>JAQUIJ010000041.1 GCA_028683385.1 Prolixibacteraceae bacterium | reverse complement strand
AATCACTGAATAATCTGTTTGCTGTATTCTCCTAATGGTGAAAAAATAATGCAAGTTGTTGAAAAAACGAGTATATTAGCACGAACTTTAACGTCAATTCGCCGAGGAGATCAAGAATCATTCTCGGGAATAAAGGATGCCATTATGAGGCTGGGGCCCTGAAGGTTTTGTTGCGCCTAATTGTCTGGATCCCTCATTCATCCTGAAGCCTTCGTCTTAGCCTGACGGCTATGGTGGTCACCCCCCAATATCGGGAACTGGATGGCGAGGTGAGGAAGCAGGCAGCCCAGCTTGCGCGGAAACGGTGCGAATGCGACGGCATCGTCCTCTGTGACGATATCGAACCGGCCAAGGTAACGGAGTATGAGGCGCAGAAGTCAGCCTTGCAGGAAGAGGTGCTGGAAATGACCGGGACCTTGGCCGATTTGAAGGCGTGCCGGAAAGCAACGCCCCGGCATGTGCAGTTTGCGGACCTGCCCGAGGAGGACCGGTTTAAGATGCTGAGTATGAAGGGGAAATACTTCATCGACACCATTAAGCTCATCGCCTACCGTGCCGAGACGGCTATGGTGAATAGAGTCCGGCAGGCTATGCGCCGCCAGGACGACGCCCGAAGCCTTTATGCGACAGAGGCAGACATCCTGCCTGATCATAACGTAAATAAACTCACCGTCCGCCTGCACCAACCGGCTAATCATTGCAGCAGCGCAACGATTCTGCATCTCCTCGAGGAATTGAACGCAACGCGAACGACGTTTCCAGGCACCGACCTCCGCCTGTTTTACGAATTGGTATCGTAGCAAAATCTCTCGAGATCAGGAGTTCTGAATTAGTGACTGAACGAAAACTGAAAAAGAAACGAACAAATAGCAAGATGCCCATCGGTTTCAATATGAAGATTCTTGCGGTGACCAAGTGGCTTAAGTCATCTTTCAGAAAATTAAGGTGATACTATAGCAAAGCACTGTTTTGTGGTACTCCAATCAAAAAATCTTCATTTTTTAAAATTTTAGTTTTTCAATATAATTCTAGAAAGATAACTTGAGAAAATAAGTTTTCGTTCGAGCACGAATTAGCGCTTACCGCTGTGCGCTATCCCCTGAACCAGTGGGAGAAACTTGTCGTCTACCTACAGTCACACGACCTTCGATGACCATTTTGACAGCTTCATTGCGAAATTCTGTTCGAATAGCGACCGTTCGTTGTTTTTGCCATTCTGACACCTCCGTTTCAGTTGGATAGTAACTTTGGTGTCCGATGTTTTCAACTTACCTCATATTATTGGATCATTATAAATGCGAAAAATATATTTACATATTGGATGTGGAAAAACTGGATCAAGCGCTATCCAGCTCTGGCTAAATCAAAACGCTGAATTTTTCCTTAAAAGGAATATCTATTACCCTATATTTGATGTGATAGTAGATGATCCCTACAAGATAATTTCTGGAAATGGGGTTATCGCAGTCAAGTCAATATCAGATGGAACTTTTTTAAAATTTTTTGGAAATTTAATCACAAAAAACACGCAAGACATTTTATTGTCATCAGAGTTATTTCAAACGCTGAATGAAAAACAAATCAATGAAATGAAAAATATTTTCAATTCATTTAATATGAATCCTTCAATAATTGTATATTTGCGCGATATATATGACATATTGTTTTCGCAATACAACCAATTGGTGAAAAGACATGTTTTGTCAAAAACATTTCATGAATACGTACTCAGCATCATATCAATATATCAGTTTGATATTATTGATAGATGGTCTGGATTTTTTAATAATTTATATGTAATTCATTATGACACGTATAAAAACAGTTTAGATTCATCATTCATTAGCGCACTCGGAATTAATCCCACCAACTTCCCAAGAATGAGAAACAATACTGTGAACAGATCGCTCTCATTTTTTGAACTCGAATTATTAAGGTTATTAAATGAAATTTACACCGCTAAATTTAAAAAAACCAACACCAAATTCTCAACTAATATTTCAAATTTTTTTATAAAAAAATCTCCAGAAAAATCGACAGCAATTCTTTACGATGAAGAAATAGAAAAATTTATATTCGAAAAATTCAATAAAAAAATTAAATATATTAACGAAACTTATTTCAAAGGGAAAAATACAATACAAATTTTCAACAAAAAAGATAAACAATTTACAGAAGAAAAATTTGTATTAAATAACGAGTACAAGATGGCAGTAACAGCACTGATTAACATGATCGAATCATTTAATTTTAACGATCATAACTCAGAAGATAAATCTAACAAAAATATATCCACATCAACTAAAAATAACAAAATTGTTGCTTTTTTACGCGACGAAGCAATTCGAAACGAAAATGTTAATTTAAAGTATTCTTTAACTCTGATGAGAGCCGCACAAGCTTTAAGACCGGATGGCCCACTCATTATTAAAAAAATCCTTGAATATACAAACCGACTCGGATAACTAATTCGTGGGGCCGCATTCAACTCTGAAGTGCAACTGGTTTCTCCGCAGAATCTGTGGGTTGACCGGTCAGGGCAAGCGCACGAAAATCCTAGCCCACCTGAGGTGGTCTGGGTTAGTGAGACATCCTGAAGTGTAAAATAAGCAATGTTCCTTTTGTTAAACAGTTACGGGCTTCAGGCTGCCTTGCTCAATTGTTCGAGACCCTTTGAATAAGCTTCATTTGGAGTCTGCTTGTCAAGTGACGAATGTTTTCTTTTTTCGTTATACCAGCCGAACCAGGAAGTCAGATCCTTGGAAAGCTCAGTTCCCGTTTCATATGACTTCAGGTAGATTCTTTCGTATTTGAGTGTGCGCCATAGCCGTTCGATGAAAATGTTGTCTTTAAACCGACCTTTTCCGTCCATGCTGATCCTGACGCTCCAGGCTTTGAGGACGGAGGTGAACGCTTCACTGGTGAATTGACATCCCTGATCAGTATTGAATATCTCAGGGGCACCATATTTAAACAAGGCCTCTTTCAAAGCTTCAACGCAGAACCTGGTGTCCAGAGTGTTGGATAGTCGCCAGGCAAGAACCTTTCTGGTGGCCCAGTCCATGATCGCTATCAGGTACATAAAACCCCGAGCCATAGGGATATAGGTGATGTCAGTCGCCCACACTTGATCGGGCCTGTCAATGGTCACTCCTCGGAGCAGATAGGGATAGACCGGATGCTTCGGTTGTCGCCTGCAGGTACCCGGCTTGGGAGCCAAGGACTCGATGCCCATGACCCGCATTAAACGGCGGACACGCCCCCTTCCCACTAAACGTTTAGGAGTTGTCAGGTGATCGGCAAAAGAGCGGCTCCCCATCCAGGGCATAGCCGTCAGGCTAAGACGAAGGCTTCAGGATGAATGGGAGATTCAGACAATTAGGCGCAACAAAACCTTCAGGGCCCCAGCCTCATAATGGTATCCTTTATTGCCGAGAATGATACTTGATCTCCTCGGCGAATTGGCGTTAAAGTTCGCACTAATATACTCGTTTTTTCAGCAAGTTGCATTATTTTTTCACCATTAGGAGAATACATAAAACAGATTATTCAGTGATTGAGGAGTCTATCAGAAAACAACTTCCTTCTTTCTTTACCCAACAGGAAATCGACCTTTTAGCTCGCAAGACCAAGTTCGTTCAGCGGAGAGGCCTCCTTGATGGATTTACTTTTCTCTGCCTGCTGGCTTTTAATACCGATCTCAAGTTTCGGGGTTCGCGTTGCCAAGAGAAAATCGACGGACAACCTCTTGAAATAATGTCATTTTAACGTGAAAAGCTTTTTGTTTTCTGATACATTGGATTTGCGAAAATACCTAATGATAT
>JAQUIJ010000040.1 GCA_028683385.1 Prolixibacteraceae bacterium | reverse complement strand
TGATTACTCAATGGCGCTTATCAGGATTTTCATTTGATCTTCTAAAAGAAGGTGATGTGCTTTTTGATGACATTGAAAAGCTTTTAATAAATCCGACATCAATGACCTAAAAAATAAAATTGCTTTTTGAAGAGATGATTTTTTTGATTTTTAAGTTAGTGAATATTAGCTAATACAAATGATCTCAGTGTTAAATTCTTGACTATTGTAAAAACATCTATTAATAAAGAAAGGAAATTCTACCATGGATGATTCTGCTGAAAATAGAATTCTCATTGCAGCGAACGAAACCTTTTTATTTCTAGGTTTTCATGGTACGACCATAGCTGAAATTGCCAGAACTGCAGGGGTAAATAAGACCGCTATTCACTATTATTTCAGATCAAAAGAAAGAATTTATTCTATTGTTCTTAGAAAGAACCTGATTTTGCTTCTTAACGCAATAAATAAGTCCAATGAACCATTAACACCGGATTTTACTCAAAATATAGGAGCTGAAATGATAGCCTGGTTTTTAATAAGCGAGATTCGAACCAATAGTCAATTGATTAGAAAAATGATAAGGACAGATGATATGATGTGTAACCTAGTTACCTCCATTTTTAGTTATCCTGAAAACCTTAAGATTTTAGAAAGTCTGATTACCAGTCAATTTTCAAAAATTATAGATCACGATTTAAAATCATTTTGCTTAAAAGGAACTAATAAGATATGAATAAAATAGTTGTAAAAATAGATTTTCACCATTACGATTTTTGGCTGATCCGTTTATTTTTTGCTTACAGGATAGATTTTCAATCCGATAAATTCAACTTTTTAACAAACATAAAATAATAAAAATATGAAGAAAAATGAGATTGGATTAAATGCCGGAAAGATTTGGCAGATAATTGATAAAAGTGGAGAGTTAACAATTAATGAGATAAAGAAGATTACCGAGTTAAATGATCTTGAAATTGCGCTATCGCTGGGATGGTTGTCACGCGAGGACAAAGTGTATTTTACTGAACTTGAGGATACAATGTATATTGGCACAATTGATAATTAATTCGCTTTGCCTTTTCCCCGTCAAAAAATTCACCGAATTGCGATTAATAACCTGATCAGACAATCACACCTATTCGAAAAATAAGGATAGTAATTCATATAAAGTTCAGAAAACAATCCTTGTTCCTGTTCCGCTTTTTGGTTTTCTCAATTCCAATATCCGGACTGGAACTTTTAGGTTCTGGATTCTTGGATACAAATTCATAAAATGGAAACAACAGAAAACCTAGCCCAAAGGGAGAAGGCAAAAAGTTTTGCTGTAATTCCCTCACTGAATAAGACCGTAAATTACGAGTTTACGATAATTGTCCCGGTATTTAACGAGCAGGACAACATGCCGGCACTCGAAGAAAAGCTTTCGGCATTTGTTTCAGAATCGCTACTCGATTCTTGTGTTTTGTTTGTAAACGATTGCTCAACAGATCAAAGTTTGCAGCGAATCGTCGAAATATGTGGACGTCAGGAGCACTTTTGCTACCTCAGTTTTGAGGAAAATGTAGGATTGAGCGCCGCACTAAAAGCTGGCATAGAAGCCACACAGTCCACCTTTGTTGGCTACATCGATGCCGATTTGCAAACAGCTCCTGAAGATTTTAATTTGCTGATTCCTTATTTGCATGAATATGAAATGGTTATGGGCATAAGGGCCAACCGAAAAGACTGTTTCGTCAAGAATGCGTCTTCAAAAATTGCAAATGGATTTCGCCGGATGATGACCAACGATGGAGTTTCCGACACAGGCTGCCCATTGAAAATTATGAGAAGTGACTATGCTAAACGAATTCCGTTGTTTAACGGCATGCACCGTTTCCTTCCAGCTCTCATTCAGTTGCAAAATGGCAAAGTCAAACAGGTTCCCGTTCGCCATTTTCCGAGGGTTGCCGGGCAATCGAAATACAACCTCCGGAACAGGTTGGTCGGACCGTTTATCGACTGCTTTGCCTACCGGTGGATGAAAAGTCGATACATCAATTATCAAATAACTGAAAATAATATCGACTTATGATAGTCTATGTTTTGGGTTTTATTTCTCAGGTACTTTTCTTTATGCGGACCCTTCTGCAATGGATCCTTTCGGAACGGGCAAAAAAGGTACTCTCACCAACTATTTACTGGGTGCTAAGCATTATTGCCTCCTATCTTTTCTTTATCTACGGATGGTTTCGCAATGACTTTTCTATCCTTCTGGGGCAAATGATTTCCTACTACATATACATCTGGAATTTAAACGAAAACGGAGTGTGGAATAAGATTAACGGATTAATCAAGTTAATTCTCATCGGCACGCCAATTTGTGCTGTAGGATTCTTGATTAAAGAAAGTGCTCACTTCATCGACAATTTTCTGACAAACAAAGATATCCCGCTGCAACTGGTCATTTTTGGCTCTCTGGGACAAGTCGTCTTCACCCTACGATTCGTTTACCAGTGGATTTATTCCATGAGACGAAATGAATCGCTTCTCCCTTTAGGCTTCTGGATAATCAGCCTGATTGGTTCCGGGATCATTGCCATTTATGGAATCATCCGTGTTGATCCGATACTGATATTGGGGCAATCGGTCGGGTTTATTGCCTATATACGAAACATTATTCTTTACAAAAAAGAACTAAATAACCGATTACATGATGAGCCGATATTTAACCAATAATACCTTGAGGTATGCATTGTTTTTCATCGCCGTTTTACCGGCTTTCATGTTCCGCGACTTTACTCCGGACAATGAATCGCGGTATTTAAGCATTGCCGAAGAAGCCTTGCGCAATGGCACTGTTTTTACATTTGCCGATCATGGAATCATTTATGCCGACAAGCCCCCGCTTTACCTTTGGGTTGTGATGTTCGGCAAATGGCTTTTTGGCTATCACAACCTGTTGTTTTTAGGCCTATTCTCCTATGTCCCGGCTTTAGTCGTTCTCTACATAATGGACAAATGGGTAAAAAACATCCTTTCCGAAAGAGAACGCCTGGTAGCACAACTGATGCTTCTAACGAGCGGTTTTTTTATTGGCACGGCTATCGTGCTTCGAATGGATATGCTAATGTGTATGTTCATCGTTTTAGCGCTTTACACGTTTTTCAAAATGTATATTGGCGAAGGAAAACCCCGGGATTCCTGGTTGTTCCCTTTCTTCGTATTTATGGCCATATTCACCAAAGGGCCAATCGGGATTATTGTTCCGCTCGTTTCAACCATCACTTTCCTTATTCTGAAAAAAGAACTCAGAATGGTTGGCAAATTTTGGGGGCACAAAATGGTACTGGTTTTATTGGTATTGTGTGGAGCCTGGTTTGCAGGGGTTTATGCCGAAGGTGGCAGCCAATACCTGAATGATCTGCTTTTCAATCAAACGATTAACAGGGCCGTAAATTCGTTCCACCACAAAGCACCCTTTTATTACTATTTAATAGCATTCTGGTATTCGCTTGCTCCATGGTCGATTCTGATTGCCGGAATTCTGATTGCCGGACTTAAAAAGAAACTGGCTGCAACTGATCTGGAACTTTTCTTCCTGGTGATTGCACTTTCGACAATTGCGACTTTATCACTCTTTAGCTCCAAACTGGCCGTTTACATGCTTCCTTCTATTCCGTTTTTTGTATATCTGAGCTCCCTGTGGCTGGCAAAGTTAGGTTCGCCGCGTTGGATGTTTCTACTTGCCGGCATTCCTGCAGGAATCCTTATCCTGATCTTTCCGGGAGTAATTATGGCTTCCCAGCTCCCAAAAATCAATGAAGTTGGTATCTCTCCGCTGGTTTTTATTTCCTGTTTTATTTTATCTGGTGTAGGAATTCTGACATTTCGCTTTCTGAGAAAGCATGAGTTGAATAATGC
>JAQUIJ010000014.1 GCA_028683385.1 Prolixibacteraceae bacterium | reverse complement strand
ATATACAAACTGACATCTTGCATTGCCTCTTTGACAGACGTTTCCACATTACTAACTTCATCTCTCCATCAAAAATCTGCTCAAAAATTTGCTTTTTATTATAGTATCTTGCATTCCCCTCTTTCATAAGATTCCCTCCCCTCTTTCGACTTCCTTTTCAATCAAAAAGACAGGAAAAACTGTTTAAAATTCTTCCCGTCTTTGATGGCTGTTCACTTCCGAAAACTGGCAAACTTAACTGACACTTTGCTTCGCACCTTGTCGTTTTCCTTCCGATTTTTCCTGTTTGGCAGCTTCTGATTGACCTTGTTTTTCCTGCTTGAAATCAGAAAATCCAATCCTCCGGGATGCTGCATCAATCTGAAGAGCGGCTGAAAACCTTTTCTCATCTTTTCCAGTCATGCCTTCAACGGTCACTTTCTTTCCTGCTGCCAGATTTTCTTTCTGTTCCGCTGATAAGTTAGCTCCCTTGATCTTGTCCGGTATCTGAATGTAACTGGAACGAAGGGGTATCATCTCGTTCGTTTTAGAATCAATGCTCAGGTAATAATTATCCTTCTTTCCATCCCGTCCGGTCAGTTCTACCGTTTTGCCCAGGTTTTTGTCATTGAGCAAAGCTCCCTTTTCTTCTTTGGTGAATTTATGCCCCATGTATTCATCCGGGATGTTCAACCGTTGGATCGGGTGAACTTTAATACCAACTGATCCATCTTCATTGCTTTGCAAACGGATTTTGGCTGGAATCCGGTAATCCTCACCATTAATTTTTGCATTGACGGTGTAGAGTTTGTCAGAACGGTAACCATTCAGGAAATCGGTCATCTCCTGCTTTTCCATTTTCTGGATCAGGTCGCGGTTAATACCTACTTTTTCCAGCTTCTCAAACGGAATCTGGTCCATGCTCATGCGTGTTTTCTGTTGTTCCATGATTTCTAATTTTTAAATGATTAATCAACTTCAAATACATGTTTCTCCCTGCGGTTCAGTTCAACCAAACCGCGAAGAACTTTATATTTTTCTTCCGGGTTCCGGATGGCATCCAACCGGAATACCGGAGTCGTTTTGTCGGAGGTGTAAATAATCAGGTTACCCAGCCCAAACAGACGGTAAATCAAAGGCCTTTCCACACGGTAATCCTTGATTCGATAGTTTTCTATGAACTCGTGTTTTCTCCGGAATATTCCAGAATAATATCTGAGCTCTTCAGCGTGAATTTCGTATCGAATGCAGTACACCCGAAGGACTTGATAAGCAAGGTTCAGCAAGACAAATACGCCCAAATAATGGGGAAAACTATAAATATGTACGATTAATTTTGCTGGAATAAACTGGACAGGAAGTTGCTGTTTTAGAATCCCATCCATTAACAGGATAACCGGTACTGCCAGGATCGTCAGCAAAAAGGTTTCCAGATTGATTAATTGGGATGGCCTGCTTTTAAAGTAAACGGTATTTTGAATCATGATTTTTTGGATTTTTTAGTAGTTATAGCTTTTTGTTTGGTTTGATCCGGCTGATCGGGTTGATCCGAAACCGATCTCTGAATAGTAATTGACCGGATGTCGTTCTGTATTTTGGTACGGTTGCGTTCCAGCAATTCCGGAATGTTGTCGAACCGATAAAAATCAGGAATTGGCACAAAGCGCTTTTCTTCCAGTTCCTGGGCTTTCACATTGACATTGATCAGGCAATTGAAGTTTTTCTGCGCAATAGCTTCTCCATAGTTGTCGGCAACCTGCCCCACCATATAACCCTGTGGCAAGGTGGCAATCTTCCCTTCCGGCACCAGGAAATCAAGTTGGGTAGAAAATGTAGAAGATTGGACATTCCGGTTGATGTTCACGGATTGACGTTCCTGAAGGATTTTACCCATCCTCCCCTGAATGAACCTTGCTGTTTCCCCGGCAGCCTGCCCAGAAAAAACATTGCCGATATTACTGGTAATGGCATTGGCTTGTTCTTTCCCGTAATCCCGGATCAGTTGGTCAATGGTCTGCACTCCCAAAAGTGTTGAAATCCGGTTACTCCTTGCTGTGGCAATCAAAGTGTCCAGTCCACGGAAGTAAATGGTCGGCAGCTCATCAAAGATCAAAGATGATGGTTGCTGGCCCTTTTTGTTGATGACTTTCAGCATCCTGGTAATGTAAAGCGATAAGACTGCCCCATACATTTCTACCCGAAGCGGATTGTTGGCAAGACAAAGAATTTTGGGTGATTCCGGGTTGTTGATGTCCAGGGAAAAATCATCGCCCGAACAAATCCAGTAAATCTCCGGGCTGATGATCTTAGAAATGGCAATCTTCAGGCTTCCCAACTGCCCTTCAAGCTGCTCACTGGCTCCGCGTTTGTGGGCATTGATAAAAGGATTTATAATGTTCGCGACATCTTTTTCCTGCTCCATTACCGCGAACAAATCATCGTAGTCCATTTGGAGTAATTCAATAGCATGTGGAAGGGTGCAAAACTGGCCATCCTTGTATTTTTTTAAAAACCAGATCACGGCTGCAAAAAAGGAAACGGCAGATTCGGAGAAAAACTCACCCTGTTTGCGTATCCACTCCCTGTTCAGGTTATACAATACCGTTCGCGAAGATTCAAAGGCATCGATGGGACTTTCCATCCACTCCGGTGCTAACGGATTGCAACGAAAGGATTTTTGGATGTTCTCAAAATTGATCACATAGAACCGGGTGGAGTCCGGAAGTTTCCCGTTTTTCTTGGCCTTCAGGAAATGGTTGTAAGTAACCAACGATAAATCCGGATATTTAAAATCATAAACGCACATTGAAAAACCCTTTTTCAGGTGCTGCCGGATAAATGGAAGTACCACCGAAAACGATTTGCCGGAACCGGGAGTACCGATCACCATCGTTGCCCGAAAGGGATTGACAATATTGATCCAGCCCTGATGTTCGTTGCCTTTGTACAGATAAATCGTTGGCAGATTTACTGAATATTCATTGGCCTTCAGGGTTTCTTCTTGCGGAAAACTTTCATTTTCCACATTAAACCGGTCTTTCATCAAATTGACGTTGATCAGTTTGGAGATGTTGTCAAAGCCAATATTTAGCAAAACAAACCCGGCAAAGGTCAAACCTAAGTAAACTGCCGGGAACGATTTATAAACAACCAGACTTCCCCAGTATAGGATTAACCCGGCTATGGTCTGTCCGACAATGGTTGAAACCAGCAATTCCCGGTCTTTATGCGCTTTGGTCCCGATACAGGTGATGGCCAGAAAAACCAAACAAACGACCTTGGATGGATACAGGCAGGCCAGGAACTTCAAATTCTGCATCTTTTCGATCACCGAATGAAAAGCAGGTATTTGTATTCCTTTCAGAATAAAATAATTTAACTGGGTTAGGTACAGCGATGTAAAAAGCAGTACATAGCTGAAAAACCTGAATCCTTCGTGCAGCTTGACCAGTTCGTGTGATTCGTGTTCCATTGTCGGAAAGTTGGAAGATTAGATTATCTGAGTCTTGAGTGTTATTTCGGGAATCAGAGTTTTCGGGCTTTAAGGATGTCTTTGTTTTTCAGGTTAAAGCTGAGTTTTCGACCCGTGTTGCCCAATGCTTTTTCTCCCAGTTCAATTCTCAGGATACGCTGATCTGGAATGGTCATTTTCTCCATTACAAATACTTCACGAACGGTCACCTCTCCCGGAATACGCTGAACCTTGTTACGCTGGTACTGCGGGAAAACCTGATACTCCTGAATGTTGGTGGCTTTGGCTTTTTTCTTGTCTGTAATCCAAAAATTAAAACTTTCCACATCGTAAGCCATGTTAGTTTTGTTGGTAACCTGAAGCTCAAAAAACAAGGCATCATTTTTCAGGCTAATCGAATTCAGACGAACTTCAATGCCGTCTTTTTTTGCCTTTCGTTTATGAAACTGGTGCCGGTGCTTTTCCAGTACCTGGTCGCAAAAATCTTTCAACAGGTAATCTGGCATCAGCTTGCCGGAAAAGGTCATGGCCTGTTGTGACTGAAAGCATTCTATCGGGTAAGTGATTGGGGCATCGTTGCCGTAGCTCAGCTCAAACGAATAAATGTGATCGGCACAAACCACCGTTAACGATGTAGGTTTCTCAAACGGCTGGGCAGCTTTAATTCGGACCAGATTGGAAAGTTCAGGAACAATTTCTGCTTGAACCAAAGAATAATCCCCGGCCTGAACATAATTGACTTTATCGGGACAAACCAGGTGGCTGGTTTTGGTGTCCGATACTTTTAAGTTGTTTGTGGTTTGAATCTGTTGGGCGCTGACGGATAAATGTACTGCCAATGCGCTAAAAATGATAACAATAATTGATTTCATGGATGATGTATTTTTACGATTATTTGGATTTATTGACTAAATAGACAAGTGTGTTTTTCTTGACTGTTACTTTCTTGATTCGGATCATCTTTAGTAGGGATTGTGCGGTGCGATCTGCTGCCTGCATTCCCATATAAGTCAGTGGATTGTTGCTTACCCCGAACATGGAGGAAGTGTTAGCGCTACTACCCACTTCTTTGGCCACTTTTCGGGAGGCATTATCCGGTACATACAGGCCGGGCAATCCGTCCAAATCACAAACAGTAACTTCTACCGGGACAAACTTTTCACCAACCGGAATTTGCAACACTTCGATCTGAAGGCGTTCGTTGCTGACTTCACAGATACCATACAGAAATGTGTTGGCTGGGATTTTAACCCCGTTCAGCCAGGCTTCTTCCAATAGCCGCAGCTTCACCCTATTGCCGGTTAATACTGTGGTGGTCTCATATACCTCGGCTTCAATAACCGGGACTGCCGTATCTTTGGGTTTAAAGCCGGACTTGCCGCTTTTCTCCAGTGTAGAGCGTTTGTTCTTTTCTGCTTCCAGTTTTTCATTTTTTGCTGATGTTTCGTTCAGGCGGATATTCAACGAATCATTCTGCCTCGCCAATCTGCTGTTTTGCCGGAAAATTTTGTCCAGTTCTTCAATACCGGTTGGAGCAATTGCAGTCGATCCTTTTTGATTATTGGAATCCTTTTTGTCTTTCCCTGCCTGATTTGAGGCGGCATCTTCATTTTTTGATTTCGTCTCAGCCTGACTATTCTCTAAATCTTCTCTGACTTTCTTTTCCTTTTGCCGGATGTGCGCCATAAGGTCAGTCGAAACATCGGCATTCAGTTCAGGAACCGGGTCGTTCTTATATAGATTCTTCCTTCCAGAAAGCAACTTTTCTTCGGTCAGCGATTCTTCTTCAACGATTTCTTCTGGTATAGAATCTGGTTCACCGGAAATGTTGTAATCATGGGTCGAAGTCACCGCTTTTTGCGTGGAATAGTTGTCCATTTTGTCGTAAATCGCGACGCTTTTATCAGCATCCGGCAGGGTGTAATTGGCACCTTTTGCCACTTGCTGCTCTTTTTGCTTTTGTTCTTCCTTTTCCTTCTTTTCACCCCCTCCCAGCACATAGAATATCAGAACAATAAATGGGATCAAAACCAATGGAAGGAATAGCAATGGCTTATTTCTTTTCAGGTAACTTTTCATGTATTTCTTGTTTTAGAATGGTTTCAAACGAGTCAACGGGCATTTCGAATGAGAGGGATTTTTTGTGTTTCAGTGTTTTTGCTATATCCGGATTTCCTTCACTTACCGGTTGGATGGGTTCGTAGGTGATTGCCGGTTTTGGGAAAACAAAGAACGAAATCACATAAATCAGGAACGATGCACTCAGGATGATAATCCACTTCTGCTTCCGTTTGGCCGGATCAAGTTTTTGATCCTTCTGATCCAACCGGTTGATCCATTCATGAAAGCGGATAGCTTCGCTGATTCGGGTCACAAGATTTTTGGATTGTTTATTTTCGGTATTCATAATTGTCGTTTTTTAGAGTTAAAAGGACTTGCGTTTCAGCGTTTCCAAATCTTTGTTGTCCGTTATCAGCCAATCCTCGATCATAAACCCGTGCGGGTTATTGTCTGTCCGGGAGATGTTCCGGAGCCGCCCGGATGTTTCCAGGTTGCGAATGGTGATGTTGGATTTGCGGACAATCTTTTGGAGTCCGAAGAACCGGAACTGATATGGATAGGCTGAGAAGTCAATCTGTACCGAATCGGTCGTCAGGGTCATACTGATGTCGGAAGCAATGATCTGGTTATAGACGTTGTTTTCCTTGTAGGATTGATACTGCTTCATCGCCGAACCATCTGCCAGATACAGGGCTTCCCTTGCATTGTTTTCGATGTACTGTTTGTCTGGTTCCATCGTAAAAAACAGTTCATGGAAGCGTTTCACATGGTCTTTGGCTTCAGAAGGCCGGTTGTCCGTGATGTCGGCACGAAGGGCCAGCAGCAGGGATTTACCGTTGTCCAGCACATAGATTTTTTGCCGGGAGCGCTCAACAAGCCCAATTGAACGGGTAAAAACAAAGGTGCTGAAACCGGTCAAAAGCAGGCTCACAGCCAAAAGAATATAAACAGTAAATCGGAATTTGCGTTGGATATCAAAAATCTTATTCATCTTGATTTTGGATTATTTTAGATTAAACAAATTCAGGTTATTTCATTGCACCTTTGGTAATCATCATCATCGCAGCTGTTTTCACCATCCGTCCCCCGCCGCTTCCTGTCCCTGACGCGCTGACAATCCACGATGCAATTTTGGGCACCATCATCAGGCCCATAATGCCACAAACCGGCACAACCATGTTGGAAACGTAGTACAGCGAGGGCTGGTAGATCAGCGAGGCTTTAGTGGCGGCTATTTCGGCATCAAGTACATAAATCAGTACCTCCTGAACCAAGGAAAGGACAATCAGGGCAATGGGCAGATACAGGTTCACATTGACAAATCTGGCAATCCATTGAAGGTAATTCTCCTGAAAACCATCGAAGATAGAGACGGCAAATACCAGAGGTCCGAAAATTATCAGCAGCACACAAAAGACGGTTCGCAGGAAAGCTATCAGATAAACCAGCGCCTCAAAAAAAGATTCCAGAAGTTGCCGGACACTGTCCATGAAGTAGAAATTGATCTGGTGCATCAATGCCCTTCCTGAAACGATGTTGTAGGTGGTCAAAAGTAGGTTCACCCCTTTGTCCCAAAGAGCTGCTTCTTTCTCTTCGTTTTCCTGAAAAGAAGGTAAATCGACAGCCAAAATAGCATCCTGTTTTTCTTCCAGTTTAGCTGCAACAATGTGTTTTTTGTCGGCATAAACCGCTTCGGAGAGTTTGGTCAGTCCTTTGGTGGGAACCATTAGTAGTTGAACAAAGGGGGCCCAAAAGGTAATCACCAACACCAGTGCAAAAGGCCGGAGTAATGGTAATAGAGAGATGGGATTGTCAGCAATCAACTGTTCATAGATGCGTTTGGAGATGTACAGAAAAGCGGCAATTCCGCCAATGGCGCGAGCCATGTTCACCAGCAACTGGGCATTGTCCAGGCCTCCCCGGACTAGTACATCCGTAAATTGAAAAAAGCTTTGGGTACTCATTACTTGTAAAAGCATGAATCAAGTTTTAAATGGTTAATGTTCAAGGATTAATTGTTAATTCTTCAGGAAAGCATAGGACTGCGGAACGTTATTATTGAAAGCCTGAAGGTGCAGTACCTTTCGATAGGTGTAGTCAGTCTCTCCGATTTGCTTGTTCAGTTCGCAACGGATTTCGTCAAAGGCTTCCAGCTTTTTGCCATGGTCGGTCAGAAACAGGTTGACGGAAATAAATCGCGTAAGCAGTTCATCGGCCTCCTTTTGGTAAGTTTGCCGGAGCCATTTGCAGTTATCCAGCTTATCCATGTTCGCAATGCTGACATATAGCCGGATAAAGCCGGAGGAAATGCTATACACATCGGGCAACTGGTCGGAATTGGCATCAAAGATCTTCTTTTCAATGTTCCGCTGGGTTTCTGTATTGTTTTTGATCTGAGTGGTTTCCTCATGCCTTTTCTCCATCTGCGATTTTTCAATAAGCCTCTCGATAATCTTCAGTAGGTTGGTTTTCAACATTCCGGCGTATTCTTCCGTATCGTATACTAAAGCCGCATCAACTTCTATATAGTAGTGAGTTGGCCAGGTACGGATAAACACATGGGGGACCGGGATTAACCAGCCTTTGAAGGCAATAAAGGAAAGCGGATAAGTGCCGTTCATTTCAGGATAAGTGCCATTCCACGATTTGATGTCAAAAACCTGGGCTTTCAATTCCTTCCCCGGCAGCAATGCTGCCAAGGGAAAGATGAGAATGAAAAGTATTGTTTTCATAGTGTATTCTGTTATTAGTCTTTGATTGCTAATCATAGAGGGTGTAATAAAAAGCAAACTTCTCGATTTGTCCGGTATTGAAACTGCGTTGGTAGGAAGCCCAAGCCAGCTTGTTATAGAGATAACAGATAGTTCCGTAGTGTTTTTTTACTTCGTTGTAAATCCCGTTTATGGTGTCATACCGCTGTTTATCGTCCATCATAAAAAGGTCGTCTTCCACGATGGTATTCAGGATGGTGGTGACCAGTTGACGGCTGTCATCCAGCACCAGGTCAAAAGACTCGACAATCACCGCAGCCTGACGGGTCGTGAAATTTTCGTCCTGAACCAATAAAGGCAGTTTGGTGGTGTAGATGTAGATAATCTTATCCAGCATCTCTTTGGTTTGTTTGATGCGCTTGTAATCTTTGATCAGGTAGGATACCTTTTGAAGGCTTGCAAGTTTCTTCTGATCAATTCCGACCAGTTCGGAGGTTAACCCTTTGATGTCGCCATTCAGGATTTTGATCAGCACATTATACCAGTTAATTTCGGAGAGGATTCCCTTTTCCTGATCCCATAAAGCTTCGCGTTGAATGCCAGCCCCAACGTCGGTCACCGGGGCTTGGGCTAAGGTGTTGTTGGGGATGAGTATGTTGAATAAAACAACTATCCCGAGGATTAAAAATGTTGCTTTTGTTCTCATTGTTGTAATTGTTGATGTTTTACATGGATTTGAGGATTTCGATAAAGGATTGGTACTGATTCTGATCCAGTTTTTTCAGGATCGTTTCCTTTTCGCTCTGTTCAGAGGTGTAGCAGTAATATTCAGGTTTGCTCACTTCCAGTGCATAAACCTGTGAGTAGCTTCCAAGGCCAATAAATACTTCCTTGAGTTTTCTTCCGGATGGCAGGTTTTTATTGATCGAGAGGATCTGGTCTTTCTGGAAGTCGGACAATCCAAGGGTATCGCTGATACTCTGGAACTTGTTCCGAAATTTGCTCATGTCAAGCAGAATTCGGGTATCTGCGTTGTTGATAATCGCATCGCGGATTACCGGCGAAGAAATCACATCGTCCACTTCCTGGGTAACCACCATCGCTTCTCCAAAGAATTTTCGGATGGTCTTGTAGAAGTATTTGATGTAACTGGCCATCTGTGGTGTCGCAATTGCTTTCCAGGCCTCTTCGATGCACAGGACCTTCCGAATACCCTTTAACCGCCTCATTTTCTGCATGAAAATGTCGATAATAATCAGGGTAGCGACCGGAAAAATCGTTGCATGGTCTTTGATGTTATCCAGTTCAAAGACAATAAAAGGGCAACGGAAAAACTCATCGGTATCCATCTCCTTGTTCAGCAAATAGTCATATTCCCCTCCACGGTAGTATTTGCCCAGGATGAAAAAGAACTCATTGCTGTTAAACTGGATGGATTGTTCTTTAACCAGTGCCGGAATGTAGCTTTGGCTGAATTCGTAAAAACCATTGAAGGATCTTTCCGCATTTTGATCAGATTCAAAAAAAGCTGTCAACGAATGGGCAATTACATCCTTTTCCATTTCCGAAAGGTTTTCCTTGTAAATGGTGTAGATCACTGACAGAATGGTTTGTTTACGTTCTATATCCAGTTCACCTTCCAAAATAAAAGGATTGAACGAAATCGGATTTTCCGTAGTGAACTCAACCATCATTGCACCGCCCTGATCTTTTAGGCGTTCATTCAGGTAGATTGTAAGCAATTCGTAGCTTCTGCCTACGTCCAACAGTACAATGTGGCAATTGCCACTTTCAGCATACTGCCGCAGCAAATGGTTGGTAAAAAAGGATTTTCCGGAGCCTGACCCGCCAATAATGATTTTATTGCGGTTATGGATCAAATGTTTGTGCATCGGTTCATCCGAAATATCAATCTTCACCGGGCAACCTTCCAGCCGGTCGGAAAGCCGGATGG
The DNA here is from genome assembly GCA_028683385.1 of Prolixibacteraceae bacterium. GTDB lineage: Bacteria > Bacteroidota > Bacteroidia > Bacteroidales > Prolixibacteraceae > Aquipluma. The sequence continues at coordinate 153,819 of JAQUIJ010000014.1, read as the reverse complement.
TAAAGTCGGAATCACTGTTTTGCAACTCACCTTCGAAGTTCGTCAGGCAGCAAGCCTGCGGAACCTGCGTGATGAACAGTTCTGTCTCTGGCAACTGCGTGGAGAAAGGCACACAGGAGAAAAAGAGCATCGGCAGATCATGCGTATGCTGGTATGGAAAACAGTTCATCATCGAAAAAGCTGAACTGGTTTCGCTTTTGTGTTGCTTTAAATCTTTCAGTGATGAATCGAAAAGCATCACATTAAAGTGGGTCTTCACTATCTTTTCTCCTGAGGTCTGCACCTGATCTAAAAAGGATTCAATCAGCCCGGCATTGACCTTGTTTTCAGAAGAGAACTTGGAAAGGCTGAAGATCTTTTTGTAACTACTTTCCAGAAATCCTTTGATCTCCTGCTGATCGGGAATGTAGATAAACTGGTTGGTGATGTGCGAAAACGGCAGGTGATAACTTACCGGATAGACGAGCGAAACGGGAAGCCCGGTCTGTGGATGTTCAGAAGCCGGGCGAAGTTCTGCAGGGATGTGGGAATAGTCGCTTAATGACAGAATTTCCACAAACTGATCCATCACTTTGAGTCGGTCCCGAAAATCAATTCCTCCCAAAGCCGGATGGTTTTCAGTAAAGTTCAGACTCAAAAAGCGTTCGATCATCCCCAGGGAATGTTCATCGCCAATGGCGTCTTGTCTTGAGATAGGTTCACATCCAATTCCATTCTGATTAAAGATGGCTACCACATTACTCCGTAGTTCATTGATCTTGTCGTACTGCAATTTTTCCAGATTACGATCTTTCCGGGAAAAGATCAAAGCGGATTCGAGGTAGTTTTTCAGAAGACCTTTATTCAGCAAACTGATGTAAAAACAGCAGTCGTGTTTGAGATAATGTCTTCCGTCAAAGTGCTCCAGGTATGAATCATTCAGGCTTTCATTGCCATTTTCAAAAGGGTGTTCTGTTTGATTATTCTGCTCTTGCGGATGGAATTCGTTGATCAGGAGAAAGTCCTGTTTATGGATAAAACTTCCGGCAGGCAAAAGGTTAATCATCCGCTGAAAAGTATCGTGCAGCATATACAGTTGTTCCGTACTGCACGACAGAACTTCGGGAAGCCGCAACCGAAACCCTATGGTCAGGTCAAGATTGTTGGAAACCTGAACATCACCGTTAAATCCCATTACAGGTAGTATACTCTCAAGGTTCTTGATCTTCATCTTTAAGAAATTTGATGGATTCGTCGTTTGCAGCTAATGAATTGAGGTAGTTTTCGGGCGGTCTGTTTCTTGCCCCATCCTTCCGGACCGTATTTCTTCTGGATGGTATTGAGCCGATAGAGGTATCCGAAAAAGGCCGGGACTCCGATCAGAACAGCCGGGAAAACCCCTACAAGGATGTAAAGTGCCGAGAACAAGAAGAATGTCGCAATAATGCCATACAGTGCCCTGAATACCAAAGGGCCGGAAAGCCCTTTGATATACAACCGGGTATCCACCTTTTTGATTGGGTAGCTTTGCATCAGACAAAGAATGCTTTGATCACCACTCCAACCAGTATCAAAAACAGGCAGGCTCCAAACCAGCCCATGATGGCTTTCTGGGTATCCTGATCTCCACTCTGCCACTTGATATACACCCGGACTCCTCCGATCAGCCCGACCACTGCTCCGATGGCAATGATCAGGTTAGAGATTGGATCGACATAGGAACTAACTTCGGCTGTGGCCTGGTCAATGCCAGCGGCTGATTGGGCCATGGCCTGGTAGATACTTAATAAAAGAAGGGCTACAATGGCTTCTGCCCGCTTAAAGAAAAACTGAGCTTTTGTTTTCATGAAACTTTGAGTTTTTAGAGTTAATAATTGAGATGAATTATGACTGAAACTGGATATTCTCCAGGATTTCCGGGTTGTGGGAAAGATGGTCTTCATAGAACTGTTCGACGTTGTAGCCTTCATCAATACCGTTATCGCGATAAAAATCCACTTTCAGGTCAACAGGTTCGATGTGATTAAAAGGAATCAGTTCTCCGGGATAATCGGTAGCTGAGACTAAAATGGGAAGCATCCGTTCAGGGTGGATGTCTGTTTCATCGGCATTCTCGAACAGATTACCGGATGTCCGGCTAGAGCGGCTGAGCCAGGCCCGGATGAAAACTGCGGCGTAATAGGCGCTGCAAAGCAGAAAAAGCATGGTGGTAAATTTGGTCCAACTGATCGTGTCCAATCCAAACATAGGGCTTCAATTTTAAAGGTGAATACTGGGTTGTTTCTTCCCGGATCGGACCATGATCAGATAAAGATCATGGGTTACTTTTCCAAAACCGGGCACCGCAAAATTGAAGTATCGAAAATTATAAAACACCCAAGGTATTCCCACCTTGGGTGTTTTATATGGCTAACCAAATTATGTTGTGATCATTTTATTTGACCTGTTTTGATTGAGCTTAGAAATCGCTTTGTTAAGCAGACTATTCAGATTAATTGACTTTAGTTTTGTTTGTTTGAATTTGAACAAGCCAAAATATTTTCAAAAAGAGAAAGAAAAAACGACAAAAAAGAAAAAGAAAGTCCATCGTATTGCCGGTTGTGGCAAAAATGCAAGGCTGTTCCGGTTAACTTTTAGAAAAGTCGCATGAAAAACAATCGAAAATGGATAAGAAACCGGAACACTCGCACTGGCCTTGCAGTTTTACGGTGCGTAGGACTGGCGGGGAGACCGGCTAAATTTGAATTTCTTTTTTGGCTTGACGTCTGAGTGTAAACTTTAAAAACAATCGCTATAACCTGACAAAAGCGTGCAGGCAAAAGGCATATGTGGTTACTGTACTGGAATGGAGCGATTGGATGGAATGAAATGAAGCTTGTTTCCGGCCTTCTTTTGTGTGGTTTGTGAATTGGGAAAAGGCCGGGACAGGCGAAATGGAATTGGGGCTGGAAATCGCGAAATGTAAGGTAAGGAACCACTCTTGCCGTGGGGTCAAATCCGGCTTATGAGCTGAACGAGCGGACTGAGCGACCGGTTCCGGTGAGGGACGAATCGGTTTAGGGAGCGAATAAGCGAGTGAAGCGAATGTGCCGGATGACTGGGGGAGAAGGAATTACCAACTTGCAATTTTTCAAACTTAAAAAAGGCGAAAACCTTAAAAAAAAAACAGGAAGTGTGATCCAGTCCGGGAAAGTCAATGCAGGCATGGAATGCCGGGAATTGAGCTTTAAACCGGCTTGGATCACTCTTCCATGCTGAATCGAGGCTTGTTCGCGCCCTGGCGGAGCCAAAGCGCGAACAGGCCGCAGAACCTACTAACCAAACATCGGCTAATACCTGATTTGGTGTTTTTCTTTATATGGCTTTTGCCCTAAGCCCGCTTATCTTTTGTGTCCCTGTCAAAAGCTATCAAATTGAACATCTCACGCATCCGGCTTCTGATACGGTTGCCATAAATCCCTTCCAATTCTGAGGCTGAAAGGTTGGTGGTAATGTGGGTCATCATGCGTTTGGAGACAAACAGATCATAGCGGTTTAACAGGATTTCGGCCATCACATTGCATTCGTTGCCGAAATATTTCGGGGTCTGTTCCAATCCCAGGTCATCGAAACAATACACTTTGGGCAGGAAAGGCATATTGGCATATTTGACAAACGACCCTTTGCTATAATGGTTGATCACTGCAAACCCATCTTTTTCAAACTCAAAACTGATTTCTCTAGTTGGCTTGACTTGGTATTGGGTCTCTCGTGGGAAAAAGTAGCTGACCAGTTGCATAAGTGAGGTTTTTCCACAGCCGATAGGTCCTGTCAGAAGAATACCTTTTCTCAGGCTGATCCCGTGATTTGCTGCATTTTCCTGGTCTCCGATGGCATAAACCAGCAGCTTGTAGATCAGCTCGAAGTCGGATTCGACCAGTGAAAAATGGTTTCCAAACAGGATCTTGCCCCGCTCTTCCATCCATTGCAGGCTAACCGGGAAGCTGAAATTGAAGATTCCGCCGCGGTAGTCGGCGATTTGCTCATAAGGGTTCAGAATAATCTTTGTTGACGGTGACGCTAAGTTTGCTGGCCCCGACTTGATTGGGTTCTCGTTCATCTGGTTTAAAACTTTGGGTGTTGTTCATCCATTTCCGGGCAACTGCCTGCCAGGAAAGTATTTTCATCTGATCCCCGGTCTTCCAGCCTGACGACTGGTAGTGGGCGTAAAACTTCTGTGCTTCGCTGCGCGGAAACTGGTTCTGTTCAAAAAATTGTTCGGTTTCGGATAAATCCGGAACCGGAGATTTTTCATCCGGAAGATTTTCGGAATTTGTCGTTCTAAATCGTTTTTGTTTTTTTTCGTTTTCATCAACATCAAATTTTTGATTTCTTCTGACTGACTCTTCTTCTTGTTTGTTCTTGTTTAAACTGTTTATAAAAGGTGTATCAGTTCCTGTATTCCTTGCTGTATCATTTTTGATACCGGCACCCTCAATTTTATCGCTTGCGGTATTCCTTCCGGTATCACTTATGAGATCGCTGGAAATACCGGTATCACTTGCAGTATCAGTTCCTGTATCGCTTGCAGTATCATTTTTAATACCGGTATCAGTTCCAGTATCGATTGCTGTATCATTTATGAGATCGCTGGAAGTACCGGTATTCCTTCCTGTATCGGTTCTGGTATCACTAGCGATATCATTTTCGATACCGGTATTCCTTGTTGTATCAGTTCCGGTATCACTTGCAGTATCAAATCTGATACAGGAGACCCGGCTGCCTGCATGTATATTGGATGAAGGGATGTATTGGATATACCCCCACTCGGAAAGTTCCTTCATGCACCGGGCATAAGTATTGACTGAACCTAGACGTGACATTTCCATTACTTCTGTCCGGCTAATGACAAACTGCTCCCCAAACCGGTCAGCATTCCACTGCTGGAACAGTGAAAAATACAGGCTGATGTGATAGGATGACATGCGCTTGTCTTCGGCCAGCCGTGCAAAAAAGCCGTTCAGGTGCCTGATGTAGTTCATCGCTTCAAATCGAAGCTAAACTTTTTTTGTTTCTGGGTGGGCTCCAGCATTTTCCGGATATCCTCGTAATCGTAAAACATCTGTCCCCCAATTTTAGTAAATGGAAGGGTTCCGTTTATTCGAAGGTTCTGAAGGGTTCCGGGAGAAATACTTAGTAGTTTTTTTACCTCGTAGGATTTTAACCATTTTTTGGCGGGCTGACCACGTTGCTCATTAAGCATCTTTCGGAACTCGGTGAGTAATTCGATCTTGAATTCCCGGAGGTCGTCTGTTGTAATAATTTCTGATGGCATAACTTTTAGTTTTGAATGATTCATTTTGAAAGCCTTCAAAAATCTGTAATTCAAAACGATAAAATTCCCAAGGTATTCCCAAGTTGGGTGTTTTATATGATTAAGTACGTTATGGTTTAATCATTTAATTTGATCGGTTTTGATGCCTTTTGTTCATGACATTGTTAATCAGAAAAGTCAGGTTACTTCAATTTGATCAATTTTGGATGGATTTAACAAAGGCTTTCTTTTTCAAAAAAAAGATTGAAAAGGTTTGAGTTATGACCAATAGTTTGGAAATGTTGAATTATCCCACAACTTTGGACAAAAACAGAAAGAAAAGATCATCAAAAATTTTGTCGAGATGGATTAATATCTGTCGTTTTTAGCGACCAAAAAAAATGGGGAGGCTTTGCCTCCCCATTTTCAGAACTTGATCTGGGTTTCAACTTCCTTGATACGTTCATCCAGAGTCGTTTTAATTTCTTCCATCACTGCGGATACTACCGGAGTATTGGAAGTTTTAAACTCTTTTCCTGATGCGTCCCGCAGGAATACTGTTGCACCCAAACCATCTGCTCCCAGGGAGAAGGTTTGCAGGTTCCTTCTGGTTTCGGTGAGCTTGCGCCACTTTTCGATGAGCATGCTCAAATCTTCCACTTTCTGGATGCGCTTTTCTAATGAAGGAACTTCAGTAACTTCTTTTCCATCTTTTTTTACAACTTCCAAAGAAGTTTTAGGTTGTTCTGCACTCTCAGCATCGAGTTTCTTAGCTGCATTATTCATATTATTTTCCACTGCCCTGTGGCTTTATATTGGCATCTGGCACGCCGGTTAAAATTTCGGCGTAACCGGGCATTGAGCTGTCACGGATCAGGTCAACGGGGTGCATGTCAGTTTCATGCCCGAAATGGGCAATCCATGAAACTGAACGCATCCGAAGGACGTCCCAGTTTGTCGGGACGCCCCTTTACCGTTCCGTGAAGCGTAAATAATTTTGCCCGCAATTTTAAATGGAGTGATTTTACCTGATAAAAAATTGAACGAACAAAAAAGGGGCATTGCCCCTAGAATTCAAACATCAGCTGCTGAGTTACTTTAGTTACTGGTGCTTGTTGGACAATGAGTTCCTGTTTCTTTTCAGGTAGCCTTAAAACCATGTAGCTTTCAGATTCGGTAATTTCCCGGATGTATGGGACTGCCTTCTCCGGATGGAGTTCTATCCTCCAACCTGCATAAAAATGGTTCATCAGGGTATCCATCCAACAAACTTCTCCCAAAAGTCCGTTCAGGCATAGATTAATCAAACACATCATGGCACTGGTGCGGTCAATATCTGCTCCAAAGAATAACGAGTTTCGGCTTACTCTTGCTGCTGCCAGCAACATCCTGCCAGAGCCACAACAACAATCGGCAACCTTCTCCCCAAAACCTGCCGGGTTCAATATCCGGGCCATCATATCGCATATTGGCTCCGGAGTGAAAAACTGACCATTCCTGCCATGGCTTAGGTATTCCATGTAAAAATCACCAAAGCCATCTTTAAGACCTTCGCCGTTATTATCCATCTCGACTACTAGCGCTCCGAAAGCCTCAGCCATCAGGTAGGCATCCGGCTTCTCATAATTACGGACAATCTCATGGTAGCGATCTTCCTTTGCTCCGAGCGATAAAGAGCAAATTACCATTTCCAAAAAATCGTCGAACACGGAATGCAAACCATATTTGTAACCGATTTGCAGGATATACTGGGAAAAACTTTTAAACTGTTCCATATCTTAAATCTTTAATTATTTCTAACTGTGAAATTTTGAGGTAAAAAAAGGCGAAGGCTAAACTGCCTCCGCCAAATAGTCAACCAAAGCGGCACTTGCCGCCTGGTTGGGATGGGATTGATGTTCCAATATGTAATCAACTGCCTTTTGTGCCTGAGAAGAAGCAATCAGCAACATCTTTTTATCTTCCTTGAATTTGCCGATCCAGCTTTTGATGTAGGCAGCACTGTTATCAATTGTAGCATTTTGAATTCCTGTCATATAACAGAGGTAAGCGGCTCCCAACTCGGCAACCAGTTCTTCCTGGCTGTAGTCTTGGGAACCGAACTTGTGATCGGATAGCTTTTCATGCCTTCCAGTCCTGTTGATGTGACCAGTCGCGTGAATACATTCATGATATAAAGTTGAATAATACTGTTCGTCTCTGAAAAAAGTCCGTGGGTTTGGCATCCCGACATAATCACCAGTTGGTGAATAAAATGCGTGCGACTGGTCAAGCCTGATTTCAGGGCTATCGTACCAGAACTCGATTAACTGTTCAGAATCACCAATCGGGTCAAACTGATGGTCGTGTGCTTCAGTTGGTGGAATCTTGCTTTCATCAATACCTTCGGTTTGTTTCAGGTTAAAAACAGTGTAATACCGAAGGAAAGGGATGTGGTCAATGCTGCCATCTTTTTCTTCCGTGTCCAGCAGCTTCCAGAACACAACCGGGAAGCCTTTTTCACCTTTCAAAACATGCCCACCTAATTCTTTTACCTGGTTGTAGGTGAGAAAAAACGGGGAACCAAACTTATCAGCAACAGTCAGCAGCAACCAGAAATTAAATCCCCGATAAGCCTTTTTGTGAACCATGTTTTGCGGAAAACCGGTTTCAGCTTTCCAAGGCATCTGCCAAGGGACAACACCTGCTTCAAGGCGTTCAATAATCAGGTTGGTAACCATTTCATAAATGTCGAATGAAGTATTCATGTGAAAGCGCCGATGCCTTTCGGACTTATTTTGGCTCCCTTTGATTTAACTAAGGAAATATCTGGCACGCCGTTAAACTTAAATTTTTGGCGTACCAACATTGAGCTGTCACGGATCAGGTCAACGGGGTGCATGTCAGTTTTTTGCAACCTTTTTTACATTTAGTGAATCAGATTTATACAACATAGGTGAAAAAGCAAAAAACTGAACGCATCCGAAGGACGGTTGCCATAAGGCATCGAGAGAAGCAACCGCCCCTTTACCGTTCCGGGAAGCGATTAATAACTTTGACAGAAATTTGAGTGTAACACTCCACCTTGTAACAGAATCCACTTATTTATCTGAATGATTGGTAACGAACAAAAAAGGGGCGTAAGCCCCAGGCATCTTAATAGGGATTCCCTCTTCCGGCATAAACATCTTCATCTGCCGCAGATGAAAGGAAACTACGGTATTCCGGTTCTCCACAATCTGAGCACAATAAGGTTCTGGTTCGTGGCCAATAATAAGCTGGAGTACCTTTGGGTAAAAGTGTTTGACACTTCGCACAGCAACTCGGGTAACGAACTACAATCTGTCTGGGATCATCTTTATATCTCATAGCTAATACCTCCTATAATTTTGATTGATTCATACTAATCTTCATCTGGTTTCATGATGAAAATAGCTGGTGACGGATCATCGAAATCCTGTGCCTGAATCACCGCTTTGAGGGTAACTAGTCGGTTGAGTTGATTTTCTGGCGTTTTCAACTTTTCATTAGGCTCCCAGTCCCCTTCATCAGGCAGGTAGCTGATAAAATCATACTGTAAAAGGTTCGAAGAGACATTGCGGGCATGAAAAGCAAACATGAACAGCACATCCCAAAGGCGACCGGAAAGATTTTGTAGCTGCTCCATACCTTTCGGAACTTCAACGTACTTGTTCCAAACAGCACAAGTCAGATAAACCGGAAATTTAATTCCGGCTTCCTTTGAGGCTTCACTGTCAACTTTTACAAGAAAACCGTCTGCCACAGCTTCCCTGGTTGAATACGTGGAAACAATTTCCCATTCGTTTGAATCTTTCATTGATTTTGCTGCTGCCCTACAGACTTATTTTGGCACCTGGCTCGCCGGTTAATTTTGCACCGTGAACCATTGAGCAGACCGGATTCTTGTCAAGGGCGAATGTCACAAAACCGAACGATCCCTGAGCGCAAAGCAGTCAAAGGGCGTTTGGTTTTTGACCGAGCACAAAGTGTGGCTTGACAAGGGAATTGGAGAGAGAAGCCACCCTTGACTTTTCCGAGATGCGTAAATACCTTTGTGAAAAAATTGAGTGAGAGTAGTACTTCTATAAATGTTTTGCTAATTCAATAAACTACAGAAGAAACCTTAAACAGAAAGAATATCTTTCCATTAAGATATAGGATGAACGCAAAAACCCCGGCCAAGTGACCAGGGTTTTCAATTTCCACCTCCATAACAAAAAAACTGCGTTATTCTTTTTACCGTGATAAAAAATCTAATCTAAATTTACGATAATATTTGACAAGTGCAGTTAAATATTTCATCAATTTGTAATCAGCCAAATAACACGTTCTCTAAAATGGAGACCATTTCCTTGTGTTTCTTGTGATTGTCGTGTTTTAATCTTTCAATATTCTGCAACTTCCACTGAACGGCTGGTAATTCTCTGGCATTTTTGACGGATAATTTTTCCCAATCCGGGCTGCCATCCTTGAAACTCATTAAAAATTGCCGGTCGCTGTTTGTTAGTTTTGATTGGATTTGATCAACTAACTGTATTCGGGTTTGTTCATAATCGTCATAGCTAAATGGTATATTTGCCATACCCGAAAATTGAGTTTCAAAGGCTTGTCGCTGATCAATAAACATTGGACTGATTACCTCACTGATTGGTCGCATGTGAGAAATAAGCGCAATAAGAAAACCGTCTTTTATATCATCAGTGAAACCCTCATTATCCAAAAGAAGCCTGACATCAAACAAATCGCGGGGATGCTGTCGGTCTAATGCCGCGCAAATCTTTCCTCCATAAAGTTCAGCCATTGAAACAACATGAATGGCAGCAAATCTGCCGAATGCAGATTCAACAGAATCATGAACCCGCATAAATCTGGTTGGATGAATACTCCCTCGGGTTGTAGTATTTACCTCGATCTTAATTTGTGCGCCGGGTAACTGGCAGTTAATTTTAACATCTTGTCCCTCGCGTGATGCTGATGTTACGCTGATTCTCGGAATAGATTGTTCCAAGTCGAATTTGATTCGTGCCAGTCCATCTGAAATATTTTTCAATGCCGTTTCCCGGTCATCAATTGGAAGATAAGTTAAATCAATATCGACTGATAGCCTGGGCATACTTCGTACAAACAGGTTAATTGCAGTCCCGCCTTTGAGCGCAAATATTGTTTCTTTTGCAACATACGGGAGCGTTTGTAACAATAAATCAACCTGTGATTTATATTTTGGATCGATCATAGTTGAGCTAATTCTTTGGATATTGTGATACGAAATTCAGAATCATACGAACCATTACTTACAATACTGCGATCTCCCTGTCCAAGATTGACTGATGATAAATCAAGAAATTGGAACCATTGATGATTCGCCTTTTTCGCCATGTATAAAAATAAGCGTTTAACTTTTACCGAACTGCATCCTTCCAAAAGCTTCTGCAACAGTCCAGGCCTTAGATTTACCAAGCCAGACATGATTTGATAGACCTCCATAACATCCAGCTTTTCTGGAGTAAGATAAAGGCATTCGAATATTGCTCGCTCTGCTGATGCTATTATTAAAGGAAATTGTGTTTCCTGATATTCATCTATCCCAATCTCTTCAGGTAGAAATGAAGTCCTGACGTGGTTTAATGCTTCATTCCATGAATATTGTTTAAACCATGCAGGCAATCTCGTATTCAACAGAGAGAATAAATAAACAGTCTCGGCTCCGGTGCGGATATAATGCGAAAATCCCAACATGGATAAAGCTGTTGGGCCTCCAATATAAACAGGCAAACTAGCTTGTCTTTGCAGCGAATAAAGTGCACCTTGCCAACCTACAATTTCGTTCGGGCGTTTGAATGCACCAACACCAACCGATTCGAGCCAACCGCTTTTTAAATAACGATGTTGCAGGTCATGGGAGAATCCGTTTGCATCAAGCCATGAAGCAAGCATTATGGTTCCTGGAATATGCAAGTCCAGCAATTTCTTTAATTTTATTTCATTATTTGTACTCACAGTACAAATATCGTAATGTTTTTAAAGAAACAAACAATACCCAGATTATTTTAACCTACTGCATTATTATTGACCTGCTCCACAATACGAATGATCCGGTCTTGATCTTCATCTTCAAAAAGGCCAAATATACCGTGGTCGTTAATATCGGTAAATGGTGGTTGTGCAAGCTGTGATAATTCGAGTATTCCGTTATTCTTAAAATGAGTGACTATGTTCCGGATAAACTGTATCTGATCAGCTCTTAGATTACCAAGATCAATAAATTCAGAAAAGGCTGTTTGTGTTGCCTCTTCGTCCATCCCCAATATGGAACGGATAAATTTGCCCAAAGGCTGTTCTCCGTAATGCTTAACAAAATCATCTTTGGTGCCAAGCTGGGAATCTATGAAAACCAATCTTTCCAGCTCCTGCAATTCAGCAGAGGTAAGTTTTATATTCTTCCGAAGTTTTTGTATGGTGATGTGGTATATGTTTTCCCGAATGTAACGTTCAACCTTTAATTTGTAATTGTCACTTTTCCGATATCCTCCTTCAACATCGGCAATCGTATTGATTCCAATCAATTCATCTTCGAAATCAGTCTGGTAAATTACCGTTTCAGTAGCTGGAATATATTTAATGAGCTGACGGAATGACTCCCTGATATTCTCCAATTTTGAATGTGTTCTTTCTACCCAGAACTCATCGGTCATAGCCGAACGAACAACATTCTGAACTTTTGCAACTTCGTGAATATTTAATAAACGCGAAAGCTGATTGGCAATCGTTCGCACCTTATTGCAATGACGTTGCTGAATGACATCATTTTCGACTACAGCCAATTGAAAACTCGTCATTAACTGATCAAACCGTTTTGCCTTTTCATCATCTTCCGGGATAAATATCAACTTGGCCAGATGAGTATATATATTGTGCTTGTCTTCATTCGTCAGTGCATTCCAGTTGTTTCGGTCAGAAAACTGATCAACATACCGCAATACCATTTTAACGGTAAAACTACTTCTGTTTAAAGCTGAAACACGTTCGTGCGCCCAATCGAGATATTCAGTTCTTGCTTTCTGATGGTACTCATCCAGATAGGGTTCTTGCCGAAAAGCGTCAGCCAAACCAATTACATTTTTAAATATCCGGGCTGACACAGAATCGTAATTAACCGGAACAATCCCTGTTGCATTTTCCTGAAAAAACTCAAAGTTGCGACAGATATCAAAAACATTAAAGAACTGTTTATGATCGCCGGGAGCAAACAAATCCTCACACAAACGGGTACCCCGGCCAATCATCTGCCAAAATTTCGCCTTGCTGTAAACGGGTTTAAAGATGACCAGGTTCACGATGGCAGGCACATCAATGCCCGTATCAAGCATATCCACTGAAACAGCAATTTGCGGTAATTTTCCAATCATTTCAAAATCGTCAATCAAATCTTGCGCGTATTTCTCGTAATTGTCGATCACCCTTAAAAACTTGTTGCTGAATTGCGGATAAATGAAATTAAAGCGTGCTTCAATAAATTCGGCGTGTGCATGGTTACGTGCAAATATAATGGTCTTGCCTGTTTTGTCGCCCCCTTCAACACGAACACCTTCATTCATCAAGATGTCCAAGACTTTATCGACTGTATCTTCATTAAACAACCAATTATTAATGGCAGCAGGACTAATTGCATCCGGCAGGTTTCCCTGTTCATCCCTGAAGGTTTCTTCGTAGCGAATCTTTTCTTCTGCGGAGAGTTCATCGTATCTGATTCCACGGGTCATGAAACCCAAGTCAACATGCTTCGCTTGAAACGGAACCAGGTATTTTTCGTCAACAGCTTCCTGCAATTCGTAATCAAAAGTTGGAATTCCCTGTTCTTCTTCGAAAAGACGGTAGGTATCGTAATCGGTACTATCCTTAGGAGTAGCAGTTAATCCCAGCATCAATGCATCAAAATAGTCGAAAATGGCCCCGTATTTCTGGTAAACCGATCGGTGAGCTTCATCAATAATGATCAGGTCGAAATGCCCCACAGAATAAAATCGCTGTTCGCCACTATGCACTCCATCAATGCTGTTCATTATGGTTGGATAAGTAGAGAAAACCAGCCGCGTTTCTTTATCTTCTTTTTCTTTGGTCAAATCAACCGATGACAAATGAGGCAATAACTTATTAAAGTTTCGTTTGGCCTGGGTAACCAGTGCATTACGATCAGCTAAAAATAGTACCCGACTGATCCAGCCTGCCTTCATCAAAACATCGACAAACGAAATGGCAGTTCTTGTCTTTCCTGAACCTGTTGCCATGACGACCAAAGCTTTGCGCGAACCTCCTTTTAATCCTTCTGATGTGTTTTTAAGATATTTATCGAGTACGCTTTTAATAGCCAGTTTCTGATAAACCCGATTGGTAATGGCATTATTAATCGTTTGCGTCCGTGGATCAATCCGATCTTTCCGCCGATTGACCAACACCTGAAGCTCATCTCTGGTATAAAAACCATACACTTTCCGGGGAGTGTAAAAACAATCATCCCACAACTCGGTTTCAAATCCGTTTGAGTAATAAATTACCGGTCGCTGACCAGTCATTCTTTCCAAACAATTGGCATAGAGTTCGGCCTGATGTTTTCCTTCATGAATATTTCGGGAAGTTTTTTTCGCTTCAACCAAAGCCAGGGGTAACCCATTGTCACCCCACAACACATAGTCAACAAATCCGGTCCCTGTTGGATTCACTGATTTTGGCATTCCTGTAACCGGATATTCTGTTGCATTGGTCGCATCCGGGTTCCAACCAGCCTCGCGTAACATGGAGTTGATATAAAGTTCTCGTGTTTTAGCTTCGGAATACTGACCTGCGGGTATGGTAACTGGTGAATTTTGCTGTTTTCTGAATTCCGTTAAAGCAAATTGCGCTTTAATTTTCCGAAGTTCTTCCTCAATTTCCAGGCGTTTTTTCCGTTCGCGGTTGGCAATTTCAATTTGCCCGGTATTCTCGTCTTCTAATCGTTTGATCTCTGCCTGCGATTTTTCCTGATTTCCGATTTCCGGAATCAATGATTCGTCAAACGCAGCAATTTCCGGTGGAGTTTCACTATACATTTTCACAGTCCAACTCAGAAAGCGAAACAAAAAACGGACACAAGGGACACTGACTTTCGATGATGATTTGCCCTGATGTGCAGCCAAATTCCCTTCTCTTCGGATAAAATCAATATCGCGATAAATCGATGGCGGTATGATTTCCTTAAAGGTTTGCTCTCCCAATCGTGCAGCTAGGTTGCTGTTATATGGCTGATTCAGACACCCTTCGTTTTCGTAGAGCCAATTCACCATTTTTTCGAGCGAAAGGCGGGCATAAAAAGCTGATGTAACCGGCGCTGTTTTAGCGCTTTGTTCTGCTTCAAAAGCCGATTGATAAAGAAAATCCCATTCGTTCTGAAGGAAGAGGAAATTTGAATTAGCCATTTATTCAGGTTTAAGTCAAAATCTTAATGCCTAAAATTAAAATAATATTGTTAAAAAGTAATGGATTTGATAATTTTCGTTTGATTTATTAGAAGTTCTGAAACGGTAATAAGAAAAGGATGTCATCAATTTGCGTAATGACATCCTTTCTATCAGTTAAAAAACTATATCCAGATCAAAATTGGTAAATCTGATATATTCCGGATGCAACTGTTTTTCCTGAAGCGATTCAATTAATTGTTTCTTAAATCGTTCAATATATTCCTTGCCAATTTTGTTTTTCAGTTCAACGTTTAATGAATTTTTTGGTGAATTCATTTTAAACTCAACAAAATCGGTCAGAGAAAAAAGAGTACTCGGGAAGTCGAAATAGACATTTTCGTTATTCGAATTCGAAACAGTCATCACATCACGAACTCCTCGTCCTTCATTAATTTTGACTTTTAGCGTATTCTCTGAAAGTCCCTTTGATTTTAACTTGACCTTCAGTCGGTCAATGCTTTTTGGGGTAAGTTCAGAAAGTAATTCAGGAATGAAGATGTAAAGCAAAGGTTTGTTCCCGTTGCCATTTGAGTCCTTCATGAGCTGAGTCATTATAGGTTCAACAAAATTATTTACGTATCCTTTGGCCAAAACATTGGCAACAGAATATTGCTCAATATCTAAAGCATGTGAATATCTGTTTGCCAAGCCTGAAACTGCCACTGAGATCAATCCCAACATCACCGTTATTGGTTCAGGTTGGTAGCGAAAAGGAATACTAAATATCCAGATAATTGCAAAGATGGCTGAAGCAAACCATAAAACTATTTGAATCAGAATTGCCAGATTTTTTACTTTCATACCAGTAATTTCGCTTTAAGGGTTTCTTCATTAATATCAGACATTACTGATTCAATTTCAGTAATAATGATCTTCAGAGATTGCACTTTTTCAGTGTTCTCTGAACCGTCCGGATTCTTAAAGATTGGCTCGTAACCATCTACTGACATTAAGCTATTTCTATGAATTGGATTATTTGCAAGGCTTTTCAATTGGTTATAAACAACTATGACCAAATCTAAATAATCTTTGTCGCGATACTTCGAAGCATCAATTTCGTAACAAATAGCATTGAAATCAAAGCTCGTCAGTTTTATATTATTGGTGAAATCCGAATCATACTTTAACGTCTTCAGAAAACGGATCATTTTTTTAAGCCTTCCGTTAACTTCGCTATCCTTACCATTAATACGAGCTATACTCAGAAATGGAAAATCGGGTGCGAGTTCTTTATCCTGACCCGGCGAATCTCCTTTTACAAATACTTTAATGCCTAACAGTGTTTCGTCATCCTTAATATAGAAATTTGCATTTTTATACCAATTTGCAATAACAACATCAACCTCCCTTTGCGGATTGGTTAAACTCACTTTAATCGATTTCGGTTTCGAAGTGTTAGTATATTTGTAAGTATCACTCAAAATTTGCTCACAATCAAGTCGTAATTTACGGAGATCGGACGTACCTTGAGAATAACCAGGACCTTCTAAAACTGATGAAAGTCTATACTTTTGTGAATTATTCAGACTGAAGCTTTTTTCGAAGCTATTCAGAATCTCAGAAATACCTTTTCGATCGTATGTATAAAACTTTTCACAAATGGTTAAAAAGTCAATATCACTATAACCCTTAATATGGGTATTGGTCATTACCGATCCCTGAAATCTGAAACTTACATTTTCAAGTGCATTTTTCAACTGTTCTATGACCTTTCCGCCAGCTTCCAAGGATTTTTGAGTGTATTCAGGTTCAACTCCAAGCATCGCCTTTTTGATGTAAAGAAAAATTCCACTTTGAGGAATGCGGCCTATTTCTTCACTAAATGACTTATTGACAATAATCCTGTCTGGATTCATTCGACTATTAAGTCGATCTAATAAAACACTATAATTTTTCTGCATTTAAATTTATTTAAGTTAGAAATATGCCACTCCGTTTGATGTTGGAGTGGCTGAACAAATCAAATTTGCAAATTCGAAATCTTATCCTTTAGGAGGAAACGGATCATTTCCATAGCTATTCTTATCCCGGATTTCCCCATTAGGACGATGAATAACCACTTCCGATTTTTGATTTTTAGCGATCTCTTTTGCAATATTAATTGCCTGCTTTTGTGTGTCAGCAGTTTTGGTAATTCTGGTATTACCTGCACCTTTTACACCCCATGTATCATTATGAGGTACAACATGTTGATTCTTTCCCATTTTCAAGAATTTTAATAATGATTAAAACGTACCTTCTCTCTTTTGATCACTCGGAGAGGTCAATTAAAACCGAATTCGCAATTTTTTAGGGAGGGAGGATGGATAATGAAGAAAAGATCTATATTTGCAACCTCATTTGGAAATTCATCGAGATGGTAAGTCTCGATCTGCTGTCCAGGCTATTTTTCCAAATTCCAAGTCGCTTACGAAAGGCGACTTTTTTTATTTCGGTGTTTCTTACCTTTTTCGTTTTTTATAATTTCTGGTTCAACTTTACAATTGCCGTACCACTGTTAATATTTGTTAAATCTTGGCATTTTGTCAGTCACATTTGATGTCGTGTGACACTTCTTTATTACTGACATTCTGCCGTGTCATATTATGTAAGAATCTAAATACGTTACTACAATTCTCCACTAAACGCTTTTTGCACCAGGCCGTTAAACAAATCTTCACTCTCCTGCAAACTCTGCTTTACCAATGTTTTCTGTGCTTCAATGTTTTCAACAATTTGGGCAAATTGGTTTTGAAGGGTGATTGGCGGAAGAGGAATAAAAAGGTTCTTCAACTTCTCTTTTGAAATATTTGGCATTGATCCAGCACTTCCTGTCGCAAGCCGTTGAATATTCACACGAAAATTAATTGAGTTGAGAAGATAAAATGCGTAGATACCATTTAAAATTTCAGATTTGTATTGAATTCTGAAGATTGTATCTGGCATCATCAATCTTGGAGAGGTTTCAAAAACAAATGCGCAGGCTCCAACAAGCTCTCTGGTATTTTTTCGAGAGAAAAGTAGATCACCCTTTTTAACCTCAATACTATCTTTGGGGTTCAGTTCTTGTGGTAGGTTTTTATTAAAAGATTCCTTGTAATTTCTTTGTGATACAGATGAAAGTGTAAGTATTGCCCAATCGAAAGAATTTTTTCTTGGTATGCTGTTACAATTTGGACTCCAGCCACTATCAATGTTATTAATTAGATTTGATATTTTGCTTTTTTCCCATCCCTTCGGATTTGTTACCGGATCGCCAAACATATCCAGAAAAGTAGCCTGCAACAACTCATCATAGGCATACAAAAGTTGTTTGTTTTTCTGGTGTAAAGCATCGGCCTTGTCGAGTATTTCAGCAATGCGTTTTTGCTCTGGAAGCGGAGGAAGGGGGATCAACAATTCCCTAAGTTTAGCTTTATTTAAAGTTATTCCTTTAACTGCTCTATCTCCTTTTCCATCAAAATTCAAAGATCCAAGTGCATGATAAAGAAATGGTTGATAAACTTCCTTTTCACTTTTTATTTTTAAGGCTGCAATTGCCTCGTTTGTAAATAAGTCTTTACTTGCAATACCAACTTTACCAACAGAAAGTTTGAAACTAAAAAGCAATGTACCTTGGGGAACCAATTTCATATTGCATTCTTCAATAGCCAAATCGGTAACCTGTTCTTTAGTATCAGAAAGGAATTTCAAATTCTTCATGTCGGCAATTGACAACCAAGAGTACCCGTTTCCCCAATATTTTGGCTGATTCCGGCTTGGAGTTCTCCCAATTTCAATATTGCAAATTACACCCAGCTTGACGTTTTTCATCCCAGCAATCCTCCCAATTCGTTCATCAATTGCTTGCGTTCTTCATCCATTTTGCTAATCCGCTCAATAATAACTTTGGGAGCTGTGTATTTAACCTGTTCGTGCACAATTTTCTGGTAAAGGTTAAACGAAAGGTTGTAGTTTTCGGCACGGATTTCATCGGCAGTAACAAAGAATTGCTGGGCAGTTCTATCGTTTGCCGCATTTTCAATAGTTTGCTTCGTCATGTTCCGCTGCGCTTCAACTCCTCGCGATGACGAATCGGCAATGACGTGGAACTTTTCAATAATATCAGGGATGTTGTTTTCCTCCAATCGGTAGTTTCGCATCGAAGGCAAGTCGGGATTATCTTCATCGGGTTTGCCCAACAGTTCGCGTTTATCGTCGAGCGAATAGCCATCGGCTTTCATGTCGTAAAACCAAACGCGGTTGGTGCCACCGGTCCCTGTTTTGGTGAAAAGCAGAATAGCCGTGGCAACTCCGGTGTAAGGTTTGAAAACCCCGCTTGGCATCGAAATTACTGCTTGTAACTGGTTCTCGTCAACCAACAGTTGGCGAACTGCCAAATGGCTTTTGGTGCTTCCAAACAGCACACCTGCCGGAACAATTACAGCGCAACGTCCGCCCGGCTTCAGCATACGCAGCATAAGCGAAACGAACAACAGTTCGGTTTTGGCTGTTTTGGCGGTCTTACCCAAATCGAGCGATTTTTTCAGGCTCAGTTCAATGCCATCGTAATCGGCTGAACCCGAAAATGGCGGATTGGCCAATATCAGGCTGTACTTGTCTTTCACCGTGTTGTCGTTCGACAGGGCATCCATGTATTTCAACTTCGGATTGTCGATGCCGTGCATTTGCAGGTTCATGGCGCTAATTCCCACCATCGTATTGTCGCTCTCGAAACCGCTGAACATGCCATTGTTAAAATGCTGGCGGAATTCTTTCTTGTAAAATTCATCGGGATAATGCTCGCGCAGGTACTCGACCACACCAACCAGAAAACCTGCTGTTCCGGCAGCCGGATCACAAACCAACTCGTCGGTTTGCGGTTGCAGCAAGTCAACCATCAGGCGAATAATGTGCTTTGGTGTGCGGAATTGTCCGTTAATCCCTGCCGTCGCCAGCTTCGAAAGCAGGTATTCGTAAACATCGCCCTTTGAGTCAATATCGTCGATTTTCAGTTTATCGATCATCTGCACAATGCGGTCCAACAACTTGGGGCTATTGATATCGAAATTGGCATAGCGCATTGTTTCGGCAAACAGTCCGCCTTTTTGGCCAATACTTTTTATGAAATCGAACACGCCATCTTCTTTCCGGAAAAGTCGGAACATCTGCTCCGGGTCTTTGGTTTTGAAAACATTCCAGCGCAATTCCCTCTGGTCTTCCAGATAAATTGGGTCTTGAATCGGCATTTTCAGTTTGTTCGCCTGTTTTTCTTTCAGCTCCTGCTGCCTGTCCAGATTACGGATAAAAAGCAAATAGGTAATCTGCTTAATGATGCTCAGTGGGTCAGTCATCCCATTTTGCCAGAACTCTTTCCAGATTTTATCGATATCAGTACGCTGTTGCCCTGTAAGCATAGTTTTCAGTTTTTAGTAAAAGACAAAAATATCACAAAACGGCTTAATTCGCCGGAATAAAAACAGGTAGTTATCAACATTATATACTACGCTGAATTGTTCAAAACAAATGTAAAAAGGATGTGTGCAGTGATTATGCACAGTTCAAATGTATTTCTCATTTAAATTAAAGGCACGATCCTTTATCCGTTGGCGAAGTGTTTCCGGACTAATTACCTCAATCTTTTCAGCATGGGAAAAAACTAGTGCTTCCAATTCAAAATTAGGAATCAGGTGGAGTTCGATGATGGTATATTTTGATGTTTGCTCTTTGATTTTCTGGGAACCATGTATAGGTTTCGTCTTGATATAAGGCCAACTGTCAGCATCGATTTTTAAAATGATTTTATCGGCTATGCCATCATAAGGAACCGAAACTCCAATAACATCTTCAAAATACTCTTCAAAATTAATATCTGTATTGGGTAGAAACAATTCAGAAGCAGGCTGAATCACCTCAATCCGGTCGAGAGCAATGGTTGTAACAGTTTTTGCATCTCCACTTTTTCCAAATAAAAACCATCGGTTATTATATTGTTTCAGAAAGTATGGATGCAAAACCATCAAAATAGATTCTTCACGTTTAAAAGGACGATATTTAATTCTCAGAACCTGTTTGTTGATTACAGCATCATATAAAGCTCCAATATGCTCCTTACCTGTCAAATATTGATTTTCTTCAAACTCAATGACCTTATCCTGACTTTTTAACCTGAAGCTCACTTCTAAACGGGCTTTCATTTCATCAACCCATTCAAACTGTGGCAGCCCTTTGAACCGTGAAAGAGTCATCAATGACTCTTTCAATTGTTGGGCTTCCCTTTCATTTAAAGGCTGATTGTTTATTGAAAAAGACAAATCGCTATAACGGTAGTACGCTTTCTTCCCATCCTTAAATGATTTTATTGGTGCACCATATCCCTGCGAGTCGCGCATAAATTTAATATCATCAAAAAGTTGTCGCCTTTTTATACCAGTTGAATTTAGATCAATATCAAGCAATGAATTGTTGCAGGCTTCAATTAAATCATCGATGTAATAAATCCTCCCTGGATTTCGGAAGCATTGATTAAGTGCCTGGTAACGTATCGTCGCGTTTTTATTGGTAGCCATAGGAGTTTAAAAACATCGCATCTTAAATTTTAAAAAATAATCTTTAAAGATACTTATCAAATTTCTAAATCATAAAATTACCATTCATTTAAATTTATGATTCCATTAAATCCTAACAGCTTAAATATGTTAAGATTTAATGGAATGAAATCAACAGAACACTAGATTGCAAATATTCTACACAGCTACACTCCAACATCTCCACCTAATTTCTTCTGCAATTGATCCATTTCATTCGAAATTTTAGTATCAACGATCCTCGCATAAATTTGAGTTGTTTTTAATGATGTATGCCCGAGCATTTTCGACACAGTTTCAATAGGAACACCATTTGTTAATGTGACTGAGGTGGCAAACGTATGGCGGGCAACGTGCATGGATAGTTTTTTCTGAATTCCACAAATATCAGCCAATTCTTTCAAATAGCTGTTCATCTTTTGATTAGTATAGATTGGGAGCAAAGTATTGTTTAGTAACACATCGGGATGATTTTCGTATTTCTTTAACACATTGGATGCAGCAGGTAATAATGGAATTGCACATCTGGTTTCGGTTTTATTTCTATAAATAAATATCCAATCTTTTCCATCGATGCCTTTCTGAATATGTGTTGGACTAATCTTTTCCAGTTCACAAAATGATAATCCGGTGTAACCAGCAAACACAAATATATCACGCACCAAATCCATCCTTGGAATGGAAATCCGTTTATTTCGGATTCCTTCCAGTTCCTGTAAGGTGAGAAATTCACGATTTGTTTTATTCCTTGTTGGTTTAAATGAGTCATACGGACATTTCGAAACCAAACCTAATGAAATAGCGATGTTATAAACCCTCTTCAAATGTTTGTGGTAAGTCAATGCGGTGTTGGGCATTACTTTTTTATCCGTCTTCAAAAACAAATCAAAGGCAGCTAAAAAACCAAAATCAACCTTTGAAAGGGCAATGTCAGCGTTTGGAGTCCGCCTTTTCAAGAATTCCAAAAGCCGCTTTTTCGAAGTTTTATAGTGTTTTAATGTTCCGTTCGAATAGTCTTTTCCAACTTTAGCTTCGACATCCTTTACAACCAAATCGAAAACCTCTATCAATCCTTTTTCTTTTCGGTTGCCAAGAAACTTTTCTTTGATGGTTATAACATCAAATGATTCACCCAAAGATTCCAACTGGTTATAAATATCCTGAATCCGTGTTCGGATTTTTTCCAGCCTGTTGTTGATAATTTTGACTTCTTCTGTTCTGCCTTTAACCAATTGCTTGGTTTCATTCCAATCATCAGTTAGCAATGCAAAACCAGTCGCAACTTCAAATCGTTGACCATGCAGCGTACACCTTACATACAAAGGGGATACACCATCAGTCCTCATTTTGGACTTTTTTAACTGAAAACAAACTGCAACTCTCATCTTTTTTTCAATTTAATAGTTAAAAAATAGGTCTCGATTCAATTTTAAATGTACCCGATTTGAAGCTATTTCACAAGCATCAAATCGAGTCAAATTGAATCAAGATTAATTGAAATGCAGAGAGTTACGTCATTTTGCGAGACCTATTGGAGAATTTTTGAAATAGGTCTCGCTATAGTCCCTTTTAATTTGATTCTGAGTGGTTTATTTTGGTTGTTGCACCAAATAAAAAAGCACCTAAATCATTGAATTTAAGTGCTTTTAGTTCATTTTGATATCAATCTTTGTGACCCAGCTGGGACTACTTTCACCTCACTGCCTTACATCGCTTTGCGCTGAAACGCCCATTTATCAAGGCTTTTAGAGTTTTACGACTGCAACCGGATGCAAAAAAAAGTATCAAAATGCAGTAAATGTTTACCCCATTGTTTACCCCGGTTTGCTTTCTTTTTCGTATATTTGTGATAACAAATTCAATTAGAAATGGCCACTGTATCAATTATTTACCGCAAGGATAAGCTAAACAAAAAGGGTGAAGCTCCAATCCATTTTCGTATCATCAAAGATAGAAAAATCAGTTATATTTCATCTGGTATCATGATACCGGAAGAACATTGGGACGAAAAAAAGAACCGTATCAAGGGAAAGCACCAGAACAGTGCACGGCTTAACTCATTTATTTCGAATAAGTTTACCGAGCTTCAGGACCAGGTTTTTGAGCACGACACCATTTCAAAGTCATTGACAACCCGCCAGCTTAGAGATAAAATTTACGGCAAAAAAGCAACTGACTTTTTCGAGTTTGCCGATGAAGCTGTTGAGCGATATTTGCAGAACGGAAAAATTGGCACCTACGATAAAAACTGTTCTATCATTACCAAGCTTCGGGAATACATGAACGGCAAAATATTGGCTTTTCAGGATATTACGCCGGAATTTTTGACCAAGTATGAAAAACACCTCCGTGAAAAACACCACAATACAACCAACACAGTTTACAAGGATTACAAGTTTATCCGCCGTTTATTCAACGACGCATATAGCCAGGACATCATTGAACACAATGTTATTCCGTTCAACAAGTACAAAATGAAGTCAGAAAAAACTCAAAGAAGTTACCTGACCGAGGATGAACTTTTAAAGATTGAAGAACTGAGTTTAACACCTGGAACAAGGATTGAATTGCACCGCAATATGTTTGTTTTTTCGGCATACGCTGGCGGGTTAAGGGTTTCCGACGTTTTACAGCTTAAATGGAAGGATTTTGACGGACACCATATTCATGTAACCATAATGAAAACAGGCGGCCAGCTTTCAATAAAACTGCCAAACAAGAGTCTCGAAATCATCAATAAATACAAACCTGCAGAAGCCGACAATAACGCTTTTATTTTCCCGCAATTGCCTGAAGAAATAGAACTGACCAACGCCAGGGAAGTAGATACAGAAATCAGCAGGGCGACCGCTTACATAAACAAGAACCTGAAAATTATTGCAAAAAAGCTCGAAATTGAAAAGAACATCAGTTTCCACATCAGCCGCCACACTTTTGCAACCAGAGCACTCAGAAAAGGTATTAGCATCGACAAAGTTTCAAAAATTTTAGGCCATGCAGCGCTACGGGAAACCCAGATTTATGCTAAAATTGTAAGTTCCGAATTAGATAAAGCAATGGATATTTTCAATGAGTAGATTAACCGATTCTCAAATAGACAATTATGTGGATAAACTTCTCAAATTTATTGATGGTTTACCATTGGAGGAAAAAGGCAAAAGCTATTTGAACCTCAAAATATTAGTCGATTTTTATGATACCTGGCAGTTTGACGATGAAGCAAATAACTTTACGTTGGATGAATATTTGGCAAATCCGAATAATCCAAAATTTATTGATGTTCAATCAACTTATGGTATTTACAATACCACGCAGATAAAAAGGTATGTTGCCTCTTTTGTTGCTACGCTGAAAAAAGCTCGTTCATTAGCGCTGGTCAACCACCTGAAAAAGTTAGACGAGTTGCATCCAGCACAAAAGGCAGTCAATCTTTCAAAAACACTTGCCAAAATTTCCCGAGCCGAAATTTTTTCAAAATACGGTTACGAAAGAATTAAAGACCCACAATGGAACGCCGAGTTAAAAGAGATTCTTGGTAATGAAATTTCCTTCGCAAAAGAGCAAGCCGAACTTTTGACCAAAGCACCGATTCAAAACAAATTACCCGGCAACCCGGATGATGAAATTCTGATTGTGGAAGAACTTGAAAACCGCCTTGCTATCGAAGCCGTTGATTATCGTCACAAATGCGATGAACTTTGGGAACAATACAAATTCGACCCCAATTATTTCAATACTTTCATTTCAGGTCCTTTACACGATGAATTTGTAAAATCAGTTTACGACCGAATCCGCCCATTAAATAACATGGAGATAAACCGCTACCTGAGTTTATCGCTTCAACAATTTAAAACCCATACACCGGCAAAACGACACAAGGCATTTTTACAAAATTACTTTCAAACTTATTGGTTCCCGAATGTGATGGAATACAAGGCAGAATCATACATGGATTTGTATGCAACCCACGTTTGGAAGCACTACACCAACCACTTTAATCTTTTCAGGGATTCATTCCAAAATATTTACGACCAGTTTAAAACCGGCCTGAT
The DNA here is from genome assembly GCA_028683385.1 of Prolixibacteraceae bacterium. Lineage (GTDB taxonomy): Bacteria > Bacteroidota > Bacteroidia > Bacteroidales > Prolixibacteraceae > Aquipluma. Next base: position 128,459 of record JAQUIJ010000014.1, on the reverse strand, counting down.
GGGAATAAATGCAACACCTTCGGGAATCTATACCATTGATTACAACTCTTTCAACCAGTTTCTAAAGGATTTGGAATACAATTATCCGTATGAAGTTGCCCCAATGAGCATGGTTTATCAATGGGATGAAGATTTAGCCAACCTAAAAAAGGAAATATTGGAAAACCTCATCCATATTGGTGCCGATGCAAAAAAACCATATTTAGCTAAATTGCAGATGCAACTGGATGAACTGGCAAAAAATGGCAAAGTTGATAAAACAGAATTGAATCGAACATTTGTTAATTTCAATACAACCGAGGAAGAATTAAGGAAAAACCGGTCGTATAATAATCCTTTACACAACGCATTATACAGCCTACCACCCACATTCGACGAATCGATTAAAATGAAATTAAACCGTGAAACCGAAGAAGCTTTGTTTACTTATTATAACTACCACTATGGCAGAATAATAGGCGAGGCTATCCAATTTATTTCCGGTCAAACAAGTGTTATTCCAACCCAATCTTTTTCAGCACCAATTCAAAATAACTCAATCGAAAGTAAACCTGTTGTAAAACAACAAAAGACAATTAAATCTTTTATTTATTTAAACTTTAGTAAGTCTGCTGATAAAATCACTGATTTGCACCGCTATTTGGATGATAAAAAGCTGATTGACCGAAAGAAAACTTCACTTTCTGATTTTAAGAAAATATTTTCTAACACTGAAATTACCAACAAAGTAACCTGGACAGGCACAGTTGAAGAACTTGCACATTTTATAAAAACCCTGAACAATTCAGGCAAGATTGAAGATACCAAGCAAACTCATTGGAAAATTACAAAATTGTGCTTTGAGTTAATTGATGGCAGGGATTTGAATACATTAAATTTAAGAGGTCAGAAGTTACCAACCCTAACCCGGATAAAAGAAATAGAAAAGGCCATCAATAATCTTTGATTTTCACTCTACACTTTTAAATTATTTTCAAAAAACTTTTCGGAAGTATAAAAAATGCCAGGCTTACAGCTTGGCATTTTTTATGTAACTCCCCACTCTGCACTCTACTCAACACTACTGTTTACAAAGCGATTACGCCCCACTTTACTGCCGACATTCGCTTCATAATTCATTTAAAAACTTAAATTTTTTCGATTATGGAAGCAGTAATTTTTTCAAAAGAGCAGTACACGGAATTGATGAATCGAATGGATGTTATCCAAACAGCACTCGCCGAAAAACAAAAAGACCTGAAAGATTCATTTCTCGACAATCAGGAGTTTATACAACTGATGAACATCAGTAAACGCACGGCTCAGTCATGGCGCGACGATGGTATTATCTCCTTCTCTCAGATTGGCAGTAAAATTTATTACCGCATGAGTGATGTTCAAAAGTTGCTTGACAGCAACTATTCCCAAGCCTTTAAAAAGAGGAAATAATGGATTGTAATAATCGCCCTGTAGTATAATTAGAAATATGTCAGAAGTATCAATTTTCCGGAATTTTGCCCAATTAATTGGGCATAAACCTATCATTGAAATTCTTTCCGAAATTCAATCCGGCACGTACCGTGCCAGTATTGAAGCCATTCGCAAGCTCATGGCAGAAAACAAAACCGGTGAAGCTGAAACCCTGAAAAAGCAGCTTCCCGGTTTTACCCCATCAGGCAAATTTGAAAATGGTCGCAAGGCTGACCGCCTGACAACTTACAGCGGTTTTGTGATTCTCGATTTAGACAAGCTAAATCCCGAACAGTTGACCAAAGCAAAAGTCACGGCTGCTAAAGCACCCTTTACTTTTGCCGCCTTTGTCAGCCCGAGCGGTAATGGTTTGAAAATTATTGTTCCCGTAACCAGTTCAGCGGAATACCACAAAACAGCTTTTCAGCAGGTTGCCGGACATTACCAGCAAGCTTTGCAGCTTGCTGTTGACCCTTCGGGCAAAGACGTTTCACGCCTTTGTTTCATGTCTTACGACCCAAAATGTTATTTTAATTTCGATGCCGAATCGTTCAATGTAAACATTGAAACAGAGCAGTCCATAAATTTCCAGGAACCATCAAAATCAACAGAAGAATCGGCACAAAGCGAGCAAAATAATTCCGATGAAAATACTTGGCTTGAAAGCTTCAATAAATGTGTTGATTTTACTGAAAGGAAATTTACCTATCACGAAGGCAACCGAAATAACTTTGTGCATCAGTTGGCATGTAATTGCAACCGTGCCGGAATACCTGAAAATATTGCAGAGTACAATATCTTGCAACGGTACGACCTTGATACAAAAGAGGTCATTTCAACAATTCAAAGTGCATACGCAAATAATCTTGCAGACTTTGCAAAGTTTGCAAACTCTGCAAAGTTCTCCGATATTCCAACACCATCAAAAGACGAGCTTTTGATGAATATGCCATATCTTCCGGATGAAGTTTTTAAACAGTTACCTGAAATTCTGAAAAACGGTGCATCAGTATTTGAAGACCGCAGGGAGCGCGATGTTTTTCTGACAGGTGCAATCAGTATCATTAGTGGATGTATGCGAAATGTAGTTGGCCTGTATCGGGCAAAAGAGCATTACGCGAACTTGTTCTGTTTTATTATTGCACCCGCCGCAAGCGGCAAGGGTTCATTAACATACGCCAAAAGTCTGGGTGACAAATTTCACGACAAATTAGTTGCTGAAAGCAATATAAAACTAAAGGCATACAACATTGAACTCCAGGAGTACAAACGAAAACTTAACGATAAAAAACAAAACATTTCCGAATTAAATCCGCCTGAAGAACCACCCTTCAAAGTCCTGTTCATACCTGGAAATAATAGCAGTGCAAGAGTAATCCAACACCTGAAGGAAGGTGATGAGCAAGGCATTTTTTGTGAAACCGAGGCCGATTCAATGGGAAATGTTTTAAAACAAGATTGGGGAAGTTATTCCGACTTACTTCGTAAAGCATTTCACCATGAACCAATTTCATACAGCCGTAAAACCAACAAGGAATGGGTTGAAATAAAAAAACCTCGTTTATCAGTGGCACTTGCAGGAACTCCAAGTCAGGTTGAGAATTTAATCAAATCAGCAGAGGATGGTTTATTCAGTCGTTTTATTTATTACACGTTCAAGTCTGATATTGTTTGGATTAGGGCAAGCGATACCTTTAACGGAATCAATCTGACTGAATATTTTGAAATTCTTTCAGACAGTGTAATGAGATTCGTCGAGTTCCTTCAACACTGTGAAAAAATACATTTCAAACTTACCCCCGACCAATGGGATAGGCTCAATGATTTTGGAGAAGATGGACTAACAACACTGGCAACATTTGTAAGCGAGGACCTTTCAGGTACATCAAAACGCTTAGGCCTCATTCTTTTCAGGGTTGCAATGATAATAACCGCATTGCGGTATTTCGACAACGGTGAATTATCAAACGAATTTATCTGTTCGGAGAATGATTTTGAGTTGGCTTTGGCATTGGTAAAAGTCTATCAGGAACATTCAGTTTTCATGTTTAGGGAATTGCCAAAACAAGCTACAGTTACCGACAAACTGCTAAAACAGTTTTTTGACAAACTTCCAAACTCATTTAAAAGAAAAGAAGCCATCGACCTGGCAGCTAACTTCTTCAGTATAAAGGAACGTACCGCCGACCTCTATCTTTCTAAACTGGTTACTTCCAAGTGGTTGGAAAAAACACGAAATGGAATTTATCAAAAACTGAAACACTAACAAACTTTGCAAGTTTTGCAAAGTTTGCAATCTTGTCTTTGGTTTTTATGTTTATATTTGACCTTTACCGGACAAGTATCAAAATAGGAATAAAATGCTGGGCGAAAAACTTAAAGAACTCCGTGAATCAAAAGGACTGCTTCAAAGGCAAATTGCTGCTGAACTGGAAGTTGATACAGCCTACATCAGCAAGATTGAAAGTAACGAAAAACCTTTGAGCCGCATCCATCTAAAAAAGATGGCTCCGCTTTTAGGGATAGAGGAAGAGGAACTACTTATACTTTGGCTGGCAGACAAACTCTTTGATATGGCTAAAGAAGAAGTTGTAGGTTTGAAAGCGCTCGAAGAAGCAAAAAAAGAATTGGGAAAAATCCTAAAATAAAAGTAATGAAGGTTAAAACCATACATACAAGCCGCACCATCATGTTTGCAGAACTTGAAAAAGTGATGGATTTTGCAAGTGAAACAGGTAATTTTAATGATACTCTAAATGAAAATGTAACCAGAAAAAAAACCCAGTCAGGCCAGGAAAAAACTACCCGTTACCTGAAGAATCTGTATGGTTTCGACCTTGACAATCATTCATTTAAAGCCTTTCAATATTTCTGGTCAATAACAGAGGCAAGCGAAAAGCCATTGTTAGCGTTTATCTTCGCTATACATCATGATACAATGCTTGAGCAGAGTATTAGCGTTGTTCAACAAACGGCAATCGGCGAAAAAGTTACAGTTGAGCGACTTGAAGAAAACATAGAAAAATATCATCCTAACCGGTATTCAGCGGCCACAAGAAAATCAATGGCACAAAACATTGGCAGTTCGTGGAAACAGGCTGGGTTTATTGTTGGAAAGGTGAAGAACATTCGGACACAGCCCGAAATAAGTTATCGAATCGCCTGTTTTGCCTTTCTTATTGCTTATCTCAATGGTGCGAGAGGTGAGTTTATTTGGTCCGGCGTGGGTGTAAAATCTCTCTGCATCAATGAAAGCAAGTTAAGAGAATTAGCCATTGAGTGTGCAAAGCGCGATTTAATACATTACCAATATGCCGGAAATGTAACGGTGATTTCGTTTAGTCATTTGTTAACTAAAATTGGTATCCATGCAATCAAAGATTGAGCAACTATTAAGCGCTTTTGTAAAAGTTATCAAAGAGCCCTGGGCATCGGCATTATCCGGGCAGGAGCGCATTTGGTTTTTGGTTTACGACCCGGCTGAACAGCGCAAAATCGATTTTCGCCTCGGTGATTTTGAAACTGCCACAATGGAAGCCGGAAAAAAATGGAAAAGCATTTCGTTGAAACCTTGTTTTCCTTTATGGATGACCAGCCACGAATACAAAGATGATTATTTCAATAGCCCCGAATACATTGTTGACCAATTGGAAGCCGAGTTTATTCCGTTTGCCATCCAGTTCCTAAAAAATGAATTAGCCCAAATAGAACAAGACCAGGATACATTAATCGCCCTTAAAGATGTATCTTCTTTATTTGGATTTGCGCGCCTTTCTGAAATTATCAAAAGATGCGATAAAGATTTTAAAGGGCGTTTACTAATATTTTTCCCCGGAGAATTTGAACACAATCAATACCGTTTGCTCGATGCCCGTGATGGATGGGACTATCTGGCAAGACCTATAACATTATAACTAACCAAAATGAAAATTAGAGAACTTTTCACCCTGAATCCTGAAGAAGTAAATCTTAAAAACGAAGGTGTTGCAAAAATCAGAAACATCAATGAGAATGATGATTTATTGGTAGCAGAATACGAATTGAGAACTTTTGTATGCGAAGGAGAGTATCATGACGGATTAAAAAAGATGCTCGAATTTTATTTGCAGAATTATGAAAGTACTGTCCAGCCTGCTTTTTGGGTAAGTGGCTTTTATGGAAGCGGAAAATCACATCTGGTAAAAATGGCAAGCTACCTATGGAATGATTTCGATTTTGGCAACGGAAAAACCGCCCGGAATATCAATATTCTTCCACAGGAAATAAAAGATTTGTTTGTTGAAGTTGACCGGAAACAAAAAATTCAGGGACGCTTGTCGATAGCAGGTACATTGCGCGATTTTCCATCAAAGGATATCCGTTATTCATTCATGCAAATTTTTCTGAATGCCTTAGGGCTTCCGCAGCAGTACCATCATTTCAAATTTGTACACTGGCTAAAAAAAGAAGGTATTTATGATGGTGTTCAGGCAATTTTAGAAGCATCAGGTAAAAATGTAAAAACAGAAATTGAGCGAATTTTTGTTTCCACAGCACTTGCCAAAGCGGTATTGCAAATGATGCCTGAAATAGCGGAAAACGAAGCCAAACTGCTCGATTTATTCAGGGCACAATTTGCAAGGGTTGAAACCATTGGCAGGGAGGATTTTGTAAAAACCATCCGCGATGAAATACTTCCGCTAACTTTTGGCGAAAAAATACCTTGCACCATCATTATTTTAGACGAGGTTCAACAATTCATCGGGCAGGATAGTAACCTTGCTTTCGATGTACAATTACTTGCCGAAGATTTGTGTTCAAGGTTCGATGGCAAATTTTTATTGGTTGGCACCGGGCAAAATGCTTTAACCGACACAAAAGACCTTCAAAAACTCATGGCCCGGTTTCGTGTACCCATTCAGCTTACAAACACCGATATTCAAACAGTAATCCGCAAAACCATTTTAAATAAAAAACCTTCCTGTGTAACCTCTTTAAATACACAACTCGACCAGGCATTGGGCGAAATTTCGCGCAACATGGAAGGGACAGTATTTGGTTACATTACCGAAGACAAAAATACATTGGTTGCAGATTATCCCTTGCTGCCTTCTACGCGCAAGTTTTGGTATAAAGTATTGCAGGTAATTGATGTGGCTGGTACTTCGGGACAGCTTCGGAATCAGTTGCGATTAATTGATGACGGTTTAAAATCATTGGCAAACAAGGAAGTAGGTTCTGTTATTCCTCCCGATTTTATTTTTACACAAAACCGGTCAGACCTCATCCAGTCTGGACTTTTACTGAACGACACAAGCAACCTTATTCAGGAACGTAAAGCCAAAGGTGGCGATGCTGAAATTGAAGGCCGAATTTTAAGTGCAGTTTTTCTGCTCGAAAAAATTACTGCTGAAATTCCGGATACAGGGCTGAAATCGAATGAAAAAGTGATTGCCGACCTGCTGATTGACAATTTGAATACAAATTCTGAAGCATTCCGCTCAAAAGTGAAGGAATTGGTCAAAAAACTGGTGACTGAAAATGTGCTGATGCCTGTTGGCGATGAATTTAAACTTCAAACAAAAGTGGGGCAGGAATGGGAACAGGAGTTTAGCAAACAATACATCAAACTGCTCAATTCGGGCGACGACCAGATTCAAAACCACAGAAGGGAAAAAATTGTCTCCCATTTTAAGGAAAAAACAAAAACTGTAAGGGTTTCGCATGGGTATTCAAGAATAGAACGCGATTTTGAATTGTGGGATAAAGACACCGCACCCAATACCGAGCATAAACTAAATTTATGGATTCGTGATGGATGGTATGAAAATGAAACACTTGTTTTGAACGAAATAAGGGCTGCTGGCAACAATGCTCCGCTCGCATTTGCTTTCGTTAAAAAATTCAGGGAATCTGAACTGAAAATAGAAATCATCAAATTTCTGGCTGCCGGGTTTGCCATCAATGCAATGGGTTTGCCATCAACACCCGAAGGCGAACAAGCAAAAAAAAGCATGGAAACAAGGCAATCACAAGCCAAAGTAGCCATTCAGGATTTGATTGAAAAAATTTGCGACGAAACTAAAGTTTATCTTGCCGGTGGAAATGCTGTTCAGTCGGGTTCGTTAAAAGACAACATTCAGGAAGCCCTTAACAGCATTGCCGACCGCCAATTCCCCGAGTTCAAAAGTAAAGCCGATTCTTTAAACTGGGGACAGGCATTGAAAAAAGCCGAAGCAGGTATTCCCGATGCGTTAAACTCCATAAATTTCAAAGACGATGTGGATAAACATCCGGTGGCTGCTGAAATATTACGGTACATTGGAAATGCCTCAAAAACGGGTAAAGACATCCGTAACCAGTTTATGAAATCGCCTTATGGATGGAGCCAGGATGCAGTAGATACCATGCTGATAATGTTGAAAAATGTAAACTGGATTTCCTCATCGGAAATGGACCTGAAACAAGGAAAAATAAATCAGGCCACGTTTAAGAAAGAAGTACATATTTTATCGGCCAAAGATAAAATTGCCATAAAAAAACTGTTTCAGGAAGTAGGCATTTCGTGTCCTCCCAATCAGGAGATTTTCCCCTTATCCAACACCTTTATCGAAAAGCTTAAAATGCTGGCAAATATGGTAAGCGGCGATGCTCCGCGACCCGAACCCATCAATTTGAATTTTATAAAAGACATTGAAAATAAAGAAGGAAACGAAAGGCTATTGGAAATTTTGCAACAGCAAACCACGCTTCGCGAGAAATATACCGAATGGAGTAATAAGGCTCAATTGGTTTTAGCACGCGAGCCACAATGGAACCTGTTAAAAGAACTGGCAAACCATGCTCCCGATTCCGATGATTTTGAACAACTGAAAACTGAGATTACAGCAATTCGCGAAGACCGCTTATTGCTTCAGGAACCCGACCCCATTCAGCCAAAATTAAATGAGCTTGCTGATAAATTAATGACTTTGCTAAACAAGCAGAAAGAACGGTTTATCGAAAGTTACACCCTTAAAATGGCTGAATTGCAGGAAAATCAATACTTCGTCAAACTAACGCCCGAGCAAAAACACATCACATTGGCCAAACACCAGTTATTGGGCAAACCCGAGATAAAACCTGCCGATGCTCATGCTCTGCTCAACCAACTGCAAAAAGCTTCGCTTTATGCGTGGGATACAAAAATTGCGGCTTTGTCGGGCCAGTTTCAGGCAGCACTTGAAGATGCCATTTTATTGTCAGCGCCACAGGCCAGTACCTATAGTTTGCCGCGTAAAACCTTAACAAATCAGGCCGACATTGAATCGTATATTGCCGAACTGAAAACCGAATTGGAGGAATTACTTAAAAATTCAAGCTCAATAATTTTAAAATAATGGCAGTACTAACCACTCAACAACGCAGCACGCTTGAAAATGCTGTAAAAAAAGCCCGAAATACATCGGAAGAAGGTGCTTTTAATGCTTTGCACAGCCTGGCAATCGACAATCCCGAACCATTTAGCCACATGTTGCCCGAACAACGCTCGCTGCGGAACAGGTTGCGCCAAAAAGCAAGGTTGCTTGGCGATGAATGCCCTGCTACCGGTGCGCAACAAATTGAACACCTTACTTATGAGCTGGCTTATGAAACCTGGCACAAAATGTTGTTTGCCCGGTTTCTCGAAGCAAACGGCTTGTTGATGCACCCCGATGGCGTGGCAGTAACCCTCGACGATTGCGAAGAACTGGCCAAAGAAGAAGGATTTGCCGATAAATGGGAAGCAGCCGCCTCTTATGCCTCAAAAATGCTACCCGCCATTTTCCGTACCGATGACCCTGTGATGCAGGTAACGTTTGCAAGCAACGACCGCATAAAACTCGAAGAAATTATTGCCGGTTTAGACAAAGCCATATTTACCGCCGACGATGCATTGGGATGGGTCTATCAGTTTTGGCAAAGTCAGGCAAAAGAAGACATCAATAAAAGTGGGGCTAAAATCGATGGGGCTAAATTACCCGCCGTAACACAGCTTTTTACTGAACCTTACATGGTTCATTTTTTAATCGACAATACGCTTGGAGCCTGGTGGGTAAGCCGCAACCCCGGGGTTACACCACCAGTAAAATTTGAATATTTAAGGCTTTTAGAAGATGGAACACCCGCCGCCGGTAAATTCGAAGGTTGGCCCGATAAAACAGCAGAAGTTACATCTTTAGACCCTTGCATGGGTTCCGGCCATTTTGTGGCTTCGTTATTCCCGGTATTTGCCAGTTTGCGGATGTATGAAGAAGCTTTGACCAAAGAGGAAGCTACCAACCGCGTAATTACCGAAAACCTGCACGGTTTGGAGTTGGATGCCCGGTGTACCCAAATTGCAGCTTTTAACCTCGCTCTAACAGCGTGGAAATTTTGCGGACATTACAAAGAACTGCCCGAAATGAATCTGGCTTGCAGTGGCATTGCCCCAAAAGGCAAAGTGGAAGATTGGGTAAAGTTGGTGGATAAGATTGCCGACCCGGTTGATAAAGCCCGTATGGAAAATGGAATGCGGATGTTATACAATCATTTCCAATTAGCGCCCGAATTAGGAAGTCTGTTAGACCCTTCCACCATTAAAGCCGATGCTTTTACCGCCAGCTTTGAACAATTACAACCCGTATTGGCAAAAGCTCTGGAAGGCGAAGCCGACAAAGACCTGATAGAACGTGGGGTTATGGCTGCCGGTATTGCAAAAGCGGGGGAAATACTGGCACAGAAATATACATTGCAAATTACAAATGTGCCGTACTTGGGAAAAGGCAAATTTGACACTGTACTTTCCGATTATGTCTTGAAGTATTATACGGATGCAAAAGGGGATTTGGCCACCGTATTTTTAGAAAGGTTATTTAAGACGGCCCTTCCGCATGGTTCAGTTACTACGGTTATTCCTCAAAACTGGTTGTTCTTGACTACCTATAAGAAGTATCGGGAAATCCTGTTAAAAAATCTACAATGGAATTTTATTGCAAGATTAGGTGCCGGAGCTTTTAGTCAAATTACAGGAGAAGTTGTTAAAGCTATACTAATTTCTATCTCCAATACAAAACCCACCGACAACCAATCAATTATTGGACTTGATGTTAGTGAAGCCCCTAATGCTGCTGCCAAAGACGTAGCACTTAAAACTAATGAATTAAAAATCGTAAATCAAAAGGAACAGTTGGGGAATCCGGATGCAAGGGTCGTTCTTGGAGAGTTTAATCAGGATATAAAACTACTGTCATCTTTTGCTGATTCATTGCAAGGAACAATGGCCTCTGACAGAAACAGACTTGTTTTTGGTTTTTGGGAAGTTAATACAATAAAGTCTGAATATATCTTTATGCACGGAAGCGGAATAGGAGATAATGATTACAGTGGAATGTACCAGATTTTTAGAAGTGAACTCTTTAAAAAGATTTACAAAGAAATAGGTGGTAGGTATCAGGGGCAAAAGGCTTGGGGTAAATTGGGTGTAGTTGTTTCAATAATGTCAGAATTACCTACATTTATCTATACTGGTGAAATCTACGATGGTAATATTCATGCAATCGTTCCCCAAAAGGTCGAATACCTACCTGCATTATATGCGTTTTCAAAAACTAAATATTTCAGAGAAGAAATAAGAAAAATTGACCAGAAGGTATCTGTCACTTGCGCCACAATAGCTAAAATACCTTTCGACTTAGAGCATTGGCAAAAAGTAGCCGAAGAAAAATACCCCAACGGCTTACCCAAACCTTACAGTGACGATGCTACGCAATGGCTGTTTCATGGGCACCCCATAAAAGCCGAAAATCCTTTACAAGTGGCAGTTGCCCGGCTGTTGGGTTATCGCTGGCCTGCCGAAAATGATAAAGAAATGGAGTTGGCCGACGAAGCCAGAGAATTGATAAAAGCGGTAAAAGAATTTGATGAATTAACCGATGATGATGGTATTTTTTGTATTCCATCGGTGAATGGTGAGGAAGCCGGTGCCGACCGCTTGCGCGCCTACCTGCAAACCGTTTTTGGCAGCGAATGGAACAACCAAACCATTAACCAACTGCTAACCAAGGAAGGTGCATCTTCGGCTAATTTGGAAGATTGGTTGCGCAAAGAGTTTTTTGCTCAACATTGCAAGGTTTTCCAAAACCGCCCGTTTATCTGGCATATTTGGGATGGCCGCAACGACGGTTTTTCTGCTTTGGTCAATTACCACAAGCTCACCAAAGAGAATCTGGTCAAACTCATTTACACCTACTTAGGCGATTGGATTCGCATGTGCGATGCCAAAAAGAAAGCCGAAGAAAGCGGTGCCGAAGGTTTATTAAGCGCTGCCAACAAGCTCAAAGAGAAATTGGTAGCCATATTGGAAGGCGAAGCGCCCTACGATATTTTTGTGCGCTGGAAACCCCTTGAACATCAACCCATCGGCTGGGAACCCGACTTAAACGATGGAGTACGTTTAAATATCCGTCCGTTTGTCGAAGCTGGTGTATTACGCACCAAATTCAACATCAAATGGGGAGTTGACCGCGGCAAAAACCCTCCCGGCTCACCCTGGGGTGAAGAGAGGGACAACGACAAACATTTGAGTTTGGAAGAAAAACGAAAAGCAAGAGAAAATATGCAGTAACTTTTAATAACGAAAGGGCAATACCATGAAGTTGGAGTTTCAGCCCGGTACGGGCGAAATATTTGTAGCCCGGGGTGAAGCCCCGGGTAAAATGAATGAACAGAAAAACCGTCCGCGCTGCGAAGTTGAACAAGGCATTTACCTTTTTTCGGACGGAATAAGAAGCAACCATTTCCATTTTGGAAACAGTTCAATATTTATTCAGTAAGATAAAAACTACCTTTCCGATTTTGATTAAAGAGAAAAAACGAAGAGCAAGAGAAAATAAATAGTTTATGGAACACAGGCAACTTTCACTTTTTGATGATGCTTACGACCACCCTTTTATCGCAAGGGTTTTCGGTTCATTTCCCGAAAGCGAATCGGAAGAAATAGAATACAAATCAGCCAAAGGCGGTTTCCCCGACGAATTCTGGAAAACCTATTCGGCTTTTGCCAATACCAAAGGAGGGTTTATCGTATTGGGAGTAAAAGAGCAGAAAAACGAATTGATTTTTGAAGGTCTGCCCACCAATAAAATCAGCACATACAAAAAAGCATTTTGGGATGGTGCCAATAATACACAAAAAGTTTCGGTAAATCTTTTATCGAATACCGACCTGGTGGAAGTTACATTTGAAGGAAACCATTTTCTGGCTTTTAAAATACCTGTTGCAACCCGTGTACAGCGTCCGGTTTTCATTAGCACCAATCCATTTGGTAATACCTACAAACGAAATCACGAGGGCGACTACCGTTGCACCAAAGAAGAAGTAAGCCGCATGATTGCAGACGCTGACCTGAATACCCATGCCGATAGTCGCATTCTGGAAGGTTTTACTTTCGACGATTACGATGCAAACAGCATTCGACAATACCGCCAGCTATTTTCTTCAATACATATAACTCATTCATGGTTATTGCTCAACGACAAAGAATTTCTTACGCAATTAGGTGCTTATCGCTACGACCGAAAATCTAAAAATGAAGGAATTACTTTAGCCGGAATGCTTATGTTTGGCAAAACGAATAGTATTATCGACCCGGAATGTTGCCCAAAATTTTTCCCCGACTATCGCGAAATTCTGAGCCGCAATCCTGAAATACGCTGGACAGACAGAATTTGCCCCGATGGTAACTGGGAAGCCAATTTGTTTCAGTTTTACCGCATGGTATGGCCTAAACTGGCTTCGAGTTTGCCCAAACCATTTCAGCTAAAAGACGGTGTTCGTCAGGACGAAACACCCGCACACATTGCCCTGCGCGAAGCTTTTGTAAATGCGCTGATTCATACCGATTATTCTGCCCAGAACAATATAGTAATCGAACAACGAATCGACAGCTATAAGTTCTCAAATCCCGGAACTTTATTGGTTTCAATCAGACAGTACTACCACGGGGGCACAAGCGAATGTCGCAACACCACCTTGCAAAAAATGTTTATGATGATAGGTAGTGCCGAAAAAGCGGGCAGCGGGGTGAGTAAAATTATGTACGGTTGGGAATATGCACAATGGCGTCGTCCTTATTTATTGGTGGAATCGCAGCCGGACAGAATAATTCTTGAGCTTCCTAAATTTAGTATACTCCCCGAAGAAACACTTATTTCACTCCGAGAGCTTTTTGGGAACAGAGTCGATTTATTAGGTAAGGTCGAATTAAATATCCTGGCTATTTGTCAGATTGAAGGCGAAGTAAACAACAACCGTCTGCAGGATTCTATTAACCTTCACAGAACTGACATTACCAAAATCCTTCAGGAACTTTGTAAAGAGGGCTTTCTGATTTCAGAGAATAAAAGTCGCTGGACAACCTATCATTTGAACACTAATTTTGCGAATCCCGCTGAATCGGAAACTGATTCAAAGGTTGACACCTCCGAACAAATGGTTGACAGCTCGCAAACCTTGACACCAAACCTTGACACCTCCGAGCAAAAGGTTGACAGTTCTAATCCACTGTCAAACAAGACTGAAAGCGCAACTAAAAAGGTTGACAGCTTGCAAACCTTGACACCAAACCTTGACAGTTATCAAACCTTGACACCTAAGCTTGACACCTCAAAACAAAAAGCTAAAAAATCAGCGAAGGTCAATGCTAAAAAATTACCAAAAGAAGAACTTTATGAGCTAATTATAAATACTTGTAAAACAGAGTATATCACCACTGAACAAATTGCTTTGGCAGTAAAAAGAAGTCCGGCTTATTTGCAAAATGAAATTTTGCCTTATCTCGTAAACAGTGGAAAATTACAAAGACTTTTTCCCGATAATCCCAATAATCCGAATCAGGCATACAAAGCAGCCGAGTAAATAAACACATGAAATGAGCATCTTCGATAAGGTAATAAAAGCTTTAAAACAAGCGGGTCAGCACAATAGCAGTATCATGGTGAAACCCGAAGTGATTCTTTGGCCCGACCCTGAAAGTCAGTGGGCCGAAGTTATATCCGACTTACAAGTAGTATTGCCACATTTGTTGGTTTACGGGAAATACGACCCTGCCAAAAAACAAGGCCCTGCAATATGGTTAAAATGCATGGTCGCAAGAACACTACCCGAAGCCATTTGGGAAGAAGGGGCAATTCCGGTTATTTATCTGCCGGGCGTAGCAAAAACAGATTTGAGAAACGTAGAAAAGGCAGGGCTCGAATTTCAACCTTTGTTGGAGTACCAATATACCGGCACGATTTTCACACAGGAAAATGGCAAAGAATGGACAATTCTCGCCTTTGTCGAAAATTCGGTAAATGGCTTGGGCTTGCAGGTCGCCAAGGATGGTGCAACAAAATACGCGCTTAAACAAGCGTTGCCAACCATCTTTCAGGATAGTGAGGTATTTACCGGCAAATCGGTTATCGATTCAGAATATATCAACAGCCAGTTATTACCCGATATAATCCCTTCCGTTTTAAAATGGATGTGCAAAGGCGATGCTTTCCTGCAAAATATGGAGGAAGGAAAACGAACAGTATTTACAAGCTTGTGTAAAACACAATACGACTTTGAACCCGACCATAAAAACATTAAAGCCATTGCCGAAAAATTAGGTTCACAGCGCAACAGCTGGAAACAGGTGTGGCAAATGTATGCCAATGCCCCCGGCAAATATCCCGAAATTGAAGACCTTTTGCGTTTAGCCAAACCTGTTGATTTGGGTAGCGGCATGTTTGCTTTGCCTTCTGAAAGCTGGCCGCAGATAAACGAACAACAAGAGGATGAATTGTATAAAGGTCTTGAAAAGGCATCGAAACTGCACCCCAAAGAAGCGCTTGGTGTTCTGAATACTTTAGAACAAAGCCATAAAGAAAGAAGGAATTGGATTTGGTTTGAATTAGGGCAGTCGCCTTTGGCCGATGCTTTACAATACTTGGCTAAGATGGCTGAAAAAGCAATCGAAACATTCCCTTCAACATCAATTGAAGAACTGAAAAATTACTATACCACAAACGGTTTTCAGGTTGACCAGGCCATGCGCAAATCATTGGCAGCGGTAAAATCCGAAAAAGACAAAGCACTCATAAAATCGTTGATTCAATGCATTTATAAACCTTGGTTGGAATCCATAACGAATAAATTTCAAAAGCTGATTGAAAAAGATACCTCTCCTTTTACTGGTCAGGTAACAAATACAGAAACAGAGGAATTTGTACTTTTTGTTGATGCCCTCCGGTTCGAATTGGCAGAGGAATTTTGTAACCGTATGCTGAACAAAAAATACAAAGTAAGCTTAAATGCAAATTGGTCGGCAATACCATCATTAACCCCAACGGCAAAACCAAATGCTTCGCCAATTGCTAATTTGGTTTCAACAACAAGCGATATTAAGGAGTTCCGGCCTCAACTTCAATCAGGGAAAGACTTGCAAACAGAAGCCTTCCGCGATGCATTGGCCGAAAGTGGATTTAAATTTATTTCATCATCATCCGGAATCAGTCCAGCTAATAAATGTTGGCATGAAATAGGGGAAATTGATACAAAAGGCCACGAAGAGCAATCGGGCCTGGTAAAACGTGTAGAGGAATTATTTGAACAAGTACAAGAGGTATTGGATGTTGCGTTTGAAAAAGGGATAAAGCGGATTAAAATTGTTACCGACCACGGCTGGCTTTTATTGCCTGGTGGTTTACCTAAAACACAACTCAATGAAGGTTTAACGGAAACCCGCTGGGGTCGGTGTGCGCTGATTAAAGAAGGTGCAAAAATCGATTTATTGCACCTCCCGTGGCGATGGAATCCATCCATCTTTATTGCCTATGCTCCAGGCATTTCATTTTTTAAGGCAAATCAGGAATATGCCCACGGTGGCATTTCGTTACACGAATGTTTGGTTCCGACAATAATTATCGAAAATTCAAACGTTTCAGCATCAGTAGCAAAAATTACCGAAATCAAATGGGTAAATTTAAAGTGTGCCATCAATACGGAAGGCGCAAATGACGGTTTTACCATTGATATACGCACTAAATACAACGATTCAGCTTCAACAATTGTAGAATCGAGAAACAAATCATTGAAAGACAATAAAGGTTCTTTAATGGTTAGCGATGAAGCAGAATCACAGGCGGCAACCATAGTTCTTTTGGATGAAACCGGGAGAATAATTGATAAAAAATCAACAACAGTAGGCGAGTAAAAAAAATAGTCATGGAATTAGATAAAATCGACCAAATTGCAGCCAATGCTTTCGAAGGCTTTATTGTAAGAAAAGACTTGTTAGAGCAATTCCGCAAAACTTATCCGGTGCCAACTTATGTAATTGAATTTCTCTTAGGCCGGTATTGCGCAACTACCAACGAAGCCGAAATTCTGGAAGGCTTGGAAATTGTAAAACGGCAGCTTCAAGACAGAACCGTTCGTCCGGGTGAAGAAGAATATTTTAAGTCAAAAGCCCGTGAAAAAGGAACAATAAAAATCATTGATATTGTAACGGCAAAATTAGATACAAATACCGACAGTTATATTGCCACTTTACCAAGCTTGCAACTCAATAAGGTTCGCATTTCGGCAGAGGTGGTAAATGCCAACGACCGAATGCTTACCGGCGGTTTTTATGCTGAAATCGAATTGGAATACGATGCAGCTATTGCCCAGGAAAACAATGGCAGACCTTTTGGGATTACAAATATTCGGCCCATCCAATTGTCGCAGCGAAATGTTCTGGATATTCTCTATAAAGGCAGGGAGCATTTCACGCTCGAAGAATGGAAAGATTTTTTAATACGAAGCGTTGGAATGGAACCAACCGAATTATCAGAAAAGGCAAAAAATGTTCTTTTTGTTCGAATGCTTCCATTTCTGGAACGCAACTACAATATGATAGAACTTGGGCCAAGAGGAACAGGGAAATCACATCTTTACCAGCAGATTTCACCCTATTCGCATTTGGTTTCGGGAGGTAAAGCTACCGTTGCAAAGATGTTTGTAAACATGGGAAGCGGCGAACGTGGCCTTGTTTGTAAATACGATGTCGTTTGCTTCGACGAGGTTTCAGGAGTATCATTCGACCAGAAAGATGGTGTAAACATCATGAAAGGTTACATGGAAAGTGGCGAGTTCAGCCGTGGTAAAGAACCAATAAGGGCAGACGGCGGCATTGTGATGGTGGGCAACTTTGAAGTAGATGTTGAACATCAGCAAAGAATTGGACACTTATTTGGTCCGCTCCCACAGGAAATGCGTGATGATACGGCTTTTATGGACCGTATTCATGCTTTCGTGCCGGGCTGGGACTTTCCAAAATTAAACAAAGTCTATTTCACCAATCATTTTGGCTTAGTCAGCGATTTTCTTGCAGAATGCTGGACAAGACTGCGCGACATAAGCCGAATTTCTTCGGTTGCATATCGTATTGATTACGGTGGCGCATTAAGCGGAAGAGATACGACTGCTGTTAATAAAACCCTGAATGGATTGCTGAAATTGATGCAGCCAAGACCAGATGCTCCGGTCTCCGACGAATTGTTGGAATGGGCAATAAAGGTTTCATTGGAATACAGAAGGAGGGTTAAGGAACAGCAAAAGCGAATTGGTTCAGCAGAGTTTCGGAATACCCATTTCAGTTACCGGATTGGAGAAGAAGGAATAGAAACATTTGTAACTACTCCTGAAATTCACAGTGAAAATACAATTGGTGATGACCCACTGCCTCCCGGCCAGATTTGGGCATTGAATGCAGGTGGACAAGAAGATTCAACCGGTTTATACAAAATCGAAGTCAATGTAGGTCCCGGTTCTGGCGTAAAAATATTAAACAAACCGGCCCCACCGCAATTTCAGGAAAGTGTGAAATATGCAGAACAAAATCTATACAGCAAAACCAAGGAGTTAGTTGGCGACAGAGACCCACGTTCGCATGAATTTTCAATTCAGTTAAGGGCATTTGATGCGTCAAAGAGTGGAAACGGAATGGGCATGGCTGTGTTAATTTCCTTGTGCAGCGCTTTGCTTGAAAAAAGCACCAAAGGTGGCCTGA
Source organism: Prolixibacteraceae bacterium (assembly GCA_028683385.1). Lineage (GTDB taxonomy): Bacteria > Bacteroidota > Bacteroidia > Bacteroidales > Prolixibacteraceae > Aquipluma. Next base: position 109,954 of record JAQUIJ010000014.1, on the reverse strand, counting down.
TTATAGTCGGGCAGCTTAATCTTGGAGGTTCAGTCGATTTGGTTTATAACGCGGTTAATTTGGCCGAATTAGCGGTTGAAAAAGGAGCGACTACAATCCTAATACCACTAAACGCCCGAAAACAATTAAATGAGCTTTCCGATGATATGGTCACCAAAATCAACATTCAGTACTACACCGACTTAAAAGACTGCTTGATAAAAGCATTGTTGGATTGAGTCATAGCGATATATTTAATGCACCTATCCAAACTGATAATCAGTAATTACAGGTCAATCAAACAACTTTCATTGACCTTCGAACAAGGCAAAAATGTAATTGTTGGGAAAAATAATGCAGGGAAAAGTAACATTATCAAAGCCATTGACTTGATTTTGGGTGAAAGCAGTCCAACATGGCAGAAGTCAGACAATATCACCGCAAATGATTTTTTTAATAGTGATACCTCAAAACCAATTTATATTTTTTGTGAACTGAGGAGGGATGTGCATGAAGCGTTGAATTACGATGAAATATACAAGTGCTTTGGGTATAAATACCATTCCCTGGTTCGTGATTGGAACGACAAAAAACCAATCAAAGAAGCTGTTCGTCACACATTGCCCTATGAACCTATTTCAGATTTTTTAGGCTCACTTGAAGCAGTCACTAATATTAGTGAAAATGATGATGGCATATATTCAAACTATGTAAATCCCAAATTGCGGCATCAGGCAACGTATGAAAATGAGTTTGAGAATAAATACATCTTTGCTTATGGCTTTAGAGCTTATCAACTTGAAGATGGCAAGTTTCATAAAGAAATTCGCTTCTTTTACAGGGAAAATGACCAAGTGGGTTGGATTATGGCTTTTTCAGCTCCCATCCGTAACGAGCTTTTGCAAAGTGCAATAATTCATTCTTTCCGTGACCCGCAGAATGAACTTCGGATAAGTCAATGGTCATGGTTTGGCAAATTACTGAAAGAGTATATTAAAACCGATAATGCTGAACTTTTAGATGCTTTTAAACAACTAAAGTTGGCCTCCGATGGTGTATTCTCCGAATTACAAGAAGAAATTAACAGCCCCAAAGTAAAAGTTGCTTTTCCAAATACCACAATATCGTTCCAATTCAACCCGGACACAAAAATTGATATTTATAAAAGTGCTTTAATATACGTTGACGACGGATTCAATAGTCTGCTTCAGGAAAAAGGTTCAGGCATTCAAAGTGCAGTTGTGATTGGTTTATTCAACTATTACACAAATAATATCGCACATTCTTCATCATCCTTATTGGCAGTTGAAGAACCGGAAATTTATTTGCATCCGCAGGCGCGCAGGGTTATTTCACACCGGATTGATGATTTTTTGCATGGCAATAAAAATCAAGTCATAATCACAACCCATTCGCCGGAATTTATTACATCAGCCCATGAAAACCTGAGTATTATTTCGGTTAGAAAAGATAATCAGCTAGGTACACAAGGCACAAATACAAAATTTACAGACTCAAAGGAAAAACAGATTTTAACCAAAACTCAAAATGCTGAGATGTTCTTTGCCGATAAAGTAATTTTGGTCGAAGGTAGTGATAAATACATACTTGAAGCAGCTGCCCAATATTATGGGTCCAAGCTTAATACCGATTTAGGAAGCGATTGGCTAAACGAACAAAACATTTCAGTTGTTGCAGTTGGCGGTAAGGCTGAGTTTTGGAAATACGTAAAAAAGCTTAATGAATTGAAAATACCAACTTTTGTTTTAGCAGATTTCGATTTTTTCTTGCGCGGCTTAAATGATTTCTTTACTGGATTACATTATCAACAAGCGGTTCACGATGAGTTGAATGCATTAAAAAGTAAACTCAATCTTAACAAATTTGAAATTTCAAGGAAGATACTTGAACAGATAGATAATTTTACGGAAACAATTGAAAAAGAAGGGATTAAAGTCGATAAGAAAGAGCTTCGGAAAACTATTAAGGAACCATTTAAAGCCAAAATATTAGGCCACTTCGCACCTGAACATCAATCCGAAATAAAGGCATACCTGAAAAGACTTGAAAAAATTAATGTATTTATCATGGATAATGAATTGGAGAACTATTATACAGAGTCGTGCCTCCAGAAAACACGAGGCATTTCCGGTAAGGAGGAAAAACCAATTTTTATTGTTTCCCAGCTTATAAATGAGCAAACCCCAATAGTTGAATTGATAAACTGTGATGAATACTTCGTATTTTTAAACCATGTAGTAGCGCATGCATGAAATGATATTAAATGCCATGCTACCAAGGATGAATTGCAAATACTAATTAAAAAATAAGTTGTTACCAATTTACGATGTAATACAAATTGAAGACTTCATTGATGAAAAATCTGGTCGAACCAAGCCTTGGGTTGTTTTTGCTAATACTCCAGAGGGCTTAAAAACGTATGTTGTTAAATTGTTTACAACAGCGCAGATTAATTCTTTTTGTTTAAATAATGAAGTTATTTGTAATTTCCTTGCGACCGAGTTCGAGCTGCCAGTTCCAAAATGTGTTTTGCTTAATATTCCCGAAGAAATTACAATGAATCTGGAGCCTGAACATCAGCAACAATATTACAATGCTGACCCTCGTCCAAAATTTGCCACAGAATTAATATCTGATGTAAATAGCGCTATTTTAGGTTTGCCAAAGAGCATTTACAAAAATCGGATTGAAATTGACACAACTTACGGCTTTGATAATTTAATACGAAATTATGACAGAGGTCAAATAAAAACGAATTTATTATTAAGTGCGGAAAGTGCGTATTTAATTGACCACGAATTAGCTTTTAATCCCAAATATATCGCTGATATTAATTTTAACAGCTTTTATATTGAAGATAATTTCTCAAAATACCACTTATTCTACAGCTATCTAAAACAATCCACATTTAAGTCCAAATCAAGTTATTTTGAAGAATTTGAATTTTTCCTGAACAGCTTAAATGTCAATAAATTAAATGAGTATTTTCATTTCTTATATAATGAGGGATTTCCTAATAATCAGAGCGAAATTATGGCTTGGTTAGCCCAAGTCAAACAAAATATTCGTAAATTTGTTGAACTTTTAAGAATTTCGATACAGTGAACGAATATTTCAAATATAGTGTTTTGCAGTACAAGCATAGTCTTGCCTTAGGTGAGATACTGAATGTTGGAATACTCTTTTATTTTCCATCTGATAATTCATTGGAATTCGTTGAAGGTGGTCATACTCGGGTGAAATCTGTATATCCAAATTTTAACACATCGCTCTTTCAAAATTATTTAAAATCAATCTTAAATCGGATAAAAAACAAGGTTGACCTATTTAGCGTTAGCGCTTCTCAAGTTGATTTTTCATTATTCATTCATAACAATATTCTTGCACAGGATGCATCTGGTTTGATTTTTCGTGAGCCGGTTATTGTAAAAAATGTATTTAACTCTAAAGATATTGTTATCTCTGAATACTCAAAGCTGCTTTTACCTGGGATAAATATTGAAAAGCCTAATGTTATTAAGCATAACGAACAGTTTATTATTAAACAGTTTAGCGGTTATTTATCCAGCAAAAGCGATAAAATATTGGAAAGACTAAAAAAGAATGAATCAATAAAGCTAAAATCTGCTACAGTAAAATTTGATTATGTCTGGGCAGATAATTTTGTCAAGCCTGTTAGTTTTGATTTATCTGATTTAAATTCAATTCAAAACAAATCAGCCTTAATTCATAGTCAGTTGATACAATTACATGATTATGCTGTAAAGCGTAAAATTCGCTTCGACTTATTAATTGCGAAGCCTCAAGAACCTGATTTATTTTTAGAGTATGAAAATGCTTTAGATTTAATTGATAGTGTAAAGACAAATAAAAAAATTATAACTCAAGATAATTGGCAAAAATATTTTCAAACAACAATTGATTATTTGTCATAACTTTAATAGATACAAAATCCTTTTCAACTGTACATTTCCCACAGCCGTCAAAAATCCCCGCCCTTCACTTGAAATGAAACGTTCAGGGCTTGCACGGTCTTTTTGCCGGCTTCCCCGCAGCCAACCCTTCTGTTGTTTTTTTCTGTCACATTTTTTGCAAACCCATCGCTCATAAGGCACATAGCCGTCCGTCGTTCCTCCGTTGGCTAAGAGCCTTCCCAACCCACAAAAAGCAAAAAAACATGGTCACTCCAACCGCCACCACCGTGCCCATTAGCACCAGAAAAAATACAACCCTAAGCTATTTTTACATAATGGGCTATTATAGGCACAGGCAACTTTTAATGGTATAAATGAAGTGTTTTTGCCAGCCCTATAATCCCACTATGTAAAATAGCCACACAACCCAGCCCACCTCGTTCGCGAGCATCAGTGCTTTTTTCAGCATCCCGGAAAGAAAACCACAAAATTCCCCACCTCCCTTTCAGCGGTGCAGTGGAAAGTAAAATTTAGTTTATCTCCTATCCTGTGCTTGCAGTAGGTTCATTCAATCGGCGTCATTCCGTTCAGGCGTTTCGTTCCTTCGCTTCGCTGCATTCACTTCACTATCCTTACACTGCATTTTGCCTTCTTTCACTCACCAACTTCAGCACCGCACAACAAAAGTGGCTCATTCGCTCCATTCCGCAATCCAGCCCATATTTCATTCCGCATCGCGGCTGCTTTTTACCCAGCGCGCAAATTGTAGAGTTTGCAACATTTGCAAATTTGCAATACAATTCCATCCCTATAAAACCAGCCATCTGATGCTACATTCCATTCCCTGCAATTGCTACATTTCGCTCAATCACCACCTTTGTTTTTTCCCCACCCGCAATCAGCATCGTGCTATTTACTTTCCACTGCGATATTGCTCACCCCGTTTGGATTGTGCCGGTCATGTGCATTCTGTTTCAAATTTTAGGTTTCCGTTTCCTAAACAAATAATTTGAAGCCTCCTGCTCAATTTCAGACATCGTTTTCCGCCTTGCTTGCCCAATCCAATCATCAATCTCTGTTCTCTTAAAATAAAGCCTCTTACCACGTTTAAAATTGGGTATTTCCATCTTGTGTACTAAACTATAAATTGTTTGAACTGCCAATGATAAATACTCAGCCACTTGCTGCACATTCATTAATTCATTGCCTTTCCAGGTTGGTGCATTTTCATTACGTGAACCTGTTTTCATTTCAATAAGCAATCGTTCAATAGAATCTAATCTTTGAATGATTATTTCAAATGGATTTTCCATACAAACTGATTTTTTCTACAAAAGAAAAACAGTGATACGTGCCTTATTGATATTTATCGTCAAAAGAAGTATGGGGATACAATACAGCATAAAAAATTAAAAAAGGAAAGCAAAGTTAGGGTGGCTTCGCACAAGCCGCCCCACATTGGGCTATCAAGGTTAAGCCCTTCGGGTTTTGCAAAAAAAATCTCCACCCTTCGGGTAGTATTTTTTTCACAAAAACCTTGACAGCCCAGCCTCGCCACCCTCAAAAAAGGCTTTCTTTTTCTTTTTTTTTCGTTTTTTTTCTTTTTGTTTTAAAAATGTTTGGTTTGGGTTCCGAAATCACTTGCTGTACCAATTTCGGGAAAGAATGACTAATCAATAGTTGATTCGTGGATAAGGGCAATATGAGCTATGTATTAGTGAAAAATGATAAAAAAAGAAACCCCACCGGATTGGTGAGGCTTCCTTAGATAATAGCCCTGTATTTCAATTAGAAAATATCCTGAACTTTAAGTGCATTACCTGAATTAAACAGGTAATAGTTTGCTCCAACCTGCTGGTAAAACTCGATACCGATGCAATTCAATACGCTTACATTTTCATTCATTGCCGGAGCTCCGGGAAGAATTGCAGAAACTTCAGTTGCAACATTGATTTTGGTTCCTAAATCCAAATAGTCGGAATAGGCGACATCTGAAACTTCATTGAGCGCAGGTTCGATGGGTTCATAATTTCCAGAGTTGCTGTTATACGCAAAATCCGAAATAACCGAAATTGCATTTATCAATCGGAAGTGTGTTGCTCCTGCAGGTGCATTTACAAAACTCATCGGATTGAAGGCCGGAACAGTGAAAGAAGCACCATTTCTTTCAGTATTGTTCACAAGGGTGAACGGAGCTGAAAAAATGCTGTCGAAACTTACATTTCTATTAAATGCCAATCCTGTTAAGTGTTGGCGTTGCGTGGAAATCAGGATTGCCCTGTAACCCCTGGCTTCGGTCTGGTCCTCCAGATTAATCTTTTTCATGATGGCAGTTAACCTTCCGGTCAATTGCGGGTCACTCATTTGTTTCATTAACTGCGAAAGTCCAACCCGAATTGATTTTCCGGCTGAAGCACAACCTGAAAACTCATTCATATTTTCACGGGTTCTTTCAAACTCGGAGGCGGTTTTTACCTGTTCGCCCGAAGGGCCACCAACTAAACCTGCATAATGACCAGGTAATCCTTTGATTTTGAAATGGCGGATATCACCCAAAGTTCCCTGGTATTTTAATGGACCTGCTTGTTTTGCCATTGTGATAATTTTTAAATGTGAATATTATTTTTATTGTAAATTTACAACCTAATTACTTGAATATCAATATTTAAAACGATGTAAAACAATGCAGTTTAATGTAAAAGAACCTTATTTTTTTAAAACGCATCTTAAAATCATCAATGTTGTTGATGGAGACGGAGTAATTGTCGAAAATATCTTCAATAAAGAGCAAGAAGAAGTAAGGTTTTTGGGTATAGATGCACCGGAAATTAAGCCGTGTAACAAACTTTTACAGGATGAACGGGAAACCCATGTTGCCGGTCAATTGTTGATGGAATTGGGCAGAATGGCACACAAGTATCTTTTGAAACTTGCGCCACCTGAAACACCAGTTACATTAGCTTTAGAGAAGGAAAATCATCAGGATGCTTATGGAAGAACCTTAGCTTATGTGTATCTTTCGGATGGTAAATGTCTGAATGAAAAAATGATTGCGGACGGATATTCAAAATCATATAACCTTATAGCTTGCAGTCAGTTAAGCAATTTTCAAAAACTAAATTCTATTGCAAAAAAGAAGAAATTAGGGCTTTATAATATCGTAAAAATCTTCTAAAAATTGTTTACCCTATGTTTACCCCGAAGCCATAAAAACAACAAAACCACCTGATAATCAAGTGGTTTCGAGTTTTAAAAGTGACCCCTATGGTACAAAACTCGAACCATTTGTTGGAGGATTTGAAGCTTTTGGAAAACTTAATTGCAGCATAATTTGTAATATTATTGTAATTCATTTTTCCTCAGTTTGTCAATTTATCGAACACAAAAATCTTTCAAAATCATTGCCTGTCAAGGATTATAATTTTATAGTGACAACTTTAAGTAAATGGAAAGATTAAACATCAGATGTCTTTTTCATGACTCACCCCGAGCTTGCTTTGCTCACTCTTCCCTTGTTCAGGTTTAGCCAGACAATATATATCAAATAGTTTACTATTTGATATGCTCACTTAATTCTGTTTTAGACTTATTGAACTTCACTTCATTTTGGTCATAGATGGATTGTCGTATTTGATTCACAAACTTGGTATAGATTGCTTGTTCTTCTGCGGTTAATTCTAACATTTTCTCATCATCTGTTTAGTAAATGAATTTCCAGGTTTAGGATATGGCTCATCCAACCGTTTTTGCATAGTGTTACAATTAGCCTATGCAGCCTTAATAAAATTTGGATTAATTTGAAAGTATGCAGAAGATTCAATAGTAACGATTGTGAAGATGGTCATTGTTTGTCTCCCATACCGATAAATATGACACACGAATTCAAGTATTCAATAAATACATTGAATACTTGAATTAAATTCCTATATTTGTACCTTCAATCAATAATTGATGATTATGGAAGGACGTGAATTTAAAGATGCCATGTACGATGGATTGGCTAAACTGCTGAAAGCCTTGTCGAATCCCTTTCGGCTCGAAATTATCGAAATGCTTTCGCAAGGCGAAAAAAGTGTGGAGGCCATTGTTCAAATCACCAACCTGAATTTTGCCAACGCCTCACAACATTTGCAGGTACTCAAGAACAATAACATTGTAAAGTCGCGAAAAGAGAAACAATACGTTTACTACTCACTGGTCAACGATGAATTCTTAGCCCTCTACCAGCACGTTGTTAAATATGCTGTAACCGAAATTGCCGAGTTGGAGAAAATCATGAACCGACAGCGAACCGACAATCAATCGGGCAATGCCGTAAGTCTCGTCGAACTGGAAAGTATGATCAAAAATAACAATGTGTTGCTTATGGATGTCCGGCCTTCCGTCGAATTCGAGTTCGGCCACATCACCGGAGCCTTATCACTTCCTATGAATGAATTGATGGCGAAATTAAAAACACTCCCTGCCGATAAGGAAATTATTGCCTATTGTCGTGGCCCTTTCTGTGTACTTGCCGACGAAGCTGTTCGGATACTTACCGAGCAAGGGTATAATGTTCGCCGTCTCGACGAAGGTTATCCCGAATGGAAAATGAAACAATTGGAAATGAATCACTCAAATTAAGCAACATGAAGACAATAATAGTTATAGGCGGTGGTGTTGGGGGAATTGTAACGGCCAATGAATTGAGCAGCCAAATTGGTGGTGATCACAAAATTATCCTGATCGAAAAGAACAAGGAACATTCCTTTGCCCCATCGTTTTTATGGCTGATGAACGGCGACCGAAACGAAAAGCAAATACGTGTCCCTCTCAAATCGCTTCTGAAAAAGAACATTGAAATAGTAAATGCTACGGTTAGCGAAATTGTTCCGGCTGAGAAAACAGTAAAAACGGGCGACAAAGAATATCGTTACGATTTTCTGGTAATCGCCCTTGGCGCCGATTTAGCCCCTGAAAAAATACAAGGCTGGGACAACAGCGTCCATACTTTCTACACCCTCGAAGGTGCGTCCAAATTGCACCATGCGTTGAATAATTTTTCAGGCGGAAAAGTTGCGCTGGTTATTTCTTCAATGCCCTACAAATGTCCCGGTGCACCTCACGAAGGGGCAATGCTTATCGAAGATTTTCTAAAATCAAAAGGTATTCGCGAAAAAGTTGAGATAAGTCTGTTCACTCCCGAACCACAGCCGCTGCCAGTTGCAGGGCCTGAACTTGGAAATGCGGTAAAAAGTATATTGGATCAAAAAGGAATTCAATTTTATCCATCCATGCAACTCGGATCGGTTGACACAACATCAAAACAACTGTTTTTCAACGGGAAAGAACCTTTTGATTACGATTTGTTGATCGTCATTCCACCGCATCAAGCACCAGAAGTTATTAGACAATCGGATTTTGTTAACGCAAACGGGTGGATCGATGTAAACCCGCAGACACTTGAAACAAAACATGAAAATGTATTTGCTATTGGCGACATTGCTTCCATTCCTTTGCCCGGCAGGTGGTTTCCGGATAAGCCAATGATGTTGCCCAAAGCCGGGGTTTTTGCCCACTTGCAGTCCGATGTTGTTGCAAAAAACATTGTCCGGAAAATTAAAGGAGAGAAAGCGGATGAAAAATTCTGTGCCGACGGTTATTGCATGCTCGAAGCCGGAGAGGATTTGGCCGGATTTGCCTACGGTGATTTCTTCGGGGAACCCCATCCACAGGTTCATTTAAAACAGATTGGTTGGAAATGGCATATCGGGAAAGTGCTTTTCGAAAAATGGTGGTTAAGTCCGATTAGCTTAAAAAAAGAATTCTATAAAAATCTGCTTAAAACAGGTGGTAAGTTAATCGGGATTCCAGTTAAACTTTAATTATTTGGTCTTTATTTAAAGGTAATAAGATGTTGAAATTTCATAAACAAACTTTAAAATTCCTGTCGATGAAAAAGCTTATGGTTTTATTCTTTATCGCTATTCTTTTTAGTCTTGAAAATGCCGTTGCCCAAAATAAATTAGATATAGGTTTTTGGTCGCAGGCGTGGTATCAACATGTTGAAAACGGCAAGAACGGCAATGCCCTTAATGACTTTATGGTACGAAGGGCATATTTATCGGTAAAGGGACAGCCAACCGATTACCTTGGGTTTTTCGCCCATGTTGCAGTTGACCGATTAGGGCAGGATGGTTTGGACAACCCATCGCAGGGGCTTGGCAGTGGTTTGGCTTTTCGTGATTTATGGATTACCCTGAGCTTGAATGAGAGTTTCAAAATACAAGCCGGGCGCATGTATGTCCCCCTTACCCGGAATTACGGAACCACTTCAACCAAGTCGCTTCTAACCACCGACCTTTCATTTATGCAAGGTGGAATCCGGGGTGGTATATTTTACACCAGCAAAGTGGGCCGGGATGATGGTGTAACCCTTTGGGGCAATCCGTTTGACGGTAGGCTGCAATACCGCATGATGGTTTCAGAAGGAGTGGAAGATGCTGGCAATCCTGAAGATAAACTTCGCGTTGTTGGCCGCTTGGTCGTCAATTTGTTGGAGCCGGAAAAAGAGTGGTTCAACCAGGGAACCTATTTGGGTAAAAAGAAAGTATTGAGTTTTGGTGCTGGTATCGACAACCAAAAGAACTTGACTTTGAACAATATCACTGGCCAGGATAACATGATTTGGACTGTTGACGGTTTTTTTGATCATCCGGTTGCCAAAGATGCTATTACTGTGGAATCGGCATACATTCATATACAGAACAGCACCCAGACAAATACTTTCGCTAAACTTATTCCGGGCGACAATGCCGATCTTTTCTACCTTCAGGCTGGCTATTATTTTGGCGCTCCAATCTTTAAAGGAAATCTACAGCCCTATTTTCGCTACGAAAATGTGTCTATCGAACAAAAGAATGAAACCAACTTCCTGAGCGGCGGTATCAATTACTATATGAAAGGACACAATGCAAAGCTAAGTCTGGATTATACAGTCATTAACCATTCGGAAATTGATGACCAAAGTATGTTTACCCTTCAGTTAGCTATTGGAATATAAATTTACGAATATGGAAAAACCTATTTACCTTGATTATAATGCAACCACCCCAATAGCCCTGGAGGTTATAACGGAGATGCTGCCCTATTTCGATACAAATTTTGGCAACCCTTCCAGCGCTTATGCCATTGGCCGAACCAACAAGGAAGCCATTATCAAAGCACGTAAACAGGTAGCAAGTTTAATCAATGCCAAGCCCGAAGAAATTGTATTTACCAGTTGCGCCACAGAATCAAACAATCTGGCAATTCATGGTTTCATCCTTGCCAATAAAGAAAAGGGAAAGCATATCATTACCTCGGCTGTTGAACACCCTGCCGTAACCGAAGTGTGCAAATATCTGGCTACGTTTGGTTATGAAATCACCTACCTTCCGGTAGATACTTTTGGTAGGGTTAATCCTGCTGATGTTGAAAAAGCTATTCGCCCCGACACGGCATTAATTACCATCATGCACGCCAATAATGAAGTGGGAACAATTCAACCAATAAGTGAAATAGCCACTATTGCAAAGAAAAATCAGATTGCTTTCCATACCGATGCTGCACAATCGCTGGGCAAAATCGAAGTTGATGTACAGAAACTCAACGTTGATTTACTCACGATAGCCGGACATAAATTGTATGCACCCAAAGGTATTGGGGCGTTGTATATCAGGCAGGGTACAAAAATTGAAAATTTAATACATGGAGCAAGTCAGGAGAAGGGAATCCGTCCGGGAACAGAAAATGTTCCCTACATTGTTGGGCTTGGAAAAGCTTGTGAACTGGCACAACAAAACCTTTCAGCGATCAGCAATCACCTTTCAACCCTCCGTGATAAACTCCTTCGTGGATTGCAGGAAAAATTAGGGATGACAGTAAAAATCAACGCCGACCTGACTAATTGTTTGCCAAATACCCTAAGTGTGGCTTTTGAAAATGTTAGTGCTCACGCCTTGGCTTCCTTCATCAGCAATGATATTTTAATTTCTACCGGTTCTGCCTGTCATTCCGGAGAAACAACTATTTCTTCTGTTCTTCATGCGATGAACCTTGATTTCAGGACTGCTACGGCAACGGTAAGGATTTCAACCGGAAAACATACGACGGACGAAGAAATTGATTTTGCCGTCGAAGTGCTCGTTAATGCTGTTAAAAAACTCTCAAACTAATATAAATCAAAAATCTATGAAAAAACATTTTATTCTTCTGGCCTTTATTGCATGTGTATTTACATCAGGAACTTATGCCAAATCTCCTGCCCCTAATTCAGGTTCCCAAACCTCCATTGGTATGGTCATTTATTCAAACGACACAGAAACCGTTTGGAATGCACTGCGTTTGGCCAACTATTCTAAAAATCAGGGAGATACCGTGCAGATATTTTTACTTGGTAAAGGTGTTGAGCTGGACGATCTTGTTAAAACCGATAAAGACATGAAAGAACAAGCCGACAAGTTTTTAGAGAATGGTGGAATTATTCTAGGTTGTGGAACTTGTCTGCAAAGCCGGAAAAATAACGAGCCGGAAGTTTGTAAATACTCTTCACTGGCCGATTTGTATGACCTGATCCGTAAAAATAAAATCGTATTAACATTTTAAATAATAGAACAATGAAAATCGGAATTATCCTTGAAACAAAAGAATTTGAAAAAGCGTGGAATGCTTTCCGCTTTGCCGTAACAGCAAAAAAGACCGGACATGAAGTAAAACTGTTTTTAATGGGCGAAGCCGTTGAATGCGAAGGTCTAACCCATGAAAAGTACAACGTTGACGAACAATTAAAGAAATTCGTTGAAATTGGCGGAGAAATTTTAGCTTGTGGAACCTGCCTGAAATCAAGGCAACTGGACAGCACCGAAGCCTGCCCTATTTCAACGATGGTTGATTGTGTGGAGTTGGTTGTATGGGCAGACCAAACCGTAACCTTCTAAAAACAACAAATCATGGAGAATATGGTAGAATTGGTAATGCACCAAACGGAAAGTAAGCTCACCGCCGAACAGGTTGCCGGACTGGTCGAAGCAGCGTGCAATAAATATAGCCTGGCCTTGCTTCAGACCTATATTTATCACGAGATCGTTGAATCAAAAGGGTTTCCAATCCAACGGAAAGTGTTCGTTTATAACATTTGTCAGGCAAAGACAGCATCAATGATGCTCACAACCAATCCTGAATTTTCAACATTTATGCCCTGTACTTTAGCTGTGTATGAAGCTGACGACAAAACCGTTCTTTCAACCATGAACATGGAAATGATGCTGGAAGCCGTTAAATCCAATCAGGAATTGTTTAATCAGGCATCAGGCCTGTTTAAATCATTCAAACAAATGATGGATGAACTGGCAGAAGGGAAATAAGTTTGTGAAGTATTAAAAACGAGGCTGTCTTTATGGACAGCCTCATGTAAAATTAAAATCTATTTCCCGGGAGATTCGACAACTAAGGTTTTATACTCCTTTTCTGTAATCGGATTGGCTTCATACCCTAGTTTTTTAATTCCCTTTGCCAAATTCTCAGGAGAATTTTTCCCTGACTTGTAAACTACTTTGATGGTATTGGATTTCAGGTCAACTTTCAGATCTTTCACCCCTTTTTCAAATTTCAGATAATTGGTTAGTGTTACCTGGCAGTCATTACAGTCCATTGTGGTTTTGTAACAAACTGTTACTGAGTCGCTTTTTGGTTCCTGTGCCTTTAATTCAGTAGCAAATAATACTGCAACAAAGCAAAGTACAATCAATTGAATAGTCTTTTTCATTTTATTTAGTTTTATGATTTAATGTTATTCTGATACCTGCATAAATTCTACGCCCCATCACGGGACCCCAGATTCGGGTTGCGTCAAACTCATTTCCAAAAGGACGTTCGGCATCCAAAACCGGATGATCCTGAGTATAATTCAACAAATTTTCAGCTCCAACATAAAGGTTCCAATACCGAAAATATCTGGTAACCTGGGCATTCATCACCGTAAATGACGGAAACTCGGTTGGTGAATTTAATTGACTGTCAACTACAATTGGCAAACGCCCGCCACCATTAAGCTGGGCATTATAATCGAACATCCATTTTTTCAACCGGTCAGTATAATTTATGGTAACAAGCCCTTTATATTTGCTGACTAATGGTTTTCGAACTAACTCATGATTAATGGTTTGCCTGACATCGTTTACACGATAGGCCGCCGTAATGTCGAGTCGGGGAAGCAACTCGTACAGAAGCTCCAATTGGTAGCTGTTAGCAAACGATTGGCCATCTAACGCAGTCAATAAAATTTGACTGGCTGAACTTTCGCGATCTACAACCAACTGGTTTATAAAATCGGTCCTGAAATATTCGGCATTCAGATTCAACGGCCTTTCAGTCCAGGGTATTTTCAGGTTGACACTTGCACCATAATTCCAGGCTTCCTCCAAAATTTTGTTCTCAGTAAAATTCAGGGAACGGGAATTGGCCAGCAGGAAACTATTTTCGGCAAGAATCCGTGGCGACCGATATCCTTTTCCGGCAGAAACCCGAAAGGTCAGAAGCTCGTTGGGCCCATATCGCAAATGAACCCTTGGAGTCACAAATGTGCCAAATGTGTTGTGAAAATCGGCACGTAAACCAGCCATCAGGGTAATCTTTGGGTTCGGTTTAAAAGTGTATTCGCTGAAAACGCCAGGAACGAAGTCGTTGGTATTAATCGAATTCTGATTGAGGATTTCATCCGCCTGGTCAACAATTATACTGGCCCCTGAATTTAATGAATGTACATTCATCGGATCAATCGAAAAAGTATGAACCAAATTCCCATACATCGTGTATTCCTTTCCTGAATAGTTGTTCAATCCATAGTATGAGCCCATTTCGTGATATGTGAAATTCGAAATAAACGCAAGGCTATGCCTTGATCCTTTAAAATCATAACCACCTTTAACGTACCCTTCAAATCGTTCGTTTTGCACATTTACCCCGTATGGATTTAAAGTATTCCGCTCCATATCTTTCCTGAAGTTGGCCTGTCCTCCAACCCGGTCTTCATTCAGGTAATGAATCCCTGAATGAACCATAAAACCAGTTCCTGAGTCATATTTCCACTGGTTAAACAGGTGAATTTGCTTCATAAGCGGCTCATCCAGAAATCCATCCATATTCTCGTCAATTCGATTTTGAAAGTTATAATGATGAACAAAGAATGCCGTTGATGTCTTTTCAGAAAGTTTCACAGCGAAGTTAGAATTTACTTCTGTCCGTCCTTCCGCTGACGCAAATACATTAAAATGAAAAGCCTCAATGCCATCAGTTTTTTTAAAGTTTGCATTTATCTGGCCTGTAATAGACTCATAACCATTTAGAACTGAAGCAGCCCCTTTCGAAACCTGAATGGATTCAAGCCAGGGCCCCGGAATATAAGTTAATCCATAATTTGTAGCCAAACCTCTTAAATTCGGAAAATTTTCAGTTTGCAATTGCGAATACGTACCATCGAGCCCCAATAGTTTAATCTGTTTGGCACCGGTTATCGCGTCGCTGTATGAAACATCAACTGATGGATTGGTCGAAAAACTCTCGGATAGGTTGCAGCAGGCTGCTTTGTGCAATTCGGCCCCATTGATCTGTGTTGTGTAAATGGGATTGAGTCGGGAAATGTGCGTTCCTTTCTTCCTCTGAACAACAGTAACTTCGTCCAGGTCCATATTCATATCCAGAACAGCATCAATTACTTTTTGCCCGCTCCATTTAATAGTGTCAGTTTTAAATCCAACAAAACTGAAAACCAATAAATTGTTATCCTGAATGGATTGAATACTATACTCGCCATTCTCATTGGCAATTGTTCCCAAATTGGTACCAGCCCAATATATATTAGCGCCCGGCAAAATATTCTTTGCGCCATTTTCGAGCCCCAATACCTTCCCTTTAATCGGATTGGCGTAACTATATACTGTTAAGAATATTAACAGCAAAACAATAACTCTTTTCATCTCAATAATATTGAAATATTTATAATCTGATTGTAAACACGAATTGTTAAAACCTGATTATGCGAAAAGGGCTATCTTATATTGTTTTAAGAAGTTAACTAATGTACGTCCAACCTTTTTAGTCTCGGGTGGCGTGTAATAAGTGAAGTGAACGAATGATTTTTCCGGAAGTAATTGTTCAACTGTTTCAATAACAGCAACATTCTGAAGACTGATTATTTTTGCCAATGAATACTCAAGAGTTGAGTCCTCGCCCAAATGTCTGGATAATTTCAGATAAATGAGGACTGGCAAATCACATCCGCATGCTTGTTGTATTATATCCAGATGGTAGTTGGCAGGTTTCGATTCTGTAGAACAGCAATTGTCTTCAGCGGTTGTATGGTTGCTCAATTCGTGGGCTGCAAACAATGAAACTTTGCTACTCCCCAAACATTCACAATGAGTTTGATACAGCATTACTCCGGTTGATAAGAACAGAAATAAAACCGAAAGTCCAATTACAACTATTTTTCTGAGAGTTCTCACATGCCAAAAGTACTATTCTGCACCAAATTTTAAAGGCCCTTTAGATATATTAACAAAACCGGATCTTTGCTGTGTGAGCATCAAAAACATTTATCAAACCCACCCCCCAAATCTTATTTAAGATCACTTTCCCCTTTATCAGTCAGTTTAGACTCGACACATCAATACCAACCTGATAGGCCTGTTTACCAAATTTAACAAAGTCACAATCCAACTATATGGATTTTTGCGTTAACTTCGCAGAAATTTTTCCTGAATGATTAAAAGGACAACAGCCTTATTCTTTATACTTCTTGCCAATATTGTGTTGTTGGCACACACTGTTGTACCTCATCACCACCACGAAAGACTGGTTTGTATCATTGGCGCACACTGCCAGGATAATAGCATAGCGCACAATCACAATACATCGGAGCACAATCACCAGCATGATGGTGAAAATAGTTCAGAATCTTGTGCTTTAAAACAAGCCGTAGTCGTTCCAATAAATTCGTTAAGACACGAATTCAAATGTTTGGGTTGTGATGATGATCATTCCAAATTCGTTCATTTTCAGGCTATCTTATTTAGTGATGAATTCCCATTGTTTGTGCCTCTAACCATTCAGAATGCACAAATACCATTAATAACTTCCTCTCACTCCAATTTTGTTTCTGCTTCTATAGGATTACGGGCTCCACCTGTTGTTTAAATTTCTTTTCCTGAATGTTTGATGTAATTTGCTTATAATGTTAAGATTACACACATTCAACAATCAATTATTTAGAAATTTAAACAAGATTTTAGATGAAATCAAAGATATTTTTATTGGCTTTGCTTGCCATCGTTTTTGTAAGCTGCCAGAGCAGCGATAAACAGAAAGTAAATGAGGCAGCCGAATCTCACGAATCTCACGAAGGTGAGGAGGCACACGAAGATGGAGAGGCTCACGAAGAAGTAAAATTTCAATATACCGCATACAGTACCGATTTCGAAGTGTTTGCCGAAGCCGATGCCTTTGTAGTTGGCGAAACAGCAAATGTGCTGTCGCATTTTTCCAGATTGCCCGATTTTAAAGCTCTGGAAAGCGGAAGCATGACTATTCGCCTGATCGTAAACGGTAAAGAAGTAAGCCAGACACTCGATAAACCAACCCGAAAAGGCATTTACAGTTTCGACATTCAGCCCGAAACGGCAGGAACAGGAACATTGAAATTCGAGATCGCCAACGAAACAGGTAGTTTTGAAGTATTGGTTCCCGAGGTGACTGTTTTTGCAGAACATCACGAAGCGCACGAAACTGCTGAAAAAGTAGTAGTTTCCCAAACTAATACTACCGTTTTTACCAAAGAGCAGTCGTGGAAAGTTGATTTTGCCACTGATTTTCCCCGCAATGAGCCGTTTGGTCAGGTAATCAAAACCACGGCACAGGTTCAATCGTCACAGGGCGACGAAATTATTGTTTCAGCAAAAACGAATGGCATAGTGATGATTTCCGGCAACACGGTGTTGGAAGGAAAAGATGTTTCAAAAGGTCAGGTTTTGTTCTCCATTTCCGGCAGCGAAATGGCCGACAACAATATTTCAGTTCGCTATGCCGAAGCGAAGAACAATCTGGAAAAAGCAAAAGCTGATTACGAACGGTCGGTTGAGCTTTCAAAGGATAAAATTGTTTCAGCAAAAGACCTGCTCAGTGCAAAGAATCAATACGATAACGCCAAAGCAGTTTTTGACAACCTGAATACCAATTTCAGCGCTTCGGGGCAGAGTGTAAAAAGCACGATGAATGGTTTTGTGAAACAGGTTCTGGTTAAAAACGGAACTTACGTTGAAGCAGGGCAGCCAATTGTAATCGTTGCACAGAACAAAACACTTCTGCTGAATGCCGAGGTTCAGCAAAAATATGCACCGATGCTTGGGTCAATTGCTTCAGCCAACATCCGCACGGTACAAGACAATCAAACCTATTCGCTCGAACAATTAAATGGTAAAGTTCTGTCGTTTGGCAAGGCAACCAATTCAGACAATTTCCTTATTCCTGTCGCTTTACAAATCGACAACATAGGCAATTTCACCGCTGGCGGATTTGTAGAAGTTTATTTAAAAACACTAACCAACACACTGGCGTTGACTGTTCCAACTAGTTCGTTACTGGAAGATCAGGGTACTTTCTTTGTTTATGTGCAGGTTACGCCCGAACTTTTTGAAAAAAGGGAAATAAAAATTGGGGCTACTGATGGCGTCCGAACTGAAATCAAGACCGGGCTTAACAGCGGTGAGCGGATTGTAACCAAGGGTGCAATTCTCATAAAACTGGCACAAGCTACAGGAACTTTGGATGCTCATTCAGGACATGTACATTAATCGCCGCAACCATGCTAAATAATATTATCAAATTTTCGCTGAACAACAAGTATCTCATTTTACTTAGTTCAGTGTTATTGGTGGTTTTCGGGATGAGAACTGCTTCAAATATGGATGTGGACGTGTTCCCGGATCTCACGGCTCCTACCGTTGTAGTAATGACTGATGCACATGGAATGGCTTCGGAAGAAGTAGAACGGTTGGTTACTTTTCCAATAGAAACTTCGGTAAACGGTGCAACCGATGTTCGCAGAGTGCGCTCGGCATCATCGCAGGGCTTTTCGTTCGTGTGGGTCGAATTTGACTGGGGAACAGACATTTTCAAGGCCCGGCAAATTGTAAGTGAAAAACTCATCAGTGTTTCATCAACCATGCCTTTGGGAGTTGGACAGCCGGTGTTGGCTCCGCAATCAAGCGTCATGGGCGAAATATTTTTCATCGGGATGCAGGCCGACAGCACAAGCATGATGGACTTGCGTACAATGGCTGAATGGAATGTGAAACCGCTCATTCTGGCAACAGGTGGAGTTTCGCAGGTTACCATTATTGGCGGCGACTACAAGCAATATCAAGTATTGGCCAACCCGCAGAAAATGAAATACTATCAGGTTTCGATGTCCGAATTGGCTGACGTTTGCAAAGGGGTCAGTCAAAATTCAACCGGCGGCGTTGTAAGGCAATTTGGCAACGAATATGTGGTGCGTGGCATTGCCCGCTCTTCGGATATTGATGTGTTGGGCAATTCATACCTTAAATCGAATAATGGCAAACCGGTCAGGATTAATGATGTGGCCGAAGTAGTGATTGGTAGCGCACCCAAAATGGGATATGCCTCTGGAAATGCGAAACCTGCCATTATCATTTCCATATCGAAGCAACCCAATGCCAACACGTTAGCGGTTACGCAGCGAATAGAAGAAAACCTGGCGGTATTGCAAAAGACCTTACCAAAAGATGTAAAATTGGACACCAAAATTTTCCGCCAGGCCGATTTTATCGAGACATCGGTCAGCAATGTGCAAAATGCCTTAATGGAAGGTGGAATTTTCGTCATCATCGTTTTGTTTGTTTTTCTGGGTAGCTTCCGCACCACGATTATCTCATTGCTGGCCATCCCAATTTCGTTGCTGGGGGCAATTTTAGTAATGAAGATGTTAGGAATGACCATCAATACCATGAGTTTGGGAGGTATGGCTATTGCCATCGGTTCGCTGGTTGACGATGCCATTATTGATGTAGAAAATGTGTATAAACGGCTTCGGCAGAACCGGATGAAACCAGTCCATGAGCGACAATCGTCGTTTACCGTCGTTTTCGAAGCTTCAAAAGAAATCAGGGCTTCCATTCTTAATGCAACGCTTATCATCATGGTGGCTTTCCTGCCTTTGTTTTTCCTTTCAGGAATGGAAGGCCGGATGTTGCAACCGCTTGGAATTGCATTCGTTGTATCCTTGTTCGTGTCGCTGGTAGTAGCTATGACCTTAACTCCATTATTGTCGAAGATGTTGCTTTCGAACGAAAAGTACCTGGCAAAAAACGAGAAAGAAAAATGGCTGGTCCGCAAACTGACTCACTACTACGAGCAATCACTTACCTGGAGTTTACGGCACAAGAAATCGGTCATCTTTTCAACACTTGGAATGTTTGTGATCGCACTTTTCGCTTTTTCAACCTTTGGACGAAGCTTCCTGCCCGAGTTTAACGAAGGCGCTTTAACGCTATCGGTAGTCACAAAACCGGGTACTTCACTCGAAGAAAGCAACCGTTTGGGTAACCTGGTCGAAACTGAATTATTGGCCATTCCTGAAATATCGAGTACGGCCCGTAGAACCGGTCGTGGCGAACTGGACGAACATTCGCAAACGACCAACAGCGCTGAAGTAGATGTGAACTTTCTACTGAAAGAACGGACTCAGCAAGAATTCATGGCCGATGTGCGAACTACTTTAGCCCGGATTCCGGGAATTGCTTATACAGTCGGCCAGCCTCTCGGTCACCGCATCGACCACATGCTTTCTGGTACGCGGGCAAACATTGCCATCAAGCTTTTCGGAACTGATCTGAATAAGATGTTCTCTATCGGCAACCAGGTTAAAAGTGCGATTGTAGATATTGAAGGCCTGGTTGATGTGAATGTGGACCAGCAAGTGGAAATTCCCCAGATTCAGATTCGTGCCAATCGAGATATGCTGGCGCAGTACGGAATTACAACCGAGCAGTTTAATGAGTTTGTGGATATTTCGTTTGGTGGCGAAAAACTCGCTGACATCTATGAAGGTCAGCGCAGTTTTGACTTGGTTTTGCGCCTGAACAAGGACTACACCGAATCGATTGAAGGCATTCGTTCGGCATTGATCGACACGCACGACGGCAAAAAAGTTCCGTTGGAACAGGTTGCCGATATCGTTTCTGTTTCGGGACCAAGTTCGATTAGTAGGGAGAATGTACAGCGTAAAATTGTGATCTCGGCCAATGTGGCAGAACGTGATTTGCGGAGTGTTGTTCAGGATATTCAGAAGAATATCAACGAGAATATTGATTTGCCTGAAGGGTACAGGATTGAATATGGCGGACAGTTCGAAAGCGAGGCAAAAGCATCGCAAACGCTTATGCTGACTTCAATTATTGCCATCATTATCATCTTTCTTTTGTTGTTTCAGGAGTTTCAGAACTTCAAACTGGCTGGTATTATTTTGCTCAATCTGCCGCTGGCATTGATTGGCGGCGTATTTTCCATCTGGATTACATCAGGAATTCTAAGTATTCCGGCCATCATTGGGTTTATCACACTTTTTGGTCTTGCCACCCGAAACGGAATATTGCTCATTTCAAATTACCAGAAATTGCAAAATCAAGGTGTTTCACTCATTGAAACTGTAACCAAAGGTTCGTCTGACCGGTTGAATGCCATATTAATGACCGCACTAACGGCTGCATTGGCCTTAATACCAATGGCATTTAAAGGCGATTTGGCAGGAAACGAAATACAAAGCCCCATGGCAAAAGTGATTTTAGGCGGGTTGTTAACTTCAACCTTACTGAATATCTATATCGTGCCAATTGTTTACAGCATTTTAAACAGTCGTGGAATTATTAAAACAAAAAAAGCATGAAACACATTCCATTCATTATACTTTTTCTAATCCTGGCACAATGGGTCAATGCACAGGTTTCGTTGCAAACTGTTTTAGACAGCGTTGCAGCCAACAATCTGCAAATAAAGGCTTCGTCTCAGAACCGTGATGCAGAAATTGCATTTACCCGCACAGGATTAACGCCTGTCGATCCGCAAGTTGAATACGGTTATTTTCCCGGAAACAATGATGTTATTGGGAATAAATCTACTTTAAGCGTATCGCAATCGTTTTATTTTCCGACTGTTTATTCACGTAAAAAGACCGGAGCAAAACTATTGGGCGAAAAATCAGGTGAACTGCACCGCTTCAACACCCGAAATGTTTTGATTGAAGCAGCTTCTCAATATTTAGAGCTGGTTTACCTCGACAAATATGCCGTTGAATTGAAAAAACGGGCTACCGATGCCGAAAATGTGAAATCATTGTTTGAAAAACGTTTGCAGTCGGGCGATGCCAACCAGATGGAAATTAACAAAGTACGAATCGAAGCCTCGCGATGGGCCAATGAGCTTAGTTTGAACGAAGCACGACGGACAGAGAAAATGCAGATTTTAGCAGCTATGAACGGAGGAAGGGCATTTGTGCTTACAAATCCTGAATATCCGGTTTGGCAATTATTACCTGTTGATTCAATCCTGGCGAAAGCTATTCAGAACGATCCGGTCTTAAAAGCAATGGGTTACGAACAACAGATAGCTGGCAATAATGTAAAATTACAGCAATCGCTTTGGTTGCCGCAATTCAAGGCCGGGTATGGGCAGGAAACTATTATTGATGGTTCGTACCGGGGCGTTCAGGCTGGCATCAGCATTCCGTTGTGGCAAAACAAAAACACGGTAAAATATGCACAGTCGCAACAACAGGCAACCGAAAGCAGCGCTTTTGCATACAGTCAGCAATTGAAATCGAACATTGCAGCCAAATATCAGGTAGCCGTTTCGTTAAGAAGCAACTTTGACGGATATCGGAAAATTGCTGAAAGCATCCAAAGCCAGGACTTGTTGAAGAAATCTTTAAATTCCGGCAATATTTCGGTGCTTGAATATTACCGCGAACTTTCGTCATGGTACGAAACTTACGACCGATACCTTGTTTCAGCAAAAGATTATTACCTCGAAATGGTATATCTGATGCAATACGAATGGTAGAAAATTGATTGTTGGGCTTGTTTGGAGGATGAAACTTCGGACAAGCCCAATTTTTTAAAGTCCAATTAATTGAGCACTTTTGGATAAAAGTAGATCATGAAGCGGTTTGCAATCATAATAGGTATTCTTTCCGGGTTTCTTTTTGGGGTGGCTACTCCATTTAGTAAACTACTATTGAACGGATTAAACTCATTTCAATTGGCTGGCTTACTTTATTTGGGTGCTGCGTTGGCGATGCTGCCTTATATTTTCAGGAAAAACAGTAACCTGAAATTGCTTTTTCAACCGGGTAGCAGGGCAAAGACTATTGGTATCATTTTCTTTGGTGGGTTTGCAGGGCCTTTGCTTTTACTGGCTGGTTTAAGAATGGCCAATGCAGCTTCAGTTTCAATCTGGTTAAATATGGAACTGGTAGCAACTGCTACTTTAGGCGCATTAGTTTTTAAAGATGCCCTCGACCGGAATACATGGATTGGCGTTTTTCTAACCATTGTAGCAGGAATTATTGTTTCGTTTGGAGAAGGTACAAGCGGCATCATTTCAGGATTGCTCATAACAGCGGCCTGTATTTGCTGGGCGGTTGATAACCATCTGACAGCCTTAACTGATGGGGCATCTCCTCAAACAGTCACTTTTGTAAAAGGAATCGTGGCTGGTTCGGTTAATTTAATCATCGGATGCCTTATCGCAGGTAAGGCAATTGTTTTAGGAAATGTCGTTCCGGCAATCATTGTTGGGGTTTTCGCTTATGGGTTCAGTATTGTACTTTATGTGACTTCAGCACAAAATATCGGGGCTACCCGAAGTCAAATCTTGTTTTCTACTGCACCAATTTGGGGTGTGTTTTTGTCGTATTTATTTGTTCATGAACCTTTCCAATGGGTTCACCTCATTTCGATTGCACTTTTGGCGTTAGCTGTAATCGTCACCAATCTGTTTTCTCATAAACACAGACATACTCATGTTGCTATGGAACACATCCATTACCATAAACACAACGACGGGCATCATAACCATTCACACGAGGGAGAAACTGTTCCGAGCCGCAAATGGCATTCGCACCTCCATACTCATGATCCTGTAACACACGAACATCCTCATGACCCGGATTTGCACCACAGGCACGGACATGATTTAGAGTAATCCAGTTGTTAATATTTCCTAATCCAAATGGAAAGTGATTCAACAAATCAAAATAATTATACCTTTGGATAACATTTTTTAGTTGTTTGCGTTGATATAACCAAATGAAAAGAGTTTTCTCCATATTATTCGCTTTGCTCATCCTGATTTCGGGGACACAACTCACCGTGTCGGAGCATTATTGTGGGGGCGAACTTGCAGCTTTTAAGGTGTCCGTATGGGGTGGTGTTGCTTCATGTGGTATGGAAAACAAAACAACAGATGAATGCACAAGACCAGGCAGTCACCTTCGCGAAGACTGCTGCAACAATACTATTTCAGTTTACGAGGTCGATCACAATTATTCGCCCACGTTTTCCGAATTCAAAACAATTGAACAATCCGTTTTGCAGGTTTTTACTCTACCTGAAAACATATCATTTCAATCACTTACTTCTTTATTTCAGAATAACGCAAACACCAGCCCGCCTGAATTCTTACTTGCGACTGCTGTAAGCTTGCCCAAAATTTGCGTTTTCCGTATTTGATGTTTATGTAACCTCATTTTCAGCTTCTAAGATTATTCAATCTCTTTTGCTGGAAGGTGCTTATTGTCTCGTATCCTGATGTTTACATCTTGATACCTAATGCCTTTTTCAATACATAACATCAAATTCAAATCAAATGAAAACTGTAAAAATCATTATAATTGCCTTATTGGCAGTAGTACTGGGTTCAAACTCTTATGCCCAAACGCACGATCATTCAAAAATGGATATGTCCAAAAACCAAATGGACGCCAAAATGGATATGACGTCCACCAAAACTGAAACCATAAAAGTTTGGGGCGAATGCGAAACCTGTCAGGCGAGCATTGAAAAAGCCTCGAAAATTGATGGTGTAAGCAAAGCAAATTGGGACAAAACCACCAAATTACTCACACTCGTGTACGATCCTTCAAAAGTCAAGAGCGACGATATTCAAAAGAAAATTGCCGCTGTTGGGTATGACACCGAGAAATATAAAGCCGACGATAAGGTGTATGCCAAGCTCAACGCTTGTTGCAAGTACGTCAGGAAAAAATAGCTTTTCAATACTTGTTTTCAATGCAATAGCCATGGTTCAACCGACTTCGGGAAAAGAGGGTTTTTGAATTTGGTCATGGCTATTCATTGATTCCTTTCACAAATTAAAATAACATTATGAAAAATATAAAATTATCAATAGCCATCCTGATTGGAAGCGCTATCATGTTTTTAGGTTGTACTAAAGATGAAACATCACCGAACAATACCCGGGTAAATTTTGATGCGGCGTATGTAGTCAATGGCGAAAGTAATACCATTTCGATAATCAACATTACCACAAACAAGGTTGAGAATACCATTGACCTAACCAAACTACAAAGTAGTTCAGGTGAAAGTCAAATGGAAATGGGGATGACCAACATGTGGCCGCATCATATTTACATTTCGCCCGACAAGAGCAAGTTGGTTATAGCTGCGCCTGGTATAGATTTCAGCGAAGGGCATGGTATGATGCAGGCTTCGGCTACTACAGGAGGAACAACCGATGCCCACAGTCAGCATCATAGTGGTAGCACTACCACCGCTGCAATGCCCGGAAGAATTCTGGTTATTGATGCTGTCACAGGGAATTTATTAAAGGAAATTGCTCTTGAAGAAATGGCACATAACGCTATTTTTTCTCCTGACGGCAAAGAATTGTGGACAGCGATAATGATGCCTGAAGGTAAAATCAAGGTATTTGATGCAAACACTTATTCTCTTTTAAATACGCTTTCGATAGGTCAGATGCCAGCCGAAGTCACTTTTTCGGATGATGGCAAAAAGGCATATGTTGCCAACGGAATGTCGAACACAGTAACAATTGTAGATGCGGTTAGCAAAAAGGTGCTTGAATCTATTGAAGTTGGAGCAAATCCGGTTGGCGCCTGGCCTGGGATGGATGGCATGATGTACGTGGATAACGAAGACGGACAAAGTATCAGTATGATTGACGGCATGACCAATATGATGACAGATGTGTTGGATTTAGGGTTTATGCCCGGGATGGCTGCCCGTAATACAATGATGAACCAGATGTGGGTTTCTGATCCGAATGGCAGCATGATTCATATGTGGGAAAGGAACAATGCCGCAATCCATATGATTGGGAAAAGCTATGACGATTATATTCACAAGGGTGAAGTTGCAGTCGGAAACGGTGCGCATGCAATTGCGTTTAGCAAAGACGGCAAAACCGGATATGTTACCAATCAAAATGAGGAGACCGTATCGGTTATTGACGTTGCAAACCTTAAAGAAACAATGAAGATTACAGTAGGGAAAAAGCCTAACGGAATCGTTATGAGGTTTATGTAAGATCAACAATTGGTAATCATTTGTTTCTGAACATTTTAGATCGATCATTTAAACTGACATTCAAATGAAAAATGCAATGAGGGAGATTATTCTAATAGCAGAGAAAGCCATTATCGGTATAAGTTTATCATTTACACAAATAAATAGAAATTTTAAACCAACAGAGAGCCATATATCTGGCAAACTGGAATATGATGATTACAATATCGAAAAGAATGAAATAAAACTCAACGATTTTCAAGGTCAAGATTTTATGATTACAATTCAGGATAGTATATCCTATTGCTCTAAATTTTCTGAAACATGGGATTTTCAACTTAGCGATGAGAAATTGGTGCGCTTTCAGGAGAATGAATGTTATCAGTCTGCCAATAATGGAACACTTTGGATATATACTAAGCAAAAAGTCGAGGCAGCTTCTCATTGTGAGGGAGGCCAAACAATTACGACCTATTTTATAGCTGAGGTGGAGGTGGAGATAGAGGTATTTTTGAATTAACACCAATAAATCTGAAACCCACTTTCAAGGATATCATATTATTGCCCAATGCTATTGATACTTAATTCAAAACAGCAAACTGGTTTAGTGCAAATTAATAATCGTTGTTTTTGGTCATTTTTAGACGGAGTTTATAAATTTAAAAAGACAGTAAAATGAAAAAATTAGTAAAAATAGCTGTATTGATAGCTGGAATTGCTATTATCAGCGCAAGTTCGTTGTTCGCACAGAAGAGTGGTGTTTTTAAAACGTTTGGCGACTTCACCAGCGGGAAAATGGAGTATAGCATAGACTGCGCCACTGAAAAACACAAAATCAGGCTCAACGAATTTCTTGGCAAGGATTTTATTACGGTTGTACATGAAGGTAAGCCCTATAATCTCAAAAAGGATGAAATATGGGGTTATCAACTTTGCGATGATAAAATAGTGCGCTTTCAGGATAACGAACATTATCCGGTTGCTGACAAAGGCATACTTTGGATTTATACCAAACAAACGGTCAAAGGAGCTGGTTATCGCGGAGGGACGAAAACCATTACAACCCATTATTTCAGTAAAGGTGGAGATAACGGAATATTGGAGTTAACACCGTTGAACTTAAAAGCTTCATTTCCTGATAACCACATGCTGCACGATGCTATAGATGCACAGTTTAAGTCTGCCACGTCGCTTAGTGAATACGACAAATTTCATAAACAGTACAAAATCAATCATTTTTTGGAAAGTCAGGGAATTAAATAATTGAAGTATTTCAATATAAAGGGATTTAACCCGGCAAGAAATAGTTAAAATAAAAAAATCATTATGAAAAGAAAAGTTGTTGGATTAGTATTAATTGTTTCAGTACTTTTTGCCTTTACAAGTTGTATGGGAGTATCTCATTTAGGCCATAGTGGAAGTACACCTTATCAGTCAGACAGTCATTCATCGCATCAATCAGGAAATGCATCTCACTCGGGAGGTTGTCGTTAAAACGATCTGAATTAAGCACATAAATAGTCTTTTGGTTAATTAGAATGGGGTTTCTTTTTCAATGTTGAACAAGGTGGACCTTAAAAAGTCCCCTTGTTTCTTAAATGCAAAAAGTCCCCATGTTAATTCCCTGAAAACCAAAAATTATTCAAAGTGAATAATTACATTTTAATAAAAAGAATTCTTATATGAAGAATCGGATATCGATATTTTATATGTTGTCCTTATTGCTTTCCGCTCAATTGCTGAATGCCCAAATTGTTTTAAACAACAATGATTTGCCTAAAACCGGAGATGCCCAAATAAGCGTAATGGTTGATAGCATTCAGTCAATTAATATATTGCCTGGGGGAAAAGGTGAAAACATTTTTTGGGATTTTAGTTACTTAAGTGGGGAAGAATCTGATGCGCAAAAATGGGTTAGTGCAACTGCCACAACTAATTATTCGAAATTTCCATTAGCAGTATTGGCGATTAACAAAGCATGTACTAAAGTCCATTCACATGTTACGCATACCGATATCGAAACTTGTAAAAATGATTTCTATATAAAAAACGAAAATGGATTGTTTTACTATGGATCTGATGTTCAAGAAATATCAAAGTACTCGATTCCACGCCCCATTTTTCCTATTTTGAAATATGGAGATTCAATCAAAAATGAGTCGCGCTTAATCTATTATTCTTCAGGATACACTCAAAAAGTATTACATGTGACTGGTTACTCAAAGGCCGATGCCTGGGGCACAATAAAAACACCGAAGGGAACAGTAAATACAATTCGCATTTTTACTTCAGAAACTGTATATGACAGTATTTATACCGATGGTTCAGCCATATTGAAAAGTAAAACAGAAGGCAATTATTATTACAACTGGTACACCAGGGAGTTGGGTTTCCCGGTACTTCAAATATCAAAAGGTATTTTAAGCCAGAATAGTAATTATCAGACCGTTGAATATGCTTCAAAATTAACATCTGTGATTACAGGCATTGAAGAAGTCCCTGAAAATCAGAAATTCGTCACAGTTTATCCCAACCCGTTTAACGACAAGGCCACACTAAAAATTCATCCGGATTTTAATGGTGAAAAATACACCTTGTTGATTTTTGATATTTATGGAAGGATAATTCTAAAAAAGGAAGATAACATTGAGAGCGAAGTGGTAATTGAACGAAGAAACATGAAAACAGGCACTTACTTCTATCAATTGTTGAACAAGGAGATAAATATCAACGGAAAATTCGCTGTTCAATGATCTGAATTGGAAATATAGTATTAATGTATTAACAATAAAAAAATGTATAAATTTAGAATCGCTTTATTAATGGCTGTTTTATTGAGTTTTTTATTCAGTTCGTGTAGTAGCAACAGGCGAACAACCACTCAGACAAAGCCAAAATCAGTATATTACAGTTGTCCGATGCATTCTGAGGTTATTGAAATGAATCCGGGCAAATGTCCCAAATGTGGTATGAACATGGAAGCATTTGATATGGCAGACTTGAGACTCAGGAATTCAGGCAATTCTTACAATCCTATTAATTCTGGTAGCAACTCTGGTGGCCACTCAGGGGGTCACCATTAATCTTTAAAAATCCTATTATCATGAGAAAAATTTCCATTGTTATTTTAGTTTTCGTAATTGGTGCTTCATTTCCATCATGTATGATGATGATGCCAGGCCACATGTCTGGTTCTATGCAAGAGGGTCACAATCATGAACATTCAACTGTGAAAGTAGACCCGGTTTGTGGGAAAGATGTCGATAACAGCAGCAGCTTTACTTTTGAATATCAAGGTAACAATTACTACTTTGAAAGTGAGCAATGTTTATCGGTTTTTAAAAGTAACCCGGATCACTTTGTACAAAAGCAGCACAAGGATACTCATAAAAAAACACTGACTACTGTTGGATGGATAGGAGGAGGTGTGGTAATGACAGCCCTAATGATAGTAATGATGTCAAGCGTTTTTTAATTAATAAGTATATCTAAAAAAAATATTCATGTTCAACCGACTCGTCAAATATTTTCTTGAAAACCGGCTGATTACCTTTATGTTCCTGATCACTTTTGTGGTTTTGGGCATGGTATACATGCCGTTCAACTGGAAACCTGATTATTTTCCCCGCGATCCGATTGCGGTGGATGCGATCCCCGACATTGGGGAGAATCAGCAGATTGTAGCTACTGAATGGATGGGGCGTTCTCCCAAAGACATTCAAGATCAGATAAGTTACCCGCTAACTACGGCTTTGCTGGGTATCCCCGGCGTACAAACCATACGGAGTACTTCCATGTTCGGAATGTCTTTTATCTATATTATCTTCAAAGATAATGTAGAATTTTACTGGAGCCGTTCACGTATTCTCGAAAAGCTAAATTCGTTACCTTCTGGCACTTTGCCTCAGGGCGTACAGCCCACTTTAGGACCGGATGCCACCGCATTGGGGCAAATTTACTGGTACACACTTGAGGGCCGTGATCCCAAAACCGGAAAGCCAAACGGTGGCTGGGATCCACAAGAATTGCGCACCATTCAGGATTTCTACGTCAAATACGGACTTACCACTGCTGAAGGGGTTTCAGAAGTGGCGTCAGTTGGTGGTTTCATTAAAGAATACCAGATCGACTTAAATCCTGAAGCGTTGAAAGCGTTCAATGTTTCGGCCATGGATGTAATGAATGCCGTGCGCAAAAGCAACCTCGACATTGGAGCAGAAACCATTGAATTGAATAATGTAGAGTATATTATCCGAGGTTTGGGGTATGTAAAGAATCTGGAAGATCTTGAGGTCTCAGTAGTTGCTGTCCGGAATAACGTTCCGGTGCGGATTAAAGATGTGGCCCACGTGGTATTTGGACCGGCTACCCGTCGCGGAGGATTGGATAAAGCTGGCTCTGAAGCTGTGGGTGCTGTTGTGGTGGCACGATACGGCTCAAATCCAATGGACGTTATTGGTAATGTCAAAAATAAGATCAAGGAACTTGAAGCCGGATTGCCACAAAAAACGTTGCCTGATGGCAGTATCTCGAAAGTTACCATCGTACCGTTTTACGACCGTACCGGGCTGATCATGGAAACCATCGGAACACTCGAATCAGCCCTTTCGCACGAAATCCTGATCAGTATCATCGTCATCATTGTTCTGGTGATGAATTTAAGGGCCTCACTTATAGTAGCCGGACTGCTGCCAATTGGCGTACTAATGACTTTCATTTTGATGCGTCTTTTCGGAATCGATGCCAATATTGTAGCCCTTTCGGGTATAGCTATTGCCATTGGTGTAATGGTCGATATTGGAATTGTGGATGTCGAAAATATTCTCCGGCACCTCGAAATGCCGGAAAATAAAGGAATCCGTGGAAAAAAACTGATGTCGGTTGTTTACAATGCAACCACGGAGGTGCGTGATGCCGTAGTGACATCTATTGCTACAACCATCGTCAGCTTCCTTCCCGTTTTCGCCATGCAGGCTGCCGAAGGAAAGCTGTTTCATCCACTGGCATTCACAAAGACCTTTTCACTGATTTCAGCGTTTATTCTCGGTATTGTTGTATTGCCTACATTAACACATATCTTCTTTAATATTCGTGTTGATACAAAAAAAATCCGACGGATATGGAACGGTTGTTTGATGATTGCCGGTGTGTTGATTGTCATTGTCTGGCAAGTCTGGCCTGCCTTGGCCCTAATCGCTGTTGGTATTAATAATTTGCTCGATTACCGCTGGCCAGAGCGCCGGAAAGAATTTCCAAACTACATCAACATTGCCATTACTGTACTTGTGGCTGCCTGGTACCTCACTATCGAGTGGCTTCCGTTAGGCGCGCACAACAGCACCTTCTCAAACTTTATTTTTGTTAGTGGAATAATTGTGGTGATTCTTGCAGCCCTGATGTCGATGGTACATTTTTATGAAGGCATTATGCGATGGGCATTGGAACACAAATGGAAATTCCTCATTATACCTGCAATTACTTTGTTATTCGGATTGCTGGCCTGGCAGGGATTTGATAAAACATTCGGTGGTGTTGCCACGGGAATGGAAAAAGTAGGTTGGAAAGAATTCAGGCAAACTTCTTTTTGGAAGTCTTCTACTGAAACATTTCCGGGTACGGGAAAAGAGTTTATGCCATCTTTAAATGAAGGTTCGTTCCTTTTGATGCCAACCAGTATGCCGCATTCCAGCATTCAAAAGAACCTCGAATACATTGAAACACTTGACAAAAGGCTTTCAGCCATTCCTGAGGTTGAAGTTGCTGTTGGGAAATGGGGCCGGGTTAACTCAGCTCTTGATCCGGCACCAGTGCAGATGTTCGAGAATACAATCAATTATCGTCCCGAATATATACTGGATGAAAATGGCCATCGTATGCAGTTTAAGGTTGACCGTGATGGTAGCTATATACTTAAAAGTGGATCTAAATACAATCTTAATAAGGAAGGTTTTAGGGCTATTTCTGCCGACAGTCTTATCCCTGTCGAAAGTGGCGAATACTTCCGGCAATGGCGACCTGAAATCAAAAAACCGAATGATATCTGGAACGAAATCGTTAAAGTGACCAATATTCCGGGATTGACTTCAGCTCCTAAATTGCAGCCTATTGAAACCAGATTGGTAATGCTTTCAACCGGAATGCGTGCTCCGATGGGATTAAAAGTATTTGGTCCCGATCTGGATGCAATTGAACAGGGAGGAATGTTGCTTGAACAAGCGCTGAAAGAAGTACCATCGATCAAAGCTTCTGCGGTGTTCTACGACCGTGCCGTTGGCGCACCATACCTCGAAATCAAGCTTAACCGTGAAGCGATGGCGCGATATGGAATGAGTGTGAGCGATGTGCAGGAAGTTCTTTCGGTGGCAGTTGGAGGTATGGCGCTTTCATCATCGGTCGAAGGTCGTGAACGCTTCCCGATCCGGGTTCGTTATGCCCGCGAATTGCGCGACAATCCGGAAGACATTAAACGCATACTGATTCCAGCGATGAACGGCGTTCAGATTCCATTAAGCGAAATTGCAGACATTGATTATACCCGTGGCGCACAAATGATCCGAAGCGAAAATACATTTTTGAACGGGTATGTTATTTTCGATAAAAACGAAGGTATAGCCGAAGTCGATGTGGTGGATCAGGCAACTAAAATATTGAAGGAAAAACTAAGTTCAGGCGCTCTTGTATTACCCACTGGCGTATCATATAACTTTGCCGGTAATTACGAGCATCAGATAAGAGCCACCAAACGATTGGCAATTGTAATACCAATAAGTTTGCTCTTGATATTGTTGTTGCTCTATTTTCAATTCCGCACAGTTACAGCATCACTAATTCACTTCTCGGGAGTATTCGTTGCTTTTGCGGGTGGTTTTATTATGCTTTGGCTTTATGGGCAAGGCTGGTTCCTTAACTTTTCAATTGAAGGGATCAACCTCCGCGATATGTTCCAGATGCACACGATTAATTTGAGCGTCGCGGTCTGGGTCGGTTTCATTGCACTGTTCGGGATTGCTACCAACGACGGGGTAATCATGGGTACCTATATTCACCAGGTATTCGAAGCCCGGCACCCGGCAACTGTTCACGAAGTTCGCGAAGCAGTTGTTTCTGCCGGATTGAAACGTGTCCGTCCGGCGATGATGACCACCGCTGTTGCTGTCATCGCTTTGCTGCCTGTTTTATCATCGAATGGTAAGGGTTCCGACATCATGATCCCAATGGCAATACCAATGTTTGGAGGCATGGTTATTCAGGTAATGACCGTCTTCGTTGTCCCGATGTTTCAGGCCATGTGGAGGGAAAATGCAGTAACCAAGCACAATAAATTAGCGATTAATAACCTAAACAATCAAGATGATGAAAACTCAGGCATATAAAAAATTACTGTTCTTTTTGCTTGCACTTGGAAGTTGGGTTATTGGAAATGGTCAGGAACCGACAGATTCTTTATTCAACTATCTTGAAATTGCCGCCAAAAATAATCCAACTGTACTTCAGCGGTATGCTGAGTACGAGGCTGCTTTGCAGAAAGTACCACAGGTGGGAAGTTTGCCCGATCCTGATGTTAGTCTTGGGGTTTTCCTAAAACCTATGGAACTTATGGGTGGGAATCAGCTTGCTGACATCCGTCTAATGCAAATGTTTCCGTGGTTTGGTGTGCTGAAAAATGCCAAAGATGAGATGAGCCTGATGGCCAAAGCGAAATATGAAACATTTCGTGATGCCAAATTGCAGGTATTTTACGATGTGCAACGCACGTGGTACGAATTGAATAAGGTCAAACAGAATATCCGTGTTTCGGAGAAAAACATTAGTTTGCTTCGGACGATTGAACGATTGGCCATTGTAAGGTTTAAAGCTGGTACATCAGGTAACAGTTCTACTTCTGCTGGCAAATCAATGCCCCAGAGTTCCACTCCAGGTTCTTCGTCCGGATCATCCGGCATGAATAGCATGGGAGGAGCTTCCGGCAATTCTGCCGGAACAGCTCCAAGCCAAGCTGCCACACCAATGGGGGGTGGCAGTTCAATGGGTTCTTCCACTGGTGGCTCGGGACTTTCGGATGTATATCGTATTCAGATTGAAATTGGTGATCTTCAGAATAACATTAATCTATTAAACAACCAGTTAATTACCATTTCTGCACAATTTAACAGTTATCTGAACAGGCCGCAGGTAGCAATTGTCAGTTTGCCAGATACTCTGAAGTCAGAAAATTTTGAGACTTCATTCTTGGCTGTACCTGACAGCATCCTGAAAAATAATCCTATGTTGGGAATGCTGCAATTCGAACAACAATCGCTGGAAGCCCGCAAACAGATGGTTACCAAAATGAGTTACCCAATGGTTGGGCTGGGCCTAAATTATTCGCTGATCAATAAAAGTGAAATGTCAACATCGCCGATGAACGGAAAAGATATGGTGATGCCCATGATAACAGCCTCCTTGCCCATTTACCGTAAAAAGTACAAAGCGATGCGTGACGAAGCCGACTTTTTGAAATCGGCGAATGTCCAAAATTACAAGGCTGTGGCGAATTCACTTCACACCGAATATTATCAGGCATTACAGTTGTATCAGGATGCTCAGCGCAGGACGAAACTTTATGCTGATCAATATCAGTTAGCATCTAAATCTCTCGATATCATGTTCAAAAGTTTTGCATCATCAGGTACTTCCCTCACCGATATACTACGTGTCAGGCAACAAACGCTCGATTACGAGTACCGGCAGGTTGAAGCAATAGCCGACTACAATACATCTGTTGCATGGCTCAAACGATTAATGGCATTTATGAAAATTCAATAACATTAAAATTCAGATAAGATGAAAATATTTAGTAATAAATACGTCCGCTTTAGCCTCATTCTGACTGGGGGCATTTTACTTGGTTGGATATTCTTCCATTCATCTCCGGCCAAAGAAGAAAAACACGACCACGCAGCAGAAGCTTCAAAATCTGAAGTTTGGACCTGTTCGATGCATCCGCATATTCGAATGGATAAACCCGGTAAATGCCCCATTTGTGCGATGGATTTAATTCCGCTCACGCAGAGCGGCACCGCAGAAATGGATCCGGCTGCCGTGCATTTGACTAAAGAGGCAGCCCAGTTGGCCAACGTGCTCACATCGGTTGTTTCGCGCCAAAACACAGAAAAAGAAGTGCGTCTTTACGGAAAAGTTCAGGCAGATGAGCGTTTGCTACAAAATCAGGTGGCACATATCTCCGGAAGGGTTGAAAAATTGCTGGTTAATTTTACAGGTGAGCCAGTCAGAAAAGGACAAAAACTGGCGCTCATTTATTCGCCCGAACTCGTAACAGCCCAGCAGGAACTGCTCGAATCTGTCAAAACGAAAAAAGCACAGCCCGAAATTTATGAGGCATCAAAGGAAAAACTTCGACAGTGGAAACTGACTGATTCCCAAATTTCAGCAATCGAGAGTTCAGGGAATGTTCAGGCCAATGTAGAGGTTGAATCGAATACTTCAGGCATTATTACTGGAAGGCGCGTCAATAATGGCGACTATGTTAGTCAAGGTTCGGTACTTTTCGAAGTTTCAGACTTATCGCGAGTTTGGGTGTTGTTTGATGCCTACGAAAGCGATCTTCCATTCCTTAAAACTGGCGATAAAATTGATTTCACTATTCAGGCATTGCCAGGTTCAACTTATTCCGGAAATGTTAGGTTTATCGATCCGGTGATTGATCCGGTAAACCGAGTTGCCAAAGTTCGGGTTGAGATCAGCAATCCGGGTGGCAAACTAAAACCTGAAATGTTTGCCACCGGACTAGTAAAAGCAAATCTCCCGGAATTTCAGGACAAGTTGGTTATTCCGCGTTCGGCAGTGCTTTGGACAGGAAAACGTTCCATAGTGTATGTGAAGGAACCCAACAGCGAGGAGCCTGTTTTCAAAATCCGCGAAATTGAATTGGGACCTCAATTGGGGAATAGTTATGTGGTTTTGGACGGTTTGGCAGATGGTGAAGAAATTGTGACCCAAAGCGCGTTCAGCGTGGATGCAGCAGCCCAATTGGAAGGCAAACCGAGCATGATGAACCCTTCAGGTGGAATAGTTTCGACTGGACATAATCATGGTGAAATGACGGGTGAAAAAGCCGTGATGAATATGAAACAAGGGACTGAAATGGCAAACATGGAACACCAAACAATTAAAGTTTCCGGAGAATGCGAGATGTGCAAAGACCGGATAGAAACGGCTGCAAAATCCGTTTCAGGGGTAAGTTCGGCAGAATGGAGTACAGAAACAAAAATGCTGCATGTTCAGTTTGATGGTGCTAAAACCAATTTGGATGCCATACAGAAAGCTATAGCCAATGCTGGCCACGATACCGAAAAATACAAAGCTTCGGATGCTGCCTATATAGCTCTTCCTGAGTGCTGTGCTTATCGGAAATAAGTAATTTACTTTCATCCTGATGATCCGGTGACTGCTAGTCATCGGATCAATTAACCGGAAACCGGACATTAGAAGTTCATAAATGCGAATCAATGGATGAAAAAATAAGCACATCAGTTCGTCGAATAACAGAAAGTTCTGTATTTATCCATACAGTGGCCGGAGGATTGCTGGGATATTTTGTATTGCATCCCGTCACCATGTTTATTTACTGGTTTAAGATCAATAACGCCGGTATTACACTAAAAAGTCTACTTGAAGCTTCAAACAAAGGATTTATACATGCCTTTCATCCGGATGCGGTGTCTGTATCGCTGGCTTTTGCAGTGATCGGGTGTATTGCCGGATTAGCGCCCGGACTTTACTTCAGGAAAATCCGTCGCCAGGAACAAGAAATAAATGGACAGCAATATCAGCTAAATGAAACACTAGGTAAACTAAAAAACCTGAATAAATATCTTGAAGAAAAGATAGCTGAACTGAAAAAATCCAACAACGAAAAGGATATTTTTTTCTCCATTATTGCCCACGACTTACGAAGCCCTCTAAATGGTTTTTGGGGACTGACCCGCATATTGGTGGAAGAATTACCAAACATGACAATCGATCA
Organism: Prolixibacteraceae bacterium; assembly: GCA_028683385.1. Classification (GTDB taxonomy): domain Bacteria; phylum Bacteroidota; class Bacteroidia; order Bacteroidales; family Prolixibacteraceae; genus Aquipluma. Next base: position 72,380 of record JAQUIJ010000014.1, on the reverse strand, counting down.
AATTCATCAGATTACATTAAGCATGGAGAATTCTGCTACCAGCCTCTACCATTTACTCGAAAACCTACTTGAATGGGCAAGGATGCAGCAAGGATTAATTCCTTTCGACCCGAAACCGATTGAACTATTACCTGAAGTGAAGGAAAGTATCGTAATGATTTTGGAATCAGCAAAAAGCAAGGAAATAGAAATCACTTATGATATTCCGAATGACTTAGCGGTTTTTGCCGATAGCAAGATGCTCCAATTTGTCATCCGGAATCTGGTTTCAAACGCTGTGAAATTTACTTATAAAGGTGGAAAAATAAATGTTTCAGCTAAAATTAAAGGCGACAATCGAGTTGAAATTTCGATTAAAGATTCCGGCATTGGAATGAATAACACGATGGTTGATCATTTATTCCGACTCGATAGTCAAACCAATAGAAATGGAACTGAAGGTGAACCCAGCACCGGACTGGGACTGACGCTATGTAAAGAATTCGTCGAAAAGCAAGGTGGAAAAATTGAGGTGGAAAGCAAAGAAGGGAAAGGTTCAATATTTTATTTCACCATTCCTCAATTTGACTGACCGATTGAAGAATAGAAACTATAAGGTCATAACTCAAAATGACCTCTGAATAAAAATTTATTGCTGCTGATTGAGTGATACTGCGATTGTTGAGATAGGCATCAAGATAAAAAGAAAAAATCATGAAAGAAATTACATATCGCGTTCCATATTTTCATTTTAATGTTATGCTTCTGCATATATTAATTGGTATTCTGATAGCGATTTTTGTGTTGCACCCAATTACGATGGTGGTTTACTGGTTCGAATTTAACCCTTCAGATATTTCATTCGACTTATTTGCTGATGTGTTTGTAGCCCGGATTAAGCATTCATTCCATTCAAGTATGTTACCGATGAGTATAATTTTTGCTGTGATGGGTGGGTTCTTCGGATTCGTTTCGGGACTTTATTCCAGAACATTGAAAATAAAAAGAACCTTACATGAAAAGAACGACCAACTGATAGAGTTAGACAATATCAAATCAAATTTTCTACGTCTGATCAGCCATGAAATCAGAACGCCACTGCATGGAATTGTAGGCTTTGTCAGTTTACTTAAAAACATGGATACAACAAGCGAACTTAGACGTATAGTTGATATGTTGGAGGCATCGGTAACACGTCTTGAAAACTTTTCGCTTACAGCCTTAAAAATAACTGAGCTAAGAACAAACGCTAAAAAAATTAAAAACGATAAGATTAACCTTCTTGAAGAGGTAAGATGGTTACTAAGCAAGCATAGTGAGAAGATTGACCAGAAGCAAGTTACGGTTACCATTTCGTCTGGATTAAATGATGGTCAAACCTTTGCCTACGCTGATGCTGCCTTATTCAGTACATGTATCGATCTCATTCTCTCAAACGCGCTGCAATTTTGCAAAAAAAACATCTCAATTGACGGATGGGAAGATACATCCATATCCAGTGCAATTCTTGAAATCCGGGATGATGGAAACTGGTTTTCTGCCCAGGAAGAAAAGAATGTATTTGAACTTTTAGGCAGCGGTACAACCCATTTGGTTGGGTTCAACGGGCTGGATTTTCCGCTGATAAAGCTCATTTGTGAAGCACAAAAAGGAAAAGTTGAGATCGGGACTACAACGGATGGCGGAGATACTGTGAAATTATATTTCCCTTATTATAAAAATTAATCAAAAGCTTAGTTTATGCCTTTGATAAAAACATATTTCACCATGAAAATAAGGCAATGGTATTTTGACAGTAATTGACATGAAAGAATAAATAGTCATTTAATCTAACTTTTACAACGATGAAACGCAGAAATTTCATAAGAAACACAGGGATAGGAACAGGCAGCATTTTTGCTGGTGGTTCTTTCTTCTCTCTTTTGGCCTCATGCACCAAAGGCGACATGATGAATAATAATGGTATGAATATGGGAGGGCAGCCTTTTCCGATAACTGAAGGGAACTTCAGCAGGCTACTCCCCATTCCCAACACAGTAACCGGTAACGTATCATTAACGGCACAGGCAACAACATCTAATGTTAATGGCAACAACATTTCTGTTTTAGGGTATCAGGCAAATGGAATTTTGGGGCCTACCATTCGTGTTAATAATGGTACAAATGCCAACATTAGTTTTCAGAATAATCTTTCTGAAAAAAGTAATATCCATTGGCATGGCCTAAAAATTCCCGCCAATATGGATGGGCATCCGGAAGACATTGTAAATCCGGGCAGTAGTTTTAATTACCAATTCACTGTTAATCAAAGAGCAGGATTAAACTGGTACCACCCTCACCCGGATGGTGCAACTGCCAGACAAGCTTTTCAGGGCTTAGCTGGTTTGTTTATGGTTAACGATTCAGAAGAAGCAGCCCTGAATCTGCCATCAGGCAATTTTGAACTTCCTTTGGTAATTCAGGATAAGCGGCTTACTTCATCAGGTATTACCTATAACCCTTCAATGGGAGAAGTAATGTCAGGTTATATGGGTGAAACCATTATTGTGAATGGCGTAGCTTTCCCTTTTGCTGAGGTAGCATCAAGATTTTACAGGTTACGAATATTAAATGGATCTAATGCCCGTATCTATAATCTTGCTTTCAGTAATAATACCGATATCATTATTATCGGCAACGATGGCGGACTGTTAAAAAATCCTATAGCTGTTAAAAATATACTTTTAGCCCCAGGAGAAAGATTAGATGTGCTTGTTAACTTTGCAGGTGCGACTATTGGTACAGAAATATTTTTAGAGAGCAGAGTGTTTGATAATGGCGGTAGCGCACAAGGCAAGCAAGGGTTTAAGATTATGAAGTTTAAAGTAACACAATCTGTAAACAATAGTTTTACCGTACCGGTTTCACTTTCTTCGATCAATGCTATTCCTCCTTCCTCATCCTCAAAAACAAGAACCTTCGTAATAAACGCTATGCAAATGAGCAATGGCATGAATATGACTGGTATCCACAGAATCAATGATAAGGTTTACGATAGCAGCCGGATTGATGAAAGAGTTGCGGCAAATGCAACTGAAATATGGGTTTTTGATAATTCGCAGGGCGATGAGCCCCATCCCATGCACTTGCACGGCGTACATTTTCAGGTATTGGAAAGAAAAGGAGGCAGGGCAAAATTAACTGCTTCTGAAAGCGGCTGGAAAGATACTGTTTTAGTTTTGCCTCGTGAAACCGTAAAAATCATCATCCCATTTGCAACATTAGAAGGGGTATTTGTTTTTCATTGCCACAACCTTGAACATGAAGATGATGGCATGATGTTACAATATCAATTGGCATAAAATTTCCATAATTAAGTTCATCGGTTTTGGACAAACTTGGAAACGTTTAGGTAGAGTATAATAGAACAACTAAGGATTCATAACCCCTTATCCATTCCATTAATTCTAAAATTACAGATTGCGAATTCCATAAAATTTAATATTTCACCATGAAAAATAATAAAGAACTGATTATCCATACCTTGGCCGGATTGCTGATCGGATATTTTCTTATACACCCGGTCAGCATGGTTATCTATTGGTTTCAATTGAATGCCAATGAATACACCCTAACTGATTTATTCGATGTTTTTCTGGGAAATGTCAGGCATTCTTTCAGTTTGCACATGATGCCCATGTCAGTGGCTTTTTCAATACTGGGCGCATTAATGGGTCTGGGCTCTGGTTTTTATTATAAATCCATTAAAAAGAGGGAATATCTACTTTACGGAAAAAAACAGTTGTTACAACAAAGTATCCCAAGTTTAATCGCCAACGGAGAAAGTGAGTTTGTCGAGTTTAAATCCTCATTACGGCACGATTACCGACAAATTAAAACAGATAAAAATTTGGAAGATGTAATACTAAAATCAATTGCTGGGTTCCTCAATGCAAAAGGAGGAACTTTAATGATAGGAGTAAACGACAGCGGTGAGATTCTGGGACTTGAAAACGATTACTGGTCATTGAAAAGAAAGGATAAAGATGGATTTCAACAACGATTAATTCTGATTATATCAAATGCTTTTGGCAAAGATATTTGTACAAAAATCCATATTGCCTTCCATGAAATAAACGCAAAAGAAATTTGCACGCTCTATATTGAACCTTCTCAACATCCTGTATTCGTCAACGAAGACAATCGGACGATTTTCTTTCTCCGTACCGGGAATGTAACCAACCCGCTAACTACCAGCGAAGTTGTAAAATACCTGCAAAACAGAAAATTTGGTTATTAACCTTTAAATGTAAAACAATGAAAACAACAATGATTATGCTTTTCCTGGCTTTGGTAAGCTGGGGGGCAAGCGCCCAACACGACCATTCAGGCTCGGGGAACTCCGGGAATAGCCATTCCAGTATGACTCCGAAAATGAAAGAGGAACCACGAGTTATACCTTCAATAACGGTTAAACACTCACTCTCTGTAACTTCTATCCTCGACAATTACCTTGCTTTAAAAGATGCCTTGGTGGATGATAACAGCAAAAAAGCCGCCAGTTCCGGGAAATTATTATTCGATGCCATCGGGAAATTTGATCTTTCGGGTCAGCCAGCGCCCAAACAAAAAGAATTGAAGGAAATACTGGATGATGCCAAAGAAAATGCGGAGCATATTTCGGAAAACGCAGATAAAATTGACCATCAAAGGGAACATTTTGAACTGTTGGGAGGAGACCTCAAAGACCTGATTGTTATTACCGGGTCAGACCGAAACTTGTTCCAGCTATTTTGCCCGATGTACAATAACAACAAAGGAGGCAAGTGGTTAAGTACATCCGACAAGGTTAAAAATCCCTTTTACGGTACTAAAATGATGAAATGTGGCAGAGTGCTTGTTGAAATTACAGTTAAATGAAACGGCTTAAACGTATAGGTTTTGTTATGTTGGTTGTTCTGGTGGGTATTCAGTTTATACCCTCCAGGACTAACCAGGATAAGGCGGTTCCCCCTTCTGATTTTATAGTAACCAATGGGGTTCCTGAAAATATCGGGCATATCCTGCGTACTTCTTGCTACAACTGCCACAGCAACAATACCAGCTATCCCTGGTACAGCAGAGTTCAGCCGGTTGGTTGGTTTTTACAGAATCACATCAATAAAGGTAAGGCCGAATTAAATTTCAGCGAATTTGGATCCTATTCTGTAAGGAAACAAAAAAGCAAATTGCGTTCGATGGTATCCCAAGTAGAGAAAGACGAAATGCCACTAACATCCTATACATTTATTCATCGTGAAGCCCGTTTATCGCTGGGGAACAAGAAAATGCTTATCGATTATTTAAATGCGTTACAAGATACCTTACAATAAAACTTCAGAAAAAAACTAAAAACAGGACAATGAAATTGGGAAAATATTCATTTACTGGGCCAATTGCATCGATTGATAAAATAAAAGACCAGTCTGGTGTATTTGCAATTGTTTGCAAAGTGGATACTGAATATTTTTTAATCGACATTGTCGAAAGTTCAAAATTGAGAACCAGAATCGGGGACCAAGGAAAAAAAAACTGTTGGATAAAAAGCTGCAACGGACAATTATTGATTTTTGTACACTACACTATGTTTTCAAAGCAACAAAAAAGGGTTCAGATTGAACAGGAATTAAGAGAATTGTTTCAACCTCCCTGTAAGGCAGAAAAGATAGCACAGTTTCATCATTTTAATGAGTCCCTCAATAGCTTGTAATAGTGTTGAATAAGCCAATAATTTCAACTTAAGAAGCGAACATGCTTGCACAAATAAATCACCAGAAAAAGTGCAAATATGAAAGTTCAGTGCAGTAATAAAAAATTATCATCGCATGAAAAAATTAACTGAAGCGCAGAAACGCAGGATAAAAACAGATAGATTAATTGATCGGCTATTCCTTTTCAGCGGAATACTTTTTTTCGGCTTTGTTTCCTGGGTTGCCTTCAATAACTATTATGGATATGATATTCGTAAAAATTTGTTGTTGGCCAGATTCGAAAATAAAGAAGTCAAAGGTCAACAAATATGTATGTATCGAAACAAACTTAATGTTGGTTCTTCCATTCCTGTCATCATCGATGGAGATACCTATTATGTCTGCTGTCCCATGTGTGCAGATAAACTGAAGCTTAATTATCAGGATTCGCAGTTTGCTGTTGATAAGTACTCGCACAATAGTGTAAAAAAGTCAAACGCGTTCATTGTTCTGGACAAAAAATCAAATGGGAAAGTAAGCTATTTTGAATCCGGAGAAAATTTTAATCATTTTAAATAATACAAATTTTAAACCTGGAAATGAAAACTAAATTAATTAGTGCAATCGCGGTCTTCTTGTTTATTGGGTTTACGGTTAAGGCGGAGAATAAACTTGAAAAGATCAAAGTAAAAGGGCAATGCGATATGTGTGAAAACCGTATTGAAACGGCGGTAAAATCTTTGGATGGTGTCTCCTCCGCCCAATGGGACAAATCGAACAAAAGCCTGACAGTTAGTTACGATGACAAAAAGACAACCACGCAAAAGATCCAAACCTCAATTGCAATGGCTGGTCATGATACTGAAATGTTTAGCGCGAGTGAATCAGGCTACGATAAACTTCCCGATTGCTGTCAATACAAGCGGGATGAGAACAGAAAGAAAAACAATCATCATGGCACAACTGAAAGTGTTTACAAGAAGGTTGAAAAGTCAGGGGCGTGCTGTGAAAATAAATAACAGGAAGTTTAATCATTAAATTAATTCGTATGAAAACAAAAGTTCTAAGTGTAGTGGTAGTGATCCTATTGGGAACACTATCTGGATTTGCAAAAATCAAATCAGAAAAGTTTTTGGTGAATGGTAAATGTGAAATGTGCGAAAAGCGCATTGAAATGGCGGCTTTATCATTAGAGGGTGTTTCAAAAGCTGATTGGAACAAAGAAACCAAGGAAATTGAAGTAACACTCAATGATGCTAAAACTAGTTTGCAAAATGTGCAGGAAGCAATTGCCAAAGTAGGACACGACACAGAAGCCGCGAAAGCAACGGATGAAGTTTATAATGGACTTCCTGCATGTTGTAAATATGACCGTGCCGTGCTCAAAGCTCCGATGAAACCAATGAAATATGAACACAAATAATACAAGTTTATAGTCTCTTCGGCGCAAATAACTTTAATTCTTCTTCTTTTGTCAATTGGCAGAAGGAGAAGAATTTTAAAAAGAATATTTTTCAGAATTACTTGGGAAAGAATTCTGCTTATAAATTGAGATTCAAGTTAACTCGTGCCCTTTTCCCGGTAAGTCTGTAATTTCCAAAATCAATCTATTTGTGTTGTAACAATATTTGGATTCTGAATCAATAAATTCAGAACAAGAGATTGCCTGATTTATTACGATGAAATATAAGTTCTGTTAGTTGGGGGCTTACCATTCGGCCCCAACAAACGGAAAGTTGTATTGTAAAAATATTTATTGAATGTCAAGAATCATACTCTTTAGTTACTTGCTTTTGTTAGCTGCGACCTCTGCTGCCAGTGATTTTCATCGTAAAATAATTTGGTCAGGCAAAACCGATTCCATCAAATTTGAACCGGATGGAAAATATATGCTTAGTTTTGATGGCAGTATTTCTATTGATCAAACTGGCCTTCCCTATTGGTTCGAAAGTTTTGAACTGAATGACGAATCCGCTGATATTGTTATCGCGAACGCGATTTTTGAATCCGTAAATGATTCTGTTTCGGCACTGGAAACTATTCAGAATGAAGAAATAACATTCAAATCAGATATTGGGGTTTCTGCCGGAAAATCGTTCCTTCGACTGACTATTTTCCCGTTTGTCAGAAACAATAATCAGGTTGAAAAACTTGTCAGTTTTACTATTTCCATTATCGAGAACCAGAACAAGTTAAAATCAGCGAATGTAGCGCATCCCTGGAAAGCGACCTCGTTACTTGGTTCAGGCAAATGGATAAAAATAAAGACAAAAGATCGTGGAATTTATAAAGTGACCTACGACCAGATCAAACAATGGGGCTTCGCCAATCCTGATCAGGCTGTTTTATATGGAACCGGGGGCTATATGCTTCCATTTATGAATAATGATCTTCGTTTTGATGATTTGGCGACTTACCCGGTATGGAAGGGAAAGGACAACGCTGGCAAAGATTGCTTATTCTTTTTTTCAACCGGGAATGTATCGTTTAGCCAAAACCTTGAAACTGGTATGTTTACCCACCAGCAAAATTATTATTCTACCGAAACTTACTTTTATCTGAGTGCCCAAGGAAACGCACGAAGCATAGAAAAGGCTGCTGAACTAACTGGTACGGCAGGGAAAAAAGTGACTTCATTTCTTAAATATGATTATTCCGAGAAGGAATCAGTAAACCTGATGTCATCTGGAAGCCGATGGTTTGGTGAACGATTTAATTCCGGTGGTTCTCAAACTCTGAATTTCACACTCGAAAATCCGGAACTTAACCAACCGGCAAGTTTTCTTGTTTCGGCGGTGGCAAGATCTTCAGGAACAAGTACAATGGCTGTTTCCATGAATGGGAAATCGCTTAGCAGCTTCTCATTTCTGCCTATATATACCGACGATCCAACCAGTTGGTTCGCGGCAGATGGGATTGGCAAATACATTGAAAACTTGCCATCCAAAAACATCCAGTTGAAACTGACCTACCAGGGCGGAAATAGTTCGTCGGAGGCCTGGCTCGATTTTATTTCGGTGAATTATCAAAGCCTTTTGAGCATGAATGCCGACGTGTATTCATTTAGAGGTAGAGGAGTTGACGGACAGATTCCGGTTTCGGAATTTGTTTTGGCTAATGCTGTGGCATCGACACGTATTTTTGATGTGACCGATCCGGCGAATACTTTTGAAGTACCGGCAACTTATGCCGATGGTCAGTTAAAATTTAAATCCAACTCGGGACTGACACGCGAATATGTGGCTTTTAACCCAGGTGGAACGATCCCTTCAGCCGAATTGGTTGGTACGGTTGCCAATCAGAATTTACACGCTGCCGAGTTGTCTGAAATGATTATAGTTTCCCATCCCACCCTGCTGAAAGTGGCAAATGACATAGCGGACCTTCATCGCACTTCAGATCAAATGGCTGTTCAGGTGGTTACTCCCGAAGTAATTTATAATGAATTTTCAGGGGGATTACCTGATCCGGCGGCCTTCAGGAATTATTTTAGGATGTGCTATGACCAGGGAAAACAGACGGGCAAAAATACCTTGAAATACATTTTGCTGATGGGAGACGGAAGCTTCGATAACCGGAATATCCAGGGTAAAAATCTAAACTTTCTGCCCACCTTTCAATCAGATAATTCACTCTCTCCAACCGAATCTTTTGTTACCGACGATTTTTTTGTTTTTCTGGATGAGAAAGAAGGTGGTTCTTATGGAACTGTTGATTTAGGAATAGGCCGGATACCGGCTCGAACAATTGAAGAAGCGGAAATCGTTCTGGATAAAATTAAAACATACCAAATGAAGGAAAGTATGGGGAACTGGCGGAATGTAGTGACCTTTATTGCCGACGATGGAAATACTGCGGATGGCTATACGACTATACATACCGATCAGGCAGAAAGCCTCGCCCGTTACGTGAATAAAAATTATCCATCGTTCTTTACCGATAGAATTTATCTCGACACATATAAGCGGGTTATGACAGCAGGCGGCGAGAAGTATCCGGACGTGAATGTGGCCATCAATAATCGGGTAAAACGAGGAACTTTGATTCTGAATTATACCGGCCACGGCAATGCAAAAGGGCTGGCGGACGAGAGCGTTATAGATATTACGGGAATCAATTCCTGGGACAATTACAATCGCCTGGCAGTAGTTGTAACAGCGACCTGTGAATTTAGTCGGTTCGATGAAAACGAAACATCGGCTGGTGAATACGTTTTGTTTAACCCTATAGGCGCTGGTGTAGGACTATTTTCAACAACAAGGCTGGTTTATTCCGGGGCTAATTTTGTGTTAAACAGCAAATTCTTTAAATACGTCTTTGAAAAAGACCAACAGGGGAACAACCTGCGTCTGGGCGATGTGATGCGGTTGGCAAAAGCTGCGGCCAATACTGGCACCAACCAGTTGAACTTTACTTTGCTTGCCGATCCGGCTTTAAGGTTGGCAAATTCCAGTAACAAGGTTATCACCACCAACATCAATGGCAACGATATTAAAATAGAAACAGATACCATAAATACGCTTTCCGTTGTAACAGTAAAAGGATATGTTGCAAATAGCCAGGGAACCAAACTCGCGACCTTTAACGGTGAAATTATTCCTACCGTTTATGACAAAGAAATGCAACTCGAAACTTTGGGGAATGCCGGACAGGAAACTACGAGCTTTAATAGTCAGAATAACATTATTTATAAAGGGTTGGCAAGCGTTAAAAACGGTGAATTCGAATTTTCATTTTTTGTACCGAAAGAAATTTCATATAAAGTGGGGAAAGGAAAAATTTTGTATTACGCCTACAATGAGTCGGTTGATGCCAGTGGATATTTCGACAACTTTTACCTTGGCGGTTCTTACAATTCAACGATTACTGACAACAATGGTCCTGAAATTGAGTTGTATATGAATTCTGAATCATTCAAGGACGGTGGAACAGTGAGCGCAAGCTCTGTATTATTGGCCAACATAAGAGATGATACCGGAATAAACACTTCAGGCATAGGTATTGGACATGATATCACTGCCGTTCTGGACGAAGACAACTCCAATATTATGGCTTTGAATGACTATTTCCAGTCAGACATGAACAGCTATACTAGTGGAAAAATTGTCTTCCCATTAACCGGACTGTCGGAAGGTGAACATGTACTAAAAGTCAAAGTTTGGGATGTTTTTAACAATTCCTCCGAAAAAGAAATCCGGTTTGTTGTTAAGGATGATTTCAGGATTGAAACGGTATCCAATTACCCCAATCCAATGCAGGGAGAAACACGGTTCGTTTTTACCCATAACCAGCCCGATGAAACTTTTGATGTAGAACTTGAGGTCTTTCAATCGACCGGTTCGCGTGTAGATTTAGTTAAGGGAAAAATTGGTTCACAGGGTATTGAAAGCTTGCCTTTGGAGTGGATTCCGGCAGAACGACAAATTAAAATGAGACCCGGAGTGTATATCTACCGGATTAGTGCAACAACCAAAGATGGTAAAAAAAGTAGCGGTTCTGGCCGACTGGTATTTTTGTACCGATAAAAAATACTTTTCTGATTGCGCATAATATTGTTTTGAAAGTAGATTCGAAGGAACTACATTCCAGCAGAGCTAGAGGAACTAACCCAAACATAGAGATAGATTTTGGTTTTTTGAGTTCTCTTGACAAACGTTTAATTAAATTGAATTTATTGGTTATGCTTATGTTGACGTTATTTGGACTATAAGTGAACAAACCAATCAAACATGCTGTTTGAAACATAGTTTGTATTAACAATTTTCTAAGTGATGGCAAAGAGTACCCTATCAATAATAAGTTTTATAATCTATTGTATGGCCATATTGGCCTCCTGCGAAAAAATTACACCCCCCTTGCCTGCTGACGATGAACTGCTGGACGGCCCTGTTGAAGGACTTGACGAAGCCCAAAACCGTCAGCATTTATTGGGCGATGTTGCCTTCAATGATCAAATTTTCACCAATGGAACAGGACTCGGGCCTGTGTTTGTGGCCACCAGTTGTGGCAGTTGCCATGCTGGTGACGGGAAAGGGCACCCCTTTACAACGCTAACCCGTTTCGGTCAGGTGGATAGCCTTGGAAACAAGTTTTTAAAACTAGGCGGCCCGCAATTGCAAAACAGAGCCCTGCCTGGCTATCAACCGGAACAAATTCCTGCTGGCGCAACATTTGCAAAATTCACACCTCCAATAAATAGCGGTTTAGGATTTCTGGAACTGGTTCCGGATGCCGACATCCTAGCGTTGGCCGACCCTAACGATGCCAACGACGATGGCATTTCGGGTGTACCGAATTGGAATACAATACCTTTTTATGTAGTTCCCACTCTCAATTCAATTGAGAAATCAGGAAAATACATTGGACGTTTCGGAAAAAAAGGAAGCGTTTACAATTTACTGCAACAAACGGTTAATGCATACAATCAAGACATTGGCATTACTTCGTATTTTGAACCTGTTGATGCCTATTCTTTAAAGGAGATTGATCATGAGGTTTCCATGCAAACGGTACATGACGTGGTATTCTACCTGCAAACACTGAAAGCGCCCATTCAGCGAAATCAGGATGACACTGAAGTTATTTTGGGGAAGCAGGTTTTTAATTCAATCAATTGTGCTGGCTGTCACACACCCACATTGAAAACAAGTTTTTCACCGGTTGCTGCGCTGTCAAGTAAAGAGTTTCACCCTTATACTGATTTATTGCTTCACGACATGGGAAGTGGCCTCGACGATGGCTACACCGAAGGCAGTGCAAAAACATACGAGTGGCGAACGCCACCACTTTGGGGTTTGGGACTTTCACCAAATTCGCAGGGCGGGCAATATTTTCTGCTTCACGACGGCAGGGCGAAAAGCATCGAAGAAGCCATCCTGATGCACGGGGGCGAAGCAGAACAATCCAGAAACAAATTCAATCAACTCTCTGAAAAGGACAAAGACGCCCTGATAAAATTTCTAAAGTCACTATAAGCTTATGGATAGAAAAGATTTCATTAAAAACGTTGGTTATACATGTATTGGCGGAAGCGTTGTAGTTGCGCTGCTTCAAAGTTGCGCAAGCTCAAATTATTTCGCTCAAAATGTTTTATCAAACAATCAAATAGCTGTAAAAAAAACGGAATTTGTGGAAGTTGAAAAAGGCAAAACACTGCAACGAAAATATGTACTTGTGAAAACACCAGTGTTCGATTTCCCGGTTTGTATTTACAAATTAAGCGAACAAAATTACACTGCTTTACTGCTGAAATGTACACACAAGGGCTGTGAACTAAAGCCGCACGGAGACTATTTAAGCTGCCCTTGCCACGGAAGCGAGTTCTCGAATACCGGACTTGTGCAGAATCCCCCTGCCGAAGAGAATTTAAAAACATTTCAGGTAAAAACAGACAACGAAAATATCTATGTGCAACTATAAAAAGGCATTCACACTGCTCCTTTATATTGGGTTTTCTATTGCATCCTATGCGCAAAATGACAGTTCATTCGTCAAGAGAATCCCCCAGGAGACTTCCGGTCAGCTAAATATGGATGCAACATACAACCGACCATTCCTCCAGTCAGGAAAGATGCCAATTGCTATTGGCGGTTACATGGAGGCCAATACACAATATATATCAACCAACGGAGTTTCAGATGGGTTTTCCTTCCAGTTCAGGAGGACAAACCTTTTCTTTTCCTCCACCATTGCAAAAAAAATCAGGTTTTTTTCAGAACTGGAATTTGAAGATGGAACGAAAGAAATAAACCTGGAAGCCGCATTTGTCGATTTTGAGTTCGACCCGATATTTAATTTCCGGGGAGGAATAATCGTAAATCCTATCGGGGCATTTAATCAAAACCACGATGGCCCCCGTTGGGATTTTATCGACCGGCCAATTTCTGCCACCACGATTATTCCAGCAACCCTGTCGAATGTTGGGTTTGGGTTTCTTGGAAAATATTTTGTGGATCGCTGGACATTGGGTTACGAAGCCTACCTGACCAATGGGTTTGACGATAATATAACGGCAAATGAAGAAAACCGGACATCGCTGGCCGCAGGTAAATCGAACCCGGAAAAGTTTGAAGAAAGCAATAGCGGGTTGCCCATGTTCACAGGAAAACTGGCTGTCAGGAACAGAAAGGTCGGCGAACTGGGCTTTTCGTACATGACCGGGGTTTATAATAAATGGAAGGCTGACGGGTTTGTTCTCGACAGCAAAAGAAGTATAAATGTTCTCGCCGTTGATTATACTGTTATGGCGCTTAAAAATAAACTGAACATCACCGGGGAAGCAGTAAAGGTATTTGTCGATGTTCCGGACACATACAGCCAGACATTTGGGACAGAACAACTCGGAGCTTTTGTTGACATTGTTGGTACTGTAATCCAAAGACCCATGTTGGGTTGGGAAAAATCAAAAATTAACCTTGCCTTGCGATTGGAGTACGCAGACTACAATCAAGGGAAATTTAAGGAAACAAACGGCAATATTGGCGACTATATCTGGGCTGTTGTTCCGGGAGTCGCCTTCAGGCCGGTAGGTACAACCGTGCTGCGTTTCAATTACCGTTACCAGCAACAGAGCGATTTATTGGGTAACCCGCCATCGAAAACAGGCGCTATTCAGTTTGGAATCTCATCATACTTTTAAGCGCCCTTGCGACGAAGGTCTGGGATATTCTCTCCCGCCACTGCAAAACATGATATTTTTCCCCTTAGAACAAATACATCTTACTGTTATATTTATACGGCATATTGCTGATTTTTTGCAATGACGAAATACTAAATTCAAATCTTATTTTCTGATCTTCCACCAAATCAGAAAACCGGTTACCGGTAAGCTGGCCACAATCAACCCGATCAGGAAAACGATGATTTTCCCGGGCAGTCCGCCAATGGCTCCAACGTGAATGTCGTAATTCATACGGATCAGTTTATCGGCAAAACCGGCATCTTTCAGTCTTCCGTATATATGGTTTGCCTGAACTTCGGCAAGCGTATATTGATCGAAATAGCGATAATCAGTTTTCCAATACGTTCCGGCGTTGGCATTCGCATTTGCCGCAATCGACGATTTCTCATCTTCAAGAGGATGAACCTCGATGCTCTTGGCATTCGGGTATTCTTTCTGCATTAAAACCCAGATGCTATCAATTGGCGAACTGACTATTGTCGGTTCATTTCCCGTTTTTGTTGAGCCCGGGTCTTCGTACATCAGCGACTTCTGGCCTCCGGCAGTTTTATACCAACCGTTGGCAAACCACTGAAATCCCCAAACCAGTCCGGTTAAAGACAGAACAAGCGCCAGCAGGCAAACATAGAAACCGAGGATGTTGTGCAAATCGAAAATCTTCTTCTTCCAGTGTGTTCCATTTTTCCATGTAATTGCCACATTTCGCCGGAGCTGGTTTTTATTCCGGGGAAACCACAAAATCAGTCCTGAAATCAGGATAATGACAAAAATGAGTGTTGAGGTAGCTACCACCGGTTGCCCAATCGCTGGCGGAAGCCACAGGTAAAAATGACCATCCAGTACAAAATGGAAAAATCCCGTTTCGTTATCCCTGACCTTCAGGACTTGCCCGCTGTAAGGATTGATAAAGACTGAATAGTAATAATGCTCGTCGAGGCGATAAAAAATGGCCTCGGTAGCCTTCCCTTTTTCGTGGTATTTTATCGAATGAAGCTGCTTTCCGGGCAATTCTTTCTGCGCAATAACCTGCAATTGTGAAGGGGGTAAAAAAGGTTTGTTCTCTGCAACAACCTCGCGATAAGGTTGAGTCATCTGCTGTATTTCTTCCTGAAAAGCATACAGGCAGCCGGTTATTGCAATAACAAAAACCAGTAGCCCGGTAGGAATACCGAGCCACAGGTGAATTTTTCCTATTATTTGTCTGCTAGTCATTACTTATTAAAATTTGTAATTGATTGTCAGGCGGAAATTGCGGTAAGCTTCGGCCTGCCAGTAATTGAACTTACCCCACGAATAATAGGCTCCTGAATAGAGGTACTGGCTCAAAATATTGTTGACATTCATGGATACTCCGAACTTGTTGAATTGGTACGAAATGGCGCCGTCAACACGGGTATAGTCGGGCATCATCTGCGACGAGTTGTCGTAAGCGCCGTACCAGTTTGAGCGATCTCCGAGATATTGTACACCACCAGCCAGTCCAAGCCCTTTGGCTGCACCATTCTGGAAACGGTAGCTTAACCAGGCGTTGGCAATATTTTTCGAAGTTCCCGGAATTTGACCGCCAATCTGTTTCGGGTCGGTGTCTTTGGTGATTTGCCCATTGGTGTAAGCGTAGTTGAAGGTCAGATCAAGTCCCTGGGTTATCTGTCCGCGAATGTCAAATTCAAGTCCGCGTGTACGTGTTTGCCCAAGTTGTTTCGAGAAAAACTGATGTTCCGGATCGGAGGTCAATACATTGTTTTTGGTAATCTGGTATGCTGCTACTGAAGCAGTCCATAACCCGTCGAGCCATTCTTTTTTTAGTCCCAGCTCTAGGTTTTCCCCGGTAATCGGGTCAAAACTGTTCCCGTTGAAATCGGCTCCGGTCTGGGGAACAAAAGCCTCGTCGTAAACAGCGTAGGCGCTGGTGTTTTTATTCAACGAATAACTTAGCCCGACACGTGGAGTTATTTTTTTTGCAGTGCCTGAACCTGAATACGGATCAGCATCGCGGACTGTGGTGTACCGTCCGGCAAGGGTTAAACGCAGTTTATCCTGAAACATTCGGATTTCATCCTGCACATAAACCGCCGAATATTGGTTCGAATAATAAACACCCCGTTCGCGGATGTCGAGGCTACGGTCGTAAACCGGATAGCTTGACCCGGGAACCTGACCATAAACCGGCTTGTAAATGTTAAAACCTGTGCTGCCTTCAACCGGGCCGGACTGTGACCAGTCGTGATAGAAATCTTTGTCGCCCATATCAAGTCCAGCCAAAATTCGGTGACCGATGTTCCCGGTTTTGAAATCGCCGTTCAGGAAAAATTGCCCCACTTTAATCAACCCGAGCACATCCCAGTTGGAAAGGCCGCGACGAAGGGTATCTCCATTTTCAGAGAACCCTGTTGGCCATAAACTTTGTCCAACCTGATCGTATTTCATAAAACCAATTTGTCCGGTAAATTTCCAGTGATCGTTTATGGTATGCGCCAATGTTACAAACAAGGATTGATCGTTGATGTTTGTTGGTTTCATGTTCGGTTCAGCCGTTGTAAAATCAACAGGCAAATCGGCGAGTTTTTTGGCTGAAAAGGAGTAGTTTGAACCAATGGCCGACATCTGGTTGAACTGGTAAGTGTATTCAGTGGTTAGCGACGTGTTGGGCGTAAACTGAAATTTGATTACCGGCGCCACCGAAACGCGGTTGTTGCTTTCGTAATCGCGGTGCGAACCTTTCATTTGTCCCATCAGGTTCAAACGGAACAACACTTTTCCGTCTTTGCTCAATTTTCCGTCAAGGTCAATCGCCGAACGGTAAGTATCAAAACTTCCAATGGTCATGTTGGCCTCGCCTTTGGTGATCCCGGTAGGTTTTTTGGTTACCACATTGTAAAAACCGCTTGGTTCGCCGTTTGCCAGCATAAATCCCGCAGGGCCTTTCACGAATTCGATGCGTTCCACCATGCTCATATCCTCGGTCAGCGGCCCCCAGGTCGATTGCACATTCATTCCGTTGCGGAAACCTGCAATCTGCGATCCGCGCATGTTAATCTGGGCATAATTGTCCCAATGCTCCACGCGTTGAGCTCCGCTCACATTCCGGGTAATACCTTCGAGCATGTCGAATATCTGCTGGTCCTGAATGACCTGTTTGGTGACCACCTGAATATTCTGCGGAACTTCGAGCAACGGGGTTTTCAGGCGAAGCGTAACAGACGGATAATCGGTGACATACTTGCTCGGATTTGCCACAATGACAACTTCTTTCAGTTCCTCACTGTTTTCGTTTAAAAGAAAATCAACGTTGGTGGTTTTACCGTTCTCCACCGTAATTTGTTTGTTCTGGGTGACCAGTCCCACCAAGCTTGCCCGAAGTGTGTAAGAACCAGCTTTAATATTTTTCAGTTCGAAATGTCCGTCAGCGCCAACAATTGTCCCCTTGTTTGTTCCAACTAAAATGATGTTGACAAATTCGGCGGCATTGCCGTCGGAGGTTGTTGCCTTACCAATAATGGTTCCTGTTTGCGCAAAAAGCGCACTTGTAAGTATGCTGAATAAAATTCCAAATAAAAGTTTTTTGTGTGCCATAGGTTGATTTTTAAGTAAGGCACAAAGGTGCCCGAGAGAAATAGATTCTAAAATCCCCATTTGTTGGGATTTTTATGTGATACCATCTCCACATTTATCAATTATACCCGTGTTAAAGATTTGTGGTACTGGATTTCGGGTGAAGTCTGGATTCAAACTCCTAAAAGATCAAACATAAGAATCACCATTAATAGTGATTGTTCTAACGTTTTTTGTAAATAGCTTTGTACAAAATAAAATTGTATATGAGCGAATTAATTAACAACTCACAGAAGCGTAAAGAGCTTCTCAAACACATGATATTGCAGCTTCATGAAGGCGAAGCCCCCGGCTTAGTCAGAAAGCGGTTGGTAGAAGTTTTGAAAAGCATTCCGTATGATGAAGTGGTGGAAGTAGAACAAGAGCTGATTTCTGAAGGGTTGCCCGAAGAAGAAGTGCTGCAGTTTTGCGACATCCATTCGATGGTACTTGACGGGCATATTGACCAAAGCCATGCCAAACCGGTTCCTCCCGGTCACCCGGTTGATACCTTCAGGAAAGAAAACCGTGAACTTGAAAAAGTGGTAGGTGCCATTGAGCAATTGCTGGGGCAGATTCCAACGCTTCAGGATGAACAGATGAAAGATCTTTTCCTGAAACTGCACGGGCGTTTTAATGAGCTGATGGATGTTGACAAGCATTATCTGCGTAAAGAATACCTTCTATTTCCGTTTCTGGAAAAATATGAAATAACAGGTCCCCCGAAAGTGATGTGGGGGAAACATGACGAAATTAGGGAAAAGCTGAAAGATGCCATTGCGGTTGTTTCTTCTCCTGGAAACATTTCGGTTGACGAGGCCCAAATAGTGACTGATTTAATTTTGCTCCCGGCAGTAAAAGCAATCCCCGACATGATTATGAAAGAAGAGGAAATTCTGTTGCCCATGTGCATGGATAAACTTACCGATGAGGATTGGTACGCCGTTGACCAGCAAACCATGGAGTTTGGGTATTGCCTCTACGATCCACAGGACGAATGGAAGCCTGAAGGGATTACAACCAGCGAGGTGGTTTACAATACAAAAAATTCAATCCAGCTCACAACGGGCAGCTTCGGGATTGACGAGCTGGAATCCCTTTTTAAGACTCTCCCCATTGATATTACCTTTGTGGATAAAGACGATAAAGTTAAATTCTTTAGTCACGGTCCCAACCGGATTTTTGCCCGCAACCGTGCCATACTTGGTCGCGATGTCCGTATGTGCCACCCGCCTTCAAGCGTTCATGTGGTTGACCAGATTATTGAAGATTTCAGAAGTGGAAAAGAGAACAGCGCTGCCTTTTGGATCAATATGCAGGGACGATTTATTTATATTGAATATTTTGCCATGCGCGGCAAAGAGGGAGATTATCTGGGAACCATTGAATTTACACAGGACCTGACCCAGTTGCGCAAGCTGGAAGGAGACCAGCGTCTTTTGTCATACACTAAAAAAGAAGAATTATGAGCGAACCCAAACTTATTATCTCTCCAAAAACCAAGGTTGGAGAATTGTTGGATACTTTTCCACAGTTGGAAGATGTTTTGCTCGAATTATCTCCATCATTTGCCAAGCTAAAAAATCCAATCCTCCGGAAAACAGTTGCCCGTGTGGCGTCGTTGCAACAAGCGGCAATTATTGGAGGGTTAAAAGTTGATGAATTGGTGAACCGGTTACGGAAAGAAGTGGGACAGGACATATTTAGTGGGGACACTGAAAATACCCAATATCTGGCAGTTACGCCACCTGATTGGTTTAACGAAACTCAAGTCGTTCAGAATTTTGATGCTTCGCCAATAATTAATTCAGGGGGAAGTCCGATGGCCGAAATCCTTACATTGGCTAAAGAACTTCAGGCGGATAAAATACTCGAAATCAAAACGCCATTTGTTCCTGCTCCAATTATTGATATGCTGAAAGACAAAGGGTTTAAATCATTTTCGATGCAACAGGGGGAAGACGTTGTTAGCTATTTTGCAAAATAAGTGCAACCTAACAATCCTGTCCCAGATTTCCGTAGCAGATTGTTTATTATCATCGGGCGTTTTATTGCCAGTATGGTTACCTTTGACCATCATCACATCAAAAATGAATTTTCATGAAAAGTGACTCGGAAAAACAGCTCGAAACCCGTAACATCAAGCCAACAGCCATGCGCGAATTGGTTTTAAAGGTTTTAAGCGAACAGACGGCAGCTATTAGCTTGGCCGATCTGGAACAAAAATTCGAGAAAGCCGACAAAGTAACTTTATACCGGACACTCAAAACTTTCGAAGAAAACAAACTCATTCACAGTATTGATGATGGTACAGGTTCAGTAAAATATGCCTTGTGTAAGGAAACTTGCCAATGCCACCCGGAAGATCTGCATGTTCATTTTCTTTGCACCAAATGCAAGCAAACATATTGCTTAACTGATATTCCTGTTCCTTCAATAAATCTACCTACCCATTTTACCCTCGAAAATATCAACATGGTTGTGAAAGGTGTTTGTTCTAACTGCCCTAAATAACTTTGCAACTCGGTTGCATCAACTTTTTTCTATCTTTGGCGTTGTTATTTCAGTTTTAATTAGGTTTTTATGAATAGTGAAAGAAAAAATATAAGAATTGTGTTAATATTATTGGCTGGGCTGGTAATATTACTTCATTCTATAGTTTCTCATCATCACCATTCTGATTTATTTAGCGACAATTCTAGTGTTTTTAACGCTAACCAAATTCCGGGTGAATCTTCGGATGAAGCCAACAAGCATTGTCACGCTTTTAATAATATCATTACTGAAAAGGTTACTTCTAAAACTTTTGATACCAGGATTGAGTCAAACTTCAACTTGATTTTTGTCTCGGTTTTTGGCATATTTCTAAGTATTAATAAAGTAGAACAAAACACTTTTTTTATTCAGAATATTGTTATAATCAAACAATATTTTCGAACTGTACAATCCTTTAGGGGTCCTCCTGCCTTAGCATAATTTCTTCTTAATATTTTATTTTCCCTGATAGAAATGTCAGGATTTTGTTAATGCTTTATATTCTAATAAAATGAATAAAAGAAAACTAACGAAGAAGGAATTTCAGGAAAGGCAAATTATTGAAAATAAAAAATTCAATAAAATACTGCTGATAAGTTTCAGCATACTTATAGTACTAATAATTTCAGTCCTTGTATTTTACACGTATTGGTGCGATACCAAATACGCCTACCGGCAATATGCCCTATACGGCAAGGAGATTCCATTCGACTTAGTATGCATGAATGGGAACAATTTACAAATTCATGAAAGCTCAAAAGAAAGTTATCAAGGTAAAGTTTACTTCTTGTGCAGCAAAGCCTGTTATAACCATCTTGTTAACCACTTTCGACAGGATGCATTTATTCCCGATGCATTTTCGGGTGATACGATTTGTAAAGCCGATGCTTTGATTGGATTAAAAAATCGGGGAGAACCTCATGTTGTTTATTTCAAAAACAAAAAAACATTCAATCAATATTATGAGTCAAGAAGATGAATTTGAAAATTAAAGTTCGTGCAAAAAAGAAGAAAAAAATTCAACTTAAAGAAGTAATACAATGGATTTTCATTATTCTGGCCTGTTCAATCCTGATTTTAGGGATTATTGCAAGGATTCATCACTTCTTCACAGTGCATTTAAAATAAATTAAATATTATACTATGATAGACAAAATAATAGCATATTCTATAAAGAATAAATTCATTGTAAGCCTGATCCTTTTTGCCCTTATAGGAGCTGGCATTTATTCTTTAAAAACAATTAACCTCGATTCTGTACCGGATATTACCAACAATCAGGTGCAGGTGATTACAATTTCCCAGAATCTATCTACGGTAGATATCGAACAATTCGTTACCTATCCGGTAGAGCTGGCTATGGCAAATTTACCGGGAGTAGTCGAATTACGGTCAGTATCCCGCTTTGGGTTATCGGTAGTTACCATTGTGTTTAAAGACAACATGGGTACTTATCTGCCAAGGCAGGTCGTACAGGAGAAACTCAATGCAGTAAAAGACCAAATCCCAAGTCAATTTGGCGAACCATTTATGGGCCCAATTACAACTGGTTTAGGGGAGATTTTCCAATACACGATAAAACCTAAACAAGGCTACGACACCACGTATACTCCAATGGAATTGCGTACCATTCAGGACTGGATTGTAAAACGTCAAATGGCTTTAATCCCGGGTGTTGTAGAAGTAAATTCTTTTGGGGGAAACATTAAGCAATATGAGATTGCCCTAAACCCCGATAAATTGAATGCCATGAATGTTTCAATTACCGAGGTTTTTGAAGCGTTGGAAAACAACAATGTCAATACAGGAGGGGCTTATATTGAGAAGAGCCACATGGCCAATTTTATCAGGGGCGAAGGTTTGGCCCGAACATTGGATGACATAAAGAATATCGTTATAAAGAACGACAATGGGATACCCATTTTGATTAATGATGTTGCTGAAAAAGTCCATTTTGGCAGCCAGGTTCGTTATGGAGCTTTCACGCAGGAAGGACATGAAGCAGTTGGTGGTATGATTCTGATGCTGAAAGGAGAAAATTCGAACGAGGTCATACAAAGTGTAAAAACAAGGATTGCTGAAGTGCAAAAAACTTTGCCTAAAGGACTTGAAATAGAACCTTTTCTTGACCGTTCCGATTTAATTCAGCGTACTACAAGTACTGTTAGTAGAAATCTGATGGAAGGCGCACTCATCGTCATATTTGTCCTGGTTATTTTATTAGGAAGTTTACGCGGTGGTTTGGTTACTGCATCTGTTATTCCTCTTTCTCTGTTATTTGCATTTATTTTAATGAAGGTTTTTGACGTGTGGGCAAACCTGATGAGCCTCGGGGCAATTGACTTTGGAATCATAGTAGATGGGGCGGTAATCATAGTTGAAGGGACTGTCCATGAAATTGAGAAAAGGATAAAAGCCGGGAAAAGTAAATTCGATCAAAACCAAATGGATGAACTTACTTATCATGCCTCCAGTACCATGATGAATTCTGCATTTTTTGGCCAGTTAATTATCCTGATCGTTTTTGCACCTATCCTTTTTCTTACAGGCGTTGAAGGTAAAATGTTCCGCCCGATGGCATTCACATTTGGCTTTGCTGTTATCGGAGCCATACTGCTCTGTCTTACCTATGTTCCTATGATATCTTCCGTAGTAATGAAACCAACGAAAAACAAAAACAGTTGGTTTGCACGTTTTGAGAATTTACTTGAAAGAATCAGCAATAGATTTATAAATGCAATTTATACCGCTTACAAGCCGGTTCTCTATCTCGCACTTAAACGTAAAATATCCGTCCTTTTCATCGCTTTGGTATTATTGGCAAGCGCTGTTTTTGTATTTACCCGCATGGGTGGTGAATTTATCCCAAGCCTTAATGAAGGGGATATTGCTATGCAGGCTTTTCTCCGACCGGGAAGTTCGTTGTCGGAAACAATAAAACGGGAAAAGGAAGTAGAAAATATAATAATGTCAAACTTTCCGGAAGTTAAAACGGTTTGTGCAAGAATTGGCGTTGCCGATATACCCACCGACCCTATGGGGTTTGATTATACCGATAGTTTTATCATTCTTGAAAAGGATATAAATAAATGGGTATCTGCCAAAACAAAGGAAGAGTTGATCGAAAAAATCAGAGAAAAACTGTCGCAGCTTCCTGGCCTTAATTTCACCTTTAGTCAACCAGTAGAGTTGCGTTTCAATGAGCTTTTAACAGGAGTAAGGGAGGATGTGGCTGTGAAGTTATTTGGTGAAGATTTGGATGTACTCTCACAAAAGGGAGAGAAAATGCTGGAAATAATAAGTAAAGTGCCCGGTGCAGAGGATGTAACACTTGAAAGAACTGCTGGTTTGCCACAAATGACAGTGCAATATGACCGGAAAAAGATAGCGCAGTACGGACTGGATATCAGTAAACTTAACAGGTATGTCAGCGCAGCTTTTGCAGGTAGCACTGCAGGGGTAATCTTCGAGGGAGAAAAACGTTTTGATATGGTTATCAGGCTTGATGAACAGCACCGTAAAAGCATTGAAGATTTACGCAACTTATATGTCGATCTTCCGAATGGTAAACAAGTGCCTATAAAAGAGTTAGCCGAGATAGATTTTCAACCTGGTGCAATGCAAATTTCAAGGGAAGGTACTTTTAGGAGAATTTATGTAGGAGTGAATGTAAGGGGAAGGGATGTTGAATCAGTTGTGAACGAAATACAACAGAAGCTTGATAAGCAGCTCAATTTACCGGCTGGTTATTACATCACTTATGGAGGTGAATTTGAAAACCTGCAACGGGCGAAAACCCGTTTATCAATTGTTTTACCGATAGCATTGGCGCTGATTTTTATCCTGTTATACTTTGCCTTACACTCATTCCCGCAAACGGTTATGATATACATGGCAGTCCCACTATCTGCCATTGGAGGCATATATTTCCTGTGGATCAGGGGCATGCCATTTAGCATATCTGCCGGGGTCGGGTTTATCGTACTGTTCGGAGTTGCCGTTTTGAACGGCTTAGTCCTTATCAGTCGTTTCAATTCGCTTAAAACTGAAGGTATCAATGATATCGTGGAGCGAATTTCAATTGGGACACAAGAAAGATTGAGACCTATCCTCCTCACTGCCACAGCAGCTATGTTAGGATTTTTACCAATGGCTATTTCAGGTTCGGCCGGGGCAGAAGTGCAACGCCCTCTTGCCACTGTGGTAATCGGTGGTTTATTTAGCGCTACTTTCCTCACATTGGTCGTAATTCCTGTTTTGTATGCTTTGGTTGAATCATTAGCTGAAAGAAGAAGAGCACGCCGGATGATGATCACAACAAACACAACGTTGATTGTTTTCTTGTTTTTAAGTATTGGCTTATCTCTTGTTTCTACAACAACACAGGCCCAGGAAAAGGATTCCTTAACTCAAATGTCGCTTAATAACGCAATCAGCAGGGCAAAGAATAATTTTCCGTTAATAAAGGCTGCACAACTTGATGTTAAGAATCAGCAAGTATTAAAAAAAACAGCCTGGGATTTTGGTAATACCGAATTTTCGACCGGTGCCGAGGAACTTGGTAATTCGAATAATGGCATATATACAACCATTGACGTCAGACAAGATTTTGATATTTTAAGTATTGGTGCTAAATCCAGGGTTCAAAATAAATTGTTGGCAATTTCTCAAACTGCCCTTAGCCTGACAGAATTGGAAGTTGCGCGTGAAGTAAGTGTTGCCTGGGGAAACACGTACAGCTCAAAAAAAACATACCAGTTGTACCTGCAACTTGATTCAATTTTCAAGGATTTTGAACGGGCTGCAAGATTGCGCTATGAAACCCAGGCTACTTCAAAGCTGGAGTACCTGTCTGCATCAAACCAGGCTAAGCAAATCAGTATTCAAAAAGAGAAATCAAAAAGAGACTATCTAATTTCTCTGCAACGATTAAATCTTTGGTTTGTAAGCGATACCGTTTTTACAGTTGATGATAATTCCATGAAGGAAATCAGCGTTTTGCAGTATTTACCTTTAGATTCGATTTATCGACATCCGGAATTACAACTTTACGAACAAAGAGTGCAATTGGCCGATGCCCGGTTTAAACTGGCAAAATCTGGTTACCTACCCAAATTCACAGCCGAATATGGCAGCCAGAAAATTGGGGTTCAATCTGGCTTTTATAAATATCAGTTTGGTATTAGTATTCCACTTTTTTTCAATTCACAATTAGGTAAAACCCAATCGGCTAAGCTGGAAGGAAGTATTGCAAGGGAAAATTATTCTCAAAAAACATTGGAAGTCAGGGCAGGATATAAAATCCTTTACGATGAGTATCAAAAATGGCTAACCACTTGGGAATATTACCGAGATGTGGCATTGCCGGTTGCAAAAGAACAGAAAAATGGGGCGATTGCATCTTATCGTGAAGGGGCGATTGATTATATCAGTTTCCTGCAAAATGTGAAAGATGCCATGCAAATTGAATTCGATTACTGGAATGCTTATGGAAACTACCTTGATTCCAGGTTTAAAGTTGAATATTTTATAAACTCCTCAAAATAAACAGATGAAATTAAAAATAATAAGTAAAACAGTGATGAATATGAAAACAGTTATTATAGCAGTATTTTTTGTACTTGCCTTTGCATCCTGCAACCAAAAACCAGCAGCAAATGCCGACAAAGAAGTCTCTGCAGAAAATATTCCTGAAGGAGGTCCGACCAATGCATTATTGACCAGCCAACAGTTTGCCGCCTTGGGAATTAAAGTAGATACGCTGTCAAAACAAAATTTCTCAAGTGCTGTTGTGGCCAATGGTCAACTTGAGGTATTGCCTCAGAATGAAGCCTCGGTTACAGCAATTATCGGTGCAAATGTTACTTCAATTGAAGTTTTTGAAGGCAAAGAGGTTAAACAGGGACAGATACTGGCTTATTTGAGCCATCCCGATTTGCTTAATCTACAGACCCGGTATTTGAACTCGTGGAACCAACTGCAATATGCTGAAAAAGATTTTCAAAGGCAAAAAACGTTATATGAAGGACAAGTGGGGTCAGGTAAAGATTTTCAAAAAATTCAATCCGATTTTTATTCTCTCTCGGGTGAAGTAAAAAACCTTGAGGCACAATTGAAATTGCTTAAACTCGATCCTCAAAAAATCAGTCAGGGTACGATTTATGAAAAAGTGCCGGTGGTTAGCCCGATTAACGGGTTTATTGAAAAAGTGGATGTAAAAACCGGACAATATGTAGATCCGCAGAAACAAATGTTTGAAGTGCTGAACAACGATCATATCCATGCAGATTTAATGGTTTATGAAAAAGACGTTTACAAGGTTAAAGTAGGCCAGAAGGTCGCATTCACAATTGAATCCCTCTCCGGAGAAATATTGTCGGCCACCATTTTTGCAGTGGGTAAATCTTTTGAACAAAACCCAAAAGCGGTGCATGTCCATGCTGAAATTGAGAATAAAAGAGGCTTGTTAATTTCAGGAATGTATATTACCGGCAGAATTTCCACAGGAAATGATTATGTATATGCACTGCCTGAAGGCGCTATTGTTAACGATGATGGAAAATCATTTATTTTTATTTCAGAACAAGATGGGGACAACTGGAAATTCAGCCCGTTAGAAGTTATTACTGGACAGCAGGAGGACGGGTTTGTTGAAATAAAACTGCTTTCACCTATGAAAAAAGGTTCGCTGGTGGCTATGAACAATGCCTATTACCTGCTATCGGAAATGAAAAAAAGCGAAACAGGCGAAGAATAACCTGACAAAATTAATGTCAAACAATCTTGTATTATGTCTTACAAAAAAAATCTAGCATGAAAGCAATAAAAGCATTTGTAAAGCCCTTTAAAGTAAATTCCATTTTGAATCAATTAATAGAGGCCGGTTATCCGAATTTAACAGTCTCAATGGCCGAAGGTACCGGACGCTTTAAAGGAGATGAATCTTCAGTTTCTACTCATTTTTCAATTACCGACAGCAAAGTGGCTAAGATTGAAATTGTGTGCAATAAGAAAGATGTGGATAAAATAGTTAAGATCATATCGGAACAAGGCCGCACGGGGAATCCCGGTGATGGCCTTATTTATATTTCCAGTGTTGAAAAAGCATTCCGCGTAAAAACGGGTGAAGGAATCGTACTGGACGATAAGGATTAGAACCCATGGAAGGTATTCTTGAAATGCAGAAAATGGCAATTGACAAAGGAGGGAAATGTTTATCTACTGAATATACGAACAGTAAGGTACCACTCCTTTGGCAATGCAGTTGTGGGCATCAGTGGCTGGCAACTCCTTTCAGCATTAAAATCAGAAAGAGTTGGTGCCCGGTTTGCGCGGGCAACCGACCTTTTGGAATAGATATCATGCACAAACTTGCTTCGGAAAATGAAGGTACATGTCTTTCAACAAAGTACACGAATTGTAAAACAAAAATGCTATGGGAATGCAGGAACGGACATCAGTTTCAGGCAACACCTGAAAATGTAAAACAAGGAAAGTGGTGCCCTCATTGCCGTAACACAAATGTTTAATAATTCAAAGTCATGTTGGTGGGGGTACTTAATTCCCCACCTATTTCTGATGTTTTAAACAATTAATATTTCCATCATGAAAAAATATTTTAAAAATTTATTCCTATGGCAAGTCGCAGGAGGAGGGATATTTCTTCTTATTCTCTCTCCTCTTTTACTTGCGGCTTATCATTATGAGTTCTCTAACCATCAAATATCATTTCAACAAAATTTATTTGATATTTACAGGCAACTCTTATCTCCCGTGGATATTGACATAGTACTAATTAATCTGGGTATTTCGATAATCGGTGTAATTGCGGGTACAATGCTTTATCATTTAAAAAAAAGGAAATCGAAAAAAGAGCTCACTACTTCTGATGTTTTAAGATTAATTGAAAAAGGTGAAAATGCAAAGGTTGAATTCAAATCATCACTCAGGCATGACTATCGCCAGATAAAAACAGATAAGAATCTGGAGAGTGCGATATTAAAATCAATTGCCGGATTTTTAAACAGTAATGGAGGTACTTTAATTATTGGAGTTGATAAAGAAGGTGAAATTCTAGGCCTCGAAAACGATTATTGGTCTTTAAAAAAAGAATCTAAAGATGGCTTTGAACAAAGATTAATGCTAATCGTGTCAAATGAATTTGGAAAAGACATTTGCAGTAAAATACACGTGTCATTTCATGAAATCAGGGATAAGGAAATCTGTTCCTTATTGATTGCCCCCTCTAAACGGCCTGTTTACTTTGAGGAAAATAACCAAACAGTTTTTTTTCTACGTACAGGAAACGTAACCAAACCTCTTTCAACCAGTGAAACAGTGAAATATTTGGATTTAAAAAATTCTTGAAGAATTACAGATTTTCTTTTTATAAAATTAAAATTAAGATTATGAAAAATTTAAAATTTGTTTATTTGATAGTGGGAGTAGCTGCCCTGTTAAGTAGTTGCGCCATTATTCGCCCTGGCGAAGTTGCACTAAAGGTGAAATATGGAAAAATACAACCCGGCATCCTGATGCCCGGCGCTCATGCCCGAGGGCTTATTGGAACCAGAATAGAACGTTTTGATACCCGCGTTACAGAATATTCCAAGAAACTTGGTTTTCATAGCAGCGAAGGGATAGAAGTAACTTCTGAAATTACCCTGCTTTATCATTTAATACCGGATTCGGTGCAAAGCATTTATAAGAGGTTCGATGGCTATTACCAAAATACCCTTATCATTAACAATCTAATCACTGCCTTGCGCCAGGAGGGGCTTAACCACAAAGCAATCGAGCTCATTACCCAGCGGGTAGAAATAGAAAATTCAATTAAAGAAAAACTAATTTCCACGATTGGCCAGTATGGTTTCTTTGTGGATTTAGTTCTTATGAAAGACATTGACCTGCCAGACGAAGTAACCAGATCAATCCAGTCAAAATTAACAGCCGAACAGATTTCGAAAAAAACCGAAATTGATTTGGAGATACAAAGAAAGAACCTGGATTACCAAATTGAAAAGGAGAAAAAGGAAGCCGATCTGGAAGTCGCAAAGCAGCGGATAGCGCTTGAATTTATAGTTGAGAAACAAAAGAAAGAATCTGAACGCCTGGTTATAGAATCAGAAGCCATCAAGAAATCACAAGACATTCTGAATTCTTCCCTGACCGACAAACTGATTCAATTCAAAGCGCTGGAGATAACCCGCGATTTAGTTCGGTCGCCAAATGCTAAAATCATCATTACCGATGGAAAATCGCCCTTGATATTAAATGATAAATAATTACACGAGTTGAATCAAAGTATTGGGGTATCTATAATTGAACATCGTTTTTAGTCTTTTCATAGAGCAATTTTGGGTTTGATTTTTTGTAGTTCAATTTATAGGTACCCCTAATTAAAAATATCGTCAAAATCAGAAAATAAACAGTATGGAAAAAACAGTATCTTTCTCAATTCTCTTTAGTTTTTTTGTTTTGGGCTTATTTGCCCAGGAAAAATTAAACAATACAAATGATTCGATTGTATTTGAGAAAACCGTGCATGATTACGGAACAATTACACAAGGGGGCGATGGCAATTGCGAGTTTAAATTTACGAATAAAGGAAAAGGACCTTTAATTCTAAACAATGTGAAAACATCCTGTGGTTGCACAGTCCCTGAATGGCCTAGTGCGCCTATTCCCCCGGGAAAAACTGGTATTATCAAAGTTAAATATGACACAAACAGGCTGGGCGCATTTTCTAAAACGATCACCGTGAGCTCCAATGCTAAAAACTCATTGGTGGCCATTATAATTAAAGGAAATATAATAACCAAGCCGTAATAGCTCATAAGGAAAAGAATTAAATTACAGCCTGAACAATAGGGGATTTAGTATTTAATTTCTGCATACATTTTTTTGGTTTTTGTTGTTTGCCCGAAACATAAATCTAATCCCCTATTTAAAATATACAGCATAAGTGAAAATTTAAGCTTGAAACAATTACCGCAAATTAACGAAACGGGAACATGAAAAAATATACATTAAAAAATCTGGATTGTGCTTCGTGTGCCACAAAGATTGAAGACAACCTGACAAAGCTGGGAGAAGTAAAATTTGTGGCTGTGAATTTTGCAAATGCGACCATGACTATTGATACCGACAACCTTGAAAAGGTAAAAGCCCGTATTAAAGAGATAGAACCGGAGGTTGAACTGGAAGACATTGATCAAGCAAAATCAATAGTTTCGACAAGCGAACTTGCCGAAAACAAATGGACCATTGTTAAAGCAGTTTCCGGACTTCTTTTGTTGATTGCCGGAATGGTGTTCGAAAAAGAAATTCACAATACGCCTTTTCATGTGGCTGAATTTCTGGTGTTCGGAACGGGCTACCTGATTGTTGGCTGGAAGGTTATCTCGTCGGCGGTAAAGAATATTGTCAGGGGACAATTCTTCGACGAACAGTTTTTAATGGCTATTGCCACACTTGGAGCGTTTGCAATAGACCAAATGCCCGAGGCGGTTGCGGTAATGCTGTTTTATGTGGTAGGCGAATTGTTCCAGGATATTGCCGTTAACCGTTCCCGAAAATCAATCAAAGCATTGCTCGAAATAAAACCGGAATATGCCAATCTGTTGGTTAATGGAGATACAACCAAGGTTTCACCCGAAAGTATTAAGGTTGGCGAAACGATTATCGTAAAAGCCGGGGAGAAAATCCCCCTCGATGGTGAAGTTATTGAGGGTAATTCATTTGTCGACACCTCAGCCTTAACTGGAGAAAGTGTGCCAAGAAAAGTGAAGGAAAAAGACACTGTTTTATCCGGGACCATCAATCAAACAGGTGTGCTTACCATCAAAGTTACCAAGATATTCAGTGAATCGTCCGTATCAAAGATTCTGGAACTGGTTGAAAATGCCTCCTCTAAAAAAGCGGAAACCGAAAAATTCATTACCACGTTTGCCAAATACTATACGCCAATAGTGGTTATTGGCGCTTTGTTGTTGGCCATTTTGCCACCTCTTTTGTTTAGCGGTCAAACATTCAGCGATTGGATATATAGGGCATTGGTTGTGTTGGTTATTTCCTGCCCATGTGCATTGGTAATCAGTATTCCGCTGGGATATTTCGGAGGGATCGGAAGTGCTTCAAGAAAAGGGATTCTGGTGAAAGGCTCCAACTTTCTGGATGCTTTAACACAGGTGACAACTGTAGTATTTGATAAAACAGGCACTCTCACTAAGGGAGAGTTCAAGGTTTCAGAAATCGTTACCTCCAACGGATTTTCCAAAGAAGAAATACTGGAATATGCTGCTTATGCAGAAACCAATTCAAACCATCCGGTGGCCAAATCAATTTCAGTTGCCTTTAGTAAAGACATCGTAAGCAAAAGAATTGAGCAAGTTGAAGAAATCTCGGGGCATGGCATTAAAGCAGTAATTGACGGAAAAACCGTGCTTGCTGGTAACGACAAATTACTGCATAAAGAAAACATTACCCACACTGTTTGTAACGTGGAAGGAACTGTTGTTCATGTAGCCATTGATACGGTTTATGTAGGATATATAATTATTTCGGACACCTTGAAAGATGATGCCATTGAAGCAATTGAAAAACTTAAAGCAAAAAACATTCAAACGGTAATGCTTACCGGCGATAACAAATTTGCAGCAGCAGCCTTTGCCAAAAAATTAGGTATTGACAAATACTTCTATGAACTGTTGCCCGAAGATAAGGTAAAACATATCGAAACCTTAATTCAGGAAAACAAAGGGGGCAAGGTAGCTTTTGTTGGCGATGGGATAAATGATGCTCCGGTAATTGCCCGTGCCGATATCGGAATAGCAATGGGAGCTCTTGGCTCCGATGCTGCCATTGAAACTGCCGATGTGGTACTGATGACCGATTCGCCATCGAAAGTTGCCGTAGCTATTGATGTAGCAAAGAGGACACGGAATATTGTCTGGCAGAACATTTATTTTGCTATGGGAGTAAAGTTGGCTTTTATCGTTCTCGGCGTATTTGGTGTTGCCACCATGTGGGAAGCAGTATTTGGCGACATGGGAGTAGCTTTGATCGCTGTTTTTAATGCGATAAGAATTTTAAAAAGATAATTCTTAAAAAATAATAAAACTAAATTATATGGCAGAGAAAATATATATCGTAGTGTTTCTTTTCCTGTATTTCATTATCGTATTTATATACCCAACAATAAGGGTAAAACGCAAGACGGGTATCATTGCTTATGTATTCAGCAATACCGATTCATTACAGGATTATATAAGAAAGGTTCTCACTTTAATCAATTTCCTTGTATTTTTTATGGTATTGGTTAACCTTTTTGATCTTGTATACCAATACCTTATACCTGTTAATTGGCTCGAAATATCAATTATTAAGTACACCGGATTTATACTTATTCACATTGCATTACTTTGGATTGTAATTGCACAGGTGCAAATGGGCAACTCCTGGCGTGTAGGCATTGACCTTTCCACAAAAACTGAACTTAAAACCAAAGGCCTGTTTTCCGTTTCCCGCAACCCTGTATTTTTAGGCATGCTCATTACCCTTACAGGTATATTCCTGATTCTTCCGAATGCAATCTCTTTGCTGGTATTGGTAACTACAACTCTGATATTTCAGGTTCAGGTTCGTCTTGAAGAAGAATATTTGGTAAAAAAACACGGGAAATCGTATGTTGATTATTGCAAAAAGGTGGGTAGATGGTTTTAATTTATTTACACATTCTGAAAAATTTCAAAAATGAAAACACATATAAAACTCTTAGTTTTATCAGTCTTAGTTTTGGCTAACATGAATCTTTTTGCGCAACGCGAAAAACTACTAAACAGCGATGATGTAGAGGGGCTATATCTGACCTTAGCTAATTTTAAGCAAGGTAAACTCACTCGCCCAACTGATGAGCAACACGAAGGTGACAAAATCAAACTCAAACAGTTTTTCATTTCGCCCGATATTATAAGTATCGAACAGAATAAGAAAACCGTTTTTTATAAAGACAGCATTTTTGCTATTCATTTAACCAATGGCAAAAACTACCGTTTCATCAACCGTAATCCATTCTTAATAGCCGACACGTCAAGCCTTTATATTTACACTTATAAAACCAAAAAGACTGTATTTAGTACTTCGGGGCCACACCGAAGGTCAAAGGACGTTCCTGTAACCTACTACTATTTTAGCTTGGCAGGCGAAAACGCTGTTTACACGCTAACCCTTGCAAATGTGCGTAAATATGCGCTTACTGATCCAACTACCCACATTGCCGTTTGTAATAAATTTACAACAGATGAGATGCTTTATCAAATAAACCCCCAAACAGGCCGGTTTGATTTAAACGAAACCATACTTTCAATTGTTAACTAACCAAGATTATAATTGTCATTATCCGGAAAGCAAAAACAATGAAATACTTCATTACAACTTTGATGTTACTTGCTATCATTTTTTCAGGTTACAGCCAGAATCCATTATTCATCCCTCCAATTATAGAAGGAAATAAAGTTAATCTGCATGTACAATATGGTTCAATGCAGTTTTTTCCTGGAGGAGCAACAACCACAATGGGTGTAAACGGCAACCTTCTGGGACCGACAATCATCCTAAATCAGGGCGATTCCGTTCAATTGTCGGTGTTTAACGACCTCGATGAGCCCACAACCATGCACTGGCATGGGTTACACGTTCCGGCCAGATTAGATGGAAGTCCGCATAATGTAATTCAACCGCATACGCTTTGGTCGCCCCGGATAAAAGTATTGGACCAGGCATCGATATATTGGTATCACCCCCATCTTCATGGAAAAACGGCAGAACAAGTAACCAAGGGAGTTGCCGGGATGATAATTGTGAGGGATAATCAGGAATCGGCTCTTAACTTGCCACGGAGTTATGGAGTTGATGACTTTCCGGTTGTAATTCAATCCAGAGCCTTTGATTCAAACCGTCAGTTTGTTGTTAAAACCGCCGATGATCATACCTTACTTATAAATGGCACAATCGATCCCATATTGAAAGTACCGGCTCAAATTATCCGGTTGCGGGTACTGAACGGCTCAACAAACCGGGTTTATAATATCGGTTTTCAGGGAAATCATCAGTTTTATCAAATTGCTTCTGATGGCGGGTTGCTGGATTCTCCGGTTGCACTGACCCGATTAATATTAGCTCCCGGTGAAAGGGCCGAGTTGCTGGTCAACCTTTCAGGATTGAAAGATCAGAACCTTGATCTGTTTTCTTTTGGTTCGGAGTTGCCCAATGGTATTTATGGTGCGGCCCAGCCTGGTAGTATGGGCATGGGAAGTATTGATGGGTACTCTGCTAATATACTGAATGGTAAAGATTTTAAATTAATCCGATTATCTGTGGCAGCCCAAACCACTCAAGCGGTTACCACAATACCTTCAAAATTGGTGTTGTTACAAAAGCCTGATCCGTCCAAATCATCCGTAACACGAATAATTACGCTATCTACAAGCGGTATGGGGATGGGCAATCTAAGTGGCCCGTTTCTGATTAATGGACAAACATTTTCAATGGACCGGATTAACTTTTCTGCTAAACTGGGAGCCACCGAAATCTGGCAGATATCCAATCAGACAGCCATTGCCCACCCTTTTCATATTCATGGGCTTCAGTTTTTCATCACCGACATTGGAGGCAGCCAGCCGGATCGTTCGAGGCAAGGTCGTAAGGATGTTGTTTTGGTACCGGCCATGCAGTCAGTCAGGCTGATTATGAAATTTGATGATTTTTCAGATCCCCTTATACCATACATGTTTCATTGTCATATGTTGTCGCACGAAGACGATGGCATGATGGGGCAATTTCTGGTAACAGGAATTCCAACAGGATTGAATACGCTGGGGGATGATTCCGTAATTCGAATTTTCCCGAATCCTTTTACTGATCGATTAACGGTTGAAGCTTCAGGAGTTAACCCAAGTCCGGTAACAATAGAAATAACCAACAGCCTGGGGCAGCTCTGCCTTCATCAGAAAATAACTGAGTTCCCCGCTACGCTTAATACAAGTAATTTAAATGCAGGAATCTACACGATCAGTTTCAAATATGGAGATCGGTTACTGATAAAAAAGATAATTCGCTTCTAACTCATAGAATCCGTTTGGGGTACAAAACATATAAATATGCAAAAACAAATCAAATTAAAATCAACCATTACCTGTCCTACTTGCGGCTTTTCAAAAGAAGAAAAGATGCCTGAAGATTCGTGCCAGTTCTTTTACGAATGTGAGAACTGTAAAAGTATTTTGAAACCTCTCGAAGGCGATTGTTGTGTCTTCTGTTCTTATGGTAGTGTTCCCTGCCCACCTGTTCAAGCTGTTAATTTTTATTAACGAGATAGGCAGAAATGCCAAACCTATATAAATAACTATATATTTGTATAACATTTGTTATTTCTCTGCGTTAGAGTCTATAAATGAAAAAACTGTTATCCATATCATTAACTTTTCTCATCCTGCTTTCAGGAATGCATTTTACTATTGCCACACATTACTGTGGAGGTAAAATTGCTGAAATCAAATTATCGTTTTCGGGTAAGTTAGCCTCTTGTGGAATGGAAACAGATAAAGACTACCTTTTACCGGGAGTTAATATTGAAACAGATTGCTGCCAAAATCAAGGTTCTGTTTTTTCGATCGATAGCAATTATTCCCCTTCATTTACCGAATTCAAAGCAATTTCTCAAACTGTTTTGCACACATATCCTATTCCTGAAAATAGTACACTCCATTCAATAACTCCGTTCAGTAATCTTTATTCTGATGTAAGTCCACCGGGCTTCTTATTTGCCCATGCTGTGAGCTTGCCCAAAATATGCGTTTTCCGTATTTGATGTTTCATTTTAAACACGAGGACACAAAGTTTTTTCACAAAGTACTCAACGAGTTTAATTTATTCATTTCTTGTTCTTTGTGATTCCTTAGAGCCCTTTGTGGTTAATCTTTTTATTTATTAAAAACATCAAATTCAAAATATCATGAAAACTGTAAAATTTATTATTGTTGCCTTATTGGCGATAACTTTGGGCATGAATTCCTTTGCCCAAATGACCGATCACTCAAAAATGAACATGTCCGGCACAAAAACAGAAAATAAAATGGACATGGCCTCCACAAAAACCGAAACCATCAAAGTTTGGGGCAAATGCGAAAGCTGCCAGGAGCGCATCGAAAAAGCCGCCAAAACAGATGGCGTAAGCAAAGCAAGCTGGGACAAAGACTCAAAACTACTAACCCTGACCTACGATCCATCAAAAGTTAAAAGCGACGACATCCAAAAGAAAATCGCTGCTGTTGGTCACGATACCGAGAAGCTTAAAGCCGACGACAGAGCGTATGCAAAACTTCCGGGATGCTGTCAGTACGAGCGTAAGAAATAAATTTTCAATTCCATTTTTCAGTGCAATAGCCACGGTTCAGCCGACTTCAAAATGAGGGTTTTGAATTTGGTCGTGGCTATTCACTGATTCTTTCACAATTTTTTAAAATATAAAAAAAAATAAAACATGAAAAAATTAAGATTGTCGGTAGCCATCCTGATTGGAAGTGCTATCATGTTTACAGCTTGCCAGAAAGACGGAATATCCAATTCAGGAAGTGATCCCGTAAGTTTCGATGCCGCCTATGTAGTCAACGGCGAAAGTAATTCAATCTCGGTAATTAATCTTTCCACCAATAAAGTGGATAAAACCATTGATCTTCCTCAATTTCAAGTGACTTCAGGAATGGGTATGATGGGAAGCGGTGGAATGATGAACATGTGGCCGCACCACATTTCGCTGTCGCCCGATAAAAGCAAGATTGCCATTTCTTTTCCGGGAAGCAATTTCAATGGCGGCGCCGGAATGATGGTTTCTTCATTTACTTCAGGAAATATGATGGGCGGTACATCAACCAATATCCCGACTCAAGGCAAAATAGTAATTCTGGATGCCGTTTCCGGAACAATCCTGAAAGAAATCACGCTCGAAGGAATCGCTTTTAATGTGGCCTTTTCGCCCGATGGCAAAGAATTGTGGACAGCCCTGATGATGACCACCGGTAAGGTTTTGGTATTCGATGCCAGTACCTACGCGCTTTCAAATACCATTACGGTTGGTCAATTTCCGACTGAAGTATCGTTTTCCGACGATGGGAAAAAGGTATTTGTAGCCAACGGAATGTCGAATTCTGTGAGCGTTATCGATGCCGCCACCAAGCTGGTACTCGAAACTGCCGCTGTTGGTAACTACCCGGTTGGCGCTTGGCCAGGTATGGGAGGCATGATGTACGTGAACAACGAAAAAGGACAGAGCATCAGCATGTTGGATGTAATGACAAACACGATGACCAATACACTGCAACTTGGTTTTACGCCCGGTATGGCCACCCGCAATACGATGATGAACCAGATGTGGGTTTCCGATCCGAATGGCGGCAAAGTGCAGATGTGGACAAAAACTGCTACCGGATACATGATGGGCGGAACCGTAACCGTAGGTAGCGGAGCCTCTTCCATCGCATTTAATCAGTCTGGCACAATTTGTTACGTTACCAATCAGAACGATGGAACAGTCTCTGTAGTTGATGTGGCAACCTTAAAAGAAATGATGAAAATTACGGTTGGTAATAAACCCAACGGTATTGTTATGAGATATAACTAAGCTTCTAATTTTAGGGATTGATCTAAGATACAATTTTTAGGTAAAGAGAATTTGATGTAAAGGCAGAGTGCTATTCTATACACTCTGCCTTCATAATTTTCTTTCATAATATCCTGAAATATAAAGCCAAAATTAATGGTTAATAATTCTGGGTCGCCTGGCTCGGCTCCATCGATTGAGATTAATGAGGACATAAAGAATTTATATGTGTTCTCCTTTATAATGATTCTCCTTCATCCATCGGAAAATCGAATATTGAACAAACGACAGTTCCTCAGAATCGGGAGAGGTGTGTACTTTGTTTGTAAAGTGTGTCCAGGCCGCACGGGCAGTGGTGTTTTGGTTCGCAAAAACCAACGAGTTTGGAAGTGGAAAGTTTCCGGATGATTTAAACTTGTTAATGCCCGAAGGACTGAAAAATAAATAGCCATCGAAAACTCCTGTTATCATCTTTTCAATCTTTTGCAAAGACTGTTCAATGTATTGAATCTGTTGTCTGTGAAGCCATTGCCGCGTTTTATCCGACAATTCTTCACCTATAAAAAAGGTTGGCTTTTCCATGATTTTATTTTGTATTTTTTAGATAACCTGGATTTCTTCTTTATCAACCTCACCGTTTTTTATCCTGAAAGATTTTACATCTGGTAATTTATCAGCCAGTGAAACAATTACATAGCTTATATTCGGATCGAATGCCAACCGGATATCTTCCTGCGAAGGCCGGGCTGGTGTTTCGGGATGACTGTGGTAATTGGCCAGAATCTCCAAACCATCCTTTCGTACCTCACGCACAACATGAAACTGCTCTTTCGGATCGAACGAAAAATGTTCGTTGCTATGGTCAACGTTGGTTAACCGATACTGCCGCGTAACTTCTCGTCCAACGCCAGCCAGGTAACCACAAACTTCTTCAGGCAAACCAGTTTTGGCGTGGTCAAACAGATCATTAATAATTTGTTGCGGTACGTGGAGCATAGTCTGAAATGTTATTTCTGAATTAAAGCTTTATGAGGCACACCTTCACCATGCGTTTTTATTTCACAGGTTGCCTGCTCGTAATCAACCAGTTCGGTAATTGTCGGATGATCGCCGCAAACTGCACAACGATGATTGTGTTTCACTTTAATAGTGCGGAAATCCATTGTTTTGGCGTTGAAAGTCAGCAAACGGTTGGTCAGCAAGTCGCCAACTCCTGTCAAGTATTTCAGGACTTCAGCCGCCTGAATAGTTCCCAGCATTCCGGCAATGGCCCCCAAAACGCCAGCCTGCGAACAGGTAGGCACTGCATTGGGAGGTGGCGGCGCATGGAACACACAGCGGTAACATGCTGTTCCGGGTAAAACTGTAATGGTTTGCCCCTCAAAACGTAATATTCCGCCGTGCGAAAATGGTTTTCCGGCCTGAACGCAAGCATCGTTAATCAGGAATTTCACAGGGAAATTATCTGTTCCGTCCACCACAAAATCGTAATCTTTGATGATGTCCAAAGCATTGCTTGCGGTCAGAAGATCGTAGTAGGTAATCACCTTTACATCAGGGTTTAGCTGATTAATTTTCTCTTTTGCCGAAAGTACTTTGGCTTTATTCACATCAGGAGTGAAATGAATGACCTGACGTTGCAGGTTTGATAAATCGACTACGTCGCCATCAATGATGCCAATGGTACCAACACCCGCAGCGGCAAGGTAGAGGGCAACCGGAGCCCCCAAACCTCCGGCTCCCACAATCAACACCTTCCCCTTGTTAATTCTTTCCTGCCCTTCCACACCAACATCCTGAAGGATAATGTGGCGGCTGTATCGTTGTATTTGATCTTCAGTAAAGTCCATCTTGTTTATTTACGATTTTGTTATTTACTATTTACTATTTCATCAGGAAAACAAAGCATTCAGGTGTTCATGCTAGTTTTATGCTTTAAATGGTAAATAGTAAATGTTTAAATGGTCAATTAGAAAAGTTGTCAATTAATTAGCACCTCCGCCCATGAAGTAAAGAAAGTCGATTTCGTCGTTGTCTTTAAGCACAGTGGAGCTATAAACTTCGCGGTCAACAAACTCTCCGTTAAGCTGCACCGAAACCATGTCGGCATTTAGCACTTTGTTCAATTTAATCAGTTCGAGTA
Source organism: Prolixibacteraceae bacterium (assembly GCA_028683385.1). Taxonomy (GTDB): domain Bacteria; phylum Bacteroidota; class Bacteroidia; order Bacteroidales; family Prolixibacteraceae; genus Aquipluma. The sequence goes on along the minus strand of JAQUIJ010000014.1, from coordinate 32,088 downwards.
CGGAAACAGAATCCGTTTCAAGGATCTGTTCATTCCCATTAACTTGTATTTTGCTCATAAAAATTCTTTTCTAAGTGATTTATAATGAATTGTATCCGAAATACTATCAATGAGCATTCCGGTTAATATGTTTCAGAACCTGAGTATAAAAATTCTAAACTTCTGAACCAAGTCTAATTGGCATGCACTGCTGCCGGTTCTTCAAACTGGTAAAGAATAGTTGACAGATACCTTTCACCAGTATCAGGAAGGATAACTACAATTGTTTTTCCTTTATTCTCAGGCCGTTGGGCCACCTGTAACGCTGCATAAGCCGCTGCGCCCGATGATATCCCAACCAATAATCCTTCAGAACGAGCCAATTGACGGCTGGCAGCAAAAGCATTTTCATTGCTTACCGTGATAACTTCATCAATCACAGAACGATTCAATACATCAGGAATAAAACCTGCCCCAATGCCCTGTATTTTGTGAGGTCCAGGATTTCCACCGGAAATGACCGGTGAATCGGCTGGCTCTACAGCAATGATTTGAACGGACGGTTTTCTTTCCTTCAGGATTTCACCCACGCCGGTAATCGTTCCACCAGTTCCAATTCCCGAAACAAAAATATCAACCTCACCATCGGTATCGTCCCATATTTCGATTGCGGTTGTTTTTCGGTGTGCTTCCGGATTTGCCGGATTCTTAAATTGTTGTGGGATGAATGAATTTGGTGTAGTTTCTGCCAGTTCAACAGCTTTGGCAATGGCGCCTTTCATTCCTTGCGCTCCTGGTGTCAAAACAAGTTCAGCTCCAAGCGCTTTGAGAAGATTTCTACGTTCAACACTGAAGGTTTCAGGCATAGTAAGGATTAAACGGTAACCTTTTGCTGCGGCAACCAATGCTAAGGCAATCCCGGTATTTCCGCTGGTTGGCTCAATAATTACCGAATCGGGTTTTAAAATACCATTTGCTTCGGCATCTTCTATCATCGCTTTGCCAATGCGGTCTTTTACACTTCCTCCCGGATTAAAATATTCGAGTTTGGCGATCAGTCTGGATTCAAGCTGATGCTGACTGTTAAAATTGGAAAGCTCCAACAATGGAGTATTACCAATTAAGTCGGTTAATTTTTCTGCAATTTTTGTCATGTTGTTTCTTGTTTTGTTCTTAATAGTATTCTGATTTTTTACTTGCGTAGCATGATATGAAATTTATTGTTTCCGGATAAGAACCGACCAAAAATTCTCCTTCCTTTTTTCTTCCAGAACATGATGCCCTTCGTTACGAACCGAACCCGGCACGTTTTTAATAGGTGCGCCATCATCCAAAAGGATTTCAAGTAATTCACCGCTTTTCATGGTTGATAATTCAATTTTTGTCTTTACAAAATTCATTGGACAAGCCACTCCGCGAAAATCTTTAAAACGTTTATCAGATGTGATCCCTTTTACAATTTCATTTGCCTTTGGAACTTCTTTTTGTGCCTTAAACTGAAGTGAATCGTCCATGCTGTTATATAAATCAATAACAGAGGTGGCCAGGTCATAAACAATTGCCCGGTGTTTTAAAAATGAAGCTTCAGGATTTGTCAGGGCCAGCTTAACTGCCGGTTCAAACTCTGCACTGATATGTCCTTCGAGTATAAACGACTGGATAAATGCTGTGAAAACTTCTTCCCGGCTATTGGGTTCAATGCCACGGGTAACCAGCAACATCCTCGAAGCATGATATACAATGCCATAAAGCGATTTGTTGATCAATGCCTGATCGTTAGTTTGTTCAATGCCTTTCTGGATATCTAAAATGGCATCGCGGTCAAAATCAATCATATCAAACATACCGGCTGAACATTCGGCAGCGCCTTTCCCTGTGAGCGTGAAAATCTCCTCGGCTCCCCAATCGAAATAGTAATTCTTATCATCCCCGAATGATGGAATAGTATCAAAGTTGGTCAATAGCTCTTCCACATCGGTTTTTCCTTCGCGGTCGAGGTAATCGTTAAAATCAGAAAACCGTAATTTTTTCACACTCCATTTCTCCAAAAGCCGTGCTGTAAATTGAGGCAAGTCGCGGGCACTGATTTCGCCGTATTTCGATGCCAGACGGGCTTTGTTATCACCGGTCTGTCCACCTGCAACTACATAGTAAGCCGGATAAAGGCGGTCGTTGCGCGAGGCTTTTCCGTAGAAACCAAGCTGCGCTAGGCTGTGCTGTCCGCAAGAATTAGGACATCCGGATAAATTGACGTTGATGTCGTTCAATTCATCCAACCGGGCTTCAGAAAGGCCAGACAATGATTTTTTGATTGCCGACGATGCGCCTCTCGAAAGGCAAATTCCCAACCGGCAGGTATCCGCACCGGCACAGGCAACCAGAGAATTCAGGATTCGTGGCAGATCAACTTCAACCCCCAAATCTTTCAATTCCTGATACAAAAATTCAAGCAACTGTCCGGGGACATTTCGCAACAGAACGTTTTGTCTCATAGTAAACCGGATCACATCTTCTCCAAGTGGGGCAAGGAATTCAGCCAGCCGGATGAGCGTTTCGGCTTTCACCATTCCCTGATTGAAAGGCACTTCGACCGAATAAAAACCGCTTTGTTTTTGCTCTTTAACATATCGCTTTACCCATTTCCCGAACAATCCGTTTTCAGGATTAAAGTCAATCACCAAGCCTTCTTTTAAAGATTGATGAACTTCAGGAAGTTCCAATTCATAATTGCCTTCAGCTTTCAGACGGTTAAATATCTCCTGAAAAAGCTCAAAAACCCGTTCTTCACCCAGTTTGTAAAAGATGTAACGGATGCGTGCTTTGTGGCGGTTCCGGCGGTTTCCATTTTCTGAAAACAAAATCTTCAATGCTTCGCCAACATAAAGCAAATCGGTTGCCGGAATAAAGTCAGACAGTTTAAACCCGGCTGTGGGTTTCGAGCCCAATCCTCCGCCAATATATACTTTGAAGCCTTTTTCTCCATTTCTGATGGTTGCAATCAAACCCAGATCGCTGAATGTGGCATTGGCGTTATCGGTATCGTTTCCGGCCAAAGCAATTTTATATTTACGTGGTAACGACCACGAATCAGGTTCGGCAATCAGGGTATTTGTCAACGCCAGCGCATAAGGCGTAACATCAAAAATTTCATCTTTTGCTATACCGGCATCTTCCGATGCCATGATGTTGCGTACTGTATTTCCACCACCACCGCGCGATGACAAGCCGAATCGGTACAATTGTTCCAAAATCCCAGGAGCCTGTTCCAATTGTACATTGTGCAACTGAAGTTCCTGACGGGTGGTGATATGAATGGGTTCGGTTCCTTCTTTTTGAGCCAGCAAAGCTACTTGTTTCAACTGGGAAGGCGTAATCATACCAGCAGCACAGCGCACACGAACCATAAAGGTACCGTTTACACGTTGCTCGTAAATGCCCAATGGCACTCGAATGGCTTTGAATTTTATGGCTTCAATTTCACCGTTCCTGAAATCGTGCACATGCTTTTCAAATGCGCTGATTTCGGTATTTAGGGAGTCTGGATTTTTATACATTTTGGTTTTTTTATGTATCTGCACCGATGAGTATAAATACGGGACAAAGTTGCAATCCTTAAGTTTTCATTCAAATACCACAAATTAGGTATATGGCATACCATAAGTGAGGTAGATACAGGAAGAAGAGATTTGTATTTCTAAGTTTAACTCATCTTTCTAAATTATTTTGTAAAATCGCTTTGAAAAACAGGATGAAAACCATAAGTTTGAAAGGCGTAAGGAATTCATAAACGTGACCCCTTTAATGAGGTAAATTCCAACTCATTTATTGGATTGACTTGCACATATAAACAAAAATACCAGCAATTGGCAGGTATATAAATGTTAGCACAAGGGTAGGTGGACACAGCACATAATAAACTATGGTGACAGGATTTATAAATTGGAACATTGACCCCGAGATTATAAAACTTTTCGGAGTCTTTTCACTCAGATATTACGGACTTCTGTTTGTGACAGGATTGTTTCTGGGCTAGTCCATTGTGAAACGAATTTACATCAAAGAGAATTTGTCAATTGAAAATTTAGAGAAACTGGCTGTTTTCATTTTCATTGGAACAATTGTCGGAGCAATGAATACAAACAATTTGAAATTAATATTTCTATTTCTGATTATTATGGCATTAGCTTCCTGCGAATATGCTTATGACTACACCTATCAGGTGACGAACAATAATGAATCAGAAGTAAAAATTGAATTAAAAACATTTCGAATAGATTCAGTTTTTACAATTGAGGCAAATGAAACAAAAATCTTATTTATTACAGATCATGGAGTTGAAGGTTCAAAAGGACCATATTTTGATAACGTGACAATTGATTTAGATAAGTTTATTGTAACAAAGAACGACACATTAGTTTCATCAAAAAATTACCTTGATAATTCATCTTGGAACTTTGATAATGGATTATATAGTACAACGATTAATAATGATGAATTTCAATAATCAGGTTCCTTTCAAACCTAGAATACTATTGTAAGGTACAATACTTGTATTTAATTAATTCGACAATCTTTAATACTATTATATTATGAGAGCATTTTTAATTTTAGTTATTTTTTTAATTTTTCTTTCATGTGAGAAGGAAAGTGACTATACAATAGTAATTGGAAATGACAGTAAAAATTTCGAGATTGTTAAACTTGATCCTCTAGTCTCGATTTTACCGTCCGGTAAAGATTCATTAGATTTAAATTCCGACGGCACTTTTGATATTGTATTTATTAAATCTCCAAAACCAGCGACGTATGGGTATAGTTCGGAGACTAATATTTTAATTAAGAATGGTGTGCAGGTTGCACTTTCAAAAATTAATAATTATCCCGACACATTGAACATGAAAGCTGTTTTAAATGATAATTTAAACTGGTCAACAGGTGTTTCTTCAAAATTGATCTTACAAAGTTTTGAGTGTGGAGGAATAAGTGGCTGTCAGGGTTTTGCAAATTTCCTCGATGTTTCCGATAAATATATCGGATTCAAAACCGGAGGAAAATTTGGGTGGATAAAGGTTGACAACAATGTGTACGAATTAAAAATCAAAGAATATACTGTATTGAAATAAACCCTTGCTGGGACGAGCTTACAACTCATGCCTGAATGGTCTGTAAAGCGGTATCTAGTTCTTACAGTAAGTAGTAATTATTTATTATCAATTTGATTCTGATGAAAGTAAATTTATTTCTGGCGGTATTGTTGGCATTGTTAATTTCAGGTTGCCAGACATTAAAGTTTAAGCGGGTAGTGTATAACGATCAGAAGGGGATTTATGAATATGCCATAACCAACAAACAAAAGGTCATCCTGCGAAATGACAGTAACCAATTGATTACAAAGTCTAATATTGAACAATTTGAACGAGAATTAAAGCAAAATAAATTCCGGTATCCATTTAAGCGAAGGCAAGAAAAATCTGACGTTATCAGAAATTCCGATTTCCGATTAACATCCACCTATTCTCAGGTTTCATCTAAAATATTGAGTAAAGATTATGACCAGGCTTTAGACGAAATAAGCAACCTAAAAAGGCAATGTCCCGAGATTATAAAATATACGGATTACTTATTTTTAGAAGCTTACTGTTACGAACAATTGCAAAAGCAAGATTCTGCAAACTTAAAATATTCGGATTTTTTAAACTATTCATCCGGAAAATATTCAGCCAGGTTCCGTGGGTTTCGGGATAGTGATAACAAGGATTCTTTGTGGATCCTTCAACGAAATTATGCCAAACATTTTCTGTCAGGCCAAACTCCAACCATCACGGAGGATGCATTCAAAAAACTAAATCCCAGCTACTATTTCAGTAGTTTTCATCCTGGGTACAATTTGAACAGAGAAGATCTGGACCGCGGAGTGAATGGATATTTTTGGTACTGGTTAGGGTACAGCACAGTGGACAACATTTCATTTGGTATCCAGACGTACCATAAATTAAGTGATCGGTTGGATATAAACCCAGCGATATATACTTCGGGAAATGTTAATGGGATAAACCTGGCATTGCCTATACAGGTGTATAAAACCCGCAACAATAACTTTGGATTTAGAGTCAGCCCGTTTATCAAATATGTGAATATAGATAGCCTGACCGTTGATAACGTGGATTATAAAATTGACCAAGGTATTATAAATGGTGGACTCAAATTATCGCTCGGTTATTACATGACCCAAAAATTGTCAATAGGCGCCTATTATACCTACAACCTGTTTAATGGCAACAATCATTTAACGTTATCCAAATCTAATCTTGATATATGGTGGAATAACCAATATGACGTCAGTTTGTATTATGGCATATCTAAAGCTTTTAGCCTGAAAACAGGCATTAAAAACGGAGGTCTGGTCTGTGGACTACTTTGGAGCGGATGGGAAATTAGCTATGATATTACGAACTCAGCTTTAATTTTTGGAATAGATTTGTACTAGTTAATGTTGGAACTACAGGACTAATTCTTTGGCTAAGATGCTTGGCATTTTAGAGAGTAAGGGTAAGCCTTTTCTGTATTATATCGATTTAGCGATCTTCTTCATAATGTGATGATTTTCGCCAAACTTGCAAAGAGCATCGCAATTTTGCCGCAAATCGGAAAACAAAATATAATTGATTGGCACTTTGATGCTTTTTATTGAAGGTCTCGATAATTGCATTCGCACATCTTTTTCTCTGCTATCGGGAATGATGATATACAACACTTCATCCCCATCTGCAATAGAATAGGCAAGATCTGTCAAGCGCAAGATTCCAGAATAAATACTGGTGCTTTTCTCCACCTCAAATGCCCCAATGATATTGTTCGTCGATTTTTGAAACCAAAGTACATCAATCATCTTTATGGTGTTGATGGTATCTTTGTCAGAGTTCATCGTTGGGAAGTTGGGTAGGCAATGAAATGAAAAACTGGTGCCATTAAACGATCTCGATTGGTCATTTTGTGCACAAATCACATCATAACCCAAGGCTGTTCCTATTTTTATCAAATGATATTGCATTTCGGTATGCAAATTTTCTTCTTGCCTGTCTTCCTTAATCTTGTTATGCCGTTTTTCAATCAGGGCTTCCAGTTTTTTTCGTTCCGGCTCCGAGAGGTATTCATCATTTCCAAGCAGCAATTTTTGCGTTCCGATTTCAAACATTAGTCCGGAAATTGCTCCAAGGTCGAGAGAAAATTCATTCTTATATTGCTTGTTTACGTCTATTAATACCTCCCTGATTTTTAAATACTCACTCCATGACCCCAGCTTTTTCTTGTCCTTGAATAGATAATTAAACCCGTTGATGATAGCCGTATTAGAAGGTGGGATAATTGTTGGATGTAGGAAATAGAGTATGCTTGCGACAGCAGGACCAAGGCCTTTAATTTTCAAATCGTCCAAACGAATAATCTCTTTGATAATTTGCTCTTCATTTGTAGCTTTCAACACATTTTCCAAAAATTGACCAAAAGCGATCTTGTTTTTCTCGTTTTCATAAATATCAGGAATTCTCAACTTTGGTTTCCAGTAGAACGGATGTGCTGCCCCTTCAAATACCTGCTTCTGTTCGGTAATGCACGTTAGCACAAATTCCAAAGAACTGCCCTTGAAATCATTACCAAATTTTCCACTTTTGATATCTTCTATAACTTGTAGAACACCTCGCCGAATGGAGCGAAAAGCCTTTAATCTGTCCTCATTGTTTATAAACCAGGTGTTATAAACAGATTCAGTATCAGATTTATACTGCTCGATTATTTTAGAAAGACTAATCGTTTTATAAATTTCCATAGTATTTTATGAGTGGAAGCTTAAATGAAGTACTCAATATTATCGATCCATCCGGCCCTTATGGCCTGCATAATCAATTCGGAAGCATTGGATACTTCCATTTTCCGGAAGATATTTTTCCGATGCGTGTTCACGGTATGAAAACTGATATTTTTCTTATTGGCAATCTCTTTGGTCGTAAGTCCTCCGGCAATCAGTCTTACGATTTCAATTTCCGAGCTAGTGAGGTGGGTTGGTTCTTCTGGCTCTTGTCTATTATCACCCTGTTCGATGATCATATCGAGTATTTCTTCAGCAAAATATTTCTTACCCCTCAATGCAGCATCAATTGCCGCCAGAATCTCTTCCCTGTCAGCAGTTTTGTAAATAATATTCTTAATACCAATTTTAGACAATTCTGCAAATTCGACTTTGCTGATCGAATTGGTAAGTATAAGAATCACTAAATCAGGAAACGTTCGTTTTACTCTTCTAAGATCATCAAAACCTTCGTAATCAACCAGATTAAAGTCCGTGATTAATAATCCACAAAGTTCGTGTTCCAGAACTTTTAGCAATTCAAATTTTGAATTTACAACACCGGAAATAATAAACCGCTCGTCATTTCCCAGTAAAGTTTTTAGTGCTTCAACAACCAAATACTGTGAATCGGCAATTATTATTTTATGCAAAGAATTGGTCATGTTTAATCTGCATTCGAATTGAATCTGTAAAATAAGTGTATTAATATTAAATCCACTATTAATTTTACAGTATTGCTTCCTAGAAACAATATACAATATGAAACAAAACCTTTGGTTTAATGCTCTAAAAGCCTGAAATTTTACAAATCTTCAGATTACCCAAGTATTTTTTTTTCGATCTATCCTTTCTTTGGCTTCTATTAAAATGCTGTGTATCTTTTTCTCTAATTGCTTTTTGGGTGGTAACTCTGTCCAGTATTCGGCAACCATTATCCCATCTTTGTACATTTCAAGTAATTCCACCTGTTCCCGGCTGCTCTCGGCACAAAGTATTAAGCCAACCGGCGGCAATTCACCTTCTTTTTTTTCATATCTGTCTAACCATTTTAAATACAATTCCATTTGTCCTTTATGCTTAGCCTCAAACTTACCCAGTTTTAATTCTATAGCTACCAGACGTTTAAAATTACGATGATAGAATAACAAGTCTAAATAAAAATCTTCACCATCAATTATCATCCTTTTCTGACGCTCTACAAAAGCAAAACCGTTACCTAGTTCTAATATGAAGGCTTCTAATTCCCTTAAAATTGCCTCTTCTAAATCCTTCTCCAAATAGGTGTTTTGCAACCCTAAAAAATCTAAAAGATAAGGATCTTTAAACCCATTTTGAGTAGCAGGGTTATTGCTAAAGTTTTGTAAGTTGGCGATAGTAGTTCGTTCAAATGTTTTTGCGGCAATTTGTTTTCGCAAATCCCTTACGCCCAGTGTCTGTCCAGCAACTGATTTGGCATAAAAGAGCTTGGCTTCAGGATTTTTGAGCGGCAACAGTACTAAAAAATGGGACCAGCTCAATTGTCGGGCTAGTGTAACTACAATCTCTTTATCGGCAAACTGTTCTGCAAATTGGAGCATCCGGCGTAAATTTTTCTCTTCAAAATTTCTGCCGTATTTCTCGGTTAATTGTCGTGACAGTGTAACGACAATCTGTTTGCCATATTCTGCCCGCTTCTTTTGAAGTATGCTTTGATTAATGCGGTTGCCAATGTGCCAGAAGAGTATGGTAAGGGTACTATTGGCTTGTGTATTCAGTTGCTGCTGACTTTGTTCAATAAGTTGGGAAATCTCATTGAACAGTGCCTTTCCTTCAATTAACCTGTTTTCCCTGTTTGTCATTGATGAAATTATTTTAGAATTTGAAACCAATTTATCACTTTCTCACTACCAAATGATTTAGCCCCGGATCGTTCAGCAATCGTTCCATTTCCGACTGAATAATATCCTGTACATCCTGTTTTATCTGAAGATAGTTGCGTTGCACCATCGTATTGTCCAGCTTGCGGATAACTTGAATATCCTTATAATTATCCTGTTCTTTCTTCAGAGCATCGTGATTGTTTAATATCTCGCAATGGAACGTTTTCAGCTCAATTTTACAGTCTGGGTCATCAGCTACCATCCCAACAAACTCTCCGGAACTTAGTCCTGATATTTTAGAGGGTGGCACAGCAGATTCCAGTTGTTTGGAGCGGCTGATGGAAGTATCAGAAGCATTTATGGAAAGACTTTCCCGATCCTGCATAATCTTTCCAAAGCGCTCTGATAATTGCTTGGCCGTATCGCCTGTTACCTGCCCGCTAACAATATTGCCGGTAATGTTCATGATCACATCTGCCTGTTCACGACCATAATCTTTGCGAAGCTGGCTGAAGTCCTGAATCCCCAGGCAGGTAGCCACCTTGTTGCTTCTCGCAGTAGCGATAAGGGAGTCCATATTATTGAGGTAGATGGTTGGAAACTCATCAAAAATAAGGCTGCTTTTTTGTTTGCCTTTCTTGTTCACCAGCTTCACTAAACGGGTTACATAAAGAGACAATACGGCTCCGTATATCTGTATTTTTTGTGGATTATTGCCCATACATACAATCTTTGGTTCATCCAGATTGTTGATGTCGAGCGAAAAGTCATTCCCAGATAAAACGTAGTACAATTGCGGAGAAGAAAGTCTGGCCATGGCTACTTTGGCAGAAGCGATCTGACCTTCCAGTTGCTCCATAACATCATTTAGATAGGCGTTCACAAAAGGGTTGATCAGCACCTCAATCTCTTTTTCTGTCCGGAGCAAAGTGAACAGGCTGTCATAGTCCACCTGCATCAACTCAATAACATGAGGCAGGGTGCAAAATTCACCATCATTATACTTTTTTAAATACCAGATCACAGCCGTCAAAAAGTTGATTGGCGATTCCACAAAGAAGTCGCCCTGACGTTTGATCCATTCTCTATTTAATCCCATCAGAATGGTACGTGCTGATTCTGCTGCATCCGTAATGTCGGTCATGGCTGACGGTTCCAGTGGATTGCAGCGGTGGCTTCGGGTCAGGTCATCAAAATTGATCACATAAAAGGCTGGAGGCTTGGGGTACTTATGCTTGTTTTTCAGCCATGTATTGTAAGCAATTCTGGAAAGGTCGTCAAACTTGAAGTCGTACACGAACATGGTAAAACCTTTACGGATATGTTGTGTAATGATATGTCGTATCACAAAATAAGATTTACCCGAACCGGGCGTTCCCAACACCATTACTCCACGAAAAGGGTTAATGATATTGATCCAACTATTACGTATCTTATCTTTAAGCTGGTAACGGGCTGGCAGGTTAATGGAATATTCGTTCTCCAGGAGGCGTTCCTCCTGTGGAAACGTCTCGTTTTCCTTATTGAAAATATCTTTATTATTGAGCTTGTTACTGATTATTCGCGATAACAATGTACCGCCCGATAACACGAGTAAAAAGCCAATGGAAGTAATACCCATGTACACTATTGCCAGCTCCGTTGTCTTTATTTTCACCAGCAAGGCCAAGTAGCTTGTAAAATAAATCAGCAGCCCGGTAATAATGTAAGCAAAGGCTGTTTTGTGATTCAGTTTTTCATTTTTTCTACCTTTTGCGCCCAACAGGGAGATAAACAGAAAACCCAAAGCGAGGAACTTCGATTTATGAAAGCTTCCGAACAATCCTGTTCTGTAAATATTGCTCAATAAGCGGTCACTCAATGTGCTGCTCAATCCCCACTCCTGAAAGGCAGCATAGCAGTAATAATAAAAATGGATCACTAATATTATAATGCTGATCAGCCTGGTCATATCCAGAATTTTCCTCATCGCCTGTTCGTTCTCACCTGTCTGCATTGCCATAGCTTTAAGATTTTTTGTTGTTATTTGTTACTATTGATTGTTATTCAGGTTTTTTCTTCTCCTCCTTTTCTTCTTCCGTTTCAACTGGTAAGGCAGGTAATTTGATGCCTGTTCCGGTTGCATCAGGGTATCCAGTAAATTTTCAATTTCTTTGAAAGGTGTAGTAATCTGTAAGGCGTTTGGATGCGCCTTGGTTTCTGCCTCACCGGCTTTAGTCTGAGGCTGTAACCCAATCGGTTCCTGGGCTGAATGCGGAGGCAATTTCTGCCCAGGAACTGTTTTTGGTTGGCAACGTTCCTGAATGGCTTTTGCACTGTACTGCTTGCCCAGTACACTCCCGTTGAAAACGCATTTGGTCTGGTGATCAACATAGGTGATACCATAAATCAAACCTGTACTATTCTGGCGAAGGGCAATATGAATTCCCTGTTTCTCCAATGCTTTTATCAAATTCTGGAGTGTTACCTTTTTTCCTGTTAAAAGCAAATCAATGGCATTCTTAATCCGCGCTTTATGCGGCATCCCCTTCGCTTCATTTTCGATAAACTTCTCTTCCAAAAATTTAAGGTTTGGATTGTTGTAAAACAGGCTTGCTTTAATCGGCACACCAATTGGATTTCCTTCAGCATCCAGTATCCGGTACAGCAAACCGTTGTGTTGGTAAACCCTTGAATTTTCACTACCCCGTTCGGCAATAACATTGTATTGTTTGAGCACTGCATTTAGCTCCGGAAGGCTGGTATAACGATACTGTTTTAATACCGCTTCCAATACATTTTGTATAGCCATTTTGGTTTGCGATTTACCGTACATCACCTTTGCCGCGGATACTGGGTTTAAGCGATATTGTTCCTGTTTTTTTTGTGCTTCGGCATTGACCAGACCGAACTCCTTTTCGATGGCTTTTCGTGCTTGTTCCGATTGGTTGCGGCCAATGTTGTTCATGTCAATCCGGCTACCATCCGGACGCACTTTTATGGATACCAAATGGATATGCGGATGCCCCGCATCATGGTGCTGATAAACCAGGTACGGTTGTTTCCCGAAGCCGATTTTTTCCATATAAGACTCGGCAATAACCAATAAATTCTCTTTGGACAAATGGCTTTCAGAAGGAGGAAAATTCAGAGAAATATGTACGCTGTTTCGTGTCACATTTTCATTCAATTCCAACTGTTTTAGAAAACGGTTAAGCTTCATCGAAAGGCTCATTTTATCCGAATCAATGGGATAATTTCCGGCTCCGATGCACTCCGCCACTCCTACTTTCACCTTGTTCTCATTGTAGTTAAAAATGCGGTGAATGGATTGTCCTGTTTTGATTACTGTAACCATGATTCCGCTATTTTTTGAACATGCTTTTTGATCTCGTCCACCTTGTTGAAGAGTGTCTTTTTCTCCACTTCATAAGCGATCAGCCAACTTCTGAATTCGGAAATCTGGTTAAGTGTATGCAGTCGTTTTACCGCCTGGTTGAAGTTGTTTCCGATGTGGTTCAGCTCGTTTCTGAGGAGCACCATTTCAGCCATAAAATCATCCGTCGATTGATTCCGGTAATAACTGGTTACCGGTTTTTCAAAAAGGTTATGCCGCACATAATCGCTTAGTTTTCGGCAGGTACTCGCCTTCCATTTTCGTTCAATTTTCGCATATTCAGCGGGAGTCAGGCGAAGCCCGATGATGCGTGTCCGGTTTGAATTCTCTCTTCCCATCTCATCTCTTTTTCATGTTTTCAAACTCCTTTAATCGTATCAGCATCCCCCGCCCACGAGTTTCGAGTGTGGGGCGGCAAGATTCGGTTGTTTAACAACCGGACATCTTGCCGATTGCAGGAACGTGGCAATCTTTCAGCCTTTCGAACGTCCTTCAGACCTTAAAATGGCATTTTGACGCTTTCAGGCACTTCAAGATTGATTCAGTTTAATTCCAGAACTACCTTAACTTTTGCCTTAATCGCTTTTTCTGCAACTTGCCAGAATTTATCATCCAGTCATTAAAGTCTTTATAGTTTTTGTATAGCTTGCTTTCATCGGTATATTTATTACTCAATGAAAGTGCTCGCTTGCTGCAATTTTGTCCGGTAGCATCCCTGTCCAGGTAAAGCCGGATTGACTGGTGTTGCTCCATAAAGGAGCGTGCTCTTTCAAAGAAGGAAACCGAATTTAAAATCACAAAATCCTGACTGTTTTCAGGAAGGTTTTTGTGGAGAAACTGGTAGGATAAAAAATCGGTAAAACCTTCAAATACGACCGCTTCATCCGAACCATTTTTAAAGGTGGTGATATCCTTTGGCGAACTGCTTGCTTTGAAGTAAGGATTGCGGATTTCCCATCCTCCCGAATCATTTTTAAAACCAATGCCATAGTAGGTTTTACCGTTCAATTCATAGCGAATTTCACGACAATATTTTTGGGCAATTTCTATTGGGATATGTCTTTGTTCTAGGTACCGTAATAAGACAAATGAAGTGAGTGGAAAATCACCCAAAACTTTAATCTTCGGCTCTGGTTTTGATACTCTTTTTAATATCTGACCATTTGGCTTTTGAAAAGAAAGATTACCACTTAGTTTGTCAAGCAATTCACCAAAAGTACAGTGGTGATATTCGATGCCGAAATCTATCAGGTTTCCTCCTCTGCCCAGACCATGATCGTACCACCGGTTAAGCTTCCTGTTAACCTTAAAGGATGGTGTTTTTTCTTCCCGGAGTGGTGATAGATACCAATAGTCATTATTCCTGATTTTTGTTGGCTCGTGACCTAATGCTGACAGGTAATTTACCATGTCCTTTTCTTTAGCCTCGCTTATAGAAAGCCCTTGATTCCTGAAATTCATACCGCACATTTTCAAGTTCACTATTCAGTTTCAATGATACGAAGGTAAACAAGCGGTATGGGTTTTACCCATCCTCGCTATATTTTGACTGGGATGGTTTGAAAATGGCGCATTACTTTTACAGCGTAAATTTTGTCTAATTTAAAACGAGTAATTATGCTGACAACAAATGATGTGGCCAAGGTTTATGATACCATTTTGAGTATCCCTGGCATGAATGAAACGGTGAAGATTGATTTGAAAATGTCGCGTAAAAATGTATTGCTGCTTAATAGCGTAATTGAGCGGGGGCTGGCAGCAAAGGATGATGATAAATCATCCAACCTTCTGAACAATGTTCCTGAAGAGAGTTTGAACGAACTGAGGGCATTTTCGTCTGACTGTTTGCAAAAAGCGGGATTAATAGAGCTTAGAGAAAAGCTCAGTGTTCTGAACGGAGGTAAATAATTGAACAGAGGTAAACCGATCAAGTTGCACGACAATTCAGCTTACAGATTTCTCAGAACTTGAGTGCGGAATCTAGCAACTAAAATTAATGGGGTCATCGCACGTTTCGACCGTCGATGACCCTTTTCTCAAAATAACAATGAAATAATCCAGCGAAAAAGTAATTATTAAGTGGTGATCGGTGTATGCAAATTCCAGATCTTGCCAAAGTTATATTACTCATTCACCCCTTAAACTCATAATCAATGAATACTCTTCTTTTTTGCACCATGTCATGCTTTCGACTTTCCAACTGGAACTTTTAATAAGATATTCAATGTCATCTACTTTCGATTCAATATTATCATCTTTTGAAACAATAAACGTTCCGTCATCATATAGGTTTTCTATATGAACGCCCTCTCCAATACGAGGTATAAAAGGGCATTGCCAGTCATAATAGAAGTCTCCTACATAACCTTCTCTTGATATTAATAAAAACGTAATCTTCATATCCTTTTAATTATAAATCTTACGCAAATTTATTGAATTGTTTGAATTGTTTGCTGAAGATAAGACAATTAACTCACGGTCATTTACTGAATAAAAAAAGCCCCGTAGGGCTTCTTCTAATACATCATTCCGTCATCGGCAAAGGAGAAAAAAGAATCTTCAGTAAGTATGATGTGGTCAAGAACGGTGCAGTCAAAAATCTTCAGAGTATCTGTTATTTTTCGGGTAATATCTTTATCCTGCTGGCTTGGAACAAGTCCGCCGGAAGGATGATTGTGAGCAAGGATTACTGATTTGGCTAGAGCTTCCACACAGTACTTGGCAATGATGGTGGCATCGATAACCGTTCCTACAATACCGCCTTGCGAAATCTTGGCATAACCAATTGTCGTATTGTTTCGGTTTAGCAAAAGGATGAAAAAACTTTCAAAGATTCCGATATCATCCGAATAAAAGTTACGGATAAATTCATTGGCATCGGCTGAAGTTACAATCTTTGCGCAGTGAAAATCTGATTTGGTTTTCTTCAGAGTGATTAATGGAAGAACTTTCTTATACGTTTTCATTGTTATTAACCGCTGCCCTGCGGACTTATTTTGGCATCTGGCTCGCCGATTAATTTTGAGCCGAATACCATTGAGCAGACCGGATTCTTGTCAAGGGCGGATGTCATAAAACCTAACGCCCCTGAGCGCGAAGCAGTCGAGGGGGGCGTTAGGTTTTTGACCGAGCGCGAAGCGTGGCGTTGGTGGAAAGTGCGTATGGAAAAGCCACCCTTGACTTTTCCGGAATGCGTAAATAACTTTGCGTTAAAATTGAGTGAGAGTAAAAAAACCTATAAAACAGCAGTTGGATCTGATGAAAACCTATGAACGAATAAAAAAGGGTTATTAACCCTTCTTTTGAAATTCAGGCTACCCGAATAACTTTCAGATGATCACCTTTTTCAATGTCCAGTGTTTTCTGGTAAGCCAACCGTATCTGGGTGGTTAGTCCTTCCGATTCCAGATCAACTGATTCAACCGAATTAAACCAGTTCCAGAACTTGTCAAACAACTCATTATCTGATTCCGATTCGGAATCCTCCAGAGTGGAAAGATAATGGTCATCAAAGATGACAACTACCTCATGATAAGTTCCAAAATCATGGTTGAAAGCTTTGATGTCATAATAAGTATTTGAAGCAAATTCATCTGGAACAGGATAATTTGTTTGCAAAAAATCAAGTAAAATCCGAAGTTCGATTTTCGCTTTGGCGAAATAATCCGGATCGCCCGCCTGGGAGAAACCGTTTGAACCAACTACTAAATAATCCATATGTATTGCCGCTGCCCTGCGGACTTTTGTTGGCACCCTCGGTTAATTCAGGGCTGGTCTGGCACGCCGGATGAATTAAAATAAAGTAAGTTGTGATACGGCCCATTCAGGCTTTGAAAGGCACTGGCCGTTTGTGATCTTTTCCATGCCTTTGCTGATCAGCCGGAATGAAATCTTGTAACTATCGCAAAACTCGAAAATCCAGTTTCCTTCTGAATATCCTTCCTTGAAACTAAACCGGATATCGGTACATCGTTTATGCTTTTTGTTGATACGGTCGATCTGCTGAGTCAGAAATTCAACAAGTGGCTTTAAATCTTCTTCTGAAATAACGAAGCGGTGAAACTTTTGAATCAAGTCAACGGCTTCTTTTTCTGCATTGTTCTTCTGTGCGGTATAGGCACTAACATCTAAGAAATAATAATTCATGGTATATTGCCGCTGCCCTGCGGACTTGTATTGGCATCTGGCACGCCAGGTTATATTTATTGAGAAATAATTTTTCGCCAGACACCTTTATCTTTCGAAAAGTAAATGGCATCAAAAAATTGGGTTTTAGGTTTTTTTCGGGGATTGTCCTGTTGCAAAACCTGCCAACCTCGCTTCGTTTCTTTTACAATCTGGCAAGTCATTCCTTTAATGTGTTTGTGTTCGAATTCCGGATTATACATTTTGTTTTGCCGCTGCCCTGCGGACTTATATTGGCACCCTTCGGTTAACTCAGGGATGGTCTGGCACGCCAAGTGATTTAAAAATTAATAAGCTGATGATGGTCTAATCTCCATCCAACTGGCAACTGAGCAACGATTTCATTATAAGACTCGGCCAGTTCAAGTAACCAGGGTAATTCCCTGATGCTGTTGTCGTCTAATGAAGGACCTAAACAGAACATGATGGCATTGAGAAGCCTATCGGTGGTTGCAATATCTAATTCCATATTCATGTGAAATGCCGCTGCCCTGCGGACTTATTTGGGCAACCTTCGGTAAACTCAGGTTTGGTCTGGCACGCCCTGTTGATTAATTTAATTGATTGGATATTTCGGGTTGAGTTTCAATCTTCTGAGAACCCCAGAAATCTCTCATCTCATCCATGGATTGAATCTTTCCGCTTTTCTTCCGGTATTCTCCTTTGTGCCAGTACCAGGCAGTTTTTGGATGGCTGAATATGAATCCCAGGCTTTTCAATGTTGTCCGGACAGCAAACGTATTTCCGGTAATCCAGATCCACCCGCCGATGACTTCAATATCCACTCCTTGCAAAAACATGATGCGGTCCAACATCTCGCGGATTTCTTCCGAAACCTGCATCTCATATTCCTTTCGCCCTTCAGAAAAATCGACATTTTCTTTAATGAATTTTTCAGATAGCCGGTCATACCTGTCGTTCAGAATCTGCATCAGCACAGTGTCACCACCTTTGTCTGGATGATAGATAAATGCCAACCTCCGGTACTCTTTCCTAAGTTCAATTAGCGTTGTCACATTTTCAAAAAACTTCAACATTTGATTTACCGCTGCCCTGCGGATTTATATGAGCTTCTGGCTCGCCGATAAAAAAAAGAGGCATTTCGCCTCCCTTTTCACCGATACCAACTCTGGTAAATTTCTTCATCCTGAACAGAAGCCAGAAATTCATTGTAAGATCCTTCGCCACATTTCAGACAAAACACTTCTCTGGAAGATGGCCAGTAATAAATTTCCTGACCTTTGCTGATTTTGGCAACGCATTTGGAACAACTGGAATCAAATCTGGCTTTGATCTGCTTTGGATCATTGGAATATTTTTGCATTTCGGTTACCGCTGCCCTGCGGATTTATTTTGGCTAGCTCTCCAATTAATTTTGAGCCGAGAACCATTGAGCAGACCGGATTCTTGTCAAGGGCGAATGTCATAAAACCGAACCTTCCCTGAGCGCAAAGCAGTCGAAGGGCGTTCGGTTTTTGACCAAGCACGAAGTGTGGTGAGGTGATCCGTTCCTGGACTATCCGATAGGCATATTGAAGGGAAAAGGATGACTGAAGCCACCCTTGACTTTTCCGGAATGCGTAAATAACTTTGCTCAACAATTGAGTGAGAGTACACCTCCTTAAATTACTGTTTGTTGATTATCAATCTATTACACACATATGCACACAAACAAACAAAACAAAAAAAAATGAGGCTTTAGCCTTATGAATTTATTTGAGTTGTTACGGCTAATTCCCGTAACAACTCAAATAAGCTGCATATTCAAATTTTATTAGTTCTTCTTCGAGGGTTTCGACTGCACCTTCGAAATAAACTGAGTTCAAATACTCCGTAAATGCTTCCCAAACTGAACTGTTATCCTGATTTTCTTTGGCTGATTTTGAAGTGTAAGTTTTCATGCGATAGTTTTTAGAAATTATATGCTTTTCGCCGTTGGGGCCACTTCGGAATACACAAACAGGAACGGAATACCGTTAAGAAAAATGGAACATTTTTTAGGATATGCCGGAAATTCTTTGTGTAATCTGCGAAGCAGTTCCGAATGGACCCTGCATCTTCGCGTATAATTTTTGTAAAAACAAGCAATGAAAACGCTTAACTGATCAGCTATAAAGGTTATCGGAATCAGTCGTTTCGGGTAACGTGGTTAATTTGAATCTGAACTTTCAAATAAAGTCCCATATTTTGACGACCAACAAAAAAGCCTTTCGGCCTTTTTGAAAGTTTTTAGAACGGTAGATCATCCTCTTCCGGCACCGCTGGTTCTTTCTTCGAAGCTTTCTTAGCTTTTTTTTGCTTTTCTGGCTCTGCAGCAGGTGCATCTTCGGTGTAAACTTTGGTCTGGTAGTAGCAGGTGTGTGTTCTGCCGAATTTGTCAGGAGTTTTCATTTTGGCCACTTCGAAACCAAGGTATTTGATTCCTTCCTTTTCGAATATTGCTGCTTCGATGCCTTCTACTGGGAGAACTACTTTTACGATGTCAAGATCTGTTACTTGAGTTCCTTTTCCGATGTAATGTTTTTCAAAAGTTGTCATAACGTAAATTTTTAAAGTTAAAATTATATGCCAGGTTAAGCAGGACGCGGATTTTGGCGCAATCAGGGAGGAACTGGAATACCGCCGCGCAGCAAGGATATGCCGGGAAAATCCTTGATTGAGGGTACCGAACGCCAAAAACGTGTCCAACCTTTGCAGATAAATCTAACTGACCTTAAAAATTAGTTATGGCCAGCTTGACCCGAAAAGCCATTACCGGAAAGGCATACGAAAGTTTGTGCTTGAAAAACGGAAGTGCTTCATCGGAGGTTAAGCAGTGCAATTACCCGAACAGGTTTAATAATGGTTTCTGAAGGCCATTGAATTGCACTGATTTGGCAATCACCTCAGAATACCCTGATCAGTTGATTGAAGATGTATGTCAAAGACTGTAGAAAAGTGATTAAGGTGAAGATTATACGGTGCCAAAATGATGATTTACCAATAAAACTCAAAAAGCTGCAAGGCTAATCATTGGGGAGCAAAACCGTTTTCATAATCAAAATAGGTTTTCACTTTTTGGGGATTGGGTTATGCCACACTTTCTGTTTCATGTGGGAAGGAAAAAGCAAGTGTGGTTGATGGAATGAAATGGAATCAACCTCTCTTGCGTGGGATGCCGAGGCTGGTGGATGACAGTGGCCGGAGAGCAAATAAGGTGGGACGAAGTGGAGCGTGAGCTTGGGAACGACGGACGGTGGAAAGCTACTGGCCGCAGGCATGGAGATTGCCGCTCTGTTATTTGATTTTGGACTTTGGGAGGAAATGGGTTTATCACGAATAAAAAAGGGGCAAAACTGCCCCAGTTGTTAAGTTAGGTTATCTTTTGTTTGGCTTTCTGTTTGGCTTCTGTAATTTCTTCAATAGACCAATCCGTTCTTGCCATTTGGAAAGCTTCATCTTCCAAATCAGCAATTTTCCGGTTTAGCTGTTGAACTTCCTTTTTGGCCTGAACTAATAACCGATGCTGATACTGAATATCTTCACCTTTTCTCATTATCCTACCGGCTTCCGGCAGATAAGCTGTCCAATGTTTTTCCATAATATACTTTGTTTTATTCCTGAAACCAGATTGAATGATTCTTGAAAAAGCGGATCGACCTATAAAACCTTCGGGCTTTGGTCAGTTCGTCAATGTTGAACTCCTGTTTTACTAACAGCTTTTCGCCGGTTTTGTAAGCTGAAATAACAAAGGTAGATCCATAAAGTACCATGCTTTTATGCCGGTTGTACTTGTCTTTGGATTCAGCAAGTCCGGCAATAAAGCCTTTAAAAGAAACTTCCCCCGACTGGAGGAAGTTTTCTGAAGATTTTTGGGTTGCCATAATCAATCTTCATTAGGTTTCATGATGAAAATAGCCGGTGACGGATCATCAAAATCCTGCGCCTGAATCACGGCTTTGAGAGTCACCAACCGGTTAAGGCGATTTTCGGGGGATTCAAGCTTTTCATTGGGTTCCCAATTACCTTCATCAGGCATAAAACTGATAAAATCGAACTGTAAAAAGTTGGAAGAAACATTTCGGGCATGAAAGGCAAACATGAACAGTACATCCCAAAGACGACCTGAAAGGTTTTGAACTTGCTCCATTCCTTTCGGAACTTCAACGTATTTGTCCCAAACGGCACGTGTGAGGTAAACCGGAAACTTAATCCCTACTTCCTTTGATGATTCACTTGCAACCTTTACAAGAAAACCGTCATCAACAGCTTGTTTGGTTGAATACGTGGAAACAATTTCCCATCTATTTGAATCTTTCATTTGATTTTGCCGCTGCCTTGCGGACTTATTTTGGCAACTGGCTCGCCGGTTAATTTTGAACCGTGAACCATTGAGCAGACCGGATTCTAGTCAAGGGCGAATGTCACAAAACCGAACGATCCCTGAGCGCAAAGCAGTCGAAGGGTGTTCGGTTTTTGACCGAGCACAAAGTGTGGCGAGGTAATCCGTTCCCTGAGTGACCAACAGGCGTATCGAAGGGAACTGATTACCGAAGCCACCCTTGACTTTTCCGGAATGCGTAAATACCTTTGTGATAAATTAAGTGAGAGTAGTACTTCTATAAATTTCGTTTGCTCAGAAAACTATAAAAGAAGCCTGAGACAGATAGAATATATTTCTAATTCGTATAGGATAAACACAAAAACCCTAGTCTATGACCAGGGTTTTCAATTTCCACCTCTATAACAAAAGAAAAGCTGCGTTAATTCTTTTTACCTCGATAAAAAATCTAAGCTAAATTTACGATAATATTTAACAAGTGCCGTTAAATATTATATCGTTTTGTATTCAGCCAAATAACACGTTCTCTAAAACAGAGATCATCTCCTTGTGTTTCCTTGGATTATCGTGTTTTAATCTCTCAATATTCTGCAATTTCCAATGAACGGCTGGTAATTCTCTGGCATTTTTGACGGATAACTTTTCCCAATCCGGATTGCCATTCTTGAAACTCATTAAAAATTGCCGGTCGCTGTTTGTAAGTTTTGATTGAACTTGTCCAACTAACTGTACTCGGGTTAGTTCATAATCTTCATAACTAAACGGTATATTGGCCATACCTGAAAATTGAGTTTCAAAGGCTTGTCGCTGATCAATGAACATCGGACTGATTACCTCGCTGATTGGGCGCATGTGAGAAATAAGCGCAACAAGAAAACCGTTCTTTATATCATCCGTTAGACCCTCATTATCCAAAAGAAGCCTGACATCAAACAAATCGCGGGGATGCTGCCGGTCTAATGCCGCGCAAATCTTACCTCCATAAAGTTCAGCCATAGAAACAACATGAATGGCGGCAAATCTGCCGAATGCAGATTCAACAGAATCATGAACCCGCATAAGTCTTGTTGGATGAATACTCCCACGGGTTGTAGTATTTACTTCAATTTTAATTTGAGCTCCAGGTAACTGGCAATTGATTTTAACATCCTGTCCTTCGCGCGAAGCTGCTGTTACACTGATCCTCGAAATAGATTGTTCCAAGTCGAATTTGATTCGCGCCAGTCCATCCGAAATATTTTTCAATGCTGTTTCCCTGTCATCAATCGGAAGATAAGTTAAATCAATATCTACGGATAATCTGGGCATACTCCGGACAAATAGGTTAATCGCTGTTCCTCCTTTGAGCGCAAATATGGTTTCTTTTGCAACATACGGGAGCGTTTGTAACAATAAATCAACCTGTGCTTTATATTTTGGATCGATCATAGTTGAGCCAATTCTTTTGATATTGTTATATGAAATTCAGAATCATACGAACCATTACTGACAATACTGCGATCTCCCTGTCCAAGATTGACCGAAGATAAATCAAGAAATTGGAACCATTGATGATTCGCCTTTTTCGCCATATATAAAAATAAGCGTTTGACTTTTACCGAACTGCATCCTTCCAAAAGCTTCTGCAACAGTCCAGGCCTTAGATTTACCAAGCCAGACATGATCTGATATACCTCCATTATATCCAGCTTTTCCGGAGTTAGATAAAGACATTCGAATATTGCCCGCTCGGCTGATGCTATCATTAACGGGAATTGAGTTTCCTGATATTCATCTATCCCAATTTCTTCAGGTAGAAACGAAGTCTTGACGTGGCTTACCGTTTCATTCCATGAATATTGTTTAAACCATGCAGGCAATCTCGTATTCAATAAAGAGAATAAATAAACAGTCTCGGCTCCAGGGCGGATATAATGCGAAAATCCCAACAGGGATAAAGCGGTTGGGCCACCAATATAAACAGGCAGATTAGCTTGTTTTTGCAGTGAATAAAGTGCGCCTTGCCAACCTACAGTTTCATTTGGGCGTTTGAATGCACCAACACCGACCGATTCTAGCCATCCACTTTTTCGGTACCTTTGCTGAAGGTCGTATGAGAATCCGTTTGCGTCAAGCCATGAAGCAAGCATTATGGTTCCCGGAACATGCAAATCCAGAAGTTTCTTTAATTTTATTTCATTATTCGTACTCACAGTACAAATATCGTAATATTTTTAAAGGAACAAGCAATATTCAGATTATTTTAACCTACTGCATTGTTGTTGACCTTCACCACAATCTAAATAATGAAATCCTGCAAATTGCTCCTATTTATGAATGTGGCTTCATCAATTTCTCAATGAAAATCTTATTTCTCAATATTGCACGTTTAAGAAGAGTAGAATATTTTAAGACCTCTGTGTATAAGGAACCGTCATTTTTCCCTGATTCATCCGGGATTTTCTTTGAAGGACGAAATTGATAGTCAAAATGATACGAATCTAAAAAGTCCCCATCAAAAGCACGGACTTCTTTCGCATTTATTCCTTCACCTATTAGATACCCATAAAAAGTAACAATCTGAAAATCTTCATTCGTAAAATTTCTGATCAACGAAGCATATCTGTTAATTTGATTTAGGTGAACCGAGACATTTACATTTGGGTTCTTAAACTCAATAATTATACATTTACCCTCATCCGGGAATAACAGAATGTCCGGTTTTTTGATTTTTCTATTTTCTCCCAAAGAATTTAGATATTCCTCCTCTTCTTGCGTAAATTCAGTCTTTAAAAGCTTCTGTCCATCAATCTCGATTTCATTAAGTCTATATTCAGAGTTTCCTTTAAAATAGATAAAATCTTCATTAATAAGCCACAGGTCACTTTCATCAGGGTTGTCTGAACTTTGTTGAAAAATGAGGTTGTGTAGTAACTTTTCATCAATATTCCGTTCTTCAGCTTTCTGAATTTCCAATTGTTTTTTCAGGATCTTGTCGAAAAGATCTAAAACAAGTTTCCGTCTCGCAACGTAATGAGTTAATGCTGTACGGTTTTGTAATGGAATTGCTTTAACGAGTTCGTCAATTTGATCTTTTAATTCATCATCATAATTTGACGAAGCAGGATTCAGTTCTTCAATAGCTTTTACTTGTTCTTTTAAAAATGCATCTCCCTTTGCTGTAATTTTTGCGTCAGCTTGATATACTTTTTCAAGAATCTTATCATCCGTATCATTTAGTCCTATTTTAATCGATTTTAGTGTCTCATTGTTGAGCAGAAACATTTTTTGAAGCTTATCAACATCCTGCTGTTTCTGTTCTTTTTTGATCCTGATTTCCTGATAAAGCTCTTCGATAACCCGATTTGCAGTTTCCTGAATATCATCTAATAAAACTACCTCCTTTTGAAATAGTGGTTCGTTGAAGTTCTTTTTAAACTCTTCCTTCGTGGGAATGTTTAGCTCTCCCCTTGCGTCCCCATCCATCTTATCTATGTAATCTCCTGATAATAAAAACAAATACCTGTGATCATCTATTTGATCCTTATGCAATAAAGAGTTTAAGCATATTTCTTTAGCAATTTGACCTTTACTGGTAAGCATTAAGCCATTCTTTTCAAGCTTAAACGATGAAATCACAAACGATTTAAGATTAAGAGTTTCATTTTTAGCTGTTCTTTCTATTTCCGATCCATCAAATGAAAGCTTGCTGTATTGAATTGAAATATCCTTATCCTGATCGTGTTCCGGAATATCAGCAGAGGTTATTTTTTCTTCATTAACCACCTTGCCATTTAATAAATACTGGAGTTCTATTAAAGGTAAATTTTCCCTATTCTCACAGAAATACGCTAAATAATGGCTTACCAGATTTTCTTTTAATTCCTGAACTGAAAGGCCAGTAAAAAATTTGGCATCCTTTTTTGACAGAGGGTTTTTAAAGGAAAGTGTAGTATAAGATGATTGCGCATCAATCTCATTGATTTCATCAATTCGAATTATTGCATTTT
The DNA here is from genome assembly GCA_028683385.1 of Prolixibacteraceae bacterium. Lineage (GTDB taxonomy): Bacteria > Bacteroidota > Bacteroidia > Bacteroidales > Prolixibacteraceae > Aquipluma. The sequence continues at coordinate 6,533 of JAQUIJ010000014.1, read as the reverse complement.
TATCCAAATACGCCTTTGATTTTGATAAAGAAAACTTTAGCTGCCTGTATCCTGTTTTAGAACTTCCATCCTGATATACACTCTCGTAGATTACCTTATCAAAGAAATGCAAAAATTGGATTCTTCCTGACCCTTTATTTGAAAACCCCTTGCTAATATCATTTAAGGCTATTAATCGTCCAAATTCTTTTTCGTTAAATCCAATTCCGGAATCTTCAATTGTTATCTCCTGAAATTCGTCTCCACCTTCATCAAACGAGTACAAAGTTTCATTGAAAACAAGCTTTATCGTTATTTTTCCAGAGTCTGAATCTGGATATTCGAGCTGTTTTATTTTTATCGCTTCCAACGCATTTGTAAATGCTTCAAAAATTGATTGCAATTGATTTTCAGACTTATTTACTTTGGGTAAAGTACCGGCATAATTGATACCAACTCCTGATATGAATCCTTTTTTTAACATCTTATAAATCTCCTTTAAACGCCTGATTCAGCAAACTCGATTTCAGGGCTTTTAGATATGTAAGCTTGGATTGCTGAGCTAATATAATTCCGTTTGTTTTTATCATCAAAAGATCCAATTTATTTGAAATTTTTCTTTGGGTTTCCATCGACGGTATTGGAATTAGGAACTTCTTAATATTACCCATACTTAAATTTGCCCTAGCATTCTCTACCTGATTATCAAACATGAGGTTAATACATCTTGGACTATTAAAGAAATGCAATGCATACTTCAAGTCAATTTTTGATCTTTTTAAACGAATTAGACAAACTGCTTGATTGATATTAGCGTTTATTTCAATATCAAAAATTGCAGTTCGGCCAATTGATGCTCCAACTATATTCATTAAAATATCTCCTTTTTGCAAAATCGAACGAGGCTGGATTTCATTGAATTCAATTTGTAAGTATTTTCTTTTGTCTAACAACAGGTTATAAGAACCAACATTCTCGCTCGTTATAAATAAAACGTCGTTAATATTGTCGGTATATTTTATTCCTTGCCAAGTTGGAGAGGAGCCCTTAGTCACTAAATCGGACAATTCATCAATAGTTAAATAATTATCTGTATCAATTTTCCCAAATGTCTCATCCAGCACACTCGCCACCAACCCCTTGGTATGTTTAATGTTTTCTTCGAGCAGGGCGATGCTTTTGTCGATGCGGACAAATAGGGCATCAAGCTTGGTTACAAGGTTAATCTGCTCTGAAAGTGGGGGAAGAGGAATTGAACAACTATATAAGTCGTTATCAGAAATTGCGGGGTATTGAGCACCTCTTATAAATGGTGCAATCTGATTTTGGATATTTTCAGTTAATAAAAAGTAAAATAGAAATTTAGAATCGATCTCAGTTATTGGTCGCAAGATACAAAATCCAGTAGAGGCAACAGAATTATAATAATCAATTTCAATCTGCGCGATGTTCTTGAGATTAGGACGTGTTGTTGCAAAAATAACATCGCCTTTTCTTACTCTCTTTCTTGCTCTGCTTGGAGCATCCTTGCCTAAGATTTCTTTCGGTTGAGTTAATTTAAAGGCGCTATTGTCGATAGATCCAATATCGATATAGTTAAAAATGGAATCCTTTGAATTTTGCGGATTATAAGTTTCAGTTTTTTGAACTACTGATTTAATTTTTGCAACCTTCCATCCATTTGGTAATTTATCCATTGTACCCTTCCTCCAAAATTTGTTCGACTTCGGACATCAGGAGAGAAATTTCATTATCGTTCCTTTTAATGTGTGCCATTATTTCGCGCGGCGGCAAATGGTCAATATCGTTATTGGTGTTGGGGTTTTTAGCCGAAAGATCGGTGTCTACAATTTCCGTTGCCTTTACCAGCCACGAATTTGCAGACAATGCTCTTTTTGTCGCCAGTTCAACAAACTCCTGCAACTGTTCGTACTGTATCGGTTTGTTTTTAGTTAGTTTTTGTTCCGGATTGCATTCGTAATACCATATTTCGGTGGTTGCCCCGGTGCGGTCGAAAAACAGTACATTGGTTTTTACACCGCTGTAAGGTAGAAACACGCCTGCCGGAAGGCTTAAAATGGTGTGTACATTAAAATTGGCCAACAATTCTTCTTTCACATTCTTAAAAGCGTTGCCTGTTTGGAAAAGAATACCTTCAGGTACAACAATCGCTGCCTTGCCTCCCTTTTTCAGACTTTTCATAAAATGCTGCAAAAACAGCAGTTCGGTGGCGTTGCTCTGTATCGGAAAATTCTGTTGAATTTGTGGTTTTTCTTTCCCTCCAAACGGTGGATTGGCCACAATCAAATCATAACGATCTTTCTCCTGTATGTCGCGAATATTGGCTGTTAGCGTATTCTGTTTTAAAATATTGGGGCTTTCGATGCCATGCAAAATCATGTTCATCACACCCATGGTGTATGCCAACGGCGTTTTCTCATTACCGAAAAAGGTATTCTCGTGCAAAAACTGCCATTGTTCAGTCGAAAGTTTGTTCCGGTACTTGTTGATGATGTAATCAAACGCTTCGATCAGGAAACCGCAACTACCGGCAGCGCCGTCGTAAACCGTTTGTCCGGGCTGTGGTGCAAGCGCTTCAACTACGGCCTTAATGACCGCCCGAGGGGTGTAAAATTCTCCTGAGTTTCCGCCGTCATTGCCCATTCCCTGCAACAGGTTTTCGTAAACATGCGATAGTTCAAACAATTCGTCCTGCGACTGGAAATTCAGCGTATCGATAATATCGAGCACCTCGCGCAAAGTGTGGCCACTGGCAATGCGGTTATCCAAAAATTCGAAGATGTTCCCGATTTTGTATTTCACCGATTTCAGATCGCTTAGGCTATTTTTAAACCCTTTCAGATAAGGGAACAATTGCCCGTTTACAAACTGGGTCAAATCGCCTCCGGTCTTGGATGTTTTCACATCCGGCTTTCCTTCGTCTGTTTTTGGGCAAGCCCAATGGCTCCAGCGAAATTCGCTGGAAATAATCCGTTCGTATTTGGTATTGTTGAGCAAGGCTTCGCCTTCTTTTTCCTCTTCAAAGTCGTTCAGAAATTTGAGAAACAATATCCACGAAATCTGTTCGGTATAGTGCATAGCACCGCTAATACCATCATCGCGGCGCAGGATATCGGTAATCCGATCTATTTTTTGTTGAAGTTCCATCTAATTGATTTTTGAAACGATAAAATTATAAAGGTTTTCTATATCTGAGGAGATTTCATTAGCAGGAATAAGATCGATAATCTCTTTAAGCTTTGATTCGTCAAAACCATTTGCTTTATATAAGGGATGAAGTAATTCTTTAGCATCAAACTCTTCAATATCTGCACTTCCATCAAATGTGTCTCCTTTTGAAAAATTAATGCGTGGAAATTTATCAATCAAATCATTTATTACACCTTTAGCTTCCAACATTGTATAACTGAGTAAATAATTCTCAATTTCCAACCGTTTCAATGCAAACAAGTAGGCTGATGTTGAGTTAAATTTCTTACATGATTTATAATCATTGTGAATATTAACCTCCATATTATCACTAATGCTATTCTTTGAAAGTTTATCTCTATCGCAAATCATGAAAATATTCCTTGTCATAATAGGCTTATCACCAACAATTTCGATAAGTTCCTTTACAAATTCCAGCTTCCCCTTCCCAAATGTTTCAGAAGTATTATTATAGCTGGAAGTTCGTTTAAAAGGTATAATTCTATCGAAAACAACGGATAAATTGGAATTCGTTTTCTTTTCCACTAACTTCTGAAATATAATCCAATCAACTTCATCATCAACTAAAACAATGTTTTCGGCTCTGGCTGCTAATTCATATTCGTATTGCTTTTTCCCAACTATATTTGATGCTCGTTTTGCTAAATCTTTCAATGTCATTTTTTCCTCGATTCGTCCTTTTTCAACTAGCTTAATGTCATTTATAGTGTTATTCAATATTGAATCGGATATGTGTGTTGTCGTTATTATCTTTCCTTTTGCTTTTGACAATATCTGCCAAAGTTTTTTAATGTTCTGATAGTATAAATGGGAATCAATTTCATCAAACAAAAAAATAGTTTCTTCCTTATCAAAGTGATCAAGCAATGCATAAATTGACAATATTTGATATTCTCCATCGCTGAGATCATCTAATTCAATTTCGTTAATAAACAACTCTACTTCCGGCAAGTCAAAAATTGGCGTATTACCAATCGATCCAAACCAAAAGAAATTGAATATTAAATCAGACGATTTTTCTTGAAAGATTCGGAGTGTAGTTTCTTCATTTAAAAATACTGGCGATTTCCTGATTGGAGCCTCATAATCATAGTCTCCTCTACCAATACTTTCAATAAACCAAGTCAATTTTTTGTGAAACTTACCTTGCATGAATAGAGAAAAATAACCTGACGATTCTAATTCTTTTTCTTTTCTAACTTTATCGACGTAATTCCAGTCAATTCGGAATGGGATACTTAGCTTAATTTCAGGTATTTCATTTTCATTGCTAAGTTTAAGTGAATTTAAATAATCGCGTACTCTACCATTCGGAAACAAAACAGATGCAAAAAAAATTAAGAGTCGTGTCCATTGCTTATTAAAATAAAAAGCTTTGATTGGAATATCAAATGTATCGTCTTCATAGTCAACTTCATTTTCGATTTGTTTTTTCAATAAGAAATCTTTATTTGTTGCTTGAATATCCTTGAATATTTTAGAAAATAATTCATTTTGACCCGAGGAGAAACAGATAAATCTAAATTCTTCAGATCTATCAGAAGCTTTAAATATGCTTTCCAAAACTGCGGATTTTCCACAACCATTTTCTCCAATTAGTGTGATTATATTTGAACCAATCTCGACAAATTGACTTTCATGAAATAATTTATTTGGGGGAAGATTCAAATGAGTCTTTCCATTAATGTGTTTGATATGAAAATAGGAATCTCTATCCTTTTTAAATTGCTCAAAAATTGTTTTTTGAATAATTTCAACAGTTGAAGAAGAATCTAGGAGATGGATGAAATGTGCAGCCCCATAAGAAACAGATCTAAAAAGATATTTAAATCCATGTCCGTTAATGATTCTATTCGAGCGTTGAATCAGTTTTACTAGTCTTGCTGTTTCATATTTACCAGGATTATTAATATCATTAAAGCTTACTTCGTCTATTACTTCAACCAAATGCGTTAGTCTGATGCCTTGGTTTTTGTAGTTTTGATAAAGGACTATTAAATCCCCACTTTGGGGTATCATAGAATTTCCTCTTTTACTTTCTGGCCAATGTAATGGGAAAATTTGATTGGTGTTTGTATAATCTTCAAAATAAGCCAAAGATTGTCCACCATCTCTTTTGACATTTTTCACCCATCTGATTCTGGAAGGATCAATATTATTCATTTAAGCGGAGTATAGGTTTTCCTGCAATTTATAAAAGGCGTCAATCAGGTTTTGGGCACTCCCAAATACCTTTGCGGCTTCTTTGGTGGTTCCCAGGTTATTGAGTTCTATGAGCGATGAGAGCCGTTCGCGTTTCAGCTCTTTGATACCGTCGGTTTCGTAGCGTTCGAGAATAAAGCGCAAAAAATCGCGGGCTTTCAGGCTGTTAAACACTTCGAAAAAGTCATTGTCGTCTTTTACATGTTTGGCTCGCTGGCTGCGGGTAATTAAACTGCATTCGTACGAAATATGCAAAAGCACATCGAAGATGTCGCTGTTTTCAGCCTCGAAAATCTTTTTCAGGATGTCGAGCTGTTCTTCGTCAATTCCCGATTCGGCCAGTTTAATCAGCAGTTCTTCACGGGTTTCGGGCTTCGACCACAAGCTACGCAGCTCATCTTCGCTTTGGTATAAATCGGGGATAAAGCCGATCAGTTTTTCAAGAAACTGTAAAGTTGTCAATGGTTTCCCGCTTTCGTCAATGTAACGGGTTTCAATTTCCAGCACTTTCAATTTCCGGCCATTCGAAAGTTCGATTACAATTTTTGGTGGTCGTGGTGGTCTAGGTGGAGGTGGTTCTTCGCCACCGCCGGTATTTCCTCCTCCGCCACCACCGGTGTTTCCTCCGGTTCGTGTGCCACCTTCGCCGGTTTCACCTTCGGGCAAACCGTCCCAATCGGGATCGTAAAAGTGGTCGGTTGCTTCTTCCGAAAAGTCTATAATGGTAAAGAAGTCTTTGCCTTCGAATAACCTTGTACCGCGTCCTACAATCTGCTTAAATTCTACCATCGATTCAATTTCGCGAACGATGATAATGTTCCGCACATTGCGGGCATCAACTCCGGTAGTAAGCATTTGCGACGAGGTAAGAATTACAGGAATATCGCGGTCGTTATTTTGAAACAGTTCCAGTAAATCACGCCCCGGTTTTCCTTCATCACTGGTAATGCGTACGCAATAATTCGGGTCGCTTACTTTTTTGAATTTGTTAATAGCATCGCGCATGTTCAACGCATGGGGCTGATCGACACAAAAAACAATGGATTTATCCATCGGGTTGATGTTGTCGAGAATGGCCTGTGCAACCAGTTCGATTTGTTTTGGAATAACGATCACCCGGT
>JAQUIJ010000003.1 GCA_028683385.1 Prolixibacteraceae bacterium | reverse complement strand
CCGGCTTGCAAACTCTTAAACTTTACTCCCATTTGTGTCAGTGAACTCTTTCGTTTTTTAGCGGCTGCAAAGGTAAAACTTACTTTTAAAATTCCAAAAATATTCGAAAAATTATTCGAAATAAATTTTAGTATCTCCTTTTGCCTTTCCAACTCCTATATTACCGATTCCGGTAATCAGCTTTCCGTTGAAAGCGGCTGCAAAGGAATACCTTTTATCTGAACCTTCCAAATCTTTCTTAACTTATTTTTTAATTCAGATCAAACCCATTATAACCAACCACTTAAAGAACTTTTGCCTCCCATTCTGCATTGCTGCTTTTCTGTTTAGCGGCTGCAAAGATAGATCCCTTTTCTTCATTTCCAAACACTATACAAACCTTTTTTAAAACTAATTCGAAGCCCATCACTTACTCTTCTGTATAACTGAATGTTACAAAACATATTTCTTGGAACTTTTTTCAGGAGTATTCTGAATTACACCCTGAGAATGCCTATTTCAGTACCAAAACCAAATTTTCGGAGATGCTATCCACATTAAAAAGCAAGCGAAATATTCCAACTTCTAATCAATACAGAAGAACAGACCAAATTACACACACAAATTGCCAGATCAATTCCATTACTTTATTCAGTAAAAGAATTAATCTGGCTAAAAATCGTCTAAAGAGGCTGCTCCTCTTTAGGTAATATCCACAACTACTTCAGTAAATTATATTCAACTGGCCTTTGTTTCTACCTCCAGATATTCGCTCGTCCAATCCTTTAGGGAGGTCGCAAAGCTGACCATCCGATTGATCTCTTGGTTGGTCGGAACAATTGCAGGAGTTGGTTCAAGCGAACAAAAATTCATGAAACGGTTCATAAAGCGTACTTCAGCATGAAATTCCTCGGGAGCATTGTGATTTTTTTTCAATTCACGGTACATCGAAGAAATACTTGAGTGTTCAGGAATGAAATTCGATTTCATTAGTACGCTGGTCATGTAATTCTCGATAGACATAGCTACCAAATTGTAAATTACCAGATTTCCAAGCCGCTTTTTTTGCGCGGCTCCCAGGGCGGTCTTATAATAATCTGCCGCCTCCAAATAATAGCTTTCCCATTCCATATTGTAAATTTTAAAGTTCACATCCATTCAGATTGTTGGCCAGATGGATTAATTCATCCATGTGCAACTCACGTTTTTTGCGAAACGACAAACTTTTCACCTGCTCTGTCAATAATATTGATTGCTTGTCTGTGATTTTCAGGTTCAGTTTTTCCAGAAGATGTCTGATTGTGCCCGATCCCGAATGTCGACCAAGAACCATTTCGGTAGAACGCCCTATTTCCGAAGAAAGGAACGGCTGGTAGGTGAGTTCGTTTTTCAGGAGACTCTTGCAATGTATCCCTGATTCGTGCCGACAAATCATATCTCCAACGATCGGTTTTGATGGATGGATTGGTTTTGAAGACGCCTCAGCGACAAACCGACAGAGCTCCTGCATTCCTGAAAGATGAATTCCGCAGTCAATTCCTGCAGAAACCTTCATAGCTGCAGCAATCTCTTCCACAAAAGCATTTCCGGCGCGTTCTCCAAGTCCATTAACCGTTGCACTGATAGAAGTCGCACCCGACATCAACGCTGCCATCGAGTTAGCAGTGGCCATTCCCAAATCGTTGTGCCCGTGAAATTCGAAATCTACGAATGGAAACTTTTCACTCATTTTTGTAAACAATTGAGCAGTGGAAAATGGGTTCAAAATACCCACTGTATCAGCCAAACGAATGCGATCGACTCCTTCTGCAAGACATGCTGAAATAAACTCATTCAGAAATTCTCGATTGGCACGCGAAGCATCCTGGGCACCAATAGCAATAAAATCGAATCGCTGACGGGCAAATGAAATGATTGGCCGAAGCTGTTTCAAAACCCAATCGGTATTTCGCCCCATCGCCGAAAGTTGAATTTCAGAAACCGGAAATGAAATATTAATTCGGTTAGCTCCGGTTTTCGCAGATTCCTCGATGTCAAATTCCCTGGCGCGTGCCCAGCAAAGTTTATCGAACCTAAAACCCGCCTGCACAATTTCCCGAATCATGCGCAACTCATCTTTTCCCATTGCCGGCGTACCTACTTCCAATTCTTTGATGCCGCAATCTTCGAGCATTGCCGCAATCCGAAGCTTTTCGTCTAAGGTAAATACTACTCCGGGGGCTTGTTCGCCGTCCCGGAGTGTAGTGTCAATTATATGTGGGATTGTTGCTGCCATAAGACAATGATTTTAAATTTGTTGCGGGTTACAAGTTCCGTGTTTCGTGCGTTTTCCCGTAACTCGAATCGCGCAACCTGTAACAACATTTATCCTCCAACTGAATACTGAATCTATTCGCTGATCAGGTATTCATCAACGGCGTTGCCTTCTTCGAGTGCGTCAAGGATTTCGTCGATACGTTCTGTTGTGATGCCACCATACCAAAAATTATTGGGCTGGATAACCATAACTGGTCCCTGCGAACATACGTTTAAACAAGCAGTCGAAGAAACTGCAGCGTCGATTCCTCGATCGGCGCATTCTTCGGTTACATACTGAATAAATTCGGCGCCTCCGTTTTTGTTGCAAAATCCTTTGGCATCACCGGCAACCCGGTATGAGTTGCAAATCAAAATGTGATAATCTGGTTTTTTCATTGTGATGATATTTAAATTTTTAAGGTTATTTGTTTGTCATCCCGAATTTATTTCGGGATCTGTTATTCTATGCGTTGAGATCCCGAAGCAAGTTCGGGATGACTGGTTCTATACCAGAGGATCAACCGCAGCCGGTAGCTTTTCCGGAGCACGCAGAACCGCATTTGAAAACGTCTGCCTTTTTCACTGTGCGCAATTCTTTACCTTTATATATAGCGTCCAAACCTTCGTCGATCAAACCGGTCATTTCCACGATACGGATTCCGGTGCGACCAATGGTTGCCGATGGACTTGGTCCGATTCCTCCAACCAACAAGGCACGACAATCATTTAAAAGTGCTGCCAGATCTTCCCAACGTTTGCTCCCAGTTCCTGAAGGAGGAGTATCTCGTTTCTCAACCATTCGGTATCCATTGGGCGTTTCGCGGAAAATATAAATGCTATCGGCTTCACCTAAATGCTGATTGACCAGCAAGCCTTCGTTACTTGCAACGGCAACAAACGGACGGGTTTCATCGTTTTCAACAGTCATATTAATTACTTCCGACATGATTTTCTTAGCCTCGGTATCGTCCTGACCAAGCAAACCAACGGCATCGGCACGGCAACGGGCGCAGTGAGTCATAGGTTTCAAGTGTTTTGCAATTTTCAGGCGGATCTCGCGCATGGTGAGCATATCGGGCTCTTTCAGGTTTTCGTATGGCGTGTCAGCTACCGGGAACAATGGAATGGCATTCATCAGTTCGGCTCCCAGTTCTTTTGCTTTTTCGGCTACGCTTTCAACCAATTGATCGTTTACGCCCGGAATAACAATGGTATTGATCTTAACCGTAATTCCAAACCTCCTCAACATTTTAATGGCAACCAACTGATTTTCGAGTAAAACCTCGGCAGCAGCTTTGCCAACATAACCACGGTTTCCAAAGCGGGCCCATTTATAAATACCCTGAGTTACTTCTGTGTCCAGCGAATTCAAAGTAATCGTGACATGACTTACTCCCAACTCGGCCAATTCCTCTACAAAAGGAGCAACATTCAGCCCGTTGGATGAAAGGCACAAGATCATTTCAGGAAAACGCTCGCGAACCAAACGCAAAGTAGTCATCGTTTCGGTTGGATTGGCAAACGGATCGCCAGGACCTGCAATTCCGACAACAGACAAATTTGGCATCTTGTCTTTCAGTTTAGTCAAATAGGCCAATGCCTGTTCAGGAGAAAGGACTTCGCTGGTTACGCCGGGACGGCTCTCGTTGACGCAATCGTAATCGCGCTTACAATAATTACATTGTATGTTGCATTTTGGGGCAACGGGCAAATGGACCCTTCCATATTGACCTTTCGCTTCGATGTTGAAGCATGGATGTTTTGAAAAATCAGGAGCCTCCCCCTTCCCCTCCAAAGGAGGGGTGAAAGAACTTGTATTTGTAGGTTTTTCGTTTGACATAGCATTCATATTTTAAAGTTTAAAATCATTTCTTCCAAAAGTCTCCCCTTTGGGGAGATTTAGAGGGGCTCTACATATATTTATAGCCTACTTCAGAATGGTCTTGTTTGTAACCGATCAGCGTATTGGTGATCTGGTCGAACAATTCCTGTGTTCCGGCATAACCGAGGTGTTTGATTCGTTGTCCTCCAATGCGGTCGTGAATCGGAAACCCGCAGCGTACAATCGGGATGTTCAAATCGCGGGCGATGTAATAGGCCTTGCTGTTTCCGATCAGGATATCGGGTTTATTTTCGGTACACCATTCGTGAATCAGCTCATAGTCCCAGCCATTTTTCACCAAAATCGAGTCGGTGTTCTCGGGACAATATTTTTTAATTTCCGTCTCCAGATGCCCACTTTCGCCACCAGAAGCGGCAAGTACCACTTCAATTCCAATTTCGTTCAGGAATGCAGCAATGCCAACTACAAAATCTTCTTCACCAAAAATCACAGCCTTTTTCCCGAAAATGTATTTGTGTCCGTCCACATAGGAGTCGATCAGGCGGCCACGTTCTTTTTTATATTTCAGCGGAATTTCTTTTCCTGAAACTTCTTTCAGCGTTTCGAAAAACTTATCGCACGAACTCACTCCGATTGGCATTGGCATCCGGCGATTTTCGACACCAAAAGTGCTTTCCAGATAATCGCCTGCTGATGTTGCCTGCACATTGGTCTTCACCCTTCCGGCCAAACTGCCTTTGTTCAGGATAGTACCAAACTCGATGGAAGCGCGGGCAGAACCGCATTTCTTCACCGATTCAATGGGTGTACCGCCATCAGGAATGCGTTTGTAAGCATCCCAAATCGGGTTATCGAGTGTTTCCGAATAATCAGGTAATAATATATAGTCAATCCCGAAATCTTCGAGAATGGTTTTGATCTGTCGCAAATCTTCAGGAGAAACAAAACCCGGGAAAATATTGAGGTGCTCGCCCAATTCGCCGGTTTCGGCCATCGATTTTACAATTCCGGTAACCGCTTCGTGGAAACCATCCATGTGCGATCCCTGGTAACTTGGGGTAGATGCGGTAACAAAATGAGGGAGTTGCTTGTCTCCTGAAAGTTCCTGAAAGGTGCGAATGTATTGTTTCACATCGTCGCCAATGGTTTCGCTCAGGCAGGTGGTTGTGATGCCAATCACTTCAGGCTGATATTGTTTGATTACGTTGCCGATGGCTGCATGGCAATTGGCACCGCCACCAAAAATGGTTGCTTCTTCACTGAAATTTGACGACGCAATATCAACAGGTTCTTTATAATGACTGATCAGGTAGCGGCGGATGTAAGTTGCGCAACCCTGACCGCCATGAATAATGGGGACGCATCCGCGAATGCCTTTGAATGCGACACTTGCGCCAAGGGGTGCGCAAAGTTTGCATGCGTTGCGGGTTGATTTGAAGGAAGAAGCCTCCCCCGACCCCTCCGAAGGAGGGGAGAAAGAAGAACCAAGATGGGTGGATTTATTTTTTGAAATTGGCGTTTCCATGATTAATGTTTTAAATGTTCCGAACCTTCATTACCAAAAGTCTCCCCTTCGGGGAGATTTAGAGGGGCTTTGTTTATCTTTTCATAAACTTCCAGACAGGGCTGCAAACCGATGCGTGAACTTCTTTGGCAAAATTGAGCATGCCTTCGTAGCCAGCCAGCGCTTCTTTTCGTTCGTGGTTGTGATCGCAAAAACCTAAACCGAGTTTGTAGGCAATGGGGCGTTCCTTAACTCCTCCGATAAATAGGTTGGCTCCGGTTTGCTTCACAAATTCAGAAAGTTCGTTAGGGTTCGAGTCGTCAACGATGATCGTTCCTTCGTCGCAAAGATCTTTCAGTAAATTGTAATCGTCCTGATTTCCGGTTTGTGAACCGACGACAACGGTTTTCATTCCAAGCAAACGTAAAGCTTTCACCAATGAGATGGCTTTAAAAGCTCCACCCACATAAATGGCAGCCTTTTTACCTTCAAGGTCTTTTCTGTATTCCTGAAGTGCAGGCAATAGTGTGCTGATTTCTTCTTTAACCAGTTGGCGGGCTTTTTCCATCATTTCGTCAGATTTGAAAAACCGAGCCACTTCGTAAAGCGCATCCGACATGTCTTCGATTCCGAAATAGGAAACTTTCATGAACGGGATGCCATATTTTTCTTTCATGTCCTTGGCCAGATAAATCATTGATCCAGAACATTGAACTACATTGAGTTTGGCGTTGTGGGCTTTGCGGACATCGTCGATCCGGCCATCTCCGGTCATGCAGGCAACCATGTTGACGCCCATCCGGCGGTAATATTCAGCCAGCATCCAAAGTTCCCCAGCCAGGTTAAAATCGCCCAGAATATTAATGCTGTGTTCAGGAACTTCTGTTTTATTGTCGGTTCCAATCAGTTTTGAGAGTGCATCGCAAGCCAGTTTGTAACCGTCTTTTTTGGTCCCGTTGAAACCTTCCGACATTACCGGAATGACGTCAATTCCTTTTTCGGCGGAAACCCGGCGGCAAACGGCTTCCATGTCGTCGCCAATTACGCCAACGATGCAGGTTCCGTAAACAAAAGCAGCTTTGGGTTTGTATTGATCGATTAAGGCGATCAGAGCCTGATATAATTTGGGCTCACCACCAAAAACAACTTCACGTTCTTTCAAGTCGGTAGTAAAACTTAGGCGGTGGAGTTGCGGTCCTGATGATAGTGATCCGCGTATGTCCCAGGTATAAGCGGCGCATCCTACAGGGCCATGAATCAAGTGAAGCGCATCGGCGATGGGATAAAGCACTACCCGCGATCCGCAAAAAACACAAGCACGCTGAGAGACTGAACCTGCCAAACTAGCCTTTCCACATGCAATAGCTACATCATCTTGTCCTTTGGTGACAATCTGACCTTTCCGTTCTTTCAGTATCTCGTTCATGTTGTTTGTTTTAAGAATTCATCCTTCAGGGCTAAAGCCCGGGTACTTTTTTGTTTCAATGTCCGTTGCCTAAAGGCAACGGCAAAGGATAAAGTACAACTCATCATTAGAAGACTATCCCTGCCTGCGGCTGGCAGGCTTTGCCGTCATATTTATGTGACGGGTTCTGTAATTTAAAAATGAAAGGGGGAGAGTGCGGGAAGCAACTCCCCCGTTTCAACATTAAAAAGAAAATAGCCACCTCTATCCTCCTCACCCTAAGGAGGACATTTCTTTGAAGCCCCCTAAATCCCCCAAGGGGGACTTTTGAAGGTTCCATGCGATTATGCCTCTTATATTGGGCTGTTCTCCAATTCCAGGCATTTCACAGAATGTTTTAAAATCCGGACAGGTAGTTAGTCCTGTCCGAATTAGCAAAAGCAGGTTGATAAGGGGTTTATTTAGAGCTACTGAGAATCAGGTTTAAATTCTACATCACCAGTTCGAACTTCTCTTCGAGGCAGGTGGCATCTTGTTTGTCCATTAGGGCACCAAGGATTTTTTCGACGATGCGAAGACCTCCCATATAACCTAATGTTGAGAAATAGCTGTGGCCAATGCGGTCAACGATTGGGAATCCCATCCGTACAAATGGAATGTTTTCGTCGCGTGCAATGTATTTGCCATAAGTATTTCCGATCAGCAAATCAACAGGTTCGTCCTTGATCCACTGGTGAATCTGGAATATGTCTGCTTGTGGCCCGTTTTTGTATTTGGCTTCTGGAACACGCTCTGAAAGAATTTCAGCCATGCGTTCTTCGAAGCGTTTTCCCGGAGTTCCTGAAACGATGTAAACTGGTTTCATGTCCATATCGACTAAAAATTCGATGAGCGGAATGATGTTATCAGGATCGCCATAAACAGCTACGCGTTTTCCATAGAGGTATTGGTGCATATCGGTTATCACATCGATCAGGCGACCACGCTCTTCAGAAATTTGTTCAGGAATTGAAACACGACCAGCCTTGGCCAAAGCCTGGATGAAACGGTCGGTTGCTTTTATTCCAACCGGAATATCCGTAAGTTCGAAAGGCACTTTACATTGGTTGTCGAGTGTAATTGCAGCCTTTTCGGTTGCCCATTCGCCCAATCCCAGGGTTTGCATGCTATCGCCCATACTTACCATTTCAGGAATAGTTGTTCCACCTTTTGGATACATTTCGAATTTTCCGGTCATCGGGGTATCAAGTACATCGGATGTGTCGGGCAACAACACCGATTTTACTTTCATCACCTTCATGATACGTTTTAATTCGCGCATATCTGCCGGTTCAACCCATCCGGAGAGAAGGTTAATCTGACGGCGTTTCTCGTCGGTTTTTTCAGGAAAATATTTCACAAAAGCATCGAGCATATTGGCATACCCGGTGACATGCGAACCTACATAGCTTGGAGTAGCTGCCTGAACAATGAATTTGCCGAGTGGCACCTTGCCTTCTTCACGAGCTTTGATGGCCATCTGATTTAAGTCGTCACCAATGGTTTCGGACAAACAGGTTGAATGTATAGCGATAATTTCGGGTTCGTAAACCGAGAAAATAGTTTCGATGGCCTGCATCAGGTTGGCTTGTCCGCCGAAAACCGACGATCCTTCAGTGAATGAGCTGGTAGCAGCCATAACCGGTTCTTTGTAGTGACGGGTCAACGCGCTGCGGTGATATGAACAACACCCTTGTGAACCGTGACTGTGGGGAAG
Source organism: Prolixibacteraceae bacterium (assembly GCA_028683385.1). Classification (GTDB taxonomy): domain Bacteria; phylum Bacteroidota; class Bacteroidia; order Bacteroidales; family Prolixibacteraceae; genus Aquipluma. The sequence goes on along the minus strand of JAQUIJ010000003.1, from coordinate 438,502 downwards.
GCATCCGTGAACACCCAAAGCAGCATACATGGCGCCAACTGGTTGACAGGTCTTGGCTGGGTTGACTGTTAATGCATTCCGTTCCTTTACTTCTTTTGTTGTATGTCGTAGTAACATAATCGTTCCTCCTATTATTAAGCGTCAATTGTCAAACTGCCCACCAGTTCAGACTCGTTCTTCCATGGGGCATCAATCATTTTCCAGATGTTGGTAGCCAGCATTCGTTCCATTTCGACATAGAAGTTAATGGCACCATCAAAACAGGTATAAGGGCCGCCGTAGTCGTAACTGTGCAATTGTTTCAAAGGGACACCGGCTTTTTGAACCACGTATTTTTCTTTGATACCGGCACAGAATACATCAGGCTTATAGAATTCGATGAGTTTTTCAGTTTCCCAGTGATTGACATCATCAATTACAAGCGAGTTTTTAGCCATGTCAGGCATCATTCCGTTGTAATCTTTGAACTCGAATCCGTTGCTTTCCAACGCTGCCTTTTTCTCAACTAAATCGTCGCGGAAAAGTTTTTCGTCTTTGGTAATGGTCAATTCTTCGATGTTCCTTGAATCAGCGTCGATTTTAATGGTTGGCATCACCTTGCGGCCTTCGTAATCATCGCGGTGAGCGAATTCATATCCGGCAGAAACGGTGCGGATTCCCAATTCAGTAAATAAATCCTGATAGTGGTGTGCACGTGAACCTCCAACGAACATCATGGCCAGTTTGCCTTCAACTTTTGGTTTTACCGATGCCTTAACCGCTTCCACTTTAGCCATCTCGCGGGCAATAATTTCTTCCACTTTGGCTTTCAGACCGGCATCGCCAAAATAGTCGGCAATTTTCCGGAGTGATTTACAAGTTGAAGTAGCGCCTACAAAGCTTACTTTGATCCATGGAATACCGTATTTTTCTTCCATCATTTCGGCAATGTAGTTGATGGAACGGTGACACATAACCATATTTAAGTCGGCAGTGTGTGAGTATTCCATGCTTTTGATGGTTGAGTTTCCGGAGAAAGTAGATAAAAGAGTGATTCCGGCTTCTTCGAACAACGCTTCGATTTCGAAAGCATCGCCACCGATGTTGTATTCACCCAACAAATTCACCTGGAATTTCCCGGCACGAGGACGATCGTTCAAACCGACCACATTTTTAAATACACCGTTGTTGGCAATGTGGTGACCTGCCGACTGCGATACTCCGCGGTAACCTTCGCAACTGAAACCGAAAATGTTGATCCCCAGTTCGGCTTTCATATCGCGGGATACAGAATGAACGTCATCACCAATCAAACCAACCGGACAAGTTGAAAAAATACCGATGGCTTTGGGTTTGAATATTTCGTAGGCTTCGCGAACAGCTTCTTTCAGTTTTGCCTCTCCACCGAAAACAATGTTACTGTCCTGCATATCGGTCGAGAACGAATAAGTGATATAGTTATCTTCACCTTCCAATGGACGGGTTTGGTTACGACGGGTCAACCATGCGTAGAAACTACATCCGATTGGTCCGTGAACCAGGTTAATAATGTCGCGGGTTGGTCCAAGTACTACCCCTTTACATCCGGCATAAGTACAACCACGTTGTGTAATAATTCCGGGGATTGTGCGAACATTTGACATGATCTCCTGATCCTCGTTAGGATCGTTGATCACCATTCCTTTGATTCGCTTCTTAGCTATTTTTGGTGGATATTTTTTCAGGATTTCATCTCTAAGAGCTGAAGGATCCGGTAATCCGTTGGTATAATCTCTTCTCTTTGGCATGATAATAAGTTTTAATCGAGTGTTATGTCGCCGGTTTCTCCGGTTCTAATCTTAACAGATTCGTGTAGAGGGATGACGAAAATTTTACCGTCGCCCGGTTCGGGAGTCTGGTTCGCTTCGATGATGGTTTCAACTGCTTTGTTGAGATTTTCATCGGTAACCACAAGTGTCACTACGCGTTGCGGGCGTAAGCGAGGTTCTTTATTCAGGTGAGCCAATGCCTCCGGAAGGTCTTTTTTTACTCCTTCCAGCACTTTCGCATCCCAAAGACCTTTTCCCCGTCCGAACACTTTTCCGGTGGTGGTCATCGATGGAAGACCAGCATCTGACAATGCTCTTTTGGTTTCATTCATCTTGTTGATGCGTATAATTGCCATGATTAACTTCATAATCGTAATTTTTTAGGTTATAATTCCTTGGTTCCGCGGCTGATGGTATAGGCTTCTTCTACTGGTGTGATGAAAATTTTTCCATCGCCAAAAGCCCCTTTAGGTTCGGTACGAGCCGCTTCCATAATGGTAGTTATTGCAAAATCTTTGTCTTCGTCTTTGATAACCATCATCAACATTTCTTTTGGAAGTTCGTCATAGGTTACATCACCAATTTTGATACCGCGCTGCTTTCCACGACCTACTACAGGAATTTTTGTAACTGCTATGTATCCGGCTTCAAACAAGGCATTCAATACTTTACTCGATTTTTCAGGACGAATTATTGCTCTGATCATTAACATACTTTGGTTCTCCTATTTTTTTAGTTTAGTTTGCGATTCCGAAATCAATTAACAAGGTTTCCAGGTCTTCCATTGCCAGTGGGGTTGGAATAACGAAATTGGTATTCTCGTTGATGGCTTTCGACAATGCCCTGTATTCATCGGCCTGACTGTGTGTAGGCTCGAATTCGATCACCGTTTTGCGGTTAATTTCTGCACGTTGAACCATGTTATCGCGAGGTACAAAATGAATCATTTTAGTTCCCAACTGACGAGCCAATTCTTCAATCATTTCGCGTTCGTTGTCAACTTTACGTGAGTTACAGATCAGTCCGCCCAACCGTACAACTCCTGCCTGAGCATATTTCTGGATACCTTTACAAATGTTGTTGGCAGCGTACATAGCCATCATTTCTCCTGAAACCACGATGTAAATTTCTTCGGCTTTTCCTTCGCGCATGGGCATGGCAAAACCTCCGCAAACCACGTCACCAAGTACATCATAAAATGTATAGTCGATTTTGAATTTTTCGTCCCAGGCACCCAACTGCTCCAACAAGTTAATGGAAGTGATGATCCCACGACCAGCGCAACCTACACCCGGTTCAGGACCGCCTGATTCAACGCAACGGGTACCGCCATATCCAGGTTTTACTACATCTTCCAGATCGATATCTTCACCTTCTTCGCGCAAAGTATCCAAAACTGTTTTCTGCGCCAATCCGCCCAACAACAAGCGGGTGGAATCTGCTTTTGGGTCGCAACCCACTACCATTACGTTAAATCCGGCTTCCGCTAATCCGGCAACTGTGTTTTGCGTGGTTGTGGATTTACCGATTCCACCTTTACCATAAATTGCGATTTTTCTCATTTTCGTATTTTTTAAGGGTTAAACTTTTCGTGTTTGGCCAAAGCATTACGACAATGATGCCAGCGGAAGTCAGAAGTCAGAAGTCAGAAGTCAGAAGTTGAACGTTGAATGTTGGTTATCTGAAACTTACAGCAGATAAAAAATTTATTTAAGGATTTTGGCACGCGAAAAAATCCTACTTTTTGGTAGGAAACAGGGAATGGACATACAAAACGTGCTGCACGGCACAAAAGCAATAACAGCAAGGGTTTGGGAGGTGTTAATATTGGCTTAACCTACGTTTTGGTAGATTTTGAAGAAAGTGAGTTTCCAGTCGCGGTGGGTATTAGAAATAGGAAAAAAAACGTTCAGGAAGAAAAAGAACCTAAGATTGCTATTTTTCCCAAATAATTTTTTCGTTAGCATAATCAAGCTCAAGTGCAGCAATCGGAGTATTAAAGTTATCAATAACTGGTTTATTATCAACCCCTGTAGTTTTCCTTAATAAGTGTTTAACTACAGAATTTAACCTGAACTTTTTAAGATCAATTGTTCGTGGATTTAAAGCTAAATTTAAGCCACCTCCACCTTGAACACTTGTAAATAAAATACCATCAATATTTATATTTTCTTTTTCATTCTGATAAAGAATTGAATTACAAAATGCACTTGTCAATTTATAAACATTACTATTCTTAAAAGCTTGTTCCTTGAATTTGCTATTAATAAACTTTAAAAAATCGATTTGAGATTGCGTGAGTTCTTCATTGATTAAATTATTGAGTGATTTCATAGAATCACTGGAGAAATCAGGGATAATGACAACACTTATATCTTCAATTAAATCCCACTTCCCAGTTGTGACCCAAAAAATATCATCATCCAATAAATCATTTGCCCAAAATAGTTTTAACTCTAATAGATTAGTTATCCATTGATCTGAAATATAAAAAAGGTTCTGTGAAGGTTTATTTGCTCTTGAAAATGAATAAACTTTATTCCTTGGTGGGTATGATAAATCTTTAAAATCAAAGTAATTACAGAAACATTCATTTTTTCTCGACCTAAAAAAACTATAATTTGACTCCTTTTTGAAGTTATAAATATAATATGGCTGATTCTCTATTTGTGAAAAAATAGCAAACAAATGTTCATATGCGAAATCACTATTTAAATCAATTTTATTTATTGTATCAATAATTCCTTTTGTCATTCTGCAATACTTTGTGACAATTAAACGTAACACATATAATACCAAATGTACACTTTTACGTTCAAATCTGGTGAAATGACACTCCTTTTGTCAGCTATATCCTTCATCTCAAAAAAGGGGGTTCATTTCATTAAGCACCGTGCTTTCATAAATTGTCCCGTTATGACTTTGGGTTATAGGTTTTGGAGAATGCTCCCTTCGACACGCTTCGCGCTCAGGGAGCGGCACATTGATGAACATTTGTTGCCATGAAATAAAACGTTGATATCCTCGCGGCCTGAGCTTGTCGAAGGCGGTTCCTTGATTAGGACAGTTGGGTGCGGAGATTTTTAATCTCCGAAATGGAGGAATCGCGATTAAAAATCGCGGCACACATAGTCGGGTTGGAAAATTTATCCGAAAATGCCCTCCACCATTCGCCCTGCTGGGTTTTTCGCCGTCCTGCTGATAGAAATGGCTCTCCTGCTAAAGGTTTTGCCGTCCGGCTAAAGGTTTTGCCGTCCTGCTGAAAATATGAGTGTCCTGCTGGTAGGGGACCTGCCCTGCTGCGGGTTTCAGGAGTTTTTGTCAGATTTTTGTGATTAAAATGGGTACATTAGCTTTTTGAGATTAGCCAGTTGCCGGCACTTTAGAATTTCAACTTGTGGGGATCCTGCCGGGTGTCGAAAATTCGGAGAATATCAATGCTTTCTTTTCTGTCGCGGTAAAACAAAGTGTTGTGTTTGGTGATGACACATTTTCTGATTTGTTTCTTTTTATTTATTATCGGAAACTGAGTCGGATTTGTAGTAATTTGACCGATAACATCTTCAGTAATATCAATAAAATCACTCACAACCTTTTCATTCCAGTTTATTTGAAGGTAGTCAAGGATGGAAATAAAATCGTTTTCGGATAGTGGCGACCAAATGATCGGTTTAGGCATTGGTATATTTCTTTCGGATGCTTGCGATTACTTTTGAGTGAGGAATTCCTTTTCCTGCATCAATTTCGTCAATTGCCTCAACAATTCCCTTTTTTTGCTCCTCTGTCAATTCATTCCAATCACCCAAATCCTTTTTGCCATTTATGTAGTTTAAGAAAACGCCATAAAGTTCTTCCAATCGATCCTTCTCCAAAGAATCAATCTGCCGGAATAATTTGAGTTTTAAATCGGATACTGTCATGATTTGTCTTTTCCCAAAGATACAAAAATTACCTTTCATGTCAACTGATCGGATAACCACAGTCACCCAATCAAGCTTTACAGCTTCCTCTCCCAAAACATCATTCGGGGGACGCAATCGGTGAAACCCATTTTTTTGTAAAGCGATTTGGCGGTAAGGTTGTCTTCGCGTACTTCGAGATTGACGCGGCAAAAACCGTTTTGCGACGCATAATTGATAATTCCCCGAAGCAGAAAACTTCCGGCGCCTATGTTACGGCATTCGGGCGCTACAATAAAATCATGGATATTTATCAGTGGCTTAGCCTGAAAAGTGGAGAAATTGATGTTGCAATTGGCCAAACCGGCAAACCGATCGTCGGCCATTACAAAGAAGCCAAGAAATCCGGAGTGTTTTTTTAATCCTGAAACGATTTGAGTTCCTAATCCGTTGGGCATTGGCCGGTTGTTTCCCATGGGATCTTTCATGTAATCGTCCAACAATTTAATCACTTGAGCGCAATGCCCTGTGTTTTGAAGATCGACCTGTAAAATTGAGAGTTCCATAGGAATAGGTTTTAGTTCATATTTTTGATTCCCACATGCGGCGCATTAAACCTTAAACCGCCATGCATCGATGTCGTATTTTTTCAGGCGGATGCCGAGCATACGTTCGGTCACTTTCAACTCGTCGGCAGCCTTGGCAATGTTTCCTTTCGAGCTAACCAATGCCTCGCGGATAAGCTGTTTTTCAACCTGCTCAACGGTATAGGTCAATCCTCCGGAAGCCTTGGTATTGGTCGAATCGGCAGTTTGCAACGACGGTGGTAAATCGTAACTGTGAATGACATTGTCTTTGCACAAAATACAGGCTCGTTCGATGCAATTCTCCAATTCGCGAATATTTCCCGGCCACCGGTAAACCATCAGCATATTCAGGGCTGAAGTGGTAATTCGGATAACCCTGGCATTGTTCCGTTTGTTGAATTTCTCGATAAAATGATCGACCAGCGAAGGAATATCGTTACGGCGATCGCGCAACGGGGGAACAAAAATCGGGAACACATTAATGCGGTAATACAAATCTTCGCGAAACTCGTTGTTCTGAATCAATTCTTCAAGGTTGCGGTTGGTGGCACAAATAATCCGGACATCGATTTTAATGGTTTCAGTTCCTCCAAGCCGCTCAAACTCGCGCTGCTGAATCAATCGCAACAATTTCACCTGAGTTGAAAGTGGAATATCACCAATTTCATCCAAAAAAATAGTTCCGCCATCGGCCAGTTCAAAGCGACCTTTTCGTCGTGCTTCGGCTCCTGTAAACGCACCTTTTTCGTGACCAAACAACTCGCTTTCGATCAGCGTATCGGGCAATGCAGAGCAGTTCACTTTAATAAAATTCTTTTTGGCACGCGGACTCGAAAAATGAATAGAGTCGGCAATCAGCTCCTTCCCTATCCCACTTTCGCCACGAATCAACACGGTCGAATTTGTTTCGGCCACCATATTTACCAACGAATAAACATCGCGCATTTTGCTCGAATTTCCTACAATATTTCCAGGCCTGAAATCCTTCTCAAGCTGATTTTGCAACTGAAAGTTCTTTTGCCTCAGAACTTCCATTTCTTCCAACCGCTCCTGTTTATTGCGCACACTACGCGAAATCATTGAACCGATAATCGATAACAACTGGCTATCCTCATCGTACGAAATATGTGGATTATAAATCCGAATGACATTGAGGGTTCCGGTAACTTTTCCCTCTTCTATAATAGGAGTACAAATAAAGGAAAGTTCCTGCCCGTCTTTGGTAAGTTCTTGTCCGGTGCGATTCAGGAATAAGCTTGATTTGGAAATCTTATCAATCACCACCGGACGCGACATTTCTACCACCCGACCAATAATTCCTTCACCCAATTTATACTTTCCACGAGCCTGTTGGGCTGTGCTATATCCATAGGCGGCTTCAATCAGAATGCTCTCCGACTCACGGTTAAATATGGTGACGAAGCTGCGTTCAGCGTTTAAATACCTGACCAACATTTCAAGTATCCCGGACAAATCATTTTTCAATTCCTTGCTTTGAATCAGTCGCTGACTGATATCAAACAGCAGAACAAGCTCCTTGAGCCCGTAACATTCATTGCCTGCCTTCTTACACTTGAACTCCATTTTATTTAATCCTTTTGACAATGAACAACAATTACAACAAACACTTTGAACAAATATCACTATTAATATTATCTTTTTTATTCAATCGCATTTGTTTTATTGTCATTTTAACAAATTATTAACAGCTTTAAGTATCCTTGATCGTTGTTAAAGAATCATAACGTTGATTACAAATAAATTAAAGCAAAATATTTTCTTGTACATTTGCACCTTCTTTAGTTTTGAGCCATGAAAACAATTCGAAACCTGATACTTCTTACAGTAATCTATTTCTTTGCTATAAATGCATACGCAAAGGCTCCTATATTTCCTGCCAATCTTCCTGATCCAAAACCTCACCGCATAATCAGAACATGTTGTTCATTTGGTACCGAAATGCAGCTTTTCGCCATTCCTGGAATTAAACTGACAGAAACAACAAGCATTGATAAAATTGGACCTCATCATTACCTGGGCGACGCCAGTGAAGAAAACGGGATTATTTATTCGCGGCGAGGTGGGTTTATTGATATGGCGCATTTACGCGACCAATCGGACTGGACTGCATACCTTTATTCTCAGATTCTTGAGCATAAAAAGGAAGGAAGCTTGTCAATTGTTCTGGGTCGTGAGGGAGGTGAAAAAACGCTGAATGTCTCTATTCCATCAAACTTGAATAACCTGGATCTCATTAATCTTGCCGGAAAGATTGCTTACGATTTATCAGTGTGGCATGAAATTGCCACCTGGTTCGGAGCTTCAAGTATTCCGTTTGTACCTGAACGATATTCAAGCTTTTCGATTGAAGATCCATATTCGAATTTGCTGGGTGCCACTATCGGAATTCAGGCTCTACAAAGCGAATTACCATACGAACAAGCAGTAACGCAGATAATTAATAAATACCTGAAAGATTTGGACGCGGTTTCGAATGAAGCTGAAACTTATCTGGCGATGGAAGCTGTTCGAGATGTTTGGTGGACCCGCGACAAAAAACTGCCCAGTAGTAAAGTATTGTTGCAACGGCAACTTCAGGTATATCCCTGCCTGAAACCATGGCTGGTGCCAGGCTGGAGCTCTGCAAATCAAACCCCTCTTGAATTAAATGTTCCTGAATTGGCTTCAAATGGACAAAACCTCAATCAGTTTTATCAGTTGGAATTTAAACTTAACTATAAATTCCCGTTTCATAAAATGTTTCCTGAACGTAAGGAAAGAAACATCACTCAAAACGATTTCGACCGATTATTGGCGCAAGTTGCCAATGAGCTAACAAGAAAAGAAAATCGATCGGTGGAGCGAAAAGATAAAATCAAATACTCGGCAGCAAACTAAAAGAAATGCCCAAACTCTGGATTTAATCCAGCGCCGGACAACATTATCTTTCATCGAACCAGTCTTTACCCGGATCAGATTTTTTGTTTCGCTGAATACGAGCCTGAAGTTCAAACGTACGCAAGCGATCCTTATACAAATTATGGGTATTCATTTTTGCCACATCCAACGAAGCATCAGTATTATCGTCCCACCTACGGCACAAATAAACAGGTTGATAAATCCTTCCGATTTTATATTTTCCTGAAATAGCTAGCCCAAGCGCATAATCTTCGCCGTAACTCGTATTGGGAACACGGAATTCGCGCAGTACAGGTGTATAAAAAGCCCGGGGAGCACCAAGCCCATTGATTCGCAACGCATTATTCGGACCATTGTCGTCGGTCCATTCGCGGTGATCAATTACTCCTGGCGGAATTTCTTCGAGATTAAAATTGGTCATCCGGTAGCTTCCAATCACCATGGCACAATTGTCTTCGTAAAACTTATCGACCATGATTTGAAGTGTATTTTCGTCGAGGTACAAATCATCGCTATCAAGCTGAACTGCGAATTTTCCACAAGCCGGGTGAAATACAGCTTCATTCCAGCAACCTCCAATTCCCAAATCTTTTCGTTCAGGAATAAGATGTATAAGCTTTCCCTGCCGGGCATATTCGCGCAATATTTCTGAAGTTCCGTCGGTCGAATAATTATCGACAACAATCAAGTTAAAGCTGAAAGAGGTTTTCTGTATAAGCGCTGAAACAATCGCATCGCGGATTGTTTTCACCCGATTGCGAACCGGAATTACGACAGTAGCTTCGGTTTCAAAATTTTCAGAAAAAATAGTCTCCGGGAATGGAGCAAGCAACAGAGCCCCGATTTCTCTTAAGTGAGAAGTACAAACCTGCTCCATCTCCAATTGGCGTTCGCGAGCAGCGGCTTTCACATAGTCAAATTGCTTTTCGCCCGATGAACGAGTATCTGATTCAACTTTTGTAAACAAGTATTCAGGAACATGAACCAGCTCTCCCATACGACTGGCACGTAAACGAAGTGCATAACATCCGGCGTATTTTAGTGTTTCGTAGTTTTCGTACCTGAAGGCTTTTAAAACTTCGGATCTGAAAAACCGAACCGGCCCAAAATTAAAATCATCGCGCAAACTACCCAACTGATAATCAATTAAAGGGTATGGCGAAAGTACGCCGTCCTTCAATTCCATATAATCGGCATAAACCATTGGTGCATCAGTATATTCAGCTACTTGTAACAACCGTTCGATAGCTCCTGAGCCTATTTCCACGGATGAATCGCCAAGAGCAAGCAACGCGAAATCGGCCCGAAGCAACTTGGCAATCAGCCGAATTGTTGAACATGAACCATTTTCAGCAACAATTACCACCTCGCAATCAGTTAATTGTACCTGATTAGGAGCAAGAATATATATTTGATTCACAAGTAATGAATCCCGGCATTGATCAATTTGTTTTTGGCTCGACGACTGATCAGTGTAAATAAAAAAACAATCAACTTTTGGATTCATAACCGATCTACATTATAGTTTAAGCACTTTCACTTTACTTATTTCACTTTCGTTGTGAAGCCGATCAAGAGCAGATATGCGCACTTCATATTTTCTCTGTAATTTACGGGAATTTTGCTTAAATTTTATGCTTTTATGCTTCGTAATGGTAAAAATATTTTCAGGGTTTCTAGCATCAAATTGCTGCCCAACAGGGTTCATATAAACCACATAATTCGCGGCTTTATCCATTTCATTTTCTGTTTTTGAAGACTTCCACTTCAGCTTATGCCCTCTTTTTTTGAAATGCGTTGGAGACTCAGGAGATTTTTTATCGATCCAGAGCATTTGCGGAACCAGAGCAGGATATTTGTACAATTGATCCCGAAGATTTTGGTCGAAACCGAACAGATCGCGTTTAAAGTGCACGCTGCTGTAGAAAGCGCTCCCTCCAAGCTGTGGAATCTGACGAATAATCTGTATTTGCTTAACCAACTGATTCGGGTCTTTCCAATCCGGAACGGTTGAATTGGCTTCAAGTTTATAAACTGCCTGACCAATATACATTGCCCTGCCATAAGCATGTGCCGCCCACCATTTGCTCAACGTCAGAAAATCGACTGACGGATGGCCAATCTGCCAATACAATTGAGGAAGACAATAATCAATCCACCCATTTTTCTGCCATTTCAGGATGTCGGCATACAAATGATCGTAGTTGGTTGTTCCTGCAGTAGTTTCTGATCCTTCCGGATCGACAGCTTTATTTCTCCATACTCCAAACGGACTTATACCAAATTTCACCCAAGGCTTGGTTCTTTTAATATTTTCTGAAAGAGTTTTTATTAAAATATCGACATTATCTCGCCGCCAATCAGCCTTCTTTTCAACTGAAAAGCCACGGTTATACAGAGCAAATGAATTTTCGTCAGGAAAATCTTCCTTCAGCGGATATGGATAAAAATAATCATCAAAATGGATAGCATCCACATCATATCTCGAAACAATGTCAATAACAACTTTAACAACAAATTCCCGCGTTTGTGGCAATCCCGGATCAAAGTATAATTTGCCGCCATAATTCACAATCCAGTCGGGATGTTTAAAGGCAATGTGGTTCGCTGCTAAAGGATCATTTACGTTTTGTGCTACCCTGAACGGATTTAACCATGCATGAAACTCCATGTTGCGCTTGTGACATTCATCAATCCAGAATTGAAGCGGATCGTAAAATGGATTTGGCGCTTTACCTTGCGTGCCGGTTAAATACCTGGACCAAGGTTCAAGGTCTGATTTATAAAAAGCATCGGCAGAAGGCCTGATTTGCATGATGATGGCATTCATTCCATTTTTAGAATGCATATTTAGAATATCAATGACTTCCTTCATTTGTTGCTCAGTTGAAAGTCCTGGCTTTGAAGGCCAGTCGATGTTATTCACTGTTGCCACCCAAACAGCTCTAAATTCTCGCTTAGGAGCTAACTGTGCACACAAACTAAATGATAAAAAGAAAAAGAAAATAAAAAGAGATCTAGGCATAGGAATTGAATTAAATAATACACAAAATACGGCTATCCTGACAAATACCAACCAATTAGGATGAAGTTTTTATTAAGATCAAACTGTTGAAAACAATTTTAGCGGAATTACCATATTCTACCATTTCAAAAATCACAAAATAGCAACGATTAGCCAGAGAAATTAACAATAATGCATAAAACTTACGTTAAGTCTTGCCAATCGAATAGCCAATAAAACAGGTGTGTTACCTAAATAAAAAATCATCAAATATTCAGCTTTCAATGAATGGACATTTGGTACTTTCTTATTTTTTTTAATACCTTTGACCCGTTCAGTAAGCTGAATATGTTCTTTTGACAAATAGTATTTAAAAATATAATACACTTGGCGAACCAAAGTGCAGCTTTAATGGTTACTTAGGTAGCTTCTACAAAGTTGGTTACTTTGATAAGCTTATGGTTTATTAGGTTTAGTTGGTTTAGGTTAGTTTCCCGTCGTAACGGGTGAAAAGGCTGTCAGAGGACAGCCTTTTCTATTTTAAAATACCGACAAAATTTTTCTTTTCCAATTTTCTAAAAACGGATATTACTGAACATATCACTATAAATTGGAACCAATTCTTTAGTTCTGCAGATTTCCCCTTTTCAAGATAGATCACTTTTATTTTCTTTCAACAAATTCTACTTTTTCCAATGCAATTTAATAATTACTATCTGCTCAAAAGAGAATAGCTATTTCCTAACAATAGCAGGAGAAATAGAACAAATAAACATAAAGTGAGATAAATAAATAAGTCTTGATCATTCGACTAAAAAATAAAAAAATAAAAAATAAATATTAATACCACATATCACCATATTAATTAATCAAAAGAAAATCATTAACTTGCAAAGCATTAGATTAAATTGTGCTTAGATTCTGGGAAAGAAGTTGATTAGGGGTAATTAACTTAGTGTTTTTTGCGACGTGAAGACCATAAATAAGCAATTTATTAAATAAGCTGTCTATATTTAGATACTAGGCGTAGCTAAGTCTAAATGATTGATATGGAAAAGGGGAACCCTACTTCAGAAAAAGTAGGAAAAGCTGTTATTGATTTTGAAGACATGATTGCTGAAAGCAGAGGAGCTGCTTCAGAAAATATCGCATTTTTACACCCGGAAGAGTATAAGAGTATTATTGAGCTTTCAGTAGTAGGAATTTTAATCGGAGATAGCACCGGGAAAATAATCAGTTGGAACAATGCACTGGAAAACCTAACAGGTATTAAACAATCGAATGCGATAGGATTAAATATCTGGGACATCCATTATCAATTATCTCCAAAAGAATTTAAAACTCCAGAATTTTTTAGTATCCTCGAAAAAAGATTACTTGGCATTATCAACCAGTCAGGCTATTGGAAAAAGCAGGTTTACGAACAAAAGATGACTCGTTTAGATGGTACTGATATAACTGTTGAAATATCAACTTTCGTTACAGCATCTCAAAATGGAAATTTATTGGTAGTAACCCACCGGGACATCAGTTCCCAGGATCATTTGGGAATGACTTTGGCGATACAGAATGAAGCGTTGTCCAAACTTAATAAATTCTCTATTGAATTGTCAAAGTCTACACTTGAAGATGGACTAGAAGCTATCATTACCAAGCGTATCAAAGAATTCACAGGTGCAATTGGTGCAATTTTCTCTGAATATAGTCCTGAAAACAGAACATTAACACCTAAACACATTGAACTTGATTCTGGCCTGTTAGAAACTATTGTAACCCTACTTGATAAACATGTACATAAAATATACACAGTTGTAAGTGATTACACTTATCATGAATTAACTACAAATGCCATTAAGTTTCATGGCTCTTTGTCTGAAGTTCATTCCGGAACTATCCCTCATGCAGTTGGACTGACAGCACAAGCCATACTAAAAGCTGATCGCTTTATCGAAGTATCATTCCTTGTTGAGGGAAAACTCTACGGTACCTCAATACTTGCAATGGGTAAGCATCGGCTTGATCCATCCATTGAGATTCTTGAAAATTTTGTTTCGCTTGCAGCTGCCGAATTGAGACGAAAACGGTCGGAAGAAGCTCTCCTGAAGAGCGAGGAAATGATGCGAACAATTACCGAAAATGCTGCCGACATTATTCTGAAACTGGATGATGAGGGAACCATCATATACACAAGCCGGGCTTTCCCTGGTTATAAAAAAGAAGATGTAATTGGCAAGAATTTTTGTGACTGGACTGCAACGGAGTATCATCCCGTAATGCGACAAGCTCTCGAAGATGTGTTTAGCAAGGCCATGTCCCAGACCTATCAATCCAAAGCATTGGGAATTAATCATGAAATCCGCTGGTTCTTATCACGGCTTTCGCCAGTAATTGTTGGAGATGAGGTGAAAAATGCAGTATTAATTTTGAGCGATATTACTGAAAGAGAAAAGGCCGAAGGAGCATTAAAGGAGAGCGAAGAAAATTACCGCGTGATCGCTCAATCCATGATTGATGTCATTTTTATAATCGACAGGTTTGGGAAACAACTGTTCTTTAATAATGTGGTTGAAAAGATTCTTGGATACAAGGTCGAAGAAGTTGTTGGCAGATCATTTGCAGATTTTTTATCCAAAGAAAATGTTCCTGAGTATCTTATTCAGCTTGAAAATATTTTTTCAAACGGCGAAATATGCAATTTCATAACTCAAATCTACCATAAAGACGGGTATCTGGTCGATGTTGAAATTAATGTTAAACGGATAAAGCTGAAGGGCGAATTTGTTGGTCAGGGAACAATCAGAGACATAAGTGCAAAAAAGCGAGCTGAAGAAGAGTTAAAGAATACTTTAAACCGTAACATCGCGCTACTGGGAGCCATCCCCGATCTGATGTTCGTTTTCGATTCAAACTGCAAGATTGTTGATTTTCATTCCGAGTCACATAACCAGCTGCTTGTAAGTCCGGAGCTGTTTCTTGGCAAACTTGTTGATGAGATATTACCTCACGAGGTCGTGATTATTACAAAGGAAAAAGTTGAAGCAGTATTAGCTTCAGGTGAGCCGGATTATTCGACCTATGAATTGCAAATTGGCGTTGAGTTAAAGTATTTCGAATCCAGATATGTACCTTGCGGAAATAAAGAAGTTTTATCTATAGTACGTGACATTACCGAACGAAAGAAGGTTGAAGAATCATTGAATGTAGCTATTGAAAGCTACATGGCTATTTTCAATTCTGTTTCAGAAGGGATATACGTACTTGACGAATCAGGCATTTTAATTGACGTAAACAGAGGCGCTGAAGAAATAGACCAATACACTACAAATGAACTTGTTGGAAAATCATTTCAATCAATTGGCGCCAGTGAAAAAAATGAACATCTAAATATTAATAATATCCTGAAGGAAGTTTATGAAACTGGAATCTCTGCTTCATTTGATTTTTGGGCAGTTCGAAAAAATGGAGAAATCTTCCCGAAGGAAGTATTTGTAAATAAAGGCAAATATTTTGGCAAAGACGTATTGATTGCCACTGCACGTGACATTACAGAGCAGAATCAGGCAGAAGAACGGATAAAATCTAAAAACGAAGAACTTCAAAAAATCAATGCCGAAAAAGACAAGTTCTTCTCCATTATTGCTCACGATTTGCGCAGCCCATTTGCCGCATTTCTTGGATTAACCCAAATGATGGTGCAAGACCTTCCGTCGCTGAAATTGGATAATATTCAGGAAATTGCTTTATTGATGAGGGACTCAGCTACCAACTTACACCGCTTACTCGAAAACTTATTGCAATGGTCGCGACTTCAGCAAGGAATGGTTGCGTTTGATCCTCACTATTTTCTTTTAGTCGAAAAAGTAAATAGCAGCCTACGCTCGGTAATGGAAATTGCATCAAATAAAGGTGTTGAAATAGTGGTAAATGTTCCTGATGGAATGTATGTTTTGGCTGATGAAAATATGTTGGAATCTACTATCCGAAATTTAGTTACCAATGCCGTTAAATTTACAGAAAAAGGTGGAAAGATATTAATATCGGCGCAAGCTGAAAATCAGGGCGCTGTTCAAATCTCAATCCAAGACACGGGTATTGGCATGAACGAAAAGATGGTGGAAAAACTTTTCCGAATTGATGAACTGAATTGCCGACAAGGAACAAACGGAGAGCCTAGCACTGGTCTCGGATTAATCCTATGCAAAGATTTCATTGAAAAACATGGCGGAAAAATATGGGCTGAAAGTACCGAATTTTTGGGAAGTACTTTCCATATTTTTCTTCCGAATAGAACAGCTAATAACTAGCTGTTCCTTTGTTTTTTCACATCTCGCTTAAGAGACATCTCAAAACCATTTCCTCTTTCTAAAATAAATTATTAGCCCGAGTGTAATTAAAACCATTATCGTCCAGAAATACAGGTATCCATATTTGAAATGTAATTCGGGCAGGTTATCGAAATTCATGCCATAAACGCCTGCCACAAATGTCAACGGAATGAAGAAAGCAGAGAAAACTGTTAAAACTTTCATGATCTCGTTGGCTTTGCTATCCAGATTGGCATGGTAAATATTCATCTGGTCATTCAACATCATCTGGTAAATCTCGATCGATTCGGTAGCCTGCACCACCAAATCGTTTAAATCCTGAAAGTATTTCATGTTTTCGTCAGCGATAAAACCTGATTCGTTTTCGATCAGCCGGTGCAAAATTTCTTTGACAGGACGAACATTCTTCCTCAGGAAATTAATCTCAGTTTTGTGCTTATAAATTTTTTGCATCAATCCTTTGGGTTGGTTGGGCGTAAAAATCTGAGCTTCCGTTTTTTCGATCATATTCCCAAGAGTTTCAATAATCAGCAGATAATTGTCAACAATGGTATCAAGCAAGGCATAAGTCAGGTAATCAGCACCTTTCCTACGCAAACGACCTTTGCTTTTGCGAATACGGTCACGAATCGGATCGAAATAATCGCCTACTTTTTCCTGAAGCGTAATAAGGTACGAATCGTCCAGTATCAATGATATTTGCTCGGAGCTCAGCCTGTCGGTTTTTTCATCGTATTCCAGAAGTTTTAAGATTACGATCATCAATTTCTCAGTTTCAGTAACCTTTGGGCGCTGATCGGTATTCAGCATATCTTCGAGCAACAATCCATGAATTTCGAACAAATCGCCCAATTTTTGAATCACTCCGGCATCGTGCAATCCATCAATATTAACCCAACTGACTTTTTCTTTTTCAATATAGGGTAAGCAATCGTCAAGTTTCTCGGGTTCAGTCTCAACATAATTATCAATGGAATAATTGAGTAATCGAATCCTGACTTTTTCAAGTTTTTTTGTACCCAAATGGATAAGCGAGCCAGGCATTTGTCCCGAAGCTGCTTTTCTGTCATTTAGAAATCGTGCCATTATTGGTATCCGTTTGAATTAAGTATTGATGCGAAATAAGCATAATGTTTCATCGTTCACAAGCTTTCCTCTTGTTTTCATTTCGAATCACTTTCATCGCTGTCTTTTTTTCGACTATACCGGTCAGGTACAAAAGTCTGATCCGACATTGGTGTTCTGACATAGTCCTGAGATTCGATGCGAGGAGGAAAAACGATTGGCTCCGATGGCAGTTCCTCGTACGGAATCAAGCTCAGCATATGACTGATGCAATTGAGCCGGGCCAGTTTTTTATTGTCAGCCGGAACCACAAACCATGGAGAATGTTTGGTATCGGTATGTATAAACATTTCGTCTTTTGCTTTGGAGTATTCCACCCATTTCTCGCGCGACTTCACATCCATCGGGCTTAGTTTCCAGCGTTTGGTGGGATCATTCAACCGATCCTGAAAGCGATTTTCCTGTTCTTCATCAGAAACCGAAAACCAATATTTAATCAGGATAATTCCTGAACGGATAAGCATTTGCTCGAATTCAGGACAACTTCTGAAAAATTCTTCGTATTGATCATCGGTGCAAAACCCCATTACATGCTCAACTCCGGCCCGATTGTACCAACTTCGATCGAACAATACAATTTCTCCACCAACAGGCAATTTCTCGACATATCGCTGAAAATACCATTCCGACTTTTCCTTCTCTGTTGGTGTTCCCAAAGCTGCAATCCGGCAAATACGCGGATTGAGTGGCCCCGAAATTCGCTTAATCACTCCACCTTTCCCGGCAGCATCGCGGCCTTCAAAAAGCACAACTACCTTCAGTTGCTTTTGCTTCACCCATTCCTGAAGTTTGATCAACTCAATTTCAAGCTTCCGCAATTCTTTATTGTATTTCTTTTTGCTGATCAGCCGGTGATCTTTCTTCTCTGGTTCAATATGTTTAAGGTGCTTGCCTTCATGTTTCGAATGTTTCTTTTCTGAATTGTTGCTCATGACCTGCGAATTTAAATGTCTTGAAAGTTAAGAAACATCAGGCAGTTAATCAACAAAAAGTTGGAAGACCGAAGACCGGAGTCGGAAGTATGTGAATTGCGAATGAAATAGGTCACAAGATTTTTTATTCTCATTAAGTCATTCAATTGTCATTGATTGTCAACTAGCCTAGCTTTTCCGATGAATGACGCGAAGCTAATGACCACGAATGACTAGTTTTCACCTTCCATCCCGGATTCTTCCGGCTTCGGACTCCAGACTTCCAACTTAAATTCCTTACATTTGCACCCTAATATTTTGATTTTGGAGCGGAAGGATTTTAGGAATCTGTTCAAAAAGCACGATCTCACCAACGAATTGTGCAATTTATTGAATACCCCGGGTGAAAAGATTCACCTGCAGGGACTCGTTGGCTCATCGCGAAGCATTTTAACCAGTTTACTTTCAGAAGAAATACAAAAAACATTCGTTATTTGCCTGAACGACAAAGAAGAAGCAGCATATTTTTATGACGATCTGAATATTCTTCTTCCTGAATCGCCCGTACTGTTTTTTCCTTCATCATACAAACGATCGGTGAATTATCAGACCATCGAACAGGAAAACATCATTCTGCGAACCGAAGTCCTCAACCGGTTGAAAGCCGAAAATCAGTTGCTCATTGTTACTTATCCTGAAGCTTTGGTCGAAAAGGTAATTTCGGGTGAAGGACTGGCTTCGTACACCTTTCAGGTGACCAAAGGCGACAAACTTTCCATCGAATTTGTAAACGAAGTACTGTTTGAGTACGGTTTCGAACGGGTCGATTTCGTGTATGAACCCGGCCAATATTCCATTCGCGGAAGCATCGTCGATGTATATTCGTTTTCGAGCGAAGATCCGTACCGCCTCGACTTTTTCGGCGACGAAGTGGATACCATTCGAAGTTTCGATCTCGATAACCAGATTTCGAAAGAAACACTGTCCCGAATTAGCATCATTCCAAACATTCAGCAAGATTTAAAAGACGAAGAACGCATCAGTTTTCTCGATTTCATTCCGGCCAACTCCTTGCTTTTACTGAACGATATTCAGTTGATTATTGATCAAATACAATATAATTTCGATCAGACCATTGAAAAGTCGGAAGACGAAGACGAACGCAAAATGTGGTTCGGCAAATTACTTTCAGGCGAAGTTTTCGCTAAAGAAATCAAACCTTTCACCTGTGCCGAATTTGGGCAAAAAATCTATTTCAAACATTCAAAAATAATTACCTACCATACCAATCACCAACCGGTATTCCACAAAAATTTCGATATGCTTGCCGAAAACCTGGTTGACTATCAGAATTTCGGCTTCACCAATTATATTTTATCGACCAATGTTTCGCAAACCGACCGCCTGAAGGCAATTTTCGACGACAAAGGCCTGAACGTTAGTTTTCGTCCGGTAAATTTTACCTTACACGAAGGATTTATCGATCACGACCAGAAGATTTGCTGTTATACCGATCACCAGATTTTTGAACGATACCACCGTTACGAAGTGAAAACCCGCAAGGCCGAGCGCGACAGCATCACATTTAAAGAGCTGAATAAGCTGCATCAAGGCGACTGGGTTGTTCATGTCGATCATGGCATCGGGAAATTTATGGGTCTGGTTAAAACCGAAGTCGATGGGAAACTTCAGGAAGCAATCCGGTTAAGTTATAGAGACAATGATGTGCTGCTGGTGAGCATTCATAACCTGCATCGCATCTCGAAATACAAAGGCAAGGATGGAACCGAGCCCAGCATCAGCAAATTGGGAAGCGGAGCCTGGCAAAAGCTGAAAGACCGCACCAAACTGAAGGTCAAAGACATTGCAAAAGAGTTGATTGAATTGTACGCCGCCCGTCGTCAGGAACTGGGATTTGCTTTTTCGCCCGATTCGTACCTTCAGAATGAACTGGAAGCATCGTTTATTTACGAGGATACGCCCGATCAGGTGAAATCGACCATCGCTGTGAAGGAAGACATGGAAAAAGAAATCCCAATGGACCGGCTGGTATGCGGCGACGTGGGTTTCGGAAAAACTGAAATTGCTATTCGCGCGGCATTTAAAGCGGTGGCCGACAGCAAACAGGTGGCCGTGTTGGTTCCAACAACCATTCTGGCGCTTCAGCATTTCAAAACTTTTACCGACCGGCTTGCCAATTTCCCGGCGAGGGTCGAATACATCAGTCGATTACGAAGTGCGGCTCAGGTAAAACAGGTTTTGGAAGATACCAAAGAGGGAAAGGTCGACATTCTGATTGGCACTCACAAGCTGGTTGGTAAACAGGTAGTTTTTAAAGATCTGGGATTGCTGATTGTTGATGAGGAGCAAAAATTCGGCGTTTCGGTAAAGGAAAAGCTGAAACAAATGAAGGTGAATGTAGATACGCTCACACTGACTGCAACGCCAATTCCGCGTACGTTGCAGTTTTCGATGATGGGTGCCCGCGATTTATCCATTATACAAACTCCCCCACCCAACCGATACCCGATACAAACCGAATTGCACGAATTCGGTGAAGATATTATTCGCGAAGCCATTCAGTATGAATTGGCTCGTGACGGACAGGTATTTTTTCTCCACAACCGGGTGTCGAATATTTACGAAGTTGAAGCGGTAATTAAAAAGATTGTACCGGGAGTTCGCACCATTGTCGGGCATGGGCAAATGGAGGGTGAAAAGCTCGAAAATGTGATGATGAGCTTTATCAACGGCGAATTCGACGTGCTGATTTCAACCACCATTATCGAGTCGGGGCTGGACATTCCGAATGCCAATACGATCATCATCAATCATGCGGAGAACTTCGGGCTGAGCGATTTGCACCAGTTGCGTGGTCGGGTTGGCCGTTCCAATAAAAAAGCATTCTGCTACCTTTTGGCACCGCCTTTATCAACCGTTACCCCCGAAGCACGCCGACGCTTGCGCGCCATCGAAGAATTCTCAGAACTGGGAAGCGGATTCAACATTGCCATGCAGGATTTGGATATTCGTGGCGCTGGAAACCTGTTGGGTGCCGAACAGAGCGGTTTTATTGCCGACATTGGGTTCGAAACCTATCACCGTATCCTGAACGAAGCCATTCAGGAATTGAAACAAACCGATTTTAAAGAGCTGTTCAAAGACGAAAAAGAAGATTCGTCGCAGGCCTTCCTGAACGTGAAATTTGGCAGCGATTGCCAGATTGATACCGATTTACAATTGCTGTTTCCCGAAAAATATATACAAAGTACTTCGGAGCGAATGTTGCTTTACCGCGAATTGGACAACCTTGAAAGCGAAGAAGCTTTGGTGCAGTTCGAAGCCGGACTGGTTGACCGATTTGGAAAATTACCCAACGAAAGTATTGAATTGATTGAAGTAGTGCGCCTTCGCTGGGCTGCGATAAAAGTGGGAATGGAAAAAATTATCCTGAAGAACCACAAAATGGTTTGCCACTTTATTTCCGATCCGCAATCGGTGTTTTACCAGTCGCCAGTGTTCAGTCAGGTACTTCGCTACGTGCAAACCCATCCACAAACCTGCCGTATGAAAGAAGGCAATAACAAGTTATCACTGACTTTTGATAAGGTGAAAAGTGTTAAGAAGGCAAAAGAGGTGTTGGAAGGAGTTGGAGAATAAAAGAAATTTCAACGAGTTAAAATCATATATTATAACAAATTAATATCTCTTGTAAATTCACATTACCTCTGTAAATATTCCCATAAAAAAACTACAAATCCTGATAAAAATACAAAGGTTGTTATCAAAAATAGAATCGACGACGAAATAAGACCTACCCAGTATATTCGTTGGATTCTTATCTTTGGCTCTACCGGATTAAATACACCATCAACTGCCTTTTGACTATATCCAAGATCATTTTTTAGTACATTTTTGACTATGTTTTTTTCAAGTTCAAAATGCGCACTATAAATTTCTGCGGTTTTGTTGTAGTAATTCGATAAACTATTCATATAATCTTTTTTTTGATTTTGGGAAAAGTCATTATCTTCAATTTTATCTACCTCTATATTAATATCTTCTTTTAAATATTTCCGTAAATCTTCACAGTTCTCCTCACCACTTAAGTTTCGATAAGGAGGAATTAAAGGTATATCTTGTGGATTTTTATATACATCAATACCTGCATTAAATTTCATCATGATTTGGTTTTCAGTCAATTGAGTCACATAATTAACTATTCGATACAATATTCCTAAGATTACAGTCATGCATGAGAATATAATTAATAGTGCTGGAAGGTCGTTTGAAATAGCTTTAAGAGAATTCTCATTGGAAATAGTCAATGCGATACTGGCGATTGAAAAACCTACTAGCCAAACAATTATTCGGTCTGCCTGTTCGGATAATTTATAAGAATACTCTCGATTCTCAGACAATCCTTTCTGTAATCTTGAAAGCATAAATTCAGAAAGACTCATATTTCAACTTTTTGAATTACAATTATATTATTCTTATTCCAAAGTTAATCTTTTGCCATAATATTTACCAGCACATCATTCCTTTGCTAAATCTCATTTTCAAACAAATGCAGCGGTTGTTTACCCCTGTCAGATTTTCGAAACCTGACAGAATTGGAGGCTGCAACAGTGGGTTCAAAAGATCAAGTAACCAGCCAAATCATTTCACACATTCTCTTGTGCGCATCCGACAAATCGGTATTTTTGATTCAGATTTATCGCAAACCAACAATTTATATCCTAACAATGAAAAAACTAATTATTCTTTTGATGGTAATGTCGGCGATGTACTCGAATGCACAGCAGGCAATGACCAATATTCCGGGGCGAAAAACCTTTTCGCTTAACGGTAAGTGGAATTACATCATTGATCCGTACGAAACCGGTTATTACGATTACCGGTATCAGCCAGCCGATCAAAACCCGAATCCTACATCAGGATTTTTCCTCGACCAGCACCAAACGGATAAATCACAAATGCTTGAATACGATTTCGACAAATGTCCAACATTGATGGTTCCCGGGGACTGGAATTCGCAGGACGATAAATTGCTTTACTATGAAGGAACAATCTGGTACCGCAAGCTTTTCAGTTATAAAAAATCGGCAGCCGACAACCGGGTATTTATTCATTTTGGCGCATCTAATTACGAAACGGATGTTTACCTGAATGGCAAGAAACTAGGAAAACACATTGGCGGTTTTACTCCGTTCGACTACGAAATTACTTCGTTGCTGAAAGATGAAAACAACTCGATTGTGGTAAAAGTCGACAACAAACGCAAACGCGAAGCGGTACCCACGCTCAATACCGATTGGTGGAACTATGGCGGCATTACCCGCGATGTTGATGTGGTTGAAGTTCCTGCTACATTTATTGCCGATTACAAGATTCAATTGAAAAAAGGATCTTCTGCTGAAATTTCAGGAATGGTAAAATTGGATGGAGCTCAGAAAAGTCAATCCATAAAAATTGAAATTCCGGAGATAAAACAAACCGCAACCATTAATACCGACGAAAACGGAGTCGCCAATTTTTCAATTCCTGTGAAGAATCTAAGTTTGTGGTCGCCCGAAAACCCCAAACTGTATGATGTAACAGTTGCTTCTGCTACCGACAAAGTAACAGAGCGTATTGGCTTTCGGACAATTGAAACAAAAGGAACCGATATTTTACTCAACGGAAAATCTGTTTTCCTACGTGGCATTTGCATTCACGAAGAAAACGCGATGCGGGGCGGACGCGCATATTCCAGAGAAGATGCACAAATGTTACTCGGATGGGCTAAAGAACTGAATTGCAATTACGTGAGACTGGCTCATTATCCGCACAACGAAAATATGGCGAGAGTGGCCGATGAACTGGGAATACTGGTTTGGGAAGAAAACCCGGTGTACTGGACCATTTTGTGGGATAATCCGGATACTTATACCAATGCACAACAGCAACTGACTGATGAAATTACCCGCGATAAAAATAGGGCCAGTGTCATCATTTGGTCGATGGCAAACGAGACTCCGGTAAGCGAAGCACGAACTAACTTCTTGCGCAAACTGGCAGAACATGCCCTATCGCTGGATGATACCCGCCTGATTTCGGCCGCATTGGAAGTTCATGGCAACAGCAATCCGAACGACAAAGTGGTGGAAGATCCGTTTGCTGAATATGTTGACATTGTAAATTTCAACGAATATGTCGGTTGGTACGATGGCCTGCCCGAAAAATGCGACCGGATTAACTGGGTAATTAAATACAACAAACCAGTGATGATCAGCGAATTTGGAGCCGGGGCGCTACAAGGGCTTCATGGCGATATTTTAACGCGCTGGACTGAAGAATATCAGGAAGATTTGTATAAACGGACATTGCCAATGCTCTCAAAAATTCCGCAATTTCGCGGATTGACACCATGGATTTTGTGCGACTTCCGTTCACCTAAACGCATGTTAACCAATATTCAGGATGGATGGAACCGAAAAGGTTTGATCGGGCAGAACGGCACCAAAAAGAAAGCATTCTATGTACTTCAGGATTTCTACAAACAAAAGGAACTGGAATACAAGCAAGTCCTGAAAAAATAAAGAAATCAGCTCATAAATTTAGTTGTTACCCCGAAATATCTGCCGCTTGTCAGGTATTTCGGGGTTGATGTTTTAAGTGCTCATCCATTCATCCTTCAACACAGCATAAATCAGATCGTCGACCCATTCCCCGTTTAGCTCTGAATTTTCTTTCACAAGTCCTTTTTTACGAAATCCCAAACGTTCAATCAGTCTGATTGAAGGCAGGTTTCGTGAATCAATAGACACTACAATCCGGTGTTTGCCCAACTCATCGAAGATGTAATTGATTGCTGCTTTTACCGCTTCAAAAGCGTAACCTTTGCCCTGATATTCCTGACTTAGCGTACATCCCAACTCAACCAGAAAAGCATCTGAAGCAAGGAAGTGAACGCCAATATCACCAATTATTTTGCTATATTCCTTTTCGATGATCACAAACTGAAACCAGGTACCGGGTTGGTTAATTTCAGTCGAAACTTTATTAATTATGAAGTTATGTACATCCTCAATCGTTTTTGGAATCCAACCTTGATATTGATTCACAACAGCATTTGACCGATATAAAAAGATGGAATCAGCATCTTCGATTTGTATCGATCGCAAAAGCAATCGATCAGAGTTAATCTGAATGAGATCAGTTGACATGTAATTTGTGTTTTGTGTGTTTCGCCTGAAAATAAACTATTTGTACTTGATTTTCCTTTTGGCTTCAATAATCATTTCTTGATCTGCAAGCGTGTACTTCTTCACCCAATTCCCATGGCTGTCGCATTTGTAGTAGATATTCTGTGTTGGATTTTTGCCATAAACGGGCAACCCAACTAATAAATCAATTGAATAATGATCCAAATAACCATTTGGATTTAAGGAATACGAAAGCTCTGTCTTCAGATCTGACTCAATGTCTTTTCGTTCAATCCTGACTATGCGATTTGCCGAATCATAGAATAACTCACATCTTTCCCCAGAATCCATAACACCCGCATCGTTAACATTGTGGCGAGTAAACGATATCAGCTTCCCTTCTTTATACACCGCATTCGTCTCGATCATAAATAATTCGCGGGTCTGTTTTTGATGATTACCAACCCAATAATTCACCTTTGTTATCCGCCCATCCAAATCAACGAAATTTTCATACTCAACAAAGTCGCCAGCATGTCCTTCATTGTCTCTTTCAATGATTTCACGTTCAATATTACGGTCGCCAATTTTATTTCGCTGGTAAGTGTATTCAGTCAAAACATTATTACGGAAAGAGTTTTTTCTGCTTTTCAGTTTCGAATTCTCATCAAAAAGAAAGGTATATTTCCATCCTGAATATTTCCCGGGCTTAAATACCGATGAATCTTTTTTATTCGGAATCTGTTCTTTGCCGTATTGTTTTTCAGTCACTTTTTCAATATTTCCTCTGAATTCAGGAAGCTTCGGAAATAATTGGCCAAAAGAGCCAACCGAAAACATTAGAAAAAGGGAAGTGATTAAAATCCTCATGAAGTAAGTCAGATTTAATTATCTTAAATCCAAAGATAAAATTTTAGAGCGATAATTTCTCAAGCACAGCAATTGCTTTTTGCGAATCGCTGTGTTTTATGAATAGGTGGTCGTGATAATATCCTGCAACTACATTACAACTGATTCCCTCATCGGCAAGTGCAGTAGAAAATGAAGCTGTCAATCCCACCGCTTCCAGCGATGAATGAACCATCAGCGAAATCCAGGCTGCAATAAAGTCGTACTTCAAATTTAGTTTGTCAGCCGTTTCCTTCCTGATAATAAGTGTTGTTCCTTCCGTTTCCCTGAAGGTCATTACCAGATCGTTCGGATCAATTGCTTCAGTGTTTTCCACTGTGCAGAAAACATATTCACCCTCATGAAAAATGGGGTTCATAGATTTCAGAATAGTCTGGAGGTTGGGTTCTACTGTCATCTTTTTACTTTATTTCTTCAGGAAGAAAATTACCGACGCAATCAATCCGGCACTCACAACAATCCAGCGCAGAAGTTCGGGTTTTATTTTTCCGGCTAGTTTACCACCGATTAAACCACCTGCAAGCGATCCAAAAATCATGACAAAAGCCACCATCCAATCCACTTTTCCGGAGAAAGCAAAATAAATAGCTGCTGCCAGATTGATTGCAAATGCGAGAGCTTGTTTCAGAAAATTCAGCCGGGTCATCGAATCGTCGGTCACATAACCCAGAACTGCCATCAAAATAACACCCAGCCCGGCGCCAAAATAGCCTCCGTAAATGGCCGCAAGTATTACCAGCGACAACATAAGCATTGGATTGTGACGCTCGGAATGAGCATGACCAATACGCGCAACCACCCAGTTCTTAATTTTTACCTGAGCTGCAAGCAATAGTGTTGCCGCTAAAATGAGGTAAGGAATAATACTCCGGAACGAACTTTCGCTGGTATTTAGAAGGAGTAAGCCGCCAACAATACCACCTATGACAGCGACAGGAAGCAGTTTTAGTAATCGTTCGTATTGAGATTTAAAATCTTTGCGCTGCGACCACATTCCCCCGATTGTTCCAGGTACAAGAGCAACCGTGTTGGTAACATTGGCAACTACCGGCGAAATCCCAACTGCCAGCAAAACTGGAAAACTTACCAACGTTCCACCACCAGCAATAGCGTTAATGAAGCCGGCAGCAACTGCTGCCATAAAAATGAGCATTTCGTTGAAAAGTGACATCCTTGAATTTTTACAGAAGCTACAAATATGTGAAAAGCCTGTGAAACAAAGTCGGATTGAGCACGGAAATAATTTAAAATGAATATCCGATAAAATACCTAAATGAATAAGCTTTGTGGGGCTTTGCCCCACAACCCCAATTCCTTTTTTGTCTTGACACAAAAAAGGAATCAAAAAAAGTCAAGGCTACGTCCACTTCGCACGAAAAACTTGCGTTCGATGGCTAAAATCTTTTAAACTCGCCTGCGGCTCAAACAGAAAAGATTTTTTAACGCCATCTTCACTTGTTTTTCGGCTCACCGGACGAGGCCGGTCGCCGGCCAAACTCATTAGGTAAAGTTACGGTCATTCATATAATTTAAATTCAAAATAAGTGTTTGTTAACCATTTACCGTCTATTGGTTATATTTGTCCTACTCTGACTAACTAAAACGATTTGATCATGAAAAATCTCTTTCTGCTTTTTTTACTCCTGACTTTTACCGCAACGCTTAAAGCACAACCACTAAAAATGGATAATGTGCTCTATGGAGCAGCTTATTACCAGGAATATATGCCAACCGACCGACTTGCCGAAGACCTGAAGTTGATGAAAGAATCGGGAATGTCGGTGGTTCGTTTGGGCGAATCGACCTGGAGTTTATTCGAGCCACGCGAGGGTGAATTCGATTTCGCGTGGATGGATCGAATCATAGATGGACTGCATGCCAACGGAATCAAAGTCATTCTCGGCACACCTACCTATTCGATGCCTGCATGGTTGTGGCACAAACATCCGGAAGTGCTGGTTGACTATGAAAGAGGAGCCAAAGCTTATTACGGAATTCGCCAAAATATGGACATCACCAACCCAACTTTCCTGTTTTATTCTGAACGGATTATCCGGAAGATGATGGAACATTACGCTAAACATCCCGCCATTATTGGGTATCAGGTCGACAATGAAACGACTTCGTACGGCGTGAACAACTACGATTTTCACATCAGCTTTATCGATTACCTGAAGAAAAAATTCGGAACAACCGAAAACCTGAATAAAATATGGGGTCTCAATTACTGGGGAATGACCATGAACGGCTGGGACGAATTTCCGGAGAAAGACGGCGTAACCAACACCGCATACAAACTGGAATGGGAGCGTTTTAAACGCAAAACTGTGGCCGATTACCTGACCTGGCAAGCCGGAATTGTGAGCGAATACAAACGTCCCGATCAGTTTATTACTCATTGTTTTATGCCATCAGTTCAGGATATCGACCAGATCGAAAGTTCAAAAAAGATGGACATCATGGCTGTGAATGTGTATCATGGTTCTCAGGACAACCTGACTGGCGATGAAATTGCTTTTTCCGGCGATTTCTTCCGTTCGGTAAAAATGAAAAACTACCTGATTACCGAAACCAATGCGCAAACCATTGGCTGGGATTCGAAATCGCAAATGCCTCCATACGAAGGTCAATTGCGAATGAACGTTTATGCTCACATGGGTTCGGGTGCCAATATGGTTGAATACTGGCACTGGCACTCGATTCATTACGGACAGGAAACCTACTGGAAAGGTGTTTTGTCGCACGACCTGCAACCCAACCGCGCCTATGCCGAATATTCGAAAACGGCACACGAACTTCAGCAATTTGGCAAGAAGTTGGTTAACCTGAAAATCACCAATAAAGTTGCTATTTTATTCAGTCACGATGCCAATGCAGCCTTGAATGTAATGCCGTTCAAAAATGCCAAACAGGATATGTGGGGCGGCTCTTCAAACATTTACCGCAACGAACTGGTTGGACAATTTCACAAGGTACTTTTCAGAAATAACGTGGGAGTAGATTTTATCTTTCCTGAAAATGCGAAGTTCGAGAATTACGATCTGGTCATTATTCCAGCTTTGTACATTGCCAGCGACGATTTGCTCAATAAAATCAGCAAGTATGTCGAAAATGGCGGGCATGTGATTATGCAATTCAAAAGCGGCTTCTGCGACGAAAACTCCATGGTTCGCCCAATGCTGGCTCCCGGGCCGCTTCGCAAAGCCTGCGGATTCTATTATCAGGAATTCACTAATTTCAAGGAATTAAGCCTGAAAGACAATCCGTTTAAGGTTGACGAAGCCTCGAACAAAGTTTACGACTGGGGCGAATACCTGATTACCGAAACCGCCAAACCTTTGGCTTATTACGATCATCAATACTTCGGAAAATATCCGGCAATCACGATCAATAACTTCGGGAAGGGAACTTTGCTGTACGAAGGAACCGGAGTTTCAGACCTCATTCAGGAAAAACTGATTCTTCAGGAAATGGAACGTGCCGGAATTAAAACGGTTGACCAGGACTTGCACTGGCCACTCATAACCAAGAGCGGAGTGAACGATGCAGGCAAAAAAGTACATTACTATTACAATTATACTTCGCAAAAATCAAGTTTGATCTATCCACACAAAGCGGGTAATGAGTTGACTTCAGGAAAAGCTGTTGTTGCAGGAGCGACCCTCGAAATTGAACCTTGGGATGTGCTGATTGTGGAAGAAAACTAGTGTTGTAACAACAAATATTAAAGAACAATCACTGCTATTTTGAACCGCAGTGATTGTTCTTTAACATTGAAATTCCATTTCCAGATTGATCTTTCGGTCAATTGAAATAATTACATTTGATTTCTAACTAAACCTTTTGCCAGATGATGCAGAATCCCCCCGAAAATTCATCTTCGCGTTTGCTTTCTCTCGATTTTTTTCGTGGATTGACCATGTTTCTTTTGGTTGCCGAAGGAACAGGACTCTGGTGGACGCTTGTTCAGGATCCAATACGTGGTACATTTTTGGAGCATTTCTTTATTCAATTTGAGCATCATCCCTGGCACGGACTTCGATTTTGGGATTTAATTCAGCCATTCTTCATGTTCATTGTTGGAGTTGCAATGCCCTTTTCGTACCGAAACCGAATGGCGAAAGGCGAATCTCGCGGCACTATAACCCGACACATTATTCAAAGAGCGTTCATCCTGCTGGCTTTTGGTGTGGGACTTCAGTGCGGATACAGCAAAAAACTGGTTTGGGAACTTTGGGGAGTACTCTCGCAACTTTCGGTTACCATACCAATTGCCTACTTCCTGATGAAGTATCCGATTAAGGTGCAACTTGCTGTTTCACTTTTACTTTTGCTGATAACCGATCTTATTTACCGTAATTTTCAGATTGAAGGTTTTAATCAGCCCTGGGTAATCGACAAAAACTTTGGAAGCTGGATGGATATGATTTTAATGGGCAAGTTGAATAATGGCGGAGGTTGGGTCGCAATCAATTGTATTCCAACAGCAGCAAACACCATCTGGGGAGTTTTAGCCGGACAGTTACTGATCAAAGATGTTAGCCAAAAATGCAAATTCAAAACACTCTTAATCGTGGGAGGCATTTCGCTGTTTATTGGCTACGGTCTCGATTTGACAGGCATTACTCCGATCATCAAACGAATTGCAACTTCTTCATTTGTTTTTACCTCGGGCGGATGGGCCCTGATTGGCCTGGCACTAAGTTACTGGCTGATTGACATTAAAGGATACAAAAATTGGATTTTTATCTTTACGGTTGTAGGAACAAATTCGATCTTTATTTACATTTTCTTTCAAACAGTAGGTAGTCAGTGGGTCAACGATTTCATTGCCATTTTCTCAAAAGGCATTCTTCAATGGACAGGCGCTTCTGAATTTATTCTGAATTTAGTTACCAGCCTTGTTATATTAGCCGCTGAATGGGGTCTGTGCTACTGGTTGAATCGAAGAAAAATTTTCTTCAGGATTTAATTAACGCAATATCAGCCGGCAACTAATACTGAAAAACCAAGACTTCATATTTGTGTTGCTAATAATTGTTAATTCAAGCCATTTATGAAACAATGAAGAGTCGCTTAGCGTACTTACACTTGACTTTGCAATTTATATTTTTGAACTTTTTTGGGTTGATTGGTTTTTTTGTGAAAAGCAAAGTTCGTAAGGTAATTTTAGTTGTTTGTTTAGAGAAGAGCGGTGGTTGTCACCGCTCTTCTCTTTTTAGTAAAACCCATTGACAGCAGTTCCAACGAAATAATCATTAAAACTTTTTAAATATTTAACGAAAGTTGTGATTTGATTCACAAATAAATAAAATACATTTGTATTTCCATAAACCGAGGTAAATTTTTCAATTATGACTTTTTCTCAGGTAAATCAGGATGAAGGAAGCGATATGAATGTCGTGGAACTGAAAAATAATTTTCAGAAACGGAAAATAATCAAGAATTTATTCCTCTATGGTGCAATGACCAACACCGATCTCGGCCAGTTTGTCAAACTCAGTACTCCAAAGATAATCAGCCTTCTCAACGAGTTGAAAGCAGAAGGGCTCGTAGAGGAGCTCGGACAAGGCAATTCGAGCGGAGGACGACGGCCTAATTTGTATGGCAACAAAGAGGATGCTTTCTACATCATTGGCATTTCAATAAACATATACAAAACTTCGGTATCCATATTCAATGCAAAAAACCAGAAGGTTACCGACGATCATATCTTAACACTCACCATTTCGCACGGAACAACCATCATCGATCCAATTGTTGAGTTTACCGAAAACGTCATCCGCGAAAAGCAGATTCCACGAGAAAAAATATTGGGTATTGGAATTGAAATGCCGGGAATGGTTGACTCGGAGACAGGTATAAATAAAACATACATGGTTTCTGACCAACCTGTTGCTGAAGTATTCAGGAAGAAATTCGGGATGGAAGTTTTGATTGAAAATGACGCCAAAACACGGGCATTTGCCGAGCTTCGATTTGGATTGGCTCATGCACGACAAAATGTGCTGGCCATTCACCTCGATTGGGGTATTGGCCTGGGGATCATCGTAAACGGGAAGTTGTACAAAGGACGCGATGGATTTGCCGGTGAGTTCGGGCATTTGCCAATGGTTGACAACGGAATATTGTGCAAATGCGGCAAACAAGGCTGTCTCGAAACCATTGCATCGGGCACAGCAATTGCCCGAATGGCAAAAGAAGGAATGGCAACAGGCCGTTCAACTTTTCTTGGTGAATTGAAAGACCACGATCAGGAGAATAATGAAATCAGACAAGTTGTTCAGGCAGCAACAATGGGCGACCAGTATTCGATCTCAATTCTGGCCAATGTTGGCCACTGGCTTGGGAAAGGCCTTGCTTATCTCATCCAGATCTTTAATCCTGAATTGATTATTCTGGGCGGAAGAATGTCGGAAGCCAACCAGTTTATTCTTCCACCCATTCAGCAGTCTATTCAGATTTTTTGTAATCCGGAATTAGGCAATGAAATTGAAATAAAAGTTTCGGAATTAGGCAGCCAAGCTGGCATACAAGGAGTCGCTGCATTATTTCTGGAACATGTTCTCGATAGAAATTAACATCTGTAGTAAACTCAAATCAGGGTTAAATGGTTACTTGTTTCAACAAGCAGTTTAATCCTTCAAAACGAATAACAATGATAGCAAAAGAATTCAGTCAGGTTGAAAAAGTTTTCCTTCAACAAGCAGGCATTGATCAGATGAGTACCCAAATGCCTTACATTACCGTTGAAAATTTTCCGAAACTGGGAATGCTTGCTTCCCTCCGTTTTCTGGAATGGGTAGCTAAAAATCCCAATGGTGTGATCAGTCTTCCAACAAGCAAATCATCGCAATATTTCATCAAATACACTCAATTTTTTCTTGAAAACTGGGATTCCCCAAAAGGACAGACTCTTCTGAATACCTACGGACTTTCAGGAGTTAAGAAACCTGATTTAAGTGGTCTGCATTTTGTTCAGATGGACGAATTCTATCCAATTTCATCCAAACAACACAACAGTTTTTGCAATTACATCGAGACCTACTACATCAAAGGATTTGGACTCGATCCAAATAAAGCGTTGCTCATCAATTCCGATCTCATTCCTTTAGCCGATGGAAAATCATACAACGAGGTTTTCCCAGATCTGAAAATTGACTTATCGCTGCGTTACCGTGAATCAAAAAGTCCGCTGGAAAAAATTCAGCAAAAATCAATTTTAATGATCGATAACTGGTGCTCTGAATACGAACAGAAAGTTCGTGCACTGGGTGGTATCGGTTTTTTCCTCGGAGGCATTGGTCCCGATGGGCACATTGCGTTCAACACTCGCGGAACCGACCATTTTTCGACAACCCGACTGACTGCTACCAATTTTGAAACTCAGGCCGTTTCTGCAGGCGATTTAGGTGGAATTGAAGTTTCGCGTCACCGTTTAGTCATTACCATCGGACTCGAAACAATCACTTTCAATCCGGATTCAACCGCAATTATTTTTGCTGCCGGGGAGGCTATTGCTGATGTTA
The DNA here is from genome assembly GCA_028683385.1 of Prolixibacteraceae bacterium. GTDB lineage: Bacteria > Bacteroidota > Bacteroidia > Bacteroidales > Prolixibacteraceae > Aquipluma. The sequence continues at coordinate 404,317 of JAQUIJ010000003.1, read as the reverse complement.
TTAAAGATTCGCTCGAAAATGAGCCATCGAACCAATATCCGGCAAGTTCGTTGCACAAATTATCGAATGCCAGGTTTTACCTGACCAACGGAGCGGCAGTGAAATTAACCGACAGCGTTGATAAATATTACCAAACTGGCGAATGGTCGCACCAGAAAACTGAACGGGCGATCATCGATCTTTGTCCGAAGATCAACAAATTTGGACATCGCTTAACAATTGAGGACTTAAAGGCAGACAGATATTGCCGCATGATTCCGAACCTGAATGAAAACACGGTTCAGTCGGTTATCGATTCGATTACCGCGAAACTAAGCAAAGGCATCGAACGTGAATCAAATCAGGTGTATTACCATACCGGACCTCACCACGACGACATTATGCTTGGCATCATGCCCTATGCTAACCGGCAATTAAGGGATGCCAGCAACGAGTTCCATTTCTCGGTACTGACTTCAGGATTTACATCGGTGATCAACCAATATGTGATTGACTTGCTAACTGAAACGCTTAGCCTCATCAGTAAAGGGAAGATTGAAATGATCAGATTTCCTGATTTCTTTGAAGACGGTTATAAATACAAATGGGACAAAGACATTTACCATTACCTGGACAGTGTAGCCGCCAACGATAATGCTGAAAAACGTCGCGGGGTCTGTCACCGTTTAGTTCGGGCTATTGTTGAAATTTGGGAAATACGCAACGAAGAACAATTGGTTAACACGATCTTCGAAATTTTGGAGAGCCTGAAAAACACCTACGACGGAGGTAAAAATCCACCTAAAATACAGACTCTGAAAGGAACATTACGTGAAATGGAGGAAGAATTGGTATGGGCGCATTACGGTGTTCCGGTTAAAAATGTTCATCACCTTAGATTGGGATTTTATCAGGGTTCTGTTTTTGGAGAACAACCTGATAATACCCGCGATGTATTGCCAGTTCTGGAAGAATTCAGAAAATACAAACCTACCCGTATTAGCCTGGCTATGGATCCCGAAGGAAGTGGACCTGACACACACTATAAGGTTCTGAAATCAATTGCGGCTGCCGTAAAAGAATGGAAAAAAGAAGAAGATCTGTCGAAAGTTCGGGTGATTGGATACCGGAATGTTTGGTTCCGATATCATCCTGCCGATACCGAAGTTGTTGTTCCGGTTTCGTTAAATGCTCTGGCCATTCTTGATTCGTCGTTTACCGACTGTTATCTGAGCCAGGTTGATGCCTCATTCCCAAGTTATCAGCTCGATGGAAAATTCAGCCAGCTTACTCAGCGCATTTGGGTCGAACAACTGAAACAAATCCAGTTCCTTTTAGGAAAGAATTTCTTCTACCAACACGAAAAGCCGCTGGTTCGCGCCACTCACGGGCTCATTTATTTAAAGGAATTAACGGTTGACCAATTCCTGAGTATGGCCGAGGAACTGGAAAAATCGATGGAAGGTGTTCAAATCTAAAATACCTTAAAACGTATATGCAAATCCGGGGAAAGCGTTTTCTCCGGATTTTGTATCCAGTGTAAGACAACAAAAATCTTTTGGCAAATTCAGCCCAGTTTCATAACTTAGTTAAGCATAAAGCTTTAACCATGTATAAAAAACTAAGCATCAAGGAATGGGCTGTTGAAGATCGTCCCCGCGAGAAAATGCTGGTAAAGGGAATCCGCTCGCTGTCGGAAGCAGAACTGGTTGCAATCTTAATCGGATCAGGAAGTTTGGACGAATCGGCGGTGGAAGTATCGCGCCGCATTTTGGCTTCGGTAAATAACAACCTCAACGAACTAGGCAAGAAAACCATCAACGACTTACGCAAATTCAAAGGCATTGGCGAAGTGAAAGCCATAACCATTATGGCAGCTCTGGAGCTTGGCCGGCGACGAAAAGAATCGGAACCCGACGAAAAGCCTAAAGTGGTGACGAGCGCTGATGGTGCAGCAATTTTCAAACCTTTGCTGAGTGACTTGCCACACGAAGAATTCTGGGTTTTGCTGCTCAACCGGAATAACCTGGTGATCGATAAAATGATGGTCAGTCAGGGCGGGCTTTCAGGAACAGTGATCGATGTGCGGATTATCCTGAAAATGGCTCTCGATAAGCTTGCCTGTTCCATTATTCTGTGCCACAATCATCCTTCAGGAAACCTTATTCCGAGCGAAGCCGATAAAGAAATCACCCGGAAAATCAGGGAAGCCGGAAAACACATGGATATTCCGGTATTGGATCATCTGATTATCGGGAATGATGCGTACTTTAGCTTCGCAGATGAAGGACTGATCTGACTTTGCCGAAAAAATTATCGCTTGTGGAAAATACAACTCATAGCAAAATCCTAATTTTTACTCCGGAGATTACCTCGCGGATAGAATACACTTTTGGTTTTATCTTCCAAACGATCCTTGGCGTTGATCTTGTTTTCACATCCAATCCTGAAGAGTTTCGGCAGTCAGAATTACCGAAAATAAACTACTCATCAACCACGCTTTCCTCCGGATTATTTCTGAAAGCTCAGCCAATTCTGTTTGAAAAAAGCATTTCCATTCAGGAAATTCAGATCGTTGAATATCAGCAAACGCAACTGTTTTTTCCAACTTCTGATGACTCGATCCTTCCTTTTGATCCATTTGCTGCCACTTTTTACCTGATTTCGAGATACGAAGAATACCTCGGCGAAACCACCGACGAACACAAACGTTTCACTGATTCTGAAAATCTACTGGTGCGACTTGATATGCAGAAAAAGCCAATCGTCGATCAAATGGCCTATTGGATTGCAGAAAAAATAAGCGAACAATTTCCGCAGTTCACAATTAGAAAACGGACTTTTCAGTTGATTACCACCATCGACATCGACAATGCGTGGGCATTCAAGAACAAGAGCCTGCTTATTTCACTTGGAGGCATCGCGAAAGCTGCGATGAATCGACATTGGAACGAATTCAAACAACGAATTGCAGTTTTCTTTCGGCTTAGTAATGATCCTTACGATACTTACCAATACATTCTTGAAACCTATCAGTCGAAACTCGATCACCTCATGTTCTTTTTCCTGATTGGCGACCGCAATCAATTCGACAAAAATGTTTCATACAAAAACAAACCGTTCCGGAAGCTGATTGCCAGTCTGGCATCAGTCTGTAAAGTAGGCATTCATCCATCGTATGCCTCAAATGATAAGCCTTGGTTGTTTGAAAAGGAAAAAGAAAGGCTCGAAAAAATTATTCACCAACCAGTAACCCAAAGCCGTCAGCATTATTTAAAACTGAAATTCCCGAAAACCTATCAAAACCTTCTGAAATTGGGCGTTACCGACGATTACACCATGGGCTTTGCAAGTCTGGCTGGCTTTCGGGCCGGAACTTGCACTCCATTTCCATTTTTTGATTTAAGTCAGAATCAACCTGCGGAATTGATCATTCACCCGTTTCAAACGATGGATGTAACCCTGAAAAACTACATGCACCTAAAACCGCAAAAAGCATGGCATTTGATTGAAGAATTGATGACCGAAGTGAAAAATGTAAACGGGACTTTCGTCAGCCTGTGGCATAACGAGTCGCTAAAAGATTCGGGGCAATGGTTGGAGTGGCGCAAGGTTTTTGAACAAATTCTCGAAAAAGGATTAATTTTGGAGAATGAGTAATCCCGAAATCAAATTTGTTGCCAACAAAGACATTGACCGTGCAAAATGGGATCAATGTATTGCCAATTCAACCTTTGGGATTGTTTATGCCTACAGTTGGTATCTCGACCGGATTTGCACTTACTGGGATGCCTTGATTTGGGGTGATTACCTGTATATTATGCCTTTGGTCAACAACAAAAAATATGGGATAAGCTATATTTATCAGCCATTTTTTACCCAGCAACTTGGCATTTTCTCTAATTTTCCACCTGAGCCTGATATAGTCAATCAGTTTCTTAATTCCATCCCAAAACAATTCCGACTGACGGATATGAACCTGAATCTGGGGAACTTGCCTACTGTTGATAGTTACAATATCCGAAGAAATACAACTTATCAACTTCACCTTCATTCGGGAGCAGACAATATCCGGACCTATTATAACTCAAACACCAAAAGGAACATTCAAAAAGCCATTCAGAATAAAGTCAGTATTTTTTCAGTTTACGACATTAACCAGTTTCTGAATTTTACTAAAATTAATCTAGTTGAAAAATCTCCTGAAATAAAAAACAAACACTATCAAGCGCTTCATAAAGTCATTAGTTATGCGCTCTATCATCAGCTCGGCGAAATCTATGGAGCATGGGATTCTGCCAATAATCTGATTGCATCGGTTTTCTTTCTGACTTCAAATCAGAAAAGCATTTATCTGGCAGCATCATCCAATCAAACCGGGATTGAACAAAGCGCCATGTTTTTACTCATCGACACCTTTATTCAAAACAATGCCAGCAAAAAGCAAATTCTAGATTTCGAAGGTTCAAATATTGCAGGAATTGCACGATTTTATGCTGGTTTTGGCGCAATACCCGAAACGTATTATTCTGTTCATCAAAACCAGCTACCAAGACTTCTCCAAATTTTCAAAAAGTAAATTAATACCATTAAAAGTTCTTGCTTGTATATTGTACAGCATTCTTTTGATTAGGTAATTTTAATTACTTTCGCCGAAACTTTTTAGATCATGAAGGTAAATATCGTTGGGGATTCAAATTCCATATTCAATCAGTTCATTTCAGAAATCAGGTGCGAAGTAGTTCAAAAAGATCCAATGCGTTTTCGCAGAAATCTTCAGCGTTTGGGTGAAATTTTCGCCTACGAAATCAGCAAAACTATGGACTATCAAACTACCGACATAAAAACTCCTCTCGGAGTTGCCCCGGTAGAAACCTTGGTTCAGCACCCAGTATTAGCAACAATTTTACGTGCCGGATTACCTCTTCAGCAAGGCTTACTCAACATTTTTGATCGTGCTGAAAATGCGTTCATATCGGCCTACCGGAAATACGACGAAGCTGGTGAATTTCACATCGAATTTGAATATCTGGCCACACCTTTACTCGATGGCAAAGATGTCATTCTTTCTGATCCGATGTTAGCTTCGGGAGCATCAATGGAAGTAGGATATCAGGCTCTTTTGAAAAAAGGAAGTCCCAAACATGTTCATTTGGTTGTAATTATTGCCAGCGCTCAGGGCGTTGAATATGTAACCAAACACATTACTGCTGATAATGTAACTTTATGGATCGGAGCTGTTGACTCTGAGATGACCTCAATGTCATATATCGTTCCGGGGCTTGGCGATGCCGGCGATTTAGCTTTCGGAGCAAAAATTGATTCGCACTAGTCAGGAAAAAGTCAATAGTCATTAGAAAAGTCGGGTTTTGACTTTTTCCCAATGACTAATGACTTAGAATAATTCCCACCCCAAACAGCACTGTAAAAAGTAGAGTTGTTAGCGATAATTTTTTCAGAAAAGAATCGAATTTACGCGGTTCAACGATCTGATTGATCTGAATCAAATCGCGAATAAATAATGGAAATGCAAGCAGAAATAGCCACTGAAAAGCAGACTTTCCAGATATCGCATTAAACAAAACTGAACTCAATATTCCGATGACAATCAGTAATGAATGATAGATTCTTGCTTTAGAACTACCCATTCGTACAACCACTGTGTGTTTCCCCGAATTACGGTCATTCTCAATGTCGCGCATATTGTTCAGATTCAGAACACCAGTACTGAAAAGGCCGATACTGATCGCAGGTAAAAACAGTTCCGGAGTGATACGGTGAGTATTCAGGAAATAGGTACCAACAACTGGCAACAAACCGAAAAAAAGAAATACGGCCACATCGCCAAATCCGGCATATCCATATGGATTGCTTCCCGCGGTATATCGATAAGCGGCAATCAAAGCCACAATTCCAAATGCCAGAAAAATCAGAAACATTGGCAAATCAAGGCCTTTTGTTCCTTCGGCTACCAACCAGATTCCAGTAGCCAGACTGAGAATAATCAGAACAATCATTCCAATTTTCATCTGGTACGGGCTTATTTCACCACTCTGTACCGTCCGCTTTGGCCCAACACGATGTTGATTGTCGGTTCCTTTCTGCGAATCGCCGTAATCGTTTGCAAAATTCGAAAATATCTGAATAAACAACGCCGTCACAACCGCCAGGATTGTGACTATTCGATTAAATCCACCGTCCAGATAAGAAAGCGCTGCTCCCATCAGAATACCAGACATAGCCAATGGCAAAGTCCTCAATCGTGCCGCCTTAATCCAACTTTTTAGTGATGCCATTTTCTATTCTATTAGTTCCCGATCAATTGCAAACTTAAAAGGAAACTTCTTCGCTTGATAAACTGGGATATTCTTTATTTTACAGATTTGAATAATCTCATCCCTAGCCTCAGTCGGAATACTAATCCCCATAATTATTTCCGATATACAATTATCTTGAAAATTCATTAATCTCTGATATGTTTTTGGTTCTTCAGGATAGAAACACTTAACAAAACGATATTCCCCCTCATACTCCCAATCTTTTGATTTAGTGGTTGTTTGCCTTGATATTCTTTGCCGTCTCTGTTCTTCAGTTTTTTCGACAATTGGTTTTATAATTGGAAACTCAGGTGGATAGTCAACTAAACCTGTTCTACTAACGAATGGAGTAGATTCTCTCAATTTATCTTCCCAAAATCCCACACAAAATCCCTTATGTTGATTGACATAATGAGACCAAAGCAGAATTTCATTCCACTTGGTGCTTATTGACAAAATTCCATAATGCTTATTAAGCAGGTCGAAATAATAATCCTCCATATTAGTTTGGAAAGATTTATCATTTGTAATTCTTCCCTCTAGAATTTCAATTTGTTTTTTGAAATTCAGTCCCTTCTCTTCAGATTTATAAAAATGGCTTATAGCAAGGTCATTAATGTATATATTTCTTTCTTCTGGAGTTTGATCTATAAAATTCATTGGAATTCTAAAATCAAAAGGATCATTAAACTCTCTTGGAGAAGCAAGATACAATTCGTTATGCAATAGAATATTCCGATGAAAGCCATTGCTCCAATCGCGATATTTATAGACTTTTTCTGGAATTTTGGTTTCCATCATGAGAAATATTCAGAATTCGATAAATGAAAATCATGTAACACTTTTGTTAGTAACAAATCTGTTACTAACAAAAGTGTTACATGATCAAAGTATTGATATTAAGGAAATTTAGGATACTTTTTAAAGTCTGGCTTGCGTTTTTCGAGGAAAGCATGTTTCCCTTCCTGAGCCTCTTCGGTGAGGTAATACAACAAAGTTGCATTTCCGGCAAATTCCTGAATACCGATTTGGCCATCCAACTCAGCATTCAATCCGAGTTTTAGCATGCGCAAGGCAAGCGGACTGTGTTCCTGCATTTTTTGAGCCCAGGCAACAACTTCATCTTCCAACTGATCGAATGGAACAACTTTGTTGACCAATCCCATTTCAAGAGCTTCGGCAGCCGAATACTGGCGACACATAAACCAGATTTCGCGGGCTTTTTTCTGACCAACGATGCTGGCCAAATAAGATGAACCCAGTCCGGCATCGAAACTACCCACTTTAGGGCCAGTCTGCCCGAAGATAGCATTCTCTGATGCGATGCTGATATCACAAACCACATGCAGTACGTGTCCGCCACCAATGGCAAAACCGTTTACCATGGCAATTACCGGTTTCGGCATCGAACGGATTTGCTTCTGAACTTCGAGAATATTCAGACGGGGAATTCCGTCTTTATCGATGTAACCGCCTTTGCCTTTAACAGTTTGATCGCCACCGGCACAAAATGCTTTATCACCCGCGCCAGTCAATACCACCACATTGATACGCTGATCCTCACGACAAATCTTAAGTGCATCCGAAATTTCGTTCACTGTGGTTGGTCGGAACGCGTTGCGGTAACGTTCGCGGTTAATCGTAATCTTGCCAATCCCGTCGAAATAATCGAAGAAAATATCTTCGTATTCCCGGATGGTTTGCCATTCGCGTATAGCTGACATATTTTTAATTTTTAAGTTGTTGATAACATTCCTGAAAAACCGCAGCGCTGATTTCGCCGTCAGTTAATACTTCCAGGATAACAGGCTCCGAAAAGTCGGGAGCAAAAATAGTATTTAATGTAGTCGAAAGTTCTCCCTGATTTTCGGCTTTCAGGTAATTGATGCCAAATGCTTTGGCCAATCCTTCGGCTTTCAGGTTATGTTGCGCCACAAAATGTTCATTCAATGCCGGCGACTGGCTTGGCCCTCCGATCAAACGGAAGATGTTTCCACCACCATTGTTCAGCACAATAATTCGTAAATTATGCGGAAAGTGTTGATTCAACAGCGCATTGGAATCGTAGAAAAACGACAATTCACCCAAAACAATAGTATTTATTTTTTCGGATGACAATGCAAAACCAACTGCGGTTGACAATGAACCATCGATTCCGCTGGTGCCTCGGTTCCCATAATATTCGCAACCTTGGGCCGGATCAAACATTTGCATCAGTCGCACCGAGGAACTGTTTCCCAAATGAACAACTGAATCTTTGAGGATCAGTTTAGCAATGGTTTTGCTGGCGGTCAGATCACAAAAAGGTGCTTCCTTCAGGTATTTTTCCTGAAGCTGAAAAGCCTTTTGCTCTTTAGCTTTCCATATTTCGCGGTAGTTACTTTCTGTATTTTTAATTTCAGGAACGAAAACATTCAGGAATGAAAAAGCATCCGAAGAAATAATACGGCTAAGCGAATTGTAAGTATCGGTATGCTCTCCGGAAACTGAAATGTGCCAGTGTTCGAGCGGCTGATTGGCACGAACAAACAATTTCAAGCGTTTCGAAACAATCTGCTGACCAAAAGTCAGGAGAATCTCGGGTTGAAACTTTGACTTTTCTTCCGGAGAAATAGCGGCCACAACCACATCAGTTGCATGAACCAGATGTTGGCCTGATAAATTGGTAAGATGTTCTGCCAGAATCACCGTTCCGGGATCTTGAGCCATTTTTTGAACCAACGAATTGATCTGCTCATCAGGCGAAAGCTGACCAGCAATAACCATTTTACGAGTTGACGCATTCCATTTATCCACCAATTTTTCAAGTTCAGTAAACGAAATTTGAGCATTGGAAGAACAACTTTCGATGTTTCGAAATTTGGGAAGTTCCGCATCGGAAAACCCGTAGAGTGGTTCGCCCAGCGGAATATTGATGTGAACAGGTCCAGGATTTCCGGATAAAACCAGATTAAGCGTTTCGTTAATTTGCAGGTTGTTGTGCCTGAAATCATCGTCGCGTTCGGCTTCTTCCAAACTGATACTTTTCAAAGTATGGTTGACAAAAAGGTTTGCCTGACGAACGGTTTGTCCGTCGGCCTGATCGACCCAACGGCGCGGACGATCGGCTGTTAAAACAACCAACGGTATTTTCTGGTAAAAAGCCTCGGCAATGGCTGGTCCATAATTAATAGCAGCAGTTCCCGAAGTACATACCACAACGACCGGTTTTTGCCTGGCCAGTGCAATTCCCAATGCCTGATATCCGGCGCTTCGTTCATCAACCACATTCAGACAATTAAATTCCGGCAATCCGAAAAACTGATTGATTAAAGGCGCATTGCGGCTTCCGGGCGAAATTACCACATCGGTAATTCCTTTCTGCAGGAGCAGTGAAGCCAGTTGCTGAACGTGTTTTTTATCTGTTATCATTTTTGTATTTATCCTTCAGGATTAATTACAGACAACAAGGTTTTGGCCTTTTGGTTGGTTTCGTCCCATTCTTTTTCAGGAATCGACCTGCTGGTAATTCCACCTCCGACATATAAAATAAATTCTGCGGAAGTAATTTCCATGCAGCGTAAATTTACGAATAGCGAGACTTGTTGATTTAATCGCCAGGGACCCAAATATCCGGTATAGTATTTTCGTTCATGCGCCTCGTTCTTCCGAATAAACTCAGCAGCCAAATCCTTCGGTAATCCACAAACAGCGGGAGTTGGGTGCAAATCGGCAATAAAATCTCCCATACACTTTTCAATCTTTTCAACCGGAAAGAAGAACGAGGTTTTCAGATGAGCCACTTTACCGCTTTCCAAAGTTTCGGGGCCTTTTGTTTTGTACTTATGAATGTCGAAGTTAAAGAAAACATCCAACATATACCTGGAAACAAAGGCCTGTTCTTCAATATCTTTAGTACTCCAATAATATTCATCGGCACCAGGTTTGCGAACCTGAGTTCCGGCCAGAGAAACGGTTTCGAACTGTTCTCCAACCGATTTGATCAGCACTTCAGGAGTTGCCCCCATCCAAATTCCGGCAACCGGCAAATTAACAAGATAAGTAAAGGCATTAGGCGTTTGATCGTGTAACTGCAAGAATGTACTTCCCAATGAAGTATCTGTTCGTTTTGCAGGTATCTGGCGCGAGATAATAACTTTGGAGAGAGCGCCTTCGCGAATTTCAGTAACGGTTTTGTCGATCAACTTCAGGTAATCATCTTTCGATTGGAATTCACAGGTTCCGGCTTCTACGTTCTTGCTAAAAGACTCAAAAACAGCCATATCTAAGCTATCTTCCAGACTAAAATCTTCAAAAAAAGTATTTGACTGAAGTAAAATAACAGGACTTTTTTCAGTAATGCAAAATGGAGCAAAAACGAATCCTGCTTCTCCGTTTAGCTGATCGAACCGATCGAAAAATACAACATCAGAAGCATTACCGACAATCAGCCCCAAACGCGATTCGTTCGGGAAAAACCAGCAGGCAAATGCAATTTGTTTTTCAATTAACTGATCAAGAATGGAAGCTACAGTCCAGTTATTTCTCATGTCTTTTTACAATCATATTCGTCACTCTTGCAGTAGAAATCAACTTGCCCGATTCCGATTTTATATCAACGTTCCAGATGTGAGTCCGTTTTCCCAAATGCAATATTTCGGCGCGGGCATAAACGATGCCCCCATCCGCCTTACCAGTATGGCTGGCGCTCACCTGAATTCCCCGAATGTCGTATTCCTGAATATCAACCGCAAGCATTGAACCAAAGCCGGCAACAGTTTCGGCCAATGCCAAATTTGCTCCTCCATGAAGAAAGCCTCCCGGACGAAAAGTACGGCGATCAACAGGCATTGTAGCCTCAACCCAACCTTCGCCATAAGCCGTAAAACGTATTCCGAGGTGTTCAACCATGGTGTCTTTCAGGTAATGACCGAGCATTTCAACCGGAGTTGAATAGGTAAGTTTTGGTATATCCATCCAAGTAAAATTAAAAGCGTGAAAATAGAAAAATGGATTGACGCTGACAATTCTAAACTAAAAATAGGATGAATGACCGATTATTTGGCGTCCATTTCTTCAGAAAAATCATTGCCCGAGATATTTAGATCCAATGAAGGATTTTCTTTTGTTTCAGAAATAAAATAAAGTTTTGATTCATGGCTACCAAGTGTGACGGAAATTCGGGTCGGTTTGCCCAAACCAAGACTAAACCCAGGCTCCCAAACAAATACCCAAGCCTCTTTTAATCCAATCAAATCGGATAACAAATAACTTTCAGTAACAACACTATCGGTATCGTTGAGTACAAGAACACTCCAGGCTTTTACCTTTTTATATCGCCTTACAGCAACTTTATTGATGACATTATTCCCCCAGAAAGGAAGCAACGCACTTTGAGGGCGGGTTGATGGTTCAAGGAAACGCCATAACTGCAATTTATCGCTTTCCATGGTTTTAAAGTTGTCCGAAATTCCGACCGATCCACCCATGAATGCAACCCATAAAGCAATGCTTTTTTGTTCGTCAAGCGTAAAATCGCTTTTGTAGTCACGAAGAAAAACGACATCAGGGTCGTTCTGCCAGAAAACATTGTTGAAATATTGTGTGTTGTAACTTTCTTCAATGATGTGATCAGTGGTCTGTTCTTCCCATTTCCATCCCTGATCCTTGTCAATTCGAACTGCATCAACGTAGCCAATAAGCGGTGAATAAGGCGCTCTGTTTGCAGTTATAAAGCTTCCGGCACCAACAGATTCGCGAATAATATCCATAATTGCACGAAGAACCTGAACCGAAGATTTAGCTTTTTTTGATTTCGAAGACTCGGTTGAATTTTGTAGCCCCCAATCTAAGCGATCAATCTCATAATAAGTAAATCCCATCTCATGGAATTTTTTAAACACCTTCGAAATGTGATTTTTCACATCCTCCACATTTCCGTCCAGCGCATACAATTTTCCATCTGCATCCTGATCCATAACAATCGGGTTATCCTCTTCATCCTTTAATATCCAGCGGGGATGATTCCTGAAGATCCGACTCTTTTCGTGGGCAACAAAGGGCGCTACATAAATTCCGGCGCGATATCTTCTGCTGAAAATTGCCCTGGCCACACTATCCATCGACTTTGGCCATGCCTCATTATTATCAAGCCAATCACCCGGGATGCAGTAACCTGGTCCAACATGTACTGCGGTTAAAGGAATGGGTGGAACAGTTTCATCGAGTACCTGAAGCTGTTCGAGTAAATATTTATAGCTGAATGCTGTGCGGAAATCCTGATAAGAAGACCAGAAATAATTGGTACGGGTATCGCGCCGGGCCTGATTTTGCTCAGAAATACTCCAGGCCAGATTTTGCATGGCTCCAAAAGGCTGATTGCCGTAATAAACAAATAAATCAGGGAGTTTAATAAATTCATCTTTCAACGGGATGTTTTCGGTTGCAAAACCCGCCTCGAAAAAAACTTCCTCTTTGCCGAACTTACTGTCATTTAGCCCCGTCCGACGTGGCCGGTTATAGATAGAACTGCGTTGAATAAAGTCAGTTTGTTCATAGGCCCCAATGGACAGCGTATCGCCGTTTGGCGCAATCAAACCAGTCATCAGGTAACTATCATATGACCAGGCTTCTTCATCGGGATAATTGAGCGATTTTCTTTTTGTTGATTTTCTGAAATCAAAAATTCCGGATTGACCACCTGTTCCGAATCCCTGTTTAAAGAAATGATTGGCTCCTGTTATGTACCCTTCGCCCAGTGGATTAAACCAATTTGGGGCATTTTTCATTCCACTGATTTCGGCGCCGATTGAAATCGTATTTGAATGAGTCCTTAAATCGAGCATCACGAATCCACCGTCAACCTCATAGATGATTCGTTTACCTTTGGGGGAATCGCCCATAAATGTATTTCGGACAAATATGCTTTGCCCATTAATCGATGGACGACAATTAGACAAGCGGATACTTCCAGCGAAAATATCAAATGTACCATCTTCATGCAAAATCCATTCGGGTTTACCGAGAAGGAAATCGAGATGTCGTAAATTGCTGGGTGGAGGTGTAAACGCCTGAGCGAACCGTGGAAAGGAGATAATACTCGCGCCAAGGCCGGTACTCATCAATTTCAGGAACGTTCTTCTTTCAAAAGATTTAAGGGGCATATCTCTTGTTAAGTTTAAATACGATTGCCTAAATTTAACAACTTTTAACAGACATAGACAAGGACTTTCAGCTATAAATAAAGAAAATTGAAGAAGAAACTTAATCAATTCTTAATGTAAACTGAAAGCCACTGACAATGACGTCTCTAACAAAAATCAATCGAAATTTTCAGGAATAATTCATCTGAAATAAATGATTCGAAGGATTTAGATTTAAAGCAAAATCAACACCTTTCTAAAGAAAATTACAAGTTCCTTAGAGCCTCAACCTCATCAATCGTTTTTGGTTTTGCTTTTCCAAGCATTTTATATCCATTTTCAGTAACCACAAAATCTTCCTCGTTACGAATTCCGCCAAAATTTCGGAATTTATCAATCTCTTTCCAATTCAAAAAGTCACTGAACTTTCCTTCCGATTTCCACAAATCAATTAATTCAGGAATAAAATAGATTCCCGGTTCAATGGTAAAAACATGTCCGGGACGAAGTGATTTAGCGAAGCGAAGCGATTTCAGCCCAAACTGAGTGCTTTTTGGTTCTCCTCCGTAACCAACCCACACTTCGCCCAGGTCTTCCATATCATGAACATCAAGTCCCATCATATGTCCAGTTCCGCAAGGTAAAAATAATGCGTGTGCACCTTGAGCAACAGCCTCATCAACATCACCTTTCATTAATCCCAATTCTTTCATTGATGTGACGATGGAGCGACAAGCCGCAAAATGAACTTCCCTGAAATTGATTCCGGGCGCAATAGCTTCAACGGCTGCCTGGTGAGCCTTTAAGCTGGCAAGGTAAATCAGTTTCTGAACTTCAGTAAATTTTTTACTTACCGGGAAAGTACTTGAAAGATCACCAGCATAGTGCATTTTAGATTCAGCCCCGGCATCGACTAAAAACAAATCACCTTCTTTTAAAATATTGTGATGCGAATGGTTGTGCAAAGTCTGACCATTAATGGTGGCAATTATTGGGAAAGCAATGTTGCAATCCTGAGCCAAAGCAACTTCATATACTTTAGCTGCAACCTGCGCTTCAGTCATGCCAGGCTTAGCAAACCTCATTGCAGCAGTGTGCATATCAACCGATAAATCAACTGCTTTCTCTATTTCAGAAATCTCTTCTATCGATTTAATTTCCCGCTGACTGATCACGGCTTTTACCAATTCAGATGAAGCATTAAGATTAATCTGGTCGGGACGAATATTCAGAAATCGTAATAATTTTATTTTATTTTCAGGCCGGTAAGGCGGCAGAAAATGGATTTCTTTACGCGAAGCCTGAGCTTCTTTGAGAATCGTGTAAAGCTTTACTAGTGGCTGAGTTTCTTCTATTCCTGAAAGCTTTGCACGCTGGGCGATGGTTGGTTGAGGCCCCATCCAAACAATATCGTCAATGGTATAGTCATCTCCGAATACGACCTCATGCTGATTATCAATATCAATTACAGCCGCAAGGGACGGAAAATCTATACCAAAATAATATAAGAATGAACTATGTTGCCTGAAATGATAAGTGTTATCGGCATAATTCATCGGACTTTCATCGTTTCCCCAAAAGAGGATCAATCCGGAACCAATCTTATCGCTAAGAATCTTTCTTCTTTGAATGTAAACTTCTGCTTGAAACATATTTTTACTGTATTGATGGGAGCGCTAAAGTTAGAAATATGATTTGATTTATCATTCGTAAAACCCAAATGAGTTGTTTAAAATAGACGTTACTTTATGACTTCTTCGATTCAAATAGGTTTAATAAATCATTAAGTCAACTGATATTTATGGGCAAAATTCGGGTATAATTACCTAAATAAGACATTTTTATCTTTTATTCGTAATTTATTAATCAAATCATGATTTTATCTGTTATTATCATGAAGTTAAAGATGAAATTTTATGCAGAATTTAGTTTGTCCCATATCAGATCAGCGCGTGAATGAACAAATCACACGTTTAAATGCCATGCTTACTATCGGAATTATTGTTTTAGCTTTTGGATTGAACTCAGTATTCCTGTTTGTTTTCCTGATGGCCGATTTTTTCATCCGGGCTTTTACCAATGTAAAATTTAGTCCAATTAGTTTTGCAAGCTATTCGTTGAGCAACGCCCTCAATTTACCTATTAGAATGATTGATAAGGCGCCTAAGATATTTGCAGCACGGCTGGGCTTTTTGATGACAATGGCAATTGCCGTTTTATTTATCTTCAACTATAAAATCGCGGCTATTGCCGTGGCTACCATACTGATGTTTTTTGCGAGCCTTGAGTTCTTTTTGGCTATTTGCGCGGGATGTTTGATTTATACTTACCTGATTCTCCCTTTCTACAAAAAATAAACCTATGAAAAACAATCTTTTCACCATCGTTTTGATTTTGGGCTCGACAATTTGTGCTGCAGGGCAAACCGAAAAATCGGTAAATAATATCAATGGCGGCATGCCCAACCGGATTTCGATGAATGTAACTGTGCCCAAACAAACGCAGGGAGCCACATTCGGAGAAAAAGTAAATGCAGGATTGAATGCTGCAGGCTCTTATGTGATTTTTCCCAACAAACAGGCTTTTCTCATCAATTCTTCTACGCATCGGGTTTCTCAAATGAGTGTTTCAGAAGTAAATAAAGTCAATGCTGGATTACATGCCACAGGCGGTGCGCTAGCTCAAGGGGCTTCACTTTTAGGCGGGGCATTGCCCGGCGGAGCAGTTATCTCTGCGGCAGTTTCAAGTGTTGGTGGAGGTAAAGTTATTTGGCAGATTCGTGATGCCGGGAACGATTTTAAAATGCCTTCCAGTTTAGCTGACGGGGAATACGAATTGACCATAAATTTGGATGCCGGATCAAAAGACGCAGCGAAAATTCAGGTGAAGTTTGGAATTGTAGTTGAAAAACAAACCTATAAGGTGATTTCAGTAAACTAATTTTAAAACAACGACAATTATGAGAAAAATGAAGAAAACAAATATTTTACTTCTCCTAATACTAATAGGTTCTGTCTCGATTGCCTTAGGACAGGAAAAACAAATTTCAATGTCGAATAACGACAATGCTGTTCGTTCAAAGATTGCAGCTGTAAATAACTTCAAATTACCATATTCGGTAGAAATATTTTCGGGCAATGAGCGCGATCAGAAAAACAGAACAGTTGTAAATGGCTTAACAGTTAAAGGGGTGATTGTTTCGTCCGCTGTTTCATCAGTCGGCAACTTGGCTGGAGGAGCCGGTGGAGGAGCGTCATCTGCTTCGTATGCAGCAACCGGAAGAATGTCGAATAGCAAGGTTAAAATTACCATTTCGCAACCCGAAACAGGTGATGAGGCCAGCACGATAACAGATGAAAATGGAAATTTTTCAGTTACGCTTAAGCATGATACTTTACACACAATCTATGTAAATGGAGTCGAATATGGACAAGTTAAATTAAAAACTAAACACGATACGGCTAAAAATTCGGTAAGTAATATCCGCTAATACGATATTTGAGAACAAATAAGATTTTGTCTTTATGGCTGTTTTAGTGCAAACTGAAACAGCTCTTTTTTTATTCTGAAAAGGGCATAAAAAAAGCTCTGGCGTAAATGCCAAAGCTTTCGTAGTAGCGGGAGCCGGACTCGAACCGACGGCCTTTGGGTTATGAGCCCAACGAGCTACCAACTGCTCCATCCCGCAATATATCTTTAGATAATGTATCGTCGTTTTTAAGAACTTCGCTCTGCTGATTTCATCTCTGCTAAGCGGGTGCAAATATAGACGATACTTTTAGATTTTCCTAATCAGAAATGAAAAAATTATTTGTTATTCGTCTAATCTCATCGTTAAAAAGTATTAATAAACTAAGCAGCGGGTTAGTTTTCTCTAAATTCTTCTAATTTTGTTGTGCGAAAAATCGTACAATGAACAGAAAAGAGTTTCGAAAGAAAATATTTCAGATGCTGAAAGACCATTATCGGTTGATCATTTACAATGACTCGTCGATTCAAACGGTTTGGAGCATTAAACTTACCCCCATAAAGGTATTGACTCTAGGAAGCATAGGAGCCATCCTGCTTATTCTTTTCACAACAGTTATTATTGCTTATACTCCTTTACGCGAAAATATTCCTGGATATCCAAGCGCCAAAGTACGTCAGCAGATTATTTACAATTACATATTGGTTGACTCTTTGGAAAATGAAATTAAAAACAGGGATAGCTACTTCGAGAAGATAAAAACCTTGTTTCAGGGAGATGTTCCTTTGGATGAATCGTCAACGCCCTCATCTAGCCTAAAGACCTATGACGTGAAGTTTAAAAGTTCCAATGCCGATTCAATATTTCAGGATAAGCTATTGGAGGAAAAACTTAATTTATCGATTTCAAACAATCAGAAAAAGCTGCCAAGCATTTCAAATATTCATTTCTTTACGCCGTTACGCGGATTAATTACCAATAAATTCAACACCAAAACAGAACACTTTGCAGTTGATATTGTTGGAAGTCCAAACTCAAGGATATCGAGCGTTTTGGACGGAACTGTTGTTTTTGCCGGATGGACTATGAATACAGGCTATTCTATTTATATTCAGCACGAAAATAATCTCATTTCTGCCTATAAACACAATGCTGAATTGCTTAAAGAGGTTGGCGATAAAGTAAAAGCTGGTGATGCAATTGCCATTATGGGGAATAGCGGTGAGCTGACAACCGGTCCGCATCTTCATTTTGAACTTTGGCACAATGGAACTGCCCTTGACCCAGAAACCTATATTGATTTTTAAACCTTTTTATGAAGAAACGTATTGCCATTTTGGGGTCGACCGGATCAATCGGGACACAAACTTTGGATGTGATATCACAAAACCCCGATCATTTTGAGGTTGAAGTTCTGACAGCCAACAACAACATTAGTTTACTGATTGATCAGGCCAAGAAATTCCAGCCGAATGTGGTCGTAATTTCAAATTCGTGCCACTATGACCAATTGACAGAAGCTCTAAAAAATGAGCCCATTAAAGTTTACGCCGGAAGAGAGGCTTTGCAACAAGTGGTTGAGATGGATACCATTGATTTGGTGGTTACCGCTATGGTTGGCTACTCAGGACTGATCCCAACTTGCAATGCCATTAAAGCTGGCAAGCACATTGCTCTGGCTAATAAGGAAACAATGGTTGTGGCAGGCGAAATCATCAATCAACTTGCCATTGAACACAAAGTGAATATTTATCCGGTCGATTCGGAACACTCGGCTATTTTTCAATGCCTGGTCGGAGAATTCAATAACGAAATTGAAAAAATTTACCTCACTGCTTCCGGAGGCCCGTTTAGAGGATTTTCGCTGGAACAATTGGCCAATGTAACCAAGGCAGATGCGCTGAAACATCCCAACTGGGATATGGGCGCCAAAATCACGATCGACTCTGCTTCAATGATGAATAAAGGGTTCGAGGTGATCGAGGCAAAATGGCTTTTCGGATTAAAGCCGGAACAAATAGATGTTGTGGTACATCCGCAGAGCATCATTCATTCCTTAGTTCAGTTTCGCGATGGATCGATGAAAGCGCAAATGGGACTGCCTGATATGAAATTACCGATTCAGTATGCCCTTAATTTTCCGGATAGGTTACCATCAACATTCAAACGATTCAGCTTTTTAGATTACCCCAAACTTACATTTGAACAGCCAAATACAAAAAATTTTCGTAACCTTGCACTCGCTTTTGAAGCGCTGAATCTTGGAGGAAATATGCCTTGTATTCTAAACGCAGCAAACGAGGTGGTGGTGCAGGCTTTTCTGAACGATAAAATCAGTTTTCTACAGATGCCTGAAATTATTGAACAGGCCATGGAAAATGCCACTTATCTGAAAAATCCGAATCTGGAAGACTATGTCCAATCAGATAAAGAAGTCAGGATAATGACATCTGCCTTAGTGAAAAGCAGGACAAAACAAAAGATTTAAAAACAGAAAAAACAGTCGATGGAAATAGTATTAATAAAAGCTGCTCAACTTGTTCTAAGTTTATCCCTATTAGTTATCATACACGAATTTGGGCATTTTATGTTTGCCCGGTTATTTAAAACCCGAGTTGAGAAATTCTATCTGTTTTTTGATCCATGGTTCTCTCTTTTTAAGGTAAAAAAAGGAGATACTGAATATGGCGTCGGCTGGCTGCCCCTGGGTGGTTATGTAAAAATCTCGGGAATGATCGACGAATCGATGGATAAGGAAGCGATGAAGTTACCTGCCCAACCTTACGAATTTCGTGCAAAAAAAACATGGCAGCGTCTGTTGATCATGGTTGGTGGTGTAGTTATGAATTTCATCCTTGCTTTCATTATATACATAGGTATATTATATGCCTGGGGTGAATCATATTTGCCAACTGCAAATGTAAAGTATGGAATTGAAGTTGACTCCATCGGAATGAAAGTTGGGTTTCAGAATGGCGATAAAATACTTTCAGTAGCAAATATGCCAGTTGAGGATTTTCGTAAAGTAGTACCAACGATCATTCTTGACAAAGCCTCTGCGGTTCAGGTTGAACGTAATGGAGAAAAAGTAGATGTTGAAATCTCGGACGAGGATCTTGCTCTTATGATTAAAAACAGGCTGGATATGTCGTTCCGTATTCCGTTCAATTATAAAATTGCAAAAATCGCTAAAGATTCGCCAGCCAAAGAAGCAGGGCTTAACGTTGGCGACCAGATTTTGGGGATGGACAGCTTAAGATACGAATACAATGATCAGTTTAAAGCAGCACTTCGGGAGAATATTGGAAAGAAAATCACCTTGAATGTAATGAGAAACAATCAGGAAATGGCTTTGCCCATAGTTATTCCTCCAACAGGTGCGCTTGGAATTGCACTTGATCTGAATCTCGAGAAAATATTCGAATTAAAAACCATTGAATATAGCCTGGTTGAATCGATACCTGCTGGAATAAACAGAGGGCTTAGTACAATTAGCGATTATTTGAAACAATTTAAACTGATATTCTCTCCAAAAACCAAGGCTTACGAGAGTCTCGGCGGTTTTATTGCCATTGGTAATATTTTTCCTGGGGCCTGGAGTTGGTTTTCATTCTGGAGTATGACTGCATTCCTCTCCATTATTCTTGGGGTAATGAATCTTTTACCTATTCCGGCGCTTGATGGAGGGCATGTAATGTTCCTTCTTTTCGAAATGATTACCGGACGTAAACCGGGTGATAAGTTTTTGGAATATGCGCAAATTGCAGGTATGGTACTATTACTTTCGCTGGTACTCTTTGCCAACTTAAATGATATTTATAAACTCTTTAAATAAATATCTGAATTTGTAATTTTTGTTACTTTTGTGGAAACCTTTTAATTGTAAAACCATTTAAACTTTATATTATGAACTTATTAATTATCGCCGGTGTAATTGGACCTCAGGAGCTTATTGTTGTGTTGGTTGTGGTTGTGTTGATGTTTGGCGGAACCAAAATCCCTGAATTGATGAAAGGCCTGGGAAAAGGTATAAAAGAATTCAAGAATGCTTCTAAAACTGACGACGACGAGCCAAAGAAAGACTCTGAAAAGCTTGAAAAATAATAAAAAAAATAGTGGGTAGTACCTAAAATTCGAAGTGCCTGAAGTTAAAAAACTTTAGGCACTTTTTATATAATTTCGTCTATACCCTTCTAAAGTTTGCATATTATGGGGACATGTAATAGTTCCTACTAATACCAGAACAGAGCATGAAACAAACAACATTTCTCATCTTGACAACTGCATTCCTCCAAATCAATATTGGATTTGCGCAGAAAACAGCAGAAACGGAGGTTGACAATAGACCAAAGAATATATTGGGGATTTACGAATATAAATATGAGAACAATACCAAAGACCTAATCGAGAACCATTACATCAAACTAGAAGAAATCAACAATAAAATTTCAGGTATTTATTACGGGACAAGCGACGACTTTGACGAAGCCCGGGAAGGCTATTTGCCAGGATTCTTTAAAGCGGATATGCTCAACATATCTATGTCGGACTCGATAATAAATTTTCAAGTTAACGTAAAAGCTTCAGATATATATATGAAAAAGCAATTACACCGTTTGATAAACCAAAGAATAACAAACAATGGACAATTGGGTTAAGATATTATGAGCGGAATTATTGGGGCAGTATATCTAACAACAGAATCGTAGTCAAAACAAAGGACTTTGACAAAAGAACATTTAATAAAATAAAATAGCTTACTTACAGACAAGAAATCGCTGATTGCAACTGAAATGCGGTAGAAAATGACGCTCAGTGTGCCTCATTCTACTTAATAAAGCTTACCGGATTGATAGGGAATAGCATACTTCCAGCGATATAGAGAAAATTAACTCTTACACTCCAAACTTCGAACTCTCAACACTTCCTTTCCTAAAAGAATTCCTCCGAATTATCCTTTTCCTGTTCAATACTCTCCGGATCATCACAATTAATATTTACCGAGAAATTGGCTGGTCGTTCGAAATCAACCTGATCATGATATGGCAAACTGCGATCAGCGTATACCTTTCGCATAAAATATCCCCAAACAGGAAGAGCCATACGAGCTCCCTGACCCGATTGCAAATCATCAAAATGGATACTTCGAAGTTCAGCGCCAGTCCATGACCCATTTACCAATTGCGGTGTAATTCCAATAAACCAGCCATCTGAATGATTCTGCGTAGTCCCTGTCTTACCTGCAATTGGACCTTTGAATCCACCATAGTCAGGACTCCAGCGCAATCGGCCTCCAGAACCCGCATCAACGACGCCACGCATTAATTGAATCATAAGGTAAGCCGTCTGCTCATCGATTGCATCATGCCTATCAGATCGAAATGTTGATATGATATTTCCATGGCGATCTTCAATTTGGGTTACAAAAATGGGTTTGGTAAAAACACCCTTATTGGCAAACGTCCCGTAGGCTCCCACCATTTCATATAAAGTAACATCTGAAGTACCCAAAAACATGGAAGGTACCGGATCTATTGGGCTATAAATACCCATTTTTTTCATCACATCAACAACTGATTGTGGGTTGTACTGTTTCATTACCCAAGCTGAAACCTGATTCACCGAGTGAGCCAAACCCCACTTCAACGTAACCATCTTATCATCAAACTTCGTTTTCCCCGAGTTTTTAGCTTCCCAGATCGATCCATCGTACATAATGAATTGCTGAGGCACATTGGGCACTTTGCTGCATGGCGACATTCCGTTCTGCATGGCCAATGTGTACAAGAATGGTTTTACTGTCGATCCCACCTGACGCTTTCCGCCCTTTACCATGTCGTACATAAAATGACGATAATCTGGTCCACCAACGTAAGCTTTTACATGGCCGGTTTTAATTTCCATCGACATGAATGAGGATCGAAGAATACTGTAATAATATTTCATCGAATCGAGAGGAGTCATCAATGTGTCGCGATCGCCTTTATACGAAAAGACCGACATCTCCACCGGACGGTTGAATTCTTGTTTAATTTCGTCCCACGACTTGCCACTATTTTTGGCCAACCAATAGCGTTTCGACTGCTTTATGCCCTGATTCATAATTCCGTCAACAACCTCTACCGATAAATCATTCGAAAATGGACGATTCTTCAAAACACGCATGTGCTTATTGAACGATGGCTGCAAGTTTTCTTTCAGGTGTTTATTCACAGCTTCTTCGGCATAAACCTGCATTCTCGAATCGATGGTCGTGATAATCTTCAGCCCGTCGCGATACAAATTATAGGTCGAACCATCAGCTTTCTTGTTTTTATTGCACCATCCGTATAACGGATTAACCAACCATTCCACCGAATCTTCTTTGTATTTCTGAATTTGCCATCCGGCATAATCCGATCGTTTCGGCTGATCAGCATTCAACGCCTGACGAAGGTATTCTCTAAAATAAGGCGCCAATCCGGTTTTGAAATCGACCTTATGGTAATTGAGATTTAAAGGTTGGGATTGGGCATCATCGCGTTCAGCTTTCGAAATGTAACCGTATTTCTCCATTTGAGCCAATACCACATTCCGGCGTTGTTGTGTAAGTTCTGGCCGGCGTACCGGATTAAATAACGAAGAATTTTTTGCCATTCCAACCAACATGGCAGACTGAGCAAGGGTCAGCTTATCCGGAGTGGTATTAAAATAGACTGTTGCAGCCGACTTTATTCCAACTGCCAGGTTCAGGAAGTCGTACTTATTCAGGTACATGGTTAGGATTTCCTCTTTGGTATAGCTTTTCTCAAGTTTTACAGCAATTACCCATTCTTTAAATTTCCTGAAAATAAGCTGAAGTTTATTATCGAGATTATCGCGTGGGAAAAGCATTTTTGCAAGCTGTTGGCTAATGGTACTTCCCCCCCCCGAATTGGTATTACCCGTCACAATTCCTTTTACAACTCTTATCAATCCGCGAATATCAATTCCTGAATGATCGTAATATCTCACATCTTCGGTTGCCACCAATGCTTTAAGCAATACCGGGCTAAGTTCGTCGTAGTTAACAAAACTACGGTTTTCCTTAAAATAGGTACCCATCACAACACCATCGGCTGAAACAACTTCCGATGCAAGCAAACTTTCCGGATTCTCAAGATCTTCAAACGAAGGCATAAAACCGAGCCATCCTTGTGCAATCATAAAAAACATCAGAAAAACGGCAACAACACCGGCCGTGTATAAATTCCAAAATATGCGTATGTACTTTTTATATACTGAAATATCTTTCGCCATTCGACACTAATTACGGTTTGAGTCGACAAAGATAATGAAACACAAATGAATTCCTTAGAATAATAGTGGTCTGAAAATGGCATCACTCACGACCTGACAGTTCAAACTTAATGTCAAACCATAACAATTAGAAGGTGTAAGATTAATACACTATTAATGAGCGCTTTAAATACTCACAAACCAGACTCAACAGAAGTCCCAAAATGAGGTCATTTCTCGATGACTAAAACCTTCGTATTTGAATAAATAAATCATTTTCAAATAAATATGCTTTAAAAATTTATTGGATTTAATTTTGAACTTAGCGTTTCCTTTTCTTTAATTTGCACAAAATTTTAAATACTGAACGAAAAACAATCCGATACATGTACGAAAATCTTGTTATAGTTGAGTCACCTGCCAAAGCAAAAACGATTGAAAAATTCTTAGGGAAAGATTTTTTTGTTACCTCGAGCATGGGGCACATCAGGGATCTCGAAAAAAAAGATTTTGGAATTGACATTCAAAATAACTTTACTCCCAAATACGAAATCACCTCCGACAAAAAGAAATTAGTAACCGAATTAAAGAAACTGGCGAAAGACTCTAAGGTCATTTGGTTGGCATCGGACGAGGACCGCGAGGGAGAAGCCATTTCGTGGCACCTCATGGAAACGCTCGGACTGGATCCTAAAACAACAAAGCGGATTGTATTTCATGAAATTACAAAAGAAGCAATTCTGAATGCCGTTCAGAATCCCCGGCCACTCGATTTGAATTTGGTCAACGCCCAACAGGCACGCCGGGTTCTCGACCGAATTGTGGGTTTCGAAGTTTCGCCGGTTTTGTGGAAAAAAGTAAAACCATCGTTGTCTGCCGGAAGGGTTCAGTCGGTTGCAGTCAGGCTTATTGTTGAAAGAGAACGTGAAATCATGAATTTCACAACGACTTCAGCATTTCGTGTATCTGCAAGTTTTCTTGTTCCGGAAAAAGATGGAAAAATAACAGAACTAAAAGCAGAATTGAGTCGCCGTTTTGATACAAAAGAGGAAGCAAACGCTTTCCTTGAAAAATGTAAAAACGCCGAATTTCAAATTAGTGAAGTTGTAAAAAAACCGGGAAGACGCTCTCCTGCCCCACCGTTCATCACTTCAACCTTGCAACAGGAAGCAAGCCGGAAGTTAGGATTCTCGGTTTCTCAAACCATGAGCATAGCCCAAAAGCTTTACGAATCAGGAAAGATCACCTACATGCGTACCGACTCGGTGAGCTTATCAGGATTAGCAATTAATGCGGCCAAACAGATGATCATCCAAACGATGGGCGAAAAATACCATCAGGTTCGTCAGTTTAAAACCAAATCCAAAGGCGCACAGGAAGCTCACGAAGCCATTCGCCCGGCCTACATGGATCAGGAAGAAATTTCGGGAACCAATCAGGAAAAGAAATTATACGATCTGATCTGGAAACGCACCATTGCTTCTCAGATGGCCGAAGCTGAGTTGGAGAAAACTACGGTAACTATTGATATTTCAACTGTTCCTGAAAAATTCGTTGCAACGGGCGAAGTATTGATTTTCGACGGGTTCTTGCGGGTTTATATTGAATCAAGCGATGACGAAGATCAGAATGGCGGACAAAAAGGATTACTTCCAGCTTTAAGTGCAAAACAAATTTTGCGTTGGGATAAAATTCATGCAACCGAACGTTTTACCCAAAAACCACCACGTTATACGGAAGCCAGCCTGGTTAAAAAGCTCGAAGAACAAGGCATTGGCCGCCCATCAACGTATGCACCTATTATCACAACTGTTCAGAACAGAGGTTATGTAGTCAAGGAAGATCGCCCCGGAACTGAACGCGAATTCACCGAATTAATCCTTTCGGGTCAAAAGATTTCATCAAAAGTAAAGACCGAACAGACCGGCGCCGAAAAGTCGAAATTGTTTCCTACTGATATTGGTATGGTCGTTAACGACTTCCTGGTTAAGTATTTTGATCTGATCATGGATTATAATTTCACGGCCAAAGTTGAAAAGGAATTTGATGAAATCGCTGAAGGAGAATTGGTTTGGAACGATATGATCCAAAGTTTTTATACTCCTTTCCATTCTAAAGTTGAAAACGCATTAAACGAGGCTGAACGTACAAATGGAGTTCGGGTTCTCGGAATTGATCCGACTTCGGGACTGGAAATTTCAGTAAAAATCGGACGGTTTGGGCCACTGGCTCAACTGGGCGAAGTTACCGAAGGAGGAGAAAAACCTCAATTTGCCAGTTTGCGTTTAGGGCAACACATCGAGACAATTACCCTGGAAGATGCGCTCGAATTATTTAAATTACCCCGAAATCTGGGAGAGTACGAAGGCAAAACGGTAACCGTGGCCATTGGTAGATTTGGTCCGTATGTCAGACACGACAGTAAATTTATCTCGCTAGAAAAGAATGTCGATGATCCCTATTCCATCGAATTAACAAGGGCGATTGAACTGATTGAAGGCAAAAGGGAGAAAGATGCAAACGCATTAATTAAAGTATTTGAAGAAAATCCTGAACTCAAAATCCTGAATGGAAGATGGGGTCCATACATCGTTTACAAAAAGAACAATTACAAAATACCGAAAACGACAGACGCTGCGCAACTTTCACTCGATGATTGTATGACGCTGATTGATAAACAACCAGCACCTAAGAAATCAAGGAAGAAATAATTTTTAAGGGTAAACATCTTTTTGTTTGCCCTTTTTATTTAAAACCGTATTTTCAACTCCTGATAAAAAACCACTGATGGACTTGCTAAATTATTTTGATCCTATTGATTTTGAAAAGGTTAAATGTCCTGACTGGGCAAATAAAAAACATACATTAGGGTACCTGCTGCAAAAAAATCAGGAAAAACTTAAGCCTGAAAAAGCTGATCTGATCATTATTGGTGTTCCGGAAGATCGGAATTCGGTTGTTGGAGGTTCTGCTAAGGCTCCTGATGAAATAAGAAAACACTTATATAGTTTGAACCGGATTGGCTCGCGATTTAAAATATACGATCTGGGAAATCTGAAACTGGGCGTTACAGCCAATGATTCGTATTTTGCGTTACGTGATATTTGCGAGCAAATTCTTAACCACCATCAAACCTTGGTTGTTCTTGGTGGCAGCCAGGATCTCACATTTGGAATGACCAAAGCTTTTGAAGGTCGCCTTTTCAATATGGTAACTGTTGATCCAAAACTGGATTTCAGAAAAGGAATTAAGACCCTTAATTCTGAAAACTATCTGAATCTAATCTTTGAAAAGCAAAAGAACCTTTATTCATATACAGCACTAGCATATCAAAACTATTTTGTAGATCCATCAGATATAGATCTTTATAACAATTATCACTGGGAAGTAAAAAGATTAGGTCAGGTCAGGTACGATCTCACCTCAGTCGAACCAATCCTGCGCGATGCAAACATATTTAGTTTCGATATGAATGCCGTTCGCTGCATTGATGCACCCGGACAATCCATGGCGTCGCCCAACGGATTATATTCGGAAGAAGCTTGTCAGGTTGCAAGATATGCCGGAATAAGTGATGTTTTGAATATCGCAGGCTTTTTCAATCTACTACCCGATAACGACCTCAGTTCGAATTCATCAAACCTGATGGCTCAAATTGTTTGGCATTTCATAGAAGGCTTCTTTAATCGCAAACCAGAAGACCCGCTGGATGATTCGGAAGACTTTAATCAATTCATGGTCGACATGTCTGACATCAACATGACGCTGGTCTTTTTTCAAAGCCGGGTTTCTGGAAGATGGTGGATGGAAATTTCAGATTTTGAAAACAGAAAAGGGGGAATGTATATTGTGCCTTGTGATGAGGACGATTACAAGAAAGCATCGCTCGGTGATATACCAGACCGATGGTGGAAAAACATTAGAAAGATGAGCAAAAGACAAAATAAATGATCTAAACCTGCGTTCATTGACTTTAGAGACAATCAGTGTTTGGTACAGTAAACATTTTTTCATTATTTTACTGCACATGAATTGGGCAAACTGAGTCACAACAATGCTTTTATGAAAAAAATATTTTGTTTTTTATTTTTATATATAATAGCTATCTTAGCCGCAATTGCCCAACAGGATCCGCAGTTCAGCTTTAACAGAGCAACTCAGCTCACTGTTAACCCGGGATACGCAGGAATTGATGGAGCAATGAGTGGTGTGATACTCAATAGATATCAGTGGGTTGGTATTGAAGGAGCCCCCAAAACACTGGTATTTAGCGTTGGTTCAGCAGGCAATCTATTTGGGTTAAATAGTGGGTTTGGGTTCAATATAATTAGCGACGAAATCGGATTTTCTAAGAATATTTTGGTTAATTTCGATTATGCATACCAGAAAAAGACAGGGATTGGTGATTTGGGTTTTGGTGTCAGTATGGGTTTTTACAACATGGCAATCAATGGTGCCGATCGTTGGCATTTCCCTACAGGTGATTTTTGGAATTCATCAGACACAAAATTTCCCCAGTCAGAAGCGAGTCAATTGGCATTCGATACTGGATTGGGTGTATATTTAAGATCGAAGGATTACTTTTTTGGAGCCTCAGTAACACATTTAAATCAGGCTTCAATTATACTCGGAGACGAGGCACGTTCATTTTTGGCACGACATTACTATTTATCAGCAGGTTACAATATCAGTTTAACTGATCCGTTATTTGAATTGCAACCTGCAGTATATTTCAAATCGGATGGAGTTAGTTTCCAGACCGATTTCTTAGTTGATCTGGTTTACAAAAAGCGGTTTTCTGCCGGCTTAAATTACAGGATTAACGACGCTATTTGTGTTCTTTTAGGGTTTGAATTAAATAATGGATTAAAGATAGGCTATGCCTACGACATAATAACATCTGCATTATCAGGGTACACAGGTGGCTCGCACGAGATTTATCTGAGTTACAGCCTTGATCTTGGCAAAAACAGGAATAAAAAATACAAGAGTGTAAGATACTTGTAAAGAATATTTTAGAAGCAACATACAGCTATACTATGAAAAAACTTTTTTCTATTGGGTTAGTTATTTTGATGATTTTTTCGCTATCGAGTTGTAATAAATCAGGCAATGGAGAACTAACAGGAGTAAAGGGAAGAGGAAAATGGTTTGAACCAACTCCTTATGGAATGACCTTTATTCACAGAGGATCTTTCAATCTCGGACCAAATGATCAGGATGTAACATCATCCTCAACACCTGCAAAAACAGTATCCGTTGATGCATTTTGGATGGATGATACCGAAATCACCAACAATGAATACCGGCAGTTTATACAATGGGTCAGAGACTCAATTGCACGAACAACTTTATCGGAGCAATTTCCGGAATTCATGAATAGTGAGGATCGAAAAGGTAATCCTATTGATCCACCTAGAATTAACTGGAAAGAAAAACTGGATTGGAGTAATCCGGATTATAGCGAAGCTTTGGCCCCAATGTTTATTCCTGAAAACGAACGGTTTTTCAAGAAAAAAGAAATCGACTCACGAAAACTGTTTTACAATTACCAGTGGATTGATTTGAAACAGGCTGCACGTAGGGTAAACATGTATAACTACGAAACCCAAAGCTACAGTGGGGGAAGTGTAACCGACACAAAAGGAGAAGAAAAAGCAGTTGAAAACCGCTCATCGTTTATTTTTAGTAACCAGGTAAATATCTATCCTGACACCTTAACCTGGATCAGAGATTTTACATTTTCCTACAATGAGCCATGGGCAACCCGTTATTTTTGGCATCCCGGATTTGATGATTATCCAGTAGTGGGAGTCACCTGGGAACAAGCCAAAGCGTTCTGCCATTGGAGAACCAAACTTCACAATGATTTCCTTTCAAGCCAAAGAGAAGCAACTTTACAGGATTACAGATTACCAACTGAAGTTGAATGGGAGTATGCCGCTCGTGGAGATCACCAGTCATCAATGTACCCATGGGGTGGATATTATACCCGCCAGCAAGATGGTGTCTTCCTTGCCAACTTTAAGCCGTTAAGAGGAAACTATGTTGAAGATGGAGGTATGGCAACCATGAAAGTTGGAAGCTACGAAGCAAATGATTTCGGGCTTTACGATATGTCAGGTAATGTTGCTGAATGGACAAGTTCGGCCTATGATGAGTCCGCGTACATGTACATCAATGATTTCAATCCAAACTTTGAATATAATGCAAGACCAGGAGATGCTCCTGCGATGAAGCGTAAAGTTATACGTGGAGGCTCTTGGAAAGATATTTCCGCATTTCTCCAGGTCTCAACAAGAAGCTTTGAATATCAGGATACGACCAAATCCTATATTGGCTTCCGTTGCGTTCGTTCTTCCTTTGGAAACGAATTTTAATTAACGATCTAAATTCTGAACACATGAATATTGGTGAAATACTTAAGACAAAAAGGTGGAAAGTATTAATGGGGTATGTCTATGGTTGGGGTGCTTCCCTGGTTCTCATCGGTGCTTTATTTAAACTTCAGCATTGGAATCATTCCGGAATCATGCTTACCATCGGTTTGCTGACAGAAGCATTTATTTTCTTCCTTTCTGCGTTTGAACCACCACTGGAACAACCTGATTGGTCAAAAGTTTATCCTGAATTACAGGAAGATTATGAACTTTTAGAACCGATTGAAGAAGTTCAGAATAATGGCAAGATTGGTAATTTAGACGCTTTATTAAACAGCACCAATATTACTCCTGAGCTGTTGGCAAAAATTGGCAAAAGCTTAGTTGATTTGTCCAATACGGCATCAGGAATAAGCGACATTTCAACAGCAACTCTGGCTACCGACATCTATGTCAGGAACCTGAATTCAGCTTCAGAATCGATGATGGCATTTTCAGAAATGAATACTCAGGCTAACCATACGATTAATAATTCGATTGGTGAATTGGTAAATTCATATAGTAACACGGCACACAAGATTTCGGAAACTGGTGAAAATATGCTGTCGAGGTTAAATGAATCAAGTGTAAAATTCACCAAACAAATGGATGAATCAGGCAGTAAACTTACTGAATCTTATCAAAGGTTTTCTGGCACCATGGAAAAGGGATTAAAAGATTTCGAAGTAAATTCTTCGAGCTATGGTGAAAACTTACATAAACTGAACAAGAATATTGAATCATTGAATGTAGGCTACGAAAAACAATTAAAAGGTACAAGCGATCAAATACATGCCTCAACAAAATTCTTCGAAGAGCTTAACCAGATGAATCAGATTATTGCTTCATCGGCACAAGAAATGAAGAAATACAAGGAGAATGCCGAAAAATTAAATTCACACCTAGATGCTCTGAATTCGGTTTATGGAAATATGCTGGGAGCCATGAATTATAAAAAGAAGTAATTTAATTCGCGAACACTATGTCAAGTAAAAATTGCCCGGAATCTACGAGGCAAAAAATGATTAATATGATGTATCTGGTGTTAACAGCAATGTTAGCATTAAATGTGGCATCCGAAGTACTTGAATCGTTCCGGATTGTTGACGCTAGTTTAACCCAGACTCTTAATAATATAAAACGGAAAAATGATCAAATATATGGGGCATTTGATGCTGCATATATTTCTAATCCAGCTAAAGTTAAAGAATGGAAAGATAAAGCAGATCAGGTAAACAAAAGAACTACCGATTTAATTACACAGATTAAGGATCTGAAGGAACAACTGGTATTAGCTTCGGGTGGAATATCATTAAAACAAGCTCAGGCTGAAGGTGGATCTCTTGCATCCGGAGAACCATTCACTATTAATAGCAAGGGTGATACCATCCTGATCAAAAAAGAAGATGATTTGAATACTCCTTCGGAAATCATGATTCAAAAGAAAAAAGCATCAGAGCTGAAAAATAACATCAACGAATATCGTGACTTCCTGGCCTCCTTTATGGAAAAAGGTTCTCCTCTAAGTGAGAATATTATTAAACAGTTGGACACTTCCGACCCGAAAATTAATTTGAAAGAGGGTGGTGAAAAGAAGTCGTGGGAAAGTTTGCATTTCGAAAGTAAACCACTGATTGCTGTCATAACTTTACTGTCAAAAATGCAAATCGACATTGAAAATGCCGAAACAAATGTTATTTCCAGTCTATTTAGCCAGATAGATGCTGCGTCTTTCAAATTCAACAGACTGGGAGCAAGAATACTTGCAACATCAACTTACGTGCTTCAGGGAGACCAGTTTGAAGCCGAAATCTTTTTAGCAGCAGAGGATACAACACAACAACCTGAAATATTTGTAGGCAATACTAAACTGACCTTGAAAGATGGGAAAGGAATATATAAAGTTCCTGCGTCGCAAGTTGGTACATTTAAATGGGGCGGCTTAATAAAATATAAAAATCCGGAAGGAAATATAAACAGCTATCCTTTTCAGGGCGAATATCAGGTAGGAAAACCAAGCGCCACTGTTTCGCCTACTAAAATGAATGTGATGTACATCGGGATTGCCAATCCTATTAAAGTCTCTGTTCCAGGTGCCGCATCCGAGAATCTGGTAGTCACTATAAACAATGGTCGTATTGAAAAAGCTGGGGATGATTACCTTGCTTACCCATCCAAGCTTGATGCTACGGGCAAGAACACCACAATATCGGTTTCTGCCAGATCTGGTAACGAATTAAGACCAATGGGTTCGATGGATTTCAGGGTAAAAGAAGTTCCACCACCACTTGCAACAATTGGCGGAAAAAATGGAGGAAACCTCAAAAAAGAAGAATTGTTAGCTGAAGATGGACTGTTTGCTGATTTAAAGGATTTTGACTTCGATTTGAAGTTTAAGGTCGTCCAATTCGATGTAAATATTTCTGGAACATACGTGAAAACATACAGTTCGAAAGACAATAAGTTTACCTCCGAGCAAAAAGACCAGTTCGGTAAGTTAACACAAGGAAGTATAATATTTATTGATAACATTATGGCGAAAGGGGACGATGGCCAACCAGCACGTCCATTATCTCCTATCAGTTTTAAAATAAGATAGTCATGAAAAAGATTTTAGTATTCATTGGTGTATTGGCTCTACTATTTGGAGCCACCCAGCAGGAAACCAAGGCTCAGATTATTGATGGAGCATATAAACGCACTGACGTTTATAATCGCAAACCAACGCCTCTGCCCTACATCAGAGAAGCCGATGTGATGTGGCGTAAGAAAGTTTGGCGTATCATTGACCTTCGGGAAAAAATTAACCAACCTTTGTATTTTCCAACGAAAGAGGTAGATGGAAGATTCAATTTGGTGAACCTGATGATTCAAGGTGTAAAAGATGGAAAATTAACCGCCTATGATGCTAAAAACGATGACGAATTTAAAGTTCCGATGACTTTTGAGCAAGTTAAAGAAGCTTTTGGTGCAACAACAAGAACCCGGAAAGTTCGAAACGTTGATACAGGTGAACTTCAGGATAAGGTTGTTGCTGGTGAAATCCGCTCTGAAGAAGTCAAACAATTCATGGTGAAAGAAGAGTGGTATTTCGACAAACAGACTTCAACAATGAATGTGCGAGTGATTGGAATTTGTCCAATTCAGGAATTCTACCGCGACGAAGATACCAATCAGGAACAGGTGCAACGCCGTCAGGTATTCTGGATTTATTTCCCAGAAGCACGAGAAATCATGGCAGCTAACGAAGTTTTCAATCCCCAAAATACGGCACGAAACTTATCGTTTGACGATATTTTTCTGAAAAGAAAATTCAATTCATACATTGTTAAAGAAGAAAATATCTATAACAACCGCGAAATTAGCCAGTATCTTGGAAGTAAGGATGCCATGCTTGAAAGTAAACGAATCGAAAATTCGATATTTGATTACGAACAGAATCTTTGGGAATATTAATATTTAACAGCATAAGCTAAAGCCTTATGGGGAATTCCTGATAAGGCTTTTTTTTTGAAGAATTAAATTCTAAACAATAAAAATCTTCTTCCAGAGTTTTTCTGAAATCAATGGTTTTTATTTGTGTACCGGCATAGTATGTATAAAATTCTGCTCATAAGTTTGATGGCCTCATTTCTCTTCAGCTCATGTCATCGAGACTGGACGAGTCAGCTAACTAGTGCCCAGAATAGAAAACCATATTTTGAGCCGATCCCCTATGGGATGAATTTCATTAAACAAGGAAGCATTAACATCGGTCCGTCCGATGAAGAAATTGATCGCTCAAGTACTCCGGTAAAAACCGTCTCCGTACCGTCATTTTGGATGGACGACACCGAAATAACGAATAATGAATATCGACAGTTCGTTTATTGGGTTAGAGATTCAATTGCACGCCAACTTCTATCCGAAACAATCCCTGAGTTTTTGATTTCTGAAGGAAGAAAAGGAGTGATTCTTGAAAATCCCCGACTCAACTGGCTTGAACCTATTGAATGGAAAAATCCTGAATATCAGACCGCACTTTCAGAAATTTATATTCCTGAAGCAGAACGATTCTTCAACAGAAGAGAGATTGATTCACGAAAACTCAAATTTGAATATTATTGGGTTGACTACCGGCAAGCTGCCAAACGAGCCAATAGTTATAATTTTGAGACACAGAGCTACGGAGGAAATGTTGTAGATGCAAACGGAAAAGAAAGCCCTACGCTGAACCGATCATCGTTTATCATGCATGAAACAACACCGGTTTATCCGGATACTTTAGTCTGGATACGCGATTACACCTTTTCCTACAACGAACCTTTAACCGAAAAGTACTTCTCCCATGTAGCCTACGATAATTATCCGGTTGTTGGTGTCACATGGGCACAAGCCAAAGCTTTTTGTCAATGGAGAACGAAGCAAATGAATAACTTTCAGGAGATGATTAAGAATCCGGGAGTAATGGATTACCGATTGCCTACAGAAGTTGAATGGGAATATGCTGCTCGTGGCGGTCATCAGATGACTCTTTATCCCTGGGGAAGTTATTACTCAAGAAACGAAGAGGGAAGTTTCGTTGCCAATTTTGAACCGATGCGGGGGAATTATGTGTCAGACAGTCAATCAAGCATTACGACTATGAAAGTTGCCAACTTCCTGCCAAACTCATATGGTTTGTATGACATGTCTGGAAACGTAGCAGAATGGACTTCAAATGCCTACAATGAATCTGGCTATGATATTATTAGTGATTTCAGTCCCGACTTCCAATACAATGCAAAGCCAGATGATCCTCCTGCTTTAAAACGAAAAGTCATTCGTGGCGGATCATGGAAAGACATTGCCTATTACGTTCAGGTTTCGACCCGAAGCTTTGAATATCAGGATTCCGCAAAGTCGTATGTTGGATTCAGATGCGTTCGAAGCACATTTAAGCCAAAGTATTATGAATAGCAAAATAGAAAAAAGTCATTAGTCATTGGAAAATTGTTTAAATAGGCCTTTTGAATGACTCTTTTCCATCTTCTTAAATGTATTGATCGCCTTTATTCATCCGAACATCGTTAACGAATTGCCTGATTTGCTGTTCGTCTTCCTTCCGGCAAACCAATAACGTTTCCTCCGATTCGACTACAATATAACCCTCAAGCCCTTGAAGTACAACCAGTTTTTCTTTGGGCATGTTCACAATACAGTCTTTAGCGCCATACAACATTACGTTTTTACCCGAAACAACATTTCCCTCAGTATCTTTAGTTGAGTTATCGTACAACGACCCCCAGGTTCCAAGATCGCTCCATCCAAAATCGGAACACAAAACATAAACATTGGTGGCCTTTTCCATGATTCCATAATCAATGGAGATGTTCTGACATTCAGAATAAGTTTTATTCAGGAATGGAACCTCGTCGGATGTCCCGTACAATCGACTTCCCTTTTCAAACAATTCAGAAATCGAATTCAAATGTGTATTGAAAGCTTTCAAGATAGACGGAAGTGACCAGATAAAAATTCCAGAATTCCAGAAAAACTCACCACTTTCAATAAATATTTTAGCCAATTCGATGTCTGGCTTTTCTGTAAAAGTTTTTACTTTATGCAAATTTGCAACAGCTCCAATTGCTCTATTACTCTCAATTTGAATGTACCCATAACCAGTCTCCGGCCGATTAGGCTGAATGCCCAGAGTTAGCAAGGCATCATTTTCACTAACAAATTCAATTCCTTTTCTGATTTCCTCAAGAAATGCATCTTCCTGTTGTATGTAATGATCAGAAGAAGACACGATGATATTTGCTTTGGGATTTATCTTCTGAATTTTATAACTGGCATAAGCAATACAGGGAGCTGTACTTCTGCGTAAAGGCTCAAGAAGTATCTGACTTTCCTTAAGCTCAGGGAGCTGCTCCATAACAAGCTCTTTGTAGTCGACGCTTGTTACGATAAAAAAATTATCATTGGGACAGATTTTCGTAAAACGATCGTAGGTCTGTTGAATAAAAGTACGCCCAGTTCCAAGAATATCGAGAAATTGTTTCGGCATATTGCTCTTACTTAAAGGCCAGAAACGACTACCAATTCCACCTGCCATTATCACACAATACGTATTATTCATTGGTCAATATATTTATGATTAGCTAGTTGCACCCTAGTTGCATTACGAAACAGACCCCATTCGGTCGTTCAACTTTGGGTCGAAATCTTTTATCAAGATAATGAGTTTAAAATTAAAACCCTCGAAAAAATGCCTGTTTTTGGAATATTTGTACCTTTAACCATTACAAAAAAATGTATTAACACCTTCCTTTGAATCATTAATACATTGATTTGTAGATTTTTACTTAGATTTCAATCAAAATTAATCGTCACTGAAAGATATAAATACAGGTTTTGAATGAATATTTTTAATCAAACAGGTCAATATTTCGCACTTCTTCTGAAAGTCTTCAGCAAACCTGAACGACATAGTTTGTATATCCGGCAAACCTTTAATGAAATTGAGAACCTCGGGATTAAATCGGTTGGTATTGTAGCCGTTATCTCCATTTTCATGGGTGGAATCATGACTTTACAGGTTGCCTATAACATGGTCAATCCATTATTGCCAAGAACAATAATTGGCTTAGGAAACCGGGATTCGCTGATTCTTGAGTTTTCATCGACCATAATGGGACTGATCATGGCTGGGAAAATCGGGTCGAACATAACCTCCGAAATCGGAAGTATGAAAGTGACTGAGCAAATTGATTCGCTTGAAATTATGGGAGTTAATTCAGCCAGTTATTTGATATTGCCTAAAATCATAGCCGTAGTTCTGATGTTTCCATTACTCTACATTCTTAGTGTATTTTTCGGAATAATTGGCGGACTTATCGTTGGTCCGGCAGTTGGTGCAGTGACTATTACTGACTATATTAATGGAATTCAATCTTCGTTCAATCCATATTATGTCACCTTTTCGCTGATGAAATGCCTGGTTTTCGGCTTCCTTATTTCATCCATTTCAGCCTTTTTTGGTTATACCGTTGAAGGTGGCGCATTCGATGTTGGTACGGCAAGCACCCGGGCGGTGGTCAATACAAACATCCAGATTCTGGTTTGGGATTTGATTTTAACTCAACTGCTGTTGTAAGATGATCGAAATTAAAAACATATACAAATCGTTTGAAAACAAGGATGTTCTGAAGAACATCTCGAAAGTATTCAACCAAGGGGAAACCAACCTGATTATCGGACGAAGCGGATCGGGAAAGACGGTTCTACTGAAGTCGATTGTAGGATTGCACGAGATAGATAAAGGTCAGATCTTGTACGACAATCGCGATTTTACTTCGATGGGACAGAAACTTCGCAAACAACTTCGGCAGGAAATGGGCATGGTTTTTCAGGGTGGCGCACTCTTCGATTCCTTGACGGTAGAAGAAAATGTCCGTTTCCCACTCGATATGTTTTCAGAGCTTACATCATTAGAAAAACAAAAACAGGTCGATTTTTGTCTTGATCGTGTTAATATTACGGATGCAAACAAACTCTATCCTTCAGAAATTTCAGGAGGTATGCAGAAAAGAGTTGCAATTGCACGTTCCATTGTACTGAATCCCAAATACTTATTCTGCGACGAACCCAATTCAGGACTTGATCCTGAAACCTCCATGGTTATTGACGAACTGATTCATTCGATTACAGTCGATCTGCAAATAACTACCATCATTAACACTCACGACATGAATTCAGTGATGGAAATTGGTGATAATATCCTGTTTATTTCTGACGGCGAAATGTGTTGGGAAGGAAACCGTAAAGAAATTTTGTATTCAGAGAACCAGAAACTTCAGGAGTTTGTTTTTGCCAACAAACAATACCAAAGAATCCGTGATGATAAAATAAATCGGTAAAGGAACTTTGGAAAGTGAATCCTAAATAATTTTAAGAAACTGATGCTGAAACGACAGTTAAGCCAAAAGAAATACGAAACCAACGAGTATCTGGTTTTGCTTTACCGGTTTTCACTCCTCATGGGGTTCTATTCGATCTGCCGGATTTTATTTTTTCTATTCAACACCGCCTCTTTTCCCAAAGTCACTTTCTTTTCGTTCCTGACGATGATGAAAGGCGGACTCATGTTTGATTTCAGCGCATTATTATATTTGAACGCGGCGTATATACTGCTCTTTCTCCTACCCTTTGAGTTCAAATTCAGCAATTGGTACCAGAAAACATTGAAATGGCTTTTCATGATTAGCAATGGTATTGGGATTGCTTTTAACCTGATTGACATTATTTACTACCGATACATTCTGAAACGGACAACTGCCAGCATGTTCGATGTTGCAGCCTTCGATGCCGGAAATGGCAGGCTGATCCTGCGTTTCTTTTACGACTTTTGGTACATCCCGGTCATTCTCATCGTTTTACTGGTTTTGCTTTCGGCATTGTATACCCTGATTAAGCCAAAAGCGATCAAATTCCGTCACCCGTTTATCTATTTTCTTTCAGGAATACCCGTAATTTTTATTGTAGTTGTACTATCGATTATTGGGATGCGTGGAGGTTGGCGGCACAGTACCCGACCGATTAACATGAACAATGCCGGAGCATTTGTAAATGCGCCAGAAGAAATGGCTATCGTACAAAATACCCCGTTTTGTATTTTCCGCACCTGGGGGAAAAAGGCCTTCGTTCATAAATCGTATTTCACTTCGGAAGTAGAATTGAACCGAATTTATTCGCCTGTTCATATTCCTGACAGCATTGGGCCTGCCCGAAAAGACAACGTGGTGATCATTATTCTGGAAAGTTTCAGCCGGGCATTTGTTGGCTCGCTAAATCCGCAACTGACTGACCCACGAGACAGAAGTTACACGCCTTTTCTCGATTCACTGATCAACGAAAGCCTTGTTTTCCCAAATGCATTTGCCAACGGACGTAAATCAATCGACGCCATACCTTCAGTTACAGCAAGCATTCCCGCGCTGGTGCTGCCGTACGTTATTTCCGAGAGATCCGGAAATTCGATCAACAGCATTGCCAGTCTGCTTTCAGTACAGGGGTATCAAACTGCATTTTTTCATGGAGCGCCTAACGGATCGATGGGATTTGATGCTTTCACTAAAATTGCAGGCTTTCAGAAATATGTTGGCAAAAATGAATACGGGAAAGAAGCTGATTTCGATGGCGTTTGGGGCATTTGGGACGAACCTTTCTTCCAGTTTTTTGCACACGAAATGAACAAGATGCAGCAACCGTTTGCAACCACAATTTTTTCAGTTTCGTCGCATCATCCATACGAAGTTCCGGCGAAATACAAGGGTAAATTTCCTGAAGGACGGCTTCCGATTAATAAATGCATCCGTTACACTGATCATTCGCTTCAGAAATTTTTCGACCTTGCCCGAACCATGCCCTGGTTTAAAAATACGCTATTTGTCATTACAGCCGATCATGCCGTTGATTCTGCCATACCGGGATATTACACTTCGGTAAATTATTTTGCGATTCCAATTCTTTTTTACAAACCCGACGGAAGCCTGAAAGGTGTTGATACGGGTTTAGCCGAACAAATTGATATTCTCCCTACCATACTCAGTTACCTGAATTACCCTTATCCATATGTGGCTTTTGGAAGCAATTTGTTCGATAAAAACAGTCGAAGATTTGTGATTAATTACATTCAGGATTCGTACCAGTTTTTAAGCGGCGACTATGCCTTTTACCTCACTGACGACAAACTTACCGCCATTTACAACCGAAAAGAAGATCCTGAATTGAAGAAAAATCTGCTTGGAACCGTTGATTTTATGGAAGAACAGCAGCTACAAAAAGCCATCGTCCAACAATTCAACAACCGAATGGCTGATAACAGGATGGTGGTTGGAAAGTAAAATTTGTCATTTGTGGTCATTCGCTTCACGTCATACCTTGTCAATTGAATTCCGTTCTATTCAACAAATGACAATCAATGACCGAATTTTATAAGGAATTGCACGCCAATAACGGATACTTCATTATATCTGCTCCCAGCCGTCCCTGTAATTGTGCCTGATCCACTCCTCGGCTGACGCCAATGCAGGAATGGTATCGTACTTGGTATCGAATTTTGGGTCACCATTCACCACTTCAAATTTGTTGGAAGTTACCACCCTGATATTCTCGGACTGCCCGATATTGGTGAATTGCATATTTTTACCATCCCAAATCAATCGTTTTCTCAAATCCTGAAGGCGGACGGCCAGAACACCCATCACTACCATTTCGTTGAGTGGACCTGAATAACCGAAATAAGAACTCGCCTCTACCCTATTGTCTTTATTTTCTTTTGCTGCCCGAATCCAGTCCTGTTCGTGTCCATTGGTGTCGGCATTCTGGATGCGCCGGATTATTTTTTCAGGCTCATTAAAATGAGCCATTTCAGATGTGGGCAACAACGTCGGATTAGCGCCATAGCAACCACACATGATTTTACCTTTAGTTCCGTAAAAAATTACTCCGCCATTCCAGTCGCCCATTTGTTCTCCGTCTTTCAGTTCCTCCGGACGTTCCGGCAGCATTCCGCCATCATACCAAGTTATTTTAACTTCAGGCATACCCACTTTTGAAAGGTTATCTCTTCTGGGAAACCAGTAGGTTACTTTTTCGGCGTTGGGAGCCGATTCATTATTTACAGTAGTTGAACTAGCTTCAACAGCAGTTGGATATTGCAACATCAAGGCTTTAAAAACCGGATCGAGAATATGACAAGCCATATCGCCTAATGCGCCAGTTCCAAAATCCCACCAACCGCGCCAGTTCCATGGTGTATAAACTTCATGATAAGGACGAAATTTGGCTGGTCCGATGAAAAGATCCCAGTTCAGTGTATTCGGAACACGCATTTTATCTGTTGGCCGTTCCAAACCTTGCGGCCATATTGGGCGATTTGTCCAGGCATCAACCGAAGTTACTTCGCCAATAGTTCCGGCCCAAATCCATTCACAAACCTTGCGGATTCCTTCTCCGGAATTTCCCTGGTTTCCCATTTGGGTTGCAACTCCATATCGTTTTGCGGTCTCGGTCATTATTCTTGATTCGAATACCGAATGAGTCAGTGGTTTCTGAAGATAAACATGATAGCCCGATTTCATTGCCATCAGAGCAGGTAAGGCGTGAGAGTGATCGGGTGTGGCAATCATCACAGCATCAATGTCTTTCTGCTTGGCAAACATTTCGCGGTAATCCTGATATTTTTGAGCAAGCGGCCATTTCCGGAATGCATTTCGTCCGGCGTACTTTGAATCAACATCGCACAAGGCAACAATATTTTCGGTGTCCATGTTCGAAAGGTTATTAAAACCCATACCGCCAACACCAATTCCGGCAATATTAAGTTTGTCGCTCGGGGCTTTGTGCCCAAGACCAGCAATTACCTTTGATGGCAAAATGGTTACAGCGGTTGCAGCCAACGCAGTTGTTCCAAGAAAATGCCGGCGACTTATGTTCGAATGATTGTTTCCCATGATAAAGCTGCTAGTATGAATTGATTTTCTGAAGTGGTGAAAATAGGTATTCCGATTTAATTTCAGAAATTAAACTGTCAATCTAATCGTTAAAGAATTAAAAAAGGCGGACATTTTCATGTCCACCTTTCAGTTATATTTCCATTTAAACAGTTATGCCGGCA
The DNA here is from genome assembly GCA_028683385.1 of Prolixibacteraceae bacterium. Taxonomy (GTDB): domain Bacteria; phylum Bacteroidota; class Bacteroidia; order Bacteroidales; family Prolixibacteraceae; genus Aquipluma. The sequence continues at coordinate 362,114 of JAQUIJ010000003.1, read as the reverse complement.
TTTCTGGAAGACTCCAAGGTTTGCGGTATGTATGTTTGATCAGTTCTGCTGCAAATTCGGTAGCAGGAACCGGGTCAGTATAGGATCTGTCAAACGTTGGGTGTCCGTCATGAATTTTGAATTTATCTTCAACGATGATTTTGATTTTTTCGTCGTCAGTGATGTTGGTAAATTTCATGCTTGGTCCGTCCCACAATAATTCTTTGTTTAGGGTTTGTAAGCGAACAGCCAACACGCCCATAACTACCATTTCATTGAATGGGCCGGCTTCGCTGAAATTAGAAGCAGTTTGAACACGGCTTTCTGGTGATTCTTTAGCTGCACGTACCCAATCCATTTCGTGTGAAGTTTCAACGCGGCGACGGAATTTTGGAGCTTCTGGTTTAGCAACAGTACCATCCGGACGTAAAATCCAAGGATTAACACCGTAGCAACCACAAACTAAAATACCTTTTGTTCCATGGAAGAAAACACAACCACCTTGATCGTTAGGATCTTTACCTGCAGGCCATCCGGCTGGAAGCATTGGTTTGATTCCACCATCGAACCATGAAACTTCAACTTGAGGAAGTACAGCTTTTTTCGAACCTTTCCACTGCCGTTTTACTGAACGGGAAGGGAAAGTTAATTTTACTGACTGTGCAGTTGGAGCACAATCCTGCAACAATAAAGTTGAATTACCTTGAGCTTTTGTAGGATAGCCCAGTTCGAGACCAACAAATACAGGGTGCAAAATGTGACAAGCCATATCGCCTAAAGCACCTGTACCATAAGCCCACCAGCCACGCCAGTTCCATGGGTGATAAATTTCGTTATATGGACGCATTTTGGCTGGGCCTGTAAATAAATCCCAATCCAATGTTTCAGGAACCCATTGTCCTTGACTTGGTGTGTTCAAGCCTTGTGGCCAGATCGGACGATCTGTAAAAGCCTCAACTTTAGTCACTTCACCTATTTCACCATTTGCAAGCCATTCGCAGGTAAGGTTAACTCCTTCAGCCGATGAGCCCTGATTACCCATCTGAGTAGCTACATTGTATTTTGCAGCCAACTTGGTTAATAAGCGTGATTCGTAAACAGTGTGAGTTAATGGTTTCTGTACATATACACTTTTACCCATTTCGATAGCATGAGAGGCAACAATACAGTGTGTATGGTCAGCAGTTGCAACTAAAACACCATCAATCGATTTGCCAAGTTCATCGTACATCACTCTCCAGTCCTTGTACTTTTTAGCTCCAGAGAATTCTTTGAAACAGCCGTCGGCATATTTCCAGTCCACATCGCATAAACCAACGATGTTTTCCGACTTAAGATTTTTTAAATTTGCATGACCCATACCGCCGACACCAACAGCAGCAATGTTTAATTTGTCACTGGGGGCTTTGTGTCCCATTCCGGCAATTACATTGCTCGGAAGGATGGTTACCGCAGCAGCAGCGGTTGCTGAGGTAGCAAGGAATGATCTTCTGCTAAATTTGTTTTCCATTGGTTAATAATTTGATTTAGGTATGAATAAATTGTCTGTGATCAAAAAAATCCCCTAAAGGTAAAATTATCTTCCCTATTCACCAAGCATAATTGAACGTTCTTTAAGAATATCAATTCTTCTTTATTGACGTGCTTCTTAAAGCGTTTTTTAGACACTTAATCATAAAATCAAGTAAATGACTTTTTTGGATAGTTTTTGTCTATTCAGGATTGAAAAATTCGATTTGACTGGCGAACAATAGGAACTTATATTTGTCTAATATTTTTAAAGAATTATAAATTATAAATACGAATATCATGAAAACTATTGGAGAAAAATTTCCTGCGTTTACGAAAGAAGCTGTGGTTTCATTAGAAGCCGGCAAAGAGTTTAAAACATTAACCAATGTAGATATAACTGGCAAATGGACTGTGTTTTTTTGGTGGCCTCTGGATTTCACATTTGTTTGTCCTACCGAAATCGTTTCGTTTAACGAACATTTTGAAGAATTTGCCAAACGCGATGCCAATGTAATTGGTGCGTCTATCGATTCGCAGTTTGTACATTTAGCTTGGAGAAACAATCATCCAGGATTGAAAGGGCTTAAATTCCCAATGGTAGCCGATACCAGCAAATCGCTTTCAGAAGAATTAGGCATTCTGGAACCTGTAAACAAAATCGCATATCGTGCTACTTTTATTATCGATCCAGAAGGAACGATTCAACATGTTTCGGTTAATGGGTTGAATGTTGGTAGAAATGTAAAAGAAATCATCCGTATTCTGGATGCCCTGCAAACCGGAGAATTAACTCCATGCGACTGGGTACCGGGCGAAGCAACTTTGTAATTGTTTAGTTGATCAGAGAATAGATAAAATTGGCTGCCCTTTCGGACAGCCTTTTTTTGCTATACTTTTACAATTATACATCCAAAATAAAAAAGCGAAACCCAGTCTCCTGAGTTTCGCTTCTAGACATTTATTTTAAACGGATCGATTAGAATCCACTATTATCCATTGCCGGTACATTTTCCTCAGCTGGTGCCGACTTATCCATTTTATAGTTGTTAATTTTGTAGCTCAGTGTGAGCATCAGTACGCGTGGTTCGCGGGTCATTTTAAAAGACGATTTGAAATTATCGCCATAAGAAGTTCCCTGGAATCTTGCCGTTCCTAGCAAATCACGTACACTCAAAGTTGCCGATAATTTTTTCTTCATGAAATCCTGACGGTATGATAAGTTGGTAAATATCATTCCTTTCTGATCTCCCTGAGCCGAAACTGATGGGCCACGGTAGAAGCCCGTAAGCTGCAGGCGACTTTCAGGTGTAAATTTTATGGTAGCGTTTAACCTTCCAGAATAATTGGTGCTTTGTCTGTCAACCGATCTTCCCAATACTTCGCCCTTCAATTTGTAATTGTATAAGGTAAAACTGGTGTTTACCAGCAACCATTTGGTCATATTCAGGTTTCCCATAATCTCGCCACCCATCGAATAATCGCGATTCAGGTTATCAACTGTCATATAGCTGATTCCATCAACCACATTTGTCAAACGTGTCATCAGGTTATTTGTGGTGCGGTAGAATGTTTCGAGCGAAACAAATGAATTACCAAATTTCTTCATGTAACTGGCTTCGTACGAATCGGTATATTCCGGCTTCAGTCCAGGATTTCCTGTTCTGATGGTGTACTGGTTCATATAACTTGGGAACGGGTCAAGATCGCGGCCATCCGGACGATTAATCCTGCGTGAATAACTGGTCATCAACTGGCTTTTATCAACCAATTCATAAGACAAGTGCAAGGATGGGAAAAAATCGAAACGATCCAGATTATACTTATTAGGGACATTTTCTTTATAGTGAATGATACTTCGTTTGTTATATTCTTCGCGCACCCCAACAACAAACTGTATTGCTTTCAGGTTTCCGGTGTAGGTTGAATAAATGGAATGTATATTTTCTTTGAAATCCATTGAACTTGTAAAATTCGGATTGTTTTCAAACTGCTGGGTTGTTGTATTAAAATCCTTAAAGTCTAAAGCTTCGCTTTCGTCTTCGATTCTACTTTGCAGACCAGCTTCGAATTTAGAACCCCCTTTTAGCGGTAAAGTGTAATCCAGTTTGGCTCTGTAGTCGTTCGAGTTGCTGTTTTCATTAGTAATGACACGCGAAAGGTATTCGCCAACCTGACTATAGTTAGCATCCGTCTGATACTCATCAATAGTTTCATCAGACCCTCCATTCCGGTTTCGGTAATTGAACGAACCTTCCAATTTGTGAGTACCGTTCTCATCGAATTTGGTCAAAAAATTGGCATTCGCACTTACATAGTTTCCGGTTCTGGTCGAGTTGTTTTTTTGTATCGAATAGATATCGAACGAACTTGGGAGATCGTAATTATGCAGGTTTCCACTGCCATAGCTACTAAAATCGTAGCTGCCCAATTGCGTGGAAACGGTAACTGAAGTTTTATCAGTCAGATAATAATCAAAACCACCTTTAATTTGCTTGCCTCCATGACTTTGGTTTCTTGTTCCTTCAGTATTCAGATAAGTTGTTGTATCATTTGCGTAAGTTTCGCGAGTCGATTTCTGAGTTCCCTTGTCAGTGTTGTCGTTCCAGTTCGCACCAAAGAATAAATTGTATTTCTTTGTTTTGTAGTTCAGCATCATGTCGGTACCGTATTTATCACCGGTTCCAAGGTTTACATTTACGATTCCGTTAACACCTGAAAGTACATTTCTTTTCATCACCACATTAATAATTCCTGCCATTCCATCCGGATCATATTTAACCGATGGATTGGTTATAATTTCAATGTTCTGGATAGCCGATGACGGAATTTGTTTCAGTGCATCACTTCCACTAAGTACACTGGGACGTCCATCGATCAGCACCGTAAAACTCGATGAACCGCGAAGGCTCACGTTTCCGTCGATGTCAACTTCTACCGAAGGTGTATTTTCGAGTACGGTAACAGCGCTACCACCAGCAGCATTAATATCGTTTGACACATTAATTACTTTTTTATCAATTTTGTATTCAACCCGGTTACGTTCAGCAACCACATCAACAGTACCAATTTGTTCGCGCGATGCCGAAAGACCAATAGTTCCCATATCTACAGTGGCTGCATTTGGAGCTATCTTAACATCTTTTATCGTTGTTTTTTCAAATCCAATAAAACTAGCTTCCACATAATACTCTCCCAATGGAAGATCGGTGATCACAAATGCTCCCGAGGCGTTTGAAATACTTCCAGTAATCAATTTAGAATCCTGCTTACGGAATATTGAAACATTAGCATATTCCATAGGTGTATTCGTTTCTGTATCAATAATTTTTCCTGAAATCTTCCCATTTTTTGGTACTCCATTTATCCCTGCGCCTGGTCCTCCAGGACGTGCACCTGCCGGAGGTACCTGTGAAAATATTGTGCTTGCAGTAATAAGAAATAAAAATAGCACAGTCAATAGCTTCTTCATCTGATTCATTTTTTGTTTATTATTTTCAAAATTTGGTTATATTTTCAATCAATGCCATTAAGACCTTACTTAGCAGACAAAGTTTAATTGCGATTTAAAAAGAGTTGTTAACGATTGTAAATGGTCTTTTTCATTCTTTGAGTTTGTTGGAATGATATTTGAGGAACAATATCTATGTTTATAATAAATAGGTTGCCATGAAACAATCCCTTTTTCTCTGGATAGTATTTTTTCTGACTTCTTGTGTATTCACAAGTCATCTGGTTGAAATCAACGATCCATATAAGGAAACAAAAGGCATTAAGCTGATGCAGAATTTGATAGGAATATCGTCTGAGAAAAACGCAAGTATAAATGGGAACAAATATCTTTCTGTTTCATTTGCTTATAATCTCGAAATAAAGAAAAGTGAACCAGCGTCACTTACACTTGAAATTCAAACGCAGACTCCAATTCGGGTCGACGAACTCGATTCGGTGATCTTTATCAACCTCGACAACGAAAAAATTAAATTAGTTTCTGCTGATTCCAGTCTAAAAATAAAAGGAAAGAGACCCAACACAACATCCGCTGTCAGTTTTGCCAACGGCGATAAAAAGGAAGAACAAATTGTCACCACAACTACTGAAAATGGAAGTTATCAGTTGATGTTTCATCAATACATTATCCCTGAAAACCTTTGGTTTTCAATTGCAAACACTCAATTTATTCAATACCGGTTTTATATCGGAAAGGAAGGAATCGATGTAAAACTGAATCTTGCGCAAACCGAAAAACTAAAAATATTTTTAACCAAGTCGATGCAATTGCGCGATGCCAACTTACCTCCAACTCCAGAAGGATTGAAGAAATTGTAACCAGCAAAAGCCAAATCAAACAAATCGGTTATGAGTTATTAATTGCCATTAATAGTCATTAGTTTCACGTCATTTATGGTTTGACTGGTTAAAAATGATTTTACAACTAATGACTAATACTGATCATGAATGACAAAAACATTGGCGTTATTTTCGTTTCTGGTTTTCCAGTCTGTATTCAGGTTTTTCCTTCTGATCGTCCTGCATATCATCCACATCGTCAATCAGGGGCGATTCTTTTACGGCCTTCCAATCGAATTTCTCATCTAAAGGAGTCAAAGCCTTCTTCGGATCGAAGATGCGAGAATCAACATCAACTGCATTGTACGGAGTGAAATCGGGTTTTGCAGTAAAAAAATCGGCAAAATCGTTGGCCGCAGCATCGTATTGATTCAGATATGGTAACCCAAGCACATTCCAGAAAGTTTTGAAAATACTTCCAAAACTGTAGTGAACCGACGATACATAGTTTCGCTTTACATATGGCGAAATAACCATTAGCACACTTCGATGCGCATCCACGTGATCAATCCCGTTTTGTGCATCATCTTCAGTAATGACAATGGCCATATTTTTCCAGAAAGGCGTGTGCGACAAATACTCTACAATTCGTCCAACAGCTAAATCATTATCGGCCATGTAACTCTCACGGAATGGGTAACCAGCTTCGGGTCGTTCACCAGCTCCATGATCGTTCGGAATGATTACCGTAATGATCGACGGCATTTCGGCTCCTGGTTTTATCCATTTTTCATCAAATTCATTGATAAACTGGGAAATCCTGAACTGATCGGGAATAGCAGTATTGTATGTTGGATAAGTTTTCGAAGTCCGGCTGAACATGGGCAGTGGTACCGGAAAATTCACGTAATGCTTAATTCCTGAATATTTAAATGAGTCGTCGTAAAACGCAGGTTCGAACATAGTCCCAAAACCAAAATTGTAAAACTCAACCTTATTGCGCTCCAAATGTTCCCACATCGAACCAGCTTCGTTGTAATCCTCCGGATAAATAGCGCCTGCTGAGCCGTTCATCCCCAGACTACCCGGAGCTTTCGACTTTTCGTCGTACGATCGGTTGCCTCCATAACTTGCCGGAACGGTCGATTCAACCCACTCGTTTGGATAAGTGTTTACCAGCCAGCGATGCCCATCGGCCGAAACATCTGAATCAACGTAAAAATTATCAGACATGGCAAATTCTGAAACCAGTTTCAGATGATTTGGCATAACCGTCGAATTATCAACGAGCACAGATTTATTTTTATTCGTAAATGTGGCACGATGCCCATATCGTGCGATTGTTGGATCACCCCTTCCCTTTTGTACCTGACCAAAAATTTCATCGTACGTCCGGTTCTCCTTTGAAATAAAAACCAGGTATTTTATTGGCGATTCTTTTTCTCCCCCATAAACTGGAATGGGATTATTTGCCCTGTGCTTTTTAATCTTGTGATAGTCCTCAATCAGGTAATTGTTGCTAATTACTTCCTGAGTAAGTTTGTGAAGTTGTTTTTCGTCCGGAATATCCATTACCGAAACCGATCCTTTCATCAGATTCCCGATGTAACTGCCCTCTTTCCCCTCCTGAAATGTTTTACCTCCATTGGGGCCGCTACCAAACCCCTTGGCATTACTTACCACCAGAGTTTTTCCATCAGGAGTAACTTCGAGTTTGGCCGGAAACCAACCGGATGGAATATGTCCAACGACTTTCAGCGAAGGAATATCGACCACCCCAATGGCATTCACACCTGATTCGGCTACAAAAAGTTGTTTCTGATCGGGTGAAACAGCCAGACCAAATGGAATTACACCGCGAAACTGCTTGACTGATTCATGCAATTTGAGTGGAATTTCAGCAGCAATGGTGTCGTGCTCCATGTCGATAACCGAAATGTTGTCGTTGGTTCCGTTACTTGTAAATACATAGCGATCGGTCACCGCCAGCGAATTGGGACTTGAACCTCCTACCGCAGGAATGCCTTCGATCATTTCGCCAACCAAAGCGCCGGTCTTTATTTTGGCCTGAATTTCAGGTTTCTCCGGATTTTTCACCGAAAACGACCAAACCGAGAACGATTCAGGAACATTGGGATCGCCCAAACCCGGAATATCCTGCGAATTAATTCGAGTTCCCTTTTTCATTTCTTCAGAACCAAATCCAAATGCCGGGAAGTCGAGCGCATTTTTATAATCTTTTTCAGCTTCAATGTTGCCTATTTTACTATATTCGAACATGCCGACATTGGCCACATAAACTTTTTGTTGGTCAGGAGAAAGAATGATGCCAAACGGATACCGCCCGGTTTTAGCGCTGGCAACAATTTTTTTCGACTTCGTATCTACAACAATCATCCGGAAAAGCATCTGGTCAACTGCATACAAATAGCGGCCATCTTTACTCAATTTCATATCGCCAATGTATCCATCTGGTGTTATTTCCCCGTTTACTGCAACAGAGCAATCCACAGAATCGAGCTTTGCTCCGCTATCAACTGAAAACAGGTAAATTTTATTTTCCTGTCCACCAGCCACATAAACCGTTTTATTATCCGGAGAAATAGCCAGACCCATAAAAACTGAAGCCAACACACCTTTGTCTGTTGATGGTCCGGGCGGAACCTGTAATACGATTGGATTCTCTGATCTCAGATTTTTGATGATTGAAATGGAAATTGGCGAAGTGCCTGAATTGGCTGTAACAGCAACAGTTCCATCAGCGCTCAGTGCTAATCCGTATGGATGCGGTGCCACCTCAACAAATTTTCCGTAAGGAGTTAAATATCGTCCATTAGGAATTACAGTTCTTCCTGATTTATTGATCTTCGTGTACTGGCTTCCGGAGGGAGATGAAACGACTTTCAAGTTATTAATTGTCGGCTGAGCCTGTGATAAATTCAGCACTAAACTAAAAAAGAGAACAAAATAGTATTTGACCGACATGGTTTCTGATTTTAAATGTGATGAAGATAATCGTTTATTATTATCAAAAAAAGGACAAACGACATCCGAAAATTAAGTCTTTATGAAACGAACTGGAGCAAAATACACTAAAAAATGTTAATGATTTGTTTAATACAGATTAAGCTTCGTAAAAAGCAGTATTTTCGTAGCAAAATCATAAAACAGGAAGCGTGCATCACAATCTGGTTTTAATTCCAACCTACAACGAAAAGGAGAATGTCGAACGAATGATTCGAAAGGTTTTTTCCTTGAAAACTCCTTTTGAGATTCTAATTATCGACGATAACTCGCCAGACGGAACTGCTTCAATTGTTGAGCGATTAATGCCTGAATTTCCTGACAAGCTTCACATTCTGAAAAGAGCTGGGAAAGAGGGACTTGGAAAAGCATACCTTGCCGGATTTCACTGGGCATTGGAGCGACCATACGATTACATTTTTGAAATGGACTGTGATTTCTCGCACAATCCGAAAGATCTGGAAAGATTATATGCCGAATGTGTCCAGCATCAGGCAAGTCTGGCTATCGGATCGCGATATATTACGGGAATCAATGTGGTAAACTGGCCTTTGGGACGGGTACTGATGTCATACATGGCTTCGGTTTATGTTCGCACAATTACCCGAATGAAAATTATGGATACGACTGCCGGATTTAAATGCTATCACCGAAAAGTTCTGGAAACCATTGATTTTGACAATATCAGACTTAAAGGCTACGGCTTCCAGATTGAAATGAAGTTTAAAACCTGGAAGCATGGATTTAAAATTGTTGAAGTACCGATCATCTTTAAAGACCGAACACAAGGTGCGTCAAAAATGAGTGGTGGTATTTTCAACGAAGCGCTTTGGGGCGTATTAAAAATGAAAATCAGAAGCTGGTTTACCCGATATGAAAAAATTGGTTAACCCTGACTAGAAAAATAAGCTAATTTTAAGACCGCAACCGCGGTCTTTTTGTTTATATATTCAGTAAATTTGAATGTATTGCATTGAATAAGAAAAACCCAAATATGAAGACACTCATTAAAAATGCCAGAATTATCAACGAAGGACAGATTTTCGACGGAGCTGTTCTGATTGACGGAGAGCTTATTTCCAAAATCTTTCGCAATAATGACATACCGGATCAACTGGTTAAAAGTGCTGCTGTTATTGATGTAGCAGGTCAATACCTGATTCCGGGAGCAATTGATGATCAGGTGCATTTTCGAGAACCAGGGCTGACTCACAAAGGCGAAATTGCTACCGAATCGAGGGCTGCCGTTGCCGGAGGAGTAACTTCTTTCATGGAAATGCCCAACACCAATCCACAGGCTGTAACTCAGGAAATACTTGAAGAAAAATATAAGCGTGCAGCCGAAGTTTCAGCAGCAAACTATTCATTTTACATGGGTGCCACAAACGATAATCTGGACGAAGTACTAAAAACCGATGGCTCCAAAGTTTGCGGAATCAAAATTTTCATGGGCTCTTCAACGGGAAATATGTTGGTTGACAATGAGGAGGTTCTTTCTGAAATATTCAGGAATACCAAATTGCTCGTTGCTACCCATTGCGAAGACGAACCAACTATTATCCGGAATACCGCACTTTATCGCGAAAAATACGGAGAATTTGTTCCGATTTCAGCGCATCCTAAAATACGAAGTGCCGAAGCTTGTTTTAAATCGTCGGCCAAAGCAGTTGAACTCGCAACCAAATTCGGAACACGACTTCATGTTTTGCATCTTTCAACGGCTGAGGAAATGAAACTTTTTAGTTCAGGGAAAGTTGCCGATAAACACATTACGGCTGAAGTTTGTGTACATCATTTGTGGTTCGATGAACACGACTACATTTCAAAAGGAAACCTGATTAAGTGGAATCCGGCGATTAAATCGGCTGCTGATAAAGCTGCACTTTGGGAAGCACTACTCTCTGATAAAATTGACGTAGTAGCCACCGACCATGCACCACACACCCTTCAGGAAAAAGAACATTCGTACTTTAAAGCGCCGTCGGGCGGGCCACTTGTTCAGCACTCATTGACTGCAATGCTCGAAATGAGCCGAAAAGGGTTCATTCCCCTTGAAAGAGTGATTGAAAAAATGTGCCATGCTCCTGCCGATTTATTCCGGATTGATCGCCGGGGATATATTCGTGAAGGATATTATGCCGACCTGGTTCTGGTTGATCCTAACCAATCGTGGATCGTTTCGCCAGAAAATATCCTCTATAAATGCGGTTGGTCACCATTCGAAGGTCAAGAGTTCTCTCATCAGGTTACTGCAACATTCGTCAATGGCAACCTGATTTACGCGAATGGCGACATTATTTCAGGAATACAAGGGAAAAGGCTAATGTTTAAGAGATAATTAGCTCACCCATTCCTTAAGATAAAGCATAAATCGCAATAGTATTTTCGAATACTTTTTGCTTTATACAAAAAGGCAATGTGGTCAAAAATAGTTGGTGATTTTTAGAGAAATAATTTGTAAACTCCACGCTGTTAATCGGAAGAGGAAGCAGGCGCTGGTGGAGACCAACCTGCCAGCAATAGGATTAACGCATAAACAGTAATACAAGGGTAGTCTTACAGGCTGCCCTTTTCCTGTTATTACTGGTATGCCCGATGGCTAAAAAAACTCATTTTGCGTTAGCAAAATAAATGTACCACTTGATGAAGTTGATCCGGTGTTTTACTGTCAACCCACGATGGATATCCAGGTGGTTTTTCAGGTGACTGAAATATCCTTCTATCCCGTTTGTAGTCTTGGGAATATCGGGGTTTGACAGGTAATGGAACATGTTGGGCAAAGCCCGTTTGATGGTTATATAAGAACGGCGAAGCAGTTTGTGGGTGTACCAATACCTTCCGGTTTCGGCGTTGTATGTTTTTTCATTCAAGTATTCTTTGTGTGATTCATACCATTGGAAAAACTCTCTTGTCCAGTAAATCCGGTCATTTTCTGTTTTAATCCGAAGGATCAATAGCACCAGCTTGCGCAGTTCCTGCCCGGCCTGATGTTTGGGATGCTGAGTTAACCACAGCAGGCACATGCGCTGGATATGAACCAGGCAGCGCTGAACAATTGCTTCCGGAACTGACTTCTTGATTGCTTTTCAAATGCTTTTGTGACCGTCGGTGGTGATACTTTCGATCTGAATACCAAGCTTGAGCAAATTGGACAGATCTTCTTTGATTTCCTCGTAATGTTCCCCATCGGTAAAGCGAAACAACTGGGTATATCCGTCAAAGTCATCCTGGTAGCAAACCAAACAAAACTGGGCAAAGTAGGTGGCATCTATTCGTAAATGGACACGATCTCTGCTGATTATTTTCACCAAAGGGGCTTGATTCAGGAAACGGTAAAAGGTCCGTTGGAGCGTGGCTTGGGATAGTCCACTTTCCTTGCTTAGAATTTGATAAGTCTGACGTTCCAGTATCCACTTTCGGAACCATACAAACCTGTTTTGAATACGCTGTTCTGGGCGATTCTCTGTTAGAAAGATACCGCATCGCTTACACTTGAACCGCTGTTTCCCGTTTTGTTTTCCCCATCGAATTACATCGCTATAACCACATGCCCAACAGCGTTTTTTTTGATTTTTTCATAAACATAAAAAGTTTGATGAAACCAAGTTCATCAAACTTTCTGTATTATCAATATTGGCAAGCCCTTCAAAGCTTTTTACCAACTATTTTTGACTAATATGCCTACAAAAAATTGAGGCTGCCTTGTTTAAGGCAGCCTCAATGATATTTTGATAGTTTTGTTTCAATTATTTAACGCCAGTGCGGGTATCCCACCACAACTGTTTTCCCCAGCAATAATCTACTATACCTTGAGATGCAATAGCTAAATCAAGTTGAGCCTTATTATAAAGGTATTGGTTTTGCGGATAAGGTAAACGGAATGGTTGATCAGTATGAGTAGTTCCGTAAATCGACCGGAGCGATACATAATTGGTTGTAGGTACTCCTGTTCTGCGATACAAACACCATGCTTCGTGGTTTTCCTTAAACAAGGCAACCCACTGTTCCCACCATATTCTGGCTTTTGTGTTATCCCATTTCCCATTTCCGGCAAGATAAGCATTGGTTAGGTCATCTGAGATGTTATTGTTAGCCATTGACAACCGAACAGCCTTGTCATAAGCATCAGCAGCAGTAATACCCACATTGTAACCCAACATCGCAGCTTCAGCTTTGATAAAGAATGTTTCACATGATTTATAGTATGGTGTGAATCCAGAAGGATTATCGCGGTATATCGCACCAATTCGCGAAACGGTATTTAGCTGTGGTTGCGCAGCTGCTCCATTTTGAAATCCGTGATACAGATCATCTTTTGTTGCTGGTTTGGCAATAGCTGAAATACGTGGATCGTTCGTATCTAAAAGATGATTGATGAGAATGTCAGACAATCCATGATCATCCCGGGTACGTTTGTTGTCGTACCAAGGTTCGAAATATGGAGAAGAACCTTGCCAAAAGAAATAAGCATTATCATCATTGGTCTCAATTAACGGGTATTTGGCAGGGTTGCCACAAATCTCTTCGATGGTTTGTTTGGCCAAAGCAGGGGCAACAGCTGAGATGCGCATTGCGGCACGCAGCCTGATTGAGTTACAAAATTTCTGCCATTTAGCAACACTGCCACTAAAGAGGAAGTCTCCGGCTCCGATTTTGTCAGCACCAACACCTGCAGCCATTTCATCGGCAATTGTCTTCATATTGGTCAAAACATCAGTATAGATATCTTTCTGATTGTCGTATTTTGAAAGTAAAATTCCTCCTTTGCTGGTTTCCCCCCTCAAAGCTTCAGAATAAGGAATATCACCCCATGAATCCACCGCGTAAAGCCATAAGTAATTTTTCCATATTCTGGCAGCCCAACGAATGTTTTTATTTCCATCAGCCGCAGCTTCAGTGTTTTCAAGTAGCGTATTCAATTGTGTATTTCCCCAATAACAGTTATTCCAACGATTTCCGTAGGTATTATTATTTGGAATAAGGCCACCCAAATCGTCGAGATACTGAATTTTTACAATGTAACCTGCAAAAGCACCATAACCATCCATGTCACCACCCTGCTGCGTGGAAGTTGTGCGCAATACATCTCCAAGGATATTTGTTGCTGGAACCGTAGAAAGCGCATCCGGATCGGTATTGATTTCATCAAAGGTTTTTGTACACCCTGTTATTAATGTAGCAGTTAGAAGCGAAAGGCTCAGCCACTTAATTATATTTATTTTCATATTTATATCTCCTTGTTTATTAGAAAGTAAGATTTAATTTAAGACCAAAACTGCGAGACGCTGGAACCGATGCCTGCTCGAAGCCAACTCCACGAGTATCACTAGAAACACCACCAGCTTCAGGATCGAGACGCAAGGTGTTTGATTTGTCAACCCATAACAGCGCTAAGTTTGATCCGATCACAGAAACAGTTGCGTTACTAACGTATTTAATTCTTGAAAGCACTGATTTAGGAACATTATAAGAAAGATTTACTTCACGCAGTTTCAGGAAAGAACCATCAAATATATACATTTCAGCTACGCCGCCACTTTCAAACCATGTTTGTGCGTCGGTCTCGATGGTATTAGTTACCCAGTTACCGCTAGCATCTTTCATCACAAACCGTTCGTTTGTCATCACATCTTTTCCTGCAACAATAGCTCGTTCACGAACACCATTTTTTACGGTTTCTGCGGCAGTTCCTGCGGCATAACTGTGGCTCATCGACTGAGACCAGATATCTCCGCCAATTCTCAGATCAAGAAAAACCCCTAGAGAAAAATTCTTGAAAGTAAAGTCGTTTCTCCAACCAGCTAAGTAATCAGGGGCAGCATAACCTATTTTTTTGCTCGACTCAGTTGAGATCAATCCACTGCTGTTGACTTTTATTGCGCCATCTTCAGTACGTGCATATCCGGTACCTACAAGCACACCCCAAGGTTCTCCGGCAATAGCCTGATTTGCAATACCCCAGGTCCAACCCAATTGGTACGATTTTAAGGCAGGGAAAGCGGGAGCCAATTCCAATACTTTACTCCGGTCTCTTGAATAATTCAGAGTACTCGTCCAGTTCAAACCTTCTTTTCTACGAATGACGTCAGCACGTAACTGTACTTCGATCCCCTTAGACACAATTTTACCGGCATTTAACGTCATTGCTGAAAATCCTACCACATTGGAGGTAGAAACATTCATAATCTGATCTTCGGTTTTTTTGTTGTAATAAGCCACATCAGCGTGTAAACGATCATCTAAGAATCCTGCTTCGACTCCAACTTCCCAGGTTTTAACGCTTTCGGGGCGTAATCCTTCGTTCGGGTAAGTATAACTCTTATACATCTGAGCGACTCCTTTGAAAGAACTGCTTTCGGAATAATAGTATGCGCGATTACGATAAGCAGTGGTTGCCGAGCCAATTTGAGCCCATCCTCCGCGTAGCTTCAGAAATGATAAAACGTCGTTCTTTAATCCCTTAAATGATTCGGTTGGTAACCAACTTAAACTGGCAGAAGGATAGAAGAAAGAATCGTTAATTGTTGAGCTCCAGTCATTACGGGCGCTCATGTCAAGGTAAAGCTGGTGTTTCCAACCAAAAGAACCGGTTGAATATACAGAGTTTGACCGTGTATGACTGTGATCCATCTCCCCGATTGGTGTCCCAGACATGTTCGACAAAGTATAAACACCAGGAACAGTCAAGGCATTGGCTCCTGACCTGTCGTATTCATAAACAACGTTACGATAGTTTGCACCAGCAACCAAAGAAACATTGAAGTCGCCATATACTTGATTAAAAGAGGCAATAAAATCCATATTCAATTCCGAATTCTTATACGTACGTTGGTCAAATCCTCCTTCAGGATAATCGCCATGATCAAAATAATGACGTTCAAAAGACTTCATACTATAAGTATCAAAACCTAAACGGCCTTCGAATTTCAGGCTTTTGATCGGTTGAAAGAATAGCGATGATTTAGCAAAAAGGCGATCTCGCAAGAGGCTATTGGTATTTTTATATACATTAAAATATGGATTCATATGATAATTCGTGTTCCAGTTATAGTAAGTATACTCACCAGCAGCATCTTTTTCATCCCAGTTGGCTTTCAGAGTATTCATGTTAATCTGGCGTCCCGACCATACCAATAAACCGTTGATAGGGTTATTACTTCCATATCCCTGACCGAGCAAGTTATCGCTTTCTGTGCGTGTATAGTTTGCACTCATGTCAATAGTGAAATAATCGTTCAATTTCATGTCGGTATTAAATTGTCCACTATACCGTCTCTGGTCAGTATTTGGTACTGTTCCAGTTTGATTCCGGTACGATAGCGAAGCACGTGTATTGCTCTTAGCCGACTGTGACTGAACAGATATGGTGTGATTTTGTGAATAACCTGTTTGGAAAAAGTCTTTCACGTTGTTTGGTTGTGATACCCAATCAGTTGCTTGACGAACGCCATTAACTACAGGGCTATCATACTGCGGAAGCTTAAGTCCCACATCCAGACGGGGACCCCACGATTCGTCGTAAAAATCATTTACGCCGTTCGATCCGTCAACCCATGAAAATGCATTTTCCTGAGCAAAATCCTGATAAGAAGAAGTACCTCCATTGGCTTTCCAATGCGATTCATCGCCACCATAACCCTGACCATATGAATTTTGCAATTTAGGCAAAGTCGATACACGGTCAATGGTAATGTCACCGTCATATGAAACCGTTACACCTTCTTTTCCTTTACCCGATTTGGTTGTAATCAAAATTACACCTTTACCTGCCAACATCCCATAGATTGCAGCAGATCCACCTTTCAGAACAGTTACTGATTCAATATCCTGAGGGTTTATGTCATTCAGACCTGAACCATAGTCAACACCGTTATAAGTGTTGTCACCTGATCGGTTTGAACTGTTAGAAATAGGAACACCGTCAACAACAATCAAAGGCTGTTGATCAGCGCTAAAGGACGAATTACCACGGATTGAAATGCGGGAAGAAGCACCAACGGCACCCCCAAACTGGTTAACCTGCACCCCAGCCACTTTCCCTGTCAGAGAACTTGTCAGGTTCATTTGACCGCCTTTAGTGATAGCTTCCGATTTTACATTCGTAACACTATATCCAAGCGATTTTTGCTCGCGAGAAATACCTAACCCCGTAACTACAACTTCATCAACCGAAATGTTGTCAGAAGCCATCTTAACATTGATTTTTGATTGGTTGCCAATAGCGACCTCCTGAGTTTTCATACCAACAAAACTAAAAACAAGAGCTTTGGCATCTTGAGGAACTTTAAGTCCGAACACACCATTCATATCGGTGATGGTTCCTAATGTTGTTCCTTTTACAGAAACCGATACTCCCGGGATAGCACCTCCATCATCAGCAGAGGTTACCGAGCCTGAGAGCTCCTTGGTTTGAGCCATGAGGACCTGCAAACCAATTGCAAAGAATGCAAACAATAACACGATTTTTTTCATAGAAAATTATTTTAAATTAAACAGTTCCGGTTAAAAATACTTCGCGGCTAAACCATGCTTTGAAAGCTTCATTTATTAACAGATAATACAACTGGGCCTTTAGATCTTTAAATTAAATAGGGAATAGCAAAAACTGATCTTACTTTCATCTAAACACGATTTATGTTATTAAGCAAATAAACGTTTCAAATGATCGCAAATCATCCTATGAAACAGCACCAAAATGATGAGAATTCATTTAAACGTCGATCAAACACCTTTTCAAAGAAAGCGATATTAAATTTTATGAAAGATGAACTTTGTCATAAAGCAGTCAAGTTTGTGAGCAATTTACCAGAATAAGCAAGGAAAAGTATCAAAGTGCTATTTTAATGACATTCATGAATAAACTCGTGGCGCAAAAAACTGTATAATGCTAGATTTATGGCCGAGATTCAAGTGCTATTTAACTAAACTAACTAATTTAATATCAAGCTTATAAATTCAATTACAAACCCCATTTTATGTTGCCGCCCTCTCCTGATTATTCAAACAACCTTACGATTATATAAAATACAAAAGAGGCTCCAAATGGAGCCTCTTTTGTATTTTATATAAGAATT
This sequence comes from Prolixibacteraceae bacterium, assembly GCA_028683385.1. Taxonomy (GTDB): domain Bacteria; phylum Bacteroidota; class Bacteroidia; order Bacteroidales; family Prolixibacteraceae; genus Aquipluma. The sequence goes on along the minus strand of JAQUIJ010000003.1, from coordinate 344,238 downwards.
AACCTTATTCAACAACGATCAACATGTATTTCGAAGCTTTCCAGAATTCTTCTGGTTTGTCAATTACAATACTTTCAACTGTTTTCTTCGCAGTCATAACCATGTGATATGAACCGTCAGGATGATAGGTAACTAATTTAGCTTTCTTCGTGTTCAACGGTAACGAGTTAAACTGGCGAATGTCAATTTTCATGAAAAAATCGCGGTTGAAATCTTTTTTCAGTTTCAATGTTTTACCCATACCTAAAACACCACCTTCTTTTTCAATTACATTCTTAGTTTCCAATTCCTTTTTTGTTCCAAAAGCATAATAGGCAGTGTTTAATTCAGTCGTCTTCGTATCAATGACGTCATTCTTTTCCTTAATGGTCTGTTCGCTTTCTCTGGTAATTGTTTCTACTTTTTGGTTTAATCCGGCAACATCAATATTCAGTTTTTCAAGCTGCTGTGTTAAACTGGCGATTTCTACATCTTTATCTCCCATTTGTTTGTTGAGTAACTCAATCATTTTTTCAAGTTCCACAATCTTCATGTTCGAATTACGAAGTTTTCCCTGAAGTGATTTCACCAACTCTTTGTTTTTCTGAAGCAGGGTGTTGATTTGAGCAATGTCTTCAATAATACGCTTTTTAGCTTCAGCTTTTACCTCTGCACCAGAAGCGGTTTGCACAGAAACAATTTTTTCAATTGTTTTAATCGAGTCAAGGTTCGATTGGATTTCATTCATCGCACCGATATACTCCAAAATAGAATTATCTTTTTGAACACCTAATTGAGCGATACTGTCTTGTTTTGCCTGCATCCGGGCAATTTCTTTTTTGTGCTGGCCACACGACACTAGGACCATAACTGATAAAACAAATAATAACTTTTTCATTGGATAAAATTTAGATTGATAAAAAATTTCAATAAAAACATTTGGTCTAGGCGTTAGGAACAAAGATAATCAGCTTTTTAATTTATATTCAACAATCTGATCTAAAAGTAGAAACGAGAGCTACTTATCTTTTATTATCCCGTATGCCTTTTCCTGAATTATGCCATTTAGATCAACAAGATCTGCTAATTCCAGAATTCGTTGTTCTGTCTCATCAAAGCCAATTTTAAAAATTTCATCAGCTTTTCCAAAATCGAATGTATTAAACAGTCGGGTTTGAGGAGGATCGATTACAAAGTCGCATATCGCAAGGCTTTCGTGCACATTCTTGGCAAAAATAAGCCTGAATGTACGCTCGGCAATGGATTTAAATCCGGTAATATTTTCCTCCGGGTCATTGCGGTTGACGTGTACGCCAATCAGAAACCGGCATTGATTGCGAATACAATCTGCCGGAAGATTATTGAAAAGACCGCCATCAACATAGGTTGTCCCATCAATCATCTGAGGTTCAAAAATTACCGGAATGGATGCTGATGCCAATACCCATTGAAAGAGTTTCCCTGAACTTTTGGTTTCAGTAAGTCCGGAGTTTAAATTTGAGACGGTGCAATAGAAAGGCTTTTTCAGGCTTGAAAAATCATCATTGGGAATGTTTTTTTCAAGTATAGAACGAGCCTTTTTAAGGTCGAGTAATCCGCTGGTCGGTAATTTCCAGTTAATCATCTTATGAAGTTTACTCGATTTTACGAGATCAAGAATTTGTAAGGGTTCCATTCCTGAAGCATAAAAAACACCAACCAACGCGCCCATGCTTGTTCCTGAAATGATTTCAGGATGAATGCCATACTTCCGGAGTGCCTCTAATACTCCAATGTGAAGAATGCCGCGTGCACCTCCACCGCTAAGTGCAATTCCAAATTTATACGGATTTTGATTCTGGTTCATTTCCTGGACTACAAAAAGTAATTTATAGTGTTTTTTATAAATCTCTGATCTTTTCGTCATACGAAACTTATTGATAGATAGTTCGTGATAAGCCAGAGTAAAATTATATTACCTAAAAGTAAAATTCTGTGACATATTATTTGTTATATAATTTCCTGAAAAAGTTACATTATTCTCACTTTTACGAAATTTGAGATTCGCATGAAATTTCGAATCAGAAAATCAGGGGATCATAATTTCTTCAATCTTACCGGCAACTTCCAATCCGCCATTTCGGCCTACATCATTGAAGATTGCATGGCCCGTTTTTCGGTCAATCAGGCATACTTCAATTTGGGCATTCATGCTTTCTTCAATGCGCCCATCCATCAAACCCAGAATTGGCGATGCCAAAGTGGTTGCTTTTTCGCGTCGAACCTGAATTTCAAGTGTATAGTTTTTGTTTTGCATAACCAATTCAACTTTTTCAGGATCGATTACCGATTTTCGCAATGAACTTTGATTGTAAGTGGTAAATTGGATCAATCGGTCGCCAAGCCAAATACCAGCAATAAACCCCACAAACGAATATCCCATATATGGAATTTTAGCAACCGATACTTTAACTGATATCCCTTGCTGGCTAAAGTGGTTCGATTGCATCCAGATGTAGGCACTCGGAAACGATTGCCCCCAGTCTTTTTCGATATAGCCACGTCCATTATTGAAATCAAGAACATCTCCATCCACTTCGAGTTGTCCGGTTATTTCATGATCCATACTTACAATTCCGTGATAACACTCCATCAGCGGTAAAAAAGTGTACGGCCCCATAATTCCGGGTGAATACCAACGGTTAGGCCAGGGCACCGGATTCGAAAAGTGAAGTTCGCCTTTCAATTCAGGTAAATCCAGCCGGATTGATTGAAGTGAAAAATTGTTATGCTGAATGGCTATATTGAATTTATCAGGCGACGGAGAAAACTCATGAATTGCGAATTTATGATACCGGGCTGTTTGTTTTTTACCATCGAGCACCTGAATAAACGCCTGCCCATTTCCCCGATCGTCAATTGCAATGCCCGGAATAATTGCAAATGCGTTGGTTTCATCTTTGTTCAACACCTTAAAGTACCAACCTTCAAAATAGCTTTTTCGGCGATTCCATCCCTGAAATTGATCCGGATTAAAAATTGAAAGCAACTTGTTTCTTATCATGCTTCTAGGCATTAGCTATAATTAAGTTCTACAATTTAAGCCTTTCTTTTGGGTATCTGATCTGCAAACAGATTATTTTTTTGTTAAACGAAATCGTCAATCTACTCCCGGGAAACTCAAATGTTCGTGTGAAGTAATAAAAAATGGCGTTTCTGGCTGAAACAACATGTTCGTTTCTTTGAAAGTTTGTAATATTGTACGCTTAAAAAAATGCCACGAATAATACGAAAAACCGGTATTTTCAGAGGAGTTTCGTACAATAATATTCCAATTTGGCAGTTTATCCTTAAGTCAACAAATTTCAACTATTGGGCAAACACTATTTATATCGGTCTTTATTAGTTACAGTGCTTTTTTTTCTGGCCGGATGTTCGACCGAGAAAAATACTGCTGTTTCACGCGCATATCAGAATCTGACAGCACATTACAATGTATATTTCAATGGCAAGGAAAGCCTGAGAACCGGAGTTGAAAAGATCAATAACTCGGTTGAAGATGACTACTCAAAAGTTCTTCCCTTGTACAAATCGAGCAACCCAACAACTGGGAAAGCAGCCATCTCTCAAATGGAAAATGCAATTCAGAAAGGCTCGAAGCTGATACAGTCGCACTCGATTACAAAAAAACCCAAACGCAGGAAGCACAGGAGTAAAGCATACATCCAATTCGCCAGCCGCGATGAATTTAACAATTGGGTCGACGATGCGTATATCTTAATGGGTAAAGCCTATTTTTATCAACACAACTTTGCATCGGCCATCGAGAATTTCTCGTATGTCGTCCGGAAATTTGCAGATGATCCTTCGCGTTATACTGCATATGTTTGGCTGATCAGGAGCTACACTGAAATGGAAAGATATGTAGAAGCCTTTGAGATTATCCAGCAATTGCAGTTAGACGAGAATTTTCCGAAAAATTTATCGGGCGAGCTCGCAGTTGCAACAGCTGACTATTATGCCCGACAGCTTTCCTATGTTGAAGGAATTCCATTTCTATCGATAGCCGTAAAACAAACTCCTCAAAAATTGGAAAAATTGCGCTACAAATACATTTTGGCGCAATGGTATCAGGAAACTGGCAACCCTGAAAAAGCATCTCAGACTTTTAGGGAAGTAGCCCGAAAGAATCCTCCTTACAAAATGGAGTTCAATGCACAAATCAGCGCTGCCGGAACATTCACTGGAACTGGTGATGTAGAAAAACTGAAAAAGGAATTGCGAAGAATGCTCCGTGATAAAAAGTATCAGGAGTTTCGTGACCAGATTTATTTCGCTATGGGAAACATCTCCATGAAAGAGGGCAAAAAAGATCAGGCTAAGCAAGAATATACCAAATCGGCCTCTTTGAGTGTTGATAATCTTTATCAGCGGGCTCTTTCGTGCTTGTCTCTGGCTCAGATTTATTTTGAAGAACCTGAATATAAAAAGGCACAAGCTTATTACGACAGTGCCATGGTTGTTATTGACGAAAAATATCCGAATTACAAATTAATCTCCGAGCGGCATAAAAGCTTAACCCGATTAACCGATAATATTTACACAGTTGAACGAGAAGACAGTCTGCAGCGTATCGCTCAAATGGACGAGCCATCCAGGAACAAATTAATTGACAAATGGATTGCTGAAGTTGCTGAAAAAGAAGCAAAGGCAAAGCTTGCCGAATCAAACCAAATGATGGACCGTGGTTATTTCAGGCAAAACGAAAGCAGGTTTGGGTTAAGTCAGCAACAACAAAGTGCAGGTTGGTATTTTTACAACCCTACAACTGTTGCCTATGGGAAAGTTGAATTTGAACGCCTCTGGGGCAAACGTAAGCTCGAAGATAACTGGAGACGATCGGACAAACGAACTTTCGCAGAAGAAGAGGCTCAGCAGGCCCAAGATTCGATCCTGACCGATGTTGGACAAGCCAAAAAGATAAAAGATCCGAAAAACAGGGAATACTATACTCAGGATCTGCCAGTGAACGATTCGCTGATGAAAGTTTCGCATGCTAAAATCAGAAATGCCTTATTCAATGAAGGACGCATCTTCAAGACAGACTTTTCAGACTTTCCCCGGTCAATTGAAGCGTTTGAAGATCTAAATAAAAGATACCCCGAGAATTTATTCGCACTTTCATCATGGTTCGAGCTATGGGATTTATATACCAAACAGGCCAATCAGGGAAAAGCTGATTTTTACAAAAACTTGATTACATCTAAATTTCCGGATTCGAAATATGCCAAATACCTGTTGAATCCAAACTACTTTATCGAGCTCGAAGCAAAGTCCGACAGCATGAACCGACTTTATCAGCAAGCTTTCCTGAAATTTAAAGAAGGCCAATATAACGAGGCCGGCAAGATTACCGATCAGATTATGCCTTTAAACCCTGATAGTTTGCTTATCCCCAAAATAAAATTTATTAAAACTGTTGCTGATGGAACTGCATCGACCAGGGATGTTTTTGGCAAAATGCTGGCCGAATACATAACTGCCTATCCAAAAGCAGAACCAAAACCACTGGCTGAGAAAATCCTAAAATTGATTCAGGATAGCACGCTGGTTGATTACCAGAAACTGGTTGCATCGGGTTACCTGAGCGACAAAATCAACAACACGGAGCTGTTGTCTGCAAACCCCAAAGGCACTGATGAATTTGGGGGCAAATTCTCGTACGACGAAGATTTATTGCACTATTTTGTGATTGCTTATCCCACAAATTCGAAAGTTGACCTGAACCGTTTGAAATTTGATTTGGCCAATTACAATATCGATCATTACACTAAAATTGATTTTGATATTGAAACTCAAAATCTGAATAATAACAATACACTTTTGCTTGTACGATCTCTAAATGACAAAGAACAAGGTCTGATCTACTTCAGATCGATCATCAAAAAAAGAGAGGTTTTCGAAGCGCTTAAAAACATCAAATACGTTAATTTCATTGCTTCTTCAACCAATTTCAGGGAGATTACGGCCGACAAAGACTACACTGAATATCTGAAATTCTTCATCAAAAATTACAGTCAGTTTATCACTGGCGATTTCTCGGGCGAACTTCTTCCTGAACCGGAAGAATTACTGGCAAAAGCACGGCAAGAGGAAGAAATGCTGAAAGAACAAGGAAGTTTTGTTTCCGTTGCCCCAACAGGCTCAGGCCTTGATATTTATTCGGATGTGGAAACGGGTTCGCAGAATTTTGTAGTTGCCATAAACGATACAAAGGCAAGTTTAAAACAGGCCATTGCTGCATTCAATACGCATAACCGAGACCAGTTCCGGCAGGCCGATCTTTCGATCCGTCAAAGCCAGGTTGCCGATTATCAGTTGATGATTGTCAGCAAGTTTAAAACCAAAAACGAAGCAATCAACTATTTTACGAACACAGTTGCCAACCGAAAACTCTTCAGAAGTCTTGACACGCTTGGCTATCGTAATTTCATTATTACTGATGCCAACCTGAAAAAGTTGACAGAGACGAAAAAGATTGCTGAGTATCTGAACTTCTTCAAAGTTAAATACATTGATTCCGGAGCCGGCTCAAATAAACAATCGGAAGCGAAACCTGCTTACAACGGACCTTTCAGTCCTAAGACCGATGGGATACAGTCCTTTGTTCTGATCATTCCAAAGGAAGAAACTAAACCTGATGCGCTAGTTGAAGCTATCCGGCAGTTTAATCAGAAAAATTACGGATCACAATCGCTACAAGTAACCTCATCGATGCTTGATGATTTCAGGCTAATGATAAAGGTTGAAGGTATTTCAAACGCTAAATCCGGACTGGAATATCTGCGTGCAATTGCCACAGACCAACAGGTTTATGGTTCTATTCAGGATGCCAATTACCGTAATTTCATCATCACTCCTGAAAATGAAACAATTTTCAGGCAGAGCAAGAACATTCTCACTTACATGGAATTCTACAAACAATTTTACCTGAAGCAATAAATGGGAAAAAGTCATTGGGGGAAAGTTTAAAAGTACCTTTTCGAATGACTAATAGCTTTTTCCTGTTGCAGTTAAAGTTTGTTAAACTGATACTATATGTCCTTTTCGTTTGTTTATATCAAAAACAAACAATAAGTAAAGATGAGAAAACGACACTTAATTGGTTTCCTGTCTGTTGCGATTTTACTTTCATTTAGTTCATGTAAAAAAAGCACGTTTGCTGCAACAGATACACTTTATGTTCCTACTGCAACAGACGTTACTGCCACCGCCACTCTTACCCAATTACAAAGTGGGTATAACATCTATAAGAATAGCTGTGGCGCATGCCATGGGTTATATTCACCTGATAGTTATTCCGCTTCAAATTGGACAAATATTTTGGCAAGCATGGCACCCAAAGCAGGCTTATCTTCGGCCGACAAAGCATTAGTATATAAATATGTAACCAGGGGCAAATGATTTTTAATTTAAATATTAATGGCCACAAATGGCTATTAATGCGTTGATGTTGTTAATTTTACAAATGGATTCAGTTTAAAAAGGTTCAGGGAAACTACTGAAATCTATTTTTATTCAAATTAAATTTATGCTATTGAAAAAGACTAGAATACTTTGGACCGACGATGAAATAGATTCTTTACGTGCACACATCATGTTTCTGGAGGAAAAGGGATTTGATGTGGTTACGGCCAACAACGGAACGGACGCCATTGAAATGGTAAAAAATGATTTTTTCGACATCATTTTTTTGGACGAAAATATGCCAGGGTTAAGCGGCCTGCAAACGCTGAATGAAATTAAAGCACTCAATCCGAATGTTCCGGTAGTGATGATTACGAAAAGCGAGGAAGAAGATATCATGGAAGAAGCCATTGGTTCAAAAATGGCTGATTACCTGATCAAACCCGTCAATCCAAAGCAAATACTGCATTCAATCAAAAAGAATGTCGACCAGCGGCGTTTGGTTACCGAACGCACCAACACGGCCTATCGTACCGAATTTTCGAAAATTGGCATGCAAATCAGCGATAAACTCTCGTTCGACGAGTGGGTCGACGTTTATAAGAAGCTGGTTTTCTGGGAGCTCGAACTGAGTAGCTCCGAAGATTCGGCCATGGACGAAGTTCTCAAAATGCAGAAAGCCGAGGCAAACAATTCATTTGCCAAATACATCCGGAATAATTACCAATCGTGGTTTGGGAAAAACCCAGTTGGGCGCCCCTTGCTTTCACCCGATATTTTCAAAAAGAAAGTAATTCCGCAGGTTGACAGTGGGAAAAAAGTTTTTGTTTTGGTAATCGACAATCTGAGATACGACCAGTACCGCGTTTTAGCGACAGTGCTCAACAATTATTACCGTGTTGAAGAAGAAGACCTTTATTGTAGCATTTTACCAACGGCTACCATGTATGCCCGGAATGCCATGTTTGCAGGATTAATGCCTTCAGAAATTGAACGACTCTATCCACAATTCTGGGAAGATGATGATAATGAAGGCCACAAAAACCGATTTGAGTATGAGCTTCTTCAGACACAAATAGCCAGACTTGGAAAGAATTACAAATTGTTTTTTGAAAAAATTGGCGGTATAAAAGGGAGCAGAAAGTTAACCGATTACATTGGAAATATTCTTCAAAACGATCTTTCGGTAATGGTTTTCAATTTTGTGGATATGATTTCGCATGCACGTACCGAAATGGATATGATTAAAGAACTGGCCAGTGACGAATCGGCTTACCGATCGCTCACACTGAGTTGGTTTAATCATTCGTCGTTACTCGATTTACTGAAGCTGCTGGCTGAAAATAAAGTAACGGTTATTCTCACTACCGATCATGGAACTATCCGTGTTGACAATGCCTTGAAGGTGATTGGCGACCGCGAAACGAATACCAACCTGCGCTATAAACTGGGCAGAAACCTTAATTACAATTCGAAATCGATATACGACATTAAAACTCCGGCAACCATTTACCTGCCGTCGCGCAATGTGAGTACTTCGTACATTTTCGCTGCCAATACCGATTTTTTTGCTTACCCAAATAACTACAACCATTTTGCCCAATATTACCGGAACACCTACCAGCACGGGGGAATTTCGTTGGAAGAAATGATTATTCCGGTGGTGACAATGACACCGAAATGATAAGCGCGTGAGTCTTATTTCTCATTCAATGTAAACAGCTCTTCCACCTTTATCTCAAAGAAACGAGCCAGTTTGATGGCCAGAATGGTGGATGGCACAAATTTTCCAGTCTCGATGGTGTTGATGGTTTTTCGGGTCACGCCAATGTGAGCGGCAAGTTCTTCCTGGGTGATGTTTTTCATCGCCCGTTGAACTTTGATCTGATTGCTTAATTCCTGATTCTCCATACTTAGTCGCGATTGTAGAACATTTTTGAAATCAGGACAGTCAAGCCACCCAAATAAAAAATCACTTTTGTTACGAGTAAAGCTGGTATGATATAAAACAAGGAGAACATCAGAAATACGGCTGTAACCCCCATAACCACAAAGAAACCCATTTGAAACGATCTGCGAAGGTTGTATTGGTGCAACTCTCCTTCTAAAGCGCCTCTCATTTTTTTATCCCATCTTAACTCACGTTTTAGCTTCATCGCCCGAATTCCACTTACAAGTAGAATAAGCCAGCCCAAAATCCTTACTCCTTGCAATACTGATGGAATTTCAGGCCATTTAAACAGATCTGTTACGATGTAGGTACCAAACCAAATGGCATAACCTACTGTTGCCCATTTCAAAAAGCTACTTCTTGCCGTGTCCAATTTTTCAATCATCGATGTTTCCATAAATTATTGTATTTAATGTAACCTTAAACTATTATTTAATAACCCTAACGTTTCTTTATATAACCTTTAGGTTACAAAGTAAATCTATTTTCTCTATTCTGGCAAATAATTCCGACCCTATTTTTTGCAGAAAAAAATTTCTGTTACCAAGGACAAACTTTTTCTTTTTTTCAGATCCGTGTGCGTTGTCAAAGATCAATACAGCCATTTTATCGTCAACTAAAGGCTGTTCGCCGAAAAAAGCAATATTACAACATCCTTTTTTCTAACTTAGGCTCAAATAAACGATTAAACCTATTGACGATTAACTAGTCTATCTGTTGACTTAACTTTTTGGAAGTGAAGATAACCATTGAAAACCTCAACAAAGTCTATCCCAACGGCAACCATGCGCTAAAGGATGTGAATCTGGAAATTAATAATGGGATGTTTGGACTCCTCGGTCCAAACGGAGCTGGCAAATCCAGTCTCATGCGCATATTAGTTACCCTGATGCAACCTTCGTCAGGAATTGTGAAAATGAATGGTTACGACCTGACCAAAGACCGGGAACAAATTCGCTCCATGTTGGGATACCTTCCGCAGGATTTCCGCTTTTTCTCGCACCTGAAAACCTACGAATTTCTGGATTATGCTGCCCGTTTGGCAGGAATGAAAAACAGCAAAGAACGCAAGTTGGCTGTCGATAAAATGCTTGAAGAAGTGGGTTTGTTCGAAGCACGCGACCGTAAAGCCAATAACCTTTCAGGAGGTATGAAACGCCGTTTGGGAATTGCCCAGGCGTTGATTAATAATCCGAAAATCATTATCGTTGACGAACCGACCACCGGACTCGATCCCGAAGAACGTATCCGTTTCCGTAATTTGCTTTCGACCATTTCAACGCAAGATGTGATCATTATTCTGTCAACCCACATTGTTGGCGATATATCCAGTTCATGTACCGACATGGCGCTACTCAATCAGGGAGGACTGGCCTTTACAGGTTCGCCTGACGAATTGGTGGTTCGTGCCGAGGGGAAAGTGTGGCTGATTCAGGCAACAGAAGCTGAATACCTTGAAATCAACGAAAAATATCCGGTCATCTCCAATGTTCCGAACAGCGAAGGCTGGGAAATTCAGGTAGTAGCCGATTCCATAAATGGATACAACGGACACAACATTGCTCCAAACCTGGAACATGCCTACGTCTATTTTATGGAAAGCAATTTAAATCAATGGACCAGCGTATAAATATTTACGATTAGTCCATGTACTATTTGCAATTATTGAAAAAACGAGTCACGAAAGTTTAAATAGATCATCGCATTGAACTTAAGTGAATTACAAAAACTAGATATATAAATCATTGGCCTAATCGCTGAAAGAAAATTGTTGCAACAGTAAATTGTAAATCTCTAAATTGTAAATGAATAAATGATTTCAGTTCATAACATCTCGTCCATCGCCAAATACGAAATAACCACACTTTTGCGAAGTTGGTTCTTCCGGATTTTCGCACTGATTGCCATTGCATTTTTATTCTTCTTTAACATGGTCGTTATGGTTCTGGAAAATGGCGGAAATTGGACGTTAAAAGCCATTCCATCAATCGTTCCATACATGAACTTATTGATGTTGAATACTGTACAGGCGATCATTGCGATTTTTCTGGCTTCTGACTTCCTGAAACGCGATAAAAAACTGGATACTACTGATGTTATTTATATCCGTTCGATGTCGAACGGCGAATATGTGGCTGGAAAAACCATCGGAAACCTCGTTGTTTTTATTATCCTGAACCTGATTGTTCTTTCCGAAGCGCTTATTTTCAACCTGATCTCAGCTGATGTGGCCGTGAACTGGCTGGCCTATGTTGAATATTTCCTGATCATCAGCTTACCCACCTTAATTTTTATTCTCGGGCTTTCTTTCTTCGTCATGAGTGTCCTTAAAAATCAGGCCATTACGTTTATCCTGATGCTTGGTTATGTTGCCATTACAATTTTCTACCTCAATACAAAATACTATTTTCTGTTCGATTACATGGCTTACAGTTTGCCGTTACTGAATTCAGATTTTATGGGATTCGGAAACCTGCACACCATCATCGTTCATCGAGGAATGTATGCCTGCTTTGGTATGGCATTTATTTTTCTGACGGTCTCGCTCCTGAAACGATTACCGCAAAGCCCATTCAGCAATAAAGTAACACTTTTCCCTGCATTGCTGTTTTTCGTTGCCGGAATCTGGCTGGGCAAAATGCACGTTTCGGCTTTTGTTAAAACTCAGGAGTTAAGAGAAAACATGCGCACTGTTAACGATGCCAACATGACCGCTCCTCGCGTAAAAGTGGAGAGCTGCAAGATTGATCTCAAACACGTGGGCAACACCATTGAAGTGACAGCCAAATTAAAAGTGAGTAATCCATTATCAGAAGCCATTAATCACTTTGTTTTTAGCCTGAATCCAGGATTAAAAATTAGTAAAATCACGTTCAACGGGCATGAAATTTCGCCCAAACGAGAGCTTCAACTAATCGAATTTTCTGATTCGAAAATAGAATCCGGAGAATCCGCCGAGCTCGAATTCACTTACAGCGGAAGTCCGGATGAAGCTCAATGTTTTCTCGATGTTGACGACAAAACAATGGAAACATCCAATAAGGTAAACATGTATAAGATCGACAAACGATCGGCCATTGTTTCTCCTGATTTTGTTTTGCTCACCCGCGAAAGCAATTGGTATCCGGTTGCCGGAACAGGTTTTGGTAAACAAAGCAAACAATGGATTCAAAAGCAGTTCAGCAATTTTGACATTACCGTAACCACCAAACCCGGACTGACAGCTATTTCGCAAGGGAAACCAGATGGCAAAGACGGAACTTTCCATTTCACCAACAGCCACAATCTGTCACAGATATCACTTGTTATCGGTGAGTACACGCAACTGTTTAAGGTTATTGATGGACTTGATTTCAACTTATACATTCATAAAAACCACGACTATTTCTCCAAATTTTTGGAACCAATAAAAGATACCATTCCGGATTTGATTAAAACGGCCTTAAAAGACTACGAGCGAAAGATCGACATGTATTATCCGTTTGATCGGTTTACAGTAATAGAAGTTCCGGCTCAATTTTATTCCTATCCCCGCACATTGATTGGTGAACGGGAACAAATTCAGCCCGAAACCATTCTCTTTCCTGAAAAAGGATTACTGGTCGAAGAAGCCGATTTTGCCGGAAATATCAAACGCATGGAACGTTGGGGTCGTGGAGACGACACCTCCACTCCTGAAGAGAAAAAAATAAATGCAGTGAACAACTTTTTGTCGGTCTTTACGCAGGCTGCTGCCAGGGCTGATATCAGTCAAAGCCAGGGGCAGTTTCAGGTGACAGAAAAAGCCAATCCATTGTATTTCTATCCGTTATTTTACAATTACGCTTATTTTATCCAATCCAATCAGTGGCCAGTTACCGACCGCATTTTCGAGGCCTACCTGAAAAAATCAACCGCCGAATCGGGAGCAATGGGATGGATGCAAAGCATGCAGGGAATGACTGAAAACGAACAAGCTAATCTGGCGCTGCTCGATTTTTCGTTTGCCGAATTGCTAAACGATCCCGAAAAAATACAGATTATCGACAATGTGATCCAGTTGAAAGGACAGACGCTTTTTTCGATCATCAAACGCAAAACAGGCGATGATGCTTTCGACGATTTCATGTTTAAGTTTCTGAAAAGCATTCGGTTCAACTCAACTACAATCGAAGACTTCAACAATCGGATTGAGCAACAATTTAATACCGATCTGCTTCCGTATATGGAAAAATGGTTCAGCAGTAAAGAACTGCCCGGGTATTTGATTGGCAGCGTAAAAGCCGTTAATGTACTGGATGGTGACCGGCTAAAAGCGATGGTCAAATTCAAAATCACAAATTCCGAAAAAACAGAAGGAATTGTTCTGGTCCAATTCAGGCTTGGCGAAGGCGGTGGTCCAGGCCGCGGACGTTTTGGTGGTGGTGGAGCAAACAGCGAGACTGTTGATAAACTTTTGCATCTCGAAGGTGGACAAACCAAAGAAGTAAGTTATCTGCTCGACGGAACGCCTCGTAACATTACCATTAACACGCTCACGTCAAGAAACATTCCGGCAGAACTCCGACTTCCGCTGGATAACATTGAACAAGATATTAAGGCAGTTCCGTTTGAAGGCGAAAAAATTGTAGATACGCCTGTACGTATTGCCGAAGATGGCGAATTTATTTGCGACAATGAAGACTCAACATTCCACGTTACCGTTTCGGAAGACAGAAGCCTGTTGCAAAAATTGCTCCTGAACGAGGAACAAACCAAAGATAAATACATCGGGTACAACACCTGGCGAGCGCCGAGAACCTGGCGGGCAACTACCAACAGTGGCTTTTTTGGCAAGTTTATCCGGTCGGCTCACTACGTAAAATCAGGCGACGGCAGTAAAAAAGCATCATGGAATATTCCGATCAAGGGTGATGGAACATACGAAGTGTACACCTACCTAACAAAGATGCGGCGTGGGCGGCGCGATAATCAGGATAATCCAGGTGAATATACGTACACCATCAACCACAACGGGGAAAAAGAAAATGTGGTGATTGACCTCAAAACCATTGATGACGGATGGAACAGCCTCGGTTCTTTCTATTTTTCAGGCGATACTGTAAAAATAGAGTTAGGGAATAAATCGGCAGCGCAAACGGTTGTTGCCGACGCAATTAAACTGGTGAAACAATAAACGATGTCATTTATTGTCATTTGTTTTACGTCATTCATTGTCATTAAAATTAGCAAACAGCAATCAATGACTACCAATGACTTAATGACTATTTATGATGTAGAATTTGAAACTTGAAACTAAAAATATAAACCTCAGACGATAACCATTATGCTTCTAAAAAACCTAATCCAAAGAGGACTGCTGGTGTTCATTTTTTGTCAGCTTTTGCTATCGGCAAATGCACAACAAATTATAACACTCGAAAGTGCGCTCGAAATAGCACGCAACAATAGTCCCGACATTCGACGCTCATTGTTGAATCTCAAGAATTCTGAAGAGTCATTAAAAGCTCAGAATGCAGCGCTAAAGTCAAATTTTTCGCTCAACGTGACTCCCTTAAGCTACGACAAAACCCGATCGTTCGATACTTTTCAATCGGTTTGGAATACCAGCGAAACAACTCAATCTTTCGGTACATTTACGATTTCACAACCATTCCTGCCGACCGATGGAACAATAAGCCTGAACAACCGGTTTGGCTGGCAAAACAGCTACAGCGAGAACGGAAGAAACCTTGCCCCAAAAACATTCAGCAACAACTTGTATCTGAGCATTGCTCAGCCCTTATTCACCTATAACCGGACCAAGCTTTCACTGAAAACGCTGGAGTTAAATCTGGAAAATGCCCAACTGAATTATTCGATGCAAAAGTTGAACCTCGAAATGCAGGTTACCCAATTGTTTTACAATGTTTACCTTGCTCAAATGAGCCTGAATATTGCACAGGATGAATTCACTAACACGCAAAAGAGTTACGAAATCACCCAAAACAAGGTAACTGCCGGAATTTCAGCCAAAGAGGAACTTTATCAGGCCGAACTGAACTTTGCTACTGCAAAATCGACCTTGGAAAATGCACAGGTAACACTCGACAACAACAAAGATCAGTTTAAACAATACATCGGAATGGATATCATGGAAGAAATGACTGTGATGACAGATGTTGCATTTAACCCGGTAAATGTTGACGTGAAAAAAGCAATTGAATATGGGTTGAATTCCCGCATGGAACTTCGCCAGCGCGAAATTGACGTGACAAATGCTCAGTTTCAATTAATCCGGACCAACTCGCTAAATGAATTCAGGGGCGATCTTAATTTGTCAATAGGTATTATCGGTGTCAACGAGACTCTGCCTGATATATACAAGAATCCGACCAACAACCCACGGGTGTCGGTTTCATTTAATGTTCCGCTTTGGGATTGGGGCGAAAAGAAAGCCCGGATTAAAGCGCAGGAAGCTGTTATTGAAACGCAGGAAATCAATCAGTCGGAACAGAAAAAACAGATAACTGTCGACATCCGAAAAGTGTACCGCAGCTTACAAAATCAGACCAACCAAATAGAAATTGCGGCTCAGAACGAAAAAAATGCGCAATTGACCTACGAAATCAACCTCGAAAGGTATGCTAATGGCGACCTGACCAGTATGGATATGAATCTTTTCCAGACCCAGCTTTCGCAAAAGAAAATGTCATATGCACAGGCTTTAATCAATTATAAAGTTGAATTATTGAACCTTAAAATTCAGTCGCTTTACGACTTTGAAAAGAACGAAGCCATTGTTCCTGAATACCTTATTCAAAAGAAAAAATAAAACAGGGAAGTGCCTAAAGTTTAAAAACCATTTAACAATTCAGCCATTTAGCCTTCAGCATTGAAATTGGCAATCGTAAATGACCAAATCGTAAATTAATCAGCCATTAAATACATTCAAAATATGAAACCTTTTCACCAATTTATCGCTTTGATAGCCCTGATCGGGGCGACCACTGCCTGCAACAACCAACCGGCTAACACAACAACTGAACTGGCAGTTCCTGTTTCGGTTTCCGACATCAAACCGAAGTCGATCGAAAAAGTGATCAATACCACCGGCACATTGAACGCCACAAAAAAAACGGTATTGAATACCGAAATGGCTGGTAAATATAAACTGTTGACCAATCCGAAAACCCGCCGTCCGTTTGCTTTAGGCGATCTGGTCGAAAACGGGCAGGTTATTATACAGCTTGAAGATGCTGAATATGTCAACGGAATTGGCCTTGAAAGTAAAAAGCTGAATCTCGACATTACCGAGCAAACCATGAAAAAGCAGCAATCGCTTTTCGAAAAAGGAGGAGTTACCCAACTCGATTACCGCAATTCGGAAGTGAACTATACCAATGCCAAAGATGCTTTCGAAAGGGCAAATCTTCAATTGGCCAAGATGAGTATTCGCGCTCCTTTCAAAGGCGTAATTACCGATTTGCCTGCCACTACCAACGGTACCCAGATTGCAACCGGAGCTGCCGTCGTTAGTTTGATGGACTACAGCATCATGACCGTTGAAGTTAACCTTCCGGAAAAATACATTAACGAAGTGGCGATTGACCAACCCGTTCGAATTATGAATTATACTTTGCCCAACGATACTTTACAGGGAAATGTAAAAGAATTGTCTCCGGCAATCAGCACCGAAACACGCACGTTTAAAGGTGTTGTTCAGGTTGCCAATCCTGAGCTGAAACTACGCCCCGGGATGTTTGCCAAAGCCGACATCGTTTTGGCACGCAAAGACAGCGTAATTGTAATCCCGAAAGAAATAATCATTTCAAGCCAGCGGGGCAAGTCGGTATTTATTGTCGATAATGGAACTGCAACCGAAAAACACATTACCATTGGCTACGAAACCCAGACCGAAGCAGAAATAACTTCAGGATTAAAAAAGAACGACCGACTGGTGATAAAAGGTTTTGAAACATTGAAAAACCGCTCGAAAGTAAAAATCGTGAAGTAGAAAAATGTTACGAGTTATGCGATGAGGATTAATTAGCCAACATTGCTCAACCCGAAACACGCAACCCGAAACATAAACCGCATGAAGAAATTAACACAATTTGCTGTCAACTTTCCGGTAACCATACTGATGATGGTACTTGCCGTTGTTCTGCTGGGATACATTTCCTTCGACAAGCTGGGCATCGACCTGTTTCCGGAGATAAACAACCCTCGTTTGTTTATCGAGCTCAAATCGGGAGAACGCCCTCCGGAAGAAATGGAAAAACAATTCGTAAAAAATCTCGAATCGTTAGCCATTCGCCAATCAGGCGTCATACAGGTTTCGTCGATTTCGAAAGTAGGAACGGCGCAAATAACCGTTGAATATGCCTGGACCAAAGATATGGACGAAGCTTTTCTTGATCTTCAGAAAGCGGCCAGCTCCTTTGCTCAAAATCAAACCCTCGACGAGATCAACATCACGCAACACGATCCGAATACCACACCGGTAATGATTGTTGGTCTGACTCACGAGAGCATTACCGATATGAACGAACTCCGTAAAGTAGCCGAAAATTACATCCGGAACGAGCTGGTTCGGCTCGAAGGCGTGGCTGATGTGGAGGTTTCGGGCTCGGAAACCAATGAAGTGCTGATACAAACCGATCAGTACATGCTTGATGCTTTCGGGTTGACACTCGATGAGTTGACCACCCGCATACAGAGTTTTAACCAGAGTATTTCAGGTGGTTCAATTACCGAAATGGGCTTGAAATATGTAGTAAAAGGTGTAAGCTTATTAACCGACCTGAGCGACTTCGAAAATACGATTGTTGGATACAAATCGATTACTTCGGGCAGCACAACTGCAGAAAAAGCTCCGATTTACCTGCGCGAAGTGGCTAAAATCAGTTTCGCCAATAAAGATCCTGAAAACATTGTCATGATGAATGGCAAACGCTGTTTGGGATTGTCAATCTATAAGGAAACAAGTTTCAATACAGTAAAGGCTGTCGAAGACATTTCGAAAGCACTGGTTGACATGGAAAAAGCATTGCCAGGTTACAAGCTGACTGTTATCTCCAATCAGGGAACTTTTATCAGCAATGCCATCAGTGAAGTGGAAGATACGGCAATGATAGGTATGTTTCTGGCCATAGTGGTACTGTTTGTATTTCTGCGACGCATCGGAACTACGCTGATAGTAAGTGTGGCCATGCCAATTTCGATAATAGCAACCTTTAACCTGATGTATTTCAATGGGCTCAGCCTGAATATTATGACTTTGGGAGGCCTGGCGCTTGGTGCCGGAATGTTGGTCGACAATGCCATCGTGGTTATGGAAAATATTTTCCGGCTGCGCGAATCGGGCATGTCGGTTAAAGACGCGGCCATTGAAGGGGCGTCGCAAGTGAGCGGGGCAATTACTTCGTCGACACTAACCACCATTGTTGTTTTCCTGCCTATTGTGTATTTGCATGGCGCCTCGGGCGAACTTTTCCGCGACCAAGCATGGACAATCACTTTTTCGTTGCTCTCATCGCTGGTTGTGGCCATCTTGTTGATTCCGATGATGTTCAACTACTTCTTTAAAAGCAGCCGGAAACCCACCGTTCAAAAATCTGTCCGGATTCAGGGATATGGAAAATTTCTCGGGAAGGTAATTCAGCACAAATGGACAATTATAATTCTGACGGCTGTGCTCATGGGGCTTTCTGTATTGGTTCTGCCTTATATCGGAACCGAATTTATGCCCAAGTCGGAAACCCGTCAATTTAGTATTGACTTAAAAATGCAGGAAGGAACCCGGCTTCAGAGAACTACTGCTGCTGTTGAAAATCTGGAGGGAATCATCCGCGAAGTGTTGGGCGATCATCTGGAAACGATTTATAGCCAGGTTGGCCCGTCAACCGGGTTACTTACCTCGCAGGATGCTCTTTTCCAGGGTGAAAACACAGCCAGTATCAAGATTATTCTGAAACCCGACAGTAAATACGGATCAACATCGGCCATTCAGTCCATTTCGCAAGGATTGGGCGAAATGCCTGATTTGGAAATCAAATACGTACAGGACCAGACGGCTTTGGGCGGTTTAATGGGAACCGATGAAGCGCCGTTGGTGATTGAAATTCAGGGAGAAGATCTGGCCGTGATTGAAGGTTTATCAAACCAGGTAAAAGCAGCCGTTCAGGGAATTCCTGAATTGTATAACCTCGAAGCTTCGATGGAAGGTGGCTCTCCCGAAGTAGAAGTGATGGTCGACCGTTTGCGCGCCGGAATTTTTAACCTGAGCGTATCCAACGTGGTTACCCAAATTCAGAATCAGTTGACCGGCAAAACTGCCGGTACCATTGAAAAAGGTGGCGAAATGCAGGACATCACGCTTCGTTTGCCCGACACCGGATTGGCTCAATTATCGGACATGGAGATCAAGAACGGAACACAGGTTGTTCGTGTTAACGAAATTGCGACCATTGTTGAAGGTACTTCGCCCAAGGAAATTTTCCGGAGAAACCAGGTGCGAATAGGCAAAATCACAGGTTACATGAACAAAGACATTGCTCTCGATAAAATGGTTACCAAAGTGAATCAGGCGATTGCCGGAATTCCGTTACCAACCGATTATAAAATCAAGATAACAGGTGAAGAGGAAAAACGAAAAGAATCGATGGATGCGCTCAGCTTTGCCATGTTATTGTCGATTGTATTGGTGTTTATGGTTATGGCGTCGCAGTTCGAATCGCTGCTTCACCCATTCACCATCCTGATGACGATACCAATGGCGGTGGTTGGTTCCATTCTGACATTTTTCATTTTCAACCAGACACTGAATATCATGGCGGTTATCGGAATCATCATGCTGGTGGGTATTGCCGTTAACAACTCCATTCTGTTGGTCGACCGGATTCTGCAACTTCAGAAAGATGGTGTTCCAAGAATTGAGGCCATTCAGCAAGCCGGGCAGCAACGAATCAGGCCAATATTGATGACCACACTGACTACTTTGCTGGCCATGCTGCCACTCACGTTTGGGTTTGGCGAGAGCGCTTCACTGCGAGCTCCAATGGCTCTGGCAGTAATTGGCGGATTACTAACATCGACGCTGATGTCGTTAATCGTAATTCCTTGCGTGTTCGATGTTTTCGACGGAGTGAAAGACCGGTTCAGGAGTAAAAACCACATAGACACATAGGACACATAGAAAATAATTAAGAAAAATCCAGCGTGCGTTAACGACCAATTGACACAGCGTCATGCCGAACTTGTTTCGGCATCCCTAAATAGAATAAGACCCTGAAACAAGTTCAGGGTGACTGGAAAATCTAGTCAATATCAAATTAAAATGACTCTAGGCAATCTTTATGATGTCTATGTGGTAAAAAAAATAGCATATGAAATTCATCATACAGCGAAAAGTACTGATCAGCATGTTGTTTCTGGGACTAACCGTTTTGGGTTACGTCTCCTACAAACAACTGCCGGTTGAATTATTGCCCAATGCCGAACTCCCGTTTCTTTTCGTTCAGGCCGGCTCTGCAACCGATTTGGCTCCTGAATACATGGAAAATCAGGTGGTTATTCCGATCGAAGGAGCTATTGGCACACTCGAAGGCATTGAATCGATCGAGTCGAACGTGACTTCGAGGCAGGGAACCATTGTCGTTTATTATCAGAAGGGTGTCAATTTCAAATATGCATACCTGAAACTTCAGGAAAAGATCAACGAGATACAGTCGAAAATGCCAACCGGCGTGCGGGTAAATGTGGCCAAAGTCGACTTGAAACAGATGAACAGTCAGTTCATGGAATTGCAGGCGCGCGGCGAAGGCGGAGTTGACCGCGTGCGCACCATCGTTGAGCAGGACATTAAACCCGATCTGGAAAACATCGATGGAATTGCTTCGGTGAATGTGTATGGCGGAAGGCAAAAGTCAATCGAGGTTATTCTGGATACCAAAGCCTGCGAAGCCTACCACATCACTCCGGGCAAAATACGTTCGTTGCTTTCGCAAAATTCGAACTCGCGCACCTATGTTGGTAATTTGAAGGAAAAGACCGTTCAGTATTTTGTGCATGTAACTGCTGAATACACCAAGGTGGAAGATCTGGAAAACCTCGTAGTAGCCAACGGTCCTATCCTGTTAAAAGATGTGGCAGAAGTTCGGTTCGGAGTAAAAGAAGAAACTTCGTTCAGCCGGGTAAACGGTAAAGATGCCGTGACCATTTTGCTGGTTAACGACTCACAGGCCAACATGATTGAGCTCTCGAAAGCAACCCGAAAGGTGGTAGCAGCTTTGAACGAGAAAATGGCAACCAAAGAAATTGAGATTGCAGAGATTAGCAATTCCGCCGATCAAATGGAAAAGAACATTGACCAGATCATGAACCTTGCTTTGATTGGCGGAATCATGGCGATTTTTGTTCTTTGGATTTTCCTGAAGAATCTTCGGATCGTCTCGTTTATCGCACTGGCTATTCCCATCTCCATTTTTACTTCGTTTAACCTGTTTTATGCTTTCGATATCACGCTCAACAGTCTGACACTGGTTGGTATGGCACTGGCCATCGGGATGTTGCTCGACAACAGTGTAGTCGTGCTCGAAAATATATACCGGCTCGCAGGAAAAGGATATGCGCCAATGCAAGCCGTTGTGCAGGGCACAACCGAAGTATGGCGATCAATTTTGGCATCGACCCTCACTACCATAACCGTATTTCTACCCTTCGTTTTCTCCAAAAATTTCATGGTGGTTATGTTGGGTTACAATGTGGGCATCGCAATCATTTCAACCCTTGTGGTTTCGCTGGCAGTGGCGCTTTTATTGGTTCCGATGGCCTCGTATGTTTTGCTGAAAAGGCAGGTTGCCCGGAACATATTCTACGAAAAAGTAACCACCAATATGCGTATGGTTCAGGTTTACCTGGTGTTCCTGAAATCATGTATGCGCAATCCGGCAGCCACCATCATTGGTGGAATAATCATCTTCTTTCTGGCCGTTTTCATTAGTCTGGCGGTGAGCGTCAGTTCCCTTCAGGAAGTTGCCAATAAGGAAATTCGCCTGTATGTAACCATGCCTTCAGGCTCGTCACTCGAAACTACCGATCGTACCGTTCAGGAAATTGAGAAAAAACTGGACGACTTAGCCGAGAAACAAGATGTGGTTAGCAAAATAGAGGAAGAGCAGGCAACGGTAACCATTAAGCTGAAAGATAAATTTGAAGACATCGCCGACCGCACATTTGCCCAGGTTAAAACCGATATTAACGACCGAACGCGTGACATCAAAGCTTCGTCGATTTCGTTTACACAAACACAAAGCACACGCAGCTTTCAGGGTGGAAGCCGAAACATGATGGGCAGCTTCCAGAAAATGATGGGCATTGGAAGCAACGAAGAAAAAATTGTGCTCAAAGGTCAGGATTTCAAAAAATTACAAGCCGTTGGCGAAGACCTGAAATATTTCATCGATCAACTTGAATCGGTGCAAACGGTGAACCTGAATATTTCGGATAACCGACCGGAGGTGCATTTGTATTTCAATCCGCTTTTGATGACCGAATACAACATTTCGCTCAACAATGTTTTGTCTGAACTGAACTCGTTTTCAAAAGAAATTGCAACCGGCATTCAGTACAAACAAGGTGTTGATGAATACGAAATCATCATCACGCAAAAAGAACCGGTTGAAGGAGAAAAGCAGAAAACCGACCGCAACATGGAAGAACTCAAAATGGTGCAGGTGAGCGATGCTTCAGGAGGAATTCACGACCTTCAGGATTTTACAAATATTGTTTATGCCAGCGGGCTTTCGGGCATTAACCGCGTGAATCAGGAAAAACAAATAGAGGTAAACTACAGTTTTGTAAGCGAAGCCAGCAGTTCAAAAGATCTTTTGGCTGCCTACCGGTACGAAATTGATGAACTGGTTGCCAACTACAATTTGCCATCGGGCGTTGCGGCTGAAGTGGTTCACGAAGAAACCGATTTGTCGGAATTTTACTTTCTGATAGGCGCTGCCATTATTCTGATTTTCATGATTATGGCATCGGTATTCGAATCGTTGGCAACACCTTTTGTGCTGCTCTTTTCGATCCCACTCGCAGCCATCGGTTCGCTGATTGCGCTGATTATTACCAACAACAGTTTGCTCAGTTCAAACACACTGATCGGCTTTTTGATTTTGCTTGGAGTGGTGGTGAATAACGGGATTATCCTGATTGACTATACCAACATCCTGCGCAAACAAGGATTCCGTCGTTCGCGCGCATTGATGACTGCCGGTTTGTCGCGCGTTCGCCCGATTCTGATTACGACCATCACCACCATTGTGGGAATGTTTCCGCTGGCTATGGGCGATGCCGAATATGTGAGCGCCATTGGCGCCCCGTTCGCCATTGTTGTAATCGGAGGTTTAGCGCTGAGCACCATGCTCACGCTGGTGTTTATACCAACTTTTTATTCCGGATTGGAAAGTGCCATCGAATGGTTTAAAGAACTATCGCTCCGAATCCGCATCACCCAATTTTTACTGACAGCCGGGTTGTTCCTGCTCATTTACCTGAATGTTGATTCCGGATTGTGGCAAGGACTCGATTTTATATTGGTAATTATTTTGGTGCCGGGCTCAACCTGGTTTATTCTGAACAGTTTGCGGAAAGCACAAACCAAGCTGATTGGCGATCAGGATTCCCTTAGTATCCGTATCCAAAACCTGGTTAAAATATACGACCGCGAAAGTCAGTTCTCGCGCGAATGGGAAGCCGGCAAAAAGATTCGTCGACGTGCCGGACTCGAAAAACAATATCATACTTTGCGCGAATTCGATTACGTCATCTGGCAATTGCCTTTGCTTGGATTCATGGTTTACTTCAGCTTTTTCTATCTGAATTCGGCTTTCTGGTCGCTTCTATTTTCGGTTGCAATCGCCAACCTTGCCCTGAGCATCTGGAAACCATTCGGCTTTTTCCTGAATTTCAGGGCTGAAAAAACCGGAAAAAGACTACCGCTGAAGATCTTCCGCTGGGTTAAAATTTTCCTTTTCTGGATACTTCCTGCTATTGAAACTATTGTTGTCTGGAAAATCACCAAAACCATCGGATTCGTGGTTACGTTTGGCATATTGTGGTATTTGGCTCTGATTATTTCGGTAACCGCCAAGAAACTGTATCAGGAAAAAATAAACATCGACCGTATTACAGGACGCTTCGGAACCATGCGTCGTGGGTTGCTGCGAACCGTGAAAAAGATACCGGTCATCGGCAAACAACATCAGCCGTTCAAAGCTTTAAATGGCGTTTCACTCGACATAACCACCGGAATGTTCGGCTTGCTTGGTCCAAATGGCGCCGGAAAATCGACCATGATGCGCATCATTTGCGGTATTCTGGAACAGAGCTACGGAAAAATATGGATCAACGGCATTGATACGCAGGAAAAACGCGAAGAACTTCAGGGATTGATTGGTTACCTGCCCCAGGAATTTGGAACCTACGAAAACATGCCTGCCGAAGAATTTCTCGACTATCAGGCTATTCTGAAAGGCCTAACCGATAAGCAACAGCGCGAAGAACGCATTGAATATGTGCTGAAAGCCGTTCACATGTGGGAAAAACGCGGCGACAAAATCGGCTCCTTCTCAGGAGGTATGAAACAGCGAATTGGCATTGCGCAAATATTGTTGCATTTGCCTAAAATCATGGTTGTTGACGAACCGACAGCCGGGCTCGATCCACGCGAACGCATCCGCTTCCGCAACTTACTGGTTGAGTTGAGCCGCGAGCGTATTGTAATCTTCTCGACACACATTATCGAGGACATTTCGAGTTCGTGTAATCAGGTAGCAGTTATCAACCGCGGACGCGTAAAATACCACGGAACGCCAATGGACATGGTACATCTGGCTAAAGACATGGTTTGGCAATACGACATTTCGGTTGAGGAATTCGATAAGATGGAAAACAAACAATTGGTCACCCACCACATGCGGCAGGGCGATCTGATCAGGGTACGTTTCCTCTCGAAGAAAAAACCAAGTGAAGATGCAGTACCGGTTAATCCGATTTTGGAAGATGCCTATTTGTGCCTGATAAAAGACTTAAAATGATTAACGATTAAAGATTAACGATTGAGGATTAACGATGTGTAGGATTACTTCATCAATCTCTAATCGTTAATCTAAAATTAAATAACAAAACTATGGAATCAACAATCTCGGCCGCCAATGTTTGGACTTTGCTCCTGAAATTGGTAAAATACAATATGAAAGTCATTTTTGGCAACCGGTTTATCTGGTTTGTGGTGGCAGCCATTTCGTTCTACTTTTTTATCGCCATCACCAACATTTACGATAATGGCACACTAGACGAAGGATTTATTTTTGATTTACAGATTATGCCGGGCATCCTGCTTATTTTCTATCCGATGACTTTCGGTATTCAAAACGATCTGGATGCCGGAATTTTGGAGATACTTTTCGGCATACCGGATTACCGCTATAAAGTTTGGCTGGTTAGGTTGGTACTGGTTTTTGTACTGGTTTTCCTGATGATGATTGGCCTGACCGTGATGAGCTATTACCTGTTGGCGCCCGTAAGTGTTTTTGAGTTGACCTGGCATGTGATGTTTCCCATCTATTTCCTCGGATCACTGGCCTTCCTGTTTTCAACCATCATTAAAAACGGTAACGGAACTGCTGTGGTTATGGTGATAATTGGCGTTGGATTATTGATCATGTCCGGAATTTTGGAACGCACCATGTGGAACATTTTCCTGAACCCGTTTGAAATTCCGAACCGGCTCAACGAAATGGTGTGGCAGGAAACGACCATGAAAAATCGCATTTTTCTGGCTGTTGGCACACTGCTCTTCGTGCTATACGGACTGTTTAATCTACAGAAAAGGGAGAAGTTTATTTAAAAGTCGGGAGACCGGAGCCAGAAGTCGGAAGAAGAAAACTTTATGGAGCGATAGCTCATTCCCTCTCAGAAATTATTAAAGAGGAACTGATTAAGCCGGTGGTAATTATATCTGGGCAACGCAACCATGCAATAGAAAATTCCATCTATGTTTGAATTAAACTTAATTTTCAAATGATGCTCAAAAAGATAGTTCTTATCACAACTTGTATTCTGCTGGCTTTGGTCACTTTCTCTCAAACAAAAAACAGGGTGTCAATTTCTTTTGCTTCTGCAAATAACGGATTGGAAATTCCTGAAGGATGGCTTGGTGATATGGGCCATACCGGCAAGGGTGGAAAGTTATATGATTTGAAGTATGCAAGACAAATTAACAAGTTCTTTTCCATAGAAACTGGACTTGAATATTCAATCAATAAAATTGAAACGGTCACTTTTCCTGATGGAATGAATCACTATAAAGAATCGAATATAGAGATGCTCTCAATTCCCATTTATGGAGACATAACCTTTTGGAAGTATTTATTTGTTAATGCAGGTCCAACAATCGACTTTGAACTGCATCGTCAGACTTCCGAATCAACATACAACCAATCGGGGATTGGATTTGGGCTCGGGATAGGTGGACGCTATACCCTGAAAAACTTCACTGTTAGTTTAAATCCTTTTTACCAGAAACATTTGATCCTTCGAAGTAAGAAAGGATCATACCATGAAAATTTATATGAAGGTGGAATAAAACTGGGACTAGGATATAATTTTTAAAAACGGCCTACAAATGTAAAAAAGCTCCGATCTCATTGAAAGACCGGAGCTTTTTTTACTATACAATTCTCAATAAAGATTTTCGCTAATGCGAATATCCTATTTTATGGTATTCGGTCAAATGACGAATAATTTCGTTGGTATCGTTGATGAATGTTCCGTTTTCGAGTACCAAAACGGGGCAACTTTGGTTTTCTTCACCCAAAAGATCGACTAATGCCGGACGCGGACGGGCAAAGTTGACATATTTCACTTCCAACTCGTTCAGAAGACGCGGATAATATGATAACAGACCTTCAATCATCACACATTCAGGACAAAAATACCTTTTGCCATCAGCACGGCTGGCATCCTGAAAATCAGCTTTTAATAAAAATAGTTTCTTCATTTTTTCCGTTTTAAAAGTAATGTGATTTCCCTCCGCAAATGTATATTTCAAACGATTACTACAACCTCCTGATCGAAATAATCTTCACCGGATTAACCAAATATTGATCTTTGTCCTTTTGCGCCTGAATCTTCCGGGCCACTTTCATTCCTTTGGTTACCCTTCCAAAGGCGGCAAACCCTTGCCCGTCGTGATTACGTTTTCCGGCAAAATCCAAATCGGGCTGGTCGTTGATGCAGATCGAAAAACTGCTGGTTGCCGTGTTCGGCGCATCTCTGGCCATCGATAAAGTGCCATTTAGATGGTGAATTCCGGTTTGTTGGGTGGTCTCAATGGGTATCGGTTCAAACTCTTTTCCTTCGGGAACATCGCCACCCTGCACAACCTGTATTTTTACCTTTCTGTTTTTTTCATTTTCAGGCGTACAAACCCTGAAAAAACTACTCCCATCGTACAACTGATGATCGACATATCTCAGAAAATTGGCGACTGTAACCGGCGCTTTATCGGCATAGAGTTCAATTCGGATATTGCCCATCGAAGTTTTGATCAGGCAAGGAATGTTTTTTTGTGCAAACGAATTCAGGAAGAACAGATTCAGGAGAACAAAAATTAGTTTTGTCTTCATTGTCATTTGTTTATTTTTTCTTTTTTGATGATTTGGCATATTTGTTATAGTCAACTGCAAGTCCAATCCAGTAATTCAAATCGGCAACAGTCTTCATTCCCGATTCTTCAATCAGCACCCAGCCTTTCATGGGTTTCCCGGTAAAGTCCATCTCGTGGCACCCAGTTTTTTCAAGCGCTTCCTCATAAAGAGCAGGATCCAACCGGCACATCATTTCATCTTTGATAATGCCTACGCACATTTTATCGTTGAGCATGAAACACAAACCACCCATCATTTCCCTTTCCTCAATTGCATCCAAATCCTGAAGCTGCTCCCTGATTCGGTTTGCCAAAGTTTGATTGTATGCCATTTGATACAATTTTAGTTATTAATGCTGTCATCCTGAACTTGTTTCAGGATCTCAAAGCACTGCATATTAGATCCCGAAAACGAGTTCGGGATGACTAGGATTGCGATACTTCTGCCTTTTATGATAACTTTTCCTGGTTTTTACTAATGAATATCAATATCATAAGGTACACGTGTCAGAATTCCCCTCTGAGAAACGACTCCGCGTAACTGATCGTAGAATTTGTAGGTTTCGCCCAGTTCGTCTTTCATAAATCTGGCTTTGGCCGATCCGGTAAACTCTTTCATCAATTCCTCAATCGGATCTTTCAGTTTAGGCAGATTTACAATCCGGTAGTTATCCAGTTTAGCCATTTTGCTGGCCAGTTCAATCGCTTCAGTCAATCCACCATAAACGTCAACCAGCTTAATTTCTTTAGCATTGGTGGCAGCCCAAACGCGGCCTTGTCCAATTTCATCAACTGCAGTCTTCTCCATTTTACGACCTTCGGCGACCCGTGAAATAAAGGTATCGTAACCACTTTCGATCATTTGTTGCATCAAATCGCGCTCAAACGCCGACATTGGGCGGGTGACCGAAATCATGTCGGAATGCTCGTTGGTAGTAACCACATCCTGAGTAATTCCAAGTTTATTCGAAAGTAAGTTTTGAAAATTTGGAATCATCCCGAAAATACCAATCGATCCGGTAATGGTGGTTCGATCGGCCATAATGGTATCGGCTGCGCAGGCAATGTAATAACCGCCCGATGCAGCCACATCGCCCATCGAAGCAATCAAAGGCTTGGCTTGTGCGGCCAGTTTCACTTCGCGCCAGATCACGTCGGAGCCATAAGCGCTTCCTCCCGGAGAATTGATGCGCAACACAATCGCTTTGATCGAAGAATCGCGGCGGGCTTCGCGAATAGTTCTCGAAAGATCCTCCGATTTAATGTCGTCCTCCGAAGTTCCGCTATCGATATCGCCTGAAGCATAAATCACAGCAATCTTTTTGCGGGCCATCGTTTTGGGACCATTCGCATCCGGAACTTTAATGTACTTGTAAATATCAATTGCCTTTACATCATCCTTTGCATCGGTGTTGGTCAGTTTTTTCAGGTCATCAATCACCTGATCTTTGTATTTCAGCCGGTCAACCAGGTTTTTCTGTTTGGCGAAATCAGCTTTCCGGAATGTCGCAACTGCGTCAGCAATGTCATTCAATTCGTCGAAGCCCATTTTACGTGAGGCCGAAATATCAGTCAACATTTCGCTCCACATACTTTTCATGTAAGTTTCTGTCTGAAGTCGATTTTCAGGACTCATTTTATCCAGCAGGAACGGCTCCACTGCCGATTTAAATTTGCCATGACGGATAATCTGCATCTCAACTCCGAGTTTTTCCAATCCTTTTTTGAAGAAGGTACGCTCGCCACCCAATCCACGGAAATCAACCGAGCCCTGAGGATTCAGTACCAAACTGTCGGCTACAGTAACCAGATAATAAGCCTTTTGCGAAAAAGCATCGCCATAGGCATAAATAAATTTCCCTGAAGTTTTGAAATCTTTCAGTGCCGAACGGATTTCTTCAACTGTAGCCATTCCAGCCTGAATATCCATCGGATTCAAATAAATACCCAGAATATTGTGATCGGTTTTTGCTTTCCGGATACAATCGAGCATGTCGTTTAATCCAACGGTTTTCTCACCCTGAAACATTCCGAAATCGAGACCTTCCAGCGGATTTTTCCGGGCGCGGTCAACAATCTGATGATCGAATTTCAGGAGTAACACGCTGTTGCTCTCCGATTGTACCGGTTCGTCAGAACCCGAAACCATTGCTGTAATGACCCCGATAGTAATAAAAAGTAGTAAAAGGCCTGCAACCATAACGCCAACAATCGAAGCCAGCGTAAATTTTAAAAATTGCTTCATGCTTATTTATTTGAATTAATTTGTTTCGATTAAAATGAACGATAGATTTGTACGAAAATAGTGTTTTTGTTACACATTTCAGTTCTTATGATTAAGCTATATATCCTGTTAGGCGGAAATTTGGGAGATAAACTGAAGGTTTTTTCTGAAGCTAGAGCAAGACTGAGCCAGCATGTTGGAGCGATTACCAACCAATCAGTCCTTTACGAAACTGAACCCTGGGGATTTGAGTCGGACGACATCTTTTGGAATCAGGTTATTGAATTGTCAACGTCACTTTCTCCGGAAGAAGTTCTTGTTCAAACACAGCAAATCGAGTATGAACTGGGACGAATCCGGAAAGCAAACCAATACGATTCACGGATCATCGATATCGACATTTTATTCTACGCTGACCAGATCATCCAAACTGAAAAGCTGGTTGTTCCGCATCCACGCATTCAGGAACGGAAATTTGCACTCGTTCCACTCTGCGAAATTGCTCCGGAACTGATTCATCCTGTATTTCAGAAAAGCATCAGGCAAATACTAATTGAATGCACTGATTCTTTAAAAGTTGAAAAAGTGACAAAAACTTCAAACTCATAATTTATCACTCCTAACTCCAATGAAGGCTTCCTTTCAAAAATATACGCTCAACTTTAAACAGGCCTCAGGCACGTCGCGCGGAGTTTACACCACCCGCGATTCGTGGTTTATTTTTCTGAACGACGGAACGAACACCGGCATTGGCGAATGTGCTCCCCTGTCCGATTTGAGCATCGAAAGTCCGAAAAGAATGAGTGCGAAGTTGCTTCAGGTTTGCGAACAAATTGGCTATTTCAGCCAATCTCCTGAAGAGCTGAATGCCTGGCCATCCATCAAATTTGGCCTTGAAACGGCTTTACTCGATTTAAGGAATGGCGGCAGACAGGAACTTTTCCCTTCAGCATTTACACGTGGCGAACAGGGAATCCCCATCAACGGACTAATCTGGATGGGAACACCCGAATTTATGAAACAGCAGATTCGTACCAAGCTGGATGCCGGTTTCCGCTGCATCAAAATGAAAATTGGCGCACTGGATTTTGAAACCGAACTGGAATTGCTGAAGTCGATTCGCAGTGAGTTTTCACCGGAAGAAATTACACTCCGGGTTGATGCCAACTGCGCCTATTCGTACCAAACTGCGTTCGAAAACCTGAAACGCTTATCCGAGTTACAAATTCATTCCATTGAGCAGCCCATACCAACAGGCCGCTGGAACGAAATGGCCGAATTGTGTCGCCAATCGCCCGTTCCGATTGGGTTGGATGAAGAACTGATCGGCATCAGTTCCGGTAAAGAAATGCAGAAATTGCTCGAAACGATCCATCCGGCTTACCTCATCCTGAAACCTAGCTTGCATGGCGGTTTTGCAGGTTGCGAAAAATGGATCGAATTAGCAGAGAAGAATGGTTCTGGTTGGTGGATTACTTCGGCACTCGAATCGAACATTGGGCTAAATGCCATTGCACAATGGACTTTCCAACTGAATGCCAAAAACGAACAAGGCCTGGGAACCGGCCAGCTTTTTACCAACAATTTTGATTCTCCACTCGAAATTACAGGCGATCAATTGCGATTTCTTCCAGTGAAAGGATGGAATCTGGAGAATCTGCGAGAAGAAGAAAAGGATGACGATTTCTAAATAAAAAGTAAAACATGTGGTGAATCTTATCCCGGTGCTCTGCACCTTAGATTGATTTCATTACCTATTTTTCTACAAATATTTCGCAGCACTGCTGCTTAACCTAATTTCAAAAGGTGCAGCGCACCAATATATTTGTAGAAAATTAATTATCACCTAAATAGAGAGGTGCAGCGCACCGAAACGATAATTTGATAATTTCAATTTAGATTAATGACAATTTTCAAAAATATCATTCTGAACGGCAAAGAAATTTCTAGCGCAGAACTAATTCACAGATCGTTAGAAATTACAAACAATCCCAACACTCCGGAATGGGAGAAAGAACTGTATCTGTTTCTGAACGAGTGGTTTTCGGATTCCGATTTCGTTTTGGCTCAAACCTCGGGAAGCACGGGCGAACCAAAGCCCATTGAATTGCCCAAATCGGTAATGCAAAAAAGCGCTGAACGAACCATTGAATATTTCGGACTGCAAAAAAACAACCGGCTTTTACTGAGTTTGCCCTGCCGTTACATTGCCGGGAAAATGATGGTTGTCCGCGCCATTGTTGGGCAAATGAACCTGATTACCGTTGACCCAGCTACCGATTTCGACTTCCTGGAACAGGAAATTTTTGACTTTGGCGCCATGGTTCCCAATCAGGTTTTTAAGCTTTTGGAACAACCTTCAGGAATACAAAAACTACAAAACATTCGGAATTTGCTGATAGGTGGATCGGCAATTTCTTCAGCTTTGGAATCACAAATCAGTCAACTTTCGAGCCGTGTGGTTATTACCTATGGAATGACAGAAACCGCTTCGCACATTGCCATTCGCGAACTTTCTGGTAATCGAAGGTCAGATTTCTACCATTGTCTGCCGGGCATTTGGGTAAGTCTCGGCGAAACCGATTGTTTGCAAATCCATCATCCGGAGTTTGATGAACCAATTCAAACCAACGATTTGGCAGAACTTCAATCAGACACTTCTTTCCGGATTTTAGGGCGTGCCGACTCAGTAATCAATTCAGGAGGAATCAAGTATTCGCCGGAATCATTGGAGAAAAAACTGGAACCGATAATCAGCAGGCGTTTCGTAATATCTTCGGCTCCGGATGAAAGACTGGGAGAACAATTGGTTCTGATTATTGAAGGCATGTCGTTTGATACTTATATCCTGAAACAAAAAATCGCCTTAATTTTAACGCCTTACGAATCTCCCAAATCCATCAGGTTCATTGATCGGCTTCCTGAAACTAACAGCGGGAAAATAATCAGGAGCGACCTAAAAAAGATGCTACGGAAATAGGGCCAAACAAGAAACACGGCTTTTATCTTTTCATTAACTTTT
The DNA here is from genome assembly GCA_028683385.1 of Prolixibacteraceae bacterium. Taxonomy (GTDB): domain Bacteria; phylum Bacteroidota; class Bacteroidia; order Bacteroidales; family Prolixibacteraceae; genus Aquipluma. The sequence goes on along the minus strand of JAQUIJ010000003.1, from coordinate 310,943 downwards.
GACGGTTCGCACCACAATATGCTTATCGGCGAACGCTTTTAGCCGAAATAGTTTAATCTTTATCAGCTTAAAAATTCAGAAGAATCTAAATCCTGATTTTGCAAAACAGAAAATGACAAAAAGTTTACTCTCCAAATGGAAGAAATACCTTCCAGATCCGTTTATACTCGGTATTATATCGATGATTGTGTTGGCCTGGCTCATCCCCGGCATTGGCGGAGTAAACAGTTTTTTCAACCTGAAAGTACTAATTCAGTATGGCATTGCTCTTCTTTTCTTTTTTTATGGATTGCGACTGAGTCCGGAGAAACTGGTAAACGACCTGAAAAACTGGCGATTGCATTTGCTTATCCAGTCGATTACATTTATTGTTTTCCCACTTTTGGTTTTGCTCTTCCGACCGTTCCTGAAAGGTACCGATAATGAAGTATTGTGGCTTGCCGTTTTCTTTCTGGCCGCTTTGCCATCCACCGTTTCGTCTTCAGTAGTTATGGTTTCAATTGCTAAAGGGAACATTCCAAGCGCTATTTTTAATGCCAGTATTTCAGGAGTAATCGGTATTGTAGTTACTCCACTCCTAATGGGCTTCTTTCTGGAAAAACAGGCCGAAGCATTTGATTTCGGAGGCGTAATGGCCGATTTATTCATGACGATTTTACTGCCGGTATTTACCGGATTAGTATTGCACCGATTCTGGGGAAGCTGGGCCATTAAAAACAAGAGATACCTGAGTTTATTCGACAAATCAGTTATTCTTTCGGTGGTGTATCGTAGTTTTAGCGATTCGTTCCTGAATGGCATTTTCAAAAACATCAGTTGGTTCGACTTGATTGTACTCACAGCAAGTGTAATTGCGTTATTTTTTGTGGTTCTAAACTTAACCCGAGCCTTGACGCGACTGATGAAGTTTAACCGCGAAGACAGTATCACAGTGATTTTTTGTGGTTCGAAGAAATCGCTCATGCACGGTTCGGTAATGGCCGGAGTCATTTTTGCGGGTAGCAGCGCCGGAAGTATTTTCCTGGTTCCTGTCATGATTTACCACGCCTTTCAGCTTTTCTACATCAGCCTGATTGCTCAGAAATTAGGGAGTGATCATTAGAAAGTAGTCATTTGTCATCAGGAAATTTTCGGACAGCGGCTTTTCGAATGACAGATGACAATTTCCCTTTGCTATTCAGCGAGATGCTTCAATTCACTTATTGACCACTTCCAATCTCCGTTTAACTTCAAAAAAAACCATTCACCGATTTTAAACTTTTACTGACCGATCATTGATGTCCCATCTATTTGAAGTGAATTACATTTACATCATCAAAATTACTCGTGATGGAAAAACATGTTGAACACAGACGGCATTCAGGAACATTTTGGGCATACGTGCTCATCATTGTTGGAATTTTATGGATTCTGAAAAAAAGTGGTTGGGATATTAATCTTCCGGGCTTTGGTGAATTCTTCTCCGGAATCGGACAGTTTTTTGGTAATTTATTCCATATGACAGCCTTTGCAACAGTTCCGGTACTCATCATTTTGTTCGGAGTTTTACTGATTTTAGGACGGAAGTTTTTAGGCGCACTCTTTCTCGTTTTGTTAGTCATGATTATAGTGCCGCATTTTCTGATCATTCCCGGAATCCTGATGATTATCTTTTTCCCGATTATTTTGATCATAATTGGAATAATTGTACTTTCAAACCTATTCTGAAGTCTCTTTAAAAATGAGTTAACCGACTAGATTAGCTGTTTTACCGATCTTCGGATGATTCGAAACTGATAAAAATTACATTTGTAACAAAGAAAAAAGCAAATCATGGAACGTAGAAAAAGCGATAAACGGTTTTACTTTGGGGTCATACTGATTGTGGTGGGAGTTATCCTTATTCTCGAAAGATTGAATCTGATTCCGGAATCGATGGCTGACATGCTTATATCGTGGCAAATGCTTCTGATTGGTGTCGGCGTCCTTTCAATGATTGGCGGCAACCGCACTGCCGGCACCATATTGATTGTTATAGGGGCAACTTTCATGATTCCTGAACTAATAACAGTTCCTCATGAAATACGAAGAATATATTGGCCATTAATTCTAGTTGTCATTGGTATCTCCATATTAATGCGACAGCGCGATCATCAAAGACTACGCCAGGGAAACGACCCCATTATAAATATTCCTACTGATGATGATCCAAAATCATCAAAATCAACATATAATGCTGACTCTTTCAACACATTCGATGATTTCGTAATTTTTGGTGGCCGCGAAATTTTTGTCACATCGCAAGCTTTGTCTGGAGGAAAAGCCACTTCTATTTTTGGTGGAATTGAATTCGATTTGAGAAAAGCCTCTCTTCAGCCCGGAGGCGCAGTAATCGATTGTGTAAGTGTATTTGGCGGTTGCGGCTTCAAAATCCCAATGGATTGGAACGTTCGCAACGAAGTTACAACCATCTTCGGTGCATTTACCGATAAACGTGGCGAAACATACAACGACAGATATTACGACCCTTCCAAAACACTGGTAATTAAAGGACTTTCCCTGTTTGGTGGCATTGAAGTAAAACACTTCTAAAAACCATGAAACATCCGTTAACCAACAATTATCGACTACTTGGATTTTATGCCTTGTTCTGGGCAACGATTAGTGTTATCAACATCATACTTCAAGTCCTTTGGTATAATGTGCCACTGGTCTATTCGCTTCTTGATTCAGGAACCAACTACGTTTTGTATCCATTACTTGGATCAAGCATCTGGTATTCTATCCGTTATAATAGTCCGGAAGAAGTTTCGGTTGGTCGGCTCGTCATTTTCCACCTCATTGCAGCTTCAATTTTATGTGCGATTTGGGTTTATATTAGTTATGCTATTTATCAGCCTTTCATTCGCGACAACAATACTTATCTGAAAGACGGGCTTCCTTCCAAAATCTTTGCAGGCTATGTCATGTACGCCATATACCTGGTCTTTTTCTACGCCGTAAACTATTACCAAAGCCTGAAGGAAAAAATCAAAAAAGAAAGTGAGTACAAAGCGCTCATCCGCGAAGCCGAATTGCAGGCGCTGAAATCGCAAATCAATCCACATTTCCTGTTTAACAGCCTGAATTCCATCTCATCGCTTACTGTGAGTAATCCAGAGAAAGCACAGGAAATGGTGATTAACTTGTCGACTTTTATGCGTTATTCGCTGATGCATAACGAAAAGGAAATGGTTTCATTTTCCAGAGAACTTGAAAACATAAAACTTTACCTGAGCATCGAAAAAGTTCGCTTTGGCAAAAAGTTGAATGCCGAATTCGAAATTGATACCCATTGCATGGAAGCCGAAATTCCAAATATGATTTTGCAACCCCTGTATGAGAATGCCATCAAATACGGTGTTTATGAAACAACCGATCAGGTAACCATTAAAACAACCTGTAACTGCGAAGGCAACTTCCTGAAAATTATCATCGTAAACGACTACGATGCCAGCACCATCAAGCGACGGGGCGAAGGAATTGGATTGAGAAACATCCGGAAGCGTATGGAAATAATATACAACAGTCCGGATTTGATGAAAGTTACCGATAATAAAACCAACTTTGAAGTACAACTTATTATACCACAAAAACAAGCAGTGTCATGAGCGAAAAATTACAAACCCTTATTATTGAAGACGAAGAACTAGCTCGCAATCTTTTACGCTCCTATTTAAAAGACCATGCCGACATTGAAGTCATTGGCGAATGTGAAAACGGATTCGACGGAGTAAAAGCAATCAACGAAAAGAAGCCAGATCTGGTTTTTTTGGATATTCAGATGCCAAAAATTACAGGTTTTGAAATGATTGAACTCCTCGATTTTAAACCGCAGATCATTTTCACCACGGCATACGACCAATATGCACTGAAAGCTTTCGAGCTTAATGCAGTTGATTATTTACTGAAACCTTTCTCAAAAGACCGCTTACTCGCTGCCATCGAAAAAGTCCAGCATCGTATTGCGAATGAAGAAGATAATACCGAAAAACTCGAAGAGCTTTCGAATTTCCGCCCAGGCGAAGAATTTATTGACCGTGTGGTCGTTAAGGATCGGCATAAAATTCACATCATCACGGTTGACCAAATCAGGTACGTGGAGTCGCTCGACGATTATGTGATGATTTACACCAACGAGGGTCGGCACATGAAGCAAAAAACGATGAAGTACTTCGAAACCAACCTCGACCCGAAAAACTTTATCCGGATTCACCGCTCATACATTGTGCATGTCGATCACATAGCTGAAATTCAGCAGTATGAAAAAGAATCGTACATCGTTATCCTGAAAGATAAAGACAAGACCAAGCTAAAAGTGAGCAAAACCGGTTATAAAAAGATTAAGGAAGTTCTGCATTTCTAATCCTGAAAAGAAGAGCCAAAAGGATTCCATCTTTCAAAAAGAGATGGAACCCTTTCTTATGAATAAAGTTCTGCGATAATCGCAGGACTTTTTCTATTTTTGAGGATCAATTCCAAAACCGCATGATTCAACTGTTTTTTTTGCTTCTGGTATTTAATCCGCTCCTATTCCTTTCCGAACTCAGTTCAGGAGTTAATAATGAAACCCTGGTTTTGATTATTATTATACTGTCGGTTCTTTTGCTTATTGTTCTTGGACACGAACTCTTACGATTTCTTCGGAGCCGGAATTCTGGATTTCTTTCCATTTTTTTCAGGAAAATTCAGTTATCCGTTCATTTGGACAAAGACCGGCTTTTCTACCCGAAAGTATTGACGATGACCATCCGGAATACAGGAAATCAGGTTGTTGACATTAGCGCGCCTGTTCTGGAATATAAAAAGATTTGGTCGAAACGGAAATTTAAATTAAACGGGGTGAGTGGACAGCAAATTTATCCACTGCTTCTTGACCCGGGAAAAACCCACCGATTGCCAATAGAAACTGCCACATTTCAACAATACGACAGCGAAATCAAATCGTATTACTGGGCACGTATTTATGTATCGGACGTTGAAGGCCGGAAGTGGAAATCAAACGATGTAAAACTGCGAAAAAGTCTTGTGACCTAACACTGTATCAACGTCATGCTGAACTTGTTTCAGCATCTCTCGCACATAAGACCCTGAAACAAGTTCAGGGTGACGACCAAGCAGTTTGATGATATTAAGGCTGTTGGTTATTCTAGAAATTTTTAAAATATGCGATACCTTGATGAGAGAATGGAAATTTAATGGAGATGATTTTTTATCGTACCCTTACTACGGAGGCAATGACTTAGGCGTTAGTTATTCCAAAACGCAAACCACTTTTCGTATTTGGGCGCCTACTGCAAATGCAGTTGAATTGCGTATTTACAAGCAATCGCAGGGAGGTTCGGCCATTCGGATCGACCAGTTTGAAAAGGCTGAAAACGGAACCTGGATCATCAACCTACATGGCGATTTAAACGGATATTTTTATACCATCAGGGTAAACGACAACATTGGATGGCTAAACGAAACACCGGGAATTGATGCCAAGGCTGTTGGGATAAATGGGCATCGCGGTTTGATTTTTGATCCGGAGCAAACAAATCCTGAGGGTTGGAGCGATGATCAGCGAGTTCGTTGCGATCAGGCTACCGATGCCGTAATCTATGAGTTGCACGTTCGCGATTTTTCAATTTCCCCATCTTCAGGAATAACGAATAAAGGGAAATTTCTGGCCTTTACCGAATCCGGAACACTATCTCCTGACGGATTAAAAACGGGAGTCGATCATCTCAAAGAGCTTGGTATTACGCATGTTCATCTGTTACCGGTTTATGATTTCTTTACTGTTGACGAACATGCCCCGCACGATAGTTATAACTGGGGTTACGATCCGCAAAATTTCAATTCTCCTGAAGGAAGTTATTCAACCAATCCGAATACAGCTACACGCATTCTTGAATTGAAGATGCTGGTTCAGGCGCTCCACAAGGCAGGAATTGGTGTCATTTTCGATGTCGTTTACAATCATACCTACCATACCCGGAGGTCGTATTTCAACCAGACTGTCCCCGGATATTATTACCGCCAAAAACCAAACGGAACATTCTCGAATGCCAGCGGATGTGGAAACGAAATGGCCACCGAACGTGGAATGGTTCATAAATTCATTATCGATTCGCTTTATTATTGGGCTACCGAATTTCATGCCGATGGATTCCGATTCGATCTGATGGGAATTTATGACCTGGAAACGATGAACCAGATCAGAGCCCGGATGGATAGCATTTCACCGTCCATTCTTTTGTATGGCGAAGGTTGGACTGCCGATAAAAGTCCGTTAGCTGAGACATGGAGAGCTGTTAAAACAAATGTGTCGAGACTTTATCGTGTCGCTGTTTTTAACGACGATTTCCGTGATGGGTTAAAGGGTAATGGATTTGATCCTAAAAGTAAAGGATTCGTTAGCGGAAAGACCATTCAGGAGGAAAACATTAAGTTTGGCATTGCAGGAGCTTGCTTCCATCCTCAAATTGTATATGGCTATGTCGAGCATTCCAAATCGCCGTGGGCTACCGAACCCTGGCAATGTGTGAATTATGCCTCGTGCCACGATAATTATACCCTGTATGACAAATTGGTTTTAAGTTCTCCAGAAGCGAGTGAGGAGGAAATTAGTCGCATGATTTTGCTGGCTGGAGCTTTGGTGCTTACTTCTCAGGGAATTCCATTTTTACATGCCGGAACTGAAATGGCCTACTCGAAACAGGGCGACCATAATTCGTACAAATCGACCGATGAAATTAACCAGATCGATTGGAAACGAAAAAAGACCTATAATCATATATTTCAGTACTATCAGGCGCTCATCAGTTTGCGAAAGACACATCCAGCTTTCCGAATGATTTCTGCCGATCAGATTCGGAAACATCTTATTTTTTCGTCAGATTATCAACCTGGAGTTGCCTCATACGTGTTGGTAAATCATGCCAATGAAGACAAATGGAGAACCATTTTATTGGTTTTTAATGGAAACCCTCAACCAATTACCTTTAAACTGGCTGGTCATATTCCATGGAGAGTGGTAGCTCGTGATACAACCATTAATTTGGAAAGCACAGAATATATTTCAGGAACTGAAATTGAAGTTTCAGGAATCTCGATGCTGATGTTGGTTGAAGATTAATTTCTCTTAGAAAGTTTTTCACTAATATACTGCCAGTAACAGATCAATGTCTTTATAAGGAATATTGAATTTTTCAGACAGGTTTGAGTTGGTTAAAATTCCATTGTACACATAAACCCCTTTTCGGAAACTCTTCGAGCTTTTAATGTAATTATCGATTCCACCGATTTCGCCAATAGAGATTAAAATGGGTATCAATACATTGCTTAGGGCAATTGATGCCGTGCGAGCTACAATCGCCGGAAGGTTTGGAACACAGTAATGAATTACCCCATGTTCAATGTACGATGGGTTATTCAGATCAGTACATCGTGTCGTCTCAAAACAACCTCCCTGACTTACATTCAAATCAATAATCACCGAACCTGGTTTCATCTTTTTCACCATATCTTCCGATATCCGGAAAGGAGAAGGCATCGATATTGGCATGGCACCCAACACAGCATCAGCCGATTTGAGCGCTTTTTGAACCACCTTAGGATAATACAATGATGTGAAAATACGTTGCGGTAGTTTCTCTTCCAGTTTCCGAAGCGAACTGATGCTCTCATCAAAAACCTTAACGATTGCGCCCATACCAAGAGCCGCACGCGCAGCAAATTCAGCAGCGGTACCTGAGCCAAGGATAACCAATTCGGTGGGTGAAATTCCGGTTACACTACCCAACAGCACACCCTTTCCACCGCGTGATTTGCTCATGTATTCGTTAAACAAAACAACAGAAGTACTTCCTGAAATCTGACTCATCAACTGAACAATTGGCTTACGACCATCTTCGTCTTCCATATATTCGTAAGCAATATTTGTCAATTTCTTTTGCATCAGTTTCCCTATTGAACCTGCACAATGAGCATTAATTTGCAAGTCGGAGATTAAGGCTTGGTGCCCCTTTAGTAAATCAATCTCAGACTCATCGAAAGGCGAAACACGTAGAATAATATCGCATTCATATATTTCTTTTCGGTCAGCCATAACTACTGCTCCTGCAGCCAAATACTCTTCATCGCTATAACTGGCAGCTTTCCCCGCACCTTTTTCAATCAATATATCGTGACCATACGAAACCAACAGTTCAACTGCTTGCGGAGTCAGCGGAACACGATACTCTACCTTATCCTTGTCCGAAGGAATTCCAATCCTGATTTTCTTGCCCTTTCGCCTGATTTCCAGCATTTCTTCCTTAGGCATCATAAATGTTGAGCCAACTACGGAATGTTCAGTTAATCTTTCCTTTTCGGTCATGATCAATATTTTGGGTAATGAAATTTTTTATACGCAGATCCGGATAAATATTTACATTTTTTGTGCTTCAACCAGCCTTACACCCTTATCGACTTCTTTTATCCTGACTTCCACAATCCCTTCAGGCAATAACTGCTCGATCATTTCGGGCCATTCAATAAAACAATAATTTCCACTGTAAATATAATCTTCATATCCCAGATCAAATGCTTCCTCAAGCTTTTTAATACGGTAAAAATCAAAATGATAGACCACTGAACCTTCTGTTGTAGAATACTCGTTGATTAAAGCAAAAGTAGGACTTGTCACGTAATCGTTCGAGCCTAATTCGTGGCAAATGGCTTTAATAAATGTGGTTTTACCGGCTCCCATCGCTCCGTAAAAGGCAAATATTCGATCGTTCGGAAAATTATTCAGCAACAATCGGGCAGTTTCCTGAAGTGCTGATAAATCTGTAAGTTGAGTCTGAAACATCGGAATCTAAATTAATAGTGCAAATTAATAAAACTTCAGCGAATATGCATAACACTGACTTTTGTTAAAGGTTTGAATAAAAAAATTGTATTACTTTTGATTCAGGATAAACCGAAAAAAAAATTATCAAATGAATATTCCGGAAAATTTAAAGTACACCAGCGAACACGAATGGATTAGTGTTGAAGGTGATGTTGCATTGGTTGGAATTACTGCTTTCGCGCAAGGCGAATTAGGCGACATTGTTTTCGTCGAAATTGAAACTGAGGGTGAAACTTTGGCTAAAGGCGAAACTTTTGGAACTATCGAAGCAGTGAAAACAGTATCAGATTTATTTATGCCTGTAGGTGGCGAAGTGGTGGAATTTAATCCAGCCCTTGAATCTTCTCCGGAACTGGTTAATAAAGATCCATACGGACAGGGTTGGTTAATTAAAATAGCGATATCGAACCAGGACGAACTTGGTGATTTATTGAGCGCATCAGAATATCAAGCGATGCTCGAAGCATAAAAAACAAAGCCCTGAAGAAAATTCTTCAGGGCTTTGTTTTTGTAATTAAGAATTACGCAATATCACGTGCAACTTCTCCGTGGTAACTAATATCTAATCCATCCTTTTCCTCCTTCAATGACGCTTTTACCTTAACCATCCGGTTGATCCCTTTCAGGAGCAATAAAGTAAAAAAGAATCCATAAACTATTGCCAATAGAATTGCGGCTATTTGCTTAAGTAAAAATGCAATTCCTCCACCATAAAAAAGCCCGTCAACTCCATTGCTGTTAATCGTTTTTGTGGCGAATAGCCCAAGGCAAATAGTGCCAATAACACCGCCCATGCCATGAACTCCCCAAACATCAAGGGCATCGTCCCATCCTTGTTTTTCTTTAAATTTCACTGCCAGATAACAGCCAATCCCAGCTATGATTCCGATCATAACAGCCGATTGAATTGTTACATAACCAGCCGCTGGGGTAATTGTAGCTAAACCGGCAACTGCACCTGTCATTAATCCTATAAATGTAGGTTTCTTCTTCCCGACATTCCATTCAATAATTAGCCAGGTAATTGCAGCAAACGAAGCGGAAATATCAGTGTTCATAAATGCGGCGATAGTAACCTCATTAACTGCCATTTCACTCCCGGCATTAAAACCATACCAACCAAACCACAACAGAGCGGTGCCAATGGCGACAAGTGGAATGTTATTGGGAACGTGATTCTTTTCTTTGCGAGCTCCAACAAAAAATACAGAAGCCAAAGCAGCAAATCCAGCAGTTGCATGAACAACAATACCACCTGCAAAATCGAGCACACCCCACTTTGCAAGGATTCCCCCACCCCAAACCATATGAACAAATGGGTAATAGACAAATATCTGCCACAAAATCAGAAACCAAATGTAAGCCTTAAATGAAATTCGATTGATAAATGCACCTGTAATAAGAGCTGGAGTAATAATGGCAAACATCATCTGGTAGGCGATGAAAACATACTCCGGAAACCTTCGTTCGGGCGAAAATATACTTTTGGGAGTAATCCCATGAAACATGGCTTTATCGAGGTTTCCAATGATACCAAAGAAATCTGTTCCTTCAGTCATATTTCCACTAAAGCATAATGAATAGCCGAAAAAGAACCACAAAACACTGGTCAATCCGAGCGAGACAAAACTTTGCATCATGATATTGAGAACGTGCTTTTTACTTCCGAGTCCTCCGTAGAAGAATGCCAAACCTGGAGTCATAAGCATGACCATACTGGTGGCTAAAATCATAAACGTGGTTAGACCTACATCAAACATAAATGGGGGATTTTAAATTAAATGTGGGACAAAAATAATTATTTTTACTTACCACCCTATTTTTATATAGGTTCAATTTTAATTTAATATCTATTTATAAACAATGATCCATACAAACAGCACCATAAAAACGAAATATTAACAATTTTTCGTTTTTACGTCATCGACATCAGTATAAAAAAGGACAGACCATAGATTACTTCAGAAAAGTATAAAGCAAAAAAAACCTGCTTTATAACAAGCAGGTTTTTGAATTATGAGAAATTTTGGTTGCTGAACTAGAGCGTCTTGGCAACTTCTGTTAAAGTAAAGGCTTCAATAAAGTCGCCCGCTTTCACATTGTTGTAATTGTCAATATTCAAGCCGCATTCATAACCTTTGTTGACTTCTTTTACATCATCTTTGAATCGTTTGAGCGATCCTAAAGTTCCGGTATAGATTACAATTCCATCGCGAATAACACGAACCTTATCTTTCCTGATAATTTTCCCGTCGCGAACAATACATCCGGCAATAGTACCAACCTTGGTGATATCGAATGCTTCCATAACTTCAGCCGTTCCGGTAATTTCTTCCCTGATTTCAGGAGAAAGCATACCTTCCATTGCTGCTTTTATTTCGTTGATTGCATCATAAATAATTGAATACAAACGAATATCGATTTGTTCTTTTTCGGCAATTTTACGTGCACTTACTGAAGGACGCACCTGGAATCCGACAATGATTGCATTCGAAGCGGTTGCAAGCATAATATCCGATTCGGAAATTGCACCAACTGCTTTATGGATCACATTAACCTGAATTTCTTCAGTCGACAGTTTAATCAATGAATCAGAAAGTGCTTCGATAGATCCATCCACATCACCCTTCACAATCAGGTTCAGTTCCTGGAAGTTACCAATTGCAATACGACGGCCAATTTCATCCAGAGTAATATGTTTCTGTGTACGCAATCCCTGCTCGCGGGCAAGCTGTTCGCGTTTGTTGGCAATGTTACGTGCATCACGCTCATTTTCCATTACATTGAATTTATCACCTGCCTGTGGAGCGCCGTCGAGTCCAAGAATAATTACCGGTTCACCAGGAAGTGCAACAGTAACTTTTTGGTTTCGTTCGTTGAACATGGCTTTTACGTGACCATAGTATTGACCAGCTAATAGCACATCACCCACTTTTAATGATCCGTTTAGCACAAGCACTGTAGCTACATATCCACGACCTTTATCGAGGGTTGACTCAATTACAGTTCCGGTAGCACGTTTATCAGGATTACCCTTCAATTCGAGCATTTCGGCTTCGAGCAATACTTTTTCAAGCAACAAATCAACATTCAATCCGCTTTTAGCAGATATATCCTGACTCTGGTATTTTCCGCCCCAATCTTCAACAAGGAAATTCATCCCTGCTAATTTTTCTTTTATCTTTTCAGGATTTGCTCCTGGCTTGTCGATTTTGTTAATTGCAAAGATGATTGGAACATTTGCAGCCTGCGCATGGTTGATTGCTTCAACGGTCTGTGGCATGATATTATCATCGGCAGCCACAATAATAATTGCAATATCGGTTACCTGAGCACCACGAGCACGCATCGCAGTAAAGGCTTCGTGACCTGGTGTATCGAGGAAGGTGATTTTACGTCCGTCCTTCAGCTTAACATTATATGCACCAATATGCTGAGTAATACCTCCAGCTTCACCAGCGATTACATTGGTACTTCGGATGTGGTCAAGCAACGAAGTTTTACCGTGGTCAACGTGTCCCATTACGGTAACAATTGGCGCTCTTGGCAATAACTGTTCTTCAGTATCAGGTTCTTCTTCAATCGCAACCTGAATTTCGGCACTTACAAATTCTACTTTAAAGCCAAATTCATCTGCCACAACAGCCATCGTTTCAGCATCCAAACGCTGATTGATTGACACGAATAACCCAAGACTCATACAAGTTGAGATTACACTGGTAACCGATGTGTCCATCATGGTAGCCAACTCGTTAACTGAAACGAATTCGGTAACTTTCAGAACATTCAGATTTTCAGTGTCGCGCTCGGCCTGAGCTGCCATTTTATCGCTAACCATCTGACGCTTATCTTTCCGGTATTTCGATCCTTTAGATTTTGTACCTTTAGTTGTCAGGCGAGCCAGTGTATCTTTAATTTGCTTTTGTACATCTTCTTCGCTAACCTCCTTTTTAAGAAGTGTGCGTTTCTTCAATCCGGGTTTATCTCCGGCAGGTCTTGGCGCTCCTCCAATATTTTTGGTAACCACCAATTTTTTCCGTTCGCCAGCAACAACTGGTTTATCGGCAACATTCACTCTTTGTTGCTGATTTCCCGGAATATCCTTTGAAATACGTTTTCTTTTCTTCTTGCGATTGGCTTGAGCCGCAGCATCATTAGATGGTCCTGCAGGTCTTTTATCTGAAGGGAGCTCAATCTTGCCCACTACTGTTGGACCCGATAAACGTTCGGCTCTGGCTTTTATGACAGTTGGCCCTACACGTTCAGGACGTTCGGTGGCAGGAGTTCCCTGCTGAACAGCTTCGCTTTCAGATGGTTTTTGAACATCGCGGCGAACTCGCTCGCGATCTTTGCGTTCATCTTCTTTCTGTTTCTTGCTCTTCTTTGCCGGCCTGGTTTTTTGATTCAACAAATCCAGATCGATCCGACCAACCACTTTAACATCTTCAACCGTTGGAACATTGGTTGTTACATGATCCGAACTAAAGCGGTCATCTTCTGATTCTACGCGAACAGGTTCTTCCTTAACTTCAGGTATAATAACTGGTTCTGGCTTGTGCTCTTTCGGCGGTTTATGAGCCTTAACTTCAGGAACAACGACTGGTATTTCCTGAACAGGTTGAGCTTCAACTACCGGTTTATGATGTATGGGTTTAGGTTTTTCAACAGGTGGAGCAGGTGGAACAACAGGAGCTACGGGTTCTTCTTTTTTCTTTGCCCCACTAAGGTTTTCAAGATCAATCTTGCCAACAACTTTTGGTGATTCAATTTCCTGACGGTTGGTAGTGATTAGTTCTTCCTTATGCTCAGGCCTAATTTGTTTGGGCTCAACATGCGGAACAGCCTCAACCTTTTTCGGGTTATGATCTTTAATGATTACTTCGTCATCTTCATAATCATCAACAACATGCTTATTACCCGAATCTTTCACATCGTCTAATGAGATTGATTCATGAGCGCCACGATGACTTTTCAGATTGATTTTCTCTGACTCTTTTTTAAGACTGATGTCACCCTTATATTCTTTTTCAAGAAGATGGAATGCATCATCTGTAATCTTGTTGTTTGGATTTGTATCAATATCAAATCCCTTCTTGTGCAGAAACTCAACGATGGTTGAAATACCAACATTAAAGTCACGCGCTACCTTACTTAGTCGTTTTATACTACTACCTATAACCATAAACCCACTCAGTTAAATAAACCTCAAAATAGTTTCTAAGGAATTAACGATGATGCAATTTTACATTCAAAATCTAAAATGCCCTAATTTTCAAGCAAAAATTTGAATAAACTTTCGCCTATTCAAATTCATTTTTAAGTATTCGAAGAACTTCGTCGATCGTTTCCTCTTCGAGGTCGGTTCTTTTGATCAGTTCTGACCGGGTAAGACTTAATACGTTTTTAGCCGTATCGCAACCAATTGATTTCAGTTGATCAATTACCCAGCTTTCAATTTCATCGGAAAATTCATCCAGATTCACGTCTTCATCGTCCTGAGCCACTTCGCGGTAAACATCAATTTCGTAGCCTGTAAGCTGGCTGGCCAACCTGATATTCAACCCACCTTTTCCGATAGCCATCGAAACCTCATCGGGTTTCAGGTAAACATCGGCTCTTTTGGTGTCTTCGTGCAACTTAATGGATGATACTTTGGCTGGATTCAATGCACGTTGAATAAACAACTGATTGTTAGCCGAGAAATTTATTACATCAATATTTTCGTTACGCAATTCACGGACGATGCCATGAATACGCGATCCTTTCATTCCAACGCAGGCTCCAACCGGGTCAATGCGTTCGTCATATGACTCAACGGCAACTTTAGCGCGTTCGCCCGGAACTCTTACAATCTTTTTAATGGTAATTAAACCATCAAAAATTTCAGGAACTTCCAATTCGAAAAGGCGTTCGAGGAAAACCGGAGAAGTACGTGAAAGTATAATCAACGGATTATTGTTCCGCAATTCAACTTTGAAAACAACTGCACGCAGGTTATCTCCTTTTCTGAAATAATCAGAAGGAATCTGTTCTGTTCTTGGAAGAATCAGTTCATTGCCTTCGTCATCCAAAATCAGTATTTCCTTTTTCCAAACCTGATAAACTTCACCGGCAACGATGTCCCCGATTTTGTTCTTGTATTTGTTGTAAATATGGTCTTTTTCAAGCTCCATAATGCGACTGGCAAGGTTTTGACGCAAGTTCAGAATGGCCCTGCGACCAAAATGTGCAAGCTTAACCTCGTCGGTTACTTCTTCTCCAATGTCGTAATCAGCGTCAATTTTTTTGGCTTCTTTCAAAGTGATTTGCCTGTTAGGATCTTCAAAATCCTCGTCAGCTACCACTTCTCTGTTGCGCCAAATCTCAAAGTCACCTTTATCGATGTTAATAATCACATCGAAGTTTTCATCTGTGCCATAGGTCTTTTGAAGAACATTTTTAAATACATCTTCCAATACGCTCATCATTGTGGCGCGGTCGATGTTTTTAAGTTCTTTAAATTCGGCAAAGGTGTCGATAAGATTAAGAGTCTCCATCTCGTCCCGGTTTTAGAATTTTAATACTTTTTTTGTTTCTTTTATCTCCGGATATCCAAGTGTATGAACTCGTGTTACAAGTTCTTTCTTTTTTGATCCTTCTGATTTTTCTTTGGTTGTCACCTCCAGATCAATTCCATGATCGTCGGCTTTTAATAGTATCCCAGTCAATTTTAATCCACTGGTCAGCAATACATCAACTTCTGTATCTATATTTTTCTTATACTGCCTTAGCAATCTTAAGGGTTCACTTAATCCGGCAGAAAACACTGATAATTCGAAATCTTCCACTTCGCGGTCCAGATTGCTTTCAACAAAACGGCTAATTTCGACAATTTGATTGATTGAAATGCCTGTGTCGCTATCAACCATGATATCAATTACGTTGCTTGGAGAAACGGTTACATCAACCAGGAACTGGTCGTCAGTAAGCTTTTCATTTACAAGTTCTGCTATTTTAACTTTGTCGATCATATTTTTGTAATAAAATAGGGGACTTTCGATCCCCTACGCTCTGGTTTCCCCAAATTGTCGCGACAAAAATAGTAATTTTAATTAAATTGTCAAAATCAATTCATTAAGGTTTCTGATTATCAGCAAAAAATAAAGACTATTGCCCTCTTTACGAACACATTTATACATGAACTTTCAATTTTTAGTATGTTTGTATATGAAAATACACATGCAATACATTGAAAACAAATAAGAAGAAAATAATCAATGATCCGGTTTTTGGCTTTATCAACATCCGCTCCGAACTCGTCTTCGATTTAATTGAACACCCCTATTTTCAAAGGCTACGCCGAATTAAGCAATTAGGATTATCATGTATGGTTTACCCGGGCGCCAATCACACCCGGTTCGAACATGCTCTTGGAGCTGTTCATCTGATGCGGTCGGCAATTGGAATCCTGAAATTAAAAGGGCAGGAAATTAGCGAAGAAGAAGCTGATGCAGTAACCGTTGCCATTCTTTTGCACGACATTGGCCATGGGCCATTTTCGCATGTTCTTGAAAGTACAATTGTGCAAGGCGTGCCACACGAACGCATTTCGTTACTGCTAATGGAGGAACTGAACCGGCAATTCGATGGGAAATTGGATTTGGCGATCCAAATTTTTACTGACAATTACCCCCGGCATTTCCTTCACCAACTGGTATCCAGCCAATTGGACATGGATCGGCTCGATTATTTGAGCCGCGACAGTTTTTTTTCAGGCGTATCTGAAGGAGTAATCAGCTCGGAGCGCATCATTAAAATGCTAAACGTAAAAAATGATGAACTGGTAATTGAGTATAAAGGAATTTATTCGGTTGAGAATTTCCTGATTGCCCGACGACTGATGTACTGGCAGGTTTATTTGCACAAAACTGTTCTTTCGGCCGAATACCTTTTAATTAATGTACTTGCACGTGCACGTGAACTGGCCTTGCAAGAAATTGACCTATTTGCAACTCCGGTATTTAAAGCATTTCTGACCTACAAAATAACGCTCGACGACTTTACTTTTAATCGGCTGATTGACGGTCGTCCGGCATTAGATCTGTTTGCCAACCTGGACGACAACGATATTATTGCCTCCATTAAAGAATGGCAAAACCATCCGGATGCCATATTATCCTATCTTTCTCACTGCATCATCAACAGGCGTTTGTACAAAATAAAGATCAGTAAAAAACCTATTCCTGAGCAGAAAATATCTTTGCTTAAAGAAAAAATATGCGCACATTTTAATGTCTGCGATGAGTTCGTTCACTATTTTCTTATTGCCGATACCATCTCAAACAGCGCGTACAATCAGTCTTCCAGCGAAAAAATTAATGTTTTATTCAAAAATAACAAGATAAGCGATATTGCAGATGCTTCGGATATAAACCTCTCTGCTTTTTCTGAAACGGTGAGGAAATATTTCATCTGTTATCCGAAAGAATTGGACATTAAGTAATTTAAACTATTTTTGCACGGCAAATCGAAAACGAATATGGAATTCAAAGCTCAAAGCATAGCTGATTTTCTGGGAGGTACAATAGAAGGAGACACCAATGCTACAGTTACAGATGTAGCAAAAATTGAAGAAGGAAGACCCGGAACATTAGCATTTTTATCCAATCCGAAATACAATAAATACCTATACGAAACAGAGGCTACAATCGTAATTGTAAATCAGGATTTTGAACCTGAGGCTGAAGTTAAACCTACCCTAATCCGGGTTCCAGACGCTTACAAAGCTTTCGCTTCGCTTCTCGAATTGTATCAGCAGGCCAAAGGCAACAAAACCGGCATCGAAAACCCTTCATTCATTGATGCTTCGGCAAAAGTGGGTAACGACGTTTATGTTGGTGCATTTGCTTACATTGGCAAGAATGTGCGTATCGGAAATCACGTAAAAATTTACCCCCAGGTATATATTGGCGACAACAGCATTATTGGCGACGACAGTATTTTATATGCAGGAGTAAAAATTTATGATGACTGCAAAATAGGTGAAGCATGTATCATTCATGCCGGTGCAGTAATCGGAGCTGATGGTTTTGGCTTTGCTCCTCTCGAAGATGGAACTTACCAGAAAATTCCACAGGTTGGAAACGTTATTCTGGAAGATTACGTGGAGATTGGCGCCAATACTACGATTGATTGTGCAACAATGGGATCGACAATCATCCGAAAAGGAACAAAGATAGACAACCTGGTACAAATTGCCCATAATGTTGAAGTTGGAGAAAACACAGTAATGGCTTCGCAAACGGGTATTGCCGGATCAACAAAGGTTGGTAAAAATTGCCAGTTCGGTGGACAGGTAGGAGTTGCAGGTCACATAACAATAGGCGATCATGTCAGTTTGGGAGCCATGTCGGGGGTGGCCAACAGTATCAAATCAAACCGGACAGTTTTAGGAGCACCCGCTATGGATATTGCTCAGGCTGCAAAAGTTTTTGCCATTTTCCGGAATTTGCCCCAACTTAGGGAACAACTTATCGACCTTGGAAGACAAGTTGCACAAATTAAAACCAAGCTTGAAGAATAATTGAAATCAGGAATGATAATAAAACAAAAAACATTAGCGAAAGAATTTTCGATTAGCGGAAAGGGACTGCACACCAACTGTTTGGTTAACATGACCTTTAAACCCGCTCCAATCAACCACGGATTTAAATTTCAGCGTATCGATCTTGAAGATAAGCCAATCATACCGGCAAGTGCCGAATACGTAGTTGACACCTCAAGAGGTACAGTGCTTGGCATTGGAAATGCTCGGATTAGCACACTCGAACACAGTCTGGCCGCTTTAACCGGAATGGATCTGGACAATGTGTTGATTGAAATTGACAACGAAGAAGTTCCGATTTTAGACGGAAGTTCACGTTTTTTTGTTCAGGCCATTGAAAAAACCGGAATAGTTGAACAGGATGCCGAACGTGAATACTTTGTTGTTACCGAACGGATTGTTTACAAAAATGAAAAAACCGGATCGGAGATCATTGCTGTACCCGATTCTGAATATAATCTCAATATCTTAATATCGTTCAATTCAACGGTACTGAACAACCAGTTTGCAGTTTTAAATTCGCTTTCCGATTTTAAGACTGAAGTAGCCAATTGCCGTACTTTTGTATTTCTGCACGAACTCGAATTTTTGCTTCAAAACAACCTTGTAAAGGGTGGCGATCTGGACAATGCCATTGTAATTATGGATCGTCCGATTTCGCAGGAAGAACTTGACCGCATTGCCCTCATGTTTAACCACGAACGTGTTGAAGTAAAAGAGCAGGGAATACTGAATAACGTTGAATTGCAGTACGATAATGAATGCGCCCGCCATAAACTTTTGGATGTAATTGGCGATTTAACCTTGGCCGGAAAGCGAATCAAAGGACGTATAATTGCAACCAAGCCAGGCCATAGCGCAAATACTGAATTTGCGAAAATAGTTATGAAAGCCATTCGCAAGGAAGATTCAAGAGAAAAGGCTCCCGTTTACAATGCAAGTACTCCGGTACTGATGGATGTAAATAAAATAAAAGAACTACTTCCACACCGTTATCCTTTTCTTTTGGTTGATAAGGTCATTGACATTCAGGATAATTACCTGGTAGGTGTAAAAAATGTAACTGCCAACGAACCATTTTTCCAGGGACATTTCCCTGAAGAACCTGTTATGCCCGGAGTTTTACTTGTTGAAGCGATGGCTCAGGCTGGAGGAATATTTGTACTTCGAAACCTTGCTGGAAAATACTCCACTTATTTCATGAAAATTGACAACGTCAAATTCAGGAGAAAAGTAGTTCCCGGAGATACTCTGGTTTTCAAGGTTATCCTTTCATCGCCAATCCGTCGTGGAATCGCAGAAATGCGTGGATTATGCTACGTGGGCGATACCATTGTTGCCGAAGGTGATTATATGGCTCAGATAATAAAAATACAGTAATTAGAAACAGAAAATAGTACAGAAATGAAACAACCATTAGCTTACGTGCACCCCGAAGCAAATATTGCTGAAAACGTAGTTATTGAACCTTTTGTGTCGATCGATAAAGACGTGATCATTGGTGAAGGCACCCGGATCGGATCAAGTGTTACCATCATGCCCGGAGTTCGTATTGGCAAAAACTGCCGGATTTTCCCTGGAGCAGTCATTGGAGCTGCCCCTCAGGATTTAAAATTCAGAGGTGAATATTCGACTGTTGAAATTGGCGACAATACTACCATTCGCGAATTTGTGACTATAAACCGTGGCACTGTAGCTAAAGGTAAAACTGTAGTTGGCAACAATTGCCTGCTGATGGCCTATGTACACGTTGCACACGATTGTGTGGTTGGTAACGACGTTATTTTGGTGAACAACACACAGCTTGCCGGCGAAGTTGTTATTGACGACTATGCCATTTTAGGCGGGATGACCGCTGTACATCAATTTGTGCATGTTGGTTCGCACGTGATGGTTTCAGGTGGTTCGCTGGTTCGTAAAGACATTCCTCCATTCATTAAAGCTGGCCGCGAGCCGCTTTCGTATGTAGGTATCAACTCCATCGGATTGCGCCGTCGTAATTTCAGCAACGAAAAAATCCGCGAGGTACAGGAAATTTACCGCTACATTTACCAAAAAGGATTGAACATCTCTCAGGCTGTTGAAATTATTGAAGCCGAAATGCCTGCTTCGACCGAACGCGACGAAGTTTTGCTGTTTATTAAAGACTCGAAACGTGGAATTATTCGTGGTTATTTACCAGATTAATTTTCCGGAATAAAATATACTCTTGAAAAGCTCTGAATCATTTGGTTCAGGGCTTTTTTTATGACTTGATGTTTCTAAAATGAAAGCTACGAACCTCAAAAACGGTGCGCCGATACACGAAAATAAATTGACGACGAACATCAGGAAACCGTCGATGTGCAATTATTTCGTTAGCGAGACCGAAAACATGCCAACAGAGTCCATTTTTATGCTGCAAGTATGCATTTTATCGATGTTAACATCCATTTGGAACATGTAAATGCTCATCAGGAAGATGTAAAAGGTCATTTGGAAAATGCAAATGGTCATCCGGAAAATTTTAAAGGTCATTTGGAACATGTAAATGTCCATTTAGAACATGTAAATACTCATCTGGAAGAAGGAAATATCCATTTGGAAGATGGTAATGCTCATTTGGAACATGTAAAAGGCTATTTGGACGAAGTAAATGCCCATTTGAAGTATGTAAATGTCCATTGGGAAGATGTAAATGCTCATCTGGAAGATGCAAATGCCCATTTGGAACATGGAAATGCTCATCTGGAAGATGCAAAAGGTCATTTGGAAGATGTGAATGTCCATTTGAAACCTGACAAAGTCCATTTTAGCGATGTTAGATTTCTAAAATAAATCGCCGGATTCGAAAAATGAACCGACAGACGACAAAAACAAACGACCAGCAACCGGCACAAGAGCCAAACAGCATGAAAACAAAACACTGATTATCAATAATAATTAAAGAAAGTACTTTATATTTGGTAATATTTTCAAGTTATGCGTAATTAAAGTCAACTTTGCAGCGAAATTCATAAAAGAGTGAAAAGACCTTATTACATAGAAAAACTGATACAGGAAAGAATTGATATCGAACGAAGCAAATTTCATGGTTCTTCTGAAGAATTTGAAAAGGCTTTTAATAAAAAAATACCAGAGCTGATAGAAGCTATCACCGGAAGTTTGGCTGAAACGATTTTTGAGTATTGCGTTGACGAAGAAAATGATTTAAAGAAACGTGAATTAGAAATAGCCGAAAAAATTGAGAGTAAATATAAAACGGGATTGACTTTGTTTGAGGGATTCATAGAATTAAATTCAAAAATAAGCTCAATTACCTATGATAAGTTTTATAAAATCTTTAAGACTTATGAAGACCACCAAAAACTTGACACATTAATATCAAATCATGTTAGAGCTTGCCAAATAGCAAATGAAATTAAAGTATTGGTTTCTAATGGATTTGCAGATGGTGCTTTTGCAAGGTGGAGAACAATACATGAGATTTGTGTTGTTTTTCTTTACTTATACGATTCACCTTACGAAATCATTGAAATGTATAATGATTATGCAGCGATTGAAGATTATAGAAAAGCCATATCATATAATGAATGCTCTGATTTTTTTGGATGGGAACCTGTTTCAGAAGAAGAACTTAATCAATTATCTTTAGATAAAGAAGAAGTAATAAATAAATACGGGAAAGATTTTCAGAGAAGTTATGGCTGGACAATGAAGAGTCTTCCAAATGGGAAAAGAAATTTTAAGGAACTGGAAAATCTTGTAGCCAGAGACAATTTGAGAGCTGTCTATACTTGGTCGAATGAAAGTATACACGCTGGGGTTTCGGGAATAAAATCAAAGCTTAGTCTTAGAGATGAAGAACAAAACATTTTTTTGACAGGACCAAATGATTGTGGTTTTTTAGACCCTGTTCAATATGTAACAGATTCTTTGTACGAGATGAGTTCAGTTCTACTAGGAATGGAAGATTCTATTTTGAATAAGGTTCTTGTTGAATTGTTAGTTTTTTTCCAAAATGAGATTGTAAAAGAATTTGATAGAATTGAAAATGAATAACTACGTCTAACTTCAGCTAGGCAACCGTGGTTTCCCCCGCTGACCCGGATTTATAATCCGTGTCTAAATGAGGTGACAGATTTATCACCGTTATTGCTTAATTTAAACAGTGAACATGACAACGCAGTTGCCAAAAGAGCAATATAAGTTTGTACGACAGAAACTACCTAATTTAAAAGGATTACTTGAAGGCGAACTTGAGTACAAAAAGATTTTTATTTGCAAAATATCAGTGGCCCAATATGAATGAGAATATTAAATCGAACAAGTTAACTTATGTATTATTTGCAGTCTATTTGATTGCATTATTTTGGATTTTACTATTTAAATTAAGTGTACATTTTTCTTACATGGGAAATAGGAGGAGTGTAAACTTAATTCCCTTTAGTGAACTTTTGAGCCAAAATGGTAAAATTGATTTGAGTGAAATGATTATGAATGTATTGATTTTTCTACCATTTGGGATATATGCAGGAATTTTATTTAAACGATGGATAATTGGAAAAATATTTTTCCTGTTTTTCTTAACCAGCTTAATTATTGAAGGATTCCAATTTATTTTTGCACTTGGTTCTTTTGACATAACGGATATAATTAATAATACTTTAGGTGGAATAATTGGATTAATGACATATTTAGGAATTGAAAAAGCATTTAAAAACAGTGTTAAGGCACAAAAATTCGTAAACATAACTGCATCAATAGGAACTATCTTGATGATTGTATTGCTTTCATTACTAAAAATGGGCAAACTATGGATAAGATACCAGTAGTCAACTACAAATATTAATGATTATCCGGAGTTATACCTAGAGCACATAAATTAACTAAGAACAAAAAAAATATCGGTGCGCTGCACCTCATAATTCAACAATAATCACGTTTCTACAAATATCTCGGGACGCTGTCCCTTGAATCTTATCAAATAAGGTGCAGAGCACCAAAATCTTTGTAGAATAAAGTAGAAAAGAAACAGAAGAGGTGCAGAGCACCGACATATACTTTCATTAAATCATGAGTAGGCAACAAAAGGGATATTCATTAAATATTATCTAAATTTTCAGGTATCGAATTTCGATGAGGTTGGAACGTAGTTGTTACATGCTTTTCGTATAGAACAAGGCCCCAAAAATAATGGAGCTGACTTTTCTTAATGCGTAGTGGTTCAAACAAATTATAATATTGAGCAATCCGACCGAAAAACTTGCGCTTCGCAGTCCGAAAATTAGTTACTTTAAATGACTGAATAATTCTTAATCGAAATTGGCTTTGAAAAATTATTTTGAAAAACAGTTCGAGCTTCGGTATTTCGAAATGAATAAATTCGGAGAGGCTTCATCGACCGCAATCTTAACTTTACTCGAAGAAACGGCTGCCGATCATTGTTATGCCATCAATCACAGCCTGTTCGATCTTGAAAAACAAAATATCGGATGGGTATTGCTTTCGGGTATTATGGAAATGGATCATTATCCGGGGTACAAAGAAAAGATTGTAATCCGAACCTGGTTGTCAAAATATTCCACGATTAAAGGGTTTCGCGAAAACATCATCTATAATGAACAGGGTCGAATCATAGGGAGAGCAAAAGGACTTTGGGTTTTCTTCGATATCGACCGGAGAAGGCCTATTCAAATTCCGGATGACATTAAAGATAAGTGGTCGTACTTTAATGAAGAATGTATCAATCACGACATCACTGAAAAAATCGAAGTTATTGATTCATCGGACCATGTAAAGGAATTTAAAATTAACCGGTTTGATGTTGATACGAATCTGCACGTAAATAACATCCGCTATTTGCAATGGCTTATAGAGTCAATCCCTGAAGATATTATCGACAATTTTTATTTACACTCCATCGACGGACGGTTTATTGCCGAAGCTCAATTGGGTGACACCATCATGTCGTTTACAGAAAAGGATGCCAGTCTCAATTCCTTTATTCATAACATCAGAACCAAGGGAAACAATAAGGTTTGTGCCTCCGCCAAAACCGTCTGGAAGCCAAGAGTAAAATAATGAGAATGATGTAAGTAATAAGACCAATATAATGTCGCATTTTAAATTCACTCACCCCGAGCCCTCCCTGCGGAGTGCTTTTCCCCTCTCTACGCGTAGAGAGGGGCCGAGCATCGAAGAGGCGATGGGGTGAGTCAAAATTTTGACTAATAATATATACGACATTATTTCATTCCATTAACTTAATAGCAATCCACCCGAAAAGCAAAACGTTAAATCAGCTTATAAAACGCTTCTTTGTAGGTGTCGCCAATCGGAATGAATTTACTCCCGATTTTAATGCGGTCGTTTTCGATGCTTTCGATCTTTGACAGCGAAACGATGTACGATTTTTGGCACCTCACAAAGTTCTTGGGAAGAGTTAGCTCCAATTCCTGAAAAGAATGGCTGGCGAGTATTTTAGCGGCTGGAGTTACAATACACTGGTAATCACGCATCCCTTCGATGTACAATATTTCATTCAAAAAAACCTTTACCAACTTATAACCCGATTTCACAAAAATATAATCGATGGCATTGGGCGCAGCAACCACAGCTGCCTGCTGAAAGTAAATGTAATCAATCGCTTTATTGACCGCCTGTTTGAATCGCTCGAAAGTGTATGGTTTAAGTAAATAATCGGTAACCGAAAGTTCGAATGCTTTCAGGGCATACTCGTTATAAGCCGTGGTAAATATCACCTGCGGCTTGTCGATCATTCCCTCAACCATATCAATACCGCTCATTCCACCCATCTGAATATCAAGAAAGATGAGCTGAACAGGGTTATTCCGGAGGAATTCGATAGCTTCCGATGCACGACCAAAAGTTGCCACCAACTGCAATTGGGGCAACTTTCCGATAAACGATTTTAGCTTTTCAATGGCCAGCGGCTCATCATCAACTGCAATGCAACTAACTCTCATTCAATTCCAGGTTTAATTCAACTTTAAATCGTTTGTTATCTTTCGTAATCACTAAGGCGTGTTTGTCCGGATAAATAAGTTCCAGTCGGCGCTTTACAATGTTTAGTCCAAGCCCGCTTTCTCCGGCAACGGCTTTCCTAAAGCTGTCAAATTCATTACTGATCGAAAATTTCAGGTTCTGCCCGCTGATTTTTATATCGATATTGATGATGTTCTCGCCTTCCTTAGTGGACGAATGTTTATAGGCATTCTCAATTAACGGAAGGAAAAGCATTGGAGCAATTTGCAGTTCTCCGGCCAGACCCGACAAGTGATACGTCAAATAATTTTCGCCGGAAGTGCGCAACCGAACAAGATCGATGTAATCCTCAATGTGTTTCAGCTCTTTCGACAAGGCAATTTTCTCCACTTCGGCATCGTAAATCATATATCGGAGAATAGCTCCCAATTTGGCAATTGAACCGGAAGCTTTCTCTGTATCAAAAGTGATTAGGTAGTCGATGTTGTTGAGCGTATTGAACAGGAAATGTGGACTCACCTGCATTTTGAGCAAAGCCAGTTCGCTCCTGATATTTTGCAACTGTAAAGCCTGCTTTTCCTGTTCAAGCCTGATCGAATCTGAGAATTTTCGGAAGATAACAGCCAGAAAAATCACAGTAACGTGAGGAATAATTGAACTCATGATTTGCCAGATTCCAAACTGAGTGGCCGGATAAGCAAAGAACAACACTAAAAACAGTAAAACTGAAATCAGGATAACCAAGTTTTTATTCTTCTTGCGCGACCAGAGAATACCGAAAAAAGTCAGATAGAAAAAAAGAAGCCCCATTACCAACTCCAGAAAAACAACATAAAACAAATGATTGCCGAATGGGGCATCAGGTTGAGCCTGTAAATAAACCTTGCTCAGCATAAAAACAAAGGCTGTAAATACAATCCAAAAGAAAACATGAACCGATATTTCTATAGACTTTTTCATCGTTGAGCAAATTTAAAATTAAACAGGATAAAAACGTGATTATTAAGCCTGTTTCAACGCAACAGCGTCGGAAAACATACGAAAAACATACGCTAAAAAGATAACCAGAATGTGAGGAATAATAGAACTCATAACTTGCCACAGTCCAAATTTTATGGCAGGTAATGCAAAGAAAACCAAGAGAAACAGTAGAATTGTACCGAGGATAATCTGGTTCGTGCTTTTCTTCCTTGCCCATGGAATACAAAAAAAGGTAGTGTAGAAGAAGATCAGTCCCATTGCAACTTCAAGAAAGATGACATAAGTGAAATGAGAGGCGAACGGGGCATCGGGTTTAGCTTCAAGATAAAGCTTGCTCAACATTACTGCAAAGGCAGTAAACAATACCCAAAAGAACAAATGCGACAGAATTTCAATTGATCGTTTCATGATGATTTATTTTAAAGGTTTAACATGAAACAAAGGTGAACCATCGGCATTGAACCCGAAAAAAAAATCTGCCAACCCGCTAAATGGATCGACAAAAGTTTTCAATGGAGGTATTTCGCTGATCGGTCTTGAATACGCAATTACCAGGTAACGATGATTAAAACAATAAAGGGCAAATCCTGATTTTACAATCGGGAAATGCCCTTCAACTCCACAAACAAAATCGCTTCTTTTAACCTCTTTATCCTCAACGTTCGACTAAGCTCAAGTCGAAGGCTAGTATCGGGACTTTTTGAATAATGCCATGCTGAAACAAGTTCAGCATGACAATACTAAACTATTTTTTCAATCCTTCTGCCGGATACCTGAACGTGTAATTTCCGGATCCAATATTCACCGAAATACCCTTATCTGTTTGTTTCAGACTTTCTTTTATCGAAGCCGTTATAGCCTTCGCATTAACTGTTAACTGATCGGCTTTTGCTGCAGGCAAAGTAACCGTAGCTGTAGTGTTTGCCGGAACAGTCACTTCATAAACGAAGTCGCTTCCTTCAAGCTTCCATGCCGATTTTATCTTTCCGTAGACTGAATTAAACTCAACCCCGGCGTTGGTTAATCCGCCACCCGGATGCGGTGCCAGCAAAATGTGCTTGTAGCCCGGATTCTCAGGATCGATATCCATACCGGCCACGTAGCGGTACAACCACTCGCCGATCGCTCCGTAAGCATAATGGTTAAAACTATTCATGCCAACATCCTGGAACGATCCGTCAGGTTTTTGCCCGTCCCAGCGTTCCCAGATTGTTGTTGCACCCTGCGTTACCGGATATAGCCACGATGGATATTCTTTGCGGTTCAGGAGCACAAAAGCTAAATCATCGTAACCATGTGCCGACAATGTCTTGCAAAGCAATGGCGTTCCAACAAAACCAGTAGTCAGGTGACCCATCTTTTTCACGTCGTCGGCCAGATATTTTGCTGCTTTCGGAATCAAATCTTCAGGCAAAAGATCGAATGCCAACGCCAGAGAATAGGCGGTTTGCGTATTCGAAACCAAACGCCCGGCCGGTGTCACAAATTCTTTCTGAAATGCTTTCTTGATCTCATCAGAAAGCTTTGCATATTTTTTAGCGTCGTCATTCTGCCCAATGATAGCAGCAATCTTAGCGAGTAATCCGCTTGAATAGGAATAATAGGCAGTGGCAATCAGGTCTTTTTCGGTAGTTGCACCTGTATAATCCGAACGGTTACTGGCAAAGGCAAGCCAGTCGCCAAAATGAGTATCCCCGATCCACAAATTTTTCTCTCCAGCCCTGCTTTTCATGTATTCTACCCAAGCTTTCATGCTGGGATACTGAACTTCCAGAATACGCTGGTCTCCATAAGTCAGGTAAGTCGTCCATGGCACAATAACCGAAACATCGGCCCAGGCAGTTGATCCACCTTCTTGTTTCAAAACATCCGGAATTACATGTGGAACCCGTCCGTTAGGTAACTGGTCGGCAGCTACATCGCGCATCCACTTGGTGTAAAACGGAGCCACATTAAAGTTGAAGGCCGCAGTCATGCTGAAAACCTGTGCATCGCCGGTCCAACCCAGACGTTCGTCGCGCTGCGGGCAATCGGTAGGCACATCCAGGAAATTACCTTTTTGTCCCCACTGAATGTTATGCTGCAATTGATTGATCATTGGATCGGAACAAACAAATGTACCAGTTGGAGTCATGTCAGAATGGATGACAACGCCGGTAATCTGGTCGAGCGATGGTTGTGCTGAAAGACCTTCGATTTTTACAAACCTGAATCCATGGAAAGTAAAATGAGGTTCAAACGTTTCAATTCCTGATCCATTCAGGATAAAGTTATCGGTACATTTTGCGCTACGAAGGTTGTCGGTGTAAAAGTTGCCTTCCTTGGTCAACACTTCAGCAAACTTCAGCGTTACCTGATCGCCTTTTTTGCCCTGAACGTTCAGGCGAACCCAACCAACCATATTTTGTCCCATGTCGAAAACGGTTTCGCCGGTGGGTGTAGTGATTAATTTTATTGGCTTAATTTCTTCGATCGCTTTAACAACAACACCCTGCGGAGCAATCAGTATTTTCTTCGACAGATCGGCAACTGTGGCTTTTTCCCATCCACTATCGTTGAATCCGGCACCGGACCAACCTGACATTTCTTTGCGGGCATCGTAAGTTTCGCCGTTGTAAATATCAGAAAATAAGATCGGTCCGTTCGAAACTTTCCAACTTTGATCGGTACCGATTACCTCAGATGTACCATCGGTATAATTAATCTGAAACTGAGCCAAAAGCGCCAATTTGCTTCCATAATAACCATTCTGGCTGCTCCAGCCAATGTTTCCGCGAAACCATCCATCACCCAAAATTGCCCCAACCGTATTCTTTGCCTGAAGCATTGAAGTTACATCGTAAGTCTGATATTGAATGCGATTTTTATAGCTGGTCCATCCGGGAGTAAACAAATCGGTGCTTACTTTTTTCCCGTTCAGGAACAATTGATACAAACCATGTGAAGTAACATAAACCCTGGCCGATTTTATTGTTTTAGCTGTGGTAAATTCTTTCCTGAAATATTGGGCTGGTTTCGATCCCTTTACATCTGGTTCAGATCCGAGTGTAATCCATGAAGCTTTCCACGATTCGGGTTCGAGAATTCCCATTTCCCAGGTGGCTGGGGCGCTCCATGCTGATACTTTGTTTTTGTTGTCCCAAACACGCACCTGCCACGACACACACTGCATCGATTTCAATGCCGGTCCGTCGTATGTAACATCGACAGATTGTGCCGAATTTACTTTCCCGGAAGTCCAGAGTAATTTGCCTTTCGCTGATTGGTCGGTTACCTTAATTTCGTATGCCGTTTGAAGTACATTTTCTTCAACTGATACGATTTTCCAGCTAAGGCGGGGTTTCTGAACATCGATACCCAAAGGATTGGTATGATACTCGCAAATCAGTTCTTTAACTTCGGTTTTGACAGCAGCAACAGTACTAAAACTGCTGATTGCCAACAAAACCAGAAGCAGTTTCGTCAATTTTAAAATTTGTTTCATCATTGTTGATAGTTTAGGTTTTGTATTCGAAAAATGCTATTAAGAAAGAGTCATCAGTCAAAGGAAAACTTTCCGAATGACCAATGACTTTTTCCTGATTGGTTACTCCATATAAAATACTTCTTCCAGCGGAATTGATACCGGAGAGTTGTCGGGGTTTGTCTTCATAATGTCGGCCATGAAAGCCCACCATTTCTTTACGATTTCGGTTTGTCCAAGGTCTTGTGAGCCACCGTCGCCACTTACTTTCTGAAAAGCAAACAGGGTACTGGTTTCTTCATCAAGAAAAATGGAGTACTCACTAACACCAGCACCTTTAAGCAGTTGGCGTAATTCAGGCCAAAGTTCGTTGTGCCTTTTCCGGTATTCTTCTTTCTGACCTTCGTTCAGGTACATTTTAAAAGCTAGTCGTTCCATTATCCGAGGGCATTTAATTCAGGATATAACCATTTGGCTACGCCGATAATAATAACCGACAAAAGAATGGCGCCAATACCCATAAGAATCATGTTATAGGTCTTTTTTGAAACGCCTTTCCATTCCTTGCGGTAGAATCCCCAAAGGTTGGCAGTCAAAATAATGGTAGCCATGTGAAGTGTCCACGAACTGGCGCCGTTGCCAATTTTGGTCTCACCCATACCGTAGAAAAAGAATTGCAGAAACCAGGTTGTTCCGGCCAGTGCACAGAAAAGGTAGTTGCTCAAAAGCGGCGTTTTCTTGTCAATGAAATCACCTCCTGTTTTGTTCTTGAAAATCAGTGCGGTAGTCCAGATCAGGTTGGTGGTAAGGCCTCCCCAGAGAATAACAAAAAAGATAATGTTGTTTTCGAAGAGGTATTTAAAACCCGTTCCTGCCTGCGTCACAAAAGGATAGTGCTGTTCCACAGCCAGTGACCGGGCAATGGACGACATTTCTTTCCCTGCATCGATTCCAAAACTGAAGAATGCACTTAAAACACCTGAAACAATAGCAATCAGCAATCCTTTCGACAGCTTGAATTCACTATTAACTCCCTCTTTATCCTTGCCCAGGTCCTGATCCTTCCGAATTCCGGCGGTTCCGCTGAGAATAATTCCGAGTAATAAAATTAAAATACCGAGTAGTACGATTCGTCCGCCTGTTGTACTAAACAAATCAGTGAACGATAGTCCGTCAGGGATTAATTCAGCAATCCCGGGGATATTCCGCAAAATTGGCAATCCCAGCGAACCAACGATAGACGTAATGCCTAACAGTACTGAGTTTCCAAGCGACATACCCAGGTAGCGAATAGCCAGTCCATACGTCAGACCTCCAACTCCCCACAGCAAACCCATAATATAGGTATTGCGAATAATGCCGCCCGGAGTGGAATGCAAAATCCCCTGCCAGTCAGGAATCGTCAACAATACAGCAAGTAATGGCATGATAAACCACGAGAAAAGTCCTCCGGTAATCCAATAAACTTCCCATCGCCATTTTTTCACCCAATTGTATGGCATGTACCAACTTCCCGAAGCGCCGCCTCCAAGGGCATGAAAAATAATCCCTAATAGTGCATTCATATGTTTAGTTATTAGTTAAGTTTTAAACTCAAGATAGTTCAGAGTGCCTAAAGTTAAACTCCGCACTTCGAAATTCGCACTCCACTCTTATTTCATCGTTTGCTTGTCACTTCTTTTTCGTATTGCTGAATGTCGGCAATGTAAGCTTCGCCGGCAATAACACCTTTTTTCAGGCAATAGTAATCGAATACAGCAGCCCAAGGTAGTGATTTAGCTTCTTCGAGCAATGCCAAACGCTCAAAGTTTTGGCCATTGGCTTCGTAAGCACGCAATTGAGTAATTGGCTCTAGCAACGCTTGTAACAACGCTTTCTGAGTTGCACGAACACCTACCACGTAAGCGCCAATCCGGTTGATTGAAGCATCGAAATAATCGAGTCCAACGTGAACGCGATCTAGCGCATTGGCCCGGATAATTTCCTGTGTCAGCGCCTGCAATTCGTCGTTCAAAATAACAACATGGTCGCTGTCCCAACGCACACCACGACTGACGTGAAGCATAATTTCAGGAGCAAAAAGCAACAGCGATGAAATCTTGTCGGAAATCACTTCGGTTGGATGAAAATGACCAGAATCCAAGGTAATCATTTTGTTGTTGGCAACGCCGTAACCCATATAGAACTCGTGTGAACCAACCACATAGCTTTCGCTTCCGATACCAAACAGTTTACATTCGATACTATCGAGCATGTAATCGTCGTTGGTTTTGTATTCAAAGATCTGGTCGAGCGATTCTTTCAGATTTTTGCGATACAACAAGCGGTCGACAGTTAAATCTTTCGATCCATCAGGAATCCAGATGTTGTGAATACATTTTGAGCCCAACTGACGTCCCATTTCTTCCGCAATTTTACGCGATTGGATGACGTGATTAATCCAGAATTGACGGATAGCCGGATCGCGGTGTGACAAGGTAAATCCGTCGGCCGATTTTTCGTGCGAAAAACAGGTACAATTGAAGTCTAGTTTATAATTTTTCTCCTTCGCCCAGTCAATCCAGCTCTGGAAATGTTTGGGTTCAATCTGATCGCGGTCAACAGTTTCGCCACCAAAATCGCCATAAAAAGCATGAATATTTACACGGTGATTGCCCGGAATTAAGGTCATGGCTTTGTCAATGTCGGCACGAAGTTCAGAAATTGAACGTGCTTTCCCCGGATAATTTCCGGTTGCCTGAATACCTCCTGTTAGTTCACCATCGCCATTTTCGAAACCGGCAACATCGTCGGCCTGCCAGCAATGCAGCGAAATCGAGAGTTTATCTAATTGTTCTACAGCTTTTTCAACGTCGATACCCAAACCGGCATAACGGGCTTTGGCATATTCAAATGCCTGATTAATTTGAGATTCTTTCATGATCGTTTATTATTTTGTATATAATTTATTTTCAACCTATTTGTAACTACTTTTTTGAAGGTTGATGCCATTTCGTCCGAAACGAGGTCATTTGTTTTGAAAAGCGTCTTCTCGCGGACGTAATTACTTCTTCCCGTTTTAACCCCGGGTTCCGTTTCTCTTTACCCGGGGTTATTGATATTTTACCCCTTCGGGGTATGAAGAAACATTTGTTTCAATTGTATTCAACAGTCTCTCTTTTCTCCAGTCACCCCTGTCATCCTGAATTTATTTCAGGATCATTTCAGGGTCTCATTCGTTTAGAGATGCTGAAACAAGTTCAGCATGACGCTTAGTGACCAGTTTATTGACACGACACTAGCCTGTTATTTTCAGAAATTTCTGGTACGCTGCTTCCCATTCATCTTTATTCTCAGGTAAAAACTCTTCGATCTGAATTGACTCGCGAATAATCTGACGCATTTCAGTCAAAGAATTAACACAACCAGCGGCTTTTGCCTGAATCATGATGTTACCGATAGCCGTAGCTTCTGACGGTCCGGCTAATACCGGCATACCGATCGCATCGGCAGTCCATTGGTTGAGTAATGGGTTTTTGGAGCCACCGCCAATCACATGAAGTTTTTCGATTGGAAAAGGCGCCAGGTTAATAAACTTCCCCAATACATATTTATACCTGAGCGATAAACTTTCGAAAATACAGCGAACAAATTCGGCATGTGTCGAAGGGGCGGTTTGACCAGAAGAGGTACAATAATCAGCAATGGCTTTTGTCATACTGACCGGATTAGCAAATGAAGTGTGGTCAGAATCAATCAACGACTGAAATGCTGGCGCCGATTCGGCCATGTGAACCAACTTTTCGTAGGCATAAGTGATGCCCTCTTTTTTCCATTCTTTCAGGCATTGTTCGAGGAGCCACATCCCGGTAATGTTCTTCAGGAAACGCGTTGTTCCTTCAACTCCACCTTCATTCGTGAAATTAAGCGCATAGGTTTCGTCGTTTATAATCGCATCTTTTACCTCAATTCCCATTAGCGACCATGTTCCTGAACTCAGGTATGCAAAATTCTCATTTTCAGCCGGAATAGCAGCAACAGCCGAGGAAGTATCGTGACCTGCAACAGCAACAACAGGTACTTTACCCAATTCGCTTTCGTCGGCTAAGGCATCGGTAAGTGTACCAATACGATGACCTGGCATAACGATTTCACCCAACATTGATGGAGAAATTCCAGCAGCTTCAAGCAATTGAGACTCGAACTGCTTTGTCCTCGGATTTAATATCTGCGACGTGGAGGCGATGGTATATTCAACCACTTTATTCCCCGTAAGCAAATAAGCCAGAGCATCGGGCATAAACAACATTTCTGAAGCGGCTTCCAAAAGTGAGTTACTTGCTTGTTTCAAGGCAAACAACTGGTATAAACTGTTGAAATTCATTACCTGAATACCGGTGAGTCCATACACTTTTTCGCGCGGAATGATTTCGAAGTATCTTTCGGGCATTCCGTCAGTGTGCGGATCGCGATAGGCATACGGAGCGCCAAGAATAGTTCCGTCTTTGGCAATCAATGCAAAATCAACTCCCCAGGTATCAATGCCAATCGACGAAATTTCAACGCATTCTTTTTTAACTTCAGCCAAGGCTACTTTAAAATGTTCGAATAACGAATAAATGTTCCAATGAAAATGATCGCCTATCTGAAGCATTTGATTTGGAAACCTGGTTAACTCCTTCATTTGAAGCCTTCCATTATCGAGTGTTCCAAGTATAGAGCGTCCGCTGGTGGCTCCAAGGTCGAATGCCAGAAACGATTTATTTTTCATTCTTAAATGGCTTAGTTAAATTTTATCTATTATGACTTTATTATCTATTTTTGTAAGTGTAAAACTACATACTAATTAATGCCTACTTATATTAGAAATGATTCTTTATTTGCACAAAATGACACTACATTAGATGTTATAAAATAGGTTTATTAGATGAGGTGACAATAAAAAACAGAGTTACATTTAAAAGTGATTTGGGGATCTGAAAATTTGAAATGAAGAGGAATGGATAAATGGTTGTATGGCTAAATGGTTAAAATGAATAAATAACAATTTGACACTACAACAATTTAGTCCTGTTGAAATATGAAACGTTGAAATTGAAACTCAATTTATGTCAAACGAATCGTTTGTAAAATATATTCACGCGGGTTCACTCGATAAAGAATGGGGATTGTTCCTGACTGGCGCGGGATATGCACAAATTCCGCCGACGACTGTTTACCCGCCCAATGTGCACCCCAGCGGTTATTTCTTCACCTGGGAAAAAGGACGTGTGCTTCAGGAATACCAGATCAATTACATTACTGAGGGCTCCGGCACGTTTGAGACGAGTACTGATCAGTTTCAGGTAGTACCCGGTTCGATCCTGATTTTGCGTCCGGGAATGTGGCACCGCTACAAACCCGATCCCAATACCGGGTGGAGCGAACATTACCTTGGATTTAACGGCGATTTTTGCTCAAACCTGTTTAACGAAGGATTTTTCCAATCGGGCAAGCCTGTCATGTATATAGGTTTTCAGGAAAGTATCCTGAAGCTATTCCTTGAAATTATCCAGTTGGTAAAAGACGAAAAAACGGGCCATCAACAAGTCGCCGCAGCAAATACAATTTTAATTCTTAGCAAGATTTTATCGGTAGTTCGCAACCAGGAATTCGCCGGGAAAAGTATAGAGCGCACCATTCGGAAAGCCTGTTTGCATTTCAGGGAAAACCTTAATACCAATGTTAATATTGAAGAGTTGGCCAAAGAGTTAAATGTTGGATATTCCTACTTTAGGCAAATGTTCAGGAAATACACAGGTATTCCGCCAACCCAATACCATTTATCGCTCCGGATACAAAAGGCGAAAGACTTGCTGGTTTCAACCGATCAAAGTTTCAAGGAAATTGCCATCGACCTCGGATTTGAATCGTATTTCTATTTTTCGCGGATTTTCAAGGACAAGACCGGAAAAAGCCCGATGGAATTCAGGAAAGAACATCATCAACAGAATTGATTCAACGAGTTCTGTTAAAAGTAGAATACATTTTTCTGACCACGCTTTTCCTTGTATTCCCCTTTTCGTACCACTTTCACAATAGAACGCCGGTTTACTTCGTGCTGTTCTTCGGTACATTCAACCCCATTGGCGCATTTATTCAGCAAACGTGTCTCACCATATCCGTGGTACAAAAGACGTTTCGGGTCAATTCCTTTGGAAACCACATAATCGAAAGCAGCCTTAGCCCGCTTTTTCGAAAGCAACATATTGTAATCATCGCTACCGCGCGAATCGGTGTGCGATTCAATTCGGATTTCAAGATCCGGAAAATCTTTCAGCATGGCAATCAGCCGGTCAAGAGTAGCAGCAACATCAGGTTTGATATCTGATTGATCTAATCCATAGTTGATGTATTCCATTTCGACGACCTGTAAAGCCTCCCCATCCTCTTCTTCCATACTCTTAGGCGCAGGCGAATTATCGACAACTTCTATCTTTTGTTCCAGAAAAACCTCTGAGTAAGTTTCATCATTTGGCCGAAGTTTCGCTGTCTCAATGATAACTTCGGTTTCGTTGTATAATTCTTTGGTTACATTAATCGTGTATTGCTGCCCTTTGTTCAATTCGAACTCGAACTGCCCATCAATACGAGTGATACTCGATGCTATGGTATTCCCGGCTTCGTTAATCACAGAAACTGTGGCATCAGAAAGTACATCTTTCGTGTCACGATCCTTGATAACTCCGCGAATGATAACCGGAACCCGTTTGATCTTCAGAAAGTATAAATCGTCGTCACCTTTACCTCCCGCACGGTTTGAGGCAAAATAGCCTTTCACTCCCGTCGAGTCAAGTGCCAGCCCAAAATCATCTTTCGATGAATTAACCGGGTAGCCCATATTCTCGACACTGTTAAAAATACCCTGTTCAGGAACCGAGAAATAAATATCCAATGCCCCTAAACCACCATGTCCATCGCTTGAAAAGTAGAGAACTCCATCGTTACTGATAAAAGGGAAAAACTCGTTTCCTTCGGTATTAATTTTTGGCCCGAGATTAAAAGGTTTACTCCATTGTCCGTTCGAGAATACACTAAAATAAATATCTGATTTTCCATAACCACCGGGCATATCAGAAGCAAAATACAATATCTTTCCTTCTTTGTCAATCGAGGGATCCCCCGCAGAATATTCGTCGCTGTTATACCTAAAACTACCGCTCAACTTCCATTCATTATCTTCCAGCTTTCCAAGGAATATCTTCAGGTTAACCACGCCTTCCCTACTTTTTGAAGTCTTCCCCTTTGCAAAATTATTCCGGGTTAAATAGATTATGTTGTTTTTCGAATCGATTGAAACCGGTCCGTCGTGGTAAGCAGTTTTCAACTTTGGAGCAAAGGGTTCTACTGAATTCAAATCACCATAGGATCCTATTTTTGCTGAATACATCTTCAAATAGGGTAATTCATTCCATTTATAAGTCGCACCTGCTTTAGTGCCTATTGAGGTTGATGAGAAAATAAGTTTGTCTTTATAGAAGGCTGGCCCCATATCAGAACCGATTGTATTTATCGCGGTATTCAGGATTTCGTAATTGGTAGAATCGCGCATCAGAAATTTAATGTATTCGAGCAGTGAAACCTGCAAGTTAACGCGTCCGTCTTCAGGTCTCAGGTCAGAGTATTCCTTTAGCCATTGTTCAGCAATCAGATATTTACCATTGCTTTTCAACGCCTGCGAATAATTAAAAATATCTTCAGGAATGGCAACTTTGCGGTCGATTAATTTTTTGAGCCAACGTTCAACCTCTTCTGTATTTCCAACATTTCGATTCGACTCAGCCAATCTCTTTACAACATAATTATCCATGGTGTCCTTTTCATAGGCATATTCGTAAAGCCCAATTGCCTCAACATATGCAAATTCATCAAAACTTTTATCAGCAAGTTTAACGGTAAGCTTCTGGCTGAAACTTACCGTTGGTATGAATAAGATAAAAATTACTCCCCACAGAAATATTTTTGAAAGTCTTGCCATTCAATTATTCTTTGTACCCGAAAATAAACCATTCAATACAACGAATATCAAGTACACCAAAATTAAAACTGACAAATCGATCCGAGATCACTCGGCTAGAAATATCTTGGCGATCTAACTCTGCCGCGTCCAAAGTCGAAATCGAAGGTTACCATAATTTCATGTGTTCCGTTGCTATAAGCTCCCAACTTATTGATTGGAAGATCATAGGAATATCCGAATTTTAATTGGTCGGTGGCCTGAAGTTGAAATAATCCTCCAAATGAATCACCAACCCGATACATACCTCCCAACCAAAGACGGTCATAAAATAAAAATGTACCTGTTATATCTAAGCCAACAGGGGCATTGTTAACATATTTGGTTAAAATGGATGGTTTAAATTTAACAATTCTATTTACATCAAATACATAGCCCGCCATAAAAAAAATGTGTATCTGTTCCTTGCTGATACTCTGGGTGGAAACGCCATTTTTATTGATTGTATTTTCAATTAATTTTGGAAGCGAGAGTCCAAAATAATATTTGGGAGTATAAAAAAAAGCTCCAACGCCGAAGTTTGGTAAAAATTTACGGTTAATATCATTGGCGAAAATCGGGTCGGGATCGTTGGTCGTTAAGTCTGAGAGGCCAGCTTCAAAAAAATTGACTCCCCCTTTTAGTCCAAGAGAAAGACTTCTGCGGTGACTAAAACTGAGCGTATAAGAATAATCAATATAAAATCCTGTTTGTTTTACTGGATCTACCTGATCGCTCAAAAACGAAAAGCCTAAACCCATCTTTGTTCCTGCAACAGGAGAATTCATCGAAAATGAGCGGGTGACTGGTGCCCCCGGTATAGATACCCATTGATTACGCGAAACGACCATCATGCTCAACACATCTTTTGATCCGGCATAAGCAGGATTCAACGTAAGCAGGTTTTCCATGTACTGCGTGTACATTGGATCTTGCTGCGCATACGATTCGAGAACACAAAACAATATTACAATTACCACGACACCTCGGGTAACCAATTGGTTTATTCGTTTTATGTATTTAGAATTACTCAATTTTTTATTTCGTTTTTAATGTCTTCAGTTTTCTTATCCGTGTTTCCAATTTTTACTTTATGCGCTTTTTCATCGATCGAGATAAATGGCACCATTCAATTTTTCTTTACCATCCAGTTTCAGCACATAGAAATAAGTGCCTGAAGGAACTGGCCCCGAACCAGAACGTACTCCCTGTCCTGCTTTTCCATCCCAAAATCCGCTTTTACCCTGGCCTTCGCCATAATTTTCCGATCGGTAAACCACATTACCCCAACGGTTAAAGATTTCAATTTGTACTGTTTTGTATTTTGCTATTCCTTTAATTTCGAATTTATCGTTGATGCCATCACCATTGGGAGAAAAGGCTTCAGGAATAAAGAATGGTGCATCGCTAACCAAAACCAATACGGTTGCCTGATCGCAATGCTCGAAATAGTCGCAGATGGAGTAGATAAAATTATCAGATCCGGTATAATACTGATTGGGTAAATAAG
This sequence comes from Prolixibacteraceae bacterium, assembly GCA_028683385.1. Lineage (GTDB taxonomy): Bacteria > Bacteroidota > Bacteroidia > Bacteroidales > Prolixibacteraceae > Aquipluma. The sequence continues at coordinate 271,506 of JAQUIJ010000003.1, read as the reverse complement.
AAACCAGCGAATCGCCCACCACAGTTGCTATACCATTTTGTGGCGCGGTTACTATTTTCAATGTGGCCGGGTTTAACTCTTCTTTGGGCATGTCGTTAGCCAGTATATTGATATCAACAGCGTTGTTTACTAATACTTCGGCAGTATCGTTAACAGCCTTTACCTGAACATATAAGCCTACTATTACTGAATCCAAATCGGTACAACCATAGCGGTCTGTAACCTGAAGGTAATATTTCCCGATTCCCTTCACCTGTGGTTTAGCGGTTTCTCCACCTGAAACAATAACTCCGCCCTGTTTCGACGACCAGTTATACTTCAAACCGTTGCCAATACTTGATGAAGCATCCAGCATGATAACTTCGGATGTAGATTGTACAAATAACTGATTGGCAGTTGTAATTTGTGGAGCTTGATCAACCTTAACATGAATGGTTTTTGTGGCTGTATTTCCAGGCTGATCGGTTACAGTTAGGGTATAATCGGTTGATGTTCCGGGCGTAAACACCGGACTTGAACTAGCTGGGTCGTTTAAGAATACTTCCGGCTCCCATTTGTAAGTTAATGTGCCTGTCCCTTTACTTGCACTGGCATCAAGTGTAACAGGAAGACAAGATCCAGTTGTAATTTCGCTACTTGCAAGGAGAACAATTTTTGGAATATTACCCACAATGTAAACTGTTTTTTTCGAACAGTGTCGCGGAACAGTAGCCGTACAGGCCTCAACCACAAACTGATCAGTGATTTGTCCGAAAATTCCTTTCTCAGAGACATAGGTGAAACTGCCATCTGGCTTCACCTCAACTGTGCCATGAGCAGAGCCGGTTTCAGCAGTGACTTGATAAACCAAACCGTTGGCGCTGCTATTAAAATCACTACCTGACAGATTTCCGGAGAGCTTGCCGGTGGTAAAGTAGGCATTGTAATTAGCGTATAAATCGTTTTGCAAAAGACCGGAAGGCAACACATAAATAGACACAGTACCCCAGTCACATTTCCCCAACTCATTGCAGATCTGATAAGTGAAATGTTCTTCTCCGGCAAATCCATTTTGAGGAACAAACGAAAAATCGCCATTGGCATCCCATTTCAAAGATCCTGATAATCCCGAATTGCGAACTTGCGAGATGCTAAAACTACCTGTTCCCGGAATAAAGTCATTCTGGAGAAAATTACCTTTAATGGCAGTATTGTATGTCGTTAAAGCAACATCGCTATTTGCTACAGGAGCTTGATTATTCGAATCAACACCCAATACTTTAATGGATACATTAGAGGTACTACAAATAATTTTCCCTGTTTCATCCTTTTGGCAAATCTGATATTCAAAGAAAGCCTCGCCGCTAAATCCAACAGCCGGAACAAAGGTATAATCGCCAGTTTTCTTGTCGAAGAAGGTCAACTTTCCTGTTTCTGCCAGAGGAATCGTTACGACTTTTGCTTCAACAAGAGCAGGATCGTAAAACAAATCGTTGGTCAATACATTTCCAGAAACGGCTTTACCAACCCAGGTGTTATTGATATCGGTTATGGCTAAAACGCCCACATTCTTCAAAGCAGTATTTTTAACCAAAATACTTACTATAGTCTGGCTGCAACCATTTGTTTGACCATTGGCACACAATTGGTACGTAAAAGAATCATTGCCCCAAAAACCGGTAGCAGGAGTATAAGTCACCGAACCATTAGCATTTCCTGTAATAGTTCCACCGTGTGCAGATTTCAATGGCACAACCACCTGTGCGTTTACCATCACGCCAATGTCGTTCGCTAATACATCAATCGTAACCGGTGTTTCCATTGGGGTAGTTGCTGCATCAGAAGCGGCCAAAAGTTGAAAGTTGTTTTCAACAATAATCGTTTTTGTGACCCATTCGCTTAAACAACCTTTGGTATCGGTTGCCTGCACCTGTAAAGCGTAAGTGCCCTCTTCAGTAAAAGTAATGTTCCCTGATTGGGTCGTAGTTGAAGCAAGGTTTAATAAACTGCCCGCTGGACTTCGCAGTGTCCAACGATAGATCCAATTGCTGTTTCCAGTGATGGTGTATGAACGCACAGAGCCCTGAGAGACCGTTTCGGCGCTTTGTCCAAAAGCACAGTTTACCCATACGATAAACAGTGCACTTAAAAAAAGAAGGGCTTTCCTATACTTCATTCTAACAACTCAAACTCGCAATTCAGAACCGACTAACTAATAAAAAAAAGAAAAGAAAGGAAGACCGGTCTAAACCGGCCTTCCTTTTAAAATTCCCTATTTAGTTATTGAAATGAAATAACTGATGTAGAGTGGATTGTGATTGTAGCCTCAGTTGTACCAACGTTCATTGGGTTACCATCTTTATCGGTTGCAGAATTAAGTTTAACCTTGAAGTCTTTATTCAAACCCGAAGTATTTACGAATTTACTGTCAATGTCTACAGTAAATGATCCAGTTTTTAAAGTAACAGAAGCTGGTCTATTATCAACCAAAGTGGCACCATCGTATATATCGTAAGTGATAGCCGCCGGAGTAATACCTCCATCAGATGTTACATTAATAACCATCTGGTCAGCAGCAGATGTATTTCCAGTAGCATTTTCTCCAGCTAACCAAGCACAGGTTGTAGCAACTTGACTTGCATCAAGATCAATAGTAGCTTTTTTAATTGTGATCGAAGTCCTCTTCATTTCAGTAAAACAACCATTCTCATCAACAGCATACACATCCAAATTATAAGTCGTACCTGCAGTTGCATCATCCCAAACAATTGTTATCGAATTAGATGTTACTGAGCTAACAGCCGACTTTGAACCACCATCTAATTTCCAGTGGTATGTTGCATTTGTTAATGAAGTGACTGTGTAAATTTCAGTTGAACCATCAAGTGCAGTCTTTGTAGAAGGTGATCCCTGCGGATGTGAGGGCTGTGCAAACGCACTAGTTGTCATAAATAATCCTCCTATGAGGACGACTAGAAAAGTAAAAATTTTAGTTTTCATTCTTAATTTGTTTTAACGTTTATAAATCAATCAATTATATATTTTAAAGTGTTGTTGTTTTATTCAAATGTGATAACCGGGACTTGGTTAATTTTGAGGTCGTCAATATTATTTGTTCTATTTGGTTCCGAAACCTGATAAGCGTCGGTTGCATTAATTTCAATCTCAACTTTCCTTTCTAAATCACTGCCTGACACTCGATATAAACTATAATAGATTACAACTGCATTAGAGTTTGCAGATTTACTAGTCTGAGCTCCTGCTGACAAACCTGATGTGGGTATTGCCCCTCCGTAAGTTATATTCGCAACATTTCCGGAGGCAACCACTGTACCTCCCAATTTAATGGAATAAGAAAACATAAATGGTTCAGTGATCACATTCGGGAAAGTCACATTCCAGCTAATTGTTGTTAAGTTGCCACTTGGTGCCTGACACTGGTTACCTAAATTATCAAGCACTACGTCAAAAGAGCTATTTGACTGTAATGCAATTGAACGTGTCACTTGTTTTTCGCATGTAATTCCGGGTTTGGTTTTTATTACTGATAGAATATAATTCCCGGTTGAAATTGTCGTGAATGAGATTTTAATATGCGCCGCATTGACACTGGTCTTTGTGTATAATGATGAATTGACAGCAGTTACACCATCGTCTTCAAATAACCCCCAAGTATAGGTATATTCACTGTCCGGCACTTTATCGTCAACAAAATACTCATGGGTCGATGTTTGCATCGGCTGTATCCCTGAGCCTGCGCCGGTAGCGATGCTACCATTGTCGTAACTAATGGGTGTTATGCCGAAGGCAACTTCCACGGACTGGGTTTTTGGACCAGAAACGTGTCCGCACAAATCGGTTATAGTCCAGGTGATAAGGGTAGTCCCTTCCGGGAAAGTATCAGAGATGGAACCATTCCCTGTTTTAGGTGTTCCGGCAATGTTGTATTCAAAATGGGCGCCTTGCTCAACAAAACCGCAATTCTCGTATACCTTAGTAGGTATATTTATTGTAAGTTCTGCACCGCAACTTTCATTGGTGGGGGGAAACACCAAATTATCAACCGAATTAATGACAGGAGCTTCGGTGTCAGTAATCGTAAATACCTGCGTACAGGTAGCTTTATTTCCCGAAGCATCGGTAATCGTATAAGTCCGGCGTACTTCACATGGTGATCCTGGAGTAATAACATCATTATAAGACACGGTCATGGGTGCTGTACAATTATCAGTAACCTCACCCCCTGCGTCAATAAAACCCTGAATAGTGGTTATAGCTGCCGGTAAATTTTTCACACAGTCGGCCTCCCCACCTGGCAAGCATTTGGTAATAGCTGGCTTTTCAGTGTCGCCAATTGTTACGACAGCACTGCCTGTCATTTGTGCCGGACAATCTCCGTTGGATATAGTCGCTACAACAGTGTACGTTCCTGCTAGTTGGTTGCCAAAACTAATTGCATCACCCGTTCCAGAAACTGATGAACCTGTCGAAACTCCATTCTCGTATAAATGATAGGTCACTCCAATCTCAGAACCTGAAAGACCTACTGCAACTCCTGAACCACCGGAGCAATAAGTTCCGCCACCGGTTACAGTGAATGCAACCGGCAGGGGAATAACCGTAATCGTACCCGTTGCACTTACCATTCCACATCCTCCAGTCAAAGGTATGCTGTAGTTAAAAGTGCCTGATGTCGTTGGCGTGCCGCTGATGGTTATCTGGTTAGAGTTCCATGTGGCTGTTACTCCCCGTGGCAATCCGATGGCTGTACCTATGCCGGTAGCCCCAGTGGTAGTAATGGTAATTGGAGTTAAAGAGGTATTGATACAAAGTAATGGTGTTGAAGATGCCAGATCAAACGTATTTGTTGGAACAACCGTCACTGATGAGGAAACGTTACTCAAACATTTATTATCGACTTTAGCAGTTGCTGTGATTTCATCGCCAGCCGATAACGAACTAACAGCCACACTCCATTGTCCACTGGAATTGGATATGGTTGAACCAATTTGGGTACCACTAGTATAAACTACAATAGTAGCATTTGCTTCACTCGTTCCGCTTATCGAATTAGATGAAGAACAAATTGGAGAATTAACAACCGGTGTTATCGTTAAATTTGATGACGAACTAAAACCGAGTTGTCCGTATGCATCTCCACCTCCAGTATTCCGAACACGTAACTCAACCGTTGAATTTTCATCCAAAAAATAGTTGCCTGGAACAGCTACCGGCGTATAAGTCCAATTGGCTGCTGACCAAGTATCACCGCCATTAATTAGCAAGCTCGCATCGTCGTCATGCCCAACCGATATTGTGTATAATCCACACGGAAACCCTTTTCTCTTGTACACAAAAGTCATCAATTTGTCAACGGAACAACCTTGATAACCAGTAGCAGACGAAGGGGTACTGTTCGCCAACCACATATTTCTTGTATCGAAGCTCAAGTTAGAGTCAGAATAATACCCTCTGTACGTGTTTGAACTCAGATTTGAATTAGCTCCATTGTAGACATAAACATTCCACTGACCGCTACCAAAAACAGCCGGGTCGCCTGGAGATTCAACCGTAAGTGATTGCCGGGCAGTTTGGGTTCCACCACAGCCACCAGTAATTGTATAAATAATATCGCAGGAGCCGTTAGCTACACCTATAACCAAGCCCGAAGCATCAACAGTAGCTATCGTTGCATCGCTGGTGCTCCATGCGCCAGTTCCACCACCCAAAACAACCGTGTTGGTTGAGTATGTTGTTGTTTCCCCAATACAAAGTTGACTTGCCCCAAAGACAGAACCAATACTTGCGTTGGGATTTGAGATTACCGTCACCAAGGCTTCAACTGGTGCACCGCAATCGCCTGTCACCCTTGCATAATAGTTGCCAGGAGAAGCATTCGCCAATGTCAATCCTGTACCATAGTTTGTTCCGCTACCTCCGGTGGCAGACCACCAGGTGACCAATGCATTTGTCCCTACAACACCATTCGCCGTCAATGTGGTGGTTTCGTTCGAACAGATTGGACTGGCGGCAGCAGTGGCCGAGGTAATGCCAACATTAGTACATGAAGAACCCGTTACTGATACCGTTGCTGAATTAATACAACCGGTTGTTGTTGTATAGGTTATTATACTTGTGCCTCCAGAAACACCCGATACTAGTCCAGAAGAATTCACTGTTGCAACACTTGTTGTTCCTGAACTCCATGTTCCACCTGATGGAGACCCTGTCAATTGAGTTGTTGAACCTACATTTACGGTTAAGTTGCCCGAAATTACAGCAGCTTTCGTATTATAAAACAAAACGTTGCTATAACTGGTACAATATCCGGAATAAACAATACGGCGGAAATAAATTGAACTTATTACGTTTCCACCAGGAAAATAATAGTGCTGACCAGTTTCACCAGTAATATTCGTAAAATTCAGTCCATCAGTTGAACTTTGCCATTGGAAAGTGAACGTATTGTTATTTCCACCGGAAGGATTACTTCCATTGATATAGTTTGCATAAAACGATCCACAATTAACAGTTGGAGTTGAAGCAGATATGGTATTTCCCGTAATTGCTGGTGTTACAAATAACTTAACAACATTACTCGATGAAGGACAAGTTCCAGCAACTATACGGCGATATCCTTTTGTAGCAGTAATAGTTCCAGGATTAAAATCTTTTAAAGTAGCTCCAGAAATATTTGTATAACTATAAGTATTGTCTAGATCATTCGCATTTGTATTTATTTGCCATTGATAACTTGCGCCAGATCCCATATCGGAACCGATCAAAGTAACATCTGATGATGCACTTGTTGCACAGAATGTAGTACCCGATGGAGCAGTAATGGTATTCCCAGTCAAATAAAATATATTACCTGTGCTACTTCCACCATTTGCACCACCATCCACTACAATCTCATTATTGCTAATACTTGAAATAGAACCAGGATTAGAACCCAAAAAGACACTAGTAGAACTGTAACATGTTGGAGGTGTCACTACGAGATAACGGGTAGGACTTTTAATCAAACTAAAGCTCCAAGTGCCATCTGTCGCACTTGTCGTAGTCGCATCAACATTCGTAAGGGCGGCATTTGTATAGACTGTTATAGTTGCACCCTGAACAGGGGTCCCATCAGCAAGTTTAACAAAACCACTTATTGTCAGATTATTAGCATCTGTAAAAGATATATTATATTTTAATCCTGATACTTTTCCTTCTGCAGAAAGTATAAGCGCAGTATTTAATTCACTCTGACTTACTTCCCAAATTGCTGTAAAATTACCATTCACAGGCTTTATATTCCAACTAAGATAATGTTCAGTACTATTTAAAAAAGGATTCGTTTTATTAAATACTTGCAGTGTAACTACATCATCGCTTGTCCAACCGGTACCGGTAATATGTACCGTTTCGCCAGGAGCATAGTCATCTTTATCGATGCTAATTCTTGCATTTTGTGCCGTCGTTGATTTTGTATTTACAGTAAAAATTAAGAAAAAGAACAGAAATACCACAAGCGACCTAGCCTTTGAGAGCAAAAGTAAATTTAGCCTCATATGCTCCCTAGTTTTAAATTGGGTTTTAAAACGAGCAGAGTACCCAAGGCCAAAGCAAAGTCAAAATTGAATTTGAAGAAATATAAAAAGTATTTCGAAGTATTTCTGAAAAAATAAAAAAGCAAATCCGTTTGCTTAACTAACCAATACTTATTTCGGTCAATAAAACCAATCCAACTTTTAGAAAAACAACTAACGTAAAATCCCCCCATGTGCACTAAGTAAAAACCTATGCTGGTAAAAATAGTTTTATATTTTTACCAGCATAGGAGAAACTAGCAAAGCGCCAAGTAAGGGTATCAAACCTATGTTATCAATGATCCAAAATATAGTCAAATCTACAGAAAGTCCCGAAAATAAAGGACTTCCACGTCTTTATCTATCTATTTTTATTCCTTGATGTGGATTTTATATTCAAATACCTCGATCAAATCACCCGCCCTTAATTTGGCACGTTTCCGAAATTCAGGTTCCCCATTTCGGAAAACAATTCCGTCTTCAACCATCAGTTTGGCTTGTCCACCCGATTCACTAATCCGCATCGTTTTTAGCAACTTGATCAGTTCAATGTATTCTTCGCCTTTCAATTCGTAAGTTTCCATATATTTGTTATCAGGTTAATCAAATTACTATTTGCTTTTCAAAAGTGCCAACTCCAGTTTTGTCTTTCCAGGTAACTTGGCAACAACCAGTTCATACGAGTGGTCAATCATTTCCAGAATCAGCTTTGAATGGAGAGAACCGTCCATCGTCACGGTATTCCAGTGCACTTTGCTCATGTGGTAACCGGGCTTAATGGCCGGATACTGCTCGCGGAGTTCGATTGCCCGGTCAGGATCACACTTTAATGCAAGAGACCAATCTCCATCCAGATTGGTTAATGCAAACATCTTACCCATTACTTTGAAAACCAACGTCACCTCATCGAACGGAAATTCTTCGGTAACTCCAGGTTTCGAAACACAATATTCCCTCAGTTCTTCAATGTTCATCGATTCGTATTTACAATCTTCAAATATACAAATTGGAACAATACAGCTCAGAAGTAGTAATAGTAAAATTCAATATCACCATGTCTTGATTCGATTTTCGCGACAAAGTCATTTGTATTTACAATAGTCAAATCGTCATTCTTAATAAATTATAAAATTCAGTGTCGATATTACACCAAAGAGAATAACCAATACTGCCTTTATGTACCTTTGATGTTGATTTCCTAAAAAAATAAATCGTTGGCATGCCGGAGACGAAGAATCATCATTCACAATTAAGCAAAGTTACATTTGCAGGGCTGTTAATCACCATGGGAATTGTTTTTGGTGACATTGGAACTAGTCCACTGTATGTAGTAAAAGCAATTATTTCTGGTGCCGATAAATTTGACCAACTCCTGGTTTATGGAGCTTTATCCTTAGTGTTTTGGACACTGACCCTTCAAACTACCCTTAAATATGTCATCATCACCTTGCGTGCTGACAACCACGGAGAAGGTGGAATTTTTGCCTTGTTTGCCCTGATGAAGAAAAAGTCGACCTGGGCCGCAATACTAACCATGATTGGCGGAAGTGCTCTGTTGGCCGACGGTGTAATTACTCCATCCATTACAGTTTCGTCGTCTATCGAAGGGTTGCGAATGATAAACCCACAGATTCCGGTCATACCAGTCGTTCTTTTCATTATTTCAGCATTGTTCTTTGTCCAGCAATTCGGTACAAAATTTATCGGGAAATCATTTGGTCCAATTATGGTCATTTGGTTCGGAATGCTTGCTGTTCTTGGATTTACTCAAATCATCACTTATCCTGAAATCCTGAATGCAGTGAACCCGGTTTATGCGTTCAATTTTCTGACCCAATATCCCAAAGGATTTATACTGCTTGGCGCGGTGTTTCTGTGTACCACAGGAGCCGAAGCATTGTATTCTGATCTGGGTCATTGCGGAATCAAAAACATCCGAATTTCGTGGATCTTTGTAAAACTTGCCTTATTACTCAACTATTTTGGGCAGGGAGCCTGGCTGATGAACCATCCTCAACCGGTCGAAGATTTGAATCCATTTTACTCCATCATGCCAGGCTGGTTTCTTTTCCCCGGAATACTGATCTCGACCGCTGCTGCGGTAATCGCCAGTCAGGCTTTGATCACCGGATCATATACGCTCATTAGCGAGGCTGTTTCCATGAATTTCTGGCCAAAAATAAAAGTATTGCACCCAACAACCATCAAAGGTCAGGTATATATTCCTTTTGTTAACTGGCTGTTGTGGGTCTCGGTTTGTTTTGTCGTTCTGTTCTTTCAGGAGTCGTCGAATATGGAAGCGGCATATGGTTTGTCGATTACAATAACCATGATGATGACTTCGTTGCTATTGCTTCATTACCTCTACCAAAAAAATGTTCATTTTACTTTTTTAATCATCCTTGGGCTCCTTTTTGGCTCAATCGAAACTTCATTTCTGATCGCCAATCTGCATAAATTTGCAAATGGCGGATGGTTTTCAATTGCATTAGCTTGTGCCTTTTTACTCATCATGCTCGGCTGGTTTTTTGGACGGCGGATCAAGAACCGGCACATCAGTTTCTCCAATATCAATAAATACCTGCATTTATTCGAAGATTTAAGCAAGGATAAAACAATTCCACAAATCGCTACCAACCTGGTTTACATCATCAAGGCCAACGAACTTCACCAGATCGAATCTAAAATTATGTACTCGATCTTCAACAAACAACCCAAACGTGCACAAACCTATTGGTTACTTCATGTTGACACTGTTGCCGAACCTGATACTTTTAGCTATGAAGTTAACCAGTTTATTCCCGGCACATTGATTCGGATCGATTTTCATCTTGGATTTAAGATCGAACCGCGAATTAATCTATATTTTAAAGAAGTACTTAAAGACTTGGTTGCCAGTGGCGAAATAAAACTATGCAGTTCGTATGAGTCACTTAAAAAACATCATTTTCCAGCCGACTTTTTATTTGTAAACCTCGACCGGGTTATGACTCAGGATTACAAATTATCTCCATGGGAAACCATGATAATGGGATTGCATGCTTTCACCAGACTATTTAGCATCAACGATGTAAAGGCGCTTGGACTGGATTCGAGCAGCGTGATTGAAGAGAAAGTTCCAATTTCAATCGAACGCCCACTGAACCGAAAGATTAGCCGGATTGGGTAAAAAGTGTTCAGTAGCAGTGTTCAGTTTTTCTGTGAACCGCAACTGGCAACTGATTACTTTTTCTCCGGAATCAGATTAGCTACAACCCGAACCAGCAAAATCAGGATCATAAAGTAAACTGCCGGATTAAATTGCTGCCCAGCCACAAACGAAAGAATTAAAAGAGCTCCGGATAGCCATAAATAATAGCGGGTCTGAGGCCTCCATTTTTTCACAGCCCACAATCCTGCAAAAAACAGGTTCAGCGGAAATGCCCACAACAAATTGTAATTAGGGCTCATAGCTGGATGCTCCGAATACAAAGTGAACCAGCCAATAATTAATCCGGCAAAACCACTTAATCCAAGCAACCAATAATCCAGCCAGTCAATTTTCTTTTTCTGAAGAAAGCTACGAACCGAAAATGCAGCAATAATCAGGAATAAAATACCGAAAACGATAGCAGGCCAAGGCCAATCAGAATTGAGTTTAGGATTTGGATATTCACGCAAAGTGCGGGTTTCAAGAACCAGAGGCTGCGGTTTCCCATCGATAGAAATTTCAGCTTTGGCAAACTGATCTTTCAGGTAATCGGGCAAAAACATTTGGCCATATGCCGAAACCGGCTCGTCTGCCTTTTTGCCGACCAATAGGTCAATACCCAGATCGATCCAGCGAAACGAGTGATGAAATTTTTTGATCAGATCGCGGTAGCTTTCTGTTGGATGATTATCGGTAAAGTGAATTGGTGCTCCGGCGTTGCGTTCAATCATATCGCGGACACGGGTCGCACAATTGTCCATAAAAAAATTGTAGCGGTAAATCCGGTTTTCAGGTTTGGCATTTTCGAGCAATGCCTGAAAAAGTTTGTTCTTCCCTTCCGGAGTTAGGTTGAGCACCTGTTCGTAAACACTGCGTTTCTCTTCATCGTATTGTGGTAACCAGCCTCTAAACCGCTCTCCACCCATAGCGTAATCCGTCTGCCCCTTAGCAAAGCGATACATGAAATTTGTCGAATCGAAACTGAAAAGACCGTAATTGAACACTGCATCCAGATTCAAAGTTGGATCACTTATCCGAATGGCGGTGTGCCCATACATCGAATAAACCTCGGCACCAGGATCGCAAGTCAAAACACTAACCGTCGCCTCCGGACTTAGTTGCTGTGCATGTACTTTGGACTGAAAGAACAGAAATGAAATTACGATCAGGAAAAAATAACGAATTTGCATAATCCAAAATTTTTGATTCAAAGATAGATGTTTTGTGCTTATCATGCAGAAATGATTGATTTAGGAATTGGATGCACTTCTATCTGTTTCGCTATTTAGACAGAATAAAAATAGCAAGTTTGCCCAAAATTTGATAATATTGCCCTTCGTTTTAAAAAAGAGAGATATGGGATGCAGTGGATGCAACACAAATAATGACCTTGACAGACCAGCCATGCTTGGCGTTTATGACTGGCTCGACGATATACCTGATACAACAAACGAATCAAACATTGTCGAAATACGGTTCAAAGGAACCCGAAAAGAGTTCTTTCTGAATGAAGAAGGTATTCATCTGAAACGCGATGAACTGGTAGTTGTTTCCAGCTCACCAGGGCACGATGTTGGAGCCGTTTCGCTTACCGGAAAACTAGCCGAACTTCAGTTTAAACGGAAAGTAAAGAAACCGGAGCGCTACGAATGGAATAAAATATACAGAAAAGCGACCCCGACCGATGTGATCAAATGGGAAGAAGCCAAGGCTCGCGAAAACAAAGTGATGATTCGTGCCCGTCAGTTGGCCAACGAGTTGAACCTGAATATGAAGATTGGTGATGTTGAATTTCGTGGCGATAACAACAAAGCCATTTTCTATTACATTGCCGACGACCGTGTCGATTTCCGCGAACTGATTAAACTGTACGCCAGGGAATTTGCCATTAAAATCGAAATGAAGCAAATCGGAGCCCGTCAGGAAGCTGGCCGAATTGGTGGAATTGGTTCGTGCGGACGTGCACTTTGTTGCTCAACCTGGAGAACCGACTTTTCGAGTGTAACTTCGGATGCCGCCATAAAACAGGGATTGTCGCCCAATGCCGAAAAAATGGCAGGCCGATGCGGCAAATTGAAATGCTGCCTGACCTACGAACTCGATCATTACCTGGAAGCCCTGGAAGATTTTCCAAACGAATTACTGGCTATTGAAACCGACAAAGGATTGGCACGCCACTTCAAAACTGATATTCTTCAGAAAAAAGTATGGTACAGCTATTCACAATCTGATGGAGGCCGGGTTTTTGTGCTCGATCTGGAAGATGTCAAAAAATTCCTGAATATGAACAAGCGTGGCCAAAAGCCATCGTTCGAAGGCTACAACGAGCCCGAAGCCAAGAAGGAAAATATGATGAATGTTGGCGAATTGGATCAGAAATATTTCGACAAACCAGTAGTAAAGAAAAACCGAAACAACCGAAACCGGAGACCAAATCGCCCACTGGGAGACAGACCGCAGGAAAACCGACCTCAGGAAGGAAAAGTTCAGGAAGTCAGGGCTCAGGAGAACAAACCCCAGGGAAATAGGCCAATGGTGAATAAAGCCAGTGAAAACAGATCAAGCGAGAACAAGCCAAATGAAAATCGCCAACATCGGAACAGACCAAGACCGAACCGCAATCGACCACAGGTAAACAAAGGCCCAAGACCTGATAATACAGCTCCAAAGGAGTAAAAAGATAGCAGATTTTAATGAGCGGGTGACTTAAAGTTACCCGCTCATTAGTTTCAAAACAAACTCAATATTTCAATTCCACGTTTCTTCGACCACTGATCGAGAATATCCTGCGATTCGGCAAAAGCCAGCAAATAACCACCACCGCCCGACCCCAGCAGTTTGATGTACACATTCTCGCAATGTGCAAATGTGATAACCCGGTGAAAATTCACCGGAATCATTTGGTGAAATTGGTAGACTTCAAACTTGACCAATTTCTCTATGTGCTTGAAAAAACTTGGTTTATCATCAATAAGCAAAGACTCAATGCAGCCATTATTCGCCGGAATAAACTGGTCGTAGAATGCATGTTCAAACTCCGGAAAGTTAAAAAGATCGATAAAATGCTGAACCAAAGGACCTGTTGCCCCAGTCGTTTTGGTGTCGATTAAAGCCATTGCCAATCCTGATTTGCTCATATCAAATTCAATCGGACAAATTTGCTTTTTCGAGTCGATTAAAATGGGTTTATTCAGAAACGAAATCAGCGGATCAAGACCTGAGCTTTTCCCGTGAAAATAGCTTTCAAGTATGGAAAAATCAGCTTTTAAGATTTCAGGAGCGAGTTCCTCTTTCGGAACAGAATTTACTGCATAACGGCTAAAAAGTGCCGCTACCAATGCGCCTGAGCTGCCAAGTCCATATTGCTGTGGAATGTTTGAATGAAAGAACAGTCCCTGATCAAGATCGCTTTCAAACCTGTCCAGATCGAACGGATAATTCAACGGATGAGCAGTATCTAACAATTTCAGATACTCGTAAAACTTCCTGACTTCAGTAACGCTTTCCAGATGAGACTGATTCGAGTCAAAATCCAGAAAACCTGAAAACTTTGGGAACGGAACTGACAAAGCCATCGCATCGTAAATCAGTCCATATTCGCCAAAAAGAAGAAATTTTGAATTAAAATGAGTTCCAAGTTCCATATTTCAAATTTTGTTGCGGGTTACGAGATACGAGTTACGGGTTTTTCCCAACTCGTAACACGGAGCCCGTAACTCGTATCAATTATTTAATCTTTCCGGACTTGTGCCAATCTGGTCATCAATCCACTTTCCGTTCTCGCAGAAAGCCAACAATTCATTTTCAATGAAAGCCTTTACAATCAACTCATTATCCTGAAAATAAAGCAAATGGATATTTGGTCCCGCATCGATGGTAAAGCAAACCGGAATCAGCGACTTTTCGCGAAAATGTCGAATCCTGCTGATCAGTTCCAGACTGTTAGGCTTCAGCAATAAAAACGACGGATTCGAAGTCATCATCATCGCATGTAAACTCAGAGCCTCGTTTTCAACCACGGCAATGAATTTTTCCAGATCGCCAGTAAGTAAAGCCAGATAAAGTTCGTTGATGTTTTCGTGAGCCTGTGCCATACGCGAACGCTGATAATGGTGACCTTCCATCAACCGATGGCCAACCGAACTGGAAACTTCCTTCGTTCCTGAATCGACCATCAGGATGGCATCGCGAAGACCTGAAAATACGGGATGAACTCCATCCGATAGCTGGATTGCATGTTCGTCGCTGCTCGATTCGAATAACTGTGTTTGTCCCCAGATAGAAAATCCGGCATACACCGAGCGGCAGGCGCTTCCGCTACCCATTCGCGCCAGTTCCGAAGCTTTTTGCCAAAACTCAAGACAGTCCGTTTCCTTTCCTGAATGGATAAAATCCAACTCGATTAAACACAAAGCCATCGCCCCAAACGACGAAGCCGACGAAGCAATTCCGGCCGAATGCGGGAAACTATTGTGACTGTGAATCCTGAAATTGTATTTATTTATCCATGTAAACTGACCGGAAACGTGATTTAGGTAGTTTTCAATGCGATCGCCAAACGGACTCTCAACCCCCTCAAAATAATACGCCACCTTTTTGTCCCCATCTTTATGCAATTCCACCGATGTTTCGGTAAAAGCATTGCGAAGCACAAAACTCAGCGACGGATTCATCGGTTTCTGAAAATCGCGCTTGCCCCAGTATTTCACCAAAGCAATATTCGACGGGCATCGCCACGCACTCCGATGAATATGTTTTGTATTTCCTGTCATCTTTTCAAAATCAAATCACCCCATTTAAACACCGTCTTCAATCCTTTGTTTTCAAAGTATTTTTTTACTCCTGAAAAAGGTAAAGAGGTTGAAGCCAGAAAAAAATCGCCACCCCAAGCCCCGAGCGATTTAATTTCACCTTTAAAATCAGCAAAGAACTCGGGTTTAATTGGTAATCGCCCTGTTACATCTCTAATTAGCTTTTCGTGTTGCCGAATTAAAAGGTTAAATTCATACTGATCATCGCACCGGGAAAATTCATCAGATAATGCCGATCCTTCTTCAATCTGTTGGGTAGATACTTTTCTCTCCTTTAAGAAATCACTCACCGCTGCTGCCGTCTTTTTCTTTATTCCGGAATACACCAGAAACAATTGATCAGAAAACGGATAATTCAACGGAATAGTCTCAACCGGTTTACTGCGCGTGTAAAAAATAGGTCCGTCAGCCGTAGCACAAGCAATATCAAAACCTGAACCTTTAAAAACCAAGTCATTCAGAACAAAAGGATCAACTCCCGTCCATTGCGAAAGCAAACTAATCAGCGTGCTGCTGCTGCCAAAACCCCACTCGGGATTAGATTCCAGTATGGTTTCGAATTTTGTTCCGGACTGCAATACAAATTCAGGATTCAAGCTTTTGATGGTTTTAAATATCCGACTGAGCGATTCGGCTTTCTCCGGATGACTCGTACCTATAACCGAAAAATCATTGGGGTTTAGTTCGCATGAAAACCAAATTTCACCATCGTAAAGAGCCTGCCAATATATCGTTTCAGAAGTATTCGTTTCAGAAACAGTCAACTGCTGACCAACTGTTAATGGTAATGCAATTGCCTTCGCCCCGTGAAGAACCAAATACTCACCGGTTAAAAGCAATTTGCCATTGGCGCGATATGTAGAATGAAAAGACAATAATGTATTTTTTAACACAAAGTCACGAAGTCATATTTTTACTTTGTGTCTCTGTGCCTTAGTGTTTAATTTGATTTTTCCAATATTTTTCTACCTCTGAAAACGACACCGTTTTATCCTGAAAGTAGTGTTGTACATCAGCCTGCCTGTATTCAGGAATATTTAATTGATTCATGATATTACTCAAATGCATTTTCATGTGGCCTTGCTGAATTCCAACTGAAACCAGCGCTTTGACTGCACCAAAGTTGGATGCTAACCCGGCTACAGCCAGATACATCATTAATTCCGGAGCAGAAGGGTTATCCAAAATCTGCATGGCAAGTTTTGCCAGCGGATGAACCGCAGTTACACCACCAACCACGCCAACGGCCAAAGCCAGTTCAATGCTAAAGCGGAATTTCCCATCCTGAATTTGCACATCGGTTAACCCTGAATAATTACCATTTCTTGCAGCAAAAGCATGACCGCAGGCTTCAATGGCCCGAAAATCGTTTCCTGTCGCTACCGCAAGCGCATCAATTCCGTTGAAAATACCTTTGTTGTGGGTTACCGCGCGAGAGACATCAACTTGTGCAATACGGATCGCTTGCTCAAACTTTCGGGCAAAACGGATACATTCAGCCTCCGATTTTCCATCGAGCAAATCAGCAACCGGACATTCAACCCAAGCTCTCACCCGACTTTCAGGCGTATAATTAGATAAAATAGCCATGATGATTTCGCATTCGTGTTGGCTGGTTGAGACCTTTTCGCTGGTCAGGAAATAATCCTGAAGGCTTTTCCCGAACTGTTCCAAACAGGAGTTAATGAAGTTGGCGCCCATGGCATCGCAGGTTTCAAAACCAGCATCCAACTGATAATAATTCGGCAAAATATGTGGCAACAATTTCAGTTCAATCCCGGTAATTCCACCGCCGCGCTCTTCCATCTTTGTCGTCAGGAATGCGCTTTCGGTCCGTAATTTTGATCGGATTTCAGGAAAAAGTGATTGCAAATACTCCGGATTTCCATTCCAGGTGAAATGAACTTGTCCTTTTTTTTCAGTTCCCACAACTTCGGCCTGAAAACCTCCACGCTTCGCCCAAAAGCCAGATGCATTTGCCAAAGCCGCAACCACCGAACTTTCTTCGGAAACCAACGGAAAGAACAAATTTTTGCCATTCACCACAAAGTTTGGAGCGACGGAAAAGGGAAAAGGGAAACAGGAAATGGGATTCTCACTGAGTTCATCAATAATTTTTTGAACCGATTGATCAGAAACTTCGCAGGAATTTAACCATTGTTCAAAATCAGAATCAAAGCCGTATTTTTGAATCAGCGCATCAATGCGCTCTTGTTTATTGTACTTCGAAAACCCTTGTATGATGGAGTTATCCATGATAATCGGGATTAATTTTCAAAAATGCTTTTGCCAGACTCAGAACTTGAATTTGATTTTGGAGAAAGTTTTGGAGTGATGCGTAGTTTTCTGATGCGTGTTTTAAAACGGCAGATGCCATGCCAAACACGGCTGGAAGCTGGCTTTTGGAAGTGAGGAAATAACCATCCAAGGCATTTTGTATACCTCCGGAAATGATCAATTGACGGCAAGCCGGATTTGGATTTTTCTTCAGGATTTGGTTGACCGAATCGACCATTTGATTAGCCGACTGACCCACAAATGCAAACGGCAAGTTGGCATCAAGTTTCTGCTGATCACCACGCAGCATTTCCAATTTCGAGAAATTGGTTCCGCCATATGCTCCAAATTCAATGGCTTCAAGCGGAAGAGCAAGCAATTGCTGCAAACTTTCAGGACCAAATCCCTGCCCCACTTCTTTTACGATCACTTTTACCGAGACGTGATCCAACAGTTGCTGAATGGTTTGCAAAGGCGATTGTTTCAAGCGGTTTCCTTCGGGCTGAAACCATTCCTGCAAAGGATTGACATGAACAATCAATCCGTCGGCTCGCAATTCACCGACCAAATCGATAACGGCTTGAATATTTTTGGAAGCGAGTAATTCCTCGACTTGAGCTACACCCAGATTGGCCCAAAATGGCTGATCTCCGATTTCATCCCGGAAATCAAAGTCGGGCCAATCGGTTTTGTTGAACAGAATTTTGCGACACGAACCCAATCCCATTCCCATTCCAAACTCACGGCAAGCACGGGCAATATTTCCGTTGATCGTTCGGGCAACACCCGTTCCGCCTGTCATGCTCGAAACCCAGATGGGAGTCTGCAACGTTTTCCCGAGAAAATCGATGCTTAAATCCGCATTTTCAGGATGGGCAGCCAACAAAGGTTCGTAATTGAAACGAAGATCCTGCTCGTCTAGCAGTGTTTGCGATTTCAGCGCAAGATTAATATGTTCAGATTTTCGGTCGGTGCTCATTAGGATATTTTTAAAACACGAAGACACTAAGTCACAAAGATTTGTTTATCCTACTTTTAGAATTTGTGTCTTCGTGTCTTTGTGTTTAATTCTTCTGGGAAATTACAGTTTTTTCGGTTATGATTGGTAAAATCCGTCAACTTTAGGCACTCCAATCTTTTTACTCTTTCAGTATATTTCGTGAAATCACCATACGCAGAATCTCGGAAGTTCCTTCGCCAATTTGGAGCAGCCGCTGATCGCGATAGAAGCGTTCGATTGGCCATTCGCGGTTCTTGAATAAACCGGCTCCGCCCAAAATTTGTACCGCTTCGTCGGCTACTTCACGGGCAATTTCGGCACAATATAACTTGGCCATTGCCGCCTGCTGTCCAAACGAGTGTCCGTTATCCTTCAGCCAACAAGCATTGTATAAGCTGTTTCGGGCATTCTCAATTTTCAGAGCCATATCGGCCAGTTTGAATGCAATGACCTGAAATTCGCTCAATGATTTGCCGAATTGTTTTCGCTGTTTGGCGTAAGCTTTTGCCATTTCGTAAGCTCCCTGCGCCAATCCAAGACCAATGGCGGCAATCGACAACCGACCTGAATCAAGCGTTTTCAGCATAATTTTAAAACCATAGCCACGTTCTCCCAACTGATTTTCAACCGGCACACGGCAATTATTGAAATACAGCATACCGTTATCGGCAGCCCGCCAAACCAATTTACTTTTCATGGTCTCTCGGATAAAACCTTCACGCTCCTTTTCAATCAGGATAGCGGTAAATTCTTTGCGACCTTCATTCTCTCCCGTAAGAGCCAAAGTTGTCATGCCAGCCGAAATCTCGGAAGTTCCGTTGGTGATATATTTTTTGGAGCCATTCACAATAAACTCATTTCCTGAAATTTGCGCAGTAGTTTCAACACCCTGAGCATCCGATCCGGCATTTTCTTCGGTTAAGCCGAAAGCCCATAATTTTTCGCCGGTACAAAATGCCGGAAGGAAAGTTTCCTTCTGTTTCTGCGTGCCAAACTCAACAATCGGCCCAACGCCAAGCGAATTGTGCGCAGCAAGCGTTGCGGCCATAGAACTGTCGACACGAGCCATTTCTTCAATGGCAATGACATACGAAAGGTAATCGCTGCCCAACCCGCCAAATTCCACGGGAGCAGTCATTCCCAACACTCCGATTTTTCCCATTTCGCGAACTAATTCGATTGGGAAAATCTCTTTTTCATCAAAATCGTCGATCACCGGCTTGATGATCGCTTCGGCGAACTTCCTAACTTTCGCCCTGATCTGGTGATGTTTTTCCTGTAATAATGCATTCATATTTTAAGTTCCAAATTCCAAGTTCAAAGTTCCATGTTGTGAAGACTGACAGCTAGTTGCGCTTCCTCCAGCTCCACCAACAATTGCTTTTCAACCACGGCATTTCCTTCCTTCACAAAAATCTTTTTCACACGGGCATCAACCGGACAAAGCACATGAATTTCTGTCTTCATCGACTCTAAAGTCAGTAAAATCTGTCCGGCATGCACCACATCGCCTTCGCTTGTATTTAATTTCAATACCTTTCCAAACAAATCGGCGCAAATAAGGTTCTGAAAAATCTTTTGTTCAAGTTCATTTTTACGCATCGACAAAACCTGATTCCTCAGTAAATTACTGCGCAAAGCAAATGCAAATCCTCCTGAAATAATCTTCGTTTGCTTCTCATCTTCCTGACAATAAAAGGATTCAAGTTCATGATTGATCTGAAGTTCAAGTAAATTTTCATTGACCAGAACCACTTTCGTGTTATATTCCTCCTGATTTATCCTGAAAATCTGACGATCAGGATTAAAACTGATATGACATTCGTATTTTTCATCATCAACATAAACCACAACCAAAGGCATCATTCGCCAAAAACCAATCTGGTTCCAAACTGAATTTCCGGGGTTCTTATTCTGCTGAAAATGAAAAATAAGGTAAGCAATCACTAATTTATGTTTGTTCAACTGCTGTCTTTTCTCCTGAATCCGGGAATTAATCAAATCCAGATTTTCATCTACATATCGGGTGTAAATTTTGTTTTCCTGAATAATTTCACTTTGAAGCAACTCAGATAAAAACGAAAGATTGGTGTGAACCCCGGAAATGCCGGTTTGTGACAAAACGTACTGCAATTGACAGATCGCTGTTGTGCGAGTCTCACTCCACACAATCATTTTAGCTAAAAGCGAATCGTAATTCGGAGAAATCAAACTTCCTTCTTTTACAAATGTTTCAATGCGCAAATGTTCAATCTCCGGAATATTCCAAAGCGAAAGCTTTCCGGCTGAAGGATTAAAATTATTTTCCGCATCTTCGGCACAAAGTCGAACTTCGATAGCATGCCCTAAAATTTGGATATCTTCCTGCTTTATCGGCAGCGTATTTCCGGAGGCGACGAGTAATTGCAACGAAACCAAATCCGTATTGGTTATCATTTCGGTCGCCGGATGCTCCACCTGAATGCGTGTATTCATTTCCAAAAAGTAGAACTGTCCGGTTTCGTCGAGCAAAAACTCAATGGTTCCGGCATTGCGATAATTCATCGAGCGAGCAATTTTGATGGCCGCGGAAGTCAATTCTAATCGTAATTCCTCATCAACCGATGGTGATGGAGCTTCTTCTATAATCTTCTGAAACCGGCGCTGAACCGAACATTCACGTTCGAAAAAGTGCAGCACATTTCCGTAATGATCGGCCATTAACTGAACTTCGATATGCCGGGCATGTGGTAAATATTTTTCGACGAACAATTCTCGGTTTCCAAAATAACTGATTGCCTGACGCTCTGCTTTTTCAAGTGCGGGAACCAACTCTTCAGCCGACTGGCAAATTACCATTCCTTTTCCGCCTCCACCGCCCGAAGCTTTTACCATCACCGGAAATTCCATTTCAGGAATGTATTTCAGAATTTCTTCCGTTGTTCCTTTGAACGATTTTAATACCGGAATTCCTAATGTCCGGACATAGTCGAGCGCCCGATTTTTTTCGCCCATCAGTCTGATGTTTTCAGGAGTGGGACCAATAAAAACCAGTCCGGCATCGGCTACTTTTTGGGCAAATCCAGCATTTTCAGATAAAAATCCATAGCCTGGATGTATGGCTTCAGCTCCCGTGGTCAAAGCAATCTCAATAATTTTATCCTGATCCAGATACGTTTCAGAAAGCGTTTTCCCGGAAAGCAATACAGCCTCATCAGCCATCGATACATGAAGAGAATCGGTGTCATCAACAGCATAAACAGCCACTGATCGAATGCCGCTCTTTTGCGCCGCCCGAATAATTCGTACAGCAATTTCACCTCGATTCGCTATGAGTATTTTTTCGAATTGCTTCATCCTTAAAACTGATTACTGAGACAGCCTACTTTCCCCATTCCGGTTTCCTTTTTTCAAAAAATGCATGAATTCCTTCCTGACCATCGGGAGATAACAGAGCCTTGGCCAAAATCGTGGAAGTAGCTGTGGTATCAGCAACATCAATGCTTCCGGAGACCACATTATTAATCAATTGTTTGGCCTTTTTCATTGCTGACGGTGATGCCGCTTCGAACGAAGCTATTAATGTTGACAGTTCGCTTTCAAGGTTTCCTTCGATATAAATTTCATCAACCAGACCAATCCGGTGAGCTTCATTTACAACAAACAGGTTTCCTGTCAATACCCATTTCCGGAGATTTTGAACAGACAAGCGGTTCGCAACAAACGGCAAAATCGTAGCGGGTAAAAGTCCAAGTTTCACTTCACTGAACATGAAACGGGTATTTGCTTCGGCCAACACAAAATCGCAGGCTGCCATTAGGCCAATTCCACCTCCAAACACGTTTCCGCGAACAGTCGCGATGGTAATCTGGGGTAACTGAAAAAGTCGGAGCAGTAAATCGGCCAGGTGCTTGTATTGCTCAATACTTTGTTCAATCGAGTGTTCTTCCGAACTATAAAACCAATTCAGATCGGCACCGGCACAGAACGAACGGCCATTTCCTGACAGCACTACAAAAAGGATTTCATTCATTCCCGAGATCTCTTCCAAAGCCTGATCCAATTCAGAAATCAGCTCCAAAATCAAAGCATTGTGCCGTTCAGGGCGATTCAGATTTATCCGAACAATCTGTCCTTTCTGCTGAATTTCAATATATCGATAGTCGTTTTTCACGTTTTCTTTATTCGTATTTATCTGTAAATCTTTTTTTTTAGCCATCATGTCCGTCACATAAATGTGACGGCAAAGGATAATGCTCCGAGATGTGATTTCAACTCGAAACCCACAACCCGTAACTCGCTTCACATTCGAAACACCCCGTACCCAGGTTCTCCAAACGGACGGTTCAACGAAACTGATATAGCCATAGCCAAAACTTTTCGTGTATCAGCCGGATCGATGATGCCATCGTCCCACAAGCGAGAAGAGCTGTAATATGCCGAACTTTCTTCGTTAAATTGTTCGAGCAAAGAATCGGATGAGCCATTGCTTCCAATACTTTTTAAAACTCCGGAAGCCTGCTCACCACCCATCACCGAAATGCGCGAATGTGGCCACATAAACAAAAAATGCGGATCAAATGCACGTCCGGCCATGGCATAATTTCCGGCACCAAACGAGCCACCAATTACCACCGTAAATTTCGGAACCGCCGCATTAGCGACTGCGTTAATGAGTTTAGCACCGTCGCGGGCAATGCCCTGATGTTCGTATTTTTTGCCAACAATAAAGCCGGTGATATTCTGTAAAAAGAGCAACGGAATTTTGCGCTGCACACACAACTGAATGAAATGAGCGCCTTTCAGCGAACTTTCTGATGTCAGGAAACTATTATTGGCGATAATTCCTACCGGAAATCCCCATATTCGGGCAAAACCAGTCACCAAGGTCTTTCCGTAGTTTGCCTTGAATTCCTGAAACTCGCTTCCATCAACCAACCGGTTGATAATCGCATGAGCATTGATTGGCTTTTTCAGATCTGCTGGTAGCAAACCATACAATTCTTCTGATGGATATAAGGGCTCTTTAGCCGGCAGAATATCCAGTTTTTGTTTTTCTGGAATTGGCAATCCAGCCACAATATCGCGGCAAATTCGGAGCGCATCCCCGTCATCTTCTGCAATATGGTCGGCAACTCCCGAAACCGAGGTATGAACTTCGGCGCCTCCTAAATCTTCAGGAGTCACTTCTTCGCCAGTTGCAGCTAAGACCAATGGCGGGCCTCCAATAAAAATGGTTCCCTGGTTGCGCACCATGATGGTTTCGTCGCTCATGGCTGGAACGTAAGCGCCACCAGCAGTGCACGAGCCCATCACTACCGAAATCTGCGGAATGCCTTCGGCCGACATGCGTGCCTGATTGTAAAATACACGACCAAAATCGAAACGGTCAGGAAAAACATTCGCCTGTTCCGGCAGATAAATCCCACCCGAATCAACCAGATAAATGCAAATGAGTTTATTTTGACGGGCAATTTCCTGCGCCCTAACATGTTTTTTGATGGTTTCGCGAATGTACGTTCCACCTTTAACGGTGGCATCATTCGCAATAATCAGGCACTCGCGCCCCTGCACGACGCCTATTCCAGTAATAATTCCGGCGGAAGGAAAAGCATTTTCGTATTGATTGTATGCAGCAAAAGAAGATAGTTCGAGAAAAGGAGTATTTTGATCGACCAGCAAATTGATACGTTCGCGTGCCAACAGTTTTCCCCGAGAGCGATGTTTTTCAATCGCAGCTTCGCCACCATGAGAACTGACCCGAGCCAGCTTTTCACGAAAGCTTTTCAGTATTTCAGCGTAATTCCTGAAATTCTCCTGAAATTCCGGAGAAGAAGTTCGCACATCGCTTTGTTTAATTTTTGTGGTCATTTGATTAAACAGAATTGTTTCAATCCATAGACAAAAAAACTAATCGTTTAGTTCACCAAACAAGTACATATTTTCTCCCACTCCCCGAATTTCGGCCAATTGAATGCTGTGAACCGTATTTTTTTGTACTCCGGCCGCTTTGAAACGAACCGGAATATAATGTTGCCCATACCCGTTGGCAATGCCCTGAGTTATTTTCTCAACCAAAACCTGCTGAGTTTTGCCAATGAATGAAGTCAAATATTGTTTTTTATTTTCTTCGGAAAGTTTTCTGATTTGCGCCGATCGTTCAGTTTTTATTTTCTCCGGGATATGGTTTTCCAACCGTTCGGCACGTGTTCCTCTTCGCACCGAATATTTGAAGGTGTGTACATGACTGAAGTTGAATTCCTTCACAGCAACAATCGTATCCTGAAATTCTTCTTCCGTTTCGCCCGGAAAACCAACAATGATATCGGTAGTAAAATTAAAATCAGGATAAACTGACCGAAACTTTTCCACAGTTTTTCGGAACTGTTGCAAATCGTACATGCGGCGCATCCTGAGCAGCGTTTTATCGGAACCACTTTGCAGGCACAAATGCAGATGCGGCATCAGTTTCGGATGCTTGAACAACTCAACAAACCGGTCGCCAAAACCATCGGGTTCGAGCGATGAAATCCGTACCCGAAAATCACCTGGAACTTCCAGAATTTTCGCCAGCAAATCCTCAAAACGCACATCGCCATCTTCGTACCGGCCAATGTTCACGCCAGTAATCACGATTTCCTTAAATCCGTTCTCGATGGTTTTCCTAACACTTTCTAATACTTCAGCAACTGGCCGCGAAACTGCCCGACCACGAACCATCGGGATGATGCAAAACGTACAGAAATTATCACAACCATCCTGAATTTTCACCGCACTGCGGGTGTGCAGGCTTTTCTGAACCGGTTCGTAGCGGAAAACATCTTGCGGTAGTTGATTTGGATGAAGTATTTCGCCTGAAAAATGGGCATCGACCAGCGAAAGAATGGAGCTTTTGCGATTGTTTTCCACCACGAAAGTGATGTTGTCCTGCGATTCGAGTTTTTCCTTGAAATTGTTGGCCATGCAGCCGGTCACGACCACCACGGCATTATTGTTGGCGCGTGCAGCCTGACTAATTGTTGTTCTTGATTTCTGGTCACTTTGATTAGTCACCGTGCAGGTATTTACTACCACCACATCAGGCGATTCATCGAAATTTACGAGTTGATAACCAGCATTATCAAAATCGGTCACCAAAGCATCTGTTTCGTATTGATTGAGCCGACAACCAAGTGTTTTAAACGCGACTTTTTTTGTATTGTTTGGACTCACTATTAGTTTCTGGGTTAAATTTTATGCTACATCACGGCGCATACAGCGTTTTTATTTCAAATTGGATTAGTGAATGCGCCCTATTTTATTGTTGTTTCATGTCCGTCACATAAATGTGATGGAAAAAGATACTGTTTCAATCATTTACTGATTACTGAGACTGAACACTTCCTGAAGTTCGCCACTCATCGAAAAATCGGCAGCCGAAGTGATTTTCACATCAACAATCTGGCCCATTAGCGAATTATCCTGACGATCGAGCCGAACGATTAATTTTCCTTCAGTGAGCCCGGTTGAGAAGCCCGTCTTTCGGTCGGTTCCGTTAACAAGAACGCGCATCGTTTTACCCACCAGAGTTTCATTGTACGCCCTGGAATGACCTTTCAAAACTTCGGAAAGGCGATGCAAGCGGTCTTTTTTATCATCGGTGGCAACTTCATTTTCCCAGCGGTAACTGGCAGCTCCGGGTCGAGGCGAATACATGGCAATGTAGGCCATGTTAAACCGGAATTCATTCATTGCAGCAACCGTGTTCTGAAATTCGGATTCTCCTTCACTCGAAAATCCAACAATGATGTCGGTAAATAAAGTAGCCTGCGGAATCAATTCGCGAATATCAGCCACAATGTGGCGGTATTTGTCCATCGAATGACGGCGGTTCATCTTAATCAGCACACGTTCGTCGCCACTTTGCATGGGCAGGTGAATTTGTTTGGCCAGGCAATCGTACGAAGCAATTACTTCAATCACTTCGCGGTTCATATCCTGCGGATGCGGCGAAGTGAAATATACCCAAAACTCTTCGCCCGAAGTTTTTCCATATTCGCCAATCTGACGAAGCAATTCAGCAAAGTTGATTTCTTCGCCGTTTTTATCGAGTCCATACGAATTGACATTCTGACCCAAAAGCGTAATCGATTTATAGCCTTGATTCACCAAATGGCGTACCTCATCTATAATTTCTCCGGAAGGGCGCGAAACTTCACGTCCACGGGTGTAAGGAACGGCGCAGAAAGTGCAAAATTTATCGCAACCATTCTGAATCGGAACAAATGCTTCGTAAGTTGATTGATATTTGGGTTTGATGTGCCACATTTCGGCAATGTGTTCGTTTTTGGGCATCACTGGTTGCGGATTTCTCAGCCCTGCTGGCGTCACCACACCATATTCGCGAATCATTTCAGGCAATTGAGCGAGTTCGCTCATCTGAAAAATCAGGTCAAACGATTTCAGGAATTTCTCTTTATCGGCAGGCAAAATACATCCGGAGACAAAAGTGACCACATTGCGTTTGTTTTTCCATTTGTTCCACTGTGCAATTTTGTTGTAAACCTTGTCGATGGGTTTTTGCCGCACCGAGCAGGCCAACATCCCTAGCAGACTAGCCTCTTCCTCGTTTTCAGTACGCTCGTAGCCCATACTTTCGAGTACAGAGCTCACTCGTTCACTGTCAGAAAGATTCATCTGGCAACCCAATGTAATCAGGTGATATTTCATTTGCGCTTAATTATTTTATTGAACCACATAGGGCACATTAGAACATTATAAATAGTTTATCACATGATTTGAGATTAGGACGAGGATTTTCAATCTCTAAATCAAGGTCATCAATTAAACTATGTGTTCTATGTGGTTAAAAAGTTAAAAGTAAACTTCGCAGTGGATTTGATCGCGTTCGAAGCCTTTATCTTTCAGGATTTCGAGGGCATCGAAAATCATATCGCTATTGCCGCAAAGGTAAAAATGCGTTTCAGGTGAAAAGGTACAACCTTTCAGATAACCGGTCAGTCGCCCGTGATAAGTTCCTTTTTTATCGCGGCTTGAACAAAGAATGTAGCGGTCGGTGGCGTATTCAATACGGTCGTATGCTTCTTCAGAATGCCGAACTCCATGAATCAAAGTGTAATCAATTTCAGGATAAGTGCGCACCATGCTTCGAAAAGGAGCGATTCCGGTACCGCTGGCAATAAACACAAATTTTCCGGTTTCGGCATCTTTGGGTTCCATCCCAAACTTTCCGAATGGTCCGTGAATTTCAACCAAATCGCCAGCTTTAAGCTTCCGGAGTTTGGGCGTAAAATAACCATTCTGCACTTCTTTCACCAGTACTTCAAGGTTTTCGTCATCAGCACCGCTGTATATGGAATATTCGCGACTTTGGTAATCGCCGTGTATGCCCAGCGAAATATGCTGACCTGCCTTAAACGCAAAACGGGCTTTGGGCAGTTTCAGCGAAAATGTTTCATTGGTCAATTGTCTGACCTCTTCAACTTTATAAAAACTTTCGTCGATTTTTATCTCGTGTCTAATTAAATTCATCATGGCATTAAACTTTGGACTGCAAAAATAATCAAATCTTTTTATTTCAGACAAATGTGTCTTTTATTCTGTTTCAAAAATAACATTTGGGATACTAACCGAAAATCGAACGTTTTGTTTGATCGATAAATTTTATGGGAAATCGATATTGGAAAGTCTGGAAAGCCTATGGAAAAAGTCCAATTAGAATTTCAGGTAAAAATCCCTGGTCAGCTCCTTGTATTCTGGGGTATAATCGTGGTGGTTTTCGAATTCAATCATCAGGGTTTCCTCTTGAAGTGAGTTTTGCCGATTTGTCAATTCGATTAAAATTCGGAACTCTGGTTTTACTGGATTGGGTTTTACCCGGCACAAACGGGAAAGAAAAAGGCCATTCGATTGCGCCAGGTTTTCAATTTCCTGAAGACTTTCGATAGGCAATACCAATGCAATTCGTCCTTTCTCCTGAAGTAATCCGGCTGCTCCCGAAATCAAAACATTTAAAGGCAGCGAATCGGAATGACGAGCCTGCGCACGGTTTTCGAGTGGAGCTTTCACTCCGTTGGAGAAGAATGGCGGATTGCTCACTATCAGACCATATTTCAGATTTGTTCTCTCCAAAAACTCCTGAAAGCTGCACAATTCCAATTTAATCCGATTATTCCACGACGATTGCTGACAATTCAGAACCGCCTCATTAAACGCTTCCTGATCAACTTCAATGGCATCAATTTGCGCCACATTATTTTTCTGAGCCATCATCAGCGCAATCAATCCGGTGCCAGCACCGATATCCAAAATTCGATCAGTTCCTGAAGGATCTGTCCAAGCACCTATCAACACACCGTCCATGCCCACTTTCATGGCCGAACGTTCCTGAACGATGCGAAATTGCTTGAATTGGAAATAGTTGTTTCGGGACATTGGCTCTTTTTTGTTCGGGTGACTTGGATTCTCCAAAGATAGTGAGATTTGGTGCCATGATAATCCTCAAATTTTGTTAATTCGAATTCCAAACGGAACGATTATTCCTAAAGTTTTGTTCTTTTGCATCTGCTATTCCTGAATATTTGAAAAAAGCCATTTTTCAATAGAATTCACTAACTTTCATATTAATTCTGTTTATGTGGATCAAAAGAAAATATAATTTTCGTGTAGTGGCGATTTCGCGAAACCTATTCTTTTTTTTATTTTTTCTCATCTATTTTCCGCTTCAGGCATATACCGCAAGTACTTCTCCGAATAAATCAGTGGCAAATGCGAATCGAAAAGCAAAAGGGCTGCCTTTGACAATTTTGCCTGTTTCGGGGAATAACGGATTGCCAATGGTATTTTTTATTTCAGGTGACGGAGGCTGGATTAAAACAGACAAGGGAATTAGCAAACTCCTCAATGAACATGGAATGCCGGTAGTAGGCCTTGATGCACTGAAATATTTTTGGAAAGAAAAAACGCCGGACGAATCAGCAAATGAGTTTTCTGAAATCATTGAAAATTACATGCAGCTTTGGAATCGCAATTCATTTATTTTGGTGGGTTATTCGTTTGGTGCAAGTGTTGTGCCGTTTATTGCAACTCGATTTAACGATCAGTTGATGGCTTCCCTTAAAGGTGTTTATTGTTTTTCTCCCGAAGAAAAGGGCGATTTTAAAATACGGCTTTCCGATTTTCTGTACCGAAAATATGGCGGGAAATACAAGGTGCTTCCGGAATTAAAAAAGATCACTCAGGTGAAACCTGTTTGTGCTTTTGGAAAAGGGGAAGACAGAAATATCAGAAAGAACTTCCTGCCATCGGGATTGCTAATTGAAATACTTCCGGGCAAACACAACTATGACGATAAATTCGCACGAGTTGCAAACATTGTTTTAAATGATTTCCCCATCAAATAAAAATTGGGCGGTTCTGGGCATTTGTTATCAGCCATTATTCCTTTTAAAGCTAATCGGCATTGATAGCTTGTGGTTCTCCTTTCGCTCGATTAGTTTTCCAGAAAATAAATACCACCTAGTTGCGGCCTAAAAGGAATCGCAACTTGAGGTCTCATATTGTGACCTCAAGTTAGTCCAATCAATCGAGAGTAAGTTTACCCACCCCAATTCTCCCGATCTAAACTTCGGTACTGAATGGCTTCTGACAAATGATGACTTTCGACCCGTTCGTTGCCTTCGAGATCGGCAATGGTGCGCGAAACCTTCAAGATACGATCGTAGGCACGAGCCGATAATCCGAGTTTTTCCATGGCATTTTTTAGTAAACTGCTGCTGGATTCGTCCAAATCGACATATTGTCGGATCATTTTCGACGACATTTGGGCATTGCAGAAAACACCTTCACTTTTGGCAAACCGTGCCGACTGAATTTCGCGCGCTTTGATTACCCTTTCCCTAATGGCTGTGCTGGGTTCGGTTGCGGCTTGATCTGAAAGTTTTTTGAACGGAACGGGGACCACTTCCAAATGGATGTCAATACGGTCGAGCAGCGGACCTGAAATTTTATTGAGGTATTTGGGAACCATTCCCGGAGCACAAACGCACTCTTTAGTCGGGTGATTGTAATAACCACATGGGCAAGGATTCATCGAAGTAACCAGCATAAAACTTGCCGGATATTCTACCGAAAACTTCGCCCGTGAAATGGTGATCGTCCGGTCCTCCAATGGCTGCCGCATCACTTCGAGCACCTGCCTTTTGAACTCCGGAAGCTCATCCAGAAAAAGGACTCCGTTGTGCGCCAAACTAATTTCCCCAGGTTGCGGAAAGGCACCTCCGCCAACAAGTGCTACATCAGAAATTGTATGGTGCGGACTCCTGAAAGGCCGTTGAGTCATTAAAGAAGTGTCGCGATCAATTTTTCCGACTACCGAATGAATCTTGGTGGTTTCCAAAGCTTCGCGAAGGGTAAACGGTGGCAGTATTGTCGGAATCCGTTTCGCCAACATCGTTTTTCCGGCACCTGGAGGGCCAATCATGATAATATTATGACCACCAGCCGCAGCAATTTCCAGAGCGCGTTTTACATTTTCCTGACCCTTCACATCAGAGAAATCGACATCACACTCGTTTACTTTCGAGAAAAATTCTTCGCGGGTATTAACAATAGTCTGTTCCAATTCCACTTCGTCATTGAAAAACCCGACTACTTCGCTGAGACTTTCTACGCCGTATACTTTCAAGGTATCGACCACAGCAGCTTCGCGTGCATTTTCTTTTGGAAGGATAAAACCTTCGAAACCTTCTTCGCGTGCTTTGATGGCTATGGGCAAGGCACCTTTTACGGGCTGAAGATTTCCGTCGAGTGACAATTCGCCTACCATAAGGAAGCTAGAAATTTTGTCAGTTTTTATTTGTTCATTCGCGGCAAGAATGCCTATAGCTAATGGCAAATCATAGGCCGAACCCTCTTTGCGAATATCTGCCGGAGCCATGTTGATCACTACTTTTTTGTGCGGCCATTTGAAATTATTGAGCCGCATGGCCGATTCGATACGTTGCTGACTCTCTTTTACAGCACTATCGGGCAGGCCAACCATAAAAAATTTAATTCCCTGAGATATCTCGGTCTCAATCGTAATTGTAGTTGCATCGATGCCATGAACGGCGCTGGCGAAAGTTTTGATCAGCATGAGATGGAAGTTAGAGAATTGATAATCCCTAATTTACAAAGACCAATGCAGACAACCAAAATTATGATGCGTTTTTTGATTTTGGAACCAATTTTGAAATCAAACTTCTTTATCGCCTTCCATGAAGTTGAGCAAATGAAACATTCGGTTATTGACCTCGCTGATGAATTTGGCATTGCTGAGTATCGTTTCGGCAGATTGAACATACCGATCCACGGCCAGTTCTTCACCACAAAAAGTAATCATTTGATGAAGCGAATTTTCAGTTACTTCAAAATGAAATTGCAAACCAAGGACCTTGTGGTTAAAGAGAAATGCCTGATTTAAACAAGCTTCACTCGAAGCAAGCCTGAGCGCTCCCGATGGCAAATCAAAAGTGTCGCTATGCCAATGAAAAACAAGGAATGGCTCAAGGTTTTCACTCAACAGATTTTTTCTCATTCCATATTCAGTTGAAAAAATAGAATACCAACCAATTTCCTTTTCAGTATTTGGATAAACCTTTGCTCCCAGGCTCGAAGCGATCAATTGCGCACCTAAACAAATGCCAATTACTGTTTTCCCTGCCTGAATTGCATTCCGGATGAATTCTTTTTCAGCAGTCAACCAGTCAAATTTCTTTTGGTCATAAACTCCCATCGGTCCACCCATAACAATTAACCAATCAAAATCAGCAAGTTCTGGCAAATTCGTGTTCTCGTAAAATTTAGTTGCTGAAAGCGAATGTCCTTTAACTGATGCCCAATCGGCAATGCAACCCAAACCTTCAAAAGGAACGTGTTGCAGATAATGAATCCGGAGTGTTTTCATAGTTGCATTTTGAATGTCAGATGAATTAAAACCTTAGAATCCTTTCAAATCAAGATTAGCACTGTCGATCATAGTCACCCATTTGCCCATCTTTTTCTGAATGACACGAAAGTGATGTTGGTCTTCAGGAGTAACAAACGAGATGGCCTCGCCGGGATTCTCTGCACGACCAGTACGTCCGATCCGGTGAATGTAATCCTTGGGCGAGCGTGGCAACTCGTAATTGATTACATGAGGTAAAAACTCAATGTCGATACCACGCGCCAACAAATCGGTAGTAACCAAAACCCGAAGTGTACCCGTTTTAAATTCACGTAAAGCTTCGGTGCGCGCTCCCTGGCTTTTTTTACTGTGAATGGAAACCGCATCAATACCATTTTTGCAAAGTTTATCGGCAACATTATCGGCCTGATAAGTGGAAGATGTAAAAACCAGCACCTGTTTCAACTCGTTCTTTTTGATGATGTAGCGCAACAGTGGGCCCTTCCTTTCCAGCGAAACAAAATAGCCGGTTTGCTCAATCAAATCAATGTTTTCTTTTTCCGGTTCAATTTTAATCACTACCGGATCATGCAAAATAATTTGGTTGATACTGGCCAATTTATCACTCAGAGTAGCCGACAACAAAAGATTCTGACGTTTCCTGGGTAGCAGTGCAAAAATGCGTGTCATCTCTTCCTGAAAACCCAGATTGAGCATTTTATCGGCTTCATCCAAAACCAACGTTTCAATTTCTGACAAGTGTACCGCTTTCGAGTCAACCAGCTCGAGCAACCTTCCAGGAGTAGCAACCAAGACCTGAACACCCTGTAAGCCGATCATTTGAGGATTGATAGAAACGCCTCCAAAAACGGCAATCGTTTTTACACGTTCCGGAAGTTCGGTTCCAAATTGGATGAAAACATCGCGAACCTGCACCGCCAATTCGCGGGTTGGCACCAAAACCAAAACCCGGGCATGCCGGTTTTTAGTAGCCACCTGACCTTGCAGATTAGTTAGAATGGGCAGAACATAGCTAGCCGTTTTTCCCGAACCCGTTGGAGCTATGCCTAATAAATCTTTTCGCTGCAAAATTGCCGGAATTACTTCTTTTTGAATGGGATAAGGCTGTGTGTAATTCTGCGTAGTCAATACTTTTACAAGAGCTGGCGATAATCCGAAGGATGAAAATGACATAATTAATACTGATAAGTTTCTGTGGCAAAGATAGAGGAATAAATTCTTAGTGAGGGAGAAAATTCAACTCAGTGATTTCAAAATCAGCGGACTCAAAACTATGCCAATCATTTTTTCTGATAAACCCTGACATAATCAATCACCATTGAACGTGGGAAAATGCTGTCGTCAATGCCCTGGGCGCCACCAAAAGTACCTCCAACAGCAACATTCAGGATAAGGTGAAACTTTTTATCGAAAGGCCAGACCAAATATCCAGTTCCTTCATTTTTGAAAGTTTGGTAGAGTTTTGAATCAACATAGATCCGCAATTCGCTGCTTTCCCATTCAAGGATGTAATTATAAAATTGAGTATAACAATCAGGAACTCCAGTAATGGCTTGCTTTTGAGAATTACTCCTGAAATTGTACGATTGCGTTTGAACAGTTGCGGAAATAAAATATGGAATATATCCCAAATTTTCCATAATGTCGATTTCCCCACTAGCAGGCCATCCACCATAAGCCCAATCGGTTGGCAGCATCCAGATTGCCGGCCACATCCCTACTCCATCAGGAAGTTTGGCTCTCACCTCAATTCGTCCATACAACCAGTCGCCTTTTGTTCGTGTGACTAACCGGGCTGAGGTATATTTTTTACCTTCAAAATCTTCCTTTATGGCATTAATGAAAAGGTAACCACCTTTTACTTCGGCATTCGCTAAGCGTGAATCGGTATAATATTGTGCTTCTTCGTTTCCCCAACCGCTTCCACCAATATCATAGCTCCATTTTGACGCATCGGGCAACCCAGTGTAGTTAAATTCATCACTCCACACCAATTGATAACCCGCTGGTATTTCAGAGTCTGGATTCGGATCCTTTGGATTATCCTTACAACCTCCTGAAATTAACAAGGTCAAAACACAAACAAAAAAGAAGAATTGTTTCATTGGCCTGAATAATTTATACTACCAAAACCTTGATTTCCGGTTAAAAGTTTTCAATTACGTTAAATCTTCAAACAATAACAGCGATTTATAAACTTAAACATACCGATTAACTATTTAAAAAACAACACTTAAGATATAATAGAACTAAATTTTCACTCAACCCTCATTTGTAGTTGGAAACAATCAACAAGTGAACCTTTTCAATCCACATCATTGAGGTGTTGACAAATATCAATCACTTACAAATGCGTTCAATAAAATAACATATTCATGTTTATTAACACCTCTATGCTACGAATCAAAACTCAGCACATCATTTTGATTACAAATCATTTATTATTATACTCGCAAAACCAAAAATCAATTTATGTATGAGCTACTCAGATTTAAGCGAGCTCGGATTTAAATGTTAACTAACCAATTTAGAATTAACTTATGGAGAATTTCGAACAATTGAGAACTGTAAAATTTTACAGCGGTGAAGTTACACCACTTGAAATGCATAAAGTGCGTGTAGTTCAAAAACTTAACCTTTTACCAATCGAAGAACGCAAGGAGTCAATATTTGGAGCTGGATTTAATACCTTTCTGCTTCAAAACAAGGATGTTTACCTCGACATGTTAACCGATTCAGGCACTAATGCCATGAGCGACAACCAGGTAGCAGCAATGAGTGTTGCTGATGATTCGTATGCCGGATCAGCCAGTTACACCAAACTCGAAAAAGCTATCAGCGACGTTTTCAATCAAAAATTCTTTCTTCCGGTTCACCAGGGCCGTGCAGCAGAACACATTATCGCCAAGTCTTTCTGCAAACCCGGAACCGTTGTTCCGATGAACTACCATTTCACTACAACCAAAGCTCACATTGAAATGATGGGTAGCGTTGTTGAAGAAATTTATACCGACGAAGCCCTCAAAACGAAAAGTAGTTTCCCGTTCAAAGGAAACATGGACATCAATAAACTGAACAAGGTAATTGAAAAATGGGGCGCTGAAAATGTAGCTTATATCCGTTTTGAAGCCGGGACCAACCTGATCGGCGGTCAACCATTCTCGATGGCAAACCTTCGGGAAGTTTCAGCAATTGCGAAAACTCATGGCATCTTGATTCTGATGGATATCAGCTTGATCAACGAAAATCTCTACTTCATTAAAGTCAGGGAAGAAGGGTATCAAAACAAGCCGATCAAAGATATTTTGCATGAAATGTTGAGCTACACTGATTTTTCTTATTTCTCAGGAAGAAAAGTTAGTTGTACGCGTGGTGGTGGTATATGCACAAACAATCATGATATTTACATGAAAATGCGCGACTGGGTGCCACTCTACGAAGGCTTCTTAACTTATGGAGGTATGAGTGTGCGTGAAATTGAAGCAATGGCAGTTGGTTTGTACGAAACCCTGGATTTTAATGTAATCAGCCATTCGCCAACATTTATCAAATATCTGGTCGATGCGCTTGATAAACGAGGAATTCCGGTAATTACACCTTCCGGAGGTTTAGGATGCCATTTGGATGCTGGTCAATTTTTATCGCATATTCCCCAAACACAATATCCAGCCGGAGCGCTTGCTGCTGCGATGTATATTTGTTCCGGAATTCGTGGTATGGAACGCGGAACCATTTCAAGTGTACGCGATGAAAATGGCGATGATGTTTTGGCCGATGTTGAATTGCTTCGTCTGGCATTCCCTCGCAGGGTCTTCACCTTGTCTCAAGTTAAATATGCTGAAGATCGTATCCAATGGCTTTACGACAACCGCCATCTAGTGGGTGGATTGGAATGGACTGAAGAACCTCCGGTGTTGCGCTTTTTTGTGGGGAAATTGAAACCGATTGGCGATTGGGTCGATAAATTAGTAGCTAAATTCCGTCACGATTTTGGCGACAGTTTGTAGTCGATAAACTTGAGGAAATAGCTGAGGCTGTATAAAAAGTCATTTATGTAGTCATCCTGAACTTCCTGCCCGCTCGCTTGGCAGGCGGGGTTTCAGGATTTCAAGATAAACATCAGATCCCGAAATAAATTCGGGATGAAGTGACTTTCGTATATTTTGACTTATTATACAGCCTCTTTATTGTCGTAATTCGAATTTATACCGTTGCCAAAAAGTGACAGGTTTTGTTCCCACGACGAACCGATTCCAGAATTTTCACATCAATAGGTCGACCAAGTGCAGTTTCAAATATGGTTTGATGTGTAGCCCGGGTACATTCGCAATGCAGATCATTAGGCTTGGCCGGGCGATATTTTGCAGCCGGACAATAGCACCCTTGTGAAACTTCACCATAACGCACGTGAACTGTATTTCCTTCTTTCCACACTTCGAAGTTGCTTTTATAAGCTTCAATCAACTTATCCAGATCACCTTTGCCCTTTTCTGCAATGTCTCTTTTAAACTTGTGCCGATTAAAACAACCTCTACCACAACCAGCCAGAAGAAAAACCTTGGATGGCTCATCAAGGTTTTCATCAATAGTTTCAAGTAAGTCTGTCAGCCAGTTTTGAATGAACTCCTTTTCCTGAAGCAGTTGTTTGTACTTTTCATCTTCAGTTTCTGAAACCGAACTCTCTGAAGCCATTAGGCTGGTGGAAGGCAATAAAAAACATCCGGCACATGCGCTGGCTACCAGCGAATTTCGGAAAAATTCTTTTCTGTCCATGTCATTGATTTTTAGGTTTTCAAAAGAGACAATTTTCAGTTAATTTACCCTAATAAAAACATTCGAATGACATGTTTCAGGAGATGAAAGTGTAGTTTGAAAGTTAGAGCATAGGGGCTAAAATACGGGCAAACGACTCTTTGATCTTGTTCATTCGAGGCCGTTTTTGCCATTCTTCCAAGATAACCAGCTCGCTTTTTTCCTGATCTTCCAAAAACTGATTCGTTAGGACTTTGGCGATTTCTTCGTCATAAATCATGGCATTAACTTCAAAATTGGTTTCAAGGCTCCTGAAATCCAGGTTTGCGGTTCCGACCGAAGAGAAAACACCATCAGAAACAATAACTTTGCTGTGCGTGAAGCCAGCTTTGTAGAAATAAACTTTCACACCAGCCTCAAGTAATTCCTCAACGTATGAATTTGTTCCCCATTTGGGAGTTATGGCATCAGATAAACCGGGTACAATAATCCGCACATCAATACCCCCCAATGCCGAAGTTTTCAGAGCAGTAACAATATCATCAGTTGGCATCAGATAAGGCGTTGAAATATACACATAATCGGTAGCCGAAGAAATGGCGACAAAATAAGCCTGACTAATGCTTTCCCAATCCGAATCTGGTCCACTGGCCGTCATCTGAACCAATTTCCCATTCCCCGATACAAACGGTTTAAAATAATCCTCACCTTTCAAAATCTCTTTCGAAACGAAATACCAATCGGCCATAAAAATGATTTGAAGAGCTGTAGCGCCGCCACCTGTCACCTTCAGGTGCGTATCGCGCCAAGGGCCAATTCCCGGGACTCCATCCTGATAACGATCGGCAAAATTCAAACCTCCAACAAAAGCCGTTTCGCCATCGACCACTAAAATTTTACGATGATTGCGGTAATTAACTCTGGAAGTCAGCATCGGGAAGCGAACCTTCATAAAACAATCGACCTTGACTCCAGCATCCGACATCGACTTAATGAACTTCTTTTTTAGTTCCCAACTTCCCACATCGTCAAATATCAACCGGACTTCAATGCCTTCCTGAGCCTTCCTGATCAGAAGCTCCCTGAGATAATTCCCGATTCGGTCATTTTCAATAATATAATATTCAAGGTGAATGTGGTGCTTCGCCTCCTCCATGACTCTGAATATCTCCGGAAAGGTTTCAGCGCCATTGTGCAAAATCTGGATTTCGTTGTCGTTGGTCAAAATGGCGTTAGAATTGGAAAGCAACAAATTCATAAGCCTCTTCTTCGAATAAAGCTTTTCGCTGATCTGAAAATGATTCTTCGGAAGGTTATCGAGTTGTTCCAGAGTCAGGTTCCGAAGTCGTTCAAGGTGTTTCAATCCCTTGCGTGAATACATTTTGGTTTTGCGGTATTCCTGACCAAAAAACAGGTAAATCACAATTCCAATAAACGGTAACAAAACCAAAACCAGAATCCAACTGATTGTTTTCTGAGGATTTCGATTTTCTAAAATAATAAGAATGGCTGTAAAGACAACCGTTAAGAAATAAAGGATGGTCACCAAACTAGGTAATGATTTCCATATATCGAACAAAAAAGCCATCGGTTTTCTCTGATTTGTTTATTGCGACTAAATTTCATTAAAAAACGACATAAAAGCAAATGGAAAAATTGAGGAGCAATGATGACCTTAGATTCAGGAAATCCGAATAATTCTGTTCAAACTTTTCTTTTCAAAACATGCAATTTGCAATCGTCTAACTTTCGGTAAGCAATGGTTTTTCCTGAAATGTGTGGAGCCGCTACTCCTTTCCCGAAGAATTGATTTCCGGTATAAACGAAAGCTTCATCCCACAAATCCATGTCGAGAAAAGAATTTAGTAGTTCCCTGCCACCTTCAACAATAACCGAAAGAATTTCTCTTTTGTAGAGCTCTTCCATCATTTGTGGCAAAATATTATGGTCAAAGTCGAGTTTGATGAATTTCAGATTTTCACTGTCCGGCAGATCAATCCCGGTAAAAACCCAGGTTGGAGCTTTGCCATCAAAAATAGTCAGGTTCTTATTTAGTCTTCCGGAGCGGTCGAGCACCATGCGAATGGGTTGTGAACCGGTCCATTCGCGTACAGTTAGCGCAGGATTATCATACTCTGCCGTGTTTGTACCAATCAAGATGGCCGATTCTTCGGAGCGCTGTTTGTGAACCAACCGTTTGGCCAACGCGTTGGTAATCCAGGTTGGATGTTTCGTTTCGGTGCGATCGGTATCGATAAAACCGTCGAGCGTTTGAGCCCATTTCAGAATAATGTACGGACGTTTTTGCTCGTGAAAAGTAAAAAACCGGCGGTTAATCGTTCGGCATTTTTTCTCCAAAAGTCCTACTTCAACCTCAATTCCTGCTCTTTTCATGCGCTCAATTCCTTTGCCGGCCACTGCTGCAAACGGATCAATAGTTCCTATTACCACTTTAGGAATCTGGTTTTCGATGATCAAATCGGAGCACGGTGGAGTTTTCCCAAAATGCGCGCACGGTTCAAGCGAAACATACAAAGTTGACTCCTTCAGCAATTCCGGATTTTTTACCGAACGAATGGCATTCACTTCAGCATGAGGTTGCCCAAATTTTTCGTGGTAACCTTCACCAATGATTTTCCCGTTGTGCACAATTACACAACCCACCATCGGATTGGGAGCCACTTCTCCTATTCCAAGCATGGCAAGGTCGAGACAGCGTTGCATAAAAGTTTCGGGCGTACTCATCGGCGAAAAAATTAACTTTGGCAAAAATAACAATAATGAAAGCAGGTATTGCATTCGTCAAAAAAGAATTGACAGGAATCTACTCGAAAGAAGAAATTGAAAGTCTAACTTTCCTGATTTTCGAAAAGCTGAAAGGGTACTCGCGCACACAGTTTTTACTTGCCAAAGACGAAGAACTCAACAAAGAAGAGTTATCGGAAATCGAAAAAATAGTTGCACGCCTTAAAAATCAGGAACCGATCCAGTACATTCTGGGAACGACCGAATTTTACGAATTGCCTTTTTATACAGTTCCTGAAGTTCTGATTCCACGACCTGAAACAGAAGAACTGGTTCAATGGATTATTCAGGAAAATAAAAGCTCGAAACCATCCATTCTGGATATCGGTACAGGAACAGGCTGTATCGCCATTTCACTTCAAAAAAACATACCTCAATCAACAGTTTTGGCCTGCGACATTTCGCCTGTTTGTCTCGAAACTGCCAAACGAAATTCGGAGCTAAATTCCGCTGAAGTCTCTGTCATTCCATATGATATTTTAAACAATGTACCTGACTTTAGTTTTCCTGAACTGGATATTATTGTAAGCAACCCACCTTACATTCGTGAAACAGAAAAGACCCTTATGGAGAAAAATGTGCTTGACCACGAGCCCGAATTAGCCTTGTTCGTGCCTGATGAAAACCCATTAATTTTCTACCAACGGATTGCCGATTTCTCCAAAATTCACCTAAAAAACAAAGGACGACTCTATTTTGAAATCAACGAAGCTTTTGGGAGCGAATGTTTCACAATGCTACAACAAAAAGGATTTTCTAAGGTTATACTGAAAAAAGATATTCATGGAAAGGACCGGATGATTGAATGCCGATGGATTCGGTAATTGGATTTCTTCTGTCTTCTGTCTTCTGTCTTCTGACTCCCAAAATTTCCTATATTTGTTGAAGGAGCAAGCGATCAAATGTGAAGTTGGAATCTAAACCACAATCTCGTTGAAACAATTTTTTGTATATACCCTTTTGCTTTTAAATCTGATAGCAGCAGCGGCACTTGTGTTTGCAACAATATCAGTTTTTCTAAGCCCCGAAAAGCTTTGGTTTGCTGCCTTATTCGGAATGGCCTATCCATACATTCTGGTGATCAATCTTATTTTCATCGTATTATGGATATTTCTCAAGCCTGTATTCATCCTTTTATCTCTAGTTGTTATTTTGTCCGGGTATAATCAAATCGGCAATTATTTGCAATTTTATGGGCAGCAAACAAAGGAAAAGGGGATTAAGATTATCAGTTATAATGTCAAGTATTTTATGGGAAGCAATCAGTTTCCGACCAAAGAAAATGCTGATCATATTTTGGATTATCTGCGACAAAATAATGCCGATATTATTTGCCTTCAGGAAGTCCGACTCAATAAACGACAGATTTTTGATGTTGCCAATAGTAAACTTCCGCAGATTAATCACATGCAATTGGCTCATACCAGTCATGCCGGAGGGCAGCTTACACTAACCCGTTTCCCAATCCTGAACATGGGTGAGATCAGATTCAACAATTCGGGGAACATGATTATTTATACCGATATTTTACTGAATTCGGATACGGTAAGAGTTTATAATTGTCACCTCCAATCGTACCGCTTACGCCCAACCGAAATCAATTCAATCGACTCGATGAATTTTGAAAACCAGAAGAAAACGATGACGCAAATAAAGGAGTTGAGTGTGAAATTCAAAGATGCCATTATCAAAAGAGCCGAACAGGCTGCTACGTTACGCGAACATTTGAATCAATGCCCTTACCCGGTGATTGTCTGCGGCGATTTCAATGATACCCCGGTTTCGTTTACATATCGAACGGTTCGGGGTGATCTGAAAGATTCCTTTACCGAATCAGGAAAAGGAACAGCCAATACATACAACGGGAAACTACCATCGTTCCGCATCGATTACATTTTATACAGCCCCAAATTTACCAGTTACAATTTCGAAGTTTCCTCGCTAAATCACTCCGATCATTACCCGATTAGCTGCGACTTATTTCCGGCAGAGAAATAAATCCATTTATTAATCTTTTGTATCCTTCAGATTATTATTTTGCAGAACGCTTTTATTTCAAAAAATAGAACCTACATTTGCATACCGATCGTTCAGTATGTAATAAAATGGATAACACAAAGGAATTTATCATCGACAAAGCTTTTGAGCTATTTCTGAATCATAGCTACGAAGCCGTTTCAATAAGTGAGATAAGCAAAGCTATCGAATTAACCAAAGGAGCGCTCTATCATCATTTCCGGAATAAGGAAGAGTTGTTTATGGCAGTAGTCGATAAATATCTGATCATTGAGGAATTGGACATTAATACGAATAATATTTCACTGATTCAATTTATCGAATTATGTGTTGTTAAAGCTCAGGATATTGTAAGCAAAACGGTAGGTTCCAGTAGATCTTTTATACCGCTGAATTTATTGTCGTTTTTTATTGACGCATTCAGACATTATCCTGATTTTTCAGCGAAAAAAAATGACTTGATTAATTCAGAAATAAATAAAACGAAGAAAATTCTCGATCAGGCCATCGTGAATGGAGAAATAAGAAGTGATATAAATACATCTGTAACGGCTGAAATGTTTTTTACCCTGAACACTGGAATAGCAAAGAATCTGATACATGGCAACATGAATCAGAAATTAGCTATTGATAAATTAAGAGAACAACTTCTTGAATTTTATAAACTACTAAAGATTTAATTTTACTAAATAATGCGGTAATTTTTTAACCGTCAACATACCGATCGTTTAGTATGTGTATTTTGATTAACATACTGGTCGTTCAGTATCCTGAATTTTCACAAGCAATTTTAAAATATCCGCCTTTGTTAGGCGT
Organism: Prolixibacteraceae bacterium; assembly: GCA_028683385.1. Taxonomy (GTDB): domain Bacteria; phylum Bacteroidota; class Bacteroidia; order Bacteroidales; family Prolixibacteraceae; genus Aquipluma. The sequence goes on along the minus strand of JAQUIJ010000003.1, from coordinate 228,359 downwards.
CTATATAAAAACGACAATGACACGAAAAAATTCAGAAAAACAATATTGCGGCGACGATCTTTCTACAGGATTATCCTGCAGCTAACAATGTAGAAAAACAGAAAATGGAAACAAGTCAACTTGATGTAAGACCTGAAAAGGCTAGAAATAACAACCACCTAAAACTCGAAAACAAAACAGCGAATTACGAATTCACAATCATAGTTCCTGTTTATAACGAAGAAGACAACATGGCTGCACTGGAAAACAAGCTTTCTGCTTTTATTTCAGAATCGTTGCTCAACACTTGTGTGCTGTTTGTAAACGATTGTTCGACCGACCGAAGTTTGGAGCGAATGGCCGAAATTTGTAACCGCCGGGAACACTTCTGCTACCTCAGTTTCGAGAAAAATGCAGGATTAAGCGCTGCGCTGAAAGCTGGCATTGAAGCCACACAGTCCAGCTTTGTTGGATACATCGACGCCGATTTGCAAACAGCTCCTGAAGATTTTAATCTATTGATTCCTCATCTGCAAGAGTTTGAGATGGTGATGGGCATTCGTGCCAACCGGAAAGACAGTTTTGTAAAAAATATGTCATCCAAAATTGCAAATGGGTTTCGCCGGATGATGACTAACGATGGAGTTTCGGATACCGGCTGTCCGTTGAAAATAATAAGAACCGATTACGCCAAACGAATTCCTTTGTTTAACGGAATGCACCGCTTTTTGCCAGCGCTTATCCAGTTGCAAAACGGCAAAGTGAAACAAATCCCCGTCAGGCATTTCCCACGCGTTGCCGGGAAATCGAAGTTCAACTTGGGCAACCGGCTGGTTGCGCCTTTCATCGACTGCTTTGCGTACCGCTGGATGAAAAAACGATACATCAATTTTCAGATTTCAGAAACGAATATTGATTAACAATGATTTACGTTTTAGGATTCATATCTCAGGTACTTTTCTTTATGCGTACCCTTATTCAGTGGGTTTTGTCGGAGCGTGCAAAAAAAGTGCTTTCGCCAACCATTTACTGGGTATTGAGCATTGTTGCTTCCTACCTTTTCGTCATTTACGGGTGGTTCCGCAACGACTTTGCCATCCTCCTGGGGCAGCTCATTTCATATTACATCTACATCTGGAACCTGGATGAAACAGGTGTGTGGAAACGAATAAACCGCTTTCTCCGCTCAATTCTCGTCGTTACGCCAATTATTGCAATTGTGTTTGTGATCCAAAATGGCCACTATTTTATCGAGAACTTTTTTACCAACGAAAAGATTCCTGTTTGGTTGATCATTTTTGGCACACTGGGTCAGATCCTGTTTTCCTTACGGTTCGTCTATCAGTGGCTTTATTCGATGAGCAAGAATGAATCAATCCTTCCCATCGGTTTTTGGCTGATCAGCCTGATTGGCTCCGGAATCATTGCCATCTATGGAATCCTCCGGGTCGATCCGATCCTGATACTTGGGCAGTCGGTTGGGTTTATTGCCTATACGCGCAACATCATCATTTACAAAAAAGAACTAACGAAGAGATCTCAAAGTGAACCGATATATAACCAATAATGCCTTGAGATATGCAATGTATTTCATTGCTGTCTTGCCTCTTTTCATCTTCCGCGATTTCACTCCGGACAATGAACTAAGGTACCTCAGTATTGCCGATGAAGCGTTGCGGAATGGCGACATCTTCACATTTACCAACCACGGGTTGATTTATGCAGACAAACCTCCGCTTTACCTTTGGATTGTGATGTTGGGCAAATATCTTTTTGGACATCACAGCATGTTCTTTCTGAGTATTTTCTCATTTGTTCCCACATTGGTGGTGGTTTACATTATGGACAAATGGGTAGGAAATCTTCTGACTGAAAGCGAACGTCTGGCAGGACAACTGATGCTTATGACCAGCGGATTTTTTATCGGTACCGCCATTATACTTCGGATGGATATGCTAATGTGCATGTTCATCGTTCTGGCTCTTTATACCTTTTTCAGAATTTATAGCGGACAAGGAAAACCGCACGATTCAATCCTTTTCCCCATATATGTTTTCATGGCCATTTTCACCAAAGGACCAATAGGTCTGATCGTTCCATTATTTTCAATCCTCGTTTTTCTTCTCCTGAAAAAAGAAATTAAAACCATTGGCAGGTATTGGGGATGGAAAACACTGGCCATATTACTGGGGCTTTGCGGAGCCTGGTTTGCAGGTGTTTATGCTGAAGGAGGAAGTTCATACCTGAACAACTTGCTCTTTAATCAAACAGTGAACCGTGCCGTGAATTCGTTCCACCACAAGGAACCATTTTACTACTATTTTATTGCTTTTGTCTATTCGTTGGCTCCCTGGTCGCTTCTGATTGCAGGAGTTCTGATTTCGGGAATAAAACGAAAGTTAGTGTCAAACGACCTGGAGCGTTTCTTTCTGACGATTGGGCTAACAACTTTTGTAATCCTGTCGTTTTTCAGTTCCAAACTGGCTGTTTACATGCTTCCGGCTTTCCCGTTCTTTGTTTATCTATCGGTTATTTGGCTTGCAAAACTTGGTCAGAAAAAATGGATGTTCATCTTGGTCGGCATCCCGGCAGGTTTACTTTGCCTGGCTTTCCCCGCAACACTTATTTTTCCACATTTCGTTGATTTAAATGGCTTTCGCCTGTCTGCAATTGTAATTTTTTCAGTTGTTATTTTATCGGCTTCAGGAATACTTGCCCTGAAATACCTGCACGAAACCCACTTAAACCGCGGAATAATTACCCTGAGTGCAGGAATTTTGCTGGCTGTATTTGCAGCTTCGTTTGCCTTACCAAAAAATAATGCCATGCTTGGCCTTAAAATCTTGTGCAATCAGGCAAAAACTACGGCCAACGAAAAAGGAGGCGTAAACTACTACTATTGCGAAATGACCAAGGGCGATAACCTGGATGTGTACCTGGGAAAACCACTTGAAATGCTTGAAATAAAAGACCTGTACGAACCCAATAAAATTCAGACTCCGGCAATTCTATTTACCTGGCAAAAAGCAATCGAAAGAAATGACTCTATCCAGGTATTCATAAAAGGAAAAAAAATCCACCAGACCGGAAGTTATTACTATGTGGAAATAGAAAACTAAAAACAGAAAACAGATGAAAATTTTAATTACAGGCGCAGCAGGCTTTATCGGATTTCATGCCGTGAAGCATTTTGCAGAAAATGGAGACCGTGTTGTTGGAATTGACAACATCAACAGTTATTACGATGTTAACTTAAAATACGACCGGTTGAAAGAGACCGGAATCGGCAAAGCACTGATACAAAGCCACAAGGCAGTACAAAGTGTAAATTATCCGAATTACCGGTTTTTCAAGGCCGACCTTTTGGATAAAGAATTCATCGACGAACTTTTTGAGCGCGAACATTTCGATGTAGTTTGCAATCTTGCTGCCCAAGCCGGGGTAAGGTATTCAATCGAAAATCCGTATGCCTACATCGATACCAATATTGTTGGATTCCTGAATATTCTGGAAGCCTGCCGGTTTCATCCGGTTCAACACCTGGTTTATGCCAGTTCGAGCAGTGTTTACGGCACGAATAAAAAAATACCATACAGCGAAGCCGATCAGGTTGACGCGCCTGCCAGCCTTTATGCTGCCAGCAAAAAGTCGAATGAATTAATGGCACATGCTTACAGCAAATTATATCACATTCCTTCGACTGGAGTTCGTTTCTTCACTGTTTATGGCCCTTGGGGAAGACCAGATATGGCACCATTTATTTTTATGGATTCGATTGTCAACCAAAAACCGATAAACGTATTCAACCACGGGAATCTCTCCCGCGATTTTACTTACATCGATGATATCGTTAAAGGACTAAGTTCCATTATCGGCCATGCTCCTTCCGGAGAAATACCTTACGAAATTTACAATGTTGGTAATGGGAAACCTGTAAAACTGTTGGATTTCATCACTGCTATTGAAAATGAGACTGGCCAGAAAGCCATTAAACGAATGCTCGAAATGCAGGATGGAGACGTCTTTCGGACCTTTGCCGACACAAGAAAGCTTGAGCACGATTTAAATTACAAACCAGGAACGTCTATTCAGGAAGGAATAAACCAGTTGTATAGCTGGTATTTGTTCTATACAAAGCGCTTCGAAAAAGTATGTTTCAATCTCTGATTAAAAACTCCGCATGAGTTTAACTCATTGATCTAATTCGCCATGTTTAAGTACACAGACCAAACAGCGACAGCAATCCTGAAAAATGCTGTCGCAAACAAAAAAACATACTGGTTGATCGCAGTGATTTTGATCTTTACGATCATCAGGCTATATGTTGCGGTTCATATTGATTTGAACTCGGAAGAGGCACAATACTGGACCTGGAGCAAACATTTGCAACTCTCCTATTATTCCAAGCCACCAATGATTGCTTACCTGAACTGGTTCTCAACTTCGGTTTTTGGCAACACTGTATTTGGCATACGAATAAATGCAGTAATTATCGGATTGTTGATTTCCGTTTTCAGTTATCTACTTTCATTTGAGCTATTTAAAAATCAAAATGCGGCTATTCTTGCCGCTTTAGTCACAAATATTTTCCCCTTTCTGCTCAATAGTTCTGTCTTTTTTACCACCGATTCGCCATTGCTTTTGTTTTGGCTTTGTGCCATGTTATTCTACTGGAAAGCCTTAGAAACCGACAAATTGAAGTGGTGGCTGCTATTTGGTATCAGCCTGGGATTGGGCGCATTGGCAAAATATGCCATGTTCATGATTCTTATTCCCCTGGTGCTGTTCACCTGGCAGCACCAGCGCGAGATTTTAAAATCGCGAAGTTTTTATCTTTCGATCCTCATCGGACTGGCAATCTTTTCTCCGGTTATTTATTGGAACATCGGGCAAAACGGAGTTGGCGTATTGCATCTTGCCCACCTCGCCGGTGTAGGCAACCATCGCCATTCGGTTGGTCAAGTTGTTTCGAACGTGCTGGTGTTTACCATCGGCCAGATTGCGATTTTGTTGCCCTTTTACCAATATCAGAAAATATACCGGAAATTTAGGCAAAAAACCTTGACTAAGCAGGAAGCATTTTTAATCCTTCCGGTGATTATTACCTTTTTAATCTTTCTAATTGTTTCAGCCAACCGGGAATCGGAGGCGTACATTAACTGGGCCATGTTTGCCTACATGGGTATGCCTGTCCTTTTTTCACATTATGCTTTAACCGATCACCAGCTAAAGTTCAACCTGCGCATTATTCTCGTGATGACGGCTGCCTTTTTCTTGTTCCTTGGTTTGACTTCGCCTAAAAATACTGTTGCACCACTTGGGAAACTTAATCCCGCAAATAAACTGATTGGTTGGTCGCAACTGGCAGCAAAAGTTGACAGCATAAAAGGTACGCTGCCACCTGAAGGCTATTATGTATTTTCTTCAAACTACCACATCACATCCGAACTTTGGTTTTATCAAAAAGGGCAGCCTGAAACATACTTACTTAACCTGAATTCGCGCATGACTCAATTTGACCTATGGCCCGGAATTGAGCAATTCAGAAACGATGATAAAATTGGAATATTCGTTGACCAAATAAAAATTAGCCCCGAAGTTAAAGCATGTTTTAAGTCAATCCTAAAGGAAGACTCTTGCATTGTTTATAGTCAAAAAAGCAAGATCGACACTTACTACATATACCTAATGAAGGGGATGAAAGATTTTCACAAACAAAATTCTTCATACTAATGCATCGGAAAGGACGTTAAATAAAAATTTAGTCAATAACTTTAAAGAGCTAAAAATATGCACATCATAGATTACAAGTTTTCGCAGATATTCAAATATATGGGATTACCTGAACAAGAGATAAGGATGGATGCCTCGTTTGTAAACGATTTCGATTTTGAGGATTTTCAATTCAATTGCCTGGTCTTTTATATCGGCTCTTACTTTAAAATAAATATCGTAGAAAGTGATTACATCGAACTGGGAACAATAGGTAGTACCGTGAATTTTGTAAAAAGAAAGCTTAAAGTCAATTCTTATTGTTGATCAAAATACCATGCTTAAGAAATTTATCCAAGTGTCAATCCTGAGCATTCTGGGGTTTAGCTTATCCCTGACTTACCCATTTATCAGCAGTGCACAGGAAAACCATGAAAAAACAGGCCGCCCAAAAATCGCGTTGGTCTTGAGTGGTGGCGGAGCCAAAGGCTTTGCGCACATCGGGGTGCTGAAAGTTTTAGAAGAAGAAGGCATTCCAATTGACATGATTGTTGGAACCAGCATGGGCAGTTTGGTTGGCGGTATCTACTCGCTTGGGTACAGTGCTTCAGAGTTGGAGACTTTAGTCAAGTCCTTAAAATGGGAAACAGTGCTTACTGACGACGTACAAAGAGCTTTTCTTTCAAAAAACGACCAACTCCTGAAACAACGGTACATTTTTTCACTTCCCATTACCAAAGACAAAAAACTCAGCCTGCCACAAGGATTAATCAAAGGGCAGAATGTTCTTAATATATTTTGTGGCTTAGCCGGAAATGTTCCTTCTGATGTCGATTTTTCGAAACTACCAATACCCTTTGCCTGCGTAGCTACTGACCTTGAAACCGGCAACGAAGTGATCATTAAAGACGGGTTTTTACCAACAGCTATGTTTTCGAGCATGGCTATTCCACTTGCTTTTCAGCCGGTCAGCCACAATGGTCGTCTTTTGGTCGATGGCGGTATTGTTAATAATTTTCCAACAGATGTTGCAAAGAAAATGGGTGCCGATATTATTATTGGAGTCGATATCCGGGGCGATTTTCGTGATCAGATGAACCTGAAATCGATTAATGGCGTACTGAGCCAATTGGTCAATTTCTTTGATAAATCGAAAGATTCAATTAACAAAAGCCTTTGCAACCTCATTATCAAGCCTGATGTAAGCGGGTATTCAGTTTCAAGCTTCAACAACCAGGCAGTTGATACCCTGATTTTGAGAGGTGAAAAAGCTACTCGTAATTTCAGAACTGAACTCAGGCAACTTAAAACGAAATACAATCTTAAACCAAGGCAAGTCTCTAGAACTCTTGTTCAGACCAATAGATGGCACATTAACAAGCTAACTTTTACTGGTAATTTTCATCTCGAACAGGAATTCCTTCAAAAAACACTCAACATGGAGATTCCCGGAGATTATTCCTCGGAAGAAATAAAAATGGCCATCGATAAATTATACGGATTGGGTGGCTTCGATCGGATTTTCTACAATTTGATTGATACCGGAAATGGCGAAACCCTGAATTTCAATATTTCAACCCAGGAAGTCTTCACTCAGGATGTTGGTTTTAAAGCCAACACGACAGATGCTGCGGCCATCATGGTTAACACAACACGAAAGAATTATAAAAATGTCTTTGGATTATTGTCGGCCAGCGTAGAATTATCGGTTAATCCGGGAATAATTCTGGTTGCTGAATCAAATCGGACAAATGTTCCAACTCTGGGAATCAACTTAAAAGGCAAATACCAAAATTACAATGTGTTCGACAAAGGTAAAAAGGCTTTTGAGGCCAATATTCTCTATTCTTCGGGAGCAATTTACTTGTACAAACCATTTATGAAACAGTTTCACCTGGGACTTGGACTTCAGGAAGAATATTACCACGGCGACATTTTTAGTAAGAACAATACTTCGTTGACTGTTAGCAACCAAATAGATCAATTCCTCACCAGCGGCTATTCTTACCTGTCGTTTGACAACATGGATGATTTCTATTTCCCGACAAGAGGCTCAGATTCGTATGCCGAATTTTCGATGATAACCGATTGGAAAAATTCCAACAAACTGAGCCCTATACTGCTATACAAAACTCGTAATGTAATACCCCTATCACAAAAAACAGCATTACTTCTTGATCTTTATGGACGTAGTTTATTCAATTCCGATTACCCACCAACAAAGACAACCATGATTGGAGGTGAGCCGTACTCACAATATTTCAATTACCACCTGCCGTTTGTCGGACTTTCTGCAGTAAGCTTTGCCGATCGGTATGTAAACATCGGGTTAATTGGCCTCCGGTTTAATTTTGCTGATTCTCAGTATTTTTCGATTCTTTTTAATGCCATGGTGCAAGGCAACGAATCGTTGGGGTTAACCAATGTGAGTACAACTTATGGAGGAGGCGTAAAATACGCTTTAAAGACTTTTCTTGGGCCACTCGATGTTACCCTGGGATATTCAGGATCAACCAGGAAACCCAGTTTTTCGGCAAACTTTGGGTACTGGTTTTAAGAAATCTTCTGGTAGAATTGTACTTAATACAACCGCTTCCTCTTCAGCAAATAGGTGTAAAGCACATGCTTGAAATCTTCGTTGATATCGGCTTCGGCCAGATCGATGTGGTATTGCCCGCAGCGTACACGCATTTCTTCGAAATAATCTGACATCGCCTTTTCGTAGTTTTTCTTCAGATCTTGGGGCGAAAAACGAAGATGTTCTCCGGTTTCAAGATCCACAAACCGGTAAGGTTGGTTCCTGAAATCAAACTCCTTTTCCTGACGATGATCGGTCACATGAAAAAGCAACACTTCGTGTTTGTTGTATTTCAGGTGCTGCAAGGCTTCAAACAACTCGTCGGTATTTTCCTGTTCAATCAAATCGCTAAAAAGAATGACCAGTGAGCGCTTGTGAATATTCTCAGCAATCATATGCAAGGCATCAACCGTGTTGGTTTTTTTCTGCAATTGTGCCTGCTCCTGACGCAACAAACTACCCAATTGATTGTACAGCAAATCGATATGCACCGATGACAATCGGGCTTCGGAATGAAATTCAACCTCATCGGAAAATAGCGAAAGTCCAACTGCATCGCGCTGTTTCCGGAGCAAATAAATAATTGCAGCAGCCGAGTAAACCGAAAAAGCCAGTTTATTGATTTTCGAAGGCTTCCCTTTTTCGTACGGGAAAAGCATCGACGATGAAGTATCGATTACAATCTGGCAGCGAAGGTTAGTTTCTTCTTCGTATTGCTTAACAAACAAACGATCGGTACGGGCAAACAGTTTCCAGTCGAGGTGTTTGGTCGATTCTCCGGTGTTGTACAATCGATGTTCTGCAAATTCGACCGAAAAGCCATGAAACGGGCTTCGGTGCAATCCGGTAATAAAACCTTCGACTACCTCTTTCGAAATAAACTCAAGGTTATCGAATTGCTGAAACTGCTGTATGTCGAGTAGATTATTCAAAAATCAGGAATTTCTCCACATGCCCGTCAGCTAAAGCAGACGGCAAAGGATATTGTTTTTATTATTTTTTCACGTTCCTCTGGGTTGTATCCTTTGCCGTTCGCCTTTAGGCAACGGACATTTTGAATACATTTCAAATCTACAAATAAAAAAGGCATAAGAACCTTTGTTTCCTATGCCTTTTCTTCCTGAAAATATGGATTAAAGTATCCCGTCAACTTTAGTAGAAAGTGTTGATTTTGGAGCAGCACCTACATGTTTGTCAACAACTACACCATCTTTGAAAAACAGTATGGTTGGGATGTTCCGGATTCCAAATTTGGAAGCGATTCCGGGATTGCTGTCAACATCAACTTTGCCAACGACTAATCTTCCGGCGTAATCTTCTGAAATTTCCTGAACTACCGGGGCAACCATACGACATGGGCCACACCATTCAGCCCAAAAATCGACCAAAACCGGCTTATCCGACTGAAGAACCAATTCTTCAAAGTTTGCATCATTAATTTCTAAAGCCATTTTTAAATATTTTTATATGTGAATATTGTAAAAGATCTCAGAGTCATCACAAAATTAGCCTAATTAATTTTAAAAGCAAGATCTTCATGCGTTTCAAAATAGGCAAGTAATTCATCTGTTATTTCGATCCGTGTATTTCTTGAAAACAGATTCACCATCATTTTTGTTTCGGGATCCCAAACATCAAACTTGAGCAATGTTTTTCCTTTGCTGTTCAAGGTCAGGTCGCACAACTCTGTCACGAGCCCACTGGTAAGGGATGGCAGTGGTATTTTAACGGTTATACTTTTAAAATACTTCTCGCGTATTTCTTCCATCAGCTCTATCCGATTGACTTTAAATTCGAGTTGGTCACCGCCAAACCGGTTCTGAACTGAGCCCCTAACCATCAGGAAAAGGCCGGGCTTGCAGTATTTGCCGAACTCGACGTAATCTTTCGCAAAAAAGAACATCTTGTACGAATCGGTATAGTCGGTCAAAACCATGTAGCAGAATGGCTTACCATTTTTACTGAACGACTCGCGGGCTTCGGTCACCATTCCGGCGAAAGTCATCTCGCGCCCTTTTAGTGGTTCAATGTTGTTGTTCAGGTCTTTAAACGAAACATCTTTAGTAACCAGGGTTTTAATTTCGATTTTGTACTTATCCAGAGGGTGTGAGGTCAGGTAAACACCGACCAAACTTCTTTCCTTTTCAAGCAATACCAAATCGGCCCATTCAGGAACTATCGCTGGTTCAGGCTTCTGTACCGACTGATTCGACATGATTTCTCCGAAAAGCGAAAGTGTTGCATTGTTGCTTTCGTATTGCATCTTGCTTCCGTAGCGAGTCAACTTTTCAATGAAAGACTGGTCATTCTCGTCAGGAGCAAAATATTGGCTTCGGGTGTGCATTTTAAACGAGTCGAATGCTCCGGCCATAGCCAGTGCTTCCAGGTTCTTTTTATTTACCGACTGAAGGTTCACCCGTTCAACAAAATCGTAAATATCTTTGAATTCGCCACCTTTCCGTGCTTTGATGATATCCTGAACGGCTCCTTCGCCTACTCCTTTTATTGCAGCCATCCCAAACCGGACATTACCGGCTTTGTTTACTGTGAATTTGGCATAACTTTCGCTCACATCAGGGCCAAGAACGTTCATATTCATACGCTTGCACTCTTCCATCAGCTTCGTAATTTCAGTAATGTTACTGAGGTTTCGACTCATGTTGGCAGCCATAAATTCGGCCGGATAATGTGCTTTCAAATAGCCCGTTTGGTAAGCAACGGCAGCATAACAAACCGAGTGCGATTTGTTGAAAGCGTAACTGGCAAATGCTTCCCAGTCTTTCCAGATTTTATCGATCAGTTTGCCAGGTTCCTTATTATCAGCAGTACAGCCTTCCATAAATTTTGGATTAGCCAGACAGCCTTCCTTGAATTGAACTTTCAACTTATCCATCATGTAAATAAGCTTTTTACCCATGGCCTTGCGAAGCGAATCGGAGTCACCCCGGGTAAAGCCTGCCAGAGCCCTCGACTGGAGCATTACCTGTTCCTGATACACGGTGATTCCGTAGGTATCATTCAGGTAGGGTTCCATCAGTGGTGAATCGTATTCAATTTTCTCCTGACCATGTTTCCGCTTGATAAACGAAGGAATATACTCCATTGGTCCCGGGCGATATAGCGCATTCATGGCGACCAAATCTTCAAAACGACTGGGCTTCAGGTTACGGAGGTGCTTTTTCATTCCGGGCGACTCAAACTGGAAGATCCCCGTAGTGTCACCGTTACTGAAAAGCTCTAAAGTGAGTGGATCGTTCTCAGGAAGATGATCCATGTCGATGGTTATTCCTCGCGAAAGCTTAATGTTTTCAATGGTTTCCTTGATGATGGAGAGGGTTTTCAGTCCCAGAAAGTCCATTTTCAACAAACCGATATCTTCTACGAAATGCCCGTCATACTGGGTTGTTAATAGAAAATCGTCGTCCTTGGTGGGCATAACCGGAATATGGTCGGTCAACGGGTCGCGGCTAATCAGAATCCCGCAGGCATGAATCCCGGTCTGACGAACCGAACCTTCAAGCGTCTGCGCAAACTTCAGGGTTGTACGAATCAATTCGTTAGGAGAATTCAGTTCCTGTTTCAACTCCGGACTATCCTTAAAAGCGATGTTGAAGTTCATCTTCGGAGCATCAGGAACCAGTTTTGTCAAACGATCGGCTTCCTGAAGTGGCAATTTCAGTACCCGTGCCACATCTTTGATGGCCGATTTAGTGGCCATTGTTCCGAAAGTACAGATGTGCGCAACTTTGTCGGCACCGTATTTATTGGTTACATAGTCAAGAACTTTTTGGCGACCATCATCATCAAAGTCGATATCCACGTCGGGCATCGATATACGGTCGGGATTCAGGAATCGCTCAAACAGCAAATCGTAGCGCATCGGGTCGATGTTGGTAATTCCGACACAGTACGAAACCACCGATCCTGCTGCAGAACCACGGCCTGGTCCAACCAAAACTCCCAATCGGCGAGCCTCATTGATGAAATCCTGAACGATAAGGAAGTACCCGGGAAAACCCATGGTTTTGATGGTGTTCAACTCAAACGAAATACGTTCGTCTACTTCTTCACTAAAAGGTTCTCCATAACGGGGTTTGGCTCCTTCCCAAGCCAGGTGTGAGAGATAGTCGGATTCAAATTTTACACGAAGCACTTTATCGTATCCGCCTAACCGTTCGAATGCTTCCTTCCCAAATTCTTCAAGTAATTTGGCTTCGGTAAAACGGCTTCGGTAATCCTCTTCTTTCCCAAATTCTTCAGGAATAGGGAAAACCGGCATGATAGGTGCAGAATTCAGGTTGTACGCTTCAATTTTATCGTTGATTTCCTGCGTGTTGATCAACGCTTCTGGCACATCGGCAAACAAAGCATTCATTTCGGCAGTGGTCTTAAACCATTCCTGCTTGGTATAGCGCATCCGCGTTGGGTCATCCAAATCTTTGCCTGTATTGAGGCAGATGAGCAAATCATGGGCATCGGCATCTTCCTGATTGATGAAATGGCTGTCGTTGGTACAGATTACCTTCACCTCGTGCTTTTTGGCCAGTTCAAGAATTTTGGCATTCACCAGCACCTGATTTTCGTAAACATTCTGTCTCATTTCGGGCAATTCGGAAGGATGGCGCTGCAATTCGAGGTAGAAATCTTCTCCGAAAATAGATTTGAACCATTGAATGGTATCTTCAGCCTCCTTTATATTTCCAGCCATGATGTGCTGCGGGACTTCGCCTCCCAGACAAGCCGATGAAACAATCAGACCTTCATGATGAAGTTCGAGCAATTCCTTGTCGATACGAGGTTTGTAGTAAAATCCTTCGGTATAAGCAGCAGAAACCAATTTGAGTAGGTTACGGTAACCTACCAGGTTTTTGGCAAGCAAAATAAGGTGGTATCCTGAACGGTCGACTTTCGCATCTTTTTTGTTATGCCGCGATTGTTCGGCCACATAAGTTTCGCAGCCAATAATGGGTTTGATGCCTTCCTTTTTGCACACATCGTAGAATTCTTTTGAGCCAAACATGTTGCCATGATCAGTCAGCGCAAGTGCAGTCATACCGTCGCTTTTGGCTTTAGAAATTAGCCCACGAACACTGGCAGCACCATCCAGAATGGAATATTGTGAGTGAACATGTAAATGTGTAAAAGGAATCATACCAGCAAGTTAAATCAAAAGTAAACTATTTCTGAAACTGAAATTTCAGGAAAGTAAAGTTACCAATTTCACCTCTGGAAAGAAGGATTGTTGATAAATTGTGGGAAAGTAGGTTATCAAGTTGATCTCAGCTATTCTGAAATACATAATGGGCAACGACTAATTTAATCTCTTAACCCAACCCTAAAAGAGTTGTAATGACAATCACTTTCGACAACAAATAAGAACCTATCAAAAATTACTAACCAGAATAGTCGAACGCTCAAAAAAGAACAATTTTTCAATCAATTATTTTATCATAATTCGCTGAATATTAACATTGTTGGGTTAATAAAAAAATAAAGAAAAAATAATTAATTGATCTTTAATATTAAAATAATTTGTTTATTTACGTTAGAAAAAACGTGAAGCATGAGCGATAAGTTTGAAATGGTAAGATGTATACGTGAGGGAAGGTATTGTCAGGAGCACCGCCTGGCAATAAACAAAGGGTTCAACGAATCGGATAGCTTTCTGCTAAACAAGGAATATTCGATGTCTATTTTGACTTTAAAAGAAGCCTATTATAAAACCTCTGAATTGCAAGAAACCTCATGTGCCCAATGTGCTGAACTCTTTAGGTGTACGATCACCAGATCATTAGAATCGATCTACAATGATTTGCGCCGAATGACAGAAGGTTTTTTTGGAACAAAACGATATCAATCAAGCTACGAACTGGTTTGCAGCGTTTTAGAAGAAATAAAAAAAGAAAATTAAGCAGAACTTATAATCGTACAGAGTGCGGTTTGCCCCAATAATTTTATTCTACCTACTTTAATTATTCAATCATTGAGCATCTACAACAGCTATGGTTGTCATGTTAACTATTTCACGTACCGAACATTCTATTGGTACAACATGAATGGGCTTATTCATTCCCATCAGAATTGGGCCGACAACTTCGGCTCCACCGATTTCCTGCATTAACTTATACGCAATATTGCCTGATGTAAGGTTGGGAAATATGATTGTATTTACATCCCGGTTTTCAAAACGAGTAAATGGAAATTTTTGACTTCGCAATTCTTTATTGAGTGCAAAATTCATTTGAATTTCACCATCTACAATTAGCTCAGGATGGTTTTTGTGCAGATAATCAACTGCTTTCCGAACACGATCCAAAGATCTGGTATTTTCAGATGATTTAACTGAACCAAAATTCGAATAAGATACCATTGCAATTATTGGTTCGATATTAAATTTTCTGACCTCGTTGGCAGTCAATAAGGTTGTATCAATAAGTGTTTGAACATCCGGATCCAAATTAACAGTCGTATCTGCAAAGAAAAGAGGCCCCTTCTTTGCCATAACGATATACATACTTGAAATATGATTGAGGTTTGGCTTTGTACTGATTAATCTCAAAGCCGGACTCATTACATCACCATAATGACTGGTGATTCCAGAAATCATTGCATCAGCCATTCCAGTATCAACCATCATGATGCCAAAATAATTACGATTAAAAGTCAATTCATAAGCCTCATCAAGCGTGATGCCTTTGCGTCTCCTTTTTTCCCAGATTAAATCAGCAAAAGAATTCCGGATTTCATTAATTTCTAATGAATGAGGATCGATAATTTGAACATCTTTTAAATCGAAATGATTCTCAGCAATTAACTTGTTTATCTCATCTGCATTCCCCAATAATATAGGATTTGCAATACCATCGTGCAACACTTCGTTTGCAGCCCTCAGTATTTTGAGATTATTACCTTCAGCAAATACTATTCTCTTTGGCTTCTGCTTTGCTTTAATGACAATTCCATGCAACAACTGGTTATCTAAACCCATTCGTTGACTTAGTTCAAGTTTATATTGATCCCAGTTTTCGATTGGCTTTCGGGCAACACCACTGTCCATCGCAGCCTTGGCAACTGCCGGAGCAACGGTATAAATAAGTCGTGGATCGAGTGGTTTGGGGATAATATATTCCTTGCCAAAAATCAGGTTCTTCACATTGTAGGCCTTACTCACACCTTCAGGAACTGCTTCTTTGGCAAGACCTCCAAGTGCATAAACTGCAGCCAGCTTCATTTCTTCGTTGATGCAAGTAGCCCGAACATCGAGTGCACCGCGGAATATGTATGGAAATCCAAGTACATTGTTTACCTGATTCGGATAGTCTGAACGTCCGGTTGCCATTATCAGATCGTCGCGCACCGACATGGCTTCGTCGTATGGAATTTCCGGATCGGGATTGGCCATCGCGAATATGATCGGGTTCTTTGCCATCGAAATCACCATTTCTTTCGAAACCAAGTTGGCTTGCGATAAACCCAGAAATATATCAGATCCGGCCATCGCTTCAGCTAAGGTTCGAACATTCCGATGGGTAACAAATGCAGCTTTGTATTTATTCAAGTCTGTCCGATCAGCACGGATTGCCCCTTTCGAATCAAGCATAATCATATTTTCCTTCTTTGCCCCAAGCGAAACAATCAGATTCGCACAGGCAATGGCAGCCGCACCAGCTCCGCTAATTACAATTATGGCTTCATCAAGCTTCTTTCCCGACAATTCAAGTGCATTAATTATTCCGGCAGAACATATAATAGCCGTTCCATGCTGGTCGTCGTGCATCAGTGGAATCTGGACTTCGCGTTTGAGCCTTTCCTCAATCTCAAAACACTCAGGAGCTTTGAAATCTTCCAGGTTAATTCCGCCAAATGTGACGGCTATGTTTTTTACTGTTTCGACAATGGCATCCACTTTTTTGTTGTCAATTTCAATGTCGAACACATCAATGTCAGCAAATATTTTGAAAAGAAAACCCTTGCCTTCCATGACAGGCTTGCCTGCACCTGCACCAATATCGCCCAATCCGAGTACTGCTGTTCCGTTTGAGATGACGGCTACAAGATTTCCTTTGGAAGTGTATTTGTAAATATCGTCGAAATTCTTTTCGATTTCGAGGCAAGGGTGCGCAACGCCGGGCGAATAAGCCAATGATAAATCGCGTTGGGTGGAGTGTGGTTTGGTGGTAACCACTTCAAGCTTTCCGGGACGTCCTTCAGCGTGGTACCTCAGGGCATCTTCTTTGGTAATTTTTGCCATAATACTAAATTTTGATGTGCGATTTATTACATAGGCTTTCAAGAAAAGTATCTATTAAAGGTAATGATAAAATTTGTGATTGTCATGTATTAAGGAGAAGAAAATAGCTTATAAATTACTTTGTAACTCATTGTTTTTGAAGTGATAATGTTGTACTTTTATATGTTTTTTGCGCAATAAAAAGCACCAGTTGATTCATTCATAAATGAACAAGTCGTTCATACAAAGGCTTACGGATCTCGTGGAAGCAAATTTGACAAACGAAGAATTTGGAGTCGAAGATCTGGTCCGGGAAATGGGCATGAGCCATTCAAACCTACACCGAAAGCTTAAATCCAGTACAAATCAAACTATCAATCAATTCATAAGGGAGATCAGGCTTAATAAAGCAAAGGAGTTATTACTGAATAAAGAATTAACTGTTTCTGAAATTTCTTATCTGGTCGGATTTGGTAGTCCAACCTACTTCAATAAATGCTTCCACGAATACTTTGGATACGCTCCGGGCGAGCTAAGGAACAGAGAAACATTCGCTAGTCCATCGGAACGGCAACCAGATACCTTGCCGAAGAGAAAAAAGAAGAGTAAACTTCTTTTGACGATTACGATTGGGTTAATCATTATTATCTCGTTGACCGTTCTGCAAATTAATACTTCAATAACATCAAAGACTTCAGCAGAAAAAGAGAAATCAATTGCAGTACTTCCGGTAAAATACTTGGGAAATGACCCAAGCAAACAGTATATGGCCGATGGATTGCAAGATGCCATCTTATTATATCTTTCAAAAATTGCTGATTTGAGAGTGATGTCGCGAACCTCAACCGAGCAATACCGTGGCACAAAAAAAACTGCCCGCAAAATTTGTCAGGAGCAAAAAGTTGACTATTTGTTCGAAAGTAGTTTGTTAGTCGTTGGCGACAGCATTCAGTTAATTGCTCAGTTAATTGAGCCTGGTCGCAGGGAACGCCAAGTATGGGCCGGGAAGTTCCTCCGTGATAAACGAGAAATCTTAACGGTACAAAACGAAGTGGCTCAATCAATAGCAAATGAGTTAAATGCCAGAATCGGGCAGGAAGAAAGACAGCGAATCGAAAAATTTCCTACACTTAACCTGACTGCGTACGATTTCTATCAAAAGGCGAGAGAAGAACTTTGGGAATACCGTTTGGATAAAAAAAAGACCGATATGTTAAAATCATCTGAATATCACTATCGACAAGCGCTATTTTTTGACCCTCAATACGCTGAAGCTTACTCTGGTTTGGCGAGCATATACTGGGAAAAGAATTTTATTCATTCTTACCTTTCCAATTCATTTATCGATTCTTCTTTTTTCTTTGCGAATAAAGCGCTTAAGTTAGACGATCAACTGGCAGAAGCCTACAAAATCAAAGGTGATTATTATATGGAAACCGGGAAGCCGGAACTGGCCATTCAGGAATTTAGCCAGGCCATAAAAATTAATCCAAACTGCTGGGAGGCTTATGCTGCAATTGGATTATTATATGAATATAAAGATGCGGTTATTTCCATAAGCAATTACATAAAAGCAGCTTCATTACATCGTGGACGTGATCTTCCAAAATTACTCGCAGCTATTGGGAATTGTTTTCTTTGGGCCGGATTCCCAAAAGAACATTCATATTATGACAATGAGGAATTTAAATTAACAAGAGACTCTGCTAACTATTTTCTGAATCAGGGACTCATTGAAGATTATAAGCAAAACTGGCAGGGAAAGCTTGATTTTTTGTTAAAAGCACATCAGATTGATCCTTCCAATACAACAACTATCAGTGGTCTGGGACTTACATACATTTTTTTACATCAGTATGATAAAGCCTTGGAGACCTATCAAAAACTACTCGTCCAATTGGAGAAATCAGATCTTTTATCCTACAATGAAATGCACCGGATTGGATATGCTTTCTGGATGAACGGTTTTAAGGAAAAAGCAAACTACTATTTTGACAAACAGATTGAATTATCGACCAAAGGACTTGATTTACAAAGAATCATTGATCCATTTTTTCATTACGACTTAGCCGGTGTCTATGCATTTCGGGGGGAAAAAGAAAATGCATACGAGCAACTCAACCTGTTTATGAATACCATGAAATGGAAACATAGCTGGGTTATCACGTTAATTCAGAATGATCCGCTTTTTGATCGATTAAGATCAGAACCACGGTTTCAGGCAATATTGAATGAAATAATAAGTGAGCATCAAGCCGAACACGACAGGGTTAGCAAATGGTTGAAAAATCAAAAAATAATATAGCTCCGTAGAATATGAGAATACATCTCGGCGGGTGAATTGTAACAATCTGAAATTCTTACTTCAATCACATGAACTTCCTTTTTGCAAATAATTTCAATGATTGAATTTATTTTTTCAACGATTTGCAGGAATTCAACACAAACGAACAAATAGTTTCTAAGTCTGGCCTCGCATTTCTTCCGAAATTTGAGTTGATAATTTCAGTGATTAATTAAAACTCAAGCCATGAAAACAATTTCCAGAATTTCAGTTGTCTTCCCTGTTGCGCCTGCATAATGCAGGCAAACAAGAAAACTATTTGTATTTAGAATGTAGTGATAGTTCATTTTAGACCTTAAAGTAAACGGAATTCAAACCCTAAAATTTAAATGCCATGAAAAGAATAATTATGTTCATATTGTGTCTTGCTATTGCAGTCATCACCGTTGGTCAGGATAAGAAGAAGTATCCTAATGAGATTGAGGGAGTAAGAGTTTCACCACCCCGATTCATTGGAAGCGAAAAATTGCCAGCAATGTTGAACACCAAGGAGGAG
This sequence comes from Prolixibacteraceae bacterium, assembly GCA_028683385.1. Lineage (GTDB taxonomy): Bacteria > Bacteroidota > Bacteroidia > Bacteroidales > Prolixibacteraceae > Aquipluma. Next base: position 209,020 of record JAQUIJ010000003.1, on the reverse strand, counting down.
TTTAGCACTTTAGGTGAATTTATGTCTATGTATATTCAATATCCTGAAAAGGCAAAAGATCGGTTCCAGGAGGGAACTGAAGTCATTCAGTTTAACGTATCACCATCAGGAGAATTAGCTGATTTTAAAATCATTAACAGTATTACTCCTGAAATTGATGCAGAAGTTATACGGGTTTTGAAAAAAACAGATAGAATGTGGAATCCCGGAACAAATAATGGTGTTCCTGTCGCTATGGAAAAAGAATTTTCAATTTCTTTTAAGTTACCTTATGGAGCATCTGATTTAACAACAGATTTTACTGCAGAAGCACAATCGTACTTTAAAAAAGGAAATAAAAAGTTCTTTATTAAAGATAACAATAAAAGTGCATTGAGATTTTACGATAAAGCTATGCAATACTTACCAAACGATAAAGCGCTGTTAGTTACAAGAGGAATGTGCCGGTATGAACTGGGTGATAATAATGGGGCATGTCGTGACTGGAACAGAATTAAAACCTTAGGTGGATATGAAGGCGATGCCTATTTAAATAATTTCTGCGATTATAAGGGTTATGCTGATTTGATTAGCATATTACAGAAAAAGTGATGGGACACTCATTATTAGCATCAAAGTATACTTGTTCAATTAATTTTAAAACTACGATTAATTGTTAAGTACATCTTATTCAGTGATTATTAATCACCTGTTTCGATGGTTTGGGGAGTTAAGAGGTCAGATTTTCATCTGACCTCCTTTATTTTTAGTATCTCAAAAAACCTTGACTGAGTCTTATGACAATATTTTCTACAAAAGTCTAGTTGTCACCTTAGTTGGATTCACAATTTAGCCCTTTGATATTGTAATGGCCAGGCAATGTCATCGTCTAAAAGTGATGCAGCATGCAGCGCAAAATAAGAGTCACGAAGAGATGCTCTGGCAATTAAGATAAGATCTGCCTGTCCATTAACTAAAATTTCTTCGGCCTGATGCGCATCTGTTATCATTCCTACTGCTCCGGTTAAAATACCTGTCTCTTTTTTAATCCGATCAGCAAAAGCCACCTGATAACCCGGACCAACTGGAATTTTTGCATGAGGTACCATTCCTCCCGACGAGCAGTCAATCAGATCAACACTTTGTTCCTTTAAAATCTTTGAAAGTTTTACCGCCTCATCAGCGTTCCAACCTCCTTCTGCCCAATCGGTAGCCGATATCCTTACAAACAACGGAAGGCCTTGAGGCCAAACAGTTTGTACCTCTTTCACAATTTCCAGCAAAAGTCGGATTCTGTTTTCAAAACTACCGCCATAATTATCCGATCGATGGTTACTTAAAGGTGAAAGGAACTGATGAATCAAATAACCATGCGCCGCGTGTATTTCAATCAGCTTATAACCCGATTGATGAGCCTTTTGGGCAGCAGCTTTAAAGTCTCCAATTACCTTCATGATTCCATTCGCATCCAGCTCTTGTGGCGCATTATCTTCCGGATTAAAAGCAATTCCGGATGAGGAAAACGTAGTCCAGCCACCCTCTTCCTCTTTAAGCTGTTTACCTCCTTCCGAAGGTGTAGCACAACTTGCTTTGCGTCCGGCATGTGCCAATTGAATGCCAGCCACCGCACCTTGTTTGTGAATAAAGGCGGTTATGCCTTGCAGCATCTCTATATGCTCATCTTTATACAACCCCAGATCGGCAGGCGTAATGCGACCCTCAGGTGAAACTGCTGTGGCTTCCTGAATAATTAATGCAGCGCCACCAACTGCCCGACTGCCATAATGTACCAAATGCCAATCATTTGCAAATCCATCAATAGCAGAATACTGGCACATGGGCGAAATAGTAATCCGGTTTTTAAGCGTGATTTCTTTTATTGTAAGCGGAGATAAGAGTTTTGACTTCATTGAAGTTCTTGTTTAAGATGAATACTTTTCATGCCGAAATAACAAATGCCCTCAACCAGAAGTTCTATTTCACCGACGATTTCCGAATCACCAACTTTGTATTCAGAATAACCTGGGTGGCTTTTGCCTCCGGATTTTCAACGCAACGGAAGAACAATCGGGCGGCTTCCTGTCCGATCTCAAAAGTCGGGTGTGTAATTGATGTTAATGCAGGATCGACTACCGTTGAATGGAATTCGTCGGTAAAACCAACCAAAGCCACATCTTCCGGAATTCGAAATCCTTGTCGTTTGATTTCTTTCATGGCTGCAAAAGCCACGGTATCATTTATTCCAAAAATAGCATCGGGACGTTCGGGAAGGTTTAACAGTTGAGCCGTTGCTTTAATCGCATCTTTCGAACTTAAATTGCATTTTACCAGTAATTCCGGGTGAAATTCGAGTCCACAGCTTTTTAATCCGGAAATGTATCCCCGAGTTCGTTCCTGCGATATATTCAAATGGTCGGGACCCGCAATGTATGCAATCCGACGGAATCCATTTTTGTAAAAGTGCCTCGTAATTTTTTGTGCTGCATCAACATTGTCGACCACAACCGAAGAAACCTCGTCGGTTCGGCAAACCCGATCAAAAAAAACCAATGGAATATTAGTATTAATCAGGCGGTTGAAATGATCGTAGTTTTTTGTTTCCTGACTCAGGCAAACAATCAATCCTTCAACACGGGTTTTCATCAGGTTTTCAACGGCCTTGATTTCCTTTTGAAGGGTTTCGTTCGACGAAGCAATCAGGATGTAATAGCCTTTTTGTTCAGCAATATCTTCAATTCCTGAAATAATCGATGAATAGAAATGAGTGACCAAATCGGGAACGATGACACCAATCATGCGGGTAGCCTGTTTAAGCAAACCCATCGCCAGCGGATTAGGCGTGTAATTCAACTCTGCTGCCAGTTTCTGAACTTTCCTGGTCACTTCAGGTGAAATGTCGGGATGATTATTCAGCGCCCGGGAAACTGTTGAAATGGAAACGCCAATTTCGCGCGCAATATCTTTTAAAGAAACGTGACTCTTACCTTTTTGCATGATCGATAAAAAAGCTATTCTTATATTACAAAGCTAGCAGAATATTCAGGAATTTATTAATCAGGAATCATTCAGTTGTCAAAATCAGGCCATCTGTAAATCAATCTTTCAACCCTAAGAAATGTTCCTCAGCATATTTTCCAAATGCAAACCTTTGCGCAAACCTTTGCACTATAATATCGGATTTAACCGTGTTGGAGGGTTGCTTTTTATACCGATATTTGCATTAGATAATTAAAACACAAATACATTATTCACTAAAATACAACACGTTGGCAAAGGTTTACCAGCCAACCTGAAAATTTTATTTAACATTTAAATCATAAGAAAATGAAAAGAATTGTAGTTGCCGGAGCCGGTGGTTTTATCGGTGGTCACCTGACCAGGAAGTTAAAAGATATGGGAAATGATGTACGTGCGGTTGATAAAAAACCAATGAACCAATGGTATCAGGTTCACACAGACGTAGATAACCTTGTGCTTGATTTGAACAGCAAAGAAAACTGCTATACTGCATTAAACGGATATAACGAAGTATTCAACCTGGCGGCCGACATGGGCGGAATGGGGTTCATCGAAAACCACAAAGCTGAATGCATGTTGAGTGTTTTAATCAACACCCACCTGTTGATGGCTGCTAGAGATTTGGGCATCGACCGTTTCTTTTATGCCTCTTCGGCTTGTGTTTACAATGGCGAAAAACAACAGGAAACCGATAATCCGGGATTGAAAGAATCAGACGCTTATCCAGCACAGGCTGAAGATGGATACGGATGGGAAAAGCTGTTCTCAGAACGGATGTGCCGTCATTTCCGTGAAGATTTTGGAGTGAATACCCGGGTAGCACGTTTCCACAACGTTTACGGACCTCACGGAACCTGGGCTGGTGGCCGCGAAAAAGCGCCTGCAGCTATGTGTCGCAAAGTATTGGAAGCCGAATTGTACGGAAAAGATGAAATCAACATTTGGGGCGACGGCGAACAAACCCGCAGTTTCATGTACATTACCGATTGTGTCGAAGGTATCCTTAAAATCATGTACAGCGACATCATCGAGCCTATCAATCTTGGAAGCAGCGAAATGGTTTCGATTAATGAATTGGTTGACATCGTTGAGAAAATCGGCAACATCAAACTGAAACGGACTTACGATCTGGGTGCACCCAAAGGTGTTCGTGGACGTAACAGCGACAATACCATGATTCTTGACCTGTTGAAATGGGAGCCAACCTTGCCCCTTGCAAAAGGTATGAAAGAAACCTACGACTGGATTAAAGAACAGATGATCAGCGGAAATAACAAACATAACTAAATAAAAATTGGCTATTCGCTTTTGCGTGGATAGCCAATTTTGTTTTTAACAGGATAGTTACAGTTTTTCGACCAGCTTTATTGGGTTTCAGCAAAATTGAGAAACTGTTTGTTCTGAAGATTAATTAATAAAATAACTTATGAGCGATAAAAAAGTATTGGTCAGTGGCTGTTACGATTTGCTGCATGCCGGACACGTTGCATTCTTTAAAACGGCATCACAATATGGTAAACTTTATGTCAGCGTTGGCCAGGACGAGAATCTTTTCAAACTGAAAGGTAAAAAGCCTTATTTTTCGCAGGAAGAACGGGTTTATATGGTTGGCGCCTTAAAATATGTCACCGAAGCATTTGTTTCGTCAGGAATGGGAATGCTCGATTTTGAGGAAGATATGAAACGCCTGAAACCTGATTTGTTTATTGTAAATACTGACGGTTTCACAGAAGGAAAAGCAAGAATATGCAAAGAGAATAATGTTGAATTAGTTGTTCTGGAGCGTATTCCTGAAGAAGGATTACCTGCCCGTTCGAGTTCAAGTTCGAAAAAAGAGCTTCAATTTCCTTACCGCGTTTGTATTGCCGGAGGTTGGATGGATCAACCCTGGGTTTCCAAAGTTCATCGCGGATCAGTGGTAGTTGCTCAAATCTGGCCAACCATCGAATTCAACGATCGCTCCGGAATGGCAACCAGTTCACGTAAAATTGCCCATGAAATTTGGGGTGGAAAAATTCCTGAAGGTGATCAGGTTCGCAATGCCCAACTTCTGTTTGGAGCCGAAAATCCTCCCGGAAGCCAATACATTTCAGGATCTCAGGATCAGCTTGGCATTTTGGTTCCTGGTGTCAGCCGTTTGGATTACGATGGGAAATTCTGGCCTTCGAACATTGAAAACACGTTCGATAAGGAAACCTGCGAATGGCTTTCGAATGTTTTGCATTTGATTCCAATGTCTCCTCGTCCTAATGGATACGATCCGTTAGTCGATCAAAACCTGAAACCTGAATATGTAAAAGAATTGGGCGATGCCGGAATAAAATGCTACGAAGCAATTCTCTCAAAAAATGTTAACTTGCTTGGCGAATCGATGACCGAAACTTTCTATGCCTGGAAGAAAATACTTCCGAATACAGTTCTCGAATGGGTTCTGGAAGAAATGGAAAGCAAATACATCGGTAAATATCCAGGTGCAATAACCTCAGGTTGTGGTGGCGGATATGCCGTTGTTGCTTCGGAAGAAGCCATCGAAGGCGCATTAAAAATTAAAGTTCGTTACTAATGAAGTTCAAAGTGAACTTAAGTGTCTAGAGTGCCTAAAGTTAAAAGAAAAGCATTATCCATATTTTTTTATTCCAGGCACTCCGAACTCTAGTCACTTTAGGCACTTTTATTTACTTTGCCACTTTTAAAAACTATACGCTATGAGCAACAAACATTGCCTGATAATGGCCGGTGGATCTGGCACACGTTTTTGGCCAAGAAGCCGCAAGGCAAACCCAAAACAATTCCTGACCATCTTCGGAAACGAATCGCTGATTCAGGCTACTATCAGTCGTTTTGCCAATTTCATTCCCGATGAAAGTATTTACGTGGTTTCAAACAAAGGGCAAAAAGAGGTTCTGGAACAACAAACTTCAAGGCTTCTGAAAGAAAATCTGATTTACGAACCGGTGGGAAAAAACACACTCCCGGCAATTGGACTGGCAGCTTTGTTTATTGCCAAAAACGATCCTGACGGAATCATGATTGTTTCGCCAGCCGACCACCTGACCCAAAATGATAAGCTTTTTCAGGAAACGATTGAATCTGCAGCAAAAATAGCCGAAGAAAAGAATGGAATCGTGACCATCGGAATTACGCCAAATGCACCGGCCACTGGCTACGGATACATTGAAATTGCCGATGAAATTAAAATTGGACAAACCATCAAATCGTTTGCGGTCAATCGCTTCGTGGAAAAACCCAATCTGGAAACTGCTCAATCGTATGTCGACTCCGGAAAATTCTTCTGGAATGCCGGAATCTTCGTATTTAAGGTTTCTGTCTTTCTGGAAGCCGTTCAGAAATACGCTCCAAATTTATATGCAGACCTGCAAAAAATCGCAGAAACGATCGGGACTGCAAGCTACGAAGAGGTTCTGGACAAAATTTACAACCAGGTTGACTCCATTTCGATTGACTATGGCATCATGGAAAAAGCGGATAATGTTTTTCTGGTGCAAGGCGATTTTGTTTGGAACGACCTCGGGAGCTGGGAGGAAGTTTATAAATACGATCAGCGAAAAGACGAGAACCAGAATACAGGTACCGGTGAGGTTATTTTTCAGGATACCAAAAACTCGTACGTTTATGCTCCGGGCAGTTTAGTCGCAGTTGTTGGGATGGACGATGTGATTGTGGTGAAAGACGGCGATACCATTTTGGTTTGCAAGCGCGATCATGCCGAAGAAATCAAAGGTGTGGTCGGAGAAATCACCAGAAGAAAGCTGGATCAGTACCTGTAAACCTTCTTTTAATTCGTGTGCTGAAATAAATTCAGCAAGCATTTTCTTCATTGAAATAGACTCTCCTCTTTTGGAGAGTTTCACTATACCTATTCCTTTACCTAAGTAAAACCTTGAATTAAAATTTAAAACTAACACCATGAAAACTAATCTATTCAAAAGAATCAGGCTAACAAGTTTGCTTTTTATTGTCCTCGGAATATCAGTTTCAGCACAACCTAAAAAAGCACTGCCTACAAAATTTACAACAACCGACGAGTCGTTTAAAGAGTACCAATATCCCGAATGGTTTCGCGATGCCAAATTTGGCATCTGGGCACACTGGGGACCACAGGCAGTTCCACGCGAGGGCGATTGGTATGCCCGGAACATGTACATCCAGGACGGGAAATGGGAATCGCGGCAATACGAAGATCACCTGAAAAAATACGGACATCCATCGAAATTTGGGTACAAAGACATTATCCCTTTATGGAAAGCTGAGCGCTGGGATCCTGAAAAACTAATGGCTCTTTACAAAAAGGTGGGAGCCAAATATTTTGTCAGCATGGGAACTCACCACGACAATTTTTTCCTGTGGAACTCGAAACTTCACAAATGGAATTCGGTGAATATGGGTCCTAAGAAAGATGTAGTTGGCTTGTGGCAAAAAGCTGCCAAGAAAGAAGGTTTACGCTTTGGAGTTTCCGAACATTTGGGCGCCAGTTACACGTGGTTTCAGAGTGCCCGTGGCGCTGACAAAACCGGGCCAATGGCCGGAGTGCCCTACGATGGGAACGACGAACAATATGCCGATTTATACCATAAAAAAGCCGCTCCCGACGACAAGGAATGGTTAACCAACGATCCTGAAAACCAAAAAGACTGGTTAGCAAAAATTACCGAACTGATCGACATGTATCATCCAGACCTGCTTTATTCTGACAGCGAATTGCCATTTGGTGAAGTTGGACGCACCATGCTGGCTCATTATTACAATCAGGATATGGCCAAAAACGGTGGAAAATTGGATGCAGTTTACACGGCCAAATTACGCGCATCTGAAGGCCGCTGGGTGCAGGATGTTGAACGCGGAGCGCTGGATTCAATCAGTCCGTTCCCTTGGCAAACCGACACTTCGATTGGCGACTGGTATTACCGTACTGGCCAGAAATACATGACCGGAACCGAGGTGATTCAGATGTTGGTTGATATTGTAAGTAAAAACGGCAATTTACTGCTCAACGTAGTTCAAACTCCGGAAGGCGATCTCGAACCCGATGTCCTGAATATTCTGGATGAGATTGCCAAATGGACACCAGTTAATGGTGAGGCAATTTATGGAACTCGCCCTTGGAAAATCTACGGCGAAGGTCCTTCAACCAAAAAGAATCAGGAAAAAGGCCAATTTGGAGGAGTAAAAGATGTGCGTCCCTACGAATCCGCCGATATTCGTTTTACGACCAAAGGAGAAACACTATATGCATTCTGCATGAGTAAACCAACTGGTGAAATCAAGATTACTTCGCTGGGTAAAAATTCTAAAGTAAACTCCAAAAGCATAGCTTCGGTTAAACTATTGGGTAGTAACGAAAAACTGGCATGGAAGCAGGAAGGCGATGCATTGGTCATCAACAAACCGACTAAATTACCCGAATGGCAGGTGGCTACACTTAAGATTGAGTTTAAGAAATAAAATTGGATATGCCTTAAAGCAAACTCAGCGGGTGACTTCGAGTCACCCGCTGAGTTTGCTTTAAGGCTGCTATTAGTTCTTCTTATTTGCTAAACTTTTCAACTCCAATGATTTGTTTACCTGAAATCATTCGGCACAGATAAATTCCTTTGCGAATTGAAGTTACATTCAGGCTAATCTGCTCTCCAGGCTCAACATTGTAAAACTTTTCAAGCATAACGCTCCGTCCGGAAATATCACAAATTTCGATCTGCAATTCGTTCAAACTGCTTCCGGAATATTGAATATTCAGTACATCAGTCACCGGATTTGGGAAGAATTTGATTGAAGGTGTAGTCTGATCAGGATTCAGATAAGTGGCCAACATTTTCAGCGAAATATTTTCGGAGTAAACCACATTTCCTGACGCATCTTTCAATATCAGATTCGATTGGCTCGTGCCGCAGTTGATTGAATTAAGCGGAATACTATCACTTCTGACAATTGTTCCATCGCAAAGTCGCCATTCAACCGTGTAATTTTTATCAATCAGGTCGTACTGAATCTGCCAGTTGTTGCGGGCTCCGGTAATGTACCAATTAATCGGAACTTCAGTAACCGTTCCATCCGAGTTAAAAATAAATGTTCCTGAAACGATGGTTCCATCCGGAGTTAAGGCTTTTACAGAATAGCTTTGAGTGGGGCAAAGTCCTTTTACTTCCTGACCTTCGACGCCATTTGACCAAACGTAATGACTGGCATTGATAAGCGAATCTTTCAGATAAACTTGAGCCATAGCATACCCCTGACACGATGACATCTGAATTGGGAAACTTGATTTATAACGCATGGCATAACCATTCAGAACAGGTTTCTCAGAATAAACGGTATCCACTTTAGGCGCGGTCACATAAATCACCTCGCACCAGGTACTCGAACAACTATCGGCTGTATAAATGGTCAGGCAAACTTTCTGGGTAGGCTTCTGAAAATCGAAACTAACCAATGGTTCTGCTTCGGTACTGGTTGTGCCATCCTCAAATTGCCAGATTCGACTGACCACTTTGCCTTCCGAAGCATCGACTAATTTATATGGAATTACTTCAGGAATGCTGATTACGTCGGTTGGTCGGTAGTATTTAAACCATGCATGACAATTGGCCGAAGGTTCAACTGGAGGAGTGGTATTCATGTATATATTAATGGTCTCGCAATAGGAAGCCAGGCAACCTGAAGATGTCTTTACCGTTAGGCAAACTTTCCGGAATGGATTTGGATCGGCAAGCGGATTGGTTCCAATCGGCAAGTTAAAGATATGCGTTGGATTGGCTTCGCTGCTCGTTTCTCCATCGCCAAAATCCCATTTCCATTCAGTCGCTTCCGGAGTCGCTTTCGAATAGAAATCTAATACCAAGGCTGGAACCAGGGTTTTAATGTCGTAATTTGCCGTATAACCAAACCCAGTATAGCATTTGGCTGGTTCAACAATTGGGATATTTGGATCAACAATATAAACTGCATCACAGAAAGTGTCCATGCATTTATTCTTTCCTGAAACAGTTAGGCAAACTTTGTGCTCTGGTTGTGTCAGGTCAAAAGTTACTGTTGGTTCTTTCTCAGTACTGGTTTTTCCATTGTCGAACTGCCATTCGTATTTCAACGAATCACCTTCTGAAAGATTTGTCAACTGAAAAGAGGCTGTTCCACCCACTGCATCGTAAGCCGTTTGGTAATATTTAAACCTTGCCATGCAATCCGGTGCAACATAGGGAGTTCCATCCATGATGTTGATTGTTTCGGAATAGAAGCTTTTACATTCATCCGAAGTCAAAACTGTCAGGCTCACTGTACGGTAAGGACTCATTTTTACGGTTGTGCCACCTTGCGGATGGTTAAAAATAAACATCGGGTTTTGCTCACGACTGGTATTCCCATCGCCAAAATCCCAATACCATTCTTTAACTAACCCTTCAGACCTGTCGTAAAAATTAATAGCTGTTGCTGGCAAAAGCGTCATGATCTGGGTATTCACTGCATATTTAAATTGTGCCTTGCAATTGCCGTTGGTAATGCTGGTTTGTGCGCTTGTCATCAGGCCAAATAGCATCAATGTAAAAAGTAAAAGTTTTCTCATAGGTGCAGTTTTTGAACAATTGTAATAACTAGACGGGACATTGTCGTAAAAGGTTGCGTAATAATGGGAAAGAGCAAAGGGCATAGAACAAAGAGTTGGAAAATCGAAGAACGTGAAAGATTTGGGATGCAGAATTTTCAACTACTTTTACTGACTCTCATCAAACTCATTCAGAAATGAAACAGTATATCGCACAGATTGCTTTGGTGGTGGCTGACTATGATGAAGCCATTGAGTTTTACATCCAAAAATTGCATTTCAGACTAATTGAAGACACGGTTATGAGCGAAACAAAACGTTGGGTAAGGATTGCACCTCCCAACTCTTCAGAATGTAGTCTTTTACTCGCGAAAGCTGTCACCGACGAACAAACAATCCGAGTGGGAAACCAAACAGGAGGAAGGGTTTTTCTATTTCTGAATACCGACAATTTCAAGCGTGATTATCAAAATTTACTGGATCAGAATGTCCAAATTGTACGCGAACCTTTGGTAGAACCTTATGGTACAGTAGCCGTTTTTGCCGACCTGTATGGAAATCTCTGGGATTTGATAGAACCATCCTGAAAATGAACATTTCCCGTGGGTTCAGTTTCGGATACAAATTCGGCAATTTAAGTTTATCGCAACCCAAAAGATGTCTATTTATTCAGGATTGAGTTTCGGATAATAAAACAGGAAGTCTGGGAATGACCAGATTCAATGTTTTTTTGACACTCCTATTTTACGAAAGATTAGCTAAAGCTGTGATTAAATGAGCATTTCGAATGTTCAATACATGGTTAAAAACAGAAATATTTCAAAACACTAAATTAAAAGTGTACATTTGGGAAAAATACTGTCTTGGGAATTGATGCAATTATTTGCATTTTTATACGGAAATTATATTTGTACATAAAATTAAATTGAAACATGAGTAGATCACAAGAATCGTTCAACAAAAAAGAAGTAAGAAATAAGAAAGAGAAAAAGAGAAAAGAAAAAGAAATGAAAAAGATGACCCGGAAAGATAGTGATAAGGGCAGCTTTGACGATATGATAGCCTATGTTGACGAAAATGGGATGATCACTTCAACCCCTCCGGATCCTTCCCTGAAAAAAGTAATTAATCTCGAAGATATTGAAATCAGCATACCAAAAAGTGATCCAAATCAAGTTTTCGATCCGATCAGAAAAGGTTCTGTAACTTTCTTCAACACTTCAAAAGGGTTCGGATTCATCCGCGATTTAGAGACTCAGGAAAGCGTTTTTGTGCATGTAAATAATCTTCTCGAAGACATTAAAGAAGGAAATCTTGTGAATTACGAAGTAGAAATGGGACAAAAAGGGCCAACTGCAGTTCAAGTGAAACTTTTTAAAGAACCAAAACCGGTTGCGACTCCCCCAGCAACACCACCAGTAGTTCCACCAACACAAAATTTACCAGAATAATTGAACTTATTGCCGGAAGCAAAGCTATTCAGCCTGACGTGGGCTGAGTAGAATCTTTTCGGTTTTCCTAAATTTCCCGGATTTCACTTCAACCAAATAAAATCCACTTCGCAAATCGCTCGTTGCGATTTTGGAATCGGTTTCGAATAATTCGCAGCTCTTCACAATCCGGCCACTTAAATCCACAATTCGGAATTCTCCTTTTCCTGAATTTTCAGGTATTATTATCCTGATGCTTTCTGATTTATTTTCAGGAATTATCTGAATGTCTTCTATTTCAGAAACATGCAGAACTGCATCGACTAGATCTGACTTGGCAATCAACCATTTATCCGGATCAAACTCGATCCGAGCAACTTTGGTATCTGAAATTACAAATTCCTGATTTTGGCTCGTGTTGTATAAACGCAAATCGGTAAATTTCCCGTCCTTCCAAATCCTGACCGGAATGTGCATTTCGAAAAAATCAACCGAAGAATCTGAAGAAGTTTGACTGATCCGTAGCTTTTGTTTCCCGAAATCGCCATAGTCAGTATAATAAGTCAGCCGGTAAATTGGATATCCTTCGCCATAATACCAATCTTTAAAGAACTCGGTAAACGAAGTATCGGCAGCGGCTTCCATCTGTGCTACAAATTTTTCCTGACTAGCAAATCCATTGGCAATTTCAGGATCTTTCAGGTAGTTTTTGAGGCCTTTGAAAAACAACGAATCGCCAATCTCCCAACGGAGCATATGCAGCAAATAGGCACCTTTTGAATACGATAATCGTCCATTGAAAATCCGATTAACACTAGTTGTATCGGCCACATATACCGAACCACTTGGCGACGAAATAATCCGATTGACCTGAATATCTTTCCACGATTGCCAATATTGGCCATTTAGCAGGCTCTCGTATGTCAATCCGGTTAGGTACGTTGCAAGACCTTCGTTTAGCCAGATGTCGTGCCAGCTTGCCAATGTAATGTAATCACCAAACCATTGATGCGCCATTTCGTGTGCCACCAATTCAAAATCCAGATTAGTCATGAAACTCATGGTCTGGTGCTCCATTCCCCCACCCCATCCAAATTGGGCGTGTCCGTATTTTTCGCTGGCAAATGGGTAGGTTATAAATTTCGAATTGTAGAATGACAGAATATTAAGTATGTCAGCCGATTGGCTTTTAGCAGTAGCGAGGTATTCCGGATAAACGTAATTGAGAACTTCAATCTTTTTCCCGTCGGGCAAATCGAGAAAGTCTGAATAAGTTTCGTAATTCGTAACAGCAATTCCAACCAAATAAGTGGCTATCGGGAACCGGTGCGACCAATGAGCCGTGCGATTTTGTCCTGATATTTTATCTTCAACCAATTTACCATTACTGGCTGCCAAATATTGTTGAGGGCAGGTAATATAAATATCGATCGAATCAATTTTATCAGTCAAACTTTCCTTACAGGGCCACCAATCCTTTGCTCCATATGGTTCCGACAATGTCCAGATAATCGGATTAGTATTGTGTGTTGAAGCGACAAACGAACCCATTCCGTTCTGAAGAGGCGCTCCGTGATAAAAAATCTCGACCGAACCTATCGAGCTTTTAACAACCGACGAAGGTAAAGTGATACTGATTTTATTCGCTGAATGCTCAAAAACAATCTTCTTCTGGTTGTACTGAACCGAGTCAACAATCATCGCGTCAGCCAAATCAAACCGAATTTGGGAGACATTGTCATTTAGAAATTTTACGGAAGAAAAGACCGATCCGGAAATATAATTCACTGCCGGGTCGACCGTAAAATTCAGTCGCTGATAAATCACATCAGTGGATGCGTAATCTGCTGATTCTGCATAACCGGCTGACTTCTGATATATACGGCTGTCGTTGAAAGCTGCCTTATCATTGAAATCAGGATCGGGAGCCTGTGCCTGAACCAACTGAACTGCGAGAACCAAGATCAGGAAGAGTAATTTCTTCATCGTACAAAAATTGATACCAGTCAACGAATGTACAAAATAACCTTCAGGCACTAAGAACTTCTAAAATAAAAGCCGCACAAACTGAAATTCAGTCTGCACGGCCAATGTTCTGTTTTCTGCACTTGTTTTTGTTCTGCTTTTATCTTAGACAAAAATACATCTCGATGATGTGAAACGATGTCAAAAAGAAATAACAAACTGAAAAGAATCTGAAATTTTGTTAATTAGGTTAAATCTAACTTCATCTTGGGAAATAGATGCCTATCTAAATCCATGTTTCGAAAAATGTTTGCTACCTTACATGTGAATTTTAATACCCCAAAAATGGCAAAGAATAAAAAACATAAAATAGAAAAACTGGTTGAAACATTTAACAAGCCAAAACTTAAAAATGCTATCCTTACCTTGTTTCTTGACAATCCGGAACGAACTTATAACTACAAACAAATAGCTGAACTTCTTAAAATTAAAGATCCGGAAATCACCAAACTGGTTTTTGTGGTGTTGGAAGAACTGACTGAAACCAAGAATCTTCATAGTGTTCAGCGTGGAAAATACAAACTTCAATCGCGCAGTGGAGCCGTTTTGGGAAAAGTTGAGATACAACCTCAGGGCTATGCCTACATTATTTCGGAAGAGTTTGACAAACCAATTTTGGTGTCGAACCGAAACCTGAACCATGCCATGGAAGGCGACACAGTTAAAGTGCAATTATTCGCTATCCGAAAAAAACAACAGGTTGAAGGCGAGGTCGTTGAAATTGTGGAGCGAGCCAAATCAACTTTTGTCGGGACCATTTCCAAATCGAATAATTATGCTTTTTTTATTCCTACCGGAAAAACCGGGTTCGATTTATTTATCCCGAATGAAAAGCTGAACGGTGCCAAAGACGGGCAAAAGGCAATTGCAAAAATCACGGAATGGCCAGCCCGGGCCAAAAATCCGTTTGGAGAAATTATTGAAGTGCTGGGTAATGTTGGCGACAACAATACCGAAATGCACGCTATTCTGGCTGAATATGACTTGCCTTTGCGATTCCCCGAAAACGTACTGAAAGCCGCCGAAAAAATACCTGACGAAATTCCGCAGGAAGAAATACTACGCCGTCGCGATATGCGCGGAGTAACCACGTTTACCATCGACCCGAAAGATGCCAAGGATTTTGACGATGCGCTATCGATCCAAAAACTCGAAAATGGCTTCTGGGAAATTGGTGTTCATATTGCCGATGTTTCGTATTATGTAGCTCCCGGCACAATCCTCGATGAAGAAGCCTACTCACGCGCCACATCGGTTTATTTGGTCGATCGGGTTGTACCTATGCTTCCGGAGAAATTATCGAATGGAGTCTGTTCGTTGCGCCCAAATGAAGATAAACTCTGCTTTTCGGCTATTTTCCAATTGAATGATGATTCAGAAATTCAGCATCAATGGTTTGGCCGAACTGTGATTCATTCCGACAAACGATTTGCCTACGAAGATGCGCAGGCCATTATCGAAAGCGGAGAGGGCGAACTTAAAGACGAAGTGCTTACGATGAACCGACTGGCAATTAAACTGCGCGAGGCCCGATTCAAACACGGATCGATAGCCTTTGAACGGGTTGAGGTCAAATTTGATATCGACGAAAACGGCAAACCTCTTTCGGTGTATTTCAAAGAAGCCAAAGAAAGTAATCAGTTGGTCGAAGAATTTATGCTCCTGGCCAACAAACGGGTTGCCGAATTCATTGGCAAAACTGACGATAAAAAACCAGCCAAAACTTTTGTTTATCGTATCCACGACAAACCAGACCCTGATAAGCTGATGAATTTCAATCATTTCATCCATAAATTTGGGTACATCTTGCAGTTGGGAACTCCAGGGCAAATATCCAAATCGATGAACCTGTTGATGACCAACGTGAAAGGTAAAAACGAGCAGAATGTAATTGAAACGCTGGCGATCCGCACCATGGCCAAAGCCGTTTATTCAACCCGAAACATTGGCCACTACGGACTTTCATTCGAATATTATACGCATTTCACTTCACCCATCCGGCGCTATCCCGATGTGATGGTACATCGATTGCTCGAACGCTATCTCGAAGGAGGAAAAACAGCCAATGCACAAAAATACGAAGACATGTGCAAGCACTCGTCTGACATGGAAAACAGAGCAGCCAGTGCAGAACGCTCGTCGATCAAGTACAAGCAAGTTGAGTTTATGCAGGATAAAATCGGACAGGAATTTTCAGGAGTCATTTCAGGAGTTACCGATTGGGGAATCTATGTTGAATTGGAGAATAAATGCGAAGGAATGGTTTCGGTAAGTACACTCGACGACGATTTCTATATTTTCGACGAAAAGAACTATTGCCTGATTGGACGCCACGCTCACCGCAAGTTTCAGTTGGGCGATGTGGTCCAGGTTGAAATTGCAAGAGCAAATTTGGAGAAGAAACAGCTCGATTTCAGGTTAGCAAAAGAAAAAAACAGTGAAGCGAAAAAGCAATTTTTTCATCCTGAAAATAAAAAAAAGGGACGAAGATTATAAAAATTAGAAAATGTAGCCTTTCTTTGTGATAATTTGAGTCGTTTTTCTGGCTTGAAATAAAACTTATATTTGTTAACTGATTGAATTAATCCTTTAGTTATGGCGATGAACCTTGAAAGTGGGACAAACAAAAAAGATGCGAACCGCGAAAGCATCCTGAAAATTGCCCAGGAAATATTCAGCAAATACGGATACAAAAAAACAACACTCGACGATATCGCCAATGCTGTGCGTAAAGGGAAAAGCTCGCTTTATTATTATTTCACAAGTAAAGAAGATCTTTTTCAGGAAGTAATTCAAAAGGAAGTTGATATTTTGCGTAAGGAACTCGAAATCGTTGTAAACCGAAATACCGATCCGGTTGATAAACTTAGAGATTATATTCTTACCAAGTTAACCACATTCCGCGGAATGGCTAATTTCTACAACGCGCTCGAGAACGATGTAACTGCCATCGAGTTTATCGAAAACATTAAACATCGCCATCAGCAGGAAGAAATCAGGATGATTAAAAGAATCCTCATCGAAGGTGTTCGCAAAAACATTTTTGAAGTTTATGATCTGACACTTGCCGCTATCGGTATTACTACAGCTATCAAAGGGCTGGAAATGCCTCTGGCTGCTGGCGACTACAGCAAGGTTAACCTGGAACAAAGCGTCGACAACATTGTGAAGATTCTGTGCTATGGTGTTATGAAACGTTAAGCTTCTTAAGAATTTACCTCTTTTCTTAACTCGTATTTCCAAAATTTACCGGATTATATTTTTGGTAAATTGGGTCAACAAGTCAAGATAATTTCGTTTTTTACATAAAAACACCTTATTTTTGCAGGTCAAATTTAACCTGACTTCTCTTTTGGACAAAACAGAAGAAATCTTCATTCATTTTTGTGACCTAAACTTAATTTATTAAAAACCAACTTTCACATTAGTTGTTCTAGATAGTAGAATTGACGGTGAACGGTTAAACCCGTATTTCTGAAACAATCTGGGGTCAAATTAAGATTACAGAATTCATTAAATAACAAAAACAATTAATTCAAATTACAGAAAATGAAAAGTTTTAAAGTATTAACAGCATTGGTTTTATGTAGTACAATTCTTTTAAGCAGTTGCTCAACGACCAAAAATTCGACCAAAGGAGGTGTAATTGGGGGAGCAGGTGGAGCCCTTTTAGGTGCAGGAATTGGTGCATTAGTGGGTCATGGGAAAGGTGCTGCTATTGGTGCTGCCGTTGGTGGTGCCGTTGGCGCTGGCACAGGTGTATTGATCGGTAAAAAAATGGATAAACAGAAAGCCGAACTTGAGAAAATTGAAGGCGCAAAAGTTGAAACAGTTACTGACGTAAATAACTTACAGGCTATCAAAGTTACTTTTGACAGTGGTATTTTATTCACCACCGGGAAAAGTGATTTAAATGCTTCGTCAAAAGCAGCGCTTTTAAAGTTTGCTGCCTCATTAAAAGAAACTCCTGAAACAGATATAACGATTTATGGACATACCGATAATAAAGGTTCACGCGATCTGAATCTTAAATTATCGAATGATCGGGCTGCTTCAGTTTCAAGTTTTCTGAATACCAATGGAATACAGAAAGAACGTATGACAACCGAAGGAAAAGCTTTTGACGAACCAGTTGCCGATAACGCTACCGAAGCCGGAAGGGCTCAAAACCGTCGTGTTGAGATTTACATCACAGCAAACAAAGAAATGATCGATCAGGCACAGCAAGGAACACTGAAATAAAAATTTCCATTCGCAATGAATATTGGGGAGAGTCAATCGATTGACTCTCCTTTGTTTTTTCGATAAATTATCTTTCGGATCGAAATCCATTCCATTTGAATAAAACTTCGCTCCTTGAAGCTCAAACATAAATTAACAGTGTATGTTACCCAATGTTTTCAGGAATTTGTAAGTTTGTACGGAATATACAACTATGAAGCAAACTGGTTTTGACACAAACGATAATCTGCAACAGATTTCATCCTATCCAATTCGAATGAGCTATTTCAAACTGAAAAGCATTGTACCTCTTTTATTTGGCGTCTCACTTTTCTACCTGATATTTTACACTTCGTGTGCTAACATTGGAAGTCCATCTGGTGGCCCAAAAGACAGCATCCCTCCTGTTGTTGTGAAAACAATTCCGGGATTACGTGGGACGAACTATAAAGGCAATGATGTTCGCTTAACGTTCGACGAATACATCAATTCTGACGATATCTCGGAGAAGCTTGTTATTTCGCCGCCCATGAAAAAGAAACCGCAAATCAAGATGAAGGGGAAAACCCTTATCGTTGAATTTACGGAACCATTGAAAAAAGAAACAACCTATTCGCTTGATTTTAAAGATGCAGTAGCTGATAACAACGAGAAAAACCCAATCAAGGATTTTCGCTTTTCGTTCGCCACAGGGCAACGATATGACAGTTTAAAAGTTGCCGGATACGTAAAAAATGCCTTCACTCAGGAACCGGTTGAGAAAGCATTGGTTTTACTTCATCGACAAAAAGAATATACCGCATTTATAGATAGCATACCTGATTACATTGGAACGACGGATAAAAATGGATTATTCATGATTGATAATTTGGCTTCTGGTAGTTATCGGCTTTACGCACTTACCGATGCCGACAACAGCCGGACTTATAATTCACATGCCGAATTAATCGCATTTGCCGATTCGCTTATTGTTCCATTGGCCAAATATGTTGCCCGAACCGACACCGTTATACAAGGGACTGATACGCTCCTGGTCTCCGGACATGTTGATTATCTGCCCACTCCGCAGTACCTGATGATGTTCGAAGAAGTGAAATTTGATCAGTACCTCGACTCGTATAAACGGAACCAGGGGAACAAATGCGATTTCTATTTTTCTGAATCACTGAGCGATTCATTCAAAATTAATTTACTCAAACCTACGCCTACCAAAGACTGGTCGTACATCGAATCGAACCTGAAACGGGACTCAATCACCGTATGGTTAACTGACACGGTTTTCAGCAAGAGTGATTCGCTTAAATTCGAATTAAAATATCAGGTTTTAGATTCGCTGAACCAACTTGTAATCAGGCGCGACACCGTTGAAATGATTTACGCCGCTCCGAAAACGCCGAAGGTCAAGCGAAAAAAGAATGAGATTCCACCTGTACCAACCATCAATTTGGGGAACAATATCAACACCTCAGCTCACGACATCTATAGACCAATACGGATTGAAGCACCCGAGCCACTAAGTTCTTTTGACACAACAAAAGTCAGACTATATTCGTTTGAAGATACAGTAAGGACACAGATTCCGATTGTAGTTAAAAAGGACACCAATTCAGTCCGTAAGTTCTACATCGAACATCATTGGGATCCGAATACCAACTATCTTTTTCAGGTCGATTCGGCTGCAGCATATAACATTTATGGCTACCCGAGCAACAAAATCAACCAGAAATTCAAGACACAAAAAGAAGACTATTACGGAAAGATTATCCTGACTATCTCGGGACTTTCAACCCCGGCAATTGTTCAACTTTTAGGAAACGACAAGGATGAAAAAGTGCTTCAGAAAATTCAGATACTGGAAGATGGTAAAATTGAATTCCCGTATCTGAAACCAGAAAAGTATAAGATAAAGATCATTCTGGATAAGAATAAAAATGGCAAATGGGATACCGGATATCTGGCAGATGGGATTCAACCCGAGGAGGTTGTTTACTATCCAAAAATCATCAAAGTCCGTTCAAACTTTGAATACAAGGAAACCTGGGATATTAAATACAAACCCGATTATAAAAAAGAACTGATTGACGAAGAACTTGAAAAAGAAAAAGCCCGAAAAAAAGAGCAGGAAAAAAAGAACGGGAAAAAAATCGAATCAGAAGAGAATCCTAACCGGTAGATTTGGGTTCTTCCTTGGCTTATTCTTCGTACTCATTTCTAGTCTTCCAGCTTCAGGGCAGAGCATTGAATACCCGTTCAAAAGTGGTGAATATGCCCGCTACGGAGCATACTACAACTGGCAATTCATCTGGGTTCAGAGTGGCGATGTTGAATTCAGAGCCGACACCTTGAAATACAAACAACAGCAAGCCTGGCATTTAAAGGCCGTTGGCAAATCGTTAAAAGCTTACGATTTGCTCTATTGTGTACGCGACACATTCGAAACATACAGTAACTACAGCACCTTCAAGCCAATCTATTCAAGCCGGATAATGAACCATGCAAAAGAAAGTTCTGTCCATCGGTATTGGTTCGATTCTGCTTCAGGAAAGATTGAAACGGAAATTAAGCAGGATAATAAGCCGGTTTACCGGGCCAGTTTACCTGCTCTCGACAATACTTATGATTTGCTTGCAACAGCTTACAACTTCAGGAAATTTGATTTTAACAAACTGTTTGTTGGCCAGAAAGTTCCATACCGGATGTTAATCGATAGGCAGGTAGCCGATTTGTTTTTCAGGTATCTTGGCAAAGAGAATGTAAAAACACGGAACGGGAAAGAGTACCGTTGTCACAAAGTTTCAGTATATTTACTGCAAGGCGATTTTTTTCGTGAAGGTGAATACATGAAAATTTGGTTTACTGATGACAAAAACCACCTTCCGGTACAGGTTGAGACCGAAGTTTTAGTGGGTTCGGTCAGAGCGCTTTTACTTGAACCCAAGTCAATGAAATATCCACTTACGTCACAAATAAAATAAACTATGGCAAGCAGACAACGATTAAAAAAAGAGATTGATTATGTAGTATCTGACCTGATACTCGACTGTTTTACGTTTAACAACCTACAGCAAAAACCCGATGATGAAGCTGTTCTTCAGATTGTTCAGGAAACACTGACTCTAAGAAATTCGCTGCGCTATCAAGTTAATCATCCTGAAAGCAAGGATGTTAAACAATCGGTAAAAAGCTATTTCGACAACATCGCAAAAGAGTTGATTGATACCGTTGAGGAAAGCTATGTAAAATTAGGCAAGCTAATCAATCCGGATGCTTAGCTTTCGATGTCGAAATTTAAATCCCAATTCCCTGAAATATCTTATCCCGATGTTTCAGGGAATTTCATTTAAAAGCAACTCAAAGAATTGATTAGAAATTGAAACATCGAACCTTTTGATCAAAAACCTTCAGGATTGGCCTTAAATTTGTTATTTTTGGCTTCCTTAAAAACAACACCAAAACTCAATCAGGATGGATGAATTTGGCATAAAAAAGAAAAAGTTTTCGTTAGGCGAAACCGATAAAGAAAGAAGAAACAATCTGATCATCATCATATTATCAGTTTTGCTGATCGTTGTAATTTCGGTTTTCGTTTCTCAGCATAACGAGAACAAAAAGATTCTGGCGGCATTAAATTTGGAAAAGGCCTCGATTCAAAGCGAATTGAGTACCATGATGGTGAACTACGATTCGATTCATACGAACAATGAAACTCTTCAAACAGAATTGTCAGGCGCTCAAACCAAAGTGAAGGATTTACTTCAGGAAGTTGAGCAAATTAAAAAAGTAAGCTACGGGCAAATCGAGCAATATCGTCTGCAAGTTACCACCATGCGGAACATCATGAAGAACTACATCATTCAGGTTGATTCGCTGAACCGGAGAAATGAAATGCTGATGGCTGAAAATGCCCAGGTAAAAGAAAATTTTGCGCAGTCTGAAACAAAAAACCAGCAGCTCGAAAAAGAAAAACAGCACCTTCAGGAAAAAGTAAAAGAAGCCCAATTGCTGGAAGCCACCGAATTGACTGCCGTTGGAATTAATTCGCGTGGGAAAGATGCCGAAAGTGCCCGCCGTGCCGAACAGATTAAAGTAAGTTTTGTGTTGAGCAAAAACGTAACCGCACCCCGCGGAAACAAAATGATATACGTTCGGATACAAAAACCCAATCAGGTATTGTTTCAGGAATCGGCCAGCGATTTGTTTCAGTTTGAAGACCTGAAAATTCCGTATTCAGCTAAACGAGAAGTAACCTACGAAGGAAACGCGCTTCCTGTCAATATTTTCTGGGACAACAAAGGTCAGGAATTTTTACCGGGCGAATATACCGTAGATGTGTTTGCCGATGGGAACAACATTGGAACCGCCAAGTTTCTGATGAAACGGTAACTGAATTCTTAGATATCAAAAAAGGGAACACCAATCAGTGCTCCCTTTTTTACTTTATTTTTTTAAGTGCATTATTTAGGCAGAATAACCCGATCGATTACATGAATAACACCGTTAGTAGCTTGTATATTAAGCAGTGAAGGCACAAGAGCAGCTTCACGCATATTTGCATCAGTTATTTTTAAATCAGATAAATTCACATTAAATGTGCCATTCAGAGTGTTTACAGAACCAGACTTCAAATCACTCGAAAAGATCCTGCCATTCACCACATGATATAACAATACATTTTTAACTGTTTCATCTGAAAGAGCATCGATACTTGAAACTTTTAATTCGGTCAGGAGTGATTCAAAAGCGGCATTGGTTGGAGCAAAAACAGTAAATGGTCCACCTGTCGAGAGAGTTTCAACTAATTTAGCTTTTTTAACTGCTGCTACTAAAATAGAAAACTCAGGTGCACTTGCCAGAGCGATTTCGACCAGATTTTTTGAAGGAGGCGTTAAAATTTTGTCGATTATATGAATGACCCCATTCATAGCTTTAATATCAGCCTTCAATACCATTGCATCGTTAACCATAACACCAGACGTAACATCAATTTTTAACGCAGCTCCATTAACTGTAGGAACATATTTGCTCGTCAGCATACCCGAAAAAACTTTTCCAGCAACAGCATGATAAAGCAAGATTTCTTTCAGGTTTGGAACAGTCCCAATGTTCTTTTCGTTTAACCCCAGTGCAGAAAATGCTTCATCTGTAGGTGCAAAAATGGTTAATTCTTCCTTTGCGATTGTTGACACGAGTTTTGTCTCAACCAAGGCAGCAACCAATGTTTTAAAAGTTGGGATCATTTTACCTCTTTTCAGGAAATCGTCTTCGGTTACTCCAGCATTTACCGAACTAAAGTTATCAAGAACATAGGTAATGTCCCTTGATTCAGAACTGACCTGCATCGAAGCCATATCGTCTTCTTTATTGCAGCTTAAAGTAGCGAAAGCTAAAACAAACACAAATGCAATTCGAAATGCATAGGTTTGCGAATTCAGATTTACAAATTGTCTTTTCATTTTTTAGATTGTTTAATTATTTATAACAAACATTAAACAGGTCGATTTTTAAATTTGTTTAATCTTAAATGAAATATTTTAAACAAAAATGTCAAAAACTTGCTTAAACTATTGAAAATAAATGTCATATGCAACAAAAAAAAGTCATGCATTTTGAGAAATATGCATGACTTTTTTTTTTAAGATGCCTGGATGATGAAAATTTACAATCTAGCTTATTTAAATGTCATCAGTTTACTTAAGTACTTGCCAATAATATCAAACTCAAGATTGATCATTGTACCTACTTCGAACGTGTGGAAATTGGTTTCGTTGTAGGTATATGGAATAATGGCCACCTGGAACGAATTATCTTTCGAATTTACCACCGTCAGACTGACGCCATTCACGGTAACCGAACCTTTCTCAACAGTCATGTAACCTTTTTGCGCCATTTCCTTGTCGAACGGATATTCGAATGTGAAATACCAGCTTCCGTCGGCTTCTTCAACCTTTATACAAGTTGCAGTCTGATCAACGTGCCCCTGAACAATGTGTCCGTCCAAACGGCCATTCATCATCATGCTCCGTTCCAGATTCACTTTGCTTCCAGGAACTAATTTGCCCAGATTGGTCTTCAGCAGAGTTTCTTTAATCGCAGTAACCGTATAGGTCTTAGCTTCACGATCGATTTTAACAACTGTCAAACAAACACCATTATGCGAAAGACTTTGATCGATTTTGAGCTCATCAACAAACGAGCAGGTGAGTGTAAAATGTACATTTTCCTGATCTTTTTCAATGGCAATCACTTTGCCGGCTTCTTCAACTATTCCTGAAAACATGGTCGTTTAATTTAAAATTTCGCTGCGAAGTTACAAGTTTTGCATGGAGTGACAAATGACACATCGAACCGTTTTGTATCTTAGCTAAAAATATTCCGACGATGACAACAGTAAAAACAACTTATTTAGGCGATTTACGCACCGAAAACATTCATTTGCAATCGGGCTGCAAAATTATTACCGATGCACCAACCGACAACCGTGGCAAAGGTGAGGCTTTCTCTCCTACCGATTTGCTGGCAACAGCTTTGGGCAATTGCATCATGACTATCATGGGCATCAAAGCAATGGATAACGGTATTGACCTTAAAGGCACCGAAATTGAAATCACCAAAATTATGGCAGATGCACCACGCCGAGTGTCTGAAGTAATTCTGGAATTCAATTTTCCGAAGAAAGGATACACAGACGATGAAAAACAACTGATCGAAAGTGTTGCAGGTATCAGTCCCGTTCCGCTAAGTGTTCATACAAACTTAAAACAAACCATCATATTCAATTGGTAAGTATAGTCTTCCTGTCCGATTTTGAATAACTTTTAACGAACAGGAAAAAGTCATTAGTCATTAGGAAAATAATATTTTGCAAATTTTCAAATGACTAATGACTATTTTGTCGTCTTGCTAAATTCCATTTTTAGTTACGTTCGGGACTGGAATGCTAATGACTATTATCTGAGGATAAAACCTTGGTAGAATGATTAACCATCCATTTGATACCAAACTTGTCGGAGAACGAGCCAAAATAATCGCCCCAGAACATATCAGTCATAGGCAATTCTACCACGCCTCCTTCAGAAAGTTTTGCGAATAAATCGTCTGCCTGAGCCCGCGAATCGGTGTGAATAGAAATGTACACGTTATTTCCTTTATTTACGATGAATCCCATTGATTCCGGAGCATCTGAGCCCATCAAAAGGTGATCTCCAAGTATGGGAAGCGCCACATGCATCACCAGATTTTTGTCTTCTTCAGGCATTGGAGGGGCGCCTTCCATTGGAGGCATGTCGCCAAACCGGTTGATTTTTCCATCAATAAAGTCGCCACCGAAAACTGATTTGTAGAAGTTGAAAACTTCCTCAGTGTTTCGGGGAAAATTGAGATAAGTGCTAATCTTTGCCATTGTTTTCGTAATTTAAGTTGGTTATTTTGCTTGTTCTATTACTATCCTCAATTTATTGCAATCAGTTACTTTTGTTTGTTACATTCTGATAATCCACCATCCATTCAATACCGAATTTGTCTCTAAACATCCCAAAATATGAACCCCAGGGACTATCGCCAATAGGAAACTCAATGCTTCCACCTGCTGAAAGTCCGTTAAATAACCTGTCGGCTTCTTCACGACTTTCTGCGCTAATCATTATTTTAGATCTGTTTTCATTTTCATTTACCCGACCCATACTTTCCGGAACATCATTGCCCATCAAACTGTTTTTGCCAATAGGCAACGCAATGTGCATTATTTTATTTGCGTCATTTTCTGCTACCGGAAATTCTGGACTTGACAGGTCTTTCAAACGCACAATCGTTGCGTACTCTCCGCCAAATACTGACTTGTAAAAATTGAATGCTTCTTCGGCATTTCCATTGAAGTTAATGTGTGGATTGATAAGTGCCATAATTTTATTTTTTAAGTTGTTTTTTCGTTTGTCGGTTCATAATAAAGCGTTACTGCACCACCACTAAAGGTTTTAGTCTTTATGAGTTTAAGAACAGTCCTGTCATTTATATTTTCAAATAAGGACAAACCGCTTCCTGCAACAACAGGGTGAACACAAAGTTGGTATTCATCAATCAAGTTAAGTTTCATTAGCTGTATAATTAAACTCCGGCTACCAACTAAAATGTCTTTACGCGATTGTTGTTTGAGTTCTATAACTTCTTCTTCAATAGCTTGATTTGATAATCTTGCGCTGTCCCATTCTACGTCATTCAGTGTATGCGAAAAGACAATTTTTGGAATTTTGTCTATTGCAATAGCAAAGTCGTCCATTGATTTTTCGCCTGAAGGATTTTCTAACAGAGTTTGCCAAAACTGCATGAGTTGGTAAGTTATCCTGCCATATAGAATCAAGCCTGCCTGACCTAATAGTTCCGTATAATGTTGATGTATTTCTTCATCCGGGATTCCTGCTGTATGGTCGCAAAATCCGTCAAGTGTCATATTAATTGCTGCAATTAGTTTTTTCATATTTTGCTTTTTTAATTGTCTGTCCTTTGACTACTTGCGGTATCGCTTTACAATGACCGGAAACAAGAAATCGATACGCCGCTGATTGTCTCGCCTAAGGCTAGATCAATCCCGATTAACCGGGACTGAGCGGAAAGATGCATACCTAAAACCATTGTTGCCGAACGGGTAGCTTATTATTACAGTCTGTATTTCGTCCATTTGTCATTGCTTAACTTTCGCAGGACTTTATTTCTCACATATTTCTTTCAGCTTGTCGAGCGCTTTGGGGTAGCTCTGGTTCATATAATCTAAAAAATCTTCAATAGTGTCTAAGTCAACGGTAACGGTTGTAGTTCCATTGTTTTCTTCGAAGGTATAGTTTTCAAATCCGTTTGCCCATTTTTCCACATCTGGTCCCTCCGTAATTTCCTTGTCAGCTTTTAAAAGGCCATAATGTTGAATCGAAACAAATCGGTTGGGAATGTTTTCAGCTATCCTGGAAACCAGACCTCCCTTTTCTCCTTTCTCATCTACTCCAATAAATAGAATTTTATTTCCCTTGTCCCAACTTCCTTCATAGGTAGAGGTTGGGTTAAACAAAGCAGTCCATTGCTCATAGGTTGATTTACTGTTAATGCCAAGCATAAAATCATATATCTTGGCCAAAGGCGCATTGATGCTTATTTTGAATTGTAACTTTTTCATCCGTGATTAATTTGTTTTTTAATTGCCGTATGGAACTCGCATGTGAGACTCTCACCCGTGTTTGTGTTTAGCGAACATGCTCGTTTCATAATTTCAATATTTGTTTAAATTCATCTTTCGGGTTGTTGTTTTCGGTCACTTTTGGTAGCAGTTTAACATAGTATAAAATAACCTATTATAAGCTATCTTCGTTTTTCATTCCTTTCAAAAGTGCATAAATCGCCATGGCGTGGCCATGTCCGAGCTCAAAATCTTCCTTTAGCCAATTAACAATTTCACCTGCTTTTGTGTCAGGTTTCAATTGTCCTCCCTGACTAAATCCTTTTTCTTCTGCCATTCTTCTGAAATCGTCAGGACCTTTGCCGGTCTTCGATTTGATTGTATTTAAATAAGCCTGGAATGACATCTTTATTTCAATTAATTGGTCGCTTGGAACATAGCGTTCATTCGTTTTTGCATTTCTTCAAACGAAACGTCCTCGATGTGTGTCATGATTGACCATTTATGGCCAAAAGGATCTGTAATGCCACCAGTCCTATCTCCGTAAAATTGATCTTTTACCACCATTTCCCCAGTTACTTTGGCTCCGGCCTGAAGCGCTTTGGCAAATACGGCATCAACATCTTCCACATAGATACAAAGGCTTACCGGCGTTCCGCCAATTGTTTGCGGACTCAGGTTACCCCACTGTTCATTTTCTTCGGCAAGCATGATTTTTGAATCGCCTATTTCCAGTTCCGCATGGCCTATGCTTCCATCAGGCATGGTAAGCCGCCCTGTTTCTTTAGCGCCAAAGGCATTTTTGTAAAATTCGATGGCCTCCAGGGCTCCTTTTACTGAAATGTAGGCAGTTAACGAGTTCCATCCTTCCGGAATTGCTTTTACTTTTGTTTTCATAATTTAATAGTTTTCAGGTTTAAATATTTGTTTTTGTCTCATAATGCAGGCAAACTACTCCTGAAGAAAATACCTGACTCGAAATAAGTTTTAAGTATATGCTCTGGTTAAATGCTTTGAAAAGAGAATTTCCACCGCCGAGCAAAATCGGGTTCACAAACAGCCAATAGTCATCAATCAGGTTTTCAGCCGTTAATTCATGAACAATTGTAGGACTACCAAACATGATAATTTCTTTTCCGTCCTCTTTCTTCAGTTTTCGGATCTCATCAGCCAGATTTTCGCTGATAATGGTGGTGTTTTTCGGAACAGAACCTTTCATTGTTCGTGACGGGACAATTTTTGAAACCTTGTTGTACCATGCTGAATGTTCAATGTCGTGTTGGGTTGCATTGGGCTGATCGGCTGCTGTTGGCCAGTAGGCTTCCATCAGTTCGTAAGTAACCCGTCCATACAGAGCGATGTCAGCTGCCATTGTTCTATCTTTTGCTAAGTCAAACATTTCCTGATCAATATTTATCCAACTCATTTCTCCCTTGGCATTTGTTACATAGCCATCGAGCGAGATGTGCATAAATGAAACTACTTTTCTCATTTCCTTATTTTTAACTGGTTTAAATCAGAACTTCGGCATGATAACCGTTTTGATGGAGTATTTCAATAATCAGTTGGTTCGAAACACTTTCAGCCTCAATTCTCAAAATTTTATCGCAGTCTTCCAAATCAAAATTGATTTGACTATTTGGAATCTGATTCATAATTTGATCAATAAGCATTTCTGAATGCTCTGGCTGCTCAACATTTGTTTTAAATACCTCGACCATTTCTGATTCTTTTAAGTTGCCCTTATTATTGATTCACAGCATCCTGTAACATTTTAATGTCAAGTTTTTTCATTTGAAGCATGGCCTGCATCACATTGCCACCTTTGCTCAGTAACTCACCCAGAACATTAGGTACAATTTGCCAGGAGACACCAAACTTATCCTGAAGCCAGCCACATTGCTGAGCACCTTCGAAACCACCTTCGCCGAGTTTGTCCCAGTAATAATCAATTTCATCCTGAGTTTCACAGTTGACTACCATCGAAATGGCTGGGTTAAAATTCATCGGCATATTTTCATGACTATCCATGGCCACAAATTCCTGTCCGTTGAGCATGAATTTGCAATGAACAACCGCTCCTTCCGGACCAACTTCTTTCCCGTAACGCTCCAACTGAATAATTTTAGAATCGCTGAATATGGAGATATAAAAATTGATTGCTTCTTCCGCTTTTTTGTGTTGATCACCCGTAAACATGAAACAAGGCGTAATTTTTTGCTCCCTTTCCGGTAAAATTAATTGCCACGAAACTCCAAATTTATCCTGAATCCAACCGTATTTTTCTGCAAACGGATACTTGTCGAGTTCCATCATTACGGTTCCGCCTTCCGATAATTTTCCCCAAAGCCGATCTATTTCCTGAATATTTTTACAGTTCACAAAAAAGGAAATGGTTGGATTGATTTGAAAAATAGGTCCACCGTTAATGGCAACAAAATCCTGTCCCTCGATCTGAAAGGCCATGGTCATAACTGAATTTTCAGGCATACCTGAAGCTCTGGCACCATCAGTACTATAACGAGTAGTTGTTTTTATTTCAGAATTCCTGAAAGTAGTGATGTAAAAATTAACTGCTTCCTCTGCCTGATTGTCGAACCATAAAAAAGGAGTAATCTTTTGAATCTTCGTCCCCTTTTTCATTCCATCTGGTTCAATTTCACTTTGTGTTTCCATGATGCAATTGTTTAATAGATTAAAACATTTTACTTAAAACAAAGTTCGAACATTTTGGTTATTAGATTAGTAACAAAAAAGTCAAATTTCGGGGTATTTAAGACAAAAATGTCTTAAATTTATAAAAAGAAGAGAAATGACAAACCTAGGATTGATAGTACCATATGATTATAAGCTATTAAGTATAGCTGCGATTCTCGATATCTTTGAAACTGTTAACCGGATTTACAGTGAAGAAAATCACGAAAAACCTTTCGTAATAAATCTTCTTCGTACGCCAAATCAAATTGACAAAGAGGGTTCAATGTTATACGGTTATCCGGTATACTCCATACAATCGGATCTGAAAGCTGATGTAGTTTTGATTCCCTCGTTTACATCAAATAACTTAACAGAAACTCTATCGAAGAATCAAATCTACATTCCCTGGTTGCAAAGTCAATATCAGAAAGGCGCAATAATCGCCAGTTTTTGCACCGGAACGTTTCTGTTTGGTGCATCGGGCTTGCTTAACGGGAAATTAGCAACCACGCACGTTGATGCCTGTTCCCGGTTTTCATCGGCTTTTCCATCTGTAATTTTAAAACCCGATCAGGTAGTTACAGTTGATGGTCGTTTTTATACCAGTGGCGGATCGACATCAACCTTTCATCTTTTGCTTCGTTTGGTTCAAAAATATTGTGGAAATGAGATGACTGTGAGGATCGCTAAAATTTTTGCCATTGATATGGATCGATTTAAACAAAGTTATTTTGGAACTTTTGTACCAAGTCATAACCATAAAGATGAACTGGTGAAAAAAGCTCAGGAGAATATGGAAACCAGGTTTCATGTGATTGAATCATTAGAAGAAATTATGAAAGACATTCCTTCGAGCAGACGAAATTTTGTCCGCAGATTTAAACTGGCAACCGGAATTCCTCCCATTGAATATTTGCAAAATGTACGTATCGAATCGGCCAAGAAGCAATTGGAACAAACGAATCAGAACATCAATGAAATTATTGAGCAAACAGGTTATTCCGACCCCAAATCGTTCCGCAAAGTTTTTAATAAACTGGTTGGCATGACTCCCATGGAATACAGGGAAAAATTTAATGTTCGATAGAAGAACAAGCCAAATTTGTGTCAAAGAATTCCGGGAAATCATTTTTTCCTTTGTATTATTCATTCAATCCCTTATCTTCGATCCAAAATAACACGAATTAGTAAAAAAGTAACACATGGCTGTTTCACGCTTTGGCGTTTCGTTGGAAGAAGAGCTGCTCACCGCATTAGATCAGTATGTAACCGAAAACAATTTTTCGAACCGGTCGCAGGCAATTCGCTACCTGATCGAGAAAAACCTGGTTGAGCAGAAATGGAAATGCGACAATTTGGTTGCAGGCGCAGTGGTAATGGTTTACGGCAGCCAGAAACCTGAAATTCGCACCCGATCTGCAGAACTTCAATTACAGTATCGCGATGTAGTAATTGGCGTTCAACAATTTAATCTGAGCGAGCAAAATTGCATGGAGATTATTGCGGTGAAAGGCGCGTCACGCCGACTGACTGAACTTTCTGACAAGCTTATTGGGATTAAAGGTATTCAGCATGGTAAACTGATCATGAGTAAAACCGAATAATTTTTTTACCTGAACAGTAACACGAATTAGAATTAAAGTAACAAGCACATAACATGAACGAACTAAGTCCAGCTCTAAACGAAAAACTCCAGTTGCTTGAAAACTGGTTCAAACAGCGAAAAGGCTCTATTGTTGCCTTTTCCGGAGGAATCGATTCTACTTTAGTGCTTTATCTGGCCCGAAAATTTCAGGGGATGGAAAATGCGATTGGTGTCATTTCCAATTCAGAAAGCCTGAAGAATAAAGATTTCAATCTGGCTCAATCGTTCTGTGAAGAATTTGACATTCAGCTTCGTGTGATTAAAACCGATGAACTGAGCGATTCAAACTACAACGAAAACCCAATCAACCGCTGTTTCTTTTGCAAAGATCACCTGTTTCACGACCTTCAGGAAATAGAGAAAGAATATCCGGGATTTGAGGTTTTAAGCGGCACCAATTACGACGATTTAGGCGACTACCGGCCAGGAATTGATGCTGCAAAAAAAAATCTGGTAACTTCTCCACTTGTCGATTGTAAAGTCTCCAAAGAAGAAATTCGTGAAATCGCACGCCATTTCAATTTACCCAATTGGAACAAGCCTGCCAGCCCCTGCCTGAGTTCGCGCATTCCATATAATCAGGCTGTAACGCTCGAAAAACTCAAGCAAATTGAGGCTGCTGAAGATATTTTGAATAGCTATGGTTTTGAAGATGTTAGGGTTCGCCACTTTGGAACCTTTGGCCGAATTGAAGTTCAGCAAGAAGATCTGGAAAAACTTCTGGCAATCAAGGACAAAGTTTACAATGACATCAAAAAACTTGGATTTGCACGCGTGGAAATTGATGAAGAAGGTTTGGTTTCAGGAAAAATGAACAGGGTATTAAACAAATCAGAATTAAAAAATAACTAGATATGAGAATATTGTATTACGATTGCTTTGCCGGAATCAGCGGAGATATGAATCTGGGCGCCATGATTGATCTGGGTGTCGATCCGGACTATTTGATTGCAGAACTTCAGAAATTAAATATTGAAGGTTTTCACCTGGAGATTCAAAAAGACATCCGTCGGGGAATTTCAGGAACCAAAGCAACCGTAGTGATTGAAAATCCGGAAAATGAGAAACACCGTCATTTGCGGCATGTGGAAGAATTGGTCAATCAAAGCACGCTTTCTCCTGAAGTCAAAATCCTATCGTTAAAAATATTTGACCTCATCGCTGTCGCCGAAGGTAAGGTTCATGACATCAGCAAAGAGCGCGTACATTTTCATGAAGTTGGCGCGTTGGATTCAATTGCCGACATTGTTGGTGCAGCCATTTGCCTCGATTACCTGAAAGTGGACAAAGTGATGTCTTCGCCCATTCAATTGGGCGGCGGAATGGTGAAATGTGCGCATGGTATCATGCCAGTTCCGGCTCCGGCTACCGCGTTGATTGTTCAGAATGTGCCCGTTAAAACCGGATTGGTTCAGCACGAAGCCACTACGCCAACGGGTGCGGCTATTCTGGTTGCCACGGTTGATGAATTCACTGGTCAAATCAATTTCCCAATACAAAAAACTGCCTATGGAATCGGGCAACGCGATGTTTCTGAAGTTCCCAATGTGCTTCGGGCTTACCTTTCGGAAAGTGGCGAAAATACTGACAATACAAGACTTGAAGAAGCATGGATGCTCGAATGCAACATTGACGATATGAACCCGGAATGGTACGATCATCTTTTCGCCACGCTCTTTAATGCAGGTGCCAGTGATGTGTTTTTGACGCCAATTATCATGAAAAAATCGAGACCAGCAAACATGCTTTCGGTTTTATGCAGCAAGAATATTGTTCCTGAGATGAAAGCTATCATCTTCAACAACAGCACCACCATTGGGCTTCGCGAGTATCCGGTTACCAAAACGGTTCTTGAACGTCAGGAAAAAGAAATTGAAACAGAGTTGGGAAAAGTACGGGTAAAATGTAGTTATTTTCAGGGAAAAGAAATTCGGTTCAAACCTGAATTTGAGGATCTGAAGAAACTGGCAAATGAGCATGGACTCAGTCTAAATGAAGTAGAAAAAATCATTTCGAAAAGCCGATAATATGAATATCCAGGACATCCTCGAGAAATACAAACACGGCGAAATGGATTTGGTGGAAGCGCTCTCGCATTTCACCAAACAGGGCATTGAGGAAATGGGTTTTGCAACCATTGATACCGACCGCAAGCATCGCACCGGATTGCCTGAAGTGATTTATGCTTCAGGGAAAACTACCGAACAAGTGCGTTTGATTGCCGAACGGATGTTCAACAAAGGCATTGATATACTGGCAACCCGCGCCACCTCCGAAATCTACGAGGCCGTTAAAACGGTTGTACCTGATGCGGTTTATAATCCATTGGCCAGAACGATTGTTTACAAACATAAAGAAGAAATTTCAGGGAAAGGATATATCGCAGTTGTTTCTGCCGGAACCTCGGACCTCCCGGTAGCCGAAGAGGCGGTCGAAACGGCTCGGTTTCTGAACAACGAAGTGGTAACCGTTTATGATGTTGGGGTTGCAGGAATACACCGGCTTTTCAATAAACTCGACCTCATCCGGAATGCAAGGGTTATTATTGTTGTTGCCGGCATGGAAGGTGCCTTGGCAAGCGTGGTTGGCGGCTTGGTGGATAAACCGGTTATTGGCGTACCAACCAGCATTGGATACGGCGCCAACTTCCAGGGATTATCTGCGCTGCTATCGATGCTGAACAGTTGTGCCAGCGGCGTTTCGGTTGTTAATATCGACAATGGTTTCGGTGCTGCCTGTCAGGCCTCCCTGATCAACAAATTATAGATTTCAAAAATGAACGAACTGATCTTACTTTCCCTCACCGCAGCTTCACTCGGATTTATCCATACAGCTTTGGGTCCCGATCATTATTTGCCATTTATTGTTTTGAGCAAAGCAAGAAACTGGAGCGTACCCAAAACCATGTGGATCACTTTTATTTCAGGAGTTGGCCATGTGGGAGGTTCTGTCGTAATCGGACTTGTTGGGATTGCTTTAGGAATCAGTTTAAATAAACTAACTTTTATAGAGGAATTCAGAGGTGACATGGTTGCATTGCTTCTGATTGCCTTTGGTCTGGCCTATTCGATTTATGGTTTTTATAAGTTTCTGAAAAATGGAGGCCATCATCATCTGCCAAATTTTTTGATCCCCAAAAATCTTCGTGAAATTAAGCATCAGGTTAGCCACGGATTGGAAGAAAAAGTTGATGAAACCAAATTAACTCCCTGGGTTTTGTTTATCATTTTTGTTTTTGGGCCCTGCGAAGTATTAATCCCCATGTTGTTTATTCCAGCAGTACAAAGCAGCTCTGCCGGAATTGCTTCCGTTGCCCTTTTCTTCGGAATTACCACCATAGCCACCATGATGTTCATTGTTTATCTCGGACATCTTGGTTCATCCTTCCTGAAGTTTAAATCCAAAGAAAAATACATGCACCTGATTGCGGGTCTTGTAATTTTGATTGCTGGCTTGGGCATGCATTTCTTCGGTTGGTAAATAATACAATTAATTATCACTTAATTAAACACTTAAATCCGTTCATCATTACCAGAGGGTCAAGATGGGAAGGATTTTTTTTCCAAAAAACGTTAATTCTTGTAACGAATCGCCTGGCTAGCCGTCTTATTACATTGTAAACAAAAAACAGAAACAGAATGCCGATTAGAAAATCAGGCCTTTACAAAGGGTATTAAAGTCCTGTTAAATTGAGTAAAACTGATGATTTAATCTATTTACAGGAAAAAATCGGCCATTCATCGAAAAAAGTAGCACAAAGCCAACAGTAATTCTGAATTTTGACATTAGAAAACTAACAGAAAACAAAGCCATGATTAGATTAAACAACATTAACAAATCCTATGTAATGGGAAGCAACAGTCTCCATGTTCTGAAAGGCATAGACCTACAAATTGAGCAGGGCGATTTTGTTTCCATCATGGGTTCTTCCGGTTCCGGAAAATCAACTCTTCTGAACATTTTAGGTATGCTCGACAATTACGACAGTGGAACTTATCATTTGTCAGGTAACCTGATCCAAAACATGAGCGAAAAGAAAGCCGCCAAATATCGCAATGATTTGGTTGGTTTTATATTTCAATCGTTTAACCTGATTTCGTTTAAAAATGCCATGGAAAATGTGGCTCTGCCTCTTTACTACAAAGGTGTACCACGCAAAAAACGCAACCAGATTGCGCTGGAATATCTCGAAAAACTGGGGTTGAAAGATTGGGCTAACCACATGCCAAACGAAATGTCAGGAGGTCAGAAACAACGTGTGGCCATTGCACGTGCTCTCATTTCTCAACCAAAAATTATTTTGGCTGACGAACCAACCGGAGCATTGGATTCAGCAACTTCATATGAAGTAATGGATATCCTGAAAAAGGTAAATGATGACGGCATCACCGTAATCATTGTTACCCACGAACACGACATTGCTGCAATGACCAACCAGATTATCCGACTCAAGGATGGGTTGATTCACGAAATCATCCGCAACGGCGAACTGAAACAGTTCCAGAAAGAATACACACATGGGTTAGAAGCCGCTCAAATCCCAAGCTATGTTTGATATCGACAAATGGCAGGAAATTTTTGCCACCATCAAAAAAAATAAGATGCGGACTTTCCTCACCGGCTTTTCTGTGGCCTGGGGAATTTTCATGCTGATGATTTTGCTGGGTTCTGGAAACGGGTTAAGCAACGGAGTTGCCAACAATTTCATGAACGATGCAGTAAATGCCATGTGGATTTGGCGCGGGGAAACAACCATACCTTATGAAGGAATGAAAAGTGGTCGCCCCATCCAATTTCATAATGATGATCAGGAAATTGTTCAAAAAGTTCCAGGAGTTGGAGTATCATCGGGCCGTTATTTTATGGGTAATACCCGCTATTCCTACTTAAAGGAATCGGGCGAATACACCACTATCACCTGTCAGCCTGCCCTAAAGGACGTTGAAAACCTTATTCTGAATGAAGGTCGGTTCATAAACGACCTTGATATCATCCAAAAAAGAAAAGTTGTAGTTATTGGTGCTGATATTAAGACTGCTCTTTTCAAGGATTCAGTTGCTTTAGGCGAGTATGTGAATGTAAATATGGTACCTTTTAAAGTAGTGGGTATTTGCTCCGAGCCCGGATCAACTCAGAACCGGAATGCTTACATGCCACTTTCCACAGCCCAAATGATTTTTAGCGGCTCGAATAAGCTTCACAACCTGGCGCTTACAATAAACGCGACTACTCTTGAAGAAAGCCAGGCCATCGAAGAACAAATCAGAAACGCTTTGGGCAAACAACATAAATTTGATCCAAAAGACGAGGGTGCGATAGGCTTATACAATAAGTTGGAAAACTATATCCAGACCATGAAAATCTTTCAGGCTATTAAAATCTTTATCTGGATAATTGGTATCGGAACTTTAATTGCCGGAATCGTCGGTGTTAGCAACATTATGCTTATCGTGGTAAAAGAACGCACCAAAGAAATTGGAATCCGAAAAGCCATCGGTGCAAGTCCGTCTTCAGTAATTGGTCTGATTTTGCTCGAATCAATCATGATAACTACTATAGCCGGGTATATTGGTCTGGTGTTGGGAACGGGACTTATGGAGATGATCAACTATTTCATGGTACAAGGTGCCGATGCCGCAGCGGCGGCGGCAGCAAATGGTGGAGAACGGGGTGAATCCATTTTCCTAAATCCAACTGTTGACATTAATATCGCAGTTTATTCCACTTTGCTTCTGATTGTTGCCGGTGCAATCGCCGGATATATTCCAGCTAAAAGGGCTGCCAGTATTAAACCGATTGTTGCCTTGCGCGACGAATAATAAGAGGAGGCAATATCATGTTTGATTTAGATTTATGGAGCGAAATAATCAGTGCTCTGAAGAAAAACCGGATGCGAAGCTTTATGACTGCCTTTGGTGTTTTTTGGGGGATTTTCATGCTGATTGTAATGTCGGGGGCAGGCAAAGCACTCGAAAATGGAGTACTTGATGGAGTAAGGGCTTTTGCAACCAACTCGGCATTCTTCTGGACCGAACGGACCAGCGTTCCTTATGAAGGATTTCAACGCGGCCGTCGCTGGAATTATGAAACAAGCGATATTGATTATATCCGCGACAACGTGAAAGAGGTAGAATACTTATCTCCACGTTTATTTGGAAACCAGCAGGCGGGCAACAATACCATTCGGGGTGAACGAGCAGGAGCATTCAATGTTTATGGCGATTATCCTGATTATTTTAAAATCGACCGGTGGACTCCCGCCAAGGGACGTTTAATTAATGATATTGACATGCTTCAGGAACGAAAAGTTTGCAACATTGGCGAACGGGTTGTTGAAGTGATGTTTGGGAAAGATGAAGACCCGATAGGACAATACCTAAAAATAAGTGGAGTTTACTTTCAGGTTGTAGGAGTTATTCATGCTGAAACACGCATCAATATTGGTGGAGGAAAGAAAGAAGAAACTATTATCATTCCATTCTCTACCATGCGGAAAGCCTATAATTACGGTAACAGGGTATATTTCTTCTCGGTAACTTCAAAACCAGGAACAAAAGTTAGTGATCTGGAAGAAAAACTAAAAACCTTACTGAAAGAGCGGCACAAAATTGCACCTGATGACCAACAGGCCATCGGATCGTTCAACATCGAGAAAGAATTCGTCAAGTTTAATGCGCTATTTCTGGGTATTCAGGGTCTAACCTGGATCGTTGGGATTGGAACCCTTCTGGCCGGAGTCATCGGAGTTAGCAACATCATGTTGGTTATCATTAAAGAACGGACACAGGAAATCGGTATCCAACGAGCTATTGGCGCTACGCCTGCAACCGTTATTAAACACATCGTTGCTGAGAGCGTATTCCTTACTGTAATGGCCGGATATATCGGGCTATCGCTCGGGGTTGGAGTGCTCGAAATTTTGAATCAGATATTACTGAGGGGTGGTGATAAATTGTTCTTCCGCAATCCGGAAATCAACCTCACTATGGCACTCTCCGCACTGGCGGTACTTGTTATCGCCGGAATTATTGCGGGCCTTATTCCAGCCAAAAGGGCGGTCAGTATCAAACCAATTGATGCCATCAGAGACGAATAATCAGGAAAAGGTCATTTGTCTTTAGAAAAGGAAAATTACTTTTCCTGAATGACTAATGACTTTTTCCAAACGACTAATGACATAATAATCAGAAACAGAAACATATAAAAAACTAAATCATGAGAAAAATTTTTAAAATCCTGGGAATTGTAATCCTGGTCGGAATTTTCGGAGGTACCATTTACTTCCTCTATACCAAATCGAAAAAAGTACCTGACGTTTACGAAACAAAAAATCCGTTCGTATCCAACGTAATTCGTAAAACTGTTGCTACCGGATCTGTCGTTCCACGCAAAGAAATCGAAATTGTACCACAGGTTTCAGGAATTATTGATGAATTGTACGTTGTTGCCGGCGACTTTGTAAAAAAAGATCAGGTGATAGCTAAAATCAAGATTATCCCTGACATGGTAAACCTGAATAATGCTGAGAACCGTTTAAACCGGGCAAGATTAAGTGCCGATGATGCTAAAATTGATTTCGACCGCCAGCAAAAGTTGTACGATCAGAAAGTAATTTCATACGAAGAATACAAAAGATCCAAGGTAACTTATGATTCATCCAAAGAAGAATTATCTGCTGCAGAAAATAATCTGGATTTAATTAAAAACGGTGTAACAAAAAAGGCATCAACCGCTACTAATACACTTGTTCGTTCAACTGTAAACGGAATGGTGCTTGACGTACCGATTAAAGAAGGAAACTCGGTTATTCAATCGAACACATTCAACAACGGAACAGCCATTTGTACCGTGGCCGATATGCAGGATATGATTTTTAAAGGCAAGGTTGACGAAACCGAAGTTGGTAAAATCAAAGAAGGAATGAATATTGAACTGGAAATTGGTGCCATCGAGAAAGATAAATTTGGTGCCATCCTGGAATATATTGCACCGAAAGGGAAAGAAGAAAATGGAGCAATTCAGTTCGAGATTAAAGCCAATGTGGTGCTGAAAGAAAATCAGTTTATCCGCGCAGGTTACAGTGCAAATGCCAATATTGTTTTGGAGAAAAAAGACAGCGTACTGGTTATTCCTGAAGGATTACTGAAATTCGAAAAAGACTCATCATTTGTTGAAGTTGAAACAGCCATTCCACAGACCTTTGAAAAGCGGATGGTTAAAACTGGCATCTCTGATGGAATCAACATCGAAATTACAGAAGGGCTAAGCAAAGCGGATAAGGTGAAAGGTGAAAAAGTTGATCCGAAGAAGGTGAAAGAAGAAGAAAAGAAAAAAGCGTAAACAGTTATGAGTTATAAGCTATAAGTTATCTTTGATCCTGATACTTGCAGCTAAATACTTTCAGCTATTTTCAGTAAAATAAATTTTAAAAATATACGAATGAAACGAATATACAGCCTTATTGCCGCCGCTATTCTGCTGGTTGTTACAACAAGCGCACAGGCACAGGAATCGTGGTCGTTACAGAAATGTATTGATTATGCCCTCAAAAACAACATTCAGATCAAGCAACAGGTACTGAATTCAGAATATTACTCGAATCAGCTCGGACAGGCAAAGAATAACCGTTTACCAAACCTGAATGCCAACTTCCAGAATAATACAAACTTTGGACGAACAGTCGGTGCCGATAATACCTATCTGGACATCAATTCGAACTCTACTTCTGGTAGTCTCAGTTCAAATATTACCCTTTGGAGCGGGTTTACCCTGAAAAACTCGGTTAAAATGGCCGACATGGATTTACGTTCCACATTGGAAGATATGCAAAAAGCCAAAGACGATATGATGCTGAATATTGCAGCTTCGTACCTCGAAATACTTTTTGCCGACGAACTGGTGACTGTTGCTGAAGATCTGCAAAAAATAACACAACTACAGATCGATCGTACCGGGAAACTGGTTGAAGCCGGAAGTTTGGCTAAGGGAAGTTTACTCGAAATTGAAGCTCAATTTGCCCGCGAAGAATTGAATGTTGTAAATGCTCAAAACCGCTTGCAACTTGCCTATCTGGCATTGTATCAGTTATTGGAACTGCCATCGACAGAAAGCTTTAAAATTGAAAAACCAGTACTACCCGAGATTGGTGCAAACATGAGTTTAATGAATACCATGGATGTATTCAAAAATGCTGTACAAATCAGGCCAGCAGTAAAAGGAGCCGAATTTAAATTGGAGAGCGCCCGTGCACAACTACTAGTCGCAAAAGGTAATTTGATGCCTTCACTATCGTTTGGTGGAAACTACTACAATTTTTACAATAACAAATACACCGATTATTCCGGAAACAAAATTGCATTTAGCGATCAGATTAAAAGCAATGAGCGTTATGGTTTTGGATTTACTTTGAGTGTCCCAATTTTCAATCGTTATCAGGCAAAAACAGGGGTGAGCAATTCGCAAATACAGGTAGAAAACACAGAGTTGCAATTACAGAATACTAAAAATTTACTTCGGAAAGACATTGAACAAGCTTATACTAATGCAATAGCAGCTTTTAAAAGATACATTGCCAATCAAAAAACGGTGATTTCGTCCAAAGAAGCTTTCCGTTATACCGAGGAAAAATTTAACGTGGGAATGATCAATTCGGTTGAATACAATCAGAGCAAGAATAATTTATCCGCAGCTCAAAGTGATTTGCTTCAGGCCAAATACGAATACATTTTCAGAACTAAGATTTTGGATTTCTACAACGGCAAAACCATTGAATTATAATGTATTAATGACTGCTTTCTACTCAGAGCAGAATACCTAATAGTTTTACCCGCCTGTACCCTCAGGCGGGTTTTTTTATATTAATTTTCATCGTTGTTAAGCTCAATCAAAAAAATTCAAGACCCCGATTTTTTAGCGTTTCCCCCGCATATAATTTATGCTTCAATAATAAACAGAGAACCGACTATCAAGAGAGATTTTTTTTTACTTTTGCCGCGCAAACCAATATCAATTTTAAAATGGACGAAGGGCCTGCGAGTATAATATTTATAAACCTGATATAGCAGGAAAGCCAATCGTCTGTTTGAGCTCCTCCTGTTGTGTTACAAAAAAGGAGGTGCATATGACTACTATCACCACATTTTATTTAAGCCGGATTGTCGGGATTAAAGCATACGATTCCAATGGTAAATACATTGGAATTGTGAAAGATTTGTTGGTTGAATCCGATTCAGCAAACTTTTCCACGCGACATCCTTCTGTTACCGGAATCAAGATAAAAAGGAATAATAAACTGTTCTTCTTTTCCTTTCAGCAATTCCAGGTTGAAAAACTTGATGGCAATATTAAGGTTATTGCCTCTCAACCAACTGAACTACCCGAAGAAAGAATTTCAAACGATTTATCGCTGGTTGAATCAGTTCTTGACAAACAGATTGTTGATTTAAACGGTCGTAAACTAGTACGGGTAAATGATGTCCGGTTGGTTTCGCTGGCTAACGGAACTTTTGCAGTTGCAGTGGATATCGGTACCGAAGGTTTATTAAGAAGGATTGGAATTGCAAAACCGTTGAAGGCTGGGCTATCATTGGTAGGGTCGAGTATTCCGGGTAAGTTCATCAACTGGGAGGATTTCGAGGCCATTGACTTCTCCAATTCGAATATTAAACTTTCAAAGACTTATAAAAAACTACAGACACTTCACCCATCAGATTTAGCTGACATTATTGAAGAATTAGGCAAAAAGGCAAGTGCTGAAGTCTTTTCATCGCTCAATGATGAGCAAGCAGCCGATGTAATGGAAGAACTTGAGCCTGAAACCCAGGTTCAGATTATTGAAAGCCTTTCCATCGAAAAAGCAGCTGACGTACTGGATAAAATGCCTGCCGACGAGGTTGCAGACATCTTTGATAGTCTGGAAGACGAAAAAATCGAACTTTTGTTGAATGAGATGGAGGAAGAAACTTCCCAGGAAGTCAGGGAATTGCTTGTCTACCCTGACCATACCGTTGGAAGTATCATGTCGTACGAATTTATGTCATTCAACCCGAATATGACCATTGAGGAAGTTTTGGAAGAACTCAGGCGAACGAGACCCGAATCTGAAACTTTATATAACCTCTTCGTTACCGATGAAAATGAAACACTGCTTGCAACATTTTCCATCCGCGATGTGGTAATCTCAACTCCTGATACCAGAATAAGTGAAATCATGCGCCCATCACCCGTTCATCTGGTTGACTATCAAAAAATCAATGAAGTAGCCGAAATTGTTTCAAAATATAACCTCCTGGCCATTCCGGTAGTTGACGATCAAAACGTTCTAAAAGGAATGGTTGTTATCGATGATATTATCGAAGACTTAATCCGCAAACGTCGAACAAACAGATAAGTGTAATCGGTCATGTTCAAAAATAGAAAATCACTTTTCAAAAAGATAGCTATTTTTCTGGCTATACTCGGTCCGGGTATTATTACCGGAAGTGTTGATAACGATGCAGGTGGTATCACAACTTACTCGGTGGCAGGCGCAGTTTACGGCTATAACCTGATATGGACACTTATACCTTCGTTCATCGTTCTGGTTGTTATTCAGGAAATGAATGCACGTATGGGTATTGTTACAGGCAAAGGGCTTGCCGACTTGATTCGTGAGAATGCGGGTGTAAAAATTACATTTTTCATCTTTATCGGATTACTTGTTGCCGATATCGGAAATACGACCACAGAATTTGCCGGAGTCGCCGGAAGCATGGAGGTGTTTGGTGTAAGTAAATACATTTCGGTGCCCATAATAGGTGCGCTAATCTGGCTCCTGGTAGTAAAAGGAACCTACAAAATCGCCGAACGAATATTCCTGCTTTTCAGTGTATCTCTGCTGATGTATGTTGTTTCAGCATTGATGGGCAAACCGCATTGGGGCGAAATAGGCCATTCAATCATTCATCCGCAATTACCGATAAACGCAAGTAGTATTGCAATGATTATAGGAATTATCGGAACCACCATTGCGCCATGGATGCAATTCTATATGCAATCTTCAGTCATAGAAAAAGGGTTAGACATGAAGCAATATAAATATTCGCTGATCGACATTGTTGTAGGCTGTGTTGCCACGGTAGCAGTAGCCTTTTTCATCATGGTGGCCTGTGCTTCAACGCTGCATGTAAACGGGAT
This sequence comes from Prolixibacteraceae bacterium, assembly GCA_028683385.1. Taxonomy (GTDB): domain Bacteria; phylum Bacteroidota; class Bacteroidia; order Bacteroidales; family Prolixibacteraceae; genus Aquipluma. The sequence continues at coordinate 165,119 of JAQUIJ010000003.1, read as the reverse complement.
TCAAATCAACGAGGCCAAAGACGCTGCGCTAGCGTTAGGACCATTAGCCGGAGAATTGGCATCACAGGTATTTGCTTTCGGACTATTTATAGCATCCATATTTTCAGCAACAATTTTACCATTAGCGACTGCATTCTATGTATGCGAAGCCTTCGGATTTGAAGCCGGAATTGATAAAAAATGGGACGATGCCAGAGAGTTTTATATTCTTTATACCGGGATTCTGATTCTTTCGGCTGCAATCATTTTATTGCCAAATGCCCCCTTAATCCTGATTTCGCTGTGGACACAGGTAATCAACGGAATGCTTTTACCGGTTGTACTGGTGTGTATGATCTTGCTTGTGAATAACAAAAAAATAATGGGACAGTATGTAAATAAGCCAATCAACAACATCATTGGTTGGGGAGCTGTTATTATTCTTATTGGACTATCAGTGACACTTCTTTTAATGCCTCTATTTTCGTAGTAATTAAATTGAAGAATTAATTTTAGTTTTTAATTCATCCGCGAATTCCAGTCAAATAGTTACCTTTGCACCGAAATCATTATAAATCCAAAATGGACGATTATCATTCGACACAGTTAAAGTTATTAATCCGGTAATCAGAGCCCGTCATAGTCTCTGATTGTCGACAAAACGGAGAAACTATGATTACTTATTGGGAAACCGGTACTTCCTTTACACGTTTGAATACATTTCAGCCAAACTGCTGGATCAACTCACAGGAACTTACCAACGAAGAAGTAGAAGAATTAATCAACACCTACGATGTACCCCGTGATTTTATCATGGACGTTTTAGACATCGACGAGCGTTCGCGTATCGAGGTTGATGAAGATAAAGTCTTGATCATTCTGCGCGTACCGCTTAACAATCAAAACAACGGTATTCCATTTATTACAGTTCCTCTTGGAATCATTGTATCAGGAAATCAGATCATTACCATTTGCTCACGACGCACCGAAATCATTCCGTCTTTAATCAAGCAAGTCAACGAAAACAAAATAACGATCACTAATCAGTTCGATTATGTACTTCGTATATTCCTGATTTCAGCAGTTTGGTTTCTTCAATTCCTGAAAGAAATAAACGTGCAAACCGCTCTGATTGAAAAGGATCTGGAGAATGCAACCAAGAATAAAGAATTGCATCGCCTGCTTCACATGGAAAAGTGTCTGGTGTTCTTCATTACATCGCTGAAAACAAATGAAATGGTTCTTGCAAAAATGCGTAATGGCCGCAATATGCAGGGTATCGAACACGATGAAGACCTGATGGAAGATGTAATTATTGAAACGAAGCAGGCTCTTGAAATGGCCAATGTTTACAGCGATATTCAGAGTGGAATGATGGATGCCTTTGCCTCAATCATCTCGAATAATTTGAATGTCATCATGAAGCAACTTACTTCGGTAACCATTATCCTGATGATACCTACTTTAGTGGCCAGCTTATATGGAATGAATGTACCCAACAACTTTGAGAATTCTCAGTATGCGTTTGTTTTTGTAATTGCCATTTCAATTACTTTATCACTGTTTGGGGTACTCCTTTTTAAGTGGAAAAACTGGTTCTGATTAGATAAACTGCAAGTAAATAACTCCGGCTATAAGAATAGAAAGGTATATTTCGCCCCAGATTGGCCGCTTCATGTAGATTAAATAGTTCGAAATAAGGTAAGTCAGAGGGATTGCCAACAGAATAATAATGTCTTGCGATACAGCGGGATTAGCAATAGTCAATATACACGACATCAGGAAAATCCAGAAAAAAGCTTTGAAGTATTTTCGTGAACTGATCTTTTTACCATCGTACTGCGACAGAATAAGAAAACTGGCAAGAATTGTCAGAAAACCGAGAAAACCCAAATAAATTTGAATTGGAAGATTCGCAACCAGAAAAGACTGATGTGATGAAATATTTTCTTTAAGCACACCTATCAAGTCTTCCGATTGTCCGGTTCCAGCATAATAGGCTAAGGCTGCCAGCCATGGTAAAATAAATCCAAGCGTACTTAAAATATATTCACGCCAGTTGACTTTCGGTTTTATAATTAGAAATCCTATCCAGAGAAAAGGAAAGAAAAAAGCAAGATTCAGGTAGAAAAGGGAACCGATGGCCAGAAATATACCAGCTTCGAAGGCATTGGAATGAATAACCTCTTTGTCGTACGCGTTAAAAATCCGGTCAACAGTAAGTATTAAGAAAAGCGCCGCAGGATATACCGGATGCATCGCATGAAGTTCGTGCAAGCCACTCGTAATCAGAATAAATAGAATAGAAGGAAGTACTGTCCTGACCCGAATAAAGGTGTACTGAACATTTAGCTTTAAGATCAGAAAAGCCAGCAGGATAATAAACACTAAAGCGAAAATATTGCTGGCAACCGTACTTTTACCAATCAGGGCATTTATGGGCTGATACAGCAACATCATGTCCTCGCCAGTGTAAAATGGGAACGGCATTGGGTTCAAAAACGATTTAATCCACAATGCACCGGCAATAAGCGGTATCAATAAAAAATGAAAAGTCTGATTTGATTTTAACGTTTTAAGTAACATGCTTTATTCTTGGCGTTTATGCCCTTATTTTTATTCAATTCTATAAATCGAAACCTAAATCTTTTCGGTAATACAAACCTTCAAATCCAATCAGTTGAGCGTTTTTATACGAACACGCCAACGCTTCGCTCATTGTATCGCCGTATGAACTGATCGCTAAAACACGTCCACCATCAGTACAAACTTCTCCGTTTTTAAAGCTCGTTCCGGCATGAAAAGCGAAACTGTTTTCTATTTTTTCCAGTCCGGAAATCACTTTCCCTTTTTCGTACGAGCCAGGATAACCGCCTGAAACAAGCATTACAGCCGCCGCAGTTCTTGGGTCAATCTCAATACTTTTTTCGCCGAGAGTTCTCTCTGCTGCACCAATCAACAAATCGACAAAGTCAGACTTTATCCTTAGCATGACAGCTTCCGTTTCCGGATCGCCCATTCTCACATTGTATTCAATCACCATCGGTTCTCCCTTGCAACTGATCAGTCCAAAGAAGATAAAACCGTTGTATGGAATTTGATCATGAATCAAACCCTGAACAGTTGGGCGTATAATCCGGTCTTCAACTTTTTTCATGAAGACTTCATCGGCAAATGAAACCGGAGAAATTGAACCCATTCCACCAGTATTCAGTCCGGTATCACCTTCGCCAATGCGCTTATAATCTTTGGCAACCGGAAGAATCCGGTAGTCTTTCCCGTCAGTAATGGCAAAAACCGAACATTCAATTCCGCTCAGGAATTCCTCGATCACCACTTTACTGCTCGCCGCGCCGAACTGTCCTCCAAGCATTTCTTTCAATGAATCTTCAGCCTCCTGAAGGTCGTTCAGAATCAAAACACCTTTTCCGGCAGCCAATCCATCGGCTTTCAAGACATAGGGTGAATCCAAGGTTTTCAGGAATGAAAGTCCTTCATTCAGGTTTTCAGCAGTAACCGCCAAATATTTTGCTGTTGGTATCTGATGACGTACCATGAATTCTTTAGCGAAATCTTTGCTTCCTTCAAGCTGGGCGCCCAATTGGTATGGCCCAACAAAAAGGACTTCTTTTAAACTGCTGTCAGAACTAAAAAAATCATGCAACCCTTCGCACAGTGGAACTTCAGGCCCAACCAAAACCAAATCGATCTGATTGTCAAGAACAGCTTTTTTCAAGCCTTCGAAATCAGAAACTCCAACCGGAATGTTTGTTCCCAAAAGTGATGTGCCTGCATTGCCTGGAGCAATAAACAATTGCTTTAGCTTTGGCGATTGTTTTATTTTCCATGCCATTGCATGCTCTCTACCTCCTGAACCAACTATTAAAATATTCATTTTCGTCATTTCTTGGTAATTATTAAACTAGTGCGGTGCACCCGGAGTTTTATCAACTTTAGGCACTCTAGTTAGGTATTCCGAACTTTTTCATAGGGAATAGCTTCAAAACGATAACCCTGTTCTTTCATCCAGCGAATTGCCCGTGGCAATACTTCGGTCATGTTGGGTTTTGCCTTTATCGAATCGTGAAACGTTATGATTGAACCCGGCCTAACAAATTCAGTAACATTCCTGAATACTTTGTCCGGATTCAGACGGTTATCGTAATCACACGTAATTAAATCCCACATAATTATCCTGAACTTCTTTTTTAAAACACGGTATTGCGATGCTTTTAACCATCCGTGTGGTGGCCTGAAAAGGTTTGAATCAATGTATTTTTCAGCCTTTTCAATGTTTCTGAAATAATCTTTGTCAAAGTGTTTCTGCCCTTGCCAATGGTTAAATGTGTGATTTCCCACTGAATGTCCATCGTCCAGAATCCGTCGGTATATTTCAGGATATTTCATCACATTTTCGCCTACACAAAAGAACGTGGCCCGGATATTTTCCTTCCGAAGAAGATCAAGTACCCAAGGCGTTACTTCCGGAATTGGCCCATCGTCAAAAGTCAGGTAAACAATCTGCTCGGTTTCGGAAAACCTCCAGACACAGTTTGTGTACAGAGAGGTTATAAAACCGGGCAAACGAACCCGGGGGGCAAAACGCTTCATTATTTCATACGTATATTTTTAATTCCAAATTGCCGTATGGAATTCGCATGATTGAAAAATGATCACTTCGATCAGTCTTTTTTGGAATCATGCTCATTTCAACGAACTGTATCTGTCGAGATAGCTGGTAAACGAACTAGCCACTTCTTTCCCAAGTTCAGGCTGATTGCCTCTGTTACAAACATTTCCCATTTCTCTCATGAAATACAGAATCCGTTGAATTTCTTCATCAACCGAAGCTCGCATTGGCTTGTTCATTTTAAAGAAATAGTCAAGCTGCTCCTTATAATCAGTCATGATTGTGTTGATGATTTCCTTTCCCTTTTCAGGCTTTCCAGCTCTGAAATAGGTTTCGGCCATCATCATGGAAAAATAATTATAAGGTACTATTTTGTGAGGAATCAGCTCAATACCGCGATCGAGAACCTGAGCCGCTTTTTCATTCTGCCCTTCAGAAACAAGAGTTTCAGCCAATCGGTTAAACGTATTGCGGATATTCATCATCATCCTCGCGTTATTCTCGTCGATGTAAACTTTCGGATTGTTCATGTTTCCCCACTTGAATTTATCCATCACATTGGCGTACATCAGTTTCGGATCGACCTTTCCGATGTCAATGCCTCCATCTGATGCTGTTTTAATCGGCACCAATCGATAGGCAAGTCCTTCGAGTTGGAAATAATCCTGGAGGTTCATGTATTTGTCGCGACCAACAGTTATTGCAAAATAGATTGGACGTTCCCAATTGTTATTGGCAATCATATCAAGCACCATCAATTCGTCTTTAGTGATGTAATGCTTGCTACTGAGGTCAATTTTTAGCGTGTCCACGATTTTGTCGTAATCTTCAGGTTCAACTACTTTATTCCGTATTACAGCAGCTTTATCAACCACCATGAATAACTTTTTAGACGGAATGTAAGCGGCATTGTCTGCTTGTTCAAGTTTAGTTCGCGGATTTTCGTCCTTCACAAAATCAAGCGCCTGTTTCAATTCAACCGAACCTTTCAATCGTGGATCTTCCATCAGGTAAACCACATCGCGTTTGCCTTGCACATACTGATCGTGAGTAAAAGTGATAGGCAGTGGTTCCGATTCGTATGCTTTACTTTTCATCTGATCGACATACCAGTCGGTCTGGAAATAGCTCAGGTTACAAACCCGGACGTCTTTGCGAACCCCTTCCACTTCCTGATTGTACCACAGAGGGAATGTATCGTTATCGCCATTGGTGAAAATCACCGCATTTGGCGCGCAGGTATTCAGATAATTGGCTCCAAAATCGCGACAGGTATATCTGTTCGACCGATCATGATCATCCCAGTTTTGAGCACCCATTAATACTGGCACCAATAAAAGTGACAATCCACCGGCAACACCAGCACTGGTCGTATCCGGAAGGTATTTTTTAAGCGCTTCATAAATTCCCAAAACGCCAATTCCGATCCAAATGGTGAAAGCATAGAACGATCCGGCATAAGCATAGTCTCGTTCGCGTGGCTGTAAAGGCGACTGGTTCAGATAAATAACAATTGCTAGTCCGGTCATAAAGAACAGAAGAAAAACTGTCCATAAATCTTTTTTTCCTTCGATGCCACGGTTATACATGAAAACAATACCAATAATTCCAAGAATGAAAGGCAACATGTAATATTTATTCCGTCCTTTATTATTCTTAAACTCCTGTGGAAGTGTGCTTTGATCCCCTAAACGTATCGAATCGAGGAAATTAATCCCGGTAATCCAGTTTCCGTTGGTAATTTCGCCATTACTCTGAATGTCGCTCTGCCGTCCCGAAAAGTTCCACATGAAATATCGGAAATACATGTGCCCAATCTGATACCTAAAGAAGAACGTAAGGTTTTCGCCAAAAGTTGGCAGCTCAATTGTCTTGGGCTGACCATCTTCGTCAGTAATCGACACGCGGCGTCCTTTTATGTTGGCCCATTGCTTATAAGCTTCGACGTGCTCGCCTTCGCGGCTGTACATACGAGGAAAGATGGTGCATAAATTCGAATCGAAAACCGGTTTCTGGCGCATATCTGCAACTACATACTTTCCATTTTTCTGGATATAGTAAGGTTTGTCGTCGACATATTTTTCCAACGGTGTATTGTAATACTGACCGTACACCAATGGGCGATCACCATACTGTTCGCGATTCAGGTAACCCAACAGGGCAAATACATTGTCCGGACTGTTTTGATCCATCGGAGGATTTGCCGCTGAACGAATGACAATCATGGCAAATGAAGAATAGCCAATTAAAATTACTACAACACTGATCAAAACCGTATTCCAGAGAATCAGTTTTTTACGAATGGTATAGATTATTCCAAATACAAGTGCCCCAATAAGCGCTAAGGCATAAATAATTACACCGGTATTAAATGGAAGTCCAATGCCATTTACAAATAGCAATTCGAACCAGGTAGCAATGGTAATAACTCCGGGAATGATGCCATACATCACAACACCCAAAATCAGTAACGAAACGGCTAAACTGATCAGAATTCCGTTACGGGTAACTTTATATTTCCTGAAATAATAAACAAAAACAATAGCAGGAATTGCCAAAAGGTTCAAAAGGTGAACCCCAATTGAAAGTCCCATCAAGTAGGCGATCAGGATAATCCATCGATTAGAGCGAGGCTCATCAGCCTCATTTTCCCATTTCAGGATAGCCCAAAATACGAGTGCTGTAAACAGCGATGACGAGGCGTAAACTTCGCCTTCAACAGCCGAAAACCAGAATGTATCGGAAAAAGTATAAGCTAATGCTCCAACAACACCAGCACCAAGAATAGCAATGGTTTGACCTAATGTATATTCACCATCAGCTTTTATTAATTTTTTAGCCAGGTGCGTAATTGTCCAGAAAAGAAAAAGAATGGTGAAAGCGCTGGCCAATGCCGACATCGCATTTACCATGATTGCAACGTGGGAAGGATTACTAGCAAAAAGGTTGAAAAATCGTCCCATGATCATAAAGAACGGCGCGCCCGGTGGGTGACCAACTTCTAATTTATACGAAGTGGTTATAAACTCACCGCAATCCCAAAAGCTGGCGGTTGGTTCAATAGTCAGCAAATAGGTTACTGCAGCCACCAGAAAAGTGAGCCAGCCAACGATAATATTCAGTTGCTTAAAGTTTTTCATCTGCTTATTTTTTACCACATTGGCACTAAGAACTCATCGTTTTTTTGTTATTAATTCCTTTTTCAATGCGTTCTATGTGCCAAGGTAGTTTTCATTTACATTTTGAGCATATTTTAACGGCTGCGAAGTTAGCACATTCTTTCAAAATCAGGGTAAAAGGAATTTGAATTTTACGAGCTTTGTCCAAGGCAATTAGCATAAATTAACAGATTGAAACGATCTGATTTTTCGTATCTCTATTTCCTGCGTCCTGTTTCCTCTAAAACACAGCTTCAACAATCTTGCGCGTATTGTCTGAAACCCCGTAGGTATAAATGTGTAAGCTTGGCGCCTGGTGGGCCACCAAATCCTTCGACTGCAAAATAGCCCATTCGGTACCAACAACTTTGGCATCGTCATCGGTTTTGCATTTATCTAATTCGACAGCCAGTTCCTGAGGAATATCGATACTGAAAAGTTTTGGCAAAACAGTCAATTGGTTTTTCAGATTGATCGGTTTGATTCCCGGAATAATTGGAACCGTAATTCCGATAGCTCTGCATTTATCTACAAAACTGTAATATTTCTGGTTGTCGAAAAACATTTGTGTCACAATGTAATCGGCTCCGGCATCTACTTTTTGTTTCAGGTAATGAAGATCGGTTTCAGCATTTGGAGCCTCAAAGTGTTTCTCCGGATAACCAGCCACCCCAATGCAGAAATCCATGGGAGCTGTATTCTTAAGGTCAGCTTCCAAATACTTGCCGTTACGCAAATTCACGATCTGTTCAACCAACTGGTTGGCATTCGAATGTCCGTTTGGATCGGGCCTGAAAACATGTTCGCCTTTATTGCCGTCGCCACGCAATGCAAGCACATTCTTGATACCCATAAAATTCAGGTCAATCAAAACATGTTCAGTTTCGCTTTTCGAAAACCCACCACACAAAATATGTGGAATCACCGGAATACCATACTTGTGTTGAATGCTGGCAGCAATAGCCACAGTTCCCGGACGCTTGCGAACTGTGCGCTTTTCGATGCGTCCATCGGGCAGCTCGATGTACATCATTTCATCGCGATGCGTAGTAATATTGATGTACTTCGGATCGAAATCGACCAGCGTTTCTACAGTTTTGTATATTTTACTGGCATCGTTTCCTTTGAGCGGAGGCAAAAGTTCAAACGAAAAAACGGTCTTATCGCTTTGATTGATAATGTCAATAACTTTCATTTACAGGAAATTTAACGGTTCAAATAGCTGTGTTGATTTCAACCAGTTGAACGAAATACTATTTAAAAATGTTCTCAATATTCTTCTGAGTTTTATTCACTTCTCGTTTCAGTTGGGTTTCAATCGAATTGTTGAAATGAAAAATCATATCGGCTACAAACATAACAACCAAACCCAGAACGAACGAAATCAAAGCTATTTTTGTTGAATTTTTCATGGATATTAATTTTTAGATCACATAGTTTGAGTAGTTGCAATTTTTCCCGGGCTTCAAAATTTACTTTTCAAATCATAAACATCCGAAAGATAGTAATCAAATCAACCAATTAATATCTTTAAAGTGCATTTTGTCGTCAGCTAGAAGGGTGTTTAATCCTTCGTTTTTACCTCCAAATCCTAATCGAATAAATGGTTCAGGCTTTTTATAAATTCCCCAATTGAATATTGAATAAGCAAAAGAGAGGATTAAAAGCCAATGGATGATGAGTATTTAAAGGTAGTTTGGTGTATTAAATCATAAATCATTACATTGTTCTGGTATGAAATACTCATTTATTATATCCCTATTGCTCCTTTGCGTAGGTACAAGTTTCTGTTCGCTTCATGCGAATCAACCTGAACCAATGCCTTCCATTCTAAAAGTCCCGTTTGGCGACCCATTTATCATGCTTTGGCAGGGAAAATATTATGCCTACGGAACACTTTCTCCCGATGGAATTGCCGTATATGTTTCCGATGATTTGACCACATGGACTGCTCCGGAGGGTGCTACCAATGGCCTGGCATTGAATAAAGCTGATGTTTGGGCCGATCGTTGGTTTTGGGCACCTGAAGTGTATGCTGTAAACGGTAAATTTTACATGTACTTTTCGTCAGATGAACATATTTGCGTTGCTACCAGCGATTCGCCGCTCGGTCCTTTCCGTCAGGAAATACAAAAGCCAATGCTAGAAACCGAAAAATCAATCGACAATTCACTTTTCATTGATGACGACGGAACTCCCTACCTATTTTGGGTCAGGTTTAACGATGGCAATAACATCTGGATGGCACAACTGGAAAGAAATCTGATTGACCTGAAGCCGGAAACCATGCGCCATTGCATTCATGTTTCACAACCCTGGGAAGAAATCTGGCCACGGGTAAACGAAGGCCCATTTGTGATCAAGCGAAACGGCGTTTATTACATGACCTACTCGGCCAACAGCTACGAAAGTCCCTTCTACGGAATTGGAGTGGCTACTGCCACGAATATTGCTGGTCCGTGGACGAAGTACGAAAATAACCCAGTGTTTCAAAAGCCCGGTGAATTGATTGGTATTGGACATAGCGCCATGTTTACCGACAAGGAAGGAAAGCTAAGGATTGTTTTTCATGCCCACAACAATACCACGAAAATTCATCCACGGAACATGTATATTAGCAGTGTGAACTTCAAAATCAAAGACGGAAAAGAAATAATGGTAATCGATAAAAACTACACCACCCCTATATTGGAAAAACAATGACCAAACTAAAAACCCTAATCTTCGCGCTGTTAACGTTTGTTTCATTCGGAAGATGCAACGAAAAAGAGCCTATTCAGGATATAAAGGAAAAATCTACATTTACCAATCCCGTTTGGGATGGTGCCGACCCGTGGATGGTAAAACACAATAGCGATTACATTTATTGCTGGTCGGCCAACAATTCGATTAACATTTCACGCTCAGCAAAAATGACCAAACGCAGCGAAGTGAAAAAAATCTGGCAGGCTCCGGCTACCGGTTGGAATCGCTCCTGTGTTTGGGCTCCTGAAATTCATTTTATCCAAGGTCGCTGGTATGTATATTATGCTGCCGGAGAGTCGGGGCCACCTTTTATTTACCAGCGCACCGGTGTACTTCGCTCTGCCACCGACGATGTATTCAGCGATTACGAAGACATGGGTGTTTTGTATACCGGCGATAATCCAGATGATCCATCGTCGAACGTATGGGCAATTGATATGACTACACTCGAACACAAGGGCAAGTTATACTGCATCTGGTCAGGCTGGGTCAAACAGGAAACCACCGACGCCACTCAGCAGCATCTATACATTTCAGAAATGGAAAATCCCTATACGATGAAAGGCCAGCGCGTGAAACTTTCGTCACCCGTTGAAAGCTGGGAATCGGGAGGTCCATTAAACCTGAATGAAGGTCCGGAAATACTGAAAAACGGAGAAAAAGTGTTTGTCATTTACTCGTGCCGCGAATCGTGGCTGGTTGAATACCGCCAGGGAATGCTTCAACTGATTAATCCCGATGGCAATTTGCTCGATCCAGCGAACTGGAAGAAATCAGGCCCGGTATTCCAGGGAAATTCGCAAGTCTATGGAGTGGGGCACTGCTCATTCGTGAAATCGCCCGACAATTCGGAAGACTGGATCATTTACCACTCGAAAAAAAGCACCACTCCCGGATGGGAACGTGATGTGCGCATGCAGCCTTTCACATGGAATGCCGACGGAACACCCAACTTTGGCGAGGCAATTCCTGCCGGAAAATCTATCAATCAGCCTTCAGGAGAAGTTGAATAACAATTGAATACTCTAATTTGAACAAATAAAATTAAACCAATGAAAAAACACCTATTTATCCTTGCCATGGCAAGTACACTGCTTTTTGCGGCTTGCCAAAATGCGCCTAAAAAGGCTGAGAAAACCGAACCTGTTTCCACCCGCTGGACTGATGATCAGGCCCAGCAATGGAGCCAGGAAAACGGCTGGCTTCGCGGAAGTAACTTCAACCCGAGTACAGCCATTAACCAATTGGAAACCTGGCAGGCCGAATCGTTTGACACCGCTACCATCAACCGCGAACTGGGCTGGGCCGAAGGGATTGGAATGAACGTGATGCGCGTTTATCTTCACCATGTTGCCTGGGAAGTTGATAAAGAAGGCTTCAAAAGCCGCATGGGCACTTACCTCGACATTGCCAGTAAGCACGGCATTAAAACAGTTTTCTGTATTTTCGACGACTGCTGGAATCCAACCTATAAAGCCGGCAAACAGCCCGAACCGAAAGTTGGCGTTCACAACTCAGGCTGGGTGCGCGATCCGGGCGATTTGCTTTATACCGACACCACGCTGATCAAAACACTGGAAGCTTACGTGAAAGATATTTTAACCACTTTCAAAGACGACAAACGCATTGCCATCTGGGATTTATACAACGAACCCGGAAACTCTGGCTACGGCAACAAATCCCTTCCATTGCTGAAGAAAGTTTTTGAATGGGGTTGGGAAGTTCGTCCGTCGCAACCTTTATCTTCCGGAGTTTGGAGTTTAGCATTATCCGATCTAAATAAATTTCAGGTTGAAAATTCCGACATCATCACGTATCACAACTACGAAGGCCCTGAAAAACATCAAGCGGCCATCGATACCCTGAAGAAATACAACCGCCCGTTGGTTTGTACCGAATACATGGCTCGCCGCAACAACAGTTTATTCACCAACATTATGCCCATGCTGAAAGCCCAGAACATTGGCGCCATCAACTGGGGACTGGTTGCCGGGAAATCGAATACCAAATATGCCTGGGACGAACCAATCGCCGATGGATCGGAGCCTAAACTTTGGTTCCACGAAATTTTCCATCCGGACGGAACTCCTTACAAACAAGAAGAAGTGGATTTGATCAAGAGTTTAACCCTGACAAAATAATGATGAAGAGAATTACTTTATTTTCGATGGTTTTAGGTACTGCAATTGCGTTTAGCAGTTGTACCCCGAAGCCACAATCCAAAACCGAAAATTGCTTTGCACTTAAAGCTGAAGATTTCCAAAAAACCATTGATGGTAAAACCACCAATTTATACTTCCTGAAAAACGGAAATATTCAGGCGGCCATTACCAATTATGGCGGACGTATTGTTGGCCTTTGCACTCCGGATAAGACCGGAAAAATGGGCGATGTTGTACTCGGATTCAGCAGCATCGATGGCTACCTGAAAGCCAAGGAAGTGTTTTATGGAGCTTTGATTGGACGTGTTGGAAACCGCATTGCCAAGGGGAAATTCACCCTCGATGGACAGGAATATACACTTCCATTGAACAATGGTGTCAATCACCTGCATGGCGGACCTGGTGGATTCCACAACGTAATCTGGGACGTAAAAGCAGCGACAGATTCATCAATAGTGTTGACTTACTTATCGAAAGATGGCGAAATGGGTTATCCCGGAAATCTGAATGTGGAAGTTCAGTATTTGCTCGATTCTAAAAATGAAATTGTAATGAGCTACAAAGCCACTACCGACAAAAGCACTCCTGTAAACCTCACCAACCACGCATTCTGGAATTTGGCTGGCGAAGGAAGCGGAACCATCAACGACCAAATTCTGACCATTAATGCAGATGCCTATACTCCTGTTGATTCAACCCTGATTCCATTGGCCGGAAACGAACCGGTTGAAGGAACTCCTTTCGATTTCAGGGCAGGAAAAGCCATTGGCACCGATCTTGGACAAGTTGATAGCAACATCCAGTTGAAACATGGCCCCGGTTACGACCACAATTTTGCATTGAACAAACCTGCTGTTGGTGAAATGTCGCTTGCAGCAACTGTTGTTGACCCTGTTAGCGGACGCAAAATGGAAATTTTCACTCAGGAACCTGCCTTGCAGTTTTATGGTGGAAATTTCATGACAGGAGTTGATACCGGAAAAAGCGGAAAAGCTTTTAAATACCGCGAAGCATTTGCCTTGGAAACTCAGCATTTCCCTGATTCTCCAAACAATACGAACTTTCCATCAATTATCCTGAAACCTGGTGAAACATACCAAACTCAAAGCATTTACCGGTTTAGCGTGGTGAAATAGTTTTAATAAATCCAGTGAACGGGTGATTTAAAGTCACCCGATCACTTACAATAAAAGGCCGTTTTGTGAAATCCACAGAACGGCCTTTTCAGTTTAAAAATCGTAAATTTGAGTATTCAGTAATAAACAACTCTTTGAAATGACAACAGCCGAAATCATTCAGGAAATCAGATCGTACTGCATGGCCAATGCCAATGCAGAGCAATTACAAAAATCGCAACGCTTTTTTAAGGAAGAATTTGTCGGGTATGGGCTTACAGCCCCGCAGGTACACGGCAAAGTAAAAGAAATGCTTAGCCGGGGAGGTTTCAACCTTCAAGCTGTTATGGAAGCTGCCCCTGAATTGATGAAAGGTGGTAAGTACGAAGAAATCTCTATCGCTTTACTTTTGCTCGACGGGCTATGGAAACAATTTACTCCGGAAATTTTTCAAATTATAGGCAGTTGGTTTTCATTCAGCATTACCAACTGGGCGCATGCTGATACGCTGGCAATGTTCACTTTACCTCGGTTTTTGGATAAAAAGATTCTCGAAATGGAAGATTTTAGTCCGTGGCTCAATTCTCCGTATAAATTTCAGCGGAGGTGCGTGCCGGTAACGCTGATTAAACACATCAAGAAAACCCGACAAGTCATGCCTTCAATTCTTTTTGTAGAAAAGTTAATGACAGATCCGGAACGTGAAGTTCACCAGGGCATGGGTTGGTTTCTGCGCGAAGCATGGAAAATCAGTTCAGCCAAAACAGAGTCATTTCTGGAAAAACACAAAGATACCGCTCCAAGACTCATCATTCAATATGCCTGCGAAAAAATGACTGCAGAAAATAAACTACGGTTTAAACGGACAACGTAAAAAGGTAATCGGATGAGCTCAAGTCATCCGATCACCACATTATATTCCTTATTCATTCAACGATTTGCAAATTCTTTGGTTGATTTCGCGAAGACGTTGTTCTTCCAGCTTAATCACTTTGCGGTCGTATGTCATCAGCCCATTGATTTCGCCTTCCACATCAGTTGTTTGCGTATAAACCCCTGCAGAGAAACCTGCTTTGATGAATTTCAGCAGCGATTCGCCATATTTCACATACTCGTCGGTTACTTCTTTCGAGTTTTTAAACTGAACGTAGCCCCAGTTTTTGTCGGTTGCCCAAAGGTGACCTTCAAGAGCCAACCCAATTCCGCCGTACTCTCCCAGAACGGTCGGACGTTGTCCGTCGTACAAATACATATCCGGCCCCGGGTAGTTGTGCAAATCGAGCATATCGCCCACAGGATAATGGTTTCCTCCACTGGCTGGGTTCACCAAACGACTTGGATCGTAAGTTTTAGTCCATTCCACAATTTCAGGAACTTTAAATTGTCCCCAGGCTTCGTTGAAAGGCACCCAGGTTACGATACATGGATTTGAATACAGGTAGTCCATAATTTCTTTCCATTCTTTGCGGTAGTTGGCTTCCGACTCAGCCGAACGTTTCATCTCAGTGCCGTTGAAATAATTGTGGTTTTGCCATTGTGGCGAGCGGTCGCCGCTGGGCATATCCTGCCAAACCAAAATACCAATCTGATCGCAATGGGTATACCAACGGGCAGGTTCCACTTTCACGTGCTTGCGAATCATGTTAAACCCAAAATCTTTTGTTTTCTGAATGTCGTATTTCAAGGCCTCGTCGGTTGGTGCTGTGTATAAGCCATCGGGCCACCATCCCTGATCGAGTGGGCCAAACTGAAAATACGCCTTGTTATTCAGTTCCAAACGAACAATTCCATTGGCGTCGCGTTTGGTCGAAATTTTACGCATGGCAAAATAACTGTTCACCTGATCGACCATGACGCCTTTGCTGAACAGTGTTACTTTCATTGTGTACAAAAACGGCGATTCGGGACTCCACAATTTGGCAGAAGGAACCGAAAGCTCTAATTTTTCTCCTGAAGTAGATTTGCTGACCGCAATTTCCTTTGATCCATCAAGCAATTTAACTTCAACGACATCGCCATAAGTAGCGCCTTTGGTATCAATAGAAACAGCAAGCTGACCTTTATCGATGTTTGGAACAGTCTGTATGTTTTCAATGTATTTGGCGGCAACCGGTTCGAGCCAAACAGTCTGCCAGATTCCGGTTACCGGAGTGTACCATATTCCGTTTGGTTTGCTTACCTGTTTTCCTCTGGGTTGAAAACCTTTATCTGTTCCATCCCAAACGCGAACAACCAGCTTTTGGGCGCCAGCTTTATTCAGGAAAGGAGTTAAATCGAACGAAAATGGAGTATAACCTCCGGTATGCGACCCAATTTTAATGTCGTTCACCCAAACATCAGCTTTCCAGTCAACAGCACCAAAATTCAACAATACATTTTTGCCTTTCCATTTTACCGGAACCTCAAAAGTTCGCTTGTACCAAACTTCATTGTCGTCACCAACTGTTTTCATTACTCCTGAAAGGCTCGACTCAACAGGGAAAGGAACCAGAATTTGTCCATCAAAAGTGATTGGTTCGGCTGTTCCTGTTTTCAGAATAGAATAATCCCACAATCCATTCAGGTTCATCCAATCGGGACGTTCCATCAATGGGCGCGGATATTCAGGAAGCACATTTTTGACATCAATTTTATCGGCCCACGAAGTTTTGATTTTTTCGCCAGCAGGTTTCCACTGGGCAAAGGTTTGAAGCAAACAAATGCTTAAAAAAACCAGGAGAACTGTCTTTTTCATTTTCATTAGTTGTTTTAGGTTATTCGAAATTTAAAGATTTTAGCTCGTACCTACTAAATACACTTTGATCGTTATAAATGCTCATTCGGGTTGTAATCTTTTCTGAAAAATTACCCGGAATTAGCATTCTGGTCATTTGGTTGCATTTTCTATATCTGATTTTACTGATCATTTTTTTGTTGAGTTTTCTAAAAATATTTAACGTCAGATAGACTTTTTGAATGAAAGAACGAAGGATAAAAAATAGATAAAAAATTCAGAAGTAACTATTACTTTTGGCCAAAGTGTTACTCAAGCAGGTCTATTTTGAAATAGATTTTATAATCTATCTTTGGGTCACTTTTTATGCCATCTTTTATTCTCAAAGAAACTTATTTGTCAAAAATTGAAGAACATATCGATGCAAAGCTAATTTCGAATTTTAGAAATGGCGATATAGAGGCTTTTCGGAAGATCTATGAATCTTACTGCGAGCCGTTGTATCGTTTTGCATACTCGTATATGAAAGATTCGTTCGAAGCAGAAGAGATTGTCCAGGATGTTTTTATTAAGATCTGGGAAAGAAGGGAAGATGTTGATGAGCAAAAATCGTTTAAAAGTTACCTGTATCGCATCACTGTAAATAAAGTCTTCAACGAGTTAAAGCATCGTGTTGTCAAGCAAAAGTATGAACAACACGCCCTCAATTTTGATCAGATTACCAGCGAAACGCCTGAGTCGTCCATCCAGTTTCAGGAATTAAATAAAAAGCTTGATCTTTTACTAACCCAACTTCCGGAACAACAACGCAATATTTTCATCATGAGCCGCTGGAAAGGCTTGTCGAATGCCGAAATTGCCGAGAGTCTTAGTTTATCCCTGAGAACTGTAGAAAACCAGATTTACCGCGCATCAAAATTTATTAAACTCCACCTAAACGACGATTATCCAATCGTTATCCTGCTTATTGCATTTGGATACCAATCGTTTTAGAATCATATATTTCCTCTTTTCAAAAAAAATCAACTTTTGTGTGAGTAGTGTTTAATCCATTCTTGTATTACTCTTGAAATGAAAAATGCCGAATTTTCAAATATTGAATTTAAAAGCCTGTTAGAAAAGTTTCAGTCAGGCAAAAGTAATCCCGAAGAACTTCGCCTGCTGGAAGAAATGTTTTTTGACGGTGAGATTTCGGAAGGAATCAAAAGTGTCATGCTGAATGAAATTAAAGACTTTGAAACAGCCGGTTCGGCAACAGACACCGATTACGATCGATTATTCCAATCGATTCAAAAAATCATTTCAGATCACAAGTCCAAAACCCGCGGTCTCAATTTACGATTAAATTTCATGCGCATTGCAGCCATTATTGTTATGGCCTTTGTCTTTGGCGGAACCTTATCGTATTTCATTTTCAACTCCGATAAAAAAGCACCAAGTTCATTTTGTGAAGTAACGGCCCCGCTGGGCTCAACATCGGAAATTGTACTTCCTGATAGTTCGCGGGTATGGTTAAATGCCGGAAGTAAAATCAAATATTCGACCACCTATAACCAGAAAAACCGATTGATATATCTGGAAGGCGAAGGTTATTTCATCGTTGCCAAAAACAAGAAAATCCCATTTATTGTAGATGCTTACGGATTTGAAGTTAAAGCTGTAGGTACCGAATTTAACGTGAAAGCTTACAAAGGCGATCCGACAGTAGAGACAACCATGGTGGAGGGAAAGGTTACTTTGCAGCATTCAACCGAAAGTATCCTGAAAGGCGTGTACCTTACCCCAAATCAAAAAGCAACATTCTATAAAAAAGAAGAATCGCTGACCGTTGAAGTCATTAAAAAACTGGAAGAAAAGAAAGAAGAGCTAAATTATATTCCTGAGCACAGGCTGGTTATTGCTCCACGTATTGATCCTAAAGCAATTATCTCGTGGAAAGAAAACCGCTTAATTATTGAGCGTGAACAACTTGGTACTCTGGCTGAGATACTGAGCCGGAAATACAATTTCAATTTCGAATTTAAATCGGAAGACATTAAACAAATCAGTTTCTCGGGTACGCTTGAAGACGAAACCCTTCAACAAGTTATGAATGTTATCAAAATTTCGTCGCCAATTGATTATGAAATTGTAGGAAAGACCGTGATCATCGAGCGAAACGAAGCACGTATGTCGGAATTTAAAAAACTATATAAACAGAAGTAAATAAAAAAAACCAGGGAATAGATTTTTGCCGAATCTATCCCCTGTATTCTAAATAGTGTTAAACAAAAATCAATGTCAGTTCCCGCAAAAGAATACTGGCATTGGCAGTCAAACATCTAACATTTCAAATGTATGAAAAAAAATCTAATTGGATTAATTTTTCCTGGAAGGGGAAAACTGAAAAAACTTTTCTTAATTATGAAACTAACAACTGTACTAATTCTGGCAGTTACCATGCAAATCAGTGCTACTGTTTATTCACAAAGCACCAAGTTTAGTATGGATTTTAAAGGGAAAACGGTTCGCGAAGTCTTTAATATTATTGAAGGTCAGAGCCGGTTCCGGTTTTTCTTCAACGATGATTTTAGATTGATCGACGAAAAAGTGAACCTTGATGTTAAAGATGTTAGCGTAGAAGCTATTTTGGATGAGCTGTTTTTAAATTCAGACATCAGCTACAAAGTTCTGCCTAACGATTTAATCGTACTGACAGCCAGTAATAACCAAGGACTTGCACCAGTAAATCAAAGTAAAACCATTAAAGGTAAAGTAGTTGACGTTGCAGGGCTTCCTTTGCCCGGCGTAACTGTCTATTTTAAAGGTACCACCGGTGGAACTATCACCAGTGGCGATGGAACATACAATCTTCCTGTTCCTGCAAATGCCAAAACATTGGTATTCTCGTTTGTAGGTATGGAAACCAAAGAAATGGCAATTGGCAGTCAATCGGAAATTAATGTAACAATGGCCGAAAATACAATTGGTATTGAGGAGGTTGTCGCTATTGGGTACGGTGTCCAGAAGAAAGAATCGCTGACCGGTGCAATCTCAGGAGTATCATCCGAAGATATGGACCGCGTGCACTCAACAACAGTGAGTTCGGCTTTGGCCGGTAAGCTGGCCGGGGTTTCTTTCCGTATGGCTGACGGACGTCCCGGATCATCGGCAAACATTCAGATCCGTAATATGGGTAACCCATTGTATGTTATCGACGGAATCCAGAAAGATGCCGCCCAGTTCAATAATATTTCTCCGAACGATATCGAAAGTTTAACTATTCTGAAAGATGCTTCGGCAGCCATCTATGGAGTACGTGCAGCAAACGGTGTAGTTGTGGTTACTACCAAACGTGGTAAACTGAATTCAAAGAATACCATTAATGTTGACGCGTACACCGGATGGCAAAACTGGTCGCGTTTTCCTGCAACAACTGATGCTTATGGTTGGATGTCGGGTAAAGCTGATGCGGAAATGAATCAATTTGGCAAAACCGACATCACTGCTTCGGAACTTGAAAAATGGAGAGCCGGCACAGATCCTGCTTACCGCAGCTTCAACTGGTACGATTTCATTATCAAACCAAATTCTCCACAAACATCGATTAATGTAAACACCACCGGGGGATCCGATAAAATAAACTATTACCTTTCGGTTACACGTTTAGATCAGAATTCGGTTTTAGGCCGTGAGTTTACTTTCGGGCGTACCAACATTCAATCAAACATCGATGCTAAAATTACCGATCGCCTGAAAGTAGGTGTTCAGATCAATGGCCGCGTTGAAACACGCGACAATCCAGGAGTTCCAGGAGGCGATGATTACTGGGCACCACGCTTTGCATTGTTCCGCAACCGTCCAACCGAGCGTCCATTTGCTAACGACAATCCGGAGTACATCAACAACATTGGTCACATGGCTGAGAACTGGGGATTACTTACCAAAGCAAATTCAGGATACTGGACTGAAGACTGGAGAGTTTTACAAACCAACTTCATTGCTGAATACGAAACTCCGATTAAAGGCTTAACAGCTAAGGGAACCTATTCGTATTACATTGCCGACAAGCTGATGAACGGACACGAATATACCTATAACGCTTACAGTTATTTCCCGGAAACAGATGAATACAAAGTAACTTTTGCCAACCTTAACCCTTGGAGAGAACGTGGCACGCACAAAACATTTGAAACTGTAATGCAAGGTCAATTGAACTACAAAAAGGAAATTGGCAAACATAAAATAGCAGGAACATTTGTTGCTGAGCGCATTAATCGTCACGAATTAGACGTTTGGGTTCATGCGGTACCAAAAACCAATGCACTACCAATTCTTCAGTTTGCTGATATGGATACTTACAATGATCAGGACTGGGAAGAAGCCCGTATTGGTTACATTGGCCGTTTCAATTACAGCTATGCCAACAAATACTACCTCGAAGTTTCGGGTCGTGAGGACGCAGCATGGAAATTCGTTTCAAACAAACGTTGGGGATTTTTCCCATCAATGTCAGCCGGATGGAGAATCACTGAAGAAAAATTTGCTAAATCAATCTTGGGTTCAAGTAGTTTAGATATCAAACTTCGTGGATCTTACGGAGAACTTGGCGACGACAACATCAATTTGGGAATTAATTCTGATGACAGTCGCTATATCGGTGCTTTTGCATACATACCTGGATATAACTACGGAACATCAACCAATATTATTGATGGGAATGTGGTAAAAGGATCAAGAGATCGTGGTGTTCCAATTACATCAATCACTTGGTTTACTAGTAAGATCACCGATATTGGAGCAGATTATTCGCTAATGAGTGGAAAATTGAGTGGTAGTATTGACTATTTCTATCGTAAACGCGATGGTTTGCGAGGAGTTAAATATGACGTTCTGGTTCCAAGCGAAATCGGATACTCACTTCCGGATGATAATGTAAATAGCGATGCTGTTATGGGAGCAGAAACATCGATTAGTTATGACGGAAACATTGGCAAACTAAACTATACTGTTGGTGGAAATCTTTCATTTGCACGTGAAAAATTCCTGAATTCGTACAAACCAAGATTCAATAACTCTTGGGACAACTACCGCAATTCTAGTGAAGGTCGTTGGACCGGAGCTTACTGGGGATATGAAGTTGTTGGCCAGTTCCAGTCATTCGAAGAAATCAATAACTACACCATTAACAACGATGGACAAGGAAACAAGACCATGCTTCCTGGTGATTTGATGTACAAAGACATCAATGGAGATGGTAAAATTGACGATTACGACCAGCGTCCGATTGGTTATCCCAGAGACCGTAACCCAATCCTGAACTTTGGATTTAACATCAGCGCCAGCTATATGAATTTCGACTTCAAAGCCGATTTCTCGGGTGGTGCAATGTACTCTTACAACCAGAACTGGGAAATGAGAAACCCATACCAGAATACAGGTAACTTGCTGAAAGTATTTTATGACGAAAGATGGCACCGTGCTGATCCGCTGGATTTAAACAGTGCCTGGGTTTCCGGCAAATATCCTGCGTTAAGGTTCAACAACGGCGATCATAGCAACTACAACAAAAACTCCACATTCTGGCTGACTAACATGAGTTATCTTCGATTGAGGACTTTGGAAATTGGTTATACATTGCCAAAAGCATTGGTTGAAAAAGCAAAACTCCAGAAAGCCCGTTTCTATGTCAATACATATAACCTGTTCTCGTTTGACAAGTTAAAAAAACTAGGTGTTGAACCTGAGATTATGGACGAAAATGGTCTGCAATATCCTCAGAACAGACTGGTAAATCTTGGTGTTAACCTTAGTTTCTAACCGAAAAACTTTTATACAATGAAAAAATATATTATTCTGTCAATCATGCTCGTCACCCTAGCCTGGGGCTGTAATGATGAGGCATTTTTGGACAAATCACCAACAAACATTCTTCTGGATAACCAGATATGGAACGATCCAAGCCTTGTGCTCTCTGTTGTTGCCGACTTATACGACCGTGTTCCTGAATACCAAACACTTCAGGGATGGTGGGATTTTTCAAGCTTCGACGAAGGATTTGCATCAAACGGCGGCGACTACTGGCGTCACAAAAATCAGGATTACGGTTACGGCGAATGGTCGAACTGGGATTATGGTTTGATACGTGAAGTAAACCTGTTTATCGAAAGATGCGGTACTGCCGACAAACTGGATGCGTCAACTAAAGCCCGTTTCCTTGCTGAAGGCCGTTTTATTCGCGCCAACATTTATTTCGAATTGGTTAAACGTATGGGTGGAGTTCCGATTATTACTGAATCGATGATTTACGATTTCAGCGGCGACCCTTCGTATCTGCGCAAACCACGTAATAAAGAAGTTGAAGTTTACGATTTCATCATTAAAGAATTGGATGAAATTAAAACCGATTTACCGAACGATGCAAACACCAAATCGCGCGCCTCTCAAGGTTTGGTTTTGGCGATGAAATCACGCGTTTGTTTGTACGCTGCTTCTATTGCTAAATATGGTGCAACAACTCCAACTGTATCTTTACCTGGTGGCGAAGTAGGAATACCTGCTGGTTTGGCTGCTGGTTATTATCAGAAAGCCCTTACTGCTGCTGAAGAATTAATTAACGGTGGTAAATATTCGTTATACAAGAAAAAAGAAAATCTTTCTGAAAACTTCGCTAATCTTTTCATCGACAAATCGAATCCGGAAGCAATTTTCGTAAAAGATTTCAAATTGAAAAGTGGTAAAGTTGAAGGCTGGACACTGGTTAACCAACCATGGTCTCAGGCTGAAGATTTGGAAGGCGGACGTTTGAATCCCTCATTAAATTTGGTTCAATCGTTTGAAAAACTGGATAACACTTACGATACTTATCAGACCAATCAGGCAAATGGCGACTATATCTATTTCAACAACCCGAAAGATATGTTTGCCGGTCGCGATGCACGTTTGGAAGGTACAGTAATGGTTCCTGGTTCGTTCTACAAAGGAAAACAACTCGACATTTGGGCTGGATTTTTATTGGCCGACGGAACTGTTATTAATGGCGATAACTTTGGAACCCGCAAAACTCTTCCCGGCAAATCTGCTCCTGAATATGTTGTTGGTTGGGATGGCCCGATTGACGGTCTTGAATTCAGCGCTCAGTCTGGGTTCTATGTTCGCAAATACATGGACTTGGCTGTAGGTTCCGGACAGCGTGGTGTAAACAGCGAAGTATGGTGGATCCGTTACCGTTTAGGTGAAATTTACCTGAATGCTGCCGAAGCTGCTTTCGAATTGGGCGACAAAACCAAAGCTGCAGGTTACATGAATACTATTCGCGAACGTGCTGGATTGGTTATTCCATTGACAGCTGCCGACATAACCTTCGACCGTATTGTTCACGAACGTAAGGTTGAGCTTGCTTTCGAAGGACACGAACTTTGGGATATGAAACGTTGGAGATTGGCTCACGTAATTTGGAACGGCGTCTCTACTCCATTGACAAATGATCCTGGAAAAGCTACTGAAGTAAGTACTCGTGTTTTCGGAATGTGGCCATACAAATATTATAACCCAGGTGGTGCAAACGACGGCAAATATATTTTCAAGAAAATCATTCCTTCTCAGGTTACCAATGCACACCGGTTCCGTTTAGGCAATTATTATTCTGAAATTAACAGCACAATCAGGAATAACAATCCGCTAATCGTCCGGAATCCAAATCAGGAGTAACCGTTCAGTTAAAAGATTTTCAAAATCAATAAATATCTATAGATATGAAATTAAGATTAATTATAGCATTAGGCGTCATTGGCAGCTTCCTGGCTTCGTGCCAGAAAGACAATTTTGACGAACCTGGTTCAAAGCTTGAAGGTAAACTGGTTTATAAAGGCGAGGCTATCAACGTTAGCTACAACGATGTTACATTTCAGTTGTGGGAACCGGGATGGCAAAAAAAAGGCGAAATCAACGTAGCAGTCGATCAGGATGGCTCTTATTCAGCCTTGCTTTTCGATGCCAATTACAAATTAGTTATCCCTTCAAATCAGGGACCATTCCGCAGCGCTACAAATGCTGAAACTAAGTCGGACACCATTCTGGTAAACCTGAATGGAAGCAAAACAATGGACATTGAGGTTATACCATATTATATGATCCGCACTCCTCAATTTACCGTTGCAGGCCGCGAAGTAACCGGTACATTTAAAGCTGAAAAAATCATCACAGATGCCAACGCCAAAAACATTGAGCGCGTTAACCTGTATGTAAACAAAACTCAGTTTGTTGATTTCCGTTCGAATGTTGCTTCGGCCGAACTGGATGGTGCTTCGGTTACTGAAGGAACAACTGTGACTTTAAAAGCTACTGTGCCAACACTTACACCTACTCAAAATTATGTTTTTGCACGCATCGGCCTAAAAATTGCCGGTGTTGAAGACATGATTTTTTCGCCGGTTGTGAAAGTAAATTTATAACAATAGGCATTACCAACTAAATCGGGGCCATCTTGATATTCTTGAATATTGAGATGGCCTTTTTTAACCTTGGTAGTGATACATTTACACCAAAGAACAACTTGATTACCTTATTTTTTGGAGCATTGTCACGTCGTTTGTACCCAATCCAGATCAATAGGAATAAAACAATGTTACATTTCATAAAAATAAGACACTGATAATCATCGACTAATAACAATGATTCGATAATCAAAACAGAAAGATTAACCTTAAACCAAATAAATTAAACCATGAGTAAAAATTATCTGGGGAAAATCTTCAGAACAAAATCCCCTTTTTATTTCATTCTTCTAAGTTTGTTTCTGCTCGCCTCGTGTGCCGAAACAAAAAAAACCACGCCTGTGGTAACGATGACCAAAAACATGCGGGCTCCGGCTTATCCGCTGGTCACAATAGATCCGTACACAAGTGCCTGGTCGGAGGCTGATCATTTGTACGATGACGCGGTTCGCCACTGGACAGGCAAACGCCACGGATTGATCGGCGCCATTCGCGTCGACGGACAGGTTTACCGTTTCTTAGGCAAAGAGGAATTACCCCGAAAAGCAGTTCTACCAATGGCCAATCAAGGCGCATGGGATGGCGTTTACAGCTTGACCCAACCTGCCAGTGGATGGGAAAAGCCTGATTTCAAAGCGTCAAAATGGACCACCGGGAAAGGCGCTTTCGGTACTACCGGAATGCCTGATCTGGCCACTCCCTGGGAAACTCCGGATATTTGGGTTCGCCGCGAATTTACCATCGATGCAAATCTGACTGATGCCCCACTCTACCTGATTTATTCGCACGACGATAATTTCGAACTTTACCTGAATGGGCAAAAACTAGTTGATACCGGATACGCCTGGAAAAACAATGCAGTTCTTCCTTTGGATGGTGAATTGAAAAAGCTATTGGTAAAAGGCGGTAAAAATGTAATTGCAGCTCATTGCCACAACAAAACCGGCGGTGGATTGGTCGATTTCGGTCTTTATCAGGATAACGAAAAACAGGAAGTTTTCGCACAGACTGCAACTCAAAAGTCAGTTGCCATGTCGGCCACAAAAACACAATATATATTCGCTTGCGGATCGGTTGATTTAAACCTGGAATTTATGACACCGCTTTTGCCCCAAAATCCGGATGTGCTTTCGCGCCCCGTAAGCTACGTGAGCTACGACGTGAAATCGACCGATGGAAAAGACCACGATGTTCAGATTTACTTCGAAGCTACTCCGGAATGGGCAGTCAATACTATTTCTCAGGAAGTTTCGATCGAAAAGGGAGAAACTGAAGGACTTACCTACTTCAAGGCCGGAACTACCGAACAGCCGGTGCTGGCTAAAAAAGGCGACGACCTCCGGATTGACTGGGGATACTTCTACCTGTGCGGTGCCAAAAATCCTGAAATGAGTTACTCACTTGGCGGATATCAGACTGTAAAAGAGGGCTTCGCGGCTACCGGAATTCTGGAATCAACCGGAGAACAAAAAATGACTACCAAAATGGTTCCGGATATGCCTGTTATGGCTTGTGCTCAGCAATTGGGCAAAGTCTCTGACAAAGGATCGACCGGCAAAATCATGATTGGATACGACGATCTGTATTCCATTCAGTACTTCAACGAAAACCGGATGGCCTGGTGGAAAAACGATGGAAAAGTAACGATGGACGACGCCCTAAAAGCCGCCAATACTGAATACGACCAATTGGTTGAAACTTGTGCTCAATTCGATAACCAGATGTGGGATGATGCGGTAAAAGCCGGTGGCGAAAATTATGCAGAGCTTTGCGTGCTGGCCTTCCGCCAGTCGATTGCAGCCCACAAACTGTTCAAAGACAAAGAAGGCAACACCATTTTCCTTTCGAAAGAAAACTTCAGTAACGGATCGGTTGGTACGGTTGATTTAACCTATCCTTCTGCCCCATTGTTCCTGATTTATAATCCTGATTTACTCAAGGGAATGATGAACCCAATTTTCTATTTTTCTGAAAGTGGAAAATGGAACAAACCATTTGCTGCACATGATGTGGGAACTTACCCATTAGCCAACGGACAAACTTATGGTGGCGACATGCCTGTTGAAGAATCAGGAAATATGTTGATTTTGGCTGCTGCCATAGCGCAAGCCGAAGGCAATGCCGCTTACGCTGAGAAACATTGGGATGTACTCACCATTTGGGCCAATTATTTGGTGGAAAACGGATTAAACCCTGACAACCAATTGTGTACTGACGACTTTGCCGGTCATTTCGCCCATAATACCAACCTTTCGATAAAAGCCATCATGGGTATTGCCAGCTATGGAAAACTGGCCGACATGTTGGGTAAAAAGGACATTTCAGAAAAATACACTGCTCAGGCAAAAGAAATGGCAGGCAAATGGGTCGAAATGGCGAACGATGGCGATCATTACCGACTAACATTTGATCAGCCCGGAACATGGAGTCAGAAATACAACCTGGTTTGGGATAAAATTCTCGGGTTTAACATCTTCGATCCGGCAGTTGCTCAAAAGGAAATTGTGTATTACCTGACCAAACAGAATACTTATGGTTTGCCGCTTGATAATCGGAAAACCTATACCAAATCAGATTGGATTATGTGGACAGCGACACTGGCCAGCGATAAAGAAACATTCCAGAAATTCATTGATCCATTGCACAAATGTTTCAACGAATCGCCAACCCGCGTTCCGATGACTGACTGGTACGAAACGACTGATGCCAAACAGGTCGGATTCCAGGCCCGTTCGGTTGTTGCCGGATATTTCATGAAAATGCTGGAACAAAAATCAGTAAAAAAATAACAACACCGTTTTTTTAGCCGGAACGTTTTGTTCTGCAAAAATTTCACGATAACTAAAAAAGGATCAGACTGATAAACTTCAGTTTGATCCTTTTTTTTACCGTTTAACACTTGTAATTTACAGTAATTGCGAAATCCAAAAACTTGAATTTGATAATAGTTTTGCACCTACGAAAAACAAAAACATCGAGTTTACTTTAATAAAAATCAAGAAATTTCATAAAAGATCAAATGGTTGTAAATAAGTATGTTAAATCATTTAAACTAGACATTTAATATAACTAGTTTAAATATCTCTTTATTTCTTTTGGTTTTCATTTAGGATATTATTTTGATGAAACAACACACCTGAACCCGGTATGTTCCAGACTGGTATCTGGACTGGTTTTCATTCGGGCCGCAACTCGAAAGCCCGAACAATATTGATCGGTACATAAAAATGAGCCTCCTCGAACTACACGCTTGGGAACTGTCGGCTCATCCGGATCTAAAGAATTAACGGGCCCTTGAGGATCTGAAAATATACGACTCTTCTCACATTGCAAATAATAATCAGGTCGATACCAGTCGCTGCACCATTCCCAAACATTTCCAGCCATATCAAATAATCCATAACCGTTGGGTGGAAAAGTCATCACAGGAGAAGCCCTGTAATAATGATCCTTTTGCGAGTTTTCATTCGGGAAATTTCCTTGCCATGTATTGGCTTTCAAAATCCCTTGATTAACTGGTTCATTTCCCCATTGGTAGATTGAATTTACTCTTCCACCACGGGCTGCAAATTCCCATTCAGCTTCAGTTGGTAAACGCTTTCCTGCCCATTTTGCATACGCATTGGCATCATCCCACGATACCTGCACCACCGGATAATCATCTTTCCCGGTGATGTTACTTTTCGTTCCCTGCGGATGACGCCAATCGGCTCCTGCTTCCCATTTCCACCATACAGATGCATTATTCAGCGATACCGCATGATTAGGAGGTGAAAACACCAATGATGATGCAACCAACAGACTATCAGCAGGCTTGGGAGTTCCTGCCGGAAGTTGCTTTCTGATTTCTTCCCAGTCGGGTTTTCGCTCCGCTGTAGTTACATAGTGTGTTGCTTCCACAAAAGCGCGAAACTGGGCATTCGTTACTTCATGCTTGTCGATATAAAAAGCCGAAACTGTTACCTTATGCCTGGGAAACTCATCGGGCCTTCCCCAAATTGAATCACCTCCCATTACAAAGCTTCCACCGGGAATGAAAACCATGTCATCGTGATTTGATTGTTTGGCTGATGAATTATTGATTTTTATGGAATCCGTTTTACCCATGAATGGTCGGACTGGCAAATTGGATGAACAGCAGGACATTTTCCCGTTTACGGAATCAGTCTTCAGCTCTGTAGTTGTTTCCGTTTTTTTTTGCCCTGAATGACAAGCTCCAAGTATAAAAACCAGAACTGCAGCAAAAACAATCCGGCTTTGAAAATATTTCAGTTCTTTCATTTTGTCTATGTTAATATTGATTACAAACCATTGTTAATCAGAAAACAGGCACATCCAATTCCATATTTACGATCTTTTCATGAAATCATCGAAAGCATTGTAAACACCGCCCGACCGTTGTTTCTCGTGTTGAATGGCTTGCTGCTCTTTCCATTGTTCAGCCATTATTTTAAGTGTCGGATCAGCATGTTTCAGAAACATTTTGGTAGTGGTGCAAAACCGTGGTTTGCGAAGATCTTCCGGATCTTTGATGCGGTCTTTTAGGCATCCGCCGTAACAATTACGCAACCATGTACAAGTTCGGCATTCGCGCGGCAAAATGGCTTTGGCAGCCCCAAAGGTCTGTTGTGTTTTCGAGTTCAGCATATTGATAATGCGCTCGTGCATGATGTTTCCCAGTTTCCATTTGGGTTCCACAAAAAAGTCGCAACTGTAAACGTTGCCGTTGTGCTCAACCACCACATAAGGGCCACATTCTTTCATCATGGTACATTCGGGCGCTTCCATGCCAACATACGAATGAAAGACTGATTCGAAATGACGAACAGATGTTGTAGGAACTCCATCGACAAAATCGGCCAGCCATAAATCAAACATCCGGATCAGAAAATTGCCGTAATCGACCGCAGAGACTGAAAATTCAGCCGCTTTTGTCGGATCGTTTTTATCGGTTTCAACAATGGGGATAAATTGCATAAACGTATAACCCAGACTTTTATAATAGGCATACAATTCATCCGGAAATTGAACGGAATAAGACGTAAGCACACACATGGCATTGGCAGCGACACCTTCCTGCTGAAGCATAATGGCATTTTCCTCCACCCGTTGGTGGGTACCTTTCTGTCCCTTGTCGAAACGATATCGATCGTGAATATGTTTCGGCCCATCGAGCGAAATACCAACCAGCCAATCGTATTCTTTTAAAAAGGATGCCCAGTTTTTATCCAGAAGAAGCCCGTTGGTTTGCAAGCCATTTCCGACCATTTGGTTGTGTCCGTATTTTTTCTCCAGTTCGATGGCACGCTTGTAAAAATCG
This sequence comes from Prolixibacteraceae bacterium, assembly GCA_028683385.1. Classification (GTDB taxonomy): domain Bacteria; phylum Bacteroidota; class Bacteroidia; order Bacteroidales; family Prolixibacteraceae; genus Aquipluma. The sequence goes on along the minus strand of JAQUIJ010000003.1, from coordinate 134,823 downwards.
AGTCCCATCAAAGTTGGTTCTCCTCCCTGCCAGGCCAGTGAAACACTTTCGCCCGACTGCTGCATCACCTGCCGGATCAGTTCTTCCTGAATTTCAGGGCTCATTCGGTGTACAGGCGATTGTTTAAACAATTCTGATTTCTCTAGGTAAAAACAATACGTACAATCCAGGTTACAATCTGGACCGGTAGGTTTGATTAAAACAGATGATAGAGGTCTATGCTTGGCCATGACATGTTCTATGGGATTATTTATTTTCGTTCATGATATAAGAAATACAAAGAAAACCCCTTTGCCGATAATAGCAAAGGGGCAAATGTTGTTATTTTGATCAGACTGGTTGTCAGTATATTATTCCTTTTTAACAGCTTTCAAATATTCTTTTAAATAGTGCTGGTCAAATGCATCTGAATCACCGTATTTGATGCGCAGTTCATTCAGTCGCTTGTGCATATCTTTCTGAACATCTGCATAAGCTGGGTCATTATAAACACTTTTCATTTCATGCGGATCTTTTTCGAGGTCGTACATTTCCCATTCATCTATATCATAGTAAAAATGAATGAGTTTGTAGCGTTCTGTTGCAATGCCATAATGGCGTTTTACCATGTGAATTGACGGGTATTCGTAATACGTATAATAAACAGCATCTCGCCATTCGTTCGTTTCTCCTGAAACTAGTTTTCGAAACGATTCCCCTTGAATCTCTTTTGGTATTTCAACGCCGCAATAATCGAGAAATGTAGGAGCAAAGTCAAGGTTTTGAACCAACTTGCTGATACTTGTTCCTGCTTTGATTTCCTTAGGATAGCGCATCAGCAATGGAGTACGAAACGATTCTTCATACATGAATCGTTTATCGAACCATCCGTGCTCGCCCATGTAAAATCCCTGATCTGAGGTATAAACCACAATTGTATTTTCTGCTAACCCATTTTTATCCAGATAGTCGAGAACCTCGCCCACGCCGTCGTCAACCGATGCAATACAAGCCAGATAATCCTGCATGTATCGTTCGTAACGCCAATGGGCAATTTCTTTTTCGGTCATATGCGGATATTCCTTCTCAAATTTCTCATTTAATGGCCGGTAAACAGAGTCCCAGGCGGCTCTTTGCTCATCGTCCATTCTACCCACATTTTGTTTGAAAGCATTTCTTCCCCAATTGGTTGGATCTTTTAAACCCAGTTTATCCATCACTTCCGGATAAATTTTCGAATCGCCCGACCAGTTCTGATCCCGGTATATTCTCATCTCTGCGGCATGGGCAGCTGTTCCGCGTCCATCATAATTGTCGAACAAGGTTTCAGGTTCCTGAAATTCTTTCTTTGTGTACTCTTTATAATATTTTTCTTCAGGCATCCATTCCCGGTGAGGTGCTTTTTGATGATACAACAAGCAAAACGGTTTATTTGGATCGCGGCTCTTCAGCCAATCAAGTGCCAACTTAGTGGTAATCTTGGTTACGTATCCATGAATTTGTTCCGGCTTACCATTTACTATAAAATCAGGATTATAATAGTTGCCCTGATCGGGTAAAACGGCTGAATAATTGAATCCCTGAGGAATTCCATCCATGTGTATTTTACCTACCAGAGCAGTCTGATATCCTGATTTCTGCAAGAGCCTGGGGAAATTATCCTGATCCCAGTTAAAGGGTTGAACATTGTCAACTTTCCCATTCATAAAGCTATGTTTACCGGTAAGCATTACTGCCCGGCTTGGAGCACATAGTGAATTGGTCACACAGGATCGGGTAAAGATTGCTCCTTCCCTGGCGAGACGGTCGATGTTTGGCGTTTTATTTAATCCTCCCCCATAAGCGCTGATGGCCTGATAACCATGATCATCGCTCATAATATAAATAATATTGGGACGTATTTGTTTTGTTACTTGTTCTTTGCAAGACGGTAATAAACCAGCCGAACATAGTCCAAGCGCGGTTAATACATTAATTCTATTCATTTTATCTTGTTTATTAGATTAATTATCTGAAATGTGGCCAGCCTCACGGACATTCAATCCTTTTACCTGTTGAATATCATCACCCAAATCAATCCGAGCTTCATCAGCCAGTTTTTTGAGTTCAGCAACCACATCTGGATAATATTCTTTTACATCGTATCGTTCACCCGGATCGCGCCGAAGATCATATAGACCTTCTTCAAACTGGAAATTTTCATTTACCGCGCCTGGAAATCCATCTACGCCTGGCTTGAAACCAATATAAGTACGTCCCGGATGTGCAAATACAAGTTTCCAATTGCCTTTGCGAACAGCTTCCAGACTGTTTTTCCGATAATAATACAAGAACGATTCACGCGGATTCGCATTTTCATCGCCAAGCAGCAAGGACAAAATATTCACCCCATCTATTTTCTTCTCCGGAAGTGGCGAATTGGTAATTGAAGCCAGAGTAGGCAAAATATCTATCGTTGAAGCCAGCTTGTTGCAAACTGTTCCTTCCTGAATGTGCCCCGGCCATTTCATCAGACAGGGAACCCGCTGACCTCCTTCAAAACTATCACCTTTACCTTCGCGCAAACCACCGGTTGAACCGGCATGATTTCCAAAATTAATCCATGGTCCATTGTCGGAAGTAAAAATTACCAATGTGTTTTTGTCCAGACCGTTCTGGTCAAGTGACTTCAAGATTTCACCCACTGACCAGTCAATTTCCATCATCACATCGCCATAAAGTCCTTGTTTGCTTTTCCCTTTAAATTTGTTGGAAACAGCCAGCGGCACATGAGGCATGGAATGTGCGAGATAAAGAAAGAAAGGGTTATTTTTATTTCTTTGGATAAAATCTATGGCGGTCTCGGTATAAAGGGTCGTCAGTTCAGCTTGATCGTCCAATGTCCTCAGTTCCCTGATCTTGTCGTTATTTTTGATTAAAGGCAATTCGGGATAGGCCAACTTTCGCGCATATTCTTTCGAAATATTTCGGCTACCATCAAAAAAAACAGGCCACATATCATTCGAATATGGAAGCCCAAGAAACTCATCGAATCCTTGTTGAAGAGGCAAAAATTGACGGTTGTCCCCGAGATGCCACTTCCCAATTGCAGCCGATTTATAACCTTTCGTTTTTAGTATTTCCGGAATAATTACTTCTGAAGGACTCAACCCAATTTGTGAATTTGGCATAAGAGCTCCTGAAATTCCTACACGATTTGGATAACAACCCGTTAAAATTCCTGCGCGTGAAGCACTGCAAACGGCTTGAGCTGAAACAAAGTTTGTAAACCTTATGCCGTGTGCTGCCATTCGATCAAGATTAGGGGTTTTATATTGAGTTGCCCCACTGCAACTCAAATCGCCGTAACCCATATCATCCATAAATATCAGGACAATATTGGGTTTAATAATTTTAGATTTCGAATTTGCTTGACTATATACAAATGTACCTGACATAAGCAATGATAGTCCAATAGATACTTTAGGTAAAATATTCATGAATATTCTAAGTTAATTGGTATGCCAAATTGAAACAAGCAAAAAAACAAACAGATATTTCTTGAATAGATGTTTTACGGTTTGGCTGGTTGCGTAAACAACTTTTGCATATCCTTTGACGATAATTTCCAATATTCAATCCTTGGATTCTTTTTTACTTTTTCGTTATACTCATCGATAAAATGCTGATTTAAAGAATCATTATCCTTATACTTTTTCCTCAGTTCTTCCAATTGCTGATGAAGTTCTGCCTTGACATCTACATAAGCCGGATCCTTGTACACATTTTTCATTTCCATCGGGTCCTTCTCCAAATCGTACAATTCCCATTCATCAATGTCGTAATAGAAATGAATCAACTTATACTTGTCGGTGGTTATTCCATAGTGTCGCATTACATTGTGTTCCGACGGATGTTCGTAATAATGATAATAATGCGCTTTTCTCCAATCGGAAGGTGTCTGCCCTTCCAGTATTGGTAACATGCTTCTTCCCTGCATATCTTCCGGAATTTTTGCTCCGGCAATATCGAGAAAAGTTTCACCAAAATCCAGATTTGAAACCATATCATTATTGACAGTTCCCGGTTTTATTACCCCTGGCCAGCTAATCAGCAAAGGAGTATTCAGCGATTCCTTGTACATCCAGCGCTTGTCGAACCAGCCATGTTCGCCCAAATAAAATCCCTGGTCAGAGGAATAAACGACAATGGTATTCTTATCCAAACCGCTTTCTTTTAAATAATCAAGGACTTTTCCTACGCTTTTATCCACTGCTGCAACACACGCCAGATAATCCCTCATATAGCGCTGATATTTAAACCGTACCAGATCGTCGCCCGTTGGATTCGATTTCTTATATTCATCATATATGGGTCCATATACAGCATTCCACTTCTCAAGCTGTTTTTCATTCAATCCCGACCTGGGTTTATCCGACATCTTTAAGTCCCGATCCATGGTCATCGTATGGGCAATGGTCATATTGTTTAAAGCAGCTGCCTCTCTGGCTCCTGAATAATCATCAAAAAGAGTTGGCGGCTCAGGAAAAGTAACATCTTCGTACATGCCCAATTCATTGGGGCCTGGCTCCCAGCTGCGGTGAGGGGCCTTGTGCCACATCATAACCATAAAAGGTTGTTTTGAGTCTTTTACCTCGCTCAGCCATTTAACTGTTTTGTCGGTGATCACTTCAGTAGCATAGCCCTCAACTTCGTACTGTCCCTGCGGATTTATAAATTGAGGGTTGTAGTACCTTCCCTGTCCCGGGAGAATGTCGTAATAATCAAAACCAGTTGGGACGCCGCCCAAATGCAGTTTCCCAATGACCGCCGTGCGATAGCCTGTTTTTTGGAGTTCTTTCGCAAAAGTATTCTGTTTGAAATCAAACTTCGCGTCAGCGGTATTGTCTATAAATCCATTGACATGACTGTATTTACCCGAAAGTATAGTCGCTCTCGAAGGGCCACAAATGGAATTGGTAACCATACACCGGTTGAAAATCATACCGTCATGGGCAATTCGATCGATGTTGGGTGTGGGTGCCAGTTTGGCCAATGGGCCTCCATAAGCGCTGATCGCCTGGTAGGCATGATCGTCGCTCATGATGAAGATGATATTGGGCTGTTTCGCAACGGGCTTGTCAACATGAGAACAACCCGAGATTGTTGCAGCCACACCGATCAAGCCAGTAAGACTGTTTTTGGATAGGTTAAGTTTTAAATTCATTTTAACTATTTTTTTTCAAGCTGAAGATAAATGATAGAACGCTTATAAATTTAAGTAAGAACCAGATAATTATCTCCGGTTCTTACTTAAATTATTCTTCGATTAGTATCCTGGATTTTGTGTCAAAAGAGGATTTAAATCACGTTCTACCTGAGGAATAGGCATCAATAAATGTGCATCTTTAACGTTTAGAGCTATATCAGTTTTATTTTTCTCTGCGACTTTTGATTCATAGGCACTGTGATCTTTCATTCGTTGAACGAAAGTTCCTGTTCTCGACAGGTCGAACCAACGATTACCTTCGTGTACAAATTCCAATCTTCGCTCGTTGATAACCGCTTTTTTGAAATCATCTTTCGACATCGCCGAAAGATTTCCACTTGCATCGCCGAAAGCACGTGTTCTGACTCGATTCAATTGTGTCAACGCATTTATAGCATCACCTGTTTCGTTAAGCGCTTCAGCATACATCAAAATAGCATCGGCATAACGAATTATATGCATATTGACATCACAATCTGTCGAAGAAAGAACACCATCCAACCAATATTTTCCTGAAAGCGGAATTGAAGAAGTCAGGATTTTCCCGGTTACTGGATTAAGAAAATCAAACTTGAAATTTTTACTTCTACGAGTGTCTTTTGCATCAAACTGATCGTACAATTCACGTGTTGGAATGTCAGCTTCATTAGACCCAGTTACTCCGATATTTCCCCCTGGAACTGAATATTTTGGACCTGCTAGTCCCATTTCCCCATTGTTTACATATGGTGCCTTTTTGTAATCAAGATAAAGAACAGCCTCGATACCAGGCTCCTTAGCAGGGTTCCAATTGTCGGCGTAATTGGGTACCAACCCATAACCATAAGTACTTTCTGCTTCAACCACTTCAGCCAATTTATCTTTAGCTTTCGGAAAATCACCTTTGGTTAGGTAAACTTTTCCAAGCAAAATCTTTGCAGCACCTTTAGTTGCGCGTCCCTCATCTTTACTGCCATAATCTTTTCTGAGAGGCAAATTGGTTTCTGCAAAACTCAAATCATCGATAATTTGTTGATAAATCTGATCTTTAGGAATTCGAGGCCCCAGCGCATCTTCAATGGTTTCAAGTTTCGTAATAAGAGGAACATCCCCAAAGAATCGCACAAGATTAAAATAGTAAAGCGCTCTTAGAAATCTGGCCTCAGCAATAAATCTGCTTTTAAGAGTCTCGTCCATTGTGATATTTGGAATATTGTTGATGGAAGCATTCGCTCGTGAAATACCAGCGTAGCAGTTTACCCACATATCTTTTACAAACGTATTCTGTGAATCAATGCGAAGGAATTCAAGATTTTGCAGGAAAGCATTTGGCATCCCCAGTCCATTTTTCATATCATCAGTAGGAAGGTCTCCAAGCATATACATCAATCTGTTGTAAAGAGTATTAAGCTGTGCATAAGTGGCATCGACAGCTGCTTGCCCATCTTTGGCACTGGAATAGAAATTATCAACGACCAATCGATCCTTAGGTTTTTCATCTAAAAAAGAAGAACAAGATGAAAAAACGGACAGAAAAGTCAAAAAGGTATAGAATATTATTTTTTTCATTGTTATCAGATTTTTAGATTATTTCATATCGATTTTAACGCCCATCATTATTGTTCTGGATTGTGGATAACCACCATAATCCTCACCGGCCTGCAAGGTCGAAGCTCCTCTATAACTTACTTCAGGATCATATCCACGATATTTTGTCCATGTCAGTAAATTCTGACCGGTAACATAGATTTTGATTCCCTGAATATTTTTGATTCTTAGATTTTGAAAATTATAGGATAATGACAGTGTTTTAAACTTCAGATAAGAACCGTCTTCAACAAATCGGTCGCTAACTAAAACAGCACGGTTGGTATTGGCTTTTGGATATATGTTGCTGGGGTTGGTTGGGGTCCATCTGTTGACCAGATCAGCATACACATTTTGCCCCCCTGTTGGCGTTTCCGATTCAATGGCGTTGTAGTTAAATATCTTGTTTCCATAATTATACTGAAAGAAACAAGTCAATTCAATGTTTTTGAAACTAAATGTATTCGTAAGGCCACCAAAAAATTTAGGGTTTGCATCACCTAAAATTTCGCGATCATTTGTTGCATCTATTTTACCATCACCATTTAGATCTTTGTAGCGACGCAATCCAACACCAATTGGAGATGTTGACGAAGTTTGTTTAGCTGTTTCATCGGTGTTTTGGAAAATACCATCAAAGCGATAACCATAAAATACACCAATAGGTTGCCCTACTATTAAACGGCGAAACGAACCTGTTTTCAGGTGCCCATCACCTTCAGGCATTTCTTTATACGATTCACCACCCAATTCAAGTACTTTATTCTTATTAAATGAAATATTGAATGCGGTTGTCCACCTAAAAGCACCTGTCAGATTATCACTTTCAATAGAGAATTCAAGTCCTTTGTTTTCAACGCTTCCAATGTTTTTAAGCATCGTTTGATAACCTGAAACCGTGGGAACAGAGACATCATAGAGTAAGTCTGTTGTTTTCTTCCGATAATAGTCTGCTGTAAAACGAATCTTGTTTTGATATAGACCTAGATCGAACCCAAAATCGAGCTGTCCAGTTCGTTCCCATCTCAGGTCTGGATTTGGTATTCTATTGGGATAGAACCCTGAGACCAGTTGGTTTCCGATCATCCAACTGGAATTACCTAATGTTGCAAGCGATTGGTAAACTCCGATTTCGGTATTTCCGGTAAACCCGTAACTTCCCCTTATTTTCAAGTTAGTTACTGTTTTTTTGAGTGGTTGCATAAATTTTTCTTCAGTAACCCGCCATCCGAAAGAGCCTGAAGGGAAAAATCCATATTTGTTATTCGTTCCAAAACGTGAAGAACCATCTACGCGGGCATTTACAGAAAACAGATAACGATTCATCAAGGTGTAATTGACGCGTGACAGATACGACATTAAGTTCCATTGCTCTGCTGATGATCCTGGTTGATTGTACAAAGCTCCTGCTCCCAGGTTATTATATGTCATGACATTGTTTACAAAACTAGATGACGATGCCATGACATATTCTGTATTATTTTGCTGCATGGTAAAACCACCAAGTACATTGAAAGAGTGAATTTTATTAATGGTTTTTGTCCAGTTGAGCGTATTTTCATTCAACCAGTTTATGGAACGGTTTACGCCAATGCTGGCAGTTGCTTTTCCATTAGACTGATAAATTACAGAAGGCGTATATTGGTTTGATTTGTCATAGAGAACGTCAGCGCCAATAGTTACTTTAGCAACGAGCCCTTTTGCAATTTTCCATTCTCCATAAATATCACCCAAAATACGAGAAGTGGCATTGTTAAAAATCTGCTCTTTTGCAGTTGCTACCGGATTGGGTTCAAGGGTTCCGGGTGTATTAACCTGCGTATATTCACCAGTTAAAGGGTTAGAATAAACAGGCAAAATTGGATTCATTTTCAATGCTCCGGTAATAACACCTGTTTCGCCGCCTGAATCAGTTGCAATAGCATTGTTTATGGTGTGGCTAATTGAAAAATTTGTTCCAATTTTAAATACTTCATTAATTTTTCGATCTAAATTCAATCGGGTGGAATAACGCTTGAAGTTAGAATTGATTATTACACCTTGCTGATCGAAATAACTTCCTGAAATAGCGTATGAGGTTTTTTCATCTCCACCTGAGAATGTTAATTGGTAATTTTGTGTTTTTCCTACCCTGAATATTTCGTCCTGCCAATCGGTACCACGACCTAATTTTGCAATTTCAGATAACTTAGTGGCATCGTAAGGGGCTGTTAACTTGTCATTTGTATAGGCCTCATTAACCAGTGCGGCATATTCTTGAGCACCCATAACATCAATCTTTTTTGTTATATTCTGGATGCCGTAATTAGCTTCAAACGTAACAATATCGTGACCCTTTTTACCTGTTTTCGTTGTAATCAACACAACACCGTTTGCGGCACGAGCTCCATAAATGGCAGTTGCAGCAGCATCTTTAAGAATTTCTATTGATTCAATGTCGTTAGGATTAACAGTTGAAAGTCCACTCATTTGCACATTTCCTCCGGTATTTCCAAAACCACTTCCACTATATACGGGGAATCCGTCAATAACGTAAAGGGGTTCATTTCCTCCCTGAAGAGAGCTGCTTCCACGAACACGAATTGATGCCACCGCTCCAGGCATACCAGATGTTTGGGTAACTTGCACTCCAGAAGCCCGGCCAATTAACCCCTGATCGATAGATGTCATTGGGGTTTGTTGTAACTCATTCGTTTTTACTGATGAAACAGAACCAGTAAGGTCACTTTTTTTAACTGTTCCATAACCAATTGCAACTACTTCTTCTATTCCAATTGCATCTTCAATTAGAGTAACGTTTATGGTTGTCTTATTACCAACTGTAAATTCCTGTGATTTCATTCCCACAAACGAGAATTGTAAAATAGCATTATCCGGAATTTTTGGAACTGAATATTTCCCATCCATATCGGTAATAACACCGGAAGTAGTACCTTTTACAACAACTGAAACACCAGGTAAACCAACACCATTGTTATCTGTGACTTTTCCTGAAACGGATTTTTGCTGCTGCTGGAGGTTCTCCACTTTATTAAAAAGCACAATATTGTTGCCTTCCATCGCGTAACTTATGCCTGTACTCTGAAATATTCCGGAAAGTAAGGTAGCTACAGATTGATCCTTCACCTCCATATTTATTTCGCGATTTAAATCAATCTCATTTTTGTTATACACAAACAGGTAATCGGTCTGGCGTTCAATGGCATTTAAAACTTGAATGAGGTTTGAATTCTTGATGGACAAACTCACTTTTGCTACCTGCGAATTAACGTTAGTGGCAAAAAGCGATGATGCAAACACCAGAATCAGAAGACATGTTGTTCTCATCTTTCGGAATAGTTGTTTAGTTAAGTCAAAGAATTCCTCTGACAAATAATTTTTCATACATTTGTTTTTTGATGGTTAATACTTGATTTTGTTTAAGAGAGCAGATCGGGTTTTGACCTTTGGCCGGAAGGTGTTAGCGCACTTCCCGGCTTTTTCATTTTCATTTCATTGGCAATTTTTAATTATGGTTAAACATTATTTATTCAATAGTTATCGTATTCGTTTTTTCATTAATCGTATAGTCGAACTTGTTTCTTAACTGAAGAACCTTAAGAATATGCTCAACTCCATCTTTGGTCCGGAACTTTCCTGTACATTGGTGATTCAGAAGCTTATCATTCTTTACTTCAATTTTCATATCAAAATAAAGTCGTAGCTTATTCACTAATTCAGCAAACGATTCATCCTGAAAACTGATAATCCCTTCTTTCCAGAGTTGGTGATTCAAATCAGTAATTGGAGCAATAGCTAGCTGTTCATTCTTCTGAAATATCCGTTGGTCTGGTTGAATCAGCGTTCCCTTTGATCCGCCAGGCTTCATTACTTCTACAGATCCCTCAAATAAAGCAGTTTCAAAGTTTTCGTGACCCGAATAAGCCATTACATTGAACTTAGTACCCCAGACTTTAATGTTGTACTTTTCGGTTTTAACGATGAATGGCTTAAGCTTATTAGAAACAACCTCAAAATAACCTTCTCCGTTGATCCTGACCTCACGGGTTTGTCCGGAAAATTGGTTCGGGAAAGTTAACGTCGTATTGGCATTTAGCCAGACTTTTGTTCCATCTTCAAGTGTAATTTCAGCCCGTTGTCCAGCCGGGACATACAATGATTGCATGGCAAGTGTTTGTTCCGACTTTAATTCAGGAAAAACAAATCGTGAAACTACAATCGCTACTACTAATATTGCAGCATATTTCAATATTCCTGAGAAGGTTATTTTCCGTGAACGGCGGTAGTATTTGCCGTTGGTTTCCTGTTCTGGTTTTGCGGCAGGTGAAGTTTGCCATATGGATATATCGTGCAATTTCCGAAGTGCCAGATACTCCTTCATATTTTCAACATCAGAATCCAGCCAAATTGTAACGGATACTTTCTCCGAATCAGTAGCATCCCCTTCAATGTATTTTAATAAAAGCTCTGTATTCATTTTCTTAAATGTTCGATTAAATAAGCGGAACCTATAGAATTTCGCTTTCTATAATCAAAACGATTCAAGACAATAAATCACTAGTGGATTTTGAATATTTTTTTAGTTCAGGAAAGTCAATACACCCAACAATGGCAAATAATCTTTAAGTGCCAGTCTTAACTCTTTGATCGAAAGCGCAATATGATAATCAACTCCTTTTACAGAAATATTGTACAATTCGGCTATTTCCTTGTGTGGCTTATTTCCGAACTTGCTCAACTTAAAAATCTCTCGTGTTTTTTCAGGTAGCGAGTCAAGAGTTGACTCAATGATTTGACTAACTTCAGTAGAGAAAATATCAATCGGATCGCTCATCTCCAGACTGGTTGTTCGAATTTCAATTTCGCGGGTTAAAATTTCAGCCAGATCAAGATGTGCTGATCGAATGATTGATTGATGTTTTAAATAGTCAAGTGAACGATTTTTAAGAATTGTAAATAAATAAGGAGGAATTGGATTGATTGGTTGTTGTTTCATTTGCTGCCACAGCTTAATCAACGATTCTGAAACAATATCTTCGGCTGCCATGTCATCATGCACGTACGACCTTACAAACAAATACGATTTTCTGTAAAAGGCAGTATAAATCTCATTGAAGCTATTGATCGAATCAAACGACATTTTATCAGTTTAGTGGAGTAAACTTAGGAAAATATTGCAATTCATTTTCATATAAAGAAGTGCAATTAAGTAACAAACATAAAATTTACAGTGAATTTTATATTGCCTCCAAAAGCAAAATCCCCTTTGCTGCTACACCGTAAATGGGGCTTAAATATTCAATCTATTATCAATTTTGAGCAAGTCAATGTTCTAAAAATACAATAAATTCTGTCACCATTAGGATTCATTATGGATTCAATAATATGCAAAAACCCGAAATAAATCAATCTTTAGTAATTTGGCTTCCCCACCAATTGTTTTTGGGGTCGAAGTCATTGGATAGCATTTCTTTTCGTTGATTTTCCAGACTTGGCCACAGTTTGTTCACTATATTCTGTTCGTATTCTTTTTCTGTTTGAGTGTTATACACTGGATCTTTCTTCGGGAAAAGAGCACCAACCTTTTGTAGATAATCAAAAAGTTCTGCATGTAATCGTTTGACAATGTTTTGATTTTTTGCCGAAACATCGGTCGCTTCAGAAAGGTCTGTTTTCAGGTTATACAATTCTTCGTGGTCATCTTCGTAATAATGAATCAGTTTCCAATCTCCTCTGCGGATAATTGAGCTAGGATCACCTCCCTGGTTTCCATAGTGCGGATAATGCCAAATCAGCGCCCGATCGGCAATTTGCCCGTCTTTCAAAAGCGGCAATAAACTGACTCCATCGTTATGCTGATCGGGTCGAAGCGGTAATCCGGCCAAATCGAGAATGGTCGGATAAAAATCAGTTCCGGAGACAGGAATATCACATTTTTTACCGTTCAACTTCATCCATGGCACTTCAATAAAATAAGGTTCGCGAATTCCTCCTTCCCACTGGTAGCCTTTCCCGCCACGAAGCGGGGCATTGTTAGTTGAATAGCTGTCTCCGGAAGTAACGCCGCCATTGTCGCCTGTAAAGATGACAATCGTATTTTTATCAAGGCCCAGTTCTTTAAGGGAATTCAGAACAACACCAACAGCATCATCCATCGATTCAACCAAACCAGCATAAACCGGATTGTCTTGATGCAATCGGTAAGGCAAATGGTGTTCCATCGCAAAACCGTTTTCGGCAATGCCCATTTTTTCGGCCTTGTCACGGTACTTTTTCCATTTAGCATTGGTTGTCTGAATAGGTCCATGAACGGCATAAAAAGAAAGGTAGGCCAGAAAAGGCTTATCCTTATTTCCTTTCATAAATTTCACCGTTTCGTTGGCCAGCCTCATTTCCAGATTCTCGCCATTTGGTCCATCCGAAAGATTTGGATTTTCGTAAGGTGAAAAGTAGCCACCTTTAGGACTTCCCGCATCCCATCCTCCCATGTTGATATCGAACCCATGATCTTCGGGCCACGAACCTTTTTCGCCCAAATGCCATTTTCCGGCAAAAAAGGTCTTGTATCCAGCTTGTTTCAGGGCTTCAGGAAGCGTGATATATTCTTTTGGCAAATTGTGAGTATAATCAGCAGGAAGTAGTTTCGAACTTCTATTCATCTTACGCCAATCTTCTCCGGAAGCTTCACCAATCCAATTGGTTATTCCATGCCGTGCCGGAAATTTGCCAGTCAGAATACTTGCCCGTGATGGACTGCAAACCTGACAAGCTGCATAACCATTGGTGAAAACCATTCCATGGCTCGCAATTTTATCGATATTGGGCGTTTCGTAATATTTACTACCCATACAACTCAAATCGGTATATCCCAAATCATCAGCCAGAATAAAAACGATATTTGGCTTTTTGGTAACTTGGTTTTGAGCAAACGATGAAACAGAAAACAGCACCGCAGAGGCAGAATAAACTAATTTGGAATTTAGCTTCATGATATTTACATTCTATGGCTTGGTTCGAAGTATTAAGACCAAGATCGTTTAGTTGAAAATCAACAAATAAATTAGTGCACTTTTAACTGAAAATTATTGGTTTAACAAAGCACTTAATTGTTAGTGCAACTCCAGTTTCTCAGTTTCCACATATCCTTCACCTCTTTGGGCAACAAAAGCATCGAGCATTTCTTTCAGCTTTTCAGGATTCGATTTAGCAAGATTGTTTTGCTGACCAATATCTTCTTTCAGGTTATACAATTGATATTCCGGCGAATTACCTAATTCAATGTTTACAAACTTTTCAACTGCAGATCCTTTATATGGTGGAATCATGATCCAGTCGCCCTTGCGTAAAGCAGTACGTGACGAAGCCTCTAAAATCAAAGATTCCCGACCTTTGTCGCTTTTACCCATCAAAACATCCAGGAATTCTTTACTATCGGTACTGCTTTCTTCGGAACCAACTAATTTGGCCAGGGATGCCAACAAATCCATCTGACAGATCATAGCATCCGAAACTTTAGGCTGAATTTTTCCCTTCCAGCAGGTAATAAACGGAACGCGGGTTCCGGCTTCAAACAAACTGTATTTGCCTCCTCTGAGCGGTCCGGAAGGCTTATGATCGCCCAGTTTTTCAACCGCGTCATCGTAATAACCATCATTTAAAACCGGACCATTATCGCTTGAGAAAACAATCAGTGTATTTTCGAGTAAACCCTCTGTTTCCAACGTTTTCATAAACTCACCAATGCACCAGTCGGCTTCGAGAATAGCATCTCCACGCGGTCCCATTCCTGATTGACCAACAAAACGTGGATTTGGTGTGCGTGGCACATGTGGCTCGTTTAAGGCATAATATAAAAAGAATGGATGATCTTTGTGACTCTTTACGTAGCTCTGGGCTTTGGCCAGAAAATGATCGGCCAAATCGATATCGCTCCATTTGGCTTTTTCACCGCCTTTCATAAATCCAATGCGCGGAATTCCATTGACGATGCTGTTGTTGTGACCATGGTGCCATTTCATGGTAAGCATTTCGGGATGATCCAGAGCTGTTGGTTGCCCTTCAAAGTTCTTTTCGTAACTTACTTCAATCGGATCACTCCTATCCACTCCATCCACATTTCCGTTGTCGATATAAACAGTTGGAACACGATCCTGTGTAGCTGCCATAATGTACGAATAGTCGAAACCAACTTCATTGGCTCCTGGAGAAATATGCTTATTCCAATCAACCGCTCCTGTTCCCATTCCCAGGTGCCATTTACCAACTACTGCAGTTTGATAACCTCTTGTTTTAAGCATTTTCGGAATGGTTACTTGAGCAGTATCAATTATTAGAGGTGCTGTTCCGGGAAGAATTTTAGCATCCTTGTTGCGCCAGGGATAAACTCCGGTTAATATACCATATCGACTGGGCGTACAGGTTGCTGAAGTGGCATAGCCATTAGTAAACCGAACTCCGGCATTGGCCAGCGCATCAATATTCGGAGTCTTTAATCCAATCCCGCCATAACAACTCAGGTCGCCATAACCCAAATCGTCGAGATAAATAATTACGATATTGGGTTGTTTTACCGCGGGTGTTTCTTTTTTGGCCGCTATACATGAGGTAAATGCAGCCAGATAAGTTATGGTTAAAGGTAAATTTCTCATTCTCTATTTTATAATTGTAGGTATATCAAAAGTAAATATATGAAGGAGTTCTTGCTTTTCCTATTAGTTCAATAATCCAGGCAGAGTTGGCAGAAAAGAAAAGCCATCAACATTTTTGGGATATATTACCTTTAAGATAACTAATCCTAAAAGGATGAAGATCTGAAAAGCCACTTTCGTCCGGAGAGAGTGATACAACCTTTGGAGCCCATAGAAAATCGCCATCGTAAGCTTTCCATTGAACTCTGGGTGTGATATTTCTTACCTAAAAACTGACAGAAGCACTAAAATGAACCAATTTAATACATTATAGATTGAATTTCAGAAAGTTACAGCAACAGGCGAGACCTTTAGTCCACTTTCCCGGATAGGTCTCGATTTAGACCTTTGGGGGTAGATTTATAGTGCATTTTTTGATACTTTACAAAAATAAAAAAGCACTTAAATCATTGAATTTAAGTGCTTTTAATTTATTGTGATATCTCTTTTTGTAGTCTCACCGGGAATATTTTACCTGTTGATAAGTATTGAATATCAGCTATATACAAAACACTAAATTTTTATTTGGTAGGTATTTGGTAGGTCATTAATATACTTTAATCGCATGTTTTACTGAACTCACCTTGTTGCGAACTTACAAATTAAGCAAAATCACACCAACAAATCTTACCCCGAAGTTACGGATTTTTCTCCTGATTTATTCATTTTATACTCCGACATCATACCATACTCCCACCAATTTGAAGCAGGTAACCAAGCCTGGATTAATCAATTCAAATCGGTGTGCCAGAAACCAATAAAAAGCTACAGGGCAGTAGTAACATAAATGAACTATTTTGAAGGTATCAAAACCTTGGACGAGTTGCGCAAACAGTATCGGAACTTAGCATTTCTGCATCATCCTGATCGTGGAGGTGACACAGAGATCATGAAGGAGATCAACAATCAGTATGAAAGGCTTTCAAAGAATCTGATCAACACCAATGAGTACTTTACTGACGAACGTAAAGAACAAGAGCATCACATCTCCGAAGAATTGCGGCAGAAGATCGAGAAGATCATTTATCTGCCGAACATTACCATCGAACTTATTGGATCATGGATCTGGATAACTGGAAGCACTTATGCAGTAAAGTCGATTTTAAAAGAAGAAGGCTTCATGTTCTCAGCACCAAAGCTCGCCTGGTACTGGCATGCTGGAGAATACTCTAAAAAATCCGGGAACATTCATTCCATGGAAGAATTACGTGACTTCTGGGGACATGAAAACATCCAGTCTAAAGCAACAGCAAATCAACTCAACTAATCAATTACAGGCGAGCTTGATGCCAAATCAAATCCGCAAGGCAGCGGTAACATTAAATGGATATACGCACAGTGAATGATTTTAAACTTAAATCAGGTGCAAGAATTCCGGCAGACACTTTAGCAATTGTAACGCCTTATAATTTAACAACGGCTAATGTAAAGTTTGACCAGAAAACTTACAACGTCAATATGACTGATTTACACAAATGGTTTGATGAATTTGAAGCACTTGATTTACAAGATTTGGAAACATCAAAATACAAAAATGGATGGCCTGTGGAAATCCTATCTAATACATTCTCTAAACATTAAACTTGGCGAGCCAGAAGCCAAAGCAAAATCCCAAAGGCATGGGTGCAATTAATGGAAGATTTTAATGACATGAAGATTATTTCAACCTACACGACCAAAGAAGCAGTAGCAGATGGGTTTTTAGTTCGAGTTGCTGATGGACAATCAAAGGAAGCCGGTATTAAATATCCAGTTTACTTGACTCGATCAGTTTGGGATAAGTACGTTGAAGTTCCTGAGGGAATGGAGGGAGAACAAGACTTATCAGGCCGTTTATGGGACATTTTATGGATGTTCATGTGGGCTGCTAAAACGAATTCCAGTTCATTAATGATGTTCAAATTCAACTGTCGTTTAGCTGATAAAGGCGATTGGGAACAGAATGAAAGAATGGACGGAGATAGGATGATAAGAACTATAACCTTAAAAGCAGTGATACAAGCACAGGACTTTGACGATCCGTCACCAGCTATTTTCATTATGAAACCTCAGGAGGATTGATCATGGATTTAGTTGAATTGTCGATGGAGGAATACCAAAGGTTAATGGATGCCATACTTTGGGTTTTAGGTCCCTACTTGGATGAAAACGGTATAAGTGAGCATCCTCATTTGTTGGAACTTGGTGAATGTTACAACGAGTTGTACCGCAAGATGCCTAAAATGCAGGAACACAATTACCCTGAACTTATCTTTTTCTAATTAAACAGGTGTGCCAGATACCACAATGAGTCTCAAAGGCATGAGCAACAAATATGAATTCAAACAATTGTATCAGACCTGATGGAAATTGCTCCATCTGTTCATCCTATAACCGTGATTTCGATGACTGCAATCAAGATGAAGATGTAGGAGGAACAGGTCATGGTGATGAATCTTATTCGGATGCTGATCCGGATTTGTAACGAGAAGAGCCGAAAGGTTCTTTTCTCTTTTAATAAAATTTTTAAATGTCAAATCGGCGTTGATACAGGCCATTACAAGTCCCGGGATCAACGGGCAATGATTATGATTATAAATGAAACAAAATGCTTTAAATTGGCTGAAATCGAGGTAAAATATAGCACCAGCGTTAAGCCATCAGAGAGGATAAAGGTAACGACTTCTTTTGAGGCAGCAGAAGCCTTCCGGGAGTTGTGGAGTCAATCAATGGAATACAAAGAGTCATTCTACGCGATGTATCTAAATCGTAACAACAAAATCCTCGGTATACACAAAGTTGCTGAAGGAGGACTCTGTGGAACAGTTGTGGACGTAAGATGCGTTTTTCAGGTCGGGTTAAAGGCTAATGCTTGCAGTGTGATCGTCGCACACAACCATCCGTCTGGAAATGAGACACCTAGCGAGACAGACAAAACGATTACCCGGAAGATAAAGGATGCCGGACTGACTCTTGACATTCCGTTGCTCGACCATCTGATCTTGCTGCCTGGGGATGGATATATGTCTTTTGCAGATGAAGGGTTGATGTAATAAATATGGTTCTAAATACAATTTATCATTATATGTCTGATTACTTTTCTTACTTTTACGTCAAATAAAACATTGCTTATGGCATAATTCGGAGACAAGATAAAATATTAACGACTGCTTTACTTCAGCATCAGGAAACCGCCAGTTTTTAACACACCGAAGTGATAGCAGAACGGTCAACGTATGGGCGTAATCTGCTTATTGGTGTGTGGGTATCTGGCGGTACCTCTGATCTTTAAGTACGGTTGCGCCTCTTTATTTGTATAAATACCACAATATTTTACGAGTCATTTGCAAATTTATAGTGATAAAGAAATAAGCGTAGCATTGTCCAGCATCAGGAAACCGCCAGTTTCTTAACACACCGGGACAAAGAACGCTGCGCTTGGCGTGGGCTGTTCATTTCCGGTTTCTGGA
This sequence comes from Prolixibacteraceae bacterium, assembly GCA_028683385.1. Taxonomy (GTDB): domain Bacteria; phylum Bacteroidota; class Bacteroidia; order Bacteroidales; family Prolixibacteraceae; genus Aquipluma. The sequence goes on along the minus strand of JAQUIJ010000003.1, from coordinate 115,894 downwards.
TATGTTTCAGTCCACGCTTTTATTTGGAATATGTCAATTGAATATTTATAAACATCTTAAATCAACTAAAATGAAAAATCTAGCTAAAGCAATTATCCTATTTATCATTACAGTCACATCATTAAATTTATTTGCTCAGGACCTCCAATACAAACAAGACCCTTGGGATAAGGAAAAGGTGAATATTTTAGATTCCAGAGGAAATAAGGTCGGCTATTACAAAGTTGATGCATGGGATAAATCAAAGATAAACGTTTATGATGCTTCTGGTAATCTGGTGAAAACTGTCAAAAATGACAATTGGGATGATAAGAAAACTAACACTTATAATAAAAATGGGAATCTACAGAGTTCTGAAAAACAAGACTTCTGGAATAAAGATCGTGTAAATATTACTGATAAGAATGGGAATGTTATAGGGTATAGGGAGCCAGATTCATATGATAAAAATAAAATTAATGTGTTTAACAGGAATGGTACTAAAGTAGGGTATTACAAGAAGAACTATTACTCAGGGGACTGGGAATACTTTGACATTTAGATACAAATTAATAAACCAAATCTCAAACATGATGAAAAATATTTTATTGCTAATCTGCATAATAATTCCTGCGATTTCTTTCTCTCAGGTAGTTTTTAATAGTAATGGCTATTCAAAGTCATATGAAAATGATGGCTTCCCAGATGAGTTAATTAAAGAGAATACGCGATTTATACTTAATAAAAACACAATTAAGATTGATGAGTATGAATATCGTATTAAAAATATCATAAAGGAAAAATCATTATGGTCAAACAATATAATTGTAGAAGTTACTTTAATTTCAGAAATCAAGCTTACTGCAGAACAAAAGCAAATACTTGATGATGATGTTAAATATGAAGCTCAGCGAGGTATAACTGTCCTTGTACCTGATTATTCTTCTGTTTTACCGCCTATTGCCAAAATTGAAAAGTTTGAAGTAGGCTATGATCTGAGTGGCAATATTAAGTATATTACAACAACTGACACTAGGAATTTTATGGGTACCTATCGTGAGGTATATTTAAAATATGTGATTGGTTCAAATTTCTATAAAGAGCCTGCTAAACCGACGGTAAATTGGTAACAAATTGTATTTTGATGATGAAAAAAGCCTTTAAACTAATGTTTTTATTAGTGTTGGTTGGTATTTGCTATTCAGCCCAATCGCAACAGTTACTTAGCAAAAGTTATCAATACATCAAGGACGAATCCATAAAGTATAATTCACAGGTGTCAGCGATCTACCATCAGGAAACACCAATTGTGCTTATGGTCGCCAAGAGTAATGATTTGCTTGAATACATGCAAACCTACATGTTCAGTAATCAACTGTGCATTACGGAAATTCAATGTTATCCTTCATCCTTATTCAGTAATAAGTATACCTACCTGACTGCAATGTATGGAGAACCTCATGAAAAGATGCACGGGAATAACAAAATGTACTTCTGGAGAATAGATGGAATGCGGATAACATTAACCTTGATTTATACCACCACGCATAAGAAGGTCGTTACTCAAATAAACTATGCAAAGGACAGTGATATTGATGCTATTGTTGATATATCGCAGAAAAGCCAAACTCCTTTTACCAGATTAGAGATCCTTAAATCTGAATAGCCGATGAAATCAACACAAGCAATTATTGTGACGCTTTTATTAGCTGTAATATTTACATGCTACGGCTATAGTCAAGATAAAATCGGGTTCACTATCCAGAAGCTTTACATGCAAGGTTATGAGGCTAAAGCAATGGGTACTGTCACTTTCTACAATTCATTCAAAGAAATGGAGATCAGACAGTATATACTTCCCAAAGATGGTAAAATACCGAAGAATCCAGAGTATAAGATTCAACGGTACAAACTGGATGGTAAGCGGATAGACGGTGAAGGGATCAAGGAGTTCGAGAACCTGGGCATTGTATTTTGTGGTACGGCTATGTCAGAGAACGAGCCGAATATCAATATCACTACCTTTCTGGATAAGGATAGCTGTAGTTTGGTTATTCCTGAATATGAATATGAGGTTAAGGGCAAGCTAATACCAAATAAGTATAAATAAATCCCAGATTTAATTCTGGTAGCATATCCTAATAACTTTTACTAATTAAAGAATGTCATGAAAAGATTTATTCTGTTATTGTTATTATTTACCTCGCTTGGTATAACAACATTTGGACAAGTTATAAAATATAGAACACAAAGCTGGTCTGAGTGTAAACGAATCGAAACAACAGGCGAATGGGGAGAATGGACGGAAAATACAGACCTTAATATTTTGATTACCATTGATCTTGATAATCTTAGGATTAAACTATACGGTGGAGAAGTCGTAGTTTATGATATAGTCCATTTTGATGAGGAAAGTTCTAATGAAAGGGGAGATATAATAATCAAACTAAAATGTGTAAATGATAAAGGGGAAAACATTGTAATACGTCACTTGAAACCAAATTCAAACGATAAGGTAACCCAATTATACATTGATTTCTCAGATATAGTTATGGTATTTAATATGAATAAACTTGATTGAGCACCAATAATGAATAGGGTAATATACTACCGATAAATGTAGTATTCCAATCGGGGTGCTGCTTTTTTTCTCATTTATGTAAGTAGAATTGATTTAGCTGATGAACTATTAGTCGATTATAAATAAATTATAAATCTATGAAAAGCAATTTTGAAAATTATATATTGTTTGATCTTATGAGAAATCCACACGAAGAGCTTAGCAGCGGTTTTATAGCTGATTGCCCTGATGATCCAGAATTATTTAGCAGTATACACTTTGGAGATAAAAGATTTTCGAATATAGTAACAAAGTACCTTACAAAAGCTAAATACACAAGAGTCAGTTCCAGTTCGCCGGGCGCTTATACTCCTCTTGGACGATTAGTGTATAATCAAGATAATTATGTGTTTTGTATTGAAAGTCAAGCTAAACCCAAAAATATTTTCAGTGTAAGCTCAAGAATTGCTACAACACATTTTTATTCAAATTCTAAAATGAACAATGGGCTAACCAGGTATCTTTCGCAAATTGATTATTCAGATTATTCTGAGTTTATTGAGGCGAAAGCGAGGAGCTTGGAGAAATCAAGTATCCCTGATTTTCCATTCAATGAAATAGAAATCAACGAGAATGGTGTTTTTTGCAATAGCGAAGGAGCACGCTATAAAGTATTCTTTGATTATAAAGGAGGGAAGGATGGTATTATCGGACTTGTTAAAACAAATACCTGGAGTATTTTCAGTTATTTTGGGTTAGTGCCTGAATTATAGAGTGGTAGGTCTATGCTCTTTGTAATTATTGCAGTTGAAACTAATTTTGCAGCATTCCAATCCGGGGTGCTGCTTTTCTATATACTTACACCGGAGTTTGGGAACGTGTCGAGGCGAGTACAGCTAGCGGTCAGTTTTGGGTCTGTATTGATACTACAAACTTTACTTGCTGGTACATATACAGGCTCGTCACAGGGGTCAAGATCGGAGTTGTTCCATTTGCTGAAATCATGTCTATTGGTGGTGAAATCACGTATAAATCAGCTGAAAATTCGGGGGTACATATGGAAGAGCCTACCACTAATCATTCACTCCCGGCTCGTTCTATTGGGGAAAAGTCGATTTAAAAGTGGTCACCGGCAGTACCATCGAGGAATATTATTGATCCGGTTCAGTTCGGAAACCATCACGATGACACTAAGGCATAAAAAAACCCGGAGTTACCCGGGCTTAAACTTTTATCTACATGATGAACACATAAAAATCATGACACATTTCCACATATATATCACCAGTTTCTTTATTACTATTTTCGTCCAATATATTACGTGTTTTATAATTAATTTACCGCCTTTTCTTTCCAATATTTGTGAACTGAGCTGACTGAACATCCTATTTTTATAGCTGCTTCCCTCTGTGTTAATCCATTAGCCCTATGCTCACGTACCAGTTCTCGTTTATCCTGAGCAGATGTTTCCTTTATATTATTCTTTCTCGACCATTTCAGCTTCCTATCCTTGGTATTCTTTTTTCTTAATTGGGCTATTTGCAGGCTATACGTGGCCTTGTATGAACTAACAACCGTTTCCATCAGCTTCTTCTGAGCTGTTGGTGATAACTTCCATATCCTGTCAAATAGTGTTTTGGATAAAACAGTTCTAAGATTAATAGAGTTTGGAATCAGGTCGCTTCCATTAATAAAACGATAGCAGATGTCTTCAATTGAAAATTTATTACTGCTCATGAAGGTATCTTCCTTCTCCTTTAACAGTTCTTCTTCCAAATCTTGCGCTTTACGTGTATCTATAAATTGTCTGAACAGATTTTTTCCAGTCGTATTTGTAACATCGGCTAACTTTGCTTCGATTTCAGGAATTCTACTTGACGAATCCAGTTTTACCCGAGTCCCAACTTTTGCAAGATCAATTATTCTTTTCTGAATGGGACTGTGCTTTTTAATCGCTTCAGTGATAAATTTTGTACAATGGTAATGGTGCGCGTATGCTTGTCTAAATTGAATCAGAGTTATTTCTTCCACCGCTAAGAAATCCAAGCACAAACGCTGGAATCTGATCATCCTGCTGACTATAAGGGAGATAAAGATCTTTCTTCGAGTTTGTGCCTGGTCTAACTTCGTTATCCTTCCATTACGGATTTTCTTGTCAATGTTTTTCACAATTTTATAGGGTTCATAAAGCAACGGTTCATCTTGATATTTGAACGTATCTTTCAATAGTCGATCAAATTCAATTGTTACAGGTTGCTTTAAAACCCTATTTTCAACTTCTCTGTAAGCAGCTGCACTACTTAATAATTCCAATTTTATCTTCATAGCCCGTAAGCGGTTTTGAATTTATTACTTCGATTCTTTTAACGACTCCTGATTTAATCATCCCTACCATTCTTGTTTTTGATACCCCGAGTTTGATCTTTGCATCCTTCATATTGGTTTCCCTTGAACCATCAGGCAAGATATAATCCCATTTTTGCTCATTCACTCTCGCACTCTCCGCAATCTTCATCGCATTCAGCATATTCATAATTTTCAATCCACAACTTTCTTTCTTTAATACTTTTAATAATTCCAGCACCCGAAAATTCTCTATTAAATACGACTGCCATTAAGCCTTCGAATACTTCAGACTGCGTACTTTTATCTAAAGCATTGCAGAATGATGCCCAACGTGCTTTTGTTACTTTTGATGCTCTAATGTGGATACGTTCCGTTCTATCTACCATGATCATTTTCATTAAAATCAATAACTTGGTACTTGTCCACTGAAGGATTCGAACCAATTGTCGAAAAGATTATAGTTAAATAATTTGCAAATAGGCGCCACTTTAACTATTTATTGTAAATATATCAGGAAATAAGAAACCAGAAAACCTGAGATGCGAATAATAAATTATCGATAGCACTTGAGTGCTTCTGATTCCCGATATCTAAACAAACCCTGACCAAAGTTTACCGGGTTGGTTCAATTGACTCAATCTGTCAAAGGTACCTCCAGTATACCCAAAAAAAGCAGGGGAGCTAAAAACTCTCCTGTTATTCTCTTTAACTTCGGTTTTATCTCATGTTGAAATCGATAAACCCGTTTGGGCGATAAGCTTCGATGGTTGGAGCTGATCTATCCTCACATAATACGAATTCTAAGCTCAGCAAACTTCAAGGCTGCCTTAGAATTCGGTATTATATGGCATATCTCTTTGGTTGCGGTGGCTTATCGATTAATCAACTTTAGCCTGTTTTTCTTTCTTCTTCCTTTCCCTTTTAACTTTAAGAGGCTTGGGTGGTTTGAAAAAATCGAGGTCTTTCAGCTCAATTAAAGCATTTAATTCTTTAAGTCGAACATATGCTTCAAAAGAATCCAACTGTTTGTGGCCTGTGATCTTCATTATGACATAAGGCGAAACACCTTTTAAAATAAGGTTTGTTGCAAGGCTCCTTCGTGCCGTGTGTGTTGTGACCAGTTTATGCTTTTTAAACTTTTCAAAAACCCTTTCGTCTCCCTGGCTGGTTCTTATTTCAACTTCTTCATTTATTTCAGCTTTCTCCGCAACAAGTTTGACATAAGCGTTCATTTTCTGATTCGATGGTTTTTCAGGAAGTGTGCCATTGTATTTATCCAGAATCTTCTGAACGTAGTGATGAATTGGGATGTGGCTCAGTTCATTAGTTTTTTGTGACCTCAGGCTAAGGACACCGTCCTTTACTGCGGATGCTGAAACTCTATCCCAATCGGCAAATCGAAGGCCAGTAAACGCACCCACAATGAAATAATCCCGGGCTTTATCCAAATGACCTATTAATTCGGCATTGAAAATAGCATCAAGTTCGGCAAGGGTGAGGTAAATTGAATCCGTCTGTTCCCTGTGACGTTCAAATCGCGTGTAATCATTATTAGTATGGAGTTTATCGACCTCTTGGCTTCGTTTCATTACCACTTTTATATGTTTCCAAACATTGCTGATGGAATTTACAGCCAGCTTTTTGCTTTTAAGATGACTGTTAAAGCTGCCGTAGAACCTCATATCAATCATTTGGAAGGACGGTTTTTTCTTTCCGAAAAATTCTTTCAGCATATTCAAACTTGTCTGGTAGAACTTCCAGTTTTTATCCCCTTCTGCTTTTAAATTGTCAACGTAATTTTCGAAATACTTCAAAAAGTCGATTACAACCACCTGTCCAAAGCTGTATACGATTTTCGCTTTGTCACCAAATTTCTTTTTAATATCATCTGCGGAGGTTATATTTTCCCTTCCACATTCCGCAATTGCATCCTCCAATAGACCAGCAAGCCTATTTAGCTCGTTGGTTACATTTTTACCCTTCCAGACCAACTTTTTATCAGTCGGTCTTCTTGTTGTTTTATCCCACAGATTCCCCTCTACCTTAATTTTTGTTGAAATCTTCAGTGGGTTATCCCTAAATCCTTGGTGACAGTACATATAAATAAACCCATTGGGTTCTCTGATAAGTGAAATCATTTTCTTTTTTTTCCTTAAAGGTAGTATGAATCACTTTAAGTTGATAAAATTAGCCTAAAGACTTATCAACAATTTGGTAGGTTTTTGGTATGGTTTTGAGCATATTTGAGGAGTAATTATTACTATTATTGTTAAAAACAAAAATCGCAACTAGCTGGTATATAGCTAATTGCGATTGTTTTTGTAGGGTATTTAAGTAGTCTCACCGGGAATCGAACCCGGATCTACGGTTTAGGAAACCGCTATTCTATCCGTTGAACTATGAAACCAATTTTAGAAAATAATCATTAGAAATTTTCCAAATGACGAATGAATTTTTCCTATTTTAATCCGCTGCAAAAATATGCAAATATGCCGTTTATGCAAAGGAGTGATCATCTTTTTCAATTGATAACCATTCGCTGACGTGGACTAAATTTTCTATATTATATAAAGTCATCTATATCTTTAAATATACTGTGTGCTTAGAAACATTATAAATTAGTTAATTTACACCGCTTTTTATTGGTTGTCATGCCTCATAACTCTACTTTTGTGGCACGAATAAAAATGAATCTATTATTAAATAAAAATCTGTTATTCTTATGAGCAATTTACTGACTGCCTCTATTGGACGGAAACTCCTGATGAGTGTTTCAGGTTTGTTCCTGATTTTATTTCTCTTTGTACATTTATTCCTGAATTCCTTTCTGCTTCTTGATGGCGTGTTCGGATTCGAACGGGGTCAAATGTTCAATGCCGGAGTACACTTCATGGGAACCAACCCTTTGATCAAAATCATCGAGCCAGTATTGGCTTTGGGATTTATTTTACACATCGTTTATTCTCTGATTCTGACGCTTCAGAACATGAAAGCCCGTGGTCCACAGGCTTATGCTTCTGGGAAGAAAACTTCAGGAGTTGAATTTGCATCACAGAATATGTTGGTGTTAGGTATTGTTATTGCCTCGTTTCTTGCAGTACACATCATTAATTTCTACATGAAAATGAAAGGTTTTATTGCCTGGGAAGCCGGAGAAGTTGAATTTCCATTTCTTGGGAATATGGCCAAAGGTGAGGATGCTTATTCGTTGGTAAACGCAACGTTTAAAATTCTACCAATTGTAATCCTGTATGTCGTTGGTTCTGTTGCACTTGCTTTCCACCTTTCACACGGATTCTGGTCAGGATTCCAAACAATCGGATGGAACAATACCAAATGGATGCCTCGTTTGAAATGTATCAGCAACATTGTTGCCATTGTTCTTGGTGGTGGCTTCGCTGTCATCGCTTTGGCGCAATACCTGTTTTTCTAATTGTATAAAAACTGAAACATGAGTAAAATAAATGCAAGGATTCCAGAAGGGCCACTGGCTCAAAAATGGACCAATTATAAAGATCACCAGAAACTGGTGAACCCTTCCAACAAACGCAAACTGGATGTTATCATTGTTGGTACCGGTTTGGCTGGAGCTTCGGCTGCCGCTTCACTCGGCGAAATGGGCTTCAATGTAAAAAGCTTCACTATTCAGGATTCGCCACGTCGTGCGCACTCAATTGCAGCGCAGGGTGGTATCAACGCTGCTAAAAATTATCCAAACGACGGCGACTCTGTATTCCGTTTGTTTTATGATACCATTAAAGGTGGTGACTATCGTGCACGCGAAGCCAACGTTCATCGTTTGGCTGAAGTAAGCAACGACATCATCGACCAGTGTGTGGCTCAGGGAGTTCCGTTTGCACGCGAATACGGCGGTTTGCTCGATAACCGTTCGTTCGGTGGAGCTCAGGTTAGCCGTACTTTCTATGCCAAAGGACAAACCGGACAACAGTTGTTGCTTGGAGCTTATCAGGCTCTGATGCGTCAGGTAAACTTAGGAACAGTTAAATTGCACACCCGTACCGAATTGGTCGAAATAGTAATTGTTGACGGAAAAGCTCGCGGTATCATTTCCCGTGACCTGGTTACCGGAGAATTACAACGTCATTTCGGACATGCTGTGATCCTGGCAACCGGTGGATACGGAAATACCTTTTTCCTTTCAACCAATGCCATGGGATCAAACGGTTCGGCTGTAATCAAGGCATACGAAAAAGGCGCCATGTTTGCCAATCCATGTTATGCTCAGATTCACCCAACCTGTATCCCAGTTCACGGCGAAAATCAGAGTAAACTGACTTTGATGTCAGAATCTCTGCGTAATGATGGCCGCATCTGGGTTCCGAAGAAAAAAGAAGACGCAGAAGCCATTCGTTTGGGCAAAATGAAACCAACACAAATTGCTGAAGACGACCGCGATTATTATCTGGAACGTCGTTACCCTGCATTCGGCAACCTGGTTCCACGCGATGTTGCTTCGCGCGCTGCCAAAGAACGTTGCGATGCCGGTTATGGCGTTGGCGCAACAGGTTTGGCTGTTTATCTTGATTTCAAATCGTCAATCGAACGTTTGGGACAAAAAACAATTGAAGCCCGCTACGGAAACCTGTTCCAGATGTACAACAAAATTGTTGACGAAAATCCATACGAAACTCCAATGATGATTTACCCGGCTATTCACTACACAATGGGCGGTATCTGGGTTGATTATGAATTGCAAACCAATATTCCTGGCTTATTTGTAGCCGGTGAAGCCAATTTCTCCGATCACGGTGCAAACCGTTTGGGAGCATCGGCTTTGATGCAAGGTTTGGCCGATGGCTATTTCGTATTACCTTATACCATTCAGAATTATCTGGCAGATCATATCGCCGTTAAACGAATGACTACCAATGAACCTGAATTTGCTGAAGCCGAAAATGCAGTAAAAGCTCGTTTCGAGAAACTGATGAGCATCAAAGGGAAACGTTCAGTTGACAGTTTTCACAAAGAACTTGGTTTGGTGATGTGGGATTTCGTAGGTATGGCTCGTAACAAAGCCGGTCTGCAGAATGCTATTGAAAAGATTGCTGCCATTAAAAAAGAATTCTGGACCAATGTTCGCATTCCAGGAAATACAACTGGCATGAATATCGAATTGGAGAAAGCAAGCCGTTTGGCTGATTTCATTGTAATTGGCGATCTGATGGCTCGCGATGCACTGAACCGTGAAGAATCATGCGGAGGTCACTTCCGTGAAGAATATCAGACTCCGGAAGGTGAAGCACTTCGTCAGGACGACAAATTCGCTTATGTTGGCTGTTGGGAATACAAAGGAAACGATGTAGAGCCGGAACTTCACAAAGAAGAGCTGGTTTACGAAAGCGTTTCAATGGTTCAGCGTAATTACAAGTAATGGCTTTTAAAAGAGACATCAATCATGGAAAATACAATCAATATTACGCTTAAGGTTTGGCGTCAGAATGGTCCGAAAGAGAAAGGCCGTTTCGAAACCTACAAATTAGCAAACGTTTCAACCGACAGTTCGTTTCTCGAAATGCTCGACATGATCAACGAGCAGCTTGTTAACGAGAACAAAGAACCTGTTGCATTCGACCACGACTGTCGCGAAGGTATCTGCGGAATGTGCTCATTATACATCAATGGCCGCCCACACGGTCCAGACGACGATGTAACTACCTGTCAGTTGCACATGCGCAAATTCAAAGACGGACAGACCATTACCATTGAGCCCTGGCGTTCGGCTGCCTTCCCGGTTATCAAAGATTTGATTGTCGATCGTCGTGCGTTCGATAAAATTATTGCTGCCGGAGGTTATGTATCGGTAAATACTGGTGGTGTTCCTGATGCCAATGCCATCGCTATCCCGAAAGTGGATGCCGACGAAGCTATGGACTCTGCATCCTGTATCGGTTGTGGCGCTTGTGTAGCAGCTTGTAAAAACGGTTCTGCCATGTTGTTCGTTTCGGCAAAAGTAAGCCATCTGGCTTTGTTGCCACAGGGTCGCGTCGAAGGCGCCCGTCGTGCCAAAGCGATGGTTGCCAAAATGGACGAACTGGGTTTTGGTAACTGTACCAACACCGGTGCCTGCGAAGTAGAATGTCCTAAAAACATCTCACTTTCGAACATCGCCCGCTTGAACCGCGAATTTTTAAGCGCCAAATTGCAAGACTAGTCAAATCACACATCTTACAATAAAACTCCGGAGGTTTTCCTTCGGAGTTTTTTTATGCCTTTTTAAAGCTGTCAACTCCTGAAGTATTGTTCCTGATCATCAAATCGTTGATTTCACCCACTTCAACCCTTCTTTTTCAGACGCCTGATACCCAAAATCTTACGATTTCAGGCAAAAAGGAACTAGTTTATGAGCAATTGGTTGTTAATATCTCAAATTGCTAACCTGACAAGATCCTGTATTACAACTAATTAACTCACTTTTTAAACATATGGCTGTTAATTAGTTCTTTTGCGAATACCAGAAAAATGAACCTGCAATTTGTATATTCGCAATAGTGTACCTAAAATCTATTTTATGCCTTACAGGAGATTACCGAATACAGATGTGGCCAGGCTGCGTGCCATTGAAGCTGGACTGGAACTTGGTAAGAGAACCGCGTTGAAAAAGCTGGCTTTCAGTCAGCAAACCCTTGAGAATTTGCAGACCTTTTATCCGCATTTTCTGGGAGCGATTCGCCAGTTAAATGTCTCCAAACAAAACCAGTTCGACCGGTCGAAAGATTACGGCGAAATTTTCCGGAAATCGAAACTCTACTTATCACATTTTCTTCAGGTGGTGAATTTTGCTATCCTTCGTGGAGAAATGAAACCTGAGGTTGTTGAATTTTATGGGCTGAAAGCAAATTCGAAAGCAACACCTCCGTTAAATCTGGAAGCAAATGTAATGACATGGGGAGAACGGATTATTGAAGGCGAGCAGAAGCGCATCATGAAAGGCGGAAGTCCGATTTACAGCCCATCGATTGCATTGGTAAAAGTACATTACGAAGAATTTGTTGATGCCTACCGTCACCAGAAAATGCTTCAGAACATTACCAACCGTGCCTCGATGAAAGTTGCTGAATTGCGCGAGCAAGCCGACCAACTCATTCAGGAAATGTGGAACGAAGTTGAAAACTCACTCGTTCATCTGTCGGATGACGAGAAGAGAGAGAAAGCTTCGGAATACGGAATCGTGTATGTTTACCGCGCTTCGGAACAAAAGAAAATCGAAGTGGAAAATTTACAGCAAAGTATTGTCTTTTCTTAATAAATCAATCAATTCGTTATGCCTGTGAATCAACCCGATTTACGGGCATTTTTGTTTTAGATTGTTCTCCTTTGTATATCAGATAGAGTAAAACCCCGACCGCAAAAAAACTAAAAACAACCAGCGGGATTTGTTCGGTACCAGTGCCCCATTCTTCTATATCATTTGAGATTGTTCCTTTATCAATCAGGAAATAACCAAGAACTCCCATCAGATTGTTAACGAAGTGAGCCAATATAGGTACCCACATGGTTCCGGTCCATACCAACAGGTAGCCAAACATGGCACCAAGCGCCATTCGGGGTAAAAACCCGTAGAACTGCATGTGCATGGCACTAAATAAAAAAGCGGTAATCCAGATACCCCAATGGTAATTTTTAGTCCAACTCGAAAATATTCGCTGAATAACACCTCGAAACATCAATTCTTCGCCCAACGCAGGAAGAATTGCGATCATGAAAACATTGAACAACAAGCCACCAAAGCTATCTACTTTCAGAAATTTTTCAGTCAATATTTTTGCGGCATCTTCCATGGTTTTCATCCAACTTTCAAGTCCTGAAAGCGACTCTGGCAAACTCATCTGGCTATTGATCGCCCCCAAAAAGTTGATAACCGGAATAACCATCAACAAGGATATTGCTGCCAGTAAAAAAGATTGCACTCTGGTTGAACGGTTAATTTTCAAATATTCGCCGATGTTTCCAGAATATAACCAACCAATCGCAAACGGCGGAGCAACAAACAATCCAATGGATTGAATGACCTGAAAATATTTTAAAAAGTTAAGACCTTCAGGAGAATTGAGGCTCGTTGCCGACATACCGTTCATCAGGCTTCCGATACCATAAAATGGCATAGCAGCAATCATCCCAACCACCATAAATATAAAAACCGAAGCCACCATAACAAATAAGGCAAACATCAGTTGGGCAAAAGGTTTCATTGTCCGGAAAGCAGTAAAGTCCATGCGTGTAATTTTTTGTTCAGGAGCAAAGATACGTAAAACAATAAATTAGTCATCAGTCATTCGAAGTGGGGAAAGTTTCCTGATGACTATTGACTCTTTTCTATGGATTGATCAGCTCTTCAATTTCCCTGAGATGCAATTCCAGGTGAGGCAGGTATCCTTCAATGTTTTCCCGAAGCGAGATGAGTTCACCTTCGCCACTTATCCATTGATTTTCAAGCTTTGTTTGGTCAACATTCCGCACAACATGCACGAAATGCAGGTTGGCATATTTCCAGAATTGAACCAGATTCTGCCAGTTTTCGTGCTGGTAATCCTGAATGGCAATCCACCTGTCATTGTTGCCATTGGTTGCATAATTCGGAAATGTCATTGGATTTTCACGGTACTGCAAATGGACGATCCGGTGCGTGTTGTTCGATGCCGAATCGACCATGTGACCGAGAATCTGTTTGATACTCCGGTTCTGACTGTTTTTTCGGTTACTAAAAGTTTCTTCAGGAAGCGCCAACAGGCGTGGCTCCCAGGCTTCAATCAGTTGAAGGGTTTTCTGGCAAGAGTTTTCGAATGGATTCATGGTTGTTCTGATATAATTATTGTTTAACCAAAGTTATCTCTTTTATATGAATCAGTATTCGCGGCCTTGAAATAATCACAAACTTTTTAGGTCTTTTTTTGTTCATCTCTATCAACATTTAAACAATTTGACATGAACGGATACAAGTTATTTACACCTGAAAAAGCAGGTTCTATTGAAGTTAAAAACAGAGTGGTAATGGCGCCGATGACTCGCTGCCGTGCAATTGGAAACGTACCCAATGAGTTAATGGCCGAATTTTACCAGCAACGGTCAGGAGCTGGATTAATTATTACTGAAGGCACTTCTCCATCTCCAAACGGGTTGGGATATGCACGAATTCCAGGAATTTTCAATAATCAGCAAATTGATGGCTGGAAGAAGGTAACTACCGCTGTGCATCGTGGTGGAGGAAAAATAGTTGTCCAACTCATGCATACCGGACGGATTAGTCACATTTTAAATATGCCTGAAGGAGCTGAAATTTTGGCGCCGTCGGCGGTAAAAGCTGCCGGTCAAATGTGGACAGATGCTGCCGCCATGCAGGACTTTCCAGTTCCAAAAGCGATGACCACGGAAGATTTAGCCAGCACAAAAGCCGAATTCGTTTCTGCCGCAAAAAATGCTATTGAAGCTGGATTCGATGGAGTTGAACTTCATTCAGCCAACGGCTATTTGCTTGAACAGTTTTTATCGCCAATAAGCAACATCCGTAAAGATAATTACGGCGGGAGCATCGAAAATCGCTGTCGGTTTGTGCTTGAAGTAGTCGCCGCTGTCGCCGAAGCCATTGGCAAAGATCAAACGGGCATTCGTTTGTCTCCTTACGGAGTTGCCAGCGACATGCCACATTATCCTGAAATTGATGAAACGTACAATTACCTTTCGGAACAACTGAATAAACTCGGCATCGCATACATTCACGTGGTTGATCATTCTGCAATGGGTGCTCCGGAAGTTCCTGCCGAGTTGAAAAAACTGATCCGGAAAAATTTCGGGAATACGGTTATTCTTTCTGGTGGCTATGAGGCAGAACGCGCAGAAGCCGATCTTCAGAGCGGACTGGGCAACTTGGTTGCCTTCGGACGTCCGTTTATCAACAATCCGGATTTGACAAAACGAATGCAGAATAATTGGCCTTTGTCGGAAGCACTTAACATGGATCTGTTCTATACTGCCGACGAAAAGGGATATACCGATTATCCGGCATATAAAGCCTAGTTATCGCATTAAAAAGTCCGGTGGAATAACTTTCTTCCGGACTTTTTATGCGTTATAATTCTTCCTAAACTTCTTTTTTGGGTTCCTAAATTAAATTTATACTTTTGCGCCGAGCTTTCAGGTGAAAGCCGTGTACTTGGTAACCACGTAAAAAACAAGAAATGAAAAAAGAAGTATCTGTAATCTTTATGCTTGCCGGCATTTTATTTGCCACCTGTTTGTTGATTTCCAACATTCTAGCTACCAAAATTTTAATGATCGGATCGTGGGCTGCACCCGCCGGAGTGCTGATTTTCCCAATTGCTTACATCCTGAACGATGTTATCACCGAAGTTTGGGGATTTAAAAAAGCACGTCTGATTATCTGGACGGGATTTGCGGTAAACATTTTGGCCGTGCTGTTCTTCACCGTAGGAATTGTAATTCCCGGAGCGCCTTTCTGGCAAAATCAGGAAGCATTCTCAACCGTTTTGGGCAACACACCACGAATTGTTATTGCAAGTTTAAGTGCCTATTTAATTGGCTCGTTCCTGAATGCTTTTGTAATGAGCCGCATGAAAGTGATGACTAAAGGCAAAGGTTTCTCCGGAAGGGCAATCGCATCAACTTTAGTAGGCGAAAGTGCCGATTCGTTGATTTTCATCAGCATCGCATTTGCCGGAGTTTTCCCAATCGGCGTACTTGTCACCATGATTTTTACTCAGGCCACGTTGAAAACCGTTTACGAAATCCTGATTTTACCAGTCACTATCTGGGTTGTTAATTTCGTGAAACGCGTGGAAGGAGTGGACGCCTATGACACCAACCTTTCGTACAATCTTTTCCGTTTAAAAGAGATTTAAAATGACAAAAGCATTAGTAGTTTTTTCCGGAGGACAGGACTCAACCACCTGTCTGTTCTGGGCATTGAAAAAGTTTGACGAGGTAGAAACGCTTTGTTTTGATTACGGACAGCGACATCGCATCGAGCAAGAAGCTGCTCGCGACATCGCCGAAAAGGCTGGCGTTCCGTTTACCCTGCTGAATCTCGATTTGCTGAAACAGATAACTCACAATTCATTAACCGATCAGGCTATGGATGTGGAAGAAAACAAGCCTGAAAACCGCCCACCAAACACCTTGGTTGAAGGACGCAACATGCTGTTCCTGACCTTCGCCGCCATCTTTGCCAAAGGGAAAGATATTCCCAATCTGGTAACTGGCGTTGGGCAGGCCGATTACAGTGGTTATCCCGATTGCCGTGATGAGTTTATCCGATCGCTCAACCAAACGCTGAACTTGTCAATGGATTATCAATTTAGCATTCATACCCCGCTTATGTGGAGATCGAAAGAAGATGTTTGGGCGCTATCAGACGAACTGGGCGTTTTCGACTTGGTTCGCTCTCAAACCGTAACCTGCTACAACGGCATTATTGGCGATGGCTGCGGACATTGCCCCGCTTGCCAACTGCGCAGAAATGGATTGGAAAGCTATTTACTTCAAAAAAACCAGTGAGGGCTTCACTCAAAGTGAAACCCTCACTATAAAATATTGCACTTATGAGCGAATTAAAAAACCTCGGAAACGAAAGCAAATACCTGTTTGAATATTCTTCGAAAATGCTGGAAAGCTTCGACAACAAACATCCGGAGAACGATACCATGGTCAAATTCAACTGTCCGGAATTTACCAGCCTCTGCCCGATTACCGGACAACCCGATTTCGCAACCATTTACCTGAGTTACATTCCTGATCAGAAATTGGTAGAAAGTAAAAGTTTAAAGCTGTACCTCTTTAGTTTCCGCAACCATGGCGCTTTTCACGAGGATTGCATGAACATCATCATGAAAGACCTGATTGCCCTAATGGAACCCAAATATATTGAAGTATGGGGAAAATTCCTGCCCCGTGGCGGCCTCAGCATTGACCCGTACTGCAATTATGGCAAGCCCGGTACCAAATACGAGCAAATGGCCGAATACCGAATGATGAACCACGATTTGTATCCGGAGAAAGTGGATAACCGCTAGAAAAGATTTAAACACGAAGTCACGAAGTCTCAAAGAATTGATTTATTTCCTTTTTCGTGTCTTTGTGACTTTGTGTTTATATTTCGGATTGACTTTAGAATTCGGCGTTCTTTGGCGTACGTGGAAAAGCAATGACATCGCGGATATTTCCCATTCCGGTTACAAACAGAAGCAGACGTTCGAATCCCAAACCAAAACCGGCATGAGGTACAGTTCCAAAACGACGGGTATCTAAATACCATTCCATTTCATGAGCCGGAACGCCCATTTCATCCATACGGGTGACCAGTTTATCTAAGTCTTCTTCGCGCTGCGATCCACCAATAATTTCTCCAATTCCGGGGAATAATACGTCCATCGCGGCAACCGTTTTGCCATCAGCATTCTGTTTCATGTAAAACGCTTTGATGTCCTTCGGATAATTGATCAGGATCACTGGTTTCTTGAAGTGCTTTTCAACCAGGTAACGTTCGTGTTCGCTCTGCAAATCGGTACCCCAATCAACCGGATACTGAAATTTATTCTTTTTGTAGTGATTCGAGTTTTTCAGAATGTCGATGGCTTCGGTATAAGGCAAACGAATGAAATCGTTCTCCAAAACGAAACGAAGTTTTTCAACCAGCTCCATCGAGCGTTCGTCCATTGGTTTGTTCTTTTCCTCTTCCTGAAGGCGTTTGCTCAGGAATTCCAAATCGTCCATGCAATTATCAAGCGCATATTTAATCAGGCTTTTCAGGAAATCCTCAGCCAAATCCATGTTATCCTGAAGTTCGTAAAATGCCATTTCAGGTTCAATCATCCAGAACTCAGCCAGGTGACGGGCGGTATTCGAATTTTCGGCACGAAATGTTGGTCCGAAAGTATAAATCTCGCCCAAAGCAGTTGCTCCAAGTTCGCCTTCCAACTGACCTGAAACTGTCAAATTGGTCGCTTTCCCGAAGAAATCCTGTGAGTAATCGATGGATCCGTCTTCCAAAAGCGGTGGATTTTTAGCGTCAAGCGTGGTCACACGAAACATTTGTCCGGCGCCTTCGGCATCCGATCCGGTTACAATTGGCGTGTGCAGATACACAAAACCTTTGCTGTTGAAATAATTGTGAATGGCAAAAGCCATGGCGTGACGAATGCGGAAAACTGCGCTGAATGTAGCTGTGCGGAAACGTAAATGAGCATTCTCGCGTAAAAATTCGAGGCTGTGTTTCTTTGGCTGAATCGGGTATTTATCCGGATCAGATTTACCGTAAATAATGATTTCGGTAGCATTCAGTTCTACTGACTGACCACTTCCCTGAGAAGCAACCAATTCGCCAGTAATTCCCAATGCGGCGCTGGTATTGATATCTTTCAGTAATTCTTCACCTAATTTTTCAACATCAGCAACAACCTGAAGGTTATGAATAGTTGACCCATCATTTAATGCAATAAAATTGACGTTTTTGCTACCTCTTTTGGTTCGTACCCAACCTTTAACAACTACTTGTTGTCCAATTAATTCTCCCTTCAGGATTTCTTTGATTTTTAGTCGTTTCATGCTGTATGTTGTTGTCTGATTCTAAATAATTCTAATGTGTACAAAAATATGTTTTTCTGCCTGAAAACGCAGCCGTCCCCCTTAAAACTCGGGTCAGGTTATAATAATTTAAGATTCTGAACGAAACCTTAATTCTTTTTAAGCAGTTCTATCTGAGGAAGTAGTTTACTCCATGTTTCATCCGGAATTTTGGCACCAATAATTTCAACCACATTGCCGGCAAGTAATGAACCTATTTTTCCGGCAATCTCAAGATCGAGGTTTTCTGTCAATGCGTATAGAAATCCAGAGGCATAAATATCGCCAGCACCTGTAGTGTCAATACTTTTTGCCGAAATAGCATCAATACGAATAACGCGATCGCCTGACTTAATTAAAGAACCATTAGCTCCCAGTTTTACAACAGCAATGGAACACATTTCAGCAATTTCAAGTAATGCTTCTTCCGGATTTTTCCCTGTCAGCGATGTTGCTTCCTCTTCGTTAGCAAAAACAATGTCGACATATTCACGAATAATGCGGTGAAGAAAATCGATGTTTGCTTCCACAATATTAAAGCTTGCCATATCGATCGAGACCAGCAGTCCGTTTTCTTTGGCAATTCTCATGGCAGCTTCAATCAATGCGTGATTTTGCACCAAATAACCTTCAATGTGCAGAATTCCATAATCGCGAAAGATTTCAAGAGTCATTTCATCGGCAGTCAATTCCATTGCAGCACCCAAATAAGTGCCAAAAGTACGCTCCGAATCAGGACTGATTAATCCAGTTGCATGTCCGGTACCGGTTTCGCTGTAGAAAAAATGAGTATTGATTTTATTATTCCTGAAGTCTTCGAGATAAAAATCTCCAAATTCATCGGTCGAAATCTTCCCAATATAACCACACTGGCCTCCCAATTTGGCGATTCCATGCACTGTATTCGCAGCAGAACCTCCTGTTTGAATACTTCTTTTACTATTTTTTGTTTCTTTTTTTATTTCAGCAGAAAGAATTGCATCCACTAAAGTCATGCTTCCCTTTGGAAGTCCAAATTTTTGTAATACAGCATCATCCGTGATTGTAATCAAAACATCAATGAGTGCATTTCCGATTCCGAGAACTGATTTTTTCTTGATTTGAGCGCCAGTAAATGATTTCATGAAAATATTTTTTTGCAAAAATATTTTTTCTTTTCGGAAAAGCTACTATTTTTGCAACGCTTTAAAAGCAAAACGTTCACAATACAGGCGAAAGCCACAACAAAATTCTCTAGTAGCTCAGTTGGTTAGAGCGGCGGACTGTTAATCCGTAGGTCGTAGGTTCAAGTCCTACCTGGAGAGCCAGACAGGAAAGGAGGTCATTTTCGACCTCCTTTTTATTTTTATCCCCTCTGCAAACCTTGCCGGCATTGATGAGTACGTTGATCGGTGTCGTGAACTCACAGATTGCAACTCTTGATTTTTTCCAAAACGATTTTTTTGAAAAGATGCAACACAGTATCTTTTGGGGCTTTCCATCCGACTTCCTGCAATATTTCACCCAGTTTTCCAACCTCCTCAAACCAGAATTCTGAGATATAATGTCAGGTCTAAAATAAAGTTAAACTCAAATTAAACTCATTCACTTCCTTCTAGTCTAAGTCCTTTATAAACAGCATTGTAAAATCTAACCTAAATAAACTATGAAAAAGCAGAAACTTTCTTTGAGTGCTCTTCTTTTAAGCCTTTCTCTTGTCCTGTTATTTGGATTCACCACATTTAATAAACCGCCATCTGATCTTAATTCCAGAACCATATCATTTGATGATGGATGGCGTTTTATAAAAGATAGTCTGTCGGGAGCCGAAAACCCTGATTTCAATGATTCAGGATGGAGAATTCTTGATGTGCCTCACGACTGGAGTATTGAAGATCTACCCGGTCAGAATGGAGAGAATATAATCGGGCCATTTGATAAATCTTCTGTCGACAAAATGAGCTCAGGCTATCTGATTGGAGGGACTGGCTGGTACAGAAAGACTTTTACCGTTAAAGAAGAAGACCGGAACAAAGTTAATTACCTGCAGTTTGACGGTGTATATATGAATTCCGATGTATGGATCAACGGGAAACATCTTGGATTTCATCCGTATGGATATACACCGTTTTATTATGATATTACTCCATTCCTCAAACCTGCCAGACAAGCTAATGTTGTTGCAGTGCGTGTCAGAAACACAGGATTAAATTCCCGTTGGTATTCCGGATCAGGTATAAACCGACATGTATGGCTAACCAGCGTAAATCCTGTTCATATCGCTGTGGCCGGTGGCCTTTACATTACAACTCCGGAGGTCTCCGAGAATTCTGCTGATGTGAAAATTACTACCACCCTTGAGAATACAAGTATTAATGATAAAAATATAGTCCTGCAAACTCAGTTATTTGACCCTTCAGGTAAATTGGTTGGGTCAACCAAAAGCAATTCTGCATTGTCATCTGGTCAGACAATAGAACTAACACAGAATGTTCAGGTTAAGAGCCCGTCACTCTGGTCAATCGAAGAACCGAACCTATATAAGGCAAAAGTCTCCATACTTGAGGATAAAAGGGAAATCGATAATCAGGAGTCAACTTTTGGCATTCGCAGCATAAAAATTGATGCAAAGAACGGTTTAACGATCAATGGGAAATCGGTTGATTTGATTGGTGGATGCTACCATCATGACAATGGGCCACTGGGAGCAGCATCAATCGACAGGGCTGAGGAGCGCAAAATTGAAGTTTTGAAGAAAGCAGGATTTAATGCAATCAGGACCAGCCACAATCCACCTTCACCAGCATTGCTTGATGCTTGTGACCGTCTGGGAATGGTTGTGATCAATGAAATATTCGATATGTGGGAAACTCCTAAAAAGGATCAGGACTACCATTTGAACTTCGCTGAATGGTGGCAGAGAGATGTGGAGTCATGGGTCAAGCGAGACCGCAATCATCCTTCCATTTTAATCTGGAGTATCGGGAACGAAATACGCGAAACATTCGATCCTACTGGGTTAAGGATTGCCAAAAACCTGACCGGAGAAATCCGCAAGTTCGATAAGTCGCGTTTTGTTACGGAATGTTTTAATGATTTTGCCTGGATGAGAGGTCAGCCAAGTAAATGGGATTCGATTCCCGAACACATGGCGATCTTTGATCTCATCGGTTATAATTACGCATACAAGAGGTATGAGTCGGATCATATTAAATATCCTGACCGTGTAATGGTTGGAACTGAAACGAATCCTCCGCTTGCATTGGAAAACTATGAGATCGTCAAGAAGCTTCCATATGTTATTGGGTATTTTGTGTGGACTGCCATCGATAACATTGGAGAGGCTGGTGTCGGTCTGCCGCAGCTTAGAGATATTGTTCCTGAAAATAATCCGGCATCACCCGGTGCTGCCAATCCACAAACATCAGGAGCACCCGGACAAGTAATACAAGCAGGGAATGTGCCACAAGGTTTGCAGGGAACTGGCCCGGGAGCCCGACCTGCTACAGCGGCTGGAGGTGGCTTCTTCAGACGCGATGTATGGCCGGTTTATACCAATTATCAGGGCGACATTGACCTGATAGGTAACAGAAAAGTGCCTTCATTTTATCAGCATGTTGTTTGGGGTAAAAGTAAAGTTGAACTATTTGTACACCGGCCAATACCTGAAGGTAAAAAAGAGCAAATAAGTAACTGGGGATTTCCTGATGAACTGAAAAGCTGGAACTGGGCGGGTCTGGAAGGTAAAAAATTCACGATTCATGTATACACCCGCAGCCAACTGGTAAAACTCGAATTAAACGGAAAGATTGTAGGCGAACAAAATGTGGATTTTGGAAAATCGATTACTGCAACATTCGAGGTTGCTTATGAGCCTGGAACACTTATTGCACATTGTTACGACAATGGAAAGGAAACAGCATCGCAAACACTGAAAACAACCGGGAAGCCAGCATCTGTGCGACTGGTTGCAGATAGAACCAATATCAGGGCTGATCGTAACGACTTGTCGTATGTAATGGCCGAAATAATTGATGCTAATGGGAACATAGTTCCTGATGCAGACAAGATTGTCGTGAATTTTGAAGTGGCTGGTAACGGCACGATCGCCGGAGTTGCAAGTGGTGATCCAAGAGATATGTCAAGTTTTCAGCTACCACACAAAAAAGCCTATCAGGGAATATGTCTGGCAATCATTCGGCCGGAAACAACCCCTGGAACTATTACCCTCAAGGCAGCCGCCGAGGGACTGAAAGGATCATCACTTGTATTAACAGCAAAATAGTCTGCTCTGCAAAAACAGCTTGAAGAGCATATAGGAAAGGAGATCAAAAATGATCTCCTTTTTATTTTGTCCACTCTAAAAACTTCGCTGGCATTGATGAGAACGTTGATCGGTGTCGTGAACTGACAGGACAAGCAATTCTTCCTGCACAATCATTGGAATTACTATGGTAGAAAAGGTTTTGATACCAAGATCCACAAGTTTCCCACTTGTTCCGAAATCACTTTTAGGCTATTTGTATCCAGAATTATTTTCATTGGCGTATAAGGAAATATAAGTTCTTCAACTTCTATTTCCTTATCATAGATTGGCCGAACTCTGTTATTTCTCATGAATGAGCCAGACTAATCACTGCGCCTACCAACTTTCTTATATCCCTTTATAATTCAGATTCGCGGGCATAAATTTTTCGATGACTTCCACGCTCACCCCTTTGCGTCGGGCGTAATCTTCGACTTGGTCTTTGCCCACTTTTTCCAAACTGAAATATTTCGATTCCGGGTGTACAAAGAATTCTCCACTCACCGAAGCAGTCGGCTGCATCATAAAGTGTTCGGTCAAAGTCATTCCAATTTCATCTGCTTTCAGCATATTGAACAGGTTGGCCTTTTCATGGTGTTCCGGACATGCCGGATAGCCGATGGCCGGGCGGATTCCCTGGTAATCAACATGGAACATTTCTTCCAACGAAAGATTTTCATCCGGAACATAGCCCCAGTAATCTTTCCGAACCTGTAAATGCAACAATTCAGCGAAAGCTTCCGACAAGCGGTCGGCCAGCGATTCGAGCAAAATGGCGTTATAATCGTCGTGATCGTCGTGGAAATACTTCATCCATTTTTCGATGCCGACTCCGCCGGTAACGGCAAAGGCGCCAAAATAATCGGTTTTACCACTTTCTATAGGCGCAATAAAGTCAGACAGGCAATAGTTTGGCGAACCAGCTTTTTTGGCCTCCTGCTGACGAAGGTGATAAAAGCGTCCAACCTCTTTGTTCCTGGTTTCATCTTCATACAAAACAATGTCGTCGCCATCAGCATTAGCTGGCCAAATGCCAAAAACACCATTGGCCTGAACCATCTTTTCGGCTTCCATCATGTCCAGCATGCGGTTGGCATCTGCATACAATTTCCGGGCTTCTTCGCCCTGAAGTTCATCGTTCAGGATATCCGGAAATTTGCCTTTCAGTTCCCAAACGAAGAAGAAAAATGTCCAGTCGATGTATTTCCGGAGTTCCGAAATCGGGTAATCAATCAGTTGTTTGATGCCCACAAAATTGGGTTTGTAGATTGGCGTATTGTCCCAGTCAATTTTCAGTTTATTGGCGCGTGCTTCCTCAATCGACAAGTATTTCTTCGCTTTTTTCTGTCCATGCAAATCGCGTACAGCCTGATAATCATCGCGAATTTCTTTCAGGAAATCTTCGTTTCCGGAGAGCAGGTTCGAAACCACACTTACCGCACGCGACGCGTCTTTCACGTGAATCACCGGATTTTTATACTGGGGCGCTATTTTCACCGCAGCGTGTATTTTCGATGTAGTTGCTCCGCCAATCAAAAGTGGCAAATTCATGCCGCGACGCTCCATTTCGGTAGCTACTTCCACCATAATTTCGAGCGAGGGAGTAATCAAGCCGCTCAGCCCAATAATATCTACATTTTCCTGAATGGCGGTTTCCAGAATTTTCTCAGTTGGAACCATCACACCCAAATCGATGACTTTATAGTTGTTGCAGCCTAAAACTACACCAACAATGTTTTTGCCGATGTCGTGTACATCGCCTTTTACAGTAGCCATCAGTACTACTTTCCGGTTGTCGGATGTATCGAATTTGTCTTTGTCGGCCTCAATGTAAGGCAGCAAATAAGCCACCGCTTTTTTCATCACGCGCGCCGATTTGATCACCTGCGGAAGAAACATTTTGCCGGCGCCAAACAAGTCGCCAACTACGTTCATCCCGTCCATCAGCGGACCTTCGATGATATTCAAAACCGGAGTATAAAGCGGTAACGCTTCAGCCAAATCAATATCAATATAATCGGGCAAACCTTTTACCAGCGCATGTTCCAGTCGCTTTTCGACAGGGAAGTCGCGCCATTCGTCTTTTCGCTCTTCTTTGGCATCCTGTGCTTTTAAAGTCTGTGCGAATTCGAGCAATTCTTCGGTGGCTTCCGGTTTTTTATTTAGAACCAAATTCTCTACTTTCTCCAGAAAGTCCTTCGGAATTTCATCGTAAATCTGCAACATTCCCGGGTTCACAATACCCATATCCAGTCCGGCACGGATGGCATGATAAAGGAAAACCGAATGAATGGCTTCGCGAACCTGATCGTTTCCACGGAAACTGAACGACACATTGCTTACACCGCCACTGGTTTTCGCATGTTTCAAGTTCTTTTTGATCCAGCTTACGGCATTAATGAAGTCAACCGCATAATTCATGTGTTCCTCCATTCCGGTTCCGATGATCAAAATATTCGAATCGAAAATGATATCCTGTGGAGGAAAATTAATTTCGTTGACCAGAATGTTGTAAGCGCGTTGGCAGATTTCGATACGTCGTTCGAACGAATCGGCCTGTCCAATTTCGTCGAAAGCCATGACCACAACAGCCGCACCATACCGTTTCAGAAGTTGCGCTTGTTGGCGGAACACTGCTTCACCTTCCTTCATACTGATGGAATTTACAATCGCTTTGCCCTGAACGCATTTCAGCCCGGCTTCAATCACTTCCCACTTCGAGGAGTCAATCATCATCGGAACACGTGCAATATCGGGTTCGGCCATCAGCAAATTCAGGAAGGTTACCATTTCCTTTTTGGCATCAAGCATGGCATCGTCCATATTGATGTCGATGACCTGCGCCCCTTCGTCGACCTGATTTCGGGCAATGGCAATGGCTTCCTCGTATTTTCCTTCGCGGATCAACCGGGCAAATTTGCGCGAACCAGACACGTTGCAACGTTCACCAATATTCACGAAGTTGGTTTCCTGAGTTAAAACAACAGGCTCCAATCCGCTCAGCTTTGTATTTTTATCTTTTTTATTTCGGTGATGTGGTTTTGATCTAGCCGCAATTTTGGCCAGTTCACGAATGTGATCGGGTGTTGTTCCGCAGCAACCACCAATGATGTTTACAAATTTATTGTCGAGAAAATCGCCCACCTGATGCGCCATTTCAGACGGTGTTTCGTCGTATTCGCCAAACTGGTTGGGCAAACCAGCGTTTGGATAGGCGCTGATAAAAAACGGCGATTTCTTTGAAAGTTCTTCCAAATACTGACGCATATCTTTTGCACCCAATGAGCAATTTAGCCCGATACTGAGCAAATCGATGTGCGAAACCGAAGTCAAGAATGCTTCAACGGTTTGGCCTGAAAGTGTTCGTCCGCTGGCATCAGTAATTGTTCCTGAAACCATCACCGGAAGGCGTATTCCGCGTTCTTCCAATTCGTCCTCAATGGCAAACAAAGCTGCTTTGGCATTCAGCGTATCGAAAATCGTTTCAACCAGCAGCAAATCCACGCCTCCATCCAACAAACCCTTCAATTGTTCGCGGTACGATGCCTTCACTTCGTCGAACGAAACCGAGCGAAATCCAGGATCGTTCACATCGGGCGAAAGCGAAAGCGTTTTGTTCATTGGACCAATTGCACCGGCCACGTAACGTGGTTTCTCCGGATTTTTGGCCGTAAACTCTTCAGCAATCTTAACCGCCAGTTGTGCCGACTGCAAATTAAGCTGATACACCCATTCTTCCAAATGGTAATCGGCCTGCGAAATACTGGTCGAATTGAAGGTATTGGTTTCAATAATATCGGCTCCGGCTTCCAGAAACTGTGCATGAATTTCACGAATGACTTCCGGCTTGGTGATGGACAGCAAATCGTTGTTGCCCTTCAGGTCGAACTGAAAATCAGTAAAAATCGTGCCCCGAAAATCATCTTCCGAAAGTCGGTGTTTCTGAATCATCGTTCCCATGGCACCGTCGAGCACCAAAACCCGCGATTCGAGTTCGTGTTGTATGTTTTTTTTCGTTGTCATCGTTTTTATTTAGTGAGCGGGTGACTCGAAGTCACCCGCTTACATGCTAAATTATTTTATCAATTTCATCTCAAATTTCCCACGAATCCCGATTTTATCGCGGCAAATAATTACTGCCGACAGGATCTCAGGAAACTGTGCTGTTTGATCAATTACCTTCGGAACATCTTCCGGCGTTTTAACCAAATTCCCAAATCCGGTAGCAAAAGCATCGGCCAAAGCAGTATTTTTACAAATAACCATCGCTGCATCCGCCTTGCCAAAACTGACCGATGGGCCGACTGTTCCGGCCGAAGTGCACACGCCAAGCGGTGATTCACTGGCTAGAATTTCAATGCCGATTTTCTCCGATAAAGGTGAATTTCCGGCATAAACCGACATCAGCAAATTTCGGTTAATTTTCAGGAAAATATCACCGCCATTCTCTACCACCAATTCCTGAATATCAAACATCTCCAATAAATGGTGTCCAACCGCTTCCGAAAAAGCGCCTGC
The DNA here is from genome assembly GCA_028683385.1 of Prolixibacteraceae bacterium. Taxonomy (GTDB): domain Bacteria; phylum Bacteroidota; class Bacteroidia; order Bacteroidales; family Prolixibacteraceae; genus Aquipluma. The sequence continues at coordinate 88,613 of JAQUIJ010000003.1, read as the reverse complement.
TACAGCCGCCATTGGTCCAACATCAGCCTTTTGTCCGGCCTGAGCCATCACTCTAACAATTTCAGGCGCATTCTGTTCTACCTGATGCGGTTCGAAGGTCGTTCCAAAAACTGGATCGTTCAATAAATACACTTCCAAAACTGACCGCAATTCTTTGACTTTCAGCAAAGAGATTTCTTTCATTTCATCCCTGAACGATGCCGGATCAACACCTATCCACAAATCCGTTTCCTTGTAATTCACAACAAACGAATGAAATCGCTCTTGCGAAAATTGATTGCGATATGTGCGGGGTTCGATCATTTTTTTACTTCGGTCTCCGGACTTCTGACTTCGGTCTTCTTACTCCCGAAAATCAATCTTGAACAAATTCAGCGGACAAGCAGGAACACACAATTCGCAAACGATGCACTTCTCCGGATCGAACTGCAATTCCCATTTCTCCGGATCCATTTGCAAAGCGCCGGCAAAACATACGGCGGTGCAATTGCCACAACTGATGCAACGTGCATTATCCCAGGTAATTTTCTTGTTCAGCGGCTCGCAACTTACTTGATTTTCCTGCAAATAAGCAATTCCATTTTTCAGGTTGGTGGTGGTGCCTTCCAGTTCTAGGACCAAACTACCGGTCTTGCCAGGCCAAACTTCAGCACGAAGAATGTTAATCCGGATATCAAAATCTTTGACTAAATGATAGCTAAACGGCTGATCCCCACTTTGTGGCGGAAACTTCAGCACATATCTTTTTTTCTGCATATCCATTATTCGGTTCCTCCTTTAACTTCTTTAAGAGATTTGAGAGATGTATTTGTTGGAAACATCTGTACCGGTTTGCTGATTTCGAACTCGCCAGCCAATATGGATTGTTTCAGTATTTCAGCAATTTTGCGCGCTTTGCTTAAGCTCGAAACCGGCGCTGTGCGTATTTTTTTACCCTGAACTTCAATTTCTCCTGAACGAAGCTCGGCATAATTTACCCGCCCCAAAGCAGGGCTGCCTTCTACTCCATAATCGCAAACTGTGGTTTCAATCTGCTCATTCCTGATTGAGACGTTTTTTGCGATGTCGGCATTTAACACCGGAATGGGGATTCCGATACCTACAAATAAACTGACCCCATATTTTTCGTAATAAGCAGCCTGCAAAAATTCCGACGACATTTCTTTCAAGTTGCCCATTACCGCAAGCGTTGCCGAATTGCCTACAGGGATACCAAACTCATTTTTTGGCTTCGAGGTATTGAACTGCGTTCCCGGCCAAACCACAAATCCCTGCGTCCCACCAAGAAAAATGCGTGTTCCGATACCAATGGTTTTCATTTCAGGATCGTTCAACAATGGGCTTAATTCTCCGGAAGTTGAATAAGTCGCATTGCGCATGTTCGGCAACAAACTGCCCATGTAAGTGTATTTCATCTGCGAGGTGGAATTCACGGCAACGGGATAATTCTGGTAGGCATTGCGCGGATTGAACAGAATCATTTCGTTTACCGTTTCCTTGTTGATGACAGTTTTGATGTGTTTTCGCGGGTAGCAGTCGGTACCTTTTCCCCAGGCTTCCAGTTCAATGTCTTTACCATCAACCAAATCCTGAATAACATGTGCACCACCGTATTTTGGGTTTTCCGGATCGCAGGCCGTGGCTCCGATGTAGGTATCAACAGCTGCCAAACCTTCGTAGGCTGGTACTCCGTTGAGCCTAATTTTTTCCATCCGGATTGGTGGATTGGCGTGACCAAAATTGACAATAGCGCCAGAAGAACACATGGCTCCAAAAGTTGCAGTGGTGACTACGTCAACTTTTTCTGCTATTTCTTCCGGAGTGCAAGTGAGCGCCATTTGCGAAACTTCTTCGGCAGTGAGTACCACCGCTTCACCCCGCCGGATTTTTTCGTTGATTTCTTCGTATGTTTTTTGAATAGCCATATCGTATTAATGGTAAATTATGAATGGTTAATGATGAATTGGGAAAACATCTGGCTGTGTTCTCCTGAAATATTTTGGCAGTTTATATCATGGGAATCAGCGCATGCACATATTCGAAAAGTACATGAAGCTAAGAAGATGCAAAATTGAAAGTTGTTTCATTCGTTTTGTTTAAATTATAATTCCGTTTCCGGCCGGGTATTGGCACCGTTTCAACTTTTTCGCCGATGGTTGCCAGAGCTTCGCTGAGCCCGATCTCTCCACTCTTCTTTATAACCAAACAATCAGTTTTGAGAAGGATTATTTGATAATGAGAACAAAAGTAAGTTCAAAAAACCGATTTATCAAACAATTGGGGATTTTGCCCGAAGTTAATCGTCTAAATCTTCAGATTTAGTTAATTTTAGAAGATCATTTAGTCGCCAATTTTCATGATTATTCAGGAAAATGAATAAAACGAATTCCTTCACCAACTCAATTCAGTCGCCACCTGCGAAAAGCAAGGGGCTGTTTTCAGATTTCAGGAATTTTCTATGGAATAAGCCGAAATTAGCTACACTCATTAAATTCACATCCGAAGAAAAAAGACTTGAGTACAACAACAGAATATTACAGCGGGTTGGGGAAGGTGTTGATCGATATACCGTATTAAATGTTCATCGCATTGGAATTGAAGCGCCTGTAAGTTATGTCTTTAATGAGCTTTTAAACTGGAATGGCGATTCGTCATGCTGGCCAAATCATATCGCAAAAATAGAGCGCATTGATAACGACATTGAATCGATCCGCGTTTTGCCATTTGGCTGGACAAAGTACCCATTTGGAGGGGGGGAAAGCTTTCTGGGAATGAAATTCATTCCTTTGTTCCTCCTGAGTTCCATTCGCATTAAACGGGTACCCGATCCGTTCGATTTCGACAATGCACGTTATATGCTATACAAATGCAGCGGTGGTTACCCAATCGGGATTTTTATGATGTACGTGCGTTCGTCGATTGACGATATGGGTGAAACGGCGCAGTCGCAGCTTTTTTTAACTGTTGGGTTTAATTTCTATGGAAAAGAATACAAATCAAAATGGCCCTTCATCAATAAAATTTGGGAGGCGGTTCATAATCGGGTAACCGCAAATGTATTGAACCGCATAAAACAACTCAGCGAGTGGCGGCTTGCAAAAATGGAATCAGGAGCGAAATAAATTACTTCAGAATATAATCGTTTAAGGTTTAGTTAATTTTTTCTGATTTATTCCGATGCATTTCAGTATAGAAAATGTTCATCCAATTGAATTCATCAATAATTTTTACATTTGCAGCACGAAAAATCAACGATCATGATTCAGGAAATACAAATTTACAACACACTTACTCGCAAGAAAGAAGTTTTTGAACCGCTGGTTCCCGGCAAAGTAGGGTTGTACGTTTGTGGACCAACCGTTTATGGGCCACCTCATCTGGGTCATGCGCGCTCTGCTATAAGCTTCGACCTGGTATTTCGTTTCCTGAAACAGATTGGCTACAAAGTGCGCTATGTACGCAACATTACCGATGTTGGGCATTTGGTGGCCGATGCCGACGAAGGTGAGGATAAAATTGCCAAACAGGCCAAACTCGATGAGTTGGAGCCGATGGAAGTGGTGCAGAAATACACCAATTTATATCACAAGGCAATGTCCATGCTCAATTTGGAAGAACCAAGTATTGAGCCCCGTGCTTCGGGTCACATCATCGAGCAAATTGAAGAAGTTAAAAAAATACTGAACTCCGGATATGCCTACGAAAGCAATGGGTCGGTGTATTTTGATGTGGAAAAATTTGCTTCTGAAAATGAATACGGAAAACTTTCAGGTCGCAAAATCGAAGACCTGATCAGCAATACACGAACCCTGGATGGTCAGGATGAAAAATGCTCGGGACTGGATTTTGCCATCTGGAAAAAGGCATCGCCCGAACATATTATGCGCTGGCCATCTCCCTGGAGCGACGGGTTTCCCGGTTGGCACATGGAATGCACGGCCATGAGTTGCAAATATTTAGGCGATACTTTTGACATTCACGGCGGTGGAATGGATCTAACTTTTCCGCACCATGAAGCTGAAATGGCGCAATCGCAGGCTGCTCATGGAAAACCGGCAGTTCGATATTGGATGCACAACAACATGATTACCCTGAATGGCCAGAAAATGGGCAAGTCGCTCGGAAATGCCATTTCGCTCGAAGACTTTTTTACCGGAAACCATCCGCTTCTCGAAAAAGCCTACAGCCCGATGACCATCCGCTTTTTCATGTTGCAGGCTCATTACCGCAGCACACTCGATTTCTCGAATGAAGCACTTCAGGCGTCAGAAAAAGGGCTGGAACGATTGATGAAAGCCGTCGCAAAAATTGATTCATTGCCAATTTCAGAATCTTCTTCCGTAAACATTTCAGAACTTTCAGCCAATTGCTATTCGGCTATGGCCGATGATATGAACAGCCCGATTGCTATCGCTCATTTGTTCGATGGCGTCAAAATCATCAATTCAATTGCAGATGGGAAATCGACTACCACCACTGCTGATAAAGATTCACTGAAATCTCTTTTCAACACTTTTGTTTTCGATATTTTCGGATTAATGGCCGAAGATCAGTCCGGTTCAGGAAATAATGAAGTTTTGAATGAGGTCGTTGATTTGCTGATGAAACTACGAGCTGATGCCAAAGCCAACAAAGACTGGGCAACTTCAGATAAAATTCGGAATGAACTTGCTGCCATTGGATTCGAAATTAAAGATGGCAAAGAAGGTGTAAGCTGGGAACTCAAAAAGTAACTTTGATCAGGAAGCAATCCGTTTAATCATCCCTTTGAAAATGGTAAGATGAATTGGTATGAGTACATACCAATAATTTCGGCCCCAGATTCCCCACGGACGAAAGGTTGCTGTTTGGTACAGGATGTTATTCCTGATTTCGAATTCGAGCCAGGCTTCACCCGGTAATTTCATTTCGGCATAAAGCAACAATCTTTTTTCTTCTTTGCTGGCATAGAGCACCCGCCAGAAATCAAGTGAGTCTCCGGCAAAAATTATCGTCGTGTTTTTTCTTCCACGACGCAATCCAACCCCGCCGAAAAGTTTATCGATAAAACCCCTCAATTCCCAAAGCCAATTGGCATAATACCATCCATTTTCGCCGCCAATCGACCAAATTTTGCTGAGTGTTTTTTCCACATCTTTTACTTCGCATTTCCGCTTATCCACAAAGCACCCATAGGTTGGAACTTCGAGCAGCGGCGAAATTCCTTTATTTAAAACATGGCTAGAAAGGGCATCTTTCCAGCTCGAAACAACCCCTTCGTTTTGAATCCGACCAAAAGCCCGATGGATGGCTTCTTCGAAAGTTAGAAGTTTTATTCCCAGCAAATCTTTTAAATCATTCGGGCGACAAATAATTTCTACGCTCATGCTTTCAACCAGATTTACTGCCAGTGTGTATGATGTTGATGTTACAAAATAGAGCCAGTACGACGAAAACTTTGGAGTCATGACAGGAACAGTGAAAATCCGCAGTTTTAAGTTGCGCACTTTACCGAATCCTTTCAACATTTCCTTGTAAGTCAATATTTCCGGCCCGCCAATGTCGAAACTTTGATCAAATGAAGGTTCAAAAAGTAAAACGCCGTTTAAATATTCAATCACATTTCGGATGGCAATTGGCTGTGATTTGGTGTTGAGCCATCTCGGAGCTATCATGAACGGCAATTTCTCAACCAGATCGCGGATGATCTCGAAAGATGCGCTTCCGGAGCCCAAAATGATACCTGCTCGAAGCGTGGTAAGGTGATAACTTCCGGAGGATAAAATTTCCTCAACCAACTTTCTCGATTTCAGATGTTTTGACAATTTCTGATCGTTAACGATCCCGCTCAGGTAAATGATCTGTCGCGCTTTGGTTTCTTGAATCCGGTTCCTGAAATTGGTTGCCGAAATCTTCTCCAGTTTTTCAAAATCTGTGTTAGGAGCCGACATGGAGTGAATCAGGTAATAGACAGCATCGATGTCGTCGGGAATATTGACCAGCGATTCTGTGTCCAGAAAATTTACCTCAATCACCTTAAGCTGATCCGAAAGGTACTTTCGAAAATCGAACCTGTTTTTATCCCTGACGCAACAGATCACCTCATGTCCAGCTTCGAGTAAAGTTGGGAGTAAACGTTGACCAATATAACCAGTTGTTCCTGTGAGTAAGATTTTCATGTGAAAATGATGGTATTAATAAATTGAATGTCTGTACGTTCACATGTAACTCTCATGCGAGGAGCTCTCCACTTCGAACACTATTTCATTTCTTTTTGTACCACCTCCTTTAAAATTAATTCCGCGGCATGTTCGTTTCATTCGCAATGTTAGAAGAAGTTAAGAGAATCTGAAATTACGTTGTAATTTAGGAAAGATTTGCGAATTCCGATCAATTCTTCTTATTTATCAGGTTGACAATAACTTTGGTCATGATGTCCTTTTCTTCGGGCCGACTGACTGCAATCATCAGAGTGAGCGCAACCAAAGCGTTGTCTGCAATGCGTTTATTCCTGAATTCATCAAACAAAATTCCATTCTTCTCCAAAAAATAAAGAAACAGGAATGCTGCAATGCGTTTATTTCCATCGGAAAACGAATGGTTCTTGGTTACAAAATACAATAAATTGGCTGCCTTTTCTTCGACACTGGGATACAAATCAGTGCCGTTAAATGTCTGATAAATAGTTGAGACCGAACTCTTAAATGAATCATCCTTTTCGCGCCCGAAAAGTTCACTATTCGCATATGCAATTTTAACCTTTTCGATCTGAGAAATAGCCTCTTCATAGGTGATCTGATAAATTTCTTTACCGGAAGTTTCGGTTATTTCAAGCTTTTGATAATCGTATTGATCAAGAATGTCAAGCGCATAGGCATAATCGGAAATAATTTTTAGCAATCCGGAGCTTTCCTCTCCTGAAAGTTCCTTCTGGTTGAGCACTTGACCAAGTAATTTCACCGAATCCTGAAGTTGCCGGAGCTGTTCGTTTTGCTGACGCAATCGATTTTCGTTGATAGAGTAGCCTTTGATTAGATAATCTTTTAATATTTTGTTGGCCCAAATTCTGAATTGGGTTCCTCTTTTTGAATTTACACGGTATCCAACAGAAATTATTGCATCAAGATTATAATACGTAATTTTTCTGGCGACATTTCTTTTCCCCTCCAGTCGAACTACCGAGAATTCCTCGGTAGTTGAATTTTCTTCCAATTCTCCAGAATCAAAAATGTTTTTAAGATGTAACCCAATTGTATCAGAATCTTTTTGAAAAAGAACTGACATTTGCTTTTGAGAAAGCCAAACTGTATCATTCTCCAGTTTAACCTGAATTTCAGTTCTACCTTCTTCTGTTTTGTAAATGGTAATTTCCGAGTTGTTCATAACCACAATTTTCCCAAAGTTATGAAACGATTGGGTTTAAAAGACCATTATCAGTCTAATTTATTAACCGATCTTCACCGAAGTCATCGTTAACGAACCCATCACGGGCTTATCATTGAAAAAGGAAATTGGTTCGTCTTTTTCTTTCAAGGCTAGTGAATAAAGCAATGGCAGAAAATGGTCGGGAGTTGGAACAGCCAACTGTACTTCACCACCGAGATTTGTATAATTCGTCAGGCTTTTGAAATCACCTGATTCAATCAACTTTTTAAATCTATCGTTTGCTTCAATGGCCCAGTCAAAACCAAAATCAGGTTCATTCATTTTGTCCCAGGCAACCATCCGGAGGTTGTGAACCATATTTCCGGAACCAATAATTAGAACACCTTTGTTTCGCAGAGCCGCAAGTTCTTTGGCCAGTTCGAAATGATATTGCGGTGCCTGGCCATAATCGAGACTCATCTGAATAACCGGAACATCAGCTTCAGGATACATTCTCCGAATGACGCTCCATGCGCCGTGATCCAATCCCCATTTTTCGTCGAGGCCAACGGTGGTCTTTTTAATGATCTGTTTGGTTTCAACAGCCAATTCCGGACTTCCGGGAGCAGGATATTCCACATCGTACAAAGCTTTGGGGAAACCACCAAAATCGTGAATGGTTTTCGGTTTTGGCATTGCCGTAACGAAAGTTCCGCGCGTTTCCCAATGTGCCGAAATGCAAAGTATGGACTTTGGATGTGGCAGTGTTTTTCCAAGGTTTCGCCAACCCAGAACAAACTCATTTTCTTCGATGGCATTCATTGGGCTTCCGTGCCCAATGAACAAAACCGGCATTCGTGGCGTGTTTTCGCCGGAAGTTATTAGCTGATTGATTTCATTGTAATTCATGGCTTTTACTGCAAATGGGAATAAAAGAGCTGATCCTATAAAAGATCGACGTTTCATAATAATTGATTGAAGATTAACGATCAAGGAATAACGATTGAAGATTAACGATTTTTGAATCTGCAATCGTTATTCCTGAACTCTTTAGGCAACAACTTTAGCCAATTCGATATCGCCAGAGATTTTTACCTCTTCACCAACCAAGACACCACCAGCTTCCAAAGCTGCATTCCAATTCAGACCAAAATCTTTGCGGTTAATTTTTCCGGAGAGCGAAAACCCGGCTTTTACGTTTCCCCATGGATCGGACATGATTCCTCCGTATTCTACCGTTAAAGTAACTGATTTGGTTACATCTTTTATGGTCAGGTCGCCGGTCAGTTCAAACATCTCGTCGCCCAAATCTTTCATTCCTTTTCCGGAGAACGTAATTTTTGGATATTTTTCGGCATCAAAAAAATCAGGACTTTTCAGGTGTCCATCACGATCAGCCATTTCAGTATCGATGGATGCGGCGCTCAACGAGAAATTGATTTCTGCGGTTGAAAAATCATCGCCATCGGTTGAAACTTGTCCTTCGAATTCTTTAAAATTTCCAAGAACGTTAGAAATCATAAGGTGTTTTACTTTAAAAGCTACTTTGCTGTGGATAGGGTCTATTGCCCATTTTGTTTCCTGTGTTTTCATTTTTGTACTATTTAATTGTGAATATTTTAATGATACAAAGATGCAGCAAGCAAACAGGCAAGCGGTAACAGTTTCAGGAAAAGGTGTAGTACTTTTAGGAAATCAAGCTTCGGGTCATTTCGCGGAAATGCGATGGAGTTACTCCCATTTTGTTGTGGAAAACCCTTGTGAAATAAGACTTTTCGTTGTATCCGAGCTCAAAACCAATCTCGGAAACGGTTTTGTCCGAATGCAATAACAGGTTCTTGGCCTCAATCAGTTTGCGGGTTTCAATGATTTCGGAAACGCTTTTCTGAAAGTTATTTTTGCAAATCAGATTCAGATTTCGTTCCGACATGTTCATCTTCTCGGCATAAAACGAAACCCCTGCATCGCGACGGAAATTTTCTTCCAGAATTTTCAGGAATGTACTAAACGTGTTAATTTGCGTGGGTTTCGCTACATTTTCTATTGGAATATTTCGCTTCCTTTCGGCATCAATCATCGACAACAGGCCTTCGGCTAAATGGCGGATAGTTGGAAAATCTGCAAATTCCTGCTTGTATTCTGCCTGGATGATTTCGCAAAGGTTCGTGAACCGGCTGATGCACGATCCGGAACTGAGCGGAACATTGGTTGAGGTGAAAAAATTGGAATAAAAACTCAGGTTCGAATCAGGAATAAATTCGGGTTTATAATTGATGACCCAGCCCCGCAAGTCATTGTTTGGAATCAACTTGTGCATCTTATTCATCGACACATAACAAGCCATTGGCGCTGTAACCTGTTCAACTTTGAAATCGATGTAGTGTTCCAGACTTCCTTCGGTAACCAGAATCACTTCTTCGAAATCGTGCAAATGGGCGTCGTAAGTTTTTGCCTGAATATCATCAACCAGTTCCTTAGTGATTTCGAATATGCGAAACAGCTTTTTCATGAATCGGGGATATATTATTTTCTTTTGAGCTCGTAAAGATCCTTCCGTCTGTCTTTTAAATTCCTGACACTGCCTTGCTGATTTAATTCCCGGAGTAAATCAATATCCACATCTGCAATGAGTATCATTTCAGTATTTGGAGTCGCTTCAGCCTTTATACCGTTTGTGGGGAAAGCAAAATCACAAGGTGTAAACACCATTGATTGTGCGAATTGAATATCCATATTATGAACCTTGGGCAAATTTCCGACACAGCCTGCAATGGCGACAAAACATTCATTTTCGATGGCTCTGGCCTGGGCACAACTTCGTACTCTGGAATATCCGTTTTGAGTATCGGTGAGAAAAGGTACAAATAAAATATCCATTCCATCGTCGGCTAATAACCGGCTCAGTTCCGGAAATTCAACGTCGTAGCAAATCATGATACCAATTTTACCACAGTCAGTGTCGAATACTTTTATTTGGTTTCCGCGTTGCATTCCCCAAACTCTTTCTTCATCGGGAGTTACATGGATTTTTTCGTACCGGTCGACAGAACCATCGCGTCGGCATAAATATCCCACATTGAATAGCCTTTCGTTTTTAATTTCTGGCATACTTCCGGAAATAATGTTGATGTTGTATGAGATGGCCAGTTCGGAGAATTTCTGAACAATGATTGCGGTATGTTTGGCCAATTCGCGGATAGCTTCAGGCTCAGTCAAATGATTGTTTTCGGCCATTAAAGGAGCATTAAAGAACTCCGGAAATAAGGCGAAATCTGAACGGTATCCTGAAACTGCGTCAATAAAAAATTCAGCCTGCTGCATTAATTCTTCCAGATCTTTATAGGGACGCATTTGCCACTGAATCAATCCAAGCCTGACGATCTTTTTAATTGTACTCGCTTTTATATTTTCTTTTTCATAATAAATGTTGTCCCACTTTAATAAAACAGCGAATTCACCAGATTCTTTATCTCCATCCAGATAATTTTTCAGAACTTTTGAGGGATAAAAATCATTCGATATCTGGAAGTTAAAGACCGGATCGTGGATTTCTTTTCTCCGGACTTTATCGATGTATTCTTTGGGTGATATCGAATCAGCGTATTTGTGATAATGCGGTATTCGGCCACCAAAAGCAATTCCTTTCAGGTTCATGCGTTCACACAATTCCTTTCGGTAGTCATAAAGTCTTCGCCCAAGCCGTAAGCCTCTGAATTCAGGCTTTATAAATACGTCAATTCCATAAAGTGTATCTCCTTTTAGCGTGTGAGTTTTAAACGTATAATCACCTGTAATTTGCTTGTACGTATGTTGATCGCCAAATTTTGAATATTCTACAATAATGGATAAGGCGCATCCTGCAATCTGATTATTCACTTTAATAACTACCTGACCTTCAGGAAACCGATCGATCAGTGATTTGATTTGCGCTTCTTTCCAATAGGAGTTTGGCATATTGGTATAGGATTCAATCATGGCCTTTTTTAGCTCCTGATAATCGTCGAGACTTAAAAAAGTTAGTTCAATATTTTCTATTTCTTTCATATTAACTCATTTAATGGATGTAACACACTCTTTTTGAGTATGTTTATGCGTGGAAAGTGTCCTCCCGAATTTGCTCACCTCATGAATATACGCAAAATCATTCAATTCAGAAAGTCCTGATTAGATTTACTTCCGCTAAGGCAAACCTCCTAACCTTATGATAGACTGATTTCAAATCTATTCAACTGCAATTAAAAAGTGCTGCGTTCTAAAATAAATTGCATTTTCTGAAATTGCCGGCGTCGCCATGCAAATATCTTTCAGTGCATTTTTAGATAGAAGTTTAAATTCAGGACCAGCCTGAACCACGAAAATATTCCCCTCTTCGGAACTGAAATAGAGTTTTCCATCGGCAGCAATACCAGAAGCCGTAAAAGCCTCTTTTAGACTGTCTTTGTATTTCAGTTCTCCAGTCATTGCATCGAAACACATCAGTTGGCCGTTCACTTGTAGATTGTATAAGTATCCATTGTAGATGAGCGGTGTTTGCATATATGCCCCACCTCGTTTGATACTCCAGGCAATATATTGGTTTTTGGTACTGTCAGAAGCCAAAGTGATATCGCCAATCGCATTTGGACGCACAGCGAAAATTGGAGAAAATTTTCCATGCGCACTATTCAGGTAAATCAGGTCCTTGGCCACAACAGGTGCAGGAGCAGGAGCATCACCCCCATTACTCAATTTCCAGATTTCCTTCCCTGATTCAAAATCGTATCCACAAATATGATTAAACCCGTTTGCAATTACCTGCGTCCTTCCATCTTTTGAATATATGGCCGGAGTGCACCAGGTTGAAACCTCATCGCCACGCGAGGTTTTCCAGATTTCACGGCCCGTAGCCAAATCAAGGGCAGTGATGTATGGCGTTTTCGGAATGTCACACTGGACAATGATTCTATCCTTGTAAATAACTGGTGAACTGGCGTACCCCCATTCCACACCAGGATCGGTATAAGGCCCGGGAGCTAATATGCCCATATCTTTCTTCCAAATCAGATTGCCACTAAGGTCATAGCAATACAATCCTTCCGACCCAAAATGAACAATCAAATGTTTTCCGTCAGTTGACGGAGTACAATTAGCCTGCGAAGCTTTGGTGTGGCGTTTTGATTTTGGTATTCCTTTGTGAGCAACCCTTTCCCAGATAATTTTTCCGGAGGCTTTATCTAAACAATAAACTTTAAACTCGTGCACAACACTATCGTTTGCCTCGTCAATGTCGCCATAAAGACCAACTTTGAGCGATTCACTATTCGTTGTATTCACCGCAGTTGTCACAAACAGGTAGTTGCCCCAAATGACCGGACAAGAATGTCCCAATCCAGGAATTTCCGTTTTCCATTTGATGTGTTCTCCGGTTTCTACATTCCATGTTGTTGCCGTTTTTGCATTTTCGACAAAACCTCTTCCCCATGGGCCGCGAAACTGAGGCCATTGCTGATTGTATTCGGTTTGTGCCTGAGTTTTCAGGAATGAAATCAAAAATAAAATGCTGATGTAATAAAATGGCAGATTTATCCTTTTCATGGAATTTCGGTGATTTTGGTTTTTTGCTCAGTTACAGAATGAATTTCATAAGAGGTTTTATCCTGAAAATCAAGGATTGTAAATTTGCAAAAATTTTAAATACTCCCGAGTCGACTATACAAATTAGGTAAATTCCGGGCAGTAAAACTAGTGTTGTGCTAGCTTGGTTTACTTCTTGTTTTCGTGTGTTTTGTTTCGATTTCTTCACGGATAATGATCTCGATCCGTTTATCAGGAATTAACCAGATAAGCGCTACCAAAATGTACAATGCGCCCGAAATCCACTGGCTGACAAAATTAGAGGCGATGGCCAGCAAGTACAGAATGGGTGAAATTTTTCCCTTGATGTCGTTTCCCACTGCGCGGGCGAGTAAGGAGTTCTCTCCCTGGGAACTGATAATCAGCGAACGAAGTATAAAATAAGCAATAGCCGCCATAAGCAGTATAAATCCATATAGCGCCATGGGAATCGGATCGAAATGGTTTTCGCCAATCCAGCCTGTTACAAACGGAACCAGCGACAACCAGAAAAGCAAATGCAGATTTGCCCATAAAATACCTCCGGTCACATGCTTCACGGTGTGCATCATATGGTGGTGATTGTTCCAGTAAATACCAATATAAATAAAGCTAAGGATGTAACTCACAACAACAGGAATCAAAGGTTTTAGCACAGTGAAATCGTTCCCATGCGGAACTTTGATTTCCAAAACCATAATGGTGTAATAATGATGGCTAAAACTCCGTCGCTAAAGGCTTCCAAACGTGTGCGATTCATAAGTCTCCGTTTAAATAACGAATAGGTAACATTTAGAAGCTTAAAAAAGTTGATGAGAATAATGTTCTGAAAAAATCAGTACAAATTGAAAATGTTATAACCCAAATCTTCCAGCAAAAAATAATGCCAAAAGACTTATCCCAAAAATCACTATGCTTAGTGCCAAAATAAGTATTCCAAATACTTTATTCCGCTCATATCTTTTCGATTCACGATAGTCCAGAAATTTAACCGTACGACCAGTCGTTGTTTTTTCAAATTGATAGTTAGGCTTTGTATATTTCAATTTATACCCTAAATACCCCAAGGCACCGCCAGTAAATACAATTAATATAAGTAGAATTTTCATATTCACACATTTCAAGTCTATTTATATAAGCAATATAAGCCCAAAATGTTTCCCCGGAATAGTTAAATAAATGTAAATTGAATGTCATCTTTCAACCAGGCGCTCCATCCTATCATTAAACCGAATGCCTTTGCAATGTCAAAATGCTTCACATTTTTGAACACATTTTTGTATCTTCGGCGACAAATCTACATTCAGCAATGAGCAATGAAACCAGCCGAAAGATAGAGAAACATCATTGGTCGTACCGGGAAGGAACAATCGTTACTGGCTTAATTCTATTGCTTGGCTTTGTCATTCAGACTGCAAGTGGTGGCATTGTATTGAGAATTGCCGGCTTCCCATGGAATCTGATCGCCGGACTCATTTTTCTGTTTTTACTCGTTTTAGCATTTTACCGTTGGAAGAACCATCCGATAATGAAGTGGTTGGGTGGTGTAAAGGCTGCTTTGCCTGCTATTCTGGGTTTTACTTTCTTGGTTTTATTGATGGGATTTGTCAAGCAGGATGTGGAACCGAAATCGGCACTTGTTCGCACCTTCGGGTTAACGCATTTGGTCAAAACCTGGCCATTTATGCTGATCAACCTTTATTTAATGATCTTGTTGGGCATCACCACCTTGAAACGGATAACTCCTTTTAACTACAAAAATGCAGGGTTCTTCCTCAATCATTTTGGTTTGTTTCTGGTGCTGTTATCAACGGCCTTGGGTAGCAGCGACATTCAACGTGTAACAATGAACTGTTACGAAAATGAAACGGAGCACAATGCACTTGATACTTCAGGAAAACCAGTAGAAATGCCCGTTACGATCAAATTACTGAATTTCAACATCGATGAATTTCGGCCAAAAGTGACCATTATTGACAACAAGACCGGGCAAATAGTGCTCAATAAAAATAAAAATCCTTTTGAATTGCTCGACCGAAACACGCTGGATATCTACGGATATCATCTGGAAGTGGAACAGTTTCTGGAGTCTTCAGGAAAAGTTGGCGATAGTTATGTCTCATTGAATGAACCGGGTTCGGCACCTTCAGCCAAAGTGAAGGTGACTAAAGATGGTTCTGAAATTTCAGGTTGGGTTTACAGCGGAAGCTACGTCAATCAACCCGAAACACTGAAATTGAATGAAAATCATTCCCTGGTGATGCTTCCTGCCGAACCTCGCAAATTTAGTTCTGAACTGAATATACAGACCCCAAGCGGCAAAAACGTGACTACAACTATTGAGGTTAACCGACCATTCCATATCGATGGATGGAGCATCTACCAGTTGAGTTACAATACCGAAATGGGACGATGGTCGAATCTGAGTGTTTTAGAATTGGTTCGTGACCCATGGCTACCAATTGTTTATTTAGGCATTTTCCTGATGATGGCCGGCGCTGCATTCCTGTTTATAACTGGTAAACCTAAAGATGGAGGAACTAAACATGTGGCTTGATTTTCCAATATACGCTTCCGTTGCTATTCTCTGCTGGTTGGCGGCATCAGGCTTGTTTTTGTCATCAGGAAAAAAGTTGATGAACCAGCTGGCCGCCGGACTTTCGTTTGCCGGAACGGCTCTTCTACTGGTTTTCATGACGATTCTTTGGCTGCACATTCAACGACCACCAATGCGTACTTTGGGTGAAACGCGGCTTTGGTACGCAATCTTTATGTCAGGTATCGGACTGGGTTCTTACCTTCGTTGGAAATACAAATGGTTAGTTTCATACAGTCTTGGACTGGCAATGGTGTTTTTAATTATTAACCTCCAACATCCCGAAACTTACGATAAAACGCTGATGCCTGCCCTGCAAAGTCCGTGGTTTATACCTCACGTCATTGTCTATATTTTTGCTTATGCCATGCTTGGAGCCTCATCACTGGTAGCTTTACGCAACATTTTTTTTGCACCCAGCGACAAAACCATAAAGGGGCCGATACAAATGGCCGATAACTTAGCTTATCTGGGATTTTCGTTCCTGACTTTGGGTTTATTGTTCGGCGCACTTTGGGCCAAAGAAGCCTGGGGACATTACTGGACCTGGGATCCGAAAGAAACCTGGGCCTTCCTTACCTGGATGTTTTACCTGATTTACATCCACTACCGTTTCCGCCACCCTTCGGAACACAAAAGAGCAATGACAATTCTTGCCGTTTCGTTTGCTATTTTGCTGGTTTGCTGGTTTGGTGTCAATTACCTGCCAAGTGCACAAAACAGCGTTCACATCTATTCCGAATAGTTTTTTTTATTTCAAGAGTGACAGAAACCAAAGAATGGTTTGCATACCTGTTGGATAAATGCCCGTCGTGTGGCCAACATCAGGAATAATCACAAGTTGAATCTTCGAATCGGTCATGCCTGCGGTTTTAAAGTCGGCTAACATTTTTTGGCTAATTCCTGATGGAATTAAATCATCGTCAGCCCCATGAAAAAGTTTCATTGGGGTTGTTGCGTTCCAGGCGGTTATGCTGTTCGAAAGGAATGCGCTTCTAGCACTTGCAAATTTGGCATCAGTCGCATATCCTGCACGATATTCAGGAGTTAAAAAATTAGCCATCTGGGTGGTTAGTTCAGCATTGATAGCGCCTCCGCTGTGCATTCCATCAAATAATCCTGGTATTTTAGCAGCATAAGGAGCCTGAATAAAATCGGTCAATGGATTGGTAAATGCATCAATTATATCGTATGAATTTAGCAGGTAAGCCAGGAAATAAGGCATTGGATAGTCGATTTTATCAACAATGTATTTATTCATGTATTCGATGGAATAGGGTCCCGCTCCACACGAACTGGCTTTCAGGTTAAATTCAGATGAGTAGTCTTTCTCAATGGTTTTCTGAAGTTGCATGGTAGCCCATCCTCCCTGTGAATATCCGAAGATGAACAGATCTTTGCTTGCTTTTGCCAGAACTTTAGCGTCGGTACTATATTCTTTGGCAGCCCGAATCATATCCAGAATACTTTGTGTCGATGATTTGGCATCGAGGTATGGATGAGGAATATTTTCTGACGCTCCAAACCCAATGTAATCAGGTATAACCACAATGAATCCCATGGATGTAACACTTTCCATGATCGAGAACATATCATTATCACTACTTACGCTCGGAGCATCGCTGTAAAGGGTGTTGGTTCCATTTTGAAAGCTAAGTATCGGATAATTACCGGCTGCTTTCGGGAAACAAACCAACCCTGATGCCTGTATGTTCTTCCCCTTGAAGGTTGTTTTGTAAGTTATTTTATGTACTTCAACATCGAACCGGATTAAAGGACTGATTGCAACGGCTTCAGGCGCAGCTTTGATAAAATTAGCTGCTGCTTCCTGACTCGTTATTTGAGTTTTTAACTCGCTCGAAAGATAATACTCGTATGAAGTTGGTTCCGGAGTATTATTGTCTTTACACGAATTCAGGAATAAACCTGCGAAAATGAATAGTATCAGGTAGCTGTGGTAGAATTTAAAATTTTTCATCTGTTTGTAATTTGTTTTTTAATTGCCAGATGGAACTCGCCATGGATAATAATGCTCCTGTTTGTAAGTTTATCACTCAAGGCTCGTTTCATGCCAATTAAATTTTCTGTTTCTGTTTAATTTTTGCTTTCATAACCCAATTCATGAGCCGACTTCCGAAGAAAATCGCGGGTATAATAATCCGGATCAACAATTGCATCATTCCAAATCAGAATGTCGAGGTCGATGTTTCGGGGGCCAAATTTCTTCTGACTTCGGTCGCGTCCCATCCGGTCTTCTAACATCTTCAGGTACAAAGATAGTCTTTCCAAACTCATTTCTGTCCTGATCCGGACGGCGCCATTTGTATAATCGGCCTGTTCTGCTATACCAATTGGTTTCGTTTGAACCATCTGCGATACCTGAACAATCTCTACTTCTGTAGCTAAAAGTCTGAGCATCTCCCCAATATTCCTTTCAGCCTCAATGTTCGAACCAATTCCAATAATACAATCATTCATCTATTCTTAATCCTTATAAATTGCCAAATGTAACCCCTAGTAATCCTTATCTACCGACCATTTTTCACGGTAAGTTTCACCTCTCAGCCTCCATCTCGAACGAAACAGATTCAGCAAAACGCAGAGCATGAGGCTTGTCAACTTCAACGCGAGCCCAGCTCACACGCTCATCGGTCATGATGAGATCGAGAATATTTTTGGTGAGAACCTCAAGCAATTTAAACCGTTTCTCCTGAACCAACCCGATAATCTGTTTCGTCGTAGTTTTATAATTGTAAATGCCATCTGGTTCGTCAGCAAGCAACGCTTCTTCCGGAATATCGGCCTCAATTTCGATGTTGATAACAACATCCTGCATATTGGCAATTTCTTCAGGATTAAACCCAATATAAGTGCGCAAGAGTAAATTTTTCACACGGATTAAAGCCATAGATTTTTTTCGTTTTATTTCGTTAAACCCAAATTTTCGCCTCCGTCGCAAAACAAAAGCTGTCCGGTTAAATAGTCATTGTTCAGAATAAAATCGAGACTTTTCAGAATAGGTTCCAAACCTCCGGGTCGTTTCATGGCAATCTTTTCGGCCAATTTCAAAAGGTAATCTTCTCCCTTTTCTTCCGGCGGAAGAGTCAATCCCGGTGCAATAGCATTAACCCTGATATCAGGACCAAATTCGAGTGCCGCCATTTTGGTTAATTCCCAAAGTGCTTTTTTGGAAATGGAATAGGCTGCAAAGTTCGATTGGTTAGTAACAATCCGAGTGTCAACAAAGTTGACAATAACTCCTGACTTGAGCGACTGAGCAAAGTCGTGCATTAGAATAAACGGAGCTTTGAAATTGACATTCATCTGGCGATCAAGAAATTCAGTAGTCGTATCGCCTATTGAGGCTGGTTCAAAAACCGACGCATTATTAATTAGTAAATCAATGACCTTCATTTTCTGAATGACTTGCGGAATCAGCAACTCAACCTCATCCGGAGAATTCAAATTGGCCTTGAAGATTTCAAATTGCTGATTTGGGTGCGCACCGACCAACTCATCACAAAACAGCCGGGCTTCACGTTCCGATGTGTTGTAATGAATGGCGATGTTCCATCCCTGACTGGCCAAATGTTGTGCCATTGCCTTCCCTACCCGTTTGGCCGCTCCGGTTATTAATGCTGTTTTGTTCATCATCTCGCTTTGCTAAATTTCTTTCACTTTCCCAATTATCTGATCTGATTCTCAATCAGAAAGGATCATTTCAATTGCCTGTAATTCTTCAAGGCTGAACTTCATATTTTTAAGGGCAGCCACATTGTCATCAAGTTGAGGTACCGAGCTCGCGCCAATCAGAACAGACGTAACCCGTGAATCTTTAAGCAGCCAAACCAGTGCCATTTGAGCCAACGTTTGTTCTCGTTGCAGTGCAATTTTATTCAGCTTTTTAACTTTTTCGATTGCCGGTGCAACCTGATCTGGTTTCAGAAAACCCCACGATTTGGCTGCTCGTGATCCTTCAGGAATACCATTGAGGTATTTGTTGGTTAACAAACCCTGAGCTAGCGGCGAAAAAGGAATACAGCCAATCCCCTCCTTTTCGAGAACATCGAGCAATCCCCCTTCGACCCAACGTTCGAACATCGAATATTTGGGTTGGTGAATCAGACAGGGGGTTCCAAGTTCTTTCAGAATCTGCGATGCTTTAGCCGCCATTTCAGCAGGATAATTTGAAATTCCGGCGTACAAAGCTTTTCCCTGACGAACAGCCTGATCGAGCGCCATCATTGTTTCTTCTAATGGCGTATCCGGATCGGGACGATGTGAGTAGAAAATATCAACATAGTCGAGGTTCATTCGCTTCAGACTTTGATTTAGACTCGAAAGCAGGTTTTTGCGACTTCCCCACTCGCCATACGGTCCAAGCCACATCAGGTAACCAGCCTTGGTCGAAATGATCAGTTCGTCGCGATATGGAGCCAAATCGAGTTGCATAATTTTACCGAAGTTTTCCTCGGCTGATCCGGGAGGGGGGCCATAATTGTTGGCCAGGTCAAAATGAGTGATTCCGAGATCGAATGCACGGCGGCACATTGCTCTGCCATTTTCAAACACATCAACTCCACCGAAATTGTGCCACAATCCGAGTGAAATTGCCGGAAGTTTTAAACCCCATTTCCCACATTTATGATAAGGCATTTCGGAATATCGGTTATCATCAGCTAAATACTGCATATTCTTATGATTTAAATTGGTTTCAGTTCTTAAACATAGAGCCAATTTAAGAAATTATGTCAGGACAACAGACAATGTCAAGAACTTTTTTGAAATTCAATGGTTGGATTTATTAACTCATTATTGTTTTTAATTGGCCTGAAAAACACACCCAAATAAATATGACAATAATCCGGTAAATTCGGTGATAATGGGTTTTAAAAGGAACAATCAGTCCAAATTTATTCATCAAAACATTTGCTTACCATGAATTCAGACGTTAAAAAAAGCAAAGCAGCACCTATCTATATTGTTTCAGGAGGTAAAGGACTCGCCGGAAATAATATGGTTCACTCGTTGCTGATTCAATATCCAAACAATGATGTTCCTGTAATTATTGTGCCTCATATGACTGAAGAAAAGCAGCTAGCTCAATTGGTCGCAAAAGTAAAATTGGAAGGTGGCCTGATTACACATACAATGGTAAACCGCAAACTGCGGAATTTTTTGATCAATCTTTGTGAGGAAAATGGAGTAAACCATATTGATTTTATGGGCAAGCTGGCCGACTATCTGGATGAAACACTTGATATTCCTTCACTTCAGACGCCAGGGCTATACCGGGAAATTAATCAGGAATATTTTGACCGTATTGATGCCATCGAATTTACCTTAAATCACGATGACGGTTTGAGTCCAGCAAAACTACACAAGGCTGAAATTATCCTTACCGGGGTTTCTCGTTCGGGAAAAACTCCGTTGAGCGTTTACCTGGCTATGTATGGATGGAAAGTAGCCAATATTCCATTGGTAAACGGCATCGATCCGCCCAAAGAGTTGTTCGAAGTTGATCCGCAGCGCGTATTTGGATTGAGTATCAGCCCTGGGCAGTTAATATCGCACCGGATGAAACGATTGGTCAGCATTAACAATACTGAAAATACAAGTTATGTCGACGAACGAATGGTCGCGCAGGAAATACGCAATGCCAACTTTATTTTTGAAAAAGGCGGATTTACCGTGCTCAATGTGTCGAATAAACCAGTTGAAACCACGGCCAACGAAATTCTGAATATGATGGCTAACCGGTTCAATTATCGCGGACGAAGACTCGATTCACCCTATCCGGATGAAAAATCAGAATGAACCCTTTCGTGACTACTCTACGGTAACACTTTTCGCCAGATTTCTTGGCTGATCAACGTCGCAACCACGCATTACCGCAATGTAATACGAGAACAACTGCAATGGAATGATGGCCAGTAGTGGCGAGACTGCCGGATGTGATTTGGGTATCTCAAACAGATCATTCACCATGTTCGTCAATCCTGTATCGCCTTCAGTAACTACTGCAATGATGTTCCCTTTCCGGGCTTTCACTTCCTGAATATTGCTTACAATCTTTTCGTAATAATGATCTTTTGCAGCAACCACAATTACTGGTAAGTTATCGTCGACCAAAGCAATAGGGCCGTGTTTCATTTCACCTGCTGCATATCCTTCAGCATGTATATACGATATTTCTTTCAGTTTCAGAGCACCTTCCAAGGCAACAGGGAAAAGGGCGCCTCTGCCCAAATATAACGCGTTAATGGCGTCTTTGTATTTGGCAGCCACTTCTTTAATGTGCGGATGCTTAACAAGTATCGATTTTACTTTCTCCGGAATTTCCGACAATTCTTTAATTAAGTCGAGGTATAATCCGGATGAAATGCGGCCGTTTTCTTTGGCCAGCTTCAATGCAAATAGAGTCATGATGGTAACCTGGGCAGTAAAAGCTTTGGTGGATGCTACTCCGATTTCAACACCGGCGTGCGTGTAAACACCGCCATCGGTTTCTCGTGCGATGCTCGAACCTACCACATTACATATACCAAGAATGGTAGCACCTCTTTCCTTAGCCATGCGAAGTGCGGCCAATGTATCGGCAGTTTCGCCACTCTGACTGATGGCAATTACAACATCGTCGCTATTCAAAATAGGATTTCGGTAGCGGAATTCTGAAGCGTATTCAACTTCAACCGGAATCCGGGCATATTCTTCAATCAGGTATTCGCCAACCAAAGCAGCATGCCACGACGTTCCACACCCGATAATGATAATTCTTCTGGCTTTCAGAATCTTGGGCAAAACATCGAGCAAACCACCCAATACAATTTCAGTATGTTCCGGATTTATGCGGCCTCTAAAAGTATCTTCGATGGTTTTGGGCTGTTCAAAAATTTCTTTCAGCATAAAATGCTCGAAATCTCCTTTTTCCAGATCACCAATAGTCATATCAACTTTCGTGATTTTGAAGGCCACCGGGTTGTTTTCAACCGTCTTCAGGGTAATGCTGTCTTTATTGATGATTGCCACATCGTGGTCGTTCAGGTAAATGACGCTATCCGTATAATTCACAATCGGAGTGGCATCTGACGCAATGAAATATTCGCCTTTACCGATACCAATGACCAGTGGACTTCCTTTGCGGGCAGCAATCAGTTGATCTTTTTCGTTTCGACAAATCACTACAATGCCATAAGCACCAACAACCTTCGAAAGAGCAAGCCTAACCGCGATTTCGGCAGTAACATCCTCGGCATTCCGGTAAAAATATTCAATGAGGTTTACCAGTACTTCCGTATCGGTGTCTGATTGAAAAGTATAACCTTTTTTCTGGAGATCTGATTTAAGTTCGGCGTAGTTTTCAATAATACCATTGTGAACCAAAACAAAGTCACCATTCATCGAAGTGTGTGGGTGTGCATTCCGGTCATTCGGTTCGCCATGGGTTGCCCAACGCGTGTGTCCTATTCCGATTTGCCCACTAATATTTTCTTCAGCAACATGTTTCTCCAAGTCAGAAACACGGCCTTTACACTTAAAAACTTGTAATGTGTTATTATAGATTGCCAATCCGGCAGAATCATATCCCCGATATTCCAGTCGTTGAAGTCCTTGAATCAGGATTGGATAAACATCCTTATCACCAATGTAGCCAACAATTCCACACATACCATTTATTTTAAGTTAATAAAATGGGGGACTATTTTATCTTTGAATATGCTATCTCCAGCTTTATTCCTGTTTCACTGGTGGCTCCTTTTAATACCACCCGCCTGAAAGTTGCACTTGGTTGAGATGTGGCCAGATAGAACCCAAGATTTTCCTTTCCTTTCTTTCCGTCAATGACTTCCTGAAGGTGATTAGCAATGTTAAACCTATAGGTTTTGTCTTTACTATTGTAGGTACCTCCATAATAAACCGAAGAAAAAGTATAATCAGATGGAAGGTATTTTATTTCGTTTCCATCTTTATCAACGCCAATAGCCGAAAAGACCAACTGCTCTGGAGGTAATAGCTTGGTTAAATCGGTTATAGTTGAGTCTACCTGAAAAACAAGTTCTGCCTTATTGATAGCAAAATCAGTCGAATCTTTCCATGTTTCAAGATCTGGAATTAATATTTTAGTTCGCAAGCCACCAGTTGTTTGTACATAAATCAGATTGTCCTGAACATCAGTCTTATCAAGGTGGGCAGCAAAAGCAGTTTTTGAATAATCGTGCGCAAAGCGACTCACACGGGCGCAGCTTTCATTAATGTTGTATATGTAGGTTAACGAATCGGTTTTGTTGGTGTGGTAATGAATGGCCATATTTGAACCGGGAGCCAAAGTATTTATTTTCATGACGGATCCTCCCTGAGTTAAATCACCGGCTTCAATATATAAGCCTTTAAAATACTTAATAAACTTATCATTGTCTGACCATGTAAGAGAATCAGCAGACATCAGCTTCGTAATTAATTTTTGATCAAGTTTGATCCTAATTTCCTGAATCTTTAAGTCTTTAGGTGTCGCTTTTGTCGATCCTGGGGTAGGAGTTGTTGCAAGTGAATCAAAAAAGAGTTTAAACTTAGGAATGTAATTTTTTGCTCCAACCAATTCGCCTTTCGACATGCTCTTAAGGTCTATATCCTGATAATATTTCTGGTCAACATCCATATCAGACCCAAGTTCATATACTTTTAGTTGCTGAGGGGTTAATGTATCGCCATATACTTCTTTGTACAAAAGAACCAGCACCAGCGAATCGATTACCGGATTTTTAGAAATGGCTTTCAAAGAATCAGGATACGCACTTAAACGAAACTGACAGGCAAAATCAGCCGTAGATTTGCCAAACAATGGATCGTTGAATGTTCCAAGTAAATTATATCCAGGCTCGTCTGTTCGTTGATTTCCATCGGATACAGTATATGCCTTTATGTTTTTCTCTGAGTAATTTCGAACCTGTACCAAATCGCCAGGGAGCAATAAATTTTTCCCCAGGTCATTGATGTCATTTGTACAACCCCAAAATATCATTACCATGCCTACAAATCCGATTACGAATCTGTACTTTGCTGCGATTTCTCTTTTCACCAATGATTTGTTTTTAATTGTTA
Organism: Prolixibacteraceae bacterium; assembly: GCA_028683385.1. GTDB lineage: Bacteria > Bacteroidota > Bacteroidia > Bacteroidales > Prolixibacteraceae > Aquipluma. Next base: position 63,982 of record JAQUIJ010000003.1, on the reverse strand, counting down.
AACCTATTTCTTACAATACTTTATCATAAAGATCATTGTAAGCATCGATATAGGTATGTTCAGGTTGGTAATCTAAAAATAATTTTCCGGAGGATTGTATAAATTCTGTTATTTCAGTGTTAATTTTCGGACTTCCCTGAATAATTGCATCCGAATACTGAACCGCCATATTGCTAAGATTAACATAGCTTGGGTCATCAACCAATTCGGTATCTTCATTCGTAATGTTATTCATTTTTAGTTTACTCCTGAAAGTTGCATCCAATGGTTTCTTAAAATCATCGTTATAAACAGAATAAACTACTTTTGAATTAACAAACAAGGGATCGTCGTTGTATGCCTTCTTGATGTATAGGGGTACAAGTGAAGTCAGCCAACCTTGACAATGAATTAAATCAGGAGCCCACCGAAGTTTGATAACCGTTTCGAGTACTCCCCGGGCAAAGAAAATAGCTCTTTCGTCATTATCCGCGAATTCATTTCCTTTTGCATCTTTAAAAATATGTTTCCGCTGAAAATAATCTTCGTTATCGATAAAATAAACCTGCATTCGTGCCGATTGAATGGAAGCTACCTTAATAATCAATGGGTGATCGGTATCGTCAATAATCAAATTCATACCCGACAACCGTATAACCTCATGCAGTTGATTCCTGCGTTCATTCACACTACCATACCTTGGCATAAAAGTCCGGATTTCCTTTCCTCTTTCCTGAATTCCCTGTGGGAGGTATCTGGATTTCTTCGACATTTCTGTCTCTGGAAGATAAGGGGTAATTTCTGATGAAATAAATAAGACTTTCTTCTTTTCCATTTATATCGCCTAAGTTAATTGCGCAAAATTAGTAAAATATCGGCAATATTCAATTCCCGTGATTTTCAGAGACATTAAAAAACCTTAAGATATGCCCGTGATATGTTAAAGTTGCTAAATATGACCCGATGTTTCAAAATCTGATTTAACCCATTGAAATTCTTTCAATTTTGGACTCAGCGCGGATAGCCAATGTTAAACTTTCAATTTTTCAAACTTCATTCAGAGACTACCGTGTTGAATTATTTATTTACTTTGCTGCCTCATTTTTATACCAAAATGCAGGTAGTAAAACACATTAGTGATCTTCAGACAATACTGAACATCAAGCGGGAAGACGGTTTAAAAATCGGGTTTGTTCCTACAATGGGCGCCCTACACGAAGGACACCTTTCGTTAGTTAAGATAGCCGGAGAACAGACCAACTTCGTCGTTGTCAGTATCTTTGTAAACCCGACTCAATTTAACGACAAAGGCGACCTTGACCGATACCCACGCAATCTTCAGAAAGATGTCGATTTGCTTTCAACAAGTGCTTGTCAGCTTATTTTCGCTCCTGAACCTGAAGAAATTTATCCTGAACCAGATACCCGCCAATTTAATTTTGGTCAGCTTGAACAGGTGATGGAAGGAAAATTCAGACCCGGACATTTTAATGGAGTGGCCCAGGTGGTAAGCCGATTGTTCGACATCGTTCAGCCCGACAAAGCCTTTTTTGGCCAGAAAGATTTTCAGCAACTGGCAATCATCAACGAAATGATGCGAAAATTGAATTTGCCGGTCGAAATTGTTTCCTGTCCCATTATCCGTGAAACAAATGGATTGGCAATGAGCTCGCGCAACATGCTGCTAAGCCCCGAACACCGACTGAATGCCGTTCATATTTCGGCTACTTTATTTGAGGCGGCAAACAAAATTGGTGAATTATCCGTAGACGAATTGTGCCAATGGGTAATAAATCGCATCAACGAAAACGAATTCCTGAACACGGAGTACTTCGAGATTGTTAATGAAACGACACTTTTACCCGTGAAAAGCTGGGATGAAAGCTGCAAAAAGTTTGGATGTATCGCTGTTCATTGCGGAAAAATAAGGTTGATTGACAACATCGAGTTTGGAGTTCGGAGTGCCTAGAATTCGGAGTTGTTAACTTTAGCTCACTTTAGGCACTCCAAACTTGTAAATAATAGATATTCACATAGAAATTAGTAAAATGATCATTGAAGTTTGTAAATCGAAAATACATAAGGTTACTGTAACTGAAGCTAATTTACAGTACGTTGGAAGTATTACCATCGATCAGGATTTGATGGATGCTGCCAATTTGATTGAAAACGAAAAAGTTCAGGTAGTAAATATTAACAATGGCGAACGGCTCGACACCTATGTGATTCGCGGAGAACGTGGAACTGGAGTAATTTGCCTGAATGGCCCCGCAGCCCGAAAAGTAGCTGTTGGCGATGTGGTCATTATCATGTCGTACGCCCAAATGGATTTTGAAGAAGCCAAAACGTTCAAACCTTGGTTGGTTTTTCCTGACACCGAGACCAACAAGTTAATTTAGTATCATTCAAGAAAAAGATAAAGAACCTCATTGCTTCCATTAGCAGTGAGGTTTTTCAGTCTTGAAGAAGTTGCAATGAAAAGTTTACACCGAAACCTTTTTCAGAATATTGAGAACATTCTCTCCAACGTTTCCAAAAAAAGATATTCCTGACGCTCCATGCGACAATGCGGTTTTAATCCCTTGCTCCAGCTCATCATCTGATTTAAAATCAGGAAGAAAAATTCCGGCATAAAGTGGAAATCTGCCGCATAAAAAGTGAATTCCTTCTTCAACAGCATCGCCAATCCAACTCACCTGTTCTTTGTAAAAACCGTGATAAATCATCGGGCAAACACCATCCAGATTCCAGTTGGTCCAATCCTGACGAACAATGCGCCTGGCCACTTCCGGAGTAGGAAATACGGCAGCGGTAATTGCTTTTCCCGAACCTTTTGCAATTTCAGCCAAACTGTTTACAATGTGCGTAATCCGGTCGTACCTAAATTTTCGCCACGATAAACTTTGATCGGGATATTGAATATCGAGCGGATCAATTCCATGCTCAGCCTTGTATTTTGCGCGACACGTTTCGCAGTAACAAAAATCATATTCAGGCAATTCGCGGGTCTGGTCAATTCCGTAATTCTGCCACAAGTTAACCGGCAAAATAACATCGCAATAACGCACATAATCGAGGTGAATTCCGTCGACATAGTCTTTTGCCAGAATGTTCTTCACCTGATTTTTCAGGTACTCCTGAACTTCGGGTTTCGATGGACACAACCAACGGTAATAATTAACGTAAGGTGGGTTCGTCGCACACGACTTGCCGTCGCGGCTTACAGCGTACCATTCCGGATGATTGTCGAGCAACTCTTTTTCTCCCCGATTCATGGTCCACATCCAGCGGTGCGCTTCCAGTCCAGAGGACTTTGCTATCCTGAAATGTTTTTCACTGTCGGCTTCAAAAAACATCCCGCGGATTCCGGCATCAAAATAGCTGTCGTATATTTCTTTCAACGATTTTTCGTCATCTTTGACATCAGGATTTTCCCAAACCCAATGTTTCAAACCTCCTGTTTTTCTTGGTTTTTCCAACTCATTTCCAAAAGAAGAGCCAGTGCTCATCAATCCAATTCCACCCAACAGAGATGCTTTAATAAAATCTCTTTTCTTCATATTTTAATTTTTTAATTTTCCGGTAATGACCGATCGTGTGGAGAACTGGAGCAATCCCCAACGCTCAGGGATGTGCATGTTTATTTCGCCAGTAGCATTCCACACCCAATTATTTTCGCTTAAAAACTGACCCGTTTTCCCGTCCTTCTTTTTCTCGTACTTTCCTTTGACAACATTGGTTTGCCACTCCACACGCGAGAAATTAATCTTCCAGATTGTGCCATCCGCCGGTACGTCTGTTTCTGTTTCTGTTTCCATTTTGAGCGACTTAAACGGAATAGCCATTTCCAGCGTCCATTTTTTATCCCGATCGTTCGGGTTATTGAGCGTTCCATCAATCGAAACTGCACTTTTAAATCCTTCTGCATCCCACGTCAGGAGCGCTTTTCCCCCGCAACTGTATGGTTTTGGAAGAAACAAATCGAATAACGTATTGGCAGCATTCAACTCAAACTCAAAATAATTAAGCGCATCGCCATCGGAATCAATAAATACTTCAAAATCATTCTCGTGGTAAACGATTTGATCATGTTGACGGTAATAGCACCAAATATGAGGCTCTTCAAGCTCAGCCAACAAGTATAAGTAGTTGCTATCCCAAAGCATTTTCACACGGGTTTGATATGTTGGCTTGGGTTTCAAAGGTCCTTCAATATCCACAAAATTTTCAGTCCAGGCAGCATAATTCCACGAAGGTTCATCCGCCTTCCCATCAATAGTCATGGAGCCGGTAGACTGATAGACCAAATAATTGCGCACAGGTAAAGACAAGTTTTCGGAACCCTTCATTAAGCTTTGGGCACCCAAAAACAAAGGGAAAAATCTGAAAATAAACGAGAAAATGCAACGCACGGATATTCTTCATTCTGATCGATGAGTGTTTATTTGGGTTGGCCGGTTAAGTAACAATTCCGACAAAATTAGAAATATTTTTTCTGAAGTACCGGAACAGATTTAAATTCCGGACTTGAAAAGATGAATGAGCTAAAACTATATTCGAAACAACAAGTTTTATTACTTTTACAGAAATACTTTTGAAGAAATGACATTCACCGAAATTATTCAGACCAAAATATTTACGGACTTGCAGTTGTTCATTCCCGTTATAAACCGATGGAAACAAGCCGGCGAAACGGTGGTTTTCACCAATGGTTGTTTTGATTTGGTTCACCGCGGACACATCGATTCGCTGGCTAAAGCTGCCGATTTAGGCGACCGGTTAATTGTTGGCCTGAACTCTGATGTTTCGGTGAAGCTGCTAAAAGGCGAAAACCGTCCGCTGATCGATCAGCAGTCGCGGGCAATTCTTTTGGCTTCATTGCTGATGGTTGATGCCGTAGTTTTATTTGACGAAGAAACTCCCTACGAATTGATTCGAAGTGTTGTTCCTGATGTTTTAGTCAAAGGAGCTGAATACCAGATTGAGGAAATTGCCGGATTCGACATTGTTTTAGCAGCCGGTGGAAAAGTTGAACGCATTGACCTAACAGAAGGCTTTTCGACTACCGACCTCATTCAGAAGATAAAAGACAAATACTAAGAAATCAGTCGCAAAGACACCAAGTCAAGAAGAAATAATTAATATTCTTTGTGTCTCTGTGCCTTTGTGGCAAATAGAATAAAAAAATGGCCAAAGTTAAAACCAGTTTTTTCTGTCAGAATTGCGGAGCGCAATCGCCCAAATGGGTTGGAAAGTGCAATTCGTGTGGCGAGTGGAATACTTTCGTTGAAGAAATTGTGGAGCGCGAAAGCTCCAGCGTAGCTTCATTTCTAACCGGAACAGGCAATCAGCCTAAACTTTTGCACGAAGTTTCGTCGGAAAATACGGAGCGTATTGACACCTGCAATCAAGAGCTCAACCGGGTTCTGGGAGGCGGACTGGTTCCCGGATCGATGGTGCTTATCGGGGGCGAACCCGGCATCGGCAAATCAACTTTGGTTTTACAATTGGCTTTGGATTTGAAGAACAAAAAAATACTTTACGTTTCCGGAGAAGAAAGCATTCAGCAAATCAAAATACGTGCTCAGCGACTTCAGAAAGAAAACCAGAACTGCTACTTTTTGAGCGAAACATCACTCGAACACATTTTGGCACAAAGCAAACAAGTCGCTCCCGATTTGCTTGTTATCGATTCCATCCAGACGGTCTCAACCGAATCGATTGAATCGTCGCCCGGATCGGTAGGACAAATTCGCGAGTGCACAAACGGAATCCTGAAATACGCCAAAGAAAACAATGTACCGGTCATTTTAATAGGTCACATTACCAAAGAAGGTTCACTTGCCGGACCGAAAGTACTGGAACACATTGTTGACACGGTACTTCAATTCGAAGGCGAAAATCAATACATGTATCGTATATTGCGAGCCATTAAAAACCGTTTCGGATCGACTTCGGAACTCGGAATTTTTGAGATGGGTAATTCGGGCTTGCGCGAAGTTTCGAATCCATCCGAACTTTTGATTAATCGTGCACACGAAGGGCTGAGCGGGACTGCCATTGCAGCCGCCATCGAAGGAATTCGTCCCTTGCTGATCGAAATTCAGGCATTGGTAAGCACAGCAGCTTATGGAACTCCGCAACGTTCATCAACCGGATTCGATTTACGACGACTAAACATGTTGCTGGCAGTTCTGGAAAAACGGGCCGGTTTTAAACTGGCTACCAAAGATGTTTTCCTGAATATTGCCGGAGGAATTAGAGTGGACGATCCGGCCATTGATTTAACTGTGATTACCGCAATTCTTTCATCAAACTTTGATTTACCGATCCGAAAAAATGTCTGCTTTGCCGGCGAGGTAGGGCTTTCAGGAGAGATTCGTGCAGTAAACCGATTGGAACAACGTATTGCCGAAGCCGAAAAACTGGGTTTCGACAGTATTTTTATTCCCAAAGCCGGAAAGGGAATCAATCTTCAGAAATTTAAAATTGAGATTTTGCAGTTCGATCGCGTAGAATTGTTTTTCAGGCATGTATTTGCAAAAAAAAGCTGAGGCTAATTTTCTATTCAAATTCTTGTGGAGAAACACACAAATGTCTGATGTGGAATTAGTATATTATTGTCCTCAAGCCGGACTGGCTCTTCCTTTTCCATTCGATGAAAAGGAAGCAAAAATCTTGTCAAAACTAACCCTCTGCCGGGCGTTTTGACGGCCAACCCACCCGCTTCGATTGAAGTATTACTAGGCCTAGAACAAAACTCTTATCAAATTTATCTGCAAATATGCGCTACATGAGTGTCGTCCCGCCTAAGGATAAAAAGCGTTAAAAAAATGGAAGAAGTGAGCGTTAAGAAAATTTCCCTGTTTGACGACCAACGGGAGGAGTTTGGAAATTTTTAGCGGAACGCATTCGGTTTTTAGCTTTTTATCCTTCAGCGGCGGCGGCCCGATACATCGGTCTGGTTACTTTTTCCAGCTGTAGGGAAAAAGTAACAGCCAGTCCGGCTTGAGGACTATATCATTATTACATAACAACAGATTCGATTCCCAATAGATTGAGATGGTTCCATGAATACAGGCATGTATTTGCAAAAAAAAAGCTGAGGCCCCTGACCATCAGCTTTTACAACAGTTACACGGTTTCGAACATGGCAGCGTTGAAACCTGTGAAGCCAGGGATTTTGGCTCTTACCCCGAAAGCTTCTCGTTGCAGGCAGGTCTTCTGGCTCTCCCGATTTTTGCCAACCTTCCCATCCCGGAACGGGACAGTGGTTATTTCCGGCAAAACCTCCTTGCGGATATAGGATTACAGCTGCGGGGACAGCTCCTGATTCGAACAGGATTCCCTCTTAGTTCCGAATAAATGGAAACCGACAACACAGTTGCAATGATACTGAGAAAATCGAATTGAAATGTGAATCGTTGGTTAATTAATTGAGAAGTTTGGCTTCGATAAACTCGGCCACCAGGCTTCAATAAACTCAGGCGCCAGACTTCGACAATTTAGTCTGTTGCCCTGTGCATATCTAAATTTTTCGGATTACCTTTGAATCCGAAATTAATGAAGCGTAAAATGAAACAATTCATTGGAATTTTGCTGTTTGCAGCTATTCTTTCAGGACTTTCATCCTGCTATTCAACATCGATAGAAAAACCAGACAAGCTCATCAAAAAAGATAAGTTTGTTAAAATGATGGTTGATATTTACCTTGTTCAGGGATATAATATTGACATGAAAATTGATACGATACACAAAAAACTTACGCAAACCGATCTGTATTATTCTGTTTTAAAGAAGTACGATGTCCCTGACACCGTATTTATCCGTTCGCTGATTTATTACTCCAGCTATCCAAAAGAATACGAGAAAATGCACGTTCAAATCATGGATTACCTCAAGGAGGCTGAACTTCAGTACAAGCCCCAGGATAAACTTGATGCTGAGAAAGAATGAAAAAATTTGCGGCCAATTACCTGATCTCAGATTCAGGTGAATTGCTGAAAAACGGTATCGTAATTGCTGAGGACGATGGCTCGGTGCTGGAATACATTGATACCGAAGGCCAGCTTCAGGAAATAGCGAGACTCGAATTTCACAACGGAATTATCCTGGGTGGATTTACCTTCGTAAAAGTTCGCGAAGCCTTACCCGTATTTGATTTCGATTCGCGTTTCAGTTCAATAATTTTGCCAGAGATTTCAGGAATGGATGAAATTTCTATCGTGAAGTGGCTGGATATCTGCAAGAAAATTCCTGCACTTTTCCCTGATATGATAATTACTGAAATTATGAGAGGGATTACAGATATCTTATGCACAGATGGCGGTTTCAGGAAAGAAAATACGCCCGGAATTTATCTCTTAACCGGCAGCGATCTGGTAATTTTGAAGCTTACTGCAAATTGCAGACTGAGACGAATTCTTTAAATCAACTTTTTACTTTTGCCTTTTTATTTTTTACCTTGATAAGCATATGTCAACTTTTCTATTCGATCAAATCATATTCGGGCCTGTGAAGAGCCGCCGCCTGGGCGTTTCGCTTGGAGTAAATCTGATGCCTACCGACAGCAAAGTGTGTTCGTTCGACTGCATTTATTGCGAATGTGGGTGGACGCCAAAGAAACGCGAAAAAAAAGCCATTCTGCCTTCTCGTGAAATAGTCAGGCAAAAAATGGAAGAAAAGCTGGCAGAAATGGTTGAAAACAACGAACTGCCCGATGTAATTACTTTTGCCGGAAATGGCGAACCGACCTTGCATCCTGAATTTGAAGGCATTATTGACGACACCATCGAACTTCGCAACCAACTGGCTCCCAAGGCCCGCATCGCTGTTTTATCAAATGCCACCATGTTGCACAAAGCATCGGTTGTCAGGGCTTTACTTAAGGTGGAAGACAACATCCAGAAATTGGATTCAGGTTTTGAAGAAACAATCCGGAAAATTGATTGCCCGGCCTCTAATTTCAGTTTGAATGCTGTTGTTGAGAACCTGAAATCATTCCATGGGAAAGTGATTATTCAAACCTTATTTTTACGCGGAAATTTCAAAGGTGAAATCATCGACAACACAACTGAAGATGAAATTGCAGCGTGGCTAAAGTTAGTTGCCGAAATAAAGCCATTGCAGGTAATGATTTATACCATCGACCGTGATACTCCTGCAACCGGTTTGGAAAAAATAAAATTGGGTGAGCTTGAGTTAATTGCTTCCCGAGCCCGCAAAATTGGTTTTACTGTTCAGGTTTCAGGATAAAAAGTGCGGAGACCGGAGGCTGAAATCCGGCGTTTCGTTTCTTGAGCATGGATGAGTCTGTGATTTACACCGAAGTCGCGAAACAGTCGAAGGAAAATCCTTAATTCCTGAGCAATTCCGGTGAAAAAGCTAATCATTTTTTACTACTTTGCGCGCTGAATTTTTAATCACTGTTACATGTCCGCACTACAAGTTTTTAAGAAATACCCCCGAATATTTTGGCTTTCTAACCTCATAGAACTGTTCGAACGTTATGCATGGTATGGTTTTTACATGGGCTTCGGCCTTTTTTTGGTAGGTTCGAAAGAAACTGGCGCCATGGGTTTTTCGCCGGTTGAGAAAGGAACCATCATGGGAACAGGCTCGATGTTGTTGTATTTTTTACCAATCCTCACCGGAGCGATTGCCGATAAAATTGGGTACAAAAAAGTGTTGTTACTGGCATTTATTATATATGCTTCCGGATTTTACATGATCCAGCATTTCAGCAGTTTCGAAATGGTATTCCTGTCGTTTATCTGGATTTGCGTTGGCGGGGCATTTTTCAAGCCTATCATTTCGGCCATGGTTTCCAAAACTACTAATCCTGAAACGGCTTCCATTGGATTCGGAATTTTCTACATGATGGTTAACATTGGCGGATTTATCGGACCGTTTGTTGCCGGAATTGTTTTGGGCAAAGGATGGAATTTCGTGTTTATGCTTTCGATTGCCGCCATCGCCATTAACTTCCTGATTACCTTGCTTTTTTTTAAAGAGCCTAAACAGGAAAAAACAAGCACTCCTCTACTCCAATCCATCGCACAGCCCTTCAAAAATATATTCATTACGCTCATCAACTGGCGGTATACCATGTTTCTGGTCATCATGTCAATTTTCTGGGCGGCTTTCAACCAGATATACTACACTTTCCCAAATTTCGTTGAAGACTGGGTAAACACTGCAACGATTTACCAGGGAATTCACTCCATTTTTCCATCATTCGCCAACCTGATCGGAACACCTTCAGGAACCATATCGGCAGTAACTTTAAGCAGCATGGATTCGTTCTTTATCATCGCTTTCCAGATTGGAGTTTCGGCCTTCGTCATGCGGTTTAAACCGCTGAATGCAATGATGGGCGGAATCTTTGTATTGTCAATTGGGCTTTTCCTGATGTTTGGCATGCAAAGTGGATGGATCGTATTGTTTGGATTACTTGTTTTTGGTCTGGGCGAAATGAGCAGTTCACCCAAGTTTACCGAATATGTTGGACACATTGCGCCTGCCGACAAAAAAGCTTTATACATGGGATCGTCGTTTTTGGCTGTTGCTTTGGGTCACCAAATTGCCGGTTTTCTTTCCGGAGCGCCTTACGAAAAAGTTGCCGACAAATTATTTCTCCTGAAGGCCGAAGTCCTCAAACGTGGTTTATCGGTTCCTGAAATTGGCGACAACTTTACCAAAACCGACTATTTCAACGAGGCGGCGCGACAAATGAACTTCACACAGCAACAGTTAACCGATTTTCTGTGGAACGGTTATCATCCACAGTCGATCTGGATTATTTTCAGCTCCGTTGCATTAAGTGCCGTAGTTCTCCTATTTTTGTATGACAAGTTTATCGTTCCAACAAAAAACCGATAGTTTTCAGAAGATGTTTCAAACGTCAAGCGATTTTTTGTCTTTTTAAGTACGCTCTCAAAGAACAGACGCAATTGAACATGAAAAAACTCTTCATCATAACCTGCCTGATATTGACTGTCGTTCAACTTGACGCGCAAACGTTTCAGCGCTTTGCTTCGTCGTACAAGGAATTGAATGAAACCAAAGAAGGAGAACTCAACTTCAGGTTCGAAAGTCTGGGATTTTTTCAAAATAACGAATACGTTAGCGATCTTGTCGACGGCTACACATTAACCGGAGCGATGTTGCGACCAAAGCTTAGCTATTCGCCGGTCGATGACTTATATATAGAAGTTGGTGCTCACCTGATTAAATACAATGGGAAAGATAATGTTGTAAATGCCCTGCCATGGTTCTCGGCCAGATACCGCTTTTCGGAACGTTTTTCGGTAGTGACCGGAAATCTTGATCAAAACAACCTGCATAATCTTCCGGAACAGCTTTGGGAGCCCGAGCGAATTTATACCGATAAGCCTGAAGCCGGTCTTCAGTTTTTGTATTCAGGAACAAAACTGAATGCCCAAACTTGGGTAAGCTGGGAACAGTTTATTCAGCAAAACGACCCGTATCAGGAGCATTTTACGTTTGGACTGACTGGAGATTTGAAAGCGGTTGAAAACTCAGCGTTGACAGTTAAACTCCCGGTAAACTTATTGTTTTACCACCAGGGAGGCGAAATTAATATCAATCCGAATGGACCCAGGCCACGCGTACAAACCCATGCCAATGTTTTGGCTGGATGGGAATTGGCGATAAATACCGGGGAGAAAGTAAAAACAATTAATTTGAACGGCTATTGGCTGGGCTATAAAGCTGTAACTACCGATTCGAATACTTTGCCTTTTGGGAAGGGCCATGCCTATTTATTCGAAGTAAATGCCCAAACCCAAAATTCACATTTTTCGCTAAACTACTGGAACGCCTTTCAGTTTATTGCACCTAAAGGTCGTTTGCCGTACCAGTCGGGTTCCGACAAAGATCCAACCTTAATACAACCCAACCGGTCGCTGCTAACCGCTAAATATTTTTGGCAAAAAAACATTACCAAAGAAGCTCGGGTAGCTTTTCAGATTGAGGCTTACAGAGATTTATCAGGCGGAGACTTCTCTTATAGTTACGGATTTTTTCTGTTGCTGAACTCGGATTTCTTGCTGAAGAAATTTAACTAATCACACATAAAACCGCCACAATTTCGCGGCCCATTCTCCTGCATAGCCAATCCCAATGCGTTTCGAAGTTTTGATTTCAGAAACAGGGTCGGCATCTTCAACCCAAATCCGGGATGAATTGAAGAGGTTCTCTCCATAAAAAGATTTATCAAGTTGAAGTTTTCGTCCTACACGGCCTGGACCTGAACAGCCTTCAATTCCGCGAATCAGAACCGCCGAAGCATCACTTTCTGCACCGGTCACCAGGTTCAGCAGCCAGTACATGCCATAAATAAGGTAAACGTAAACAGTACCCCCTTCCTGAAACATGACTTCAGTGCGTGGAGTACGTCCTTTACTGGCATGGCAGGCCAAATCTTCAGCTCCCCGATAGGCTTCAACTTCAGTAATCCGGTATCGCTCAATCCGTCCATCATCAAATTGTCTGACCAACAATTTGCCAATCAACTCAGGAGCAACTTCCAAAACATCGCGGAGAAAAAAGTCAGGAGAAAGACGATCTGTCATAGAATTTCAGGTTGCGGGTTGCAAGTTTCAGGTTTAGAGTATAAATACAGCGGATAGAAAAACGCGAAGAACGAAATAGCGTCGTGGTTGTTCAGCGTGTCTTCATTCATAAACGAAATGAGCACAATTAGCAAGAAAATCAGCAGCAGAAAACTCTTTGTTTTGCGCTCAATAAACACCGGAGCTGCCAATGCAAAACAAATGTAGCACATGCCAATCAGTCCAAAATCGATCCAGTAACTCAGAAACATGTTGTGCGAACGTTGACGATATTTGTTGCCCTGAAAGAATTTATTTTGGTTATATTTTGCCTGATAGGCCTCGTAATAGCCGCCGGTTCCATTTCCAAACCAAAAGTTTTCTTTAATGATTTGGATAGCCATTTTGTAATATTCCAACCGCTGTGTAACCGAATGGCCCGAAGGATTTCCCCCTTTATTATATACATCAATTTCCCAAATGATCTGATAAATCCGGTTATAGAACGAAAAAGGATTTACAAACCGATAGTTGGTCATGCCGTTTTCAACATTCCGGATGTCATCATCGGTTAATTTTTCAAGTCCTTCAGCATCCTTACGATAACCTTTTGAAGTAAGGTATCGGTACAATACATAGTGGTTATATCCGGATGTTGCTGTACTGTCGTAATTAATCTTGCTTCGTTTATTCCAGACTTCACGCATCTCATCGTCACTAATGAAAAGGTAGGTGTAATGTCCGTTTTCTAGTTCTTTGTTGTTAAAGTCGTGCATGTAGGCATTCCCTCTACTTGTTTTCTCTTTAGAGAGATCTGACGGTAGTTTTTCAATTGTATAAAACTGTTGAGTCACATATCCGATGTAGATTGCAGGCAAAAGGAAAATGGAAAGCAAAACACCTAAAAGAACTACACGACCACTCCTGTTTTTGATGGTAAGTATATTCTGAAAGATGACAACTGAAGATACAATCAGGAAAACGATCCACCCAGTTGCCGCCTTTAGGATAACAAGGAAAACAGTTAGCCATAGCATTGCCAGAAAAAGAAATGCTTTTTCCGGGAAGCTTTGCTTTTCAGCTTTCAGCGCAAACCAGAATAATGAGAATATGCTGATGTTGATTAAAAGAGAGAACCTGATGTGTGAGATGAAGAGTGACATTTCACGTGGATCTTGAATAACCTTTCCGGAGAAACCCAGTAAAACAAAAACGCTGCAAAGTGACGCAAGAATTACGGCTGCCGAGAAACCATATACGATTCGCTTGAGTTGTATCTGATTAAGCGCTTCTGAAGTTCCAATTACAAGCGGAAGTATCAATAATGGCAGTTGAATTTTAAGATCGTGCATTCCCCATTGCATGCTTTTTGTCCACAATAGGCCAATCAAGTACAAAAAGAATACAGAGATAAACAGCAGAACAGATTTTCTTTGCTTTAGCCGTTGAAGTTTGACCTGGAAATGACCTTCAATTAGCCAGTTCAGCATAAGGCAGCCCGTAAAAATACTCATGAACGCTTTTGACAAAGGCAAACTAACGGCCATGGCCATCAACAAGGCATAGTAAATCCGCGATTGAGTCATGTATTGAAGTATCTTCACAAGTTTATCAAGTCTTAAAAATATATGCAAAACGAAAGCCTAAAAGTATTAATTGTTTAGTACAAATTAATATTGCCCTGTTTCCCTGAAGTATTTATCTAAAACTAAAAGAGAAATAACATCTTCCCTTTTTTTGTTTCGAAACTGATTGACATATTCGTTTGCATTCCTTGCTATCTCAATAGCTTCTTCCGGATTTTCGATATAGTAAGTTAACCGTTCCTCCAAATCAGAAAAGTCATCCTTTATTAATACGTAATGATCGTTTGGAACTAAAGTGCCTTCCATAAACCATGTTTCGTATTTTGGGCGAGGCATCACCGCCAGCGAATTGGATGACATGACCCATTTCAGATTGGTAGCCACGTCGTTCCCTTCCAGGCTTAATATGAATTTGTATTCCAGTTGCTCGTCAATAGTCATTTTCTCAACAAAGTACTTGTTCCCTTCATTGTCCATATTTACTTGCCCAATATTGCACAACGGGTGATTGAAATACAGTTCCTGAAATCGTTTTCGGTGGGGTTGGGTAACAGCGCCTCGTCCAACAAGCAAATCTTTTTTCCCGGCAAATGGCATTTTGTCGTTCACAAATATAAAGTGCCTGGTTTTATCTAAATTTAATATTACCGAATTTGCATTGTTATCGCCTATTGGCCGGCTTTTCAGAATAGTCGGAAAATCGGGGACATGAGTGATGTCACCTGCTAAAAAAGCTGCCCTCAAATTTTTGCTGAAAAACCGGGTATATTCATAGCTATCAAAATAATAGGCTCTTATTTTTGGGGGAAGTTTGAATTCTTTAAGTGCTAATAGAAATTCCGATGTTGGGTTACAATTCTCCAGCTTATTGTAATAGTTTACCCGCTTTTGAATATAGTCTATGTCAAAATCTTTTTGATTTTTTAGCTTCGATTTAAGTTGTATCCGGCAAAAGAAACCAGGAAGAAGCTCTCTGAAAATGGCTCTGAGATAATAGATTGGTCTGCTATTTTTGTATTTTCTGTTCGCCAAAAATGAACTGATTCCCATAAGACTTTTATTTTGTCAGGTAAAAGTATCTTTTAAAATCGATCACTTCAAAAAATACTCTCTCAAGTTCATGGAAATCATTGCAAAGCAACAAATCAAAGAATTAAACCCGATTTGGAAAGTTTGTTGTGAATACAGCCAAAATGCAGTTTATGATTAAGCTCTGACTATGCTGTACTTTCTATACGAAAACAAAGATGATTGAAAGCATACAAACCACCGATAATAACAGGATGGACAGAAAGGCTTTCCGTAGTTGATTTTCAATTATAAATTCGATCCCTTTGGTTGCCAGAAAAATGGGAGAGGTTACCGCAGCAACCAAAAGAAAATCCGTCGAAAGTTTTTCATTCCCTGTTGCCATCAAAATCAGGCCGGAGACAATTGTCACCCCTAAAACAATCATCAGCGCTATATTAATTCGTTTAATAATAAAATCCATAGAATAGTTTTTAAGTTGACAAACCAACAAATTAATGTACCCAAAGGCAGTTTAATCAGATAAAAGTGCCAAATCTGACATGAAGTTAAACTAAACATATGAGAGAATCACCTTTAAATAAGGGAAAATAAATGAAATGACCGGTTTTAATGTTGAATGGATTGTTTTGCTATATCAACAACACACCTTTATCGTTTGAGAATCTTTGTGTTAATTTTTAATATCGTTTAAATAAGTACTTGCAAATAAAAAAAAAAGAAATACTTTTGCAGTCCCGATAATTGTCCGTACTTGTAGTTCTTGTAAGCAATTGAAAATGTTGAGTGTGTAGATCTTATTAACAATTCCGAGTTGATAAAATTAAAAACTCTAAACAATTGAAATTTAATTTATTGCGAGTTGGTATTTAATTTATTAAAAATAAGCAAGTGGATACACTAAGTTACAAAACCGTTTCAGCGAACAAAGCTACGGTAACAAAAGAGTGGGTTCTTGTTGATGCCACTGATGTGGTTCTCGGACGTTTGGCCAGTAAAGTAGCCAAAATCCTGAGAGGAAAGAACAAACCGAGCTTCACTCCTCATGTTGATTGTGGTGACAACGTGATTGTCATCAATGCAGAAAAAGTGCGTCTGACAGGAAATAAACTGAATGACAAGATCTATCTAAGTTATTCTGGCTATCCAGGAGGACAAAGGAAACAGACTCCAGCAGAATTAATGAGTAAATATCCTGAAAGACTGGTTGAAAAAGCAGTTAAAGGTATGTTACCAAAAAATCGTCTGGGAAGTAAAATCTATGGAAACCTGAAAGTGTATGTTGGATCAGAACACAAACAGGAAGCTCAGAGCCCAAGATTAATTGATTTAAATACAATTAAATAGTAACTAATGGAAGTAGTAAACGCGTTAGGTCGCAGAAAATCCGCAGTTGCCAGAGTTTATGTTAGCGAAGGCAAAGGAAAAATTACAATCAATAACAGAGAATTGAATGATTATTTTCCAACAGGAATTCTGCAGTATGTTGTTTTGCAACCGTTGAATCTGTTAGGTGTTGCTGGTCAGTACGACATCAATGTAAACCTTGATGGTGGTGGTATCACCGGACAGGCAGAAGCATTACGTTTAGGAATCACACGGGCATTGATGGAAATCAATCCTGAATCACGTCCTGCATTAAAAGCTGCCGGATTCGTGACCAGAGATCCTCGTGAGGTTGAACGTAAAAAACCAGGTCAGCCAAAAGCACGCAAAAGATTCCAGTTCTCAAAACGTTAGTATTTTTAGTACAAAAATATTCTGCTTAGGATCTAAATTGCTCAGACTCCCTCTTTACGAAGACTCGGACTACCCAGCAATTGCTTTTCAAGAGATTATTTTTTAAAAAAAAGTAAAAAGATGCCAAGAACAAATTTTCAAGATTTATTGGATGCAGGTGTTCATTTTGGACACTTGAGAAGAAAGTGGAATCCAAACATGGCTCCGTATATTTTTATGGAGAAAAACGGAATCCACATTATTGATCTTCAAAAAACAATCGTTAAAGTTGACGAAGCTGCCCTCGCAATCAAACAAATTGCAAAATCGGGTCGCAAAATTTTATTCGTTGCCACAAAAAAACAAGCCAAAGACATCGTAGCTGATTTGGTTGGTGGCGTTAACATGCCTTACGTTACTGAGCGTTGGCCAGGTGGTATGCTTACCAACTTCCCAACTATCCGGAAAGCTGTTAAGAAAATGATGTCGATCGACAAAATGACCAAAGACAACAGCTGGGATGTACTTTCAAAACGTGAAAAACTTCAGATTAGCCGTCAACGTGCTAAACTCGAAAAAATGCTCGGAAGTATTGCCGACTTAACACGTCTTCCAGCAGCTCTTTTCATTGTTGACGTATTGAAAGAAAAAATCGCTGTTCGCGAAGCTCAACGTCTTGGAATTCCGGTTTTTGCAATGGTTGATACCAACTCAGAACCAGAAGGAATTGATTTCGTTATCCCTGCTAACGACGATGCCTCACAGTCAATCAGTTTGATTGTTCAAACGATGACTGATGCCATCCGCGAAGGACTTTCGGAACGCAAAGTTGAACGCGATAAAGACGATGACGAAAAAGAAACAAAAGTAAAAAGTAGAAAAGCAAGAGTTGCTGACGAAAAATCAATTGCAATCGACAGCGAAGATGACGATGTAGAAGATCTTGATGATGAAGATCTTGACGAAGAAATTGATGAATAGTCGTTCAACAACTCCTTAAAATAGAAAATATTATGGAAATTAGTGCCGCAGATGTGATGAAGTTGCGTAAAGCAACTGGCGCAGGTATGATGGATTGTAAGTCTGCCTTGGCTGAAGCTGAAGGCGATTTTAGCCGTGCTACCGACATTATTCGCGAAAAAGGTAAACTGGTTGCCAGCAAGAGAGCTGACAGAGCAGCTACCGAAGGTGTAGTGCTTGCAAAGGTTAACGAATCAAAAAAATCGGGTGCACTTCTTGTTTTGAATTGCGAAACTGACTTCGTTGCCAAAAATGAAGCATTCGTTGCTTTTGCTGAAAAAATTCTGGATGCTGCTATTGCTAATAATGCAGCAGATCTGGATGCAGTTAAAGCATTGGTTCTTGATGGACGTACCGTTGAAAATCTTGTTATTGAACAAACAGGTGTTATCGGTGAAAAACTGGACTTGCCATATTACTCAAAATTGGATGCTGAAACAGTTGTTGCATACATTCACCCGGGAAATAGGTTGTCAACACTTGTAGGCTTTAACAAGGCTGACGTTGATGCTCAGGTTACCAAAGATGTTGCCATGCAGGTAGCAGCTATGAATCCTGTTGCTGTTGACAAAGCAAACGTTCCTGCTGAAGTTGTTGAAAAAGAACTCGAAATTGCCAAAGAAAAATTCCGTCAGGAAGGTAAACCTGAAGCAATGCTCGATAAAATTTCACAAGGTGCATTGGAAAAATTCTTTAAAGAAAATACCCTGTTAAATCAGGCTTTCATTAAAGAAAACAAACAAACTGTATCGGATTTCCTGAAAAGTCAAGACAAAGGATTGACTGTTACCGGATTCTTCCGCTACAATCTTGCTGACTAGTTAATAATCGCACGATTATATGAAAGGCTTCCATTTATGGAAGCCTTTTCTGTTTGTGCCAAAGGTCATGAAAAAAGCCCCAACCAGCATTTAAACTAGTTGGGGCTTTAAATCATTAAGTGGTATGATCACTCAATTACAAATCCATTGGGAATAATAGCGCCTTTTTTAATTACTACGATTCCTTCCTTTACGGTATAGAGGTTATTATTCGAGTCAGGCAAATGACTGCCACCTTTTATTGTTACATCATTTCCGATGTGACAATTCTTATCAACGATACAAGTGCTGATATAGCAACGTTCACCAATCCCCATCACCTTGCCATCATTGTGATCCTGATCAATTTCCTCCAAATTCTGATAATAATCGTTACCCATCACATACGAACTAACAATGGTCGTATCTTTTCCGATGCGCGATCTGATGCCGATTACCGAATGTTCAATTTTGCTGGCCTGGATAATACATCCGTCAGAAATTACAGCTTTGTATAGGATGGTTCCTGATATTTTCGAAGGTGGTAGTAATCTGGGGCGTGTGTAAATTACATTCGAATTATCGAAAAGGTTGAATTTTGGAATATCATCCGTTAATTCAAGGGTCGCTTCATAAAATGAATCAATACTACCAATGTCTGTCCAGTATCCTTCGTATTGATAGCTAATCACTTTATTTCTTCCAATGGATTGTGGAATAATTTCTTTCCCAAAATCTTTAGTGTCTTTTACATTCATTAGTTCAATCAGCAAATCGCGGTTAAACACGTAAATTCCCATCGATGCCAAGTATAATTTCCCTTCGTTTTGCATTTCTTCACTAACCGGAGAAATCCAGTCAGGAAGCAGCTCTGTTGCAGGTTTTTCAATAAATTCAGTTACAATATTTTCTGAATTCGCTTTAAGGATTCCAAAATCAGGAGCATCTTTTGCATTCACAGGCAGAGTCGCCAATGTAATATCGGCGCCAGCAGCTTCATGTGCATCAATCAGAGCATTGAAATCCATCTGGTACAACTGGTCTCCCGAAAGAATAAGAGCATATTCAAAATCGTAATTCACGAAATGTTGCATACATTGACGAACAGCATCGGCTGTTCCCTGAAACCAGTTTTTATTATCCGGAGTTTGTTCTGCCGCAAGTACATCAACAAAAGAGTCGTCGAAAAAGCTAAACGTGTATGTGTTTTTTATATGCTGATTTAACGAGGCAGAATTAAACTGTGTTAAAACAAATATTCGGTTAATATCCGAATTAATACAATTCGAAATCGGTATATCTACCAGGCGATATTTTCCGGCAATCGGAACTGCCGGCTTCGACCTGGTTTCAGTTAAGGGGTTTAGTCTTGTTCCCTGTCCTCCTCCCAAAACAATGGCTAGCGTTCTTGTTTTTTTTTTCATATGTTTAACTTTTAAGTGATTGGTATAATTCGATGTAATCCTGTGCAGCTTTATTCCATGAATGGTCAATCTGCATAATTTGTTTTCTGATTTTATTAAAATCTCTCTTTTTCTGATAAAATGATTTGGCTCGTTGCATAGAATGCAATACATCGAAAGCCGAGCATTGGTCGTGACAAATACCAAACCCACCATCGCCAATATCTATCACTGTATCACGCAAACCTCCAGTTCTCCTGACAATGGGAACAGTACCATAGCGAAGTGCATATAATTGATTCAATCCGCAAGGTTCAACCCGCGAAGGCATCAACAGAAAATCGGCTCCTGCATAAATCAGATGTGAAAGCTTCTCATTGTAACCAATATACGAACAGTAACTTCCCTTAAACTCAGATTCCAAATGAAGCAATGAATTTTCGATATGCTTTTCGCCCGAACCTAAAACCAAAATATTCTGCTCGCCAGGGTTAAATTTACTTATGTTGTAAATAATCTCTGGAAGCACATCAGCGCCTTTTTCGCCAACTAAACGACCAATAAAGGTAAACAGTGGTTTCTCCGGATTGAGGTTAAACTGTTTGCAAAGGATTTCCTTGTTCGCCGCTTTTCCTTCAGTAATATTTTTTATGCTGTATTTCTGCTCCAACATCTGATCTGTTGCCGGGTTCCATACATCAGCATCGATACCGTTAAGAATACCCACTGATTTGCCTCGTTCCTGACGTAATAAATCTTCCATTCCTTTCATGGAATATCCTATTTCATCGAGATAGCTGGGGGAAACCGTGGTAACTCTCCATGCACATTTTATTGCCGATGCCAGAGGATTAATCAGATTATGCCATTCGACCAGTCCGTTGAAATAGGAGTGAAAAGGAGGAAGGAAAAATAATTTATCGAATCCGAATTGCCCTTGATATTGTCCGTTGTGAATGGTAAAAATGGTTGGTACCTGTTCGAATTTGCTGTATTCGCGAACTTTCGACATCATGAATGGGATAAATCCGGTTTGCGAATCGTGGCAATGAATAATATCCGGCATTAGTTCCCTTTGGTTCAGCCAATTTAAGGTTGCTATCTGGAATGTAATAAACCGCTCTGTGTCATCATGATAGGAGTAAATATTTTCGCGATCGAATAAACCGGGAATATCAATCATGAAAAGGTCGTAACCCAGATTGTTTTCATCAAGAGTTAGCACATTAAATGCAAAATTGGTATGGCCTAATCTTGCAAATCCTGAAAAAATAACTGAAAATTTATTTTCTCTACTAAATTTCCCATGATAAAATGGCATAATTACCGAAGCCGAATGGCCAAGCATTTTTTGATATTTAGGTAACGCACCTACAACATCACCTAATCCTCCGGCTTTTGCCGCAGGGTAACATTCTGCACTTATGTGTATTATATCCATTATTTGATTCCTTTCGTTTCTTAATCTCAGTGGTAATACTCGTGTTGTTAAATTTAAAAAAAATATTCACACTTGAACTGAAATCTACTCTTTAACATGTAACGTTTTTAGGCTATTTAAAAGGAGTTCTGTTTCGAAATCACTGATCAAAACAAAAAAAATCCCGGGATTCCGGGATTTATATCTGATAGCAAATGTATTAGGATGTAGCTTGTGGATGGCTTATTTTTTTGATAGCGAAAACAGAAATTCCAGCCCTCCTTCTGGTCTGTTCCTGACTGATATTTCTCCTTTATGAAGCAGGATTGCGTTCTTTACAATAGAAAGTCCAAGTCCGGTACCTCCCGTTTCGCGCGAGCGACCATAATCAACACGATAGAACCGTTCAAAAATTCGAGTCAAGTGTTCATCTAAAATTCCTATCCCGGTATCGCAATATTGAAAATAATAGAATTTATCGTCTTCAAGGTATTTCCTGATGGTAATCGAAGCATTGTTTCCAGCGTAATTAATCGAATTTTCAATCAGATTTTGAAAAATAGAGAACAACAAAGATTCGTTCCCGTTAACAACTATTTCTTTACTAACATCTACCACGCAATCCATATTTTTCTCGTTTAACCGATGCTTCAGGTTTTCAACCACATCATGTATAACCGGTTTCAGCATTACCGCTTTAAACTCAAACAAGCCACCTGCATCTTCAATATTATTGAGCAAAGAAATGTCGTTCAGCAAATCAGTCAAGCGTTCTGCCTGAGCAAATGCCTTTTCAATAAAGTACTTTCTCTTTTCTTCCGGAATATTAGGGTTATTCAGGATCGTTTCCAGGTATCCTTTAATGGATGACAATGGTGTCTTCAGTTCGTGAGCGATGTTCGAGGTAAGTTGTTGTTTTAATAGTTTTTGTTTTTCTGGTTTGGTAACATCGCTTATCAAAACTTCAAAGCTGCGATCTACAAAAATGATACATCTGACATGAAAGAATTTTTCACTCTTTTCAATGGTATATTCGAGTTGCGGAAGTTCTTTATTTAGTGCCGGAAGTTCATTTTCTCGGTACTGATCTACAAATTCAAGTACTTTCCTAAATTCAGGAATAGTGAAGATGTGTTCGGCCGAAATCGTCGACTTCTCCGAAATCATGTTTATAAACTGAATAAAATGGCTGTTTGCCAATATTTTATGCTTTTCGGGAGAAAAAATAGAAATGCCTTCATTCAGCACCTGTAAATGTCCGTACAATTTTTCCTTTTCAGTGGTCAATTCATCTTTAGCGGTTTTTAAGTTATCGTAGATTTGTACAATCTGCCGACGGATTACACCCAACTCATTGTCCTGAAAATTACTGTCCATCTTCGAGATATCCTCGTTCTGCCCAGCTTTCAATGCAAAATCTTTCAACTTAACAATGAAATCACCGAGCCTGCGGGTAGTGAAATGAAACAGTATTCCCATCAGGACAAACAGGAAAAAGATAAATACCAGAAAAATATGTTCTGTTTTTAGAAAATTGATGATGTCGACATTATAAACGGCAGCGGTCCTGACATAATAGTTATGGCAATTTTTAGCATAGTAATAAAACTTCTGGTTGGTAGTTGCTGAAAGCCTGATACTTGATCCTTTTCCGAATTGCAATGCTTTTTGAACCTCAGGTCGACTCAAATGGTTCTCAAGATGTTCAACGTTAGCAACGAAGCTATCATATACAACCTTACCTGTCAGATCGAGTACAGTTAAACGGGTATTCGAAATTGGCAACAAACTCTTGAGTGTATCCAGCGACCTAAAATCACCCGTTTCAAAAATCTTCTTGTGTTCAATATAGCGGTGGCTAAATTCAGAAATATTATCGAGCGTGTTTTCGAGCTGAGCTGTACGATAATGCTTCTCCCGATCGTATTGGTACGCCAGCACAACCAGACTGAAAATAGAAAATACAGCAAGGTAGTTTATTAATATTCGCTTTCTGAAGGTACGTCTTACAGCCACAACTCTGTTTTTATATAATGAAATAATCCTGTTTGTTTCTAACCGTTTAGCTAATTTTCGAAGCAATATCCGTATCCAGATCGCCCCTTGATGCAACTTCCGTAGGTACTTATCTTTTTACGTAACCGGGCAATATTAACATCCACATTTCGCTCAGTAACAATTACATCATCGGCCCAAATACGATCAAGGATTTCCTGACGACTCAAATATTTACCCTTGTGCGAAATTAACATGTTTAGAATCTCAAATTCTTTTCGGGTAAGCAATATATTTTCATTGTCGATGGTCACCGATTTTCGATTCAAATCCAACTCCATGGTGTCAACAGTAATAACTTTTGGCTTCACTTCAACATTTTTTCCACGGCGCAAAACAGCTTTAATCCTTGCAACCAGCTCTTTAATCGAAAATGGTTTTGACAGATAATCGTCACCTCCAACATTAAAACCAGTCAACATATCGTTCTCGGTTTCACGGGCAGTAAGAAAAATAATCGGAACCGAAAGCCCCATTTCCTTCCTGATTTTATCGGCTAATTTAAAACCCGACATTCCACCCATCATCACATCAAGCAACAATAAGTCGAATCGTTCAATGGACTTGGAAAGCGCTTCTTCGCCTGAATAAGCAACCTCTATCTCGAACCCTTCACTTGCCAAATTAAACTGAAGGATTTCGCATAAATCCCGTTCATCGTCGACGACCAATATTTTATAGTCCTGATTCATAACACACTGTTTAGATAATTTTTAGGGATTTAGTTTCGCTTATGACGAATATCTTTCCCCTCGAAAGAATAAAACGAGGCCTCCGCAATATTTGCTGCATGATCAGCAATTCGTTCAATGCTTGCAGCCATTTCTTTTATATTGATAAAACTGATTAAAATATTCTTGTCTTCAGCCAAAAGATTAACTCTTTCAGCAACTTTTTTTAGCATTTTGTGGTTGAATTCGTCCACTATTACTTCTGATTTAATGGTCCATTTGGCCAATTCCATATCCTGATTTAAAAAAGATAACATGGATCTTCTGGACATATCGACACTCAAATTCATCATTTTCGAAATAAACCCTGAAAGACTTGTATATACTTCTTCGTTTTCAATCCGCCGCATGAGTTTAACGATATTTAACGCCAAATCACCAATTCGTTCGAGACTGATGGTAATGCGGTAGCATGACATTAATTTGCGTATCTGCGAAGCTACAGGTTGGTAAAGGGCTATCGAATTGATTACTTCTTCACTCAGCTTAACTTCAAGCTTATTAATTTTTTCCTCATTTTTAACAAAATCTTCTTGCACCGAATCATCCAAACGCAATTTTCCTGAGGCTATTAATTTTTCAACAGTGTCGAGTTGCCGTAACACTAAATTGGCAAGTTTCTCGTAATCGGCAATAATATTTACAATGGCTTCGTCTTTCTTTTGCGACATATTTGAACACGTTATATCTATTAATTTTAACTCTACTAACCGTCTGACTAAGATAAGGAAATATAATTGTCGATAAATACCTGAAGTTTGTTTCGATCAGAACGATTTTCAAAACACAAAATTGAATCAATAGAATTAAAGAGTGATTACATTTTTATTGCAGCAAGATTAATTTATTTTATTTCTACAAATCGGAACAAATTCAATTCCGACACATCACATTGATATACAACACCATAATCTACTACATCAGTATCCTGAAAAATAAAGATTTATTGCAAAAACAATAAATTTAGCTGATAAAAACAATAAAAGCGTATTCAAACGATTCGAAAATTCCGGGGTTTAAAATGAAAAAAAAAGAGAGGACTCTTCAATTTTAAAGCAATAATAAGAATGCAGAAATCGCCGTAATCACAATAACGAACCCTCGATAAATGTGTTCAGGAATTATTTTAACAGCTTTAAACCCAACAAACGCCCCTAACGCAATCGCAGGAATAGTAAATAAATCAATAGTTAAAGTGTGCAGGGTGATATTGTTCCAGACAAACAGTTGCAACGGAAATTTCGTGAAATTAATAATCATGAAAAACCAGGCGCTGGTTCCGATGAAGCTGTTTTTCGGGAGATGCATGGCCAGCAAATAAATAGCGAAAACGGGACCGGCTACATTACCAATCATAGTAGCAAAACCACCCAAAATCCCCATTGTTGCAGCAAACCACCATTTATCAGGAAAAAGATTTGTTCCTTTTCGCTTGTCCTGCCAAAGCATTAGGGCAATGCTGAGAAAAACGAGAATGGCAATCAGATTTTTGAATTGTTTGTCGTTCACCATTTTGCCAACCCACAGCGCAATCAGCAGACCAACTACTGCCCAGGGTATCACTTTAATCAGATGATTCCAATTGGCGTGCCGTCGATAATAGGCTACTCCAAAAATATCGGCCATCATCAGGATAGGAAGCAGCACACCAGTCGATTGCTTGGCGCCAAAAATAAAGGCCAGGGCAGGAACCACAATCATAGAAACTCCCGGAACACCAACTTTCGACATTCCGATAAGCATACCACAAGCCATGATGATTGTCCATTCCAGAGGATTGATTTGAAGTGAGGACAGCAATTCCATGTATCAATGATGAGTTTGAGGCAAATGTAAAAAAAGATCAAAGATTAACGATTACCGAATGAGGATTACCGATTTTTTGCATCGCTATACTTCAACAATCTTTAATCGTTGATCATTAATCGTTAATTATTTCAAATACTCCCTGTCCAGAAGATCCAGTTGAGTAGTATCTGTCTCACCAAACCATTTGCGAAGATGTTCGCGAGCCTGATTTTTAATTTCAGGAGTAACATGAACAGCCATTTGACGAAGAACCAGCAACAATACGCCCAAATCATCGGCAAACCCAATTAGCGGAGCAAAATCAGGAATAAAATCGACCGGCAAAATGAAATAACCCAAAGCGGCTGACAAAATTAGTTTTGCTTTGAGTGGAACATCATTCGATTTCATCAAATATTGAAGCAATAGCGCCGGATACACCACCTTCATACCTGCAACCTTTGAAAATTTTTTCAGCTTATCCCAAAACGAAGCATCCGAATAATGTCTCCGGAACCTGGCCGATTTAAATTCATCAGCAAACAGGCTGTATAAATTGGCCCCGATTTGTATGGTACGAAATTTCTTCATTTAATTAGATTTGCTCACTTCGATACACTTTCTTCGACACGCTTCGCTGCTCAGGAAACATCGCGCTCAGGGAGCGGTACTTCGGTCTTCCATCTCCGGACTCCGGACTTCCAGCTATTTCAAACTCACATTGGTATAATCCACCCGAGTATCTCCGTAACCGGCTTCAATCAAATCCAACAATTCCTGAACAGATTCGAGTGTTTCAGCCTGCAACAGCCGAATGCGAAGCTCCCGAAAATTTGGCAGAGTTGGAAAATATTTGGCAAAATGACGGCGCATCATCAGGATACCGCTGCGCACATTGTCTTTCCATTCAATCGACATGTTGAGTTGGTCACGTACATTCTGAACCACCTCGGCAACCGTTGGCGGTGGAAGGACTTCACCGGTTTTCAGGTAATGTTTCACTTCCGAGAAAATCCAGGGCCGGCCAATCGAACCACGGCCAATCATCAGCGCGTCAACTCCACTCTGATCCAGAAAGGCTTTTGCTTTCTCCGGACCATTGATATCGCCATTCCCGATAATCGGAATTTTCATGCGAGGGTTGTTCTTCACTTCAGCAATCAGCGACCAATCGGCCTCCCCGGTGTATAACATGCTGCGCGTACGACCGTGAATGGCAAGCGCTGCAACCCCGGCGTCCTGCAACCGTTCAGCAACATCAACAATAATTTTGCTATTGTGATCCCACCCAAGCCGGGTTTTGGCCGTAACCGGTAATTTTACCGCTTTCACAATGGCCTCGGTCATTCGCTGCATTTTATCCGGATCGAGTAACATACCGGCGCCTGCTCCGTGCCGAATAATCTTTTTCATCGGGCAACCGTAATTGATGTCGATAAAATCGGGCTGGCATTCTTCTGCAACTTTGGCGGCTTCGACCATCGAATGAATGTCGTGACCGTAAATCTGAATGGCTACCGGGCGATCGAAATCAAACAAAGTCATTTTCTGCTTGGTCTTCTGAATATCGCGAATCAGCGCTTCCGACGAAACAAACTCGGTGTACATCACATCGGCACCGTACTTTTTGCACATGTACCGAAACGATTTATACGTCACATCCTCCATAGGCGCCAAAAAAAGCGGCATTTCCCCCAAATCAATTGATCCGATCTTCACAGTTTCTAATTTACATTGATGGTGCAAAGTAAGTAACAAAGTATCAAAGTGGCAAAGTACCTGAATTTTTGTTTTTCCCTTTGGTACCTTGCCCTTTAGGTAATTTGCCTCTTTATCTTTAGTTTTACGCAACAAAAACGGTCGTTCTTCCGTCTTAGTTCAAACAAAACATACTGAAATGAAAACGCTGTCAGCACTAAAATATCTTCTGGTTTTATTCCTTTTCGCCGGAATGGGTTGCGAAGAAACCGTTATTGAACAAGGATTTACAATTGGAAAAGAAGCAAGCTTCCAGGTTGACCAACTTTACACTTCGGCCGATGGGAAATACACCCTGAAGATTACTGATTTTGGCGATTCGCGCTGTCCGGAAGGCGTGCAATGCATTTGGCAGGGCGAAGTTACCCTGAAAGGCGAATGGACAGAAAACGGAAACAAATCACCCTTTGAAATCCATTCGGTAATGAACGACCAGACAAAACAGCCAACCGGATATACCATTCAGATCGTTGATGCAAAACCTTATCCGAAATACGGCACCGAATATAAACTTGCTTATGTGGTTGTTACCTTGCTGATTCAGAAGAAATAAACTCCATTTGGTTATCAGATCAACTATGAGCGAATAAAACAATTCTGCTCCCCTACCATTGATCAAAAAAATAATCGTAATTTTAAAATTCGGTTCAGGCATATTCATATTTCTTGATTTTGCCTGAATTATCTGGATGTTATTTATTTGCATCTGGTTCAAAATAGGTATAAATCATTAAAAAACAGCAATATGAAAACAAGAAGAATGAATGAAGATGAAGAACCGGAATCGGAAGGAAAAAAACCACATATCCAGAAAAAAGTAGAGGAAAAATTTCTGGAACAGCGAAAAATATTTCTTTGGGGTCAGGTTGACGATGATTCAGCCCAGGATATCGTGAGTAAATTACTCTATCTGGAGTCGATTAAACCTGGCGAAAAAATTACATTTTTCATCAACAGTCCTGGCGGAATGGTAACTTCAGGCTTTTCAATCCTGGACACGATGAACCTGATCTCATCGCCAGTTTCAACCGTTTGTATGGGATTGGCTGCTTCGATGGGCTCGTTGCTTTTGTCGGCAGGAGAAAAAGGCATGCGTTTTATTTATCCATTGGGCGAAGTGATGATTCACCAGCCCAGCATCGGGTATTTGCAGGGTCGGGCAAGCGATATCGAGATTCATGCCAAACAAATTCTTAAAACCAAAACGTTATCGGCCGAGATTCTGGCTAAGAACTGCAACCAGACTTTGGAACAGGTTTTACATGATTTCGAACGCGATTATTGGATGAATGCCAAAGAATCAGTCGAATACGGAATCGTGGATGGAATCTATACCATGAAAAGCTAGTCGATTACACCAAAAACATTAGATTGATGCGGTAAATACACTTGTTATTTACCGCATTTTTTGCAGAGAATAATTAAGACTCAACAATTCCTTATTTCAGAAGCATTCTCGCAGTTCTTCTGCTCTTCTGCTCCACATAAACATTACGGCCTTCAGAAATCTCAGCCACCGATTCAGCAGTATAATAGCGTATTGTTACCAAATCGAGTCCGGTATTGTATTTCACTTCAAACTTTTGCTGTAATTGGCTGATCAATCCTTCAATTCCTTGTTCCGGTTCGTCGAAAGCCAGCGAAAGGTCGATGGCCGATTGCTGCAAAAGACCAACTTTCAACCGATACCTGGCGAATAATCCGAAAACATCAGAAACACTGCCAATACTGATAAACGAAAAATCGTTAGGCGTCAAGGTAATCAGCGCCATGTTCTTTTTCACGATAATTACCGGAACCAATTTGAGGGCATGTTCAACTTCATGAATAATAGTTCCCGGCTTTTCAGGTTCAAGAAAGGATTTGACAAGTAACGGGATATTCTTGTTCTGCAGCGGCTTAATTGTTTTGGGGTGAATCACTTTGGCTCCTGAATACGACAACTCAATGGCTTCTTTGTACGATAATTCGTCGAGTTTCACGGTATTGGAGAAAAAATCGGGATCGGCATTCAGAATTCCGGGTACATTTTTCCAGATACTCACATCTTCGGCATCGAGTAAATTGGCCAGAATAGCCGCTGTATAATCCGAACCTTCGCGCCCAAGCGTGGTGGTTTGGTTAGTCAAAGTCCCGCCAATAAAACCCTGGGTGATGTACAAATCTTCCGACTCGAATGTAAATTGTCTCTTGGCCAAACGCACCGAAAGCTCCCAGTTAATGTTTGCTTCGCGGAACTGGTCATCGGTTTTCAGGCAATTGCGAACATCGACCCAACGGTTTTTCAGGCCAATCCGATTGAAATACAGACTGATAATTTGAGTCGATAACAACTCGCCAAAAGCAACAATCTGATCGTATTCATAGTCGAAATTGAGCGAACGTTCTCCTTTGATGCGGTTACTTAGCTGCGCAAAATGCTTTTCAACCTCCGGAAGCTCAGTTGGCTCACCCCAAAGTTCAGTTATAATTTTATTGTGATAATCCTTTACTTCCTGAAAAGCAGTCCACATTTCCGGATCCTGACTGAAATATTTTCGGGCAACAATTTCCAGCGCATTCGTGGTCTTTCCCATGGCCGAAATCACCAGAACTTTATTTCCGGGATACATTTTCAGGATGTTGACTGAATTACGAACAGCATCGGCAGAACTTACTGAGGCACCTCCAAATTTGAAAACTTTCATGTGTGTGATTGATTAATTTGATCAACAAAAATAGAAAAATGCGCCAGTCAAAAGAGGTTTATGCTAAAACTTTAAAGGCAAAAAGTAAATCCATAAACTGTAACGATCGTTACAATTTATGACCAGACCAATTTCTACATTTGAACCATAAAACAGACCAATGACAAAAAACTCCATATTAAAGAAACTGCGGAAGTTCCACAAATGGCCCGGAATTGTAATCACTTTGTTTGTGATTCTTTTCAGTCTATCCGGAATTTTCATGAATCATCGCGACCTGATTTCGGCTGTCGACATCAACCGGTCGCTTTTACCAAAAGAATACAGTTACCAAAACTGGAACAAGGGAGCCGTAAAATCGGTTTGTCTGCTCGGGGGCGATTCGGCGCTGGTTTATGGAAACATTGGTGTGTGGCTCACAACCGATCATTTCAAAACTTTTCAGGACTGGAATGCCGGATTTCCTGCCGGAACCGACAACCGGAAAATCAGCAAAATGATGAAAACTCCCGATGGGAAACTGTTTGCCGGAACATACTTTGGGTTGTTCCAATATTCGTTTCAGCACCATTATTGGGAAAAAATACCTTTGCCCGTTTCCGAAGAACGAATTACAGATTTGATTCTGAAGCAGAATGAGCTAATGGTTCAAACCCGGTCGTTCCTGATGAAAAGTCAGGATGGAATTACGTTTCATCCCATACAACTCCCTGCTTCTGAAGGCTACAACGGAAAAGCCAGCTTGTTTAAAACCTTGTGGTTGCTGCACAGCGGCGAAATCTGGGGTTCGGTCGGAAAACTGATCGTCGATTTATTTGGTCTGGCCATCCTGATTATTTCGCTCACCGGATTGATGCACTTTATTTTTCCGAAGTGGTTGAAACATCGCCGAGAAAGGAAAAAAGACAATGCCAAACTGGTTTCGGCACGAAATACCAATCTACACTGGCACAACCGGTTGGGTTGGATATTCATTCCATTCCTGATTTTTGTAACCATAACCGGTATGTTTTTGCGCCCTCCATTGTTGATTGCTATTGCCAGTTCGACGGTTTCACCCATTCCCGGAACGGTTTTGAGTTCATCCAATCCTTGGTACGACAAGCTTCGCCGCGTTTTGTACGATGAGCAGCAACACCTGTTTTTATTTTCGACATCTGAAGGAATTTTCTTTACTGACGAGAATTTTCGCGAGCCGATACGTCGCCTGGTAAACGAGCCTCCGGTCAGTGTAATGGGTTGCAATGTTTTGGAGAAGAAAGGCGAAAGCACTTACCTGATCGGATCTTTCAATGGTTTATTTCTGTGGAATCCATTGACCGGACAAATCCTTGACTACCTCTCTGAAAATCCATATAAAGCGCCCGAAGTAGTTGGCCCTCCTATCTCGAAAGACATGATTGACGGTTGGTTTTCTGACACCTCCGGAAATGAATTTTATTTTGACTACAATCTGGGAGTGTTGCCCATACGGAACAACTCTGAATTTGGGAAAATGAGCGCTGAAATTATTCAAAAGAGTCCCATTTCGCTGTGGAATCTTTCACTTGAAGTTCATACCGGGCGCATCTTCCAATCTATTTTGGGCATGTTTTATATTCTCTATGTTCCGCTCGCCGGAATCTGTATTTTAATTGTGCTGATCAGCGGATTCTTCATTTGGTGGATGGGCTACCGGAAAACGAAACAACCACAAAGACACGAAGACAAAAAGTAAGAACAAAGTCAGGGCTTCACTTGAAGTGAAACCCTGACTAAATAGTTCTATTCAATACTTTTCAAAAATCCCGGAGCTTTGCGGTGTTTAGTGGCCTGCTCGTAGGCATAGGCCAGTTTAATCAAGGTAGGCTCACTCCAGGCACGCCCAAAGAATGAAATACCAACAGGTAATCCCTGCACATATCCTGCAGGAACCGAAATATTTGGATATCCGGAAATGGCTGCCGGTTCAGAACTTCCACCTCCAAAATGATCACCATTCACCAGATCAATTGTCCACGAAGGGCCGTTGGTCGGTGCAATCAGCGCATCGAGTTGATGTTTGTCCATTAGCAAATCAATTCCATTTTTGCGGGTCAATTCGTGTGCTTTTTTAAGCGCTTCCAGATAAACCGGATCTTCCAAGCCCTTCGTCTTTTCTGCCTCTTCAAATATTTCCTGAGCAAACCATTTTAATTCTGTCTCCAAATTCGTTTTATTAAACTCAATCAAATCGGCCAGCGACTGAACGTTCAGACCTGTCCGACCTTTCAGATAAGTATTTAAATCAGCTTTGAATTCCGAAATCAGAATCTGCCATTCCAGCTTTCCCCATTCCTCCCGATTTTCAAATTTCAGATTTTCAACAATGACAGCGCCTGCATTTTTCAAGGTCAGAATAGTTTCGGCCATCAATTTTTCAACTCCGGAATGAAAGCCAAAAAAATCGGAAGCAATGCCAATTCGTGCATTTTTCAAGCCGTTAATGTCCAAACTCTTCGTATAATCCTGATTTTTTTCTGACAATGCTCCTAATAAAATTGCAGCATCCGAAACATTACGCGCCATTGGTCCAGCGGTATCCTGACTGTGCGAAATTGGGATAATTCCATCGCCATTCCACAAGCCAACCGTCGGCTTAATTCCTACAATACCGTTTATTCCTGAAGGGCAAACGATCGATCCATCGGTTTCGGTACCAATGCCAATTGCACAAAGGTTCGCCGAAACGGCGGCACCTGTTCCGGAGCTTGAACCACACGGACTGCGGTCTGTACAAAACGGATTGCGCACCTGGCCTCCTCTCCCACTCCATCCACTTGATGAGTGAGAAGAACGGAAATTAGCCCATTCGCTGAGGTTGGTTTTACCCAAAAGGACAGCACCTGCTTCACGCAACTTACCCACAATAATAGCGTCATCGGGAGCCGTAGCAGCAACTAATGCCAACGAACCAGCAGTAGTTTGCATCCGGTCGCCGGTATCGATGTTGTCTTTAATCAAAACAGGAATTCCATGCAACGGGCCACGAACTTTTCCCGATTTGCGTTCTTCATCCATCTGTTTTGCAATGTCTATTGCTTCAGGATTGATCTCGATTACCGACCGCAATTCTGGGCCCTTCTTGTCTATTCGATCAATCCGATCAAGGTATTTCTGTGTAATATCTACGGAAGTTAATTTCCCAGAATGCATTCCATCCTGAAGTTCTGTAATCGTTACTTCATTCAATTCGAAGGCTGAATAATCTTCCGGAACGGAAGTTGAAACTGTTGGTTGCACACAAGAACTTAACGGAGCAAGAGCAAGTGATCCTCCTCCCAATGCTGCGGTTTTAAAGAAGTTTCGGCGTTTCATAGGCTCAGGTAAAATTGAACCATCAAGGTAAGAAAAAGTTCAAGAATTCAACATGTGCTAAAAACAAATCAGCGCTTCACTTTGTGGTGAAACCCTGATTCATTTCTCTTTTCATTCACACGAAAATAAACAGGCTCTTTACAAAGGATATTCCGGATTGGTAACTTCGCCGATAAACAAAATTGCTCCGGTAGTTTTCTCGGTGATGGTGAACAGGA
The DNA here is from genome assembly GCA_028683385.1 of Prolixibacteraceae bacterium. Taxonomy (GTDB): domain Bacteria; phylum Bacteroidota; class Bacteroidia; order Bacteroidales; family Prolixibacteraceae; genus Aquipluma. The sequence goes on along the minus strand of JAQUIJ010000003.1, from coordinate 29,878 downwards.
ATGGACGGTTAACTGTGAAATATTTGCGGAGATCGGGCTCTAAAGAGCCTGTTGTAAACATTCCAACTGCCGTTACCGCAGCAGCCTCGGTTCCATTTTCATTTACGTCGATATAGGTTTTATGAATTACGTAACCAATGTATAAATCCTTTCCTCCGCTAATTCCACTAAAATTTGCAGCATTACTTACAAATGCTTGTTTCATTCCCATACTTTGAAGGATATCATTTAATTTAAGTTTCCAGGAAAACTTGAAACGAGGCATATTCACAACCACCGGCTTTGCAGCTTCAAAGCCTTTCATCCACTTTTGCCAGTTATCCATATTAAGTTCTGAAATCACATTCTTTGTCGTTTTCCCCTCATTGGGAAGTAGCACAGTCATCTGGAACTGCCCATCCCCATATGGCAGATTCACTGCACTAAACAGTTCGTTGCTCGTGTATTCCAACGAAGTTTCCAGTTTCATGGTCGGAACATCCTTTTGGGTTCCATCGGCAAAGTAGAATGGATAATTGTGGGTATCTCTCTCCCCAAACTTATTTTTCCATATTCCGTTGAAATAGATCGCATTGAGCAGGATCATCCTCAAATCCGGATCAATAGCATCGATGATTGTTGGAATTTTATCATGAGTTTTTTGAGCCACCCAGCCATTTATCGTATTAAGAGCTTCGGTTGTATTGCCAAAGTTCAATGCGTTAACTTCCGCAGTGTAAAAATTCTTATTGACTGAAATAAAATCAGGGAGAACCGTAAATCCTTGATGATAATAAATTGCATTTGCAATTTCAAGTACGACATCGGGATCCGACGATTGAAGAGCTGCAACCAGTGCCTTGTGCGAACTATTAATTTGCTCGGTGGTAAGACCCGCCAGCTTCATGGCCTTTTCCATTTCTATTTTAGTTTCACCTTGTGCACCATTGTATGCCATCGCCAATGCCAGAGAAACGCTAAGTGGAGAAACTGTTGTATTCTCATTCTTTTCGGCCTGATTGGCTACCCGGCTAAAAAGGTCGAGGCCAAAAGTATTGTCTGCATGAATAAGCTGGGCTGATTTCTCCGGAAGGTTTGGAATTTCGGGCTGATCATTTTCGGTCTTCTGGCACGAAATCAATGCGAGTAGTACAATAAAAATAAGTGAGTTTTTCATGGCTATTTGTTTGTATTTCTAACACATACGAATGTAATAAAAACAAAATATTTATGAAACTTTTGTTTAACGTATAGATGAGAGAAATCCTAAAAAGGGTTGCGTGGCTTCACCGATTTTTTTCGAATTATCACAAAATAAAAAGTCGGGGCTTCAACTAAATGAAACCCTGACTTATATTTCTTTGCTGTTAGCTAAATTCTATCTATTCTGATACTGCTTTTCGTAATAACTTTGATAATCGCCGCTGGTTACATTTTCCATCCATTCGGTATTGGCCAGGTACCAGTCGATGGTTTTCTCCAAACCTTCTTCAAACTGGAGACTCGGTACCCAGTTCAATTCTTTCTGAAGTTTGGTTGAATCGATGGCATAGCGTAAATCGTGTCCGGCACGGTCTTTCACGTAAGTAATCAGTTTTTCCGATTCTCCGGATTCGCGACCCAGCTTGCGATCCATGATACGGCACATTACTTTAATTAAGTCGATGTTTGTCCATTCGTTATGACCACCAATGTTGTAGGTATCGCCATTTTTACCCTGATGAAAAATCACATCAATGGCACGGGCATGATCTTCAACCCACAACCAGTCGCGAATATTTTCGCCTTTTCCATAAACCGGCAGCGCTTTGTTGAACTTGATATTGTTGATAAACAGAGGAATCAGTTTTTCAGGAAACTGGAACGAACCGTAGTTATTTGAGCAATTTGAAACAACCGCAGGAATTCCAAATGTATCGTGATAGGCACGCACAAAATGATCGGAACTGGCTTTTGATGCCGAATATGGACTGTGCGGATCGTAACCGGTTTCTTCGGTAAACATGCCTTCGTTGCCCAAACTTCCATACACTTCGTCGGTAGAAATGTGGTAAAAACGTTTGCCTTCGGTATTGTCTTTCCAGATTTGACGGACAGCATTCAGCAGGTTCACGGTGCCAATCACATTGGTAAACACAAATTCGGTCGGGTTGCTGATCGACCGGTCTACATGCGATTCGGCTGCCAGATGAATCACCCCGTCGAATTGTCTTTCGATAAACAAATTCAGGATAAACTCGGCATCAACAATGTCGCCTTTCACGAATTCGTAGTTGGGTTTGTTCTCAATATCGGTCAGGTTGGCCAGATTTCCGGCGTAAGTGAGTTTATCGAGGTTAACAATTTTATATTCAGGATATTTATTAACAAAAAGCCGCACCACGTGTGACCCAATAAAACCGGCCCCTCCGGTAATCAGAATTGTCTTCATCTGTTTCGTTTTTCAGTAATAAACAAAAGTAATCAATTAGGCAGAAACTCCCGATAGATTTTGAAAGATAGAACGAGAGTTCGGGTCTTTTATTACAATTCCTCGTGATTCAAATGTCAAATTAATAATCTCTCAGGATGGTAAAACTCATTTTGAACTCTGCACTTTTATGCTATTATTGTAGTTATAAATTTGTTAAGCAATCAATAACCATATAAGATATGACAAACATTAAAAAGCTTGTATTTTTCCTTTTAGCAACCCTTCTCACTTGCGGTACTCTGAAAGCCGACGAAGGCATGTGGATGCTGCCTCTGATACAAAAGTTGAACATTAAAACCATGTCGGACATGGGCTTCAAGCTTTCGGCCAAAGACATTTATGATGTCAACAACTCGAGTTTAAAAGATGCCGTATTACAATTTGGCGGCGGTTGTACTGCTGAAATAATTTCGAAAGACGGACTGGTCTTGACCAACCACCATTGCGGTTATGGATCGATCCAGAAGTTAAGTTCAGTCGATCACAATTACCTGCTGAACGGTTTCTGGGCAAAGAATCACGAAGAAGAAATACCCGCACCCGGACTGACGGTTACTTTTCTCGACCAATTTGAAGATGTTACAAAGGAAGTCACTGAGGCTTTGGCTTCAGCAACAGATCCAACGGCCAAAGAAGAAGCCCTGAAAAAAATATCTGACCAACTCTCCAACAAGGCCATTGGTGGTAATAAATATCTAAAAGGCCGGGTAGTTTCGTTTTTTGGTAACAACCAATACTACCTTGTCATTACAAAAACATACAGCGACATACGTTTTGTCGGAGCACCGCCTTCTTCAATTGGCAAATTTGGAGCAGATACTGACAACTGGATGTGGCCTCGTCATACCGGCGATTTCAGCATGTTCCGGATTTATGCCGATAAAGACAATAATCCTGCGGAATACTCCAAAGACAATGTCACATTTAAACCAAAGAAATTTCTGACGATTTCTCTCAAAGGAGTGAATCAGAATGATCCTGCCATGATTATGGGTTATCCAGGAAGAACCAACCGTTTCATGACTTCATTCGAAGTGAAAGAAACCAGCGAAATTACCAATGCAATCACGATTCTGGTGCGAGGAGTTCGCCAGAATATTTTGATGACCGACATGGTGGCCGATCCTAAAATCAGGCTGATGTATGCAAGTAAATATGCCGGATCATCCAATTCATGGAAAAAGTCAATTGGAATGAACGAGACTTTCGCCAAGCTGAAAGTTTATGACCGAAGAGTTGCTGAAGAAAAAGCGTTTTCGGAATGGGTTGCTGCCGACCCTAAACGTGTTGAAAAATACGGACAAGCATTATCCGATGTGAAGTCGGCAATTGAAGGACGTGCTAAGCTTCAATTTACCTTGAAATACTACATGGAAGCGCTTAATTCGATAGAATTAACTTCTGCCGCAATGCGCTTTGCACCAAAAGCTGAAAACAGTCAGAGTGAAGGAAGAGGTGGCAGACCAAACATTGTAATGAGTCCGTCTGATTTCTACAAAGATTACAATGTTGCAACCGACATAAATGTTGCAAAAGCTATGCTTAAGCTGTTTAAAGAAAAAGTGCCTCAAGCCGACCTTCCCGACTTCTATAAAACAATTGATACCGACTATCAGGGCAACATCGACGCCTATGTTGATGCCATGTTTAAGCAATCGGTTTTTGTTTCAGAAGAAAAAATGAAAGAAGCATTGGCAGGCGACCAAACAGCGATTACAGACGACCCTGCATATATAGCAGGGAAAAATATTGCTGATGCAATTTCAAAATACAATCACGAAATTGAGCAATACCGTTCGCTTTACGCAAAAGGTCAAAAACAATACATCGCCGGAACGCTAGATATGAATGCCGGAAAAGCCATGTATCCTGATGCAAACTTCACCATGCGTTTGACCTATGGCAAAGTTTTGAATTATTCACCCAAAAACGCAGTGATCTACGATTACGTTTCCACATTGGACGGCGTGATGGAGAAAGAGGATCCCAACAATTGGGAATTTGTGGTTCCGGCTAAACTGAAAGAACTCTACAACGCCAAAGATTTTGGTCAATATGCACTTAAAGATGGCCGTATGCCAGTTGATTTCCTCACCAACAACGACATTACTGGTGGCAATTCTGGAAGCCCGGTTCTGAATAAAAATGGAGAGTTGATCGGTACTGCGTTCGACGGAAACTGGGAATCGATGAGCGGTGACATTATTTTTGAACCGTCATTGCAACGATGCATCAATCTTGATATTCGATATACACTTTTTATCATGGATAAATTCGGTGGTGCTGGTTATCTGCTGAACGAAATGAATATCGCGAAATAACTATAACTACTGAATTTCAGATTCAAAACTTCCTCGGAAATATAACACAACAAAAAAGGTCTGCCCGCAAATGGCAAACCTTTTTTGTTGTGTTATTGATGGGTAGTTTATTTAATTCCTCTAACCCTTTTTTCCCAAAGCCAGGCCGAGAGCATGGTTTCTTCCAATCCGGTTTCAGCTTTCCAGCCCAATTCCTCGTTGGCAAAAGTGGTATCGGCCCATATTTTTTCAATATCTCCAGCCCTACGACCAACAATTTTGTAATTCAGTTTTATGCCTGAAGCCTTTTCGAAAGCATGAATTGCTTCAAGAACGGAAACACCATTTCCAGTTCCCAAATTAAAAATCTCGTATCCTTGCTTGTTTTTGTTTTCAATCAGACGATTTACGGCAATGACATGTGCTTTAGCCAGGTCGACTACATTGATATAATCGCGAACTGCAGAGCCATCGCTCGTGTTGTAGTCGTCGCCATAAACCTTTAGCTCGCCACGTAAACCTGCAGCCGACTGAGTAATAAACGGAACCAGATTTGCCGGCACGCCTACAGGAAGTTCGCCAATATGAGCCGATGGATGAGCTCCTACCGGATTGAAATAGCGAAGTGCAATCCCTTTAATCTGAGGATTTGCAACAATGGTATCGCACAAAATATCTTCATTCACCTTTTTGGTATTTCCATAAGGCGACTCGGCATCTTTTCGGGGAGTTTGCTCGGTAACAGGTAGTTTATCGGGCTGACCGTAAACCGTGCACGACGATGAAAAAACAATATTCGAAACCCCGAATTTAATCTGGCATTCCAACAGGTTAATCAATGAAACCAGGTTATTTCGGTAATACAATAAAGGCTTGTCAACTGATTCGCCCACTGCTTTTGAAGCAGCAAAATGAATGATTGCCTCAATCTTTGGATATTTAGTAAAAAAGGCTTCGACCTTATCTTTCTCAATCAAGTCAAACTGCTCGAAGATCGGACGAATACCGGTAATCTTTTCAATACCATCCAATGATTCCATGCTCGAATTTGAAAGATTATCGACAATAATTACCTCAAAACCTGCATTTTGCAACTCAACTACCGTATGCGAGCCAATGTATCCGGTGCCACCGGTAACTAAAATTTGTTTCATGTTATGACCTTTATTTTAGATGAGTCGCAAATTTATGAATAATCTGGATTCCTTAATCTTAAAGTGCGAGATAAAGATTTTTTACATAACAAAAGTTTAACTGTTGAAAACTTTGCCTTGAAGCAATGCTTAAATTTCTTACTTTTGACTAATTAAACATGTAAAGCGTGGAAATTAGTCAATACATAAAGGAACTCTTGCTTTTGAATGATTGTGTAATCATTCCTGAATTCGGTGGATTTGTGGCCAACTACAAACCGGCTACGATCGAAAACAATCAGTTTTTCCCACCCACAAAAGAAATTGCTTTTAACAACAAGCTTATTTCCAACGATGGATTGCTGATTAATTACATTTCGGAAGCTGAAGGTCTCGATTATTTCAATGCCAAACAGAAGCTCGACAGTTTTGTTGAAGAAACCATGCTGAATCTGGAAAGAAACCGCAATGTCTATTTTGACGGTGTTGGCTATTTGCATTACGATTCAAGAGAAAACTTGCAATTCGAACCTCAACTGAAACAAAACCTGTTGGTGGAATCGTACGGACTACAAAATTTCTCTTACGAAAAACTCTACCAGCGGCAAATGCCCAAGCCTGCCATTAAGGTTGAATACCGTGAACCCGTTCCCGTTATTTTTCAGCAGCGCAAGTTAAAGAAACTCGCTATCGCTATTCCTTTATTGATTGCGATGGCACTCATTCCGATGAAAAAGAACAATGAGTATCTTTCCAAATCGGATATGGGAATGTGGGAAACACTGATGCAAAGTACCCCGGCTGCGCCAATACAAACTCCGGAACAGAATTCGACTGAAAATTCCTTTAATGTAACTGTCCCAGAGACTGAACAATTAAAATATTTTATCATTGGTGGAAGCTTCAAAAGCGAAGAAAATGCCGATAAATACATTCAGCAACTTAAAGAGCAAGGATACAACGGACAAAACCTGGGTGTATTCAAAGGTTTGAACCGAGTTGCTATGAAAGGATTTTCGACAATGGATGAAGCTCAGAAGGAGTTAAATTCCTTGTTATCTAAAAATCCCGCATCCGGTGTCTGGATCCACGTAAACCCATAATATCTGAAAGCTCCAAAAGGAGCTTTTTTTATTTCAGCGAGATTCTATATTTTGATGTAGAAATGAAAAAGCCACTCCTGAAATTCAGGAATGGCCTCCAACTTTGATGTATGAAATCAAGTCAATCTATTTTAAACCTCTTCTCTTTTAACCTTATAATTGACCGATCTACTTAATAAAATTGTTCATGGCTTTGAGACAACTTATATGTTTCAGTTTTTTACAAAACATGTGCCAAACAATCTTCAGATCGCACTTAAAATTACAAAGAGAAAGTAATTTTTAATCCTGCGAATCTCGGTTTATATTTTCCCAATCGTATGAATAAGCAGATCAATTACATGACTTACATTTTCATTGAAAACTTTCAAAACATCACCCCAGGTTACCGGAGCCTCATCGGTTTTCCAACAGTCGTAATCGGTACTCATGGCGATAGCTGCATACGGAATTCCAAGTTCATTGGCTAAAATAGCTTCAGGAGCAGTCGACATATTGATTACATCAGCTCCCCACAACCGAAACATATTCGATTCGGCACGTGTCGAGAACCGAGGACCTTCAATGGTAACCACTGTTCCATTTTCAAAAATCTTCATATTTAGCTCCTTTGCAGTTTCAATGATTTTTGACCTGAGATAACTGTCGAACGGATCGGCCATTGGCGTATGTTTCATTTCGCGTGGTTCGAACGATTCAAAGAAAGTCACTGCCCGGTGCCGGGTGAAATCGATGAACTGATCGAGTACTACAAAATCGCCACGACCAATTTCCTGACGTAAACTTCCACAGGCTGTTGTTGCCACAATGTGTGTACACCCAATTTCGCGAATGGCCCAAACATTTGCCCGGTTATTTACCTGGGTTGGCGGAATCGTATGCTGGCGTCCATGCCTGGAAAGAATCACAACCTCTTGTCCGTTAATTACTCCACACTTAAAATCGGACGTTGTTGATCCGTAGGGTGTGTCCACTTTTAGCTCAGTTGCATTTTTCAGAATGGCAGGATTTTCCAATCCGGAGCCGCCAATGATGGCAATTTTAGTCATTTCGATAACGATTATAAAGATTGATAATTTGTAGTGTCGCTTCTTCCAGATTTTTGCCGAAAGCCAGAATTCCCTCCCGATGACCGCCCATGATGATGATATTTTCGTCACTCATTCCCATTTTGGCTGCCAACGACTGAACCGCTAAAGCCATTTCCGGAGTTCCGTACTCAATTTCTCCGGAAGTGGTTGGGTAATTATTTAGTAGCTTTTCCCACAGCCAAAGACAATGAACATGAACAACAGCGCCAACTTCGGAAAGAGCTTTGTAAACAGCGGCATGAGTCAGACTTTCGGCTGATGCTTTGGTCAAGCCTTTGCACGAAATAGAATTATGCTCAAAATCCGATTCAGAAACCATTGAATAATGTGATTGATTGAGCGTCGGGAATTGGCCGGTTGCACTGCCAGTAATCAGAAATGAACCTCCTTCCGTTCGAACAGAAATATTTCCGAATCCAATTCCATCCGGATACATTCCAATCAAACTCAATTGATATAGCATTGACCGCTCTTTTTCCAACGATAAAAACAATTCTTCCGGAAAATGAATTTCTTCAGCCTCCCAATTACATTGAAACTTGATGTATCCTTCAGTCATTGTTCAGACTCCTTTCAGGAAAAAGTTCCAAGATGCCTTCCATTGTTGCTTTACAGACTCCCCGCTCTGTAATTAAACCAGTAACTAACCGGGCAGGCGTTACATCGAACCCATAATTGGCAACCGGGCTTTTCTCCGGAAGTATCCTGAATTCATGCACTTCATTATTTAGCATTCCTTCCATCATCCAAACTTCGCGGCCATCGCGCTGTTCAATTGGGATTTCCGCCACTCCATCGTTCAGGTTCCAATCGATTGTTGTTGAAGGCAACGCTGCATAAAACGGCACACAATTGTCGGCTGCTGCCAGAGCTTTCAGGTAAGTACCAATCTTGTTGGCCACATCTCCGTTCAAGGTAGTGCGGTCGCTGCCAACGATTACCAAATCAACTATTTGGTGCTGCATCAAATGTCCGCCGGCATTATCCGGAATAATGGTATGTGGTATTTCCGCTTCGCCCAATTCCCAGGCAGTTAACCGAGCACCCTGATTTCGCGGACGAGTTTCATCAACCCAAACATGAATCGGAATACCAGCTTCATGAGCCAGGTAAATCGGTGCTGTCGCTGTTCCTAATTCCACGCAGGCCAACCGTCCCGCATTACAATGAGTCAGAATTTGAACCGGTTCACCCATTTTATTTTTACTGATCGCTTTGATCAGTTCCAATCCGTGAATGCCAATGTTTTTGCTAAATCCAATTTCGCGTTGCTTCAGGTTTTCAGAATAATCAAATAGCAATTGTATGTTTTCTGAAACTGTCCTTTGATCTGAAATCACAGAAAGCGCCTCATTGACCGCAAATGCCAGATTCACGGCTGTTGGCCTCGATGATTTTAACCAATCGGCGGCTCGTTGCATTTCAAAATAGAAATCATCCCCTGAATAATCTCGGGCAGCCAAATACATTCCGTAAGCAGCGGTAACTCCAATCAACGGTGCACCGCGTACAATCATATCGGTGATTGCAAACCGTGCCTCATCCAAAGATCCGATTTCAACAACCAGATTCTGAAATGGCAGGAATCGCTGATCAATGGTTTCGACTAAATTCTTCTCTTTGTTATACCAAATCGTTTGTGGGTTTCCCATGATTATATCTATTGATTGCCTCCTCAAAGATAAGAGATCAGATGTTTTAAAAAAGATAGGATCATCAATCTGACTTTGAATTCCCAGATTTTTTCTGACTTTTGTGAACTCGAAAATTGAAAGTTATGGAAATGTTGAATGGGATTAGGAATATCATTTTTGACCTTGGTGGTGTCTTGCTGAATATTGATCCGAAAAAAACGATTGATGCGTTCGGAAATCTTGGGATGGAACAATTGGTTGGCGATAAAGGCTTGTCATATGACCATGAAATATTTTATCTGATGGAACAAGGCAAAATTACTTCAGATGAATTCCGCCAGGGAGTTCTCGAATTGCTCCCAACTCAAGTTTCTTTTCAGGAAATTGATGACGCATGGACAGCCATGTTGCTCGATTTTCCGCCAATCAGGGTTAAATTGCTAAAAAATCTACGGAAAGACTTCAAAATCTACCTTTTCAGCAATACCAACGCCATCCATGTTGAGAAATTTCATTCCAATTTCAGGAACCAACACGGATTTGAAGTTTCTACACTTTTCAATAAGGATTTCTATTCAAACGAAATAGGCTACCGTAAACCATCGTCCAATGCCTACCAGGAAATTATCAGGCTTTCGGGAATCAATCCGGCAGAATCACTATTTATTGATGATTCGTTACTGAATGTGGAAAGTGCAATAGCTTCAGGACTCAAAGGATTTTGGCTTGAACCCGGACAAAAAGTTGAAGAAATATTTCAGGAATATTTATAGTCGCAACAACTTGCCTTGACTTTTTGTGATTTATACCTAAAACTTGCCTTGACTTTTTGGTATTTTTGATGTAAATTTGCCTTGACTTTTTGTTATAAAATTGATAATCATCAAATAAAAGGCAATGAAGCGAATAATCTTTAATCAATTACTCAATTGGAAGGAATCAGCCGAAAGGAAAGTTCTTTTGTTGCGTGGAGCCCGTCAGGTTGGTAAGACTTTTACGGTAAGAGAACTTGGAAAGACTTTTGCTAATTATATTGAAGTAAACTTCGAGATTGACTCTGATGTTTGCCCGTTTTTCAATCAAAATCTTGATCCAAACCGCATTTGTCAGGAACTATCAGCCTTTTACGGAAAGCCGATTCTTGAAAACGAAACACTTCTGTTTTTTGATGAGATTCAAGCTTGTCCCCGTGCTATTTCGGCGCTAAGATTCTTTTATGAGAATATGCCTGGCTTGCATGTAATTGCAGCAGGTTCGTTGCTCGAATTTGCCTTAGCTGAACTTCCTTCGTTTGGCGTTGGCCGTATCCGTTCGATGTTTATGTACCCGATGTCGTTTAATGAGTTCCTGATGGCCAACCAAATGGATCAGTATGTTGAAATGATCAGGAATGCTTCTCCCGACCAACCAATGAACCCTGTGTTTCACGAGAAACTGACCGAATACTTCAGGAAGTTTCTGTTAACCGGAGGAATGCCCGAAGTGGTGCGGCAACTAGCCGAAAACAAGAGCTTGTACGATGCATTGAATGTTTTGAGCGATTTGGCTTTGTCGATTCGTGATGATTTTTCGAAGTACCACAAGCGGGTTCCTGAAAGCCGCATCCGCGAAGTATTTGCCAGTATTGTTGAGCAAGCCGGAGCCAAGTTTGTGTATTCGAACGTAATGGCAAAGGCAAGCCTACCTCAGGTAAAGGAAACGCTCGAATTACTAATAAAGGCCGGACTGGCTTATCCGGTTTATCACACTTCGGCCAATGGGTTTCCGCTTGGCGCTCAGATCGATTCGAAGAAGTTCAAGGTTTTGTTATACGATACCGGAATATTTCAACACATTCTGGGGCTGAATATTCGCGAGTATCTGGTAGTTGAAGAAATGGACATGGTGAACAAGGGAAATCTGGCCGAAATTTATGCCGGATTGGAACTGATCAAGGCATCGTCGTTTTTAGAAAAGCCACAGTTGTTCTATTGGCATCGTCAGGAAAGAAGCAGCAATGCTGAGGTCGATTACGTCATCCGCCAAGGCAGTTCTATTGTGCCTGTCGAAATCAAGTCGGGCTATAGCGGAAAAATGCAAAGCATGCGCCTGTTCATGAAGGAGAAGAACCTAATCCGGGGAATTCGTTGTTCCCTTGAAAATTTTGGACGAGATGGAAACATCGAAATTGTTCCACTTTATGCGATTTCAACATTGATAAAGGAAAACTGAGCATAGAAACCTATGTGCTGTTGGTGAAGAGTGTTCCGTTTTCAGAAAAGCAAGCTCGGTAACTGCTAACTGCGACTGGCAGCTTTTTTTAAGCTTCGCGGTCTTTCCAATCACCATTTTCGCGAATAAGAGCTTCAAGTTCTTCCACCGCTTGCTCGAAAGGAATGTGTCTTTTTATAAGTACCTGCCCTTTATACAGGTTCACATTTCCCGGGCCAGCGCCAACAAATCCATAATCAACATCGCCCATTTCGCCCGGACCATTGACCACGCAACCCATTACCCCAATTTTTAGATGATCGAGATGATTAAAATGAGTCTTGATTTTGATGGTAGTTTCGTGCAAATCGAACAACGTTCGGCCACAACCCGGACATGAAATAAATTCGGTTTTGGTCAATCGCATCCGACTGGCCTGAAGGATTGAAAAACTCAGGTCTTTCAGATCGGTAAACGTGATTTGCTCCGATTCGTTGGTAATGCAAATTCCATCGCCATAACCATCAATGAGTAAACCGCCCAGATCTGCGGCTGCTTTAATCTGAAGGTTTTCTAGGTAACGTTCGTTGTATTTTCTGAAAATCACCACCGGAACTTTCCAGATGTGCGATTCCAAAGTCATGAAGAAAGCACGAAGGTCCGCAAATGGATTCCGGCTTAAACTTTCCAATATCAATATGGTCTTCCGGGTTTGCTTCAGTTTGGTGATGATCTCCGGATTTTCATTCATGAAATGATCAAATTCCTCTTTGTTGGTCCGGATGAATTTGGTTTGACCCCAATGCGATCCTCCAAACAAATATTCTTCAAGCGTGAGAACTGGATATGAATTGCCTTCCAAATCAAGTACTTCATGATTATTGAAAAAGTACTCCGGAATTTGTTTCCCGCGTAATGGCAGAATTTCAGAAAGTGTACGGCCACGTAAATCGGCCATAACAACCGGCAAATTTTTGTCGCCCATCTTCAAAACCGGACGAACAGAACGCCGTTCGTATTCAAATGGATTAATCTGCGCGAAAAGCGGAGCTTTTATCGGTTTATGATTTTTGTATGTTTCAATGTGGTTGATCAGTTTTCGCGCCACCGAAATCTCATTTTCAGGAGCTTCGGTTAACGAAACGCGAATGGTGTCGCCAATTCCGTCGGCCAGTAATGCACCAATGCCAACTGCTGATTTGATTCGCCCATCCTCGCCTTCTCCGGCCTCGGTAACTCCAAGGTGAAGCGGATAGCTCATTTCTTCGAGACGCATTTTGTAGTTGAGCAAACGGACAGTGTAAACCATTGAGCGGGTATTGCTCGATTTGATCGAAATAACCACATTGGCGAAATCCTGATTCTGGCAAATGCGCAGAAATTCCATGACCGATTCAACAATTCCGGCCGGAGTATCTCCATAACGACTCATAATGCGGTCAGACAATGATCCCTGATTCGCCCCAATCCGGAGTGCCGTATTGGTTTCTTTCAGCATTTGAAGAAAAGGTACGAATTGCTCCTCTATCTTCTGAAGCTCAGATTTATATTCGTCATTTGTATAAAGATGGTGCTCAAATTTAGCTCGTTTATCGTAGAAATTTCCTGGATTAATCCGGACTTTGAACACATATTTTGCAGCTATTTCGGCTAAATGCGGATTAAAATGAATATCTGCAATCAGCGGATTTTCAAATCCTCTGGCTACCAGTTCACTCTTGATGTTTTTAAGATTTTCGGCATCGGCAACGCCCCTGACAGTTACCCTTACCATGTCGGCTCCTGCTTTAATGATGCGAATGATTTGTTCAACCGTGGCTTCGGTGTCACTCGTATCGGTATCTGTCATGGATTGAATCCGGATCGGATTTTGATCTCCAAGCAATACTCCTCCTATCCGCACCAACGATGTTTTCTGTCGCTGATACTTCGTCAAATCCTCTATGTAGTTAAAGTTCTGATCCTTCATTTGCCATGTATTGGGGGCGACAAAGTTAATTTAAAGTTAATAAAAATGAAAAGTAAATGATCCATATTTATACAGAGTCAGGTGACGAAACTAATAAAAATAATCCATAGCAGTCCCATTTCGAAAAGCAGATTTCGGAATCAATAGAAATCTTTACTTTTGACAGGATCAAATCTGAATAAAATGACCATCAAAATAGAGCAGGTAAGTAAGTTTTATGGAAGTCAGAAAGCACTCGATCAGGTTTCGTTTGAAATCGGGACCGGTGAGTTGGTGGGATTTCTGGGACCAAACGGCGCTGGAAAATCGACGCTAATGAAGATTATTACCGGCTATCTTTCTTCTGACGGAGGAATTGTAACCATAAATGGCGAAATCGTTGAAACAAAAAACGTTACCATCCGCTCGCAAATTGGATATTTGCCTGAAAACAATCCGCTTTATACTGATTTATATGTAAGAGAGTACCTTGAAATGGTGGCAGGATTTTATCAGCTTCAGAATAAAAAAGAACAGGTTTTGAAGATGATTGAATTAACCGGACTCAAAACCGAACAGCATAAGAAAATTGGAGCGCTCTCGAAAGGATATCGACAACGTGTTGGATTGGCGCAGGCACTGATTCACGACCCGGCGGTGCTTATTTTGGATGAACCAACTACCGGGCTCGATCCCAATCAGCTCGAAGAAATCCGACAATTGATCCGGACGATAAGTGCCAACAAAACGGTTATGCTTTCAACCCACATTATGCAGGAAGTTGAAGCCATTTGTAGTCGGGTAATCATTATCAACAAAGGAAGTCTTGTGGCTGACGGTTCTATCGATCAACTCAAAGGCGGGCAATTTGCACAAAAACAAACAGTATTCGTTGAATTCGATCAATCACCCAATCTGGAAGCTATTCGGAAAATTCAGGGACTTCGGAAAATTGAAGCAATTAATTCAACAACGTTCATCGCCGAATCGGACGGAAGTGTCGATTTACGACCAGTCCTTTTTCACTTTTCGGTTAATAATCAGCTTGTCCTGCTTTCATTGAAAGAGCAACAGCAAAGTCTCGAAAATGTATTTCAGGACTTGACAAAGTAATTGTTCCAACTGTTCGCAAAAGCCAAAGAATATTAAAACAAAACCAAATTTTACCAATGCCAAATAGCGAAATAATTTTAATCAGCATATCGGGCGAAGATAAACCCGGAGTAACCTCATCGATCACTGAAATTCTAGGAAAATACGATGCCACTATTCTGGACATTGGACAAGCCGATATTCATCATACATTATCGTTGGGAATCCTTTTCAAAATGTCGGATAACGCCGAATCGGGACATATCCTGAAAGAAGTGCTTTTCAAATGTTCGGAACTAAATGTAAATGTACGTTTTACTGCGGTAACTCCTGAACGTTATACAAACTGGGTGGGCCGACAGGGAAAAAGCAGATATATTGTTACCATACTTGGTAAAGTAATAACAGCCAAGCAATTGTCGAGGGTAACAAAAGCCGTTTCAGATCAAAACTTAAATATTGATTCCATCAAACGCTTAACAGGTAGGCCTAGTTTGAAAACCGATGATGAAAATGCCGTTCGGTCGTGCATCGAGCTATCGGTGAGGGGCGAATTGCTCGACAAGAATCTACTTTCGGCTCAGTTTCTGGCCTATTCCGCAGAGCTAGGCATTGACATTTCGTTTCAGAAAGACGATATGTTTCGCCGCAATCGCCGGTTAATTTGCTTTGATATGGATTCGACCCTTATCAAAACCGAGGTGATCGATGAGCTGGCCGACCGAGCCGGAGTGGGCGAACAAGTACGAGCCATTACTGAAAAGGCCATGCGGGGTGAAATTGATTTTTCGGAAAGTTTTGAACAACGGGTAGCATTACTCGAAGGTTTGGACGAAAGTGTCATGCGTGAAATTGCCGAAAATCTGCCTATCATGGATGGCGCTGTGAGGCTAATGTCCATATTGAAAAAATGCGGATTCAAAATAGCCATTCTTTCAGGAGGATTCAGCTATTTTGGCAATCACCTGAAAAAACTTTTCGAAGTTGATTACCTTTATGCTAATGAACTGGAAATTGTTGACGGAAAGCTTACCGGTAGACATTTGGGCGATATTGTAGATGGGAAACGAAAAGCCGAATTGTTAAAATTGATTGCTCAAGTTGAGAAAATTGATTTAGAACAAGTTATTGCCGTTGGCGATGGAGCCAATGACTTGCCCATGCTCAATTTGGCAGGACTCGGAATTGCTTTTCATGCCAAGCCAAAAGTAAAGGCTAACGCTCAACAATCGATTTCGACCATTGGTCTGGATGGCGTGTTATATTTCTTGGGATTTCGGGATATACACATTGATAGCTGATAGTTATCGAGCAATTGTCAACGATTAAGAAATGGGAAATCGTTTGATAGAAAATATACTGTTGTCAGGTAAGGTTATTTAGATTCTTCGCTCCACTTCGTTATGCTCTGAATGACAATCATTTTCATTTTTTTGGAGGGGCTGGTTGGCGGCAGAGCCGCCAACCAGCCCCTCCAAAACTGATAGAAACACAACAAACTGTCATTCAGAGCGAAGCGATGAATCTTCAACTTTTAACCGGACACTGGTGATAGAAAATATACCATTTTTCAGATAAAGACTTCTTTGTCTGAAAAAAGTTTATACATTTGCACCAGTTATGTGGATAAATTTGTTCTGATTGCAACCACGAAAAAAAATGCTAAAACGTAATGCTTTTTTTATCTTGCTTTTCTATCATTTACCCACAACTTTTATTTGTATAAATCATTTTACCTGAACACAATCAGCGAGTGTGCTGTTGTATCAGGTATTAAAATTAAACAGATTATGAGTTATTTTTTCACCAGCGAATCAGTTTCAGAAGGTCATCCTGATAAAGTTTCCGATCAGATTTCGGATGCACTTTTGGACGAATTTCTCGCATTCGATGCCAACTCGAAAGTTGCCATCGAAACCCTGGTTACCACAGGGCAGGTAGTTCTTGCCGGAGAGGTAAAATCAAAAACGTATGTTGACGTTCAGGAAACTGCGCGCCGTGTTATTAACCAAATTGGCTACACCAAAGCTGAATATCGCTTTGATGGCGATTCGTGCGGCGTTTTCAGTGCCATTCACGAACAAAGCCCCGACATTAACCGCGGCGTTGACAAAGCCGATAAAATGGATCAGGGTGCAGGCGATCAGGGAATGATGTTTGGCTATGCCAACTCCGAAACCGACAATTACATGCCACTCCCACTCGATTTGTCGCACCGGATATTGCTTGAACTGGCCGTCATTCGCCGCGAGCAAAAGGTGATGACTTATCTTCGTCCGGATTCAAAATCACAGGTTACCATTGAGTACAACGACGATCATTCACCCAAACGAGTTCATACCATTGTTGTTTCGACCCAGCACGACGATTTTGATGCTGACGAACCCATGTTGGCGAAAATCAAAAAAGATGTCATTGAAATACTGATTCCGCGGGTAAAAGCGCAATTACCAAAAAGACTTCAGGATTTATTTGCCGATGAAATTATCTATCACGTTAACCCAACCGGGAAATTCGTGATTGGCGGACCTCACGGCGATACCGGCCTTACCGGACGCAAAATTATCGTGGATACTTACGGTGGTCGCGGTGCACATGGTGGTGGCGCTTTCTCCGGAAAAGATCCATCGAAAGTTGACCGTTCGGCTGCTTATGCTGCACGTCACATTGCTAAAAATATGGTTGCAGCCGGAGTTGCCCGCGAAATGCTGGTTCAGCTTTCTTACGCCATCGGCGTTGCCAAGCCTGTAGGCGTTTACGTTGAAACCAGAGGCACCGCAATCGCAGGTCTTTCTGATTCAGACATATCAGAAAAAATTCAGGCGATTTTTGACCTCCGTCCGGCAGCCATCGAACAACGGCTCAAATTACGCAACCCAATTTACCGCGAAACTGCTGCCTATGGACACATGGGACGCCAGCCACAAACGGTGACCAAAGTTTTTGAATCGCCTTACAATGGCAGGATTGAACTGGAAGTTGAGTTGTTTACCTGGGAAAAACTCGACCATGTTGACCAGATTAAAAGCGTTTTCTGCATTTAATCCTCAAAAACCGACATCTAAAATCCGGATCTGGAAAGGTTCGGATTTTTTTGTTCTCTTAAATTTCCACATTGCATTTGCACCCTAAAAGTTAAACATAGGTTTCCGATGGAGCAAAAAATGAAAAGCTCCACAAAATCAATTAATTTTGCAGCGTCACAAGAAACAAACTTGAAAATGAAGACATACTCTGCCAAGCGACTATCCTTATACATCACTGTATTATTACTACTTTCCAACTTTGGATTCTTTTTACTTGAATCGAAAAAGGATTTTGGACTGACCTATTCTCTTATTTTCGTCGTTTTATTCTGCGCTGTTTCGTATTTTTTGGTACTTTTTATCCTGAACACATACATCAACGACAAAATTAAACCCATTTATAAAACCATTCGCGAAGTTCCGATCAGCGGGAAAAAAGGGAAATTGCTCGAATCAATAAGCACGACAAACATTTCGGATGTACAGAAAGAAGTTGAAGAATGGGCCAAAAATCAGACTCAGGAGATTACCCGGTTAAAAGATCTGGAAAAATACCGAAAAGAGTTTGTAGGAAATGTTTCGCACGAACTTAAAACCCCCATCTTCAACATTCAGGGCTACGTGCTGACTTTGCTCGAAGGCGGAATTGACGATCCAAAAATTAATAAATTATACCTTCAGCGGACGGAAAAAAGTATCGACCGAATGATCTCGATTGTAGAAGATTTGGAGTCGATAACCAAGCTCGAATCGGGAGAATTAACATTAAATTGTGTTGAATTAGACCTTGTTAAACTAACCGAAGACGTATTCGAACTGGCACAAATGCTTGCCAACGAACGAAATATTTCACTGCAATTCGCAACCAAAACAGACAAACCGATCATGGTCTGGGCCGACAAAAAGCGGATTATGGAAGTAATGAATAACCTGATTGGCAACGGTATTAAATACGGGAAAAAGAAAGGACACGTCAAAGTTGGATTTTATGACCTGCACGAAACCATCCTAATCGAGGTCAGCGACAATGGTATTGGAATGGATAAAGCGGACTTGTACCGCATTTTTGAGCGTTTCTACAGAGTCGATAAATCACGCTCGCGCGAGCAGGGCGGAACCGGGCTTGGCTTATCGATTGTAAAACATATCATTGAAGCTCACGATCAAACCATCAATGTAAAAAGTGTAATTGACAAAGGAACCACCTTTACATTTACCCTTGAAAAAGCGAAGTAAAACCCGGAGATCAAGGCAAAGATAAAAAGGCGAAAGTAAAAAGTGGAAAATCAAATGAATTTGCTAATTTTCAAACAAAATTGAGTAAACCTATCAACTGATCCAAAAGTAATTTTTACTTTTATATTTAAAATCAATATTATTATGAGCGATAGTCAATCAAAAATTCTGCTGGTCGATGACGAAGTTGATATTCTGGAATTTATCAGCTACAATTTGGAGAAAGAAGGATATAAAGTCTATACCGCCCAAAATGGTGCAGAAGCAATAAAAGTCGCAGAGAAGGTTCTTCCTGATCTCATTATTCTGGATGTCATGATGCCTGAAATGGATGGTATTGCCGCCTGCGAAGAAATTAGAAGAATTCCAATTTTGCAGCACACAATTATAGCATTCCTTACTGCCCGTGGTGAGGATTATTCGCAAATCGCCGGATTCGAGGCTGGTGCTGATGATTACATTACCAAGCCAATTCGCCCTAAAGTTCTTGTCAGCCGGGTAAAAGCGCTGCTCAAACGCACTTCTTCGGTTGGAACGGCACCGGTTACAATCATCGAAAGTGGTCATACGGTTACAATTGGAAATTTAGTTATTGATAAGGAACGTTACCTCATTCTGAAAGATGGTGAAGAAATGATCCTCCCACGAAAAGAGTTTGAATTGTTATCGCTTCTGGTATCAAAACCAGGAAAAGTATTTACCCGCGAAGAAATTTATTATTCAGTTTGGGGCGACAATGTTGTTGTTGGCGACCGAACCATTGACGTTCACATCAGGAAGCTTCGCGAAAAAATTGGCAACGATCAAATTAAAACACTAAAGGGAATCGGCTATAAATTTGTCGACTAGTACCAAATAATCTTGTTCTTTTGCTAGCAAGAATCTGTTAAACCAGATAAATACTCCTACTCGGCCTATTTATCTGGTTTTTCTTTTCTACGGATTCCCATCAGGCTTCAGGGTTAAATCTACGCTGAATATTAATTATTTATTGCAATTCATCAGATTCCGTTTCACGGCAAAGCAGATGAATGACCAATAGTAAATTTTTCTATATTTGTCCTTTCAAAAAATAAGGCTATAATTTACGTTCCGATGAGCAATAAATTTCAGGTTTACAAGCAATTAGACCTATCTCAAATCAATAAAGATGTATTGAAAAGATGGGAAGATGATGATACATTTCACAAAAGTATAACGACTCGTGAAGGCAAACCCACATTTGTGTTTTACGAAGGACCACCATCTGCAAACGGAATGCCCGGCATTCACCATGTAATGGCTCGTGCCATTAAAGATACGTTCTGCCGCTACAAAACCATGAAAGGCTTCCGCGTTCACCGTAAGGCTGGCTGGGATACTCACGGACTTCCGGTTGAATTGGGTGTTGAAAAATCGCTTGGAATAACAAAAGATGACATTGGTAAAAAAATCAGTGTAGCCGAATACAACGCTGCCTGCCGCACCGAGGTTATGAAATATACCCGCGAATGGGAAGAATTAACCCGTCAGATGGGCTACTGGGTGAATATGGACGATCCGTATATCACCTACGACAACCGTTACATCGAAACCGTTTGGTGGTTGCTGAAACAGCTTTTCGAGAAAAATCTGCTTTACAAAGGTTACACCATTCAGCCATTCTCGCCTGCCGCCGGAACTGGACTTAGCTCGCACGAACTGAATCAACCGGGATGTTACCGCGATGTGAAAGACACCACGGCAGTAGCTCAGTTTAAAGCCATCAGGAACGAAAAATCGGAATTTCTTTTCGAAAATGTAGAAACCGATCTGTATTTTCTGGCCTGGACAACAACTCCATGGACTTTGCCCTCAAATACTGCATTGTGCGTTGGCCCTAAAATTTCATACCTGAAAGTCAGAACATTCAATCCATATACCGGAGAACCTGTAACTCTGATTCTGGCCAAAAATCTGTTGGCTGCTCATTTTGATCCAAAGAACGCAGAACTTGCTTTGGAAGATTATAGTGCAGGCGACAAAAAAATACCATACCAAGTCCTCGGCGAATACACCGGAACTCAGCTCGAAGGGGTAAATTACGAACAGCTCATCAATTGGGTAAAACCGAAAGGCGATGCTTTCCGCGTGATAACAGGCGACTTTGTGACCACCGAAGATGGAACCGGAATCGTTCACATCGCGCCAACTTTTGGTGCCGACGATGATCGCGTGGCCAAACAAAGTGGCATTGCACCGCTCATTGTTGACGATCTGGAAGGCAAACGTCAACCTTTAGTCGATCGCAACGGTCGGTTTTTCCTGATCGAAAATATGGATCCGGCCTTTGTTTCTGAATATGTAAATCAACTAGAATACACCGAATTTGCTGGTCGATACGTCAAAAACGAATATGACGATACGCTTACCGAAGACGATGCAACGGTAGATATTGACATCTGTGTGATGCTGAAAAAAGAGAACAAAGCTTTCAAAGTTGAAAAACACGTTCACTCGTATCCGCATTGCTGGAGGACCGACAAGCCAATTCTATATTATCCGCTCGATTCATGGTTCATCCGCACCACGGCTGTAAAAGACAAAATGATTGCCCTCAACAATACCATCAATTGGAAACCGGCTTCAACCGGAACCGGACGTTTCGGCAACTGGCTCGAAAACCTGGTTGACTGGAACCTGAGTCGTTCTCGTTTCTGGGGAACTCCGCTTCCAATCTGGAGAACCGAAGATGGCACCGAAACAAAATGTATTGGTTCGACCGAAGAACTGATAAACGAAATGAATGCAGCAGTTGCTGCCGGAGTTTTGGATAAAAACATTTTCGAAGGATTTGAGATTGGCAACAATCAGAAAGAAAACTACGAAAAGATTGATCTGCACCGCCCGTTTGTTGACGACATTTTCCTGGTTTCGGCAACTGGCAAAAAAATGTTCCGCGAGACTGACCTGATTGATGTTTGGTTTGATTCCGGAGCGATGCCATACGCCCAACGCCACTTCCCGTTCGAAAACAAGGAAAAGTTCAACGAAGTGTATCCTGCAGATTTTATTGCTGAAGGAGTTGACCAAACCCGCGGATGGTTCTTCACGTTGCATGCTATTTCAACCATGATCAACGAATCGGTTGCTTTCAAAAATATCATTTCAAACGGCTTGGTGTTGGATAAGAATGGCAACAAAATGTCGAAACGGTTGGGCAATGCCGTTGAGCCATTTGCTGCCATCGACGAAAACGGTTCTGACCCGTTGCGCTGGTACATGTTGACCAACTCTCAGCCATGGGATAACCTGAAATTCGACATCAATGGTGTTGACGAAGTGAAACGTAAATTCTTCGGAACACTTTACAATACCTACAACTTCTTCGCAATGTATGCCAACATTGACGGGTTCACTTATGCTGAAGCAGAAATCCCGGTTTCTGAACGACCCGAAATTGATCGTTGGATTATTTCGTTGCTGAATACATTGGTGAAAGAAGTTGGCGAAAGCTACGAAACGTATGAGCCAACCCGCGCCGGACGCGCTATTTCTGAATTCGTTTCAGAAAACCTGAGCAACTGGTTTGTTCGCCTGAGCCGTAAACGCTATTGGGGTGGAACTTACGATAAAGATAAGATTTCGGCCTACCAGACGCTTTATACTTGTTTGAGTACGATTGCCAAACTGACTGCTCCAATTGCACCTTTCTATGCTGATTTGCTTTATACCGATCTGAATAAAATCACGGGTAAAGAGGTTGACCAAAGCGTTCATCTGGCTGATTTCCCGGTTTGCGATGAATCGATGATCAACAGCGATCTGGAACTAAAAATGGCGTTGGCTCAAAAAGCATCATCGATGATTTTAGGACTTCGCCGAAAGGAAAAGCTGAAAGTTCGTCAGCCATTGGCTAAAATCATGGTTCCGGTTCTGACAAAAGAATTTCAGGAGCAATTTGATGCCGTAAAAAACATTATTCTTTCGGAAGTAAACGTGAAAGAAGTTGAGTTTCTGACTGATGCCGCTGGTATTATCAGCAAAAAAATAAAGGCTAATTTCAAAACGCTCGGACCCAAATATGGTAAGCTGATGAAACAGATTTCCGGAGAAATCGCAGGCTTCAATCAGCAGGACATCAGCAATCTGGAAAAAACCGGAAACTACGATTTGAACATTAGCGGAGAAACAATTTCATTGAGTTTGGAAGATGTTGAAATTCAGACCGAAGATGTTCCCGGATGGTTGGTTGCCAGTGAAGGTGGATTAACCATTGCTCTTGATATAAATTTAACAGAAGAGCTGAAACAAGAGGGAATTGCCCGTGAATTCATCAATAAAATCCAAAATATCAGGAAAGAAAGCGATTTTGAAGTGACTGACCGGATTATTCTTCAGATTCAGAAGCACGACTTCTACAACTTAGCTGTAGCGAATTTTGCTGAATACATCAGCAATCAAACACTTGCTTCTGAATTAGTTATGGTTGACCAACTGGAAGAAGAAAATTCAGTACTGGTGGAAATTGACACCGATGTTGAAGCACGCATTCAAGTGGTAAGGAATTCATAATATGGAAAGAATCCAGAATGATTAAAAGCTTGTTTGGAATCGAAATATTTTTATACTTTTAGAGTCTGAGGCAGGTCTTAAAAGCTTGAAACAGGCAGTGAACTAAAGCTTAAAGTTATGAGTGAAAAAAATAGATATTCGGATGAAGAGTTACAGGAATTTAAAGCAATAATTCTTGATAAACTCGAAAAAGCCCAGAAGGACTATGTGATGTATAAGAGCTCCATAACCCAGAGCGACGGGAATGATACTCAGGATACTTCTCCAACCTTTAAGGTATTGGAAGAAGGTGCAGCTACGCTTTCGAAAGAAGAAGCAGGCAAACTGGCGCAGCGTCAGCAAAAATTCATTCAGTATCTGCAGGCCGCTCTTGTGCGAATCGAGAATAAAACCTATGGCATTTGTCGCGAGACTGGAAAGTTAATATCGAAGGAACGGTTGCGCGCAGTTCCACATGCAACACTTAGCATTGATGCTAAAAACAGTCAAAAATAAATTAAGCTAAAATACTGCATGAAATGATTGGAAGAGAAATACTTCCAATCATTTTTTTATAATTATCAAAGATGTCAAAATTACAAAAATCAATTCTCATCGTTGTTTTGGTTCTGTTGGTCGATCAAATCCTAAAGATATGGATCAAAACAAACATGACACTTGGTCAGGAGTTTCCTGTTATTGGCAACTGGTTCATCATCCATTTTGTTGAAAACAACGGAATGGCCTTTGGATTCGAGTTTGGCGGCGATTATGGAAAGATATTTCTTAGCCTTTTCAGGGTTGTTGCGGTATTCGGAATTGGTTGGTACATCCTCCAACTCATAAAGAAAGGCTTACCGATGGGATTTATTGCGTGTGTTTCGTTAATTTTTGCCGGAGCCATCGGAAATATTATTGATAGTGCCTTTTACGGATTAATCTTCAACGACAGCTATGGAGAGGTTTCTACGTTGTTTCCTCCGGGCGGTGGATATGCCTCTTTTTTGCATGGCCGCGTTGTTGACATGTTCTATTTCCCATTATTCTCAGGGGTTTTCCCGAATTGGGTTCCATTTGTTGGAGGAACTGATTTTCAATTCTTCCGTCCGGTATTTAATGTTGCCGATTCTGCCATTTCTGTCGGAATCTTCTCAATCATTATTTTCTACCGGAAACAATTCAATAACCTTGACAGGAAAGAAAAAGAAGAATCAACGACTGAACAAAATCAAGAAGAAGTAACTGAAAATGCTCCTGAAAATGAATCGTCAGGAATTTGATTATTTTACTTGTTAAATTTAGTTGAATTCAGTAAACTTGCACTCCGAAAAAACGCGTTCAGATTAGTAGTTTGAAATTTTACCTGGAAATAAAACCATTACAATATTTCAGGGCCTATAGCTCAGTTGGTTAGAGCACCTGACTCATAATCAGGGAGTCACTGGTTCAAGCCCAGTTGGGCCCACGCATTGAAACAGAAGCAGTTACAAAATATTTTTGTAACTGCTTTTTTATTTATTTGCACACAATTTGCACACAACTTCCATTGTCCCAAATTTCACATTGAAAGTTAAAAGTGACTTCAATAACTTCTGTAGTCCGATGGTGATATAATTTCAAATCCAATAGTGTAAGGTTCGGTGTTTTTATTATTTAGTCCGATCTGGCCCAGCCTGCTTAAATACCCCCCCTGTGATTATATCCTTCAAGTGATGTTTACCCAACAACGACACCTGTTTTTATTTTTTCAAAAAGCCGAAATGTCAAATTTCGGACATGATGATGCTGTGCTGTTGAATTGGGAAATAACTGGCACCGGAAGGTGCGTAGGCAGTTATTCTCATTTCAATAGTATGATGAAATAATCAATAAAGGCTGATTAGGGCGACAATTATCGGGAATCAGTTTTATGGGGCAAACAATTCACATGTAAAAATAAGCGGGAATGCTGTTGTAGTGGGTGGTGAAAGGGTGGGTGTTGAGGAACGAAACACTTACACGTGCGGTGCTGAAGCTGGTGAGGTGAAAGAATGAAATAGTGCAGTGAGGTACGAACGAAACGGTTGAATGAGTGAGACGAACCGGCTGCAAGCACGAAGGCCATGCGTTAATGATCCTTTATTTTTATCTGCACCTCTTCAAAAGGAATCACATTGTCTCCCTGGTTAATCGAAATCACAAAATAATCCTATTCACTGCAAGCTTGCAGAAATTAGTATCCTCCAATCGGGCAACCTACTTTTGAGGTGTTGCTTTATTACCATTTTTCAACAAAATATTTTGCGTGGGGCAGCTTTAGCATCAGGTATGATTATCTGTTTGCATGGTAATAAAGCGACTGCCTCACGCATTTTTTATTAACCCAAAATTCTAAAAACAACACCATGGAATCCAGATTTTATTTCTCGTTCATTCTCTTTCTCCTTTTTCTTTCCGGTTGTGGCAAGGATGAAAATCCTGAAGCCGGTAACGAAACGAATGGAAAAACAACGGCCGTATTTAATCCGAATTTGACTTATGGATCAGTAACCGATCAGGATGGAAATATTTATAAAACCATCAAAATTGGTAGCCAAACATGGATGGCCGAAAATCTTAGAACCACAAAATACAATGATGGAACAGAAATCAAAAATATCACGGATGAGACAATCTGGTTAAACGATTGGAAAACATATAAAGATGGGGCATACTGTAATTATAATAATACAAAGGATGTTGATACAATAGCAACCTATGGCAGGATTTATAATGCCTATACGTTAAAAGGCGGAAAACTGGCACCAAAAGGTTGGCATGTATCAACTGATGATGACTGGAACGTATTAAAGAAATTTATTGGATATACTGAAGTGGATAAGATGAAAGAAAAAGGTGACTTACACTGGAATGGTCAAAGTCCTGGTTCAAATGAAACTGGCTTTACAGCGTTAGGGGGTGGAATCCGAAATGATTTAGGATTCGAATATATTAATTATAAGGCAAATTGGTGGATATATACTCTTGATACAGACAGTACTTGTCCTTATGTCCAGATTCATGCTGATTACTCTAATATTTTCATTAGCAGTAAGGATAAAAATGTAGGATTTTCAGTGCGGTGTGTAAAAGACAATTGAGAATCTGGGTATTTCTCTCATAAAACCAATCAAAAGTAACGCGTTTAATTTAGCTATGAAAGCCTAGCTAAGTTTTCACCAGGCAGAGGTTTTCATAATTTTATTGGTTAACTTTACGAAAAACCAGAAAATATGAAATTTTTAGATGCGGTTAAATTGGCAGAAATGAATACCCATTTGATTGGGAAATTGACGAGTGGTGGAAGAATCGACGAGATAATTATCTATCCAACTGACCCTATTAAATATCAGGAATTCGTACAAGAATACAAGGCTACTTTAGATCCTCAATATTCCATTGTTGAATTTATCAATTGTGATTTGCAAGTAGGTCTTGTCATTGACAAATTTTTAATTGAGGAGAATGATATACTTTATTTCTCAGAACTATCTTTTTTTGAGACTGAATTAGGTGCAATTTTGGAATCGATTTAACAATCCTTATGTCTAAATTGGGTGCGATAAAATATCATTTTATAAAAATTTAAGCTTATATAAGCTCTTGAATAATTATCTAAAAACATAAAGTAATGAGTTTACCTAATGAGTTTATTAATTTTTTAAAAGCAAATAAAATAGCCGAAAATTTGAATCTTCAATATCAAATATTTTCGAAATCTGATATGATAAATTGGCTGAAAGAAAGTAATGATATTCAAAGTGTTTTGTTCCGTTATAATAAGCCAATTTTGCTAAAATTGTTAAGCAAGGGCTTAATGCCAATAGAACTTTTTAACAAGTATAGTAAACAACTATATAGTGAAATTGGTATCAGATATTACTCAGGCTATTCTAATACAGAAAATAATAATTATATTGAAAATCATCAAGGATATTTTAGGATACGATTAACTCCAAACAATTACGAGCAACTTAAAGAGCATATTATTAAAACTTATGAAACAACCACATCAAAATATAAAAATGTTGTTTTTGTAAAATTAAGTCAATTTGAAAAATTTCTTGATGAGTACAATAGCTCAAAGAATGTGGAGATAAATATAGATAAAGGTAATAAATCATGTCATATATCATGTAGTACAGCTATCGATTGGAATAATGAATTAATTACAAATTTTAAAGATTTTTGGAAATGGGATGATTTGCAAAGAAATGAATCCATTACTTGGAATTTTGACTTAATAGATGCTAATATTGATAAATTGAATTGGGCTTATTTATACAGTTATACATCGTTGACCTGGTCAATTGAATACATTTTTAAATACATTGACTACATTGTGTTTTCATCTAAAATCAGAAAAAATAAACTTGGTTATAGTTATTACAAGTGGTTTCCTTCTGACGATAATAAGTATAGATATTCTCAATATTGTGGAAGTATTAGTCTTTCCCATTCAGTCCAATGGTCAAAAGAGCTGATAGATTGTTTTATTGAATACTGGGACTGGGAAGAATTGTGCAGAAATGAAGCGATAGAATGGAGTATAGAATTGATAACATTATACAATGACAAGGTAAACTTCGATTCTTTGAGTAAAAATAAAGGTCTTAAGTGGTCAATACCATTAATCGAATGCTTTTTCACAAGGTGGAATTGGAATTTTCTTAGTTCAAATCCATCTTTACCTTGGTCTGATGAATTAATTGAGAAATATGATTCTTATTGGGTATGGAGAGATGATAAAATAAATTATCAAAATATTATTAACCAGAATGATTCAATTAATTGTATCTCTGCAAACACATCGGTTAATTGGAGCGTGGAGCTATTAACAAGGTATTCTGAAGTTCTTGATTTTTGGTTAATTTCATTATTTGGCAACTTCGATTTTGAAGCGTTAAAAAAATTCCCTGAAAAATTTGACGAAAAACGTATCATAGATACAGAAGTTCACAGATATAGTGATTATGGAACAGAGTCTGCGGCAGTTTATCGAACAGGATGGGAAAATCTGGCTTTGAATAACAATGTATACATTTCTCCGAGAACTATTAGTTTTCTTTATTTAACTTTCATTCAAATCACAGTTATCGAAGGGAACTTTGCTAATGATGGATTTCATAGACAGTTAAACAAAAATCTTTTAGAAGTTCTACACAACAATGAAATTAAGGATTTTGATTTAATCGATGTTATTAATAACGAATTAAGTTGGGGCGGTGTGCTTATTAATGATAATTTTATAAGTCAACCATTATTTGATAAATACATTAAGGGAATGATTAATGATACTTTTTTGAGTGATTACCTTGCTAAATTGTTTGACCAATAATATATAGAAAAGCATTAATGTCAATCCTAAAGCTTGGAAACTATTAACGGACGAATGAACGTAAGTGAGTTTCTACAGCAATCTCGTAATAAATAAATTAGAATTGTAATTCAAAATAATTAATTACAATGTCACACCAATCCCTCCCCGATCTTTATTACCGATATTTTCGTTGTCCGTCGTGCGGTTATCAGGCACAAGTTGCCGGAGAAAAATTTTACGATGAAGCATACCAGAATTACATGGATACCTTTCACTGTATGGATTGCAATGTAATTCACGAAAAGATGGTGAGCGAATTAATGGATTATATGACTCTGCCAGCTTACCTCGAATTGAAAGAAATATTCCCCGAATTCGATTTGCACCTGCCCGATAGTTCTATGGATTTCTCATCTTCAGAAAAGACGTTGTTTATCGAAAATAAGGCAATTGAAAATATTGAATGTTATTCGTGTGGCAGTGGGCGAAACATCAATTGGAGCAAAGAGTTGCCGTATTGCCCCAAGTGCCGCGAAACGATGGAGATGAAATACAAAGACCGCCCTATTCCAGTAAAAGTGGCGCTTTACGGAACCGAAGAACAGCAGAAAATTCACCAATTCGCGATTGATCACCCCGGGTTAATTCGGGAATTGGTCTCTGCTTACCACAGTTTTACAGAAGAACAGATTTTTAAATTGGAAAAAACGGTGAAATTGACCACCTGATTCCAGTTTAAATTGACCACCAGTTTCGGAGCAAAGTGACCACCGGTTGCCGACGCAAATTGACCACCCTTTGCCGGCGCAAACTGACCACCTAA
>JAQUIJ010000039.1 GCA_028683385.1 Prolixibacteraceae bacterium | reverse complement strand
TGCAACGATTCTGCATCTCCTCGAGGAATTGAACGCAACGCGAACGACGTTTCCAGGCACCGACCTCCGCCTGTTTTACGAATTGGTATCGTAGCAAAATCTCTCGAGATCAGGAGTTCTGAAATTGATGCTTTATTGCTATTTGCAAACGGGAGCCAGGCGGGATGAGCTTTTTCGGCTCGTATGGTCTGATGTGGATTTTTTTGGAAAAAGAATCCGTCTCAGGTGGAGAAAGAATAGGGTAGGAGAGTGGCATTCACAATGGATCAGCGTGAAGGATGATCTCATTGGTTGGTTGTTACGTCATAAAAAGAAAAATTGTGACTTGAACGAGCGTGTTTTTTTAAGTTACCGGTGCCTTGCTTATCAATATCGGCAACATTGGTTAAAAAAATATGCGTGGAAGCTGGGGTTAAACCGTTTGGTTTCCACGGTATTCGGCATTTATTTGCATCGATCCTTGCGGCGCAGAATGTGCCCCTGGTCGAAATACAATACATGCTCCGTCATACCAGCTTGGCCACTACTCAACGGTATATTCATCGGCTGAAAAAAGAAAACCGGGAAGTGCTGGCAGCGCTCCCCGGTTTAAATGATTTCGGAAAAAGTCCTTCAGAAGTCCTTTTGACTGAATCCCGAAATTTGAAACAATCAGCAAGTAGCTGATTTTATATGGCGTTCCCAACCGGATTTGAACCGGTGTTGCCGGCGTGAAAGGCCGGACCAATGATACCACCAATTTGATTATCTCGTCTTTTCAGTTAATTATATGCATTGAATGACGATAGAATTGACTGTGAAACACGAGGCTGGCCCGTATCTGGCCCGTATGAACGGGTAATTAATTTTCAGAAAAAGTTGGATTTTTATATCGATATGGATATATTCTTTTATGAAACTCATTCGATTTCTTGGTGATTCGCTGAAGTGTTTGCGCTCCTTTCCCGATGATGCCCGGCAGGATGCTGGCTATCAACTTGATAAAGTTCAGCGTGGCGAACATCCTGACGATTTCAAGCCCATGCCGTCTATTGGCAAAGGAGTTGAAGAAATTCGAATTTGGGACGATTCCGGGACGTTCCGTATCATCTACACCGCAAGATTGGCCGATGCGGTTTATGTTCTGCATGCATTTCAGAAAAAAACGCAGGCAACGTCAAAACGAGATATCGAATTAGCTAAATCTCGTTATTCTGACCTTATGAAGGTGAGCAAATGACTGAAATGGAAACTTATTCCAATGTATGGGATGCTTTGTCGGATACACCGGAACAAGCCGCTAATCTACGGGCCAGGGCTGAGTTAATGCGTCAGATCACGACCATTATCAAGGCCAATGAATGGAAACAGGCTGAAGCGGCCTTGCAGTGCGGGGTGACCCAGCCCCGTATTAATGATTTGCTCCGTGGTCGTGTCTCTCGATTCTCTCTGGATGCCTTGGTGAACATCGCAACTGCCCTTGGTCGACGTGTGCACCTGGAGCTTGAACCAGCGTAATTTCGTCCTCAATGATCCATCGGGTTCCGGGAGTTGAACCCGCCGCCTCCTTAGTAACTCAATGCCTTTCGGGCATGCCGGGATACCTTCGGGATACACCAAGCAGATTAATGGACTCTGACCCCTTATTCATGGAATGTCGAGAGGGAGTCAAATTACTCTGA
This sequence comes from Prolixibacteraceae bacterium, assembly GCA_028683385.1. Classification (GTDB taxonomy): domain Bacteria; phylum Bacteroidota; class Bacteroidia; order Bacteroidales; family Prolixibacteraceae; genus Aquipluma. The sequence goes on along the minus strand of JAQUIJ010000039.1, from coordinate 2,429 downwards.
TCCCTGTTTACACATAAATGGAAACACCATGAAACAAACACGTTGAAAAAAAAGGGGGGGCGAGACCAGGAAAAATCGGCTGGAAGTTTTTAGCATGCAAAACAAAACGTTTCGATTTGTTAAGCCCGTCTGTTTACAGCTAAGGGGAGATCCAATCCGCTGTGAATTGCTAAGTGATATTTGAGCAATAAAAACAATCAATAAAGAACAGCTTGCCCAGCTTGCTCAACAATTCGTTTTGTTAGGCTTTGCACACAATCAGCTTTGCCATTAATACGCTGCAACCTGATAACAACTCCCAACCGATCCAAGTCCCATGGTCTTACAAAGTTTTTGAGTGAAATAGAACATTAATTAGGTCGAGCAACTCGTCAGTCACCCCTCACCAGTTGGCTTTGAACACATGGCTTGACTCCTTAGAAGAGTTAATTCACCAGAGGATTCTCCCTTAGCTTTATACTAAATATTAATCGGTCATGTTGTCAATGCTCTTAAGCATAATCCATGTTTCTTCGTGGATTTCGTCCTTAAGGCTCGCCTCAATTTGGCGCCCATCCGGAGGGAGAACAATTAAATCGACGATTCGATTCCCTATCTTTCGAGCCTTCGGGTAATTCTTAAAAAAGAAATAGGCCTTAGCAATTGTATCTAGAGCATTCAGGTCAACAATTTCATCAACACTGATTAAACCCTCAATATCATTAAGATGGCCTTTAACCTTATCTGAAAAAAAGTCATTTAATGAACGTATCTCTGGGGTGATATTTTTTATTCCGTCTATCTTGTGACATATATCATATGCATAATATAATAAATTATTATACATTCTGTATTTATTTTCTTCTTCAACAAAATCTTTTCTTGTTATGGTTGTTTCGTAAGCATTTTTAATGATGTAAATTGATTGTATCAACCCTTCATCGCTTGAACAATCAATATCTCTTGATGATTTCCACAGTTCATAACCTAAAAGAGCAGGAAGATTGCTTTTTATATGGTTGTAATCTGTTGTTGGTATAACATCAGATCCTTTTAGCCCTTTCTCTTCGTATTCTTTTATTAAATTAAAAGTTTTTTTGTAGTAATCAGTTGCTTTTGTATTTTTTTGTAATTTGCCATAAGCCTGACCAGTTCTCATCAAGAGCAACGGAAATTTTTCGTAAGCAGGAAATAATGTTAAATAAATATTTAATGATTTATTTATATTTTGTGTGTTTTTTGTTGACATTAAACATATTGCCTCATTCATTTTACAGTAAAAATAAAATAAATATACGCCCCTGTCATTTTCAAATGACAAATTTTCTATTTCTAGATCAGAAACAATCAAATTAAAATCATTTGATGCTAATGACAATCCATCTTCTCTTTCTTCTCCTGTTTGCCTTTCATGCTGTACTCTTTTGTCACGAGCTAATATATATAATTCAATTTTATCATTTTGAACATCTTCTCTTCTAAATATATTTATAATATCATCGTCAGAGTTAACTGAAAGAACTTTTTCAGTTGAAGATATTTCTAACTTTTTATTTGTATACTCTATATGGATTTGATTTGCATAATCAGCACATGCGTCTGAAAATTTTTTCAAAATTCTCAAATGATTGCTAATTTTTTTCAAAATCTGCTCATCTGAATCCACAGATCTTCTGTTTGAATATCCATATTTATGATCAATTTCACCCCATGCATCCTCAAATACTGTCCTTATTTGAATTTCAAGTGGAATTTTATAAGATTTTATTTTTTTATTAATTTCGCTACACTTATGCTTCAATTTTGTAACTATATGAATGCTTGAGTACCCTTCTTTAGATTCTTTAATTTCAGGAATAATAGAAAGTTTTTTATTTTCAGCTATTTCTCCTATTTCAAGTGTTACAGGGTCAACAAGAGATGCAATATATATTATAATTTCATCTATAGCACATTTCTCAAATGGATTCGGATTTAATGGATTATCATGATTAATTAAGTTGATTATATTTTCAAAGACTATTGACATTTCATTTCTGAAAAGAGTTACCAGCCTTATCCCTATAACGTCAGTGATATCCTCAATTTTGTAGTTGACTTTATTTTCTTTTTCAACTTTTCTAGTCTTTTTTTCTAACAAGTGTTCCTTTGTTTTAACTCTACATTTTCTAGCATAACAAACATCAAATAATTGCGATTGGTTGAGTGCAGTTAACAAACAGTTTTCAGCCTTTTTTGCTTCACTTTCAATCAATAATGCAAGATAATTATCTTCCATATTATTCCTTGTTTGAATATTTTCTAATATTATTAATGAAATTACCTATGGTAACAAAATTCAGTTGGATTTGGCCGACTCGGGATAAGCCCCGAGTGACTTGAATATCTGGCCCGGCAAATCGTCCAGGTGTATCAGCGGCCTAAACCCCGGCAAGATACGGTCGTTGTCG
>JAQUIJ010000028.1 GCA_028683385.1 Prolixibacteraceae bacterium | reverse complement strand
GGTGTATTGCTATTACTCGCTGGATTGCAGGTAATTACATCGGGTATTGTACTTGATTATATCATGCGAACCTATTTTGAATCTCAAAATAAGAAACCTTACGGGATAAAAAAAGGTGATATCTGAGCAAAAGGAGCTTCCATTGAGTATAGTCATTTTAAGTACTTAAGCAAAAACATCAATCAATCGAATACTGAGCCCACTCCCTACTTCAAAAATAAACAATAGGACGTTAGGCTATTTCAAAGCCCTACCATCGCAAAAGAAAATGATTAGTATTGAATAGAGGAAACGTGTTTATTCAAAACGAAATGCTGTAATAGTTGAAAATATTTGTTTCTGTCATCAAAAATACATTCCTTGGACACAAGGGCGAGAGAGTCATAAGTAGTTTCAGTTCGAATTAATTGACCTTTTAAATGTAAAAAATACCTTTTTATTTTTAACTTTGATTTAAATACTATAAATAGGTAGTAAAATATGATTCTTAATAAAACCACTGAATATGCACTTACTATTCTTGGATATATGGCAACCCGTAATGAGAATATGTATTCTGCCGAATACCTTCATCAGCAATTAAATATTCCTCGTCGTTACCTTCGAAGCTTGTTAACCGATTTATCGAAACATGGATTTCTAAAAAGTTCATCAGGAAGAAATGGTGGTTTTGTTTTTGCCCAGGATTTGAAGGAAATAAATCTGGCTCTTGTGATCAATAAACTGGAAGGAATTGATGCAATATGTACTTGTATTCTTGGCTTCAGCTGCTGTATTGTTGATAAACCATGTATTATGCATGAACCCTGGATGGAAGCACGTTCAAAAATGGTTGAGACTCTCACAAATACAACACTTGCTGATCTCAAAGAAAAATATCAGATGGATCTTTTGAAAAATTTTAAATAGATATAAACACAGTTAATCAATACATCCACTTTTAATTAAATTTTTCAAATTGAATAAAACTACGCCTTTTACCAATACATTTCTATCCGGCTTAAAGAACATGCATATTGCATATTTCGCACTTGTAATGGCTACGGGTATTGTTTCTATTGCTGCTCATCTATTTAGTTTCCATCTCATTGCCAAGCTGCTCTTTTACTTCAATATGGCGGCCTACATTTTTCTTTGCATCATGTACTTATTGAGGATAATCATCTATTTACCAGAGTTTAAGGCCGATACCAGTGACCATGCAAAAGGTCCGGGTTTACTTACTTTTGTAGCCGGTAGTTGTGTTCTCGGGACCCAATTTGTACTGATCTCAGGTAATCTGCACATTGCTTCTCTTTTGTATTATACGGGTACCGTTGCCTGGTTCATTCTCATGTATCTAATATTCACTATTATTACCGTCAATGGAGGAAAACCTGCTATCAACGATGCAATCAGCGGGGTGTGGCTGTTATTCATTGTGTCCACACAATCAATTTCTATTTTGGGGACCCAACTGGCAGGTTATCTGCCGTTTGGATATGAAGAAGTATTCTTTTTCTCACTTGTCATGTTTCTTTGTGGCTGTATGTTTTATATCATCGTGATAACACTGATTGTTTATCGGATGTCGTTTTTCAAAATGAAAGCCGAAGAGTTTGCTCCTCCTTACTGGATTAATATGGGAGCCGTGGCCATATCAACACTGGCAGGATCGATGCTTATTTTAAATGCTTTCAAAATGAATTTTCTAACCTCTATACTTCCATTTTTAAAGGGATTCACTCTCTTCTTCTGGGCAATAGGTACCTGGTGGATTCCGCTTATAGTCATCTTAGGTATCTGGCGTCATATATTTAAACATTTTCCTATTAAATATCATCCACAATACTGGGGAATGATCTTCCCTTTGGGTATGTACACCGTATGCACTTACAGACTTTCGCAGGCGCTTGACCTACCTTTCTTGATGAAGATTCCCTCTGTTTTTGTTTACGTTGCACTTGTTACATGGAGTATATGTACAATAGGTATGTTTTATGCAATCATACGGGATTATATTCCTGCAAAAATACATTCGTAGTCAGATAGGGTTTTTGTACATTAGTATGGTCAAAGATTCGGTTTATAATTATTTCATTTACAACTACCATCATGAGCCTGTTAAATAAACTTTTTTATTTCAGCAAAGAAGTAGAAAAAACCAAAGACAAACACCTCGCAATTACAAGTGAAAATCGCGATTGGGAGCGTATGTACCGCAACCGCTGGCAGCACGATAAGGTTGTCCGTTCTACCCATGGGGTTAACTGTACAGGATCCTGCTCGTGGAAAATATTTGTTAAGAATGGGCTTGTGACCTGGGAGACCCAACAAACCGACTATCCACGTACACGGCCGGAAATGCCCAATCACGAACCGCGCGGTTGTCCTCGGGGTGCAAGTTATTCATGGTATCTCTATAGCGCCAACCGGGTTAAGTATCCAATGATCCGCGGAGAATTGCTAACTGCATATAAGGAAGCCAAAGCCCGCCTCTCCGACCCGGTAAAAGCCTGGGGAGCAGTAGTCAGCGACCCGGTAATTTCAAAGCAGTATAAAGCAGCACGTGGACTGGGAGGTTTTATTCGCGCCGAATGGGACGAGGTAAACGAAATCATTGCAGCGGCAAATATTTATACGATAAAAACTTATGGTCCCGATCGACTTGCAGGGTTCTCCCCTATTCCTGCCATGTCAATGGTATCCTATGCGGCAGGCACGCGCTACCTGAGCCTGATCGGAGGAACTGTGCTCAGTTTCTATGATTTCTATTGCGATCTGCCACCAGCATCGCCACAAACATGGGGGGAGCAAACCGATGTTCCCGAAAGTGCCGATTGGTATAACTCATCATTTCTGATGTTATGGGGCTCAAATGTTCCGCTCACGCGTACACCTGATTCACCTTTCTATACGCAGGTGCGCTATAAAGGGACAAAATCAGTAGTCATTGCCCCTGATTACAGCGATGCCGTTAAGTTTGCCGATTTGTGGATGAAACCCCGGCAGGGAACGGACGCCGCTCTGGGTATGGCTATGGGGCATGTAATCCTGAAGGAGTTTTATCTTGATAAAAAAACACCCTATTTTGAGAAATATGCCCGGCAGTATTCAGATTTACCTTTCCTTGTAAAAATCGGGGAGAAAGACGGGAAATATTTCGGCGGAACTATTCTACGGGCCAGTGATCTTGAAAATAACCTTGAAGCTGGTGAAAAACCGGAATGGAAGCCCGTCTTATTAGATGAAATATCAGGAAACTATGTAGTTCCAAACGGAACTATTGGATCGCGATGGGAGAAAAAACAAAAGTGGAACTTGGAGCTAAAGGATTGTAAAACGGGCGCTGATATTTTGCCAAAACTTTCTATGATCGAACAGCATGATGAAGTGATAAATGTACAGTTCCCATATTTTGGCGGTACTACTTTTAAACACGAACATTTTTCGGCGACCGAGCATGGCGATATTATTGAACGCAAAGTCCCGGTCAGGAAAATAAAAACCATTCAGGGCGAAATTTATACCTGCACCGTATTTGACCTGATGGTTACCAACTATGGAATTGACAGGGGTTTTGATGATCCGAATTCAGCAAAAAGCTATGATGAGGACCTGCCTTTTACTCCAAAATGGCAAGAGAAAATCACCGGAGTCCCGGCTCAACACATCATCTCTACCGCCAGGCAATTTGCTGAGAATGCGGCGGCTACCGAAGGAAAGTCAATGATAATTATCGGGGCCGGAGTTAACCACTGGTATCATACCGATATGATTTACCGGAGCGCAATCAACATGCTGGTATTTTGTGGTTGTGTCGGCCAGTCAGGCGGTGGTTGGTCTCATTACGTTGGCCAGGAAAAACTCAGGCCTCAGACAGGTTGGTTGCCATTGGCGTTTGCCCTCGACTGGAACCGTCCGCCTAGACACATGAACACCACATCGTTCATGTATATGCACACGGATCAGTGGAGATATGAGAAAGTGAAGCTAAACGAATTGCTTTCTCCTCTTACCGATAAATCTGAATGGGAAAACCTTTCACTAATCGATTGCAATGTTCGCGCTGAACGAATGGGCTGGCTGCCCAGCGCTCCTCAATTAAGCAAAAATCCCTTAACCATAGCTAAAGACGCCGAAGCTGCCGGCATGACTTCAGAGGAATATGTGGTTTCGCAACTTAAAACCGGGAAACTGACTTTAGCCTCCGAAGATCCGGATAATCCGACCAACTTTCCACGTAATCTTTTCGTATGGCGGTCGAACCTACTGGGATCAAGTGCCAAAGGAATGGAATATTTTATGAAGCACTTGCTGGGAGCACAAAATAGCGTTCAGGGCAACGATCTGAAAGAATTGGGACAGACCTTACCTTCCGAAGTCAAATGGCACGACGATGCACCAGAAGGAAAGCTTGATCTGCTGGTAAGCCTCGATTTCAGGATGTCAACCACCGGATTGCATTCAGACATTTTGCTTCCGGCCGCTTCGTGGTACGAAAAAAACGATCTGAGTACCAGCGACATGCACCCATTTATTCATCCATTTTCACGGGCAGTTGATCCTGTATGGGAATCCCGAACAGATTGGGATATATTTAAAGGGTTGGCAGAAAAATTTTCAATACTGGCTAAAGGACATCTTGACAACGAGACTGACATTGTATTGCTTCCGCTTCAACACGATACTCCGATGGAGTTATCGGAGACTACCGACGCAAAAGATTGGAAAAATTCGGATTTAGAAATAAAGCCCGGAATCAACTTCTCAAAAATAATCACTCTGAAACGTAATTATCCGGAAACTTACAATCGGTTCACCAGTCTGGGGCCACTGATGAAGACTCTGGGCAATGGTGGTAAAGGAATTAACTGGAACACAGAGGCCGAAATAGACCTGCTTGCACTCCTTAATAATACCAAAAGTGAAGAAGGTGAAACCAAAGGTCTTCCGAAGATTGAAACCGACATACAGGCTGCTGAGGTTATTCTTTCTCTGGCTCCTGAGACCAATGGTGCGGTTGCCATGAAAGCCTGGAAAGCACTGGAAGCAATTACAGGACGCAAGCACACGCATCTGGCCTTAGGCCGCGAGGAGGAAAAAATACGTTACCGCGACTTGCTTTCGCAACCTCGAAAGATCATCACTTCTCCTATATGGAGCGGCATCGATTCCGAAAAGGTATCGTACAATGCCGGTTATACCAATGTACATGAACTGATCCCGTGGCGAACACTCACCGGACGGCAAACCCTTTATCAGGATCATCCGTGGATGATTGCCTTTGGTGAGAATATGGTCACTTACAAACCGCCTATCAACACCAAATCAATTCTTGAAGTACTAGGTAAAGCGGACAAGGAGGACGAGTACATGGTCATAAACATTATGACACCTCATAATAAATGGACCATACATTCTTCGTGGTCTGACAATTTAGTCATGCTCACACTTGGCCGGGGAGGTCCGGTAGCCTGGATGAGCGAAACAGATGCCGCCAGCATTGGACTTAAAGACAATGACTGGATTGAAGTCTTTAACAGCAACGGAGCATCCGTAGCCCGGCTGATTGTATCTCAGCGGATTCCTGTCGGTGCTCTGATCATGTATCATAACCAGGAACGAACTGTAAACATGCCGGTTAGTCAGTTAACGGGTAATCGCGGTGGTGTGCATAACTCCGTGGAACGCTTGTGTCTGAAGCCAACACACATGATTGGCGGATATGCTCAGTTGTCTTATGGATTCAATTATTACGGAACTATCGGATCAAACCGTGACGAGTTTGTAGTGGTTCGCAAACTGAAGAAAGTGGAATGGAAAGACGAAGAAGTGAAACATTAACACGTTTAATACTCATCAGATTATGAAAATACAGGCTCAAATTGCAATGGTATTAAACCTCGACAAATGTATTGGCTGTCATACTTGTTCGGTTACCTGTAAAAACGTGTGGACAACCCGCAAAGGGATGGAATATGCCTGGTTTAATAATGTTGAAACTAAACCAGGACAAGGTTATCCCACCGACTGGGAAAATCAGGATAAATGGAAGGGTGGCTGGGTACTCGATAAATCGAAGCTTCGTCCGCGTATGGGGAATAAGGCAGGTATCATGAAAAATATTTTTTCAAATCCGTACTTACCTCAGATCGATGACTATTACGAACCATTTACCTTCAACTACAGTATTTTACATTCATCGGCAAAGTTTGTTACCCCACCTTCTGCCAGACCACATTCAATGATTACCGGACTTCCGATGGAGAAGATTGAGAAAGGTCCAAACTGGGAAGACGATTTGGGGGGCGCATTTGAAGAACGCAGTAAAGAAAAGAACTTTGATGATATTGACAAAGAGATATACAGCAAGTTCGAGAACGCATTCATGATGTATTTGCCGCGCCTGTGCGAACATTGCCTCAATCCGACCTGTGTGGCGGCCTGCCCTTCAGGTGCCATTTACAAGCGCGAAGATGATGGCATTGTGCTCATCGACCAGGATCGTTGTCGGGGATGGCGCCAGTGCGTCAGTGCCTGCCCATACAAAAAAATCTATTTCAACTGGAAAACCAAACGTTCTGAGAAATGCACGCTGTGTTATCCGAAGATTGAAAACGGCGAACCAACTATCTGTAGCGAAACCTGCGTGGGAAGAATCAGGTATATCGGCGTAATGCTTTACGATGCCGAAAAAATCAAGGAATCGGCATCATCCGAAAATCCGGTTGATCTGTATCAATCCCATCTCGATATTTTTCTTGATCCCAATAATCCAGAAATTATAGCAGAAGCCCGCAAACAGGGAATTCCAGATAATTTTATTGATGCCGCCCAAAAATCGCCTGTTTACAAAATGGCTGTAGAATGGAAAGTGGCATTCCCGCTTCATCCCGAATATCGCACTTTATCGATGGTTTGGTACACACCCCCACTCTCCCCCATTCAGGAAGAAGTCGAAAGCGGGAAACTCGGGTTCAATGGCATTATTCCGGATGTAGATATGCTGCGTATCCCTGTTAAGTATCTGGCCAATATGTTCACTGCAGGCGATGAAAAGCCGGTAAGGGAAGCCTTGGTAAAGATGCTGGCCATGCGTGCGTTCATGAGGGGTAAAACTGTTGAAAATAGTGAAGATGAAGCGGTATTGTCAGGTACAGGCCTGACGGCTGAAATGGTTGAAGAAATGTACCGCTACATGGCCATTGCCGATTACGAAGACCGCTTTGTAATTCCCGTATCACATAAGGAATATGCCTTTGATGCCTTTGGCGATAAGGCCGGATGCGGCTTTAGCGACGGCGAAGGTTGCGGCAGCATGGAAAGTCGTTTGAAAAACTTGTTTGGAGGAATGTAAAATGCTGAAAACTTATAAAATAATTTCGCTGTTGATGACCTATCCCAACAAGGAAATTTATGACTTTTTACCTCAGGTAAATGCTTCACTTAAGGATGAGAATCTATTGAACACCGAAGCCATTTCTGGAATAGAAATTTTTGTTGACTTTTTTGCAAAAAAGCCACTGACATTCTGGCAAGAGCACTATGTTCAACTGTTCGATTATTCGCGCTCGGTTTCTCTTTACCTGTTTGAGCATGTACATGGCGATTCAAAAGACCGCGGTCAGGCCATGGTTGACCTGATCGATCTTTACAATGAAAATGGATTAAATATAAATCATCCGGAATTACCTGATTATCTGCCTGTATTTCTCGAATTCCTTGCCATGCAAACGCAATCAAAGGCTATGGATTATCTTTCTGAGATTATTGATATTGTAGGCTTTATTCACAAAAAGCTGGAAGATAAGGACAATCCATATAAATATCTTTTATCTGCCATCATCAAATTATCTGGCCGCAAACCCGCCGAAGCCCGGATTGAAAAAATGGAAACAGAAATGCCTGAAATCAGTATTGATGAAGCTTACGAAGAAGAGCCCGTAACATTCGGAGACGAAAATGCTTGTTTAAATTGTAAATCATAACGTTTATGAATAATTATATCAACAACCTGTTATTCACCTATTTGCCACACATCGCCATGACTCTTTTCTGGTTTGGTGTTATCACTCGAATAGTAAAAACATCAAAATCATTACAAGCTGAATCGAGCCAGTTTCTCTCGAAGAAAGGCCAGCGATGGGGAGGCAATTTGTTTCATTATGGCATTATCCTGGTTTTTATCGGACACTTTATGGGCCTTTTTACTCCTGAACATTTTTATCACCTGTTTATGACCACTGCAACAAAAAAGATATTGGCAGTTATAATGGGGTCTGTTTTTGGCACCGCCGCCGTGGTCGGAATAACGATACTTCTCGTCAGGCGACTTAAGGACCAACGGATCAGAATAAACAGTTCAATTGCGGATATCCTCTTGATCGCTTTGCTTTTATTTGAAATGGGACTGGGGTTGATCTCTGTAGCCATTTCTGCCGGATCTTCCGTTGAAAACTATGCCGCTTTAGGTGAATGGGCGCAAAAGGTTATTACTTTTCAACCAGATGCAGGTGTAGTAATTGCAGGACATAGCCTTATTTACAAATTGCACATAGTAACGGGACTTTTCATTTTTATGATTTTCCCCTACACGAAACTCATGCACATGTTTGTGATGCCGCTTGCTTATTTTTTCAGATCGGGTTATCAACTGGTAAGGCGCGGATTTACAAAACGGCCAGCCTGAAGCATCTTATATCTGGCCTAAAGCTTCTTTACCTGCCTCTGTGAGATTCTCGACCGACCACATTGGTTCCCAAACAAGATTAATATTGACTTCAAAATTGGGATAACTGGATTCGATTAACTGTTGGGCATCTTCAATGATTAAGCCACCCATCGGGCATCCGGGCGAGGTAAGCGTTAAATCTATATCAATTTTATGCTCCGGCTCATTATAAGTCACGCCATAAATTAATCCCAGATCAATAATGTTTACCATTAATTCCGGATCAACAACTCCTTTGAGCAATTCAAAAATATTTTTTTCTTCCGTATTCATAATGAAACTATTTATTTTTTGGTTTATGAAATATGATTTTGAATAGATTAAAGTTATAGAGTGCCGCCGACAAAAACAGAACAATACCGCTAAAAATCAACAAATTAACGATAGTTGTGGAAATACCGAGAAGTAACAAAGCAAATCCGGCAGCAAATAGCCATAACTGTGCAATGGCTACTTTTTCAGAATAAAGGTCTTTTGGCAAGGGCAGTACCACTTTCCCAATCCTCCCCCGATAGACTTTCAGCCAAACAATAAAAGGCAATGTTTTGTATGTTTGCCCCATCACCAGTGAAGTAATAAACCCAATTACAATTGCACTTCCATAAGCTACTGAAAGGGGTAATGTGAGGTTGTTCAGGAATTCGAAATTAAAGAGAAGTGTGAAAATCAGGAAAAAAGGAATAACCAGTATCAAAAAGGAAAAGGCCGTTTGTTTCATCCCGATATCAAGTTGTTTTTTCACCCTTTTTGTATAGGCTTCATAAATAAATGACAGGTAACTTAAAATACCTGGCACTATGATGATCGCACTCATTACGATACCAAATTTCATCTGCAAAAACAACGACACAAGTCCTGCAATCAGCCCAATATTGATAGCGTAATAAGCAACAGTTAACTTTCTGGTATTTACATCGTGTGACACCATAAACATGGGTAACAATTTACTGCTGACGCCAATAATCAACTGAATAAACCATCCAACAATACCAGCGTGGGCATGCAGTTTTAACAGTTCGATTTGCGAAGTTTCCAAAAATGGATGAACCTGGTTAATCGCCAGGGTTAAACCGGCCAAAACCGTGAATAACAGCCATATTACTGAAGTAATGATGAAGGTTCTTTCGATCACTTTTTTAGTGGAGGAATGTGCAGTAAGCAATACATTGGCAACAAAAAATCCAACAGCCACAACAACAAATGTTGCCGCAACAAACATGATAACTCCAAACGAAAATTGCCAGAAAGAGAAGGCCAGCAGAATTGTGCCCAAGCCCAACAAGATAAATGAAGCTATTGCAAATGGTTCACTATATAATTTCACTTCCATAATGACCGGGAGCAACTGGTACAAGGCTCCAAAAATAATCATGGTAATCCAACCCAACACCAACAAGTGGGTGATGGCAAGTAATTCAGGATTGAAAAAATGTTGAGTGAAGGCATCAGGCTTAAATACGATAAGCAGGGTTACCGCGAGCCAGGTCAGTCCCCCGAAAGCGTAATGGGGAATAACTACCTTTGGTGAAGGTGCATTTTGGCTGGCTATCTGGTTCATTTATTTATGAATTAAGAGTTTAACGTTGTTTTCGTCCACCTCGGCAATCCATGTCTTAAAATTCCGTTCAGCCAATTCGGGCAATAAATATTGGGGTACTTTTTTATGATGCACATAGAGCGCACCGTTTTCTTTCAGTTGTTCCAACTCTTTTAAAATGGTAACCATGGGTAGTGGCATCTCCAAATCACGGACATCGATTTCAAGAATATCTTTGTTGCAGTTAGCCCTTCTTTCTTCATGTTCTGACACGGAAACCCGGAAGACCAGATTGTTGGAACGGACTTCTTCATTGGCTTCGGCCACTTTAAAAAAATAAGTGTAAACGGCATCTTCTTTTGTTTCAATCCTACTTGCGTATCCTCTGGTATTCGCTATTTTGATCAGCGGCGTTGGTTCAAACGTATTGATAACTTCTAACGCGTATCCATCCTGAAGCCTCATCAATTCACCCATTATTTCATTAAATGGATCTCCGCCTCTTTCCAAAGTTGGCCTGACATCCAACGAGGTGACTTTTGATAATTTAATGGCGTTTAAAATTTCAGAATTTGCTGGTTGAGCTATTTCCTCTTCTTTCAAAATCGCATCCTTTTCAATCTCGAAACCTATATCAGCAAGTGATTTAAAAAGAACCTTGATATCACATTTTCCGATTCGGGCAGCATCTCCAATACTGGTTCTTGAGGCTAATATTCCACGGAGCAATGGATTTCTCAATTTGCTAAAATGTGGGTTGACAGAAACGATTGCCTCAATCGTGTTGGGGTTATCTTTTATTAGAACTGATATTTTTGTTTGACTGTTAATTTTCATTTTCCAGAATTTAGTTATCAAAATTTCAAAATCCGCCTCGCGATATCGCAACGCCCAGAAAGGCAATAATTAAGGCCAGCAGCAGATTGAGCATTCCGGTCCACCTCGCTAACATTTTGAACTTATTCCCAGAGGTTTGTTGCATTTCAACAATCGATTTCATGCCAATATAAAAATCATGGATTCCACCTACCAGCAACATTATTACGAAAAGAGACAATTTTATGCTTAGTAACTTTCCATAGCTTGTGTTCATGAAAAATTCAATTGTAAATGGTAGTCCCCTGAAATGTATGTTTAAAAATCCGGTTATAATCAGGATTATAACGGAAAGCCAACCATAAAACCGGAATTTAATTCCGGTTTTATGGAGTAACAACACACGGTTGGGTTGATTTTTTATGCCTGGCACTAAAACAAGGGGGATAAACAGCATACCGCCTATCCAAAATGCTGCACAAATCACATGTACAAAAATCGATATCAAATAATTTGTTGTCATACGATTTACTAATGCATTAGGATTGTTTCAGAAATTATGAAATTTGAATGATCAAGCGCCAGTTGATCCAATCCACAAACTTTATTCAACTTTCATTTTACTGATTTTTACCTCCCACACATCTGGACCTTGTTGAAGGTATTCCCAACCAAATTCTTTCCCTTTTTCAGCGGTAAACTGATAGTAAAGCGGTTTTGGATCATGGTCGTTATGAAGGATAAAAGATTCTCCTACAGCCAAATCTTCGTAGGCTTGAAAGATAGTGGGGTGTTTGTACCTAGCTTCAATTTTCGTTGCATCTAACGTTTTCATAATTTAATATTTAAAGGTTTTTAAATCTTTTAATACTTCAAATATATAAAAATATTCTATAAAAAGACATCAAAGTCTTTTTATAGAATATAAAAGGAGGCAATTTTTATAGATACAACCCTGACAATTCCTTTGCTACTGATATTAATTATGATTCATAACTGCCAGGAACAGCACGAAATCCAATTGCCAAACGATTCCATCCGTTAATAGCAACTATAGCCATGGTGAGCGCTACCATTTCTTTTTCATCAAAATGTTTCCGGGCAGATTCATATAATGAATCAGACACATCATTTTCAGAAATCAATGTTAATGCTTCTGTCCAAGCCAATGCAGCCCGCTCCCGTTTAGTATAAAATGGAGTTTCCCGCCAGGCATTTAAGGCATACAAACGTTGTTCTGTCTCGCCTGCCTTGCGGGCATCCTTTGTGTGCATGTCGATGCAATAGGCACAGCCGTTTATTTGGGATGCCCTGGTTTTCACCAACTCGTAAAGCGAGCGTTCGAGCCCCGAATCATGTACATATTTCTCGAGTTCATACATGGCTTTTATGGCATCAGGAGCCACCATTGAATAGTTTAATCTTTCTTCCATGATTTTAATAGTATATCATTTCGTCCAGAGCAATAGCAGCGTGTTCAGATGCTGCTACTTCTCGCATTTCGGAAGCAATCCATATCACTTCAATAATTTCTTCCTTGCTTGCTCCTTTCCTCATCGCCTGCTTTGTATGTGAGCATATGCAATATGGACTCATACAATGTCTGTTTCCTAAGAGATTCAGCTACTTCAAAAGGATTGTATTATATTACTCCTTATGACCTGCGTGTCCACCGCCGTGTTCAATAACATCGTGCAATGCTTCAACAGTATGTGTGTAATCAACATAGGCTTCCACGAATTTCCGGCCTTGTTCTGTTGAATTATCTTTTACTTTATTAAGTTCCGACACCTTTTGATATTTTTCACGAACCCCCTTATCGATATGGCTATTTAATTTTACCAAAAAATCCTCCACATTTCCTTCTTTAAGGGCTTTATCAGTCATTTGGATAATTTGTTTTGTGGTTCTGGCAGGTTTTAACCCGGTGTAGGGTGCGCCTTCTGTTTCGCGATGCAAACGAACCAAAGTTTCGAAGAAATGTTTTTCAACAATTGCGTAAACCTCTTTATCACCACTCTTAAGCTGATTGGTTTTGTTGAATAACGGAATAATTTCCTTTTCCTGTTCTGTAGTAACCCATTTCAGAACTAAATTGACATTGTTGGTTTCAAGCGCCTTAACAGCATCCTTAATAACAGGGCCATCATACGAATCGCAATGAGCCGAAGCCTGCATACTCGTGAATACACTTAACATTAATAAAAGGAAAAAGGTACCTGCTACCTTAATGGTGTTTTCTATTCCCCTGTTTTTCTGCTCAACATTTTTTTCTGTGTTTTTCATTTTTTTGATTTTTAAATGATTAATAAAAATTTATTTCTGAAACAAAAATACGGGTAGCAAATAACCTGTGCGACCTACTTTCTAAAGTAGCACTCATTTTATTGCATCAGGAGGTCCCAGCTTATAAAACAATACGTAAAAGGGGAAAGGAATTACTGAAATCTAAACCGAACAGGACTTCTTATATTCGCTGGGAGTTAGTCCGGTAATATTTTTAAAAACACGATTAAAAGCCGACTTGGAATTGAATCCGGATTCAAAGGCAATCCCCAGGATTGAAAAGTTATTGTATCGTGGATCTGATATTTTGGATTTCACGTCTTCCACCCGTTGACGGTTAATAAAATCGAAGAAATTCAGTCCAATATTCTCATTAATTACCTGTGATAAATAATGTGATGGGATATCTACTTCTTTAGCCAATTGTGGAAGATTCAAATCAGGACTTAGGTAAGGCTTTTCTTCTTCCATGAAACGGGTTAGTTTCTCCAGATATAATCTAGCTTCAGACTCTTTTAGCCTTGAGCCTGAATACTTTTCAGGTTTCTGTTCCAGAATAAAAGATTCCTTTTCGGGAAATGAAAATAGTTCTTTCTGTTTTAACCCATAATAACCGATAAGGATGATAAAAATCGACAATGAAAGCGAAATTCCATCAGTGCAAAAAATCCACGAAAACAAATGGAACACGTGGTGGATGGTAGCAACAATCATCAATAAAGTCCATACAGAACCAAATATGTAAACCAACTTCCGAAGCCAGTCGAGATTTATATTTTCAGCACTTGAAAAATTATTAAAAATTTGAATATCCAGGCTTTTAAATAGCCGGATTGAAAACACAAAATATACAGGACCCGATAAAACAACCAGCATTAAAAACAGCTGAAACAATAAGGGCGATTCATGTTCGCTTGCTACATGGCTTAAACTGATTCGCTCCGATACTATTGGGAAAAAAGAGACGACAAGCAGATAAAAATTAAACAGGAGGAAAGGTGTAAAATGGAGTAGGTTTTTACCTGAGAATTTACCTGAGTTTATTACCAGAGAAGAAATATAGAAATACAGAAAAGGGCCATGCAATAAAAGTAGTGAAATAAAACTGGCCGACAAAAGTGGAAAGCGTATGAACAATTCATTTGAAAGAAGGCCATACACTCCTGTATATAAGCCTAAAAAAGCTAGCCAGAAAATAAGTATCTTATCGTGTACCGCCTTCGGTTTCTTCTGAAAAAGTAAAACAGCGAAAAAGAAGGCATTGAAAGCTGCTATTAAAAAGAAATATTTCATGGTTCAGCAAAGGAGAATTTTCACCATCAAAACAAATGATATTTTCAAACTAAAACAACTATTTTCTTCTTGACAAGCAAGAGCCCACTAACTAATCTTAGAGGGTTTGCACAGTAGTTTCGAGTTTTATTTCGAGTACTGCCCTAGCCCATGGAAACTTAGCTTTTATCAAATTAAAATCGGGACCATCCTTTGTAAATCTTGCCATTCCGGTAATCAGAAAGCCTGCTCCCTTGTAATTTAACCCCTGAACTTCGCGATTTCCAATGGTCAGTTTAACCAACTGATTCTCTTCAACATTCTTTTCTGTTTTATTCATTCCCCCCACGGGAATTAACATTCTCCCATCCAACGTAATATTGACATAGCTATTCCAGGTATTTACAACATGAGGTCCATCTGTGCCCTTAGTTACAATTGCTACCTCCCCATCGGCAGGATGGGACAAAATTTCCAATAGTTTTTCGTTCAGCATTTTATACTCCTTTTAATTAATTGATATACATTGAAGCGTTGTCAGTTTTATAGTTTGTTAGACAGCTAAAGCCGAGCCTCGCTGAATTATTTATTTAACACCTGCCTGCCAATTCCGCCTGACTAGAGTACCTTTCGCTTCCCAAAATCGTATCATCTTGTCACTACTAAAAGGAATACAGCATTAGAATAACATGACCAACAAGCCCAACTTAATATGAAATCGGAACAAAATAAGCTCAACATTAAATTTATTAACATATTCAACCAAGTCATTGGCAAAATTACCAAATGGTATTTCATAAGCAATAAAAATTAGGAGGGATTTTGTGAAACTATCTTCAACAGAAATAAGTTTCATATTATACCTCAATTTTGAATATATTATTCGACTACAGTCCTAAAATCAATTTCTCTCTGAGTTAACAATACACAGTGAAATTTTGATTTTCGACTATAAATCCGTTATTGGAACGTAAGGAGATTACAACTTTCTTTATCCGCTCTCCTTTTCTTTATCATCTGCTTTTACTCACCAAAACTGTTTTTAGTCGAATAGTCCAGTTATAACAATGTTAAATAAGATTGGGGATCTTTGAATAAAATAGTATTATAATTATTTAAGTATTAATATATTAGTAAGTTATACTTTCTGAGGATCTTGCCGAATCTAAAGAGCCATTAAATAAAAATTTCATTCCCAGCTACACCTTTCTCACAACCAAATGACTCAGCCCCGGATCATTCAGCAATCGTTCCATTTCCGACTGAATAATATCCTGTACATCCTGTTTTATTTGGAGATAATTGCGTTGCACCATTGTATTGTCCAGCTTGCGGATGACCTGGATATCCTTGTAACTATCCTGTTCTTTCTTCAGTGCTTCGTGGTCGTTCAATATCTCGCAATGGAAAGTTTTCAGGTCGATTTTGCAGTCCGGATCATCAGCTACCATACCAACAAACTCTCCAGAACTGAGTGCGGAAATTTTAGAGGGTGGTACAGCCGATTCCAATTGTTTGGAGCGGCTGATTGAAGTATCAGAAGCGTTTATGGAAAGACTTTCCCTATCCTGCATAATTTTGCCGAAGCGTTCCGATAATTGCTTAGCTGTATCGCCTGTAACCTGCCCGCTAACTATGTTTCCGGTGATATTCATGATCACATCTGCTTGCTCCCGGCCATAGTCTTTACGAAGCTGGCTAAAGTCCTGAATACCCAAACAGGTAGCCACTTTATTACTTCTTGCCGTTGCGATCAGGCTATCCATATTATTCAGGTAAATAGTAGGAAACTCGTCGAAAATGAGACTACTTTTTTGCTTGCCTTTCTTGTTCACCAGCTTCACCAAACGGGTTACGTAGAGAGATAATACCGCACCATAAATTTGTATCTTCTGCGGATTATTCCCCATACAGACAATTTTTGGTTCATCCGGGTTGTTGATGTCAAGAGAAAAGTCATTTCCAGATAAAACGTAGTATAATTGTGGCGAAGAAAGTCTGGCCATGGCCACTTTTGCAGCAGCAATCTGACCTTCCAATTGCTCCATCACATCATTAAGGTAGGCGTTCACAAAAGGATTGATCAGCACCTCAATTTCTTTCTCCGTCCTGAGCAGGGTAAACAGACTGTCATAATCAACCTGCATCAGCTCGATGACGTGTGGAAGCGTGCAAAATTCACCATCCTTATACTTTCGTAAATACCAGATCACAGCCGTTAGAAAGTTAATAGGCGACTCCACAAAAAAGTCACCCTGACGTTTGATCCATTCCCGGTTTAATCCCATTAGGATGGTATGCGCAGATTCTGCCGCATCGGTAATGTCGGTCATGGCCGAAGGTTCCAGTGGATTACAGCGGTGGCTGCGGGTCAGGTCGTCAAAATTGATCACATAAAATGTCGGCGGTTTTGGGTACCTATGTTTGTTTTTCAGCCATGTATTGTAAGCAATTCTGGAAAGATCGTCAAACTTAAAATCGTAAACGAACATGGTAAAACCTTTACGGATATGCTGTGTAATGATGTGTCGTATCACGAAGTAAGATTTACCGGAACCAGGCGTTCCCAACACCATTACGCCGCGGAAGGTGGAAAAAACGGTGAAATTGACCACCTGATTCCAGTTTAAATTGACCACCAGTTTCGGAGCAAAGTGACCACCGGTTGCCGACGCAAATTGACCACCCTTTGCCGGCGCAAACTGACCACCTAAAA
>JAQUIJ010000038.1 GCA_028683385.1 Prolixibacteraceae bacterium | reverse complement strand
TGGCTTCCCAGCTCCCAAAAATCAATGAAGTTGGTATCTCTCCGCTGGTTTTTATTTCCTGTTTTATTTTATCTGGTGTAGGAATTCTGACATTTCGCTTTCTGAGAAAGCATGAGTTGAATAATGCAATCATTTCACTTGGAAACGGAATATTGATATCCGTATTCGTCGTTTCATTTTCAATCCCCCGGTATAACAAATATATCGGGCTTCAGGAAATTTGTAATCAGGCAAAAGAAACAGCCTCTGAAAAAGGTGGTGTAAACTACTACTACTGCGAAATGACGATAGCCGACAATCTGAATGCTTACCTGGGAGTTATGCCTGAAAAACTTCGAATATCTGATTTATATAAGGCAGATTCTTCGATGAAAACACCGGCAATACTTTTTACATGGCACAAGGCTATTGAACGAAACGACTCTCTGAGAGTATTTCTGAAGGGCAAAAAAACACATCAGTTGGGCGGTAATTATTACATAGAAATAGATAGAAAGAAATGAAAATATTAATTACTGGCGCTGCTGGTTTTATCGGATTCCATGCGGTAAAACATTTTGCAGAAAACGGAGATCGTGTTGTTGGACTTGACAACATCAACAATTATTACGATGTAAACTTAAAATATAGCCGGTTGAAGGAAACAGGCATCAGCAAAGCGCTGATACAAAACCACAAAGCGGTTCAAAGTGTAAATTATCCAAATTACCGGTTTTTCAAGGCTGATCTTTTGGATAAAGAATTCATCGACGAACTTTTTAAACGCGAACATTTCGATGTGGTTTGCAACCTTGCCGCTCAGGCTGGGGTGAGGTATTCCATTGAAAATCCATACGCGTACATCGATACCAATATTGTTGGCTTCCTGAATATCTTGGAAGCCTGCCGGTTTCATCCGGTACATCACCTGGTTTATGCCAGTTCGAGCAGTGTTTACGGGTCGAATGAAAAAATACCATACAGCGAATCCGATCAGGTTGACTCTCCTGTGAGCCTATATGCAGCCAGTAAAAAATCAAACGAGTTAATGGCTCACGCATACAGCAAACTGTATAACATTCCAACAACAGGGGTGCGTTTTTTTACTGTTTATGGACCGTGGGGGCGCCCCGATATGGCACCCTTTCTTTTTATGAATGCCATCATAAACGAATCTCCGATAAAGGTATTTAATCATGGCAAACTTTCGCGTGATTTCACATACATTGATGATATTATTGCTGGCTTGTCAGCCATTATTGATTTTCCCTCCACCAAAAATCTTCCTTACAGAATCTATAACATTGGCAGTGGAAAACCAATCAGACTTCTCGATTTTATCGCAGTTATAGAGAAAGCTACTGGCAAAAAAGCCATTAAAGAAATGGTCGATATACAGGATGGCGACGTTTATCAAACATATGCCGATACCAGTATCCTTGAACATGATTTAAAATACAAACCAAATACTACAATTCAGGAAGGAATTAACCAATTATATAAATGGTATGTAACCCACTTAACTCTCTCTTCGCACTTTAGTATGAAAACAAATTAATCAGCAACCGTTAATTAATTTATGCAATGAATTTAATTAAAACAGTACCATTAAGATATTGGCTGACTGTGCTGATTTTATTCTTGATCTATCTAACAAATCTTAGATTTGATTTAGTTATTGATGCCGGGAAATATGCAGCTATTAGCAAAACTATTTACGAAACCGGAGATTTGATCCGGTTAAAGATATTTGATGAACCATACGATCAAAAGCCCCCATTTATGTTCTGGCTTGCAGCACTTTCGTTTAAAGTATTTGGATTATCTAATTTTTCGTTCAAGCTTCCGACTTTTTTATTCACAATTTTCGGAACTTTTGCTACTTATAAATTGGGAGAGGCACTATATAACAAGAGTACCGGAATTTTGGCAGCAATTATGCTGATTGCTTCACAAAGTATGTTGCTTTATAATAATGATACACATACCGATGTGGTGCTAACTATGTGTGTCGTCATTGCCATGTGGCAACTTCATAAGTTTATCAGCGAACAAAGCTGGTGGAATTACATTGCCGGATTCACTTTTGTTGGATTAGCGGTGATTACCAAAGGGCCTATCGGTATGGCAGTTCCCGTTTTTGCTGTTATAGCACATATACTCATTATTAAAAAATACAAGTTACTTGGACCTGTGATATGGCTGCCTGGATTTCTGATTGTTTTGGCTATAACAACTCCTACACTGATTGGACTTTATCATCAATTTGGGATTAATGGCATAAAGTTTTTCTTTTGGACCAACAATTTGGGGCGAATAACAGGAACATACACCGGCACCAACAATGATTATATGTTTTATTTACATACCGTTGGATACTTGTTCCTGCCATTTTCGTTATTGACCTACTTTGGCGTTTTTCAGGAAATTAAAAATTGGGTTTCAAACCGTTTCTCGTTTCTAAAATCACACGAGGGAATAACGATGGCGATACCTGTTTTCCTTGCTATTCTTTCGGTTTCGAAGACAAAAAGCCCTCATTATATGTTGCCGGTAATTCCTTTGATAGCGATCATTACTGCCAAATGGACAGATCGGTTAATTCAGGATAGATTGTTTTCTCATGCAGTTCATAAAACTATTATTCGGATACAATATATTGTACTCGCGTTTTTGGTTGTTGGTTCTCTTCTTATTCCTACTGTATTTTTTCCGACCATTGATTTATGGTTCTGGATTCCGATGATTTTGATGATTGGGTTGGCGATATATGTTCTGATCAAATCAAACACAATTGCCGAAAAGCTTGTACATGTTCCTATCATGGCAATCCTAACGGTTAACCTGATCTTGACATTGCATTTTTTCCCCAACATTTTCAGATATGATGCAACTCCCATTGCCTCGCGCGATTTTAATAAGGCCGGGTCAGAAAAAGCAAGCTTGTTTGTAATGAACAATATGGATTACGAGATTAGTTTTTATGCTAAAAATCATCCCAGGGTTATTGCTGATTCTACGCTTACGAAATTGCAATTCGTTGATGAACCTTGGGTTTATACTGATAGCGTAGGACGAAACAAGCTATTTGAGAACTTTCCTGAAGCGAGGACTTTTAAACATTATAAGTATAAAAGAGTATCCAAAATTAGATTGAAATTTTTATTGCCCTCGAAGAGGTTCAAGGAGTTAGGTAACATGTATCTGATTAAAGTTAAAGAATAATGGGAAGAATATCACTAGTAATTCCTGTATTTAATGAGGCTGATAACATACTACTGTTAATTCAGCAGGTTATTCAAGCGTTTAAATGGCAGAATTTTGACTACGAGATAATTGTCGTTGATGATGGGTCTGGAGATGATACGATCAGACGGGTAAAAAATTTAAACGATCCGCGAGTGCGCCTGATTGAATTGAAACGAAATTATGGCCAATGTCTGGCGATTAAAGCAGGAATTGATTATTCAACCGGTGATTACATTGCGACCATTGATGGTGATTTGCAAAATGATCCGGAAGATTTAATTGAAATGTTACATATTCTGCAAAATGAACAATTTGATGTAGTTACCGGTATCAGAAAAAAACGTAAAGATCAGGTGATTTTTCGTAAGATTCCTTCGTTTATTGCTAATTCATTGATTCGGTGGATAACCGGAACCTCAATCATTGATAACGGATGCGCTATAAAATTATTTAAAAGCCATATTATTAAGGATATTCCATTATACGGTGAACTTCATCGGTTTATAGTTATTCTGGCCATTTATGATGGAGCAAAGGTTAAGCAAATTGAGGTAAAACATTATCCTCGGATGAATGGCGTTTCCAAGTATGGTTTATCAAGAACTTTTAAAGTGTTGAGTGACGTGATATTATTACAATTTTATCGAAAATATGCACAAACGCCATCGCATTTTTATATTAAAATCGGTTCTCTGCTTTGCTTTTCCGGGGCAATTATACTGAGTTATCTATTGGCAATCAAAATCTTAGGCTACGATATTTGGGGGATACCACTCATTTTTCTTGGTGTATTGCTATTACTCGCTGGATTGCAGGTAATTACATCGGGTATTGTACTTGATTATATCATGCGAACCTATTTTGAATCTCAAAATAAGAAACCTTACGGGATAAAAAAAGGTGATATCTGAG
>JAQUIJ010000037.1 GCA_028683385.1 Prolixibacteraceae bacterium | reverse complement strand
CCAAGTGGGCCCATGGATCGAGGATGTTGAGCTGTTTGTGGTTTTTCACGTGAAACATGATGCCGTCTCGTATTTTATTGATATTGCGTTAAATAATAACAAAATTCGAGAAACTTGGCAAGCAAAAACAGGGCAATTAACCTGTAAATTTAGGCAGTTAAGCGAATATACTTTTTACGAGGCCATCAATTATCGAGACGGTAATAATGTTCGGAATGCATATAGGTTATACATTTTTTCCGTTGCTCTCTGGCTGACTGGTGGGCACCTGGGTGTTGTAGGTTCGATCGCTGAATTATTTTTTTACGCTCTTGGATTGATAACGACTTTACTCATCTTTGCAGAAGTGCATCATGAGGGGAATGCCTTCTCAAGCTGCAGGCTGAGTCGCGATGAGAGCTAAAATTTTCACAACACCCCGGCGCGGCCTGATGGGGTCCAAATCCCTCGGGCCTGAGTACATGCCGGAAGTTACGGAACGTGCCCGGCGCATGAAAGCCGCGACCCGAGAAGAGAAACAAACCATCGATAAGCGGCAACAGCGCTTGCCGGGGTTTTGAAAAAATTATGCAGGATGATTTTCTTTTAACCAATCTTGGAGAGCATCATTGATACGAGTCTGCCAACCTTTTCCGGTCGCTTTGAACGCTGAAAGTACATCATCAGAAAGGCGTATACTGACGGCCTTTTTGGGTGACGCTGTTTGCGGTCTGCCTCGTTTTGGAAGAACAGCAAGCAGTTCTTTGGGTAAGACTTCGCTGGCAGGCTTGAATTTTTTGAAGTCCTCTTTCGTTAATTCCCGGACTTCTCCGTTTTTATCAGTCAATGGTAATCGTTTTTCCATGTTTTTTTGCCTCCCTTTCATTTGCCTTTCGAAAACTGATTATTCGGACGCCTTCGGGGATTGGTGTGAAGCAAAGAACGTGCAGCCTGTTTTCCAGGTAGCCGACAGCTATAAATCGTCTTTCTGGATACAGGTTTCTGTCATCCTCAAAATACACCGCATTATTCCAGTCAAATTCCGCAGCCTTTTCAAATGGCAATACTCTTTCTTGCCTGTTTTTTTCGGATTTTTCTGGGTCGAATTCAATTTTCATAGATTTATTGTATATACAAAAAACCGTCCCGTCAAGAACGAGAAATTGAAATGACTGCTCTGCTCACACCACAAGAAGTGGCTGATCTTTTTTCAGTCTCTTTACGGACAATTTACGATAATTATAAACGTCTTGGCGGATTTTTTCCGGCAGGTATCAAACGGCTCCGATTTCGGAGGGAAGTGATTCATGGGATTATGGAAGGACAAGAAGCGGAAAGATTGGTGCTACAAGTTCGAGGTTCAGAAGAAAACATACGGCAGCCGGGGATATACAACCAAAAGGGATGCGACAGCAGCCAGGGCAGAACATCGGCGGAGGGTCCTAGAAAATACCGGACGAACCCCGAAAAGCATGGGCTTTAGGGAGGTTGCCAGTATTTATCTTGATGATGCAAAGCGACGTTATGTCACAAAAACCTATAAATACAAGGTTTCGGTGTTTAAAGCGTTTCTCGATTACCATGGAGATTTGCCCATGGATAAAATTACTCCCGTTGTTGTTGATTCCTACCTTAAAACTAGGAAGACGAACAACAATTATAACGTCCACCGAAAAGACCTTTCTGCCTTGTTCACTTACGCTCGGGACCACTTGCAAGTGATTACCCATAACCCTGTCTCGGGAATTGATAAGCTGCCCCATACTGCGGCCCGGAAAATCATTCCTTCTGAAAAAGACGTTGTCAAATTGCTTGAAGCTGCCGATCCGGTGAGTGAAAGGCCGTTTCTTCTTTGCTTAATCCACCTTGCGGCCCGTATCGATGAAGTGCTTCGGTTGACTTGGGATGATATAGATTTTAAAAATCGGACGGTAACCCGCTGGACCAAAAAGCGGCGGAGCGGTGGGTATGAGCCTATCATTACCTATATGAACGATGATTTGCTCGAAAGCCTTCAGATTCTATACAGACACCGGCAGCGTGAACAGTGGGTGTTTTTGAATGAGGAAACCGGGGATCGATTCAGAAACCGGCGGAAGATGATGTACGGTATTAACAAAAGGGCAGGTATTGATCCACCAATTCATTATCATGAGCTCAGGCATTTTATTGCCAGTGTGCTGGCCGATAGTAAGAACATAAGCAAAAAGACCATTTCCGAGATTCTCGGCCATAAGTCCTTGGCCACCACAGAAATATATTTGCACTCAATCGGGGATTCTCAGGTTGTTGCCATGAAGGGCCTGGAAGGCCGTTTTTCCAATGGCGAGAGCCAAACCGCCACCGACAACCGCCACCAAAAAGCAGAATGAGCACCAAACAAAAAAGCCAAACACCTTGTAGGTATTTGGCTTTTCGTTATATCTCTATGGTCGGGGCGGAGTGATTCGAACACTCGACCTCCTGCTCCCAAGGAATCTCACCTTAAAAACAGGTCAACCTGCAACCTGCCGTTATTAAAGAAAATTAACCGGTTAGCTCAATGGGCAATCTCTAAATAACCCCACCTTTTTTGTCTATTTGGCATCTAATTCGATTGAAACGTCAAATGATCGTCTAAATTGAAGATGTGCATCTCCCGTTTTAGGGCTGAAAGTAATCGATTGTAATGACATAATAATCAAAGCCCAATATATTCTTTTTTTGAGGTACCTTAAAAAGTCCGAGTTCTAAGGTACGCCAAGGGTGAAAATAATCGAAATCTTATGTATATTGGTAATTTTTATCAGGCTAGAATCCCTAATTATCTCAGCTTAAATTAATATTGCGCCAGAATGATGTATAGTTCAGAAACTCTAAATTTTGATAAAAATAATCAATACTTTAGAAGTGTTACCTCGCAGGATCCCCTTGTTACTATTTGTGGTGACACTCGAGATGTCATAAAAAATCTTCCGGATAATACTTTTCAATGTGTTATAACCTCACCACCGTATTGGGGGGTAAGGGACTATGGGATGGAAGGCCAAATAGGTGCTGAACCCAATCTTAATGATTATATTACTGACCTAGTTAATGTATTTTCAGATGTTCGTAGGGTTCTTAAACCAGACGGTACTTTTTGGTTAAACATTGCTAACACTTATACATCAGGTGGGCGTACCTGGCGCCAAGAAGACTCTAAAAATAAGGGTCGCGCAATGTCCTATCGACCACCGACACCAGAGGGGTTAAAAAAGAAAGATTTAATTGGGGTAGCATGGATGCTTGCGATGGCTTGCCAATTAGAGGGGTGGTATCTTCGTAACGATATTATTTGGTGCAAGCCTAATTGCCAACCTGAGAGTGTTAGAGATCGATTTACTGTAGCTCATGAATATTTGTTCATGTTTACAAAGTCTGAAAAATATTATTTTGATCAACAAGCTGTTAAAGAGCCAACTCTCAATGGGAAAGGGAAAAAAAACAAAAGGACAGTTTGGAATATTAATACAGAGCCTTGTCCAGAAGCTCATTTTGCTGTTTTCCCTAAAGAATTAGTTCGTCCATGTGTAAAAGCTGGAAGTAAATATAATGATTTGATTCTCGACCCATTTTATGGTGCTGGTACTGTTGGCATTGTTTCTAAAGAATTAGGTCGAAGGTGTGTTGGCATTGAATTAAATAAGGACTATATTGAAATCGCAAATAAACGTACTTCCAATGTTCAGAAAAATCTAATTAATCAGGTATAGTAAATTCCCACGTAGCATGAACAATGCAGTATTTCTTGTAGAGATTTTTTACCTGTAATTTTCTTTCGCCACCACCATCAAAATACAATTGGAATTTGTTGGTACCTTTTAATTTCGGAATATGGCAATAACCTGGTTTCGGGTATTGAGTGCTATTTAATTTCATCTCAAGCTCACCATTTTCCGCTTCTTGTAGCAATTTCTTGGGTATCTCAACTAGTTCATATTTCCAAACAGGTCCTTTTTTTAATGTTCTCAGAGTGAGAATTCTATCATAAGATGTCATGTGGTAGAGAAAATTTTGTAGCAAACCTTTGAGGTCATTTGGATTGTCACCCCAGGTGCCACCCCCAAGTTCCATAAATTTACTGATCCAAATCTTGGTAAGCGTCAAAACAACCGCATCTTTTAGCCAGTATCGTATGATGTCATACTGTGGCCGACTTGAACACCAACCAAGGAGGCCCCACCGTGAACACCACCAACTATACAGCCCTCAAGGATAGGCG
>JAQUIJ010000024.1 GCA_028683385.1 Prolixibacteraceae bacterium | reverse complement strand
TTTTTTTGATTTTTTCATAAACATAAAAAGTTTGATGAAACTAAGTTCATCAAACTTTCTACAATCCCAAATAAAA
The DNA here is from genome assembly GCA_028683385.1 of Prolixibacteraceae bacterium. Classification (GTDB taxonomy): domain Bacteria; phylum Bacteroidota; class Bacteroidia; order Bacteroidales; family Prolixibacteraceae; genus Aquipluma. The sequence continues at coordinate 65,284 of JAQUIJ010000024.1, read as the reverse complement.
CTAGGGGTTCAGAGCTTTTTACCAACCATTTTTCAGTAATATGCCTTTTTGCATGGAAAATTCGGTTGAACAATAAAACTAATTTAGAAACAGGGAGCCTCGAACGCTTCCTGTTTTTTTGTGTCGAATTACCTCATAGCTTTTTATATTTGATCGTTACTTTTTCTCCTTCTATCTGATATTCAATAGGTGTGATAACCGAGATAAGTGCAAGAACTTCGCGTAAACTTTCGGTTTTAACTTTGAATGTATAGTTGTGACTGTAATACAAGGTATGATCCAACTGAATTTTCACCCCGTACCATTTTTCCAGATAATGAATTACTTCTTCAAAAGGCTGGTTGTCGAAAATCAGCATGTTATTTAGCCATGCGGTAAGCGCTTCCATATTCTCAGCCTTCTGCACATGATAAATTCCTTGATTATAAACTAATTGCTGACCCGGGTTCAATTCGGATACAGGCTTGTCATCTAAATTGAAAACCTGAACTTTACCGGAAACTAATGTGACATCTGCAGTATTTTTGGAGGCATCTTCATTCACATTAAATCGGGTACCAAAAACACGTACCTGAAATTTCGATCCCTGAACGATAAAAGGATGATCCGGATCTTTTACCACATCGAAAAAACACTCGCCTTTCATATTGACTTTGCGGTTCCTGGCCGAATAATCAGATGCATACTGCAATTCAGAGCCGGAATTGAGCCAAACATGTGTACTATCAGGAAGAACAATTTGAGTTTTATTTCCTTCAGGAGCAATGATACGGGTATAGGATACTTTTTCAGATGAATTCAAAAAACCATCTCCGAAACCTAATCCGGCCATAAAAACCAACGCCAAAACAGCTGCTGCTGCCGAGATCCGAAAATAAACGGTTCGAAATAGGTTTTGTTTTGGACGAGAATTAACCTTCTGCATCAATTTCTGCCAATTGACTGATAAATCGGGCTGATAAAATTCAGTACTGCTTTTCGAAACCGACCAAACATTCATTATTTCAGTCAAAATTACCGGATGCTCCGGAGATAAATCCAACCATCGCTGAATTTGTTGCATTTGAACCTCATTAGCTTCGTCTTTCAAACGAGCGGAGATCGCATCCCAAGGTATATCTTGTTTTTCCATATGCATAATCTTACGTGTATAAGTCTCCTAAAAAGAAAAAATCCCTCAGCCAAAATTGAAGGATTTTTAAACTTTTTTAACAGCTTATTGTAGATTACACAAATACAGCTACTTATAACTTAAACCCTGATCGTAATTAAAAAGCGCATATCCCTTTCCTTCCAGGTAACCGGGCACATCTTCTTTTTGATTCGTAACTGCTTCGTCAGAAATGGGTGTGGAAAAAGGCATTTTTCCGGTCGGGTTAAACTTTCCGGTTACCACATCCAAAAGTGCGTCTTGGGTAGTTCCGAATGTTGCCAAAACAGCTTTAAAGTTGCTTTTGCTCTGGTCATTGTAAATCTCATCGATCACCCATGGATTGGTGTAATTCACAACTAAGATGGTTGGTTTTTTAGCCGTCAGCCTGTTCACATAATCCACATCCACAGAACATTTTGACAATGAAATGGAAACAGGTGCTCCAGTAGAAGCAAATAACGAATTTCCAGTAGGTACTAGCCATAAAAGCAAAACATCTGCTTCTTCAGGAGTATTTACAAATGTCACAGGGTAGTTGCTGTCATTGGTATTATAAACAACTCCAGGTTCTGATAACTTGTCTTTAGGCCCTTTCGAATAAGTCTCAAAATAGATTTTGGTTTTTGCCTGAACGGGTAATGCCTTGGTTTCATTTTCCAACAAAACAATTGATTTACGAAGTGCTAAATCAGCTCTTTCTTTGAACTTCGCATTATTGACAATTTTCTCGGCTGCATTTTCATCCACATATGGATTTTCAAACAAGCCCATTTCAAATTTCTCTTTTAACAACCGAATTACAGAGTTGTCAATGTAACTCATATCAACCATTCCATTTTTAATGATTTCAAGCAGCATCGCCGGATCTGATTCTCCTGAGAAAAGATTTACTCCGGCTTCAATAGCTTTTTTATAGCGTTCTTGTTTGGTCAGCTTTTCTACTCCCCAAGGCATGCCAGTAAGTGGACCTGTATCGGAGTTAATAATACCCTTGAATCCCATTTCATTCCGGAGTAAGTCTGTAATAGCTCCTTTATTGAAGGCAAAACCAACCTCTTCATATTTGGTGCCTGAAGGAAGCGAATAATAAGGCATCATAGACGAAGTGCCGGCTTTGATGGCCGCTTTGAAAGGAATCAGATTATTTTCAAACATCCCGCCGGGATAGATTTCTTTTTTACCCCACTCAAAATGAGAATCCTGACCATCTTCTCCTGAACCACCACCCGGGAAATGTTTGGTCGTTAAAGCAACAGAACTGGCGCTTAATTTTTCACCCTGAAAACCATAGATTACTTCAGTGATCATTTTAGCGACCCATTCAGCATCTTCCCCAAACGTTCCGTTTACCCGAGACCATCTCGGTTCTGTGGCCAAATCGGCCATATACATATAACCTTTTCGTAATCCCACTGCCAGCCATTCCTGACGGGAGATATCAGCAAATTCTCTGGTTAATTTCAGATCGCGCATGGCAGATAAACCCAGTTCTCCTGGCCATGCAGAAAAGATAGTGGCGCCCGCACTGGTTCCAAGCGATGCATTGACAGTAATATTGTTCCGTGGATTTGATGCCACTAATGCGGGAATACCCAAAGGTTGACTTTCACACAGCGCCTGTAATTTGTTGGCCCATTCAGCTGTATTTTTTGGACTCTCGTTCATTCGGTAGATAAAATGACGATTGTTGTATTCCTTTACAAATTTGGTTACGCCTCCACCTCCACTCATATTCGCAAGAACACCGGCTACACCAGTTGCTCCAGTTGTTGTTTGTGTTCTACCAGCACCACCATTTGCCGGCGCTTCACCAAAACCACCGCGAGCCATACCACCTGTTTCATTAAAATCGCTGGCAACCAAACCTTCTGCCTCAGCCTTTTTTGCTCCGATCATCGAGACCGTATTGATAAGCATAAAGCCAGCCTTTTCTTCAACTGACATTTTTGACAAAAGATCAGCGCTTCTTTCTTCAGGCGATAAACGCCAATCTTCGTATTTATCCAACTTGCCATTCTTGTTGAGATCCTTAAATTCGAGATTATCTACTTTCAGGATGCTAACACTACGATGTTCTAAAACTGGTTGAACAACTTGTTGAGCAAATAAGCCAGTGGCCACGAGTCCCATAAAGAAACTCAAAACAGTTAACCGAGAAACATTGATTCGAGGTTTGATGATTTTCATAATTGATTCAGAATTTAGGTTTTGAAAGGTTCTGAGAATAAGTCGATTTTAATAAATTAAAAGTAATTATTTAACCGACATTTTATTCAAAAGCCTACAAACTCATACACATCAATCAACTTATTGTTTTAGAATGGGTTGATAAGTATAATGTTTATGTTTTGGGAATCAGTTGATAAAAAACTGAGCCAATAAAAGCATGAAAATTTGTTGGTAATATGGCTTCAGCGATTCACGAAGCTTGCGCAAGGCAATGCCAACATGGTTCTCAACGGTTTTTGGAGTAATTCCGAGTTTTTCAGCAATCTCTTTATGAGAAAAGTTCTCTTCCCAGGCCAATTGATAAATCTGCTTACTTTTCTCCGGAAGCTTATTGATAGCTGTATTAATAATTTCGCGTAGTTCGTTATTCTCCATGAGTTGTTGCGAACTCGAATCGTCGTTAAATACCGATTGGCCGAAATCAATAGTGGTAAACATCTTTTTTTGTTCCTTCCGATACAAACTGATTGCCCTATTCTTTGCCGAAGAAAATAAGAATGATTTAAAGGTAACTTTGATTTGAAGCGTTTGTCTTTTTTCCCAGATGAAAGTGAAAATCTCAAGCGCAATTTCCTCCGAAAGCTCTTTGGAATGCAGGTAAATCAGGAGAAAATTGCACAAATCAGTGAAGTGGTGGTCGAACAAAAAACGATACGCTGACATGTCTCCATCCGCCATTCCTCGTATTGCTTCAGCGTCGTTTCTAAAGTTATTTTTCCGCATGCCCTGTTGTTTAAACCATTACCTCCCGAGTGCGGCAAATATATACAGCATATTTGTTAATAATTCATAACTGGGTCATTTCTGCAAAAATAATTCTGTATTTTTTACAATTACCCTATTCCAATGCTTCGCCCAAAACCAAAGTTTTGAAATCGCCAGAGTACTTTTCCTGATATAATTCGAAGTACAGCTTTGCAAAATTATCGAACACCGCATGAGCCAGACTCAGTTTACCTTGCCGTGTCAGAATACCGATTTTTTTTCGCAGAGCCGGTTCGTTCAACGGATCATTAATACTGATTAAATCTGCAACTTCCAAAAGCAGCGAATCGAATTTTTCTTCAGTCAGCAATCGAAATATGTTCAGCCCATATTCAATGATCCGGTTACTCATTCTGTCGATGTACGGATCGATCCACGATTCGCTAATATTAGGCAACAGAGTCCCTTTTTTTAGAATCGACAAAAGATCGGGAAGCTTTCTGACAAGTTTTTCAACATCACTTGCACCATTCTCATTCAGCCTTGCTTCAACAAAAGCATAATCGATAAAATAATCGTCAGCAAATTCAAGCACCCAAAGTTTATCCTGAAAAATAAGTTTCATTCCGGGACAGGAAGCCAGCAATGCTTTCAGATTTTGAATGTTGGTGCCACGAATATTTTTGGCATTTTGCGGATTCATTCCCGGCCACAAACAATCTGACAGATCTTTTGAACCAATCCCAGTCCGACCTCCAACACTATTCAAAAGAATTAGTATAAAAAGTTGCTTTATTTTGGGAGAAAATTTTCTACTCAAATCTTTTCCATCAGCATCGATCACTTTCAGTCCTCCAAAACAGCAAATTTGCTCGGAATTTTCATGAGCGATGCTTCCAGAAAGAGGAACCTTAACCGGAACCAATTCCAGTTCCTGCGTTTTATCCATATCCGGCTGATCCTTATGAATTAATCGGCGTCTCAGGTAAAAACCTAAAATCCCCAGAAGAAGGATCAGTCCCAAAAACCAACTTGATGAAATGGCTTCTTTTGTCGAAATTCCCGATAAATATTCAGTATTGATTTCCTCTTCATTCATTTCCCGGTCCCAAATTTTAATCTCGCTCATGTAGCCCACAAAATACTCCTCCCAGAGGTTACTGCCAATGAGCATGGTATAATCCGAATCGACATATGGAGTCAGCAAGCGGATCTTCTCTGTCAGTTTACCATTTAGATAAAAACTGATGAGATTATCAGAGCCAGTATGCACCAAACTAATGAACGACCATTGATTAAGAGGTATTGCCGTTTTTGCTGAATAGTAATCTCGCACTCCCTGAACTGTAAAAGTGAGTAACCCATTGTGTATTTTCAGTACAAAATCCTTCCCTTTTCCCAGAATACAATTGTTGGCACCCAACTCAGTAGGTTTTATCCAACCAGTCATGCTAAAGTTGGTTTTTAACGCGGTTCTGCTTTTTAAACCACCGTCAATATAGGCCTTCCCGGAAAAAAAAGCGCAGTTGCCACGAGTTTCGTCCCTAACGTAACCAATGTTATATGAAATTATCTCGTCATTGTTTAGTCGCTTTAAATTTCGAATCCTTTTCGAGAAACTGTATTGATCGGTCAACCCAAAATCGGGATCGAGCTGAACCGCATTGAAAACTTTCAGGTTTCGGAGATTTTCAGGAGACGGCAACACAATATCAGGAGAAAACTGGTAACCAGCCTTATAGGGCGAAAGTGGCAAACTTCCCGCCAGACTGATTGGGAAACTGAAATAGCCATTCGTTTCCCTGTTCGGAAGGTCTTTCCAGGAAACACCAGCCAATAGCTGATTTCCATTTCGTACAACTCCAAAAATTTTTGGATAACCGTTTAGCTCTTGGATAATGTCAGCAAGCTTGATTATTGAAAATGGTTTAGCCTGAATAAAATTAGGCATCTTGCCGGTTTGCTCCCATAGGCCTGTAAAAAAATCAATTGAAGGAATCGAATCCGAATCAACCTCCAGCCAAAGAAATTCCTTACAACTAAGTTCCTTCTTTATTGTTTCTGCGTCAGTGTTAATGCTGATTTTATCCAGATCATTCACTGTCAATACAAATATTCCGGGGTAATCTTTATTTAAAATTGGGGCTTTACCTTCGGGAATGACAATTACCGACAAATTATCTTTTGGAATCCGGGCAATCATTCCTTGCAGCTTTTCAGTCATTTTTCCTGAAGTCAGGAATGCCATCGGAATTTTCTTCAGCAATAACGAATCAAGTTGTTGCAGACTTAGTTCTTCCGGATTAATCAGTAGATGCGAATGTAAACGAAGCCTTTGCCTGATGCTATCCTGAGGTTCCCGGTCTTCAGCCACCAGAAGCAGAGGAAAAACATTCAGCAGAATGATAAAAATGAGCTTATATGAAGGTATATTTAGTCGCAAACGTTTAATTCATATCAGATTAATACACCCAAGTTGAATGTGATACTACTTTCAATGTTCAAAAAATTCATTCTTAATTCTTCGATTTTTGAAGCACCCAAATTAGGCAAAATTATGGATTAATCAGATAAAACATGATCTTCGCAATTCATATAGTATCAGACGATATGGCAAAAGGTAAATTCAGACAAATATTCTTTGGAAGGGCAGCTCTACCAATCTGGCTGGCATTGGCCACTTTCGGGTTAACTGAATTACTTTCGCGTCATCCCAAGGTTACCGAAGTCTTCTACTCCCAAACGTTCTACCCCGGAATTGCGTTTCTGTTGTCGTTTGTAAGCAAATGGGTTTCATTCTCGATGGACGATACATTTTACGTGCTTTTGGCGATTTTTCTATTGACAATTTCCCTATTGGCGATTTTCAGAAAAATCAGATTCAGAAAATTTCTGTTGTTATTTCTGCAAACACTTTCCATCTGCTATGTGCTTTTTTATTGGTTCTGGGGTTTTAATTATTACCGCTCCGGAATTAACGACCGGCTTCAGATTGGCAAATCGAAGCCCGACACCGTACAATTTGTCCGTGTTCTGGAAAATCTGATTGCACAAACCAACGAATCGTATTGCACATTCGAGAGCATTACAAAATCCGAGATTTCCAGACTGGTAGAATCATCATACAAAGAAAATTCGTCCTTCCTGAAGCTGAATTACCCGCAGGGTTCACGCACTCCAAAATCAATAAGCCTAAGTTCTTTTTTCGCGAAAGCTGGCATTGCCGGTTATTACGGGCCATTTTTCAGCGAGGTACACCTGAACGATAACTTGCTGATGATTGAATATCCGCAGGTTTTGGCTCACGAATCAGCTCATCAGTTTGGAATTACCAGCGAAGCCGAGGCCAATTTTTATGGCTGGCTGGTTTGTGCAAAAAGCGACTCAAAATATCTTCGGTACAGCGCCAACATTAGCATGATCAACTATTTCCTTTCTCAGGCAAGACGGCTACATAACTTCGCTGATCTGGTGCATCAAATCAACAAACCGGTGATCGACGACATCAGGAAAGTGCAGAAGCACTGGGAAAGCATGCGGAACGAACAAATCGACAACGCTGCCGGAAAAGTGAACGATGTTTACCTGAAAACCAATAAAGTTGAAAAAGGTATTGAAGACTATTTCGGAGTAGTTCAATTTGTTATGGACTTCGAAACCGACCAGGAGGCGCAGAAAAGAATGCTGAGAACTCAAAAATCACAGTAATTTAAGTTATCTTTATTACACCCTCAAATTTGGGATCGATATTTTCAAGGGTTGAATATGACGAAGGGATCCAGTTTTGAAAGATCTTAATAATCAAAAAATAATAGATCAATCGGATCCGATTGATTGTGTAATTGAAAAACATGAAAAATAACAGTCTCTCACGCAGAAATTTTGTCAGGTATTCTGCAACCGGAATTATAGGAACGGCTCTGATGCCTAACATATTAACATCTTGTTCAAACTCTAAGGGAGCAAACGACCGTATTAATGTGGGACATATCGGAATGGGTTCAAGGGGCGGTAAAGAGCTTGTTTCCTATTTCTTGCCTTTAACTGATTCCAGAAGTATTGCTGTTTGTGATCCATTTAAAAATCGTCGTGAAATTGTTGCAAATAATATCAATAAGTATTACAAGGGCAATAATGTTTCGTTTTACGAATGCAAGGCCTATCTTGATATGGATGAAATGCTTCAACGAAAAGATATTGATGCTGTTCACATTACGACCCCGGATCATTGGCATGTTTTAGCAGCAATAAAAGCTGCACGAGCCGGAAAACATGTCATGCTTGCCAAACCACTTGGGTTGAGCTACCCTCAAAATCTTATTCTTGCCAAAGAGCTAAAAGAAAACAATGTAAAGTTTCATTATGGAACACAGCAACGTTCTTTTGAGCACCTGCAATTGGGTTATAACTTGATTCGCGACGGATCGATTGGTGAAATTGAACGTGTTGATGTTTGGGCTTTGGGCAAACACACTTTACCTTCTCCTCCCTGTGCTGCGGTTTCGGTACCTCCTGACTTTGATTTTGACCGGTGGACCGGGCCAGCTTCTTTGCAAGCCTATTGCCCGGATTTGGTTACTAATGATCACGTTTCATACAATAACGATTACAGTATTGGATTTCTGGCTTCTGAGGGCGCACCACCTTTGGATTTATTAGTGTGGATTCTGAAAGATAAAGTCAATGGAAATTACAGTTGTGAAGGAACAGGTAAAAACTGGGCAGCCGATGTGAATAACAATATTCTGTCATGGGATTTACATTACAAATATCAAAACGGTCTCGAAGTTCATTTTGCGAGTGACGATATTGCAATACAAGAGATGATGCATCATCGTTCAAAAAAAGAAGGAAACGGAACAACATTTTATGGCTCAAAAGGCTGGATTTCGCTCAGCGCTTCGTCTGCTCAATCCAATATTCCGGCAATAAACACGAAGCTAAATGATTTTCCAAAAGATGCCAGAGGCTGGATCAATAGTGAGAAAAATACAATGGGCATGCGCTTTCTCTCGGTAATCAGAGATCAGGAACCTGAACTTTGCCCGCTTGATGAAGCCATCATTTCGGATACAATCAGTCACATTGGCGACATTGCCTTCCGTACTGGCCGAAAAGTTACATGGGATCCGAATCGTGGCGAAATCGTGGGTGATGCTGAGGCAAATAAATTGTATATCAGGGCAATGAGGGCTCCGTATCAGTTATAGTCAAAATTCCTGATCACATTTAAAATGATTCCGTTTATTCAATACGAAGGAAAAACTTACTTTTACATGTCGGACTTGATCCCTACAGTAACCAATATTTCAATTATTTAGCCGACTTCGTACTGCTTACATCCGGTAACTTCGCTTGAAGAGAAAGAAGAATTTCTTCACGAAGCAGACGAAAAGAAATATATCCTCTTTTTCGAACACGACTTTTATACCGAATGTGCCACTGTTGAATGGGGAGAAAAAGGTCCGAAGATGAAAGAAAAGTTTAGCTTTTAAGCAAACTGATCCGATAACTTAGAGTCATCGGATCAGAAAAAAATATCACAAACTTGCCAAATTTAGCTAAATATGGCAACTTGACATTCCTTCCAGCACCATTCAAAAAATTGCCAATTGCCCTAATTTGCTATTTTTGTAAAATTCAACCCAAAACCAAAAGATTTGACAACGATAAATGCCCAACCCAACAAACAGAGCAATCGCCCAATAAAAAAGAAGGTGCCGGTAAAGTATCTGCTTTCAATGCTTGCGCTGCTCTTTGTAGTTTCACTCACGACTTTGCTTAACCACTATGGTTTGTTCGAAATCAACGAAACGTTCCTGATTATTTCGCGATGGTGTTTCCTTGTTGTTCTGGTTGGCTATGCTGTTTTCAAACGTTCGCTGACTACCTGGATTTTGATCAGCATGATTGTTGGAGCCGAATTTGGCCATGATTTCAAGGATATTGCGTTGAATCTAAATGTCATCAGCCAGATATTTCTGCGCCTAATCAAGACGATAATCGCGCCACTATTGTTTGCTACCATCGTTGTCGGTATTGCCGGCCATTCCGACTTAAAACAAGTTGGCCGTATGGGTTGGAAATCGCTTTTGTATTTCGAAGTAGTTTCAACAATTGCCCTTTTCATTGGCCTGATAGCCATCAACATCAGCAAAGCAGGTGTTGGCGTGGTTGTTCCCCAAAACATTGCGCATCCCGACATTTCAAACGTCCCGGTACTGAAAGGCACCGATGTACTTCTTCATATTTTTCCTGAAAACATTGCCAAGTCTATTTACGAAGGGCAGGTGCTACAAATTGTGATTTTCAGCATTTTGTTTGGAATCGCTGTAGCTTTGCTGAAAGACAAATTCAAACGTCCGATGATTGTTTTTTCCGAAGCCTTATCGGAAACCATGTTCAAGTTCACCTCAATCATCATGTATTTTGCCCCTTTTGCCGTTTTTGCGGCTATCGCATTCAGCATTGGTCAAATGGGACTCGAAATATTTGTGAACCTGTTTAAACTGCTGGCCACCCTCTACGTTTCGCTGATTGTATTTTTGGTGGGAGTTTTACTTCCTATTGCACTTGCATTTAAGGTTCCAGTCCGAAAGTTTATCAATGCTATTTCTGAACCCGTTGCTATTGCTTTCGCCACAACCAGTTCTGAATCAGCTTTGCCTGTTGCCATGGAGCGAATGGAAGAGTTTGGCGTACCTCGTAAAATTGTTGCTTTCGTAATGCCTACCGGATATAGTTTTAATCTGGATGGAACAGCCTTGTACCTTTCGCTGGCAACTCTATTTGTGGCTCAGATCAGTGGGATCGACCTTTCGATCGAAAAACAACTACTTATTGCTTTTACACTGATGCTAACCAGCAAAGGTGTTGCAGCGGTACCTCGTGCCTCACTGGTCATTTTATTGGCCACCGCTTCAAGTTTTGGATTGCCCATCTGGCCCATCTACATTATCCTTGGAATTGACGAATTGATGGATATGGCGCGAACTTCGGTTAACGTAATCGGGAATTGCCTGGCAACTGTGGTGATTGCCAAATGGGAAAATGAGTTTAATCTGCCCAAAGAGGATTCTGTCGCGATTTGAATTAATTGATTGGGGTGCCAGAGTTTCTCCGTAAAATCATTGACTCAAGCTACAATCAAATATCTACAAAAAAAACTGAGCGGGTGACTCGAAGTCACCCGCTCAGTAAATATTCTAGAAAGTATCGATTACGACAGTACCGACATGGCAGCGCCAATCAGGTTGGCATTTTCGATTCTTGAAATATCTACAACGGTATCGGTTAAACCACTTTCAGCCAATAATTCTTTCAATGAAGCATTTACCATGTCAACATATTTGGCATCATGGGCTTTAACTTTGCTCCAGAACAAGCTTCCTTCGGCCAAAACCTGAATTTTCTTCACCGATGGGTAAGCCGAGTTCAAGTTCAAAACCAATCCTGCAATTGAAGCAGCTACTAGTTTGGCTGAACGTTGATAAATCTGGAAAGCAGTTTCAACATATTCAAGTTTGTACTGATCCGGATTATTCATCATCTTACTTAATCCAGCAGCGTCAAGGTTAACGTCCAATCCGTCGTGAGGGTAAACGGCACGAAAGATACGCCCCAGGTACATACCCGAAATAGCTTTTTCGAAGCGCTGATTTCCTTTGTTATCCGAATAGTTATCCACTTCCTCATCGAATTTCGTGAGATTTGGTGGATTGAAATTTCCTGATTCAAGATTAACAGGAGTTTCTCCACTCCAACCTTCCATTCCTTCTATTTTTGGAATATATGTCGATGGAAAGAATGTAGCCATATTAGTACCGGTTCCAACAATCAGACCGACATAGGCATCATATCCTGGATTTGCCAAACCGGCAAATAAGCTGGTAATGGTGTCGTTTACAACTGCAATTTTACCATTGAATCCGGCATTCAGCGTTTCGTTCAGAAACTCAACCATAGGAGCGCCAATGGGTTTCCCGGCCATTCCCGCAATATTTACGCCTTTAGTCCACACGATAAGCTCGGCATCGCCGTTTAACATCGGCTTTGCAGGATAAGAAAAACAATAGCCAATTGGAGAATTTGCAGGAAGTTTGAGTTGCACAATTGCTTCAGCTTCCGAATTGTATAAGTCGGTTTCGGTAAAACCGGCAGTTTTCATTTCGGTGATGTCTTTTTCAGCCAGACCGGTAATTTTAGTCTCTTCACCAACTGAAACTACTGCAGCCCTGAAATTGGTTCCACCTAAATCGAAAACGGTTGCTTCGCCAGTTATTCCGTCTTTTTTAGGATGAATATAAGTTGGCAGGCACTTAATTTCGGTGCCATCTTCCTGAAGACCTGTTTCGATTTTTGACTTCAGGTCGTTTGCTATTTCGAGCAATTGACTGTTAGATAATGCAAATGGATTGTTCATGGTATGATTATTAGATTATTGGGTTATTTTTCAATTCCGGCTAAAAATAGAAAAATCCTCTTACATCAGCAAAAGGACCTTCCGTATTATCTAAAATAAAACATGAGTTATTTACCAAGCCTGAAAGACATTTTCAGGAGAAATACATTGTATGGCTTCTCATCGAATAGTTTGGTCAGGTCGTTGTTGAAACTAAAATCACCATTCGAAACCGACTGATTGCGGGTTTGCGACCAAACAAGGTAAATGGTCGAACCGGGCAAATATTCCCAACGCACCACCATGTTCGATAAAAACTCTTTCACATTGAAGTCGGGTTGGTCAAACGTGTAAAGTTGGTTTCCTGACTGATCAGAAACCCGATACATTTCGTCAGGATTTACATAAGCCAGTTCGTTGCCATTCAACAAACTAAAACGGTCGGTATAATTAGTTGCCCGGCTGTTGGTAATTCGTTTAAATTCGGTGTATTTACCACTTGCCAAAAAGGGCTGTCCCCAATACTGAATGCTCAGATTTGGAGTTATGATGTAATTGATACGCAACGATGCACTTAGCGTTTTCTGATGAATACGCGCAAAAATGTAATCAGTCTTGTTCGAATAATCCTGTTGAGTTACATATTGCAACTCATCGTTATTCGAGTTAAAATTAGGAGAAAGCGTAATCTTCAGGCTTTTTGACGGACGGTATCCAAAGCTGATTCCGCAATCGAACATTTGTTTCGAATTTTTCTCATTTCCGCCAAGTAGCATGATTTGAGCTTCGCCGGTTAATCGTTTCTGATCGTTGGTGCCAAAAGCAAACCACACATTTTTGCTTCCTGAAGTTTTAAGTGCCGGACCTCCCCTGAGTTCTGTTGTGGATAGGCCTTCTCCATTCCAATTGCCTCCAAGGTGAAAATTCCAGTAGTTCTTCAATTGGGTATGTGCGTTAATGTTTCCGCCCGGACCGGTTAATTCGCCTCCGAAATTCCACTCAGTCCATTGATTAAAATTCAGGTTCATGTTCCTGAAAATGGAGAAAGGTTCGTAAATACGGTAACCCACCCAAAATACTTCCAAAATATTATCAGCCTGACGCATATAACCAACGTCGTTCAGTTCCAATCCTGGCGATTTCCAGGCGGTGGCTGCCATAAACCTTAATTTGCCTCCATTTTTTGAAAACACAATTTTTCCTCCCTGACCAGATAAGCTTGTGCGTGTGGTATCCAACTTCAGGTAGGAGGCATCGGGTCGCTGAAACCCATGAATCCATGACTCTTGCGTGTTGGTAATCGCGTCAGCGCTTCCTTCAACCCGACTAAAATAAGTGCTTAAGTCTAGTTCCCAATCCTTATTGTGCCATTTATGGACAAAATCGAATCCACCGGTAAAGGCAGATTTGTGCAGATAATTCAACTGTTCTTCTCCCAGGTTTCGGTTAACCGATGTAAATATTCCGCCCAAAAGCGTGTTGCCCTTATTGAAATCTTTCTGCACACGCCCAATCGTATAGTTAGTGAATGGTTCGATCATTTCGCGCCGCTGTGTACCATCACTTATACTGGCAAACTCCTCGGAAGTCAAACTTTCAAGAATGCCGAGCGACCATCCTGTTTTGGTTTTTCCAGTGATTTTGGCAGCGCCCAGAATGCTTGTAAATTCGGGTGCACTAATGTATTCGTTATCTTTAAGTTCCGGATCGTAATGAGGCCGGCGCCCAATTCTTCGCGAATAAAACAGGTTTTCGGAAGCCAGATCACCATCGCCAAACATGAGTGGAAAGCTCAAGATGTTTTTCCCTTCGATAAAGAAAGGGCGCTTTTCCTGAAAAAAAGTCTCAAACGACGACAGGTTTACTTGTGAAGGGTCGGCTTCAACCTGCCCGAAGTCGGGATTGATTGTAAAATCCAGTGTCAAATTGTTCGTCAGGCCAAGTTTACCATCCAATCCTCCATCCAATTGGTTCTTTTTACCTGATTCCTTAAATGGATTGCCGGATTCTTTTTCAAAGCGATCAGCTCTAACCACGGCGTAGGGCATAATGTCGGCAACCTTTCTCGATTTCAGATTTTTAAGCCCTTTCAATTCGCCATATTGCGAAACCCATCCTGAAGTTTTCTTCGAAGATGCCTGCCAAAGACTAACTTCCTGCTTTCTGAAAAGTGAACGACCAATCTGCAATCCCCAGGTTTGCTCCGAGTTGCCCTCAAAACGCAATTGTGTAAGCGGAATTTTCATTTCGGAATACCAGCCTTTTTCATCGCGACTGGTTTTCACCAACCAAATCGGATCCCAGGTATTGTCTTCATTTTCACCGTCGTTGCTGATGATAAAATCATTTTTAATTCCGGCAGCATTGGCCATAAACGAAAAAGCTGTTCGTTTGTCGAAGTACGAATCAAATTGAACAGCTATAAAATCACCATCCATCTCGTCACGACGGGTAAGTCTTTGCACAATGCTATCTGGATGGTTATCCCAGCATTTGAACCCCACATAGATATTATTTTCGTCGAGTAGAATAGCAAATTCAGTTTTTTGCGCAGGCTTTTTCCCTTCAAATGGTTCGTACTGCGTAAAATCGTCCTGCCAAGTAGCTTTCTGCCAGTCAGGTTCATCCAGTTTCCCGTCAATAGAAAGTTCGTTTTTTGTACAATCGCCGGGGTAATATTCCTTTTTAGGCTGATTTTGAGCAACAAGAGATGTTATAGTGGCTAGAAAAATACTAGTCAGATAAAGTTTTGTTTTCATGGACAGGATTTAATAATCTAAAAGACTCCGAAAAAGAGTTTCCGTTACAGTAATTTTGATTTTTTTTGAAAAGTAAAAGAAGAAATGACTCTGTAAGCTATGTCAGCATTCCGGTCATCAATATTATTTAGGAAGTAGCCAGATTTTATCTTAGGCAATTAAAGTTTCATTTGTATTCTCCGCATTTCCACCCAATTTATTCTGAATCAACTCCTTATTGGGTTGCTTATTTGTCCCGTTTTTACAATACGGAATTGTAAAATTAAAAACTGATCCAACTTCAGAATCAGTTTCAATCCAGATTCGACCACCTAACATTTCGACATAAGCTTTTGATATAGCTAATCCCAGCCCTATTCCTTCAAATCTTTTATTTAGTGATTCGCTCCCCTGTCTGAATCTTTCGAAAATAATTTCTTTGAGTTCAGGTGATATTCCGATTCCGGAATCTTTCACAAAAAACAACAATTCCGAAGTTGACGACGAACTATTTGATTCTATGAATTTATAACCAACTTCAATGGTTCCGGCATTGGTGAATTTGATCGCATTTTTTACCAGATTGGTTAGGATAGCATAAAGCTTTTCACAGTCAGTACATACAACGGCTTCAGAACCAGGAAGTGAGTTTTTCAATGTCAGAAATAATCCTTTTTGTTCAGCCTCAGGCTTAAAGAAATTAAAAACAAACTGGGTTTGGTCATTTACATTGGTTTCAGTCATGTTGATTCTCATAGTACCCGATTCTATCTTTGAAATCTCAATCAGCTCGTTAATAATGTTCAACAATCGCATGCCACTTTTTTCTATAATTGACAAATACTCTTGTGAAGTTTCCTTTGAAAGTTCTTGCTCTTTCAGTAAATCGGCAAAGCCAAGTATGCCATTCATCGGTGTGCGAATTTCATGGCTCATGTTAGCCAGGAAGACTGATTTTAAACGATCACTTTCTTCTGCATGTTCCTTTGCCATAATTAACTCACACTCCGCTTTTCGCTGTTCGGTAATGTCGCGGATAATAACCAAACGGCTTTCTATCTGACCTTTTACAAAATGTTTTAGTATCCTGAAGGTTTTGGTTTCAGCGCGACTTCGAACTTCATGCGTCTGATCATTTGTTTCGCGATCAATTACTGCATTTAATAGCTGTATTTCAGAAGCACCGGTAGATTGAACCGGTAACCCGATGATATTTTTGTTTGGGATACCTAGGAATAATAAGGCGACTCCATTAATGTCCAGTATTCTGTTTTGACCATCAAGTACCAGAATTCCATCAGGTAAAGTTTCAACCAGTGTTTCACGAGCCACAGGTACAAGATCGAGAAATCGAATGTTTAGAATTGCAAATGCTGCAATAATCCCACTTAACAAAATACTTACAGGAGTAATATCTAACCCAGCCACAGGACTGTTGCCTGTAAGATATATAAAACTTGCTATCCAAGGGAAAAGCCCACCAATCAAAAGAATTAATCCCTGAGTAAGGAAAGGCTTATTTTGATGAAGAATAAATCCGATTAAATTGATGACAGCAAAAAGCAGCATGAGGTTAGAATACACTATATATCCGAACCAAAATCCAAGCCCATGGAAATATTCCATAAGATTTGTTTCCTCCGATATGGCTGAAAATCCAACCCAAATTAAATTGTGTTTTTCATTGGTTATCGTAAGTGCAAGCGTAATTAGTGGAATAATAAATAAAAGGAATAAATATTTCGTGGATAGCAATTTGTCTTTACCAGTATAACGGAGAACAAAAATTAAGTAAAGCACAGGAGCAGAAATGCCACCAAAGAATTCGAGCTTCGACCATAATATCTTTTCTGAGATGGAAAGAGAGGCGGTCTCAAAAATGAGACAAAACGAACCTAGACCAACAGCAATCATCAATAGAACAAGCTCTTTCGCTCCATTTACCAGTCGTCGTTGCCATGCGAGAAATGCAACAAAAAATGAGACGAATGCAGTTGCCAGAAACAATACAGAATATATTGTAAAAATTAGATTCATAGTTGGCGGTTGATTATGGTGTATTGCTGTATTCACAAAGGTAACTTTGTACGCCAAAATAACCATGTTTTGGTTATACTTTGTAAAATTATTTGAGGCAGATTTTGCAAATTGACTCAAAAAAACAAGAGTAGTGAATGAATTAAAAAGAAGATATTAGTGATTTCATTCGTGCAAAATGAGTTACAAGATTTTACCCTTGTAGCTATTTCTACTTTAGGGGGCGAATATCAAAGTAGAACTACTATCGATAAAGAAAACAGAGCCATGCCATATTGATCATTTGATCGTTTGCAATCTATAATTTGTAAACAGAATCAAATAAAATTCAAATTGCACTTAACATCACATGCTGGATATTCCAAAGAATATGAAAATGTGCTAACTACTTTTAAGGTTCATTTTGGCGTTCATCGAGACGACGTAAACGACTTCGCAAAGCAGACCGGCTAATTCCAAGATATTCTGCTACTATTGTTTTTGATCCTTTGAAACGCTTCATTGCTTTAGATACAATTTCAATTTCTAGTTCCTCGATAGAAAACCCATCATTGGGAAGCATGATTTCGCCGGGATGAATTGGTACACCTTCTATTTTTTGAGTATTCCTTGAAACATTTTCAGTATATAAATGTGATAAATGCCAGGGTTGTAAGTTTTCTTCATCAAACAGCAGAACTACACGTTCAATCGCATTTTGCAACTCACGAACATTCCCGGGCCAATCATATTTTTCAAGAATTGAACGGGCTGGCTGAGAAATAAATTTAAACGACCGGTTACGACGCTGTGAGTAATATTCCAAAAAATATTGCGCGAAAGGCAATATTTCTTCTGTTTTCTCTCTCAATGGTTTCAATAAAATATTTCCTGTTTCAATCCTGAAAAACAAGTCTGACCGAAACCTATTTTCATCAATCAATTCCCTTAAATTTCGATTGGTCGCAAAAATAAACCGCACATCTAATTTAATCAGTTTGTTGCCCCCAACGCGATACAGCTCCTTTTGCTGCAAAACCCGTAAAAGTTTGGCTTGCATTTCCAAAGGCAATTCACCTATTTCGTCCAGAAAAAGTGTCCCTCCCTGAGCTTGTTCCATTTTCCCAATATATCCTCCGGGCCGGGCGCCGGTAAAGGCTCCTGTTTCATAACCGAACAATTCACTTTCAAAAAGCTGGGCAGAAATGGCCGCACAATTTATTGGAATAAAAGGCCCAGGATTTTCAAGACCTTCACCAAAATGAATAAGTCGTGCTATCATTTCTTTGCCTGTGCCAGTTTCACCCTGAATCAATACGGGAATGTCTCTGTTCTCATGAAATTTCAAGGATAAATCTACCACTTTTCGCATATGTTTGGAAAAGACAGCCATCTTCCCAGACTCCTGAATTTCACGTATCGTATTTTGCAGCGCTTTAATTCGTTGGGTCGATGCGCTGACTTCAATATCCATTTTTTGAACTGACTCTTTCAGGTTTTTATTCTCGTTGATCAATCGGTATCGCTCTTGAATCTTTCCAATTGTAAGAGAAAGTTCATCAATATTTACTGGTTTTAATAAATAATCTGCGGCCCCTAACCTCAGCGCTTCAATTGAGTCGCTGATTTCAGAATAACCGGTCATCAGAATCACATCAACTAGAGGATAACTTTCCTTGATTCTTTTCAACAGCTCAAGACCACTGATTCCCGGCATCTTTATATCTGTTACGACCAGTTCGAACTTCTCCTTTTCAAGAAGTTGAAGTGCGATGGTTCCATCTTCAGCATCCTGGGTTTCCAGATTTAATTCATCCTGAAGAAACTCAACAATGGCCTCCCTGCTCAACTGATCGTCTTCAACTAACAGTACTCTCATTTTCAGATTTATTTGTAAAAGTTATCACAAAACGGACACCTCCGCTGACCTTATTTTCGTAACGGATATTCCCGTTCATTTTGCTAACAAAAGTTTTCACAATGGCTAAACCCAAACCGGAACCTCCTTTATTCTTTTTGGTTGAATAGAATGGATCAAACACCTGGTCACCTATCAAATTATCGATGCCATTGCCATTATCTTCCACCCATAATTCCGTGGTATCCCTATTTTTAACTGTTTTTACCACAATTTGCTTTTTATCCCTTTCAACCTCGTCTAAAGCATGAATAGAATTTACCACCAGATTGATGACTACTTGCTCCATCTGAATTTTGTTTCCTTTTAAAAGTAAATTTCCAGGGTCCAGGTATTGTTCGTTTTGTATGCCGTGATTTCTGATTTGACGTTTCAACAACGCAATGGAATCACGTACCACTGAATTTAAATCAATCAATTGCATTTCGTCAGAATTAGGAACAGGGTTTGCCCAGTAATTGCGCATGTGACTAACAATTTCATCAATCCGGTCAGTACCTTTTGAAATGGCCTCCAACTTCCGAACAATATAATTTCCGGTTTCGGTTTCATCACGCCTCATTTTACGCAATACCGTATCGGTTGTTATTTTAATGGCATTCAATGGTTGATTTATTTCGTGGGTAATTCCACCTGTTATCACGCCAATTGATGCCAAACGTGAAGTTTGTTCCATTAATCGAACAGCGTCAGCATGTTGTTTTTCCATACTTAAAAACTGTTCCATCTGAAAGTTTCGTTCCCAGGCATTTGCAATCACACGGACTAAAGTAGAAAGCAATCGCTGATCTTCATCCGCCCATACATGTGCCTCCGGAAAAGCAAACCCCGCCAATCCATTTATTTTATCGGCAACCTTAATCGGAATCAACATGACAGATTTTATCCCTCTCTTTATAAAGAATTCCTGTTCTTCATTTTCAAATTCAGAAAGATCGCGACTGACAATGGTTTCGTTCTTTAAGATCCGGGCAATAATACGATGAATTTTATGCACCAGGTTCTGATCCATTTCTTCAATGCGTTCACCTTTTTCAGATGTTCGTGATCCAATAATCTGTCCAATCTTATCATCCTCAGAAAAGCTGTAAATACTGGCCTTCCCAACATGTGTCGATCCGGTTATTGCATTCAGCACCTGATCAATCACCAAAGTAAAATCGTTGGTAGAATTCAGGTAGGTTACAATCTCAGCCATTAAACGTTGTTGTTCAAATGCCAGCCTCAAGTGTTCCTGTTTGAGCAGAAGTAACTTTTCTGCCCTTTTTCTACGGTGTATTGACCGACTTAAAATAATAATAATCAGCACCAAAACGGAAAGTGCCAAAGCAACCAACCTAATCGTCGATTTATTCAGCGTATAAAAGTCAATGGGTTCGTTGATTATTTTACTTCCATCGGGCAACTTATTTGGATCGATTTTATATTTCTTCAGAAGGTTATAATCGAAAATATATTGTCCATAGATCTCTTCGTTTATTGGGATATTTGAGACTTTCTCACCGTGCAGGATTCTCAACGCGATTAGTGCAGCCTCTTTTCCCTGATCAATTCCACGAATTAATTTTCCACCTACAATTCCCCGCCGCATAAAAAATTCCCAGCTGGAATACACAGGCACTCTGGCATTTTTTGCGACTAGTCTTGCTTCTTCCTTATAAGAGGCAAATTCCTGATTTCTATCCTTATTAAACGTAAGCAGCAACAATAAATCATTCGAATTAAGCGATCTGACTTTTTCTGCCAGCTCCTCAAAACTTACATTATCAATAAATCGCAGCCGGTCAGGATAGATCTTTGTGAGTGAATCCAATGCAACCCTGTTAACTTGAGCTGTTGTAGTATATAAATCATTAATGATATAAATATATTCTGTTGCGGGATGCAAATTCAGCATGACGTCAATGGTTGCCTTGAAATCAGGGCGTTCAGTTACTCCAGTAATTAACCCGTCACTCATCACTTCCTTACTCACCTTTTTATTGATCCCGCAAAACACCACCGGAACATCTTTATACAATTCCTCACGGTTATCCAACAAAAACTTTAATGCATCATCGTCGACGGTAATAATGAGGTCAAACTGATTTTGGCGTAATCGCTCCCGGTAAAATTTTTCAATACGCTCGAAGTAAAGTGAGTCCGCATATCTTTTCGTATCCAGATACTCGTAAAAAAGTTCAACTTCATCGTCATGAGGAATCATTACTTCCTGAATTCCCTTTGTGACATTATCCGTCCATTCCAGCCCCTGATGATAGGAATGAAGTACGAGTATCTTGTGAGAAGGCTGATTGTAACTATAACTTGTAAACGATAGCAACAAGAGCCCCAAAAGCAAATATGACTTAATAATGTGTTTGAGCATAAACAATCGCGGCATTATTCCCTACCTCCCATCCAATTTTGTCAAAAGATAAACAATTATTTATTCCATCGTATTAAATCCAAACAATAACAGGCAGAGGTCTGTTCAAATGCTTTGATTTTTAGTGATCAGTCGAAATAGAAAAGAAGGGAAAACTGACATCCCAGTCTCCCCTTCTTCCACCATTTTGTTCCTGAAATCTTCTAGAAAGAATATTTTACATGCAATTGCAGGCGTGTATTTCCAACTTGCTCCACATCGCTGACCTTCAATTTAGAATCGGCGGTGCCATATCCTGCATACACTTGGATTAATTCCAACATGACTTTTACGTCCTTATTTCCCAATATTAAACGAGGTGAAATCCGGGTTACGTAATCGATATCGGAACCACGCGCATAAACCGCCCCTCCATTGGCAATTGGATCACTGCTACCCAGATTTTTCGCCATTCCGGCAAAAAGACCAAAGTTTACTTTAGGGTAATTTGTTATCAATTCTGTCCACCACGAAAATGTATTCACCGGAGTATATTCATAGGTATTTGTTTGGGTATTCACGTCGCTTACGGCATACCCTCCCAGTAAAGTCAAATCTGATCCGTTTTGTGCATAAATTCCCTGCAATTTAAATGTCAGAAGTTTACTTTTCAGGACAACATATGCAGCTGCATGATAACTTCGGATTGACTCATCAACAGAATTACCGTCAGTATTTAGCTCGCGTGGAACGATGCTTTTAGTTCCGGAAACGATGCCAATTAAGGCTTTATCTGCTTTGCCATATTCCAGATGCACATCAAATTCCGGAAGTGAAGATTGATGGATATAAGCCGTGCTGGCACCCAAGGGACCTGAAGATTTATAATCGAGCTGTGATAATGCAGTAATTGAAGCCGTAAATTTATCCGTAATGTTGCGGCTCAATCGTATTTGCGGACTTCTTGATAAAACTGAAATCGGAGCTGCTGATCCCCATGATGATACCTCTGGATAACATGAAGTAATAAACATTGGGTGCCAGTATTGACCAAAAATAATATTGGTTTTACCATAATCAAGTTTCACCATAGCATGACGCAAACGTACCAATCCAATTTTATCATTGGCGTTGCCTACAAAATCGAATTCAATTAAACTGCTCAATTTACCGCCCCAAAGTTCGGCACCACTTGCTTTGGCCCGTAGCCTGCTATGAATGCTAAAAAGGCTAAATTCACCCTTTTCATTAATATCAACTCCATTTGCATCGTACACAATAGGTGCTGGGTATAAAATCACATCGCCTTCACGAGCCGAAACTACTTTGCGACTATCATAAATTGCTTCGGTTGACACAAAACCACCAACTTCTACTTTCACTTTTTCCTGAGCCTTTACAAGCGATGGCAACATCATGAATAAGGCTGAAACAACGATTAATATATATGCTTTACTTTTCATTTTCTTTCATTTTTTCTAGGTTCAGTAACCTGATCTACCAAATAAATAATTGACTTATGCGAAATTCCACTATTCTCCGACAAACCTATTTCACAGGTTCTGGATGTTGAGTAACCCTGTTTTACTTCAGGGGGCAACTGAATTCTCAAATCGCGAAGTCCATGTTTGTTGAGTTCCGGATATGAAAAGCCACGGTCACCGGCAAATCCGCAACAGTTGGTTTCTGGTTGAACCACTTTCGTTGCGCATAAATTAGCCAATTCGGCCAGGCGCGTATCCATTCCCATTTTCTTCATGCTACAAACCGCAAAAACAGAAACCGTTTCATCGATGGGGGTAAAGCTTAATTCATCTTTTAAATATTCCCAGATAAATTCAACCGGCTCAAAAAGTTTTAAGCGATCCTTCATGTTCTCCTTCATCGTGTACAAACAAGGGCTCATATCACAGAGTACCGGATACTTTCCATGTTCACTCGCTTCCCTAAGTGCAGTTTCCAGATCATCGGATTTTTTCAATCCCTGTTCTTTAAATCCTTTACTCGAATAGGACATTCCACAGCACAGATTATTCAATCCTTCAGGATAAATAATTTCGTAACCTGCTTTTTTAATTAATCTTTCCATCACAACGGTAAGCTGTACTTCGCCCTTTTGATCCTTCGATTTTCCCATGGAGCGGTTAATGCAGGAAGGAAAATAAACTACCTTTTTCGGATTGTCAGGATCTACTTTTGGCGGAACAATCTTTTTAGCACCTGTTGGCATAAACTTGTTCCACAGTGGTATTTTTTTACCCGAAACTTTATGAAGCCCATGCGAAGCCGATGACATTATTTTTTCACCCAATACTGCATGTGCCGCATTTACCACTGAAAGAGAAGCACGCACCAACCCGGTAGTAGTATCGGTATGATCAGCTAACCAGCCTGCTATTTTATTCTGCCTGGCCGTGTGACTCTGGTATCGAAGTTCCTTTATTAATTTTCCAGTATCTATTTTAACCGGGCAACTGATGGCACACAATCCATCGGTTGCGCAGGTAGCATCGCCTGAATAATTATAAGCATTAACCAGTGCAGCCAATTCATGAGGCTTCTCTCCGGAAGCTTTTAAATGCGAAATCTCGCGGTAAACAGCAATCCGTTGTCGTGGCGATAAGGTTAGTTCGTTGGAAACACAAGAAGGTTCACAAAAACCACATTCGATACATTTGTCGACTTTTTCAAAGGCAGCAGGAAGTGGTTTCAGATTTTTCAGGTGCGAATAGGAATCTTCATTCAAAATAACACCAGGATTCAGCAAATTCCCGGGATCGAAAATCTGCTTAATCGTTTTCATCATTTCATAAGCCTCAGTACCCCATTCACGTTCAACAAATGGAGCCATATTCCGACCGGTTCCATGCTCTGCTTTCAGCGCTCCGTCGTACTTGTCTACTACCAGTTCAACCAATTCACTCATGAATTTCTTATAGCGATCAACTTCCTTTTCAGTACTGAAGTCCTGAGTAAATACAAAATGCAGGTTTCCTTCCAGAGCATGACCAAATATCACCGCTTCAGGATATCCATACTTCACTAATAATTCCTGAAGATCTAAGGTAGCTTGCGCTAAACGAGGTACCGGAAATGTTACATCTTCAATAATTACGGATGTGCCAGTCTCACGAATTGCACCGACCGAAGGGAACAAACCTTTCCTGATTTTCCATAAAGCGGTGTATTCTGAAGGAATATCTGTAAATGAAACCGGTATTTCAGCCGGGATATCCTTGATTTTATCCAATATAAGATCGATTTGTTTGGCAAGAGTCTGCTTGTCCGAAGCCCTTGTTTCCACTAATATAGCGCTAGCTCCATTCGATAATGTTTTCAGATAAGCAGGGATACCGTCCTGATTTTCAACTGAACGCAATCCGGCACGATCAATCAGTTCAACAGCTGCAACAGGTGATTGCTTTAATAGTGAAACCGCATTACATGCTTTCTCGATATCCGGAAAAACCATTAATGAACTAGCCTTGTGAGCATGCTCAACAACTGTTTCATAAGTAATTTCTGCAATAAAACCCAGCGTTCCTTCCGACCCGATCATGATATGCTCGATGATCTCAAATGGATCGGTAAAATCAACAAACGCATTCAGGCTGTAGCCAGTCGTATTTTTCATTTTAAACTTGTCACGAATCCGTTGAGCCAATGATGCATTCGCTTGAACGGATTGTGCCAGATCCTGAATTTTATTCAGCAGTTCGCTGTGAGATTTCCGGAATGAATCTTTGCTGGACTCGCTTCCGGTATCCAGTAATGTTCCATCCTGAAAAACAATCTTCATGCTGCTAACAGTCTTGTACGAATTCTCGGAGGTGCCGCAACACATGCCACTGGCATTGTTGGCAGCAATTCCACCAATTTGTGCAGCGTTGATCGAAGCTGGATCAGGACCAATCTTTCTGCCATATTTAGCCAGAATTGCATTTGCCCTTCCACCGATAATACCGGGTTGCAAACGAATTTGGAATCCGTTATTCAACACTTCATAATTTTGCCAATGTGCTCCCGCAATTACCAATATTGAATCAGAAATGGCCTGACCTGACAAACTTGTTCCGCCAGCCCTGAAGGTTACCGGGAGGTTCCGTTTTCCTGCCTCATGCAATATTGCAGTTACCTCGTTTGCATTTTTAGCCTTTATTACCAGTTTAGGAATTAAACGATAGAAACTGGCATCTGTCCCAAAAGCAAGCGTGTGCATCGGATCATGAAACATCCTTGTCTCATCAATCGCCGGTTTCAATGCATCATATAATGCTTTATAATCTCCGTTAAGCATATTTTCTATAATTTAATCCTAGATTGGCAATGGGTTAAAACCCGAAAGGATAACTGTTCCAAGTATTATTACAATAAGCAGATAATAAATAAAAGCCGGTAAAGAATTCACTCGAATGAGCCGTCCCTCGGAGCCAATACAGCCAACCGTGGCTGAAACAGCTACAACATTATTAACACAAATCATATTTCCTACGCCAGCGCCAATACCCTGCATGGCCAAAATTAATATCTGCGGGAAACCCAGTAAGGTTGCAGTCTGGAATTGGAAAGAAGCGAACAGGATATTGGAAACCGTTGCAGATCCGGACATAAAGGCCCCAAATATTCCAATAATTGGAGCAAAAACAGGATAAGCATTTCCGGATAAAGAAGCCGTAGTTCGGGCCATTTCAGTGAGCATACTATCAAAGCCTGCACCATTTGTTCCTGAGTTGAGCATTATCTGAACCAACGCAACCCCGCTAAACAGTGCAATTGCTGCGCCTTTAATTTGACTAAATGTTAACTTCCAAGCTGTCTTGACCTCTTCCAATTTCATTTTATGAAAGAAATGGGTAAAAATTGCAACCAGGATAAATGGAATTGTTCCGGGCAGATAAGCCCATTTTAAAGCATAGTCCAGCTTATCCATGCCAAATATGTTATCTATTTTTATCGATTGCGCCGACAAAATTCCCTTTAATCCAAACTGAGGAATACGGGTTATTACCAGAATAACTGCAATCAATAAGTAAGGTGCCCATGCTCTTAATAGCGACATTTTTGCTTCACCTACAGTACCGGTATCGGTATTTGAAACCCAGCTCTTCTCCCATTTAGATTCGTGTGGAAAATCCCAGTTCTTTTTAGGTACTAAAAATCCTTTTTTAGCTGCAAAAATGATAATTGCCAGACCTATAAACGCCCCCACCAAAGTTGGAAGTTCAGGGCCAAAAAAGTAGGCAATTAATCCATAAGGAACCATAAATGACAATCCGGCAAACAACGCAAAAGGGGCAGCCTGTAAAGCTGGCTTAATGGATTTTTCTTCTCCAAAGACGCGGGTCATAATCATCAGCCCAAGTAGTGGGAGTAAAGTGCCTGCAATCACGTTAGGCATAGCCACCCATTTTGTCAGAGCGACTTGGAATACCGCCGGATCTGCACCAATCTCCTGCAAATTAGTCCCTAAGGTACTCATCGCACCAAAAATAGGAGTACCAACTGCACCGAAAGGCACGGGAGTACTATTAAAGATAAGTGCGACCATTGCTGCCGCCAAAGGAGGAAAACCAAGTCCGACCAACAATGGACCTGCTAAAGCGGCTGGTGTTCCAAACCCTGCGGCACCTTCAATAAAAGCCCCAAACATGTAACCTATAATAATCGCCTGAACCCTGCGATCGCGGGTGATTCCCTGAAACCCATTATTTATGGAAGCCATAGCTCCTGAGATTTTCAAAGTATTCAAAATAAGTATGGCGCCGAAAATGATGATCAGAATATCCATCGCCTTCAAAACACCAAAAAAAGAATATGCCGTAATACTTAAAATATCTATTTTCCAATAGATAAGTGCAATTAGTACAGCCAACAACCAGGATAATGGTAACGCTTTTTTAGCGCCCCAGTTGAATCCTGCCATCAAAACAATTGTTACCAAGATTGGTAAAAATGCAAGTAACGCATTCATAATAGTTAGATTTAGTTAAACATCACAACATTTTTTTTCACTGCAGGTGTTCCTAAATCCAATCCGAATGCCACAAATTCGCAAATAATAAACACAAAAGACATTCGATCTGATTATCTACTAAATATCAGACAGTTATGATTTATTTTGGGGAATGAATGATATTTTCTGGAACCATCCCGAGGTGTTCAGTTTGGAACATGCGTTCCATTTGGTTCTATATTTTGTCACTATGTTCCAAATGGAACGAACGTAAAAATGTCAGAAGGCTCTTGGGATATAGGCACAATTAATCGAATGTCTCCGGGACAGAAAAAACTTATCGAAGTATGAATTCATTATGCCGTTCAGTGATCTTCCAGAAACGGATCTGATGAAGCATTTTTATTTATTCCGGATATTGATCAGGGCGATCGTGGAAATTTGTTAGTCCCAAAACAAAAAAGAGCTACAACTTGATGTTGTAACTCTTTGATTATCTGAGTGGAGAATATCGGAATCGAACCGATGACCTTTTGACTGCCAGTCAACAAATTAACTCAATTGTATATTATTGAAACTTCGTAAAGATAATATAATCAGGAAATAACACAAAATATACTAATGGTTGTTAATTGATATTTCGTATTAATTCGTATCTTAGTTGTGCAAATTAATGTTCAAATATTTTTGCACATTTTAATAGGAATAATCATGAAACTAAAAGCCACAACAGCCATTATTTTAGATACCAGAAGAGAAAAGAACAATGGTACTTATCCTGTAAAAGTCCGTGTAACTTATGACCAAAGGTATAAAAAATATGGCACAAAGTATGCTTTAAATGAAGATGATTATGAGACAATTACATCTAAGAATTTTAGATCGGAAAAGCTAAGGAACATTAAAGCCGCTTTAGATAAAATCAAGGTAAATGCAGATGAGGTAATATCTGGTATTGAGGAATTTAACTTTGATGAATTTGAAAATATATTCCTCGAAAAGCGGGGAGATATGACCAATATAATTAATGCTTTTGATGCAATAGTTGTGCAAAAAAAAGAATCTGGAAGAATAGGTACTGCAATTGGCTATGAATATGCAAAGAAATCGTTACAGGAATTTGAAAAGTATCAATTGAATTTAAAGAAAACTGATGAGGTTGACACCTTACAATTTAAAAAGATTACAGTCAACTATCTGAATGAATACGACAAATGGATGAGGTCTGAAGGTAAGACGGCTACAACAATAGGAATGTATTTGCGCAATGTAAGAGCCTTAATGAATACCGCCGTTAAGACCAATGTTATCAAATCAAATGCCTATCCTTTCGGAGTTGGAAAATATGAGATACCAACATCAAACAGTATAAAAAAAGCTTTATCGAATGAGGAACTAAAAAAACTGTTTGAATACCAACCAAAAGCAGGAAGCCCAGAACACTATTTTTTTGATCTTTGGCTATTCAGTTACTTATGCAACGGCCTAAATATAAAAGACATTCTAAGGCTGAAATATTCAAATATTCAAGGTGAATCAATAATCTTTGTTCGTGCAAAAACGGAACATACGACAAAACAAAGAACAGAGATTGAGGCCATTTTAACACCGATAGCAAAACAAATTATTGACCGATGGGGAACAAAGCCAGTTCAGTCCGA
Source organism: Prolixibacteraceae bacterium (assembly GCA_028683385.1). Taxonomy (GTDB): domain Bacteria; phylum Bacteroidota; class Bacteroidia; order Bacteroidales; family Prolixibacteraceae; genus Aquipluma. The sequence goes on along the minus strand of JAQUIJ010000024.1, from coordinate 36,163 downwards.
TAACTTTATATTTCCATTCCTGAATAAAGAAATGACAGCAGACAAACAGCATAAAGTAAAAGAACAGGCCGTTTGGCAGATTAATAAATACATTAAAAAAGTAGCTGCAAAAGTTGGTATTGATGCAAAATTGACAACGTATGTTGCCCGGCACTCATATACTTCAAAGCTATTAAGAGCCGGGATAAGCATTGAATTTTTGCGCCAACAGTTAGGACATACCGACAGCAAAACAACCCTGAATTATGCCCAAAAGATTGATTTTGACACAAAACAAAAGGCAACTAACTTATTAACTGAATTTTAAAAATAAAAGACAATGAAAATTGATAAAGTAAAAGAAATTGGAGAAGGCAGATATGAGCTAACTATTATACCATCTTTATATTTTGCATGGGAAGGAAATAAAGACCAAAATCATTTTCCTATTGATGAGAAAACAGGGGGGCATATAGCATTATTCAAAGACAAGGAGCGCACTAAGGCCTTAATTATTTTTGGAGAAAGCGATATGATAAAAACAAAGGAGGGAAACGGAGTAGCTCTTATTTTTAATATTAAAGACACTACGGAGGTCAGAAAGGCGGCAAATACTTTTTCTGCAATATTTGCGAGTGCTTTTACTGAGAAAGTAAAAATGTTCAATGAGATAAGTGTTCGTAATGAAAAACACTATACACCAAACCCGCTCAAAATACCATACATTCCTATGTATCTTGATAATGTTAGTCATTGGCTGGAATATTTGAAAAATGTATTTGGCTTTGATTTCAAACAATGCGTGTATAATGAGTTTTGCAAAAGCATACTTAATTACCGTGTAAATTATGAATCTGGATTATATTCTGATGGAATCCCCCAGACACATATCAATGCTGTTAAAATATGGAGTGAAACCCAAGATAAAATAATACAAAGGGAGGCAGAATTTTATAACCATAACAAAATTTCGTATTCACAACATAAAACAAATCAACATAAAACTTCACTTCAACAAAAGGGTGAAAAAGTTATTGCGCCATTTCATTCACATTTGAACCATTCATTGCCGAAGGAATTAGCCGAAATTTGCAAAACAATTTTTAATCGGAATAGTAGCCCTAAAGATTATGCTATTATGCTTTGTTTGCTTTCAGAATCTGGAATTGTACTTATACCAAACAAAAAACGGACTGACTTTTATTTGTCATGGTATTCCTTCATAAACGAACCATTGCCAACAAATAATAATTTCTTTGGTATCAACAAAAACATAGTTGACAAGTCTGGCAGTGGTTTTGTTTTCCATGATGAAGACGACCAAGACTATTGCCATTTACGATCAACATTTGAACAAGCCAAAAAATCAATTGAAAATCATGAATAAAAGTTGTTGAAAGTTGCTAAACAATTTCAAGCAACTGACATTCAATGATATAGCAGAATGTAATATAGAAATTTGCATAGTAACAATAAAATTAAGTTATTATGCAAACATTGACATTTGAACAATTACCGGGAGCAGTTACAGAACTGAACAAAAAACTGGAAAGAATGGAAACCGTCTTGCTTCAGTTGGTAAGTACTAAACCTGAAGTGATCGAACGGAAATCAGCACCGGAAGCCGCCAAGTATTTAAACATTGCCCTGCCAACTCTTTACGGGCTTGTATCTCAACGAAAAATTAGAAATTCAAAAGCAGGCAAGAAACTGAGTTTTTTGACCACTGACTTAGATGAGTATCTTAATTCAGGCCAGAGGCAAACAGCCCATGAAATGGCGGCTAATGCAATGAGGAAAGGAGGCCGGAGCAAATGAAAAAAGAATTTGCACTTCTGAATTTTCCTGAATTTGTTGAGGGGGGACAATTGACAATCCCAGGCTTTTAATGAAAACCGGGGAACACAAATATTACCAGTTGATCCCAGAGAAAGTATTGCAGAATTTTACAACTATTGAAGATTTAATAAGACCTAAAATAAAAGGATATTCAACGGATAACCTGAAAGAAATTATATCAATAGTTGCCTGCCATACCCGAAAAGATAAGGGATCTTCACAGCTTCAAATGACATACATTAGAAAGCTGGTTGTACATGGCGACAAATATCTATTGGCACTTATTGTCCTAAATATTATTCAGCGTTCAGGCCATGCAATAAAGGGGCAAAGCAGTTATCAATACTGTTTTACAGATAAATATCAAAGTAGATATATTTCAATGCCATTGAACAATGCAAAATTGATTCGCCGGATTGAGATGGCACAAACCAAGGCTAGAAAAGAGATTGCAAAATCAATTTGGGGACATTCAGGACAGGTAAAATATTTAAAGCTCTTAACAATTGACCCCAGTTGTTTTGCGTTTATTGAGGCTAATTATATCGTTGGAACAGATAAATACAATTATCTTATTGCTTCAGCTACCAGAATAATGAACGGCAATATTTCATATAAAGTTGATAGTACTTCTGGACGGTTTCATTCTAACGTTACGAACATGGCTAAAGGATTAAGACCATTTTTGAGAATCATTGGTGACCCGTTGGTAAATCTTGACATTAAAAATTCACAGCCATATTTATCAACAGTACTATTGACCAATCCCGGAAAGGTTTCACATTTAACTAAAAACCCTGCTTTTGCCTTGTTGTTGAAATCCTTAAAAGTAACATTAAATCAGGATGTTAGTAAATATGTTTTATTAGTCAATTCAGGTCAGATATATGAATATTTGATGACTGAATTTTTAAAAGAAGGTCTGGAGCTAACAAGGAATGAAACAAAAGTGCAGGTTTTAAGGATACTTTTTGCCCGAAATAGGATACCAAAGGATGAAATAAACCGGAAAGCAAGACTGATTTTTAAAAATAGGTTTCCAACGGTTCACAGGATATTCTCTAAAATTAGAGGTTCAGAAAAAGGCGACAAATTCACAAATTTTAAAAGATTCGCAATCCTACTGCAACGAATTGAAAGTTATTTAATGTTAGATGTTATCCTGAAACGTATATATAAAGAGTTGCCCGGCACGATTGCGATAACCGTACATGATAGCATTATGACTGGTGTATTGACAAACAATGTTGAAGCCGTATGCAAAATAATGATTGAAGAACTGACTTTTTTTGTTGGATTTGCACCAAATATTAAAATTGAAGGTATTATAGAATAGAAATGAAGGGAAAGGAGGGGCGTACAATCTCTAACTAATATCCTGCCCATTACCTTGTAAATATCAATTAATCAACAAAATAATGAAAATGATTTTTTTTGAAAATGATAATTTGTTAGGTTTTCGCTTTTGGTCAATACTTAGGATTTTTTAGGAATATGTCAGGTTTTATGAGGTTTTGATATTTTATAGAACTTAGCATTTCTTAGCAGAATGTAAAGTTTTGTCAGGTTCTGGGATTTTGAAGTAATGTGTAGTTTTGTTAAGTTTTTCGGTATTCCGTCTAAATTAAGTAATCAATACGCGCGTACTTATAAAGTTTCTATTGACCGTATTAAAACCTTCGTCAGCATTCCTATTTTTTAGTGCGTGGTTTTGAATTTTTACAACTGATTTAAGTTTAATTTGCTAACAATACTCGCGCACGTGCGCGTATCGTTTTGACTGCTCGAATTAATAATTAAAATTTATATAGCAAACATTCCCTGATTAATTTTTACTTTTATGCAAAATATTGAAAAATTTGTGCTGCCATGTTTCTCCACTTAAAATTACCAAATTTAAAACCAAGGACGGAACAGAAGTCATAGGTTGCCAGCCAGCAATGGCGGCTCACATTGGATAAAAGGAACAGGAACAAAACGGAACGGCTGATATATCGGCCACCATTACCGGACGATCAGTAAAGATTGAAGTTAAAATAGGACGTGACCGGCTGAGCGAAGCGCAAAAGTTATATCAAAAATCAATTGAACAGGTCGGAGGGATATACGTGACTGCCTCATCGTTTGAACAGTTTTTGAATCGGTGCAATTTAATATTTAAACCATGAGTGACGTTAAATATTTCAATTTTCCGGTAACTCTTTTGAAGGAACTTTTTGAGGATAAGCAAAAGGTGTTAAATGACATTCTTTATTTTGCCCTGTATTCTCATTCCTTAAAAATGGATGCTGAAGACCTTTATAGTAATTCTGAATTTAACAAGTTCACAACAGCCGCAAAATTCTACAATGTTGATTTAGGCGGAAATGATCAGAACAAAAAGAATAAATTAAAACAGGGCAAAGCCTTATTTGAGAGCATACCAACCGATACCCCTAAAGTTGGCTTGAATATTTCTATTTTCTGGGATTACTACAAAAATGACAAATCAGAGTTTGAAATAGCCTGTTTAGCTGCTTTTTTAGCCATTAAATCAATTTTAGGAACAAAGCCCTACTGCAAGACAGATAATTCCTTTTTGTGGGCGCGGATGTCTGGAAATGCCAAAGCTATTAAGGATGTTAACAAACTATCAGAGGGTGTTAAGAAATACGCAAACGACTATCAAACGGTCAAGATAAAAACCGCTCTTCGTGAAGGTTGGAAACTGGTAACATACAGCCGTTATACAAGAGGGTTTTATGTGTCGTTCACATTGGATTTGCCAGCGTTGATATTAGAGGCAGAAACCCGGCGGAAGTCAACCAAAGAAAAGCAATACAGACAACACGAAAAGGAGATTGTCAAACAGGTGTTGGCCGGATTGAAAGAAGCCACTTCTTAGCCCCTTGTAAGCTCCTTCGATACCTCGTAATAAATTATTGAACAAGTGTTCAAATAAATTTCAAACAAGTGTTCAACAAGCAATTAAGATATGTATAAAGCATTGAATGTCAACAATACAATCACAAGACCATCACACGACCTTTAATAAGGAGTTTTGAACATTTGTTTTTTTACCCTTTTATTTCCTTCATATTTTTTTCTACAAATACACGACCTATATAAAGGTATTATAATAAACATTTTTAGAAAGATTTTTAGAAAAGAAAAAATAGAAATTAAGTATATTTATGTTCCCGATTTAAAAAAATCGGGTTACACTCATAAATCGAATGATTTTTTTCAATTCAATAAATCACCAAATAAAGCCGCTGGTTTATTTTGAAGAGAAACACACAAAACACTACATTATTGCATTAATTATGCCCGTAAAGCCTTAAAATGGCACAAATTTGAACTATTGCAACGTTTGAGCAAGAAGATTTATTGACATTAAGCAATAAAAGGCCATTGGCGTAAAAATGCCATTAGCCTATTTTAGTGGAAAAACTATATATCAAAATCAGACTTTTGATATTGAACTTTTGTTTTTTGGGGCTACCCGGGGGTATTATCCTTATACCCGTGCATAGTAATAGAATATTGTCATTACATACATGTATAGGGGTAGAATAACGTTTATTCCTACACGTGTATAGTGTTGGAATAGCGGTTTATTGTTTATTCCACCTGCACGTGTATAATAATGTTAGAATATTGGATAACCCCTACACGTGTATAAGGGGCGGAATATTGTTGTTTTGCCTTGCACGTGTATTAAATCGGAAATAAGTCATTCAAATTTTATTGCACGTGTGTAAGGCTCAAAAAAATCGTTGAAAACTGAATTCCTTACACGTGTGTATAAATGCCAATTAAGTCTTTAGTTGTTGTTTTAACCTGCCATTTTTGATAACCCAAATGATTTTAGCAAACCTGATTATGGTTTTGTAGAATTTAAAGTTTATTTTTATACAAAATACTGAAAGAAATAAAGTGTTGCTAAGTTTCATCGCTTAAAATCGCCAAATTATTAACAAAGACGAAGCATGTAGTAACACACCGGGATTGGTGTGTTCTTGTGTCTAAGTCTTTGGGGTGTTTGGCGATACCTTAGCGGTTTAGCACGGGTTCACACCTTTTTTATTTATAAACATTCCTTTTTGAACCCGGAAGGTATAACTCTTAATATCCTAATTATGAAAAAGTTAATTTCCATTCTTTTTGTGTTTTTCTCTTTTGTGTCTTATTCTCAGAAATTAGACAGTTATAAGGCATCTAATGGCATTGTTTACCACGTTGGCGATACAATTAAGTTAGGACGTGGATCGGCAACAAATGGCGACTTTCTGTACCTTCAAATGGGTGGCTGGGGTGCTGCTATGTCTTACAATTCAAATAGTGGATCAAATCAATTTAATATAGGTCGATCATATTCTGGATTAAATGTTATTGTTAGAAAAATTAGGTCATTTAAATTTAAAGGTGCTGAATCTGTTGTTTTTGTTGTTGCTGGTGGAAATATTACAAATTATAATTTAATGATAGAGGATGCTATAAAAACTTGTGAAATAGCAGATTGTAAAAAAGATGCAATTCCGGTAACGGTTGTAAATCAAACATCAAAGTTTGATGAACTCAAAAAATTAAAAGAACTATTTGATTCTGGGGCTTTGACGGAAGAAGAATATAAGGCAGAAAAGGAAAAACTACTAAAATAAACTAATCCATGAAAAAGTTAATTTATTCCCTGATATTTTTAACAGTACTATTTTCATGCAAGAAAGATGATGTTCAATATTATGAAGAACAAGACCCAGTAACAGACATTGACGGTAATGTTTATGAAACTGTAAAAATTGGGGATCAGATTTGGATGGCAGAAAACCTAAGGGTTACCAAATATAGAAATGGCGATGCCTTGAAAAATATTACTGACGGCAAAGAATGGTGTAGTACGTCAGGGGGTCGTTATTGTAGTTACAATAATGATGAAAGTCTTATTCCTGAATATGGGCTATTATATAGTTTATCTGCGGTAACAGATATTAGGAATATTGCTCCTGAAGGTTGGCATATAGCAACTGATACTGAATGGGAAACACTAAAAGACTATATAATTTCATTTCCAAAAAGGTATGGCGATCTTTCAAAAGCATTATCAGCAAAATATGGTTGGAAAGAATCGAATGATAGATTCCCTTGTTCCCCTGGTTATGATATGGAGAGTAATAATTCTTCTGGATTTTCGGCTGTTGGCGGAGGTATTAGAAATGGAAGTAGCCATACAGGTAGTTTTGAATATTTTAATATTTGGGGATGTTGGTATTCAATAAGAGATGGTCAATATAAAAATCAAGGGTATTGGTTTATGCTTTCCAGTAAAAATTACCTTTTGAGATATGAGTATTGGGAAGTAAATGGATTCTATGTAAGATGTGTTAAAGATTTATAATTTGACTTTTTTACCGAAAGGGAAATAACATACAGGTAAATTTAAACTAATCAAACTATGAAAAAACTACAATTCTTATTTGTTTTACTGTTTTTCTGTTTTACATCTAATGTAATCGCACAAAATCCATACGATGTTCATCAAACAATAATAAAAGCTGAAACAATCACAATACCAAAGGAAAAACAATTTGTTGAGCAAAATTTTCCATATATCCCCATGAATAAATGGAAAGAAGGTATGAGATTTATTGTTCCGTATAATGAAGAATACGATAAAGGACAAGGGATACATGGGATGATTCCATATACAAAGTCAACAAAATTGAATCTAAAATATATATCTAAGGAAGAGTTTAAATGGAAGATATTTACTTTCAAATACTCTGAATACAGGAATGATGGGTATTTATATCTTATATTTGATTGTGATGGGAACAAATTTGTTTACAATTCATATCATAAAGAAAACGATTTTAATAATGTGGAAGATGGTTTCATTAACGGGTTAGTATATGTTGATGAAATTGACAGGGCAAAAGAAGTGCTTTTAAATATGAAAATTTACATAACGAATAATGATTGGTATGATGAAAATGCTACAAAAAGTAACTATTTAAGACCGGAGAAATCAAAGAAATTTTGCCCAGTAACAATAGTTAAAATTGGAATAGGAGTACTTTCTGATATAACCCCAGTAAGAATTGTTTTTAGGACAGAATTGGGGAACGAATTTTATAGAGATATTAAATTTTCAAACACTAATAATTTATATTGTGGAAAAATAGAATCCTACAAAGAAGAAAGGGCAAATAAAGATATGTTTTATAATGTATTCACTTTTGATGACCCTTATTTAAGCCACCCAAATATTAGTAACGAAATTTGGAGTAAAATACAAGAAGGTGTTGTTGCCATTGGAATGACAGAGGAGGAATGTACACTATCTTGGGGAAAACCCAAAGAAATCAATCGTTCAAGTTATGGATCAGATCAATGGGTTTATTCTGGACAGTATTTGTATTTCGATGATGGTAAATTAACCGCATTTAATTGAACAAATAATAAGAATATAAGCCTTAATACGATGAAATCATTTATAACATTTTTATTTTTTGCATTTTCATTAATTACCGTTGGTCAAACTAAAATTGAAGGAATAGGTAAATTTAAACTTAAAAAAACGACAACCGCCTATCTTGATACTTTATGTAAGGAGCAAGGTTTCGTCCGTATTCCTATCAAGAATTACGAAATGTATTTAGGAGTAAAAAACGACGTAAATAAACTAATTGAATTTTATCCTGATACAACAAACTTGCGTGACGGCATAATGTATGCACATCATTGTAAGAATGTTAGAGCTTTTCTTATGCAAAGGATAACAATATCTGGTATCGAAATATCTGGCACTTTTCTTACTTTTTATAATGATACTTTAGTTCAAATTAGGACTGACTATAATAATAAAATAGTAGAAGCTTTTACGCTAAAATATGGGAACCCAGAACTTAGTAAAAAAGAAAGAGAGGTTGAATGTACTCTTAAAGAGACTGGTGTAGATATAAAGCTATTATCAGCAACTTACTATCAAACATGGGGAAATGATAATATTAAATGCTCTGCGGTTTTGGGGGATTTTAGAGATCGCAATTGTGAAAAAAAGAATATCAGTTTTATAAAAATAAATATTGATGAATATTTGGACAAAATAATGAAATGTGATGATCAAGAAAAAGAAAGGATAAGAACTTTACAGGAAATAGAGAAAAAGAAGAAATTAGATGATTTTTAACTTCCCAAGATTTCGTATTATGGATTGCATGACCAATCTAAGAAATTGACACCAAAGCTATTGATACATAACGTGCTATTCTAAAACAGAAACCCCCAGCCGAACACAAAAAAACGGCTGGACTGTATTAGAATCACGCTATATACAATAGCCGCACAAACCCCACCCGCCCGGTATTCGGTTAGCATTTTTTCAATTATCGTAATTGCCGGATAAAAACCACAAAAACCCCACTACCCTTTAGCGGTGCAGGTAAAAATAAAACATGGTTATCTCATTGCCTTGTGCAATTGTTTCGTACCTCAACAACTGCACTTTTCCCTACCCACAGAAACAGCATTGCCGCTTATTTTTACCAGCGAATGTTTACCCCATAAAAACCACGGTCGCCGTTTGTAATTGTTTCTAATAGTCCGTTTCGTAGTTTCTGGCTTGCTATTGAAATGAGAATAACTGTCCACACACCACCCGAAGCCAGTAATTTCCTATTTCAACAGCACAACATCATTATCATTGAAATTTGATTGTTGATTTTAAAAAGGAATGGAATAAATCGAACCGGATTTTATTTGTAGAAAATAGTTTCGGAATATCCGGTTTTAGGGGCTTGTTTGGGTGTAGTTGTGCAAATTAATGTTCAAATAAAAAAGGGGCTAAAAAAGCCCCTTCTAACTATCTGATTTTCAGTGGAGAATATCGGAATCGAACCGATGACCTTTTGACTGCCAGTCAAACGCTCTAGCCAACTGAGCTAATCCCCCTTTCGAGGCGACAAATATAGAAAAATATTTCATCTGCAACGCTTTGACCAAACCCAAAATTTTGTCTTTTTCACTCTAAATCTGGCAGATTCTAGGGATTTGCCAGATTTTTGCCAGATAGTAACTGAAAATGAGTTGACTTTAGAATTATTACCGTAGAGTTCGTTTAAAAATAAACAGTTTTTTAATGCGTCATCCAAACTGATCTTCTTCATTAAACCGATTTTGGAATACTTATTGGAATATTACAGGAAGTCTACTTTAAAAAAGCAAACTGATAACTCCTGAATCAGTTCATCTCTTGATATAAATGTTGTTTTTCTTATTCCCATCATTCTCATACGTCCCAATGTCACCTCATATATTTAAGATTTGAATAAAAAACGGCCGAATCCGAATATCGCTAATCTTGAAAAACGGCACATTCATCATGAATTAAGCCCGTTTCATGCAATTACTCTTTTATTACAACCACTTTTCTTCTGAAAAAGCTACCTTTAATCATGAAAAAATCATCTAATTGATAACCATGAGACAGATTTTTTACTTTCTGATTGTTTGTATTTTCCTAACATATTCTCCATCAAAATCTTTTGGACAAACCTCAAGAGAAAAAATGGCAATTATGGAGAAGGAGTTTGATAAAAACCAATATGATCCCATCTTAAAACAATATATCGGTGCGAACTGGGATGAGTTCGGTGATTTGTTTTTTGAAAAAAACGGGAAACAATATTGGTTAGCAACATTTACAGCGGTTGTATCACCTAACTATGATTATTATCGAGTTTTTGAGATTGACCAACACAAAGGTGTTGTAAAAGAAGTCACAACAAAGATGTTGGGAGGCTACTATACAGTTGGTGCACCTAACTCACCATATTACTATGAAGATATTGATAACGATGGGATCAAAGATATTATGGTATTTGATCATGGGAAAGAATATTCAACTACCAGTAAATGGGAGGACTATAACGTTTTTTTTAAAGGAACTCCTACAGGGTTCGTCAAGACAGAAATACCAATAATAACAACTGTGAAAGGTTATTTTCACGGACATGCAATTGGAGACTTTGATGGTGATGGTGATAATGATATTGCAATCGGTGACAATGGAGTGAAAGTTTACAAAAACGATGGAAAAGGAAATTTCACGTCAATGAATGTTATTCCACCCAAAAATGGAGCATTTTTCTCTCCTTTTGCAATGAAGTTCATAAACACAGATGATGACAAGGAATTAGAACTATTAGCACCACCTTATAGGGATTTTGATAATTCATGCTGTAGAGCTCAGAGTAGATTGCTAGACCTTAAAAATGGGACATGGGATGTAAATAATTTTGCTCAACAATCTCCATTTCTGAACGGTTTAGTTTCTGGGTGTGCACAAATACTTACCTTTCCAAGTAATAAAAGAAAGTCCCCAGATTTGGTTTTTAGGGTTGAAACATTTGATACTGCTCCGAATTTTCCCAATGGAACATGGCTGACCAAATTTTATCGAAATGACGAAAGTCGATTTGATACGATCATGCCAGTAAAATATGCATTTGCTGATACTGCGCATATATTTTTTATTGATCCCAAGGTGGCTGATTTTGATTTTGATGGGTTGAATGATATTTTCTTCAAGGAAAATACCTACGGAGATTCAAGAAGGCAACATGCGGTAAATGAAAGATTATGGTTAAACGATGGTAAAAATAATTTCAACCCCATTCCGTTTAAGTTTTCTTCTGATGCCAACAAACTTATGTATCTATACGTGAAAACTGATTCGATTAAGAAATACAGCTTATTTATGAGTTTGACTGAAACGTGGAAGAATGACGTAAAATACATTTACAGCCGATTGGATAGTTTAGTGTTTCCGATCAAAAATAAATTTGATATTGAGACTTGTCAAAACGAATCTACGATAACTCAAATAACGAAAGTTCCAGTCAAAATTGCAATAACATATAATCCAAAAAATGAAAATGTCATTACAAGTGATTCAACTATTACATTTAGTCCAAAAGAATCAGGATTATACACATTAAAATATATATTAAAAAATGATTTCTTTGAAAGTACCGAGTATGAAATAACATATAATATTAAACCTAAACCAGAAACACCGAAAATATTTATTGACAACTCAGATATACTTGTATCATCAGGTCTATATAGGAATAGATGGTATAAAGATGGCGTTGAGCTTTCTGATACCACGCAAAAGATAAAACCAATTTCAAGTGGAATATATTCAGTTAAAACTGTTCAAAATAGCTGTTCAAGCGAAATGAGTTCAAATTACATTTACATAAAAACAGCAGTTAATGACTTAAAATCTAGTGAATTTATCAAAGTATACCCCAATCCAACAGATGATAATTTTATCGTTGATTATAAGTTTAATAATCAGTCCATATTAAAACTCTATTTCTATGACCTTAGTGGAAATCTTTTGTTCGAAAAAGATAAAATTAAAGACAGGGAATCGATAAAACTGAAGCACTACTCGCAAGGGACATACTTGGTGGTTATAAAAGATAATGATGGGAATGTTTTATACTCCAATACATTAATAAAAAACTAAACCGTTAGGTTTTGAAGATCCCAAACGACCACAAAATTTTAATCGGTTCATCATTTGATATAAGGGTTGGTGGGAGTTAACTTTATTCTTTCATTAAAAATCTTGTTTGGCTTGGTTTAACTTGAGCCGGGCAAAATTCCAATTTTTTAGATCCCGGGCATGATCTTGATCTCTCTGAAGTTCAATCAATAATTCAGCATGAGCCGAACAACATTGTTTTATTCGCCCGGGAAGAAATGTTCGGGGAAACTCCCATAGAGTATTAATTGAAGGGGTAAGATCTTTTCCCTCAATCGTTGGGCAGTTTCACCGCAAGGGCATATATTTGCCTCGCTATGAGACATTTAATAATTCATCCGAAAGACCAAACCACAGATTTTTTAAAGGAAATTTATGCGCACATTAATTACAAAACAGTTATTGATGGAAACGTATCCAAGGCAGAGTTAATAAAATTGATTGACATCCATGACCAAGTTCTAATGTTAGGCCACGGCTCGCCAATAGGATTATTTTCCAAAAACCAATTTACAAATACAGGCTCTTACATTATTGATGAATCGGTTGCAGGTTCACTTCGAAAAAAGACTAACAACGTTTTCATTTGGTGTCATGCCGACAAGTTTGTCGAAAGAAACAGGCTTGAAGGGTTTTATTCTGGCATGTTCATCAGCGAAGTTGGTGAGGCCTTCTCATGGGGATATTATATTTCAAATCGGAATCTGATTCAAGAATCGAACGAAAGGTTTGCTTCTATTGTTTCAAAGCACATCCATCAACCTTTGGATGAGTTATACGAAAATGTAATACAGGAATACGGGGCTCTTGCACAATCGAATCAGATTGCAAAATTCAATATGGAAAGGTTGTTTCTTTCTAAAAGGAAAAGCAATTCGGTTTGGAGCAATTTATTAAGACCATCTAAATTGACTTAATCCTTGACTTGAAGAAGGTTGTATATTTTTCAAGGTTATCCTTAAACCATTCAAACTGATTTGTCCAATCGGATTTCTTAGTAAAATCACCACTTGATTTTAAAATTACAGCACATTGTTTTCGATTTTCCATTTTATCCCAAATCAAATTAGGACTTATTTCTGTCAATGAATCTTTGTACGCAAGGTTATAGAGTTTGTCAAAAGTTTCCTTTGACTTTTCACCGACAACATTCAACCAAACATTTATTGAGTTATCCTTTGAATTAATCGTGGCCGATAAATAAATACTGCTTTTGCCGATTGAAATGTCAGTCCAGTGCTGAGGTAGCGGGTTTCTCATTTTTACAAAACTCCTTTTTGATTCCATAAATTCTTTAAGATTACCCCAATACTCCTGTTGTAAAAGCTTCTTCTCTGTTAGCATCGGACTTGAAGTGGCTTTCTTCATTTGCTTAGACCAATCGTTCGGTTTGGCAACAACATTAAACTTAGGTGCAGGCAAGGAATCACCAATCTTGTATATTTCTATTTCAATACCAAAAAAATTGTATGTTGAGTCCGTAATTCGGTTAAGCCAATCAAGCGCAGCCCTATGTTCTTCAGTAAATTTTTGCGCTATCCAAATTATTGTTACAACATCAAGACCAGCGCCATACGTCATTAATTGACCTAAATGAATGTGGTCTGTTTTTTCGAGCTGATTCTCAATTAAAACAAAATGGCCATCAATCGTATCCTTGCACAAAATATCCGCTCTAAATGGGCCAACACTTTCCTCCTGACTTTGAAGTTCAAGTTCAATACCGATAGATTCACTTAACAATTGTAGATTTTCTTCTTGAGCTAGCCAAGGTGTAAATTCTGTTGATTCACGTTTCCATAACGTGCGCAACTCCAATTTTTCAAGTCGTCCAATTTTCATTTTAAAGGCGGTTAGTCATTCCCGTAAATTTAAACAAGTTTATTTAATAATACATAATCTAGATTAAACTTCTAATTAATAGCCTCCTATACCTTTATTTTTGAGAATTGTTAAATTTAAAATAGAATCAAATTTCTATTTTTGAATATTGTTCATCTTAATTTCATATTCGATTTGCGCTAGTTGAACTAAAAAGTCGATAACCTTTTCAGCTTCTTCTTCGGAAATATTTTCAAATCCCTCATATTTTCTTAATTCTTTAACTTTCATTCGCCAGTTTTTTGCGTCGTCATTTATGCTATTCATGTTTTTTAATCCAAGATACTACTTTCCTTTTAATCAAGAATAAAAAGGAAGTGCTAAATAATGCTAAAATCCGCATGAATAAAGGGCATTTCGGTGTTTTTGCTATACTTTTATTGTGTGATTTAAAAGGAAGTAAGAATGAGGATAAAATATAACCGTTGCTCAACAATTCAACAATCTGGAAATCGATTTACCGCTGATAAGGGTATATACGATCTTGTCTTATTAGACAAAGTTTCTGGGAAGGTTCCATTCAAAGAAAGACCTCAAGCTAAAGAGCTAGTTAAACTTATCGAAAATAATTCGGTATCAACACTAGTGGTAGAAGAACTTTCGCGTCTTGGAAGACATACGGGGGACGTAATTTCAACTTTGGAATGGTTAGAAAGCCATTCTATTAATGTTGTAGTAAAAAATCTTGGACTCCAGTCTCGCCCAAATGGTAAAAAAAATCCAATTTGGAATATGATCGGAGCGGTAATGGCCTCGATGTACTCGATGGAATTAGAGAATATTAAAGAAAGAACCACAGTTGGCCGCATGGTTTATATACAGAACGGTGGTAAAATTGGCCGACCTGTGAATACAACCGAATCAAAACGGGAATTTTTAACCAAACATAAGAATCAGGAGATTCTTAAATATGTTGAACGAGGTCTTACTTATTCGGAAATTTCAAAACTTTTAGATTGCTCTCCAAAAACGATTAAAAAGGTAAAAGACTTGGCTGATTTCAAATAATTTTTGATTTTTTGTGTCACAAAATAACTTTCCCCTTGATTATCAAATTATCCATGATTGCCAATTCTTCCAATGAGCTTATATTAGCCTTAAACCCAAAACTTATTTATGGAAGACCAAAACATCTATCAGATAGAATTCAGCAAAAAGTTGAACGAACTTGGATTTGCAGTACATGAAGGATTTGATAATACATTTCGTTTAAATTTAAACGAAGATGATCTGAAAGGAATAGCGGTAAAACTTATCACTTCCGAACCAATAAATGAAAGAATACATGGGACGAAGAACAATACTGAAATCAAAGCAATCGGGTATTTCAGATTTAATTTATCACCTGAAAGTATTGAACTCAATTTCTACCTATTCGCCTTCAATAACGCAATTGACGACAAGGTCGAATTTGTTATTGTTCCAACTTATGAACTAAGAAATAGGCTCAATCAAAGAAAATGTAATACGGACATGGATCAGGATATGGAAGTGAAGTTTTGGCTTCTGCCGCCTGAAAACTATCTCTTTGAAACAACCTATTTCGGCGGAGAAGGAGAATGGTGGTTTATTGGTGGCCGAATGGGGAAAAATACAAATATGGATTTCACCCAATTCTTAAATCAATGGCAAACATTAAGATAACGTTTAAAAATAAACGAATTATCCATTTCATCTTTATTGTTTAGTTGTTACTATTATTTAACCAGAATTCCTTACTTTTAACCTTCTAAATTAGAAAACATACTAAACAACCCTATAGCCTTACGCTCTTCCAAAATCAATTATACGAATGATCTTAGATAACGAAAACGACAACCTTAAAGTCCACGAATGGCTTACCAAATATACCGATGAAGGAAAACTCGATATTGTAACAGGTTACTTTACCATTGGTGCTTTAGCATATTTATCTAGTCAGGTAAATGAGAAAATCACCAATTACAGACTTGTTCTTGGTGATATTGTGAACGTAGATTCAATTCAAAACCGACCACTTGACCTGTTAAACGAAAACATTACCATTGAAGCAGCTTTAAAACTAAACAAACTTGCCCGGGAATCGGTTGACTTTTTACTTCAGGATAAGGTTGAAGCAAAAACACTTGAACCAAATTTTTGTCACGCCAAAAGTTTTCTTTTTCATCCTCAGAACAAAGATGATCGGGATAAATATTTTATCTCTGGAAGCTCAAATCTCACAGAGGCCGGAATCGGATTAAAAATCACTAACAACATAGAACTGAATATTGCGGAGACTGGAAACAATAGTCAATACAATGAATTAACCGTTTGGTTTAATCAGTTATGGGATAAACCTCAAGCCCATAAGTTCAAAACAATAATTCTTGAAAATGGCAAGACAGAAAGAATTCCATTTAAAGAATACTTGATCGACCAGATTGAAAAAATATTTATCCAATATACACCAAGGGAATTGTATTACAAGGTTCTTTTCGAACTGTTTGGTTCACAGATATTAGATGACCAAAATGATCCTGAATTCAACAGACAGGTTGGGAGACTGGAAAATTCCGTGATTTACAACAGCTTGTACGAATTCCAAAGGAAAGGAGCTTTAAGCCTGATTAAAATGCTTCAGAAATATAATGGAGGGATACTGGCAGACGCGGTAGGACTGGGAAAAACCTGGTCGGCGTTGGCCGTCATGAAATTCTTTCAACTACAAGGTCGTGAAGTATTATTACTTTGTCCCAAAAAACTTCAACACAACTGGAATAGGTACAGAAAATTTCAGGATTCAAGATTTGAAAAGGATCAGTTTGATTACTTCATTCGGTTTCATACCGATATGAGTTCAGAACGTTTGGAATCATACAGCGATAGAGCCGATAAGTTTTTCACCAATGACAAACCCAAATTAATTGTAATTGACGAAAGCCATAATTTGCGGAACGACAAGTCAAAGAGATATAATTTTTTGTTGGATCAGGTATTAAAAAGCAATGACGATGTTAAAGTGCTAATGTTATCGGCTACACCAATCAATAATTCTTTAAATGACATTCGGAATCAGTTTAAATTGATGGTTCAAGGTAATGTAAATGGGTTTGATAATTTACTTGGAATCCGAAACCTTGATTATACGTTTCGTTCGGCACAAAAAGCGTTTAACGACTGGCGTGAAGAAACAAATCCCCGAATAAGTGATTTTATTAAAAAATTACCAGCTGGTTTTTTTACACTTACCGATTCATTGACTGTTGCCCGAACACGGAAAATGATCAATGGACATCAAACCGATTTATTCTTTCCAAAGATTGAAAAACCTGAAAATATATTTGTAACACCAAGGAGCTTAGGAAACTTTGAAACTTTCGAAGAATTGTTTAATCACTTCCCTCCAATGCTTTCCGGTTACCAACCATCCTTTTACTTGGATATTGATGATTCAGTCGAGAAAAATATCTTATTCGATGAAAAACAACGTGAATTTTTTCTGGTCAAAATGATGTACATTCTGTTGGTGAAACGTCTTGAATCCTCATGGTTTTCGTTTTATTCAACTGTACAAAAGATAAAAGACCATCATCAAAATGCGCTGGATCGAATAAAGGCTTATCAGGATAATAAAACAGAAAATGAACTCCTGAACATCGATCAGGATATTTTCAACGATGAATCAGAAGAGGATTACGAAGAATACACCTTAGGCAAGAAGAGAAAAATTAGTATCAGGGAAATTGATGAAGCCGGGAATTTGGATTTATTCAAAAAAGACCTTAAAAAAGATTTAGATGCGTTGGATAACCTTTATATCAATTTACGGAAGTTTGAGCATAAAATCGAATTGGAAGCTGTCAAGCCGAATAATCATAAAACTGCGGACGATAAATTACAGGTGCTGATTGAAAAAATCAAACAAAAAAGACTACAAAAAGACAATAACTTCAATCAAAAAGTGGTCGTATTTACGGTTTATCGTGATACCGCTGAATATCTTTTCGATCAGTTGATAAAAAGAGGATTTAAAAATATCGGCTTAGTAAGTGGTAGCGGTTCACGAACAGATGATTCAACCGAAGAAACTAAAAACTTTGAACCCATTCTTGAGCGTTTTGCTCCTTATACCAAGCTGTACAAAGAAAAAGAATGGAATTTCAAACCTAATTCGGAAGGATTGGAGGCTTATGACGAATGGACTCAGTGGATTGCACAAAATGACCCCAAAACCTACGATAAATTAAAGAACCCGATTGACTTGTTAATTGCTACCGATGCGTTAAGTGAAGGTCAAAACTTACAGGATGCGGATATGGTAATCAATTACGACATCCATTGGAATCCGGTTCGTATTATTCAGCGCATGGGTCGTATTGATCGTTTAGGGAGTCCGAATGGTAAAATATTTGGAATCAATTTCTGGCCTTCCGACAATATCAATTCTTATTTGAACCTGCAAGGCCGGATTGAACAACGAATGGCGACAATGAAATTAGCTGGTGCAGAGGTTAACTCGGAATTTTCTGAATCGTTTGCAATTATGGCGCATGACGAAAGTTTGGAGCATAAAATGAATGCCCGAATGATGGAACAAATGCAAACAACATGGGAGGATATTGAAGTAAACGACCAGAATTTAGGGTTTGATAATCTTTCTTTAGAGCGTTATCGCCAGGATTTACTTTCCGAATTAAAATCACAGCAACGAAAATACGAACAGATGCCGCAAGGCGTTTATACTGGTTTTATTGCTGAATCCGGGGTCTGTCCGCAAAAAGGAATCATAGCGTTGTTGGGTTATCCGGCAAAGAAACCGAAGGAAAGAAATCAAATCTATCAGGCTCACGATTTGATCTATATTAATATGAGTGGCGAAATGGTTCTTTTAAATCAAAAAGAAGTACTGGATGCCCTAACCGTTCATAAAGATAAACCTCGCTATGTGACTGATGGAGTTGATAAAGGCGAAGAAGGGGATATAACTGAATTGGTAAATGCCTTTAAACTTTGGTTAGAAAAACAGTCTTCAGACGAAGAAATACAGGAAGATGGTTCGACTAAAAAATTAATGGGCAAGGAAACCAAAGATATTCTCGCCAAACTGAAACATGGGAGTAAAGATGCTGTTCAACGCATGAAACAAAATGTAAAAGCAAACGAAAAATTTCAACCTGACAATTTTGACTTAATCACTTGGTTCTTAGTAAACATTTAAAACATGAACTTATCCACCTTCAATCAATCAGATTTTTTAACTGCCTTAAAATCATTCTTTGCCGACCTAAGAGTACCGGTAAATTACATTGCAAGTGAACCTATTGCACCACTTGAAATATTATCGTCAACTTACCGTGAAACTGAAGCATTTCAGTTGATGAATGACGTTTATTTCGTGGGGATGATTGATGATGCCGCATTTGCCGGAAATAAAAGTCCTGAAGTCTCAAGTATTCATGCTGATTACGATGGAATTCTAATTTTTGGGGTGGAACTTAAAAAAAGGGAAAATGGTTTGTTGCCTACACGTGGTCAGTTAGCCGAAATTTCACGGGCGTTTAACCGTGAATTTCATTTCACTCCGGTAGTTGTCATTTTTAAATACGATGGACAAATTGCATTTGCCAATACCGAACGAATCAAATACAAACAAGGTTGGCGTGAAGGTGAAAAAGCTGGAAAAGTTTCTGTTTTACGTGACGTGAATATTCAGAATCCTCACCGTGGGCATCTTGAAATTTTGAAAGAATTAGAAATCCCAACTTCAGGTAAAAATGTTGTTGATTCATTTGCTTCCTTATACAAATATTGGCAGGAGGTTTTTAGTGTTTCAATCCTGAATAAGAAGTTTTACAATGAGTTACAAAACTGGTATTTTTGGGCAATTAAAGAAGTTACCTATCCAAATGCTCCAAATCGTTTCGACTTTGAGACCAATGAAAAGTTCGATGAAGCGGTAAAAGAACACAAAGGAAAGAATGTCATTCGATTACTAACACGAATCCTGTTTATCTGGTTTATCAAAGAAAAGAAACTAATTCCCGAACAACTTTTTGATAAAAACTTCATTGCCAATAAGTTGATTAAGGACTTTACACCACAGAAGCCACAGGGTATTTTTGCTACGGGGAAACAAAATAGTCCCTATTACCGGGCTATTTTGCAAAACCTGTTTTTCGCAACATTGAATCAGGAAATGGGTAAACGTGCTTTCCGTGGCGATGGACAGCACCAGAATGTAACAAACCTGATGCGTTACAAATCGTATTTTAAAGATCCTGATTACTTTGTGCAACTCATGGAAGAGATTGTGCCTTTTATGAATGGCGGTCTTTTTGAATGCTTAGACAAACCACATCAAACCATAAAAGGGAAACAAGGTGGTGATATAATTATTTATAATGATGGATTCTCTGATCGTGACGATAATCTGTTGGTTGTGCCAGACTATTTGTTTTTTGATGTGGACGAAGATGTTGATTTAAGCGATGACTTTGGGAACAAGGTTTATAAAAATGCGAAAACCAGAGGATTACTTGAAATATTACAATCGTATAAATTTACCATTACCGAAAACACACCGATTGAAGAAGACGTTGCCCTTGACCCTGAATTGTTAGGTAAAGTTTTCGAAAACTTGTTAGCCAGCTACAATCCGGAAACCAAAACCACGGCACGGAAACAAACGGGTTCATTTTATACGCCCCGTGAAATTGTGAATTACATGGTGGATGAAAGTTTGATTGCTTACCTGAAAAATTCGTTGAAAGACGAGATTCCTGCGGAAGAGCAATTGGATCAGGATTTACACCAACTCCTTTCCTACGATTCCATTAATCCGTATCAGGACAATCCTGATATTCAGAAAAAGTTAATCAAAGCATTAGACGAATGCACAATTCTTGATCCGGCCTGTGGTTCAGGAGCTTTCCCAATGGGTATTTTGCAAAAAATGGTTCATGTGCTTCACAAAATTGACCCTAAAAACACCGAATGGGAACAGCGGCAAATTGAACGGGTAAATAAAGCCATTGAAAACCTGGAAGAGATTGATGATGTTCAGTTCAGGGAACAAAGTATAAAAGATTTGAAAGCACAAATAAAAGATATTGAAGATTCTTTTGAAAACAATGAACTGGATTATGGACGTAAACTTTACCTGATCGAAAACTGTATTTACGGTGTTGACATTCAATCCATCGCTACCCAAATTTCGAAACTCCGGTTCTTCATTTCGTTAATTGTTGACCAAAAGATTGATAAAGACAAGGATAATTTTGGAATCCGACCCTTACCAAACCTTGAAACCAAGTTTTATCAGCCAACACCTTAATTGGTATCGAAAAACCAAAGGCTCAATTAAACTTGTTTGAGAATCAGGAGATCAAAAAATTAGAAGCCGGATTAAAGAAGGTACGTCACAAGTTGTTTAGTGCAAAGGTGCCAGCGACAAAGCGTAAACTTCGTGAACAGGATAAAGAAATAAGAAACTTGATCGCTGAACTTTTAATAAACGATGGATGGGAAAACCAAACAGCCCGTCAATTAGCAAGTTGGGATCCTTACGACCAAAACGAATCATCACCATTTTTCGATCCTGAATGGATGTTTGATATTAAAGAGGGATTTGATGTGGTCATTGGCAATCCTCCTTATGGCATTGTTAAGTCAACAAATACTCACAAATCAATTCTTTCAAAATATCAGTTATATTACACAGCTGATTTTAAAATTAATCTTTTCGCTTTATTCTTGGAGAAGGGGTTGATTCTATCGAGTAAAAATGGAGTAAATTCATTTATTATCCCAGATTCTTCTCTAAACCTACCAGCATTTAAAAAATTAAGAGAATACATATTAAAACATTCCGGAATAGATGCCATTTCTCATTTTAGTGAAAATGTTTTTGAGAATGCTGAAGTTGGTAAATCTGTTATTCTTCAATATACAAAATCAAAAAAAACAGCTTCTTTCCACTTCCGTTCATTCAAAGATAATCAGCAATATAGTCAAAATGAAATTGATTTAAATAGAGTAATTAAAGACACTTCCCTCAAATTAGTTTATAATTCAAATGAAACAAACGCTGATATTATTTTAGATAAATTAAAGTGTATATCCACTAAATTAAGCAACTACTGCGACGTATATGACGGTATTAATCCTGGCAGTCAAGAAATAAAAAATGCTATGATTACCCAAGAAGTAATTGATGATGATTCAAAAAGAATTATCGATGGAAAGTGTTTTTCAAAGTACTCTGATATAAATTGGAAAGGTGATTACATTTATTATAATGTAGAATTTGTAGAAAAATTAAGAAGAAAAATTGAATTAAGTGGTGATTCATTTACTGGGAGAATCATAAAGAAATTTAATTTTTTTATTCATGATAAAATAGTTACAAGACAAACGGCTGATACAATAATTGGCACGATAGATTTGCGTAAATATTTTGTAAAAAATTCTGTTCACTCCACATTAATCAGGCATGAATTTAAAGATAAAATCTCCCTTTATCTAATCTTGGGTATTCTAAACTCAAAACTAATAGACTGGTATTATAGAACTGAGTCGTTAGAATCAGGTAGATTATTTCCTCAAGTCAAGATAGAACGATTAAATAATTTACCGATAATAATCCCAACAAGAATAACGACTCAATTAAAAATTGAAACGATTGTCGAAAGGTTAATTTCTAATAAAACTGAAAATTTTGAAAATAAATTGCAAAAGTATGTTGACGAAATCGTTTTCAAACTATATGAATTAACCTATGAAGAAGTACTTGTTATTGATCCGGATTTTTGGTTGAGTGTGGAAGAGTATGCGGCGTTGGAAATAAATTAGCATCGATTAAAGTTAATTAAACACGATTCTTATGTATTTGATGTATGTTGATGAAAGCGGTGATACTGGATTGGAAAATAGTCCTACCAGATATTTTGTTTTATCTGCCATTGTTATTCACGAATTACGTTGGAAACAGACACTAACAGAATTGGTTTCATTTAGAAAGTTATTACGCGATACAAAAGGATTAAAACTGCGTGATGAAATACATTGTACTGCCTTTATCAATAAACCGGGTGAATTAATCAGGATAAAAAGGAACGACCGAATAGACATATTAAAAAAGTGTGTCGATTGGCTAAATCATCAAAACGATCTGAGTATCTATTCGGTTGTTATCGACAAAAACAACCGGAAAGATGACATTTTCGAATTGGCTTGGAATACTTTACTTACAAGGTTTGAAAATACAATTCGGAGTAAGAATTTTCCGGGGCCACAAAATCCCGATGACCGTGGAATAGTACTTTCAGATAATACTGAAGGTGAAAAATTACGCAAACTGGTTCGCCGGATGCGACATTACAACCCTATTCCAAATAGAAGAGACCTGTATCAAGGCGATTTCAGAAATATTAAACTTGAATATGTGATTGAAGATCCAATTTTCAGGGATTCAAAAAACTCAATGATACATCAAATGAATGATGTAGTGGCCTATTTTTGTCGTCAACTGGTTGAACCGAACGATTACATTAAGAAAAAGGCTGGCACAAAGCACTATACAAGATTAACGAATGTGTTGCTGGATAAGGTTAGTAAAACAAAGGATGGGATTGTATGGATATAAAAAAAGGTAGCTAAGCTACCCGGGGGCATCCTACTATGAAGACGAGCTTCAGTTCAGATACAATACAAACATACATACATACATCGTGAAAATCAAATTTTTATGCACTTTTTTTGCATTAGCAGCTTAACACACAAACAAATCTCCCAAATTCCTTTTTAAAAAACTGCGATGATTAGTATAAATTTGAACTTTTTTCTAATCAATCTTGACCAACAAACTCCCACCATTCCATTGGGGGGTAGATTTTTGTTTGGCGCGAATATTTTTTAATGATCTCCCTTAGTTTTTCTTCATCACTTTTTACTTCAAAAGTATTGATTTGTTCTTCCGGTTTTTGTGTTTCTGTTTTCATATAAGCGTTTATAAATAAATATCTTGAATATGAAATTTAAATGTAAATCGGAATATAATTTATTGCTTTTTTCAAAAAAAAATGGTCGATTTTCACGAAAGGGTCGATTCTATTCGGTCTTTCCACGACCAAGCAAATTCATAATTATCCGTGCCGGAATGAATAGATCCACAATTTAGTCGTGAATATCGCTAAGATCAACCTAGTCCTGTTCCCCGACAAATGAGATTAAATTCTGAAGAAATTCCATTCAAATACGAATCGTTTATTTTTAAACGAATTATTGCTGATTTCTCCGGTAATAAATACTTTTGGTGAAAACCAAGACTTTTATTTATGAAAGTTCATATTACCTCAATTCCGGGATATTCAAAAGAAAATATTGAGCAAGTCGTTTCATTACTAAGCGAGGTTAACGGTGAAATCAGTTATTCATCCTGTGAACCAATAACTCCTGAACAACTAATGTTGATAGATGACAAGTTTGAAAATTTCGAAAAGATAAAATCACTTTCTTTTCAGGATTTTTTCAAAATTGCCAATAAATACAAGGTAATTAAATCAATTCCGAAGGAGGATATTTTAGCTGTTCTTTCACCTATAAGGCATGATTTAAACTGGTTTAGTGGTGCTTCTGGTAAAAATATATTTGTAGATACCCGTGGATGGGAATACATTACCGATAGTGATTCAAAATACGGAATTGCCTACCAAATTATAGAAAACATCTTCCAGTTATTGGTTGGAATAGAACACGATAATGCTATTTCTGATCCAAATGTTCATCATACTTCCATCGGATGTATTAATGACATGTGCGGGAACAAAATGGAAGTAATTTCAAAACTAAGGAGTGCTTATATTTGTGTTTCATGCCAACAAAGGGCTATAAACAAGAATGTAAGTAAAGTCATATTGTTGCAAATCATTTCAACCATTCAAAAAATAAGAGATGGATTGATGAACTTCGATTTGATTCTAAAAGCCGTTGAACCCTTACCAACAGTTGTAAATGAGAATGGTGTGGTTACAATTGGGAAAAAAGAGATTAAATTGCAAGCTATGCTTAAAACGCTATTCATTTTTTATTTGTCTAACATAGATGGAGTGAAAAATGGTGTAAGAGTTGACTCTTTAGATGAACGAGAGAACAAGCAAAGACTAATCAAAATATACAAAGCCGTCAGAATTACTGGGAAGTTAGATCCCGTTGACAATTTATGTATTCCACAGAATGTCCCCGGCTCTACATTTCCAAAAGTAAGAACTGAAACAAATAAGTATTTGATAAAAGAACTGGACAAAATTCTATCAGAATTCTATGTAATCAATAATTTTCGTGAATCTAATTACAACATTTATAAAATACTATTACCTGTTGAATATCTGACATTTAAACTTCCATTATAAGATTTCGTAACCTTACGAACTTATACCGAAACTTACATCAAATATTGTAAGTTTACTTATTAAACATAATCATATTAATTCTCCGAACCTTCGTGTTGAATTTAATTCTAAAAATTATTCAACATGAAAAAATCAAATTGCACACAGGTAGATTCCCAATTTAAAACAGGGAAAAACATTCACCAGGTTAAACTCGAAGATGTAGTTATTTCCGAAGTAACTAACAAGCTGTACGACTACACAAACCATGAGGCCGAAATCAAAGCCCTTATGGAAAGTATTTCTGAAGTGGGTCAGAAGGAACCAATTATCGTTATTAAAGAAGCTGACAAATACGTCATTATTGATGGGGTATTAAGGCTAATGGCAATGAAACGTTTAAATTTAAACGAAATTGCCGCAATTATCTCCCCGTTTGAACCAACTGAACAGACTTCTTTTGCCGATTTCATTATTCACCACCACATCCGCAAGGAAAAGACCGATGGTGAAAAGAAGAACGAAATTCGTACTTTACTTCGGATTGATGAAAAAACCCCAAATCCATTGAGAGATAAAGAAAAGCGTGTCGCTTTGGTTTCAGCTCTCATGGGTGGTAAAGGTTGGGCACGTAATAACGTTTTCAATATCGAAAACATCCTTCGATGGGAAAAGGAAAATGGAACTGGTTTATCCCTTTCTGACCGCGTTCTTAAAAATGAAGTCAAACCAGCCCGTGCCATTGAAGCAATTAACCTGATCAAATCAGGTGAAATTAATGAAGAGATGGAACAGGAATCATGTATTATCAAAGATTTTCTGAAGGGTTCTTACGACAAGGAAAAGGCCAAAGCCTTGGCTGCCGACTACAAGGCAAAAAAACAAGTTCAACCGACTGTCATTGACCTTCGAAAACCGAAAGCCGAAAACTTCAGGATAATCCGGGGGAACATCGAAACCATTGAATTACCTGAAGATCTTCTGGTGGATACCATCTTCACTTCACCACCATACTATCAGTTGGTGAAATATGGTAACGATCCAAATGAATTGGGTTGGGAAAAAACACCGGATTTGTATGTAAAACGTCTTTCTGACATTTTAATGAAGTGTTTCGCTCGGTTGAAAGATTCAGGTTCTATGTTCATCAATATTGGTGAAACACATCAGGATTTTCAATGTCTTGGTATTATTGACAGATTAACTGTTGAACTAATGTCTCGTGGAGTTCGGTTGGTTGACAAGATTATTTGGGAAAAGCCAGTTGCAAAACCATTACGTAACAATGTTCGTCGATTGAATCCTGCGTATGAAGTTATCCTTCATTTCTCAAAAACAAAAAATTACTATTTCGATCCTATTCGGACAAATGTGGAAAAGAAAATGAAGGTCTCTAAGGGATGTAAGGAACGTGGTGTGAAATGTCAAAGTTACCATATCCCAAATCAGTTTGGGACTCTCAGAAATTTCATCAATCCCGATGAAGCTATAAACATCATCAGTCTTCGTATTCACCAAAATCGGACGAAACACATTGAAGGTGAATCTAAACATCCAGCAACTTTTTCAATGGATCTACCTTTGATCCCATTGGCTATTTCCTGTCCCAAAAGTGAAAATACAGTAGTGATGGATCCTTTTATGGGTTCAGGTAGTTGTGGCGTGACAGCTCTAAAAATGGGCTTCAAATTCGTTGGGGTTGAGTTGTACGAAGAAAATATTGCAACCGCTAAACGGATATTGACTGAAGCCCAAAAGGAATTTGACCAAAATATTGATTTAGATAAAGCTGCCTAACTGTTTATTCATTCGGGAACAGGTATTTGGTTAAAGAATATCTGTTACCATAGAATTTACTATTTACTTATTTCCGTTTTAACCTTATATTATATTAAAGTGATGGGGCAAACATATATCACATTAAAAAAATTTAAAAACCTCAATTGAAATTCGTGATGCCCCTCGCGGATTCAATTGGGGTTTACTTTTTTAATAATACACTATGGAACAGAAAGCATTTTTATTCTATCTGAACTGGAAAGACCAGATAGATGATTTAGACGACATTGAATTGAGAAGATTTATTCACAATCTGATAAAATATCATTCAGGAGAGGAAATCGATCTTCCAACAAAGATTGATAGACTGGCTTGGAATGGGATCTTGCCAGGTCTTGAAGCAAATCAGGATAAATATGAAAAAAGGGTTCAGGCTAATCGAGAAAACGGCAAACTTGGTGGAGCACCGAAGGGGAACCAGAATGCTAGCAAAGAAAAAACAACCCAAATCAACCCAGAACAAACCAAACAACCTGATAAAAGAGAACAGATAAATGATAATAGTAAAATGGAAATAGAGAATAGAAAAAAGATAAATGAAAATAGAGAAGAGTTAAATGAGAAAGGTAAACTGGAAACAGGAAACAAACAAATGGAAACAGAAAAATCCAAAAGTGAAAATAAAACAGAAATTCCAGTTAATGCTGGATTATCTTCTAATAATTCAAAACATTACGGCGGGATGTCAATGTTTGAATATAATAAGCAGCGTAAATTTTCCTAATAAAATAATAATCACTCAACCGAACGCAATGCTGAGAGGCCAGTTAACTGCTAATTTGCTTAATTCTAAGTTTAAAAATAAACAAAGTTTTAAGCACCCAACCCGAACGAAGTGAGAATGTTGGGACCAGATGCTGGGCCTCTATACTGGGTAAAATTAATTGATTTAGAAATAAAATGAGATTCCAACCCGAACGTTAGTGAGTTATTTTGCTCTACCATTTGAAAAAAAGTAATCCCAACCGTTTCGTCGCAGACGAATTAATGAGCCAATAGAACACCAAAACCCCACCCCAAATTCCGCTGGACCCCTCCCCTTTTATAGATTTGGTCATATAATGTGTAAATATGATAACCAGACCTAATCCAGTGAGTTCTGGGACAATTTCGTTTAAAAACAAACAAAGACATCATTCCTTCAGAAATAACTCACCAGAACTCACAAAATCGATGTTCTTAATTTAATAAGAAATGGACCAAAATTTTTTTAATGTCATTTTTATAAAAGTGGTTCTCAACTTAATTTCCAGCCCAAAATTTTTTCACTCGGATCATTGACGACCATTCTAGGAACTAAAAAATGGTTATTGCAATAGGGGATACGGCCAGCCCGGCAGCCCCGGGCAAATAGATGGTCCGGGACGGGAGATCCTCAATTTAGTTTGGCTCACCCTTTTTTTGATCAATAAATGGATCATAATTTTTGTTGACTCTATATATCTCTATACGAGCATATTATTAACATTAAATTAGCATTAAAATTTTTTATTGTCAAATTTTTCCGATATATTTTGAATAATAGAAACAAAAAAAATTTATAAGTATGAAAATTAAGAATGACAATATTCTGGATATCGATGGTGTCGCAGAGTATACCACTTTATCGAAATCAACTATCTACAAGAAGAAAAGCAACAATGAAATACCATTTCATAAAATAGGTGGTCGGACACTTTACCTGAAGGATGAAATTGATGAATGGATTAGAAACGATGGTGTAATGGTTGGTAAGGTTCCTGAATTCAAAATCTTTAAAAATTAAGTATATGGCTACATTTAAAGTAATTCTCGATACTCGATATAAGCATAAAGATAAAACCCATCGGTATTGTCTCAGGACAATGGTTGAAGGTAAAGTCCGGTATCTTCCATTGGATTATAAATTAACCGAAGAACAACACAATTTGGTATTCAAAAAAATGGCAAATACCAAAGAATGTATCGATCTACGGGAAAAATTCAACGATTTAGAAACCAAAGCTGAAAGAATTTACAGTTCAATGAGAAGATTCGATCCCGAACGATTTAAACAGATGTTTTATGGCAAAGGTGAAAGTATGGTTGTAGATGATATCAACCTACCAAAAACACTTACATTAACAGAACTGACAGAATATTATCTAAAAAATGCTGAGATCAAACTTTCGACAAAAATTCATTTTAAATGCTCCATGAATATTATTGAACAATTTTCCCCAGGTATTTATGTTGACGAAATAGATACCAAATTTCTAAAAAAGTTCGAAATGAAGATGCTTGGGAAAGGTAAAAGTATTTCTACTGTTTCGTCATACTTGCGAAATCTTAGAACCCTTATAAACTATTATAAGGACGAGAAAAAATTGCTTCCTGTTGATTTTATTTATCCCTTTGGTAAGACTGGCCATTCGATTAAATGCGTAAGAAAAAAGAAACGAGTCATGTCAGAGAATGACATTCAGAAAGTGATTGAAATGGACAAATTTGATAGTCCAAAACAGGAATATGCACGAAATATTTGGCTCGTTTTATATAATTGCAATGGAATCAATCAAATCGATCTATTAAAACTTCGCTGGGATAGCTTCGCAACTGATCATATCCCTTTGATTAGAACCAAAACAGAAACAACCAGAAAATACTTCATTCAGGAAATTTCTATTCCGTTGACCGAAGAATTAAAGTATTATCTGAACAAGGTAGGAGATCCAACCAGCAAATTCGTCTTAGGGAAATTACATGAGGGATATACAGAAACTTCACTTTATAATCGAAAAAACAGGTTTCGTCAGGAAATTAATACGGAACTTAAAGAAATTGGGAAACGGCTAAATTTATCAGTTACATTAAGGATGAGTACGGCACGGGACTGTTATGCAATGACTTTAAAAAGAAATAAAATCTCCCGTGAATTTACCGCTGATTCTCTTGGACACTCAGATATCCGTACGACATCGAATTATCTCGATAGTTTATCAATACCTGAATCATTTGATGTAAACAATATGCTGGTTAAAAGGAAGAAAGACAAAGAATTTGATGACCCATTGGTAGTAGCTTAAATTTTGAATTCAGATATTCTACTGGAGAGATCTTTCTTCTCCGGTCTTCAAAATATATTGGTTGGCTCCTTTGAGCCAAACTAAATTGATCACCTATACGATTTCGTGTGGGTGTTTTGTTTTTTCAAAATACAAATCAAAGACATAAAAGTAACGATCAGTATATTTGTCAATAGGAATTAACTATTTTTAGTGGCTAATCGGTCAATCTGTTACTTAAAAATGAAAAATCAACTCCCCAAATCACTTTTTATATTCATCGGAATTTTTCTTTTAATCATATTCAGTTGCAAGAAAGAAATTCCAAAGGTTGCACCGACAATTGAAACGTCAGTTCTAACAGACATTACACCAAATTCAGCAACTTGCGGCGGTGTAATTACATCAGATGGAGGTTCACCGATAACAGAATGTGGTGTTTGCTGGAGCACAAAAGAAAATCCAACAATTACAGATAACAAAACTATAGCTAGTATTGGAATTGGAACTTTCACCAGTTCAATTACCAGTCTTTCATCTGGAGCAACTTATTACTTCAGAGCATATGCCACCAATAGTATTGGCACATCATATGGGAATCAGGTTACCACTACCACTAAGGAAGAGAGTATCCAATTTGAAGTCTCTCCTTTTAACGGTACTGCCTATGTTGATATCAAAAGTGAAGTATTGCCATTCACGGTGAAGGTTTTAAGCAAAATACCTTCCTCAGGAATAACCTACTCGGTTAAGATGGTTCAATATGATAACAGTCAGATTGTGTTTAAGCTTGATAC
Organism: Prolixibacteraceae bacterium; assembly: GCA_028683385.1. Classification (GTDB taxonomy): domain Bacteria; phylum Bacteroidota; class Bacteroidia; order Bacteroidales; family Prolixibacteraceae; genus Aquipluma. The sequence continues at coordinate 4,920 of JAQUIJ010000024.1, read as the reverse complement.
GACAACAGTTAATAATAATGTTGTTCTACAATTGGGCAAATTTTCAATTAGTAAAGCGTATACCATCACCATCGATGCAAAATCAAAGGCAAATCCCACAAATTCTTCAACCAAGACATTTCCAGCCAAACGGAACAGGGTGTACAAGAATTATTTGAAGACCTCCTATGAGTTATCGAATTATGATATGTGGTTAAGTTCGGATGATTATTATTATAAGGGAGTTAAATATCCATACTTTAACCCATTGGTTGACCAACAATTTTGTCAAATTGATATTGATGGAGATGGACTAGAGGATATATTTTACTACGATTCTTATGATATAAGCACGGTAACAAATAGTACACCTCCAAGTGTATACATGAATCATAACTCTATTTTAGAAAAGATAGATTGGACGGGCCCATCAATATTATGTCCCCATGGGTCAAAGCTTTTGGTTGGTGATTTTAATAATGATTCAATACCTGATATTTTCACTTGTGTTGGATTTGACGTTCCTAATGGAGTAGACTGGACAAATCAAGTTAGTCACCTTATATTGAATTCAAAAGAAGGATTTAAAACAGTTAAAGAATTTCCAGAGCAGCTTGGATTTCATCATAGTGGTTGTTCGGGTGATATTGATAATGATGGCGATCTAGATGTTATAATGTTTAACTTTGGATATTGGGGCAATGGGGTGACAAGTAAAATTCTTTGGAATGATGGAAAAGGCAATTTTACTTTTCAAGAAAGTGGATTTAGTAAATATGCTCCAGTCGACCATTCAGAGCTTTTTGATGTAAATAATGATGGGTTTCTTGATCTGGTATTTAGTTTTATAAACAATCAACTTGGCACAAAAAATATAGTGATAATGTGGGGAAATGGGAAGACTTTTGATATAGCTAATTCTATATCCTTTGATTACCCTACCTATCGGTCAATAATGGATATTGACTTAACAGATATTAATAATGACGGTATATCGGAAATAATTTTATCGGGGACAGATTTATTATTAGGGGAGGGTACACAAACAGGAGTGGTTTACTTTATAGATCTTTATCAATCTTATGATAAAGGTAAAACGTTTGTTAAAAAAACAAATGAATTCTTTGATGTTGCTGATTACTTTCCACGCTTCGGACACATGATTTTTAGAGATCTCGATCATAATGGAAGAATCGATATTTACGGTAGTGATAGAAAAGCCAACACTAGATGGGAGTGGAATGGAAGTAAATTTATTAAAAAGTAAGGTTGTAAAATCTTCTCATAGAACAACTCCTCTTAAATGACAAATGGTTTGGACATGGTGTTTGTTCTGGTGATATTAACAATGATGGGGATCTGGATGTTTTTTTCACGAGTCCGACCGATAGACCTTACTTATTAATTAATGATGGGATATTTAAACATAAATTAAACTTACAATGAACCATAAAATCTTCATACTTTTCATTTTCATTGTGTTAATCAACTCTTGTGCTAAAGATCCTGTCATTCAATATGAATTAAAAACCATGTCTCAGCCGGAAGAAGGTGGTACTATTTCACCAAAATCAGGATCATATAAAGAAGGTGAAAGTGCTTTAATTACAGCTACTCCATCATCTGAATTTATATTTACCGGATGGTCGGGTGATGCAATTGGCACTACAAACCCAATGACAGTCTCAATGAAGGCGAATAAAAATATTATTGCCAACTTTGAAAAAAGGAAATATCCTCTCTCACTAATTATCAACGGAGATGGTACAATAAAAGAAGAAGTGGTTTTGACAAAATCGGCATCAGATTATACTTTGGGAACTATGGTAAAATTGACTGCTAATCCAAATGTTGGATCCGAATTTGTTAGTTGGAGCGGTGATTATCAAGGAACTGATAACCCGATAACTATTGCAATTGATAAGGCCAAGTCATTTACTGCAAAATTTAAATCTAAATATAAAGTACTTTCATATAAAGTAAAAATTGAAATACCGGGCATTAATAATAAACAAATTCAAGCTGCATCTTATAATGTAAGTGGGATGACTTCTTATGTATTCAATAATCAAGAATACATATTACTTAGTGGGTCAAATAATGAAGAAGAAAATTGTCCCTTGATTCAATTAATAAAAGAAAATGATACATGGAGGTATAACGCAGCTTATCCTGAAGCAACCATGGGTCAGGCTAGAAATTATGAATTTACTGATGGAGGAAATTCAATTGCTTATGCTGACCATGGTAAAGAGTATGGTAATCCATGGCCGTTTGGTCATTTATATTTTGGTCGATTTCAAAACAATAACATAAATTGGACTCAAGTTTCTACGTCTAAAAGTTTCTACCATTCTGTTTCTACTGGCGATATTAATAATGATGGACTGACTGATGTCGTTGGTTTGCACATGGGGACTCAAAGTGACTGGACAAATGATAATTTACATACCTATATTCAAAATAGTAACGGTTCATTTAGTGAAAATAGAAATGTAATTTCAACATCAAATTGGCTGGGTAATCATGGAGCAGGAGCAGTACTTGTGAAAGATTTATTTGGCGATTTAAGACCAGAAATAATAAGAGCAGATTATGGTTTTAATTCAAGCTATCAACAACTATCTGACAGGTATAGTATTGCTATTTTTTCCTTTAATAATACATCAGGTAAATATGAAATGAGTAAAAATCCGGGATCTATTGGTGTGTTTTCAAATCCTGATAGGGGTGCCACTTCAATTAAAGCTTTTGATTTCGACAGGGATGGTGATTTGGATCTAGCTATTGCAACTGAGGGAAATGATTATACCGGAATTGAAATATGGAAGCAAGATGGTCAAGGAAACTTTGTCCCAACCAATCAAAAATTAGAATTTACGAATAACGAAATGCAATTTAGAGAATTTGAAGTTATTGATGTTGATGATGATGGCTTCGAAGATATTATCATAAATCCATTTCATTATGGTAATCTATTTAGAATAGACCCTGTCTGGTGGAATCCTAATCCAAGCAAAGGTATATTACTTCATAATTTTATTTGGAAAAACAAAAAAGGAACCTTTGAATTATATAAAGACAAAGATCTTACAATTCCGAATATTAACCCTGATTATTGTAAAGCCTCTAAAGTAAATGGCGTAGTTAAATTTATTGCCATTCGTTCTGGAGATTGGACGTCAAACGAAATAACAGTAACTGAAATTTCCGTTGATTTTAAATAAATATCCATTATTCATCCCAGAACGAAAACATTGTTCAATTTTTGAGACTTTGCAAATTATGTGGTTAAGCAATAAATTATGTCTCAAAAAATTTGCCAGAAAAATTGCCAGAAGATCTGCCAGAGAAAGGATAAATGGGTATAGTGTATAGGAAAAATAAAACTAACTGAAACTTTAATGTAGTGAATGATAGTGGAGTGAAGTTGGGTGGAAATATTATGATCGGTTCTGCCAGTCAAACGCTCTAGCCAACTGAGCTAATCCCCCTTTCGAGGCGACAAATATAGAAAAATATTTCAACTGCAACGCTTTGACCAAACCCAAAATTTTGTCTTTTTCACTCTAAATCTGGCAGATTCTAGGGATTTGCCAGATTTTTGCCAGATAGTAACTGAAAATGAGCGGACTTTAGATTGACATGGATTCGTTTCGTTTAAAAATAAACGGATTTGATAACCTTGTCAGAAATCTGACAAGGTTGATAGTTGTTCTTTAATGTGTTTGGAAACGTTGTGAGTTGAGAAATCTCTTCGCCATTATTTAAAGAATCGATCATTTTTTCTTTATCGCTTTTACTTGTCCTCCACTATAAGTAAATACCAACTCTGTTGCTTCGTCCTTTTCGTTACATATAAATTCTATAGATTGATCTTCAAAGTATTTCAATGCAAATTTATTTTTTGAAAGAGGGATCAATTCAACTTCTGGTCTATTTTCTAAAATAAAATTGAGCACTTTATCATCTTTCAGACTGATTTTGACGATATCTCCTTCCAATTCATATTCACCAGAGTATTTTTTCAAATTTTCCAACGAAACTTCAAATTTTGTATTTCCCTTTTGTATTGGCAATTTTGAAATAACATAATCAGCCTGATCAGTCATTCCTGAAGCTTGCTTTGCCGTGGCAATACTGTTTAAAAATGAACCATTGATGAATGATAAAATCATTTGATGATTAAGTTCCGGAGCAGAATCCCGGAGGTTAACAATCATATCTATACCTTTCCTGAAATTAGTTGTATTTTCCACTCGTTTCAAAAAATTTACAAAATAAGAAACTGCATTAAATTTGTCACTCCAGGAAGGCAAGTTGTCAAGTCGTGCAGTAAGAAAATCAAACTCACCTACATTGGAATATTGGAAGAGAGATTTATTGATTGCGTTAGCAAGAACCCCTTTGAAATGCTGCTCAGACATTGTTTTTGCCTGACTGAGTGCGGCAATACTATCTATTGAACCTAAAGCAAGCAAGGAGTTTCCTGCAACCGTATAAGAAGAATCGTTGACTGAATTCAAAAATAATTCTTTATAATCAACCTTTAAATATTTACCCAAAACTTCGATTGCTGCAGCCCGAACTAATGATTTCGGATCATTAGAGGCCAAATCAACCAAAAGTGGTTCAACAGCATTTTTAACCGAATCATTTTTGATGTTTAACTTCTGCATGGCGTAGATCCTTAATCCTGGCAACTTATCTTTCAATGCAGTTTCCATCAATGCCAACGCTTTGGCATCCTTTTGTCCGGATGCAAAATCAATGGCTTCGCGCCGATCAACATACAATCCTGCCCGATTATACTGAAATAGTACTGGTGCGTTAATTTTTTAATCAAATAGTGTAGGCTGTTCTTTGACATTTTGATTTGAATGAATTTCGGTAAGGAGTTCAGCGATAGTGGTTTTATCGAAAGCTGAGATGCTCAAAATC
>JAQUIJ010000013.1 GCA_028683385.1 Prolixibacteraceae bacterium | reverse complement strand
TAGCCTTGCATTAAAAAAATGCAAAGTTACTTTTCATTTCAAATCAAAAAGTCAAAGAACGCCTGTAAATATATTTATATCAATAAGTTACAACGAAAAATAAAAAATTAACGCACCATCAGTAATCTTTAAAACCGAATTGCAACAATCTACATTAAGAAACGACTCGTAAAAAAGGGAAAGGGAACCGGTAAAACGGTCTTTTAGATAGTCAAACAATCAATGATTTGTTGAATATTTGAAAGAGTACATGTTTGAATAATTAAGCTTATTAGGAGGTTAATCGATTGATATTCGTTTTACTGACTGATCGGTGAGTTTGGATTTTGACTGGATTTGCAATTATATATGTTTATTTTTAACAAAATAAGTTCTGGTGGGCCGGGATTATTTTTTGTTGTGGCATTGTGGATGTTAATCTGCTATGCTCTTCTGAATAATCTACATACCTCGTGGCTACGCCCCTACTGTCTGTTTTTCGAACAGCTTGCATCTTCAATATACAAAAAATATAAAGTCGTATTAAAAGGGCAATTTCCAAATTCCTCAACAGGGCCCTGTCTTTCCTCCGTTATTTATCCTCAAGGTTTTACACCTGATAGCAAATCCAGTCGTCCGGATTTTCGTGCTCTTTTATCCGGATCAGTTCAAAGAGCGGGCTTCCTGTTGGGAATTTTTGTGGTTCTTTCATTTGCAAACATTAATGCTGCAACAATTAAATCCACGGCTTCGGGAGGAAATTGGAGTAGTGGGTCAACATGGGTTGGAGGCGTTGTCCCTGTAAATGGAGATGATGTTTCAATTCCTGCCGGATCAATAGTGACCATTGATGCTAATTCAATAGTCAGTTCTTTATTGGTTTCAGGAACTTTACAGTTTGAGGTTGTTAATCCTCGTTCAATTACTGTTTTAACCCAGGTTTCAATCAATTCTGGTGGAATTTTCCGAAGCGCTCAATCCGGAAATGTTAAAAATCATCAGTTAATTATTCAGGGAAGCATAATCAATGACGGAATAATTGACTTTAGTTCTAATTCGAATGCGACCGGGGTTGAAATTGTTTTTAGAGGTTCAGGCAATGCCATATTCAATTGTAGTGATGCTCCCTTAACCAATTTGAGGCAAACCAATGGAATAATTTTGGATAAAGGAACATCGGAGGCGTCAGTACTTTCATTTATTCCTGGAAAAACATTTCGGATTTTATCGGATGGGAGTGCAAGAGCAAAAGGATTTCTATCTATTATCAATGGAACTTTTAACATTATCGGATCCAATGAGTTTATCAATCCGGTATTTGATACAGATGGGAATTACACGATTCCGGCCACAGGTGGTTTTTGGCTTGGCAATCAAAATGCAACTGTGATTGGGATGGATGGCACTGCGACCAATCGGGGTGACTTGAAAATTACGAATGGTACATATCAAGTAGGTATTTCTGGCGAAAATTCGTTGGAAAACTTGAATGACGGGCAACTTAAAATGTTGGGCGGAGTCATGAATGTTGGCAAATTAAAGGTTGATGGAGGTATTTGTACTATTGCAGGAGGGGAAATTAATCTAGTAACAAAGGCTAACCCAGAAGTTAATGAGCCTTCTTTCTATGTTTCGGGGCAAGCGAAGTTGGAAATCTATGGGAACCCTGTCATTACAATCGCATACCCGAATTCGAAAGATGTACTTGTTAACGATATTCAGATTCAGCCGGGTAGCGGTTCGAAATCCATAACAGGAGGAAAAATTCAATTGGGAACTGCAGTCACTCCTGCTCAAAGTAATTTTCTGGTTAGTGGCGAACAAATACTCAGCCATTTGACAGTCTTTAGTGAGTGTAACATCAATGTATTCAATACGTCAAGAGCAGATCTTTCCAATACATCTGTCAGTTTACTGCCTAAAATTGTATTCGATAAAATAGCTCCGATACTAACTGCTCCGAAACAAATCACGATTAAGTGTGGCGATAATCTGCCAAAATCATACGCTTCATTGCAAGAGTTTACCACTGCCGGTGGCACAGCTTCCGACAATTGTACCCTCTTGCCGTCCAGTTTTAAATTGGTTGGGCAGGCTCAAAGCAACGCAAATTGTCCTTATACCATCACCCGCACTTACGAGATTTCGGATGTCTCCGGAAATGTTGGTAAAGCAGAACAACAGATTGTTGTGGAAGGTGAGTCCATAGCACTTCAGCCAGAAGTAATAGCTGAAAATACGGTTAAAGAGGAGCTGAAATTAAAATCGGCGATGGCTGTTTATACAGCTACTCAAAATGGAAACTGGAATGATCCTGAAACCTGGGGAAATACCGGACCACCGACCTCTGCTGATGACGTCAATACAGCTAGTTATACCGTAACTGTTAATGCAGCTTCTTCTTGTAAAAATATCACGATTGGTGCCGGAGGAACTTTAAACCATAGTGGTACAAATACTTTAACGGTTACCGGAGACTGGACCAACAATGGAACTTACAATGCCGGAACAGGAACTGTTGAATTTGCAGGTAATGCTCCGGCAACTATCAGTGGAAGTGCTGCATCTAATTTTTATAACTTTACTCTAAACAAAGGCTCCGGAATTTCGGATATACTTTCTGTAGCGAACAACATTGCGATAAGCAACCTTACATTCGCCAATGGTGTACTAAAAATGAATGCCGGAACAACGAGCATTAGTGACATTACAAATCTGTATAATACAATTCCCAAAACTGCTGGTCTTGTCGTATCAGGTGGTACATTGAATACCGGTAATTTTTCAATCGAAAATGAAGGCTTGATTCAGGTTATCTCTGGTGCTGCAAATTTTGGAACGAACTCAGGAAACAGTGTACATACTCAAATTGATGGTGCTTTTATTGTTTCAGGTGGGATTGTTGATATTGCTGGAAGGTTGGAAAATACAGCTTCAGGGACTCTTGCTCCGGGTGTTTCTTCAGGTATTTCTATTTCGAATGGTACCATTACTCTGGCAAAAGTAGGCAACGGACTAAGCAGTGTTGGTTCATTAAATGTTACTTCAGCCGGAACTTTTGATTTTAACGGAGGTACAATTGTTTTTCAAAACGAAAGCGCTGCAACGACTGCAATTGACTTGGGGCTGATTGGTGGTTCAGGAGCAAAAACCACGATTGGTGGAACTTTCCAATTTGGAAACGCATCAACGCCAGCGGGAACCGTATTTAACATTTCGAGCGAAATTTTGCTGAATAGTGTAACTTCATCGGCAAATGCCGATTTGAAGCTGATTAACGATATTACAATTGGCAGTTGGACGCTAAATCCAAGTACTACTATTGATTTAAATGGCAATGCTCTCCGGTTGGTAGCTTCTTCTATAAAGACTTATACTTTCCCAATTGACAATGGCAGCGGGGTTCAAATCCCGGTTACAATTGATTTAACATCCGGAACTTTTGGGGCAAATCCTTACATCGAAATTGAAACGTTTGGATCGAAATACTCTGAGAACAAAAGCAGTGCAAATTATCTAAACCGTTACTGGACTGTTACAACCAGCGGTATAACCAATCCGGTTTACGATGTAACTGCAACTTATGCCGATGCCGATGTGCCTGCGTCTGCAACGGAATCTAAAATTGCTATGGGAAACTGGACAGGCGCAACTCCATGGATAAAAGGTAATGTTGCAAATACGGTTTCAAATACTATTTCGAAAACAGGTATTACTACCACAAGTTTTACATTCACTGGCATTAACAGCGATCCGCCAACGGTGGTAATTGGTAATGGACCTGCAGTTTCGATTTGCTCAGGTTCTTCAGTTACACTTACCACTACAGTAATGGGCGACCCAATTATCAGCTATTCGTGGAATCCGATTACAAATTTAGATTTAACCGATGTTGCTAAGCCAATTGCATCTCCAACTACCAGTACCACTTATACGGTTACAGTAACCGACGGCAATGGATTTACTGCTACCGATGATGTCATAATTACAGTGAACGCAGTGCCAGTGATCAGCAACATTGCATTGGCAGCTATTTGCAGCGGAGGAACATTTACGACAACACCTGCCAATGGTACTGATGGAATAGTTCCCACCGGGACGACCTATAGTTGGACTGCACCAACAGTAGCGGGTATTACGGGAGCTGCCGCCGGAACTAATGCTGCCAGCATCAGCGGCACATTGACCAATACAACCAATGCACCGATTAATGTTGTTTATACAGTAACGCCAACATCGGGGAGTTGCCCGGGTTCAACTCTTACGGTAACAGTGCCTGTTAATCCGAAGCCAGCGATCAACAACATTACTGTGGCAGCCATTTGCAGTGGAGTAACATTTACTACAACACCTGTCAATGGAGCAGACGGAATAGTTCCCGCAGGAACAACCTACACTTGGGCTGCGCCAACAGTAGCGGGTATTACTGGAACTGTTGCTGGAACCAATGCTGCCAGCATCAGCGGCACATTAACCAATACAACCAATGCACCGATTAATGTTGTTTATACCGTAACCCCAACATCGGGCAGTTGCCCGGGTCCAGCTTTTACGGTAACAGTGCCTGTTAACCCGAAGCCCGCGATCAACAACATTACACTGGCAACTATTTGTAGTGGTGGAACATTTACTACGACACCAGTCAATGGAACAGACGGAATAATCCCCGCCGGAACGACTTATAGTTGGGTTGCGCCAACAGTAGCAGGTATTACTGGAGCAGTCGCCGGAACTAATGCTGCCAGCATCAGCGGCACATTGACCAATACAACTAGTTCAAACATCAATGTTGTTTACTCGGTGATTCCAACATCGGGCAGTTGTTCAGGGGCAAGTTTTTCGGTAACAGTGACTGTTTACCCATTACCAACCGTCACAGCCCCACCTGATAAGACCTATTGCATGGGAGAAACAACTCTTGCGATCCCATTAGTAGGAGTGCCTTCTGGCGTTGTTTTTGATATTAGCGGGGGAGCTACTATTGGCTTGACCAATAAAACTGGAGTTACGCAAATTCCTTCGTATGCGGCAACTACAGGTTCGGCCACGATAACCATCACGCCCAGGGCCAATGGTTGTTCCGGTACGCCAGTTACTTTTACTGTCACTGTTAACCCAAGACCAAACATTCATTTATCGGCCAGTGCACGGACTATTTGCTCGGGGGAAAGCACGAACATTACTATAAGCAGTACAACTTCCGGGGCTACATTTAGCTGGGATGTGTATAGTATGACCGGAACAATTACCGGTGCAGGCAGTGGAACGGGAAACTTGCTCGACCAAACTTTGCTTAACAATACTCCAACATCTGGAACGGTTGTCTACCAGATTACTGCATCAACAGGGACTTGCGAAGGTGCCACCATTAATTTGACCGTGAATGTACATCCTGCTGTTTCTGCAATTATTGCCGGAACAACAACGGTATGTCAGGATGATAGCCCTGCTCCCTCAATTACGTTTACAGCAAGCGGGGGTACTGCTCCATATACCTTTACCTATATGGTTAATGGTGGTGCAAACCAACAAGTGGTTGCCAATTCAGGAAACACGGCAACCGTGACGGCGCCAACCAATGTTGCCGGAACTTTTGTATATAATTTGGTTAGTGTGGCTGGCTCTACCGGATGTACTTACCCCCAAACTGGAACTGCTACCGTGACTGTAAATCCAAAACCTGTTTTAACAAGTACCTTAACACCTCCCGGTATCTGTAGCAATACAGCTTTTAGTTATATCCCTACAAGTGGTGTTCTGAATACAACTTTTGTCTGGAGGAGGGATGCAATACCTGGAATAAGCAATTTGTCAAATACGGGAACGGATAATCCTGATGAGTTGCTTGAAAACACTACAAACGCTCCGATTCCGGTAACATACGTTTACACATTACAGAGTCCAGACGGTTGCATAAACACGCAAAATGTAACAGTTATGGTAACCCCAACGCCACATCTCACCAGTGCAACTACCGGACTTTCTGTTTGTAGCGGGACTCCATTTTCATATATTCCAACGAGCGATGTGACAGGGATGTTGGCGACCGATTTCCCGTGGACAAGAGCTGCTGTTGCAGGTATTAGTAACCCAGCGGCATCTGGTACGGGCAACCCCAATGAGGTGCTGATTAACACCACGACCGGTTCTGTGGGTGTTACTTACATCTATACTCTTAAATCGAATGATTGCCAAAATCCGGTGACCTATTCGGTTCCCGTGGTTGTGGTGCCAGCCCCAATTGTTACGGCAGGTGCAACACCAAGTTCTATTTGTTCTGGGAGCACAGTTAATCTTACTTCCAGCTCTAATATTACGAGTGCAAAACTACCGATTCTTTTAAATGAATCATTTAATTCTGCGGCTGTAGGAGCCACTTCAGGACCTAATAATTGGACAACTACCAATACAAACACTACAGCAAGATGGACTGTTAGACAAGACGGATACAATTATTCAGGTACAATATTCAATTCAAATGATAATAGCCAGTTTTATTTGGCTAATTCAAGAGCAGCAGGAAATACTAATATTGATTCTCGATTGACTAGTCCTTCTATAAATACAACAGGTTACAATTCTCTGTTATTAAGTTTTTGGCATTATTACCGATCTGGAGGGAGTTCTGATCATGCTGAAATTATGGTTTCAACAGACAATTCAAATTGGACATCTGTACATGAATTTACTAGTAATCAAGGCAATAATCCAAACAGTTTTGTTAACTACACATTAGATATTTCAGGCTATGTTGGATCAACTTCCTTATATATTCAATTCAGATATCAAGGAAGAAATGATTATTATTGGGCTATTGACAACGTTACTATTTCAGGGACTCCAACTTTGGTGGCTAACATCTTATGGACATCGAGTACTTCTTCCTGGACTTCAAACCAAAAAGATGTAAGTGTTTCGCCAACCGAAACAACAACTTACACCGTAACTTATACCGATCCTGCTACAGGTTGCAGCGGAAGCGCCTCAACGCTGGTATCCGTTTACCCAACACCCGATGCTACCATTCATGCTGACTACTGTGTGGCTTCCCCTAAAATCAGGTTGACAACAGGCTCATTTGCCACCTACAGTTGGTCACCGTTACCATTGGGCGAAACCAATGGTAAACAATACATTGACATTGATATTGCTGGTATTTACACCGTAAATGTAACTGATGCCAATGGCTGTACCGGTGCTGCTTCAATCAATGTGTCGAACGAATATGTTGTCAACGGAAGTTTTGATGCTGGGAATACCGGTTTTGTGACACCTCCTTCGGGAAGTAATAAGTATACATTCGTTAACGATGGTCCTGGATATGAATTATATCCAGAAGGGTTATATGGGGTTGGTACAAATGGACAAAACTACCACGGTGACTTCTGGGGAGTTGATCATACTTCAGGAACAGGGAATTTTATGATTGTGAATGGTTTCCCTGGCTCTCCACAACCAATTGTTTGGCAACAAACAATTGTCAATTTGCTCCCCAATACAGATTATTATTTCTCGGCATGGGCAATCAGCCTTAATAATAAGGGGAATGACGCCCAGTTACGTTTTAGCATCAATGGAACTCAATTAGGAACCATCGCGGATCTAACAAAAATTCCTGGTGTAAGCAATAATTCTAACTCCTGGCATCCGGAAGGACGATTCTATGGAATATGGAATTCAGGAGCTAACACCTCTGCCATTCTTTCTATTGTCGACTTACAGACTGCACTTGGAGGTAACGACTTTGGGATCGACGATATTTCGTTTGGGATACTTGATCCTTCGCCAGCAACCGTTAGTCCAACAAGCAGTAATGATGTTTGCTTTGGTGAAACCATCAACCTATATGCCAATGTCGTAGGTGGGAAAGAGCCTAAATTTTTGTGGAAATTTCCAAACGGAATGACTTCAACCGATGAGAATCCAGTAATTACGAATGCAACTATTGATTATACGGGAACATACACGTTAACCGTTACCGACTGGTATGGTTGCGACATACCTTCGGAAACCACTACTGTTACAGTTCATGCGAAAGCGACTGTTGATGCTGGTCCCGATCAGCTTTTTGGCTGCTCTGCCACAAGTATATTCGACCTAAACGGATCGAGAGGGGGTGCAGCAACCAGTAGCACATGGTCGACCAGTGGAACAGGTACTTTTGACGATGCCACTTCTTTATCGGCCAAATACACAATCAGTGCTGCCGATATTGCTGCTGGGTCGGTTACGCTTACACTAACGACTGACGACCCCACAGGCCCTTGTTTACCAGTCAGCGACGATATGATTATCACGATTCATCGTTCTCCTGAACTGACTGTTGATGTCGCCAATCCACTTTGTGCCGGATATAGCGACGGCTCTGCAACAGCTTCGGTTACCAACGGTACTGCGCCTTATGTGTATTTATGGAGCAACGGGCAAACTACCGCTAAAGCTACGGATCTTGCCGATGGAACTTATACGGTAACCGTAACCGATGCCAACAACTGTACCGACACCAAATCGATAGTTGTGGTTGAACCAACTCCATTGGTGGTTTCACCTGCTTCATTCACGCCCCCAAAATGTTATGGAGGCAGCGACGGAACAGCAACCGTAAATGCAGAAGGCGGAACTGAACCTTACATTTACCAGTGGGATGCCGCTGCCGGAAACCAAACTACAAAAACCGCTGTTGGGTTAAAAGTTGGAATTTATTTGTTTACAGTTACCGATGCCAATGGCTGTAACATAACTTCCGATTTTGTTTTGGTAACACAGCCCGAACCTCCTGATTTATTTTGTCCAATGGATCCTGAACCGGTTCAGGCAGCAGCGGGTGAAACAACAGCTGATGTTATTCTTGATGATCCAATTTATGATCCTGATTGTCAGATACTCAGTTGGACAATGAGTGGAACAACAGTTGTCTCAACTCCGGTTTTGGGTGTTGTTCCTTCACCTTATACATTTAATGTAGGAACCACAACTGTTGAGTACAAAGCCGTAGATGTGGCAAATAATGTCATAACCTGTACGTTTGATGTGGTTGTGACTGGCGGAGGTGCCGATTTAGCCATCACCAAAACGGCCAATCCTTCCCCCGTAAATACAGGCGATCAGCTTGTATATACCCTCACCGTATCGAATAATGGCCCTTCCGATGCTGAGAATGTTTCTGTAGCCGATGTTGTTGCTGATTTGCCATCGCCCGAATTTACTACCGACCTGGTAAATGGACCCTGGAAACCGTGGGTAACACCATACTTACCTGGAGATCTGGCATCAGGCAGTTCAATAACTGTTTACATTAGAGGTACGGTTCCGCTTAACCATTGTGACGATATTGATAATACGGCGACCGTTTCGAGTGATACCAACGACGATGATTTGTCAAATAACAGCGCGACAATTACTACGACTGTTAACGATAACCAACCGCCTACCTTTACATCAGCATCCATTTCCAAATGTGTCGATATGCTTGTATCTGCTGTTTATTCTGCTACCAGTCCAAATCCCAATAGTGGAATTGATCCGAACCTGATTATAAGCCCTAGCCCGGATTATTACACTTTCAAATCCGGCGATACAAGTCTCGACCTAACCTTATTGAACGACAACTGTTGTGGCACAGCAAGCACGACAATCAACTGGCGAATCGATTTCACCAATGTACCCGATCCAATAAATCCGCCCGCGACGCTTTCTCATCCTTCAATTAGCGGAACCGGTCAGCCTTCAACTTATATCGATCCTGTAAGTGGATTGGCTGCCGACATATACTTTTGGGGCGATGGGGTGAATTATAGCGTTGTAACACATTACATTACTTATTGGATGGTAGACTGTCATAACAATAAATCAGCAGACCAGATTAAAGAAATTATCATTTCACCACGACCAGAGATTATTAAAATGAATTGATTTAACCTTAAATAAATAAAAAATGGAACAAAACTACATCGAAAAACAAGTGAAGAATCAAATCCAATTAATCGTTCGCGGAACAAATTCCGAAGTGAAATATTCAGCACTTCGATTTCAATCGAAACTGAAATTATCAAACATTTTTCTGATCCGGAACAAAGGGAAAGGACCGCCAGGCCGAATGCGTAGCCCGGGAATGGCTTATTGCCCAACCCGGGACAATCAGCCCGTTTACATTGAAAATGAATTACAAATGCATATAAAACCAAATTTTTTATCACAATTAAATTTACAATTATGAAAAAGCAAATTTTTATTTTCGCATTTTTTATACTGGCTGTTTTTGCTGGTATCAACAAGTCCTATGGGCAAGCGACCCATTTCTCTACAGCCAATGCTCCAACAGGATGTCCCGATGATGCATTACATCCAATAGCGGGTAAGCCGTATTCATATAGTGCAGCGGTCAGTCCAATACCTGGTACAGCTAAATGGCACGTTGTTGCAGGAACACCAACGCAACAATTTATAACAGCGGGTTCATGGGTTCCAACAGATGAAACAACTGCTGGAACATACATTTTGAGTTCAACTCCTGATCCTTTAAGTCCATTAGCTGTTTCTGCTTCCCCATCAACAGTATCAATTACATGGGAATCAACCGGATTAGCGGAAGTGATAGCAGATCCAACCAATAAAAAGTTATTTGTTGCTATCGAATATGCAGGAACTGCTAATTGTACCAATAATAATTTACAAGTATGGGAAATAAACCCAATTAATGCTTTTACTCTTGATGTTTACAATACTGATGGGACCGCTGTTCTAGGTGCTGCTGGAGCTACAGCTTCAACTTGTTATTCATCTGTTGCAAGTGCTTCATATGCTGCTGGAACTCCTGGAACTATTAATATAGATTATGGCACGAATACAATTACTTATGAAATTGTGGCAGCTAATTTTACTGGAAGTTTTAGTTCGACAATTCAGGTAAGTGGACTACAACCCGGACAAACTGCTGATATTAGTTGGGGATACGATATAGCATTATCAAAATCTAATGCTCCAATACAATCGGGCGTTGGTAATGGTACATATGGACCAATTCAAGCAGTGATTGATCCAACAACTGATACCGGAACAGGAGTGTCTATTTTTGTGACATTGACTATTCATAATAACAATTGGGAAGGTCAATTAGCTGATGATCCCATTACTTTGGCCGCTACAGCAACAAATGCTGCAGGACAAAATGATGTAGCTAGTGACTGTGCGGATGATCCTGGATTTAGTGATTCGGCAGCCAATACACTCTTGAGAAGGCCTAATATTAGTACCCCGGTTCCAAGTCCTTTCTTAATTAAAAATTAGTTCAAATAATCTCGCTTTTTCATGAAACCCTATACTTTTTCCGGTTGGGCGGCTTCGATAAGCTCAGCTAACGAAACGCCCGATCGGAAGAAGAAGTGGGAAATGAAAAGCCGGAAGGATGAACGTTGAATAACCAATATTAAAAAGGGAAAGGAGAAATGCTTATGAATACAGGTCAGAGGCCGGACATTCAACCTTTTTGCAAATCCATTGAATGTTCCGGAGGAAAGCCAATCGATACAGTTATAAATGATGAATTATAAATTGAAAAACTCTGTGAATCCTCTGTGGAACTCCCCGCCTGAATCGGGCAGGTGTGGTAAAAGATAAAAAGAACCACATAGACACATAGAACACAGTAGAGAAATTATGAACTTTCTCAATCAGATTAACGAGTTATCCTTTGCCGTCTGCTTTAGCGTTCGACTGAGCTCACACCGAAGTCTGACGGATATCAGAATTGATTAAAATCTATATGGTTTTTAAACAACAAAACAATGCAAAACAATCGATATGGTCCGCATGTTGGAAGAGGTCATCCACGGCAGAGGTCCGGTTCGCGGGGCGACCCTCCACTTATTTTTAAAATACGAGGCGATCCTCCGGCAATTATTGAATCAGCTCCTGTGATTTCGAATAGCCGCTTCCGGAGTAGTAAAACGAGTCGAATGGGACTTGCTGAAGAAAGAATTTCAGCGCATAGTAATGGGATACATGGGAGAGGTATGTCTAAAAATGGAGTCTGGAATTGTCAAGTACCTGTCACCCTGAACTTCCTGCCCGCTCGTTTAGCAGGCGAGGTTTCAGTGTCTCACTATATATAGAGATGCCGAAACAAGTTCGGCATGACGATACAGCAAAAGATCGTTTACACGCGAATGAAATGATCCACATTCAATATACAAAACGAAAGTCTTCTTAGTTCGGACTTGGAATTTGAAGTTTGGATCTTGAAACTAATATGATGAAGAAACTCTTGTACATAGCACGTTACCCGGCACTGGCAGTTTTGCTGCTGATGCTGTTGGCTTGGACACCCGTCCTGGCCCAGAACGTCGTGTACCAGGGCGAAACCACTCAGTTGTCGGCAGATCAAAAACCGGGTGATACGTATGCGTGGGAATTGTACAACGATTCAACTGTTAATTTTGCCATAGTGCCAGGTGCTTGTCCAACCAATCTGGCTGATTTTGTTGGTGGAAATACAGGTGCAACAGTAAGCGTTGAGTGGAAACAACCGGGAACTTATTTCTTTAAAGTGACTGCTCTCAATATAACCGGATGTACTCAAAATTTGAAAATTGGAATCGTTAAAGTCCTTCCATCCTTGCCAAGCGCCAAACTTGATCTAGACCCTCTCGACATTTGCATAGGCGAATCGGCCGAACTGAAGGTTACCTTTAGCGGTAAAGATCCGTGGAGTATGAAGTTGCAGGCTAAGGATGTGGCAACCGGAATAACTTCGATAGAGGATCATTCAGGAATCACGGCAGCGGGTAATCCATTACGAATATCGGTTAATCCAAATACAACAACTGAATACACGGTAATTGAAGTTAGTAATGCATTCGGAGTACAGACAATTCCGTCAAATTCCGTAACATTGACAGTTCATCCATTGCCTGAAAAAACGCCTATTTATCTGAAAATACCTTGAGGATAAAATAAGGAATGAGACAATTTGAAAATATGACGATGAAACAATTTAAAGATGAGACAATTTAGTTTATTAGATAACTTAATAATGGTCGTCATTGCGAGGAACGAAGCAATCTGTAAATCGCGAGCTTGCTTCACTACGTTTGCCATGACGAAATAAATTTCGTAACCCGTAACCCGTAACCCGAAACATAAAAAATGCTGAAAATGCTGAAATACATACTACTGATGACCTTCTTCCTGGTTGCGCCTGCCGCAGCAAGGGCTCAGTATGTCATCGACAAAGTATGTAAAGATGCCGTGCGTACTTATCGGGTTGATCAGGGAAACGGAGAGCCTGTGATAAGTTATAACTGGATATTGACTGATGTTTCAGGAAGTCAGTTGTTAGTTTCTGCCGGAAGTCCATCGGGTGCCGGAAGTGAAATTAAAATTACATGGAGCTTCGATCCGGGAATTTACACCTTGTCGGTAGAGAAGCTGACTCAATTTAATTGTCAGGTTAATGATCTGGAAACCATTGAGGTTACACCTGTTCCCATTGTGGATGCCGGGCCTGATCAAACGGTTTGTGTTGAAACTGGCGCTTTGGTGAGCCTGGACGCTGCCAAAGTAACTGATGTAACTACTGCAGGAGTTGAATGGACAACCAATGGAGATGGTACGTTTAGTGATTCGAAAGCAGTAAATCCAATTTACACGCCTGGACTGGGCGATCTCTTGGCTGAAAAAGTGACACTTAAACTTACGGCAAAGAGTTTGAGCGACGACGACGGTTGCGTTCAGGAAGATGAGATTGAGATCAAGCTCATTCCAAAGCCTTTATTGGTAATTACCAATCCTGAAGCAGTTTGTGAGCCCGGTGCCGTTGATTTGACGACCGCATCGATTACTGAAGGAAGTACGATTCCACTAGGACTTACACCGTCGTATTGGATGGATTCGGCGGCAACAATTGCTTTTGCGAATCCCGGGAATGTTACAGTATCGGGAATCTATTACATTAAAATTGGTGAAAATTCAGATTGTCAGGATATAAAACCAGTTAAAGTCACCATCGACAAGCAGCCCAAACTTGTGATTACCAATCCACCGGCTGTTTGTGAACCGGCTACGGTCGATATTAGCGCTTCGTACATCACAGCAGGCAGCGATCCGGGTCTGACACTGACCTACTGGAACGATTTTTCTGCTACATCTCCACTTACGAATAAGACTGCCATAGCTTCCGGCGGAACTTATTACATTAAAGCCGACAACGGAACAAAATGTCCGAGTATAATGCCTGTATCAGTGGTTATCAATCAGAAAGCAACGCCACAATTTAGCCTGACTAATTTATTGTGTCAAAATAGTACTCCGCCTGTTTTGCCAACCACTTCAACTAATGGAATTACCGGAACGTGGAATCCTTCGGTTATCTCAACCAGTTCGATTGGCACAATTCCGTATGTGTTTACCCCTGATCTGGTAGAATGTAATAAACCGACTACCATTGATATAACAATTACCGATGAAATTAAACCGGTATTTGCCGCCATTGGGCCATTCTGTGTGGGCGAAACACCAACTTCGTTGCCACTAACATCAACCAACAATATCACCGGAACCTGGAGTCCTGATATCATTTCAACAGCCACAAGTGGTACTACAGTTTACACGTTTACTCCTGATCCCGGGCAGTGTGCAAACCCAATAACCCGGTCTGTTACAATTACTGATCCGGTTACACCAACCTTTAACCCGATTGCTCCGATTTGCCAGAACTCTGCAAATCCATTGTTAAATCAATCCATTGAAGGCATCTCCGGAAGCTGGCTACCTGCATTTTCGTCGGCAACACCAGGTACAACAACGTACACATTTACTCCAAGTGGTGGTGTATGTGCCACTACAGCTACTATGAATATTACAGTTGTGCCTTCGGTTACTGTAACCTTCGATCCGATTGGTCCGTTCTGCGCCGGAACTTCCGCTCCAGCATTACCTTCTGCATCAAAAGAAGGAATCTCAGGAACCTGGTCACCTGCAGTGGTTGATATGACCCAGACCCGATCGTATGCATTTACACCTGATGCTGGTTGCGCTAATCCATATTCCATGACTATTGTGATTAACCGTTTGGATCTTAACGTTTCCGCTACACCAATCAGCAGTACTAATCCACTCGGAAGCATCAACCTGGTTGTTTCTGGAGGAAGTGGATCGTATAGTTTTTCATGGACTGGACCAAATGGGTTTACCTCAAGTTCTCAAAATCTATCCGGTTTGTCAGCAGGAAATTATATGGTTACAGTTATCGATAATGGAAGTGGATGTAAAGCGTCGACTGAGGCTGTTATGTATAAATTGGATGAGTTAGCTATTCGTTTGGAAGCCACTGATATTACCTGCCCGGGCGGAAGCGATGGTACTGCTACTGCCTACATTTCTAATGGAACACCTCCGTATATGATTCAATGGAAAAACAGTCCGGCTCCGGAACCTATTAATAGTACTATTGTACCAATTACAGGGTTAAGTAAGGATGATTATTATTCTGCCACAGTAATTGATGCAACCGGTAAGTCGGTTATGTCCTCTTTTGTGCAAATCAAGGAACCTTCACTCAATTACACTATTGATTCAGCCATACCAGCCAACCCTGCTTGCTTTGGCGAAAATGGTTCGATTCAACTGACCTTTGGATCTGGGCGTATTGTTCCAAACGACAACTATACTGTTTTTTATGATGGTGGACAATTTGATGCAGTCGATATATCAGGACTCCGGGCAACGATTTCGGCACCTTCCGGAACCTATAACAACATTTATGTTGAAGTCAGAGGTTGTCCAACCAATGCAGTTAGTGCGGTAGTTGGGCCGGCTCCGCCTCCATTAACATTACCAACAGTTGAAATTGTTCAGCCAGATTGTGATATCCCGACAGGAACGATCAAGGTACTAACTCCCATGCCCTCAGCAGGGATAACCTATACACTAAAAGGCACAAATCCGGTAGTTCTTCCACAAACAAATACAACAGGTGTATTTAGCGGATTAGCGGTGGGTGATTATGACCTGTTTTATACCAATGCAATGGGGTGTGCTTCAATTCCGGCTATCAGCAGAAGGATTGATGCACATTCTTTAACACCAGCCGATCCGGTCGCCAAAATTATTCCGCCTGAATGTGAAAAATCTCCGATCCAAACGCTCAACGCCAACAGTGGCATTGTTCCTCCTCCTGCCGGTGTTGTTATTGTTTGGTACGATGCCCTCACTGGAGGCAATGTGGTTGCTAATCCAATATTAAATACAACAACAACAATAACCTACTACGCTGAAGCAACAAATGGGGAATGTGTAAGTATAAACCGTACTCCTGTAACTCTTACTCTAATTCCAACGCCAGCGGCCCCTGTAAGTAAAGGCGATATATCAGTATGTGAAAGTTCACCTTTAGCTACTCTTGATGCCCGCGATGCCATTGATGCCACAGGTAAAAATATTGTCTGGTATGACAAATTGGTTGGTGGGAATGTGGTTGCTACACCTACATTGAATGCTGTGAGAACAGTAACTTATTATGCTGAAGATGTTAATGGTATATGTTCCAGTTCTCCTCGTACTGCGGTAACATTGTCTATATACCCTTTGCCCGTCAAACCTATTGCAGTTGTTAGTGTCGTTCCCCGATGTATCGATACTTCAGGTGTGATTGAAGTTAAATCGCCAATAGGATCAGTCTTTAATTACAGCATCGACAATGGGGCTTACCAATCCTCCATGACTTTCAATAATCAGACTCCTGGCGTTCACAATATACGCGTTAAAAACATGATTACGAATTGCGAGTCAGGCCTAACATCCATAACTGTTCCTGATATTCCGCCTGTGCCACATATTACAAATTTAACCGCCGAAGACTGCGTCTGTTTCGGGGATTCAGGAAAACTGAATTTTGAATTCGTAAATGTTGTCGATGGAACCTACGTTATCGTTTATGTCGGTGGTCAGTTCAATAATGTGAAAGTAGTTAACGGCAAGGCATCGATAATGGCACCTGCCGATACCTATAACGTTTTGGCGATTGAGGCCAATGGTTGTACTTCGCCTGAAAATTGGAATGTCGAGATTAAACAGCCCGATCAGATTTCGGTTAGTGCAACAATTACTGAAATTGATTTAAAATCGAAGCAAAAAGGAGAAATCAATCTGACTGTTACTGGTGGTACCGGACCTTATCAAACCATTTGGCAACCAAATCCTTTAAATGGATTTGCTGGTGCTACTACTGAAGATATTAAGAATCTGGATGCCGGAGTATATGTTGTATCCGTTACCGACGCCAATAATTGTCAAAAGACATATTCAGAGACTATACCAAAAGCAAACATGCCGCCAATTGCAACTAACGACGAGTTTACGGCCAGTTGCGGTGTTATAACCGGAAATCTGGTTTATACCGATAATGGCAGCGGGGTTGACTCAGATCCGGATAACGATCCAATTTCTATTGATACGACACCTATTAAAAATCCATCGCATGGAACATTGACTATTCATGCGGATGGTTCATTTGAATATGTAGCGGATCCGGGACGTACCGGTGATGATAGTTTCCGCTACCAAATTTTTGATATCAAGAAAAATCCAAGTATTCCGGCAACTGTGACCATTCATATTGTTCCGGATACTGACGGCGACGGAATTGTTGACGAATTTGATCCGGATGCCGATGGTGATGGAATATTAAATGTTGACGAAGTATTGGCTGGACAGGATTGGAAAACAACCGACAACGATGGCGATGGATATCCAAATTATCTGGATATCGACTCTGATAATGATGGTATTGTAGATAATATCGAAGCACAAAGTACGCCTGGTTATATCAAACCTTCCGGAATAGACAAAGATCAGAACGGGATTGACGATGCCTACGATCCGGCACAGGGTGGCATAAGTATTGTACCTGTTGACACTGACGGCGATGGAATTCCAGACTTTTTGGATGTTGATTCAGATGGAGACGGTGTTCCGGATTACATCGAAGGGCATGATTTAAATGCGGATGGAAAACCTGATTATGTTTCTATCGGTAAAGATTCTGATGGAGATGGTCTGGACGATGGTTTTGATACATTTGTAAATGTGTGTACCCCTTCTGATAATGTACTTGCAAGTAATGCTGCCATGCAGGATTTCGATGGTGATGGCATGAAAGACTGGCGTGATGAAAATGACGATGACGACGAGTACCTTACACGATTTGAAGATATGAATGGCGATGGCGATTTTAGTAACGATACGTTTGGTCATCCCGGACATCCCGAATATCTCTGGAAAGGGCGCGACTGCGATTTGTTTATCCCGAATGCCTTCTCACCAAACGGTGATAACATTCACGACTATTTCCAAATTTATTGTACCGATGATTATCCAAATGCCAAATTGTATATTTTTGATCAACTGGGGAATAAATTGTATGAAAAAGAACATTACGGAAATCTTCAATTTTGGGGCAGCTACGATCGGGCATGGTGGGATGGTCGAACAGCTAACAGAGCAGCTGCAACTACAAATGGGGGAATGGTTGCACCCGGAACTTATTACTATGTGCTGCAACTAGGTAATGGCGATGTTAGGAAGAGCTTCGTATTTGTATCGTATTAGAATGAGAAGATGAAGTATAGAAAAAACTGATGATTCGAAGGTTCAAACATATTGTTGTTTTAGTATTGTTTTTGGTTGTTGCTGGTATGAAGGCCAAAGGACAGGAATTCCCTTGGTCGCTACAATATGTTACCAATATGAATACAATTAATCCTGCTTATGTAGGAATGTGGGATAGAGCGGGTTTGTTGGTTTCAACACGAATCAATTGGGTGGGTATTAAAGGAGCACCATTAACACAGCAGTTTTCTTACTATACACCTATAAAAGATCAAAAAAGCGGTGTCGGAGTGAATCTTCAGCGAAGAAATTTGGGGCTGGAAAAGAGTTTATTCCTGACCGGCGATTATTCTTTCCAGGTTCGGCTTGATGTTTACAATTACCTTCGCTTTGGGTTTCGTGCTGGTTTTGTGAATTACGATAACAATTTGAATGCCTATCAACTTTATCCGGATCAAATTCCTGATTCTGAATTTACTACCGATGTTCACCAATATTTCATGACAGTATTCGGAGTTGGAGCTGTATTGTTTGATGACAGGTATCATGTCAGTCTTTCTATTCCGCAGATAATCAACAATACGTTTAAAGTAAATCAAAATGGGTTTTCTTCTCTTCACGAACTTCGAACAATTTATCTGGCTGGGGGATATGTTTTCAAATTGCCAAGCACCATTATGATTCGTCCTAATTTGCTTGTTGTTGCAACCGTTGGAAAACAAGTTTACTTTGACGCCTCCGCAATCATCTATTTACCGGGTGATCTTCAATTTGGACTGAATATTAGAAGTAACGGTGCCATGTGTCTATCCGGCCAATATACATTTAAAAATAACATCCGAATTGGCTATGCTTCAGAATATCATGTTATTGAAGATATTCGAAAATATCAGCTTGGAAGCTATGAAATTATGGTTGGATACGATTTCAACTTGTACCGGAAGAAAAATACCAGGCCTTATTACTTCTGATAATCTGATATTCTCTCATAAAAAATCCTGACAGAAAACATCTCTGCCAGGATTATTTTTTAAGTATGGATTCTGTCTGCCAGAATGGAGCAAACTTTTTAGATCAGATTAATTACCCAATTCAGAAAGAAAACGAATTCGCAT
This sequence comes from Prolixibacteraceae bacterium, assembly GCA_028683385.1. GTDB lineage: Bacteria > Bacteroidota > Bacteroidia > Bacteroidales > Prolixibacteraceae > Aquipluma. The sequence goes on along the minus strand of JAQUIJ010000013.1, from coordinate 163,338 downwards.
CAACCGAACGTCGGAATCGGTATATTCATCTTCGCCAAGTTCCTTGAGAGCCTCTTCAATACTGTCGCTCTTCGCCTCTCTGAAGTATTCAAAAATTTCTTCCTGACGGTCTTCATCCAGTATTTCGTCGAGGTAATAATCGATGTTTATCCTGGTTCCGGAGTTTACAATGGTTTCAATTTCTGAGATCAGATCTTTCATGTCGATACCAATCGAAGCGGCAATATCGTCGAGCGAAAGTTTACGGTCGATGCTTTGAATGATGCCCACTTTTATTTTTGATTTGTTGGCAACACTCTTAACCACCATGTCCTGTGGACGGTCAATTTCGTTCTCTTCGACATACGATTTGATCAGTTCAACGAATTCTTTACCATACCGTTTCGCTTTCCCTTCTCCAACTCCCTGGATATATTTCAGTTCTTCTAAAGTAATCGGATATTGCAAAGCCATATCAGCCAGCGATGGATCCTGAAAAATGACGAATGGAGGAAGGTTAAGCTTCTTCGAGATCTTTTTCCGAAGATCTTTTAACATCGCAAACAACTCGGGATCGCCAGCGCCACTCGCCTGAGCAGCCGCGGCATTTGCTTCTTCCTCAATGGCGTCGTAGTCGTGGTTGCGAACCAGCAAGAAGTCAACCGGGTTTTCCAGAAAATCGTATCCCTTTTGAGTCATTTTAAGCAACCCATAGTTCTCGATGTCCTTTGAAATAAACCCGGCAATCAAGCTTTGCCTGAACACAGCATTCCAGAATTTTTCGCCATGATCGTTGCCCGAACCAAAAGCTTCGAGTTCGTAATGCCGGAATGATTTAACTGCAGCAGTCTTTTTCCCGGTGAGAATATCAGATAAATGTTCTGCTTTGTATTTTTCCTTCACTTCGATGATGGCTTGCAAAGCACGGCATATTTCATCTTTTGCTTCAATCTGTTCTTTCGGATTAACGCAGTTGTCACAATTTCCACAAGGCTCTTCTAATTTTTCGCCGAAATAATTTAGAAGAATAATGCGTCGGCATATGGCTGATTCGGCATACGAAGCTGTATCGAGCAACAATTGACGCCCAATTTCCTGCTCAGCAACTGGTTTTCCTTGCATGAATTTTTCCAGTTTCTGAATGTCTTTGGCTGAATAGAGCGTGATGCAAATTCCCTCACCACCATCTCTGCCTGCACGTCCGGTTTCCTGATAATAACCTTCCAGACTTTTAGGAATGTCGTAATGGATCACAAAACGGACATCCGGTTTATCTATACCCATCCCGAAAGCAATAGTTGCAACAATTACATCTGCTTCTTCCATCAGGAATTTGTCCTGATTGCCTGATCGGGTCGCAGAATCCATTCCGGCGTGATAAGGCAGAGCCTTAATGTTATTTACAACCAGCGTTTCCGTTAATTCTTCAACCTTCTTTCGGCTCAAACAGTAAATGATGCCCGATTTTCCTTCATTTTCCTTGATGAATTTGATGATCTGGGATTCAGGTTTCGACTTCGGTTTTACTTCGTAAAATAAGTTCGGACGGTTAAATGATGCTTTGAAAACATTGGCTTCTAACATTCCCAGCGTTTTCTGAATATCATGCTGAACTTTGGCTGTTGCAGTTGCAGTAAGCGCGATTAATGGCGCTTGTCCGATTTCAGAAACGATAGGTTTTATTCGACGGTATTCAGGCCTGAAATCGTGACCCCATTCGGAAATACAATGCGCTTCATCAATGGCATAAAACGATATTTTGACATTTTTCAGGAAATCAATGTTGTCTTCCTTAGTCAGGCTTTCGGGGGCAACGTATAGTAATTTTGTTTTCCCACTTGTCACATCATCGCGCACTTTTTGAGCTGCGGCCTTGGTTAGCGACGAGTTTAAAAAGTGAGCAATGCCATCCTCCGTGCCAAAACTCCTGATCGAATCTACCTGATTCTTCATCAACGCAATCAGTGGAGAAATAATGATGGCTGTACCATCCATAATAAGTGCGGGTAATTGATAACACAGTGATTTTCCTCCCCCTGTTGGCATTAATACAAAGGTATCATGGCCATCCAACACACTTTTGATCACTTCTTCCTGCTGGCCTTTAAAACGATCAAATCCGAAATATTTCTGGAGATGCTCAGTTAACTTGTAATCTATTCCCATAAAAAAAGACCGATTTACAGATCAAAAAAAATATTTGCAATTTGTATAAGTATCCCGAAGGTATATAAAATATCAATTAAAACGCAATGGCATTGTCTGAATTTAGATACTTTTAGCGCTCCTTTAAGTAAAATTAAGATATAGCCCAAGGAATGAGAAAGGAATATAAGCTATATTTGTGCGAACTTTTTTAAACCAACCTGATCATTTATTTATACTGTATTATGGCTGAAGAAACCAACAGAGAAGAACAATCAACCAAGAAAAAAAGTGAGCCAAAGGCAGAAATGTCTTTTCTGGATCATCTGGAAGCGCTTCGGTGGCACTTTCTCAAATCGATTTCAGCCATTATTATTGGCGGTGTAGTTGCCTTTATTTACAGTGATTTTGTTTGGAACTCTATTATATTAGCTCCTAATAGTCCTGATTTCTGGACCAGTAGAATGTTGATTAAACTTGGAGATTTTATTGGAGTTAAGTCTACTGGATTAAATCAACATCCTATTGAGTTAATTAATTTCGATTTGTCCGGACAATTTATGGTTGATGTTTGGACCGCCATTATTGCTGGTTTTATCATTGCTTTCCCCTATGTAGTTTATCAGTTCTGGAGTTTTGTCAAACCGGCACTTTACGAAAATGAACGAAGACATGCCTCTGGTGCAGTTGCCGTTATGTCGGGTCTTTTCCTGCTTGGGGTTTTATTTGGCTATTTTTTAATTGTACCTTTTTCATTAGACTGGTTGGGTTCGTATAGTATTAGTAAAGACGTTGTCAATCAGATTAATATACTTTCATACATTAGTTCTGTAACTTCAATTGTGATTGCCGGGGGTATATCTTTCGAGCTACCTGTTGTTGTTTATTTCCTGAGTAAAGTTGGTTTGTTAACACCGAAATTTCTGAAAAAATACCGCAGGCATTCCTATGTGGTTTTATTAATAATCGCTGCAATTATTACCCCTCCGGATGTACTCAGTCAGACGATTGTATGTATTCCGCTAATTATACTTTACGAGGTGAGTATCTTTATTTCTGCAAGCATTGATAGAGCGCATCAACGGAAACTGGATGAAAATTAAAATTGCGGGTACCCATCAAGATGAAACTTAGAGCAGAAAATATTGTCAAGAAATATCGCAAACGGACTGTCGTAAAGGGAGTTTCGTTCGAGGTGAATCAGGGTGAAATCGTTGGATTGCTTGGGCCAAACGGTGCCGGTAAGACCACCTCTTTTTACATGATTGTTGGGTTGATAAAACCGCTTTCAGGTCGGATTTTTATCGACGACGAGGAGATAACTATGATCCCGGTTTATAAAAGGGCTCAAAAAGGCATCGGATATCTGGCTCAGGAAGCTTCGGTTTTCAGGCAGATGAGTGTGGAAGACAATATTCTTTCAGTACTCGAAATGACTAAGATGCCAAAAGCGGATCAACTGCAAAAGGTTGAAACCCTATTAAATGAATTTGGCCTTCAGCATATTCGTAAAAGCAATGGTTATCAACTTTCGGGAGGAGAGAGACGCCGTACTGAAATTGCGCGTGCTTTGGCAATCGATCCGAAATTTATTCTTTTGGATGAGCCTTTTGCGGGAGTTGACCCGATTGCCGTTGAAGATATTCAATCAATTATCAAAAAGCTAAAAGATAAAAATATTGGGGTTTTGATAACCGACCACAATGTGCACGAAACCCTGACCATTACCGATAGATCGTATCTTTTGTATGAAGGGTCTATCATGAAGGCGGGTACTGCCGAAGAGCTTGCTTCTGACGAGGAAGTTCGCCGCGTTTATTTGGGTCAGAATTTCGAACTTCGGTAATCGGTTCGGCTTTTGAAAAAAAACAATTCAAAAGATTTTGCTGTGGTGTTGTGTTTGTAAGAAAAATGACATACATTTGCACCGCATTTAGCGGGCGTGGCGGAATTGGTAGACGTGCCAGACTTAGGATCTGGTGCCTTACGGCGTGGGGGTTCGAGTCCCTTCGCCCGCACAACAAAAGAATAACCGCCTTGCTTTACCTTGAAAAAGGATAAGCAAGCGGTTTTTATTAATTTAAAGCATCAGGTTTCGGATCCGGAACTTATTAAGAGTTCTTCTTCCTTCCTCATTTCCAATAACTTTAAGCATTCAATTATGAATATTACCAGAGAAAACATCGACGAACTAAATGCAATTCTCACAGTCTCGGTTGAGAAGAATGATTATGAAGCTACTGTAAACGATGTTCTGAAGAACTATCGTAAAAAAGCTAATATGCCGGGATTTCGTCCTGGAATGGTTCCCGCTGGTTTGGTTAAGAAGATGTATGGTAAAGCTGCACTTGCTGAAGAAGTCAATAAAATTCTTTCAAAAAGCCTTACTGAATATATTCACGCTGAAAAGTTGAATGTATTGGGCGAGCCACTTCCAAATGAAGAAAAACAAACGCCAATCGACTGGGATACCCAATCTGATTTCAGCTTTGTTTTTGATGTGGCAATGGCTCCTGCATTTGATGTGAAGCTTGACGAAATGACAGCATTGCCATTTTATACCATTGCTGCCGATGACGATATGGTTGACAAACAATCAGATGCTTATGCTGGTCGTTTGGGCGAGAATAAAGTGGTTGAAACTGTTGGAGACAAAGATACTGTACGCGGAAATTTTGTTCAGTTGAATGAAGACGGAAGCGAACTGGAAGGCGGAATTGTTGCTGAGAAAGTGGTTATTGCTATTGATGTCATGAAAGATGAAGAAATTAAAGCTTCATTCATTGGTAAGAAAGCTGGCGACGTGGTTGTTTTTGATCCGGTTAAAGCTTACGACAACAAACACGAAGTTGGGCACATGCTGAATATTTCGCACGAAGAAGCTGAAAAGATTTCAGGAAACTTCAGTTTTACTATCGTTGAAGTACTTCATTTCGAAAAGGCTGAATTAAACCAGGATTTATTCTCAAAAATTTATGGCGAAGATTCAGGAATTTCTACTGAAGAAGAATTCAAGGCCAGAATAAAAACAGAAATTGAAGAAAACTTTATTCATTCAAGCAATTATAAATTTGCTCTCGACAGCCGCGATGCATTGCTTAAGGCTATTCCAATCAGTTTGCCTGAAGCATTCCTGAAACGTTGGATTAAAGCTACCAACGAAAAAATGACTGACGAGCAGATTGAATCTGATTTCGATAATTTCATGACTGACCTGAGATGGCAGTTGATTAAAGACAAAATTGTAAAAGACAACAACCTTCAGATCACCGAGGACGATGTTCGCTCTTTGGCAAAAGAAATGGCAGCCATGCAATTCCGTCAATATGGTTTGAATAATGTGGGCGAAGAGCATTTAGAAAACTATGCCAATCACATGTTGAAAGACGAAGAAGAACGTCGCAAATTGGTTTCTCGCAAACAAGAAGATGTAATCATTGCAACTATAAAAGATAAAGTTACGCTCGATGTAAAAGGAATTACTTACGAGGCGTTTAACAAAATGCTGGAAAATTAATTTTCTAGCTGTTTAGTCAATAGCTTATTTTTTTAACTTTGTGAAAATCTGATTTTGCTTGTATAAGTAAAACTGATCTTCACAAAGTTTTTTTTTAACAAGATACCACGATTATGAGCAACGGAAACGAATTCAATAAATATGCAACGAAGCATTTGGGTATCAGCAGCCTGAATATGCATCGTTTTGATTCTATTTTTACCAATAGTCTAACTCCATACATCATTGAAGAGCGCCAGTTAAACGTGGCCTCCATGGATGTATTTTCGCGGTTGATGATGGATCGGATCATATTTTTAGGCACGCCAATCGACGATTACATTGCCAATATTGTTCAGGCACAGTTGTTGTTTCTGGAGTCTGCCGATCCGAGCAAGGACATTCAGATTTACTTCAATACTCCCGGAGGTTCGGTTCATGCCGGTTTGGGAATTTACGATACCATGCAAATCATTTCTCCGGATATTGCAACTATTTGCACCGGAATGGCTGCTTCAATGGGAGCTGTTTTGCTTACTGCCGGTACTCACGGGAAACGCTCTGCACTTAAACATTCAAGGGTGATGATTCATCAACCAATGGGTGGCGCATCAGGACAAGCTACTGATATTGAAATTACAGCTCGCGAAATTATGAAGTTGAAGAAAGAATTGTACGATATTATAGCTATTCATAGCGGCAAAACGTATGATCAGGTTGAAAAGGATGCTGATCGCGACTACTGGATGACTTCGACTGAAGCCAAAGAATATGGTATGATTGACGAGGTCTTGATCAGACATAAATGAAAAAAACACAGACGATGAAACGAGCCATGTGGAAAAAAGCATCGGATATAGATGTAATTAATATGGCGAGTTCCATGTGGCAATTAAAAAACAAATAATAAGCACATGAAAATGGATAAATGTTCGTTTTGCGGGCGTGAGAAGAAAGAGGTTAACTTGCTGATTGCCGGCATGGAGGGACATATCTGCGATAGTTGTGTGGAACAGGCTCATGCCATTGTTGAGGAAGAATTCAAAAAAGATGACACTTTTGATACCAAAGGCCTGAAGCTGATGAAGCCCATCGAGATCAAGAATTTTCTCGATCAGTATGTTATTGGCCAGGAGCACGCCAAAAAAATTCTTTCGGTGGCCGTTTACAACCATTACAAACGGTTAAATCAGCCAGTTTCATCCGATGAGACTGAGATTGAAAAGTCAAATATCATCATGGTTGGTGAAACCGGAACCGGAAAAACACTTTTGGCGAGGACAATAGCCAAAATGTTGCATGTTCCATTCACCATTGTTGACGCAACAGTACTTACCGAAGCTGGTTATGTAGGCGAAGATATTGAGAGTTTACTAACGCGGTTGTTGCAGGTTGCCGATTACAACGTTGAAGCCGCCGAACGTGGGATCGTGTTTATTGACGAAATTGATAAAATTGCACGTAAAGGCGATAATCCTTCCATAACCCGCGATGTTTCTGGCGAAGGTGTTCAACAGGGACTTTTAAAATTACTCGAAGGTGCCATCGTGAATGTTCCACCTCAGGGCGGACGTAAACATCCGGAGCAAAAAATGATTGCCGTCAATACTAAAAATATCCTTTTTGTTTGTGGCGGTGCATTCGACGGAATTGACAAGAAAATAGCTCAACGACTGAATACCAAGACTGTAGGTTACGGTGCCCAGAAAAAAGCAGATGTGATCGACCGTAATAATATGATTCAATACATTTCGCCGCAGGATTTAAAGTCGTTTGGCCTTATTCCTGAAATTATTGGTCGTATTCCGGTGTTGACTTATCTGGAACCGCTTGACCGGAAGGCTTTGCGAAGCATCTTGACTGAACCTCGTAATTCGCTGATCAAACAATACATTAAACTTTTCGAACTCGATCATGTGGAACTTAGTTTCGACGAAGAGGCCTTGGAATTTATTGTTGATAAAGCGGTGGAATTTAAATTGGGAGCACGCGGACTTCGTTCGATCTGCGAAAATATCATGAACGATGCCATGTTCGATACTCCCTCAGCTAATGTGACAACAATGAAGATCACTCTTGATTATGCACAGGAAAAAATTGACGGTGCCATAACCGTTCGGTTAAAAGCAAGCTAAAACTCATTCAAAATACTCGAAAGAGGCCGTAATAAAAGTCTTCAAAGAGTCATCCTGAACTCGTTTCAGGATCTCTATACACTGAATTTCAGATCCCGAAATAAATTCGGGATGACCAATTCCACTTGTGTTTAGACTTTTTATACGACCTTTTTTATTTCCGATAAACTTAAAGAATTGTCAATATGGATGATGAATTGCCATTTGTAAAAGGAGATTTTGTGCGAATCGATGGAATAAATGCGGTAGTAGTTGGAAATGAAGAAGACGAAAATATTCCGCACGATCACATTGCCGTATTTTTCGGCTCCGAAATAGTCAAGCGTGAGTCTGAAGGCGGTGAAGGAAACGGAAATCCTGTGGTTTGGATTGTTCCCATCGATGTTTGTGAAGATGGTTTGGAGCCGGAATACAAAGAGGAAGATTGATTAGGCAGGTAAAGTTTCCAACGATTTTCAGGGAAAAGGCTTTATAAACTCATTAAGTGGTCATTCATTGTCACTATGTAGTCATTCATAGTTTCGAAAGGCTTTTACAATAAATGACTACGAATGACTTAATGACTATAAATGACCACATTATTCCCCAATCATTTCCGGAGGTAATTCTTTGGTGGTTTTTGCGCCAAGTTTCCTGATATTTTCAGCTCGTTTCACCAGGTTCCCACTTCCGGAGTACAGTTTGTTCGTGGCTTGATCGTATGTTTTTCGGGTACTTTCCAGACTTTTGCCGATCGACTCCATGTCGGAGATAAATGCGACAAACTTATCGTACAATGCGCCGCTCTGACGGGCAATTTCCAGCGCATTTCGGGTTTGGTTTTCCTGCTGCCAAATGGAGGCAATGGTTCGCAGCGTTGCCAGCAAGGTTGACGGGCTTACAATAACCACTTTATTATCCCAGGCATACGAAAATAAATCCTGATCTTCCTGAACAGCGATGCTGAACGACGATTCGATGGGTACAAACAGCAACACAAAGTCGGGACTGTTAAAACTGGGCGAGTGCTGATAATGCTTTTCGCTCAGAATTTTAATGTGACTTCTCACGCTCTGCAAATGTTCCTTCACAAAAGCAGCACGGTCTTTCTCCAAATCTGCGTTAACCAATCTTTCGTAGGCAACCAGTGATACTTTCGAATCGACCACAATGTGTTTCTGGTCGGGCAGGTGAATAACCACATCGGGCTGAAAACGCTGCCCATTCTCCGAAAGAACACTTTCCTGTTTTGTATATTCGCGGCCTTCAGAGAGCCCCGAACGTTCAAGTATCCGCTCCAAAATGACCTCGCCCCAGTTACCTTGTTTTTTGACGTCGCCTTTCAGCGCTTTGGTCAAATTATTGGCTTCATCGCTTATTTTCAGGTTCAGGTCGTGCAGCTTTTTGAGTTCAGCTTTCAGGTCGGTTTGGTCCTTTAAACCCTTTTCGTAAGTGTCTTCTACCTTTTTTTCAAATACCTGAATTTTCTCTTTCAACGGAGTAAGCAATTCGGTGATGCTTTTTTGATTGGACGCTGAAAACTCAACCGTATTTTGCTTCAGGATTTTTGCTGCAATATTTTCGAATTCAGAGGTGAATTTTTGCTGAAGGTTTTCTATTTCTTTTTTTTGCGAATCGAGTTTCTCCTGAAGGTTGCCAAAATCTGCCTCTGCACGAGCCAGTTGTTGGCTCTGTATCCCATTTTCGGTACGAAGCTGTTGAACCTGGAGATGTAATTCTTCCTTTTCTTTCAGAAGCGATTGATTCCGATCTTGAAACAACGACTTCTCTTTTTCTATTTCAAATTTCTGCTGAAGATATACTTGTTCGCTGGCCTGTTTTTCGCGTTCAAAATCAGATTGCTGCTTCAGTTTTCCCGATTTCATGATCAGGAATGAAACAACGAATCCAAGAACAAGACCTGCCAAAAGAAATAGAATTTCCATGATTTTAATTTTCACTAAAAATACCAAATTAATTCACCTCAGGTTACTCAGATAAACACAGATTTACAATCTTTGTGTCTTGGAGCCTTTGTGGTAAGATAAATTATAAAGAATGGTTATGGACGTAAAAATAGAAGCAAGCTGGAAAGAACAGCTTCAGGATGAATTTGAAAAACCTTATTTTAAGCAACTGACTGAATTTGTTCGGTCGGAATATCATAGCCAGGCAATTTACCCACCGGCTAAGCTGATTTTTAATGCCTTCGAACAGTGTCCGTTCGATCAGGTGAAGGTGGTCATCTTAGGACAGGACCCATACCACGGACCAGGACAGGCGCACGGACTGTGTTTTTCGGTGAACGATGGTGTCGATTTCCCGCCCAGTTTACGGAACATTTTTAAAGAAATTCAGTCTGACACCGGAGCCACGATTCCAACGAGTGGAAACCTGGAACGATGGGCGAAACAAGGAGTTTTGTTACTGAATGCAACGCTGACAGTTCGGGCGCACACTGCCGGTTCGCACCAGAAAAAAGGATGGGAGCAATTCACAGATGCCGTTATTCATTTGGTGGCCGACCGGTTGGAAAATGTGGTTTTTATCCTTTGGGGAAATTATGCCATCAGCAAAGGTGAATTTATTGATTCGCGAAAGCACTTGATTTTGAAATCTGTCCATCCGTCGCCACTTTCAGCCAGTCGGGGATTCTTCGGAAATCATCAATTTTCAACAACCAATAAATATTTGCTTGAGCATGGGAAAACGCCGGTGAAGTGGTAGGTTTAATTTACCTTTCGAAGACAAAAGGTATAAAAACAAGAACGGTGCAATGTGTATTCATTGCACCGTTCCTGTTTTATCAAGATTTTCTTAGAATTTATAAACGATCGAATTAATGTTCATTCCGGCTCCAACAGAGCATAAAATAATATGATCGCCTGGATTAATCTGCTGACCTTCCATTTTCCCTTTCAAAACAATATCGAGCAAGGTAGGCACTGTTGCGGTTGATGAATTTCCTAATTTTTCGATGCTCATCGGCATAATTCCTTCCGGGATTTGCTTCTCATTATACAGTTTGAAAACGTTCTTTAGAATCGCCTCATCCATCTTTTCGTTCGCCTGATGGATAAGAACTTTTTTGATGTCGCTCAGGTGCAGTCCGGCTTTATCCAGACTGTCTTTTACTACTCCCGGAACATAGGTCAGTGCGTAAACATAAAGTTTATGTCCTGCCATTTTTATAAATTGGTCGTTTCCTTCAAAATCAGGATTAAAAGAGTTGCCGTTGACCAGTAAATTCCAGTAAGTTGCAGAGTCGGATCTGCTGGAATGGGCTAATATTCCGGTTGGTTCTTCGCTCTCAACGGCTTCCACAATTGTTGCTCCGGCACCATCGGCATAAATCATGGTATCACGGTCATGCGGATCGGAAATGCGAGACAGAACATCTGAACCAACCACAACCCCCCTTTTGCCAAAACCACTTCGAATATAGGCATCGGCAGTAATCATTCCCTGTGTCCATCCCGGACAGCCAGAGATAATGTCGTGACAAAAACATGACGGATTCGAAATACCCAATTTGTGTTTCACTTTATTGGCAAGACTCGGAAGAATATCAACTCGTGTTGTTTCCAGGTTTACATCGCCGAAATTGTGTGCAACCAGGATAAAATCGAGCGTTTCAGGGTCGATCTTTGCCGACTCGCATGCTTCTTTAATTGCCATGGTTGCCATATCCGAATTGTGCAGTTCATCGCTAATCCAACGGCGTTCGCTGATGTTGGTTATTTCTTTAAATTTCCGGATAATCTCATCATTGTCCTTGTCAAACGGCGCTTTCGTACTTGGATCAAAAAAAGTATAATTATTGAAATGTTCGTTTCCAATTGTACGTGTTGGAAGATAACTGCCTGTTCCAACAATTTTAGTATATACCTGTTTTGTCATAATTCTTTATTCAGTGGCCTTTGGGGCCTTGATAATTATATTGCTTTAAGTTAAACTCATTCCCATCGAAAACTCCGTACGAAAAATGATTAATCCAGTCGCCCAAATTAATGTACCGGCTGTTTTCACCAATCGGATGGTCAACCAATACATGACGGTGTCCGAAGATAAAATAATCAAACTTCTCATTCCGGAGAATTGACTCTGCAAAAATAAACATTCCTTCGTTGGTTGTACCTTTAAATCCTTCGCCGGTTATTCCTTTTGATATTCTGGAGCGTTTTGACCAATTGTGCCCAAACGAAAGCGAAAAGTTAGGGTGAATACGGGCAAACATCCATTGGAGAATCTTGCTTGTAAATAGCTTTTTCAGAAAAAGATAGCCTTTGTCGGTATGGTCAAGCCCGTCACCGTGTGCAAGGAAGAATTTTTTTCCGTTAAGTTCTGTCTTAAACTCATTTCGGTGTAATGTCATTCCTAACTCGTTAGGAAGGTAATCAAACACCCAGACATCGTGGTTTCCTGTAAAAAAATGAACTTCAACTCCTGAATCGGCAATCTCTGCAATTTTCCCCAACGTGCGCGTAAACCCACGAGGAACAACTGTTTTGTATTCGAACCAAAAATCGAAAATGTCGCCCATCAGGAACAAATGAGAGGCATCTGTCTTAATCTCGTTCAGCCAATCTACAAAAGCCAGCTCCCGCTCTTTATTATTCTTTAAAGCTGGCGCTCCCAGATGAACATCGGATACAAAATATACTTTCTTATTTGGGTTTTTCAAAACATTTTGAAATTGGTTCGAAAAATGAAATGCAAATATACTTGTAAAATTGGAAGAGGCAACACATTTGACTTGCTACGCCGGTCTCAAATCCGATTTGCCCTACGAAAAGTTTATCGGGTCAGCTCTCTGATTGCCTGATCAAGAGTGGGTCCCTGTAAATTTTTGGCAACAATTCGCTTGTCTTTATCCAGAATATAGTTTGAAGGAATAACTTGGATATTGTATAGATTCGCAGCCATAACACTTCCTTTCATATCGCCAACATTGATCCAACTGAGTCTGTCTTGTTCAATTGCATTTAACCAGGCTGCCCGGTCGGTGTCCACGCTAACCTGATATATTTCGAGTCCTTTCGACTTGTATTTGCTGTAAAGATCAACCAAAGCCTCATTTTGAATTCGCGAATCACGGTTTTTTGCCGACCAGAATTGAACAAGAATTACTTTGTTTGTTAACGAAGCAAGAGAAACTTCACGACCATTGGTATTTGGAAGATTAATGTCGGGTGAATTAACGCCATTTTGAGCAATGAACTGTTGCAACTTATTATTTTTTTCCTGTTGCATTAGCCGTTGGGTATTCGCATATAAGGCTTTGACATGTTCCGATTTTGGGAAAAATGAATTTAATGCCGAAGCTGCCACCTTCAACGACTGCAAATCCTGTACAACATAGTTCGAATCATCGAATTTCTGATACAAAGCCAATACACAGGCCAACGAAAACGGGTGTTTCTGAATAAAGTTGGTCGAATATCTAATCTGGCTTTGCTTAATGTCTGCCATTTCCTGTTCCCATTTTACACGTTGAACACTGTAATCATCATGCAAGCGGAAAGCGTTTATATTGTTGCGTATAGAATCCAGCTTATGTTTGTTTTTTGTTAGCATGTTGTTCAGTTCCTGAACAAGGAGTGAGCCAGGTGAACCTTGCACGATATAGTCGCGTGAGAAATTGGCGGCGTCGCCAAAAACGGATATCTTTTCGGTAGTATCAACCAACAGCGTAACAAAATTATTCCGATTCAAACTGAGGAGGTAGAAGTTGGGATAATCGATTTTACCTTTAAATTTAAACGAGCCATCCTTGCCCAATTCCACCGAATCGACTGGAATACTTGAAGACACTTTTAATTCTTCCAGGTATAAATATTTCCCTTGGGCGTTGGTTATTTTTCCATCGATAACAAATCCATTCGGTTTTTTACAGCCAAATGTCAACACGGTAATGGCAATTGCAATTGAAAATATTTTCTTCACAGTAATTTTTTATTAGTCAATAACGGGCATAAAAATAATAATTTCGTGTTCATAATGTGCCCGGCAAGTCAAGTTTTGAAACATACCTTCAGTTTTGATTGATTTTTTGATTCATATCGATGAAACGAGCCGGAAGAATTACTTTACGCTATGCACAGTAATTGGTAGCAAGTTCCATCAAACACATGAAATGAGCATGATTCACGGAAACACCAACCGGGATGAATATTTTCCAATCATACGAATTCCATTCGGCAATTAAAAACAAATTATATATGAATGAAATTTCTAATTTTGAAGCCGAATACTAATTTTTGAAAAGGTGAAGATACACAGAGATTTGAATGATTTTTATGCTCAAAATCCGGTTCTAACCGTTGGTACATTCGATGGAGTCCACTTGGGGCATCGTAAAATTATTGCCCGACTGATTGATTTAGCGAAAGCTATAAACGGTGAATCTGTTATTTTTACTTTTGATCCACATCCGCGCAAAATTGTTGCTCCTGCTGAATCTAACCTACGCTTGCTGACCACTTTAGATGAAAAGATTGAGTTGTTTGAACAGTCTGGAATCGATCATCTGATTGTATATCCATTTACTCCTGAATTTGCTCAATTAACTTATGAACAGTTTGTTGAACAGATATTGGTTGGCCAGATTCACACCAAATCGCTGGTGGTTGGTTACGATCATAAATTTGGAAAGGGCAGACAGGGCGACTTTGAATTTCTGAAAGAATGTGCTGACCGACATGAATTTCAGATTGAAAAACTGGATGTTTTGCTCGTGAATGAATCCAACGTCAGTTCAACCAAAATACGGGAAGCCATTCAGATTGGAGATTTTGATACGGCCAATGCTTTTTTGGGCTATTCATTTGTACTTCATGGTACTGTGGTTGAAGGGCAAAAACTAGGACGCCAGATTCAGTTCCCAACCGCAAATATTGAAGCTTCTGATCCTGATAAAATAATTCCAGGCTATGGAGTTTATGCCGTTCAGGCCAAAGTTCAGAATAAAACCTACCGTGGAATGTTGAATATTGGCAGCCGTCCCACCGTTAATCGCAATGCCGATCATCGTAGCATTGAAGTTCATTTGTTCGATTTTGATTCGGATATCTACGGTGAACACCTTGAGCTTATTTTCTTCCGGAAACTTCGGGAGGAACAGAAATTCGAATCGCTTGATGCACTGAAAGAACAACTTGCAAGAGATAAAGCTGATACCATTTCGTTCTTTCAGGCTATTCAAAAATAGAAATCAGGTAAACTATTCATGTTATATGCTGTTTCATGATCAATATTTGCTTATTGCATCTATTGATTTGATTATCTTTGCAATCAAAATTTAATTTTCAGAAATGACAACAAAAACATTGGAGCAATTGGCTTATAAAGTGGCCGATATATCGCTCGCCGAGTTCGGTAGAAAAGAGATTGAAATCGCGGAAAAGGAAATGCCAGGCCTTATGGCAACCCGAAAAAAATATGGAAATGTCAAACCGTTGCAGGGTGCTCGCATCATGGGTTCGCTTCATATGACCATTCAAACAGCAGTCTTAATTGAAACTCTGGTTGAACTTGGTGCTGACGTTCGTTGGGCAAGTTGTAATATATTCAGTACTCAGGATCATGCTGCTGCCGCCATTGCTGCTGCCGGAATTCCGGTTTTTGCATGGAAGGGCGAAAGTCTTGCCGAATACTGGTGGTGCACAGAGCGTGCTCTTGATTTTGGAAACGGACAGGGGCCAACCCTGATTGTTGATGATGGTGGTGACGCTACTGTAATGATTCATCGTGGTTACGAAGCTGAGAAAAATCCATCGATTTTGGATGTTCCGGTTGATGCCGAAGACGAACGTGAATTGAACAATGCGCTAAAAGAAGTTTTGGCTTTCGACCCACAACGCTGGACACGCCAGGTGCCATTTATCAAAGGCGTTTCAGAAGAAACCACAACCGGAGTACACCGTTTGTACCAAATGATGAGTGAAGGAAAACTTCTTTTCCCTGCTTTTAATGTGAACGATTCGGTAACAAAATCTAAATTCGATAATCTTTACGGATGCCGAGAATCGCTGGCCGATGGGATTAAACGCGCCACCGACGTAATGATTGCCGGAAAAGTTGTTGTTGTGGCTGGTTATGGCGATGTAGGTAAAGGTTGTTCTCATTCGATGCGCAGTTATGGCGCCCGGGTAATTGTAACTGAAATTGACCCTATTTGTGCCCTTCAGGCAGCCATGGAAGGTTTTGAAGTAAAGACCATGGAAGATGCTGTTTCGGAAGGAAACATTTTTGTGACTACTACCGGAAACAAAGACATTATCACTGGTGAGCATTTGGCTGCCATGAAAGATCAGGCCATTGTTTGCAACATTGGTCATTTCGATAACGAAATTCAGGTTGCCCGTCTGGAAGGATGGCCCGGAATCCGCAAAACAAACATCAAACCTCAGGTTGATAAATATACTTATGCTGACGGACATTCGATTTTCCTTCTTGCTGAAGGTCGTTTAGTAAATCTGGGTTGTGCAACAGGTCATCCATCGTTTGTGATGTCGAATTCGTTTACAAACCAAACTTTGGCGCAAATCGAACTTTGGCAGAAAAATTACGATGTAAACGTGTACCGTCTGCCTAAATACCTCGACGAAGAAGTAGCCCGACTGCATTTGGAACAATTGGGTGTGAAACTCACTGTTTTGAGTCCTGACCAGGCTGAATATCTTGGTGTTTCTGTTGATGGACCGTACAAGCCAGAGCATTACAGATACTAAGAAGTCAGAAGACGGGAGACCGGAGTCTGAAGTGGCTGATCCGATGACTTGAAGTTCATCGGATCAGTTTTTTTTACCAAAACCGACCCGGATATTTTTCCATCACAATCGAAATCGTGCCATGAGTTTTAACCAGGATTCGCAAATGATGGAAGAAATGCTCATCATGGAGTATTTCAGAAATGAATATAAAGAATTTCCAAAAGGGAAATTGATGAAATCAGAATCTCCGGATTTTGTCCTTAGTGTTTCACCCAAAAATGCTATCGGGATTGAGCTGACAAAACTCCATGGCCCAACTGTGAATAAGCACAAAACTCACTATCCGTGCAAGATAGCTGGATATAATGCTCCGGAATTTAATCGTGAAAATCTTGATTATACGATCAATGCCAAGAATGAGAAGCTAGCCTACTATCAGAAGAAAAGGCTTAACCAACTTTGGTTACTGATAACTGCTGATCTGGAGGAAAGTCCTGTAAATTATAACATGGGAAATAAACTTGAAAAATGGAGTTTCTTTTCAGGTTTTCAGAAAGTGTTTTTGTTTGAACTGAAGACTCGGAAAGTGTTTGAGTTGAATGTTTCAGACTAATTGCTGATCATGATTCGACCTCCGATGAATGAAGTATGATACTGCCTGAGCGGCTCTACAGCTGGTCCTTTTATTGGGCTTCCATTGCCTGAAAACAAAATAAACTGAGACTTGCATGTGGGGCATGTTGCAATTCCACTGGCATCGGCAACAACTCTGGTTGTTGATGATACTTCGTGAGTACAGGCGGCATCGTATGCTAAAAAGGGATTGGGGCTATCAGTCAGGTCGCGAAAAACAATGATACCACCATAGCCTTTGTCTGCAAAATAATAGGATCCTCCGGGAATATTGAGCTCAATCATATTGGCTATAGGAAAATTCATATTAACGTAAACAGAAGGAATGACTGAAGTATAATCATCCTTGCATGCATTGGTCGAGGCAAGAAGAAAGAAGATAACTAACAATGGCGAATAGATCTTTCGGGAAAGGTGAAACATTTTTTATATCTTTAGTGCTTTAATAAAACAAAGAAAAGAACAAATTATTTTATTCAGTTCATAAATTTTCAAGATGGAAGATTATATTTTTCTGATCATAGCTATTGTTCTTTCTATTTTTGGTGCGATTAATCAAAACAAGAAAAAGAGGATTCAGGACAATCCATTGACCGAGGCTGATGAAAAGCCCCGAAACAGTTTTATGGATCAGTTGTTGGGTGCCGATTTTCTAAATGAGCCAGAAGTTCCAAAGGCTCAGCCTGTTCGGATTAAGCCCGTGAAGGCTGCTGTTCCAACTAAAAGTACTATCGAGACTCCAAGGGAAAAGTTTTATCATTATGGATTTAAAAGTACCTTACCCGACAGACCCAGGCATGAAATGATCAAAACTCAATGGAAACCCAAAGAGGAAGATGAGCCTGATGAGGTTGAAGAATCAATGAATTACCTTGAAGATTTTTCGTTGCGAAAAGCATTTGTCTATTCAGAAATTATGAATCGGAAGTATTAACTTGGTGCCGGAATTTTTTCTATCCAACTGATTAATTGTTTTATAAAACATTAGATTCGTAAAGATTAAAAATTTTATATAAGTTTGTAACACAAAAGAGTTCCGCAATGGTCGGAATTCTTTTTTGTTTTTAATAGTTTTAATAAAAAGGAGAAAACCATGGGAAAGGTTACTTACGTTACAGAAGAAGGCCTTCGGAATATGAAAGAAGAACTTGATCGGCTGACCAAAATTGAGCGTCCAGCCATTTCAAAAGCAATAGGCGAGGCCATTGAAAAAGGTGATATTTCGGAAAATGCTGAATATGATGCAGCAAAAGATGCTCAAGGCATGCTTGAAGCAAAAATTGCTATTTTGAGTGCGAAAATTGCTTCAACAAGAATAATTGACGAATCAAAAATCGATACATCTTCGGTTCAGATGATGAACAAGGTTACTATACGAAACAAAGTAAACAATGCAACCATGCAGTACACCATTGTTTCTGAACCGGAAGCGAATTTGAAATTGGGCAAAATCTCGATTCAGACTCCAATTGCAAAAGGATTGATGGGTAAAAAATTGGGTGATGTTGTTGAAATTCAGGTTCCATCCGGAAAAATGGAATTTGAAATTATCGATATTGCAATCTAAAAACGAATTGAAAATGGCAAGCCTTTTTACCAAAATTGTAAACGGAGAAATACCAGCATGGAAAGTCGCTGAAGATGAAAATTTTCTCGCTTTTTTGGACATTTTTCCTGTTGCCAAAGGCCATACTTTAGTTATTCCAAAAAAGGAAGTGGATTATCTGTTTGATCTGGATGATGAAACTTACATTGGCTTACAGTTGTTTGCCAGGAAAGTTGCTGTTGGTATACGGAAAGCAATTCCTTGCCAGAAAGTAGGAGTAATGGTTCTTGGGCTTGAAGTGCCTCATGCACACATTCACCTGGTTCCGATGCAAACTGAAGCTGATTTGCTGCATTTTTCAAAAAAGTTATCGTTCTCGAAAGAAGAAATGGCTGAAATAACTGCAGCTATTGCCCAAGAAATAGGTTAAGGAAAAGGTCATTAAGAAAAAGTAAAGATATGATCCCGGGAGACCGGGATTTTTTTGTTCCATAGCAATCTCCATTCAATACACTTTGCTCGTATTTTAATGCTCCCTTCGACTGCTTCGCGCTCAGGGAGCGGTACTACGGTCTACGGTCTTTTTTCGACTACTTTACCCGATCTGGGTTCTTTTTGACAAAATCGCCCCAGCTTTTTATTCCGGATTTTCCTACCGGATTTTTCATTTGCAGGTAATGGCAAACAGCTACAGCCACGGCATCAGTCGCATCCAGTTCCTTCGGAAGCTCATTCAGGCTAAACATGTTTTTCAGGAAAAAGGCGACCTGTTCTTTGGCTGCGCGCCCCATTCCGGTTATCGACTGTTTTACTTTTAGTGGAGCGTATTCAAATACTGGAATCTCGCGGCTTAAAGCCAGTCCCATTACCACTCCTTGCGCTCGTCCCAATTTCAGCATGGCCTGAATGTCTTTGCCGTAAAATGGAGATTCAATAGCCAGTTCGTCGGGCTGAAGTTCTTTCAGTAGCGCGTTGGTACGATCGAAAATATGCCTTAGCTTTTGGTAATGATCAGTAAATCCGGTGGTTTTTATGACTCCAACTTGCAAAATCCGTGGCTTATTATCCACCACTTCAATCAGTCCGTAACCCATGATGTTGGTTCCCGGGTCAATGCCCAGAATTGTGATTGGCTTTTTATCCATATCTATTCAAATCGAGAACTCAAATGTACGCTTTTCGTGATGGAATATTGCAAAGAGCAAAGGGCAAAGGGTAAAGTTCCACATCACTTTTTTTGTTGATACCAGATTCCTGAAATGATGAAAGCCAGTCCGATAAATGTGGTTATGAAAATAGTTTCTCCCAGTATAAAATGAATAAATACCAGCGAGAGAAAAGGCGAAAGGAAAATCAGGTTACCGGTTTTTGCATTGTTTTCGCTCAGTTGCATGGCTTTCATCCAAAGAATATAGGTGATTCCGAGTTCGAATAATCCGATATAAATGGATGCCGGTAAACCTCTTGGGTCGGGTAGCCTAAAATCAGTAAATAAAAAAGCTGCAATTACGAGGTAGCTCAATCCAAAGGCGAAATTCCAGAACAATTTGAAAATCTCGTCACGTTTATCGAGCACACTTAAAACCCAGAAGAAAGCCCATATTACACTACTTCCAACGGCTAGTAGCGCTCCAGTCAAATTTGTATTCGCAATTCCGGAGAGACTTCCCTGCGACGAAATAAATACGACCCCGACAAAGCTGATTAGAATGGCGACGATGTTTCGAACCGTAATTTTTTGTTTCAGTAATGGTGCTGAAAGCAATGCCAGTGTTACGGGCCAAATCATATTGAGTGGTTGTGCCACCTGCGCAGGTAAAAGGTTGTATGCCTGAAAAAGAATAAGGTAGTAGCCAAAAGGATTTAATGCTCCAAGCAAAGCCGATTTTCCCAATCCGGCGAAAGTGATAGTGAATAATTCCCTGATTCGGCCTTGGATGAGAATGACTACAAAAAATACGAGCAGCGAAAAAGCCGTAGAAAGTAAAATCAGGTATAGTGGCGAAAGTACCATCAATCCCAATTTAAAGGCAGTGGCCACGGTCGACCATAAAAGAACCGACAGCAGGGCATAGATATAGGCTTTCGAGATGCGTTTCATTTAGAATTGTTGCTTTATTTTCCTTCCTGAATAACTGGGTTCTCTGTCTTGACTTCAGCTTCTTCCATTTTTCGGTATTCTGCCCGGGCATCTACCACATAAATACTTCCGGGGTAATCAGTCAGCATTTTCTTGAAAAGCTCCTTTGCTTCAGGCTTTCGGTTCAGTTTATTTTCATAAATAGTTGCCAATTGAAAAAGAGCATCGTCGGCCAGCATTTCCCAGCTATGGTCTTTAACGATGGAATTTAAGAGACCCGAGGCTTCCTCGTATTTTCCCTGTTTCTGAAGAATGCCTGCTTTACGGAAATCAACATCATCAATCAGCGAATTATCAGGATATAATTTGCTTACTGAATCCAAAGCAGCGAGTGCTTCAGTAAAGTTATTCCGGAACAAATGCAAATCGGATCGTGCGAAGATTCTCAGCGGCGTGGCGAGACTGTCATCTTCAAGGTTTTCGCTGATGAATAGTGAAAGTTCCATGGCATCGTTGGCAATCAGCTTCGACGTACTTGCCCTCAAAGCATCGAGTTGAGCCTTTGCCCACTTGAAATTTCCCATGTAATAACCAAGTTTCGCTTTCTTAAATTTCACATCATCGCCCAACGGATTGGCCTTATTGTTCTCGATCACCTGCGAATAGGATATTACTGCCTCCCACAAATCGCCTGAATACACATAAACATCAGACAACTCAGCTTTCATAGCCGAAATTTCCTGAATGTTGATTCCTGCCATTCCAAGCCCGTCAGTCAAAATTTTTATGGCTTCAACGGGTTGGTTGAGATAAAAAGCAAGTAAATGAGCATATTCAATCTGGAGCGCTGTTGTTTTTACAGAAATGCCGAGAGTCGCGAAGGTCTTGATGAACTGGTTCTGAAGGTCTTTGGCACGAACAACATCCAGAATATCGTCGTCAATAAAACGATCATAATTCATTTGCATTTTCTGCTGATAGGCCAGGTTGTAATATTCAGCATTCTTCCCTTTCCCGATTAAATAATCGTAGGCTTTTGCAGCATCATCGTAGTATTTATTGGAGGCCGAAACATTGGCGAGATCAAAAACGTTGGCATCTTCCGTTCCGGTACGTTTATCCAACGCAATAGCCTGCCGGGTAGCGGCAACAAAATTTTTATCCTGAATGAATAGCCAGATCAGTAGTCGGTTGTAAATCAATTGTGTCGGTTCTTGCTGAATTCGTTTCAGGACATAGTTCTTCAGTTGTTTGCTGATGTCGCCATCGTTATCCATCGACAGAACCGATTGAAGGTTACTCTTTACTATTTCCAGATTGCTTTCCTTTTGCTTCATCCATTCCATGTACTCATTCAGCATTCGGTCGTAGTTGCGCATGTAATAATAGATTCGTGCCAATTCGTAGTTGTAAATAGCCGGATTCTGCGTCGCACGCGCTTTGATGTAAACTTTTTCGGCATATTCGTATTCGCGCCGGTTCAAGAACTGGTTGGCAAGGCTCGGATATTCAGTGGGGTTATCAGAAATTGACGAAATTGCCTTTTCATACATTTTGGCCGATTCGGTTATCTGTCCCTGAGCTTTTTTCAGGAATCCCCACTGAACGTACCAGTAAGAATCGGCAGAATTACCACGGAGTCCTTTTTTTATTGCTTTTTCAGCCTTATCGTAATCCGGAATTCCCAATAAACAATCGAAATAAATATTGAAATAACCTTCTGATTTGGTACTCGAATACAATTGCTCGTACAATTCGGCAGCTTTACCAAACTCCTTGTTCTGGTAATATTTGCTGGCCAGATTTGCCGTGTTTTGCAAATCGTTGTTCTGGCCAAATAAAATTGCCGGTGTCAACAGAAATAAAATCCAGAGCAAAGTCCTCATGAACCAATTTTTTAGGTTTGAGTACAAAAATAACAAACCAAAGCATTTCCAACAGGTTATTTACGCCACAGATTAATCCAATTACAAATTAAAGTAAGCTTTCAATTGGTGTTTATTTGTGTTATCTGTGGTAAAAACGGTTATTAGGCTTAATTTTGCTGAAATTTTGATTCGAATGACAACAGAAATGAAGGATCGGGAAAGACTTCCTCGATGGATGAAGATGCAATTACCCAAAGGTGAAAGCTATTCCAGAGTGAAGAATCTGGTGAACGAGCACCATTTACACACCATTTGCACGAGTGGTAATTGCCCCAATATTGGAGAATGTTGGAATCGCGGAACTGCCACGTTCATGATTTTGGGCGACATCTGTACCCGAAATTGTAAGTTTTGTGGTGTTACTACTGGCAAACCATTGGCTCCCGATCCGGAAGAACCACGCCGGATCGCCGAATCAGTTCGGATTATGCAACTGAAACATGCAGTGATTACTTCGGTTGATCGGGATGATTTGCCTGATTTGGGTGCTGGTTTTTGGGCTGAAACCATCCGCGAAATCAAAAAACTAAATCCTGAAACTAAAATTGAAGTGCTGATTCCCGATTTTCAGGGAAAATCTGAGTTGATTCAAGAGGTAATTGAAGCTGATCCTGACGTGATTTCGCACAACATGGAAACGGTAGAGCGTTTGACTCCTCAAATTCGGAGCGCGGCCAAATACAGAACAAGTCTGGAAGTGATTCGAATTATCGCGACTTCCGGAATTGTAGCCAAATCGGGCATTATGCTGGGTTTGGGCGAAACTGAAGCCGAAGTTTTACAGGTAATGGACGACCTTCGTGAGGTAGGTTGCAAAGTAATGACCATAGGGCAATATCTGGCGCCAACACTCAGCCACATTCAGGTGAAAGAATACATTACTCCTGAACAATTTGAGAAATACCGAACAATTGGTCTCGAAAAGGGTTTTTCTTTTGTCGAAAGCAGTCCGTTGGTAAGGTCGTCGTATCGGGCAGACGCACACGTGGGAGCTAAATAAAGGAATAATAAGAATTTTCACTAGATTTGGATAAAAACTTAAAGTTATGCCGGAAGTTTTTAGGGAATTTGGATTTGTTTTCTTCTTTTATGCCAATGAAGGCCAAGAACCAATGCACATTCACGTAAGAAAAGCAGGAGGATTTGCTAAATTCTGGATGGAACCAATTGAACTTGATTTTGCACAAGGAATGAAAGTTGTAGAACTAAAAATGGCAGAACAGCTTATACAAGAGCATACTGAATTAATTAAAAGTAAGTGGCATGAAATACACGGTAGCTGAATTGATGTTTACAGCAAAAAAAGCGTGGCATGAAAATGGGATGATCTGTATTTTGCTTACGGATAATCGCGAAGTTCGTTTTCCAGTTTATCTGAACGAGAAACTAAGAAATGCGTCATCTGAACAGGTTGCAAATATTGAGATTATATGTGGGGGAACCGGACTAAATTGGCCAGATTTGGATGAAGATTTGTCGGTTGTTGGTATTATGGAAGGTCGTTTTGGTAAAGTTTAATGAATGTTCAATTGTTGTAAATGGCAAATTTTAATTATGAAGATCTTGGTCTGAAAGACTATAAAGAATGTTGGGATTATCAGGAAACAATTCACAAACTGGTTGTTGAGGATAAGTTGGCGAATAAGAAAAGCAGCGAAATCAATCGCTTTTTGCTGGTTGAACATCCGCATGTTTACACCCTTGGGAAAAGTGGTGACGAGCATAATTTGCTGGTTAATGGCGATTTTTTGAAAAAGATAGAAGCCGTTTATTACAAAATCGATCGGGGAGGGGACATTACCTATCATGGCCCCGGACAATTGGTTGGCTACCCGATTATTGATCTGGAAAACTACAAGGTTGGAGTGAAAGATTTTATCTTCAAAATGGAACAGGCCATTATCAAAACCATTGCCGAATATGGGCTGGATGGGGCGCTGAAAGACGGAGCTACCGGTGTTTGGCTCGATTCAACCATTCCGGCCAAATCACGAAAAATATGTGCCATTGGCGTTCGCGTGAGCCGCTATGTTTCGATGCACGGTTTTGCCCTGAATGTGAATACCGACATGCGCTACTTCAATTACATCAATCCGTGTGGGTTTATTACTTACGGAGTTACTTCCATCGAAAAGGAACTGGGTCGAAAAATCGACATGCAGGAAGTGAAAGAAATTGTGAAGGCCAAGTTTAACGAGATTTATTAGTTTGGGAGTAATTCGGATTGTCAAATTTTCAAGAAACTGCCTAACTAAAAATGTAACGGTTATAAAATACGCGAAATTGTTGCCGGTCGTGGGGCTTTTACCACCAAAATACGGGCAACATTGTGGGTTGGATTGTAGATGTTGTGAATAACGTTTGCCGGACTTTCAACCAGACAGTCTTTCTCACAAAGCTCTTCTTCGTCACCAACCTGAATGACTGGTGTACCTTCAAGGACAATAAAAAACACATCAACAGGTGTTTTGTGCGCTTTTAATCCTTCGCCTGGTTGAAGGGAAATGTGTGACACCTGAGCCGATTCTTTGTCGTACAATTTCCGAACATCAACCCCATGTGGGTTTTGATGCAATTCCTGATCCAGATATCTTGTTACTTTCATTTCGTTTGCATTAATGTGTCCATTCTAATAACCGCCTTTCGCCCTGAATGTTTCGGATTTCGGTAATTTCCTGGGAGACTTCCACTACTCCTTTGTAATTTCCGAGATCGTCGCGTACGGCAAAATATTGAATAAGAATGAATTCGCCCTTCATTTGAATCCAAAAGCTGGCTTTGTCTTTTTCTCCATTCCGGAAAGCTTCTACGATTTGCTCAACCACATGAACACTTTCGTGCGGATGGCAATTTTTCACGTCACGTCCGATAATGGAATTGGTTCTTCGGAAAATTCGTTTTTCAGGAGTTGAATAGAATTTTACCTTGTTGTTCTCGTCCACATAAGTAATATCCACAGGTAAATGATTAAAAACAAGCATGATTTGCTCTGCCGATAAATAGCCGGTTTTCAAATCCACTTCTCCTGAAAGTTCAGATGTTGCAGTGTTAGTTGTTTCATTCAATATTTCGGGCGAAATAAACGGGAATCCAATTTCGAGACTTTCAGCAATTAGGTCATTCAGTTCATTTTCAGGAATAATCCCTGAAATAACTGGAAAAAGAATTCTCTCTTCGCGGAATTTGATGGCGTAAATGTTGAAAAATAAATCTCCGGCTAAACGGTTGAGTTTTTTGAGATCGAAGTCAGTGGTATTTAACAGTTGAACTGCTTCTTTGAGGTTTCGACGAATGTCATCGTGAAACGACCACATCACCTGTAGGCAGCGATAGTCGGGTAAATACTTTTCGACCATAGGGAAAAGCACATTTTCCTTAATTTGGTAATGCAAATCAATTTTGGACAGAGCGGTAAGTTTATCTTTTAATTCGTCTTTTACCAGACGATTTCCCCGATTGATTTCTTTCAACAGAGGGCGAATCACCTTCAGTTTTAGGTCAATCTGTTCGTTATTTTGGATCAAACAATCCAAAAAGCTTCCTGAAGCTGGTGCTGTGTATGAAAATTCCTGAAGCGATTTATTCAACAGATTGAGTGCTTTGTTGATCCCCTTTTTTAGTTGTGGCATCGGAATTTGAAGGTTGACCAGCTCATCGACAACTGCTATCACATCGCTGGGTTCGGCAAGATCAATCACCTGCTGATAATTGGCTACCAGTGCCAAAGTCATTTCTTCCTGAATAACCAAGTGAAAGAGTTCAACTAATTTTGCAACTCTGCCTGCTTTGTGATTGGTAAATTCTGACATCTTTTGGTATTTTAAATTCCCGAAAAGTAATCAAAAGATGTAACTTTTATCTCCGGAAAAGGTTTGCTACCTTGCGCAATATTTAATTTTAGAATTTCATAATTTATAACTGATAATTCATCATTCTTATGATTGATATTGACGAATTGGACGATAAATTCAGCATTGAAGGCGAAGTTGGATTTGCTGAACTTGAAGAAGATTTAGTTTTTATTACTGTATCAAACAAATATGCCGATGCTGATATTTGCCTGTATGGCGCGCATATCACAAGTTTTAGACCGCATAACTCGATGGATTTGTTGTGGATGAGCACTGAGAGTAGTTTCGAAGTTGGCAAAGCAATTCGTGGTGGAATTCCGGTTTGTTTTCCATGGTTTGGTCCACATAAAACCGATTCAGATAAACCTCAACATGGATTTGCCCGGTTGATGTATTGGGAGGTTGCTTCAACTTCGACAAACGCTGCCGGCGAGTCAATTGTCAAATTGGAACTCAATTCTTCAGAAGAAACAAAAGCATACTGGCCTTATGATTTTTGTGCCGAAATGACAATTGTTGTTGGAAAAACACTTGTTGAAACACTTAAAATCACCAATACATCTGCCGAGCCGTTCGACTATACCTGCGCTTTGCACACGTATTACAGCCTATCTGCAATTGAAAGTATTTCGATTGAAGGGTTGCAAGGATTGACATACTACAATCAGTTGAACGGCGAGAATGGCGTTCAGGAAGAAGAAAAATTGGAGATCGCAGATGCTTTAACCCGCCATTACCTCAATACGGAAACTCCTGTAATTATTGACGACAGCGCTTTCCGTCGCCGGATAAAAGTGGATAAAAAGGGTAGTAAAGTAACTACCGTTTGGAATCCTGGTGCTGAAACCTGCGCCAAAATTGGTGATTTACCTGATGATGGCTACGAAACTTTTGTTTGCGTTGAAGCAACAAACGCATTCGATTATCCGATTCATCTGGCTCCTGGTGAATCGTTTGAAACCTCTGCAATTATTGGCTTGGAAGAAGTTTAGAGAAATACTGATAAAATTTACAATCCCCGATTCGTGAAGAGTCGGGGATTTTTTTTGTCTGGTAAACTGGGTTTGAAAATAGACATAGAATGTCTAATGGTCTCATATTCTGATTTTCTATGAATAAAAATAGTATGAATTGATGATTCTTTTGTGATGATTTCGTGACATTTTCATTGGAACTTTGACTCAGTTTAATCTCTAAAATTTAATGCTATGAAATCTTTACGTTTAACCTTGTTTGTAGTCCTGGCTACGGTAATGTTCACCCAGTGTAAAAAGGACAATCTTAATGATCAATCTGTCAATAATGGTTTAAAAAAGGCAGAACTTCCTGATGCAATACCAAGTGGTTCATACACGGTGATGGTTGAAAACGTTTCAACCAATTACATGTTCTTTGAATCCGGAGTATCCAGCATCCCAGAAGGTGCCAGTGTTGCAGGTCCCGCACATCCCGGAGAATCGTTTAAATTCTCTTTCCATGCAGGGCCAAACCATAAACTGTCTTTTGCAACCATGTATGGATTCTCTAATGACGGATTCTACGCTCCAAACGGAGATGGGATTAGCCTTTTCAGTAATGCGACTACACCTGTAACTGGTGATATCACATCGCAGGTTATGTTGTGGGATGCAGGCACTGAAATGAACCAGATGCCCGGAGCCGGTAATATGCATGATGGAGCCGATACACAAGATATCGTTCAGTTAATGTCGGCAGTTGGTGATGGATATAATTATGGAACTGTTGCCACAAACCTTAAAGTCACACTTGAATATAATGGTAATAGCATGTTTACTGTGACAATCAAAAATTTAGAAGGAACAACAACAGGTATTTCTCCGGTTGCCTGGGTAATTCACACTTCGCCAAATCCACTCTTTGAAACTGGAAGGGCCGATTACGGGAAAGGATTGGAAAGCCTTGCCGAAACAGGAAATGCAGCGCCACTGGGCTCATACCTTAAATCGAACAGCGGATACGTTTCACCAGTAGCTCCGGTTCTTTGGGTTTTGCATGATAAAAAAGATCACCCCATCTTTACTGAAGGAACACCTGACTATGGCATTGGACTTGAAACGCTCGCTGAAACAGGAAATCCGGATCCATTGTACCAATCACTAATGGCTCAGGGATATGCTACCGGATTTTATGCAACACGCGAAGGTGGTTTGGGCGATGGTCCGCTTTTCCCTGGTCAAAAGTATAAATTCACTATTGAAGGACATGTTGGGCAGTCATTGAGCATCGCCAGTATGCTGGGGGCTTCCAACGATATTTTCTTTTCAACCGGAGATGAAGGTATCAAGCTCTCAAATGGAGCGGCTGAAATAAACCTCACGCATTTTATTGAATTGTATGATGCCGGAACTGAAGTCAATGAATATCCGGGAGCACAAACTCAGGCCAATACTGTTGAAAACGGGATAGTTCGCCAGTTAAGCGACGGATTGCCTTGGCCCAAGGCTTCTCAGGTGATCAAAGTAACGATTAGGCAAAATGTTAAGCAAAAAGAAAGTGATGATCTTGAATAGAATAAAAATACAGGAAACGATGATTAAATTTTTCCTGAGATCAGCAACTTCAACTTGAAGTGTTTTTAAGACTTACCGTTTATAGTTTTATTTTCCCATCGGATGATTCAAAAATCAGGTGGGATTTTTTTTGCGAAATCAGGTATCTGAAGTCGAAAGCTTATTTTTCAAAATTGTATCTTCGAATTCCATATTTCCTGAATATTAAAGTATGAAAAAGACCAATGCCGCCCGACTACTCGATGCCAAATCAATCAATTACGAACTGGCAGAATACGAGGTTAACGAAAATGACCTGAGTGCAGTTTCTCTGGCGAGAAAGATTGGGCAGGATATGGAACAGATTTTCAAAACACTGGTGCTTCGGGGCGACAAAACCGGTGTGTTTGTTTGTGTGGTTCCGGGAGATACGGAAGTTGACCTGAAAAAAGCGGCTAAAGCATCCGGAAATAAGAATTGTGCCATGGTTCACCAAAAAGAATTGCTTGGATTGACAGGCTATATTCGCGGCGGCTGTTCTCCGCTGGGCATGAAAAAGCTATATCCGATTTACATTCATGAAACCTGCCAGTTGTTCGATCTGATTTATATAAGCGCCGGCCAACGTGGCTTACAACTTAAACTTAATCCTGAAGATTTAGTGCTGATGACCGGAGCAGTTGTTTGCGATGTGGCGGAATAAATTGTTTCGAGGTACGGGTTCCGTGTTACGGGTGCTTTTTCGCCCAGACTGAAACTCAAAGCTCATATCAATTTTTGAGCTTTTCTCCGGTCTGCGGTCTCCGAACTTCCGACTGTTCTACACTTCATCCATCTTTTTCGACAGTTCAGTAACTGTTTTTTTTAGGAGATATCGCTTTACTTCAACTTTGAGCCATGAAACAACAGAAACTCAGAGTCATGAAACGAACAGTTATATCAATCATTACAATTCTAATTAGCCTGAATGTCTTTTCTCAAACAATTATCATGGGAAAGGTATCAGAAGAGAATGGCGACGTTTTGCCCGGAGCCAGTGCCTATTTAAAAGGAACTTATGATGGAACAACAAGCAACGAAAATGGAGAATTCAAGTTCAAATCCAATAAAAAGGGGCAGTTTACTTTGGCTGTCGAGTTTATGGGTTATGAACCGTTTTCACGAATCCTGGATTTGAAGGGCGATACCATCCGGATAAATGTAACTTTAAAAGAAGCCTTTAATCAGCTAAATGCAGTTACTATTACTGCCGGAACTTTTGAGGCTGGTGATAAAAAACGGGCGGTTACTATTACACCGCGCGACATGGTAACGACTGCCGGTGCTGCCGGTGATGTTTACGGCGCTTTGCAATCGCTGCCGGGAACAACGACCAATGGCGAATCGGGTCGTTTGTTTGTAAAAGGCGGCGACAGCGAGGAATCCCAGACCTACATTGATGGAGCATTAGTTTCGGTTCCGTACAATTCTACAGCACCAAACATGGCTACCCGCGGACGTTTCAGTCCGTTCATGTTTAAAGGAACGATGTTCAGCACGGGCGGTTATTCGGCCGAATACGGGCAGGCCCTTTCATCGGTTTTGCTGCTTAATACCAACGATATGCCCGAAGAAGATCAACTTGATCTGTCGTTTTTGATGGTTGGCGTTGAAGCTGCCGGAACCAAAAAATGGAATTCAGGAGCAATAACCGGGACTTTAAGTTACAACAACCTGAAACCGTACATGAGATTAGTGCCACAAAACTACCACTGGACTAATGAGCCTGAATCGACGAACGGCGCAATCAGTTTCAGGCAAAAAACAAGTAAAACAGGAATGTTTAAGTTCTATTCGAGCCTCGATAATGGAAATTTTACAGTAAGACAGAAGAACCTCGATGCCGGTGGACAGTTGACGGATTATCAGTTGACGAACGATAATGTTTTTATGAATGCTTCGTGGAACGACAAACTTGGAGAAAAATGGGCGATCAACTCGGCAGCTTCGTTTACCAACAACAAAGACGATATTCATTTCGACCAAACGCATGTGGTCAAAAAGATTCAGGCAAATTACCTGAAATCAACGCTGTCGTACCCGTTTAGCGAAAAGTTTTTGCTGAAGTTTGGGGGCGAATTATTTGCCAAAACGTTCTCGCAAAATGCACAGATAAGCGGGGTGACTCACGACAACAGCTTTACCAATCATACTTTTTCAGGATTTACTGAAGCTCAGGTTTATGCGTCATCGAAATTTGTGACCCGCATTGGCGCTCGTGTTGAATACTCCGATTACCTGAACAGCTTTAACTTTGCGCCACGTTTGTCTACTGCCTACAAGATAACAGAGAAAAGTCAAATCTCTCTGGCGTACGGTTGGTTCTACCAAAATCCGGTTGACGATTATTTGCTTTACACCGACCATATTAAGCCTGAACGCGCCGACCATTATACGTTTAGTTTTCAGTCGTCGGCCAACGAACGAATCATCAAAGCTGAATTGTATTACAAAGATTACCGCAATCTGGTTAAACTCACCAGTGGCGAATTCTATTTACCAACAAGTTACAATAACTCCGGAAGTGGCTACGCTAAAGGTCTCGATCTGTTTTGGAGAGATAAAAAGTCGATCAAAGGCGGCGACTACTGGATTTCGTACTCGTATGTGGATGCCAAACGCGATTACCGCAATTTTCCACACGAAGCTATTCCTTCGTTTACCAGCAAGCACAATTTATCAATCGTATATAAACATTGGATTGGAAGCCTCAGATCTTATCCCGGCATAAACTTTAAATATTCGTCGCCACGCGTTTACAATGACCCGAATTCGACAGTTTTTAATGGCGAAAAGATGTTGCCTTACCGAAGTCTGGATGTAAGTTGGAGTTTCCTGTATCGTCAGAACATTATTTTCTATTTCGCAGCCAACAATATTACCGGTTTTAAAAATGAGTTTGGCCGAACCTACGCAAGTTCCCCTGATGTTTCAGGAAACTATCAGAGTTCTGCCGTCGAACCTAGTTCGAATCGCTTTTTTGTGTTGGGTTGTTTCATCACCCTGACCCGAAGAGGAAATGCAAATCAGTTGGATAAAATAAATTAAGTTTTCAGTATTCAGTCGCAGTATTCAAAAAGATTAGTCATCTAGGGTCATTTGTTTTACGTCATTTATCGTCTGACGGGAAATCAATGAATGACTACAAATGACTTAATGACTATAAATGACAAATCAAATAAACATTTAACCTTAAATAATTACATCATGAAAAAGATCATTTTATCAATCGCAGTAGTGTTAATTAGTTTAGTTTCAATGGCTCAAAAGCCAGAGTATTATGAACCCATGGGCGAAACACTTGGTCAGTTTTCAAGCGTTAAGAGTGTGGCCGACATGCAGGAATTAGGCAATAAATTCCAGATGATCGCCAATGCTGAAACTACCGAATGGCTTCCCTTGTATTACCATGCGCATTGTTACATCTTGATGAGTTTTATGGAACAGGATGTCGCAAAAAAAGACAGTTATCTCGATGTCGCAGAAAAATCGATTAACAAATTGATTGAAATGGCTCCGTCAGAAGCTGAAGTATTTGCCCTTCAATCGTTTTATTTTACAGGTCGCCTGGTTGTAAACCCCATGGAACGTGGCCAGGAATTTAGCGCTCTTTCAGGACAGGCTATTGGTAAAGCATTGGCTCTTGATCCAACAAATCCAAGAGCAAAAATGCTGAAAATACAGATGGATATGGGTTCTGCACGATTTTTCGGAACCGACCCAAAGTCATTCTGTCCGCAAGCCAAGGAATTGCTAGCAAGTTGGGATAACTTTAAGCCCAAATCACACCTTTATCCAAATTGGGGAAAAGACCAGGTCGAAGGAATCGTGAAAGGCTGCGAATAAAAAAGTGTTCAGTCGCAGTGGCAAGTGTTCAGAAAAGAATGCTGGTTACTGTGACTGACCACTGTTTCCTTTTTCCTCGATTTATCTTTACTTTACAATACAAACAACCACTCATAATTTTTCAGTCACATGATGCCTCTCGAAACAAAAAATATAAAAGGAAGTCCAGTTGGCTACGTTCTTGGTAGTGCAATTTTGAGCCTTTTCCTCCTTATGACTTTGATGCGCGGAGCATTTGCCAATTGGAAGACTTTTGCTTCCGGGTTTCTCTGGGCTTTCAGCATAAGTATTACTCAATGGATTGGGTTGGACATTATTTACGGATGGATAGATCGTCGGATTTCGTGGATCGAAACGCCGGTAAAAAAGGTTTTCGTCCAAATATTCTCTTTCCTGATGTATTCCGCGACTGCTTTTGCAGTGGTGCAGTTTGCCAATTATTACATCTGGATGGATGTTTTACCTGAAAAGTCGTGGGGATGGATACTC
Organism: Prolixibacteraceae bacterium; assembly: GCA_028683385.1. Classification (GTDB taxonomy): domain Bacteria; phylum Bacteroidota; class Bacteroidia; order Bacteroidales; family Prolixibacteraceae; genus Aquipluma. The sequence goes on along the minus strand of JAQUIJ010000013.1, from coordinate 129,968 downwards.
AAATCGCTGCCATACACACTTCTGATATCGTTTGTTATTTCGCTGATATTTACCTCCATTGGGTTCTTTAAAGCCTGGAAATACGCTTTCGTTCGGGCTGAGAAACTGAAAGTGGAGATGATGGCTTACAAATACGAATCGCTTCGGAACCAGATTAATCCCCATTTCCTGTTCAATAGCCTGAATGTATTGAGCGACCTGGTGTACGACGATCAGGCAATGGCCGTGAAGTTTATCCGCCAGTTGAGCGATTTGTTCCGTTACGTACTCGATAGCCGCGACAAAGAGTTGGTTCCGCTCAAAGATGAGCTGGAATTTATCCGGTCGTTTACCTTTTTGCTGAAAACCCGCTTCGAAGAAAAGTTGAAAATTGATGTTGATGTTCAGGCTAATCCTGACGAATATATTGTGCCGATGACTTTGCAATTGTTGATCGAAAATGCGGTAAAGCATAACGAAGTTTCTGAAGCTTTTCCGCTCCGGATTTCGGTACGGAAAGTGAATGATTGTTTGGAAGTAGAGAATAATTTACAACCGAAAAGTGTAGGTGACGATTCGAAGAAAACCGGGCTGAAAAACATTACTCAGCAGTTTGCTTTTTTCTCTGAAAAACCCATTAAAATTATCACTTCCGACGAGCGATACATGGTACGAGTTCCCATCTTAAAATCTCTGGAGAAATGAAAGTCCTGATCTTTGAAGACGAAACGCGTGCGGCCAATCATTTGGAACGCTTGCTGGCCAAGGTGGCGCCAACAATTTTGGTTATTGCCAAACTCGAATCGGTGCGCGATGGAGTAAAATATCTGCAAAATAACCCGGAACCTGAGCTGATTTTCTCCGACATTCAACTGGCCGACGGATTGAGTTTCGAGATTTACAAACAAGTAGCTGTTACCTGCCCGATTATTTTTACTACGGCCTACGATCATTACGCCATCGAAGCTTTTCAAACCAACGGAATTGACTATTTACTGAAACCTGTCGAGGAAGAACGTTTGCTGAAAGCCATCGAAAAAGCCCGGCATTTTTCGCCCGGATTGGTGCTCGAAAAGTTGCTGGCAATGAATCGGCCAGCAGGAGAAAAAGCCTACAAATCGCGGTTTATGGTGAAAGTTGGCGACAAAATAAAGAGCGTTCCGGTTGAAGAGATTCTGGTATTTTTCAGTCAGGAGAAAGCCAGCTTTATTCGCACCAGCCATTCACATACCTATTGCATCGACTATGCACTCGACCAGTTGGAACCCATGCTCGATCCGGAGAAATACTTCCGCATCAACCGCAAATACATTGTTTCCATCGATGCCTGCACCAACATTCTGGCCTGGACGAACTCGCGTCTCCGCCTGAAAATCGATGGCATCGACGATTCCGATATCATCGTTGCCAGGGAACGAGTGATGGAGTTTAAGAGTTGGCTAGACCGGTAAAAACGTTGCAAGTTGCGGGTTTCGTGTTGCGGGTTTGCGCCTTCTGTTGGATATTTGAGTCGTAAAGATGTTTTTCAAACTTACCCAATTAAGGATTACTGTTTTCTTTGCCCCGTTGGGGCAAAATATGAATAGCCCGGGGTAAAGTGAGGAACGAACGCCACCCCAGGTTGTAAATAGGAGTTGTTTCCCGTCCGCGGGAAAATGATATTCAAAGAGATTCTCTTGTTTCGGACGGAAAGGAGACAGGCATAAATAAAAATTGCATCCCTCTTTCGAAGAATGGAATCTCTTTTATCTCTGTGTTTTACACTATGTGCTCTGCGATAAAACCTTATTATGAATTTAGTTGGTAATCCCGCACCAAAAGTCCGGCTGACAGGTTAAGTCGAACAGCTAAATTTCGGATCATCTCAACAGTTAGTTTTCGTTTTTTATTCAGTATTTCCGAAACCATGCTTTTCCCTCCAATTTCAGTAATCAAGTCGGCTTGTTTCAAATTCATTTCCTCCATCCTGATTTTGATAGCTTCAATGGGGTCGGGCGCTTCAATGGGGTAATGTTGCTTTTCGTATTCGTCAATCAATAGCGCCAAAACATTGGCCTCGTCGCTTTCGGGTGTTCCGATTGGCGCATCAAAAATCTCTTGGAGACGTTTCAACGCAAAATTGTAATCTTCATCATTTTCGATCTTCATCACCGTTATGATTATAAATCTGATTGTTGTGCAAAATAGCAATATGGAATTGGATTTTCTCGACCACTTTCTGTAATTTCTTCCATTAATACCATTACATACGGATATGACGGTTCATTTTTATAAAAGATCGGATACGAACCGTTCACGTGAGCTTCAATGTGATTGATACTTTCTGATTCACAAAGGAATTGTCCAGATACTTTTTCTGCTAGACATTTATAAGCAACATACATATTTCTTCTCATAACTATTTCATTGCATTAATAATAGATTGATTTAAGAATATTTCCTCCTTATTTATTTCAACATGGTCAAATATATTTTCATCTAATTCTTGCAACTTAATATTGCCAAATTTTCCTGGATCATCATGATCGAATCGATGTGAAAGGAATTTACTTCCCATATATTCAATTACTGAATCCAACTTATCGCGATATTTTTTTAATCCTTTTTCAAAGAGTTCTGGATTGTTGAATATAAATGATTCATTCAGCAATACGTTAAGTCGATATACCAATAATTCAGTCTTATTCACATATTCAGAATACACAAAATCAGTTTTGTAATAGTCTCTGAATTTACTAGTTAAATATTGTATCTCACGCCTAATTTTTTGTTGATCTTGATATTTTGCGGTCTGCTTTGTTACCTCATATACAAAAATCGCAATTAGTGAGGTTACCAATAGAGACAGTAGTGCAATTACTACAGAACCAGCAGAATACCAATGCACTGGATCACTAGATAGTCCATCTGAAAATTTATATAAGAACATTCCAAGCGAAAGGATTAAAAAGACAAAAACCAAAGACGTTAGAATTAATAAAAAACATTTTAAAAGTTTCATGTGAAATTAAAATTTAGTGTTTCGTTTAGTAAATTTACTAATAATAAATGACTTCGTTTCCTAGGTTGCTCCCTTGTAAGCATTTTAAGAATGAAAAGTTATAACATTCTAATGTTAACAAAATCAATAAATTGATGTCGTTTAAACCAAAAATTCCATCCTTCTTTCGAAGAATGGAATCTCTTTTATCTCTGTGTTAAAACCTATTTGATCTCTGCAAAATACTTGTAAAACAATGGTATTGTGCGGATTCCATTGTAGAATTGTTCCAACGGAAAATTCTCGTTGGGCGAGTGGATAGCATCCGAATCCAGACCAAAACCCATCAGGATAGATTTGATGCCCAGCACTTTTTCGAAAGTAGAGATAATCGGGATACTTCCACCACTGCGAACCGGCACTGGTCGTTTGCCATAGGTGTCGAGATAGGCTCTTTCGGCAGCCTGATAAGCCGGAACGGTGATCGGGCAACCATAAGCTTGTCCGCCATGCAGCGAAGTCACTTCTACTTTTACTGATTTTGGGGCGATGCTTTCGAAATGTTCTTTAAACAGAACCGCAATTTTTTCATGATCCTGATTGGGTACCAGGCGGGTTGAGATTTTTGCAAATGCTTTCGATGGCATTACCGTTTTGGCGCCTTCGCCCATGTAGCCACCCCAAATTCCGCAAACATCGAAACTTGGGCGAATACCAGTGCGTTCGGTTGTTGAATAACCTTCTTCACCAGAAATTTCATCGACAGCAATTGATTTCTTATAAGTTTCAAGATTAAAAGGAGCTTGCGCCAGCAAGGCGCGTTCTTCAGCAGAAATATCAAGTACATCGTCGTAGAAGCCGGGAATGGTAATTCGGCCTTTTTCGTCGGTCATTTGTGCAATTAGCTTGGCGAGTACGTTGATTGGGTTGGCAACTGCGCCACCGTATAAGCCTGAGTGCAAATCGCGGTTTGGACCGGTCACTTCAACCTGCCAATAAGCTAATCCGCGTAATCCGGTAGTAATTGATGGCATGTCGCGGGCAATCATCGACGTGTCGGATACCAGGATGATGTCGGCTTTCAGCATTTCTTTGTGCTGCTCGCACCATTTCCCAAGGTTCGGCGATCCAATTTCCTCTTCGCCTTCAATCATGAATTTGACGTTGCAGGGCAGCGTATTCGTGCGAACCATCAACTCGAAGGCTTTGGCGTGCATAAAACTTTGTCCTTTGTTGTCTTCGGCGCCCCGTCCCCAGATTTTTCCGTCGCGGATTTCAGGTTCAAACGGAGGTGAGATCCATAAATTAATCGGGTCAACCGGCATCACATCCATGTGCGCATAAATCAAAACGGTTGGTTTGGCCGGATCGATGATCTTTTCGCCGTAGGTAACCGGATTTCCGTCCGACTCATAAACTTGTGCACGGTCGGCTCCGGCTTCAAGCAAAAGTTTTTTCCAATATTCAGCAGCTTTCAGCATATCCGGTTTGTTTTCAGCAATTGAGCTGACCGATGGAATTTGGATTAAGCCGAATAATTCTTTCAAAAAACGGTCTTTGTTTTCTTCGATGTACTGTTCAATGTATTTCATAATTTAATTTTGAATGTTTCAAGTTCAGAAAAATAAAGTTTTTAAATCAGAATAAACAGAAGGATTGTCATATTAAGCCAATTCATGTCTGGGCTACTTTTCATCCAGCCTGAAGATTTCTATCTGTTTGAGCAACTGACCGCTTACTTCAGCAATGTTATAGAGTAGAATAAATTGTTGTTTTTCAATCGTTTTTTCGGATTGATCGATATGTACGCGGATTTCCTTTAACATGTTTTTGATGAGGGCCGGATTCTGGTTTTTCTCTTGCGTTAGCTTTTGAATGGCTTGCTGCAAGGCTTTCGTAATTTCGGCAGAAAATATCAGCAACTGGGAGTCGCTAGTCCGTTCAAGCCCGCGGTGTGCCCCCAAAGCCGAAATGTAAGAAAGTAAAGCATGGTTCAGATAAGTTAAGGTAAATGCCTTTTCCATAAACTGCTGTTGCTTTTTCGGTTCAACCTGCATGTCCTGCCAGGCTAAAGCCAAAGCATTGTCGGCACGATGGGCCTCACGCCGTGCAAGCCGATATCCAAAATCGTCATCGGTTTCACCCGATTCGTATTCGTTTAAAACGGCCCGGAAGTATCCCAGATTCTTCAGGAGCGTATATGAAAGCAGGGAGGGCAACCGCTTGTATTGCCAGTCGGGCCATAAAAACCTCACCGTAAATAGCGCCAAAGCCGATCCGATCAAGGTGTCGGCCAGGCGTGGGAGCATGAGTGCAACCCCTTGGTTGGCTGTCAGGTTAAAGGCAGTCAATACAAAAATGGTAATGAAAATAACCGAGACCGAATAGTTTCGCTTCATCCAGATAAAGAATTGGTAGGCAGCGAACAACATCAACAACGATTGTCCTTCCAACGTGGGCAATAAACTAATCAGGACAACCGCAGCCACAACTCCGGTGAGGGTTCCAAGGATGCGCTGTTCGAGTTTGCGGCGTGTCTGGCTATAGCTCGGCTGGCAAACAAACAGGCTGGTCAATACAATCCATTCGCCTTTCGACAAATCGAAAACCCGGGCAATTGTAAATCCAATCAGGAAACACAAGCTTAACCGAATGGCATGTCTCAGTCGCGGATTGTCCCAATGAAGCTGATCTGTTAACCGTTGCAACAACGAGCGGTCGTCTTTTGCCAGCCTTGGTGTCATGCTTCGCTGGTGTTCGTCGTTCAGGTTTTGCAGCGAGGTGTTGGAGCGGGAAAGGTTTGTGATAAGTAGCGAAAGCTGTGGATTGCTTTCAGTTCCGTATTTTTCCAGTTGATCGTTTAACGCATTTACCGTCCATGCCAGCGATACCGGATGGCGATAGGGAATTCCTGTAAGCAGGCTGTACGATAGTTTTTTAGTTGCTTCAGCCAATTGTTTTAGCAGTTGCCCGATTCCCTCCATGAGTTGCTGGTTCGCCGGATCTTCACTAAGCACGTCGTAACGTTCGTGGCTCGATGCAGCCCGTTCGTGCAAACTCTGCAAAAGCATAAAATAGCGAAGGTAAGGAATCAGCGGAGTATCATCTTTCAGCGCATTGCTGTAACTGTTTAGCACTTCCTTGCAGCGGTCGAGCGCTTCAACAACCTGCACGTTGAGCAGTGCCAGCTTGTTGCGGATTTCACCTTGTATTTTTTTGTCGCTTGGAAACAAGCGGGCTTTTTCGTTCATGTAGTTCGAAAGTGTAACGAACCCGCGAGCCAGTTGCTCGTCCAACAGACGCCAGGGGTGAAGAAACAGCAATCCCAGCGACAACAACCCATAAAATAAAGCTCCGGAAGAAAGTAACAGCGGTTGCAAGTACCAGATCGGACTATTCGGAGCGCCAATCATGGCATAAATGCCAACCAATATGGCCCCAAAAGTAACTCCACGGTAACGTTCACCTAATCCCCCAACAATCAAAAAGAAGATGGTCGACATAGCCAATCCAATTCCTAAAAGAACCGGATAATTATAAAGCAACTGCACGGCCATGCTGGAAATGCCAAAACTAAATACTTTGAGCGCAAGTGATTTAATACGGCCTTTAGGATGGTCGTCGGTTTCTGACAATGCTCCAGCCACGGCTCCTAAGGCCAGTGTAACTGCAAAAACGGGTTTCCCGGCCAGCATAAAAGGAACGGCCAGCAGTGCAATGGCAAAAATCGACTTAGCTGCCATCAACCGGTTCGGGTCGGACCAAAAGGCACGCCTTGCCGGCTCATACCATGCTTTATTTTTAACAGTGATTCCTAATTTGGAAATAAAATGATAGTCTTTGCCTTTAGCCATTGAGATTTGAATGTTGCTGCCGTTAGCACAAATTTAGTAAATCCATGCTCAACTTAATTCTAAAGGTGAAAATACAATATGAATGACCGTAACTTTACCTAATGAGTTTGGCCAGAGACCAGCCTCGTCCGGTGAGCCGAAAAACAAGTGAAGATGGCGTTAAAAAATCTTTTCTGTTTGACCCCGAGAATTCGGGGGAGTTTAAAAGATTTTAGCCATCGAACGCAAGTTTTTCGTGCGAAGTGGACGTAGCCTTGACTTTTTTTGATTCCTTTTTTGTGTCAAGACAAAAAAGGAATTGGGGTTTGGGGCAAAGCCCCACAAAGCTTATTCGTTTAGGTATTTTATCGGATATTCATAAATACAAATAGGAGCCAATTCTGTTCCTGATGTTGCGATGTTGTGTTAACGACTCCCTTATTTTTGTTCTAAACAGTTGCCTTGATAAATTGTTGCTGATACTCGCCCGGCGTATATCCGGTTTGCCGCTTGAACATCCGGTTAAAATTCGAAATGTTGTTGAATCCGCACTCAAAGCAAATCTGAGAAATCGACAGGTGGTTTTCGATCAGGAGTTTACAGGCATAGCCAATGCGCATTTCATTTACAAAAAAGATAAATCCTTTGCCCGTTTTTTCCTTGAAATAGCGGCAAAAAGCTGCCGTAGTCATCCCAATTTTGGTGGCAACCTCCTCTTGAGTAATTTTCCGTTGGTAATTGGTGTTAATGAAATGCATGATTTTGTCGAGCCGGTTGTTCAGTTCCTTGTGCTCCTCCAAAAGGTACGCTTTACTGGCCAAAATCCGATAGTTTTCTGTTCGACCCATGGTGTCCATCAGTTTGATGAAATAGAGCATTCGTTCCAATCCATTCAGTTTCAGTAATCGCTTAAGCATTCGTCCAATTTTTTCTCCCGAAGTTTTGCTGAAATGAATTCCGCGGGCGGCTCTTTTCAGGAGTTCATTGATGCTATGAAATTCAGGATACGAATTGATTTCATCCCGAAAAAAGTCTTTGTGAAACTGAACGACAATCGCGTTTACACGGCTTCCTGCTTCGATTCCGTCCGGTACGTCGCTTTTCCAGAAATGGGGAAGATAGCTGCCCATCAGTGTGATGTCACCTTCCTGAAACGATTCAACGCTGTCGGCCACAAAACGTTTTCCCGAACTTTTCAGTACATAAACAATCTCGAATTCGCTGTGAAAATGCCATGGATAGGTAAAGTGTGGAAAGTCGTCCCACTTGACCTTCAGCATGGTGCGCGGTGCAAAACTCACCTGTTCGTGCATAATTTTCATTGTCGGAAGTATTTAAGATTCTGCAAAAATAGTATAAATGCTCGTTAAAATAGTACTGGATAAACTGTCGTGAAACAGTTACTTTTGAAATACTACTAAATGAATACCTATGACTAACGAACAGTGGAATTTGCTGGTTGATGTTATCAATCGAAAGCACAAGGGTCCGGCACCTGTTGGATTTATTATTGATAGCCCCTGGCTTCCTGGCTGGGCTGGAATTTCTACGCTCGATTATTACGCCAGTGGCAAGCAGTGGTTCGAGACGAATAAAAAGGCCATTGATACTTTCCCTGATACGATTTTTTTACCTGGGTTTTGGTCTGAATACGGCATGTGTAGTGAGCCATCGGCTTTTGGCGCCAAACAGGTTTGGTACGAAAGCAACCTGCCTCACGCCGATAAAACCATTCATTCGAATGAAGATATTGCCGACATTAAAAAGCCGAATCCAAAGCTGGACGGTTTATTGCCGTTTATTATTCAGCGACTGAAAGAATTCGAACCTGAAATTCACAAAATTGGGCACGAAATCAAATTTGCGATTGCCCGCGGACCGCTGAATATTGCTTCGTTCCTGATGGGAACCACCGAATTTATGATGGCCCTGATGATGAATCCGGAAGAAGCTCATCAACTGCTGAAAGTTATTTCTGAATTTACGGTGGATTGGCTTCGCTATCAAAAAGAACAGTTTCCTTCAATTGAGGGAATTCTGGTTTTGGACGATATTGTTGGTTTTGTGGGCGAAGACGAATGCCGCGAATTTGTGGTGCCATACCTGACTCCAATTTTCTCTGCTTTTGAAACCAAAGTTAGATTTTTTCACAACGATGCACAGGGATTAATAAGTACTCCTTTTCTGAAAGGAATCGGAGTGAATCTGTTTAATTTCAGCTTCGAACATTCCATCAACGAAATACGCGAATTGGCCGGATCTGAAGTGGCGCTTCTGGGAAATCTTCCGCCGCGCGATGTCTTGATGGCAGCTTCTCCTGAAGAAGTTGTTGCACAAACCGAAAAGATGTGGAACGAAGTTCAGGATAAAAAAGGAATCATCTGGTCGTGTGGTGGCGGAGTTCCGCAGAATGTGGCAACCGAAAACATGCAGGCGTTTATCAAAACCATACAAAAACTGGAAAACCAATAAAATGAAGATTTTTTTAAGCAACTTTTTAAATCTTCTCCATAGGAGATTCATGTCAATAGAATTTGTCGGAATGCAAATTATTTTCCGTAGGGAATTAATTATGTCTGGTCAATGTCCTGACGGACAAATGTTGTCGATGGTTTTTCCTGCTATTGACATTCATGTCCTAAAGGACAAAAAGAAGCTGCCAACATTTTATATACCTCTTTTCGTTTTTCTGCTATCGTTTTTTTCTTTTTCTGTATCAGCACAAGACCTTCTGAAATTTGAAGTTTCGGCCGGAAACACTGACAGATCGGATTGCCCGGTTAGCCTTTCAATAGACCAATTGAATTACAATGCTGATTCATTAAAACTGGCGCTTTTCGAGATCAAAGGGAAGACCGAAGTTGCTGTTCCGTTTCAATTGGAAACTTCTGCTGGAGCCAAAGTATGGTTTGTCTTAAGCGGACAAACTCTTAAAAATTCCAAACGTATTTTTGTATTCCGGAAAACTTTAAATCCACAAACATTCAAATCAGCAATCAGTGCAATCCAGAAAGATGGAGCTTTAACCCTGAAGGCTGGTGAAAAGCCAATTTTGAGTTACCAGATCGAAACTGTAAATCCGCCAAAAGGAGTCAGTCCGTTTTACAAGCGTTCTGCTTTCATCCATCCTGTTTATTCTCCGGAAGGTGAAGTGTTAACGCGCATTCAAGCACCCGACCATTATCACCATTATGGAATCTGGAATCCATGGACTTTAACCTTCATTGGTAAGCGTGAAGTTGATTTCTGGAACTTGATGAAAGGTGAAGGAACTGTGCGTTTTGCCGGTTTGGTTTCGCAAGTTGAAGGCCCTGTTTACACCGGATTCAAATCACTTCAGGAACACATTGATTTTGGAGCTAAAGGCGGCGATGCTGTTGCCATGAATGAATTGTTTGATGTCCGCGTCTGGAATATTGCCAATCAGCGCTATCTGTTCGATTACATTAGCACTTTGAATACACCGCTCGATTCAGGAATTTTGTTGGCAGCCTATCGTTACGGTGGTGGAATAGGATATCGCGCTACCGAAAAATGGAACAAAGACAACAGTTCTGTTTTAACTTCGGAAGGGAAAGTTCGTAAGAATGCGGATGGCAGCAATGCCAGATGGTGTATTATCGAAGGAGAATCAGCTACGAAAGAAGGTCGTTCAGGAATATTATTCATGAGTTTTCCGGCCAACCGGATGCATCCGGAACCAATGCGTGTTTGGCCTGAAGACCAGAATGGACGCGGCGATGTGTATTTCGAGTTCTGTCCAATCAGGCATAAAGATTGGAAGATTGATAAAGGTAATGATTACACACTCCGCTATCGACTGGTTATTTTCGACGGGAAAATGACCCCTGAAGAAGCTGAAAATTACTGGCAGGCATTTGCCAATCCACCACAGGTTGCGATTGTGAACAGTGCAGTTAAAAAGTGAACCAAAGCCAAAACCATGTACAAAAAAATTGTAATTACTGTTTCAATTATTCTTTCTTTTTGTTCAGTTAAAGCACAATTGAAAGAATTTACCTTGACAGATGAGTGGGTACAGAAGATTGAAAAACTGGCTCCGGCTAAAGCTGAAGTTCAAGCTAAAAAACATCACAAAGTGTTGGAATTTAGTTTGTTTACAGGTTTCGATCATTGGGTAGTTCCTCATACAGATGCGGTTATGAAAGTTTTGGCCGAAAAAACCGGGGCTTTTGAAGTGGAATTCAGCAAAGACATTTACAAGTTTGAAAAGAAGAACCTTAAGAATTACGATGCTGTTGTTCTGAATAATAACTGCTCGGTTGGTCCGCGAAGGGATTTGTTGCTCGATGTATTGGATCAGGATAAAAGTCTGACCGACGACCAGCGTAAAAAGAAAGCGGCCGAACTCGAATCGAACCTGATTGAGTATGTCAGAAAAGGTGGTGGGTTGATGGTTATCCATGGAGCGATTGTGATGCAGAACAATTCAATGGCTTTCAGCGAAATGGTTGGCGGAAGTTTCGATTATCATCCGGCACAACAGGAGGTAACACTCGAATTGTGCGAACCGAATCATCCTTTGGTTAAAGGATTTGGCGGGAAATCGTTCATGCATACCGATGAACCTTATTTGTTCAATAAAGCGTACACCCAAAAGAATTTCAGGCCTTTATTGTACATGGACACTTCGAAACTGACCCAAAAGACCAAAGAAATTGATGAGAAGATCAAATATGTATCCTGGATCAAACGATTTGGAAAGGGAAGGGTTTTCTATGTCTCTCCCTCACACAATGCTCAAAGCTTTGAAGACGCAAGGCTTTTGAAGTTTTATCTGGATGGTGCTCAATATGTGTTGGGCGATTTGAAATGCGACGATTCTCCTGCTAAATTTTAAACTTAACAACCTAATCAATAACTATATCTTATGGAACGACGAAATTTTTTAAAAAAAGTGAGTGCCGGAACAGCTGGAGCCATCATTTTACCAACCATTATTCCATCGAGTGTGATGGGGAAAAATGCTCCGAGTAACAAAATTAATATCGGACAGATCGGTTGTGGCCGTATTGCCCAAGGTCATGACATGCCTGGGACTTTACAGCATGATATTGCCCGGTATATTGCGGTAAGCGACCTCGATAAAAACCGAATGGCTGACGGCAAAAAACTGGTGGAAGATTACTACAAAAAGAAAACTGGTCAGGATAATTACGTCAATGTGAAAATGTACGACGATTACAAAGAAATGCTCCTGAATAAAGACATTGACGCGGTGGTGATTAGTACGCCCGACCATTGGCATGCACAACCTGCCATCGAAGCTGCTTTGGCCGGCAAACATGTTTATGTGCAGAAACCTACTTCATTAACAGTAACTGAAGGCCGGATCATGGCCGACATTGTGAAAGAAAAAGGAATTGTACTTCAGGTGGGAACTCAGCAACGTTCGTCAACACAGTTTCGTGTAGCTGCCGAATTGGTTCGAAACGGCCGCATTGGTCGTTTGCATACCGTAAAAATTGGTTTGCCTGGCGATCCGTCTGGTCCTGAAGCGGCTGAAATGGTGATACCAAAAGGGTTCAACTACGACATGTGGTTGGGCGAAACACCATATGTACCTTATACCGAAATTGGTGTTCATCCTCAAAAAGGATACGATCGTCCGGGTTGGTTACGTCGCGAGCAATTTGGTGCCGGAATGATCACCGGTTGGGGACAGCACCATTACGATTCAGCTGCATGGGGGATGGATACTGAATTGACTGGCCCGATTTCGATTCAGGCAGTAGCCGAATTTCCGAAATCAGGTTTGTGGAATGTTCATGGCGATTTCATGGCCAAAGCCGAATATGCAAACGGAATAACCATGTACACCAGTGGCGGCTATCCGAATGGAATTCGCTACGAGGGAACCGAAGGCTGGATCTTTGTTTCGAGGGGCGACTATATGGCTTCGTCCAGCGATCCAGTTTCAAAAGGACAAAGAGCGAAGGCTTTGGATGCCAGCGATCCGAAAATTCTGGAATCGGTGATCGGCGAAAACGAAATTCACTTGTATAAAAGTGACGAGCAGCATGGCAACTGGCTCGATTGTATCCAAACGAAAAAAGAACCTATTTCTCCGGCTGAAATCGGGCACCGTGCATGTACCATTTGTTTGATTACTCATATTGCCATGAAACTGAACCGCAAATTACAGTGGAATCCGGGAACCGAACGTTTTGAAAATGACGATCAGGCTAATGCCATGCTCAGCCGTCCGGAACGTTTCCCTTATGGAATTAGTAATATCAAGAGGAAATAATCGCAAAAATCCCTGTTCGTCACATAAATGTGACGGCAAAGCCTACCAGCCGAAGGCAGGGATATTGCTCTGATTGGCTAAATTGCATATTCGTAGCACTATCCTTTGCCGTTGGCTTCAGCCAACGGACAAAATGTGAAAAAATATGCCGTCCGCGCCAAAGTGTGTTTCAATGCAAAATATTCTTTCGGACGGAATGGTAGTGGCATATAAAGTGTTTGCAAAAGTGCACTGCGCTAAGCGGTTCTAAACTGCTTAGCGCCTAAAGCAGATATCAAATTAATAACTTAAATATTTTCACGTGAAGAAAGCTTTTGAAGTTCAAAGTCCCGATATGGAGTTGAGTCCATACACCGGGATGTCGAAAAAACATTACATCGAATTGGCAAAGTACCTGTTGGAACGGACTTTTGAACATGTTGGCTCCATTGATACACCATTGACTTTTCCATCGGTTCCTGGTAAGACCTATCCGGAGCCCAATGCTCCTGACTGGCGTTACCGTTCCCTGGAGTTCGAAGCATTGGAAAGAACATTCACCCTTGCAGGACCGCTAATTCACATTGATCCAGAAACTACAATTAAGGGTATCAATCTTCGCGATTATTACAGTTTGCAAATCTATAATGCCTTCACTCCCGGTCATGCTAACTCACTGCCTCTACCTGAAGAATTGCCCGATTCCAATTACCAGTTTACCTGCGAGTTTGGAGGTCTGTTTAAAACCCTGCTTTTAATGCCCGAAACCATTTGGTTCACTTATACCGAAAAGCAGCGCGAAGAGATGGTTGTTACTATTTCGAAATGGGCTCATCATCGAACCACACAAAACAACTGGCGGATTTTTAACATCATCACCCTTTCGTTCCTGAAAAAATACGGCTACGAAATCGACGATGAACTATTGAAAAGTCATCTTCTGTGGGTGGCTTCCTATCATTCAGGGAATGGCTGGTATTTGGAACAAACCTACAATTACTATTCAATAAGCCTGTTTATCGTTTATACCACCATCTGGAACAGGACGTTTGGCGACGAATATTATCCTGAAGTGGCTGCTATCATTGAAAAGTCGGCTCAAAAATTAATGGAATCGCTAACCAGTTTCTTCGGACGTGATGGTTACATCAATATGTGGTCGCGTAGTATCTGTTACCGCACATGGGTTTCAGGAGCGTTTCCCGTTGCCTTTATGTTGAAAGATAAGACCTTGCTGGATGCGGGTTGGGCACGGAGGCTTTGTTCAGGCTCGTTGCTGCAATTTGTTACTCGCGAAGAATTTTATGACAACGATATTCCAAGTTTGGGATTTTACGGACAGAAGGAATACATGGTGCAAAACTACAGTTGTGCTGCCAGTCCTTTCCTGATGTTTTTGCCATTTATCTGCCTCGCTTTGCCCAACGATTCGCCGTTCTGGACTGCCAAAGAAAATGAAGGAGACTGGGAAACACTTGGAGACGAATCGAAAAAAGTAGTTCTTGAAAGCCCTGGACTGGTGCTTGTGAACCACGGAAAAACCGGTGCTTCCGAAATTATTCCGGGCAAGGTTTATTACGACGATCCAAATTATTCGAAGCTTGTTTACAACACGCATTTCCCCTGGGAAGATCACAATCCGCAGGGCGGAACCTCGATGGAATACAGCTACCGAAGCCAGGATCCGCGCGATGTGCGTGGCGACGATGTGAATTTTTACCTCACCGGCAAAAAAGTGGAAAACGATTCAGAAAAGAACCGTTCGTTTACCATTTCGCAAAGCATGTTTTTTAACGGCGTGCGCAAAGATGTATTGTATCGTCAGGCCATCATGCGGCGTCCGCCAAACAATGGGGTAGGGTATATCATCGATTTGGCCGAAATTACCATTCCGGGCGGAGTAATTCGTGTCGATCGTTCGCGGCTGGCTTTTGAATACGAATTAACGCTTGGGCATTTCGGAATGCCGCATATCGGTAGCCAGAAAGCTGTTGTTAATCAATTCGAACTTGGTGACAAAAAGGTGATTACTGCCTCTATCCCGGGACGACGAGTTGCCTTGATAACCTATCATGGATGGGATAAGCTGGATAGTTTGGTACACTCCGACCGAAATGCTGAGGCTGACGAAAGCACAGTGATCTACGCCTATAAAAAACGCAAGGCTAAAAACCCACCAATGGAACTGATGATTAGCGTGATGATACATCGAATGGATAATCAGGAATGGACAGAAGAAGAATTGTCGCCAATAAAGGATATTCAGATCATGGACATTACACCGGAATATTCGGCTTTGGGTGCAACGATCACTCTTTACAATGATGAAAAGTATGAAATTGATTTTAAAGACATCGATGGAAAACGGTCGTGCTAAGTTTTTCTTTGGCGGAAAGTTTTATTTTTGTGGACAATAAATCAGACAACCCTAATAATTAAACCATGAATAAAAACTTAATTCCTGTGCTGGCAATGGCAACAATTTTATCCGCTTGTGCCGGTGGCGGTCAAAAAGGTGTCGAAAAAGCGACTCCAAAGTTTACCGGCGTCAAAGGCGAAGTGAAACTAATGACTCTCGATCCCGGCCATTTTCATGCGGCTCTCATCCAAAAATCGATGTACGACCAAATCGATCCGACGGTTTATGTGTATGCTCCTGAAGGTGACGATGTAGCTCAACATCTGGGACGCATCGAAGCATTTAATAAACGCACCGACAATCCAACAGCTTGGGTCGAAAAAGTATATACAGGTACCGATTACCTCGAAAAAATGTTGGCCGAAAAACCTGGAAACGTAATGATGGTAGCTGGGAACAATGCAAAAAAGACCGAGTACATTCAGAAAGCAGTTGAGGCTGGGATCAATGTTTTTGCTGATAAACCCATGGTAATTACTCCTGAAGCTTTTCCTCTTTTAGAGCAGGCTTTCAAAACGGCTGCTGAAAAGGGAGTTTTGCTTTACGATATTATGACTGAACGTCATGAAATTACCAACATCGTTCAGCGCGAACTGGCCAACACGCCTGATGTTTTTGGAGGACTGGTAGATGGCACTGTTGATGAACCTGCTGTTGTTATCGAAAGTGTGCATAATTTCTGCAAAGTAGTTTCGGGCGTTGCGTTGAAACGTCCGGCATGGTTTTTCGATATTACCCAGCAGGGCGAAGGAAATGCCGATGTTGCCACACATCTGGTCGATTTGATTCAATGGAGTGCTTTCCCTGAAGTCATCCTGAATAAAACCGATGTTCAGATGATTTCTGCCAAACGATGGACAACCGATTTTTCTCCGGAGCAATTCGAGAAAGTAACCGGAATGAAAGAATTTCCTGAATTCCTAAAGAAAGATGTTGCTGATGGCAAGCTAAAAGTATATGCCAACGGTGAAATGGAACATAAGTTGAAAGACAAAGTTGTCAAGGTGACTACTTTGTGGGATTTTGAAGCGCCGGAAGGTGCCGGAGATTCGCATTATTGCCTGATGCGTGGGAAATTGTGCAACGTGTTGATTAAACAAACAAAAGAAGAAAAATACAAACCAACTGTTTACATTGAAGCAACTGGCGCAACTGATTTAGCCGCATTCGAATCCAGCCTGAAAAAAGCTGTAGAAGAGACTATTTCGGCTAAATACGCAGGTTTAAAATTAAGCAAACTAGCTGATAAAAGTTGGGTTGTCGAAATTCCTGATTCGTTTAAAGTTGGTCATGAAGCTCATTTCGGTCAGGTAACCGAACAATACCTGCAATACTTGAAAGATGGTAAATTGCCGGAATGGGAAGTTCCAAACATGATTACGAAATACTATACAACTACTGAAGCCTTGAAAATGGCGAAAAAGTAAACGAAAAGCTTCTAAAAATATAAGTCAGGGTTTCATTCCAATGAAGCCCTGACTTTTTTGTTTCTCCTTAGGAGATTAATACTAATAGTTATCTCCAAAGAAATGGTAATCATTTCCAGGAGGGAGTCAACAATTGTTTATGTCCTAACGGGTGAGCGGCTGCTAAATTCGTATTTTCTATTGTCGTTGATGTCCTGACGGACAAAACTCCTCAATAAATCGTAATTTTGGTTTTAAATTCATCAAAATGGACCCAATTCTTAGCCGAATAACGCTAATTCAGGGCGACATCACCAAACTCGAAGTGGATGCGATTGTGAATGCAGCAAACTCGTCGCTGATGGGTGGTGGAGGTGTAGATGGCGCCATTCATCGTGCCGGTGGACCAGCTATTTTAGCCGAATGCCGCGAGATTGTTGTAAGGCAAGGGCGATGCGAAACTGGTCAGGCGGTGATCACTTCCGGAGGAAATCTTCCGGCGAAATTTGTTGTTCACACCGTTGGCCCGGTTTGGCATGGTGGTAATAATAGCGAAGCGGACTTGCTCTGGGATGCCTATTTGAATTCGCTTAAAATGGCTGTCGAAAATGGCATTGAAACGATTGCTTTTCCGAACATCAGCACTGGTGTTTATGGCTTTCCGAAGGAGAACGCGTCGCACATTGCCATTGAAGCGGTAACTCAGTTTTTATCCGAAAACGATCAGATCAAACAGGTTTATTTTGTTTGCTTCGATCAGGAGAATTACGAGTTATACAGTCAGTTGCTTCATGTCTCCTGATTCTTAATATCTTCACAAGGAATTTTTCAAATACTGAAAATGATCCATCACAAAAGTGTATTTAAGTTGATGAGGTTAATTTTAAATCAATTGTTTTGGACGATCCTTCTACTGCTGATTTTTTGTCTCCAATTCGTTCCTCTTCAAGCTCAAGATAAAATTTCTGATTCATTGGTAATTGAGCGAATTCAATACATCAAGAATACACTTGAGCACGATAAGACAAATACAAAACGCTGGTGGTATGGCTGGCTTGGCGGATATAGCGCAGCAACTATCGGGCAAAGCATCGTTTATTTCAATAATAATGAAAGGGGAATGCGACAGGATATGGTGCTGGGCGCAGCAACCACATTGTTGGGTGCGGCTGGTCAGTTTATCAGCCCGCTGATTCCGCACAACGAGTCTGAACAATTGAATTTATTTTCTGCAACAACTGGAGTTGAACGTTTGAATAAACTGGCGTACGCTGAAAAGTTATTGGAAGAATGTGCGATGCGGGAGAAATTAGCCCGAAGCTGGAAAAATCATGCTATTTGCAGCACCGTTAATTTGGGCGGTGGATTAATTACCTGGTTGGGTTTTAAGCGAAGCTTTGGTGCTGGAGTTGGCTATTTTGTGTTGAATTCAGCAATTACCGAAACACAGATTTGGACACAGCCAACCTTTGCCAGACGAAATTATAAGAAATACCAGCAAAAATATCTGGAGAATGAAGGAGACATTTCTTATCTGCCGGAAGTCAATTGGTATCTTGAAGCCTACCCGGGAGGACTTGGAATTAGAGTGATATTTTGAAGGATAGTACTAATTCAGCGATTTAAGATTTTCCAATGCTTCAGGAACAAATTGGTGCAAGTTTACCAACAAGCCACAACCTTCCGTTTTGCTGCAATTGGCACAGGTTTTAAAATCTTTGGATATCGCACAATTTCGGATTTCACATTCCGCGCAATGGCTAAATTTTGCGCCTTCTTCCCGACACCCGGTACAATTAATCATTTCAGGAGTAATTTCTGAGGCTCCGTATTGAGTTTTCCATTTCTCTGCTGTCTGGGCGCGCAATTCATTGTCATTCGCAATCGTGGCTATTCTTGCATCGCAAGTCGCACAATTTAATCCGCAACAAGCTATTAGTTTTTGCATATTGGTTTGATTTACTTGGGGTTTGTAATCAGTAAATTTACAAAATCGAATACTATTTTTTACTTCTCCGGATTGCTAAAAACAGGATTTATGGTCAACCATGCGATTGAAGGGAAAAACATCATGGGAACAACAAGTCCGGGGAATAATTCAGGAAATTGAATATTCAAAGGAAGTGTTATTGAAAGTGGAACAACAATCAGGGCAAATGAAAGAACTGATAATACCAGATTAAAAACCAGTTCGGCGCTTTTCTTAAGCCATTTGACTGAAAATGCATGTAAAAAGGCGATGACGATACAAGCTGATACGTTTAGTCCGATGATGCTGAAAACATTCACAATGCTTGAAAAATTGGCCTCGTTGGCAAAAAAATAGACATGCGAATAAATAATGCCGGCAATTGAAGCCAATATGCCGGCAATTATTCCATGTGTGAAGTCGTTCTTAAACATCTCAATTCTTATTTTGAGACCGGAACATTAATGTCAACTTTCATGACTTGCCCACCATGATTTGGTTCTGCAGTATTAATGTTGTAATCCATCCGGTTCACCGAAATACTACCGGTAAAAACATTGCCATCAAATGTAAAAGGAAGGGAAATTTCTTTTTGTACACCATGCATATCAAGAATTCCTTTTGCCTGGTAGCCTGAAGCTGCTTTCGTAATTTCTTTCGAGGTAAATGAAATTAGCGGGTATTTTTCAGCGTCAAGCCACTTGTCGCTTTTGGCGTGAGTATTCTTCATCCCATTTCCGGTATTGATAGTTGCTACATCAATTGATACCGCAAATTTGGAGTCCTTTAGGTTATTTGGGTCAAAACTGATCGTTCCTTTTAATCCTTTAAATTCACCAGATGGATCACCACCATCGAATTTAACTGAATAATTTTCAGAGATTTTCCAATCCATCGATTGAAAAGCGGTAAAAGCCGAGGCAAACAAAACTACGAATGCTGCGAATGCATAAAAATGTTTTTTCATAACCTTAATTTTTTTGTTTTAATTGATCGAACTGTCTAGCGTAATTTAAAATGAAACAGCGAGTTATTGACATTGTTTTAAAAGAGCTGAAGCCTTAAGAAACATTAACAACTGGCCGGCCATTTAATAAAAAGGCGTTTTATTCCTGACAATTCCATTTTCAGAATAAGCTCAAAATCGTCCAATCTGTCGGTAAAAACAAGCCAAACGTCTATTGCATTTTATAGGAAACCAAAGCCATTGTAGTTTTGGTTCAAAATAGTAACAAGCAATAGACGTTATGAAAACAATTCAAACAAGTTTACTGATCGCCGGGTTTCTGATTCTCTTTTCAGGATTCACCGGTAGTGCGCAGAGCAAAACCTGGACACTGGAAGAATGTATCAACTATGCGTTGAGTAAAAACATTCAGATACAGAAAACAGGTTTGGTCAACGACAGAAATCAGCTATCTGCTGATCAGGCACAGGCTAACCGCTTGCCATCGGTTAACGCCTCGGTTCGTGAAAGCTTTAACTGGTACAAAGGGTTCGATTCTGCAACAGGTGGATACGGAAGCAGTAGTGGATCAAACAGCACGAACTATTCAGTTAGTTCAAGTGTATCCTTATTCAACGGACAGAAACTGGATAACAAGATTAAGCAGGCAGAGATTGACTTGCAAAGCGGAAGATTTAACTCCGATGCCGTAAAAGAATCGGTTGGATTAAGTATACTCAATGCTTATCTGCAGGTTTTGTATGCCAACGAAAGTGTCAGCAATGCTGAAAAACAAATCGTATCTACTACCGAACAACTGAACTTGTCGAAAGAGCGCATGGATCTGGGAGTTATTTCAATGTCAGACTATTTGCAGATCAAATCAGAATTGGCTACAGAAAAATCAACTCTGGCTTCAGCACAGAGTCAGTTGTCGATAGGTAAGGTAACATTGATGCAGCTAATGGAGTTGCCTGTTGATCCTAATTTCGAGATATCTTCGCCGAACATCGAGAGTTTGCTGATCGATTCGTCACAACCCGATGCTCAGGAAATTTATAATCTTGCACTAGGGATTAAACCGCAAATTAAAAGCGCTGAGCTGAACAAAGAAAGTGCTGCCCTGGACGTTAAAATTGCCAAAGCCGATGCAATTCCCAGCCTTTCGATGGATGCAGGCCTGTCAACAGGTTATTCGAGCCTGACCAAAAATTCAACCTACACCAGTCAGTTGAAAGATAAAGTAAATCCATCGGTTGGATTATCGCTTTCGATTCCAATCTTTCAGAAAAAGCAAATAAAAACAAACATTGCATCAGCCAATATTTCGGTTGCCGATGCAGAACTCACTGAAATCAACACGAAGAACGAACTTCGTAAGAGCATCGAGCAGGCATGTGCCGATGTTGTTTCAGCGAAAAGTCAATATCTGGCCAGCCAGGAACAAAATCAATCAGCGCAGGAATCGTATGATGTGACTACTGAAAAATATAATCAAGGTTTGATCAACTCAGTTGATTTCCTGATTCAAAAAACGAACCTGATTACCTCAGAAAGCAAATTGTTGCAATCTAAATTCAACATGATTTTCAGCTACAAAATAGTTGATTTTTACAAAGGCATTCCTTTGACGTTGTAGTGAATATTTTAGAAAAAATTAAAACAATAATATACATAATCATGAAAAAGAGTTTGATATACATCGGATCGGCAGTTGTGGTGCTTGCCGCAGGTTTTCTGATTTACAAATCAGTCACGAAAACCAAACAGACTGTTTCGATTGAAACAGCCAAAGTTGAACGAGGAACGATTAGTAATACGGTTACCGCAACAGGTACACTCGAAGCTGTTAAAACAGTTGCAGTTGGTACTCAGGTTTCAGGTGTAATTGAGAAAATATTTGCTGATTTTAATTCGCAGGTTAAAAAAGGTCAGCTTTTGGCTCAATTAGACGAAACACCATTGATTGCTCAGCTCGATCAAAGTAAAGCCTCTGTAGACCAGGCTGAAGCACAGGTAAAATATCAGAAAGCGACTTACGAACGCTACAAAGCACTGCTAGCTAAAAAATTAATTGCTCAGGCAGATTTCGATCAGGTTGAGTATAACTACAACAATGCCTTAGGCTCGTTAAGTAACGCCAAATCAATGTACGATAAGAATAAGATCAATCTTTCGTATGCCCGCATTTACTCTCCAATTGATGGAATTATCCTTAACCGCGCTGTTGATGAAGGACAGACTGTAGCTGCCAGTTTCAATACGCCAACACTTTTTACAATTGCGAACGATCTTACGCAGATGCGAGTAGAAGCCAAAGTTGACGAGGCAGATATAGGTCAGTTAGTTGATGGACAGCGTGTTGAATTTACTGTTGATGCGTTTCCTGTCAAGAAATTCTCTGGTGAGGTGACCGAAATCAGGCTTCAACCTACTACTACAAATAATGTTGTTACCTATACTGTTGTAATTGGGGCTCCTAATCCTGACAACATCCTGAAACCCGGAATGACTGCTAATGCAACTTTCTATGTTACAGAAAAGAAAAATATACTTATTATTCCTGCAAAAGCAACTCGCTTTACTCCTGATCCAGCAGCTTTGGCAGCATATATGCCACAAATGGGCGATGCTCAGGCTTCAGAACCAGCAACTCCACCAATGGGTGGCGATGGCGGGTTTGTAAAAGAAGCAGGTAACGATTCAATCCATACTGTTTGGGTTGAAGAAAGCAATGGAAGCATTCACCCGAAGAAGGTTAAAGTTGGGGTTACTGATGAAATTAATTTTGAAGTTGTAAATGGATTGAATGAAGGGGAAGTCGTAGTTACTACAATGACCACCGGGGCGACACAAAAGGCCAAGACAACAGGTGGTTTCTTTAGGCCTCCTGGAAGTGAAAAGAGAACAGCAACTACAAACACCCAACGAGGTGGTCCACCACAATAATTTAGGCAAGCCGATCGGATTTACGATGTTCTGTTATCAATTCACCCAAATTGAAATATGAAACGAGCCATGAGAGATAACCTCACGCACAGGAGTATGACTATGATGGCGAGTTCCATCTGGCAATTAAAAATCAAATTATAGACAGATGAAAAATAGGGTCAGTGAATAATCAGGAAAAAAAGAGAAAAATGAAAAAGACAATTATAGAGGTTAAGGACCTAAAAAAAGATTTCTATATGGAAGAAATCACGGTTCATGCCTTGCGTGGAATAAACCTTGAGATAAAGGAGGGTGAGTTTGTGGCCATTATGGGCACCAGCGGCTCGGGAAAGTCAACTATGCTGAATGTCTTAGGATGCTTAGACAAACCTACATCAGGAAGCTATATGTTAGACGGGATAAGTATGGGAGAACTTTCGAGAAACGAACTTGCAGGTCTGCGGAATAGAAAACTGGGGTTTGTTTTTCAATCGTACAATTTATTACCTCGTACTACGGCTCTGGAGAATGTTGAGCTTCCATTGTTCTACAATTCGGAGGTAAAACCGAAAGAGCGAAGAGAAAGAGCCATTGCAGCGCTGGAAGCAGTGGGTCTTGCAGATCGGATGCACCACATGCCAAACCAAATGTCGGGTGGACAGCAACAGCGCGTGGCTATTGCACGTTCACTGGTAAACGACCCTGTGGTTATTTTGGCTGATGAAGCCACTGGTAACCTCGATACCCGAACTTCATACGAAATCATGGCGTTGCTTCAGGATTTAAATTCGAAAGGCAAAACCATTGTATTTGTAACCCATGAACCCGACATCGCCAAATTTATGACCCGTGAGGTTGTTTTCCGCGATGGACATATCATTCGTGAAGATATGGTAACTGAGAGGTATAATGCCCTGGAATTACTAAAAGGCCTTCCGGCAGAAGAATTGGTTTAACCCAAAAAAGTAAAGTCATGAACTATACGAATACTATAAAAATATCGGTGAATGCATTGAAGCGAAATAAATTCAGGGCATTCTTAACCATGCTTGGGATTATTATCGGTGTAGCGTCGGTGATTGTGATGCTTGCTATTGGGGAAGGATCGAAAAAAAGCATCGCAAACCAAATGTCGAGCATGGGAACTAACCTGATTATGGTTATGCCCGCATCGCAACAGCGTGGCGGTGTAGCGATGGGAAACTCGAATGCGCAAAGTATGACTTTGAATGATATTGCGGCCATTGAAAAAGATTGCCCGGCGCTATCTGCCGTGTCTCCTGAAGTTCGCTCAAGCGGACAAGCTGTGGTGGGTAATTCAAACTGGCCAACTTCGGTTTACGGAGTTAATAACAAGTATCTTGGTATCCGAAAATATTCGATTAAATCAGGACGCGGTTTTTCAGAAAGGGAGATACAAACCTATGCCAAAGTTTGTTTGGTTGGCCAAACCATTATCGAGAAACTTTTTGAGGGGAAGACCGATCCAATTGGTCAATCAGTCAGGTTTAAGGGCATACCGCTTCTTATTATAGGTGTTTTAACAGAAAAAGGTGAAAACGGCATGGGGCAGGATCAGGACGACCTGATTATTGCACCGTACACTACAGTTCAGAAGCGTATTCTGGCAATTACCCATATTCAAAGTATTTATGGTTCTGCGGTCAGCGAGGAAAAAAATAGTGAAGCAATCAGTCAGGTTACCAATTCGCTTCGCAAAAGCCACAAACTAAAAGATGGTGAAATAGATGATTTCCAGGTAAGGTCGCAGGCTGAGATGGTACAGACATTTTCTTCAGTGATGAATATGTTGACTATCTTGTTGGGATCAATTGCCGGTATCTCATTGTTGGTTGGAGGTATAGGTATTATGAATATCATGTTTGTGTCGGTTACCGAACGTACCCGCGAAATTGGCTTGCGTCTGTCGGTGGGTGGTCGTGCTCACGATATTATGATGCAGTTCCTGATCGAATCGGTTCTTTTGAGCATATTTGGAGGAGTAATCGGGATTATTTTTGGTATGATGGTAACCTATGGCGTTACTTCAGCATTAGGTTGGGGCATGATTATTATGCCAGAAGTGCAAGCATTGGGATTCCTGGTTTGTTCGGCCATTGGTATCTTCTTTGGATGGTATCCGGCTCGAAAAGCTTCGAATCTGAACCCGATTGATGCGTTGAGGTACGAATAAAACCCATTCACGATTTTACTATTTACTATTGGCATTCATTAATGCCTGGTAAATAGTAAATCGCGAAATGGTAAATTGTAATTGGTATATTATCTTTGAAAAAAAGACATCAAATGGGTAAAATAATATCATTCTCCGATAAATGGATTAGGGTTACGCTTCATACAATCGTCTGGATCGTTATAATACTTTTTGCGCTATACTTGCATAATTCATTCGGAGGTGGTAATGTTATGCGCTTATATGGGTTTTATCTGCATACCTTGTCGGCTGCAATCATTTTTTATGTAGGTTATCTTTGGTTAGTTCCCCGTTACTTTGTTCAGAACAAACAGTTAACTTATCTTCTTATCCTTATTGCGTTTATTCTTGCTACTCACTACATTGCCAGTTATATTGATAAGACTTTCTTAAGTGACCCCGTTGCCGATGCTAAGTTCCGCGAAGCCATGAAAATGCTAAATGGCAAAGACGAAGGTCCTAAGAATGGCGATGTGTTTGGCTTTTTTAGTCATCTCATTACATCATTGTTATTGTCAGGTTTTGCTATTGGGCTTGGATTGATGGAGACTTTGAAGCAAAACGAGAAGAAACAAAAGGAACTGGAAAAGGAAAAGCTGAATTCGGAACTGGCATTCCTTAAAAATCAGGTTAGCCCTCATTTTTTCTTTAATACTCTGAATAACATTTACTCATTGATTGGCATTGACGGACCTACAGCGCAGGATTCTGTGCTCAAACTGTCTAAGTTGATGCGTTATCTGCTTTATGAATCAGAACATGGTGAAACGTTAATGAGTCACGAAATTGATTTCATGAACAATTACATCGACCTGATGAAGTTAAGACTTAGCCCAAAAGTTGAATTAGTGATTGATTTTCCGGATAACTTTTCTGACTTTACTATTCCGCCATTGCTTTTTGTTCCGTTTGTCGAAAATGCATTTAAACACGGAGTTAGTCATCGCGATCGTTCATTCATTCATCTTCGGATGACCATTGAAAACGATCAGATTAATTTCGTTTCCGAAAATAGCATAGGTAAAAGCAGTCAGTCTGGCGATATGCAACACTCCGGAATTGGCCTCGAAAACGTACGAAAACGGTTGCATTTGTTGTTTCCCGACAATCATAAACTAACCATTGAAAGCAACGAGACCATTTTTCACGTTAATCTTTCAATTAAAAAGTCAAAGGTATGAAGCTGAGAACTATTGCCATAGATGATGAGCCGCTAGCCCTCCGGTTAGTGAGCGATTACATCAGCAAGACACCTTTTTTGGAGCTGACAGGCGCTTTCGATAATCCGCTGGATGCTATCGATTTTCTTTCAACTGAATCGGCTGATTTGATTTTTGTAGACATTCAGATGCCTGATTTGACTGGAATTGAATTTGCCCGAAGCCTTGAAAATGCGCCAAAAATCATTTTTACCACAGCCTACGAAAAATATGCACTCGAAGGATTCAGGCTAAATGCGATTGATTATCTGTTGAAGCCATTCAGCTACGAAGAATTCCTGAAAGCGGCACAGAAGGCGCGTAAACAGTCGGAACTGGAATCAAGTGTGCTTCCATCGATTGAAGCAAACAGCCAGTTTCTGTTCCTAAAGTCGGAATACAAAATACGGCGCATCAATTTCAACGACATCCTTTACATCGAAGGATTGAAAGATTACATTAAAGTATATACAACAGGTGAAGATAAACCGGTTCTGTCGCTCAATTCCATCAAATCGCTCGAACAAAAATTGCCTGAAGATCAGTTTATGCGTGTGCATCGGTCATTCATCGTCAACCTCAATAAGATCGACACCATCGAGCGTAGCCGCATCATTTTCGGCAAGACCTACATTCCGGTAAGCGATCAGTATAAAGACAAATTTCAGGAATACCTGGACAAGAATTTTTTGTAGAAACTTCTGAAAAAGATATAAAAAAAGAGCGATCCGTATTGGGTCGCTCTTTTTTGTGATCGTATCGTATCCGATTATTTTACGATTTCTTTGAAACGGGCTTCATCGAAATATTTAGCAAATTCCATATCGGTAGCTGCTGTTTTTTTCAATTCAGGTTTCATTTTTGTAGCTTTTTCAAGGCTTTCGTACATCAGGTTTTCCTTAGCTGTGCGTGCACCAACCACTGCTTTGAAATATTCTTTCCAGTAGCAGCCTTCCCAGGTACAGTTATCCAAAGCTTTTAAAGCTCCGTTGTTGTCGCCTGTAAGGATTTTAGCTAAGCCAGTGTTTGGAGAATCTGAATCACCAAAATATTTAACAGCTTTGGCATAGTCACCTTTAATGATGCTTAAAATTCCAAGGTTGTTGTTTACAGCATCGCCAGCACCTGAAGCAGCGCCAAAATAGGTTTCTGCCTGAGCTAAATTGCCTGCTTTCAATTCGCAAACGCCTAAGTTGTTTTTAATGATTGGCTCATTGTTGTTCAACTTTTCAGCTTTTTCGAACAAACTCTTTGCATCGGCATATTTCTGCTGTTTTACCAAAACCATACCTGCATTGTTATATCCTCTCCAATCGTTTGGATAGACTTTCATGAACGAATTGTAGATAGCAAGTTGTTTGTTGGCATCTTTAGTTAAAGTGGCAGCATAAAGCAATTCTGCCGGGTTCAGTTTCGATGGATCTGAATCGGCCAAAGCAGCGATTTCTTCGTCAGTTTTGCCAATCAAGTCAATGCTTGTAGTGAATTTTGAACGACGTAATTGTGGTAAAATTTCGGCAGCAACACTTGTGAAAGCAGCTGAAAGATTTTTGATTTCGCGTTCACGAACTTCAGGATCAGTGTACATTGAAAGTACACGAAGGATCAATTCTTTATCCTGAATGTTTGATTTGCTCATCATTTCTTTAAATCCGTCCCAGTCTTCAGGAGTGAATTTAGTTTTGAATTCGGCTTCAACTTCGTCTTTTTTCAATTCTTTGGTTAAGAATTTTGAAGAAACGTCCATACGTTTTTCAGCCAGTTTAGTATTTAATTCCATTCCACCGTCAGGAGAAGCATATGAAGACACTTCCATACTTCTAATTTTTTTCCGTGGATCTTTGGCTGCTTCTTTATTGTATTCGTTCAATCTGGTCATTTCTTCCTTGGTCAATTCTTCTTTACGAATATCGGCCTTGTTGATCAGATATTTGATGTCAGCAGTGTATTCATCAGGAACGATACGTTGGAAGGCATCGATGTTTGGATCGTATTTCCCAGTGTTGTTTTTTTCGCGGGTTACACCAATAATTGGAGTTGGGTAATTAACTACCAAAGTAGGGAGTGCAAGAACACCTTTAGCTAATTGAATTGGAGCAAAGTCAAGGCTTTTTGCACCCTGAGATGCCGTGATGCGCAGCTCGAGATTTGATAAACGCATGGCTTCTGCATAAGGAACCGCATCTTTATAGGCAAAGCTTCCGCCATTTTTCAAAGTGATTACTTTGTTGTTGGCATCAACTTTCTCGCCCTGAAGAGTTACAGGTTCAAAAGCTTTTTCGCCACCATCGTATTTCAATACCGGAGTGGCCACCAAAGTTACTTTCTTGGCAAAATACTTAGCAGGGAATTTGCCATCGATGGCAACATCAACTTTCCCGGCGTGGGTTTCAAGGATTTCAGGCGTTGTTTTGAAATTGATCAAGTTTGCGTTCTTTTTCATCTTTTGCAAACTTGCGCAGCTCGAAAATAGCACAGCCGCCAACGCAACTAAAGCAAGTGGTTTTAAGTTAATTCTACTCATAATGTGTATATTAAATTTGAAGTTGGTATAATACAATGAATATGTACAAAATTAGTAATGTTTCCTTTAAATAAAAGCATAAAAAAGGTTTTAATCCAATATTACACGTGTCACTCCTTTGTTAAACTGACTATTGAATATGGTATCTGTTAGTTTTTCAAAGTCAGCCGGCTTTTCAACAAAATCTATACCATTAGTGTCAATAATTAAAATTGGGAAGTTGGTTTGTTGCCTGAAATAGCCAAAATATCCTTGTGAAATCTTGTCCAGATACTCTTTGGTGATGAACGTTTCGTAGGTTCTGCCTCTTACAGCAATATTCTTCAATAGCAAATCGGCATCTTTATGCAGATAGACATACAAATCGGGTTTAGGCATTTTTTCATAGATGATGGTGAAAAATTGTCGGTATAAATTGTATTCGTCGGGCTGTAAGGTGTTTTGCGCGAAGATAAGCGATTTCATAAAGTAGTAATCAGAAATCGTAAATGGACTGAACAGATCGAGATTACTGAGTTCTCGATTAAGCTGGTTGTACCTTTCGGCAAGAAAGGCCATTTCAAGCGGAAAGGAATATTGTTCCTGATTTTCGTAGAATTTGGGCAGAAAAGGATTATCGGCAAATTGTTCCAGTACCAGCTTGGTTTTGTACTTTTCACTGATCATTTGGGCGAGCGTGGTTTTCCCGGCTCCAATATTTCCTTCTATAACCAAATAATTTAAGCTCATAATCAGGGCATAAAAAAATCCCGGATGTTGTTTTCCGGGATTTTAAAAGTACAATATTTTGTGCAATCTGGAATGATTTTTTGCATCAAGTAATGCAATAGTAAGCGGGTGACTTCAAGTCACCCGCTTACTAAATTACATCTTCATGCCTAAATGATAGAAAACAAACGACCAGACATCAGTATATTCTTCAATAACCTTGGCTGTTGGTTTCCCTGCACCATGACCAGCTTTTGAATCGATACGCACCAAAAGAGGTAGTTTATTTCCTGCGCCATATTCCTGAAGGCGAGCCATGTATTTAAACGTGTGTGCCGGAACAACCCGGTCGTCGTGATCGGCGGTTGTTGCCAGAACTGCCGGATAGGCTGTTCCTTTTTTTATGGTATGGTAAGGCGAATAACCATAAAGGTATTTAAACATTTCTTCACTGTCTTCGCTGGTTCCGTAATCGCCTGCCCAAGCCCAGCCAATGGTGAATTTATTGAAACGAAGCATATCCATTACCCCAACCTGAGGAAGCGCCACTTTAAACAATTCGGGACGTTGATTGGTAACGGCACCAATAAGCAATCCGCCATTCGATCCTCCCTGAATAGCCAGTTTTTCGCTGGAAGTATATTTTTGGTCGATCAGGTACTCGGCTGCACCAATGAAATCGTCAAACACATTTTGTTTCTTTAATTTAGTTCCTGCCAGATGCCATTCTTCGCCGTATTCGCCACCACCACGAAGGTTAGCCATGGCAAACACGCCACCATTCTCGATAAATGCAATGCGCGCTGAAGAAAATGAAGGAGTTAGGCTGATGTTGAACCCACCGTAGGCATAAAGAAGAGTTGGGTTTTTACCATTCAGCTTCAATCCTTTTTTGTTAACAATGAACATCGGTATTTTGGTGCCGTCTTTGCTGGCATAAAATACCTGATTTACTTCAAAATCATCAGGATTAAACTTTACTTCAGGCCTGAAATGGAGCGATGATTGGTTGGTTGTAAAATCATATTTGTAAACTTCGCCCGGAGTGTTGAATGAAGTATAGCTGTAGAATGCCATTGTGTCATTTTTCTTTCCCGAGAAGCCGCCAACGGTGCCAATTCCCGGAAGTTTAATTTCCCGATCAAGAACTCCATCGTACGAGTAAAGTTCGGTTTTACTGTGGGCATCGGTCATGTAATTCACAACCAGTTTGCCTGCAATCATGCTAACCGATTCCATCACATCTTTTTTCTCCGGAATTACATCTACCCAGTTTGCTTCTTCTGGTTTATTGGTATCGATTCTGATCAGTCGGTATTTAGGTGCTTTGTAATTGGTGCGTACATAAAGGTTGTCGCCAATGTTGTCAACCGGATTGAATTCAGATTCGTAGCTATCCAGCAGTTTGATGAACCCGCTGTTTTTTTTGCTGAGATCTTTGAAGTCGAGCGCGTTCCCATTTGTTCCGATGCTTTTTGAAACCAGCAGGAAGCGTTTGTCTTCTGTTAGGCCGGCACCAAACATGAGTTTTGGGTTTTTCGTGTCATTTACAATCAACTGGTCAGCCGACTGTTCTGTGCCCAATTTGTGAAAATAGACTTTTTGAAATTCGTTGGCTTTCGATAATTCGCTGCCAGCTTCAGGTTTGTCATAGGCGCTATAGTAAAATCCGTCGTTGCACCAGCTTACTCCTGAAAATTTGACCCACAAAATATGGTCGGGCATCATTTCTCCGGTTTCAATGTTTTTAACGAAAATCTCGTTCCAGTCCGATCCTGATTTGGCAACCTGATAGATGAGGTATTTCCCATCATTCGAAATTTCAATTCCTGAAAGAGCGGCGGTTCCATCGTTTGATAAGGTGTTCGGATCGAGCAAAACAGTTGGTTCGGTGGCTAGATCGGAGGTCATATACAAAACACTCTGGTTTTGCAATCCATTGTTTTTATAGAAGAAATATTTTCCAGCTTCTTTAAATGGAGTTCCATATTTTGGGTAATCCCACAATTCAGTCAAGCGGGTTTTAATCTGATCGCGATACGGTAGTTTATTCAGGTAATCGAACGTTAACTTGTTCTCGGTTTTTACCCATTCGGCTGTTTCGGCTGAATTGTCGTCTTCGAGCCAGCGGTAGGGGTCCTCAACTTCGGTGCCGAAGTAAGTGTCTTTTACATCGCCTTTCTTTGTTGGCGGATACTGGAGTGGTTTTTCAGAGCAGGACATCATAAATGATAGTGCTAAAAAGGAAATAATAATTCGTTTCATAAAATATTGTTTGGTTGTAAATATACTGTTTGTAGGGAACAAAATCTTATTTGTATCTGTTCCCATATTTTAATTACACCATTAATCTTTGTATTTATCATGAATGATCAACTGTCGTTTTATCAGCAGAAGCTGCAATTCGAGATAGATTCCTGGGATTTATCTTTAGCACTTTCCGGAGGAGACAAAATTATAGTGATTGATACCAGATCATCCGAGGCTTACCAAAAAGAGCATATTCCGGGATCGATTAACATACCACACCGGTCAATGACCGAATCTTCAACCTCTCATCTGGACAAGGACGCTTTGGTTGTAACCTATTGTGATGGAATTGGCTGCAATGCATCGACCAAAGGAGCACTGAATATGGTAAATCTTGGATTTAATGTGAAGGAATTAATTGGAGGGCTCGATTGGTGGAAACGCGATGGCCATAAGACTGAAGGAAATAATTCAGGCGGCAAAGAAGTTCTCACATGCGGTTGCTGATGGATTAATTTATCCTCAGTATCCGTTCGCTAAAGCGGAACGGCAAAGGATAATCAATCAAATCCTCATCGGAGCAATATCATTTGCCGTCACATTTATGTGACGGACATGAATCCAAATAAAAAATGCCCGACTAGCGGGCATTTTTTATTTATCTGTGATGTTATTGTTCTGATTATCGGCGATCGCCACCACCGCGGTTATCACGGCGATCTCCGCCACGATTGTCTCTGCGGTCACCACCACGATTGTCATCGCGACGTGGAGGACGATCATCGTTGCTGCGTTCTGGTCTCTCAGGTCTGTCTGGCATTCCTTCAGGTTTTGGAAGCAATACACGGCGAGATAATTTCATCTTGCCATCACGATCCATATCCAAAAGTTTTACTTCAACTTCCTGGCCTTCCTGAAGTTCTTCTTCAACCGTTTGCAAACGGTTCCAACTGATTTCAGAAATATGCAGCAAACCTTCTTTTCCTGGCATAATTTCAACAAATGCACCGAAAGAAGTGATCGATTTTACTTTTCCTTTGTAGATTTCTCCTTTTTCAGGAATAGCTACAATCATTTTGATGCGGGCAACGGCAGCGTCAAGCGATTCTTTGTTCACGCTCGAAATCTGCACAAAACCAATGTCGTCTTTTTCTTCAATAGAAATAACAGTTTTGGTTTCTTCCTGAAGTTTCTGAATGTTTTTTCCACCAGGGCCGATAATTGGTCCGATAAATTCTTTAGGCACCTGGATGACTACCACACGTGGAACGTTTGGTTTGTAGTCTTCGCGTGGTTCAGAAATCACTTTCAGAATTTCGCCAAGAATGTGTGCACGACCCTGTTTGGCTTGTTCCAATGCCTGAGAAAGAATTTCGTACGAAAGTCCTCCAACTTTGATGTCCATCTGGGTTGCGGTGATTCCCTTCGTGGTACCGGTTACCTTAAAGTCCATGTCGCCGAGGTGATCCTCGTCGCCCAGAATATCTGAAAGTACAGCGAATTTATTGTTTGCAGGATCGGTAATCAAACCCATAGCAATCCCCGAAACCGGACGTTTCATTTTCACACCAGCGTCAAGCATACACATGGTTCCGGCACAAACGGTAGCCATTGATGATGATCCGTTTGATTCCAGGATATCTGAAACAACGCGGACAACATATGGGAAGTCTTCAGGAATCATTTTTTTCAAGGCACGTAAAGCAAGGTTTCCGTGACCGATTTCGCGGCGACCAACTCCACGAGGGACTTTGGCTTCCCCAACCGAGAACGGTGGAAAATTATAGTGCAACATAAATTTTTCAACTCCCTGGTAGGTCACGCTGTCAATTTTCTTTTCGTCCATTTTTGTTCCCAGGGTGATTGACGAAAGCGACTGAGTTTCACCACGGGTGAAAATTGCAGATCCGTGTGATCCTGGTAAATAATCAACTTCACCCCAGATCGGACGGATTTGAGTCGTTGTACGACCATCCAAACGGATACCTTCATCGAGAATCATGCGGCGCATGGCTTCTTTTTCAACGTCGTGGTAATACTTTTTAATCAACTTGATATTTGTTCCAAGATTGATTTCTGTATTTTCAGCGTTTGCGGCAGAATATTCTTCAATGTATTTTTCAACGATTGCATGGAACCCTTCGATACGAAGCGCTTTATCGTTGATACGTTGTGTTGCCAAAGCATAGCAGGCAGGATATAAATCTTCGAAAACTTTTGCTTTCAGATCGGCATCGTTTACTTCGTGGCAATACGTGCGTTTGGTTTTTCCAACCAAAGCTGAAAGTTCTTCCTGAGCTTTGCAATGTATTTTGATGGCGTCGTGGGCTACTTTAATGGCTTCGAGCATCACTTCTTCCGATACCTCGTCCATTTCGCCTTCAACCATCATGATGTTGTCGTATGATGCGCCAACCATGATATCCAAATCAGCTTTTTTGAGCTGTGAAAAAGTTGGGTTCACAATCATTTTTCCGTCGATGCGTGCCACGCGAACTTCAGAAATCGGAGTTTCGAACGGAATGTCGGAAACGGCAATAGCTGCAGAAGCGGCAAGACCGGCTAAAGAGTCGGCCATTACTTCGCTATCCGATGAAATTAGCGAAACCATCATGGCTGTTTCAGCATGGAAATCGGCAGGGAATAATGGACGCAAAGCACGATCCACCAAGCGGCCAATCAGTACTTCTTCGTCAGAAGGACGTGATTCACGTTTCAGGAATCCGCCTGGGAAACGACCCGCAGCGGCAAATTTTTCACGGTAGTCAACCGAAAGTGGCATAAAATCCACGTCTTCTTTGGCATCTTGTGCAGCCACAACGGTTGCCAGTAACATTGTGTCACCCATCCGAACAACCACCGCGCCGTCGGCCTGTTTGGCTAAGCGGCCTGTTTCAATGGTAATGGTGCGGCCATCCCCAAGGTCAATTGTTTTAATAATTGCTTGATTCATAATTTTTTGAATAAATAAATTTTTATGGTACTACAAATGGGCGTGGTGGGGTATTTTTATTCAGAAAAACGAGTTTGCTGAAGTTTGCCGTTAAAACATGGTACCTGCATATTTTAATAAGGCGTATAAAAATAAGAAAAGGCAATAAAAATATTGCCTTTTCAGTGATAAATTATCGACGTAAGTTAAGGTCTTTGATAATCGCACGGTAACGGTTGATGTCCTTTTTCTTTAAATAATCCAAAAGACTACGGCGTTTACCTACTAAGGTGATCAAAGCACGCTGAGTGCTAAAATCTTTTTTGTTTAACTTCAGGTGCTCGGTCAGGCGGCTGATGCGGTATGAAAACAATGCAATCTGCGCTTCTGACGATCCGGTGTTTACGGCTGATTCGCCGTATTTTTCGAAGAATTCAATCTTCTTTTCAGGTGTTAAATACATGTAACGTTTTTTAAATTGTTGTACAATGTTTAAGCAGCAGCATTGCTTTCAATAACAACCGCTTAAAATTAATTTTTTAAAAGCTGCACAAAAATAATCAAATATCTTTGAAATTCAAGTGGGTAGAAGAATATTTTTCTGATGGCAAGTTGATGTACCATTCAGGATATATGAAACTTATTCAATTTTATTCTTAGGGATAGATCCTTTATGCTTGAACCCAACTAAGAAACTGATTCTGGTATAATTGGAAGCAAAGAAATTTGAATAGTCACTTTTTGTCCGCAAATAGCTAAAATTAATTCCTAAAGTGGTCTTTTCGTTAATGTCAGTTTCAAACAGGCAAGCCTTTATCCCAAATGAAGGTTCGTTGAAATAATCACGATTCATGCCTCTTTCTCTAATTATTTCTGAGCTGGGAGGACTAGTAAAAGTTGTATAGGGTGATTTTTTCAAATTGTTAATCCCGATTAGCAGGATTTCTACTTCGGGGCCTGCACTGAATGCTAGTTTGCCAGTAATACGGAAATGAGCCAATAGTGCTGTATTTGCAAATAGGCTAAGGTTATTTCCTTTGAATGTATAACTTTCGGTCAAATTGCCTCTTCCATATCTAATGTTCGAATATTGTAGATTAGCACCCAACTGTTTTCTGAGTGAGATTCTATGTTGGTTGCTATCCCAACTTTTTGCAGCGTTGAATATAAGATTGTTTGGCCGAGGTGCTTCCCAATATGTTTCAGAACCTTTTGGGGTTGAACTGTTTATGCCAAATGAAAAATCTGTTTTACAAACTTTCTGTCCGACGGTATTAAATGTGAATGAAAATAAGAAAATACTTACAATTGCTAAAACTCTTTTCATGACTTGCTTTTGCTGCGACTGATGACCGGACACTTTCAACCTCTTATTATTTTTAATTCTCCAGCAAATTTCTGAATTCCTTGATTTGAATCGGTGATCCCAACACAAAAAGCTGATCGCCACGGCTGAGGGTTAATTCAGGATCTGGATTGAATACGTATTTGGCACCACTGATTTTAATACCAACAATGTTGATTCCTGATTTGTCTTTGGACTGTAATGTCTTCAGTGCTTTGTTCACAAAATGGGAGGCCATGTGTGTACACGATATTTCTTCGAGACTGACATCGTTGCTTTTCTGTAAAAGAATGTATTCCAGAAATTCGACCACATCGGGCTGAGTAACCAGCTTGGCCATTCGTTGTCCGCCAATCCGTTCGGGCATAATAACATTCGTTGCGCCAGCCCTGCGAAGTTTGGTGATGGACTCAACTTCCGATGCCCTACTGATGATTTTCAATCCGGGGTTCATGCTTCGCGCCGTCAGAACCACAAATACATTGTCGGCATCGTTTGGTGTAGTAGCAATCAGGGCTTTGGCATGTTCGATGCGAGCCTGCAAAAGGACTTCTTCGCGGGTGGCATCCCCACGAATGTACAACAGATTTTCATCCTCACAAATGCGGCTTATTACATTTTCGCGTTTGTCGATGACTACAAAATCAACGCCGTAATCGCGTAATTCCATGGCAGCTTGCTCTCCATTTCGGCCATAACCAATAATGATGGTATGGTCTTTCAGTTTCATGATTTTTTTGTCCACGCGGTATGTTTTTAAGTAATTTTTCAGTTCTCCATCGAAAATAAAACGAGCCAGGTTCGATCCAACCCAAGCCAAACTTCCCAGACTGAACATGATCAATCCTGAAGTGAACAGCTTCCCGACATCCGAAAGCGGATGAATCATCCCAAATCCAACCGTTGAAATCGTAATTATGGTCATGAAGAAAGCATCGATCAACGGATACTGCTCATGACCCCAATAAAACAAAGTGCCGGTCGAAAGGAGTAACAAAAGCAACATTGCACCAGTACGGATCGTCTGATTAGATGCTGCCTGAAATTTATTGTAGGGTTGATCCATTTTATGAATGATTGACAGAAGTTATGATCTTCGCTCCCAATTGGCAATGTAAACATTTTTTGACTTCGCAATAACTGTTTTTTAACTGAATCAAGGCCTGAGTTTCGAATGCCGACCGACTGTCGATTCCCAGCTCGTTCCATTTCCGGATAATTTGATTCGACTCAGGAGCCGTTTTCTCTAACAGCAGCAACGCACGATCTTTCATGGCCTGATCCAGGTGTTGGTCGCCATAAACAAAAAGCAGTGGAGCAATTGTGTTAATGACCAAATTATTGAACGCCGTTTCGCCCAGCGTTTTCGGTTTGTTTTCTTCTGATATTTTGTTGAATCGGTAATGATTATCCCAATATTCTGAAGCCGAAACGTCAAATAACCGGCGTAAATCGTCAAGGTCATTCGTTTCCAGGATTCGCGAAAACAAGGCCGACGAATGGTGTATCAGCATGGCCAGTTGAGCGATTCGGATGGTCGGGAAATTGATAGGCCGCAGTCGCATGAATTTCCACACGTGCGATTCCATTCCTGACAATCCGTATTTCTGATACAGGTATGAATATTCTTTCCGGAGTGCTAAAAAGTAATCGTCGCCCAACAGGGCTTCGTTAAGCAAGCCCGATTGGCCAAACAGCAGAGCTTCGATTTGAAACAGATTGTTTTTGTGTTTCGAAAGGATATTTAGCGGGAGCGATTTGGCAAGTAATTCAAAAGGAAGAGCATTGGTCTTCATGCCGAAGTTGCGCGACAGCAACTGATAAAAAGTCTCGTTCCAATTGTTTTTGTTTTGCTGAAGGATAGCCAAAATGTCGTTGGTTTTCGATTGAAGCCTTTCGATCATTAGAGAACTGAACCAAAACCGAAGAACGAATGGATCAACTTCTGAAAGTTTATCTTCGCAGGCAATCCAACGTCTCGATTTTAAGAGTTGTTCAAGATTTTCCAGAATCGCAGGTGGATAGCTTATTTCGAGTGTCGGCAGTTCGTGGTTCTTTACCTGAATGGGCTTATCGTGCAGTTCGACAACATGCAGAATGACATTGTCATACGCGGCATCGGTGTCGTGATGATGTTGATACCAATGCGATGATTTTTGATGAATTTCGATATTGCCAGCCCAAATGGTTTCGCCAATCCGGATTCGTGCATTGAAAAAATCGGGACCAGAGTCGGCGTTTGGTCGTCCGGTGGAAATGATTTCGAGCGGTTTCCCATCAACGGTTTGTGGGTTTGTTCGATTGAACAACCCGTGTTCCCAAATAAATTGCAAAAACTCTTCCTTCATTCGTTTGGTTTTATGGAGATCGGGATGATGTTCTCTGATTGATCTCAATAAATTTAACAAAACGAATTCATAAAATTTGCTTTTTAAGGCTGAATTTTAGATGTATCCGGGAAAGTGAATCAGAACAAAACTTTGTATCCTTCTTTTTCAATAGCTTTCCATGCCAGAATAAAACTATTTTCTCCATCAATTTTAATTCTATTTTTCCGGAGTAGTTTTTTGATTGGCCTTTGTTGTGTTTTGTCGAATTTGGCGAGTAAGCCCGACTGGCTTATTCGGACTAATGAGTAGCCCTTTTCTTGAGAATAAAAGTAAAATTGATAATTGAGATCGTAAACCATATTTTTTAATATTCCGCTTACGTCGTGATAGGCTGGGGTTGTATTTAATCCAACTTTTCGGTAGGCCAGCAAGGATATTTCTCCGGACGAAAGAATTTCGAAATAGCGGTCTCCTTTCAGGTAATCATCAAAGTGTTGTTTTCGGAACGTTCGGGTGCGTCCATCAACATCAGTAAATTCGAATCCATTTATACTGGCCTTGTCAATGTTAATCTGCGCTGCGGCGATTTTGTTGTAATAGATCAATTCGTCTTTATATGAACTATATCTCACGAATAAACTATCCGAAATTTCGCCATTGGTAAATTCAACTTTCCCCGGGCGCCACTCGTTGGTCAGGAATGGCAATCCGGTATAGGAAGGGTAAGGAAGTTGACGGACTCCTTTAATTTTTTGGGCATCCCAATTGGGGCTCATGGGTTCCTGTGCACAAACTAATTGCGAGAAACTCCACACCAGGATGAGCATCAGTATAGTTGAGAATCTGAGTGTCATAATTATTTTACTTCAAATTGTTTTTCTGCTAAAATCATGGTTCCACTTTTTAACCGTCCTCTCACAACAACCTTAAATTTCCCCAATATTGAAGACGTACTGAAGTTCACAGCAAGAGTTTCCTGAGGTTCTACTGAAGGATTCCAATAGAAGGTTTGTCTCAAATCCGGAACATCTGGTTCCGATTTCTCTGGTTCTGCCAGTTTGGCCTGAATCTGAATGGCTTCCAGCTTTAGTCGAACGAATTGGTCTGAATCAGGAATTCTGGAATAATCGGACTTTGTGGTATAAATTGCAACGATTCCGGGGAAACGAAGATTGCCATAATATCGCTCGCTCTGGCAAATTTCAACTCGTTTAATGTCTTGAGTTCCCATATCCTTAATCACATTCAGATTGCGAACAGGAGTCCCGTCAATCAGGATTAAAGGCGTTTCATCGAAGTAATCGCGCGCTTGAGCGTTCATAACCTGCATGGATGGTTCGTTGTTGTAATTTCTGAATTTTACACCGGGCAATAATTCTCTTGATATTTCAGTGAAATTAGGGAGATCGATAAATAGATGCGGATCAATAATATTGGTTGGTTTTCCGTAATACGGATACAAATCGAATTTTTCTTTTGATGGCGCCTGAAATTTCAACTTTTCCTGACCAAAAACTTTCTGAAAAGTTACAGCATCAATGTTGATGGCCGTATTGTTTTTAAATTCTTCAGAAATTGGCTGTTGGCTGAATTCTGGCAAATCTCCCGGTTCGGCAAAAAGCTCGTCCATGTTAATTTTTAAACGCTGGTCGGGTGAATTCCCATAACATTGAATAAATGCCTGAACAGAGCCATAATACTTGTCGAGTTTAAAATAGAATCGGCCATCAGTTTGTGTTTGGTAATACTGAAATCCGGGAAGTGAATCCGGAATAGTCATATAAACGGTAGCCCCGGATGCCGGAGCCAAGTTCTTTTTGTCGGTTACTGTTCCTGAAAGTATAATTCCTTTTTTTTCTACCAATCCGTCTTTCTCTTGATCGGAACTCCATTTGTACGAGGCTGATTCGAATGACGGATTGATTTGAGCAACTGAAACCAAAAGATTTCCATCGATTTCTTTTAAAAGTGAGTCGTCGATT
Source organism: Prolixibacteraceae bacterium (assembly GCA_028683385.1). Lineage (GTDB taxonomy): Bacteria > Bacteroidota > Bacteroidia > Bacteroidales > Prolixibacteraceae > Aquipluma. Next base: position 89,770 of record JAQUIJ010000013.1, on the reverse strand, counting down.
TTGATGTTGGCTATTGTGTTGCTGTTTGTTGGATAACTGGAGTCAATCCCTTCAATATTAATTTCTGAGGTGTTTTCCTCCTGAATCGTTTGTAATTCGGAAATATGCTTCAATTGTTTCGTGTTTTCCAAACCGTTAAATCGATTCGAAATCCAGATTTCACGAATTATTTTGAGTTTTGCTACCGTGTTTTTCGAGTATGCCCTGAGCAGGTAAATTCCGGTGCTCAACGAATCGGGTAACTGAAGGAACCCATTGGCCTCCTTGTTTTTAATTTCGATTGAAGCTCCTGAAATTCTTGTGCCTGCCGAATTTACCAGATCGATATAAACAATTCGGGATGCATTATCTGAAGGATTGTAGATTTTAGCCAATACGATTTCTCCGCTTACATATGCGTCGCGGTCGGTGAAAAATCCAATACTCGTTTTCTCTTGAGCATTTCCTGATATTGCTATAATCATCAGGAGTATAATTATGATTTTTTGTGTCATCGTTGGTTGTTAATTTGATTCCCAGAATACCGGCCGTTCACCAATCAGGTACCCTTCGTACGAAATGTCAGGATACTGGTTTAGACGTCGTTGAACTACCTGTGCATCAGCACCTAGCCCTAAATTTAAGAAATAGCGGTATTGACGATATGAATTTAGCTCAAAAAAGCCAAGGACAGTTTTCGTTGGATCGCTGGTACAAGTAATGTTCCCGTAGATTTGTGTCAGAACCGGATCAAATAAACTTCCTTCAGCCGAAAGCTGTTTGTTGAGTTTTTCATGAAAATCGTATGAGCTTTTGGTCGTGCCATATTCATCAAGAATCAGTATCCAGCCTGCTCCAACTTGAGTAATTGAGTCGAGATAATTCTGGCTGTTGTATGCCAGCGCAGCGATTGAGTGTTTGGTAACCTTATCGGAACCGCTAAATTCCTTAGGCCCGGCGATATTAAAAGAGCCAAGATCATAGATCGATTTCCATCCGAACCATGGTGGCGGGGGTGGACCAATTGCAGGAGCTGGTGGGGTGTAGGCCCATTGCAATACAGCGCGCCAGTCGAATCGATAATATTCAAGCGACGAGGTAATTGGAGCATCAATGTAAATTTTCCTCCCCGGAGTTTCTACTAATTCAGGATTTCCAAATGCATCGGTACGGTAGCTTTTTTCTATGTTATGAATGGTGTATAGCGAATCGATTTGAGGAATTGGGGGCATTAAAACAGTTTCTGATTGGTAGATGTCTTTCTGATTTGTAATTCGCAAAAAGTATTTTTTCCCCGGGACCGGACTTGATGTAAACGTGAAATATCCGGAACCGCCATCAATTCCTTTTAGGATCAAGCCCCCAACCTGAACCAATTCTACTTTGGCTCCAACGACATCCTGGCTAGCAGTAGTATTGTAGAAATCTTGAGTCATTGAAAGTTTTACAAAGCTTTGTTCCAGATTATTACAAATCCGCGATTCTACAACAAGAGTGGATTCAACTACATCGAGATCAGGAGTGTAGTACTCTTCGCATGAAGCAAAAAGTCCTAAAAATAAAGCTAGATATATGATTTTTTTTCGCATCAGAATTTAAAATTATAGGTGATCGATGGCACAGGCACACCAATAACCGAAAGTTTATAAATCGCATATTGATCTTTAGTTACCTGTTGGATCGATGCCTCTTTCCGGTAGAAAATAGAATATGGATTTTTCCTGCCATACAGGTTGTAAACTGAGAAAGTCCAACTCCCTTTCCACATCCGTTTTTTGCGCAAGTTCTCGTCAAGCGTAATGCTTACGTCCATGCGGTGATAGGGTGGCATCCGGTATTTGTTTCGATCAGAATAATAAACAATTTGTCGGCCATCGAACATGTATTTCTGTTCGGGCAAAGTTACCGGCCTTCCCGATGAAAGCACGAAATTTCCGGAGAATCTCCATCGCCGACTGATCTGGTAGTTCATTACCGTTGATAAATCGTGTGGCTTGTCGTACACCGATGGATAATATTTTTTGTTGTTTATTACATCTTCTGGAAACTGGTTATCGGTTTGCCTCATGGTTCGCGAATAAGTATAGCTAATCCATCCGTTGAGTCTTCCTGCGTTCTTTTTCAAAAATAGTTCAAGTCCGTACGAATATCCGTTGGCATTAATAATATCAGATTCAACGTGGTGGTTCATTACCAGCACTGCTCCATTTTTATATTCCAGAAGGTTTTGCAGCTTTTTGTAATAGACTTCAGCCGAAGTTTCGAACAATCCTCTCTGCGGAGTTTTAAATAATCCAACCGCGAACTGATCGCTGACCAATGGCAGAATATGTGAGTCGCTCGATTTCCAGAAGTCGGCTGGCGAGATAACTGAAGTGTTCGAAACCTGGTTCATAAACTGATGCATGCGCTGATAGCTCAGCCGAATTGATCCGTTGCTTGCGAGGTTAAATTTCAAGGAGAGACGTGGTTCTATACCGTGGTACATTTTTGCTGTTTCCCATGCGCCAAAAGTGGTGGAATCGATCACCGAACCGGAATTGATGGTCTGATTCGGATCGTAATTCAGCACCGTTGTGGGGCCCATACTCATAAACCGGGCATACCTGACACCAATACTCAGAACTGTAGATGCCGAAAGATCAATATCGTCATCAATAAATGCGCCCAGTTCCAGAGACTGCTGGCTGGCAACTTTTTCAGGAATTACATTGGTTGGATTACCTGCTGGTCGAATTTCGCCCGGCAAAATCTTGTATCCAATAGTTTGAATGCCAGTGTTTATACGATGTTTTTCGTTGGGTAGCCACGAAAGAATATATTTCATACTACCGTATTCCAGTCCGGTTTTCAGTTTGTAATCATCCTCTGCCAGATTTGCATCTTTTTGGTCGAGTTGAAAACTATATTTACTGTAAGCCAGACTTAGATTTGAAATCAGCTTTTTCGAAATATTAGCTTTCCAGTTGGCCGAACTAATAATGTTCCCGTAGGTGTACAACGAATTCGAATTCAGGTTGAAAACATCATTGCTGGCGTAACCCATCAGTTTCAGTGTGTTGTTTTGTCCGAGTACCAGGTTCAGGGTTCCGTTGATGTCGTAAAAGTGAGCCACGCTATTCATAAACTGTGCATTCTTCGATTGTCTCATAATCCAGTCCGAATAGGTTGTTCGTCCGCCAATCAGGAATGTGCTTTTCTTCTTTTTTGCAAATGGGCCTTCAAGTGTGAATCGGCTGTTTATTAGTCCAATGCCTCCGTAAAATTTAATGTTCTCATTATTTCCATCTTTCAGTTTCACATCCATAATTGACGAAATTCGCTCGCCGTATGAAGCCGGGATTCCACCTTTGAAAAGGCTCACATCCTGCACCGCATCAGGATTGATCATGGAAAAGAACCCGAACAAATGCGAAGTATTGAATACTGGCGCCCCATCCATCAGAACCAGATTCTGATCGGTATTTCCACCGCGGACATTAAAACCCGATGACATTTCGCCAACACTCTGAACTCCGGGCATCATTATTACGCTTTTAATAATATCGGCTTCGCCCATCATGACGGGAAGTTCCTTCATGATTCTGGAATTCACTTTGATCATGCTCATTTGAGCTTTCGAAGCTTTGGTTCCGTCGCCTGTTACAGTTACTTCTTCCAGATTGTGAGTTTCTTCAAACAGCTCAAAATCACCGCGACCGCTTTCAATCAGTTTAATTTTTTGGTTCAAAACTTCATATCCCATAAATGAAATCTGAAGTGTGTGATCGCCGGTAGGTAAATCGAGCTCGTAGTTTCCAGATGCGTTTGTAGTAGTTCCAATTCCGGTTTGTGGGTGAAAAATGACAGCTCCGGCCAGAGGTTCGCTGTTTTTCCCATCCAGAATTTTTCCTTTCAGTTTGGCAGTTGCATACCTGCCTTCATTCAGTGGATCACCAATGACAATAACTTGTGGTTCATTGCTTCCTGGAACATTGCGCCCATCGCTTCCTTTTGGAAATATAACTACTGAATTGTTCTGAAAAAACTTGAAGGTAAGAGACTTCCGATCAAACAGCAGGTTAAGAACCTGAATGAATGGCATATCCTTGAAATCTTGATTGATCGTATAAGATTTTACCCATTCCGATTTGTAATAGAAGTGGATGCCATATTCTTTTTCAATGGTTTTGAAAAACTGTTCTAGTTTTACTTTCTGAAAATTTCCAGTAATGATTTTCTCTTGAATATTTTGGCCTGAAACTGTAAAATTCAAAAGAATTATAATGCAAATAGCAAACAGTAATTTCAGATAGGTTGGGGCAAAAGATTTATTCACGGATTGGAGCTTCTGTTTGTTTAGTTTTTATGGTCTGGTAAATTTATATATTTATGCGGGATAATGGCATTTTAATATTGTGTTTTTGACAAACAGCATACAGAAAGGTTTAATCCTTAAGCTTAGTAAGTTTTGATTTTTTTTGTTTGACTTAAGTATGATTTACGTTAAATCCGAAACATAAATAAAATAGCCTAGTTTTAATTTCAGAAAATACCCGATGGAAAAGACAAACGAAAACGCATCAGTTCGAATAAAAGAAAAGGCCATAGAACTTGGGTTTTTAGATTGTGGAATTTCGGAAGTCCGATTTTTGTCTGAGGAAAAAGATCGGTTGTTGAATTGGCTTCAGGAGGAGATGAATGGCGAAATGGCATACATGGCCAATCACTTGGAAAAACGGCTCGATCCGGGACTTTTAGTCGATAATGCCCGTTCGGTGGTTTCTGTTTTGCTTAATTATTTTCCATCTGAAAAACAGATTGATCCTGAAGCTCCCGTACTTTCGAAATATGCTTATGGCACCGATTATCATTTTGTGATGAAAGATAAGCTCGGAGAATTGCTGCAATTTATCCAGTTGGAGATTGCTCCCTGCGGAGGACGGTGTTTTGTCGATTCGGCACCGGTTTTGGATCGTGCCTGGGCTGCTCGTGCAGGCTTGGGCTGGATTGGCAAAAATACGAACCTAATTTCTCCGGAACATGGCAGTTTCTTTTTTATCGGTGAACTGATTGTTGATTTGGAATTACCAGTCGGTGACAAAATTGTCCGGAATCATTGTGGAAATTGTACGCGCTGTCTGGATGCCTGTCCAACGCAGGCTTTGGTTGCGCCTTTTGTTTTGGATGCCCGTCGCTGCATTTCATACCAAACGATTGAAAATTGCGGCGAAATTGATCAGGCATTAACCGGTAAGTTCGAAAATCGGGTATTTGGCTGCGACATCTGCCAGGATGTTTGTCCCTGGAATTTGAAATCCGAAGCTCACCAGGAACCGGCTTTTTCGCCCGACCTGAAATTAATGAATCTAACCAAAGAGGAGTGGAGTGGAATGGACAAGCCGTTCTTTAATGAGTTGTTCAGGAACTCGGCAGTAAAGCGAACCCGATTTGAAGGGTTAAAGCGAAATTTGAAATTTTTGGAGGAATAATAAAAAACAAAGGGAAGCAATTTGCTTCCCTTTGTGGTGCCACCAGGAATCGAACCGGGGACACATGGATTTTCAGTCCATTGCTCTACCAACTGAGCTATGGCACCATTTTGAGTCCGGTGCGGACTTTTTTTTGAAGCTTTTCGTTTTTGCTTTTGGCATTTCCGTTTCGCTTTCGGGTTGCAAATATAGACCAAATATTTAAACTACAAAAAAAAAAGAATTCATCTCCGGCATTTTTTTTTGCATGAGCTGCCGAACCGTTTCTTTTTCATGTAATTGTACTTCTGAAAAAATATCCTTAGAATTTCCGCAACACCACTTCCCTGTTTATAATCACATCGGCGCATGGAATCGATATGATTGAAATAAATATGCAATTAATTCATACTGAAGTCATAGCTATTTCATACTTTTGCAAACCAATTTTTTTTACACTTTTCAGGAAAATGATGCAAACATTCGTTTTAAAGAATGGAATCCGGATTATCCATCAAGAGGTCAATTCGCCAGTTTCACATTTTGGTGTGCTGATTAATACCGGATCGAGAGATGAAGAAGCAGACGAACAAGGCATCGCTCATTTTATTGAGCACGTGATTTTTAAAGGTACTCAAAATCGCAAAGCTTTTCATATTCTTAATCGCATTGAAGATGTAGGTGGGGAGCTAAATGCCTATACTACAAAAGAAGAAACTGCCGTATATGCTACTTTCCTAAGTGAGTATTATCAGCGTTCGATGGAGTTGATCAGCGATATCCTGATCAATAGCACTTTCCCGGCCAAAGAACTGGAACGCGAAAAAGAGGTGGTAATCGAAGAAATTAATTCGTACAAAGACAGTCCTTCAGAATTGATTTTCGATGAATTTGAAGAAATTTTGTTTGATGGGCATCCCATTGCACGCAATATTCTGGGTACTCCCGAGCTGATAAAAACGTTCAATAAAGAAAGTATTTTGAAGTTCATGGATGAGAATTACCATACCGACCAAATCGTTTTGAGCTCGGTGGGTAATATTTCGATGACCAAATTTATTCGTTTAGCTGAAAAATATTTTGGTCCAATTCCGGAGAAACCGAGAAATAAAATACGGACAAATGTGTATAACTACCTTCCGGAAACACGTATCGTACAAAAGGATACATTTCAGGCTCATTGCATCGTAGGAAATATCGCCCCCGACATTTACAGTCCGAAACGAATGCCAATGGTTTTGCTGAACAATATTTTAGGCGGCCAATCGATGAACTCGCGACTGAATATGGTTTTACGTGAGCGCAACGGAATGGCATACAATGTGGAATCGAGCTATACCGGATATTTCGATACGGGCGAGTTTAGTGTGTATTTTGGCACCGATAAAGAGAATTTGGACCAGGCGCAGTGGTTGGTAAACAAGGAATTGCGTAAAATGAAAGAAACGCCGATGGGAATAGTACAGTTGAGCCGCGCCAAGAAACAGTTAATCGGACAATTGGCTATTTCGACCGAGAATCGGGAAGATTTGATGCTTTCGATTGGGAAAAGCATGTTGTTTTTTAACCAGGTCGATCCGATTGAAGTCATCTTTAAAAAGATTGAGGCTATCGAAAGCAGCGAGATCATGGAAATCGCCAACGAAATATTTAACGAATCGCAAAATAGCGTGCTAATTTACCAGTAAAATGACCGATCACGTTTTGCTCGACCAATATATAATTAATCACATTTCTCCTGAAGAAGATTTCCTGAACGAACTTGACCGCGAAACTCATCTGAAAGTGCTACGCTCCAGGATGCTTTCGGGACATTTGCAGGGTCAGATATTGAGTATGATCAGTTGCATGATTAAACCCAAATGTATTCTTGAAGTTGGAACTTTTACCGGTTACTCGGCCCTGTGTCTGGCAAAGGGATTATCTGAAGGCGGCCAATTGCATACCATCGAGATTGACGACGAACTGGAAAAAATAGCACAAAAATATTTCTTGAAATCAGGAATGGCGGATCGCATTTTTCAACACATAGGCGATGCCCGTGAGATCATTCCTTCAATTGGTCAGTCGTTCGATCTGGTGTTTATTGATGCCGACAAACGCGAATATTGCGACTATTACAACATTATTTTCGATCATGTTCCGGTTGGTGGCTTTATTCTGGCAGATAACATCCTTTGGGATGGCAAAGTGGTCGATCCGGAAGCTGCAAACGAAGAACAAACCCGCGGAATTCTTGATTTTAACGATCTTGTTCAAAACGATTCGCGGGTCACAAATGTAATTCTTCCGGTGAGGGACGGAATTATGGTTGTGCAAAAGGTTTCAGAACAGTAGAAAGCTATTCATCCTCGGTATTCGAATATTTTTTACGCAGAAAGAAATAAACCGGGATTCCAGTTAAAATAAGAATCATGCCTATAATTGCTTCGCGCGGCCTTGTCGCAATAGTATTGAAAATTAGGCCGATGCAAAAGAGAATGAAGATTGCCGGTACGACCGGATATCCCCAAACTTTGTAGGGTCGGTGTGCATCAGGCATTTTGCGACGCAAGATAAAGACTCCCAGTGTTGTAGCTCCATAAAAAATAAAGACCGCAAAAATTACCATGTCAGTCAACTGATCAAAAGTTCCGGATAATACCAGTGCCGAAGCCCACAATCCTTGCCACAAAAGTGAGTTGCCCGGAACATTGTTCTTGTTCAATTTTCCAATGCCTGTAAAGAAAAGCCGTTCGCGCGACATGGCGTAATAGGGGCGGGCGCCTGTGAGGATACTGGCATTGGTACAACCCAGCGTAGTAAGCAATATCAACATCGAAATAAAAAATACACCGCTAGTTCCCCAGAAACTCCTGACTGCCTCAACGGCAGCAATTTGATTGCCTGCCGCGTGAATTTGTTCCAGTTGAGGAATGGAAAGAAGTGAAAGATAGGTCACATTGACCAACAGATAAATAAAGATCACCACCAAAACGCCGATCACGATTCCTTTGGGGATATTTCTTTTTGCATCTTTAACCTCTCCGCCGATAAATCCGACTGAAACCCATCCCTGATATGCCCAGAAAGCAGCCAGCATGGCTGTGAAAAAGGAGGAGAGTGTAACTGTTCCGCTGGTCAAGTCTTTGATATCTAAAAAACTTTCAGGTGTGGCAGTTATATGAGTTAAGCCAAAGAAAACGATCATGAAAAGACCCGAAAACACTAGCAACAGTATGGCTTTACTGGTTCCTGCACCACTTTTTAATCCTGAGATGTTGAGGAATGTTAAAAGTAGAATCAGCAGAATGGCAGTCAGTTTAATTCCAAAATCCTGAAAAGGGAAGAAAATATCTCCTACACTAAAATGTTGTAGCGAGGAGAAAATCTGAGGTATAGGAATGATGCTGTTTAGTGATTGGGCAAAAACATATGCTAATGAAGAGATGGTTGCAGTTTGAATGATCGTAAACAACGACCAGCCGTATAAAAATGAAAAAAACCGGTTGTAAATTTTCTTTAGATAAACAAATTCACCACCGGTATCGGCCAGTAATCCTGCAACTTCTGCATTACTCAATGCTCCGAACAGCGTAATAACTCCTCCAACAATCCATGCCATTAGTATCCAGATTGAAGAATGAAGCTCGGCTGCCATTGGAGCAATTTTTTTATATACTCCGGAACCAATTATGTTTGCAACTACGAAAATGATGACATATCCCAGGCCAAGTGTTCGGACCAAATTCCTTTGATTATTCATAGATAAACATTAGAAAGTAAATGAAGATTCGAATTTAAGAAATAAGTTGGTTTTGGGGGTATGGGGACTGTATATCCGATTCAAAACTTCAAATTATAATTGAAATTCAGAACTGACCCGTTTAAATGGGATCAATTGGAATCTAAGATTAGTTATAAATAATCTATTACACAATCTGTCTTCTTGAAAAATAAAAACCGCCATAATATCTTGTATTATAGCGGCTTGAAGGCTTCGTTTGTTGTCCTGTCAGGTCTCGAACCTGAACTCTTCTGATCCAGAATCAGACGTGTTGCCAATTACACCACAGGACAATTTTTAATAAGTAAAACAAATAATCAGATGCCTAGGCTTCAATTATTTGTTTAATTAGTTGACCCACTAAGGCTCGAACTTAGACTCTACTGAACCAAAATCAGTTGTGTTGCCAATTACACCATGGGTCAATCCTTCGTCGTCTTTTCTTTAAAGACGGTGCAAAAATATAAAAATTATTTTTTTGACCTCTGTTTTGTGTATAATTTTTCGTTCTGTCTGCGATGTTTATTTATACATCCGAAATACAAAAAAGGTTTTGCCTTCATTATCCTTTAACTTTCAGGAGTTTGTCATTTTGTACGGTGTATAAATTGATTGTTAATATTATATGGAATACATTTGACGAACAGGCTCAAAGTGCATGTATTCCCTGTACTTTTGCAAAAACATAGTCAACATCGGGGAATTTGGAAATAATTCTCAGATAGAAAATAATTTGTGACACATCAGTAAAGACAAAAGAGATGAAAGAATTTTTTCAGGAAAACAAAAAAATTGCAAAGACCATCACTGAGGTGGCAGGTTTGGCAAATTATCTTTGGCAAAAGGGTTGGGCTGAACGTAATGCCGGTAATATCTCGGTAAATTTATCTGAAATGATGGGCGACAGCGAATTTGAGTTGGAGCACTACCCCATGTTTCAACTGGAAAGAAGTTACGATGCCCTGGCAAACCTTTATTTTTTTGTGACCGGAACCGGCAAGCGCATGCGCGATCTGGCAATCAATCCGATGAATAATGCCTGTATCATCAAAATGAACAAAAAGGGGAATGCCTACCACATCATCTCCATGAAAAAGCGCAACCTGTATAATTTCAGGCCAACTTCCGAATTGCCAACTCATTTGGCTGTTCATAATCTACTGGTTAGCACCGGTTCGAAAAACAAGTCAGTGGTTCATACTCATCCAAACGAACTGGTTGCCATGACACAGATTCCACGATTCCAGACGGCAGAAATGCTGAACAAAACTTTGTGGGGAATGCACCCCGAAGCCTTTGTATTTGTACCACGTGGCGTATTTATGGTACCTTATATTTTACCCGGAAGCCACAAAATTGCTGATGCAACCATCGAAGGGTTTAAAAATGGACACGAAGTTGTGATTTGGGAAAAGCATGGTGCGTTTGCAATTGGCGAAACAGTTTCTGATGCTTTTGATATGATCGACATTCTTTCGAAATCGGCACAAATCTGGTTTATGGCTATGCAATCGGGCAACGAACCTGAAGGTTTGAACGACGAGCAATTGTTGGAATTAAAAGAAGCTTTCCTGAAGAAATAGCCGCATGTTTCCATCTGTAAAAGAAGGCTGAATCATCATCCCAGATTATTCAGTCTTCTTTTATCTTGAATTTTAGGTTTCAAACTTGATTTCTGCTTTGATATAATTTTTTCAACAACTTTTTCCCTCTCGAAAATAATCCGGCTGAGCCATGAAGTTCAATTTCGTTCTCAATCAATTCGATCAGCTCTCCTGAAAATTCGGGTTCTTTTTGAGCAATGTTGAACAGTATTTGCATCGCATGAACACGGACGGCAACAGGTTCTGTCGTATTGGTGAATACTTCGATGCAGTAATTTAATAACAAAGCCAGGTTTTCCTCCTGAATATCGTTGAGACTGATCAGTTTCAACAGATGCCGCTTTTTACCTGCATTTTTAGTCGTCAGTACAAAATCGGTCATTGACTGAAGATATGGGGCGACAAGTTCCGGATGCCGTTCGTGAATTTTATCAACCATCCAAGCGGCGCGCCAATGTTCGGGTCGACTATCATCCAAAACTTTGGTCATAAGAATATCCAAATGTTCAGGGTAATCAGCAATATATCGCACCAGCAGAGCGATATTCTCCCACGATTGAATCAGCGATCGGAGGTCATTTTCAGTCATAATTAGCAAAAAGTACTTGTTTTGAATCTTGAAATAAAGATAGTTTTTCCCTTCTTTACAGATTCAATTTTTACCGGAAAGAAAGAAAATGATTGAAGTTTCTTGTGCAATAATTCTGAAGGATTCGAAAATTCTGGCTGTTCAGCGTGGTCCTGAAAGCAGTCATCCGTGGAAATGGGAATTTCCGGGTGGTAAAATTCATCCGGAAGAAACTGCGACTCAGTGCGTCATTCGTGAGATTGAGGAAGAATTGCGAATTTGGATTGAGGTTCAGAAACAACTTGAATCCATCGAATTTGATTATGGCAACAAACAAATACGGTTGATCCCGTTCATCTGTAGAATAGCTTCCGGAGATATTATTCTGACCGAACATGTGGCTAAATGCTGGTTTACTTTCGACCAATGGAAAACGATCGACGGGTCGGGTGCTGATTATGAGCTAATCCTGAAAAATCAAGAAAACATTAGAATGGAAATAAGGCTTGAGTAATTGTTTGGAGATATTTATCTCATCAAATGTGGAAAAATCAATGCAAAAGCAACAAAAACAGCTGTCCAACTGACGATAGATAAAACCATATAGGGTTTTGCCATTTTGTGTTTCGAGTAGTATTTATTCAGAAGAAATGCTCCGATTGGGATACTCAAAATGATTGGCGATAGAACAACAATTCCAATTAATCCGAATTTGGCCCGAAACCAGGCAATAAACCGATTTCTTTTGCTGAAAACCCGTTCGCCTGTTACCTTTTTTCTCCAATTCATCAATTGACGAAATTTCAATCGAACAGAAAGTGGAAGGTGTTTTCGTAGGAAGATTCGAAGATGATGAAGCCGTTTAATGGCATAACCGCTCATGTAATAAAAAAAGAAGAATCCGGCAATTCCACCAAGTGTAACTGCAATTAACGTTTGAAGAAAGTTTAGCCCAATGAGCAATGCAAAGGGAAATGTAATAACATACTTTACTGAAGCCAACAAAAATACCTGAATGATTTTTAATACCGCGATCATATCTTCTCCTACTTAAATTTCCAGAATAGAACGTCAAATGTCGTGAATTTGTTGTTACGTTATCTTGATATGTGCCTGATTTTTAACTTTATTAAGAAATTTTAATGCTTAATCTGAAGAAATTTTTGTTAAAGAACGCTCAAATGCTCTAATAGCGCAACTTTCAAAATTCTAACGATATACTTTCCCAATTAGAATTCCTGCAGCAATAATTAATATTACGAGAATATAAGCGTAAATATTGCCAAAATTCAGCGTCCAACCCATTCCTCTGACTCGTTTTGGAACAACAATTCTGGAATCTTTCCGATTAAAATAGAATATTCCCCATTTATAATTCATCGGATCATCAATCATCCGATCATTTTCAAATTGATCAAAATCGGTTTTCATTGGCGTGATATTTTGAAATGGTCTCAAAAGTTCTGGTTACAGTCATCCTGAACTTGTTTCAGGATCTCAACTCGCTTGATGTCAGACCCGCAATGAATTCGGGGTGACGAGTGCCTCGAGTGTTTTGACTTTTAATATAGCAATTTATATTCCAGGAATGTTAATTCCTTTAATTTTTCGATATAAATCAAGTGCATACAGATCGGTCATTCCTGAAACAAAATCGACAACTGCCTGAACTTTTTCGTAAGTCGATTCATGATTTCCGCCATACTGATCGGGCATGAGCTGAATTAGCTTTTTCGAGAATCCTTCCTTGGGGTTCAGAATTGCTTCGGTGAAGACCTCAATTAAAGTTCCGATAATCTGGTATCCCGAAATCTCGATTTCAACCACAGAGCGGTCGTTGTAAATGTTTTTCACACTGACTTTCTTGATCGTATTCATTGCGGCAAGCGATGTTGGCTGAACACAATCAATCAACGGTTTCTGGAAACTTCCCGATAAAATTTCTCCTTGTTTCTCCCAGAAAACATCAACACATTGTTTCACCAGTTTACCGATCACACTGGCACGTAAATAGGCAATTTGTTCATTGGGGTCCGAAACCAGCTTCAGTGTTTCATTGATGCGGTTGATCTGCTTTGACTCGGTTTGCTGATCGAAAAACTCCATCAACAGCGAACGGGTTTGGTCGAAACTATGAATTTTTAGTTTGTGAGCGTCTTCCAAATCCATCAACTGATAACAAATGTCATCGGCGGCTTCAACCAAAAATACCAACGGATGCCTAACGAATTTAGCCGGATTTTCGGATAGCTGCAAAAGCCCAAGTTCGCTGGCAATTCGGGCATAAATCGATTTTTCGGATTGAAAAAAACCAAATTTTGGCTTTTCGGTCAGAAGTGATTCGTAGGGATACTTTACGACAGAAGCCAAGGTAGTGTAGGTTAGCGCAAAACCACCTGCGCGTCGGCCATTAAACTGGTGACTCAACAACCTAAAGGCATTGGCATTACCATCGAACTGCGTAAAGTCTTTCCATTGTCCTTCTGTAAGTTCTTTTACCAATCGAGGTTCGGTACTCTTTTTGAAAAACTGTGCAATGGCATCTTCTCCTGAATGTCCAAATGGTGGATTTCCCATGTCGTGAGCCAGGCAAGCTGCCGAAACGACTGCACCAATCTCATGAAAAAGTGGATTTTCGATTTCCATTTTTCCACTTTCAGCTTTTTCGACAAACATGCTTCCTAACGAGCGTCCTACGCTGGCAACTTCCAGGCTGTGAGTGAGCCGGTTGTGGACAAACACACTTCCGGGTAAAGGAAAAACCTGTGTTTTATTTTGCATTCTCCGGAAAGGCGACGAAAAGATAATGCGATCGTAGTCGCGCTGAAACTGAGTCCGGCTGTGCTTGTTGTCTTCAGTTGCAAGTTCTTCCTGTCCCAGTCGGGTGGTCGATATAATCTGGTTCCAATTCATTAAAGTCATGTTTCTACAAAAATAGTGTGTTTTGCCTGAATGTTGCTAAAAAGTTTGTGTCCGGTAGTTGTTCATTTCTTTGTCGGCTTTTCGGGCATTTGGGTAGCAATGTTCGAGCAAAAGCCAAAATTTCTCGCCATGATTTTTTACGACTGTATGAGCCAGTTCATGCAAAAGAACATAGTCAATCAAATGTTCAGGTACGCGCATCAGGTGCAGGTTTAGGTTGATGTTATTGACCGACGAGCAGCTTCCCCAGCGGGTCGAAGCATTTTTAATACTTACATTTTCGTACCTGAATCCATGCTTGTCAGCCAGTTCTTTCAGCCGTTTGGGTAAGTAAACTTTGGCTTCCCAGCGCATGACGTCAATCAAGGTATTTTTTATGAATTCCTGAACTTTGGGTTGCTCGTGATTGACCCGTTCAGGAATAAATATCTGGATTACACCGTTTCCAACCCGGTTATAAACTTTGTCGGTATTCCCTTTTGTAATGGCAAGTTTATGGAATCGGGTTCTAAAACAACTTTCAGGAGCAAAAAGAGTTGATTGTGCCTGTATTTTTGTCTTCTGTTTAAGTATCCAATCTACCTTCGATTCAACGAAACGGATTGCATCGCGCACAGGAACAGATGAGGGCATGGAAACAACAATTTCGCCGTCAGACTTGATGCTTAGACGAATTCTTTTCGATCGCTCATTTATTGTGAATGAAACTGATCCAACTTGTTCAATATTTATGTATTTTGTAGTCATTCAATCCAATTGAATATTTTGCTAAAGTAATCAAACCAGAAAAACTAAACTCATGGAACAGAACAAACGATTTGAAGTTTTTGGAACTTTAACGAAAACCGAGACAATTTTTACGATCGATCAAAAGATTTTACACGGAACCTTGGTTTTTGAAGCGCTCAAACCATTTCCTGATTACTTCAATGACGCAGCAATGACAGCAAAACCAATGTATTTGTATCTGGCACTTGAAGAACAATATCCGTTGGAAGATATTATTCGTGCATCACAAAAGATTCAGCTCGATTTTAATGTTTCGTTTGATGCAGGGAAAGGATTTCTGAGTATTTATGATGAAAAATACAATGTGTTGCGAGTCAGGCATTTGGAGGATTATAATTTGCTTGAAAAATTGCAACGCTCATTCTCTGAAAATGGAATTAAATTTTTGATCAAGTCGAAAAAATATAAGGATGAATTGGTGAAAATCAGGATTATCAAATTTTATGATCTTGAAGAAATTGCTGAAAAAATTTACCTGGATAAGCGTGAAAAAAATCATGCCTATTTTGAAATTCCGAGTCATTTGAGTTGGGAAGAATTTGAGGTTCTCACAGGCAAAGTGAAAAACAATTGGTTGGAAAGCAAATTCGATGCTGCTATGGGGGCCTTTTATTATGACGGTAGTTTACATGAAATTATTCGAATTTATTCAGATCAGATTGGGCCTGAATACCTTCAGGAACTGAGAAAGCTCTACCTCAGCAAGATAAATTAGTAATTTAGTCACTCAACAGTTTAGTTTCTTTTCTTGAAGGTACTGTGCTGTAATTTGATGTTTCGAAACATCAAATTACAGCACAGTACAGGATTGTAAATCCAGTCGGATATTATAATTTTATTCTTCGTAATACACCTCTTGAATTTTCATAGTCTTATAACCTAAACCGCATCAAATGAGGAAATTAATTTTGTTATTTCTTTTAGCAGTCGTGTTTGTTCAAGGCTCGAATGCTCAGCAAAAACTTTTTAAGGAAACCGAAGAACAGAAAAAAGAACGCATGGCCTGGTGGACAAACGACCGCTTTGGTATGTTCATTCACTGGGGATTGTACGCACTCCCTGCACGTCACGAATGGGTAAAAAATCAGGAACGGATTACCAACGAAGACTACCAGAAATACTTCGATAATTTTAATCCGGATTTGTATAACCCACGCGAATGGGCTAAAATGGCGAAAGCTGCCGGAATGAAATATGCCGTGATTACCACCAAACATCACGAAGGATTCTGCTTGTTCGATTCGAAATTTACCGATTACAAGGCCCCAAATACGGCTGCCGGAAAAGACTTGCTTAAAGAATGGGTCGAAGCTTTCCGCGCCGAAGGTTTGAAAATCGGATTCTATTACAGCCTGATCGACTGGCATCACCCGGATTTTACAATCGACCGCGTTCATCCGCAGCGTACCGATGACAAAGCAAAACTGGCAGAACTCAATAAAAATCGCGACATGAATAAGTACCGCGAATACCTGCACAATCAGGTTCGCGAGTTACTAACCAATTATGGAAAAGTGGACATGCTTTGGCTCGATTTTTCATATCCGGGAGAAAATGGCAAAGACCATAAAGACTGGGACTCTGAAAAGCTAATTAAAATGGTTCGTGGGTTACAGCCCGGCATTTTGGTGAACGACCGCCTCGACCTGAAAGAATATGAAGATGGCTGGGATTTCACTACTCCGGAACAGTACAAAGTTTCGAAATGGCCCGAAGTGAATGGCAAACGAGTGCCCTGGGAAACCTGCCAGACTTTCAGCGGATCGTGGGGTTATTACCGCGATGAAAATACATGGAAAGACACCAAACAATTGTTGGTTTTGTTGATCGAATCGGTGAGCAAAGGTGGAAATTTGCTCCTGAACGTTGGACCAACCGCCCGTGGAATGTTTGACGAACGTGCACAATCAAGGTTAAAATCGATGGGCGAATGGATGAGCCTGAATAACCAGTCGATTTATGGTTGTACTCAGGCACCCGAAGAGTTTAAAGCTCCTGATAACAGTTTGATGACATACAACCCAAAAACCAATCGACTGTACATTCATTTACTGGATTACCCGCTGCAAAACCTCGCTTTGCCTGGTTATGCCGGAAAAATCAAATATGCCCAGTTTCTGCACGATGCATCCGAAATTAAAATTACTGCAAGAACCGAACATGGGGCAAAGGAAGGTTCAACTTCGACGGATCTAAATTTAAGCTTACCGGTTATTAAGCCAAATGTTGAAATACCTGTAATTGAGCTGATATTGAAATAAATAAGACATATTTGATTGTTAGAAGGGCGGTTTTGATACATTCGGGATCGCCTTTTTTTTGTTATGAATAGTTAGGGTTATTGTTGATGGGGATTTGCATAAAAGGAATTGTTTAGTGTAACGTTTCTGAAAAAATGAAGTCTTTGCTTTATGAATGTCCATAGAAAACAACCTTAAATTGTGTTTAATGAAACGTATCTTTCTAGCTCAAACAGCCATAATGCTGTTAATGATTATCTTTTCCTTTGATATTTATTCGCAAACTATCGAAAAGAAAACCTACCAGACTCTTTTTACGAAAACAGCCCCCGAAATCGATGGATTGGATAACGATTCATGCTGGAATAGTGTGGAATGGAGTGGAGATTTTATTCAAATTCAACCTGCAGAGAACAAGCCACCATCTCAGCAAACTAAATTTAAGATTCTTTACGACGATAATAACCTGTATGTATTTATACGTGCTTTGGACACTGAACCGAAAAAGATAAGCCGCCGAATTTCACGTCGTGATAATTTTGATGGTGACATGGTTTCGTTCATTGTTGATAGCTATTACGATCAGCAAACGGCCTTCTCTTTTACAGCAACGGCTGCAGGAGCAAAAGGTGACGAGGCTGTTACTGAAGATGGGAATAATTGGGACGACAGCTGGAACCCCATCTGGTATCTTAAAACATCCATCGACAACCAAGGTTGGTGTGCCGAAATGAAAATTCCACTCAGCCAACTCAGGTTTGGCAAAAAGGATGAGCATATCTGGGGAATTCAGCTTATGCGCCACATCTTTCGATTAGATGAGCGCTCTACCTGGCAGTTTATTCCCAAGGGATCGCCCGGTCAGGTTCACTTGTATGGCGAGTTACATGGAATAAATAACATTAAACCTAAACGGAAGATAGAGTTGCTCCCCTATACTGTAGCTCGTATGGAGCGATTTAAAAATGAAGAAAATAATCCTTTTCTTGATGGGAAAAAGAGTGCCATTTCGGCTGGTCTCGATGGAAAAGCGGCAATTACCAACGACCTCACACTCGATTTTTCAATCAATCCCGACTTCGGGCAAGTGGAGGCCGATCCCTCGGAAGTAAACCTCACCGCGTTTGAATCCTATTTTTCGGAACGACGACCGTTTTTTGTCGAAGGAAAAAATATATACCAGTTTCAGCCTTCCAATTCAATTGTGATTCACAACATGGGGGCCGACAATCTTTTCTATTCGCGTCGCATTGGACGATCTCCACATAATTCACCCAATCTTTCGGAAAACGAATATGCCGACATTCCGGAGTCGTCAACGATTTTAGGGGCGATGAAACTTTCAGGAAAAACAAAGAAAGGTTTATCAATTGGCTTATTGGAGAGTGTTACCGCCAACGAAAATGCAGTAATTGACAATGCCGGAGTTCGAAGAAAAGAATCAGTTGAGCCATTAACCAATTATTTTGTCGGACGTCTGCAAAAGGATTTCGATAAGGGAGAAACTGTTCTTGGCGGAATTATTACCGCTGTGAACAGGGATATTACGAACCCAGCCCTCAACTATCTTCCAACTGCGGCATACACAGGTGGAATCGATTTTAGCCATAAATGGAAAGAACGAACCTGGTATGTGACCGGAAATGCTGAGTTCAGTTATTTGAAAGGAAAGGAAGAAGCTATTCTGAATGCCCAGCAATCGTCTGCCAGGTATTTTCAGCGCCCCGATGCCAATTACGTTTCCGTTGATTCTTCCAGAACATCGTTGGCTGGGTATGGTGGAACTTTTAAACTGGGGAGGTCGAGTAAAAAGAGGTTACAATTTGAAACCAGTTTAACCGTTCGTTCGCCCGGATTGGAATTCAACGATATTGGTTATATGCGTTATTCTGATGTTATTCACCACGGTTCGTGGGCTGCTTATTACATTCGCAATCCCTTTTCGATCTTCAATAATTTCTACCTGAACACCAATTACTGGATGTACTGGAATTTCTCCGGAAAGCTTTTGTCGACCTTCGTTAACACCAATTTTTATTCTCAGTTTAAGAATCGTTGGCAAATCAATGGAAATTTTACGCGAGCCGGCGAAAATACTTCAACGAGTCTGTTACGTGGCGGTCCATCGTTTATTCAGCCAGGTGGTGAAGAAATGAATTTAAATATCTCGACTGACCAATCCAAGAAATTCAAATTCAACATTGGAAGCTATCAGGGGTTTGGCGATGTGAATAGTTATCGCAATATGGAATACTGGATGGGTTTAAATGTCAGGCCGACAAATGCATTATCCATATCGATTTCGCCGAGTTATGGCATTACGAACAGTGAATTGCAATATGTTTCGACTACAAAAATGGCCAATGATCCCAGGTATATATTTGCCCGGTTAGATCAGAAAACGGCAAGCTTTACCTTCCGTTTGAATTATACTTTTACTCCTGAACTCTCCCTCGAGTACTATGGTCAACCATTTATTTCAGCAGGAAAGTACACCGATTTTAAGCGGACCACCAATACAAAAGCAGATCGATTCAGAGACAGATACCGCATCTTTTCAGGAAATGAAATAGGCTATCGATCAGCAAGCAACGACTATACAATTGATGAGGATCGTGATGGAAATACAGATTATTCCTTCGATAACCCCGATTTTAATTTCCGGCAGTTTCGGTCAAATTTGGTTGTTCGGTGGGAATATTTGCCCGGATCGACATTGTTCCTGGTTTGGTCACAAGGCCGGACAAGCTCAGCATCCGACGGATCGTTTGCTTACGGACAGGATATGAAAGATTTGTTTGGGATCCAGCCTCATAATGTTTTCCTGATCAAATTTTCATACTGGTTCTCGTTGTAAAAAGTATCTCACAGGTGGCCGAAATGTCACCTGTGAGTTGTTTTTTTGAGGTTAGGTATTTAAGTTTTCAGACATAGGTGAAAATTCTCTTTCTAAAAGAAGATATTTTCTATCTTTAAACTCTATTGATTGTAATTATTACAATAAGAGTTAAGGGTAAAATCTTTCTCAGTTGTTATAGATCTGAAACTTAAACCTAACCAATGATGAAGAACCATTTTTTGATGTGCTTTGCACTAATTTTATTCCTGTTTGCCAGTTCGAATCTAAGCGCTCAGTCGCTTCAGATCAACGAAAATGAGTATTTCGAAAAGCCCGGACTGAATGTCATGGTCTTTTTTGACATTTATCCTGAAGGTCATCAGGGAGCTGTCGGCATTATTCAGAATGGTACGCGAGTGGCTACCAATGGCGATTTGCGTCTGGAACCTACGCCCGGACAATGGCAGCCTATTCCCAAAGTAGGCAAACGGCAGGTCGACCGTGTAAAAAACGAAATCAGCGTAAAATGCACGTTCCCCGATTCAAGCATCAACCGCAAAGGTTTTAATCCTGTTGAATATCCTGATTTGTACTTCAATTACCATGTTCGTGTAGTCGGCGAAGGAAACAAATTCCGCATTCTGGTTGATCTGGATAAGCCACTTCCTGCAGGATGGGAAAAGAAAGTCGGGTTTAATTTTGAATTATTTCCAGCCATATTATTTGGTAAAAGCTGGTATCTTGACTCTCAATCCGGAATCTTTCCAACGCAGGCCAACGGCCCGATGGAAAAGGATGTTGACGGCAGCTGGCAGGCTTTCCCAATGGCTTCAGGTCAAAAACTTACCATTGCTCCGGAGACGACTGCTCAAACTATGGTGATCGAAAGTAAAGGTCAGCCATTGCAGTTGCTCGATGGCCGTTTCTATCACAATAACGGATGGTTTGTGGTTCGTTCGCTGGTTACTCCGGGGAAAACTATTGGAGCTGTAGAGTGGGTGGTCGATTGCAATGTGTTACCTAATTTTCAGTCGAAACCGGTTGTGCACATCAGCCAGATTGGCTATGAGCCCAATCAGGAAAAAATTGCAGTAATAGAAGTTGATAAAAATACTCCGACAGCCGAAAAAGCCAGTTTGTACCGAATTTCCGAAGATGGCGGTTTGAAAGAAATCCGAACCATTGATCCGAAGAAGTGGGGTAAATTCCTGCGTTTTAATTATTATCAGTTCGATTTTTCGGACATCACAACGCCCGGAATTTACCAGGTTAAATATGCCGGAAATACTTCAGAACCCTTCCGGATAAGCTCAACCGTATACGATCGAAATGTGTGGCAGCCAGTTATTGAATATTTTCTGCCGGTACAAATGTGCCACATGCGTGTTAACGAAGGTTACCGTGTTTGGCATGGCCTGTGTCACATGGACGATGCGTTGATGGCTCCGGTTGATACCAACCATTTTGACGGTTATGCTCAGGGACACTCCACTCTCACTAAGTTTAAACCTCTGGAACAGGTGCCGGGACTGGACCGTGGTGGCTGGCACGATGCCGGCGATTACGATTTGCGTGTAGAGTCGCAGGCCGGTGAAGTTTGGATATTGTCTCAGGCATATGAATTGTTTCATCCTGAGTGGGATCAAACTACCGTTGACCAGCAAAATCATTTGGTTGAAATCCATCGGCCTGATGGTAAAAACGATATCCTTCAGCAAATTGAGCATGGAACAATTACCATTTTGGCCGGATATCAAAGTCTGGGGCGCCTGTATCGCGGAATCATTGAAAATAGTTTGCGTCAGTATGTTCATTTGGGCGATGCTTCTACAATTACCGACGGACGCAAATACAATCCGGATTTGAAAAAAGATGAGGTTACAGCTCATGAATCAGGTGTTCTGGACGATCGTTTGGTTTTTACCGAAGAAAATCCGTGGAGAGAACTGGACGTAGCCAAAGATCTGGCAACAGGAGCCCGGGTTTTGAAAGGTTTTAATGATACATTGTCCGCCCAATCGGTTATTGCTGCTGAGGCACTTTATGCCTCGGTGGATGCCAGTAAAAATCAGCGGATGGCTGGTGCAAAAGTAAAAGCAGCCGTTGAGTTGCTGATCACCACCGGAAATAAGAAGTATAAGGAAGATATTCTGAAATTCACCAATCCTGAATTGCTGAAATGGAACGAAATAATTGGATATCTGGGTCGTGTTTTGAAACAGATTGACGATGCAAATCTTTCTTCGATGGTTTTAACAGCCGCCAAAAATTACAAAGTTGAAGTTGATAATCTGCAAAAGGAAAATCCGTTTGGAGTACCTTATCGTCCGCACATTTGGGGCGATGGCTGGAACATTCAGAGTTTCGGAGTAAACCAGTATTTTCTTCAGAAAGGGTTTCCCGAAATATATGATTCGAAATACATGCTGAATGCCTTGAACTTTGTGTTAGGAAATCATCCGGGCGAAAACACTTCATCGTTTGTTTCCGGTGTGGGTTCGAGATCAGTAACCCAGGCCTATGGCGTAAACCGAGCTGACCGCTCCTTTATTCCCGGAGGTTCAGTTTCAGGAACCGGAATTATTCGTCCCGACTTTCCGGAGTTAAAAGAATGGCCTTATTTCTGGCAACAAACCGAATACGTTTTGGGTGGAGGTTCTTCCAATTTTATGTTCTTGGTGCTCGCCGCAAAAGATGTGCTGAAATAATAGTTGGTGCAAAAAGAAAAAGGGAAAGAGTAAAATCTAATGGATCTTGCTCTTTCCCCTTTTATCATCATATCTGATTCTTACGAAGGTTTTCTTCTCCCCCGGAATCGTTTTTCCTTGGCTTTATCTTTGGGTAAGTTCCGTTTTTCTTTTTTGCTGTCCCGGCCAAAAACGAACTTTTTCTCGTGGAAAGCTCCTTTAAAAGTTGGGTCGGCAATTCTTTTCTGACGGTCGATCTCACGCAACTGGATTTGACTTTCTTCACTTTTAGTAGCAACCAAATCCAAATCAGCCGGAAGTTCAAGTCTTGGAATTTCCATCCGGATTAGTTCCTCAATTTTCCGAAGGTTGAGCTCTTCAGCAGGATTGACCAGCGAAATGGCTGTTCCTGTATTGTTGGCGCGTGCGGTGCGACCAATGCGGTGAACGTAATCTTCGTGGTTCGATGGCAGATCAAAATTAATAACATGGCTGATCAGTTCCACATCAATTCCGCGCGACGAAATATCTGTAGTAATCAGGATGCGAACAACACCGCTTTTAAAAGCATTGATAGCGTTTAAGCGTGTGCTTTGACCTTTGTTTGAATGCAGAATACGCTTTTCTCCTTCTGAGCGACGTTTGATGATTTTGAAAACCTGTTCGGCATTTTCTTTGGTCCCGACGAAAATAATCACCCTGGAGAATGTTTCCTCGTCGCGAAGCAAATAGTTAATCAGGTTCAGTTTAGTCTGAAAATTAGGCACTTTATAATAAACCTGGTTAATCAGTTCGGCTGGTGTTGCTGATGGTGCAACTTCAACGCGTTCGGGGAAATCGAGAAACTCGTGGCTCATTTCTTCTACCTTTTCGTTGAAGGTAGCCGAGAAAAGCAGGTTTTGCCTTTTCAGTGGAAGGATTTCCAGAAAATTGCGGATTTGCGGCATGAAACCCATATCCAGCATCCGGTCTGCTTCGTCAATAACTAATGTCTTTACTTTTTTGAACGAAACAGCTTCTGCTCTATACAGATCCCACAAACGGCCAGGAGTTGCAACCAGAATATCAACTCCGGGTTTAATCAGCTCGGCATGCTTAGTCCAGCCAACGCCACCATAAACAGTTGCACGGCGGAGATTCGTGAATTTGGTCAGGTCTTCCAGATCTTCACCCACCTGAATAGCCAGTTCGCGCGTTGGAACCAGCACGATTGCACGTGGATCGTTCCCCTCGGCTTTCACCAGTTTCATAATTAAAGGAATGAAGTAGGCTGCCGTTTTGCCTGTTCCGGTTTGTGCAATTCCCAAAACGTCCACTCCCGAGCGAATCATCGGGATCGCCTTCTCCTGAATGGGCGTTGGTTCGGTAAAGCCCAGTTCTTCAATTGCTTTTAAAACCGATTTGCTTATTTTTAAATCTTCGAATGTTGCCATGTTGCAAAGATAGTGGCTTATTTTGATTTCGTTGGGAGAAGGAACAGAAGAATAACAGGTAAGGATTTCTTAGCTTTGACATCACCAATTCCTGATTTTACACGATTAATCACATTTTGCTATGATCGATAGTTTGATTGAACGAATCAAAAATGACAAAGAGAACTGGAATAAGTTCCAGCATTTCTTTGTTGAAAGGGAAATTCCTTCAAAATATATTTTGCTTGGTGAAGGGGAAATAGCCACCAATATTTTTTTCATCAAAAAGGGCTGCCTTCGCATGTGGTTTAATAAAGACGGGAAGGACATCACCTTGCAGTTTTTCTTTGAAGATCAATCCGTTGCTTCAATCGAGAGTTTCGAAAGTCGGAACCCGAGTTTGTTCACCATTGAAAGTATTGAACCTACTTCATTGGTTTCTATCAGCAAGGAGAATTTTGATCTTTTACTCCATACTTATCCGGAATTGAAAAACATGTTTCAGCGAATTATTTTTCAGCGCTTCAGGAACTATGCAAAACTTTTTCTTTCGCGTATAAAAGACACCCCTCAGGAAAGATATAAGGACCTGATAGAGAATTATCCTGAAATAATTAAGCGAGTGCCGCAGCATTACATTGCTTCTTACCTTGGAATAACGCCCATCTCGCTAAGCCGGATACGAAACAGAAAGCGATAAGCATCATTTCTTAACAATTGTTATCGTGCAATTACTGATTTGAGAGGCATTTTTGCCGAAAGAAACAGTACAATATGAAGCCAGTTTTTTTTAGTCGCAGACATGCACGAACATTAAGTGTCCAGTTAAACACCAGTAAATGTAAAGCTTGCTGGAAATGTATTGAGGCTTGTCCCAGCCAGGTTATTGGAAAAATTGATTTGCCGTGGCACAAACATGCACTCCTAATTAACCCGGATTTTTGTTGCGGGTGCCTGAATTGTATAAAAACCTGCCTATACGGTGCGTATTCAAAAAATGATAAATCTGGTCAGGATGCAGTTCGCCCAAAGGGAAAGTCCGTCCTGCTATTTTTTATTAATAATTTGCTTTTGTTGTCAGGAGCGATAACAATAATCTCGGGTTTAGTCTTGCAATTCGGATTTCATATCCAGGCGGCAAGGCAAAACCATGATGCCGGTTTCAGGGATGCCGATTACGAACAAGTCAGGGGATTTGATCAAATGCCGGATGTTTGGGGAATTAATTATTCGGGCTGGTCGGCCATCCATAAGGTTTTAGTTGTATGTTTTTTCTTGCTGATGATTTTCCATATTTACAAACACCTGAAGTGGTATCAGGGAATTATTTCCCGAAATTTAATGGGTAAAAATGTGCAGGTGATGATTTTGTCAGCTATTTTCTTGTTTACCTCGTTAACCGGAATTGTACCTTGGTTGATTGATTTATTGGGCAGTACAAGTATCTATAGGTTCGTTTTCGTTGAAATACACGACAAATTGGCTCTTCTATTGGTTATTTTTCTTATTCTGCACGTAGTTAAGCGAAAAAACTGGTTTGATGCAGCGTATTCGAAAATCAAATGAGAGGTAATCAGGAGTTTATTATTTCAACCGGTAAATCTTCCCGGGTAGACTGGTAATCAGTCCTTTAAATTCAAGCCCGAGAAGCAAGGCAGAAACTTTGCTCATGGGTAATTGTGTTTTTATGGTAATCTCATCCACAAAGTGGTCGCCCCCTTTTAACAGATCCACCAGTTTTTGTTCTTCCGGAGTTAATTCCACAAAAAGGGAGGTCTGGTAGACACGGTTTGCCGAAACTTTGACGTCCCAATTCATGGCTTTTTCAATGTCTGCCTGATTCTCAACTAAAACAGCTTCATTCAGTTTAATGATTTTATTGCAGCCTCTGGAATACAGATCTGTGCTGCGACCCGGAAAAGCAAAAACATCGCGGTTGTACGAATTGGCAATGTCGGCGGTCACCAGAGCCCCACCTTTTTCAGCACTTTCAACAATAATTGTTGCATCAGCAAGTCCGGCAATAATGCGGTTTCGACGCAGGAAATTCTGCCGATCGATTTTGGTTTCGCTGATAAAATCGGAAATCAGACCTCCTTTTTCGAGCATTTTGCTGGCAATTGGGGCGTGGAGCGATGGGTAAATTGTATCCAATCCATGGGCAAAAACGCCGACAGTTGGAATGTTGTATTTCAGGCAGGCTTTGTGCGCATGAACATCAATTCCGTAGGCCAGTCCTGAAACAACGAGAATTGGATAGCTTTTTTCAGAAAAACTTCGGATCAATTCTTCACAAATTTCTTTTCCATAGTTTGTCGCGCTTCGGGTTCCAACAACCGAAATAATCCGTTGCTCGTTGAGGTTGGCATTTCCCTTAAAATACATAATAATTGGAGAATCGCTGCATCCTTTTAATCGGGTTGGGTAGTTGTCGTCGAGGTAAAAGAAGGTTTGTATTTTGTTTTTCAGGATAAAATCCACTTCGCGCTTGGCACGATCCAGCACATTTTGCCGTACAACTCGTTTGGCATTTACCTCGCCAATGCCTGGTATTTTCATCAGGTTTTTCTCTTTTTCCTGAAAAACACCTTCAACACTCCCGACGTAAGCAATCAGGTTACGGGCGGTTACCGAACCAATCCCGGGAATTAGTGAAATGGCTATTTTGTATGCAAGGTTTTCAGCCGTATCCATTTTGAAAGTTTACCATAAAAATAAACAATCCGGCACTCAAAGTAAATACCCGACTAGCGATTTTTCATAATTTCAGACAACTCTGAACTTATTTGATCGATTTCGGCTTTACTCATTGCGGCCAGACTGATGGTCGGATACTCGGCAATTCCGCGTTTGGTTTTGATGGCAATGGTAAGGTCTGTAAATCCCATCGCTTTTTCGATGTTGAAATTTACCAGCGCTGAGTGAGCGAATTCAATGGCTTCATATTCCTTTTTCAGGATTGAAATAACCGGGTAGTATCGGATTAAAACCTTCCCGTTTCCGGAATTGAAATACACATAGCAGAGATTGGCGAATTGCGCAATACCAACATAAACAGCAAACACACCAGCGGTAATTAAAACAGCAGTATCCTGTTTTAATCCTAGAAAAATCAGGCCAATCACAACAATTACGATACCCGTGAGGTTAAAGGTTCTTTTAATTTGCTTGCTTCTTTTTTGATTCGAAATTTCCATGGTTCCTGATAAAATTGTAAATAATCCCGGCTTTTTGCTGACAAATTCCAAGCTTTGGCAAAATAACTTAACTTTGCCGGAGTATAATTTAGAACGTGTATGACTGATTCAAAAGTACATTCAAATATCATCTTTTCACAGCAGATTGATGTGGAACTTCGTAAAATAGTTCAAAAGTATCCTGTTGGAAAAGTGTTTCTGTTAACTGATCAAACGGCTGCGGGATTTTGCCTTCCCCTTATTCAACCGGTTATCGATGAATTTTCAATTCGGACTGTAGCGATTCCTTCCGGTGAAGAGAACAAAAATATTCAGTCGATTGGTTTTGTTTGGGACTTTTTGAGTAACAACGGAGCCGATCGCAAATCGCTGTTGATCAACATTGGTGGCGGAATGCTTACCGATTTGGGCGGTTTCGCTGCTTCAACATTCAAGCGCGGATTGGATTTTGTGAATATCCCTACAACACTTTTGGCTCAGGTTGATGCTTCGCTTGGTGGGAAAACCGGCTTCAATTTTAACGGCTTAAAGAATGAAATTGGCGTTTTTATGGAACCAAATTCGGTGATCATCAATGTTAATTTTCTAAAAACGATTGATCGTGAGAATTTTCTTTCGGGTTATGCCGAAATGTTGAAACATGGTTTGATAAAAAGTCGGGAACATTGGGACGAATTGCTGGCTTTCGATATGGAAAACATCGATTACGATGCCCTTCAGGAAATAATTGCACATTCGGTTGCGGTAAAAGAATGGCACGTGCTGAACGATCTGACGGAACAAAACATTAGGAAAGCTTTGAATTTTGGACACACTGTTGGGCACGCGTTCGAGAGTTACGCCATGAAAACCGGTCGTCCGATTTTGCATGGCTATGCAGTGGTTTACGGAATGATTGCCGAGCTTTATTTGTCTGTGAAACAATGCGGACTGGGAATTGAGGAACTGAACAGCATTTCTTCGTGGATGATTTCCAAATACGGCAAATTCGAGATTCAGGAAAGCGATTTTGAAGCGTTGTACCAACTCATGACCCACGATAAAAAGAACGAAGGCAAGCGTATCAATTTCACACTGATTCCAGAAATCGGCAAGGTTGAAATTAATGTGGATTGTCCGAAAGAACTGATCGTTGAAGCGCTGAATTATTATAAAAGTTGCGGGTTACGGGATACGAGTTCCGAATTGTAAATTACCCGTAACATGAAACTCGCAACCCGAAACAATTAAAAAATGAAATACATCGTTTCCAAACCCGATAAAACCTTGAAAGGAAGCATCGTTCTTCCGGGTTCAAAAAGCATTGCCAACCGCGCGCTGATTATTCATGCGCTGAGTTATAGTCCGTATTCTATTGAAAATCTTTCGGATAGTGATGATGTTCGGGTGATGAGTCAGGTTTTTAATTCGAATACGAATCGTTTTGATATTGGCCACGCCGGAACTGCCATGCGTTTTCTCACGGCTTTCCTCTCGCAGATTGTGGGCGAATGGATCATTACCGGTTCCGATCGGATGAAACAACGACCCATCGGAATTTTGGTTGATGCCTTGAATAAACTTGGGGCACGGATTGAGTACATCGAAAATGAGGGTTTCCCTCCGCTAAAAATCTTTGGTTCGCACTTAAAAGGCTGTGTGCTCGAACTGGATGGAAGTGTGAGCAGTCAGTATATTTCGGCTCTTTTGATGATCGCGCCAACCATTGAAGATGGCCTGACTTTGCGCCTGAAGAATAAAATCACCTCGCGCTCGTACATCGAAATGACACTGAAACTGATGGAGCGATTTGGTGTTAAGCATGTGTGGAAAGGTAATGAAATACGTATTTCAGAACAAAAATACAAAGCTCTTCCATTTTCGGTTGAGGCCGACTGGTCGGGCGCATCGTATTGGTATCAGATGGCCGTTTTATCCGATGATGTCGATGTTGAACTGATTGGATTAACTACTGAAAGTCTTCAGGGTGATGCAATGATTGCGCAATGGTTTGAACAATTGGGAATCCAGACAACTGCAACCGAAAAAGGGTCACGTTTGACTAAGATTGGGCAATCACTTCCAAAATATTTGCAACTCAATTTCATTGAAAATCCTGATGTGGCGCAGACTTTCGCTGTTTTATGTGTGATGAAACAGATACCATTTCATTTTACCGGACTGGAAACCCTGAAAATAAAAGAAACCAACCGCATTGCCGCACTTCAGGATGAGCTGGCCAAATTTGGTGTCCAAATCACCGAACCCGCTCATGGTGAATTGAAATGGAATGGCACTTTTCCGCTCGAAAAACAGGCTGTTCCTGAAATTGAAACCTACCATGATCACCGCATGGCCATGGCATTTGCTCCGGCTTGCCAAACCTATGGACCTGTTGCCATTCTCGATCCAATGGTGGTCACCAAATCGTATCCGGCTTTCTGGGAAGATTTGAAAAAGGTGGGGTTTGAAATCGAAGACGTTGATTGATTGTTTCATGTCCGTCACATAAATGTGACGGCAAAGCCTGCCAGCCGCAGGCAGGGATATTGCTCCGATGATGATTTGATCGATTATCCTTTGCCGTTTCGCTTTAGCGAACGGATTAGAGTAACAAATTTTATCTTTTTTTCAGAAAAAAATCCTTTATCAATTGGGAGCATTCGTTTTCGAGGATACCGAAAATAACTTCAGTTTTGGGATGTAAAGCTGCTGGTGCAAACTTATTGAATCCGCGTTTTTCGTCGGAAGCACCATAGACAACTTTACCAATCTGCGACCAGCCTAAAGCTCCGGCGCACATCACGCAGGGTTCAAGCGTAACGTATAACGTGCATTCGTTTAGGTATTTTCCACCCAAAAGATTAGCCGCTGCAGTGATGGCTTGCATTTCAGCGTGAGCAGTTACATCGTTCAGCGTTTCGGTCAGGTTGTGAGCGCGGGCAATGATTCTGTTTTGCGAAACCACTACTGCCCCAACCGGGATTTCGCCTTCAGCAAAAGCCTGTTCGGCTTCCTGAAGCGCCCGTCGCATAAAATATTCGTCGTTAAAAAGTTCCATTTGCTCAAGTCAAAAGTTTCAGGTCAAAAGTAAAAAGAAATTCAGAAGTCCTTCTTTTTTTGTTTAAATAGGAGGAGCAACATGAATATCTGGCTTTTTCCAGTCTATTCTGACTTTTCCCAACCTTTTATTCCAAAAACTGCTTATTTTTGCACCGAACAAAAAGAAACAACTATGTACAGAACACATACATGCGGCGAAATACGCATCAATCATCAGGGTTCGGTAGTAACCCTTGCAGGCTGGGTTCAGCGCGTTCGTAACCTGGGTGGAATGACTTTTATCGATCTTCGCGACCGTTACGGCATTACTCAGCTGGTTTTCGACGAAAAAACAGAACAATCTGTTGCCGAATTGGGCAATCAATTGGGGCGCGAGTATGTGGTTCAGGCAACCGGAACTGTTCGCGAACGCAGCAGCAAAAACAAAAATATACCAACCGGCGAGGTCGAACTGGCCGTGACAGCATTAAACATTCTGAATAGTTCGGACACTCCGCCGTTTACCATCGAAGACGAAAGCGATGGCGGCGACGAAATCCGCATGAAATACCGTTACCTCGATTTGCGCCGCGCACCTGTTCGCGACACGTTGATTTTACGTTCGAAAATGGCTTTCGCCACACGCTCGTACCTCGATAGTAAAGATTTCATCGAAACCGAAACTCCGGTTCTGATCAAATCAACTCCGGAAGGAGCACGCGATTTTGTAGTTCCTTCGCGCATGAATCCTGGCGAGTTTTACGCACTGCCACAGTCGCCGCAACAATTGAAACAGTTGCTGATGGTGGCGGGTTTCGACCGCTACTACCAGATCGTAAAATGTTTCCGCGATGAGGATTTGCGTGCCGACCGTCAACCCGAATTTACCCAGATCGACTGCGAAATGTCGTTTGTTGAGCAGGAAGATAT
Organism: Prolixibacteraceae bacterium; assembly: GCA_028683385.1. Lineage (GTDB taxonomy): Bacteria > Bacteroidota > Bacteroidia > Bacteroidales > Prolixibacteraceae > Aquipluma. The sequence goes on along the minus strand of JAQUIJ010000013.1, from coordinate 58,366 downwards.
TCTGAATATGTTCGAAGGCCTGACTAAATACCTGTTCAAGGAAATTAAAGGCATTGATATCACTGAATTTCCACGGATGCCGTATTCTGAAGCAATGGGAAGCTACGGATCGGACAAACCGGATATTCGCTTTGGAATGAAAATCAAAGATATTACGGTGTTGGCAAAAGGACACGGATTTTCGGTATTTGATGATGCTCAATTTATTGGTGGAATCTGTGCCGAAGGTTGTTCTGAATATACCCGCAAGCAGCTTGACGCTCTTACCGAATGGGTGAAACGCCCTCAGATTGGAGCCAAAGGATTGGTTTATGTGAAAGTGAATACCGACGGAACGATCAAATCATCAGTCGATAAATTTTATAGTGTCGAAGAACTTCAGAAATGGGTAGAAGTATTTGGGGCAAAACCAGGTGACTTGCTTCTTATCCTTTCAGGAGTGAAAGAAAAAATGCTGAAAGCCATTGGCGACATGCGTCTCGAAATGGCCAATCAGTTGGGATTGCGCGATAAAAACGTGTTTCAGCCATTGTGGGTGGTCGATTTCCCTTTACTCGAATGGGATGAAGATACAGCACGTTTTTATGCTATGCACCATCCATTTACAGCACCAAAACCTGAGGACATTGCCCTTCTGGAAACCAATCCGGGAGCGGTTCGTGCCAATGCCTACGATTTGGTTATCAACGGTGTTGAAATTGGAGGTGGTTCAGTTCGTATTTTCGACAAAGCCCTTCAGGCCAAAATGTTTGGATTACTAGGCTTTACACCTGAACAAGCTGAATATCAGTTTGGCTTCCTGATGAATGCATTCAAATTCGGGGCGCCGCCACATGCTGGCATCGCTTTCGGATTCGACCGTTTAACTTCAATGTTTGCCGGTCTGGAAAGTATTCGTGACACCATTGCATTCCCTAAAAACAATTCAGGACGTGATGTGATGATGGACAGCCCATCCATTATTTCGTCGGAGCAATTGGATGAGTTGAATTTAGTAGTGAATTTGAAAGAAAAGAAATAAGTAATTATTCATTTTGTAGTTAAAGGCGAATATCCAAAGAATGGATATTCGCCTTTTCTCTTTATAAAAGTAGCGTAAATTCATTTATTCCAAAATTTTAGCTATTTTTCTAAAATCATAACTAACTTACACGAATACCGCTTGCGTAGATCTATTCAAATATTGTTTTTGGTCTTATTATTAGCATGCTCGGTTGCTAGCGTTTCTGCATTTCCTGCAAGCGATGGGATTAAAAACGTATTGTTGATAAACTCTTACCATCAAGGCCTTGCCTGGACGGATAGTCTGACTGCCGGAATAGTTAAAACGTTTAAAAACCATCCAAACTATAATCTTTTCATTGAATATTTGAACTCCAAACAATTTGGCAAATCGAACTTTGAAATTGAAAAAGAATATTTTCAGAAGAAATATTCGGGGATTCAAATGGATGGATTACTTGTAACGGATAATGATGCGCTCGATTTCGTGATTCAATATGAAAAGACGTTTTTCCCAGATGTTCCTGTGGTTTTTGCCGGTATATCCAATCCGGAAGATTATTCGTTAGAAGGTTCAAGATATTATGGATTAAAAGAGAGTGGAAGCAATGAAAATGTTGTGGGTTTTATTCGGAATTTATTACCAAATTCTAAACGATTACTCATTATTACTGATTTAACAACTACCGGATTAATTTACAGGAAAGAGTTTCTCAGACAGGCTCAGGTATTTAAGGATTTTACAATTTTGTTCCCTGAAGTGATTGATTTGGACACCATTTATCGAATGGTAAGTTCGGAAAATGATTATGACGCTATTTATTACATCGGTATTAGTCAGGACAAGAATGGCAGGTTGGTGGACCCAATGCCACTTGTAAAACAAATTTGCCTCAGGGCGAAAGTACCGGTATTTACAAACGATCCGATTTATAATGGAGTTGGAATTGTTGGTGGCCTTTTTCAAAGTGGGAAAAGGCATGGAGCTAAATCTGTTGATTTGCTTATCAATTTGCTGAATAAGAAGCCAACAGACACATTCCAACACGTTTATATAGAAGGACAGAGTAGTTTTTTCGATCATAAAATGCTCGATAAGTACAATATTTCAGCCAAAAAACTCCCATTATATGCTGTAATTATCAATCAGAAAACTCTTTTTGACAAAGAAAATTTTGGCGTGTTGTTTATCGTTTTGGTAGTATTGAGTTTTATTGTTGTCGTTCTCTCTGTTGTAAACCGAAGGCGTAAAAACAAACAAAAGAGAACCAATAATCAACTTCGGGAAATAGAGTCGCAAAAATTGGAATTGGAAGAAGCACAAGAACAACTTAGCAGGGTAATTTTAGAGCTAGAAAATGCTAACGGTCAACTTCAAGATACAAATGTCAAATTAATGGAAGCTAAAAAGAAAGCCGAAGAATCGGATAATTTGAAATCAGCTTTCTTAGCCAATGTATCGCACGAGATACGGACGCCACTGAATTCAATTGTTGGCTTTTCATCGTTGTTAAGTGAACCGGATTTAAGCGACGAGACAAAAAAAATATATATTGATCTGGTCGAATCAAATACCGAATCCCTGTTGGTTTTGATTGATGAAATTATCGACCTGTCGAAAATTGAAGCTCAGCAGCTTACCCTTAAGAAACAGATATTCAGTATTGATTCGCTGATGTCTGAATTATTCCAGATCTTCAGTCAAACTCAAAATAATCCAAACGTTGAGTTGAGGATGAAGAAGCTTTCGGACGATAAAGAACTGATTGTTAATTCTGATCGGATTCGGATTAGACAGATATTTATTAATTTACTTTCGAATGCAGCGAAATTTACCAATAATGGCTTTATCGAGTTTGGATACAGAGAAGATGATATTCATGGAATTGTATTGTTTGTAAAAGATACAGGAATCGGGATCAGTAAAGAATACCATAAAGCTGTTTTTCATCGTTTCAGGAAACTTAACGAGAACTCAGGAAAAGTATTCAGAGGTACTGGCTTAGGTTTGGCAATTACTCAAAAATTGGTTGAGTTACTTGGAGGGAAAATATGGTTGGAATCTGAACTTGGGAAAGGATCGACTTTTTACTTTACTCTGGATGGCCTGACGATGAATGACATCTCATCATAAAAAACCAGCCGAAGCTGGTTTGAAACTTATAAAGATTAAAAAGCAAGTTCAAAATAATCATCTTGATGCATCATTGTATTCTTAAAAAGCTACCCAATATGATAACTATTAGATGTATATTTATAAATTACATCCTTTAATTGACGAAAAAATTGACGGTGAGTGCAAAATCGGGGTTTGACACATTTTGATGTGATATAACATGAGTATTCTGAAGAAAATAAGACCGACATCGTGGTATAGTCCTATGCTTTTACTGGCAGGGTTTATTTTAGTATTTGGATTACTAATTGTTTTGATTCAAATCAGAATTGACCGTTCACTGAAAAGGGAAATAAGATCGGATATTGATGTTGCAGCCAAAAGTGTGAGATTGAGACTAAAAGGCAACGAAGACTATTTATTGTTGATGGCAAAAGACCGTGCCGACAATACCCTTGATCACAATCAGTTTCAACTTCGGGCATCGAGCTATGTAGCTGATCATCCGGAAATGATTAATATTACATGGGTCGACTCATCGTTTAATATTTTGGATGTAGCTCCAATTGCCGGAAATAAACAGATTATTGGGTTGCGTCTCGATCTGACAGAGCCAAAAAAAGCAGCGACACAAGCTAAAAAGTTACGGATTCCACAATATACAAAAGCATTTGAAGCCATACAGGGCAATCCTTCATTCGAAATTTGGATTCCGGTGTTTAAGGGCGATAAATTTCTTGGCCTTTTATCCGGTGTTTATTCCTGCGAGAAGGTTATTCGGTTTCTTGTTCCTGATCAGATGAAGGTTCGCTACAGGGCTGGGATTGATGATGAAAATAGCGAAGTCGTATGGCGAGAAAAGTACAACGGATCGATTATTCCGGAGATTGAATCAGAAATATTTATTACTCCAGATGAAAGCCGTTTGATGTTAACTTTTACCCGATTGGGTTGGGGTGTTATCGACTGGACTTTATTAATTCTTGTTTTATTTTGCGTGGGTTTGGTCGTTGGAATGGCCTATTCCATATGGTCGAATAATGTAGAAGTTAGACGACGTTTTAAAACTGAAAAAGAATTGCAAAAACAAAATCTGGAATTCGCGTTGTTAAATGAAGAATATAAGAATCAGAATCTCGAACTTCAACATGCAAAAGAAAAAGCAGAGGATGCCGACCGTTTAAAATCAGCTTTTTTAGCTAATGTTTCGCATGAGATACGTACACCTTTGAACTCAATTGTTGGGTTTTCATCATTGTTGAACGACCCGCATTTAAGTGCAGAGGTGAAAAAGTCATATATCGATTTGGTCGAATCAAATACTGAATCGCTATTAGTGTTGATTGATGATATTATTGATCTTTCCAAAATTGAGGCTCAGCAACTTACTCTTAAGAAACAGGAATTCAGTATCGATGAACTGATTTCTGAATTGCTCCTGACATTTAATCATGGAAAAATAAATTCTCAGGTAGACTTGAGAATTGGTCAATCAATTGTTGGAAAGTCACTTTTCGCTGTCTCTGACCGGGTTCGTTTGAGGCAAATCTTGATTAATTTATTCTCGAATGCATTTAAATATACAGATTCAGGATTCATTGAAATGGGTTATTTCCTTTATGATAACAATGAAATTGTGTTATATGTAAAAGACACCGGTATTGGAATCAGTAAAGAATATCATCAAGTGATTTTTCATCGATTCCGGAAATTGAATGAAAATTCCGGGAAAATTTTTCGCGGAACAGGCTTGGGGCTTGCAATTACCCAAAAGCTGGTTGAGTTACTTGGAGGGAAAATATGGTTGGAATCAGAACCCGGGAAAGGATCGACATTTTACTTTACACTGGATGGTCTGACGTTGAATGATATCTCATCATAAAAAAACCAGCCGAAGCTGGTTTAAAATATGTAAAAATTAAAAAAATCCAAGTTCCAGACGAGCTTCTTCGCTCATCATCGATTTGTCCCAGGGCGGATCAAAAGTTAATTCAACATCAGCTTCATTAATGTCCTCAACAGCAAGAGCAGCTTGCCTGACATCTTCGACCAATATATCGGCTACCGGACATCCGGGAGCAGTTAAAGTCATAATTATATTTGCCTTATTGGTCTCGTCAATGTCAACGTTGTAAATCAATCCCAGATCGTAAATGTTCACAGGTATTTCCGGATCATATACGTCTTTTAGTCTTTCAATTATTAAATCAATTCTGGCATCCATCGCTCATTCTCCTTTTTCTGAAATTCTGTTATATGCAACAGCATAAAGTTTAATTTGTTTGATCATCGAAAGCAATCCATTTGACCTTGTTGGCGAAAGATGCTGTTTCAGGCCGATTTCGTCGACAAAGAAAAGTTCGTTGTTCAATATTTCTTCAGGTGTCCGGTTCGATACTACACGTAATAACAGGGCGACTAACCCTTTTACAATTACAGCGTCGCTTTCGCCCCTGAAAACGATTTTCCCGTCAACAAAGTCGGAAATCAACCAGACCCTCGACTGGCAACCTTTAATCAGGAATTGATCGGTTTTGTCTTTTGGGTCCAAATCTTTCAGGTCGTTTCCCAATTCAATCAGGTAACTGTATTTATCCATCCAGTCGTCGTAGACCGAAAATTCTTCAATGATCTCTTTCTGTATCTCGTTTATTGTCATGGACTAAAGCTTAAAGGATGCAAATGTCGTTATTTTTTAGTTTCCTGCAAAAATATATTTGCCGACCTTGCGAATGCTTAAGAAAGCTTAACAAATTGGTCAGTTTGCTGAATTGAAGGAACTTAATTTCTTATTTTGAATGAATTCCTTTCGAAACTACTTTTGAATGAGTCTAAATAGTCTGAAATTCTTTTTCACGCCTGATTAATTTGTAATTTTAGGTGATAGTTCCGTAAAAAATAAACATCAATAAAATGATTAATCAATGGAAACATTAGCTGGATCACAAACTGAAAAAAATCTGCTAAAAGCCTTTGCCGGAGAATCGCAGGCCCGCAACCGTTACGATTATTTTGCTAAGGTAGCAATGAAAGAGGGATTGGAACAAATTGCTGCATTATTTGAAGAAACTGCCTTGAACGAACGTTCGCATGCCAAACAGTTTTTTAAGCATCTTGAAGGTCGTCCAGTTGAAATCACGGCTACTTATCCCGCCGGAAAAATTGGTACAACACTCGAAAACCTGAAAGCTGCAGCCGATGGCGAAAATGAAGAATGGACTGAATTGTATCCAGAATTTGCACGGATTGCCGACGAAGAAGGATTCAAACGGATTGCATTGCTTTTCCGATCGATTGCCAAGGTTGAACAAGCCCATGAAAAGCGTTACCGGAAATTGTATGAAAACCTTGAAGAAGGTAAAGTTTTTAAACGCGAAGGCAAAGTAGTATGGAAATGCCGTGTTTGCGGATTCCTACACGAATCAACCACTCCACCATTAAAATGCCCGGTTTGCGAACATCCACAGTCTTATTTCGAAATTGAAGCTGAGAATTATTAATCTGGATTATCTGTAAATTTATAGTATGAAGGTGGCAATTTGTGATTTTCATACTATAAATTAATTTACCGGTTCAATAAATTACAGATGGCAACTGAAAATAGAGTAGTATTAATACCCGATGAAATAATAAGTAATAAAATATTTTTAATCAGGGAAGTAAAAGTAATGCTTGATAAAGACCTTGCCGAATTATATGGGGTTTCTACTGGTAATTTAAACAAAGCTGTCAAAAGAAACATTAAACGATTCCCTGAAGATTTTATGTTTCAACTCAAATCTGAAGAATTTGAAATCTTGAAATTCCAATTTGGAACATCAAGTTGGGGCGGTACCCGAAGTTTTCCATATGCTTTTACAGAACAGGGAGTTGCGATGTTATCCGGAATTCTGAATAGCGATAGGGCGATTAATGTTAACATCCAGATTATGCGAATTTTCACCCGGATTCGCCAAATGTTGACTGATACCTTGAGTATTAAACTGGAAATAGAAGAGATTAAGAAAAAACTTCACAATCAGGACAAGAACATTGAGATTGTTTTCAGTTATCTCGATGAATTGATCACCAAACAAGAAGACCAGATACCTCGCAAACGTATTGGATTTAAAAACCCAACGATGAAAATTGAGCTTGTAAATTAGAACATGGCGATTACCTTTTTCAAGGCTTCAACAAATACATCAATCTCTTCTTTGGTATTGTAAACAGCAAACGAAGCACGAACCGTTCCCTGCATATTGAAATGATCCATCAACGGATCGGCGCAATGGTGACCGGTACGGACGGCAATTCCAAATTTATCGAGCATGGTTCCCAAATCGAAGAAATGAATGCCTTCAACATTAAATGAAATTACTCCCGATTTTAGCACTTGCGTGCCGTAAATCCGCAAACCAGGGATGGTAATTAATTTTGAGGTTGCATACTCAAGCAACTCATGTTCCCAAGCTGCCAGATTTTCGAGGCCAACACTTAGCATATAATCGATAGCCGCGCCAAAAGCAATTACATCGCTAATGTTTGGTGTCCCGGCTTCAAATTTATAAGGTAACTCGTTGTAGGTTGTTCCTGAGAATTTTACTTCCGAAATCATTTCGCCACCGCCTTGGTAAGGTGGCATTTGTTCGAGCAATTCCTTTTTGCCATACAACACACCAACGCCGTTTGGTCCATACATTTTGTGGGCCGAAAGGGCATAAAAATCAACATCCATTTTTTGAATGTCGAGGTGTAAATGTGGTGCGGCCTGTGCCCCATCAATAAAGACACGAGTACCTTTTGAGTGGGCTATTTGAGCAATGGTCGCTATCGGATTAATTGTTCCCAAAACATTCGAAACATGAGCAACAGCAATCAATTTGGTTTTTGGGGTGATTAATTGGTCGAGTTTTTCAATTTGCAAACGTCCGTCGTCATCAATAGGGAGTATCACAATTTTGGCGCCTTTTCGGCCAGCCATCAGTTGCCATGGAACAATATTCGAATGGTGTTCCATTTCCGAAACGATAATTTCATCACCTTCATGAACAAAGGCTTCGCCAAACGAAAAGGCTGCCAGATTTATACTTTCAGTAGTCCCTTTGGTGAAAATAATTTGTTCGCGGCTTTCGGCATTGATCAGGTTTTTCACCTTTTCGCGGGTTTCTTCGTATGCCGCAGTAGCTTTGTCGGCCATAAAATGTGCTCCACGGTGAATGTTTCCGTAGTATTCGGTGTAAGTTCGGTTCAGGGCATCAATAACCTGCTGTGGCCGTTGTGTTGTTGCTGCATTGTCGAAATAAACCAGCGGGCGGTTGTATATTTTTTGATTCAGAATGGGGAAGTCTTTGCGTATTTTTTGAATGTCTATGGTCATAATCGTTATTGTTTTGGGGCGTGCCGGGAGACGCCGTATATATGGATCAAAGATAATAATTAAACAAAGGATATTCTTGTCCGGATTTTCTGTTTGATGCAATTGCTTAACCTTCCTATAACTTTTTTGTAAAAACCATTTCCAGAAAAGATTATTGGTTATTTTTATCGTGTTCAAAAATTTAAAGGTCAATTCATATGAGGGGAATTTTATTATTTATTGGAATTCTGGCCACTGGAAGCTTATTGGCGCAGGAAATTTCTAAACCTGAAATGGACAAAATCAGGTCAGGATTTAAAAAGGACGCCTACACAAAGGCTATGCAAAATGCGCTTTCGTCAAACGACATCAGTAAACTGGCATGGAATCGTGAGAATGTAGGAACAACCGACCAGTTATTTACTTACCGGGTTGATGTTTCAGGAATAACTGACCAGAAAAGTTCGGGACGTTGCTGGATGTTCTCTTCGCTAAACCTTTTCCGTCCGATGGCAATGAAACAGTTCAATCTGGCTGAATTTGAGTTTTCTGAAACTTACCTGTATTTCTACGATTTACTCGAAAAAGCCAATCTCTTCCTGAATAATATGGAAAATTCGGCCAATCTGCCGATCGAAAACGAAAAGGTTCGTTGGTATTTGAAATCGCCGGTTGACGATGGCGGGCAGTGGATTAACTTTGTGAATCTCGCCAATAAATACGGAATGGTTCCCAAAGAAACGATGGGCGAAACCAATTCGAGCGAAAATACATCGCTTTTGACCAGGTTTATCAACACTAAATTGCGTGAAGATGCGATTGAAATCCGCGAAGTGAAAAATGTCAAAGCCGATCCGAAGAAGTTGGCAGCCCGCAAAACGGAGATGCTCTCGGAAATTTACCGGATGTTGGCGCTCAATTTGGGCGAGCCTCCAACCGAATTTCAATGGAGATATAAAAACAAAGACAAAAAGATTGCTGATGTAAAAACATATACGCCACAGAGTTTCATGGCCGAGGTTTTTGGCGACACCAAACTCGAAGATTATGTGATGATTATGAATGATCCATCTCGTCCGTTCTGGAAACATTACGAAGTGGAGAATTATCGCAACACCGAAGAAGGGAAAAACTGGCACTATGTAAATCTTCCGAACGATGTGATTAAAGAATTTTGCATCGCTTCGATCAAAAACAATGAAGCGCTTTATGCATCGTGCGATGTGGGCAAACAATTGCGTCGCGATGTTGGAATTTTGGACGTTGATAATTTCGATTACGAATCGGTTTACGGCGTAAAATTCGGTATGAACAAAGCGCAACGAATCGAAACCGGAGAAAGCGGTTCGAGCCACGGAATGGCCTTGATTGCGGTGGATGTTGATGCACAGCAAAAGCCCGTTAAATGGCAGTTCGAAAACAGTTGGGGACCAACGGCTGGAGAAAAAGGTTACCTTACGTTTACCGATGCGTGGTTTAACGAATATATGTTCCGTTTTGTGGTGAATAAAAAATATTTAACAGCCAAAGTTCTTGAAATCTACGGTCAGAAACCCGAAATGCTTCCTCCCTGGGATCCGATGTTTTAAATATTCTTTTAAGATGAAAGCCATCAAAATATTGAGCTATGTTTTTTATGGTGCTTTGTTTGTAATGGTGTTTTGCATCATACTAAATTTTAAATTTAAATATTTTGGCAATATTATGGGTTTTGTACTGGTCGCATCATCAGTTCTATTCTTTTTAGGTGCTTATCGGTCAAGGAAAACTAAAAGTTAGTCCAAATTTTTCTCAAGGCGACTGATCCGATGACCCAAAATCATCGGATCAGTTCTTTTACCAGTCATCCTGAACCAAGTTCAGGATCCAATGATTTCAGCACTCTCCTTAAATAATTTTGGATGATGTGTCATTTATAAGAACACTTTTATGCGCGTTATCGAATTTAAACATGTTTCATTTAAAACTGACGACAAAACGATTCTGAAAGATATTTCGTTTGCTTTGCCTGAAGGTCATTCCATGGCTATTGTCGGCTCATCGGGTTGTGGAAAAACAACATTGGGACGATTGATCGCGCAAAAACTGATTCCTTCTTCAGGTGAGATGCTGTTTCCTGAAGGTTTGGTTTGCCAAATGGTGGAGCAACAGGATAATTTCATGACGGTTTCCCGCATTGGATCGAGTTATTATGGACAACGATACGAAAATCAGGGAATGGACGAAGCTCCTTCGGTACAATCATTTTTGCAACAAACGACTTCTGATGTCGATTGGGCGATGCAATTGATGGATATTTCGCATTTGAAAAGCAGCAAGTTAATGCAGTTGAGTAACGGCGAACGCAAACGTACCCAATTGGCTGCTGCATTGCTCGAACATCCTGATTTGCTGGTACTCGATCAGCCTTTCGTGGGACTCGATGTGCTTTCGCGACAAAAACTGACTGCGCAGATTGGCGAATTACACCAATCGGGGAAGGCCATTGTTTTAATTTGCGATCCGCTACATATTCCGGAGCAAATGGATTGGGTACTTGTGCTTGGGAATGGGCGATTGGTTCAGTGGGTTAGGCGGGCCGATTATATTCCGGAGCGACTTGTGGAAGATACACCTGAAACAATGGAACACAATTTTGCCGAATTGCAGAATTCGTCGGAAGATCAGTTTGAATATGCGGTAAAAATGAACGCGGTTAATGTCGTTCACGGCGAACGCGAAATCCTGAAAAATATCAACTGGATGGTGAGAAAAGGAGAGCGTTGGGCGCTGATGGGTCCTAATGGTGCAGGAAAAACAACATTACTTAGCCTGATTACGGCTGATAATCCGCAGGGGTATGTGAACGACCTGACACTTTTCGACCGGAAACGCGGCAGTGGCGAAAGCATTTGGGACATCAAAAAACGAATTGGTTATGTTTCTCCCGAACTTCACTTGTATTTTTTGCGAGGGAAAGGTATCTTCAATACCATTCCTGGGCTGGAAAGATCAATTTCTTCCGGCGGTAATTCGCTTCGTTGCGATGAAGTAATTACTTCTGGGTTTAATGACCAGATTGGTTTTTCGTCATCGAACAGCGATTATCAGAAAAAAGCAGTAAAAGCCTGGTTCCCAATTCTACAGTTGGGACATTTGACAGATAGCCGATTTTCCGATGCCTCGCTGAGTGAACAACGCTTGTTGCTTCTGGCGCGTGCCCTGGTGAAGATGCCTTCGCTCCTGATTCTGGATGAACCTTGTCAGGGGCTCGACCCGCATCAAATCCGTCGGTTCACCCGAATGCTCGACGTGATTTGCTCGCACTTGCAAACAACAGTAATATATGTAACCCATTATCCGGAAGAAATTCCACAATCTGTGACCAAATTGCTGCAACTCGAAAATGGGCAAGTGAAATTTTGCGGTTCATTTTCTCCGGAATCGTAAAAATCATTTCAAGGAGAACTAATCTAAATTAAAACTGTTCTACCTTTGCTCAAGAACAAAAACTCTTCTTATGCAAAACTTTTTTGTCAAATCACACGGGCTCGGAAACGACTATTTTGTTTTGAACGAGGCTGAACTTTCCTTTCAGTTGAATGAAAAAAATATCCAGTTGCTCTGCGATGTCCACTATGGAATCGGATCAGATGGAATTCTCCTGAAAGTGCCTTCCGATAAAGCAGACTTTGGTTTGAAAATATACAATCCGGATGGATCGGAAGCCGAAAAAAGTGGTAACGGATTGCGCATTTTCGCGAAATACCTGTACGATTATAGTCATACTTCAGGCAAAAAATTTACAATCGAAACGCTTGGAGGTGTCGTAACCGCTGAAGTAACCCGCGAAACCAAGGGAATTGCCAGTCAGGTGAAAGTTGATATGGGAAAAGCCATTTTCGATTCGCACCAGATTCCGGTTACTTGCGATTCGCCAGAATGTCTGGATCATCCGCTGAATATTGTTGACGAAACATATCTGATTAACTGTGTGTCAGTTGGGAATCCGCATTGTGTTATTCTTCGCGATCGACTAGTTGAAGCAGAAATACTGAAACATGGTTCAGAAATTGAGAATCATCCCATGTTTCCGCATCGAATTAATGTTCAGTTTGCTAAAGTAACTTCACGTACCGAAGTGGAAATCCTAATTTGGGAGCGTGGTGCCGGTTATACACTGGCCTCCGGAAGTTCCTCTTGCGCCGTTGCTGCCGTAATGGTTAAAAAAGGATTGACAGATCGGGTATTAAGCATGAAAATGCCCGGAGGAACTCTTCACATTGAAATTGATGAAGAATGGAATATCCGCATGATTGGTGACGTTCGCGAAATTGCTTCAGGCTATTTAAGTGATGAATTGGTTGCAGATGTACTTTGTTTGTAAAAATCTGTAAATTTGTGGCATTGAAAAATAATAAATTGTAATGACAAAGAAATACATTCCATTTTCTAAACCGCAGCTCGAAAAAATCATTGAGCAATATCCAACTCCTTTTCATATTTACGATGAGAAAGGAATACGTGAATACGCCCGGAAATTCACCAAGGCATTTTCGTGGAACTCAGGATTCAAAGAATATTATGCCATCAAATCGGCTCCAAACCCGTATTTGATGAAAATCATGCGCGAAGAGGGCTTCGGTATTGATTGCAGTTCGTATGCCGAATTAGTGATTGCCGAAAAGTTAGGCATGTCGGGCGACGAAATCATGTTCACATCAAACGATACCCCTGCCTACGAATATAAAAAAGCCATTGAACTAGGAGCAATCATTAACCTCGATGATATTTCACACATCGAATACCTCGAAAAAAATGTTGGTTTGCCTTCGTTGGTTTGCTTTCGTTATAATCCGGGGTCGTTGAAAGAAGGAAATACCATTATTGGTCATCCGGAAGAAGCCAAATATGGTTTTACCCGCGAACAATTGTTCGAAGGCTATCAAATGCTGAAAGACAAAGGTGTAACACGTTTTGGGCTTCATACCATGGTTGCTTCCAACGAATTGGATGCAGCTTACTTTGTGGAGACCGCTCAGATTCTTTTCGATTTAATCGTGGAAATCAAACAAAAAGTTGGTATTCAAATTGAATTCGCTAATCTTGGCGGAGGTATCGGGATTCCATATCGTCCGACTGAAGAACCTGTCGATTTGGATTTTATGAGCCAGGGAATTAAAAAGTTGTATCAGGAAAAGATTGAAGCCAACGGACTTGCCCCACTACGGGTTTATTTCGAATCGGGAAGAGCCATGACCGGTCCATTTGGGTATTTGGTTTCAACGGTACTTCACATTAAAAAAACATACAAGCAATACGCCGGACTTGATTCGAGTATGGCTAACCTCATGCGTCCGGCTCTTTACGGGTCGTACCACCACATTACGGTGATGGGCAAGGAATACGAGCCACTCGATCAGGTTTACGATGTAACCGGCTCGCTTTGCGAAAACAACGATAAATTTGCCATTAACCGTCACTTGCCCAAAATGGAACCTGGCGATTTGGTTGTGATACACGATGCCGGAGCACATGGTCATGCCATGGGATTCAACTACAATGGAAAATTACGCTCGGCCGAATTGTTGATTCGCGAAAACGGAGAAGTTGTACAGATTCGCCGTGCCGAAACTCTCAACGATTATTTTGCAACTTTGGATTTTGGCGGATTGGGCGATTTCAAGGTTTAGTAAATCCAAAATATTTAGGAAGAGGGAAGGATGTCAGAATTGCGTTTTGGCATCCTTTTTCATATATTTATGAAGCGCTTTTTGACAATTAATTGAACTTTCATGAGAATCGGATTTGATGCCAAGCGAGCTTTTAATAATGCTGCCGGTCTGGGAAATTTCAGCCGCAACTCTATTCGTGCGCTTTCGCGTCAATTCCCCAACGATCGGTATTTCCTTTTTCATCCGGGCAATTCGAACCCACTTTTCAAGGCTCCGGTTAACTCTTCAGAAATTAAACCAAGGAGTATTTTGTGGAAGACACTGAAGTTTGGATGGCGAAGCTTTCGGGTAGGTGAGTTAGCTAAAAAACTTGATCTCGATATTTATCATGGATTAAGTCATGAACTGCCAATCTGGATTGAAAATTCTAACATCAAGACGGTAGTTACCATTCACGATCTGATTTATCTCCGTTATCCGGAATATTATCACCGGATTGACCGAAAGATTTACGATCAGAAATTTAGAAGGGCCTGCAAGGTAGCTACTTGCATTCATGCCATTTCGGAACAAACCAAGCAGGATTTAATGACTTACTTTTTCATTCCTGAAGACAGAATAAGAGTTATTTACCAGTCGATTAATCCTGTTTTTTTTGAACGTATTGATGATGCCAAAAAGCTCGAATTGCGCAAAAAATATCAGTTGCCAGCTAAATTTATACTTTCGGTTGGAACGGTTGAACCTCGAAAAAACTTATTGGGATTGCTCGAAGGAATGATTCAGTCGAAAGCATATGTTCCGCTTGTTGTTGTTGGTAAACTGACTGATTATCAACTTAAAGTTCAGAAATTCATTGAGGCTGATCTAAATCGTTTGGAGGTGTTTTTTCTGTCACAAATTCCTGACGATGAGCTTGCTGTAATCTACCAAATGGCAGAGGTTATGGTCTATCCTTCTTTTTTCGAAGGATTTGGCCTTCCGGTAGCTGAAGCGCAGGCTTCAGGATGTCCTGTAATTACATCCTTTACAAGTAGTTTGCCCGAAGTTGGTGGTGACGCTGCTTTGTATATTAATCCGGCGAGCCCTGAAGCTATCGGAAACGCTCTTACAAAGGTTTTGTCAGATACGACTATGCGCGAGTCGCTTGTTTCTAAGGGATTAATCAATGCCCAACGCTATACTCCGGCAAATTTTGCCCGACAATTAAAACATCTTTATAATACTATTGCTGAATGATTGAAGATATTAAAGCTGCACTTGATGTGTTGCAAAAAGGAGGAGTAATTTTATATCCTACCGATACGATTTGGGGAATTGGCTGTGATGCTTGTAACGAAGAAGCGGTAAAAAAGGTGTATGCCATTAAAAACCGGATCGACTCGAAAAGCATGCTCGTTTTAATGGGAAATGCTGCGCTTATCGAACGCTATGTAGATGAGGTTCCGGATATTGCCTACGATTTGATCGAATTGACGGACAAGCCACTTACCATTATTTTTGACGGAGCCAGATCGTTGGCAAAAAACCTGATTGCCGAAGATGGGAGTATTGGCATTCGGATTACAACAGAGAAATTTAGCAGTGAACTGATTCGCCGGTTTAAACGTCCGATCGTTTCCACATCAGCCAATATCAGCGGAAAACCTTCACCTTCCTGTTTCGACGAAATTGAACCTGAGATTATTGATGCTGTTGACTATGTGGTGAAATATCGTCAGGATGATTTGCAAAAGGCAGTTCCATCGGGGATTATCAAACTCGGACGGAGCGGAGAAATCAAGATAATCAGGGAATAAATAATTAGGCAGTAATAACTCACAGTGTTCAAATAATGAAACGTGATGCGGGTTGCGAGTTTCGCGACAACCCGTAACCCGTAACCCGTAACAATTTATAAATGAAATACCCACAAAAGAAGACCGGTTTTAACCCGACAAAGTTGAAGGAAGTTGCAGTGAAAGTCTCTGAAGCAACCGAACTGATGAAATTTTTGATTGAAAAATTTCCGGAGAAAAGCCGAACTACAATCAAATCAATGCTGGCTCACAAGCAAGTAACCGTTGGCGATTTAGTCACTACCCAGTTCGACTTTCCTCTCAAACGTGGACAAATGGTGTATCTCAATAAAAAGAAGACGGAAGAGAAACCCCGGTTCAGAGGAATGCGGATTGTACACGAAGATGCCGATATTATTGTGATTGAAAAAGGTAATGGCCTGCTTTCGATAGCTACCGATAAAGAAAAGGTAAAAACTGCCTATAGCATGTTAAGCGAATATGTGAAAAGGTTCGATCCTAAAAATTTGATTTTCATCGTCCACCGGCTCGACCGCGATACTTCAGGATTAATGATGTTTGCCAAAAGCAAAAAGGTTCAGGAAGCGTTGCAGAAAGATTGGAACGAATCAATTATTGAGCGATCATACGTGGTTGTAGTTGAGGGAGTTGTTGAGAAGGCCGAAGGAACTATCACTTCGTGGCTGAAGGAAAACAAAGCACTGGTGATGTATTCGAGCCAAAATCCGGATGACGGGCAAAAGGCAGTTACCAATTACAAAGTACTTAAAACCGACAAACAATTTTCGTTGCTTGAAGTGAAACTTGAAACCGGTCGCAAAAATCAGATTCGCGTACACATGAAAGATTTAGGTTTCCCGGTAACAGGCGACAAAAAATATGGAGCCAAACTAAATCCAATCGGACAAATGGGGCTGCATGCACGCGTCCTGGCTTTTAAACATCCGGTAACGGGAAGAATGCTTCGCTTTGATACTCCCATTCCCGGTAAATTTCTGAAAGTTATCAGGTAGAACAAAAGATTCACTTTTAATACGGCATTCTTTTTTGAGGATGCCATTTTTTTATAGTTTTGTCGCTCAATTATTTGCTGAATGGAGATTTTAACAGTCCTTTTGTTGGCCATCGGTTTATCGTTCGATTCATTTGCTGTATCAGTGTGCAGCGGACTGAATTTACCTCACATCCGATTTTTTCAGGCTGCAAAAATTGCCACATTTCTCGCTTTGTTTCAGGCTTTTATGCCGTTAATTGGCTGGCTGGTTGGAAACAGTATGAAATCATTGATTGAGCCGGTTGATCATTGGATTGCCTTTGGACTTTTGAGCCTGATTGGTGGAAAAATGATTATCGAAAGCCTGATCAGTTCTGAAGAACGAGAAATTAAAAATCCTTTAAACATCAGGGTAATTCTCACACTTTCGGTTGCAACAAGTATCGATGCTCTCGCCGTTGGATTCAGCTTCTCAACCATTCTGAATAAAATTCTGTTTGCAGTAATTATTATTGGGGTAGTAACTTTTATTGCTTCAATGCTAGGTATTTTATTGGGTAAAAAGACTGGCCCGAAAACGAATAAGTATGCCGAGATTATAGGTGGGTCAATTCTCATCATTATTGGCGTAAAAATTTTAATCGAACATTTGATAGGAAATTAGCTATTGGTATTTGATCTCTTTTGTCCATTCCTGACTTTTTAAGCCGTAAAACATAACCACAGACTCAATATCTCTCAACTTCTTTGGCTTTATTTTCTATTTTCGCAGATGCTTTTGGCAATTTAGACGAAGAGTAACCTATGAAACATCTAGACCAAAATATTAACAACTTTATTATTTCTCCTCTTTTCCTACTGCTTTTAATTGCAGGAATAATGGCTGTTGTTACTTTTTTCTTCCTGTTACAATTTCGCAAAACTCCAGGTGTTAAATATTGGTTGATTTGGCAGATTGCTACAGCAATTTGGGCATTCACCTATGCTTTCGAATTTGCAGCAACCGACATTGAGACAAAGATCATGTGGTCAAAATTCTCCTATTTCGGAATTGTTTATGGCCCTGTTTCGTTTTTCTTTTTTTCATTGGCCTTCTCGTCCAAATTCAAATACTTAAAAAAGAAATATGTTATTGGGACCTTTGCCTTTGCCTCGTTGTTTATTCTGTTCCCATTTACCAATGACTGGCATCACCTTCACTGGCGTAGTTACTCTATAAATCCTGAAACAAACGCTACAGATTATGTTTATGGTCCTTTGTTTTGGATCATGACTGGCCTTGCATACTTAGCTCTGGTATCTGGGATTGTTAACATTGCACTACTTTATTTCCGATTGTCGGCGTATTACAGGCGTCAGATTACATTGTTGTTAGTTGCTTCTGTTTTTCCGATAGTTGGCAATGTCATATACATTTTTCACATCAATCCTTTACCCGGATTTGACTGGACCCCATTTACTTTCTTGCTAACGGGAATACTGATTGCGATTAATATTTCCCATTTTAAAATGTTCGATTTGGTTCCTATTGGCCGAAACAAATTGTTCGACATCCTTCCTGACCCAATTCTGATTGTAGATAATCGCAAACGGATTGCTGATTTTAATCCTGCAATGAAACGACTCATCGAGTTTGACGACCAGGAAATGGTTGGGAAAAGTGTGGAGGAAATTTTTCCGAAATGGAAGAAGATGATCCGAAAGATCATGGAGATTTCTGATTTCCAAACCATCATTTCGCAAGAGATAGATGGCAAGACATGTTATTTCGATTTGAGTTCATTATCCCTTTTCGCTTATGGCAACCATAGTAATGGACGGCTGATTGTTTTGAAAGACGTGACACGTCGGATAAGGGCCGATGAAGAAATTACGGAAACACACATTAACCTAATCAATGAAATTCAGGAAAAAGAAAAGCTGATACACGATCTGGATGCCTTCTCACATACGGTTGCTCATGATTTGAAAGGCATGCTGGGCGCTATTGTTTCAGCTAGTAGCATAATTAAGACTGGAGTCGACGATATGTCGAGGGATGAACTTCTGGAAATCAATGACCTGATCAGTCAATCAGCTACGAAGACCATACAAATTACAAATGAATTGCTGACTTTGGCTTCGGTTCGTGAGCAGGAAATTAAAATGACAACTGTAAACATGCAGGCGGTTGTTCAGGAGGCTATGTTTCGATTGAAGGACGTAATCAGCGATAATGGGGCCGAAATAATTCTTCCCGAGTCGTGGTCTGAAGCTTTAGGTTACGAAGCCTGGTTGGAGGAAGTCTGGTTGAACTACATCAGCAATGCCATCAAATATGGCGGAATACCTCCTCGAATTCAGATTGGAAGTGATATTTTGCCCGATAACCGGGTTAAATTTTGGATCAAGGATAATGGTGCAGGGCTTTCGGCAGATGATATTGATTTGCTCTTTACCAAGTTTACTCGTTTAGATACCTTGCGGGCCGAGGGTCATGGCCTGGGGCTTTCTATCGTAAAACGGATTATGGAAAAACTCGATGGAGAAGCGGGTGTTGAAAGTGAAAATATTCCAGGCGAAGGGAGTACATTTTATTTCATTCTGCCCATGCGATAAGTGCAAGAAACTTAAGTTTACGCGAAAATATTCCTGCAATTTTACCAAAGAAATAACCCTTTGCTAACAAATACATGATGAACATTTGCTGAAGTTCTAGTAAATTGCAGCATGGAACTGGCTATTTTAACAGATATCGTCATTATTTTCGCTTTTTCGACAGCGGTAAACTACCTGTTTACCAAAATCAGGATCCCAACCATTATAGGGTATCTGCTTACCGGAATTGTTGTTGGGCCTTCTCTACTGTCTATTATTCAGTCTCCACACGAGATTGAGTTTATGGCCGAGATCGGTATCATTTTACTTATGTTTACCATTGGGCTTGAGTTTTCGCTTAATCACCTGATCAAAATCCGGAACATTGTTTTCTTTGGTGGTTTTATCCAACTGATTTTTACTGCGGGTGTGACGGCTTTATTTGCCCACATGTACAACATGAGTTGGGGTTCTGCCATTTTTGTCGGTTTCCTGACCGCCTTGAGTAGCACCGCGTTGGTTTTAAAAATCCTTCAGGAGCGAGGCGAACTCACTTCAAACTATGGGCGCACGGTGGTAGGTATTCTTATTTTTCAGGATATTATCTTGATTCCTTTGATTTTGTTCACGCCAATGCTGGGAGGACAAACCTCCGATATCGGAATTAAGCTGCTTGGCATGGGAAGTAAAACCGTGTTTATGGGTGCGTTGGTTTACGTTGGAAACCGCTGGATCATGCCACGGGTGTTGCACCTCATTGCCCTGACCAAAAATCAGGAATTGTTCCTGATGAGCATTTTACTGGTTTGCCTTGCTGTCGCTTTATTGACTTCAGAATTAGGAATGTCGCTGGCTTTTGGCGCTTTTTTAGGCGGTTTGATGATTTCCCGGTCAGAATACAGTCAGGATGCGTTTAGTCACTTGATCCCCTTTAAAGATACATTCACGAGTTTCTTTTTTGTTTCGATTGGCATGTTGCTCGATCTGAATTTTGTTATCGATAATATTGGGTTGGTTTTAGCAACCGTTCTTTTGGTGATTGCCATCAAAATGATGGTGGCCGGTGGAACTGCATTTGTACTGGGGCATACGTTCCGGGGTACAGTTGTTGTTGGTTTGGCGATGGCCCAGATTGGCGAATTCTCATTTATTTTGGCAAAAACAGGTCAGACTTACCAAATCCTGACTGATTATTATTATCAGTTGTTTTTATCCGTTACAATTGTTTCCATGGCTGCTTCTCCATTCCTGATTATGATTTCAAAGCCTGCGGCGAACATCTTGCTAAAACTGCCAATCCCGGATATCCTGGTAAAAGGGATCTTCCCACTTCAGGAAATTGAGGTGCCAGCTATGCAGAACCATATTGTATTGATTGGCAAAGATTCGCGTTCGCTCAATCTTTCGCGAATGGCCAGTCAAATGAAACTACCATACGTGTCGATTATTTTTGATGCGGCAGCAGCGCGTGCCCGGCAGATGAAAGGTGAAATGGTGGTCTACGGAGATGCCATGAACGAACCCATTCTCCATAAAGCATACATAGAATTTGCCGAAATTGTGGTCATCAGTATTGGCGATGCCATCACGGCCATCGGGGTTATCGAAAAAGTGCGTAGCCTGAATAAGCACGCTTACATCATGGTTCGGTCAAAGCATGTTTCGGATATCGAAGATTTGTATGAAATGGGCGCCGATCAGGTTATTCCTGAAGAGTTTGAAACTGCCATCGAAATGTTTGAACGTATATTGAAGAAATTACTGGTTCCAAAAGGAGAAATTGAATCGGCCATTTCGCACATTCGCGATGATAATTATGGAATTTTCAGGGAAAAAGAAGAAAATAGCACGTTTACACTGACCGATGAAATTCCGGATATTGAAATCGTGGCGTTGAAGGCGAGTAACTACCCATTATTTCTGGGAAGTTCGTTGAAAGAACTTCAATTGCGAAAAGATTTTGGACTTACAGTGGTGGCTGCCAAAAGAGGCGAAAAGATATTTGAAAATCCGGGTTCAGGCTTTATTTTTGAAACCGATGATGTGGTTTACGTTCTGGGCAAGCATGAAAAAATAGCACGATTATCGGCACATTTTGACAAGCCTGATGAAGATAAATACCTCGTCAGCAGCTCCGTTTAATGCAACGATGCCTGAGTATCAAAGGCAAACTTGGAACCTGAAACGTTAAACTTGGAACTTCTTTAATACGCTCTTCCGTCTTTACCTTCCACGTAGTTGATGAACGAAGTGTTTACCACCTTGTTTCCGCCCGGAGTTGGATAATTTCCGGTGAAGTACCAGTCACCTGTATCATTAGGACAAGCTTCGTGCAAATTCTCAATGGTCTGGTAAATAATTTCCACTTCAGCATTACAGTCGTCAGGCTTCAACAACTCAGCAATTTTAGCCGACACTTCTTCAGCCTTAAACTGTTTGTATATTTCTTTTACGTAGTTCACAATCTCTTCTTTCGGAAGGTTTTCCTGCTCTTTACACTTGCGGTAAACCTCATCAATCACATGTGTCTGATTGGTATCTTTCAGCAATTCGATAGTGGCGTTGAAAGCGATGAATTTATCGAGCACAGCCATATCGATTCCGTAACAATCGGGGTAGCGAATCTGTGGAGCCGATGAAACCACAATAATTTTCTTTGGATGCAAACGATCCAAAATCTTCAGGATACTTTTCTTCAGAGTAGTACCACGCACAATTGAATCATCAATAATAACCAAAGTGTCCTTATCGTTCTTGATAATACCGTAAGTTACATCGTAAACGTGGGCAACCAGATCGTCGCGACTGGCATCATCAGCAATGAAAGTACGCAATTTTACATCTTTGATGGCCAATTTCTCCACACGTGGTTCAACCGACAATACCTCCACCATTTCTTCGTTGGTTATGCTGCCGTTACGTTCGCGCAATTGCTTGATTTTCCAATCGACACAATATTGACGAACACCCTGAACCAAACCATAAAAGGCAGTTTCCGAAGTATTTGGGATGAACGAGAAAACAGTATTCTCGATGTCGTAATTAATTGATTTCAGGATAGCAGGCGACAGCAAACGGCCTAAGGTCTTGCGCTCCTGATAAATGTCTTTGTCGCTTCCACGCGAAAAATAGATGCGCTCGAACGAACACGACCGGCGGGTATGAGGAACACGGATCATTTTATTTGAAACCGTTCCATCCTTTTTGATGATCAAAGCCTCGCCAGGTTTAACTTCGCTAACGTCATCGGCCCTTACATTCATCACGGTTTGAATCACCGGACGTTCTGAGGCAACCACTACAATTTCATCGTCGTAATAATAAAACGCAGGGCGGATTCCCCACGGATCGCGCATCACAAAAGCATCGCCATGTCCAAACATTCCGGCAATGGCATAACCACCATCCCAGTCTTTGCTCGAATTTTCGAGGACTTTCTGCACGTCGAGATTTTTTTCGATCAGTGGCGAAATCTCGCGGTTCGAATAACCTTCGTTTTTATAATTTCTGAAGTGCAACTGATTTTCTTCATCAAGAAAATGACCTACTTTTTCGAGTACAGTTACGGTGTCGGTATAAGCTTTTGGATGTTGGCCCAAAGCAATCAGTTTGCGGAAAAGCTCGTCGGTATTGGTTAAATTAAAGTTTCCGGCCAATACCAGAGTCCTCGATTTCCAGTTGTTCTGACGCATTACCGGATGCACAAATTCGATGCTGTTTCGTCCGAACGTTCCGTAGCGCAAATGCCCGAGGTAAACTTCGCCCGAGAAAGGTACATTTTCGTATATCCACCGGATGTCGGCGTTTTTAGGTTTATTTTTCTCTGCTTTTTTTATTCCTTTGGCAACTTTATCGAACACATTTTTGATCGGGTTTTCTTCAATCGAACGATGACGGTTGATATACTCCTGACCCGGTTCAAGTTCCATTTTTACGTTCACAATTCCGGCGCCGTCCTGCCCACGATTGTGCTGTTTTTCCATCAGCAAATACAGCTTATTCAGGCCATATTGCCAGGTGCAGTACTTTTCCTTGTAATACTCAAGTGGTTTACGTAAACGTATCAATGCAATCCCACACTCATGTTTAATCAATTCGCTCATTGTTCTTCGTTTTGCTCTACACTTTCTGTAAATAGTTCGGAAAATCGGATATTATCTTTTACAATAAAGGCATTCGGGTATTTCGAAGCAATGTAGGCTTTGGTTTTCAAAGCTTCACTTTTGTTCCTGAAATCGCCAATCCGCACTTTAAAGTTGGGGGTTTGAAACAACATATAGCTTGCAATGTCAGGAAAAACAAGGTTAAATTCGTTTTTCACTTTCACTGCCTGTTCGCGTGCTTTATTCTCGGAACTGAAAAAAATCTCCAGCCGAAAGCCTTCTGTTCCGTTACGTCTTTGATTGATTTGATTGTGTCGTATGAGCATGTCAGTTATTCGGGGGTCCTGCCTCACCGGCAATTTTCCGAGAAAATCTTCCAGTTTTGCGGCCTGATTTGCGATGCCAGAATTTATTCCAAGTGTATCGGTTTGAGCATATCCCAGCGAGCTGAAAAGGACAAAGATGAAGATTACACTACACAAATACCTCATACGATCAGTTTTTGAGTGAGCAAATATAAGATTTTAATAGAACAACTTCCTAAGTGTTTTGATTTCGATACAAACAATTTCGACATTAAATTAAATACTAAAACGCTGATTTAATTTGTTTTAAAACACATTTCTGCATAAATAAAATTTAAAAATCAAAAACTCCCGATTGTATTTTTTACTGAATGTTAAATTTTTGTTTTCCCTTTGACAAGCTAAGGGAACGGTTCTCCCATTTCCTTATTCCAGACTTCCGTCTCCGGTCTCCGGTCTTCTGACTTCTGTCTTCTGTCTTCCGTCTCCTTTTTTGTTCTCTTGCTTATTCCTGAAAAATAGTGAAATTTGCAGGCTCAAAATCGAATACAAATTGGAAAAGAAAAAGTTATTCCTTGAAACCTATGGCTGCCAGATGAATGTGGCCGACAGTGAAGTGGTTGCAGCCATCCTTCAGGATCGGAGTTACGAAGTGACTGAGAAAGCTGATGGCGCCGATGCTATTTTCCTGAACACTTGCTCGGTGCGAGACAATGCCGAACAACGTATCTGGGGGCGGCTCGATTATTTCAAAAGTCTGAAGAAAAAGAATAAAAAACTGATTGTTGGCGTGTTGGGCTGCATGGCCGAACGCATTGGCGACGAATTATTGGCTCACCCTTCTGTTGATTTAGTGGCCGGACCAGATGCCTACCGCGACCTTCCTTTCTTAATCGACAAAGCACAGAAAGGAACAGGCGCTATCAACGTTGAACTTTCGGAGAACGAAACCTACGATAAAATTACACCCGTCAGGATTGGCGAGAAAACGCTTTCCGGATTTGTGAGCATTACACGAGGATGTAACAATTTCTGTACGTATTGCATTGTTCCGTACACCCGGGGCCGCGAGCGCAGCCGCGATCCGCAGGACATTGTGAATGAAGTGCGCGACCTGGCACAAAAAGGCTACCGCGAAGTGACTTTGCTTGGTCAAAACGTGAATTCATACAAATGGCTGCCTGAAGGCGAACGCAAGCCTGTCCGTTTTTGGGATTTGATTGAGTTGGTTGCCGAAGTTGACCCATTGGTGCGAATCCGTTTCACCACCTCGCATCCAAAAGATATGTCGGACAAAGTGCTGAAGGCAATTGCCAAACATCAGAACTTGTGCCGGCACATTCATTTGCCGCTTCAGTCGGGGAGTTCGCGCATCCTGAAACTAATGAACCGAAAATACGACCGCGAATGGTACCTCGATCGCATTCGTGCTATCCGTGAGATTTTACCTGATTGTGGTTTGAGTACTGATGTGTTTTGCGGTTTCTGTACCGAAACGCTGGAAGATCATCAGGAAACGCTGGCGCTAATGGAAGAAGTGAAGTTCGATATGGCTTTCATGTTTAAATATTCGGAACGCCCCGGAACGTATGCGCATGAACATTTAGCTGATGATGTTCCGGAAGAAGAAAAACTTCGCCGGTTGGACGAAATTATTCAGCTTCATAACCGGCTGTCGCACGAAAGCAATAAACGAGATATCGGTAAAACTTTTGAAGTGCTGGTGGAAGGAACTTCGAAAAAAAGCAAAGAAGAACTTTTTGGCAGGACATCGCAAAATAAGGTGATTGTTTTTCCGGCGAAAGATTTCCAAAAAGGCGATTACGTGATGGTGAAAGTGCTAAGATGCACGCAGACCACGCTGATTGGCGTGGCAGAATAAATTGTTACGGGTGAAGCGTGTTATCCCGAAACTCGCATCCCGAAACCCGAAACAAACGAATAACTCATAATTCATAACTAATAACTTCTCAGACATGGGCAAACTAATAGACGATTTTAACAGCTACCGCGAGAAAATGAACGAAAAGATTCTGTCGGCTGATAACAAAGTAATGAAACGCATTTACAGTGTTGACACGCTGACTTACCAGGATGGCGCGCTAAGTTCGAAAACGAAGGAAATGCTCGGACTGGCGACTTCGATGGTGTTGCGATGCGACGATTGTGTGAAGTATCACTTGGGCAAATGCCACGAGTTGGGCGTGACTACCGACGAAGTTTTCGAGATATTTTCGGTAGCGAACCTGGTGGGCGGAACCATCGTAATTCCTCATACCCGCCGGGCTGTTGAGTATTGGGAAGAATTGCAGAATCAATAAAACCCGCTTCAGATATCTCCGTCACCCCGAATTTATTTTGGGGTCTGATTACAAGTGCGATGTGATCCTGAAACAAGCCTTCGACGTGAGCTCAGTCGAACGTTCAGGATGACCCAACGAATTACAATTGTGTCTTTAAGGATACAATTCAGGATTCAGGAAAGGAATAAAAGCCATTTGAACGGCAGGCAGGTAAAGCGATTTGCGGGTAATTGTATCGTGCGTTAATAAGCCGATGGCGCCATTTTGTTGCTTCGAATTGCTTTTCCTGAAAACCACATCATCGGCATGGCCCAATTCCATTCCTTCGTGAACCAGTTTAGCCACTTCAGGAGGAAGGAAGAAACTTGCAGTACGTGCTTTCCCAATCTTTTCACCGTTGCTGATGACCATCCAGGCAAAAGCCATCAACCCGGAAGAATGTGGCTCAACTCCACCTTCCAGTCCAACGTAATAATCGTATCCGGGAAACAGGTTCATGGCCCGCATCACCCGATTCGAAGCCCCTTTTAATGTCTCAACTTCGCTCATGGGCTGATCTGAAACACCGCTTTCAACTGAAACACCAATCAATTCAATTTCTTCGCTGATTAATGCCGCCAATCCGTCTCTGACGGCTTCTATTTTTACCGGATTTTTCGATGCAACAACAATTCGTATCATATTTGGAGAGTCAAATTCGCATGCAAATTACGAAAAAACACAATCACCAATGAACCTGATCGGATGTTTCAGGGTTTAAGTCGGGACTGAATCGGGAGAGCAAAACTATTTTCGTAATTTAGTCCCTCAAATTAAATAACGAATAAATGATCATCAGACAAGCAAAAGAATCGGATTCGGCAAGCATCGTAGAATTTCAATTGGCTATGGCCAGGGAGACTGAACAGCTCCAACTCGACGAACCAACAGTTATAAAAGGAGTAGCAGCCGTTTTTGAAGATCCGGCAAAAGGCATTTATTACGTAGCCGAAACGGAAGGAAAGGTTGTTGGCTCGCTGCTCACCACTTTCGAATGGAGCGACTGGCGCAATGGAACAGTACTTTGGATTCAATCGGTTTATGTACGGCCCGAATATCGTAAACGAAGCATCTTCAGCAAGCTTTACAAACACATTCAGGAAAAAGTAAACGGTAATCGTGATTTACGAGGCATTCGGTTGTATGCCGACAAGACCAACATTCCGGCGCACGGAGTTTACGAACATATGGGAATGACTGCCGAACATTACCAAATGTTTGAGTGGATGAAAGGTTGAAGCTGAACCCTGTCATAATAAATAACAAGAATATGGAAATAACTTATCGACTTGATTTTACTCCTGAAACCAATTTGATTATTGATTTATACAACAGTTCAGGAATAAACCGGCCAACTTCTGACAATAAGCGAATTGCCGAGATGTACGCAAATTCGAATTTAGTTGTCACCGCCTGGGAAGAAGACAAGCTTGTTGGAATAGCACGTTCGCTGACAGATTTCTGCTACTGTTGTTATCTGTCAGACTTGGCTGTACGAAAAGAATATCAAAAGTATGGCATCGGGAAAAAACTAATTGCATTGACTAAAGAAAAAATTGGCAACCAAACCATGCTTCTGCTTCTTGCAGCACCTTCAGCAATGGATTATTACCCTAAAGTAGGCTTTCAGAAAGTGAATAATGGGTTTATTATTAATCGGACAGAGTAACGAATGCTGTAAAACCAAGCAGTAAATTTAATTGTTTAGAATAACTGAAATCCAAACGGAAGTTTAATGCACCAATTGTCATGATTAAGAAACCCATTTCACCCGAGATTCGCCAGCAGTTGATTTTTGCGCAACGCGAAGAAATTACAGAGTATCACATATACAGCAAACTGGCTGAACAGACTAAAGATGCCGAAAATAGAAAGGTGTTAACCCAAATTGCCGCCGATGAACTGAAGCATTACAAACTCTGGGGTGCCTACACCAACAAGGAAGTTTCGCCAAGTTATTGGGAAATCAAAAAATACTACTGGATCGCCAAAATTTTCGGACTTACTTTTGGCCTGAAGCTGATGGAAAAAGGCGAAGAGAAGGCACAAATTAATTATGCCTTGATTGCCACTGAAGTTCCGGAAGCGCTGGAAGTGGCTGAGGACGAAAATCAACACGAAAAGGAATTACTTGGACTCATTCAGGAAGAACACCTGAAATACATGGGATCGATTGTATTGGGATTGAATGATGCTTTGGTTGAGATACTTGGAACGCTGGCAGGTTTAACTTTCGCACTTCAAAATACCAAGTTAGTTGCTTTAGCCGGAATTATTACGGGAATTGCAGGCGCATTATCCATGTCTTCTTCTGAATACTTATCGAACCGCGCCGAAGGCAAGAACGATATGGCCATTAAATCTTCAGTATTTACAGGAATCGCTTACATTGTTGCCGTAATTTTCCTCGTAGCGCCATTCCTGATTTTCAGTTCAGTATTTATTGGGTTACTGGTTGCTCTGTTTGATTCAATCCTGATTGTCTTTCTGTTTACTTATTACATCTCGGTAGCTAACGACCAGCCTTTCCGAAAACGTTTTTTGGAAATGGTGGTTTTAAGTTCTGTCGTAGGTCTGATTTCGTTTGGATTGGGTTATGTGGTGAGGATTTTCTTCGGAATTGATGTATAGAATTGTTATTGTTGTTGTCTTGTTGTAAAGCGAAGGATTCAGAAAATAATGTTACGAGTTGCGGGATACGAGTTGCGAAAAACACGGAACATACTGCAACGCGTAACCCGTACCCCGAACCATATGAACAGTTATCTTTCAAAACTCATTCAGCAGGGTGAGCATCAAACTCAGGATTTTAAATATTGCATCAGCGATTCCAGAAAAATTGCCCGATCGTTGGTTGCATTTGCCAATACCGATGGAGGTCGTTTGCTCATTGGCGTGAAGGATAATGGCCGGATCGCCGGCGTGCGTTCCGACGAAGAATATTACATGGTTGAATCGGCTGCTAAAATGTACTCGAAACCACCGATTGATTTCACAACCAGGCAACATCATATGGAAGGGAAAACAGTTCTGGAAGTCATTGTGGAACCTAGCCCTGAGAAACCACATTTTGCACGCGACGATGATGGGAAATGGTGGGCTTATTTCCGAAAAGACGACGAAAACCGGTTAGCTAATAAAATCATGATTGAAGTTTGGAAACGCCAGAAAAGCCCGGATGGAATCCTGATCAATTATTCGGAGGACGAAAAAATACTGCTCGATTACCTGGCAACCAACGAGAAGATTTCAGTCAGCAAATATTCACGAATTGCTCACCTGACTTATAAAAAGGCCGAAGAAATCATTATTAATTTCCGCACATTAAACATCCTGAAAGATTGTGTTGGCGACATCCGGATTGATTACGCCATCAACGAAGAGTTCGACCGGGACGAATGGGAAAAAGGAAAAGGGAAGCAGTCATTGGGGAAAGTGAAATGAGAACTGTCAAACCAATAACATTAATGCCGCGAACAGCCTGGCCTTCAGAAAAGGTTAAGATGTCACAAACTTTTAACAAGATTGCATAATTTAAAAATACAAATTCATCTATTTTTGTCCGATTATTTTACATCAACCTAAACCTTTACAAATTCGAATAATCATGAATTTAAGATCCGTTCTTTTCATAGTCTTGGCTTTTACAGCCCAACAGCTATTTAGCCAGGAAAACTACAAAACGATTTCGAAAGCCGATTCGACCAAAACTTATGTGGGAGGCAAGCCCTACGAAGTAAAAACCTTTACCCAAAAGTTTAAAAGTAAAACTCCCAAAAACGTAATCATGATGATTGGCGACGGAATGGGAGTTGCTCATATCTATGCCGGATACACCGCTAATGGAGGGCATTTATTTCTCGATAATTTCAAACAGATCGGTTTCTCGAAAACACAATCGGCTGATAATTACATTACCGACTCGGCTGCCGGGGGAACGGCACTTTCAACCGGACAAAAAACATACAATGGGGCAATTGGCGTAAACACCGATACCGTTGCCATTAAAACCATTCTGGAAATGGCTGAAGGAAAAGGGTTGGCAACCGGATTGGTTTCAACTTCGGCCATTACCCATGCCACTCCAGCATCATACATTGCCCACCAGGGAAGTCGCGGAAGTTACGAAGACATTGCTGCTGATTTTATGAAAACCGATGTCGATGTGTTTATTGGCGGTGGATATAAACATTTTGCCGAACGAAAAGACAAACGCGACCTGACCAAAGACCTTCAAGCCAATGGATACCAGGTTTTACGCAACATGGACGATATTGCCAAAGTAAAAAGTGGAAAACTGGCCGGACTGACTGCCGATGAACACAATGAAGTTTATCCGAAACGCAAAATGGATCTCCCGCTTTCGACCCAAACGGCATTGAATATCCTGAGTCAGAATAAAAAAGGATTTTTCATTATGGTTGAAGGCTCGCAGATTGACTGGGGCGCCCATGCAAACAATACCATTTATGTTGTTAACGAAATGCTCGACTTTGATCGCACCATCGGTAAAGCGCTCGAATTTGCTTCGAAAGACGGAGAAACGCTCATCATTGTTACTGCTGATCATGAAACTGGCGGTCTTGCTCTGGTTGGCGGCGATATGAAAACCGGAATGGTAAAGGGCGCTTTTTCGACTGGCGATCATACCAGTGTAATGGTTCCGATTTTTGCTTATGGCCCTGGAGCCGAAAATTTTACCGGAATCATGGAAAATACGGATATCGCAAAAAAAATTATGAGTTTAATGGGCTTCTAACCCAAAATCATTCACTTTATCAAAAAAACTATGGACGACCGCTTTCGGTTCATCCATAGTTTTTTACTTTTAGGGTCTTTAACTTTTCAAAATTTGAGACTTTTATGACCAATTCACTTGAGGTTCTTGACCATGTACGCCTTAATTTTTCTCCCTCCGGATTGGTCTTCCTGAATATAGCCCTTGCATTTATCATGTTTGGTGTGGCTCTGGGCATAAAAGTCGAAAATTTCGAGGAAATTATCCGGAAGCCCAAATCAGCGATAGTTGGTTTTATCAGCCAGGCTTTTTTGTTGCCTGCATTTACTTTTTTGCTGGTACTTTTACTGAATCCAACACCAACCATCGCATTGGGAATGATCTTGGTTGCTGCCTGCCCCGGTGGAAATATCTCGAATTTCATCAGTTCGATGGCCAGAGGTAATGTTGCACTCTCAGTAAGTCTAACTGCTGCATCAACCTCGGCTGCTATCTTTTTCACTCCTTTCAACTTTGCGCTTTGGGGAAATTTTTACATCAACTTTTACAATACCCATGAAGCGGCAGCGTTACTTAGACCCCTGGAAATTGACAAATCCCAAATGTTTCAGACCGTATTTATTCTTCTGGGAATTCCTGTGATTATTGGGCTGTTTGTAGCAAATAAATTTCCGAAGCTGACTTCAAAAATCATAAAACCAATCAATAAAGGTTCTCTTCTGTTTTTTGTCCTGATGGTAATTGCAATGCTTTCGGCCAATTTTACACAGTTTTTAAGCTACGTTCATTTGGTGTTTTTCATTGTATTGTTGCACAACGGGCTTGCATTATCAACGGGTTACTTTTTCAGCAAATTAATGAAGCTTCCCAACAACGATCAGCGCACGGTTGCGATCGAAACTGGCATTCAGAATTCAGGGTTAGCTCTTGCGCTCATGTTTAATCCTAAAATTTTCCCTCCTGAAATGGAACTGGGCGGAATGGCCATTATTGCAGCATGGTGGGGAATCTGGCACATCATTAGTGGATTAACCATCGCATTCTTCTGGTCGAGAAAACCCATTTTAGCTTAATATGAAGAATTGGTCAATCGGATACGAAATAATCAGAATCTATGTGCGATTTGGCTTTTGGCTGACACACAAAAGAATCGTGGTTACCGGTCGCCATTTAATTCCTAAAGGAAAGCCTGTCATTTTTGCGCCAAATCATCAAAATGCGCTAATGGATCCACTGGCACTGGTATGTACCAATTCGCACCAGTCGGTTTGGCTGGCAAGAGCTGATATCTTCAAATCAAAAAAGGTCAGCGCCATTCTGAAATACTTGAAATTATTGCCTGTTTACCGCATCCGCGATGGGAAGGATAATCTGTCGAATAACGAAGAAATATTTGAGCAGGTTATTCAGCTACTCGAAAATAAACAATCTGTAGCTCTTTTCCCAGAAGCCGCACATTCAGGAAAACGACAAATGTTGCCGCACAAAAAAGCCATTCCACGCATTGCGCTGGAAGCCGAAGCGAGAAACGATTTCAAGCTCGATCTGCAAATAGTTCCGGTTGGAATAACTTACAGCCACTACTGGAAATTCAACCGCTCGCTGATTGTTCAGTATGGACAACCAATTCAGGTTAAAGACTATTGGATTGATTACGAAGTGAACTCCCAAAAAGCAATGCTCGATCTTCGCGATGAGATTCATCGCAAACTGGTTTCGTTAATCCTTCAAATCGACAGCAAAACAAGCTATTCGGAAATTGAAAATATCCGGCAATTGGTTGGAAAAGAATATTCTCAAAGACGCTTCTTCTGCAAAAATTCAAGTTTGCAATTGTTTTATGCCGAAAAGGAATTAATCAGCAAATTGGAGCAACTCGAAGAACTTCAACCTGAAGATTTCAACAATCTCATAACGGAAACAGAACAGTATTTTTCCGGTTTAATAAAGAATAGCATTTCAGATAAGCACATCGAAAATGCAGGAAATGCCAATTGGCGCAAGGTTTTTTTTAGTTTTACCGCGGCTATTTTAACTCTGCCAATCTTTATTTTTGGTTTTATTTTTAACGCGGTTCCTTTTATTATTCCCCGAACAATTCTTCGCCTGAAAGTGAAAGACATTACCTTTCTGAGCACTTTCAATTTTGTGATCGGCTTAATCGCATTTCCTTTGTTTTACCTGATTGTAGCGGTTTGGATCAACTCCATTCAAGTTGCGCTTATTACGCTCATTGCAATGCCATTTGTTGGCAAAATTGCTTACCAGCTTTTTGCTTTTTATGGAGTAATTTTTCTGAAGATCAAGTATCTGGCAGGAAGTAAATCGCAGAGAAATACCATCAGGAGTTTATTGAAACAGCGGAATGAGCTAATTGCTCAGATTCTTGAAAAAGTAAATTTTTGAAATCTGCTTAAATTATCATCAACAAACCACAACACAATGCTTAGTTTTATTATTTTTGGGCGTTCAAAATGCGAGAGTAGCTCAGTGGTAGAGCATCAGCTTCCCAAGCTGAGGGTCGCGGGTTCGACCCCCGTTTCTCGCTCTTAATATTCAAGGACTTGCAAATTCAATTTTGTGAGTCCTTTTTATTTACACCTAAATTTGCACCACAAACCATTTCTTACTTATTGATCATTCAAAATCACGTATGTACTTCAATGTTTTTCAGAAGGAAAAATCAATTCTTCGGAATATCAATCCCATGTGTAAGTTATAGATTTTAAATGGTTTATGTTCTTTGCGTCCGCTTAAAAATTAGTTGTTATTTTTTCAAACTTTTTCTTTATCTTTAGATAAACCAGAAATGAACTCTCCATAGTCAACGGGAATAATTGATGTCAACTGGCAGAATAATTATTCGTCCGGATTTATTTTAGACCATGTCTTCCCTTTAGATGCTGAATTCTTTATACAAATTCTATAATTATGACTGCTCAAAAAACTTTCAGAATTGGCCTTTCCATGGCAGGTGCAGTATCTGCCGGGGCCTATACCGCCGGAGTAATGGATTATTTGCTCGAAGCACTCGAAAACTGGCAAAAAGCAAAAGATATGAACTTGCCAGGTGTTCCCAAACATGATGTGCTTATTGAAGTTCTTAGCGGCGCATCTGCAGGTGGAATGACGGCTGTAATAACTGCCGCCGCGGTTCAAAAAGACTTTCCGCATGTAAATCAGCAGAACTATTCATCCGGAGTGAATAAAGAAAATCCGCTATTCGATTCGTGGGTTAATTTAACGGAGGATGAAAAGAACGACATGATGAATCAAATGCTCAGCAATGATGACATCGTTGGTTCTGAGTCTATTAATCCGGAAAAGGAAGTCCGTTCAATCTTCAATTCCCTGTTTATCGAAAGAATTGCCCGGCGTACGTTGGACAGTATTGTAAAAGATCCTAAGACAAAAAGAAGTTACATGGCTGATAATCTGGAATTGTTTACCACCATCACCAATCTTCGGGGGTTTAATTATGAGTTGCAGTTTATCACGGCACTTGGTCCACGCCAGGATCGGATGACCATGCATAAAGACCTGGTTCATTTTCAACTTAACCCTCTCGGAACATACAATAACGATGGGAAAATCCCAATTCATTTTTCAACTCCGGAAGGACTAAACAGACAATTGCTCATCGATGCAGCCATTTCTACCGGTGCTTTCCCGGTGGGATTATCGCCCCGGGTGCTTGTCCGCAAAGCCAAATACATCAATGATAATCCATTGCTTAAAATTACACACAGCAAAAACACTCTGGTTGATCCCACAAAAGATTACAATACGGTTTGTGTCGACGGTGGAGTAATAAACAATGAGCCGTACGATTTAACCGAAACGCTTTTAATGAATCGGAGAAAAGCTGAAATAGAAAAAGAAAAAGATTCTCCCGCGGCGAAAGCCTATGAACCAGCAACATCTGCTTCAGATTTTGACACCACGATTTTAATGATCGACCCTTTTCCAAATTATGACGAAGCTCCAACCGATTACTTCGACCTTCAGGCCATAAAATTTGCCACAACTCAGCTTTTGGGAGCCATGCGCCAACAATTAATGGTAAAATCTGACTTACTTGAAAAAGCGTATGACGACTTCGATTATTCCCGGTTTATGATCGCACCCATACGGACAAGTGGTGGTGTAACACAGAAAGAAAGTATTGCGTGTGGGGCGTTGGGCGGTTTTGGCGGCTTTTTCAACCGCGATTTCCGGGTTCACGATTTTATGCTCGGGCGACGGAATTGTCAGCGTTTCATCCAGTGCTATTTTAGTGTTCCCGAATCAGCTAAAAATCCGATCATACAGCATGG
Source organism: Prolixibacteraceae bacterium (assembly GCA_028683385.1). Classification (GTDB taxonomy): domain Bacteria; phylum Bacteroidota; class Bacteroidia; order Bacteroidales; family Prolixibacteraceae; genus Aquipluma. The sequence goes on along the minus strand of JAQUIJ010000013.1, from coordinate 23,082 downwards.
ATACGGTGATCTGGACAAAGATGCACTTCAGTTTTTCATGCCTGAAAAGACTGATCTTCTGCCAATAATCCCTGACATTCGAATTTCTGAGGACCAAACTCAAATTGTAAAACCAGCTTTAGAAGACGAATTTAAGTATCCTTCCATTAGCTTAAAATACCTGGTTGGTTTGGAAGATAAATTGCAGGCTCGGTTTGAAACGGTTATCAATAACATTACAAAAGGCAATGTGCCAGGAAGTGCCAGCAAATCAAAAAATCCGATCATACAGCGAATCAGGAAAAAATCATGGTTTGCACGAAACATCACGGGCCCGGTTGTCGGATTCACAGTTGACAAAGTCATCACTATTGGTAAAAAGGCAGGAAAAAACATAGCTGCAGAAAAATTCATTGATTCGGTGATTACCGATATGGACAAACGCGGTTTACTGAAACAGGATTGTTGATTTCACCTAACCAGATTACATAAACCCAGATTAACCTTAGAAAATTCTATTGAATAATCTGGGTTTAAAATAATCCTTACGAATATGATTTTAGCTTTCCGTGAATGGTTTGATATTTTATCAACACTGCTGTTTTAAGCTGTTTAAAATTCAGTCACAACTGACTGTGCTATCTTTTTTTCGATTGACTCTGTTTCTCGCAACAGTTTTGTATTTTGCCAGCCCTTTTCAACTTTGATGAATAAAGCAAAACTATTGATCGTTATTCTGGTGATCTTCCTGTTGGGGGATTGGACATATTCATTCTTTGAGTATTACTACATTCCGCTTGATGGTGACCTTACTGCCGGAGTTGTTCCATCCAGCGATGTTCAACAAGTTCTTGATGATCCGTTTGGATTTCATCTGCTTATTTCCGGTGAAAAACATGTTAATCCAAACAGATTTTTTGCTCATTTTTTCTTCAAAGAATATATGCAGAAAGTTCCTATCTGGCTACAAAACTTGACCGATCCAATTACATCAGTTTATCTTTCTTGTGCGCTGATCAAGATTTTAATCCACATCCTTTTCATTTTTATTCTGTCGGCATTACTCTCAGGAACAAAAAACATACTGGATGAAAAATTCGTGATTGTTGCAGCTCTTATTGTTCCATTTATTCAAGCCAACGGATATTGGAGCCACATGGGTATCAACGACAGAGCAACTACCTATACTTTTTTCTATGCGCTTCCGGTAGTTCTGCTGTTGATTTACTTAATGCCATTGTACCGGATCGTATTTAATCATGAGGTTAAAAATCTCGGACCTTTCAAATCAATCTTTTTGTTTATTGCTGCAATAATTTTACCTCTGAGCGGACCTCTTATTCCGGGAATTGCACTCATTCTATCGGGCATGGTTGGGTTTCATTATTTGCTAAATAATGGTCACACAAATAAGCCCTTTTCTGTTAAGAATATGATTTACGCACTTCAGAAAATCCCTTCTCAAGTTTTCATAATTCTGATTCCAATTTGCCTGATTAGTTTGTACTCCTTGTTTCTCGGACTGTTCGATTCAAATTACACCAGCGAGACCATACCCATTTTAGACCGGTATATAAAGCTTCCACTAGGAATTTACTATCAGATCAGTCAATCGCTTGGAGTGCCTTTACTCTTGATTATTATAGGTGTCAATGTCTATTTGATTAAAAGATATTTCAGTTCTCCTGAAGGGATGAAAATTGTTGGTTCCCTGAAATGGATCGGAATTTTCGCTGTGGTTTATTTATTATTACTGCCTTTAGGCGGCTATCGTCCATATCGTCCAAATATTCTGAGGTACGACACTTTTATTCCGATCACCATCGCGTTATTATATTTCTATGGAATATCCACATTCTTTTTGCTCCGACATATGACAAGCCGAAGCCTAAATGTGTACCTATCAGTTTTTTTTATATTCTGTGCTATTTACATGAATTCTGACCGGATAGAAACTGAGGAATATCACAGTGAACGAAAGTGTCTGGAAATTCTGGCCAATTCGCATGCCGAAGTTACAAAGCTGCCCGCCTCATGTAATGTAATGTCTTGGGAACCTATTAAAGATCCGAAATTCTCAAAAAATAATACTGTCATGTTAAAATTCTGGGGCATCACCAAAGAAGAAAAGATTTATTATCAGTCTTCAGAACAAAATTAAACCGAATTCTTCCCAAACATCCTTTCCAAACATCTTTCCCGATGCTTAAATATTTGGGTTAGTTGGTTTTTCACGAATAGCGAATGTGCCATCCGGCCCAAGAAGCCAAGAGGTAATTTGTACGAAACATGATCGGTCATCAAAACTCCATCGTCCTTCGCTTCAAAATGATGTTCGTGATGCCACATCCGGTATGGACCGAAACGCTGCTCATCAACAAAGAATGAACCTTCAGAAACATGTTTGATTTCTGTTACCCAGTTCGTTTTAACTCTTGGGAATGGTGAAACTTTGTAGGTGATGATTTGTCCGGTGTACATTTTTGCCGGAGCTCCTGAAGTAATCTCAAAGCCCATGTGTTCGGGAGTAATTTTCGACAAATTACCTGGCGATGAGAAAAAGTCCCAGGCTTCGGTTAATGAGATTTTCAGAAATTGAGTGACTTCCAGTGAATAAATACCCGAATGAGATTTGAAACTGATCATGATTTATAATTTTTGTTCTACCTATCTAACCCAACTTTCTCAATTTTGTTTAATCATTAAGTCGAATTAATAAACAAGTATTTGCAAAAGATTAACAATGCAGATCATTTCATGTATTTTCAATAAGCCTGCAAAATGAAACTAGAGTCTGGTTTTGTTTTTTTATAACTTTGAGCCTTCCTGAAAAGGAAATTCAGAACAGCTAAATCATTTTAAAAACGATATACAATGGCATTAATTAATGAAAATTACCTGAAGCTTCAGGCGGGGTATTTGTTCCCTGAAATTGGACGAAGAGTGCGCGAATTTGCTGAAGCCAACCCGGATAAAAAGGTGATCCGCATGGGTATTGGCGATGTTACTCAACCATTGGTTCCGGAGGTTGTAAAGGCTTTTCACGAGGGTGTTGACGACATGGCGAATGCTGCAACTTTTAAAGGTTACGGCCCGGAACAAGGCTATGATTTTTTGCGCGAAGCAATTGCCCTGAACGATTATAAAAATCGCGGTGTCGATATTTCGGCTGACGATATTTTCGTTTCTGACGGATCGAAATGCGACACTGGAAATATTCAGGAAGTATTTGGTGCCGGTAACAAAATTGCCATTTGCGACCCGGTTTATCCTGTTTATGCCGACACTACTGTGATGTCGGGCAAGACCGGCGAAATTCAACCGAACGGATATTTTGAAGGAATTATTTACATGCCTTGTAACGAGGCAAACGGTTTTATTCCTGAACTGCCCACCGAACGTCCCGACTTGATTTTCCTGTGCTTCCCAAATAACCCTACCGGAACAGTGGCTTCGAAAGAAGAACTGACTAAATGGGTGAATTATGCACGTGCCAACAAATGCGTCATTCTGTACGATGCGGCTTACGAAGCATTCATTACCGACGAATCTATCCCACATTCGATCTTCGAAATTGAAGGCGCCAAAGAAGTTGCTCTCGAATTCCGTAGTTTCTCGAAAACTGCCGGATTTACCGGAACGCGTTGCGCATTCACCGTAATTCCATCGGAATTGAAAGCGTACGACAGCGAGGGGAAAGCTCATCCGGTAAAACCTTTGTGGAATCGCCGCCATACCACCAAATTCAACGGAGTTTCGTATCCGGTGCAGAAAGCTGCTGCTGCTATTTATACCGAAGAAGGTAAAAAACAAGTGAAAGAAGTCATTAACTATTACCTCGAAAACGCCCGAATCATGCGCGAGAGCCTGAAAGAAACCGGCTTCACCGTTTTTGGCGGAGTAAATGCTCCTTACGTTTGGGTAAAAACTCCGGACAACATGAAATCATGGGATTTCTTCGACAAATTACTGAACGTTGCCAATGTGGTTGGAACTCCCGGCTCAGGCTTCGGACCATCAGGCGAAGGCTATTTCCGCTTTTCAGCATTTGCCGATCGCGACAATGTGTTGGAGGCCATGGAACGGGTTAAAAATCTGAAATAGCCGCTTGCTAATAAAGATAGTACCAAACTCGTTGATTCAGTCATCCTGAACTTCCAACTCGCTCACTTGGCAGACAGGGTTTCAGGATCTATATAATGTCAGACCTCGAAACAAGTTCGGGGTGACTAGTATCATTATTTTAAGTCAGGGTTTCACATCGAAGTGAAACCCTGACTTTTTTTGCTGACTTAGTAAATAGTGCTCAGCACATCGCTCAACAAATCATTAAACTTCATCACCCGATCGGGTTTTGGCGAATAGCCTACCAGCACAATAACCAGTTCTTTTGAGGGGATGATAAAAATTTGCTGGCCATCGTGACCGTTGCACGAATACATGTCTTCAGGAGCAGCCGGGTAATATTTCGATCGGTTCAGCCAGAAAAGCGATCCATATTTTCCATCGCTGTCGGATGCTGGCGTGGTAGTGTATTTTACCCAACCTTTGGGCAAAATCCGTTCGCCGTTGAAAACTCCATCCTGAAGATACAACATCCCAAACCGGGCATAGTCGCGGGCAGTGGCATAAATGTATGACGAACCAACCTGTGTTCCTGAGGCATCCACTTCAAAAACGGCATCGGGCATTCCAATTTTAGTAAACAAACGCGATTGAGCAAAATTGTAATATTCATTATCATTTCCGATGGTTTTGCGCATCAGGAAATTGACAACATTGACCGAACCTGATGAATAATACCAGTGGCTTCCGGCGGGAAAAGCAAAAGGTTGATCGAAGGTAAACTTCGCAAAATCGTTCTCGCAATACAACATTTGAGTTACATCAGAGCGGTTCCCATAATCTTCGTTCCAACGTAACCCACTTTGCATCTGCAAAAGGTTGTTTATTGTGATGTTTTTTCGTTCATCGGCTTGCCATTCAGGAAGATTAACGGGCTGATTGATGTCCCATTTGCCGTCTTTAACCATGATTCCCGACAATGTATTGGTAAAACTTTTAGCCATCGACCAGCTCAGGAAACGGGTTTGGGCATCAAACTGCGGCTGATAGGCTTCGACCACAGGAATCCCTTTATGTACCACCATAAAAGCAAAGGCATGCCCATTATATCCTTCATCATCAATCAGTTTTTCTGCAATTCGCTCCAATCTGATTGTATCAGTTGCGGATCCTTTTTTCGGCATCAAATTTCCCATTGGCCACGCAATCGTATCCTGATTAGCTGTTGCGAGAGCAGTTGGAAATTTAATTTTCCGTAAATCACCTTCGCTAACTCCCTGGAGCAGAGTGGCTCCAAAACCTTTCCGGTAAATGGCTTTCGACTTGCCCCATAAAAACGAAGTAGTCACACTCGAATCCTGAAAATCGACCTTGCTTTTTGTGTATTTTATGAATGAAAAGTGCAGATCCATAGCTTCCACTTCAGCCTGTTCGCGCCCTGAAACAAATACTGCCGAGCACAAATATTTTGCCGGATACCCGGTAATGATGGGCAGCAAAGAATTGATGTAATATACACCGTAACCAATTCCAATGATAAGGAATGTCAATATTGTCCAAAGTATTCGTTTCCCGGAAGCTCGTTTCATAATGAATGCTTTTGATAATCGTTCTGATATTTATTGACTAAAGTTAAATAATACAATTGGATTTCCCCTTCGCCTTTTCTTTATTTCTGGTTGTATAAGTCTGTTAAATACAGTTAATGAATGTTAGTTCAAACAAATAGTCGTTAGCAATTGCTTAAATTTGTTTCAACGTTTTTAACCTATTACGATTCCTAATCAACTTTCAAGTGAGCAATAGCAACAAAAAAACTGTATCTCATCAGCACTTTTCAATGGTGTATTTGATCCATTTTTCGCTGGAGAAGTTTTGTCTATATGCTTTTGTATTGTTTTTTGTATTTTCTGGCTCATCAGTTTTTGCCCAAAAGCAGGATGAAAACTATCGACCATTGTTGAAGGGGCAGGTTTTAAATCTGGAAGATGAAACGCCGGTAGTAAAAGCGATTATTTCGAACCAACGAACAAAAGAAGCCGTAACTGCCGATTTGGAAGGCCGATTCACAATCAACGCTTTAATTACTGATAGCCTCGAAATTAGTTCACTCGGTTTTAGCAAACAGACGATTGAAATTCCGGCAAGCTACAGTGTTTCTGATGTGTTGATTATTCATATCAGGCCATTAAGTTTTCTTTTGCCCGATGTCAATATCAATGGGAACTACCAAAAGCCAGTTGTGAAAGTCGAAAAAATAGAAGTTTCTCCTTATTTCCGAAAAGACTTTATGCAGGAAAAATCAGCGGAAGAAAAAGCCTATCAAAACCAAATCAGCTTCGTAAAAATTCCTCTGTACGGCAAGGAACAACCCAGCCGAAAAATGAGAAATATGATGATATCCGACAAGCAATGGGCTAAAGTTTCGAAAATTTATAATGTAGATCTGGTGAGGGAATTAACAGGCTTGAACGCTACGGAGGCTGACAATTTTATGATGTTCATGAATAGCAAACAATTATTCAACCAAATGACAACAAAAGAAAATGCGAGTTTTATTATTCTGGAACAATTTGAGATATACCGTAAAACACGACACTAATCCAGTTTTCAGCAATCAAGTTCTGATCTGGATTTTTATACTTTTGTACCAAAGCCAAGCAGTCATGAAACAATTTATACAAAAATACTCACCACACAGGTGCTACCAGAAAAATTTGACTGGCCATTGGACATGCCGGGCTGAGAATAAATCTTTGCGCTTTTCTTCAGTTATGAACACTGTTGCTTTTCTTTTCATATTCCTCTTACTCAGTGTAACCGTTTCTTCTCAAACAGTAGATGAGGTTGATCCGATGCCTATCCGGCTTAAAGGACAGGTATTGAATCTGGAAGACGAGACCCCGGTACCAAATGCAATTATAATAAACCTAAGAACTCACAACACCATAAGCGCCGACTTGCAGGGACGATTTATGATGGATATGCTGAATATCGACAGCCTTTCTGTTTCGTCATTAGGGTTTTCAAAAAGCATCGCACACGTACCTGCAAAATACAACGAAATGAACGTTTTGATCATCTATGCAAAACCTGTTCGCTTTGCTCTTCCTGACGTAACGGTATCAGGTCAACAAAAAAAGGTGAATATGGATGGTGTTCCGGTAGCAAAAAAGAATGATATTGCTCCGGAACTCCGGGGTGATGCATACAGCAAAAGGCCTCCTGTAATTGCCGCTCTCTTCACACCTGCCAGTTTCCTGCAATATCATTTAAGCAAGAGTGAGCGCGAAAAACGCGAAACCCGTAAGGCCATCGTTTCTGAAAAACAGTGGGAAGTAATCTCCCAATTCTACAACAAAGAATTGGTTATGCAATTAACCGGATTAAACAATGCCCAAGCCGACAATTTCATGATCTACATCAACAGCAAAGGGTTACTGAACCAAATGACCAACGAATATGATGTCCGCAACATCATTAAAGAACAGTACAAAGTTTACCTTGCTGAAGGTCATTAGTCAAAACTTCACTAAAAATTACGACATTTGCCTCAAATTCAAAGAATTTTATTGTTCTTTTAGTCCATTGTCAACAATCCGTTGTCTGCGTCTAGTCACCCTGAACTTGTTTCAGGGTCTTATTAATGAAGGGATGCTGAAACAAGTTCAGCATGACTCCGTTGGAATTGTTAGTTGATAAGATATTAAACACTCATTATATTAAATATCTACCATTGAAAGAGTTTTCAAAAAAGAAAATAGTTCTGAAAAAGAAAGAACAGCAAGCAGAGGAACCTGCCGGAGACGGATTAATTCGTCTGAATAAATACATTTCGAATTCGGGTGTATGTTCGCGGCGCGATGCCGACAAAATTATCAGCGATGGATTAATAACCATTAATGGAGAAGTTGTTACCGAGCTCGGGCGTAAAGTATCGCTCGATGATGATGTCCGCTTTGAAGGCCGTCAGCTTAATCCTGAGCGAAAAGTTTACCTGCTTCTCAACAAACCTCGTGGCTTTGTTACTACGCTTGACGATCCTCATGCTGAAAGAACGGTAATGCAATTGGTTCAGAATGCCTGCCCCGAACGAATTTATCCGGTTGGACGACTCGATATGCAAACAACCGGAGTGCTGCTTTTTACAAATGATGGTGAACTGGCTAAAAAATTGACTCATCCCAGCTACGAAAAGAAAAAAGTATATCACGTTCAGCTCGATACCGATTTTCTTCCGGAAGATCTTGAAAAAATAAAAGCAGGAATTGAACTTGAAGACGGATTTATTGCTGCCGACGATATTCAGATGATCGATCCGGACCATGCTAATCAGGTTGGTATCGAAATCCATTCAGGAAAAAACCGCATCGTACGCCGAATTTTTAATCACCTCGGCTACAATGTCGAAAGGCTCGATCGGGTCATGTTTGCCGGGCTGACAAAAAAGGATTTGCCCCGCGGCCGTTATCGCTTTCTGACTCCACAGGAAATCAATTTTCTGAAAATGAGTTAATGTAATGAAATTCACTTTCGCAGACTAATAGCAAAACTTTGGAAAAGGAGTTTTTACAAATAATCACCGAGAACCAGGGAATCATTCACAAGGTTTGTTCCATCTATTGCGATTTGGAAGAAGACCGTCGTGACTTATTTCAGGAAATTCTGGTGCAATTGTGGAAATCGTATCCATCGTTTCGCAGCGAGTCGAAATTTTCGACCTGGATGTACCGGGTAGCCTTGAATACTGCCATTACAAGTTTCAAGAAAGACAAACGCCAACCCGACAAAACAGGTATTTCGTACGAAAATATGCAACTGGTTGAGGAAATGTACGACACACGGACCGAAGAGCAAATCAAGATGCTGAATCGGGCAGTTGCTCAGCTCACCGGAATTGAAAAGTCAATCATTCTGTTGTTCCTTGAAGACAAAAAATATGAAGAGATAGCAGACATAACGGGCATCACCCAAAATTACGTCAGGGTAAAGATGAACCGCATAAAAAAGAAGTTGAAGTTGTTAATGAATACGGAAGAATAGATGGATATAAAAGATTTAAAATCGGCGTGGGATACGTATTCTTCTCAGGAGATGGATAAACATCGACTCGGAAAGGAATCGATTCATGAATTATTAAGGAACCGAACTCAGTCGTTGGTTGACCGCATTGACCGAAATATGCGGATTGGACTGGGGGTTTTGCTGTTATTTATCATTTATCTCATAATTGATTCAATATTCATGTCTGATCTTTATAGCGCTATAGGTTACCGCGACGTAGAATACCCTAAGTGGCTCATCCCTATAGATGTATTTTCAACAACGCTCATTATTACTACATATTTATTTTTCGTAGTCCGGTACATCAAAATAAAGAGGAGTTTTTCAATTCAGCTTCAGTTAAAAGACCTGTTGCTTGGAATTCGTGAAACACTGATAACTTATCGGCGAATGTTTTACCTTGCTGTTGTAATCTTCATGATAAACATCATCGTGAGTTTCATTGCGGGAGTTTACCAGGGACTCAAATTTAAAGCCGATGCTGTAAGCGATGGAATCATCAACATGACTACAATCCAAACACTTAAAATCATTGGTGTCAGTCTTTTGATAATCGTTCCAATGATTGCCTTCTCATTCTACATTCTTCGCTGGGGATTCAACAAACTTTACGGCAGATATCTGGTCAAACTCGAAGAAACCCTTCAGGAGTTAGACGAATCAGCGAATGAGGACTAGCGTCTATTCTCAGAAATATCGCAGTTGAGTTAATCATTGAACCTTTCAGATCGCAGTTTTGTTACTGAAAATCAACGATAATTCTTAAACTCAACTTTATGAAAACACTCAAAATCATTGGCCTGGCATTGGTTGTTGTAATTCTATTACTTCTGATTATTCCACTATTCATCAATGGCAATTACGCTGTTGAACGTGAAGTGACCATCAACAAGCCCAAACAGGAAGTTTTCGATTACGTGAAATACCTGAAGAACCAGAATCAGTTCAGTGTATGGGCTAAAATCGATCCAGCTATGAAAACCGAATTCCGTGGAGAAGATGCTACGGTTGGTTTTGTTTCTGCCTGGGACAGTGAAAATCCGATGGCGGGAAAAGGTGAGCAAAAAATAACTAAAATTGATGAAGGCAACCGAATTGACTACGAAATTCATTTCATTAAACCTTTTGAATCGACGGACTTTGCCTACATGACATTTGAATCGGCGTCAGAAAATGTAACGAAAGTAAAATGGGGCTTTCGTGGAACAATGAAATACCCGATGAACCTGATGCTGTTATTCACCGACATGGAAAAGATGCTTGCTCCGGATTTACAAAATGGCCTGAATAACCTAAAAGGAATTTTAGAAAACTAAAAGTAAACAAATCAACCAGTACCTCAAAAGGTCAATATTTGGTCTAGTGTTAATTCGGAAAGCTGGAAATGAGGGTTTAGCTGTTTAAAGAATTAATTGATTATCTTTGCGCAGATTTTTTAAAACCTTCATTCAGACATAAATGGCACATAAATCCGGATTTGTAAACATCATCGGAAACCCCAACGTCGGGAAATCGACCATCATGAACGTGCTGGTGGGCGAGCGTTTATCGATCATTACCTCGAAAATGCAAACCACCCGTCACCGCATCAAAGGAATTGTTAATGGCGATGATTTCCAGATTGTTTACTCCGACACACCCGGAATCCTGAAGCCGAATTACAAACTTCAGGAAACCATGATGAAATTTGTGAATACCGCGCTGATTGATGCCGACATCATTCTTTACGTGACTGATGTGGTTGAATCGCCCGGAAAGAATGAAGAATATGTTGAGCGCATTAAAAGTTCTGAAGCTGCTGTAATTGTGTTGATTAATAAAATTGACCTATCTACTCAGGAAAAGGTAATGGAGTTGTACAATTACTGGCGCGAAAAACTCCCGTTAGCCGATGTGTATGCCATTTCAGCAACCGAAAAATTCAATACAGCACCTATATTCGACCGTATTTTGGAATTGCTTCCTGAAGGTCCGGCTTATTTCCCGAAAGACGAAATGACCGACCGCAACGAACGGTTTTTTGTCAGTGAAATCATTCGCGAGAAGATTTTACTGTTCTACGACAAGGAAGTTCCTTATTCCGTGGAAGTTGAAGTGGAACAATTCAAGGAAGAAGATAAAATACTAAACCTGATGTGTGTGATTCATGTGGCTCGCGACAGTCAGAAGGGAATCATCATCGGACATCAGGGACAGGCACTCAAAAGAGTCGGAATGGAGGCCCGTCTGGATATGGAAGAATTTTTTCAGAAAAAGGTTTTCCTTCAGTTATTTGTGAAGGTAAATAAAGACTGGCGCGACAAAGACCGGGCGTTGGGTGGCTTTGGATACGACATGGAATAGCACGTGTTCAGTTTGCAGTCGCAGTTTTCAGTCCCTGTCGGCGAAAATTATTGCAACTAGAATTTATATGAGCTTACCCTGAAAGGGTTAAATATCAATAGCCCCGGGTAAAGCGAAGCGGAACCCAGGGTCAGAAATAGCAAAGAAAACAAGGCGCATCCACAGATTTTGATTGAAACACAAATATTGTATGCGCCGCATTTAAAAATGTTGATCAATGGAGTTTTCTTCATAGATCAGCAGTTAGAACAACGAAAAAAATAATTGATAGAGTCCTGTTTTCAGGAACATAGGAGACAAAAATGAGTAATATTATTGCAATTGTAGGTCGGCCAAATGTTGGGAAATCAACCCTTTTCAACCGGATGACCGAATCAAGAAAAGCCATAGTTGACGAATCAGCAGGAGTAACACGCGACCGTCAGTATGGAAAAGGTGTTTGGAACGGGATCGAATTTTCGATCATTGACACCGGTGGTTATGCCGTGAATTCAGAAGATATTTTTGAAGGCGAGATCCGGAAACAAGTGATGTTGGCCATCGAAGAAGCCGATGCGATTTTATTCGTGGTTGACGTTGAAAATGGTGTGACCGATATGGACGAAGAAGTGGCCGCTGTACTTCGCCGCTCGAAGAAAAATGTATTTATTGCTGTAAATAAGGTCGATAACAATGCCAGAATCATTGATTCGCATGAATTTTATTCACTCGGGCTTGGCGAATTGTATTGCATTTCGTCGATGACCGGCAGTGGAACCGGCGAGTTACTTGATGCCATTGTTGAAACATTTCCGAAAGACGATCCTGAAGAAATTGAAGAAAATGTTCCGCGTTTCGCCATTATTGGACGACCAAATGTTGGCAAATCGTCATTCATTAATGCACTCATTGGTGTTGATCGCAACATGGTTACCGATATTGCCGGAACTACCCGCGATGCCATTCACACCCGATATAATCAGTTCGGACACGACTTTTATCTGATCGATACTGCCGGTTTGCGCAAGCGCACCAAAGTGAAGGAAGATGTTGAATTTTATTCAACCATGCGCTCCATCCGGGCTATTGAAGATTCGGATGTTTGTATTTTAATTATTGATGCGACTCGTGGTATGGAAGCTCAGGATGTTTCTATCTTCCATTTGATTGACCGCAACAAAAAAGGGTTGGTTATTCTCGTAAACAAATGGGATTTGATTGAAAAAGACAATGCAAGTACCAACGAGTTTACGAAACAGATTAAGGAGCGAATTGCCCCCTTTGTTGACGTTCCGATCATGTTCATATCTGCACTAACCAAACAACGCATCCTGAAAGCGCTGGAAACATCGGTTGAAGTATATGAAAATCGCAGTAAAAAGATTAAAACTTCTGAATTAAACGAAGTGATGCTGAAGGCCATCGAAGATTATCCGCCACCATCAATCAAGGGAAAATTTGTGAAGATAAAATATGTAACTCAGTTGCCAAGCCAGACACCGAGTTTCGCCTTCTTCGCCAATCTTCCGCAGTATGTGAAAGAAGCTTATCGCCGGTATCTGGAAAATAAGATTCGCGAGAACTTCAATTTCTCAGGTGTTCCAATTCAGATTTATATCCGAAAAAAATAGCACAAAAAAGCCGCTTCTGAATTCCTTCGGAAGCGGCTTTTTCATTTTAAATGTTGTAGATAGATTTTTATTGAATCAATTATCAAATGTCTATTCTCTTGTGACTTTTATAACTCAAAATTAAATCCCCGTTTCAACAAATCCTGGTATTTATTGGCATCGAAGCGGTAGTACCAGGCTCCTTTGCGTGACGATTCTTTTTCTTTCTCTTCCAATTTTTCCAGTAAATCCATGGCTAAAAGCTTCCGGCGAAAATTGCGTTTGTCGAGTGTTTTGCTGTATATGGCTTCGTATAAACCCTGAAGTTGCGGAATGGTAAATTTATCGGGAAGCAGCTCAAACCCAATAGGCTGAGTTCTAGCTCTAACTTGAATTTTCTTAAGAGCACGTTCAACCATGGCCGAATGGTCAAAAATTAATTGTGGCATGGCTGAAATTGGAATCCAGGTAGCACCGTGAGTTTTTACCAGTTCAAGGTCTGACGCATTAATTTTGATCAATGCAAAATAAGCAACCGAAATAATGCGGGCTCCCGGGTCGCGGTTAAGTTCGCCGAATGTGTAAAGTTGTTCCATGTACACATCCGAAAGACCAGTGAGTTGGTTCAAAATACGTTTGGCAGCTTCGTCAACACCTTCGTTGTTTTTCAGAAAACCACCCATTAGCGACCATTCTCCTTTTGCCGGCTGAAAATTCCTTTTCAGCAGAAGCACTTTTAACTCGCGTCCTTCTTCATCGTACCCAAAAATGATTGAGTCGACTGCAACATGGAATTTTTCGTGTTCGCTGTAATATGACATCGTTGTGTTATTCAGGTAAAGGCCAATCGTTGGTTTCTTTGGTGCGCAAATAAGTTTCGATGTGTCGATCTGTTTTTGCTTCGTATATATCGGAGATTGTCAGGATAATTCCAGTTTCCTCAACATTCCCAAACGTATCGTTTATTACGGTTCCAAAAGTTTTCATCGAGGGGCTCAGGTTCATGTACGAATTTATCAAAGGTGGTATGTTTTCGCCAAATTCGCGCACCTTTTGCGAAAGTATTTTGTAGTCTTCTTTGTAAGATCCACCATTGAATACTTTTTCCATCTCTTTGATGTTGATTCCTAAATCCAACGGGTGAATTGGAGTTACCAGGTTCTCGTTGTCGTTGAAGTATTTCATAAAGAAATACATGATCAGGTTACGGGCTTTGGTGTGGAAGTGGGTGTACATAGTCACTTTACCAAAGAAATATTTGATTTCCGGATGATCAACAATGAGAGCGCCTAATCCGTCCCATAAATTGTCGAGTGCAAACAAAGCTTTGGCTCCTGCCTTGCTTGATTGGTAATGAGGCTGAACAAAAGAACGACCCAGTTCAAGCGTATAAGGAAGGTACTCTTTGATGAATTTATCGGAGAAGTTGAATAGATGCGTGGTAGCAAGTTGTACTACTCCGTTTTTGTCTAAAGGGACATCCTTACATAAAATATAACGATATCCACCAATTATTTCCATGGCCTGCGGATCCCAAACGATAAGCTGTTTGTAAGGATCGCTGCATGTATCGTATTCGTCAATATCAAGATCCTCTCCAGTTCCACCTCCTGCGTCCCGAAATGTGATTTCCCTAACACGGCCAATTTCCCGCATCACGTTAGGCGAATCCTGAAAGGTAACAATGTATATTTCGTTGTCGGCTTTGTTCGTTTTACGCATTAACTTGTCCGGTGTCAGTTCTGCCAATAGAGCTTCTTTTGACACTGGTGCAATGATATCCTTCATACTGATTCTGTCTGAATTTTAGAGCTACAAAACTAAAAAAAATCTATAAGAAATGATTTTTTCCTTTGATTAATGTTGGCTATCCTGTTGATTTGGTAATTTGTACACAATGTCCCTGACTTCAGCGGCCCATTGGTCTAAAGTTTTACTTTTATCGAAACGAGTATAGGGTATTGGTTTGCCAAAAGTGATGGTGAATTTTTGATTTTTATGCCCAAAAGTTTCGTCGGCCAGGTAAAACATTTCGAGGTTCCATTTCATTTTGAAAAAGGTTCTGAAATTAGCCAGCGAGTAAAAGAAACCCGAATTTCTGCCACTTACGTGAATTGGGATGACATCGCGTTGGTATTCAATTGATTTGGCAATGAAATGCTTTTTCCACTCAAAGTCCTGAACTGTTCCTTTGATTCGCCTTGATGCAAATCCGGAAGGGAAAATCAATATTTGTTTGTCAGATGAATAAGCCTCATGAATTTGCTTGATCACATCTTTGCTAAGGCCGCCATGTTTATTTAGAGGAACGAAAATTGGAGTCAATTGTGGGATGCTCATCAGTACATCGTTAACCAACGTTACAGTTTCTCCCATTAAACGATCGATGTTGCATAAAATTAGCAGTGCATCGAATCCGCCTAATGGATGGTTTGACGCGAATATGAAACGCCCCGAAGTTGGAAGGTTTTCTATGCCATTTATAGTTTCGTGAACATTAAAATGTTTGACCATACTGCGTGCAAATTCAATCCCTCTTTCATTGCCATGATTGGCCAACAGTTCATTGATTTCGTCAATGTGCATGATGCGGTTGATGTACCGGTAAACGAATTCAGGAAGCTTTTTAGCAAGCTTCGGATTCTTTTTAAGGAACATTTCCTTAATGTTAATTGGTTTTACCGGTTCCTGATTTTCCAAATCCATTACTGATCGTTAAAAATGAAGCCGAAAATATAAAATAAATGCAAACAGTTTCTGGATTGCGCCTAATTTCTGATTCTGGATTGATGCTTGATCGCTCTATGCTTCCATCTTAAAAATTTATCAACATTTGGCTTTTTATACTTTCGAAGTTGCTTTTGATTATTACTTTCGCGGCTTGAAAACGATTTATTAACTGATTTCTGAATTGTTGATAAGTTTTAAGATTCTGAAAATAAAATGATTAATTGCTCGTTATTGTATTTATAAACAAGTTATGAACAATTTATGTGTTCGTATTGTCATAATTGTGGTGACTTAGATAGACTTAAATAGACTTAAATAGACTGATGTATTTTGAATTTTATTACTTTTACATGTAAATCTTAAAAGCTTGAAATGTTAATTTTTTCGGGAGAAATACGAGCAACTTTCGATGAGAAAGGACGAGTAGTGTTACCAGCCGATTATAAAAATCAGATGGGCGGTAACGTTCCCGGTGGTCAATTGGCCATCGAAATTGACAGGTATGAAAAGTGCTTAAACGTTTATACCATGGAAGAGTGGGAGAAACGTATTTTAAAATTCAGATCGAAATTGAACTTAAACAATCGGGAACATAGCAAAATTCTCGATGGAATTTTACGGAAATGCCGGATAATTGCGGTACCCGAAAATTGCCGGTTTACAATTCCTGCAAATTTTCTTGAAGTTGCCGGAATTACAAAAGAAGTGGTTTTTACGGGTCAGCTTGAGCGGTTGCGGATTTGGGATGCAAATGAATATCAGAGCTATACCGGATCTTTAACTGAATGCGATGATTCATATGAGCAGAAATTCGGTGGCGAAGAATTGGACTAATGGAAAGAGAATATCATGTACCTGTTTTGTTGGCCGAAAGTGTCGACGGACTGGAAATTAAGGCGAATGGCGATTATGTTGACGTTACTTTTGGTGGCGGTGGTCATTCGCGTGAAATTTTTAGCCGGTTAGAAACAGGACGCCTTTTTGCTTTCGACCAAGACGAGGATGCTGCTGCAAATGTCATTCACGACGATCGTTTTTTCTTCATCAGGCACAACTTTAAATACATCCGAAATTTTTTACGGTATTACAATGTCGAACAGGTTGACGGTATTTTGGCCGATCTGGGAGTCTCGTCGCACGACTTTGATGTGGCCGAGCGAGGCTTTTCGTTTCGTTTCGATGGCGATTTGGATATGCGGATGAATCGCGATTCGACGCAAAGTGCCGCTGATATCGTAAATACGTTTACCGAAGACCAGCTTCGAACAATGTTTCGCGAGTATGGCGAGATTGATAATGCCGGGCGATTGGCAAAGCAGTTGGTGTTTGCCCGCAATTCGAAACCAGTTAAGACCATTGAGCAGTTTAAAGAGGCAATCGCTCCATGCGTTCCGAAATTTCAGGAAAGTAAATATCTGGCTAAGGTTTTTCAGGCTTTGCGCATCGAAACCAACAAGGAAATGGATGTTTTGCACGAATTTCTGGAACAAAGTATACAATTATTGAAGCCAGGTGGCCGATTGGTGGTCATCACTTACCATTCGCTGGAAGACCGCATGGTGAAGAATTTCATCAAATCGGGCGACTTTTCAGGAAAACAGGAAAAGGACTTTTTTGGAAATGTTGAGTCTCCTTTGGTAGCTATAAATCGCAAAGTTATTGTGCCGAACGAAGAAGAGATAGAGCGGAATCCACGGGCTCGAAGTGCCAAATTGCGAATTGCAGAAAAGAACGCATGACAGAGAAAAAAGAAAATAGCAAGAAGCGAATCTCGACAGCCGGACTAAAAAGTATTCTGGTTGGTAGCGCGTTGTCGAGCGAGAAGGTAACCAAACAAATACCTTTTGTGATTTTTCTTGCGCTGTTAGGAATTGGTTTAATCACCAATCGATACATCACCGAAAAGACCATTCGGCAAATGGAAATGGTGCGCGATTCGCTTAAAGAATATAAATCAGAATCGGTGATTCATGAAACGGAATTGATGTACATCAACCGTCCATCGGAAGTGACCAGAAGGGTGATTGAGCGGAAAATAGATTTGATAGAACCGATAGAACCGCCTAAACGGATCAAGGTGAAAAAAATGGAGACTAAATAATGGAAATCAGGAAAGCTATAACCTTACGATTTGGCATCGTGTATTTTGCGATTGCCATCTTCGGACTTGTTATAATTGGCCGGATTCTAATTATTCAGAATGTGGATACCCAAAAATGGCAGGAGATTGCCAAAGACCTGAGAAACAATACCACGGAGATTTGGGCTAAACGAGGAAATATTTGTGCCGACGATGGTAGCATTTTGTCGACTTCGGTGCCATATTATGAAATCCGCATGGACATGATGGCGCCGCGGATTCAGCAAGTATTCGATAAATATTCGGAACAGATGGTTGATGAACTTTCGGGTTTCTTTGGGGTCGATAAAGCCGATTTCAGAAGTCGAGTGCGGGCTGCTTACGACAAGAAGAACCGGTGGTTTCTGATTAATCCGGAAGAAATTGACCACAATAAGTTTCAGGAATTTAAATTACTGAAAACCATGTCGAAGAGCTACTTTGGTTCCGGACTTATTGTTGTAACTGAAAATAGACGAATTCTGCCTCACGGCGATCTGGCAAGCCGGACCATTGGTGTGCTTAATAAAGGAGCTTTTGGCGGTGTTCACGGAAACGTTGGATTTACCGGCGTTGAAGGTTTGGATGAAAATTATCTGGCAGGTATCAATGGCCTTGCTCTCAAACGTAATTTCTCCGGAAATTGGATCAATACACCATTGGTCGAACCCAAAGAAGGGAAAGACGTGATTACCACGATCAATGTTAATCTTCAGGATTATGCCCAAACAGCTTTGGGCAAACAAATGGAGGTCAGTCGGGCAGAGTGGGGAACTGCCATTGTGATGGAAGTAAAAACCGGGAACATCAAGGCAATTGCCAACATGGGTCTCAAAAAAGACGGAACATACGGCGAAACTTACAATTTTGCCTTTGGTCATGCTGGTTGCAGCGAACCTGGGTCAACCTTTAAGCTGATGTCGCTGATCGCTGCTATGGATGCAGGTTATGCCGATACCTCTGAGCTGGTCGATACTGGTCGCGGTATTTGGGAGTATAAAGGACAGAAGATGAAAGACAGCGATTATGATCATGGAGGCCATGGATTGATCAGTTTGAAAAGAACATTTGAACTCTCTTCAAATATTGGAACGGCAAAGATTATTTGCAAATACTATGAAGGCAAAGAAAAGGAGTTTATCGACCGTATTTATAGTTTCGGTTTAAACAAGCAACTTGGCCTTGGATTTCTTGGTGAAGCAGAGCCACGAATCAAATATCCGACAGATCCTGATTGGTGGGGCCCTTCACTGGCATGGATTGCGCACGGTTACGAAATTAAAATTGCTCCGATCCAAACACTTACTTTTTACAATGCCGTAGCCAATAATGGAGTAATGGTTAAGCCAAAATTCATCGAAGAAATCAGAGAAGACGGGATTCCTGTCCGAAAGTTCCCGACTGAAGTCATCAATCCAATGCTCTGTTCAAAAACCACACTTGGCAAAGCTCAGGACATGTTAAAAGGCGTTTGCATTCGGGGAACCGGAAAAAGTCTGAATAATCCGTATTACACAATTGCTGGCAAAACTGGAACTGCTGTTATTGCCAATGAAAATAAAGGTTATACCAGCGGTGGAGCCAAAAAATATCAGGCTTCATTTTGTGGCTATTTCCCGGCTGATAATCCGAAATACAGCATCATTGTAGTTATTGTTGGTCCACAGGGAGCTTTCTATGGAGGTTCGGTTGCTGGTCCGGTATTCCGCGGTATTGCCGATAAAGTTTATGCTGCATATCTCGAACCTGCAAAAGATTCAATCCCACCATACAACGAAGTTCCGCAGGTCAAACCGGGATTGAAGGACGATGTGATGCTGCTTGCCAAGGATCTTGGATTCAAAAATCAGGAACAGAATATGACCGCACAACGTGTGGCTGTTACCAACGATTCGATGACCGTATTTATTAATGGAGTTAACGATACTCCTGGTATTATTCCTGACGTAATTGGAATGGGTGCCAGCGATGCGGTTTACCTGCTTGAAAAATCAGGTCTGAAAGCCGAGATGAATGGCTTTGGCCGTGTTTTCAGGCAATCGCCTATTCCAGGAACGCCAGCAACAAAAGGAGATGCAGTTTCGCTCGAATTGGGTTTTGATGACCTTCAAATCGTAAAGAAGGATAGCTTAAATAAAATTGATTCCATTCAGGCCGCAGCTTTTATTCCTGTTCCTGTTCAAAAACCTGCACAGCGGGAGATTGCTCCTGATGTGGTGAATCCAAAGGTAGAGAAGAAATCGGCTGCTAGTTCCAAAGTTAGTAAGACTCCCGCAGCAAAACCCAATCAGGCGGCTATTGATAAGTGGAAGGCAAAAGTTGCGGCTCAAAAAGCGCTGGAAGAAAAGAGTGCAACGAAGAAAAGTTCAGTAAAGCCAAAGCCGAATCAGGCGGCTATTGACAGGTGGAAGGCAAAGGTTGCAGCGCAAAAAGCTCAGGAGGCGAAAGGGGCAACTAAGAAAACCACAGAAAAACCAAAGGCAAGTCCTGAAGCAATTGCAAAATGGAAGGCAAAAGTCGCAGCTCAAAAAGCTCAGGAGAAAAAGAAAAATACAGTTCAACCTAAAAAATAACAGCAATGAAACCGTTAAAAGATATACTTGCAGGCATAGGGTTGCTCGAAACCAGAGGAGATTTATCTGTTCAGGTTCGGAGTATTCAGTTCGATTCGCGAAAGGTTGAAGCTGGCGATTTGTTTGTTGCTGTAAAAGGTACTCATGTTGATGGTCATCAATACATTGCCAAAGCGATAGAGTTGGGTGCTGTAGCTGTGGTTTGTGAGGATGTTCCGGAAAATTTTCCTTCCGGAGTAGTGTTGGTAAAAATTGAAAATACCCAAATCAATTTCGGGAAAATGGCCGCGGCCTTTTACAATAACCCATCGACCAACTTAAAGGTTGTTGGAGTTACCGGAACCAATGGGAAGACAACGATTGCAAGCCTTCTTTACAAGACTTTCTGTTTACTTGGATATAAAGTCGGATTAATTTCGACCATAAAATATTACGTTGGCGACGATGAGTTTCATGCCACGCACACCACACCTGATGCGTTGCAGATTCAGGAATTGATGGCTAAAATGGTTGAGGCCGGATGTGAATATTGCTTTATGGAGGTTAGTTCGCATGCCATCGATCAGGATCGGATTAGCGGGATTGATTTCGATGGAGGCATTTTTACCAATCTGACTCACGATCACCTGGATTACCACAAAACTTTTGCTGAATACCTGAAAGCGAAGAAGAAATTTTTCGATCAGCTTCCTGCAAAGGCATTTGCTTTAACCAATGCCGACGATAAAAACGGTATGGTAATGCTTCAGAATACGAAAGCGACCAAGCAAACTTATTCGTTGCGGTCGTTGGCAAACTTTCATTGCAAGGTGCTCGAAAAGCATTTCGATGGAATGCTCCTGAGTATTGATGGGCAGGAGGTTTGGACTCATTTTACCGGTGTTTTCAATGCCAGTAACCTGATGGCTGTTATGGGAGCCACCATTCTTTTGGGCGTTGACCGCGACGAGATACTTCGGATTCTGAGTGAATTGCGTCCGGTTTCAGGTCGTTTCGAAATTATTCGTTCGCCGGAAGGAAAATATGCTGTAGTTGATTATGCGCATACTCCTGACGCTATCCAAAATGTACTATCCGGAATTGCAGAAATACGGACCGGAAACGAACAGGTAATTACAGTAGTTGGCGCTGGTGGCGACCGCGACAAAACCAAACGCCCCGAAATGGCTCAGGAAGCTGTCCGCCAAAGTGATAAAGTAATCCTGACATCAGACAATCCGCGTTCGGAAGAGCCTGAACAGATTTTGGCCGACATGGAAGCCGGTGTTGAAGTTCACCAGAAAAACAAAGTGTTGACGATTGTGAACCGCAAAGAAGCCATCAAAACAGCCTGCATGCTTGCAAAACCTGGCGACATTATTTTGGTTGCTGGCAAAGGTCACGAAGATTATCAGGAAATAAAAGGAGTGAAATATCATTTCGACGACAAAGAAGTGATTAATGAGATATTCGGAAATAATTAAATAGGAAGACTATGTTTTATCACTTGTATCAGCTTTTAAAAGATTATGATGTTCCCGGGTTGGGAATGTTTCAATACATCTCTTTCCGTTCGGGGGCGGCGATTATTGTGTCGTTGCTCATTACTATCGGGTTTGGAAAAAAGCTGATCAAATTTTTACAGCGCAAACAAATTGGCGAAGAAGTTCGCGACTTGGGTCTCGAAGGCCAGATGCAGAAAAAAGGCACACCGACAATGGGTGGCATTATTATTTTGGCTTCAATCCTTATTCCAACGCTTTTGTTTGCCAGGCTCAATAATGTCTATATCATACTGATGATCATCACCACGGTTTGGCTCGGTCTGATTGGGTTTGCTGATGATTACATCAAAGTTTTCCTGAAAGACAAACAGGGTTTGGCCGGAAAGTTCAAGATTTTGGGACAAGTTTCGTTGGGAATTATTGTTGCTGCAACCTTGTATTTCTCGGATGAAGTAGTGGTTCGTCAACGGGTTGTTGACGCCAACGGAATGTTTGTGAAAGAAATGGTAACCGACAGTATTACTGGTCAGAAACGATTGCAACATGTAACAACAGCGGTTAAATCGACACGAACGACCATTCCATTCATGAAAAACCATGAATTGAGTTACGGAACGTTTGTAGCTTTTATGGGCAAAAATGCCAGAAATTGGGCATGGATTGTTTATGCACTGGCCATCATTCTAATTATAACTGCGGTATCGAATGCTGCCAACCTCACCGATGGAATTGACGGACTGGCGACCGGGACTTCGGCTATTAGCGGGGCAACCCTGGGGATACTGGCATATGTGAGCGGTAACGTTATTTATGCCGATTACCTGAACATCATGTATATCCCGAATCTGGGAGAACTGACCGTATTTATATCGGCATTTATTGGTGCAACCGTTGGGTTTCTGTGGTACAATTCCTACCCAGCACAGGTTTTCATGGGCGATACCGGTAGTTTGGCGCTCGGCGGTATTCTGGCCGTTTTCGCCATCATTATCCGGAAGGAAATTTTGATCCCGATTCTGTGCGGAATCTTCGTGATCGAAAATCTTTCGGTAGTTATTCAGGTAGCTTATTTCAAATATACCAAACGGAAATATGGCGAAGGACGCCGTGTTTTCCTGATGAGTCCGATCCACCAT
>JAQUIJ010000036.1 GCA_028683385.1 Prolixibacteraceae bacterium | reverse complement strand
TGCGGGCAAAACCTATACTGGAACAGCTGAACAACGTGCTTAGGTTTGCCGCCGGGACACAACTCAGAAGAACCCGCTACGGCGGAATAGCTATCCCACAACCTTTGTATGGGGGATAGAACCGAAAGATTTCAACAGCACTATGATCTCTATGAAAAGCCCCCCCACGGTTTACATAATTATACTCAACTGGAATGGCTGGAAAGACACTATTGAGTGCCTCGAGAGTGTCTTTCGGCTCAATTATGATAATTACAGAGTTATTGTTTGTGATAACGATTCCTCAGATGGTTCTCTCGATAAAATAAAAGCATGGGCTGATGGTCGTTTGGATGTATTTGTGCCTCTTAATAACCGACTACGCCACCTGTCTTATCCACCGGTCGTTAAAAAAATACCTTATCAAGAATACAATAGAATAGAAGCTGAAGCGGGTGGCGATAGTATTGACGCAGATTGTTCTTTAATCTTGATTCAGACCGGAGATAATTTAGGTTTTGCGGGCGGGAATAATGTTGGGTTACGGTACGCTTTAGCACGTAATGATTTTGAGTTTGTGTGGTTGTTGAATAATGATACCGTTGTTGAATTTCACGCTTTGAGTGCGCTGGTTGAAAAAGCAGAGGCTTACAAGGTGGCAGACGCCAAGGTTGGTCTTATAGGTGCCAAGTTGATGTATTACGATCAGCCAGAAGTTATTCAAGCTGTTGGTGGTGTTTATAATAAGTGGTTTGGAACAACAAAACATGTTGGTTCGTTTGAGCAAGACAATGGCCAGTATGATACAGACGAGGTTACCAACAAAATTGATTATCCAATTGGCGCTAGCATGTTTGTTGCTAAACATATTCTTTTGGATATTGGATTAATGTGTGAAGACTATTTCCTTTATTTTGAAGAGATTGATTGGGTGTTCCGAGCAAAGAAGAATGTTTGGCATATAGGATATTGTTGGGCTACAAAAGTTTATCACAAGGAAGGTAGGTCTATTGGTTCAAATTCTAAAAGTAAATCGGAATTGTCAGAATATTATGCTTTGAAGAATCGCATTGTATTTACCAAAAAGACACATCCTCAATACCTGTGGAGTGTCAGGACATTCTTTCTTGTAGTGCTGTTTAATAGAATTCGTAGACGCCAGTTTGGGCGATTAGGGCTGGTTCTAAATATTGTTTTGGACAGGTCTTTACAACATAACAGAACTCATTCATGAATCGCATTATTGCCATCACACAATACTTAGAATATAGGCCATTTAAGTGATTGATAAATATACCAAACTTTTTGCCTTGGTTCTTCCGATTACTTCCATCTTGCTTATTCCACAGATTCAAGGCACTACGCCAGGTTTGGTCATGGCACTCTTTTCTCCATTCATCGTTTTATCTGCTAAAAAAAATAATAACCGTTATTACTGGCATGGTATTATTGTTTTTGTTGTATTATTCCTGATTTTTTTATTTGCATCTCAGTTGACGTTGATTTTTGGCGGTGGTGGCCAAAAAGGTGACTTGATACTTATCAGACCTGGTCCACTTGAGCCAATGAGAGTTACTATTATTACTCAGGGCTTATATCTGGCCAGTGGATATTTAACATTTATTCTTTTTGCTGCATATTACAGTAAAGAATGGGATGGCTTTATCATCGCCGGTGGGCTGCTTCTCGCCACTATTGGAGTTGCTGAATGGTCTTATTTTCTCGCTACTGGCAACGATTTTGGTTTTATTTCAAATCGGACCTTTGGTGAGGGGCTGGAAGGTTCAGGTAGTGCGGTCCAAAGAATAACATTAATGGGGCGTACTGTGTTGCGACTAAAGAGTCTCACAGGTGAGCCGTCTATGTACGCACTGACCGTATTCCCATTTATGGTATTTTGCATTGCTCGCCGCAAATTAATGATAGGGGCATATTTTCTCATCACACTCTTGCTGTCTACTTCTACTGCTGCACTGCTTGCTTTTGTGGTGTTCGGTTTAATGATGATTATTTTTTTCACCAAAGGTATTGCATCAAAAATGATGTATTTTACCTTACTTCTACTGTTTTTTGGAGCCTTGACGTTAGCTTTTAAAGATGTCTTGGGTAAAATGGTTGTTGAAAAACTGATGCTCGAGAATGTTTCAGGTTTTGATAGATTTTATAATATTCGTTACAACTTTGAATATTGGCTTAAATCAAATTTAGCTATAAAACTTTTTGGGATTGGTTGGGGCACTATACGTTCGACAGATATGATTATGACCTTGTTAATCAACTCAGGATTGTTTGGCTTGGTCGCATGGATGTATTTATTTTTAAAACCAACTATAAAAATTGTAAAAAAAGACCGTACTGCATTTGTATTGAATCTTGGAATGATCACCGTTTTGATAATGCTTCTTGTTGCAGTATCGGAATATGCTTATCTGACTACGTGGATGTTTTTGGGAATATTGTACAACATAACAAATAGCACGTTATCAATAGATATCGAAAGAGAGTGTAGCTATGCGGAGTAAACATAGGATTATTACCCTGTTAACAGTGATGATCATTGAGGCTATATTGATATATATACCGTCAGATGTTTATTCACAAAATCTAGAACTTGGCATTAATGGGCATCCATTTGTACAGGTCGGTTATAAAGATGTTTCAATACAAGATCAATTGGATTTGGTTAAAGAGATCGGTGCCAAATGGTATCGTGTTGATTGTTATGGGCAGGCAACACAACCACAATTTCTTCCTCATATTAAAGAGCTCGTGGCAGAAGCAAAAAAAAGAGGAATCAGCATACTTCCAGTCATATTTCCCCCTGTGGATATTAAGAAGGAAACTGATGTCAATAAAATATACAAAATTTCATATGACTACTCGAAGAAATTGGTACATGAGTTAAAGCAGGATGTTAAGGTGTGGGAACTGGACAATGAACTAGATAATTTTGCAATGGTTAAAAAGGGTGAATTGAGCTATATAGGCAGATTATGGAAATTCGACATTCCGAGTGGCGATAAGGTTGAGCATTACGAAGCAGACCGCCTGCAAAAGTCAATGGCTTTGCTGAAAGGTTTATCGGACGGAGTCTATGCTGCTGATCCAAAAGCAAAGAGAATAATTAATGCAAATTGGATACATTATGGATTTTTTGAACATATAGTTTTGAATAAAATCAATTATGAAATAATTGGATGGCACTGGTATTCAAATATGGGTGACATTTTAAATGTAAAAGGGAAATTTAACCTACTGGCTAAACTAAATGAGTTTAATAAACCACTTTGGATTACTGAAATTAACAGAAAAGGAGGTAGCCAAGGCATTGATGGAGAGCAGGAACTGGACAGGTATATGAAAGGCCTCCTTCAAACCTACCCCGAATACTCTATTAAGTATCGTATAGAGAAGTTAATGATATACGAGTTGCTTGACGAACCACAGTTTGGTTCAAACAATCCAGAGTCATTTTATGGGCTTGTCAATGTTAATAAAGATAAGAATGGGAAATTCAAAGCTACTACAAAAAAAAGTGCCTTTGAGACGATTAAAGAATATTTTAAATCAAATAGGTAGAAGCGTTATTGCATACGCTAAATTGAGGACAAATAATTTGGGAAAAAAATATTGTATATTTATCAACGGTCGTTTTTTAACACAAACAATTACTGGCGTGCAACGTTATGCCTTGGAGTTGATTAGCAGCATCGATACGTTGCTGAATGAAAGTACGAATAATACAAGATCTATTTCCTACACCCTTCTTGTACCCCATAACGCTAACCACTTGCCGGATCTCAAAAACATATCGATAAAGAAGGTTGGGCGCCTTTCTGGGCATTTGTGGGAGCAGTTTGAACTTCCCTTCTTCAGTCGGAGTGGATTACTAGTGGGTTTCTGTAATACCGGACCTCTTCTGAAACTAAATCAAATTGTTTCCATATGTGATGCTTCTATTTTCGCATGTCCAAGTGGGTATTCAAAAGCATTTCGTATGTGGCATCAGAATGTACTCCCTATTCTTGGCCGTAATTCTAAGCAAATTATTACTATTTCACAATTTTCAAAA
This sequence comes from Prolixibacteraceae bacterium, assembly GCA_028683385.1. Classification (GTDB taxonomy): domain Bacteria; phylum Bacteroidota; class Bacteroidia; order Bacteroidales; family Prolixibacteraceae; genus Aquipluma. Next base: position 541 of record JAQUIJ010000036.1, on the reverse strand, counting down.
AATGAATTGATTAAGTACTGTGGCTTCGTATCCAATAAGATTAGCCTTACTCTTCTTGGTGTTAGCGACTTCTCTAGCTTAGAACAGGATAAGACTATTCTTGATAAGTATGGTTTAAATTCTATTCCATATGTACTCGCCGTAAGCAGCATGAACCCCAATAAAAACTTTGCTTCACTTGTTAAGGCTGTTGAATGTCTAGGAGAGGTAAACTTTAAGGTTGTAATCGCGGGCGGGACTAATTCAAATGTATTTGGAGGACGGACAGATCAACTCCCAAGCTTTGTTACACTGGTAGGCTATGTGAGTGATGCTGAGTTACATGCGCTTTATAGTAATGCAACTTGCTTTGTTTTCCCATCAATTTATGAAGGATTTGGCCTGCCACCATTAGAAGCTATGGCTTGTAGTTGTCCGGTGATCGTATCTACTGCGGCATCTTTGCCAGAGGTATGTGGAGATGCTGCATTGTATTGTGATCCATATAGCCCTGCTGATATTGCTGAAAAGATTAATCGTTTGATTGATGATTCGGCATTGC
>JAQUIJ010000027.1 GCA_028683385.1 Prolixibacteraceae bacterium | reverse complement strand
GGTGTTGACAATAAGGCGTATATGTAGATGTGAGTTGGTGTCTCCTTCATCCGTTTTTAATAGGATTCACTCAGGTAACTCAAAATCAAACAAATCCATCAGAGGAACATCCAGTGTTCTTGCTAAAGTAAAAACCGTACTCAGAGTGGGATTTATTCTTGCGGTTTCAATTCTTGCAATTTGGCTCAACGACAGTCCAGATTCAAAAGCAAGTTGACTTTGGGTGTATCCTTCCTTCAACCGAATTTTCTTCAATTGCTCGGCAAAGGCTTCTATTCCCTTTTGATCAAATACCAGTTTTCTATCACTTTTCTGCATTGATTTCATTGCAGAAAGTTTTGAAGAAATTAAAAATCAATTATAGCACATGTGCTATAATGCCGTATATTTGAGGTTATAAACAATAATTTCTTAAATACTATTCAAAAACTTGGTACAACTTAACGAAAAATGGAGTCCAGAAACTTTAAAATGGCAGACCTTGCAACATTCGATGTAGAACTAAGAAAGGAAAGAGCATGGCAAAAGCATCAAGAGTTAGTCCAATTAGATATTCGAAGCTATTTTATTCAAATTTATTATTTTGTTCAGTGACTTTTGTTTATTTTTGAGAATCAACATAATGCCTTTCATAATCTAATTTAGAACAGTTAATTAACGTATCCAAAAAGACAACCTAATAAAGAAATACCTAAATTGATTTGACCATTAACCAAGAAAAAATTAAACCTCGATGAAAATAAAACTTCTATTTATTGGCTTGATAATCTCTCTTTTTGTTAAAGCGCAAACGCCACAATCTTACACAACATTTCAGGGTGAAACCTCGAATTTATACAAGTATGAGGGTAAGAAAACAATGCTTCTCGCCAAATCTAATGAATTAGATACTGCGATAATGAGAAAATGGGTTAATGCAATGGACGGTGCATATAACTTTTATAAACTATGTACAGGTCGAGAACCAGATTTTTTACCATCAACATATATCAACCAGAAAAGTACTATTGCTAGTGCAGACCCAACTTGCGGTGCAGGTTGTGGTTATTTGGGGGCTACTGGAATTGAGTTGTTAGATGTATATTTTGACCAATGTTATACATCTTTAAAATTCGACAATAAATATGAACAGATAACCTTTTATGAAATGGGGAGAAATTTTTGGTTCTATGGTAATAAACTTAGTTACACCAACGACCCAATTACTACTGGTTATGCTGTATTTATGCGTTTTATGTCAATGAAATATCTGGGATTAGATGGCAATCCTTCCCATATTGAGTTTGTAAATCAGATAAGGGGATTAAGAACTGCTTATCTTGCGAATCCCTCTTTGAATTGGTCAAATACTTTAGGCGTTGCCCAAGGAGTTCCAAATTCTCCTTGGAGTTCTGCGGATTTATTCGCTTCATTTTGTTTTTATTTGGAAGAAACTTATGGCTGGCAATGGCTTCAAAATGTATGGAAATATGCAGGATTACGTCCTGATAGAGTAACTACGCAAGATGCAGTTGATAATTTTGTAATTGCTTCTTCGCAAGCGGCAAATAAAAATCTGGTCTCTTTATTTCAAGAATGGCGATGGACAGTCTCACAACCAGCGATTGAGTATATAAATTCATTGGGGTTGGGTAAACCAGCGTTTTATTTGGATTACAATGGCATAACTGTTAAGTGTATAAATTGTGTTGCTGGCGATAAAGGAAAAGTGGGAGATGTTATGTATGAAGCTGTTGATAGGGATTTACTTATCCAACGAAGAAATGAAGGAGCTGATTTGTCGAAAGTTTGCACCAGTCTTGTTACTGATATGACCGAAATATTTAAAGATGCGACATTATTTAATCAGGATATTAGTTCTTGGGATGTAAGCAATGTGACAGATATGAAGTCCATGTTTAACGGTGCTTCTGTATTTAATCAACCTATTGGCTTATGGAATGTAAGCAACGTAAAAGATATGAAGTCCGTTTTTAATGGTACTTCTAAATTTAATCAACCAATCGGTTCTTGGGATGTAAGTAATGTGATAAATATGGAGTCGATGTTTAATGGTGCTTCTGTATTTAATCAACCTATTGATTCTTGGGATGTGAGGAATGTTACAGATATGAGTTCCTCGTTTGCAGGAACTAAATCGTTTAATCAAAATATCAGCCTTTGGGATGTAAGCAAGGTGACGGATATGGAATCCGTTTTTAATGGTGCTTCTGCATTTAATCAACCAATCGGTTCTTGGGATGTAAGCAATGTAGCAAATATGACGAAGATGTTTTATGATGCTACTGTTTTCAATCAAGATTTAAAAAGCAATTGGTGTGTGTCAAATATTAAAACTGAGCCTGAATATTTTTCAACTAACTCGGCATTGTCTGAAGCGAAAAAACCAGTTTGGGGTCTTTGTCCGCAAACCTATGTTCCAGATGATAATTTTGAACGGGCATTGATAGATTTGGGATATGATTCAGGCTCGTTGGATGATTATGTGAGAACGGTAAAAATTAAGAAGATTACTACCCTTGATGTTTCAAAAAAGAATATTGCAGATTTAAAAGGGATTGAGGATTTTTCTAATCTTAGTAAATTAGAGTGTTACACTAACCGATTAACCAGTTTAGATTTTACTCACAATACTGCATTAAGATACTTAGATTGTCAAGAAAATAAGTTGACAAGCTTGGATGTGAGCAAAAATACATCAATAGCAATCTTAAATTGTCAATTAAATCAGTTGCCAAGTTTGGATGTGAGTAAAAATACTTTCCTTACAAATTTAACCTGTGGTAAAAATCCATTATCAAGTCTCGATGTAAAACCAAACATAAACCTAACTGGTTTAGATTGTCAAGATACCAGATTAACGAGTTTGGATGTTTCTTTAAATCCGAAACTAAGGGGACTTGTATGTAATTATATCCATAACTTAACAAGTTTAGACCTTAGCAAAAACAAGTATTTGAATTATCTGAACTGCGAGAATAATAAATTATCAAGTTTAGATGTAAGCCACCAAGGTTCTTTTTTGGTTTGGTTAAACTGTGGCTTCAATTCATTGACGAATATTGATGTAAGTCAAAATACAAAATTAGAGCAATTTTATTGCTGGAATAATAGACTAACAAATCTTGATGTAATCCAGAACAAATCACTTACTAATTTTTCATGTGAAAATAATCAACTTACTTTTGAGAGCCTTGAACCAGCTATTAGTATCGGAAACTTTACTTATTCTCCACAAGATAGTATTGGAACAGCGCAATCTGTTTCTAAAACAAAAGGTGAAAGTTACAGCTACGTTTTGAAAGTTGGTGGAGAACACAACGTTTACCAATGGTATAAGGATGATGTTTTGCTCTCGTCACAGACATCTGCTACATTAAATCTGACAAGCCTGAAATTGGAAGATGCTGGTGTATATCGTTGTGAAGTGACAAATTCTGAGGTGACAGGATTAAAGCTAAAATCCAGAAAAATTTCTTTAACCGTTAATTGGTTAACACATGCAAATGGTGACGGAATATACGATACAGATGATAATATTAGTGTTTATCCAAATCCGACCAATGACATCTTATTTCTTGAAACAAGTTCAATAAGTGAAGTTCTAATATATGATTTGGATGGAAAATTGATTATGAAAAAGCAAATTGAAAATGCCAAAAATGAAATCAATGTATCATCTTTAGCTACTGGCTCTTATGTGCTAAAATTAATGTGTCGTGATAGTTATAAAACAATTAAGTTTATAAAGAATTAAAAAGAATAATTGAAAAGAAGCAATCTATCCGATAAAAGATTCTATATCAAGCAACAAAAGCTAATACGTTCAAATGTTAATTTTCTGTATTTATTGTTGAAGTGAACAAATCACCTGAAATACCAAACAACCAAACAATTCGTGAAATCATAAGTGATTCGTTTCAAATTAATCTACCTATTACGGGTGGCAATGGAAAATCAATTGATGATGCAATTGTCATGCTTGAAGATCAGGATTACGTCCACAACGAATACGTGGTTTTGGAATACCTTGGGTTTTACCGATTCGTGGAGTGGAAGGTTCTGGGGCAAAAGTTGTTGTGCTGTGGAGATAAAAGATTTGATTGTATCACAATCTATGTTTCCGAGGTGTTGGATAAATCCGAGGTCTGGACGGAAGAGTTCTTCTTTGATGTCAGTAATTGCTTGGGTGATAATGAAAAGGATTTGGTCGAAATGAAGTAGTAAAACTTTGCATTAAGTATTTTTGCTTTTATCAATTTAAGCAACTCAAAAAAACACCGCAACAAATATACAATGCTATTACACCCCTATTAAATATTGGTATTTTCTTCTTTTAAATTGGCTAGAGAACATATTTTCTTACTTTTATATCTCCAATCAGCACATAATACCAAATGGTTTATTTGCTTTATTTTCAGCAACTAATAAAAATTAATAGAACAGTCGATGGCAATTAAAAAATCTGAACTATACAGTTCATTGTGGGCAAGTTGTGATGCACTAAGAGGTGGGATGGATTCCAGCCAATACAAAGATTATATATTGGTTTTATTGTTCGTGAAGTACGTTTCCGACAAATATGCCAACGACCCAGATGCTATCATTGAAATTCCTGAAGGTGGTAGTTTCAAAGATATGGTGGCACTCAAACATCAAAAAGACATTGGTGATAAAATCAATACAATCATTGGTGAATTAGCGAAAGCAAATGACTTGGTTGGTGTAATTGATGTTGCCGATTTCAACGATGATGATAAATTAGGAAAAGGTGCAGCAATGGTGGGAACGCTCACTGAATTAATTTCTATTTTTCAAAAGCCTGAATTAGATTTTAGCAAGAATAAAGCTGAAGGTGATGATATTTTAGGCGATGCTTTTGAATACCTAATGAAAAACTTTGCAACCGAAAGCGGTAAGAGCAAGGGACAGTTTTATACCCCAAGTGAAGTAAGCCGAGTGATGGCAAAGGTTCTGGGAATTAAACATGCAACTAATAAAACTACTTTTTACGACCCCACCTGTGGTTCAGGTTCTTTACTATTAAAAGCATTGGATGAAGCTGATGGTAAAGGAACTATTTACGGTCAGGAGAAAGATGTGGCAACCGCTGCTTTGGCTCGTATGAATATGATTTTGCACGGTCAGGAAGCCATTGAAATTCACCGAGGACAAAGCACACTTTCCGACCCATTTTTTAAAGATAGTAACGGCTATTTAAAGACCTTTGACTTTGTGGTAGCTAATCCACCTTTTTCTTCAAAGAATTGGGCAACAGGCTTTAATCCGCAAGATGACCTATATGGACGTTTCGAAAAAGATGAAGTTGAAAGTCAAAAAACGGGTAAAGCATCGTACAAAACGCCACCCGAAAAGAATGGTGATTACGCTTTTCTTTTGCACATTCTCAAATCACTCAAAAGCACTGGTAAAGGTGCTTGCATCTTGCCACACGGAGTTTTGTTTCGTGGAAATGCAGAAGCCGAAATCCGAAAGAGTTTAATTCAGCGTGGCTATATTAAAGGCATTATCGGATTACCTGCCAACTTGTTTTATGGCACTGGAATCCCTGCCTGTATAATTGTGATGGATAAAGAAGGTGCTGACGAACGCAAACATATTTTTATGGTGGATGCCAGCAAAGGCTATATAAAAGACGGGAACAAGAACCGTTTGAGAGAACAAGACATTCACAAAATAGTGGACATTTTTAACAAGCAAACCGAGTTGCCAAAGTTTAGTAGATTGGTAAGTGTGGAAGAAATAAGTGACCCGAAAAACGATTACAACCTAAATATGCCACGATACATTGACAGCCAAGAGGTTGAGGATGTTCAGGATATTGAAGCACATTTATTGGGTGATATTCCAAATGCTGATATTGAAGCTTTAAATGAATATTGGGAAGTATATAAAACCTTGAAAGTTGAATTGTTTTCACCAAGCAAAAGACCAAATTACAGTCAATTAAAAATAAGTAAGGATAGCATTAAGCAAACCATTTTCATGCATCCAGAATTTATGAGTTTCAGTAATGAAATGGACAGTTTGTTTACCGATTGGAAAAACAGAAATACCCAAATGCTTAAAGCACTGAGCATTGGTATTAAGCCAAAGCAAACTATTTTTCGCATTTCGGAAGATGTGCTGACTACCTACACAGGCAAGGCTTTGATGGACAAATATGATGTGTATCAGCATTTAATGAACTACTGGAACGATGTAATGCAGGACGATTGCTATATAATAGCTGCCGATGGTTGGAAAGCCGAACTTAGCATTACCAAACAAACCAAATCTGCTACTACATGGGATTGCGACCTTGTGCCAAAAACATTGGTGATTGACCGCTATTTCTTAACCGAGAAAAAAGCCATAGAGAAATTGGAAGCCGATAAAGAAGCCATTGCCAGCCAATTAACCGAGTTGGAAGAAGAACACAATACTGAAGATGGTTATTTTTCCGAGTTTGACAAAGTGAATAAAGCCAATGTGCAGAAGCGTTTGAAAGCCATTGATACGCCAATGTTAAAAACAGGAAATGCCGATGAAATAAAGATATTGAAAGCATATTTGAAACTCATTGACGACCAAACCGAACTCAGTAAAAAAATAAAAGAAGCCACATCTTCTTTGGATATTAAGGTGATTGAACGCTACAAAACACTCACTGAAAATGAAATAAAACAATTGGTTGTGGACGACAAATGGATGGCAAGTATTGAGCGTAGCGTAAAGATCGAAATGGAACGTATTAGCCAACGCCTGACCCAACGGATAAAAGAACTGGCAGAACGCTACGAAACTCCACTACCCAAGCAAAATGATGAAGTCGCTGAATTGGAAGCTAAAGTTACTGCTCATCTTCATAAAATGGGATTTGTATGGAACTAAGAGCAGGTTACAAAATAACTGATATTGGAATTTTGCCAATAGATTGGGAATTGAAAAAATTGTCCGAACTAACCTCTTTAATCACAAATGGATTTGTTGGAACTGTAAAATCTCAATATACTGAGTCAGATGATGGAGTAACTTATATTCAGGGATATAATGTTGAAGAAAATTCATTCAATTATAGAGGAATAAAAAAAGTAACGAGTGAGTTTCATAAACTTCATTTAAAATCTTGTTTACAAGAGGGAGATTTATTGACCATTCAAACAGGTGATGTTGGATTAACAACAATAGTTCCGAAAGAATTGGTAGGTGCAAATTGTCACGCTTTAATTATTTCAAGGTTCAAAAAAGAAAAATCCAATCCAAAATATTTTAGCTTATATCTAAATTCAAATGAAGGCAGAGCAAGATTAAAAGAGATTGAAATTGGTACAACAATGAAGCATATTAACGTTGGAGATATGATTCATTTCCTTGTTCCAGTCCCAACAAAAGCCGAACAAACTGCCATTGCCACCGCCCTATCCGATACAGATGCTTTGATAAGCAGTTTAGAAAAACTCATTGCAAAAAAACGCAACATCAAACAAGGTGCAATTCAAAAACTACTGCAACCGAAAGTAGGTTGGGAAGTGAAGGAGTTGGGGGAGATTGGCGAATGTATTATTGGATTAACATATAAACCTGAAAATATAAAAGAAAGCGGAACATTAGTGTTGCGTTCTTCAAATGTTCAAGGCAATACTTTAAAATATGAAGATAACGTCTATGTAAACAGCGAAATACCTAAAAAGCTAATTAATAAAGAAAATGATATTCTAATTTGCGTTAGAAATGGAAGTCGAGATTTAATCGGAAAATGTGCATTATTGACAGGTAGAGCAATTGGGGAGACCTTTGGAGCATTTATGTCTGTTTTTAGGTCACCATTTAATGAATTTGTATTTATATTATTTCAATCAGAAATAATTAAAAAGCAAATTGATGAGCATTTGGGTGCAACTATTAACCAGATAACTAACAAAAGTTTAAACTCTTTTGAAATACCTTTTCCACCAATCGAAGAACAAACACGCATCGCTACTATCCTTTCGGATATGGATGCCGAAATAAACGCATTAGAAACCAAACTAGAGAAGTATAAAATGCTTAAATTGGGTATGATGCAGAACCTTTTAACAGGTAAAATCAGATTAGTATGAGCAAAGTAGGTCAAATTGAACGAGCCACCCAAAACCGTATTGTGCAATTGTTTCAGCAACAGTTGAAGTATCGCTATTTGGGTAATTTAGAAAAAGAAGAAGAAAACAGTAATGTTGATGAAACTTTGCTCAAAGCCTATTTGACCCAAAAAGGGTACAGTCTTTCGCTCATAACGAAAGCATTGTTCGAATTTAAAAAGGCAGTAACCATCAATACCAGCGATGACCTATACCAAGCCAATAAAAACGTGTATTCATTGCTTCGTTATGGTATTCAGGTAAAAGAAGAAGCAGGTCAAAACAAAGAAACCGTTCAATTAATCGACTGGAAATACCCACACGAGAATGATTTTGCGATTGCCGAAGAAGTAACCATTAAAGGCGAACACAAAAAACGCCCCGATATTGTAATCTATGTTAATGGTATTGCCTTAGGTGTTTTGGAATTAAAACGTAGCACCGTTTCAGTTTCCGAGGGTATTCGCCAAAACAACGATAATCAAAGACACCTGTTCATCAAACCGTTTTACACCACCATTCAATTGGTAATGGCTGGGCAAGATGTTGAAGGTTTGCGCTATGCAGCCATTGATACTTCAGAAAAATATTACTTGAAATGGAAAGAAGTAAGCGAAGAATTTAATCCGAACGATACCTATCTTCTTGAACTTACAAAACCACTCAGAGAACAAGCGAATAAGGCTGATAACTTGTTGGATAAGCATATTATTGAAATGCTTAACAAGGAAAGGTTACTTGAAATACTTCACGACTTTGTGGTGTATGACCGTGGACAAAAGAAGTTTTGCCGACCTAATCAATACTTCGGATTAAAAGCAGCACAAGAAAATATTCGGCAAAAAGAAGGTGGTATTATCTGGCATACACAAGGCAGTGGAAAGAGTTTGACAATGGTTTGGCTCACTAAATGGATTCGGGAGTACAACCCCAATGCAAGGGTGTTAATCATTACCGACCGTGACGAGTTGGACAAACAAATTGAAAAGGTTTTTAAAGGTGTTGACGAGCAAATAGTAAGAACCAAAAGCGGTGCTGATTTAATTGAAAAACTGAATGATACAAAGCCTTGGCTATTGTGTTCACTCATTCACAAATTTGGGAACAAAGAAGAAGCCGACTATGACAGTTATTTACAGGAACTAAAAAATAGTTTACCCAAAAACTTTAAACCCAAAGGCGATTTTTATGTATTTGTTGACGAGTGTCACCGAACCCAAAGCGGTGATTTAAACAAGGCAATGCGACAAATATTAGGCGAAAAGGCTTTGTTTATTGGTTTTACAGGAACGCCAATCATGCAAGCCGACAAAAAACAAAGCATTACCATCTTCGGTAAATACATTCACACCTATAAATTTGATGAAGCGGTAAAAGATGGAGTGGTATTGGATTTACGATACGAAGCCAGAGACATTGAGCAAAAAATAACTTCGTTTGACAAGATTGATGCTTGGTTTGACAGCAAGACGAAGGGTTTAACCGAATTTGCTAAAACCGAACTCAAACAAAAGTGGGGAACGATGAAAAAGGTGTTCAGTTCGACTGGACGTTTGCAAAAAATTGTTGCCGATGTTTTGTTGGATATGGAAACACGTGAACGATTACAAAACGGCAGGGGCAACGCTATTTTGGTTTCGGATAGTATTTACAATGCTTGCAGGTTTTATCAGTTATTTCAAGATTCAGGATTTACAAGATGTGCCATAGTTACATCCTTTGCACCTTCTTACAGCGATATAAAAGGTGAAGGAGAAGGTTACACCGAAAAGTTGATGCAGTATGATATTTACCAAAAAATGCTCAACGGTAAAGCCACCGAAGATTTTGAAGATGAAGTAAAAAAGCGGTTCATTGATGAACCTGCACAAATGAAATTGTTGATTGTGGTGGACAAACTGCTTACTGGCTTCGATGCTCCAAGTGCCACCTTTTTATACATTGATAAAAGTATGCGAGACCACGGTTTATTTCAGGCAATTTGCCGAGTAAACCGATTGGACGGAGATGATAAAGATTACGGTTATATCATTGATTACAAAGATTTATTCGGTAGTTTGGAAAGTGCTTATAAAGATTTTACATCGAAAGCATTTGAAGATTACGACAAATCGGATGTGGAAGGATTGTTAAGCGACCGCCTGAACAAAGGTAAAGAACGCTTAGACGATGCTTTGGAGACCATTAAAGCATTGTGTGAACCAGTAGTTCCACCCAAAGGAACAAAAGAATACATTGCCTATTTCTGCGGAAACACACAGATTCCAGAAGATTTAAAAGATAGCGAACCTAAACGAGTGGCACTATATAAAGCTGTCATTTCACTTATTCGTGCTTATGCCAACATAGCCGATGAAATGGAAGAAGCTGGTTATAAGCCAAACGAAATTGAAACCATTAAAAATGACTTGAAACATTTTGAAAGCGTTCGTAAAGAAATTCAACTAGCCAGTGGCGATTGGGTGGATTTGAAGCAATACGAACCTGCAATGCGACATTTAATTGATAGTTACATTGCAGCAGAAGAAAGTAAAAAGATTTCTGCTTTTGATGATTTTAGTTTGGTTGAACTGATTGTAAAAGACGGCAAAGATGCTTTGGATAAATTGCCCGACAGCATCAAAAACAACAAGGAATCAATGGCAGAAACCATTGAAAACAACCTGCGAAAAGTAATTATTGAAGAAAGTCCTACCAATCCGATTTACTATGAAAAAATGAGCGTTTTGCTGGACGAGTTAATCAAATTACGAAATGAAGAAGCAGAACGCTATGAAGAATATTTGAAAAAGATAATTGAATTGGTAGTAAAAGTAAAAAAGCCAGAAACCAGCAACGAATATCCTTCAACCATAAATACCCAAGCCAAACGTGCTTTATTTGACAATTTAGATAAAGACGAACCGCTTTCAATAGCGATGGATGCAGCCATTATTTATGGCAAATACGATAATTGGGAAGGCACATTATCCAAAGAAAAACACCTGAAAAATAAAGTTGTAAAACCAGTTTTAGAAGAATATAACAAACCTGAAAAATTAGAACAGATTTTTGAAGTCATTCGGGAACAAAAGGAGTATAAGTAGTGATGGAAGAAATAAAAGTTTTAAATATCACTTCACAACTATCCATTGATGTTGTCCGAAAGGACATTAAGAATATGCACTTGGCAGTTTATCCGCCAACAGGCAGGGTTCGTATTGCAATTCCTTTGAGAATTGACGATGAATCAGTTCGACTTTTTGCGATTTCAAAAATTGCATGGATTAGGAAACAGCAACGAAGTTTTATTGCACAAGACCGACAACCACCACGACAATATAAAGAACGTGAAAGCCACTATTTTCAAGGCAAACGCTACTTGTTAAGAATTATCGAACACGATGCACCGCCTACTGTAATTCTAAAGACCAAAACATATATCGACCTTTATGTAAGACCTAATACGTCACCAAAACAGCGTGGAACTATTTTAAATGAATGGTATCGGTCAGAACTAAAAAAACTCATTCAACCCATTATTAATAAATGGGAAAATCAAATAGGTGTTACCGTAAACGATTGGCAGGTAAAACAAATGAAAACCAAATGGGGAACATGCAACATTGAGCAAAAACGCATTTGGATAAATCTTGAACTAGCAAAAAAACCTTTGCCTTGTCTTGAATATATTGTAGTCCACGAAATGATACATTTACTTGAACGACACCACAATGACCGTTTCTTCTCGCTCATTGAAAAGTTTATACCGCAATGGAAATTCTATAAAGAAGAATTGAATAGATTACCTGTGAGTCATGGTGAATGGTCGTATTAATGTTAGATTCTCATTCTTTCGCTCAATAACTGATTGTTTATTAAATATTTAAGCAATACACAAACAAGTTTTGGATTGTTTGCATATTGCCATTTTAATTGGTTCAATTAATCTGATGTGACTGAGCATAATCATCAAGCACCCTTATGATTTTACTGAAGCTACTGATTTGGTAACAACTCATTTTTTTACTGCCCTTCCTAATGGTTTTAAATCCACGTTCTGCCATTTGTTTACCAATTGTCGGAACATTAATTCGTTTACTTGAATTTGGAAATATTTTGGTCAGGTACGTGACAATATCAAGGTTTGTGACATAGTAAAAATCACCTATACCGCTTGGCAGATCAACATATTCATCCAGTATTAAATCAATATCCGACTGTTGCATATAATCCTGATACAATTCCACCAATAAGGGTTTATCACTGTACTGATACGAATATTGGTAGCCTTTCATAAATAAATTATATGCTTCCATAAATAGGTCAATCAGATCAACATCCCTGATTTTATCATGGTCAATACCAGCTATTTCGATTGGAATTATTCTACGGTTCTGACGTTCTCTAATAACATTCAGGTTGTTTCCGCTACCAGCAAATGAACATCTTCTTTTGATCGTTGATATTCGCCTGTCATATTTCCTTCTGGTCGTTAACTCTTTCGTTGACAGTATGGTTTTGAAGGTCTTTTCAGCTTCGTAAGTTCTACCATCCATTTCATCGTCAATTACCAACAACGCCTGACCCATCAACACCTTAAAATCATCATCAAAACTAAGTGCATGTTCAACTCTATAATTCTGGAGTACTTCAGGTATCGTATATTTTCGAAGCAAGGTGGTTTTCCCAATACCCTGTTCCGTTGATAGCAGGGTTAGGAAAAATTCGTTAGCAAAATCACCATCTAGTGCCTGAGCAATCAAACCCACATACCATTTCCTGAGAAAATGAATTACAGTTGATTTTGGTATGTCCTTATTTTTTAACTCAATGCAATCCAGCCACTGTTCGAACATACCCACTGGCTTCCTGTCACCGTATTTTTCAACAAATTCCTGTATGGGATTATAATGGCTGATATAGTTGGACTTAATCACATCTTCAAATCTCTGTCTGGCAATATCTTTACCGAAATATGCTAGCATGTCCAGAAAAATGGTGTTATAAGTCATTTCCGAGATTATATCACCATTGTATATCAAATCCTGCCTGAAACTATCGTACCTGACTCCAATACCATTTAGGTATGTGGCAACATCTTCATTCTTGATTTTTTCATTTGTTTTGGCACTGCCAAAACCCAATTCATTTATACGTCTAATAGCTTGCCTGTAATCTGAGATTTTTTCCAGTACCTGCAATATCTGAAAATGATTCTGTGGTTTCTGAATAGCAAAACCTGTAGATGTACTAAAGCACATGAAGGTTTTCGTGTCCTTGTAATAATAGCCAGAGTATAAGGCATTCGAATCTGGTCTTGACAGGGTGACTTTCGTTTCGTCCTCACTGTAAATTGTCCAGCCGCATTTGCAAAATAAATCCAGAACCGAGTATTTATCATTGAAATCAATAATAGCTTGATCTTTGTATGTAAATGTTGATTTTGAGTTCTTTTCAGTAGTTTTTCGAGTCAGGCTTCTGGCAAGGGTTAGCAGCATTTCACGTTCCTTTGGTGTAATAACAGGAATATCGGCTTCGCCACTTATTAGATTAAAGTTACCTTGAATAACCTTATAATCTCTGAGATGGTGACAAATATAACCACCTTCACCTCTGGTTTCGATAATAACTTCATTTGCTTCTGATAATGCAAGTTTTTGATTGCCATCAATTACTGCATCAGGACAGCGATAGATTAAGTGAAAACCAGCATTAACAGTGGTTTGTACAAGAAGTCTGGAATATAAATCTTCTGGAATTACGGATTTGTATTCTGCAAAAATCGTTCTGGAAGGGTCGTTTTTGACATCTATATCAATAACTTCCAAATTGCCAGATACTTTACCAGTAATGATACCAACATACCCACCACTGTTGAAATGGTCGTACCAAACAGGAGTTGGTGCAATCTCAGTTTGGAATTGTTTCCACTTTCCAAAAGGCAGTTTTTGTGACGAAACAGGAAATATCGAAAGGTCAAAATCTTTGAATCTCGATAATTCTTCGGACAAGCTTGTTTTTTGACAAGTATCGGAATTTTTAGTTACCTGCTCATTGTCATTTGATTGGGTGTGAACAACATTATCATTGAGACCTTCATCTTCTAAATAGATACAATCATCAGGATACATTTCATAATTCGTACTGAAACTCAAATAATCTCTAAATATTTGTTGGTCAAATTCACCTGCTTCATTGTCAAACATAGATACATCATCATATCTATCAGTTTTCATTTGGTCAACTACTTTTCTTAAAGCATCACGTCTTTTGGATACAAGTGATTTTTTTTCTTCTATTTCATTTCTCATAATTTAAAGGGTTTGACATCTGATTATTTTTTAGCAAGTTCTTTTTTAGGTACTGCTTGACCCATGCAGAAGCAGGTAAAAAATCTGCATCCGCTTGTGATTTAATAACTGTGAATAAATCTCTGTCTATGTAGAGGTTTATTCGTTCAATTTTTTTCTTCATTTTTTTAATTTTTTAATTCTGTGACACCGAGGTGTCTTATTATTTTATATAAATACATTTGGTTTCACGAAAAAACGCTAAAAGCGATAAAATCCGTAAAATATTTTTTTCGTGCCTAATTCACAGTCATGGTGACCTAACTTTTATCCTTCTCATATTTTCATTTTTTACTCAATAAAATCCAAAACTCTAATTCATTTTTTTTTGTGTGGACAGGGTACAGGATAAAAGTTAAATTCCTAAAACTTTTTGGAACAGCAGCAGTAGCAAAATTGGGTACTGATTTATGACTGCTGCTGCTTCGTATATTTTTAAAATATATGATTTCATCCTGTACCCTGTCCATCCCATAAAAAAAAGATAAAGATTATCTGTGTCTGGCTGGGAATAGATACAATTACCCCAAGTATAGACTTGCGTTATGAGAGTTCTCATAACAACTCACAAATAAATTTTTTGCTGATTCTGTTTTTGGTGACAGGTAGAGTCTGATTAAAGTTACTTGTGTTCGACTGAACCAAAAGTAATAACCAGATAAGAACCTTGTAGGTTACTTCAATATTTTGACAAAAATTACTGAAGCTTATTTCATCTCAATTACTTGACGTGAAATAATTTATTGTAAAAGTAATTGTGAATTGAGGTTTTGTCAAGAGCAATTTGATAGATTTATTCTATGTCAATAAAAATCTGGTCAATTGGAACGTTATAATAATCACATAACGTAAATAACGCTACTAAAGTGATATTATACCCATTTTCAGCATTTGATATGGAGTTATGATGTAATGCTACGTCATGTGAGACTTCTTTTTGTGTTATGTTCTCACTCATGCGAAGTTCACGGAGATAACAACCTAATTCGGACAATCTTTTTATATGTTTTTCTGGAATTGATTTTTTCATGGTTAACCTTTACCATAAATACGGACACAATAGATTGTGTTTTGACCTGTACAATATCTAGGTAAATGAATGTTCTGGATGAACCAGATTCCCGATTTTGGGAATCAATATCAAGCATGAAATCATCAATTATTCACTAAAAAACACTAATCCATGAATATTTCATAGCTAAAGGGGTAAAAACACTGCCAACACACGCATCATTCCACCGAAATAGATTTTTTTGGACAAATGGCAATCAAAAACAGTCAAATTAAAAATGTATCAATTTAATCTTTACATCATGGTTTTGATACACTGGTTTATGTATCAAAAAAATCTAAAAGATTATTTTGACTGAATTTGGGTTAAATGCACTTTGAAAATATCCAATCAATCTTTTGAAGCCAGTTTGTTAAAAACCGTTTGCAGATCATTGAAATTATTAATGCGATGGATTTTATCCCCGACTTCCAAATATCCCCGAACTAACAGGTCAGCATTGAAATCATCAAATAACTCATAGACCTGCACATTCAAAGCCTTTGCAACATTAGCTAAAGTACTTAGTGTTGGATTACCGTTATCGGATAACATTCTTGTAACCGCTTCTGGTGATACCAACATACGATCTGCAAGTTCCTTTAGGGATATTCCCTGTTGTTTACAAATACTTTTTACTCTCAACATTTTCATTGGGATTAATAATATTTCAAATATAGAAATAAATTGATTTACAAGTTAAATTATTTGCATATAATTATCATTTGAATCAATTTTTATTTGGAAATAATTGATCTTTGTGTTATCTTTGATGATATTATTAACACATATATCAATAATCATGGACTTAGCAAATTACATTTTCTCGATTTTGAAAAGTAGCCGAATAATAATGTGGAGTTGGGGTTTCAGTGACCCCAAGGCACTACCCAATAATGAAGGTCTGATTTTCAAGGTCAATGGATTCAAGCATAAAGGTTGGGTAAAAGTGGTTTACAATGAAGGTATGGACTTATTTGAAGTTATTCTTTTGGACAACCAAAACAACGAATTGCAACGAATCGCAGGGGTTTATTTTGATAGCCTTGTTGACATTATTGATGAAGCGGTTGAGCGCACATCAGACTATGCAGAAAGAGTGAAAAACGAATACAAACGATAAAAATAATACCATGTTAAAAATCTGCATCCTTGCCAGAGTTAGTACCCAAATACAGGATTATGACCGCCAAGTGAATGAACTTACTGCTTATGCTAGTTCTCACCAAATGGAAGTAGTTAAAGTATTTGCCAACAAAGTATCAGGTGCTAAGAAGAATGAAGATCGACCAGAAATACAGGAATTAATTGATTTTGTGAAAAATGAAAAAATAGATAAAGTGTTGGTTCTTGAAATCAGCAGACTTGGGCGCAATACATTAGAAGCCTTGAAAGTAATTGAATTGCTGAATGAGCAAAAGATATGTTTGTTCGTGAAAAACTATAACATCGAAACGTTGGATAGTCAAGGCAATATTAACCCAATGGCACAATTTTTAATTACAATTTTGTTGGAAGTCAGTAGAATGGAACGCACCACCATTAAGCAGCGTATGGAATCAGGGTATATTAACCACCGTGCAAATGGTGGCAGAGTAGGGAGGAAAGAGGGTTTCCGCAAAAGCAATAATGACATGAAAGCCGAATATGTTGAAGAAATTAAACTTTTACGGAAAGGTTATTCCCTTAGGAACATTCAGAAAATTACCACTACCAGTGTAAATACGCTTCGAAAACTTGGGGAATTTGCGTGATTCCCCAATATTTCATTCTAAACAATTGTTCGGATTTTATTATACCAAGACCTTTGCAATATTTAGTACGTCAAAAAACACCAGACGTTTTTCGAATAAATGGTAATTGTAGATTCTCCTTTAGAATTTACCAATAATAGTATTTTTATGTAATATTATTATTACTACCTTTGAAATCAACCTGATTAAAACTAAATATGGATATAAAATCAATAATCCGAACTTCTGCAATAATATATGCAGATGAAACAAGTACGGTATCAACCAAAACAATTCAACGAAAATTTATTGAAGCTGTATATATTGATAATAATAACGGACAACTTGTTATAACGGAATTACTTACCGAAATAGAAAAGAAATTTAATTTATCTTTTTCGATTGAAGAGACAACAGAAATAATAAATAAAGCTGATGTTAGTTTTTTTGACATACAACACAATGGCAAAAATGTAGAAAATATTATAGTCAAACTTTCTGAGAATCGCTTTCAATATCTCAAGAATAAAGAAATAACCAATGATTTTGAGAAGTTTACTAAAGAATTTACCTCTGTATGTATTGATTGTAAATTGACGGATAACCAAATCAAGGATATTCTTTTCAAGTATCTTTATGAGTTACTGAATACGAATATTCAGCTTTATTTGAATATCTTAAAACCATCAAATCAGCAACACAATTTCACCATTGATTCATCAAAATTTGATGACAAAGAAATTTGGATTATTAATGAATTTCTTTCTTGGAATAATCCAGAAAAAAATATAGCACTGTTTAAGATCATTAGTTATTGTATAGAATATGCTTTAGTTGCAAATCATTCAAGTGGTGATACTACTTACTTGGCATCTTTACGCAATAAACAATTTTATCTGGATAATAATATTCTTTACAGAGCATTAGGAATAAATGGGGACAACCGAAAACAAAGAACAATTGTTTTTCTTAAAAAATGCCGTGAAAGTGGACAAAAACTAATTATTTCAAAATATTCAAAGAAAGAATTTGTTGATACAATTGATTATCATATTAATCAACTAAAAAAACTGCCTTTTGGTAGAATTAATCCAAGGTTATTTAGTAAATATTGTGTTAGTCCAAGTTTCTATGAATTTTATCATTATTGGAGAAATGGTAGGATTACTTATGGTTTTGATTCTTTTCATGCCTTTGTTCTAAGTGAATACGATTCCTTATTGAAATTTTACAAAATTGATGAGGATTATAAAATTCCATTTGATGAAAACAATCCTGAAATAAATGCAGAGATTGAAAATTACAAGAACGAGATTCAGGCATTAAAATCTTATGGGTTCGAAAATTCTCACCGTTTTGATGCTCAGAATTGTTATCTGATTGAGAAAAAGCGGAATGACAATAACAGAAATATACAGGACACTAAATACTACTTAATTACTACTGACCAAAAATTAAAGAAGTGGGATGATAGTCATTCCAAAAACCAATCTATTACTTTATTACCAAGTCATTGGATGGGACTATTGCTTAAATATTATTCAAGGACTGATGATGATTTTAAAAGTTTTGTGAGTTTTCTAAAACTCAAACAACATGAAGATCTTATTGATGAATATAATCTTCAAGTTATATTGTCAGGTATCAGCGAAATAACTGAAGATTTTAAGCGTCAAGATACCGTAATGGAAAGAATGGTGGAAAGAAAATTTGCTGGTATAATTGACTCCAAAAATCCAATAGCAACAAGAGAAGGGGCAAAGAAGTTTGCAAAAGAAATAATTGAAGATGAATTAGATAGTACAAAGAAAGTCTATCAAGAGGAACTGAAAAATATTTCAGATAAGTATCAAGGTGAAATCAATACTATTTCGGAAGTGCACCAAGAGGAACTGAATAATATTTCGCAAAAGTATGAATTTGATAAGGAGCAACTTCAAATTGAAAACAAAAGAAAAATTGACGAATTATTTGCTAAAGAACAACAGAAAAGAATTACTGAAAGATATGATTCTGTTTGTTTAGAAATTAAAAAGATCAATAAAATGAAGCATAATGCTTTGATTCGAGCCGAAGAGGATTTTAAAACAGACAAATTTAAGTTTCTGATATTACCTGTTGCAATTTTTCTTGTTTTGTTAGTATGCGTAATAATTTTTAGTTGGGATAAGATGGAGAAGATAACTTATATCTTTTCAATGGTTACTGTTGGCTTGACATACACTTATATTGCAATTTATGGTAAAAGCTTTGACCCCACTGAGTATTTTAATGCAATAAAAGAAAAAAATATAAAAAAGGCTTTTCAAGAGTTTATGGTAGATTTAAATGATCTTAAAGAATATGAAGAGTTAAAAATTGAATTGAAAAATGAAATTGACGCATTCCAGAATTTCGAATAGATAAATATTAATTTTAAATTATACTATCCTGCATAAAT
>JAQUIJ010000002.1 GCA_028683385.1 Prolixibacteraceae bacterium | reverse complement strand
TCTCTTCCTTGTTTTACCTTTTCCCAATATTTTCAATGAACTTAATTGCCCTAAGGCTATCGTTTACCCTCTCTTCTATACTACCTCTTGCGAAGCGATCTCAAATCGGATTATTCAATACTTAATTTGTTTTAGCGGCTGCAAAGGTAATCGTTAAATTTTAACTTCCTAATACTTTTTAAATATTATTTGTTTTTTATTCTAACAACTTGCGATACAACCACTTAAAGAACTTTCACCTCACTTTCTGCATTACTGCTTTCCTGTTTAGCGGCTGCAAAGATAGACCCCTTTTCTTCATTTCCAAACACTATACAAACCTTTTTTAAAACTAATTTACAACCTAAATTCTCTCTTTCTGAAGATCAATCTGTTACAAAACATATTGACCTAAGAAAAAATACTGAGACTCATCCTCTGTTCGCTAAAAGAACCCGAACAAGGGGATTTTATATCTCAAAAAAGAGGATAAAACCGCATTAATAAGTTCTACCCATTTAGTGACGCATCTACTTCTGGTCGAAAGATCAGGTTAGATTTACCTCTTAAATAAGGTGAAACGAGCAGAAGAAAGTAAACCTAAACCACAATTTGATTCGTAAATTGAATTTGATCAACACTTGCCTGAAACTGGAAAGTTGCAATAAAACATTTTAACGTCCGTTTCACCTTAAACGAATTAGCTTAATTTAAAATAGAAAGTCATCAAATACTATTGATTGTAATAATATGCAAACCAATAAGATACTAAAAATGAGAAATACCCTAAGGAAACATTTACTTGCATTAATTATCTCTGCTGTTCCAATACTAACCTTTGCGCAAAGCAATTTAATAGTTTCTACTGCTGACTCAACAGATATTAAAGGGCAGTTCGAACATTTGTACAAAAAGTCCAATACTTTCGAGCAACACAAAGTTATTCAGATAAGTGATTACAACACGCTCAAGAAAAATACAACGGATAGTATTCGAATGTATAAAATGGAAGCGACAAATCATTTGAATGAAAAGAACAGTTTGATTAACAAACTAGAAACCATTAATACTGAGCTTGCACTATTAAAAGAGGAATTGTCAACAACTCAAAGTATGCAAAACAGTATCAATCTACTTGGAATGGCAGTAAACAAGAAAACATATAGCCTAATCATGTGGGGAGTTATATTTTGTCTGGCAATCATCAGTACGGTTTTGTTTTTGATGTATAAACGAGGACACCTGGTTGTAAATGAAGCCAGAACCAGACTAAAAGAAGTACAAGAAGATCTTGAGAAACATAGAAAAAGCGCGATATTACGCGAGCAAGCATTGGGAAATGAACTAATGAGTTATAAACGAAACCATAAATAGATTTGGTAGAAAATCAGTCATTCCATCCCAATCATGGATAAGAATTAAATAAACTGATATCCAAGTACGACTTCTTATACAAACAAGCGATATCCTTTTACAAAGTATATGAATTGAAAGTTCAGAACTTTCACAAAAAATAGCGAGGGCTCCACATTAAGTGAAGCCCTCGCCTATTTGTTCTAAAATATACTTACGACATTTCAATTTTATAAGCTGCGAGATCTTCAACCACCGAGCTACGGATGAACTCAGCATGGCCTTTTACAAGCGATTTAGTCAGTTTAATAAATACTTTAGCAGATTTGGTAAATGAGGTATCGCGGTTGCTATCAACAACCAACAAGTAGCTCATAATAATGAATCCGGCCATTTCGACTAAGCGACGCGCATGAAAATCGATAAATTCATTGTCATTACTATCAACTACCTTGGCAACTGCTTGCTCGTAATCATCGGTAAGGATGATCAGCGTGCGGCGCATGAATTCCAGTTCCGGAGTGATTTTCTGAGCCTCGTATTCACGAATCTGGGCCAGGTAACCTCCTGTAGTTACGCCACGGATGGCTGCAACAACCTGCAACTGGGTTGTTCCTTCATATATAGAAGTAATACGGGCATCGCGATAGATCCTTTCAACCGGATAATCTTTCATGAAACCTGATCCACCATGAATCTGAACAGCATCATAAGCCAACTGATTACAGAATTCGCTTGCAATACCTTTACCCAGAGGAGTAAAGAGGTCGGCTAACTTCTGATATTTCTTCATTTCAGCCTTTTCATCCTTATCTAAAGCACGTTCTTCTGAAATGTGGGCGTATGTTTTATACATGTCGACAAAACGGGCTGTTTCGTACAATAAAGTACGTGAAGCATCCAGTTTAGCCTTCATGGTTGTGATCATTTCGTAAACTGCAGGGAATTTAATGATGGCTTTGCCAAACTGCATACGTTCTTTGGCATAAGCCAGAGCTTCGCGGTAAGCTGATTCGGAAACACCTACTGACTGTGCATGAATACCCAGACGGGCGCCATTCATCAATGCCATTACATATTTAATCAAGCCTAACTTGCGATCGCCTACCAATTCGCCCGGAGCATCTTTAAATACCAGTTCGCAGGTTGGCGAACCAATGATACCCATTTTGTGCTCGATGCGACGAACCGTTACACCACCGTTACGTTTATCATAGATAAACATTGACAAGCCGCGACCGTCTTTTGTTCCGGCTTCTGAACGTGCCAATACCAGTGCGATGTCGCCATCACCATTGGTGATGAAGCGTTTTACACCGTTCAATAACCAGGTGCCTTTCTTTTCGTCCCAGGTAGCTTTCAACTGAACGGCCTGCAAATCTGAACCTGCATCCGGCTCAGTTAAATCCATAGCCATGGTTTCTCCGGCACAAACTCGTGGTAAATATTTCATTTTTTGCTCTTCCGAAGCAAATTCGTTGATGGTTTCAGCACAATCCTGAAGTCCCCAGATGTTAACGAAACCAGCATCGGCACGCGAAACAATATCCGCAGCCATAATATAAGGTACAATCGGGAAGTTCAGTCCATCGTATTTACGTGGTAACGACATACCCATCAAGCCTGCTTTCCGGAGTGCATTGATGTTAATTTCGGTACCACTGGCATAAATCACATGTCCGTCAACCACACTCGGGCCTTCGGCATCAATACCTTCTGCATTTGGACCAACAATATCGCCGCAGATTTCACCCACAACTTCAAGCACTTTATCGAAACTATCCTGCGCATCTTCGTAATCCATAGGCGCAAAATTAAATTTCTTCTGTTCTTCGAAATTCCGCTCTTTCAGCCGAACAATTTTCTCCATCAATGGATGGGTCAAATGGAATTTCAGGTCTTTATTGTCTGTATAAAAATTAGCCATTTTATTTATTTTTTCGGTTGAAAGACTACTTGGTATTCGCTTTATAGAATTTGATCATCTTTGGAAGGATCTCGGCTACATCGCCAGTGATCACATAATCAGCGATTGAGTTGATCGGAGCTTCAGGATCGGTATTGATCGCGATGATCTGAGCCGACTCTTCCATTCCTGCACGGTGTTGAATTTGTCCGGAGATACCGCAAGCGATATACAATTTTGGACGAACAGTAGTTCCGGTCTGGCCAATCTGACGGTCGTGACTGATGTACCCTGAATCGACAGCAGCGCGTGAAGCACCTACTTCGCCACCCAATACTTCTGCCAATTCGAAAAGCAGGTCGAAATTTTCTTTCGAGCCAACACCATAACCTCCGGCAACAATAATTCCGGCGCCTTTGATGTTCACTTTGCTTTTTTCCATGTGACGTTCAATCATCTCAACCACGAAATCAAGATCGGTGGTGTATTTCGAAACGTCAAGTTTATTGATTTTTCCTTTGTAAGCCGGATCCAAAATTTCTTTTTTCATCACACCCTCGCGAACGGTAGCCATCTGCGGGCGACAGTCGGGATTAATAATGGTAGCAATAATGTTACCCCCAAAAGCCGGGCGAATCTGGTAAAGCAGATTTTCATACACTTTATCTGCCTTTTTATCTTCGTGGTCACCAATAACGAGTGAAGTACAGTCGGCAGTCAGCCCGCTATGCAAAGCCGAAGATACGCGTGGTCCTAAATCCCGGCCAACCGAACTGGCTCCCATAAGGGCAATCTGTGGTTTTTCTTCCTGAAAAAGTTTCACCACGATGGCATTGTGCGGCAAAGTTGAATATGGAGCCAAACGTTTGTCGTCGGCAATGTGTAAAACATCAACGCCATAAGGGAAAATGTCTTTTTCAATTCCATCGAGTTTGTACCCAATGGCAATTGCTTCGAGCTTTACCTTTAATTCGGTGGCCAGTGCACGTCCTTTGGTCATCAATTCCATGCTGACTTCGGCAACCTGACCGTCTTCTATTTCGATATAAACAAAAACACTATTCATAGTTCGCAATGTTTTAACAATTATCCGATTGTATGACTTTCAATTAACTCACGCATCAACTGATCCATATCTTCGTCAGACGAAGTGATCACTTTTGCACCTTTCGACTGAAGAACAACGTTCTCAACCTTTTTCACCTTGGTAGGCGAACCGGTTAAGCCCAATTCGTTCATGTCGACTTCAATATTCTGAACAGTCCATTCCTTGATCGTGAGGTATGGGCGGTCGCTGTACAGGTGCAAATAATCGTCGTTTGCTTCCTGCATTTCGGAAATTGTTTTGGCATGCTTGTATTTCATGATCAATTTGGCGTTGCGCGCGCGGCAATCGGGAGCCGAACTGTTCACCGTTACCACCAATGGCATAGGGCATTTCACCACTTCAATACCACGTTCGAGGCGACGTTTAACGGTTACCTTACCTTTTTCGATGGCTTGAATTTCTTCGGCATACGTGATTTGCGGGATTCCCAATTTTTCAGCAACCTGAGGACCTACCTGTGCAGTATCTCCGTCAATAGCCTGGCGACCAGCAATGATGATATCGTAATTACCATGTTTTTTCAAAGTTTGCGCAATGGCATACGATGTGGCCAATGTGTCTGATCCGGCAAAAGCGCGGTCGGTCAGTAAAATACCATCGTCAGCTCCGCGGAACAATCCTTCACGAATAATTTCAGCTGCACGACCAGGCCCCATTGTTAATAATGTAATGGTTGTTCCCGGAAAATTGTCTTTAATCCGCAATGCCTGTTCCAACGCATTCAAATCCTCAGGATTAAAAATAGCCGGTAGAGCTGCTCTGTTTACAGTTCCATCGGCTTTCATTGCATCTTTGCCAACATTCCTCGTATCGGGAACCTGTTTGGCAAGTACGATAATTTTGTAACCTTTCATTCGTAATTATTTGAGTTAATTGAGTTATTATTAGCTTAGTAAATCGAATATCCTACTGAATTCAATCGATCAATTCTACGCAAAATATCCATACTTCTCATCACCAAAGTTTGAAAAGTCAGCAAATATAGAAATTCAACCCTAAGAAATCAAGCGTCTTTGAGGCTCAAATGGAAAGACAAAAATGCTGCATGCCCTTGCGGCACAACGAAAGTCATGAAATCACACGTTCAAATGCCCTGAAGCGCTGACAGGCAAAGCGAATCAAACAATCAACCTTATTTTTCAAAAAATCCTTTTCGCCGGGAAGCCCCTTTTATTTAAAATGAATTTAAGTAAGGAACGGTTGAAAGGGGTTTAATAAGAGTGGCTAAGTGTGGATATGAACCCGAAAATACTGACTTCACCTTACGAATACATTAAGCAGCCATGCGCATTTTGTTTGACCTGAAACGCAACCTTTGTTCCCTAGAACCAATCTGTATTTACAGAGTGTCACTTCATCAACTACTGACGGCCAAAACAGCAGCAATGAAAGTCTATTTCCGATTGATTCAATTCGCACTTGCACTTCTTCCGGTATTTGCAGTCGGGCAATCGGTCTATTCAGGAAAAGTAACCGATACCCAAACTCATTTTCCAATCTCGGGCGCCGTGGTTTCGCTAATTGGCTCGGAGGCACACACTACAACAAACAATCTGGGCTATTTCAACTTAAATACAGGGAGCGACCCCACCCCGGAGGCTGAAGATTACCAAATTGAAGCAGTCAATGGAATCATACTTTGGAACTCGAAAAAGGTAATCGACGTTTGGATTGCCAATGTGCTTGGGCAAATCTCCGGAAAAGTATATCGCGCACAAACTGGCAGTGGCGAGATCAATATGACCAATTTTGCCGATGGTATTTACCTGCTGAACATTACCTGCAATGGCATCCGAAAAACTCACAAACTAATTAAAGCAAGAAACTCGTTGCTTTCCGAAACATTGAGTCCAAAAGCAATTTCGCAAAATGAAAGCCTTCAGCAAAATGCCGAACCAGCTTCTGATACGCTTGTAATTAGCGTTCCTGGGTACTACGCTCAAAAATATGCATTCCAAAAGGCCGGAGAAACCTACGAACTGCTCAAGCTAAACAACGGGAATATTGACTACATGAACCAATTAATCCGGACTGAAGCGTTCACGACTCTTCAGGGAGCACCGCTAAATCCATCATACGGCGAAGTGAAATCGGTTAAAGTTGTTTATTCCATAAACGACAATACGATTTACTATACCAATTCAGAAAAATACCTGATCCATTTCTATTTCTGTAGGGATGTACTGGGCTACAACAAAGGGCACGCAACGTTCAACCAGGAACAATACCCCAAAAATGTCAATCGAAAATACATATTAGCTTCGCTCAATCATTTCACATCATCCAACCGGTTTACGCTCGAATTCTTTGCAGGTGACGAACTGGATTGCGGCGACATTGAAAAAGTGTACAACAAAATTGCGCAAACCGCCTGGATTGGCAACAAATTATTCTTCTATGCCAATGCCACCAAATGGGAAGGCTGCACGAATGTGCCAATTATCACTTCCGGAGAATTGTACAACGGACAGAATTATCAGGCTTTAAACCCGGAAAGTAATTACGGTTACCTGCGAAAAATAGATGCAAACGAATTGGGACAAACCTACCTTGGCCGGCACGACATTGTAGTATTGAACAGCATTCCGGTTGACATTTCGGTGGTTGCTGGTATAATTACCACCGAATTTCAAACCCCACTCAGTCACATCAATGTTCTCAGCCATAACCGTGAGACGCCCAACATGGCGCTGCGTGACGGATGGACGAACCCAAAGATTGAAAAATTACTCAATAAACTGGTTTATTTAAAGGTTTCACTCGATTCGTTTAACATCCGTGAGGCCACATCGCAGGAGGCAGAGTTGTTCTGGGCAAAAAAAGAACCACAAACCATTCATCAACTGAAATCGGACATCAATACAAAAGGACTGATTGATCTGACGAAAGCCGATGTGAATTCGGTATCGTTAATAGGTGGGAAAGCTGCCAACTTTGCTGAACTGAAGAAAATAAATGTTGCGAACTACGGAGTATTGCCAATGCCTGAAGGTGATTTCGCGATACCTTTTTCATATTATTGGAACCATATCAAAAAATACGGACTTGATGTTTTTATTGATCGTATGCTGAAAGATCCGGTTTTCAGAACAGATGCAGCGTGGCGCGACAAACAGCTTAAAATTCTTCGTGATTCGATAAAGAAGAGTCCACTTGATCCGGATTTACTCCATCTGGTCGTTCAACACTTATCTACCACCGGGAATTTTATGGATTTCCGTTTCCGGTCGTCAACCAATGCCGAAGACATTGAAGGGTTTAATGGCGCCGGATTGTATGAATCGTACACAGGATCGCTCTCGAATCCGGATAAACCTGTTGACAAAGCAATCCGGAAAGTGTGGGCAAGCTTGTGGAGTTACGCAGCTTTTGAAGAACGGGATTATTTTAAAATCGATCACCAAACCATTGCCATGGGCATTTTGGTTCATCGCTCTTATCCGGCAGAAGCTGCAAATGGTGTGGCGATCACCGAGAATCTTTACAATCCGTTCAATCCCGGGATTACGGTGAATGTGCAGGTTGGCGAGATCAGTGTGGTAAACCCGGAAGAAAAGTATCTACCCGATCAACTGATTTGTTATACTTTTTCGAGCGAAAATATCTATGAATATCTGAACCATTCGAATGTTCCGGGAATGGAAGGGAAAACCGTTATGACAGATGAAGAACTTACTCTATTGAAACGATTTTGCGTGGCAATTCATAATCATTATTGCACACTTAACACGGTTTGCAAACCGATAGATATCGAATTTAAGGTCGATCTGATCAATGGTGAACGGAAAATCTACATAAAACAAGCCCGATTGTACTGAAATCAAGTCTGATATTTAAAACCACTTATCCCCGGATTTTAACTTTTCAGATTACTTTAATGCCATACCTCACAAATAAAGAAAGAGGCTGTATCAAAAGTCAAAATTTAATAAATGGAACTTTCAAATTGTAAGTTTACCTTCATTTCACCCCTCCAAACCTCCCCTGAAGGGGCGGCTTTTAAGTCCCCTTCAGGGGATTTAGGGGTTTTAGCAGTGTCTTTACTTTCAAATTGTAAGCTTTGAAAAAACAGAATCACTTTTGATACAGCCTCTTTCAGAACTACTTATTACTTTTCATCGATTATACCATGCAATAAAGGCAGATATTTTCTTTATTGTTAATAAAACTAATATTTACCTATATTTCAGGCCAATTCTCCAGGTATAACCTGCACCCGGATCTTTATATTATTTCGCAACACGGCCAAATCAACCACTTTGCCAACCATGTTTTCGTCTAAAAGACGGTGCAAATCGTCAACCGACTGTATCGGATTTTCATTTAAACCCACAATAATGTCACTCCGGAACAAATCGGTATTGTAAACGCCTTCATACCGATCTTTTTCGGCGACATAAACACCACTCTTTACTTCCAGCTTATTGTACGAAACAATCCGTTCGGATAGGTTGACCGTTTGACCAGCTATTCCGAGAAATGCTCGTTTAACCTTTCCTTCCAATACCAGTTTTCCAACAACGTAACGAGTGAGATTGGACGAAACGGCAAAACACAAGCCCTGAGCCATGGCAATAATAGCTGTATTTACCCCAATCACCTCGCCACGCGAGTTCACCAACGGTCCTCCTGAGTTTCCTGGATTCAAGGCGGCATCGGTTTGAATCACATTGTCAATCATGCGGCCAGTCTCAGAACGCAGGGTTCGTCCCAAGGCACTTACCACGCCAGCAGTGACCGTGTAATTAAAGCCAAATGGATTTCCTACTGCAATGGCCATCTGTCCCACCTGCAAATGATCCGAATCAGCGAAACTGAGCGCTTTGAGTCCTTCAGCATCAATTTTCAACACAGCCAAATCCGTATATGGATCGAGACCAACCACAATGGGCTGATAAGTTCGGCCATCCTGCAAGGTGATTGTTATTTTTTCGCAATCGCCTGCAACGTGGTTATTCGTAATTAACAAACCATCTGTCGATATAATAAATCCAGAACCATTGGCCTCCAAGGGTCGATTATTAGGTCGCTGCTTTGACTGCGGGGTTTTATCTGCATTTTTCACCACACTTACTTGTACGACTGAGCGGCTCACTTTTTTAGCAACATCAACAATTGTGCTCGAATAAGAGTCAAGAATTTCATCCTCATTGTTGTTAAAATAGGTGGCATTTGTCCGGTCAGTATAATTTGATATCAGTTCCATACTTCCTATTTTTATATGAATAATAATTTCGGATATGCAATTCTTATTCCATCTAAAATTGCTGACAGCATGGCAGGCGCATAAATTTCTGGACTACCTAATCGAAAAAAAATGGAGCTGAAAAAATTTCCATAAAAAAAACGTCCTCCGTTACCGAAGGACGTTTCAGAACTACTTATTATATTCTTATTGCAGGAACGAAATCAGCACACCGGCAGCAACAGCCGATCCAATCACACCTGAGATATTACTAGACATACAATATTGCAAAATATGATTCGAAGAATCATGTTTTAAAGCGATATCGTTAGCCACACGCGAAGCCATAGGAACTGCACTTAGTCCGGTAGCGCCGATCAATGGATTAATCTTCTTTTTGTTGAACAGGTTCGTTATTTTAACGGCCATAATACCACCAAAAATTGAAATCGCAAATGCCAGGAATCCTCCCACTACAATCATAATCGTTTTAAAATCAAGAAAAACCTGAGCAGTCATGGTTGCACCAACGGTTAATCCAAGAAAAATGGTTGCTGTATTCAGAATCGACCCAGTTGCAGCTTCGCTTAACCGTGCAACATTAGCACCAATCTCTTTAATCAGGTTACCAAAGAGTAACATCCCCAAAAGTGGAACTGAAGAAGGAACAAAAATGGAGACGACAATTCCAAGAACGATTGGGAATGCAATTTTTACAGCCTTAAGGTTCTTAATTTTTAGATTTGGTGGATATTTTTTATCCATTTCCTTCATGTTAATTAAAAGTTCCTTTTTGGTACAGGTAAATCTAACGACAAGTGGTATTATCACCGGAACCAAAGCCATATAAGAATAAGCAGCAATTGCAATTGGACCTAACAAGTGTGGAGCTAGTTTTATCGTAGTGTAAATAGCTGTTGGGCCATCGGCTCCACCAATAATTCCAAGCGACGCAGCTTCTTTGGCTGTAAAGCCAAGTGCAATCGCAGAAATAAGGACAACAAAAATTCCTAATTGAGCGGCAGCACCAAAAAATGCTAATTTCAGGTTACGCAACATTGGTCCAAAATCAGTCAAAGCACCAATACCCATAAAAATAATTGGTGGCAAAAAACCAGTTTTGATTAATGAATAGTAAAGGAAATTCATAATACCATAATCATGCGCTATTTCCAAAAGATTTTTGGTATGTCCGCCTTCTAAATTTATTAAATCAGCAGAAACAACACCCATCTGGCCCCCCGGCAAATTTGCCAAGATTACTCCAAAGGCAATTGGAACCAACAACAATGGTTCATACTGCTTGCGAATACCTAAATACAAAAGGAATGCGCCAATAGCCAGCATCAACAGATATCCAGGATTATTAAATATATCCTGAAAAGCCGTCATTTTATAGAGATTCTCTAAAATACCCATATTTCTGTTCGGTTATTTAATTTTGATTAGCACATCGTCTTCTTCAATCTCAGAACCAGTAGCATAGCAAATTTCGGCTACCGTTCCGGCAATATCGGAACGAATCGCGTTGAAGGTTTTCATCGCTTCAACATAACCAATCAGATCACCAGCTTTAATCGTCTGTCCAACTTTTAAGGGTGTTTCAGAACTCTCCTTGGTAAGATAGAATTTACCTTCGAGTGGGGCTATGATATCTTTCACCGCCCCGTTTGTCGCAGCAGCTTCATGTTCTGCTTTTGCAATAGTTTTAGCGTGTCCGTTTGTTGATGGAGTTACAGCAAAATCACCATATTCAACAGAAACTTTGAATTTTTCGCCGTCAACATCAATAATCATGGTTGTTGGTTTCAAGTCAGCCGCTGAAGCTTCTACAACCGGAGCAGAAACAGCAGTTCCTGCATTGATGCCACCACCTTCAAGTCTGCGTTTTGCCAAATCTTCTTCGAAAGCTTTCTTAGCAGCGCCCGATTTGTAGGCACGATATTCCTGTGGGTGCATGGCCAACTCAAACAACTCTTCGTCATCCTGTCCAAAATCCCATCCTTTTTCAGTCATTTCTTTACGGAATGTATCCAAGGCATCTGGGAATAAATCCTGCGGACGACCCGTGAAAAATTCTTTACCAGCTTCTTTTGCCAGTTTTACAATTTCAGGACTTAATTCTCCTGGAAGTTTTCCTCCCTTACCAATCAGCATATCCCAAATATTGTCAGCAATCATGCTCCAGCGAGCCTCGCCTTTTTCGATTTGCATCACATTCATCAGAGCCAGATTTTTCACATATTGGCTGTATGGGGTAACCAAAGGTGGATAACCCAACATTGGCCATATGTATTCTACCTCGTTGAACAATTTGATCAGCAAATCATCCTGAGTTAAAAGTGGTTTATTTCTTTTAACCATCCATTTATTCAGGCTGGCCAGGTTGTTTTCAAGATCAGCCATTAAAGAACCCATCATACCACCAGGTAACCCAGGACCAATGAGCATAGAATTCATGTATCGGTTTTTAGGATCGATATAATATCCAAGGAAATCGTCAATAAATTCCTGAGTCAGCGAGCGTACTTTCATGTAAGCTTCCATGTTGATAGCCGGAACGTCGAACCCATCGTCTTCCAACATGGCATGAACCGCAAGCAAATCGATGTGACCTGTTCCCCATGAAAGAGGTTCCATCGCCACATCAATGTAGTCAACACCAGCACGGCATACTTCAAGGATGGTTGCCATGGCAAAACCCGGACCTGAATGTGAATGGTATTCCAGCGGAGTTTCAGGATGTAATTCTTTAATCCCTCTTACAATTTTACCCAACCACGCCGGACGTGCGATACCTGCCATGTCTTTCAGGCAAATTTCATCAGCACCACCAATAATCAATTCGTCGGCCAACTTAATAAAACTCTCGGCAGTGTGCACTTTTGAATACGTTAAACTAAGTGTTGCCTGAGCGATCATTCCACCTTCCTTGGCATATTTCACCGAATCCAGAATGTTTCGTGGATCATTCAATCCGCAAAAAGAGCGGGCAATATCAGTTCCTTGCTTTTTTTTCACCTTGAACATTAACTTCCTGACATCAGCAGGAACCGGATTCATGCGAATACCGTTCAAAGCACGTTCCAGCATATGGGTCTGGATCCCGGCGTCGTTAAATGGTTTAGTCCATTCACGAACTGATCTATTTGGGTTTTCCCCGAAAAGTAAATTAATTTGCTCGAATCCGCCTCCATTGGTTTCAACACGTGCAAAGCATCCCATGTCCACAATATGTGGAGCCACCTTCACCAATTGATCAACCCGTGGCACATACTTTCCTGATGATTGCCACATGTCACGATAAACCAAT
The DNA here is from genome assembly GCA_028683385.1 of Prolixibacteraceae bacterium. Classification (GTDB taxonomy): domain Bacteria; phylum Bacteroidota; class Bacteroidia; order Bacteroidales; family Prolixibacteraceae; genus Aquipluma. Next base: position 518,388 of record JAQUIJ010000002.1, on the reverse strand, counting down.
GAAAATTTAATCTTTCTTCCACTCATAAGTCAGTTGTATTAGAATAGTTGATTTTTAAATAATTTGTTAGTTAGAATTTAAGAACAAGGACTATAGCTTTTCAATTTTATTGACTCGTCCGGTACCTTTAGTCAGCTTATTTACGGCTGATACAATAACTGCCATTTTCTTCTGACTGATCTCATAAGATACAGTCTGTCCTGCTCTTGCTGAAACTTTTTCAATTTCAGGAATAAACCGATTTACAAACCGGATTATTAAGTTTCCTAAAATTACCACCAAAGCTAGAATAGTAAAAACAGTAACCATCCCGATACCCAAAAGCTCAAGAGCAACTCCCATATCATTCATGATTCATTTTATTTAGGTTTGAAAAAAAAAACAATTCCCATTATAAATACTTTAAAAGTAATAATACCATTAAAAATTGCTTCTCTTTATGCTGAATATTAGTTCGTTTTATCTTTTATCAATTAATTAACATTAATATTTAACAATTGACATATATCAATTAGATTATCTAAATTGTTAAGGGAATAAAAAAGGGATGCCAATTGACATCCCTTTTTCATTACTAACTATGTTTTTATGCTATTGGAGCAGGACCTCCGAACGACATTGGCGGAATAAAAGGATCGTGTCCCCGTACATTCTTGATAGAGCCATTCACGGCTTCATATTTCTGAATGTTTTCCTGCAATGCAAGCAATAACCGTTTGGCATGTTCAGGAGTTAAGATAACTCTAGATTTTACGTTCGCTTTAGGTATACCCGGCATTACTCTCACAAAATCAACTACAAATTCTGAACTTGAATGTGTGATAATTGCCAAATTGGAATAAATTCCTTGAGCGATCTCTTCGGTTAACTCAATCTGCAACTGGTTGTTGTTTTTCTGATCTTCCATAACTTTTCAATTAATAGCGATCTGAATCTTTTACTTCAACCATTTTGTCATACTCGTCGCGCGAACCAACTACCAGATTCTTGTATTCTTTCAATCCGGTACCGGCTGGGATCAAGTGTCCGCAAATTACGTTTTCTTTCAGCCCGTCCAAATAATCAACTTTTCCGTGAATTGCAGCTTCGTTCAGAACTTTTGTAGTTTCCTGGAACGATGCAGCAGATAACCAGCTACGTGTTTGAAGTGCAGCACGGGTAATTCCCTGAAGAATCTGACTAGATGTAGCAGGAACAGCATCGTTGGCTTCAACCAGTTTCTTATCACGACGACGCAGATTCGAATTTTCATCTCTCAAACGACGTGAAGTAATAATCATACCCGGTTTCAAACTATCCGAATCACCAGCATCAACAACAACTTTCTTGTTATAAATCCAGTCATTTTCATGCAGGAATTCGTGTTTGTCAACAATCTGTTTTTCAAGGAAACGGGTATCGCCCGGATCGTCGATCTCAACCTTGCGCATCATCTGGCGAATAATCACCTCGTAATGTTTATCGTTGATTTTTACCCCCTGCATACGGTACACATCCTGAACTTCATTCAAAATATATTCCTGAACTGCAGTTGGCCCCTTAATTGCAAGGATGTCAGAAGGTGTGGTGGCACCGTCAGAAAGCGGTGTTCCAGCACGGATATAGTCATTTTCCTGAACCAGAATCTGGCGGGAAAGTGGTACCAAATAACGTTTAACTTCTCCGGTTTTCGAAGTCACCACGATTTCGCGGTTACCACGTTTGATTTTACCTAAAGAAATTTCACCGTCGATTTCAGACACAACAGCAGGATTCGATGGATTTCTGGCCTCAAACAACTCTGTTACACGAGGCAAACCACCGGTGATATCACCAGCTTTACCAGCAGCACGAGGAATTTTAACCAGAACAGCACCGGCTTCTACAATCTGACCGTCTTCAACAGCCATGTGACCAGCTACCGGTAAGTTATATGTACGAATCGTATCACCTTTTTCGTCCAGAATTCTCAAGCCCGGGTTTTTGGTTTTATCACGAGTTTCGATAATTACTTTTTCCTTGTAACCGGTTTGCTCATCCGATTCTTCGCGATAAGTAACACCATCAATTACTTGTTCAAAAGCAACTTTTCCTTTGAATTCAGTGATGATTACACCATTATATGGATCCCATTCGCAAATCATCATTCCTTTTTTCACTTCCTGTCCATTTTCGATGTACAGTTTCGATCCGTAAGGAATGTTATGAGTTGAAAGTTGAATTCTTGTATTTTTATCGATGATTCTTAATTCGGCCAAACGGCTAACAACGATAAATGTTTTAATTCCAGTTTCGTTCAGTTGTTCAACGACACGTAGTTCTTCAATTTCAGCAATACCATCGTATTTCGATTCAATCATTGACTGCGTTGAAATGTTACCTGCGATACCCCCAACGTGGAATGTACGAAGTGTCAACTGTGTTCCTGGCTCACCGATTGACTGGGCTGCAATAACCCCAACCGCTTCACCGCGCTGTACCATTGTACTTCCGGCAAGATTTAATCCGTAACATTTGGCACAAACACCAACTTTCGATTCGCAGGTCAATACTGAACGAATTTCAACTGATTCAATTGGTGAATCCTCAATTTTATGTGCAACTTCGTCAGTAATAATTTCCCCTGAAGCCACAATCAATTCACCTGAAAGTGGATTATAGATATCATGAACTGTAGAACGTCCCAAAATCCGTTCAGTCAAAGAAGCAACAACTTCTTCGTTGTTCTTAATTGCCGAAGCAATCAAACCACGCAAAGTTCCGCAATCTTCTTCCTGAATGATCACATCCTGCGCAACGTCAACCAAACGACGGGTCAAATAACCAGCATCGGCAGTTTTCAAAGCGGTATCGGCCAAACCTTTACGAGCACCGTGAGTTGAAATAAAGTATTCCAAAACCGAAAGTCCTTCTTTAAAGTTCGCCAAAATAGGGTTTTCAATAATCTGAGATCCTGTTGAACCAGATTTCTGTGGTTTTGCCATCAATCCACGCATTCCGCAAAGCTGACGAATCTGCTCCTTAGAACCACGGGCTCCTGAATCCAACATCATATAAACAGAGTTGAATCCCTGACGGTCGGTGCTCAATGTTTTCATCACCGAATTGGTCAGTTTGGCATTGGCATGTGTCCAGATATCAATAACCTGATTGTAACGTTCGTTGTTGGTAATGAAACCCATGTTATAGTTACTCATTACTTCTTCAACTTCAGCATAACCAGCATCAACAATTTCTTTTTTATCGAATGGAACAACTACGTCACTCAGGTTGAATGACAGACCTCCACGGTAAGCCATAGTATAACCCAAGTCTTTAATATCATCAAGGAAACGCACTGTTACAGCGTTGCCAGTCTTTTTGTAGATATCAGAGATAATTGTCCGAAGTGATTTTTTAGTCAGCAGCTGGTTGATGTAACCAACTTCTTTTGGAACTACCTGGTTGAAAATAATACGACCAACAGATGTTTCGATGATGTGTTTGAACATTTCACCGTTCTCATCCACATCAACAACTTTCACTTTTACAATGGCGTGAAGGTCGATTACATTTTCGTTATAGGCAATAACAACTTCTTCAGTTGAATAGAAAACCATTCCTTCTCCACGAGCTCCGGCACGAGGTTTGGTCATGTAATACAGACCCAAAACCATGTCCTGAGAAGGCACTGTGATAGGCGCGCCGTTAGCTGGGTTCAGCAAGTTGTGTGATGCAAGCATCAACATCTGAGCTTCCAGAACAGCAGCATTTCCAAGTGGTACGTGAACAGCCATCTGGTCACCATCGAAGTCGGCGTTGAAACCGGTACAAACGAGTGGGTGCAACTGAATAGCTTTTCCTTCGACCAAAACCGGCTGGAATGCCTGAATAGACAAACGGTGCAGTGTAGGCGCACGGTTCAGCATAACAGGATGTCCTTTCAATACGTTTTCCAAAATATCCCAAACTACAGGATCTTTACGGTCAACAATTTTCTTAGCCGATTTTACTGTTTTTACAATTCCACGTTCAATCAGTTTCCTGATGATAAATGGTTTGAAAAGCTCAGCAGCCATATCTTTCGGAATACCGCATTCGTGAAGTTTCAACTTTGGTCCGACAACAATTACCGAACGAGCTGAATAATCCACACGTTTACCTAACAAGTTCTGGCGGAAACGACCTTGTTTCCCTTTCAAACTGTCAGACAACGATTTTAAGGCGCGGTTATTCTCTGTTTTAACAGCATTTGATTTTCTTGAATTATCGAACAATGAATCAACGGCTTCCTGAAGCATACGTTTTTCGTTACGTAAGATCACTTCCGGAGCTTTGATTTCAATCAGTCGTTTCAAACGGTTGTTACGGATAATCACCCTGCGGTACAAGTCATTCAAATCGGATGTAGCAAAACGGCCACCATCCAATGGAACCAACGGACGTAAATCAGGTGGAATTACCGGTACAACTTTTACAATCATCCATTCCGGACGGTTGATATTTTTGCTGGCACGGAAAGCTTCTACAACATTCAAACGTTTCAATGCTTCGTTTTTACGTTGCTGTGAAGTTTCAGTATTGGCCCGGTGACGAAGATCGAACGACATTTCATCTAACTCGAGACGTTGCAACAAAGTGTACAACGCATCGGCACCCATTCGTGCGATGAATTTGTTCGGATCTGAATCATCCAGATACTGATTTTCCTTTGGCAAAGTATCGAGGATATCCAAATATTCTTCTTCCGTTAAGAAGTCAAGATATTTAACGCCATCCTGAGCCTTAATACCTGCATTAATTACCACGTATCTTTCGTAGTAAATAATTGCATCCAACTTTTTGGTTGGTAATCCCAAAAGATAACCAATTTTATTTGGCAACGATTTGAAATACCAAATGTGGGCAACCGGAACAACCAGAGAAATGTGGCCCATACGTTCGCGACGGACTTTTTTCTCGGTTACTTCCACTCCACAACGGTCGCAAACAATACCCTTGTAGCGAATCCGTTTGTATTTACCGCAATGACACTCATAATCCTTTACTGGTCCGAAGATACGTTCGCAAAACAATCCATCGCGCTCAGGTTTATAAGTCCGGTAATTTATCGTTTCAGGTTTCAATACTTCCCCGTGCGAACGTTCAAGAACTTCTTCGGGCGAAGCCAGACTGATACCAATTTTGGCAAAGCTACTTTTAACTTTATTGTCTTTTCTGAATGCCATATATCGATCGTTATTTTAACAAGTTTATATCAGGAAAATCAAAAACTGATTTACCGTAAATTAATCCAGGTTCACACTCAACCCAAGACCACGTAATTCGTGCAGCAATACGTTCAATGATTCAGGAATACCTGCCGCTGGCATTGGTTCTCCTTTAACAATTGCTTCGTAAGCTTTAGCTCTTCCTAATACGTCATCTGATTTTACAGTCAAAATTTCCTGGAGAATGTTAGATGCACCGAATGCTTCGAGTGCCCAAACTTCCATTTCCCCAAAACGCTGACCTCCAAACTGAGCTTTACCGCCCAAAGGTTGCTGTGTAATCAATGAATATGGTCCGATTGAACGGGCATGCATTTTATCTTCAACCATGTGACCCAGTTTTAGCATGTAGATAATACCTACAGTTGCCGGTTGGTCAAAAGGTTCACCAGTACCACCGTCGCGCAAATATGTTTTACCATAGCGTGGAACGCCAGCCTGATCGGTATATTCACAAACCTGCTCGAGTGTGGCACCATCAAAAATTGGAGTTGCAAATTTCAATCCCAATTCTTTTCCGGCCCAAGCCAAAACAGTTTCGTAAATCTGTCCAAGGTTCATACGTGAAGGCACCCCAAGTGGGTTAAGCACGATATCAACCGGAGTTCCATCTTCAAGGAATGGCATATCTTCGTCGCGAACAATACGCGATACAATACCCTTGTTTCCGTGACGACCTGCCATTTTATCACCAATCTGCAGTTTACGTTTTTTAGCAACATAAACCTTAGCCAACTGAATAATACCGGCTGGAAGTTCATCTCCAATTGTCACGTTGTAGCGTTTCCTTTTTGATACGGCTTCCAATTCCTTATGCTTCATGATGTAATTGTTGATCAGAGCGAAAATCATATCGTTCTTTTCTTTATCTGTCGTCCATTTTGCTGGATTAATCGTCAGATAATCAATTTCCTGAAGTTGTTTTAAAGTGAATTTTACACCTTTCCCAATGATGTCGCCACCATAATAATCTCTTACGCCCTGACTGGTCTTGCCATTCACCAAAGTGAAAAGTTTATCTTCCAGTTTTGCACGTAAAGCAGATGCACCACGGTCAAACTCTTCGTCGATTGAATCGAGCAAAGGTTTAGTGGCCATCTTACCTTTTTTATCTTTTACTACCCTAGAGAATAGTTTTTTATCAATGATTGTTCCGTTCAATGATGGAGAAGCTTTCAAAGAAGCATCTTTCACATCACCAGCTTTGTCACCAAAGATTGCACGAAGCAATTTTTCTTCCGGAGAAGGATCCGATTCACCTTTAGGAGTAATTTTTCCGATCAGGATATCACCTGGTTTTACAACTGCTCCAATACGAATTAATCCGTTTTCATCCAGATTCTTAGTAGCTTCTTCACTTACATTCGGAATATCAGAAGTAAATTCTTCAACACCACGTTTGGTGTCGCGAACTTCTAACGAATATTCGTCGACATGAATAGATGTGAATACATCTTCGCGAACAACACGTTCCGAAATTACAATTGCATCCTCATAGTTATAACCTTGCCAAGGCATGAAAGCCACTTTCAGGTTACGACCCAATGCCAATTCTCCGCCTTGAGTTGCATAACCTTCGGTCAGTACCTGTCCTTTTGTAATACGATCGCCTTTTGCAACAATCGGTTTAAGGTCAACTACTGTTCCCTGGTTCGTTTTCTGGAATTTAGAAACACGGTACACTACAATTTCCGGATCGAAGCTTACGTAACGTTCTTCTTCAGTTTTATCGTAACGAATATGAATTTCGTCAGCATCAACATATTCAACAACCCCGTTATCCTCGGCAACAACCAATACACGTGAATCGATAGCAGTACGAGCTTCCAATCCGGTTCCAACGATAGGAGCTTCCGGACGAAGCAATGGAACTGCCTGACGCATCATGTTTGATCCCATCAAAGCACGGTTCGCATCATCATGTTCAAGGAAAGTGATCAATGATGCAGCAACAGATGCAATTTGGTTTGGTCCAACGTCCATCAAATTCACATCAGCTTTTGGCACAATTGGATAATCACCATCCAAACGTGATTTTACTCTTGCATTAATGAAGTTTCCTTCATCATCAATCGGTGCATTCGCCTGTGCAATTACTTTTCCTTCTTCTTCTTCAGCAGTAAGGTAAACTGCACCTTCAACTGTTAGGTCAACTTTACCATCGACAACTTTACGATATGGGGTAGATATAAAACCCAAATCAGTAACCTTTGCAAAAACACAAAGTGAAGAAATCAAACCGATGTTTGGTCCTTCAGGAGTTTCAATTGGACATAAACGTCCGTAATGAGTAAAGTGAACGTCACGAACCTCGAAACCAGCTCTTTCACGAGAAAGACCACCAGGTCCAAGAGCCGACATACGTCTTTTATTTGTTAACTCTGCTAATGGATTGGTTTGATCCATAAACTGAGATAAAGCATTTGTTCCAAAGAATGAATTGATCACAGATGATAATGTCTTCGAATTGATCAAATCGATTGGAGTAAATACTTCATTGTCGCGTACATTCATACGTTCGCGGATAGTACGGGCCATACGAGCCAGACCTACGCCAAACTGATTGTACATCTGCTCACCAACGGTACGTACACGACGGTTGCTCAAGTGGTCAATATCATCAACGTCAGTTTTTGAATTAACAAGCTTGATCAAATATTTAATAATCTCAATAATATCTTCCTTAGTCAATACCTGAACATTCATTTCAATATTCAGACCCAACTTTTTGTTGATCCTGTATCTACCAACCTGACCAAGATCGTATCTTTTTTCAGAAAAGAATAATTTGTCGATAACATCCCTGGCTGTCGCATCATCAGGCGGCTCTGCGTTACGCAACTGCCTGTAAATATGAAGCACAGCTTCTTTTTCAGAATTACATGGGTCTTTCTGAAGAGTGTTATATATAATCGCATAATCCTGAAGATTCTGGTCTTCCTTATGGAGCAAAATAGTTTTTGCACCAGAATCAACGATTTCGTCAATATGATCGTTTTCGATAATAACCTCGCGGTCGATAACAACTTCATTACGTTCGATAGATACCACTTCACCTGTATCTTCATCAACGAAATCTTCAACCCAAGTTTTAAGAACACGGGCAGCCAGTTTACGACCAACAATCTTCTTTAAACCAGATTTTGATACCTTAATTTCATCAGCAAGGTCGAAAATTTCAAGGATATCCTTGTCACTTTCAAATCCAATTGCACGAAGCAAAGTGGTTACAGGTAATTTTTTCTTACGATCGATATAGGCAAACATAACACTGTTAATGTCAGTTGCAAACTCGATCCATGATCCTTTAAAAGGAATGATCCTGGCTGAATAAAGTTTTGTTCCGTTTGCATGCATACTCTGGCCGAAGAATACTCCGGGAGAACGATGCAACTGAGAAACAACAATTCGTTCGGCTCCGTTGATAATAAACGAACCCCTTGGAGTCATATATGGAACAGTTCCAAGGTACACATCCTGAACTACTGTATCGAAATCCTCATGTTCAGGATCGGTACAATATAATTTCAATTTTGCTTTTAACGGAACACTAAAAGTCAGACCACGCTCGATACATTCTTCGATAGTATAACGGGGCGGATCGACATTATAGTCAACAAATTCAAGAACGAAGTTATTTCTGGTATCGGTGATTGGGAAATTCTCTTCAAACACCCGACTTAAACCTTCTTCTTTACGCTGATCCGGAGTAGTTCCCAATTGGAAAAACTCAATGAAAGACTTTATTTGTACTTCCAGGAAATCAGGATAATCAAAGACAGTTTTGGTTGAAGAAAAGCTAATCCTCTGGTTTTCAATTTTTACTGACATCGATGTATATTAATTAATTGAACTTATAAGATAAATATACAAAAAGGCATAGAACCCCACATCTGTGAGGTTCTAAACCATATCAACCTATAAATAAGGTCGTAAAACTTTTATTTAAGTTCAACTTCAGCTCCAGCTTCTTCTAATTGACTTTTTAATGATTCAGCCTCGTCTTTAGAAACTTTTTCTTTGATTGCTTTTGGAGCACCATCAACTACTTCTTTAGCCTCTTTCAAACCAAGACCTGTCAATTCCTTAACCAATTTTACAACTGCCAATTTTGATTGACCAGCAGCTTTCAGAATAACATCGAATTCAGTTTGAACTTTTTCTTCTGCTTCTTCAGCAGGGCCAGCAGCAGCAACAGCAACAGCAGCAGCAGCAGGTTCAATACCGTATTCCGACTTTAAAATTCCGGCTAATTCATTTACTTCTTTTACAGTTAAGTTAACTAACTCTTCCGCAAGCTTTTTTAAATCTGCCATTTCGATAATAATTTTTTAATATAATTTTATAACTAACTTTATTCTCTTTCTCCCAATGTCTTCAACACTCCATGAATGATATTGCCACCCGATTGCAAGCCACCCAATACATTTTTAATTGGAGATTGCAGTAATCCGATAACTTCACCAAGAAGTTCATTTTTAGACTTAATAGAAACTAATACATCCAATTGGTTTTCGCCAACATAAACAGACTCCTGAACATAGGCACCTTTTAAAATAGGCATCTTATGTTTCTTTTTAAAGTCTTTAATCAATTTTGCAGGAATATTAGCATTCTCGCAAAACATAACAGATGTATTACCTTTTAGTACATCGTAAAGTTCTTCAGCATTTTTGTTTGATGCTTCCAATGCTTTACGCAAGAGGGTATTCTTCACAACAACCAATTCTACTTGCTGTTTGTTACATAAACGTCTTAAACTACTGGTTTTATCAGCATTCAGACCTTCAATGTCAGTCAAATAAAAATGAGTTGATAAATTAATCTGCTCCGTAAGACTACTGATGATTTCGTATTTTTCTGATCTTTTCATATCAATAAGTTTACTTTTCAGAGACAGACTTTGGTTCAACTTGTATACCAGGACTCATAGTACTCGACAGGAAGATACTTTTAACGTAAGTTCCTTTTGCTGCAGATGGCTTCAATTTGATCAAGGTATTTACGAATTCAGTAGCGTTTTCAACTAACTTCTCAGGAGCAAATGAAACTTTGCCAATAGAAGTATGAACAATACCAAATTTATCAACCTTGAAGTCTATTTTACCAGCTTTTACTTCTGCAACAGCTTTTCCTATTTCCATTGTAACTGTACCACTTTTAGGGTTTGGCATCAAACCACGAGGACCTAAAATACGTCCAAGAGCTCCAACTTTACCCATAACAGGTGGCATAGTAATAATCACATCTACGTCGGTCCAACCGCCTTTGATTTTTTCAACAAAGTCGTCGAGACCTACATAATCAGCTCCAGCATCTTTGGCCTCCTGCTCTTTGTCAGGAGTAACCAGGGCCAAAACGCGTACTTCTTTACCAGTACCATGAGGTAAAGTAACAACGCCCCTAACCATTTGATTAGCTTTCCTAGGGTCTACTCCAAGACGAACATCAATATCTACAGAAGCATCAAACTTGGTAAAAGTAATTTCCTTTACCAGTGTTGTACCTTCTTTAAGAGTATAGATTTTCCCCTTTTCGAGTTTTTCCAGAGCAAGCTTTTTATTCTTTGTAATTCTGCCCATTTTAGTAATTTTAATTAGTTTGTTGGGCGTTCGCCTTCAACGGTGATACCCATACTTCTGGCAGTACCAGCTACCATGCTAATAGCTGCATCAAGTGTGAAACAGTTAAGGTCTTCCATTTTGATTTCAGCAATCGCCTTTACTTGTTCCCAGTTAACAGAACCAACTTTGTTAACATGTGGTTCTGAAGAACCCTTCTTCACTTTTGCAGCTTCAATTAGTTGCACAGCCACTGGGGGTTGTTTAATTACAAAATCAAACGATTTATCTGCATAAACAGTAATAACAACTGGTAACACTTTACCTGCAAGGTCTTGTGTTCTACCGTTAAACTGTTTACAAAACTGCATGATATTTACCCCTTTAGAACCTAATGCTGGGCCTATCGGAGGTGAAGGGTTAGCAGCACCCCCCTTAACTTGCAATTTAATGAATCCAGCAATTTCTTTAGCCATAATAAAATCGATAAATGATTTATTACTCCTTTTCTACTTGCATAAAGCTAAGCTCCAAAGGAGTTTTTCGTCCAAAAATTTTGACCATTACTTCAAGCTTCTTCTTTTCCTCATTGATTTTTTCAATGATTCCGTTGAAGCCATTGAATGGCCCGTCAATCACTTTCACAGTTTCTCCGACTACAAATGGGATGTTCATCTCTTCGCTTGATTCAGCCATTTCATCAACCCGACCTAAAATCCGGTAAACTTCTGACTGGCGCATAGGAACTGGTTCTCCACTTTTTGTATCACCCAGGAAGCCAATAACATTGGGGATATTTTTCAAAATGTGAGGAATCTCCCCTACCAAACATGCTTCAATAAGTACATAACCAGGAAAGAAATTTCTTTCTTTACTGATTTTTTTACCGTTGCGTATTTGATATACTTTTTCTGTAGGAATTAAAACCTGCGAAACAAACTCCTGGAGACCAGCATTTGCAATCTCGTTTTCAATATATTCTTTGACTTTCTTTTCTTTTCCTCCAATTGCCCGAAGAACATACCATTTTTTTACGTTTTCGCTCATGTTGTACTCCAAATGGAATTAATAAAATAATCTGTACACAAAGCTCATAATGTTTTCAAAAGAGAAATCCATTACGAAAACTATTAGTGCTATAATAAAGGAAGCAACCATTACAATGAAAGCACTATTTTGTAATTCTTTCCATGTAGGCCAGGAAACTTTATGAACAAGCTCGTTATAAGCTTCTTCAAAGTAAATTTTAAGTTTCATTTTGTAAAATAATAAATTTGTACGGATGGTAAGATTCGAACTTACTACTCAAACTAAAAACACAAAACTCCCGACCGAGTTACATCCGTAAAAAGTCCCGGGCATAAAGTCCGGGACTTTTTATCAGAATAATATGGTTGGAAATTATTTAGTAATTTCGGTAACCTGACCAGCACCTACAGTACGTCCACCTTCGCGAATTGCGAAACGCAGACCAATGTTAAGAGCTACAGGATAGATCAATTCTACTTCAATTGATACGTTATCACCAGGCATTACCATTTCGCGTCCTTCTGGCAAGTGGATTTCACCTGTCACGTCAAGGGTACGTAAATAGAACTGTGGACGATATCTGTTGTGGAATGGAGTGTGACGTCCACCTTCTTCTTTTTTCAGGATGTAAACCTCAGCTTTGAAAGTTGTATGAGGAGTAATTGAACCTGGTTTTGCAAGAATCTGTCCACGTTTGATTTCTTTTTTGTCAACACCACGTAATAACAAACCTACGTTATCACCAGCTTGTCCATCATCCAAAATCTTACGGAACATTTCAACTCCGGTACATACAGTCTTACGACCTTCAGCGCCCAGACCGATTAACTGAAGCTCATCACCTGTATGAACAACACCAGTTTCGATACGACCTGTTGCAACAGTACCACGACCTGTAATCGAGAATACGTCTTCAACTGGCATCAAGAATGGTTTATCAACATCACGTGGAGGAAGTGGAATCCAAGCATCAACGGCATCCATTAATTCAAGAACTTTCTGTTCCCATTCTGGTTCACCATTCAAAGCACCAAGAGCTGAACCCATGATAACTGGTGAATTATCTCCGTCGAATCCATAGAAACTCAACAATTCGCGAACTTCCATTTCAACAAGTTCAAGAATTTCAGGATCATCTACCATATCAACTTTGTTCATGAAAACAACCAACTTTGGTACGTTTACCTGACGAGCCAAAAGGATGTGTTCGCGAGTCTGAGGCATAGGACCATCAGTTGCAGCAACTACAATGATAGCACCGTCCATCTGAGCAGCACCAGTAACCATGTTTTTCACATAGTCGGCGTGACCAGGACAGTCAACGTGAGCATAGTGACGAGTAGCTGTTTCGTACTCTACGTGTGCAGTATTGATTGTAATACCACGTTCTTTTTCTTCAGGTGCGCTGTCGATTGATTCAAACGACTTAATTTCGCAATACCCTTTTTTTGCTAATACGGTAGTAATAGCGGCAGTCAAAGTAGTCTTGCCATGGTCAACGTGGCCAATTGTACCAATATTGACATGGTCTTTGTCCCTGTTAAATTTTGCTTTAGCCATAACTTGTAATTTTTATAAATTTTCTTTTAAACTTTCATCAGAGCTGAGGGCGAGAATTGAACTCGCGACCTCTTCCTTACCAAGGAAGCGCTCTACCCCTGAGCTACATCAGCAATCTTTCTATTTTGAGCGGGAGACGAGATTCAAACTCGCGACCCTTAGCTTGGAAGGCTAATGCTCTATCGACTGAGCTACTCCCGCATTTTGAAAATCAGTATTTAGAAGCTTGAATATTAGTGTAATTCTAACATTCTCCATTCTGTCATTCCAATATTCAGACTGTGGGGAGAGCAGGATTCGAACCTACGAAGACGTACGTCATCTGAGTTACAGTCAGACCCAGTTGGCCACTTTGGTATCTCCCCAATATATAAGAACTTATTTCGATGAGCCGAATCACAGATTCGAACTGTGGACCCCGAGATTACAAATCACGTGCTCTGGCCAACTGAGCTAATTCGGCGAAATTTACACATCATGTCAAAGACCCTATAAACAATTAAAATCCTGTCTACAGGGCTTTCTTTTATGAAGATTTCTCAGTTAAGAAACTTGTCCAAAAAAGGTTTGCAAATGTATAAATATTTTATTGGAATTCACAAGAACGGAATAAATTTTTCAATTTATTTGTCCTTTAGCTTGTCTTTGAATTTGGTTAATTGTTTGCGAACAGCTTCAATCGCCAAATCAATCGCTTCTTCAAATGAATCAGCTTGTTTTTCAGCAAAAAGATAGTCGGTTCCAGGAATAGAAAGCTTAATTTCTGCAATTTTGTTATTTGCTGTTTCAGGTTTCTCAACCTTTAATATGACTTCAGCACCAATAATACCTTCAAAATAAGTATCAAGTTTTGGCACTTTCTTGTTTACAAAATCAATCAATTTCTGATCGGCCGTAAAATGTACAGTTGTTAACTGAATATTCATAATTTATCCTCCTAAAATTTATGATCGTGGGTGTGCTTGTCTGTAAACTCTTTGAATCTTTTCGAGAGAGGTATGCGTGTAAATTTGCGTAGCAGAAAGATTGGAGTGACCGAGTAATTCCTTTACCGCATTTAAATCGGCTCCCCGATTGAGTAAATGAGTGGCAAAAGTATGCCGGAGCACATGTGGACTTTTTTGATCTATTGTAGTTACCATAGCTAGATTTTTACAAACAACCCGATATATTAGTTTCTCATATACGGGTTTCCCTTTAGATGTCAACAAAAGACATGGTGTAGGATTACCAAATAACTGGGTACGCTGAGACTTGTATTGCTCTATCAACAGATTTAAGCTTCGTGGATAAGGAATAATACGTTCTTTATTTCGCTTACCTAAAACTTTAATCAGAAACTCGGTTGTATAAATATCAGCATCTTTTAAATGCATCAATTCAGACAATCGAACTCCGGTACCATACAAAAGACTTAAAATTAGTTTATCACGAAGTGCTTCAAAATCGGTTCCAAAGAAACCATCATCGAGCAAATGATCCAAACTTTTTTCTTCTACAAACTGAGGCAGCTTCTTGCGAACTTTGGGTACAATCACATTAACCAAATTGTTCTCCTTAACTACCTCGAACCTCAATAAGTATTTATAAAAAGACTTTAACGCTGATATCTTCTTATTTACAGTACGGGCTGAAATCCCGTTATCCATCAGTTCAACAACCCACATTCGGGCTACCTTATCATTTATTCCTTCAACATTAAAATCCCCGATCGTTTTGACAAAAAACTCTTCAAACTGATCGAGGTCTTTTTTATAGGCTATAGCAGTTAAATGCGAATACCTTTTTTCGTATTTCAGGTAATTAATAAATGATTCCTGATGGGACATTAGTAAATAATTTTCATCATAATGCAGGAATCTTCCAGAAATCTCTAGTCGTCCTGACGCTGTAAATTCTCAATATAGATGGCCTTTTTAATCTCAGTCCTTCTAACAATCGAAGGTTTTGAAAACGCCTGTCTTTCACGTAACTCTTTTACAACACCTGTTTTTTCAAACTTTCTTTTAAATCTCTTAAGCGCTCTTTCGATATTTTCGCCTTCTTTTACTGGAATAACGATCATGGAATTATATTTTTTCTAGTTAAAATTTGAGCCGCAAATTTATGAATTAAACATTACTAATCAAATTTATACCAAAAAATTTAATTTTTAATAATTTTGATCGACTAACTGTACTAAAAATAAGAACGCATGACGGTATATTTTGTTCTAAAAATATGGTCTAATTCTGTTGTATTCGTCTATGTTTAAGATCATACTATCACGAAGAATTGTCAAATCCCGAAAACTTCCATGTTTCGTTCTAAACTTTACAATCTTACTTGCCAAATCTTTTTTCAGGTACGGATGTCGCGAAAGCTCGTTCAAATCGGCAAAATTGACATCAAGCTTTTTAATCTTTGAAACATCAACAGTTACTTTTCCCTTAAACAGAGAAATAGTCTGATCTGATAAACCGTAAACTTCCTTCAGTTGGCTAATCAAATAGAACCCGCCCAATAAATCGCGGTACTTCACAATGCGTTTTGACAAAACGCTACCAATACCAGGCAATTGTTTGAGCTGAATGGAATCAGCAGAGTTAATATCAATGGTGGTTGTCTTTAAGACAATATCCTTTTCTGGCATTACTTTCTGAAGGCCTTCAAATACAATCCAATCAGCCAATTGACTCTTCTGATTTGTACTGATCACCCGGATCTTAAAAAAATCTTCCTTACTTCGAAAGACACCTCCTTTGTCCAAATATTTTCGGATTGTTGCAATCTGCTTATCAGATAAACCTAACCGAAGAAATTCGTCATCAGTAGCTTTATTCGGATCGAACAGAAAATAATCGGGAGTTGAAATTTTGACCTTCTGCGAGGTCGATTCATTTTCAAGCAAAAGAAAAGGTGAAATTTGTTTGAATAGTTGGTCAGTCACTCCATATATTTTCCTGAAATCAGCATTTGTATAAAACTTTCCACCTTTACTTCTGAATTTCAACAAATTCAATTTTATCAATTCAGGAATGCTTAGGCTATCAAGAGCAACTGAATCAATTGTGTTGGGATTAAAATAGAATAGTGTTTTTTCTGATACTGGCTGATTAATGGAATCGATAACTAAACCCAATTCGCGTTTGGCTGAATCCAATAATACGACATCAATTTTTGCAGGTTTTTCAAAATAAAAGATGACCTTATTGGCCACAGCTAATAAAAAGATCACGATTAAAAGAACAACAATTCCTTTGCGCTCGTTTCGGCTAAAGGTAAAATAATCCTGAATAATCTGTCTGAAGTTCATGAGGTTGATTGAGTTACCCTAATTTACTTCATTTTTTTGAAAATAAAAAACCCGGAAGAATCTTCCGGGTTAAACTTTTTTATGATGGAAGCAATTAGCTTCTGTCGATATTATTCAAATCGTTGCAGGCAACTTTTAACCGTTCGATCATAGTTTCCTGACCTTTACGTAACCAAACACGTGGATCGTAATATTTTTTGTTCGGTTTGTCTTCTCCATCCGGATTTCCGATCTGACCTTGCAAATAAGCTCTGTTTTGAGCCTCATATTTGCGAACTCCATCCCAGGTAGCCCATTGGGTATCGGTATCAATATTCATCTTCACAACTCCGTATGAGATAGCTTCACGAATCTCTTCGAGTGTTGAACCTGAACCACCATGAAAAACAAAGTCAATTGGCTTTTCGCCTAAACCATGTTTCTCAGAAATGAACTTCTGCGAATTATCAAGGATCTTTGGAGTAAGTTTTACATTACCTGGTTTATACACACCATGAACATTACCAAATGATGCTGCAATCGTAAAATTTGGACTGATTTTGCTCAATTCTTCGTAAGCATAGTTAACATCGGCAGGCTGCGTATAAAGTAATGAGTTATCCATACCAGTATTATCAACACCATCCTCTTCGCCACCGGTACAACCCAACTCAATTTCGAGAGTCATTCCGATTTTACTCATACGAGCCAGATATTTTTTGCAAATTTCGATATTTTCCAGAAGTGGTTCTTCTGATAAATCAAGCATATGTGAGCTAAACAATGGTTTTCCGTAGGTTGCGAAATGTTTTTCGCCGGCATCTAACAAACCATCAATCCATGGCAATAATTTTTTTGCAGCATGGTCGGTATGCAAAACCACATGTACACCATACAATTCAGCAAGTATATGAACCGATTTTGCACCAACAATTGCCCCAGCAACTGGTGCTGCCTGACCATCAAGTTTCAATCCTTTACCAGCATAAAACTGTGCACCACCATTCGAAAACTGAATGATTATTGGTGAATTCACCAGTTTTGCAGCTTCCAGTACGGCGTTTACCGAATCGGAACCCACCACATTCACGGCAGGTAGTGCAAAATGTTCAGCTTTAGCAATTTTGAACACTTTCTGTAAGTCTTCACCGGAAACTACTCCGCGTTTTACAACTTCTGAAATCTTTGTCATTGTAATAATTTTTAAAATATAATATTCCGTTTATTTTGAAATTCTTGATTAGTCAAAATATAACTAATCAAAGATAGTATTGTTCATACTGAAAATGAAAATATCAGACAACTATCTGAATTACTGGGATTGAAAATTAATATTCAGCAAGCCAAAACTTAGTTTGTATTGAGTTTCAACAGGTGGATTGGTTAAGGTTTATTGTAGCTATTTTCAGTGTTAAGTATTTTTTAAAACAGATCAACAATCAGACCACACAGACTGATTTTTAATGATAAATATCTACTATTGCGTTGCTTTTAAAAAAACCCAAAAATCACAATCGTTAATCAATTAATAAATCACTAAATGAGTACTAGCTATAAAGACTTAGGACTTGTGAACACCAAAGAGATGTTTGCAAAAGCAGTTGAAGGCGGATACGCAGTTCCTGCTTACAACTTCAATAATCTGGAACAACTTCAGGCCATTGTTCAGGCTTGTGTTGAGTCGAAATCACCAGTAATTCTCCAGGTATCATCCGGAGCCCGCAAATATGCAAACGCCAACTTACTTCGCAACATGGCAAAAGGCGCTGTTGAATTTGCCAAAGAATTGGGCTGCGAAATTCCAATCGCATTGCACCTTGACCATGGTGACACTTTCGAACTTTGCAAAGACTGTATCGATAGCGGTTTCTCTTCAGTAATGATTGATGGTTCGCACCACTCTTTCGAAGATAACATTGCGTTGACTAAAAAAGTGGTTGAATACGCTCACGCTCACGGCGTAACTGTTGAAGGCGAACTTGGCGTTCTGGCTGGTGTTGAAGATGATGTTGTTGCTGAAAAATCGCACTACACCAAACCTGAAGAAGTTATCGAATTCGTTACTAAAACAGGTTGCGATTCGCTGGCTATCTCTATCGGAACTTCACACGGAGCAAATAAATTCACTCCTGAACAATGTACCCGCAATGAAAAAGGTGTTTTAATTCCACCTCCATTGCGTTTCGACATCCTCGAAGAAATTGAACAAAAATTACCTGGATTCCCGATCGTTCTTCACGGATCGTCTTCGGTTCCACAAGAAGATGTTGATACCATCAATAAATTTGGCGGCGCATTGAAAGATTCAGTTGGTATTCCTGAAGAACAACTTCGGAAAGCTGCAAAATCGGCAGTTTGCAAAATCAACATCGACTCTGACGGACGTTTGGCTATGACTGCTGCTATCCGCAAAGTATTTGTTGAAAAACCAGGCGAATTCGATCCTCGTAAATATTTGGGACCAGCTCGCGACGCGTTGAAAGAACTTTACAAACACAAAAACGAAAACGTATTGGGTTCGGCCGGCAAAGCTTAATCTGATTCGGTGTTAACTGATACAAAGGGCTTCCGTAAGGGGCCCTTTTTTATTTAGCAAAATGGCGCAGGCAATCGCATCAAATAACATTCATGGGCGAACAGGTTCTAATGTGCATCCTGCACTTTCAGGAATGAAATTATCGGGTTATTGGTTTATCCTGAATAGGCTAAGGTAAAAAGTGCAAACAAATAACCGATAATTCCGTCAAGAAATGAACTTTAGGCAATATAGTGTGCAATAAACACTTAATCACGAGAAGTCTATTCGTTTAGTCGCAAAATATACACTTGATCACGCGAAGTATTTTCGATCAGGCAAGCAATGTACATTTGATCGCGCGAAGCCTTTTCGTTCCGTAACGAAACATACACTTGATTACACGCAGCCTATTCGTTCGGGCAAGAAGGAAAGTCACACAAAAACATGCCGGGAGTATTGGTCAATGATTTTAGAAAGGATATCCGATGGCAAAAGACAGGTTAAACAGATCGCTTGAAAGCTGATAATTTCCCGGAATAAACCGTTTGCCTTCAGCTTTGGATGGGTCGCGCATTTTTACGCCCAAATCGAGACGAAACAGGAAGTAAGTAAAATCGAACCGTACACCAAAACCAGAGCCTACCGCAATCTGCTTGTAAAACTCGTTCACTTTAAATACCGATCCTTCGCGATTGTCTTTGTAATTAATCGCCCAGATGTTGCCAGCGTCCATAAAAAATGCACCTTCCATTCGCCAGAACATCTTAAATCGGTATTCCATATTCGCTTCAAGCTTAATGTCTGACGACTGATTTGGGTAGACATCAGGAGGTGCTTTGTATGAACCTGGACCAAGCGAACGAACCTGCCAGGCCCGGATACCATTGGCGCCCCCGGTAAAGTATTTCTTTTCGAAAGGCAAAACATTAAAATTGCCAAATGGGACACCAATTCCGAGGAAAGCACGACCAACTACCGAACTTGATTTATTGATCATGTGTCCGTAACGGTATTCGAAATCGCCTTTCAGATACTGTGCAAAACGGGTATTGAGAATTTCGTAATAAGAGCTTCTTACTCCTGTTATTGAATCAGTCTCAACGATTTTAGTTTTGTTTACCAACCTGGAGTAGAGCGAAAGTATGCTTCCAGCCGACTCGACATTGATCTTGAAATACTTATAATCCTCTCTTTTGTTCACATTTTGGGTGTTGTACATCCAACTGTAATTCGACGCAGAAATCAGATGGTCGGTAAAACTACTTTTTATGTACAAGTCCCTGATCGAATTAATGAAAGCCTCATTGAACTTATAAAGGTTGACGTAATTCAAATCAAGCAAATTCAAGGTATGAAAAACAAATTCGGAAGTCTTCCAAATGTAACCAAACTTCAGGTTTGTAATCGTTCGGGTATAATCGGGACGGTTTTGATAATTGTACCCGACAGAGAACCTTGTTTCAGGAATTTGAAACGAAAACCTTCGATTCCCATTGATAAAGCTGAGGAATTTAGGAATAGTTAAACTGGTTTCAATGCCCAATTCCTGAGTATTAAAATTAAACCTGTCACTCCCCTGCAAAGCTTGTTGCCGCTCTCTGGCACCTCTCAATTGAATATCAAGCACCTCGGCCCCGCCAAAAACATTGCGCTGCTGATAATTCAGGGTTCCGGCCACCCCAAGGTTACCCGACGAGTTTGTGCCTTCAACATCAACCGAGAAGTTCTGACTCGGAAGCGGTGAAAGCTGCATTTTGCAATCGAGAAGCGGTATCGAATCTCCAGGCAACGGATCCGTCTCGTTAAAACTAATATTGATCAGCTTGAATTGCTTTAGTCGGTTCAGTGCCCGATAGGTTTTTTCGGCATTCTGCAAACAATACCAGGTGCTGTCTTTCATCCGGTTCACATTATAGAACAAGACGGGACGGTATTTAAGTCTTCCGGGGTACACAAAACGGTAATCCTTGTCGATTAAGGTATCCAGCTTTTGCTCTTGCTGGTCGCCGTTCAGATCAATTGGCTTAAATGCGGGATAGATCAGGTAATTCCTGATTTTATATTTCTGGTGCGGAACAACTTCCGTTTCAGCATTATTCAAAAGAGCATCATCGACATTAATCGTCAAATCAACCTGATGGCTGTAGAAATTCGTGTCGGCCTGAAAACTGACGAACTCTTCAGAAAATTTGAAATATCCACGGTTTTTCAAATAGGTTGCTATGCGCTGACGTTCGGCATTCAGAACATCCAGATCAAACACATCGTTTGGCTTGAGTAATTGGCTAACTGAATCCTTCAGCAAAATACCCTGCAACGATTTGTCTTTGATGGAATACGTGTAATTGCGTATCCGGTATGGTTTTCCCGATTTGATATCGAAGATCAGGTTAAGCTTTTTCTTTTCCGGATTGATCACCAGAGAATCCTTCACCACCGCATTGTAATAGCCTTTGTTTTTCAGGAAAATCTGCAACTGATCTTTGCTTTTCTGTGTCTGAAACTCGTCGTACAACACAGGCGCTTCTCCAACACGCTTAAGCCAGTCGTTTTCCTTTGTTCCTGACGATAAATTATAAACACCCAAATGAAATTTCAACAGACCCAAAATGCGCAGGTTTTCTTTTTGCCTGACATGAATTTTCAACTCTTCACGTTTCAGGCTTTTATTATCAGAACGGACAGAAATCCGGTTGAGCAAATATTTACCTTCAGGCACAAACCGGGTTGAGTTACATGAAGCAAGCAGGATAATGCAAGCCATGAAACTGAGAATCCGGAGATGATTAAATTTGGTCTGAAGAAAAAATGACATGATCTGATGTTTTTACAAAAATAAACAGAGCTTTCGGTTCGCAAGTCTTCCAGACCTTTTATTTTTACATTTTAGAACGAAGAACCGAAAAATATGTTGAGCAAGAACAAAATTAAACTGATACAGTCGCTAAACCGGAAGAAAGAAAGGGACGAATCCGGTTTTTTTTTAGTCGAAGGAAACAAAATGGTTGAAGAAGCACTTCGTTCGGAATACCAAATTGAGACTTTGGTGTGCACGGCTCAGTTTGCCAATCAACATCCCGAAATACGATCGAAAGCAAAAGAGCTAATTGAAGCCGACAGAGATTCGATTCAAAAAGCCAGTTTACTTCAAAATCCACAGGAGGCATTGGCCATTGTTATGCAACCAGAACTGAATACTCCGGAACTGAATTTAAACACTGATCTTTGCCTGGCTCTCGATTTTATTCAGGATCCGGGGAATTTAGGCACCATTCTCCGGATTGCAGACTGGTTTGGCATCAATACGGTGATTTGTTCTGAAAATACGGTTGATGTATTTAATCCGAAAGTTGTTCAGGCCAGCATGGGCGCCATTTTCAGGATAAAAACAAACTATACCAACCTCGAAAGCTTTCTGCTGAAAGCTTCAAAAAACCAGATCCCAATTTACGGAACATTTATGGATGGAAATAACATCTATACCGAACCGCTGACCAAGAATGGAATCGTTGTTTTAGGAAACGAGGGCAACGGAATATCAGAATCAACAAGCAGATTGGTAACCAGAAGAATTTCAATACCAACATTTTCAACCAACCCCAATAAAGCAGAATCGTTGAATGTGGCCATTGCGGCATCAATCTGCTGTAGCGAATTCCGGAGGAGATAGGTGCGGAGATTTTCAATCTCCGATTTACCGCGATTGGAAATCGCGCCACCCAATTCAAAATTATTTTCGAGAAAAATTCTCGGCAAAAGCTTCGGCGCAGCGTTCGCCATCCATTGCCGACGAAACGATACCACCTGCATATCCGGCACCTTCGCCACACGGATAAAGTCCGGCAACTTTAACATGTTCAAAAGTGTCCTCTTTCCTGGGAATCCGGATTGGCGAGGATGTACGCGATTCAACTCCTACAATAATGGCTTCGTTGGTCAAATAGCCATGAGCTTTTTTGTCGATCAGTTTAAATGCTTCCTGAAGTCTTGTCCGTATTCGTTTGGGCAATTTATCGTGAAGCTGCACCGAAACCAATCCGGGATGATACGAAGTTTCAGGTAAATCCTGAGAAAAGCGGTTGTCAACAAAATCTGCCATTCGCTGAGCAGGCGCATATTGTGTTTTTCCATTCAGCGAAAAGCATAAACGTTCGATATTCCGCTGAAACTCCAATCCGGCAAATACGCCCAAATGCCTGAATTCGTTCAAATCTTCAGGCCTGATTTCAACAACCATTCCTGAATTGGCAAACCGTGTATTCCGTTGGGTCGGCGACATGCCGTTAATAACCATTTCACCGGGCGCGGTTGCTGCCGGTACCATGATTCCACCGGGACACATGCAAAACGAATAAACTCCTCTCCCATCGACCTGTTCAACAAACGAATAAGTTGCCGGTGGCAAATATGGTCCACGAACTGGCTGATTGTATTGAATCGAATCAATCAACGTTTGAGGGTGTTCTGCGCGAACTCCAACTGCGAAGGACTTCGCCTCAATGGAAATACCTCTTTCGTATAACAATTCGTAGATTTCGCGGGCCGAATGTCCGGTAGCAAGAATAACCGCTTCTGCTTCAACAATTGTCGAATCAGCAAGCATAATTCCGGTGCATCTGTCGTTTTCAACAAGCAGATCGGCCACACGGCTGTTGAAATGAATTTCACCTCCGGCCTCAATAATTTTATTCCTGATACTGGTGATTATTCCGGGCAACATATTGGTACCAATATGCGGATGCGCATCAATCAGAATCTCGGGAAGCGCGCCGCTGGCGTAAAAGATCTCCAAAACGCGCCTGATATTGCCTCGTTTCTTGGATCGGCTATAGAGTTTTCCATCTGAGAATGTTCCGGCCCCACCCTCTCCAAATCCATAATTCGAATCGGGATCGACCAAATGTTCGCGATGAATCTTGGCGATGTCGCGTTTACGGTCGCTGACATTCTTGCCACGCTCGAAAATAAGTGGTTTAAAACCCAGTTCAATCAGGCGCAAGGCGGCAAAAAGTCCGGCAGGCCCAGCGCCAACAATGATTACAGAAGGTTTCTGATCAACCAGATCGTATTTAAATTCGATTTTTTCTTCTACCGGAAGTTCATCCAAATATACGTCAGCGCTCAAATTGATACGAATTACCCGTTGACGTGCATCAATCGACCTCCGCTTTACATTTACCAGTTGAATCCGACTTTCATCAACATGAAGTTTTTCAGCTAAAATGGGTTTGTAAAACTCTTCAGAAGATGCCTGTTTGGGCGAAACCGAGATATTAATTTCCTGTTTCATTCGTATATAATTTGTTTTTTATTTGTCACATGGAACTCGCATGATATTGGACTATCATCAAGATTCAGATTGCGAGTCATGCTCATTTCAAAACTATTCGAAATGAAAACTAAGGGTGAAGATATTGGATGATAATTTTGAAAAAGCATTGGTATAAACCTGTGCCTGGGTTTCCTTTGGACCAGTATCCAGAACATTATTCAAGCCAAAACTAAACTTCAACTCGGTTGAAAGCCTGAAAAACTGCAGATAGCTATCCCAGCCGACACCGGCTTCAAGATACGAACTTAGAGGTTTTAACCTTACCAGGTCTTCTGATCCACTTTTTGAGATATCGATACGGTAAGCTCCGCCTGCAATTAAATAGGGCCTTTGGTTATTCATCTTTCTTGATTTGTATTTCAACAACAAAGGGAAGTCAAGAAAAGTTGATTTGATGGAATAAAAAGCTGGATTAGTAGTCTCACCAGATATATCGACAATTGGGATATTATAGACCAATTTCCGCTCGCCAAATGACATACCAGGCAAGAACCTTAGATCGAAACTTTCGGATAACCGAAGATTGGTAACAATTCCAACCGTGAAGCCTGGTGTTAAAGTTGAGATATCGGCTCTCACTTTGGTTTTAGTTGTTTTATACTGCGTGTCGATACTATTCGTAGATAACAAGAACTTCGGATTATCTGAAACGAAGTTATAATGCGAAAACCCGAAATCAATCGTATTAACACCCAAGGTAAAACCGAAATGTATCCGTTTATCATCAAAGGTTGTCAGGTTCTTTAATAAGAGTCTCTGAGCTGTAGCTGTAAATCCAACAAACAAAAAAATCAGGATATAGAAAAATCTCTTCACAAGAAAACGGTTATCTATCATTCAAAGAAACCACAAAATTACTAAATTATTGCATGGTGATTTATTTTTGAGCGATGTAAATCGTTGCAATTCCAAAACTAAGCCTTTTCTGGCTTGTTCTTGAGAACCCAACTTTTTGCAATATCGACAAGAACTTCTGATCATCTGGGAAAGCCATTACAGATTCAGGCAAATAGGAGTAAGCCGAACTGTCTTTGGAGACCATTCTCCCGATCAATGGCAATATTCCGAAGAAATAAAATGAATACAATTGCTTCATCGGGAAATACTTCGGTTTCGAGAATTCAAGAATAATTACCACACCATCAGACTTTAAAACCCGAACAAACTCTTTGAGCCCGTTTTCAAGATTCTCGAAATTACGAACGCCAAATGCGACAGTTATCGCATCAAATTGTTCATCCGCGAACGGCATTGCTTCTGAATCGCCCTTCTGAAATTCGATGACCTGATCGAGACCCAGGCGTTTCACCTTTGTCCGACCCACATTCAGCATCTGTTCCGAAAGATCGAACCCAATTATTTTTGAAGGTTTTAGCTTTGAAGCAGCAACGGCAAAATCGCCAGTTCCGGTAGCCACATCAAGCAAAACATCGGATTTATAGGCCGAAAGAATGCGAATCGCCTTTTTTCGCCAAAGCTTATCGATGCCAAGCGAAAGAAAATGATTTAAGAAATCGTATTTCGGAGCAATATTATCAAACATTTGCTCTACCTGCTGTTTCTTTTGGTGGTCGGAGTCTTTATACGGGATTACTTGCATACATTTATAGTGTTCAGTCGCAGTGTTCTGTTTAAAACGTTACGGGTTGCGGGATACGAGTTACAAGGAGCAGTTATTCAGCATCATGAAACAGTGTTCTGTTTAAAACGTTACGGGTTGCGGGAAAACACGAAACTTGAAACACGAAACACGATATAACCTTCACTTAGTTTGCCGGAATCATTTTATCAATATACCCAAACGACTCATCATCAATTCTGATTTCACCTTTGGTAACATGACCCAATGCAAAGAATGGGACTTTGAGGCTACACATAAAATCAACGAACTCATCAACTTTCTTTGGATCAACTCCGACGACAATACGGCCCATCGCTTCACCAAAAAGAAAAGCATCTCTCCGGACTTCAGCATCTGTGGTAATATCAAATCCAAGTTCCAGAGGCATTCCGGCACGCAAAAGGGTAAAGAACAATCCACCTTTGCTTACAGGATTAGCCGAAGTTATATAACCTGCCTCAATAAGCATTTTCATAATATCATGAAGTTTCACTTCAGTATCCAGATCAAAAGCAGGAAGCGACGAATCCGAAATTTCATGGTAAAACTCCAGGTATTCCGACGAATTCACATCATCATACGACTTACCAATCATGAATAAATTATTGCCTTTATTCTTGAAACTATGAGTTACCAGCTTATCCTTATCAGGAATTGAAGCCATGATTGAAATGATGATCGTTGGATAAACCGGACCGTGCGCTGAGAAATAATCAAATCTAATTTTCCGGTCGGTAAGCTTAATACCAAATTTCTTAGACGCATTTTCAAGACCTTTTTTAGCTCCTGCAGCAATAAACTGTCCGTTCGGATCGCCAATATTGATGTGATATAAAAATGAACTTATGGCTTCAGGTATAGCTCCAAAACAAATCATTTTTCGCACAGCCCGGGCAATGAGAATTTCAGTTGCCTGTTGTGGATCAGCATCGAGATGATGGTGCAATGCATGAGTAGAAATAGCCATCATTTGTCCATTTTCAGAACAAAACATACCTGTTTCGTCATTTTCATCGTTTGACATGGAGGAAACATCAATTGCTTCTTCGGTAAAATCATTGAAATAGTTAATCGGTGCCAGATTTGGGTCAACCATCAGGTTAAACACGATATCCTGAATGTCTTGTTCCTCGGGCAATTGGTCGATTGCAAATTCCTGAGTTTCGTTATTTTGTTCGATCATGATGTTTCTTTTAGCTTTAAATGCAGAAACAAAAATAATTAAGTAGTTTGTTATTCCATAAGTTTTGCAGAATTTTTAATTTTAGGCCTCATTAAAACCCTATTCATCAATGAATCAGAAAATAGCTTTAATCACCGGTGCCACAGCAGGTATCGGCTATGAAACAGCTTTATTACTTGCTCAAAATAATTACAACCTAATACTCACCGGACGAAGAAATGAGCGGCTAACTGTCCTGAAAAATCAACTAGAGTCAGAATTCGGATGCAAAATCCTTCCATTAAATTTTGATATCAGGGTAAAAGCTGAAACTGAAGCAGCTTTAAACAGTATTCCGGAAGAATGGAGAGCAATTGATTTATTAATTAACAATGCCGGGCTGGCAGCAGGACTAGCTCCAGTTAATTCGGCTGATGTAGATGATTGGGAAGCAATGATCGATACCAACGTCAAAGGACTTCTGTACACCACCAGAATTGTTTCGCCGTGGATGGTTGAAAGAAGAACTGGTCATATTATTAATATTACTTCCATTGCGGGTAAAGAGTCGTATCCCAATGGATCGGTATACTGCGGAACAAAACATGCCGTTGCTGCCATTTCGAAATCGATGCGGATTGAACTGATGCCCTTCGGAATTAAAGTGACAACTATTGCTCCGGGAGCTGTCGATACCGAATTTTCATTGGTTCGTTTCAGAGGAGATCAGGAAAGAGCAAATCAGGTTTACAAAGGATTTACGCCACTGTCAGGAAAAGACATTGCCGAAACAATTTTATTCGTGTTGTCAAGGCCTGCACACGTTAACATCGACGATTTGTTGATCATGCCTGTTGATCAGGCTTCTGCAAGAGATTTTAACCGAAAGTAATCTGTCCCTTAATTTATATTTCAGGCCTAAACAGAATGTTTGCTGATAGCACATTCTCAAGGACCAATTATCCGGCTGATAATCTTGGCCATAAAGACTTTAAAATGATCATTTTCAATTCAGAATATTTAAAAGAATATACAATACAGGTGTTCGTGCAAATGGGATGCCCATTGGATCAAGCAAAAATTGCTGCTGACTGTTTGAATCAGGCGGATTTACGTGGTGTGGATTCACACGGAGTTGCCCGCCTGAGTGGTTACGTTCGCCTCTGGGAACTTAAACGGTTGAACGCAACGCCAGAAATGAAAATCATACACGAGACGCCAAGCACAGCGGTATTGGACGGTGATTTGGGTCTGGGTTTGGTTACCGCTCCGCATGCCATGAAAATTGCTATCGAAAAAGCAAAAATAGCCGGGACTGGCTGGGTTGCCGTTCAAAATTCGAATCATTACGGAATTGCCGGATACCATGCCATGATGGCTCTTGAAAAAGATATGATTGGTATTTCAATGACAAATGCCAGCCCACTTGTTTCGCCTACTTTTTCAAAAAGTCGGTTTCTGGGAACGAATCCGATTGCAGTAGCAATCCCTGCATTGAATCAGCCACCCTTTGTTATCGATATGGCGACAACTACCGTCGCCAATGGGAAATTAGAAGTTTTACAGCGCAAAGGACTGGATGCACCTCTGGGATGGACTCAGGATAAAGATGGCAATCCAACCACCGATGCATATTCGCTTAAAAAAGGAGGATCGATGCTTCCGCTCGGTGGCGACCGTGAACACGGCGGACATAAAGGTTATTGCCTGGGCGCCATGGTCGACATTTTTTCTGCGGTGTTATCAGGCGCCAATTATGGTCCATGGGTTCCACCATTTGTGAGTTTCCTTGACCCACCGGCTAATCAAGTTGGAAAAGGAATAGGGCATTTCCTGGGCGCCATCCGAATTGACGCTTTCAGATCGGCAGAAGAATTTAAAAAAGACATGGATAACTGGATCGAAACTTTCAGAAACGCAGAACCATCGACCGGACAAGAGCGCGTTCTCATTCCCGGTGACCCCGAACGCGAATTAACCGCCGAACGTCAGAAAAATGGAATACCTTTACACGAGCAAGTCGTTGCTGATTTAAAGGATTTAGCTACCCGATTCGGTTTGAATTTTAATGAAACCCTTGTTAACAAGAATTAAATCAAAGACAAAACTTCTATGTACGAAGCATTAGTTATAACTCCGGTAAAAGATTCGTTGAAAACAACGACTGAAACCATTGAATCCATCAAAAGCTCGACTGGTAATTTTCTTTATTGTATTTTCAACGATTTTAGTACGGAGGAAACAACAAATAATCTCAAATCACTAAGCGTTCAATACAATTTTGAACTGATTAATCTTGCCGAAATAACCAATACGCCATCGCCAAACTATCGACTTGTTCTCCAACTGGCACAAGAAAAAGCATTAAAACTCAATCTTCCACTCATTATCGTCGAGTCTGACGTAGAAGTACAAAACAATACCTTAAGCGAATTAGTCAGGCAATCGAAGGAGCTTCCGGAGTGTGGCATGGTTGGGTCGGTAACCAGAGATAGCGAAGGAAAAATTAATTTTCCATACCTGAATTTCAAAAGAACGAGAAAAGAGATCGCTAAAACAAGGCATAGTTTAAGTTTTTGTTGCACTTTAATTACCAACGAATTACTGAAGAAGTACGATTTCAAAACACTGTCAACCGAAAAACATTGGTACGATGTTTCAATATCGCACAAATCACTTCAATTGGGATTAAACAATTACCTCCTTGTCAACGAAGGAGTTTTGCACAAACCGCATAGCAGTAGGCCCTGGAAACAATTAAAATATAAAAATCCTATCAAATACTATTATCAAAAACTGATCAAACGCCTCGACCGAATCTAAAGATTTCAATGGTAAACAGATACGATAAATTTAAAATCTATAGTCATCTATTATTCTGGATTTGCAGCATCATTTTTGCAATCTCAGCTTTTTATGTTGCATCCGATCACAAACTAACCCTGAATACCGATCTTTTCCTGCGTGCTATAATTCCAAATATTGGCTTTGCCTTGGCCGTTTATTTCAATTTGTATCTCTTAATTCCGAAGTTTCTTAAGAATAAAAACTACATATTCTATACCTTCTGGTTAATAATTTTACTTTCAATTTCAGCAATTTTAATACAATTAATTTTCGCTTACCTACTAAAAACAAGGAGTTTTTCAGATCAGTTTAGGAATATGTTTTCTTCACATTTCTTTACGGCCTTGTTTTATGTTGGAATAACCTCACTGTTTAAATTCATTAAGGATTGGTTAAAGCTTCAGGAAATAAAACTGAAAATCACGCAAATAGAGCGTGAAAAACTTGAGGCAGAATTAAATACCCTAAAATCACAATTAAATCCACACTTTCTATTCAACAGTCTGAACAACATCTATTCATTGTCGCTAATAAATTCACCACGAACACCAGAAATTATACTGAAACTATCAGATTTAATGCGCCATGTACTGTACGAATCCAGGGAAAACTTTATACCCGTAAAAGATGAACTGAGTTTTCTGAGTAATTTCATCGAATTGCAAAAGATCAGATTAAACAATGAAATTGAAATTCAATACTCAATTGAAGGTGATGTTCCGGATAGAAAGGTTATTCCTTTAATTTTCGAACCGTTTATTGATAATGCCTTCAAACATGGATTAAGAAATCCTGCTCCGTTACCGTACATTCATGTATTCATTTATTTTCAGCAGAATACGATGCGATTTAAGATTGAGAACAACTTTGACTGCACACAACTAAGCAAAACGAGTAAAAGCTCTGGAATTGGGCTTAAAAACATAGAACGCAGACTTGAATATTTATATTTGCCCAACGAATACAAATATGAAGTAATCAGAACAGACAATACGTTTTCAATACTACTTGAAGTTCAACTTAAACAATGATCAAAAAGGGCATTAAATGATCTTAAAAACATTAATTATTGACGACGAGCCGTTAGCCCAGAATGTTCTCCGGAAATATACGGAAGATATCAAATCGATTGAAGTCGTAGGATTTTGCAAGAATGCAGTAGATGCCATAGAAATCATTGAAAAACAAACTATTGATTTGATTTTTTTGGACATAAACATGCCCAAACTGTCAGGCATTGAATTCTTAAAAATGCTGAAGAAACCTCCATTAGTCATATTAACCACTGCCTACAGCGAATATGCCATGGAAGGATATGAATTAAACGTATTAGATTACCTGGTAAAGCCTTTCTCATTCGCCCGTTTTCTAAAAGCATTTCAAAAAGCAGAGTACCAGTTTCAATTGACAAAAAAAACAACACCCGAAGAAAAAGCTGAATCCGTATTTATAAAATCAAACAAAAAAACGTATCAGGTTAAGTTCAGCGAAATACTATACATTGAAGGCTTGGGCGATTACATCAAAATTTATACTGAAAAGTCACATTTGGTTACGAATCTTTCGATGAAGAAGATGGAAGAACTACTTCCAGCAAGTGATTTCTACAGGATACATAAATCGCACATCATAAATCGGATGAAGATAATTGCTATCGAAGGAAATATGGTTGAGTTACCAAGCGTAAAACTTACAATAGGTAGCAATTACAGAACAGATTTCTTTTCAAAGATTAGTAACATCTCAATATAAAGGTCAGAAAAGCTATTCAAAAACAAATCCTTGCTCTGTCAGCATTTTCAGCAACTTCTGAGAGAAAAACTTACTGTCAGCACTTTTATATCGAACATCAGTATAAACCTGAGCCAGGTTTTCCCTTCCATTCTCCTCAACAAATTTCTTCGAAGATTCCAAATTCTCTTTAAACTCATACATCTCCCTGATCGTCTCTACCGAATAATTCTGATACTGTTCATAGTGTACAACAGAATCCAAGGGTAAACGATCAGTTAATTCAGGAACAACCTCAGGATAACCCATCGTTAAAGTTGTAATAGGAATAACTCCTTCTGGCAAATGGAGAACTTTACTAATTTCAGTGGCATTGTATAATGTAGTTCCCAGATAACAAATACCTAATCCGTAGCTTTCAGCAGCCACACAAATATTTTGAGCCAGAATTGAAGAATCAATAGTGCCATTTAAAAGCCATAATAGACTAGTAAAATCCACCTTGGCAACATTTGCCTGACACCATGTTTTAAATCGGTTAACATCGAAACAAATAGTCAGAATCAAAGGGGCTTCCTTCACCATCGGTTGGTTAAAGTGAAACGGAGCCAGATCTTCTTTCTTGTCAGTATTTCTTGTAACAATGATGCTATAAAGCTGCATATTCCCGGTATTCGACGAGCGAATGCCAGATTCCAAAATATCATTAAGAATATCTTCAGCAACAGCAGTTGGTTTGTACTTTCTGATCGTACGATGTGATTTTAAAAATTCCATATCTAAGAGTATCTATAAATAAAAAAGGGAAGCCCGCAAGCTTCCCTTTTTAAATCAATCAATTCGGCATTACCTTTTAAGAATCTTAACAGTTTTGATTACAGCACCATCTTGATAAAGAGTGATGAAGTAAACTCCACTGCGTAGTTCGTTTAATTGAATTGTGCTTTCTGGAGCTACAACTTCTTTCACAATCTGTCCAGCGATGTTAGAAACAACCACTTTAGAAAGTTCAGAAGCGTTAGATACAGTCACATAATCAACAAATGGGTTTGGATAAACCTTAAACTGAGAATCACTTATTTCAGGAACAACTGGAGTTTGCCAGTCAGCACCTGTTTTGAAAGTCCAAGTAGTACTAGCAGTTACACCAGCGAAAGCATTTCCAGCTAAATCTTTAACAATACCACCATCTACTAATACATAGTAGTCAGTATCTTTGTCAAGACCACCAGTCGTTTCATTGTAAACGTAAGATACAGTAACAGTTTTGTCGCTAACCATAGCAGCAGTAACCGGAATAGTTAAAGCAATTACGTTATCAGATTTCTTAACGATTTTCACATTACCAGCACCAAGAACAACAGCTTCGTCAAAAGTCATGACTAAAGTTGGGTGGTTGTCAGTAATAGTTGTAGCGTTAGGAGTCCAAGTTAACAACTTAGGAGCTGTTTTGTCAGTAGTAGTAGTAAAGTTCCAGGTGTAAGTATTCAAAATACCAGCAAATGAATCTTTAGTAACTTCTGTATTCGTAATAGCACCAACAGGAACAATAACATAGAACGCTGTATTAGCATCCAAAACTTTAGAAACATTAAAAGTTAAAGTTTTATCACTCACCACAGCTTTTGTAACGTCAACATCTTCAAACACTTTACCATCAACAGCATAACGTACAGAAATAACACCTGTACCCACAGCTATGTCACGATCAAAAGTCATTGTAAACGCAGATGTTTGTGCATCAACACTAAGAGCATTGTCAGCAGGAGCTAAAGAAACCACCTGAGGAGCGATATTATCAACTGTTGAGAATACCCAGCTATTATCCATGATGCCAGCAAATAAATTACCTGAACCATCTACAAATGCACCAGCTTCAACGCGAGCATAATACGATTGATTAGCGTCAAGAGCTACAGGAATTACAACTGTTCTTTCGTTAGCAACCAAATCTTCAGTAGCGATTTGACTTACGGCAGTACCATCAGCTTTATAAACAGCGATGAATTTATTAGCTACACCAGAAATAACGTCCTTGTTGAACATCATCTGCAAATTAACAATACGAGGTGTGTTATCTCCCATTGGAGTAACAGAGGCAGTAAGCGCATAAGTATCGTTTGTTGTAAATAACCATCCAGTTGCAGGATCAGAGAACTTCACATTAGCATTACCAGAAGCATCAACAACAACAGAAGCGCCAATTTCTACAAAATAATTGGTGAAAGGTTCAAAATCATTGTGCGCGATATTCAGTTTTGCTGCATTATCAACATCAATGCTTAAGCCTGTACCAGATACCGATTGGAAAATTGTACCATCTTCACGACGGATAACAATCGAACCAGTAGAAACAGTCACAGCTTCACTGAAAATAACATACATTTCAGAAGTAGCATATGCTCCAGTTAAATATGGTGAAAAATTTGTTGTCGTTAAATCTAATAATGCAGGTACAGTATAATCAGCCGCTGTAAAATATACATAAGTCGATTCTTCAATACCTGTTGTAATTGTATGGCCATCCGTATCTAGTGAGGTTGCCAAAATAGCAGCTCCTGACAAATCTTCAACCGTACGTTTAAGACCATAATAATATTTAGCTCCAGAAATAAGCGCAGCAGAAGGAACGATAGTTATTACTTTTCCTGAAATAGTTGCAGTAAATTCTACATCAGCTCCTCCAACAGTAGCTTCCTTTAGGAAAACAAAGTTACTAACATTGGTATTGTCAATGTAAGAATAAATACTGGCATTTGGATTAATCGCATCATCAACAACAGCTTCAGAAAAAGTTAGTGTTAATGCAGTTGCAGGATTAACATCTGAAGTTTCGAATGCAGGACTGAAAACAATAGTAGGAGGAGTTGCATCGTCAGTCAGATAATTGACAACATAACTAGTCATTACCGTACCAGCGCTATTCTCAAAACCACTAATAGTTAAGGTATAATTTGTTTGATCATATAAAGTACCAGGAATAACTATTATACCATCAGCACCATCTTTATCGATTCGAGTAATAGGAACAACAGTACCATTACCATCAACTAACGAAACGTGTGCCAATAATTCAGCCTGAGTCATTAAAGCCAAAGGTTTGTGATAACCTGCTACAGTAAGATAAACATTACCGTTAAATTTAACAGTAATATCAACTAAAGTAGATTTATTAACAGGCAAATCACCACCAGCGGGATCAACAGATGATACCGATAATAAAACATCAGGTGTAGCAGTAAATTGAACACCAGTATTTAAAGCATTAGGATTTGCATTACTCGACAAGTCAACAGCAAAACCAAGTTCAGTACTTACTATATAAGCTTGACTATTAATCAGGCTTGCAGTTGGCTTAACAGTAGCCGTATTTCCACTAAATGTAGCTTCAGCAGCAGTAAATACCTGAATCGCATTGTCAGCATCGACCACAGAACCAGTATACAAAATCAAATTTCCAGTTCCAGCTTTAACATCTTCTGTAAAGGCGACAGTAATAGTTGAATTCAAAGCGACATCAGTACCAATTGTACTAAGAGCCACATCAACAGCAGGTGCTAAATTGTCTTCGGTAGTATACGAAAGTGTATTTTGTCCAAAAGCACCAGCATAATCATTGCCTGCTGCATCTTCAATTGTTCCAGCCGAGATTTCAACATAAAATTTCTGCGCAGCACTAGTTACAGCACTTACTGGGATAGTTAAATTCAACGTTGTCAAATCTGTTAATACTCCAAGAGCATCTTGGTTTAATACAGCCAAAACAGCCTGAGTTGCATAATCACGAACAGTAATTACACCAGTTCCTTTAACCACATTTTCATTGAATGTTAAAGTTACAACAATACCAGTAGAAGGAACGTCAACATTAACACTACCAACAGCAGGGTAAGTCGAAACCAACAATGGAGCCACAGTGTCATCAGTTGAAGCGACAAGCACAGCAACTTCAGAAGTATTTCCAAAAGAATCTTCAGAAACATAGTAGAACTGATATTCTGTTGATGGCAATAATAAATCAATGTTAAAAGTAGATACAACACTACCAACAACCTCTAAGGTATTTGAAGCCTTAATTACATCAGCAGTTGGAGCCAAATCAGTCGATGTTGCACGAAGCAAATAGTAAAACTTACTGTTATTTGGATCCGTTATCGAAATCTGAGGAACAGAAATCAGCGTATTACCGCCATCCAAAACAAACGAAGTAATTACAGGAGCCGAGATATCAACAGTTTTAAAAGTTGAAGAAATTGCAGAAGTAATATATAACCCGTTTGAATCTTTAATCTTGTTTGCATTAACTGTAATCGTGTACTCAGTAAACTGGCTTAAGTCGCTGGTTGGATCCAACGTAACAGTTCGACCAGAAATTGTACCTACAAAAGGTATAGAAGTACTACTGCCATCAGGAATAATACTAAATAAACCACCAGAAGTTACATCACCACTAGAAACAGGTGTACCTCCAGCCAAGAATATATCTTCATCAAATGTGATGGTAATATTCGAATCAACAGCAGAATAAACCTGACTAGTTGCGAAGCTCACAGGTGTAAATGTTGGAACAGGGGCATTCACATCACCAGTATTGAAAGAATAAGCATTATGAGTACGATCTACAAGACTATTCCGAATGTTTTCATCATTTGCTGCTTGAATTACATTTGCAGGTAAATACAAATAAATATCAGTTAAAGCAGGGAATAATTTATCAGCATGAGTAATTGTTAAAGTCTTTCCACTGATTATTACATTCGAACTGCCGAAGATATAAGATTGAGCAGTAGTCGCAGTTGTCCCTTCAAAGTAACCCACAGAATTATTTCCAACAACAGCAGCGATTTCGCGATTAAACGTAATCACAATATTAGCGTTAGCAGCAACTTTGTCGGAACCAGAAGCAGGTGTGGATAAAACAGTATCGATAGTCAACGCAGGATTAGGCGTACCAAACGTCCAGTTTGTAAGATCATCAGAATTAGTTGTTCCATAGATTTCCAAATTTCCGTTACCATATACATCTTTCAAAGCACCTGGAGTTACTTCAATATAATAAGTAGTGTTGTAGCTAAAGTTTGCTGAAGGAGTAATCGTAACTGTCAATTGGTCATCACTTAAAACAACCTGACTTGAGATCACATCAATACTCTCAACCAAAGTATTGGTCACAGTATTCCAAATTTTGAAAGTACCTAAAGCTTTAACAACAGGTTCGTTAAAAGTCATTACCAGTTGAGCATCGATAGTTGGAGAGGTCATATTGTCAGGCGATAAACCAGTAATACCTAATTTTGTATCGTTGGTTAGGAAATCCCAGGAGTCTGAAGCAATGGCACCACTAACAGAAGTTACCTTATTTAAATTAGTAAATACACCAGCGTCAATTACAATATCATAACTCTTATCGGTTGCAAGATCGGCTTCAGGATTAATAGTAACCACACTACCAACAATAGTAACTTCAGCATCAGTAACTGGAACCGAGGTCGTACCGTCAGTGATATAAATATCACCGGGTACAATACCACCAGCTTTTTTAAGTACCGGAGTATCGTATGTAATTACAAAGTTAGAAGCGGCGCCTACCTGAACAGCTCCATCAAGCGGACTCAAGCTTAAAATAGAAGGAACCCCATCAAAAATGGTAGAAAATGTTACAAACTTAGCCTCATTAACATTGTCAAAGGCATCAGTTGTAGAAGCTCCTATCCCTAAATAATAAGTTGCATTTCCAACCAAATTTGCACTAATCTTAAATGAAGCTTTATCAGTAGAAGTAACTGTAAATGCCACATCAGGACCAGTTGCACTACCTTCTTTCAGAACAATAACCTTTTGCATTGCTGTAGCGACAGTAGCAGCACTAGCAGAAGAATAATCGGTCCATACATTATTAGAAAATATTTTTACGCGCGGTTCAAGTACTAATCCTTCATAGAATTTCAAAAAAACATCAGCACCAGGTAAAATATTTAAACCAGCCACACTACTCAAATCTACAGTTGCTGAAGTAACATCAGCAATTGTACTTGTCGAAGTTCTACCAGCGCCGAGGAAAAGATTTCCTGCTGCATCCTGAAGCGAAGAACTTATCGCAAAATAATATTGGGTTTCACTAAGCCATGGAGTACTTGGGATAATCGTGATAATCGACTTCGTTGCATCAATTGTAGCGGTATATGCCACATTAACACCATTAATGTCGGTTTGCTTAACCGTCAGTATTGAAGATAGTGTAGCATCAGTAATTGTGCCACCTCCAGCTAAATAAATAGCTTCATTAAACGTTAAGACCACACTATCAGCAGGTGCTGCCAAAGTCGACCAAGAAGTAATTAAAGGTGCCACTTTATCTTCAACAACGAAATTAATTCCTTGTCCAGCCACATCAACAACATTATTGCCAATATCAGCTAATGAATTTAGAGCAATTTTTACAGTAACTACAGCGCTGCTTAATAAAGAAGATTCCGGATCAAGAGTTATTGTTGTAAACTTGCCATCATTGTCAGAAGAAGTAATTGCACATGTAACCGTACTTATAACGCCGGTTTCCGGATTCTGTTGTTCTACAGATATTGCTGTGGTCAACGAATATGTACCGTAAGTACGTATCAACTCATTAAAAGTAAGTACGACATTTACATCTTGTAGTTGATTTGAAGCGCCTTCAACAGGTGTATATGTAAATGTAGGAGCTACAATATCATTAGTCTGGAATGGCATTCCGCTAACAGTATAGATACCACCGTACGCATTATTGTAAACATCCAGAACTATCGTATTTGGAATAGTAATGTAATATTTCGTATTATTTTGTAATCCCGAAACAGGAACATTGACCAACGAAAGATCGGTAGCGTCAACAGTAAGACTAGCAGCAGCCACAGTAGAAAAAATAGTATTATCTGAAGCTTTATAGATAATAACATTACCTGCACCAATTTTAACGGGCTCGCTAAAATCCAATACGATATTATTAACATCCTGAGGAACTGCTTTACCACCACCAAAACTAGTAGGAATAAGAGTACCAGTGGCAGTTGTTACAACATTCGAAGTCACAGTTCCGGTAGCAACAGTACCATCAACAGTTTGATATTTAACTGCGACCAAAGTTGGAGCTGTAATTTCAGATGTAAATGGAGCGACCTGTGCTTCAAGAAGACTTAAAACGCCATCACTATTTTCGGTAGCTACATGTATATAATACTGTGTTCCTTGTGAAAGTCCTGTTATAAAATTGATCGCATATTCAGTTCCGGCTGTAGTAATAGCAACTGATTGAACACCAGAAGCATTTTTAATAGCCTCAGGAGTAAGAGTAGAGGGAGAGGTATTAATAACAGCATAAGCTACACCAGCTTCTAAGGTTTTAATCAAAACACCGGCAGCAGTATTGGTAACAATACCAATTTTAGGATAATCAGTAGCAAACCCAGGAGCCGTATAATCTTTAGTCGTAAATGTCCAGAGAGCACGATTGGTTAAACCAGCAAAAGCATTCGGTAAGAGGTCAGCACGCTTTCCATCATCAGTTACTGTTCCGGCAGTTATAGTTACATTATATGTAACATTGTCTTCCAGAACGCGGCTTGTAGGCAAAGTAAACTCCCAAAGATTAGTTCCAGTAGTATGACTAACAGAAGTAGCAGTTGTTACTGAAATAAAATCCCAAAGATTTCCATCAGCTTTGTAAATGGCAACTTTACCAGTTCCTGCAAGAACTAAGGATGCATCTTCAAAGGTCATTTTAAGCGCCACAGTAGTCTGAGAAGTCTCAAGGGTAGTCCCTGTAACTGGGACTACAGATACCAACGTCGGAGCAGTATAATCTCCAGTTTTGAAAGACCACGTATAAGTGAGCTGTTCAGAACCATCGGCAACCGTTTTAAAAGTATTAGCATCAAGTTTAACTGTATAGTCAGTTAACTCTTGTAAGCTTGCACTTAGATCAATAACAACAGTATCGCCCTTTGCATAGGAAATACGGCTGTCAGTAGCTGGCAATACAGCCACCAATGCGCCACCAACTGTTTTGGTAACGCGAACAGAACCCGTACTGGCCTGAACAGCCTCCGGGTAAATAACCAGAATTTTGTCTGTAGTTTTTGTCAAAGCCGTTGCTCCCGATGGCCAAACCGAAGTTAAAGCAGCCATAGAAACAGTACTAAGAAGCGTCAAAAACATCACAAGACTTAAAAGCCGAGTAAATGATTTTCTCATAGCATTTGTTTTTTAATTAAACTTAATTGATTGATTGATTGAATTTTATAATTCATTTTTATCTTAATTATTTATTGTCCCGTATAAAATTAGACAGTTTATAATGCAAACGTATAAAAATTATCAGCAATGTACAACAATATTGACTGATAATAATAAAATATTTATCAGCCAGATGCACTTGTTTTCCTACGTATTGCGAAGTTTTCACTCATCCTGAGTCAAAAACAAAACCACTCATAATCTCATTTATTAGTATTTAACCGATTAAAGATGAGTGTGCTTTCATCACCTTCAAACCTTGATAAAATTACACTAATTATTCACATAAAAAATAGAAATCCCGATTATTTTCCAATTCAAACTCAACAATTATATTTAAAATAGCATACCGAAGATGCAAAAACTATTCACCTTAAAGGAAAAAATCAAAAACAAGAAGTCAAAATAAACAATAAACAATTCTAATTTGGGTTGCAATATTCTGGAAATTCGATGTGAAAATTTAAAAACCTGGGACTGAATTTGATCTTTTACACAGAATACTCAATCAAACGAACAGGCAAAATGGCTATAATGCGCTAGATTTAAGTTAAATATTGATTTTTGAAGCCTCTGAGAATTGAATATTTGAATTCACTCCGGAGATTTACCAGTGATTTCGGCATCTAAAGGAGAAAAAAAATGAATTGGCAAGTCGACGACTGTACCAAAGTCAAACTCGTTCGTATAATAATATTCGTTCCAAAATACGAAAAGATGCTTAAACCCAGCCGGCCGTCTGGCAGGAAGTTTAGCATGACGATTCGACAAGGCTTTTTGACAATTCTCAACATTAACTAAAAATTAAACTCTGCAACAAAAAATGTCATCTTCAGAAATAAATTTGAAGTTTCTGAATTTAAGTAGTTATTTTGTATGGCCTAAAATAAAACAGGTCTTACAAAAAACAAACATTATTCATTTATACACTCATTAAATTTATCAACGATGTCAAAAATTAAAATCGGTATCAACGGTTTCGGCCGTATCGGACGCTTGGTTTTCCGTGCTGCTCAGGAAAGAAACGATGTTCAAATTGTTGCAGTTAACGACCCTTTCTTAGATCTTGACTATTTGATTTACATGTTGAACTACGATACAGTTCATGGTAGATTCCAGGGTACTGCAGAAAACAAAGGCGGTAAATTATTTGTAAACGGCGTTGAAGTTGCTTTTTTTGCTGAAAAAGATCCAGCTAACATTGGTTGGGGCGCTTCAGGTGCTGACTATGTTGTTGAATCAACCGGCGTTTTCACTACAATTGAAAAAGCTGGCTTACACTTAAAAGGCGGAGCAAAAAAAGTTGTTATCTCGGCTCCATCAAACGATGCTCCGATGTTTGTTTGTGGTGTTAACCTTGATGCTTACAAAGCTGATATGGATATCGTTTCTAACGCTTCTTGTACTACAAACTGTTTAGCTCCTATGGCTAAAGTTATCAACGACAACTTCGGAATCCTTGAAGGTTTGATGACAACTGTACATGCTGCTACAAATACTCAGAAAACTGTTGATGCTCCATCTGCTAAAGACTGGCGTGGTGGTCGTTCAATTTTAGGAAACATCATTCCTTCATCTACTGGTGCTGCTAAAGCTGTAGGTAAAGTAATTCCTGCTTTGAATGGCAAATTAACAGGTATGGCTTTCCGCGTTCCAACTGCCGACGTTTCTGTAGTTGACTTAACTGTACGTTTGGAAAAAGCTGCATCTTACGACGAAATTAAAGCTGCTATGAAATTAGCTTCTGAAACTACCATGAAAGGTATTCTTGGTTATACTGAAGATTCAGTTGTTTCATCTGACTTCATTCACGAATCACGCACTTCAGTATTCGATGCTAACGCAGGTATCGCTTTGAATGGCAATTTCGTAAAAGTTGTTAGCTGGTATGATAACGAATGGGGCTATTCATGCAAAGTATTGGATTTGATCGCACACATGGATTCAGTAAAATAATTCTGAATTTCAGATAAAATACCAAAGGCAGTTCGAAAGAGCTGCCTTTTTTGTTTGGACTAACCGAACAATTCAGTTTCAACCAATTCACAAATAATATGTCCGATTAAAATTTGGACTTCCTGGATTCGGGGAGTATCAGTTGACGGCACATTGATCAACACATCAGCCAATTCAGATATTCTGCCTCCTGATGTTCCAGTTAAACAAATACATTTAAAACCAATTTTGCGAGCTTCATGAATAGCCTGAATGATATTTTCTGAATTTCCTGAGGTGGAAATGGCAACTAATACATCTCCCATTTTGCCAACAGCCTGAATATACCTTGCATAAGCGGTTTCAAAACCATAATCATTAGAAACAGCCGTCATAAACGAACTGTTCCCATGACAAACATCGGCATGAATTGGTAGACGATCCAGGTAAAATTTGCCGGATAATTCAGCTGCCAGGTGCTGAGCATCGGAGGCACTTCCTCCATTTCCGCAAAAGAGGGTTTTATTTCCTGATCGGTATGCATTAATAATAAGTTCTGATGCGTCCCTGATTCTTTCAATTAAAATCCCATCAGAAAGAATCTTTGTCTTAAGCTCGATCGATTGTTGGATGCGTTTAATTATCATTCCGGATTCTTTATTTTATTGTAAACGGACAAGAAGGCATTTGCCATATTCGACCAGGAAAATTTCTTTTTCTCTTCTATGATGTTTGCTTCAAATTCGGCAATCCGATCGTTTTCATAAAAATCGACCAAGGCATTGGCGATCTCCAAATTATTCGGTTCAACCACATATCCAATTTTTCCGTCGGGAATAATCTCGGACAAACCACCCACATTGGTTACCAGCATAGGTTTGTTAAAGTGATACCCGATTTGAGTCACGCCACTTTGAGTAGCACTTTTATAGGGCTGAACAACCATGTCTGCCGCACTAAAATAAAGGTTCACCTCGTCATCCGGAATAAAATCAGTTCTCAACTCAATAAAATCTTCCAGATTATTGTCCTTAATTAATTTGAGATACGGCTCCGGACTCGAATAATACTCACCAGCAACCAAAAGCTTGACCGGGAATTTACGCAATCGCTCATCCGCAAAAGCGCTGATTAACAGATCAAGTCCTTTGTAATCACGAATGAATCCAAAGAAAAGCAGATACCGGACATTTGGATCCAATTTCAGTTTTTGTTTGGCCAGTTCGAACGACAACTTCTCGCCATAATTATCGAAAATTGGATGAGGGCAAAATCCCTGAGGTAAATTTTTACGGAAGGAGTTTCCGTCTTTCAATACACTTTGCGACATGGCA
Source organism: Prolixibacteraceae bacterium (assembly GCA_028683385.1). Classification (GTDB taxonomy): domain Bacteria; phylum Bacteroidota; class Bacteroidia; order Bacteroidales; family Prolixibacteraceae; genus Aquipluma. The sequence goes on along the minus strand of JAQUIJ010000002.1, from coordinate 474,985 downwards.
ATCAAGCCATCAATTCGCTGCATAAAATAGTTGGTCAGCAAACGATCTCCTGGACGGTGTTCGTGAGGAATAACATTATCTGCAAGACATATAATAATAGTGTGTTTGTTTTTCCGGATTAAACCTGAAATTGCCCCAAGACATGGAGCCAGAAAAGGCAACCAGTAACGGACAATGACCAAATCGGGTTTTTCACGGGCAATCCTTCGTCCAACTTTTAGCCAGTTTAAAGGATTAATTGAATTTATGGTACGCTTAATATTTAAGTTTTCAGGAGCAGGTTTGTCGTTATATTGTGTTTTCCCCGGAAAAAGGAAAGATGGATATTGAAGAATAAAAGTCTCCATCCCGACATCAAAACCCATTGAGGCAAATTCCTGCGCCAACCTTTCGTTCGTAGTTGCAATACCTCCTCGATAAGGATAAGCAGGACCAATAATCTTGATGGTTTTTAACATTTCCCTGTCAAATAATCTTTTAACAAAAGTGCAACATGTTTATCAATTGGGAAAGTAAAATCATCAGGAATAATTTTCTCAACCGAAATCCATCGGAATGACTGATTTCCATTCACCAAATCCGGAAAATCAAAAGGGTTAATTGAAAGTTTAAACTTTACAGGATCTTTAATCTTCGCCAGATAATAAATACTCATCAGTTGATAACCTTCCCAAAACAAGGCCTTCTGATAAAAATCGGTAGTGTAAAAATGCTGAATATCTTCAATTTCCTGATTACACTCTTCACGCAATTCCCTTTTCAGGCAATCAATAGGTCCTTCGCCAAAATTCATTCCACCTCCTGGAAATTTTGTCATTTTCATGTCCAGCTGGAATTCGTCAGTGACGAGAACTTCTTTTTTGTCATTCACAATCAGCACATAAACACGAATTGTAAATTGAGAGGGCAGCTGATCATTCATTATGGTTCATTCTTTGGTCAACAAAGTCAACTATTTCTGAAATCTGGTTGGGTTCAAACCACTCGATCTGTTGATCGCGCCGAAACCAGGTCAATTGCTTCCTCGCATATTTGCGCGTATTCCGTTGAATCAAGTCAATTGCCTCGGCGAATGTACAATCTCCATCAAAAAATGAGAACAATTCTTTATATCCAACCGTGTTCAATGAGTTGAGCTTCCGGTGTGGATAAACAGACTTCGCTTCTTCCAGAAGTCCAGCATCGATCATCCTCAAAACACGTTGATTTATCCGGTCGTATAATATTTTCCGATCCTGATTAATTCCGACTTTTATAATTCGAAATGGCCTTTCTTTGACAATCTTTTTGCGGAAGGAGGTAAACGGCAATCGGGTCATTTGATGAATTTCAACTGCATGGAGCATTCGCTTCGGGTTATTCAGATCGACAATCTGATAATATTCAGGATCAACTTCAAGTAACCTTTGTCGCAAAGCTTCAATCCCATTTTTCTCATACCATCCGATTACTTCATCCCTGATTTCAGGATCAACGGTAGGAATATCATCAATCCCGTTGCAAATAGTATCGACGTACAACATTGAACCACCAGTAAGCACGATAGGATTCATTCTGGTAAAAAGCTCACCAATAAGCTGCAACGCTTCAACTTCGTACTCACTTACATTGTAATAATCGTGGATTGATTTGGTCTGGATGAAATGATGCGGTACCATTTTCAAATCATCGGTAGAAGGAACCGCCGTGCCAATGGAAAGTTCCCGGAAAAATTGCCGCGAATCGGCTGATACAATTTCCGAATGATAATGTTTGGCTAATTGAATACTAATATCTGATTTTCCAACTCCTGTAGGTCCCAAAACTATAATTAATGTATCCATCCTGATCAATTGGTTGAGCAACAAAGATAGGGATTAATACAAAAAAAGAAGGGGACCATAAAGTCCCCATTTGTTATGCATCCATTTCCCCGAAAATCTCATAATAGTCTTCCAGATCCCCAAAACTCTTATAAGATTCGTCCTTCTCCATCATCTCGACTCCAGGACTTTCCAGATCATTAATCAAAAATTGACTTGGCGCATTGCCTTTCTCATAAGCAACAAATGGTTCTTTTAAATCAGTTTTCATAAGTTTCTCCTTTAATTCTATGTATAAAAAACGGTCATTAAAGAAATCAAAGACGTAAACTAACTTTTGCCCGATTTCCGATATGTATTCATTTAATTTTGTATTTCGCATACTAAGTACTTTCATACTCTTTTTACCTGAATCAAGAGGACTGATCTCAACCTGTCGTTTCCAATGATCGTCCGTTATAAAAAAAGAAGCCAACTGAGAAGTATCGAAATAAGAAGTGTTTTGTATTGTCCGATGCAGGTCTTCAAAGGTATTTTCGGATCCAACATGAATCAATCGTTTAAAATTAGGATCCTCTAAAGATGAAATTTCGAAAATACAAATCATAAATCAAGAATTATTTGTGATTGATTATTCTTAATATTCATTTCAAATTAAGTTCAAATTGTAACTCCTATACAGAAATGCAAAACAAAAAGTTAGTTCATAAATGTTAAAAAAGATTAATTTTCAATCAAAGCACTTATATCAACCTGCATATCTGGAAGTTATAAAGCAATGTGAAAAATCACAAAAAATCTGTTTCTTGAAAAATCGAATATATGTTCCAATTGGTCGTTAAAACATCCTTTAAGATTTCCGAACCAACATTTATTATACCACCTGCACAAGTACAGAATTTATGTAATTATTTTTAAACTTGTATGACCTATTAGAAGTCCCATAATTTATAACCGATGAGATTAGGAACACTCTTTTTTGAAAACCTGAATATAGCACTACAATCCATCCGCGGTAATCTGCTTAGGACAATACTGACTGTATGTATAATTGCTGTAGGAATTACAGCATTGGTGGGGATTCTTACAGCTATTGATTCGATAAAAAATTCGATAACAAAGGAATTTACGTTTATGGGCGCAAATACGTTCACGATCAATTCAAGAGGAATGCGTATTCAGGTTGGAGACAAACGCTATCGTACCAGAAATTATTCTTTTATAAGCTATTATCAGGCAAAGGAGTTCAAAGAAAAGTTTGTTTTCCCTGCGTCAGTTTCTATTTCGACCAATGCCACTGGAACCGCAACCATAAAATATGAGTCGGAGAAAACAAATCCTAATGTATCGGTGCAGGGTGTTGATGAAAATTACCTGTTTACATCAGGAAATGAAATTAAAACCGGACGTAATTTTACTGAAGAAGAAATTAATTCAGGAAGGAATGTAGTAATCATTGGTGATGGAATAATTAAGAAGTTATTCAAAAAAGGCGAAAACCCGCTGCAAAAAACAATAAGTATTGGAGGTGGAAAATATCGGGTAATTGGGGTTCTTGCATCGAAGGGACAAGGATTTGGATCGGGTGGAGATCAAATGTGTTTACTTCCGTTTACCAATGTAAGGAGTTATTTTTCACGTCCGCAAATGAATTTTTCGATCCAAATTAAGGTAAGCAATAATGAGATGGTTGATCCTGCAACTGGAGAAGCTGAAGGAATATTCAGGGTGATCAGAAACCTTAATCCTGCCGACGAAAGTGATTTCAACATCGAAAAAAGTGATAATCTGGTCAATATACTTCTTAAGAACATAAAGAACATAACCCTCGTTGCTACCATCATCGGTCTTATTACACTATTCGGTGCTGCCGTTGGGCTTATGAATATCATGCTCGTTTCAGTTACCGAACGAACTCGTGAAATTGGCATCCGCAAAGCAATTGGTGCAACATCGAAAATTGTGAAGCAGCAATTTTTAATTGAATCGGTTGTTATCGGACAGATTGGAGGAATTGTAGGTATCATTCTGGGAATATTGGCTGGAAACGGCGTTGCCATGATGATCGGCACGCCATTCTTCATTCCTTGGGTCTGGATCCTTGTTGGTGTAATTTTATGTTTCTTCGTTGGTGTAATTTCCGGATATTATCCCGCTCAGAAAGCCTCAAAACTTGACCCAATAGAAAGTCTTCGTTTCGAATAACGGATTCAATGATTATTCCTTATACACGCAATAATTTGGAGCAATTCTTACCCTCGATGGATAAGGCATTGTTTCTGAATTGGCATTCATCTGGCCACTTACTTTATCAACTCAGGCAATTGATTAGATAAAACTCAACGCACCTCAATAGTTAAAATCAACCTAAACTTTAAATATTTGTTCTTATAAACTTGAATATGGATTCTTAACCATCTATATTTTCGGAAAAAATATATCTTTACTATTTAGCATTAATTTAGACAGAGCACAGAAGGAATCATAAATGACAAAACTTCAGACAAAAGCGGAAGAGCGATTAATTCAGGATTATTTTGATGACTTGATGAAGGCTTGCGATCGCAAAGTTTCGGACGAAGGAAAGGTTCGTATACAAAAAGCATTTGAATTCGCGAACAATGCACATGCCGGGGTAAAACGGAAATCAGGAGAACCATACATCATTCATCCACTGGCAGTTGCTAAAATTGTAGTTGAAGAAATCGGGCTAAGCGCTACATCAATCATTGCTGCCTTGTGCCATGATGTTGTTGAAGACACTGATTTTACGCTAGAAGACATCAGTAACCTGTTTGGTGAAAAAGTAGCTTCAATTGTTGATGGTTTGACAAAACTCACCGACGAGTTTACACCACAGCACGACTCCAAGCAAGCCAACAACTTCCGGAAAATGCTGATGACCCTTTCTGATGATGTTCGGGTTATCCTAATAAAACTTGCTGATCGACTGCACAATATGCGAACACTAGATTCGATGGCTCCGAACAAACAACTAAAAATTGCTGCCGAAACCCTTTACATATTCGCTCCCCTCGCCCATCGATTGGGGTTATATGCTATCAAATCAGAACTGGAAGATTTAAGCCTGAAATACAAACACCCTGACGCCTATAACCAAATTCAGTTCAGGCTTCAAAACCAGCGTGAAAAAAGAGATTACCTGGTAACCGAATTTATCAGGCCAATTGACGAGCAACTGAAACGGGAAGGAGTTGATTTCAATATTACAGAAAGACTGAAATCAACCTACTCCATCTGGAATAAAATGCAAACAAAAGGGGTTTCGTTTGATGAAGTTTATGATTTATTGGCTGTTCGAATTGTCTTCAATCCCAAGAGCAATGTTTCTGAAAAGCGACAGTGCTTCGATATTTTGTCGCTGGTAACCGACATATACAAACCGAAGCCTGACCGCATCCGTGATTGGATAACGATCCCAAAGGCAAATGGCTATGAAGCTCTGCACGTTACCGTAATGGGGCCCCAGGGCAAATGGGTTGAAATCCAGATTCGAACACAACGAATGGACGAAATTGCCGAACGAGGATTTGCTGCCCATTACAAATACAAGAATATTAATGACGTTGAAAACGAATTAGACCGATGGTTGCAGAAGATTAAGGATATGCTCCAGAATCCGGAATCGGATGCTCTTGAATTTCTGGATGAATTTAAAATGAACCTTTTTTCTTCCGAAATTATTGTCTTCACACCCAAAGGCCGAATGGTGAACCTACCCAAGAATGCCACCATTATCGATTTTGCCTACGAAATACATACAGAACTTGGAAATCATTGCATTGGAGCAAAAATTAACCACAAACTTGTTCCTGTTTCCCATGCCCTTCAAAGTGGCGATCAGGTTGAAATTCTTTCTTCAAAAACACAAACGCCGCAACTTAGCTGGCTCAATTTTATAATTACTGCCAAAGCAAAAACAAAAGTAAAACAATCATTCAAGCTCGACCGGAAAAAGCACATCGAACAAGGGCGTAAAATCATTGAGGATCAATTGGCCAAATATAAAATTCAACCTTCATCTGATACCCTAAAAAAACTGAGCGCATATTACAGCCTGACCAACAAAGAGCAGTTGTATGCGCAAGTTGGAATGGGTTTTTTGGAACTCGACAACCTCGACGAAGTATTGCAAACACGAAGAGAGAATAAACTCGCAAAATTCTGGAAATTATCATTCTCTACCAAAAAAGAGGAACCCACGTCAACTGGCAAAATCAACAAAAAGGCACCCTTTATCCTGAAAGAAGATCCGGAAGAACTCAACTATACGCTGGCCAAATGTTGCAATCCAATTCCGGGTGACGATGTTGTCGGGTACGTTTCAGATGATGAACACATCATTATTCATAAAAGAAATTGCCCCGAAGCTCTCAAAATCATGTCTCAACAGGGAGATAGCATCATTACGGCTGAATGGACCAAATTCAAAAAACTATCATATCTATCACGGATTAAACTTAGCGGATTCGATCGCGTGGGTGTTGTCAATGAAATAACCACCATCATTTCAAAGCAAAGCGACATCAACATGCGCACAGTTCATTTTGATACCCACGATGGTATTTTTGAAGGTGATTTGTACCTCTATATTCATAGTGTTCAGGATTTAAATGAACTGATATCCCGATTAATGAAAATCAAGGGGATGGACACGGTTGAACGAATTGAAAAAATTCAGCAATAAATAACCAGCTTCGCATAAAGTTCTAAAAAAGTGCTATTTTTGATCCTTATTCTTAATTGGTTTAAATATGAATAACCAAAAAACAAAAGAAGCGGTCAAGCGCATGTTTATCGATTATCTTGAAGAAAATGAACACCGTAAAACTCCTGAACGGTTTGCAATTCTGGAAGAAATATATTCGAGAGAAGGGCATTTCGACATTGAGTCGTTGTACATTTCGATGAAAAACAAGAACTATAGGGTAAGCCGGGCTACCTTATACAACACAATGGATTTACTGCTCGATTGCAAACTTATCATCAGGCATCAGTTTGGAAAAAATCTGGCGCAATTCGAAAAAGCTTTTGCCATTCCTCAACACGACCACTTAATTGATCTCCGTAATGGTTCTCTGAATGAATTCTACGACCCGCGACTCAAGGAAATTATTGAAGACATCTGCCAGAAAAACGATTTTAAATTATCCCACCATACACTTTACATCTATGGACAATTCGTCAGCAAGTAAAAACAAATACTTCCCGACAATTCATTAATAGAAAAAGAACAAATTAATAATCGGCTTCTTTTAAGTGTTTATTTTAAACTTACTTCAGTAAATAAATTGTAATTTTATCGCTCAAATAAGACCATTATTTCCGTGAAAATTGAAAACACAAAATTCAGTTTTCGCGGATTATCGTGTTTAAACAGATCTTAAATATTTTGAAGATGAAAGTAGATGTATTGTTAGGCCTCCAGTGGGGCGACGAAGGCAAAGGGAAAATTGTTGATGTTTTAACCCCTAAATATGATATTATTTCCAGATTTCAGGGCGGGCCAAATGCAGGTCACACATTGGAGATCAATAATTTCAAACAAGTTTTACACACTATTCCTTCCGGAATATTTCGTGAAAACAAACTCAATGTAATTGGCAACGGTGTTGTAATTGATCCGATCACTTTTGAAAAGGAAATTGAATCGATCAGCAAACACAATGTCGATCTTCACAAAACACTTTATATATCGAAAAAAGCTCATCTAATTCTTCCAACCCATCGGTTACTTGACGCAGCCTCGGAAGAAGCCAAAGGCGCCACCAAAATCGGTTCAACGCTAAAAGGAATTGGGCCAACTTACCGCGACAAAATTGGTCGTGACGGATTACGTGTCGGAGATTTGTTCGAAAACTTCACTGAAAAATATACAGCTAGGGTTCAGGCACACAAAGATTTGCTCGAAAACTATTATCACTTTGATTACAAGACCATTCTTGCTGAAACCGAAAAGGAATGGATGAAAGCCATTGAAGTTCTCAAAACCTTCAACATTGTTGATACCGAACATTTGATCAACGACAACCTGGCTGATGGGAAATCAGTTTTGGCTGAAGGCGCTCAGGGAACCATGCTGGATATCGACTTTGGCTCATATCCGTTTGTAACTTCATCAAGCACAATTTGTGCCGGAGCTTGCACAGGTCTGGGAATTGCACCGAACAAAATCGGCGATGTATTTGGAATTTTTAAAGCATACTGCACCCGTGTTGGAATGGGACCATTCCCAACCGAACTATTTGATAAAGACGGACAAGACATGCGTGATGTTGGCCGCGAATATGGTTCAACCACTGGTCGTCCACGCCGTTGTGGGTGGTTAGATTTGGTAGCCTTGAAATACTCCATTATGCTGAATGGTGTAACCGAACTGATTATGATGAAAGCCGATGTGCTTGACAAATTTGAAACCATTAAAATCTGTGTTGGTTACGAAATGAATGGCGAAGTCGTTGATAAATTCCCATTCGAACTTAACGACAGTGTAAAGCCTGTGTACGTTGAACTACCCGGATGGCAAACCGATTTGACACAATTATCCAGTCAAAACGAATTTCCGGAAGAATTCAACAACTACATCAATTTCATTGAAGAGCAGGTTGGAGTCCCGGTTTCGATTGCTTCAGTAGGTCCAAACAGAGCACAAACGATCTTCTTAGGAGAATAAACATAGGGAGCCAGTTATCTGGCTCCTTTCTTTTGCTTAAAACTTTTGAATTCACAAAGTATTGCTTATTTTAGGACACGAATTGAGCGATTGTAATTCAGTTTATTAGCCTGAAATGGAAATTACAAAACCTACCCTTCTACTTAGTAAAGAAATTGCGTTACGAAACATCCAGAATATGGCTCGTAAAGCAAATGATCATGGGTTAAATTTCCGCCCCCATTTCAAAACTCATCAATCTGCTGAAATCGGAGAATGGTTTCGCGATGCAGGAGTAAAATGCATCACAGTATCGTCGCTAACAATGGCCAATTACTTTGCTGACATTGGTTGGGACGACATTACGATCGCGTTTTCAGTAAATATTCCGGAAATTCCGGAAATGAACGAACTTGCTGGCAGGATAAATCTGAATCTTTTGATCGAAAATAAAGAAGGGTTAGCTGCACTTCAGGAAAAAATCACCTGGCATACCGGAGTTTTTATCAAAATTGACACCGGCTACAATCGTACCGGAATTGAGTCAAACCGCACTCAACTGATTGATGAATTGCTGGAAACCATACAAAAATCTCCACTCCTTCAATTCAAGGGATTCTTGTCACACACCGGACACACGTATCACGCCAATTCAACTCACGATATTTTCAGCAGGCACTTCGATGCCCTGCTCAAAATGAAAGCCTTAAAAATGAGGTACCGAAGCGAATGGCCAGAACTGATGATTTCCATGGGAGATACGCCATCGTGCAGCATCTGCGATAATTTTGATGGGGTTGATGAAATCCGCCCGGGAAATTTTGTTTTTTACGACTTAACACAATTCAAACTAGGTGTCTGTCAACTAACCGACATTGCTGTTCGAATGGTTTGTCCAGTCATTGCAGTACATCCATCACGTAATGAAGTGGTTATTTATGGCGGGGCTATCCATTTTGCAAAAGATTCGATCATCAACATCGATGGGAAACCTCTTTTCGGCAGAATTGTTGTCGAAGAAAATGACAAAAAAATACTTTTAGATGAGCGGAATTATCTTCATGCGCTTTCACAAGAACACGGAATTCTCAAAATTACACCTCGCGATTTAAGCTATTTCAAACCAGGAAATCTGATTGAAATAATACCTGTACATTCCTGCCTAACAGCCAACCTAATGAAAGAATACCTCACGACTGAAGGCGAAATTATTAAAATGCTTCCTTTTTACTAGTAGGTAACACAATAATTTCATCGTCAAACGGGTTCTTGAATATATTCAGAATTTAGCACCTTATTGTCCTTTAAACATTTTTAACAGAATAATACTGTATTTCTAAAAAAAGGCATGATCCTTTTAATGGTATGATTGTTTTTATAAGTCATAAATATTTTACATATGAAAGATAATAGAATTGGATTCTTAAAATTGTTTTTTACGATCGGTGGTGGATTCATGCTATTTCTGGTCAGTTCTTGCAAACATGATGGCATCCCGGCGGATCAATTTCCAGAAGTTTGTTTTCAAACTGAAGTACTACCAATATTTCAGAATAGTTGTGGAACAACAGGATGCCATAGTAGTGGAGGTGGACACGGATATAACTTCACTGATTACTCTGGTATTATGAAAGCAATTACTGCCGGGAATGCTGACAAAAGCAAAGCCTATCAGGCCATTACAAGTACTTTCCAGTTAATGCCACCTAACAATGCACTTCCAATCGACAAACGAACAACTATCCGTTTATGGATCGAACAAGGAGCTAAAGAAACAACTTGTGGATCAACAGGATCAGCAGTGACTACCAAGTCCGGAACACTTTGGGCATGTTACGATCGGGATATCCAACCCATTTTAATGAGTAGTTGTGCAGTTTCAGGTTGTCACAATGCAACAACACACAAGGACGGAGTTGATTTCAGCAGTTATGCGAAAACCTTGGAACGAATCAAACCGGGAAACCCAGGATCAAGCCCATTATACAATTCAATTATAGCAAAACAAACTTCTGATAATTTCATGCCTCCTGCACCATACTCTCCATTAAGCAAAACAGCCATCGACACAATTTATAGCTGGATAAAAAGAGGAGGGCTAAATGAAGAGTGTGCATCACCTTGCGACACAACTGGGGCAATCAATTACGCAAGTCATATTAAATCAATTATTGACTTGGATTGTGTATCATGCCATGGAGCAAATAACCCTTCAGGAGGCATAAAGCTTTTAACAGCCAGCGACGTTCAAACGGTTGCAAAAAGCGGAAAACTACTTGGAGCCCTAAAAAGAAAATCAGGATATAAAGCTATGCCACCGGATTATGCGTTATCAACCTGCGATGTCAGACAAGTAGAATTATGGATTAATCAAGGATATAATTAAACTCAGCATGATGAATAAAATAACAAAAATAAGCCTTATTCTGTTGATTGCTTTTGTTTCCGGCTGTTACTACGACACGGAAGAAAAACTATATCCACAAGTTTCCTCCTCATGTGATCTGTCAAACGTCACCTTTGCCACTACAGTTAAGCCAATTCTGCAAGCTTCATGTTTGTCTTGCCATTCAAATTCAAAAGCGGCGAACTCAGGTGGAGGAATAAAACTTGAAAACTATGCCGATGTTCTTATCTCAGCAAACAATGGGAAATTAATGGGAACTATAAATCATACGCCCGGATTCCAGGCAATGCCTCAAGGTGGTGGCAAGCTAACCGATTGCGAAATCAGCAAACTGCAGAAATGGATTGACAACGGTAAATTAAACAACTAAATCACTGACGAATGAAACGAATACAATATATTTTTATCGCATTATTTCTTTTGATTTTCTCAGGAAATACATACAGTCAGGATCTGGATGCTTTACTGAATGCCGAAACAAAACCAACAATCGATTATGCAACTGCGACTTTCAAGGCCAGCCGTATAATAAACGGACACTCCATTGAACAGATGAAGAAAAGGCAACTGGATTTTCGCATCTCGCACCGCTTTGGACCTCTCAACGATGGCGCATATGGGTTATTCGGGCTCGACCAATCGAAAATTCATTTCAGCCTTGAATATGGAGTAACCGACTGGTTAATGCTTGGTGCCGGTCGTGGAAGCTTAAACAAAACCTATGATTCATTTGCAAAATTCCGTTTATTGCGTCAATCTTCAGGAGCAAAATGGATGCCTGTTTCGTTGAGCTACTTCACTTCTGTCGAGTTGAATACACTTAAATTTCAAGATCCGACACGAACCAATTACTTTTCGTCAAGGCTGGCATTTGTCCATCAATTGCTGATTGCCCGTAAGTTTAATGACAAATTCTCATTTCAACTTTCGCCAACCTTCATTCACCGTAATCTGGTTAAAACAGAACTTGATATGAATGATGTTTATGCCATGGGATTTGGCGCCCGATATAAACTTTCAAAACGACTTTCGCTGAACGCTGAGTACTACTACAATTACAACCCAAACAACAAATTCCAGGATACCAAATACTACAATTCAGCCTCGGTAGGTGTTGATATTGAAACCGGCGGTCACGTATTTCAGATTATGCTGACCAATTCATTGGGTATGCGCGAAGGCTCATTCATTCCTCAAACAACCGACGACTGGTTCGACAAAGGAATTCACTTAGGATTCAATATTTCAAGAGTATTTTCATTTCAAAAAGACAGATAACAATGAAAAAGATTTTTTTAGTGCTGATCGTGCTTGGAGCATCATTTGGTGCATTTAGCCAAGGCAAATTTATTGCCAAAAACGCCTACATCTCATTCTACTCATCAACTCCAATGGAAGACATCCTTGGCGAGAGCAACGAGGCCGTAACAATCCTTGATTCGTCAAACGGAGAAATTGTTTTCCAGGCACTAATGACTACATTTCATTTCAAACGCGCCTTGATGGAAGAGCATTTCAACGAGAATTATATGGAAAGCACCAAATTCCCTAAGGCAAAATTCAAAGGAACCATTGAAGGATTCAAAAAAGAAATGCTTATCGCCCCAGTTGCCAACATCAAAATTACTGGCGTTTTAAACGTGCATGGTGTTGACAAAACAATCACAGTTCCCGGAACAATCGGAATGGAAGGTGGCAAATTGGTAGCAACTTCGAAGTTTAAAGTAACTCCTGAAGATTACGGCATTGCTATACCATCACTGGTTCGCGACAAAATTGGCAAGGAAATGGAAATCACAGTAAAAGCCAGTTATTTACCTTACGGTCAATAAAATACAAGCTCATGAAAATCAAATACGCAATCATTCTTGTTTTGACTGTAATCGTTATCGGAGCAGGTATTGGCCTGAAAATGTTTTTTAAGCCTCACGCTGATGTGAATAAACTGGACGCAGAATTTAAAACGGAAGCTTCAACGTTGATGGACGAATTTCAGAAAGAGGAAGCAACGGCGACTACCAAATACAGCGAAAAAGTGCTTGAAATAAGTGGCAAACTGGTAGCCAAAAATAAGCTTCCAAACGGCACTAACCTGTTGGTATTGGAAGATGAAATGGCAGGAATCAGTTGTCAACTCGATAGCAGTTGGTCGGCAGCCAATCCATCTGTTATTGAGGCGCTCCAGACTGGTAATCCGGTTACTGTTAAAGGAGTTTGCAAAGGATATTTGATGGAAATCAAAGTGAGTCCGGCAGTTGTGGTCACAAAATAGTCTCCATACTTGCCGACAAACATTCCAAATACGCTGTTATAGAATACATTTCTTCATCATACCACAAAGAAGCGAAGTACAATCCGATGGGTGAGGCAACAATCCCGTCGGATTTTGTTTTTTCATACAACCAGTTCATTCCTGAAGCACACTCCTCCCGAAAGCCATTCTGGACAAGTGCCGTAACTGCGAGAGCCGTTTCTTCAATACTTCCTGAAATAGCTTTTGCTCCACCCCAGCTTCCATCCTGATTTTGTACTGAAACGAGATATTGGCAACCACGATTAATCATTCGTTTCAGGATTATTTCGTATTCATTACCAAATTTAGTATTCAAAGTTTCATTCAGGTAAGAAGTAACACGGGCAGTACCATAAACCGGATTGGTATGACCGGGTGTATTCTGATTTCCGAACCACAAAGGCAGCCAAAATCCGGATTTGTCCTGATGCTTCTCAAGATAAATAACCGATCGGACAAATGATTTTTTAATTTCCGAATGTTGCTTCTGGCTGAGCGAATTGCCAAATAAGTGAGCTGTTTTGGCCATCGCCAGAATCACATGCCCGGTTAAATCAGAACAACTCTGATCGAACGGCAACTTGCCCCAACCACGCGAAAAAGTAGGGAAACCACCATCGCTGTTCTGCAATCGACGCAGCCAGCCAACACCCGCAAAAACGGCATCCTGAACAACTAGCGGACCATCTTGATTCAACGCCAATAATGCCAGGATTGTTCCGGGAGTGTCATCGCCATCGGGCACCGAACCCGCATGCGAAGTCCAACCCCAGCCTCCGGATTGAGTTCCATTAAACGGATGGATTTGCTTATTCTGAATCGTCAGCAAATGATTGGTGATTTGTTGCTTTTCTGCTGACGTTAAAACGTTATCCAAATTACTCCTTAGCGATTTTACAGCCAGTGTGGTAATCCAGGTTGAGAGATCAATGTCAATTGGCCAGCTTCCGTCTTCCCGTTGAGTCCGTTTCAGAAAGTTCATTCCATCGTGCACTACTTCCAGATTACGATAACCCGACTCAACCAGGCACAAACATACAAATGCCGTCAATGGAATGGCTTCCAGATATCCTCCACTGTGCGGCTGAATCTTTCGCAGTAAAGCAAGTGACTTTTTGACCGAGGCTTCACGAATCCATCGCATCAACGGATTTTTTCTTTTCTTAAATCTAAAAATGGCAATACCAACAGCAATCAAAGCCGGAATGGCATAACTCACCACACTCAGATTAAGCATCCGATAAAATGACCGTGGTAACAACGAAAGTTCAAAAGGCAATTGAGGAATCGAATCAAACGCTTCCTTACCGGGAACATCGCACAATGCGCACATCGTCAGGATTGGAACCGAAAAAGTACGGTCGGTTTTATAGAATTCAAGTATTGCCGGAATAAGTTGTTCCGAATTGACATCAATATTTTGCAAACGCAGATAATCACCAATTTTCAGGAGCAGAGATCGGTTCTGATCGTTCGTACTACAAACTTTTACCGCAGAATAACAAAGCAAACTGGTACTCACGTTACTCACACTTTCAGGAGAATCGCCAAATCCACCTTCATTGTTGATGTTTGAGTGCAGCCATGCTATTCCTGATAAAATCTCGGATTTATTTAGAATAGCATCGTAAAAATGCAATGCCGTGATGGCCACTGCCACACCCAATGCACTCGACGAAAGCCGACCTTCCCAATAGCCAGAAGCATTGCGTTTTTGGAGAAGAATAGCGCTAAGTTCGGAGAATTGAGATTGAAATGATGTTTCCATAGAAAAATACAGTGTGGAGTGCAAAGTACAAAAGATATCATATTGTTTTAGACTATGTTGTCAGGTAAAATGAAATAAGCCTTTGAAAACTAACATTTCTCTAAAATTTATCTAATGCACAAGATATAAATCCCTTAATCTTTTATACATCGTATAGACAATCCATCCTTCAACAACATTCCCAAATTCACAAAGTCATTCATAATAAATCTGCTATGAGCGGCTTCACCTTGAGGGTATGTTCCATCAAATGTAGATGACCAATAATAGCCGTAATTCTTAAAACCAGAAAATACTCCTGTACCAGCCGAACCTCCAATTCTCATACCTCCTGGCACCATAGAAAACCCTGTTTCATTTGTAGCATTAGAAGAATTGAATGCGTCTGTATCTCGATGTTTATTCCCAGTTTCCTGAAGCATACATACCATCAAAGATGAACCTCCCAGATTTCTGATTAAATCATACCATTCGTTATCTGTTGGAACATGCCAGCCCTTAGGAGCAAGTTTCCCAGTATTCACCGCAACCCAATTATACAAACCGCCATAAGGACTCTTATTTACTTCATCATTATTTGCCCAGCAATACCCAGGTATTGTTAAAGCTCCCCAATCCGAATCTTTTGTAATATTAGGAATATCAGTCCCATCATTTAATTTGGTTGTTCGTAGATTTTCGCCCATCCATATCTGTGTGCCAATTTGTACAACTGGATAGTTATTTCCATCCCCGTCGGCACAGGGCATAAAATTAAAAGTTATCGTTTTATTTTGAGTCGGAATATCGGTTATGATCGTACTGAATTTACCTGACATACCTGTCATTATCAACCTATCTCCATCGGTATATTTCATTAGTTTTTCCGATGTAGCATTTTTTAGATTGGGGACCCTTGAAGAAGGCAAAGGCTGATACCCTATCTCCGAGATTTCACAATGAGATTTATTCGTACAAACACTAACCAATTTACCTGAATACGAATAAGCCAGAGAATTTACCCGTATTGAATATACACCCTTGCTTAAACCTGATATCTTGAATGTATGGAATCCTGTTTCTAATATATCCTGTTTATACGAAATGATTTTTCCACTACAATCAAATACTTCAATTTGCGATACTCCTGAAGCTATAGCTTGAAAAACTATCGTGCTAGCTTCAACCATAGGATTTGGAAAAATATTTAAGGTTCTTGCAGTATTTTCCTGTATAGGAATGACATCAGTACTTATTGAAGTCAAATGAAGAATTTCATTCCCCTTAACAGTGATTCTTTTACTTCGCGTAATATTTTCCACCATTACGCTATCAACATTAGTGGATGATCCAGTTCCAGAAAAAATAATCTGATAATCTTGAGCTTTTAAAAAGAAGAATATCAAAACAAACAATATAGTTAAATTACCTTTTTTAAACATTTGTGTAGGTTTTTAGATTGTGGATTTTTCATACAGTTAACAACAACCTAAATTATAACATTTTATTTGATAAATTGAAAAGAAGAATATAATTATTAGAATTATTGGTAGATAAGACAATTTATTTTGAACAACTGGCCCTTGCAGAAACATCTACACTGCCAAAACTCCCAGCGCCAGCAAACCGTAAAATGTATATTCCACATCGGCAGTTGGGTCGCCATCGCCGGAAAGGAAAGCTCCATCCGAGAAGTTTTGTCCAATGAAATCGAGGCAGACAGGCTTCAGCAATCGCAAATCGCAGCCGGAATAATTGAGTGCAAACAAGGCCACCGCGGTTGACAACATATCGGCATTATTGAGATGTGCAAAAGCCTTGAATCCGCCAGTTTCGCAAGTAAACGACTTCAGCAATTCCTGATCTCCTGATCCATCCTGATTCATCATTTTTTGCAGGAAAACTTTTGCTGCCACTTCGGAGCAAGGCGAATGTTGATCAATCATTGTTCTCGCTAACATTTTTTTTGCGCCAACTTTCAGAATTTTTCGAAAGGGCAAAACAGCCTCCAATGTCAGGAACAACACAAAACTTCGGTATGAAATATTGATTGAACCACGTTCTTTCCAAAACGATTTTCCTAATGAAATCAATGCCTTGAGTCGAGAGTTACTTCCGGCCTTTAATTCCTTTTGAAGTAGTATCAAACAACATTTTTCGATAAAACCTGGAACATCAGTATTTGACTGACCTGCAATAAATTGTTTTAGTTTCAGGATTGTCCCTTCGACAAGCTCAGGGAACGCCGCTCCGGTATCCAGTCTCCAGACTCCCGTCTTCTGACTCCGGTCTTCTGACCCATTGCCCTTTGCCCCATGCCCTTTGCCCCATGCTCCGAGCATCAACCCGCCAAACAGCGAATAATACAAATCCGACCGTCCGCCACGATCCCGAAAACCACCATCCGAATTTTGTTGACTGATGATAAATTTCAGCACCTCTTCCCTACCCTGCTCGTCCAGCAAGTTCATCGCATTCCGCAGCAATACAATCATCTGCCGATAGAAGGGAACGTTTGGAGAATTAGTCACGACCTAAATTTCAGAATATTTTGCCAAGCACGGTGTATAAACTCAACCTCATCTTCAGGTTCTCAATTTTGTCGAGTTCCCGGTAAGCTTTATCGGTGTATTCCTGAAGTAAAATTTCAGCTTTCAGATCGATTTCATTATCACGGATCAATGCTGAAATCTGCAAACGATCGTTTTCAGTATAAAGAAACCGAAGGTTTATTCGTTGAGATTCGTCCAGATTTTCAGCCAAAATTGAAAGCAGCAAAGGATAATCCGCTGGATAGGTATGTTCGTTGGCTTCAAGGAATTCATCCAGATCGTCTTTGATCTGGTAGGCCATTCCAAAATAACTTGAAAAAGTTTTCAAAATAGCCAAGTCACATTCAGGAGCATGGGCAGCAACAGCGCCAAGGAGCAAAGCCACCTGAATAGCCGAGCCGGTTTTCCGTTCAAAAATTTCGAGTTGTTGATTGATCGGAAGAATGGTTTTATGCGAACTGGCAAGCAAATCGGCTCCTTGTCCAAGCGATAAAGCCACATGTCCCGATGCCACCAACTGATAACAAGCAGCCATTTTGGTTGGTTCGAGTGGAAGTTTCCCCAACAGTTCGTAGCCTTTTCCAAGCAAAAAATCGCCGGTATTAATGGCAACCGGGATACCATTTTGCTTGTGAATGGTTTCGGTGTCGTAACGGAAATCGTCGTTGTCTTCCACATCGTCGTGAATGAGCGATGCCTTGTGGAAACATTCAACCACCAGCGAAAGCGAAGCCATTAATTCGTCAGAAACAATTGCAGCGTAGGCCGAATAAGCCAATGCCGTCAACAACGGACGAATCCGCTGGCCACCTGTTAACATCGACTGAATGGCCAATTGACAGGTGCGGTCATCGGTTGAACCAAAAGCTTTGACAAGAGTGCCTTCAGTAAAAAAGTGTGCTATAGCTTCCTTCAAGGTTGAAACCGATATGCTCCGAAACTGTTCATTTTCCTGAAATGCGATCAGTTCATCATTCAGCCAACGCCCGTCAACATCAGTTTCGGCGCAACCTTCGAACAAAAGCGGAATGCCAATTACAGGAACGGCGGCGCGAGAGACCGGCTCAAACGATTTCTGAAGTACCGACATGCAACTTACGCCAATCACCGCATCAATGGTTCCTTCCTGAACCAGACTAACGGCGACTGTCGTTCCCTCAGCTACAAGCGTAGCATAACCAAGCGATTCGGCCTTTTGCAAAATGGAATCAATCTGGCAACTTTGGCATCCGGCACAAATCAAACCCAGTTCGTCGATCACCGCGTTGCAGTTGCTATTATTTTTCAGGCATTGAGGCAAAAGTAAAAGCCGGCGGTTATATGGAGTAGCCGCAACAATTGGTCGCCAAATCTCATTTCCGCAAACCACCATCGTAAATTCCTTAAAACTGATGTCGGTTTGTGTCAGTGCAATCACTTCGTCAGCCAACTGACTAATCAAAGCAAAGCTTGCGGGAGGCAAAATTCCCCTTTCAGCGATCCGTTCGCGAGCCGCTTTCCTCAACCGATTCCGCGTTAAAGCCTCCTCAGGAACTGCCAATATTTTTTCTTTTACCTTCATAAATTAAAGTTCGAAGTGCCTAAAATTCGGAGTGCCTAGAGTTAGCTCTGAAGTACTCTAAGCACTCCAAACTCTAGTTCGCTCGGAACTTCTTTATCCATAAGCTCCCAACCCAAAAAACGCCCTTCGTTTGGCAAAGCGATAAATCCAGCTTTTCTCCGGAATGACTTCGCACGAACCATGACTATTGGTTACAGGAGCCATTCGTAATCGTTCGGGTTCGCCCTTTCTTCCTGACGTGTTTTTTGCATCATGCTTTTTCACAAATTCGGCCAGCCAGCGCGGATCTTCCATCACAACGCAACCTTTTGTCTTTTGTTGAATCTGAGTTCGGAAATCGCTTAAAAATCCGGATTCAGCGTACAATCGATCCAAGGGTTTGTCGTCGACGTGATCGGAGGCAAACTGAATAACCGGGCATGGTTCAACATATCCTGAAGCATTGATGTGGTGGCTCAGTCCTTCGGCAGCCGGACACATGCCGTTTCCATCAGCGTCCCAATAGGTATCGATAATGGCGATGCTGTATTTCATTCGGGCATCGACCATGTGCTGACGAAGTTGCCGGATTTCATCCGAGCTGAGTGCCAGTTCGTAGTTGGGTTGATGTCCAACCGGGCGGTAAATGTAATACCACAAATAAGCTACTCCTTTGTCGATCAACGATTGGATAAATTGGGGCGAAACAGCCATTTCGAGGTTTGACTTGCAAACGCTGATGGCCACTCCGGTAATCAAACCGGCTTTAACGCAATTATCAATGCCAACATTCGCCGATTGAAACACATCTTTTCCACCGCGACGCACGTCGGCAACTTGCTCGTCACCTTCAAAACTGATGAGCGGAGTCACATTAGCACACTGGCGCAATGTTTCCGCCACTTCAGGAGTAAGAAGCGTCCCGTTGGTAAACAACTGAAAGTAGCAGTCTGAATGTTTTTTAAATATTTCAGGAAGCGGTTTGTAAAGCAATGGTTCGCCGCCCAGAATTCCGAAGAAATACGAGCCCATTTTTTTTGTATCATCGATAATCCGGTCAACTTGTTCAGGCTTCAAACGACTGTTTTTCTCCTTTCCCATCACCCAGCATCCCTGGCAATTCAGGTTGCAATCATCGGTAACCGAAATAAAGTTAAAGGCTGGAAAAAATTCGCCTTTCTTTTGCCGTTTCTGAAATCGGGCAAACGACATGGATCCTTTAATACCCATATTCACCACGAACTTGTACAGGCATTTACGGTCGCTCCGGATCAGTATGTTTTTTAATAAACCCATTCTATATTTTGTAGAGACGCAATATATTGCGTCTGTTTTTATATTGAACCCTTTCAGGGTTCTGTTATTCAATCGGTCGTTTTCCACGGGCTACGCCCGCGGTTATTCAAATTAAGCTCTTTCAGAGCTTCTTATCAGGGAAAATAGTATTTTTTAATTCGTCTAGCGCCTTATTTCGCTCAGCTTCGGCCTGTTCAATCAATCCAGTCCTGAAAATATTCCGTCGCAGTGCCGAGCGTTGATTTAGTGTCGCGATCATATTACTATCAGCCGAAATTCCTTTAAACTGAGGCTCCGCTCCGGGTTCTGCACCTGCTAAGACACCACCTTCTTTCAGTCGAGGGAAAATGATGGCTGAAGTCGGGCAATTCCGACCGCAAGCCGGGCAATTATTTTTACAGGCCAGCGGATTGACTACTTTCAGCTTTTTATCGCCAAACGTATAAACCCCAAACAAACAGAATTTGAAACACTTTCCACAATCGATGCACAACGGCTGATCGACTACCGGGTACCATGCCGGAACATCCAGACCACTAATGATCGTATCTTCTCTCGCGGTTCCCTCAACGAAACCTAAATTACTCTTGAGTTTTGAATCTATTTCACCAGCCGACAATTCCCTGAAATTTAAAACTTCCAAGCCTGAAAGTTCCAAATTATTTTGAGCCAAAAGACTTTTGATAGCACGTGGATAACAGGCTATCATTACCTTTCGTTTGTATTTCTGTTCGATGGCCTGAATAAAATCCTTTCGCCCCAAAACAATTCCACAAAAATCATCGAGCTGATAAACGTCAGCGCAAAGAGTTTCAAGACTGGATTTAATTTGTTGCGATTTTTCCGAAGGAATTACACCCGCACCGCAATTGCAGAAGAGAATACACGATTTACTCATAGAATTAAGCCGATTTAGGAATTCAGTATAAATAAACCAAAAATCCAGACGACTGAAAAGCAGATCGGTGGTTAAAATAAACTCATTAACAAACATTAGAGAAAATACCTGAAATTCTCGCTACGTATTGTTTCCCATGAAAGCAATTCTGAATTGATTATCTTCGTTGAAAAATCAAAAAACCAATCCGATGGATCAACTAATCAAATTAACCGAAATGCCAAACATTGGCAAAGTGGTTGCAGAAAAACTCATTCAGGTTGGGATTACCACTCCGGAAGAACTAAAAGCAGTTGGCAGTGAACAGGCTTTTATTCGGCTGCAAACCATCGATGAGACTGCTTGTTTGAGCATGTTACAAGCTTTAGAAGGTGCAGTGCAAGGAATGCGCTGGCACAATTTGCCGCGAGAACGAAAGGAAGAGTTGATGGAGTTTTTCCGGATGAGGAGGATGTAGTCGACTATTTCGATTTCATAGGACTTCATTACATTTCGTCCTATGCTTTCACATAACGGGGCTTTGTCCCTAAAAAGAAAAGATGACTTGTTTCAGCACAAGGTAAAGCGTAGCCAAGTCCTGTGATTTATAATAAAATTAGATAGCTATGAATCCACGTTTAAACATCGTTACACTTGGAGTTGCTGACCTTCCGCGGTCGCGCCAGTTTTATCAGGATGCTTTTGGCTGGAAGCCGGCAAAAGGCAGCAGCGACCAAATTGTATTTTTACATCACGGCGGAATTGTACTCGGACTTTATCCATTGGATCTATTGGCTGAAGATGCGGGAATACCTGCCGAACGCACGGGATTTTCCGGAGTTACGCTTGCCATCAATACCAGGACCAGAGAAGAATTGAAAGAAACTCATCAAAAAGCAATTGCTGCGGGAGCAAAATCGTTGGTTGAACCGCGCGACACGTTCTGGGGCGGATACGATTCGTATTTTGCCGATCCTGATGGACACACGTGGGAAATTGCCTGGGCGCCCTTCTGGGAATTCGACGAACAGGGAAGTTTGATTATGGAAGAATAATTAATAAAGCGTCATGCTGAACTTGGTTCAGCATCTCAATTAAATGATGAGACCCCGAAACAAGTTCGGGGTGACGATATCTTAAGTCGGCGGATGCAATCGTTTCTGAAACCACACACGAACTTTATTCATAGTTGCCAGTTGATTGCCCGGCACGTGGCGTTTGCAGGTTGAACGTTCTTCGCTTTTTTCGGGCGCACCCCAACGAATTTCGGGACCGTCATTGGGGTTATATGCCATTTCAAAAGCATCTTTTCGTTTCAGGATTTCTGCAATCGTCAGCGTTTGCTTGCTGCCATTCGAGCGGATATAGGTAATTGAAAGTTCATTCGTTTTTTTCGCTAAAAGCTCTTCCAGATTCTTCTTTGCTTTTTCAGGAGATTGAAGCATGGGCAATTTATAGTCTTCAGGTGAACGAACAATCTTATTCGGAAAATCCTGAACCGCATCCATTGCAATCAACAAACGAAGATCGCGGTTTGGCGTCGAGAAATCTTCCCATTGTCCACCTGCCTGAAATACTCCTGAAGTACTGCCCGGCATCGGAACAACTGTACCAGGATGTGATTTCATGTATTCTTCGCCATTTCCAACCGAGTTAACCCGAACATTCAACTGCTCATTCAGTGCATTGATCAAATCAAGCAATGCCATTTCCGGATCCATCGGCTTGGGATTGATAACCCGTTCCATGGAGTGATAAAATTTAGCGCTTTCCATTCCCTTTTGCTGAAGTGAAAAGGGAACTAATTCAGAATTTGCATTGATCTCATTCGACTTCAAAAGCCTTAATTTCCCATTATTAGCAGCAATCGGGCGAAAGGCTTTAAATCCGGGCTCCCCAATGACCTCTTTTCCGTTGGTATTGAATAGAAAATTACCTTTCCAAAACCGCTTAATTGCGACTGTTTTGTCAGGTTGCGCATCAACTGCAAGAAGTACTCCCGGACTGTCGCTGGTTTGAGGAATGGTCCGTACAAGAATTAATGTATGACCATACGGATCGGCAAATACAACTCCCGGCCGTAATGCTGCGTGAGTAAGCGGAACGGGATAATAGTCGGAACTTTCGTCGGCAAAAGCAGTACGGGCAGTTCCCGAATGAACGCCATTCATAATCATTCGGGCAAAAGTATTGAACTTCTGTGTCGGATTCGTTTTAGAGATAATAGTCTCATTGGTAATCCAGCGTCCGGTATGGGGAGCTTTACCCAGGTAACCACGATCACATTCATGATAGCCAAAAGGCAGCCCAAGTTTCCATGAAAAATAAGCCCGCAGATAAAAAGGGTTATCGGCACAATCTGGCGTCATTAGCACCTTATTTTTCCCCGAAGCATCATCCTCTCCCAACGACAGATAATTGTGTAAAAAGTTATTTTCCTTATTCTCGGTCGCTTCGTTCAAAGCTTTCCACGATGCACTTTCATTCGAATCCTGAAACAAAGCATTTATCCAGGCCGAATAGAGCGCTTCTGTTTTGCCATTCCAACCTTGCCTGGTATTCCACACCATATTTGACGATGACTGCGATGGTTTTGCAGTTACCTGGAAATCCAAACTGGCGGCGCTATTTCCATCAACAGAAACATGATACTTACCTTCCGATCCGGCTTTAAATTCAGCAATCTGCCAGTATGGCAAACCATCTCCATTTTTGCTTTTCTCCGATTTGAGTTCTCCGGAAGGACTGCTCACCTTGACATCCGCTTTCCTGATGTCTTTTCCACCAGTGACCATGACGCGAAACATTTGTCCGGGTCGCGGATTTTCAGGAGAAACCAGCACCGCAACAACGGCATGTGAATCGTCATCCTGATTCACTTCTTCAGGAGCCTCAACCGAAGATTTTGAATCGGGAACCGCTTTTCCGCCCTCTGACCGATTGCCACAGGAGGCTAAGCCCAGAAAAAACGCAGCTATCGCGAACGTTGTCAGCCTCAAACGCACATTAATTTTACTCATGGTATTTTTGCTTCAATTCAGGGTTCAAAGATAAACCTAAAAGGGAGAAATGGGTTGATGGTTTAATGGCTAAATGGCTAAATAGTTGTGAAAAAATCGATTTGACAACCAAACCATATAACCATTTGACCATTTGATCCTTCAATATTTTCTTTGTGTTAAAACGGGACATTGTTCGAATGCAAAAAATGCCGAATAACATTTTTTCAAAAAATTAAACTACTTTTGCGGCAGATTTTAGGGGTCGGATTTCCTTTTTGCCTGGTTTAAGGCAGGAGCATCAACCCGTCTCCTTCCATTGGCAAGGATCAGTGTATTACTGATTCACAATTTTAAAGGAAATTTATGACATTTGAAGAAACCGGCCTCAAACCGGAAATTTTGAAGGCGATCGCAGAAATGGGATTTGAGAATCCTACGCCTATTCAGGAGCAAACCATTTCGCACCTGATCAATTCAACACAAGATTTAGTAGCTTTAGCACAAACCGGAACAGGTAAAACTGCCGCATTCGGGCTACCAGTAATTAACAACATCTCGATGCAGATCAAAGAGGTGCAGTCGCTGATTCTTTGCCCAACGCGTGAATTGTGTCTGCAAATCACCCGCGACCTCGACAAGTTTTCGGCATATATTCCTGGTTTTAAAACCATTCCGGTATATGGTGGTGCCGATATTACCAAACAAATCAGGGAACTCAAATCGGGCGGACAAATCGTTGTGGGTACTCCCGGACGTGTTCATGACCTGATTCGCCGGAAATTGCTCAATATTTCGGCCATTCGCTGGATGATTCTGGACGAAGCTGACGAAATGCTGACCATGGGATTCAAAGAAGAACTGGATGCCATTCTGGCTACCACACCGGCAGAGAAACAAACTTTACTGTTTTCGGCAACAATGCCTTTGGGTATTTCTGAAATCAAATCGAAATACCTGAACAATGCGCTGGAAATGTCGGTTGGCAAACGTAATGCAGGAGCTGAAAACGTTGAACATCATTATTATGTGGTTCATGCCAAAGATAAATATGCAACGTTGAAACGTATTGCAGATAATTACCCTGACTGTTATGCCATTGTATTCTGCCGCACCCGCATGGAAACCCGTGATGTTGCCGAGATGTTTATGGCCGACGGATACAATGCCGACGCTTTGCATGGCGATCTTTCGCAGGCTCAGCGCGACCAGGTGATGGCACGTTTCCGAAGCAAACAAATACAAATGCTGGTTGCAACCGACGTTGCTGCCCGTGGATTAGACGTGACTGAATTGAGCCATGTTATCAATTATTCGATGCCTGACGATCCGGAAGTGTATATTCACCGCAGCGGACGTACCGGAAGAGCCGGCAAAAGCGGTATTTCAGTTACCATCATCAACATGAAGGAAACTGGACGTTTAAAACAGATCGAAAAACTTTCGCGCAAGAAATTTGAACGCAAAATGGTTCCGGGTGGCGAAGAAATTGTTGAAAAACAATTGTTTCATCTCATTGAACGGGTAAAGAACGTTGACATCAGCAGTGGCCAGGTTGAGAAATACCTTCCACAGATTCTGGATCAATTCGAAGGAATGACCCACAGCGATATTGTGAAACACTTTGTTTCGCTCGAATTCAACGAATTGCTTGACTACTATAAAAATGCACGCGATTTGAACATCAGGGTTGAAGCAGGACGCGATTCGATGGGACGAAACGACCGCGGAAGTGAACGCAGTGGCGACCGCATGAGCTTTACCAAGTTATTCATTAATGCCGGAAAGAAACAAAACCTGAATGCTTCGGGTTTGATTGGCCTGATTAACGAATATTCGAACCGTCGGAACATCGAAATCGGGAAAATTGACATTCAACGTAAATTCTCGTTCTTCGAGGTTGACAGCGCATTCGAAAAAGATCTGGTAAATGCATTGAATAACCAGGTGATTGAAGGCCATGTCATCAACATTGGCAAAGTGCAATCCATCGAAGGACAACCAGCATCATCACGCGAAGGCGGATCATTCCGCAGAGAAAGCAGCGGTGGCGGATATGGCGGTGGACGTCCAAGAGAAGGACGCAGTCGCGAAGGTGGTTTTAACGACCGTAGCGATCGCCCAAGACGCAGAAGAAACTAACACACGATAGTATCAGATTTAAAAATCCCGGATTTCAGGTTAACTTGAGATTCGGGATTTTTTTACCTATTTCCTTTTGGCTTTCGCCTTTTCCTGATTCTCAATCACTCTGAATTCAACGATCTGGGCGATTAAAGTTAATGGCATGGGCTGATCAATCGGAAACTGGACAGACCCCTTCCCCTGCTTGTACTTCGAAAGTTCTTTAGCAAATTCAGCATGTCCGCTTGGTGTGGCATAAAAGCCAATGTGATTTTTAAATGCAGCAAAATACACCAAAGGTTTTCCGTAAGCTTTGTAGGCAGGCATACCGTAGCAAATAGATTCTTCTGCGTCTGGTGCCGCTTGTTTGATCGTAGATCTGACTTGATCCAGAATCAACTGTATATCAACAGGAAAACCTGCAATATACTCGTCAATGGTGATTGGTGCGTTTGAGTTCATTTGAATATTATATTTATTTGCCTCACAATATCTTTCCCAACCTAATTTAGTTCAAAATTGATTTTCCATGGGTAAGGTAAAACTAAATTTACTTCCTTTTCCGACCACGCTTTCGACCGAAATTTTTCCATTATGCTTCTCAACAAATTCCTTGCAAAGAACTAATCCTAAGCCTGTTCCTTTTTCTCCATTTGTTCCTAAAGTCGAATGGTTACTGTCTATCCGGAATATTTTCCGGATGTTATCCTCTGAAATTCCTATACCGTTATCCTTTACCACAATTTCGCAAAAGTCATCCTTCTTTTGAATGGATATTGAAATACTTCCATTCTCGCGTGTAAATTTGATAGCATTTGAA
Source organism: Prolixibacteraceae bacterium (assembly GCA_028683385.1). GTDB lineage: Bacteria > Bacteroidota > Bacteroidia > Bacteroidales > Prolixibacteraceae > Aquipluma. The sequence goes on along the minus strand of JAQUIJ010000002.1, from coordinate 447,855 downwards.
ACTAAATTCCGAAATACGGTTGAAAACATGTTTACATCGGCGAAAACCGATAGATCTTTCTTCCCGATGACTTTAATCTGAATGTGCTTTTTCGTGCATGCTCCTTCCATTAATTCAAGTGACTCTGCTATTTTCTCCTGAATATGAAATTGTTGCGGATTGAATTGTATCGAATTGGTTTGCATTTTCGACCATGTCAACAGGTTTTCCAGCAATTCATAGGCATGTATGGATGATTTATTAATATTGTTTAAATGATATTCAACCTTACTGGCATCCAACTTTTTAAAATCAGAAAGCAGAACTTCCGAATAACCAACAATAATATTGAACTGGTTACCAAGATCGTGGCCAATGATGGAGAAAAGCTTATCCTTGGTACGATTCAGCTCTTTCAATTCCTGGTTTTGTGAAACGATTAACCGATTCTTTTCCTCAATCTGAAGTGTACGTTCTTTCACTTTTTGTTTTAGGATCTTTTTGTCATGCTTTAGTTTTCTTTCACGTAATTTTATGTAAATAAATATAGCCAAAACAATTAAAACCAGGTATGAGAAATAGGCATAAATACTTTTCCACCAGGGAGGAAGAATCCTGATTTTGATGCTTATTTCGTTATTATTCCATACACCGTCGTTATTTGATCCTCTTACTTTAAAGGTATACTCACCTGCCTGAAGCGCTGAAAACGGAACAAATTTCCGGTTCCCGATATTCACCCATTCATCAGAAATCCCTTCCATTTGATAGGCATAGTTGTTTCGTTGGGGATTGGTGTATTCCAACGCCGCAAATTCGATAGTAAAAGAATTAACAGTATGATTTAGTACAACTTCCGGAGATTCATTCAAATTGACATACTCTTTGGAATTGCCTTTTGTCTTATAGAAAGCGGTAAAAACCAGGTTTGGAATATATGGATTCTTAGAAATAGAATCGGGATAAAAAGAATTAAAGCCATTCATGCCACCCATTAACATTTCGCCATCGGGGCAAGCATACGCTGCCCTTAAATTGAACTCAAGGCTCTGTAACCCATCTTCAAGAGTAAAGGTGTGAAAGGAGTTTTGTTTTTCGTCAAACCGGCATAATCCTTTTCCAGTGGCAACCCACAGATCGTTCTTTTTATCTTTTATGATTTCAAATATCCGGTTGTTTGGCAAACCCTGTTCCTGCGAATAATAGGTGAACGTTGAGTCCTTTTTACTGTACACATTTACATACGTGCTGGTGCCAATCCATATTCGGCCATTGCGATTTTCGCAAAGCGATATAACAAAATCGTCACTCAATCCTTTTTCTTCTTTCCTGAAGTGCTTTATTTCATGTGTAACCGGATTGTACACATCTAATCCACTAACTGTGGCAATCCAAATCAGGCCATCGGAATCTTCAAGTAAACAATAGATCAGATTTGAACTCAACTGATGATTCAGGTCGAGTTCTTTCTGAAAAACTTCGACAGACGATTTTTCAAGATTGATTTTATAAAGTCCATTCTGGGTGCCAATCCAGTAATTAGACGATCGGTCCTGAATAATCATGTATATCCGAAGCTGATTAAATGTTGGCAATGCTGTGTTTTTGAAATACTCCTGCCAGGGAACAAATTTATTGTCTGGCTGGTCATAGATAAGGATTCCGTTGCGTGTTCCCAGCCAAATACGATGCTCGGAGTCTTTAAAGATCACATGGATAAAGTCATTCGACAGGTGATGATTTCCGGTTAGCTGGGTTGAAAAATGTTCTACCTCACCAGTATTTCGGTTTATCAGGTTCAATCCCTGCCCCCAATTTCCCACCCACAGTGTACCATCATCGTCTTTGTACAAAGATGCAATCACATTTCCCAAAAGATCTAATGAGTTTGGTGAATTACTTTTCCGATAAAGACTAAATTTCTTTTTCTTTAAATCGGTTTTACTGATCCCCTGCAAGGTGCCAATCCAAAGATTTTCGGACCGATCGATGATTAGCGATTGTACAATATTATGGCCTATTTCGCTGTTATCGGTGGTGTAATTTTGAACGGCAACCAGGCTTGAATACAGCGAAACAACATACAAACCGTTACCTTCAGTACCAATGATCAGGTTACCGCTTTTATCTTCAAGAATTGATCGTATACAAATATTTTCAAAAAAAACTCTCTTGGACGCCCCCCGGGAGAATTGAAATTCTTCAAAATGATTTGAAACAGAATTGTAGTTAAACAATCCGGAAGTGGTCCCAACCCAAAGTTTCCCCTTTTTATCTTTGAATATTGCTGTAACACTAACATCATCAACAACGTCACGATTCTTTTTGAATGAAAAATAGCGAAATCCCTTTGTTTGAAGGGAAAATGCAGCCAACCCTTTGGTGGAGCCAATCCAAATCTGACCATCCTCATCTTCAACGATTGGTATTTTAACATCCTTTACCGATCCGTCATATTTCAGTTTACTTTGAAAATGTGTAAAACTTTCTTTTTGAGGATCATAAATAGAAATAACTGGTGGAGTATTGATTAAAACCTGGCCATTCTTCAAACAAATAACATCATAACTGTATTGGGTAATATCATAAGTGAAGCTGGTCTGATAGGCAATTCGTTGAAATTTGTTCTGATCAGGCAGATATTTATTTAATCCGTCTTTTGTGCCAACCCATAAATTTCCGTGAGTATCTTCTGCGATGGCATAAACCCAGTTGTTCGAAATAGAACCGGAGTCGGCAGGATTATAACTAAAAACATCAAATGTTTCGCCATTAAAGCGGTTAAGTCCGTTCTGGGTGCCAATCCAGATATAACCTTTCGAATCCTGAAAAAGGCAATTAACTACACTTTGGGAAAGTCCGTTATTGATTGAATAATTGGTAAAGATATAATGCTGAGAATAACCATTAATCAACAGTATAAAACTGAAAATAAGTATACTTAGGAGTCTCTTCATAAATTCCAATCATCTCATTAACCAAGATTGTATATCTAGTTCTTCAAAAAGAAGAAGAAATTTCATCAGAGATAGCTCATTCTCTATTGTCCCGTTTTTGAAGCGACGTCTCCTCTCCCTTCTACAACATCAACAATTCTTTGACACATATATGGGGCAACCTTTGACGCAAAGGCTTTGCCAGGATGCGAATCGGCAGGACTTGCAGCGTATTCATCCTTCAAATACAATCCATTTTCCGTTTCAAGTTCTCTAAAATCCCATAAGAATATATTATCTCCCGGTTCATCCCACTGTTCTTTAACCCAATTAAAAAATTCTTTTGCTCTTTCGGCATTTTCCGGGGTAGTACTCTCTTTGGTCAAAGCCGCTCCAGTCCAAACAATAAATTTAGTATTCGGGAATGATCTCATTTTTTCTTTCAACAAACTATATTGAAGTTTGTAATTTTCAATTCGCTTTTCTTCCGAATCGACATCCCCTTTACCTGTATCCGGCAAAATATTACTAACTGGATAGCAGTGCTTCCAAATAATAACATTGTATTTTTTTGTCAGTAATTCAAGAGTTGGTTCGTTCATGAAGGTTTTATCGCCTTCATTTTTAATCCAAATATTGTAGTAATCGTAAGGATAGTTTTTCCAACCATAGCCACCCTCATTATTGGGAAAGTAAACTTCCTCAATCTGATAATCAGTTCCATAATTCTTATTAAATCTGGAAAACCACTTTTGAACATCGCCTTTTTTAAAGATTTTATAGGTCATACGGGATGTTTCACCTCTCCAGATATTCTTACCAGTACTGTGGTGCAAGAAAATTATATTAACCTTTGAACTCATTTTATTTTCAGTTTTCGTATTAGAAGAATGGCATCCTAATAAAAATACCAGGAACAATAAAAATAAAGAAGATCGTCTCATTTTCTCAAATTTAGGTTCCACAATTAGCATTCAGTATATCAAATTTATGCAATCGAAGCCAGAAAGTCAATTATACATAAGAATCTCATGTCTAAACGAAAACAAGCTCTATAAATCAACACTATTTTTTGGATTTCAAATGATGAGATCCAAGTTCAATGAACTCATTTACAATTTCAGCCGCTTGATAAACTCATTAATATCAAAGTTCAGGTTAATTTTTGGCAAACGGAATCGTCCTCCAGGTTGTATTTTCTGTACCGAATAAATCTCATCGATAATCGATTTGTATTTCGCCGAGACATAGTTTCTTTTAAGCTTTAAGGTTGGAGATAACTCACCGCCTTGTGGTGTCCATTCATCATATACCAAGCGGAAACGCTTAATTTCCTCATGTTCGCCAAGGGTTTTATTAATCGCAACTACTTCGCGTTGAAACTGAGCGAGTACTTCCGGCTTCTGTATCAGTTGTTCGTTGTTCTGAAAGTGTATTTTTCGCTGGCTGCACCAATCGTGCAGATACATGAAATTTGGCGAAATCAAGGCGCTGGCAAACTTTTCACCTGCACCGATCACCATCACCTGTTCAATAAAAAACGAAGCTTTCATCTTGTTCTCGATCATCTGCGGAGCAATATACTTTCCGCCTGAAAGCTTGAACATTTCCTTTTTGCGATCGGTAATTTTCAGGAATTTATCGTCTTCCAAAATACCAATATCGCCGGTATGAAACCAGCCTTCCTCATCAATAACTTCGGCAGTTAATTCCGGAGCTTTGTAATAGCCTTTCATCACACTGGGACCTTTCACAAGGATTTCACCGTCGTCGGCGAATTTCACTTCCACATTTTCCAATATAGCGCCAACCGTACCAATTTTCATTTCGCGGGTTGCCGGATTATTAACGGCTATCACCGGAGAGGTTTCTGTCAATCCATACCCTTCCAGATTAAGCATTCCGGCCATTCCCAAAACGCGCGCAATACGCGGTTGCAGCGCAGCACCACCCGAAACCACGTAAACAATGTTGCCCCCAAGGGCTTCGCGCCATTTAGAATAGATTAGCTTATCTGCCAGTTTAATCCTGATTTTCAGGAACAAATTGTATTTTTTGTTGTATTCAAAATGCCGGGTCAGGCTGAGCGCCCAAAAATAAACCACCTTTTTCAATCCCGTCAGTTCCTTACCTTTAGATACAAATCCATCGTAAACCCTTTCGAGCAAACGCGGAACCGAATTAAACATGTGAGGTTTTATTTCTTTGATCGCCGAAACAATCTGCCCGAGATTTCCAACGTAATAAATCCCCATTCCCTTGTACTGAAAATGATAATTCACGCTGCGTTCGTACACATGGCAAAGCGGCAGGAAGCTAATCACCCGGTGATCTATTCCCAGATTGTGCATCTTTGAATGGGCCAGAAAATTCGACACCAAATTGGTATGTGTCAGCATCACCCCCTTGGGAACTCCTGTAGTTCCGGAGGTGTAAATAATAGTCGCCAAATCTTCAGGATCAACAGCTCTTTTGATTTCTTCGAGTTGACCGCCAAATTCCTCCTGATGATCTTTTCCCAATTGCAGAATTTCGTCAAAATTAGGGACGCCTTCCACCTCATCGAATGAATAGATGAGTGTAATTGCGGGCAATTGCGCGGCAATCGGACTTAATTTTTCGTACAATTTCCGGTCGCCAACCAGCAGAAGCTTTATTTCGGCATGTTCCAGAATGTAACTGTATTCATCTTCTCCAATAGTCGGATAAATCGGAACATGAACAATTCCTGTCATTGCCAGTCCCATGTCGGCAAAGTTCCATTCAGGCCGGTTGGTAGTTACGGTAGCAACTTTATCGCCTTTTTTCAGGCCCAAAGCCATTAACCCAATTGCAAACTGATGCGATTTCTCGACATATTCGGCAGTACTATATACATACCAATCGCCGCCATTTTTCCCACCCAAAGCATCTTTTCTGGAAAATTTACTGAGACAAAATTCAAGAATGTCAAAGGTTCTTTTTACCTCAATTGCCATAAGTCTTATCCTTTAGTTCAATCAACAAGACTTTAAAGATAGTACTATTTTGTATTTTCGAAATCCAAATTTTTCTGTTTGAGATTTGATGAGATTAAAAGGGCAACTACGATTCCGGCAAATACATACACCGACCAGTGCATGCCATCGATCGAGCCACGACCATACGAATGCAAACCACTCAGGTAATAGTTCACGCCAAAATAGGTCATCAGCACCGAAGAAAAACCGACCACCGTGGCAACTGTGTAATTGTAAATACCTTTTAATGAAGGAATCAGGCGCATATGAGCAACGAATGAATAAACGACAACAGTAACCAGCGCCCAGGTTTCCTTCGAATCCCAACCCCAGTATCGGCCCCAACTCTCGTTAGCCCAAACACCGCCCAGAAATGTACCAATTGTTAGCATATACAACCCAACGGTTACCGACATCTCGCTAATTGTAGTAAGTTGAAGAATTATATTCTTTACATTTTTACTATTCTTCGGGTTACTGAGGCTAAACAAAATCAGAACTAACAGGCCAATAAAAGCACTCATCCCAATAAATCCATAACTTGCAGTAATTACAGCCACATGAATCATCAGCCAATACGAATTCAAAACCGGAACCAGATGCGTAATTTCAGGGTTCATCCAGTTGAGGTGGGCCACAAACAATATAATTCCTGAAAGCATGGCCGAAGTGGCAATAACCATCGGGTATTTCCGTCCAAAAATGACACCAGCAAGCATCGAAGCCCAAGCCACGTAAACCATCGATTCGTAGCCGTTCGACCACGGTGCATGACCAGCAATATACCAACGCAGAGCCAATCCAACGGTGTGAAGTATAAATCCCAGCACAATAATCGCTGTAAAGCCAATCCTGACCTTTGAGCTCATCACCTTTTGCCTGAATATATTGACAAACAAAACAATCAGCAATACAAATCCAACCGTCAGGTAAATTGGAAAAACCCGTTTAAACGGATTGAGTGAATTATAGAAAATCTCAACTTCTTTTTTTGAGTTGGATGGTAAATAACTTGATCCATATTTCGTTTGGTACGATGCAATGCTTGCCATAATCTGTCGGGCACTAATTTGGCCTTGTCCATTCATTGCTTCTTTCAGGAGCTCGAAACCCTTGTTGACAAACAACGACTCTTCATTTGTTAATCCTGCAGGGCTATTCCCTGGGAATGCCCACTTGACGTCTTTTGTCACTCCGGGGAAGAGCGCAAACGCATCGCCGTTAATTACCATGAAACAAACATTAACCCGTTCATCCAAATTGATGATTTCCTTTTCGTAAACATTTCTGGAAGCCGGCATTTTAGCGAATGCGGCTTTAACAGGCTCCATCAATTTATAGGCTCCCTTATCATCGAATAGCGCCGTCAACGGAATACGGCTTTCGGTTACCCCAAGCAACGATTTCAATTGATTATTGGTGACATAAACCAAAGATACATTTCGCCAATATTCAGGATATAAATACAATCCAAGCATTACTTCTTCAGGCGAACGCCCTTCAAAACTGGATTTACGCGCTACTTTCCGAAGTATTTCTGATGACAGCGTTGAAACCGGCTCAATCCGTCCATCCTGCTCCTGAATCCATAATCTTGAAAAATCAGTTAAAACAGCCTGATCAATTCTTGGAATAGGCGACAACTCTGAACTATCTGCTTTTGCTGAACCTAAATTCAGAAATAATAAAGCAAATACAACCAGACCAACCGGTTTGGAATACTGCTTTAAACGTTGAACCAACGAATGGAAACGCGAGGTTTTACTGAATAAGGCCAAAACAAAACCAAGTCCAAGCAGAATATAGCCGAGGTAAGTAACCGTAGTTCCCAACTGATCGGCATTCACAGAAAGCACGGTTCCACCTTCGTCCTGATCGTACGAAGACTGAAAGAACTTATAGCCACCGTAATTCAACGTGTTATTCATAAAAACCCTGACATTTCGTTTAACATTACGCTCAGTATCAATCAAAACCAGCTCACTGGCATACGACGATGGACTCATCGATCCGGGATATTTTTCCATCTGAAAATCAGTTAACTGCAAAGCAAAAGGCAGGTAAATCGGGTCAGCTCCGTAAGATATTTCAAGTTTAGAATTTCCTACCTGAACCATAAAAGGTTCGCCTCTCATGCCATGTTTTCCCATTACGTTCACCGTTTGTTTGTTGGCGCCATCAGTAATTTCCATGGTAACCGCATCAATACCTTCATTTCCTGAAGGATCTTTTTCAACCACCGAAATGGCGTGCGTATAGAAATTTTTAATCAAAAGCATGTAACCATCAATGGCATAAAGCTGCATGGTTTCAACAGGAATCGTATCATTTGCATTCACAACTTTTGTTTCGCCACCAGTCATCGAACGAATTTCAACCGTACGATCCGCTGCCAGAAACAAACTACCGTTGCGATCGATAAACTGAAAGTTTGCGCCAGGCTGTTCAAATCCAAGTTGAATATTCCCCAGATTCAGGATATTTCCTTTCGAGAAAACGTAATTTTCGCGCCCCTGACCTTGCGAAACCACAAAATCAATCATCTCTTTTCCTGAAGGATCCTCTTTTACCGTTTGAACTGCATTCTTTATAAACCCAACCGATTTGACCCTGACCTTACGACCCTCAACGACAATATTTTCATCAAAATCGTGTGGAGTAATTTCTGAAAAAAGTACCGGATTACTGACGATTTGATTGCCACTTTTAACGGTCAGGTTATCTTCGGAAGAAAGTATAAAATCGGAAGTCTGACCTTCGCGAATATGCATCACCCCTTCGAAACTGATGTATCGGGTAATGCCAGCGCCAATCAGGATAATGATAAACGAAATATGAAATATCCCCACCGAAATTCGTTGACGGGTGTACATTTTATGTCTGACGAAATTAACGGCAAGGTTGATGGCCAGAAGCACCAAAACCGAACTAAACCAAAACGATTTATAAATTAAACTTTGTGCAGCTTCGGTTCCATAATAGTTTTCGACGAAAGTGGCAATACCCATCGAAAAAGCCATAACCAGCAACAAAAAACCCATGAAAGGGAATGAAAAAAAGAAATTCAGGATCTTATTCATACGATAGTAATTTAATTTTTAAAAGCGGTATGGAACTCCGTGTTGCTGAGATTCTGTACCAGGTTTTCAGTGGTGAAGCAACATGCTTGTCCCATAATTCAATTGTTTAGTTTGGAATCAGTCTAAATAGTAACGATAGAAATTTAATTTTCAATATGTCGGCCACAAAAAAATCCGAATAAATTCGGACGAAATAGTATAACAGATTCCAACTGCTTTGGTTTCTTAAGATTTGCTTAAAAAGGGAAATTGTTCTATTTAAACCTCAAAGCTCCCCACTGCCCCATTTGATCGACAATCCAGCCAATTCGGTCCTGAACGTAAGGTCCCGGCGGATTGGCGCTGTATTTTCGTGGATTTGGCAGTATAGCTGCAAGGGCGGCAGCCTGTGTCCGGGAGAGATTCTTAGCAGAAGTATGCCAGTAAAATTCAGCAGCAGCCTCGGCACCATAAATTCCTTTTCCCATTTCGATGCTATTCAGGTAAACTTCCATAATGCGTTCCTTGCCCCAACCGAATTCAATCAAAACGGTAAAATAAACCTCAAAGCCTTTGCGAATCCAGCTTCTGCCTGGCCATAGAAAAACGTTTTTTGCGGTTTGCTGCGAAATGGTACTGGCGCCCCGAACCCTTTTGGCACCCCGCTTGACAGCGTCAACAGAGCGCTCAATGGCTTTCATGTCAAATCCCGAATGGTTCATGAAATTCTGATCCTCGCTGCAAACGACTGCCAAAGGCAAATTCTTCGAAATCTCGTCCAATGAAACCCAGTCGTGCTTTAAACGAATGGGATCATCGCTAAAAGCCTGTTCCCCACAGCGAATCAGCATCAGTGGAGTTATTGGTACCGGTACAAACCGAAAGACAACAACCGAAAAGATAGATAGCCCAACGAACCAAAGGGCCGCTTTCCACAGAAACCGGAAGATTGTTTTACCAAGTGAGTTTTTCATTCTTTCAGGATGAGATTTGAAAGAACAAAATTACATAAAATGATGCGGTTTGAATCAAAAAAACAAGTTGCTAAATCGATTTAAACGCATTCCTGAAAATTGCACGCTATTTCAAAAAACATACATAATAAGAGTCATCAAATAAATGTATCTTGCATTCAAATAAATAACGAGACTTGGTTGATGTTACAAAACGAAGCACATGCAAGAATTAAAATAAACCAACTGCTTGAAGAAGCCGGTTGGCGATTCTTCGACAGTAGCGAAGGGAAAGCAAACATCTTACTCGAAAATCGTATAAAAATCACTCAAAAAGAAGTTGACGCCTGGGGAAACGATTATGAAAAAGTAAAATCAGGCTCACTCGACTTTTTACTCCTCGATAACAACAGCAGTCCAGTTTGCGTTCTGGAAGCAAAAAAAGAGAGTTTGCACCCATTGGTAGCCAAGGAACAAGCACGCAAATACGCCAACACTGTCGGGGTACAATTTATAATTCTCTCGAATGGAATTGTGCATTATTTGTGGAACCTTAAAAAAGGCAATCCAATACCCATTTATAAGTTTCCATCGCCTGGTGAAATTGGTGCGATAAAGGAATGGAATCCTGACCGAAATGCGCTGGCCACCGAACCCGTCGACATCGATTACATTGTAACGGTTCAAATGCCCGATTATGCCCAGCGGCCAGGATGGAACGGCAACATCGAAAAAAGCAAGGACTTTATCCGGACGAATGGACTCCGCTTTTTAAGACTGTATCAGTTGGATGCGATTCAGCATTTGCAGAAGGCCGTTCGTGAGGGGAAAGATCGTTTTTTATTTGAAATGGCAACAGGAACAGGCAAAACCTTAACCGCAGCAGCAGTTATCCGATTATTCCTGAGAACACGGAACGCCCGAAAAGTTCTATTTCTGGTCGACCGGTTAGAGCTTGAAGACCAAGCCTGGAAAGCATTTACCAACTACCTAAAGCCCGATTACACGACCTTCATTTTTAAAGAACACAAAAGCGATTGGCGAAAGGCCGATATTGTGGTCACCACTATCCAGTCGCTGATGTTCGACAATAAATATCGCACCCAATTTTCGCCCACCGATTTCGATTTGATTATTTCTGACGAATCGCACCGTTCCATTTCGGGCAATGCACGTGCAGTTTTCGAATATTTCCACGGCTATAAATTGGGTTTAACGGCCACTCCAAAAGATTATTTAAAAGGAGTTGATCCGAACCAGGTAAGAGAAAACGATCCCCGCGAAATTGAACGCCGGATGTTGCGCGATACTTATGCAACTTTTGGTTGCGAGGGCGGCGAACCAACTTTCCGTTATTCGTTGCTCGAAGGAGTAAAAGACGGCTACTTGGTAAATCCCAGAGTATTGGATGCACGTACTGAAATTACCACACAATTGCTTTCGGATGAAGGTTATTCCGTTGCCCTGACCACCGAAGAAGGCGAAGAAACCGAAACTTTCGTTTCAGGCGATTTCGAGCGCAAATTCTTTTCGGATAAAACCAATCGGGTATTTTGCCAAACCTTTTTGGGAAACGCCCTGCGCGATCCAATTACCAATGAAATTGGGAAAACCATCGTCTTTGCAGTTAGCCAAAACCACGCGCGAAAGTTGACCGAGATTCTGAACGAACTGGCCGACCAGCTCTTCCCCGATAAATACAATTCGGATTTTGCTGTTCAGGTGACTTCGCAGGTGAGCGACGCCCAACAAATGACCATCAATTTTACGGAGAACAGACTCAGTGGCAAATCCGTCTGGCTCGAAGGTTATAAAACCAGCAAAACCCGTATTTGTGTCACCGTGGGGATGATGACGACAGGATACGATTGCCCCGATTTATTGAACCTTTGCATGATGCGCCCTATCTTCAGCCCTTCGGATTTTGTTCAGATTAAAGGACGTGGAACACGCAAAAACACGTTTGAATTCAAGCAAAGAAATGAGCTGAACGAGGACGAAACCGTAAAACACGAAAAAGCGTTTTTTAAACTCTTCGATTTCTTTGCCAACTGCGAATATTTTGAAGAAAAGTTTGATTACGACGAAAAAATAAAACTTCCAAAACCAAAAATGGGTGCAGGAGTTGGTGGCGGCGGAACTGGTGTTGACATTGACAAGTACACCAGCTTTATTCCCGACCCACTGGCCGTTTTGCACGAGCAACAAATCGGATACGAAGGAATGAAAATCGACCGCATGCTGTTTAAGAAATTCGAAGACCGCATTGCGATGGACGACATCATCAAAAAGAACGTAGAACTGGGCAACTGGGAACAGGTTATTTCGCACATACAGAGCGAAATTTTCGACAAACCCGAAGAATATTTCAACCTCGAAAAATTGAGAAAAGCCGCCAAAATCGACCGGAAAGTATCCATCCGCGAAATGGTAGAAAAGATTTTTGGGATTATCCCGAAGTTTAAATCGAAAGACGAACTGCTGGAAGAAGAATTCGATAAGTTCATTTCGATTTATCCGCCCGGCGAAGATGTAAACCTGCGGGCACTGAAGTATTTCTTCAAAGCATATATTGTTGATGGCGAAATCCGTAAAATCATCGAATCGAAGGATTTTCATGCACTGCAAACCCACCCGACACTCACCATTTCGCAATTTAAAGAAGTGGCAGCCCAATATCGCGAAATGATTCCGCTGTACATTAAAGATTACATCAATCTTGATAAATTTGCAGCCTGATTTAAGTAATTAAAATGAAATAATGTCACCCTTTAATTTATGTTTTAATCCGGACTCACCCCCGCGCCCCGAATGCTCGGGGCTTTGCCCCTCTCTCGCGAGAGAGGGGCGGAACGGCCGCCTTGCGGACGGAGGGGTGAGTACTCTTAAAATACAACAATAAATAATTCCTATTGCTCAGTTCGCCATGCAACGACTTAAAATATTTATCAGTAGTGTTCAGAATGAATTTAGCAGGGAGCGAAAAGCCCTTGCCGAATACATCTTGTCTGACCCTCTGTTAGGTCGTTTCTTCGACCCGTTTATTTTCGAGCAATTACCAGCCATCGATCAACGTGCCGATCAGGTTTATTTACGCGAAGTTGAATTTAGTCACATTTACCTGGGTTTACTTGGTAAAGAATATGGTTCTGAAAATTCAGACGGAGTCTCTCCTACTGAACTGGAATTTAACCAGGCCACTCAATGTCGCCTGACAAGGTTGATTTTTTTATCGCATCAACCCGACAGCGAACGCCATCCGAAAGAACTGGCATTCATTCAGAAAGCTCAACATCACCTGGTTCGCAAAACATTTTCAGGCCCCGACGACCTGAAAGCATCGGTATATGCGGCCTTGGTCAGATACCTCGAAGAAAAGGAAATCATACGCTCAGTTCCGTTTGATGCAACACTAAGCCAAAAGGCTCGCATGGACGATCTGGATAACGATAAAATTACCCAGTTTATCCGATCCGCCCAATCCAAACGAGGTTTTCCACTAAAGGAAACCGATTCGGTAGAAAAAACACTTTCTCACCTCAACTTAATCAGTCAGCAACGAGTGTCTCATGCGGCATTGCTTCTGTTTGGGAAAGCGCCTCAGCATTTCTTTATCAATTCAGAAGTGAGGTGCGCTTCCTTTCACGGCACGGTGGTTGAAAAACCAATGGCTTCGTACAAAGTATTTAAGGGAACTGTTTTTGATCTGGTTGATCAGGCGGTTGATTTTGTGCTTTCGAAACTCGACTATCGCGTGGGAACCCGTGCCGAACATGTTCAAATACCCGGCAGTTACGAAATACCGAAAGAAGTAATTGCCGAAGCCATTGTTAATGCAATTGCTCACCGCGACTACACCAGCAATGCCAGCGTGCAGGTTATGTTGTTTAAAAACAGAATCGAAATCTGGAATCCGGGTTCGCTGCCTTTGGGCTGGACAACCGAAAAGCTTAAACAACTTCACACTTCGGTTCCGGCGAATCCGCTTTTAGCTGAACCAATGTATCTGGCTGGGTACATCGAACGACTCGGAACCGGAACTGCCGATATTGTTCGAAGATCGGTGGATTTTGGACTTAAAGAACCTGAATTTATTCAGGAAGAAGAATTCAAAACCATACTGTACCGATCGGGCACCGACCAAGCTACCGACCAAGTTACCGACCAAGCTAATCCGAACATAAAACGCTTACTTTTAATTGCCGATCTGGTTAATTCGAGGCAGGATTTGATGGAAAAACTTCAGCTTAAACATGTACCTTCGTTCAGAGAAAACTACCTAAACGAATGTATATCAGAAGGTTTAATTGACATGACGATGCCCGAAACGCCCAATCATCCGAATCAATTGTACCGATTGACTTCCAAAGGACAGAAACTAAAATTTAGTTTTGAGAACCTTTCGGACGACACCAACCCGCAAGTAACCGAGCAAGTAACCGAGCAAGTAACCGAGCAAGTAACCGAGCAAGTAAAGCTGCTTGTAAAAATAGTTAGGGGCGAAATGACAAGGGATGAACTTCAGGAAAAACTAAAGCTGAAGCATCGGGAGAATTTCAGAAAAAAATACATTCAGGAAGGTTTAGATGCTGAATTAATAGAAATGACCGAACCCGATTCGCCCAAAAGCCCAACACAAAAATATCGCCTGACCGAAAAAGGAAAACAGTTACAAAAAAGATTGAAGAGGAACTAAAATGTTAGATACGCCCACAAAAAAGAGAATTGACGATTGCCGCGATATTTTGGTAGGTAAACTGCCCGATCCCAAAGCTCAGATTGAACAAATTACAATTGGACTGATATACAAGTTCATGGACGACATGGACAAGGAAGCCATTGAGTTGGGCGGAAAAGCCAAATTCTTTTCGAATTATACCATTCCAGACCCTAACGATGCGGAAAAGGAAATCGTAGTTGAATTCGAAAAATACAGTTGGGACCGCTTGTTCGATGCCAAAGTTACGGCCAGCGAAATGTTGACTTTGTATGCCGAAGCCATTGGCGGCATGGACAAAAACCCCAATATTCCGCAACTGTTCCGCGACATTTTCAAGAACGCCTTTTTGCCGTACCGCGACCCCGAAACGCTAAAAATGTTCCTGAAAACCATTGCCGAATTCGAATACACCCACAGCGAAAAACTGGGTGATGCCTTCGAATACCTGCTTTCGGTAATGGGTTCGCAGGGCGATGCCGGTCAATTCCGCACGCCGCGCCACATCATCGATTTTTTGGTGGCGGTGGTTAATCCCGGAAAGACCGACACCATTCTCGACCCGGCCTGCGGAACTGCCGGATTCCTGATTTCGGCGTTTAAATACATAATGGGTGGGGATAATAATGGACACGACGGTAGAGACGCCCGATCGGGCGTCTCTACGGCAACAACCATCACCCCCGACGAACGCCGACGAATCATCGGCAATTTTACCGGGTACGACATTTCGCCCGACATGGTGCGCCTCAGCCTGGTAAACCTTTACCTGCACGGCTTTTCCGACCCGCATATTTGGGAATACGACACCCTGAGCAGCGAGGAACGCTGGGACGAAACTTTTGATGTGATTTTGGCCAATCCGCCATTTATGAGCCCGAAAGGCGGCATCCGTCCGCACAAAAAATTCTCGATTGGCAGCAACCGCAGCGAAGTGCTGTTTGTCGATTACATTGCCGAACACCTCAACCCCAAAGGGCGCGCCGGAATTATTGTTCCTGAAGGTGTTATTTTCCAGAGCGGAACGGCTTACAAAGCGCTGCGCAAAATGCTGGTCGACAATTACCTGTATGCCGTGGTAAGTTTGCCCGCCGGAATTTTTAACCCGTACAGCGGAGTAAAAACCTCTATTTTGCTGATGGACAAACAACTGGCCAAACAAACCGACCAGATTTTGTTTGTAAAAATCGACAACGACGGTTATGGGTTGGGCGCACAACGCAACGCCGTAAAAGGCGGGCAATTGGACGAAGCCATCGAAATTATCAGGCGATTTGTCGCCGAAAATACCGTAGATACGCAATGCATTGCGTATCTACCAACAAACACCCCACCACCGGCAAACCCCATTGCACACGCCGTACCCAAAGCCGAGATTGCAAAAAACGGCGACTACAATTTAAGCGGTGAGAGGTATAAAGCAACAAATATTCTATCAACTAATTATGAGTCAGTAAAGCTTGGCGATGTTTGTCGCGTAATAAATGGCAGAGCCTATAAACAAGAAGAACTACTCGATGCCGGAAAATATCCGGTTATGCGTGTTGGAAATTTCTTTTCAAACAGAGATTGGTATCATTCTAATCTAGAGTTAGAGCCAGATAAATATTGTTTAAAAGGTGATTTGCTATATGCCTGGTCGGCTTCTTTTGGTCCAAAAATTTGGGATGGTGAAAAATGTATTTACCATTACCATATTTGGAAAATGGAACCAGATGAATCTCGAATTAATAAACAATTTCTTTATCATGTTTTAAACAAAGAAACAGAAGCTATAAAAGCCGAAGGTGGACGAGGTATTGCGATGATCCACATTACAAAGTCAGGGATAGAACAAAGAGAAATTCCTCTTCCTCCGCTCTCCGTCCAGCAAGAAATTGTAGCCGAAATTGAAGGCTACCAAGCTGAAATTGAGAATTACAAATTAAAAATTAAGGAAAAGGAAGAGGCAATAAAAAGCAGAATTAGTAAAATTTGGGGAGGTGAAAATGATGAAAAATAATTTAATTCAAGAAAAATCATTTGATTTTGCTGTTCGCGTTGTAAAAGCTTATCAATACATTGTAGAACATAAAAGGGAATTTATTCTTTCTAAGCAGTTTTTAAGAAGCGGAACATCAATCGGTGCGAATATTGAAGAAGCTATTGGAGCGCAATCAACTGCGGATTTTTTAGCAAAATTAGCAATAGCTTACAAAGAAGCCAGAGAAACAAACTATTGGATTCGATTGATGTCAGCCACAAACTATTTTTCTGAAACGGAAAAAGAAAGCTTACTGAATGATGTGATTGAAATTCAGAAGATAATAGCAAAAATTAGAATTACGACCAAAGGCAATAATTCATAATTTTTAATTTTTAATTTACCTCAAACAATTGATTGCCATCTTCGAGCAAAAAATAAAAGACCGTATTGCACGGGTTTGGGGCACTTCGAATAAGCTCAGTGCAAGTGGTTCCGCCGAAAACCCAAATACCGAAAACCTGCAAATGGTAGCCGAACCGGGAGCCGAATATTCAAAAATACGGATTAAGTAATCGGGCTAAAGCCCATCTCTTTTTGTTTGCCCAAGTCCGTTGGCTGAAGCCAACGGCAAAGGATACGCACTAAGAATCATCGGAGCAATATTCTTTGCCGTCACATTGATGTGACGGACAGGAAACATGCTCGTTTCATTGGAATTTAGCTCAATTGTTCCATTTGCTTGAAACCAGAGTTCGGGATGACTGCAAAAGCAAAAGCCTCCCCGATTCACTGATCGAAGAGGCCTTTTGTATTTGACTTTTGACTTTGTACTTTTGACTTGTGCCTTTTGTCTTGCGTTTATTTCACAAATGATTTTGCTTTTTCAACGGCAGCCGAAAGACCCGAAAGGTCTTTACCACCGGCAGTAGCGTAAAACGCTTGTCCGCCGCCGCCGCCCTGCATTTCTTTGGCAGCTTCGCGAACCACAGCTCCGGCATTCAGGCCTTTTTCAGCAACCAGATTCTCGGCAATCATTACAGAAATCGATGGTTTTCCGCCAATCGCCGAACCCAAAACCAGGAACAGGTTTTCAATTTCGCCTTTCAACTGGAAAGCCAAATCTTTCACCGCCTGAGCCGAATCGAGCTGAATCACTTCAGCAATCACATTCACGCCATTGATCGACTGTACTTTTTTCTTCAATTCGTCTTTAATTCCGGAAGCAGCTTTGCGCTCAAATTCTTCGATTTGCTTTTGCAAACGGCTGTTTTGTGCCACCAAATCTTCAACCGATTTCTTCAGGTTTTGCGTATTGTTGAGGACTGCCTTTACTTCGGCCAGTTCGTCCATGTGTTTCTTTACAAATTCTTCGGCGCGGTCGGCAGTAATCGCCTCAATACGGCGAACTCCGGCAGAGATAGCGCTTTCGGAAGTAATAATAAACGAACCAATTTGCCCGGTTGAAGGAACGTGAGTTCCACCGCACAACTCAACCGATTCGCCAAACTTAATCACGCGAACAAAATCGCCGTATTTTTCACCGAAAAGCGCGATAGCTCCCAGTTTTTTGGCTTCATCAAAAGCAACAGCGCGATTTTCTTCAAGAGCAAGGTTTTTGCGAACCAATTCGTTTACACGAGCCTGAATTTTCTCTAATTCTTCTTTTGTCACTTTCTGGAAATGTGCAAAGTCGAATCGCAGGTATTCGCTGTTAACCAACGATCCTTTTTGTTCCACATGCGTGCCCAGAACTTCGCGCAAAGCCTGGTCGAGCAAATGCGTTGCCGAGTGGTTATTCATCGTCAGGGTTCGCTTTTTCACATCAACCACCGCTTTAAATGCCGCAGCCGGATTTACCGGAAGTTTCTGCGCGATATGAACCGTCAGATTATTTTCTTTCTGAGTATCGAGAATTAGCGTTTTTTGTCCATCAAATTCGATGTATCCGCTGTCGCCAACCTGACCTCCGGATTCGCCATAGAACGGGGTTTTATCGAAAACCAGATGATAAAATTCCTTATTTTTTTGAGTCACTTTGCGGTAGCGCGAAATATGTACTTCGGCTTCCAGGTGATCGTAACCAACAAATTCAACCTGTTCAATTTTCTTCAGTTCCACCCAGTCATCGGTTTCCTGAGCCGCTGCATTACGAGAACGTTCTTTTTGTTTTTCCATTTCGGCATTGAACCCGGCTTCATCAACCGTCAAACCTTTTTCGCGCAGAATGAGGCTGGTTAAATCGAATGGAAATCCGAACGTATCGTAAAGTGTGAAAGCATTGTCACCACTAATCTCTGTTTTTCCGGCAGCTTTAGCTTTGGCCACCAAATCGTCAAGCAAACGGATACCTGTTTCCAGCGTTCTTAAGAATGATTCTTCCTCTTCGCGGATCACATTTTCGATCAATCCCTGCTGCGAAACCAGTTCAGGGAAAGCATCGCCCATGTTTTCTTTCAGCACCTCAACCAACTTGCAAATAAAAGGCTCGCGAAAATCGAGGAAAGTATATCCGTAGCGAACGGCGCGACGCAAAATCCGGCGAATTACATAACCAGCTTTGTTGTTCGATGGCAACTGTCCATCGGCAATCGAGAACGAGATAGCACGTAAATGGTCGGCAATCACGCGCATGGCAATGTCAGCCTTTTGATCGTCGCCATATTTTTTGTTACTGAGTTCAGCAATTTTAGCAATGGTATTCTGGAAAACATCGGTATCGTAATTCGACTTTTTGCCCTGAAGAACCATGCACAAACGTTCAAAGCCCATCCCGGTATCCACGTGCTTGTCCGGAAGTTCTTCCAGTTTTCCATCAGCTTTGCGGTTGAACTGAATGAAAACGAGGTTCCAGATTTCGATCACCAGCGGATTATCTTTGTTTACCAGATTTTGTCCGGGTATTTTAGCGCGTTCAGCATCGTCGCGCAAATCGACATGAATTTCGGAACAAGGGCCGCAAGGACCGGTGTCGCCCATTTCCCAGAAGTTATCTTTTTTGCTTCCATTAATAATCTGATGGGCTGGCAAGAATTTACGCCAAAGCTCAAAAGCTTCATCATCGCGTTCCAGCTTATCGTCGGCGCTACCTTCAAAAACCGAAGCATACATGCGGTCAGCCGGAATTTTCAGCACATCGTGCAACAATTCCCAGGCCCAGTTAATGGCATCTTCCTTGAAATAATCGCCAAACGACCAGTTGCCCAACATTTCGAACATCGTGTGGTGGTAAGTATCGTGACCCACTTCTTCCAAATCGTTGTGTTTCCCTGAAACCCGCAGACATTTTTGAGTATCGGCCACCCGAACATATTTGGCAGGTTGATTTCCCAGAAAAATATCTTTAAACTGGTTCATCCCGGCATTGGTAAACATCAAAGTCGGGTCGTTCTTCACAACCATTGGTGCCGAAGCGACAATCTGGTGTCCCTTTCCGGCGAAAAAGTCGATAAACGCTTTTCTGATTTCCTTCGAATTCATATCTTTTCTTTCTGTTATTTTATTCCTAAAAACATCGGCTTAAAAAGGTCAAATTTCTTCATCTTCTTATCCTGAAATTGATTCAAACAAACGTATTGCAACATCATCAAAATCAGGAAACAGAGCCATTAAAAATTGTTAAAAATCTTCAATTAGCTGAAAACCATTCCTTATTTCAATTGAAATAATTAGTTTTACCAGCCTAATAATCCGGATTTTTCGAAACCGTGCAAAGTTAGATTAAATACTTAAATTTGACACAAGTCGAAAAATAAATTCCAACAGTCTTGTTTTATGGCAAAAGTTAAGTACCGATTTAATGCTCATACACTTAGCTACGACAAAATCGTAATTAGCTTCAAAACCCGGGTAAAGCGTTTTTTAGCTGTATCATCAACAACATTGGCAACGTCGATACTGATAGCGTTTGGCATTCTTCAATTCTATGAATCACCACGTATGCGCATTCTGCACAAGGAAAACGAACGACTTTTAACACAGTACGAACTGATGTATAAAGACCTTGGAACGATAGAAAAAGTACTCGACGAAATAGAACAGCGCGACAACAATCTGTACCGGGTAATTTTCGAAAGCGACCCAATCCCGTCAACCATCCGCAAGGCCGGATTTGGAGGGGTGAACAGGTACTCGAAACTCGAATCGTTCGACAATTCGGATCTGGTGATAAAAACAGCCGAAAAGATTGATATCCTTTCGAAAGAAGCCTACATTCAGGCCAAATCATATAACGAAGTAATGGAAATGGCCATGAACAAGGAAGCATTGGTTGCAGGAATGCCGGCAATCATGCCAATTTCGAACAAATCGTTGAAAAGCACTGCTTCAGGTTGGGGATACCGTATTCACCCGATTTATAAAATCAAACAATTCCATTACGGAATGGATTTTACCGCCAACATTGGTACGCCGATTTATGCTACCGGAGATGGAGTTGTAAAAGATGTACAATCCATCGGAGGTGGTTATGGAAGATTTGTCATCATCGATCATGGTTTTGGCTACGAAACTTTGTATGGTCACATGAGCGATTTTAAGGTTAAGAAAGGCGACAAGGTTAAACGAGGAAGCGTTATCGGTCTTGTTGGAAACTCAGGAACTTCAACCGGGCCGCACGTACACTACGAAGTCCACAAAAATGGTGAACCGGTGAATCCGCAGTACTACTATTTCAAAGATTTGAATGCTCAGGAATACGAAAAGATGGTAAAAATTTCATCCAATATTGGTCAAACATTCGATTAAACTATGCCTTACAAGAAACCCAAAATAGAGAAAGTCTTTTATTCCATCGGCGAGGTTGCTGAAATGTTTGCAGTTAATGCTTCAAACATCCGCTTTTGGGAGAACGAATTCGACATCCTGAAACCGCATAAAAATGCGAAGGGAAACCGGATGTTTACCAAAGAAGACATCGAAAACATGAAAATCATCTACCACCTTCTGAAAGAAAGGGGAATGACCATAAAAGGAGCCCAGAAAAAACTGAAGGACAACAAAGAAGGTACGATTCAGAATTTCGAAGTGGTCAACCGCCTTATGGAAATCAGAAAGGTGCTGGTTGAGATTAAAGACGAAATGTAGAGACAGGGCATGCCCTGTCTCTACAAAAACATATCCAACACATGCAATTAAAACAAATTACGAACTTTATTGAATCCATTGCGCCACTAGCCTTTCAGGAATCGTACGACAATGCCGGACTGATTATCGGTCAACCGGACGATGAAATTTCAGGAATACTGATTACGCTTGATGTTACAGAAGAAATTCTGGACGAAGCCATCAGTAAAAAACTGAACCTGATTGTTTGCCACCACCCGATTGTTTTTAGCGGAATCAAAAAACTAAACTGCAAAAACTACATCGAACGCTGCGTCGCCAAAGCCATAAAAAACGACGTTGCCATTTATGCCGCGCACACCAATCTCGACAGTGTTTTTGGCGGAGTAAACAGTAAAATATGCGAAAAACTGGAATTACAGAATTGCCAGATTTTAGCTCCGATGCCCGGATTCCTGAAAAAACTGGTCACTTTTGTTCCGGTTGCTGATGCTGAAAAAGTAAGAAATGCCATATTGGAAGCCGGAGCTGGCCACATCGGGAATTACGATTCGTGCAGTTTCAATCAAGACGGAAATGGCACTTTCAGGGGAAACGACCAAACCAATCCATATGTTGGAGAGAAGAATCAGCTTCATACCGAAAAAGAAACACGTATTGAAACGATCTTTCCCAAGCACATCCAATCCAAAGTTATTCAGGCACTTTTACAGGCTCATCCGTACGAAGAAGTCGCGTACGACATTTACCCTTTGGACAACGAATATGTGCAAGCCGGAATTGGAATGATCGGAGAGCTTCAGGAACCGATTGATGAATTGGATTTTTTACAAAAAGTCAAAGCTGCGTTTAACTGTCAGGTCGTTAAACACACTCAGCTTTTGGGGAAAGCAATTAGCCGGGTAGCCGTTTGCGGTGGTTCCGGAAGTACCTATTTAAGCAAGGCCATGGCCCAGAAAGCCGACATTTTTATATCCGGAGATTTTAAATATCACCAGTTCTTTGATGCAGAAAACCAAATCATCATTGCGGATATAGGG
Source organism: Prolixibacteraceae bacterium (assembly GCA_028683385.1). Taxonomy (GTDB): domain Bacteria; phylum Bacteroidota; class Bacteroidia; order Bacteroidales; family Prolixibacteraceae; genus Aquipluma. The sequence continues at coordinate 425,145 of JAQUIJ010000002.1, read as the reverse complement.
CATTATGAAAGTGAACAATTCACTAAAGAAGTTTTTTATGAATTACTTACAAAAAAATTCCCTAAATTTGCAGTCCATTTATCGGCTTTGAGCACGAATCCGGTAAATTATCTTATTTGATATAAGTTAAACAACTATAAGTATATGAATACACAGTACGTTAGAGACGAAAATAAAAGTGTGCCAATCAGTTCAAAGCTAAGAGCATTGTACGAACTGCAAAATGTTGTTTCTGAGATTGATAAATTTAAAACACTTCGCGGAGAGCTACCGTTGGAAGTACAGGATTTGGAAGATGAAATCACTGGTTTAAAAACCCGTGTAAGCAATTTCGAAGACGATATCAAAGACATGGAAACAGCCATCAGCAACAAAAAGGCTGCCATTAAAGAATCAGAAGGACTGATTATAAAATACACCGATCAGCAAAATAATGTTCGGAATAACCGCGAATTCGATTCGTTGAGTAAAGAAATTGAGTTCCAGAAACTCGAAATGGAATTGTCGGAAAAACGCATCCGTGAATTTACATCAGAACTTACAAGCAAAAAAGAAGCAATTGCAACCTCGTCAACGCTTTTGAAAGAACGTTTGGAAGATTTGGATCGCAAACAACGTGAGTTGGAAGAAATTACTGCTGAAACTCAGATCGAAGAAGAAAGACTGAAGTCGAAAGCAGAAAAAATCGAAGGAAACATCGAAGCGCGTTTAGTGACTGCCTTCAAACGCATTCGCAAAAACGCCCGCAACGGCCTGGCTGTAGTAACTGTGCAGCGCGATGCCTGCGGTGGTTGCTTCAATAAAATTCCGCCACAGCGTCAAATGGACATCGCTTCGCGCAAAAAAGTAATTGTTTGCGAATACTGCGGACGCATTCTGGTCGACAAAGACATTCTGGATCAGATTGAAACTGTCGAATAATCATCAAAAACACAACATAAAAAAACCTTCAGGAATAATCCTGAAGGTTTTTTTATGTTGTAATTGTGCTGTTTTGCATCAAGTCCGTCAGCTAAAGCAGACGGCAAAGGATAATTTGCTCCGTATCTGGCAACTGATTACTGAGACTGACCACTGTTTTACCAGCTTCCGCCAGCGCCACCGCCGCCAAAGCTTCCACCTCCGAAGCCACCAAAACCTCCGCCGCCTCCGCCAAAGCCACCGCTTCCGCCCGAGAAACCACCGAAAGAACCGCCGCCACGATTACCACTTCCAAGTAAACCCATGGCAAGCCAGAATGGCAAACTACCTCTGCTGCTATAGCCACCGCCACGTCCGCCTTTGAATAGCGAAACCAATACGATAATAATCAGGATAACAAGAATAAATCCACCTCCCCCATCTTTATCAGACTTCTTTCCACTTGTTTTTTTCTGATAGTCAGCCGCGGTAAATTCTCCTGAAGCCAGGCTCATCAAAACTTTTGTTCCGGCAGACAAACCGCCATAAATGTCATTTTGCTTGAAGTAAGGAATCATGGCATAATCAACCACATTCCGGTTGGCAACAGCATCAGGAATTACGGCTTCCAAACCATAGCCAACTGCAACAAAGACAGCACCTTTTTCATTCCCTGTTTTGGGTTTGAAGACGACCACGATTCCGTTGTTCTTGCCTTTTTGACCAACGCCCCATTTTTCACCAATTTTAAACGAAAGATCCGAGATTTCCATTCCGTTTAGCGAAGGAAGCGTGACAATGCAAATCTGAGTGGAAGTCTGTTCATTGAACTGATCAAGCTCTCCTTCCAGTTGTTGCTCTTCCTGATCGGATAAAACATTAGCCATGTCGTTGACCAATTTGGGTGGATTCGGACGTTCCGGAACATCCTGCGCAAAAATGGAAACGGCAAAAACCGAAAGGAATAATATCAGTAGGATTTTCTTCATCTTATAAGTTTTTTTCGAACGATATTTCATCCGACAATTCATTTACATCATTGCTCTGGTAAGGAAAGTTAGCTTTCAATTGTTCTCCTGCCATCAAGATTCCTTTTGTCAAACCATCGGTAAATTTTCCTTCTTTAAAGTAGGGAAGCATGGTTTCCTTTGTTTCATTCCAGAAATCGGCAGCAACCAATTGATTGATTCCCGAGTCGCCAATTATAGCAAATTTTCGGTCGTAAACTGCCAGATAGAACAAAACCCCGTTTCGCTTTTCGGTTTGATTCATTTCGAGCTTTTCAAATATATAAGCCGCACGATCAAGCACATCTATTTTGCACTTGCCTTCAACGTGTAACCTGATTTCGCCCGAAGTATTCAATTCGGCCTGAGCAATGGCATCGGTTATTTGTTTCTTTTCTTCTTTACTGAAAAAATTTTCGACTGACATGGTTTTTCGATTAATGATGTATGAAATAATGAGAGCAAACGTCTCTCAAAAATAGGAAATTGTCATTAGTCATTGGGCAAAAACCATTAAAGCTACTTTTCGAATGACTAATGACTTTTTCCAGTTGTTCCGACAGTTCAAAATATTAGCAAAACTAAGATGCCATTGGCAGCCAGAATCTAGCTGCCAATAACCAGTTGCTATTTTTAGAATTTAACCTGAGGCGCTTTTTCAGCTCCCTTTTCAGCTTCGAAGTAGGCTTTCTTTTCGAATCCAAACATTCCGGCGAAAATATTCTTCGGGAATGTACGGATAAACGTGTTATACGACTGTGCCGTTTGATTAAACTTTTGACGTTCAACAGTGATCCGGTTTTCAGTTCCTTCCAACTGTGCCTGTAAATCAAGGAATCCCTGATTGGCTTTTAGTTCAGGATATTTTTCAACCACAACCATCAATTTGCTTAATGCCGATGACAATCCGGATTGCGCATTTTGGAAATTCTGCAAAGATTGAGCATCCAGTTTATCCGGATTAATATTTACAGCCGTTGCTTTTGCGCGAGCCTCAATCACCTGAGTCAAAGTTTCTTTTTCAAAATCGGCATAACCTTTTACGGTACTAACTAAATTCGGGATCAGATCAGAACGACGCTGATAAACGTTTTCAACTTGCGACCACTGGGCGGTTACACCTTCCTGCATGGTTACCATGTTGTTGTATGAGCTTTTTACCGACGAATACGCCAATAAAAGTAGAACAGCAATTACTGCCAGGACAATCCATGTTTTTTTCATGTTTTTTCTATTTTAATTTTTGTTTGTAAAATTCTCGTATCACCTTTCACTTTTCATTTCAAATACCTACGCATGGAACTCGCCAAAATAATCAATCCCTTTACAGAAGTGATTCTCAATTGGCTCGTTTCATCTTATTTTCCTTTAATGTTTAATTTCAAATTTAATAAAACCGTTACAATATATGACAAAAGTAAGTTTGACAAATGTTGCAAAACTCCTCGCATGATACACCGAATTATCGGGGAATGTCGCAATTTTGCCGTTATACCTGCTACTTCAAAAGGTGAACCACAATTCAACGACTATGAATACCACCGAATTCAGATCAGCCATTCAGGAAGGAATTCCAGAACAACTTCCAGAGAAAAAACCAAACAACAAGGCTGTAAATCACGCCCCGAAACGTAAAGATATACTTTCGAAGTCTGAAAAACGACTGGCAGTACAAAATGCCCTGAGGTATTTTGCTCCAGAACACCATGCCCTATTGGCACCGGAATTTCTGGAAGAACTGCGACAATATGGCCGAATTTACATGTATCGGCTTCGTCCGGAATATGAAATGAAAGCCCGATCCTTGGAAGATTACCCACACAGGTCGGTTCAGGCAGCATCTATCATGATGATGATTCAGAACAACCTGGATTACGCAGTGGCTCAACATCCGCACGAATTAATTACTTACGGAGGAAACGGCGCTGTTTTTCAAAATTGGGCACAATACCTGCTCACAATGAAATACCTGTCGGAAATGACCGATGAACAAACGCTGGTGATGTATTCGGGCCATCCAATGGGACTTTTCCCTTCGCACAAAGACGCGCCACGCGTGGTGGTAACCAACGGCATGGTTATTCCAAATCACTCCGGAAGGGATGATTACGAAAGAATGAATGCCCTCGGAGTTTCGCAATACGGACAAATGACTGCAGGTTCCTTTATGTACATTGGGCCGCAGGGAATTGTGCATGGCACCACAATCACGCTGATGAATGCTGCCCGCATGAATGGAAATGGCGAAATTGCAGGAAAGATATTTGTTTCATCCGGGTTGGGCGGAATGTCTGGAGCCCAGCCAAAAGCAACAGTAATTGCCGGAATGGTTGCTGTAATTGCTGAAATAAATCCAAAAGTGGTTAAAGTCAGGCACGAACAGGGCTGGGTCGATGAAGTTTATGACGATTTGGGCAAACTGATTCTCCGGATGCAGGAAGCCCGCCGAAATAAAGAAGCAGTTTCATTAGCCTATCAAGGGAATGTAGTCGATTTATGGGAAAAGCTTGCCAATGAAAATATTTCAATTGATTTAGGTTCAGATCAGACATCTCTGCACAATCCTTTCGCCGGAGGATATTATCCAGCCGGATTATCGCTGGAAGAATCGAATAAGCTGATGGCTGAGAACCCAGAACTTTTTCAGGAGAAAGTTTACGAAAGCATACGTCGGCAAATAAATGCCATCAATAAATTGTCCGGAAACGGAATGTATTTCTGGGATTACGGCAATGCCTTTTTGCTGGAGGCCAAACGAGCTGATGCTGATGTAACTAATCCAGATGGAAATTTCACTTATCCATCATACGTTCAGGACATCATGGGACCGCTATTCTTCGACTACGGTTTCGGCCCATTCCGTTGGGTTTGCTGCTCTTGTGATCCGGCGGACCTTCAGAAAACTGACGAAATTGCACTTCAGGTTTTGACCGATATCGCCAAAGATGCTCCTTCGGAAATAATTAACCAGTTGAACGACAACATTCATTGGATTGCCGAAGCCGGAAAGAATAAGCTGGTGATTGGTTCGCAGGCTCGCATCCTGTATGCCGATTGCGAAGGACGAATGAAAATTGCCGAAGCTTTTAACAATGCGGTTCGTGATGGAATAATTAGTGCACCGATTGTTCTGGGGCGCGATCATCATGATGTTTCTGGAACGGACTCACCTTTCCGAGAAACCTCCAACATCTATGACGGATCGTCCTTTACTGCCGACATGGCTATCCAGAATGTAATTGGCGATTCGTTCCGCGGCGCTACCTGGGTTTCGATTCACAATGGTGGTGGCGTGGGTTGGGGAGAAGTGATCAACGGTGGTTTTGGAATGACTTTAGACGGTTCAGAGGATGCTGACCGACGACTAAAACAAATGCTTCACTGGGATGTAAACAATGGAATTGCACGTCGCAGTTGGGCCAGAAATGAATCGGCAGTGTTTGCCATTAAACGTGCGATGCAGGAAAATCCAAATCTAGTTATCACCTTGCCAAATCTGACTGATGAAAAGATGATGGACTGGCTGTTTGAAGAAATGGAGTAATCAGGTATCAAAAGTCAAGTCTATCGAGAATCCCCTCATCCTGAACTTGTTTCAGGATCTCCAAGCATTATGTGACAGATCCCGAAACAAGTTCGGGATGACTAGATAATAACTTCTATTCAAACATCAACGAATAGGGCCGCTGGATTTCAGATCTCAATTCATCAACTCCGAAAGCCCGGCTTTTGCGAATAGTTTCGCGGCCAGCAAAGAAAACCACAACAGTCGGAGCCGTGAATACCCGGTTTTGGGCAGCTAACTCAGGAAGCTTGTCTGATTCAACAAAAACCATTTTCATTTTCGGGAATGAATCCGAAACCATCTCAATCACTTTGGGTTTCAAAACGTGGCAAACAGAACAAGTCTCAGTTGAAAAGTAAGCTAAAACAGCATCGTTCTCGGCCAAAATCTGGTCAAATTCGGGTATTGATTGAATCGTCTTCATTATTCGTATTGATCAGTGGCTAATAAAACAAGTGTACAGGCAATCTCAGGATAAATTCCCGCGGATTTAAGTTTCGCAATAAATTCAGGATTTTCAGTTCCGGGGTTGAATATGACTCGCTTTGGGTTTAAATTCAGGATGTAAGAATAGTATTCGGATTGGTTTTGTGGCCCAACATACAAAGTAACCGTATCAATACCGTCAAAAGCTTTCTTTTCAGAATTAAATGCAACACCTGCGACTTCGCCAGCCCGCAAACCAATGGCTACAACCTCGTGCTGATGCGACACCAAAGCTTTAATGGCTTTGTTTGAATACCGATCGGGGTTTTCACTTGCTCCAATAACTAAAGTTTTTTTCATTTTTCACTCATTTTTTCTAACAATACAACCGCATGAACAGAAATTCCTTCTTCCCTACCCTCAAACCCCAGTTCTTCAGTTGTTGTTGCTTTGATTGAAACTGCGTCAATATCGATCCCCAAAATTTCGGCTATTGTCTTTTCCATTTCAGGAATGTACGGCTTTAACTTTGGGTTCTGAGCAGCAACTGTAACATCAAGGTTTCCTACCTGATAGTTTTTGGAGGCAATCAGTTCATTGGTTCGATACAACAATATTTTGCTGTCAATGTTTTTAAAGTCAGAAGAAGTATCAGGAAAATGGCGACCAATATCACCCATTTTTGCAGCACCGAGCATGGCATCGCAAAGGGCATGAATCAACACATCACCATCAGAATGAGCAACAGTTCCTTTACTATGAAGAACAAGAACACCGCCCAACCAAAGGGTTTCGCCCTCAGCTAAACGGTGTACATCGTATCCGTATCCAATCCGGAAATTCATTTATTTTGATTTTAGTATTCAGACATTGCATCAAAATCCATGTCCGAATTTAGGTTATCTTTTTTGTTTGTTGAAGGCTTCTAAATCGAACATTAAGGTAAACCGAAGAGTGTTAGCCAATGGATTATTTTGTGCTACAGGCAACAGGTAAGAAAAGTCGAGTGCAAAAACATTCATTTTCAAACCAGCTCCTGCGGTGAAAAATTTACGATTTCCTTTCGATGCATCTTCGTAAAAATATCCGGCACGTAATGCAAATTGCTTGTTGTACCAATATTCTGCACCGACCGAAAAATTAATTTCCTTAAATTCTTCTTTCATGCCTCCGGGGGCATCACTAAACGAACTAAAAATACCAGCAATTGGCGACTTAGAAGAAGTCGATCCGGTAACAATGTCGTCAGTAGCAACTTCAGGAGTAGGCACCAACAACTTGTTGGCATCAAAAGTGAACATGATGGTATTGTACTTATCCATTTCGGTCTTATAAGAAGCTCCCAACCTCAGGTTTGTAGGTATGAAATCTTTGGTTTCGCCATCGGTATAAGAAATTTTGCTACCAATGTTCGAAATATTAATACCAGCAGCAATAGTCGAAATTTTACGATTCATCCGGATCTGATTTTGATAATAGAAAGCCACATCAGCGGCATAAGCACTTCCTGCATGGGTCGCAACTCCATTTACTTCCTGTCCGCCAGTGAGGTCAGAACGAATGTACCGAAGGGCAACAGCACCTGAAAAATTCTCGGAAAGGAGGCGGGTATAACCTAAATCGACCGCAAACTCATTTGGACTTTGGTTTCCTTGAGCATAACCATATTGATCCATAAATTGAATATCACCTAGCGTAAAATAGCGCAATGATCCACTCACCGTTTGATTCTCATCCAGACGTTTATAACCCACCAGATAAGCTAAATTGATATCTTTAACCAGATTGCTCAACCATGGAGAATACGACAAGGCAATTCCCATTTCACTTTCTGCAAATGCGTACTTTGCCGGGTTCCAGTGTTGTGAATTCACATCGGGTGAAGTTGCAACACCGGCATCTCCCATCGCTCCAGCTCGCGAGTCAGGTGCAATGGTTAAGAATGGTACTCCGGTAGTAATTGTATTTGCTCCGGTAGTCGAAGTTGTTTGCGCATTTGCTTGCGATAAAAACATTCCAATAAAAAGAGCAACAGTCAAAAGTAGATTTATTTTCTTCATTTTAAATCGTTCAATATTTTTTTGAATTTGCAAATATAGATGTTTGTAAAGGAGAACTTACCAGACAAACAAAAATATAAACGGACAACTATCTAAAATAGTATTACACCAGAAAGTTTTGGATATATTTTTAACGGTAAATAAAAACCAGTCGGCCTGAGCCACTGCTAACCTTTCCATCATTTGTTGTTACGGTAAGTCTATAAATATATACGCCAGGAATCATTTTCACAAACCGATCTGCCGGAGTCCATGAAAATGGCAAACTTTCAGTTCCGGATGAGCCAACTGTTGTTTTAAATACATCCATTTGGGCACCTGAACTTGAAAAGACTTCAAGTCTAACGTCAAACGATTCATCAGGCTGATTATGTGTAAAAATAAACTTGGTTTGTCCCTGCATCGGATTGGGGTAGCAGGTAAGGGTTTCGATCCTAAAATCATCCTTCACCACAAACCTGATTTCCACTTCCGAAGAATTATTTAGCACATCCCAGACTTTCAGCTTGAGAACATGCTCGCCTTCAGACAAGTTCGTGAGTGGGAAAATTATCTTTCCGCTGGTATATTTATCTTTATCAGCTTGAAAATAATCATTTAAGATCATAATATTGGTATAATCATCATCGAGGATCGCAGTAATATCATGTCCAATACCGGTTCCTGAAGTATTGATTCCTGTCTCATCATTAATATTTGCAATCAAAACGGAACTGGCACTCACCAAGTCTCCGTCTTTAAACGAATCGGAGTTAAGAAACAATTCAACACCAGGTCCTTTTGAGTCTGATGTGGTATTACTTGATGCTCCACCAACGTAAAATCCATCAAAATAGCCTTGCGCATCAACGGTTTCGTTATAAGCATAATAGAGTATTTTACCTTTATCAATTTTATACGAAATATCTTTCGGAACAAAAAACGAAAACTCAAACTCCCCATTTTTAACGCTGGCCAACCCCTTATAAATAATGCTATTTTGTACCGAATAACTCATTGGAGTTTGTCCAGCATTTCCAAGTGTTTCAACCTGCATCGCTTTATCGTATACCGTCGGAATTATTTCTCCATTAAACGAAGTTAGTTTAGCCCCGCTATTATCGGCCACGTATCCTTTAACGGTTACAACAGATAATGTTCGAATGGTATCAGTTTGTGTACCGACATCCTTCCCGTCAATACTGATGGTCTTCACCTGAAAATTAGGATTTGCCAACCGCATCGCCGGATCGGCCAGTAAGGTAAAATTCAACTGGTTAGTTCCTGTATTGGCATCAGCTTTTGCTTTCTGCATCACATCGCCTAATCGCAGGTTATTCCCCTGTTGATCTTTTTCAAAAATATACTGAAAGAATTTGTTGTTCAGAACAAAATTTGCTCCTGAGTAAACCAATCTTGTGGTCGAAAAAAGACCAATTCCACCACCAAGAGGATTAAACAAAATTTCTTCTCCAGCGGATGTCTCATCTGCATCAAATCGACTGAATTCGCAGGTCGCAGTTACAAATATTGGTAACTTATTCGTGTTTGACCATTTATTTATTTCGGAAATGTCCAATACTTTTTCATCGGCCAAATATTTTTCATTGGCATGCCCGGTATAGTTCATTACCAATGTCCCTTGTTTTACACGATTATTTATAGCCGCAGTTACATCAGGATATTTCTCTCCTCCTGAAGTCGAAATTTGCGTGTACGCATCAAGGTAGATTTTATCAGTAAAAAACCCGGGATATGATTTATTTACCGATGTTGCTAAACTTTCAGCCTGGCTCATATGAGTGTTATAATCCTCATCGTCTCCTATAAAAGTAACCACATTCCGCCAATTTCCCATAGTTTTCTGTTGGTTGTAATTTTTGATTTTACTGACTACTGCATCAGCAATTTCCAATGTACCTGCCGGAATACGCCCAATTCCAAGATCTACGATTCCCTGAGCCCCTCCTTCATCCTGATCGAGAAACACAAAGAAATCATCGGTGACAAACGATTCTGTTGGGGAAAGCGAATTCTCCGACTGGAAAGTTGGGAGGAGGTTGTGATTTTTGCCCAGAATATTTCGGTTGTCATACGATCCATCGCCCATCAGCAAAATGTATTTCAGTGTATTTTTCCCACTCGCTTTACCAAGATCATAGCACATTCTGAAATAATTCCGGAGACCTGATGGATCAGGAAGTCCACCTGAAAATTCGTTGTAAATAATATCAGGAGTGACAACCTGTACAGTCATTCCATCTGTTCTACGGTGAAACTCGGCCAATGAGTCAGCCGCATTTTCTAATGCAGAATTTGACACAATAATCATGTCTGAAAGATCGGCTGCATGTAAATTTTGATTGGCTATCGTCCCAACCAATTCAGGAACAGGGATTGTTCCGCCAGGATTAAACGCCACATATTCGCGGGTCACGGCTGAACTTGATTTAAATTTAAGCTGGCCGTCCAAATAAGTGGCAGGCACCTCAAAGGTATTGTTGATGTCGGTTATGTCGTATATTTTAGTGGTTGCTGAAGCGCCGCTCAAAACAAACTCAGAAGCCAGATTGGTCCCATCAGCCCCTTTTCCCCGAAATAAATAAACATCGGCAGTCATATTCAGCAAACTTTGATAATTAACAGATACATAGTCAAGCCAGGCGTTTGAGGTGCTATTTGATGCACTATAAGTCAGCTTAATCTGAAGACTTTTTGATGGTGGAAGTCCTGAAAATGAAACAATCTGTTGATCAGCAAAATCGGAAGTTGGATCGGTTACCGGAAGTGCATTAAACGTAATATTACTCTTTGATGATCCATTCAATGTTACATCCATCGTACTTAAAGCTGATGATCGGCCAACCGCAGAAATAACAAACTGAGCCGATTTAGTCAAATCAGGATTATCGAGTGTTAAACTAACTGTTTGAGATTGACCTGAATTAAATTTCTCTCCAAACCATTGACTGCCCGAAGATATTAGATTAACAGTGTCTTTTTCATAAAAAGCATAATTGCTAAAAGAATTAATTGTCCTGGTCTTATTGTCTGTGAGTTCAGCGGCTTTTGAAATAATCTTGGGCGTTCCCTGATCAGAAAGATAAAAGTATGTTTCGGTAGAATAGTAATTTTGCTTATGGGTCAAGATTCCAGTTGTTGCATCTTCATTAATACGTACACTTCCAGTTGAATAGAAGAACAAGCAATCTTTACTGGCATTGTCCTTTCCCTTAAAAATCGGGTAAGCATTCAAGTCATCAAATCCAATATCTTCATTTAAAAACGGCAACATATAACCACCGTTGCCATAAACAGAAACCTGATCTGGATTTGAAAACCCCCATGACTTAAGCTGATCGAATGTAACTTTATAAATACCTTTATTTTTTGTCTTGATTTTAATCCATTTGCCCGATGCCAGGACTGATGTCGCTTTCCATGGATACGCCGAAGAAGCCGATTTTAAATGATTGGGATTTTCTTTGATTGATACAGTGAATTCTACCAATCTTTCAATCTGGCTATTTCTCCTGACAAAAGGAAAAACCGCTAACCTAAGCACCGATCGCCCAGAATTTGTGCCAATTTCATGCTTAAAATTTAAATCACTCCCAATTGAATCATGAAATGCAATTGGTAAATTTGGAATAGGTTCAAAAATTGCATCGTTTATTGAAATTTCAATATTCGAATTATTTAAATCAAAACTTTCAACCCAATATGGCAATCGTGACTGATCAATAATTATACTACCTTCAAAATTTAAAGAAGTATTTTGAGTTGCATCAACATTTAGTAGGTTTTGATTCCAATTAATTTTGCGATGAAAATCAGCTGACCAACTATTGAAATTAACTAAAAGGAGTCCACAAAAAAGTAATAATCTTAGCATTATGTATTTATTTATTACACTATTATTTAAACGAGAAGTAAGTACAAATATTATAACATTATGTCACAATGTAAAACTAAACTTTCCCTACCTTAATTATCAGTGGCAAAGATATGCAGTACAAACAACAAGTGTAAAAAAAAGATTGAATACATGAACAATATCAATTCAACAATTTAGTTATATTTGTGAGTCTTTTAAATAACAGAAAAGAAAATATACGATGAAACGAGTCAGTACCTTAAGTTACTCATGCACAATGAAGGCTTCATCTGGCGAGTTACATGTGGCATTTAAAAACAAATCATAAACACATGAAATTTAGATCCATAATATTATTTGGTCTCGCCACATTAATGGCTGGATGCGGATTGATTGGAAAAGGTAAAGGAGGTTCTGACACTTCTCATGCAACTGGATGGGAATTTGGAGATCCAAAAAATGGTGGTTTTCAGTCTGATGACAATTACAAACAAGAAACTGGCCCAGGATTGGTTTTCATTCAGGGTGGTACGTTTACAATGGGTCGTGTCGAACAAGACGTGATGTACGATTGGAATAATGTGCCAAAGCGAGTTACTGTTGCCTCCTTTTATATGGATGAAACCGAAGTTTCCAATCTCGACTATCGGGAATATTTATTTTGGTTGAGAAGAGTTTATCCTTCTAATCCTGAAAAATATGGATCGGCACTTCCCGACACTCTTGTCTGGAGAGAAGAATTGGCTTTTAACGAACCATACATCACAAATTACCTGCGCCATCCGGCATACGGGAATTATCCGGTCGTAGGAGTTTCCTGGAAACAGGCCGATGCCTACTCCAAATGGAGAACAGACCGTGTAAATGAAAAAATATTAGCCGATAAGGGCGTAATTACAATTGACAATACTCAAAGTGGTCAAAATGTATTTACTACTGAATCATATCTTGCAGGTTTATATCAAGGTACCGAAGGGAAGAAACCACTTAAAGATGCATCCGGAACCAATCGCAAAGTTCGTTGGGAAGACGGATTGCTGCTTCCAAACTATCGTCTCCCTACCGAAGCGGAATGGGAATATGCGGCACTTGGATTAGTTGGGAATACAGAAGATGAACTCCTGACCAACCGGAAACTTTATCCCTGGAATGGAACTTACCTACGTGACGATAACAAGAAAACCAGAGGTCGTATGATGGCTAACTTCACCCGTGGCCGAGGCGACTTAATGGGTATGGCAGGTGCGTTAAACGACAATGCTGACATTACTGCTCCGGTTACATCATATGATCCAAACGATTACGGACTGTATTGTATGGCTGGCAATGTGAATGAATGGGTTGCCGATGTATATCGTCCCTTATCATCTGCTGATGTTGCAGAGTTTCAACCTTTCCGCGGAAATACTTTTACCAAATACAGAACTGACACTGATGGCAAATTGGTTCGTAATGAATTTGGTGAATTGGTAAAAGACACGATTGCTGATTACAGAAACTTCAAGGATGGAGATTATACTTCTCAGGTTATTGAAGGTGATGACTGGAATACACAAAAGGACAAAACAAAAACCAATAACATGTACATTCAGTCAACCAAAGAAGGACAGTTCTCTTCTTTGATTTCAGATAAATCCAGAATTTATAAAGGAGGAAGCTGGAAAGACAGACCTTATTGGTTAAGTCCAGGTGCCCGCAGGTATCGTCTGGAAACAGAATCTGCAAGTGATTTAGGCTTCCGTTGTGCCATGACACGGGTTGGAAGTCCTGACGGATTTTAATAGAGTTTAATTTTTTAATATATAAAACCTCATTTGAAAAAGTGGGGTTTTCTTTTTTAAACACCAACTATGGAAATCGCCAACTTATATGCAATTTTCCGGGAACACCCGACAGTAACTACTGATTCAAGAAACATACCTGCAAATAGCATCTTTTTCGCTTTAAAAGGTGACAATTTCAATGGCAATGCCTTTGCACACGAAGCAATATCGAAAGGAGCGGCATACGCAGTAATCGATGAACCGGAATTTGCAACGAATGATAAGATGATACTAGTTAAGAATGTACTGCTTAGCCTTCAACAGCTGGCTCAACATCATCGGAATCAATTGGGACTACCAATTCTGGCGATTACCGGAACAAATGGCAAAACAACAACTAAAGAACTTATTACAGCCGTCCTATCGAAGAAATTTAAAGTGAATTCCACTAAAGGTAACCTGAATAATCACATTGGAGTTCCTTTAACTTTACTTTCAATGAGTACAGAAACTGAGTTTGGAGTGGTTGAAATGGGTGCCAATCATCCGGGAGAAATAAAAATCCTCTGCGAGATTGCCAATCCTGATTTTGGTATAATCACTAATATTGGGAAAGCGCATCTGGAAGGTTTTGGCTCATTTGAAGGTGTCATAAAAACCAAGTCAGAAATGTATGATTTCCTCAGAGATAATGGAGGCAAATGCTTTGTGAATGCCGACAATTCTCTATTGACTAAACAGGCTAATCATATTGAACAAATAAGCTATGGAAAATCGACTGATTATTTCATGGCTGGAGAACTTGCTAGTACTGACAATTATTTAGTAGTTAAAGCGCTTTTCCCAAAAGGTTGGCTTTACCTGAAATCGAAACTGATTGGCGATTACAATTTCGAAAACCTTTTGGCCGCAGCCTGCGTTGGAAAATACTTCGAAGTGGATCCGTTGCTAATACAAAATGCCATAGCAGAATATTCACCATCAAACAACCGGTCCCAGTTGATTCAAAAAACAAAAAACACCATCATCATGGACGCATACAATGCAAATCCAACAAGTATGATGGCGGCACTCTCCAATTTTGCAGGCATCCGACATGAAAACAAATGCATCATTTTGGGCGATATGCTAGAACTGGGTACTGTTTCGGCAGAAGAACATCAAAAAATTACGGATTTCATTGAGGAACAAAAATTTTCGGAAGTATATCTTGTTGGGCCTCAATTTAAAAATACAATTGACCGGACACAAAAAAAGAAGTTCGACCAAGTCGAACTTCTTTCAAACTACCTAAAAACACAACCTATTGAAAATAAACTAATTCTTATTAAAGGTTCAAGAGGAATACACCTTGAGAAAATTCTTGAATTGCTACCTTAAAAGCTTAATTGATTTCTGGTTTCTTTACGTTCAACACATCGGCAATGGCTTTTTCAAACGTTGATTTGGGTAACGCTCCCATTGCCATTTGTGGCTGTCCGTCGACAGGAACAAACAATAATGAAGGAATACTTTGGATACCAAACAAGGCTGATAATTCCCGTTCGTCTTCGGTATTCACTTTATAAATGACAAGGTTTTCTCCATATTCTTTTTGAAGTTCTTCCAAAACTGGAGCAACCATTTTACATGGACCGCACCAATCGGCATAAAAATCAATCATACAAGGAGTTTTTCCTTCAAATTTCCATTCTTTATTGAGGTCAAAGTTAAATACCTTTTCTTTGAAAGTCTCTTTTGTTAAATGTTCTAACATTGTTATGAATTTTAATTATACAAATATACACATTATTTGATATATCAATATCAATTCGTATGCCAATAAATTAAAATCTTGGTTTGTACCTCTAAACTGCAATTAATTGTAATTTTGTCACTATTAAAACACAAATTGTCATATATAATTATCTCAATACGTTTAAATCGGAATTTATTTCATGAAGCAGCATCTTCAACATCCTATATTTCAAGTTATTTCAGAATTGGCTGACAAAATTGATCAGGAAACCTATGTTATCGGTGGATTTGTCAGAGACTTGATTCTTAACCGACCATCTCCCGATATTGATGTAGTTACTATTGGCAGCGGAATACAGCTCGCTGAAATGGTTGCAAAAAAATTAGGCCCCAATATTCAGGTAAGCGTTTTTAAAAATTACGGCACGGCAATGTTGAAATACCAATCGCTCGAAGTGGAATTTGTTGGTGCCCGAAAAGAATCGTATAATGAAGATTCCCGGAACCCAATCGTTGAAGACGGAACTCTGGAAGAAGACCAGAACCGGCGTGACTTCACCATTAATGCCTTGGCCATTTGCTTAAACGGTAAACGATTTGGAGAACTTATCGATCCTTTTGGCGGAATTCAGGATATTGAAAATAAAATCTTACGAACTCCTCTTGAACCTGGAATTACCTTTTCTGACGATCCATTGCGAATGATGCGGGCTATCCGGTTTGCAACGCAGTTGGGCTTCACTATTGAAGAAAAAACACTGGAAGCCATTGCGCTGAATAAAAAACGAATTCACATCATCTCGAAAGAACGAATAGGAGAAGAATTGAATAAAATTATTCTTTCCTCAAAACCATCAGTTGGGTTTAAATTATTGGATAAAACGGGATTGCTGGAGATCATTTTTCCTGAATTGCATCGCATGAAAGGACGCGAAGAAGTGAACGGCATTGGTCATAAAGACAATTTTTTCCATACTTTGGAAGTGCTAGACCGCATTGCACCTAATACCAACAATCTTTGGTTGCGATGGTCCGCCTTATTACACGATATTGCCAAACCTGTTACCAAGAAATATTCGCCACAACTGGGTTGGACGTTCCATTCGCATAATTTTGTTGGGGCGAAGATGGTACCAGCACTATTTAAAAAAATGAAATTTCCCTTGAACGAGAAGATGAAGTACGTTCAGAAGATTGTTGAGCTTCATATGCGTCCTATCGTGCTTTCAGAAGAGGAAGTAACCGATTCGGCTATCCGCAGGCTTTTGTTTGAAGCAGGCGACGATATTGATGATCTGATGACTTTATGCGAAGCTGACATTACGTCAAAGAACCAGGAAAAGGTAAAGAAATACTACAGCAACTTCCAGTTGGTACGGCAAAAGCTCAAAGATTTGGAAGAAAAGGATCACATTCGCAATTTCCAGCCACCGGTAACCGGAGAAACCATCATGGAAGTTTACGGGCTTAGTCCATGCCGCGAAGTTGGCTTAATCAAAAGCGCAATAAAAGAAGCCATTCTGGATGGGATTATTCAAAATGATCATGATCAGGCATTTCAATATATGCTCAAAATAGCCAAAGAGATGGGGCTTACACCAGTTGCAAATCAATGATTCAGTAATTGAACCCGAAGCAAAACAGGAAGGTGATCTGAAAATCCTTCCTGATATTTAAACCCGACATAAGTGCGCTTTGGTTTAACACCACCATATTTCGAGTCTGGTTCCAGAAGGAATCCGGCTTTAAATATTTCAGCTTTCCGAAACTCAAAACAATTGTTTCTTTGAAGAAAATAATCGGAAACAATAAATTGATCAAATACTTCCCAGCTAAATTTGCTTTTAATGGTTTGAATTTCATCGGAATTCCATCCGGAGGAAAGATTGATCATTTCACCATTTAAGTCCAGATTATCTGATTCTTTTGCACCTAGAATCTTTGCTAAACTATCATCAGTTGGCGTATCGTTAAAATCGCCCATGCAAATTATTTTGGCTTTTGGGTATCGGTCAAACAAATTCTGAACCGATCTTTTGAGCGTTTCAGCAGCCAACCCACGATACCTTAACGTTTCCATTATTCCACCATATCTGGATGGCCAGTGATTTACAAAAACATGTAGCGTGTCGCACCCGTTCAGCACACCACTTATTAACAAAATATCCCTGGTTTTAAACGATTTATCTTTGGCATCGGTGACTGGTATTGCCTGATAATCAAATGGGCGAAAAAATTCAGGCCTGTAAAGTAATGCCACATCAATACCTCTTGAATCAGGCGAGTCTTTGTGTACAATTTTATAATGAAATCTGGCCAAAGGTTCATTGCGGGTCAGCAACTCAAGAACGTTTAAGTCTTCGACTTCGCATAATCCAATAGCAACAGGCGCATTCCACTTTCCGGCGGCCAAAACAACTTTTGCCAAACGCTCAGCTTTCGAATGAAGTCTGGCTTGATTCCAATGTCTATTGGCGTCAGGAGTAAATTCTTCGTCATTTGTTAAAGAATCATTTTCGGTATCAAAAAGGTTCTCTGTATTGTAAAACATGAAGGTAAATTCATTTCTCGCCACGTCACCCTGTCCATATAAGTTCGAATGGAGTAACAACAAAAACAAGTTGCAGATAATGAATGGAAATTTCATCTTACAAGAAAATCTGATGCAGAAAAGAAAAATAGAATTATGTTATTTATGATTGAAGAAATTGAATGGAAATGGGAGCTCAGCCAGAATTTACTATTATTTTGATTTTTTTTCCTGACGTTCCAAAGCGCCAATGTCAGGCCCGTTATCAAGAAATCGGTCACGTCCCTTTAAATCAGTTGGATAAAGCTTGCTGATCGTTCTGTTGGCCGTATCCTTGGCCCTACTCAAAGAGTCCAATTCAAAATTGAATTTTTTATACGGATCTACAAATATTGAATCAGGTCTAATCTTAAAACAATTTAGATAATGTTGGGCGCTTGTTTTAAATACATCAGTTTTATCTAATTGAATGACACATCTTTCGAATTTATAATTGAATATCTTATCCGGATTTACTTTTAAATAAAGCTCATTATTGTCAATAACGTTACCCGTGATTATGCAATTCGAAAAATCAGCTTTTGCAATATCCCCAACATAATCCTTTTTATCCTTTGAAACATTTAAAACATTGGCAATGTAAACAGCAGGAGTTGTTCTGCTTTTAAAACCATACTGTGGCCAATAATTTGCAATCGTCGAATGAGTAAACTCATAACTTCCACTGACAAGCAATGCAACGGCATAATAGCCACAGTTTGTAATCAAACAATTGTTCGCTTTAATATCTGATTCCATAGCAAAAATTCCGGCATATGCCATGTTTTGAATTTTCACATTATTAAGCGTCACTTCAACAGGGCTCTCTTCACCAACATTGCCAATCAAAAGGCCAATATTTGCGTTTTTAATTTCAACATTTGAGAACTCATTATTTTTACTTCCCGGATACAACGAAATTCCGTCCCATTGATCGGGAACATTGGAATAAACAGTTTCAAGACGATCTCCATGAAAGATTATTGGATTTTCAACAGTTCCTTTTGCAACCACCTTGCCTTCAACGTGTAACCCCGCCTCCTTGTGGAAGTAAACCTTCGTTCCTGCTTGAATCGTTAATGAAGAGACGCTATCGACATAAGCATCGGTATAGACAAGATAAGGCTTTTCATTGGTCCATATTGCATTCTTCGGAATTTTACCTTTGACCAGTTTAAAGTCTTGCCCCCATGCCACCAAGTCAACATCCTGTGGATTCGAATTTGTTAGAAATTCAATGGAATCTTTCACCACCAATGGAAGATTCTGACCATTAGGATCAATTGTCACTTCAACAAAAATATATAAACTGTCAAATGGAGCAATCTCCAAATTCTTAACCTCATTGGAAGATACTCCATTTATATTTAACCGAAAATTGGAAGTTTCTGCTTTTGCAAGTTTGATGGAAGAAATTAAAACCTTCTGATCGTATGGATTATAAACTTTTAAATGCTGAGTGGTTGAACCCATTGTCGTAAAAACAGTATCAAACATAACAGTATCCACTGAAAACCGGAGTTTGACATTTGCAGAAGAAAGATACTTTTCATCCTCACATGAAAATAAATACCCAAGAGAAAGGAATAAAATCAATATGTAGAAAAGATTCTTCAAACAAATAGGTTTAGATAATAACGCTCAGATAAATACACTTAGTATGCCAAAAATAATAAATGATTTTTACATTTTTTAACATTTATACAATTAAGTGTTGAAATCACCTCATCAAAGTACTAAATTGACAAATAAATTTAGAAATAAATATCAATCTGTTCATCAAAAGACACATTGTCAGTAATTTACAAACAGAACAATGAAAATCTCTAACATTAACAAATCAATATTTGTTATTTCGGATCAGGGTTCATTTAACCAATAGCAATGCGTTCATTGTTTTCTAACTTTACCGCCAGATTTTACAACCGATGAAGAAACTTACATTTTTAGTCTACCTGATTATTTTTTTTGCTGGAACAACCACTGCAAAAGAAAAACCAGGATTCCTGAAATATTCAAACGACCAATGGGTCGATTCATTAATGAAAACCTTAACGCCAGATCAAAAAATAGGGCAACTATTTATGATTCAAGCCTATTCCAGTCAGAAAAATCAAAAGACTGATGAAATCCTAAAACAGATTAATCAATTTCAGGTTGGTGGAGTCATATTTATGCAAGGTGGGCCACTGGCTCAATCCCAAATTTGCAACAGTTTTCAAAAAGCCTCAAATGTACCTTTATTGGTGGCTATTGACGGAGAAACCGGACTTGGATTCCGTTTGGATTCAACGCTCAACTATCCGGCACAAATGGCTTTGGGAGCCATCACCGATGACTCATTGATTTACCGCATGGGCTTCGAAATTGGAGAACAATTCCGGAGACTTGGCATTCACATGAATATGGCTCCGGTGAGTGACATAAATATTAATCCCGCCAATCCGGTTATCAATTACCGCTCGTTTGGCGAAGATAAAATTCAGGTTGCCCTAAAATCGTGGCTTTACGCAAGCGGAATGCAAGATGCCGGCGTGCTGGCTACAGCAAAACATTTTCCCGGACATGGTGATACTCAAACAGATTCTCATTTACAGCTCCCTGTTATCAATCGAACTAAAAGCGAGCTCGATTCTCTCGAGTTATTTCCGTTTTCGTTTCTTATCAATAAAGGTATTGGTGCAGTTATGACTGGACATTTGCAAGTTCCGGCACTCGAACCTAATACGAAAATTCCGGCAACATTATCTTCGAGAATTATCAAAAATAAATTAAAACGAGATATGGGTTTTGAGGGACTAATTATTACTGATGCCATGAATATGAAGGGAGTCGGCAAAGTTTCTTCCGCAGAACTGGTGGTTCGGGCTCTAAAAGCGGGAAACGACATGGTCGAAATTGTTCCAAATCTGGGAAAGGCAATTATGGCAGTTAAACTTGCCGTTAAATCAGGGGCAATTACAAAGGACGAGATTGATTCGAAATGTCGAAAAATTTTGGCCATAAAAAAGTGGATTGGTCTTGACCAACAAAAGCTTATCGAAACCAAGAACCTTGTTAGCGACCTAAATCAAAACAAGTATCTCTTAACAAAAAGTCAACTTTACGAAAAATCGCTAACCGTAATTGAAAACAAGAATAACATCCTCCCAATCCAAAGACTTGATACTTTAAAAATTGCAAGCCTGGCCATTGGTTCTGAACAAATTACCCCATTTCAAAAGATGCTCAGCAATTATACTCAAGTTGATCATTTTAACACATCCAAAAACCCATCAGAAGCAGAAATTACCGAACTACTTAACCAACTGAAACCGTACAACCTGATTATTTCAAGCATTCATGGGTTAGGATTGTACCCTTCCAGACGTTTTGGGATTACCGATCAGCAAATTCGTTTGACAGAAGGTCTGGATAGTCAACATACCATTTTCGCTTTCTTTGGAAACCCATATGCTCTTCCAAATTTTCCACAAATCAAAAATGCCCAAAGTGCGATTATAGCCTATCAGGACGACAATGATGCTGAAGAAATGGCTGCTCAACTCATTTTTGGAGCAACAAATGCCAGCGGAAAGTTACCGGTAACTGTGAAAGACTTTTATCCAATCCAGGCGGGCATCGGTATCAGGAATATTCAACGCTTAAAATACACACTTCCTGAAGGAGTAAATATCAACTCCGGATACCTTCAACATTTGATTGATTCTATTGCTGAACTTGGGATTGAAGCGAAGGCATTCCCCGGATGCCAGGTTTTAATTGCAAAAGAAGGAAATATCATCCTGAATAAAAGCTATGGATTCCTGACATACGACAAAATTTCGCCTGTGCAAAACGATGTTCTTTACGATTTGGCTTCGATCACAAAAATAACAGCCCCACTACCTGCAGTTATGAAATTGTATGATGAGAAAAAGATAAATCTGGATGCACCTTTCTCTAACTATTTCACTGAATTTAAAAAATCTAATAAAGCAGAATTAACTGTCCGTGATGTGTTGACCCATCAGGCACGCCTTCAACCCTACATTCCGTTCTATCTCGAACCCGGAACAAAATCTACCATCCGAAAACGAACTTTCAACGATCAACCCTCCGAACAATTTCAGGTGCGAATTTCAAATGGCATGTATGTCCGAACTGATTTTGAGAAACAGGTGATCAGCGACATCGTCAAATCGCCACTCCTTCCAAAAAAGGAATTTGTGTATTCTGATCTAGGATTCGGCCTTTTACGTTTTGTAACTGAACGACTAACAACTATGACTTTCCCTGAATATCTGAACAAAGAATTTTACAAACCTCTTGGAGCCGTTTCTGTTGGGTTCAATCCATACCAGCGTTATCCAATTCCACAAATTGCTCCAACCGAAGACGATCAAACATTCAGGAAAGAACTCTTACAAGGATTTGTACATGACGAAATGGCTGCGGTGTTAGGAGGTGTTTCGGGCAATGCCGGGCTTTTCAGTAATGCAAACGATCTGGCCAAAGTAATGCAAATGTATCTTCAGCTTGGTTACTACGGAGGAACGCAGTACATATCTCCAGAAACGATCAAAGAATTTACAAAAGTTCAATTTCCTCAAAGTTCAAACCACCGTGCACTCGGATTCGACAAGCCAAACCCAGGTACTAGCGGTGAAAAAAATAAGTTCCCAGCTACCGATGCTAGTCCTGAAAGTTACGGGCACACCGGATTTACGGGAACCTTTATTTGGATGGATCCCGAAAATCAACTTCTGTTTATCTTTCTTTCAAACAGAGTTTACCCCAACAGAAGCCATTCTGCTATTTCTGATTTAAATATTAGAACTGCCATGCATCAGGCCATTTACGACGCCATTAAGAAAGGACTCGATTAACTATTAAAAATTGTTAAATATTTAACGGTTAATTCATCGTATTGTAACAACATTTCTTCGCAAAACTCCCACAGAATAAGTCCTACCTTAAATAAATACAATTGTTAAATAATAAATAAAATGCAATTTATTGCAAACCTGCCATTAAAACATAACCATTACCTCATTGTTATTTCTATATTAATTCTAACTTTAAGCTGTGTTTGAAAGTAAAAAGAGTGTACAACCATAAAAACTTAATGTCATGGATAGAAAAATCACTTTTAATGAGCTACGTCACATCAAAGACAGTTTACCTGCCGGTTCCATCAGTCAAATTGCGCAGGAATTTGGGATTGAAGTAGAAACCGTCAGGAATTATTTTGGAGGCGCAAACTATGTGAAAGGTAAATCTGTTGGATTACACATCGAACCGGGTCCCGACGGAGGCGTAGTTCTCCTCGACGACACGGCCATTTTAGAAAGAGCTCAACAATTACTTGCATCTCATTCGAACTAAAAATTACATTTTATTATTCCAATAGACTGCCCTATCTTTATGGGGCAGTTTTTTTTTGCTCAACTTAATCTAAACCAACAACCATGAAAAACCTTTTACTTGTATTTACCTTTTGCTTCCTGGCAACAATTACTTTCGGACAAAAATCACTTTTTAACGGGAAGAATCTGAAAAACTGGGACATATTTCTCGGCAGCCCGATCTCCGGATTCGAAGACCTCGCCAAAAAAGCAACACCAACATCAACATACACCATTACCGAATTGGATGGACAAAAAGTCATCCATATTTCGGGCGACATTTTTGCCTCCCTCGCAACTAAAGCCGAATACGAAAACTATCACCTTCACCTTGAATACAAATGGGGTGAAAAAGTATATGGCAAACGCAACAGCGGCCTACTTTACCACAGCTTTGGTCCGTTTGGAGTAGCTTTCGGAACCTGGATGGCAACCATCGAACATCAACTGATGCACGAAAGTATGGGCGACACCTACCTGATGGCCAACACGTATTGCGAGACTAAAGTCGTAAAAAGTGATGATGGTAAAAATTACATTTATTCTCCTGAAGGTCAATTAACTTCATTCAGCGAAAAAGACAATGGTCGGTCCGTTAAGAAAGCAAAAGATGCTGAAATGCCATTGGGTGAATGGAATACAGTTGATTTGTATTGCTTCGGACAAACTTCTGTTCATGTGGACAATGGACAACTAGTGATGGTCAATACCAATTGCAGCAAAGTTGAAAACGGATTAAAAATTCCTCTTACCAAAGGGAAAATCCAGATACAATCTGAAGGCGGCGAGTTTTTTATCCGGAAAATTGAAATCGAAAAGATTAAAGGAATACCTGCAGAATATTTGAAATGAACACACCAGTATCAGGTTAAAAATTGAAGATTCATCGCTTCGCTACCAATGACAGTCTGTTGTATTACCTATAGATTTTGAGGGGTTGGTTGGCGGCTCTGCCGCCAACCAACCCCTCAAAAAAAACGAAAATAATTGTCATTCAGAGCGTAACGAAGTGGAGCGAAGAATCTAAAGAACTTTATTGAACAACAGTAAAATAATCGAAGAATTCTTAACCCTGTCAGGTTTTGAATGCCTAACAGGTTTAAAAATCATCCGCTTTGCTGAACTTTTTCATTTCGGCGTGTACTGAATGAAAAAGTATCCACATGAATCAGCAAAAGATAAATAACCTTACTGGATGGGGCGTCTTTGTCGTCTCGCTCATAACTTATGTTTTAACCCTTGAACCAACGCTAAGTCTTTGGGATTGCGGCGAATTTTTAACTTCGGCCTACAAACTCGAAATCAACCATTCGCCAGGAGCTCCGCTATTTATGCTTTTGGGACGCATTTTTTCTCTTTTCAGCTTCGGAAATCCAACACGTGCAGCCTACGCAATAAATCTCGTATCGGCAGTTGCGAGTGCGGCAACAATTTTATTCCTCTTTTGGACCATTGTTTGGTTGGTTTCAAAACTGGAACAAAAACAAGGCAGACAATTCCCACTATTCCTGAAATTCGGAGCCGCAGCAATTGGAGCTTTATCGTTTGCGTTTACCGATTCGTTTTGGTTCTCCGCTGTTGAAGCTGAAGTTTATGCTTTGTCGTCACTTTTTAGTGCAGTTGTACTTTGGGCTTCCACACGCTGGGAACGCGAAGCCGATCAATCCGATTCATCGCGATGGATTGTGCTGATCTTTTTCCTGATCGGACTTTCCATTGGGGTGCATCTGCTGAATCTGCTGGTCATCCCATCAGTTGGACTTATCATCTATTTCAGGAAATATAACTACTCGCTGAAAGGATTAATAGCAGCTATCCTGATCAGCGGAATCGGCATTATTGCATTGCTTCAGGTTTTTATTCCCGGAATTCTTGATTTATCCAAGAATCTGGAACTATTTTTCGTGAACAGCCTGCATTTCCCCATTCATTCCGGATTAATTACCTATGTTATTTTGCTCACTGCAGCGCTTTCAGGAGGAATCATATACAGTCACCGAAAACAGTTGCCCAAACTCAATCTGGCTTTGCTGTGCCTCACTTTCTTATTAGTCGGATATACATCGTATGTGGCAACAATTGTCAGGGCTTCGGCCAACGTTCCAGTCAACCAGGGCGATCCTGAAACAACTTTTAGCCTTCTGAATTACCTAAACCGCGAACAGTACGGCACTCGCCCCATCTTGTACGGCGAAAATTTCGCCTCGGTGGTCACCGGATACAAGGAGCGCGAAACCTGGATTGCCAAAAATGGGAAATACATCAAAAGCAAACTGAATGCAAAAATTGAATACGATCCAAGAACCATTGGGTTCTTTCCACGAATGCACAGTACCGATCCTGAACACATTGACGCGTATAAAAAACAGTTCAACTTTAAAGGGCGTCGGGTAACAACTACCGATGAAGATGGAAAACAAACAAAAATAATCGTGCCCACTTTTCAGGAAAATCTATCATTTTTCCTGAACTACCAACTGGGTTTCATGTACATCCGGTACTTCATGTGGAATTTTGTTGGCCGCCAAAACGACATTCAGGGAACTGGTGGATTGCTGTACGGAAACTGGCAATCGGGAATTCCGCTAATTGACAAACAAGTCGCCGGACCACAGGAAAACCTGCCCACATCGGCAAAGGAAAACAGAGGACGAAATTCATACTACTTCCTTCCACTTATTCTGGGTCTGTTGGGTTTAGCCTTCCAATACCGAAACGATCGTCAAAACTTTCTGGTCACGGGTTTGCTCTTTTTCCTGATGAGTTTTGCGCTGGTTGCTTACCTCAACGAAGTTCCAAACACGCCACGCGAACGCGACTATGTTTATGTGGGTTCATTCTATGTTTTCTGCATCTGGATTGGATTCGGAGCATTGTTTCTGTTCAGTCAGTTTCAGAAATTGATGAAAGAAAAATTAGCGATTACCGCCACATTGGCGGTATGTCTGCTTGCATCGCCAATGCTTTTACTGTCTCAAAACTACGATGATCACGATCGTTCCGGAAGATATTCTGCCCGCGATTTAGCCCGCAATTACCTCGAATCGTGCAAGCCCAATGCCATACTGTTCACTCATGCTGACAACGATACCTATCCGTTGTGGTACTGCCAGGAAGTGGAAGGCATTCGCCGCGATGTTCGCGTTGTGGTGATGCCCTATTTGTCGGCTGAATGGTACATCGGCCAATTGCAACGAAAAATCTACGAGAACGAACCATTGAAAATGACGATTCCGCTCGAAAAATATCAAACCGGACAACTCGATTACGTGTATGTTGTTCCCAAAATTGAGACAGAGCAACGCATGGCCGATGTTCTTGAATTTGTGGCAAGCGACTCATCGAAAACTAAACTGACTGTTGAAAACGGTGAACAAATCAGTTACATTCCGGTAAATAAAATCAGGTTGCAATTTCCCGATCAGGAACCGATTCATTTCGAACTCAACAAAAGAGCCATTAACAAGGGAGACCTCGCTTTCTACGATATTATTTCTTCCAACCAGGGGAAGCGTCCCATTTGCTTTACGACTTGGGTTGACCCCGATGAGCATGGCTTGAAAAATAACCTGATTTACGACGGATTGGTTTACCGGCTAACTGACCAAAAGACCGACAGTAGTTCAATTCTCGATATTGGAAAAATTGAAACTGAAAATCTGTACACCAACCTCATGCAAAAATGCAACTGGGACAATCTGGCCGATCCATCGATTAATTTCGACTGGCACCACCGGCGCATGTTTGCCACCATGCAAATCAGAAATGCTTTTTATCGCCTCGCCAATCAATTGACGGAGCAAAAACAGCCTGAGAAAGCGACGGAAGTTTTGAAGAAAGCAGAACAAGTCATGAGTCTGAAAAATTGGCCTGTAGATTATCAAAGTATTCTGTTGGCTAGTTTGTATGAGCGAAACGGGCAGAAACAACTGGGAGAAGTTCGGTTTCAGGATCTGGCCAAATCGCTTGAAGAAGGGCTGAAGTATTATTCAAGCTTTCCGTCGAAACAGAAAGAATCCGTTTTGGATGAAGCCAGTTTTCAATTGTCGCTGTACAACGAACTGATAAAACAAGCTGCAGATACACTTCCGGAAGCTGAAATAAAAAGCATGAAAGAAAAGTTGATGGTATTTGCCGGAAAACTTGAATAATTTCGCTTGATGTATTCATCCGATGACTTCGAGTCGTCGGATGAATACTGCATCATAAATAGAAATGCCGCATAGAAGTTTCGTTCTATGCGGCATTTCTATTAAAAAAGGATTCTTGGATCAATTCAAACTATCGACACGAAGCGAATCGACCAACTGAATAAAATGGGCGCTATCGGCAACCAGAAAGCGTTGGCTGGAAATGGAATCGCTTGCACTGATCTTTCCGGAGTCGAAAGTAAATTGGTTATTGAAAATTGAAAAGAAAAGTATCATCGACACCATGACTGTTTTCACGGCAAAACTTTGACCTGAAAATAACCATCCGGCGAAACTCGAAAACGAATTCTGCCTCACTCTGGTTTTACTATTCTTCAATAAAAATGCATACATCAGGCGATCTTCTACAGCCTTATCGGGTTCACCAATACGATCGTTACGAAGCGCTTTTGAAATCAATTGTTCTGAATTCTTATTCATGATGTTTGGTCTTAAAATTCAATTTCATCTTTTAAATATTCCAGCTTCTCAGCCAGCAGTTTTTTGGCGTAAAACAGCCGCGATTTGACTGTTCCTTCCGGAAGTTCCAATATTTCGGCTACTTCCTTAATCGAAAACCCTTCGCGGTACCGCAGCAAAAAAGCTGAGCGGTGTTCTTCTCCCAGCGAATCAAGTGTCGCAAAAATCTTCTCCACAACCTGTTCGTGTTCAAGGCTCGAATCCGACAAATAATCGATTTGAGGTTCCAAAGCTTCAGCTTCCTGAAATTCCTGACGAATGCCACGCCTGCGGTATTCGTTTTTGCACATGTTGTTGGCAACCGAATACAGCCAGGTCGAAAACCGGTACTCCGGATTATAACTTTCAGGCTTTTCAATCAGTTTCATAAAAAGCTCCTGTAAGAAATCGTTGGCAGTATCGGCCGAATTCCCCAGCATCCGATAAAAATAATAGTACATCCGGTCTTTATACCGCAGGTAAAGTTCGCTGAAAGCAGCCTGATCGCCCGAAACGATTTGCTGCATCAGTTCGCTGTCGCTATAAGTTCTATTTTTTCTCCGGAAAATCAATTCGCCGATTGTTTAAAGATTAACCAAATAAGTGCCGAATACGAACCAACAATTACCAGTGGAGCTAAAGTAATTCGCCGGAAGCTAAATATTTCAGGATTAAAAACATTCGGATCACTGGAACTGCCTCCACACATCAACACAAAGCCCAAAATTATGAAACTGAGTATCAGAATCAAAATCTGGTATTTCTTTTTGGTAAAGATCATGATTTTTAATTTCTGTACACGCCAAAATCGAAAGGTTCATCAGGAATGAAAAAAATATGAATATCAGGTTGTATATCCAGTTGATCCAACTTTTGGGGCTTTACCCCAAACCCCAATTACTTTTTTGTCTTAACACAAAAAAGTAATCAAAAAAAGTCAAGGCTACGCCCGATTCGCTCGAAAAACTAGCACTCGACGGCTAAAATCTTTTAAACTCGCCTAACGGCTCAAACAGAAAAGATTTTATAACGCCGTTCTCACTTGTTTTTCGGCTCACCGGCCGAGGCCGATCTGTCGCGAATGGACTGCTTCTCATTTTAGGTAAAAAAACGGATATCGATTAAAAAAAAATCGCCACTAAAAGAATCTTCAGATTCCCATAGTGGCGATTTCATTCAATAGATCTCTGATTTATACTCTACTCCATGGAATAGCTGCCAGAATAATAACTAAAGCCAACAGATAGAAAATAGTTGCTGTTTTAAATTTAGCCAAATCCGTCTTGGCTTTTTTCGATTTGGCACGACCAATGTGAACCAGAACAACGGCAATTAACATCATCGAAAAATGCTCGACAGCGTAAAATCGAATTCCGGAATCTTTCATGGCGGCTCCAAAATCAGACATCGCCAACTTGGTAATCGGACTCAGGAAGAAATAAAGCACCAACCCAGTCAACAACTGAATATCCATGAGCGAAGTAAAAACAATGCCCAAAATATTATCGCTCTTTTTCCAGGGCTGATTACCCAGCCATCCGGAAATATATTTAACAAGGGTAATAACCAAACTGAGCAAAAGCAGCCATCGTAAGGTATCGTGTAAATGTAAAAAACCAGTGTACATGTTTTCTGAAATTAAAGTGTTTCGATACTAAACGAATGAAAGCCGTTTTAGTTGAAAAAATTTAATTCTGGAACAGTTCAAGTCCACCAATCGTTCGAATTCCGGGAACCTTTTCCAACGACAAACGAATCATTTTTGATGCCAGTAAATCGACTGGAGTTGGCTTGTAAACTTTCAGGATAAACCTCGTCACAAAACGGCTCAGGATCAGGCCAACCTTCTCTCCTGCCCTTTTCTCCTGACGGTTGCCATCCAGAATAGAGGGTCGTATAATAAACAACTTTTTAAACGGCAGCTTGGCAACAGCATCTTCCAGTTCACCTTTCATCCGCGAATAAAACACTGATGATTGTGGATTGGCTCCCAACGACGAAACCAACAGATAAGTATCAACCCCATTTTCTGAAGCGGCTTTGGCGAATTCGTACTGGTAGGTAAAATCGACCCGGTACTGATTTTCTTTGGTTTTTGCCGTTTTAATGGTTGTGCCCAATGTCGAAAATAGCACGTCACCTTTAACCAGATGTTTCCAGCTTTCTGTCTGATCAAAGTCAATGATTTGTTCTTCAAGCTTTGGGTGAACAATACCCGTCGATCTGCGAACAAAAATCCGGACTTTTTCAAATTCAGGATGATCAAGTAATTGCACCAGCAATTCATGTCCAACCAGCCCGCTTGCACCAATTATATTTGCTATTTGTCGCATATTATTTTCTTTTTACAATGTCGTCATTTAAGATTTGCTCAAAATGGTCGGTAATCGTTTTTTCAAACGGAATAAACTCGATTCCCAAATCTTTTCGGATATGACTGTTGTCAAATTTCAAATCAATCCCAACATTCAGTTTTACGTATTTTCGGGTAAAACCGGCAAGGGGAGCAATCAGCCAGAACAGCCATTTCGGAACAAATCCAGTTGGTAGCGGATATTTCGGATAACTTGCCTTAATGACATTCGCCATATCTAAAAATGTTTTTTGGTGGGAAACACAGATATGACGACCAGAAGCCGTCGGGCTAAAACCAGCCAGAATATGAGCTTTTGCAACATCGCGAACGTCGATAAATCCCATTTCGCCTGAAGGAACACCTGTTTTAAATTTACCGGTTGCCAACTGAATCATGATGTCAATACTGGTTGAATCGGTTCGTTTGCTAAGTGATGGCCCCATGATAAATCCGGGATTAATTGTCAGAAGATCCCATCGATTCTGCTTGCCAGCCATTTCCCAGGCCAGCTTCTCGGCCAATGTTTTAGAATAGGGATACGGTTGATGATCAACCGAACTCGAAAAATTCCAATCCTCTTCTGTAAAAATTCCATTCGCAGTTTTCTGAATATCAACAGCATCGCCATAAATGGCCACAATACTCGAAGTCAGCACCACTCGCTTCACACTTTCAGTAGAATTTACTGACTCCAATACATTTCTCGTTCCTTCAAGCGCTGGCTCAACCAGTTCTTTCTGGGCATTTTTCAATCCTGAAATTTTGAATGGCGATGCCGTGTGAATAACCAGTTCGCAGCCAGCCATGGCTTCAGTGAAACTTCCTTTCTTAAGCAGATCAGCTTCAAAGAAGGTCAATGTCCCCTTGCTTTTTACAGCTAATCCCGTCAGATGTGCCGATTTATCTTTCTGAGACAAGTTTCGAACTGTTGTTCGAACCTCTTTCCCTTCATCAAGTAATTGTTTAATAATCCAGGAAGCCAGATAGCCGGTACCTCCTGTAACTAAAATTGGTTTCGATTGATCTATTGTTTTCATGATCTATTTAATTAATATTAAAACAGTTGAATAAAATTAGAAATAATATTGGATTAAGTTGTTTCAAAACCAGGAATGCAATAAAATGGTTAAATTCGGCCTACCTTACTAACAAAAAAACTCAGAATAAACCATGAAACGAATACTGCTCCTTTTTGTTTTAGGAGCGTTTTTAAACGTAAACGCTCAGGAAATCAAATGGCAAGGTCCATCAGTTAATTTCAAAAATGGCAAACTCAAAGTTTCCGGGAACAAGCGATTTCTCGAATTTGAAAATGGTATAAATTTCTTTTATCTGGCTGATACCGGATGGGAACTTTTCCACCGCCTGACCAAGCAAGATGCCGAGAAATACCTGGAGAACCGCCGGCAGAAAGGGTTCACGGTTATTCAGGCAGTTGCTTTGGCTGAGCTTGACGGATTGAATACGCCCAATATGGAGGGCGAAAAACCGCTCGTCGATAATGATCCTGCCAAGCCGAACGAAAAATATTTCGCCCATGTCGATTGGGTTATCAAAAAAGCAGAAGAGAAAGGTATTTTCATAGGACTACTGCCCACCTGGGGCGACAAAGTAGACAAGCAATGGGGTATCGGACCGGTCATCTTCAACAAAGAGAATGCATTTCAATACGGAAAATGGATCGGCAACCGGTACAAGAATTATCCGAACATCATCTGGATCAACGGTGGCGACCGTCAGGGTGGCGGTACAAATTTTGAAGTCTGGAATGCTTTGGCTTCAGGAATAAAATCGGTGGATAAAAACCACCTGATGACTTTTCACCCTTGGGGAGGATCAAGTTCGTCGAAATGGTTTCAAAATCAGGATTGGCTCGATTTCAACATGATGCAAACCGGGCATGGCGAGCGCTCTTACGCAGCTTATAAAAAACTTTTGATTCCAGATTATCAGCTTCAACCCGTAAAACCT
This sequence comes from Prolixibacteraceae bacterium, assembly GCA_028683385.1. GTDB lineage: Bacteria > Bacteroidota > Bacteroidia > Bacteroidales > Prolixibacteraceae > Aquipluma. Next base: position 392,899 of record JAQUIJ010000002.1, on the reverse strand, counting down.
ACTTTTGACGGGGAACCACGCTACGAAGATCATCCACATGATTGGAAACCAGAAATTCTGGGTTGGTTCGACGAGGCGGATGTTCGGCAGGCTGCTTACTGGAATTTATTTTCAGGAGGATTCGGGCACACTTACGGTTGCCATGCCATTTGGCAAATGCTGACTCCTGAAAGAGCACCGGTGGGTTTTGCCCGTCACACCTGGTATGATGATTTGGATTTACCCGGAGCTGGAGATATGATCAATGTTCGACGCCTGATGGAAAGCCGGCCAATGACCGAAAGGATTCCATTTCAGGAATTACTAACCAACGATTACATGCCCGAAACGGATTACATTGTTGCGACTAAGGGAAAAAATTATGCCTTCGTGTACATTCCAACAGGTTGGGGTGCAAATGTCAATCTGGAGAAATTAGGATGGAAAGAATCAATTCTGTGGTGGTACAACCCTCGAACAGGTGAAGCTACCAAACTGAAAGAGATTGTCAACAACGGAATTCAGGAATTTAAACCAACAACCAGTGGACGCGGAAACGACTGGATTCTGGTAATCGACAATAAAGAGACAACCTTTGGAGCTCCCGGAAAATAAGTAGCATACACTCCAATGCTTTCAACAAGAATCTAATGATCAGACAGTCAACTAAAATTCATTTGACTTGTTTAGTATTCTATTTCGTATATAAAACTCTTTTATAAACCTAATTAGAATAACAATGACCGCAAAAATTCACAGTTTAGGGGGGTATATTCATGAATATCAGAAAAGCGTTACCAATCCGGAAGCTTTCTGGGCTGAAATTGCCGAAAGTTTCTACTGGCACAAACGTTGTAACAAAGTTCTGGAATGGGACTTCGAAGGTCCATCAATCAAATGGTTTTCAGGAGGAAAATTAAACATTACAGAGAATATTTTTGAACGAAATCTATATACGATCGGGAATCAACCTGCCCTTATCTGGGAACCGAACAATCCGGAGGAACAATCAAGAACATTAACTTATAACGAATTATATCTGGAAGTCAATCGATTTTCAAATACACTCAAAAGCCTGGGAGTTCAAAAAGGCGACCGGATTGCCATTTACATGCCAATGATACCGGAACTGACCATTGCCATGCTGGCCTGCGCCCGGATTGGAGCCATTCATTCGGTCGTTTTTGCTGGCTTCTCGGCTACTTCACTGTCCGACCGAATCATTGATGCAGAAGCAAAAATTGTATTAACTGCCGATGGCGGTTTCCGTGGAGAAAAAATAACCCCGCTTAAAAATATAGTTGACGAAGCTTTGCAGAGTTGCCCCGGCGTTGAAACAGTGATTGTTTATGAGCGAACCAAATCGAACATTAAAATGGTCGAAGGCCGCGACATCTGGTGGCACAAGGCTATTGAGGGGCAATCAGACGAATGTGCAGCGGAAGAAATGGATGCTGAAGATAACCTCTTCATCCTTTACACTTCAGGTTCTACGGGCAAACCTAAAGGAATTGTGCATACTACGGCTGGCTACATGGTCTATTCGGCCTATACTTTTCACAATGTATTTCAGTACAATGCCGGCGATATTTATTTCTGTACGGCCGACATTGGCTGGATTACCGGCCATTCGTACATTGTTTATGGTCCGCTCCTGAATGGCGCACAAACACTGATGTTTGAAGGAATTCCAACATGGCCCGATGCGGGACGTTTCTGGGATATCGTTGACAAATACAAAGTCAACCAATTTTATACTGCACCAACTGCAATTCGCTCGCTCCTGGCTTTAGGCATGGAACACATAACCAATAAAGATTTATCGTCGCTGAAAGTGTTGGGAACGGTTGGCGAGCCCATCAACGAAGAAGCATGGCATTGGTATCACGATCACATTGGGCGCAACCGTTGTCCGATTGTGGATACCTGGTGGCAAACCGAAACAGGTGGCGTAATGATCAGTCCATTACCGGGAATCATCCCGACAAAACCATCGTTTGCAACCTTGCCATTGCCCGGAATTCAGCCGGTAATTGTAAATGAAGTTGGGAAAGAACTCACAGGAAATAGCGTAAAAGGAAACCTCTGCATGAAATTTCCATGGCCAGGAATGGCAAGAACCATTTGGGGCGATCACGACCGTTTCAGGCAGACTTATTTCTCTACTTTCAAGAACATGTATTTCACCGGAGATGGAGCTCAACGCGATGAAGATGGATATTATCGCATCCTTGGCCGTGTTGACGATGTGATTAATGTTTCAGGTCACCGTCTTGGAACCGCTGAAATCGAAAATGCAATCAACGCCCACCCGCTGGTAAACGAATCGGCAGTCGTTGGTTATCCACATTCGATCAAAGGACAGGGCATTTATGCTTTTGTGGTTTGCGGTGAACTTTCAACTGGTGGTGAAGAAGGTATCCGGAAAAGTATCAAAATGGCAGTTACCAGCATGATTGGTCCATTTGCCCGTCCTGATCTGATCCAGTTGGTTCCGGGATTACCGAAAACCCGTTCAGGAAAAATTATGCGCCGCATACTCCGGAAAGTGGCAGAAGGCGATGCGACCAATCTGGGCGACATTACTACTTTACTCGACGAAGATGTTGTTGTTAAGATTATTGACGGAGCATTGGTTGAAGTGAAACGATAAGAAAGTGTTCAGTCGCAGTGTTCAGTGATCAGAACTGGAAACTGTGACTGAATACTGATCACTTTTTATTCCTCCATCAAGCCCATCGACTTGAAAACCATTTCGACAACTCCGCGCCGGCTTTCCTTAAATTTTTCAGTATTGTCTAATCCTGACTCAACATTACACACATATATCCAGGTGTTTCCGTTTTGTTCCAGATAGCCAACCAGCCAACCAATGTTATTGCCATCCTGAACAGTCATTCCGGTTTTTCCGCTAAACGTCCAGTTATCGGTCTTTTTCAGAATAATCAGTTTTTTAACCAAATCAATGTTTTCCTGAGAAAAAGGTAACTTGTTGGTATAAAAATGAAGGATGAAATTCATCTGTTCCCAGGGAGTGATGCGCGAATTACCCCAAAGCCAAAATTTATCAATGGTTTCTTTCGAAATGTCCATTTTCCCATAATCCGAATCGTCAACAAATTCCTTCATTCGCTCGGGTCCAATGCGCCGGGCTACTTCCTGAAAATAAGGTACCACCGAGTATCGAATAGCACTTGCCATGGTATGATCCCGATTCCATTCGTCCACTGAACTAACAACTCCATTCCAAGGAATGACCATGTTTTCATCGGTAATCACGCCGGTTTCAAGTCCTATTAATGAGTTCAGGATTTTGAAAGTTGAAGCAGGCAAAAATCCTTGTTCGCAACGTGTTGAATTATAAATCTGGTAAATATCATTTTTTGTATCGTAAAGCAAAAAACATCCCTTAACGCCAAATTCTTCAAAAAAAGGTTGAAAATGTGGCGGATTATCTTTCACCGTTTTTACTGTACACGAGCTGAAGCCAAAAAAAAGGATCAGGACAATTCCTATTTTGAGAAGTTTAACCTGCATTGCTTTAAATTTCGAAATATCAAAAACATAAAAAAGGAGTGACAATAGCCACTCCTTCAAAAGTATATTTTTTATTGGTTGGATTGAAAATTTACAAGCCAAATCTATTCTAAAAATGCGCACTGTTATTTGGTAGCGGTTTCCAACCTTTTCATTATGGAGAAAATAACCGCAGCTGAAACCAAAATACAAACGATGAAAATGAGCCACAACTGCCACAATTCGAGTTTACCCCAGAAGAAACTACCAACAAATAAGAGTTTGTTTCCTACAGCAGTGGCCAAAAGCCATCCTCCCTGCATTAATCCCTGGAAGCGCTGTGGTGCAACTTTCGACACAAACGAAAGTCCCATTGGGCTTAAGAATAATTCAGCAACAGTTAAAATCAAATAACTGTTTATAAGCCAATATGGCGAAACCCGTGAAGCTTCAGGAACAGCTTGCCCTGCCAAGGTATGAGGAGAAATCAAGCCGACAGATGCAATCAGAACAAGTAAAAATCCGCCAGCAGCTATGATCATTCCGATACCGATTTTCTTTGGTGTTGAAGGCTCTTTCCCGGCTTTGTTCAGCATGGCAAAAACGCCCATAACCAGAGTTGTTAAAGCGACAATAAAGAGTGGGTTAAACGACTGGAAAACTTCAGGAGCAATTGCATTTGAAGGTCCGTTTCCGCTCATAAAATAATATGAAGCGCCACCGCCAACAAGTGTCATTCCTGCACCAATCAGACGAGTAGTTGTGGTTTTTTCTTTTCCTATTAAAACGAACAAGCCGGCTACGGTAGTGATAACTGCCAGAATCGACCACATATCAAAAAACAGGTAAGTAAAGGCGCCAACCTCTTTCACAATATAGTCGCGGGCAAAGAAAGTCAGGGTTAACCCATTTTGATGGAACGACATCCAGAAGAAAATCACTACAAAGAAAACCAAAATCAATGAGGTTACTTTTGGTTTTTCTTCCTTGGTCGAAATCATGGTAATCCAGGTTACGAAAGCAGCAAATAAACCAAAAGCCATCCCGGTTTTATAATCAAGAACTAACCCGGTCAAAACGGTAACCACTGTTGCAGCAACCAAAGATGCAAAAATAGCAATCGGACTGGTCTGTGAGCTATTGGCCTCTTCGGCGGTCTTAACCGTTTTTTTATCGGCTTTTTCAACTTGTTTTTCGGCATTTGGAAGATATCTCTGGAAGAAAATATAAACCAGCATGGAGATAATCATAGCTCCGGCTGCAATACCAAAAGCGTAATTATAACCACGCGAGAAAACTTCAAGGTAATTGTGGGCAAAAGCTCCAAGATCGGTCACTGAACCTGAAACACTTGCTTTAGTGGCAAGTTCTGAGAACTGAGTGGTATCCGTTAAAGTGCCATTGATGTATTGATGACAAAGTGACGGAAGACTACCATCGTGCAATAAACCATTTTTTCCCAACCACCAGTTACGAATTCCGGTAGCAGCAAAAGGTGCGAAGAAAGCACCAACATTTATACCCATGTAAAAAATCATGAAAGCCGAATCCCTCATCTTCGAATACTTCGGATCGTCGTACAACTGACCAACCACAGCCTGAAGGTTTCCTTTGAAAAGACCATTCCCGAAAGCAATTACAAACAAGCTTATTACGGTAACTGTCAGCGTCATTCCCGGAATGGCCAACGAAGCATAACCCGCAAGCATAATAGCGATTCCGGCGAAAATAACCAGCTTGTACTTTTTGGTATAATCAGCCAGAATTCCGCCAATCAGAGCCAAAGCATAAATTCCGAAGTAAAACCAGCTGTAAATATCACCAGCGGCCTGTTCTGTCAATCCAAATCTGGCCTGAAGAAACAGAACCAGAATGGCCATCATCGTGTAAAATCCAAAGCGTTCGCCCATATTGGCAAAAAATGCCACCAAAAGCCCTCTGGGATGTCCTTTCAGCATAATTAGTCGTTTTTAGTAAGTGAATATTTTGTTGTAAGTTTTTGCAATAGTGACAAATATAGTTAAGTTTTTTTTGATTAAAATTTGACGTTTGTCAGTTGTCTCAAATATTAATCAGTAAATGAATACTATCCTATCATTCATCAAGCAAATCACATCCCAAATACATACTTTACGAATCACAACTACGAATCCATCGGTTTCGCCGTTTTTCACTTTAAACTTTGTACTTTTGACTTAAAACTTGTCAGAATGAAATTTTTTACCTGCAAACAAATCGCCGGGATTGATCAATTAACGATGAAATTGGAACCTATTTCGTCCATCGACCTAATGGAACGGGCTTCGTTTCAGATTGCTGATTGGGTAATCAAGAACATGAATCACGACCGGCAGATATATCTTTTGGCCGGACCAGGAAACAATGGTGGCGATGCGCTGGCCGTAGCCCGAATGCTGGCCGGGAGTAATTTGCAATGCACGGTTTACCGGACCGATTTTGGCCGGGAACTCAAAGGCGATCCTGCCATCAACTGGCAGCGCTTGGAAGAACAAAACCTGGTTATCCTGAGAAAAATAGATTCTGAAGATTCAATTCCTGAAATTCCTGCTGATGCAATTGTCATCGACGGACTTTTTGGCTCGGGATTAAATAAGCCGTTGGATGGGCTGGCAAAAAAAATCGTCAAACAAATCAATCGATCCGGAGCGATAATCATTTCCATTGATATTCCGAGCGGACTGTTTGGGGAAGACAACTCGAAAAACGATCTTTCTGCAATAATCAAAGCCGACCACACGCTCACTTTCCAATTTCCAAAACTCAGTTTTCTATTTTCTGAAAATTGTGAATTTGTTGGCGATTGGACAGTTCTTCCCATCGGATTGCATCCAAACGCGATCGAACAAACCAAAACCCCATATCATTTCCTGACCAAAGAATTCATTTCAGGAAAAATCGAAACGCGCGAAAAATTTTCGCACAAAGGAACATTTGGGCATGCGCTACTGATTGCCGGAAGCTATGGAAAAATGGGTGCTTCCGTTCTGGCCTCGCAAGCCTGTTTGCGCTCCGGAGTTGGGTTATTGACTAGCCATGTTCCGCAGTCGGGTTATGAAATCATTCAAAATTCAGTTCCTGAAGCCATGACTTCGATTGATCCGTCGGAAACGGTTTTCTCCGAAGTACCCGATATATCCAGGTATTCTGCCATTGGAATTGGCCCGGGGCTGGATAAAAAGCAGGAAACGCAACAAGCTTTAAAAACTTTACTTCAGGCAAAACCAAACAAGTTGGTTATTGATGCTGATGCGCTCAACATTTTGTCTGAAAATCAGGATTGGTACGATCTTCTGCCTGAAAATGCCATTCTGACACCGCATCCAAAAGAATTTGAGCGCCTGGCTGGAGCATCCTTCAACTCGTTTGAACGTTTGCAAAAACAACTTCAGTTTTCAGCAAAATACAAAGTCATCGTAGTGTGTAAAGGAGCACACAGTTGCATTACGCTACCTGATGGAAAAGTATTTTTCAACAGTACCGGAAACCCGGGAATGGCTACTGGCGGAAGTGGCGATGTTTTAACCGGAATTGTTCTCGGATTGCTCGCACAAAATTACTCTGCGGAAGATGCAACATTGATCGGAGTTTACCTCCACGGACTGGCTGGAGATCTGGCTGCAACTGAAATTGGAAAGTATTCACTGATTGCCGGGGACCTAATCAGCCATCTGGGAAAAGCTTTTCTGCAACTCGAATAATATTTTGGCTATTTTTGGGTTTTAATAACGATGAAAACAGAAACCAATTAAATTTTCAAAACGATGAAAACATCCATATTCACAATTATTTTACTGCTATTTACCTCAACTCTTTTTGCAACCACAAAGGACGACAAGAAAAAAGAAATCCCCGGCTCAACATCAGGAGCAATCGAAGGTGTGGTTTACTCATTGCCTCAAACAGGTATTCGCGTTCATGTCAAAGCAACCCGCGAACGCTTCGTGAATGGTCCATTCTGCAATTACGCATCGAAATTGCTGGGCATTGATAACGCCCCAACCACCAGCAGTGACCGCTGGAACATGGATGAAATGAGTCTGGAAACATTCAGCCAACCCGATCCGGGTCAGGTTTACAAAGCACAGGGGCAGGCTGCACAGTTGGTTAGTTTGACCGAATCCGGAATTCTTGCCGGAGTAAATACAGGTGTTAAAACTCCGGAATCCCGCATTGAAACCCAATCGTTCCTGACCAAAGATCTGCAAAGCCGGGTAAGTTTTACCGATTTGTCGATCTGGAGTTTCTATTCGCCAACCGACTCGACCAAAAGTTATAAAATGGTTTCGAAAAACATCGATCAGAAAGCTGCCGAAGCTGCTGAAACCATCTTCAACCTTCGCAATTCGCGTTTTGCTTTGTTGACCAATGCCGACGATGAACCACTTCCGGATGGAAAAGCATTTGAAGTAATGCGCGAAGAATTGGCTAAAATGGAAGAAAATTATCTGGCACTGTTTATCGGAAAATCGTCGAAACAGAGCTATGAATTTAGCTTCGATTACATTCCCGGAGAAAAAACGGCCAAAGGCGAAGTCTTTTTCCGCTTCAGTGATGATCGTGGCGTTTTACCCAAAGCTGATTTATCCGGACGCCCAATCGTTATTGAAATTACGAAAGACGACAATCTGGCTTCGAAACAAAGCACGCTGAGCACGTCGGCCAATCCTGAAGCTGGAAAAAGTGGCTTGTATTACCGCATGCCAGGCATGTCCGAAATTCGGATCATGGATGGAAGCAAACAACTGGCAGGAGCCCGCGCCCCTATCGCACAGTTCGGAACCACGGCACCTGTTCCTGAAGATTTACTCGACGGAAACTACAAACTCGAATTCTTTCCGAACACAGGAGCCATTAAAAGTATAATTGAAAATAAATAGACAAGCACAACATCAATACGCTGACACATGATCCCGGGAGAAAACTTCCGGGATTTTTTATACCTGTATAATATCCTCGTTTAGCACTCAGATATTTTCTTATATTAGAGCCTTCTGAAAATCCCCCTTTCAGATTTGAATTCAGAATTAGCTATCTAAAATTATGGAGTTGAAGAAATCAATTATTAAACGAAAATAATTTATTCATATAAACATTCTCACTTTTTAAAAATGCAGGAAAATAAAAAATCTCTCCGCGACTCTAAATCAGCACGATGGCTTATGCTAGGGCTGGTGTCGTTTACAATGATGTGTATGTATTACCTGACCGATGCCATGGCTCCTTTGCAGGAAAGACTGCAAGGCGCTTTATCATGGTCAGCTTCCGATTATGGCTTCTTCACTAGCGGATATGGTTGGTTCAATGTATTCCTGCTGATGCTTGTTTTCAGTGGTATGATCCTCGATAAGATGGGAGTTCGCTTTACTGGAATACTTGCCATTGGAATCATGTTAGTTGGCGCTTTCATTAAATACTGGGCCATTTCCGGACATATTGAAGGAATGTATGAATTAACAATCTTTTCGTGGCAAGTGATATCTCCATCAGCAAAATCGGCAGTCGTCGCCGGATTTGGGTTTGCCATTTTCGGGGTTGGTTGCGAAATGTTTGGTATCGCAGCAAACAAGGCTGTAGTGCGCTGGTTCCGCGGAAAAGAAATGGCACTTGCCATCGGATTAAATACATCAACAGGCCGGATCGGTACTGCTTTAGCTATGTTCACTCCAATACCCTTAGTTAAAATGACTGGCAACATTAGTTCTCCGGTTTTACTTGCATTGGTTTTGTTGTGTGCCGGATTGTTAGTATTTATTCTGTTTACATTCATGGACAGAAGGCTTGATCAGGAAGATGCTGATGCCGGAGTGGCTGCTGACGAAGAATTTAAATTCGCCGACATTCTTGAAATTGGTAAAAACCGCGCATTTTGGTACATCACTATTTTATGTGTTTTGTTTTATTCTGCAGTATTTCCATTCATTAAATATGCGACCAATATGATTGTACAGAAGTTTGAAATATCCGACTCTTTTGCCGGTTATATTCCAGCTTTACTGCCGTTTGGTGCGTTGCTGTTAACTCCATTTTTCGGAAGTATATTCGATAAAAAGGGTAAAGGCGCTACCATCATGATCGTTGGTTCTATTTTGTTGGTTTGTGTTCACCTTTTATTCTCAATTCCTTCGTTAAACAGTTTCCCAATTGCCATCGGATTAGTAATCTTGTTGGGAATTGCTTTCTCGATGGTACCCGCAGCCATGTGGCCTTCAATTGCCAAGATTATTCCTCACAGCAAACTGGGAACTGCCTATGCCATGACCTTCTGGGTTCAGAACTGGGGATTGATGGGTGTTCCGTTACTTATCGGTATTGTACTGGATAAATACTGTATTACGGGCACAATAACAAAATTGGTTGACGGCAAAGAGCAAGTCCTTACTCAATACAATTACATGATTCCAATGCTCATATTTGCTTTCTTTGGATTTCTCGCCATTGGCTTTGCCTTACTCCTGAAGGCTGAAGACCGCAAAAAAGGATACGGATTGGAAAGACCAAACATTAAGGAATAATTTCCTGAATTGAAAAATATCAAAAACCTGCATCCAATTAAACGAATGCAGGTTTTTTTATTGTTTCGTTTCAGAACAAACTACACGGATTAATTGTACTTTTAGGTGCTGACGTTTTTGTGCTAAAATGGAATAGATTTCTGAGTGTCAGAAGCCAAAAACAACGCACCTGAAACGAGTGTTTACAATCGTTTTTTGATCGAATTTTATTTTAAAAACAACTATATGAGCAACGAAATCTCAAAATTAACACCCAACGAAGTTTGGGAAAATTTCTATCAGTTGACGCGTATACCGCGTCCTTCTCATCATGAAGAGCAAATCCGTCAGTTTGTTGCTGACTTTGGCAAAAGCCTGGGATTGGAAACCATTCAGGATGAAGCAGGAAACGTTATTATTCGCAAACCGGCCACTGCCGGAATGGAGAAACGCAAAGGAGTAATCCTTCAGGGTCACCTCGACATGGTGCCGCAAAAAAACAGCGACAAAGATCACGATTTTGCCAAAGATCCGATTGAAACCATCATCGATGGCGAATGGGTCAGAGCCAACGGAACAACGCTTGGCGCCGACAACGGAATTGGAGTTGCTGCTGCAATGGCTGTTCTGGCATCGAAAGACCTTGCACACGGTCCGGTTGAAGCATTGTTTACCGCTACCGAAGAAACAGGTATGGACGGAGCCAATGGCCTGAAATCGGGAATCCTGAAAGGCGACATCCTGATTAACATGGACTCTGAAGACGAAGGCGAATTGTACGTGGGCTGTGCCGGTGGTGAAGATGCTACTTCTAAGTTTAGCTTTACTGAAGTTCCGGTTCCTGCCGAATCAATTGCTTTTAAGCTGAACATTACCGGATTGAAAGGTGGACATTCCGGATTGGATATCAACCTGGGTCGCGGAAATGCCAACAAAATTTTCTTCCGTGTTCTGAAAGAAGCTTACAAAGTTTGTGGACTTCGTTTAGCGGCTATCAACGGAGGAAACCTTCGCAATGCGATTCCGCGCGAAGCTTTTGGAATAGTTACTGTTCCGTATGCAACAGCCGACAAACTGGTTGGATTGATTGCCGGATTAACAACTGTCATCAAACGCGAACTTTCGGCCACCGAGCCAACGCTAAAAATCGAACTGGCAAAAACCGAAATGCCCGCTTCGCTCATCGACGAAGAAACTCAGATCAACCTCACTCATGCCATTGTAGCCTGCCCTAACGGAGCCATCCGCATGAGCGACAGCATGCCCGGACTGGTTGAAACATCTACCAACCTGGCCATTGTAAAATCGGACAATGAAACGAAAACAATTAGTGTCTCCTGTTTGATGCGCAGTTCGGTCGATTCAGCCCGTGCTGAACTGGGGTCTCGTATGGATTCTGTATTTTCTCTGGCCGGAGCCAAAGTTACTTTGACTGGTGGCTACCCTGGATGGAAACCAAACATGGAATCGCCTATCCTGAAAACTATGCTTCAGGTTTATAACAACAAATTCGGTCGTGTTCCTGAAATAAAAGCCATTCATGCCGGACTGGAATGTGGTATTCTGGGTGGAACTTATTCGAATTGGGATATGATTTCATTCGGCCCAACCATCCGTTTTCCTCACTCACCCGACGAAAAAGTAAACATCGAGTCGGTCACCAAATTCTGGGACTTTTTGGTTGAAACGCTGAAGAATATTCCGGCGAAATAATTTTAAAATCCCTGTATTCCCTTCTAGTGAGCGGGTGACTTGAAGTCACCCGCTCACTATTTTAACCTAACCCAACCTCATGCAAAAACTTACCTTTTCCTTCATTTTTGCACTCGTTTCATTTGCTGCATTTTCTCAGCCAATCAACCCTACACTACCCGATTCAAATACACCTAAAGAAATTCCCGGCATGAAACTCGTTTGGGCCGATGAATTTATCACCAATGGCAAACCCAATCCTGAATTCTGGAAATACGAAAAAGGCTTTGTTCGGAATGAAGAATTGCAGTGGTATCAGGAAGAAAATGCCGTTTGCATTGATGGAGTTCTGTTGATTGAAGGCCGTCACGAAGAAATTCCAAACCCAAAATTTCAGGATGGAAGTCAAAACTGGAAAACAAATCGGGAATCGGCGCATTACACTTCAGCGAGCATCAACACCCGCGGACAAAAGCAATGGTTATACGGGCGATTTGAGATTCGGGCAAGGATTGACACCACAATGGGATCGTGGCCTGCCATCTGGACATTGGGTGATGCTAAACAATGGCCTTCGAACGGGGAAATTGACATTATGGAATTCTACCGTGTAAACAATGTGCCAACTATTTTGGCAAACGTGGCCTGGGGAACCGACAAACCATACGTTGCAAAATGGGATACAGAGCGAATTCCCTTCGCTCATTTCCTTGCCAAAGATCCGGAATGGACAAAAAAATTTCACATCTGGCGAATGGATTGGACAAAGGAATCAATCAAACTTTATCTGGACGATGAATTGCTAAACACGACTTTACTCAGCGAAACGATTAATCCGGATGGATTTAACCCATTCACTCAGCCACAATATTTACTCCTGAATCTGGCAATCGGTGGCAATGGCGGAAACCCGGATCAATCGAAATTCCCGATTCGGTACGAGGTCGACTACGTAAGAATCTATCAGTAAAAAAATAGTCAGGGTTTCACTTAAAGTGAAGCCCTGACTAACTCTGGATCACTGAGAATGTTTACTTGAACAACTCCTTATTCGGCTGAGCGCCCATAGTGAATTCGAGTGTACCGCCATCCATTATTTCCTGATGGGTAATGAATGTACGATCCAATGCCTGTGCGTTTAAGGTCACTGCCTGAATGTATTTGTTTTCTTTCGAAGCCAATGGAGCTTTCATCGTAAAAAACTTACCCGGAGCAACTTCCACTTTGGCTTCCTGGACGATTGGCGAACCAAACTGGTATTGCAATTCCGAAGGATTTACCGGATAGAAACCCATTGCACTGAAAACATACCAGGCCGACATTTGTCCGCAATCTTCGTTTCCGCATAAACCGTCAGGCTTGGTGGTGTACATCGTTTCCTGAATCTGGCGGTTCAGCTCCTGAGTTCGCCATGCACGTCCGGCATAATTGAACAGAAAAGTGGTGTGATGACCAGGTTCGTTACCATGCGCATAACTTCCAATCAATCCCGAAATATCAGGAGAAGCTTCTGCGCCTTTTACACCTTCAGCAACCTCGAAAAGCTGGTCAAGTTTATTGGCAAATGCGTCTTTGCCACCAAGCAACTCGATCAATCCGTTTACATCCTGCGGAGCCAGCCACAGATATTGCCATGCATTTCCTTCGGTATAATCGCTTCCTTCGTGTTTCGAAAAAGCCGGATCAAATGGAGTTGTCCACTGTCCGTTGCTGAGTTTTCCACGCATAAAACCGGTTTCTTTATCGAAGTAGTTTTTGTAATTCAGTGCACGCTTGGCAAAATAAGCAGCGTCTTCGGTTTTTCCCAATTTCTGAGCAACAGCAGCAACAGCCCAGTCGTCAACGCACACTTCCTCTGCTTTGGCCACCGATTGCTGAATTTTATCAGCAGGAATATATCCCAGTTTATCGTGATAACCCATTCCATCGCGATCGGCCATCGAAGTCGCTTTCATTGCTTCATAAGCCAATTGCACATCGAAATCACCAATTCCTTTCAGGATAGCCTCTGCAATAACAGAAATGGAATGATTGGCCACCATACACCAGGTTTCGTTGCCTTCGAGTTCCCAAACAGGTAAAACACCAGTCTGTTTGTAATGATCTAGCATCGTTTTCACCATGTCGTTCACACGAGACTGTTGAGTCAACGTAAACAGCGGATGTAGCGCCCGGTATGTGTCCCACAACGAGAACACGGTGTAGCGGTTATAACCATCAGCTTTTTGTGTATCGCCATTGATGCCCTTAAATTCGCCGTTTGAATCGGAAAACAAAGCAGGAGCAACCAAGGTGTGGTAAAGCGAAGTATAGAAAATGGTTTTCTGATCTTTGTCGTTCGACTGAATCTTGATTTTCGCCAGTTCTTTTTCCCAGGCGTCAGAAGCGGCTTTGGCAGTAGCTTCAAAATCCCATCCGGCCAAAGAACCATCCAGATTGGCAATAGCATTTTCGACGCTAACCGAAGAAATGCCCACTTTAGCTAATACTTGTTTTTCGCCAAAACTGAAAACGCCTACAGCACCAGCTTCGCCACCAACACTTTCGATAACCGATTTGGTAATTGGCGACGAAAAACGAACCGCAAAATAAACATGCTGATCTTTGGCCCAGCCATTCGACAGGCGAACACCGGTTACCAACTTGTCGTCAACAACTTTAAGCGAAGTCTGGTAAGGCTTGTCCCAGTTGATGGCAAATCCAAGGTTAATGATCAGGTTATTTACGCCACCTTCAGGAAAAGAATAACGGTGTAATCCGGCACGTTCGGTCACTGTAAATTCAGCTTTTACACCATTGTTTTTCAAGGTTACAGCATAATAACCCGGCTTGGCAGTTTCCTGACTGTGACTGTACTTACCGGCATAACGGGTAACAAAATCAGCATTTTTTTCATTTTTCTGAAAAGTAACTTCAGAAGTAACCGGCAGAAAAGAAATGTCGGCCAAATCGCCGATTCCGGTTCCGCTCAGGTGCAAATGACTGAAGCCAGCCACAATGCTATCGGAATAATGATAGCCGGAACACCAGTCCCAGCCTTGTGTTCCATTATCGGGACTCAACTGAATTTGTCCGAACGGATAGGCAGCACCCGGATAGGTATGTCCGTGGGAACCAGTTCCGATTAAAGGATCGACGAAATCGGTCAGGCGATCTTCCTGAACAGCTTTTTGAGTTTGAGTGGTACAGGCCGACAAAAAAAGTACGGCTACTGCAATAATTGAAATAAATTTTGTCATTGGTTGGTTTTAAAATCAGTTCGACAAATGTAGTCAAAAAGAAAAAAATTAAGCGTTAGGATCGTGCTGATCTGTCCTGATTTTATCGATCCGGATAATTTCGCGATTCAAATGACGTTCGGATCCTACTTTCAGCATCCAGTCTATTTTCTGAATCCAGGCGAA
Organism: Prolixibacteraceae bacterium; assembly: GCA_028683385.1. Classification (GTDB taxonomy): domain Bacteria; phylum Bacteroidota; class Bacteroidia; order Bacteroidales; family Prolixibacteraceae; genus Aquipluma. The sequence goes on along the minus strand of JAQUIJ010000002.1, from coordinate 377,796 downwards.
TAAATCAGGATTTAAATGAAATCGCTGAGCCATTTTTTTGTACCTTTTCACTGTAAAACACTTTCATCGATGAAGTGCGTTGAATCCAAACAAATACTGCGATTATGAAAATTACATTAACCATTCATTATCAAACCATCCCCGGACAAGAAATATACATTTCCGGTTCATCCAGGTTATTCGGGCAGTGGGATGTGAGCCAAGCTCAAAAAATGATTTATCAAGGAAATGGATTTTGGAAAATTTCAGTAAAAACAAATCAAAAATCGGGTCGAATCGAATATAAATACCTGATGAAAGCTGATTCGGGTTACGAAGTCTGGGAATGGGGCAGCAACCATTTCATTGACATTAAAAATGAAGCAATTAAAGAATTGATTATCGACGATTTGTGGCGCAATCCGCCAGCCGAAGAAAAAGCTTTGTTTACTTCATCATTTTCAAAGGTAATCATGAACCCGGGAATCAACCGGGAATCGGTTTCGGAGATTCAGGCCAATCAAGTTCTTCAGTTTAAAATTGAAGTTCCCCGAATCACTTCCGGGTACAAAGTTTGCATTTTAGGAAATCAGGATCAGTTGGGAAATTGGGATCGAAAAAAAGCATTTATTCTGGAATGTGGCGACGATTTTCCGCTTTGGACCGGACAATTGAATGCTGCTGAATTGAAATTTCCGCTTCAATACAAATACGGAATTTGGGATATGATAAAAAAGGAAGCAGTTACCCTGGAAGATGGGCACGACCGACAACTGCCCGAAATTTCAATGACCAACTCCTCATTTATTTACGTCAAAACTGATTCTCACTTCCGCTTTCCGTTGGGATTGTGGAAAGGTGCTGGTGTAAGTGTCCCTGTATTTTCACTCCGGAGTGAAAACAGTTTTGGGGTAGGTGAATTTAATGACCTGTTCGATTTTATTGACTGGGCTAAACAAACCGGCCTAAAGATGGTGCAGATTCTTCCGGTAAACGAAACCATTGCGTCGCACAACTGGCTCGATTCTTATCCGTACAAGTCGATTTCGGTGATGGCTCTTCACCCCATTTACCTGAATCTGGACAATATTGGTCCGCTGAACGATGAAAAGCTAATGGCCGAGTTTGCCGAGCAGCAAAAATTGCTCAATAAGAATTCTGAAGTCGATTATCCTGAAGTACTGCGCCATAAATCGCGCTATTACAAGCTTATTTTCGATCAGGATGGAGCAAAATTGTTCCAATCGAATGACTTTAAACAGTTCTTCAAAGCCAATAAAGAATGGTTGGTACCGTATGCCGCGTTTGTTTACCTGCGCGACAAATACAAATCGCCCGATTTCCGCAACTGGGGCGAATACAGCATTTACAATCCGGCAAAAATCGAAAAACTTTGTGCGCCCAAATCCTACGCATGGGAAGACATCGCCGTTCATTATTTCATTCAGTATCATCTGGATAAACAGCTTAAGGAAGCAGCGAACTATGCCCGAAAAAATGGAATTATCCTGAAAGGCGACATTCCGATCGGAATCAGTCCAAACAGCGTGGAAGCCTGGACAGAACCCCATTTATTTAACCTCAGTGCGCAAGCCGGCGCTCCTCCTGATGATTTCGCGGTGAAGGGTCAAAACTGGGGTTTCCCAACTTACAACTGGGAAGAAATGGCGAAGGACGGTTACCAATGGTGGATCAAGCGAATGCAAAAAATGACCGACTATTTCGATACCTACCGGATTGATCATATTCTGGGTTTCTTCCGAATTTGGGAAGTACCGACCAATGCCGTTGAAGCTTTGTTGGGACATTTTAACCCGGCATTGCCCCTGTCGACAAAGGAAGTTGGACATTATGGTTTATATTTTAATCACGAGCGATTTTCGAAACCCTACATTCGGCACCACCTTCTGAAACCCTTATTTGGAGAATCGACAGAAACGGTTATTCACGAATTTTTGGACGATTTGGGACACGGACATTATAAACTGAAAGATGAATTTAATACTCAGCAAAAAATCAATCAGCATTTCCTGAAGAACATTGAAGAAGAGGATTTGGACGACCAAAGCCGCAAAATCAGGGATGGATTGTTTGATTTGGTAGCCAATGTTTTGTTTGTATCCACCGGTGAGGATCAATGGCATCCGCGTATTTCGATGCAAAAAACCAGTTCGTATGCCGAATTGGACGACTGGACAAAAGAGCAGTTGAATAATCTATACGTCGATTACTTTTACAAACGGCACGAGAATTTCTGGTATCGAAAAGGAATGGAGAAACTACCTGTAATTGTTGCGGTGGGCAACATGCTGGTTTGCGGCGAAGATTTGGGAATGATTCCGGATTGCGTGCCGAAAGCCATGTCGGAATTGGGTATTTTGAGTCTGGAAATTCAGCGCATGCCCAAAAACCCAAAAATAAAATTTGCCCATCCGGCCGATGCGCCGTATTTGTCGGTATGCACCACCTCAACCCACGATATGTCGACCATTCGCGGATGGTGGGAAGAAGATCGTGAAAAGACGCAGCAGTTTCATAACCTTGAACTGGGAAATGCCGGGCTGGCTCCTTACTTTGCTGAGCCATGGATTTGCCAGCAAATCATTACCCAACATCTTTATTCACCTGCGATGTGGGTAACTATCCCAATTCAGGATTTAATTGCGATGGACAGCAAATTCAGATGGGAGAAAACTCAGGCAGAGCAGATCAATTACCCAAGTAACGTGCGCCATAAATGGCGTTTCCGCATGAAACAAAGCATCGAAGATTTGAAAAAAGCGGAGGAATTCAACCATTTACTGAAAGAACTCATTAAAGCTTCGGGAAGAAATTCGGATTATTGATTTCGCGAGCATTAATGTCTTCCGGTGCCTACCTTTATTTTCTGACGGATCTCTAACGATTCGTCAGAGAAAAGGAAATCGCGGGTTGAGTCAGGAAGAAAATCAATGATTTCAGGCAACTGATCGTGCTTGATGGCCTTGCGAACTTTGGAAGCGCTAATGTAATCAGGTAAGTGATCGGCTCCCGAGCCAACAGCTTTTCGAGTGATTTCGACAACCTCTACACCAAAAGATGGAAGTATTGATTTCATCGCCTGGTTGTATGCACCGGTAACTTTGCAGTAGTTTTCGGTTCCAACGTAGCGCTTTTTGATTCCCAGAATTGGCACAACATACCTGGAAAAAATTTTGACATCCAATTCTGCCTGTTTTTGCATTACATCGCCAGCCGGTTCTTTCTTCAGGAAATAGGATGGGAAAATTGCACCTGAAACAATGTACATTCCACCGCGAACCATCACCACATTCCGAAGATGTTCAATCCCTTTGCGGATCAACTCCCAACGTACTTTAAATGGAAAAGCTGAACGATCCTCTTCTACCACAAACAGATAGACGACTTCATTCTCCGAAGCCGCTTTTTCGATCAGAAATTTATGCCCGTTGGTAAATGGGTTGCAATTGACCACCATCGCAGCCACATCTGTGGTTTCGGTCCGTATTTTCAAGGTTTTCAGGTAATCCTGATAAGTTGAGATGGATTCGAATCCGAACTCAAGTACCGAAAAAAGAGGTTCAGCCGATGCAATTTCGGTGTAGCCCAATCCACGAAACCGAACTGAATTCTCGGGGCGTGTAAAGACAAAAGTATGCTTGTAAATTTTCAGAAGCTTTTCTGTCATGTAACTAACAATCAGAGCAAAAGCAGTGGTGTCGCGAAACGTTGGGGCGACAGCAACATATTTCAAAATTCGCCCCATGTGTGAGCCGGTTCCCACCAAATCGCCTTTCAGGTTATATACAATCATGGTGCATTCCACCTCCGTCGGATCAAACTCAAATCCTAGTCCGGCAAGAAAATCCTTAACCAGCTTAAGATCAAAAGGATTATCCAGATCAAGTGTCTCCTGACGAAAATCGGTATCTTCAAATGTCATTTATTCTGTCTAAAAGGTAAAATGCTTTTGCTTGTCGGCCTGAATAACAGACCAGACAAAAGTAGTCACTGCCAGTAAATCAGCCGAGCCTCCGGGCGAAATATTTTCCTGTTTGCAAACATCAGTCAGAACATCATAATTTGCCGGGCTGAAATCATCCAAAGCAATTCGGCAAAGGGTTTTAAACCTATTCAAAACTTCGGGATTACTCCGGAAAAGAATATTCGTATCGTTGTTATTTGCCGCAATTGCCAGCAAACATTTAATCATCGATTCATCGTCAAGCTCTTTTCGGTGAATGATTTCAGGCAAACCAAAATCAAAAACCGTTGCCAATCCGCTTTCAGCCTCTCCCCGTGCTCCACTGAATCCATATTTCAGGAATATTTTTTCCCCATGGCTTTTTCCTGAAGGATTACCCATTTCGTTCCTGACCATATCTTTACAAACTCCTCTAATGATATTTCTGAATTCTTCCACCTGAAACCGATCGCTTTGGCTGAATAACTTTCCGCAGGCGAACAGAGATAGTCCCATTAAAAAGATGATCCCTTTTTGTGTGTTGACATTTCCGGTGGCCTTAAACATCGCCGATTCCATTTGCAAACCGATGTTGCGAAGTCGTGGCAAGGCCTTTGTTAAATCGTGATCCTGAAAAGCAAAACCTTCGTGCACCAACTCATCAAATCCGAAAGAAATAGCTTCAGTGGAATCAACAAACATCTGATAATTCATGTCCGAATGGCTTCCGGAGCTATGCCGATCGACCAATCCGGGCTTTGGAGTGAGCGAAATCTCAGCAAGAATGGCCTGCTGCGCCAACGAAGCGAGTTTCTTAATAATCTGTTCTTTTCGCTGGACTCCAAGAAACACAGCCATTTCCGAAAACATGAACAACCGGAGTTCTTCAACATGGTGTACATTTTCGCGCCGACATTCGATGGCTGGTTTTTCACAACAAAAAAAGCACAATTTCGCCTTTCCTGACGAAACCGTATTCCCCTGTGGATCATTCAAATCCACATCAACGAATCTTCCCAAAGGATGGTTCTCTTCAAAATCTTCGCAGATTTGTTTGATCTCTTTCAGGCCGAAATCGGCGATTGAAAAAGGAACCAGGTAAAAATCTCCGGCGGCGTCGCATATTTGAATAGCTTCTTTTTCATGAATATCAATCCGGTGAGCTACAAAAGTATTTTTCAAATCGTGCAAACAAGATCGAAAGAAAGAATCCACAGTTGGATTGCTTTTGGGAAAACCGGGAACATTCAGGCTTAAACTTAAGCTGGGCAAGCCTTTCTGAGCAATTTGTGCTTTCAGAAAAGCCCGCTGATCACGGGCTTTTAATATGGATTCGAGTGGTTCGATATTTTTTATTTTATTTCAACAGCCAATCTGTTCCGTCCGAAATGAGAACAACGCCATTTTCATTGTTATCTCGCGGACGGCAAGCTTTGTTTAACAATCTCTTTCTACCAACATTTCGCTCCTCTGGAGTTCCTTTTCAGACTTCGGTCTCCCGACTCCGGACTTCGGTCTTCCCTACTTTTCCTTCAACTGATGAACCACATCGATAATGGTTCCATCGCGGTACTCCACGATTCCAACAATCTTGTCAGTATATTCGAGCGGTGCCGGAATGCCGGTTATTTTGTCAACCTCAATTTCGAGGTCGTGAATGTCTTTAATGTTCAATCCTGCCTTTTTGAGATTCGCTTCCAGTTCAGGAAATGCCGGATTCACGCATATTCCGCGTTCAGTAACCAGCACATGGATCGACTCTCCCGGAGTGACAATGGTATGAACACGCTTTTTGATGATCGGGATACGGCCCCGGAATGAAGGACAAACCACAACGGTCAGCTTTGCTCCTGAAGCGGTATCAGAATGTCCGCCCGATGCCCCACGAACATTGCCTTCTGAACCGGTGATGACGTTCACGTTAAAATCAACATCAATTTCAAGCGCACCGAGAACAACCACATCAATTTTATTGGTGATACAGCCACAATTGAACGGATTGGCATAAAGGGCAGCCGGAATTTCAATGTGCCGACGGTTATTCAGGAGTGAATTACTAACGGTTGCATCGAACGACTGTACATCGAAGATAGTCTCGAAAAGCCCGTCATTCAACATATCTACACAATACGAAGTAATACCACCGAGCATAAAGCTTCCTTTAATGGCCTTGGTTTTCATCTTTTCGCGAATAAATTTCGCCACGGCAAGCGATGCGCCACCAGCTCCAACCTGAAAAGCAAATCCGGGTTCGAAAAAACCGGAATGTTCGATCACATCAGCAGCCAGTTTAGCAATCCGAAGATCCATTGGTGAATTGGTGATACGCGTTGTTCCGGTTGCAATTTTCGAGGCGTCGCCAATCGAGTCAACCACCACAACCTGATCAACAAAGTTTTGAGATATCGAGAGTGGAATGCAAGGGAAATTCACCAGATTGTCGGTAACCACAATGACCTGTTTGGCATACCGGGCATCAATAACAGCATAACCGATCGATCCAAATGCCGATTTGCCATGAGAACCGGTTGCATTTCCTTCACAGTCGGCTGCCGAAGCAGCGATAACAGTCAGGTCAATCTGAATTTTTCCGGTATGAATGCTGCGAACACGACCACCATGCGAATGAATAACTACCGGAATGTCGAGTACTCCCATTGCCACAGCACGTCCCAACTGGCTACGAATACCCGACGAATAAATCCGGGTAACCGTTCCATCTTCCAGGTAAGGAAGAATCGGATCGTGGCACTCGTTGAGTGATGAGGAAGCCAGCGTAATGTAGCGGATTCCCATATTGTGTAAAATAGTAAGCGTTTGAACAAGCAAAATATCGCCGTTCCGCAAGTGATGATGAAACGAAATAGTCATCCCGTTGTGCGGGTTGCTGCGCAGAATAGCTTCTTCGAGCGAGTTGCACAATTTACTCTGGTGTGGCAGATAGGCCTTATTTGGTGCAGGAATGGTAGGTTCGTCCATCCAGCCTTTGCTCAGTTTTGTGAGTGCTCCCTGATAAGGTTCCAATTTCCCTATTCCTTCAATATATTCTGGAATTTCCCTACCTAAACTATTTAACATTGAATTGTATTTTAGGTTGTTGTTTTATAATTATTGTTAGAGACGCGATTATCCGACAGTCACGTTTGCCAGCCTCAAGATATATTCGGCACGGGTAACAATTGGTGCATCAATCATCTTTCCGTCGATGGCAAAAACGCCAATACCAGCGGCACTGTTTATCTTGAATTCTTTAACGATGCGATAAGCTTTCCTGACTTCTTCATCAGTTGGTGTGTAAACGTCGTGGATGATTTCAATTTGTCGTGGATTAATCACGGCCTTACCGGTGAACCCTATTCTTTTAGCATATTCAGTTTCTCTCCGCAATCCTTCTTCGTCGTTCACATCAGGGAAAACAGTATCAATTACATCGATATGACTGGCCTTTGCTGCCATGACAATCCGCTTCCGGGCAAAATCGATTCCGGCGCCATCAGGAGTATAAACAATATTCATGTCGGCAGTCAAATCCTGCCCGCCAATGGTAATGGCATCCACCCGATCAAATTTACTGGCAATATCGAATACATTTTGCACTCCCATTGCTGTCTCTATCATGGCATGCAATGTCATTTTATTATGCGGAAGTCCGTGACGATCTTCAATCTGCTCGATGATTTTCAGCAATTCAGCAACTTCTTCGCCCGATTCAGTTTTCGGATAGCGAATGGCTGAAGGCTGCAATGGAACAATAGCTTCGAGGTCGGCCAGGCCAAAAGGCGTACTCAAGTGATTCACCCGAACACAAACTTCTGCGTCGTAAAAATCGATTACATTAATCATATTTCGAACCAGAGTTCGGGCGGCATCTTTTTGATTCAGAGCAACTGCATCTTCCAGATCGAGCAAAATACTATCAGCCCCATAAACTCCACCTTGCTGAATCATCGCCGGATTGTTTCCCGGAATGTAAAGCATTGACCGACGCTTTTTAAATATTTTTGTCATAGCTGGATTATTTTAATGTTCCTTCCTGTTCGTCGAGCGAGCGCTTGATGGCTGTTTCGAAACGGGCTTTAATGGTTGGCTCTAATGCTCCTTTATCTTTTGCAATCAAATGGATATCTGTCATGTCGTATTGATCGAGCATTTCAACAATAATCCGGTTGAAATTGGCTCCAAACTGTTGCATTACGGTAGACGATATTTCGAGCTTACGGCCCGAATTGTCAGGTCGTGGTTCAATTAAAAAAATGACATCACTTGATTCGAAGGTGCCAGACTGTGCGGCTATTTTTGGCTTCATGTGTAATTGTTAATTATTACCTTGAGGCCACAAAAGTAGGACTTTAAATCATCAGGGAGATGATTTTTCGCAACAATAACATGATTTTATCAAAAGGTATTTTAGTAATAACCCTACTCAAAGCAAGACTATCACTATGTATGACAATTATTTATAAATAGAAACTAGATATATTCCATTATCCGGCCAGAAATCTGAAACAAAGAAATTTCGGCAATCTTAGTTTGATACTGTACCGAAACGAGCCGTTCTTCGGCATCAAGAAGGCTCTTTTGCACTTCACGAAGTTCAAGTCCGGCCAAACTTCCCAGCTTATACCTTTCCAATGCTATTTCGAGGTTCTCACGTGCAACCGACAGGTTTTGTTCTTCCAGCTTTAACAGGCGCAGGTTGTTCTCGTAGGCAAAATAAATGGTCAGCAAATCGGCTTTCACTTCCTGCTCAACCTCCTTGTATTGTATCTTTTTGCTTTGGATCTCAACAAGAGCATTGCTTTTTAAGCGTTTCTGGTTAAATCCATCGAAAATGCCAATGCCAAGCGTTAACCCATAGTTTAAACCATGTACGTTTTGATTGCCTAATGCACCCGAACCATAGCGGTTGTAGGAATACCCGTAACCAGATGACATGGTTAGATAAGGATAGGAACGTGATTTTATAATTTTAGCATCGAGTTCTGTAATAACCTGGTTTTTAGCAGCAATTCGTAAACTTGTATTGTTTTGTAAGGTCTGACTCAATAGATCATCGTAAAGCAATTTCTGGTCTAGCTGTATCAGCGTGTCCTTCAATTTAATATTTTCGCCCAAATCGTCAGCAGCCATAAGCTCGTTAAGCCTGATTTGCGAAGTTCGGAGCACTTCATTTTGATGTGCAAACCTGGAACTATCGGCATTCAAATAAACGATCGATTGCAGCAGTTCAAGCTTCGAGGCACCTCCCAGCAAATAACGTTGCTGATCGATCCGGACACGCTCGCGAGACAAAGAAACAGCATAAGCCAGATTATCGTTTAAAATTAGTTGCTGGATATAGTAATTATACTGCGAAACAATCATTGAGACCAGATTTTCAACCGACATCTGAGTATTGAAGCCTTCCAATTCTTTCTGTTCCTTTAGCTTCTGATAGGTAGTTTTCACCTGAAAACCCTTAAAAATAGTCATTCCTAGATCTACACCTAAAGAACCACTATTATTGTGAATATCGTTTAAGGCAACTTTACTTCCATCGTTGTAATTTTGGTTCGTTGTATTTACAGTACCTCCAAAACGGTTGGTTGAAGATATGACTGGCAACATACCAGCATTTCCACGAGTGAAATTATTGGTTGCAATTTCCTCATCGTTACGAGCAACCAGCAACGAAAAATTGCGTTCAAGTCCTGTTTTAATGCACCGGCTCAGGTCATACACTTCCTGCGCGATGGAATTGTTCACAATAAACAAGAACAAAACCAGTGAAGCAAAATGTTTAATTCCCGATAGCTGTTTTATCCTCATTTGAGATATTTGGTTCATTGATAATATTTTTTGTTTCACTTGAAATAACAAGATAAATAGATGGCACAACATACAAGGTTAAGACTGTGGAGATGGTTAATCCGCCAACTACGGCAATCCCCATTGCGACGCGACTTTGTGCGCCATCGCCCAATCCAAGGGCAAGTGGTAAAATACCCAGAATGGTTGATAAGCTTGTCATCAAAATAGGACGAAACCTGGCCGCAGCAGAATAACGAATTGCGTCCAGTTTGCTCATGCCTGCTTCTTTTCGCTGATTGGCGAACTCCACAATCAGGATACCGTTTTTCGTTACAAGCCCAATTAACATGATTAAACCAATCTGACTAAAAATGTTCATCGTAATATTGAAATACCACATAAACAAAAGTGCACCTGTAAGAGCCAAAGGAACGGTCATCATTACAATAATCGGGTCTTTAAAGCTTTCGAATTGTGCCGAAAGAACAAGGAATATCAGAACAATAGCCAGAATAAAGGCAAACATCAAACTTGATGAGCTTTCCATAAAGTCTTTTGAATCACCTGTAAGCGCAGTTCTAAATGAATCGTCCAAAACTTTGGCCGAAATTTTATCCATCTCTGCAATTCCCTGACTGATCGTTTTACCATCAGCCAAACCTGCAGATATCGTTGCGGCAACAAAGCGGTTATAGCGGAACAATTGAGGCGGTGCGGTCGATTCCTGCAACGTGACAAAATTATCAAGCTGTACCATATGTCCCTGAGTGTTTCTCACATATAACGATTTCAAATCGAGCGGTTTATTTCGGTCGTCTCTGGCCAGTTCCCCTAAAATCTCGTATTGCTTGCCATTCATTATAAAGTAACCAAACCGTTGGCCGCTAAGCGCAAGTTGAAGTGTTTGTCCGATATTCTGGGTAGAAACTCCCAGCAAATTGGCTTTATCCCGGTTGATCACAATTTGTAGTTCAGGCTTGGTAAACTTCAGGTTTACATCAGCCATCACAAAATTGGGATTGTCATTTACCTGTGCCATAAAAGCTGGAAGTATTTCACGCAGCTTTTCGATGTTGGGAGCCTGAAGTACATACTGAATGGGAAGGCCAGCTCTCCGGCCACCAAAGGTCGATTGCTGAATTACACTTGCGCGTGCCTGGGTTTTGGTCCGTAGCTCAGCCGACAATTGATTTGCGATTTGTTGTTGTGACCGCTTTCTTTCTGATGGGTCAACCAACAAGACTCTCACAAAACCTCCGCCGCCCCGAATCATTGTTGTTACTTTATCAGATTCGGGAATAACATCTTCAATCATTTTACCAAGATCTTCGACATAACTGAGATTGTACTCATAGGTTGATCCCTCCTGTGAGGTAATATTTATATTCAATTGCGAGCGGTCTTCGAGCGGAGCCATTTCTGCAGGAATCGTTTTCCATAAGATGAAGATCAGTAAAAACGACAAGGCAAGAATGAAAATTGAAAGGAATTTTTTATGAAGATACGAATCGAGTGTATTCTGATAGGCTCGGTTTAAAGCAATAAAAAACTTCTCAGTGTAATTGTATGCGTTACTTCTGTTATGCCTTGTTTTTAGCAATTTAGTCGATAACATTGGAGTTAAAGTAAGCGCCACAAAAGCGGAGATAATAACAGATCCGGCAATAACAATACTAAACTCCCTGAACAAACGACCAGTCATCCCTTCAAGAAAAACAATAGGAATAAATACTGCTACAAGTGTTATGGTTGTTGAAACAATGGCAAAAAATATTTCGTTCGATCCCTTGAACCCTGCCTCGAGTGGAGTCATTCCCTGTTCAATTTTTACATATATATTCTCCATCATCACAATCGCATCGTCAACCACCAATCCAATCGAAAGCACGATGGCCAGAAGTGTAAGCACATTGATTGTAAAGCCGGAAATGTACATGATGAAAAATGAACCGACCAATGAAACCGGAATTACCAAAATTGGGATGACCGTGGTGCGCCAGTCGCGCAGAAACGTAAAAATGATAACCACTACAAGAAAAAATGCGATGTAAATGGTACTTTTCACTTCCTCGATAGATGACCGGATATATGTTGTATTGTCGAACCCAACTTCATATTTCACATCATCCGGAAGATCTTTCTGAATGAATTTGAGTCTTTTATAAACCTCATCAACAATTTCGATATGATTTGCACCTGGTTGCGGAATAATTATCGTTGCAACCATCGGAATGCCGTTCAGTTTCATGATTCCGCGTAAATCCTGCGGACCAAGTTCGGCACGACCAATATCACTTACCCTGACAATCTGATCGCCGGTTTGCCGTAAAATAAGGCTGTTGAATTCCTGGGGTGTGGTCATCAGTCCCAGGGTGCGTATAGTCAGTTCGGTTGTGGTACCTTCGATGCTTCCTGCCGGAAGCTCAACGTTTTCGCGAAGTATTGCATTTCTGACATCAAGAGGCGTCATCTGATAGCCAGCCAGTTTTGCAGGATCGAGCCAGATACGCATTGCATAACGCTTTTCTCCCCAGATGGATACCGCGCTAACTCCCGAAATAGTCTGTAACTGCTCTTTAAAAGTGAGATCAGCAATTTCCGAAAGTTCAAGCAGTGATCGCTGAGGGCTTTTCACAGCAATCATCATAATCGGACTTGCGTCAGCATCGGCTTTCGAAACCGTTGGAGGATCGCAATCCCGAGGAAGCATACGCTGTGCCTGAGATACTTTATCGCGGACATCGTTGGCAGCTGTCTCCATATCAACCGAAAGCTCAAACTCAACAGAGATGCTGCTTCGGCCCTGGCTGCTTCGGCTGGTCAATGTGCGGATACCGGGAATGCCATTAATGGATTGTTCCAGAGGCTCGGTAATTTGTGTCTCTATTACATCGGAGTTTGCACCCGGATAAGAGGTGTCGACCGAAATAATTGGCGGATCGACGCTGGGAAACTCCCGTACGCCTAAATAGGTTAATCCGATTGCTCCAAACAAAAGGATAACCAGCGAAAAAACTGTGGCCAGAACGGGCCTCTTTATACTTGTAGACGATAGACTCATTGTTGTTTGTTTACGATGGATTTATTGGTTACCAGCGTATCAAGCTGAACAGGTATGCCTTGCCGTAATTGCAAAATTGCAGTTGTAAGTAATGTATCTCCAAAACTCAATCCTTTTTGAATCTGGACATGCGATTCAGTCCGAAGGCCTAAAGTAACCTTCACCTCTTGCGCTTTGCCATTTTTGAGAATGAAAACCTTTTCGCCTTCCATTTCAGGAATAATGGCTTCAGTTGGTACTGAAATGGTATTATCAATTTTTGATAAAAGAGCCCTGACACTGGCAAAACGTCCAGGTTTTAACTCCTCATTTTTATTGGGATAATAGGCTCTGGCAACAATGGTTCGGGTATCCATATCCACTTTGGGAGCAACTGCGTAAACTTCCGCAGTAAATGATTTCTGAATCCCATCAATAACAAATGTAATGGGGTAACCGGGTGTAACTTCACCAGCATACCTCTCCGGAATAGAGAACTCAATTTTTAACGGGCTGATTTTTACAAGTTGTACGATTTTGGTTTGAGTGGTGGCAAATGCACCTTCACTCACCAAGCGTAAACCTACAACTCCATCAAAAGGGGCTCTTAATTCAGTTTCAGAGATACGTGCTTCCAGCAGCATAATATCGGCATCAAGTGACTGAAGATCTGTAGATACCTGGTCGTAACTTTCACGGCTAATGGCGTCGCGATCGAGTAACTGACGTTGGCGAAATTCACGTTCTTCCGAAAGTTTTCGCTGAGCCTGCAGTTTTAATAGTTGAGCCTGCAATGGCCGATCGTTTATTTTAGCAAGTAATTCTCCTTTTTTAACCCTGGCGCCTTCTTTAAAAAAGATGCCTACGACTTTACCTGAAGCTTCAAATGAGAGTTCAACTTCCTCATCAGGGATTAATGAGCCCGTGCTATAAATAAGCTCATTCATTTCTGTTGGGACAATTACGTAGCCACTTGCCAACAATGGTTGACCACCTCCACGTGCGCCTTTTGTTCCTGTTGACGAAACTATTTTTGAACCGGATTCCGATACAACCATGGGTTTAATCTTGGGGTAAATGATAATCCCAAGTACTACAACAATCAGAATTATTGTAATGGGAGTTCTGATTGATTTTTTCATATGCGATGTCATTAGATTTGTTTATTAGGTTCGTTTAGCCAAAATAAAATTATTGAAGTTGTTTTGACAAGATCAATGTAGAATGGTTTAATCGCAAACATACAAATTACAGAGACTATTTCACATTCTAAGCTGATTCATTTTGGAATAGAATCAGTTCCGAAGAGAAAAATTTAAATCATGGAAGATTATTCGGCCTTTGGAATCAGCCTTGGAGACTGGAAGTGGAACTAATTTAGGATTTATTCAACTCCCCGAGACATAGAATATAGCAATAAAACATCCTATAAAATAAAAAAAGTCACCCGAATAAACGAATGACTTTCTGTGGGCGATGAGGGATTCGAACCCCCGACCCTCTGGGTGTAAACCAGATGCTCTGAACCAGCTGAGCTAATCGCCCTTTTTGTTGTTTTTGTGAACGCGCTTTGTTTTTAAAAGCGTTGCAAAGATATACCCATTTTTGAAACTTGCAAACAAAAATATTAAAAAATATTACAAAATTTCAGCCACCACGAAAGTACTGCCACCCACAAATATTAAATCGTTTTCCCCAGCATTTGCAAGGGCTATAGAAAGTGCCTGACGAACAGTTGGATAACAATCGCCCTTTAAGCCGAACCGTTCAGCTTTAGCGGCAAGTACTTCTGGTTCGGCAGCACGCGGGATCGAAGCTTTCGTGAAATAATACTTCGCATTTGTTGGAAGTAAAGCCAAAACGTTGTCCTGATCCTTGTCGCTGACCATCCCAATAACGACATGCAATGCTTTCCATGCTGTTTGATTGATTTGCTCAACCACCAATTTAATACCTGCCTGATTATGTCCGGTATCGCACACTACTAAAGGATTATGGCCAATTATCTGCCAACGTCCCAACAACCCGGTATTCTTAATCACATGTAGTAACCCTTTCCTGATGATGTTTTCTGATAAATTCCAGCCCTTCGCATTTAAAAGATCGATTGCCTTTAACACGGTCGGCACATTGTGCCGTTGATAAATCCCAAGCAAATCCAGTTTCAAGTCAGGATAAATCAACTGGTCGTTCTTCCTGATATTCAGGCTTTGTTTTCCGTCGATGGTTAGCATCGAATAATCTGCCAGGTATTCCTGGTCAGCAAAAGCAAGTATGGTCTGGACCTTTTCGGCAAACTGTGCAAAGACAAAACTGGTTTCAGGAGAGGTTTCGCCCACCACCACCGGAACGTCTTTCTTTATGATTCCAGCTTTTTCTGCAGCAATTTTGGGCAAAGTATCACCCAGCAATGCCATGTGATCGAAACTGATGTTGGTAATTACTGAAATTTCCGGAGTGATAATATTAGTCGAATCAAGCCTTCCACCCAAGCCAACTTCAATTACAGCTACATCAACATTCATGCTCCGGAAATAGTCAAAAGCCATCGACACGGTCAGTTCAAAAAACGAAGGTTCCATCTTTTCAAGTTCGTTTTTTGCCTGAAACATTTCGGTGAACTGAACCACGGCATCTTCAGAAATCATTTCACCATTTACGCGAATCCGCTCCCTGAAATCTTTCAGATGTGGCGACGTATAGAGTCCCGTTTTGTAGCCGGCTTCCTGCAAAACGGAGGCAAGCATATGCGAAACCGATCCTTTACCGTTTGTTCCGGCCACATGAATCGTCTTAAACGAACGGTGAGGATGACTAAACATTTCATCGAGCCGAATCGTATTGTCGAGGTTATCTTTATAGGCTGCAGCTCCAGTTCGCTGAAACATAGGCAACTGACTATATAAAAAATCGAGTACTTGCTGATAGGTTCTCATGGGTAAAAAACTTATGAACACCAGTTTAAAAATAGAACGGTAAAATTGAGAATTTAACTGCGATTACCTCAGATTTACATTCTAATTTTTCTAAATTTATGGAAACCTTAAAGATTACGGAGATGGCAAAGAAAAAGCAAACTAAAATTTTTGTGCTCGATACCAACGTGATTTTGCACGATCATACCAGCATTTACCAGTTTCAGGATAACGACATCGTCATTCCAATAACCGTTCTGGAAGAACTGGACAAATTTAAACGAGGAAACGACCCAATTAACTTTCAGGCGAGGGAATTTGTGCGCGAATTGGATGAAATTGTTGGCGATCAACTTTTTAATGGCGGTATTAAACTTGGTCCAGACAAGGGAAAATTGATTATAGAAACCGGGAAGCCTATTCCTGAAGAAATGAAACATTCGTTTCGCGAAGACATTCCGGATCACCGCATTTTGGCTATAGCCATGTATATTGGCCAAAAATTTCCTGACCGGCCCACCATTTTGGTCACCAAAGATATCAACCTTCGAATGAAAGCCAAATCGTTGAGAATTCAGGCGGAAGATTATTACAACGACAAGGTCAAAGACATTCAAATTCTGAATAAAAGTGTTACTGAATTAGAGAACTTTAACGATACGCTGATCGAAAAGCTGTACAGTGAAAATTCGATTCCGGTTGAACAAATGGAACTGACAGAAGCTCCCGACATCAATGAATATTTCATCATGAAATCTCCGAAAGCCAGTGTTTTGGGACGTTACGACGGAGGATTGAAAAAAATGGTCCGGGTTGAGAAAAAAACTGCATACGGAATCAAACCGCGCAATGCAGAACAAACGTTCAGTCTCGATGCCCTTTTTAATCCTGAAATTAAACTGGTTGCGCTAACCGGGAAAGCCGGAACCGGAAAAACATTGCTGGCCCTGGCCGCAGCGCTCGAACAGCACAAAAGCTTCGGACAAATACTGCTGGCCCGTCCAATCGTAGCGCTGAGCAACCGCGATCTTGGATTTTTACCTGGCGACGCACAGGAAAAAATCAGTCCTTACATGCAACCCTTGTTCGACAACTTATCTGTGATCAAGCATAATTTTAATGCCCGGAGTGCCGAATATCAAAAAATAGAAGAACTGCTGAAAGAAGAAAGCCTGGTAATTACTCCATTGGCTTATATCCGGGGAAGAAGCCTTTCAAACTCATACTTCATTATCGATGAAGCGCAGAACCTGACCCCGCACGAAATAAAAACCATTATTACACGGGCAGGTGAAGGAACCAAGCTGATTTTTACGGGCGACCTTCAACAGATTGATTCGCCTTATCTGGATATGAAATCGAACGGATTGGCTTACATGACCGAAAAAATGCGAAATCATGAAATTTTTGCCCATGTCAACCTACTAAAAGGAGAACGCAGCTATTTAGCCGAACTGGCCAGCGATTTACTTTAAGCTTTTTGCCACTAAGACACAAAGAATTTTTATTGAATGAGAAATAAAAGCACATGGAATATTCATCTTTATCCGTTCAAGAAGAGCAAATTGGAAAAGACATTGTCCATGCAGCATATCTAGTCCATAAGTCATTAGGACCAGGATTACTTGAGAAGATATATGAAGTATGCCTGGCTCATGAACTGCACAAGATGGGACATAAAACTTTGAGGCAAATTGATATTCCAATACAGTATGATGGGATAATATTTGAAGAAGGCCTTAGGTTGGATTTACTAATTGATGATCTTGTAATTATCGAATTAAAAGCAGTCGAAGTGATAAATCCATTGTGGGAAGCACAGATTATCAGCCACCTAAAATTGACCAACCTGAGTCTTGGGTATCTTATCAATTTCAATGTCTCCTTAATTAGGGAAGGAATAAAGCGGTTTCGAGTTTAATTTTTATAACACTTTGATTCTTTGTGCCTTTGTGGCAAGTTTACTTTTTCTTCTTATTCTTTTGTACTTTTGCTGCCCATATATCAGAAGTAGAAAAGGATTTTAATGGAATATTCAGGCAAAAAAGCTGCATTTTACACACTCGGGTGCAAACTCAATTTTTCGGAAACATCAAGTATTGCACGCCGCTTCGAGGAGATTGGATTTGAACGCGTTGAGTTTACAGATCGTGCCGATGCGGTGGTTATAAATTCGTGTTCGGTTACTGCTGAAGGCGACAAAAAAACACGAAACATCATTCGTCAGGCGGTGCGCAAAAACCCCGAAGCATTGATTATCGTAACCGGTTGCTATGCTCAGTTGCAGCCCGAAACCATTCAAAAAATTGAAGGAGTTGACCTGATTATCGGTTCGTCTGAAAAACAGAACATTACCGAATATTTGGGCACTCTGAATAAAAAAGACCAAACCGAAATCCACATACAGAAGCCGAAAGAAATCAAAAATTACTTCCATGCCTATTCGTTTGGCGACCGAACCCGTAGCTTTCTGAAAGTTCAGGATGGATGCGATTATTATTGTACCTACTGCACCATCCCATTTGCCCGTGGCCGAAGCCGTAACGACAGCATTAAAAATACAGTGGCCGAAGCCCGTGAAATTGTGGCAAAAGGCACTCTGGAAATTATACTGACCGGCGTAAATATTGGCGACTTTGGAAAATCAACCGGCGAAACGTTTATCGATCTGTTGCGCGAACTCGATCAGATTGAAGGCTTGAAACGAATCCGGATTTCATCGGTCGAGCCCAATTTACTAACGGATGAGATCATCGAATTTGCTGCCCGTTCACAACGAATTATGCCACATTTTCATTTGCCACTTCAATCCGGATCGAACGATGTTTTGAGCTTGATGAAGCGAAAATACAAGCGTGAAGTTTTTGAAAGCCGCGTGACCAAAATCAAAGCTGAAATTCCGAATGCCTTTATCGGAGTGGATGTGATTGCCGGAACCAATGGCGAAACCGACGATTTCTTCCGCGATTCGTATCGTTTCATTGCTGATTTGGACGTTTCGCAACTTCATGCATTCCCCTATTCCGAGCGCCCAGGGACCAAAGCCCTTGAAATAAAACCAGTCGTTCCGGTTGACGAACGCAAACATCGGACGCAACGACTGATTTCGCTCTCTGACCGAAAAACCGAGGATTTCTACCGCAAGAACTTAGGTTCAATTCTCGAAGTACTCTTTGAAGAACAAAAAGACAAAAAATCGATTTCAGGATTTACTGACAACTACATCAAAATTGAAACAGACTATCGCGAAAATCTGGAAAATCATATTGTTTCAGTAAAATTGGAAAACATATTGCCGAACGGTAACGTTTGGGGAACAATACTCCAAGCATAGGGCAAAGTGCCTGGAGTTTGGAAATAGAAGCATTAGCTTGACAACAATTACAACAACGACAACAATTATAACTTTACACAAATGAATCTCGAAATACTTTGCACACAAGTTCAGGAACTGGCTCGCGAAGTTGGCCGGTTTATCTATGACGAACGCCTGAAATTTACGGCTGAAGACATTATCCACAAAGGGAAAGCCGATATGGTAACCTATGTAGATAAAACTGCGGAAAAGACTATTGTTGCCGCCTTGCGCGAACTGTTGCCCGAATCCGGATTTATTGCCGAAGAAGGAACTGCCCAGGA
Source organism: Prolixibacteraceae bacterium (assembly GCA_028683385.1). Taxonomy (GTDB): domain Bacteria; phylum Bacteroidota; class Bacteroidia; order Bacteroidales; family Prolixibacteraceae; genus Aquipluma. The sequence continues at coordinate 358,469 of JAQUIJ010000002.1, read as the reverse complement.
CAACGGCGAAAAATATCGCTGGGTAATCGACCCGCTTGACGGGACAACCAATTACATTCATGGGATTTCGCCATTTTGCATAAGCATTGCCCTGATGGAAGATCAGGAAATTATCATGGGCGTGGTTTACGAAATCAGCCTCAACGAAATGTTCTATGCCTGGAGAGGAAGTAAAGCCTATTTAAATGGGAAAGAGATTCATGTTTCGAAAGCTGCTACAACAGCCGATTCGCTAATTGCAACCGGGTTTCCGTATTACGACTTTTCAAAACTGGATAATTATCTGGAAGCAATGAACTTTTTTATGCGAAACTCGCACGGCATGCGTCGTCTGGGCTCAGCGGCTGCCGACATGGCCTACGTGGCCGCCGGACGTTTCGAAGGTTTTTACGAACATGCTCTGCATTCGTGGGACGTTGCTGCCGGAATCATCATCCTGAAACAAGCCGGGGGAAAAGTTTGCGATTTCAGCGGTGGCGAAAATTACTTGTTCGGAGGCGAAATGATTGCCTGCAATGCCAATTATTTCGACGAATTTTATTCGATTGTGAATAAACATCTGGGGTAAAAGTCAGAAAAAAGTCATTGGTCAATAGAAAATATGAATTTTCACAAGGCGAACTTTATTCCAGCCGACCTGATTTTCCATCTTATTTTTTTCCTGATGACCTTTTTCTAATGACTTTTTCTCATTCCTATTTTATAACTTGCATCGAACTAAAATTCACCAAATGATCGAAAATGAAATTGCTTTGATCAACAAACAGCTTGACAGCCTGACAGCTAAAAACTTCGATCTGGAAGCCTGGAAAAGCCACACCATAATATTCCTGGAACGTATTTTTGGCAAAGAAAGCACCAAAGTCAGGATGATTAAGGAGCTAAAATATGATTATTCGAGCTGGAATCTGCGCGATGCCGCCGGTACAGGAAAAGATTCGGATCCGGTTATTCTGAAAGCCCGCGAAATTTTGGAAGCCACCAAGCTGGAACTTGAACATTTGGGTGTTCCGAAACAAGAAGAAGAAAACCTGAAAATCTGGACACTTCTGGAAGAAGAGCTGACAGGCAAACAAATTCGCGAAATCAAACTGGTTTTACAATCAGAAGATACCGATAAAATGGAGAAAATCGCCAATATGTTATTCAGCCTTGAAAAAGAAAACATGGCTACTTTATTGGCTAAACTTCTGATTCCGTAATTGTTTCACATGAGTTCTTCCAAAATTGCCATAGTCATCCTCAACTGGAACGGAGCCAAACTGTTGCAACAATTCCTGCCTTCTGTAATTGAATTCAGCAAAGGCGATTTGACACACATTGTTGTTGCCGATAATGGTTCGACAGATGATTCGCTTCAAATACTTCAAAATCAATTTCCGGAAGTTAAAATTCTTGATCTGAAGCAAAACTATGGCTTTGCACGAGGATACAACGAAGCGTTGAAACAGATAAATGCCGACTATTTCGTCATCCTGAATTCAGATGTAGAAGTAACTGCCGGATGGTTAGATGAACCAATCCGGTTGATGGAAAATGATTCGTCGATTGCAGCAGTTCAACCCAAAATACTCAGTTATAACCAGAAAACTCATTTTGAATATGCCGGTGCAGCCGGAGGTTTCATCGACCGGTTTGGATACCCGTTTTGCCGGGGACGGATTTTTAACGAAGTGGAAGAAGATCGCGGTCAGTACAACGATTCGGTCGATATTTTTTGGGCAACCGGCGCCTGCATGTTTGTGCGCTCCAGCCAATTTCACGAAGCTGGCGGTTTCGATGCCGATTTCTGGGCACACATGGAAGAAATAGATTTATGTTGGCGCCTTAAAAACCGCGGGTACCGAATATTATATACTCCTGAAAGCACCGTTTATCATGTTGGCGGTGGAACGCTTTCGTATGACAATCCTCGTAAACTTTATTTGAATTTCAGGAATAACCTTTGGTTGCTATACAAAAATTTGCCTCCCGGTCAGCTCGTCCAAATTCTATTCATTCGCATGATTCTGGACGGAATAGCAGCATTTAAATTACTTGCAGAATTCAACCTGAATGGAATAAAAAGTGTACTGAAAGCTCATTATCATTTCTATAAATCCTTACCTGCATTGCGGAAGAAACGCAAAATAGCCGCGAAAGACAGTCATTATATTCTGCCGCCGGAAAAACTTCCAAGAAGTATTGTCTTTCAATTTTATATCCGAAAACGAAAACGATTTAGCGAGATTAAGTTCTAAAATCGGACCTTTGACATTTCATGAAAAGAAAAGGATTCCATCTCTTACCAGAAAGATAGAATCCCTTCGTTTGTTGCGACTGACCACTGCGACTGATCACTTTTTCTAGTCTTTCAAATAATCAATCTGAGCCAAGTCGTTCCAGATTGGATCTTTTGGCGGTTTAGCAACAATCTTTATCGGCTCTTTGGTCACCGGATGAATAAACTCGATTTTACGGGCGTGCAAATGAATTCCGGCATTCTCGTTACTGCGGGCAGCACCGTACTTCAGGTCACCTTTAATGTGCAGACCAATTCGATTGAGCTGCGCCCTGATCTGGTGATGACGACCAGTCTTCAAATCGATTTCGAGCAAATGGTAATGGTTGAGCGTGGCCACATGACGATAATCCAGGATGGCTTCTTTCGATCCTTTGCGCTCCTTGTTATGGGCGTGCGATTTGTTCTTCGCTTCGTCTTTCAACAGCCAGTGGTGCAATGTTCCTTCTTCCAACTCCGGAAGTTTATCGACCACAGCCCAGTATGTTTTTTTCATTGCTTCTTTATCCTGAAACATTTCGTTAAGGCGAAGAAGTGCTTTGCTGGTTCGCGCAAACAGAATGACTCCGGAAGTCGGCCTGTCAAGACGGTGTGGTGAACCGAGGTAAACATCACCCGGTTTTTTATATTTTTCTTTGATGTATTCTTTCACTTTGTCAATTAAAGTTACATCACCGGTTTTGTCGCCCTGAACGATCTCTCCACAAGCCTTGTTGACTGCGATAATATGATTGTCTTCGTAAATTATTTCCATTTGTTCATGTATTTGTGTTGTTTCCAAAGGGTTCGCCGATGGAGGCTTGTTTGCATTTTTTTGATTCTTTTTAATCAATCTTTCAGTTGCGGCGCATACAACTTTCATTTTTCAAATTTCAATGTTGATGCGCCTTTGGGTTCCATATTTTGTATTCCCTGGGTTGCGTCGTTCCTCCTTACCCGGGGTTATTGACATTTAACCCTTTCAGGGTATTTAAAACACATAACCTTAGCATCCACAACTTGAAACCTGGAACTTGAAACCCTTAATATTGTTCCTTTTCGTTTGGGAAATCCTGTGATTTCACATCCTGAACATAGGAATTTACTGCGCCTTGAATTTCTTCAGCCAGATTCAGATATCTTCTCAGGAAACGGGGCGAAAATGTTTGAGTGATTCCGAGCATATCGTGAAGAACCAAAACCTGACCATCGCATCCACCACCGGCGCCAATACCAATAACCGGAATTTTTAATGCCTGCGACACTTTGGCACCCAATTCAGCCGGAATTTTTTCAAGCACAATAGCAAAACAGCCAGCTTCTTCAAGCAAAATGGCATCTTCAATCAACTTCTGCGCCTCAACTTCTTCTTTGGCGCGAACGGTATATGTTCCGTATTTATTAATCGACTGTGGCATCAGTCCCAAATGACCCATTACCGGGATTCCTGCCGACAAAATTCGCTCAACCGATTCGATGATTTCTTTTCCACCTTCAACTTTTACAGCATCCGCGTGTGTCACTTTCATGATTTTGATGGCCGAATTCAGTGCTTCCAGCGAATTTCCCTGATAAGTACCGAATGGCATATCAACCACTACCAACGCACGATTCACTGCTTTTACCACCGATTTACCATGGTAAATCATTTGATCAAGCGTAATTGGCAAGGTTGTTTCATTACCAGCCATCACGTTTGAAGCCGAGTCGCCAACCAGAATAATATCAATTCCGGCCTGATCAACCAGTTTAGCCATACTGTAATCGTATGAGGTAAGCATCGCTATTTTTTCACCTTTCAGCTTCATTTCAGAAAGGGTATGCGTAGTAACACGTCGTATTTCTTTATGGACTGACATATCTTTTGTGTTCAATTTGGCTACAAAAGTAAGAATTTATAGATTGGAATATCCGGTTTGCTTCAGGCAATTAGATTTCATCACCAATTCAATGTTGAGCAACAGTTTTTAGTTGCCAAAACGTCAATAATTATGAAAACCAATGGCTCGATAATTGCTATTTAAGCATAATCAAAAAAGCCAAAACATGAAAAAAACAGCTGCCACCCTATTCATCCTTGGAGTCTCTATAGCAGGCTTCTGCCAGGACAAAAGCTTTGATTTATCGAAGTACAAATTTCCGGATTACAAACGGCACGAACTGGAGTTGAATTTTAATTCGAGTGGAAATAGCAATAGCTACTATACCGAATTTCCACAATCAAATAATAACCCAGTTGTACTTTACGATCAGTCAAAGTTAGACTTGAATTCAAATTTAAGACTGTCATACAATTTCAAATATCTTACACGTAAACAAATTATAAGTCATACTTTATCCTTTAATGGGGATATTAATTATTCAAAAAACAGGAATCAAGAAGAAACTATTAAAGAAGTTATTCCACAATTACATTTGAGCGCTGTGGGATATAAAAGGACGTATCTAACCGAAGACCAATACTTTTTAGAAGGCATTTATGAAACTTACGTGGATGCTTCTTCCCGAAAAATAACTTACACCCATTTGGATGCAAATGATGACTTGAAAAGTAATTCATTAAGATTGTCGGCAGGAGTTGGAGCCGGAATTGGCAGAATTGAACAAGTGGGCGATCTGTTCCAAGGCTATTACATGATTGAAAAATTGAAACAACAAAATTCACTAAGTCGAGAATCAAGAGATGAAGATATTTTTGAATTTGCAAGGCAAATCTCAAAACTGAAAAACAAACGATTTTTTGATTACCGACTTCGAAGAATAGAAGAACTTCAAGCATTGGATTCCATATTACATTCGCAAAATCTGATTGAACACAGCGACATTTCCTATTTTGCCACATTAAATGATTATTGGAGTTATGGTAGCTTTTGGGAACGAAAATCAGGAAGAGAATTAAAAATAAATCTTTCACCAGAGGTTTCACGAAGCTATTCCCATTCTGAGAGTTATTCGGAATCACCCATTAAAACGAATCTTATTTCAAAAATACACTTTGATTGTTCCAAACAATTGAATCTTAATTGGGAACGAAATGTTCATATTGATTTAATAAACACAACATTGTTGGCAAAAAATGGAGATGTACCAGATAGTTATCCAGGTAATCTAATAGCAAGTAATACTTCATTCGGGTACGGATTTTTTCCCGATTCTAGAACTCGTCTTTTCGGATCGATTAATTATCAAGGAGGAGAACAAGCAACATCTATAAATTCAACATATTCAAAATCTTGGTTCAATAACTTCAGCTTGAATTTCGAAGCAAACTATTTCATCTCTCCCCAACTTCAGATTACCGGAAACTTTAGTGGCAATTATTGGTTTTCTGAGCATAATTCGTCGCAGGGACATAATACTAATTTCAACCTTGGCCTCCGTTATGCCATCTTCTAAACTCACATAGAAGCAAAGAAGCCGGCTCAATTGAACCGGCTTCTTTGTTGTTACACCCGAAGGAAAATATTCTTTTTATACATATAATAGAGCAACGACCAGACAAGCATAATGCTTCCGACAACACTGACTATCTGGCCAAAATCTCCCCACAAAACGGTCCAGCCGAAAATGTATTTAGAGATATGGGCAGGATCAGCCATATCATAAAGCAGATAAATAAAGATTGAATTCATACCAATTACCCTGAAAAAGAACGACCATTTCTTCCAGCCTTTTACATCAATCATCCAATAGAATGCCATAATCAGGAGAAAGCCTATACCACCGGTAAGCAAATTAAAACTACTGGTCCAACAAGCCTTGATTAAAGGATAAAAAGGGCTGAGCAGCAAAGCCAACACAATTGATGATGCTCCAATCAGCGATAATGTTTTGATTTTCTGTTTGTCGTTTGTGGTTTTATCACGAAGAAAATGTCCAGCAACCGACCCCATTAAAGTAACTGTCACTGCCGAAACGATACACAATAGTCCTTCCGGGTCGAATATTTTACCATGTAACCTGCCTGGCAATAACATACGGTCGAGGTAGCCATTGATACAACCTTCAGGAGTAAGAACACCAGCACCTATTCCCGGAACAGGAATTAGTAACTGAATAATTCCAATGCCAACCAAAATGCCGCCCAACCAATACAAACTCTGTTTAAACGATTTGGTATATATGACTATCAAGGATGCAAAAAAGTAAGCTAGTCCGATCTGCCCAAGTACGCTGGCAAATCTGGGGTTCTCAAATCCATTGCTAAAAACGCCATTATAGACGAATCCGATTAGAACCAGAGTGACAGCCCTTTTAAACGCTTTTTTAGCCAAATCGCTTTTAGGAACTTTCTTCTCTAGTTTTGAAATCAGGGCGAAAGGAATTGCGACCCCACTAATGAACATGAATAATGGAAAAATCAGGTCTTCGAAATGGAAGCCAGCCCATGGAACATGTTCCATTTGTTCGGCCAGGGTTTGTAGCCAACCAGCTCCTGTATATTTGGCAAGAACGGTTACCAGATAACCGCCACCAGTAATCCAGAGCATATCAAAGCCACGAAGTGCATCGAGTGAAAGAAGGCGTTCGCGTGGAACAGCCTGTACAGGTTTGTGTTTCATTAGTTATGGTTTAGAAAGGTTGAAGGTAATAAATTTGATAATTCAGCAATTTAAAAATTTGAAAATTCTGACACAATCGCTACTTTCTATTTTTTAGCAATTGACGTTGGACTCCCATCTTCGGACTCTCAACAGGTTTCGCTGTCTTTTTGTCACGCATTCTGTCAAGATCAACGCGAAGAAAAAGTTTGGAATGCCAAAATTACCAAATTTTAGTCGGGAAGATTTATGGCATAGCGATTGAATAGAAACTGCTCGTGATTAATTCTTATTGAAAATAACAAGTTTAAAAATATCATAAAATGGGAAAAATTATTGGAATTGACTTAGGTACCACCAACTCGTGCGTATCTGTTATGGAAGGTAACGAGCCTGTTGTTATCCCAAATAGCGAAGGCAAACGTACTACACCGTCAATCGTCGGGTTTGTTGAAAACGGCGAACGTAAAGTAGGTGATCCGGCAAAACGCCAGGCAATCACTAATCCTGCAAAAACGGTTTATTCCATCAAACGATTGATGGGTGAAAGTTTTTCGAACTTAGCTAAAGAAATCCAACGAGTTCCTTATGCTGTGGCACAAGGCGATAACAACACTCCACGCGTAGTTATTGAAGACCGTAAATATTCACCTCAGGAAATTTCGGCTATGATTCTTCAGAAAATGAAGAAAACTGCTGAAGATTATTTGGGTCAGGAAGTAACCGAAGCGGTTATCACAGTTCCTGCTTATTTTAACGATTCACAGCGTCAGGCTACCAAAGAAGCCGGCGAAATTGCAGGTTTGAATGTCCGCCGTATCATCAACGAGCCAACTGCTGCTGCTTTGGCTTACGGATTAGATAAAATGCACCGCGAAATGAAAATCGCTGTATTCGACCTTGGTGGCGGTACTTTCGATATTTCAATTCTTGAATTGGGTGAAGGCGTATTTGAAGTGAAATCAACCGATGGTGATACCCACCTGGGTGGTGACGACTTCGACCACGTAATTATTGACTGGCTTGCTGATGAATTCAAAAAAGACGAAGGCATTGACCTGCGTCAAGATCCGATGGCTTTACAACGCTTGAAAGAAGCTGCTGAAAAAGCAAAAATCGAATTATCGAGCTCAACTCAAACTGAGATCAATCTGCCATACATTATGCCGGTTAACGGAATTCCAAAGCATTTGGTAAAAACCTTGACTCGCTCTAAATTCGAACAACTGGCCGATAAATTGATTCAGGCTACTGTAGAACCTTGCCGCAAAGCATTGCAAAACGCAGGTTTAAAAGCAAGCGATATCGACGAAGTGATTCTTGTTGGTGGTTCAACCCGTATCCCTGCTGTTCAGGATAAAGTACAGGAATTATTCGGGAAAGCGCCTTCAAAAGGTGTAAATCCTGACGAAGTTGTGGCTATTGGAGCTGCTATTCAGGGAGGTGTTTTATCCGGAGAAGTAAAAGATGTATTGTTACTCGACGTAACTCCACTTTCTTTAGGTATCGAAACCATGGGTGGTGTAATGACTCGTTTGATTGAATCAAACACAACCATTCCAACCAAGAAAACTGAAACATTCACAACAGCCAGCGATAATCAGCCATCGGTTGAAATTCATGTGTTGCAAGGCGAACGCCCAATGGCTGCAGGAAATAAAACCATCGGGAAATTCCATCTCGACGGTCTACCACCAGCACAACGTGGTATTCCTCAAATTGAAGTAATTTTCGATATCGATGCCAACGGTATTCTGCACGTAACTGCCAAGGATAAAGCAACCGGAAAATCGCAGTCGATCCGTATCGAAGCATCTTCAGGCTTAAGTGATGCCGAAATTAAACGTATGCGCGACGAAGCGGCTGCCAACGAAGCATCTGACAAAGCTGCACGCGAAAAAGTTGACAAGTTGAACCAGGCCGACAGTCTGATTTTCCAGACCGACAAGCAAATGAAAGAATTTGGTGACAAATTGCCAGCTGACAAAAAAGCTCCAATAGAAGAAGCATTGACCAAACTGAAAGCTGCACATGCCGCTCAGGATATTGCAGCTATCGATACAGCAACTGCTGAACTGAATGCCGTTTTCCAGGCTGCATCGCAGGAAATGTATAATGCACAAGCAGCTAGTGGCGCCCAGGCTGATCCGAATGCCGGACAACAAGCTAATGCTGGCGGTAGCAACAAACAAGACGGCGAAGTTACTGATGTTGACTTTGAAGAAGTCAAATAAGGTCGATAGAAAACGATAATCAAAAATAGAGAAACCGCAGTAAACATCTGATTTACTGCGGTTTTTATTTTTAGAAATTTATTGAATTTAATACTTCCCAATCAATTTTTATCATACATTTGTACCATATATGTTCCGCGCGTTAATTGATGTTAATGTGCGCCTTATTAAGTCTTATAATATCTTAACCGTATTTAATTGGTATAACGCAAGCGATTATTAAGAACAATATGGGAATTAGTAAATTGAGAATACCTAAGATTTGTGAGCAATGTGGAAAGCCCTTTGAAGCGAAAACCGTTGTCACTCGATTTTGTAGCCCAGTTTGTGTGAATAAATCAGGCAAAGAGAAAAAACGAGAAGCAAAGGATGCGGAGCTTAAACAAAGTATTTTGGAACAGTCAACGAATCAAATAGCTCACATTCAAACTCGCCCTTATATTTCTATTACGGAGGCAACCGTTCTTTTCGGAATATCCAAGGATACTATTCGCCGCCTTATAAAAGCAGGAAAAATTCCTGCTGTCAACTTGGGCCAACGGCTTACAAGAGTCAGCCGTTTACACATAGAAGCCATGTTTACAGAGGTAGTTTTACCTGAAGCCCCCGAAGAACTGCCCGCAAAATTTAGTTACAATGAAAGCGAATGCTATAACATTGCAGAAATATCCGAGAAATTCGGTGTATCCCCTTCAACAGTGAACAAGACAATTCGCCGTAATAGTATACCCAGAAGGCAAGTGGGAAAGTTTGTATATGTTCCCAAAGACCAAATTGACAGGATATTTTCTAGTAAATAAAGCTATACCACATGAGAGAGTTATCCAACACTAAAGTAACCGTGAGGATTCGAAAAGCTGAAGACCGGAAAGAGTGGTATGTTTATATCGAGAGTTATCCGGTTATAGTTCCCGGCAAGAAAAGCCCACAACGCATACGGGAATATTTAAATCGCAGTGTTACTACGATAGAATGGGATAAAAAAAGAACTGCCCGAACCGAAGCAGATGGAACAAAAACCTATAAACCCAAACGTGATGATAATGGAATAATTATCTGTCGAGGAGAAAAAGATCAGGAAAGTATGATATATGCAGACGGAGTTCGTAAACTTCGCCAACGAGAATATGATAATGCCGATTTATACAGCGATGCTGAAACCGCACAAGTTGAACAAAAGGAGCGTTTGCAGCAAAATTTCATTGAATATTTTGATAAAGTAACAGCAAAACGACACGCCAACAGTTCAACATCTATTTTAATCAACTGGCAACGCGCTGTTGAATTTCTGAAACAATTTGCCGGAAATACGCTGATGTTTTCCCAAATAAACAACCGAATGGCCGAAGAATTTAAGATTTTTCTGCTATCTGCCCCTCTTGGAGGTAACAAAACTGGAACTCTTTCCCAAAATACTGCTTCAACTTATTTTTCCATTTTCAAGGCAGCTCTCAAGCAAGCTTTTGTTGATGGTTACTTGACAGTCGATTTATCGGCTAAAATAAAAGGGATTCAGGATCAGGAATCACGTCGCGAATATCTATCCATTGATGAACTCAATACACTTGCCACTACTCCTTGCGAACGGGATGTGCTTAAACGCGCCGCCCTTTTCTCTGCACTTACTGGATTGCGACATTGCGATATTCAAAAACTCCGGTGGAAAGAAATCAGCATTGATGGTAATCAAGCCAAGCTGCATTTTACCCAACAAAAAACCAAAGGCGTTGAATATACGCCCATTTCAGAACAAGCTTTACAACTTTGCGGAGAACAGGGGAACCCTGAACAATTTGTTTTTGAAGATTTGCCTGATCCTTCCTGGATTTCCCGTCCTCTCAAACAATGGGTGGGAGCCGCAGGTATTAAAAAGAAAATTACTTTTCATTGCTTCCGTCACACATTCGCGACCTTGCAATTATCAAACGGCACCGATATTTACACAGTCAGCAAAATGCTTGGCCATACCAATGTAAAAACCACTCAGATTTACGCCAAAGTTGTGGACGAAAAGAAAAATAAAGCAGCACAAGCAATACAGTTAGAAACAATAAAAATAACTAAGGAATGAAAAACAATCGGCTGGAGTTTATTATTTTATATGTTCTGGTAGCATCTACTGCGTTGATAATTGCGACATTAGCACGTATTTCTGCTCTTTCCTTAGGAGCTGACAGTTTTACTGCATTTATTGTTTTTATTGTGGTACTGGCCATTGAGGGTGCAGCATATTTAAGTATTCAGGTTGTTTTACAAGGATTGATGTTACCTTGGATTGCAAGGTTTTTACTGAACATTCCTTATTTTAGGAATAAAACACAAAGTACATCACCTATAGATGAAATAACTAATCATATAACTGAACCAACCACTTTAGAGGATATTAGGAACGAACAATTACAAAACAAAGTCAAAGAGCAGGAAGAAAAACTAAATGTTGCGCTGAACTATACCCGAAAAACATTTGCACCTTATATCTCAGATGGACAGATTGAGATACTTTGCGGAAATCTGCGACTTTACGCCGACAAATTGAATTTAGAAAAATTACGTTCCATAAAAACCAGCAAAGACTTGTCCTCCGTTGACATTTCCCATTTCGGATGGAATATCTGGAACCATTTCAATGTAGGTAAACGAATTGATATTGCCCACTTCCTCAAAAGAGTATTTCCCGATATTCTCAAAGATGTAGAAGTTGAAAGTATCAAAAGCCACCTGAAAGATGAAGAATTAAAAGGCATTATTAAAATACAGAAAAGCCTTACAGAGCAATAACAACAGCAGTTTATTAAAATCTCCAGTGTTTTCGTTGTGTTTTTCCAGTGTCGTAAAACACAACGAAAACACCTGTTTCATTTGCACCATAACAATTAAAAACGATAGTTATGGAAACAAATGAAATTTCTTTTGAAACCCTACCCAAAGCAGTTGCCTATCTGGTCAGCGAGGTAGCTGCACTCAAACAATTAATCGAAAAAGGGCAAACATCAGTTGCTCCTCAAAAACGTATTCCAATAGGCATTGAAGAAGCCAGCAGAACTATTGGCAAAGCCAAACCTACCATCTACGCACTCGTCCGCAAACGTTTACTCCCCTGTTACAAAAACGGTAAGAAACTTTATTTTTTTGAAGACGAGCTGCTGGAATGGATTTCCCAAGGCAAGAAGAAGACTTTACTGGAAATTGAGTCAGAGGTGAAGGCAAATTACAAAAAAGATTTTAGAGGCACTGGAAGATGAATATATATGACTTGATAGCCAACTTCTGGAGAATGGATGAACAGAAGAATTTCAGCGGAAACGAAACTCGACTGTATTTCTTCATGATTCATTTAGCGAACCGTTCGTTTTGGCAGGAATGGATTGAATTTGCAGACAAACGAATGGTTGCCAATGCCAATATCTCTTTACAAGTATTGAAATCCGCCAGGGAACGTTTGCAGGAAGCTGAATTATTGGATTTCGTTCCAGGAGGTGGGTTTAGGGTTAAAACTAAGTATCGGATTTTAACACCTAAGTCCAATCTTAAACTCTCACCCGCTCCTTTTAATAATAAAGACAAAGATTCAAACATTAATCCAAATGGAAAAAAGAAAGGATTTGTCCATACCGGTAGCGATTTTGACTAATCAGAAATTTTATCAGGTGCTACAAGAAGATGCTCAAGAAATTATTGCCGGTGAAAAAGAAAAGATGCGGCATCGTCGCTTTTCTCTTCCATTAACATATTCCGATTTTCAGAGTTTGTTTTTCACATTCGGTGCCATTTGCCTACTCCGTCGAAATCAGAACAGGAACTTTGTTATTGATGACAACAACGAGCCGGTAATAAAACAACTCTACTATTTCGCAACCAACAATACATCCTTTGCTGGTGATTTGAATAGAGGCATTTTGTTACAAGGGAAGTACGGATGCGGCAAAACCGTACTTCTGGAAACATACTCATTGCTACATAATCATGTCGTGCAAAAATTCAGTTTGAATTTTCCTTTGCTTTCATTTATCAAGGCCGTGGAATTGCAAGAGCAAATCAGAAAACAATCTGTGAATATGTTCGTGCGAAAACCGTTAATCATTGACGAATTCGGACGGGAATCTAAAACAGTTCAGGATTACGGCAACATTACCCGTCCAATATCCGAACTATTGAGCTTAAGAAGTGATGCTGGTGCACTTACTCATGGAACTACCAATTTTATCTTGAACACACTCTCGTCAGAAGAATTTTACGGAGGAATGATTGGCGACCGGCTCAAAACGATGTTCAACTTCATCACTTTATACGGCGAAAGCAGAAGAATTTAATGATTGAACATCCAATTCCTTGGAAATACCCCAAAATACTTATTGAAACTGCAAGTTTCTTTTAATCAACAAATAAATTCTAACTTTTAAATTATTCGCAATGAAAAAAATGAATTTTATTCTACAAAGTAAAGGTGGCAGCGGCAAATCGATGCTCGCCTATTTACTGGCATTAAAAAATGAAGACAATCCCCTAACCTATTTTATTGATTTTGACAGCTCTGTTAAATCAAGTACGCAGCAGCTAAAATTTCTCCAGGGCCGTACTCCTGCACGCTTTGCAAAAATGAATTTACTGGATGAACGCGGTAAAATTGACCGGCAGCGACTGTTTGAAAACCTGCAGATCCTCGCACAAAAACCTTATGAGGAATTCTTTCTTGACTTTGGCGCACCCGAAAGCGAGCAGTTTACGTCCTTGTTTTCAAAAGATTATACCATCGAAGAATTTAAACAAATTGCTGATGAACTCAATGTTGAATTCATCTTCAACATTGTTGTTGCAGGAGGCAGCGCCTACCTTCCCTGCACCAATTACCTGGACAACATTGCCGGTCTAAACCAACAGAATTTCAGCATAATCATTTATATCAATGAGTTTTCATTTCAGAATTACAAATCCCTGATTGCAGAAATAGAAAACTACGCAAAAGCCAATTCAGGCAATATTCGCGGGGTAAACTATTTTGGTGATTTTGATACGGATGCTGCCCCTCATAAAAATATCCTGAGATACATTTCCGAAGGAAAGGGAATGAACGCATACGTCTTTATTGAGAAAATCAAAATTCAAAAAGAACTTCAGAAATTACCGTAATGGAGCATGTCAAGATTGATTTTCAACGAATGCAGGCCGAGTACTTTCTGAAATACGATTACCGTTTCGACGAGACTGCCCTTGCCATGTTACTTATTTTGAAAAAAGAGCAGGAACAGAATTTTGCAAAACAAAATTATGCGTTGAACCAGGCCATCGATAAAATAGAAGATTCTCAACGAACCTTAGCGTTAGACCGGGAACACCCGCGTTGGCAGGCATTTTCTTATGGTTTGGGTCGGTTGGGTTTGCCTTTACTATTGGCCATCTCTTTTCTGGCTATCTTTTATATGATCCATCTAAGCAATCAGAACCAGGAAACAATCAATTCTGTCAAACTCCAGTGGTATGAAGATTTTTATCAAACCAACATTGAAAACAGGGAAACTAAAGCCATAAAAGAATACTTAAGGACAAATCCCATCCCTGAATAATTATAAACGATCAATTAATGAAAGAATTTCTAAAACAGAAACTACTTGAAAATAAGTCAGGGATTTATTCCCTGATTGTTCACCACTATATTGACCGGATCAATGAAATGGGCTGCAGCCTTTTTAGGGACTGGTTAAGCCAGGAACTGGATATTGATAAAGATAAGATAAACCTTACAAGCCTGTATTCCGCCTCAAGACGGGAGCAAAAGAAAAGTAAGCGTAAAAGCAAAACAGATGGTTTTCAACCTGCACTTAAAAATGAACTGAAAAGCTTAGTTCCTGTGTCAACTTTTTCCGATCCCGGAGCCATGCCCTCTTCTGTGGATAACATTACTGAAATGTAACTTATCTGAGGCGGGCCGAATAAACAATTCTGCATAATTCTGAATACAAATAAATAAGAATGAACAGGAATGAATAGAAATAAATATTTCTGCATAAAACAGGTAATTTATTCATTATTAGCTATATCCGTGCAATATTATGCAGTCAGTATGGGGAGCAAGTTTGTGTTTCGGACTGCCCGAAACCTTGCTCTGCGAGGCCTAAAACATCCCGCCGGTCTAATTTGAACAATTAAAGTAAAAGCATGAAAACAATAAAAAACAGGAATACTGGTGGTAGGCCAGCTAAAGAACCTGCCGAAAAGAAAGGGCATAAAATAACGATCAAAATGGCTGTAGAAGAATACAGATACTTAAAAACCAAGGCGCTTGAAGCCGGAATTAATCAAAGCGAATATATCCGCCAATGTATCCAGATCAGTGTAGTTAAGCAGCGCATAACACCGGAGTTGATGAACCACATACGGCAACTCAGCGGAATGGCCAACAACATCAACCAGATTGCCCATAAAGCCAATGCCGCTGGGTATTCTTCAATACACAAACACTGCTTACTTATGATCGGGAAGCTGGATGATGTAATTAGCAAAATAGAAGATGATTGCTAAGATTGTACAGGGACGTGGATTCCGTGGCGTGGTAAACTATGTCCTAGATAAAGATCATTCTCATTTGCTTTATGCTGAAGGGGTCAGGATAAAAGACAAGGAATCGATTATCAAAAGTTTCGTTGCCCAGCAAAAGCTAAATCCGAAAATAGCCAAACCGGTTGCGCATATTTCATTGGACTTTTCGGTGCAGGATAAACACAGACTGAGCGATCAGTTTATGGCTGGTATGGCACTGGAGTACATGAAAAAGATGGGATACCGGGATACACAATATATCATTGTCCGACACCACGACACAGATCATCCACATATTCATATCGTGATCAACCGGATTGATAACAACGGGAAACGTATTTCCGATCAGAACGAAAAACTTCGAAATACCCGTGTTTGTATGGAGCTGACAAAAAAGTACGGTTTGTATATTGCTTCAGGGAAAGAGAACGTAAAAGAACATCGGTTAAAAGAGCCGGATAAAACTAAGTACGAAATTTATCACACTCTGAAATCTGTTATCCCAAATTGCAGGAACTGGAAGAAACTAAAAGCGGAATTACTCCAGTCCGGTATTACTATTGAATTCCGAAAAAACGGAAACACAGACAAGATCCAGGGAGTTCGATTTGGAAGGAATGGATATGAGTTCAACGGCTCCAAGATTGACCGGGCTTGCAGTTTTTCTAAAATCAGTTACCAGTTGTATCTGAATGAGAAGATACACCGAAATGAAAGCCAGCATCATTCAGAATCAGATCAAACTAATCAAATAAACCAACAGGACAACACAATCGATATTGCATCAGGACTTGAGAGTGCAGCTTCCGTATTGGGAGGATTGTTTGATTTGCTGAACACTCCAAATCATTACGATGAAAATGAGGCCGAGTTTTTAAGAGCTGAAGCCCAACGGCGAAGGAAGAAGAAAGATAACCAATACCGGCACAGATTGTGACCAAATTAAAATCAATACTAATGAGCTGCTGAGAAATGGATTCTTCGGCAGTTTATGCCTTGTTTGAAGAATTGCATAGAACAATTGAAGTTCAATCTAAAAATTTCTTAACTAATTTAGACGTAAATCTAGCAAGACTGGCAATCGTTTAATATGAGTGATATAAACCAAGATTTTAAATATTTAAGAGTAAACCTTAGAAAAAACGGGAAGATAATTGCAGAGGATGTATTTAAAAGAGTGCATCCGGCATCTCCAAAAAATATAGAGGAGATTTGTGTATTCTGTAAATCTACATCGGGATTAACAAGAGAACATGTTCTACCTCAATGGCTTTTCGAAAATAACATAGATATTTCGATGATTTCCAGAGTTAATAAACAAACACAAACATATCATAAAGCTATAATACCAGCATGTTCGACATGCAACAACGTAGCACTCTCAAATATTGAAGAATGTATCATTAAAATAATAAAAAAAATAGAGTCAAAGGAGAATTACACTCAAGACGATTTATGCAATATTATCAGTTGGCTCGAAATCCTCGATTACAAATTACAGGTTTACGAGTGTCGTAGAAAATATATCAAATATGGTAACTCTGAATACATCCAAGGATGGGGTGAATTTTCTGTCGCAATGCTTCGACACTTTTTTGAAATGAATCCATTTAAAGCGTATAACTTCCTGAGACAATCTCAAAATAGAGTAACAGTAAAAAGAAAGTATGAGAGGATCAAATCATTATTAATATTTGAACCGAAAACCTCAGGCTTTAATTTCTTCAGTTTAGCGAATGAGTATATATTTATTAGTTTTCCAATGTTCAAAATTGCTATTTTCTATTTCCTTCGCAAGAGTCATGATAGTGACAGAGAAGCCTTAAATGAAGCTTATAAAATAATGACAAAAGTATTAAATGATTAAAATCTACGCCTAACAAATTGTAAATTGCATGGCGGGATTTCTTCTGTGTGTTGTCTTCGAAATCTGCTCCGCAAATTCCATCAACCATTAACAGCAATGCCGAATTAGCGCAATTAAGAAAAGTATATGGAAAAAATATATTTAAAAGATGTATCATTCTTTTCATCTATAAAAGATGATTCGAAAAAATATGTTACTGCACTTAATTCATATTTATTCAAGCATTTAGAGAATAGAGAATATTGGAAAAGATGCTACTCTGAGAAAGAAAATGGAATTAATGAGTTGCATAAGATGCTAGATGATATAAGAAGAAGAATTTTTTCAAAAGAAGAGTTGGTTAGATGGTTTTATAAAGTTAAAAAGGATGCAGAAAAAGAGGTAGACCGTATTCTCATTGAACATGAAGTAAGTTGGGGAAGAGACCCTGCAAAGATAAACTTCGAAAGAGTTGGATTTCTTGTAGGTATTTTTGAAGAAACAGAGCGTTACTTAAAAATGTTAACGGCAATTGAGCCTTCCGATACTAATAAAGCCCACTATTCAATCCTTGACCGTCTTGATGCTTTAGACGAATTTTATATCAATACAGACAATATTCCAGGCTATTATGATGTTCAAGAAGACAAAAAAGTAAAAAAACAAAAATATCAATTAAAAAACCTTGATGATTCATGGAATGAATATCTGGCATTAAAAGACACGACCGACGTAGGTGAAGGTTTTGGAGATATTAAATATCATCTCAATAATTATCATGGAGAGTTTAAATGGGAATTAATACATATTAGACCAAGGGCGGAAATTAAACAATATCTAGATTTTCATTTTAAAAGATATAAGGGAGCTAACATTGACTTCTTAAATCACATTGAATACCGGATTATGCCCAACCTCTCAGGATATGCCGGCAGTGATTATCAAATCTATCAATTGATTATCAAAGAATGGTTGAAAGAAAAAAGAAGTGGAATAAGTGAAAACGACAAAAACTATTTAGTTGATACAATCATAAGTGTTACATCAAACTTCCTTGACAATGTATTTCTTCACAAAAAGGTACCTTCTGAAAATGCTTACAACTTGGTAATTAAAAGTCTTTTAAAACAATCGTTAGAACATAAAAATTGGTCTGTGAATGAGGAATCAAGAGGAGGAACAACTGATTCTCCTAGTAAATCATTTAACGCCGGTATCTCATCCCGAGACTTTATAATACTAAACGAAAAACAACAACATATTTCTGCCATTGAATGCTTAAGACTAAAATCCGTTCCAGTAAATGTTGACAAAGAATCCTACATACAGAGACATGTACAGAAGATATTTAGGAATGAGCCTATCGGACTTAGCCCTTTATTTATAATCTCATATTGTGAAACACAGGAGTTTTCCAGCACTTGGGATAAATATGTTGACTATATTTCAAAAATTGATTTTGGTAAGTATCAGCATATCGAATGTGAACGTGATTTAAAAATTTCTCCGACAAGAGCCAATTTGAAATTAGCTAAGGTTACACATTTAAGAGAGACAAGTAAAATAGAAGTATATCATTTATTTATAAATATGAATCCATAAAAAAGTGCATGCAAGTTACAGTGAATATTGAATTGCGGGGTTTGGTGGTTCGCTATCCGAAAACACCACCAGAGGTTGAGAAAATGCATATTGAATAATTTAATCCCTGCGACCTAAAGCCTCCGTTTTCTCCAGCTTTAAGTCTCGGGAAAGTTGCAAGAGAGTTGGCTCCACTTCATTGTGCCAACACCCTTGCCTTTTTTATTAGTTATCCATTTTGGCAAATCGAAAAGCGTTGATTTGGGCAGAACAGCCTTGCTTTTTCTACCGTTCCGCATACAAATTACCTTACTCTTTCATTTGGTAAACAAAGATATATTCCAGGAATAAAACGTCAACACCAAGCCGCAAGCGGTTCTAAGGAAAATCTCCACACCTTCGACTATGCTGCGGGTAGTATTTCCCATAGAAGTGTTGCCTTATTTATTCTTTCCATAGGAAGAGTGTTTACAAAATAAAAAAGGAGATACTGTGCAACGCTAAGATTCTCATATATAATACGTGGAAATAGTTATCAATAAAGAGTGCATTTACTAGCAGAAATTTGCGGAAACTGGCTACATTTGTTCAAATTCTGACAATTAAAAAAGCCAAAAATCTAAACCAAGGTGATTATGCTATTCGCAGATAAAATCAGAAAATTAAGAGAAGACCATAAATTACTTCACACCAACACTCAAGCATAAGATGTCAACCACCATATCCTATCAATCCATAGAAGCCCGGTTACCCGAACTGTCCGAAACAACTACCGCCCAGGAATTGGGCTATGACTTGTTGCGCATCTTCAACGGCATGTCTGAAACCCGGATTAATCGTATTAAAGACGGCAAAGATAACCTGTCGAAAGATCCAAACACCTTTGTAGTGAAAAAGCTGCTGGCATACAGTTCTTGCACGACCGAAAACTTGGTGGAAAATCTGGAAGCCTTGAAGCAAAACGAAAAAGTAACCAAAGCCACACGCCTGCTGGTGGTGTCGGATGGTGAAACCCTTTTGGGATATGATCCGGTGGAGGAAGAGAGCTACGAAAACACCGTTGACCGCCTGCGTTACGACTACCAGTTCTTTATGCCGCTGGCAGGCGTGGAACGCTACCATGCTCCAGAGGAAAAGGAAGCCGACGTAAAAGCCGCTTACAAAATGGCGCGTATTTTCGACGAAATACGCCGTTACAACGAGATTGACTACAGCGATACCAGTGCCATTCATGCGCTCAACGTATTTATGTCGCGCCTGCTTTTTTGCTTTTTTGCCGAAGACACAGGTATTTTTCCTGACAAAATTTTTACAAGTACGCTGAACGATTTCACGCTTGCTGATGGCAGCGACCTAAGTACCATCATTAGTGAAGCATTTGATGTAATGAGCACAAACAATGCTTCTTTCCGGGTTACAAAACCGGCTCATATCAGCCGCTTTCCGTATGTGAATGGCGGGCTTTTTGCCGAACACTACGATGTACCTGCACTCAGTTGGAAAGCGCGGAGACTTTTGCTCGAATGTGGTGACCTGAACTGGGCTGAAATAAACCCCGACATTTTCGGGAGCATGATTCAGGCGGTAATCTCGCCTGAGCTGCGCAGCTCACTCGGCTCGCACTACACATCTGTGTCCAACATTATGAAGCTGATTCAACCGCTTTTCTTAGACGAACTTTATGCTGAGTTTGCCGCTGGGCGCACCAACGAAAAGCGCCTCCGGCAGTTGCTGGCTCGCATGGGGCGCATTAAGTTTCTCGATCCGGCTTGCGGTAGTGGCAATTTCCTGATTATTACTTACAAGGAACTCCGTAAACTTGAACTTTTGATTTGGGAACAGATAGAAAGCCTCAATCACGGACTAAAAGAAATTCCTTTCTCCAACATTTCTCTCACGCAGTTTCACGGAATTGAGTTGGACGAATTTGCACACGAAACCGCCACACTTTCGTTGTGGTTGGCCGAGCACCAAATGAACCGGCAATTCGAGAGCCGTTTCCAAACACATGTGGATGCACTTCCCCTGCGCCGAAGCGGAAATATTGTATGTGGCAATGCCTGCCGCACCGACTGGAATACCGTTTGCCCTCATACAACTAATGATGAAGTGTATATTATGGGAAATCCACCGTATTTGGGAAGTTCAAAGTTGGATAAATCTCAACAAGACGATAGAACTTTTGCGATAGGTAAATATCCAAACAATAAGAAGATAGATTATATTGGAATTTGGTTTATAAAAGGTGCAAACTATATTAAAGGCTCAAGTGCAAGGTGTGCTTTTGTAAGTACAAATTCTATTTGTCAGGGAGAAATGGTTGAACCCTTGTGGACTCCTATTCTAAATATGAATGTACTTATAGGTTTTGCTCATTTATCTTTCAGATGGAGTAATAATGCGAAACAAAATGCAGCTGTTTTTTGTGTTATAATAGGTTTGGTAAATAGAGAAAAACATAAAAAGAGTCTACTTTATGAAGGAGTCGCAAAACAAGAAGTACACAATATAAATCCTTACTTAGTCATTGGTGAAAATTTAATTGTAAAAAAACATACTAAAAGCTTATCAACTTTTCCGCCAATAATCAGAGGTTGTATGCCTTATGATGGAGGCAACTTACTGCTGTCTCAGACTGAAAGGAACGATTTGATTACTCAGTACCCACAATCTCAAATGTTTATTAAAAAGTTGTTTAGTTCAGCTGATTTTATCAATGGTCTTATTCGATATTGTTTGTGGATTGCAGATGAGGAGCGTGAAGAAGCTGAAAAAATTCCGATCATAAAGCAGCGTATTGAGAAAACGGCAGAAATGCGTTTGAAAAGTCCTGATGAAGGTGCTCGTAATCTAGCGCAACGTCCTCACCAATTTAGAGAGTTTAATGCTTGTAATGCTGAAACTTTGATTATCCCCTCCACTTCTTCTTCAAATAGGCAGTATATTCCAATGGATTATGCTGATGATGATACCGTTGTTACAAATGCAACTTATACAGTTTCCGATGCACCATTATGGCTATTTGGAATTCTAACTTCTGTTATGAATATTTTGTGGGTTAATACAATTGGGGGGAAATTAAAAATGGATTATCGATACACAAGTCTTTGTTATAATTCCTTTCCTTTCCCCAAAATCACCGAAGCCAAACGAACTGATATTGAGCAAGCTGCCGAAAATGTGCTGATGGCACGTGAGCAACACACCGAGAAAACCCTGGCGCAAATGTACGATCCCGACCACATGCCTACCAACCTACGCGAGGCACACAGCAAGCTGGATCGCGTGGTGGAAAGCTGCTACCGCCCGGCACCTTTCCATTCCGACGAAGAACGCCTGGAGCATTTATTTGCATTGTATGAAAAAATGACGAAGAAATGAATAGATAATTACGAATATAAGACTTGAACAATAAAAAACAAGAAAATTATGCCTGCACCTCGTAACCACATAAAAGTATTTTTGGCTTCAACAGTTTATAATTTCCAAACTGAGTTAAATAAAATATACGAACTATTAGATGGATTCGGGTATGACGTTTTTAATTCACACAAAGGAACTTTCTCCATTGATAGTAGTGAATCTAATCTTCAGAATTGTATTGAAGGGGTAACCGAATGTGATGTGTTTGTTGGTTTTATTCGTCCCGATTATGGTTCGGGTGTATTGGAAAAAGGAGGAAAATCAATAACACATATTGAATTTGAAACCGCAGTCGGTAGAAAGATTCCACGATTTATAATGGCAGATCATAGAGTAACCTTTACTCGCTCATTGATAAGAAAATCGACTTTAGATATTCCTTCTTTAGGTGTGCATTTCAATGTTGATTCTTCAAATATAAATTTCAACGACAACAAAATAATGGATGTTCGGTGTGTTCAACTGTATGAACAAATGATTCAAGATAAAATTCCGCCACTCACACGTAAAGGAAATTGGGTACAGGAATATGTTTCATTAGAAGATATTCGGCTTCATTTAGAGAGCCAGTTTAAATATCCGGATCGTATTAAAACATTAATGGAAAAAATCAGCAAATTATGAGCAAAGAAACTTCATTTATAGCTGAATTAATTCAGCACAAAGAAAATATAGAAATTGAATTTGTGGCAGAATTTAATTCTCCTCAGATTTTGCAGGCAATATGTTCTTTTCTCAATACGCAGGGAGGCTGGGTACTGGTTGGCTATAATGGGAAAGAGTTCAGAGATATTTCTAATAACTTAGTAGCTAAACTTGTTGAACTTAAACAACAAATCTTAGATGAGATATTCCCACAACCTTTAGTAGATGTTCGTATTGAAGAGTACAACAATCAACAGGTTTTGCTTGTCAATGTGATTAAAGGATCCAGACAGCCATATTCCTATTCAAAGAAATATTATGTGCGTAGTGGTAGTAAAACTCTAGCTGCAACCCCTGATGAAATAAGTTTATTGTTGAGAACTTCGAATGAATATACTTCAACATGGGAAAAACAAACAGCACTCGATGCTACCTTAGATGACCTTGTAGAAAATGAAATTAACACTACGATTAAAGAAGCCATTAATTGGGGTCGGGGTAAAAGTCTTCCAACTGATGTTTCAGGATTCCTGAACTATTTTCAGTTGGTAGATATGAATTTGGTTCGTAACGGAAGTATCATTTTATTTGGGAAAGATCCTCTGCAGTATATTTCTCAATGCCAAATACGTATAACTGTAATGCCATATGGTAAAACCGGAAGCAAATTCGATGATACGCTGTTAATTGAAGATAACTTGTTTGCAGCATTTAATCGAATTCAGGAATATTTTGTACGCAATCTCCCCATGATTAGCGAATTCAGGCATGATCAATGGGATAGAACCAACAGACCTAAATATCCCACTGATGCTTTAGACGAAGCTGTACTAAATGCAATGATACACCGTGATTATGCAGATATTTCAGGAGATATCACTATCAATATTTATTCTGATAAAATTGAGATAATAAACTCAGGTGAAATACCTTCCGATATTATTACCGGAAAAAATAAAATTCACGAACACCATTCTGTGCTTCGAAATCCAACGATTGCACACATGTTTTATCTCCGGGGGAAAATTGAAAAACTTGGTAGAGGGCTTAGTTTGATTAAAACCAGATTTGATGAACTTAAACTGAAAGCTCCTGAATGGACAACACAAAGTGGCTACACGACCCTCACTCTTTATGGTATCTCAAAGCCTATTGATGTGAATGAAAGAATGTTGGATTATCTCAAAAGCTTGAAAATTGGTTATGAATTTACCAGAGAAGACTTTGAAAAGTTTTTTGAAGGTAAAATTTCAGAAAAAACAGCAAGAAACGATATTAGCAAATTATTGGAAGGTGAATGGATTAATCGCATCGGTGATGGTCCTTCAACTAAATACGTTAGAACGAATAAAGAATTACCGGAAATTACCGGATAAAAACAACCGGTCGTTTTTAAATTGCTGTCATGCAACACAATACAAAGTCACTTGATAGCTATTATTTACCGGAAATTACCGGATTATGGGAGACGTTATCTGGGTGTAATTACCGGATTTGCCGGAAAAGAATAAGTTTCAAGCTGATAATGAGTGCTTTATTCCTGAGCTAAGTTGCCGGAAATTACCGGATAAATAGGTTTAGTACCTAGGTTCATATCAAATTGGTACCTAGTTGTAATAATAATTTCTAATTGACAGTCAAATATATAAGAACTAGAAATATAAAGCAGGTACCCAGCTACAACTAAAAATGTACGGAGCTGCTCACATAAAGAATGAACAACCTAACAGATACTAGAAATCTGTTAGGTTTAATGAATAAAACAGATGGAAAATATCGTCAACATAAACTACGCCCAAACAGGCAAAGCAACCAATACTAACGAATTGGGTATGCGGCAAATGCAGGCAAAGGCTTACGAAGCCCGGAACAAACAATACATTTTGCTGAAAGCTCCTCCCGCTTCCGGCAAAAGCCGTGCTTTGATGTTTCTTGCTTTAGACAAACTGCACTACCAGGGTCTCAAAAAAGCGATTATTGCTGTTCCCGAAAAAACAATCGGACGTTCATTTTCAAATACCGATCTGGCAAAGTTTGGCTTTTTTACAGATTGGAGGGTTGCCAAATACTATAATCTTTGCGATGCCGAAAACGAGCAAAACAAAGTCAAACGATTCAAGGAGTTTACAACCGATACGCAAGCTCACATTTTGGTTTGTACACATGCAACTTTGCGTTTTGCAACAAAAGAACTAAGTGATAATTCCTTTAATGATTGCCTGTTGGCTATCGACGAATTTCACCACGTGTCAGCCGATGCCAATAGTGGTTTAGGTGATTTGGTTCACCGCCTGATGACACAAACCAAAGCCCACATAGTTGCCATGACTGGCTCTTACTTCCGGGGCGATGGCGTGCCGGTACTCCGCGCCGACGATGAAAACCGGTTCTATCCGGTCACTTACAACTATTACGAACAACTAAACGGTTACAAATACCTGAAAAGCCTTGGAATTGGCTACCATTTTTATCAAGGGTCATATCTTTCGGCCATTATGGAGGTGTTAGACCCTGATAAGAAAACAATCATTCATATCCCCTCGGTCAATTCACGTGCTTCTACAGGCGATAAATACGACGAAGTAAAACAGATCATTGACCGGATTGGTGAAACCATAAATATCAACTATGAAACACGTATCTATACAGTCAAAACTCCCGATAACCGTACTCTCAAAATTGCAGATCTGGTAGAGGACAATCCGCGTGAACGCTTGCAATTGCAGGCCTTCCTGCAACGGATGCACAGCCGCGATGCGGTTGATATTATTATTGCGCTCGGTACAGCAAAAGAAGGTTTTGACTGGCAATGGTGCGAACATTGTCTCACCATTGGAGTACGGGGAAGCCTGACCGAAGTAGTTCAGATTATCGGGCGTTGTACTCGCGACTGTGAAGGAAAATCGCACGCACAGTTTACCAACCTGATTGCCTGCCCCGATGCCGTGCAGCAAAAAGTGGAAACTGCAGTTAACGATATGCTGAAAGCAATTACCGTTTCGTTGCTTATGGAACAGGTAATGGCTCCTTCGTGGAATTTCAAAACCAGGAAAGACGAAGAGTCGGGAGACGATGACATGCCTCGTATATTTGTGGAAGGCCTGAAACCGCTTTCGTCCGAACGTACCAAAGAAATTGTAACGGGTGATTTAACCGACCTCAAGGCCACTATTTTGCAGGACGAGATGATTGTTCGTTCTATGGGTGGCGGCATTGCGCCCGAAGTCATAAACCAGGTGCTAATTCCAAAAATTATTCAGGAAAAATACCCGGAACTTTCACCCGACGAGGTCGAAGAAGTCCGCCAACATCTAGTTCTTGATGCTGTAACCAAAGGTGCTACTGTTGAACAGAGTGCAGGCAATACCTTTATGGTTATTGGTCGGCGTTTTATCAATATCGACAACCTTAGCATTAACCTTATTGATACAATAAATCCGTTCCAACGGGGCTATGAAATCCTTTCCAAATCGGTTACTGCTCCCGTACTCAAGGTCGTTCAGAATGTGATTGAAGAAAGCAGAATCGATATGCCTATTGAGGAAGCTGTTATTCTTTTCAAAAAATATCTTCCTCAGTTCAAAGAAGAACACAACGGTGCCTTGCCCGAATTGACCGACCCGAATCCGTTCAATAAGCGGTTGGCACAGGCTATTGCCGTAATTCGAAAAGAGAAACAAAAATTTGTGGATAAAAATCGTTGATGCCATGATGGATATTGAAAAAGAACTACAGGACATTTTCAACGACCCTTTGTTTTCGGATGTCAAACCAACGGAAATAAAAACGACTTCCAGTGACCGATTAGTTCAATCATTTGAAGAAATCAACGCCTTTTACGAACAGCATAACCGATTACCGAGCGAAACAAAAGGCAGGAAAGAAAAGCTTATGCTCGGTCGCCTGCAGGGATTCCTGAGCGATAGTGAGAAACTAAACCATCTCTTACCGTATGACAGGTTTGAACTGCTACGCCCTAAAAAAAACATAACGGAAACGGATATTGAAGCTTTTTTTAATGATCCGCTACTGGATATGCAAGATGATGAATTGGATATACTAACTGTACCGGAGCATTTACAGAAGACACCCAAAATTGATGCTACCGATTACATTGCTCAACGGCGAAGATGTGAAGATTTTTACCTCTATCGGGATGGATTTATCCGTGTGCACGAAGAACTAAAGTCAGGAAAGCGAAGCTTTGTAAAGTTTACATCTAATCAGCTGGAGAATGAGGGCTGTTATTTTGTTCTCGATGGCATGTTGGTCTATTTGGCCGAAGTACTTGACCATAGCCGTGACCGTAAAGGGAGGTTAATGGGGCGTAGTATCTGTATTTTTGAGAATGGCACCATGTCTGACGTAATGCTCGACACACTCCGAAAAGCCCTTTATGAAAACGGGTTCACCGTAAGGGAAAACAACGAAACCACCAGCGATTATTTCAAAGCTCGTTTCAATGCAACAAACAATGATAAACCTACAGGTTATATCTATGTTTTAAAGTCACTTTCCGAGAATCCGGAAATAAAGTCTATCGACAATCTTTATAAGATCGGATTCAGTACCATCACGGTGGCAGAACGCATTGCCAATGCTGAAAATGAACCAACTTACCTGAATGCCAAAGTTGAGATCATTGCCACTTGGAAAGCTTACAATATGAATGTTTCAAGCTTTGAGGCATTAATACATAGAGTGTTCAAAGATGTTCGCCTACAAGTTCGCATTGGTAATCAAATTCCTGAAGAATGGTTTGTAGTACCCTACACTGCTATTGAAAAAGCCATTCTGTGTATCATTAAAGAAATTCCGATAAGCTACGATACCATCAGCCAGATTATCATTGAGCATACGGTAGCCGAAAATATAGAAAAGAAAACCATTGATACTACAGGTTGGAAAATATTGACCCTCAATATCAAGGAAATTTATTTCAAAGAAATCATAGCTGGTACAAAAAAAGAAGAATACCGCCTGCTCAAACCCTCTATGATTAATAAATACACCTATATAGACGAAGGCAAACGTTGGCTCAAAAAGTACGATGCCATACGTTTCTTTGTCGGCTATCACAAAGACCGTGAAAGTGCTTTAGTAGAAATTATCGATGCCGTTTATAATTTTGAAGAACAAACGGTTATTTATTCGTTGGGAAGGATTATTGAGGCGGGTGAAACGGAATAATAAAAAGTCAGAGTTTCAAATTAGAGGATATGCTAAATCAATCATTTATACCATATTAATTTAACAATATATGATTACGAAAATCAATAGCATAAAGAATTTTAGAATTTTTCAAAACTATTTCCACAACGCCAATCTTAAAGATTACAACCGCTATAATCTTTTTTACGGTTGGAATGGTAGCGGAAAATCCACTCTTGCCTCTTTATTTGAATGCCTAGAACGGAAAGAACAATCACAGGAATACTTTTTGTCTGAATGGAGTATTGAAGCGGATAATATACAAATTACGCACAACAATGTCAATGACAATAATTTGAATATCAAGACTTTCAATAAAAGTTTTGTTGAAAAGAATGTTTTTACTCCTAATGATAAAATTAAAGGAATTATCTATATATCAGAAGGACAGGGAAAAGACAAAGAAGAATTAGACGAAAAAACAAAGGAGTTAAACAAAAAAGTTCATAGAAAAAAAGAAATTGAGATTGAATTAAACGGAAATCCTGACGATAAAAAAGCAAAAGGATTTACTGTTTTAACGGATAAATTTTTATCAGATGCCGCAAAAAGTATCAAGGCAAATTTCAAAGTAATAGAAATTGAAGATACACGCTTATTGAATTATGATAAAACAAAGTTATCTAACTTCATTACTCAAAATGCAGATTCTATTAAGACAAAGAAAAGTACCTTGTCTGTTCCTGAAATTGAACGGTTATCAAAAAGTATTAGACCGCAGGACAAAACCAAGATTGATGTAAACTCTATACAAAAGTATGATCCAGAAATACTTTTGAAAATTTTTGAGAGAGTGAAGGAACTGTGCAATTCTAAGATTACAACAAAAGCGATAGAACGATTAAAAGAAAATCCAGCTATTGCACAATGGGTGTATCAAGGGTTGCAAGAAAATATACATGGTCAAGATGCTACAATCTGTGAATTTTGTGCTCAACCTCTACCTGAATATAGGATTGCAGATTTGAATAAGCATTTTAGTGATGAGTTTGAGAAGTTGAAAGAGGCATTATCAAAAGGGATTGAATGGATCGAAAGCAATAAAATTAGAACTGAATTTCCGTTTGAAACTTTATTATACGATGAATTTCAAAATGATTATAAACAATCACTTTCAAACTATGATAAGATTATTAATTTACTGAATACCAAGCTTGAAGAGTGGAAATTCGCATTGTCTATTAAAGAGAATAATCCATTTGAAATTCCACAAAATGCAATTAACGAAATTTCAATAGCAGAAATTGATATTTATACAATTGCTTTTAATAAAGTGATGCAATATATTGAAAGTCATAACAAAAAATTTGATGGTTTAGAAGACGTCGTTAAAGCCAACAAACAAAAATTGGAATTGCATTATGTCTCGGAAGAAGTTGCTAAATTTGGTTATTTCGATAAGTTGGAACAAATAAGCAAATTGCAAGAAGAACAATCGAAAATCAACAAAGAAGCAACAGCCTTTGAAAATGATGTTAAGATTCTGAAAGACAAGTTGTCCAACGAAACACTCGGATTGAGTGAATTTAACGACAAACTATGGAACTTTCTCGGCCGAAATGATTTGAGCTTAGAACGCCGAACTGAAGGTGGTTATCTTGTAAAAAGAAACAATACCGAAGAAGCCAAAAGTAGAAGTTTGAGTGAGGGCGAGAGAACAGCTATCGCTTTGGTCTATTTTATTACAAAACTCAAAGAGAATGGAAATAAAATTGAAGATACGATTGTTGTAATTGATGACCCAATTTCAAGTTTCGATTCAAATCATTTATTCCATGCAAATTTTTTCATTAAAAATGAATGTAAAAATGCTTTACAACTATTTGTCTTTACACATAGTTTTCATTTTTTTACCTTAGAAAAAGAATGGATAAAACTTGAAAAAGAAGAAAAGACAGAAAATGGGAAAGTGAAAAAATATGATTTGCACAGCATTTATCAAATTAAACCAACAATTAAAAACGATGTGAGAAATGGGAATATTGAAAATGCTGATAATATTCTTGATTACTTTGACTCAGAATACCATTTATTGTTTTCTGAAGTAAAAAAGTTTTGCGATAATCCACAAACTGATTATATAACAACACATACTATTGCAAATATTTGTCGTCAATTGTTGGAAAGTTTTCTGACATTCAAATTCGGTAGAACAAAATTAGAGAAATGCTTTGATGAAATAAACGATTTTGAAAATCTGTCCAAAATCCGAAAGTTTGTAAATCACTTTTCACACAAAACAGACAATGGTGCTTCTATGACGGGATTTAATGATAATATATTTGGTGAAGCAGATAAAATAGTTCCTGATGTGTTGAAATTAGTAGAACATATTGACAAAGTGCATTATGATTCAATGATTGCGAGACTAAATAATGCATAATAGTCTGAAATTAAAAATTGAGCTATTTCAAAGAATATATGCCCGAAAAAAAAATAGGATACAAATTCTCCTGGTATGATGACTACCTGAAGTGGATATGCGGTTTTACCAATTTAATGATGAGATAGACTATAAAAATAGTATTCTGTGTTTAGTTTAGGACTTATGACTACTTATTACAAATAAAAACACACTATGAGTTTAGATTTGTATTTTTTCAAAAAGGAGATTGATATTAAGGAGATTAGAGCTAATATTTCTGATCTTTATGAGAAGCAACGAATTATTCAGGATGAAATAAAACAACTTGAAGATGACTACGATGATGCATTATTATACTCAGTCAATATCACTCATAATCTCAATAAAATGGCACAAAAAGTTGGGCTGTATGAGGTTTTGTGGCATCCGGAGGAAATAGACATTACCTTTGCTTATCAAATGATTTTGCCACTCGAAAAAGGCATTAAAGAGTTGGAGGCGTATCCTGAGAAGTATAAAACTCTTAATCCTCCCGAGGGATTGGGTAGTTATGAAGATTTTGTCGCTTTTTGCAAATCGGTGTTACTGAGATGCCGTAAATATCCAGATGCAGTAATTGAAGCTGGTAAGTAACTTCAAAAGACTAATATCTGTATCTTATTTGTACCATAACATCCTAATTTACTGTTAATCAATAGTCGTTATTTTTGAAGAAGTGAAGTAAAACAGTCGTAAGGCCATGAGATCTCATGACCCTGCAAAATACAATAAAATTAAAAATCCCTGCCGGAGATTCCGGCAGGGATTTTTGTCTTTAGTGATTCTATTCAGTGAGTGACTTCGAGTTACCCACACATTTTAAGTCTATTTAAATTCTTTCCGGTAACAAATACTATCTTCCATTCCGATATATTGACCGTAATTTTCCATGAGCGAATAACCAGCGACAGTGTACAGCCGAATTGCTTCAACCTGACGATAACCGGTTTCCAGCACAGCCGCAGTATTGCCTTCTTCAACGGCCCATTTTTCAAGCTCCTGAAGCATTTGGGCTGCCAGTTGTTTACCTCGCATTTCTGCTAAAACAAACATCCGCTTCATTTCAACAGTTGTGTCGTCAAACTTCTTAAAGCAGCCGCAACCAACGGGTTTGCCTTCAAAATAAATTACGACAACATGGTCGATCAAATCAACCTGATTGTACTGACGATATTGCAACTGAGCTTCTCCGTTCCGGAGATAAAGATCTTCATCCAAGGCATTAATCAGATTTCTGAAGTCGGTATTTTCGCTGGTTGTGCGAATAAATTTGGTCATAGCAACAATATGATTTTGGGTTTCAGCCTCAAAATTAAATTATTTTTTGTGCCAAATCGGATACGAAAGGCTCAATTGCAACATATTGTTCCGGTAAATTGTTGCTGAACGTATTCCATCTACTGTAAACAAATTATTTGCAAAACCCACATCTTTAAATCCACGGATATAATTGACTGACCATTTTAGTTTGTGATGCTGACTTCCAAACCCAAGAGTCCAGTTCCACTCTGTTTTGTCATTTCCCGTATCATAATTGGTCAACCAACTGGCCTCTATACCACCGCGGACAAATAGATCTTTATAGGCAAGATATTGTAAATGAAGCGGTACAACGACATAATGCAGAGGAAAAGTTTTCCAGCCTTGCACGATTTCCGGAGAATATAGAGAACTACCTTCATAACCACCATAACCAGTAGAGCCAATATCGTAAAACTCTTTCATTTGTTTAAACCGGTACATGACACCTAGATCGGCTGAAAGTTTTCCGACAATGTCACGCGAGGCATAAACTCCGATTCCGGCACCTAAAGTATTTTTTTTAGGTTGAGAATAATGAGGAATGTCACCAAAAATCAAAAGAGATCCTTCGGTGTTTACTCCGAATTCGATTTTAGACTGGGCAATTGCCGAACTACACAAAAAACAAAGAACTACCATTAAGAGTGAAAATTGTTTCATACTAAACATTGTTAAATTAATTCTTGGAAAACATTGTTTCTATTCTGTAAACCAAAATTAAACAATTCAAAATCATGATGTATGTTAAATTAAATTAACGGAAGTCAAAAAAGGTATAGAGTTCATTCGTCAAATCAATTCCGCCAAATAAATCTTTATCTTAGAGGTTCGTAAAAATTACAAGATATGCGCGGATTGATTATTTGTTTATTCCTCCTGATGACAGGAAATATTATTGCTCAAAATACAGTAAATCAGATTGATGCACAAGGCAAAAAACAGGGTTTCTGGACAAAAAAGGACGCAGAAGGGAAACTGATATATGAGGCAACTTTTAAAGACGACAAGCCGGTTGGTGAAATGAAACGGTTTCACCCAAATGGAAAACTAAAAGCGGTGATGAATTTTAAGGAAGGCAGCGACGAATCAGAAGCTCTATTGTTTGATGAGCGTGGTAAACAAATTGCTCAGGGAAAATATTCCGGACAAAAGAAAATTGGTGAATGGACTTATATGGTCGACTCCAAAACGGTTTCGACCGAGACCTATCTGAATGGTCAAAAAAATGGTACCAGCAAACGATTTTACAAAACCGGCGAACTGTTGGAAGAATCGAACTGGCAAAACGACAAACTAAATGGCATTTACCGCTCTTATTTTCAGGATGGGAAAACCTTTATGGAATGCACGTATTCTGAAGGGAACCGAAACGGAACGTTCAAGACGTGGTTTCCCAATGGTGCACTCGAGTTGGATGCAAATTATACCAATGACAACCGCGATAAGGATTGGAACTATTTTAATGAAAGTGGAGAATTACAGTACACATTAAAATATGAGCTTGGAAAATTATTAAATCCTGAAGTTCAGGCTAGAATTGAAAAAGAAAGAACTGGCACATTTAAATCGAAAGGTGATAGTGTTCCCGATCCTGAGAAATTTATGCAAAATCCTGAAGAATACATGCGATTGATGCAAATTCATTAAATTCCATAATGAGGCGGCTACTGATAATTGTTCTGCTAGATCTGTTTTCAACGTTGGTTTTAACTGCTCAAGATGCAGCACCAAACTCGTATTGGGTTCAACTGAAAGACAAAAAGGGAACACCTTACAAGATTAGTCAACCTGAAGCTTTTTTGTCTCAACGATCGATTGACCGACGCATGAGACAGCATATTTTAATCGACGAAACTGACTTGCCTGTATCACGCGTTTATCTGGATTCGCTTAAAAATCGCGGATTGGAAATTGTGCATACCTCAAAATGGCTGAACGGCGCAACTGTCAGAACTGCCGATACAACCCTGATCAAAAAAATTGCCACTCTTCCGTTTGTTACTATGGTTCAGCTCACCAAGCCTGCCAATGTTCTAAAGTCGTTCAGCAATAAATTTAGTGACGAAGTATTGAATACGGAATATGATCCGGAGAATTATGGGAATGCGATTGATCAGCTCACTCAGTTAAATGGCCAGTATCTGCACCGTCAAGACTTTCGAGGGAAAGGCATCCAAATTGCAATTCTGGACGCAGGTTTCCTGAATGCCAATACAATTACAGCTTTCGACAGTTTGCGAAATTCGAATCGCATTCTTGGAACACGCGATTTTGTAGATCCAACCTCTGACATTTATACCCAAAACTACCATGGGATGAGTGTTCTTTCATGCATGGGCGGCAATATCCCCGGAAGTTTAATTGGAACAGCTCCTGATGCCTCATTTTACCTGATTCGCTCCGAAGATGTAGCTACTGAATACCTGATCGAAGAAGACAATTGGGTTGCTGCTGCCGAATATGCTGACAGTTTGGGTGTCGATGTTATTAATTCGTCTCTGGGGTACTCTCAATTTAATGATTCACTGATGAATCACTCCTATGGAGACTTAAATGGAAAAACAACGCGAGTAACTCAAGGCGCAAACATGGCTTTTCAGAAGGGGATTCTGGTTTTTAGCAGTGCCGGAAACGAAGGGAACAAATCATGGAAACGAATTATCGCACCCTCCGATGGTGAAAACGTGATTGGTGTAGCAGCTGTTGACAAAGACGGACTTCGGGCAAGTTTTAGCTCAGTTGGCCCAGCTTTTGGCGGAGCGGTAAAACCCAATTTAGCTGCCATGGGATCTGGCACAACACTGGCACTCAGCAATGGCACAATCGGCTATGCAAGCGGCACATCTTTTTCATCACCAGTTTTAGCCGGAATGGGAGCCTGCCTTTTGCAAGCCAATCCATACGCAGGCGCAAAATTGGCTAAATTAGCCATCGAACAATCAGCCAGTCAATACAGTAATCCCGATTCGCTTATCGGATTTGGAATTCCTGATTTTGAAAAAGCCGACAAATACCTGAAAGTAAATAGCACGATCAAACTAAAAGATAAAAGTTCCTGGACGGTTTCGCCAAACCCATTTTCAGAATCTATTTTCCTTCGAAACCTGAACACTGTAAATAATAAAAACTATTTGATAAGCATTTACAATCTTCAGGGGATTTGCCTTTGGCAGTCCACTTTCAATTCGGAAGAAACCATTGTTTTGAAGAATCTTGCTAACTTGCCTCAGGGATTTTTAATCCTGAGTATTCGTTCCGGAGAAACAGAAGAACGGATAAAGTTGATAAAAACGAGATAAAATTTAATGTTCGAAAAATGTTGCGAGTTTCGAGTTCCATGTAAACTCGCATCTCGAAACACGTAACGCGAAACAAAAGAAATGAACGATCAGCAACTCTCATTATATCAATTGCAACAACAGGTAAAAGGTAGTCTCGACGACACTTTTTCAATGCCGGTCTGGGTAAAAGCTGAAATCAGCGAGATGACCGTTAACCGAAGTGGACACTGTTACCTCGATTTGATTGAGACTGAATCGGGAACCGACACTGTAATTGCCCGATGCCGCGCCACCATTTGGTCGTACACCTTCCGGATGCTGAAACCTTACTTCGAAACAACCTCGGGGCAAGTTTTTACTGAAGGATTAAAAGTATTGCTTCAGGCCAAAGTTGAATACCACGAAGTGTTTGGGTTTAGCCTGAATGTCCGCGACATCGATCCGGTTTATACACTGGGAGATTTAGCCCGTCAACGTCGCGAAATCATTCGGAAACTTCAGGAAGATGGGGTTTTTGAAATGAATAAGGAACTTGAATTACCGTTGGTAACTCAACGGATTGCCATCATCTCCTCTCCCACTGCTGCAGGATTGCAGGATTTTCTGGATCAGTTGCACAACAACCCGCACCAGTTTGTTTTTTACACCAAATTGTTTCCGGCGGTGATGCAAGGAAACGAAGCGCCACGAAGCATCATGAATGCGCTTGACCTGATCTTCGAATACGAAGATATGTTTGATGCTGTAGTCATTATCCGCGGTGGCGGGGCACAAATTGATCTGGCTTGTTTCGATCAATATGAACTGTCATTCAATGTGGCGCAATTCCCGCTTCCGGTTATTACCGGAATTGGTCACGACAAAGACGACACGGTGATTGATCTGGTGGCACACACCCGAATGAAAACACCAACTGCTGTGGCTGAATTCCTGATTTCAGGAGCGTTGCAGTTTTCGCAGCAAATAGCCGAATTGGAAAACCATTTCATAGAACTTGTAAATGAGCAACTGGAGCAGAATAAAAACAGGCTGAACGATGCGGCTGATCTACTAAACCATCTGGTGAATGAAATGATTGTGACTCAGCAAAACCGCCTGAAGATCGCACAAATTCAGTTGGCCAACCGAACTGAAGTATTTCTGAAAGGGCAACAATCGGAATTGAAACAACTTACCATCGGAGCAAAGAATAAAACCAATCGTTTTGTTACCCGACAGAATCATTTACTCGATCAATCAGGAAATAAGCTGAACTTTGTTTTTCGGGAACAAATGCTGAAAAGCAAAAATCAATTGGGTCAGTTTCAATACCTGATTAAAATCCGGAGTACAGAAACCATTCGGGCTGAAAAGAAAAACCTGAGTTCAATCCAGGAAAAACTGCGCCTAGTCGATCCACAAAATATTCTGAAACGCGGTTATTCGCTGACAATGCTGAATGGAAAGATCGTGAAATCGTTGAAGCAGCTAAAAGAAGGCGACCGGCTCGAAACGCGACTGAGCGATGGAATGGTGAAAAGCGCTGTAGAAACAATTATCAGAAATGTTGAAAATTGAGATGCTGAAACAAGTTCAGCATGACGATTAAATTATTGGAGGCCGTTAATAAGCTAAGAACCTGAAACTTTGAATTTGAAACTCAAAAAAATATGGCAACGAAAAAAGTAACTTACAAAGAAGCAATTACCGAAATCGAAGAGATTCTGGAAAAGATTGAAAGTGAAGAACTGGATGTGGATGAATTGGCAGAACAGGTAACCCGCGTTTCGGCGCTAATTACCATTTGCAAAGACAAACTGCACAAAACCGAAGAAGAAGTGGAGAAGATTCTGAAGGATATGAACCAGTAAAAAATAGTGGTCAGTCTCAGTTTCAAGAAACACAATTTGGAATATTATCTGCCAACTGCGACTGACCACTGATCACTATTTTACCTTTTGCCTTAAAATTTAATATCCAGCCCAGCCATAAAATTAATTCCCGCCTGAGGGAAATATCCGTCCATTGCCCATCGCTGCCCTTCGTAAACATAGGAATAAACCCACGCATTGTTCTCGTATTGGGTATCGAACAAGTTGTTTACCATCAGGTGCAGATTAAATTCTTTAGCGAATTTCTGGGGAACACGATAGGTGAATTTCAGATTATTCAGAAAGTAGCCGTTGAGTTTTCGGTCGTTACTCGAAGTATTATCGATGTATTGCTTGCTCACCGAATACGATTGTAAACTGACATTCAACCCTCTTGCAGCCATCCAGCTTAACTGGCTGTTTGCAATTACATCCGGAGAAAATGCCAGATCTGTAGTTCCCAGTTTGGTTGCAATTTGCCCGCCATTGTCCCAATCGTCCACATAATCGGTAAAATCCTTGACCTTGTTTTTGCTGAGAGTCAAATTTACGTCCCACTTCAACTTTGCAGTAAGTTTCATTCCGGCCATCAGTTCCAATCCGGCACGGTAGCTGTTGTCAACATTGGTCATGATTGGCGCACCTACATCGTTGATTTCGCCAGTCAGGATTAACTGATTCTGGTACGACATGAAGTAAGCATTTGCCCCAAACGCAAAGCCTGAAGTATTGTATTTGTATCCCAACTCAAAATCATTCAAGGTTTCGAAAGTTGGCTGTTTCCCTTTTGGATCGGCATCGACATAATTAGCACGATTGGGTTCACGATTGGCTCTGGCAAAGTTGATATACAGGTTTTGTTTTTCGCTTAACTGATAATAGAGGCCAACCTTTGGATTAAAAAACTCGAAATGATGCTTTTGAGTGAGGTCGCGCAAATCATCGTCCAGTCCAGTGATCGAATAATCTATTTTGCGGTACTGAAAATCGGCAAACAAGTTCAGGTTTTCAGCCAGCTCGTAATTGTATTTGGCAAATACGTTGAAATCTTTCTTCAACCCAGTTCCGCGATACCATTCGTGATTCATTTCTGAATCACCGGCGTTGCGCGCCCAAATCACATTACCAAAATGATTACCATCATACACATTATAGCCTCCGCCAAAGGTAAAATCGCTGGTTTCCTGTTTCCGGTTCACCGAAAATGTCATTCCATAGAAATCATTATCGAGCCATTTCCGGCGAATTAAATCCGATTTTTTGATAGTCTCTCCGCCAACGACGGGTGGAGTTATCAGGTAATCAGCCAGTTTTTGATCATCTTTATATTCCTCGTAATAACCTTTACCCCTGGTATAAAAACCGCTGGCATTCAGGCTAAACTCCGGGCTAAACTGATGAGAAAAAAGCACTTGATAATGATCTTGCTGGTAATAATCGACTTGATTAGGGTAAGTATAAAGATTGTAGGTGCGGCTATTCGAATTGATCATTTCGTCCACCTGCTTTTGTGAATACAAATAATGGTCGGCATAGCGCTGCATCCCCGCCAAATCGTTGTTCAAGCGAACCGAAGGAATGCCATTCCAGGCCTGGTAAGTATCTTCCAATCCAGAAAATACATTCAATTTCAGGATTGTTTGGTCTGTAAAATATCCTCCGGAAACAAAAAACGATTTCAAGTCGGAAGAAGCACGGTCGATAAAACCATCGGAACTGACTTTCGACAAACGGGCATCAAAAGTGAATTTTCCTTTGATCAAGCCAGTACCTACACCAACCGAATTTTTCAGGGTTCCGAAGGAACCTGCTGACGAGCTATATTCAGCAAAAGCATCTTTGTTGATTGTGGTGGTTTGCAAATTGATGGTAGCTCCAAAAGCGGCTGCTCCGTTGGTTGAAGTTCCAACACCGCGCTGTACCTGAATGTTGTCGGTTGAAGAGGCCAGATCCGGAATATCAACCCACCAGGTTCCATGCGATTCGGCATCGTTCATCGGAATGCCATTCACCGTAACATTTATGCGATTCAGGTCAGTTCCACGTATCCTGAAATTTGTGTAGCCCACGCCTGTCCCGGCGTCCGATGTAGTCACAAAAGAAGGGGTCAGCCCTAACAAATACGGAATATCCTGCCCCATATTGTTATCCCTGATTTCCGATTTTTCGACAGTTGCAAAAGCGACCGGTGTCTTTTCTTTCACTCGTGTAGCCGATACCAGCACTTCTTCAGCCATAATATGGTCTTGCTTCAAAACAACATCGAGAGTCTGGTCTCCGGTTAATTTCACTTCTTTGTTCTGTTTTTCGTATCCGATAAATGATATCGTCAACTGATACACGCCTGACTTCAGGTTTTTAAACTGATAGGCGCCATTTACATCGGTAGTTGTTCCTGTGAACCCGTTCGAAATCGTCAGATTGGCACCAACCAGCCGTTCTCCTTTTTCTGTTTTCACTGTTCCTTTCAGGGTAAATTGGGCAAATCCCCAAAATACAACGCATTGCAAAAGCAATGTCAAAAAAATCCGTTTCATTCTTGTTTTTTAAATGGTTAATAAATAACCAATGAGGCAAGTAATTCCCTTTCGCCATCCCTTCGCCGGCATTACCCGTATCAGGTTCGGTGGGTGTGATCTCAGCCTGTAATTACCCCGACTTTCGTCGGGAAGGCACCCCATTGCGTAAATTGATGCGACAAATGTAGGTTTTTTAGTCAACGTAATCCAAATTTTTCCTGACAAAAAGTGTTTTTGGTCTTTTTCTTAATGGTTGCTTTTACCCGAAAATCCACACTAAAACTTCTCTTTCAGCTTTTCCGGAAATATTGTCATTCAGAATTTTAACAGAATGGAAAAATTGGCATCAAAAATGACTTTATGACACTACTAATCAACACAATAGCCAATGGCATTTAGTTTGAAATATAGTTAACGAAAACAAGAAATAAAATCATGTATAACTAAAAAATGGAGGAATTAAACCATGTTACCAGTATTTAGAAGCAGAAATTTACCTGATTTATTCGATGAATTTTTCAATTCGAATTTACTTCCAAACTATGTAGAAGAAGGAGCCTGGAAATCGACTCCAGCAGTAAACATCTTTGAAAACAATGAAAAATTTGAAATTGAAGTTGCAGCTCCCGGCCTCGAAAAAGAGGATTTTAAAATTGACCTCAAGAATGATCACTTAATTGTTTATTCAGAAAAGAAGGACAAAAAAGAAGAAAAAGAAAAAGGGAAAGTAGTTCGCTCTGAATTCAGGTATTCTTCGTTCCAGCGTTCGTTTGCCTTGCCTCATGAAGTGGATGCTTCATCGATAAAGGCAAATCATAAAAATGGGGTATTAACCATTGAGCTTCCAAAGAAAGCAGAGTACAAAGAAAATTGGTCGCGTCAGATTGACATCCAATAAGCTCTGACTCACTAAGAATTTGTAAAGGATTGTACTTGATGGTGCAATCCTTTTTTGTTTTATAAAGCTTTCTTCGAAAAGCTTAAAGGCAATAAACTTTCCACACCATTCAATACCAGAATAGAATCCTGACCGTCAAGAATAATTCGGATTGGAGTTTTAAACCGCATCTCCGTTTCGGCCATCGCCTGCCGACACGAACCACATGGTTTTACTGTTTCGTTTACCAAAACACCATTTTTAGCAGCAGAAACGGCAATTGTTTTAACTGCTGAATCGGAATAATTTGCGTTGGCATAAAATAGTGCTACCCGCTCGGCACACAATCCCGAAGGATAAGCCGAATTTTCCTGATTATTCCCGGTAACGATCATTCCATTTTCAAGCAACACAGCCGCCCCAACATGGAATCCGGAATAAGGCGCATAAGCCTGTCCTGTAATTCGTCTGGCTTCCATCAACAAATTCTGATCATTTACAGGCAATTCAACAATATTTGCAAACTCGTGTACTACAATTTTGATTTCGGTCGTTTTCATTCCTGAACAGTTTTGTTCAAATGTACACTAATACTTGTTATTTGACAATGATCCTTACTTGCTACATTTTGTTATTTTTGCGAAGACTCAAACGGAAGTTATGATTAAATATATTCTACTCGTTATTTCATTTTTCATTTTTATACCTGGTTTTGCTCAGAAAAATCAGATGAGCCGTGAGGCATACATTCAAAAATATTATCCGTTAGCTATTTCGGAAATGGAACGAAGCGGAATCCCGGCCAGCATTACACTGGCTCAAGGTTGTTGGGAATCGCAAAACGGGAATAGTGTTCTTGCAACTGAAGGGAATAATCATTTTGGTATAAAGTGCAAAAGTGAATGGAGAGGTAAAAAAATA
Organism: Prolixibacteraceae bacterium; assembly: GCA_028683385.1. Lineage (GTDB taxonomy): Bacteria > Bacteroidota > Bacteroidia > Bacteroidales > Prolixibacteraceae > Aquipluma. The sequence continues at coordinate 317,040 of JAQUIJ010000002.1, read as the reverse complement.
TATCACGATGATGATGCAAAAGGTGAGTGTTTCCGCAAATATGCTCATGCAGAAGCATCTTATGTCGATCATTCTAACTTCCTCATGGCAGGAAGCCGTTACAGCTTTCTTTTTCAACTCGATCCGAAAGATTATGCTGGTTGGGCCCGTGGCCTGAAACAAGCTGGTTATGCCACTGATCCGACTTATGCCGAGCGTTTGATTAAAATTATTGAAGATTTCAAGCTCTATGTTTACGACGAATATGGTGACAACCGTCAATTAGCCACAATTAAACAAGAAGAAGAGAAGACGACACATGCCAAAGCACTAAGGCCTTCACCACCTGCGAAAAAGAATACCACGCATAAAATTGAACTAAGAAACGGCTTACGAACCGTTGTGGTACTTGAAGGTGACACCTACCAAAGCCTAACGAAATTTTTAAAACTAAAAGACTGGCAATTATACACCTATAACGATTTCGGCAAAGGTAGGCAACCAAGGCCTAACGAAATCTTATACATCGAGGCTAAATACAGGAAAGCAAGCAAACAACACAAACAGCATGTAACCGAAAATGGAGATACGATGCATTACATCGCCCAGAGGTATGGAATCCGTTTAAAGCCTTTGCTTCGCAGAAACCGCATGGACGAAGGACAAGAACCTGCTGTTGGGCAAGTCGTTTACCTTCATCATAAAAGTCCAAGAAAAAGGTAACAAAGAGGGAAAAGTAAATAGTCATTTGGTAAAATCCAATGAATCTTTTCCATTGACTAATGACACTTTTCTGAATTTTAGGTTTTGCTCCACCGGCTAAAAAGGAGCCGAAGAAGTACCCGATCGGCAAACCAGATAAAATTCAAAAGAAAAGCAATTAGAATGACCGGGACGATATTATTGGATAAAAAAGCAGCAGCCTGAAGAACAAATGCTTTGTCGACAAAATAATAAAAGCCTGAAACCACGGCTAGCAGCGACAGCAAAATGCCTGTTAAATATAGATATTCGCGTAAATCGGTCTTCCATTGTTCCTTACGGGCAACTGTAAACGCAACCTTTGTAGCAAAATCAGGTGACAACTGAAATCCAGGTTCAGTTCGAAACGATTTTTCTATAATTTGATCTAATTCTTCATTTTTCATTGCTAATCTCCTTCACTAATTTTAAGCTATCCTCATCAACCACAAATTTAAGTTTTTCCTTTAAAAGTGACTTTGCCCTGAAAAGATAACTTTTTATAGTTCCTTCAGGCATGCCGGTAATCTGTTCAATTTCCTGATATGAAAATTCTTCCAGATGAAACAAGGTCAAAACCGTTCGGTATTGAACAGGCAAAAGTTCAATTTGAGCCCTGAGGTATTGGTGCAAATCAGCCTTCTCAAATTCATCCGATCGATATTCCGTCAGATTTCTTAATGCCGCTGAGTCATCTGAATCTACTTCATCTCCTTTCTTGAATTTCCGCAAGTAATTAATACTTGTATTGTAAGCAATGGTGGCAATCCATGTTGACAATTTGCATTCGTTGCGGTACTTTCCCAGATTCTGAAAAACCTTCAGGAATACCTCCTGGCAAACATCTTCCAACTCATCGTGTCGCTGAATTAAGCGGCCGGTAATATGAACAACCAATTTCTGGTATCGGTTTACCAAAAACGTAAAGGCATTCATATTCCCGTTTAAAATCTGGCTTATTAATTCAGAATCATTCATACTTGAAGTTTGACAGCAGCTACAAACAAAATGTTGCATTAAGTACCGACATTTTATTCAGAAAAAAAACTGAATCATCTGCAACATTTCAGAAACTCTTGCTGTCACATCTTACAAACATTTAAAACTGAAAATTATGAATCAAGTATTAATGGCAGCGGTAATCTTTTTTGCGATTTATCAAATCATAAAAAATTTTACTGATTTTTTGCTGAAAAGAAAAGTGATAAAAGCCGGACATTTTGAAAACGCCGGTATTCTGGATCAAAAAGTGGCTTCAATCGCTACTGAAAATCAGGAAGCCAATAAATATCCGTCGCTGAAATGGGGTTTGGTTGCTTTCTTTGCCGGAATTGGCTTTATTATTATCAATCAGATGGGGCCAAGTCTTTACAACCAAGACAACTATCGCAACTTCATGGAAAATAGCATGCTACCATTTGGCATTGAACTGGTTTCTATCTCTCTTGGATTTATTGTGTATTTCCTGATTGTCACTTTTATGAAGAAAAAATAAAGAAGTCCGAAGTGGGAAGTCGGAAGTCCGAAAATCGAAGTGAGAAACTTCCGTCTTCGGACTTCTGACTTCCAGCGTTTCACATTTTCACCCGCCAATCGCCCAAATCGTGGAATCCACGCAGCAATTCATCAATTTTCATTCGTTTCTTTCCTGAAAGCTGAATATCAGTTATAGAAAGCCATCCATCAGTACACGCAATCTTGAGGAATTTCTTACCATCCGTTTGAAGTGTACCAGGAGCTGCTGGCAAACTACCGTTATCGCGCGTTGCAGCAAAGATTTTGGCAGTCAGGACTTCCTGCTTGCCTGAATGCACAAATTCTGTCCAAGCCGTCGGATAAGGCGACAAACCACGTATCAGGTTACGAACCGACTCGGTATCTCTGGTCCAGTCGATGCGGCAATCGTCTTTAAATATTTTAGGTGCATGTTTTATCCGATCCTGATTGGCTATCAAATTTTCCTGATCAATAGCTTCAACGTTTCCACCTGCCAACGCTTCAACTGTTTTTACAACCAGATTAGCGCCAATAATCATCAGCCGATCGTGCAAATCGCCTACCGTATCGTTTTCGTCAATCTCAATTTTTTCCTGAAACATGATTCGTCCGGTATCAATTTCGTGCGAAAGCAAAAAAGTAGTGACACCGGTTTCAGTTTCTCCATTGATAACAGCCCAATTTAATGGCGCTGCACCACGATATTGCGGCAACAACGATCCATGAAGGTTAAAAGTACCCATTGGCGGCATACTCCAAACAATTTCGGGCAACATGCGAAAAGCAACCACGATCTGTAAATCAGCTTTCAGACTTTCCAATTCAGTAATGAATTCCGGATTTTTCAGTTTTTCGGGCTGAAGGATATGAAGCGATTGCTGCATAGCATATTGCTTAACGGCCGATTCGCTTAGCTGACGACCACGACCAGCAGGTTTATCCGGAGCTGTAATTACTCCTACAACATTGTAGCCGTTTTCAACCAAAGCTTTCAAACTCTCGACAGCAAAGTCGGGAGTTCCCATAAATACAATTCGGATTTCTTTCGGAGACATCGTTTTTTTTACAAAGATAAGTCTTGATTCAAAACTCAAAACACGAAATCAAAAAAGAATAGGCTAATCATCTCGTAAAAAATTACACTATTGAAAATGAATACCTTAATCTTGAGTTAACAATGAGTCGAAATACGTTATTTACTGATTATAAACAACTTGCACATTTTAGTACGTTAACTTATCATCAACAGATTACTAAATAATTTGCTCACAACAACTTAAGCGAATTTCGTACGAAGGTTTGAGGTATTTTTGTATTATCAATTAATTCTTCAAATTTAATATTTAGGTTATGAGCTTTAAAAAACAATTTCTTAAATCGAAACCAGTTTGTAAGGTTTCATTCCGTTTAGATGCGGCAGAAGCTTCAGGAGCAAAAAAAGTTCAGTTGTTAGGCGACTTTAATAACTGGGATAAATCTGTAGAACCAATGACTGCACTTAAATCGAACGATTTTACTGCTACACTCGAATTGGAAGCAGGAAAGGAATTTCAGTTTCGCTATTTGATTGATGGAACTAAATGGAAAAACGACTCACAAGCAGACTCATATGTTGCGAATAGTTTTGGCGAAGAAAATAGTGTAGTTTCAACTATCGCTTAGTTTACAATTGGTTTGCCAATTGTATAAAAAGCCGGAATCAGTAGTTATTACTGTATTCCGGCTTTTTAGTTTTGATACTTTATATTCGATCTAAATATTGTATTTATTTTCAATTTCAGGTCTTAATTTTCGGTTGCCTTTTATTGCTTTAGGTGAATACGGACAATTCTTGCATCCGTTTGAACAGCAATATCCCCGTTTAACCAGATAAAATTCAGTCATTATCCGGTAACCTTGCGGACTCATCACATAATCAACACCTTCAACCGGCGAATCGTCAATGCCGGAATCGAACATATTGTCAAAAATTCCCATTCCTGGCTAGTATTTAAACTTCTGTAGAAAATGCCCCATCCGGTCGCGTTTGGTTTTCAGGTATGCTTGATTGTATTCATTGGGTTCAATCTCGATATTTACAGTCGAAACGACTTCAAGATTAAAACCTTCGAGCCCCACCCGTTTAATCGGATTGTTGGTCATCAAACGCATTTTGGAAACACCAAGGCTTCTCAGAATCTGCGCCCCCACACCATAATCGCGCTCATCAGCATCAAAACCGAGGTGAATATTAGCATCAATGGTATCCATTCCCTGATCCTGCAATTTATAGGCTGCAATTTTATTCATCAGGCCAATTCCGCGACCTTCCTGCTGCATATAAACCACAACTCCTTTTCCTTCTTTCTCAATCAGATCCATTGCACGATCAAGCTGTTCACCACATTCGCAACGTTTCGAACCAAAAATATCGCCAGTCATACACGACGAATGCACCCGCACCAAGACAGGTTCATCAATTGCCCATTCGCCTTTAATTAAGGCAATGTGCTCAACCCCGTTAGAAACCTGCTTAAAAGGAATAATCCGGAAGTTGCCGTGCTTTGTAGGAAGAAATACTTCTTCGCCTCGTTCAATCAAACTCTCACTTTGTAACCGATAATTGATCAGATCTTTGATTGATATTATCTTTAAATCAAAACGTTCAGCCAGTTTCACCAGTTCGGGCATACGCGACATCGTACCATCGTCGTTCATAATTTCAATCAAAACACCGGCTGGTGTTAATCCCGCCATTCGGGCTAAATCAACAGCAGCCTCAGTGTGGCCTGCACGACGAAGAACTCCCCTGCTCCTTGCCCGGAGTGGGAAAATATGCCCTGGACGACCAAGTTCTTCGGGTTTTATGTTGGGATTAGCCAAGGCGTTCAATGTTTTTGCCCGATCGCTGGCTGAAATACCAGTAGTACAGCCATAACCAAGTAAATCAACAGAAACTGTAAACGGAGTTTCGTGTGATGAGGTATTCTTTCCAACCATCAAATCCAATTCAAGCTCATCACATCGTTCTTCAGTAATTGGAGCACAAACCAGGCCTCTTCCGTACAGAGTCATGAAGTTAACCATTTCAGGAGTAACCATTTCGGCAGCAGCAATAAAATCGCCCTCATTTTCACGATCTTCATCGTCAACCACAATAATTAACTGTCCTTTACGAATAGCGTCAATGGCTTCCGGTATTGTATTTAGTTTTATTTCATTCATCGCTTAAACTAATTTCAAAAATATGGCCGCAAAATTAGTGAAAATTATCGACTTGACGGTACGAAATTGAGCTTATGCCCGCTTCGACTTTTCCCAATTGACCGATTGTTTCCCTTTCAGAAAACGAATCCAACCCAGAATGGAGGCATAATTTATGGCAGTAAAATAGAATGGTACAAATAGCAATTTAAAGCGAATTTTATGACGTTCCAACAACCCACCCAACAGAGCTAACAGATACAGGATTCCCTGAAAATAAAAGAAAATCGAATAAAAATTATCAATGCCCCATTCCCCACTTTTCAACACGATGAAAAGATTAATAAATAATAGGCTAAACAGGGCGATTGGCGCTATGGTCCATCGCAAAATTTTGTGTGAAATATACTGAATCGAAAGCAACCCATAGCGAAATGGGTTTAGCAATTCCTTTAACCGGCCAATGGTTTGGAGACCGCCGGCAGCAATGCGTACTTTACGTTTCATCTCTTCTGAAACGTTCGCCGATGCGGTTTCTATGGCATAAGCCTCTGGAGTATAGGCAATTCGGTAACCTTTTTCAGCAATCCTCAGAGATATAATAAAGTCATCAAGTATAGTATCATTTTCAACTTCAGTATAAAGGGAAGTGCGGATCGCAAACAACTCACCAACCGCACCAACTGCCGAATTCAGATCACTGTCCATACGTTTGACCCAGGATTCAAATTTCCAGTACATGTTTTCGCCTGATCCGGCGGCACCATCAGCTTTCAGTGATATTATTCTTTTCTCGCCGGCAATACATCCAACGTTGGGGTCATTAAAATGATCAACCATCACCCGAATGGCTTGCTTACAAAGCGTAGTATTGCTATCTGAAAAAATTACGATTGGTGCATCAACAAATTGGATTCCGCGGTTCATGGCATGGATTTTTCCTCTTCGCTCCGGAAGATGATGAACTTCCATTTGTGGATATTTTTTTAATATTTCAGGAGTTCCGTCATCCGATCCATCAGTAATCCAGAGGTATTGAATTTTGTCCTGGGGATAATCGAGCTCGAGTAAATTCTCAACTTTAACATCAACATAATTACTTTCGTTGTATGCAGCAACAAACATACAAACCCGGGGCAAGTCAGTGGATTTGACTTCAGGATAAATACTTTTTTTGGATATCGTTTTTTTTAAGGATAGAAGTATGGCCAGCAAAACTGCATATCCTGCGAAGGTATAAAACACGATCAGAAGCAATATCCAGAATACTATTTCCAAAGGATTTAATGTTGTTTGTAAAATTCAACTAACGCTTCGGCCTGCGATAAATTATCATATTTTTCCTGAATAAATCCAATTGCATTGGTTCCAATCCGATCAGAAAGTGAGCGATCGTTAATCAATTGATTGATGGCTTCGGTAAATCGATCAGCCTCATTCGCAATTAATATATTTTTGCCATTCTCTGTAGGAATACCTTCAGTGCCAATATCAGTTGTTACGATTGGTTTACCGAGCGCCATACCTTCAATAATCTTGATTCGCATACCGCTTCCGGAGAAAAGCGGAACAACCATAACTGCCTTCGAATTAATAAAATCGTAGGCATCGTTTATTTCGCCCAAATACTCAACTCCATCCAATTTAATAATTCGTTCGAACCATTCAGGAGCATTTCTTCCGGCAAGGTAAAATTTCAAATCTGGGTTTTCCTGATGTATTTTAGGCCAACAATGATTGAAAAACCAGATCAATCCTTCCTGATTTGGAGCCCAGTCGAGCGCCCCGATGTGAAACAAAGACGGGAACTCAAGCTTTCGGGCAGTAGGAACAAGGGAGGCAAAATCGATACCGGTTTGTGAGGTATGACGTGGTTTGGTATTGCCAAGCTTATCGAGGATAATTCCGTCACGATCGGTAATCGGTACAAGTAAATCATAGGTATTAAGGTAACTGACCTCGAATCGTTTAATTCGCTTTGAAAGGTTCCGAAGATATTTCGACCGAAATCCTTCAGATAATGTGGCCGTTCGCTCCCATATTTCGTATTCGATATTGTGAGCACGATACGCAATCAAGGCTTTCGAATACTCACGGATAACCGGAATGTATGGACAAAGATATAATCCTTCAAGCTGGATAACATCGAAGTTTTTTTCGGTCAGCAGCTTGGCTAACTCATTGCTAAATTCGTCGGAAATAAATCGTTGTGCATTGTACGGAAGCTTAGAGAACAGCAGGTTAAATGTAGCCTCTAGCCAATTGATTGATGCTGGCACTTCGACCAGACGAAAGTCGGCTTTACTTCTCACATCGTCAGGCATATCCTTAATTCGAATATGATGTTTGGAAGTATTCATACTCAATACAGTTACTTCGTGCCCAAGCATTGAGAATCCCTTCGTCATGTTTAAACAGGCAATGGCTCCTCCATCTTTTGGAGGCCATGGAACTTTATTCATCAATTGAAGTATTCGCATCGATCTATTATTCAGGTTTATGACGATTAAAAAATCGAAATTTGATCAGACGTTTAAAAAGAGCCTGGTAGCTTTCTATATTCATAACTCCGGAATCGGTTGCTGCCTTGTAAGTCAGCCAAATACCCAATGGAAGAAAAACAAACGAGGCAAGCCACATTCCTCCAACCATTGACCATGCATCTTCCCGGGCAAATTTCTCTCCGGTAATCATCAAAATATAGTAAGCGATAAACATTAATATGGAAACAACCACAGGCATACCCAGCCCACCTTTCCGAATAATGGCCCCAAGAGGTGCACCTATAAAAAAGAAGATAAGGCAGGCAAATGAAAGAGTAAACTTACGATGCCACTCCATGGCGTAACTATTCAGCGATTTCTTTCTCATATACATTTCGTCGAATTGCTGAGTAAGTGCTAATGAGTTACTTCGAACATTGCTTATAACACGCTGGTAAAGAGCTGCCTTCTCAAAGGTACTCAATGCTGCAATAGTTTTATCAAAATCTACGATACTATCCGGTTTTATATTAGGATTAATCCGAAGTGAATCCCTTGGATTAGCCAACCACGAAACTTGCCGATTAACATCGCTGATGTAGCTAAATGCAGTCAAATACCTCCACAGCTGAATCTTATATTCTTTAAAAACAGAATCGCCCTGACTGGTGAGCTGCGAAACATTCATCATTTTTGAAGCTCCGGCATAGCGTTTTTCATCAATCCGGTTAAATTCAAAATCTTTCATGCTAATGTTAATCACTTCCTTCTGAAACGATTCGCGCCGAAAAGGATACCGTTTTGCTGTACTTTGCCGGCTTTCAGTTCCTTCAGTATAATTTTGTCCGTTATATAGCGTGATTGACATGAACTTCTTATCCTGTGTTATTTCCATTTTTCCGGAATCAGAAATCGACACACTTACATTTCCCTGATTATCAGAGTGGTCGTAAATCATCACATCGTAAAGCATGTTATTATTTTTTCCCTTACGCTCAACTTTAATGCTGTAATTTTCCATATCATTACTGAAAACACCCTCTTTAATCACCATTTCAGGCTTTTGCTGTTTAACACTAAACATTAAGGTGTAAAATTTAAGGTTGGCCTTGGGAAGAATATTATTGGAAAAATAAAATGCGATCGAAGTAAGAATAAGAGCAACAACAAAAAGTGGCCGCATAATTCGAAATAACGAAATCCCTGAAGCTTTCATGGCAACCAGCTCGTAATTCTCACCCAAATTGCCAAAAGTCATGATCGAGGCCAATAGCATGGCTAATGGAAACGCAAGAGGAACAAGACTAAACGACGCGTACATCAACAATTCTGTCACAATTGTCCAATCAAGTCCCTTTCCAACCAAATCATCAATGTATTTCCACAGAAATTGCATCAGTAGAATGAAAATACAGATGAAAAAGGTCATAAAAAAAGGACCCAGAAAACTTTTAATGATAAACTTATGTAATAGCTTCATGCTTATGCTTGCATAATAAAACGTTTACAAAACTAAAGTATTTTGAAGAATTAAAAAGTGAATCACAAACACCTTCAAAATTATTTTGAGCGCAAAACGAGAAACGAAGCTTTACAATTCTCATAAAACTGATATTCTGAAATGAATTTGGAGAATAATAATTGAATTAAAAAAAACAATATCTAAGACAGAATAGTAAATGAGACAGAATGGATTTGTAGGTGGGGAAAAGTTAACTTGAAAATTTGACTGACGATTTTAAGCGAGGTAGTTCATCACGATTATTCCAATCAGGAGCCAAGTAAATGTTTCAATTTCGAAACTTGAGTATCCCAAAGATTACTGGTTTCATTGATTTCGTCTTCCTCGGCAAAATCAGTAATCGTAAGCGAAACATCATTGGTCAGATCATCTTGATTAATTACGAACTCGAAATACAATTCATCTGCGTCATCACCAACCCATTCGAACCGAACCATCTTATTTTCGCGATGAAGTTTTTTTTCCGCAGTTTGACTTGTATCTCCCCAAATGAATGTAAACATGTTTCCTTTTACACGAACATCATCAGCAAACCATTCAGTTAAGCCTGATGCGGTACTCAGTCTGTTAAAGAGTACTTTGGGGGAGCAGTTGACAGTATATTCCAATTGTATTTGTGTTTTTTCAGCCATAGGTTCTTTGATTTTCTGCAATATATGTATTTAAACAGAAAAAACAAGCCATCGAAAAATCGGAACACAGATTTTTTTTTGATTTTTTTCAGCTCTGTCGATCAACAAATAAATAAAGTGCTATATTTGCCACCGCAAAAAAGGAATGGAAGTTTCTTTTTTTAAGTTCAGAATAAACGATGGCGAGGTAGCTCAGCTGGTTAGAGCGCGCGATTCATAATCGCGAGGTCGGCGGATCATGCCCGCCTCTCGCTACTTAAAAATGAAGCAGTTAAGAAAATTTCTTAACTGCTTTTTTTATTTCATACTCCCTCAAAATTATTTCCATTGGCATTTTAATTTTACAATTTGCCTAAATCATGGAGTTGAACCTTCATTCAATTTAATATCGATTGATACACAAAGTTGCCAGATGAATGAATATGCATTTTGCAATTTTGTGGCAAAACCAGCATTAACAATAAAATCTATTGACTTATATCCGCTTTTGAGTTACATTTGAACTCCAATATGAATTAGTCTATATCTGGCTTTGTGACAGAGAGGGCGAAGCTGTGAAGCGGACAATAGTTAACTTTATTAAAATCAACTTTCTAACCTATAAAAGTTATACTAAACTTCATTAATTCCCGATAAAATCGAATTACAAATAGCAGATCTCAGATACAGCGGTCTAACTTGCTAAAAATTTAAATAAAGACAGAATCAAACTTTTTAAAGTATTCCAATGAAACCTTTCTGTTGGTTGACATGAAAGGACTTTACCCGAATCGAATCAAAAAAAATAGAGTGTTGGAGTTTATAATAAAACACGAATTAGAAGTATCTTTCAATTTTTAAATAATTATTTTCCTATGAAAATTACTTGTATAGGCGCAGGATATGTTGGCGGACCAACGATGGCTGTTATTGCTGAAAAATGTCCGGAAATTGAAGTGACCATAGTTGACATCAATTCACAACGAATTGCAGCATGGAACGATGAAGACATAGACAATCTGCCAATCTATGAACCCGGACTGGCTGAAATAGTTAAATCTGCCCGAAATCGAAATCTTTTTTTCTCAACTGATGTGCAAGGAGCGATTCGCAATGGGGACATTATTTTTATATCGGTTAATACTCCAACCAAGACATATGGAGTAGGAAAAGGGATGGCTGCCGATTTAAAATATGTTGAACTATGCGCTAGGCAAATCGCAGAATTCGCCAATGGAGATAAAATCGTAGTTGAGAAATCGACCTTGCCGGTTCGGACAGCACAATCTATAAAAACAATATTAAGCAATAATATCCGAGGGCATCAATTTCAGGTTCTTTCTAATCCTGAATTCCTGGCTGAAGGAACGGCCATTCAAGACTTACACCACCCTGACCGTGTTTTGATTGGTGGAGAGCAAAGTGAGGCAGGATTAAAGGCCATTGAAATACTAACCAATGTTTACGCCCAATGGGTTCCTCGGGAACGAATTCTACAAACCAACGTTTGGAGCAGCGAGTTATCAAAATTAACATCAAATGCTTTTTTAGCTCAGCGAATCTCCAGCATCAATTCAATCTCGGCACTTTGTGAACGCACCGGTGCCGACATCAAAGAAATCTCCAGAGCCATTGGAGCTGACAGTCGAATTGGATCCAAATTTTTGCAGTCTTCGGTCGGGTTTGGCGGAAGTTGCTTTCAAAAAGACATACTCAATCTGGTTTATCTTTGTCGTCACTTCAATTTACCTGAAGTAGCTGACTATTGGGAACAGGTAATTCGCATGAATGATTACCAGAAACACCGCTTTTCCAAACAAATAATTGACAGTCTGTTCAATACTGTATCCGGTAAAAAAATAGCCTTTTTAGGTTGGGCATTTAAGAAAAACACCAATGACACGCGCGAATCGCCAGCGATTTATGTGGCCTACGAACTTCTGCAAGATCGTGCTGAAATTCACGTTTACGACCCGAAAGTTACTAAAGAACAAGTTTTACGCGATTTGAACTACCTGGCTGCCACGAATCATTCCACTTATGGAGGTGATTTTGATTCACCACCTGTTGGGGAAATGGAAGGAGTTTCGGTGCATGTCCATAATGATCCATACACTGCGATGGAAGATGCTCATGCGATTGCCATCCTCACCGAATGGGATGAATTTAAAGCATACGATTGGCAGAAAATTTATGAAAACATGTACAAGCCAGCATTTCTGTTCGATGGACGGAATATTCTGGAAAGAAAAGCATTAAGAGAAATTGGTTTTGAATACAGTGGCATTGGAAATTAATGAATTTGAAATTCTTAAAACAATATATAAATTAACGAGTTATTGGTAGATACATAAAATCTAAAAAACGCTATATAAATGACACAAAAAACTGCATTAATTACCGGAGTCACCGGACAGGATGGTGCCTACCTGAGTGAATACCTACTCAAAAAAGGATATATGGTTCACGGTATTAAACGACGCTCTTCTATGTTTAATACTGAGCGAATTGATCACATCTACGAAGATCCGCATGTTGAAAACCGTCATTTCAAACTCCATTATGGCGATTTAACTGACAGCATGAACCTTACCCGAATCATTCAGGAAACGCAACCAGATGAAATTTACAACCTCGCAGCCATGAGCCATGTGGCAGTTAGTTTCGAAACTCCAGAGTACACCGGCAATGCCGACGGACTTGGAACTTTGCGCATTCTGGAAGCCGTTCGACTGCTCGGACTGATTGAGAAAACCCGAATTTACCAGGCATCTACTTCCGAATTATACGGGATGGTACAAGAAGTTCCGCAAACAGAGAGAACTCCATTTTATCCACGCTCCCCTTATGCTGTTGCCAAAATGTACGCCTATTGGATAACAGTGAATTATCGTGAAGCTTATAAGATGCATGCCAGTAACGGAATTTTGTTTAATCACGAATCGCCCATCCGAGGTGAGACATTTGTGACTCGCAAAATCACACGTGCCATTAGCCGAATTGCTCTTGGAATGCAGGAACAGCTCTTTCTTGGAAATCTCTCCTCTAAACGAGATTGGGGACATGCAAAAGACTATATCCGTGCGATGTACCTGATTCTTCAGCAAGATCAACCAGATGATTATGTAATAGCTACCGGCATAACCACTACTATTCGCGACTTTATCAAGTTATCATGTGCCGAAATCGGACTTGAAATGAGTTTTTCCGGTGAAGGCGCTGACGAAAAAGGTTCTATTACGTCCATTGACGAAAAGCTATTTATTGAAAAAGTTGGTGAACGTTATTTAGGTGGAATAAAATCAAGAATATCGCCTCATGTCATCGTTGCTGTCGACCCTAAATATTTCCGTCCTACTGAAGTAGATCTTTTGATTGGAGATCCATCCAAATCAAAATCGAAACTTGGATGGGAACCAAGATACGACCTCAACGGACTTATTCAGGATATGATGCAATCGGACATTAAACTCATGAAAAAAGACGCCTGGCTGAGAGAAGGTGGCTATCGCACCCTGAACTACTTCGAATAAATCATTATCCATTATGAAAAAAGACTCTAAAATATATGTGGCTGGTCATCTTGGACTGGTCGGTTCGGCGCTCTGGAAGAATCTTCAATCTAAAGGATACACCAACCTTGTCGGAAGAAAATTTAGTGAGTTGGATCTAATGGATACAAATGCTGTAAATTCATTTTTTGCGACTGAAAAACCTGAATATGTGATTCTGGCTGCAGCAAAAGTGGGTGGTATTGTGGCAAATAATACCTACCGAGGACAGTTTATCTACGAAAACCTCATGATCCAGAATAACGTGATCCATGCGGCATATCTGAATCAGGTAAAGAAATTATTATTTTTGGGTTCAACTTGTATTTATCCGGCAGAAGCGCCACAACCCATGCCCGAAGATTGTCTTTTAACTGGCCCTCTTGAATACACGAATGAGCCATATGCCATTGCAAAAATTGCCGGGATCAAACTATGTGAAAGTTACAACCTACAATACGGCACCAACTTCATTTCGGTGATGCCGACCAATCTTTACGGCCCTAATGACAATTTCGATCTCGAAAAATCGCATGTATTGCCAGCGATGCTCCGGAAAATGCATTTGGGAAAATGTCTGGAAGAAAACAACTGGGACGCCATTAGTGAAGATTTAAACAAACGCCCGATAGAAGAAATTTCAGGAATTAATAACCCAATTGAGATTTTAACCATTCTTTCTAAATACGGAATCCGTCAAAATCCGTCAAAATCCGTTTCCGTAGAAATTTGGGGAACAGGTTCGCCCATGCGCGAATTCTTGTGGAGCGAAGAAATGGCCGATGCCTGTGTATTTTTGATGGAGAATATTGATTTTAAAGATGCCATTCATGCAAATTCGACATCTCCCAATGAAATCCGCAATACCCACATAAATATTGGAACCGGAAAAGAAATCTCAATACGCGATCTCGCATTTCTAATCAGAGAAAAATTAGGATTCAAAGGTGATTTGGCATTTAATACATCCAAACCCGATGGCACGATGCGAAAGCTTACAAATCCAGATAAACTTCATACTTTAGGATGGCATCATCAAATAGAGATTGAAGAAGGAATTGAAAAGTTGTACAATTGGTATTTAGGTTGCTAATTTGCATATCACATGAAGCACCTCATTTCAGTTCCGCCAAATACAATACCTCACTTTCATCAAATATCTGGTCTTTCTTCGGAAAATTGGTTTATCTCATCCGATCCAAAAGAGAAAAGAGTTGGCTCGGGCGGCGGAACAGCTTTCCTCCTGACTGAAGCATTTAATCAGGAAAAAGAAGCCAATTTTGAAGCATGGTTACCAAAAGAAAAGCGGGTACTCATTCATGCTGGCGGCCAAAGCCGACGCTTGCCTGCGTATGCGCCTTTGGGCAAGAGTTTACTGCCTATGCCTGTATTCAGATGGTCGCGCGGACAACAACTCAACCAACGGTTAATTCACCTTCAGACTCCATTATTCGACCAAATACTCGATCAGGCGCCTGACAAGCTAAATACCTTGATTGCCAGCGGAGACACCCTGATATTTTCAGGCAAAAATATTCCTGAAATTCCTGAAGCCGATGTCGTCTGCTTCGGAATGTGGCTCGAACCGGAGAAAGCTACAAACCATGGAGTATTTTTTGCCCGGCACGATTCGCCAAGTCAAATGCAGTTTATGCTGCAAAAACCATCTATTCAGAAAATCAAAGAACTCATACATGAGTACTATTTCCTGATGGACATCGGCATTTGGCTGCTCAGTCCCAAAGCTATTAAACTACTGATGGATCGCTGTGGCTGGTATGGAAAAATTTATGAGAACAAAACGCCCGACTTTTACGATTTGTACAGCGAATTTGGAATTGCAATGGGAAATTCACCTGTTCAATCCGATGCTGAAATCAATACATTGAGTATCGCTTTGGTAAACCTTGAAGGGGGAGAATTTTATCATTTGGGAAACACATCCGAACTGATCACGTCCAACCTTTCGATTCAGAACCGGATTACCGATCAGCGCGAAATCTGGCATCGTCAGGTTAAACCGCACCCTTCAATTTTTGTTCTAAATTCCGAAGTCAACGCGAAGCTAAACACCGAACAAGCAAATATTTGGATAGAGAACGCGTTTATTCCGGCTGGTTGGCAATTGCATAAAAATCATGCGTTGACCAACATTCCGGAGAATAACTGGAATATTGAATTGCACAACGGAGTCTGTCTTGATCTGGTTCCGGTCAACGAACAAGAAGTAGTGATCCGAAATTATGGATTCAACGATCCATTCCGGGGGACACCAAGCAGTGAATCAACATTGTTCATGGGAAGAAAACTTTCTGTCTGGTTAGAGAAACGAGGACTGGCGGAGGCATTCGATCATTTGGATGAAACTACCGACATTCAATTTCTTCCGATTTTCCCAATTCTGAAAAAAGAAAATATCAGCGAATTATTCCTTCAATGGTTAATCGACAACCAACCCTCGCTGAATCCGAAATTTACGGATATTTGGCTGCAATCGCGACGGGTAAGCGCTGACGAAATTGGTCAAATCTGCAATATTTCTGAAGTTGATAAGCAAAGTACGCGACATCGCATTAATGCCATTCCTGCGATTGCACGCAATTATTCCAATTCAGTATTTTACCAGCTCGATCTGGATAAGCTGGCTGATGAATATGTCAAAAATAATCTTGAACTTCCTACAGAACTTGAGGTTAAAAACAACGGCTGGCTGCCTTTGCATGATCACATGTTTCGTGCAACCGTTCAGCGAAAAAGAGGCATTGAGTTTGATCTGGAAGAAAAGAAAGCATTTAATTATCTGCGCGATTCAGTTTTAAACCATTTTCATCAAAACCTGGTTGAACCAGTAATCAACTTGTTACCAGACCAGATTGCCTGGGGAAGAAGTCCGGTTCGGCTCGACCTTGCAGGAGGGTGGTCGGATACTCCGCCCTACTGTTTCCTGTATGGAGGTAGAGTTCTCAACCTGGCCGTTGAATTGAATGGTCAGCCACCATTACATTGTTACATAAAAGCCTCAGAAAAACCCGAATTTATACTTCGGTCAATCGATTTGGGCGCCCAGGAAACAATTACAACTTACGATGAATTAAGAGAATTTTACAGTGTAGGCTCGCCTTTTGCAATTCCCAAAGCAGCACTGGCGCTTTCAGGCTTTATTCCTGATTTTTCCTGCCGGAAATTTTCTTCTTTGCAAGAACAACTGATTGAAGCTGGTGGTGGTTTGGAAATATCAATACTTGCAGCCGTTCCCAAAGGTTCGGGATTAGGTACAAGCTCTATACTTGCAGCAACGGTGCTGGGAACTCTTTCTGAAGTCTGTGCTTTAGGATGGGACAAAGCAGAAATTGGCCGACGTACGTTGGCCCTCGAACAGCTTTTAACCACCGGTGGTGGGTGGCAAGATCAGTTTGGCGGTATTCTCGAAGGCATCAAACTGCTCGAAACCAGTCCGGGGAAAATGCAAAGTCCGGTGATCAAATGGTTGCCCGAATCTCTGTTTAGCGATCCGTTGTATAAAAACAGGATGCTGCTCTATTATACCGGAATTACGCGAGTAGCCAAAAGTATTTTGGCCGATATTGTTAGAGGAATGTTTCTGAATTCGTCGGCACATCTTTCGTTATTGGAAGAACTGAAGTACCACGCCGAAAACACCAGTGCAACCCTTTCTGCCAAAGACTTTGAGGGGTTAGGCCGAAACATCAATAAAAGCTGGCAGTTGAATCAGAAATTAGATTCAGGAACAAATACTCCCGAAATCCAAAAACTTATTGATCGGATAGCTCCGTGGTCGATTGGGCACAAATTACTGGGCGCCGGAGGCGGTGGATTCATGTTTATTATGGCTGGCGACGAAAAGGCTGCCAATCAAATCAGGCATGAATTAACTACGAATCCGGTTAACAACCGAGCCCGCTTTGTCGATTTCAGTATTTCAAACTCAGGACTTCAGGTTACAAAAAGTTGACCATCGACTAAACCGAGCATAAGAAACCTCCAATGCGTTTGTCTACAGACAATCACATTGGAGGTTTTCGTTTACAGGCGCTCTACATTTCCACCACAATCCCAATACTTCCCGTAATCAGGTTCCGGGATTCAGGAGCAACAACCTGACTTTCGTTACTCCGCCACCACGTTTTGGCATAGCCTAAACTTCCTACCACACGGTAATAATTCAACAAGCCTGAATGGCGAAGTTTCCAATCAAACTTAAATTCAGACATCACCGTCCAGTCGTAAATTCCATCTTTTGTAAAATTTTCATATGGGTATTTTATCATAGCCCTGCCAGGTTCTTCATAGTACTGACGATAAACATCACCGTAAATTTGGTAAATATTGGTACTTGCCAAATCGTTTGTACCATGAATAATCAGCTTATTATCAAGAGACAATACCAGGTCAGGAACTGCCACATTTACCAACTTCCAATTCAGTTCCGATGAATTTGGCGGAAGATAAAAACCCAGATTAAATTCATCGTGAGTATAAGTCATATCCAAAGCCCCACTCCCAAAGGTATTAAATTCAGTTTCAGGATAATGAGTATAAACAAATGGAGAAAGTCGGGTGTATTTTAGTGTTGAAGTTGTGCCGGGAATTAAATCGGAGATCAGGTTCGATTTCCAACCCAATTGCCAGGCATACCGGTTATGAGGCATTCGAAACAATTTTCCTGATGTTTTAAAATCAAATTCATCGACAAAAAAACCACCCCAAATTTTTCCAACTGGAGGAATCAAAGTAGCCACATCAAAATACATGGTCAAATTATCATGATCGCCAACATCAATCTGCGTAAAATGGGGCATTACAAACGGAACCATGTAAGCCAGTTCGAAACGTTTTGACCAGATATTACCTCCGCCAGCCGAAATTTGCAACCAACGATTGGGCATGAATTCAACCAGATGATAGGTGAAATTCTTCTGCACCTGGCCCAATTCGTACCCATAAATTTCACTTTTATAACTTGAATCCTGGTTCGCATACGAGAACAATGATCCCATCACATAAGAATAGCGTATCCATTTGGCAGGCTGAATTTTCAGTTCAATTCCCGGGAATCGGCGTGCAGTGGACGAAAGCACCAGGTTATTTTGATCATGCCCCCAGGCTCGTCGCTGATTATTTATACTCATCTGGACTGCTCCGTCAAACCAGGATCCATTCAGTTCAGTGTGATAAATCATTCCTGCGGTAAAATCCTTTTTAACCGGCTTTCCTTCACCTGAATTACCTGAAGCCAAAACATGCGCCCACATCGTATCAAAATTAAACTGATAGGGCAAATAGGAATATCCAACCGATTCGTATGGAAACACAACCTGTTTATCGCGGGTGTACGACTGGTAAAAAATATCCGGGGTAAGCCTTTCAATAGCGAGACCCATTCCTGCAGTAAAAGTAAGGTGTTTGCCCAGATCACCCGACAAATATGGCTCTCCAAGTAAGCTCATCGCCATGGTTCCATTATCCCCAATTCCACTTCGAACCGATGTTTCGGCACTAAAGCCAACGACCGCATAAGTATTTTTAGAGGCTTCCTGATATATTTTCAGGCCATTGTAATCCTGCATAATGTCTGCAAGTTGTTGTTGAACGACACGCTTTTCGCGGTTCGACAAATTATCTTTGGCTATAAGTTTTATCAAAAGTTCAGCAATAAAAACTTTTGTGTACGGTTTGGCCTGAGGTAAAAAGCCCAGATCTCCCTTTGTTTCGAAGTAGTCGAGCAATTGATAAACCGGATAAGTTAATGGAATAATCTTATTTTTTAATTTGAGGGTTGTCAAATCATAAACACCGGCAGGCTGGCTAATCAACACTTCGGAACCAGCATTTGAGATACTTCCTGAATCTGTTGATATGAATTCGTTATCCGTAATCTGAGCAAATTCCGTTGAATTAGGCTTACCGGTTTGACTGACAACCCGATTCGAGTTAAAATCCTGACCAACAATTGGATAAGCGAAAATAAAAGAGCAAACGAACACTACCGAAGTAATTTTATTGAAATTCATACCAGCACATTTAAGTTCATAGGTAAATATAGGCAATTGAACGAAATAAAAATTCACATTTTTCTATCCTGAAAGGATAAACAACTCGCTTACGATCAAATTGTAATACCTGAAACCAGAAAAACCGATTAAAGTTTCCATCAGCTTTGTAAATCTCATTTTCATCCCATTTGATAAAACTTTCTGAAATACACAACCTGAATAAAAGTAAATTGTTAATTCATTTTAAGCGATTAGCAATCTTGGTAAAATCAATAGAAAAAACGATACTTTTGTGTCGCAAATTAGTTTATTATTTAAAACGAATCTAAATTATGGCAACTTATAAAAAAGCACTTTTAATGATACTTGATGGTTGGGGAATTGGCGATGGTACCGCACGCGATATTATTGCAACAGCTCCAACACCATTCCTGGACTACCTGAATGCCAATTATCCTCACTCGCAACTGCTAACTTGTGGCGAATATGTTGGTTTGCCCGATGGTCAAATGGGAAATTCGGAAGTAGGTCACCTCAACATCGGCGCCGGACGTGTGATCTATCAGGACATGGTAAAAATCACCAAAGCCATCCGCGAAAAAACACTTTGGACCGAACCACAAATCGTGAAAGCGTTTACCTACGCGAAGGAAAATAATAAAAATGTACACCTGATCGGGCTAATTGGCCCTGGCGGAGTTCATGCTTTGAGCGCGCATATGGTTGCTCTTTGCCAGATTGGAACCGACTTCGGACTAAAAAATACATTTATCCACGGATTGACCGATGGACGCGACACTGATCCACGTTCAGGATTAGGATTTCTGGAAGAAGACCTGAAAAGCCTCGAAGGCACCAATGGTAAATTTGCCTCGTTGATTGGCCGTTATTATGGCATGGATCGCGATAAAAATTACGACCGGTTTAAATTGGCCTACGATTTATATACTGAAGGAAAAGGAACTCCTTCGACTGACTTGCTGAAAACAGTTAAAGAATCATACGAAGCTGGCGTTACCGACGAATTCCTGAAACCGATCGTGATGGTTGATGAAAACGGGAACCCGTTGGCTACCATTCAGGAAAACGATGTGGTGATTTGTTTCAATTTCCGCACCGACCGTTTGCGCCAGACAACTATTGCCTTTACGCAGCAGGATCTTCCTGAATTTGGATTAAAAACCATGCCTTTGCAGTGGTACACTATGACCAACTACAAAGCCGATTTCAAAAATGTCAATGTTATTTTCGACAAGCCAAACCTGAATAATACAATGGGCGAAATCGTTTCGAAAGCCGGATTGAAACAAATCCGAATTGCCGAAACTGAAAAATATGCGCACGTTACCTTCTTTTTCAGCGGTGGCCGCGAAGAAGAATTCCCGGGTGAAAAAAGGCTTTTGGCTCCTTCGCCTAAAGTCCCGACTTACGATTTTCAGCCTGAAATGTCGGCACCAATGGTTCGCGACTTGATTGTTCCTGAATTGGCCAACGGAACTGCCGATTTTGTTTGCCTGAATTTTGCAAACGGCGACATGGTTGGTCATACCGGAGTTTACGAAGCCATTTCGAAAGCAGTGACTGCCGTTGATGGTTGCGTGAAAGCTGTTGTTGAAGCAGCTCAAAAGGGTGGGTATGAGATTATCATTATTGCTGACCACGGAAATGCCGACAACGCCGTTAACGAAGATGGATCGGCCAACACAGCTCATTCGCTGAACCCGGTTCCTTGCATTTACATATCTGAAAACAAAAACGTAAAAATCGACAACGGTATTCTGGCCGATGTTGCTCCTACCCTGTTGTCAATCATGGGTCTGGAAATTCCAGCTGAAATGACTGGAAAAGTATTGATTGAAAAATAATTTAAAAATTCCACTTTAATCCTGACAGGTTTTAAAAACCTGTCAGGATTTTATATTCCCCGAAATGCTTGAAATCGGCCGTACCATTGTTAGTTTAGATATTCTGGAGAAGAAATTCCTTTGTGATTTATTGAAATGTAAAGGAGCCTGCTGTGTTGAAGGCGATTCGGGTGCACCGGTCACTCCTGAAGAAGTAAAAGCCATTCAGGAAGCTTATCCTGAAGTTGAACCTTACTTATCAGAAAATCATCGGAATGAAATCAGCAAACAAGGATTTGCGGTGATTGATCTGGATGGAGATTTGGTAACGCCACTTGAGAACAACAAGCAGTGCGTGTACACCTACAAAGAAAACGACATTCTGAAATGTGGTATCGAAAAAGCTTTTCTGGATGGAAAAATCACTTTCAGAAAACCTGTTTCCTGCCACCTTTTCCCGATACGAATTACTGAATACAAACGATTTGACGCGGTAAACTACCAGCAAATCGACATTTGTAAGCCCGGACGTGAGTGGGGGAAAGTCGCAAAATTACCACTCTATGTTTTTTTGAAAGAACCTCTGATCAGAAAATACGGCGAGGAATGGTACGAACAATTGCAATACGCAGCCGAAAACATGCCAGGAAGAAAATAGTCATTAGTCATTGGGAAATTGTCATTTACTAATGACTAATGACGTCCTCCTATTAGGCAACAATCTCAATTCGATTTTTTTCCGGATCATAAACAGCACTTTCGTAATAGCCATCTCCGGTCATTCTTCCGGGACTGATAATCTCAAACCCATCCTGCTGAAGCATTTCCGTAATTTGGTCAACCCGCTCGCGTGAGCCGACTTTAAAGGCGAAATGAGCAATGCCGGAATAGTGTTTCCGATAATCGTTTCTATTGTTCGTTACGGTTGGCATTTGCATTAACTCCAGCCTACATTCACCTTCGAACGAAAGAAAATATGATCTAAACTCTTTGGAATGATTGTAGTACCCTGAACCTGATGACGCATTAAAATAATGCGTATAAAAATTTCGCATACCTTCCAAGTCCCGTGTCCAAATTGCTATGTGTTCAATTTTCATAACTGAAGTATTAGTAATTGTTGTTTTCATCGTATAGCCTCCCATTCTTCATAAAATTGGGATAAATAATCATTCATAAACTGATGCCTTTGTTCTGCAACAACTTTGGCAGCATTGGTATTCATCCTATCTTTCAGTAATAACAATTTTTCATAAAAATGATTAATTGTTGATGCTGTATTGTTTTTATAGTTCTGAAAGTCATCGTGCATTACAGGTGTAATTGACGGATCGTAGATTAGCCGGCTCTTATGGCCTCCATAGGCAAACGTTCGGGCAATTCCGATGGCGCCAATGGCATCCAAGCGATCTGCATCCTGAACAGCAGCAGCTTCGACTGAACTAACCGGTGTTTCAATATCGGCTCCTTTAAACGAAACTTCTTCAATCACTTGTAAAACATGGTCGGCTATTCTTTGCTCAACACACATCGAATCTAACCATTCTTTTGCTTTCGAAGTATTCTGATTTTCAGAATCTACCAGTTTCCAGTCATCCAAATCATGAAGCAACGCTGCCATCTCAACAATAAATAAATCACAACCTTCCTGTTCTCCAATTCGAAGAGCCATTTTTCGCACCCGGTCAACATGAAACCAGTCGTGACCACTCCCCTCCGAACGAAACCGAGATTCGATAAACCGTTCTGTATTTTGTATGATTTCAGTAGTATTCATTTCCTTTCAAATTTAATTCATTTACGGTCTTTTTTGGAACATCGCGAACAATTTATTTTACAATTTTATAATCTGGCGAATAAGTTTTAGCAAGCCAATTAGCATCACATGTTTAAATCTATTTTATCGTACTGTGTGAAAGTCACATTAAAACAAATAAGCAAAACTCCGACGAAACAATTCCGAAATTCGAATAAATTTCATTTTCATTGGCATTTAAAGGCAAAACATACAAATACCTTGAGGAATTTTAAAGCTAAACAGAACATTTATATACTTTTGACGGATTAATTCGTTATTAAATCCGCTGTTGAATACTGAAATATGAGGAGGCTTGAAGTTTTGACTATCCCTGCTATGTTGCAGGCAAGTTATAGGGATTTTGCAAATAGTCAGTCATTGATATTTGTTGGTGAGGAAAACATGACTTATAAGCAATTGGAATGTGAAGTTAAAAAGGCAGCATTTCAACTTCAATCGATTGGTGTAAAAAAAGGCGATAAAGTCGCTATATTGAGTGTAAATATGCCACAATGGGGCATCGCATTTTTTGCAACCACCGTACTTGGAGCTGTAGTTGTTCCAATTCTTCCTGACTTTCATCCAAACGAAATAAAAAATATCATTTTACATGCTGATGTTTCCGTTGTATATGTATCAGAAACATTGCGCTTAAAACTTGAACCGATATCTGGATTAACCGTCATTCACATCGAAAATTTTCAAATTGTTTCAGACAAAACAGAGGTAGTATTCGACGATATGAACGAGCAACTTTTCGAGTACCCCAAAGTTGAAGAAAAAGATCTCTGTTCGATCATCTATACTTCCGGAACAACCGGAAAGTCGAAGGGAGTTATGCTGACCCACAAAAATATCGTTTGGACTGCCCAGCAAAGCTGGATTATTCAAAACGTTATTCCGGGCGACCGTTTCCTTTCCGTTCTGCCACTTTCGCATACGTTTGAAAACACGTTAGGGCTCATTCTCCCAATCAAATATGGAGCAACGGTTAATTACCTAAAGAAACCTCCGGTAGCTTCAATTTTATTGGCTGCGCTGGAACAGGTGAAGCCAACAATCATGCTGGTAGTCCCGTTGATCATCGAAAAAATATACAAATCAAAAATACTGCCCGAGATTAACCGTAAGTTGATCACACGAATACTATATAAAATTCCGGTTTCAAGGAAACTACTACACAAAGTCGCCGCAAAGAAACTCTTTGCAACATTTGGCGGCAATCTGAAGTTTTTTGGTATTGGCGGTGCAAAATTGGATGATAATGTCGAACGTTTTCTAATGGAAGGTGGATTTCCTTTGGCCATTGGTTATGGCATGACTGAATCGTCGCCATTGCTTGCAGGCGCCGGTGTTGCAAAAACCCGATTTCTCTCAACCGGATTACCGGTGGAAGGTGTTCATCTCAGAATTGCTCAACCTGATCGAAAGACTGGTCTTGGCGAAATTCAAGCCAAAGGTGAAAATGTTATGATGGGTTATTACAAAGAACCTGAAATAACTAAAAATGCTTTTACTGAAGATGGCTGGCTGAAGACTGGAGACCTGGGCTGTTTTGATAAGGATGGGAACCTTTATATCAAGGGCCGGATGAAAAACATGATTGTTGGATCGAGTGGCGAAAACATCTATCCGGAGGAAATTGAATCACTTATAAACCGGATGGAATATGTACTCGAATCGCTTGTTGTCGAACAAAAAGGAAGACTTGTTGCTTTGGTACATTTAAACATGGAAGAGCTTGAAAATAAATACCGGAACATGAAAACAGAAGCGGTTCTGTATCTGAACGACAAAACAGATGAGATTCTGAAAGAAATTCAAAACAAAGTAAATATTGAACTCAATAAGTTTTCACAGATTCAGCGGGTAGTACTTCAGCCCATCCCTTTCGAAAAAACGCCAACGCAAAAAATAAAGAGGTTCCTTTATTAAAACTACAAATTGATTTCATCACAGTTCTTTTGAAATTTCAACAAACTTCTTTGTTGGAAAAATATTTAATATTTTAATTCAAGACGGTAAAAAACCATTGGCAATTATGTTTGTTAATGTAATATTCACTAAATTTAGGTAATTAATAAATTCAAAAGAGGCCATGTTTCTCCCAAATAATAAGATTGAAAATTATTCAGGATATATAAAACTTGATGAAAATCTTCAGGTTGAGGAGTTTTCAGGACAGATTAACCAAATTCTTAGAAAAGAGCATTTAGATTTGAATGGAAATCTTATTCAGATTACTGAAGGTCTTAAAAAAAATATCCGCTTCTTTTTTGAAAATGAAGTGTTGCCTGCAATAAAATCAAATAAAATCAGTCACTTATCCTTAACCCGAAAAAATAGCATCCTATTAATCTCAGTTACACCCCTAAGTTCAGGAATAACACTCTTAAGTTTTGAAGAAGTTCCACCACCAGAGAAAATAATTGATCAAACCTTGCCTGATAAGCTTAAAGAGGTACTGATTAGGATAAATACAGATATGCAGGTTGTATTTACTTCCAAAAATTTCACGGCCAAGTTTGGCCAAAAAGCTTCAAATTATATTGGGAAAAGCCTTGAAGAAAATCAATTATTCAAAGAAAATACGCTGCAAATTACGAACCTGATTTCACAGGTTTTTCAACAACAGCGACAAAAAGAAGCTGATATTTTGATTGCGATAGGCGAAAAAAAAGTCTGGTGGAATTTATTCATAATTCCGGAAATTGATCCTTCGAGTTTACAGCAATCAGTATTAATTATCCTTCGAAACATAAACCGGTACAAACGTATTGAAAAGAAGCTAAGTGAAAGCGAACAGCGCTATGAAATGGCCATAGAAGCGGCAGATATAGGCATTTGGGATTACGAAGTTGGTTCCGGAAAAATATTTTATTCCAGGAAGTGGAAATCTATTCTTGGTTATTATCCCGATGAAATTTCTGATGATTACAAGGTATGGGAAGAATTACTTCATCCTGAAGATAAGGACAGAATGGTTCTTTTCATTGAAAACTTCATCAACAGCAATTTACGTGTTTACGAAGCAGAATTCAGGCTAAGACATAAAAACGGCAATTACATCTGGATTAGAAGTCGAGCAACGGTACTTCGGGATGAAAATGGGAAAGCCCTAAGAATGCTTGGAACTCACCGCGACATTTCCGAGGAGAAAAAATCTCAAAGTGAATTTAAAAAACTTCATCAGGCTATCATACAAAGCCCAATCTCAGTGGTTATTACCGACAAAGATGGCTATATCGAATTCTTTAATCCTGCATTCTGCAAAATAACAGGCTGGAATGATCATGAAATACTAGGAAAAAAACCCAGCATCCTTAAATCAGGATTTCAGCCAGCCAGCTTTTACGAAAAACTCTGGAAAACAATCAATTCAGGAAACGAATGGCAAGGCGAGTTTAAAAACAAAAAAAAGAACGGAGAATATTACTGGGAACTGGCCAGTATCTCACCAATCAAAAACAATTTTGGGACTATCACCCATTTTGTGAAAATTGCAGAGAATATTTCGTACCTCAAAAAGATTGAAAAGGATTTAAAAAAGGCCAAACAAGATGCCGAAGTAGCCAATAACTACAAAAACCTTTTCCTGGCCAACATGAGTCACGAGATCAGGACTCCAATCAATACAATCATTGGTTTTAGCGAACTCATTAAAAACGAAAACCTTCCATCACAAAAAAGATCTAAATACTCCGGTATCATTGAAGAAAACAGTCAATCGTTACTCCGGCTGATTGATGATATCATTGATATTGCCAAGATTGAAGCCAACGAATTGAAAATAAAAAAAGAAGCCTGTTCGCTTGGCGATTTATTTTCAGAACTCGAAATGACCTATAATAATTTTCTGAAACAGAAAGAGAAACAGCATCTTGATCTCAATTTTCAAATTCCAGAAGAAGCTCATCACGATGTCATCTTCACGGATCCATACCGTCTCAAACAAATAATCAATAACCTATATCTGAATGCTTTAATGCACACTGAACGAGGGCAAATTGAAATTGGATATACCATCATAAACGACACTAAATTGCGCTTTTTCGTCTCAGATACTGGTACTGGAATACCTCCGAACCGAATTAAAAACATCTTCAAACGATTTAGTCAAACTGACGAGACACCTGGTTCTGAAGCTTCTGGATCCGGACTCGGCTTATCCATATGCAAAGACCTGGCGACATTGTTAGGAGGCGATATCAATGTAAAATCGGTTGAAGGCGAGGGAAGCATTTTCTTTTTGACACTTCCATATGATAAAATTAAAATACCGATGGTAAGAGCTACAGTAAGACCAACAACACCTTCAAGATACAACTTCAGCAATTATACAATTATGATTGCCGAAGACACGCCGTACAATTATGAATACCTGTACAGCATACTTCAAAAAACAGGTGCCAATGTAGTTTGGGCCAAAGACGGCATTGATGTTCTGAAGATGTACAAAAGTTCAAAAGTCGACCTGATCCTGATGGATATCCAATTACCCGAAATAAACGGTTATGAAGCCACGAGCCAAATCAGGCTAACCGATAAATCGCTACCCATCATTGCTCAGACCGCATATGCTATGGCCGAAGACAAGCAAAAATGCATGGATGCTGGTTGTAATGAGGTTTTGGTTAAACCTATCCGAATGGACGATGTTCTGGCTACCGTTGCAAAATATCTCAATAAATAAACGAACGAAATTCGATCACCAAATCCATTTAATCAAATTCGCTGATTAAATTTGAGGCTTACAAAATAATCGGAATATGCATATTGATCGGTTTCCATCAAGATTACTTGAAAATGCGGTGAATGAATTTGCTAAATTACCTGGCATCGGACGAAAATCGGCCTTGCGGCTGGTTCTACACCTGCTCAAACAAGACCTTCAGGAAGTTGAAATATTTGGCAACAGCCTGATCCAACTTCGCTCAGAAATCAAGCACTGCAAAGTTTGCCACAACATTTCGGACACCGACATTTGCAGCATCTGTGCCAATCCTTCACGAAATCCATCCATTATTTGTGTAGTCGAAAATATCAAAGATGTGATGTCGATTGAAAACACACAACAATTTAAAGGCTTGTATCACGTTTTAGGAGGTATTATCTCTCCTATGGATGGGATTGGCCCTTCGGATCTGGAAGTTGACTCGCTGGTAACCCGCGTGAATGAAGGAAATACCGAAGAAATAATTCTGGCGCTAAGCACAACTATGGAGGGTGATACAACCAATTTTTTCATTTACAAGAAGTTAAAAAACACGAACGTAAAAATTTCGACGCTGGCCAGGGGCGTCTCCATTGGCGACGAACTGGAATATACCGATGAAGTTACACTTGGCCGGTCGATCGTCAACCGGATGAATTTCGAAGAATCAATCATACGCTAGGGAAAGTCATTTGTCATCAGAAAAAAGGAAATAAAAAAAACCACATAGACACATAGAAAACAGCAACGAATGAAGCTATCAATAGTCATTGTCAATTATAACGTTAAATATTTTCTGGAGCAATGCCTTCATACCGCCTCAATAGCGGCATCGAAGCTGAGTTCCGAAATTATTGTTGTTGATAACGATTCGGTTGATGGCTCATGTCGGATGGTTGAAGAAAAATATCCGGACGTAATCCTGATCGCCAACAAGGAAAATGTAGGCTTCTCGAAAGCCAACAATCAGGCCATGCGGATTTCCAAAGGCGAATATATTTTACTGCTGAACCCCGATACGGTGGTTGAGGAAGACTGCTTCGTGAAAATCGTTGACTTTATGGACAAAACGCCCGATGCAGGAGGCCTGGGCGTTAAAATGATTGATGGTAAAGGCCGGTTTTTACCTGAATCGAAGCGTGGGTTACCCACTCCGGAAGTTGCATTCTGGAAAATGTCAGGAATTTCAAGTCTTTTCCCTCGTTCCAAAAGATTTGGACGTTACCACCTGGGATATCTCAATAATGATCAGATTCATGAGGTTGACGTTTTGGCTGGCGCATTTATGCTTCTTCGACGCAAAACACTCGCAAAAGTTGGACTGCTCGACGAAGACTATTTCATGTATGGCGAGGACATCGACCTCTCCTACCGCATCACTAAAGGCGGTTATAAAAACTATTATTTCCCCGAAACAACCATCATTCATTATAAAGGCGAAAGCACCAAAAAGGGCAGCATCAATTACGTGAAAGTGTTTTACAACGCCATGATTATTTTTGCCGGAAAGCACTTTTCAAAAGGGAATGCCCGCCAGTTTACCATTCTGATTAAGCTGGCGATTTACCTCAGGGCGCTCTTGTCGTTGATCGGAAGATTATTCAACACCATCAAACTAGCGCTGGCCGATGCCTTTTTTATCTTCAGCGGTTTTGCTATCCTGCTCCCCATTTGGGAAACCTATAAATTCAAACGTGGTTATTATCCCCCGGAATACCTACAAATAGCAGTTCCAATTTATATCCTCATCTGGATTGGATGCATCTGGCTCAACGGAGGATACCGGAAATACATCCAATTTAACCGGATCTTTAAAGGCCTGTTGTGGGGAACAATTTCCATCCTCGTTTTTTATTCGTTGATCGATGAAACGATGCGCTATTCAAGAGCCTTATTGCTTTTGGGCTCTGCATGGGCATTCCTGGCATTACCAGCATACAGGTATTTGCTGCATAAATTTAAGGTACCCGGTCTCGAACTTGAGATCGACAAGCAAAAACGGATCGCAGTGCTGGCTGGAATAGACGAATCGAAACGCATTTCGGAATTGATTAGCCATTCAGGACTAAAGATTGAACTTGTTGGATTTGTATCGCCCGACGATTCGGTTCACCAGCAATTCTATCTCGGGAATATTCAAAAGTTGCCTGAAATTATCCGCATCAACAAAATTGAAGAACTGATTTTCTCGTCTGAAGATATTCCTTCGCAGGAAATCATCCGCCTAATGCTTGATCTGAATAACCTCAATATCGACTATAAAATTGCTCCACCTGAAAGCTTTTCGATTATTGGCAGCAACTCGATTTCAACTTCCGGAGAAATGTATGTGGTACACATTAATTCCATTGCAAAGGAAAATAACAAGCAAAACAAACGCGCATTCGATCTGGTAACAGCCATTTGCATGCTTGTACTTTCGCCCTTGTTAATCTGGAGCGTAAAAACCAAACTGGTTTTCTTACGGAGTATTCCTGAAGTTCTCTCCGGAAAGAAAAGTTGGGTAGGCTACTGCTCCGGAACACAAAACAACCTACCTTCGATAAAAAAAGGCATACTCTCACCGGCTTCACTTTTCCCGGAAAATCTTCCGCAGAAAAAGAAAGATGAACTGAATATCGTTTATGCTAAGGATTACCGGTTGATGAACGATCTGGAAATCGTACTGAAAGCCTGGAAAAACATCGGACAATCATGACAAGTATGAAACTCGAATTTGGTAAGATTCGCTTCAGGGCACTCGAACCCGAAGACATCGACATCCTTTTTGAATGGGAAAACGATGCCGAAATCTGGGAAATCAGTAACACCTTCGAACCCTACTCCAAATATATTTTAGCCAAATACATCAAGGACTCGCAGCGCGACATTTACGAAAGCAAGCAGATTCGTATGGTTATCGAAACGCTGGAAGGCAAAGCTGTTGGTGCCATCGACCTTTTCGACTTCGATCCTTTTCATTTTAGGGCCGGCATTGGAATCCTGATACATGATGAAAAAGACCGGAAGCTGGGCTATGCCACCGATGCGTTGCAATTGCTTTGTGCCTATGCCAGCAATTATCTCAGGCTACACCAATTGTATGCCAACATCAGTGAAGACAACCTGGCCAGTATCCATTTGTTTAAAAGCAACGGTTTTGAGCTCATTGGCACAAAAAAAGACTGGCGCCGAACCCTCGATGGCTGGAAAAACGAATTGATGTTTCAGAAGATTTTGTAAATCCGTAGACATGTGAAATCCGATAATTACAAATACACCCCGAGCCTACGGCTCTCATTGTGTTGTGTGATATCTATGTAGACGGAATAAATTCCATCCCTACAACATGAAACGAGCCTACGGCTCTGACATGTAAATCCCTGAGGGATGGTTCATCTTGTAGCCATGGATTTTAATCCATGGAAATTGCCGAATAATAAGAAAAGAGTTCCGTAGGAACGAAACATATAAAACCAACAATCATGGCAAATACCTATCATCAAGTTTACATTCAATGTGTTTTCGCAGTAAAATACAGATATGCTATCATTGACAAAGATTGGCGACCAACATTGCTTGGTGTTATTGGCAATCTGATTAATGAAACCGGCTGCAAAACCCTTATCGCAAATGGGACTGAAGATCATATCCATTGTTTTGTTGGATTAAAACCGGTGGTTTCTATTGCTGAATTAATGAAAACGGTAAAAGCCAAATCATCAAAATACATCAATGATCATCAACTGACCAAAAGCAGGTTCGAATGGCAGGAAGGGTATGGCGTATTTTCATATGGACATTCACAGATTGATCAGGTATACAAATATATAGCCAATCAAGAGGAGCACCATGAACAACAAACGTTTAGAGAGGAATATCTGGAGTTCCTGGAAAAGTTTGAAGTTCCTTATGATGAGCGGTATATTTTTGAAGATTTGATTTAATATAAAAACAAAAACTATAAACATTATATATGCTGAGCCTACGGCTCTCATTGTGTGTATGGGCGATCCATGTGGATGGAATAAATTCCATCCCTACAACATGAAGCGAACCTAAGGTTCTAACCTGTAAATCCAGGAGGGATGGTTCATCTTGTAGCCGCGGATTTTAATCCGTGGGCATTGAAATTGA
Source organism: Prolixibacteraceae bacterium (assembly GCA_028683385.1). Lineage (GTDB taxonomy): Bacteria > Bacteroidota > Bacteroidia > Bacteroidales > Prolixibacteraceae > Aquipluma. The sequence goes on along the minus strand of JAQUIJ010000002.1, from coordinate 284,987 downwards.
AAATTGTAAAACCATATGTTTCGAGCCTACCGTTCTAACATGAATATAGGTTCTCAGATTTTTCGTTTCCGTGTTAAATCCAACAATCCATTAACAATGGTCAGCGGATGGGCCGGGTTGCCCGGAATGTAGAGATCGATGGGATATTTATCGAGAAAACTCCGATCAAGGGCAGGGTTGCCTGCATGAATTCCACCGCTAATGGCATCAGTGCCAACCAGCACAATCAATTTGGGTTCGGGAATTGCATCGTAACAGATCTGCAAAGGTTCAGCCATGTTTTCGGTAATGGGGCCGGTAATCACAATTCCGTCGGCATGGCGCGGCGAAGCGACAAAGTCAATCCCGTAACGGCTGATGTCGAACTGTACATTGTTGGCGGCATTGAGCTCCATTTCGCAACTGTTGTCGCCACCGGCGCTTACTTGTCGCAGCTTTAACGAGCGGCCAAAAATCCGGCGAATTTCATTCCGTACCATTTGGGGATCAATTTCAATCGGTCCTTCATCGCCTTCTTTCACGATCAACCGATTGCGGTCGTTGGTCGATATTTTATAGTCGGTTGTGAACCGTATCTTATTCGGAAACCTTTTGGCACACTCGCCACAAAAGGTGCATTTTCCGAGGTCGATGCTCACCGGATTGGTTGCAATCGCATCAACCGGACAACAATCAACCAGTTCCGCTTCGTTCACCTTTTCGGAACTAATCACAGGACGGCCCCTGAAAATTCCGGGAACCTTGGCATTGGCTGTATCCGGAATAAATTGTTTGCCTTGATGATAGACTATTTTTACATTATCGAACATGGTGTGTCATTTATAAATTCGCTATAATGAAACTAAATTTAAAAGGCCTTTCTCAATGTTCAGCCTTACTGGCATTCCCTGCCTGCGGCTGGCAGGCGTCCGATAAAGAGATTATTCTCTGAGCAACATTCTCTCGCGGACGGATTTCTTTTTTCAACTTTCATCCGTTGGCTAAAGCCAACGGCAAAGGATATCGCTCTAATGATTTGTTCTGCTATATCCTTGAACCAGAACCCCCAAGGCTTTCCCCATTCGGGGGAACGGGAAGGGGGCTTCTTCCTTATAAATCGTGACCAGAATACGAGAGGTTGAAACTCTTGTTGCAGATCGGGAAATCTGAAATCTCATTATTCCTCACAGCCAACGCCAATGCGAGCCAGTTGTGGAACGACGGGTCTTTCACTTTATAATAAGCTAATTCTCCTAGTTCGTCAGTGATGGCGCAATGGCAAATTTCGCCACGCCAACCCTCGACCAATGAAAGCGTAAACGAATTGGGTTTCGGACTCTGGAATACCGATTCATTTCCAGAAATTTCAGGAACATGTTGAATCAGATTCCGGATGTATTGCATGGATTGTTTGACTTCTGCCTTACGGATTTGAACCCGTGAATACACATCGCCATGATGTTTGATGATGGGCTCGTGATTTAATTCAGGATAAAGACCAAACGGATGCGATTGACGGGTGTCGCGGCACAGTCCACTCATGCGGGCAGCCATTCCAACCGTTCCAATCGATAAAACATCGTCGTACGAAACCACGCCGGTACGCTCAAACCGCGAAAGGGCGCTGGGCAACTGGAACAATTGCTCATTCATTTCCAGGAAATCCGGCTCATAAATATCGAGTATTTCAGCCAAGCGATTGGCCAATTCAGGAGTAAACGGGAACTGGTTCCTTCCCGGCCTGATTAATCCTTTCGACAAACGGTTACCGCCCCACTCCTGCATGAAATTGATGATTGGCGTACGTAAACGACCAAACACCGAACTGCCCAACTGATAAGCAATGTCGGTACAAACAGCGCTCAAATCGCCTGTATGCACTGCCATTCGCTCCAATTCGAGAGCAAGTGTCCGGGCATATTCAATGTCGCGAGAAGGTTGAAACCCGCAAAGGCTTTCCCAGACATGCGAGAAAGCAGTGGTATGCCCCACTACGGTGTCACCGGCAATCGATTCGGCTACCGTTGTGCGTTGAAGCAACTTTTTCTTCGCCAGGAACTGTTGCTCAATTCCGCGATGCTGGTAACCCAACTGGATTTCGAGATGGAGAATTTGCTCACCGTTACAGATAAACCGGAAATGACCGGGCTCGATAATTCCGGCATGAATTGGACCCACACCAACTTCGTGCAATTCGTCGCTTTCGATGGAAAAGAAAGGATAATTGGCAATAGTTTGGGATTGATCGAAACGGTTTTTGGCATACCGGACTGGCTTCAACCACGGATGATCGTTGTAGCCCACACCAAAATTCTCATGTATCTCGCGTTCAAATTTTTCAAAATTGAAATTCCGGGCAGTGAATGAATCAAGCGAATCGCCTGATTTTATCAAACACGATGAAACGTAGATCTGATGCGTGTTGTCGTCGGCAATACAGCAAATCAACCGAACCTGATTTCCAACCCGAGAACCAAAATAATTGACGCAATGCCTTTCCGGAGAATCAGTTAAAAAACCGGTATTCAGGTCGATAAATTCGTTATAACTAATTTCAGGAATGTCTGAAACCGGAATCGTCTGATTGTTAATTATCGTTGTGTAATTCATTGTCGGTTAATTTGGTAACAACATGACACTTTCTTTGATCAACTGCACAAATTCAGCCGAAGGATTCAAGCCTAAATAAACGACCAACGCCAGCAAAATAAATTGACTCGAGGATTCCCACGGGCTGATCACCGGAACATGCGAATCGTCAAATCCAACAGCCGGAATAAACAATATCTTCATGATGTTCTTCCCAAAAGCATAGATAATCATGGTGAGCAAAATCAAAACGGCTATCAAAAGAATGATCTGATGCGCCTCGAACATCGAACGAAAAATTAGAAATTCGCTTACAAACAACCCTGAAGGCGGCATGGCGGTTGCACTGATAAAACCTAACAAAAGAACCATCGCACCAGCAGTATTGTATTTGAAATAATTACCCACATGGTAAATGCTTTTACTCTGAAACACCCGGTACAACTGGGTAAACTGGAAAAACAAGCTCGACTTGACAAAGGCATGAAGTATGATGTGTAGAATCGCGGCATAATAGCCAATTCCTCCTGCGGCAACACCAAGCATAACCAATCCCATGTGTTCAATACTCGAATAGGCCATCATTCGCTTGATGTTTTTCACTTTAATCATGTACACGGTGGCAACAAACACCGATAAGAATGCTGCAATGCCTATAACCAGATTCGCCCAATGATGAAGCGGAGTATTTGCAACCACAATGTAAAAACGGAAAACACCAACAAATCCCAAATTCATCAATACGCTTGAAAGCAATGCGCCAGCAGGAGCCGGAGCTTTATCCTTTGCATCGACACCAGCGGTAAACATGGGTACCAGCCCAAGTTTAACGGTAAACCCGGTGAAAATAAAGAGAAAAGCCAGTCTCAGCCAGAAAGGATTGAGATGAGAACTATTGGCCAACAGATTTTTAAACGACAAATCGTCAGATCCGGCATTTGAAAACGACATACTTAAAAACAAAATGCCAATGAACACAAAGGTGATACTGATTGCACAGATAAACACATATTTCCAGGTACCTTCCAGCGCCAGCTTATTTCGGTGATGATAAATCAGTGCCGATGCGCTCAAGGTGGTAATTTCGGTAAAAATCCAGGTAACAGCGATGTGGTTCGATAGGTAGCCTGCACTGATGGCAGATATCAGTAATACAATTGAAGCATAATAAATCGATCTTGAACTCTGTGGGGCAGGTTGGTCTTCGAGATAAATATGGCTGTGAATTATCGCCGGAATGGTGATTATTCCCAAGGCGAACAACAACAGTACAGCCAATGAATCGTACGTAAAATAGCTCCATTCGGTAGAATGAAAATTGGTATATGCATGAAACGTTAATGCTCCCTGAAGGATTAGAAATAATCCCAGTAATACGAATGTTAGCGTCTTGTTCTTTTTCAGAAATAAGGCAAGCGCTATTGACAAAGCTCCTATCAGATATATTCCTATCATATTCTAATCATTTTAAATCAACACATTTATCATTTTCACCATTCCTCCGAAAATCATGACCGTTCCATAAATGGGACAGCAAAGGCGTCCTTTTCCTCTTTCCCTTTTCTTTTTTCTAATTATCAATAGTCCTTCAAATTACTTAGCTGATCCACGTCAACATCTTTAAATACGTCGCCAATTTTATTCAGGAAAATGCCCAAAATGAGCACACTGGCAAAAATATCGAGCATAATACCGAGGTTCACCAACATAGGCATTTCGTTTCCAACAGCCAGCGACAATACAAAAACTCCGTTTTCAATAATCAGGTAACCAATAACATGGGTGATAATTTTGCGGCGGGTGGCAATAAAATACAAACCTGTAAATAGTGATGACAACGCAACAACAAAGAATATCTTATCCAAATTGGTGTCTTTCACCTGATTGGCCAACAATATGGTAACAACCACAATAAATGTGGTAATGATTAACGACACAAAATTGGGTAAAAAAGGCTCCGATTCGCGGGTAATGTTGTTTCGCTTCAGCACGTAAGCCATAAACAGCGGAACTGCAACCGACTTAAAAACAATGGTTTCAAGTAAGATCAAAGCCAGGTTTACCGTGTTGATTTCCTTCAATTGAAGGAAGACAACCACAAAAAGCAATACACCCTGAAAAGCCAGAACTTTCAAGTAAGTCAGCATCCTGTTGGCAATTGCCATGTAGAACAGGGTGATGATGAAGGTAATAAGCAGTACATCTATCATTGGTATAGATTTTACGGTTTAAACAAACTTTCCTAAAATCAGTAAAGCGCCAAAGAAAATAAGGAGGCTAACCGACGTCAACACGAAAATAAACTGGGCATTGTGACTCATCCTGAATCGTGCCATAAACGATTCGATGAACCCAACACCGGAAGCCAGTACGAATTGAATTACGAAAAACATCGGGATTGAATATTGCAGTGGAAACACTCCGATAAACAGATTGACGACCAAAGCCCCGTAAATAGCGAATTTCAGGTATCCGGCAGTCAGGATCAAACCAAGGTCAAACCCGCTGTTATCTAAAATCATCACTTCATGAACCATGGTCAATTCGAGGTGCGTTTTCGGGTCGTCAATTGGCATTCGGCTATTCTCGACCATCGCTATCATCATCAAAACGAAAGTGCCAAGTATTGCCAGCGCATAGCTGATGTACGAGCCAATATGCAAAGCAGAAAACATTTCCTGAAAATTGGTATGTCCGGTAAGCAACGCCAGCGAACCCATCAGGATAAAAAAAGCTGGTTCGGCAAACATCGAATAAAGCGCTTCACGGCTGGCTCCCATTCCTTCGAAACTACTACCCGTATCCATGGCCGAAATAATACTGAAAAACTTGCCTAATGCCAGTATGTATGCGAAAAAGATAAAATCGCCATCGAAACTTAAAATACCTTTCGATTGCCCGAACGGAACTACCAGCATAGCCATTACCACCGACGAAAAATAGATCGTTGGCGCGATCTGAAATACAAAACTGGTTGTTTCGCTGTACACAACTCCTTTCTTAAAGAGCCTGAAAACATCAAACAGCGGCTGTAAAATACCAGGCCCTTTGCGGCCTGACGCCATACTTTTTACACGGACGATTACCCCCGTAAAAAAGGCTGCTGCTATAAGAATGAGAATTAAACTCAGCATAGTTATATCTGCTTTATAAATTCAATGAATAACACAATCTGGTCGTAAAACAACGGAATACAAATCACCGAAACGATGAAAATGATTCCATATAAAATATAGAATTGCAGTTTTCCATTCTGAAGGAAGAGAAACCTTCCCAGCAACGATTTATAAACTGCTATTAGGCTGTCAACCAAATACTTTTCAATCCGGTCGTAACTATGTGTTTCATACGAACCTCCTGAAGGAAAAATACCCTCAACCTCTTTTTGGGTTTTGTGCGAAAGCAAAAATGGACGAAACAGCTTGCTGTAGGGCCTGACAAACGATCCGGCAGTGTATTGCAGTTTTGCAGTTGGCGCGATATATCCGCAACCCCAGGTCGGTTCGACTGAAGCTTTTCGGTTTTGTGTAACCAGTTTCCTGAACCCCAAAACTGCCAGACTGATCAGGATAAACATCCAGATGCCCCAGGTAACCGGTTGGAGAAGTTCAGTAGTTTTTTCAGGGAAAGGCATATCTGAAATTGTAGGAAGACCAGCCAAAAGATGCACCGGCTGTGATAGCGCATTCATAAAGATTTGCGGAAACACGCCGATGAACACGATCAGAAAAGCGATCAGGTAAAGCGGTAACAGTTGGGAAAAGGAAACTTCCTTCACTTCGTGGTCGAATTTCTGACGGGGATTGCCCAGGAAAACAATCCCGAAAGCTTTGGTAAAGCACAACAACGCCAACCCACCGATTAGCACCAAGGCCAGTACTGAAAATATGATAGTCATCAACGGACCAATCAGCGAACCCTGCATCCAGTAATAGAATCCGCTATAAATGATAAACTCCGAGATAAAACCATTGAATGGCGGAATTCCCGAAATAGCAATAGCAGCAATCAGAAAAAGCAAAGCCGTTTGCGGCATTTTCTTAATCAGTCCTCCCAAATGATCAATGTGAACTGTATGTGTTGCCTGATAAACATTTCCGGCAGTAAAAAACAAAAGCGATTTGAAGAGCGAGTGATTTAAGGTGTGGAGCAATCCACCAGCAAATCCAAGTGAAGCAAGCAAATAATTTCCCGTACCTAACCCGATGCAACCAATGCCAATCCCCATTCCGATAATTCCAATATTTTCGATGCTGTGATAAGCCAGTAACTTTTTAAGGTTGTGCTGCATAATGGCAAGCATCACCCCATACAAACCTGAAATAACTGAAAAAGTAATGATCACAAGGCCTACGGTATAATAATCAGTTTTAATCAAGGTGATCATCCGGAAGATTCCAAAAATTCCGATTTTAATCATTACGCCTGACATAACTCCGGAAACATGAGCAGGCGCTGCCGGATGCGCATACGGTAGCCAGGTATGAAAAGGAACAAATCCAGCCTTGATTCCAAACCCAATAAAAAAACAAAGAAACAACACAAGCCCGGTAGCTCCTGAATTTTGAGAAGTATAAGTTGTTATTGAGTTGAAATCGTAACTGCCGGTTTTAAGCGCTACCCATATAAAACCGAACATCAGGAATAAAATCGAGACATGCGAATGGATCAGGTAATTCATTCCGGCTCTAAGTGTAGCCATCTTGCCATGTTCGAAAATGACAGCGATAAACGCCGAAAGCGCCATGATTTCCCAGGTTACCAGAAAAACCAAGCTATTTTGTACCGCACAAAGACTGATCAAGGCAGTATGCAGTAAAATGAAAACAATGCTATGCAGCGTAAGATTATTCTTCTGTTTCTGGTAGGCTTTCATGTAGAAAAGTCCATAGAAACTGCCGGTTATAAAAATGAAATTGATAATCAGGATAAACCATCCGGAAAGGGCGTCTATGCGAAGATTCACCGGACCAGTTACTAAACTACCGGGAAATGAAAATTCCAAAAATTGCCCGCCCAAAGTTTGCAGCCCAAGAAAACCAGAAATCAAAGCATTCACGACAATGGAGGCAAACAATACAATCCCTTTCCCTTTTACTTTCAGAAAAGGGATGAGGAGTATCGCCAAAACCGGCACTGCTACAAACGCATTTATCAGGCTCATTTTAATACATTTAAAACTGTCAACGTAAATATAGCTACCATAAATATAATCCCATACCAAACATACGATTGCACCCGTCCATTCTGAATAAATTTAAAATAATTTGCCGCATAAACCAGATGGTGGGTGATGTAATTTATAAACCGGTATTCGAAAAAATCCTGATAATGTGATACATATTTTCGGCTCTCCGGAAATATCTCTCCGGCTTCCAATTCTTTGTATTTTTTTTCTTCAACCAAAAGAAAACTAAAAATTTTGCCCAGCGATTTTGAAAACGATTTGCCTGTGTATTGCATCCGGCTGTTTGGCGCAACATAGGCACATCCCCAGGTTGGCTCAATTTTCATCGATTTGCCTTTTACGACAAGCGCACGAACGCCCCAGCTTGCAGCAACAATCGCGACAAACAGGATTGAATAGAGATTAATATTTGTGATACTTTCAGAATAAGCAGACAAACCAAATGACCCGGCAACAAACTGAGTTTTACCAAATGTATCCAGAAGTTTGGAAATGAGATTCAGGTAAAATTGCGGAAGAAATGCAACACTCAGCATGACTAAAACAATCAGATATTGAGGAATCAACATCATAGAAGAAACTTCAACCGGTTGATGGGTTAGCTTTTTTCGTTCCGTTCCGAGGAAAATTGTCCCGAACGTTTTGGTGAACGTTAAAACCGAAATACCGCCAATAATACTCAATCCACCAAGCGTAACCACCAATAAACTTATTTGGCTTATATTACTGAATTTCAATCCTTCCAAAAGTCCGCTATAAAGAATAAACTCGGAAACAAACCCGTTGAAAGGTGGTAATCCGCCAATGGCAATGGCGCCAATCAGGAAAAGAACAGCCGTTTTTGGCATTTGCCTGATTAAACCACCCAGTTTATTCATGTCGCGGGTATGTGTTTGCTGGTAAACCGAACCTGCCGAATAGAACAGCAAGGATTTAAACAGCGAGTGGTTCAGAACGTGCAACAGCGCTCCGCCAAAGCCGAGGTAATACAAAACCGCGGAATTGTTGCCTATTCCCATCAATCCGAGGCCAATGCCAATACCAATGATCCCGATATTTTCGATGGTGCAATATGCAAGCATCCGTTTGAAATCGCGATGAACAGCCGCATTTAAGATTCCATATACTCCGGTCAAAACGGAAATCGTGATCACAATTTCGCCCAACAATAAGAAATCAGCTTTCAGGAAGGAAATAATCCTGAAAATTCCGTAGATGCCTAGTTTCACAATCACTCCGGACATGACACCCGAAACGTGCGATGGTGCGGCAGGATGTGCATGGGGCAGCCAGCTATGTAAAGGAATAAATCCGGCCTTAATGCCGAATCCGACGAAAAAGATCAGGAACAACCAGACGTTGCTGTTTGCACCAAAATAAGTTTGAAAAGCATCGAAGCTGAATGACCCCGTTTGAAAATAGACCCAGATAAATCCAATGGTTAAAAACGTAACGCTGATGTGCATCTGAACCAGATAATTGATTCCGGCTTTTATCGTTTTGGGTTTGTCGTGGTCGAAAATAACCAGGAGCATCGAAGACAATGACATCACCTCCCAGGCAACCAAGAAGGCAAGCGAATGTTGCAACATACAAACCCAAACCATCGACAGGTGAAAAATGACAAACAAAATCCAGTGAAAGGCCAGCTTTTGAGCGGAATTGACGTAAGGTTTTAAATATCCAATGCCATAAATGACGCCGGTTACAGAAGTAAGATTGACAATTAAAATGAACCAGGCCGACAGCCCGTCGATGCGGACAAGAATATCGCCCCAAAAAATATTTCCCTGAAAAATAAGCTCTTTAATTTCGCCATTCAGTGCACCAATGGCCAGTAAACTTGTTAGTACTGCATTAACAATTACTGCCGATGCAGCAAGATATGATTTGAACCTGGTGGAAACAAAACACAAGGTAATAATAGCAACAATTGTTGCGCACCACGATAAATTCAACAGTCCTGCCATCTCCATCATTTTTGTCTTTTGAATTTACATTGTTTCGGCTTGCAAAGTAAGGCAATAATTAAGGTTGTTAATTTGAATCTGATCATCGAATAATTTGATAATAGTCAAGTAATGCATTGACTTTATCCCTATATTTGATCGATTAACTGAAAAATATGGAAACAAACGATTTAATTCACCTCGAAAAATTCACTTCGAAAAGCGATTCAATTTTTAAAAATATTCCAGCCGATTTAAGAGTATTTCTGGAAAGCCAAATGATTGACCGAACCTACAAGAAAGGTCAGCCCATATTTCTGGAAGGTTCATATTCAGCCGGAATCTATTACCTGAAAGAAGGGTTGGTGAAAAAATACAAGACCGATCATGCCGGAAAAGAACACATTTTATCGCTTTGTTCTGAAGGTGAATTACTTGGGTATTCGGCTTTATTGTGTAACGAACCTTATCCTGATTCAATTGCAGCAGTGGAAACTTCGAGTTTGGGTTTTTTACCGAAAGAAGTATTTCTAAAAGCCACAAATGAATCGAACGCCCTGATGAGCTGCCTTTTATCCAGCTTAAGCCATGAGTTTGGCGTAATGGTAAACAGTGTAATGGTGTTTGCCCACATGTCCGTTCGGGAACGATTGGCGCTGACTCTTTTGATCCTTTCAGAAAAATTCAGAAGAAAAGACAAATCGGATTTGGTTGAGATCGTATTGTCGCGCGAAGATTTGGCCAATATGGTTGGAACGGCAACAGAAACCCTGGTTCGACTGCTTCAGGAATTCAAAAAGGAAGAAATTATCGGGATCAATGGAAAGAGAATCAGCGCATTAAAAACAAAAGCACTGATCGAAATGTCGAAATTCTATTGAGGTCCAAAATTGTGGGTTTCAATCGTCTTGAGAAATGCGCTAAGCGGTTTCGGACCGCTAAGCGCAATACAGTCAGGGTCTCATTTTATTCTGAGATGCCGAAACAAGTTACCAATGACACGACACCATTAACATTGTCTTTAGAAACCTCAAAAAAATATTCGATTCAACCGAAACATTTGGATTAGAACTTACATTTGCACCTTCAAAAATCTGAACGGAATGGAGCCAATTTTTCTTCCTAAAACATGGAGCCTGTTTAAGAAAGGCCTGCTAACCAAAAATGTAACCAACGACATTTTTGCCGGAATTATCGTCGGAATTGTAGCGTTGCCATTAGCGATTGCTTTTGCTGTGGCCTCCGGTGTTTCTCCTGAAAAGGGCATCATTACTGCAGTGGTTGCCGGGTTTATCATCTCATTACTGGGCGGAAGCCGCGTTCAGATTGGCGGGCCGACTGGCGCTTTCATTGTTATTGTTTACGGAATTCTCCAAAAATACGGGTTCGATGGGCTGATCATCTCAACCATCATGGCCGGAATAATGCTAATCACTTTTGGATTACTGCGATTGGGATCAATCCTAAAATTCTTTCCACATCCGTTGATTGTTGGTTTCACGAGCGGTATTGCTTTGGTCATTTTCTCCACACAGATTAAGGACGCGATGGGACTGCCTATCGATAAACTTCCGGTTGAATTCATTGCCAAATGGGAAATTTATTTTCACCAGATGCAGAATTTCAATCTTTCGGCTGTATTAATTACGATTGGAACCATTATCATAACTGTATTTTCCGGACGACTAATCCCTAAAGTTCCAGGATCGTTCATCGCCATTATTGTGATGACGGCGATCGTTGCCGCATTTGGTCTTCAGGTGAATACCATCGAGAGTGTATTTGGCTCTATTCCCAATAAATTCGCGATTACAATCCCATCAATCCATTTCGATCAGTTGGGACAATATATGCAACCTGCATTGACCATTGCCTTGCTCGGGGCTATTGAGTCGCTGCTCTCGGCTGTTGTTGCCGATGGGATGATCGGTAGTAATCATCGCTCGAATACCGAGTTGATTGCACAGGGAGTTGCCAATATTGTCACACCATTCTTTGGCGGAATTCCTGCCACCGGAGCCATTGCACGAACTGCGACAAATGTCAAAAATAACGGACGCACACCAATCGCAGGTATTATTCATGCAGTAACGCTCTTATTAATCATGTTGGTTTTCGGGAAATGGGCGCTATTGATCCCAATGCCGTGTCTGGCCGGAATTCTAATAGTTGTTTCCTACAACATGAGCGAAATGAAGTCGTTCTACTCGATTCTGAAAGGTCACAAATACGACATTTTTATACTTCTCAGCACGTTTATTTTAACTGTATTTGTCGATTTAACTGTTGCCATTGAAGTTGGTGTGGTACTATCGTCATTATTGTTTATGCAGCGCATGTCGAACCTGAGTAAAGTGATTCCGCTGGAAACCGAATCGGATACTTTGGAAAATTATGCCGACATCCCGAAAGGAGTTGAAATATTTGAGATCAGCGGGCCATTCTTTTTTGCAGCCGCTCGCCGGTACGAAGAAACATTAAAGGACATTAGTCACACTTCGAAAGTGGTCATTATCCGTATGCGGCATGTTCCGTTCATCGATGGTACCGGCCTCCGAAACCTGAAAGCAACCATCAAGGATCTGAAATCAAGACGGATACAAATTATTCTCTCGGGAGTTCAGCCTGAGGTATTTGAAGAACTCGAAAAAGGAGGCGTTCCGGCATTAATTGGCCCAAACAATATCGTACCAACTTTCGATCTGGCATTAGCCCGTATGGGAATGATACTTCAGAAGCAAGCTTAGAGTTAAATAATCTCAGCAAATTCAGGAATTTCAGGAAGAAATGCATACGAATTATCAGCGTAATTGATTTGGCAACAAAAGTGTTGCAACCCATTACTCACAATCAGGAAAGGTACTTTGAGCTGCATGTTGTATCGCACAATCTGATCAAAAGTCTGCTGATTAATTTTCACTTCAGGAGCCTTGAATTCAGCCACCAGTAACGGATTTCCTGTGCGGTTGTAAACAACCAGATCGGCTCGTTGCGGATTATTATTCACTTTTACGCCGGCCTCAACAGCGATTAACGAAACTGAATATTTCTTCTCCGCAATCAAAAATTGAACAAAATTCTGGCGAACCCATTCTTCTGGAGTAAGGCGTACAAATTTCTTTCGAAGCGAATCAAAAATAAATGATTTACCTTCCGTTGTTTTAATTCTGAAAGAATATTCGGGCAAATTCAGTTTTTGCATGACGATGCCAACAAAGTTTGTATTTTTGTGTTAAATCCGAAATCAAAATAACGAATAAAAGTTCGGAGAAAGAAGTTCGAGGTGAATTAATGTTCCTTCGGATGTAACTCTGGACACTCCGAACTCCGAACTTTAGACACTTTTTATGAAGACAAAAGAAGAAATTGTAGAAAACTGGCTTCCTCGGTATACCGGAAGGCCGTTGGATGAATTTGATGATCTGATTCTGTTGACCAATTTTCACATGTATGTGGATATGTTTGCCAAAAAATTCGGAGTTCCGGTAATTGGTGAAAACAAAAACATGCCCAATGCCAGTGCCGAAGGAATCACCATCATCAACTTTGGGATGGGGAGCCCTAATGCTGCGACCATGATGGATTTACTGAGCGCGGTACATCCAAAAGCAGTTCTATTCCTGGGAAAATGTGGCGGGTTGAAAGCTAAAAACCAGTTAGGCGACTTCATCCTTCCGATTGCCGCCATTCGAAGCGAAGGAACCTCAAACGATTATTTACCACCTGAAATACCTGCACTTCCTGCATTTAATCTTCAACGGGCAGTTTCGACTGCCATCCGAAACAGGAAGCACGATTATTGGACGGGCGTTGTTTACACCACGAACAAACGTGTTTGGGAATACGACGACCGGTTCAAAAAATACCTTGAAAAATCGAGAGCGATGGCCATCGATATGGAAACAGCAACCATCTTTACGGTTGGCTTTTACAATCAAATCCCTTCCGGAGCATTGTTGCTTGTATCCGATCAACCAATGATTTCAACAGGTGTAAAAACCGATGCAAGCGATCAGATTGTTTCGAACAACTTCGTAAAAGAACATCTCGAAACCGGGATTGATGCCTTGCTTGAAATAAAAAATAACGGAGAATCGGTTAAACACCTGAAATTTTAACACCTGAAATAGGAATGACTTTCGAAGAAATAATCAGCAACCTTCAAAAAAAAATATACCACCCCATTTACTTTTTAATGGGAGAAGAAACGTATTTCATTGACAAAATCAGCGATTACATCGCCGACAATGTGTTGACTGAAGCTGAAAAAGGGTTTAATCAAACGGTGCTTTACGGAAAAGACACCGAGCCTCATACGATCATTGCCAATGCCCGCCGGTTTCCGATGATGGCTAATTATCAAGTGATTATTGTTCGCGAAGCCCAAAATATCAAGAAGATTGAGGAATTGGAAACCTATGCCAGGAATCCGCTAAATTCGACGATTCTGGTTATTAACTACAAATACAAAACACTAGACAAACGAAAAACATTCCCGAAACTGTTGGATCAGAAGGGAGTATTGTTCGAGTCTAAAAAAATATACGATAATCAACTGCCTACCTGGATTTCGTCGTATCTGAAAAGTCAGCAATATACCATCTCGCCTCAGGCTGCAGCAATGATCTCGGAATTTCTGGGTGCCGATCTGGGTAAAGTGGCCAATGAACTGGATAAACTGATTATTTCATTACCAGTTGGTACTCAAATCACGCCCGATCACATTGAGAAAAATATCGGAATCAGCAAAGAATTTAATGTGTACGAACTTCAAAATGCACTGGGCGATCGCGATCTGTTGAAAGCAAACCGGATCATCAACTATTTTGGGGCTAATCCGTCATCCAATCCGGTTCCGGTGGTGATTTCATCGCTGTTTTCCTATTTTTCAAAAATACTGAATTATCATTTTCTGGAAGATAAATCGCAAAACAACGTAGCTTCAGTGCTTGGTGTGCATCCGTTTTTCGTAAAAACTTATGTGGCAGCAGCAAAAAACTACAACATCAAAAAATTGGTCGAAATTGTAAGTATTCTGCGTGAGTACGATATGAAATCGAAAGGATTTGGCAATATTTCGGCATCGTCAGCCGACCTTCAACGAGAAATGATATACCGCATTTTACATTAAACCATTCGCAAATGACTATAATTCTGATTGTCATCACCGTAGCTGTTTCATACGCTGCTTTCAAATCGCCTAAACTGATGGATCAGTTGCAGTTTAATGCCAGTAAAATTGTCCACAAAAAAGAATATCACCGACTGATAACTCATGCCTTTATTCATGCAAACTGGGAACATTTGTTCGTGAACATGATTGTGCTGTTCTCGTTTGGTCGAGCTATTGAAGCCTATTTCAAATATAATTTCGGAAATAATGCCATTCTGGATTATGCACTTCTTTACTTTGGAGGAATTCTGGCATCAAACATTTACGCGCTAATCAAACACCGCAACAACTACTTTTACAACTCAGTAGGAGCTTCCGGAGCAGTTTCAGCCATACTTTTCGCGGCAATTTTCTTCGATCCCTGGAACATGATTTATTTCTTTGGAATTCTGCCCATCCCGGGAATTGTGTTTGCCGGACTCTACCTGGTTTATTCGTACCAGATGAGTACAAAACAAAAAGACAATGTGGCTCATGATGCCCACTTTCTGGGCGCTTTGTTTGGGTTTATTTTCCCAATCTTGCTCAATCCTCAATTATTCGAAAGTTTTCTGGATAAATTATTCAGGTTGGTACAATGAACAAAGCAATCTTTCTGGATCGAGACGGTGTACTGATCGACAACAGCAAGCATTACTACATCTGGAAATCAGATCAGCTCTTGCTTATTGATGGTGTCATCGACAATCTGAAGATACTTTTGCAGAAAGGATTTTTGCTATTCGTTGTCAGTAACCAAGGAGGAATTTCACGGGGATTATATACAAAAGACGACATTCTGAAACTTCATACAGAACTGATTCAGACATTTAAGGCCAATCATATTGAAATTACAGAAGCTGCATTTTGCCCACATCATCCTGAAATTGAAAAATGTCTGTGCCGGAAACCGGATTCGCTGATGATTGAAAGACTCATTTCCAAACATAAAATCAGCAAGACGGATTCATACTTTGTTGGCGACAGCAAATCGGATATGGATGCTGCGGATAAAATTGGAATCCGGGGAATTCAAATAGTCCCGAACCAAAATATGTTTCCATACCTCTCATTCCTGAACCAATGAGCAAAGGCAAATACATTTTAGTCGACGGAACATTTGTGCCAACTGAAGAATATCAGATTTCGCTGGTTGAATCAGAAGCACTCCATTTTACGGAAAAAATCAGGGCAATACGGTCAACTTTCCCATTTTTCAACCAAACACTTGACTTGATCAGATTCAAGCTTTTCCTTTACAATCAATCATTCCCTGAATTCACTGAAAATGATGGTTCTGTTTTGAAACGACAACTGGAGCGAACACTTACAAAAAACAAACACTATTTAGGTGCGATACTTACGCTAACACTCAAATTTTCCGGGCAAAAAGCAGTTCAGTTCACGATACAATCAGAAAAAACAGATCCGGTTGGCTACGAGTTGAATGAAAAAGGCTTATATGTTGAAATTTTCGAACCAATAAAGAAATCAATTTCATCACTTTCGCACCTGTCTTTAGGTTCAGAAATTTTATGGAATATTGCAAAAAGTCACCAGAAGGAATCAACTACCGATGAGTTGTTGTTGATCAACACTTCTGATCAGATTATTGAAACTTATGGGTCAAACATTTACCTGATTAAAGGTAAAACAGCCCAAGGCACAAGCAGCGAACAAGGGGCCTATCAAGACATTACAAAACCGCTCATGCTTGATGTTTTCAACAAACTAAAGCTTGATTATTCTGACAGTAAAGGGATAACAAAGTCGGATCTCTACGAAGCTGAAGAACTATTAATTGTAAACTCGATAAAAGGAATACGTTGGGTGATTGGCTTTGAAGATAAACGGTATTTCAATCATACGATCCGAAAAATAACCGACTTATTTAATCAGCTCATTTTCAGTTAAGCGAAGGATTTTCAGGAAAGTTTTCCCACATGGTATATTTACCGCCCATAGCACGTACCGACTTAGCCCACATCTCATTTTCATCAATACTCATCAGATCGGTCTCCGAAGTTTCGGCAACCAGCCATGAATTCTCTTTAATTTCCTCTTCAAGCTGACCAGCTTCCCAACCGGAATAGCCCAAGAAGAAACGAACCTGTGAATGATCAACAAGACCGAGTTTAATATGGGTTTTGAGTGTATCGAAATCGCCACCCCAATAAAGATTATCCTTAATATGAATGCTTTCAGGGATTAAATTACCAAGAGTATGGATAAAATAAATGGAATCGGTACCAACAGGACCTCCAATGTGAATTTCTGAATCAAAATCAGGAAAATCAACAAAAAGATCTTCTACCGGGAAATCAACCTTCTTGTTCAGGATAAAACCTACTGCTCCATCTTTATTGCAAGTTGCCAAAATTATTATCGACCGATTAAAATAGCTTCCGGACAAAAAAGGTTCGGCAATCAAAATATTTCCTTGTTTCGGAGGAACATGATTGGACTCAATCCTGAATATGTTTGTATTTATCTTCATCGGTCAAACTTGATTGAAGAAATATAGTAAAACTCCCGATTTAATCAAAAAAAACAGACTAATTTCAGATAAAATTAATCAACCATCTAAATATAAGGAAATTATAAGAATAAAGAGAGCAAATAGCGGCGAATAAACTGGTGGTTAAATAACAAAAAAGGAGATCATATAAAGACTCAAACGTCTTAATTTTTTAATTTTCCTCGACAATAACGTAGATTTCTTCATTTGCCTTTTTCATAAAGAACTGTTCGCGCGCAAACTTTTCAAGGTTCTCATCATTGGTTTGCAATTCAATTAGTTTACGCTTATCAGCCTCAATTTTATGCTTATAAAAGCTAACCTGCTCCTGAAGCATGGCAAGTTCCTGAAGATTTTTTTGGTGTTGCCTTAAATTGTTGTCATCAAAAAACATAACCCAAACAACGAAAGCAGCTAATACAATCGTGTATTTGTTAATGATCGATTTTACAATTTTTGATCCTAATTCTTTGGCATCCATTGGAATGATTTTAAACAAAAATAGGATTTTCCGGCACAAAAAAAAAGGAGATGAAAAAATTCATCTCCTTTTCCACTAAAATTTAATTTATTCCTTATCCGGGGCGAAATTTGGATAAGTATAACTCTTTGGCGATACAAAATTTTCTTTAATCGTCCGGATAGATGTCCATCGAAGGAAATTAAATATCGAACCTGCTTTATCGTTTGTACCAGAACCTCTGGCCCCGCCAAACGGCTGTTGTCCAACAGTTGCACCAGTGGGTTTATCGTTGATGTAAAAATTACCGGCAGCGTTCTCAAGCCGTTTAGTAATTCGTTCAATATTAAATCGATCCTGAGAGAAGATTGCACCGGTCAATGCATAGATTGAAGTTTTGTCCAGAATACTGAGTGTAAGATCCAGATCTTCGTCTTCGTAAACAAATATGGTCAATACAGGTCCAAACAACTCTTCAACCATAGTAATATAATCGGGCTTCTTTGCCAGAATTACCGTTGGTTCAATAAAATAGCCAACCGATTTATCACATTTTCCACCAAACAGCACTTCAGCGTCGGCATCTTTTTTGGCCTGTTCAATAAAACCGGCCAATTTATCGAATGACGATTCATCAATTACTGCGTTTATAAAATTGGTGAAATCTTCAGGAGGTCCCATTTTAACGGTTGCCAACTCATTACCAAAACGAGTGCAAACATCGTCCCAAATGCTACGAGGAATATAGGCTCTTGAAGCAGCAGAACACTTTTGTCCCTGATATTCGAACGCTCCACGCAACATACCAATTGCTACAGCCTGAGGATCAGCAGTTGGATCAGCAAATATGAAATCTTTTCCGCCAGTTTCGCCTACAATTCTTGGATATGATTTATATTTCTGAATGTTTTCGCCGATTGTTTTCCACATTCCCTGAAATACTCCTGTTGAACCTGTAAAATGGATACCACCAAAATCAGGCGATTGAAAAATGACATCCGCGGCGGTTGGTCCACCAACATAAACCAGGTTGATAACACCATCAGGCAAACCAGCTTCCATCAAAACTTCCATGATTACTGCAGCCGAATAAACAGCAGTTTTCGAAGGTTTCCAAACCACAACATTTCCCATCATAGCTGGTGCTGCAGGCAGGTTTCCAGCAATTGAAGTAAAGTTAAATGGTGTAAGTGCAAAAATGAAGCCTTCAAGCGACCTGAATTCATTGTAATTCCAGATACCAGGTGCAGATTCGGGTTGCATCTTGTATATATCTGTCATACAGCGAACCCCAAATCTAAAGAAATCAGCCATCTCACATGCGGCATCAATTTCTGCCTGAAAAGCATTCTTCGACTGACCCAGCATGGTTGCTGCATTAATTTTGGCACGGTATGGTCCGGCAAACAGATCGGCTGCTTTCAGAAAGATCGCTGCACGGTGATGCCATGACATGCTATTCCATTTATCTCGTGCTAACATGGCTGTATCAATTGCCATTTGAACATGTGATGCATCACCCTGATAATAATAACCAAGCGTATGTTTGTGATCATGCGGAGGTGAAATACGCACCCTGTGGTCAGTAGTAACTTCTTTACCCCCGATAATCATTGGGAGTTCAAGCTCAACTGATCTCAAATCATTGAGCATTTTCTTTAATTCGGTTCTTTCCGGCGACCCAGGCATGTAGCTTTTGATGGGTTCGTTTTTAATGTCCGGAATATTAAAAAATCCTTTTGACATGGTATAAAGTGTTATATTGACATTTTACAAATTCTTGTTGGCAAATCTAAACTATCTGAACAGTTTAAATACTAATAAAAATCACCTTTCCTTTTTTGCATAAATTTCACTAAACAAAATTGGAATCTAAATTTTGCTATATTTATTGCCTCGTAAAAGTTGAATGATTTTGTAATTTCATGTTTAAAGCCATAGCTAAATCAATTACCAGCCAGTATAACGTTGAAGCCAAAAATGACATTCTGAAAATCATTGGCATTCATGTGTTTATCGCACTTGGATTATTGACCGGGCTGGCAATGTTTACGCTCGACTTGATTGGCTATTCAGCAAACGAATGCCTAGCTGGTGATGTTTCAATAATCATTCTTTTTGGACTTGCATTTTATGGGCTCCGCTATATTAGCGCAAACTGGGCCACTAACATCTTCCTTCTGGTTCCGATTTTACCTTATTTTTTCTTTATTTCTAATTCATTTGCAATTATACCGACTCACTTATCGGTACTAAATACCTTGTGGACTTTAATTCCATTTTTCCTGTTTTTTCTTATTTTCAGTGATAAGAAAAAGGACTTGATCTTATTTTATGCAATCTCATTCATAACTCTCCTATTTCATACCTATCAGGCAGGACTGATCGATTTATTATTTCACGTTCAATGGCAATCGAATGCGGTTTATACCAATCCGTTTATAACTCTATCCATTTATTTTCTGATTTCACTTTTACTTTCATGGAGATTTCAAAATACAATTAACTTATTAATTGAACAGAAAGAAGATACAGAACAAATAATCAATCAAACCATTAGAAACCTTCCGCAGGGAATGATGCATCTCGAAATAGTCAAAGATGAATTCGGGACTCCCTCTCACCTGGAAGTTCGCAGAACGAATCTGGCATTTGAGCGACTTTTTAAGATAACATCACGCGAATTAAAAGACAATCCGGCAGATGATGTGCTTCCTAAAATATTTAGAGGTTCATTTGACTGGAACAAAGAATATCTTCACTCCAAAAAGAATCACTTTTCGTTTTATCTCGAACGTCTGGACAAATATTTTGAGGTCAACACCTTTAAAATCTCCAACAATCAAATCGTTAGCTTATTTATAGATGTAACGTCAAAAGAACGCCGGATAAACGAACTGGAAGAAAACAAATTACGTTATCAGGTACTTTTAGAAGCTATTCCTGACTTGTTCTTTATTATTGATAAAGAGGGAGTTTATGTCGATTTCGTATTCAAAGCGTCCGAGGCTCTTAAAATAAAACCAGATGACATTATTGGAAATTCAATTTTTGAGGTTGGGTTTTCCGAAAAAATGTCTAGCAAAATATTCCAATGTATTCAGCACTGCATTGAATTTGACAGTATAGAAACGATTGAATATGCTCTAGAAGTAGAAGGGTCGTCAGCCATGTTTGAAATGCGAATTGCCCGATTGAATGATCATTCGGTTGTCTCGTTGGCTCGCGACATAACCACCCGGAAAATGGCAGAGCTAAAAATGGAAGAGGCTAAAAACAAAGCTGAAGATGCCGACCGCTTAAAGACGGCTTTCCTTGCAAACATTTCACACGAAATCAGAACACCGATGAATGCCATTATCGGATTTTCAAAAATGTTAGGTTCTCCTGAATTTGATGACGATGAAAAAAGCAAATTCGTTGAAATTATTCTTACCAACGGAAGATTGTTACTGTCGCTAATTAACGACATGATCAGTCTGTCAAAGATAGAAAGCAATACACTCGTTGTAAAAAAATCATTGTGTAGAGTAAACGATTTGATGGTTTCGCTTTATAAAGAATTTACTTATGATCTGGATGATAAAAAGAATATCAGGATAAAGTTGAACTGCGAAAATCCAAATCCAAAATTTGCAGTAACAACTGATTCAATTTTGCTTCAGTCCATTCTTCAGAAACTGATCGATAACGGCATTAAATTTACTGAAGAAGGTGAAGTTGAATTTGGATACCGGATTCTAGGAACAAATCATTTGGAATTTTTCGTGAAAGATACCGGCATTGGAATATCAGATAAAGACCAGAATCGGATTTTTGAACGCTTTCACCAACTCGATAATCGAACCATCCGTGCCTATGAAGGAACCGGGCTTGGATTGTCGATCGCACAACACTATGTACGATTACTTGGTGGCGAGTTAATCGTTAATTCGAAGTTGGGAGTTGGATCAACATTCTCGTTTTCGATACCATACATCAGGGAAGAGAGCCCCCTCAAAATAGTCCGTTAAATATCAGTTTATTTTACGCTTGAATTCAGCGTTAAAAATCCGACCAAACGATCATAGCGACTCGATTGATCACGATAATAGGCGAAAATCTCATATTCATTTTCAGTGATAAAGAATGTTCCTTCCAAATTAACAGAATCCGCTTTTTTAGCGCCTTCAGGAACATAAACATACTGATAGTTGTAATAACCCTGCTTTAAAAGTAGGGTTAATTCATATCCTGCAGCTTCATAATTCCATTTCATTTCGTTCGATTTATTGGCATTCCATCCGGTAAGAGCGCCAAAAACATTTACCGATCCACCAACCAACTGGCTTGGCAATGCCAGATAGAAATGTACAAACATATAATCACACTCAGTATCTGTATCCGTGACACGATCCTGACTTTGAATCACAAAATTCCCGTTCATTTCTTTATAGGGCAGATACTTGGAGTTATTTCGAATTTCATCAGGAAGAAGTGTAACATGGAAATAGGGTTGAATGAATTTTACACTTTCTACATTTTCTCCATTACGTCGTTTGGTTCGGATATCGAAATAACGAAATTCGTTTCCTCCGGGGAATACGTTTTCCTTGTCATAGTCATAATCCAAAACATTATCACGAATATAATTTGGTTTCAGATTCAATATTGCATTGTCCCATCTGCGGTTTTGCATTAAAACAACTTTAATATCTTCACGCGGATTCAGAAGTTTGAGCTGTTGGTTTACAACCTTAAAATCGACTTCCTGATTTTCCCCGTTGTACACATCGAAAGTTGCTTTTTTCACCAAACCTTCAATCCTGACTTTTGGCTCGACAATATAAAATCGTTGAGTCAGAACCAGATTCTTTCGATTATTATCTTCGAAAACAATTAAAGCATAATTTCCGGAGTATTTTGGAGTACAATCTTCGTTAGGAATGCTTAATTGGTAATTAACAAATTTAACGGTTGTATTAAAGCTCATGGCATAATCAGTGATCTGATTATCAGGAAATCCAGACAAATATTCATTCTGTTGAATGTAGGACTCGTTCCAATTGGCATCACAATGAATAATTGTGTACGAATAGTTTTTTACGTCTTCAGCCAAATCATCAAATTTGAGCAATAACTTAACATCGCTTCCAAGTTCAATCACAGGATTCGAAAGTTCGTTCCCTTCGCGATACATTTGCACTGACTTTATTTCCTCCCGGAAAACAGCATTCTGATAATAAAACTGATCAACCTTTTCTAAAGCCTTGGAATTTAGCACAAAAACAAAACTCAGGATAGAGAATAACAACAATCGCTTAAAGTTCATCTTAGTTTATAATTATGTTTTTAATCAAAGATCAATCGACTATTCCTGAAAAGGTCAAAAAATATACAATTGAAACAAACGTTTTCAACTATTTAAATATTTCAATTTATGTAAGTTTATGAAACAAAGATTGTGAAAAGATTTTAATTTATTTATTTTTAAAACCTAAACTATACGA
Organism: Prolixibacteraceae bacterium; assembly: GCA_028683385.1. Lineage (GTDB taxonomy): Bacteria > Bacteroidota > Bacteroidia > Bacteroidales > Prolixibacteraceae > Aquipluma. The sequence continues at coordinate 261,663 of JAQUIJ010000002.1, read as the reverse complement.
GGGAAAACAATGTCAAAGGTTATCAATTTAAAGCGTGGATTAAATATTCGTCTGAAAGGGGATGCCGAAAAAGTCTTGGGGACTCATATCGCAGCAGTCAAGGTTGCAATTAAGCCAACAGACTTCCCCGGACTCATGCCAAAAATTCTGGTAAAGGCCGGACAGCAAGTAAAAGCTGGCGAGCCTTTATTTTTTGACAAATCCAATCCGGAAATTTTATATACTTCTCCGGTAAGTGGCGAAGTTTTAGCAATCAACAGAGGCGAACGAAGAAAAGTACTTGAAGTTGTCGTCAAAGCAGATGGGAAAAACGATTGTGTTGAGTTTGTAAAGACCGATCCGCTGAAACTATCACGAGAGGAAATCAAAGAACAATTAAAAACTAGCGGGATGTGGGCCTTTTTGAAGCAGCGTCCATATGGAACTGTTGCCAGACCAGAAAGCACTCCGCTTCATATTTTCATCTCAGGATTCGATTCAGCTCCACTTGCCCCTGATTACGAATTCATTCTTGAGGGCCAAACTTCAGCTTTCCAAACCGGGATTAATGCACTCTCCAAGCTAACCGATGGTAAAATTCAAGTCGGGATTCGTCCTGATCAAGCCAACGGTTTCTTTTCGGGCATCAAAAACATTGTGATCAACCAGTTCTCCGGTCCGCATCCTGCAGGAAATGTAGGCATTCAAATCCATCATGTTTGTCCGATTAACAAGGGCGATCTAATTTGGACCATTAATCCGCAGGAAGTTCTGTATATCGGTCGGTTGTTTGAAACTGGGAAGGTCGATTTCTCGAAAATCATTGCACTTACAGGTTCCGAAGTTACTGCTCCAAAATACATTAAAGTCGTTCATGGAATATGCCTTTCGGAATTATTGAAAAAGGCCACCAGGCAGGAAGTCAAGGAACGGTATATTTCGGGCAATGTACTGACTGGCAAAAGAACTGAAACTGATGATTATCTTGGATTTTACGACCAGCAAATAACTGTCATTCCTGAAGGTGATTACTTTGAATTTTTAGGTTGGGCAATGCCTCGATTAAATAAATTCAGTATTTCGCGATCGTACTTTTCGTGGTTGACCCCTAAAAAGGTTTACAAAGCCGACTCGAACCTGAACGGAGAAGAACGGGCATATGTAGTTACCGGACAATACGAAAAAGTTCTCCCGATGGACATTCTTCCTGTATTTCTGATGAAAGCCATTATTGCCAACGACATTGACAAAATGGAGCAATTGGGCATTTATGAAGTTATTGAAGAAGACCTTGCGCTATGCGAATATGTTTGTACTTCAAAAATCGAAGTTCAGCGGATTCTGCGTGATGGAATAACGGTAATGATTAAAGAACTGGGTAATTAACAAGAAATTTAAGTTATACTATATCAATGAAATCACTCAGAAACTATATAGATAAAAAGAAACCGCTTTTCAGTCCCGGCGGTAAGTTTGCCAAACTCGGATCGACTTTTGGTGCAATCGAAACGTTCTTGTTCACACCCAATCACACTTCCCAAACGGGAGTCCACATTCACGATGCCATTGATCTAAAACGTACAATGACCGTAGTGATTCTGGCATTGGTTCCGGCGATGTTGTTCGGAAGTTGGAATATCGGCTATCAGAATGGACTAGCATTTGGTGTTGAAAGAGGTATAATCGATAATTTCATTTTTGGATTCCTGAAATTAATTCCACTTCTGGTAGTTTCCTATGGAGTTGGACTGGGAATAGAATTTATTGCAGCTCAAATCCGCGGACACGAAGTAAACGAAGGATATTTGGTAACAGGTATTCTGATTCCGTTGATCATGCCGGTAAACATTCCGCTTTGGATGCTTGCCCTTGCAGTGGCATTTGCTGTAATTTTTGGTAAAGAAATATTTGGAGGTACCGGCTATAACATCATGAATGTTGCTTTGCTTGCCCGTGCGTTTCTCTTCTTTGCCTACCCGTCACAAATGTCTGGCGATTCAGTATGGATTTATGATCTTCCGAACAAAGTACCTATTGATGGCTTTTCAGGAGCTACTCCTCTTGCCCAGATTGGACAGGGAGCTGCATCCAAAATGGCCTCTTTCCACGATATGTTTATGGGATTCATTCCCGGTTCGATTGGTGAAACATCAACATTAGCTGTACTTATTGGTGCTGCAATCCTAATTTTCACTGGTATCGGAAGTTGGAAAATTATGCTATCAGTAGTACTCGGAACACTTAGTATGGGATTTCTATGCAACTTGCTGCCATTAAATGCTTACATGGAGCTTCCGGCCTACTATCACTTAGTTATGGGTGGCTTTGCTTTTGGTGCGGTTTTTATGGCTACCGATCCGGTTACTGCATCGCATACCGAAAAAGGAAAATGGATTTACGGTTTTTTGATCGGGGTACTAGTCGTCCTGATTCGAATATTCAATCCGGCTTATCCTGAAGGAATGATGCTTGCCATTCTGCTGATGAATGTTTGGTCGCCGCTGATCGATTATTTCGTTGTTGAAGGGCACATCAAACGCCGATTGAAAAGAGCCAAAGTGAAAGCAAACGCATAAAAAGGAAAAACATGAAGAACTTTAGTAATACATATATATTTATCTTTTCCACGGTAATGGTTGTTCTCGTAGCATTGCTTCTTTCATTGGCTGCAATGCAACTGAAACCATTTCAGGATAAAAACATTGAAGTGGAGAAGAAACAGAACATTCTGGCTTCCCTGAGAATTGAATCGACGACAAAAAATGCAGTTGACCTTTATGCCAAATACATTACCGACAGTTATGTGATCAACAATAAAGGAGAGAAGCAAGATGGTGTCGTTGCTTTTGATGTTGATTTGAAAACCGAGCTTGAAAAAGCTGCATCGCAAAGATTGCTTCCGGTTTTCGTTGGCACGCTCGACGATCAATCCAAAGCCTATTCATTGCCCGTAAGAGGCAAAGGACTTTGGGGCCCAATTTGGGGTTACGTTTCTGTAAAACCAGACATGAACACAATCTATGGCGTAACCTACGACCACCAGGGTGAAACTCCAGGCCTTGGCGCTGAAATTGCAACCAAAGAATTTCAGGAGCCATTCATGGGCAAAACGCTTTTTAAAGATTCAACTGATTTTGTATCCATTCAGGTAGAAAAAGGCGGAGCAAAAAAAGACGATCCGCATGCAGTGGATGCTATTTCCGGAGGAACCATTACGTCTAAAGGACTACAGGCCATGCTTGATTCATGCCTGGTTCAGTATAAAACATATTTCATTAAAAACCGTCAATAAAAATCCGATAGCAATGAGCATATTCTCTTCAAAAAATTTCAAACTGCTGTCTAACCCGCTGAATTTACAGAATCCGATCACTGTACAAATTCTGGGGATTTGTTCGGCATTGGCAGTAACGGTTAAATTAAAACCGGCAATTGTTATGGGACTATCGGTAATGGTGGTTACGGCGATATCAAATTTGGTGATTTCAGCCATGCGTAATTATATTCCGCCACGAATCCGTATCATCGTTCAATTGGTTGTTGTTGCCACGATGGTTATTCTGGTCGATCAGTTACTTCGGGCATTTGTTTACGATGTTAGCAAACAGCTTTCGGTTTATGTAGGGTTGATCATTACCAATTGTATTATCATGGGTCGTTTGGAAGCTTTTGCAATGGGCAATAAACCTTGGCCATCATTTGTCGACGGGATTGGCAATGGTCTCGGATATGCCATGATTTTAATTGCAATTGGCTTTATCAGGGAGCTTTTTGGTTCGGGCGCCGTTCTTGGGTTTAATGTTATACCAAAGTCTTTTTACGACACTGGATACATTAACAATGGGATGATGATTATGCCAACTGCCGCGCTAATCCTTGTGGGAGTTATCATCTGGATACAGCGCAGTTTTAACAAAGAACTGATTGAAAAAGATTAAACCCTATTAAACCAATCGATTATGCAAAGCATTATAAATATATTTATACGGGCGATATTTATCGACAATATGATCTTCGCCCTGTTTTTGGGGATGTGCTCTTACCTGGCCGTCTCAAAAACTGTAAAAACTTCATTGGGACTTGGAATCGCTGTAATTTTCGTACAAGTAATTACTGTTCCGGTAAACTATTTACTCCTGAAATATGTGATGAAACCCGGGGCATTGGTATGGCTTGGCGAAAGCTTTAAAGATGTTGACTTATCGTTTCTGAGTTTCATGGTTTTCATAGCAACTATAGCCGCTATGACACAGTTGGTTGAAATGCTCATTGAAAAATTCACTCCGGCACTTTATAATTCCCTCGGTATTTTCCTTCCACTTATTGCAGTAAACTGTGCTATTTTGGGTGGTTCTCTATTTATGGAACAACGGGAATATAAAAACATCGGCGAAGTTTTGTCATGGGGATTGGGATCCGGCATAGGCTGGGCTCTGGCCATTGTATCGCTGGCCGCAATACGCGAAAAACTAAAATACAATAAAATTCCGGCACCACTCAGGGGTATTGGTATTACATTTATTGTTACCGGTTTAATGGGGCTTGCGTTCATGAGTTTCATGGGGATTAAAATTTAATGCTAATAAAAATCAAATCCAATGATATTAGGTTCAGTCATTTTTGTAGTAATTTCCAGTATTATAGCCTTTTTGGTCATTGTTCTGGTGTTAGTTTCAGCATTGTTGTTTGCCCGCGCCAAGCTAACTGCCGTTGGTCAGGTAAAGATTAACATCAACAATGAAAAAGAGGTAACTGTAAATCCGGGAAGTTCGCTTCTTTCAACTTTGTCCGAAAGCGGAATCTTTCTGCCTTCTGCATGTGGTGGTGGTGGCACCTGTGCCCAATGCCGCTGTCAGGTTATTGATGGTGGTGGCTCTATACTTGCTACCGAAACCGATCATTTCACCCGCAAAGAACAGCAAGAACACTGGCGACTCGGCTGTCAGGTAAAAGTTCGCGAAGACATGAAGATTCAAGTTCCGGAACACGTTCTTGGTGTAAAAAAATGGGAATGCGAGGTGGTGTCGAACAACAACGTGGCAACTTACATCAAAGAGTTTGTTGTTAGACTTCCTGAAGGAGAAAACCTGAATTTTAAATCAGGCGGATACATTCAGATAGATGTACCAAAAATTGATGTTGAGTTTAAAGATATGGTCATTGGCGAAGAATACCGCCCCGAATGGGAAAAATTTGGGATGTTTAACCTTCAGATGAAGAATCCTGAACCTACATTCCGCGCCTATTCAATGGCCAATCATCCGGCTGAAGGTAATATTGTGATGTTGAACATCCGTATTGCTACTCCTCCGTTCGACCGCGTAAATGGTGGATTCCAGAAAATCAATCCTGGAATTTGTTCATCATTTATTTTCTCACGTAAACCCGGCGATAAAGTAACCGTTTCAGGTCCATATGGCGAATTCTTCCTGAAAAACAATGACAACGAAATGATGTTTATTGGCGGTGGCGCCGGGATGGCTCCAATGCGATCACATCTGTTTCATCTATTTCATACGGTAAAAGAAACTAAAAAGAAAGTCACTTTCTGGTATGGCGCACGCTCATGGAGAGAAGTTTTCTACTACGAAGAGTTTACGCACATTCAAAACAATTTCCCAAACTTCTCGTTCCACCTTGCGTTATCCGATCCACAACCTGAGGATAACTGGACTGGAAATAAAGGCTTTATACATCAGGTCATTTACGATCAATACTTAAGTAAACACGAAGAACCGGAAGAAATTGACTATTACCTCTGCGGTCCACCGATGATGAACAGTGCCGTCAATAAAATGCTTTACGATCTGGGTGTGCCGAATGAAAACGTCATGTTTGACGACTTCGGCGGTTAAATCCAATATTGTTTTAGAGAAAAGACGTCATACTTTTGTATCGCGTCTTTTTTTATGCCGTTTACAAACGTAAGCCTTCATTTTCTACTACTTTTACACCATGATTTATCACCGCAAATTCATACATCCAAAATCCAAAACATGGGTCGTGTTCGTACATGGCGCTGGAGGAAGCAATGTAGTATGGTTTAGGCAGTTGAAAGAATTCAAGAAGCATTTTAATGTACTGTTGGTTGACCTCCGCGGACATGGTAAATCGAAACCAACTATTCAGGAAGAAAACTCGGGATATTCGTTCGATGAAGTTGCATTAGACGTGATTCACCTGATGGATCATTACGAAATTCAAAAAGCTCATCTGGTTGGCATTTCATTAGGATGTATTGTAATCCGGGCTATCGACAAACTTGCTCCCGGAAGAGCTGAATCCATTGTACTTGGAGGAGCAATCATCCAATTCAACAAAACCCTCAAAGTACTAATCGGAATGGCAAAAATCCTGAATTCGGTATTGCCTTACATGTGGTTGTATAAACTGAATGCATTAATACTGATGCCCTACCGCAAACATCGTGAATCACGTAATATTTTCGTAAAGGAAGCGATTAAACTTGGTGAAAAGGAATTTGCCAAATGGATGAAAATGACCCGGGAAATTAAATCGAACCTAAATGAGTTTATACGCAGGGAACCATCAGCTCCTGTTTTATACCTGATGGGAGATGGGGACCATATGTTTCTGCCAATGGTAACTGATCTGGTAAAAAGACAATTAAATGCCAAACTTGAAATCATAAAGAACAGTGGCCATTGCTGTAATCTCGATCAGGCAACTATTTTTAATGAAATTTCCATCCATTTCATTAAGCGAAATTCAGGAGTACAAGAGACTCTTCTATTAAAATAGTTAAGCCGGAATTGAAAAATAGAAAATTGAGCCTTTCCCAACTTCTGATTCAACCCATATTCTTCCACCAAATATTTCAACCAATTGTTTCGAAAGAAATAAGCCAATTCCAGTTCCACGGTACAAATGCTGTTTATGATTGTCTATCTTCATAAACCGGTCGAAGATAACCTGTTGATGTTCCGGATCAATTCCAATTCCGGAGTCTTTTACGGAGAAAATAAAAAAATCATTCTCCTGAATACAGTTAACTTCAATTTCACCTTCATCAGTGAATTTTACCGCATTGGCAAGTAAATTCCGAAGGATTTGCTCCAGACGGATTTGATCGACTGTAACCATCAACTGCGACATTCTGATGCCACATACCACCTGCACATTTTTCGAATTGGGAATGGCTAGTTGAAATGCCTGAACAATATTCATGATCAAAGGAACAACATCAACATTCTTTAAATTTACAGTTAGTTGATCTGATTCGATTTTTGAAACATCGATAATATCTTCAATCAGACTGAGTAAATAATCACTGTTGGTGATGACTTGTTCCTTGAACATCTGTTTATCCGACTCAGATATTTCAGTGTCCGCTATCAATGAAGAAAATCCGACAATGGCATTCAATGGAGTACGTATCTCGTGCGACATATTAGCCAGAAAAGCAGATTTAAGCCGATCAGACATTTTTGCCCGCTCATACTCATGAATGTAATTCATTTTTATGGCTGAAAGAAAAGAATAGATGACCAGAAAGCTGAAAACCAATCCGATATAATTATCAGCTTTTCTTGCTGTTAAATTTGTATAATCACCAATAATCTCCGGATAATTTACTTCAAACAGGTAAAGTACTATGATATTGAAAACCAGGATTACGGATATCAGTAAAAAATGTCGTTTATCAAATACAAGCAACAAGAAAGAATAATAAACCACAAAGGTTGACATGATAGGCCCATTCGAACCATAATTTACAAACCATATCGTATCAACAAAAATTAAGATAATAATACTTGTAGTTAAAAAAACAGCATTGCCTCGACTTACCAACCGACTAAACAAATAGAGACAAAATAAGACTAAGGCGCCAGTTCCTGAGGCAATCGTAATAGATAATTTAAGATCGAGAATGAAGTTAAAACCGGTACTCACAGCTAATATCAAAGCAAGAGACAGCGTTGAAAGCAACAACAGCTTTTCCTCAAAACGATGAACTGAATCTCCGAAAATCAGGTTTTGAAAACGATTCTTATATACGATCAATCTTTTCATTTCAGCATGAGCTCTTTGTATCAGACTCATCCAATAAAAGTTGCTTAAACCTCAGCTCTTTTCTTACCTTAGCCTGTTCCATTTTGTCAAAAGTAGTAGCGCAAGTTACCCCGTTAGCTTTCATGTATTTATTACTGCCAATATGGGTATCCGGGAATTTTCCGCCTTTTTTAAACAAGGTCTGTAGTGCTAGTCCAACTATAACCAGTGCCATTATCACAACTGCCAGTAATATTACTTTTAAAATTGCCATAATTTATTTGCTCTATTTAATGAATACCAAAGTTACATTATCTAAACGAAAAAGGAATAAATTCAATAAAATGAATACAATTCTAATTCATTTTGGTTCAAGCCATTTAAATAATTAACAAACCCAATAAGCCAACAAAAATAAATTGACGAAACAATAGATAATATGTAATTTCAGACCATCTAAAAATCTACGTAAACTTACCATCATGGAAAAACACATTAACATTGTTGCCGCTCTTCAAATCGGATTAAGTATTTTTAATTTACTGATTGCTTTTTTGATTTTCACTGTTCTTAAATTGGTTGGCGGGTTTGTTGATGATGCCAATGGGGCAACAATTCTTTCGCTAATTGCTGATGTTTTAGCCATCGTATTTATTATCATATCGATACCGGGTATTTTTGCCGGAATGGGTCTTTACAAAAGAAGAGAATGGGCACGCGTTTTAAGCCTTATTCTTTCTGTCATTGAAATATTTAGCTTGCCGTTTGGAACTGCCATCGGAATATATTCCATTTGGGTTTTAATTCAACCTGAAACGATAGCTGAGTTTAACAATACTCCCATAAATTAACCAGGAACGCATAATCTCATCCTTAATTCACGTACTATGCCAGTAAAATCGATCTTTCTGGTCATTGCGGGTCGTGTTCAAGGCGTCGGATTTCGCTATTTTGCACATCACAAAGCGGTAGAATTCAACCTCTCCGGATGGGTTAAAAATACTCCGGATGGAAAAGTTGAGATTGAAGCAACCGGAGAACCCGGTAATCTCAACGTCTTTGTCGATTGGATGAAAATAGGACCAACCAGAGCCATCATTAAAACATTCTCGGTTTCAGAAATTACTCCAACAAGAACATTCACTAACTTTACAATTCGCTAAATTACCAATGGAAAATATCAAAAACTTCCACATGTCTCCCGAAGAGTTCAGGGAACAAGGAAAACAAATGATTGACTGGATTGCCGATTATTACGAAAACATCGAAAAATATCCGGTATTATCTCAGGTAAAACCTGGAGAGATCAAAAATCAGCTTCCTGATTCTGCACCTCTTGAAAGTGAATCCATGACGCAGATTATGGAAGATGTTAATTCGATCATTATGCCTGGGATTACCCATTGGCAATCGCCAAACTTTTATGCCTATTTTCCGTCCAATTCATCCGGACCATCCATCTTGGGCGATTTGCTCTCGTCAGGACTTGGTGTTCAGGGAATGATTTGGGCAACCAGTCCTGCTTGTACCGAACTCGAAACACGGGTTTTGGATTGGCTTGCTGAGATGCTTCAACTTCCTGAAAAGTTTAAATCGTCATCGGATGGAGGTGCTATTATTCAGGATACCGCATCAAGCGCCGCACTTAGCGCGATATTAGCTGCCCGCGAGAAAAAAACCAACTATCAAACCAACGATTCCGGAAGTTTGGGAAACTTGGTTGCCTATGTTTCAATCCACACGCATTCGTCAGTCGAAAAGGCAATTAAAATTGCAGGCATCGGAAAGAATAACTTGCGACTTATTGGGGTTGATGAAAATCTGGCAATGCGAACGGATCTGCTTGAAACAGCCATTAAAAATGACTTACAAAACGGATTGGTTCCCTTCTTCGTTTGTGCCACCGTTGGAACCACATCAACCAATGCCATGGATCCGATACCTGAAATTGGTCAGATTTGCCAGCAATACAAGCTTTGGATGCACATCGATGCAGCCATGTCGGGCACAGCAGCCATTTGTCCTGAATACAGGTATTTCCTGAATGGCGTTGAATATGCCGACAGCTTCTCATTTAACCCACATAAATGGATGTTTACGAACTTCGACTGTAACTGCTTCTTCGTCGCCAATCGATCTGTACTAATCAAAACACTTTCGATACTTCCTGAATACCTGAAAAATCAGGCTACCGAAAGCGGTGCCGTATTCGACTACCGCGACTGGCATATCCAACTAGGGCGAAGGTTTCGCTCATTGAAACTATGGTTTGTAATCAGGCATTATGGAGTAAATGGGTTGCGTTACCACATTCGGCAGCACATAAATTTGGCACAGCAATTTGCCGAATGGGTTCGATCTTCTGATGAATTCGACTTGGTTGCTCCAGCACCATTAAATTTGGTATGCTTTGCTCACAAAAACGGCAACGAGTTCAACCGAAAACTGCTCGAAACTATCAATAATAAGGGAAAAATGTATTTTACCCATACTGTCATCAACAATCAGTACGTACTTCGGATGTGCATCGGACAAACCAATACCAAGGAAGAACATGTTGCCCTGGCCTGGGAAATTATTCAGGAAACAGCAAAAGAATTAAGCTAGCCGAAATTATAAACTGTTCACATCAAAAACATGTTCAATAACAATCTATCGTTGGGATAATTTCATAAGTGTTACATTTACATTTATTATTAATTCCGTATTTTTACAACTTCAAAACAGAATCATTTTAAAATTTAGATCATGATAAACTTAAAAGAACTAGAGATTTGGTTTGTAACCGGAAGTCAGGATTTATATGGTCCGAAAGTATTGGAACAAGTGGCAACCAACTCAAAAGAGATTGCTGCTTTTTTTAATGGTTCGGCACAAATTCCGGTAAACGTCGTTTACAAATCGGTAATGAGAAGCCCCGACGAAATAACCAATGTTTGTATTGAAGCCAATTCGACAAAGAAATGTATCGGTGTAATTACCTGGTGCCATACCTTTTCGCCTTCAAAAATGTGGATCAATGGGTTGAAGTTACTGAACAAACCTATGCTTCAGTTGCATACCCAATACAACCGCGACCTTCCCTGGAGCGAAATCGACATGGATTTTATGAACCTGAACCAATCGGCACACGGCGACCGTGAACATGGATTTATTTTAACCCGTCTTCGCAAAAGCCGTAAAGTAGTCGTTGGTTATTGGAAAGAAGATGATGTTCAGGAGCGTATTGGCGTTTGGAGTCGTGCTGCTGCTGCCTGGTACGATATGCAGGGAGCTAAACTTGCACGTTTTGGCGACAACATGCGCGAAGTTGCCGTAACTGAAGGCGATAAAGTTGAAGCTCAGATTAAACTTGGCCTTTCGGTTAACACCTGGCCCGTTGGTGACATTGTAAAAATTATCGATGGAGTAAGCGAGGCTCAAATCGACAAGCTTGTTGAAGAATACAATGACACTTATGAATTCGATAATGAAGCGAAGGTCGGCGGCAAATACCACGACAGCGTTCGTTATCAGGCACGTATTGAAGCTGGTATAAAATCATTCATGGAAGCTGGTGACTTTAAAGCCTTCACTACTACATTCGAAGACCTTCATGGATTAAAACAATTACCAGGTTTAGCTTCTCAGCGTTTAATGGCTGCCGGTTACGGTTTTGGCGCCGAAGGCGACTGGAAACACGCCGCATTGGTTCGTGCCGTAAAAGTAATGGGTATTGGATTGAAAGGCGGTTGCTCATTCATGGAAGATTACACCTATCACCTCAACCCAATAACCGGATATAAAGCTTTAGGCTCGCACATGCTTGAAATTTGTCCATCGATTGCTGATGGCAAAGCTAAAATTGAAGTTCATCCATTAGGAATTGGTGGAAAAGAGGCTCCTGCCCGTTTGGTATTTAATACTCAGACAGGCCCTGCTACATGCACTAGCCTTATCGATATGGGAACCCGCTTCCGGATGGTAGTACACGATGTTGAATGTGTTGCTCCGGAAGCAAAACTCGAAAAATTACCAGTTGCCAGCGCATTATGGACTCCAATGCCTGACCTTAAAACTGGTGCTGCTGCATGGATTTATGCAGGTGGTGCTCACCACAATGCATTCAGCCAGGCTGTAACTGCCGAATACATTGAAGATTTCTGCGATATGGCAGGAATTGAACTTGTTCAGATCAATAAAAATACATCGATTTCTGATTTCAAGAAAGAATTGAAATGGAATGATTTGTATTACCTTTTATCAAGTGGAGTAAGATAGATTTAAGTTTAAACAGCATCCCCCGATAAAGAGCCGGAGAAATTTTCTTCGGCTTTTTTATTTTCTTTCACCCAAAGCGCATTCCATCAACTGTTCTATTGCTTCCGAAAGATTTTGCTGTGAATAGTATTTTTGATGAGCCAGATTCAGGAAGCGCAGAATAATAAATCCATCGAAGAACTGAAAAAACCGTTTCCTGAATGCTGATAAAGAAGAGCTGTTCTGATTAATTTCAGCCAGTTTAATGGGGAATTCAAGCACTTGTAGGTATTCCTGTACAGAAGGAGGTAATGAGGCCATGAATACCTCATCTGCACTATTCCGGAAAAGTGTATCGACCTGATCAAACAAAACTTTCAAATCGAGAAAGGCCGCAAAATTATAGGTTACCGTTAAGTCTCCATCTTCGTTCATCCACTTGGTCATTGCTGCACCTGTACCAAAAGGCACCCTGTCTGAAACCCTGGCCGAAGGATAAACAAAGGCGTCATTAATTTCAGTAATGGGCCCAAGCTTGGTTAGTTTATTGAGAAAATAAAAATCTTCGCCAGCCTGCCTTCGGTTCATTCCGCCTTGTTTTACGTATGCTTCAGCCCGAACTGCAAATGCTGATCCGATGGTATAAATTGAATCCGGGAAACCCGCAAAATCCAAGGCTTTTTTATAGTAATGGAGGTAATCTTCGTAAAGTTGAATTCCCAATTTTTGTTTGGGATCATCCATGTCTTCAGCACGATGCTTAAAATTTAGCGTTGCAGCGAAACATGATTTATTCTTATTAAAAACGGATTCGATTCTCTGCAAGTAATTAGATGAAACCAAACAATCTGCATCCAAAGAAATAATGACACCATCGGGTCGGTTCAATGCATTAAAACGACGAATAACCTCATCCATACCAATCTTTCGAGCCATTCCCGCTCCTGCATGCTTTGCATTTACTGATTGCGCGTAAATGGGGTGTAAAATCAAGTTCTCCCGATCATTTTCCCGTTTCCAGTCAAACAATTTATTGTAAGTCTCCTGATTAAAGTTCTTAACAGCCAGAGTACTGTTTTCAGATTCATTAACAACTACAATCACCTCACAGCTAGATTTGATCGGATCACAAGACCACAAAGATTCCAACGTACGGAAAATCTCAGGTTCGTTCAAACAGGGTATCATTACAATCATTGATACCTCAGGTGAAACGACAGCATCAATGAATTCAGGATAAACAATATTTTTATTGATATACCGATCAGCAAACATGATAAGAAAATTTAGGTAGAAGTTACATTAAACAAAAAAATCCGAATTGCTTCGGATTTTTCAGATCATATCTCAGAATTGAATTATTTCAATTTAGCTTTCGAATATCTTGCATTTAAACCAACCAATACCTCTTTCGTGATATTACTTGCTTCATCGCCAATTAAAACTTCACCGGCATTAAGAATATAACTGTATTTTTTATCCTTATTGTAAACTTTAAGGTAACCCATAATGCTATCGAGCAACTGTTTGTTATTATCAGTTTGTATTTGAGCGAGTTTGGCAGACAATTCCTGATCAAGCTTGGTGATTTGCTGTTCTTCACCCATCAAACGATCACGCTCTTGCATGGCACGCTCCTGGCTAAGGAAACCACCCCGTTGAACTTTTTCCTGAAAAGCAGCAGCCTGAGATTCAAAACGGGTCCGTTTTTCTCCATATTCTTTTGTAAAAGCCTCTTGTTGTTTGACGAAACCATCATGCATTTCCTGTGCAAAATCGTAGTTCACAGCTAAAGAATCAACCTTGATATATGCGATGCTCAACTCTGAGCTTTCACTCTCTCCGCTTACACCACTTTTCCCTGAAACATGTGATTTACTTCCACTAAAATGCAGAATATAAAGTCCTGCAACCGACAAAAACAAAACAGCAAATAGAACTATTGATGTGTTTTTCATATACCCGTTATCAATAAAATTTTGCCAAAAATAAAAATTTATTGCCAGTATCCACTAATTAACTCGATTATTTTTAGGAACGGAGGCAGATAAGCTTTTAGAAAGAAAAAACAGTATAAAAGCTGCGCAAAATCATACATACACCGTGATAAACATCATTGAATCGGACCACCTGTCTGATGTATTTTTATTTGCTGAAATATAAACTGAAAATCACACAAAATGCTAAATAAATTACTGGCAAATGCGCTTCCATACATGCCAAAAAAATTGATTTGGATTTTCTCAAAACGCTATATTGCCGGAGAAACAATTGAAGACGGACTTAAGGCATCAAAAGAGTTAAATAAACAAGGAATTGAAGTAACGGTAGATCTACTGGGTGAGTTTATTTCGACGATTAAAGAGGCTGAAGAAAACCGAAATAAATACATCGAACTTATTGAACGATTTACCTCCGAAGGTATTGTTGGACACTTTTCAGTAAAACCTACATCGTTCGGATTACTGATCGATAAGGATGTTTGCTATTCAAATATTGAAGCAGTTGTTTTAAAAGCGGTAGAAAAGAAAACGTTCATTCGCATCGACATGGAAGATTCGCAATGCGTGGACGACGAATTGGATATGTATCGCAAACTTCAGCAAAAGTATCCGGCAAACGTTGGCTTGGTTATACAGGCTTACCTTCGCCGTACTAAAAATGATTTAATGAATATGAGCACTATTCATACTAACGGCAATCCGCTAAACTTCAGACTCTGCAAAGGAATATACGTAGAGCCCAAACACATTGCATTCAAAACTCCTGAAGAAATACGAGAACATTATCTGGACGATTTACAATACATGCTTGACAACAATATGTATGTAGGCATTGCAACTCACGACAAATACCAGATTGATAATGCGATGAATATTATTAAAGAGAAAAACATTGACAAGACGAAATACGAGTTTCAGATGCTTTATGGTGTCACCCCGGAACTCAGAAGCAGTATTGTAAAACAAGGACATAAAATGCGCGTTTATGTACCATTCGGGAAAGACTGGTTCGGATACTCAACCCGACGGTTAAAAGAAAATCCGAAGATGGCATCGCACATTGTAAAAGCACTTTTTTTTAGGGGTTAATTTTAGGGGTTATTGACGAGGGAGGTTCTGAAAAGACCTCCCTTCTTTTTTGTCACCTATATTTGCGGAGAGTGAGGGATTCGAACCCCCGGTACCCCGAAGGGTACAACAGATTTCGAGTCTGCCCCGATCGACCACTCCGGCAACTCTCCTGTTTTAACGGCATAAATATAACGATTCTCCCAATAGTGTCAAATATGCAGATGGGTAAGAATAAAAAATCCCGGCAGTTCGTACCGGGATTTTTTATTCAGAGACTAAAACACAATCTCTTCCTGATTTTCATCGAAGAAATGATACTCAGCCAGTGAGTATGAACTCATATCCTCAACTTTAATGCTTTTAAAAAATTTGAAAGCCCATTTATTTTTTAAAGACCAAAAACCTTTATTTAAAAAGGCTGCCAGATAAGGATGAGTTTTGATTATAACTTTATTCTTATTTAGCTCTTTAAAAATATATTTAACCTTACTTTCCAATTCATCAACCAACAAAATCGTTGGCGTAATTTTTCCAGTGCCCTTGCAGGTTGGGCATACTTCAGCCGTTTCAACATGCTCCTCAGGACGAACTCGTTGACGGGTTATTTGCAAAAGACAGAACTTACTCAATGGCAAAATGTTGTGCTTTGTACGATCAACATCCATTGCCTCTTTCATCCTCTCATAAACTTTATGTCGATTTTCAGCTTGATGCATATCAATAAAATCGACAACAATAATACCGCCCATATCTCTCAACCTAAGTTGGCGGGCGATCTCGTCAGCAGCTGCCAGATTAACTTCAAGAGCATTAGTCTCCTGATCAATTCCAGCTTTCGAACGATTTCCACTGTTCACGTCAATAACATGAAATGCTTCAGTGTGTTCGATTATTAGGTATGCTCCATTTTTGAAGGA
Organism: Prolixibacteraceae bacterium; assembly: GCA_028683385.1. GTDB lineage: Bacteria > Bacteroidota > Bacteroidia > Bacteroidales > Prolixibacteraceae > Aquipluma. The sequence goes on along the minus strand of JAQUIJ010000002.1, from coordinate 245,441 downwards.
TACTGTTTTCCCAAACGATGCTTTTAATTGTTTATCAACCCCATAATATTCAAAAATCGACTGATTACCCTTATAGAGTTTCACAGTCTTCTTCTTCTCAGGGGCAATTGATCCCAGATATTCAGAAATTTCTTCACATACAACAGGATCGTTTACGATGATACTATTGAAGTTGGGATTATAAATATCCCGTAATAATGCGGTTGTTCTGCCAAGTTCGCCTACAATCAGAGCAGGAGCGTTTACTCTTCTTAATTTCTGAAATGTAGTTTCAAATTTAGCAACAAGCCGTTTTAACTCCTGATCGAGTTCTGCAACTCGTTTGTCTTCGGCGGCAGTTCGAACGATAACTCCGTACTTTCGTGGTTTGATGCTCTGAATAAGCTTCTTCAGTCTATTCTTTTCTTCATTGGATTCAATTTTTTGCGAAATACTAACTTTTTCGCTGAATGGCATCAAAACCATGTTACGACCCGCAATCGACAATTCAGAGGTTAAACGAGGGCCTTTGGTCGAGATTGGCTCTTTAGCCACCTGCACCAAAATATTTTGCCCAACTTTAAGAATGTCTGAGATTTTTCCCTCCTTATCAATGTCAGGATCTGACTGAATTTTAGAAATGGAGGTGATTTTGTTGTTTTTTGATGTGGCAATTTTCAAGAACTTATTCAGCGTTGAAAACTGTGGTCCCATATCAAGGTAATGCAGAAAAGCATCTTTTTCGTATCCTACGTCAATGAATGCAGCGTTCAGGCTGGGCATTATCTTTTTCACACGTCCAAGATAGATATCCCCGACTGCAAATTTAGCCCCTGTCATTTCCCTATTAAGTTCAACTAACCCTTTATCTTCCAATAAAGCGATTACGACTTCCGAAGGAGAGACATTTACAATTAAATCGCTACTCACAACGTTCCATATTTTTTACAAGTTACAATTACCAGACTTAAAAACAGATTAAACCTAAAGCACAATAGCACTTTAGGTTTAATAATAAAAAGGTCTTTAAAAGCTAATGCTTATAAAGCTAAGACTATTTCTTCTTTTTATGTCTATTTTTTCTTAGTCTTTTCTTACGCTTGTGCGTAGCCATCTTATGTCTTTTTCTTTTTTTTCCGCTTGGCATAATAATTTATTTTACTTGGTCTTTAACTTGTGCTACAAAGGTTTTAGCTGGCTTGAAAGAAGGGATAAAATGCTCAGGAATAATGATTGTAGTATTTCTGGAAATATTACGTGCAGTCTTCTCAGCTCTTCTTTTTACAATAAAACTACCGAAACCGCGAAGATACACATTTCTACCTTCGGTCAGGGAATCTTTCACAGTTTCCATGAAAGCCTCAACTGCTTTTTGTACTGTCACTTTCTCAATACCAGTGTTCTTACTAACTTCGTTAACAATATCTGCTTTTGTCATCTCTTAAAATATTTAATTTTCAACAATATATATTTCTGAAACAATTGGTGTGCAAAAATATAAATTATTTAAAAAGTAGAAACATTCTGATTCGATTATTTTTGCAATTTGCAAAGATTTTAAAGCAGTTAGGTAAAATATGGACTTTTTCAACGCACCAGTACATTCCTGGTATTCTTTATACAAGCGCGATTTACCATGGAGAAATACACGTAATCCATACTTAATCTGGCTATCTGAAATCATCCTTCAACAGACCCGAATTGATCAGGGAATGGCGTATTATTCACGATTTGCAGCTGAATTTCCAACCCTTTCGGCTCTGGCCGACGCCCCTGAGGATCAGATCCTGAAACTTTGGCAAGGTTTGGGCTACTATTCCAGAGCAAGAAACCTTCATTTTACTGCAAAATTCATTCAGCAAAATTACAATGGCATTTTCCCTGGTAATTACGACGCAATACGCTCATTGAAAGGGATTGGGGAATATACAGCTGCGGCCATTGCCTCCATTTCGTTTAATCTTGAATATCCAACAGTTGATGGTAATGTGTATCGTGTATTATCCAGATTCTTTGGTATTGCAGACCCAATTGACACAAGTAGCGGGAAGAAAATATTCAACAACTTAGCCATCGAATTAATCAAAGGGGTCGATCCGGGAATGCATAATCAAGCAATAATGGAATTTGGTGCATTGCAATGCACACCTAAAAGCCCAAATTGTAATCAATGTCCATTAAAAGAAAGATGCTTTGCCTTTTTGAATGAAAAAATTGCGGAATTACCCGTTAAGCAAAACAAGACCAAACAACGCGAGCGGTATTTTAATTATCTGGTCATCTCGCATAAAAACCATACATGGATAAGAAAACGAGAAGGGAACGATATATGGAAGAATCTCTTCGAATTTCCATTTATTGAAACGGAGGATGAAATCAGCATTGAAAACCTGACAACTCTGACTGAGTTCCGCAAAATTATTTCAATAGTGGATCAAGCGATCATTGAAAATGTGAGCGATTGGAAAATTCATATACTGAGTCACCAGCGAATTCATTATCGTTTTGTCAGAATACAACTTACCGATAAAATTAATGGAACCAAAGATTTTATCAGAGTGAATAAGGAAGATATTTTTAACTTTGCTGTACCGAAACTATTGGAAACTTATTTGGATGAGTACATGAAAAATGTATAGTTCATATTTAAATAACAGTTATTCATAATGATTTTTGGCCAATTCAGAAAATTTGAGACCTGAAATCAAAAAAATGAAAGATTTTGTCGTAAATTTAATTTTGTCTAACTATTAAAACTATACAAACATGTCAGTTAACAAAGTAATTTTGGTTGGTAACGTGGGCCGTGACCCAGAAATCAGACATTTGGACAAGGGAGTTGCAGTTGCAAGGTTTTCACTTGCTACTACAGAAAACTACACTTCAAAAACTGGGGAAAAAGTAAGTAATACCGAGTGGCACAACATCGTAGCATGGAGAGGCCTTGCCGAAGTTGTTGAAAAATATGTAAAAAAAGGAAGTCAACTTTATATTGAAGGTCGGCTCAGAACACGCGACTATGACAAAGATGGTGTAAAACACTACGCTACTGAAATTAATGCCGACACTATGCAATTGCTTGGCAGACGCGAAGGTCAAGCCGAAGCCGTAGGACAACCAATGCAAACCGAATCGGTTCAGAGTGTAAGTGAACCAGATTTTAGTCAACCAGAAGAAGACGATCTTCCATTTTAGTAACCTAAATAATAGTTAATTGGAAACAGACCCGTTACCCATGCTGACCGCAATATACTGGAATATTCAATTTCACCCATTTACTACAGGCGTTGCGATCAGCTTGTTTGTCATAGCGATTTTGCTAGTGCTTTCAGCTTTCATTTCCGGATCTGAAGTAGCTTATTTCTCTTTAAGTCCGGCCGAAAAGCACAAAATATTCAAGACCTCGTCAAAAAAGAATTCATACATACAAAAGAATCTGGAGTCGCCAGAACAATTGTTGGCCACTATTCTGGTAGCCAACAATTTTGTTAATGTTGGTATCGTCATCCTCTCCAGCTTTACGGTCGATTCCATTGTGGATTTTTCCAACGAACCAATTCTGGGATTTATCGTTCAGGTGGTCATTATTTCATTTGTAATTTTACTCTTCGGAGAAATTATACCTAAAGTTTATTCCACCCATCATGCGATGAAATTTGCCCGCTTCATTGCAATGCCAATGCATTACACCATTAAAGTTCTCCGGCCAGTAAATTCGATACTAATCTATTCGACCTCATTTTTAAACAGCCGAATTCACGCCTACAACAACCACATTTCGGTTGATGAACTATCTCAGGCACTTGAACTCACATCGCAAACAGAACTAAAGGATGATTCTGAGATATTAAAAGGCATCGTGAAATTCGGGAATAAAAGTGTGGCTGAAATTATGCGTTCAAGGGTTGATGTTGTTTCGGTCGATATCGATTCCAGCTATAGTCAGATTATGACACTGATTACCGAAACCGGATTTTCAAGAATACCCGTTTTTTCTGACAGCTTTGACAATATTAAAGGCATCCTGTACATCAAAGATTTGTTGCCTCATGTGCTTAAAGGCGCGTCGTTCCGCTGGCAAAGTATCATCAGGCCACCATTTTATGTTCCTGAAACAAAGAAAATTGATGACCTGCTTGAAGAGTTTCAGAAAAATAAAGTTCATATGGCTATTGTTGTTGACGAGTATGGAGGAACTTCTGGAATTGTTACGCTTGAAGATGTTTTGGAAGAAATTGTTGGCGAAATAACCGATGAATTTGATGAAGAAGAAAAATTCTACACCAAAATCAGCGAAAACAAATACCTTTTCGATGGGAAAACAATGCTCAACGATTTCTACAAAGTTTTAGGACTGAAAGACACTGTATTTGATGATGTTAAAGGTGAAGCTGATACTCTTGCCGGATTGATTTTAGAATTAAAAGGTGAATTTCCGGTTAAAACCGATACAATTACCTGTAAAAATTACGTTTTCACTATCGAAGCGGTCGACAACCGTAGGATTAAACAGATAAAAGTTGAAATAAAAAATCCGGAAGTTTAAATCCAATGCCAAAATTTTCATACCTCTTCGCCCTAATTCTTGTTCTGACAATTTCCTGTCATCAGGATTATGTGCCCAAACCTCACGGTTATTTCCGCATCGACTTTCAAAAAAAAACATATCACTCATTTGATTCAACAGCGTTACCGTATAAGTTTGATATTCCAGACTATGGTAAAGCTTTACCTGATCATGACCGGTTGGCCGAACCCTATTGGATTAACCTTAAAGTACCAGCTCACAAAGCAGAAGTACATATCAGTTATAAAAAGGTCGAGAAGAACCTTGCAAAACTACTCGAAGATTCGCGCACGCTGGCGTACAAGCATACCATCAAAGCTGACGCCATCAACGAACGGATTTTTATCAATCCTGAAAAAAAAGTCTATGGAACGATCTACATGATCGAAGGCAATGCCGCCTCTCCACTACAATTTTACCTCACCGACAGCACCAAAAACTTCCTACGCGGGGCTTTATACATCCGTGAAGTTCCCAACATCGATTCCTTGCGACCGGTAATCGACTTTCTGACACCTGATGTTATTCGTTTAATTGAAACCACGGAGTGGAAACACTAGATGCCACTTTTTAAAACGATACCAATCCCGGGAGGGCTGATCGGACTTTGGAAGTTCACTGAAACAACAGCCGAATTGCTTCCATCTTTTTCAGAAACCGAATTATCGGATCCCAATTTCCTGAAATACACGTACGAAAAGCGTAAAGTTGAATGGCTGGTAACCCGCGTTTTAATCAGGCAATTAATTGGTCCCGATTTCGCCATTTCCTATTTAAACTCCGGAAAGCCAATCCTGAAGCACCACCAATTCAAACATCTGTCCATCAGCCACTCGCGCAACTTTGCCGCGATTATTCTTCATGAACAACTAAGTGTAGGAATCGACATTGAGGAGACAACCCGTGACTTTAACAGAATCGAAAAAAAATATCTTTCCGACATCGAAATCAGGCAAACTGACAAAAACCCACAACAGCAATGTCTATACTGGTGCGCAAAAGAAGCCATTTTTAAGTTGGTTGACGACGAAGGTGTTGAATTCAAACAACAAATCCATATTATCCGTGAGTCTGAAACCCAGTTTTTTGCCAAATTTATATCCTCTGGCAGAGAATCCATCTACAAACTTCATCATCAATTCATTTCTGAACACTGTTTAGTTTGGGTTACCAACGATTCCCCTATTCGGGAATAGCCGAAAACTACTGAAAGATCGTTACTCCATTTGATCAAAATTCGTTTTTAACTGTTTATTGATTAATTTAAACGTCAACAATGAAACAACCAGAATCACATATTTTAGTTATTTTCGGAGCATCGGGCGACCTTACCAAACGAAAATTAATACCTGCTCTTTACGAATTGCACGCTCAAAATCTTCTTCCTGAGAAATTAGCGGTATTGGGAGTTTCTCGAACAAAACTTACTGATTTAGAGTTTCGCGAAAACATGAAAGAGTTTTTGCCTGATCAGCAGCACACACAAAAAGATATCGATGCTTTTCTGGAACATCTGTATTATCAACCACTTTCAACTGCTGATGCGGTAGATTACCCAATCCTGAAAATAAGACTTGAGTTACTGAGCAAAGAGCTGTCGATTCCGGAAAATTATATTTTCTACTTGTCAACACCGCCCAATTTGTACGAGATTATTCCTCAAAGTTTAGCTGAAGTTGGGCTGAATGAACCTGTAAATGGCTATAAACGATTGATAATCGAAAAACCATTTGGAACGGATTTGAAAAGTGCCAAAGAGCTCAATAAAAACTTGCTCAACTACTTTAGCGAAGATCAGTTGTACCGCATTGATCATTATTTGGGTAAAGAAACCGTCCAGAATATGTTGGTTACCCGTTTCTCGAACGGCATCTTTGAACCCATCTGGAACCGCAATTTCATCCACCACGTTGAAATCACATCGGCTGAAACCCTTGGTGTGGAAGACCGTGGCGGTTATTACGACCATTCGGGAGCCATGCGCGACATGGTTCAGAATCACCTGATGCAGTTGGTTGGATTGGTAGCGATGGAACCACCCGTTGTGATTGAAGCCGATGCCATTCGCAACGAAACGCTGAAAGTATTTCAATCGCTACGTCCAATCACGGAAGCCGAAGTTGCAAAAAATGTGATCAGAGGACAATATATCCGGTCTAACCATGGTAAAGAGCCGGTGATTGGTTACCGCGAAGAACACGGTGTCGATCCGCAATCGAAGACTGAAACTTATCTGGCCATGAAATTTTTCATCGACAATTTCAGGTGGGCCGGAGTTCCTTTTTATATACGCACTGGCAAGAAATTACCAGCCCGGGTTACCGAAGTCGTTATTCATTTCAAAAATACGCCACACCACCTGTTTGGAAATACTGACAACGCTGATGCAATAAATAACCAATTGGTTCTTCGCATTCAGCCCGACGAAGGCATTTTACTGAAATTCGGAATGAAAGTTCCGGGAGCCGGATTTCATGTTCAGACTGTGAATATGGATTTTCACTATTCTGAGCTATCAGATGTTTATCTTCCTTCCGCATATGGACGTTTATTACTCGATTGCATGCAAGGCGACGCCACGCTTTATTCGCGCGGAGATGCCGTTGAAAAAGCATGGGAATTTGTTCAGCCTATCCTGAATGCATGGCAAAATAATCCGGAAATTCCGGTTTACGGATATCCCGCCGGAACCTGGGGACCAGAAGTAGTAGATGATTTGATGGAAGAGGGCATGTGGCGTTATCCATGCAAAAACCTGTCGCACGATGGAGAATATTGTGAACTCTAGGATGTGAGTTGCAGGTTCAAGGTTTAAAGTTTAAAGTTATGAAGAAAACATATCTGCATATTTTTAAAAGTCCGGAGGAATTGGCCAATCAGTTTGCCAATCTAATGATGAGTTGGGTTGAGAATCGCTCTGGAAATGCCTTTCATTTAGCCATTTCAGGAGGGAAAACACCGGATTTGCTGTTTTCAGTGCTTGCGTTAAAATATGCAGATTCAACACTTTGGCAAAAAATTCATTTTTGGTGGGTCGACGAGCGAATGGTTCCACCAACTCATCCGGAAAGCAATTTTGGCGTTGCACAAAAATTACTCTTCAGGCATATTACCATTCCTGAAGCAAACATCCATCGCATAAAAGGTGAAAATATTCCGGAAACTGAAGCACTCTCCTACTCTGCTCAAATTCAGAAAAATGTTCCGCTAAAAAATGAGTGGCCAGTCTTCGATCTGATTCTACTTGGAATGGGCGATGATGGGCACACAGCGTCGATTTTTCCTGACCAAATGCACTTGCTTGAATCGGAACACATCTGCGAAGTAGCTACGCAACCGCAGAGCGGCCAAAAACGCGTCACTTTGACTGGAAAGGCAATCAGCAATGCGTTAAGGGTTTGCTTCCTTGTAACTGGCTCAAACAAGGCCGAAAGGCTGTCAGAAATCAGGAACAATCCGGAGAAAGCAAAATCACTACCAGCGACACAACTCAAACCAGGAAACGGACTTTTGGAATGGTATATCGACGAACCAGCCGCACAACTCATCAAATAGAAAAAACCGACTGAATCTTTCAATCGGTTTTCTTTTGAAATCGTCAATAAGCGAATTCTTACTAATTGTTTTTCAGCAATTTCATAATTGCCTCACTAACCTTAAATGCGGTTCCGTGCCTTACCCCAGTCGGGAAAGAAACCTGATCGGAAACATCTTCCCAGTCAACCATATTTTTCGACCGGACTGCGCCATATTCGTGGTTCATGTATTTGTCAAAGTAAACATACACGTATTCACCCACTTCCAGACAAGTTGGACCTTCAGCCCAATATTTCCCTGTAATTGGCTCCGAGACTTTTACCGGATAGGGTCCTGATGCATGATCAGCAATAGTTATGCGAATATTTTTCTGCGGCGGATTTGGATTTTCATTCTTCAGAAACATGTAAAACTTGTTGTTCTTTGGAAGGATCGTGGCATCAATAGTGCTGAAATCAGGATTAAAAAACAACTCGGCAGGGCTGAAAGTCTTGAAATCTTTCGTTTTAGTGCAGTACATCCGGTGATTGAGTCCCTTTTCGTGCTCTGAATCTGACACATCAGAGTGTCGTCCGGGTATTGTGGTTGCCCAAAAGATGATGTATTCCTTATTTTCAGGATCGTAAACCATCTCAGGCGCCCAACTGTTTTTGGCTGTCGGTTCGTATTCCATAACCGGAATTCCTTTTTGTTCCGACCAATGAATTAAATCTTTCGACTCGGAATAACCAATTTGTTTATCCCACCAACCGCTAGTCCAAACCATGTGAAACATGCCATCATTTCCCTGTAAAACAAACGGATCGCGCATGAGTTTGTCTTTCCCCACAGTTGGAGTCAGATAGGATTTGCCCTCGTTCAGTGGAGTCCATTTCAGGCCATCGTTGCTGAATGCCAGATGCAAACCATCCTGCCCGTTATCGACAAAATACGAGAACAAATAAACTTCTTTCTGAGCCATTGCAGTTAAAGAAAGAAATACAAGAAGTACTGTTAGAAATCTGGTCATGTTATTTGATTTGTGTAAATTAATTTTCAATCGGAAAGAATTATGATTGACTTTACTATTTCGAAACTTCAAATACTGAATTTCCGGAGCCAACTCCTTCAAGAATTATAAAACTTCCTTCCTGACGATATTTTACCGCATTCCCGTTCATTGTCACTTTTTGCGATTTCGACCAGAATGGCAAATAAACATCGGCAGTAGTGTTTGCCGGAAGGATCAGATTCATGGAAAACGATTGCTGTGGCTTGTTTTGGAACGACATCAGCACATCGCCACGAATAGTCGGGAACTTGATTTCAGCATGTTCGAGTGAGGAGGGTTGTGGATTAACGCGTATTTTCCGAAAACCGGGTTCAAGCGGTTCAATTCCCATCAGTTTGCGCGGAATGATATTGGCCGGTGCAGCGCCCCAGGCATGGTTCCAGTCTTGGTTTGGCTTGTATTTATTATCCCAGGCTTCGAGCGAAATGGTCGATCCAACGCGAATCATGTTGTACCAACTCCGTTCAGAAGTCGACGAAAGAAGTTCCAATCCGTAATCAGCATTGTTTCCATCGTAAACGGCGTCCATCAAAAACTGCGATCCGTAAACACTACAAGTCATTCCGCGCGTTTGCACAAAGCGGCTTACTTTACTTACCGATTTTTCAGGAACAAGCCCAAATGTGAGCGGGAACATATTGGCATGCAATGAAGAATGATCAGTTCCAATTCCATCGAAATAAACACCATTCTTTTTATCCAGCAGTTTATTGTTGAACGCAGTTTTTATTTTCAATGCCTGAGCTGCAAATTGCTTTTCATCTGATTCCTGATTCAAAACCTTTGCTATTTGCGCCAATTGATTGACTGCCTGATAATGATAAGCATTCACCACTGTATTTAAGTCTTTGAACACAAATCCATCAGTCTCTCCAGGTTCGTTCTTCCCTAACCCAAGAATTCCGGTTTGTGGCCAGTCGACAATATCTTTAAGCGTTCCTGCAAAATGGATAGATTCCAATACTTCCTGAGTAACTTTTCCGGTTTTAGTGCTGATGAGTCCGGATTCGTCGGTCAATGGCAGCAACGCTTTTGCTTTCAGATCGGTATAAAAATGCTGCAGCGACTCTTTATTTCCGGTGTACAGATAATCGTTCCAGGCCATCAGCACCGACTGCAAAATCCATTCAGTTGGCCAGGTTGGCCGATTGATCAGGTATTCTTCGGAATGGCGCGCCATGCTGTATTCGCGCGCAACTCCGTAATGCCCCAATTGATTGATGTAAGCATCGGCTTCGTAAGGAATGCGCTCGCGGTCGCCATCGACATACGTTCCGCAAAACGAAGTGGCTTTTATCGAATACTTGCACAAAATCCAAACCTGATTGAGTACCGAATCTGAACTGTTAAAATACGATTCAGTTTCATCGAACGGATAAAATACGATTTCCTGAATGACTTGATTTTTATGGATTGGCTCGCTGTATCCTTCAATTTCGCAATACCTGAAAGGAGTGACTTCGCCAATGTATTCGGGCATCAGAATCGCATTCGGGCCAGTGTTCCGTTTGTCAGGATTGATGGCGATCTCATAAGTATTCCAACCTCTTTTCAGCGCCAGATTATATACCGAATATCGAATAGTTCCACCCGGGGTTCGGTTAATTCTACCGTCTTTTTGCGCCTCGCCCAAATGAACAGTAACTGTATCAGAACCAGACTTGCCAAATAACGTCAATCGGATTCGGCCAAACGCAGCTTTCCCAAAATCGATGAATGTTTCGGATGCTGAAATGGATTTTATGGTAGCCGGATAAACATCCTGCTTTTGTAAGGGATACTGAGCTGTTGCATAATCGACAAGCTTTGCGGCAGTTTTAAACTGGGAAACTGTGGAGTATGATGATTCACTGCCATGATTGTCCCATGTTTTTACTTTCCAGAAGTACACCGAATTGGGCTGAAGTTCCTTCCCCAAATAACTAACATTTTGAGATTCGCCACTTTCGGCTTTTCCTGAATCCCAGAAATCGCCATGGTTTCTTTGGATATTTTCCAAACTTGAAGCGACTATGATTTGATAGGCAATCTGAACCGTATTGTTCTGATCGGAATTAACTACCCAACCGAAGAATGGTCGCTTTTGGGCAATTTCGGCAAACTGAAAATTCTCTCTTCGGCCAATAGCCTGAACTAACGGAGTGTTTGTTGGATAACCATTCAGGAAGACCAGATCGGCATGCGTCAAAAAATTGATGGAAAGACCAGATGGTTGATTCTTTTCAGGAACAGCACTTTGAAGCTGAAAACACATTCCACAAAATAGAAAAATCAGGAAAATATTAAATGATATTTTTGATATTAGGTTCATTATTGGTTGGTTTATTTGTTTTTGGTTTTCAGCAAAAGCTACAATTACAATTTTCGACTATTCAGCCGTCAATATTTTTTCAATCCACCAACCTGTATATGCGCCAATGAATCCAGGTAATAATACAAGCAGGCTTCCAAAATTTTGCACAGAAATTATTCCATAGATTGGAATCCAAATGCCAACTGCCAATGCAATTAGCCAGGGTTTGCTTTCGGCCATATATCCTGCAAGCATGGATACCAGTAAAACCGTGAATGCCGAAATCCCCGAATCATCCCAATTGGGTTGAGAGTCAATCCATGCAATTGCAATTCCGAAAACACAAGCAAACAGAACCGAAAGAATGAAAGATTTTCTCATTGTTCCGAATAATTACAGAAGTTTAACAATAGGCCAACAAAGCTGCCAAAAATTCTGAAGTCAACCACTTTTCTGAACTTAATTTTTCGTTCCCAGCCACTTCAAAGCATCAATAATCAAACGATTTTGAACTTTATTTGTGAAGGTAAGCGACAATTCATGATTGGTATGATGTTCGTAATCAATGTCATTGTGACCCATATTGATGTAAATCATCCGGTACTTTGTATTGGTCCACACTACCGGATAATAGCCGGAATGCCAAATCTCATTTGGCTTTGGACCTGTACCCAAAGGAAAGCTCGTTGAATCGATGGATACCAGTATTTTTATATCCGGATTGGTTCGCAAATCGTTTTGCCAACGGTACCATTCGTTGGGCTGAGACTTAAATCTTGCTGGCAAGTATTTAGTCGCAGGATGCTTCCGGTCTTCCACTTTTAAAATGGCTGAAGTTGGTCTCCATGTATTGCTGACATATTCGCCTGAACCCAAAAATTGGTTATGAAACCAGTCCCAGTTCTGCGGAAAATCTGAAGGAGTTAATGCAAACGCCGAAAAATGGAAGCCCATAAAAGCTCCACTGTTTTCCATGTATTGTTCAAATGCTTTTCGCTGACCGGACACCTCTGGTCGGGTATCCAGGAAAATCACCACCTGATAATTAGAAAGCGTATCCGAGTTTAGCTTGCTCCAATCGTTGGTCGACACATACCGAAACCGTTGTTTCGCGCTTATTTCAGAAAACCAGTGGTTGGCTTCGTTCACAAAACTGATATGAGCCTGATCGTTTTTGGCGGTATAAAACGCAATTACGTTAAATATTTTGGAAGGAGTTTTGGCATGCACTGTAAAAACAGTAATTACCAAAAACAGCGTATTAAACAGTCTTTTTAGGTTTGGCATAGGTCGTTTTTGTTTGCATTACCATGAATTTTCAGGGCACAATTCTGTCAGAAAAAATAGTTTATCTTTCTTCCTGAACTGAACTTTGGCGAATACGAAAGCCTTCAATATCTCCATCATGACTGAATACTTCGAGTACTATCGAATTTTCCAAAGCTTCAGTATGATGGCAAGTGTTTTTCTTCATACACCAGCTATCTCCTTTAACAAATTCAGAAATAACATCACCAGCAATCAGACGTATTTTGCCTTGAAGCAAATAAGCTGAATGATCACTCTGATGAACATGTTCAGGTAAAATAGCACCTTTTTGAATCATGAATTCAGTCATAACCATTGAATCGTCATGATGAAGAATTTTGATTTGTACATCATCATCAATCTGGTTGTATGCAATCTTAAAATGCGAATTTAACATGTGATGATTTTTGGTAATTTTTGAGTGCGAAATTTAATAAAATCTCTCAATTCAAATCATTTACTCTCTTTAAGTTCTGATTGTTTGGGAAAAACTTAAGATAAAATTGAACATCAACGGAAGAATGGGGATTCTGAATTTCACATCAACTGCCAAACCGGTAACCAATACCCGATTCGGTAATCAGTAATTTTGGTTTATTGGGCTCATCTTCGATCTTTTTGCGCAACTGGGCCATGAAAACACGCAAATATTGTGTTTGTTCCAGATAGCCCATTCCCCAAATTTCTTTCAGGATAAACTGGTGGGTTAAAACCCGTCCCTGGTTCTTTGCCAACAAAGCCAGCAGCGAGAATTCGGTAGATGTAAGTTTTATGATTTCATTGTTTTTTCGGGCAATGTGGTTAGCCAAATCAACTTCAAGCGAACCAAAAACCAAACGTGGATTATCGGTTGCTCCCGGTTTTTGACGAATGGACGCTCGGATACGAGCCAATAATTCGCCGGTTCTGAATGGCTTGGTGAGATAATCGTTCGCGCCGTAATCAAGGGCTTTCACAATATCCTCTTCTGAACTTCGAACCGAAAGAATGATGATCGATTTCTGATACCATTCGCGCAAACTTTTCAGAATTTCAAGTCCATCGGCATCAGGAAGTCCCAGGTCGAGAATTATCAGTACCGGAGTGTGGGTTACGGCCTTGGTAATTCCTTCCTTTCCTGTGGCTGCTGAAAATATTTTGTACCCGCTGGACGAAAGTGTTATTTCGAGCAAACGCCGGATTTGTACCTCATCATCAATAATCAGTATGGTTTCGCTTTCAGGCATAAAATACCGTTTTATTAAACATTAAAGATATCTGAAATTTCGGTAGGTATTTTAATGACGAACCGGGCACCTCCATTTATGCGGTTTTCAGCAGTAATTGTCCCATTGTGCGCTTCAACAAAGCCTTTCACAATTGACAAGCCCAAACCAGTACCACCGGCAACTGCTGATTCGCCCCGGTAAAATTTATTAAATACCATGCTCAAGTCGGCTGATGAGAAACCGGGTCCGCGATCCATTATCTCAATCGTCAAAAAACCATTGTCGTAGAAGAATTTAACCCTGATACTGGTTCCTTCAGGTGCATGTTGTGTTGCATTCAGCATCAAATTGTGTAATACCTGTTCCATCAGGCCAAAGTCTAATTTTACCAGAGGCATGTCATCAGCCAAAACGCAATGAACATTGAATGGCTTTAATTCGATTGAAAGTGTTTCGGTAACTTTATTGATCAGATCGTGCAAATCGCACCAATCTAAATGAGGTGAAATGCGCCCGGAATCGAGCCGTGACATGTTTAGTAAATTTTCGATCAAACGGTTTAAGCGGACTGATGCGATATTAATTTCGTTATACAAGGCGCTCCTGGTTTCGGGCGCATAGTCTTTGCCCAGCAAGGCGTCAGAAGCGCCCATGATGGTAGCAACCGGGATGCGCAATTCGTGCGAGATTGAATTAAAAAGTGTTTTGTATAATTTGTCTGATTCTTTCAAGACATAAGCCTTGCGGGCGGCATCGCGCAAAAACTCACGCTCCAATTTGCTGGCAATTTGCGAAAGAAATGTATCCCAGAACTGATCTTCGCCCTGTGTGAAAACCTTATGGTGCTCAACCGCAATAACACCCAATGTGATCCGGTTCCCGATAAGCGGATAAAATGTAAAATTACCCGAAGGCAGCGTGTTGGTAAATTTTCCGGCTTTGGTCGAATGCTGGCAGGTCCATAATGCAACGCTCCAATCATTTCCGGAGAGATGAATAGTCGTTTCATGCTCAATTTTATCTCTTAGCAGGCCATTTTCATCCTTTAAAATAATTGCACATTCAAGTTGAAACGATTTCAGGATATCGCTCGTTGCAATTGCTAAAACCTCTGTAATTCCTGAAGCATTTGAAAGTTCTTTTGTAAGTTGATATACCGCATGGGTACGTTCTTCGCGAACCCTGATCTTTTTTTCCTGCCTTCTCACTCCTGAAGTCAAAACGCCATTCAGCAAGGCAATTATAAAAAACATGGCCAGCATGAGCATGTCTTCTGTTCGTTCAACATGAAAAGTATAAAAAGGTGGAATAAAAAAGAAATCCCAGATTAAAGAGCTAAGGAAAGCCGCAATTAAAATTGGCCCGGTGCCAAAGAAAACTGCCAGAATTGAAACGAGACAAAGCAAAATAAACGAGACAACCTGATAACCCATATATCCCTTGAGCAAAAAGCATAACATGGCCGTAAAAACTACACTTAGCGATGTGATAATATATTGAGTCAACGGCGATGTAAACACAGGTAAAGTGAACTTCTTTCCCGGCTGGGTTCGCAGCAAATCGTCGGTACCCAAAATATAAACATCTATATTTCCGCTCTGCCTGATCAACTTGTTTACGAAATTACCAAGTCGAAAAAATGAAAATGCGTTCTGACGATTTGGTTTCCCGATAATGATGTGTGTTGTATTTTCCTTCTGGGCAAAATCAACAATGGCCTTTACGACATCCGGATGGGTTGTTATCCTGAAATCGATGCCCAATTGTTTGGCCAGAACGATGTTCTTATCCAACTGCTCATGTTCATTTCCGGTAAGCTCATGAGATGTTTCAACATAAATGGCCTGAATAGTGGCACCCATCGAATATGCAAGGTTTTTAGACCACCGAAGCAACCTGGCCGACTGTTCGGAATAACCAACAGCAACCAGCAAATGCATTCCCGATTTCCACGGCCCTTTGATGCGCTTGAGCTGCATGTAATCGTGCAACTGCTTATCGACACGATCAGCCACAATTCGCAAAGCCATTTCACGCAATGCGGTGATGTTTCCTTTCCTGAAAAAATTTTGAATGGCCTCAGCCGAACGATCAGCGGTATATATTTTTCCATCAGTCAATCGCTGGAGTAATTCGTCAGGAGTGAGATCAATCAATTCAACTTCATCCGATTTTTCAAAAATTTCGTCGGGAATCGATTCCCGCACAACAATACCTGTTATCTGGGCAACGGTGTCGGCGCGGCTTTCGAGGTGCTGAACATTTACAGTGGTATAAACATCAATCCCATTGTTCAGAATTTCCTGAACATCCTGAAACCTCTTGGTATGGCGACTTCCGGGTGCATTGGTATGTGCAAGCTCGTCGACCAGTACCACTTGCGGTTTGCGGGCAATGATGGCATCGGTATCCATCTCCTGAACGGCAGTGCCCTTGTAATTAAATATTTTACGCGAAATCAGCTCAAAACCCTTTACCAATTGATTGGTTTCTTTGCGGTTGTGGGTTTCAACATAACCGATAATGACATCATTGCCCTTTTGCTTTTCGAGGTGAGCTGCCTGAAGCATCGAATATGTTTTGCCAACACCGGCACACATACCAAAAAATATTTTCAGCTTTCCACGTTTGCTTTTTTCTTCTTCATCCTTCAATGAAGCAAGCAAATCATCAGGATTTGGGCGATTATCTGTGAAGTCCATTCAGTACAAGTTTTTACTTTCTATCTATTTAAAGCATACAACCATTTTACCATTCATTTTCAAATCTTCAAATCCGTTGCTCTTTCAATATTTGATATCAGCACCCAAAGATCATGAGAACTGGTATCATTTTCAAAATCATCAGCTAAAAGTACTGACATTTTTGACACCATCGCAAGTACAAATTTCAGGCGAATTGAAGATTTCAGGTGTTCCAGATTTTAATTATTACGGATGTGATTCACATCAATCTTGTCCAATTCAAGGTTTAATTGCAATACATTTATTCGCGCTTCGCCAAGAAACAAAAACTGAGGTTCTTCCGTCAATCGATTTATCGCCTGAAACAGTTGTTGCTTTTGAGTACTATTGAAATTTCGGGCATTTTCAATTCTTCCCACTTGTATAATTGCTGCATCGGGCGAAATATGAGGATCAAGACCGCTGGCCGATGCAAAAAGCATTTCCGATGGAATAGGTTCATTTTCATCAAGCTGGTTAACTTTCACAAACTGCAATTTCCGTTCATCTACTTGCTGTTTGAGCTTTTCACTTGTAAGTCCTAAATTTGAACCTCCTGATGGAAGTGGGTTATAATCAGTTGCAGAAGGACGTGAACTAAAATAAATATCACTGTTGAATTTTTGACCTATCAATTTACTGCCAACAACTTTGTTATCAACTGCGATCAAACTGCCATTTGCTTTTTCAGGAAATACCAACTGAGCTACCCCAGTGATTACCAATGGATAAATTCCACCTAAAAGCACCGTGAACAGAATGAATATTTTTAAGGCAATCTTTATTTGAGTTTTCATCCGAATATAATTTGTTTTTTAAGGTCGGATGGAACTCGCATGTGAATATTCATCCGTGTTTGTGTTTGTAACGAACATGCTCGTTTCATGAGTAATAATTTTTATTCTTTGGTTTGTTTTTAATCAGAATTTTTAATTCGCTGATTATATGATCGATCTCCATTATTTTCCCTGATGAAATCAACATTAAATCCCGAAGATCTTCTCGTTTGTATTTCTCAAACCAGGCCATTTCACTTCTTTTCCGGTTTGAAAGTCGCTCGATCAATTTTTTTATCAGTGATTCCATTATTAGGCAAATAAATTGATAATCAAATCAATTAGCTTAATACCCGCAAAAGGGGCAATTACACCACCTAAACCATATATAAATAAGTTCTTTATCAACGCTTTATTGGCCGACATAGGAACATAACTGACTCCCTTTAAAGCCAATGGTATCAGCATGACAATGATAATTGCATTGAAAATAACCGCACTCAGGATGGCGCTTTCAGGAGAACCCAGGTGCATCACGTTTAATGCTGAAAGTGGACCGACATCGTTTCCTTTTGCATAAAGGAAGACTGCAATCGCCGGAATGATGGCGAAATACTTGGCCACATCGTTGGCAATGCTGAACGTGGTTAGTGCACCACGTGTCATCAACAATTGTTTGCCAACCTCAACCACTTCAATTAGTTTAGTTGGATTGCTGTCCAGATCGACCATGTTCCCGGCTTCACGGGCAGCTTGTGTTCCTGAATTCATTGCAATGCCAATATCAGCCTGTGCCAGCGCCGGAGCATCGTTTGTTCCGTCGCCAATCATTCCGACTAAATGACCATTGGCCTGTTCTTCGCGGATTCTCATGAGCTTGTCTTCAGGCGTTGCTTCGGCCATAAAATCATCCACCCCGGCTTCAGCAGCAATGGCAGCGGCTGTCAAAACATTGTCGCCGGTAATCATCACAGTTCTGATTCCCATGGTTCGCAACTGAGCAAACCGTTGTTTGATACCGCCCTTTACAATGTCTTTCAACTGAATAACTCCCAAAACTTTATTGTCTTCGGCAACAACTAGTGGCGTTGCTCCCATTCGGGCAAGTTCTGATACTTTCTCTTCCATTTTTTTTGGAAAGAAGCCATTTCCATTCAGCACAAACGAGCGAATAGCCTCGGACGACCCTTTGCGAATTTGATGAACGATTCCTTTCCCATCGGTTATATCGACTCCGCTCATCTTTGATTGGGCAGTGAAAGGAATAAAAACCACACTTTTCTGGTGAATATCGTGTCCGCGCCATCCGAATTTTTCTTTGGCCAGAATCACGATGGAACGACCTTCAGGAGTTTCGTCAGACAACGAAGAAAGCTGCGCTGCATGCGCCAAATCAGTTTCCCGGACTTCGTCGGCAGGGAAAAAGTCGGTTGCCATCCGGTTGCCCAAAGTGATGGTACCGGTTTTATCAAGCAAAAGTACATCCACATCGCCGGCAGCCTCAATAGCGCGACCACTGGTTGCAATTACATTTCGCTGCAAAAGCCTGTCCATGCCGCTAATGCCAATGGCGCTCAATAAACCGCCAATGGTAGTTGGAATCAGGCAAACCAGCAATGCGATCAGCACCGGTATTGTGAGGTTTTGCGACTGTGGCAATCCTGAAGCGGAAAGGCTGTATCCGAAGAATGCAGGTAATGTGACAACTGCCAGCAAAAAGATGATTGATAAACCGGAAAGAAGAATCGACAGCGCAATTTCATTCGGAGTTTTCTGGCGTTGAGCGCCTTCCACCAAAGCGATCATCCGATCGATGAAAGTATCGCCTGGTTCCGAAGTAATACGAATTAAAATACAGTCGCTAATTACCTTCGTACCTCCTGTTACAGCCGAGCGATCGCCACCGCTTTCGCGGATAACAGGAGCCGATTCTCCGGTTATTGCCGATTCGTCGACACTTGCAATTCCGTCAATCACTTCGCCGTCCGACGGAATGATGTCGCCAGCTTCGCACACCACAACATCGCCTTTCTTTAGCTCAGGCGCTGCAACTTTTTCTTCTTTGTTGCCTACCATTTTCCGGGCTAAAGTCTGTGTTCTGTTTTTCTTTAAACTTTCGGCCTGAGCCTTTCCCCGACCCTCAGCAATTGCTTCTGAAAAATTGGCAAACAGCACGGTAAACCACAACCATACTGCGATCTGGAAATTGAAAGAGGAGAATGTACCGGAAAAAATTCCGCTGATGACGGTTATCGTAGTTAAAACAGAACCTATTCCTACGATAAAAATTACAGGATTTTTGATCAGCAAAGCGGGGTTCAGCTTGATAAAACTATCTTTTAAAGCCTGCACGAAAAGGTCTTTCCTGAAAAGGCTTGTATCTTGTTTGTTACTCATTTTCGTAAAATTTAAAAAGTGATACCATGGTTCAGCAATAAATGCTCAACAATTGGCCCCAATGACAAAGCCGGAAAAAAAGTCAAGCCTCCAACAATCAGGATTACAGCAATGAGAAGTCCTGAAAACAACCCATTATCGGTACGAAATGTACCCGATGATGATGGTGTTATATTCTTTCGTGCCATATTTCCGGCAATTGCCAGAACAGGAATTATGATTCCGAACCGGCCAATGAGCATTCCAATTCCGAGGGTAAGATTGTAGAAAACAGTATTGGCATTTAATCCGGCAAATGCACTCCCATTATTGCCAGCAGCAGAACTATAGGCATACAAAATTTCAGAAAAACCATGAGGCCCCTGGTTATTCAGGCTTGAAAGTCCATACGGACTCACGGCGGCCCATGCAGTAAACAAGAGAATCACGAGACTTGGTGCCAAAACTGCGATAATTGACATCTGAACCTCAAAGGCTTCGACCTTTTTACCGAGATATTCCGGAGAACGGCCAACCATCAGACCAGCTATGAAAACAGTGAGAATAACAAAGATGATCATGCCGTAAAGGCCTGCACCAACTCCTCCAAAAATGACCTCGCCCAACATGATATTTATCATTGCAACCATCCCGGCCAGTGGAGACAAACTGTCGTGCATTGAAATTACTGAGCCATTAGATGCCGCCGTGGTCGTTGTTGACCAAAGAACACTATTGGTGATTCCAAACCGAGTTTCTTTGCCTTCCATCAGGTGCAACTGTCCAAAAACAGGATTTCCCGAGTATTCGCCGTAGAGCGAAATAGCCAATCCGGTCAGCAAAAGTATGAGCATTACCGAAAAGATTGTCCATCCCTGACGGACTGAGCCGACCATCTTTCCGTAGGTATATGTAAGCGCAGCCGGAATTAACAAAATGGTCAGCATCTCTAAAAAATTACTGAATGGAGTTGGATTTTCGAATGGATGTGCGCTATTGGCATTGAAATAACCTCCGCCATTTGTTCCGATTTGTTTAATCGCAATTTGAGAAGCCGCCGGTCCCATTGGAAGTACCTGTTCTGTTCCCTGTAATGTATGTACCGTTTGGTACGAATGAAAATTTTGGATCACACCCTGACCAACCAAAACAATGGAAAATAAGATTGCCATTGGTAAAAGCACGTATATTGTTGATCGCGTAAGATCGGTCCAAAAATTCCCGATTGTAGCTGATGATCTGCGCGAAAGGCCTTTGATCAGTGCCAGCAAAACGGCGATTCCAGTCGCTGCACTCACAAAATTCTGAACAGTCAGCCCCATCATCTGAACCAAATAGCTCATGGTGGTTTCACCTGAATAGCCTTGCCAGTTCGTATTGGTAGCAAAACTAATAGCAGTATTGATGGCCGAATGCCAGCTGACATTTGGTAACTGTGCCGGGTTCAGTGGCAGATAGGATTGAGAAACCTGCAACAGAAAAACAAACAGCAATCCAATTGCATTAAACGCCAAAAGGCTAAAAGTGTATGTTTTCCAATTGGTTTCTTCATCAGGATTAATTCCTGAAAATTTATAGATCAACTTTTCGAGCCAGCCGAAAACGGGCGACATAAAATGTTTTTGTCCGCTAAAAACCCGGCTCATGTAATTGCCCAAAACAGGTGTAAGTCCTATCAACAAGGCGAAATACATGATAATCTGTATAAAGTCGAGGGTTGTCATCGCTTAAAATTTTTCGGGTTTAATAAGCGAATACAGCAGGTACGCAAGCAAAAGAAGAGCAATTAAAGCACCTGCCACATACCACGATATACTGTTCATTTCCAACGCCTTTGTGCCGCCATTCAAGTCAACCAGCACAATCCCAGTTATAAAATTCATTGTCTTCATATCGTTTCATATTTGAACAATACAAATTTGCACCGGATTCTATAAAGGTTTTATAAGGAATGGATCGGCCAGCATAAAGATTTTATAAAGAAAGATAGGTTGATATGACGAATCTGTACCGATGGATAAAGCCACAAAAAGATAATCGTTCAATATTTTCCTGATCAGGTAAAAAATAAAATACCTCCAAAGTTCTGGAAACTCCGGAGGTATTAAAATTTTATGAAAAAAGTAAATCCGCTATTTCTTGAGGGTCATATTCTTGAAACTGGAGATATCAATAATTCCCTGCGTGTCACTGTCGAAACTAATTTCGATGCTGTCGCCGATGCTGGAAACAGGCAGTGCATTTGATATTTGTGATGAACCAATAAAAATATTGGGAAAGTCTTTCACCGTGAAATAATAGAAACTATTGCCATTTTTTACATCATTGTTGATGCGGGTTACTATCGATTTGAGTGTTGTTTTCTGAGCGGTATTCTTTGTATTCAACTTATTGCTCGTCATGTTGAAAGCGTTTTTGTAGGCCATCAGCGTTTCGCGCAAAGTGTTGCCAACGCCTACAATGGTATAATCTTCAATGGCCACCATGGCAAACATTTTAACCAGCCCACCGTCATCTTTCAAAGTCATTACATAAGTCGGGATACCATTAATATTATAAGGAATTGGCGCTGATGCCGAATAACGCTTTTCCTGAATTTTACCAATAGCCGAATTCTTTGCGGCATATTCAGTTGCCCCACTTTGCCGGTACCAAACCGCTTTTTTGGTGCGTGTATCAACCAATACAAAACCAACGGTTGCTTCATCGGCGCCCACCGAAGTCAATCCGGTGTACCAATATGCCCTGTTGTCTTCACCATAAACCAGCGACACACTTTCAGTAATCTGCAGCTTATCCTGGTTTGAGAAATTCCAATAACCTTTTACATATTGACCCCAATCGTTCAACTGAGTTTCAATAAACCGATCAGGCTGAATCCTGTCAACCCAAGCAGGAGTGTTTTCGATGGAATAATCTTTAGTTTCACCGGTTTGTGGGTCAACGATTACCACACCAACTGCATCGCTACCATTAAAACCTATTTTCTTTTTAAACTTCGTGATCACCCAATATGGATTTCCATCATCGTCAATCTCGAACGAGTAATCAGTTAATCCGCAGGTAAAATAGCCTTCAAAATAGGTATGTCGTTCCAAATTGCTGAAGAAAAAAGCTTCAGGCTGGTATTTGATCAGTACTCTTTTACCTTTTACCTCCTGAACCAATTTGACATCCCGTTCGTTGGTCGCATTAACCATGACATAGCCTGGCGTTCCCTGGCTGTTCTTCTGCCACATAAAAAATCCGGAATGCAAAAGTGGCGCAACCCAATAAAGTTCGGTTCCTACTTTCTGTATGTTGAATGTGCCTAATCTGACCTGACTTCCCAAAGCAGCCTGCGCGCCAAGCACTTTGTCGCCTAATAAATTAGCCAGCGCCTGATCGACTACCCGAATTTTTTCGATCGAGATTGGCGCCATGTGATCCGACAAGCTTTCGCCCACCTCAACTTTGCCAATTAAATCACGGTAATCGTCACTCCTGAAGACCGCCAAAGATGTCAGCATTGGCAATACGGTTATGTACAGTCCCAATACCACCATGAAGGTAACCGGACCTTTAACCTTGTTCGATTTCAATTGAAATACAATTTCCTGAGGTGTTGAGTTTGGATGTATTGGCCGGTTTAGCAAAATCCACAAACCGGTCAGCACAATTAACAACAACGCCAGATCGGTGAAGCCATAATTAACAACTGGTAATGAAAAATAAACGATTAAAAATGCCGCTGCGATTAAGACCAGCAGATTATTGATTGTCTTCATAATTGGTTATTTGAGTTGCTTCGCTTTTATAACTGAAGCTTTAAACAGTAAATATAGGCTAATTTAAGTTATCAAAATCAATCACAAACTTCAGAGAATCATCCTTCACCGAACTGATTTCTATTGCCTAGCAGCATCTCCAAAACTTAACAACATTATTTTTCTTCCGTGAAAATGCGATCATTCGTCCATCCTCTGCATCTAAATGAAAGGAAAATCCAATCACATCCGGATCATTTAACAAGGTTTCGTAACTCCCTACAATCAGATTATCCTTATTCTCTTTCAATAACTTAGGAATCGGATTTCTGGAAAATCTCTTTTCATCAAAAAAACCGGCAATTCTTGATCTTAAGTAACGATCATCCTCAATTTTCAAGCTGTCTGTTTTGACGATACTGTCTTTCGCATTTCTAAAATAATCTTTAGGCTTCCAATCTTTATCACTGATAAACATATAGCTTGGTTTTCCGTAATCAAACAAAGCCGAGCCAGGAAATTTCTCCTGATAAATTAAATAACCCTTCGACGAAATAATTTCAAAAACGATTGTATCCTGCAAATTATCAGCATTATAGAATAGCTTAAAAGTATCTACTTCCGTAACGCTTGAAAAAAAGTGAATTTTCTTCTCGAGTACATTTCCTTTCCGTGCAAATAAATTCTTTGGAATAAAAAGTATTCCAAAGAACAAAATAAAAAAAGCTAATGCTTTCATAGATGTGTATTCATTAGACTTAATAGATTCGCTGCCCAATAGCACTATTATAACGTGCAAAAAGCAGTTCCAACATTATACCCCAATCTTCTTTACAAATTCTTCTTCAAACCATTCCTGATCAGCCAAACTTGCAAAAGCGACAACAGGCAAATAAATATATTCGTTTCGGGCAACATACAAGAGGTAATATTTGCTGGTTTTCATCACTTTGATGAAGCGTTCGTTTCTAATTGTCGAAGTTGTTCCATCTTCCATCTGTTCAACAACCTGACTGGAATCTATTTCATAATATCTGGACAAAAGATAAAGCCGGTTATCCTTCGAATGTGCATAAATCCAATATTGGGCAACAATAATTACCTGAAATAACAGGATAAGAGCGAGAAGTATAATTTCGACCAGCCCGATATGCCCGCTGAATAAAAGAATGATGATCAAAATCCAGATCCATGCGACCAACCACCATCGCTTTTTCAGATAAATTGATAAAATTAACCGAAAGAATTCGTTCGCTGAAATTCTTATATTTTGAGTTCTAATCATACGGGATTATTATTCTGAATTTTTAGCAGAACAAATCTAATCAGAAACTACCACTTGTTAAAGAAATAGAGACCACAAGGTGACTGATTTTTAAAACCTGAATTTATTTCAATACGTGATGGGCCAATACCTTTTGCACATCGTAAACATTAACTGATTTATTAAACTTCTTGGTGATGCTGGGCATTGTTTCAATCGAAATCCAGATTTTAAGTTCCGCTTCCAAATCGAAATGACCGGCAGTCTCAACGCTGAACCTCGAAATTTGCTTGTAATTAATCGATAGGTATTCCGTTTTACTTCCCGTCAATCCTTGTTTATCGACCAGAATAAGTCGTTTGTTTGTAAAAATGAAAGTATCACGAATTAACTTGAACCCCAAATCGATTGCTTCACCTTCAGTAAGTAGTTTACCGTAGTCGCGTATTAATTCTTCCTGACTGACAACCCCTGCGTTGCCCATTAATGCTGAAAAGAGTCCCATAGTTTTTATTTTAGGTTTTATTAGTTAACGCTATTTTGTTTTGAAATCGCCCGCATAATCAATAACACACATCGCTCGATAACTTGGATGCTTTCCAAACGATACGCCTACATATCTGGATTTCGGATTCAAAATATTATTACGATGACCGCGGTCAGGAACACCATCATCGATCAACAAGGAAATCACAATTTGGCGAGCTTCGAAGTTTCCATAGGTAATATCTTCACCCGAACAAATGTTCCACTCTCCATATTTTTCCATTCGATCCTGTGGCGTTAAGCCCTTTCTCGTAATATGACCTATTCCTCCAAACTGCTGGTCGTTAACCAGTAGTTTCGATGCTTTTGCCAAGCCTTCAGCCGGATTGAGGATAGGCACGGGTGCCGTATTTCTTAAAACCTGTATGCACTCCATGAGTGCGCCATTGCCTTCTTTGGTGAGCGTTGATTCCTGTCCCGGATAGGCAAATACTTTCCCTTTATAGGCCGTATAAAGATCTTCAAGGTATTCTTTGGAGTATCGTTTTGGATCTGACCGGACTTTATTCAATTCAAAAATGACTTCCCTTTCCGACTCATTCAGATAGGACGCGCCTTTGGCAGTATTTAGTTCGTCGGGCCATGGCGTTTCATCCTGAAGCTTATCAGTAGCACCAGTCCAGAAAAAGATTGAGAAGAATAGAAGTAATAAGTGTTGCATACTGAAATCTGAATTTCTGTTTATTTATACTTTAGGAACATTGGTCACATAGGAAAATATTAAAAATGTGTTCTATGTGACTATACGGTTCAATTATTTTTGTACATCACTGATAATCTTTCCGTCTTCGAGAGTAATCACGCGCCGCGCCTTGTTTACCACCCGCTGATCGTGCGTACTGAAAATAAACGTGATATTTTCTTTTCTATTGAGTTCTTCCATAATATCCAGCAGATTTTCGGTTGATTTACTATCGAGGTTGGCGGTTGGTTCGTCGGCCAAAACAAATTTGGGTTTCGACGCAAGCGCACGGGCAACCGCAACACGCTGTTGCTGTCCTCCTGAAAGCTTTGAAGGACGACTGTTGACCCGATCTCCAAGCCCGACCTGTGTGAGTAATTCTTTGGCTCGTTGCAACCGCTCGGGTTTCGAAACACCCTGCATCTGCATAATGAATTCCACATTTTCGATGGCTGTTAAAACCGGTATCAGGTTATAGGCCTGAAATACAAAGCCAATATTCCGAAGCCGGAAGTCGATCAGTTCCGACGACGACAAATGCTGGATATCGGTTCCGCCAATCGCAATTTCGCCTTCGGTTGGCGAATCAAGACCACCGAGCATATTTAAAAAAGTAGTTTTTCCTGAACCTGACGGCCCGACAATGGCCGTGAATTCACCTTGTTCAATCGTCAGGTCAATGCCATTCAGTGCATTGACTTTCACTTCCGAACTGTTGTAAATCTTTTTCAGGTTTTTTACTTCAATGACGTTCATATCTATTTAAGTTTCAAGTTTCATTATTAAATTGTTGCGCGTTGCAGGTTACATGTTGCGGGCACGTCTTGCAACGCGCAACCCGTATCTCGTAACTCCCATCACATATCAATCCTCACGGCTTCTGCGGGTTTTAATTTTAGCGCTTTCATGGCCGGATAAATCGCGGCAATTATTCCGGTAACAATTACCATTACTGATATTTCAAACGAAATGGACCATGAAAGTTTGGTGTAAACCAGGGTGTCGAACCCCATCGATTTGTAGGCTGTTGACCAGGTTCCCAAATCAATTCCTTTCACTCCGAAATACAGGTTTAGCAACCACCCCAGCAAAATGCCGCAGGCTCCGCCAACCAGCGAAAGCATCACTGTCTCAAGTAAAATCATCATAAATACACGAATTCGGTTCATCCCGATAGCCATCAGCATGCCCAATTCTTTGGTTCGTTCAAGAACTGCCATCAGCATGGTGTTGATGATTCCGAAAAGCAAGGCCAGCAAAATGACACCTATAAAAATCATCATCGTCAGGCCGAAACTGCTTTCAACCAGGCTGACATCAGGCATAATTTCGCGCCAGGTTTTTACATCGAGACCCGAAAGTTTGCTTTGAATAGTCTGATCTGCCAAGTCAAGTTCTTCGTTGTTATCCAAAAAAACCGCAATTTCATGGCAGGAATTTGGATCCATCGCCATTACCCGGCTTATGTCATCATTCCTGACGAACACACAATTTTCGTCAAACGCCGTATTTGAAGTTTCGAAAATGCCTTCCACCTTGAACGAAGCTCCAGTCATGTTCCCTTCCATGTCCTGAAGGGTGATCACCACTTTCGACTTCAATTTCACTTTCAGTTTATCCGCAAGTTTTTTGCCGATGACGATTGGATTTCGCTTTCCTTCTTCAAAATAAGTTCCTTCAATCAGGCGTGTGTAAAGGTTAGTCACCTGCTTTTCGTCTTCAGGATTAATGCCGGTGACTTTAACTCCCGAACTGGTTGTTGGCGACTGAATCATCGTATTCATAATAATCCGGCTGGTTGTAGCTTTTACCCCTGAAACCGACCGAATGACTTTGGTGACCGAATCGGCATCGGCAATCACAAACTTTTTATCCGGATTATTCAGGTATTCCTTGTGATGAATTTGTATGTGCGATGCTTCGGTTTTGATAGCCGTGTTGATGCGCTGATCGACCATTCCCTGATAAAAACCCATGTAAAAAACTCCGGAAGCAAGCCCCAGGCAAATAGCCACCAAAATCACCAGACTTCGGGTTTTACTTCTCCAGATATTTCTCCAGGCAACTGCTAAAATCATGATTTACAAGTTTAAGTTTATGAATGGAGCGCTTTGATCAGCTTCAAATTGAGCGTTTTAACCAAAGGATAGATATACACCGTCAAGGTGATGATAAAAATAATGAGCAACTGGCGCGCAAAGACAAACCATTGCGCTGAGAAGAACATAGCCGCTTCGAAACCAAATTGTTCATAAGCCTTCGCAGCCTCTCCGGTAATGGGAATCGGATGGTAGACCAGGTAGAGGACTAGCGGTAAGCTTACGGCAAAACCAGCCAAAACACCTACAAAACCTAGCAATGTAGTTTCGTAGAACAAAATTTTGCTGAGCCGGCTTTTTTGCATGCCAATCGCAACCATGATTCCCATTTCTTTGCGGCGTTCGGCCATCATCATAATGATTGTGCCAAATATTCCGAAACCGACCAGCGTGTACAAAATTCCTTTCGTAATGTAGGCGCCGGACCGATCGGCGTCGATCATGTTTTTCGTCACCGGGTCCATTTCGTCCCAGGTCATGATTTCGAATTGCTTGCCCAACTCAGCTTTCAGCCGGTGTTTTATTTGGTTCACTTTGCCATAATCGTTCACCATTAGCACCAACGATGTGTATTTCCCCGGAACAGAGAAAAAGTTTTGTGCATGCTGAATATCGATATATCCGCCCAGGCTATTCATGGTTGGCGCCGGAAATTTCAGGATTCCGCGAACCGGGAAAAGTGCCGCAGCCGTTGCTCCGTGGTAACCCTGACTGATCAGCACGAGCGTATCTCCAACATCTACTCCTAGGTTTTTGGCCAGATTGACTGCCAGAATAATCCCATCGTCGCCCGGTTTCAGGTACGAGCCTTTTTCAATCCAATGCGACAAATTGCTCATTTTATTTTCTTTCTCCGGATCGATACCAATCAGCGCGGCTCCCTTTGTACTTGTTTTGTACGACATCAGCGTAAACGATTCGAGCCGCTGAACATACGAGGTGATGGACGGATTATTTTTCAACGCCTGTTCGAGCGAATCGTTCGGCGTGAAAGTATAATCGATGGTTTTGTTCTCCCAGTATTCCGGGTGGTGAACCTGAATGTAGCCGGAATAAAAACCCACCACATTGTCGATCATTTTCGAATAGGTTCCTTCCTGCATCGAAGTCATGAACGTGCTGAGCAATACCCCGAAAAAGATGGAAGCCACCGTAATCAGTGTCCGGCGCTTGTTTCGCCAGATGTTTCGCCATGCAAGTCTCATATTTGTAGTCATAAGTTCATTTTCAATTATTTAACCACAAAGAACACTAAGTTGTCACTAAGTTTCACGAAGATTAATTATCTGGTGTTTTATCTCTTGGTGTTGCTTTGTGTCTTTCCTGGTGATCTTCGTGGTTCATATTGTGTTCTACTTTATTTTCTTCATATTCTGAATCGAGAAAAAATCTTCCTTCAGTGGAACATTGAATTTGGTGTCTTCAAAAATCATGATCGTTTTTTGACCTTTTTTGTCGGCCGGAATCATTTCCATACGGGTTGGGATTACCCGGTCATCCATTTTTTTGATGTCGCTCAAAATTTCGGTGTTGACCAATACACCATCTTCATCGTAAAACTCGGCTTTTAACCACAGAAAATCCTGCTTGCTCACCCACATCAGCACTTTTCCCCAAACTACCGGCGCATTTTCGAGCGGAGTAAGCTCGGCTTTGAAGCAAGGATAACCGTCGATAGTTTCTTCTCCCAGCAGTTTGTGTGTGTAATCTTTCACAATTGACGATTCACGCACCAGGTCATCGTTGGTAAAATCAGACCCCATCCACGACTGCATCATCATTGATGGCGGCACTTTTACCATTCGTTCGATTGTTGGCACCCAGTTCCACATTTCGTTCTTCCGTTTCAGGAAAACCTGCCCTTTCTCTTTAGCAGGAGCCGTGACGTAAATGAGCGAATAATCGGTACCCAACGACCAGCTTTTCATTGAAATGGTTCGTGACCAGGTTGGGCGCTGTATGGTCATCGAGAAGCTTCCGGTGCTTGATGTTCCTCTGAATTTTTCATCTGACTTCCGGACAATTTCCTTGATGTCCTGAGCCGAAACGATTGTGCTGAAAAGGATAAACTGAAAAAATAAAAAGAAGATTCTCATAACGTTACGTTTTAAAGATTCTAAATTTAAACATTAAAATGACAACATGCCAATCAAGATGAGCATGTTGCACATTAGTTCACAGAATTTTTAAGATCGAAATCAATAGCAACCAAAGGATTTGATGATTTATTAATTGATCCTGGAAATGGAATTAGTATGTTTGCCTTAGTTATCATTTCAGAAATCAGATGAAAGAATTTAACTCTGGAAACACAACTCCGACCTATAGCCGAAATCTTTTATTGGTTGCTGCCTGCCTGGCCATCGTCATGTTCGGAATAACCTGCGTTGCCATTGGCACAATCAGCGAATACCTGACTATTTCGTTTGCAGTTGACAAAATCTTTATCGGACTGCTGGCTTCATTGTTCGCGGCCGGAGCGTTGATTGGCTCGGTCTCCTTTGGCCCCATTGTCGATCGCTTTGGGTATAAATTTATCCTGATTGTCAGCTTAATTTTTCTTTTTTCCGGATTCGAAGTGATTGGACGAACCAGCCAGTTGAATGCAATTCGAATCGTAATTTTTCTCTTTGGATTGGGAGGTGGAATCATCAATGGCGGCACCAGCGCGTTGGTATCCGACTTGTATCCTGAGAAAAAAGGAGCATACCTAAGTATCCTTGGTGTCTTTTGGGGAGTAGGCGCTTTAAGTTTTCCCCTGGCAACTTCAATTTTATTGAATCAGGGAATGAATTATTCATCCATTTTGATCTTAATCGGATTACTCACGCTGGTTCCGATCGCGATGTTTTTGGTTTTGAAATGTCCACCACCCAAAAATTCAGGAGGCATTCCGTATCGAAAATACCTAAGCATGATTAAGAACCCAACTATTCTTCTTATCGGATTTTTCCTGTTTTTCCAGAGCGGATTCGAAACATTGACGACCACCTGGACTCCCAAATATTTTCTTGACAGGTATTTGTCAGACACTCAAACAGCACTACTGTCTTTGACCGCGATGAGCATCAGCTTGACTGTTTCGCGCCTTCTGCTGGGCTATCTCCTGAAAAAATTTGAAAACTGGAAAGTATTACTGGCAGGCTTGCTCATCACCATATTTGGTTTGCTCATCATGCGACTTGGAACTTCGTATTTGGCAGGAATGATTGGCATTAGCCTGCTTGGATTTGGCGCAGCGGCAGCTTTCCCGGTTATGTTGGGATATGTGGGCTCTATGTATCCTGAAATTTCGGGCGCCGCGTTTAGTTTGGTTTTGTTCATTGCACTGAGTGGGAACGCCATGCTGAATGCCCTCGGTGGATTTATTTTCGAGAAGTATCAGATTTCGAGCTTTGCCTTTTTTATGATTGGCATTCTCCTGATTATGATGTTCCTGTTGTACCTAATTGCACTCCGGATAAAAAAACAGCCTGAATAGCAGAATCTCCGCTAAACAGGCAGCTTGTATAAATTTTGAAGCAGAATGTAACTCTTTTATTGGGATTGAATCTTAAAAATTTTCACTGCTCAAATACATCCTGAACGTTATTCGTAATAATCATTTCTATCCGTAATAGCCACTTCATAGAAAAACTCACCAATTTTTTCGGTCAGGTGTTTAAAAAAACGTTCTCCTTTATCGGTTGTGGCTTTAGCCGGATTGCCAATTCCTGTATCTTTTGTAACACTTGTCCAACGGCGTTCTGCCCATCCCCAGCCTTCGTTCATCGCACTGAACTTGTATTTTTTGGCAGCGCCATCTCCAGCTTCCGAAAGTGGTAAAACCAATTCGGGTTTCAGGTACATCATCAGGCTGGTTTCTGTTTCACCGGCATGTTCGCCCTGATCGTCAAAAATAGGTTTGGCACTTTTCATTTTGTACCAATTCACTTCTGATAGAAACATTTTGGGGTATTTCAATCCCAGTTCACGAAGCATTTGCCTGAAATCGTTTCCTCCATGGCTGTTCAGTATCACAAGTTTGTATATTCCCTGACGGTTAAGGGTTTCAATCACATCATTCAGAATAGCAAACTGAGTGGAAGGATTCAGGTTCATGTCGAGTGTCACATCAAACTGACCCGTATTCACTCCAAACGGAATGCCTGGTAAAACAATAACCTTACCGCCCTTTTCCCATGCAATACGGGCAGATTCAACCGCTATGGCTTCGGCTTCTATGTTGTCAGTTGCATATGGAAGGTGATAATTGTGTGCTTCAGTTGCTCCCCAAGGCAACACAACAAGTTGATAATGTTCTTCTTTTACAATTTTCCAATTGGTCTCAGCTAAAATATACGGTCTCATATTCGGGTTTATTAGGTTTATATTTGTCTTATCTATGTTTTGAAAAGATGTATTTTACTGATGAATGCATGGCGTAATGCAATCGAATGCATAAATCAGAAATTATAGCCTTTTGCCTTTTTACTTTTGCCTTGGTTTGATACCTTTATGCCAGATTTCAAAACCTAAAATTAGAAATAAACCAACTAAAACAATGATAATGACGAACGATCGCAGAACTTTTATTAAACAATCGGCTACAATGGCTGCTGCCGTAAGCATTTTCCCAACCATCATGAATGCCAGCTGTGTCGGTGCCAACGAAAAAGTAGTGGTGGCACTAATTGGATGCAATAACCAGGGATGGGTCGATTTAGTTTCACTTCTGAAATTACCACATGTGGAATGTGCCGCTCTGTGCGATGTTGACCAGAATGTGCTCAACAAACGGGCTGCCGAACTTGAAAAAATGACTGGTAAAAAACCTGCACTTTACAGCGATTTCAGGAAAGTGCTGGAGCAAAAAGATATTGATGCCGTAATTATTGGAACACCCGATCACTGGCATTGCATTCCGATGATTTACGCCATGGAAGCCGGGAAAGATGTGTATTGCGAAAAACCGGTTGGATATACCATTGAGGAATGCAACCTGATGGTGAAAGCGACAAAAAGATACAATAAAGTGGTTCAGGTTGGTCAGTGGCAACGCAGCGACCCGCATTGGCTCGATGCTGTGAAATACATTCAGGCTGGAAATCTGGGGCGTGTGCGTTCGGTTCGCGCCTGGTCTTATGTAGGCTGGAAAAAGTCGATTCCAGTTGTTGCCGACAGCGCTGCTCCTGCCGGTGTCGATTACAACATGTGGTTGGGACCACGTCCGGAACGCGAATTTAACAGCAATCGTTTTCATGCAAGCTGGCGTTGGTATTGGGATTATGCCGGTGGTGTAATGACCGACTGGGGCGTTCACTTGCTCGATTATGCTTTGTTCGGAATGAACCAGTACATTCCGAAAGCCATCAGCTCTTCAGGAGGAAAATATGCTTTTCCAACTGACGCGATGGAAACGCCTGATACCATGATGGCCATGTACGATTTTGGCGATTTCGGTGTTTTGTGGGATCACACCATTGGCATTTATGGCGCTCAGTTCAAACGGCGCGGACATGGGGTAGCTTTTGTGGGTGAGTACGGAACACTTATAGTTGATCGTGCCGGCTGGGAAGTGATGGCCGAAAACAAAAGCACCAGTGCAAAGGAAGGTTTTGCCGATGTGCCCATCCAAAAAGGAACAGGAACCGGACTCGATTTGCATACAGCCAATTTTATCGATTGCATTAAAACCCGCAATAAACCAAATTGCGACATCGAAATTGGAGCACACATTGCCCGTTTCTCGCAAATGGGAAATATTTCGTATCGTCTGGGGCGAAAACTGACCTGGGATGCTGAAAAACAAGAATTCCTGAATGATCCGGAAGCCAATGCCTTGACCAAAGCAAACTACAGAGCTCCGTGGTCGTTGCCTAAAGTATAATAAGTTCTTTTTATTCATCGGGTGACTCGAAGTCACCCGATGAATATCTGTTCTCATTTTCCTCCTCGAAACCGACCTAAACCAAAACTAAATGAAACAATTCCTGATTATTTCACTTTTTCTGATTCCTTTTTTCTCTTTTTCGAAGTCAAAACCGGTTCAGGTACAACCTGCGAAAACTGATTTGATTGAAGCCTGGAAGCCTTCTGATATCCAAATCAATGGGTATTTGGGCGAAAAGATCGATTTATGCATCAGCCAGCGTATCAAAAAACAAGACGTTCAGCATTTGATTGAGCCTTTTAAAACCCGCAACGAAACCCGTTTGTGGCAAACCGAATTTTGGGGTAAATGGATTCTCTCGGCCATTGCTTCCTACGAATACAATCGCGATCCGGAAATGCTGTCAATTATTCAAAATGCCGTTTCAGGGTTGATTGCGACTCAAACTCCTGATGGCTACATCAGCAACTACTCAAAAGAAGCACAGTTGCAGCAGTGGGACATTTGGGGCAGAAAATATACGCTACTTGGATTACTGGCCTATTACGACATTTCAGCCGACCCCAAAGTGCTGGATGCTGCGAAAAAATTGGCTGATCACTTGTTAACCCAGGTAGGTCCGGACAAAGCCAATATTGTAAAAACCGGCAATTACCGCGGAATGCCAAGCAGTTCCATTCTGGAACCTATGGTTTTATTGTACCGGCACACCGGAGAAAGTCGTTACCTCGATTTTGCCAAATATATAGTTGCACAATGGGAAACTGCCGATGGTCCGAAACTAATGAGCAAAGCGCTGGACGGAGTGAATGTTGCCGACCGTTTCCCGTTTCCGAAGACCTGGTGGTCGTGGGACAATGGGCAAAAAGCCTATGAGATGATGTCGTGTTACGAAGGATTGCTCGAACTTTACCACATTACCGGCGAATCAACTTACCTGAAATCAGCAGAAATGGCGGTTCAGAATATTATCGATACCGAAATTAACGTGGCCGGTTCGGGCACGGCTTTCGAATGTTTTTACCATGGCGGGCAGCGCCAAACCGAACCAACATATCACACCATGGAAACTTGTGTAACCTTTACGTGGATTAAACTGTGCAACAACTTGCTACGGTTAACTGCCAATCCGATGTATGCCGACCAGATTGAAAAAACGGTTTACAATGCGCTGATGGCTTCCATGAAATTTGATGGTTCGCAGATTGCCAAATACAGTCCGCTCGAAGGAATGCGCCACGAAGGCGAAGAGCAGTGCGGAATGCACATCAACTGCTGCAATGCCAACGGACCACGAGCATTCGCACTTTTACCCAAATTGGCTTTGATGACCGGTAAAAACGAAATTTTGATCAATATGTACAGCCAATCGTCTGCAACCATTCAGCTCAGTCCAAAAAATAAAGTGACCGTTTTGCAAACAACGACTTATCCTGAAACCGATCAAATTGAAATTTCCCTTCAGCCTGAAAAATTGGAGAATTTTACGCTTGCTTTGCGAATTCCGGCATGGAGCCTTCAATCTTCAGTTTCGGTCAATGGTGTTCCGGCGGAAGGAGTTCAATCGGGTAATTATTTCAGAATTAATCGTGAATGGAAGAAAGACGACAAAGTGGTTCTGAAATTGGATTTGAGCGGGCGATTGATCACACTCAACGGCTATCAGGCGATTATGCGCGGCCCTGTTTTGCTGGCGCGCGATTCGCGTTTTGGCGATGGTTTTGTGGATGAAGCCGCTGTAATTCAAAACAAGGGAAATCATGTTGATTTGGTTCCTACAAGCAAAAAACCTGATCATGTATGGATGTCGTTCACTGCTCCCCTGGTTTTGGGTACAGATTTAGAAGGCGAAGGCCGCAATCCCAAACAAATCCATTTCTGCGATTTTGCTTCAGCTGGAAATACCTGGACTTACGAATCGCGGTACCGGGTTTGGATCAAACAAACGTTGAATGTGATGAATGCCGTGTATAAACCGTATTGAATAAATATCATTTGAACTAAAAATTAAGAACTTAATTGTAATAGATTTTGTAATTCAACATATTGCTTTAAATTTATCTTTTGAATCTATATTGCGATCTCCTGAAGACAACCGCCATGCTAAACAAAAGTCTTTTTTTTTCATTTTTCATATTTATGTTTTGCTGTCATTCCGCTATCAGTTGGGGTCTAACTGAAAATGTGAATGAAATTGCCCCTACTGATTCAATCGATTGTCAAAAATTAAAGCAAGAACTGAAAGTTCAAATTAATCACCTGATAGCCGTCAAGTATTCCGAAATTTGCAAGAAGAGATCGCTTTCCCCACCGATTGGTTATTTAGGTTGGGAAAAGGTAAAGATGTATTGGGAGTCTGTACCTAAATTGCAAGAAGGTAGAGATAATTTTGAGAAGTCATATCAAAAACTGATCAGCTTTATTGATGAAAAAACGAGAACTGACTCTATTATCAAAATCATTTCAGTTAGAAGAGAAAATGAAGAATATAATACCTGGAAAATGAGAATTAATGACGAGCTAATAAAAAGGTATCCTTCTGAATACATCAGACTTCGACAAAATCATGATAATCTTTTAGGAATGAGCAATCGTCAAAGTTTAGACTATATAATTGATGACTATTCTCAAAAGCATCTTCTTTTTCCCATCGATTGGATTCCTTCTTACTTTGTTAAAACTTTTCGTACAGATTCAATCATTTATAATTTGGAGAATAAACTGAAAACGACGGAGATAAGATGTTCTGAAAATGCATATCAAGAAAAAATTATAGATTATTCTTCTAAATATAAGCTTTCAAAGAAGTTGTTATCCAATGGATATTCGGTTCTTTATGTGAACGACAAAAAAGATGTTATTGTATTAGCTAAAAAAGGTCAGCGGAGAACATATCATGTTGGTGAATATTGTGAGCTTGAGGTATTGTTGAATAGAGACAAGAAAGAGCATTACAACATTACAATGAGACCAGCAGACAGGGATGATTCTTCACATCAATATCATCAAAACCCCAAAATTTGGGCAACAGGAAAATCAATGTTTACAATTGGCACATTACCAGTCGATGATAAATCATATAGACCGACCGTATGTTCTGCCAATAAAATTCAGCTATATATTGGTCAAAGTGATTCTGATCTTGTTTGTTGTCAAGCTTCCTTTTGGAATCATCTTGAAGAATACGAATTTTACTACCCGATTTCATGGGAATAATGTCGGAAAAATTTATCTATACGTTACAAAATGGATTAACTATGATGGATAAAGAAGCTGTTTCCAAAAAATTGAAGTTTGACATTTCAGTTGAAAACCTTATTGTAAATGCTCCGGAAGATTATCTTTCGATTTTAGCAGGTGCCAAATTCGATACTATTTTGGAAGATGCTAAATTGGGGAAATACGATTTCGTGCAGGTTTTTGCTTCGTCACAAGCAGAAATGGAAGAGCTGATAAAAAGTGTGGCAAATGCCGGAAAGTACGATTGCCTGTTTTGGGCCTGCTACCCGAAAGGCTCCGGTAAAATAAAATACGATCTGAACCGAAATACCATTTGGGATGCGCTAGGATTAATAGGATTACGTCCGGTTTCGCAAATTGCTATCGACGAAAAATGGAGTGCCCTTCGAGGGCGAGATCCGGAGTTAGTAGGAAAATAAACATTTAGACCATGACTTTTCAAAAAATAACAATTATAGATTCCTGTGGACTGACCATTCCGGTATTGGAGCAAATTGCCCAGCTTTCCAAATCTCCAATCATTATTTACAATGATTTTCCGGGCAGCGATGCAGAAATCCTGAATCGGATTGCCGACTCGGACTGTATGCTGGTAAGTTGGCATACCAAAGTAAATGCCGATGTAATTCAGGCAGCTCCAAATCTGAAATACATTGGTATGTGTTGCAGTTTGTACGACGAAAAAGCTGCCAATGTGGACATTGCACAGGCTCGAAAACAAGGAATCGTGGTGAAAGGAGTACGCGATTATGGTGACGATGGAACGCTCGAATTCATTTTTGCCGAACTGATTTATCTGATGAAAGGACTCGGAAACCGCAGGTGGCAAGCCGAAAATCGCGAACTACGTGGCAAAACGATAGGCATCATTGGAATGGGAACGTTGGGAACAATGGTTGCACGCACGGCCAAACATTTCGGAATGAATGTATTTTATTTCAACCGAAGCCGGAAACCTGAATTGGAAGCCGAAGGGTTTGGCTATTTGCCATTGAACGAATTGCTGGAAACCTGTGATGTAATCAGCACGCATTTGCCAAAGAATTCGAATGTGATGGGTGAGGCTGAGTTTCGTCATAAAAAGCCAAATTCAATCCTGGTGAATACCTCCATAGGCCTGACTTTCGATAAAGATGCATTTCTTTCCTGGCTTTCCGGTGATCCAACTTCATTTGCCATTTTCGACGGTCCGGGAGTTGGGGAGCATTCCGAAGAATTTTCGAAATATCCGAACATCATTCTATCCGACCGGTCTTCTGGATTTACACTCGAAGCACAATCCCGGCTTTCAGAAAAAGTACTGGCCAATATATATGATTATCTATCTGCTTATCTTTGATTTGTTTGTTCCAACGAAACAGATGATATCTCAGATAAAATTCTGAAATTAGGACATATTTTAAAAATCGAAGTCGTTAAAACTTGCTAGGTTTTAAGAGGGAAAGGGAGATTGGAGATTGGAGAAAGTTTAAAGAAAAACAGGAATAAATCAATGAACAACTCAAAATACACCAAACTTCTGCTGATACTGATGATGTTTATGCCACTGCAGGCATTTGTTCAGGAAAGCAAAGTGAGCCTGAATGGCTATGTGAAGGAATTGTACATGTTTTATTCGCCTAAAACACCCATTCCGGGATTTGATGTCAATAACCTGGGCATGAATATCCTTCACAACCGTCTTAATTTCAAATGGTACACCAGTAAAAAACTGACAACGGTTATCGAAATGCGAAACCGCCTGATGTTTGGCAATTTGGTGAAAGACTATCCCGATTATCAATCGACAGTGAATGTAGATAATGGTCTTGTAAATATGTCGTGGATCACGGCTCAGGGAACAGGTTGGTTTGTGCATTCCATGTTCGATCGTGCATATCTGGATTATTCTTCAGGCAAATGGCAAATCCGCGCAGGGCGGCAACGTGTCAATTGGGGTGTCAACCTGGTCTGGAATCCAAACGATATTTTCAACACCTTTTCATACTTCGATTTCGACTACGAAGAACGCCCGGGAACAGATGCAATTCGTATTCAGTATTACACCGGAACCACTTCTTCTGCTGAATTGGTGTACAAACCAGGCCGTGATCAGGCTCATTCAGCAATTGCAGGAATGTACAAATTTTCAAGGTGGGATTATGATTTTCAGTTTCTTGGAGGTCAGGCCGGGAACGACTGGGTTATGGGTTGTGGCTGGTCGGGCGATATTTATGGCGCTGGATTCCGTGGCGAACTTACCCATTTCGAACCAAGAAATGATTTTTCTATTCGGGCGACGGTAGCTTCGGTTTCAGCTGATTACACGTTTTCTAATAGCTGGTATATTCACACCAGTTTTCTATACAGCAGCAACGGTAAAACTGGCAAGGCCGGAGGAATGAACGTACTCTTTAATCCGGATATGTCGGCTAAACAATTGTCGCTTGCGCGATATTCACTGTTTGGACAGGTTTCCAAACCCATCACTCCCCTACTCTCCGGAAGCTTTTCCGGAATCGTAAACCCATCGGATGGTTCGTTTTATGTTGGACCAGCGTTCACCTACTCGCTGTTAAATAATCTGGAACTGATGCTCACCGGACAACTCTTTTTTGGGGACTCGGGAACCGAATTTGGCGACATTGGCCAGATTGCTTTTGGAAGGTTGAAATGGAGTTTTTAGAATCCTAACATAAAAACTTCACCCATTCAAATAAAAAAGTTGTGAAGTTCAGAACATTACATTCCTGCTTCACAACTTCATTTTCGAAATTAAAATTCGAAATACAATTTTAATAATCCTTCTACATCTTTTTCTTTGTCATTTTCGACGAATCCATCTTCATTTCATTCATGTTATTCTTCATATCCATTTTCATATTGTTGGCGTCCTTTTTCATTTTATCCATATTCATTTTTTGGGTGTCGCCTTCCATCTTCATTTTATCATGCATCGGATCCATTTTTTTCGACATGTTTTTTTTACCCATATCTTTTACTTCAACCAAATCCATACCACAAACGCCACATTTTCCAGGTTTGTCGCTTACCTGGTCAGGATGGTGAGGACAAGTATATTTCTTGGTCGTTGCCATTTCTGTATTTACTTTGGCAACCTGAGCTCTTAGATCATTACTCGCAGTGGTAGCAAGGAATAATCCAACTACCATGATTACTGAAACTAAAGTCTTGTTTTTCATGTGTCTAATTTTAAGTTGTGAATACTTTTATGCTATAACTGCTTCTGTGTCAATATGTTTGCTAAAATCTTTTTTCATATCGGTGGCAATAAGGTGTTCCGTTTTCTTTTGCGTAGTATTGCTGATGGTATTCTTCAGCTTTCCAGAATTTAGTTGCAGGTACAATTACAGTTGCCACATCGTAACCCTTGATTCGTAAAATGCCAACCAGTTTTTCGGCTGTCGTTTTCTGTTCCGAATTCAGGTAGAAAACAGCCGAACGGTATTGATCGCCAATATCGGGTCCTTGCCGGTTTACCTGTGTTGGGTCGTGGATTTCGAAGAAAAGTTTGGCTACATTTTCATAACTGGTTTTCTTCGGATCGAAAATTATTCTAACTGCTTCGGCATATCCGGTTGTGTGGCTGCAAACCTGTTCGTAGGTGGGCTTCGAATCATGTCCTCCAATATAGCCCACTTCAGTAGAAATCACTCCCGGCGCTTTGTGCATGTAATATTCAACACCCCAAAAGCAACCTCCGGCAAAAATGGCAGTATCAGCTGCAGCCTTTTGTGAACCTGCCGGAATGAAATTCAGGGAAATAGAATTGACA
Organism: Prolixibacteraceae bacterium; assembly: GCA_028683385.1. Taxonomy (GTDB): domain Bacteria; phylum Bacteroidota; class Bacteroidia; order Bacteroidales; family Prolixibacteraceae; genus Aquipluma. The sequence continues at coordinate 204,399 of JAQUIJ010000002.1, read as the reverse complement.
CAATGCCTGGTGTCTTTCGCGGTAAAGCCTTCACCTAAAAACACATGCCCCAAATGCGCTCCACAGTTGGCACAAACAATTTCGGTTCGCATACCATCTGCATCAGGAATGCGTTTTACCGCACCCGGAATTTCATCATCGAAACTGGGCCAACCGCAGTCCGACTTAAACTTATCGGAAGACCGGTACAAAGGCGCATTGCATTGCTTGCAAACGTAGGTTCCTTTTTCTGAAAAGTCAGTGTACTTTCCGGTAAAAGCCCCCTCTGTACCTTTATGGAGAATTACCGCAGCTTCTTCCGAAGTGAGCTGATTGTATTTGGTATTCGATGTTTTACTTTCTATTTTAGAACTTTTAGGCGCATTTTGGGTGCAACCCTGAAGTCCGAAAAAGACAATTGAAATGATTAAAAAAATTGTTTTCATTTGTTTTCGTTTTCAATTATGGTTCCATAACTTTCGTATCAATATCAGTTCATCAATTAAAATTTCGATGAATGGAATAGCCATTTTTGCATTGTCAGTTGGTTTGAACTTTGGTACATATGGCTATTTCATGGCTTTGTTCGTTTTATTAACTAAACAAATCAAAATCAGGTTAGTTGACTAAGGATAACCTTTCAAATGCACTTACAAACCGGTCAACAAAAACATAACCGGCAATTCCAGAATTAAATGCCGGCAGAGTCATGGCATCATCCTTTAATAAAGTGTTTGTAAATCTTGAGATTACTAAATCTAAAGCAATTAATTTTGTCTTCATAGCATACTGTTTTAAAATTTATACCAACAAAGTACGGGCAACAGTATCACAGAAGTATCACAGGAAATTCACGTTTGTATCATCTTTTTATGCAACGCTAATCTCCGGAAGTTGAAATATAAAAGTTGTTCCTTTTCCTGGCTGGCTGAAAACCTGAATGTTGGAATGATGCAGATCGATGATCTTTTTGACAATGGCTAAACCTAACCCTGTACTTTCGCTGTACTTTTTGCCTTTGTAATAGCGCTCAAAAATAAAAGGCAGTTCATCGGCATTAATTCCTTCTCCTGAATCGGCAATTTTAACTTCAATCTTTCCCTCGCCTTGCGAATGGATTTCAATGTTGATGTAGTCGCCTTCACGACAAAAACGGATTGCGTTATCGATCAGGTTCTGCAAGACGCGGTCGATCAGCAGAATGTCGGCTTCAACGATTGTATTCTCTTTTGGTACAAACGCATTGATACTAATGCCTTTCTTTTGCGAAATAATCCGGTATTTATTTGCAATATCCGAGACCAGTTCAGCAATCGAAAAAGGTTCAGGATTAAGTTTCACCTGATTGGTTTGCAGTTTGGAAAGTTCGAACAGTTCGCTCACCAGCGTTTTTAGCCGCTCGCAGCTCGAATAGATGATTTCGAGATATTTGGTTTGTTCTTCCGGAGCAATTTTATCCTTTTTCAGCAAAAGCGTTTCGGCGTATCCCTGAATGGAAGCAACGGGTGTTCGTAAATCGTGTGAAACATTGCTAATCAGTTCTTTCCTGAATTCGTCGGTTTCTTTTAGTTCCCTGATATTTTTCGAGATTGTTCCGGCCATTTCGTTGAAAACCAAACCAATATTATCCAATTCGTCTTGATTTTTCACCGGAATACGGGCATTAAAATTGCCGGATTGAAACTCCCTGATTCCAAGAACAATTGCATTCAGCTTTTTTGTAATGAACCAAATAAAGAATAAACCGACCAGCGCTGAAATAATCAGGATAATGATTATGGAACGAATGGAAAGTCCGAGGATGTAACTACCAATCAACATTTGGGCGGCTGAAACGTATTCCTGACTTGCCAGCACAATATAAATGTAACCGGTTAACTTGCCCTGATCGATGACTTTGGCTGCCGAAAATGTTTTTTTCTCGCCCGGATTCCGCGGATCATCTCCCAAAATCAGATTGTGTTTGATGTTGGTAAAAAAGCTTTCGATGGGCTCAAGCGACACTTTATCGAGTTTAACTACTTTTTCGGGTGCCACGTAACTCAGTATTTTTCCTTCCGGATCAATCAGATAAACTTCCAAACTCGGATTAATTACCATCATCGAATGCATAATGTCAGCAATCGCTTCCTTGTTTACCGTTCCATTTTGAAATTTTGGCTTGATTAAATCAACAGTTGTTGCCGCCAGTTCCCAATTTAGTTTCTGGTTTACTTCAATCGAATAATTATTGGCAGAACGCACTGAAATATATAAGGTGATACCTGCAAAAAGCACCAAAATCAATATAAATATGGCAGATATCTTCCAGTAAAGGCGACTAAAAAACAATGTTGGTTTCTGATTCATGGCACTTCCATTTTATCTTTTGACAATTATTTTTCTCTGAATTTGTATCCAACTCCCCAGGTTGTGAGAATAAACTCCGGAGCATTCAGGTTGGATTCAATTTTTGACCGCAGCCGGTTAATGTGCGAATTCACCGTATGCTCGTATCCTTCGAACTGATAACCCCAAACCTGTTCGAGCAAGTGAACCCGCGTATATGTTCGCCCGGGATTTGAAGCAAAAAGCACCAGCAGATCAAACTCCTTTGGCGATAATTCGATTCGTTTCCCGTGCACCTCAACAATGCGAAGGGTCACATTAATGTACAATCCATCGGAATGGATTTCGTGATTTTCATTGGATTGAACGGCCTGTTTGGCAATTTCGGCGCGACGCAGAATGGCTTTTACACGTGCCATCAGTTCGCGAATACTGAATGGCTTGGTAATGTAATCGTCGGCGCCAAACTCCAGTCCAATTATTTTGTCAATCTCTTCCGATTTGGAAGTCACAATCAGGATTGGCGTTTGAACTTTCTCCAGACGCAACTTTTTGCACACTTCAAACCCGTCCATTCCCGGCAGCCTGATGTCCAAAATGATGATCTTGTATGGGTTGTTTAATGCTTTCAGTAATCCATCTTTTCCATCAAAAGCCTTGTCAACTTCAAATTCCATGTCGGAAAGGTGTATCGAGATCAGATTGGCTATATCCTGATCATCCTCAATGATTAGCGCTTTATCCATGTTATGATTTCTAAACTTTCAAAAGTAAACAGCAGATGTCACAGAAAGATCACAAAACCTTAAACTATTTGCAAATCAGACATTATTCCACTGTAAAATTTCCAAAAACGAATTCGATATGAAGTGAATAGTCACGCAAAATACATCTGATTCAATTTATCGGCCATAAAAACAGCAACAGTTCGAAAGCTCTGTTATTTTGGTAGATGCTTTCAGTTTTTAATGTCTAAATTTACCGCCGCAAATCAGAGACAACATTCCATGCTTCAGAATAAAAGAGAACACCCTAAAGAAAAAACGAAACTGCATCCCCGGAATAAAAACCGCGAACGCTACGATTTCAAAAAATTAATTGAAAGCTATCCCGAACTGGCTTCTTTTGTCAAGCCCAACCCTTACGGTGACGAATCGATCGATTTTGCGAATCCGGATGCAGTAAAAGCGCTAAACAAGGCTTTGTTGTTGCATCACTACGGCATTAGCCACTGGGATATTCCTGAAGGTTATTTGTGTCCGCCTATTCCGGGAAGAGCTGATTACATCCATCATATTGCAGACTTTCTATGCCGCAACAATTACGGGAAAATTCCAACTGGACCAAAAATCAGGTGCATGGATGTTGGGATTGGCGCCAGTTGCATTTATCCCATCATTGGAGTTCAGGAATACGGCTGGTCGTTTATTGGGTCTGATATCGACCCGACGGCCATTGAGTCGGCAAACCAAATTATTGCATCCAATCCCGTGCTGCAAGGAAAAGTAGAGTGTAAACTTCAAACCAATCAGAAAGACTTTTTCTACGGAATAATCCGGAAAGACGAACATATTGATTTATCTATCTGCAATCCGCCGTTCCATGCTTCAGAAAAAGAAGCACAAGCTGGCTCACTCCGGAAAATCCACAATTTGCATCTGGATAAAAAAGCTGCACCAATCCTGAATTTTGGCGGACAGAATCACGAACTGTGGTGCGATGGCGGTGAAGAAAAATTTGTGCACAGCATGATCCAACAAAGCAAGAAATTCGCCGGAAACTGCTTCTGCTTTTCGACCATGATTTCAAAAGAATCGAACCTGCGAAGCGTTTACAAAGCGCTGGAAAAGGCCGAAGTTTTTGGAACAGAAACCATTCCGATGGGACAAGGAAACAAAATCAGCCGGATTGTGGCATGGACATTCCTGAACACCGAAGAACAAAATCAATGGAAGAATACCAGATGGAAAGCAACATCCGCATCGTAAAACCTGGTGCTCACGGTGGACTAATCGGCCCGAATGGCGAAACGCTAAAACCGCCGACAGATTGGATATTTTTACCTGCCGGTGATGCCGGAGTTACCCGTAAAGTAACTTCAAAAAATGCATTCTGGCGCGTTGAAGTAAAAAAGGGACGACGGACCATTTCACTGGGAATTTGGGCTCCGGCGACAACTATCTCGCAGGCACAACGCGACGTTCAGCAGATTCGCCTTACCGATGAATATAAAAACAAGCAAACCTATGCTGCCAAACGAAGGGAAAGGGAACAAACCGAATACGAGACTGAGTTCTGTTTGGCCATTGAATCCTTTCTGAATTTTCATAGCAATCACAAAGAGTTGGAGAAAAAGCTGGCAAAGGCGGTTACCATTCATGCCATTCCGGTTGGAAGTGGTACCGTTGCCCGCACACAACTGATTCCGATCGAAGAGCGCGCCGCTCGTGCCGTTATTGCCTGGATGCGCCATCAAACCACGGCCTACGACAATCTGAAAATTGCCCGTGTTAAAGGAGAGCGCCGTGCAGTGCGCAGATCGTTGGCTCAACAATCGGTTGAATTGCTTGCTAATTACCACGAAGGTCGGCCAGCATCTGAGAATTGTCCGCTTCAAAATGCATTGAATAAACTTCATTAATCCGATGATGCAAAATCTTTGTCCATGCGGCTCCGGCCTGACCTATGCCAATTGCTGCGAACCCATCATATCCGGAAAGAAAGAATCTTTAACAGCACAAGAGTTAATGCGGTCGCGCTACACTGCTTTTACACAAGCCAATGTCGATTATTTGATGCGCAGCCATTCAGCAAAAACACGACCAATAAAAGAACGGAAAAGCATCGAAAAATGGGCCAGATCGGTAAACTGGATGGGATTGACGATCATTCAAACTCAAGCTGGAGGTGCGAACGATGAGATCGGGTATGTAGAATTCAAAGCGCTTTACCTTGAAAATGGGAAGCCGCAACAAATTCACGAGAAATCACTTTTCCAGCGCGAGAATGGAATATGGGTGTATGTTTCTGGGGTGCATTTCTGAAACAGATTCTCAAAGCAATCAAATAAAAAAGAGGGCTATTTGACAGATTCTTCGGAATCAATCACTTCCTGTACTTGAATAGATAACTCCGGAATTTTATTTTTTACCACATCCCAAACGATAGAATAGTTTACCCCCATGTAATCATGTATAAGTCGATCTCTCATTCCAGCCATGTTTTTCCAGTTAATGGAATCCCATTTCAGTTTAAAATCAACTGGAATTTTCTTCGTCGTTTCACCAATAATTTCAAGACTTCTGACAACTGCCCTCTTTAGTGTCTCATCGGAAAGCAACACTTCTTATCCGTTTCTGCACCAATTACAGATAAAACAAAAATGCATTCATCCTGAATATGTCTAAGATATTCTAAAGGCTCTTTAGACATACTGAACCTCCCTCAAAATAGTAGGCCCGATGTGAGGGCTCAAACCGTTTTTGGTAACGATTTCAACCTTTTCGTTTCGAAAAAGCGAATCCAGATAATCGCACAATGCCATGTAATTATCAAAAGTTTCTTTTTCAGGGTCAAAATCGATCAACAGATCAATATCGCTTTTTTCCGTTTGTTCGTTGCGAACATACGAACCAAAAAGACCAACAGACTGAACTCCGAACACTGAAAGATCGGATCGGTGTTTTTTAATTGAAGCTAATATGTAATCTTTTGTGGTCATCTGAAATAAAATTCAACCCGAATGGCTTATTATCAAACAAATGTATAAAAATCTTTTAATTCCTTTCCCTATTCGTCAGCACCTTATACATCTCGAACCAAATGATGCTCGAAAATCCAAGCACCACACAAACCAGCGATTCCAATAAACTGATCTTCTCAAATTGAAACAGACTCAAAAGGAAAGGCACATTCAGTACCAGAATCAGGAAAAATGCTGCACCACCAACAACATATTTGACCGTTTTATTCGATGTCATTAAAATCTGGAAAATATTTCGTGTCCATGAGCGGTTCGACAGAATAACGGCAATGTTCGCTGCAATCAGCGTAGTAAAAGCCAATGCACGAACTTCCTGTTCAGAATAATTTATTCGAAGTCCGAAGAAATACACAGCAAAAACCATGACCAGAATTCCGATTCCCTGTGAACAACTCAACCAAATTTTCCCGGCGCCAAAAAATGGTTCATTAATGTCTTTCGGCGGCCGGTTCATTACATTTTTTTCTTCTTTCTCAGCTTCAAAAATAATGGAGCATGCCGGGTCGATAATCAATTCGAGAAAAACAATATGCACTGGCCAAAGCAACAATGGCCAATCGGCAAAAAACACAGGAATAAGCGACAATCCGGCAATTGGAACATGGATTGCAAAAATGTACCCCAATGCCTTTTGCAGGTTGTCGAAAATGCGTCGTCCCATTTTTACCGCGCCTACAATCGAAGCAAAATTATCGTCCATCAGCACCAACGACGAAGCTTCGCGCGCTACATCAGTTCCTTTTTCGCCCATGGCAATTCCAATGTTTGCGGCCTTCAACGCAGGGGCATCGTTCACTCCATCACCAGTCATAGCAACAATTTCATGATTTCGCTTCAGTGCATTTACAATCTTCAGTTTCTGCTCCGGAACAACCCGTGCAAATACATTTACTTCTTTAATTCGCTCAGCCAATTCCTCTTCGGTCATCTCCTGAAGTTCAGAACCACTGATGGATACCTGATGATTTTTAAGCCCAATCTCGCGCGCAATATTCATTGCTGTTACCGGATAATCGCCTGTGATCATGATCACCCGAATGCCAGCCTGGTAACATTCGCGTACGGCTTCGGGAACCGTCTCCCGAATTGGATCAGACAAGGCAATCAAACCAATAAAGTCGAAGTCGAAGTCATGCTGAATTTCAGGCAAATTGTCTTTTGCGATCATGGATTTTGCAACACCAAGCACCCTCAATCCTTCGGAAGCCATTTCAGCAACTGCATTGGCATATTTTTCTTTTTCTTCATCTGAAAGGTGACATAAATCAAAAACAGCTTCAGGAGCGCCTTTGGCAGCAATGGTTTTCTGTTGATTTTCAGGATCGATAAAAACCCTTGACATGGCAAGCAAATCTTTCGACAGCGAATATTCTTTCACCATTTGCCATTCGGTATGAATGTGTTCCGTATTCTTCAGATACACGTCGCCCATATTGGTGATAGCACGTTCCATGGGGTCGAACGGATTGGTTTGGCTCGATAAAATACCGTATTCTATGATTTCGTGAAACTCCTCCGGAAATTTGGTACACTTATTCACTTTAAAGAAATCGGAACCGTTGTACAGACGGGTAACTGTCATTTTATTTTGAGTGAGCGTGCCCGTTTTATCGGTACACAAAACAGTTGCTGAACCGAGCGTTTCAACTGCCGAAGGTTTTCGGGTCAGTACATTCTTCTTCGACATTCGCCAGGCACCCAAAGCCATAAAAACGGTTAATACCACCGGAAATTCTTCGGGCAGCATAGCCATCGCCAATGTAATACCGGCGAGAAACCCTTTCAGTAAATCGGCGCGGGTGAGCGTAAAAACAACGATGACCACGACACAAAGTAACACTCCAATAATGGCCAACCTTTTGACCAAAATTCCCATTTCCGTTTTCAGCTTGGTAGGTTCTTCCACAACTGATTCGAGCGCTTTCCCGATTTTCCCGATTTCGGTATTTGAACCAATGGCAGTCACCTTCACAATGCCATTTCCCTGCACAATCATCGATCCCGAATAAACAAAAGGCAGGTCATCGCCTCCAGGTTGAATATTTTTGTCAGTACCATTCCATTCCGATTTGCTTACAGGTACAGATTCTCCGGTAAGCAGTGATTCGTCGGCACTCAGATTTACCGAATACAAAACGGTAGCATCGGCCGGAACGCGGTCACCTTCCTGCAAAATAACAAGGTCGTCAGTAACCACATCGCGACCGGCAATTCGTTTTTCAATACCGTTACGAATCACCAGAGCTCGCGGACTTGCCAGATCTTTCAGGGCATCCAGCGCTTTTTCGGTCTTTTTCTCCTGATAAAACTCGATGCCCATAATGACGAATACAAAACCAAGCAACATCAGTCCTTCCTGAACATCGCCAAGCACCAGGTATAAAGTTCCGCAAGCAACCAGGAGCAGAAACATGGGTTCTTTAACTACTCCCCAAGCCAATGTCAGCAGACTCTTTGGTTTCGACGATGGCAACTCGTTAAAACCTTCCTTTGCTATTTTTTCGTTTACAGTTTCTTCACTTAATCCGTGAAATTTTTCTGATTTTAAGTCAACTGGCATAATTTAACCTCCTGTATATTCGGGTTTTTAATTAGAGTATTCTAACTATATTACTAAATTTTTTAAGCTTTCTGAAATACTTTGTCGAACAACATTTCCATGAGTTTGACTTCGGTCTGATCCAATTTCGCGGAAATCAGCTTGGCCATTTGTTTGTGCGCAAAATCGTGCATATGATTGATTACCTTTCCTTTGACAGTAAGATGCAAATGAGCACTTCGACGGTCATCATCCGACTTCACCCGATAAATGAAGTCCTTCTCAATCAATTTATCGATAGCAACTTTAACGGTAGGTTTTGTCAAATTCATTTCGGCTGCCAGCTCGGTAAGGTTGGGATTGTGAAGGTTATTGATGGTTTCCAGGTAATTCATTTGGGTAAGCGTCAACTCGTTAAAATTGAACTGTTCTTTGGCCGATTCTTCCATCCGTCCAATTTCGAGCAATAGTTTTGCAATTATTTCAACGAGTTTATCCATGCCACAAATGTAGTTAGATTGTTCTAACAATACATCAGGCTGTTTAATATTTTTATTGATTTGGTAGTTTCTCTGACTCCATGCCCTTTGCCCTGCGCCCACTGCCAATATTTTGTATCTTCGCACTGATGAAGAACTTTCAGGACATATTACTTCAGACCGATTTTTCGCACGACGACCTGGTGACTTTACTTTCGGCCGAAGAAGATGAGCGGCATCAGCTCTTTCAGCGCGCTCAATCGGTCAAACTACAAACGATTGGCAACAAAGTGTATTTCCGCGGATTGGTTGAATTCTCAAACATTTGCGCGAAAGATTGCCTGTACTGCGGAATCCGGAAAAGCAACGAAAAAGTGATCCGGTACGAAGCTTCGGATGACGAAATTCTGGAAGCTTGTCGATTTGCCTGGCTGAATCGCTATGGTTCTGTCGTGCTTCAATCCGGAGAACGGTCCTCTCCTGCATTCGTAAATCGGGTTGATTTGCTGCTTCGGAAAATTAAACAACTATCGAACAACGAATTGGGAATTACGCTTTCCTGTGGTGAGCAAAGTCTCGAAACCTACAGTCAATGGCGCGAAAGCGGTGCGCATCGGTATTTACTCCGAATTGAAAGTTCCAATCCTGAATTGTATCGAAAAATCCATCCGGATAATAGTTTTCATAATTTCGATCGCCGCCTTCAGGCATTAAATGATTTAAAAGTTTCCGGTTATCAGGTAGGAACCGGAGTGATGATCGGACTGCCGTTTCAAACCACCGAAGATTTGGCCAATGACCTTTTGTTTCTGAAACAACTTGATATTGACATGGTTGGAATGGGACCTTACATTGAGCACGAAGACACGCCGCTATACAAATTCAGAAATCTATTGAAAACCAAACAGGAGCGCTTTGACCTTGCGCTTAAAATGGTGGCAACTCTGCGATTGCTTATGCCCGATATTAATATTGCGGCTGCCACTGCATTGCAAGCTATCGATCCTGCTGGGCGTGAAAAAGCGCTAACGATTGGTGCCAATATCCTGATGCCAAACCTTACTCCCTGCGATTACCGTAAAGAATACCAGCTCTACGAAGACAAACCTTGTCTGGAGGAAGATGCGGAACTGTGCCGGAATTGCCTGGAAGCCCGTATAGAATTGTCTGGTTGTGAAATTGGTTATGGAGAGTGGGGCGATTCGAAACATTTTTCAAAGAATAAATAGCCAACCGTTCTGTTCTGGTATTTTTTTTAGGATGATGCAAAGCCTATTAAAAATATTTCCTACATTTAACTCACTTAAACTAAATACTAAACCTACCATGAAACCTACCAGAAGAGATTTTCTTAAATCGGCCTCAGTGTTTTCGGCTGGTGCATTTTTCATTCCAAATCTTATGAGTTGTTCTCCATCGAACCGTCTAAATATTGCGGTTATTGGTGTGGGCGGACAGGGAATGGCCAATTGGAGCAAACTGATTAATCAGAAAGATCCCAAATGGAACGAGAATATTGTTGCCTTGTGCGATGTTGACGACAAACGGGCTGCTGAAGCATTTCGGGTAATGCCAAACGCCAAGCGTTTCAAAGATTACCGTGTGATGTTCGACCAAATGCACAAAGAAATTGATGCAGTGATGGTCTGTACTCCTGATCATTCGCATTTTCCGGCAGCCATGGCCGCCATGCAACTGGGCAAACACGTCATCGTTGAAAAACCACTGGCGCACAACATCTGGCAATTGCGCACCCTTCAAAAAGCAGCCAAACATTACAACGTAATCACACAAATGGCTAACCAGGGACATGCCACCAACGGCATCAGGCTGATTAAAGAATGGTACGAAGCGGGATTATTGGGCAATGTAACTGAAGTAATTGCGTGGTTCGACGGACCGGATTTTGGACCCGGAAAATATTTTAATAAACCTGAAAGCTTTCCTCCTGCAGAACAACCCATTCCGGAGTATTTCGACTGGGATTTATGGCTGGGACCTGCAGCCAACCGCCCATACAATGGAATATATGCCCCAAAAACATGGCGTGGATGGTTCGATTTTGGCAATGGCGAACTTGGCGACTGGTGTTGCCACACGCTCGATGCTCCTTTCTGGTCACTCGATCTGGGTATGCCAAATGTAGTTGAAGCTGAATTTAAATCTCCGGTGCCAGACACCGGGTTTGTTTCCGATCAGGCCATTATTCGCTGGGATTTTCCGGCTCGTGGAAACAAAACACCTGTAACCATGCGTTGGTACGAAGGAAAACTAAAACCAGAAAATCGTCCGGAGTGGAATTTGGAAAAATTACCTGGAAGTGGCATGATCATGGTTGGAGACAAACAGTGCCTGATGACCGGCGGACGCCCCAATGAACCGCGACTTTTGATGAAAGATGACGAATGGAAAGAATTCCTGAAGAATCCACCCGCACAAACAATACCTCGCACTTTCGACGAAAACCCGCAACGCGAATGGGTTGAAGCCATTAAAAACGGTGGTGTATGTGGATCGAATTTTGATTACGCTACAAAATTGGTAGAGATGTCGCTTACCGGAGTTTTGGCTCAGCGCTTCAATACCCGCATCGAATATGATGCAGCCAACATGAAAGTTACCAATCATCCGGAATTGGATGCCTACATCAAGGAACCGATGAGAGATGGATTTTCATATGGTGAGAACCTTTGATCGATTCAGCAATAGGGTACAACGAAGAGGCCTGTCAGTTTTAAATGCTGACAGGCCTTTTCTGTAATACGTGCTGGTTTTTCTTATTTATCGAAGCGGATACCTAAAGTAAAGCCAATCCAACCTTTAGCAGTATGATTATCGCCAACATGCGAGTACATATCATATGGAGGGAAAGTACTTTCGAACGTGTGACCAAAGCTCTGTTTGTTTTCAGCAATATTTAAATTGAGGCTTGGTCCGCCAAAAATGCTAATCTTTTCGCCCAAACGTTTACTATATAGCAATCTGATCTGCTGGAAGTTGTTGTAATTATCAGTCCATATTTCGTTTTCGTTCACATGAAAAATCATGTATTCAAGATTCATAGAGTGATCCTCTGTTTTCATCAGGTGAGTTCCAACGCCTGCCCCAAAAGCCCATTTGTAGTTTTCGGCCAGAAATTGAGTTCCTACACTAAAAATGCCATACACCGGTTTAATTCCAACCTTTGCAGTTGCCTGAAGATTCAATCCTTCGCTAACCGACATTTCGAATGCTTTATAAAGACTTTTATTATCGGTCGTTTTTTCCTGAGCCCAACTTAAACTTGTCAGCATGCATGCGAGCAATAAAACTGAAATTCTCTTAATTGTTTTCATACCTATTATTTTCAATTAATGAATGACTTACTTAAAATTTGATGATGCAATTTTAAGTATTTCCTGAAAAATAAAAGCAAGGTTTTGTCATATTTTTCGAATTCAGAACGAAAATGTTTTAATAAATTAACATTGACAACGAAATTACTAAAAAAATGTGTAAAACTTTAGATTTCAAGCATGGAGATACCATTGAAATCAAACGACTTAACCAACGAAAATCTGCTGAAAACAATGGCGTGATTAAACGATCCGTTTCCCGTGTAACTCGGTTGCTCCGGTAAATTCAGCAATCTGAGTGCGGTTCTCCGGTAGAACTTTCCCGGCAGCAATGATTTTAATCTGTCGACCCGGTAAATCCTGCATCTGCTTCAGAATATGGCGGCCATTCCATGCCGTGTCCATTCCTCCGGAAGTCAGCACTCGCGTAATTCCATCAATGGCATTCAATTCCTGAAACGATTTCAGAATATCATTGGAGTAGTCGATGGCTTTGTGAAAAGTGATTTCCAACGGAGCCGCCAGGTTGGCCAATCGTCGGGTATTTTCAACATCAACAGCACCGTCATCGGTAAGCAATCCGAACACGACACCAGCAACTCCAGATTCTTTGAAGTACACTATTTCAGCTTCCATAAGCTGAATTTCATCTTCGGTATAAACAAAATTTCCGCCGCGCGGACGAACCATAGCCATCACCGGAATTGATAAGTTCTGAATACACTGTAAGGTTAATTCAGGCGAAGGTGTTAATCCGTCCTGATCGAGTGCAGAACAAAGTTCGATGCGATTTGCACCTCGTTTTTCGGCTATTAAAGCATCTTCCAGCGTTTCAACGCAGGCTTCAAAAATCAAAGTAGTATCCATTTTTAGAAAAGTGTTCGTTTGGTGGGATTGTGTTTCATTTCCAGTTCCAGCAATATCTTTTTCCGCCAGATTCCACCGGCATAACCCGTCAGCTTGTTTCCGGCGCCAATCACACGGTGGCATGGAATGATAATGGCAATCGGGTTTTTACCGTTGGCTGTACCTGCCGCCCTAATGCATTTTGGATCGCCAAGTCGAACCGCCATATCCATGTAGGTAATGGTTTCGCCGTATGGAATTTTAAGTAATTCGGCCCATACTTTTTGCTGAAATTCAGTTCCTTCAGGAGAAAGCGGCAAATCAAAAGTCCTCAAATTTCCTGCGAAATAATCGTTTAGTTGTGCTTTGCATGATTCCAAAACTTCGCACGAGTTTTGTTCCTGAAGTTCGTTTTCAGAAAAAGAAACAGATGTTATTGATTGTCCGTCTGACTTCAGAATCAGAAATCCTAAAGGACTTTTGAACGAGGTTTGATATTGCATACTCCAAAAGTACAAAAGTCCGGTGAAGACCGGACTTGTTCTATTAAAATCTTTCGCGTGCAGTGTAATGCGTGTGTAGCAAATGGTGCGATTTCTCACTCAAAGGATGATCGAGAAAATCTTTGTAAATCTTGATAATTTCCTGATTCTGATGCGATTTCCGAAGTGGCATTCCGGCGTCTTCAGCATAAATAGCCTCAGCACGTTTCTGGCGAATTTCCGGACTGGTTGGAATTGGCTGTCCGCCACCACCCAAACATCCCCCAGGACAAGCCATAAATTCGATAAAATGATAATTGGCCTCACCTTTCCGGATTGACTCCATGACTTTCCCGGCATTTACCAAACCATGTGCAACGGCACACTTTAGTTCAACTCCATCCAAAAACGCCCATTCCTTCAAAGGATTTTCAATTTTTACGGTAGCCTCTTTTACTCCTTCCATTCCACGAACTGGTATAATGTTCAGGTTTTCGAACGGAACTTCGCGACCGGTAACTAATTCGTATGCGGTTCGCAATGCGGCTTCCATTACTCCACCGGTTGCTCCAAAAATTACACCAGCACCTGTTGACTCACCCATCAGACGGTCATAATGCATATCCTCCAGTTTCATAAAGTCGATGCCTGCCTGTTTAATCATGATGGCCAATTCGCGCGTGGTCAGCACATAATCCACATCGCGGTAACCACTGTCGTGCATTTCAGGGCGGTTGGCTTCAAATTTCTTGGCAGTGCAAGGCATGATTGATACCGATACAATGGTCTCCGGATCAAGATTTCGAGCTTTGGCATAGTAAGTTTTTGCCAATGCACCAAACATTTGCTGCGGCGATTTACAAGTTGACAAATGTTCCAGATAATCAGGGAACATATGTTCGATATACTTAATCCAGCCCGGGGAACAAGAGGTTGCCATCGGCAGTTTCACCTCCGGATCATGATCGACCAGTACCTTTTTCAGGCGGGTAAGTAATTCGGTGCCTTCTTCCATAATGGTCAAATCGGCAGTGAAATCGGTATCCATCACAGCATCAAACCCCAATCGCTTTAATGCAGCTACCATTTTACCAGTCACCCGAGTCCCGGTTTCAAAACCCAGTTCCTCGCCCAAACCAACCCGAACAGCAGGAGCTGTCTGAACAACCACATGTTTGGTTGTATCGGCAATGGCATCCCATACTTCTTCGATGTAGTTTTTTTCGACCAATGCACCAGTCGGACAGTGATTGATACATTGGCCGCAGGTAGTACAAACCACGTCACTTATCAATTTCTCGAAGAAAGTGGTGATCTTCATCTGATCGCCTTTGTGCGCAACCGTTAAGGCATTAACACCCTGCAACTCAACACAGGTCCGGACGCACCGTTGGCAACGTACACATTTGCTGTCGTCTTTCACAATCGACGGTGAAAACATATCAATGGTATACTTTTTCATCGGCGCAAGGCGGATAAAATCCTGAGTCATAATTTTATACTCTGAAGCCAGATGCTGTAATTCACAATTCCCGTTTTTGTAGCATCTGGTACAATCAGCATTATGTTCCGAAAGCAGCAATTCGACAATGTGCTTTCGCGAATTCCTGACTTTCAGCGAATTAGTCAAAACCTCCATTCCATCCTCGCATGGCGTTGCACAGGCTGCTGTCAACCGTTTTTGTCCGACAATTTCAGTAATACAAACCCGGCAATTTCCAGCTACACAAAGATCTTTGTGGTAACAAAGCGTTGGAATAATTACTCCGGCCTTACGCGCTGCATCAAGAATTGTTGTTCCCTCTTCAATTTCAACCGAAACTCCATTTATGGTTATTTTAATATTTTTAGTCATAGCTGTCCTGTTTTGCAGAGTTAGTAAATCATTTCTTCTCTGAAATTTTCGACAATCGACGAAAACGAATTAGCCACCGATTGCCCCAACCCACATTTGGCTGTGAGCTGCATTGTTTCGGTCAACCGTAGCAACTTGTCGAGATAGTGTGCATTCTTTTCACCACGCTTTACGGCTTTGATTCCTTTCAGCAATTGCTGGCAACCAACACGGCAAGGGGTACATTGTCCGCACGATTCTTCTCTGAAGAATTCAAGGTAGTTGTCGAGTACATTGAACATGGATCGCGAACTATTGAAAAGCATCATGGATCCACCGGTAGGCAGCGAAATTCCGGTCAATTTCCCCTGAAATCCGATCGCCGTTTCTCCGAAACGTTTCCGGGGAACCAAAAATCCAGAGGCGCCACCCACTTGCACGGCTTTGGTATCACCATCGCCGAACTCATCCACAAAATCGGCCAGACTCATTCCCAGTTCCAGCTCATAAATTCCCGGTTTGGGCGTATCTCCAGAAACCGAAAACAACTTCGATCCACGAGAATACTGGACTCCCAAGTCGTAAAATCGTTTTGCCCCGTATTTGAAGATCGTGAAGGTATGAGCCAGTGTCTCCACATTATTAATTACGGTTGGTTTTCCCATGTATCCATACGATGAAGGATACGGCGGTTTATTCCGGGGCTCGCCGCGCTTGCCTTCCATCGATTCGAAAAGTGCAGTTTCTTCGCCACAGATGTAGGCCCCGCTTCCCATAAATATCCTGATTTTAAAATCCAGATTAATCTCTTTGCAAAAGTACTCAAACTCGCTAATCGCCTTTTTTAGTTCAGGCTGAAGAAAAAAGTATTCGCCGCGCAGGTAAATGTATCCTTCTTTTGCACCAATCACATGACCGCATACTGCCATGGCAGTCAAAACTTTAAATGGCACCCTCGACAAAATCTCCCGATCCTTAAAAGTTCCTGGCTCTCCCTCATCGGCATTGCAAATCACGTATTTAATATCATCAACCGCTTCCGACGAAAGTTTCCATTTTAATCCGGTGGGAAATCCGGCGCCTCCCCTTCCCTTCAATTCTGAACTGATCAGTTCGTTTATCAATTCCTGGGGAGTTCGGCTGATGCTTTTACTCAGCACTTCTTCCCAATCGTTTTCATTTTTAAAAATGAAATCAACCCTTCTAAGTTGGTAATTAGTTGTCATACAAGCCTCCTTTCTTTTCCAGGTATGAGCTTAAAATCTCACGTACTTTTTCAGGTGTCAGCTCTGTATAAATTTCGTTGTTAATAAGCATTGCAGGTGCCTTGTGGCAAAACCCCAGGCAATTGGTCTGAAGCAATGAGAAATTTCCATCAGGAGTAGTTTCACCGGCACTGATTTTCAACATATCCTCAATGGCCAACATGATTTGGTTTTTCCCTTTCATGGAACAGGTAATGGTTTTGCAGACACGAATGATATATTTGCCCATTTTTTTGTATTCCAGAAAAGAATAGAAAGTAGCAGTACCATATACTTCGGCAGCTGGCAGATCCAATTCACGGGCAATTTCAATCATTGAAAATTCTGAAAGGTATTTTTCCTGCTCAACAACTCCCTGAAGAATCGGTAGCAGATTGCGCCGTTCACGACCATGCTGATCGGCCAGATTTTTGATCAATTCGGAAACAGGGTGCATATGTAAAAGATTTATTCGTTGATGAATATCTGAGATTCTCCTGAAACCATACAAAATTATATCGATGCAATCATGAGAAATAGATTCTGGATGTAAGAAAACAAACGATTGGCGATGTTCAGAAGTGCTGATAAAACAGCCGGATCATTTCGTTCTTCAGTATATTTTCCGAAACGGAAAGAAGATTCAGGAAGAAGATCAACTCGTCTAAATTTAAGGAAGTAGAAAGAGATAAACTATGGTTATGAACCAGAATATCATCGCATTTAGGTGTTATTCGACATATTCAGCACATTGAATGACAAGGAAATGTAATAAAACTAATTTGAAAATGTGGAGAACCTTTACCTCCTGCTCTTATCGGAGATAGAATCAATTGGGTTTCGTGAAAATAGAAAAACTCATTCTCTGGATTGTAGTCCAACGAATGAGTTTCCTTGTAAAATAACAATCTTCTATTTCATCAGAATTCGCAATAGCAAATCAAATGCTGGCTGAGCCATTCCACCATGGTCGAAGCCATCCAATTCGTACAAAGTTGTTTGTTTGTGTCCTGAAAGGCGCATCATGCGGCACATATAAGCATTCTCTTCATAGCGGCCCAGCATTTCCAGTTCACGGTCGCCGGTGATTAAATACAGTGGCGGCGCATCAGCCCGAACATGAAAGAGCGGAGCAAATTCATCGACAATGGGTTGAGTATCCTTTATTCCGCGCTCTTTACGGATTTCAAAATGAGTGATCATCTGTCCACTGAAAGGCACCAGTTTTTGAATAGCGTTGGCATCAATTCCGTAGGCCGCCAGGTAATGCTTATCAAGTCCGATCATACAGGTAAGGTAACCGCCGGCAGAATGGCCTGAAACCACTATTTTCTTTGGATCACCGCCATATTTACTGATATTTTTGAAAACCCAGGCCACCGCAGCAGCAGCATCATCGATGTATGCCGGACTTTTCACTTTTGGACTCAACCGGTAATTCACTGCCACAACAGCCAATTTTCGGTTTTTTAATCTTTCCGGAATTGATTTTTCACCGCCAGTTAAACCACCACCATGAAACCAAACCACCGTTGTAAAACTATCCACATTTTCAGGATAATAGATATCCAGTTTGCATCTCTCTTTCTGGTATTCATCAAGGTTCTGGCCGAGATGGTATGCGATATTGTTTTCAGTTTTGTAGGTTACTGAAGCAGTTTGTGGTTGGGCTGGTGCGATAATAACAGTAACAACAAATAAAAGCACAAGAATAATTCTGTTCATAGGTTGGTGTTAAAAAGTTCGGTGAAAGATAAAGATTTTTGTGAAGAAGCATCGGCAAAAAAATTAGTGAGCGGATGACTTTGAGTCACCCGCTCACTAAACACATAAATAAGGAAATTACGCTGATTTTGCTTCAGAAGCGCAACCTTCCTTATATTCGGAAATAATGCCTTTTACCATTTGTGGCGAGACACGGCCATATACTTTATCGCCTACCATCACCACAGGAGCCAAACCGCAGGCGCCGACACAGCGAAGGCAATTGAGCGAAAATTTATTGTCGGCAGTACTTTGCCCCACTTCGATACTTAGTTGTCGCTTAAATTCGGCAAGAACCTGTTCCGAACCGCGCACATAACAAGCCGTTCCCATACAAATGGAAATCGGGTGTTCGCCCATTGGGATCATTGTAAAGAACGAGTAGAAGGTAACCACTCCGTAAACTTTGGCTATAGAAATATTCAATTCTTTGGCAATTACTTCCTGCACTTCGGCTGGCAAATAGCCTAACTTACTCTGCACCTGATGCAATACATTAATCAGTTCACTTCCCTGGTTCCCGAAATCAGAACAGACTTCCCTGATCAGTCCGATGGTTTTTTCTGAAAGTTTTATTCCTGGCATATTGTTATATTTTTCGATGTTAATATCTCATATCATTAATAGTCATTTAGTTGTCATTCTACAGTCATTCATGGTCATTGGAGGCGCCAGTGTTTCCGATAGAATTAATGTAATTGTTTAATTTAATTCCTAGGGAATTGTAACGATTTATCAGATCAGAGAATTTTTCTTCAGATATGAGTTTTCTGTTCACAGCTTTTGTCAGCCATGTTTTGGTTTCAGAAAGTGATCCTCTTGAAAAGTACTGAAAATTCTTGTGATCTTTAAAATGGAAACGACCATAACCTTCACTAATATTGGCAGAAACTGAATCTGCAGCGTTTACCAACTGCGTTCCTGTAGAAAACTTATGAAAATTATCCCATTCCATTACCAAATCATGAACCTCATCAGCAAGTTTCATAGATATTTGATAAACCTGTAAATCCTCTAACTTCATTTCCAGCGGTATAACAATGAATGACAAATTAATGACTTAATGACAATCAATGACCAATTTTAGCTCCTGTCAAAATATTTGGTATGCAACAGATGATGCGCCTTTTCGCTCATCGGGGCACCCAAAAATTCTTCGTAAAGCTTGGTGATATACGGATTCTCGTGCGATTTCCTGATGGTCTTATTTTTATCTTCCGAATAAATGGCACGCTGCCGTTTTTTCAAAATTTCGGCATCGCCATGATGGTACGGCTGACCACCACCACCAATACAACCACCCGGGCACGACATGATTTCGATGGCATGGAATTCACTGTTTCCTGCCTGAATATCTTCGAGCAACTTGCGTGCATTGCCCAACCCGTGAGCGATCCCGATGTTGATCGGTGTTCCGTTGAAATCGATAGTTGCTTTTCGTAAACCATCCATTCCGCGCAACTCTTCGAAGTCGACACGCGGCAAAGGCTTGCCTGTAAATACTTCGTAGGCTGTGCGTACCGCAGCTTCTATCACTCCACCAGTTGTTCCGAAGATTACGGCGGCCCCGGTTGATTCACCTAACGGCTGATCAAATTCGTCATTGGGTAAAGAGTTAAAATCGACGTTTCCCAGATTGATCAGATGAGCCAGTTCGCGGGTACTCAACGCAAAATCGACATCCGGATTACCATTTACAGAGAACTCGGGGCGACTACTTTCGTATTTTTTGGCCAAACATGGCATGATGGAAACTACCACCAAATTTTCACGTTTCACACCAATTTTATCAGCAAAATAGGTTTTGGCAATCGAACCAAACATTTGCTGAGGCGAACGTGCTGTTGATGGAATATCTTTCAATTCCGGGAAATGATGTTCAAAGAATTTGACCCAGGCCGGGCAACAGGAAGTAAGGATTGGCAGTTTCACATTCGGGTCACCTTCCATAAATGCAGACAAACGGCTCAACAATTCGGTTCCTTCTTCCAGAATGGTGAGGTCGGCAGCAAAATCGGTATCAAAAACATAATCGAATCCCAAACGACGCAGGGCAGCAACCATTTTGCCAGTCACCAATGTTCCGGCGGGCATTCCAAATTCTTCACCCAAAGCAGCACGAACAGCTGGCGCGGTTTGTACAATCACCGTTTTAGTCGGATCAGACAGTGCACGAATCACGGCGCCGGTTTCGTCGGCTTCAGTAAGAGCGCCGGTCGGACAAACAGCAACACACTGTCCGCAATAAGTACAAACCGAATGGTCGAGATTCATCTCGAACGCAGGAGCCACAACGGCCTGAAATCCACGATTGACAGCCGAAAGAACGCCGACTGTCTGAACGTCGTTGCACATGGTTTCGCATCGGCGGCACATGATACACTTGTTAATTTCACGGATAATTGCCGGCGAAGTATCCTCGCGATACGACGATTGCTCACCCTGATAATGAATCTTCCGGATACCAAGATGGTTGGCCATATTTTGCAAATCGCAGTTGCCCGATTTGGCACAAATCAAACAATCAGCCGGATGGTCTGACAAAATCAATTCAACAACAGTACGGCGGGCATTTATAGCACGAATGGAATGTGTATTTATTTCCATGCCTTCGGTGGCTTCTGTGCAACAGGCAGGCGCCAGGTTCCGGCGACCTTTAACTTCTACCACACAAACACGGCAACCACCCGGTTTATTTTCGATGTTCATGTCGTCGAGCTTCATGTAGCAAAGCGTCGGAATATCAATTCCAATACTAGAAGCAGCTTTGAGTATGGTAGTTCCCTGACGGACAACCACCGGTTTATGATCTATTGTGAGGTTTATCATTTCCATATCTTTCCCTATTATGCAATTAATACAGCATCAAACTTACATTTCGCAGCACATACACCACATTTGATACACAACGACTGATCAATGTAATGTGGTGAACGTTTTTCGCCGGAAATAGCACCAACCGGGCAGTTTCTGAAACAAAGCGTACATCCGGTACACCGCTCCGCATCGATGGAATAGTGCATCAAAGCCTTGCACTGACCAGCCAGACATTTATGCGTGGTTACATGCGCCAGATATTCGTCGTAGAAATTATCGAGTGTTGAAAGTACAGGGTTTGGAGATGTTTGCCCTAGACCACAAAGCGAAGTATCTTTAATAACATTACTCAACATTCTCAATCGGTTCAAATCTTCAAGTTCACCGTTTCCACCGGTTATTTTTTCGAGAATTTCGTGTAAGCGTTTATTCCCAATCCTACACGGAGTACATTTTCCACACGATTCGTCAAGCGTAAATTCGAGGTAAAATTTGGCAATGGCTACCATGCAATCCGAATCGTCGAGCACAATCATTCCGCCTGAACCCATCATAGAGCCGGCTGCCACCAAATTATCGTAGTCGATTGGCGTGTCCAGAAACGATTTGGTCAAACAACCTCCGGAAGGGCCACCAGTTTGAACAGCCTTGAATTCGCGACCATCTTTAATCCCGCCACCGATATCGTAAATAATTTCGCGAAGGGTAATTCCCATCGGAACTTCAATCAAACCCACATTATTGATTTTTCCGGCCAAAGCAAACACTTTGGTACCTTTCGATTTTTCAGTTCCGATTGAAGCAAACCATTCAGCTCCTTTATTGATGATAACCGGAATGTTGGCAAAAGTCTCCACATTATTCACATTGGTAGGTTTGCCATTGTATCCTTTTTCAGCCGGGAATGGAGGTTTAACAGTTGGTTCGCCACGCTTCCCTTCCATCGAATGGATCAGCGCGGTTTCTTCGCCGCAAACGAAAGCTCCGGCGCCGTAACGGATTTCGACATCGAAATTAAACCCGGTTCCCAAAATGTCGTCACCCAGCAAACCATACTCGCGCGCCTGGTTAATAGCAATTTTCAAACGTTCGATGGCCAAAGGATATTCAGCCCGGATGTAAACCAGCCCGTTGTCGGCGCCAATGCAATATCCGCAAATGGCCATCGCCTCAAGCACCGAATGCGGATCGCCTTCCAGAATGGAACGATCCATAAATGCGCCCGGATCGCCTTCGTCAGCATTGCAAACTACATATTTTTGGTTACTAACCGATTTGCGGGTCAATTCCCATTTCAGTCCTGTTGGGAAACCGCCGCCGCCACGTCCGCGAAGTCCGGAATCTTTGATCATTTTTATTACTTCCTCCGGAGATTTCTCTGAAAGGCAGGTTCCAAGTGCAGCATAACCGTCGCGACCGATGTATTCTTCAATGTTTTCAGGATTGATAAAACCGCAGTTGCGAAGTGCAATACGAATCTGCTTTTTATAAAAATCCATTCCTTTCGAATCGCCAACTGTTTCTTTAGTTTCCGGATCTATGAAAAGCAACCGTTCTACCTTTCGTCCTTTGATGAGGTGTTCATCCACAATTTCGGCTACATCTTCAGGAGTAACCTGGGTATAGAATGTATTGTCGGGCAATATCTTAACAATAGGTCCCTTTTCGCAAAAACCGAAACATCCGGTCAAAATGACCTGAATTTCATCGGTCAATCCGTACTCATTGAGCTTGTCGGTGAAATTCGTTTTGATGAGTTCGCTTTGCGAGGCCTTGCATCCGGTACCACCGCAAACAAGGATATGCATGTTGTATTCGGCCATATTTGTCCGTTTAATGGTTATCGATTGTTGAATAAGCCACTGGAATAATTCCGTCAACCATTTCGTTGAGTTTGATATGTTTTTCGATGATTTCCAGTGCTTTGGTTTTATTTACAAAACCGTAAACCACAGGCGGCTGCCCTGGAACCGTAAGTTCAATAGTCGGCTCTGCATAACAGTAACCCATGCACCCGGTTTGAGTAACGATGGCATCAATTCCCTGTTGATCGAGCTCCTCAATCAGGTAATTCATAGTATCTTTTGCTCCCGAAGCGATGCCGCAGGTAGCCATTGATACTTTAATTTGTATCAGATTTTCAGGATTATCGCCGTTTTCTCTTAATTTAATTTTCGATTGAACTTCGGATTGTAGCTTTTTTAAGTCGGCAAGAGATTTTATTTTATTCATACTTGGGGGATTAATGAGTTCAACAAAACTTCAAATCACTATTCTTTAAATATCAGCACATTAAACTAATAAATATCTAAGATTTATCATCATTCAGTAATTTGAATTTGTTCTAAATTCTCCTGAAGCATTTCCTTCAGGAATGAGCGAACTTCAGGATGATTAAGCGGCACATTTTCAAGCGTTTGCTTGAATTCACGAGTATCAAACCCAAATTTTCCTGAAGGTGTTTGATGTTTAAAGACATAATCTATTTCATCGGAAGAGCAAATCAAAAGGATCAGCGTTCCGACCAAATCGCCCATAACAGGACGATCAACATGGTTCAGACCAAACACGGCAGTGACCTTTGTACCTTTTCCCAACTCAGATTCGATATTGAATGACCCGCCTGTCATCTCCGCATTTTGCTTAAAAAGCGACAGGCCGAGTCCTACTTTTCGGGTAGTGCGTGAAGTATAAAACGGGTCGATCGCCAGCCGAAGCTGTTCCGGATCCATTCCGGTACCATCGTCGGTAATGGTAATAATCAAATGATTTTCTTTCGGAAGTTCGGTAATTTCAATCCCGATCAACTTAGCTTTTGCCCGAATCGAATTCTGGACAATGTCGAGGATATGTAGAGAAAGGTCTTTCATGGGCGGCCTCCCCTAACCCCTCCAAAGGAGGGGAAATGAACCCAACACTCGATTATATGTACATCCGAATTAAAAATCATTTTAGTACAGATCTAATTTTTATCGAACAGAAGAACAATCTCAAATCAGAAATGAGAAAATATCTGGAAGCCGCTTTTTAAGCCCCCTCTTTCGGAGGGGGTTTGGGGGAGGCTTAAGGGATTAGGCATTTTCGTCCGTCTTCACGATGCAACGCCATTCTTATTTCAGAAAATGTGGCATTCTCCATTTCAAAGTTCGTGTAAATTTTTCCGAGATCTGCCGGAAAGTGCGTATCCGAGAATTTCACAATGGTCGTATCCTGAGTGATTTTGTATTTCTCCCGGATGGCATCTTCTTCAGCAAGTTTTGAAATCTGCAGAGCATCAACCTTTAATTCCGGAGGGAAAAATCCCAGTTGACTGAACAAACTGTTCCGTGGCCGGTCGACGTGTGCCGGAATAAAGATTCCGGAGAGTTCGTGCACTTTACGCTCCACTTCTTCAATACTCACATCGAGCGAAGCACCTAAATAATAATCCAGCTTTTCGAGAATATCTTCATTCTCATCAACCAGAACCTGATAACCAAAAAGCTCGGCATTGTGTGGAATAATTGTCAGATGCTGATCAAGAAAATCCTGAAAAATGCGCAATGAATCAAAATCTTCAAACAGTCCCAGGCAATGAACCTCTTCACGCGAAGTCATTTCACATCCCGGGAATACCGTCAGATTCGTTTTCTGCGCCAGTTTCCAAACCAGCTCGCTTTGTTTAGTGGTGTTGTGGTCGGTTATCCCGATAATATCAAGCCCTCGTTGACAAGCCAGCGAGACAATATTTGCAGGACTCATTTCCAGATCGCCACATGGAGATAACAATGTGTGGATATGAAGATCGGTCCTGAATGTTTTCATTGATTACTGGTTATAAAGTTGATACAGCCTCCCGGCAATTTCAAAGGTTGGCAAACTGGTTCCCAGAACCGGGATGTTTTCGTCGTTCGAATGGCGAATTGTGTTCTCGTGTGGTTGGAGATTACTAACCAGAATAACCGCTGCCAAATCTTTTAACGAAGCGATGGCCATTACATTCTGATGAACCTGAAGCGTAATCCAGACTTCACCTTCACGAGCATTCCCCATAACATCACTAAGTAAATCAGAAACATAGCCTCCGGCCATTTCACGATCCAATCCTTTGTGGCCTGAAAAAACATTCAGACCTAATTTTTCAACCAGTTCAGAAACCTTCATTTCGTCGTCCTCTTTTGTTACAATCAGCTTTAAATCTATCTGTTCCCCATTTCTTCTGTATGTTGAGGAACGCTTTTCGGGCATTAATCCGACCTTCATCCACCCACTTTTGTTGCAGAAAGATGCAATCCGACATTTTTGCCTTGTTGTTTACCATATCTTCGGCCAGCGCGTGACAATTGGGCGCTCCGCATGCGCCGCAATCGATTCCCGGCAAAAAACAAACAATACGCTGCGCCTTATCCATCTTTTCCATGGCCTTTACCCTATCCTTCCCAAAAGCGAAATGTGGTTTCGGCACAATTGGATCCAATATCAATTTTCGTTTCAACTCCTGAGAGTTTTCCTGGTTGTTTTCCAGATGTATTTCTTTGGCCGAGGGATAACGTTTAGCGCGTCGTTCCAACCTTTCAACAGTCATAAACCGATTGCCGGTTAATAAAATTCCGCCGGCACAACTTTGATCGCAAGCCCTCATTTCAATGAAATCGATGCCCTTAACCTGATCATTTTCGAGTCTTTCCAGAAAACGAACGGCATTGTGAATACCGTCGATGGCTATGCTTCGTGATCCAAAATGGCAGGATTCACCACGTGTGAGGCTCCAGTTGATTCCTTCAGTAGAAAGGTTTTTACGTTGAACAGTATTGTCGTCAACCACATCATCAGAAATAACTTTCATCACTTCATTATACAACTGATTCATGTTGACAATACCATCCACAATCGATTCGCTTTCACCAACAGGACTTTTTACAGCGGCTATTTTCGCAATGCAAGGCGTCGCATAAAAAAGGCCAATCTCTTCCCGCAGGGCGCCTTCAAGCATCAATTGTTCAACGGCAAAATGAGCGGCAAGATTATGCGGGGCTTTCCGGAGAATCAAATTTTCAGTAAGCGAAGGATACCGGCCTTGAATTAGCCGAACAATCGCCGGGCAATAGATAGAGATGGCAGGCTTAGGAGTTTCTTTATCGGCAAGAACTTCATTAATCGAATCAATCATCACTTGCATGGGTTGTTCCACTTCATAAATGTGGGTGAAACCAACTTTTTTCAGGCCATCATATATCTGATCTTCGCTGTATTTACCAGGGAACTGGCCAATCATGATGGATGGAAACAAAATGACACGGTATTTGAATGAACGGATCATGGCCAAATCGTCCTGCTCAACGTAAAAAGCATGAGTAGGGCAAGCCCGATGGCATTGGCCGCAGTACACACAGCGCTCATGGTCGATAACAGCCAAACCGTTTACAACCCGTATGGCCTCTGTCGGACACGATTTCATGCAATGGGTGCATCCAATGCATTTGGAGGGATCTAATGAATGATATTTAGCATCTCCGATCATTTAAAATAGTTAACCATTTTAACTTTTGTACCCTTGCCGACTATCGATTCGATCAACAATTCATCTGTATTCTTTTTCATATTCGGCAAACCCATTCCGGCCCCAAACCCCATATCCCGAACCTGTTTGCTCGCAGTGGAGTATCCGGCCTGCATGGCCAATTCAATATCAGGAATACCAGGACCATCGTCTTCAACAAATATGGTAATCTTATTCTCATCAATTTCAGCCGAAACAGTTCCTTTCCAGGCATGAGCTACCACATTTACTTCAGCTTCATACAACGCAATTACAATGTTTTTCACAGTCTTGCCGTCAACATTCAGTTGTTTAAGCACTTTTTTTACCTCACTCGAAGGTTTCCCTGCATGAGTAAAGTCTCCACCCTGTATGTTAAAAGTAAGTTTCAAATCTTAAGTTGTTTCGGGTTGCGTGTTTCGGGTTGCGTGTTATTCACTCGGAACCCGCATCCCGCAACTCATAACATTTTTTAAATCAATAAATCGGTTTTAATCCGGCCTGGAACAAAAGCCCACTCGATTTGAATAGAGAAAAAGGCGATTCGAGTATGCACATCCCATTCTCGCAAGCCAGTTCCAGCATCGGATCAGAGGCTTTTTTATTGCGTACAAAAACAATGGCACGAATGTCGGCCATTTCGGCAGTACGGATACACTGAAGGTTCACCAGCCCGGTTATCAGTATCAAATTATCAGTATCCAAGGTCAATACATCGCTCATCAGGTCAGAACTATAACCCATCCCTATCTCTTCATCCAGCTTGTCAACTCCACAGGTTACCTTTGCATTTAAAACTGTAGCGATATCTCTTAGCTTCATCTAAAATTGTATTATGATTTGCGGCAAATTTCAGAAAAAATAACTAAAGTCTGATGATTGCAGTGCTCTTCGGTCCTTATTTAGATTGGTTACAGTTAAGTATTTCCTTTGAGGTATCAGCATTCAAAAAAGAGATTGAATCTTCTCCTAAATATTCCCAAATGTTTCGTAAATTAAGTTCGAAATTTACACACCATGATTTACGAACAAAATTCTTTCAATCAGGATTTCATTGATGACCCTGAATTACATCAGAAAATTATTGATGCGTTGCCCATTCCCATTTTTTACCGTGATCTGAAAGGCATTTATAAAGCGTGTAATGTGGCTCAGGAAAAACTACTTGGGCTACCTAAGTCGCAGATTATTGGGAAAACTGTTTTCGACATTCAACCTTTCGACATTGCGGAAATATACGCCAAACGAGATCAGGAATTACTCGACAGTCCGGGCGATCAAAGTTATGAGGCTAAATTTAGGGATGCAACCGGCTTGTTGCGCGATGTGGTTTTCAATAAAGCGGTAATCCGCGATAATCAGGGTGAAGTAATCGGTATTGTAGGTTCAGTTTTCGACATCACCGAACGAAAGAAGGCAGAACGAAAACTCGAAAAAGCACGCGAAGCAACTGTAATTGCCTCGGCCATGATGCACAAAATCAGGGCAGGACTCATTATTGTTGACAGTGAATTTAAAGTGATTGATTCGAACGAGGCATTTGCGAAACTTTTCGGGACTGAAATTGAAGAATTGTATGAAACGATTCCCGGCCTTCACGGCGCCGACCTGAAAGAACTAGTTCCGGATGTGATTTATAAAATGTTCGCAGCGACCATGATTTCGGGAGAAAATGCAATCGAACGTGACATGAAGATTCAGAATAAATTGTTGCATGTTTCGGTAATTACCATTTACAAACACCGCGTGGTTGGTGCGCTCTTGCGCGACATGTCGGCTCCGTCACTGGTTCGTGAAGAAATTATCAGTCGTGCACAACGGGTAAACCGGCACAACCTCGAAACCGTGCAAAAAATAGCCTTTCTCCTTGGCGACAATGCCTCAATGACAGAGGAACTTCTGAATTCGATTATCGAATCGTACAAATACGGCGAGGATGAGTGATGATTATCACATAGAAGTGGACTTGCATCAGCTAAACAGGCACGGGCAGGTTGTTTGCGGGGATGTTTTTCATTCGAAACAAATCAGGGCTGAAGGTCGTTCCATCCTGGTACTTTCTGATGGAATTGGTCACGGGGTAAAAGCAAATGTACTGGCAACGCTAACAGCATCAATGGCTCTAAATTACGCATCATTCCACACCAAGCCTGAAGTTGCTGCAAATATTTTCATGCGTGCTTTGCCCAAAAGTATCGACGGCAAAGAAAGCTATGCCACTTTTACAATTATTGAAATTGAAGACACCGGGCTGCTTCGCATTATCAATTACGACAATCCCCGCTCAATCCTTTTCAGAAAAGGACAAATGTTTAACCCAAAAGAAATTGAAATTCCGATCAGAGGTGACGAAAACGCAGGAAAAATTT
Source organism: Prolixibacteraceae bacterium (assembly GCA_028683385.1). GTDB lineage: Bacteria > Bacteroidota > Bacteroidia > Bacteroidales > Prolixibacteraceae > Aquipluma. The sequence goes on along the minus strand of JAQUIJ010000002.1, from coordinate 175,102 downwards.
TGAGAATCAGGGAATTTACGCCCATGCTTGAAGACCGGATAATTTTCATGACGGATGGCGTCACCCAGTCAGGACTGGGAAGCTCCAGATTTCCAACAGGATGGGGACTTAACGACATTGTCAGATTTGCAGAAAATCAAATTGCCCGCGATTACGAAATTTCGGCAACCAAACTTTCCCGAAAAATTTTAAACCAAGCCTCCATGAACGATTCGTTTGAAATTCGCGACGATGCGAGTTGTGGAGTTATTTATTTCAGGAAACCACGAGAGTTTATGCTCATCACAGGTCCGCCATTCTATAAAATAAAAGATGCCGACTTTGTTAAACGGATCAAAGATTTCCCGGGAAAGAAAATCATATGTGGGGGTACAACAGCCGAAATCATTGCGCGTGAGCTGAATATTGACATCAACATCCAACATCGTTTCTCCGAAAAATCATTACCCCCAGCAGCTAAAATGGAAGGCTTTGAAATCGTGACTGAAGGAATTCTGACTTTGGGGAGAGTTGAAGAAATTCTGGAAAATTACCACAGCGACATGCGTCTGGGTGACAGTCCTCCGGAAGAAGTGGTGAAACTACTTACCCAGCACGACATCATTCACATCATTGTAGGAACCCGCATCAACTGGGCACATCAGGATCCAGACCAACCTATTGAACTTGAAATTCGTAAATTCGTTGTAAAACGAATTGTGAGATTGCTTGAGACCCGATTTTTCAAGAAAGTAACCATTGAGTTGGTGTAATCATCAATATTTTCAACAAAATTCTCAATATTTTACGGTTACGATCACTTCACTTTGAATCATTTGTATTAGATTTACCTTATATTGTACTAACTACAATAATGCTAACTAAAACCCTAAAAAATGAGAACAATTGCATCGTTCATTTTTGTACTTCTGGTTCTTTCCAGCACTTCTGTTTTATCTCAAAGCCAGAATATTTGCTTGAATTCGCTTGGATTTTTGCCACAAGCATCAAAAAAAGCGTCCATCGTTGGAGAAACTAAATCGTTTGTAATTAAGCAAGCCGATAGCCAGACGGTGGTCTTTCAAGGAAAAGTTTCAACACCGGTTTTTCAGAAAGATGTAAACCAGAATGTTGGACTTGCTGACTTTTCTTCATTCTCGAAAAATGGAAAGTATTACATCGAAACTCCGGAAGGCACTAAATCAGTAGTTTTCGAGATCTCTCCCAACGTTTACAATCAGGCTTTTTTTACTAGTATGCGAGGTTTTTATCTGTGGCGATGTGGTACGGCAGTTGAAGGAATCCATGATGGGCATCTATTTTCTCACTTGCCCTGTCATTTGGATGATGGATATGAAGATTTTCAGGGGAAACCCGACCAACGCCGCAATGGAACTGGTGGCTGGCACGATGCCGGTGATTATGGCAAATATGTTGTAAATGCAGGTGTAACCGTAGGCATGATGTTTATGGCCTGGGATCAGTTTCAAAATAACCTGAAGAAATTTTCACTTGATCTACCCGAAACTGCTCCCGGACTTCCAGACTTTCTGAAAGAGCTGAAATGGGAAACCGATTGGTTGCTGACCATGCAATACACCGATGGTTCAGGAAAGGTCTCGCACAAACTAACACGGAAAAATTTTGCCCCATTCTGTAAACCTGAAGAAGACAACGGAAAAAGATATTTTACCGATTGGAGTTCGGCAGCAACAGCCGATTTTGTGGCCATGATGGCTCAGGCTTCACGGTATTTCGAACCCTACGACAAAGCTTATTCTCAAAAATGTCTGGATGCCGCTACATTAAGCTATAAGTTCCTGAAGGAAAATCCGGAGGACAAAGGATTTATCCAGGGCGAATTTCAAACTGGTGGTTATCAAACTGAGGATAAAGACGACCGGCTTTGGGCTGCTGCCGAAATGTGGGAAACAACAGGAAATGCCGAATATTTAAAGGACTTTGAGAGACGAGCGTCATCCGAAAACTTCAAAATTGATGAAGATTGGGATTGGGGCGATGTGTCAAATCTGGGAATGTTCGAATACGCACTTTCAGCAAAAGCCGGGAAAAATCCGGAGATTCTGAAAATCATCCAGAAAAATATTATTGATGTGGCTAATCAAATTGCATTTAATGCTTCATCTGACGTGTACGGAAGGCCATTAAGCCGTTATTACTGGGGATGCAACGGAACCATTGCCCGTCAGGTTTTAAACCTTCAGGTGGCGCATAAAATCTCGCCTAAGAAAATTTACACTCAAACTTCTCAGGACGCTATTTCACACATCTTCGGGCGTAATTATTACAATCGTTCGTTTGTAACCGGACTCGGGATTAATCCGCCGATGAATCCACACGACAGGCGCTCTGGTTCGGATAATGAAATCCAGCCCTGGCCCGGTTATATTGTTGGAGGTGGTCATTCGGCTAAAGGCTGGAAGGATGTTCAGGAAGACTATTCGACCAATGAAATTGCGATCAACTGGCAAGGTGCACTGGTCTATGCACTGGCCGGTTTTATCGGAAAATAACAGTTAATTTCACAATCCTGACTCAAATAAATGAGGCTATAATCATATAGAATAAAACCAATTACGACAATTTAAATTTATGGATTAACCAATAAACATTACTTTTTCAACTCCTTCAACCGAGAAATGAGGAGTTACAAAAAACCTAAAACCTATGAAACCAACAAAAAACCTGTATCTTATTATCGTCGTGTTTTTGTCATCTTTAAGTCCATTATTGGCTGGTGACCACTATAAAAATTTTAAAGTTGCAGTCTATTCACGTGCTTACGAAACGGCCAAGATGGGCGATATCAACTCACTGGAACTCACCTGGAACGAAATATCGCGACAATTAAAAGTCGACAAGATTTATCTGGAAACACACCGTGATTTACTTGTTGTTGATGAAGCAACCCTGATGAAAGCCAAAGCTTTTTTCGAGAGCCGCGGAATCGAAACTGCCGGTGGAATAACGCTAACCGTTGACGAAAGCAATAACTTCCAAACCTTCTGCTACAGTAATCCGGAACATCGTAAAAAGATCAAAGAAATTGTCGAGTTCACTGCCCGCCATTTTAACGAACTGATTCTGGACGATTTCTTTTTCACCAACTGTAAATGCGATCTATGTGTGAAGGCGAAAGGAACAAAAAGCTGGACTGACTTTCGGCTTGATCTAATGACCAAAGCGGCCAAAGAACTCATTATCGATCCGGCAAAAGCAGTGAATCCCAACATTAAAGTGGTCGTTAAATACCCGAACTGGTACGATCATTTCCAGGGATGTGGATTCAATCTGGAAACAGAACCGAAGATGTTTGATGGAATTTACACGGGTACCGAAACCCGCGATCCGTCGAGCAACCAGCACCTACAGCCATATTTGGGGTACGAAGTTTTCAGGTACTTCAACAACCTCAAGCCGGGGAAAAACGGCGGTGGCTGGGTCGATCCCGGCGGAATGTATTTCATGGACCGTTATGCTGAACAATTGTGGCTGACCCTATTTGCCAAAGCTCCGGAAATTACACTTTTCGATTACAGGCAATTGCAGCGCCCCATTCAAAAAACCGACCGCGCAGATTGGCAGAACCACGAAACTACCAGTTTCAATTACGATGAAATGATGAAGCCAGTTGCCGATAAAAACGGGAAAATGGTTTTACCAACAACCATTGCCAGAGCCGCAGGTTATACGTTCGAAACCATTGACAAATTTCTGGGGCAACTTGGAAATCCGGTTGGTGTGAAAACCTACAAGCCGTTCCATTCGGTTGGAGAAGATTTTTTGCCGAATTACATGGGAATGATTGGTGTTCCAATGGATATCGTTCCGGAATTTCCCGAAAATGAACCGATTGTATTCCTGACCGAACAGGCCAAATTCGATGCAGATATTGTTTCGAAAATCAAGAAACAATTGATTTCAGGAAAAGACATCATGGTTACTTCTGGATTCCTAAAAGCCATGCAGGACAAGGGTCTGAGTGATATTGTTGAACTAAGAATGACCGACACGAAAGCTTCTGTCAAAGAATTTGCTGCAGGATGGGGGCCACATTCTTTTTCAGATCGTGAAATGATTATTCCGCAAATTAAATACATTACCAACGACTCATGGGAAATTGTTTCGGCATTTAATGCTACCAATGGCTGGCCAATTGTTCACCGGGGCGATTACAGCAATGGGGAATTCTATGTCCTTACCATTCCAGATAATGTGATAGACCTTTACCACATGCCTGTAGATATTCTTTCTAAAATAAAAGAGATACTGACCCCTGCGATGCCTGCCCTGCTTGAAGCTCCCGGATACACCAGTCTGTTTGTGTACGACAACAATACTGTCATCATTGAGTCGTTTACCAGTGATTCCCGTCAAGTGAAACTTAGGCTAGCGGAAGGATTTACCAAAGCCAGGGACCTGATTTCGGGCAAGGAAATTTCGGGCGAAAAAAAGGAATATTTTCAGGGATGGAGAAAGCCTTCGCTGGTTAGAACCGTAATAAACCTAGAAGTAAAGCCACATTCATACGTTGTATTGCAACTTGAAAAATAATTTTGGATTTCTCTTTAATCAAAACGGATTACACGCTTTTTACGAAAGAAGTAATCCGTTTTTCTTTTGCCTCATTACAGACTTTCCATTAAAAGTATCCGCTCCAGAATCAACGAAAAAGACCCCATCAAAGCTGCATTCTCACCAAAACCTGAAGTCAGAATTGGAACCGAGCGTGAAATTGCACTCATGGAATAATTCTTCACTTCGGTTCGGATCTTTTCGGTAAGTACATCTCCATTCTGGACCAATCCTCCTGACAAAACAATACATTCCGTATTAAAAAGTTTGATGAGTGTGTCGATCCCAATACTCAGAAACCCGGCTACTTCATCAATGATTTCATTTGCTAATCGATCGCCATTTTTTGCCGCATCAAACACTTTTTTTGCATCAATATCTTCCCGGATAATCGGGTACAAAATACTCTCCGGATCAGAACCTGCACGCTCCCTTGCAATGTCGGCCAATCCGTATCCCGATGCTACCGCTTCCAGCGTTCCGGTAATGCCTTCGAGTCCTTGCCGCTTGCTGTGTTTGTCAACTACAATATGTCCAATCTCACCGGCAATTCCATCGACACCACCGAAAAGTTTTCCATCGATAATTATTCCTGAACCGATTCCATAACCTAAATTAATGCTGATGAAATTCTTATAATCCTTACCTACTCCATAAAGCAACTCACCCAGCGCGATTAAATGGGTCACATTTCCCAAAGCAATTTTCAGGTTTGTGTATTTTGCAAGGGCTTCCTGAAGATTGACATTTTTCCAGCCAAATATCGGAGAATACTCAACGATGCCGGATTTCTTATTCACCATTCCGCAAACAGCAATTCCAATTCCCCAAAGTGTCAACGATTTCTGACGTGCACGTTCACTTAGTTTTTCAATCAGTTCACCAACCTGCTCCATAACTCCGTCGAATCCCTTTTTCAAATTCGTGGAAACATGGATTTCAAAAATAAATTCTCCGTCCAGATTCGAAAGTGCTGACCGGATATAAGTGGCTCCCAGATCTATTCCAATTACATAATTTTCTTTGGACTGAAAACGAATCAATTGTGGAGGGCGGCCTCCAACCGACGATCCAATTCCATCGGTTTGAATGAGTTTGAGTTGAACCAGATTTTCGACAATCCGTGTTACCGTTGGAGCACTAAGCCCGGACAAACGAATTATTTCGGCCCGGGTAATTTTCTTTTCATTCCGGATCAACTGAAGTACTTTTATTTTATTCTGATTTACCTGAATATCGGATTTATCAACAGAATACTTCTCTTTTGCCATCTTATTTTCTTGTCTTTGCAAAACATTACTGAGGTAGTTCAGAAACAACATTTCTGTAGATCACAGTTCTTTTATTCCTGAATACGATGCTAAACTACACATAAAACAATACTTCATCAAATTACCGGCAAAAAAAATATTGAGCCTAAAGTTCATCAATAATAATAAAATAATTACTTTTGAAAAGTCGTGAAATAAAGTATCCAATCAAACTTAATCTATGTCTTCCAAAAATCGTTTTACTATCCTGCACTTTGGAATTATCGTTTTAAGCTTCATGCTAACCGAATCATGCCAGTCGGTTAAAAATGCAAATTCCTATGAAGGAAAAGCATTTAGCGACTCTTTATATCAGGGAGGACCACAAACAATCCCGGGAAAACTTCAGTGCGAATATTACGATTTTGGTGGCGAAGAAATAGCCTTCCACGATTCAGATTCGATTAATTCGGGAAGTGGCAGACTTAATCCGGCTGATGGCACTTATCTGCACGAGTTCCGGATCGGTGAAGCTGTTGATATTTCATATACCAAATTTCAGGAACCGGCCGTTGACAACAATCCGTACAACCTGGTTGAACCCGAAAAAGATCAGCTTTACGTTGGCTGGACCGAACCGGGAGAATGGATCAAATATTCGGTAAACGTCACCAAAACGGGAACCTATCAACTTGGAATCATGTATACTTCAAACCAAAACGGGAAGATCTCCATCTCGGTAAACGACCAGGATGCAACCGGCCCTTTAAACATTCCGAATACGTTTGTGGCTGAAGACAGTGTTGCATGGAGACAATGGCATCACTGGAATTACATCGGTGAACTCGCACAACTGGAATTGAAAGAAGGCTTACAAACGATCACCATTCACACTGTTGACATTGGACAGATGAATTACGATTACCTGAATTTTAAATGGATAAAATAACCAGCTAAATACCTTGACTATGAAATCGCAAGAGAAATTTCAGAAACTCCCGAACCGCTTGAAAAGCATCGTGATTTTCTTTCAGAAAATGAGATTGCCCGCAAAAGTAGTGTATCTTCTCATTTCCATTTTGGCTACCATTTGGTTCCTGATCCGGGTGATCCCCAAACCATCGCGTGCAACGTATCCCTGTATGCAGGTAGCAGCACCAATTATGTCGGGTTTTGTGATCTGGATTCTGGCTTTATCCGGAGCGACATTTGCATTCAAAAAAGCTAAACACAAATTAATCGAAGCCAAATATCTGGCGGCAGGACTATTCCTGATCATTGGGATTGCTGCAACTTCAGTATTTACAGCACAATCGGCCAAAGAAACCAAAGCCGCCAGTCTCGATATCTGGTACAAGCCAAATATCCCACTTGGAGATGCAAAAGGAATGCATCCGGGTCGTGTTGCCTGGGGTCACAACGACCAAATAGCTTCGTGGGACGGGAAAACCGGATTCTGGTGGGAAGATCGTTTCAACAACCAGGCAGAAACCGACAAACTTCTGGCACAGACACTTTTTACCTTAACAGACCTTCAGGATGAAAAAGCATCATGGAATGAACTATTCCGCTTTTTCAACAAAACGAAACATCAGGTCGATGCCGGATACCGGAAGGGTCAGAAAATCGCCGTAAAAATTAACCTGAACAACACCTATTCACAGGAGAGCAACAATGAGATCAATGCCAATCCATTTTTGGTTTTATCGCTGATCAAAAGCCTGGTCAACGAAGCCGGAATAGCTCAGGAAGATATTACGATAACCGATCCAAGCCGTTTTTTTACCAACAATATTTTCGACAAATGTCATTCGGCTTATCCCAATGTTCACTATGTCGATCACAATGGAGGTAATGGCCGGGAAAAATCAGCTTTTGTAAAAGACGGATTCCAATATTCATTCGATTTCGACCGACAAACCAGAGACCTCGCATCGAGTATGGTTGAAGCGGATTACATCATCGACATGGCACTTTTAAAAGGACATGTTAGCCAGGGAGTAACTTTATGCGCGAAGAACTTTTTTGGTTGCACAAGCATCGAAGACGACTGGCACAAGAATGCGCACTGCAGTGGTTTTAGTCAAAACCGCGAAGGCAAACGCCAATATTCGGTTTATCCTGATTTTATGGGGCACAAGGATCTGGGCGGAAAAACGATGCTTTTCCTGATTGACGGTATTTACAGCAATAAATTCGTGAATGGTGTTCCTGAATCAAAATGGGCTTTGGCTCCATTTGGCAACAACTGGCCGGGAAGCCTTTTTGCTTCTCAGGATGGTGTGGCTATCGATGCTGTGGGTCTCGACTTTGCCATAACCGAATGGCCCGATGCTCCGGATATGATGTACAGCGATCATTACCTCGAAGAAATGGCTTTGGCCGGAAATCCGCCTTCAGGAATAGCTTACGACCCCGAACGCGACGGAACCAGACTGACCAGCCTTGGAGTTACTGAACACTGGAACAATCCAATTGATAAGAAATACAGCCGTAACCTGAAAACAGGAAATGGCATTGAACTGATTTATCAAAAGGTAAATTAAAATTTGATGTGCGGAAGTTTACAATTTCCAACTTTCTTATTTGCCTGAATACGAATACACTTAACATCACAACAAGAAAGCCGAAATTCTATTGAAATTCCGGCTTTCGTATTTATTGTTTCCACAGGATTACACCATCGGATATTTCTTGAAAATTTCTTCTGATTTCATGAGAATATCAACATACTGAGCACGTTGATAAGTATAAGGATCTTTCAATGACTTTCTGGATAGTTTTCCGCAGAAATCATCAAGGGTTTTGTAGCTCTTTTTATCCATCCAGTCGTTTAGTTCGGCCAACATGGTTGCAATATACGAAGGCTGATTTTTATAAACCGTTGAAACAACCTGAACAACATCGGCTCCTGAAAGCAGCAAACGAATAACATCTTCAGAAGTATAAATACCGCGGCTTGCGCATATGTTGCCGGCAACATTCCCGTGAAGCAAACCGGCATAACGCAAAGCTAACTGATGATCGCGAGCTTGAGTCAGTTCCCATGGAAAGTTAAAAGCTTCATTTTCAATATCAATTTCTGGCTGAAAAAACCTGTTAAACATGACAAAACTATCAATACCCGCCTCATCAAGCCTTTTAATAAAATTCAAGGTGTTGGTATAAAACGGACTCAACTTTACGCTTACCGGAATTCGAACAGCCTTTTTAACGCTCTTGACAATCTGGTATTGTTTTTCTTCGATTGATGTGCCTCCAACTTCGAAATAACCTGGAGTGGCATATAAGTTCAATTCCAAACCATCAACACCGGTTTCTTCAAGTAGTCTGGCATATTCAACCCAACTGGGTTCATACAGTGCATTCAAGCTGGCAAAGACCGGAACAGAAGAGGTCTCCTTTAGTTTTTTCAAATGGAATAAATGTTCTTTGGGACCGGCATGTACAATGTCCGGGAAAATACGTCCCATTTCAGAGTTTCGGTTGGCATATTCATTTATATCTTCATCTAATTGAAGACTTTCCAACTGAATTTGTTCTTCAAAAAGTGATTTGTAAACGATTGCAGCTATACCGGCTTCTTCAAGTTCTTTAACAACTTCGGGTTTGGTGACAAGATTGCTGGCGCCCAGGATAATTGGGTTTTTCAATTTAACGCCCATGTAGGTTGTTGATAAGTCTGCCATAATATGTGGTTTTAGTGTTTTCGTTTTCAATTTAAACTCATTACGCACTTCTTTTGTTCAGCAATTTAGCAAAAAAAAGAAACCCCGAAGATTTTCCCTAGGGTTTATCGTAATAATAAAAAACGCTTAAAAGCTGATAACGGATTACATCAAACATAAGATCACAATTGACTTCTTCAATGTATTTTTTTTTAGTCCTGAGTTCAACTCTCACATGCACCATCTTTCAAAAAAAATCCCGCATTTGTATATACAAACACGGGATGGTATATGAAATTTCACCTCCTCTCAGGGAGCTAAGACTATCAATTAGAACAAACTCCAGGCAACAGTTAAACCTGCCATAACGATTGATACCATACTCATCAACTTAATAAGAATGTTCAACGATGGACCTGAAGTATCTTTAAATGGATCACCAACGGTATCACCAACTACAGTTGCTTTGTGATTATCAGAACCTTTTCCGCCAAAATTGCCTTCTTCAACATATTTTTTAGCATTATCCCAGGCACCACCAGCATTAGCCATAAATACAGCTAAAACAAAACCAGTACTTAAACCTCCGATAAGAAGTCCTAAAACGCCACCTACTCCTAAAAGAACACCAACTACAACTGGGGTTGCAATGGCCAAAATTGAAGGAAGCAACATTTCTCTTTGTGCACCTTTAGTTGAGATTTCGACACAACGAGCATAATCTGGCTCAGCTTTACCTTCCATTATACCTTTAATTTCGCGGAATTGGCGACGAACTTCCTCCACCATGCTTTGAGCTGCACGACCAACGGCATTCATTGTCAAACCACAGAATACAAACGCCATCATTGCACCGATAAAGATACCAACCAATACAATAGGATTCATTAGGGTCACATTATAGTATTGCATAAAATCTTCAAACGTAGAGGCCTTAATAGCTTCTAATGATAACATTTTAGACCCAACTTGTGCAAGACCATCTACTGAAGCAGTTGCTATACGTTCCAATGCAATTTTAATTTCTTCGATATAAGAAGCTAAAAGTGCTAAAGCAGTCAATGCAGCAGAACCAATAGCAAAACCTTTACCTGTAGCAGCAGTTGTATTACCCAGAGCATCCAAAGCATCTGTACGTTTGCGAACTTCAGGATCCAATCCGCTCATTTCAGCATTTCCACCAGCATTATCAGCGATTGGGCCATAAGCATCAGTCGCCAAAGTAATGCCAAGTGTAGAAAGCATACCAACAGCAGCAATACCAATACCATATAAACCAAGAGTCAGATTTGGAGTATAAGTCATTGTAAGCATATCAAACTGAGATGACATAAATGCCAAAACAATAGCAAAAGAAATAGTGACGACTGGAATTGCAGTAGAAAGCATACCCAAGCCAAGACCTGAAATAATTACAGTTGCAGCGCCTGTTTTAGAACTCTCAGCTACTCTTTGAGTCGGACGATAACTTTGAGAAGTATAATATTCTGTTGCCTGACCAATAATGATACCAGCAAGAAGACCAACAACTACTGAGAAAGAAATTCCCATCCAGTTTTGAATGCCCAATCCCCAAAGAATTGCAAATGTTGATACTGCGATTAAAGCAGAACTTACATTTACCCCTAAACCTAAAGCACCAAGTAATTCTTTCATTTTAGCACCTTCTTTTGTTTTTACCAAGAAAATACCAATGATAGAAAGAGCTACACCAACAGATGCAATAATCATAGGAGCAAAAACAGCTTTTAATTGCATTTCAGGGTTAATAAGGAATGCAGATGCGCCTAATGCTGCCGTAGCCAAAATAGAACCGGCATACGACTCGTAAAGGTCAGCACCCATACCAGCAACATCACCTACGTTATCACCTACGTTATCAGCAATAGTTGCAGGGTTACGTGGATCATCTTCCGGAATTCCGGCTTCTACTTTACCTACAAGGTCAGCGCCAACATCAGCAGCCTTGGTAAAGATACCACCACCAACACGTGCAAACAATGCCTGTGTTGAAGCACCCATACCGAAAGTAAGCATCGTAGTAGTAATATAAATCAATTTGTTAGATTCTCCAACATTGGCCAGATTATCAAGGATGAGATACCATGCTGAAATGTCAAGCAATGCAAGACCAACAACTGTTAAGCCCATAACTGCACCTGAGCGGAATGCAACCTGAAGACCTTTGTTTAATGACTCGGAAGCAGCCTGAGCAGTACGTGCTGAAGCATAAGTAGCAGTTTTCATTCCGAAAAATCCTGCTAAACCTGAGAAAAAACCACCTGTCAGAAATGCGAAAGGAACCCATACATTCTGAAGGTTGAAATATGCCATTACTGAAAAGATAACAGCCAATATCACGAAAACAATACCAACAACTTTGTATTGTTGTTTTAAATAAGCCATTGCACCATCGCGTACATGCTTGGCAATTTTTTTCATAAGATCAGTGCCTTCGCTTTCCTTCATCATTTGCTTAAAGAAAAACCAGGCAAAAGAAAGGGCAAGAATGGAACTGACGGGAACAAGCCAGAAAATAGGATTCATAGTTTTTTGGATTTTATGCAACTTAAAGTTGCCGTTAGTTATTTGGTTTTTTTGTAAACTAAAAGTTCCGAAATTAGCAATTTAAGATTTGAATAATTAGTAAGTACTAATGTTATATGACAGCAGCCAACCTACTCATTACTGAAAGTCGAAGTTAGGAAACATCACGAATTTTTAACATTCACCACAAACTGGATTACAATTTGTAAACAAATAATTAATATTCGTGTCGATTTGGCATTTTCAGGCTAAACAATTGACAATAGAATTTTGCAGGAATTTTGATCTGGAGTTGGTTCAGATATCAAAAAAATTAATTCCTTCTCCTGATAGGTAAATTCAGAATTAACAAAGAAAGGGCAATCAGTATCATACCCAAAACGGAGACCACGTCGGCTGATTCGTTTGGAAGAATAATCCAGCTCAAAATTGCTCCTGAAACTGGAATCAGAAATTTCCAGATATTGAGTTCAGAGACCTTGACTTCTGGTCGGCGCAAAAGGGTATTCCAAATGGAAATAGCTGCTGCTGATAAAAAACTAAGCCAAGCCAGTGATACAAAATATTCAGGAGGAAAAGACTTTTCAGAAAATCCCTCAATGGGGATCGAAATTAAAAACATAGCGAGTCCGCCAATAAAAAGAGACGAAGAGGTTAAAATTAGCGGGGAAATTGTTTGCCGTTTGCGGGCAATAACCACATTGGTGATTCCTGAAACCAGATTATTCAGCAACAGATAAACCACTCCGAGAAAAGCAATTTCGGCTCCGGAAGGAAGACTTTTCCGTCCCAGTGTAATTACCGCGACTCCAGCAATTCCAAGTAAAATACTGATTGATTTAACCCAACTCATGCGGTCGTCAGCAATAGAAAAGTGAGCTACCAAAGCCACAAACAATGGCCCTGAGCCTACAATCATGGCGGAGATTGAAGCAGGAACCAGGCTAATGCCCAAATAAAAAAATGTATATTGAAGTACAACTTGCAAAAACGCAATCAGAAAAACATACGCGAGATTTTCTTTTACTTCGTTACTGAATTTTTGAAAATTTCCAATTACTGGAAGAAGGATCAGGCCGGAAATCATAAATCGGATACCGGCAAACTGAAGTGGAGTTTGATACCGAAGCCCAATTTTTATGCCCACGAAAGCTGAAGACCACAGCAAACTTGCGACAATAGCCAGAACGGTTGTTTGCAACAGGTATTTTTTCATCACCAATATAATCAAGATGCAAATGTGCTGATAAAAGTTGGATTAAAGGATTCCATCTCTTTTTTGAAAGATGGAATCCCCAACTGCAACAACAAAAAAGGCAGCTTTTGGCTACCTTTTCTGTTATCATTATCGTATGTTACTGAACCCATTTCAAATGATGGAAGTCCTGACGATGGGGTAATTCAGAATGATTCGGCACAATACGAATTGCATAGCCAAATGCACCAGCATTCATCAGATTTAAATCCAACTTATAGGTAATCAACTGACCTTCGGCCTTCTCAACCGTAAACGGCAAGCATTCAATCAAAGTAGGCCTGGTATCTTTACCATTTTCAGTAATTACCATTTCAACACTTAAATCTTCAGGTTTTAAGCTTTTAATGTCAACGACAACCCGTGCAGGATAAACCTCACCAATTTTCAGAACATTGGTAATTCCATCGGTAATCTGTACATTTTTCACTTCAATCTGATCCCAAACCGCAGAGACACCTGATTTCCACTTGGCAATTTCTTTAGCCAGTTTATAATCATTGGCAATTAACCTTGTTGAGCGTTCGGCCTGAGGTTTATAGAATCGATCCTGATAATCGCGGATCATACGTGCAGTCGTAAAATTAGGTGAAACCTGGGCAAAGGTATTTTTGATGTACGAAACCCATTTTTCAGGAATACCATTGATATTTCGATCGTAGAAAGCCGGCAATATTTCCTCTTCAAAAATGTTATAGATGGTTTCAGCATCCAATTCATCCTGAAGGTCGTTAATTTCGTAAGCATTTTCCTGCGGAAGTGCCCAACCTGCATCTTTTTTATACCCTTCAACCCACCAGCCATCGAGAACTGAAAAGTGAATGGTTCCGTTCATCACGCCTTTTTCGCCGCTGGTGCCCGAGGCTTCCAAAGGTCGTGTTGGCGTATTCATCCAGATATCAACTCCCTGTAACATCATCTTAGCCAGGTTCATGTCGTAATTCTGAACAAACAAGATTTTCCCAATAAATTCAGGTCGTTTCGAAATCTCAACAATATATTTGATCAGATCCTGACCAGCCTTATCAGCAGGATGAGCTTTTCCGGCAAAAATAAACTGAACCGGACGTGCTGGGTCATTGACCAGTTTTGATAAACGATCGAGATTACGGAATAGCAAATGAGCTCTTTTGTAGGTTGCAAAACGGCGAGCGAAACCTATTGTTAAGGCATACGGATTAAGCTTTCCTAAAACTTCGGAAATCATTTTTGGGTTTTCATGCCTTTTAATCCAGGTGTTAGTAAACCTTTGTTTAATGTACCCAATGGTTTTCAGGCGCATATTTTGTTTCAGATTCCAGATTTCTTCATCCGGAATTTTATATATCCGTTCCCACAAATCAAAATCAAGTTGATCCTCAGGAAATGCCTTGCCGAAATATTTCTGGTGCATTTCTTTCCATTCCTTGGCCGCCCAGGTGGCATAATGAACACCGTTGGTTACATAGCCAACTTCAAGTTCCTCGGGCAAAAATCCTTCGTATAACGGACTAAGCACTTCTTTCGAAACTTCGCCATGAAGCATACTTACTCCGTTTATTCCCTGAGATAAGTTGCAGGCCAGGTAACTCATATTAAAATGATCCTCAAAAGGATCTGCCTTACCCAAGTTGCAGAATTCGTCCCAACTAATACCAACCCTTCCAGGATATTCATGCATATAATGCTGAAACATGTCCTGATAAAACGAATCGTGCCCGGCAGGAACCGGTGTATGTGTTGTGAATAAAGTTGAAACTCTTACAACTTCTTTGGCTTCCGGATAGGTAAGCCCCTTTTCAGAAACAAAATCAGCCATTCGTTCCAGACCGATCATTGCGGCATGACCCTCGTTACAATGGTAAATATCCATTGAATAGCCCAGTTTCTTCAGAGCGCGAATACCTCCAAGTCCAAGAAGCATTTCCTGTTTCAAGCGGTTTTCATTGTCGCCGCCATACAAATGGTGCGTTACAAAACGGTCTTCGTCTGAATTAGCTTCAAAATCAGCATCCAATAAAAACAGTTTAATCGATCCGACAGATACTTGCCAAACCTGAGCAGAAATTTCGCGACCGGGATATTGAACCTGAACATGTATCCAGTTTCCATCAGTATCATAAGCTGGCTGTACCGGTATTTTAGAGAACTGCTGAGCATCGTAATTCGAAAGCTGCTCCCCGGTAATCGAAATATTCTGGCGGAAATAACCGTAACGGTATAGCAGACCAACACCAACCAAATCAACTTTCGAATCGCTTGCTTCTTTCAGGTAGTCACCTGCAAGTATTCCAAGGCCTCCGGAAAAGATTTTCAGACTGTCGTGCAAACCGTATTCCATACTGAAATAGGCCACTGAAGGTCCCTTCAAAACTTTACGATCATCAAGATATTTATGCAGCAGAGCAGAGACATGATTCATTTTAAACAAAAACGCTTCATCTTTTTCAAGCTCCAAAAAACGCTGATAATTCACCTCATCAAGCAACACAATTGGATTGTGCTCACACTCTTCCCATATTTCAGCATCAATGTACTGAAACAATTCTCGGGCCTCGGTATTCCATACCCACCACAGATTGCGGCTTATTTCTTTGAGTGGAGTCAGCTTTTCAGGAATATTTGACTCTACAAACAATTTTTTCCAGATCGGTTGTTCCATGGTTTTTATTTATGTGTATAATACTAATATTTTCAACTTATCAATTTCACTTTCAAGGCAAGCAAATTAAACAACAAAAGAAGACAAAAAAACACTTATTTAAATGACCTTAATGTGAAATGGACGTTAATTATTTGGTATCCAATTGAGGTCTTGATTGTTAATTATGTTTTCCGTTAACCTCAAGTAATTTGAGATATATTTTGTTCACTTCCGACGCCACATTTTTCCAAATTAGTTTGTCGGCTTCCTTTTTCCCCTTTTCGCCTAACCGAACGCCATATTCCTGATTAATCAGCAGAACATAAATGGCGTCAGCCATTGCCTGAATATCCCAATAATCAACCTTAATCACATTTTGAACCACCTCCGATACGCCCGATTGTTTCGAAATCACCGCCGGAACTCCAGCCTGCATCGCCTCAAGTGTGACTATTCCGAATGGTTCCGATACCGAAGGCATAACAAAAACATCGCTCAAATAAAATAGTTCAGCAATTTCGCTGTCGCCTACAAACCCGGGGAACTGAAAATAGGATGAAATATCCAATGCGAATACTTTTTGCTTCATCTCGTTTAATAAATCGCCTTTGCCAGCCATCACAAAACGAACGTTTTGCATTTTCTGAAGTACCAGACTGGCAGCTTCGACAAAATATTCAGGGCCTTTTTGCATGGTTATCCGCCCCAGGAAACTCACAACTTTATCGTTCGTATATTCTCTGGAAGTTCTTGCTTCTCCAGAACGAACAGGCTCCACCGCATTATAAACTGAGATTACCTTCTCCGGAATGATACTATATTTTTCAATGACGACAGACCGGGTTAAATGACTGACTGTAATAATTTTGTCGGCGGCATCCAATCCTTCCTTTTCGATAGCACAAATGGCTGGATTGACCGAACTTCCTGATCGATCGAATTCGGTTGAATGAACATGCACAACAAGTGGTTTGCCTGAAACACGTTTAGCGGCTATTCCGGCCTGAAAGCACATCCAATCGTGAACATGAATCACATCGAAATCAATTTCACGGGCAAGTTTCCCGGCAATAACTGTGTAATTAGCAATCTCCTGAAAAAGGTTTTGACCATAATCGCCACTAAAAACGAACTTTCCTTCCGGAGTTAATTCGATCAACTGCTTTTCTCCGGAAGAGATTTCCGATTTCAACTCATCAAATTCGGAAGTTCCCAAATAGGGAATTAAACCAGATTGAAGCTCGTAATATTCAACCTTCGACTTTGCATCTTCAAACTGGATTTGCTGATGAACAACAGGAATTTGATCGGCACCAAGCAAATTAATATTCGAACGATCTTCGTCGCCCCATGCTTTGGGAACCACAAAAGTCACCTCAACATCTTTGAGTTGAGCCAGGCCTTTGGTCAAACCATAACAGGCTGTTCCCAACCCGCCCGATATGTGAGGCGGAAATTCCCATCCGAACATTAAAACCTTCATAAAATTAAGTCAATAGGCATTGCACTGTCAAAAGTAGGAAAAAATGCCACGGAAGTATCAAATCGTAAAAGGTGTATAACAATATGGTCTAAAGTTTTTCCAGTTCCTGCTCAAAATAATTTCGCTCTGCGTTTAGGTTGACGATTGGAAACTGTTCGCTCATTCGATTGATAAGAACCAGGGTTTGCTCCAGAAACTTTTTAAATTCGGTTGTGTTTGGGTTAACCGGACGGTGAGACATTGCTTTATTAATCTTCAGCATACTTTTTGAAACATCGCGGCTCGCGCTTGTAATGGCAGCTTTGCTAAACCGTTCAAAGATGTAATCAACAGCTACCGGACTGATATGCAACATGTCATCAGCATAAAAGCGATAATCGCGCAGTTCGTCCATCACGATTTCATAGGATGGAAAGTACGAACAACTTTTGTCGCCAAATCCTTTGATCAAATTATCGATGGCCAGTAAAAGTGTTGCTTTGCTGAGCTGATTTTCGACGGCACCATCTTTCCAGTGACGGATCGGACTTACCGTAAAAATTACTTTGATATCCGGATTAAACTTCCAGATTTGCTCCAGCAATTCGCGGTAAACATTGGTAACCTCAAATACACCGAGCCGGAATCGCTTAAACTCCGCGGCAGGAATTTTATGGCAATTGGAAACAATTTGTCCGGTCTTCCTGAGTTCGTAAACCCAGGCTGTACCAAAGGTGATAACCAAAAAATCAGCTTTTTTCAGAAATTCGTTCGAGATTGAAATACGTTTGTTTATTTTTTCGAGAGCCGAATCCCGATCTACATCCGAAAAACGGCTGTGATGATAAAAACTATTCCACAAACCTTGATCCTGAAAAAGATCGTCTTCAGTAAAAACCCGCTTTTCGAGCAATATTCGAAGGCTGTTGGCAATCGATTCCGGATTGTATAAAATTCCAAATGGATTCATATCCACATCGAACTTCAGATCAATTAATTTCTGCCCGATGTTCTCCGAAAAGCACGATCCCAAAAACATCATGCTCTTCGAATAATCCATTTGATCGGGAAATTCAGGAATTTGTATTTCGGTAAAAAAAGACATGAACCGCTATTTGAAAATTCTACATATAAAACTGGAAGACCGAAGACGGGAAAACCCGCAACCCGGATCACGCAACCCGACTTACTTTCCCTGTTTCTTCAAAACCAAAGCCGTTCGGGCTGGCAAATAAAGCAATAAATAATGCTGACTATTTGCATCGCCGGATGGATGAGTACCGTAAATCAATTGATTATCAATCCGGTTTTGACCGCCAAAACGATCTTCGTCGGTATTCAGCACAATTTTATATTTCGAAGCTTCCAACGGAATTCCATAATCAACCAGTGATTGTGTCGGGTGAAAATTGAATACAAAAAGATACTTTCCCCGTGTATAGGCAAGCACCTCATTCTCTTTATGGTCGTGCACCCAATTCACTTCCGGTGTTTCGATTAGCTTATCCTTTTTGGCCATGGCAATCATTTCGCGATCAAAATCCGACAACCAACAGTATTTCAACTCTTTATTGTCTTCCAGGCTCCACAATCTCCGGGCATGGGCATACGACCAGTTATTTCCTTCCCTCGGAAAATCGATCCACTCCGGATGCCCAAATTCATTGCCCATGAAATTGAGATAGGCACCACCAGCGCACGATAAAGTTGCCAGGCGAATCATTTTATGCAAAGCAATGCCGCGCTCTACAGCCAAATTAGGCTGATCTTTACGCATGCTGAAGTACATTTCTTTATCAATCAGTCGGAAAATAATAGTTTTGTCGCCCACCAACGCCTGATCGTGCGATTCAGCATAACTGACCACTTTTTCGTCCAACCGTTTCGATGTCAGTTCATAAAAAATGTTCCCTACATCCCATTTCTCATCCGAAACTTCTTTGATCAGCTTGATCCAGAAATCAGGAACACCCATTGCCATGCGGTAGTCAAAACCCAATCCTCCATCATCAGAAGAAGTTGCCAACCCTGGCAATCCACTCATTTCTTCAGCAATCGAAAGTGCATTTGGGTTTATCTCGTGAATTAACCGGTTAGCCATGATAAAATAAGAAAATGCTTCCTGATCGAGTCCGGCATTGAAATAATCGTCGTAACAAGTGAAAGCCTTTCCTAAACCATGGTCGAAATACAGCATGCTGGTTACACCATCGAAGCGAAAACCATCAAACCTGAAGTCTTCGAGCCAGTAACGGATATTCGAAAGGAGAAAATGAATGACTTCTGTTTTTCCGTAGTTAAAACAATACGAATCCCAGGCAGGATGCTCGCCTTTTGACCCGTCATGGAAAAACTGCCAGCGTGTTCCGTCGTATTTTCCCAATCCTTCCACCTCATTTTTCACAGCGTGCGAATGCACCAAATCGATAATAACGGATATGCCCATTCCGTGCGCTTCATCAACCAATTGTTTCAATTCCTCCGGAGTACCAAACCGCGACGAGGGAGCAAAAAAGCTCGACACATGGTACCCAAAACTTCCGTAGTATGGATGCTCCGGAATAGCCATGAGCTGAATGGTATTGTATCCTGCCTGCTGAATGCGAGGCAAAATATTCGTCCGGAATTCGTTGTAGGTATGTACCCTGGCATCTTCACCAGCCATTCCAATGTGTGCTTCGTAAATCAAAGGAGCCTCAGCCGACCGCTGAAATTTGGAATGTTTCCATTTGAACTCTTTTTCGGGAGCCCAAACCTGAGCATTAAAAATCTTGGTATAATCGTCCTGAACTACCCGGTTTGCCCAGGCCGGAATTCGTTTGCCCTGACCACCTTCCCAATAAATCGAAAAGGCGAATAAATCACCATGGCTCATCTTTTCTTGAGAAAGCCGAAGTTCCCAGTTTCCTGATCCGGTGAAATTAAATGCGTATTCAGGCAGCTCCTGCCAGTTGTTAAACTCACCAATCAGGTATATTTCAGTAGCATTGGGAGCCCAGTCGCGTATAACCCATTGGTTCTTTTCGCGATGTAGTCCATACCACTTATGCCCCTGAGCAAAATCACTCAAACTTTGACCTCGCAGAATCTCTTGTTCCTTATCTTTCGCAGTCTGCAACCTATCGATGATGATCGAAGTGAACGGTTCGAGGTAACTATCGTTTTTGATAATATTTGGTAGTTTCATAGTATTTTCAATTTGCTTAAAGATAAGAAAAACATAAAGGCTGAAGCATGTCTGAAATGATAAAAAAAAGGCTACCCCAGTTGATAACTGAAACAGCCTTTTCCCTCAAATACTTAAGGGTTTTTGCATCAAAATTTTAAAGAAACTTTTTAATATTTAAGTGTTCCTTATTCGCCACCGCCTTCAATGGTTTTAATTGTTCCGTCTTCGTTGTATTCCAACTCAACCACTTTCAGGCTTCGCAGCCAGGTTCTTCCTCCTGAAGGAACTGAGTCGTGATAAAACAAGTACCACTTGCCTTTGAATTCAGCAATGGCGTGATGAGTTGTCCAACCGATAACCGGAGTCAGAATCACACCCTGATAAGTAAATGGCCCGTAAGGATTGTCACCAATGGCATAGCACAACAAATGCGTATCGCCCGTTGAATAGGAGAAGTAATATTTCCCTTTATAGAGATGCATCCAGGAGGCTTCGAAGAAACGGTTTTCTTGTCCGGCTTTCATCGGAGTTCCATCCTGATTCAGGATAGTTACGGGCCGTGGTTCTTCCGCAAATCCAAGCATATCATCTGACAAACGAACTACACGTGATGGCAAAGCCAATTCTTCTCCTGAAGGCAAATAAGCACTTTCCAGCGCTTTATTGTCCTTGTAACGTTGAAGCTGGCCTCCCCACAAACCGCCGAAATACATATAGTGAGTTCCATCAGTATCTTCAAATACAGCGGGATCGATGCTATAACTTCCCCGGATCGGATCAGGTTGTGGAATAAACGGGCCTGCCGGGCTATCGGAAATAGCCACGCCCAACCGGAAGATATCGGTTTTGTCCTTCAACGGATAATACATGAAGTATCTGCCATTTTTGAATGCCACGTCACAATCCCACAATTGGCGACCAGCCCATGGAATATCACTGACTTTCAGCACCACGCCGTGGTCTGTCAACGGCTCGTTTTCAATATCCGAAGTGGAGAACACATGGTAATCATTCATGTCGAAATGATCGCCGTTGTCATTTTCAGGAATTCCTGATTCGCGATCGTGGGAAGGATAAATGTAGAGTTTCCCTTCAAATACATGAACTGCCGGATCGGCCATAAAATCATTATCAACTAAGTATTTCGCCTTTTTCATTTTTTGTATTTTTTTGCCATTTTAATCATTTCATCAACTACCGGCTTGCGTTGGTTATTGCGATCGAAAAGCACTGGATAATCTTTTCTGCCCCGGATCGGAAAATTATTCAGCCAGGTTGTGTTATCGCTCAAACCCCAAACCGTTACACGATCAACCACATCGTCATATTTCAGGAAGAGACCGAACATATCCAACATGCGCTTATTCCATTTCTGCTGAATTGAGTCAGGTATCGCTTCTCGGTACGGATCCATTTCCTTCGAATACTTGAAATTTGCAGCAATGTTTGCCCCATCATATGGACTTGGCAGAATTGAGATATCCCATTCAGTAATCAGGATATGCACACCTGCATCTTTGAGCTTTTTAAAGCTGGCTTCGGTAGCTTCAAGAGTTGGTGAATTCATGTGCATGTGTGCCTGCGAACCAACGGCATCAATCCTACATCCGGCAGCTTTGAGTTCTTTGACCAACTCAACGATTGCATCGCATTTGGTTGGTGTTTCCACATTGTAATCGTTGTAGTACAATTCGGCATTCGGATCGGCCTCATGAGCAAACTGGAAGGCATATTTGATGAAATCCTTGCCCAGAATCTGGTAAAATTTGCTGTTGCGGTACATGCCGTTGTCTTCAAATGCTTCGTTTACCACGTCCCAGCCTTTAATGCGGCCTTTGTAGCGGCCAACAACTGTAGAAATGTGCTGACGCATACGTTCTTTCAGAACTTCAGGGGATACATCTTTCCCTTCTGCATCAACAAAGAACCATCTGCCAATTTGGGAATGCCACATCAGGCAGTGACCGGTAACAGCCTGTTTATTTTTTTCACCAAAGGCCACAAATTTATCGGCATCATCCCAATTGTACCGGTTTTCTTCCGGATGGATAGGCTGTGGTTTCATACAGTTTTCTGGAACAATGGCACTGAATTCTTTTGCGATGAGTTCCGTTTCTGCGGGGTTAACGCCATTGACTTGCTGCGGATTGACGGCTACTCCAAACAAAAATTTACCTTTGGTAGCCTCTGCCAACGTTTTTTGAGCCTTTATTTGTACTGATGACAGTAAAACCAAAGTCGTAACGGCAATAATATATTTGATTTTCATGTGTTTATAATTTGTTGTTTCTTTTCTGCTAGACCTTTGCTTTCCTACGTGTTTTCAGATCGTCTTCGATTTTCACTTCCATTTTCTTGTCGATTACATAGAAGAAAAGAAGACCAACACCCAAAAGAAATGGAATTGACGGATAGATGCTCACAAGCATTCTCGCTCCTTCGGAAACAGAATGGGGTTGAATGATCTCCTGCCCTGCAACCGCACTTTCCTTGGCAATATATCCGTATAATCCTAAAATCCATGTAAGCAAAGCGCCTCCAATGGAGAGTCCGGCTTTGAGTCCTACCATCATTGCTGAAAAGATAATTGCTGTTGCCCTGCGATTGGTTTTCCATTCTGAATAATCGGCAACATCGGCAATCATAGCCCAAAGAACCGGAATGGTAATGCCATAGAAAAAGCCATGCAGAATTTGCGAACCAAACATCAAAAGCACACTTTCAGGTTTGAAAAAAATGAAGATCAGGACAAAAAAGGTAGCCGCAAGCAAGCCATATTTGTAAACATCGCGTTTCCCATATTTATCTGCAAGTTTTTTTGAAAATGAGATTCCGACAATCATGAAGATAATACCTCCGGCGTTAAACAAACCAAAACCGGCAGCCGCAGGATCTGAACCAAAGAAATTAATTCCCAAATCGGACAAGCCAGCAATTACAGGACTAATAAAATTAGCCAGGGCAGCTTTATCTACATAATTATTAAAATAGTACACATACGAACCGCCTTTCATGGCAAGGGTAATGAACACCAGAATGGTTAAACCGAGCATAATCAGCCAAGGCCGGTTCTTCATCAAATCCGATAAGTCATCTTTGATGGACGATTTCTGCTCTATCGAAGGAACAATTCGCTCCCTGGTTGTAAAGAAAGTGATGAGTAACATGACCGTGCCAACAATAGCCATCCAGGTCATTACGGTTTCAATACCGGCAGCCTTATCCCCGTGACCGGCATAGATAATGATCGGCAACATAAACACCTGCACAAAGAACTGGGCAAACATCACGGCCACAAAACGGTACGACGAGATACTGTTCCGTTCGCCCATGTCGCCGGTAATTACACCACTTAGAGCCGAGTATGGTAAATTACTTGAAGCATACAACATCAGCAATAAAGAATAAGTCACCGCAGCGTAAATCAATTTTCCTTTGTACGAAAAATCTGGTGTCGAAAATGCAAGAAGTGCAACGACCCCAAGCGGAATAGCAGTGTAAAGAATCCAGGGTCTGAATTTGCCCCACTTCGAATTGGTCCGGTCGGCCAATACTCCAATGATTGGATTAAAAATAAAGGCGGCAGTCAATCCAACAGAAAGCATTATGATAGAAGCATCTGTACTTTTCAACCCATAAATGTCGGTATAGAAATAAGCCAGATAAGTAATTAAGGTCTGGAAAACCAGGTTAGCGGCCAAATCGCCCAAGCTGTACCCAATTTTCTCGAATACTGAAATTTTTTGTGATGTTGAATTCATTTCTTTAATGGTATTGGTTCTTAATTTTAGTACAAACGTGTTTAGTTATGATTCTTTAAATTGAATTTCTGCTTCTTAAGTTCGTCCAACCGATGAATGGGCCGATCCAGTTTTTCAGGTATCGGTTTATTCGAAAAAGTCTGGAAGTACAACAGACAGGCATCGCGCCACCAAACCGCTTCTTTTTCCTGAATGGCCAATTTTTGCTGAACTTCTCGGAATCGTTCTTCGTCGATTTTTCCTTCCTGGTTATCCCATGTTTTCTGAAATGATTTGACAGAGTTCACTCCTGAACTGTATTTGTAGCACAATTCGTCCCAAAGGTTGTTCCCATTTGGAAGGATATAATTCCAGGATAAATGATGAAACCACAGCAGGTAAATTTCCGGGCAGGTTGCCACATTTTCGTACAGCGAACGCAAAGGCTCGGCATATTGTCCAACCGCATTACTACCGGTCGAAGTTCGGTCGAACCCAATTCCGGCGGAATCAGCTTTGTGATAATAGGATGGCATCCAGTCGGGACGAGCATTCGGAATGGCACACCAGGGCTCCGGTCCGTAATGATGATCCCAGCCCATCAGGTGGTGCAAACCCATTGGAGTCATGTAATTAACCACCGCTTCACGCGATTGCATCATCATCGAGCCAACTTCTGAAACAAATTGCGGATCGCGAGAAAACGTTTGTTCAATCCACTCGGTAGCAATTTCGCCCGACGACAATTTGTTGTTCCAGGCTAAACGCCCGAAAACATACCAGTTTGCCTGATTAAACTGATGACCGCACCAGTTTACATCTTCGCCAATATTCGCCACACCCGCGATTGCAGTTACTTTATTCCTGAAAAGCGACCCATCGGTAACACGTGCAACTGTTGAGTTTTTGCCCAAAACATAGGTATCGGCATCCAGGCATTCTTCAAACAAAGGACCGAGATAAGCCAAATGATTATTCATCCCGAGGTATTCTTTGGTTATCTGGAATTCGGGCATCAAATTCGTATTTTTCATGGCACCAAACAAAGGACTAAAGGGCTCACGCGGTTGAAAATCAATTGGTCCGTTTTTCACCTGAATAATCACGTTCGACCGGAATTGCCCATCCAAAGGCGTAAATTCTTTGTATGCTTGTTTCGCCCGGTCGTCACCATCAGGATGATATACAAAAGCACGCCACATCACAATTCCGTTGTGTGGAGCGAGTGCATCGGCTAACATATTTGCGCCATCGGCATGGGTGCGCCCATAATCCTGAGGTCCTGGCAAACCTTCCGAATTGGCTTTCACCAGGAAACCGCCAAAGTCAGGAATCAAATTATATATTTCATCAGCTTTCTTTTTCCACCAATCCTGAACTTTTTCGTCCAATGGATCGGAAGTTGGCAAGCCGCCCAACTTGGCTGGCGATGAAAAGTTGACCGCCAGATAAACCCGAATTCCATAGGGTCGGAAAATATCGGCCAAAACTTTGACCTTGCGCAAGTATTCGTCGCTTAAGATTTGGGGACTTGCATTCACATTGTTCAAAACCGTTCCATTAATTCCGATTGAAGCATTGGCCCGCGCGTAGAATTCATATTTGGGACTGATTTTCTCAGGCAATTCTTCCCATTTCCAGATGGAATGACCGGCATATCCACGTTCGACAGTTCCATCGAGATTATCCCAATGATTTAAAATCCGTCGATTGTAGGAAGGTTTCTCTTTCAGATTTAAATTGGATAACTGATGTCCTTGCTGAATTTGTCTGATCAACTCAAAGACTCCATACAACAATCCGACGTCCTGATTTGCTGCCAGAAGCAGTATTTTGTCTCCTTTAAAATCAACGCTTTTCAAGATAAAACCTTCGTCGCCACACATGCAGAGCGTATCTTCAGAAATAAACTGACGGACTGATTTATCTTCTAAAGTTCCGATGATTATCGTTTTTTCCTGAATCTTTCTGCTCTTGGATAAAACTCTGCCCAACATACCTTTGAGCGCTTTTTCAAGCTCTGCACCCGCAATTTTTCTGGTCAGGCTATTGGTTTCAAAAGTGATAAATTGAAGCTGTTGGGAATATTCTTTTGACAAAGCAACTGGCAAAGCTTTATAGCGAAGCCATAGCTCTGAACCATCTTCAGCAAAGATGAAAATGGGTATCAAAATGCTTAGTACTAAAACTAAAATAGGTTTCATGTTCTGTTCTGGTCTATAGGTTACTTCAAACGAACCCTTTTATAATTATAAATTACCTTTTTAATGTTTTGAAAGCCTACTTTGCTGAGCCCACAAATAGCTGGTTTTCAGAAATCCGATCAAAAGAAATGGTATAACGCAATCCTTTGTTGGCATTGAAATTCAGACTTGGTGATACCAGAACCGACATCGTAAATTCGCCAGTCGATTCAAAATTAATAGTATATTCCAAATAAACTGAATCTGTTTCTGTAAAACATACGTTTTGAGGAAAAGTAGTTATGGATTAGCCTGTTTTCCCCAGATCCGGAACGTATCTTCTTCAGTAGTAAAAGGCGATGCTGGTAATCCTTCCTTGTTACACAGGTTAGCTCCAGCCGGATTATCGGCCCAGGCATAGCGGACTATTTTAGGTTTAACTATGGCATCGCTCCACACGATTATTTTATTCCCTTTTATTTCAGCTTTGCCCCACACCAGTTTTTTATCAGCACCAGCAATGGCGAAATGTTTCAGCTGCTTGCCATCGTTTGTAGCCAGCCCGCTTCCGCAATTGGTAAATGTGAGTTCAATTTTGTTCCCAACGATTTTCATCGATTGGTAGATTGGACCCGATGCTACAACTTCTTGGTCTCCGTAAGCTAACTTTTCAGCAGCCAGAGCAAGCCGTTGCCCAACCTCCTTTTTCCGTAGCGGATGAATGTCGTTCCATTCGCCCAAGCCAATGGCTACGGCCATGGCAGTATTAGGTACCGAAAGTAATTTCAGTTGTTGGTCGCGCATGGTTGCCCAATCGCCCTCTGAGGGTTCATTTTTGGGTTCCAAAAAATCGGGAAGCTGTACAAACAAAAATGGAAGTTCACCTTGTCCCCAAAGCTTACGCCATTCGCCAATGAGTGTTGACATGACCGATTTATACTCATTTGCCCGACCAATATTCGATTCGCCCTGATACCAAACCATTCCTTTCAATGTATAGTTTACTGTTGGAAAAAGCATGGCATTGTACAATCCAAGAGGCTTTCCGGGGAAAAAGGTCGACGCTGGACAGGGATCACATTTTGCCCCGATGTTGTATTTCCAGGTTCCCTTGAGGTCAAACGTTTGTCCATCAATGTCCAATTGATAGGGTTTATCTTTAATAAAAGCACCAATGCCTGATTGGCTGATCACCTTGACGGTTATATTATTTTTGCCGGCTTTCAGAATACCTGGAGCAACATTGTACCGGCGTGGTGGGTATTGATAGGTAACGTTCCCAACAAAAGTCCCATTCACAAATACTGAATCACTATCGACAATGCGACCAAGTTCTAAAAGCGCTGATTTTCCTGAGCAATTATCGGGCAGATCGATCTGTTTACGGAACCAAACAGCGCCGCTATTGAAATCCATTCCTGCCTCGGCAAACGACGATGGAAGTTGAAAATCGGGCCAAGACGAATCATCGAGCGACGGGTTGAACCAGGGAGTGCTTTTTCTTCCAAGATCGTTTTTACCGAGTTCACGAAACCAATTGGACTGAGACTCTCTTTCCGAAGCAAGCAAGTTGCGCAGGTAAGTGGTATCCGAAAGCTGTTTCGCAATTTGGTATTGATCAGAAAAAGCTTTTAACGATTCTTCGCTAATCCAGCTTTCGGCGCTCGATCCGCCTGCCGCACATTGGATAATCCCCACCGGAACCTGATACTTTTCGTACAGATCGCGGGCAAAGAAATAGCCAACAGCCGTGTATTTCAATATGTTTTGAGGGTTCGCTTCTTCCCATTTTCCACCCGAAATATCATCTTGTGGATTGTTGTAATTCCATCGAACAGGCACCTGAAAAAGCCGGATGTTTGGATTTGTACAGTTTTCAATCTCCTTTCCGTAGAGAACTGCAACCCTACTCATGGGCAGTTCCATGTTCGACTGGCCCGAGCAGAGCCAAACATCGCCAAAGAGAATGTTTTTTAATTTTATAGAATTGCTGGCTGTGATTTCTATTTCGAAGGGTCCGCCAGCTTTCTGTTTTGGAAAGACAATTTTCCATTTGCCATCGACTGCGGTAATGGTTTCGAATGTCTGGCTATTAAAGCTTAGTTTGACTTTTTCACCAGGACTTGCCCAACCCCAAATATTTACCGGGGTTTCGCGCTGAAGTACCATACCATCGCCAACCAGTCTGGGCAGACGTACCTGACCCAATAATGTCTGAGTACTTATTAACGAAATTGTAAGAATAAGAATGTAGAAAAATCTTCGTCTCATATTGTTTTATGGTTTCTGATTCGTATCAATTGTTCATCAAAACATTCATCAAGCTCGTGTTATCCCGGACTGTATAGTTACAAAAAACTAACTTCCCAGCAAAACACATGGATGCTGAGAAGTCAGTATATTCGTATAAAGCTTATTAATTATCCAGACAATTAATATCCCGGATTTTGATAAGCAGCCTTTTCATCGGTTGATGCATCCAAATTATCAATTTGTCCTTGCGGAATTGGGCGCAGATAAAGATGATGTGTTGCATCGTTCAATAGATCTGTCCGGGTTATTTTAACCGGTTTATGGTCATTAAGGGCTTTCCCGCAAATCGTATAGGTACCTGCAAGTTCCTCCCATTTTTGTGTGCGGACCAAATCATACCAGCGATAGCCTTCTCCGTAATATTCGCGTGAACGTTCAGCCAAAATATAGTTAACGTCAATAGTTGCAGGTGTAGCAGCAATCATAGCAGCGCTATTATCCTGTACTTTAGCTACATTTCCACCATTACTCCAGCGCCATTTTCCTGCACGAGCACGAATCACATTAATCAATGCTTTGGCGCTTCCATCTGTTCCGGAAACAGCTTTTATAGTTGCACCCTTTACAGCAGCTTCGGCAGCAATAAAGTAGAGTTCAGAGAATTTAGCAATGACGTAAGGGCGTGTACTTCCGGCATTCGGAGATCCCAGTCCTACTCCATTATCGGTACGGTATGGGCCAAGTTTCCAAAGACCTGGATATACAAGTCTGCTAATTCCACTTGGTGCAATAACATAATCAGCCCGATCTGGTAAAACACCTGCACCTATACTACTATTGAAAGTCGTATTCGAATAATCAATAGTTCCGGCTGACTCACTGTCAAGGAAAGTTAAGATTGCATCACCTGGGGCAACCAACATATTGTTCGCATTAAATAAAGTTGCATTGGTTACACCAGCTTTATTCCAGTTACCACGGTAAACAGTTGTAAAGGTTCCGTCGTAACGTGAATCATTTGTCTTGTCGGCAAAAGTACCAGTAAATACCTCAATTGGCGGAGCCATACGTACCCATGGACGGCCTAATGCCTGTACTGCTTCACGTTGAACCGAGTTAACTGTAGTTTTTGCGCTCCAATTTGTTTTGGAACTTGTTATACCTGTGTAATTCCAGGTCATAAACCAACCTGCATAATTAGCTCCATTGCCCCCAGATTCATAACTAAGACTGGCGCCATTATAAAGTTCGCTTGATTGTGTGTGGTCAGCGTACAGTATATTTTCTTTATTGTAGTCGTTTGTTGCGACGTTAACATCGTAATAAGTAGCCTGCAAGGTATAATTTGCCCCAGCGAGGTTAATACCATCGGCTGCCATATCATAAGCCATTTGAAAATACTGCGCAGCAGTTTTTCCGTTAGGGTCCTTTCGTTCACAAACCGGATAAGTAGGAATATTGTTTGGATTTTGAAGCCACCATGCGTAAGTGAGGTAAGCTTTTGCCAATAATAAGCGTGCTGCGGTTTTGGTTGCACCACCGGTCACACGTGGAGCATCTGGCAGATCGGATACCGCGGTCAATAAGTCAGGGAATATCCCTTTGGTATAGACTTCTGGCACTGTATTTCGAACTGAAGTTCTGACTGTTGACGTATTAAATTTAAGTTCACCTGAGCCCAAATCCAAAGGCACGCCACCATAAGTTTGTACCAGTAAAAAGTAGTCGAAAGCACGGAAAAATCTGGCTTCGGCTATTATTGCAGCAGAAACAGTTCCTAACGCCGTTGCATTTTCGATAACACCGCTAGCGGTATTGATATTCGAAAATGTACCCCAAACCACTCCAGCATCGTTTTGTGAAGGAGTAAGCAATCCCTTGCCGGACAAGTCATGATAAGCAAAGATGCTACCATCACCACTCGCACCCCAGGTTGCTTCATCGGTACCGGTTAAACAATGATCTAAGTAATATCCATTGCCGTACAGTTGGCGAAGATGTTGGTACATTCCGGTTATTCCCCCCATAATACCTGCCTGGGTTTTGAAATAATCAGGAGTATAAATAGCGCGTGGCTGTTCATCCAGAATATTAGAACATCCAACCATGAACATTATCAGCAATGCTGAACCTATAGTTCTTATATGTATTCGTTTCATTATTTTAGTTTTTAGAATGTTACATTAATACCAACCAAGTAGTTGCGTGTCGTAGGCGTGTTGACAGCTATAGTTAGCAGACGTCTCTGACTGTACGACAATGGTACTGCAGCATTTTCGTTACCATATGAGTTGGTTTCAGGATCCATACCGGATTCTTTGGTATAAGGCGAGAACAATACAAATGGGTTTTCCACGGTACCGTATAGTCTAACTTTTTCAATGCCCGCAATTTTTAACCACTTAGGATTAACGTTGTACCCAAGTGTTATGGTTCTTACCTTCAGATACGATGCATCAAAGTAACCCAGAGTACTGGCATATTTTGGATTATCACCACCAACTCCGTTGGGTTTTGGATATTTGGCTCCTGTATTGGTTGTTGTCCAATAATCCACCTTCACGTTGTTCCCCGATCTTGTATTCAGATTATTAAGGTAACTTGCACCACTATATAAAGTACTCATAACAATACCTCCACTTTTAAAAGAACCGATAACACTAAGGTCGAATCCTTTATAAGCTACGCGTGTATTGAATCCACCCTGAAAATCAGGAGTTATATCCATAATTTGACGATCAGCAGGTCCAATTGATCTTGTTGGTTTTCCATCAGCATCGAAAGTGCCAGTGTATTCTACCTTAATCATACCTGCATTTCCTCCTGGTTCAAGTTTGTCACGGTAAAGATCACTTTCTTGCCAGAGTCCAATTTTCTTATAGTCATAGATTGCATCAATTGGGTGACCTACGAACCATGAGTTACCCTCATCCCTGTCAGCTCCGGAAGCAAGGGCTAACAGCTTATTGTGGTTTGTATAAACGTTCACGCCAACTTCCCATGTCCAGCCGTTTAAATTATTCAATATCGTTCCATTAAGCGATAGTTCGAAACCCTTATTCCCGGTTTCGCCTACATTGGCCATATAAGAACTCACTCCCGATGAAGAAGGCATCCCTACACTTAGAAGAACATTTTTAGTGTTCATTGAATAATACTCAGCGGTACCTGACAAGCGATTTTTCAAGATAGTAAAGTCAACACCAAAGTTATACGTGGTTGAGAATTCCCAACCTAATTTTGGATTAGGTAAATTTGTTACAGAGAAACCTGTTGAATATGTTGAGCTTCCAAAGTTATATGGATTAGCCGACATCAAACCCAGTGTTTTATATGGATCAACAGCTTGATTGGAAGTTTGTCCGTACCCAGCACGAAGTTTCAAATTATCCAACCATGCTACATTTTGCATAAACGATTCCCTTCGGATGTTCCAGCCTAAAGAAAGAGCTGGATAAGAATGCCATTTATGTCCCTCGGCAAGTCTTGAAGAAGCATCAGAACGGAATGTTGCGCTCAACATGTAACGATCGTCGTAAGAATACATTACACGTCCCATATAAGAGATCAACCCACTCTGTGTATATAGCTGATTATTTGGATCAACCGTAATATCAGTTGAGGCAGCTCTTCCTAAATTATAAAATTGGAAGAAATCAGCAGGAAGATTTTTTGCAGAAACCTGAGACTTAAAGTAAGTAGTCTGTTCGGCAGAGTACATGGCAACTGCATTGATTTTGTGTTTTTCAGCAAATGTGTGATCGTAGGTCAATAAGTTTTCAACTGCCCAGTTTGTGGTATGATCATTACTAATATTTGCAGTAGATGGATTGGTAGGTGTACCACTAAATACGCCAATTCCGGTATAGTTACCATAGTTGCTTTGACGGTAGTTCAAGCCCAGATTTACGCGAGCTTTTAATCCTTCAACACCAGGAATCTTTACTTCGCCGAAAGCACTATTGTATGATCCATAAGCCCTGGTTTGATCAACATATTGATCACCTAAAGCTTCGATAGTTGATCTCGTAGAAACCCATTGAGCGCCAGAAGTTGACTCCTGAATCCGGGTTTTTAATGTCCCGTCAGCATTATAAATATTGGCAATTGGCGATCTGGCCAGAGCGTTTCCAACAGCGCCCAGGTTATTGCCATTATTTACTGAATAATTGCTGTTTGTCGAAAATCCAAAATGTAAATATTTGCCAATTTCCTGATCAAGAGAAGCACGGAAAGAATATCGGCTAAAATTCTGTAATGGAATAACAGCCTGATCCTTAAAATAGCCTAAGCCAAAATTATAACTACCTTTTGCATTACCGCCGGTAACACCTAAATCGTGATTTGTAATTGTTCCATTCTTGTATAATAAATCTTGCCAGTCGGTATTTACATCGTCGGCTTCATCCAGTGTGTTTTTAAATTGATTGGATGCAGCACGAAGAGCAACAAATTCGGGTCCGTTCATCATTGGATATTTGGCAAAAACAGTTTTCACGCCTTCATATCCACTGTATGTAAGATGTGCCTCTTGTCCTTTTTGCCCTTTGTTGCTGGTAACCAAAATAACACCATTGGCACCACGTGAGCCGTAAATAGCAGTTGCTGAAGCATCCTTCAAAATATCAATACTTTTAATATCGTCGGTACTGATGTCACTGATAGATCCGGCAAATGGGATACCATCAAGAACTACCAACGGATCGTTACTTGCATTCAACGAACGTGTACCACGAATACGAATTTGCATGGAGGAACCCGGTTTGGATGAAGTTTGAGACATTTCTACCCCCGATACACGTCCTTGTAAAGCCTGCGAGATGTTTGAGGATGGTACATCGCGTAACTTATCTCCACCCATTGAGGCTACCGACCCGGTTACTGATTCTTTTCGTTGAACACCATATCCAACGGCTACAACCTCTTCGATACCAATAGATTCTTCAACCAATGTTACATTAATAACGGTTCGGCTGCCCAAAGCAATTTCCTGAGCCTTCATTCCCACAAAAGTAAACTGCAAAACTGCATTGGTCGGGATGTTTGCCAGGGTGTACTTCCCATTTGAATCAGTGATTGTTCCGTTGGTTGTGCCTTTTACCACTACCGAGACACCAGGCAACGGAGCACCTGTAGTGTCATCCACTTTACCCGTCACAGTCCTTTGTTGTTGGGTATTATTTGCGGATTCGGCAGGTGAAAGTATAATCTTCCGATCTATAATCGAATAACTTACATCAGTACCTAAAAAAAGTGATTTTAGTACATCTTCAATTCCTTTATCCTTCACACTAATGGAAACTATCCGATTGGCATCAATCAGTTTCTCATTGTAAAGGAAGAAGAATTCCGTCTGATTTTCAATCCGATCGAGTACATTAACAAGTTCGGTATTCGAAATATCCATCGAAAGTTTCGTTTTCTGCGAATAGGCGTTATTCGCATGAGTTTGCAGAAATCCGACTAGCAAAAGAATAATTGCAATTCGCATAATAAGTAAAGTTTTCTTCAGAGAATGATATAGCAATTCCCTGAATGGTTCATTTTTTTTCATAAATTTGAATGTTTTTATTAATAAAAAAGTCTGAAAAGATGTTTTTTTAAAAGGAGATCGTTGGCGCGGTTTCCTTTTTTTTACACTTCATTTAAGTACCGTTTTTCTTCATCTTAGTTTGTTTTTTGTAAGTTATATTTGTTTAATTCGTTTACTCAAAATAACTTTTTCTTTTTCATAAGTTCCATCCTGAAGTTGTTGGCGCGGAAATATCTTATAATCTATTGGAGATGTCATGCTAAGTAACTTGAGCACTTCTTCCAATGAGTCATCCTTGAAAGTGGCACGAAAAGAGAAATGCACTAAATCACGATCCGCAATTTCTACTTTAACATCATACCAACGCTCAATCCTTCTGGCAACTTCAGCCATATCATCTCCTCTAAAAATAAGTTTACCATCAGTCCATCCTTTATACTTCGATGGATCAACCGAATTAACTTCAAGCTTATTATCCTGAAGAACAAGTCTCTCTGAAGGCTTCAAAATAACTTCATCCGATTTTATATTGCCTGAAAATGCCACTTTACCATTCTGCAAAACAACTTCTACATATTTCTCTTCGCTGTAGGCGCTAACATTGAAACTTGTACCTAAAACTTTAATTTTGGAACTCCCTGCACTAATTTCAAAAGGTCGTTTCTCATTGTGAAATACATCGAACCAGGCTTCTCCTTCAAGAGCCACTTTTCTGTTTTCACTAAACGGCAGCGAATAATTGAGTTTAGAACCACTGTTGAGCCAGCCAGTTGTTCCATCGGGTAAATTGAACGCTACTCTCGAACCCATCGGGGCATATATTTCGGAATTTACAACCTGGTCAGCAACCAGTACCTGGCGAGTGTTGTTTAAATAAAAGGAGAAGCTTCCTGCAACAACTAAAGGCAACAGTAAAACGGCAGCAACCTTCATGTAAACAACTGCCAGGCGGTGAACGAGTGTCTTTCTTTTCTGAGATTCCTTTTTACGAATTAGGTGATGAACCCGATCGAGCATCATGTTTAAATCAACATCACTTGTACTTTCATCCTGAAGTTCATTTTCCCAATCATTTTCGAGATGACTTCTTAATTCTTGATTCTTGCGTCCGTAAGAGAAGAGGTTCTCAACCCAAACTATATCAGATGAATCGGCCATTCCGTTGATGTACCGACTAATCCGTTCTATTTCATTTTGTTCTAACATGTTCATTGATTTGGTAAGAAGAGTTGATGATTATTTTCCTTCTCCTGTATTGTTATACACACGAGGCAAAGTAATCTCATCTGAAAATCGTGTTTTTTTTCGCCTTTTGATGAAAAAAAGTTGAAATAATTTCAACTCAGACACTAATCATTTAATGATGAGACATTTGCATATTCGAAATTGTGTTTCACAACGATCAGTCGACTATGCAAAAAACAAGGAAATAAATAGAAGTATTGAAAACCGGTTATCCTTTAAATTGGTGCGGATAAACTTTAATGATTCGGAGATATAATTATCAACAGTCCCGGGTGAAAGTCCAAGTTCGTCGGCAATTTCCTTCGAGGACATGCCCTCCTGCCTGCTTTTCCGGAAAATCGTTTTTTGCTTTTCAGGTAATCTGGAAATAATTTGTTCAACTTGTTCCGAAACAAATTTGAATTCGATTTGATCTTCGGTTTCTACTGAAGCTTCCGGATTCCCGATCATACTTTTGTCAAAAAAATTCTGATGGTATTTTCTTCGTCGGAACAGATTACAAATTTCGTTATAAGCAATGGTGAAAAGGTATGATTTAAATGAAGTATCCTTTTTAATGTTTTTTTGGTTCTCCCATACTTTAAGAAAAACTGATTGGACCAATTCCTCCGCCTCTTCCTTAGATCTTAAGTATTTCAATGAGAAAGCATATAATTTTCCTGCATAACGATGATACACGTGGTCAAAAGCTTCTACATCACCAATCCTCAGCTTTTCAATTAGTTTGCTATCAATATCAAGTTCCTTCAATCTTATTTTTTCGGTTCGATCCTTGCAAATATAGGTTTTAAATCAATTATTCTACTTCTAAACAATAAAGTAAAGCGTGATCATTTAAACTTCAGAAGACACTTATGAACAAAATAAAAGAGACTACTTCGGAACTTTTACCGAAACAGTCTCTTCATATATTGAAAATTCAGAATTAATCAATCAAATCAAATCCACAATATGGAATCAGAACTTTAGGAATCCGAATCCCTTCAGGAGTTTGATTATTTTCGAGCAATGCAGCCAGAATACGTGGCAATGCCAATGCACTTCCGTTTAATGTATGTGCAATCGCAGGTTTTTTAGTTGCTTCGTCGCGGTAACGCAATTTTAACCGGTTGGCCTGAAACGATTCGAAGTTTGAAACTGAACTCACTTCGAGCCATTTTTCCTGGGCAGCCGAAAATACTTCGAAATCGTAGGTCAATGCTGAGGTGAAACTCATATCGCCACCACACAAACGCAGGATGCGGTAAGGCAATTCCAGTTTTTCAACCAGGCCAGCTACATGAGCGACCATTTCGTCAAGTAATTCATATGAATTATCAGGATGTGCTATTTGCACAATTTCCACTTTATCAAACTGATGCAAACGGTTCAATCCACGAACATCCTTGCCATACGAACCAGCTTCGCGTCGGAAACAGGCGCTGTAGGCTGTATTTTTAATCGGCATATCTTTGGCTTCCAAAATCACATCACGATAAAGGTTGGTCACCGGGACTTCCGCTGTTGGAATCAAATACAAATTATCCTCAGTGGCATGATACATCTGGCCTTCTTTGTCGGGCAACTGTCCGGTCCCGAAACCGGAATCTTCGTTCACCATCAAAGGTGGCTGAATTTCAAGAAATCCTGAAGCGCGGGCCTCATCAAGAAAGAAACTGATGAGGGCACGTTGAATGCGGGCGCCTTTTCCTTTATAAACTGGAAACCCTGCTCCTGTAATTTTAACGCCCAGTTCAAAATCGATGATGTCGTATTTTTTTGCCAATTCCCAATGAGGAACACTGTTTTCAGGCAATACCGGAATTGTACCGTGACTTTTTACGATCAGGTTATCTTCTGGTGTGCGACCTTCAGGAACCAAATCGGAAGGCAAATTAGGTAGCAAAACCTGAAAATTAAAAACTTCTTTATCTATTTGTGCAAAATCTTCATCCAACTGTTTGATTGAATCTTTGAGTTCAGCAGTGCGGTTTTTGGCAGCGTTGGCCTCTTCCGTTTTTCCTTCGCGCATCAAAAGTCCAACTTCTTTGGATATTTTATTCATTTCGGCTTTGCACTGATCGGCAGTTGCCTGTATCTCGTTTTTCTTTGCTGACAAAGCTGTGATTTGCTGAACAATGGAAGAAGCATCAAAATGTTTCTTTTTCAACTTTTCAATTACCAATTCCGGATTTTCCTGTATAAACTTTAGATTGAGCATTTGGATACATTTTATTTTTTATCGATCAGCAAATTTAAAACAAAAAAATCTCCTGCCTTCGGAAAAGCAGGAGATTATTCAACAAATATCTTTAATCGTCTTAGTTAGCTTCAACAGCAACTACCGGTTCAACGGTAACAAACGATTTGTGATCTCTTCTTTTTTTGAAGACAACAGTTCCATCAATCAAAGCAAATAAGGTATGATCTCTGCCAATACCTACATTTAAACCTGGATGGTGAACAGTACCTCTCTGGCGAACAATAATGTTACCAGCTGTTGCAGCCTGACCGCCGAAAATTTTAACGCCGAGTCTTTTGCTTTCTGATTCGCGACCGTTTCTAGAACTACCCGCACCTTTCTTATGAGCCATGGTAAATTAATTTTAATGTTATCCGATTACTTCTTCAATTTGAACTTTGGTCAGGTATTGACGGTGACCATTCATTTTCTGGTAGCTTTTTCTTCTCTTTTTCTTGAAAACCAATACCTTGTCTCCTTTTACGTGCTCAAGAACGGTAACTTTTACGCTAGCGCCTTCAACAACAGGAGTTCCAACTTTCACAGCACCTTCGTTATCTACCAAAAGAACTTTGTTGAAAACAACAGTTTCGCCTTCGGCATTTTCCAAACGGTGAACATAAATTTTGCGGCCTTTTTCAGCTTTCATTTGCTGACCGGCAATCTCTACAATTGCGTACATTTCAATGTGTTTTAATATTTGTTCCGGCAGGCGGGAACCAATCTGATTACCTCTTATCGGGCCTGAACGAAAA
This sequence comes from Prolixibacteraceae bacterium, assembly GCA_028683385.1. GTDB lineage: Bacteria > Bacteroidota > Bacteroidia > Bacteroidales > Prolixibacteraceae > Aquipluma. The sequence goes on along the minus strand of JAQUIJ010000002.1, from coordinate 136,623 downwards.
CTTTCGGACTGCAAAAGTAGATAAATTTCAGTGATCACCAAAGGTTTACAATCTTTTTTCTGAATTATTTTCCGGCGATAAATCTGTACACTAAAATCTTATTTGCCACAAAGTAAGAAAAAATACGCTGACGCATTAATATCCTATCTGTTTCAGGATCAGGAACGAAAAACTTACCTTAAACTACAGATGTCGAAATGCTGATTTTCTGAACTCAAAAATAGTTAATAAAAGCAGAATCATAAGTCCACCAAATTTCAGCAGAACGCAAACTATTGCTATATTTGTTACCTGTAGTTGTGCTATTTTCAATTTCGATGAAGAAAATTAAACTTAATATATTAGGACTTTCTGTTAGTCAATCTCAATCAGGTGCTTACGCATTAGTATTGGCAGAAGAAAATGGAGACCGTAGGATACCTATTATTATAGGCCCAATCGAAGCACAATCAATCGCCATCCAACTTGAAGGATTAAAACCACCACGCCCGCTGACTCATGATCTTTTTAAATACATGGCCTCATCTTTCGACATTCTGATTTTAGAGGTCATAATTTATAAACTTGAAGAGGGGATTTTCTATTCAGAATTGGTTTGTATCAGAGAAGAAAAACAAATTACAATTGATTCGCGAACTTCCGACGCTGTAGCCCTGGCGTTGCGGTTCGACTGTCCGATTTATACTACCGAAGATATTCTTGAACGGGCAGGCATTGTGATCGAATTTGAAAACGAACATAGTCAGGAAGAATGGAGCCAACCCATAGCTGACGAACCAATCAGGGGAAAACACGAATACGAGAAATATACTTCGACCGAACTGAATCAAATGCTCGATCAAGCCATACAGAACGAAGACTACGAAAAAGCATCAGCTATCCGGGATGAAATAAACCGCCGGATAAAAGAATAAACCTACTCCTGATTTTTCAGCGATTCATACCTCGTTACTATTTTTTTCAGATTAATCTAATTTAGATTACATGTCCCCTTTTTGATAAGTAGTTTTTAGTAGTTTTAAACCCGCTAAAAAACTATTCAACTCAAAGAACTAAATTATGGGAATCAAAAATCGGCTTATCGTGATGAGTTTTCTCCAATTTTTTATCTGGGGATCATGGTTGATTTCTCTTGGAGGATATCTGGGTAGAGGCCTGAATTTTGAAGGTGGGCAAATTGGCTCAATCTTCGCCACTCTGGGCATTGCTTCTCTCATCATGCCTGGAATCATTGGTATTATTGCAGACAAGTGGATCAATGCTGAACGACTGTTAGGCATTTGTCATCTTTTGGGCTCTGCAGCTCTTTTTTATGCTTCAACAGTTACCGATTACGACCACGTTTACTGGGCAATGCTGGTAAACTTATTCTTCTACATGCCAACCATCTCGCTAAACTACACTGTAGCTTACAATGCGCTCGAAGAACACAAGTACGACATCGTTAAAGTATTTCCGCCAATACGCACTTTTGGAACCATTGGATTTATTGTAGCAATGTGGGTGGTCGACCTTTCAGGGTTTAAAAATTCGAATGCTCAGCTTTATGTGGGCTCTATAGCCTCATTGGTTATGGCAATCTATTCCTTCACTTTACCTCAATGTCCTCCGGCGAAAAGTGAACGCAAATCATTGCTCTCTGCATTTGGTCTTGACGCACTGGTATTGTTCAAATCAAAGAAAATGGTTGTATTTTTCTTGTTTTCTATGCTTTTAGGTGCAGCATTGCAAATCACAAATTCATACGGCGATCTGTTCATTGGTAGTTTCAAAGATGTTCCTGAATTTGCCAACTCTTTCGGGGTGAAGCATTCTGTCATTCTGCTATCAATCTCGCAAATGTCGGAAACATTATTCATCCTGACTATTCCTTTTTTCCTTCGCAAATTCGGCATCAAACAAGTTATGCTCATGAGTATGCTGGCTTGGGTACTACGCTTCGGGTTGTTCGGGATAGGTAACCCCGGAAGTGGATTACCATTGCTGGTTATGTCGATGATTGTTTATGGAATGGCATTCGATTTTTTCAACATTTCGGGTTCCTTATTCGTTGAAACTGAAGCAAAACCTGAAATACGAGCCAGTGCACAAGGGTTGTTCATGATGCTTACCAATGGTGTGGGAGCCATGTTCGGTGGATATGCAAGTGGCGCTGTTGTTGATTTCTATTCGGTTTATGGCGAAGGAGGAAAACTCATCAGCCGTTCATGGCCAACAATTTGGTATGTATTTGCGGGTTATGCCTTAGTTCTTGCCATCGTTTTCCCATTAGTTTTCAAATACAAACACAAACCAGAAACTGCACCTTCTGTATCTTAATGACACTGCGGCTTTGCCGTTTCGCGAACTCATACAATCACGGATAGTTTTGCAATTGCAACAGAAACTATCCGTGATCTTTTTTTAATCGACTTGGCATTTTACCTGAAAACTTTTTACCTTGCCGACGGATAAAATTAACAGACCCAAAAATTACAAAGATGAAGCAATATATTGATTTACTGAATCATGTAATAAATAATGGAACTCAGAAAAGCGATCGTACAGGCACAGGCACCATCAGTGTTTTTGGCTATCAATCGCGATACGACCTTGCTGAAGGATTTCCGGTTTTGACCACTAAAAAATTACATCTGAAGTCGATCATTCACGAATTGCTTTGGTTTTTGACAGGCAATACCAATGTAAAATACCTTCAGGAAAATGGTGTTCGGATTTGGAATGAATGGGCCGACGAAAATGGCGAACTGGGACCGGTTTACGGGTACCAGTGGCGCTCATGGCCAACGCCCGATGGTCGCCATATCGATCAGGTTACTCAGGTTGTAAACAGCATCAAAAACAATCCCGACTCACGCCGCCATTTAATCAGTGCATGGAATGTCGGTCAAATCGACCAAATGAAACTTCCGCCTTGTCACCTTCTGGTTCAGTTTTATGTTGCCGATGGAAAGTTATCGTGCCAGCTTTACCAGCGAAGTGCCGATATTTTTCTTGGTGTGCCTTTCAACATTGCATCTTACGCCCTGTTAACACTGATGATGGCCCAGGTTTGCGGATTGAAGCCCGGCGAATTTGTACACACTCTTGGCGACGCTCACATTTACTTAAACCATATGGAGCAGGTAAAACTACAAGTAAGTCGCGAACCATTTCCGCTTCCGCAGATGAAAATCAATCCGGAAGTAAAAAGCATTTTCGGTTTCAGGTTTGAAGATTTTCAACTAATCGGATATCAGGCTCATCCGCACATTCCGGGAGCTGTTGCAGTATAGAATAAATCAAAATAATATCCTTTGCCGCTCGCTTCTGCGAACGGGTAAATTAAAACAACATGATACACGAAAATATATCGATAATTGTTGCTATCGCTCAGAACTTTGCCATTGGCAAGAACAACGATTTGCTGTTTCATCTTCCAAATGATCTGAAAAGATTTAAAGAAATCACAACAGGGCATCCGGTAATTATGGGACGAAATACCTTGCTTTCTTTACCGAAAGGCGTTCTTCCAAATCGCCGGAATATTGTAATATCTGACATTCCGGAAGAAAAATTTGAGCGATGCGAAATGGTAGCTTCTATTGAAGCGGCAGCTGCTGCTGTTAAGAATGAGCAGGAAGCATTTATTATAGGAGGAGGAATGATCTACCGTCAGTTTTACCCTCTTGCTGGGAAATTATACCTTACATTGGTGCACCGCGACTTTGATGCTGATGTTTATTTCCCTGAAATTGATTACTCTGAATGGGAAGAGGTTATCAGAGAAGATCATTCTGATGAAAAAAATGGTTTTGACTATTCGTATCTTAATCTTAAAAGAAAATAATATTCCCTACCACACGTCTATCCTAGATTGCTATCGACTAAAATCCAGGTTGCCACTCCGGGAATTGTTCAATCAAATGCGCCATGTTTTTTCGGGCTAAACTTTTTTTTTGATTAAAATCCCTAAGCATGGCAGTTATCACATCCGGATTCATCTCATCCATTATCCTCTGCCTTTGAGATATCCGTGCGTCAACGTCTTTAACGGGAAGGTAAGATTTTGATTCGAGATAGGCACCCAAAGGTTGTACCGGATCAAACTTTAACGTATCAAAATTAGCCTGCACGCAAAAAGTTGACGGGATATTTTCATCCTCACTGTCAATAAAAAGGACAAGGGCTTCTTCGAAATAAGCAACCGGATCCAAATCTGCGACTTCAACCAAGCGATCTTTCTTTTTCATAATTCACTTGATTATTTTGTTGTAGCCAAAACAATTTGGTGTAATCACATATACGAATTTCTGTCGGATAGGTTGAATGAATGCGATGTCTGATTCTGATGCAGACTCTATTTCCACAAACTATAAAGGCTACAACAACTTACCAATATTGTCAAAACGCTGGTGATAGTCGTCCATCGAGTACCTGATAACTTCCAAGGCCTCGTCAACTCCATAAATGTGTGTAATTTCGGTATTACTAACTTTTCCAGGCATGTCTTTGTAAGTGAGAAAATAGTGTTTCAATCTCTCTACAACAATGTCCGGAAGGTCAGATAAATCTTTGTATTCGCTGTAAACGACATCATTTGACAATACTGCAATTATCTTATCATCGGCCTCGTTTCCGTCAATCATCCGGAATCCACCAATAGGCCGGGCATCAACCAAAATATCGCCGTGAGCAATGGTTTTTTCGGTCAAAACGCAAATATCAACCGGATCGCCATCACCTTTAATGCCCGTTTTGCCGCTCTTCTCCATACAAAACTTTCCAACCTGCTCACCACAAAGCGTTTGTGGAACAAAACCATAAAGTGCCGGAACAACATTCGAATATTTCTGAGGTCTATCGAGTTTCAGGAACCCACTTTCCTTATCAATTTCATATTTCACGGTATCGGTCGGAACCACTTCAATAAAAGCAACCACATTTTCAGGAGCATCTTTTCCAATGAAAACACCATGCCAGGGATGCGATTTATAACGAAGGCCCATCAATCGGCCTATTGGGTCTGATAATCTGTCAGCCATAATTAATCTTTTAGTTTTTGATGATATAAACCTTTATTTCCGAAAAATGTTTACACAACTCAACAGGACATGAGAAGACATGTCCAAATTTCCGGTAAATATAAAAATCAGAACACTTTTCAGGTTATCTCTAAACGTTTTCATTTATAACCTAAAGCATGTTCATCACGTAGTTAAGAGTAAAAATCAAAGTCTATAACACCAAAATATCCATATAACAGACTGATTGATTGACTTTTTTACCAAATTGTTAAGCCAATGTAAATTTATGTCCCCAATCCAAAATACCTTTTAACTTTGCATGCGTTAAACAAAAATCAGTAATCAAAAAAAATACAATTTATGAAAGTAACAGTTGTTGGTGCCGGAAATGTTGGAGCTACCTGTGCGCAGATCGTAGCTGAAAAAAACATTGTAAGCGAAGTAGTATTACTCGATATTAAAGAAGGATTGTCAGAAGGAAAAGCTTTAGACTTGTGGCAAACTGCTCCTATTAATTATTATGACACCCGTACAGTTGGTGCAACAAACGACTATTCAAAATCGGCAGATTCTGATGTAGTTGTTATCACTTCAGGTGTTCCACGTAAACCAGGAATGAGTCGCGACGATTTGATTTCAATTAACGCTGGTATCGTAAAAAGCGTTACTGAAAACGTGATCAAATATTCGCCAAATGCAATTATCATTATTGTTTCGAACCCACTTGACGTAATGACTTACGTTGCTTATGCTGTTTCGAAATCAAGCAAAAACAAAGTATTGGGTATGGCTGGTATTTTAGATACTGCCCGTTACCGCGCTTTCCTTGCTGAAGCACTGGACGTTTCTCCGCGCGACATTCAGGCTTTATTAATGGGCGGACACGGCGATACCATGGTTCCACTACCTCGTTATACAACTGTTGCCGGTATTCCTGTAACTGAATTGTTAGACGAAGCAACTTTGGCTAAAATTATCGACCGCACTAAAAAAGGTGGTGGCGAATTGGTTAACCTGATGGGAACTTCAGCTTGGTATGCTCCAGGTTCTGCTGCTGCTCAGATGGTTGAAGCTATCGTAATGGATCAGAAACGCGTATTCCCATGCTGCGTTAAGCTGGAAGGCGAATATGGCTTGAATGATATTTTCGTTGGAGTACCAGTTAAATTAGGCAAAAACGGTGTTGAAAAAATTATTGAAGTTAAATTAACAGCTGACGAACAAGAATTGTTGGTTGCCTCTGCTGCTGCTGTTAAAGAGATCATGGACGTTGTTGACGGAATGAATATTCTTTAGTTTTCTTCAGACTAAACAAACAATAAAATCTATATTTGAAGCTCCGGTAAAATTACCGGAGCTTTTTTTATGCCAGTCGCTCAAGCGAAACAGCAAAAGAGAAGCCTAACCCTGGAATGACTTATGATTGAAATACCACTGCATATCATCGAACTCGAGCGCGAAAATTATCACATCCTGATAGAAGGTAGTTTTGAAAATGGGACTCCTTCCCACTGGATTATTGATACCGGAGCATCAAAATCAGTACTCGATAAAAATTTAAATTCGTATTACGAAGATGTCGACTCCGACGATCTGGAAGATTATCAGAGTGCAGGCATTAATCAAGGCATGATGGAAACCTCTGTTGGGATACTAACCTACCTGAGCTTTGGCGATCTGAAAATTACCGGACAAAAAGTGGCACTGATTGATCTTGACCATGTCAACGAGATTTACGAGAAATACACCTCATACCGCATTTCGGGCCTGTTGGGCGGCGATATTTTGATGCAATACCAATGTAAAATTGATTACGCTGCTAAAATCATACAGTTTCAAACATCCTGACGCTTTGTGAATAAATCAACTAGTTATGAGTATTTTAAGAAAAACAAACTATCCTATAATAGTATGAAGAAGAAGCAAACAAAACGAATACTCAGAATAGCATTTATTATTGCAAGCATAAGCTCTTTGTACTTCGTTCCTTGGGTAATTGTAAGGGCGTGGATAACACCGCTACCTGATACGGTTCAGGAACAGGTAAATGAAGCAATTGATTATGGATTGGATGGAATGATTGTTTATGTTAATGAAGCTGGCAAACCACCGGCATTTTACGCTGCCGGTTGGAAAAACAGGGAGAAAAAGATACCCGCCAATCCTCATAACTTATTTAAGATTGCCAGTATTAGCAAGTTATATGTTGCTGTCGCTGTTGCTAAATTGGTTAATGACAAGCGTTTGTCGTTGGATAAAACACTCGCCGATTACTTGCCGGAACTTGCGGGAAGAATTGAAAATGCTGATCAGATTACATTGAGAATGTTGGTGCAGCACAGAAGTGGCATTCCGAATTTTACCGACACCCCTGGCTATTGGGAAAACCCACCAAAAGAAAACAGAGAAAATCTTGAGTTGATATTGGATAAGCCTGCTGACTTTGCACCGGATAAAAAATACAGGTATTCAAATACAAATTACTTGCTTATCGGCGAAATTCTTGATAAAACTTTGGGATACAGCCATCACCAATACATCAAAAGTGAAATTTTGGAACCTCTTGGGTTAGCACATACTTTTAGCCTACTTAGTGAAGTAAATACAGACGATGTGATGAGTGGGTATAACGTAGGTTACAATGGAGATTTGAAATATAATGATTTTATAAATCCAGCCGGTTCAATGGTTGCTACTGCAGAGGATGTGGGAATATTCCTGCGGGCATTGAACGATGGCTCTTTGCTAAGTGATAATGAACAAGCTATTTACTCATCTATTTACGAATACGAACATACAGGATTATTGCCAGGTTACTCCAGTATTGCCAGGTATCACAAAGATATTGACGCGGTCGTGATTCAGTTTGTAAATACAAGTGGTGGATACACCTGGAATTTATCTGAACTCGTATATAAGCGAATTGTGAAAATAGTGAGGAGGGGAAAAAGTGATAATAATTTATAAAAAGCAATAAAAGTAAACTTTTATTGCCCGCTCAAACATCATCAGGGTTTAACAGGAAAGTGCCACGAAAACTGCAACTATTCATACAATTTACCGGTATCGTCACGTTAAACTTGTTTCAGAATCCAGTTTTTTGAGATGCTGAAGCAAATCGTCAGTGATAAACTATCCAGGCATGTCGACACTGGTCTGTCCGACAGCAGAAAATCAAGGCTATTATATTCAGAAAAAATAAATATATTTGGCGGCTGAAATAAATTAATGAACCTAAAGAAATACATATCGAAACATTTTATCATGCGCCTCTGCCTGCTGTTTTTGCTGGTTAGTGGAGCTGCCGTATTCGATATCTATCACGTGGCTAACCAAAAACTGGCCGACAATGTTCGAAAAAACCCAGCCTCGAACAACACTGAAAATAGCCAACTGTTTTTATGTAATCAATTACCAACCTACAATTTAAAGACTGCCGGCAGCGATTTCACCGTTCGGTTTCGCCTTTCTTATTCTCAGGATAAATTTTTACTGAAACATTATAATTTACGAACATTCCAGATGATGAAAGCTGAAACTGTATATAGTTTCTTCCCATCAGTATGTTCATTTCATTCCCTTCCATTTAACCGGGTTCTGTACGCCAGTCCCGACGACACACCTCCTCTTTCTTAATTCCTGAATAATCAGTCAGGCGAGTTGTTATATCTATGAGTCGAGAACTCGCGATATAAAGAACAAGTACGTCTGAAAAACGAATAATTAAATCTAAATAATTAATAATAAACAATTTAAATTTTTACAAATGCAAAACAAAGGTGCAATTAGAATTTTTGCAATCCTCCTTGCTTTGATTTGTGTGTATCAGCTAATGTTTACCTTTAAGGCAAACCAGGTTGAAAAAGCAGCCAAATCATTTGCAAAAGGAGACAAACAAAAAGAACAAATCTACCTTGATTCAATGTCAAGCGAGGTAGTTTACAATTTGCTTGGAGTTCGTAAATACACATTTAAAGAAGTAAAAGCCCTAGAGCTTGGACTCGGTCTTGACTTACAAGGTGGTATGAACGTTACTTTGGAAGTTTCTGTGGTTGATTTGGTTAAATCATTGTCGAACTTCAGTAAAGATTCAACGTTTACAGCAGCCATCCGGATGGCGAAAGAAAAGCAGAAAACCAGTCAGGAAGATTTCGTAACCCTGTTCGGAAAATCATTTGAACAAATCTCTCCGAATGGTAAACTGGCTTCGATTTTCAACACGCTTGACTTAAAAGACAAGGTTAAATACAATTCAACCAATGCTGAAGTATTGGATGTTTTAAAGAAAGAAACTAAAGTTGCCATCGACAACTCTTTTAACATCATCCGTACTCGTATCGACCGTTTTGGTGTTGCTCAGCCAAATATTCAGCAACTTCAAACTGCCGGACGTATTTTGGTTGAACTTCCTGGAGTTGACGATCCAAAACGTGTTCGCAAACTTTTACAAGGAACAGCAAACCTCGAATTCTGGGAAACTTACGACAACAGCGAAGTATATCCATATCTTGCACAGGCAAACCAGAAGATAGCCGAAATCCTTTCGATTAAAACTCAACCTTCAGTTGCGGCTGTTGATACAACTAAAAAAGCTGAGACAACAAACAACAGCCTGTTGAACGAACTGGATAAAAGTGCAAAAACTGATGCCGCCGGAGTTGACAAAAATGCTGATGCAAAAAAACAATTTCCGTTGTTCTCAATTCTGCAACCACATTCAACCCCTCAGGGACAATTGTATCCAGGAGCTGCTGTAGGAACTGCTCAGTGGAAAGATACTGCTACAATTAACTCTTACCTGAAAATGGATCAGGTGAAAGCATTGATGCCTCGTAATCTGGCTTTCAAATGGACTGCTAAAGCCGTTGACAAAGAAGAAAAATTCTTCACTTTGGTTGCCATCAAAGTAACTGGCCGCGATGGCCGCGCTCCTCTTGAAGGAGATGTTATTACCGATGCCCGTCAGGATTATGCCGATATGGGTAGCCGCCCTGAAGTTAGCATGACCATGAACAGCGAAGGCGCTAAAGTTTGGGCTCGTTTAACCAAAGACAATGTTGGCAAATCAATTGCAATCGTTTTGGATGGTTATGTACGTTCGTATCCGAATGTAAACGGTGAAATTACCGGAGGTCGTTCTTCGATAACTGGTTTGGAAAGCGTTGAAGAAGCAAAGGATTTAGCGAACATCCTGAAGTCAGGTAAAATGCCTGCACCAGCAATCATCATTGCTGAAGATGTTGTTGGACCTTCATTGGGACAAGAAGCAATCACCAGCGGTTTCTGGTCGTTTGGTATCGCATTTATGCTGGTTCTCGGATACATGTTGTTCTTCTACAGCCGCAAGGCAGGTATGACCGCCAACATCGCTCTGATCGTAAACGTTTTCTTCCTGATTGGTGTTCTTGCTTCAATTGGAGCCGTTTTAACTTTACCTGGTATTGCCGGTATCGTATTAACCATGGGTATGGCGGTTGATGCGAACGTGTTGATTTACGAACGTATTGAGGACGAGATGCTGGCAGGTAAATCGGTTCGGCTTGCTGTTTTCGACGGATACAACGCTGCTTATTCGGCTATCATCGATGGACAGGTAACTACCTTATTAACCGGTATCGTACTTTATGTATTTGGTTCAGGCCCAATCAGAGGTTTCGCAACTACTTTGATTATTGGTATCGTAACTTCATTGTTCACATCCATCTTCATCACTCGTTTGATCTTCGAACGTCAGTTAGCTAAAAACAAAGAGATTACCTTCACAACCAAAAATACCAAAAACTGGCTGCGTCATGTACAAATCCCATTCATAGAAAAAAGAAAAATTTTCTACTCAATTTCAGGAGTTTTAATTGTAATCTCTTTGATTTCTTTCGTTGTTCGTGGATTCGATAAAGGTATCGACTTCAAGGGAGGACGTACTTATGTTGTTCGTTTCGACAAAGACGTGAAAGTTGATGATATTAAGGGCGCTCTGGCTCCTATCTTCAATTCAACTCCGGATGTAAAAACATACGGTAATGCCAATCAGGTTCGTATTACTACTGGGTATAAGATCGAAGAAAACACTGCCGACGTTGACAACCAGGTTGAAGAACTGCTTTACCAAGGACTTAAAAAAGCTAATTACATCGGGGATGTATCTGCCGACACTTTTAGCAAAGTAAACTTGCAAAGTACTCAGAAGGTTGGACCAACCATTTCGGACAAACTGACCAAAGATGCTATCCTTGCAGTTTTGTTCTCTCTGGTATTGATCTTCATATACATTGTTGTTCGGTTTAGAGACTGGCAATATGGATTGGGCGGTATCGCTTCTCTTGCTCATGATGCCATTATTACAATGGGAGCGTTCTCTGTGCTATACGGATTCCTGCCATTCTCACTGGAAATCGACCAATCGTTTATCGCAGCAGTACTAACCGTGATCGGATATTCGATTAACGATACCGTAATTATTTATGACCGTATTCGTGAGTACCGTCACCTGTATCCAAAACGCGGCTTAGCCGAAACGATGGATCATGCGATGAATTCAACTCTTCGTCGTACATTCAGTACATCGTTAACCGTTTTAATCGTATTATTCGCCATCTTCTTCTTCGGAGGAACCTCAATCAAAGGATTTACTTTTGCTCTTTTGATCGGTATTGGTGTTGGTACCTATTCTTCGGTATTTAATGCTGCCCCAATTGTTTATGATACAATCATGAAAACAAGAGGGAAGAACAAAGCTTAATTCCATACAAATAAAATAATCCTGAAGCAGGGATTTCATTGGTCGATTGATCAATGGAATTCCTGCTTCTTTTTACAGATAGGTCAAACTTATTCATTCATCCATTGGCGTTATCCTTAACTAGTTTGTATATTTGCTCAGATTATTTTTTGACCAACTAATTAATACATCATTTATGGGTGGAGGCGAGATAGTACTAATCATTTTTGTTTTTCTGATGCTTTTTGGAGCTAAAGCCATTCCTGACATTGCCAGAACGCTGGGCAAGGCCATGAGAGAATTCCAGAAAGCGACCAATGAGATTAAACGTGAACTCAACGAAAGCGGCGGTGGACTTGGCGATGAAATCAGTGATATTCGATCGACTGTTAGAAACATCAAAAGCGACATTCAGGATGGAATAAAGAAACACACCAGTGACATTCAGGATGGAATAAAAGAGACCACAAGTACCATTAAGGAAGGCGTTAAAGAACACACCAGTGTGATCGAAAAAGAAGTGTCGGAAGTAAAAAACGATGTCAACAAAGGAGCCGAAACCATGGCAAATTCAATTGATAACGGAGCTCAGATATAGTTTACAATCCAACTTCAGAACATTATTTTACCTCAACCCAATCATTCTAAATCATTCAGCGATTGATCAAAGTCGAAAAAATAACAAAGTCGTTTGGTGATCTTCAGGTTCTGAAGGGAATTGATCTGGTGGTTCCGGCGGGAAAACTCTATTCGATTGTAGGACCAAGCGGAGCTGGTAAAACCACTCTTTTGCAGATTATTGGAACTTTAAGCCAACCTGCTGCTGGGAATGTAATTATCAACGGGCAAAACATTTCAATTATGAACGAGCGCCAACTGTCCGATTTCAGAAATCGTCAGATTGGTTTTGTTTTTCAGTTTCACTACTTACTGCCCGAATTCTCTGCGCTCGAAAATGTTTGTATTCCGGCCTTTATTGCCAAAACTTCGAAAAAAGAAGCCGAACAAAAAGCCAAGGAATACCTTGATTTCCTGGGTTTATCACACCGCTTGAATCATAAACCCGGCGAGCTTTCTGGAGGAGAAAGGCAACGCGTTGCGGTGGCACGCGCGCTGATCAACAACCCGGCCATAATTCTGGCCGATGAACCTTCAGGAAATCTGGATACTAAAAACAGGGAAGATCTTCACGAACTATTTTTTACACTTCGCGATAAGTTTAAACAAACACTGGTGATTGTGACCCACGACGAGAGTTTCGCCGCCCAAAGCGATGCAATTATCCGAATGAAAGACGGGCTTATCGAATCCTGAAAGTGATGGATTTGACCGAAGACATCAAATTATTTTTAGATCAGAAGGTTATCGAATTTAACCATTCAACTTTTATTGAAACCGACCCAATTCAGATCCCTGCGCTTTTCACCACCAAAGAAAACATCGAAATTGCCGGATTCCTTTCGGCTACTCTGGCTTGGGGCCAACGCCCAACAATCATCCGAAATTCGCTGAAACTAATAGCCTTGATGAACAATGATCCTATTGAATTTCTGCTGAATACTTCGGAAGACGAATGGGATATTTTTCGAGACTTCAAACATCGCACATTCAATAGCACAGACTGCATTTATTTCCTGAAATCTTTGAAAAACATTTACCAGAATCACGGCGGATTGGAACAGGTATTTACCGATGGATTCAGAAATGAAAAGACCATCTTCGGCTCATTTATTCATTTCAGAAAAGTATTTTTTGAACTCGAGCATGAACAGCGAACCGAAAAACATGTTTCGAATATTGAAAAGGGGGCGGCAGCAAAACGGCTAAATATGTATTTGCGATGGATGATCAGATCGGACAAGACTGGAGTTGATTTTGGGCTTTGGAAGCAAATACCGGCATCGGCGCTCATGTTGCCATTGGATGTTCATACCGGTAATGTTGCCCGTAAACTTGGCTTGCTTACCCGCACCCAAAACGACTGGCGTGCAGTCGAAGAAATCACTTCAAAACTTCGGGAATTCGATGCGGAAGATCCCATTAAATATGATTTTGCGCTATTTGGACTTGGAGTTTTTGAAAAATTCTGATTAGTTAAACAATTAATATTTCTGGGGTTAGACTACTGTACCTCAAGCCCTTCTACCCTTTAATTGGAATACAATTGTTGGATTTAAACCTTGTATTTTGTATATTTATATAATCTGAATATACATTGAAACGTACTCTTTATTAGCTGAATAAACTTCATTTCAGCATTTATTCGGGTTATAGGATTATAACCTTAGTATTATTGAATTTCAAAAAAATACTGAACATGAAGAAGTGAGTATCTATGATCCGATAAATACATCCCACCAAAAATCACTAATCATGAAACTCATTTTAGTACTCGTTGCATTTATTTCACTAAATGCTCTTTGTCAGTCAAACAGCTCCTCACACTTGGCGTTGTGTGTTGAAAAACAATCACTAGATTCCAAAAAAGAATTTGTTTTCAAGCCTAACAGTTTATTGAAAATAAAGACTAGGGTCGGTGAAAGATATTGTTCTAAAGACTATACCTTCTCTTATAAATTTGTAGTGTTGAATCAGAAAGATACCATACTTTTTGATGATATCTCCTGGATACAGGGCAAAGTTTATGATCATACTGACGATAAAGTTTTTGGAGTAATTACCGCTGTGATTGCTTCTCCAATTGCAGCCTTTGGGTTACTGGATTTCATTGTTGAAGGAGACCCAGGAGCAGGTATTATTGGTATTTTATTTGTTGGCATAACCAAAGCTGGATTAAGACTTGCAGGCGCCCGAAAATTTAGATTATCCCATAATTGTTACTTAAAAGCCATTGAGCAGTAAAATTATCAGAATAAGCATATATCCGTAAATGGAAGCATATCTATTAGGTAAAAGTTGATTTTGGTCAGCTGAAGAAAATTCTGTCACCAACTTTAATAATTAGAGATCGCTTTGCCAATTGCGACTGAATACTGAACACTCCTTTAATTAAACCAATAACTCAACTTCAGCACCAATGCCCGGTTTCGGGGACTCCAGTTGCCGGTATAATAGTTGTCGGTGTACACAATAAACAAATCGGAAACCGGCTTATACCGCCACTGAAACCTCAGGTTGATATTCATATTATCGATTTGCTCGTTATACTGAACAAAGGATGAAAAGAAAACCTTATCACTAAGCGTCAGATCCAATTTAGGCCCCAACAACCAAAACCGTGCACGTTCAAAAGATCCCGGAAGATTGATGTCGGTATAGGAGAAGTTCAGCGTCATGTTGAGATAGGGCTGGTAACGGTAAGTAGCATGTCCTGAAAATGAGGCAATATTTCCATTGTAGAAACTTCCCGCTGAAATCGTTGCAGCATAATTGAACAGTGATCGTGTATCAGAAAGATAATCAATAAATCCAACCTGATAGGAATAATTGGTTCCTTTAGCCAGAACCGCAGAATTCATATGCGTTGGATCAAAATCCTGACTTAGGAGAATATAGTAATCCTTGATTCCTGCATCAACAATAGCGCGACTGCTAAATTCAAATTTATACATCAGCGAAATTTCATGATCCAACTGATTGTAATGGGGATCAAAATAATAATTAGCTGTAGAAACGATTCCATGACTAACCACTTTCTTATTTGGAACCCACAACAAGCTAAATTCAGGGCTGAGCATACTGTAGCCATTCCTACGAACATACCCAGTTTCTGCCTGATAATTTTCACCGACGCTTGCCTGGGTCATACCTGCATGAATTCTTCGCGTGTTATAAATTAACGAGGCCCCCTCTGCAAATTGCTTTCCGGGATTTTCAGGACTAAATGAACGGTGATAAAACAACTTTCCGCTCCATGCATTATTACTGCTGGCCAAATTGTAATCGATTCCTGCCACGCGATTAAAATTTTGCGTTAATGGTTCGTCCATGTACTCTTTGTTAACCAATATCAACCCGATATTTGAACGAGAAAACATCTTACGCTGAAGCGCAGCAACCATGAAATTTCTTGACAATTGATTGTCTGTTTTTTCGGTTTGCATATCTAAAAATCCCAACCGCCAATTGTTTCCAAGTTTACCGCTTAACCTTGCACCAGCCAAAACCGGGGCATCCAACCCAATACGTCGCGAAAAGAAAGGCGTAACAGTAGTCAACCCGTAATTCGAAAACAAGTCGCTGTTTTCAAGAAAGAACTGTCGCTTTTCAGGAAAAAACAGTTCGAAACGATCGAGGTTAGTCACCTGCTGATCGACCTCTGCCTGCGAAAAATCGGGGTTGTAGGTTAAGTCCAGATTCATTGAAGTGCTTAAACCAAGTTTGGCATCAAAACCAAAATCTTTCCGGTAAGTCGTATTTGTTCCAGCCTCAAAATTTTTAGCCGCACTACCAAAAATATATGGAATGACGGAAAACATCATTTTTGATTTGGGAAGTGGCTTATCCCATTGCAACACACCGGCGTAGGCCAAACTAGCTGTGGCAAACTGTCGGGGAACCGGCGCCCACGAAGATTTTTCATTGGTTTTCAGATCGAGCCTACTAAAGTTTACGCCCCACTTATCCGCTCCCGATTTAAACCTTACCGAACGAAATGGTATTCGCATTTCGGTCACCCAACGATCAGGATATTGCTTCGTCTTTGATTCCCATTTACAATCCCAGTTCAGATTCACAGCAGCGCCGTTCGATTGGGTTCCATCCCATTTAGCTCCTGAAACTGATGCCCCAAACGAAAAACCATTGGTTTGATCTAAAAACGTATCGAAGAAGACCAGTACATTGTCGTTATTCCCAAAAACAAAATCTCTTCGGAAGGATTCCATAATCCGTTTCCCGGGAATGGTATCGAAAAAAGTTATACCCAAATAAAAAGCTTTGTCGTCATAAGTCATTACCACTTCTGACGGGGATTTTGCAAACCCCGAATCGACAGGAAGAACCAAGCGAAAATTAGTTGCTTTTTCGGCCATATTCCAGTCTGGTTCGCTGATCAAACCATCAATCTTAATGGGTTCGGTAGCCTTCTTTACATGTAGAATATAATCGCTATTCTTTTTATTGACTACTGGATCAGTTTTTGATCCACGAAGAGTTGGGTGATTTTTTGAGGATGAATAGGAAAGCAAGTTCAGGAATATGAACAGGCCAAATAAGCACAATTTCATAAAACAGGTTTAGGTTCAGGTTAAAATCTGTCAAATGTACAAAAACCAGCAACACCACTCCAATGCAAATTCCAAAGAATTGTTAATGAAAAGAATTGATGATTGAAAAATCGTTACTTACTCGCCACCTTTTCGACCTCAACTTTAAACTTCTCGGGTTGATAAAGCAAAACAACATCGCCTTCCTGAATCTCGTTCTCAACCACGCCATATTGCTCATTTTCAGCAACCAATTGAATTTCCTGCTCAGTAATACTCCCGCCCCGTTTCAGGTAAACAATTTGCTTCCCGTTTTTTGAGAACACAGCTTTTAATGGCACCAACAATTTGTCCTTGTACGAAGCAACGATGATGTCGTTATTAACAGTCATTCCCGGTTTCATGTCTTTATCCGACTTCTCGAACCTGACAACCACCTTGAATGCTTTCATGTCAAAATCTTTGTGATCTTCACCGATGGTAGCTATTTTGATCACCTTTCCAAAGAAAACCTTATCAGGCAAGGCGTCAATCGTAATTCGAACACTGTCGTTGAGTTGCACTTTCGAAATATCAATTTCCCTGATGTAGGTTTCGCTTATCGCAACCGACATATCGGGTAAAGTGGCTACCAAAGGGTTCCATATGTTTATTTCCGAATCTTTTCCATAGGTTTTACCCATCCAGTCTTTGGCAAACATTACAATTCCATCTTCCGGAGCTTTTATTGTTGTTGATGCCAGCGCTTCCATGTATTTATTTATTTTATCCTGAAATTCAGTCACCTTCGATTTGGATCTTCCTACCTGAATCTTTAATCTGTTCCGTTCAAGTAAATAATCTCTACGGAGTTTTCCAATTTCATTTTCAGCCTTTTGGTAACTCAACCGTGTTTTACGCTGGTAGGCTTCCGATTCGTATTTCGACTGATCCAAATCAATTTTCAGGTATTCCAAATCGAGCTTCCCATTGCTTACCGCCTCTCTTTTCCCCGATAAAGTAACCGTACTATCCAACACCGCGTTTCGCAAATCGGCATCCATCTTTTCTTTCTGTTGCATGATGTCACGCATCATCGTTGCAAACTGACTTTCGTCCAACTTGGCAATGTAATCTCCTTTCTTGACGGCCTTCCCTTCAAGAATAACATCCATGAATTTGAGTTGGTAAACTCTCAATTCCTGATTGCATAAAGCTGCCGGAAGGTTTATTTCAGTGTACTTATCGCCTTTGACCTCGCCTTTGCTGGTTACAATCACTTCCAGATTGCCTTTTTTTACTTTATAAAATCTCCCATCGGCTGGTTTGACCTGTAACCAAACCAAAGCAGCAATTCCGATTACAGCTAATGCCACAAGGAGAATCTGATATTTCCTTTTCTTTAACATAGCGGCTTAGTTTTGAATAATTTTATCGTATTCAGCAGTAAGATCCTCGTTTTTTATGAAATCGAAAAGCGTGAGCATTCGCAACCGGTAATAATAGCTCCAATAGGTTTTAACAGCATTGATGTATGCTTTTCGGGCCGATTCACGATCGTTGCGGGCAATATTGAGTTTGATCACGTCAACTTTGCCGATTAAAAAACGCTGAAAAGTAACGTCATAACCCTTTTGAGCTACGGTGTCGGCTTTAGCTGCATTTCGAACTTGTTCGGCCTGAAGGTTAAACTCCATAACCGATTGAAAAATATTTTGCTCGAAGTCGATTCGCGATTGTTTAATTCGGGCATTGGCAACTTCACGAGTTGATTCGGCCATCATAAGCTTTCCTTTTCGGCGTCCCCAATCAACCAAAGGAATATTGAACCCTACTTGCACCCGTTGACTTTGATCAGGTTGATCGTATATTTTATCGAAATTTTCGGCCGACTGATTGAGACCATACATTGCAAATACGGTGGTGTTTAATCCGCTTTCAGACCTTGCCTGGGCAACCTGCTGATCTTGTTCAAGCATTTGTTGCTCCTGATCCAGAATTTCAGGATTATTCTTTAAGGCCAGATCGAGAGCATGATCGGCCATGATTTGTAGTGAAGGAATTTCAGACGGAACCTTGCAGTCGATCTGTGATTTTTTATCCATCATCAGGTACGAATTTAATCCCGACTGGGCGCGTGTTACTTCAAGTTTTGCCGAGTTTAACGCCTGTTGCGAATTTAATTGATTCAGTTCCAGATTCAAAAGTTCGTCTTGGGTAACTGTTCCAACCTGAAACCTACCCTTCCCAATCTTGTACAGTGTGTCGGCATTCGACATGTTGTTCTGCGCAATTTTCAACTGAATCTGAGCCTCAACCAAATCAAAAAACATAGCAGTGCTTTTCATGGACAGAGTTTCCTGCGATTGGATAAAACTTTTCTTCGCCTTATTGTACTTTACCGGTTCAATTTTCGATTGCCATCTTAAAGCATTGTATCCGTTTAGCGACTGCGAATAGCCAATACTTACCGGTGTTGCCTGATAAGAAGTCACCTTATCGCCTCCCATATTTTTTACCATTCCTAATTCGGAACTTAAAAACAAGCTTCCTCCGGTCAGTCCTATATTTTGATTCAATCTCAGTGCAACATCAGAATTGACATAGTCGCGCAAAACATACTGATCTTCGTTTGTCTGGAAATTGTATTCGCGTTTCCGGTAATGGTTAAAATCGAGTGGAGTGGCGCTCATACTCAGGCTTGGAAGCTTATCGGCCTTGTAATACCGGTACTCCCAGTAACTCGACAGGTACATATTTTTGTACCTGAACGCATCGAGTGAACTCTTTGATGCAATTCGTACCACTTCATCCAGACTCAGGCTAAGTTTTTCCGATTGGGCATTCGCAATTTGAATGAATCCGGAGAAAAGGATTATCAGGAATAAATAACGAAGCTGATTTAATGTTGAGCTTTTCACCCCAAACTCCTGAAGGGGCTTCTGATGCAAGCATCTCAAACATGTGTATGTTGCCAAAGTCCCCTTTAGGGGATTTAGGGGTAAATTATTATTACTTAGTATTTGCTTTTTCATGGGTTTAGTTTTTATGCACGTAATGATTCAACAGGATCTTTCTCGGCAGCACGTTTGGCCGGCATGTAACCAAACATGATTCCGACCAACGCCGAAACGCCAAAAGCGATGAAGATGCTGAAGAATGAAATGATGGTTTTAATATCGAACACGGCAGTAATGATCTTCGACAGAACGACTCCCAGAATTATTCCGATTATTCCTCCGGATATACTGATCAAAGTCGATTCAGCCAAAAATTGAGCGACAATGTCTTTACGCGAAGCGCCAATTGCCTGTCGGGTACCAATTTCACGAATCCGTTCCATCACAGAAGCAAGCATAATATTCATGATTCCGATGCCTCCAACAATCAGCGAAATACCTGCAATCGCTCCCAGAACAATGTTGAATATCTTTTTGGTGCGCTGTTGTTGCTTCAGTAAGAGTTCAGGAATAGTAACCTCGAAATCGTACAATCCGGAGTGACGACGCAAAAGTAGCCGTTTAACAATACCGGCAGTTGCACTAAGCTGTTCGGTTTCATTCACCTGCAATACAATTTTATCGAGCTGATTGGGGTTTTTGTCTTCAACCTCAGAACTGGCAGTGGCATCAGTAATTACAATTCTTCGACGAGCATTCGACTTCTCAACTTCATCGGCACGAACCAATGCACGGTTCTTAAATCGCATCAGGATCGTTTGCGCCGGAACAAATATTTTATTGTCGGTACTGCTGATACCCATTTCATCTGAAGCTGAAGCTGTAAAATCGCGACGTTCAACCACACCAATAATTTTCAACCAGATCTGTCCGCATTTAATGTACTGCCCAACCGGATCTTCCTGATTAAAAAATACAGTTTTGATGTTATCGCCTATCACACAAACCGGTTGACCAGCCTCCGATTGCAAGCGGTTAAAAACCTCTCCCTTTTGCAGATTGATGTTAAATACGTCAAAATAACTGGTATTCACACCTTCAATTACAACCGGTTTACTTTTGCCATCAATGATGGCTGAATAATTATAGGAAATTACCGGACTAAGCATATTCACTGTAGGAACAATTTCTTCGATTGCATTTAAATCGAGAATCGTAAGTCCTTTCGAGAATTTCTTTGTGCCAGGTTTTTCATCCTGTCCTGAAGTATTTTTTTGACTTCCGGAAGCTTCGGTTGGAGTAATAATTATATTATTGACACCGACCATCTTGATCTGTTCCAGGATTTCCTGTTCGGCACCATTCCCAATGGCCATCATACTGATAACAGCAGCAACCCCGAAAATAATGCCTAGTGCGGTTAATATTGATTTGAGCTTATTATCGATAATTGCCTCAAAACCAATAACTATATCGTGAAAATATTTTTTAAAAATCATCGTTTAAGTTTTATGTTTTGAGCAATCTACTTGGTTTGCTTTACAATTACTCCTGAAGGCATCGAGCCCGGCATTTGGGGCATTGTGTCTGATTTCTTTTTGAGCATTTCCTCCCGCTCTTTATCTGCCTTAATCTTTGCATTCTCTTTATCCTTCAACATTTCTGCATAGATTTCCACACCGCTAAATTTTAAGTCAGCGGCATCCTTTGGTTCCGAAAGCCAAACCACATCTTTTTCTTTCAATCCCTTTTTAACCAACACATAATTTTCGTTTTCGTCGCCAAGCCACACAATCTGCTTCACCGGATTATCTTTGCCGAGGTACACAAATTTTAAACTGTCGTTTTCGAAAACAGCATCAGTAGCAACCATCAATGTATCCTTAAACAAACCCGCGTCAATCGCATTACTTGTAGTCATGGCAGGTTTAAGGTCTTTATCCTGACCAAATATTTTGATTTTAACTTCAAAAACTTTGGCATCGCTGTTTGGCATGGCCTGACCGATATTGGCTACCGAAGTTACCTGTCCGGTCAATTGTTTGTCTGGGAAAGCATCGATTCCCATTTTCACATTCTGGCCAACTTTCACTTTTGAAATATCAATTTCGTTGATGTAGGTTCTCGAAATCAGGTTCGTCATATCAGGGATTGAAGCAATAATTGAATTGTAAGGACCAACTTTCGAACCAGTTTTGATAATTTCGCCCCAGGGATACTTGAAGTAGGTAATAATCCCAGATTTTGGAGCCGTTATTTCGAGCGCATCAAAAAGTTTTTGCAATTCACCCGACCGTTCAGAGACCTGACGATAATTAATATATTTACGCTCAACCTTATTGACCTCCTGCTGCTTTTTCAGGCCGTAAGCTTTCTGTTCCTGTTCGAGTTTCCGCTGAGCTTTATCCAAATCCATGCCGGCCTTTTTCCTGATTGAAGGTGATTCATAAATCGATTCATCCACGATGATCTTCTTTTCAGTCAGATCAAGACGAGCATTGACAATTACATCGCGCTGGTTACTCAGGTTTAAGTTCGAATCGATTTTACTGTCCTCGTATTCCGACAGCATTTTATCCATATCGTCCTGAGCCATTTTAATTTGCTCTTCAACAGCCTTATGGTCTAAAGTTGCCACATAATCACCCGAATCAACCACAGTACCTTCCTCAACCATGTGCGTAATGGCCAATTCCCAGATGCGCAAATTCCGGTCGTTCAACTTCTCCGGAATATTGATACTTTCAGATTTCTCCGATTCGAGTTGCCCTGATGAAAAGATCAAGGCGTTAAACGTACCACGTTGAACACTCACGGTAACCTGATTGTAATCGGTTTCACCTTTTTGAAATACGAAATAAAAAACAAGTAAAAGGATAGCTGGTATTGCTATCAGAAGGATCTTTTTATTACTCATGGTTTAGAATCTAGGTGGATATTTGGGCTTTGTGGTTAACAATCAATTAGAATAATTATTTCGTTCAACTTCTATGCCAAATAAGTAATCAAAACATATGTTTTATTACATATTATTGTATGAAAACAATTTCCTTTCAGACTGACTTCAGAATAATCTGATTCTAAAATATGGGATAAACATGTACTTTAGTCATGCTTTGATTAACAATTAATAGGAATTATCCCAAAATGTCATTCGAATTTTTAAGTACTTTTGCTACTAAATACTAAGTCTATTGCAAGATTATAATTACTCAGGCAGAATTGAAGCTTGTAATTCAGAAACAATTAACTTGCGCAGTCGTTTATATATAGATATATTAATATTTGCATATATGAAAATCAGAACATTAACAGGGATTATAACATTCTTCATTCTTTCCCTTTTTACTTCCTATTTCGCTCAGGCGCAAATTGTTGAGCCAGTAAAATGGGAATTCAAAACCAAGGTAACCGGCACCAACACTGCTGATTTACTGTTCGTAGCCACAATTGACCGCGGATGGCATTTATACTCCATGCACCTTCCTGAAGGCGGACCAATGCCAACTGAATTTAAGTTTGAAAAATTAAATGGAGTTCAATTGGTTGGTACATCGACAGAACCTACACCACATGAGGTATTTGATGAAATGTTCCAAATGAAGGTGAAGTATTTCGACAACTCGGCAACTTTTGTCCAAAAAATAAAGTTCACAGGCGACAAGCCTGTAATAGTTAGTGGTATCGTAAACTTTCAGGCTTGTAATGATGAAACTTGTGTACCGGGTGAATCGGTGTTCTCATTCAATATTCCGGCTTCAACAGGATCGGCTGGTGCCTCTGAAACAAAAACGGATCTTAATACTGCCGCAGTACCCGATAATCCCACCACAATCGCAGAACCTGCGACTGCTCAAGTAGCCCAACCCGCAACAAAAACAGAGGTAAAACCCATCGCCAGTAACGATGAATTCACAGGAAAAAACCGTTCTCTCTGGTGGTTTTTTGTTCAGGCTTTCGCATGGGGACTATTGGCTATCCTCACACCTTGCGTATTTCCAATGATTCCAATGACCGTTTCGTATTTCATGAAAAGTGGTTCGAAAGGAAAAATTCAGGCACTGATCTATGGATTTTCAATTGTTGCTATTTATGTGATTTTTGGAGTGCTGATTTCAGTACTTTTTGGTGCCGATTTTGGAAACTGGCTTAGCACACACTGGATTCCAAATGTATTGTTCTTCCTGATTTTTGTAATTTTTGCGGCTTCCTTCTTCGGATATTTTGAAATTACGATGCCAAGCTGGCTCGTTAACAAAAGCGCACAGCATGAGGATCAAGGTGGAGTAATGGGTACAATTTTCATGGCATTTACCCTCGTACTTGTTTCGTTTTCGTGTACCGGACCAATTGTTGGAACCGTTATCGTTCAAGCGGTTGGTGGTGAAATTTTAAAACCAATCATCGGAATGTTGGGCTTTTCTCTTGCCTTTGCCATTCCGTTTACTTTATTTGCCTTTTTCCCACAATGGCTTAAAAAGATGCCAAAATCGGGTGGCTGGCTAAACTCAATAAAAGTCGTTATCGGTTTTATTGAGTTGGCTTTTGCACTGAAATTCCTGAATGTACCCGATCAAACTTACCATTGGGGACTACTCGATCGTGAAGTTTACCTCGGATTCTGGATCGTGCTTTTCACCATGATGGGATTTTATTTGTTGGGAAAGATCAAGTTTCCACACGATAGTGATTATCCGGTTGTGAAATCTTTTCCACGTCTACTGCTGATTATCTTCACGTTTACTTTCGTGATTTACCTGATTCCGGGTCTTTTCGGCGCACCGCTAAAAGGTATTTCGGGTTGGCTTCCTCCAATGGAAACTCAAGATTTTAACATTAACGCCATTGTTCGTGATAATCAGGGAGGTGGTCAAAGTGCACATCAGGGAAACATGACTGAAGCCGCAAAATACGCTGATCGACTAAAACTACCTCATGGATTACAAGGCTACTTCGATTACGATCAGGCTCTGAAGGTATCGAAAGAACTGAATAAACCGATTTTTGTAGACTTCACAGGACATGGCTGTACCAACTGCCGTGAAATGGAAAACCGCGTCTGGAGCGACCCGACGGTCCTCAAAAGGCTTCGCGAAAATTTTGTTTTACTGGCTCTTTACGTTGACGACAAAGTAATAGAAATGCCAAAAGAAGAGTGGTACACCAATAAGGATGGTCGCGAAGTAAAGTTGCTCGGAAAGAAAAACAGTGAAATACAAACCAGTAAATTCGGAACCAACTCGCAACCCTATTATGTCATTTTGGATGGCGAAGGCACTCTTCTTGTGTCGCCAAGGGCTTACGATCTCAACATTGAAGCGTTTAACCAATTTTTGGATGCCGGAGTAGAGGCTTTTAACAAGAAATAGATTTTCTACAGGTCAAAATTTGAACTTATTAAAAGAGCGGATCAGCTATTCAAACCAGCTGATCCGCTTTTGCTTTTAATGCATTAAAACCGACCAACAATATAACACTGAGTTACTTCTACAACTTTGAAACAAAGTATTAGCTTCAATCGTTAATTGAAAAAAAACTATGAAACATTTTTACTTTCTCACAACATTTCTTTTAGTAGCGATATGTGCTCAATCGCAGAAAAAGATAGAAGTCGAAATTGGTCAAAAGAACATGTCGAAAGGCACACAAACGGCAATCACTGTGTTAATTCCTGAAGCAAAACCCAACGATGTTGAGCCGGCCTGGAAAAAATACGTCAACAACCGAAGTGTTGGCGAGCGTATTGGAAATCTTGCGACTCAGGTTGGAAATATTTTCAAGAGTGATGACAAGCAAGTGAACCGCGACAAACTTAAAGTAGAGAAAATTGGAGATGAACTATTTGTCAAATCGATAGAACAGGCAATGATTACCAAACATTTGATGGACATATATGCCCGAATCATTGAACTACCTGAAGGTTGTCAGTTTAATACATTTTTTCAGTATACCGATTCTGCCTTCATCAACGAGACAAATGCTGATCCTGAACAAATTCAAAACATGAAAGCATACATTCGGGATTTTGGAGTCATTGTATATCAAGGTGTTGTTGATGGCCAGATCAAAGAAGCAAAAAAGGAAGTTTCGAAACAGGAGGGTGTGCTTAAAGATTTAGAATCGGATTCGAAAAAGGAAGAGAAAAACATTACAAAACTCGAAGTTGACATTCAGGAAACTGAAGCAGAAATCGTTGGGATAGAAAGCGACATCAAGCGACTGGATGAGAAAATTACGGCCCAAAAAGTCACTTTTTCAGGACTGAAGAAAGGTACTCCCGAATATGACGCCGGAAAGTCGGAGCAAAAAGATCTGGCAAAGGAAAAATCCAAGTGCTTCAGCAAAATTAAATCTGCTAAAAGCAAGATCAAATCAAAACAGATGGATATCAAGTCTCTACAGACAAAAATAGCAATGAATGATGCAAAAATTAATTCACAGCAAACTGTAATTCAAGCTAAAGAGCAGATGGTTCAGTATCTTATTCAGAAAAAAGATGCCATTCAATAAATAACGAATTTGGTGGATAAAGAAAATGATCCGATCTAGTCAAAAGATCGGATCATTTTCTTTTTACTCAATCAATGAGCGAATATCCTGAATAATAGTTTGTGCCAGTTGATCAGCTTCATCCATCGAAGGAGCTTCAGCGTATATCCGGATAATCGCTTCTGTATTCGATTTCCGTAAATGCACCCAGCAATCGGCAAAATCAATTTTTACACCATCAATATCAGTAACTTGCTCATTCTGGTATTTAAGCTTCATTTTTTCAAGAATAGCATCCACATCAATTTCAGGGGTCAGGTCAATCTTATTTTTCGAAATGAAATAATCGGGATACGTTTTCCGAAGCTCAGAGCATTTCAATCCCGATTTGGCCAAAAGACTCAAAAATAGGGCAACGCCAACCAATGAATCACGACCATAATGCGAAGCCGGATAAATGATTCCGCCATTTCCTTCACCGCCGATTACCGAATTGGTGGCTTTCATTTTGGCTACCACATTTACCTCACCAACAGCGGCTGCCGTGTACGTTCCACCATGTTTTTCGGTAATATCGCGCAAAGCACGTGAAGATGAAAGGTTTGAAACCGTATTCCCGGGAGTTTGGCTCAACACATAATCGGCAATCGAAACCAGCGAATATTCTTCATTAAACATGGAACCATCTTCGCTAATAATCGCGAGACGATCAACATCGGGGTCAACCACAAAACCTACATCAACCGAATTGTTACGAATGATTTCTGCAGTTTCAACCAAATTTTCAGGAAGAGGCTCCGGAGTATGGGCAAATTGGCCGGTGGCATCACAGTTGATTTCAACAACTTCTTCAACCCCTAGCGCTTTCAGTAAAGCCGGAATAACAATTCCACCGACTGAATTCACCGCATCAATAGCCACTTTAAAATTGGCATTCCGGATGGCTTCAACATCAACAAGCTCCAAGTCGAGTACTTGCTGAATATGAATATCCGTATAATCTTTTACGAAAATCTCACCTAAATCATCAACTTCAGCAAAACTATAAAGCTCTTGTTCTGCGATCTCCAATACCAAAGTACCTTCAGCAGCATTCAGGAATTCTCCATCCTGATTAAGCAATTTCAGTGCATTCCATTGTTTTGGATTGTGACTTGCCGTCAGGATAATTCCGCCCTGAGCAGATTCTTCTTTTACTGCGATTTCAGTTGTTGGAGTGGTTGCCATTCCCAAATCAACTACCATGCACCCCATTCCGGAGAGTGTTGACACCACAAGCGACTGAACCATTGGTCCGGAAATACGGGCATCGCGGCCAACCACCACAGTAATTGTTTGCCCGGGGTGTTGTTGTTTCACCCATTCGGCGTAGGCTGCCGTGTATTTTACCACATCAAGCGGACTTAATCCTTCGCCGGGTTTTCCTCCGATAGTACCACGTATTCCTGATATTGATCTAATTAAAGTCATAGCATATAAAATTTACGATTGAACAATTTACGATTTACAATTAAGTAAACCACAAGTAATATTGCACTACAAATATAAAGAGTTCGAAAGCAATGCCGAAAATAAAATCGTAGATGAAGAAATTATATTTTTATGTGTATTTGCTCGATTGGGACAAAACATGATAGCGCAAATAAAAAGGGCATCGGATCTCACCCCATGCCCTTTGAAGTTTTTTATTAGACCCGAAGTCTTAGTAAAAAAACCAAAACAAACTTATGAAAAAAAATTCCGCAATACGATTATATAACAGTTCAGAAAAGAAACACCCTTACCTCATTCTTCGCAATTTTCATGAACCCAATCGCTTTTAACTTCTTTTAACATTAAGCATTCAAATTGATTGAATATTCAGATAAATTCAACTTGAGTATTTCAGTTATCATTCAATATTTATTTACATTTGAAAAGTACCTACGCAACAAAAACTAACAAAATGAAACTAAACAGCCGCTTAATTTTTATCACACTGACTGCCGCTTTGGGTGGTTTCCTATTTGGATTTGATACCGCAGTTATTGCAGGAGCAACTTCAGCACTCGAAAAACTTTTTAATCTCGATAAATTCTGGCTTGGATTCACCGTTTCCATAGCCCTAATCGGAACCATTATTGGAACAATGGTGGTGGGAAAACCCGCTGATAAATATGGACGAAGACGAATTTTGTTCTATCTGGCCGTATTTTACGCGTTGTCGGCTCTTGGCTGTGCCTTTTCATTCAGTTGGATTTCACTACTATTTTCCCGTTTCCTTGGCGGAATTGCGGTAGGGGGTGTATCTGTTGTTGGCCCCATGTACATTGCCGAAATTGCTCCGGCTAAATATCGCGGGCGCCTGGTTGGGATGTTTCAATTTAATGTGGTACTCGGAATCCTGATGGCTTATTTCTCGAATTACCTGGTAGGTTTATTCGGATTGGGCGAAGTTGAATGGAGATGGAAACTTGGAATTATGGCAGTTCCGTCAATCTTGTTTTTCATTACACTATTCTTTATTCCGAGAAGTCCACGCTGGTTAATCAAAATGGGACTTATTGATGAAGCGCGATCTGTTTTAAATTTGACTGGCGAAGAATTTGTTGAAAAAGAAATAGCCGAAATACTGGAATCAATCGAATCGGAAAAGAAAAAAGGAAAAGAACAGTTGTTCAGCAAAAAGTTCAAATACCCGATTTTCCTGGCAGTTTCAATTGCCATGTTCAATCAACTTTCAGGAATAAATGGTTTGCTGTATTACCTGAACGATATTTTTGCTCAGGCTGGGTTCAGCAAGGTATCAGGCGATTTACAGAGTGTGGCCATTGGCGCAACCAACCTGATGTTTACCATGCTGGCCATGAGTATTATCGACAAAGTGGGTCGAAAACTATTACTACTCATCGGCTCCATCGGAACCGCAGTTTCACTGGCAGGCGTGGCATTTATCTTTTTCACCAACAGTCATCAAAACTTATTGGTGTGGTTACTGGTTAGCTACATTGCATTTTTTGGATTCTCTCAAGGAGCAGTTATCTGGGTGTATATAAGTGAAGTATTTCCAAACAGCGTGCGATCGAAAGGCCAGGCACTTGGGAGTTTTACACACTGGATAATGGCTGCAATTGTTTCGTGGACTTTCCCGGTAATGGCCGAAAAATCGGGTGGATATCCATTCCTGTTTTTTGCAGCCATGATGTTGCTTCAATTCTTTGTGGTGAAATTTATGTATGTCGAAACCAAAGGCAAATCACTGGAAGCGCTTCAAAAAGAAATCATTGGATAAAATCAGATTGATTGCCAAAATATCCTCACAGCAATGACAAATTTAAACTGAACCGAGAGTCTCAAAAATTTAATTCAATTTTAATCGATTGGATTTGATTTGATCAAACTTATCCCGAAATTTCGGCATGAAGATTAACCCAAAACAACTATACAATATGCTTTCTATCAACATTAGAACAGTATTTGTTCTGAATTTCGTCTTTCTGTTGTCATTTCCATTTATTCAGGCGAATGGACAAAGTTTAAAGGAAATTGAATCGGCTCGGGTTTCGTTGACGAATGGTTGGAAACTCACACCGGTAGGGCAAAAGTTGCCGCTGGGTGATTTACCACTGAACATTGCACTTTCTCCTTCAGGAAAAATGCTGGCAGTAACCAATAACGGACAAAGCGATCAGGGAATTCAACTGATTGATCCGGAGAACATGCTGGTACTCGATTCTGTAATCGCGGCAAAGAGTTGGCTGGGTCTTACATTTTCGAAAGATGGCAAGTATTTGTACGCTTCAGGAGGAAATGACAACTGGATCATGCGCTATCAGCTTACCAACAAAAAACTGGTACCTTATGACACATTGGTTATCGGCAAACCCTGGCCTGAAAAAATTTCAATTTCGGGCATCGCTGTCGATGACGATCAGCAAATGTTGTATGCGGTTACCAAAGAAAATAATTCGTTATACACCTTCGACCTGAAAGCGAAAAAAGTTAAAAACAAATTCGAATTAGGAGGCGAAGGATATACTTGCTTACTATCAAATGATGGTAAAATATTGTATATAACGTGCTGGGGCTGCGATAAAGTTGCTCTGTTTGACACCCGAAAACAACAAATGACGGGCAGCATTCCGGTTGGGGATAATCCCAACGACATGTGCCAGACACGCAACGGGAAATATCTATTTGTCGCCAATGCCAACGACAACTCTGTTTCGGTTATTTCGCTGGAACAAAAAAGAGTCGTCGAAATTTTGAATTCAGCGCTTTATCCAAACTCTCCGTCAGGATCGACAACCAATAGTGTTGCCCTCAGCGATGATGAAAAAACATTATACATTGCCAATGCCGACAACAATTGTCTGGCAGTTTTCGATGTGAGCACTCCCGGGAAGAGTTTCAGCAAAGGATTTATCCCAACCGGTTGGTATCCAACCTGCGTCCGGGTGATTAAAAATACCATTTTTGTTGCCAATGGTAAAGGCTTGACTTCAAAAGCCAACCCTTTGGGGCCCAGTCCTAAAAAAGAGGAAGTTACTCACCATGCCGATTTAAACAAAAAAGCCAAAGTGCAATACATTGGCGGACTTTTTCGTGGAACATTGCAGGCGATACCCAACCCGAGCGAGACACAGCTTAGCATTTATTCTCAGGCCGTATATAACAACGTTCCATACAACAAGGAAAGCGAAATGCTCTCAAAAGGCGAAGAAGGAAACCCAATTCCATCGCGGGTTGGAGAGACATCGCCTATTAAATATGTATTTTACATCATCAAGGAAAACCGCACCTACGATCAGGTTTTAGGCGATATTCCGGAAGGAAACGGCGACTCAACGTTGGTGCTCTTCGGAAAAAATGTGACTCCAAACCTGCATGCATTGACCAAACAATTTGTGTTGCTCGACAATTTTTATGTGGATGGTGAAGTGAGCGCTGATGGCCACAACTGGACGATGGGCGCCTATGCCACCGATTATTTAGAAAAGAATTGGCCCACAAGCTATGGAGGTAGAGGTGGCTCATATCCCGGTGAAGGCACACGTGAAGTCGCAAACAATAAAAATGGATTCTTCTGGGATTTTTGCAAAAGATATGGAGTGCCCTATCGAAGCTACGGTGAATTTATCGGCGATAACAATAAACCAAACATTCCTGCTTTAAAGGATCATTTTTGCGAATCTTATGTCGGTTGGAATATGTCGATTCGTGACACAGTCAGGTTTAGATGGTGGAAACAGGATTTTGAGACATTACTTGCAAAGGGTACTGTTCCACAATTTAATAGTATCCGTTTTGGCAATGATCATACCGAAGGCTTGAAACTGGGAAGACCGTCTCCGCTTGCCCACGCTGCCGATAACGATCTGGCTTGCGGATTGTTTGTTGAACACCTCAGTCATTCGTCGATTTGGAATGAAAGTCTGGTTATTATTGTGGAAGACGATGCCCAAAATGGTCCTGACCACGTTGACGCGCATCGTTCAACGGCTTATCTTGCCGGCGGATTTGTGAAACAAGGATTTGTAGATCATACAATGTACTCCACTTCATCAGCACTTCGAACGATGGAACTCATTCTTGGACTTCCACCAATGAGTCAGTATGATGCCGCCGCAGAACCTTTATGGAGATGTTTCAACAAAACAGCAACACATCCCCCTTTCAAATCGTTACCCAATAAGGTTGATTTAAACCTGAAGAACACCGCAGAAACTGCGATGTCGAGAATTAGCGATAAATTTGATTTCAGCAAGGAAGACCGAATTCCCGATGCCCAATTTAATGCAGTGATCTGGGCTGCCATTCACGGGCTTGACAGCAAATGCCCGGCACCGGTTCATGCAGCATTCTTTACTGTTCAGAAAGAAGATGACGACGACTAATTCGTCTATTCTCTAAAATAGGCATCCCGGCAACTAAGCTAGTTGTCGGGATGTTTATTTTTAATGAATATCCGATAATATACCTAAATGAATAAGTTTTGTGAGGCTTTGCCCCAAACCCCAATTCCTTTTTTGTCTTGACACAAAAAAGGAATCAAAAAAGGTCAAGGCTACGTCCACTTCGCACGAAAAACTATCGTTCGACGGCTAAAATCTTTTAAACTCCCCCGAATTCTCGGGGTCAAACAGAAAAGATTTTTAACGCCATCTTCTCTTGTTTTTCGGCTCACCGGACGAGGCCGGTCATCGGCCAAACTCATTAGGTAAAGTTACGGTCATTCATATTATTTTTTGTACTTGTATTCTGAAAATAACTTCAGGGTACTCACCAAAACTTAGCAATCAACACTAGTTCTTCAAATTATTGGAATGGAAAAGCTGAAATTACTTCCCATTCCCGGAGTACTTTCGACCCAGATTTTCCCTTGATGAGCTTCAACAAATTCTTTACAAATGATAAGGCCAAGTCCGGTTCCAACCTCATCATCAGTACCTCTTGATGATGAACTTTTATCTATTTTAAAAAGCTTGTTTAACCGGGTTTCATCCATTCCAACTCCAGTATCTGTAACACTAAAATTTAAAAGGTTCAATTCAGTATAAGCCTTTACTAAAACACTTCCGCCCTTTTCTGTGAACTTGATTGCATTTGTGACCAGATTTTGTAAAACAGAACCAATCATGTTGGGATCAATTGTTGAAGTTATGTCGCTATTCACATTCCAATCAAGCTTTATTTCCTTATTTTGGGCAATTGGAGCTATGATCATCATCGTGTTAGAAACAAGTTCATCAATCCTGACTGACTTGGGTGTATATTTCATTTTACCATTCTGCATCCGTGACCATACGAGTAAATTCTGCAGTAGATTTAATATCCGTTTGGTCGATTGATGAACGATTAACGAATATTCAACGCAATCCTCCTGATCTCCATTTTTCGCCGATACAGTTAGCATTTGACTGAAACCCAGAAGCGCGTTAAACGGATTCATCAGGTCGTGACTTATAATCGAAAAGAACTTATCCTTCTCGACAGAATCTTTAATCACCTTTTTATTAAGCTCGATAATATTGGTTTGGAAATGTTCGTTTTTGTAAGCCAGAAACAGAATATACGCTGCCAGAATACAGGCCAGCAGCATTAAAACAATCAATATATTTTGAAGGAAATCGGTTGAATTCCGAACCGATTTTAAAAACGAATTATTTTGCCTGGCCTCCTGATTCTTTATACCCGACTTGATTTCATTTGTGAGTTTACGTATTTCAGATATCAGGTTATTGTTTATTTTAATTAGATTTAATTCGCTCTCTTTTAATTCGTTAGCCTTCAGCACAAGCTCCCTGATATTCTTCGAGTTACGTCCTGGTTTTTGAGAGGAACCATGGGTTAACTGTTCTGCTGGTGATTGAACCAACAGCTTCGTATTTACACTTTCCTGAATTTTTTCGCCAACGATCGCACTCTTTATTTTTCCCAGTAAACCTTTCTTGTATTTCTCACTTGTTTTTGTAACACTTAAGGTATCAACTCTTCCTTCAGACCGGCTGCCGATATATTTGTCAATTTCAGTTTCAGTTTCATCCAGACTTGCGACTGAAGACATCAATGAATCTGTTATCAATCTTAATTTTGCGTATATATCAGCCTCTTTGGTCTTTTCCTCAAAAATTTGAGTAATTCGACGACTCTCCTCTTTAGATTCGTTTGAACCCGTTTCCTGTAAAAGCTTAATATTTTCAGCCAACGTTTTAACTTGCGTTTTATAATCTTCGAAAACCGGTTTTTCAAATGTTGTGCAGTATTCCTTGAACCGGACTTCAACCAACAAAAGAGACTCTGTCACACCTTCTGTTTTCAATATCTGCTCACGATTTTGTTGTGAGAGGTCTAGTGCCGATTGAATTCTACCTTTTTCATTAATAAGACTAATTATTATAACCACAATTAGAACCAGAATTAATGCCATTAAAATGGTAGTCGCAATTAAACGTGTTGGTATTTTTATTTTGACCATTGAATTAAACCTCCGTATTAGATTCGTAATTTTTGTAATTCAAGTGTTTCAAGCCTGAACAAATGTGCTTAGCTTTCGTGTTACAAAAGTCGAAAATATCTTACAATAGTATTCAGCTAAAAACTATACTTTATCCATACAACTGATCTATCAAACTAAATATCAATCCGTAAAGCGATTACTTATCAATCAGAAGGAGGAAATCAATAAGATTATCCTCATTGGCCAGGTTGAGTTTCTTCCGCAAACGATACCGGGCAACATCAACACTTTGGGGATTTTGAAAAGTTAGAATGGCTATATCTTTAGAGGATAATCCGGACCGTAGTAGCGCACACAGTTTACGCTCATTGGGAGTTAAACCTGGGAATTTTTCAAGCAAAACCGTATAAAACGAATCAAAAGCATTTTCGAACCGTGTTTCAAAATCGCTCCAGATTTGCTCGGTCATGTTCATTTTAAACTTTTGACTCATCTGGCGAATCAGTTCCTGCCCTTCCTTATTGGTGTACGGATTAATTTTCGCCAGATCATTGATCAAACTGCTGTTCATTTCATTCAGGTGCATCACCTTCAATGCACTTGAAATCAATTCAATCTTTTTGGTATTCACAATTTCGTCATTGGCTCTTTTCAGTTCCGAAACATCAGTAAATACTGTAATTATTCCAAGCGGATTCTCCTGGTTATCGGAAACTACATTTTTTGAGACAATAAACATTTTATCTCCGGGGAAAATATTCTTTTCATACGATAACGATGCCTTGCTTTGAGCTAACTCAACATCTTTCTGTACATGAAAACCAACTTCTTCACTCCGAAAATACCGATAAACCGATTTCCCAATCAAATCATTTTTAGGTCTTTCCAGAAGTTGTTCGAAAAAATTATTGCTCATAAGCAGAATTCCCTCCATCGAGCAATAAATAACGGGGTGAGGAATACTTTCGATCAGCGAGGTAATAAATACATTTTTATCCTCCAGTTGGCGGTAGTGTTCCTTTAAAGTTTTCAAGGTCTCCGTCAGCAATAAAATATTCCTGACACGTGCACTTAATTCAAGTTTATCAAAAGGTTTTTTCAGAAAATCGATCGCACCAATCGACATGGCAAACGATAAGTCTTCGGACGAAGTCATCACCCCAGTGATCATTAAAACCGGAATATCTTTGGTAGCATCGTCTTTTTTAAGTATTTCCAAAGCTTCAATACCGTCCATTACAGGCATATTCCAATCCAGCAAAATCAAATCCGGGAAATGCTCTCGAACTTTGTCAAGGCACTCCTGCCCGTTCGCTGCTGTGATGATTTGAAAATCAAAATCTTTCAGCATTTTATCGTAGAGCTTTAGATTTAAAGGCTCATCGTCAACAAGCAGTATTTTAGAATTACTCATTGCAAATTCGGTTTACTTTACTCGATTCGAACGTTAAGATTACTACAATTATTCAAAAGTAACTTTTTTCGTTCTTCTAACCCGCGAAAAGCATAACTAAATCACCAACCGCTTATCGAATATTGACGATAATCTTAAAATCCTGTTCAATCCCTTTTAAAATTGAGTATAGCTAGCTTTAGAGAAAACTCAAATAACTAAATACAAGCATATTACATTCATCGTATAGATATTGTATAGATGGCTGTATAGACATTGCTATGCATTAAATCGTTCAAATTAAATTGAATTTGCGGACTTTTGTTTACGATTATTTCACGATATCTCCCCGAAAGAGATATTACACTCAACTCTAAAAAAATAGTAATGAAAAAGAATTTAGCAGAATTTATCGGAACATTTTGGCTCGTATTTGGCGGCTGCGGAAGTGCAATGTTAGCTGCAGGTTTTCCAAACGTAGGAATTGGATTACTGGGAGTTTCTCTCGCATTTGGACTAACTGTAGTCACAATTGCTTATTCATTAGGTCATATTTCAGGGGCACATCTCAATCCGGCAGTCACAATCGGTCTGTGGATGGGTGGCCGGTTTGATGCAAAAGGAGTATTGCCTTATGTAATCTCTCAAATAGCTGGCGGAATTTTGGCAGCTACTGTCCTCTATTTTATTGTAACCGGAAACGGTTCATCCATTGGCAATTTTGCAGCAAACGGATACGGTGAGCATTCTCCGGCAAATTACAGCTTGTTGGCGGCAATTATCACAGAATTCGTCATGACTTTTATGTTTTTAATTGTCATTCTCGGAGCGACCGATGAAAAAGCACCCAAAGGTTTTGCTGGTTTGGCTATTGGACTGGCTCTAACATTAATTCACCTGGTAAGTATTCCGGTTACAAACACTTCAGTTAATCCGGCCAGAAGTATTAGTCAGGCTTTATTTGTAGGCGATTGGGCCTTAGCTCAACTTTGGGTATTTATTATTGTACCCGTTGCTGGAGCTATTGTAGCTGGCATTGCTTACAAAGAACTGGCAAAGTAGCCACAATCTCTTAATTCGCTGAGAATAGGCTGTTCTCACTGCATTGAAGAGACTATTATAACTGAAATTCAATTTCATCTAAATCCGAATCTATGAATAACGAATATGAAATATTTGGATGCGCTTACGATTGTCCATTACAAAAAAGGAATCTGGATTGTCCATTTAATGAAATTGAACATCTTACATTCAAAGAAAAAGTAGCTTGGATAAAAGACACCAGTGCCGAAAAAAAAGAATCTATTATGCAGCATCATTTGAAATGTGAACGAAATCGGGAACAGACAAAATCCAGGCAATCATCAAGTTTGAAAAATAAACAAATAACCAAAATCTCAAAAAACATGAAAACATTTAATAAACAAATTGCAATTCTGCTTTGCGGTATAATCCTATTAGGCAGTTGTTCTTCAACTAAAAACTCTACTAAAGGCGGAGTAATAGGCGGCGCAGGTGGCGCTCTTCTTGGTGCCGGAATTGGGGCGCTGGTCGGTCATGGGAAAGGAGCTGCAATTGGTGCTGCCGTTGGTGGCGCTGTAGGCGCCGGTGCTGGCGTAGTAATTGGCAAAAAAATGGACAAACAAAAAGCTGAACTTGAAAAGATTGAAGGTGCAAAAGTTGAGTCAGTAACAGATGCCAACAATTTACAGGCCATCAAAGTTACTTTCGATAGCGGAATCCTATTTTCGACTGGGAAAAGCGACTTGAACGCCAGCTCCAAAACAGCACTAACCAAATTTGCAGCTTCATTAAAAGAAACTCCTGAAACTGATGTGACCATTTACGGACACACCGACAATACAGGCTCTAGAGAAACAAACGTACAATTGTCAAAAAACAGGGCAGCTTCAGTTGCAGCGTTCTTGAATTCGAATGGAATTTCGACTGCTAGAATGACTACCGAAGGCAAAGCTTTTGATGAGCCCGTTGCAGACAATTCCACTGCAGAAGGAAGAGCCCAAAACCGTAGGGTTGAAATCTACATTACTGCAAACGAACAAATGATTAACCAAGCGGAACAAGGAACTTTAAAGTAATCAAGACCAAAAAAACAAATAAAAAAATCTAAAATAAGAAACATGAAAAAGCAATTATTGATCCTGTCATTCCTACTTTTTAGTAGTTTAATTTACGCGCAATCACCCATTGCAAAAGGTGAAACTCAACTCAATGCAGGCCTAGGCTTATCGTCATGGGGAGTACCCGTGTACATTGGATTAGATTACGGTGTACATCCAGACATCACTGTTGGTGGCGAGCTTTCATACCGTTCATACAACGATAAATACGCCAATGTCAGTTACGACCACTCTGTGATTGGAATCTCCGGAAATGGAAATTACCATTTCAACCGTGTATTGGAAATTCCTAAAAATTGGGACTTCTATGCTGGTTTAAATCTGGGCTTTTACATCTGGAATTCACCAAGCGATTATGCCGGTTCTCATACTTCAGGTCTTGGCCTGGGCGCTCAGGTTGGTGGTCGCTACTACTTCTCTGATAAAATTGGACTCAATTTAGAATTTGGTGGAGGTAATTCCTTCTCCGGAGGAAAATTAGGTTTAACATTTAAATTATAACGTAAAAATAGATGACAAGAAGTTCGATGAAAACCGATAAGGATTTTTTGACACACATCCCCCTTACTGGCATCGGACTTCTTTGTTAAAACTTCACGTTCAAATTCAACAATTAAAAAATAAGATATCATGAAAAAAATACTTTTACTTTTTACTGCATTTCTGCTTCTTCAATCGGCATTTGCGCAAACCGAAGACAAAAAATGGGGAATTGGCGCTGGAGTTGGCGCTTACGGGAACCTTAATAATTCAGGCATTGGCTTTATGCCCGAATTGTATTTAAGCAGATACCTAAGTCCACGACTCGACCTGATGTTAAAGAGCGACTTTGGATTATTCAATTCCAAACTAACCAACAACCTCGACTTCGTGAATCCTTTCCTCAACTTAAGATTTAAGTTGACCGACGAAAGCAAAAACTTCCGTCCGTATTTATTTGCCGGACCTGGCTATCTCGCTGATAATGGCGAATCAGGTTTAAATTTCGACTTAGGAGTTGGTAGTAAATATTACATAAGTCCGGCCACTGCACTTTATCTGGAAGCCGGTTACATCAATGGAATTGAAACAACCGTTGCCGGCAAAAATACCAGAGATAACTTCTGGAAAGCTACAGTGGGTATTGAGTTCGATTTTGGGAAAACCAAAGATTCTGACATGGATGGCGTTTCTGATAAAAAAGACAAATGTCCGAATACCCCTGCAGGTGTTGCTGTTGATGCCAATGGTTGTCCAATTGACACTGACGGCGACGGAGTTGCTGATTACATGGACGACTGCCCAACTGTTGCCGGATTAACCTCACTGAAAGGTTGCCCCGATGCCGATGGCGATGGAGTTGCTGATAAAGATGACAAATGTCAGGACACGCCTAAAGGTGTAAAAGTTGATGCAAAAGGTTGCCCCATTGACTCGGATGGCGACGGTGTTGCTGATTATCTGGACAAATGCCCTGACACTCCCAAAGATGCAAAAGTTGACGAAAAAGGATGTCCGGTAGATTCGGATGGCGATGGTGTTGCAGATTATCTGGACAAATGTCCGGACACTCAAAAAGGTGCAAAGGTTGATGCAAAAGGATGTCCGATTGTTGAAAAAACAGCCGAAGAAATTGAAGCTGAAAAAATGAAAGTTGAGCCTGTATATTTCGATTCGAATAAATCGACTTTTACCGTTCAGGAAAAAGGAAAAATTGACAAGCTCGTTAATATACTTAACGAAAACGGCGATTATAAGGTGAAGGTAAGTGGTTATGC
Organism: Prolixibacteraceae bacterium; assembly: GCA_028683385.1. Taxonomy (GTDB): domain Bacteria; phylum Bacteroidota; class Bacteroidia; order Bacteroidales; family Prolixibacteraceae; genus Aquipluma. The sequence goes on along the minus strand of JAQUIJ010000002.1, from coordinate 97,133 downwards.
TGACTCTCAGGGTGCTGACGACTACAACCTTAATTTATCGAAAAGTCGTGCAAGCTCTGTTGTAAAATCAATCGTTTCGGGTAAAATAAAGAAGAATCGTATAGAACAGCAGAAAGGATTTGGAGAAGCGAATCCTGCTGCAACTAACGATACTCCTGAAGGTAGGGCGTTAAATCGCAGAGTTGAGTTTGAGGTAATCAAAACAAAGTGATCATTTACATCATTTTGTTTTTAGAAAAGGCCGTCTCAAAATCTTGAGATGGCCTTTCTTTTGTATTTTTTTAGTTAGCAGGTGACTTTGAGTCACCTGCTAACTTGCTTTTATTTTAACCCTGCAATCTGTTCTTCGAGAACTTTGATTTTTGCTTCGGCATCGGCCTGTTTGGCGCGCTCGGTGGCAACCACGGCTTCAGGAGCGCTGCTTACAAAACGTTCGTTGCTCAGCTTCTTCATTACTGAATTCAGGAAACCTTTTGTGTAATCCAATTCAGCCTGAAGTTTCTTCAATTCTTCTTCTACATCAATCGTTCCGCCCATTGGCACAAAGAAAGTAGTTGATTTCACCAAAAATGAAGCAGCTAATTTCACTTCTTCTGTAACCAGATTCAAAGCTGAAAGATTGCCCATTTTTACCAAAACACTATTGAATCCCGGAGCGAAACCTTTATCGCCAACCATGATGGACAATTCGAGCTGATCTTTCTGCGGAATAGTATTTTTAGTGCGGATGGTGCGCAATCCTGCAATGGCTTCTTTAACATCTTCAAACTGAGCAATCAAAGTTTCGTCGTAGCCAGTCGATTTTGGCCATGAGCTGATCATGATACTTTCGCCTTGTTTACGTTCGGTCAGCAACTGCCAGATTTCTTCGCTTACGAAAGGCATAAATGGATGCAGGAAGCGCAAAACTTCATCAAAAATATCAATTAATTCCTGATAGGTTTTGCCATCGATCGGCTGCTGATAGGCAGGTTTTACCATTTCGAGCAACCATCCGGAGAACTCGTCGCGAACGGTGGTGTACACATTCATCAAGGCATCCGAAATGCGGAATTTATCGAAGTGGTCGTCGGTTTGTTCCACAACCTGGCTGAATTTTTCATGGAACCAGGCAATAGCCAGTTTCGAGTGTTCCGGCTGCGGCAGTTTATTGTCCATATCCCATCCGTTCACCAAACGGAACGAGTTCCAGATTTTAGTGACAAAACCAGCACCTTGTTGTGGCAAACTTTCGTCGAAAAGCAAATCGCCCCCAGCCGGTGAGCAAAGCAACATACCCACGCGAACGCCATCAGCACCGTAAGTTGCAATCAGGTCGAGCGGATCGGGCGAATTGCCCAATGATTTCGACATTTTGCGCCGCTGTTTGTCGCGCACCATTCCTGTGAAATACACATTTTTGAACGGGAACTGATCGCGGTATTCGTATCCGGTAATGATCATTCGGGCCACCCAGAAGAAAATAATATCCGGAGCTGTTACCAGATCGTTGGTTGGATAATAGTAGTTGATTTCGTTGTTATCGGGTTTGCAAACACCATCAAAAACAGAGATTGGCCATAACCAGCTTGAAAACCAGGTATCAAGTACATCTTCGTCCTGATCCAGATCAGTCATACTTAAACTTGGATTGCCTGACTTTTCGCGAGCCAGCGCCAATGCTCTTTCATCGCTGTCAGCCACTACAAAACCGCCATCGGGCAGGTAATAAACCGGAATCCGATGTCCCCACCACAATTGACGGCTAATGCACCAGTCTTTGATGTTCTCCATCCAGTGACGGTAGGTATTTTTGAATTTCGGAGGATAAAACTCAATGGTGTCGTTCATTACATTTTCGAGCGCTGGCTTTACCAATTCTTCCATTTTCAGGAACCACTGTGCCGATAATTTTGGTTCAATCGGCACATGAGTGCGCTCGGAATAACCCACTTTATTGTTGTAGTCTTCAACTTTAGCCACGTTTCCGGCGGCTTCCAGATCGACCATGATTTTTTCGCGAACAGCAAACCGATCTTCGCCAATATACATCCCGGCTTTTTCGCTCAAAGTACCGTCTTCGTTGAAAATATCGATGCTTGGCAAATTGAAGCGAAGCCCGATTTCGTAGTCGTTCACATCATGCGCCGGAGTGATTTTCAGGCAACCCGTACCGAATTCCATATCCACATATTCGTCTTCAATAATCGGGATGGAACGGTTGATCAGCGGAACCAAAACACGTTTGCCTTTCAGGTGTGTGAAACGTGGGTCGTTCGGATTCACACAAACCGCGGTATCGCCCAAAATCGTTTCAGGACGGGTTGTAGCTATCGTAACAAAATCAGACTGACTTCCTTCTATTTTATATTTCAGGTAGTACAATTTCGATTGCATTTCACGGTAAATCACCTCTTCGTCCGACAATGCAGTTTTTGCAGCAGGATCCCAGTTCACCATTCGAACACCGCGATAGATCAGGCCTTTGTCGTACAAATCGACAAAAGTTTTGATAACCGATTCGCTGCGAACGTCGTCCATGGTGAAGGCAGTGCGATCCCAGTCGCAAGATGCGCCCAATTTTTTCAACTGTTCCAGAATGATACCACCATGCTTGTTGGTCCATTCCCAGGCATGGTCAAGAAATACATCACGGCTCAAATCAAATTTCGAAATTCCTTCATTCTTCAATTTATTCACCACACGAGCTTCTGTAGCAATTGATGCATGGTCGGTTCCTGGCACCCAGCATGCATTTTTCCCAAGCATTCGGGCACGACGGGTTAAAATATCCTGAATGGTATTGTTGAGCATATGCCCCATGTGCAGCACGCCGGTGACATTTGGTGGTGGAATGACGATAGTATAAGGTTCACGTTCGTCGGGTTCGGAATGGAAAAACTTATTTTCCATCCAGTACTTGTACCATTTGTCTTCAACTTCGGCGGGATTGTACTTGCTGGGGATATCCATGATTTGTATTTTATTGAGTATTTCCTAATTATCTATTTAAACGAAGGTGCAAAAATAGAAAAATTACTTCGTTGACCGAATAAAACCTTCAGGGGAAAATGAAAAAAGGCCGGAATTGATTGTTCCGACCTTTTCTATGATTTGAAAAATTCCGATAAAAAGCAAAACCCCGTTTCATCGGGGTTTTCAGGATTTAAAGTACTGTTTGAACGTCTTGATAAGGAAGTCCGAAGGCTTCAGCAACTCCTTCGAAAACGACTTTCCCATTAACAACATTCAACCCCTTTTTCAATGGTTCACTATCCACACAGGCTTTCTTCCACCCCTTGTTAGCTATCTGTATGGCATATGGAAGCGTAGCATTGGTCAAAGCCAGAGTTGATGTGCGTGGCACAGCGCCCGGCATATTGGCTACACAATAGTGAATAACATGATCAATTACAAAAGTTGGATGATCGTGAGTTGTAGCAACAGTTGTTTCGAAACAACCACCCTGATCAACTGCTACGTCAACCATAACTGTTCCCGGTTTCATCGTTGGGATCATATCGCGGGTAACCAATTTTGGAGCAAGAGCGCCAGGAATTAAAACCGCACCAATAATCACGTCAGCATTACGAACCATCTCGCGGATGTTGTATTCGTTGCTCATCAACGTTTTTACGTTCGCTGGCATAATATCGTCAAGGTAACGTAAACGCTTCAGGCTAACATCGATAATTGTGACATCAGCGCCTAAACCGCCAGCCATTTTAGCAGCTTCGGTTCCTACAATTCCACCACCAATAATTAATACTTTAGCAGGTGGAACTCCGGGAACGCCGCCCAGCAATACGCCGTAACCGCCGTAAGTTTTTTCCAGATATTTTGCTCCTTCCTGAATCGACATGCGACCAGCAACTTCCGACATAGGAACCAGCAACGGTAACGAACGATCAGGCATTTCAACTGTTTCGTAAGCCAAACAAATAGCTTTACTTCCAATCATTGCATCAGTTAACGGTTTGTTTGAAGCAAAATGGAAATAAGTAAATAAAATCTGACCTTCTTTTATCAGCTTGTATTCTGATTCAATAGGTTCTTTCACTTTGATAATCATTTCAGCAATGGCATATACTTCTTCGATTGTTGGAAGCATCGTTGCACCTGCATGAATATAATCTTCATCGCTAAATCCACTACCCATTCCGGCAGTTGCCTGCACATAAACTGTATGACCACTTTTAACCATTTCGGCTACACCAGCTGGTGTTAAAGCAACGCGGTTCTCGTTGTTCTTAATTTCTTTTGGTACTCCTATAATCATCGTCGTAGATTTAATGTTTTGTACGAGCCAAAAGTAGCCTATTCAATGTATCAAAAACATGATAAAATACAATAAAAGTTGTCAGTTTTAAGAGTTGTCATACAAATTAGAATCAAATTAAAACCAAATAGACAATTACACTGGCAATATGAAAGTTATTATGCCGTTAATATTTCGGATTAAATAAAAACCTAAAATTTTAATTTAGATTTGATAATCGTATATTTGCCGGCTTACTGTTAATTTTATATTAAAACATGCCAAATACATCGGAACGTGGTAATTTGATGCCAGACTCTCCCATCCGGAAACTGGTTCCTTTGGCCGACAAAGCCAAAGAAAAAGGGAAAAAGGTATTTCACCTAAATATTGGTCAACCTGATTTACCTACACCACAAAACGCGATTGACGCGATACGCAACATTGACCGTAAAATTTTGGAGTATTCTCCCAGTGAAGGAATCAAATCATTCCGTGAAAAGCTTGCGGCGTACTATCATACATTCAATATTGATGTTACAGCCGACGATATCATCATCACTACCGGAGGATCTGAAGCGGTAACTTTTGCGTTCCTGGCCTGTCTCGATCCGGGGGATGAAATTATCGTTCCTGAACCAGCCTATGCCAATTACACCGCTTTCGCTATTCTGGCGGGCGCTGTCATCAAATCTATTCCTTCTAAAATCGACGAAGGATTTGCACTTCCTCCCGTTGCCGAATTCGAAAAGCTGATTTCTCCACGAACCAAAGGAATCATGATCTGCAACCCGAATAACCCAACCGGCTATTTGTATAACCGCAGTGAAATGAACCAGATTCGTGACCTAATCAAAAAATATGATTTGTATTTATTCTCCGACGAGGTGTACCGCGAATTTTGCTACACCGGAGCGCCCTATATTTCAGCGTTCCATCTGAAAGGAATTGAGCAAAATGTAGTACTGATCGACTCCGTTTCGAAACGATACAGCGAATGTGGAATCCGCATTGGAGCTCTCATTACCAAAAACAAAGCCCTGAAGAAAAACGTGATGAAGTTCTGCCAGGCACGTTTAAGTCCGCCATTGATTGGACAAATCGCCGCAGAAGCCTCGCTTGACAACAATAAAGAATACATGCACGACATCTACGACGAATATGTGGAACGTCGCAAATTTCTTGTTGACGGATTAAACCGAATCAACGGAGTCTATTCTCCCATACCCATGGGGGCTTTTTACACCGTTGCCCGTCTCCCTATTGATGATTCTGACAAATTCTGTGCGTGGTTACTGAGTGACTTTGAATACGAAAACCAAACCATTTTTATGGCCCCGGCAACTGGGTTCTACACTACACCGGGATACGGCAAAGACGAAGTACGTATTGCTTACGTTCTGAAAAAAGAAGATTTAGCTATTTCGTTGAAAATTCTGGAAGAAGCCCTAAAAGTTTACCCCGGAAGTAAAGTACGTCAAGCAATTGCTGCAACTCAGGAATAAAAAAGCATAAACATTCATAAACAGAAGCGTCAGGAACAAAATTCCAGACGCTTTTTTTGTTGCAGAAATCAGTAAATTGCCAATCAATCTAACAAATGGCTTTTTAAGTAATATACTGCGATGAAAAGGATTTACAGTATTGATTTCACCAGAGGGCTAGTCATGATTTTAATGGTTCTGGACCATGTTCGTGACCTGATGCATGTTACCTCCATCACACAAAATCCGGTTGATTTATCGACCACAACTCCAGCTTTGTTTTTTACCCGGCTGATTACTTATTTGTGTGCCCCGATATTTGTATTTCTCGCGGGCACATCGGCATACATCTCATCTCAAAATAAAGCGAACCCAAAGCAAAGTAGAAAATCTCTTTTAAAACGGGGACTCTGGCTTATTCTACTCGAATTTACAGTTATTAACTTCGGAATTTGGTTTGATCTGGGTTTTCACATGTTTCTATTCCAGGTAATCGCAGCCATCGGCATTGGATTTATCGTCCTGAGTTTTATGCTAAAATTTTCTCCATTAACAATTGCGATAACAGGATTAACCATCATCTTTGGTCATAATCTACTTTCATTCATTCCGCCAGAAGGATTTCCTATATTGAAAACTATTTTATCGACATTGTTTGCAACCACAGCATTCCCCTTGACACCTCAAATAACATTCGTTATTGGATACCCACCTGTTCCATGGCTGGGAATTATGTTGGTAGGTTTTGCTTCCGGGAAACTGTTTGAATTGGCCGATAACAAAAGAAGAACAACATTTCTACAAATAGGCTTGGGAGCATTGATTCTGTTTGTAATTCTCCGTTTTTTAAACTTTTACGGCGATCCTTCTTTGTGGTCATTCCAGAAAAATAGTTTATTTACACTTCTTTCATTTATTAACGTGACCAAGTACCCACCGTCACTTCTGTATAGTTTAATCACATTGGGAATCATGTTTCTAATACTTGCATTTGCTGATCACGAGAGAAACAATTTTACCAATTTCATATCCACTTATGGAAAAGTTCCTCTATTCTTTTATCTGATTCACTGGTACATCATCCATCCACTATTAATTGCAATCATGTTCCTGCAAGGATTCCAATGGTCCGACCTAAGTTTTGCCTCCGGAAATTTTGGTCGCCCAAAAGGAACAGAAAGCGGTCTTGAACTTTGGGCAATTTATTTGATTTGGCTCGGAGTAGTACTGATTTTATATTATCCATGCAGAAAGTATGGTATCTATAAAACTGGGCATCAAGAATGGTGGACGAAGTACATTTAAATGATTATAAGTAATTAGACCAATATAATGTCGCATTTCAAATTCACTCACCCCGAGCCCTCCTTGCGGAGTGCTTTTCCCCTCTCTACACGTAGAGAGGGCATTATTTCATTTCATTAACTTACAGAAATAATAGCCCAAACATGATAAAAAAGATGCAACCTAAAGATCCTGAATTCTTAAGCCAACTGACTTTTGAGCCTTTAACCATGCAGAATTGGGGCAAATTTGTTCAGCTTTTTGGTGAACGCGGTGCCTGCGGAAACTGCTGGTGCATGTGGCCCCGACTTCGGAAACAAGATTTCCAGGAAGGAAAGGAAAACGACGGCAACAAGTTAGCTATGAAAGAACTGGTTTGGACAGGTAAACCTGTCGGAATTCTTGGATTTTATGAAGATCTGCCGATTGCCTGGTGCGCCTTTGCCCCACGTGAAGACTTCTTGAAGTTGGAGAAATCGCGCGTTCACAAACGAATTGATGACCAACCTGTTTGGTCAATCCCTTGTTTTTTCGTTGACAAAAAATTCAGGCGGCAAGGTGTTTCTGTTCAACTTTTAAAAGGAATTATTGAATATGCCCGAAAAGAAAAAATAGGAATCATTGAAGCGTACCCAACCATTCCAACTCAGGAAAAACTGGCAGATTCATTTGCCTGGATTGGATTATTCCGATCGTTTGAAGAGGCTGGATTTCAGATTGTGGATCGCACATCGAAAAACAGACCGATGGTGCGGTATTACACTGATGAATAAACGATTATTAAAATACAAAAAGCACCTCAGTTTCCTGAAGTGCTTTCTTTCTGAGTGAGAAACGAGACTCCCTGCCCGCCATTAGGCTTATCAGGCGGAGAACTCGCGACACCAACCTTGGCAAGAATCTATTCATTTTCTATCCATAAACAGGAGGCTGGCTCAAAAGAGGTCAGCCTCCTGTTTTTGCCTTATGACTTACAACCATCTGTCGGCTTTTCAACAGCCGATCCATAATTTTGATCAAGCTTGCAAATGAATCCAAACAGTCTAATCCCGACAAACAACTCCTTAAGTTTTACTGAGTCGGAATCAATATACTGCATCCAAAGTCACAAGAGAATTCCAAGTTGAGTTCACTATTCAAATAAAATTCGGGTTATTGAGACTTAATTATTTTTATTGGGACATCAAAATCATTTCATTTCTAAATATTATGTTGTATTTTGTGAGCATCTATGCCATCAAAGACTCTAATAAGCATTCTATGGAAAAATCAACCTTTCACTTAGTTGTTTTTCATAACGAAGGATACCACAGATTTCAATCCTACTTTTCCGAGATTGACCATTGCAGGACTGCATCCAGAGTAGAACTTCACTCAACCATAATATTAGCATAAAATAAACCATAAAATTTAAAATTTATAAACATGAAAAAACTACTAGTTATTTTAGCGGTAATTATCACTTTCTCTTTAACCGTAAATGCACAGGTTAGTATAGGAATAGCTTCACCTGACGCTTCGGCTATGCTTGATGTTACAAGCACTACCAAAGGGTTATTAACTCCCCGGATGACTGCAGCTCAGCGGACTGCTATCAGTAGTCCGGCAACTGGTCTAATAGTGTATCAAACAGATGGCACCACCGGGTTCTATTATTATACAGGCGCGGCCTGGGTAGTGCTGATAAATGGAACAGATGCCCTGCCCGCAGTAAATGGCTCTGCCGTAACGAATTTAAACGCTTCGAATTTAGCTAGCGGCACTGTACCAACAGCACGCCTGGGTAGTGGAACTGCCAGTTCGGCTACCTATCTAAGAGGTGATGGCACATGGAGTACACCAGCTACAGGCGGCTCGGGATTATCAGCCTTTGGTTATGTGTTTCAATTAGCTACAATAGCAGATGCAACAGTTGTAGGTGGAGCAGATGTACCATTCTCAAACAATGGACCATTGTACGGTATAAATCATACAGCAGGCACAACTACATTCACTGTTCCTGCTACAGGAAGCTATAAGGTTGATTATTTAGTTAGTGTTACTTCAGGCATTGGTAGCGCTATTGCTGTTGCAGTAAATGGAACTGTAGATGCTTCGACAAATATAACCTGTTTAGTGGCCACTGGCCACATTACAGGAACAGCCATGCTTAACTTGGCAGCCGGGGATGTTTTGACCCTTAGAAACAACTCTGCAACTCCTTTAGTAATAAATTTAGCACCAGGTGTTGGAGCCCAATTTACTGTGACAAAACTAGATTAACAGGAAGCAATCGAGATTTGGCAGAATATTGATTTTCATATTCTACCAAATCTATTTCTTCACAGAAAGTATATGCAACTAAGTGATAATTCTTTTCCAAAGTATTATATTATGAAAAAAACAATTTACACAATAATAGCAGTACTATTGCTGGCAACAGGGGCATGGGGCGCACCGCAACCCTCTCTCCTGAGTGTTGGCAGCAGCGGTCTAAGCATAAAAAGTGGTACTGTTTTTTCTGTCAAGGGTCTTGTCCTATCCCCCTCGGCTGATGTAACGATTACCAGCAACAGTATTAATTTTTCTGGGACTGCCGTTATCAATGGAAGTGACCAGAGTATAAGCCAGGCTTATACATTCACAAGTCCGCTAAACAGCTATTCGGGTTTAGTGGGTATCCTGTATAGTGTCGGTGAGTTGAACGGCAATACTGAATCGGATTTACAAATCGCTTATAACCCACTTTCATCAGGTGGTTCATTTGTAGTTTCCAGTGGCAGTAATATCGGCAGTGCAGGCAGCTATTATGTAAGTAATACTCTAAACTCTGTAAATCTGGGAGTTGTAACGGCCCTGCCCACAGTCTCAGCACCTGTTGCAACCACCAACGCTGCTACCAGCATTACATCTTCAGGAGCTACACTTAATGGAACCATTAATGCCAACGGTGCCAGCACTACGGTTACTTTCGAGTATGGAACAACAACCACCTATGGCACGACTGTTTCCGCCGACGAAAGTCCGATTACCGGTAGTTCTGCCACTTCGGTAAGCAAAGCAATTACCGGATTAGCGGCGGGTACCACTTATCATTATAGGGTAGTTGGTGTAAATTCTGGCGGAACAACTAATGGGACAGACCTTACATTTACTACTGTTGCAACTGTTCCAACAGAATCATTTTACGACCAAATTACTCTTCCTTTTGCCCCTACGGATGATGTAGATATGTCTTCTTCTACATTGGCGCCATCAATGTACCTTGCTAGTGCTAGTAAATCATATCCTTCGAAAGGATATAAGGTAACTCTTCCTAAAAGTGGTACAATTACTTTATCTGCTTCATCAAATGAAATTGCAACAAATGAATTTGCATTTCTGGTTTCGACAAGCTACGACGCAAGTTTAAGTTCCAAGAAATACATGGCAGCTGGTAACGGAACAACTACTACTTTAACCCCGGGAGCCTACTACATAGTATTATTTACAAATAATAAGTATGGGAAATTTAGAGTAAATATTACATTTAAAGCTCTTCCTAACATTACAAGCATTTCACCTGCAAATGGGCCAATCGCAGGTGGTACATCTGTAGTAATTACCGGAATCAACTTTACAGGCACTACTGCCGTGAAATTTGGCACAACGGCTGCGACAAGCTTTACGGTTAACTCAGATACACAGATTACAGCAGTTTCGCCATCCAGAGCTGCCGGAACAGTGGATATTACGGTTACCACTGCCGGGGGCTCAACCGCAACGGGTAGTGCAGACCAATTTATGTATGTGGACACCCCAACAGCGACCACCAACGCTGCTACCAGCATTACATCTTCCGGAGCTACACTTAATGGTGGCATAAATGCAAAAAATGCCAGCACAACTGTAACGTTTGAATATGGTTTGACAACCAGTTACGGAACAACCGTTACGGTTGATCAAAGTCCGGTTACGGGCAGTACAACTACCTTGGTAAGCAAAGCAATTACAGGATTAACAGCGGGTACGACCTACCACTACAGGGTTGTGGGAGTAAATACCAATGAAACAACCACTGGCGATGATATGACTTTCACCACGTTAAAACTGCCTTCAGTAACGACTCAAGCGGTAAGCAGCATTTCAAACAACTCGGTAGTTGCCAACGGAAATATTACCGATTTGGGTCAACCAAACCCAACTGCTTATGGTTTTTGCTGGAGTACCAGTCAAAACCCAACGACTGACAATAGTAAGATAGACAAAGGTAGTATCTCCAATATAGGAGCTTTCTCCGCCACATTAACCGGATTAGGAACTCATACAAAATACTACGTGAGGGCTTATTCGATTAACGAGGCAGGAACTAGTTACGGAGAACAGGTATCGTTTAGCACTAAGGGAATCATTGCCAATGTAATACTTTATGAAATAAAGGATATTGAATCAACTTCAGCTATTGGCAAATGCAGCATTACTGATTTTGGATTCCCTAATGCAACAGCTTATGGCATTTGCTGGAGCACCAGTCCAAACCCAACCATGTTTAACAGCAAAATACATAACCTTGGAACCCCAACATCAATAGGCTTCTTCTATGCTTCGCTCACCGAATTGGAACCAAATACGGTTTACTATGCCCGCGTTTATGCAGCAAATGCTGAAGGAATAGCTTACAGTGATGAAATTTCATTCCAGACGACCCAATCTAATCCGGTCATTACCTGGAGCAATCCTTCAGATATTTCCTACGGAACAGCCCTGAATGATCTTCAACTAAATGCAACAAGCAATGTGGAAGGCACCTTTGAATACACACCGGCTGCCGGAGCCAAATTAAATGTTGGGGATGCCCAGGAACTAAGCGTAACGTTTACACCCAAAGATCTGACGAAAAACAAGATTGTCAACAAAACGGTACAAATCAATGTTCGAAAAGCAGTTCCTGTAATTACCTGGGAAAATCCGAAAGATATTGTGAATGGGACAGCCTTAAGCGATTTGCAATTAAATGCAGTTGCAAATACTGAAGGAACATTTGTTTATAACCCTATCGCCGGAACAGTATTGAATACCGGCGATTTACAAGAATTAACCGTACTGTTTTCGCCTGCCGATACCGAACACTATTCAGCTACAAGCTACACAGTTAAAATTAATGTTGTGATCAAAACTGGTATTGACCCTGAAAAGCAAAATTCGATAAGTATATACCCGAACCCAACAACTGACAAATTTTATATCATCGGCATTGAAGACCAAACAACAATCAGGATATCAAGTTTGAATGGTAAATTAATAAGCGAAAAAAAGGTTGCTAATCATGAGGCAATATCGGTACAAAACTTGCCTGCAGGCACGTACTTGATCGGAATTATGAATAAAGAAGCTATGACATACTATAAACTCGTAAAAAAATAGCTATCTGATAGGAGCATTAAAGATTTTAATCAATAATTCATTCAAGTAAATCAGCAATACTTCTGACCATAAAGATCCCTGGAAAACAATAATGGTTTTCCGGGGATTTTGCATTCAGATTACGAATGAAATACATTCGGAGAATTACATCCTGAATACTATCGATCAGATTCAACTACAGTCAGCAGTGTGCTCCGATTAAATGGAAAGAATTGAAAATTGGTAAAACAACAGCGTAATTTCCAGAAAGAAATTAACGCAAAAAGCACCTCAGTTTCATGAAGTGCTTTCTTTCTGAGCGAGAAACGAGACTCCCCGCCTGACAAGCCTTCTGGCGGGCAGGGAACTCGCGACCCCAACCTTGGCAAGAATCTAATAATCCGGGCTTAAGTTCTGATCTTCTATTATTTTTATCCAGCGTTTTCTGCCTGCACCCGTTTTGTAATACTTTTCGAGTTCTCGTGCATTTTCTCTGCTGCCAGCAAGTTCTGAATACACAAGCTTCCAGGGACGAAAACCTTTCGTAAATTGGCTGTGTCCGGAGTTGTGTTGCTTCAAGCGAATTTGAGGGTCAGCCGACATACCAACATAGAATTTATTGGCAACTTCACTTGAAATCACATAAACAAAATAGTTTTCAGAATCCATAATCTCAAAAATAACGAATCCGATTGAAAACAAAAAAGCACCCCGAAATTTCGAAGTGCTTTTGCTTTAAGTACCCGGAGCGGGACTTGAACCCGCACAACCAATGGTCACAAGATTTTAAGTCTTGCGTGTCTACCGATTCCACCATCCGGGCCTCCTTAAAATGAGCGAGAAACGAGACTCGAACTCGCGACCCCGACCTTGGCAAGGTCGTGCTCTACCAACTGAGCTATTCTCGCAATAATTTATTGATCCGATATTTTAAAAGTACCCGGAGCGTGACTTCCTGCCCGCCTATCGGCTTGTCAGGCGGGGAACCCGCACAACCAATGGTCATCCCGATTTCTCGGGACGTGTCTACCGATTCCACCATCCGGGCTTCCTTAAAAAGAGCGAGAAACGAGACTCGAACTCGCGACCCCGACCTTGGCAAGGTCGTGCTCTACCAACTGAGCTATTCTCGCATATTTTGCAGTCCTGAATTTTCATTCTGAACAACGATGCCTTTTTCAATATTATCCCGCAATCTGGTGGAAATTGCAGCATTTTTCGGATTTGAACGTACTGTTTAGTGCTTTCGAAAACAGCGATGCAAATATATACCTATTTTTTCTTTCTCCAAAAAAGGATCAAAACTTTAGGCATTTTCAGTGCATTATTTTTTGAAAGGCCGATCCAGACCAGTAATCTTCTTAATATCGTTTAGCTTATTTAAAGCTTCTAAAGGAGTCAGTTCATTGATGTCCAGATTTTTGATCTCGTCGCGAATTTGTTTCAGCACCGGATCGTCCAATTGAAAAATACTCATCTGGAAACCTTCTCTTTTCTCGGCCATGCCTTCCAAAGGCTTCGAAAGGCCTTCTTTTCGGTGCGTATCTTCCAATTGAAGCAAGATTTCATCGGCTCGGCGAACAACAGAAGGCGGCATTCCGGCCATTCGGGCCACATGAATACCAAAACTATGATTGCTTCCTCCAGAAACCAACTTGCGAAGAAAAATCACTTTATTGCCCACGTCTTTTACCGATACATTAAAGTTCTTCACCCGGCCAAACGATTTTTCCATTTCGTTCAGTTCATGATAGTGCGTCGCAAACATGGTTTTTGCTCTCGCTTTTGGATGTTCGTGAATGTACTCCACAATCGACCACGCAATAGAAATACCATCGTAAGTTGAAGTTCCGCGACCCAGTTCATCCAACAGAATCAGGCTTCGGTCTGAAATGTTGTTCAGGATGCTGGCCGCTTCGTTCATCTCGACCATAAAAGTGGATTCGCCCAGCGAAATATTGTCGGACGCCCCTACCCTTGTGAATATTTTATCAACAAAGCCAATCTGAGCAGCTTCAGCCGGGACAAAACTTCCAACCTGAGCCATCAGTACAATCAGTGCGGTTTGCCGCAACAAAGCAGATTTACCAGCCATATTGGGCCCGGTGATGATGATCACCTGCTGGTCGTCCTGATTCAGCGTCACATCGTTCGAAATATACGATTCGCCCATTGGCAACTGATGTTCGATTACCGGATGGCGACCACCTTTGATGATAATCTCTTTCGAATCGTTAATCTCAGGGCGCGAATATTTGTATTCGATAGCTGTTGAAGCAAAAGACAAAAGGCAATCGAGTTGCCCAACAATGGCAGCATCCAATTGTATCGCCTGAATGTATTCGGCCAGTGCAACTACCAGTTCATTGAACAGGCGAACTTCAATCGCCAGAATTTTCTCTTCGGCACCCAGAATTTTCGATTCGTATTCTTTCAGTTCTTCCGTAATGTAGCGCTCTGCTCCAACCAGTGTTTGCTTGCGAATCCATTCTGGCGGAACTTTATCTTTGTGCGTATTCCTAACTTCAATGTAATAGCCAAACACATTGTTGAACGAGATCTTCAGGCTTGAAATACCTGTTCGTTCAGCCTCGCGTTCCTGCAACCTCGCCAGGTAATCTTTTCCGGAGAAAGCAAGTTCGCGTAATTCATCCAACTCGGGTGAAACGCCCGAAGCAATGACGTGCCCTTTGTTTACAAGCGCTGGCGGATCGGGATGAATTTCCTTTTCGATGCGCGTACGAATGGAGTCGCAGGGATTGAGCTGCTCGGCAAATCGCTGTAAATTCGGGCTGTCGGTTTGTGCGCAAATTTCTTTGATGGGCGCAATGGCCTGAAGGGCATGTTTTAATTGCACCACTTCGCGCGGGTTAATACGAATAACGGCCACTTTCGAAATAATGCGTTCCAGATCGCCAACCTGGCGAATGTGCTCTTCCAGATTCTCTTTCAGACTTTCGTCCTTCACCAGGTATTCCACCACATTTTGACGATTGTTGATGGCGGCAATTTCCTTCAGCGGCAAGGCAATCCAACGTTTCAGCAAACGGGCGCCCATCGGCGAAATGGTTTTATCGATCACCTGAACCAATGTTTTAGCGCCTTCGTTGATCGAATTAAAGAGTTCGAGGTTGCGAATGGTAAAGCGGTCGAGCCAAACGTATTTATCTTCTTCGATACGCGAAAGGTTGACAATGTGCTTGGTTTGGTGATGCTGAGTCAAATCCAGATAATGAAGAATTGCTCCGGAAGCGATGATCCCGTAATTCAGCTCATGAACGCCAAAACCTTTCAACGATTTGGTCTCAAAATGACGCATCAGCCGGTCGTTGGCCGCATCTTCGGTATAAACCCAGTCGTCCTGCGAAAAGGTATAGTATTTCCCTCCGAACAAAGCAGTAAACTCAGCACCTTTCCCCTTCTGAAACAAAACTTCTTTGGGTTGAAAAGAACTAAGCAATTTATCGATGTACTCAAACGAACCTTCAGCAGTGAGGAATTCGCCGGTCGAAATATCCAAAAATGCAATCCCAGCCAATTTTTTGTCGAAATGAACGGAAGCCAGAAAGTTATTTTCGCGGTGTTCCAAAATATTATCGTTGTACGAAACGCCCGGAGTTACCAACTCGGTAATACCTCGTTTAACGATATTTTTGGTCATTTTCGGATCTTCCAACTGCTCACAGATAGCTACTCGTGCTCCCGAGCGAACCAGCTTAGGGAGATAAGTATCGAGCGCATGATATGGGAATCCGGCCAATTCAACATAGCTGGCCGAACCATTAGCCCGACGGGTAAGCGTAATGCCCAAAATTCCAGCGGTGCGAATGGCATCTTCGCCAAAAGTTTCGTAAAAGTCGCCTACCCTGAACAACAAAACGGCATCAGGATGTTTCGCTTTGACGGCATAATACTGCTTCATCAAAGGAGTTTCAACGTATTTCGGAGTCGTAGTCAATGATCTGAATTTTTAAGATGAGCAAAGATACATTTTAAAGAAATGGATAAAAAACGAAAATAAAAAATCGGCAGCAAAGGCAAAATCCAAAAAATCAAATGTCCAAATCCTGATTTTTTGAACTTGAAACCAGTGTTTTTTACTTGGATTTTTCATCTTTTCAGAGATGCCGAAACCCCGCCTGCCAAGAGTGCGGGCAGGAAGTTCAGCATGACGAGACGACATAACCGTCTAAATACAACGCTATGTTAAAAATCAGTTACAAAACCATTGCAATCTGTCAGAAAAATAAAATATCTTGTAGCCTTTATTCTGAATAGCTTAACACATCACAAACCAGGCAAATGGATCAGATGACAGTTCAAAATGAAAAACTTCAGAAAATAGAAATTCGGGAAGTTTACACCAGAAAAGATCTCAGTAAATTCATTCATCTGCCTGCCGCTATCCATCAAAATCACCCCAATTGGGTTCCTCCAATTTACATGGACGACTGGGAGTTTTTCAATCCGAAGAAAAACAAATCGTTTGATTCGTGCGACACCGTTTTATTGCTGGCCTTCCGGAACAAACAAGTTGTTGGCCGAATTATGGGAATCATCCACCACAAATACAACGAAAAACATCAAGAGAATAACGCCAGGTTTGCCTTCTTCGAAACCTGGAACGACGAAGAAGTTGCCAATGCCTTAATTCAATTTATTGAAAATTGGGCACGACAGAAAGGAATGGCTCGCTTGGTCGGCCCTCTGGCATTTTCCGACAAAGACCCTCAAGGATTTCTGATTGAAGGATTTGACGAACCTGCCGTTATTGCCTCGAACTGCAATTTCCCATACCAGAGCGAATTAGTTGAAAAGTGCAATTACAGCAAAGAAGTCGATCTGGTGGTTTACCAGATCAAAATCCCAAACCCGATTCCGGAGTTTTACCTGAAAATAGAGGAACGGGCAATCCGCATGAACGCCGGATTAAGCATTCTGGAATTTACCTCCCGCAGAAAAGTAAAACCCTATATCCACAAGGTTCTTCGCCTGCTAAACCAGACTTTCACCGAAATTTATGGATTCACTCCATTTACTGAAGCCGAAATGGATGATTTTGCCAACCGCTATCTGTTCCTGATTAATCCGCGTTTTATCAAAATAGCGGTCAACTCCCAAAATGAAGTTGTGGCTTTTGTCATTGCCATGTCGCATATCGGTGATGGGATAAAAAAAGCAAAAGGATATTTATTCCCATTTGGGATTTTTCGAATTTTTGCTGCGGCCCGAAAAACGAAACAACTCAATTTGCTGTTAGGTGGTATCGATCCTGATTACCGCGGCAAAGGACTTGACGTTATGATGGGCGTAAAACTCATGCAATCGGCCATCATTCAGGGCAAAACAGTCATCGATTCGCATCTCGAACTGGAATACAACACCAAAGTTCGGGCTGAAATGGAAAAGATGGGCGGCAGGGTTTACAAGCGCTTTCGTATTTTTGGGAAAGACCTCTAATCGTTGCAGTTGGCAATCACAGTGTTCTAAAGTCATTTGTTGTCATTTGCTTCGCGTCATTTGTTGTCATTATCCCACGCACAGTCAACAAACAATGACTATGAATGACCTAATGACCTTTAATGACTAGGCAAATGCTAAAATTCTGGACTCATTCGCGATTAACCGGTTGCTTGAAAGTCGCTGAGAAATGCTATTTTTGCCTACTCAATCCTATTAATTAGCGAGATTCAACGTGGCAGATATTATCCAATTACTTCCAGATTCGGTTGCCAACCAGATTGCTGCGGGCGAGGTCATTCAACGGCCTGCTTCGGTAGTAAAAGAACTGGTTGAAAATGCGATTGATGCGGGAGCAACCCAGATCAAAGTAAACATTAAAGATGCCGGACGAACACTGATCCAGATCATCGATAACGGCAGCGGCATGTCGGACACCGATGCCCGAATGGCCTTTGAGCGCCATGCCACCTCAAAAATCAGGTCAGCCAACGATATTTTTGCGATTCGCACCATGGGCTTTCGCGGCGAAGCGCTGGCTTCCATCGCAGCCATTGCCGATGTTGAACTCCGCACCAAAGAACACGATCACGACCTGGGAACTTTCATTCACATCTCCGGATCGAACATCATCACTCAGGAACCGGTAAGCTGCGACAACGGCACCAATTTCCAGATTAAAAACCTGTTTTTTAATGTTCCGGCGCGACGTAAATTCCTGAAGTCGAATCCGGCAGAATTGAAGCACATCATCAATGAAATACAGCGCATTGCGTTGGCCAATCCCGAAATTTCGCTTTCGCTGCACCACAATGGATCGGCCATATACGAACTGGCAGGTTCCAACAAACGGGTGCGCATTGTTTCCATCTTCGGAAAGAACATCAACCAGAGCCTGATCCCGATTGATACGGAAACGACATTGGTCAAAATATCAGGATTTATCGGGCAGCCCAAATTTGCCCGAAAAACCTTTGGCGAACAATTCTTTTTCGTGAACAAACGGTACATGAAACATCCGTTTTTCCACCGGGCAATTATGCAGGCCTACGAAAAAATACTTCCACCCGATGCCATTCCGTCGTATTTCATCTCGTTCGATCTCGATCCGGCAGATATTGACGTGAACATTCACCCGACCAAAACGGAAATCAAATTCGAGAACGAATCAGCCATCTGGCAAATACTTCAGGCCTCTGTTCGCGAAGCGCTCGGAAAATTCAACATTGTTCCGTCTATTGATTTTGATCAGGCCGGAAGTGTTGAGATTCCAATGGCAAGACACAATTTTGATGAAGTCGCCATGCCCGAAATCAAGGTGAATCCAAATTACAATCCATTCGAGACGCAAACTCCATCAAAAAATTACTCCGGAGCGGGAAGTAGTTTTTCATCACGTCCGGTTGAACGACCAAATCCGACGAATTGGCAATCGCTTTACAAAGGGTTGGAGCCCGATTTCGGTGCAAAACCTGAAAATCAGGACGAAGAACCAGTACAATTTCGGATTGAAGAGCAACAAACCACCAAAAGTTCAGTTCAGTTTAAAAACAAATACATCCTGACACCTGTTAAATCAGGACTAATGGTGATTGACCAAAAACGGGCGCACGAGCGAATTTTGTACGAACGATTGATGCAGGTTTTGGAGAACAACGAAGTAGCCAGCCAGCAACAGCTTTTCCCCGAAACGTTTGAACTGAATGCTTCGGATGCAACTTTGCTCACCAGTATTTTGCCCGATTTGGGGGCTTTGGGCTTCGATATCCGCGATTTTGGCAAAAATAGTTTTATTATTAACGGGACACCGGGAGTTCTGAATACTTCGTCGCCCGTCGAAATTATTGAGAGTTTGCTGGAGGCATATAAAAATTCACCGGTCAGCCTTCAGGAAAAAGCAAGGGAAACAGTTGCCATTTCGCTGGCACAAGCATCAGCCATTCCATATGGACATGCGTTAAAACCGGGCGAAATCAGCGAACTGATTGACAACTTATTTGCCTGTCAGACACCCAATTTTTCGCCGAAAGGGAAAAAAATACTCTCGATTATGCCATTGGAAGATTTTGAAAAATTATTGAAATGACATTTTGACGGAAAAGTCTTACTTTGGCTGAGAAAGTTTTAAGTTTAATGTTCAAAGTTTAAAGTTGGTGCGAATCTTGAGATGCGAATCGCAAGTCGCAAATTAGTAGAAATAAAAAACGAATAGCAATGCAAAATTTCAGACCCAGTATCAATACAATTCCTCCGGTTGTAAAAAACCTGATCATTATCAATGTGCTCATGTTGGCTGCAACCTACATTCTTGAGATGAAGGGAATTGATCTGACTAATATTTTAGGATTACACTACATTCAATCGCCCGATTTCAAGCCATATCAATTGGTTACCCACATGTTTATGCACGGTGGATTTATGCATCTGGCATTTAACATGTTCGCGCTTTGGATGTTTGGCCGCGTTCTGGAAAGTGTTTGGGGTCCGAAACGTTTCTTCATCTACTATTTTGTAACCGGACTCGGGGCGGCAGCACTTCACACCTTTGTGAATTACATGGAATTTCAATACTACGCTTCGAAAATGAACCCTCAGGACGTTCAGGCTGTGTTTAATCAAGGCGCTGCGTTAATACAACAAGGACAAAATTGGGTTGGCCCGGCTGGCAAATTAAATATGATTTTAAATACGCCAACTGTTGGAGCTTCAGGAGCAGTATTTGGCATTTTACTTGGCTTTGGGATGCTTTTCCCGAATACCGAACTCATGTTATTGTTCCCACCGATTCCAATCAAAGCCAAATATTTTGTAGCTGGTTATGGCGCCATCGAACTTTTCAGTGGAATTACAGGAATGGGTGCAAATATTGCGCATTTTGCGCATTTGGGTGGAATGCTCTTTGGTTTTTTCCTGATCAGATACTGGAACCGAAACACAAGGAATTTTTATTAATACAGATGGATTGAAGGACTGAAGGATTGATTTTTTAATTGTCAAATTCACTAATTTTCAAATCATTTAACTTGAACATGACCATCTGGGACGAAATAAAGGAATCATTTAGAGAAGGATCAGCACTGACCCGACTGATCTACATTAATCTTGGGGTTTTCCTTGTTTTCCGGATTTTAAATGTGTTCTTTTTCCTTTCCGGAACGCCTTTCCCTTTTATGGACTGGCTGGCTCTTCCGGCAGATTTTGGTCTGTTGGCAAGCCGCCCATGGACATTGATTACCTACATGTTTCTGCATTTTGAATTCCTGCACATCTTGTTCAATTTACTTTGGCTCTATTGGATGGGGCAGATTTTCCTGACTTATTTTGATCAGGGAAAACTGATTACAATTTATTTACTGGGAGGTATCTCCGGAGGATTATTCTATGTGGCCGGATATAATTTATTTCCCGTGTTTTCGCATATGGTTTCTGACTCCAGACTCCTTGGCGCATCGGCTTCAGTAATTGCAATCGTTACCGCATTGGCTGTACATGCTCCAAACCACACACTTCATTTGATGTTTATCGGGCCGGTGAAAATGAAATACATTGCGCTCGTGTCGGTTTTGATGTATGTGATTGGCATTTCGTCGACCAATGCAGGAGGTAACCTGGCTCATCTGGGTGGAGCTTTCTGGGGAGTGATTTATGTGTTGCAGTTGCGACGGGGAATTGATCCCGGCAAAAGTGTAAATGGATTGTTTTCAAGCCTGAAAAAGACCTTCAGCCCAAAGCCCAAAGTAAAAGTTAGCTATCGAAAACCGGTAGATGACATTGAGTACAACCGACAGAAAAATCAGGATCAAAAACGCATGAACGAAATACTTGAAAAAATAAGTAAGTCGGGCTACGATTCCTTATCGAAAGAAGAAAAAGAGATTCTTTTCAGGATGGGGAAATAAATAAAAAGAACGGAGACAGAATTCCGAAGATCGCAAATTGAGAAGCTGGTTCAAGAGTCAATAGTGTCAATTCTGTTTTTTGTGTGTAGAAAACCTCCCTTTGAATGTTTAACTGCTTCGTTAATACTGGCATTCAATTCAAATCCGATCAGAAGAATCATCGACATCAGATACATGAGCAGCAAAATAACCAGCAAGGTTCCGATTGATCCATACAACTTGTTATACTGACCAAAACGATTGATGTAATAAGTAAATCCCAAAAAAGTTACTACACTCAGAACGGTAGACAAAGTGCCTCCAGCGGAAATAAAACGCCATTTGGTTTTCTTGGCCGGAGCAAGGTAATACAGAAATGAATTGGCCATGAAAAACAAAAATAGAATGACAATCCATTTCGAGATCGAAAGCAAAATAATTGTAAAATGGTCTTTAAAATATCCATTCGCGACCATGAAGTTGATAAAATACTGACCATACGTAATCAAGGTGATTGCAACAGCAAGCAAAACCGACATGATAATCAAAAGCAACAAAGCAATCAGTCGCTGTCCAAGCCAGGTACGACGTTCGAAACTATGAAGCGAAGCATCGAATGCTGTCATCATCGAAGCAAACCCATTGGTCGAGAAAACGAGGGCCATGAAAAAACCAAGAGAGAGTAAATCTCCCCGCTGACGGGTTAAGATATCCATAACAGTTTCTTCGATGGCTTTGAACGTATTTTCAGGAACCATATCCTTAATTAAAAGGAAAAGTTCATTCTGGAAATTATCGACCGGAACATATGGGATGAGAGTGAACAGAAAGATAATGAGCGGAAAAAGAGCAACAAAAAAGCTGAATGCAATAGCTGAAGCGCGCGTAGATAAAGCCCCATCGACTATGCTGCGCCAGAAAAAAACCATCACATCATAGATTGCCATTCCATCAAGTCCGGGGAGAGTAACCCGTTTTGCCTTGACCAGTATACTTTCCCAAATGGAAATCAGTTTTTTCGAGAGTCTATCAGGCATTAGCCCTGTTTTTCAATTTTTAACTGGTGAATTAGAGTACTGTTATTTTTAATCCTCAATAAAAAATACACACGGAAAGCACCGGTAGCAGTAGTCAGGCTACCAATAGCATAACGGGCGTCTTCTTTTCCACCTTGATGAATGATACTGAACTGCTTGGGCTTGTTCGATTTAAAAAACTCCGCAACAATTTGCTGAGCCTGCGATTTGCTATAAACATCATCGTGCGATTCGACAACCAATTCAACATTTTCATTGAAATAAGCGGCTAAAGTAACATCATTGCCACTCTGTATACTTGTCACAATTTCATTGGGAATCTGAGCAAAAGAAGCGGTTGCCAGAGCAAAAAACCCGAACACGAAGGATATTAGTTTCAATTTAAAATTTTTCATCATTAATAATTTTCGTACAAATTCGTCTCAGCATGAATCATTACCAAAAACCGTGCAATTTTTTATTTAAACAAATACCTTTGTAAAGGTAACAAATTTCATATACCTGAAAAATCAATTTAAAAAACGAAAATTAGAATCTTTAACTGAAACGCGAACTCATGAGAATATGCCTGCTGGTAATCGGTAAAACTGACGAAGCTTATTTGCAAAAAGGACTTGAAGTCTTCCTGAAACGAATACCTCATTATATCTCTTTTGAAATGAAAGCAATACCAGACATTAAGAACTCTAAAAACCTAAGTGAAGACCAACAGAAAGAAAAGGAAGGAGAGCTCATTCTCCAGCAACTAACCACCTCCGACGAATTATTTTTGCTCGACGAACAAGGGATGGAAGCTTCTTCGGTAGAATTTGCACGCTTTTTGGAGAAAAAAATGGTCTCAGGAATTAAACGGTTGGTCTTTGTCATTGGTGGACCGTACGGATTTTCAGGAAGCGTTTATTCACGGGCAAACGGAAAGATGAGTCTTTCGA
Organism: Prolixibacteraceae bacterium; assembly: GCA_028683385.1. Classification (GTDB taxonomy): domain Bacteria; phylum Bacteroidota; class Bacteroidia; order Bacteroidales; family Prolixibacteraceae; genus Aquipluma. The sequence continues at coordinate 73,460 of JAQUIJ010000002.1, read as the reverse complement.
AAATGACCTTTTCGCACCAAATGGTTCGGTTGATTTTTCTGGAACAGCTTTACCGTGCAATGACTATCTTGAAGGGAGAACCCTATCATCATCAATAAATTGGCTAAAGACATTCGGGATTGAAGCATAAAAATGATTATTTTGTATTATGAAGGTATTCAGAGAACACATATTATTTTTTCTTGCCATCCTGTTCATTTTGTTGGCAGCTATTCTGGAAAACCAAACCCTAAAAAATCATCCTGAAGCAAAAGTCATTCAGAATTTCCAAAAGACCCTACTCGATCAGGAACTAAAACTCTCGAAGTACCTTACTAAAACGGAGCTAAAAATAAACGACAGCTTATCGGCTGAAAATTACTCATCAACCTTTTCCGAATTAAACCATTTGTATGAAGATGAAGGCCTCGGCTTTGTCATTTACAAAAAGTGGAAAATGATTTACTGGTCGAGCAACCAATTTGCATTTCAGAATATCCCAAACAAGGTCTCGGTTGCCAATAAATTAATCACCCTACCCAACGGTATTTTTGTGGCACAAACTAGAATTATAGGCAATTACGAGATCATTGGGCTGATACACATCAAAAACAATTATTCGTACGAAAATCATTACCTCGAAAATTCATACATACCACCGTTCAAGCTTCCATCAAGCTATAAAATAAACATTTCGAGGGTAACCAATGCCACTGAAATACACGATTCAAAAAATCAATATCTCTTCACTGTTTTGCCATCAGGAGACGAAGCCTATAGTGAGGTAAAGCTTTACATTCCGGTTATCTTGTATCTGCTTGGTTTTATATTTCTTCTGATTTCGTTGTACCGCGAAATCAAACGCTACAAAGGCAACCATCCGTTTTTAAAGATGCTTTCGCTATTTATAGCATTCTCCTTTCTTTACTGGGTTCACATCACATTAAAGATACCAGCAATCTTAAACCATGTCGGGTTATTTAGTGCGCAGTTTTATGCCATCTCGAAATGGCTTCCTTCTTTAGGCGATTTTTTCCTGATCACCATTCTGTTTTTTTTCTGGAGTCTGGTATTTGCAAACGAGTTTTCGTCCACCGAACTACTTCGAAAAAAGCTGATTATTCCGGCATTCGCCTTTGTCGGTCTATTGTATCAGGTTGTTGGCTTTATGATTGAAAACCTGATTAGCAACAGCAACATAAGTTACAAATTAAACCGCATTACCGACATCGATCAATACAGCGTAAGCGCTTATCTGGCCATTGCGATGTTGTTGTTTTCTGTTTTCCTCATTCACCTGAGGATTATTCAACGGACTGAACATCTGAATCGTAAAAATCTTTTCCTCAGACTAAATCTGGTTGCAGTTTTCACATCAATCATCTTGTGTGTATTTTTCCCTTCCGGATGGGCATATATCCTGCTCCTGTTTTTTGCAGTTAATTCACTACAGTGTCTGATCAAAAAAATGCACATTTCGCTTTTTTCACTTTCCTATTCCATACTTTTTATCTCACTTTTTTCTGTCATTAGCCTGATGTTGGTTTACAATACCGTCAAGAAACGCGACCTTGATGTGCAAAAACTGAGGGCAACAACTTTAAGCTCCGAACAAGACCCGGTTGCAGAAGTTCTGCTGTCGCGAATGCAGGAAAAATTTAAGGCCGATTCAATTATTCCCACACTGCTCACTCCTCCATATACCGATCTGTCAAATTACCTTACCAGAGCCTATTTCAGTGGATATTTCAGAAAATATGATATTCAAACCTACTTCTGTACTGCAACTGATAGTGTTATGGTTCAGCCCGAGAATATTTTGGAACCCTGCTTCCCATTCTTCGAGAATATGATTGAACGTTCAGGAATAAGAATCTTAAATAGTGACTTTTATTTCATGAACAACCTGAACGGCCGGATTTCGTATTTGGGAAAACTTCATTATCCGAATCCAAATAATGCAAATGGAACATCAATATTTATTGAAATTGATTCAAAAATTATTTCTGAAGGGATTGGATTCCCCGAATTGCTCATCGATCAATCGCTGGCCAAGCCATTTCGATATAAATACCTTTCGTATGCGAAATATTTCGACGACGAGTTGGTGAACTTCTCGGGAGATTACACTTACAATTATTATCTGCAATCGTACAATATCGAATCTTATAACACTGAATTTCAACTCTTAAACTGGGGCGGATATAATCACCTGATTTATAATATAGACGAAAAAAACCATATAATTGTCAGTAACCGTTCTCTCACATTTGTCGATTATCTCATTTCGTTTCCATACATTTTCGTCTTCTATTTTGCATTTGTTCTAACAATAATCCTGATAAGAAATTCGGATATGAGAACACTTCTGATTCCAAGCGACCTTCGTTTCCGGATTCAGGGATCCATCATTTCGGTCGTATTAATATCGCACCTTTTTGTAGCAACCGGAACAATTTATTATAACATTCAGGAATACCGCACCCGCCACCAGGTCGACCTTCAGGAAAAAATAAAATCTATTTCAGAAGAAATAAAAGACAGGCTGGTTTATGTCAATTCAATTAATCCGGAACTGCAAGAATGGCTATACGGCGAGTTAAATAAACTCTCAAATATTTTCAGAACCGACATCAATATTTATAATGTAAATGGACAATTGCTGGCCACTTCGCGTCCCGAAATTTTTGACAAAGGGCTAACCTCCGACCGTATTGATTCCAAAGCGTTTTATGAGCTTTCTGAACGATTCCAGCTCAAATATTTTCAGCCCGAAAAAATAGGATCGCTATCCTATCTTTCAGCGTATGAACCAATTATAAACAACAAAGGCGATTACCTAGGATACCTCAACCTTCCGTATTTCACACGCGAAGATGATCTGAAGCAAGGCATTTCAACATTTATTGTTGCCTTTATTAATCTTTACCTGATTCTTTTCCTGGCCAGTGTGATTATTGCAATCTTTTTGTCGAACAAAATAACTCAACCGCTTACTTTAATCCGCGAAAAACTGAGAGGCATTCAGCTTGGCACAAAGAACGAACACATCAACTATCAATCGGAAGACGAGATTGGTGCATTGGTTCGTGAATATAACCACAAGGTAGATGATTTAGTAGAAAGCGCTGAATTATTAGCCCGTTCGGAACGTGAATCGGCATGGCGCGAAATGGCCAAGCAAATAGCGCACGAGATTAAGAATCCGCTCACTCCGATGAAACTCAACATTCAGTATTTGCAACGTGCAAAAGAGGAAGGCAACGAGCACTATGACGACTTTTTCAATCGGGTTACCAAAAACATGATTGAGCAAATTGATACGCTTTCTGGAATTGCCACGGAGTTCTCGAACTTTGCACAAATTCCAAAAGCAAAAAATGAAGTGTTCAACCTGATTGAAGTGGTTCAAAACGTTTGTTCGTTGTTCGAGCCGAACCAGAACCTGCACTTCGTGCTGGAAATGAATAACCTTACCGAGGTAAAGGTGTTCATTGACAAAGAACAGTTTTCAAGGGCATTTCTGAACCTGGTAAAAAATGCCATTCAGGCAATTCCGGCTGACCAGAAAGGGGAAATACAAATTACCATCAATACGAATAAATCAGCGGCTGTGATTCAGATCAGCGACAATGGAACCGGAATCAGCGTAGAAGCTCAGGAAAACCTGTTTCAGCCAAACTTTACAACAAAAACCAGTGGCATGGGACTTGGGTTGTCGATCGTAAAAAATATTGTTGACAATTTCGGCGGAAAGATTTGGTACACTACCGAAATGAATGAGGGCACAACCTTTTATGTGGAGATACCGCTATTTAAACCGGAATCAGGAGTAAAAAAAGCATAAGACAAAAACTTAAACCAACTATTATGGAATACCGAAAACTAGGAAATTCAGATTTAAATGTGTCAGTTGTTACATTTGGCGCCTGGGCAGCCGGTGGATGGATGTGGGGAGGTACCGAACGTTCTGAAGCTGTAGAAGCCATTCGGGCAGGATTTGATTACGGTGTAACTTCGATTGATACAGCGCCGGTGTACGGGCAGGGAACAAGCGAAGAGATTGTTGGCGAAGCCATCAAAGGAATACCTCGGGATAAAATACAAATTCTTACCAAATATGGTTTGAGCTGGGAAGGAACCAAAGGCGAGTTCTTTTTCAACAGTAAAAATAACCAAGGAAAACCGATTGATATTTACCGTTACTCCGGAAAAGAAAGCATCATCAAAGAATGCGAAACCAGCTTGCGTCTTTTGGGAACCGATTACATTGACCTTTACCAGATTCATTGGGCCGATCCTACTACACCGGTTCAGGAAACAATGGAAGCTGTAGCACAACTAATTAAAGAAGGTAAAGTTCGCTATGCCGGGGTTTGCAATTACGATGTATCGTTGATGAAAGAAGCTGCCAAATACATCAATCTGGTTTCTGATCAGGTTTCGTACAGCATGGTTAAACGCGACATTGAGCAAGATCTTGTTCCGTATCTGATTGAAAATAACAAATCGGTACTTGCATATAGCCCTCTGCAAAGAGGTCTGCTTTCAGGGAAAATAAAACCTGGACACTTGTTTGCCGAAGGAGACACACGCGTGGATCAACCCTATTATTCGGATCAGAACATCTCGTTAATCAATGCTTTTCTGCAAAAAATAAAACCAATGGCTGACGATAAAAAAGCCACATTGAGCCAATTGGTAATCAGATGGACTGTTGAACAACCCGGAATTACCATTGCACTGGTTGGAGCGCGCAATGCAACCCAGTCGGTTGAAAATGCAAAGGCTGCCCAACTGAAACTGAGTGCCGAAGAAATAAGTTTCATTAACACAGAATTGGAAAAATTAAAACTTGATTTTTAACGGAGTAAATGCAAAAGCTGAAAATTACCGTTTTAAACGATAACATTGCCGGAAGATGGTGCCGGGCTGAACACGGACTTTCATTTCGGATTGAGGCTGACCGCACTGTTTTGTTCGACACCAGTTCTTCGGATTTAATTGCCTACAATGCCAAAATCCTGAATATCGATCTTCAGCAAATTGACACGATTGTGCTAAGTCACGGACACGATGATCATACTGGAGGTTTATCGCTTTTCGAAGGACAACAATTAATTTGCCATCCGGACACTTTCCTGAAAAGAACCCGAAAATCGAATGGTACCAATCTAGGAATCAAATGGAGCGAAGATGAAATACGTTCGAAGTTTCATTTGGTTTTGAGTCGCGATCCAATTCAGCTTTCAGAGCAAATCTATTTTCTGGGCGAAATACCTCGATTAACGGAATTCGAAAGCAAACAAACTGCATTCCGGAAAGCTGACGGAACCGACGATTTTGTAATGGACGATTCGGGTTTAGCGATTGTAACTTCTAAAGGATTGGTCGTGATTTCGGGCTGCGCACATTCGGGAATTTGCAACATGACTGCCCTCGCCACGAAGGTAACCGGGATTGAGAAGATCCATCTGGTTATTGGTGGGTTCCATTTACAGAACGACGATGCAACAACTCAACAGACCATCGATTGGATGAAATCAATGCAGGTAGAGCAGGTTATTCCATCGCACTGTACAAACTTTTCGGCACAGGCAGCCATATTTAAAAGCTTCAGGTTTATCCCTGTCAAATCCGGAAATACAATCGAGATTGGGTAAAAATATTAATCGTAGAAATCACAGATTCGAATTTCACAGATTAAACCTTATTTGGCATTGACGATATTTCACCGGTAAAATAAACTTACTGGTCGAAAAATTACGTTGCTTTTGTCAACATTCCATAAATTTGTTCAACATTGTTCAATCAGAAAGATTCATCAAAAAAAATTAGACCCATGCAATCACACGAAATTGATTACAAAATTGTAGGTAACGACATTCAGTTGGTAGAAATTGAACTTGATCCGGGAGAAACCGTAATTGCGGAAGCTGGTGCCATGCTGTACATGGAAGATGGTATTAGTTTCGATTCGAAAATGGGAGATGGTTCAAATCCTCGCGCCGGATTTTTCGACAAAGTACTTTCTGCTGGCTCACGTTTATTAACTGGCGAATCGCTATTTATCACCCATTTCACCAATCAGGGTTGGGGTAAAAAACATGTTGCTTTCTCGGCTCCCTATCCCGGAACGATTATTCCAATTAATTTACCTGATCACCGTGGAAGTTTGATCGTTCAGAAAGACGCATTCCTGTGCGCTGCTCTGGGAACAAAAATATCGATGCGATTTAATAAAAAAATTGGCGCCGGATTCTTTGGTGGCGAAGGTTTTATTCTTCAAACACTTCAGGGCGACGGGAAGGTTTTTATCCACGCCGGAGGTACAATAATCGAACGCCAGTTAAACAATGAAGTGATTCGGGTCGATACCGGCTGTGTCGTCGGGTTCGAAGAATCAATCGACTTCGATATTCAGCAGGCTGGTGGATTGCGCTCGATGGTGTTTGGGGGTGAAGGTTTGTTTCTGGCAACGCTACGCGGCACCGGAAAAATTTGGTTACAATCGATGCCAATCCGGAAGCTGGTTGCCCAACTCAGCACCTTTGGTCCAAACAGTCGGAAAGAAGCCAGTGGCGGACTGCTTAATAATATTTTTGAATAAGAAACTGATAATTTTATAAAAACTATAGCCCGAAACATTTCTGTTCCGGGCTATTTTATTTTTCAGAAATAAAATCTACAATTTATAGAATTGCTCCCAGCCTTTGCGAGGCGGAGCCCCAACCAGCATCTGATTAGCCAGTTTATTGTTGGTGATTTGTTTGGTCTCACGGTCGAAAACAATATTAGTGTTCAGTTGCTGAGCTAAAACTCCCAGATTGAAAACCTGACTCAAAGGACCAGCAATTTCGAATGGCGAACGAGTCTTTTCCTCACCTTTAACAGCCTTCAGGAAATTGGCATAATGGTTCGACGGACTTACCGGCACTTCAGGCAACTTAGATTCCATTTCCTTCGCCTTTTCAGCCGGGATGATCGACAAAGTGCTTCCATGCGATCCTCCCTTAAACGTAAGGTCTTTACTGTAAATTTCTTTTCCCGGATTCAGTTTCGCTGGTTGAACTTTCCCAACGCTGGTTGGAGGAATGTTAGGATCAAGCTCTGTAGTACCGAAACCTTCAGGAACAGATGGAATATTATTTACGCCATCGTACCACATGATTTCAACCGGTGGCATATTGTCACGCTTCGGAAATTTAAATGATAGCGTTGACGACATCGGAAAGAAGAACGCATTGTGCCCTTCTAATTTTACTGGATCAACTTCGTAAGGCAGTCCCAAATTCAGGAATTGATGAGCGGTATCGATGATGTGTGCACCCCAGTCGCCCAATGCGCCCATTCCGAAGTCGTACCAGCAACGCCACTGTCCGTTTATAAAATCGTGGTTATAATCGTGCATTTTCACATCCGAATGCCAGGTATCCCAGTCCAATGTAGCGGGAATTGGCTCTGCGGCAGGGAATTTTGTGATTTTTGGATCCCAACCGTGCCAGCGACGAGCCGAATTCATATGCGCAGTAATCGCAGTTACATCTTTAATAATTCCGGCTTCGGTCCAGGCTTTAAACTGGAAGTAATTGGCTTCGGAATGTCCCTGATTACCCATTTGAGTTACCACGTTATATTTCTTTGCGGCATTCATCATAAGTTGAACCTCGTTAAAAGTTCGTCCCATTGGTTTCTCAACATAAACAGCTTTACCCAGAGACATGGCCAACATGGCAATTGCGAAATGGGAATGATCGGGAACACCTACCAAAACGGCATCAATTTGATTAGCCATTTTATCGAACATCTTTCGGAAGTCCTGGAAACGTGGAACATCCGGAAATTTTTCGAGTACCTTCTGTGTCTGTGGAGCTCCCATGTCGGTGTCGCAAACAGCTACTACATTACAGAATCCGGTATTGTATAAGGAAAATACATCAGAACCGCCCTGGTTTCCAATACCAACACAAGCCAGGTTAACACGCTCATTAGCGCCAGCCAATCCCACCGCAGGAGAATATGTGCCTGACATTGCTTTCGTAAGAATTGTTGGAAATACCATCATCGATGAGATTGCAGCTGCCTGTTTCAGGAACAACCGCCTCGAAGCTTCATTTTGTTTTGTCATTGTTAGTTTGTTAGTAGATTTAATATTGGCTTCAGCAAAATTAACAACAATGCGAACTTTTGCAATCGATTGACAAAAGTTTTACAATGCATCTAAATTAGTCAGGAATGTACAAGCTAAAAAAGAGAAAAGGGCTTTGCTGACCAAGTTACTATTGTCAGTAAAGCCCTTTTTATTAAGTACTTAACCTTTTATTTCTTTATCGGAATGCGAACAACTGTCAGTGAATAGGCGTCCAGACTGATATCGATCTTCTTGCCTGAAATCTTTTGTTTCCGTTCAACCGGAGTCACTTCTTCCGGTTTACCAACCTGATTGAACGCTCCGGGGTTGGCATTTGCAACAACCTGCAGGTTGATTTCTTTCACTGAAGGCTGTTTCCCTTCAAGCGATAGTGTTAACGAAGCCGTATGCCTTGCCACGTTTACCATTTTTACGATCAGTTCCGAAGTTTTTGAATCGATACAGGCACTGGCAAACAAGCTATCCTGACCAGTTAATGGTTTGCCATCAACCAAAGCTGTAACAACATCAGTACCGGCATTGGTCGAGAACATTTTCTGTACGTAATAATTGGGTGTTGCCGCCGATTTCAGGTTGTCGAACCAGATCAGGTCGGGACGCCATTGCCATGCATTTACATTTCCAAACAAGGGTGCATACGATGCCATGTAAACGACATCCGCATTCCGTTCCAAACCAGTCATTAAAGCAGCTTCGGCCAATGCACTTTTCCAGGTATTACGCGATTCTGCATCTTCTCCTTCTTTATCGTGTGCGGCGTACTCACCAGCAAATATTTTTGGTCCTTTGCGGTCATACGAATCATAGCGCGATGCATTTTTCAGGAACCACTCCGGACTTCTGTAGTAATGCTCATCGACAAGTAGCACTTTCAACTCGCGCATTTGTGTCCAGAGGTAATCAAAATCCTTTCCGTCAGGAAATGGGCCAGCGCCACCAATGAAAGCGATTTCAGGATGCTTTTCATTCAGAACTTTCAGGATGATCTTTAGACGATCGATGTACTGTGTTCCCCACTGTTCGTTCCCCACGCCAACCATTTTTAGGTTGAACGGTGCTGGATGCCCCATGTCGGCACGCAATTTTCCCCATTTGGTAGTGGTTGCTCCATTGGCAAATTCAATCAAATCCAAAATATCCTGAATGTATGGGTCGAGTTTGTCGAGCGGAACCAGTTCAGAGGAATTAAATTCGCAGGCCATTCCACAGTTCAGAATTGGAAGTGGAGAAGCGCCAATATCTTCAGCGAGCTGGAAATACTCGAAGAACCCCAAACCATACGACTGAAAATAATCTGGAGCATTTCGGTATGAGAATTCGGTATTCCAACGATTGACAATCAACTTGCGATCGTCCACATTTCCAACGGTTTTCTTCCATTGGTAGCGGGTTTCAAGTTCGTGGCCTTCAACAATACAACCTCCGGGAAAACGCAAAAATCCAGGTTTCAGGTCGGCAAGTTTCTGCACTAAATCGGCACGAAGACCATTCTTGCGATTTTTCCAGGTATGTTCCGGGAAAAGCGAAACCATATCAACATCAAGTACTCCTTTCCCAACGAGAGTAAGACGTAATTGAGCTTTTGGATGAGTTACCGAACAAGCGAATTTCGTTTCATACGTTTTCCAATCACCTGAAAAGTTTTTCACTTCCGCATTGCCAATTACCAATCCGGTTGAATCGAGCAACTCGATTTTGAGCGCTGAAGCTCCTTGTTCTTGTTTTGCCAGAATTGAAAACAGGTAATTTTCACCAGCAACAACTCCCATTCCACGAAACCCTTCGTTGATCAACCCAAGTTCTTTTCCCTGCAACGACTCGAGACGCAGGAAACGTGGATTATTTTCATTTTGGCTATTGATGATCTGGAATTGACCGGCATATTCTTCGCCGATTTTTGTCCAGCCCATGAGCGGTTTATTAAACTCAAAAGAGCGGTTCTTAACCAACTCGGCATAAATTCCACCATCGGCAGCAAAGTTGATGTCTTCGAAAAATAGCCCCCACATCGTTGACTGGATGGTAGCAATTGGAGTGCCTGCTTTAACAACCAGAGTTTTGGGTTGCGTTTGTGCACTTAACGAAGCTGCAATCATCAGGCAAATCAAAAGAACAGAGTGTTTTAGTTTCATATTAAGCTGGTTATTTCGGTTTATAATGATATACAAATATAATTGTATAATATACACTTAAAATAGGTTTAGTAATCAATTACAAAAAAATTCCAGACAGATCATGATAAAACCCTAAAGTCAACCTGTTTCAAGGGTCGGCTTTAGGGTTCATCTATTGGATAAAAAGCGGCCTTCCCTCTGGAAAGCCGCCGGATTATTCGCAAAAACCCGGGATAAAATCCCGAATATCATTAAACTGATTAGTAACCTGGGTTCTGAGTCAGGTTTGGATTAGCATCTCTTGCTGTACGCGGAATCGGGAATAACAAATATTTTGAAGCTGTTACTCCTTTCCATCCAGGAATTGCATTCAGGAATGTTCCAAAACGGATCATATCCTGACGTGAACTTATTTCCCAAGCCAATTCGAACCTTCTTTCCTGATAAACATCTTCAAGAGTAACAGTAGTTTTCAATTTTGCTGCATCATCAAAAGCTCTTTTCCGGATAACATTAACCAAGCGGGTTGCTTCTGCAATATCGCCACCTGAGCGAACTAAGGCTTCGGCTTTCATCAGGTAAACATCAGCAAGTCTAAAAATAGCCATGTCGTTTTCGGCATCACCATTCTGTCCGCTTTCAAATTCCCATTTCCAGCAACGTGCACCATCTTCCTGTTCTGTTTGTCCCCAACCATCAGCATCGAAACCATATTTCATGGTAACATCAACCGTGTGGATAAGCGGACGACCGTGAGCTGTAATGTAAGTCAAGCCTGTTGCAGGATCTTTCATTGGGCCTGTTAGGAATGACCACCCTATTCGTTTATCAGCAGGATCATAAGCCTTTACATAGTCAGGCATCGCGCAGATCCCATTCCATGTTCCTATTTTCAGTCCCAATGATGGAGCTGCCAAATAGTGAAGTGTACGCTGGGCAATGTGATTACCACCGTCGCTGGTGCTAAATACAATCGGGAAAATAATTTCCTGTGAGTTTTGATTCTTAACAATGAAACTCTGTTTAAAGCTTGGTTCAATCAGGTAAGGAAGTTTGATTACTTCATCAGCTGCAGCAATACATTCCTGCCATTTAGCTCCGCCGGCCGGATTCCAGACCGTTGCATTCAGATACATTTTTGCCAACATGGTGTAAACCACACCTTTTGTAATCTTACCATAACTGGCCGATGAAACATCAGCTCTTACCACATCTTTAATCGCATTCAATTCATCAAGGACAAACTTGTAAACTTCTACTCTTGTACTTGTCTTTGGCAGATCTTTGTTATTAAAGTCAGTTACGATTGGCACATTTCCGTAATAATCGAGCAAAGTATAATACCAGAAGGCTCTTACACCCCTGATTTCAGCAATAATCTGATCCTTATTTTCAATAGCGGGATTTTCATTGATCATTGCATAAATCTTGTTACAAAGCGTAATTGCTGAAACAGCAGAATTATAAGAACCAACAACTAAATTTGTTGAAGGAGTCCAGGTATGGAAGCGCAATTCCTTGAATTGTCCACCATCCCACCAGTCACCACCCTTACGGGTTGGAGTGATTGCCATGTCAGAAGAACATTCGCTAAGCAAGAAATAGTTCGAAGGAAATACATCTTTTAATGTTCTGTAAATTGGAGCGATCAACGAGTTAACCTCTTTGGTGTTTTTCCCAAATTGATCAACAGGAAGCTTGTCGTAAACTTCTTCATCGAGGTTTGTACAACCTGAGAATCCCCATGATGCTATTACGACAGCTATGAAAATGAATATTTTACTATTTTTCATGTTGTTTAAATTTTAAGGTTTAGAAACTCAAGTTAATTCCTACAGAGAAAGTTCTTGATTTTGGATAATACTCGCGGCCTTCAACGCCTGGATCAAGTCCCGACATTTCAACTTCTGGATCCAAACCTGTGTACTTGGTAATAACGAATAAGTTTTGTCCGGTCAGGTAAACTCTTAATTTATTAATACCATATTTCCCTTTTGTATCGAAATTATATGCAACACTAGCATTGTCCATTCTCAGGAACGAACCATCTTCGATATAATAGCTGCAATATTTCGGACTTTCTTTCAACCCGATTGTAAGTGCTTCCTGCAATACATTAGCACCTGGCAACCACTGTGTGGTAGCATACGACATTTTTGAGAAATTCAACACATCGTTGCCCTGAACACCGCGAAGGAAGAAGTTTAATTCCCAGTTTTTATATGACAATGCACTTGACAGACCATAAGTAAATGCTGGCTGTGCAGAACCAATATAAGTACGGTCTTCGTCAGTTAAACCTGCTTTTCCGTCGATCATATCGTCCATAATGTATTTTCCTGAACTGTCGATGCCTTTGCAAACCCATCCGTAGAATGTTCCAACCTCTTTACCTTCTTCAATAATGTGAGTTGTGTTGTTTGAACCACCGCGGATCCAGGCAGAACCGGTTTTAATTGAACTTGTTGTAAACTGATCGTTTGACAAGCTGGTAATCTCGTTCTTATTGTGTGCAATGTTGAATGAAGCATTCCAACGGAAATCAGTTTTGCGGATAATATCTCCGTTTACCACAAACTCGAAACCTGTATTATTCATTGCTCCTACGTTGGCCATCATTGTACCTTTCAAATATGGAGGTTGTGGCACGGTGTAAGTATAAAGAAGGTCATCGGTATTTTTGTTGTAGTAATCAATACTACCATTGATGCGGCCTTTAATGAAGCTGTAATCGAAACCTACGTTAAACATAGAAGTCTGTTCCCAGCGAAGGTCTGGATTTTCATTCTGGTCGAACTGGTAAGCACTGTACCATTTGCCATTGTCATAATACTGACCGGCTTTACCGTACAAAGGAAGCGACAGGTAAGGATTTAAACCATCCTGGTTACCAGATACACCATAACCAATTCTGAATTTCAAATCATCAAGTACACTTACATCCTTTAGGAATGATTCTTCTTTCATGTGCCATGCAGCTGAAACTGATGGGAAAGTACCCCACTGGTGATTCTTACCAAATTTAGAAGAACCGTCGCGACGGATAGAAGCCGTTAAAACGTATTTTTCATGGAAAGTGTAATTCAATCTTCCGAAGAATGAAATCAGTTTGTTCATGTTTTTACCTGACCAAACATCACCTGAGCGAAGGTTTTCACCAGCGCTCAAATTGTTTGCACCAAAAAGATCAGTTACAAACTGGCGGTTCTGGGCACCCATGTTTTGATAATAGTTGTCTTCGTACGAATAACCAGCAAGGAAATTCATATTGTGATTTTCGATGACCTTCTTGTAGTTCAGGGTAGCTTCGAGTAATTGTTTGTCAGCAGTCCAGCCTTCACGTTTGGCATAACCCAAATCATTACGTCCACGTTCTGTTTGAGAATCGTAGTATTGGCTATAGTCATTGCTTTCACGTTGTTTCAGTACGTTAATGCCTGCTTTTAAGCCTGCAAATACATCAAGGTCAGCTTTAATATTTCCAAAATACAGGCTGTTTTTGTTTTCCTGTGAATTATATTGAATGTTACGAACCGGGTTTCCCTGGTCGTATTCCTGATTGTCGTACCAGGTACCGTCAGTATTCTTCACTGGGTAAACAGGAAGCATGTTGTAGGCCAATACGAAGTTACGGGTATCACTTGGGCTATAATCACGTTGAGTCATTACGCCGGTAAATGTCAAATCCAATTTGTCGTCAAAGGCTTTCTGATTAAATGTCATACGGGCATTGAAGCGTTCAAGTGAGTTGTCTTTTACAACACCTTCTTGTTTCAAATAAGAAACAGATGCCCTGTAATTGCTCGATTTTGAACTTCCGGATAACGACAAGTTGTGGTTCTGCGTAATCCCGGTACGCATAATCTGGTCAAACCAATCGGTGTTGCCACCCAGGTCCATACCTGTAGTACTGATATTGTTAGTCTTGGTATAATCTCTCCACTGCTGTGCATTTAAAAGCTCAGGAACATTGGTTACGTTATCAACAGCAACATAACCATCATAATCAACCGATGTCTGGTCTTTTTTACCTTTTTTGGTGGTAATCAGAATTACACCACTGGCAGAACGTGATCCGTAGATTGCAGCTGCAGAAGCATCTTTCAGTACGCTGATAGATTCGATATCCTGAGGAGCTACTGAGTTCAGGCTCATTCCAGGAACACCATCAACAACAATGAAAGGCTGGCTACTGGCGTTTAACGATGAAGTACCGCGCAAACGGATAGTCTGATCCTTGGTAATATCGCCACTACCGTTGGTGATTGTTAAACCGGCAACTTTACCTTTTAACAAATCAACACCAGTGCGAGTTACGCCCTTGTTAAAACTCTTTTCAGAAACATTAGTTACAGAACCAGAAATTTCCCGTTTTGACTGTGTTCCATAACCTACGGCAACTACTTCTTCCAATCCAATAGTTTCTTCTTCTAAAACTACGTTGAAAGATGTTTTGCCTGCAACAGGGATTTCCTGTGGTTTCATCCCAACAAACGAAAATACAAGTACTTGGGTGTCGACTTGTGTCTTGATGGAAAATTTGCCATCGAAGTCGGTGATAGTTCCTACGGTAGTTCCCTTTACCATAACAGTAACTCCTGGCAGTGGCTGACCTGAGAAGTCCTTCACAGTACCAGTTAGTTCACGGTCTTTCTGAACCATTGACTCCATTACCGGAACACCTTTTCGTTCAGTAATAACAATTTGTCGATCTTTGATCTCATAACCATTTCCCGATGCTTTAAGAACCTGATCTAATATTCTTTCGACAGAAACATCAGAAACCTTCAAAGAAACTTCGCGCGAAACGTCGATCATATCGTCTGAGTAAACGATAATAAATTCGCTGTTTTGCTCAATTTCCTGAAAAACATTTTTAATTGTCGCTTTTGACAATTGAAAAGAAAATTTTGTTGACTGAGAATAGCTGTTGCCGATAACAGTTAATGAACTGATAAGCAACATGACAAAAGATAGCCTCATAATAAGGAACAGTTTTTTGAACCTGCCAAAATCATGGAAGATTCGTTGATAAAACTTTTTTTTCATACTTTTAGACGTTTAGTTTTAATTACTAATCACATGCACTTTTTATTTCGATCCGGAGAATGCGGGAACATTCTTCGGATCTCTTTTTTTTGCTTATTATTTTTTAGTTATTATAAAATCTCCATTACTCTTTCTCTGCCATTCAATCGGCACAGTCAGCTTAATTACATTGAGTACTTTTTCAGGATCATCTTTCAAATCGAGCTTACCCGACAATTTATAGGAACTAATCGTTTGATCAGGAAGAAAGATTTTAACATCATAAAAACGTTCAACCTGCTTCAACGCTCTTCCTAAATCAGCTTTTTCAAATTCGAGCAATCCACCTTTCCAGGCAATATATTTGGAAACATCCACCATTGTACGACTAACCTTTCCGGTAGCTTTTTCCAGTTCGACCATTTGATTTGGCTCCATTTCAACAACATATTCCCGACCCAAAATTCCGTTTGCGGAATATTTCAAGCTAACTTTCCCTTCTTCCAAAACAGTATGAATTACTTTATCATCGGGATAAGCAGAAATATCGAAACGCGTACCTAAAACATGAACACTTAAATCTGAGGTATTCACGATGAAAGGTTTTTTCGGATTCTTAGCTACATCAAAAAAAGCTTCTCCAATCAATTTAACCTGTCTGATTTTATCGGTAAAAACAGATGGGTATATGAGTTGACTTCCGGCATTCAGCCAGATTTTAGTACCATCTGAAAGTACAATCATCGACTTTTTCCCGTAGGAAATAATTACCTTATTTATTGATTCATCTTCTGATCCGGGTTTCTGGCGTACCGTATCCTTATTGACGATTAGTTGTTTGCCATCCTGACTGTATGATATTTCAGACATTTGTTTATCAAGCGAAACCGTTGATCCGTCAGCCAAAACAATCATGGCTTCACCTTTAGCTGCAGGAATGGCTTCTGCCAATTGAAACTGCTGTTGTATTGGGGTATCTTGATAAATGTGATAAGAAACTGCACCAGAAAAGAATACCAAAACTAAAATAGCTGCATATTTTGCGAATTTCAGGAGCACATCTTGCTTCGATGTCTTTGATTCATTTTGAATCCTTTTCCAGAGGTCATATTGTTCTGTGAGTGCGAGTTTATTTTCTCTTGAAGAGAATAAATGGAAAACCAGCGTAGCTTCTCTGATTTCAGTTTTTTTATAGGGATATTTTTTCAGAAATCCGTTCCAAAAGTCATTTTCTTCCTGAGTTGGACTGCTTAACCACCTCAGAAAACTTTCGTCGTCTAAAAAGTCAACTGCCGAATAATCCCTGTACTTCTCCATGTTTGTAATTTCTATAACGAAAAGACAAGCATTTGATTTTTGTTGATGCGAATTTTTAATTATTTTTTATGCTGAAAAGCATATTTTGTGTCGCAGCAAAGAATTGAGAATAAAATTTGATTGATTTTCTTTTGCTGAACATGGATAACTTCCCTGAGTTTTTCGATTGCACGGTGAATTAATGCTCTCGAAGATTGATAATTCAAGCTCAGCAGAAATGAAATTTCCTCATATTCAAGTCCTCGGTTAAATCGAAGATAAATGGCTTCCTTTTGCCTGTCGGTGAGTGATAGCATGGCACTTGAAAGGAGCTGTCTTTTTTCCTCGTCAAGTTCATTTAGCTGGTCATCCAAACTGTCAGACAAAAGCAAGTCGAACGAATAATCCTGATCGTTTAATAACCGAGGTTTACCACTGGCACTTTTCAAATCTCTGATAATTCTTCGCTTAAGCGACTTCAAAAGGTAAAGTCGGACATTATCCGTTTCCGACAAATTTTTCCGGGTTCGGATTAAGGTACAAAACACTTCCTGAATACAATCTTTTACCAAATCCCGATCAACAGTAAACCGGCAGCCATAATCGAACAATGCATTGGAGTATTGCAAATAAATCAAACTTAGAACCTGGTTGTCTCCTTTCAGAAACCTGGTCCAAAGCATACGTTCATCAGATTTATTTTCAACAGAGTGCATTGGCTTTTTTGTTTAGTGGTTCACAAATTTATAAATAATTTATCGGATTATTATATATACTATAAGTCAGTCCGATTCAAAACAATCTCAGATTATCGAGTTAACCGTTTACAAAAAAGATGTGTCACAACGACGTTTATGCAGCAAAAACTGGATAACCATCGAAATTCAAAAAAAAATATCCACTCTACATTTATTATTGCCAAAACTGCCGTTTGTCTACAAAAAACATGAGTTCACAGAATTTAATTCCAACAGAAATAACAATTATCTAATTTTGATTCAGCAAACACATAACGCGATTTTTTTCAAGTTAAACAGCATTAAATTCAATTTCAGGACCGCTATGTGTTAGTATGGCCCATCACAGAAATGTAAAGGCATTTGAACCACCGAATCCCCCTTCGGTGGTTTCTTCTTTTAAAAACAATAAAAATTGTTGATTTCGACCTTTCAAATTAATGCTCCAAACACTTAGAAGCTAGTACAATAAAAAAGCGATCAGAAATTTATTCCGATCGCTTTTACTGATTTCTGTTTAATTGTTATCGCGTTATGACTTCGGGGGAAAGTGCACAACATAATTAACGCAAAAGTATGCTATTTATTTTCTTCAGTCTCAACTTTTACATCAATTTCCTTGCCATCTTTTCCTTTTATTATTTTTCTCTTTTCAATAATTCTCGTGCGAAGACTATCACCATCTGATTTCCAATTGAATTCCGGTGCATTGGGAGGCATGGGAGGCATCAATTCATCGTCAAATTGGAAATTAAAAGTCGATTCTTCCTTGTTCCCCGATTTTTTACGGATGATCTCAATCTTTTCGCGGTCGCCACTCATTTCCTTTTTCTTAAATGAAATAATGTTGGGGTCATTCAAATCAATGATTTGTCCGGAATGTTGAATTCCCATCATTTTCATATGTGGAACCGGAGGCACAGGGGGCATGGGCGGCATGGGCGGAAAATCCTTCATGTTTTCTTCATTGAAATAAATCATATTGTTTCCATGGGCATCCTTCATCCGCTTTCTAACTATAATTCGTTTCCCAACCGAATCAATATCTTCAGTAATTACTTCCATACCATCGTCTGGCGACATTCTCCAAATCGCAGGATCACCTTTTTTTCCACCTTTGTGGTTGATAATCATTACATCTTCGGGTTCACCCTTCCTATCTACTTTTACATCAAACCGATGCATCTTGTCAAACTCAGTGCGATTAAACTTTTTGATGTGTTTCTCCGGATTTATAGTATCGCCATTCCATACAAAAACATCGTTACCAGTCAAAACCGTATCCAGTTCCATTTTTTTTCCGTCCTCAATTTTTACCATTTTAATATGGCGTGATTTTTTAGGCTCCTGCGATTCGTTATCTTTTTGAATCAACATAAAAGATGAGAGCAATACACCTGTCAATCCAACTAATCCAACTGAGAGCAACTTGTTTTTCATGATTATATAGTTTTAGTGAATAATTTACATTTGAAAGAGCCATTCGCTATTTTTAAGAATCTATGCGATCTATTGAAATCCGCATCTAAAATTTATTCTTTTTCGCAGCAAATGTTTTAGTTCGTTTCGTGTAACAAAGATACGCCAACCTGTAGCAAACACTGAGTTAATGCCCGGTTAAAGTCTGTTAAGGAAAAGTTAAAGTCCTATCAACGTTACATTTAATGATTACCTTTGAATCATGAACAAGAAAATCATCACAGGGCTTATCGCGCTAATGGGTATTTCGATTCTCGGAATCATTATCATTCAGTTGATATGGATGAACAATGCCATTCGGGTCAGAAATGAATTGTTCGACCGCAGTGTTAGCGAAGCATTGAACGGCACAACTAACCGGCTTGAAACGTTGCAAGATTTCAGGATGATTAATCATTTTGCTTTGGGCGACACAGCTAATCTTCCTGATGCTGTGCCACCTCCACCTCCTCCCCCACCATCCCCAAATTTTGAAGGATCGAAATCCCAAAGGAGACTGATCCAACCAAAGCCATCAGCCCAACAAATTGAGATGATCGTGAAAGGAGAAAGAAGTAAAAAAGGCATTCAATATCATATTTCGACCAAAAACAACAGATTGGGTTATGGACGCAATAAGAAAGTTGTCATAATAAATAAAGATAGTCTTGCCCAAAATTTAGACTCACTATATTCGCATGGTATTCATAAAATGGATTCGCTTGTCGGTCAATACGAAGAATGGAACGATTCGGCATCTGGCATAAAACGAAGATTTGAAGTCAAAACCGACCAACTGAAACGGGTTGCCAACAAGGTCGTTCAGGAAATTTCGATGTGGGAAGAGGATGTGTCGATTGATCGCGTAAAAGAAGTATTAACGATGGAACTCAAAAACCGCAACATTCCCATCCCATTTGAGATTGGGATCATCAAAGATTCACTGATCTCATCCAAAACAGTAAAAGCAGATTCCATCCTTCTGGCTCAAAGCAATTACAAGGTCAACATGTTTCCAAACGATATTTTCCAGAAAAACATAAAACTCTCCATTTATTTTCCTGAAAAAGAATCGTTTATATACAAAACAATCAATTGGTTATTGATGATTTCCCTGATTTTTTCAGTTATTGTTCTGGTTACTTTTGCTGTTAGTATTTATTTCATTCTGAAGCAAAAGAAAATTTCGGAAATGAAGTCGGATTTCATCAACAATATGACGCACGAGTTTAAAACCCCGATTGCAACCATTTCTGTCGCAGCCGATTCTATTTCGAATCAGAAAGTGATTGAAAACCCGGAGCGAATCAGGTATTTTATCGGGATGATTAAAAAAGAAAATTTACGAATGAACCGACAGGTTGAAGATATTTTAACCATTGCCAGGCTCGATAAAAAAGAATTTGAATTCAACTGGGAAGCCTTCAACTTGCACGAAGTCATTGAAAACGCCATGCAAAGCATTGTGCTTCAGGTTGAGAAAAAAGGTGGAACAATCGACAGTGATTTTCAGGCTGTCAATCCGGTGGCAACAAGTGATGTCAACCACTTTGCCAATCTGATTTACAACCTGCTCGACAATGCCAATAAATACTCGTTAAACGCCCCGAAAATTAAAATCGCCACCCGAAACACCAGCAAAGGAGTACTAATCACGATTGAAGATAAAGGAATTGGCATGACCAAAATGGTTCAAAGTCGTATTTTCGAGCGCTTCTATCGCCAAACGAGCGGAAACATTCATAATGTAAAAGGCTTCGGACTCGGACTGAGCTATGTGAAGGCAATACTGGAAGCTAACCACGGGAACATTACGGTACACAGTGAGCAAGGAAAAGGCAGTAGTTTTGAAGTCTTCATCCCATTTATTCGAGATTAGAAAATAGTCATCAGTCATTCGGAAAGATGCTTTTAAACTTTTTACCAATGACTAATGACAGTTTCCGGTTGCTTAGGAGCGAAAAGGTCAAAGGAAAAGAGAAATAAAATCATCCTTTTGTTTATCAGCATTAATATCTTTACACAATAATATCCTGAATAATGACCACAAAACCCCACATATTTCTGGTTGAGGACGATCTCAGTTTTGGTGCTGTCCTGAAATCCTATCTCGAAATCAACGATTTTGAAGTCGATTGGGTAGATGATGGGCAACTTGCTATACCCCAATTCAATAAAAGTAGTTACGACATCTGTATTCTGGATGTGATGTTGCCTAATGTTGACGGATTCACCATCGGCTCAGAAATCAGGAAGCTGAATTCAGTTGTTCCAATTCTTTTTCTGACCGCAAAAAACCTTCGGGAGGATGTTTTGAAAGGCTATAAAATTGGTGCCGACGATTACATCACCAAACCATTCGATACCGAAGTCCTTATTTTTAAACTTAAGGCCATTTTAAAAAGAGGGAATGGGAACCAATCCAAAGAATCAGACTTTTATCAAATCGGCACTTATCAGTTCGATTTCAAATTGCGAACCCTCGAACACAACAATTCGAAGCAAAAGCTATCGCCCAAAGAAGCTGAACTGCTAAAAATGCTTTGCGACAATCTGAACGAGTTGCTACCACGCGAAACCGCACTCCGAAAAATATGGGGCGACGATGGTTATTTTACCGCTCGCAGCATGGATGTTTACCTCACCAAACTCCGGAAGTTCTTTGCTGACGATGAGTCAGTCGAAATCCGCAACATACACGGAAGCGGATTCATGCTAGAAATTAAAGAATAAGTTTCCTCCAAATATACTATTTGAGTTAAGAAACCATGCGAGTAACACACAAAATGCCGTTTGTCATGCTCCTGTCGATCTGTTTTTATACCTTTGCGCCCTTGTAAGAAAACAATCTTCAGATGGCAGATCTTCATTCAACTGAAATTAAAGAATTTGACACCATTGTCGTAGGAAGTGGGTTAGCCGGACTTACGGCTGCTTTTCACGCTTCGAAAAACGGAAGTGTTGCCATCATTACCAAATCTCATCTCGACACCAGTAACTCATATTATGCCCAGGGCGGAATCGCCGCTGTTACGGCTCCTGAAGATTCGTTTGAATCGCACATTCAGGACACTCTTACTGCAGGCCGTGAGCTTTGTGATTTGGATGCTGTAGAAATACTGGTTCGCGAAGGACAAAGTTGTGTACAGGAATTAATTCGGCTTGGGATGCAATTCGACAAAGAAAATGACGGATTTGTTCTTGGGCTGGAAGGTGGTCATAGTCATCGCCGTATTCTCCATGCCGGAGGAGATGCAACCGGGAAAGGACTCACTTTATTTATGCTGAACCGCGTTAAGGAACAAAATAACATTTCGGTCTTCGAATACACCACTGTTGTTGAACTTTTGGTTGAAAATCAGAATTGTTCCGGAGTTCAGGCTTTTGATTTTGTCAGCGGAAATAACATTATTTTCAGATCGAAGTCAACCATTATCGCAACCGGAGGATTATCTCGCATTTACGATCGGTCAACCAATCCGCATACCGCCACTGGCGACGGAATTGCACTGGCATACCACGCTGGCGCCAAATTAGCTGACATCGAATTTATTCAGTTCCATCCATCAGCCTTGTATATTCCGGGCGAAGACGCATTTCTGATCAGCGAAGCTGTTCGTGGCGAAGGGGCATGGCTACTTAATAAAGAAGGCGAACGGTTTATGCAGCACAGTCACCCACTTGCAGAACTTGCTCCCCGCGATGTGGTGGCCTTTGAAATATACAATCAATTGCAGATTCACCATTCCGATTTCGTTTACCTAAGCTTAAAACACCTCAATCCGGAAACAATAAAAAAACGGTTCTCAACGATATACCATACTTTATTAAAATACAACATCGACCTGACTAACGACCTGTTGCCTATATCGCCGGCAGCGCACTACATGGTTGGAGGAATCCAGACCGACCTGAACGGAGAAACCAACATTAAAGGGCTGTTTGCCTGTGGTGAAGTAGCATCAACCGGAGTTATGGGAGCTAACCGACTGGCAAGCAACTCACTGCTCGAATGCTTGGTTTTCGGGAAACGGGCAGCCGAAAAAGCAAATGCAGAAAGAGAAATTGCATTTAGTTTGCCCGAAATAAATATCATTCACGTCGATAACGCCAATGAAACCTTCTTTCTGGAAACTAAAAACCAGATTGCAACGCTAATGAGTAAAAAGGCAGGAATCGTACGTTCGGCCCAAAAATTAAACGAAGCAATAAAAGAACTTCAGGAGATAAAAAACCATTTACCTGAAAAAATTACAGAATACAATCTTTTAAAAATCAAACACATTACTGATATTTGCAGCCTCATTTGCGAATCGGCATTAATTCGAAAAGAAAGCCGTGGCGGACATATTCGGGAAGATTATCAATCGGAAGACCCGAATTTTTGCGCTCACCTGATTCAGCAGATAGACCATCAGTTTAAATTTCAGGAAATCAGAAAATAGAATATGAACAAAAAAGTAAAAGAAGCAGCTATCATTCTCATCGACCTGGCACTAAAAGATGATGTCGGCGAAGGTGATATTACAACAGATAATATAGTCCCATCAGAATTAAGGCGCAAAGCTAAAATGGTTGCCAAAAGCGATGGCGTAGTTGCAGGACTTCCGGTTGCAGAAATGGTTTTCAGAAAACTTGATCAGGATCTGACCTGGAATGAACTGACGCCAGACGGCACAAAAGTTAAGAAAGGTGATGTATTGGTTGAGTTCGAAGGAACCTACCGTGCATTGCTGACTGGCGAACGAACTGCTCTTAATTTTTTGCAGCGTTTATCGGGTATTGCAACAATGTCAGCCATATATGCCGATGCTGTTAAAGATTTTCAGACCGTGATTTTGGATACAAGAAAAACACTTCCCGGCTTCAACAAGCTTGACAAATATGCTGTAAAAACCGGAGGTGCCAGTAATCACCGACTAGGCCTGCACGACATGGCCATGATCAAAGATAATCACATTGAAGTAGCTGGTGGAATCACTGCTGCGGTAAAAGCCGTGCGCAGCAGTGTTGAGCATGGAATTAAAATTGAAGTTGAAACCACCACACTTGAACAGGTTCAGGAAGCAATTGACTCAAAAGCAGATGTCATCATGCTCGATAATATGGATTTGGAAACGATGCGTAAAGGAGTCCAACTTATTGCTGGCAGGGCAAAGGTAGAAGCATCAGGAAATATTACTCTCGAACGTTTGCGCGATGTTGCTGCTACCGGAGTCGATTATATTTCAATCGGTGCTCTCACCCACTCCGTGAGTGCGATGGATATCAGTCAACGAATTGAAGATTAACCTTGCTCAATCTCGTAATCGATATCGGTAATAGTCGCACAAAGATAGCTTTGTTCAATCAGCACGATTTAATGTTTAATGTTCCAATCGAACAGTTAACAGTAAGTCATTTAAAAATGCTTAAAGATGAACATCCTCAATTAAATCAGGCCATTCTTTCGAGCGGAAAACCAGTTGACGACGAGTTGCTTCAATTTTTATCCGGAAATTTTGATCTTTTCATTGAACTTGATCATCAAACAGAGATTCCGATTAAAAATCGATATGAAACTCCGGAAACTCTGGGAAAAGACCGACTTGCCACAGCCGTTGGGGCAAACGAGCTCTTCCCCGATCAGAATATACTGATAATCGACGCTGGAACTGCCATCACTTACGACTTGGTTTCAGAAAAGAATGAGTTTATTGGCGGAAATATTTCACCGGGACTGCAAATGCGTTTTAAAGCGCTAAACCAATTTACCGGGAAACTTCCTTTAGTTAGTCATTCTAATGAATTTCAACCCATTGGAAGAAACACAACCGATGCCATCCGTGCCGGAGTTCAAAATGGAATTTTATACGAGATTGCTCAAACTATCGAATTATTTAACAAAAATTATCAGAATTTACAGATCGTTATGACTGGGGGTGATTCTATTTTTTTTGATAAAAAATTAAATTATACCATATTTGTACACTTTAATATAACCCTAATTGGTTTAAACAGGATCCTGGAATACAATGCTAAAAATAAATAATGCACTATCAGTCGCTATCGTTTTGATTTTCTGCGGATTATCTGGACTTGCGCAAAACAACAACACAACATCTCCTTTTTCGAGATATGGATTAGGTGATTTGCACCAATATGGGTATGGCCGTACAGCTGCCATGGGAGGAGCATCACTTGGTAGTCGTCACAGCGTTCAGATCAATTCTGCGAATCCGGCTTCGTACGATGCTAACGATAGTTTATCATTTATATTCGATTTTGGTATTGATGGTACCTATTCGAAATACAAGAGTTCTACCGGAAAAATGAATGCCAATGATGTCAATTTCAGATATTTTTCGCTGAGTTGGCCGGTAACCAAATGGTTAGGTGCCGGAATGGGGATTCAACCATTCTCGGATATGGGCTACGAAGTTGCCTTTACCGAAACCGTAACTGGTGTTGGAAATGTTTATCACAGTTATTCAGGCGATGGAACGAACTCAAAAGCCTTCTTTGGAGCATCAATCAGCCCGTTTAAAGGTTTATCGGTAGGTGCTAACTTAAATTATATTTTTGGCCGGATAACTCAGAATACAGGAATTGGCTTTGATACTGCCGATCTATTCTACATCTCAAAAGTTGAAGGAACCCGTCTTCGCGATTTTACGCTTACTTACGGTCTTCAATATGATATGGAAATTAAGAAAAATCAATACTTGACCCTTGGTGTCACATTTGAAAAAGAGTCAGATGTAACAGCACTTCATCGTTTATACTCACAAAAGATAATCTCTGTAAGTTCAAGTTCTCTTTCTGATACACTTGAATACATTCCTGAAAGTAAAGGCATCATTAAACTGCCGTCAACATTCGGAATCGGGCTATCGTACAATAAGGTCAACAAGCTGGAAGTCAATGTTGACTATTATCATGCAGCATGGAGCAAAGCCACTTTCTTCGGAGAAAAACTATACAACCCGGCCACCGATAATGTCGATTTAGTTGATCAGAGTCGCATTTCTGCCGGATTTGAATACATTCCAAATGCCTTTTCAATAAGAAACTACTTTAGCAGAGTGAGATACAGAGCCGGACTTCATCATGAAAGTTCGTACCTGAAATTAAACAACCATCAGATTAAAGAATTTGGAGTAAGCTTTGGAGCTGGATTCCCATTTCCGAAATCAAAATCGACTGCAAATTTTGCTCTTGAGTTTGGCAAACAAGGAACGACAAAAGACAACCTCGTAAGAAACAACTACACCAAATTTAGTTTGTACCTGAATTTATACGACTATTGGTTTGTAAAACGCAAATTTGATTAATCATCAAAACGCGATAAAATTACGATTTGAGGAAGTGAGCCATGAGTAAATAATGCTCATGGCTCACTTCATTTTAACACATTTTATTTTTAGCTTTAATCTTTCAACCCGTGGCGGGTTGTTCCAAAATGAAAATTTATCCTATCTTGGCAAAAACAAGCATTAATGCAGTAAATCATATGCAATTCAAAAAGTTAAAAAGATTTCGAATTTGGGAAGTGACATTTTTCTCATTCATTGTCTTGCTAACAATGCTATTGGGTTCGTGCGAAAACGAGATTTCCAAAATAAAGACGGTTACCAGTACTGAAGATTTACCGGCAATCACTGCCGAAGGGTTTGAAATGCTAGTATCCGATTCGTCGGTCATTCGGTCTAAAATGCAAACACCACTACTAATCAAGCACGACAACGAAAAAGATCCTTACATTGAATTTCCTAAGGGAGTGAAAATTGTAGAGTACGATGCCAAAATGAACGTTATCTCAAGTATAACTGCCCAATACGCCAAAAATTTCACCGGGGAGGATCGTTGGGAAGCCAAAAACAATGTGATTGCTGTCAACTTAAAAGGCGACACACTCAAAACCGAATATCTGGTGTGGGACACCAAAAACAAAAAAATTTACTCCGACCAGTTCGTAAAAATCATTCAAAAAGATCAGGTGTATACTGGCATCGGGTTTGAGTCGAATCAGGATTTTACGTCCTATCACATCAAGAATCTAAAAGGCAACATGTACGTTAACGTAGAGAAATAAAATACCTATGAATTTGCTTATCGTCATTTTTATAACCATTTTATTTTCTGCTTTCTTCTCCGGAATGGAGATTGCATTTATTTCGGCCAATAAGTTAAGGCTCGAACTCGACAAAAAACAAAATGTAGTGTTTTCAAGTCTGATTTCGCTTTATACCCAAAACCCCGGCCAATTTATAGCTACAATGCTTGTTGGCAACAATCTGGCTTTGGTCATATATGGTATAGCTTTCGCCAACCTGCTCAAACCCATCCTGTTTTTATATTTACAATCCGATTCACTGGTTTTATTGGCGCAAACAATCATTTCGACCCTAATCATCCTGGCCACTGCCGAATACTTGCCCAAAATGCTTTTCCGGATCAATCCAAACAAAATATTAAAAGCATTTACGGTACCCATTGCCTTTTTCTATTTCCTTTTCTACCCCATAACAAAAATTGCAATGGGGATTTCAAAATTTGTTCTAAAAGTTATCCTGAATGAAAAGATCCAAAATGTAGATGAAAAAGTTGTTTTCAGCCGAATAGATCTGACTCATTTTGTTGATGAACAAGAAAACAACATTGCGCCCAAATCGGGTCAGGAGATAGACAACGAAGTGAAACTGTTCCGTAATGCGCTTGACTTTTCCAAAGTAAAGCTTCGTGAGGTTATGGTTCCACGAACCGAAATGGTTGCTCTCGATATCGACTCGACAGTTGAAGAACTTCATCAAAAATTCATTGAAACCGGATACTCCCGCATTTTATTCTATTCTGGCAACATCGACAACATCGTCGGCTACATTCACCATTCGGTTATATTTACGAAACCCGACTCAATTAAGTCGAACCTCCGGAAGGTATTGATTGTACCTGAAACAATGCCTGCCAGTAAACTATTGAGCAAATTTATTCAGCAGCGTTTAAGCATGGCTATTGTTGTCGACGAATTTGGAGGAACATCCGGGATGGTTACAAGCGAAGACATTCTGGAAGAAATTTTTGGTGAAATTGAAGACGAACACGACACGATTGATTTGATCATGAAAAAAGTCAATGACAATGAGTTTGTCCTTTCTGGCCGTTTGGAGCTTGATGAACTGAACGAAAATTTAGACCTTGAATTCCCTGAAAACGAAAACTTCGAGACACTTGCCGGATTTATATTGGCCAATTACGAAAGCATTCCTAAAGTAAATACGGTAATCACAATCGACCAATACCAATTCAGAATACTTAAAGCAACCAGTACCAAAATTGAACTGGTTCACCTTAAGATATTGGACGATAACTAAAATAAAAATCGAATTCGGAGGTTTAATATTGAAAATTATTATCTTCGTACCGCGAAATTTTAACGATTAATTATTATAAAATAACTAACAGTAAATGGCTACTTTACAAAACATACGGAATCGCGGGGGTATGATGATAGCGATCGTAATCGGGCTTGCCTTAGGCGCATTTATTTTGGGCGATATGCTCAATTCGGGAAGTAAGTTAATGAGACCCAGTCAGATGAAAATTGCTGAAATTGATGGGGAATCTATACAATATCCTGATTTTCAAAAGAAAGTTGAAGAGCTTTCTGAAGTGTACAAAATGAATACCCAACAGACGCAGATCGATGAAAATACATGGGAACAGATTCGCGAACAGGTTTGGCAAGGTTACCTTCAGGAAAACATTATAGGAAAAGCAACTGAAAAGCTAGGCATTACTGTTAGCGCCGAAGAACTTTTTGACTTGGTGCAAGGGAACAACCCACACCCAATTATTCAGCAACTCTTCAGAAACCAAAAAACAGGGCAAGTTGACAAATCAGCCATAATTCAGTTCTTAAAATCGCTTGAAACCAATGCCACTGCTGAACAAAAATCGTATTGGTTATACATCGAAAACCAGATCAGACAAGATAAACTGCGTACAAAATATAGTACTTTGGTTTCAAAAGGATTGTATGTTACAACCGACGAGGCTAAGAAGAGTTTAATCGAAAAAAACAAGAATGCTAATTTTCAGTATGTAGCACTGAACTACTCAACAGTATCAGATGGTGATGTAAAAGTTTCGGATGATGAATTGAAAGCATACTACAACAAACACAAAGACGAATACAAACAGGATAAAACACGGAAAATCGAATATGTTACGTTCGAGGTACTTCCGTCGGAAGCTGATAAAGCAACTACTCAGAAATGGTTAAACGACAGCAAAGCTGAATTTTCTACTGTTACCGATAATGCTCAATACATCAACGTTAATTCAGACACTCGCTTCGACCCAACTTTTTCGAAGAAAGAAGAGCTTTCTCCTGCAATTGCAGCTTGGGCATTCAGTGCTCAACCGGGCGATTTCTACGGACCCTATTTTGAAAACGGTGAATACAAATTAGCTAAAATTGATCAGTTTAAAATGCTGCCCGATTCTGTTCAGGCAAGCCACATCCTGATTAATCCACAAACTGTTGGAAGCGTTGAAAAAGCTCAGGCTTTGGTTGACAGCTTGAAAAGAAACATTGAGCTTGGCGGAAGTTTTGCTGAAGCTGCTATGAAATACTCTGAAGATGCAGGGTCTAAAATTAAAGGCGGCGATCTGGGATGGTTCAAACGCAAACAAATGGTTCCTGAATTTGAAGAAGCTGCTTTCTCAGGCGAGGTAAACAAACTTTATATTGCTACAACTCGCTACGGATTCCACCTGATTAAACCAACCAAGAAAGGCAAAGAAACCAATCAGGTTCGTGTTGCTATTCTTACTAAAAAAGTAGAACCAAGTACCGAAACTTACCAGAAGATTTATTCTGAAACCAGCAAATTTGCCAGCGAAAACCAAACAGTTGAAGCTTTCAACAAAGCCGTGGTTGATCAGAAGCTGGATAAAAAAATTGCTACACTGAAAGAAAACGACCGTGAAGTAACCGGATTGGAATCTTCACGCCAACTTGTGCGTGCTGCATTTACTGCCGAGCCAGGAAAAATGTGTGTGAATAACGAAGGATCTACGATCTTCGAATTTGGGAACAAATTTGTTGTAGCTGCCATGACTGGTGCAACAGAAGAAGGATTATCAACTTTCGAAGAAGCTAAAATACGTGTTGATCTGGCTGTTCGTAAAGAGAAAAAAGCACAGTTGCTTGCCGACAAGTTAAAAAGTGCCGGATCTGATCTGGCAAGCGTAGCTTCAAAACTTTCAACTGATGTTAAAGAGGCTACCGGTGTTAACTTCACTAGTTTCTCTATTCCATCACTCGGATTCGAACCAGCTGTTGTAGGTACTGTTTGTTCACTTCCTGAAGGAAAAGTTTCAGCTCCTATCGAAGGAAACAATGGGGTTTATCTGACTAAGGTAACTTCGTTCACAACCGGTACAGATACCGATCTGAAAGGCGAAAAAAACCGAATCGCTCAAACCTTGGGTTATCGAGCCGGATCGCAGGTTTTTGAATCCCTTAAAAAGGTCACCGAAATTGTCGACAAACGATCAAAATTTTATTAATAGAATAGATCAGGAAAAAAGCGGGCTAATAGCCCGCTTTTTTTTTCAGGTTTCGTCAACCCAATCGATTGAATATGGAACAACGAATTAAAAAGCTCGAGCAACTATTATTGAATGACCGATTTGCCAGTAGCAATGACATTCATCTGGTTTCAATAGGCAAAGGAGAGGCTACCGCCGAAATGACCGTTACCGAAAAGCATTTGAATGGCGTAAACATTATTCAGGGTGGAGCGCTGTTTACACTTGCTGATTTTGCCTTTGCGGCAGCGTCCAATTCTCATGGAAGAATTGCCGTTGCAGCCAATGCGACGATTAACTTTTTCAAAGGAGTATCTTCCGGAAAGTTAACCGCCAACGCAAAAGAACATAGTTCAGGCAAAACGCTCGCGACATACATTGTCGACATCACCGATGAAGACGGGAATAAAATAGCCCTGTTCAACGGCACTGCTTTCCTAAAAGGAGAATATTAAAAGAAGACGGAAGACCGGAGAACCGCTCCCTGAGTAGCAAAGCGTATCGAAGGGAGACTGGAGTCGGAACTTTAGGCATTCCGAACTTTAGACACTCCGAACTTTTTATTTAAATTTGCACACTTTTTCAATTTAAAAACAAACATATGGCCAGGTATTTCAACGATGTTTCCAGAACTTTCAATGAATATTTATTGATTCCCGGATTAACTACGAAAGAATGTTTTCCGCAAAACGTATCATTAAAAACGCCCCTCGTCAAGTATCAAAAAGGTACTGCTCCTGAATTGGAACTCAACATTCCATTTGTTTCAGCAATTATGCAGTCGGTTTCCGATCATAAAATGGCCATTGCACTGGCAAAAAATGGAGGATTGTCATTTATATTCGGCTCTCAGGCCATTGAAACACAAGTTGAGATGGTTCGGAAAGTAAAAAAATTTAAAGCTGGATTTGTTGTATCTGATGCCAATTTAACTCCAAACGACACCTTAAAAGAAGTGCTTGCCATTAAGGCATCGACCGGTCACTCCACGATTGGAATTACTGCCGACGGGACTTCAAACGGCAAACTGCTCGGAATTGTGACCAGCCGAGATTACCGCGAATCAAAAGACAATCTGGATACAAAAATCAGCGAATTCATGACCCCATTCTCGAAACTGGTTACAGGCGAACTGGGCATTTCACTTACTGAAGCCAACGACATAATCTGGGATCATAAACTCAATACCCTTCCTATCATCGATAAAGACCAGAGCCTGCAATATTTTGTGTTCAGGAAAGACTACGATGCACATAAAGAAAATCCAAACGAATTACTCGACCCAAACAAGAAATTGTTGGTAGGTGCAGGAATTAATACGCGCGATTATACTGAACGTGTTCCACAATTGGTTGAAGCAGGAGTAGATGTTTTGTGTATCGATTCGTCAGATGGCTTTTCTGAATGGCAGGCCGAAACAATCGGATTCATTAAAAATAAATACAACGGAAAAGTAAAAGTTGGTGCTGGGAATGTGGTCGACAAAGACGGTTTTCTCTACCTCGTTGAAGCTGGTGCCGATTTCATCAAGGTCGGAATTGGCGGCGGTTCTATCTGCATTACCCGCGAACAAAAAGGGATTGGCCGCGGTCAGGCAACTTCTTTGATTGAAGTAGCAAAAGCCCGCGATGAATATTTTGAACAGACCGGAATCTATGTTCCGATTTGCTCTGATGGAGGTATTGTTCAGGATTACCACATGGTGCTTGCGTTAGCTATGGGAGCCGATTTCATTATGATGGGCCGGTACTTTGCCCGTTTCGACGAAAGTCCAACCAAAATACTAAAAGTAGGAAGTAATTACGTGAAAGAATACTGGGGCGAGGGATCGAACCGGGCACGTAACTGGCAACGCTACGATACGGGCGGCAGCGAAGGCCTTAAATTTGAAGAAGGTGTCGACAGCTATGTCCCTTATGCCGGAAAGCTAAAAGACAACCTGGATATTACGGTCGGCAAAATCATTTCGACCATGTGTAGCTGTGGCGCATTAAGCATTCCGGAGTTGGAAAAGAATGCCAAGATCACTTTAGTATCTTCAACCAGCATCATCGAAGGCGGAGCGCACGATGTGATTTTGAAGGAGACTAATATTTAGGATCAAGTCACCTTGATCGAATTTGGCAGTTCACCGAACTTATTTCTTAGTTTTTTCATGGATTATATGCCGAAACGAGTTCGGCATATAATCCATGAAATGGTTTGGTAACACTACAGAAGAAGAATCTAATGGCAAATGACTCACTTAACAATACCTATAAATGGTATGCAGCCTACACTGATTCCAGAGCAGAAAAAAAAGTATGCCAGGAATTGACAAAAAAAGACATAGACTGCTATTTACCATTAAAGATTGAAAAAAAACAATGGAGCGACCGGGTAAAAGTCGTAGAAAATCCATTGATTCGTGGGTATATTTTTGTAAAAGTCAGCACTCGTGAATATTACGAGGTTCTCAACATACCTGCTGTACGCAGATATGTTTGTTTCGAAGGCTTTCCGACCGCGATTCCTGAAAACCAGATCAGCGACCTCAAGTATTTTGTACAAAACATGAATACGGAAGTTGAAGTGACATCTGAACGAATATCAAAAGGTACTTTTGTGAAAATTGTTTCCGGTCCTATGTCAGGCATATCAGGAGAAGTTGTTGAAATTCGGGGGAAACGCAGCATTGTTTTACGCTTTAATGATTTGGGATTCTGCGTTCACGCTGACTTGGGAACCAATGAAGTAGAGCTATTGAACAAATAACATTCTCTTTTGCGAATTCACTCTGATTTCAAAGTTTTGGTCTCAAAGTCCGGCAACTGCCCTTAAAGGCCCGTGCTGTTCCGTCCGAAAAAGGGTTATTGTCTTCCTACTATTTCCCTGAGCCTGACTCCTTTCTCCTATTCCCTTTTCTGTAAATATCACATCACAACAGTACAAGCATCTTTCCCATAATACAGTTCCATTTAGGCTCTCGCCTTAACAGATAAAAGAATAAATCTTCGCACATTAAGTATGCGTGGGCAATAAAATCGATCCAAAATGGTTTTTAAATGGTGTGTGTATTCATGATGAAGGGAGCAAGACCTTTCGTTCATATCCTGAATTCGACCATTCAAATACAAAAACAGGCATCTCATTGAATTAAACAACATATATTAATAAGAACATAGAATTTCAGCATTAATTTGAGTTACTTTTGTACTCAAGCTTGCATCTAAAAAGCTTCTGTAGGCATGCTGAAACTCATTCAGATTTCAAATTACCAGTCTATCATTGATGCCTAATTTGCAGCCAACTCTTTCACAGCGATGTGACTGAGGTGGCGAAGCCATGAAAGCCGAACCTATCTCCATTTTAAAAACTGCCATCATTCAGCAGAAATCAAATCATAAAAACTACTGCAATGGAAGATTCATACGTTCATTAATTCCTAAAAAAATGATTGAAGGCCTGATTACATCAAAAACGCGCATTAGACTTTTGCTCAAATTCTTTCTAAACAGTGAAACAAAGAGTTACCTGAGAAGCCTGGAATCTGAATTTGGAGAATCAAGCAACTCAATCCGGGTTGAATTAAATAAAATGGAAAAAGCTAAACTTCTTAATTCAACCAACGATGGCAATAAAAAAATGTATTTTGCAAACATCAGTCACCCGCTATTCGAGGATATCAATAATATCCTGAAGAAATTTGTTGGCATTGACCAGATCATTGATAAAATTACGAGTCAGCTTGGAGATCTTCAGGCTGCCTACCTAACTGGTGATTTTGCCACCGGACAAGATTCTCAAATTATTGATATGGTTCTGATCGGAAATAAGCTCGACCGTGAGCTGATCGATTCACTCGTTTTAAAAGCTGAAGAATTCATTAGCCGATCTATTAAATACATTATTCTTAGTCAGGAAGAGTTGATCCGGGTATTCAGGAATAAGCCAGTGCTGCTGATCTGGCGATCTGAAACAATAAATGCTTGTACAAATCTAAATTAAGCTCCAGCTTAATTCTTATTTTCGCAAGAAACTAAACAATATTAATTATCAAATCCGAATATAAGATAATAGGAACAATTTATTCGTATTATCAAAAATACTCACCCCAACGTCCGCTAGCGGACGTTTCGCCCCTCTCTCGCGAGAGAGGGGCAGAGCATCACAGATGCGACGGGGTGAGTCAAGTTCGTGGCTTAATAAAAAAATTGCGACATTATTTCATTCTCATTACATATAAAAGCCTCAATATATTTTTTATGAAAAAAATAAGCTTATTCATTGGTGTACTTATCTGCTTTTATGCATCTGTTACTCTACAGGCTCAAAATCCTGCAAGTATTAATGTCAATAATCTTTCTGACCAACAGATTCAGCAAATCGTTACCCAGGTAAATGCCCGGGGTCTGACTATCGATCAGGCGGCACAAATGGCACAAATGCAAGGGGCAACACCCGTTCAGATTGAGCAATTGAAACGCCGGATACAGGAACTCAATTTTTCCAAAGCAGATTCTACAATCAATCAGACAACTAAAAAGTCACAAAAAAATAAGTTGAACAAGGAAGTCTATTCAGAAAAAGCGATTGTTGAAACCACACCAGAAAACAAACGAATTTTTGGATTTCAGTTTTTCAATTCAGACAAATTGACTTTTGAACCTCCTGTTAATATGCCAACTCCTCAAAACTATGTATTGGGAATTGATGATGAATTAACCGTTTCCATCTGGGGAGCCAGTCAACAGACATACCAGTTACCCATTAATACAAACGGAGCTATTAATATTCCGGACATCGGGCAAATCTATGTTTCCGGCATGGAATTCGTCAAGGCAAAAGAACTCATCAAAAAACATTTAATCTCCATTTATCAAGGCATGAATGGTCCGAATCCGAACACCTATGCCGACGTAAGTATCAGCAACCTGCGATCCATCAAAGTGAACGTAATCGGTGAGGTAATGGCTCCCGGAACCTACACCCTACCATCCACCGCTTCAGCATTTAATGCATTATACCTTTCAGGAGGGCCCAACGAAAATGGATCGTTCCGAAATATCCAACTGATCCGCGACAACAAAATAGTAAAAATCATTGATGTTTATGACTATTTGATCAACGCCAATATGGAGGGAAATATTCAGCTGCGTGAGCAGGATGTACTATATATTCCAACCTATCAAAAGAGGGTGAAGGCAGCAGGTGCATTTAAGCGGACAGGAATATTTGAACTTAGCGAAAAAGAAAAGCTTTCAGATCTGATTCGTTACCTCGGTGGATTCACCGATCAGGCATTCAAAGCCCAACTATCACTGACACGTATCACAGATACCGAGAAAAAAGTGATCGACATCAATCAATCGATTTATGAAAGCTTTGTACCTAACAATGGAGATTCAATTGTTGCCTCTGAAGTAATCAAACGTTTCGAAAATCGTATCAACATCTCGGGTGCAGTTTTCCGTCCGGGAACCTACGAATTGACTGAAGGACTTACTCTTTCTGGCCTGATCAAGAAAGCACAGGGAGTTACCGAAAACTATTTCAGTAGCCGCGGATTGATTATCCGCCTTCAAAATAACCTTGCCCCAATGACCTTATCGTTTAATGTTGATGAGGTATTAAAGGGAACCAATGACATTAAACTACAGCGGGAAGATCAGGTCATCATTCAGGATATTTTCAGCATGCGCGAGAAAAGAACGATTCAAATTCTGGGAGAAGTACAGAACCCGGGTGTATATCCATTTTCAGACAACATGACCTTAAAAGATATGATATTCAAGGCCGGAGGATTTACCGAAGCGGCCAGTGAATCGTTTATTGAACTGGCTCGCCGCCACAATTATGCAGAATCTAATCTGATGAGCGATGAACTGGTTAAATTGTATCAGTTTAACATCGACCGAAAATTGAATCTGGATGCTAAAGGCGATACCCTTCATTTACAACCCTTCGACTATATTTATGTGCGCAAAGCTCCATCCTATCATGAGCAACGTACGGTTTATATTTCAGGAGAAGTTCGTTACCCGGGAGCCTATAGCATCGGATCGAAGAAAGAACGTATTTCAGATCTCATCAAGCGTTCAGGAGGTTTAACGCCCGATGCTTTTATTAAAGGGGCACGCATGAAACGTAACAATCCGGACTCCATCCAAAAGGCTGAAATTTTGAGAAACAATTTACCAGATAGTTTGCTTTCAAAAGCCGAGAAACAAATCTCAAGCGACAAGTTGGAATTGCGTCTTGAAAATATTCTTAAAAACCCGAAGTCGCCTTTTGATTATCTACTAAAAGATGGCGACCAGATTATCATTCCTGAAGTATCACAGGAAGTCCGGATTTCAGGAGAAATACAAAACCCAATTGGTTTGGCATTTCAGAACGGGAAGAGTCTGAAATACTATATTAACCGATCGGGAGGATTTACGGATAATGCACTAAAAAGAAAAACATTTGTCATTTATAGTGATGGCACCACACAGGTAGCCCGTAGTTTTTTCTACCGAAAGTATCCGACCATTGAACCAGGATCACAGATTATTGTGCCTCAAAAACCCGAAAGACAACGGACAGATCAAACAGGTAAATGGTTGGGCATTGCCAGTACCATGGCTACTGTAGCCATTGCCATTGCGACATTGGTGAAATAGAAAGGATTAGTAATGATAATTAAATTCGTTTAGTTAAGCCCTGAATGGGATGAATATAACGAGACTGTATCAAAAGTCAAAATGATCGAGGATCGGGTCATCCCGAATTCCAGCCTGCCGGCTGGCAGGTATTTCGGGATCTGACATACAATGCGTTGGGATCCTGAAACCCCGCATGACAAGCAAGCAGGCAGGAAGTTCAGGATGACGGGATCAATGAGTTTTGAGACAGCCCATTCGATTGATATGTCCCATTTTTCCACAGGGCGTTGCCCTGTGGAATTAGATCAAAGGCTTTCAGTCTTAACTAAGTGGCATTGAATGATGAACTATAAAGTATTAATGACCATCAAGCCTTTTTACCAGTTAACCATTGATCATTGACAATTAATCATTATTTCAGTCCTTCAATCCATTAGTTCTTCAACAATCAATCATTGAACACTCATAATTTATAACTCATAATTCATAACTCCATACATGAGCACCCTACCAACCTCCAATCCCAAACCTGCGGCTTCAAACGACGACGAAATAGATTTGCTGGAACTGGCAAAAACCTTTTGGAATGGCCGAAGCATCATTCTTAAAACAATGTTTATTGCAGGAATTCTGGGAGTTGCAATTGCATTGCTGTCGCCCAAAGAATATACGGCAACCACAACCATCGTTCCCCAAACGTCCTCATCAACAAGCAAGCTGGGGGGCTTATCTTCGTTGGCAGCAATGGCCGGATTTAATCTCGATAATGCGACTTCCGGAGAGATACTTTCTCCTACGGTTTATCCTGAAATTGTTTCATCCGTTCCTTTTCAAATGGATCTGATGAATATTCCTTTCAGTTTTGCTGAAGTGAATCATCCGGTAAGCCTTTACGAATATTACAGTGAAATCTCCAGACCAAGCGTTATCTCATTGATTGGCAAATACACCATCGGTCTTCCAGGTGTTATTATTTCAGCGATCAAAGGCGATTCTGAACAGAAAACAATTTCCGAAAATATAGGACCCATTGCATTAACTCAAAAACAAGAAAAAGTTCGGAAGATGATTGCTTCACAGGTAACCATCAATTTAGATTCCAAACAAGGTTTCATCACCCTTCAGGCCGCTTTCCCCGAAGCTTTGCTTTCGGCACAGGTAGCAGATCAGGCCCGCGAATTGCTCCAGAAATACATTACCCGTTTTAAAATCGAAAAGGCATCAGATAAGCTGTCTTTCATTGAACAACGCTACGAGGAAAAGAAAAAAGAATTTGAAAAAGCGCAGATCCGACTTGCTTCTTTTAGTGATCAAAACAAGAATGTAACCAGCGCGGTTGCCCGTACCGAAGAATCGCGCTTACAGGGAGATTATACCATTGCCATGAACGTTTACAACGAATTGGCCAAACAACTGGAGCAAGCCAAAATACAGGTGAAGGAAGAAACACCGGTATTTTCCATCTTGGAGCCGGCTATGGTGCCACGCGAAAAATCGAAACCAAAGAAACCAATGATTGTATTCATCTGGTTGTTTTTGGGAGGAATTGTTGGAACTGGAATGGTCTTTGGAAAAGTATATTTGAAAGACATCAAGGAAAAATGGAATGAGTAGGAATAATAATGATTTGAAGATTTGAAAATATAACAATTAACAATTGACTATTTATCCATTTACCATTCATATTTGCGCATCATTGCCTGCCCGCGGCAGGCGGGCGAGGACGACGAAGGAGGACGCGACAATCTATTCCCATCAGCTAAAGCAGACAGCCTGTCCCGATGAATATCGGGAGCCAAGGATAAGTAACAACAACACGAAAGCTGTATCCCGAAACAATTTAACCGTTAACAATTGACCATTAACATTTACAACCATTCATCATTAACAATTAATTTTGTCGTTTCATATGCTAAATCGTGCCATTCGAAACGAATAACTGACGGTTCAATTAAATTCATTCATTTTCAACCGTTTAACACTTGACTTTTATTTTATTGTTTCGTAAATTTATTTGAACGATTAACCTTAAAGTTCAAAAGATTTGATTTACGAACCCTAAAAATGATGACAATGAATGGAAATGCACTACGCAGTTACAACTGCAAGAATGAAGAACTGACCGTTATTTGTGGCTTTTCGGTACAAAACCTAAGACGCGATCTGCCAGATTTTACCGGTTATTCACCAATGTTTAATGAGGCCTATCTCACCGCTTACGAAGCAAAAATTGCTGCGGTGGAAGAGTTGGTTCAACCCAAATCGGAAACGGTTGAGCAGAAAATTATCACCGAACGTATTTACTCAACGCTCGACGGACTATTTTCACCGATTAATTACGTAGAAGGTTACGTCGACCTGGCTGGCAATACCATCCCGATCTCTGCAGCTGACTTTGGACTGGTACAACTCCGAAAAAGCGCCCGCTCGCATGATGTGGAAAACGCGTTGAATCTGTTACGCACGGTGGCAAGCAACCTGAAGAAGTACAAAGTGGCTCTGACTGCGAAAGGCTTAACAGAGGAGCTAACCGCTAAATTTAGCGATGCCGCTACCTCGCTGGCCGAAGACAAAAATAAAAAATATGCGCTCACTTCGAACCGGGCTGCTTTGGTGCAAACCAACGTCGACCTGTTGAATGATCTCTACGACCAGTTGACTGAAATCTGCAAAATCGGTAAAATCCTGTATAAAACAACCGATAAGGCGAAACTAAACGATTACACCTTCTCTCATCTGCTAAAACAGGTTCGCAGAGTCGACAAACCGGAAGAAGATAAACCGGCAGCTAAAGATCCCGAAAGTCATGCTACCGAATAAGCAGCAATAAACCTCTTGAAAAATCGGATACCCGAAGTATAACAACACTAGGGTATCCGGTTTATCTGGATCCGGTTAGTTGTATGGTTCTTGATGCAGTTTTTTTCATAGATATATCCGCAACCCTCCTCAAAAGAAGACATGTTTCCTTCTGAAAGAAGTACAATCTAATTAATGACAGTTCTTTTGCATTTCAGAACCGTTTATATCCATTTAAGCTCCGTGATAATCCATTTTGAAGAAGTTTAAATCCATTTAATGCCTGTTATAATTCATTCTAGACGGGTTCATATCTATATAAAGACAGTTTAAATCCATTCTAAAGGACTTCAAATCCATTTATTGACAGTTGCAATCCATTCTAAAGGAGTTTAAATCCAATTAAGTCCTGTTGTAATCCATTCGGAACGGTGTTTAATCCAAATAACCATTTAGTTCCGAAGAAAAAAAGGCCGATTACACAAGAGAACGCAACACGAAACATTTCCTAAATCCTTGTTGGCGAAAAAGACACCAAGTTTCAATAAATTAATTCATACTCGTCATTTACAACCGCCCACCCCAGGCGAGCGATAAAGGATAACAAAGCAATCTGAAATTAATTCAAAACATTGATCATTTTATCACTTAACATTAACATGAAAATTACCTGTATTGGCGCCGGATATGTTGGCGGACCGACTATGGCCGTGATCGCGGAAAAATGTCCGGATATTGAAGTTACCATTGTGGACATTAATCCACAACGAATTGCCGCATGGAATGACGAAGATCTGAATAATCTTCCAGTTTATGAACCTGGCTTGGCCGAAGTGGTCAAAAAAGCCCGCAACCGAAACCTTTTCTTTTCAACCGATGTGGAAGGAGCCATTCAAAAGGCAGACATCATCTTTATATCGGTGAACACCCCAACCAAAACATATGGAGTTGGTAATGGCATGGCTGCAGATTTAAAATACATAGAGCTTTGTGCCCGTCAGATTGCCAATGTCGCTGAAGGAAATAAAATCGTAGTTGAAAAATCTACCTTACCTGTACGTACTGCCCAATCCATTAAAACCATTTTAAGTAATAATACTAAAGGCTTGCGGTTTCAGGTTCTTTCCAATCCGGAATTTTTGGCTGAGGGAACTGCCATTGAAGATTTATACCAACCTGACAGGGTATTAATTGGAGGCGATCAAACACCGGAAGGATTGAGAGCTATCGATACGTTGGCTAAAATATATGCCCGGTGGATTCCACGCGAAAAGATTATTCAAACTAATCTATGGAGCAGTGAACTTTCGAAACTCACGGCCAATGCTTTTTTGGCACAACGTATTTCAAGTATTAATTCGATTTCTGCATTATGCGAAAAAACAGGAGCAGATATCAATGAAATTGCCAAAGCAATAGGTGCTGATAGCCGTATTGGCTCAAAATTTTTAAAAGCTTCAGTAGGTTTCGGAGGTTCATGTTTTCAAAAAGATATTCTGAATCTGGTTTACTTGTGTCGCCATTTTAATCTGCCCAAAGTTGCCGATTACTGGGAACAGGTTATTAAAATGAACGATTATCAAAAACACCGATTTGCCAAACAAATTATCGATACGCTGTTTAATACCGTTTCAGGTAAAAAAATAGCAATTTTAGGATGGGCATTTAAGAAAGACACCAACGACACCCGCGAATCTGCCGCTATATATGTAGCTTGGGAATTATTGCAAGACAAAGCAGAGATTCATATATACGATCCCAAAGTGACCAAGGACCAAATTCTTCGCGATTTAAAATACCTAACACAATCTCAATCTGCCACTTATGGAGAAAGTCATTCTGAACTTGTTTCAGGACTTGATCCTTCAATCCTTCAATACGTTCATGTTCATTCTGATCCTTATGCAGCCATGGCTGATGCTCATGCTATCGCGATTCTTACTGAATGGGAGGAGTTTAAAACTTATAACTGGCAACAGGTTTATAACCATATGCTGAAACCAGCATTTGCTTTTGATGGACGGAATATTCTGGATAAAATAGAATTACAAAAAATAGGATTTGAACTATATTCAATAGGAAAATAAAATGAAAAGAATTCTTGTAACTGGTGGTGCTGGGTTCATTGGCTCTCACCTTTGTGAACGACTATTAAATGAAGGCAATGAAGTAATCTGT
Organism: Prolixibacteraceae bacterium; assembly: GCA_028683385.1. GTDB lineage: Bacteria > Bacteroidota > Bacteroidia > Bacteroidales > Prolixibacteraceae > Aquipluma. The sequence continues at coordinate 31,516 of JAQUIJ010000002.1, read as the reverse complement.
CTGGATAACTACTTTACTGGGCATAAATCAAATATTGCGCATTTGCTTGACAATGCATATTTTGAATTAGTGCGCCATGATGTGACTCATCCTTTCTTTATTGAAGTGGATGAGATTTATAATCTGGCTTGCCCTGCATCTCCCATTCATTATCAATATAATCCCATTAAGACAATAAAAACTTCAGTTATGGGTGCCATTAATATGCTTGGATTGGCCAAGCGGGTTAATGCAAAAATATTGCAAGCATCGACTAGTGAAGTTTATGGCGATCCTGCTATTCATCCTCAGCCCGAATCCTATTGGGGAAATGTTAATCCGATTGGACCTCGTTCATGTTATGATGAAGGGAAACGATGTGCCGAGTCTTTGTTTATAAATTACTATCATCAAAATAATGTCCGCATTAAGATTATTCGAATCTTTAACACCTATGGTCCCCGGATGAATGCTAATGATGGCCGGGTCGTTTCTAACTTTATTGTACAAGCTTTAAATAATGAAGATATTACCATTTATGGAGATGGAAAACAAACCCGCAGTTTTCAATATGTGGATGATTTAATTGAGGGAATGATACGGATGATGAGAACCGATAATTCATTTATTGGACCAGTAAATATTGGGAATCCGGGTGAATTTACGATGTTGGAACTTGCTAAAAAAATCATTGATTTAACGGGTTCCAAATCAAATATCATCCATTTGCCATTACCCCAAGATGATCCAATGCAACGTCAGCCAATTATTGAATTAGCAAAAGAGAAATTGAATAATTGGGAACCGAGAGTAATTTTAAATGAAGGTTTAATTAAAACAATCGAGTATTTTAAAAATCACTTATAACTGCATGTTTATATCAACCGTTTCATGTGAAATATTTTGAAGATTGCAAATGTATTTCATGTAATCTAATAAGTTAACATCTCTATCCAGTTAACTATTACAGAATGTCAGTACTTTCGAGAATGTCATCCCATTTAGATCTCGTAACTTCATATAATTTAAATCATTATCAAATTATTTCCGTTTCTAATTTTGTTGATCGCATTACTCTCAGCAATGTTTTGATGTACTATTTCTAATTCTTTTTGGTTCAACCATGCTTTTCATAGTGTGATTCTGCTTGAGTAAGACGAGTTAAAAACATACAACTAGCAATAATTTTATAATCGTAAACTAAACCAGTTTTTGTGTCTAATAGGAGGAATATTGTATAAGGAGAATTTATAGGGAATTGGGTCTTTATTATAATGAAATCAAATTTTACCAACTATACCTGCATATAGCAGAGATAACATAGATGTTATGAAAATTCGATTGGATTTCATAAAAAATATTGAACAAAAAAATAACCTTACTTGATACCGAAATGGATATCCTAATCAATGCTCGAATTATAGAAATACAGAAGTACATATGGAATATATCATTCAAATTTGGATGTAAAATATGGTAGAGCATATAAATATTGTAGAGTCTGTAAAAGAAAGAAAACCAAGAATGTCGTCAAACAAAATTCTGTTCAAGATATTGGGATAATTAAAATACAACAAAATATTTCATGAAATAAAAGAATATTTTCTATGGAAATAATTGATTTAAGAATTTTTCACAATTCGAAAGAAGCATTGGGCTTACTTAATGCAATGGCTGGATATTACTATTTTGACTCGAAAATAAAATATATCGTAAATAAAAAATGGATGACTGATTTTTTACTCGATCAGCAAATACCTTTTCTAAACATTGTACATATTAATTCATTTTTTGATTTGAAAATAATTTACGGTTCAACAGTAATACTTCCAATTCAAAGATCAAAAATTGACATAATCCTTCTAAGATTATTTAGACAAATAAAATTAACAACTTTTGTACATGATCTACATTTTCTAAGTAAGCAAGACCTTTTAAAGAAAGAGTTTGTTGGAAAAAATATATTTTTAAAAAAATATATCTATCTTTTTGTAATTTATTTTACTGATAATATTTTGGTTAATTCTGACATTGTTAAAAGACAACTGAAGATAATTCTAAAAAAAGATAGTGTAAGAAATACTCTTAAAAGAGTATTTCTTTTAGATAAATCTGAATCTGATTCAAATAAAAAAGAAAATAGAACAATCGATTATTTTTTACCGTTAAGTACTCGTGAATATAAAGGAATTTGGGTTCTTGATAGACTAATATTTGAAAATAAAAATTCAACAATACTGGTTGATGATAAATATTTCAATAAAGTCAATAGTCTTTTAATAATTAAAAATCCTTATATTAAAATAATAAAAAGGGATTTGACTAAAGATTCTGATTTGGCAAAAGCATATTCCAGCTCAAAGGCAACTCTTTGCTTATCGAGGTATGAAGGTTTTGGTTATATACCATATGAAGCTAGTTCTTTTGGCTCAATACCCTTTGTTTTCAATTGTTCTGCCTATATCGAAATTCCTGATGATGTGTTTCTAAAATTGAGAATTGCAAAAAATGTAATAATTCCTACACTTGACCATTTATTATTTACTGATAAAATGGAAGTATATTCAAGAAAGCATATAGTTCATTCCTATAAATAATTAGCAATAGCTGTGAAAAATAAAATACATAATAATTTCTCAAAAACTCAAAAAATATATTTAAGTAATTCCGATGTAATAAATAATATAATTTGGTTATTTCTTGATAAGGCTATAAGATTAGGGGTAGGATTTTTCATTGGAACTTGGTTTGCTCGATATCTTGGGGTTGAACAATTTGGTATATATAATTATGTGATAGCCTTCGTCTCAATATTTGGAACTCTCGCCTCATTAGGTATGAATGGTATTATTGTCCGAGATTTAGTCAATACTCCTAAAGATAGAGATAAAATAATTTCTTCAATTTTAACTGTTCTTTTGATCTCTGGGTCGCTTGCATATCTAATAAATATAGTGACTGTTCATGTGATAAATAAAGACTTAATAATTAAAGTATTAATATCAATTTATGGCCTAACATTAATATCAAAAGCATCGGATATAATTAGATTTTATTTTGAGGCTCAAATTAAGTCCAAATATGTTGTAGTTGTTGAAAACATAGTATTCATAGTAATATCTTCATTGAAAATCATGATGATATTAATGCATACAACATTAATATATTTTATTTGGTTAGCCGTATTTGAAACATTTATTACATCATTTGGTTTAATTTTCATTTATTATAAATTCATATCCAAATCTATAAAGTGGATTATTGATAGAAAATACATCAAAAGGGCATTAAAAGATTCTATACCTATATTTTTATCAGCCGTTGGGATCTCAATATATATGAGAATAGATCAAGTTATGCTCGGACAAATACTTGGTAATGAAAGTGTTGGAGTCTATTCGGCGGCTTTGCGTTTAAGTGAACTCTGGTACCTAATTCCTACAATTATTATTTCATCAGCCTTTCCTAAAATACTGAGATCAAAATCAGTAGATATAAGTAAATATAATAACCAAATAATAAAAGTACTGAAGAGTTTGAATTTCATTTCAATAATTATTATAGGGATTACTAGTCTATTTTCTGTACAAATCATATTATTGGTTTACGGTAATGAATATCTGGCTTCAGCAAATGTTTTAATAATTCATATTTGGACAGGTCTTTTTGTTGGCTTAGGAATTATGGGTGGAAATTGGTACATAGCAAATAATCTTCAAAAGATTGTTTTCTATAGAACACTAATTGGAGCTGGACTATGTGTATTTCTAAATTTATTTTTAATTCCTAAATATGGTCCGATGGGTGCGGCAATATCAACATTGATAAGCCAAGCTTTTTCTAATTACATCTTTGATGCATTTTCAAAAAAGACACGCGAGCTATTTAATATAAAAACACGATCCTTTTTTTATAAAAATACGACAATTTCACAAGTATAATATATTGAAAAAGACAAAAATAAACAAGCAAAAGTGACCATGAATAAATCAAAAATCCCAGTTGTATATATCCATTTTGGAGATAAAGGATATCTAGAACATACATTAAAGTATGCATTAAAGAACAATACTGATAAGGATATTATTTTACTAGGAGACTCCGCAAATGAACATTACAAAGAATTAGGTATTCAACATGAATATTTTAATCAATTTGATAACAAACCGGAAATTGTTCGTTTTAACAAAAATTTTAAATACATCAAAGGTGGAATTGAATATAAATCCTTCTCGGGCGATTTAATACGAATGCGCGAATTTGAAAGATTTTGCTTTGTAAGGTGGTTCTATTTATATTTTTTTATGGATTTGCATGATTTAAGCCATTGTTGGTATTTTGATTCAGACACTTTATTATTGGATTCATTAACTTCTCATGAAAGGAAGTATATCTCGTATGATTTAACTGAACAGAGCAACGGCACTTGTATGAAAGGCTTAATTAGCAAAGTTCATTTGCATAATTTTATTCAAATTATCAATGAATTATTAATTGATGAAATTTATATTAATCGTATTAAGTCAGAACTATCACAAAATAAAGATTGGGCATTTTGCGATATGAGGGCTTATATAGAATATAAGATAAGGAAAAAGCCCAATACAGTTACATTATATACTAATATAAATAATGAAGTTTTCGATGATGCTTTACTTCAGGAGAGAGATTCGGTAATGACCTATGATAAAATGCTTGGAGTATGTTTAAAAAAGATATTCTATATAAATAATGAGTTATATATTAAAAATCCGCAAACTGATATACATATAAAACTAATATGTATCAATTTAAGTTGGTTACCTCAATTCTATATCACAAACCTATTAAATCGAATTGAAACAGGAAAAAGCTTGGTTTTATCACAATTGTTCTTTCCGGTTTTAAAATATAGAATTAAAAAGATTTTGCTTTCTCTGAAAAAGAAAATCATAAATAGATAGCATTGAGTTACTTGCAAATAATAATTTATAGTTTATTGTATTTTTAATTTACTTATTTATGGTAACATTCTCTCAGCCAATATTATTATTAGGGTTTAATCGCCCAAATGAAACCATGAAGATATTAAATAGGATTGGATTAGTAAAACCAACAAAGTTGTATTTTGCATGCGATGGTCCTAGATTAAACAATGAAGAGGATAATGAACTTTGTGCGGAAGTTCGATCCATAGTAAATAAAGTTGATTGGGATTGTGAAATTAATACTCTTTTTAGGCAGGATAACCTTGGCTGTAAGAAAGCAATATCTCAAGCAATTGATTGGTTCTTTAAACACGAAGAAAAGGGAATTATTATTGAAGACGATTGCTTGGTAGATATTTCTTTTTTCCATTATTGCGATGAATTGCTGGAATTATACAGCAATGATGATCGAATTATGTGCATATCAGGTTGTAATTTTGTATCTAATTTAATCAAAATAGATTCTAGTTATTATTTTTCCAATTATCCATTAATATGGGGATGGGCCACATGGAAAAGAGCGTGGAAACATTATAATGTTAATTTGGATTATCAATCGGACAATTCCTTAAAAGTTTTTTTGAAAAATCTTAAATATCTTGATTTTATTGATCGGCTGTATTGGTTTCAACTTTTCTCAAAAGTTAAATCAAATAATATAGATACATGGGATTATCAATGGGTATATGCTATTTGGAAAAATAAAGGGTTGACATGCATTCCAAATAAAAATCTTGTTAGTAATATTGGATTCTCAAAAGAATCTTTTAATACAAAAGATGTTAATTCAAATTTGTCAAATATGGACATCTCAGGTATAGAACTCCCCTTAATAAAGCCTGACCAATTTCTTGCCAATTGTTCCGCCGACAATATTCATTCTAATAAAATATTAATTAGAAAATATAAAACTAAGTATTTGTTTTATTTAAGACTCATTATCTTCTCAATTTTTAATAAATAGTAACTATACTTTGATAGTTACTAAACCAAAAATTAATCAAATAAATCTAATATGCCTATTATTCATATTACACAACATTTTTGGCCAATGCGTGGCGGTCAGGAATTGTTGATTCATAAAATGTGCAAAGTAGCCAGTTCTCTGGGTATGAGAACTTTAATAATTCAACCTTTCCAGTTTTCTTTATTAAAGCGTAGTACGTATACCCAAGGTAATTTCCCTGAGAATACAATTTTATTGCCAATTCCTACCTTTTACAATTTATTTATTTTGGCAAAAAAAACGATTAATATATTTAAGATTGATTTTTCAACGGAAACATCAAATTATATTCCTTGGGTATCATTTAATTTTAGTTTAAAATTATTTTCTTGTTTTTTTAAGTTGTTTAATTTTAAGAAAATGGTGATAATTCATTATCATTTTCATCAACCAAGTTTTAACTTGAGTAATTCTTTCATCTTTAGTCATGGCGTAATATGGGAACGGCCGCCTAAAACAAAGCTCGATCATATTAGAATGAATACCTTGGAATTAGTAATTAAAAATAAGAATGTAAAAGGTGTAATAGCAAACGATCATGACTATATTAGAGAAATTGAAAAGGTTTCTTCAGAAAAAGTAATTATGAATAAGAAACTTATTTTTCTCCCTAACCCTGTTGATTTATCAATGTTTTATTTTGATCGTTCGGTATCGAATAATTCTCTTGATTTTAAAAGAATAATACTAATTAGAAATATCAGAAATGACCGAGGCATTTATGAGGCAATAAAATCCTTTTTAATTTTCCTTAATAATGAAGAATTTTTAGATTGGACTTTGGATATTTTTGGTTTATATGAAGAAAAAGACTCTTACTATTTAATGTGTAAAAATCTAATTCCGAAGAGCCTTGAAAATCAAATAAAATTTAAAGGAACTGTAAATAATTCTGAAGTTGCAGATATATATAGAAAATCGAGTTTATCACTAGTTCCTTCGCAGTCGCTAGAAGGCACTTCACTATCAGCCTTGGAATCAATGGCTTGCGGCACTCCTTGCATATCCACTCCTATAGGTGGATTGCTTGATTTACCCACATATAAGAGTAAATCAATATCATGTGACGATATTGCGATTGCCATAAAAGAATTGATTCTGAATTTTTATGAAATTAGACAAAAACAAATTGAAGGAGTAAAAAAATTTTCTCTTGAAAACTGGACTGAAAATTTTGGAAATATCTTGAAGGATAACTATTGATGAATATCCTAGCAAAAAAACTTAGTTTTAAAATATTAGACTATGAAAAAAATAATGCTTGTTTTTGGTACTCGACCAGAAGCTATTAAAATGGCACCACTTGTAAATGAGTTTCAAAAATACCCCAATAAATATGAAACAATAATATGTGTAACTGGGCAACATCGTGAGATGCTCGATCAAGTCTTGGTTTTATTTAAAATAAAACCAGATTATGATCTAAACATTATGAAACAAGGCCAAGATCTGTATGAAGTGACTTCTCGCGTTCTTGTAGGTATGAGAGATGTGCTTAAGTTGGCTCAGCCAGATATTGTATTGGTACATGGTGATACAACAACATCAACGGCAGCTGCTCTGGCCGCATTTTATCAGCAGATACCTGTTGGACATGTTGAAGCTGGGTTAAGGACTCATAATATTTGTAGCCCTTGGCCAGAGGAGATGAACAGATTGATTACTAGCCGAATTGCAACCTATAATTTTTCCCCAACTCAATTAAGTAAACAAAATTTACTTGATGAGGGAATAAGCGAAGACAAAATTATTGTAACGGGAAATACAGTAATCGATGCCTTACACATAGTTCTAAACAATATTAAAAGTGATTCAAATATGTCTATTCAACTAAAAAAAGAAATAAAAGATGTTGGTTATGATGTAACACGTTTGGATGGTAAACGAAGGTTAGTTTTAATAACCGGTCACCGTAGAGAAAACTTTGGGGAAGGATTTATCAATATATGCTCAGCCATTAAAACACTGACAGAAAAACATCATGATGTGGATTTTGTATATCCCATGCATTTGAATCCAAATGTCAGAGAACCTATTCAGCAGATTTTTGGAAAAAATAATTTGATTTCAAATATGTTTTTTATTGAACCATTAGAGTATCTGCCTTTCGTCTTTCTAATGAATAGGAGTGATATTGTTTTGACTGATAGTGGTGGAATTCAAGAAGAAGCACCTAGCTTAGGAAAACCAGTCTTGGTTATGCGCAGCACAACAGAACGACCAGAAGCCATTGATGCTGGTACTGTGAAACTAATAGGCACTAGCTATAACAATATTATATCAGAGGTGTCAGCATTGTTAAATGATTCAAGCTATTATAATAATATGAAAAAAGCAATCAATCCATATGGTGATGGAAAAGCTTGCAGTAGAATCGTTGCCACCTTCGAACAAAGCAGGTCAAATTAATAGATGAATTTAATATTAATTTAAATTATGCCTAATAAGATCAGTAATCAAGCTAAATTAATTACAATATTCCTGTTTTTTTGGGTATTTTGGTTGACGTACAATTGGTATAATGAATATAAATTAGGGACAAAGACTGTAGCACTAATCTTCTTAACATTAATAGCTTTTGTTTTTGGTTGGTTACTAAATAGACGAAAAAGTCAGATTGTTATATTAGCACCTTCAAATTATTATAAAATCATACATTTTTTTAAAACAATCATTTATATTAATCTTATAGTTTCAATTGCTTCGCTTATATCAATTTATTCTAGAGGTTTTAATCATAGAGATTTAATATTTACGTCGGCAGGATTATTTAACAGTGTGTGGATTACGTTGTTTTTAAACTATATTATTCAACCTCTAACTTATGCTGCGATTATTATTGCTACTATTACAAAGATTGAAGGGAAAAAATTCACACGTTATGCATATTTTCTTCTATTTCTTATGGTAATACAAACACTAGGTCGTTTCCCAATGTATTATATGATATATTTATATGTTGTTAATAAAATAATTGACAGTACTATATCCATTCAATTATTGCGTAAAAAAAGAAATATTATATTTAAGTTTTTGGGGACATTGTTCGTTATATCTGTAATTTTATACGGGGCATGGAAATTGCAGATTTCTAAAATGGAATTTGAAGGGAGAGGTTTAGATGCATCCATGATAATTAAAACGTATTTATTAAATTATCATGTAATTGGATTTCATATGCTAGATCACTTTGTATATTCAAATAACATTAATTATACTTTCCCTACGACTTCTCTTGGTAGTATTGGTTGGTTTTTAAACTTAATTACTAAATATAGTATGGTTTTACCAATCTTTCCAAATTCCTTCAACGAACTTATGGAAATATATAATAATGGACTATTTTTAAAAACCCTGAATATGCCTGCGAATGCATTTACTACTTGTATATTACCTTTTTATGCCGATGGAGGATTTCTAGGAGTGTTTATCTGTTTTTTTCTTATAGGTTGGTTTTCAAAATCAGGCATTCAATATAACATATATTCAGCAAATCCAATTTTTATTAGTGTCGTATTTTTTATGACTTTTAGCTTGTTTATGCCCTTAATTTCAAGCATACTTTGGTCTACAGTTATATGGATAGTTATCATTAATAAATATTTAAGAACAAAACTTGTTATAAAAAAATGAAATTTTCGATTATCATTGCTACATATAATTCGGCAGGCTCAGTACAATTCACACTACAATCAATTAACTATCAGACTTATAAAGATTTCGAGGTGATTATCATTGATGGCATGTCATCTGATAACACAATTGAAATAGTTCACTCATTTTGTCCATCAGCAAAAATAATTTCAGAACCAGACTCTGGAATATATGATGCATTAAATAAAGGTATGAGACAAGCACGAGGAGAATGGCTTTATGTCTTAGGTTCAAATGATAAGTTTGCCGATGAATATGTATTGCAAGATGTTTCAAATGTTGTAGATAATAACGTAGCATTGATTTACGGTAATGTAATATCTGTTGGTAAAAGCTGGTCGAAGTTAATCAAAATGCATCCGCCAGAAGTATATCGTGCTAAAAAGATTAAATGTCCGCCAATATTCCATCAATCTGCATTTGTTAATAGGAAATATATTGACGAAACGGGATATTATCCTTTATTCTTCAGAATTCATGCAGATCATTTCTTGCTCAGCAGATTGTATCATTTGTCCACGCCTACATATATAGATAGAGTGATCTGCATTTATAACAATGAAGGATATAGTAGACTTTCTCTAAAAAATTATTACTCCTCATCTATGGAGCAAGTTAGAATTAATTCATTTTTCGGAACAAAGACTATAGTTGTTTTTAAAACATTAATAAAAAATTTCATTAGGCTGATTATTAACATAGTCAAGGCAATCTTCAATTTAGAAAGTCGTTAACATGAAAATAGCAATTGATTGTAAAAATCAAGCCCTATACGGTGGTGGTATTTCGAATTGGGCGTCAGAGGTATTGCCGGAATGGGTGGCAGCGTGTATTAACGATGAAGTCACGCTGATCACCCCGAGTGGAAATGGAGTAAAATCTGTGATCATGACTGGAACTAAGACAGCATCTGTGCCGTGGCCAACACAATTGCCGCTTCATTTGCAGCATGCCATTTACGATAATTTGCTTTTCCCCCTTGCTCTTTCTAAAATACAACCCGATCTGGTTTTTTCACCCTACCACGATATACGAATGCCACGCGGCATCACCTCCGTCATCACGGTGCATGATCTCTGTTATTATGATGTGCCTCAATGTTATCCTTGGTATCTAAGGGCATATCGCTTAGGATTGCTTCGGGCTAATGTTGCAAGAGCTCAACATATAATCACAGTTTCGAATTACTCTCGAGAGCGATTGATGAAGGTTCTTAGTCTACCGAAAGACCGTATTAGTGTAGTTCCCAATTCATTATCCAATCAATTCCTTTTAGCTCCACCTGCTCAAGCCATTATAACCACGTGGCGGCAAGATCATGGTGACGCTTATAGAAGCAATTCTTTGTTACTTTATTCCGGGGGAATCGAGCCTCGAAAGAACCTACCCGGTCTCATTGCAGCACTTCGACTCCTTTGGGAAAATGGTGAAAAAATCACGCTATTAGTTACGGGTCAACTTGATCAACGATGGGACCTCTTACTTCCTGAACATAAGAACTACCCTGAGCGTATTAGATTTCTTGGCCGCCTAACACTTGAACAATTGCGCTTAGCTTATGAGGCTGTTGATGCCGTAGTTTATCCTACAATGTGTGAGGGATTTGGTCGAGTTTGTCTCGAAGCGATGGCTTGTGGTACGCCTTTGGCCTGCTCAAACCTTGAGGTATTTAGAGAGGTGGCTGGGGACTATCCACATTATTTTAGCCCATTAAATATCCATGATATGGCTAAAGCAATTAGTGCCGCTAGTGGTTCAGGTCGTCAGGTACGCTATCAAGATGAACGCTTTACATCAGATGCTACACGTCATGCGTTTTTGAATGCAATGATGCCCATAATTGAAAAGATGAGGAATCGGAGCACCTAGGTTCTTAAATGAAACTATAACAAATCAAATTTATTTTTGCATAATTCCTCCAAAATTTAATGTAGGAAAACTTGAAAAAAGTAATTTAAAAATTATTTCTTCAGCTTCATTTTGTTGTTGAGCAAATTAAATAAATGTTTATGATTGTTCCTCAATCATACGTATATAATTGTTTCCAAAACATAGATTCCCAATTAGATCCATATTCAATTCTCATATATATCGAGTGTTTAAAATTTTATGAATTAGTCTTGTAAATTTGAAAATTTTGTAAAAATGTATATTTCAATAATACTACCTACTTTTAATAGTGAAAAACATATTGGTGAAACTATTAAATCTGTATTAACTCAAACTCATTCAGAATTTGAGTTAATCATCATTGATGATGGATCGACTGACAAAACATTAAATATTATTACAGAATTTTCCGAATTTGATTCAAGAATTAAAATTGTCAAGGTTGGTCAAAATAGCGGTTGTCCTGCTGCTCCACGAAATATTGGAGTACAAACTTCTAAATATAATTGGATTTCTTTTATTGATTCTGACGATATTTGGCATTCAAAAAAACTTGAAAAACAAATCGAGATTATTAAAACAAATCCGGATATTCTTTTCATAAGTACGGAAATTATCAATTTTAGAGATCTTTCTAGATTAAAATGGCCTAAAAATATCAATGATGATAAGTTAATTAAATTTCGGAATTTACTTTTTAAATTCCGCACACCAACTTCTACAGTCATGGTCTCTAAATCGTTGTTCGCAATTCAATATTTTAACGAGGATATAAAATATAAAGCCAGAGAGGATCTTGATTTATGGTTAAAGTTTCATGAAAACATACGTTATAGTTATAAAATTGGAATGAAATTGGTAGCATATCGTTTAAGTGATAATCAAATTTCTGGCAATAAATTTACAATGGTCAAAAGACATTATAATGTTTTGTATAATTATCAATTAAATAATAATTTTAAACTAAAATATTTCTCAATAATATTTACTACAACACATTTTATTATTGCTTTTCTTGATCGTCTCATAAAAAGATCAGTTTAACAAGGTTGTTCGCATTTCAAAAGGTCAAATTATTTCTATGGGAATGCTGCATAAAAAACAAAATCAGCCAACTTTTCATCTATTTTATTCGCTTAATTTTCACAATGAAAATACTCATCACAGGCATCCACGGTTTTGTGGGAAACAATATCGTTTCTAGACTAAAAAACCAGCATACTATTTTTGGTCTAGATATCGTTTCCCCCATAAAGGATGGCGTTGTTAAAACATATGATTGGAATGAATTAAAAAAGATTCCTTCAATTGATTGTGTTATTCATTTGGCAGGAAAAGCCCACGACACCAAAAACCAAACCAATCCACAGGTTTATTTTGATATCAATACCAGATTAACACAACAAATATTTGATTGGTTTTTAACAACCAATGCCCAAAAATTTATCTTTTTTAGTTCGGTAAAAGCAGCAGCCGATCAAGTAGATGGAGATATCTTAACCGAAGATGTTACCCCAACCCCTAAAGGGCCTTATGGAGAAAGCAAAATGGCGGCAGAGCAATACATACTCAATCATCTCCCTTCGATACACTTCGCTACTCAGGGAGCAGACTTCGGACTCCCATCTCCGGTTTCCGGTCTCCGATCTTCAGACAAAAGAGTTTATATTCTTCGTCCCTGTATGATTCATGGTCCCGGCAATAAGGGAAATCTAAATCTCTTGTATCAGGTTCAACAAAAAGGTCTTCCCTGGCCATTGGGCGCATACCAAAACAAACGTTCGTTTTGTGCAGTCGATAATCTAAAATTCGTAATTCAACAAATCATTGAAAAGAATATTGAGCCAGGTATTTACCAGGTTGCTGATGATGAAGCTTTGTCAACCAATGAACTGATTCAAATTATGGCGGATTCTCAAAACAAGAAAGCAAAGATTTGGCGTGTTCCGCCCGGATTAATTAAAACTTTAGCCCATACAGGAGATTTTTTTCATCTGCCTTTAAACAGCGAACGGCTTAAAAAATTAACCGAATCGTATGTGGTTTCCAACCAAAAGCTTAAAACGGCATTGGGGATTGAGAAGATGCCGGTAACGGCCAAAGAAGGATTGAGGAAAACATTGGAATCATTTAAGGAATAGAACACAGCTGATGCTGATAAGATCGTCATTACTTCACTTTGACTTGAAAAGTCAACATCTTCATAACCGTAGGATCAGCGACCTGCGGAAAATCAAACAAAAACCATAATCTGCCTGAAAGGCAGGACAAAATAGATAGATGAGTTACACACAACTGTTATATCATATAGTATTTAGAACTAAGAGTAGTAAAAATACAATTCCAGAACAACATGATAAAGAATTGTATGCATACATCATGGGTATTATCAACAACAAAAAGAGTAAACTCTATCGTATTGGTGGTATGCCTAACCACATTCATTTGTTAGTTGATATTCATCCGACAATAGCTGTATCTGATTTCATGAAAGAACTAAAAGAGTATTCCAGTAAATTGTTGTCAACCAATTCGAACTTTCCTGAATTTGAAGGGTGGGCAGTCAGTTTTGCCTGTTTAACGTATAGTCTTAAAGAAAAACAAACAATAATCGATTATATTAAGAACCAGAAAGAGCACCATAAAAAGGTGAGTTTTGAAGCAGAATATCGTCAGTTTTTGATTGAAAACGGTATCGACATTGATGAACGATATTTTCTGAAAGATTGATTTTATCCTGCCTTTCAGGCAGTTGTAAGGTAGGATTCATTAACCTTAGGCCGTTGGCCAAAGGTTACGAAAATAAAACACCTTCGGTGTTAATCACTATAACCATTTAGATATATGCTTAACCGAATCATCGCATTAGTCCTGATCATACTGCTGTCGCCAGTCTTTTTACTTGTTTCGCTTGCTATACTAATCGAAGATGGCTTCCCCGTGTTCTTCAAGCAGAAACGGGTTGGAGTGAATTATACCTTTTTCCCTATTTATAAGTTCCGGAGCATGAAAAAAGGAACTCCCAATGTGGCTACCCATTTGTTGGAAAATCCGGAGCAATATGTATTAAAAACGGGAGGTCTGCTTCGGAAGCTGAGCTTAGATGAATTGCCTAATCTCATTAATATCATCCGCGGTGAAATGGTTTTTGTGGGTCCACGGCCCGCTCTCTATAATCAGGATGATTTAATGGCATTACGAGTAGCGGCAGGGGTGGAAAAGTTAAAACCAGGCATAACCGGTTGGGCACAGATTAATGGTCGCGATGAAATATCATTGGAAGAAAAGGTAGCTTACGAAAAAGAGTATTTGCAACGCAAATCGATAGGCTTTGATCTGAAAATAATAGTACTCACGTTTACCTCTGTTTTGATGAGTAAAGGGGTAAAACATTGAAAATTTTCACATCAGTCATATGAATGTGGCGGCAAAGGATAACCCGAAACTATTGATAAAAGAACTATTCTTTGCTCCCGATCTACATCGGGACAGGCAGTCTGCCTTAGCTGACAGGTATGAATGCAAGGACAATCTCATTCCGTCCGAAACAAGTTTTTCGTTTCAAATTAGGTCATCACTCGGCCGGTTTCCCAGAACAGTCATCTATACCGTTGCCTAAAGGCAAACGGCAATGGATAAATGCAAAGGATAACCCGAAACTGTTGATAAAAGAACTATTCTTTGCTCCCGATCTGCATCCGAACAGGCAGTTTGCTTCAGCTGACGGATAACGATTACCACCTCTCCCCTATCTTCTTTGGACAGCAATTTTACTCAAAAAATGGATTTATAGATAAAATTCCTTTATTCAAAATTCAGTTGAGATAAAAATAATTTCTCATTCATATCCCAAATTAGACCATTCGTGTAAAGAAACAGACGTTTCATTTTTTTTCTTGACTTCCCTTGCCAAGCAACGATTTTTTCAGGCATAATTATGATTAAATTTGAAAATCGAAGAATCAGGGCATCTCTGAAGTCCTAAAACTTCAGAAATAAACCGATACTAAGTTTCAATCTTATACGTTTTAGCTAAAAGAGAATTAGCACCCGGTTTCTGAGAATGATAAATGAAACGATCGAAAAAAAAAGTAGAATCATATTATTTAACAACATACGCAACCTTTAGGCCCATCTTGACATCTATTAATTACAAGTGAAAAATTCATACTATGAGACTCAAATTAAAGGAATTGATAGACAAAGGATTTTTACCACGATGGCTTGTTCTGATGGTAGATGCGGGCATTGCTTCATCGTCCTTTTTGTTAACATACCTACTACGCTATAACCTCTTCTCAGAACATGTTGATGTCCCCATGATGTTGGTTCAATTCATGACAGGACTTCCTTTTTTTATACTTGCAGCAATCATTTTCAAACCTCACCGGGGAATATTACGGCATTCGACCATGCAAGATGCGGTTATCCTGGCAAAGGCGCATTTGCTCTTTTCAGGCGGCTATTTTCTGCTTAGTATTTTCGGGCATAACATCGCCGAAATACTTCTTATTCCCTGGTCAGTAATTATCGTTCATTATTTTCTTTCGGTTTTCCTGATGGTATCTTTCCGATTCGGTGTACAGTTTACTTACCGAAATCTGCTTGCTAAACCAAATGACACCATCAACATCATGATTTATGGCGCTGGGATAATGGGAAGTATCGCCAAAAGTGTGATCGTTAAAGACACCAACATCCACTACAACATTATTGGTTTTATAGACGATAACCCCAGTCTGTGGAAAAGCAGCGTTGGAGGAGTTAAGGTATTCTCACCTGAAAAGGCATTCGGGAATGTGATTCAGGAACAAAAAGTCCAGGAAATGATTCTGGCCATATCGGGTCCAAAGGTTGAGGTTGCCCGAAAACGGGAAATTGTAGACCGTTGTCTGGCTAATCGATTGAAAGTAAAAGAAGTTTCTGATCCATCCAACTTAATCGATGGAAAACTGGGAGAAGGAAAAATTACCAACGTAAGAATAGAGGATCTGTTAGGACGGGAGCCAATCTCAATGAAAGTGGAGTCTATAAGTCGAGGCATCGCAGGAAAACGTGTCATGGTGACTGGTGGTGCTGGTTCGATCGGCTCTGAAATTGTGAGGCAATTGGTATATCTCAATCCTGAAAGTATAACGATTATTGATCAAGCCGAATCAGCTATCTTTGAAATCAAGAACGAGATTTTACCAATACTTGGTCAGGTTCAATTGCATACTTATGTTGCCGATGTGACGAATGCAATTAAAATGCGCAAGATCTTTGGCATTTGTCAACCCCAGATCATCTATCATGCAGCCGCCTACAAACATGTACCGATTATGGAGTTTCAACCTTATGAGGCGATACGAAACAATGTTGGTGGAACAAGGAATATCGCTGATCTTTCGGTAGAATTTGGCGTAGAAAAGTTTGTGATGATATCAACGGACAAGGCAGTGAATCCTACCAACGTGATGGGAGCCACCAAACGCATTTGCGAAATCTATATTCAAGCCATATCACAGCGTCCCGGAATGAAAACCCAGTTTATAACCACTCGGTTTGGCAATGTATTGGGTTCGAATGGTTCAGTTATTCCTATCTTCAAAAGGCAAATTAGTAATGGAGGACCCGTTACAGTAACACACAAGGATATTATCCGCTACTTTATGACCATTCCGGAAGCCTGTCAATTGGTTATGGAAGCTGGATTTATGGGAAATGGAGGAGAAATTTATCTTTTCGATATGGGAGAACCTGTCCGTATTTACGATTTAGCCGAGCGAATGATCTCATTGTCTGGCTTTATTCCTCATAGTGATATACAAATTATGGAAACAGGCCTGCGCCCGGGGGAAAAATTGTATGAGGAGTTACTCGCCAATAAGGAAGAAACACTACCGACAGGCAATAAGAAGATCATGATTGGGAAAATCAGGCCACAAAATTATGAAGCTTCTAAAGCCAGTATCCTTGAATTACTGAAGAATCTGGATGAGGAAGATGAGTGGCAGATTGTTACGCGGATGAAAAAAATTGTTCCTGAATTCGAATCGAAAAACTCACAATTTGAGGTACTGGATCAATTTTTAACACCAAGTCATCAGGACTCAACAATAATAACCTCTAAACCGATGATTAACAATACTGAATTTGCGGGTTTGCGTGATAAAAAGGGAAATGAGCAAGCATTAAAACCTCTAGTAAAAAAGAATGGCAAGACTATTATTACGAAATTGGTTGAAACATTTAACACTTTGACATTTAATCTATTTTATTAGCTTTTTAGTCTTACGCAATGAGAATGTAATTCATGTTGCATTTCATTAGCCGACAAACCCCCTATTCAAATATTCCCACATAAAATCCTTTATCACCGCCAAAATCTGGTCGCTGGAGGATTTCAATTTTTATATCATACGATTATATGGATTTTAAAATAAGGCATGGGTGCCTGCTTTTGTGTATTCTTCTTTTAGGTGCCTGTCAAAAATTTGAATCAACACCCATCAGCGATTGGACGCAGCTAAATGACTTTCCGGGAGAGGCGCGTGCTTCGGCCACCTCTTTTATCTGGCAGGACAAAGCATATGTCTGCTTGGGGCGATCGGGTTGGAAAGTTGATTTTCTGAATGACCTTTGGGAATATGACAGTCAAACCGACCAATGGACACGCAAAGCAGATTTTCCTGGTGCGGCAAGAGTAAAAGCAATCGGAACAGTAATCGGAGATAAAGCCTATGTTGGTCTGGGTGCTATTGCACCCTATACAGGTCCCATCTACAACGATCTTTGGGAATATGATTTAAAAAACGATACCTGGAAACAAGTAGCATCATTCCCCGGAGAAGCCTCGAACGATTTATTCTATGCAGTAATTGATGATTGTATTTATACAACCGAAGGCTATACAAAAACACAATATAAACCAGACACTTACAAATACAATCCAAAGACCAATGAATGGACACGCCTGAAAGATTGCCCTGTAAAGCGTTCGGGAACTGCAGGATTTGTTATCGGAAAGAATTTTTATGTTGGTACCGGCTTCGACAGTGAGCGGTACAAAGACTTTTATTGTTACCACACCGAAACTGACAGTTGGAACAGAGTGGCCGATTTGCCCAAAGCACGTGTTCTATCGAAAGGAATATCGATTAACGGACTAGGTTACATTATGCTTGGGCGATACTGGAATGGATCATTGAATGGAGGGAGATTACTCTCTGATGTGGTACGATACGATCCTGCATCTGATGAATGGACAAAGTGCGGTGATTTTCCTGGTGGTGCCCGGCAAAATGTTGTTGCGTTTACACTCAACGGGAAAGGCTATGTTGTGGGAGGTGAAGATGATGTTGAACGAAAATCAGATGTTTGGATGTTCCAACCCTAAATGATGTAAAATGAAGCTAAAACATTATCAAATACTGATCTTCCTACTGGCATCAGTCGTACTCCAGGCTCAAAGTCGTGCCGATTCAATCACTTATTCAATCAATTCCCGCTTTACCGGAGGAACAGGATCTTATGCTCCTTTTTTATCAACCACAAACCAATACGATCGATTCGACATTTCACCCAACTCATTAACGGTATGGGGAACGATGCATAAAGAAGTAAAAAAGCAAAAGAACTTTGATTACGGATTTGGAGTAGAATTGGACGGGAACATTTCCAACACCAGAAGCCGGTTTTTCCCCGGAGAAATCTATGCTCAGGGCAAAATATTTTTTCTGAATGTTAACGCCGGCTCTAAACGGGAGGTGTTTGGCAACCAGGATGAAGAACTTTCGAGCGGAGGAATGTTGTGGTCGCAAAACAGCAGATCCATGCCCAAATTGTCAATCCAATCGGATGGGTATGTTGCAGTACCTTACACCAAAGGTTATATGGAAGTCAAAGGTGGACTTTCGCATGGGTGGTTTGAAAATCAAAAAGACCTCAAAGGTTTATTGCTTCATCATAAATACGCTTATATCCGTATGGGTGGTTCGTTCCCTGTTAATTTATCGTATGGGGTGCAACATGTTGCACAATGGGGCGGTCACTCGAATGTTTATGGATCAATGCCTGCTACCCTGGATAATTATCTTCGTATTTTTTGGGGGAAAAGTGGTAACTCAACGGCCAACTGGTCTGATCAGGAAAATGCCTTGGGGAATCATATCATTTCCCAAAATCTAGGCTTGGATTTCAAATTAAAATCTGTGCTAGTTTCATTTTATTGGCAAAGCATTGCAGAAGATGCTCCAGTACAAAAGTTCATTACCAACACTCCCACAATTGAAGATGGATTGTGGGGAATGTCGGTCAAACTACCCGGATTTCAGCCTTTAAATCATGTTGTATTTGAATATTTGAGTACGACTGATCAGAGCGGTCCGTGGCACGATTTGGATGGTGTTATTTATGGCGGTCAGGACGGTTATTACACGAACGGTTTAATTCCCAACGGATGGAGCTACAAAGGAATGACGATCGGAAATCCATGGCTCACCTCTCCAAAATACAACAAAGACGGATCAACTTCAATAGTCAATAACACCGTCAGGCTTTATTATTTCTCTGGAAAAGGAACGGTTAAATCCGTCAATTATAGATTAACATTGGCTTATTCAGAAAATTACGGGCATACTGCACCGATTTATACAAGTTACAAAAACCAATTTTCCTGGCAATTAGAGACTTCAACTGCTGCCAGATTTGTAAAAGATACACAGATAAGTCTTGGAATTTCAGGAGATCAGGGTTCGATGTATGGAAAAAACCTTGCTGTAATACTCGGAGTTTCGTATTCAGGATTTTGGAAGTTTTAATCTCAAATCAAATTCAGACACCATTACCTACAACATCTACAAATAGAAAGCGGGCCTCTGCCCGCTTTCCTTTTTTTCCACCCCAAATGCACAAAACCTGAGATTTCAGGCCCCGACATTCTATCTTTAGCTTAACAGCGCTTTTACTTTATCTGAGATATCTTTCCCTTCGGCCAGTCCAGCCAGCTTTTTGGAAGCGATTCCCATTACTTTTCCCATGTCTTTCATGCCTGTAGCACCAACTTCAGCAATGATTGTCTGAATGTTTTCAGTTAATTCAGCATCCGACATTTTTGCAGGTAGATAGGCTTCAAAAATTTGTACCTGAAACATTTCCTGCTCATACAGATCGGTACGCCCTTGTTCTTTGTAAATCGCAGCAGAATCGGCTCCCTGTTTGGCTAACTTCGAGATAATTTTCAGGCATTCCTGATCGGTTAATTCTCCGGTTGCACCTGCCGCTGATTTAGCTTCAATCATTACTTTTTTGATTCCACGTAAAGCTTCGAGTTTTTCCTTCTCTTTAGCCTTCATCGCAACCAAAATATCACTACTTATCTGTTCAAATAAACCCATTTTAGTAAAAATTAATCGACGTTATCGTGCAAATACGAATTATTGTCACGTAAAACTACATTATTATTTTCATCCGGAGAAATAGAGAACCTTGAAAATTTTTCATCTACTTTTTTTTTAAAGCTGAACAGCTTTGAATTCTTTCGGCGGTATGCCGGAATATTTTCCAGTTCATCAACTGCTTCCTCCGAAGTATGAGTAAAATCAACAGGTTCAGTGGCTTCGCTATACGATTCTTTCTTAGAATTGTTGCTTCCATACAATTCCTCAAATTCATCGTAACCTCCAGCATTGATCTCAAATTCGAAGGTTTTTTGCTTCACATTTTTCGATCCGTACAACTCATTTTCAACTGACGATTTAACTTCGGTTTTGGTTTTTGGAATAATATCCATCGGGTCATCCATCAAGGTATGGTAAGTCTTTTCCTGGTTCTGATTGATCACCATTTCAGGAATACTACTTGTACTGAAGCCGGTAGCAATAATAGTCACCGAAATTTTATCGCCCAGTGCTTCGTCAACACCATTTCCCCAAATCAGGTCAGCAGAATTACCAGCCTTTTCCTGAACGAAGTCGGTAATGTCACCAATTTCGTCCATGGTAATTTCTTCAATTCCTGAAGTAATATTCAACAGGATGTTGCGGGCTCCCATGATGTCGTTGTTGTTAAGCAAAGGCGAATTTAAAGCCTGCTCAACCGCAATTACTGCACGATTAACTCCTGAAGCAATTCCGGTTCCCATCAATGCCACACCGCTGTTTCTCATTACTGTTTCCACATCGGCGAAGTCAACGTTGATATAGCCGGGCACAGTAATGATTTCGGCAATTCCCTTCGCTGCCGTTGTTAAAATATTATCGGCTTTGGCAAAAGCATCCGATATTTTTGAATCGCCATACATTTCGCGAATGCGCTCATTGTTTATCACCAGCAACGAATCGACATGAGCTTCCATGGCAGCAATACCTTCAACAGCCTGTTTGATACGGCGACGTCCTTCATTCCGGAAAGGAATTGTGACAATACCAACTGTCAATATACCTAGCTCGCGGGCAGCCTGTGCAATAACCGGCGCTCCTCCGGTACCGGTACCACCACCCATCCCGGCAGTAATAAATACCATTTTGGTATTGTTTCGAAGCACTTGCTTCACATCTTCAATATTTTCAATCGCTGAATCACGACCTGTTTCCGGTTTATTTCCTGCTCCTCGGCCTTCAGTAAGCGATGACCCCAACTGCACTTTATACGGAACGGGACTATTTATTAATGCCTGGGCATCGGTATTGCAAACCATAAAATCCACATCACGAATACCTTGATAATACATGTGATTTACGGCATTTCCACCGCCGCCACCTACTCCGATTACCTTGATGATTGAACCGGAATTTACGGTTAAATCAAAATTCATAATTTCGTTTGACATGATCGTCTATTTTATTTCGTGTTTATACTTTATTGATTTGTATTCTCTTCCGAAACAGGTGTATCAGAATTGTCTTTATCGTCAAAGAATTTAGTAAACTGCCTAAAAAACCATCCATCCACATTGGCGTTTTCCGGATCATCTGCCAATTGTTTCTTTTCTTTTCTTGTTTTCTTTTTAGGTTTTGCAGTATATGCTTGTGCACGAACAGGTTCTTCTTTGGGTTCCACCGGTTCGTTTTTCAGAAACAAATTATCGTCTTCCAGATTAATTTCGAAAGCAGACTCTTCATTCAGCAATTCGACCATCTCAACCGGAGGCTGAAACAAACGGTTTGGATTAATATCAAATCCGGTGGCAATAATGGTTACGCTAATCTGATCCGCTAACTTTGGATCGGTACCATTTCCCCAGATAATGGTGGCATCCTGACCAGCTTCATCCTGCAAATAATCGATGATCTCGCCAATCTCACTCATGGTAATTTCCTCGGTTCCGGAGATAATGTTGAGCAGAATGTCTTTTGTTCCACGGATGCTGCTGCTATCGAGCAATGGCGATTCAAGAGCCTGCCTAACCGCATTCATGGCACGGTTCGGCCCTTCGGCTAATCCAGTTCCCATGATGAAAACCTCACTTCCTGCCATCACAGTACTAACGTCGGCAAAGTCGATATTGATATTTCCGTGAAGTGTAATAATCTCGGCAACTCCTTTTACCGCAGTGGTTATGATATTGTCAGCTTTCTTAAATGCCTGTGATGCGGGGAGATTGCCGTATATTTTGTGAAGCTTTTCGTTGCTTATAACCAGCATGCTGTCAACATGTTCCTTCAACTTTTCAACCCCTTCAAGCGCCTGATCGAACCTTCGTTTCCCCTCAGAACGTGAAGGAATAGTTACAACGGCAATGGTCAAAATATCTAATTCGCGCGCTAGTCGGGCAATCACAGGGGCAGCACCAGTACCGGTTCCACCTCCCATTCCGGCGGTGATAAACACCATTTTGGTTGTGCCTTCAAGCATTTCGCGAATGTCGTCCAGGTTTTCGATGGCAGCTTGCTCTCCCTGTTCCGGAAGATTACCCGCACCCCGGCCTCCAGTGAGGGTTACCCCAAGCTGTATTCTTACCGGCACAGGGTTGTTTTGCATCGCCTGTGCATCCGTATTGCAAACCATGAAATTTACACCTTCAATGCCCTCTTCAAACATGTTCTTGACGGCATTACACCCACCTCCGCCAACACCAATGACCTTGATGATGGAGGAGTTTGCGCGTTCTAATCCGAAGTTAAATAGTTCATCAATAATCATAAGGCAGACTTGATTATATTTATTCTTAAGTCATTTCCGTATCTGCAGGGACTTCTTCAAAAAAACCAATTACACCCTGAACAATTTTATTTTGCATTTTCGATAATATTCCAGGCTCATTCGACTTTTCCTTCCTCATTTTCCTGCGTCCTTTTTTCCCGTACAAGCCTTCTTCCTCTGCAGCCATTTTAAGTAAACCCAATGCAGTTGCAAAGCGCGGATCGTCGATGCCCTTCCGGACAACAAATGTATTCAGGTTTGGTTTTCCAATGCGGACATCGAATCCAGTATGAAACTTAACCAATTGCCCCAAATTAGGCAACAAGGAAGTGCCACCTGTAATTACAATTCCGGCACCGAGTTTATCGACATAACCTGATTTGCGAATCTGGTAGAAAAATTGAACCACAATCTCTTCCATCCGGGCCTGAATAATGTGAGCCAGGCTTTTAAACGATATCTGTTTCGGTTCCCATCCGTTAATCGGGATGGTTACCACTTTATCTTCCGGAGCAAAATCGGCCATCGCCTGTCCAAACTGAACTTTCAGCGATTCGGCCTGCCTAACAGTTATGGAACAGCCTTCTTTAATGTCCATGGTGACCACATTCCCTCCAAACGGAACCATCGAGGTATGACAAAGTACACCTTCATAAAAAATGGAAATTTTAGTCGTTCCGCCACCGATGTCAACTAACGCTACACCGGTTTCTTTTTCTTCTTCGGTTAATACCACTTCGGAAGAGGCAATCGGATCGAGAATGGCATTATGAACCTGGATTGAACCACGATCGAAACACATGGCAATGTTGCGCTGATACGAATCGGGAGCAATATGAACTTTAAAATTGGCTTCAATTTTTTCACAGATTGAACCTACCGGATTGGTTATTCCTGATTCCCCATCGATGGTATAAAACTCAGAATTTGTGTGATATATCGACATTCCTTCTGCCAGGTTAATCTGACGAGCCATTTGGATCATTTGGTCAATATCGGATTCCGACACACAATGATCGCGGCCAAACACTTTTTGCTGACGCGTTGTTTGGGTGGTAAGCTGCTGCCCCGAAATGTTTACGAAAACGGTTTCGATGTCCTGTCCGCTTTCTTTTTCAGCCTGTCCAAGAGCATCGCTGATGGCGGCAAAAGCTTCTTCAACATTCAGAACAACACCCCGTTTAACGCCTCTCGATGCACTATGTCCAAGTCCAACAATCTGGATTTTTCCCTCTTCGTTCTTTTTACCGGCAAGGGCCACAATTTTTGTAGATCCGATATCTACTGCTGCAAAAATTTTCTCGTTCTTGTCCATAATCTACTTTTTTGTACAAACAACCTGGTTCCGATATTTCACACTGATAGTTCGATACTTGTTCCAGCCCAGATTCTTAAATCCCTGCTGGTATACTTCTTTTAAGTTTCTAAATTTCACAACAAAATCATCCGGAGTCCCAAACTCAATCAGGTAATCACCAACCTGTGGCAACAACAGTAACTCGCCATTGGCCTGAACAAAAACCTGCTCAATTTGAGCTCTCCAAAAATCATCTTTATTCACAAAATCGGCCATTTTTAGCAAATTCTTCTGTATCTCCGGATCAGCAATGGGTCCCGAAGCAATCATAATCCGCTCAACATATTTTGGCGATGTCGGAATTTTATTTCCCTCCATATCCATATAGTAGTCATCTGTCGAATTTTTGATCCGGATAATTGGGGTTCTTTCATCCAAACTAACCACCAATTTCCCCTTAAACGACAAACCTTTGGATTCGACCTTTTTGAAAACCTGCACATTAGCCAGCGATGAAGATGAATTAAGTTTAGTCTCCACTAAATTGATATTAATCTTCGAAAGCCTGTTTCCGATAATCATTTCACCCGATTTTTCAATCATATTTGCAATCTCTGCTTCGTCAAGAAATTTTGGAGAATTCGGATTGATATTCACTACAATTTCCTGACACCTCACAGCCTCGCGTTCCATGTAAGCGTAGTAGATTGTAAATCCGATAGCTCCTACCAGACACATCCATCCGAAAATGATCAATATCTTTTTAACGATCCTCATACTTCAATAATTGCCCTTTTACCGGTTCAACCAGCGTGTCAATATCGCCAGCGCCCATCATTATTATTATTCCCGGTTTAAATGTGGCAGCCAGTTTTACCAATTCTGCCTTGGCACACAATCGCTTATTTGTATTTTTCAGTTGTTTAAAAATCAATTCCGAAGTCACGCCCTCCATCGGTAATTCGCGTGCCGGATAAATATCGAGCAGAACAATTTCATCCAACAGATCAAGACTCTTAGCAAAACCTTCAGCAAAATCGCTGGTGCGGCTGTAAAGGTGCGGCTGGAATACGCCCGTCAATGTCCGGTTTTTATAAATGTCGCGAACCGATTGAATGGTCGCGCGAAGTTCTTCCGGATGATGCGCATAGTCATCAATCAGCACAAAGTTTTCATTTTTCAGGTGGATGTCGAACCGGCGTTTAACACCAGCGTAAGTTGCCAGTGCACCACGAATTTCTTCCGGAGAAACACCTGCCAAAAGTGACAGAGCAGATGCAGCAACCGCATTCTCAACATTCAACAAGCCCGGATAATTCAGCACCAGTTTTTCGATGGTACGTTCCGGAGTTTTCAGGTCGAACTGATAATAGCCATCTTTCAGCTCTATATTAACTGCGCAAAAATCAGCAATTTCAGTAATTGAATACGAATAGGCTTTGTATTTGACTGAAGGATCAGTACCCAGCGGAAGTCCCTTTTTATGAACCAACGCCCCACCCTCTTTAATATTTCCGGCGAAAAGTTTAAAGCTTTCGATTACTTTTTCGTGCGTTCCGTAAATATCCAAATGATCGGCATCCATAGAGGTAATCACTGCCAGTTCAGGTTTAAGGTGCAGGAACGAACGGTCGAACTCATCGGCTTCAGCAACAATCCACTCGCTGCCTGTATCGTCGAGTAACAGGTTGGTTTTATAATTTTTAGAAATTCCACCCATAAAAGCAGCGCAACCTTTGGTCGATGACTTCAGAATGTGTGCGGTAATTGTCGATACAGAGGTTTTACCATGGGTTCCGGCAACGGCGATAGTCCGTTTACTATTACAAATGATACCAAGTACTTCGGCGCGTTTATGAATATCGAACCCGTGACTAATCAAGGCATTTAATTCTTTGTGAGTAGCTGGCACTGCAGGTGTATAAACGATCAGCGAATCAGCTAAATTCAGATTGACTGGTAACATAGCCGGATCGTCGTTATAATGCACATTAATTCCTTCGTTTTCAAGGGCAGCAGTTAATTCAGTAGCCGTGCGGTCGTAACCTGAAACAGCGATGTCCTGACTCGCAAAATAACGTGCCAGAGCGCTCATCCCAATTCCCCCGATTCCGAGGAAATACACTTGCTTTATGTCGGTAAATTTTAACATTCTATTTTTACTTCTTTTTTTTCATTCCATTCATTCCGTCCGAAAGGAGACCTTCACTCTTCTTATTTTTATCGCGCGGACGGGGTGCCTTCGGTTTTTTCTTTCCCCCGGGTTGAAACCCGGCGCTATTAATATTTCGCTCCTACGGAGCTGAACTCATTTATTTTTCTCCCCTCAACCCGTTGGCTAAAGCCAACTGCAAAGGATATAGCCAGATCAATATTCGTTTTACTTCTGACTTCTGGCTTCTGACTTCCGACTCTCAACTACCTCCAGAATCACATCCACAATTTCTTTGGCAGCATTCGGTTTGCCCAGCTTTATCATATTTTCTGACAGACTCTTTAACTTCATTTTATCGTTGAGCAATTTAAAGGTCTCTTGCCATAATTGTTCTTTCGAATCGGCATCTTTTATCAACAAAGCGGCCTGATTATCAACCAACGCCATGGCATTTTTGGTCTGATGGTCCTCGGCCACATTGGGCGACGGCACCAAAACCGACGGTTTGCCCAATAAGCAAAGCTCCGAAATGGTACCTGCGCCAGCTCTTGAGATGACTACATCAGCCACAGCATAGGCCAAATCCATCCGCGAAACAAATTCCATCGCCTGAAGATTCTTCGGACAATTGTCGCCCAATCGCTCAAGCATTTCTTTATAATAGTAGCTTCCTGTTTGCCAAACTACCTGAGCATCAGACTTGCGAATCAGCTCCAGATTGGCCATTACACTTTCATTCAGCGTACGTGCTCCCAAACTTCCTCCAACAAGCAACACTACCGGTTTTTCAGCATTCAGTTTAAAATAATCGTAAGCCTCTGTTTTATTAACTACCGCATCAATCAGATTTCTACGGATCGGATTACCGGTAACCACAATCTTTTCAGCCGGGAAATAGCGTTCCATATTTGGATAGGCTACGCAAATTTTATTCACCTTCGATGACAGCAACTTGTTGGTCACTCCGGCATATGAATTCTGTTCCTGAAGTACAGCCGGAACACCTTTACGAACGGCAGCCTTCAACACCGGTCCGCTGGCAAATCCCCCAACACCAATAGCCACATCAGGCTCAAAATCGACAATCACTTTATTGGCCAAACGCATACTCTGAAATAACTTCCAGAAGAAAGTCAACATCTTCAGCGAGGGCTTCCGTGGAAAGCCAACGACCGGCAAACCAACAATGCGGTAGCCGGCTGCCGGAACTCGTTCCATCTCCATTTTGCCGAGAGCGCCGACAAACAGGATCTCTGTTTCGGGCAAACGATCCCGTATCTCGTTGGCAATGGAAACTGCTGGAAAAATATGTCCTCCGGTTCCTCCTCCACTTACTATGACTTTTAATTTTTTCATAAAGCCTGATCTTCGTTTTGCGGTTCAACAGGAGCAGATTGCTCTGCCTGTTCTGGTTGTTCTGCCAATGCTTTATTTTTTTGATTGTTCGCGCTCACTGCCAGAATAACTCCAAAAGAAGCAGCGGTAAACAACATCGACGAACCTCCCATACTTACCCACGGCAAAGGCTGTCCTGTAACAGGAACGGCACCCACCGAAACTGCCATATTGATGAATGCCTGAAACGTCATCAGCAATACCAGGCCCGTGACCATAAATGCCGGAAACGTTCGATCGCAGCGGCGAACAATAATAACTCCCCGGAATAATAGAATAAGGTAAAGCAAGGCCAGAAATGCACCGCCAACAAAACCGTATTCTTCAATAAAAATGGCATAGATAAAGTCGTTGTAGCCAGCTTCCATGTAATTACTTACTTCACTGTTGCCAGGACCTTTTCCCAATACGCCGCCCTCGAAAATTGCCAGGCGTGCATAATCGGCCTGAGTAGTACCATTTACTGCATTATTATCGCCATGAATAAAATCGTCGATACGTCCTTTTACGGTGGCAATACGTCCAGCTTTCCCGATACTGTCAGGAAAAACAGTTGCTGCCCCATAGATCAGAAATACAGCCACAATTCCGGCGCTAACAAGAGACAAAATATATTTAAACGAAACACGGGCAATCAGCATCAGGATCAGAATGGTAACAAATACAAGAGCAGCCGTAGAGAAATTGCTCATGAAAATAAGGAAACAAACTACTCCGGAAACTCCGGTAATCCAATAAAATGCTATTTTAAGTTCTTCTTCGGTGCGTTGAGCTTTTGACAACAGCCGCGCCGCATACATAATCAGGGAAATCTTCGCCAACTCGGCCGGCTGAAAGCTAAAGAAGGGCATATTTAACGAGCGCGAAGTTTCCTTATTATCGGCGCTACCTGTTAATTTATACTGAATGATGGCTAAAATCAGGGTAAAGATGGTAATCCCAATCAGCACAGGAGATATTTTGAAATAAAGCGTAACCGGTAAAACATTCACCAGGAAAAGCATAATTCCAAATCCCACCAGGATAAACAAAACCTGCCTAATCAGGTAATACATCGTATTTCCGTTAGCTTCGCGATAGGCCAGTTTCCCGGTTGCACTGTACACAATGACCAATGAAATCAGTGATAAAAAGATCAGTATCACCCAAAGCGTTAAATCCCCTTTAAATATTTTAGCCAGTCTGCCTGCCATTTTACAATTCCCTTACTGCCTGTTTAAACTGATGACCGCGGTCTTCGTAATTTTCGAACAAATCGAAACTTGCACATGCCGGAGATAGCAATACAGTATCGCCATTCTTAGCCAGGAAATAAGCCGAACGAACAGCATCTTCCATCGATTGCGTTTCAACCATGTCAATTCCAAGGTTTTTAAAGGCTTCCAGAATTTTCGAATTGTCAACTCCCAGGCAAACGATAGCTTTCACCTTCGATTTAACCAATTCGTACAATTCCGAATAGTCGTTTCCTTTGTCAATTCCCCCAACAATCCAAACCGTTTTCTGCGTCATGCTTTCGAGCGCATACCAGGTTGAGTTGATGTTCGTTGCTTTTGAGTCGTTGATGAACTCAATGCCATGAACTTTTAAAAACCGTTCGAGACGATGTTCAACTCCTTTGAAATCGGCCATGCTCTCACGAATTTTTTCGTTCCTGATGTTCACTGCCTTTCCTGAAATACCCGCAGCCATCGAATTGTAGGTATTGTGACTCCCCTGTAATGCAATATCTAAAATAGACATAGTAAAAATATTTTGTTCCCAGTTAATAATCATGTTGTTATCAATAATTCCAGCGCCTTCTGCGGGTGGAACACCCAATCCGAAAGGAATACATCTGGCACCCAACTTCCGTTTCGACATTTCAAGCTTCACTACCGGATCGTCGGCGCAATAGATGAAAAGATCATCGGCAGTCTGATTTTGCGCAATCCTGAATTTCGAATCCACGTAGTTCTGCATTTTATAGTCGTACCGATCCAAATGATCGGGAGTGATATTCAGAAGAATGGCGATATCGGCTTTGAATTCGTACATTCCGTCCAGTTGGAAACTGCTCAGTTCAATCACGTAGTAATCAAAATTCTGCTCAGCCACCTGCCAGGCCATGCTCTGCCCCACATTTCCGGCTAAACCCACATTCAAACCCGCTTTCTGAAACATGTGATATATCAGCAGCGTCGTGGTGGTTTTCCCGTTACTTCCAGTAATGCAAACCTTTTTTGCTGAAGTGTATCTTCCGGCAAATTCGATTTCAGAAATAATTGGAACTCCCTTTTCCTTCAGTTTCTTGATCAGCTGCGCTTTATCAGGAATACCCGGACTTTTAATAATCAGATCCGCATTCAATATTTTCTCCTCAGTGTGTTGGCCCTCTTCAAAGTCGAACTGACGCTCGGTCAATTCTTTCTTGTATTTGTCTTTGATGCTTCCAAGGTCAGATACAAACACGTCGAAGCCTTGTTTGCGCGCCAGAATGGCTGCACCAACTCCACTCTCGGCGGCTCCTAATATGACTGCTCTTTGTTTCATTTTATATAATTTCAAAAAGGAACTAGAAATAAGAAATCAAAAACGACAACTTGGATGTTTCTTGTTTCTTATTCGATGTTTCTTATTTTTTTCTTTTATCAATTTCTAACCCATTTCGTCCGCAAGAAGGTCAACGCTTTTC
Source organism: Prolixibacteraceae bacterium (assembly GCA_028683385.1). GTDB lineage: Bacteria > Bacteroidota > Bacteroidia > Bacteroidales > Prolixibacteraceae > Aquipluma. The sequence continues at coordinate 376 of JAQUIJ010000002.1, read as the reverse complement.
TACACTTTTTGCGCGGACGATTTCCTTCTTTCTGTTTCTTCTACAAATATTTTGCACCTCTGGTGCCGGTTCCTTTTTCCTATTGACCAATGACTATCTTCCCTGCGACCGCCAACTGCGACTGATCACTTTCTCTTTTCTGTTTTACCTCATCTTCAACGTTACGATCGTCAATACCGCCAGGATAATCCCGACAATCCAAAAACGGGTTACAATTTTTGGTTCAGGTATTCCCTGTTTCTGAAAATGATGGTGGATCGGACTCATCAGGAAAACACGGCGTCCTTCGCCATATTTCCGTTTGGTATATTTGAAATAAGCTACCTGAATAACTACCGAAAGATTTTCGATCACGAAGATTCCGCACAGAATCGGG
>JAQUIJ010000012.1 GCA_028683385.1 Prolixibacteraceae bacterium | reverse complement strand
TGTAAATGCATTAATCTTATTGCTGGCAGGTTGGTCTCCACCAGAGCCTGATTCCACTTAGATTAACAATGGGGAGTTTACAAATTATTTTCCTAAAAATCACCAACCATTTTTCAGTACATTACCTTCAAAAATTACTTATTGGTTACGCCATCGACCGCCCTGATTTCCCGGCCTGGGAAGGTTTACCTGGTTATCTTTGTTAAGCATCGACTGAAATATTTCATGCAGTTTTACTTGCTGTTCTGCTGTACATATCTTTTTCATATTCAGGTAAAATGTGGTTGTTACCTGTTTGAGTTCGCGATGATTATTTCCAACTTCAATAGCTATTTGATTCAGACGAGTACTATCCGGATTTTGCCTCCCCAGTTCTGTGATCATATCCTCGCGCAATTGAGCTAAATTCATTTCGATGTTTCTGGCTGTTCGGTTAAAAGTCCGGTTGATGTCGCGGAACTGATCGAGCTGTTCTACAGTCAGATTGAGTTGATCCCTGAAAAATCGGGTACGCTGCTCTCCCGGAATTGCTATCTGTTCTCCCTGTTTTGTTCCTTCGGTTTTCGTTTCCGTCAATCGATGATAATAGAAAGAACCGATGGTCGAAAGATTGGTAGCAACCAGGATAATGATGATCCAGATTAGCGTTCGATTTTTATTCGTTGTGCTCATAATTCGTCGAGTAAAAATGATTCAACAGGTTCCGCATCAAAGTCATTTAGCATCTGAATACTGCTTGTAACGTGTTGATCTGATTTAGGGGATGAGGCATTGCTGCCCAGTTTTAATCCACCATAAATTCCGGCAACAAGCAAAAGAGAAAAGAAAACAGGTTGCACCAATTGAACCCACTGATTTTGCACCTGAGATTCCTCCTTTTCTTCAAGCCGGGCACTTAATCGGGTATAAAAGAACGGCGACACCTCCGGATTTTTCTCCTTTTCAATAACCTGCATACCATCCTGTAAAAAAGCTAAAAAGCTCCGGCAGTCGGCACATTCCTCCAAATGCTTTTCGACGGCTGTCCTTTTTTCAACCGACAATTCATTGTCGAGATAAAAAATCAGATCGTTATGGATGCTCTTGTGATTCATTTTGTTGCTTTTAATGTAAGACACCATTCGTTTTAAAAACTTGCAATCAGACGCACTTTTTTTTGTAGCAATCTAAAAGTTGCTCCTGAAGGTTTTTCTTTGCCCGGTGAATCAACGACTCAACCGAAGCTAAAGATATTTCCATGATTTCAGCAATTTGCTGATAGGGCAGTTCTTCGTATTTATTCAGGGTAAATGCGATACGTTGTTTCTCTGGCAGCCGATCAATGGCCCGGTGTAACAAGTCCGATCGCTGTTGGTCGGCCATATTCTGATCAGGCTGATCGGCGCGGTTCTCCGATATTTCACTGGATCGGTTTCGTCCACCAGTGAAGGTCTCCTCTATAGACTGAAAAAAGCGTTTTCGTTTATTGTTCCTGATCAGATTGAGCGACCGGTTGGTGGCAATCCGGTACAACCACGTTGAGAGTTTAGAATCTCCCCTGAATTTTTCAGCGGTTCGGAAAATTTCCAGGAAAACATCCTGCGCCAAATCTTCGGCATCAGCCTGGTTATGGACAATACCCAGACAAGTATTCACAACCATTGGCTGGTAGGTTTCCACCAGAATTTGAAATGATTTGCGATCGCCTTGTTGAATACCTTTAATGAGTTGGGCTTCGTCCATTCGTATTTGTCAAATGTGAATTTGATTTATTTGACACCACAAGTTCGGAAAACTTGCACCAAGAATCACAATTTAACCTTTTTTACTGATTTCGACCAATTCTTTGTGATTGACAACTACGATATCTTTTTCGTGCAATTCAATCAATCCATCTTTTTCAAAGTTTTTCAGGAGCTTTACTGCACTCTCAGTCGAAATTCCGGCAAAATCGGCCATATCTTTTCTTGAAAGGAGTTGAAATATTTCCGGATTCTCTGTCTTCAAGCCATCGATATAAAGCAACGTATCTGCAATTCTTCCGTTCATCTGTTTATACATCGATGTTCGCAGCGTATCAAAAAGATTGGCATTCTGCTCGCAATACCGCTTGATCATACTGAACGCAAATTGTCCGTTTTGCTTTATGACTGAGATAATAGCATCCTTTTCGACCAAAAAGACCTGGCAATCAGTCAATGCAACTGAAGAATAATTAAATGTATTTTTTGTGAAAACGGCTGAAAGGCCAACAAATTCACCAGGCTTTATAATTCTTAGGTTGAAATTTTTTGAGGTGTCGCCCTCGATGTATTGCTTTGCCAATCCATTGATTACAAACAAGGCATACGAAGCAAATGCTCCCTGTTTAGTCAAATTATCACCCTTGCGGAACAATACCTGAGTTTTGCTTGCCCTTACCAATTCAGCCTCTTCCGATGAAAGCATCTGAAAACAGGGGGCTTGTATGTCACATATAAATTCCTGATCGGTTTCGAGAATGGGTTTCATAATCCAGTACAAATTACAAATATCTGTAAAGTTAGAATTATACTTCGACTGGGCATAATCTACTTTACGAATTGTAGTAAGGGATTAAATTTCAGATTCAGATAAATAATGGAGTTGTATGAGGTAGAATAAATAAATTCAACAGGACAACATAATCCAATCAGCAAGTTCGGTTCAGTGTAAATAAAAATTCTCCATTAAAAGGTCAGGGTACTTACTGAAATTTTAATGGAGAATGTTTTGAGAAACGAAACTATTTCATGGTAAAGTATAATTTACTACCAATGAGACTCATCAAGTGTTTTTTCTGTTGTCGTCGATTTCACCGCTCCTTTGGCTGCATTAAGAAGCTTTGATTTGCTCTGTTTCGTATCTTTCGTTTTATCCTTTTCAGCTTTATCGATATTTTTTGCATCGTTTGCATTTACTTTCTCGCCCTTAGCCGTATTTTTTGCATCGTTTGCGGCACTCTTTGCATCGTTAGCAGTACTTTTCGCATCTTCGACAGTACTCTTTGCTTCATCAACGGTAGCTTTAGTAACTTCTATGGCTGCCTTTGGATTCTTAAGAAAGGCTTTTGGATTGGTTGCCATAAATTTTGCTGTATTCAAAACACTTTTCCCTTTTTTTGCGGTTGCTTTACCCTTTTCAACGGCCTCTTGTCCGTTTTCTATCGTAGTAGCTCCATTTTCTACCGCAGTTACTCCCTTTTTCCCTTTGCTTTTCAAACTTTTGGCTTCTTGCGCCTGAACATTATTTTGACAAATAACTAGTACAATTAGTACAGCGAATAAAATTTTAAGGTGTCGGTTCATTTTTCGATTGGGTTTTAAGATGATGGGTTCTATAAATTAATTGATTCTTTGGTCTTCAGGAAATCAGAACCTCTTGGAATGGCTCTTCATTTTTAATCGGTTTATCGTAAATCAAGTCAAGACTCAAAACTATGAATGATTTACAATAAGAGATAGAATTAGGATGAGACAAAAAGTGGACAATTGAGAAATAATTCTGAACAGCCTATTTTAAAGTGCTGATAAATAGACATTACAAAAAAAAATAAATCGGCATTTTGTTAACGCTATTCAATTTAGTCTCTTCAGGCGATAGAGTCTGAAATCAGGGTGATTGGATCTCACAACAAAGCTCCCATGTAATTTTGCAAAGAGCTTCTTGTTCAATTGGAATTAGTTTTATCTGTAAATTAAAGGATATACATCAATTAAAAAGTTGTCGCAGTTCAATTCAGGAGTCGATGCGCTTCAGCCTTAAAATCTTTATTTGCCCCGATCGGTGATGTAGTTTTGTATCGTAACAAATTCAAGATAGCAGCCATGTTATACACAAACTTAAATCACATCGAAAGCGCTGAAGAATACGCAAGAGTCCTCAACAAAAATGAAAATGTCACCATCATCTGTGGACGCATGGGACCATTGTGTATTCCGGTTTACCGCATTGCTGAAGAATTGGAGGAAAAATACAGCCATGTAAAGATTTATGATATGGAATATGACAATCCTGAATCATACTTTTTTCATGCTCTACCTGAAGTGCAGGATCTAACGGAAATTCCATTTACCATTTATTACAAAAATGGTGAAGTCGTAAAAGCTACTGCAGGTCTACAAACCAAAAATCAAATCATTGCAATTCTCGATAAAGAATTCGCAGCATCAGTTAACGCCTAGTATTTCGAAACAAATAAAAATTTAAAACAAAGTAATATGCAAACAACATTTATCGTAATCGGAGTAATCATAGTCGCAGTATTTGTTTTTCGTTACATCGCGATGGCTCAAATGAAAAATACGCCATTGGTAGCCGACCATGCCAAGGTATTAACGCTTACCGAACAAAATTTTCAACAGCAAACAAAGGGTAAAGTGGTGTTGATCGATTTCTGGGCCAGTTGGTGCGCACCCTGCCGCATGATGGCGCCTGTTTTAAACGACGTAGCCACCGAATTGAAAGGCAACTCGCATGTTGGCAAAGTTGACATTCAGCAATACCAATCGCTGGCCAATAAATTCAAGGTAAGAAACATCCCAACCATGATCCTGCTTAAAAATGGAGCAGAAGTCAACCGTTTCGTAGGCATTAAATCGAAAGAATTTTTACTGAAAGAAATTGCAAAAGTAGGCTAAGAAAAGTCATTAGTCATTAGAAAACAGGTATATATAATCATTAAAATAAAACAATTAAGAAGATGGAAAAGATAATCATTATAGGTGGTGTTGCAGCAGGAGCAACTGCGGCAGCCAAAGTGCGCCGCATTTCTCCGACTGCACAAATTACAATGCTCGAAGCCGGACCAGACATTTCGTTCGCCAATTGCGGATTGCCTTATTACATTGGAGGTGACATCAAAAGCCGTTCGAAACTGATTCTACAGAGTCCTGAAAGTTTCAAAGAGCAATACGATGTTGAAGTGCACGTAAATACTGCTGTATCGTCAATCGACAAGAAATCACATCAGGTGAAAACTGCAAACAGTCAAACCGGTGAGCAGAAAACGTTTGAATACACCAAATTAATTTTGGCGCAAGGTGGCCGGCCAATAAAGCCAACCATCACAGGTGCAGATCAGAATCATGTTTTCACCTTATGGACTCTGGAAGACATGGATAAAATTTCGAACTATCTGGAAGAAAAGAAGCCCAAAAATGCGGTTGTCGTTGGAGGTGGCTTTATTGGTCTCGAAATGGTAGAAGCTTTGGTTAAAAGAGGACTGAAAGTAAATGTGGTGGAAATGATGCCTCACGTAATGGGAATTATGGAAGCTGAAACTGCCGGATTTATTGAAACCGAAATGCTTTCGTACGGAGTTGGAATTCATACAAGCGCTGGTGTAACCGAAATCGGTTCACGCTCGGTGAAACTCGATAATGGGAAAGTGCTTGATGCCGATATGGTTTTGCTTTCGATTGGAGTTCGACCAACGCTGCAACTAGCTAAAGACGCAAGCCTCGAAATAGGTGAAGCTGGAGGCTTACTTGTCAACTCACGATTACAAACTTCCGATCCTGATATTTTTGCGGCTGGCGATATGGTTGAAATCGAACATCGTGTTAGCGGTAAAAAAGTACGCATTCCATTGGCCGGACCAGCAAACCGTCAGGGACGAATTGCCGCGGAAAATGCGCTGGGCGGAAATCATCCGTATAAAGGTGCAATCGGAACTTCGGTAGTGCGTGTTTTCGAAGCAGTAGCCGGAATAACAGGTTTCTCGCTAAAACAAGCTCGCGCAGCCGGATTGGATGCAGATTCGGTGGTGGTGCATAAAGAACATCACACCTCCTATTATCCAGGTGCCGAAACCGTAACTGCTATGCTGATATACGACCGAAACACAGGAATTATTCTAGGTGGACAAACAGCAGGTTACAAAGGCGCTGACAAACGCCTGGATGTGATTGCAACTGCGGCAGCAGCAAAACTGACCATCAGCGATTTAGCTGATATTGACTTTGCCTACTCGCCACCAATCGGAACAGCAAACGATGCAATCAACATGGCTGCCTATACTGCCGAAAACCGGATTTCAGGATTCAGTCCATCTGTAACTGTTTCTGAACTTGACTCATTCATCGAAGATAAAAACCCGGTATTTGTCGATGTTCGCGATGTTTTCGCTTTCGAGAAAAGCCATGTAAAAGGCGCCATTCATATTCCGCTTGAGTTATTGCCTGAACAAATTAATACTATTCCTGAAGGACGCTCTGTAATTATTTACGACGAAACTGGTAAAAAAGGACATCAGGCACTCCGCACATTATTGGGCGCTGGATTCACCGATGTGACAAACGTTTCAGGCGGACACACTTCACTGCAACGACAAGCTCGTACAGTTGGATTTAAAAACCTGGAAATAAATCTTCTCCCAATTGAAATCAAATCTATGGAAGAAGAAACATCGAAAGTTGAAGAAAAACCAGTTGAAAAAGCAAAAGATACAAATTCTCCAATAGTAGTTGATGTTCGCACACCCGAAGAATTTGAAGATGGAGCATATCCAGATGCTATCAACATTCCACTGGATGAATTGATGGTTCGGTTTGAAGAACTGGGAGATAACGCGTCACGCGAAATTGTTGTGTACTGCGCCTCGGGAGCACGCTCGGCTTATGCTCAACGAATGTTGATGCAGGTTGGCTATGTTCGTGTTACCAATGGCGGCGGACTTGCTGCAATGATGGCTCGTCGAAATGTGAAGCCTTCTGCCGCAGAGACTTCAAACGAACCGGTAGTGGTTGATGTTCGCACACCGCAAGAATTTGCAGGTGGTGCATATCCTGGGGCAATCAATATTCCGTTGGATGAATTGCAAGCACGAATCAGCGAATTAGGCAGTAAATCACGCGAAATAACACTTTACTGCGCTTCAGGAGCACGCTCGGCCTATGGACAAAGAGGTTTGCAGCAAATGGGGTTCACCAATGTTAAAAACGGCGGTGGCATTATGCAAATGATGAGACAGAGATAATCGAACCAAAAAATCTAAACCTATGCAAAATGTTTTTTCTTATGCCGATTTCAGTCAAAAAATGGAAGGGCACGATCGTGTAGCCTTACTGATTCACAACCCTGAAAACGAATTTTCAAGATGTGCATTCAGGAGTATCACCGAAGCTTTGCACTTAAGTCAGACCATTTCGGTTTTTATTGCTGATGTGAGTCAGGTTCGCGATATTCATTCGGTTTACCGGATTGAAAGTGAACCATCGTTGTTGCTTTTTGTGAAAGGAGAGCTGGTTAATGTGGTAGAAGGTTGCCACGAAAGCGACTACTTCAAAGCCATGATGAATCACGATTCGCCGAAAGATAAATCAGGAGAAAATGCATAATGTGAGGTCAAGTATTGTCCTAAGTCAAAGAAAATAACAATATAAATAAACAACTATGTTTGAAGCAATTAAAAAACTTTTAGGGGTAAAAACAATCGATTATGCCGAGTTAGTGAAAGATGGGGCAATCATTTTAGATGTTCGCACCAAAGGTGAATATGGATCGGGACATATCAGGGGATCTGTCAATATTCCGGTTGAGCAACTTCACAAAAATATTGGCAAGTTAAAAGACAAAAAACGCCCTATCATTACATGTTGTGAATCAGGAATGAGAAGCGCGTCCGCAAAGGGAATTTTGACTTCAAATGGTTTTATCAATGTCCACAATGGTGGCAGATGGATGAGCCTGAATAATAAAATTTGATAAATCTATTCGGATGAAGAAAGTATTAATTCTTGGTGGCGGTTTTGCCGGAGTGCAAATTGCGATTGAATTGCAAAAAAGCAAGCAATTTAAAGTGACGTTGGTTTCTGACCGGGATTATCTGTACATCTATCCGATTTCCATTTGGGTTCCGGTGCGTAACGCCGAGTTTAACGATGTGAAAGTACCGCTGGCAGATATCCGGAGAAAATATCCGTTTGAATTGGTCATTGATAAAGTGAAAGAAATTCATTCAGCCGATCACCAGGTAGTTTGCGAACAACAGACACTGAATTATGATTATTTGGTGGTTGCTTTTGGCGCCGATAAAATGAAGCACAAAGGAATTGAAAACACCCTCTCGATTTGTGGTAAACCTGAAGTTTCACTCGCTATCCGCGATGGAATTGATGCTTTAATTCAGAAAGGTAGCGGAAAAATAGCTGTTGGCTTTGGGGGAAATCCGAAAGATAAATCGGCAGTTCGTGGCGGTCCCGGATTTGAATTGATGTTCAACATTCACAATCTCCTGAAAAAGAAAAGCATCAGGCAAAATTTTGAAATGACCTTCTTTGCCCCGATGGAAGAACCTGGCGCCAGAATGGGTAAAGGCGCTTTACCTATGCTCAATAAATTGTTCGACAGGTACCAAATTGGTAAACGTTTTGGTAAAAAAATTACCGGATTCGAACCTGGATCGGTTGTATTTGAAGACGAATCGAAACTCAACGCCGACCTGATTTTGTTTATCCCGGCTTCGGCAGGGCACAGCGTTTTACAAGCCAGCGATTTGCCATTAACTGAGGCTGGATTTATCCAGATTGACAATTTCTGTCAGGTTCGCGGAATACCTGAGGTATATGCCATTGGTGATATCGCCGCCATTGAAGGCCCTGAATGGATTGCAAAACAAGGACACATCGCCGAATTGATGGGTCGGAATGCTGCTCACAATATCATCGAAACAGAAAAAGGGACGACCAACAAAAAAGGCTATCAGGAACATTTAAATATCCTGTGTGTGATGGATACCGGCGATGGAGCGGCGTTTGTTTTCAGAAACAGCCAGAAATCGTTTTTAATCCCGATGCCTGTTGTTGGCCACTGGATGAAAAAGGGTTGGGGAGCATATTCGAAATTAACCAAGGTAGGCAAATTTCCTCGTTTGCCCGGAATGTAAAACTTCAGAATAATAAAATGAGAAAAGTTTTAAAAATATTGGTAAGCAACAGGATGATCATCCTGACGATACTGGGAGTTTCGCTGTATCTGGGCATTTCGCAATTTCACATTTCGCTGTGGTACATTTTATTCTACGGAATTTTTCTGGGAGTCATATTCGGGAAAGTATTTTGCCGGTGGGTTTGCCCCATGGGATTAATCATGGAAATGATGATGAGCATGGGTGGCGAAGACGGCAAAATCAAGCAGATGTATCAGTACCATAAAATCGGTTGTCCGATTGCCTGGATCTCCGGGCTGCTCAATAAATATTCAGTTTTCAGGATTAAACTGAATGAAGATACCTGCAAGAATTGCGGAATTTGCGACAAAAAATGCTACATCGTGGCTATGGAACCGGCAAAATACAGCCTATACAAACCCGCAATGACAAAACCCGGAAGCAGCTACACTTGCTCCAAATGTTTGCAGTGTGTGGCATCTTGTCCAAATGGAAGTTTAACTTATAAAGTCTAATTTTTCAACTATGAAAGCAAACTTTGATTCAATCATAAGCGATACAAAACCGGTTATCATCGACTTTCATGCACTATGGTGTGGCCCATGCAAAGTACAGTCGCCCATCTTAAAAGAGGTTGCAAATGAACTTGGCGAACGGGTACGTGTTATAAAGATTGATGTAGATCAAAATCAGGACATTGCGGCACGTTACCAAATTCAGAGCGTCCCTACCCTCATGATTTTCAAAAACGGTGAGATCAAATACAAACAACCCGGAGTTCATACCAAACAACAATTAATGAATGTATTGACAAATATTTTCTAATCTCAAAAAAACAACGAAAATGAAAAAGAACATGGGTACCATTGACAAAGTGATCAGGATACTGGTTGCAGTTGTATTTGCTGTTTTATTCTTCACCAATGTAGTAACCGGCACTTTAGGAATTATCCTTTTAGTTCTCGGCGTAGTGTTTGTGCTTACAAGCCTGATCAGCTTTTGCCCCTTGTATTGGCCTTTTGGGATTAATACAGGTAAGAAATAATAGAAGGCTTGTTTCAGGGTCTCTAACTATTTAGAGGTGCCAAGACCCAGCCTGCCGGCTGGCAGGAAGTTCGGCATAACGATCCTTCAAAAGCTAGTTTACGCAACAGTAGTATTGCTGCAAATTTGTATTTTCAGAAATGTGAATGCAAATGATCTGCATTAATCAGGAAATTTATATTTTAGGCTTGAATGAATGTTTAAAATCTAATCATATGCAGGAAGTAATGAATTTCCTTTCGGAACTGAAAGTAAACAACAACAAGGAATGGTTTGACCAAAACCGTAAAAGATATGAAGAGAGCCGTAAAAAAGTTCTTTTTCTTACCGAACTGATTGTTCATGAAATAAACAAATTCGATCCTGAAATAGGCAACCAGAACCCTAAAGACTGTGTCTTTCGGATTTTCAGGGATGTTCGTTTTTCAAACGATAAAACGCCATACAAAATCAATATGGGAAGTTTTATTGCCAAAGGTGGACGGAAAAGTGTTGGAGCGGGTTATTACCTGCATATCGAACCTGGAGGTTCGTTTGTTGGAGGTGGCGCTTACTGCCCGCCAGCCGATTCGCTAAAGGCTTTACGAACAGAGATTTTCGATAATCCGGAAGAGTTTAAACAACTTATCCTCAGCGATTCATTTCGCGCAATGTATCCTGAAATGTACGACGATAAATTGAAAACTGCTCCCAAAGGTTTTCCAAAGGATTTCCCTGAAATTGATTTGCTCAAATACAAATCGTATGCTTTCACTTCACGAATTTCGGATTCAGATGTTATCGGCGATGCTTTTGTGAGTAAAATAGTAGCTGCATTTAAAGAATTATCGCCCGTAAACCGATTCCTAAACACGGCAATTGAGAAGTGGTTGTAAATCTTATTTTCTCAAAATAGGTCGTTTCATATGCCAATATCGACCATTCGAGTAAAATTTTGAACATTACTCAAAATAATTTTAAAAGTAGGGTTACAAAAAACATTAGTTTAGTATTAATAGTAGTGAATATTTATATTCATCCATCCACCAAAAATTCTGTAACAGAAAAAAAGCCAATCGATTCTCGACTGGCTTTTTTGCGTTTTAAGCTATGGTCACTTTGCTAAGTGTATAAATATCGTTTGATGTTCCTTTTCGGTGTCTTTTCAAATTCTTTATCAACCAAAATAATTGAGTTCAACTGTGCAAACTTAGGAAGTACTTTGTTCACCTGCTTGCAGTTATCAGCCATGATTTCATTCAGTCGTTTTTCACCAGGATTTTCTTTCTCAATCAGTTCCGGATCGGGAAAAACAAATGCCACCAGCTTCTTTTCACGCTCGGTAATCACACATTCAAGCACATAGGGCAGGTTGCTAAGTTTAGCTTCCATTTCTTCAGGATAAATATTCTGTCCTGAAGGCCCAAGCAGCATGTTTTTGCACCGTCCGCGGATGTATATAAAATTGTTGTGATCAATAATTCCGAGGTCGCCTGTATGCAGCCAGCCCTCATTGTCAATGGCATCAGCAGTTGCCTTCTCGTTTTTGTAGTAGCCGAGCATCACATTTTTCCCTTTAACCAATATTTCACCAACCTCTTTGTAAGGATCATTTGAGTCGATTCGAACTTCCATCCGGTCAACCAGCTTCCCGGCAGATGATGGGCGAAAACTTGTCGATGGCTCATACGATATCAACGGACCACATTCGGTCATTCCATAACCGATCGTAAATGGAAATTTGATTTTCCGGAAGAAGGTCTCCACTTCGCGATTGAGTGGCGCACCACCAATAACGATTTCGTGGAAACGACCACCAAACGTTTCAACCAGGCTGGCACGTACTTTTTTATACAAAATCAACTGGATTCCAGGTACTTTTAGTAAGAATTTGACGATTGGTTTTTCGAGAGCAGGCAATATCCTCTTTTGGTAAATTTTCTCGATAACCAGAGGTACTGAAAGGATTAGTCGGGGTTTTACTTCCTGAAAAGCTTTCACGATAAGTTGCGGTGTGGGCGCCTTCGAAAGAAAAGTAACATGGCAACCCACCGAAACCGGGAAAAGAAACTCGAACAATAACCCAAAAACATGCGCCATCGGCAAGAAAGAAACGATTCGGTCTCCAGCCTGAAGCGGCATATGCTCCTGTGCATAAATGATGTTCGACAGTAAACTTCGGGCCGGGATCATTACTCCTTTGGTGAAACCTGATGTTCCGCTGGTGTAGGAGATGATGCTTAAGTCTTCATCCTGATACTCGTCCAGCTCAAAATTCTCCTGACTTGATTTTCCGGCATAATCAACTGTAAAACATTTAGCCCAGCGATCTTTTTCTTCCTGGCTAAGAAATGAAAGTGCTGAAAAGTCTGTCAGGCTTACTACGCCGGTAATTGCAGGAATTTGTTCTCTGCTTAGCTTTTCAAACAGGCTATCAGCAGCAAAAAGAAATACCGATTCGGAATGGTTCAGAATGTGATGAATGTCTTCCGGATTAAAATCGGGTAAAACCGGAACTGAAACGGCCCCATATCCTGAAATTGCTAAAAATGAAATCGCCCAATTGGAAGAATTACGTCCAAGTAATGCTATTTTATCTCCTTTTTGGATTCCGGATTCGCGAAAATAAGCATGAATTTGTCGGATAATCTGTGCCGCTTCGCCATAAGTGCAGGTTAAACCCTGAAAATCGGTAAAAGCTGGTAATTCCCAGTTTTTTTTGAATGCCTGAGCGTAAAGCCCAATTAGTTTATCTCGGTTCATTACAAGTAAGTTTCAAGTTCAAAATTTCAAGTTTCAGGCTCCGGCTTTATACTTCCTTCACAATGCGCGAAACACGTTTTACCACATCTTCCACCTGGTCAACAGAAGTTATTCCGATGGTCATGCAGTCAACGTTTTTACTGCCAATCACATATCTCAGTGACTTTTCGCGCCGACTTTCTTCCGACAGTTTACCTTCGCCAAATATTTTCATTCCAATGATTCCTTTTCCGCGATCGTGCGCTTTTTTAAGTACAGCCATCACTTCGTCGGGACTCGCATCCATGATAACGCCTTCAGGATTAATGCGCGCCAGAATTACGTCAACCCAGGGATCATCGGCAGCAACTTTCAAGGCCTCAAAACTATGGCACGAAAGACCAACAGCTTTCACAATACCTTTTTGTTTGGCTTCCGAAAGGGCTTCAATGTATGGCTTTTTTTCTTCCTTCCACTTTTCATTGGTCATGCAATGCAGCAATAGTATTTCAAAATACTCAGATCCGGTTTCTTTCCTGAACCGATCGATAGTTGTCCTTGGGGCATCTTTATTCCACTCTTCCGGACGAGTCCAGATTTTCGAAAGCAGAGTCGCTTTTTCGCGCGGAACTTCTTTCAGAATTTCTTTCACATTTTGATGCGAGCCATAAAGATCAGCGGCATCATAAAAAGTCATTCCTCTTTCATGAGCATAACGGGCAATTTTCAACCAATTCTGAATGCCCATACGGGTCATATCTGAAGATTGCTTTCCTCCGTGAGTTCCGGTTCCAAGTGCCAGACGTGGAACAATCAACCCGGTTTTCCCCAGTTTCACACGATCAATCATCGAATCGGCCGGACTAATGTATGACATGCCGGCAAACCCAGTTGAAGCAGCTGCGGCTCCTATCAGCCCAGCTTGAATAAACCTCCTTCTTGAAATTTGTGTCATCTCAAATGGTTAAGATTGGTTATGGAATTACACTCTGAATTGTTACGCTATCCATGCCTTTTTATTGCAGCAGCGGAACATTTGGAGCATGAAGATAAGAAAATATTTTTATGAAGGGTTTAAATACCAAGCTAATTATCTGAATTTCAGTCGGAAAATAATTGTTAGAAAACTGTTGGTAACAATTTGATTTGTAGAAACAACAATAAGAATCAGAAATGCTTTTTTAACTATTTTTAGCATTTAAATCACTTACAACTTAAAGATTACATTATGAAGAAATTAGTCCTTGTTCTATTTGTTAGTTTGCTCGCATTTGGCGCATTCGCCCAGAATCTACAAACTCATTACGACATGGGGAAAGATCGTGGTTACCTGACCACAACCGTTGAAATGTTCCGTCCTGATAAAACCGGAAACACTTTCTTTTTTATCGACATGGATTACGGATCGAATGGAGTGAAGAATAGTCCATCGCTGGCCTATTTCGAAATTGCCCGTTGCTTCAAGCTGGGAAAATCACCTTTCAGCTGGCATGTTGAATACAACGGTGGTTTTTTCAATACTTATGGAACAGCTAATAACATTAGCAATGCATGGTTAACGGGGGTTGATTATTCATGGAATGCAAAAGATTTTTCCAAAGGATTTTCATTAAAAGCTCTATACAAAAACATTGCAAATACTCCTGATTCCAAACCAAATAACTTCCAGTTAACGGCAGTTTGGTATCTTGATTTTGCAAAAGGAAAGTTAAGATTTGATGGTTTTGCTGATTTCTGGAGAGAAGGCCATACCGTTTCAAATGATGGATTTGTTAATAATTTCCAAAGTAAAAAGTTTATTTTCCTGACTGAACCTCAATTGTGGTACAACTGCACCAAGAAATTTGCTATCGGTAGCGAAGTTGAAATAAGCAGTAATTTTGCGGGTCATGATGGCTTCATGATCAATCCAACAGCTGCAGTTAAATACACCTTCTAAATTTAAATTCATGGAATTTATCACTAAATTTTTCAAGCTGCAGGAGAACAAAACGACTGTACGCACCGAGATCATTGCAGGTATCACAACCTTCATGACTATGGCTTACATTCTGTTCCTGAACCCGAATATTCTTTCGGCAACCGGAATGGATAAGAATGCTATCTTCTTTGCTACTGCCATCGCCGCTGGTTTTGTGACCATCGCAATGGGTTTGGTTGCCAATTTCCCGATTGCATTGGCTCCGGGTATGGGTTTGAATGCTTTCTTTGCCACTGTAGCTTTAGCTGGGGTAGGAATGCCATGGCGGGTTGCTTTAGGTGCGGTTTTCATTTCAGGTTTGATCTTTATTTTGCTAACTGTTACTAAAGTTCGCCAGATCTTGGTAGTTGCAGTTCCTCATTCGCTGAAAGTTGCAATCACCGTGGGTATCGGTTTATTCATTACCATTATTGGCCTGAAATTGTCAGAAATTATGGCTGTTTCGGCTAACGTAATTCCTCCGACTTTGGAACATTTAAATGCGACCAAAGGCCAGTCGAACCTGTTGTTTTTCGAATGGAATATTGGACTTGGAAGCCTTAAAAATCCGGCTATGCTGCTTTGCCTGATTGGACTTGCAATTACTTCAGCATTAATGGCCATGCGTGTGAAAGGATCATTATTGATCGGTATTATTGTTACAACCATTATTGGTATCCCGATGGGAGTTACAAAAATTGCTGAAGGTTTCTCACCTTTCTCACTTCCTGATTTTTCGAACCTTGCTGTTTTCGAACTTGATATTAAAGGTGCTTTAAGCATGGGAATCTGGACCGTGGTGTTCACATTCACTTTTGTTGAGTTGTTCGATACTTTCGGAACGCTTGTTGGTACAGCCAATAAAGCCGGTTTGATTGACAAGGACGGCAATTCGCCAAAAATCGGAAAAGCAATGTTGGTTGATGCTTTCGGTGTTTCTTTCGGCGCATTGATGGGAACCAGTACGGTAACTGCTTATGTTGAAAGCGCTGCGGGTATTGGCGAAGGTGGACGTACCGGTTTAACTGCTGTAACAACCGGTTTGCTCTTCCTTTTGGCTTTGGTTTTGGCTCCTTTGGCTACTTTAATTCCTAACGCGGCAACTGCACCTGCGCTGATTATTGTTGGTTTGCTAATGGTTTCTGCGATTAAAGAAATCGACTTCGAAGACTTTACTGAAGGTTTACCTGCATTTATGTGTATCGTCATGATGCCGTTTACTTACAGCATTGCCAACGGTGTTGCTGCCGGTATCATTTTCTATACTTTACTGAAAGTTATCACCGGAAAAGCTAAAAAGGTACATTGGATGATGTATTTGCTTTTTGTTCTGGTTGTGGTAAGGTACCTATTCCTTACCGAAGCGGCTTAGTTTAAAAAGCGATTTTCAAGATAGTTAACCACAGAGTTAACAGAGAAAAAAAAGAGACTGCTGAGATTAATTTCTCTGCGGTCTCTCCAAAAACTCTGTAACCTCTGTGGTTTTTTATTGCTTGTTTGAATTTACTTACTCTTCAAATTTCTGAAACAATGTACTTACAATATGCCCTCCAAAGCCGAATGAATTATTTAAAGCGGCATTAACCGGCTGTTTGCAAAGCGATTGTTCAACCCGAATTCTTGAATCAATAGCAGCATCGCGGTTCTGCAAATTGATTGTTGGAGGAATCATATTGTTATTAACGGCCAATACACAACACATGGCCTCAATAGCGCCCGCAGCCCCGAGCAAATGCCCCGTCATCGATTTAGTACCTCCTACAGCTACCTTGTCCAAACAGGTATCGAAAATGGCCGAAATCGCCCTTGTTTCGCTGAGATCGCCAACTGGTGTTGAGGTCGCGTGAGCATTGATGTAATCTATATTTTCCGGCTTTAATCCAGCCTCACGCATAGCTTCGGTCATGGCCAGTTGTGCGCCAAGCCCATCGGGGTGTGAGCCTGTAATGTGGTAGGCATCCGATGCCAATCCATAACCAGTCATTTCAGCATAAATTTTGGCTCCGCGTTGTTTGGCGTGTTCCAGTTCTTCGAGCATTAAAACCGCTCCACCTTCGCCCAAAACAAATCCGTCGCGAGCCTCATCAAACGGGCGCGAAGCCGTTTCCGGACTATCGTTTCGTTCGGAAAGTGCCCTGATTACGCTAAACCCGCTAACGGTCGAAATGGTGATAGGCGCTTCCGATCCTCCGGCAAGCATTACTTCGGCTTTTCCCATTTTGATCAGGTTATACGAATCGGTGATGGCGTGATTCGAAGATGAACAGGCCGAAACTGTAGCATAACTGGCTCCGTGCAATCCGTATTTAATTGAAATTAATCCGGAAGCCATATTGGGAATCATCTTGGTAATAAAAAACGGGCTGATCCGGCCCTTTGCTTCAGGCGAAAAATATTCACGAATCTCATTTTCGAAGGTACCTATTCCACCAATACCAGTTGCCCAAATTACACCGCAACGATTGCGGTTAACTTTATCAAAATCAATTCCCGAATCGTTAACGCATTCGTTGGTCGCTGCCAGGGCGTATTGCGAAAATAAATCGTTTTTTCGCGCTTCCTGCTTTTCCATGTATTGCAGCGGATCGAAGTTTTTTACTTCACAGGCAAACCGTGTTTTTAATCCGGAAGCATCGAAACGTGTGATTGTTGCTGACCCGCTTTTTCCTTGAGTCAGTGTATTCCAATATTCGGGAACCGAATTCCCCAGTGGGGTTATTGCTCCTAATCCGGTAATTACTACTCGTCTCATGATTTATTATTTTACTGATTTACAAATTACTGTTTAAAGAAGTGTGATGTGCCAATAGTTGGAAACTCCCTTTCCCGGGTTCCAGTCTCCGGACTCCCTATTGTTCTACGTCCCATGCCCTTCACTTTTATTGTCATTTTCTGGTGGGGTAATGCCTTCCCAAATGGATTGATGTATGTTCTTAAAATCTGATTTGTTCAGGATACGTGCCAGTTGAAGACCGGCAACCAGCGATGACAAAATAGAAAGAGCCTGATCACGTGCCGGAATATTGAACTGGAAAAGTCCTTTCTCACGACCACTTTGCAGCACCGATGTGAGCCAGTTGATAATCCGGTCAACCATTTTCTGCAACTCAACGCGCATCGGGTTACTCAGGGTATTAATATCAGTTCCAAGCGAGCCAATAAGACAAATCTTGTTTTCGCGGTTGCTTTTCAGGTATATTTTCATGAACGATTCCAACTGCTGCCATTCGTCAAAATTGCGGTTTTGCATGTTCTCAACCATTTCCTCGAATCGCTGAACATTGGTTTTAAGAATGCTGACACCAAGGTTATCTTTACTGGGAAAATAATAATGCACTGCTGCATTTTTAATTCCCATTACAGTCGAGATGTCCTGATAGCTGAACCCATTATATCCCTTGTTGAGTATCAATTCTTCAGCAAGTTCCAGTATTTTTTCGCGTGTTACCGACATCACTTATTTATTTTATTCGAGACAAATATACTTACTAATAAGTAAAATGTACGCATTTAATAAAAAGAAATTAAGCAGGTTACTGAAATAAAATTTTAAAACCAAAACCCCGAAAGTTAAAATTTGCCGACACTGATTGACGATCTGAACTCACAAACAGAATAAGCACAAAAAAAGCTCCTCGTTTCCGAAGAGCTTCATTTATGGTGTTTACCAATTAATTACTTTTTTTCTTTTTAATGTAAAAGAAAGCCGCACCACCAATCACAACAATTCCGCCAATAATGGCATAAGTCATCGTATTTGATGATTCCTTGGTTGCTTCATCTTCGTAATAAACAGGGTCCATCGTGTCAATCGAAATAGTATCTTTTGGTTCTTCGGCAACCTTAGCCGAATCTTCCTGAGCATACAATTTTGTCATTCCACCAACAAACATTAGGCCTACAAGAGCCAACATAAGTGATTTTTTCATTGCTTCAAATTTTAAAAGTTATTTTAATTTCAGTATCAGTTCATATGTTTATAATTTGTTTTTGCCATATGGAATTCGCCAGATTACTAATTTTAATTTTTTGAGTTACTAACTTTCTGGCTCATTTCATCATATTTCCGCGCAATCTCCGGATTCGATTTCCGGTAGGTATCAGCCAAAGCTTCCAAGGCTGGTTTGTATCTTGAGTTCAGTTTCAGACAATCTTTCAGAATCCGACGAGCCTTCAGAACATTGGTTTCAGCATAAATTCCAGCCAGCTTTGGGTAAGCGCCATAATACTTTCGGTTTGCCTGAATCGTACGTTCATAAAAGTTGGAAGCTTTTTGAACGTCCCCACTCTTCAGTGCTTCGTCTCCCAATAAAATCAGAGCCATTTCATAATCCGGATTAATTTCCAAACACTTAGCCAGCATCTTATCAGCTTCAACAACCTTCCCTGTTGCCAGTAAAACTTCGGCAAATTTATAGCAGAGCAACTCATTTTGCGGGTCAAACCTCACTGCATTTTCAAATAACAACGCAGATTTAATGTTATCGCCCTTGTTCTGTTCCTGAATACCTTCAAAATCAGTTTTTGTAACCCTCTCAATGACTGCACAAATCGGGATTCCGTCAGCAAAGATAGTATGAATTGGATTGGATGGCGGCCAGATTTTATTTTTTAATTGGAATGGTGGAATATAGCTGTTTGCAACAATGGCGTAATCCCAATTATACTCGCTACGCTTTTGCCAGGGAAAATATACAAAATCAATGTCTTTATCATTTCTGAAAAACCATTGGCAAGGAAAATTTGCGCCAACAACAATTTTGGTATTATTGGACTTGCTTTTCAAGTAATCCTGAAGCCATTCGGCTCCCTGACGCATGCTGTGGTAATAATAATCGGTTTCGTAATTTCCGTAAGCACCTTTCAGTCCACCAGTAAACTGATTGTAGTACAGGTAATAATACGGGTGGTTTGCTGCCATAAACCGAACGGGATGAATTGCCAACATCAGGAATAAAACAATGGCTAAAAGCCTAACAATATGTTGTTTATAGCGATTAAAAAGGGCATAAAATCCAAGAGCAGCGATGAGAATAATTCCGGGGTAAACAAACAAAAAATGACGCCACGAACCATATAAATTAGAGTGTTTCAGTAAAACAAAAACAACTGGGAACAGAATACTGAAACCCACCAAAAGCAATTGAATTTTCTGTTTGTCGGAATACTGTTTCCTAATAGTCACAAAAAACAGCAATATCCCGGCAAAAACAACAATTGGAATAGTAATCGCCATGTATTTAGGCAAATAGTACCAAGGGTGAAAATCGGACCAGTCGAAATTTCCTTCAAAGATTTGCCTCACAGTTGTTGGGAAATGAGTCATCAGTTGATACGATTTCCAAGGATTGAGTATCGGATTTTGCAACGCATAAGGCCAAAAAATCAATGACAACAAATATCCAGAAATAGAGATTCCGAAAAATAGAATCAGTTGCCATTTTATGCTTTCGAAATCAGTTATTTTCCGATGAATTACATCCAAAATAAGTTTCAGGAACATGAAAAAGCCGAGGTAAAAAATTACCAGAATTCCACCGGCACGAATTCCGATAGATAAAGCGATGCTTAAAATCAACAGTAAAACGTCTTTTCTGGCTGGTCTACCTTCAGTAAAAACAACGCGAAGCGAATAATAAATACTTGAGATGTATGCTAAAGCAAAAGGAATATCTTTCAGGTTATTTTGGGCATGACCCAGGAATGTGGGCGAAACCGCGAACAGGAGCAATACCAGAATTGCTGCTCCAAATCCGGAAATGTATGCGGCAAATAAAGCCGTTACCAGAATGGTAAGCCAACCAGAGATACTGCTCATCAGATGCCTGAAAGTGTATATATCTTCAATGCCAAACCAGTGAATGAAGATGGTAACCAAATTATCGAACGATTGTCCGTAGTATTTTAGGTGAGTTTGTGGTGTATTTAGTGAGGATTGGTCGGCACCCAGACTACTGAAATAGCGATATACCATTTCAGATTGCTTGTAATGAACTTCCTCGTCGCCCGAAATGCCGGCATCACGACTGATCATTAGCATTGCAAACAGCATTGCCAATGCGAGAATTATAAAAATTATCTTCAGTTTTCTTTCTTCCATTATTTAGCGTCGGCATCGTAAAATTTCTTGACCAGATAGATAGGACGGTTTTGAGATTCTTTATAGATGCGATACACATATTCGCCCACAACTCCCAGAAAAATGAGCTGAATCGATCCGAGGAAATAAATGCTTAAAACCGTTGAAGACCAACCAAACAGTGCAAATCCAAGAATTTTACCAAGCAAAGCATAGATTCCGGCAATGAAAAAAACGATGGTTCCGATGGTACCCAGAAAAAGGCAAACCTTAATCGGAAACTTTGAAAAGGAGAAAATAGCGTCGGCGCCCAAAACAATTAATTTTCCAAGAGTCATTTTGGGTTCTCCTTCTAAACGGGCTTCACGAATATATTCAACATAGCCCTGCCTAAATCCAATAAACGAACGCAATCCAGGTAAGTACCTGATCGTTTCTTTCATCTGAATAATGGCATTCACTGCCGAACGGTTCATGACTGAAAAATTACCCGAATTTTCCATATCCTCGATTCCCGATACTTTTTTGAAAAATGCATGGAATAAATTAGTGGCAACTCTCAGTCGCTTCCCTTTACGCCCTTGCCGCTTTCCACTAACAATGTCAAATCCATCTTCATTAATCATTCGGTACATCTCCGCAAGTAGTTCAGGTGGATCCTGAAGATCACCATCCATCATGGCCACATAGTTTCCCAAAGCCATTTCCAGCCCGGCAGTAAAAGCCGCCTGGTGTCCGAAATTTCTGGACAGGTCAACAATCTTTATTCTTGGGTATTGTTTTCGTGCTTCAATCAGCTTCCGGAGGGTGGAGTCAACACTGCCATCGTTAACAAATAAAATTTCATAGTTTGTAGTAAACGACTCAAGCGCTTTAACCGAACGAGCTACCAATTCCTCGATCAGCCCCTCCTCATTATAAACCGGAATTATGAGTGAAAACATAGGTTTGTTTGTTTTGGCAGTTTTCTTTTTATTCCTGAAAGAAACTTACAGTCTAATCAGGGTTAATTGTGGGTTAAAGATATAGTTTTTAAGTTTGAAAATGTCATTTTACAAAGGAAGCTCAATCGCGCCTGATATTAAAAGACTGCCAGCTCAGGAGGATTAATTCTCCCTTGCTGGCAGTGTTGGTTGGTTTAGAAAAGCATCCCGGTTAATAGGATGAAAAAGCACGTGTGTATTGAAATCTATTGTATTAATTTATTTTACTCGATCTATGCTTTGTGTGCAGTTCCCGGCACTGGCACTTCAAACTGCATGTCAACCGGACCAAATTCAATTTTCTCTGGCCCAAGATCCATGTCGGATTTAAAAATTTCTTCCCAGGTTACTTTTTTACCGGTGTAAGCCGACGTTCTTCCCATGATTGCAGTAAGCGTCGAATTTGCAGTAGTTTCAGCCTCATTTACATATTCTCCTGTGCGAATGGAATGAACCAAATGCATGTGTTCCTGCACGTAAGCCGGAATTTTCAACGAACTGGTCTCGTTCCCATTTTCATCTTTCGGATATTCAAACTTCCACTTTACCGATCCGTCTAAATTCCAAATGGTGTTCACGCAATTGGTATATCCTTCGGTTCCCATAATGAATTCGCCTGTATTGTTGGCGCAATTGTCGATTTCACGACACATGCTGTGCGAGAAAAAGCCATCTCCGTAGTCGAAATCGACACTGAAAAAGTCATATTGATCACCGGTTATTCGTCGTGCACGGCCTCCATAGCCAACGGCGCTTACCGGTGGACGGCCTACAAACCAGTTGATCACATCGATGTTGTGAATGTGTGTATCTAAAATATGATCGCCACATAACCAGCAGAAATTGTTCCAGTTACGAACCATATAAGTCATGTCGTCCCAACCTTCCTCGCGGGTACGGAACCAAACGTGGTTCTGATTCCAGAATGCCCTGGCCGAAACAAGTTTTCCAATGGCTCCATTGGCCACTTGTTTATAGGTTTCAATGTAATCTTCCTGATGGCGTCGCTGAGTACCTGTAACGATATTCAGACCAATGGCCTCGGCCTTTTTGCCACTGGCAATGATCGACCGAATTCCAACGGGATCGACAGCCACAGGCTTTTCCATAAAAACATGCTTATTCTGCAAAACGGCTTCCTTCAAATGCTCAGGTCTGAACTGCGGTGGAGTGGCCAGAATAACCACATCGACATCGGGCAGTGCCATCAATTTTTTGTAGGCATCAAATCCTGAAAAGCAATTTTCGGCAGGAATTTCCATTTTTAGTTTCGCAAACCGTTCGCGACCTGCATCAACTTTGTCCTGAAAGACATCAGCCAAAGCAACAATATGCAAATCTGGTCCTGAGCTAATAAAATTTAAAGCAGCCCCGGTTCCACGATTGCCAACACCAACTAATCCAGCGCGTAATTTTTTACCTTTTGGCGCAGCCTTTAAAATGGGTGGCAATCCAAGTATTTTGGCATTATTTGCCTTTTTGCATCCCGAAATGGCGACACTTGCACCTAATAATCCAATGCTTGCCAGCGCAGTTGACTCCAGGAACCGTCTTCTGTTTAAACCTATCTTATTTTCCATCTGGATGTGTTTTCTATTTTACATTTTCATCTACTTCACAAACTACCCTAAAACCAATGTCAACACAGTCGGAATACCACCAAACACTTTTAGGCATTTGTGGATCGGTAACCAACCATTCTGTGGTTTTGGTAAAATCGCGTGCGGCGCTCCGTACATCACGGGCATCACTTTTAAAAGATCCTCCCCTGATTACATGCTCCTTCCCTCTTTTGGGTCCCTTCGGATTAACAGCTCCCTTTTTATAGGCAGCATAAGCCGTGGGAGAATAATAGTCGGAGCAGAATTCATACACATTGCCCAACATGTTCTTCAGGCCAAAAGCATTTGCCTTTACTGAAGCTGGTTCAACGGTCTGACTCAGGCTGTTCGCTTTATAAGCTACATAAGAACTAATTGTCGTGGTATCGGCGCCAAATATCTTTTTGAAAAATCCTTCAGAAGTATAGTCTTTCGGACTACCGGCAAAAAAATACGGTGTTTTGGTTCCGCCTCTGGCTGCATATTCCCATTCAGCTTCTGTTGGAAGCCTGTACTTTTTACCGGTAACTTTCGATAGCCACTGGCAATATGTATTTGCTGCTTTCCAGGTCATTGTAATGGCCGGACGCGAGCCTTTTCCCCATCCCTGGTCAGGAGCACCCCACGGAGGTGTTGGGCCTGAGATTGCATCAACATCTTTATTTACTTCAGCTTCTTTGCGACCCTGCGACGATGTTGCTTTAAAGAACTCCAGGTATTCGTCCCAGCTTACTTCTATTTTTGCCATAAAAAATCGCGACACTTTTACCGGATGCATCGGACTTTCATCAGGTTTATGAAAAGGCTCTTTTTTCGAACTTCCCATAATGAACTGGCCTGCAGGTATAGCTACCATATCGAAACTCAAACCGGTTCCAGGAACTTTTTCGGTGAAGTTGGCAAAACTGGTAACCGGGGTCGCTTCTGCATAAATTTGTGTATTCTGAGTAATATTCACTCCAAAGTTGGCGTCGTGTTCGTGCTTGGCGTTGGGGTCAAAATGACCAACATTCAGATGGCAATTGAGGCAAGTGACTTCTTCCTTACTTGTCAGATAATTCAAATGGGCATTTTCTCCGTCAACTGTAAGTGTTTTTGGAAATAAGTTTTTGTGACATTTTACGCAGGATTCAACATACGTATATTTCCTGGCCATTTCAAGTTTTCGCTTTGCAGCCCATTTATAGTCGGCAGAATCTTTAAACAAGTAGCCATAAACATCTTTGGCTCCATGTTTGGCTTTAGCAAATAACATTCCATGTCCTTCCGGCGGAAGATGACATTCGACACAATGAACAATTATTCCGGATTTGTTATCGTAGTGAGGCGAAAGTTTCCAGCTCTGTTCAGCATGCGGATGAACGTGACATGAAAAACAATATTCGTCGGTTGATGTATAATGTACGGCTTTGCTACCGGCAAACATGAAAACCACCCCAATAATCAATCCTATTGAAATCACTACCACAAAAGCTCTCTTGCCGCTAAACAAACTACGAACAGAATTCCAAATCTTCATAAAATAATCGTTTTGACAGACTCTATTCCCGGGAATACCGGAATTAGAATCTTTGTACAAATGTAATATCGACCAATTAGTGAGGCTTTAGCTAGTGTTTACGGGCGGGTTAAGGCAAGGTTAATTTCAGGTTAATATTAGCCCTAAAAAGGCTATTAAAAAATGATAAAATCATTGATTTTTAGCGGAATAATTGATTTTTAATTAAAATTAACCCTGCTAAAAAAATATTTTATCTCAGGCAATTAATTCCTCAAATTTCATCGAGAATTTTTCGCCATAAAGCTCTTCATAGAGTAGGCAAAAGCGATCAAAAGTATAACGAGCCAGATTAGAATTGTTCTGTTTGATCAAAACTTTTAGTTTGTAGGCCAATGCCTGATCGTTTACCGGATCAGTCACCAGAATACGGTCAGTCAACTTCAGGATTAACTCATTATCGCTTTCAACAGTTAGTTCATTGATAAATTTCAGGAGAATATCAACAATATTGTTCCCGACAAAGCCTTTGAAATCGTCGAGCCAGTCGTACGATTCACCTTTAAATAGTTCACCTTCCTGAATGATGTGATAGAAATTCAGGTTAAAATCGGTATCGTGAATTTTTTCCCGCTTCAGCAGTTTTAAACACTCCACGTAATCGCAGTACACATTACCGTCAAAAGCCATTGACCAGCGGTCGATTTGAAAATTGATCTGAACAGAATCGAGTGATTCGATGATCAGACGCAATTTTCGGATGGTGACGCCACGGCTGTTTTTGGCGCTTTGAGACGAATGACCCGACCAAAGAATATCGGTCAGCTCTTTCGTTGAAATACCATTTTTATTGCGTTGAGAATATAAAAGAATAATCAGGAAAAGCTGTTTCAGCTTGGGAGTAAACTGACTGCTGATGTCAATACCGTTCTTGTCAAGTACTTTAAAATCACCAAAAAGCTGAATGTAATTTGTTTCGGGCTTATGAAAAATGGCATTCTCAATACTCCTGATTTTATCGGCAGTCGTTGGATGTTTCTTCAGTTTCCGGAAAGGGATTTTAAAGTAGGCAAACACCATTAAAAAGAGTATCACCAGCGCAATGAGGCTTCTGGATAAAATTGGATAAAGAATTAAAACATTCTTTACAGGAACAATTTCAATCACATCTTTGCTCATTCCCCAAACTTCTTCTTCGCCAAGCGCTCTCGACCAGATACTAAGGTTATCGATAGCTCCGTACATATAGGAAGCCTTACTGAAACCGGCCAGTCCAATGTACAGATTATCGCGACCTTTATATGCCGGATGCCCAAGTGAACGACTATCCAGCTTTCCATTCAGGAATATGGCTTGCTCACCGCTTAATTTATTGTATCTCCAAACCAAATGATACCATTTACCGGCCTCAAGATTTGTTTTCCCCTGTAAGTCGTTATTGAAAAATCCAAAATATGGCTTCTGTTTTCTTATCAAGAGGTGAATCCCCTGTTGATAAGAACTCGTCTTTGTTCCAAGGATGCAGTAATCTTCCTTATTTGGCAAATACTCTTTAATCTTCACCCAGGCTGCCACAGTAAAATCGTGATCCCGAATTTTGAATGATTCGGCACCCGGGAGAATGATATATTTTTTTTCATCAAAAAGCGCAACGGTCGATCGGACAGAGTCGTTCTCGAACTTAACGTTATACGCCTTTCCATCAAATCCATTAATACTAAAATCATGGCCTTCTTTGGCAAAAGTGTAATGACCTTCCAGATTGTCCGTAATTTCCATCGACGTAGCTACAAAATGCTGAATAATGCTTTGACTGGGCTCGTTAAATGTGACGGTTTCCGGAGTAAACCGAAATCCGGGACTTTTAGGTGTCAATGTCAGGTTATCACCCGGGCCAACAGGGAAACAGTATTTTCCGCTGGTAAGACTACCTATTTTATCCCAGTTCACGTAATCAAGAATCTGTGTATTGTATGTGATCGTCCCCTTAATCGTTTTAAATCCTTTTAAATAGGAAACTATACCAACAACCCAGTTTTCATAACGATCAAGCATAATGAAATTAGGTGTTTTGCCAGTATTTGTCCAGGTATTTTTGATGTGCTCAATCAGGTAAGGATTTTGATTGGTTTCGTATTTTGCATTGTTTATGTTTTCACCTTTCCTTGGGAAGTTGTAATCGTTATAAATCAACAGGCTATTTTTAGGGTCGCCTTTAAGAAATTCGCCTTTAAAAACCGGAGCTTCCCAAATCGAAAAATAAGGTTCAACAGCATGGTTCCACACATAATGAAGCCAATCCGGACTGTTGCGGTGCTCCTGCATTGAAAAAACAACCAGCCGTTTATTTTCTTCAATCATGGTTTTTACAGGAGCCCAGCCTTCCTTTGCATCATAGGTATACAAATACTGATTGATACCCAATTCCTGAAAGATATCGGTTAACTCGTTAATGTTTGTGCTGAAATCAAGAAAAAGAGTCAGTATTTTATCTGGCTTGTACTCCAAATAGTTCTTGATTTCGTGCATAGTCTGCCTAAGCGAAATGGAAGTTCCGTCGGCCTTTTTAATCATGAGTTGATTCTGCTGCTTTTCCCATTCAAGATAAAACCTGAACCCACCAATGTTTTGATCGAGAAGTTCTTTAATGCCGCGGGTTTCGTTGAGATTAGCATCTACACCTGAGAAATTCGAAATTACGAAGATGGTTTCATCGTATAATTTGCCGGTTGTATTGTCTATAGCTTTAGCACTAATTGCCAAAACTGAACAAAACAAGCAAAACAGAATACCAATGCAACGAATTTCTCTGTTCATTCCAAATATTTTAATTACTCAAAACCAATCATTTATTAGGAAAATTAACCCACGAATAACCCAATACATTAAAAAACAAAAATAGTTTTCTGATTCTAAAATCTCAAATTTAGCCGATTTATTCACCAATAAAGAAACATTGTAAAAAATTTATATTTTTGTGGCTCGAAAAGGGCTGTTAGCTCAGTTGGTTTAGAGCATTACCTTGACAGGGTAGGGGTCACTGGTTCGAATCCAGTACCGCCCACATAGAAATTCTTAAAAGCCATAAATCCGGTAAGCTATGCTTCTCCGGATTTATGGCTTTTAAGAATAGGATTAGCCCACAGAATTGCAACAAAATAAAGAAACAACTTTAGTACATCCCGGAATTCGCAATGAAATAGTACTTTTGCAGTAATGGAAGAACGTATAAAAAACTATGTCATTATTGTTGCCGGAGGCTCGGGAAGCCGAATGGGCACCCAAATTCCGAAACAGTTTCTGGAGTTGTGCGGAAAGCCTGTTCTGATGCACACCATCCAGGTTTTTTACGACTTCTATCCTGAAAGCAAAATCATACTTGTACTTCCTGAAGATCAACAGCCGTTCTGGAAAGGCTTATGTCTAAAGCATTCATTTTCCCTGGCACATCAAGTTGTTTCCGGAGGCAAAACCCGCTTTCATTCGGTAAAAAACGGACTGAGTCAAATTACAGAAGCGGGAATCGTTTTTATTCACGATGGAGTCAGACCTCTGGTGAGTAAGGAAACCCTCGAAAGATGTCTCGAAACGGCTCAAAAAAGCGGAAATGCAATTCCTGTATTACCAGTCAACGAATCGCTTCGAAAACAAGAAGGCAATCTGAATATTTCGGTGGACAGAAGCCAGTATTTTAGTGTTCAAACACCGCAAACTTTCCGAAGCGAGCAAATTCTGGAAGCTTTTAAACAGGAATTCGATCCTGCATTTACCGACGATGCATCAGTGACTGAAAAGGCAGGATTCCCGATATATCTTGTTGAAGGAAACCGTGAAAATATAAAAATCACCAATCCAACAGATTTAATCGTTGCAGAAGCTTTAATGCAGCAAACACGAAACTAATTAAACGGCAAACCAATCAATTTTCAATTTATCCTGAACCCTTTCCTCTCCAGTGGGTTAATTCCGTATGAACTTTGCCACCTCAATAATTAATCTATCACGATTGATTGCTGAGAATATTTATTTTCACTAATTCTTTTCAAATACTGAACATGAATTTTAATACTTTTTCTTTATACCGTCCTAAAATGGAATATCGCCGCTTCGGTAAAACAAACAAAATGGTGAGTGTTATCACATTAGGTGGTATGCGCTTTAAACATACCGGAGTTGAACCTCGCGAGGAAATTCCTCAGGATACACTTGATCAATGTCGTGATACCGTTCAAAAAGCCATGGAACAAGGAATCAACTTAATTGAAACCGCCCATGGATATGGCAAAAGTGAGCATGCTTATGGACGTGTTCTGAATGATGAGCTTAAACTAAAACGTGATTCGTACTTTTTAATGACAAAAGGGAATCCGAAAACAGCCGAAGACACACGAAAAATGGTTCTCAGTCAATTAAAGGCTTTGAAAACCGACTATTTCGATTTTTATGCCTGGCATGGAATTAATACCATGAGTATTCTGGAAACCTCATGTGCCAAAGGTGGTCCGGTTGAAGAATTGCTGAAAATGAAAGAAGAGGGAATCATCAAACATGTCGGATTCAGTACTCATGCACCGCTTGATGTTATTCTGAAAGCCATAGAAACAGACCTTTTCGACTTCGTAAATCTGCATTATTATTATTTTTTCCAGCGAAATAAACCAGCCATTGATCTTGCTGAATCGAAAGACATGGGCGTGTTTATTATTTCGCCCAACGACAAAGGAGGTCAGCTTTTCCATCCATCGAAAAAACTGACTGAATTTACGGCACCTCTTCATCCTATTCAATGGAATGCGCGTTTTTGCCTGAGCCATTCGGCTATTCATACTTTAACCTTTGGATTGCCCGTAACAGCGCAATTCGACCACCTCAACGGTATTTTCCCGGCACCGTCGCCTTTTTCTCCTGAAGATGACCAGATCAAACAAGTTCTTGACGAACAAAAACAACTCGATCCTTATTCCGACTTTGATGCATACGTAATGGAGAATGATCCTTCAGGATTGAATATTCCTGAAATACTTCGCTTCAGAACACTCTGGAAATGCTACGACATGAAAGACTTCGGGCTATACCGGTACAACATGTTTCAGGAAAAAGACCATTGGTTCCCCGGCAATTTCCCTACAGAAGAGAATTTGAAAAGGATAGATTTATCCCGTTGTCCGGCAAATATTCCGTTGGTTGACCTGATTCAGGAAACACATACAGAATTGTATCGGCCAAAAGTAAAATAAAAATAGGGGCTTAACTCTTGATGAGCCAGCCCCTATCCTATTTATTTATCCAAAAACTTACTATTTGTTTAATGCTTTAATTCGTTTCAGATTTTTGCGTTTTTTCATCTTCAGTTTGATGGTATAATCCAGCTCGTACAAAGCAGGGACAAACATCAGGGTTAGGAATGTAGCAAAGCTCAATCCGAATATGATTGACCAGGCCAATGGTCCCCAAAATGCCACATTGTCGCCACCAAAGTAAATGTGTGGGTTCAATTCAGTAAACATTGTTGTGAAGTTAATATTCATACCCACAGCCAACGGGACCAAGCCAAGCATGGTTGCTGTGGCGGTCAGAATTACGGGTGTCATTCTGGTTTTTCCACCTTCGATAATTGCACGTCGCGTTGGCATACCTTCTGCTTTCTTCGAATCTATAAATTCGACAATCAGAATTCCGTTTCGGACGACAATACCTCCCAATGCAACAACTCCAAGTCCGGTCATCATGATCACCAAATCCATGTGAAAAATCATAACTCCCAGTAAAACACCTATGATGCTGAAAATAACCTCACTTAGAATAATAAGTGATTTACTAACCGAGCCAAACTGAGTTATCAGGATAAAGAATATTGCTCCAAGGGCAATAATCATCGCTTTCAAAAGGAATGTAGCTGTTTCTGCCTGATCGTCCTGCTCTCCCGTCAGTTTGATATTAGTACCTTCATGGAACGTGAAATTCTTAGCTTCACGCTTAATAATTGGAACAATATCATTTGCCGAATAACCTGAAAGAACATTTGAATAAACTGTGATCACGCGCTTTTGATCAAGTCGTTTGATTCCGGCGTAAGATGATGTATAATCAATTTTAGCCACGGTCGACAACGGAACACTGCGTAACATACCCGAATTCATGTCCCGATAGGTAATCATCAGGTTCACCAAAGCATCAATGTTATCGCGGGTAACCTTTTCGTACCGAAGCATGATTGGATATTCATCTTCATCTTGCTTAAATTTCGAGATTTCTTTTCCATACAAAGCAGTACGGATTTCAAGCCCAATCTGTCCGGTAGAAATTCCCAAACGCTGAGCCCGGTCACGATCAATCTGAACAATGATTTCAGGAGAATTCATCTCAAAATCAGATTTTAATTCTTCAACTCCCGGAATATTCATCGACTTAATGTGATCGCGGAAAGCATTCGCATCAGCAATCAGAACCTCCAGATTTTCGCTGGTAATTTCAATGTTAATTGGTTTACCTGTTGGTGGTCCATTTTGGTCTTTGTCAACCGAAATTTCAGCTCCAGGGATATCTTTCATCTCTTTTCTAAGAATTTCCAGGTATTCAGTTGTTGAGACTCCAGTTGTGCGGAATTTATGTTCCACAAAATTGATTGATACTTTTCCCTTGTTAAACGGAGTTCCTGTTGATGCAAATCCTTGTTCTTCCGCTCCAATAGTTACGTTTGAAATAATAGATTCAACGTCAGGATTATTTTTACCTATAACCTTATAAACACGTTGTTCCGCAATACTTGTGATACTGTCAGTTACTTTCTGATCGGTACCTCCCGGCATTTTTATATAGACATAGATATTATTGGGGTTACTATCCGGAAAGAACAATACCGTAGGTTTAACTGCACCTGTAATGAAGATGGTTAAAAAGAAAAGTCCAATCATTCCACCCAAAATCATTACCGGACGTCCACCTTTCAGAATCATCCGCAACTGCTTTTCATAAACACTCATGATCCATGGCCATGTTTTCTCTTGAAAGGTTGTGATCATTTTTTTGAGGATAAAATGGAAAAACAAGATCATCAGTACTGCAAAAACCATGAAGTTGGCCAGACCATAAACTTTCGTAGCATAAAATACTGCGGCAAATACCAGCATAATGATCATGATATTCCTAATCTTTTTCCAACCGCTTCCTTCCTGAAATTCGTGATCGTACTCGTGTTTCATAAACGAAACGGCGAACACAGGATTAAAGACATAAGCAACAAAGAGTGAAGCGAATAGCGTAATAATCAATGTTACCGGCAAATAATGCATAAACTGACCAACAATTCCCGGCCAGAAGGCCAATGGAAAGAATGGAGCCAATGTTGTTAATGTTCCTGATAAAATTGGAAGAAAGACCTCACCTGCCGCCTTCTTGGCCGCTATATTAATATCGGGATTGAACTTGTGCAGACGGTGTGTATTTTCGATGACCACAATGGCATCGTCAACCACAATCCCGAGGGCAAAGATGAAGGCGAACATCACGATCATGTTCATCGTAAAGCCTAGCCCAGGAATGATCAGGTAAGCCACAAAAATAGAGAGTGGCACCGACAAACCAACAAAGAAAGCGTTGGTAAAGCCCATAAAGAACATCAGCACAATGGTTACCAGAATAAATCCGATGATGATTGTGTTATTCAATTCTTCCAGAGTATTTCGGGTATGGCGGCTCTGGTCGCCAGTAATGGTAACATCCATGCCTTTGGGAAACTCACGATCTTTCAGATCCGCAACAATTTGTACAATCTGATCCGAAGCGTCCAACAGGTTTGCACCGTTCTTTTTGATCACATTCAGGGTAATTACATTTTTACCATCCAAACGGGCAAAACTTTCCTGTTCTTTAAAGCTATCATTTATATCAGCAATATCGCTTAATTTAACAAACGCGCCGCTTGAAGAATGAACTACAATATCTTTCAGGGTCTGAACATCAGTAAACTGACCTTTAATCCGGACCGTATTACGGACACCATTATTGACTAAAGTACCGCCCGAAATGGTCATGTTTTCCATGGCAACAGCCTGCTCAATGTTGCTGAAAGTAACTTTTGCTGCCTGCATCTTGAAAATGTCGCAATTCACCTGGATTTCCCGATCCAGCGCACCAACAATATCAACGCGGGTAATTTCCTTTAGGCCTTCAATTTTATCCTGAGCAATTTCTGCATAATGTTTCAATTTATCCAGATCATAGTTTCCGGAAATATTGAGGTACATCACCGGCATCGCGGAAATATCAACGTCCATAATCGAAGGATCCGAAGGCAAGTCAGTCGGAAGATCACTTTTCGATTTGTCAACAGCATCGCGAACGCGCTGCTTAGCCGTTTCGATCGACAAATTAGGGTCAAACTCAACGATAATTGAAGAGAAATCGGGAACTGAGTTACTGGTTATCTTCTTCACATCCGAGATCGATTTCAACTGTTTTTCGATCGGACGGGTAACCAGGTTTTCAATATCTTCGGGAGAAGTTCCCGGATATGGAGTACTTACAATGATATATGGAATTACTACCTGTGGGAACTGTTCTTTCGGGATAAAATAGTAATTCATCATACCGAGTATCGATATCAGGACCGCAAGTACATAAACGCTTGTCCGGTTATCAATAGCCCAGCTCGTTGCAAAAAATTCTTTAAACTTGTTTTCTTTCGACATAATAGGTCATTTTTGGAATTAGAAAACTACAATTTCACCTGGGTTTAAATTCTGAAATCCGGCAGTGATAATATTTTCGCCAGCAGTAAGTCCTTCTACCACTTCAATGATTCCATCGTAATCCATACCTGTTTTAACCATTCTCTTTTCGGCAGTCCATTGGTTGCCATTTTGTTTGGCGATATAAATGAATTTACCATCCTGATCGCTCTGGATATAATTCACTGGTATACAGAATGCTTTTTCGTTGGTGTAGTCTTTAATTTTGATGTAGGCAATCATGTTGGCGCGCAACTCAGCATCTTTCGACGAAACTTTACATTCCACCTTAAATGTGCGGTTAGTTGGGTCGATAAAGCGGCTGGTGAAGTTCAGCTTAGTCTCAATATCTTTTCCTAAATCAGGAAAATTGACCAAACAAGCGTTTCCATCTTTAATGCGGGTAGCATAAGTTTCAGCTACATCAGCCGAAATTTTTGCCACATTCATATTGATGACACGAATAGCCGAAGTTGGTTGACCTGCGGCGGCCATTTGACCAACACGAAGTGGAACGCTTTCGACAGTACCGCTGATTGGCGAAATAATTTTGGCCAATTTTAGCTGTTCTTTGATGGTATTTACCCGCTTTTCAAGCGATTCCTTGTTGTTTTTTGCCTGCAGATACTGTATTTCACTTCCAATTTTCTTATCCCACAAAGCGCTTTGTTTTTCAAAAATACTATTAACAAGAAGCAGTTGAGTGTTCACTTCTTCGAGCGATTGTTTCAAAACCTGAGCATCAAGATCAGCCATTACCTGTCCTTTTTTAACCGATGAGCCTTCAGTTACATAAACTCCAGTTACAATGCCTGACATCTGTGGGCTTACTGCGATGTTTTGATCGCCATCAACCGTTCCCTGTACCTGAATATAGTGATTGAAAACACATTCGACAGATGGTGTAACCTTAACTGTAATTGCTTTCTGTTCGGCTTTTACACCATCAGGATTAATTTCGGCTTCGAGTTGGGCTATTTGTGTAGCTAGTTGATCATGCTGCGTTTTCAGCTTTTCAAGCTCCGCCTTTTTGTCGGTATTCTGGCTGCACGAAACCAAAAAAGCGATCAGTGCAGAATAGTAAATAATTTTTTTCATTGTTTTTCGTATTTGTAGTTTTATGAATTTCTATTTGTTTTCGGCATTCGGATTAATGTTGAACAATTTTTCCAATTTCGACCTTGAACCCTGCAAATCATAGATAGCCTGGTAATAGTTGGTCAAATTGGTCAGGTATTGGTTTTGGCTGGTCATCAGATCCATACTTGTAGCCACACCCTGTTTGTATTTTTCAAGCGTACGCTGGTAGATATCGTCAGATAACTCCTTACTTTTTTTCTGATTTTGATATTTTTCAAGTTTCAGTTTTAAGTCGTTCTGATACTGGGTGGATTGCATGGCCAGACTGCTTGAAACATACTGCCGAGTATTTTTTGCTTTCTCAAGCGCGAAGCGCTTTTGAGATACAATTGACGAACGTTGCCCGCTGCTAAAAATTGGCAAACTTAAATTTACACCAACCACATCTTTGGGTGAAAAATCGAATGCCGGAGCTTTTAACTTTTCGGTATGATTATAGAAACCAGAAATGGTTGGAAGATAGCTAGCCCGGGCTAGATCTAACTCTAATTTGGCAGCCTTTTCCGAAGTTTGTATAAGCTGATAATCAACATTCTGACCGATATTGAATGATTCGGCAAAAAGTTGTACGCTCGATGCTGTAAGCGATTCGCCCGACTCCAGTGGGTCGCTCAATTCAACTTTTGAAGCATCATCCATACCCATTTGAATTTTCAACAAACGATAACCCATATCCAAATTGCTGTCAATCTGGTTCATTGCATTACGAACGGTGTTTCCTGTTAATTCAAGTTGATCAACATCTGTCTTTTCAAGAAAACCTTGTTTATTCATTTCCGAAACTTCGTACAACGTTTTATTAATGTTTTCAAGGTTTTGTGCCAGAATCTTCCTACTTTCCTCAGCCAACTGAATCATATTATAGGTATTTGTAACTGTCTCGATGACATCAAGCTTTGCTTTCTCTGCATTTTGCCTTGTCAGTCCATAGTAAACTTTTGTTGCTTGTAAACCCACTATGTACGATCCGCTAAAGATCAACTGCGAAAGAGTGAAATCAAAGGTTGTGTTGCTTTTAACACCAAGTTCAATTGGAGTACCAGCCTCGCTGTTTAAATAAATACTTTCTCCACTTAAAAGCTGAAGTGAACTCATGGTTCCACTCATGGTGATTGGATCCCATGGAACTTCGGTATTTGATAAAGTTGTTTTACCACCAAAACTCATCGTTGGAACTTTAAAAATGTGCTGATAAGCTCCTTTTGCCGAGATTTGAGGAAGCCCTGTAGCCACAGTTTCCCAAACCTTCTTTTGTGCAATCTTCAGATCAAGATCCGAATTGAGGATGTTTGTGTTGTTTTGCATGGCCAATTTTAAGGCATCCTGAAGCGATAACCTGACTGGCTCCTGCGCACTGGAAAGTAATGTTCCGGTAAGAAACATTACTGCCAGGAGTAGAATCTGTTTGTGTTTTCTGAACATGTTTTGTAATCTTTATTGGTTAAAAATATTTTTATTCGATTGACTAATTTCTGATTTGCGTTTTTCGAAGTACACAATACCCTCTGACGTTGAAATTGCGCGAATATGGCTTTCGAACATTACCTGAAATACTTGCTCGAAAGTGATGTTTTCGACAAAACAATAATCTTTTTTATGCATCTCTACCAGGTTTCTCACATACAATCCGGCAACTAAATCAATATTTACATCGCTGCGATAAAATCCTTCTGCAATTCCTTGTTTAATATTTTGACTAATCTGGGTAAAAATATGGTTCTGTTTCCGAACCATAAATTGAGTAAAAATTGGTTCATAGTATTTTTTCAACTCAAACTTTGTTTTCGAATCTAATTTTCCCAGTTCTTCAAAAACCAATAAACTAACCTGAATCAATCCCTCTATCGCATTCAGTTCTTCAAATTTAATTTTGGACATCTCTTTGTCCCACTTCATATCATCAAAGTGGAAAAGCTTTTCAATCAAATCTTCCTTACTTTTCACATACAGATAAAGGGTTTTTTTCGAAATTCCCAAACTTCGGCTAATATCATCCATGTTTATGTTTCTGATCCCGAATTCAGAAAACAGTTCGAGAGTTCTCTCCAGAATCGCCAGAAATTTAGGATCGTCAAAATTTAATTCTTCCTGCATTTTTGAGTTTACTTTTAATTTCAGCACAAAGAAAGGAAACATTTTTGACACGAAACGTTTCCGGTATGTAAAGTGTTTGTTAATATTTCGTGTCAAAATTCCTGCTTTTACCAAGAACAATAGTTAACAGGGTAGATAATCGAGCAAAATCAATAGGTGAATGACGGTTTTAAGACGGTAAAAGAGAACTATCTTCTCTGCACGACAAAGCTTATACTTTGGATTTATAATCGTCCTATTTGTGTGGACGGCTTTGGAGGTTAAATATTTTATGATTTTTCGACTTTGTTTCGGGAATTATAGCCCATCGAATAAAACGAAGGCTCCATTTGATCAAAATACCAGCAAATTAGATTTAAAAAAATAATCGGGTTTAGAATACCAACCCGCTTAACCAGGCCCAAATTACGTATCGAATAAACTTTCCGGCGAGCATCGTAATCGCAACAATCCAAATATTTGAGCGAAGCACACCAAGTCCGATTGCAAAAATGTCTCCAACTCCTGGCAGCCAGGTCAGGAAAGCAAAGAAGGCTCCCCTTTTATACAAACGATCGTGCCATTTCTCAATAGTTTCACGTTTAACCCGAAGGTATTTCTCAATCCATTCCCATTTTCCCAAATATCCCAAAGCAAAACTACTCATACCTCCTACCCAATTGCCCAGCGATGCAATAATTACGGCCGAGTAAATATCGGTTCCGTTTGCCAGAACTGCCGTAAGTACAACTTCCGAACTAAAAGGCACAACCGTTGCTGCCAGAAAGCTGGCCAGAAAAAGTCCCCAAAGGTTATAATCGAAAATCAAGGTAAAAGTTTAAAGTAATTTCTGAGCGCGAACTTAAAGAAAATAAACGATTCGAATGATGGTAGTATGATATTCGAATCCCTGAACCAACTGGGTTTCCTTTTGTTCGAACAAATTTAATTACCTTTGAGCCCTTAACGATTAAAAACAAATACGATGGAAACCACTCGTCAAAATAAAATATCGCGCCTAATTCAAAAAGACATGGCCGACATACTTCAAAAAGAAGGGAAAGACCTGTTTCACGGGATACTGCTCAGTGTTACCAATGTCAGGATTTCGCCCGATCTTTCGATTGCACGTGTTTACCTGAGTATTTTCCCATCGGAAAAAGGTGCCGAAGTTCTGCTTGAAATTAAAAAGCACACTTCAAAAATAAGAGGTCTGCTTGGGCTAAAAGTCGGAAAACAACTCCGGATAGTTCCGCAACTCGACTTCCACATCGACGACAGCCTCGATTATATCGATAACATCGACCGGCTCTTAAAAGAATAGTCTCAGTGATCAGAAATGCAAGATTCTGCGACTGATCACTTTTTCCTTTTTCCTCATTCCTTTTTTCTAAAAAAATGCAATACGATCCGATTAAACACTCACTGGGAAAAGTATTTAACCAGACTCCGCTTTTACGCAAGCTGTTTTATCAGTTGCTCGACCTGCTGTTGCTTCGGGCATGGCATATCCGCAAAGAACTTCGTAAACGTACCCATTCTACTCCTGAAGTGAAATCTATTCTGGATGCCGGATCGGGTTTTGGACAATACACTTACCGGATGTCGCGCTGGTTTCCTCAGGCAAACATTAAAGCTGTTGATATCAAGCCGGAGCAGATTGAAGATTGCAACCAATTTATGCAAAAGTCAGGACTGGCAAATAGGGTACAGTTCGAACTGGCCGATCTCACTCAATTTCAGGAACCGGATAAATACGACCTGATCCTTTCAGTTGACGTGATGGAGCACATTGAGGAAGATGTGCAGGTTTTCCGGAATTTTTATGCTTCGATGAGAAAAGGTGCATTGTTGCTGATTTCAACTCCATCAGATCAGGGCGGATCCGACTCGCATGACCATGATCACGAAGATGGTGTTCACGGTTTTATTGACGAACACGTTCGCGACGGATACAACATTACAGATATTGAAACCAAACTGAAATCGGTTGGATTCTCAAAAATTGAAGCGCGCTATTCGTATGGTAACCCAGGCAAAATATCCTGGAAACTGTCGATGAAATACCCGATTCTGATGCTCGGAGCGAGTAAACTGTTCTTTGTAATTTTACCGTTCTACTACCTCATCGTTTATCCGTTTGCCCTCATCCTGAACTTTTTTGATCTCGGAATGAAACACAAAAGCGGAACCGGATTAATCGTAAAAGCCTGGAAGTAAATGGCTGGAAAAGAGTAGCTCGTCATTGGAAAAGGGAAATAGTAAATTGTAAATAGATAATTGGTAAATATTGAAAACCGCCTTCTATATCGCCCGTCGTTACCTGATTTCAAAAAAATCGGTCAATGTAATCAACATCATTTCCGGAGTATCGATTGCGGGGGTAACTGTTGGCACATTTGCGCTGGTGGTCATTTTATCGGTTTTCAACGGGCTCGATTTTTCAATCAAATCGCTCTTCTCCACATTCGATCCTGATATAAAAATTACCAACACTACTAAAGGCAAGTCGTTTGAATTGAATTCAATCGATATCGATAAAATTAAACAGATTACAGGTATTTCAACAGTTACTCCAATTATCGAAGAAGACGCCTTTTTGATGTATGGCAATCGTCAGTACTTCGCCACAATCAAGGGAGTTCCGGCCAATTACAACCAGGTTTCCAGATTAGATACCAGCAGCATTACCAGTGGCCGTTTTTTGCTCGAAGCTGATCATGTTCCGTTTGCATTGGTTGGACAAGGAGTTGCCTATTACCTTTCAGTTGGCCTCAGCTTTACCGATCCAATTCACATTTACACCCTGCAAAAAGGATCAAAAGGACGACCAACATTAGAAAACACCTTTAACCACAACACCATTTATGCCTCTGGAATATTTGCCAATCAACAGGAAATTGACTCCAAATACGTGTTGGTTCCTTTTGATTTTGCTCAGGAATTATTCCAGATGGAAAATCGTGTGAGTGCAATTGAAGTTGGTTTGACAAAAGACACATCCGAAGATATTATCAAGGATGAAATAGCGCATATACTGGGCAATCAGTTTGCAGTTAAAACGCAGTTCGAACAACACGAACTTTTTTACAAGGTGATGCAATCCGAAAAATGGGCCATTTTCTTTATTCTGGCTTTTATTTTAGTTATCGCCTCGTTCAACATCCTGGGATCGCTTTCGATGCTTATAATAGACAAAAAGGCCGACATAGCGATACTTCAAAGCATGGGAGCCAACCAGAAACTGGTTCGCACCATTTTCCTTTTCGAGGGATGGATGATTTCGCTGGCCGGAGCTACTTTGGGACTAATTCTTGGCATTCTGATCTGTTGGATTCAGATGGAATTCGGAATCCTTAAAATCCCCGGGAACGATGGCTCATTCATATTCTCAAGTTATCCGGTCGAGATCCGGATTAGCGATCTGCTGGCTATTTTTCTACTTGTTACAGGCATTGGCTTTTTGGCAGCCTGGTATCCCATTCGGTTTATCTCAGGGAAATACCTGAATGGTCCTGTGAAATAATTCCGCAAAACTCTTTCGAATTTTAACCTGTAACCTACAACATTTCAGGATTTATACATCAACTCTACGATTGATTTTCGACTACACAACGCGTTACCGAATCGCCAGATTTTTTTATTATACTTCAATTAAAAACTGATTGTTGGTATCCATTCTACAAATAAGCTACTTCGGATAATATCAGGCTTTTACGACTGCAAAAAATTACTTGAAAATATATTGAATATGAAATGAATGGAATGTTAAAGTTCACTAACTTTAATATGAAAATTTAAATAGACAGAGAACGTGTAGTTTTGATGCAAGTGATTATGAGTTTATTCCGGGATAAGAATTGTTATCTTAAAAACCATAAAATCAATAGTATGAAAACTGTAAAATTATTTATCGTATTTATTTTTTGTCTGGGATTTATCAACGTTGATGCCCAAATCAATTTAAAAGATAAATTAAAACGACAGACCAACAACAGAACAAACAAAAACGTTGATCAAGGTATTAACAAAGGACTGGATAAAGTTGAAAATGGGGTAAAAGACCTGTTTAAAAAGAAAAAAGATGGGCAGGACAGCACTGCTGTCGATCAGTCACAAACCAGCAATCAAGATTCAAAGCAATCATTGAAAGCTTTTTCGAATTACGATTTTGTTCCAGGCGACAAAGTCCTTTTGTATGAAGATTTCAGCCAGGACGCTGTGGGTGATTTTCCGGCACTTTGGACCACCAACAAATCAGGAGAGGTGAACACACTAAGTATTGCCCCCGGCAACTGGCTCAATCTGAATGCTACCGAAGGTAATTGGTGGTTTTTAAAGGAAATAGAATTCCCTAAAAATTTCATAGTTGAATTTGATGTCGTTCCTAAAAAAGGCGCTCCACGATATGCTGTTGGCCTTGCAATTTATGGCGAAAACGGGTATAAAGAAATGAGTGATCCTTACGCAAGCCAAACCGGACTGATCATCAATATCGCAAAAACAGGATGGGAATCATATGGGATAAAGTCCGGAAGTCCAAGAATTAGTGGAAATTCGACTTTAAACCCGGTTGAAGAAGAGAAGGTAAATCATATAATTGTTTGGGTACAAAACCGGCGAGTACGCATATATCATAAAGGAGCAAAGGTGTTGGATATGCCCACAAACCTTTATGACAACAGTAAGTTTACCCGATTTGGATTCATGCTGTACAGAGGAGCTTCGTGCGCTTCTTATGTCAGTAATATAAAAATTACCACTGCTTCGCCCGATACCAGGAACAAGTTGTTAACAGAAGGCAAACTAGTTACCTACGGAATTTATTTCGA
The DNA here is from genome assembly GCA_028683385.1 of Prolixibacteraceae bacterium. GTDB lineage: Bacteria > Bacteroidota > Bacteroidia > Bacteroidales > Prolixibacteraceae > Aquipluma. Next base: position 163,970 of record JAQUIJ010000012.1, on the reverse strand, counting down.
TGTAAACAAGGATGTAGTAAAACCCGAATCTTATGGAACTTTAAACGATATTGCCAAAATATTGAATGAAGTGCCTGATGTTAATGTAAAAATTGTTGGTCACACTGATTCTGACGGACAGGATGCAGCAAACCTCGATCTTTCGAAACGTCGCGCTGCATCAGTAAAAGCCGAACTTGCCAAAACATTTGGAGTGAATGCAGACAGGCTGTTTACCGATGGTATGGGAGAAACCCAGCCGGTGGCGCCAAACGACACTCCTTCCAATAAAGCGCTTAACCGAAGGGTGGAATTCATCAAACAGTAATTTTTTTCAAATAGGCAGGCTCCCAAAGTCAGGAGTCTGCCCACTTCGCACACAAGTATCTCAAACACTAAGATCCTTTGCTGAAAATATTGCCAGGTTAAATCTGATCGTATGTGGACTTTACCTCATTTAAATAAATTGATTATGAAAACAATTCTTGCCGTATTCATTTTTATTTTAGTTGTATTTGTCGCTAAGGCTCAAACCATGCCCGAAGCCTTCATCGGTTTATTACCAAGTCCCCCCGGGGGCATTTGTGCCGAGGGTGAAAATGATGCTAAGTCTGGTTTTATAAAGAGGGTCGGGGAAGTGCACGACCAGTTGCAGGAGGAGATCTCACGTCGAAAAGATGAGATCGAAAATAAAGTAGACCGGAATAAAAGTAAGATGCAGCAAAATGCCATGGCACGCACGGGAGTGTCGCCCGAATTGATGCAGCAGATGATGGCATTGGAAAAGCAGAGCAAGGGAGCTACCGGCGATCAGGCGAAGGCTTACAAAGAACAGAAAAAAGCGCTGGCCGATCAGATGATGCAACAAAGTATGAACATTTCGATGGGCGAAGTCGAAAACCTGAAAAAAATGGATAAAGCCGGAAAAACGTCCTGGACCGAAGCTTATGCTACGGAAAAGAAAGCCGAAGTGATGGCCGACCCGAAAGCTTATCAGCAAAAAACTGCTGCCGATATGAAAGATTTTAAACTGGTGCAAAAACAAAAGCAACTGGCCGACAGCCTTGGAGCCCAATCGATGAAATACATGAAGCAATTTGAGGATCTGGAGAAAGACGAAAATGCTCAGGCCCTGCTAACGCAAATAGATGAACTGGAGGCCAAACTGAATGAAGAATATAAGAAAGAGAACAGGCAGAATGATGATGCAATAAAGTCGTTAAGTAATTCGATCAGGAATCTCCAGATTAGTTATTGCAACCTGCAAAGCCCAAAGTATCTGGACATTTTGTCGAAATACAAAAGTTTCATTCAGGCATCTCTTACTCCTTATTACCGGCTTGAAAAGCTGACCAATCAGGTCAGCGCCGCACAAACCGGCGTTGATCTCAGTTCCGAACCCGGAATGATGGGACTTCAGCAAATCGAGGCATATCTTAGCAAATTAAGCGATGTTTACCGTTACAACCACATCAGTCCGAAATATGTATATATCGGCGCAGAATGAGATAGTTCCATTATAAAACAAGTTTTAGAACCAATCACAATGAAAAAAATCCAAATCCTTTTTCTGTTTTTGGTGATTTGTTTATCTGGTATTACCCAAAATGCAGGCAATGATGCAGCTTCCATTCGCGCCCAAATGTCTGCTATTCGGAAAACTACCAATTGGAGCGATCCGGTAGCCGCGAAAGCAGCCAATGTAAAAATTCAGGAACTGGCAGCCAAATTGACTTCAGCCCTTCGGCAAGGCAAACCACAAACCCTGCCACCGGGGAGTGAAGGCATAAAACCTGAAGAAGCAGCCAAAATTCAGCAGGAAAACGATGATTACAGTAACAAATTGTGGAACCAGATGATGAAAATCGTTAAGGAAGGTGGCAAAGGCAAATGGGATTTGGACGAACCGTTGCGCGAAGAAATTGTGGAGGAATACAAGGAAGACGAAAATCCAGCGATTAAAAACAACGAGTGGCTCGAATCCATTCCAACTCTGGTTCTCAACTTGTCGTGGCCGCAAATAAATCTGATCATTGACCAAATGACGATGTTTAAAGGGATCACAACATTGATTGTTACCAGCGATACAAAAGGCACAGCTGTCGATCTGGAGAAAATTCTGAAAAATGCAGCGGATTATCCATTAGAGGAACTTTACATTATCAACTTTGGCAGCTCGGTTTCTGTCCTTCCTGAACGACTAGGGAATTTTGGTAAATTGATCCATGTCGGGCTTTTTAATGATAATATTAATCAGCTTCCTTCCTCATTTTCAAACCTGACCGGGTTACAAACTTTATATGTAGATATAAATCCACTCCCGTCAATCATTGGAGAAATAAGCCCGTTGAAAAAACTAAGCGAACTTGGAATAGCCAAAACACAAATTAGTGCTGATGAAATCAGCAAAATCGGGAAACTACTACCTAACTGTAAAATTATATCAGAATGAAACAAATCTATCTGATTGCAATGGTGTTGTTAGTCTGTTCTTTATCAGCTAAAAGCATTGAGCCAAACTTCCTGATAGTTTGTGTTGCGGCAGGAGATACTGCTGTAAAATACACCGATTCGTATGAAACGGTGATGGAAAGCTACCTGAAAGATGCCTTCCCTTGTGCAAAAATCACCAAGCATAGCGGAATACGGACGAGGTTGTCAAGAGAAAGATTAAACCAACTTTTAGGTGGTGAAAATCAACAGGAACTGCTAGACATTGGTAAAGACATGAATTGGGACTATTTCGTGAAATTGAGCCTGAAAACCTTCGAAGGCAGGAAAATAATGGTACGGGCAATTTGCCTTGAACGGAAGAATGTAAATTGCATTGCCGATGCCGGATACACTTGGGCTACAATGGACTATCAGGGAATTAAATCGGGTGTGAATGAAATGTCCAAACAACTGATTGACAAACTATCAAAATATGAAATTTGTGCCTTCGCAGGCCCGGTTTCGATAACCATCAGTTCAGACCTCGATTCAACCAATGTGGAAGAATATAGTGTTTTCTGCAATCAGATGGATCAGCAGTACCGAAAGGAAGAGGTAATTAACAATCATACGTTCAGCGAGTGGAAGCTGGTACGAAAAGGCATTCCGTGTACAGATGGAAGCATGACATTTTATTCCGATGAAGTCTCTAAAATAACAATTGAAGACGGCTGTCATAAATGTGAATCGGGGCGTGAAGGCGGACTTGTTACAACAAAGAAAAGTTCGATGAAGATAAAAGGTCAAGGCATTTCACACGACAGCATGTTTAAAGGAAAAAAGCAGGACGACACCCGGATCGAACTCGAATTTTTTGAAAACGGACAATATGTGCTCAAGGCAAAAGGGACTTCACTTCCGGTACAAGGCGAAGAAATTCTCACGAGGAAAGCAGAAGGAACCTGCGACAATGAACCCGAAGAAACCAACAGATTTCCCAGAGATATCAGGGTTCCGTTAAAGGTAATTTTTGGGCCATATAATGGTAAAACTACGGATAAAGTTCTTCAGCAAAAGGATACAAAAAAAGTAAAAGATCCGATCACCGATGAAAATCAAACCATTACGATTGATTTTACCTTGAACAGAAAAGAAAAATAAGTTAGACTAACTGTTTAAACGACTCATTAAAAATACGCTGGTGTCGGCTATTGCAAAATAACCCAACCAATTTCGCAAATCGAAAAACAGTAAAACAATGAGAACTCTTTTGATTATTATTTCGGTGCTGATCATTGACTGCACAAGCAATTCGTCGGTATGGGCCGAGCAATTGTCTTCTCTTCAGGATGATCCTTTAAATGGGCCAAAAAAGGAGTATTATCCCAATGGTAAGGTTTGCAAGGAATATACCATGAAGGATGGTAAAATCGAAGGGTCGTATAAATTCTATAATACAACCGGGAAATTAGTTTCCGATCAGTACTTCAAAGATGGAGAACCTAACGGATACCTGAAAACCTATTACGAAAACGGGCAGGTAAAAACAGAAGGAAATATGAAGCCCGAGGGCGATGTCAGTGGCCTTTCTAAAGAATACTATGAAGATGGTGCGCTAAAAAGTGAAAGCAACTTTACCGGACAGGCTCCTAAATTTACCGGACAGACAAAAAGCTTTTCGAAAAGCGGTCAACTCAAAAACCAAACCACCTACTCTCAGGGAGAGCTGGTGTATTCGATTTCATACGACGATCAAGGCCGTGTTATCTGGGAAGATAAACCAGGACAAAGTATTCACTATTGGTACGAAGAAAAAACCGGTAAAAAACACTGCAGCATCAATGGAGAATCACAGTATTAATACCTTACTGAAAAATATATTCAATTGATATAGCTATGAAATCTGTCCTGATTATTCTGTCCATTCTGGTTTTTGCGGTTGGTTCCAAAGCCCAGGAACTTCCCTTGATTCTTGATCATCCGGGTACGTTTGAAATCCTGAAACGCACAGATTACGCCAGTACTGAATGTGGATTCACCAAAGCAGAGGTGGCCGCCAATTTCCAGAAAATTACCGAACTGGTGATTCTTGTACGAAATAATCCTGTTTTAAGTGAATTGAAAGGTTTCGACGGCAGAGTCCGGATTTACAACTCTATTGCCTGTCAATACGAAGGTGTTTATGGGGTGCCAGCCCGGATTAGCTTTGAATTTGCCGCCTGGTACCGGTTGAAAGATGGAAGGGAAGTTCGCGGATTGATCGAACCTCCTGAATGGTCAATTTATATTAACACGATACAGCCGGGATGGACAAGTGGCTTCTCGCGAAAGCCCGATTTTTTTGGTGTTCCTGAAAAAAAAGAAACCATTGCCCCCGGGATCGATGTTTACGACGGCGAATGCTTTGTCTTGTACGACCCAAGTCGGCCCAATTATTGGCTTCCGGTTACTGTGAAAGAAGCTTTCGATGTGGTTTTTGCTGAAAACAAGAGAAATAAGGATGAGATTCAGCGAAAAATGACTCTGGAAATGCTTGATGGAGAATGGGCTAATGTTCCTCCTACAGACTGGAACAAACCTGCCACCATGAGTGGGATGATTTCGAGGGTAGGTACCATGGAGGGATTTCCCAAGATCATGAAAGTGAACCCGGCCTATTGGGACAAATCGAAACCCAAATCCGACATTCAGTTCATCACTTTCAGGATGATCACCAATAAAAATTTCCTTGAACAAAGATCCAAAGAATGGTTGAAAGCAAACAGTATCAGCTACCACGAAGCCCGGTTCGAAGAATCGCTGGATATGGATTTCGTCAGGTCGTTGGTTCCGCTGATTGGCAAAAAGTGATCAATTAGTAAATCTATTTTTCTGATGAAACGAATACTATTTTTTGCAATCCTGATCCTCCTGAACTGGAATTCTTTTGCCCAGGATCCAACAGAAAGGGAATTGTGGCTTCTTACCGCAAAAATTACCAATAATTCCACATTCCGGAGAGATACTGTTAAAAGTTTTATGGCGGGAGATAAACTTTGGAAAGAAGAAAAACATTCTTCAGGTAGAAGTGCTTCAAGTGGAACAGTCACAGTTGTTATCGAAAACCAGGCTGATGACCCTTTGAATGATTTCTGGTTCGATTCAGGAGCAGGAGATCCTAAACCCATGATCGTTACCGGATCTGGTTCAAGCTCACATTCCTCAAGTTATATTGAAACTATTGATGGAAAGTTAATCGCCGGTGATAAAGAGAATGGTGAAGTTTCTGGTAAGGCTTCGCCAGGAGCAACCGTAATGTTTAATTATTCTAATGACAGCAAGTTCGTCGAAGTTATTATTGGCATAAAAGGAGTTTCAAACCCTAAAAGGCAAACGTTCCGCGACGGTGAATGGATTGATTATGGCGGAAGCTATGATTACAATATCACATGTTCTGGAGGAGGAGAAGCTTCTTCGTCCAACTGTAAAATAACCAAAACCGGCAAAGGTTACCAGGCAAGCTGGAAGATGAATGAAAACAAACAAAGAAGTACAGTTGACGGCATGGAATATACAACCAGTGATGCTACCCTGGAAGTAACCATTGCTCCGTATAAAGAACCCGACAAACCGGAACTCACTCTTTATGGTTGTTCGGAACTTGGAACAGACGAACAAAGCGATGTGATGGCATCCGGAAAACCCGAAGGTGGAAAATTTCGGTTTTGGGTGGAACCCGAAAATCTTCTGAACGTTCAACCTGACGGTGAATCATCGGCCAATCTGACAGGGGCATCCCCCGGAAAAGGTACACTGTATGTGGAATATACCAGCCCTGAAGGAAAGACGAATACGACCTCACAACCTGCCTCCTGCGTGAAAATCGAAAATTACAACAACGGCCAGGAAATCCCGCAGATTGCGCTTTTCGATGTTGATGGGAAAAAACTTTCAGGCGTACTTAAAATTCCGGTTTCGGCTCAGCCATCGAACGTAGAGGAATTAGTCGATTTCGTCTCTACCGATCAATCCGTTCTGTCGGTTGTCGGGTTATCAGAAGCAGTTGAATTAACAGGTACGCGTGAAGGAAAAACCACCTTTCAGGCAAAAACAAACTGTGGTAATACAACCGGACCGGCCGTTAATGTGGAAATCGTAAACTGTGACGACGAAACCATTGCCACTCTTGAGCGAATGATGAAAGCGGCCAAGGAGGGACAAAAAGATGCTTACCAAGCCATTGAGCGGATTGTGGGAACCAAGGAATTCGAAGAAATGGACAGTAAGATCGCTGAATCAACCGGAAACCTGGCCGTAAAAACTGCCGGGTTGATTGTTGGAACACTTGCCGGAGGAACAACTGCTGGTGCTGGTGTAGAAACTGCGGCAGGAATTTACGGCAAAGCTTCGAACGTGATGGATATTATGAAGGGCGGCGACGCCTTGTCACAGGTGAGCAATATCTCGCAACTGATTGTCGAACTTGGCGGGAAAGCCATGCAGCAAGCTATTGCAGGATCGATTGAGACTCTTCAGGCTGCCAATGAATTTGGCCAGGATCTGGGAAAAATGATTGGAGCAAACAGGGGATTACAAAGCGCCGTTAAGGAGGCAGAACACTGGAACAACATCATCATCGACTTGGTCAACAGGCAAAAGCTGTGCCGGAGAGGTTCTCAGGCACCACAAGGGACGCAGGAACCAAAGACCGACCCGGGTAAAAACCCAACTCCCACCTCCACAGAACCCACTTCCCAAACACAAACGCCCCCGGCTAAGGAGCCTGTCACATCGGAAGAAACTCAACCAACCGAGCCTTCAACCACCGACCAACCTTCGGATGAGGGAACGGAAATTTCGCCACCTCCACCAACCAGCGAACCCCGGCAGGTTGGACTACCATTTGGCCCGGCTGAATGTGGTTGCGACCATGCCAATACGCTGGATGTTAGCCAGAAAGGATTTTCAAGCCTGCAAACCGGAATGGAAAACCTGGAAAAATGCGTCGACACGTTCAGCAAAGGTCCTTTGACCAACTACATTCAGACACTCCAGGATTGGCAAACGGTTTTGAATTCGCTTTTGGAAGCCACCAAAGCAAAACCAGCCGAATTCCAGCAGGTTTCAGAGAAATCAATTCCGAAAATGGAATCACTTCTGGAACAAACCAAAACATTCGATACGGTTGGCAAAACATTCGTTGATGAATTTGGAGCCTGTCCAAAATCGATGGAATCGGGTGTTGGGTTAATGCAATCGGCACAAAACGTCCCTGAAATATCAGCAACAACCAAGTAATCGGAAATCATCAATTCAAAATGAATAAAATTATCCAGGCAATAACACATGGTTTCTAGTCCTGACTTACTTATTGAACCCGATTTTGTGTAAGTACCCAAAAACGTTGGAATTTCTTGCAGGAAGCCAATATAAAAGAAAGGATTCCATCTTTTAAAATGAGATGGAATCCTTTGCATTCTATTTGGTTACCCCAAAACTCGCGTTTCCGCTTCCCATCCTTCCATCTGGAGTCATTCCCTGCACTTCAATTACGAAATCGGAAATCACTTTTCCTGCGGTAACTTCAAATTCAAATTGCCCGCTTTGATCAACTTGTTGATTTGGAATCCAAAGTAAAGTAGTTCGCATATTTCGTTTTGGGTTTACCGGTTCGGCAGAAAAGTCGCTTGGAATCCGGAATTCACCGTCAAATTTTTCATTCGTAGCTTTTGGGCTATCCGATTCGGTGGTTTTTGCCTTCTTCTGAAATATTTCAATTACTCCAACTGAATTTAATCCAGTGTACTTTTGAATATCCATTGGGTTAGTCGAAACATTAATGTGGTCAATGTCAGATGGCGAAAATCCTTGAATTGACCCAATATCAGTCCCCATCATTTGCCCATCTAAAACAAGTAAAGCGCCTCCCTGGTAGTTGAGTGAATTCTCTGATCCAAAGAATACAATCTGATTATTTACAATTTTATATGGCTTTATTGTTTTTATTACGTCCAGAATACTTGTTGCTGAATTTAATAGCTTTCGCTGATTATCCAAGCTTTGGGTGTTGGCTTTATTAACCTTGGGTGCCTTAGGGAACAAATCCTCATTATTATCGAAATAGGTCTTATTGACAACCTTTTCTGAACTTATTAAATTGAATTTCTTCATATTATCGGCAATATAAACAGAAATCTGCCCTTCAAGATTCTTGATCATATTTACATTCAAATCATGTTTCCCGTCAGAATCAGTTGCTTTGGCAGAAAAATCATCAACATTGCTCATATACAGATTCGAAAAAGAAAAGATACCTTCTGAATTAGTAGTTGTTGTATGCAGTTGCATGTTTTTATTATTCACCAAACTTACTTTCGCTTTATTTACTTTGCTACCACTTTTGTCAGTTACAAACCCTGATATTCTGAAGTTCGCAGTATTTGTATAAGAAGCATTTTCAGGCTTAAACTGCCTGATTTTTGCCCAATCAAAGCCCTTAACCCGGTTCGCAATCAGGAAAATATCCATCAGTGTGGCATTCCTGCCTTTGTCTTTAAATGCTTCAGGAAATAACGAAAGTGGAGATTCTAATTCTGATTCAAACTGAAGGTATTCTTCAATCTGTGTCTTATCCGAATCGTTACGGAATTTGTCAGTAACTGCTACTGTAACATTTGCTGAAACAGCTTGATTGTTTTCATCGGTAAGTTTAACCTTTACCTTCATTTTTTCGCCAACAGACAAACTGGTTTTCTCTGGCTGTATGTTAACTTTAAGCTCCTGTTTATTGTCTTTAAAAACAATACGCTCAGCCAGTAAGTTTCCCTCTTTTGAAAATGCTGATAATAAATTAATACCCTGAGGCAATTGATCGGCAGGAATTTTCAATCTTCCAACTCCATCAATCTCCATGTCGCCGGCCCAATATACATTATTGCCATGAGTAACAGTAAGTGCTACAGTATGCTTTTGCTTATCAGGAAAAGTTAGGTTGGCATAGATAAATTGGGCATCGGTTTTTACAACAGAAATAGCAAGACCATTCGCAGTTGAAGCTGGTAGTTCAAACGATTGATTTTGGCCTGTTGTTCCTGAAAGAAGAAGCTTTAACTTTTGTTGACCGGGATAAATGACAGAGAAGAGACCAAGTCCTTTGGTCAAAGTTTTAACAGGAGTCACCTGTTGGCCTTCCTGATTCAAAACAGCTCCTTCGACACTAACTGGAATTCCCCATTTATTGAAGGCTGTGTATCCAATCTTGGTAGGAACTCCGGCTATCAAATTTCCACCTTCAGGGTAAAATCTAATCACAACAGGATCAAGGTTTGTAGGGAGAAACACTTCATGTTTCCACTCGCCTTTCGAATCAGATAGTTCACAAATAAATGGTTCCCCATTGGTTTTGGCCGGAATCGTAAAAGGAATACTGACTTTGCCTGATTCATCGGTCTTGACTTTATCTTTTTCAATTGTTTCAGTGCCATTTTTAATTTCATAGCGCAACTGTTCGTTTTTCTGAACAGCACCTGAATTATCACTGAGAACCACAAAAAGTTCATTTTTCTTTCCCGAAATAGAAATGCTATCCTTTGCGAACGCCTCAACAACCCACTGGTTACTGTATTGCGGATCAATTTCCAACTTTACAATTGGGATTTGCTCTAACGAGCTCTGCTCCGAAGAATAGGCAATCAGGAAATAGGAATCGCCAGCTAATTTATCCGGAATCTGTAAGTCACCCGAACAAGATCCATTACTCATCCGGAAAGTACCTTTAGTAATATTCTTTCCTGTTTTGTCGAAAAGACTGACGTAGAGTTTACTGCTTTCACCGGAAACCAACGGATTATCTGTTTGAGAAGCAAAAGACCTGAACCAAATGGTTTCTCCGGGTTTATAAAGAGTTTTATCCGTCTTCAGAAAAATATTCTCACGGGGATAAACACTAAAGTAATTGGTAATCTGGAGGCTAATTTTAGGAATTGGACTCTGGTCCTGAGCTGGAAGCAATAATCCGGACAAAAGCATTAATAACAATAAAGTGAATGTTTTCATATGCGCGATCTTATTTAGTGTGGTTAGCATTCTTTTCATCAGAGTTAAATAAAGAGTCGTTTTTCATCGAATAATCCTGCAATGATTTCCTCAGTTCTTCAGAGGGTTTAATGATGTTGTAATCACCCCAAAATCCGTCATCAAAATTCGTTACAACTTCAGTAAATATATCTTTCGAGTTAAACATTTCATCCTTTTTATAGTGGGTTCGGTTGTCAGGCTTGATATCAGTAACCAACAGTTCCGAATCGCTGTAAAAAACCGAATTAACCTTATCGCCTTTGCTCTTTACTCTAAAATTAATAGAAGTCTGGGCTGTGCTCAAGTGCCATTTGTTATCGGCCCGGCGGTAACTTACTTTATATTCAACTTTAATTGGTCTGACATAAAAGTCTTTGGGTTTCTTTTTAATTAGCGATTCGCGTGCAAATTTCAGTCCGGCCCTACTTAGGCCAAATTCGGCTCTAACAAGCGCGAAAGAAGACATATCGACATACAATTTACCTTGATAGCAGGGATAATCAACCTTCTCTTTCGGCTTAAAATAAACAACATAGGTATCACGATTATCAACTTCAATAATACCTTCTGTAGAAAATTTGTAAAAATCACGAAACTCAGGATCAAGAAATGAATCGAGAGTTTTTACTACATCCAGCTTGGTAATATAGTACGGACCACCTTGTATCTTAAAATCAACAAATTTAAACGGCATAACATTCTGACTTTTACGACCTTTGATCACTTTGACCTTATCCTGAGCGAAGGAATTATCGTAAGAAGCTTTTCGAATTTCCATAAGTGCCTCTGCAACATCAATATAATGATTGTCTTGCTTTAAGACTTCCCGATAAAAAGAAGTCATAATCTCACCATCACGAGAATAATTCAGTGAAATCTTCGAAAGGATTTTTCTTATAATATCATCTGAATTAATAGCTGTTACCTTAATTTCCTTTAACTGAACAGAAGATGGTTCCAAGGCAATTTGATAACCCTTATCTGTTATTTCTCCTATGGGCTGTATCTGTTGCCGGTATCCTAAACATGAAATAATGATGGTATCTTGTTTCATCGATTCCGGAATTTTCAGTTCAAATTCACCATCATTGTTCGAAACGGTACCAATATTTTTCCTGAAAATAAAAACGCTGGCATAAGGAAGTACATCCTTTTCATCATTATCGACGACTTTACCACGAAATACAATGATCTTTGGTTTTTCCTTTACTACGTCAATGTCCTTTTTTTTTACCTCATCAATTTCCGGAATGGCAATAATGATTTGTTCTCCAAGAACTTTATATACAAATTTCCCATTGAATAATGAGTCGAGTGTTTCCCTGATTGTTTTGTCGGCGATTGAAATATCAGTTTTTTTTTCGGCTTCAATCATCAATGCATCATAGGAAAAAAAAACCTGTGCCTGTGACGAAATCTGATCTAAAATAGAAGCTATCGTTTCATTGTACGCTTCAATACTTATTTTCTTTTCCAGTACGGAATTGTTTTCCTTTTGTCCGAAGGATATCCTAAACGACAAAAGGAAAACAATCAAAAATAATCCGCAAACTGGCTTCATTTTCATCCGATAATCATTTGTTTTTTAAGGCCGGATGGAACTCACATGCACACATATACTTAATTTTTAAGTTATAGAATACATGTTCGTTTCAGAACATTTTTTTCAGAAAAAATTCAGCTTTTACTTGTTCTCCATTGCGAAGAACAGTCATTTTTATACGTCTGTCCTGTTGGCTTTGGAATAACAAATTTATATCATTTAATGTCAAAGACTTGTTATTTGTGTTATTTAATGAAATGATTTGGTCATTTTCCAGAATTCCGGCATAATACGCTGGTGAATTTTTACGGATATTGCTAACCAAAAAGATCGGAAGGCCTGGCATTGGATTGGTAACCTCCAAACCGCTCATGTTGTAGTTAAAATCATCCTTCAGATCGCCATTGGGACGTAAAATCAAACGTTTGCCCGGATAATCCATAGTGATGTAAAACCTGCGGAGAATTTCAGCGCCAAGCGTACCGTTGCGATCGTTCTTGCCAATTAACTGATCAACCAAATCGTTATCAGGAAAAGCTACAATTGGTTCATACAAAACAAGCGGTCCAACCCAAATTGCTCCTATACGTCCCTTTTTCCCATATAAATCACCACTTAATCCACGACCCAAAAATGTCTCGATGTGGTTTTCTGGTAATGCAATCCGACTGTCCGAATTTGTTGATAACCAAATAGCGTCGCTTGCACCGGTATCAACCAACAATTTAACTGGTACCTCATCATTTTTATCGGTTACAATACTGGTTGTTACGAAAGGTTTGCCCTGTTCAAAACTGAGCGGAAGAACAATATCCCTTTCTCTTTCCTTGTAATCAAAGTATTCAGGCTTTATAAGTGTAATTTTGTGCTCAGAATAGTCAATTTTAACCACATAATCTTTAAACAAATTAAAGCCAATCAATCCATGAACAGGCATTCCAAGGATATGTGATATTTGAAAATTTTCATTAATAACCATATGGATTTCCTGATCATACGCTACCAGTCCATCCAAATTAATGGTATTACTGCCCGAACGGTATGCCGTCAGTTGTTCACCTTCACCAAGTCCCTTAACACTAATCGGTTGTAGATAATTCAGATTCAGTTTATTAACAAAAGGCAATTCGGTAATAATCGGATATCTGACCCCGGTATCGAGAATAAAATTTAGGGTATCCGAATTATTAATCGCTACCGGAATGATAATCAAATTATTGGATGATTTAAAATTGAATGTAACCGACTTTTTCTTCGGATTATCAAATACAAACCCAGCCTGATCGGTGTAGTTTCTCATTTTCTTGTCGTAGTCGAGACTTTTATCCATTTGGTCGTGATCTCTGACAACCAGCAGATTATCCTGAATCTCGAAAAGAAGTTTAGAATCTTTCATCAGCTGACTAAGCACATATTTAATGGGCTTGTTTGACATATTCAAACTAATATTCTTTCCTTCAATAAGGCTTGAGTTATAAGAATAGTCGAGATGAAGGTAGCTGCAGATACGTTCAATCACATTCGATAGTGATTCATTTTCAGCGTAAATACTTATATTTTGGTCAAGAACATCAGCCTTCTGATCTTTTTTAAGTTCCTGCGCTTTATTTTGAATGGTGCTTTGTTTTTGTGTTTTGGTATTTTGCTTCTGACTAAAAGACTGAACTGGCAATGAAACAAACAAAACACAAATTATGAAAAATATAAAAGAGGGTATAATTCGAATTGTTTTCATGGCATTTAAACAATAAAAGTTAGGATCGAGCTTTTAAAAAATACTGTCCATCGATCTCCTGTGCCTCTATTTTGAAAGTGGTTTCGATCACTTTCAAAATAAAATCGAGAGGATAGTTATTGAACTGGGCAGTGAGCAGAAGTTCGTTTAGCTTTGGATCGGCTAAACTGATGTTTACTTTGTAAACTTTTTCTAAATTTTCAATTACTTCGCGTAACGAAGTCGCCTTAAAAATCAGGTTGCGCGTCTTCCAGGCTAAAAAATTAGGATCTTGGTTCGTGGTTTTATGCAACGTCTTGCTCTCATAAACCAATGTCCCTTTGTCTCCCGGAGTCAGGATCAGTTCTTCGGTTTGTAAAGTCTCAGTCATTTTATTCATAACCTGCACTTTACCGGTCTGAACAATGACTTCAACCAATTTAGTCTCCGGATATGCACTCACACTAAAGCTGGTACCAACTACTTTGATTTGCGCTTTTCCGGCATGAATAATGAAAGGTTTATTTTTGTTTGGTTTTACTTCAAAAAAAGCTTCTCCTTCAATACTAATCTCACGGGTTTTACGCCCAAACTTCTTTGGATAAAACACTTTGGTATCGCTATTTAAAGTCACCAAAGTACCGTCGGGCAATGTAAATGTATTCAAAACCTTATTGGCCGATGTTAATTCTAGCATAACCACGGTTGCCGAAGGATTGTAAAAGACTTCATATCCGGAAACCAGAAGAACAGCAGCAATCAAAATCGCTGCGGCAAACCTGTATATCGGATTTGAAATCAACTTCCGGATTATAGTATTTCCAGATGAAATTCGATGGTGAATCCGGGACTCTACTTTACCCCATGCCTGCTCGACCGGATACTTTTTCAGATCAAAATACAAGTCAACCTGCTTTGTCATTTTTAAAAGTTGCTCGCCTTCGCTTTCTGACGAGAATATTTCCTTCACAACAGATTTGCTTTCTTCTGCTGCAACTTCAGGATTTTCGTCGTAAATCGATTTAGCGAGTAACTCCCAATTTTTATCGTCAATATGTTGATTTGTTTTCATACAACTAAGAGACATTGAAGTATAGGATTAACCCCTATCGGAGCCATCTGTTTTTTTCAGGATTAAAAATAAAGTCATCAGGTGATTGCTAAAATCCTTTAATTCCTCACGTAAATATTTTAAGGCCAATCCCATTTGGGCCTCAACTGTTTTGACCGAAATATTTAATTCGTCAGCGATTTCTTTATATTTCAAGCCCTGCTCCCGGCTTAACCTGAATATTTCTTTACGCTTGGGTGGAAGGGAATCAATGCTATTTTCAATTCGCCTGATCAAATCAACTTCCAGATAATATTGCTCGGAATTAATTTCATGTGAAGCAGCTTCAAGCACCTTATTTGCATATTGCTTCTTGATCTTCTCATGTTGAATCTGATTTAGGCAATGATTGCGAACGGAGCGAAAAAAGTAATGTTTTACTGAAGTTTCAATAGTAAGGATCGCACGTTTCTCCCATATTTTGACAAACATATCTTGAACAATTTCCTCGGCTAATTCGCTGTCGTTGAGAAACTGATTGGCAAAATGACACATAGCCGAATAGTATTTCCGAAACAAGGTCTGAAATGCCCGTTCATCACCTTCTTTCAATTTCAAATACAGTTCCTTGTCTTCAGTCAACTCCATTGTTTTCCGGATTCTGTAGCGATTTTTAGATTCCGGCTAAAGGTATAAAAAAGTAAATTGCATCTTATTGATTACTGCTCCTGCTTATAAGCATAAAAAGAAAATTTACACATTCAAAACCTTCATATTTTCAGCATTCCTTTATAAATTCACTGATAAAATCTAAAATGAGAACTATGATTTTTGTCTTACCAATATTTCATAAACATAAATTTTAAATATCATATATTGCTGTATATATGATATTTAAAACAATATATTACTGCTAAATTACTTCAAAAATAATGACTCAAGAAAGCATAGAAAATAGAATATTGGAAATAAAACTAATTTTTGCCTGAAATCTTTTGTGCAAAGGATTTTTCCATTATTTTTGCAGCCGGTTTACAAACAAGCCCGAATGGCGGAATTGGTAGACGCGCTGGACTCAAAATCCAGTGATAGCAATATCGTGCCGGTTCGATTCCGGCTTCGGGTACAAACGACAAAGCCTCTGAATATCAGAGGCTTTGTCGTTTTGCTTTTCTGAAAAATCAATTCTCCTCAAGCCTGATATTAGAAAGTAACCGTAAGCATAATCGATTGGTCAACCAAATCATCAGCCGACAGATTCAAATCGTGTACCTGATGAAAATTGTACTCCATTCCTACTTTCTTGTAGAACAATCCTGAACGAACCAGAATTGACCTTCTGCTTGAATCAAAATCCTTAAAGAAATTTTCTCTGGAAAGCGCTACTGCTTTGGCATTCAGCACAAAATTCAGCGATTCAGATATTTTTGAGTTAACGTTCATCTCTATGATACCACTAAAACCAGACTCGAAACCCGGATTGTTGCCAGCTATATTTATAGTTTCGAAATTCCGGTTAAGCGTTTGCTGAAATGCATATCCAAGTCCATAGGTGAGCTCCCAGGTTGTATTATCCTCTTTCTGATATGAATAATGTTTTTGACCTAGAAAAAGTGTTTGATACAAAAACAATGGATCGAGAAAACTAGTCGGATTATCTCCAATTGTTCCTTTGCCCAAATTAGTTTCAGCAGTAGTTTCAAGGAACAATCTGATCTTCGGAACTTTTATCAATGGTATTGACGGCGTAATTGAAAGAATAAAAGCATCCTGCAATTTCTCAGCAGGCTGCCCCTTTACTTTGCTTTCACCATACTGCATGAAAAGAGTTGAACTTAAGTCAAATTTCTTGCCTATATAATCGAGATCAGAATTTACGGTTCCAAGCCATTGCAGATTTGTAACACGGGTTCCACTGGCATTAGAATCACCAAAAGTAAGACCAAGGCTCGGCCGAATATGAAACTGAAAATTTTTCTCCTTGCTTTCGGGTACAATAGAATCATTCTGTTGTAATTCGTTGCCGGATCTTGGATGTGCAAATGTTTTAGAAGATAATCCTGAAATGATTATCAGACACAAAAGCATTGACCGAATTTTCATGCCAGTTGATTTTTGGGTTGATGTTTTTATTTCATAAGTGTAACATGGCCTGTTTTAGTATGTTTCGATGCCATGTATTCTCCATTTTCCAAAGCCAGATTGAAAGTTGCCTCGTATCGCGTTGCACTACTACCAGAATTTGATTCGCCCCAACTCCATGAAACAACCAAATCACAGTCATTGTCCTTTCCATCAGCTGGCAAAGTAAACTGACCATTTATCACCGGTAATTTTGTCGTTCTTCCATTACAGGTAAGCATAACACTGAGGTCGCTGTATGATACTTTACCAGTAGAAGCTTTGGTGGGAGATTCTCTTATCGCTGCAGGCGAGCTTCTATCCAGTTCTTTCGTGATTACAAATGGTTTATGCATCCGTTTTCCGGTTGGCAATCCGCTCGCTGCATCTCTTGGGCTTACAATATCCTGCTCGAAGCTTATGATACAACTTCCATCGGCGCAACGGATTTTTCCTACACAAGTGCCTGGCGAATCAATACTTGACTTATTGTTTTTAATATTGCTTCTGGAAGTATTAACTGTTGCCTCCTGAGCAAATAATTGACATCCAAATCCTACTGTTACCAGAACAGCCATTACGAGAAAAACTTGCTTTTTCATAATTGATAAGTTTTAAGGTTTCTAATTTAGATTCTAATTTAAAAGACAAACAAGTCTTCTATTTGTTTAAAACCAAGATTAAGTTGACCCTAAATGCTCGTTACAAATTAGAAACTAGAAATTATCGTATAAAGAATAGTATTTCAAAGAATGTTTCGATATATTTGATTAGTTAAAAAATCACCTACGATTTTAGCGAAATATGGAAGAAAAAACATACCCTAACATTTTGATTGCTGAAGATGTTGAGTCTAATTTTCTTTACCTGAAAGCTGTTCTGAGTAAATTAAATGCTACAATTTACTGGGCAAAAAACGGTAATGAAGCGGTTGAAATATGCGAAAATAACTCCATCGATCTGGTATTTATGGATCTGCAAATGCCTGAAATGAATGGTTATGAAGCGACTGAAATATTAAAAAAGAAATTTCCAAACCTACCAATTGTTGCCCAAACAGCTTTTGCGATGTCTGATGACCGTGAAAAAGCATTAGATGCCGGCTGTGACGATTACCTGGCAAAACCGATCAAATCAAAGGATCTATTGAGTGTAGTTGAGAAGTTTATCAAATTATAAAAACTCAGTTCCGAGTTTCTGGAAAACGTCCATCATATAAAAGATGGACGTTTTTTGTAATATATAGGGCATACTAATTACACATCAATCATTACTTTTACCAACAAATAACTCGAAATAAATATGTGTTGCAACGATACAAATGCTGAAACTCCAATAAATGAACCGGGAAGCGAATCTGCTCCAAACAAACAATTTCTGCTAGATCAGAGATACCTGAAAATGGCTGCTATATGGGCTCAAAACTCCTATTGCAAGCGCCGTCAGGTAGGTGCGCTACTGGTAAAAGATAAAATGATTATTTCCGACGGATACAACGGAACTCCTTCCGGATTTGAAAATAATTGTGAAGATGAAAACAACCGCACCTTTCCATACGTTCTACATGCTGAGGCCAATGCAATTACAAAAGTAGCTAAGTCGAACAATAGCAGTGACGGAGCAACTCTATATGTAACCTCCTCTCCTTGTCTGGAATGTTCAAAACTCATTATACAGGCAGGAATAAAAAGAGTAATATTTTACGATAACTATCATCACGATGATGGAATAATACTTTTAAGAAACGCAAATATTGAAGTTGTTCAGATAGATCTATAACCATATAGGCACATCGAAGATATAAAGGACTGAATTAGATATAAAAGACCATCGGCCCGTTTGGTAAACAAAACAAATTATACACGAATGAAAAATATTAAATTATATATTCCGGTTTTAGTAGCAATAACATTGGTTCTCGGTATTTTAATCGGCAACAGGCTTAGCCGCAATGCCGGGAAAAACATTCCGGCTACCTCCAATGTCAATAAATTCGATGCAATAGTCAATCTCATCCAAAATGCCTATGTTGATTCCATATCAACTGATTCGCTGATCGAAAAAACAATTCCACAATTGCTCAAAAATCTCGATCCACATACAACTTATATTCCTGCTAAAGAGATGGTTGGTGTCGAAGAAGAAATGAGAGGTAACTTTGGAGGAATCGGAGTTCAATTCTCTATTCAAAACGATACGGTAATGGTTGTTGATGTGATTTCGGGCGGACCGTCGTCCAAGCTTGGAATTATGCCCGGCGACCGCATTATAACCGTAAACGATACCTCACTTGTTGTTAAAGGCCTGAAGAATGAAAAAGTACTTTCAAAACTTCGTGGCGAAAAAGGAACAATAGTGAATGTAGGAATTAAACGTAAAGGATTTAAAGCTCCGATTGCATTTTCGATAACCCGTGGCGATATTCCAATTTACAGTGTTGATGTTAATTACATGATTGACGCAACTACCGGATACATTAAAGTTAGCCGCTTTGGTGAGCAAACTTATGAAGAATTCATGGAAGGAATGAAAGCACTCGATCAACAGGGAATGAAGAATGTTATTGTTGATTTACGCGGAAATCCAGGAGGTTACCTCAATGCCGTTATCAAAATGGTAAACGAATTTCTCGATAAAGGTGAACTAATTGTTTATACACAAGGCAATGCTCAGGCTCGCAAAACGTTTCAGGCCGACAGCAGAGGAGCTTACCGCGATAAAGGAATAATTGTTTTAGTCGACGATTTCTCGGCTTCGGCCAGCGAAATATTTGCAGGAGCCATTCAGGATAACGACCGTGGTTGGATTATTGGCCGACGTTCGTTTGGAAAAGGATTGGTTCAGGAACAAATACCGTTTAACGATGGTAGCGCAGTTCGGCTAACCGTTGCCCGATATTACACTCCAAGCGGCCGGTGTATCCAGAAACCTTACGATAAGGGAAATGATGAATATTACAAAGACATTATGGAACGCGCCATTCACGGAGAATTCCAAAAAGTTGATAGCATAAAATATGCTGATACCGTAAAATACAAAACGCTCTCCGGACGAATTGTACACGGCGGCGGTGGAATTATGCCCGATTACTTTGTCCCGGCTGATACATCAGGTTATTCAGAATATTATTCAAAGGTTACCCAGAAGGGCTTGGTTTACCAGTTCGCATTGGATTATGCTGATTCTAACCGGAAAGAGCTTTCTACGTTCAAATCTGCAGCCGATTTCGAAAAATATTTCGGTAAGGTTAACATTTTAAATTTGTTTACCGTTTTTGCTGAAAAGAAAGGTGTCAAAACCAATACCACCGATCTAAAGGTATCGTCGAAGATTATCGACAGTCAGGTAAAGGCTTACATCGCCCGCAACATCATTGGCGAAAAAGGATTTTATCCGATCATTCAAAACATCGACAAGACTTTACTTGAAGCCATCAAAAAAACAAAACTTCCAATTCAACAAAATTTAATCGGTGCTGTAACTAAATAAGAAGTTGGTCGTCTTACGAAGTAAAACGTAAGCAAATCAGCATGAATGTAAAGGAATACAACCAATCGGTTGATCTTTATTCAGATAATGTTTTCCGGTTTATCCTAAAGAATATCAAGGACGAAGAGCGTGCGCGCGATATTGTTCAGGATAGCTACGAGAAATTGTGGCGAAACGCCGGAAACGTAAGTTTTGATAAAGTAAAATCCTATTTATTCACGACTGCTTACCACACCATGATAGATGTTCTGCGGAAAGATAAACGGCAAACTTATATGGCCGATTACCAAATTCCTGAAGACGTGCACGATAAACAATACTCTGATTTGGCTGAAATCCTGAATATCGCCGTAGGTCAATTACCTGAAATTCAAAGAACAGTAATTCTGCTGCGCGATTACGAAGGATATTCCTACCAGGAAATAGGAGATATTACAAAATTGAGTGAAGCCCAGGTTAAGGTTTACATATACCGGGCACGGGTTTTCCTGAAAAATTACATTGGTAAAATGGAGGTAGTCGTATGAAAATCACCAGAGATAATTACGAATCCTTTTTCATAGATTACATCGAAGGTAATCTACCCGAAAGTTTGATCGACCAGTTTCTGGATTTTTTGAACCAGAATCCCGATTTGAAGGAAGAACTTCATCTTTTTGAAGAAGTTAACCTTCCGCTAGAATCTGTTGTATTTCAGGATAAGCAACAACTCCATAAAAGTTTGGCTGACGAAAACAGGAGGCTTGAAAACACTGTTGTGGCATATATGGAAGGCGATTTGGATGCCGATGAAAATAAAGCATTTGAAACATACCTTGCCGGTAATCCTGAATTGAAAAAAGAATACGATTTATTTGCCAGAACACGCTTGAAACCAGATTCAGGAATAAAATATCTGAAAAAACGGAAGCTATACCGAAAGTCGGGAACAACAATTGCGATGAACTGGGTTACCCGGGCTGCTGCAGTAATTCTGCTAGCCTGGGGAATTAATTCTGTTATTCAAACTCCGAACTCTCCTGAATCGCAAAAAACAAAAACGGAATTGGCTCAGGTCACACCGAAAGCCTCTCCCACTTCATCAGCTAAAAACCCAGAATCAGAAAATCAAATTCAAGAAACAGCAGATCCTGCGAAAAGTAAGCCTGGAAAAGTAAATACCATTCAGAAAAAAACCAAAATTAAGCCGGAAGAAACTCGACCTGTAGATTCGCCCGCGACCACCCGTTATTTGACTACATTGGCACAAATCGAACCGATAATTCCTAAACTTGAACGGGAACCAACAGAAACACAACTGGCATTCTCCCGTTCAATTAATGTGATGAGAATAAACGAGTCGAAAAATGTCATGTCAGTTGAAGAGTTTCTGGCAAGCCGGGTTCAAAAAGTCGGTAAAGAAGGCCTGTTTTCTGCACAGCGGATTGCCCGCCTGGGTTTAAACCTGGCATCAGAAATTTCGGGCGAACGGATTGGATACGAGGTGAAAAATGGGAAAATTACCAGTGTTGATTTCGAAAGCAAACTAATGGCTTTTTCAATTCCTCTGGAAAAAAAATAGGATACCTGTAACATTTCAAGATGCCTCGCCGTCCTACCTGCAAATTTTAAAACTTAAAGCCATGAAACAAATTATTCTCTCTTTTATCGCAATTGCTGCATTCACTCTGAATTTAACGGCTCAGGAGACAATCTCGTCTCCAGATGTGATTCTTAATTCAGATACCGTTAATAAACAGAGAACTCAGGATACGGCCATTGTACGTATCGGCAAGAAAGACGTCAAGGTAATTGACCATGAGAATGGAACTGAAATTCTTTGGGGAAAAAATAAACACCACGAAGTTGACCCCAATAAATTCAAAGGACACTGGGAAGGAATTGAATTTGGATTTAATGCCTTTGATAAGCCCGACTATAGCATGTATAATGCAGCAGACAAAGATTTCATGTCGCTTAATCAGGGTAAATCATTGGAAATCGATTTTAACTTTTACGAATTAAATATTGGCTTATGCAAAAACTATGTAGGACTGGTTTCCGGAATGGGTTTAAGCTTTAACAATTACCGCTTTGAAAACCCTTATACTTTGCAAAAAGGACAACTCATTACCGAGCCCGTTAGCCTAAATCCGGATAACCTTTCGAAGACAAAACTTGCAGTGACCTACCTGAAGGTTCCACTTTTGCTTGAATTTCAGGTTCCGGTAAATCACAACGAAGGCCGTTTGTTCGTAAATGCAGGTATCATCGGAGGCGTTAAAATCGGATCGCACACGAAAGTAAAATATGGTGACAAAAAAGATAAGGACCGGAGTGGATTTAATCTTAATTCGTTCAAATACGAAGCCACTGCGCGTATCGGATACAAAGACGTTTGCTTGTTTGCCAACTATAGCCTGACTCCATTGTTTCAATCAGGCATGGGACCCGAACTTACACCTTTCACCATTGGAATTAGCTTTCTAAATTAAACAGCAAATAGTTCAGAAAACCAAAAAGGAGTTTATCGAAGCAGATAGACTCCTTTTTCGCTTTCGATTACTTACCTTTGCAATAAGAAAAATTCGAAGTGTCTTGAGTACTTCAAAAAAATTTAACTTTAGGCACTCCAAATTTTAGGCACTTTAGGCACTTTTCCCATGAAATACCTGTTTTTCATCCTTCTGGCATCCTTCGCTTCGCTTCTGGCATTTGCACAGGAAAATGACTCTATCATTGTCGTTCAGAGTCCAAAAGGCAGGCTCTCCGGATTGATTGATGTGCAAGATTTAACGAACGAAGGTTACAACTATTGGGATGAAAAATTTGAAGGCCACTGGTCAGGGGTTGAATTCGGATTTAATGGAATGGCAAACGCCGATTACAGCATGTATCCGGCTTCTGAAGACCACTTCCTCGACAACGATCTGTTTCGCTCAAATGTCTTAAACCTCAATATCCTGCAATACTCCAGAGGTTTCCAGCAAACCAGGAATAATATTGGCATTGTTACTGGTGTAGGGGTGAGTTTCCAAAGCTATCATCTGGATAACAATACCACCATTTCGATCGACGAAATCAAGAAGATTCATCCTTCAGTGATCTATTATGATTCCAGCCAAAAATCAAAACTTTCCATTGCATATCTTGAAGTTCCATTACTTGTCGAGTTTCAGATTCCAATTCGCAATAAAGCCAACCGCCTATATTTTGCAACAGGCGTTACCGGAGCCAAAAAGTTTGAATCGCATACCAAAATGAAGTACCGGAAAGATGGCAAAAGGGAGAAATTAAAATCACCAGGTGATTACTCGATTAACGATTACAAAGTAGCTGCAACATTACGATTGGGTTATCGCTGGGTGAATCTTTTTGCATCTTATGATATTGTGCCTTTATTCGAACACAGTCGCGGACCTGTCATCTATCCATTCTCGTTTGGATTTAAACTAATCTCATTTTAAACTAAATACCTATGAAACTTTTGCTGATCAGCAATTCGACCATGCCAGGCGAAGCCTACCTGGACTATCCCAAACACGAAATCAAAAAATTTTTGGGTGAAAAACCATTAACCGCACTTTTTATTCCATATGCCGCAGTAACATTTTCGTTCGACATTTATGAACAAAAAGTGGCTGACCGCTTTGCTGAATTGGGTTTTCAGGTAAAAAGCATTCACCATTTCAGTGATCCGGTTCAGGCAGTAAATGATGCCGAAGTCATTGTGGTAGGTGGCGGAAATACCTGGCAATTGGTCAGGATGTTGCACGATAATCAGCTTATGGAAGTAATTCGCGAAAAAGTGCTGAGCGGAACACCGTACATTGGTTGGAGTGCCGGCTCAAACGTGGCCTGCCCAACTTTACGAACCACCAACGATATGCCAATAATTGACCCCAAAGGGTTTGATACAACAGGCCTGGTTCCTTTCCAGATTAACCCTCATTACCTTGATGCAAATCCTGAAGGACATGGCGGCGAAACCCGCGAACAGCGCATCGAAGAATTTCTTGAAATTAATCCTGATATATATGTCCTTGGATTACGGGAAGGAACCATGTTGCGAATTGAGGATAAAAAAATGCAACTGATTGGAAGTCGGACAGCACGCATTTTCAGGAAAGGAAAACCTCCGATTGAATTAGGTTCGGGGGACGATTTTAGTTTTTTACTTTAGAAAATATTCAAAAAAGCCTGTCTGGATTTGAAACCTCGACAGGCTTTTTTAGTATGGGCAGTATTATCTAAATCCACGAAACAAATAAGTAAACCATTTGATCCTTGAAAAGTTAATGAATACATAAAACTTTTGAAAATGAAAAAGTTACTTTCAATTATCTGCATTACAGTTCTGTTCAGTAATGGTAACCTTCTCAGTGCCCAAACAGGTTACAAAGTAGTTAACCAAATACATCTCGAAGGAGATGGTGGCTGGGATTATCTCTCGGTGGACGAGGCAGCCAGGCGCTTGTATGTTTCTCATGCGTCAATGGCGCTTGTTGTTGACCTGAAAACAGGTAAACAAATTGGCAAAATTCCGGATACCAACGGAATTCATGGAATTGCCTTCGCGCCAGGCTTAAATAAAGGTTTTACAAGCAATGGCCGCGATAATTCGGTAACTGTTTTCGATTTAAAAACTCTTGAAATTATTGAAAAAATTCCGGTTTCAGGTAAAAATCCGGACGCCATTTTATTCGATCCTTTTTCTCAAAAGGTTTATACTTTCAACGGTGGAAGTT
This sequence comes from Prolixibacteraceae bacterium, assembly GCA_028683385.1. GTDB lineage: Bacteria > Bacteroidota > Bacteroidia > Bacteroidales > Prolixibacteraceae > Aquipluma. Next base: position 138,858 of record JAQUIJ010000012.1, on the reverse strand, counting down.
CAAATGCTTCAGTGATCGATCCAAAATTGAACAAGGAAATTGCAACCATTCAACTTGATGGTAAACCCGAATTTCCGCAAACCGACGGCAAAGGGATTATCTACGTAAACATTGAGGATAAAAGCGAAATCAGCGTAATCAATGCCAATACCTATAAAGTCGAAAAAAGCTGGTCGATTGCTCCTGGCGAAGAACCCAGCGGACTTGCTTTGGACAAGGAAACAAACCGATTATTCAGCGTTTGTGGCAACAAATTAATGGTTGTATCTGATGCTGTTGCTGGAAAAGTAGTTACCACGCTTCCAATTGGCGGAGGCTGCGACGGTGTAGCTTTTGATCCTGCTACAAAACGTGTATTTAGCTCAAATGGCGGCGATGGTACAATTACAGTTGTTCAGGAAGAAAATAAGGACAGTTTCAAAGTTCTTGAAACCGTAACCTCACAAATAGGCGCACGCACAATTACTATTGATAAGACCACCCACCACCTGTATTTATCAACCACTGAGTTCGGCACTCCTGTGGAGGGAAGCCGCCGTCCGCCAGTGAAACCAGGTACATTTGTGGTTTTGGAAATTGCTCCGATAAAATAAGAGCCTCCCCGAAATCCCCTCCAAAAGAGGGGATTTAAAACAACCTGTCGATAAAGTTCTTTATCTTCATCCTGAATTTCACAGACACAACATCTATGCTGAGAAAGAATCTTTTAATTTTTATCTTTTTTCTGGTCTCCGGAATTGGAGTTCAGGCCCAAAACCTTGATTTCTACCTTCAGAAAGGGCTCGAAAACAGCCCGCTTTTAAAGGATTTCAGAAACCAGCTTCTCTCCGGAAAATTAGACAGTTTGCTCACCCAGGCCGCTTACAAGCCACAGATTAATCAGGTTTCTCAGGCCATGTATGCGCCAACAGCTAAAAATATCGGTTACGACGAAGCGATTACCAATGGCGCCAACTATTCGGCTGTACTGAATGCCGTGCAACCACTTTTTAATCAAAAAATCAAAGCCAATCAATTTCGTGATATTAGCTTGTCGAATCAGGCAATAGATGCAGATGTCCGCATTACGGAAACCGATTTGAAACAAGGCATTACTTCTCAATTCCTCACTGCTTATGCCGATTATGCGCAGATCCAATTTAATCAAAGCACGCTAAACCTGCTGGTAAACGAACAGACCTTACTGAAATCTTTAACCGATCAGGGAATATACGCGCAGACGGATTTGATGAACTTGTCAGTATCGCTAACCGCTCAAAAGATCGCTATCCGGCAGGCATTTATCCAATACAAAAACAGCCTTGCAATTCTTAATTTTATTTGCGGAATTAGTGATACCACAACCATAATTCTAAACAAGCCGGAACTTACGATTCGAAACCAGTTCAACATCAACAATTCGCCTGCAATGCTGAAATTTAAGCTCGACAGTTTGAAAAATGTAAACAGCAAACAACTGATTGATCTGAATTACCGCCCACAACTCAGCGCCTTTGCCGACGCGGGTTTTATGGCCGTTTTGCCCCAAAACATTCCACATAACTTCGGTACCAGCTTTGGCCTGAATTTCACCATGCCAATTTATGATGGCAAACAGCGAAAGCTTCAGTATGAAAAAACTTCATTGGCCGAAAATTCAAGGTTAGATTACCAAACCTTTTATACTTCGCAATACAAGCAGCAAATCAATCAGCTAACCGAACAATTAAAACTGACCGACGAGCTAATTTTGAGCATTCGTAGCCAATTAGTTGAACAGGAAAAACTGATTGAACTTTATAAAATAGAAATTGAAAAAGGGCTGGTGCGTTTCCCGGATTTTCTCAACATCGTGAACAACTATACCCAGACAAAAAATAGCCTGACTGTTTCGGAAATGAACCGACTGCAAATCATTAATCAAATGAATTACCTCAAATAGAAGAAAGAGAATGATTATAATAAAACCACATAGAACACATAGTAATAACCTGAGTTTGATATTAAATTGAATAGTTAATGCATTGTAAATTAATAAGGTTTGATATACTTGTGCATAAAATTTCTACTAAGGTTTGATTCAAAAAATATAAGGTTTTAATACCTTATCAGCCACTTTTTAACCTCAGTAGAAATTTAAACACCCACAACAACAACCTTATTATCTTATTTTTAACGAATTACATTGAAGACTATATCGAACTCAGGTTAATAAGAAAACTATGTGACCTATGTGGTTCAGACAAAACATAAACGTATGAATAGGACAAACTTTCTCGCCAACCTGACCTTTTTGCTTGCACTGTGCAGTTGTACCAACAATAGCAAACCCGCAGAAGAAGAGTCTATCAAAGTGACTACTCCGGTAACAGTGACTTCAGTTACAACAGGTACAATAAGCAAAGTCATTAACCTAACCGCCACATCTTCCTACCTAAAAAAGAATACAGTAAAGTCAACAGCAATCGGGTATATTACTAAAATATCGTGCAATATTGGGGATTATGTGAAGGCCGAAAGTCCTTTATATTCAGTCAAAACCAAGGAAGCCGAAGCATTGAGCAATTTCAGTAAAACCAATCCTGAATTTGCTTTCAATGGTGAACTTACAATTAAAGCCCCCAGTTCAGGGATTATTACCGAAGTTAACAAGCAAGCCAACGATTATGTGGCCGACGGTGATCAACTGTGCGTTATTGCCGAACAAAGCAGCCTGGTTTTCTTACTGAATGTGCCTTTCGAGCAAAACAAACTTGCGTCAATCGGTACGAATTGCGAGATTCTTTTGCCTGACTCTACCCGTGTTCAGGGAACAATTACTTCTAAACTATCAGCAATCGATGCCGTTTCGCAAACCCAGAGTTTTGTTGTCAAACCACGCACGAACACACAAATACCCGAAAATCTGACTGCTTTTGTTCAGCTCAGTGAAAGCTCCAAAGCCAATACTCAAATTACCGATAAAAAATGTGTTCTGACAGACGAAACGATGGAAAACTACTGGGTCATGAAAATGATTAACGACTCAACCGCCATTAAAGTACCAGTAAAGACAGGGATTGTAACCGATACTGAAGTTCAGATTCTCTCGCCGCAATTTGATAAGCTCGACCGCATAATTAATACCGGAAATTACGGATTGCCCGACACAGCACTGGTAAATATCATTCATCCTTAGCACATGAAGAATTTTTTTGTATCACATAAAAATCCGGTCGCGGTTGTCCTGTTTATCATTTTGGCTGCCGGAATCTTTTCGTACACCAAAATGCAATCGTCGCTTTTTCCTGAAGTGACTTTCCCAAAAATCAAAGTTATTGCCGACAATGGGTTGCAGCCTGTTGGCAAGATGATGATTACCGTTACCAAACCACTCGAAAATGCCATCAAGCGAGTTCCGGGCCTGAAAAACATCCGGAGTATTACCAGCCGTGGAAGTTGCGAAATTTCGGCTTTTATGGGCTGGAAAGAAGACATTGATTTGTGCAAGCAACAGGTCGAATCGTCCATCAATCAGATTAAAGACGAGTTGCCACCTGGAACAAATATATCGGTTGAAAAGATGAACCCATCCATTTTGCCGGTTATTGGGTATGTCATCAAGGGCAAGGGAAGAAGCAGCATCGAAATTAACCAGATCGCCAATTACACTGTCAAGCCATATTTGTCGCAGGTTCCCGGAGTTTCAGAAATCCGCGTAATTGGTGGAAAAACGAAGGAATTTCACGTAGAGTTGCAACCGCAAAGAATGAGTGCACTGGGAGTCACTCCGGTTATGATTTCCACGGCACTCTCCGAATCAAACTTTATCAGCAGCAATGGTTACCTGAACGATTATAACCGGATGTACCTGACCGTTACGGATGCCAATGTCAAAAATCTTGAAGAATTACAAAATCTGGTTATCAGCAATAATGGCAAAAGGGTGTTGCACCTTCAGGATATTGCAAACATTAAAATTGCCGAGCAAACCGAATATGTAAGGATAAATGCTAATGGCGAAAATGCCGTATTGGTTGCTGTAGTAAAACAGCCCAATGCCAATTTAATTGATGTTACCGCAGGTGTCGAAAAGAAAATCGAAGAACTGAATAAAACCATTTTACCACGCGGGGTCTCACTTTCGTCCTATTACGTTCAGGCCGATTTTGTGAACGAAAGTATCCGAAGTGTAAGCGACAGTTTGTGGATCGGCCTTTTGCTTGCCATTGTGGTTTGCGTTATTTTTCTTCGATCGGCCAAATCGAGTGCGGTAATCCTGATCACCATTCCATTGACCATTTCGCTGACCTTGATCACGTTGTATATCCTCGGATATAACTTCAATATCATGACTTTGGGAGCCATCGCGGCTTCCATCGGGTTAATTATCGATGATGCCATTGTAGTTGTCGAACAGATTCACCGGACACACGAAGAACATCCGGAAACTCCAACCAAAGAGCTTCTTTCCAAATCCGTGAATTATTTGCTGCCGGCCATGATTGGGTCGTCTATCAGCACCATAGTGATTTTTTTCCCTTTCATTTTGCTGACAGGTGTTGCCGGCGCTTATTTCAAGATTCTGGCCAATACCATGATGATTACCCTCATCTGTTCGTTTTTAGTAACATGGATCGGCTTACCCGTTATTTACCTTTTGCTCTCCGGAAAACGAAAATCGGTTGATCCTGAAATCGCGCTTCATGAACGAAAAAGTGGCAAATGGATTTCTTTTTTCATACTTCGTCCGGTTATTAGTTTCGCATTTGTTCTGGTGCTTATCGCTTCAGTTTACTATATCTCCAGTCGCTTGGAAACCGGGTTTCTTCCTGAAATGGATGAAGGAAGTATTGTTCTGGACTATACTTCGCCGCCCGGCACGTCTCTTCAGGAAACCGACCGGATGCTTCGCGAGGTGGAAAAACTGTTTCCTTCAGTTCCTGAAATTGAAACTTACTCCCGCAGAACTGGAACTCAAATGGGATTTTTCATTACCGAGCCCAATTATGGCGACTACCTGATACAACTTAGGAAAGACCGCAAACGCAGCACTGAAGAAGTAATTGATGAAATCAGGAAAAAAGTAGAATCAACGCAACCCGCACTGCAAATCGATTTTGGACAGGTTATCGGCGACATGTTGGGCGATTTAATGGCCTCAACCCAGCCCATCGAAATAAAAATATACGGCGATAACGTGAATGTTTTGCAGGATCTGGCCCGAAAAGTGGCTGAAATTACTGAAAACGTAAAAGGTACAGCCGATGTTTTCAACGGTATTACAATTGCGGGACCTTCAATAAATATTGAGCCCAACAACCAGAAACTGGCACAATTTGGTATTACACCTGCCGATTTTCAGGCTCAGCTACAGACACAATTGGAAGGGAGTGTAATTGGTAACATTTTCGAGAAGGAGCAACAAACGGCTATCCGAATGATTTATCCTGATGCCATAAATACGACCATCAACCGGTTAAAAACTGAAACTATTTTTCTTCCAAGTGGAAAGTTACAGCCACTTGCACAGCTTGCCCGTATTACTCCGGAAGCGGGAAGCGCTGAAATAGAACGCGAAAACCTGCAAAGTATGATTCCGGTTACAGCACGTTTGAATAACCGCGATCTGGGCAGTGTGATGACAGAATTACAGCAGGAAATTAAAACGAAAGTGAATTTGCCGCAGGGCTACCACATCAGCTACGGCGGTGCTTACGAAGAGCAACAACAATCCTTCAGCGAACTGCTCATCATCTTGCTTTCTGCGGTTTTGCTCGTATTTACCGTCATGATTTTCATGTTTAAAGACATCAAAGTCGCGTTGCTCATTATTGCCATTTCCATTTTGGGAATTTCGGGAAGCATGATCGCCCTTTTTATTACCGGTACTCCTCTAAATGTTGGCAGCTACACCGGAATTATCATGATTATTGGAATCATTGGCGAAAACTCCATATTTACTTTTCTGCAATTTCACCAGACACTCGAAACAAGCAGCCCGAATGAAGCAGTTATTTATGCCATTTCAACCCGGTTGCGTCCTAAATTAATGACAGCTATCGGGGCAATTATTGCCTTGTCGCCCATTGCTTTGGGAATCGGGACTGGCGCACAACTTCACCAACCGCTGGCCATCGCCGTTATAGGTGGATTTGTGATTGCTTTGCCACTTTTGCTGATTGTTTATCCTTCAATGCTGAGGTTATTGTTTAAAAACTCCGTTGCGAAATCATAGGAATTAGCGTCATGCTGAACTTGTTTCAGCATCCTTAATGGAAATGAGACCTTGAAATGTGCAGTGTTGATTGATAAGATCTGAAATTGAGAATTTAATTCAGATCAAAATTAGCTATAAGAGGCACATGATCGCTGTACTTAATCCAAAAATCATACTCACCGATCTCTACTGATTGAAGTTTGTCTATCAGGTCTTTCGATGCAAAGCAATAATCGATGTGATAAGGCTTGTCTTTGTGACGATACATGTAAAGAGTTGGATGTTGTTCTTGTCCTTGTATCTGATTATGAAACAAATGGTACGAACTATAAATCCCTTTTTCTTCTAACCGTTTTACAACTGTTGAATGATTACCAACTTGGTGCGTTCTATCCCAAATTGTATTGCTGTTAAAGTCGCCAACCAACATTGTTTTCTTGTTTGTCAAATATCGGTCATAAAAAAGAACTGCTTTCCAAACTTGTTCAATATAGCTGCCATCAGGGTCTTTCGGATTATTTGCCCAGATTGCATAAAGCGTAAAATCATAATTGCCACCGGTTATCTCAATTGGAATGATCATTTTTAATTCTGGATTGTGATTGTCAAGTAATTTAAAACGAAAATTACTGTATGAAAAAATGCCAAGTCCTTTGTTCTGATTAGTTCCAAACCATAAAATATCTTTTGGTTCAGGAATATCGGGATTGAATTTCAATTTGTCTGGATGCTCACATTCAGGAACAATTAAGATATCTGGATTGTAGGTCAGAATAAAGTCAGCCTTTTTTCTGATTGCCATATTGCAGTTCCATGTTATTATTCTCATCCTTTGATAATATTTCTAGAACATTCCATTCATTAACTCATCAAACGACAATCCATTTTTCTGAAATTCGTCTTTCAAGCCGAATAGCGCTGCTTTCACCGCCTCAAAATCGTGCCGACAACCAACCAAAACTTCTGCAATTTTTTGGCTGATTTCAGCCGAAATAGCGCCCGAAACTGAAGCTACAGCAACATAACCTTTCTCTACCCCTAAACTAACTGAAATCGCTCCATTTGTTGTATTCATCGAGTTAGTGAAACGGTAGCGTGGCGAGTAACCAAAAATCCAGTCCCAGGTTTGATATTTTTCGATAGAGAGTTTCTGTATTGCTTCAATATCTTCCGGAGTCGGCTCATAAACCCTAAATTCCGTATAGTTCATGCTGATTTCTCCGAACAGAAAATCGGTGAATTGTTCCACTGAAATCGGATTGGAAAGGTAATTGGCAATGTTGGTCACCTCGCTGCGGTTCGATTGTACCGCTTTGTCTTCAAACTTCGACAAATCCACTTTCAGCGCACCTTTCAGGGCTTCCAAACGACTGTCGAACAACAAAGTCCCATGGTGCAGAACCCGGTTTCGGTGAACATGCTCGGCATTTCCTGAGATTTTCTTGCCATCAATCAACAAATCGTTGCGACCTGTGGTGTAGGCCTCAACACCCAGCTTTTTCAACGCCTCAATTACCGGAACAGTAAAAACCTTGAAGTTGACTTCAGAAATATTGGCCACATTCCGGATAAAAGTAAAATTCACATTACCCGGATCGTGAAAAACGGTTCCGCCACCAGAAAGCCGCCGGGCGACAGGTATTTGATGTTCCCGTACAAACTCATGATTGATTTCCGCCAATGCATTCTGGTGTTTCCCAACCACCACCGAAGGTTGGCTTCGCCAAAGCATAAAAAAATCTTCCCGGAAGTTCTTCAGGAAATACTCTTCAGCCGCGAGGTTAAAATACGGATCAGGGCTGGTTTGATTGATGCAAAGTGTGATCATGAAAGCAAAAGTACGTTTAAACCACAAAACCTCCAAGGTAATAAGACCACCTTAGATTATCCTTCAATCTGGAATTCATAAAATACCATATAGTATTGCATTTCAGCTATTTATTTCATATATTTAGTTATAAATCTTAAATCAAAGTATCATGAAAACATTAATTAAAGGGGCTTTGTTATTCTTCCTGCTGTGTGTTTCGGGTATTGCGATTCCACAGGAAACAAAATGGGATGATATTCCAATGACTACTACTTCTAAAGAAGCTATGAAGTTTTATATTGAAGGCATTAAAGCATTTAATGATGTGGATATTAATAAATCAATCGATTTATTTAAAAAAGCTAGTGAACTTGATCCAAACTTCATCTTACCAAATCAAATGCTGGCATTCAATTATTTGTATTTTAAAGATATGGATCAGTTTAAGATGTTTGCAAACAAGGCACTTGCAAGTACTTATAAACTAACTGAATCAGAAATTCTTCTGCAAAAAGCATTGAAAAAACTATTAGATGATCCAATGGCTAATGTTACGGAATTTGGGGAAAAACTAGTTCAACTGAATCCAAAAACATCTGCCGCTTATCAATGGTTAGGCAGCTATCAACAATTTGCAAAGGATTATGAAGGATTAAATAAAACTCTGCAGGCTCAGCTTAAGCTAACCAAATTTCCAGGAACAATTTATAATAACATGGGATACAATTACATGACACTTAATAAAATGGATCAGGCAAAGGAAGCCTTTGAAAATTACATCAAAGCTGAACCGCTGAATCCTAATTCTTACGATTCAATGGGCGATTATTTTGCTAAAGCAGAAGATTACAAAAATGCTTATTCGAATTTTATGAAGGCCTATGAGATGGATAGTGTACGATTCAAGATTTCTTACGATAAAGCAATGAAGATTAAGCCAAAACTAAGTAAGTAACACAATAAAACGGAGGCATATTCACCTCCGTTTTTTATTGAATTAGAATATCGTTATTAAAATCTTCTTTCCTGTATCCTAAAATAATTCTATCTGAATCAAATCATCCATAACTAAAATTCAACCTGCACCCCAATTGTTGGCAGCACTGTTCCTGACGGATTTTTTACATTTCGAAGCACATATCTGGTTCCATTATCTGTAGTCAGGAAGTTGCCGCTGGCATCTGTTTCACGCACAACAATATCGGTCGATTGCGCCTGAAAATTATACAGGTTTTGAATGTCGAGGTAAAACTTCAACGTCATATTTTTCAGGTAATAAGCTTTGTCAACACGTACATCCAACTGATGAAACACCCCAAATCGCTTCGAATTCAACTTCGAATAATCCAGATATGGGCCACCGGTAAGGTTCCATGCCGAAATAAGCGATGATCGGTTGAGGTCGAAAGGTGTGTATGGCAATCCGCCCACAAACCGGAAACGTGTTCCGATTTGCCATCCTTTTTTGAGCGAAGCGCTTCCGGTGAGGCTTAAAATTTGTTTGCTGTCCCATGCTGAAACAATGTATTTGCCGTTTCCGTCTTGAAACTCGCTGCGCACCAGGGTATACGACAAGTTAAGGTTGTATCCCTTCGTAGAGCTGATTCGTGCCTGAAACTCGGCTCCGTAGGCTCTTCCTTTCGAGGTGGAAGTCACTTCCTCATCGCCAATCACACCATAATCGGCGCCCTTATTGGCGAGCGAAATTTGGTCGTTAACCGAAAACGGATAATCGCGGTAATTTTTCAGGAAACCTTCGAGTGAAAATTGCACTGCGGTCGCTGGTTTAAATTCCAGACCTCCAATGAAATGATTGACCGATATGTATTTCAAATTATCTTTATTGACAAACTGGTTATTTTGTTGGTATCCCAAAGTGGTGTAGGCTGGCAACTGAAAATATCTACCGCTATTTAGGTTCAAACTCCATTTTGGTGCAAGCAAATACGATGCTGAAATCCGGGGCGAAAACTGTTTCAATGGATTATTCATCCCTGAAGAATAGTTATTCGCATCCATTCGGAACCCGGCAGAGAGAGTCAATCGCTCAGCTAAAAATTCATGACTGATCTGCCCAAAAAGTCCGTATTTTACCAAATCAAGCTTCGTGTTGTAATTGACATTTAAAATGTTTCCATCGTAAAAGCGCTTCTGAAATGTTGTATTTGTATATCGCGCAAAGTCAATATTCGCACCCAGATTTGCCTTAAAACCATCCATCCGCATGTTGTTTTCGAACCTGATTTTGTTCTCCAGTTCCTCCGAGGTATAATCCAATATTTTGTTGTTCGGTGAGCTTTCGTTGTTATCCAGATATTTGGTTGTGGTGTTATTCAGCTGGCTTCGACTGACAACCAATGTTTGATAACTTTTCTCCCTGAAATGCTTGTAAACAGCGCCCAGCGTGTAACTCCACTGATTATTGGTAGGCAATTGGCTCAGGATATACTTTTGCTGATCATCAGGATTTTTAATATCCAGATTCAATTCATTCTGATCGATGGCGCCCAATCCGATAAACGTGAGCTCATTTTTAGCGTCAAAACGAGTCCTGACCTTGAACTGCATGTCGTTAAATGTGGGTAGAAATGGCAACTTCAGTGCCGTGAAAAGCAACTTCAGATACGACCGCCGTGCTGAAACAATGAAGGTTGTTTTATCGCTCAGAGGTCCATCAACTGTTGCAGAAACTTCGGAAGCACCCAAACTTCCCTTGAATTTCATTTTATCGGCATTTCCATCGACCTGCGCAAACTCGAAAACACCACTCAGCGCATTTCCCCGGTCAGACGGAAATGCCCCGGAATAATAATTTACTTCGCGAATCAGGTCGGCGTTCAGGATTCCAACCGCCCCACCCGACGCGCCCTGCGTAGCAAAATGGTTGATGTTCGGAACTTCAACGCCATCAAGATAAAACCGACTTTCCGACGGACCGCCACCACGGATAATAATGTCGTTCCGAAACGAAGGCGACGACAAAACCCCGGCATACGACTGAATGACCTTTGAAATATCACGGTTGGCTCCCGGACTTTTTTCAATCTCAGCAATACCAATGGTTTTCAGAGAAACCGGGCTTTCTTCCGTTTTTCGAAATGGCGAAACGCTCACGGTTACTTCTTCGATTTCGGCATCCCGCTTTTCCATCCTGATTTCGACAAAAGCCACTTTGGCATTGCTGATTTCAATCTCCGACGAGAGGGCAGAATGATAGCCAATAAACGAAGCCTGAACACGCACAAATCCAGGTTTCAGACCATTGATCTGAAAATTGCCATTGTCATCGGTCACTGCTCCAATCGAAGTTCCCGTAACAATTACATTCACAAAAGGCATTGGCTCGTTACTTACGCCCTCAATCACACGTCCCTTCAACACCGCCTGCTGAGCCAACAGGCTAGCTTCAAAACCCAAAATAAGGAGACTTATAAATATCCACTTTCTCATATCTTGCTTGAAAATAATCACTCTTGTTTAATTGTTGAAATGCAAACTTAAACAAGATATACCGGTCAAAGTTTAATCGTCCCATTTGTTTTTTATAAGTTTGCTTGAAAATGTAAGTTTATGAGATTGGTCATTCAACGGGTAAGCTCGGCTTCGGTAGAAGTAGAAGAATTTGTTGTTTCTGAAATTGAAACCGGACTATTGATTTTGGCCGGAATTGAAGAAGCTGATACTGCAGAAGATATTGAATATTTGGTAAAAAAAACCTGTCAGCTTCGGATTTTCAACGATACGGAAGGTGTGATGAATCTTGATGTTCAGGAAATTGGCGGAAAAATTATCGTGGTTAGCCAGTTTACCTTGCACGCCTCAACCAAAAAGGGCAACCGGCCATCATACATCCGGGCGGCACGACCGGAAACAGCGATTCCGCTTTACGAGCAACTGATCGATGCTTTCAAGAAAACACTTGGCAATAAAAAAGTTGGAACCGGTATTTTCGGCGCCGACATGCAAGTCTACCTGGTGAACGACGGCCCGGTGACTATTATTTTGGATTCGAAAAACAAGGATTTATAGTCATTTTTGGTCATTTATAGTCATTAGGTCATTTATTGTTATTCCGCGTTTCACAATAAATGACAATTGAATGACAACCAATGACTATTCGTTAACTTTACAGCTTAAATAACAACTATGACCACCAATAAGATCACTCTCTCCGAAGCCCAGCAAATGGTTGACCAATGGATCAAAACCATTGGTGTTCGCTATTTCAGCGAGCTGACCAATCTGGCTATTCTAACTGAAGAAGTTGGCGAACTGGCGCGGATTATGGCACGAACTTACGGAGATCAGTCGTTCAAAAAATCGGACGAAGGAAAAGACATGGCCGACGAAATGGCCGATGTGCTGTGGGTTCTGATTTGTCTGGCCAATCAAACCGGCGTTGATCTGAACGAAGCTTTCCTGAAAAACATGGAGAAAAAAACCATCCGCGACAAAGACCGGCATCAAAACAACGAGAAACTAAAATGACGATTCGGGATACGGGTTGCGCTTTACGAGAAAAACTCGGAACTCGCTTCCCGAAACCCGCAACAATTTAATAAACAACAATTAAACATTAAAAAATATGTCAATCGAAACCTGTCCATTATCCATCGAAGATATCCAATCTGAACTGGAAGAAATCCGCGAAATTGCTGCTAAAAACAATACAAAGAAAATGTTCGAAAAAGCGCTTTCGCTCATCGACCTTACTACGTTAAATTCAACTGATACAGTTAGCTCAGTTGCAGCCTTTACCGAAAAAGTGAATCAATTTCCGGCAGCATTTCCCGGAATCAGCAACGTAGCCGCCATTTGTGTTTATCCAAATATGGCACATACCGTGAAAAGTTCCCTGAAAGTTCCCAATGTGAAAATTGCCGCCGTTGCCGGAGGTTTTCCTTCGTCGATGACATTTACAAAACTTAAAATTGAGGAGGCGCAGTTGGCTGTTTCTGCCGGAGCCAACGAAATCGACATTGTTTTGCCGCTGTGGGCTTTCCTTGAGGGTCATTTCGATACCTGTACCAGCGAAGTCTCAGCCATAAAAAAAGCAATCGGCGATGCCCATTTAAAGGTTATTCTGGAATCCGGAGTACTGAACGTAGATCAAATCTGGCAGGCATCCATTTTGGCCATTAAAGCCGGTGCCGATTTCATTAAAACCTCAACCGGAAAATTACCACAGGCAGCATCGCCCGAGGCTGCTTTTGTGATGTGCCTGGCCATCAAACAGCACTTCGAAGAAACCGATCAGAAAATCGGGTTTAAACCAGCAGGGGGAATTGTTAGTCCTGAAGATGCCATCCTATATCTTACTATTGTTCAGGAAATACTGGGCGATCAATGGTTAACTCCCGAATTATTCAGAATTGGTGCCAGCCGCCTGGCTAATAATCTACTCGAAAAAATTACAGGTAAAACTGCAAAACATTTTTAAGGCGAAGCTGTTTTAATGAGCAAAACCCAGAATTTAATTAATACATTTTTAAAATTATGGCACAAATTACATTAAAAGGAAACGCAATTCAAACCATAGGTGAACTGCCTGCTAAAGGAACAAAAGCTCCCGATTTCGAATTGATTAAAAACGATTTATCTAAAGTTTCATTAAAAGATTTCGCCGGAAAACGTTTGGTTCTTAACATTTTTCCAAGTCTCGATACCGGAACCTGCGCAGCTTCTGTCCGTCAGTTCAACAAACTGGCTGCCGGCCTCGAAAACACAACAGTACTTTGTATTTCTCGTGATTTACCTTTTGCCCAGGCACGTTTCTGCGGTACCGAAGGCATCGAAAATGCAATCACTGTTTCAGATTTTGCAACTGGAAAATTTGGTCAGGATTATAAACTCGAAATTGCAACCGGACCGTTGGCCAATTTACATTCTCGTTCGGTAGTGGTATTGGACGAAAAACATCAGGTAATTTACACCCAGCAAGTTCCTGAAATTGTGGACGAACCCAATTATGATGCAGCTTTAGCTTCATTAAAATAGAAAGTAAACTTTACATCTTTTCTCAAAAGCTGTTTGCCTGTTGCAGACAGCTTTTTTTTACGCTCTTAAATTCCTGAAAGATTGTTATATTTGAAATAATCAGTCTGATTAAAATCAAATCAAAATGACCCGGAAAGAAGCGTTGAAGATATTTGAAGATAAAAAAGTTCGCACCTTTTGGGATGAAGAACAGGAAAAATGGTTCATCTCAATTGTGGATGTTATAGCTGCCCTTACTGAAAGTGAGAATCCTCAAGTATATTGGAGGGTTCTGAAAAAGAGACTATTAGCTGAAGGCAACCAAACCGTTACAAATTGTAACGGTTTGAAAATGCAGGCTCCGGATGGTAAAATGAGATTAACCGATGTTGCTGATGTTGAGCAACTTTTCAGGCTAATCCAATCCATTCCATCGCCAAATGCTGAGCCTTTCAAACTGTGGCTTGCCGAAGTAGCCCGTGAGCGATTGGATGAAATGGATGATCCTGAACTTGGTATCGACCGGATGCTAGAATATTACCATCGGAAGGGCTATTCAAACAACTGGATCAATCAACGACTTAAAAGCATTGAAGTCCGCAAAGAGTTGACGGATGAATGGGAACAACGTGGAGTTAAACAAGGTCAGGAATATGCAACGTTAACAGATATTATTACTCATGGCTGGTCGGGATTGACCACCAAACAATACAAACAACTCAAAAGCCTAAAAAAAGAGAGTCTTCGGGACAATATGACCAACCTCGAATTGGCGCTAAATACGCTTGCTGAAGCTACTACAACTGAAATTTCGAAACAACACAAGCCCAAAACTCAGGAAGAAAACAGAAAAGTAGCGGCGCGTGGCGGTTCAATTGTTGGCAACACCCGCAAAGAAATTGAAGCCAATATTGGAAAAAGTATTGTTTCACCACTAAATGCAAAGAAGATCAAACAACTACCCGAAGCCGGAATTGAAGATTGAAGCCGATTTGAGTCTAAACTTATTCTACAATCTCAACAATAATTTCATCAGCGGTGTTTATGTAGAAAAAATAGCTGATATGCACCCTGTTTTAAAAGAAAACATTCAGGAAATAGGTAAGCCCTATTCCGACCTTCACTTTTTACTCGAATGCTTGTCCGAGGTACTCGAAGCAAACAATGAAAAAGAACTTGTAACTTATATTCCCTGGCTCAACACAAAGGTTTCAACTCCAAAACCAGAACACGAGCAAAAAACAATTCAATTGTATTCCATTTGTTTTCAGCTGCTTAATTTATGTGAGGTAAATTGGGCCGTTCAAAGCCGTCGAAATAAACAGCAACATCAAGGTTCACAAAGCATTAACGGAAGCTGGGCACATACTTTTTCAGAATTGAAAGAATCGGGCATTCAACAGCAAGAAATTGTTGCAGCACTTTCACAATTGGAGATTGAGCCGGTTATGACCGCGCATCCTACCGAAGCAAAAAGGACGGTGGTACTGAAATATTACCGCGAACTTTACCTTCAACTGGTCATGCTCGAAAATCCCGTATATACAGCTCTTGAGCGCGATCAAATCCGGTCAGGCATTAAAGAATTGCTCACCCGCCTTTGGTTCATCGACGACATTTACCTCGAAAAACCACAGGTAGAAACCGAACTCGAAAATGTTTTGCACTACCTCACCAAGGTTTTTCCTGATGTGTTTGAACTGCACGATCGCACTTTGGTGCAAGCCTGGGATGAAGCGGGGTTTCAACCCGAATCATTGCAAAATTATCGGTCGATGCCCAAAATAAGCCTTGGCTCATGGGTAGGTGGCGACCGCGACGGCCATCCTTTGGTAACTCCTGAAATTACTCAATTTACCCTGAAGCGATTGCGAACCGAGGCACTGAATCTTGCAAGTCAACGCCTGAATTTATTGGCTGATAGCCTCAGTATTTACACCTCTGAAAACACGCTTTCATCTGAAATTCAGGAGCGAAAATCGGAACTCGAAAAGCAGATTCCTGATATTTTGGAAAATCTCCAATTCAGTTCAGCATCGCGCGAGCCGTTTCGGCAATTTGTGCTTCTGCTCATCGAAAAACTTCCGGTAAAACACAACCATACAGGGGGAAATATTCAACTGGCACCTACCAATTGGAGCTATTCCAATTCGGGCCAATTAATTACCGATCTGGAAATGCTGCTTCGAGCGCTTTCCAACTGGGGCGCACCCATGCTGGCCATCAACGAAGTAAACAAAGCGCTGCGTTTTGTGCAGAATTTTGGTTTTCACCTCGCTCATCTTGATATCAGGCAGAACAGCGAATTTTATCAGAAAGCTTTTCTTGGTCTGCTCGAAGATGTCGACACTTCACGCTTTTCGATAAATACTGACGGTCAGGTTGATAAACAATTTCTGCTTCAGGAGCTAAACCTCTACCGGCCTTTTACTTATAGTTACTCCGGAAATGTTTCTGAAACAGCGAATGCATTGGGTTATTTATCCGTGTTGACCGGGCACATCCGGAATTACGGCACCAATGCGCTGGGTTCGATGATTGTAAGTATGACGAAAAAAGTAGACGATTTATTCACTTTTTATTTGCTTGCCCGCGAAGCCGGGTTGTACGTGAAAACAGAGTCTGGACCTGCATGTCAATTGCCGGTTGTGCCGCTGTTTGAGACCATCGACGATTTGCATCGTGCACCAGCCATTCTTGACGAGTTTTTGGCGCATCCGGTAACCCAAAATACACTTCAGTTACAAGCTCAGCGAAAGGGCTATTCAAAGCCGGTTGCCGAAGTAATGATTGGTTACAGCGACAGCAATAAAGACGGAGGAATTTTATCAAGCCTCTGGCATTTGTACGAAGCCCAGCACGAGTTGGCCAAAATTGGGCGAAAACACGGCGTTGACATCCGTTTTTTCCACGGAAAGGGCGGAAGTATCAGCCGAGGAGCCGGACCAATTCACTGGTTCCTGAAAAGCCTTCCGCCGGAATCATTGTGCGGCAAACTTCGCCTCACCGAGCAGGGCGAAACCATTGAACGAAAATACGCGAATAAGGTTAATGCCGCTTTCAATCTGGAATTGTTGACTTCAGGAACTTTGCGAAATGCAATGCTAAATACTCATCCATTTGATCCTGAATTATTTGAACTGGTTGGGTTTATGGCACACGAAAGTTTTACGACTTACAATGCCTTGACGCGCCATCCAAGTTTTATCCGCTTTTTCGAACAGGCAACTCCCATCGATGTAATTGAAACCAGCAAAATCGGCTCACGCCCATCGCGCCGGACAAATCAACGTACACTAAATGACCTGCGTGCCATTCCCTGGGTTTTCAGTTGGACACAAAGCCGGGTAAACATTACCAGTTGGTACGGAGTTGGCAGTACGCTTTTACTTCTGAAAGAACAATATCCCGAAAAGTATACTTTGTTAAAACAGCTATTAATTTCGCATCCTCTGCTGCGGTATATTTTGACCAACGTTGACTCGGGTTTGGCAGCAACCGATCCGGAAATTATTGAACTTTATGCTTCGCTGGTCAATGAGGAACATGTTAAAAATGACATTTTGCCCCTCATTTTATCCGAGTTTCAACTTACAAAAAACCTTTTGGCCGAACTGCTCGAAATACCATTTGAGGAAAGGAGAAAAAACCATTATTATTCGACAAAACTAAGGGCTGTGGCTTTGGATTTAATGCATCAGGTACAAGTAAATACCTTGCGCCACTGGCGAAACGAAAAAGACTCGGAAGATCCGGAAATTGCCAATCAGCAGAATATTATTTTGTTGAAAACCATTAATGCCGTGGCAAATGCCCTGGGTTCAACCGGATAGTCATTTAAACCAACTTAAAAACCGATATTTGATTCAGCAATTATAAATTGAACATGCAAAAAATAATTAGTAAATATTTCGACGAATTCTCAACCATGTCGGAAGCCTCGCACAATGCAGTACTCGAAATTGCCAATCGCGAAGGCATTGAGATGAATAAAATTATCGTAGCCACCTCGTTTTGTTTCGACGAACTGAACCATCAGCCTGCAAAAATGAACCTTCCATCGCCGCAGGGAACATTTATTATGGGCGGTCTGGCCGGGTACCCATTTGTGGGCGATATTGGTCTGACGGCCTTTGTTGACCACATTCCAGACGAAGGTGCAGCCTTGTTTATCTTCGGATCACACATTGGAATTTCACGTTCGGGCGAAGTCGGCAAAATCAAACGTGTTGGACAGCACCGACATACCAATACTTGCGGCGCATTGATGATGGTTCAGGAACATATTCTGTCATCAGAAATTCACGAAATTGATCCTGCAGATTATTCCGAGTTTCAACCTGAATTTCTGGCGCTCAGACTATTACCTATGGCTAACGAAATAAGGAAAGCGGAGGTTCCGATCCTGAAAACCACACATTTGGTTTACGACCAGATTGAAAACGAAATACTCAAACTGATTATAAACAACAAAAAACTTCAGGCTAATTTTCCGGTGTATATTTTGGGTGGAATTGTAATCAATACGGATGAAAGTTTGCCCAATTATTTTTCACAAAAGGTATTTCGGAAGGTAAGATAAATACTTCGATATTTTGATGATTGTGAAACTTCAAAAAGCGACTAAATCCAACTTTATTCCTGAATTTCAATTTACTATCTTTGATTAAAAATCATAAGATGAAAGAATTGTCAAATAATCTTAATATCTCTGATATTAAGATGCAAATGTGTGACGACAACCAAGAAAGGCACAATTTAGACTCACCTAATAAAATAATCCGTTGGATTAATTACAAATTCCAAGAGCAAATAAAAAAACACAAAAAGCAAAGAGAAAATGGGTTACCTCTTTATCGATGCATTGATTTATCAAATTGTATAATTAGCACATCATACAATAATGGTGAACCATCATTAACAAATCTATGTGATATAATTTATGAGAATGAAAACGTTAAGTTACTTGACTGCTTTATAAACAATGGCTACGGTAACAAGTATTATCATGAAGTTTTGGAAAAGTTTGTATGCAAAAACAGCCTCATATATGCTGCATTTTTTCATATGACTAAATTTCATAAAGATGTTGATTTTGAAGGAACAAAATTCAAAGGACATGCTTCATTTGGAAGATGCTTGTTCCAAAATGGTGCATGGTTTCAAAAAGCAAAGTTTTCTGGAAATTTTGCTTTTGATGGGTGTACTTTTGAGGGCAGCACCTATTTTCCCAATGCAGAGTTCGATGTCCGCCAAATAAATTTTACTGATTCCATATTTAGAGGCGTCTTTATTGCAAGAAATCTTACAATTATTGACGACCAAACAAATGACAATCATGCGTTCAAATCATATATAACCTTTGCTGGAGCAGAGTTTCATAAAGAATTTGACTTCTCAAATAATAACATTGCTCGGGATATTAGTTTCGGAGGTACAAAGTTTTATGAGAAATGCAGTTTTGAGAAATGTAATTTCAGGAATAATGCAATTTTTGATGAAACCGAAATAAATGGAAATCTTCTATTTACCTTAATTCTAGATGATAATGAACGCAAAGAAATTAACTGGAATACGATAAACAATATTTCATTTAATAGAGCCAGTATATTCGGAAGAATTGATTTTGAGAATTGTCGAATTGCTAAACTGAATATGAATTTTACTGTCATAAAAGCTGGAGGAATATTTAGAATTTATGAATCACATGTAACATATTTGGATTTTACCTCTCTAAACAATAATGGAGTATTAATGCTTGAGGATAACCAAAATAATCTTGAAGAGATAACTCTGAAAAGTGCAATCAATACTGGAGTGATTGAGATAGAAAGAACTGTTATTCAAAAGATTAATGATCGAATCTCTGCGCGACTTCTAAAGGATTCAGCATTGAAAAATGGAAATACAATTGATGCTCTTGAGTATCGAAAAGCAGAAATGAAGTTATACAAGAATGATGAGAATTTACAAGAAAAAAGAGGTTCAACGTTTCTTCTTTGGCTTAATGAAAAATCAAATGAGCATGGAACAAATTGGATTCGGGGAGTAAAATTTACGTTTATTTGCTGGATTGGATTTTACTTGTTATTTCTAATAATCTCAAGAATTGATGATATCATTGCATTTCAAACTCATCGCGACATTGCATGGACATTTTTAAAAGATGTCTCTAACGGAGTTGGTTATTTATGGTCATTAGATTTTTTAGGAACATTATCTATATGGATTAACAAATTTGTCTTTTCCGGAGTATGGTGGATGATTATTCTGAAAATAATACAATTAGCTTTGGGAACTATCGTATATTGTTTGGGAAAAATAGCCATTGCATATGGAATATATCAAACAATTGTTGCCTTCAGAAAATACGGCAAATAGATCCAAACGAAAATTCAATCAATCTTATTTCTGTCGGGTAGTGGTGTAATTTACTAATTCAATCAGCGCGGTTCTTGATTCACTTTCAGGAAATTCCATGATTCCAGAGATTGCTTTTTCGCGGAATTCGTTCATCATTTGCGCAGCATATTCCAATCCTCCGCGGCTCACAACCAAGTCGACCAGCTCTTTTACCTTGGCCTGATTCTTATTTTTGCGCTTGATCAGCCTCAAAATCCGGCTGCGTTCGCCCGATTCGCAATTATTTAACACATAAAGCAGAGGCAAAGTGATCTTCTTTTCTTTGATGTCGTTTCCGGTAGGTTTGCCCAAAATTCCCTTGCTTTGGTAATCAAAAATATCGTCTTTAATCTGGAAAGCAATTCCGACATCAAGCCCAATGCTGAACATTTTCTCAACAATTTCATCATCCTTGGTAACCGAGGCCGTTCCAATGGCCATACTGGTTGCAATCAATGAAGCTGTCTTTTTCCGGATGATTTCGTAGTAAGTTTCATTGTCGATGTCCAGTTTCCGGCTCTTTCGCATCTGAAGAATTTCTCCTTCGCTCATGTCTTTCACGGCACGCGAAATCAAGTGTAAGAAACGATATTCCTTTTTATCGAGCGTATTCAAAAAACCCCGTGCCAGAATAAAATCACCGACCAAAACGGCAATTTTGTTTTTCCATAAAGCATTGATTGAGAAGCTTCCGCGACGTTCGTACGATTCGTCAACCACATCATCGTGAAGCAAGGTTGCTGTGTGCAACAGCTCGATGGAAGAGGCTGCCAGATGGGTCGATTCATTGAATTCGCCGCACATTTTTGCCGACAAAAAAACAAACATCGGACGCATCTGCTTCCCCTTTTTCCGGAGAATATATTTGATGATGACTTGTAAAAATGGAATGTCACTTTTAATGGCTTCTTTGAAGTAGCTTTCGAAACTTTTTAGTTCTTCCTTTATCGGCGATTGTATAATGTCCAAAGAGGTCATTCAGGCTTTTTTTGAATGGTTCAAAATTAAAAAATATATTGACTTTATCCTGAAAATCTATTCGTTTGATCAACTTTCAAATTTACATTCGGAATAACCTAAGCTTCACTTATTTGAAAACGTTCTAAACTATACTAAGTTGAAAGAAGGTTTATTTAAAACTTAAATATTCATATATTTGCATCTGTTAAAATTATTATCATGATGAACATTCAGGAAATAGATTCTGACAAGTTGGAGATGGCAGCAAGCATGCTTAAAGCCATTGCCCATCCCGTACGAATCGCAATTTTAAAGCATTTGGAAGGTGGTAAAAAGCTCACTGTTACTGAAATCCACGAACTGCTTGGAATTGAACAATCAACAACATCCCATCATTTAGGAATACTGAAAGACAAAGGCGTTCTTTGTTCGCGCCGTGAAGGGAAAAACACTTATTATTACCTAAAACACGACATTCTGAGTCAGATTGTCGACTGCTTACAACGATGTACCTGCGAAGAATAGGTTAATCGTTCATCTTACTTTTAAAGATCCGATCTCTTCACAAAGGTCGGATCTTTATTTTTTAATGCCTGTATGCAGATTCCAACAAACAGTTTAGTCCAATATTAAAACTTCTTTCCTAATTTCGACCTCCAGAAATTTACAAAATGGCAAAAATTAGAGTTACCAAGCAATTTGGCTTCGAAATGTCGCACGCACTCCTCAACTACGACGGACTTTGCCGCAACATTCACGGCCATTCATACAAATTACAGATCACTGTTGCCGGCGAGCCGATGCAGGTCTCCGGAAGCCCAAAAGATGGCATGGTGATCGATTTCAGTATCCTGAAAAAACTCATTCAGCAACACATTGTCAGCCCGCTCGACCATTCGCTGATGATCAACGAAGATGCTCCAACCGATAAACTAGATGCTTTGGGACAGATGTACGAACGCCATCACGTGGTGCCGTTTCAGCCAACTTCTGAAAACATGGTTGTTTACATTGCTGAGAAAGTGAAACCGCTTTTACCTGAACATCTGGAGCTATTCTGTGTTCGGTTATACGAAACAAGCAGTTCGTTTGCAGAGTGGTATGCCGAAGACAATTGATTGCAGATTAACGATTAAAGATCGACGATTGCAGAAGGAAAAAATCGTTAAACTCAAATTGTTGTTCGTTAATCGTTAATTTTATAGAAAATTCAAACCGAAATGACAGCACACAATAACACCGATAAGCGACTTTTTTTGCTCGATGCCTATGCGTTGATTTACCGTTCGTATTTCGCATTTATCAAAAATCCACGGTTTAATTCCAAAGGATTGAATACCTCGGCCATGCTGGGTTTTGTGAATATTCTGGAGCAATTGCTCCGCGAACAAAAACCCACACACATTGCGGTGGTGTTCGACATGAATGTTCCTACGTTCCGTCACGAAATGTTCGAAGCTTATAAAGCCAATCGGGAAGTGATGCCTGAAGATCTGCAAAAATCTATTCCATACATCCGGAAAATTATTGAAGCTTATAACATTCCAATGCTCGAAAAAGCTGGTTTCGAAGCTGATGACGTAATTGGAACTTTGGCCAAAAAGGCTGAAACAATGGGCTACACCACCTACATGATGACGCCTGACAAGGATTATGCACAGCTGGTTTCCGAAAATATTTTCATGTATAAACCTTCGCGTGGTGGTGAAGCTCCTGAAATTTGGGGAATTCCTGAAATTCAGGAAAACTTTCTGGTTGACGAGCCCTGGCAGGTGATTGATGTTCTCGGATTGATGGGCGATACGGCTGACAATATTCCCGGGTGCCCGGGTGTTGGCCCCAAAACTGCCATGAAGCTGATTTCGGAGTTTAAATCGGTTGACGGACTT
The DNA here is from genome assembly GCA_028683385.1 of Prolixibacteraceae bacterium. GTDB lineage: Bacteria > Bacteroidota > Bacteroidia > Bacteroidales > Prolixibacteraceae > Aquipluma. Next base: position 115,643 of record JAQUIJ010000012.1, on the reverse strand, counting down.
TACCAAAACATTGACTCGCAGAAAGGAAAACTGAAGGAAAACCTGGTTGAATTTGAGAAGCAGGTTCGCATGTCGCGCCAGCTCGCCGAAATTATTCTGAATGTTCCGGTTGAGTTTGACGAGGACAAAATTGTGATGGAAGAGCCAAATATTCAGAAATTAAATGAGATTTTTACTGAACTGGAATTCCGCCAACTCATTAAAAAACAAGAGGCCAAACCTCAAACCCCACCCGATACCCTTTTTGAACAGGGCACTTTGTTTGGTTCTCCGATGGCGACTCCAGAAGAAAAGCCGGTTGAAGTCAAAAATCTGGATTCGATTGACACCATTCCACATCAGTATTACCTGATTGAAACCGCCGAGCAACGCGCCAGTTTACGCGCTGAACTTTCGGTACAAAAAGAATTTTGTTTCGATACCGAAACTACAGGATTGGATACCATGACTGCCGAACTGGTTTGCATGTCGTTTGCATTCCGGAGCCACGAAGCCTACTGCGTAACTTTGCCCGCTGACAGGCAACAGGCAACAGAAATTGTGCATGAATTCCGGCTGATTTTTGGTGACGAAAAAATTGTGAAAATTGGTCAAAACATCAAATATGATCTTTCGATCCTGAAAAATTACGGTCTCGAAATCCGAGGTCCGCTGTTCGATACCATGATTGCGCATTACCTGATTCAGCCAGAAATGAAGCACAATTTGGATTATTTGTGCGAGCAATACCTCAATTTCCAGAAAATAACCACTGATACGCTGATTGGCGGAAAGGGTTTGTTCCAGAAAACCATGCGCGACGCAAATCCGGAGCAATTGCGCGACTACTCGTGCGAAGACGCCGATCTGACGTTGCAGTTGAAATACGCAGTCGAAAAAGATCTGGACAAAAATGGTACCCGCCAACTGTTCGACGAAGTTGAAATGCCACTGATTTATGTTTTGGCCGATATGGAAATTGCCGGCGTGAATTTAAACACTTCGGAATTAAAGATTTATGCAGGAGTTTTAAGTAAACAGATTGTAGATATTGAGAAGGAAATCATTGAAATGGCTGGCGAGAACTTTAATGTTTCTTCACCCAAACAGCTTGGCGTCATTCTGTTCGAGAAGCTTAAAATTGATCCGAATGCCAAAATGACCAAAACCAAGCAATATTCGACTGCCGAAGAAACGCTCGAAAAACTGGCAGACAAACACCCGATTATTGCCAAAATTCTCGATTACCGTGGACTGAAAAAATTGCTTTCAACGTATGTCGAGGCCTTGCCATTGCTGATCAATCCGAAAACAAAAAAACTGCATACGAATTACAATCAGGCCATCGCAGCCACCGGACGTTTAAGTTCGACCAATCCGAATTTGCAGAACATCCCAATTCGCGACGAAAATGGCCGCGAACTGCGCAAAGCATTTATTCCGTCAGACGATCAGCATACTTTTCTTTCTGCTGACTACTCGCAAATTGAATTGCGTATTATGGCAGCTTTAAGCCAGGATAGCCAAATGATCGAAGCTTTCAGGAATAATCAGGATATTCACTCCATAACTGCTTCAAAAATCTACAAAATTCCGCTTTCAGAAGTCACTTCGGATATGCGCCGGAAAGCCAAAACCGCCAACTTTGGGATTATTTATGGCATTTCGGCATTCGGCTTGTCAGCTCGGTTGAATATCCCACGCACTGAAGCAAAACAGTTGATCGACGGCTATTTCGAGAATTTTCCGGATATTAAAAAATTCATGGATTCGAGCATCGAAAATGCAAGGAATAAAGGCTTTGTAGAAACCATCAAGGGAAGGAAACGTTACCTCAACGACATCAACTCGTCGAATGCGGTTGTACGTGGAGTTGCTGAACGAAATGCAATCAATGCGCCCATTCAGGGATCGGCTGCCGATGTGATTAAAATTGCGATGGTCAACATCTGGAAAGCGATGAACGAACAGAATCTAAAGTCAAAAATGATCCTTCAGGTACACGATGAGTTGAACTTTGATGTATGGAAACCCGAATTGGAGCAGATGAAAGCTATTGTAAAACATGAAATGGAAAACGCTGTAAACATTGGCGTGCCGCTGACTGTTGAAATGAACGCAGGCGATAACTGGCTCGATGCCCATTAACTTTCGATAGCTCGCCAGAATCTTCAACAACAAATGGATAAACGGATGATAGAAGCACTTTTTACAGAGGATGAATACAGAGAAGCGCTAAAAAGGTTCTTGGAGATATGTGACACACCAGATAATACAGCCGAAGCCGAAGAACTGGAACAATTAATGACCGTCATGGAAATCTACGAACAGGAAAACTGTTCCTGAAACCAAGTAGTCAGTGTTCAGTCACAGTTTCCAGAAACGAAATGCCAATCCTTTAATAATTCAATTCTTCAGTTTTCAAAAACTCCTGAAAATCTCAGTCACAGCGGCATTGTATTTCAGCAAACTACTCGATTTTTTTACAAGTTTCATTGCTTTGTGCGGGTTTTCAAACGACTCGCTGAAATACGCCCAAAACTGGCTCATCTTCATCACAATATGACCATCGCCTTGCAATCTTGCAGAATATCCTTCGAGCAACTGATCGTGAAACTCACGCATTTTAATCCGAAGCGCCTTTAGCTCAAAAACTTCACCCTTTAATTGTGCTGCCAATGCCGGATTTGTCAGCAAACCGCGACCAATCATCCAGCTATTTTGTTCAGGTAAAATCGTTTGCAATTCCTGAAAATCGGCTACCGAAAAGATATCGCCGTTATAAATCATCGGATGTTTCACTTCAGAAATGGCCTCGGCAAAAAGCTGCGGATTGGCTTTGCCGTCATACATTTGGCTGGCGGTACGCGGATGAAAAATAATTTCTTCCAGCGAAAATTGATTTAATAAGCTAAAAATTGCCTTGGCATCCTGATCGTTTTTCATCCCGGCACGCATTTTTACCGAAAATTTCGCCGGAAAACCCTTTGCGTAAAGTTGCTGAAGTATTTCACTCAAAGCTTCAGGCTTTTCGAGCCATGCCGCTCCCCTGCCCTTGTTCGTCGCCATTGGATACGGACAACCCAGATTCAGGTTAATTTCCTCGTATCCGTAGTCAATCAGAATACTAACCAAATCGAATAGTTCAGCCTGATCGGAAAATAAAACCTGCGGAACAACAGGCAACGACCCATTATTTTCGGGGAATACTTCGCGCAACTGCGATTTTTTTATTTCGCGTCCCTTGCCATACGACAGGTAAGGAATAAAGTACTTATCAATTCCGCCAAAAGATTCTGCTAAAGCCTTTCTAAAGTCAAAATCGGTTGCTCCCTGAAGTGGAGCCTGATATATTTTTATTGCATTTTGTGACATCGTCATTAAATTTACTTATTAAGCCAAAGGTAGTGGCAAAATAAAGGTGATTAATCATTACTTTTGCGGCCACAAACTTATACAATTAGCAATCGGTATGCAATCTAATCAATTCAAATCAGACACTGTAAACTCAAACCTGACTTTGAATCCGGCTAATTTAGGTGACCAAACGATTCAAACCGACTCTGTAAAACCGACGCTCAGCCTGCTTGATCCTTCATTTAGTGACTCATTAAGTGTTAATTACATTGCTCCAGATAGCGTAATCATTTTCGGGTTCCGGCCTGAATGGTCGCAGTTTCACAAAGCATATATCCCCAAGTTTAATTACCAAAAAGATCTCATCAGACCACTTCCATATGATTCGCTTCATACCGTATTGAAGGGTGTTGAAGTTGTTTTCACCGGCAAAAAAGTGACACGAACAAATCCCGATTGGCTGATTGGTCTTTTGGTCATGATGTTTCTGTTGTTTGCCACAGTCAAGCTAATTTTCAATAAGTATTTGAGTCAGTTGATTCAATCAACGATTAACTATTCAACCTTTACAAGAACTTTCCGTGAGCGTTATTTTAACCTGTTTCATGCGTCGTTCAGGCTTGATGTGATTTTTAACATGACCTTGGCACTTTTTGCCTATCAATTTTTATCGCTGTATAAAATCAACCTTGGATTTACGAAATCCTATTACGTTTATCTGGCTTGCCTGGGAATTGTAATGAGCTATTTCACGGCAAAAAGAATCATTTACTACATTATAGGAATTCTTACCGAAAGCAAACAGGAGATTCAGGAGTACCTATTCAGCATAACCGTTTTTAATCGGGTTCTGGGATTATTTTTACTTCCTGTTTCAGCAATAATAGCCTTTATACCGCTATCACAGGTTGAACCGCTGTTGTTTGCTGGCTTGGGAATCATTGTCATTTTCTATTTAATGTCGTTGATTAGAGGTGCGAAAATTTTCCTGAAAAAACAATTTTCAATTTCATATTTGATTTTATACCTTTGTACCCTTGAATTTTTACCGTTATTTCTGATCTATAATCTTGTGTTGATTTAATTGTAGTGAAGAATTAATATAAAAACAATTACCTTGAAGATCAAGAGAATTTTAGTTTCGCAACCCAAGCCTGAAACGGCCAAATCGCCTTATTTTGATCTGGCTGAAAAAAATAACGTTCAGGTTGATTTCCGCCCTTTCATACAAGTTGAAGGCGTATCGGCTAAAGAGTTCAGACAGACCAGAGTTCAGATATTGGATCATGGTGCGGTTATTTTCACCAGCCGTACTGCTATTGATCATTTTTTCAGAATCAGTACTGAACTGCGTCTGGCCATTCCTGATACCATGAAGTACTTCTGCATTTCGGAAGCTACGGCGTTTTACCTTCAGAAGTACATCGTTTACCGCAAACGAAAGATATTTTATGGCGCAGGTAAATTTTCGGACTTGATTGACGTGATGAAGAAGCACAAAGAAGAAAAATTTCTTTTGCCATTGTCGCAAGTTGGTCAGCCTGAGATTACATCTCTGATTGACAAAGCCGGATACACTTATACCAAGGCTATTATTTACCAGACCGTTAGCAGCGATTTATCTGACCTGAAAGAAGTTAATTACGACATTCTTGTGTTCTTCAGTCCTTCAGGAATTCAGTCGTTGATGCAGAATTTTCCCGGTTTTGCACAGGATGAAACCAAGATTGCCTGTTTCGGACCGGCAACTGCAAAAGCGGTTCACGAAGCTGGTTTAAGACTCGACATTGAAGCACCGACTGCCGAAGCGCCATCGATGACCATGGCGTTGGAACAGTTTATCAAAAAACATAACAAAGGACAATAACCAAAACAACGCAATACAACAAAAAAGGGGAAAATTGATTTCCCCTTTTTTGTTGTATTTTAGTCAGATGGAAGAATTCACGCTTAAAAAGGAAGAAAGACTTTGCAGCCAAAAGGTTATCGGGGAAATGTTTTCCTCCGGCGAATCCTTTTTGGCGTATCCACTCAAAGTGGTATTCCAGAAAACCGACTCAACACAACCGTTCCCGGTACAGGCTGCATTTACAGTCTCGAAACGAAATTTTAAGCGTGCTGTCAAGCGAAACCTCCTGAAGCGACGTATGCGCGAAGCTTACCGGCTGAACAAACCAAACTTTTACGAAGAATTAGCCGTCAAAGAACTCCATATTGCCGTTATGTTTGTTTTTATTGGCAAAGATATGATTGAATTCCCAATCATCGAAAAAGCCATGATTTCGGCCTTTAAAAAGATATTGGCAAAAGTTTAGGTCAATGTTCTTTGGATTCGTAAAACAGAAACGTTTTGCTATTTACTGGCCTTTTTTAAATAAATATTTCCTTGCATGTTTTTCATTAGCATTTCAGCGCCACCGCCATTGATTTTTCCATAAACCCAATCGTCTTTTTTAATCTTGTACATACCCGGAGTGCTGATTTTATCGACTTTGCCTGGTGTTTTGTCAACCACCACATCAAAATCGCTAAATATTTCTCCGTTATCAGATTTGAATTTCAGATTGGCTTTGGTATCTACCGGAAGAGTTACCTTGATATCACCATTTAAAGTTGAAAAAGCCATCGGAGCATTTGGATCCACCTTACTGAAAGTCACAACAATGTCTCCATTTACCGTATTGGCCATAACAGAACCCGAAACATTGCTAAGGGTAATCTTTTCGTTCACATTGGAGACTTCCAGTTCGCCCCTCACATTTTCCACACTAATTTCACCATCGTTTACTGTGCCAATCTTTAGTTTGACATCCTGTGGAATTTTTAAATCAAGATCAACTGCTTTATTCGGATTGCCCGTATTCACAGTAACATTATTATCAGCCTCTTTGGCCGTAACTTCAAAACCACCGGCTGACGAAATACGCTTCATTCCACTTTCATCAAAATTCGATGCTTCTTCTTTGTCTTTGCCTCCCTTCCTGAAATTGATATTAAAGTTGGTTTTCGATCCTTTGTCGTCGTCGGTTTTGGGAGTAGCGTTGATGATGATGTCTTTTCCATCGTAGCTGGCAACTTTAATTGATCCAGACACCAGTTGTACTTTTAAAGAGTAGGGTTTACCCGGACTGCTCAATGGAACGGTTAATTGTTCTGTTGATTGCCCAAAAGCATTTGATCCGATAATCAGGCTTAGAATTAGCAGGCCTGTAATTTTCATGTTTTTCATAATCTGTGTATATTAAGATTGTTTTTTAATGTAAACATTGCCATTAAGTGTTTCAAATTTGAATGTTTTACCACCTTTTCCAAAACGAACGGTGGTAATTGTATTCAGTTTATAAACGGCCTCGTGGCCTTTCAAATCCTGAATTTTTGTGGTCGTTGGCGGAAGCATTTTGGCCTCGGTAAAATCGGTAAAAAAATCGCCATGCATACTTTTAAACGTAAGATCGGCTGAAAAGTCGGGCTGGTAGCTAACGCGGATATCGCCGTTAATTGTATGATAAGAGGATGCTTCTGGTGGGTTGCTAAGATAATTAATTGAAACATTACCTTTTACCGTGTGGGCAACGGTTGTTCCTTTTGCATTTTTAACTGATATACCTTCGTTCACATTGCTGATATTTAGTTTTCCGCTGACATTCTCAACCGTAATTACACCATCGTTTACCGTCGATATATGAAGGTTGGTTCCGTATGGCACCTTTACGGTAAAATTCACTTTGTAATTGTACTCAATATTGCGTTGATTTTCATCATGTTGCCTGATTGGCCTAGGGCGCGAATCATACGGTGCTGCTATATAGGCCATAACGGTATCCGATTTCTGGTCGAAGCCAAGCTTGAATTCCTTTTTGCCTAATTCTAACGTTTTGTCGTCATCGGCTGAAATGCTTTTGTCCATTTCGAGCAGCACTTTATTTCCGGCATATCCCTCCACTTTAATAAATCCAAATATGTTGTAAATGAACAGATATGTTCGGGAAACATTACCGGTAACGGTGAATTCCTTGTTCACATGTTCCTTAAATTCTTTGGCATTTACCTTTGGAATGGCGCATAATATTCCCAATCCCATTAAACAGGCGACTATAACTGTTTTCATAATTTTTATTGAATTTTAGATTTAGATCAGTCTTTGAATACTTTTTTCGATATTGAATTTGACCATCTCATTCAGATCTTTCTTATGGAGCAACTTCTGTAAAGATCGAACTGAACTTTTCTCTTGCAACCGAACCATAACATCGGCTATAGCTGTTTGCATCAGGGGCGAATCCTGGAGGTCAATACTCCGCACAAGGCCTTCACGGACTTTCGGTTCATCGGCCAATTTTACTAGAGCGTCAAGGGTTGCAAGCCGTACATTCACATTCGGATCCTCATTTAAAGTAGTGAATAAAGCTCCTATGACTTTAAGATCAACATTGTCGATCTCTTCCGTATAAGCAACGGCACGCATACGCTGTGAAGCTGAGGGATCCTGCAAAAGAGAGAACATCATGACTTGTTTCATTTCTGAAACCTGTGACGTAAGCGAATCAATCTGTTTGTTGTAAGCTATTGCCGATTGCCCGGGCTGATGTAAAAAATATCCTGCAACCAGGCCAAATGCAACCAACAGAAGGCTATAAGCTAGACGAGGCTGTACCTGCAGATACAAAAACTCACGAAGCTTGTTTATCCATTCATCCAAAAGATTTTTTCTAACCTTCTGTTCTTTTTTAAATTCAGAAAGAATAGCATTAAAATCAGACTGCATAGTCGCAGAAGGTTCTGGCTGGGTCATTTCTCCCATGAGATACCATATCTTTTGGGCTGACTCAAATTCTTCCCGGCAATTTGCACAACCTTCCAGATGGCTTTCAATCTCACTTCGCTGCGCCTGCGGAATTGAATCCGTCAGTAGTGAAGTAAATTGCTCTCTGTATTCTTTGCATTCCATGTCTGTTTTTTTAATGATCAATTTCTAAATAATTGCTTTTCAATTGGTTCAAGGCACGATGAATTCTAACTTTTATTGCACCTTCCGTTGTATTCAATATTTTCGCAATTTCATTATATTTCAGTTCCTCGAAACGGCATAAAACCAGTAGTTCCCTGTTTTCTGTACTCAATTTTTCCATCGCCACTTCCAGTAATTTTAATTCCTGCTCCTTCTCAATTTGTGCATCAGAAAAATGCTCTCCTGCTATTTTTGTTTCGTATTCCGTCACGTCTGTATGAACCGGCGTATTTTTCACCTTTTTGAGATGATCGTACAAGGTATTTCTGGCAATCCGATACATCCAGGTTTTAAATTCACCATAGCCCTGAAATCCATCGTTGTATTTCAACATCCGGATAAAAACATTCTGGACCAAATCTTCGCTTAACTCTTTTTGACGCGTCATGTTATAAAGAAACCGGTATAAATGACGATGATATCGTTCATAGAGGAGACCCATTTTATCAATGTCTCCATTTTTCACCTTCTGCATTAGCGCATTATCCGAGAGTGTCTCCAATTATCGACGTATTTATTTGCTTAATCTGTTAACCTCGGTAAAACGAAAAGGTTACAGGAATTTTGTAAATTTCTGAAAGAATTCGATTCAAAAAGAAAGCCGGTCAGGAAAATATTCCCAACCGGCTTTCAATTTAGGTCTTCCGACTTCTTATTTATTCTTTGTCCATAATTTCGGTTTGCATACGCACCGAATCTTCGTGAATGTGCTGGAATAACAACTGAACCAGATTACGATCCAGATTTAGGCTTTCGCCCAATTTCAATCGTTTTTCCATCAGTTCAGCAAAACGGCCAACCTGAAATGCAGTGACGTTATTCTCTTTTTTATACTGACCAATCTGACGGGCAATTTCCATACGCGATGAAAGGGTTTCGAGCAATTCTGTATCAAGTGCATCAATACGATTACGAAGCAATTCCAGTTGATTTTCGAACTGCTTATTGTCAGTGGTTACATTCCGGATAATTAAACGGTCGAGCAATTTCGCCAGATCAGTTGGAGTAAGTTGCTGCTCTTTGTCGCTCAGGGCGCACGACGGGTCGCGGTGCGATTCGATCATCAATCCTTCCATGCCCATATCAAAGGCTTTCTGACTAATATCAAACAAATATTCGCGTTTGCCGCCAATGTGACTCGGATCACAGATAATGGGCAAATTAGGCATGATACGGCGCAATTCGATCACTGTTTTCCAGTTTGGGTAGTTCCGGTATTCAGTTTCGCGAAAAGGCGTAAAACCGCGGTGAATGGCCACCATGTTTTTGATTCCGGCCTGACTAAGCCGTTCGAATGCTCCAACCCAAAGTTGAACATCGGGATTAACCGGATTTTTAACCATCACCACCGCATCAGTACCTTTCACCACATCGGCAATTTCCTGCACCACAAAAGGGCTGGCCGTAGAACGCGCTCCAATCCACAGCACATCAAGGCCAGCTTTTAGAGCTTCTTCGGCATGTTGTGCATTGGCAACTTCAGTTCCAACAGGCATACCGGTTTCTTCGCGAACCATTTGCAGCCATTTCAGGCCAATGCTTCCGATACCTTCGAAGCTTCCGGGACGAGTGCGCGGTTTCCAAACACCACCACGATATACGAATACACGATGATCTTTTGCAAGTTGTTTGGCAGTATCCATAGCCTGTTCTTCGGTTTCGAGGCTGCATGGACCAGCAATAATAAGCGGGTTGTTAATTTGAGGCAACCAGTGCTTAATTGGGTTAATTTCTAATTCTAACGCCATAATTATTTGGTATAAAGTTTAACTATTGTCTTTTCATTTTTAACGAGCGAATCACCATCACCGGCTAAAATTCCCCGAATCCGGTTGGCATTTTTCATCATAGCCATCATTTCTGCCGGATCCGATTCAATGCTTTTCCGGAAAGCTTTCAGGTGTTTAATGTAAACGTCGAGCGATTCAACAATGTACTGCTTATTTTGTTGAAAAATTGGACCCCACATTTCAGGAGAACTCTTGGCCAAACGAACCGTTGAGTTGAAACCTCCACTAGCCAAATCGAATATGATTTCCCGGTCTTCTTTATCGAGTACCGCGTTGGCCAGGGCAAAAGCAGCGGCATGGGGAAGATGCGAAATGAAAGCTGTGCTGTGATCCTGCTCATCGGAAGTCATGTAGGCAATGTCCATTCCCAGCACCTGAAATACCTTTTCGGCAAAGGCCAAATGTTGCGGACCACATTTTTCCTGATCGCAAATGATGTTGATTTTACCTTCGAACAAACCTTCCAAAGCAGCGGTTGGTCCTGAATTTTCGGTACCCGACATTGGATGTGCAGCCACATAATTTCTACGCTTCGGATGATTTTCGACAGCCTGGGCAATCAGCTTTTTAGTCGAACCCACATCAATTACAGTAGTCTGGTCCGAAATCAAATCAAGGACCGTAGTCAAAGTATTCAAAACTTTATCAACCGGAATGGCAATAATTACCATATCGGCATTCACTACAGCACCTTCAAGCGAATCAATACGGTCAATTATTCCCAAACGCAACGCTTCATGAGCATTTTCAGGATTGGCATCCACGCCGGTAATTTCTTGCGTAAATCTGGCTTTCCGAAGATCGATTGCCATCGAGCCTCCAATCAATCCCAAACCAATAACTGTAAGTTTCATATTCTTTTGTTTTGTTTCAGCATAACCATTGAAAATAAAAAAAGGGCCCCGTTTAACACGGGACCCTTTTGTAAAATATCTTTTCGTAACAACAAGACATTACCAGCCGATCCCGATTTGAGAACAGAAGTAATAAAACCAATAAAAAAAACTGTTGTTACTTGTACGTTTCATTTTGCTTTCAATATGTGAGCAAATATAGAGTTTTTATTTCAAATCAAAATTTCAGGAAAGAAAAAGAACTGCATATCCGTAATTAATTTCAATAAACCATTAATAAACTGATTTTTACGTTCTGAAGCTTAACAAATATTTAAAGTTGCGATATCCAATTTATAAGTCTACTCCGAAAGTTCTGAGTTCATTGATTTTCAACTTCCTCACCCCTGACCCCTAAAGGGGAACTCGTTGAAAACCAATGAACCTTCAAAGTCCCCTTCAGGGGATTTAGGGGTTTTTGACCTTTCGGAGTGGACTCCATTTCACCGTTATTGAACTAATATTTTCCGGGTAATTACCTCTCCTTTTTCAGGTTCGAAAGTAAATAAATACAAGCCAGGTATAAAACTACTCACATCAATTGCAGTTTCAAACAAATTAGATCTGACGGGGAAATCCTGAATATAAACCTGCTTTCCTGATGAGTTATATGCCTTCAAAATCAAATTCTGAATCGTATTTTTTGCACTAATCTGGACATTTAACTGATTGGTTGCCGGATTTGGAAAACAAATTACTTCTCCTGAAGATAAAAGCATAGGATTGACAGCCGTTTCCCAATCCTGTATAGCCAGATTATCAACGATCCAGCCCCAGCCATGCGAATACGGATCGGAAAATAACCGGAACCTAACCAAAACAACATCGCCTACGCTAAAATTTCCATTGGCCAGCATATCGATTTCGTGTTTTACCAGCAAATCTTTGGTCGGTATCGCTGTACTGTTATTTCCCGACATTGAACTATTCCATAATTTCAACCACGATGGCTGTAAATTGCTATCATACCCGTCAGCAAAAGGTTTCCAGGTGATCCCACCGTCCTTAGAACCTTCAACAATGACGTAATCCCAGAAATTTTCGTCATTAAACTTAGAACCGGCTTCGCCTGGTTCTACCAATGCGATTTCATCAAAAGTCATCTTTCCCTTTTTCAGAATGATTGGGTATTTCAGAATTGTACTAAAATTAAACTCAGAATTATCTACATCCGGACTTAGGTATGGATGAGCTGAATTCAACGCCGGACTGTCGAATCCGGTTACGCTTGAAATAGTAAAATCGGAACCAATAAAATCGGGATTCAAGGCATCAAAATTTGAAACATACCGCTCCACGGGCTCTTTAATTTCTTCAATTTTAAAGGTGTTATAACCAGTTAAAGGCAAATACCCGATGTTGCTTTGCGAAGAAATATCGGTGGCAACAATCCGGTAACTGACAATATCTCCGCCTTTGACTGATCCTTTTGGAAAAGCCAGGTTTCCGATGTACCGATCTGCTGAATCATTGACCAATGCCAATTCCTGAATTAATCCACCATTAACAAAGTAAGCCACTTTGACTGACTCAATTCCAATATTATCAGTTGCAATCGCAGTAATTTTTGCAGTTGGGTTTGATGACAAAAGAAATTTGATTGGTTCATGCGTTATGACTGGCGCGGTTTTATCAATTCCAATTGTAAAAGCCAGGTATCTTGTTGGTGAATTGGATGGAAATACAAATGTTCTCTTTTTTACGTCTCTGGCCGAAAAATAATACTGAATTTCGCCTGTTTGGGTAGGTTTTATTTTTGCATTAAAAATGGCGGGAGTATTTGTTGGCATCAAGCGAACAGAATCCTTTTTCACAAATTTCGTTGATGAGTAAATCAGGTATAATTTGGTCGAATCCAGAGCATAGTCACTCTCAATTTTCGCTTCAAAATTGATTGGAGCAGTAACATATTCAATATCTTTAATCGGTGTATGTTTAATTGAAATCGACTTCCATCCCATATCATACATAATCGCTAAAGTATTTGGTCCCGGATTATGATTGGCCTCACCCTTCCCCATTGCATGTGTCATTAATGAGTTGGGATCACCAGCCGGATAGGTATCATCATTCAAATGATAAATGCTCGAACCGCTATCCCAAGTTGTTGGTGAGTAAAGCCTGGGCAAAGAGTCTAAGTCCAGCTTGGTGTTAAAACTAAGCCATCCGGAAGTAAAGGTTTGATACAACTTAACTGATGGATTTGTAAAAATCTTTGTATTTACCAGTTTTTCTGAACTTTGATTGATTACATATTGGTCAAAAGCAGCCGCCATGCCATCAGTACCATATCCACCGCGACCTCTGCCATCCGAATAAAAGAAACCGTGAAAACCTAACCCATGAGTCAATTCGTGCAAAACCGTTGATACAAAATCATATTTGTCAGTAGGCGTATTGCCATCAACGCCAAAATACCAGTTTGTAAAATCTTTATTGAATGAGGCTTCTATCTCGTAACCAGTCGGAGAATTAACTTCCTGACCAAGCATTTTTTCAACCAAAGCAATGGGGTAATAGCAATTCCAAATTTGAGTTGAATTGAAATTTGGAATGTAATCAGACGGCGAACAACTTCCCAAAATATCCGAGGCAAGGCTCTCCCAGGTCGCCTGAATATGTATTGGGATAGGAGAATAAATTAAATCTTGCCAAATAGTTACTGCGTATTGAAAAGCGACCTTTGCATCCTCCGGAAAACCAACAAAATCGACAATAATTGTAGCCTTTTTTGTAGAACCTGCTTTTAGTTTTTCCGGTGGTTTTACAAATGACTTGTGAATCTCCGGAGAAGCATAACAAACCGATGGTGGCATTTTAATGGCTTCTTTCCTCCATAATTCCTGTCCAAAGCTCAATTCCACAAACATCAGGAATGCAATTAAAACCAGATATTGTCTCATATTACAAATCAGTTAAATAACAATGCTTTATAAACTTCAAAAAGAAAAAAAACTCTGTTTTATATCCGAATTAGTTAAACCATACCCTACTAGATGGCAGCATTTTCAGGATAATTTGAAATCAAAAGTATCAGAAATATTCACATTTTTTAATCTATATTTGCCTGAACTACGATGTCAATAACAATTTAGCTATGAAGTTTCCTTTTTTAATTTTCATTATTTTCATTACCTCAATTACAGCCTCAGCCGAAAAACCCGTTAAAATATTCGACGAAATCTATCGGCCTCAGTTTCATTTTACTCCTGAAAAAAACTGGCACAACGATCCAAATGGATTGGTTTTTTATGAGGGCGAATATCATCTGTTCTATCAGTATAATCCTTTTGGAAACGAATGGGGATTCATGCATTGGGGTCATGCCATCAGCACCGATTTGGTACACTGGGAACACTTGCCAATAGCGCTTTTTCCTGATAATGATTCGAAAGATTCAGTTGATTGTACTGAATTTTCGGGCAGCGGTTTGGTCGATCTGAATAATGTAACTGGCCTTCAATCCGGAGAAGAAAAAACCATTTTGTTGTTTTATACCAGTCAGCACTGCGGTCAACGGTTGGCCTACAGCAACGACAAAGGAAGAACCTGGAAGAAATACGATAAAAATCCGATTATTGCATACGATGCAACCGATGATGCGCGCGACCCCAAAGTATTCTGGCACGAAGCAAGCAAGCAATATGTCATGGTTATTTACCGAAAGCCAAACAACGATGATTCGCAAAAAGGAGTTTCGTTCTATACCTCTAAAAACCTGACTGATTGGCAATTTAAAAATCATATTACTGGCTTTTTCGAATGTCCCGATTTAGTTGAATTATCGGTTAACCGCAGAGCTGACGATAAAAAATGGGTTTTGTTTGATGGCGACGGTAGCTATCTGATTGGTTTGTTTGATGGTGAGAAATTTACACCTGAAACTCCTAAAATGAAAAGCGATTTTGGTGCAAACTATTACGCCACTCAAACATGGAGCAATATTCCAGAAAGCGATGGAAGAACGATTCAGATTGCCTGGATGAGAGGCGGCGAATTTCCGGGAATGCCATTTAAAGGTCAGATGACTTTCCCATGCGAACTTTCGCTAAAAAAATACATCGATGGTATTAAATTGGTCCGAAAACCCATTAAAGAAATAGAACTTCTGCACTCAAAAGGAGAAATCTGGGAGAATAAAAACCTGATTCCGGGGATCAATAAAAACCTTGCACATGGAATAAAAGACGATTGTTTGCACATCATTGGAAGTTTTAAAGTTAAAACTACCGATAGTTTTGGCTTTGTAGTTCGTCTGGACAAGAAAAACAACGGAACGGAAATTACCTATACCACAAAAACAAACACGCTTTCGTGTTTGGGTAAATCGGCTGTAATTGAACCAGTTGACGGAGTATTAAAACTCGACATTCTATTGGACAGAAGTTCAATTGAGATTTTTGCAAACGACGGAAAAGTAGCGATGAGTTCTTGCTTTACACCAAGCGATAAAGCCTACGGCTTATACCTTTACAATACCGGAGGCGAACTATTTGTTGAAAAACTCGAAGTATATCCCATGAAATCAATCTGGCAGAAAGAAAAATAATTGTTCTCATCAAGATAAAAAAGCCGCAGATATTTGATATAGCTGTGGCTTTTTTATGATAAGTTATACCATATAAAATAAACATGATTTTCATTCTATATTATAATTTCTGAACCGCTTAATATTGTATCACATTTATCATACTAGAACAATGAAAGCAATTGTAAAAATCAAACCTGAAAAAGGTATTTGGATGACGGATGTTCCAATGCCAGTTGTTGGTCCCAACGATGTTTTAATTAAAATCAAAAAATCAGCTATCTGTGGAACCGATTTGCACATATACAAATGGGACGAATGGGCACAAAATACCATCAAAACCCCACTGGTAATCGGGCACGAATACATGGGAACCGTTGTTGAAAAAGGCTCGGAAGTATCGCGAGTTTATATCGGAGAAAGAGTCACCGTTGAAGGACACATTTCATGCGGTTTTTGCCGAAACTGTCGGCGTGGACGTCAACATATTTGTGATCACACAGTTGGAATCGGCGTTAATCGCGACGGTGGTTTTGCCGAATATGTTTCGGTCCCGGCTTCAAATGTGTTGAAAGTTGATGATCGGATATCTGACGAATTAATGTCGGTAATGGATCCGTTGGGCAATGCAACCCACACAGCATTGTCATTTCCACTACTTGGAGAAGATGTTTTAATTACCGGAATTGGTGGACCCATCGGAGCGATGGCTACAGCCGTTTGTAAGTATGCAGGGGCTCGTTATATAGTTGGTACCGATTTAAGCGAATATCGGCGCAATTTGGCCCTTAAAATGGGCGCTACAAAGGTTATTGATCCCCGCACAGAAAATATAAAAGACGCCATGAAATCACTCGGCATGGTTGGCGGATTCGATATTGGCCTGGAATGCAGCGGATCTTCGGCAGCTTTTGGCGATATGGTCGAGAATATGTATAACGGGGGCAAAATATCGTTATTGGGATTGTTGCCATCATCAACTCAAATCAACTGGAGCAAACTTATCTTTAAAGGTTTGACAATGAAGGGAATATATGGTCGTGAAATGTACGAAACCTGGTACCAGATGGAAATGATGCTTTCTCACGGATTAAATATTGCACCGGTAATAACTCACCGGTTTCCCGCTGATGATTATCAGGAAGCTTTCAGGATTATGGAAGAAGGAAATTGCGGAAAAATTATTCTGGATTGGGAATAAAAATTGAAATAACATAATAAAAAGGCTTTCATCACTGAAGGCCTTTTTTTTACTATTATTTTCGCAGTGTAAATCTTTTTCCCAATGAAATTTGCATAAAATTAGTTCCATTCCCAATACCCAAATCATTGTATTTCAAATTAGTGTACTGAGTTGAACGAATAATACCAATTCGCAGGTAATACCGATTAAACCGATAACCAATTCCTAATCGGCCTGAATGATTCATACTAAATCGCCACCGATTAATCGCGCTATCCACTTCTCCACCAAACGTATTATCCTGAACACCAGTACCTAAAATATACGACAATGTAAATATTCCATTCCGAAGAAATACCAGAGAATAGGCATATCCAATGTTTGCATTAAAAGCCAAAACGCCAGATTTTGATATTTCTCTTGATTTTAAAAAATACTTCGGATCAATTTCACGTGGAACAATTGAGGAATCACCCTTTGTCTGATAAGAAATAATACTTCCACCAGCGAGTAATGAACCTGCACTTTTTTTCTGTCGTTCGGTATCGCTAAAAGCCGCGCGATACGAAAAACGAGAATTGTTAAAAATATAATTTATACTAATCCCAATGTTTGCTGAAGCAATATCAGGTCTTTGGTAGTCCTTATCCTTCGTATACGAAGCAAGATGAGAAGACGAATTAACCAAATAATATCCTTTCAGAAAGGAAGTTAAAAGATCGACTGTAAACTTACTTGTGTAAATGTAGCTCTGAATTCCAAATCGTTTGGTCTCGCCATGCTTAAACTCGCTGTTTTGAAATATAGGAACTTTTGTTGCCAAACTGAGACCAAATGATCTGAAATTAACGCCCGCACCCAAGTTAAAGTAACCATTAGGAAGGTATTTCAGATGATAGGGACTATTTAAATCATTCAGATCAAGTGAATGTGTCTTTTCTCCGGAGTATAATCTAATAATCAAATCGTTATAATAACTCTCAATGTAATTTGTATCCTTTTTTGCTGTTAAAAAACCATTCAACGATTTGGCTTCAGCAGAAAAATATAAAATCAAAAAACAAAAAAGAGTGAAAAAATTACGCATATCAGAAATCTACATCAACTAAAACCGGACAATGGTCGGAATGAACAGCCATCGGCAAAATTTTAGCATTTAATAACTTATCCTTTAAATTACTGGTTATCATATGATAATCAATCCGCCATCCTTTGTTATTCTGCCGTGCTCCAGCCCGATAACTCCACCACGAATATTGATGTTTTTCCTGATTGAATTCGCGAAAACTATCCACATAGTCGTCATCCACGAAATTTGCAAACCATTCCCTCTCTTCAGGCAAAAAACCAGATGTATCCTGTTGTTTTTCAGGATTATGGATATCAATCCATAACCTACAGATATTGTAATCACCCGAAATAATCAATTTACTTCTCGTTTTCCTCAATTCAGCAAGGTAGTTGTGAAAATCAGAAAGAAAATCCATTTTAAAGGCTTGCCTGATACCACCTGTTGTTCCGGAAGGAAAATATGCACTTATCACAGAAATATCACCAAAATCAGCACGAATAACCCTTCCTTCATTGTCATATTTCCCATTATCCATACCGTAAACCACCAGATCAGGTTCAACTTTACTGAAAATAGCCACACCGCTATATCCTTTCTTAACCGCCGAAAATGCATATCCATAATAGCCCAATGCTTCAAATTCAGATTCGTGCATTTGCCCGGGCTGAGCCTTTGTTTCCTGAAAACAAATGATATCAGGATTAACTTCTACTAAAAATTCGAATAACCCCTTCCCGATTGCCGAACGGATTCCATTTACATTATAGCTTAAAATCCTTTTCACAATTTTTACTACTTTTGATTCACATTAAATGAATTGCGAAAGTATAACGAATTAATCTAAAGCAGAAATATACATTGAAAAAAGGCATTGTTATTAAATCAACGGGCAGTTGGTACACTGTAAAAACAGAAGAAGGAAACTTGATTGAAAGCAGAATCAAAGGAAATTTACGACTAAAAGGAATACGAAGTACGAACCCCATTGCAGTTGGTGATCATGTTGAAATTGTTGAATCAAATGAAAACAATACTATTGGCAGCCAGATAGTTGGTCTAATTCACAAAATCTTACCTCGTAACAATTATATCATCCGGAAATCTCCCAATCTGTCCAAAGAATCACACATTATTGCAGCAAATATTGATCAGGCATTCTTGATCGTAACCATACAATTTCCGGTAACAACCACAACTTTTATCGATCGGTTCTTGGTTTCCGCAGAAGCTTACCGAATTCCCTGCCACCTCATTTTCAACAAAATTGATCTTTACAACGAAGAACAGACGGCCACAATGAATTCGCTGATCGAAATTTATGAAATGGCAGGTTACCAATGTCTGAAAATTTCAGCTAAAAACGAGATTGGAATTGTTGAGCTCAAACAAATGATGACCAATAAAACCAATGTTTTTTCCGGTCATTCGGGTGTTGGAAAATCGACAATCATCAATTCGCTGCAATCGAACATCATTTTGAAAACCGGAGAAATTTCCGAAGCACATTTTTCAGGAAAGCACACCACAACCAATTCAGAAATGTATGAACTTGATTTTGGCGGTTACATAATTGATACTCCTGGAATAAAAGGGTTCGGTGTACTCGAAATGGAAAAAGAAGAAATCTCGCACTACTTTCCTGAAATTTTCAGACTTTTGAATGAATGTCAGTATTACAATTGCACCCATACACATGAACCTCATTGCGCAGTGAAAAAATCGGTTGAAGAAGGAAAAATCGCACTTAGTAGGTACAGTTCGTACCTGGGATTGCTCGAAGGAGAAGAAAAGTACCGAAATTGATCTATTTCAACAGAATAAAAGACACAAAAAAGACTTAAACTTTACCGGTTTAAACTTTTTTATTTCAATAGGTTAGCTTGTAAAAATCAAATATCAAACGTGCTTTAGAATCGCCTATTTCATCAGCAACCTCGCGGAAGGCTTGGTTTTTGAGATTCTCAACGCTCTTAAAACGTGTCAAAAGTGCAGTTCTCGTCTTCTCTCCTATTCCGGAAATACTTTCGAGTTCAGATTTTATAAATTCACTTGATCTTTTGTTTCGATGAAAAGTTATTCCAAAGCGATGCGCCTCATCTCGTAATTGCTGAATAATTTTTAAGGTTTCCGAATTTTTGTCGACATAAAGCGGAACAGAATCTCCAGGGAAATAAATTTCCTCCAGGCGTTTCGCAATTCCGATGATTGAAATTCTTCCACGAAGGCCTAATTTTTCAAGCGAATTAAGTGCAGCTCCCAATTGCCCTTTTCCTCCATCAATTACAATTAACTGCGGCAACGATTTTTCTTCATCAAGCAACCGCTTGTAACGACGATAAACCACTTCTTCCATCGAAGCAAAATCATCAGGTCCTTCTACCGTTTTTACATTAAAATGTCGGTAGTCCTTTTTGAAAGGACGAGCATCACGGAAAACAACACAAGACGAAACTGGATTTGTACCTTGCAAATTACTATTATCAAAACATTCGATATGGGTAGGCTGAACCTTAAGTTGCAAATCTTTCTTCATTGTTTCCAAAATCCGATTTGCATTCTGTTCGGCTTTCGAAACGACCACATGTTTCATTTTCTCCAGTCTGAAATATTGAGCATTCCTTTCAGACAATTCGAGAAGCTTCTTTTTATCACCCTGTTTCGGAATTTGTATCTTCACTCCTTCCAAATCAAAATCTAACTTAAACGGTACAAGTATTTCTTTAGCATTACTGAATATTTTCTGCCGAATATCAACGATTGCAAATTCGAGTAATTCTCCCTGAGATTCATCCAAAACCTTTTTGATTTCCATGGTATAAGTTTGCATGATGGCTCCACTCATAATTTTCAAGTAATTTACATACGCAAAATTCTCATCCTGATCGATTGTAAAAACATCAACATCACTAATCGTATTACTAACAACCGTTGAACGAGATTGAAATTTTTCGAGCAAATCAAGTTTCTCTTTAATAATAGCCGCATCCTCAAACTTCATCTCCGAAGAATATTGTCGCATCAAATCTTTGAGGTATTTAATAACGCCGGAAATATTCCCCTTCAAAATTTCTTTTATCTGATCTATACTTTTCATGTATTGATCATTTTCTAACTTTCCAACACAAGGCGCTAAGCAATTTCCTATGTGATACTCCAAACATACCTTAAATTTTCCTTGCCGTATTTGCTCCTCAGCTAAATTTAATTTGCAATTACGCAATTTATAGAGCTTGCGAAAAAACTCCAAAAGTGTTCGAACAGTAAGTATGGAAGTATAAGGACCAAAATAGCTTGATCCATCTTTGATCACATTTCGGGTTTGAAATACTCTTGGGAAACGTTCGTTTTTGATGACAATCCAGGGATAGGTCTTGTCATCTTTCAGCCTGATGTTATATCGAGGTTGATACTTCTTGATCAGGTTATTTTCAAGCAGCAAAGCATCCTGCTCGGTTTCAACAACCATATGCTTAATGTCGGCAATATTCCGAACAAGCAATTCAGTTTTGCGGTTATCTTGAGTTTTTTTAAAATAAGAACCAACCCGTTTCTTTAAGTTCTTTGCTTTACCAACATAAATAATTTTTCCACTCTGATCAAAATACTGATATATTCCAGGCTGGTCAGGAAGAACAGAAACTAAAGACCGTAAATATTCAGCATTTTTTAAAACCATCAGAAATGAACTAAACTTTGGAGACTAATATTGAATAACCGAATGAGTTTCGTAGTTCGCTAATTCTGTTTTCTTTTCGGTTTGAATGAAAGTCAAATCGCAAATAAAAGAGAAGTAAATTTTCTTCACATTCATTTGCTTAACAAGATTAAGCGCTGCGAGAGCAGTTCCACCAGTTGCGAGTAAATCATCATGAATTAATACCACATCATCCTCAGTCAAGGCATCCACATGCATTTCAATGGAATCCACTCCATACTCCAATTCATACGATTCATTAATAACAATCGAAGGCAACTTTCCTTTTTTGCGAATGGGAACAAAACCAGCGTTGACGCAATAAGCAACAGCCCCACCCACAATAAATCCCCGAGATTCCAGAGACACAATCTTCGTAATTCCTTTACCCTGGCAATATTCAGAAATCTGATCAACCACATTTCTAAAAGCCATCGGTTCTTTCAACAATGTAGTAATATCTTTAAAACTTATACCCTCAATTGGATAATCTTCCACCGTCCGAACATATTTTTTCAATTCCATAATAATTTTTTAAGAGTTCCACGTGGAACATTATCTTCCCAACAACACTAATAACACATTTATATCAGAAGGACTAACTCCAGAAATACGGCTGGCCTGACCTATTGTATCTGGTTGTATTTCAGTAAGTTTTTGTCTAGCTTCGGTACTAATTGTATGAATTTGATGATAATCAAATCTACCTGTAATTGAAATATTTTCGAGTCTTCTAAACTTTTCAGCAACCAACTTTTCACGATCAATATAACCAGAATACTTAATCGCAATTTCGGCTGACTCTAAAATCTCAGTAAATCGACCCTTCGGAACATCATTCAAAAACACATGAAAAGGTATAATATCTTCAATCAAATCGAAAATCGAAATCTGCGGACGAAGAATAACATCTATTAATTTCACGCCTTGCTTTAAACCAGTAGAACCTTTTCGTTCTAAAATATGATCGACAAATTGGGGCTTAATTGAAAAACCAGATACAAATTCAACAATTTTATCGACCCAAATCTTCTTTTCAGCATATAAATCAAAACGTTCTTTTGAGGCTAATCCCAACTCAAAAGCTCGAGGAGTTAATCTAAAATCAGCATTATCCTGACGTAATAATATACGATATTCTGCTCTTGAAGTAAACATACGATAAGGTTCATCAACACCCTTCATGACCAAATCGTCAACCAAAACACCAATGTAAGCCTCATCACGATTCAGAATAAAAGGTTCAAGTCCATGGACTTTTTGACTAGCATTAATCCCCGCAATGACACCTTGAGCAGCAGCTTCCTCGTATCCAGTAGTTCCATTAATTTGTCCAGCAAAGAAAAGATTGGCAATTAGCTTAGTCTCCAGTGTATGTGTCAATTGTGTAGGATCAAAATAATCATACTCGATCGCATATCCAGGTCTAAAAATTTTAACATTTTCCAACCCCGGAACTTCCTTCAATGCCTTCAACTGAATATCCCAAGGTAAACTTGAAGAAAATCCGTTAAGATAGTATTCTATGGTATTCTCCCCCTCCGGTTCCAGAAAAAGCTGGTGAGAAGTGCGTTCAGCAAAAGTAACAATCTTGGATTCTATACTCGGACAATACCGAGGTCCACTTCCTACAATAGTACCATTATACATAGGAGAGTCAGCAAACCCAGTCTCCAAAATAGAATGAACCGTGGAATTCGTATAAGTGATCCAACAACTTTTCTGTTTCAATTCAGTATTGATTTGAGGAAGAAATGAAAATTTAGAACTGATTTCATCACCTTTCTGTTCCTCCATTTTCGAAAAATCAATAGATCTACCATCAATTCGAACAGGAGTTCCGGTCTTTAGTCTTCCTGTCTTAAAACCAACATTAAATAGCTGATCTGAAATATGATAAGAGGAATTTTCGCCAATACGACCACCTTCCATCTGCGAACGGCCAATGTGCATTAAACCATTCAAAAAAGTTCCATTTGTGAGGATAACAGAACTGGAATAGAAGTCCACTCCTATCTTAGTTTTTACTCCACCGACAACATTATCTTTTATATGAAGTGAAACAACCACATCTTGCCAAAGATCCAAATTAGTTGTATTCTCCAATATGTTTCGCCAATTCTCAGTAAACCGAGCACGATCACTTTGCGATCTTGGACTCCACATTGCCGGACCTTTAGATTTATTAAGCATCCGAAACTGAACACTTGACATATCTGTAACAATTCCAGAATAACCACCTAACGCATCAATTTCACGAATAATTTGTCCCTTCGCAATTCCACCCATAGCAGGATTACAAGACATTTGCGCATATTTGGTCATATCCATGGTAATTAACAAAGTTTTTGAACCCAAATTTGCCGCTGCCACAGCCGCTTCACACCCCGCATGACCACCACCAACTACAATAACATCGTAAAACGGTAACATTTAAACGTTTTTAGTAAGTAAATAACTATCATTGAATAACTTAAGGTATAAATCTTCCTTTTGTGTCATTAAATGTTTATCTTTTTTTACTTTATCCTTATAACCTAGCAAATGAAGTACACCATGAATAATAATCCGGTGAATTTCATTATCAAAACTAGTGGCAAATTCCACAGAATTTTCCTTAACCCTATCAACACTAACAAAAATATCACCACTAATAAAACTACCTTCTACATTATCGAAAGTAATGATATCAGTAAAATAATCGTGATTCAAATATTTCCTGTTAACCTCAAGTAAATACTCATCCGAACAAAAAATAAAGGAGATGTCCCCTACCCTCTTTTCTTCTATAGAAATTACTTGCTTAATCCATCCCGTAGTAATCCTTTTCTTGATTTTTGGAAAAGCTACATCTTCATTAAAATAATGTACACCCATTAACCTAAATTGTATAATATCTGTATTCTATTATCTCCATCGAAGAAGCAAACCTCATCCGCAATTTGTTGTATCAGAAATAAACCTCTACCATTTTCCTTTTTAAGATTACCAGGTTTGGTTGGATCTTCAATATTATTTATAGAAAATCCTGATCCTTCATCTTTAATAGTAATAACCAATTTTTCTCCATTACATGAAAAAAAAATAAAAACCTTTTTTGAACAATCATTTTTATTTCCGTGAACAATAGAATTACTCACTGCTTCGCTTAAACCCAACAAAACACGATTGAAATAACTTCGGTCTAAATTCGTTTCAGTAAAAATCTGATTCAAAAATATCCTCAAATTATTTAACTCGTTGAGTTCAGAAGCTATGATTAATTCACGTTCCAAAATTAGTTCTTTATGCGGTTTAAAAAATTACTATATTTCTGATCGTAAAAATTACGCAATTTAAAATTGCTTCTCTTTATCAACTCATTTTCATTTTTGAACTTTGTATTATACTCAAAGTAACCTTCAGGGTTTCCTTTCTTTATATCGATTGCAGTCTTTGATTCCCTTTTATCTTCAAAATCGCGTTCAATTTCAGATTTCTCAGCATCAAGTAATTTTGATAAAATCAAATTCTGCCGGTTAATTAATTCGTTGGTAACATTTCTATTCAAGAGATCCTTTCTTGACTGCTCCAACAACTGATCAATTGCTTTAAGCTGATCAGAAGCTTTGGATCCAACACTACCACTATTAACCATATCGCGTATTAATTGTTGCATAATTTCCTGCTGCGCTAAAGTTTGACCAATACTTTTACTCATTTTACCTAAGTCTCCTTTCTTCATTTGGTCAATCATCTGCTGCAATTGCTCCTTAATTGAATTCTGACTATCCTTCAAACTCTTCATACCTGGTTTTGAACCTTTTCCACCAGGCTTATCACAATCACCATCTCCAGGCATCGAATTTTTTTCCTGCTCCTTAATGTTCTCAAGTGCCTCACTTAAGAAGAGAGCCAGATTATTAGCTGCAGTAATTCCATATTGCTGGTACATGCGGGAAACTCCAATATTACCAGATTCTAAATGATCAAAAGCAGAACCAACACTACTTTCAAGACCAAGCATCTCCTTATTAATTACTGAACTAATTTCAGGAGTACGTTTTGCCAGAGCGTACAAAGAATCTTTAACAAAAATGACCTGACCTTGAAGATTTTTCTGTTTGATTTTTAATTCGTTGATCAAAGGATTATTAAAATCAACCGAACTAAATTTGTTTAGTATCTTTTCCTGATCAAATGAAACAAGGATAAGATTATCTAAAATTTGCTTAATGTCTTCAATATTTGCCTTATTTTGCTTGCTCTTGTTATTCTTCAGCATTTGATCCAATGCAAAAACAAGCTGATCAATGCTTTTACTATTATTCTCTATTCCTGTCGAAGTTTTACGCTTATTACCTTTTTCTGAATCATCTAAAACTTTAGAGTAATTCTCCTTAATTGTAGAAAATTCCTTATCAAAATCGAATAAATTCAATGGTTTATCAAGCGTTTTATTTATTTCAAGCGCACCGTTGTAATCATTTTCAAGATTTTTAAAAAGAGATTCATTTACTTTTTCTTCCTGATTTATCAGAATCAAATCAGAACGTTTTTCTAATTTTTCCAAATTAGTCTTTTCTGAAATGGCCAGGTTCTTCAATTCCTCAATTACACGTTCAACTTTTTGTTCAACCTTCATTTTCTTCAGCAATTGAACATTTTTATCCAACTGTTTTGCCAGGTCATCCAAACTTGTATCCATCTCCTTTGATAACTGATCAAATTTTTTCGGATCAAATTGTTTAGCCAATTCGTTGAACTGCTCAAAAAGTTTTTTCAAATCATCGCTAAATACGTCTTTCAAAAGTTCGTCAATCTGCTGTTGCTTTTTCAGAATCTCACTCTTTTCTTCCGAAAAAGAATTGAGAAAATTATTGGCATCTTTATTTTGCTGCTTAATTTGATTCAATACATTTTCAAGATCAGATTTCTTGCTCATAATATCCTTTACTGTCTGAAATTTTTCCCATTCAGACAATTCAGAATTAATCTGTTTCATTTTAAAATCTTTGAACTCTTGCTGAATCTCTTCTGTTAGTTTAGCACTCTTTTTAAACAACTGATCAATCGAATTTTGATCAGAATTTTCTTTGGCTAAAATTTCTTTGTAATCGGGAAAAGTAAAAGTAAATGTTTCGCTAATCGTTTTCTTAAAATGACCAACGAAATCATTATCATAAACAGAAAAGTAATACTTAAACGATTTTCCAAAGGATTTAACCGATTCAAAATCAAAAGTATAATAAAAATCCTGATTTAAAAGAAATGGAGTAAACGGTATACTAATTGAACTATCTTTTCCTTCGGTGCTAATGTTAAAATCAAGTTTATTAAAACCATAATCGTCAACAATATTCCCTTTAAAATGAAAAACTTTGAAATCAACAGAATCGCTTACCTGAACGACTTTTATCTCAGGATACAGGTCTGAAATAGTTTGAATTTTATAAACCAGATTATTCTCATCCTTAAGTTTCGAATTTTTAATCGATATTCTGTACTCTGCATCAGTATAAAATGTCTTAACCACCTCAAAACTATTACCATTCCTTTTACCCTCAATTCTTGAGCTATCATTAAAAAGTATAGTTAAACTATCGGTATCAACAGCAATAAAATTCCATTTAATAGTAGTTCCAGAAGCAACCTTTAAATCACCAATATTCTTTAGATTTTCAGAACTAAGATTTGTATACGATGGAGGTTGAATATCCACACTAAATGAAGAAATAAATGGTTTGTTAAGTACAATTACCTTATAAATTTCTGATACATATTTTTTATCGGTAAAATAAAATGAAATCGAACTGTTCACATTTTCAATGGTATATTTATATAACCCATCTTCACGCGTCATTAAATAATTATTTCCACTAAAATTGATGTACATCATTTCTGGTAATTCTTTTCCTGAACAACGTAATTTCAATTCAATAGATTCTCCGGTGACAATTTCCAATTCCTTATTTTCAAGATCAAAAATGTAAGGAGCGGGTTTCTCAAACTTTTGCTGAAAATGAATAAGCCGAACTGAACTCTCTTTAAAAAGATCAGGACTGAAGATAAAAGCTAAAAAAAACAAAATAAATACACCTACTAACAGGCTGAATACAATTCTTAAGTCTTTAAATTTAATGGAATCAGAAAAACTAAAGATTTTTAACTCATCAATTTTCTGATCAATACTGGCTCTTTTTAATTCATTTGAATAAATGGAGTTTGATTCATTTTCAAGTTCTATAATATTGATCAGCTTATCTTTAATTTCAGGATATGTGCGACTTAATTGACTCGATACATCATAATAAGTCAAACGTTTGCCAATTCCCATAAGTTTTATTCCAGGCAATACCAGAAAATAAATAAGTATAAAAAGGGTAAAAAGTAATGTTACGGCAACAATCAACAATTTAATATCCGGATTGAAGTAATTGAAATATTCAAGCGTCGATACTAAACTATAATAAGTAAGAATTAAGAGTATAAACAGTATTATACCTCTTATCAACTGATAGAGATAAAATTTTCTGATGTATGAATTCAGCTTATCAACAAACTGTTTATAGTTCTTATTCATCTTTATAATAAATTCATTTTTAGACGATTAAAATATTACTTTTTAAACATTCTAAAAATTTTCTTGTTTATAAGTTCATTTAAATAATTTATAAAATCGAACAAAGATATGGTTTGAAAATTGTATTAAATATTTTTCCCATACATACAAGACAAATTAATTAAATCTATTCAGCGCATATTTGAACAAAAATAAGATGAATTTATATTGAGTTTTTATTAAAAATTGCTTAAATTAACAACTGTTAATACAAAACGGACTAACTTTAAAATCAAAGTATTATACTGTTAACAACTAGTTTAAAAAATAAGATAAAAACACATTTTTTAGATAAGCAAGTTTAACTTTAAAAAGATATCAAGTGTATGAACAGGACATATACATATTCATTCTTTTTAATTAGATTTATAAAATATATAATATTAATACTGATTGAAAATAAATTAAACATTAGGGTATCCTTTTAATGTTTCGTAGAATATACTATATTCGTTGAATTGATTGAATTGTATGGGAGAGAGTTTAGCTATATTACTTGTAGAAGATAATCTTTTAAACCAACGTATAGTTACGTTTAGTTTAAAAAAGTATAATCACGAAGTGGTTATTGCCAACAACGGTGTTGAAGCAATTGAACATTTTAGTCAACGTAAGTTTGATGTAATTTTGATGGATATAATGATGCCAGTCATGGATGGACTCGAAGCTACAATCAAAATTAGAGAGTTAGAAAACAAGAATAAGATCGAAAAAAGAACTCCAATTATTGCCCTTACTGCCAATACAATGGATAATGATCGCGATAAATGTATTTCATATGGAATGGATGAGTTTATGGCTAAACCTTTTGATATAGAAAAGCTTAATTCAATATTTGATGAGCTTAAAATTCCTTCCTGAATTTATCACTGATTTAATTTAAAACTTCCATCTTAATTTTTTTACTTTTGGCTAGGTTTAAAAGCTAAAAATGAGCGAACATTTTGATTTCAGAGATGAATCCTTTTCAGATAATGAAAAAGATATTGACAAACAGTTAAGACCACTTGATTTTGACGATTTTAGCGGTCAGAATAAAATTGTTGAAAATCTGAAAATATTTGTCAAAGCAGCCAAAATGAGAGGCGAAGCTTTAGATCATGTTTTGCTTCATGGTCCACCCGGACTTGGAAAAACCACACTTTCAAACATTATAGCAAACGAACTGGGAGTTTCTTTGAAATTAACTTCAGGACCAGTTTTAGATAAGCCAGGGGATTTAGCAGGATTATTAACCAATCTCGAATCAAATTCCGTTCTTTTCATTGATGAGATTCATCGTTTAAGTCCCATAGTTGAAGAATACCTGTATTCGGCAATGGAGGATTACAAGATTGATATCATGATTGATAAAGGACCCAGTGCGCGGTCCATACAGCTCGAATTAAACCCTTTTACTTTAATTGGGGCAACCACACGTTCAGGTTTATTAACTAGTCCCCTAAGGGCTCGTTTTGGCATTAAAGCGCATCTGGAATATTACGATGTTGATATACTTACTCAAATTGTAAAACGCTCGGCTTTTATTTTGAATGTAAAAATCAGCGATCAGGCAGCTGTGGAAATAGCTACAAGAAGCCGTGGAACTCCCCGAATTGTAAATGCGTTGTTGCGTCGTGTCAGGGATTTTGCTCAGGTAAAGG
The DNA here is from genome assembly GCA_028683385.1 of Prolixibacteraceae bacterium. Taxonomy (GTDB): domain Bacteria; phylum Bacteroidota; class Bacteroidia; order Bacteroidales; family Prolixibacteraceae; genus Aquipluma. The sequence goes on along the minus strand of JAQUIJ010000012.1, from coordinate 85,895 downwards.
GGAATGGAAGTATCGACATTGAAATTACCTTGTATGCGCTTGATGCACTGAATATCGATAAATTTGGACTGGACGAAATGGATAATAAGATTCTGCTTACCATTATCGACAAATTTAAAGGTGGACCTGTTGGTTTATCTACAATTGCTACTGCGGTGGGTGAGGATACCGGTACAATTGAAGAAGTTTATGAACCATTCCTGATTATGGAAGGCTTTTTGAAACGTACTCCACGAGGTCGCGAAGTTACCGATTTAGCCTACAAACATTTAGGCAAAATTCATTACGGAGACGCTCCTACTCTTTTTTAACTAGTTTAATTTCGAATAATTTAGGAAATAATTTTCCGGTGACATACATCTTTTTTGTTACCGGATCTATTGCTATTCCATTCAGCACATCTATCTGTTTGTCTGGATTTGGCATACTGAGAATTCCATCTAAATCAATTTTTGAAAGTACTTTACCGGTTTGCGAATCAATTTTTACAATCAAGTTGGTAGTCCATAAATTGGCATAAATATACCCGTCAGAATATTCAAGTTCATTCAGATATAAAACTTGATCTTTATCGTCGTAAACATGAAGCTTTTTAACCGTTTTCAATGTTGTTGGATCAAGATAGGTCAAAACATTTGTACCATCACCCATAATCAGGTATTTTTCATCATGAGTCATCCCCCAGCCCTCTGCAGATTCGAAATGAAAACTGTCAACAAGAGCCATATTTTCAAGATTGTAAATAAATCCAACCTTAGTTTTATAGGTTAATTGGTAAATCCGATTGTTGAAAATTGTAATTCCTTCGCCAAAGTACTTATCAGCAAGTTTCACTGATTTAACAGCTTTACCCGTTTTCAAATTTGTTTTATAGATAAAGGATTTGCCATTTTCACCTGTACTTTCGTAAAGAAATCCGTCATGAATTTCCATGCCTTCAGTAAAATATGTTTCGTTGTGAGGATACGATTGAACCAACTCATAACCATACATTTCAGGAACAACATCCGATAAAACCTCAAAGGTTTTAAAATAGACACCCTCTACCCCATCAGTTTTTACAGCCTGTGCTTTTATTGCGTGCTTGCCAAGGCTTTTAAAACTCTTTAAAGTGTAATTAAATTCGGTATTTTTATTGGTAGTTACCAAAACAGAATCAACAAAAATATTGGTTTCTTTTAGCTCGCCATCTTTTACTTTTACTGCTATAGAAACAGTTATATCGTCGCCATAAACGATTTTTTTATGAACCGATTCAGCATTGATGCGAACTGCCGGTTTTCGCGATCGGTTTGCTTTGTTTGAGCACGAAAATGAGCTTATAAAAACAGATAGTACAATGAAAGTGGAGAATAGTCTGATATTCATTCTAATTATTTTAGGCAAAAACTGGCTTCAAAGATAAAACAAAATAAAAATCAATTGAGTTTCAGCATTAGTTTTAGCGATTGGTAAAGTATTTGGTTTATATCTTTGCACAAAATTTTAGATTGTGGGTGCATTAAAAAAACTTGCCGGAGAAACGGCCATTTATGGCATGAGCAGTATTATCGGCCGATTCCTGAATTGGTGGCTGGTACCTTATTATTCTCGTATTTTTTTTCCCGAAGAGTATGGTGTGGTAACCAATTTGTATTCGTATGTAGCATTTCTGTTGGTAATACTAACTTTTGGTATGGAAACCGGTTTTTTCAGGTTTGCCAATAAATCGCAACAAAACGATAAAATTTATTCTACCAGTGCATTTTCACTCTTCGGAAGTTCGATACTCTTCGTCGTTATAGCATTCATTTCCGGAGGAAATTTTGCTGAATTTTTAGATTATCCCAACAGTGAAAAGTACATTCAATGGCTGGCTATTATAGTTGCTCTGGATGCTGGAACCGCCATTCCGTTTGCTAATTTACGACTCGAAGGAAAAGCTGTCCGGTTTGCAACACTGAAAATGGTCAATATCTTTTTTAATATTTTCTTTAATGTTTTTTTCCTAACCCTTTGTCCGTACATCTTAAAATCGAATCCCGAAAGTTTTGTCAGCCTGATCTATCATTCTGAATTTGGCGTCGGGTACGTATTCGTTGCCAACTTGCTGGCTTCTGTGATCACGTTAATCATGCTTATTCCTGAAATCCGAAAGATAAAACTGATTTTTGACTGGAAACTTTTTCGGGAAATGTTCTGGTACTCCTTCCCTATCCTATTGGTTGGAATTACCGGGATGATCAATCAGAATATCGACAAAATTTTAATTCCGGAGTTGGTACCAGCCAGCCAAAAGCCGATGGAACAGCTTGGTATTTACGGCGCAAATTACAAGCTTGCAGTATTAATGAATATGTTTATTCAGGCCTTTCGCTATTCGTTCGAACCCTTCTTTTTCAGCCAGCAAAAAAATAACGATTCGCGCTTGATGTATGCACAGGTAATGAAGTATTTCATCATTTTCGGGCTGTTGATATTTTTAGGAATTACTTTGTTCATCGATTTTTTCAAAATTGTAATTGGTGCTGAGTATCATTCCGGATTAAAGGTAGTTCCGGCAGTTTTGATGGCCAATTTGTTTTTGGGAATCTATTTTAATCTATCGTTGTGGTATAAACTGTCGGACAAAACCTGGATGGGGGCGCTCATTGGTGGTATAGGAGCTGTTTTAACTATTGGGTTCAATGTCATGTTAATTCCAACCATGGGTTACATGGGATCGGCTTACGCCGTGCTGATTTGCTTTGTGTTGATGACTGTTATTTCGTACGTAGTTGGTCAGAAATACTATCGTGTCGACTACGATTTAAAACGAATCTTCCTTTATTTTGCAGTTGCCATTGGTTTTTACTCGATCTCCGGATCGGTACATTTTTCGGCAGTAATAGTTCAATATGCACTAAATATCAGTCTATTTGCTGCTTTTTTAACAGTAGTATTTTTTGCTGAGAAGAAAGAAATTAAAAGATTAATCAAACGATAAACCGATAAAATACTATTTAGTATTATTTTTGAAAAATAATTGAATAGAAATGAAAAAAATAAAGATAGCCGTAGCCAGCGATCATGCAGGATTTGAGCGTAAACAAACCGTTTTGAAATACCTTCAGGAACAGGGAATAGAGTACAAGGATTTTGGTGCTTTTTCATCTGAAAGCAGCGATTACCCTGATTTTGCGCATCCTCTTGCCGATGCAGTAAGTAAAGGTGAATTCGACGAAGGAATTACACTTTGCGGAAGCGGAAATGGAATCAATATGACTGCAAACAAACACCAGGGAATACGATCGGCCATTTGCTGGTTGCCCGAAATTGCCGAATTGGCACGTTTGCACAACGATGCCAATATTTGTGCACTTCCGGCTCGCTACATTACCGACGAACAAGCCATCGAAATCGTAAAAGTATTTTTAGCAACTGGTTTTGAAGGTGGTCGTCATTTGAACAGAATCAATAAGATACCGGTATAGAAATGTCGGAACAAAAAGATATATTCCTGCAAAAATCAGAAGAGATTGCGTTCGACATGAAACATCGGGCAATCATCAAATTCAACATGGCGAAATATGACGCGGCAGTTGATCGTGGTATGAAGCGATATTCAAATCTGGATTTGGCAAAATCGAGGGCATCGTTTGTTAAATCGCAGGCAATAAATCATTTGCACGATCATTTACTTCAATTCGAAAAAAATATAACTGCGCATGGAGCTTCTGTAATTTGGGCTGAAAATACGGATGAAGCCATTGAGGCGGTTAAAAAAATCATGATCGAAAGCAATTCGAAAACTGTGGTTAAAAGTAAATCGATGACCACCGAAGAAATTGATTTGAACGATCATTTGGAAGAGATAGGAGTTGAATCGCTTGAAACTGATTTGGGCGAATACATTGTGCAATTAGCCGGTGAAAAGCCTTACCACATTGTTACTCCCTGTATGCACAAATCGCGTGGAGATATTGCTGAGCTTTTTACTGAAAAATTTAATACTCCGGAAGGAAGTGCTCCTGAATATCTGACGGCGTGGGTCAGGAAAAAACTGCGCGCCAAATTTACGACTGCTGATGTTGGAATTACAGGAGCAAATTTTCTGGTTGCCGATGTTGGCGGAATTTGTTTGACTGAAAATGAGGGAAATGCACTCATGTCGGTTTCATTTCCTAAAATTCATATCGTAATTGCCGGTATCGAAAAAGTGATTCCGCGGATGCAGGATTTGGGTCTGATGTGGCCAATTCTGGCTGCTCACGGAACCGGACAGCAAATTTCGGTATATAATTCACTGATCACCGGCCCGAAAAAATCATCGGAGGTTGACGGGCCCGAAAAAATGTTTGTGATCCTTTTGGATAATAAGCGCTCGGAGCTTTACCAAAATGATGAACAATATACCGTTTTAAAGTGTATTCGTTGTGGAGCATGTTTGAATGCTTGCCCGGTTTACCGGAACATTGGCGGATATACATACGATGCAACTTACAGCGGACCAATTGGTTCTGTTATTACGCCATTCTTCAAAGGATTGAAAGAATACAATCACCTGAGTTCAGCTTGTTCTGTTTGTGGAAAATGCACCGAAGTTTGTCCGGTAAAAATTCCGCTGCACCATATGCTGCTCATTAACCGACGAGATGCGGTGAGAGCCGGAGCAGGTGGATTTATCTGGAATTCTGGAATGAAAGGATATGAATTTGCCTTTTCCAAACGCAGCAGGCTCGATTTAATGGGAGGAAAAACAAAAAATACGTTTGCTTTGTTTGGTGCTAATGCCTTGGGTGATAAAAAGCAAATACCAAAACTGGCCGATCAATCATTTAGCAAACAATGGACAACTAAAAAATAAAACCTATGCTATCCAATACATGTAAATATGCCGTTAGGGCTCTCATTTATTTAGGAAAATACTCTGCTGACGGAACAAAAATAGGTATCAAGAAGATTTCAGCCGACCTGGCAATCCCTACCCCATTTTTAGGAAAAATTCTTCAGAATTTGGTTAAACAAAAGATTTTGGTTTCGACCAAAGGACCCAATGGAGGTTTTGGTCTGGGAAGGAAAACCGATGAAATTTCGCTGTACGATATTGTTCGCATTGTTGATGGAGACGATTTTTTCAACATGTGCCTCATTGGTCACCATTCTTGTGCAACTCACGAGGCTGAAGAAAAACCCTGCCCGGTTCATGCTCTTTTTGGACCTATTCGCGCGCAGATGTTGCAATTTTATCAGGAAACAACCCTTACAGGAATCCTGGGTGATATGACTGGATTCGAGGATCTGATCAAGCTATAAAGCATTTGGTTTTTAAATATTCAGTCCTTCAGTAAATCAACAATTCAGTCATCATTAATGGCCGGAATCTATCTTCATATCCCTTTTTGCCGGAAACGTTGCCATTATTGCGATTTCTTTAAATCGACAGATTTGAGTCAGAAAACCCGGTTGCTCGAAGGTTTGCGAAAGGAGCTTGAGAGCAGAGCATCAGAACTGGCTTCCGAAGAAATTAATACCATTTATCTTGGGGGAGGTACGCCCTCGGTTTTGTTGATTGACGAGTTAAAAGATATTTTACAGACTATCCGTCAGAATTATAACGTTGCCCCGGATGCTGAAATAACCATGGAAGCCAATCCTGACGATTTGAGCCAGGCGATTCTTTCAGCTCTAAGAGAAATTGGGTTCAACCGCCTGAGCATGGGAGTTCAATCGTTTTCGGAATCAGACCTGAAACTGATGAACCGCCGACATGGTGTTATGCAAGCTGTTCAATCGGTAAAATGGGCCAAAACAGCCGGATTCGCGAACATCAGCATTGATTTGATTTACGGCTTACCCAACCAAACATTGGAAGAGTGGGAGAGGAACGTTCGTATTGCCGTTGAGCTTGATGTTCAGCATATTTCGGCCTATAATCTGACCTATCACGAAGGAACTGTTTTTTATGATCGGCTAAAGAAAGGAATTCTGAAGGAATTACCCGATGAACTTAGTCTTCAGCAATTTGAATTGCTCATCAGCATACTGAAAGATGCCGGATTTGAACATTACGAAATTTCTAATTTTTGCAAGCCAGGCCTTTATTCGCAGCACAACTCGTCGTATTGGAAAAGCAAAAAATACCTGGGCATTGGGCCATCGGCGCATTCGTTCGATTTAATAACCCGCCGCTGGAATGTTTCTTCCGTTTCTGGATATTTAGACGGCATAGAGAACAATAAACCCTACAGCGAATCCGAAATTCTGACTGAACAGGATCGCTTTAACGACTACATTATTACCGGACTACGAACCATTTGGGGCATTTCCGAAGAGTTGATTCAAACCGAATTTTCTGATCATTATCTTGCTCATTTTCAGAAAATAAGAGATAAATATTTAAGTTCAGGTCATGTTATTGAAAATTCAGGAATAGTAGGCTTAAGTCCGGTTGGTTTATTTATTTCGGATCAGATTATGGCTGATTTCATGATAGTTGAATGATGCTAAATATTGTTAACGTACAAGGCCGATATGATTCATTCAAACTTTAAATCCATATCTTAGCAGCTTGAAAAACTGAAAGTAAAATGATCGTAAAAATTGTCAATAAATCCAATAATCCGCTACCTGAATATAGCACAGCACATTCTGCAGGAATGGATCTTCGAGCCAATCTTCTTGAGCCAATCGTATTAAAACCTCTCGAACGGGTCTTGGTTCCAACCGGCCTGTTTATCGAATTACCAGTGGGTTTCGAGGCTCAGATTCGTCCAAGAAGCGGGTTGGCCTTGAAGAAGGGAATTACCGTTCTGAATTCCCCGGGGACAATTGATGCCGACTATCGTGGCGAAGTTGGAATTATCCTGATTAATCTATCGAACGAAGAATTTGTGATCCAGCATGGCGAGCGTATTTGCCAAATGGTTATTGCCCGGCATGAACATATTGGATGGCAATCGGTTGAAGTGTTGGAAGAAACAGATCGCGGAGCCGGTGGTTTCGGACATACCGGAAAAAATTAGAACAATGAGAAACAGATATCTGGCATATTTTGCCGTCATTTCAGTGCTGTCTATATCATGCGCAACTGCTCAAAAGCGTGTAAAATCACCAGTTGCGACAAAGCCGGCAGTGGAAGAAAATTCCATTTCTGAAGATGATAAAAATGAGTTTGAATACACTTTTATTGAAGGCCTGAAGCAGAAAATGATAGGCAATCAGCAGGCAGCAATTGCACTGTTTTCAAAGTGCCTGACTATTAATCCAAACTCATCTTCGGCTATGTTCGAACTGGCCAAAATACACAGCGGTAATGGCGATATGACCAGTTCGTCGCTTTTGCTCGAAAAGGCCATTCAGATTGAACCCGAAAATAAATGGTACAAAGTTTTATTGGCACAGATTTATGAGCAGGGAAAGCAATTCAAACTAGCCGCCGATTTATACCAGCAACTCTATCAGCTTAACCCTGATAATCTGGAATATCTATACATGAATGCAGCTTTGCTTTCGTCGGCAAAGGAGTACGATCGGGCAATTGAAGTTTATAATACTCTGGAAAAGAAGGTTGGTATCAACGACCAGATTGCTGTTGAGAAAGAACAGATTTATCAGGCTGCCGGAAAGAAAAAGGAAGCGCTTGCTGAACTTCAGAAACTGATTGATTTTAATCCACTGGAACCGCGTTATTATGGGTTGATGGCCGATTATTACCTTTCGGAAAAGGACGAAGTAAATGCGCTGAAATATTACATGAAAATTCTGGAAATCGACCCGAATAACGGATTTGTATTGTTTTCGCTGACATCGTTTTACCGGGAAAAAGAAGATAAAGAAAAGGCTTGGGAATATGCCCGCAAAGCTTTTCAGAATAAATCGGCAGAGGTTGATACCAAAATTCAATTCTACCTGATGATAACAGCCGGTCCGGATAAACCCTTTTTTACTGATGACCAGATTTCGGAATTGGTTGATATTTTGGTAAAAACAAATCCCGACGATTTCCGTGTTTATACCGTTTATGCCGAATACCTGATCAGCAAAGGCAAATTGGTTGAAGCGCGCGAACAACTCCGGAAGGTGCTTGAGACCCAGAAAGACAACTACATGATTTGGGAACGGATGATTCTGATAAGTAATGATTTGCTTGATTTTAAAAGCATTTATACCGATTCGGAAAAAGCGCTCACTTTATTTCCCAATCAGGTTACCTTGTATGGTTTAAAGGCGGTTGCCTGCCTTCAGCTCGAAAAATACGACGAGGCGCTTGAAATCCTGAAAGAAGGGGAACCTTATTTGCTTGATAATAAAATCATGAAAATACAGTTTGGATTGTATCAGGCCGAAGCTTATTACAAATTAAATCGGGTAGAAGAGGCTTTCAAAGCTTTTGATGAAGTGATTACCCTTGATCCTGAAAATTGGATGGCCATGAATAATTATGCCTATTACCTTTCTGTTCGAAACGAAAATCTAGCAAAAGCAGAGGAATTGAGCAGTAAAGCTGTTCGTGCAAATCCTGAAAATTCAACCTATTTGGATACTTATGCCTGGGTTTTGTTTATGCGGAAAGATTATTCGCTGGCTAAATTTTACATGGAAACAGCTATGAAAAATGGCGGTGATAAAAATGGAGTAATTACCGAACATTACGGCGATATTTTAATCATGCTTGGAGAAAAGGAAAAGGCCATTGAAGAGTGGAAAAAAGCCTTGGAATTGGGTGAAGGAACGAAATTTTTAAGTGAAAAAATTAAGCAGGAACGCTATCTCGATAAATAAAGGTACAGTGATAAGAACGAATTCAATAAAATTTTCAATTTTTGGTTTAGTTTGCCTTGTTTTTATAGGATTTTCCTCTTGTAAAACAACACGGGTTGCAACACCTTCATCAGTGGTTGTTAAACCAATAGGTACCAACAAACTGATCAGGAATATTGAAAATAATGCTTTTGATTATAAGCATTTATCGATTAAAAAAATAAATTGTCAGTTTGATAACGGAAGGACGAAAACCTCCTTCAAGGCTAGTATTATGGCCGAAAAAGACAAGCAGATTATCGTCATGTTGAGTAAATTGAACATTCCGGTCGGTCGGCTTTGGTTAACTCCGGATAGTGTAAAATTCATCAATTACCTCGAAAAGAATTATTTTTTGGATGATTACAGTTACCTGAGTTCGGTGCTCGATATGGATCTTGATTTTGAGACTATTCATGCCATTGTTTCCAATAATATTTTCTCGTTGGGCGCTGAAAAGCGCGACAAGGAAATCAAAGATTATGAAGCCAAAATCGATTCTGGAATGTACGTTTTAGAGTCGGTAAAAAAGCTGAAGCTCCGGAAAGAAAATCAGAAAATGAGCGATCGGAAGCAAGCTCGGAAATCGCATAAAATCATTCCTAATTCGCCAGTTCGACAAACAATTTATGTTGATCCGGTGACGTATAAGTTAAGGAAAATCAAAATGGTAGATGTTGCAAATTCCCGCAATCTGAATATTGATTTCTCCGATTTTGTGCCTGTCGAAAAACAATTGTATCCGGGTGAAATGTCGCTTAATTTTGCCAGTCCGGAAAGTTCGATGAAACTTAACATCAAATTTGCAGGTTTTTCGACTGAAGAAGAAAAGGAAATAAAGTTTAGAGTTCCCGAAAGATATACCCAGATTAATCGCTAAGAGTATGAGGAGCTTTTTACTTCTTTTTGTGTTTTTGATGCTGGCAGCATTGGTTAATGGCCAGTCACTTGACGAACTTCGCAAGAAAAAACAAAAGACCAACGAGCAAATTAAATACACCACAAAATTACTCGAGGAAGCTAAAAAGAATCAAACAAAGACCCTCAATAAATTCAAAATACTAAACAAGCAAATCGAACTTCGTACCAACCTGATTACCGGTATTAACTCAGAAGTTGGTGTTTTGGCCGATTTTATCGATCAAAATGCGTGGTTGGTCGCCTCACTCAATGCCGATTTGGAAGAGCTGAAAAGTGAATATGCCCGAATGATCGTTTATGCTCAAAAGAATCAAACCAACTACGATAAGTTGCTTTTTGTTCTTTCCTCAAATAGCTTTAATCAGGCCTATAAACGAATAATGTACCTCCGGCAATATACGGAATACCGGAAACGTCAAGCCGAGCTGATTCAATGGATTCGCGATCTCATACAAGTAAAAGTGAGCCGGTTACAACTGCAACGAGCCGAGAAGGAAACCCTTCTTCAATCGAAGAAGCGGGAGGCCGACCAATTGACTAAAGAGAAAACACAGCAGGGGCAGTATCTGACCACGCTTCAGAAAAAACAAAAGGAATTTGAGAAAAAGCTGAGAGAACAACAGCAAATTGAGGCTCAGTTAAGTAATGAGATTCAAAAAATAGTGGAGGAAGAGGTTCGAAAAGCGAGAGAAAGAGCGCGAGAATTGGCCCGGGCTAAAGAAGCAGCGAATAAAACAGGGAAACCGTCAACAAAAACATCTGAATCGACTGGTTATGAGATGACTCCGGAGGAAAAATTAGCTTCAGGTCAGTTCGAACAGAATAAACGACGGTTGCCATGGCCGGTTGAACGCGGTGTAATTACTGATCATTTTGGAATTCACGAGCATCCGGTACTGAAAAATATACAGGTCAAGAACAATGGTATTGATATTTCGACGGGTCAGGGAGTTAAAGCGCGTGCCGTATTTGCGGGCGAAGTAAGCCGCGTGTTTATGGTTACAGGAGGTAATATGGCTGTAATTATACGTCATGGGAAATACCTGACTGTTTATTCCAACCTGGTGAATGTTCAGGTTAAATCGGGCGATAAAGTGGCCATAAAGCAAACCATTGGAACCATTGGAACTGATGGCGACGATGAGAAGACAGTTCTTAAATTCCAAATCTGGAAGGAAAACGTAAAAATGGATCCGGAAGACTGGATTGCGAGATAAATCAGTTTAAAAGTGGGGTAGACATGGTCGTTCTTTTTGCTTGCATCGACGAATGGATTTCAGGATCATACATTTTAAGTTCAAGATTGAATTGACTTCCGATACCAGTTTCGCTTTCCACCCAAATTTTTCCATTCATGGCTTCAACGAATTCTTTGCAGACCGAAAGTCCTAATCCGGTACTCTTTTCACCTGCTGTACCCCAGGTTGTTTTCTGATGGCCGATTTCAAACAGCGATTCAATCCTATCTTTTTCAATTCCTATTCCTGAATCTTTGATTGAGATTAGGACAGATGTATCTCTGGATTCGCACCAAACTTTAATATGTCCGTCTTTTTGTGTAAACTTAATGGCATTGTTAATCAAGTTCCTGCATATCGTCTTTATCATATTCTGGTCGGCCCAAATCTGAAGGTCTTCTTGATTTAAACAATCAATCGTGATGCCTTTATCGGACGCAATCGGTTGATAAAGTTGGAGACAATCCTTAAAAATATCATTTATCCTTAATGGTATAAACAATGGTTGCAACCTTTCGGTCTGGCTTCTGGCCCAATTTAGCAGGTTGTCGGTCAAATCAAGTATCTGATCGGTTTTCTGATCCATCATTCTTTGGGCTGATTCAAGGGCAGCATAATTTTTGTCTTCAATATAGAAACCAATTAAACTTGAAATATTTGAAATGGAAGCCAATGGACTTCGAAGATCGTGACCAATGATACTGAATAACTTATTTTGGGTATTCAATGATTTTTGAAGTTTATTGTGCTGTACCGAGATTTGGCTTTTCTGCTTTAGAATTCTTTTACGTTGAAGACGTAATAGTTTGTTTACCTTTTTATAGTAGTAAAAGAAATAAACGAATATGCCAAGAATACCAATGACCAGTAAAATACCTATAATCAATTGATTGCGCTGTGTCTTTTGTACCAGAATCTGATCTTCCTGGTGTTGATTTTCCTTTTGCAGTAAAGCAATCTGCGTGTTCTTTTTTTCGGTTTCGTATTGCTTTTCAAGCTCCAGAACTTTTGCGGTTGTTTCAATCTTATAAAGACTGTCCTTTAATAAGTTGTATTTCTGATAATAGCTCAATGCCATATCCAGATCGGCAATACTTTTATTGTAATATCCTGAATTCCAATGGGCTAAATAAAGATTATTATAGTTACCCATGATCGACTGTGGATTCTTAATTTTTCGGGCAATCTCCAAGGCCAAGTTGCCATATTTTTTAGCCTTCGGATAATCTCCCAGTTCAAAACAGATTGAGCCCAAAACCCGGTAACAGCGCTCTATTTTTATCTGGTTACCTATTTTTAAGTTTGTCTCCAACGATTTTGTAATATAATCCTCAGCTTCTTTATACCGTTTTTGCCTGAAAAAAAGGGCTCCTAAATTATAAGTAATCTGAGCGTTGTTGTCCGGAGAATTAATATTACTTACTAACTTGTAGGCTTTTTTGAATAATATTTCGGTTTTATCGTATTCTTTCATATCGGCATAAACATTTCCTTTGTTTTGAAAAAGCGTGTACCGTTGTATGGTGTTCATTTGGTTAAAATAGTTGTTCTCCAGTATGTTGAAGTATTTTAAAGCGCTGGCGTAATCTTTCATTTTACGGTGAGTAGTTGCCTGCTGATTTAGAACTTCAAATTTTAGATCAAAGGGATCACTATCTTTTAGAAATTTCTCTGCCTGAAGTAAATTCTCAACTGCTGAAGTAAAATTGTAATCCTCCTGCAATACATCAGCAAGAGCTAAATGCGCTTTTATTTCTTCCAGGCGACACTTTTGGTCTTGTGTTTCTTTTAAAATATTATTTAATAGCAATTTAGAGGAGTCGGGTAATCCCAGTCTAAATAGAGCCTTTCCACGATACATTTGTGCTTCCCAAATACCATTCCTGTAATTAATTTTAGCAGCCTTTTGCTCAGCTTCTTTGCTTAAAATAAGTGTGCTGTCCAGATTGCTGTATAACAACTGTTGCAAATTGCCAAGCATATGTTGGATAATAAGTGTATCAACCTTAGTGCTTACTTGCGAAAGACTGTCCTTACTGATAAGTCCGCAAAAAATAAATAGATATGCAAAAAAGAGCTTTTGCATGTTGGCTTTTAATTTGAAGTCAATAAAAGTTAAATTGACGGAAAGTTATAAAAAAGGATGGTTTAAATTATAAATTCTTAAAGGTGAGTCATTATAAATTCTTTTGATAAATGCTCCCTTTATCCATAGTCCAAAATATGTAGTTATGGATTTGTATCGCTAAAATCTATGGATGAACTGTCTCCGGCAGCAGGGCCAAATCTACCATCAGAAACAATTATTTCAGTGCTGCACAGAATTTTCTTGTAGTTTGCCGATTTATCTAGTGCAATTTCAACAATAGTCGAGAAAATTGGATTTTCCGGACCATTGACCAGCTGGGTTGCATCCGAAAGGGTGATGATCACTCCCCAATATTTGTCATTACCACTTTTTACTTCTTCTTGACGGATACTCGCAATTGTCTGATCTTTTACAGCGTTAACAATCACAGATAGTTCATACTTAGCATTTTTTTTACTTAAACTCAGATATGGTTTATTCGGCTTCATGAAATTAAGTTTTAAAAATTTGTTCTTTGATTTTAACTATTTTAACATGCAAATAACATAACGCTACCAAGTTAGTAAGAAAATGAGTTAGTTAAACAAAACATTTGTGAAAAAAAGTTTGTTTCATCCATTGACAGAGTGGAGGTGTTTATTGAGGGTTGTTGCTAAAAAAAGAGGTCGTTTCATTTAATGAAGCGACCTCTTTTGAGTTCTAGAATGTTTGGGTTACAACAGATTGGCAACCTTGGTCAATCCCGGAACATTAATGAATTTTATCTTTCTACCTTGTAAATCAATTAACTGATCCTGCTTAAATTCAGATAAAAGTCGGATTACACTTTCGGTAGCGGTACCAACCATGTTGGCCAGTTCTTCGCGGGTAAGCGAAATCTGCAGAGTCTTGGCATTGTCGAGCTCAAATTCATCTTTCAGGAGCAACAGAACTTCTGCCAGTCGCTCGCGTACTGTTTTCTGGGCTATATCTGTAATATAGTCATTGGCTTCGCGTAATTCTTTACACACAATTTGCAACATGTGGTGCGAAAACTGCCAGTTGTTCTGGATCAGGTATAAAAGTGTTTGGTACGGAATGTGGCTCAGCACAGTTTCTTCAATTACTTTGGCAGTGGTACAGGCTAATTCCTGACCTAGGAGCGAACGATACGCTACAATATCGCCCTTTTTAGCGAAGCGGATAATCTGTTCTTTGCCGTCGATACCGGTTTTGAATATTTTCAAAATACCTCGTGTAACACAGTAAAAACCTGTTAACCGACTGCCTTCTCTGTAGATAATGCTTCCTTTTTTATACAACGAACAGGTCTTGTCATAATTCAATTGTGCCATTTCCTGTTCGGTCAATTTTTTGAACAACTGAAATCCATTTAGATCGCATTCGTCATCTGTCGGCCTTTTAATTGAACTTCTCATCGAGTTGCTTTGTTTGTTAAATGATTAAACAACAATCAGAATTTAATATAAGTTGAATTTTTATCTAAAAATGATCAAATGTAAAACGTAAATGATCAAATTAAAACGTAAAATTAGCTTAATTATTCAAATCTCAATCATAGAAGTATTCGAATGAAATAGACAGGTGTCCCGAAGTTCAGGCAAACTGAAAAAAATATAAACAGTTCTTTGCTTCATGGATTTCGCAAGCTCAATTCTATTTGTTGTATATATCATTAAAAAACCGAAGTTGATACGGAAATTGTAGAACCCTTAATTGAAAATTTATACAAATGAAGCATGTACTTGATTTAGCCTGGAAACAAAATTTAGCATTCGAGTGTGATATGGATGGTCATCGTGTTGTAATTGACGCATCGAAAGAGGGTGGGGGCGACGATTTGGGTCCGCGTCCCAAAAAATTAATGCTAACCGCTTTAGCGGGTTGTACAGGCATTGATGTTATTATGATCCTGAAAAAAATGCAGGTTGTGCCTGAAGAATTTAATGTAATTGTTGAAGGAGATTTGACTGAAGAACATCCGATTCGATACAACAGAATGAAGGTAATCTATCAGTTTAAAGGTAAGGATTTGCCAATGGATAAGCTTGAAAAGGCGGTTAAACTTTCAGAAGAGAAATATTGTGGTGTCTCTGCCGCATATCGGCTAGCCATGGATTTATCGCTTGAAATTCGTGTTGTGGAATAATAAAATGATGAAGAACTCCCGTTTATTTGATGAAGAAAGTGAAAAGATCTTTACCATCCGGAAGATCTGTGATTTTAATGATGAGGAAATAGAGCATAATCTAATTCCTCATTTACACGATTTTTATTCAATTTTCTGGATCGAATCAGGAGAAGCCATACATGCTACCGAATTTGTTGAATACAGCCTGAAAGCTGATACCATTTTATTTGTTCCACCAGGCTTAAAACACCGGATGTATATTGACAAATCAGTCGGAGGAACATACATTCTATTTAATGAAGAATTTATCCAGTATAACCGCACAAACCATGTTCCGCTAAAGGAATACCGCCTGTTCAATAATTCTGATTTTAAGAGCCTGATCACAGTAACTCCGGAGAAACATGAAAAACTGAACAACATCACCGGGTTAATTTTTGAGGAGCTTAAAAACACTGACGATTACAGCCAGGATATTGTTTTGAATTTGCTGCATCTGTTTCTGCTCGAATCCCGCCGAATTTTCGACCAGCAAAATCAGGCTCCTAAAGAGGAATCGGAAACAACTCCGGATACAACCATTATCAAGTTTAAACAGTTGATCGAAGAAAATTTTGCGAAAGAAAAGAACGTTTCGTTATACGCCGAAATGCTGAACATGAATCCTTCGTGCCTGAATGAATTGACCAAGCGAACTACTGGAATTACCGCCGGAGAACTCATCCGCAACAGGGTAATTGACGAAACCAAAAAGTTGCTTTATTCCAGTAGCATGTCGGGGAAAGAGATTGCTTATGAGTTGGGTTTTGATGATCCGGCCTATTTTAGCCGCTTCTTTAAGAAGTACACCGGCACTACTTTGAAGGAGTTTCGTGATGTTAGCAGAAAAAAATACCATTAAATCCTTTTTTAGTCCATTTTTCACACTGTTTCTTCATCATACATTTGTAACTGTATAAAAACAATTAAAAATTAATCAGTTATAAAGTAAACCTCTATGGAGGTAAGTTACTTGAAACAGAAAAAATCAATTATCAATTAAAATTAAGAATTATGAAAGCGATTAAATCATTTGGATTATTGGTGTTGGCTCTTACGCTTACAACAGCCGTATTTGCCGGAACACAAAAAGTAGACGTTGCAAAAAGCTCGGTAAAATGGTTGGGTAAAAAAGTTACCGGCGAACATTCCGGAACAATTAGCGTTAAAGAAGGTACTCTGGATGTTACCAACGGTAAAGTAACTGGTGGAAAAGTTGTGATTGACATGAATTCGATTGTTAATACCGATTTGACTGATCCAGCATGGAATGCCAAATTAATTGGTCATTTGAAATCAGACGATTTCTTTGGTGTTGCAACTTATCCGACTGCCGATCTTGTTATAACCAAAGTCGATGGCAATAATTTCTCCGGAAATTTGACAATTAAAGGTGTTACTCTTCCGAATAGCTTTACAGCGACTGCTTCAAAAGATGGAAAAAGTACTGTTTACAAAGGAACAATGACTATAGACAGGAGTAAATATGGTCTCAAATACGGTTCTAAATCCTTCTTCGATAACTTAGGCGACAAAGTAATTTACGACGAATTCACGCTCGACTTCAGCTTGGTTGTATCAGAATAAGTGCCTAAAGTACTTAAATTTCGGAGTGCCTGGAGTTATGCGATAAAGCATTTTAGGCACTCCGAACTTTAGACACTTCGAACTTTTTAAATTTTAAATCATGAAACTTACAGTCCATAGGGCAGGATGCAGAGGACATGTGGATCACGGTTGGTTGAATACCTGGCACTCATTTAGTTTTGCCAGTTATTATAATCCTGATCGGATGCATTTTGGGGCTCTTCGTGTGCTCAATGATGACACTGTTCAGGCTGGAATGGGTTTCGGAACTCATCCGCACGATAATATGGAAATCATTACCATTGTTCTTGCTGGTGAACTCGAACACAAGGACAATATGGGAAACGGATCGGTTATCCGTCCGGGCGAAGTACAGGTAATGTCGGCCGGAACAGGTATTCAGCACTCCGAGTTTAACCATTCTAATAAAGATGAAGTAAGCTTGCTTCAAATCTGGGTCTTTCCGGATAAGAAAAATGTGGAACCCAGATACGGTCAGGCTAAATTTCAGGAGGAAGAAATGAACGGAAAATGGCGCATGGTGGTTTCGCCCGACGGTGCTGACAATACGCTTTGGATTCATCAACAGGCCTGGTTTTCGCTTGGCAACTTCGACGCGGACGCCAAAATCAGTTATCAGTTGAAAAAGGCCGACAACCTGGTTTATTTGTTTCTGATTTCAGGAGAAATCGAAATTGGTTCTGAAACTCTGAATCAACGCGATGGATTGTGCATTGAGCAAATCGGATCAGGAATAGATATGAAAACCATTAAACAATCGAAAGTACTGGTAATGGAAATACCGTTATAAACTGAGACAACGGATAATAGATTTTAGACATAATCCTTCAAGTTTATCAAAGATCTTGAAGGATTTGTTGTTTCATGCTTACTGATAACTGAGACTGAACACTATTTTTCAGGGCCATATTTCCGAGATGTTTTCCTGAATCGGATCAATTCGGATCAAATCAACTTTAAAATCGGTCAGGTCTTGACCTTTTACCTCGAAAACGGCTTTGTAATTTTGCTCGTTTTCTTTTTCCTGAAAATCTGAATTCTTCTTATCAGTTAAGTACTTCATGGCGGCAATGTTTCCAACATCGGCATCCGAAAGCAGGAACAGAACCTTTCGGCCATCTTTAGCACAGAAATGAATCAAACTTGCATATTCGTGATCGAGATAATTCTCCGAACGATTATCGAAAAACAAGGTACTATCTGCAGTCTGGTAGGTAAACGATGAATGCTGCAAATCATATTTCAGACCAACCCGCTCAAGCGTTGGTTTCAGAAACTGCAATGTTTTAATGGAACCAATAAAAATCAGATGCTTATTTCGGGTGTCTTCCCACCGCAATTGCGACGAATATTTCATTTCAACATTGGCTACACCACCGCCGAACATTTTCATGATCGTAAACAATCCCAAAGGAGCTTGCCTGTTGATGTAAGTTGTATTACTTTTCCTGATTTTGTCGATTAGTTTCGGGTGAATTTTAAGGTAGGCATCCAGATCTTCGTTCGAATTTATTCGGGTATCGCGCGAGGCTCCAAGTCGGCCAGTAGCTATCGAATCGGTGAAAAAATAATGATCGCCTAAAACAATCAGGATCGGGTAATCAGGTTTCAGAAATCCTTTCCAAATGGCTTGTTTGGGTTGTCTAAATTTGTCTGTATTAAGGATTAAAATGAACGAAATAATTATGAGCAGTAATCCTAAAATAAACAACCTCAGACTGTACTTTTCGAGCGACCGTTTAACCGACTTGTAGGTCTGGAATTTGAATTCAACCTGGTATTTTCCTTTGGGAATTTGAAGGATAACCGTATCATCCTTTCCTTCATTTTGATAATACTCCTTTAGTTTGTTGCGGAGGTTCAGGATGTAAACCCTTACGTTTAACTCTTTTTCCTGATCGGCTTTCTTCCCGAAAACATCCAACGCGATTTGCTGTTCTTTTGGCGTTTCTCCCTTAAGCGAGCAATTTACGAGGTAATTTAATAAGTCTCGGTACACTCCCGGTTTCGAGAATGTTTTGCTACTCAGTAACTTCTCCAGTGTTAGTGATATCTTCCGGTGATCGGTCATTAAATCGTTCTGAATGAGTACCGTTAATTCTTTTCTTTACGCCAATATTACGCAATAAAGTTTAAATTTTTTCTAATTTTAGAAATCCATCCTTACATTGAGTCAAAATAGATTTTAACTAATACTTATAAACCAATGAAGACATTTTGCATTACAGCCATTGTACTGTTATTGGCTGTTACAATTACTCAGGCGTCGAAAAAGGAGAAAGTTGAATTTAAGAACGACGAGAGTGGTAAAAAAGTGGAAGTTTACCTAAGCGGGAAACTTTTCACAGCCTACATTTATCCCGATAACATGGAGAAGCAATCGCTTTACCCAATTATGAGTGCCTCCGGAAAATTTATTACCCGGGGTTTCCCATTAAATCCAAGGCCATTTGAGCGCGTTGACCATCCTCACCATGTTGGTCTCTGGTTTAATTTTGGCGATGTAAACGGACTCGATTTCTGGAATAATTCGTATGCCATCAAAGCCGAAGACAAGCCGAAATACGGAACCATCAAATTCAGGAAAATTGTTAGCGAAAACCCGGCAAAGGGAACGCTGGTTACCAATGCCGATTGGGTTGATGTGAAAGGCAATGTACTTCTGAACGAAGAAGCAACGTATGTTTTTGAAGGCAACGGAAGTACCCGGATCATCGAACGAATTACCAAATTAACAGCCAAACAACTCGTCACTTTTACAGAAAATAAAGAAGGACTGATCGGTTTGCGTCTTGACCGCACTTTTGAAGAGCCATCAACAAAACCCGAAAAATTTTTGGATGCCAATGGTATTGAAACTGAAGTTCCGGTTATGAATAACGATGGTGTGAATGGTGTTTATCGCAATGCCGAGGGCGTAAAAGGTGGTGATGTTTGGAGCAAACGCAGCCCTTGGGTGGCTCTGCGTGGAGTTAAAGATGGCGAAGTCATGACAGTCGCTATTCTCGATAATAAAGCCAATCCCAACTACCCGGCTTGGTCGCATGCCCGTGGTTATGGTTTGTTTGCTACCAATAATCTGGGTGGTCGTATTTTCGATAAAAATGCAGCCGAAGTTAAAATCGTGCTGAAACCGGGAGAGAGCATTACTTTTAAACACAAAATTGTAATTGGTGGTGATCTGACTGATGCAACATTGAATAACCTTTCTAAGAATTTTAAATAACCAACATAAACGATATTACCAATGGAAAAAGAAGAAAAAAACTCAAGAAGGAATTTTTTGAGAACTGCTGCTACCGGAGCTGTTCTGGCTGCTGTAACTCCTGCTGCATTTGCAAGTGAATCGGTTAAAAAACCAGTTATCATTCCTGCCGGAGCAAAAGGTGCGAATGATCGACTTCGTGTTGCAGTGCTGGGTATAAACGGCAGAGGGAAGACGCATATCGAAGTTATTATGGGATTAGCAGAAAAAGCCAATGTTGAATTGGTTTGTTTGAGCGATCCGGATATGAATATACTTCAGGAGCGTGCTGCTGAATTCGAAAAGAAATACGGACGTAAAATAGCCATTGAGCAAGATTTCCGTAAGGTTTTTGACGATAAAACAATTGATGCGATAACGCTGGCAACGCCAAACCATTGGCATGCACTTCAAACGGTTTGGGCATGCCAGGCCGGAAAAGATGTTTATGTTGAGAAGCCTGCCACGCACAATATTTCTGAAGGTAGAAAGATAATTGAGGCGGCCTATAAATACAACCGGATTGTACAGCACGGTGTTCAACTCAGAAGCTCGGTCGCCATTCGTGAGGCAGTCAAGCACCTTGAAGATGGGCTGATTGGACGTGTTTACATGTCACGTGGATTGGTTTACCGCTGGCGTCCGGATATTGGCAACAAAGGCATTTCACAGATTCCTGCAGGTGTCGATTACGATTTGTGGTGCGGACCAGCTCCGATGCGCCCGTTCACGAAGAATCTGGTTCATTACAACTGGCACTGGCATTGGAATTATGGCAACGGCGATGTGGGCAACCAGGGAATTCACGAAACCGACCTTTGCATGTGGGGTTTGGGCGTAAATTCATTGCCTGAACGCATTACTTCAATGGGTGGTAAATTCCTTTGGGACGATTGTAAAGAAGTTCCTGAAATTCAGACTTCTATTTATCACTATCCGAAAGAAAAGAAGATTATTCAGTTCGAAGTGCGCAACTGGTGTACCAACCTGGAAGATGGTGCTGGAGTGGGTAACATTTTCTACGGAGATAAAGGCTATCTGGTGGTAAAAGGCTATGATACCTACGAAAGTTACCTGGGCGAAAAACGCGAGAAAGGCCCAAGCCGCTCCGAAAAAGGAGAACTTGATTTGCATTTTCAGAACTGGTTCGATGCTATTCGTGCCCGCGACATGAGTATTCAGAATGGGCCAGTTCAAACCGGAGCGTTGTCTTCATCGTTGGCCCACTTAGGCAATATTTCGTACCGTTTGGGTAAACAGTTAGAGTTTGACCCGGTAGCCGAACGATTTATTGGCAGCGATATTGACGATGCCAACGCCATGCTGTCACGCGATTATCGTGCACCTTATTTGATGCCCGAAATCATTTAAATAAAATTCACCACAGATTTTCACAAATTCACACAAATTATCAAGTTTTTAATCTGTGTGAATCTGAGTTATCTGTGGTGAAATATTTTTATCGGTAATTCTCGATTATTCCTGAAATGTATTGATCCGCAATTTGTTTCAATTCTTCAGGTTCTTCAACTTTGGCATACGAGCCGGAGCTGATGATCCACGTGGCAAAACCACGAAGTTCGTTATTTGCAAAGTGTAGTCGGCTTGTTTGATCGTCGACTTTTTCTTCTTCAGTAAAACCATACCAGTATTTCGATTCGTTAATCAGTTTTATCCGATCGGTTTTCATGATTAGCGAGATATTGGCTTTATCGCTGATCACATTGAGTTTCCGGGTAAATTCGTCCATCGAAATATGCTGCTTCCCCTTGAAGTTTTCGGTACTTATCCTCAAATCCTGAATACGGTCGAGCCTGAAATCGCGATATTCGCTGCGTAACCTGCACCAGGCAAATAAATGCCAGCGGCGACTGTAATTACAAAGTCCGATCGGTTCAACCAGTCGTTTGGTTGCGGGAGCGCCGTACCCTGCCTGGTAATCGATCTCAAGAACCTGTTTCGAAACCAATGCCTGCTGAATTTCACTTAGAAAAAGGCGGTTAAAATTCACATTCGATGAGGTATAATTGAGTACAGATATTTGACTGTACAATTTTTCCAGCCGGTCTTTTTCTTCCGGATTCAGGATGGCTTTTATCTTGAATAATGCAGAGCAAAACTCAGCCTTCATTCCGTCATCCGACATTTTTTCAACCAGTTTTTCGCCAAACAACAATGCCGAAGCCTCTTCTTTGGTAAACATCACTGGCGGTAATTTGTAATTATCCATCAGAAAATACCCAACCCCAGCCTCTGCACCAATCGGAACGCCAGATTCTTCTAAAGCCCGGATGTCGCGGTAAACTGTGCGCAAGCTGATCTCGAATCGTTCAGCGATTTCAGAAGCTTTCACGATTCGCTTGCTTTGCAGGTGTATTAAAATGGCGTTTAGTCGTTCAATGTGGTTCATTTGGCCAAGTAAAAAGTAAAAAGTAAAAAGTTTACAGTGCTCAGTCTCAGTTAGCAGAAAAACGTTACGTGTTGCGAGATGCAAGTTTCGAGTTGACTTAACCCGTAACTTGCATCTCGTAACGCGCAACAATATTTACTACAACTTCTACTTGCCTTTCAGCGATTGCTGCTTTGTTTCGGCCATGTGCGCGGCATACCAAATGGCTCCGTTCTCGCGGATGGTCAGGATACACTTTTCGCGGTTCGAACCGAAAATAAATGCGAACACCTTCGAAATTGGGTTGTTGAATTTCCGGCAGGCATTAGGCGTTTCGAGCGCACAATCGGCACACGAGCTAAACTGTTGATCGATGTTGCAGGCACGTATTTTGCACCAATGTTTCCCCTGAATTTGTTTACAGCCAGGGCATTTTCCTGAAATATATTTGCGGCATGCACCGCAATACAATCCGCAGTATGCAATTAACTGCGGATCGTTTTTTACTTCCTGAATCATTGAACTTCAACTTGAATTTCGGTTACACAGTTTTCCTGATTTTCAAAATCGCAGATATGATAAACTTCACGGCAAATAACCCTGCAGGATTGGCCTGGTTGCAAAACAGAAGGCATCAGTTTCTGGTAAGTTTCGCCCAGATTTGCCCACGGTCCTTTGTGAATTTCGCTGATGCAGTTAAATTCAGGAAATTCGGCGAACCTGAATTTTCCGGGGTCCCCATTCGGTTTGTTTACCGGAAGGGCAATGGTTAATTCGAAGGGTGTTGCCGGGCTTCCGTCGGTTGCATCGTAAACCCAGATTTGTGGACCCGAAATTTCGAGTTGAAGTTCCAGAGCTTTTTCGACTAGTTCATTAGGTAGATTTCCGGTGTCGGCCATCATTGTTTTCAACGTGGTGTTGAGGCTGATGCAAAGTACAGTCGTTTTTTGAACGGTTTTCTTTTCCATAGCAATGGTGTTTTAAGTGAATAAAATTACGATTAAAAATTGTGCTGAAAAATGTTTAATTGTTTTCATGGAAGCAAAGGAAACACGGGCGAGTGACAACAGTATGTCAGCAGGGTGGGAGAGTGGGCGATTTAATTTTCAGGTTGCTTTGTGTTCGTTTTCTTTTGTACCTTTGAGTAAGTTATATTTAACCGGCTAACTTATTTGTTATGAACATAGAAGCAGAAAAATCAATGATTATTGAGCAAGTTAAAAAGATTTACGATGCTGACTTGCTTGGTGCTCTTAAGAGTATGCTTGATTATGCCCAAAAAAAAGAGCAGAAAATTTATGATATTCCGGAGACTCACCAAAATCTAGTTATGGAGCGATTTGAAAAAACAAGAGCGAATCCTGACATGCTTTTGGATTGGGATGAGGTCAGGAAAACGTTATAAACCCAATGAAAAAGTATAGAATAAAGATTGCTGCCGAGGCTCTATCTGACATTCGTGATATAACCGTTTGGTACGATTCAAAGAGAGCAGGCCTTGGAAAAATATTTAAGGATACAGTCATAAAACAAATAAACGATCTTGCTGAAACCCCTCTTATATTTACCGTTCGTTATAAGGAAATTCGCTGTGTTCTGGTCAAGAAATTTCCATATATGGTTCATTTTTATTTCAATCAAAAGATTTCTACTGTTGAAGTTCTGGCAGTTATCAGCACTGACCGAAATCCCAAAATATGGGAAGAGAAGACAAGTCGAATTTAATTTATTGTATCTGTTAACACAGGAATCCTTGATCAAACCTTCACACCATGAAATCCATCAATCCATTTACCGGAAAAGTCATTTGTGACTACAAAGAATATTCTTCTTCTGAAGTTGAGAAAATCATTCTTAAAGTAGATCAGGCATTTCATTCTTGGAAACTGAAAAGCTTTGAGCAGCGCGCCATTTTTATGAAAAACCTTCAGGCCAGATTACTCGTGAAGAAGGAAGAATTAGCCGGAATTATTACGGCCGAAATGGGAAAAGTGAAACTCGAAGCCTTTGGTGAGATCGAAAAATGCGCTTCCGTTTGTGGCTATTATGCCGAAAATGCAGAGTCGTTTCTGAAAAATGAACCTATAAAAACGGAAGCCGCTGAGTCGTATATTTCGTATCAGCCCATCGGAACCGTTCTGGCTGTGATGCCTTGGAATTTCCCGTTTTGGCAGGTGTTCCGTTTTTTGGCTCCGGCGCTGATGGCAGGCAATACGGGTGTTCTGAAACACGCTTCGAACGTTTCCGGCTGCGCATTGGCCATCGAGCAATTGATTAGCGAGGCCGGTTTTCCGGCGAATGTTTTCCGCACGTTGCTGATTGGCTCCAAAGAGGTAAAGGCGGTCGTCGAAAATCCGTTGATTAAGGCAGTAACACTTACAGGAAGCACACTGGCAGGCCGTTCTGTGGCTTCCACTGCTGGTTATGCTCTGAAAAAATCGGTACTCGAATTGGGTGGGAGTGACCCATACCTGATTATGGAAGATGCTGATATTGAAACTGCGGCCAGTTTGTGTGTAACAAGTCGCCTGCTGAATGCCGGTCAAAGCTGCATCGGCGCCAAACGGTTTATCATCGCTGACACGGTTTACGATCAGTTCAAAGCTGAATTTGTGCGGTTAATGAGCGAGGCTAAATTTGGAGATCCGCTTGATCCGCAAACGGCAATTGGACCATTGGCACGCATCGATTTGCGCGACGAACTTCATCAGCAGGTTGAAAAGAGCCGGGAGATGGGAGCTTCGATTTTGCTTGGCGGTTTCATTCCTGAAGAGAATACACCATTTTATCCGCCAACTGTTTTGGAAAATGTAGTTCCTGGAATGCCAGCTTATCACGAGGAATTGTTTGGTCCTGTCGCGGTTTTGTTCAGGTTTAAAACCGAAGAAGAAGCCATTCGGATTGCAAATGATACCGTCTTTGGTTTGGGTGCTGGTATTTTCACTTCGGATGTTGGAAAAGGCAAATCGTTGGCCGAAAAAGGTCTGGAAGCAGGTTGTGTATTTGTAAACGACTTTGTAAAATCCGATCCCCGGTTACCGTTTGGTGGAGTAAAAGAAAGCGGTTATGGCCGCGAATTATCGATGATTGGTATCCGCGAATTCGTGAATATCAAGACGATCGTAGTCAGGTAGTTCCTTGATTTATAACGATAGAATTTGGATCGTTTTTTTGTACTTTATAAAGAATCTTTTTGTTGGATGTAAATTGATTAAAAGAATCATTTACATTTACATGGACTGAAAATGAATCAAATTCAAAATATCTAACTAACTTCTAACTAACGGAATGCCTCGCTTTTTGACCGAAAAAATTGCAGATCGCTTAAGGTGGATTTTTTTATGCATCTTATTTTTAGCTTTTTATTTCTATTTCTTCTCGTTCAACAAATTTCACCTGTTTTATGTGGAGCAAACCCAACTTTTCAGGTTTTCGGGCGACTACTTTCGACCTTTTCTGGAAAAACCAGGTGAGCTTGTTTTTTACCTGGGTGAATTCTTAAGTCAGTTTTTCGTCAATCCATATCTGGCGGCAGGTATTGTTACTTTGTTGGCTGTTGCTACCTATTTTTTAACGCATTTTATTTTTGAAAAGCTAGGAATAAATGCACTCGTACTAAGCTTTATTCCAGTTCTATTTATTGCAGGTTTTCAGAGCAACCATCTTTTTAAAATTGGGTTGATTGTTGGAGTTATTTTAGCTCTTTCGTTTTCTTATTTGTATTTAAGACTAACGATCAATTTGTACCGGTATATTATTGGTAGTGTTGCATGGCTCTTACTGTATGTTCTTTCTGGCAGTTTTGCATTGTTTGCATCGGTATTAATAGTACTCTTTGAGTTGTTTTATTTTAATTCAAAGAAAAAATGGATTGTAATTTTAGCGATTGTACTACTTTCCATAGGGATTCCTTATCTAGGCTGGAAGTTTTATTACCTGATTCCTTTTGCGGATGCATGGTTCTATCCGTTGCCCTTTTGGGGTGTTTCGCGAATGCCTTTATTTGCAGCTTTATTGCTTTATTTTCCGGTAGTTGTTTTAGTTCTTTCAGGATATAGGCAAATCAGGAAAAAGGAAGCGTTGATTATTCCATGGAATTATGCATCAATTCTGGCTGGAAGTGCAATTATTATTGCAGGGATCTTTGTTGTTAAAACAAAGGCATATGATCCTAAGATTGAAATATTCCTGGGTATGGATCACTATGTACAAGCAGAAGACTGGAATAAAGTAATTAGCCTTTCAAAAAAATATCAGGGAACCAACCAGTTGGTAATGTATTATACAAATTTGGCTTTATATAAAACCGGACAGTTCAGTACCCGAATGTTCGATTTTCCGCAACGTGGAATTGATGGTTTGCGATTGGAATGGACGCGTGATGAAGTAACTCCATTTTTTGGAGGGGAGATATTTTATCATCTAAATTATGTAAATGAAGCATATCGGTGGGCTTTCGAATCAATGGTGGCAAAAGGTTTAAATCCACGTTCGTTAAAGCGGTTAGTTCAAACAAGCTTAATTAATGGGCAATATGAAGTTGCATCAAAATACCTGAATGTTTTGGATCAAACTCTTTTTTACAAAGATTGGGCAACAAAGTATAGAACGTATGTTCTGGATCCGGCAAAGATTAGTCAAAACAAAGAACTGGCTGAAAAAATGAAATTCTTGGCAAAGAACGATTTTATTAGTTATGATCTTGGATTGCCTTTATTGCTAAAGGAACATCCAGAGAACAAAATGGCTTTCGAATATTTAATGGCTGTTTTTCTACTGAACAAGGACATTACCAGTTTTGCAGCCAATATCTACCGTTTAAAGGAACTGGGATACCGCGAAATCCCGGTTAATTACGAAGAAGCCCTTCTTTTCTGTATGACTTATTTCAAAAGGGATCTTGTTCCTGAAGGATTTTCAATACGACAAGCCACCATTCAACGGAAAAACGAATACATCGCACAAATTTCAAGATGTGGTGGTGATCGCGACAGAGCTGCCAAGGAGTTATATAAACAATTTGGCAACACGTGTTGGTACTATTTACATTTTGCCGGACAAACTCAAAACTAGCTATGAATCATATTCATTATAAAAATCGTTGCAATTCATTTCAACACATCCTTTCAATTTTGATGGTTTCGCTTTTTTGGGGTTCATGTACCGACGACATTTCCAGGGCGAAAAAGATTGATCAAAATGTCATCATTTACCCAGATTATTCAGGAATTACCATTCCGTGTAATATTGCCCCATTGAATTTTATCGTTAAAGAGCCTGCCGATAAATATGTTGCCGTTTACAGTTTTAGTGGAAAGGAAATATTTCGTGTTAGTTCAAACGATGGGATAATCTCTGTTCCTGCCGGTGATTGGAAAAATCTGCTTAAAGAAGCAAATGGACAGGAATTTAGCATTGATATTTGTTTGAAAAAATCGGATAGCTGGATTAAATATAATGCTATAACCAATAAAATATCAGCCGATACAATAGATAATTATCTGGTATATCGCTTAATTGATCCCGGGTTCGAAACATGGAATAAAATGGGAATATACCAGCGGTGCCTAAACAACTTCGACGAAACCCCGATTATGGAGAATTCGATGAGTGGTGGTAATTGCATGAACTGTCACTCGTTTTGCATGAACAATAGTAACACGATGCTTTTTCACATGCGGGCAGAGAATTCTGGTACATATTTATATAAGGATGGTTTAATTGAAAAATTGGATACAAAGACCGATAGTACATTGGGGCCGGGAGTATATCCATCGTGGCATCCTGACGGCAAACATGTCGCTTTTTCGACTAACCGGATTGTTCAGACGTTTCATGCCATTCCGGATAAGAAAATTGAAGTTTTGGATACTTTGTCCGATGTTATAGTTTACAACCTTAAGGAACATAGTATTTTTACTGCCCCAGAAATTTCATCAAAAGGCAGCCTGGAAACATTTCCAACCTGGTCACCTGATGGAAAGTCGCTTTATTATTGTAGCGCAAAATCTCTTTCACCTAAAGAATACAAGAATATAAGGTATGATCTGCTTCGGATTTCATTCGATCCGGAGAAAAACAGCTTTGGTGCGGTTGATACCGTCTATAGAGCGGCAATGACCGGAAAGAGTGTTTCATTTCCACGCATTTCACCTGATGGAAAATTTGCGATGTTTTGCCTGTCTGATTATGGAAACTTTAGTATCTGGCATCCGGAGAGCGATCTATATTTGTTGAATCTGGAAACCAAAGAAATCTGGAAACCTGAAATCAATAGTGATCAAACTGAAAGTTACCACACCTGGTCATCAAATAACCGGTGGCTTGTTTTTAGCAGCCGTCGTTTAGACGGGTTGCATACAAGTCCCTATTTTTCGCATATGGATGATAAAGGGACTTTTTCTAAAGCATTTATATTACCTCAGGCAGATCCTTTATTTTACGATCGGTTCTTAAAATCTTTCAATATTCCGGAACTTGTAAAGTCAAAAGTTAATCTCGACCCACGAATGATTTCAGAAGAACTCAGCAAGAAACCA
The DNA here is from genome assembly GCA_028683385.1 of Prolixibacteraceae bacterium. Lineage (GTDB taxonomy): Bacteria > Bacteroidota > Bacteroidia > Bacteroidales > Prolixibacteraceae > Aquipluma. The sequence continues at coordinate 56,937 of JAQUIJ010000012.1, read as the reverse complement.
ATCAAAGTTAAATTCAGTTCAAAGTTGTAGATCCATGGGAAAATTGTTTATTGATGGTTCAAGTATTTGCATTGAGAATCAGGTTGAAGTAATAGTATGAGGGAAAAATAATTGTACTATGTACACTTAACTGAAGGTCAAAGTATAAAATTTGGTATATTCACATTTTGAAAATGTATTATTATCTAACTAACAAGCAGAATTAATCCTTTCTCATAAATGGGGGTTAACGAAACTAAACTTATTTCAGATCACAGCCTTGCTGAGAGTATTAAAAACTCCAATCAGGGAGTCTTCGAATTGGTATTCAATTACTATTATTCGGGCTTGGTAATTTATGCGGATCAGATTATAAAAGATACGGTGATCTCGGAAGACATCGTTCAGTCGGTTTTCCTGAAATTATGGGAGACGCGCGAAACAATTGAAATTCGTTCTCTCCGTTCCTATTTCATACAGTGTGTAAAAAACCGTTGTATTGATCACCTCCGAAGTCTGCAAGTAAAACAACGATTCAATAACCGAATTCCTGAAGCCGAACATCTGGTTATGGAAGAAGACCTTTGGACAAAAAATGAACTTGCTGAATTGATTCAGCATGCAGTTGAAGATCTTGCTCCACGTTGCCGTGAAATATTCTGGATGAGTCGATACGAAAACCTCAAAGTGGCTGAAATTGCCGAAAAAATGGATATTTCAAAGCGTACAGTTGAAAAACAGATCAGTAAAGCACTTAAAATACTTCGACTTAAACTTGTTGATTACTTATCTCTTTTAATTCTTTATTTTTTTTACTGATGAGGATACGTGTGTTAGTGTTTCTATCCGTCTAATAGTCACAATCTGTATAATTAATTTTCAGGTGGAGAAAGAAAAATTTGATATCAATCAACTGATTACGAATCGATTGTTGGGAACAATTTCTGATGAAGAAAATTTGTTTCTTGATGATTGGATTGGACAGTCGATTGAAAATGAGAGACTTTATTCGGAACAAAAAAGATTGTGGAATCTTTTTGAGATTCATCAAAAAGTACAAAAAATCGATGAGCGTAAAGCTTACCAAAAAATATCCGATCAATTATTTATTAGGAAAAAAGTTAATGTTTTAGGATGGATTCAACGGATTGCTGCGATATTGCTACTTCCGGTAGTTGTTGCGTCAGTCTATTATTTTTATTCGCAAAAAGCGAACCATAATCAATTTTCAACAGTATATAACACAGTTGAGACTCCTCTTGGCATGCGTTCAAGTTTAACCTTACCCGACGGAACTCTGGTATGGTTAAATGCAGGAAGTTCAATAAGATATCCTGTTTTATTTGCAAACAATAGCCGTAAGGTAAGCCTTAGCGGCGAGGCCTATTTTGAAGTAAAAAAGAATAAGAAATGGCCATTCATTGTTAGTGCAAAAAATATGAATATTATTGTTTCCGGAACAACTTTCAATTGTAATGCGTATCCGGAAAACAATCAGATACAAACAGTTTTAGTTGAAGGAGCAGTTTCTCTTACGAATAGTAGTGCTACGGTGAATGTTTCGATGATTCCGGGAGAATTGGCAACCTTTAGCAGTAGTGATCAAAAGGTAAGCAAGATAAAAACCGATTTGCAAAAATATGTTGCCTGGAAAAGTGGAAAACTCATGTTCAGAGATGATAAAATGAACAAGGTGGTTGAAAAACTTGAACGTTGGTATAATGTTGAATTTGAAATAGAGGATAAGGAAATTGAAGATTACATTTATACTGCAACCTTTGTTGATGAAAGTCTTGATCAGGTATTGAAAATGTTGTCGATTTCAGCTCCGATCAGATACACGATTTCAGAACGGAATAAGCAAGAGGATCAGACATTTGCAAAGTCAAAAGTGAAATTGTATAAAAAAATGATTTAGAACCTAAAAAAGTAATGATTATGAAATAAAAAAAGAGAAGAAATGTTGCAACCATCTCTTCTCCAATTGATTAATAAATATTGCCAATTTATTAACTGTAAATCAAACCAAAAGTATGAAAAAAAATCTGTTTTTAAACAGAGTTCGAGGCTATTTGGCCTTAAACTCAAAAGCATTTAGAGTTATGAGACTAACTTTTTATCTCCTATTACTCACCGTTTTCCAGGGAATTGCTGCAAATTCCTATTCACAGAACACAAAACTTAGCTTTAAACTTAACGATGCCAAGGTTAAGGATGTGTTAAATGTGATTGAGGAAAAAAGTGAATTCTATTTTCTTTTCAACAGCAAATTAGTTGATGTTGAACGAAAGGTTGATATTAATGTATCTAACCAGCAGGTTGACAAAATTCTTAGTAGCTTGTTTAACGGAACAAATGTCGGTTACACTGTAATGGATCGTCAGATTATCCTTCAGCCAACCGTTGAGGCGTCTGAGTTGACGACTTCCATGCAACAGCAAATCAAGGTTTCCGGAAAAATCACTGATGCAACCACCAACGAAACTCTTCCTGGTGTAAACATTGTTGTAAAAGGCACCACTACAGGTACCCTTACTGACTTGGACGGAACTTATACCATTAATGTTCCGAGTCGAAAAACAACTTTGATTTTTTCATTCGTGGGATACAACTCACAGGAAGTTGTTGTTGGCGATAAGACAGTTCTTGACATTGTCCTAAAAGCTACGATGACCGACCTGGACGAAGTTGTTGTTGTAGGTTACGGAACACAAAAACGTACCAATGTTGTTGGAGCTGTTGCCTCTGTCAGTGGTGAAAAACTTCTGTCAATTCCTTCAATGAACGTTTCTAATGCCATTTCAGGTATGATTCCCGGAACAACTGTTATGCAGACAACCGGTGAACCAGGACAGGGAACCCCTAGAATCCAGGTTCGTGGTAGAACAACAGTTAATACAAACGGTAATATGGACCGCTTGTCAAATGATGCCTCAAAAGCGCCTCAGGTGTTGGTTGTTATTGACGGAGTACCAGGACGTTCTATGGACGAAATCGACCCCAACGATATCGAAAGCCTTTCTGTTTTGAAAGATGCCTCTGCTGCTATTTATGGTGCTCAGGCTGCAAACGGTGTTATCCTGATCAAGACCAAATCAGGGCGAGAAGGCAAAACCCGCCTGAGTTACCAATTCTATCAAGGAGTCATGACTCCTACTTTGACTCCTAAGGTTACCAATGCTGCTGATTATGCAACGATGCTTTCAGAATACCAGGTTGCACAGGGTAAAGCCCGTAGGTATTCGGATGCTGATATCGAACTTTTCAGAAATGGTAAAGATCCATGGGAACATCCAAACACTGACTGGTATGGTGACCTGATTAAAGACTGGACATCTACCAGCAGACACAATGTTACTCTTGACGGTGGAGCCAAGGGGATGAATTATTACGTTTCTTTCGGTTATAAATCTGACGATGCGATGTATAAAGCATCATCAACCAAGTATAAACAATATAACGTCAGGACAAAAATAGAAATGCCAGTTACCGATTGGTTAAAAACAGGTGTAGAACTTGCTGGTTTCTTAACCGACCGTCTATATCCATACAAGAGTGCTGATGCCATCGTAGGTCAGTCAACTCGTTTGGTTCCAACCAACTGGTCATTCTGGCCAACAAGCGAAGGACGTTATCCTGGACCAGACATTGAGTATGGTGACAACCCAGTTGAAACTTCTACTTTTAGCGCAGGAGTGAATGACCAGAAAACTTACCGGTTGTTAAGTACATTTAATGCAACCATTACAGTTCCTTTTGTGAAAGGTCTTTCTTTATCGGGAAATTATAGCTACGACATTACCAATTACTTCAACAAAAGATTCTATCAACCTTGGACTTTGTACTACCCAAACTGGTCACAAGCGACCAGAGGTGCTGACGGTTTTATCACTTCGATGCCTTTAACTCCAACCTTGAGAGGTCTTTCATCTGCTGAGAACACAGAAAGGTATGAGCGCACTATCAATCAAACAGCTATGATTAATGCTAATTTCAACCGGAAATTTGGCGACCATACTATTGCTTTGTTTGCTGGTTACGAACAATACCAAAGCGACTGGAATTATTTCCAGGCATATCGCAAATATTATATTTCGTCGGTTATCCAGACCATGGATGCTGGTAATGCCAAAGACCAGAACATAAATGGAACTGCTACCATCTATGCCCGAAAATCATTTATTGGTCGTGCTTCATACGATTATAAAGGCAAATACCTTGCTGAAGTTGTGTTCCGTGCTGACGGTTCGTTGAAGTTTCCAACATCTGACCGTTGGGGATATTTTCCTGCGTTATTGTTAGGCTGGCGTGCATCTGAAGAAAATTTCTGGAAAGCAAATCTGTCGTTTGTCGACTACTTTAAACTTAGAGCATCTATTGGCCAGATGGGTAATGACCCTGGAAATCCATTCCAATACATGGATAAATATGGTATTGGTACAGGTATGACATTTGGCACGGGTGGAGCTATCCAAACTGTAGTTGGCCCACCAACTGTTGCCAATCCATTTATTACATGGGAAAGACAAACATCCTATAACCTTGGATTCGAGTCAAAATTCGCAAATAGTCTTTTCAGTTTAAATGCTGAATTCTTCTACCAAAGAAGGGATAATATCCTGGTAACCAAAGATGCTTCGGTTCCTAACTTTACAGGGTTATCGCTTCCACAACAAAACATTGGTATTGTTGACAACCGCGGATTTGAACTCGAAGGTGGTTACCACAAAGCAGTTAACAAGGATTTGCGTATTGATGCAACCGCCAATTTCAGTTTTAACCATAATAAAGTTGTATTTATGGACGAACCTGCAAGGGCAGTGCCATGGCAACAACTTACCGGAAAATCATATTTAGCATGGTTGATGTATGATGCAATTGGTATTTACAAAGATCAGGCACAGGTTGATGCAACCCCGCATGTTACCGGAGCAAAAGCTGGTGATGTAATTTTCAGAGATGTATCAGGTGATGGTAAAATTGATGGTGATGACCGTATCTTAATCGAAAAGGTTGATGCACCGGAAACGTTCTATGGCGCCACTGTTAATGTAGCTTACAAAGCATTTACATTATCTGTTCAGATTCAAGGTCAGGGCAAATTCTTAAAGAACAGCCAATACGATAACCGTCGCGGTGAAGCAGGTAACTATTACCAATGGCAATTTGACAACCGTTGGACACCAACCAACACTGTAACTAACATCGCCAGGGCATATAACCGTGATGACCTTTACTGGTCACCTGATGTTCGAATGAGTACCTACTGGATGGAGAATACAGCCTATTGCCGTTTGAAAAATGTGGTACTGAACTATGTAATTCCACAGAAATACTATCAGAGAATTGGTCTATCAAGAGCAAGTGTTTATGTAACAGGCAATAACCTTGCATTACTTTGGAGCGCTACCAGAAAATGGGATCCGGAAACCAACAACCCGGGCGTATATCCTACTATGAAAACGTTTGCCATTGGCGCCAACATTACTTTCTAATTATCAATTTAATGTATAAACAGTTAGAATATGAAAAAAATACTTTTAAATATATCAGCAATAGGACTACTTCTGTTTGCGGTATCTTGTACAGACGTTCTGGACAAGCAGGCCGTTGATACATTCAACGAACAGCTTGTTTTTTCAGACATGAATGTTGTGAATGCATACCTGGGCAAAGTTTACGATAGAATGGGTGGTAATACGGATAATGGTATTCTGGGAATGCGCGAAGACATTTTAACCGATATGACAGACCAGACTCTTTGTATCCACCGTCCGTCAAACTTCGTTATGCTTAAAGGAACAATGACTCCTGACAACCTTGGTCATTTTACTAATGATGGCTTGGGTGGTTATTTGCGCTGGAATAATCTTTACAGCAATATTCAGGATGCAAACCGTATTTTAGCCAATATCGATGCTGTTCCATCTGTAAATCAAGATGCGCTTAGAAAACAGATGAAAGGTGAAGCTTATTTTATTAGGGCTTATGATTATTCAACCCTTATGATGGTATATGGTGGTGCAGTCCTTAAAGATACTCAGTATAAGCTGGACGACGACTTTACTACAGCCAAAAGATCGTCTATTAAAGAAACGCTTGATTTTATTCTGAAAGATATTCAAAGCGCTATCGATAATTTACCAGCAACGGTTGAACAGGGACGTGCAAACCGTGCTGCTGCGGGTGCATTAAAATCAAGAGTTCTACTTTTCTGTGCCAGTAAACTAACAAACGGTGGATGGACAGAACAAGCATCGAATACACTGATCTCATTTCCTGCAGGTAGCCAGACAGCTTTGTTAACACAAGCGCGCGATGCAGCAAAGGATGTAATGGATGGTAAATATGGAACTTTCTCTTTGGTAGGAACAACTTCAGAGCCAGCTTCACCACTTTCTGCTGCCGATATTCAGAAATATGCTGACAACTATTTCAGTATATTTAACCAAAAAGCAGCATGGAACAGCGAAACCATCTGGGGCATTGAATATCCGCTTTCAGGAGGTAACGTTAATAACATGAACATCTGGTCTGGTCCTAATGGTTATCACAATTGGGGAAACAACAACCCAACCGAACAAGCTGTAAGAAAATTTGAAATGGCTGATGGGTCAAAATTCCAATGGGATAAATACAATCCTGGTGATATGGATGTCAGAACAGCAACTGCAGCAGAATTGGCTGCCGATCCAAACCGTAATCCTTACAATGGTCGTGAACCTCGTTTTTATGCTTGTGTACTTTATGATGGAGCTCCTTGGCAAGCACGTCCAGCTGATGCAGCTGGTTTGGAACCAGAAAATAAAGTACAAACCGGTTACTATCTGCACAATGTTGGAGATGTAACACCTTGGAAAAGCGGTATCGATACCCGTCAAGGTTTAATTGAGGCATGGAATGGCCAAAAAACAGGCTATAACCTTAGAAAATTACTTGATCCTGCAACTGCTGGACAGTATTACAGAAATACAAATGCCTGGATAGAATTCCGCTATGCTGAAATTTTGATGAATTATGCTGAAGCTTGTATTGAATTGGGTGGTGCTGATCTGCAAAAAGGTATCGATGCCATGAATATGGTTAGAAGACGTGCTGGGTTACCAAGCAGGGTAACTACTGATCAGGCTATGGCTCGTCAATATGTTCGCGATGAAAGAAACATCGAGTTCTTCGCAGAAGGCCATCGCTTCTATGATATGCGTCGCTGGATGATTTGTGAACAGGTTATCGAAAATGTTTATGGTACAAGAATTGAACATTACGATAATGGTTACACGATTTGGAAATCGAACAAAGCCGATTTGGAAGATCAAAGATCATTCACTGATAAAAAATTCTATTGGGTTCCTATTACTCGTGACGAAATGAACAAAGCGCCACAACTACAACAAAACCCTGGTTATAATTAATCAATTCTGTATATAAATCTACTAGAAACGGCTGCCCTTTGGGGTGGCCGTTTTTTGCATCTATCCAATTAATCAGCTATTTTCGTTTTGCATAAAACCAATCTCCGATGAACCGAACTTTGATATTCACAATTATTGCACTGTGTAGTCTATATTCATGTAATGCTCCTAAAATGAAGGTTGACCTAATTGTTACTAATGCTAAGATTTATATCCTTGATGATTCCTTTTCAACTGCGGAAAGTTTTGCGGTGAAAGATGGTAAATTCATTGCAGTTGGTTCCAAAGCAGATATTGCTGCGAAATATGTTTCGGATCAGGTACTTAACTGTAAAGGAAATATAGTTTATCCGGGTTTTAACGATGCACATTGCCATTTTTACGGATACGGAATGGATCTGATGCAGTATGCCGATTTAGCCGGGCTCACTGATCAGGAGAGTGTGTACCAAAAACTTCAGGAATACAAGGGTCGAATAGGAAGTGGATGGATTCTTGGCCGCGGTTGGGATCAGAATTTATGGCCTGAAAAATCATTTCCCGACAACAAGCGGTTAAACGAACTATTCCCGGATGTTCCGGTTTACCTCGTTCGGGTTGATGGACATGCAGCATGGTGCAATGACAAAGCTCTCGAACTGGCCGGAATAAGTGCTAAAACAAATATCGCCGGAGGAGAGGTATTATTGAAAAACGGCCAGCCAACAGGTGTCTTGATTGACAATGCCAAAGAACTGGTATTTAAGCAAATTCCTTCACCGTCGCCAGAGTTGAAAGCAAAAGCATTACTTGAAGCACAAAAAAAATGTTTTGCTGCTGGCTTGACTTCGGTTACCGATTGTGGCCTTTCAAAGGACGTTATTTTGCTGATCGATTCATTGCAAAAGAGTGGTGAGCTTCAGATGCGAATCAATGCGATGATGGAGCCAAGCAATGAAAATCTGGAATATTTTCTAAAAAGTGCCCCTTATAAAACAGATCGTTTACAGGTAAATACCATCAAACTATATGCTGATGGAGCTTTAGGTTCGCGTGGTGCTTATTTGTTGGAAGATTATTCTGATGATCCCGGAAACCGTGGATTGATCATGGATAAAACCTCGTATTACGAAGATATTTGTCAGAAAGCATATGCTGCCGGATTTCAGGTGGCGACCCATTGCATTGGCGATGGTGCTAACCGGTTTATGCTGAACACATATGCCAAATTCCTGAAATCGAAGAATGATCGTCGCTGGCGAATTGAACATGTACAGGTTGTACATCCTGATGATATGGCCTCATTCGGAAAATACTCGGTAATTCCATCTATTCAGGCAACTCATGCCACTTCAGATATGTTTTGGGCCGATGAGCGTTTGGGTAATGAACGCCTAAAAACGGCATATGCCTATCAACAATTGCTTGCACAAAATGGCTGGCTTCCGAATGGAACCGACTTTCCTATTGAAGACATCAGCCCGATAAAAACATTTTTTGCCTCTGTTTGCAGGACGAATTCAGAAGGACTACCTGTTGGTGGATTCCAGATGGAAAATGCCCTGACGCGTGAACAAGCTTTACGATCAGAAACGATTTGGGCTGCAAAAGCAGGGTTTGAAGAAGGCAGAAAAGGAAGCATTGAAATAGGAAAGGCAGCAGATTTTGTTGTTCTCGACACCGATTTAATGAAGTGTAATGACGAGGCAATCCTTCATACAAAGGTTTTGAAAACAGTTTTGGGAGGTGAACTCGTATTTGAATCAGAAACCGATCAGTAATAAATTCATCAATAAGTAGATCCTTATTTTCGTGTACTTTCCCATTCAGCCCAATTGATTGAAGCGAAAAAACTACGAAGCATTCCATCAAACAAACGAATGGCCTGAATCCGGGAATTGGCGGAATTGATTTCCTGCGTTTCGACTGTTATCATTTTAATTCGTTGATCAATAAATGCATTGAAATCTTTCAAGGTCTGCGAATAATCAGCTAAGTCTTTTTCTTTCTGGATCAATTCAAATTTTTTAGGTATCCGGATGCTATCGATCTTTAAATCTGGAATATACTGCAACAAGTGTTCGAAGGTTTTATCGGGCAGCTTAGCTTGCCAATTGGCATAATTACCAATTGATTTTACAAGTTCAGTTTTACTTTCACCGGAAGGCTGTGCCGGAAGTTTCGTAAGTTCCTGTTTTTGTTCGTTTAAGAAAGATTCCAGAGTTGACCAGTTGGTTTTAATTGACGAAAAAATGTTGATATCACTGTATGGCTGATCACTTGGAAGGCCGATAAAAAGTACTTTTGTTTGGTAAGATGGGTTATTGGCCCTTAACTCATCAATTGTTGATTTAAGATCGTTGGTTGCGGATTGAAGGTTGCGGATTGCTTGCTGAACCGCTGAAAACTTAAGCTGATTTAAATCTTTTTCAATACTGTCGCATGCTGATTGTATCACGATTAATTTTTCCTGTACCAATTCGTTCTTTATCCCGCTTACCTTAATATTCTTTGATAAATACCAATCGTCGGAGGTTCCTGCAATTTTAAGGTAGACAGATGACACTGCTGTGTTTTCTTCCTGAAGTATTGTATCATTACTACTAAACTGCCAGATTGCATTGATAGTTGCTTTTATGAATGATTGCGAAAATTTCTCATTTGAAACAATAAGTTCGGCAGATTTTTGATTTTCAGAAGCCACAACTTTTATAAAGTCATCGGTAGTAAACTGAACAGTTTCGCTTAAGAGTTTCCATTCAGCTTTTTTATTGTTGAGCATGTAGGTAAGTCCATTATCGCCTCTCGAAAGTATTTGCGCGGAGGCTGTAATGTCGGCATAAGCATCCGGAAATTTGCAAAAATCCCGGCGACCACCTTCCATCTCAACCTCTAATTTCAATTTACGGCCACGGGTAACAGTTAGAATATCTCCAGTTTTTAAGAGCGTTCCATCAATCTTCATTTTAATAAATGGCTTTCTTGCAGGTTGTACGGCGTTTAATGTACCAACCATAATAACCATAACCAGAATCAAGAAAATGGTTTTCATATTTCCGGATATTTAAGTTCATGATTTGGTATAAAGTTAATTAAAAAAGTAACGGATTAAATATTAGGTTACACAGTTTTTATGAAGGAAATTGTTATGAATTGTATTTTATTGTTGGCAGAGACCAGTACAAATTAGTTCTTTATAATTTTTTCAGTTAAAATCTGACGGGAGGTTTTTATTCTTACAAAGAATAATCCACGATTAATCCCATTTAATTCAAAAGAAAAACGAGTTGCATGGGGTTGCAATTTTCTTAGAATTTTACCATCGGCAGAAATCAGTTCGATGTCCTGAATCGCATCAGGAGCTTCAATTTGAAGCCTATTGGTTGCCGGATTGGGGAAGATCCGAATGCCTGAGTTGTTTAATTTTACTGATGAATTTGTTAGTGGGCCTTTGAATTCAGGTAATTTTTTGTCGCTATACAATCTGTACTCGCCAGCCTTAAGCAAAATGGAAGTATTGACATCCAAAACGTTTAATTCAGCACCGGTGAAGAATTCGTACCATAAGCCGGTATGCTGAAACCCGGAGATAACAGTTTGATCGGCAAGTCCGAAATTGCCAAGTAGATTGATATTGTGGTCGTTTAGCTTAAGTTGTATTTTTTTGTAATTGCCATTTACTGAAAGGGTTTCGGTTCCTGATGTAAAAACATCAAATTGCGAACGTAACCGCAGCATGGCTGAATACACATCAAACAGTTTTTTCCGTTCAGGGTCATCGAAATATTGCCACAGGATTGGTTTTTTGCCCACCCGCCCGTTCTGATCGATGGAGATGTCGTAACCCAATTCGCCAAACTGCCAAATCATTTTTGGCCCGGCAAGCGACATAAAAAAGGTGGTTGCAAGCTCACTTCTACTTAAAGCAGTGTTAAGTTCTTTGGTGTTGTATGTTCCAAGCGAGTTTCCGTACGTTTCTGTTTTAAACATTTGCCTCTCTTCGTCATGGCTTTCCATGTATGCGACAAGCCCGGGTTTCGAAAAACCTCTTTTCTGGTAAGAGGCCCAATTGAAGTCCGACTTATTCGATTCATTATAACCCATCGCTGCTTCTGCAAAAGTTGAATTTGCATTTCCCCAAACGAGCATTCCATTTCCATAGGAAGTTAATTCCTGTTCTTCTGAATTTGCGGCAAAATGTTCAAGGATAACAATTGCCTTTGAATTCACTTCCCAAATCTTATCGGCCATTCTTTTTAAAATAGCAATTCGGGCTGCATCGTATCCACTGCCATCGCCGGGCGTGTTTGTAAATCCTTTGGTAAAGTCGAAGCGGAATCCATCAACCTTGTATTCGGTCATCCAGTATTTGGTTACCCGGTCAACAAAATCTTTGGTTGCCTGACTCTCGTGGTTAAAATCGTTTCCCCAACTGTATGCTGTGTTTGGCGATGTTTCGTTATACCATGGATTATTGGCAGCCGGGCGGTTTAATGCATCGTTCCAGTACATTTTTGCCAATGGGCTCGAATTGTACGAATGGTTTAAAACCATATCCTGAATAACGATAAAGCCTTGTTTGTGGCATTCGTCAATGATAGCTTTCAGATCGTTTTTCGTTCCATAGGCTTTATCGGGAGCAAAATAAAAATTCGGGTTGTAACCCCAGCTATCGTTTCCTTCAAACTCACTGAAAGGCATGAACTCGATCGTGTTAATGCCCAACTGTTTCAGATAATCAAGCTTTGCCTGAACGGCCTTGTAGGTTCCTTCGGTGGTAAAATCGCGGAGAAGCAATTCGTAAATCGAGAGCTTGCTTGTTTGTGGTATTGCATACGAACTGTTTCTCCACGAATATTGTGTTTGGGCTGTTTGTAAAACCGATGCCCGGTCAGTTGCTTTTCCTTCAGGATATGAAATCAGGTTCGGATAGGTTGCTGTTGAAATGTATTTGTCATCCGGATCAGAAACTTTATCGGTATACGGATCGGCTACTTTCAGGCTTCCATCAATCAGGTATTGAAAAACGTATTCTTTTTGAGGAATCAAATTGTTAATTGTAAGCCAGAAATAGTCACCATCTTTCTTCATTTGGAAGCTATTATCGGGTAGCCAGTCGTTAAAATCGCCGGTTACAAAAATGTTATTTTTAAATGGGGCATAAATAACGAGGGTTGCCGACTGATCGCTTGTATAATTAATACCTGTATTTACATTGGTAGGAAGGGTTGCGGTAGTAGTGGTTTCGCGGATACAGACATAAACTGAATCGCGTTTAATCGTTGTATTTTGAGTCACCGTTGCTTTTAACCAGTAATTTCCGGCATCTGGAATGGTCATAGTTTTGGTAAGTGTAGTACCTGTGGCGGAAGAAATTTGCTGATTGTTCAGAAATAATTTTAGATCGGCCGATATGGTTGATGCTGCTGTAAACTGAAAGCTTTGATTTTTATCGAAGACGTTTATGCGCGAAGGCGCTGTAATGCTGACATTTAAATCTTCAGTTGAAACATTGATGAAAAGGTCGTTGGTTTGTTTCGACCCATCTGCTGAGCGAAACACAAAATTCATTTTTGTAACTAATTCGGAAGGTAGGACTGAGTAGTAGGTATTTATATCAGGATTGATTGCTAGTTCGTAAATACCATTTCCTTTGTTTGTTAGCTTTGGTTGTATTGTATTGTCATTCCAGTTTCCGATTACATGCTTCCAGTCACCAATACCAGCAATAGAAACTCCGGTATGGGCATATAATTCTCCTGAAAAAAGGCCAAGCCTTGAATCTTTCGACGAATCAAAAGTAATGGTTACTGCCTTACTGTCGATGGGCAGGACTGGGTTTGTGCTGAGTTGGGCAAAAAGGCAGAGAGGGAAAAGAAATGCTATAATAAGAATACCAATGCGTGTCATAACAGGAATTGTTTCAGGTCTGAGATGTCGATTGTTAAAAATACCCTGTCAGGCATTTTGTATCCTGACAGGGTAAATTAAACATGTGGCAGTTTATTTTGCCATTGATAAGTTTATTTATTGAATGGAGCCAACACCTGTTTTGAAATTCAAGTTTACAGTGTGCGATCCGGCAGTAACAGTCACACGACTCTGGTCGCCTCCAGTACCACGGAATGCAATTTTTCCATCAAGGATAATAAATTCTGATTGCCACCAATCGGTAAACCAAGGATGCCATGCATACATTCTCAATTCATCGGCAGCTAAGGTTTTAGTAACCGTAACCACACTATTAGCGTTATCAACGGTGAACAATCCTGCAGGGTTGCTGGTATCCCACGAGCCGATGGTATTGCCCATCAGATAAACTTTAGGATTGGCTATGGCTATTTTATTGGCTGTCAAATCAACAACAACCATATAATATCCGGCAGTTCCGGGAACCGGAATATTATCGCCACCTTTGGCGTAAACTCCGTCAGTTGCAGTTCCGGTTGAACCAAAATCGTCTTTCCATTCTTTTTGAGGTGCGAATTTAAAACCACCAGTAGCTTCCATCCAAACAATTTTCCAGAACATATTTGGATGGCTGTTTACTGGAATCATTGGCAGGTCAACACTTGCCCAATCCCAACCACCAACTCCATCTCCAATCATATACAAAGCCGAAGGATAAGCTGGAACAACTTTATAGGTCATCGCACCCAAGTCAACGGTTACTTTGTAATTACCACCTGTTTCCGGAGTGGTAATAGCATCCGGATCGCTTCCGCCGCCTAAGTTTGCACCTAAGACACCTGCATCCTGACCTGTTGCCTGGCCCCATTGTGGTTGCCATGCGCCCAACGTTTGAATGAATTTCAAGCTTTTAGCTGCTGTCAGTACTAAAATTCCCTCATAAATACCAGGAGTTGCAGTTTGGCTAATTTTAATCGCTTTGGTATTATCCCATCCGGCTTCTGTTCCATCGCCCAAGGCATAAATCGCATCCGGTAAGGCAGCGGTTTTAAATGTTACTTCAGGGCCATATCCTGTACCGGCGCTGTTGGTAGCATAAGCACGTAAATAATAGGTTGTATTGTGCTTCAAGCCTTTCAGCGAGCTTATAAATGCACCCAAACCTGTTCCGTCAGTAGTTTTACCATCGGCAATTGTTGGACTGGTTTTTAGGCCAAAACAAACCCCACGAGCAGTAATACTGGCACCTCCATCCTTAGTCACATTACCTCCACCTGTAGCGGTGAAGCTTGTAACGGCTGTCACCGCGGCAGTGGTAAGTGTTGGGACCACCGGTAGAGTCGTAAATGTACTTTCTTCGCCATATATGGTTCCGTTTGGACCAATAGCATATGCACGGGCGTAATATTTGGTCGCATAAGTTAGCCCGGTTAGGGTAACATTAAAAGTAGCAGTTAAAGTCTGACCAGTATAAGCCACTTTCATGTTTTCAACTGTTGGGGCGGTAGCCGTATTGTAGCAAATGCCCTTTTCATTAAAGCCATCACCATCGGCTACCACAAAGCCTACAACTGTAGCTGTGCTTGATGTGATGCCAAGTGATTGTGCAGTATCAATCTTTGGGTCTAATCTGACATCAGAATACTCCTTTGTACAAGCTGTAAATAAGATTGACACAAATACAAAGGCGGTCCAAATTCTATATAACGTTTTTCTTTTCATGTGAAATAATTTTAAACGGTTTAAGGAGCTGGTGTGAAAACAACCTTCATTGGAGTAGTTTCCAGGTACAGTTTTATGTTATACTTACCAGGAGCAATATCATCAATGTTCTGACTGTCGGCACCTGATACACTTTGGTATAAATTCTTCAAATCGTGTCCTGCAGGGTTGTAGGCAACATTAACTCCAGCCCAACCACCATGAGTTCTGAATTTTAAACCTCCGGCGGTAACTGTTTGAGTAATATTCCAGGTATGGTCGGTGAAGTTATAAGCCATTTTGGTATCATCAGACCACCCACCAACAGCATCACCAATAATACCTATGGTGACATCTTTGTTGGTCATCTTTATTTGATTTGCGTCGGTCAGATCAACAGTGATATCGTATCCTCCAGTCGGAAGAGTAATTGCTGGTCCGTTTTCGGTTAAAATACCACTTGCTGCGTCTCCGCCATAAACTTTACCATTATCCTTATTGGTGAATGTAAAGGCAGTACCATCGGTATAAATCCAACCGGCATACTTCTTATTGTCAGTAGGAGAAGTAACTCCTTGCAGCGTTCCGGCGGTTGTTAAAAACAATGTTGGAGGTCCGTAAGTAGTGACATTAACTGCCTTTGATTCGGAGATTGCAACGATTGGGGTTGCTCCTGAAGCTTCGATGGTTAACGAAGCCCTGACACGCAATTCCATCGCAGAAGTTTTATCCAAAGGCAATGTCTTAATTAATATCGAGTTAAGATCGGTTACAGAAATTGTGAACGTATCGTCTTTGCTTGAAGCAATGGCGATCGGCTTCTTAAATTGGTTTCCGGCCACATCGGCTTCCAAAAAATAAGTAACAGAACTTTGAAAACCAAAATCAGCTTTAGTTCCTACAAATTGAAGAGACTTAGATGCTTCTGATCTTTTTAGTGTTAGGTCTGGTACCGTTGAAATTACCGGTGCTGTTGGGCTGGCGAGCATAGTTGCTTTTGTTTCGTCCTTTTCACAGGCAGAGAACAAATTTACCAATCCAATGAAAGCTAAGAATATAATTATGTATTTTCTCATTGTAGTAAATTTTAGATTTGGTTAATTGTAGCCAGGGTTTTGTTTGATGTTTGGATTGGCTGAAACTTCATCGCCAGGAATTGGAAACAGATTTAAATGTTTGTCTGTTCTGGCACCTGCATATACATTTCCTTTCCATGCCCAGGTATAAGTTCCATCAGTAAATTGTCCAAAACGGATCAAATCTGTACGTCGGTGACCTTCGTAGTAGAATTCACGTCCAAGTTCATCCAGCATAAACTGGTTGGTTAATTGTGCGGCGGTTATGTTATGAGTAGCATCTCCAAATGCTCTTGTCCTGATTGTATTTATATCAGCCACGGCACCAGTCACATTACCCGATTTGAGTAAAGCTTCGGCTCTCATTAAGTAAGCTTCGGAAAGACGAAAGATTGGGAAGTCGGTACTTGAGAAGTCGGAATTATAATTGACAATCGTACCACCATCGGACCGGTTATTGGTGAACTTGTAAACTCCGATGCCTTGCGAGAAAGTCGGAATATTTTTGATATCCCAGGCTTCCATTCTTTTGATGAATATTCGTTTGTCCTTAACTTGAGTGAACGAAGGGTCGTTAGCGCTTACAACTGATGTATTTCCATATACAGCTAAAGTATCGACCAATACATTCACAAATTGCCTTTTCGTCCTGTTTCCTCCCCAGTTGCCGGGCAAACCAAGAGTTGCTGCGTCAATATTCGTTCCGTTTGACGAGGAGTGGATGATGAAAGAAACGCCCGTTGGACCTTGAATGTTAATACCGTCCTCGGCTAACGCGAAAATCATTTCAGGACTTGCATCGTTGTCGGAACTGAAATTTTGCCGGTAATTGGCAGCCAGTGAGTATTTGCCACTATTGATTACTTTATCAGTATAAGTCTTGCAATCAGCCCAGCGGGCAGTGCCTGTATAGACTTCAGCATTAAGGTATAATCTGGCAAGTAACATCCATGCAGCGGCCTTATCGGCACGATAAAGTTCGAATTTTGGCTCGCCCAGTTTGTCCTGAATTTCTAGAAGTTCTTTCTCGACATAGTTGAATAATGATTTCCGATCTGTTTGAGGAGGGAAAAAGGTACCTACCTGGTCGGCTTCGGTAATAAAAGCCGGGTTCCCAAATAAATCGATAGCATATGTGTAGGCCAGAGCTCTTAAAAATCGTGCTTCTGCATTGTATTTCACAATTTCAGGATCAGTATCTCCGGCAGTTAAACGAATATAGTCATTGCTCAACACTGCTAGCCAAATGATACGAGAATAAACACCTGTTAAAAATGGATTATTCGGTGTCCATGTTTGTGTGTTGAGGTCGGCAATACCGGGGTCGCCCCAGGCGCAGATAACCTCATCGGTGGTCAATTCCTGTACATTCCAATAAGCACGGATGAAACAGGTAAAGTTAGCATCTGTAGAGTTGATATCATTGTCGTCACCTGCCTGGCCGCGGGTAATAAACCCGGCATATATTTTTGCCAAAGCTTGTTTCATCGCACCTGGCCGGTCTTTCAGGTTGGTCGACAATAGTAAATTTGGATCTATGGGTTTTACATCCAGGTCTTTCACACAAGATGTAATTAACATGGTTGCCAGTACAACACCTAATGTCAATATCTTTATTTTCATAGTATTCATTTTAATTGAATGTTAAAAAGTTAAGTTTACACCAAGGATGAATGACCTTGGCCGTGGGTAGAAATTGTTGTCAACACCGTCCTTAACTTCAGGATCAATCCCCTTGTATTTGGTAATGGTAAACACATTCTGGACAGTAAAGCTAACCCTGGCTCTCACCTTTGCAAAGAGGTTATCAATGTTATATCCTGCATTTAAATTGTCTAATTTGAAAAAAGAGGCATTCTGAACAAAATAATCAGAATATGGTTGACGAGTCACAAATTTGGTGTCCTCAAGGTATTTAGGAGCGTTAGCCCAATAGCCCAAGGCATATCTGATGTCGTATGAAGCGCCAGAAGCAACAGAATTGTAAACATAGTTGCCTAAACTGATACGTGAAGATGCCGCAATGTCGAATTTTTTATAGGAATAGCGTGCAGACAAACCAATCAGGAAATCAGGAGCCGGGCTCTTATAGGTATATTTGTTTTTGTCGATTCCATTAATCGCACCACCTTGTCCTGAAAGATCAACATACACTCCTTCAATAGGGTTACCATTTGTGTCGTAAACCTGTTTGTTAACGAAGAACGAATTTAAAGGAGAGCCAACTTGTTGTATCTGGCAATTTCCACTGGTCATACCACCGCCGGTAGGCACACCAATGTAGTTTGGATCGTCGGTACGCAGTAATTTGGTGATTTTGTTTTCATTGTAACTAACATTAAAACCTAAGGTTAGATCCTGGTCTTTTGTCGAAATAGGCCTTAAGTTCAAGGAGAATTCTGCTCCTTTATTTTCCATGCTTCCAACGTTTGTCAGCAATACATTCGAGAAGTTACTTCCATTAGGGATAGCGATTCGATTCAACAAATCATCAGTAACACGTTTGTAAACATCGATAGAACCAGTAATGCGGTTGTTGGCAAAACCGAAATCTAAACCGGCATTCTGAGTGGTAGTTGATTCCCATTTGATGTTCGCATCGTAAGCATTTGGACGAAGCGTTTGTATAAATTCTTTACCAAACTGATAAGAATAGCCACTAAGTGAAGACCGGTATTGTGCCAGGGCAGGATAATCATTATCCAAAATATTTTGTTGGCCTGTTATCCCCCAGCCTAAGCGAAGTTTAAGATCGCTAACTGCTTTTACGTTACGTAAAAAAGACTCGTCTTTAATTTTCCAGGCAAAAGCAGCAGATGGGAATATACCCCAACGGTTGTCCTTAGCAAAACGAGAAGAACCATCATCACGAATAGTAAATGTAACCATGTAACGATCTAATAAGGTGTAATTCATACGGCCAAAGAAAGAAACCAAATAACTTTCGGTTGCCGTTGCAGTGCTATCCGAGGCCGGAACCCGTGGGTGTTTTGCATCAACGATACTTACCTGTAATCTGTCTTCTTCACGCTTAATATGATTCCATGAATAACCAGCGGTAACATCAATTTTGCTTGATATTTCTTTAAGTTCTTTTGTATAGTTCAAATAGAAGTCGAGCAATTTGTTTGAATACTTACCATTGTAATTCTTTATTTGTCCCCATACACCACGTCGTTGCCACGAAGCAATGGTATCGGTGTTATCGTGTCCTTTCGTTTTGGTGTAATCTATACCCATATTTATGTTCGCACGTAATCCGGGAATTTGTTTGAACTTATAGTCAGCCTGTACGTTGGCAATTAAGCGTTTACCATTGGCTTGGTTATCGCGAAGTTTGGCTTGTGCAACCGGGTTGCTTCCAAAACCTGTTTGTGGTCCGTTGGGGGTGTCGTTGGTTGTCCAGGTATAATAGCCACCATAACGGGTATTGCCATTCATGACGGGTTTTGTTGGATCCATCGATACGGCGCTGCCAATGGCATCGGTATTACCATAGTTGTTGTCAATATTCATCGCTTTGGCATTGACATTAACCTTTAGTTGGTCATCAAGAAAAGACGGATCAACACTTACCGAGAGCGTTGTTCTGCTCATGTCGGTATTGGTCAAAATACCAGTTTGTTCTGTTTGTCCTACAGAAACCCGATAAGGCATAGTTTTATAAGCACCCGCAACACTTAGATTGTGGTCGGTACTCACTGCTGTGCGGAAAATCTCTTTTTGCCAATTTGTATTTTCCTGACCTAATCGGGCGAACCCATTTACGTCATACAGGCTTCTATGGTTCCAAACCATTTGTCTGAATTCATCGCCGGAATACACATCAACAAACTTTATAGGTGCCGAAACAGAAACGTTTCCATCGTAAGTTATCTTTAACTCACTTCCAACTTTTCCTCTTTTAGTAGTAATAAGGATTACTCCATTAGAAGCCCTCGAACCATAAATGGCAGTTGCCGAAGCATCTTTCAAAACGGTAAAAGTTTCAATATCGTTTGGATTTACAGAGGCAAGTGGATTGCCCATCCCTGAAATACCCCGGCTGTCAAGTGGAATACCGTCAATAATGATCAACGGATCGTTCGTGGCCGATAACGATGAACCACCACGGATACGGATCGTTGCATTGCTACCTGGGGCACCGCCATCGCTTGTAATTGCAACTCCGGCACTTTTCCCCATCAACAAATCCTGTGGCGACGTAATGGCGCCTTTGTTGAAATCTTTTGAGCTAACAGTACTTACGGAACCTGTAGCATCCGATTTTTTAACTGTTCCATAACCAATTACAACAACTTCCTGAAGTTCAGCCTTATCTTCAACAAGTGCAATCGAAAGGTTCTTCTGATCTTGTGCTACAATTTCCTGCATTTTATAGCCAACAAATGAAAACTGTATAACATCACCCTTTTTAGCACCAAGGGTAAATATTCCATCGAAGTTGGTGACGGTTCCGTTAGTAGTTCCTTTCACTACAATAGATACACCAGGCAAAGGTTCTCCCGATGAGCTATCGGTTACCTTACCCGTTAATATTGACTGTTGTGCCATTGCAAAGTTTCCAAGCAAAAGCGAAAGCATCAATATTAATACATTTAGGTTTTTGCGAATAATCCTCATGTTTTAATAATTATTGGTTCAAATACTCATTTTTAGATACATTTTTCCAATTTTTTGTCAATCTCGTTCGTGTTTTCCGTTAAATACTTCATAAAAAATTAATTCCGTGACTAAAGTAAAGCTTCTGTAAACTGATTGTTAAAAAATGTTATAATCCATTTACTGCAATCGTTTGCGGTGTCGTTTGCATCTGAAGTGTTATAAAACAGGTGGCAACTGGTGGGTAACTTTTGGGGAGTTAAAAGCAATTGAAATAACATTTTGAACATAGAAATAAAACCTTACCTTTAAGGTTAGAATTCTAAAAAAGACCAAATAAATTGCCGATACAATGCGAAGCAATCAGATAACAATTAAGGATATTGCCAGGATATTAGGCATTTCGCCTTCCACTGTATCCAGAGCTCTGAAGGATCATCCGGATATTAATACAGATACCAAGAAGGCCGTAAACGAATTGGCCAGCAAACTAAAATACCAGCCCAATGCAGTAGCCCTTAGTCTGAAAAATAGCCGTAGCAATACCATTGGTGTTATTATTCCTGAAATTGTACACTATTTTTTCTCCTCTGTTATTAGTGGTATCGAAGACGTGGCTTCACAAAAGGGATTCACTGTTATTATATGCCAATCGAATGAAAGTTACTTACGTGAAGTTGCCAATGCCCGAACCTTACAGTCTCACCGTGTTGATGGAATTTTAGTCTCCATATCAAAAGAAACCCATTCGTTCGACCACTTTGAAAACCTGCAGGACGTTGGAATCCCATTGGTGTTTTTTGATCGTATTGCTTCAGAAGTTAAAGCCGATCAGGTAGTTATCGATGATATAGATGCATCGTACAACGCTACCCGGCATCTGATTGAAACCGGGTGCAAGCGAATAGCCCATTTTGCCGGTCCGCAAGGGTTAATCATCGGGCGCGACCGACTTCAGGGTTATATTAATGCCTTAACCGAAGCCGGTTTACCGATCGATAATCGATTGATTATTGAAGCTGATACTTTTGAAAAGGCCAGGAATGCCGTTGGACAAATGTTGGATGCTGGAAATGTTCCGGATGGAATATTTGCAGTGAACGACATGACTGCTATTGGCGCCATGCAAACCATTCAAAAGAGAGGCTATAAAATACCTCATCAAATCTCGATAGTTGGTTTCAGCGACGGTTATTTATCCGGAATAACCGATCCGCATCTTTCATCAGTCGACCAGCATGGATATGAAATGGGAACCACAGCTGCCGAAATGCTTTTTCATCGGATATTGTCAGACGAAGTCGAATATGTTCCTGAAGTGAAAGTCCTGAAAGCCGATTTGATCGTGAGGGGGAGTTCGGAGAAAATTTAATTTCAATTTTGGATAAAAAATCACCCATCTCCTGCAAACGTTTGCAATGCGGCTTTTTTCTCCATCACACGCTGTTTTGCTTGTCAGGAAAGGAGTTTAGAGGATTTTAGATTTGGATTATTCAAAAAAGCTTCTTTATATTTGTATCGTTAATTCCGTTTTCTGTTAATTCCAAACATACTTCATTTGGCTTCCTGAAATGAGTTTCAGGACAGCTTCGATTAGTTCCAAGCATAAGATGATGTTTTTGGGTTGGGTTTATAGCTACAATCTAAATTGATGGGTGCAATTCACACATCTTATAAATCTTCAATGATGGAGGTTTTTAAGTCCGGCGTCTTGTATCTTGCGTCTTGAATCTAAAATTAAACCAAATGAAGAAAAAACCTGCTTTAAGTTTTTGGCAAATCTGGAACATGAGTTTTGGTTTTCTGGGTATCCAGTTTGGCTTTGCCTTGCAAAATGCCAATGTTAGCCGAATATTCGAAACCCTTGGCGCCAAGGTCGACGACATTCCAATTCTATGGATCGCCGCTCCCGTAACGGGATTAATCATTCAGCCGATCATCGGCCATATGAGCGACAAAACCTGGAACCGTTTCGGACGGCGTCGGCCATATTTTATGGTTGGGGCTATTCTGGCATCGTTGGCGCTGCTTGTTATGCCCAATTCGCCTACTCTGTGGATTGCTGCCGGATTGCTCTGGATGATGGACGCATCGATCAATGTTTCGATGGAGCCTTTCCGTGCATTTGTTGGCGACATGCTGCCCAGCGAGCAACGGACTACCGGGTTTGCCATGCAGAGTTTCTTCATTGGTACAGGTGCGGTTGTGGCTTCGGCACTTCCGTGGGTTTTTACCAACTGGTTTAATGTATCGAATGAGGTTGTTGCCGGAGAACGGATTCCGCAATCGGTAAAGCTTTCGTTTTACCTTGGTGGAGCTGTTTTTCTGCTGGCCGTACTTTGGACCGTTTTCTCAACCAAAGAGTATCCGCCCGAAGATCTTGCCGAATTTGAGGCCGAGAAAAAGCAATCGTCAAAAGCAGTCGAACATTCAATTATTTCATCAGCCAACCTGTTACCGGGTTTTATCCGGAATGGCTTAATTTTTCTGATAACCGGTATTCTGGGAAGCTTGCTAATTCTTCAGATGGGTTGGGAGAAAGAATTGTATGTGCTTTCGGTTGGTCTTGGTACTTTCGGATTGGTTTTACTGATTTCGGCCTGGTACACCCGTCAAGGATTGGTGCATAACGGCTTAGTTGAAGTAATTACCGATTTGATGAACATGCCAAAAACCATGAAACAACTGGCAGTTGTTCAGTTTTTCTCGTGGTTTGCTTTGTTTGCCATGTGGATTTATTCCACTTCGGCAGTAACCAGTCACATCTACGGAACCAGCGATACGGCTTCGGCTTTATACAACGAAGGAGCCAATTGGGTAGGAATTCTGTTCGCGACCTACAACGGCTTTGCCGCCTTGGTAGCTTTTTTACTTCCGGTATTGGCCAAATGGACCAGCCGTAAAATGGCTCATGCCATTGCGCTGATTTGTGGTGGAATTGGATTGGCTTCGTTTTACGTTGTAAAAGATCCGCATATGCTTGTTGTTTCGATGTTGGGTGTGGGATTTGCCTGGGCCAGCATCTTATCGATGCCATATGCCATTCTTACCGGATCGTTGCCTGCTCAAAAGATGGGAACTTACATGGGAATTTTTAACTTTTTCATTGTGATTCCTCAAATACTGGCTGCCAGTATTCTTGGCTTTTTTACCAAAGTATTGTTTCAGGGGCATGCCATTTATGCCCTGATTTTAGGTGGCGCTTCTTTGATGATTGCCGCTGCGAGTGTAATGTTTGTCGATGATGTTGATCAAAAATAATTTGAATAATGATTGAAGCTTGCCTGTTTGATTTGGATGGAGTAGTGGTTGATACAGCCAAGTACCATTTTATTGCATGGAAGGCCTTGGCCGAAGAACTGGGATTTGAATTCACCCTCGAAGATAATGAGCGGTTGAAAGGCGTTAGCCGGATGCAGTCGCTTGATATTCTGCTTGAGATTGGTGGGTTGAATTTTTCAGTTCAGGAAAAAGAAGCCATGGCCCAAAAGAAGAACACGCTTTATGTGAGTTACATTGAAAAAATGACTCCTGAAGAAACCTTGCCCGGAGTAGAAAAATTTCTTCAGGAATTAAGAAATGCCGGAATAAGGATTGCCTTAGGTTCGGCCAGTAAGAATGCACCCATGATTTTGGAACGTATTCAACTCTCCGGAATGTTCGATGCGATTGTGGATGGTAATTCCATTTCAGAAGCTAAACCTAATCCGGAAGTATTCCTGAAAGGTGCTGAAAAATTAGGTGTCTTGCCGGAAAATTGTGTGGTATTTGAAGATGCTATCGCCGGAATTGAAGCTGCACAGAATGCCAACATGTATTCGGTTGGTATTGGTAATCCCGAAACATTGGGTTTTGCCGATCTGGTTATTCCAGGATTCGACGGATTCACGGTTGAAAAATTGAAAGCCTGCTTACCTTTTCCGCAATAGGGAAAAGCCTGGTGCATTAATGTGCATTAGGAGTTTGTTGTAGAAATAGAGAAGTAAGATTCTCATTTAAAGTAATATCCTTTGCCGTCTGCTTTAGCTGATGGACTAAAATTAGTAGGAATAACAATTCGAAATTTTACCTGATTCACCTCAGGATTAATAATATAAAATCGTATGAAAGACTACATCATACATAACGAGTGGAAGATCATCGAAAAGGGATTTCACAAAGAGGATAACCGCATTACCGAAAGTTTGCTCAGCATTGGCAACGGAAGAACCGGGCAGCGGGCAAACTTCGAAGAGAAATATACTGGCGATACCCTTCGCGGAAGCTATGTTGCCGGTGTTTATTATCCCGACAAAACCCGTGTAGGTTGGTGGAAAAATGGCTATCCCGAATACTTTGCCAAAATACTGAATGCCACCAACTGGATCGGAATTAATGTTGCGGTTGATGGTGAAGAACTGGATTTAAACACGGCAAAGATCATTTCGTTTTATCGCGATCTCGACATGAAATCGGGTTTACTGACTCGTCATTTTGTTGCCGAATTATCGTCAGGAAAACAGATTGAGGTGCATTCCCGTCGATTTTTAAGTATTGCTGATCAGGAAATTGGGGCTATCCGATATTCGGTAAAAGCGCTTAATTTTTCAGGAGAAATTTCTTTTCAGCCTTACGTCGATGGTGATGTGGTGAACGAAGATTCGAACTACGATGAAAATTTCTGGATCGGCATCGCTCAAAAAATTGGATGTTGTTCCGGGTTCGTTTGTGTGGAAACCAAAAAAACTGCTTTTCAGGTTTGTACCGGAATGAGTTTCAAAACAAAACTGAATGAGCAAATCATTGATGTTGAATCAAAAGGAATTGAAAGAGAAAAGTATGTTGGTGCTGAAATGAAGCTTCAGGTAAAACCGGGCGATGAGGTTTGCATCGAAAAATATGCTGCCATTGTTTCAACACTCAACCACTCCAAAAATAAACTTCAGGAAGCAACCGAAAAAACACTGAGAAGAGCTTCCGATAAAGGGTTCGATAAACTTTTTGCCGATCAGGAAAAGGCTTGGGCAAAACGTTGGGAAACCAGCGACATTCGCATTGAAGGAGATGTGGCTGCACAACAAGGAATCCGGTTTAATATTTTTCAGTTGAACCAAACTTATATGGGCGACGACGAACGGCTGAACATTGGCCCCAAAGGTTTTACCGGCGAAAAATATGGTGGCGTAACTTATTGGGATACAGAAGCCTATTGTTTGCCATTTACCCTTGGAACAGCGCCGCAGATGGTTTCGAAAAACTTGTTGTTGTATCGTTACAAGCATCTGCAAAAAGCCATCGAAAATGCTGAAAAACTTGGTTTTACTGACGGTGCAGCCCTGTTTCCAATGGTAACCATCAACGGTGAAGAATGCCATAACGAATGGGAAATTACGTTCGAAGAGATTCACCGCAACGGAGCAATTGCTTACGCAATACACAATTACATCAATTATACCGGCGACAAAGAATACCTTGCACCATATGGGTTTGAAGTGTTGCTTGCCCTGTCGCGTTTCTGGAGCCAGCGTGTGAACTGGTCGGAAGAAAAGAAAAAATTTGTGCTGTTGGGTGTTACAGGGCCCAACGAATACGAAAATAATGTGAACAACAACTTCCACACCAGCTACATGGCAGTGTGGACTTTAAAATATACGCTCGAAGCCATCGATTTCCTGAAGAAGGAACATCCGATTTTGTTTGAAGATCTGGTGAAAAAGCATAAGCTTAAGGAGTTGAACGAAACTTCAAGATGGAAGAAAATTATTACGGATATGTATTTTCCGTACGATTTTAACCGGAAAATTTATTTGCAACAAGATGGCTTTCTCGACAAAGAACTGATTCCGGTGAGTCAGTTGAGACCCGAAGACCGTCCAATCAATCAAAAATGGTCGTGGGATCGCATCTTGCGCTCGCCGTACATCAAGCAAGCCGATACTTTGCAAAGTATTTATTGGTTCGAAGACGACTTCGACCGGGATAGCATCGAACGCCATTTCGATTTTTACGAACCGCTGACTGTGCACGAATCGTCGCTTTCGTGCTGCATCCATTCCATTTTAGCTGCATCCATTGGCCGTCAGGAAAAAGCGTACGAAATGTATTTACGTACTGCGCGTCTCGATTTGGACGATTACAATAATGACACCTGCGATGGACTTCACATCACCAGTATGGGTGGAACCTGGATGGCTTTTGTTCAGGGCTTTGGCGGAATGCGTGTAAAAAATGGAAAGTTAAACTTCAATCCGTTCATTCCTGATAGCTGGAATTCATATTCCTTCCGACTGAATTTCAGGGGAGCGCATCTGGAGATTATTATTAACCAATCAGACTTTCACCTGGTCAACCATTCCAAAACCGACATCGAACTGGTTGTTCATGGAAAACAATACCATTTGCCCGCAAAAACAGAACTGACAATAAAACAATAAATAAATGAGAAAGCTATATTTATTCATTATCAGTATTGCATTCAGCATTTCAACCTTTGCGCAGAATGTCGATCGCGTCGAACCTATGTTCTGGTGGGTTGGCCTGAAAAATCCTAATTTACAATTGCTTATCCACGGAAATAACGTTTCTCAATATCAGGTTTCGATCAAATATCCGGGAGTAAAAGTCACCAAAGTGAACAAGGTGGAAAATCCCAACTACCTTTTTGTTAACCTGACTATCGATTCAAAATCGGCCAAAGCTGGAAAGTTTGCAATCAACCTACTGCAAAACGGCAAAACCGAAGGTACATATACCTACGAACTGAAAAGCCGTAACCCTGGCTCGGCAAACCGGCAGGGGTTTTCGTCGGCTGATGTGGTTTACCTGTTAATGCCCGACCGCTTTGCGAATGGTGATCCATCGAACGACAACGTCGATTCCCAACCGGAAAAAGCAAACCGCACCATCGATTATGGTCGTCACGGAGGCGATATAAAAGGTATCGTCGATCATCTCGATTACATTAAACAACTTGGGGCTACGGCTATCTGGAGCACTCCACTGTTGGAAAACAATTTCGATAAATACACCTACCACGGATATGCCATCAGCGATTTTTATCAAATCGACCCACGTTATGGCAGCAACGACGACTATGCCCGACTGGTAGAAGCAGCCCATCAAAAAGGATTGAAAATCATTATGGATATGGTCTCCAATCATGGGGGAATCTGGGCCTGGTGGATGAAAGACCTTCCGATGTCCGACTGGATCCATCAGTGGCCAACGTTTACCCGCAGCAACCATAAAGCCATCACGACCAAAGATATTCATGCTGCCCAGAGTGATGTGAAGTTGGATCAGGAGGGTTGGTTTGACGTGACTATGCCCGATATGAATCAAAACAATCCGTATTTCTGGACTTATTACATCCAAAATAACATTTGGTGGATCGAATTTGCCGGTCTGGATGGAATCCGGATGGATACTTACCCATATAATGACCGCGACGCCATGGCAAAATGGGCAAAAGCCATCACGAACGAATACCCTAAATTCAACATTACTGGCGAAACCTGGCTGCACAGTTCCGAAGATATTGCTTTCTGGCAGAAAGACGCCGTTAATTCTCTGCATTATAATTCACAACTGCCTACTCCAATGGACTTTGTAATGAACGATGCCCTGGCAGTTTGTTTCAACGAACAAGGAAATGGCTGGAACGAACAGGGAATGAGCCGACTTTACAATGATATTTCGAAAGATTACTTGTTTGCCAACCCGAACAACCTGTTGATTTTTGCTGAGAACCACGATACGCAACGGTACAACAATACGTTGAAAGGCGACCTTGACAAATATAAGATGGCTATGTCGTTTCTGATGACAACCAGGGGAATTCCGCAGATTTACTACGGTACTGAAATCGGGATGACAGGCGACAAAAACAAAGGTGATGGAGATATTCGTCGCGATTTTCCGGGTGGATGGGCAGGCGACAGTATCAATGCTTTCATTCCTCAGGCACGCACTTCGTTTCAAAACAGTTACTACGATTTTACGGCCAAACTGCTCAACTGGCGGAAAAACAAGGATGTGATCCACTCTGGAAAGCTGATTCATTACGTTCCTGAAAATGACATGTATGTCTATTTCAGGTACAACGACAAGGAAACCGTGATGGTTGTACTGAATAACAACAATAGCGCGCAAACTCTTAAAACTGATCGGTTTTCCGAGATGATGGAAAATTATACTTCTGGAAAAGAGGTTATTTCAGGGAAAACTTATACAGACCTGAAGAGCCTGGAAGTACCGGCAACATCAGCGATGATTATTGAATTGAAATAGGAGAAAGTGATCAGAGTTCAGTCTCAGTTTGCATAAAACGCAAGAAGTCCGGAGACGGAAGTCCGAAGTACCGCACCCTGAGTAGCGCAGCGTATCGAAGGGAGCAACACGAATCTCGTAACCCGCAACAAATTTGATAACGACAACATTCTAAAATATCACACTATGAATAAAATTAAAAACCTGTTCTTTCTGCCTTTACTAGCACTGGCAATGTTTTCGTGCCAGCCTGCACCGAAAAATCAATTGGTAAAAGCAGATATTTCTGAATGGACAAAAAAGGCAGTATTGTACGAAGTGAATATCCGCCAGTACACTCCTGAAGGAACATTCAAGGCATTTGAAACTCATCTGCCACGCCTGAAAGAATTAGGTGTCGATATTCTTTGGATCATGCCGATTAACCCGATTTCAGTAAAAAACCGGAAGGGAAGTTTGGGCTCGTACTATTCAGTACAAGATTACAAGGCTGTTAATCCTGAATTTGGCACACTCGAAGATTTTAAAAATCTGGTGAATAAAGCGCACGAATTGGGATTCAAAGTCATTATCGATTGGGCAGCAAATCATACCGGTTGGGATAATCAATGGATTGTTGATCACAAAGACTGGTACACGCAGGATTCGCTAGGCAATGTAATCCCTCCAAACCCTGATTGGGCCGATATTGCTGACCTGAATTTTGATTCGAAACCGATGCGCCGCGCCATGATTGATGCCATGGACTTCTGGGTGAAGAATACTAATATCGACGGTTTTCGATGCGATGTGGCATGGGGTGTTCCACAGGATTTCTGGGATGCAGCTAAGGCTTCGCTCGATTCGATCAAACCAGTTTACATGTTGGCCGAAGACGAAGACCATCCGGATTTTCTCAAGAAGTCGTTTAACTCAAACTACGCCTGGAAATTGCATCACCTTTTGAATGATGTGGCACAGGGCAAAAAAACGGCAGCCGACATTCAGAAATACTACACCGATTCGGTTAACAAATATGCGAACGGATCGTTCCCGATGCAGTTTATTACCAACCACGACGAAAATAGCTGGAATGGTACTGAGTATGAACGCATGGGCGATGCCGTGAAAACTTTTGCGACTCTGACATTTACCGTCGAAGGAATTCCTTTGTTATACAGCGGACAGGAAGCCGGTTTGCACAAACGCCTGTTGTTCTTCGAAAAAGATACCATCAACTGGAGCAATCTGGAGATGCAGAAATTCTTTCAATCGCTAACCAGTTTGAAACACAACAATCAGGCGCTTTGGAATGGTACCGCAGGAGGTCGAATGACTTTTGTGGCAACTTCAGCCCCTGAAAAGGTTTTGGCTTTTACTCGCGAAAAAGATAACAATCAGGTTCTGGCTGTTTTTAACTTATCAGCCGAACCGGTTGAGGTAAACATTCAATTGTCAAAGACAGGCGATTATCAGGAAAACTTTTCAGGAGAAACAAAAACACTAGGAAACAATACCAAGGTAAAATTGGAGAAATGGGGATATAAAGTGTTTATACGAAAATAGGTTTAGGGGTTTATGGTTTAGTTAGTTGGAAAGCTTGTCCGAATGGGCAGGCTTTTTAATTTTGATTTATATGTAAAAAACATGTCAGAATTGGTAACCCTGAAGTCGAATATTTCGAATCAATAGGCACAACTATTAACTAATCCATATGCCATGGACAACAAACTGATTACTCTTGCTTCACTACCTCACTCACAGGCTGAGATATTACGTTCCTTACTGGAGTCGGAAGACATTAATTGTTTTCTTGAAGATGCCATGGATACCGGGGTTCGGGTTCGTATTCAGGAGAAAGATGCGCGACAGGCTTTCCCCATTCTTGAAAAGATGTTGGGAAAAGTTATAGAGGATTCGAAAAAACGCGAAAACTATGTTTTGATTCCGGTTGATTTTTCAGATTATTCGATAAAAGCAGCTATGGTTGGTTTCGATATTGCGGAAAAGCTCGAATCGAAAATGGTGCTTTACCATTCAAGTCCCCGCCCCGAGTTTTTAACGATACCTTATTCTGATGTCATTGTGTACGATTCGGCATTGTTCTTGAATTATGAGATGACAGAAAAGGAAACCAATCAGAAGTTTGAAAAGTTCCTGAATAAGCTTACAGCCTCAATTGATCCGGAACGATGGAAAAAAGCGAAACCCGAGTACATTGTAAAAATTG
This sequence comes from Prolixibacteraceae bacterium, assembly GCA_028683385.1. Classification (GTDB taxonomy): domain Bacteria; phylum Bacteroidota; class Bacteroidia; order Bacteroidales; family Prolixibacteraceae; genus Aquipluma. Next base: position 25,822 of record JAQUIJ010000012.1, on the reverse strand, counting down.
GCGAAGCCGATGATGATATTTTGTCCTACATTCAGATTCACCCAGCAAGAATGGTGGTTATGGGTATCCGTGGCGAAGACGCCAAATCAGCCGATTTGATTGGTACAACAACCGCCGGAGTTATTTTTAATACCAAGGTTCCGGTTTTGGCCATTCCTGAAAAAACTCCGGACAACTGGCTGAGTCATTTCAAAACAGTTGTTTATGCCACCAACTTTGAGTCGCACGATTTTATTGCGATGGATCGGCTCATTAAATTGGTGAAACCTTTTGGATGCAAGATTATCTGTATGCATGTTAATCAAGGGAATGATGGTAAATTAGACGAGGCCATGCTTGAAGGAATGCGCGAAGCGTTGTGTGAAAAGTATCCTCATGCGGTCTTCGATTGCCAATTGGTTCACAATAAAAATTTACCTGAAGCAATTGATCAGTTTATTCAGGATAATGGTGTTGACGCTTTGGCGCTGACAACTCACCGCAGAAACATACTTACCCGGTTATTTAATCCGAGCATTGCACACAAATTACTTTTGCATACTAAAACACCGGTGCTTGTTTTTCATGCCTGATTGGAACAGTTAGTGCAAGGTCACACCAAATTTATTTCGGGGTCTCATCAGCGAAGGGATGCCGAAACAAGTTACCAGTGACAGATTTCACGAGAGATCCCTCACTTCGTTCGGGATGACAATTGCCAGTTTTACTGGAGTTTGGGCTGGGCGGCTTTGCCGCCCAGCCCAAACGTTCTCTTCGAACGAACCTGTCATTCCGAATGAAACAAAGTGGAATGAGGAATCTCTTCTCCCTGTCATCACCACATTGTACCCAATTTTATTGGGGTGAGGTCTTGGCATGACCATGTGTCGAGAGTTCGTTCTAGTGGGTAAATGAATGAGAAAAATGAACGGTAAAAAATTTTCAGCCTTTACAGTTTAGCATCGGTCACGGCCACGCCGATGTATGAGTCGGCAGTGCCATAGTACAAAAACCATTTTCCTTCATAGAAAACCAGACCTTCTCCGAACACTGTACCCGCTTTATACTGGCCTGTTTGCTCGTGAGGTAAAGTTGGTTTCAGAATATTCGATTCTGAGCGCTCCAAAACCGTTTCCGGATGAGCAGCATCGATCAACACCTGACCAACAGAATAAGTTCCTTTGGGAAGTTTTGGATCAGCATCTTCGCCATCCGAATTTTTACCATTGTACAAAAGTAAAATGCCTTTATCGGTAAGTAAAGCTGGTGGTCCGCATTCGGTTAGTGCGCTATCAAAATAGCCGGCTCGCGGAACAATTACTTTCCGAAGGTCTCCTTTTGCATCAATGTTTGGATACCAATCGATGAGGTTGTCGGATACGGCCAGATTAACAGCCTTTTCGCCCCAATACAAATAATATTTATCCTTGAATTTAGCAACAGTCAGTTTGCCATTCTTCATTTTCGTCACAATCGAACCGGATTTGGTGGCCATATTCAGGAATTTACCGTTGTATGCTTTGGCAAAGGCCGGGCCTTTCTTTTGCCAGTGAATCAAATCCTTGGAAGTGGCTACCGACAGGCGTGGGGTATCGTAATTCCAACTGGTGTACAACATCACAAACAAACCCTCTTCGGTTTCAACCACTCGTGGATCTTCGCATCCGCCCATGTGGTCGTATTGGGCAAATTCGTCGTTATCCGGATACAAGACTGGGGTGGGGTAGTAGTCGAAATGAATTCCGTCGGTGCTCGAAGCCAGTCCGATGCGCGAAGTACGGCCACCCAAAATTGCCTTTGGATTGTCTTCGCAGCGGGTCAGGAGAAATACTTTTCCGTCGTGAACAATGGCTGCCGGGTTAAACACATCGGCACGCTGCCATTTGACTTCGGCTTTTTTTACCGGACAGAAAAATGTTTTGGTGGAGTCGGCTCCAAAAATTGGGTTTTCTGCTGGTTTGGTAAATCCGGAAAATCCCCATGCAGTATCCGGCTTGACGTTTTGACTGAAACCAGCGAATGATGCAGAAACAAAGAACAGCAGCATTGCTGAAGCGATAGATTTAGTCCAGATTTTCATATTAAATAGCTTAGTTTTTCTGAATAAATTTGTGGCGCGTAATAATCCGAATGGTAAAGATGTGAATTTTAAAATGAATTTTAGGAATTGATCGTCAGTAAAATAGATAGAATCAAAATTCGTCAGGCAATAAAAAATCCCCGCTCTTTTAGGAACGGGGATTCGTATTTTATAGATGTATTTTCTTTCTAATTCGCCGATTCAAATTGCTTCAGGAAACGGACATCGTTTTCGAAGAAATGGCGGATGTCTTTGATTCCGTATTTCAGCATGGTAATGCGTTCGATTCCCATTCCGAATGCGAAGCCTGTGTATTTTTTACTGTCGATGTTGCAGGCTTCCAAAACATTGGGGTCGACCATTCCGCAGCCCAAGATTTCGAGCCAGCCAGTGTATTTACAAACGTTGCAGCCTTCGCCACCACAGATAGAGCAGCTCACGTCCATTTCGGCCGATGGCTCGGTGAATGGGAAGTACGAAGGACGTAAACGAATCTGCGATTTCTCACCAAAAAGTTCACGGGCAAAATACAATAGTGTTTGTTTCAGGTCGGCAAACGATACGTTTTCGTCAACATATAAACCTTCGATCTGGTGGAAAATGCAGTGCGAACGTGCCGAGATTGCTTCGTTGCGGAATACACGTCCGGGGAAAATAGCACGGATTGGCGGCTGGGTTTTTTCCATCACGCGGATTTGTACGCTCGAAGTGTGTGTGCGTAATAAAACGTCCGGATCTTTTTCGATGAAAAAGGTATCCTGCATATCGCGGGCCGGGTGTTCCGGCGGAAAGTTCAAGGCTGAAAATACATGCCAGTCATCTTCAATTTCGGGACCTTCAGCAATGGTGAATCCCAGACGCGTGAAGATTTCGATCATTTCATTTTTTACAATCGAAAGTGGGTGACGGCTTCCCAGTTTAAGTGGCTCCCCGGGCATGGTCAGGTCAATGCCTGATTCTCCCTGGTCGGCAGCCTCAAAATTATCTTTCAGTTCGTTGATTTTGTTGGTTGCAAACTCTTTTAATTCGTTGATAGCCTGTCCAACTTCTTTCTTAATTTCAACAGGAACATCTTTAAACTCATTAAAAAGTTGTCCAACCAATCCTTTTTTGCTGATATATTTAATACGTAATTCTTCAACTTCTTCTTTGGCCGAAACCGAGGCCTGCTCAATTTCAGCTTTTAGTGCTTTTATTTTTTCTAACATTTCATTCATGCTAATAAATTGATCGGCAAAGATAATGATTCATCGAATAAAGTGAACCAAATCTTTGGGAATACTGATTTTTTGAAATGCTCACGACTTAAAGTACAATTCTTATAAGATTGTTATTGTGAATTTGATGTCTTTTTGCGGGCGATCATATCGATCGGTTGGCTCCTTTGCAATGGCATCCACAACGCCCATCCCTTCAATTACTTCTCCAAAAATGGTGTAGAGATTGTCTAGCGGTGGATAGCCGCCAATAGTAGTATAGGCTTTTCGTTGCTCTTCAGTGAATTTGAGTGATGGCAATTGGGCCACTTCTGTCAGAACTTCTTCTTTTATAGCATTATAGCGAGCTAACAATTCATCCTGTTTTCCTTCCTGACCGAGTTTATTTAATTCAGGTTCAACCGACTTTATTTTGGATTGCAACATGTTCATTTTTCGTGATTCTTCCAACTTCACTTCCATGGTATCCAATTCTGCTGGTCTGAATACCTTTCCCTGAAGGATATAAAACTGTGATGCTGAAGATCTTCTTTCCGGATTTGTATCGTCTCCTTGTCGGGCCGCGGCTAAAACACCTCTTCGATGAAAGAATTTGGAATTAATTTCTGCCGGAATAGTATAACCTAAATCTCCGGTACCCAACATCTTACCCGGTTCTGCATTTTTCGAATCCGGATCGCCGCCTTGAATCATAAAGCCCTGAATGACCCGATGAAAAAGCAGATCAGTGTAAACCCCTTCTTTGATTAGTTTAATAAAGTTATCGCGGTGAAGGGGTGTCTCATCGTAAAGTTTGATTTTTATATTTCCAAATTCGGTTTTGATTTGGACTATTGTTTCTTTACTTTTTGGTGAAACTCCGCACGACAGGTTTATAAATAAACCTGCAAATATCATGAATAGAGCCAATTTCTTCATTTTCATTCTGTGTTTTAATACGATTCTTTAAATTACTCTTGAAGCAAAGATAACCAATCGCTCACATTGCAATATTCTTTTTTGTTGTTCTGCCCGAAAATTAATGTTGAATGAAAATTCATGTTTTTATTGTATTTTGGCTTTAAGTAATTTTATCTGAACTGGAGATATTTTCATGGAAAAACTCACCATAGATGATCATTCGTTTTTGGAACGATTAAGCCTTTCGCATGTGGAAGCCATATTCACGGCCATCGATCAGAATAGGAAATTTCTGCGGAAATGGCTCCCATTTGTTGACTTTACTCAAAAACAAAGTGATACCGAACGATTTGTGCGGTCGATCATTGATAAAGTATCATCAAATCGCGATGAGGTATATGTCATTTGGTATAAGCATGAATTTGCAGGCTTGATTGGATTTAAAGATATTGATCGGATCAACGATAAAATTGAGATTGGCTATTGGTTAATCGAAAAAATGACGGGAAAAGGGCTCGCCACCGCTGCTGCACGAAAAATGGTAAACCTTGCTTTCCGGAATATGGAAATGAACCGGATTGTTATCCGTTGTGGTGTCGGAAACGACAAGAGTGCCGCAATACCACGCAGGCTAGGATTCTCCCTCGAAGGGATTGAACGAAATGGAGAGCGGCACAATCATTCCTATATTGATCTTGAGGTTTTTAGTTTGCTTAAGGTGGAATGGGCAAAAACCTTATTTTGATGGCCTGAGCGTTTAAACGTTAAATTAATGCAACCTCTGTTCTTGAAGTAGAAGTAATGCTTGAAAACGACTAATATACTGTATATAAGTTTATTAAGATTTGTCGATGCTAAACGGTTGTTGTAAAAGAGATTGGGTTGTCTTTTTTGACTCATGTGATCAATTGTTCGAATGTTTTATTTCTTACTTTTGCACGGTTCAATCTAAATTGTTGTTGTAATTAAATGATTTAGAGTTAAAGAAGATGACTATGGAAAACAAAACAAATCAGCGAACCTTGTATAAGGTGCTAAGGAAAACAGGAGTACGCCGTGATCGTATTAAGCTTGAAGCTTCTTTTACTGATGATTTAAATTTTGATCAGGTTGACTGGGCTCTTTTCGTATTTTATCTTGAAGGATTATTTAAGATTCAGTTGGAAGATCAGGAAATTACAGAATTATCATTAGTGAATGACACTTTGGAAATTGTAAACAAAAGAACTAAAGTTGAATTTTCGTAATCGGATTCAATCGATTTAGGGAACGTATTTTATCGAAAGGTATTTGGGAAACCAGATACCTTTTTACATGATCTAAAACCTAATCATTCGTTTAATTTTTGAAGTTCCACTTTTGTTTCCGTTCAGATTGTTCAGAAAATACTTTTGCTAAAAGTATCCATTCATTTGCTTTATGATACCATTCACATTGAATATTGGTCATTTCAGAAAATTCATTTGATAAAATAGTGATAATGATTTTCAAGACTATATTTTTGATTCAGTTTTCAATGAAAATCAATTCGCGCTTATATCTTATATTGTGTAATTGCACCCCAAGAGCACAAAATGAAAGTCAATCATTTTTTTTGATTGACTTTTTTCATTTTCCGATTTTAAATCTTCTGCACTATTAAAACTTTTCATTTACTTTTGTTAAAAATTGATGACATGCTAAAATTTAAACGGATTCTACTAAAGCTGAGCGGCGAATCGCTCATGGGCGAACAACAATACGGAATCGATCAGCAAAGGCTTGCTGATTATGCCGAGCAAATTAAAGAAATTGCAGATCTTGGAGTTCAGATTGGAATCGTCATCGGAGGAGGTAATATTTTTCGCGGATTGAGCGGAGCCACCAAAGGATTCGATCGGGTGAAAGGCGACCAGATGGGAATGTTGGCAACTGTAATTAATAGTCTTGCTCTTAATTCCGCTCTTCAAAGCGTAGGATGTAAGTCCCGGGTTCTGACAGCAATTCGGATGGAACCAATTGGAGAGTTCTATTCAAAAGATAGAGCCATCGAAGTTTTGGAAAGAGGCGAAGTTGCTATTTTTTCTGCCGGAACTGGAAATCCTTATTTTACGACGGACACTGGTTCTTCGCTCCGTGGAATTGAAATTGAAGCAGATGTTATGCTAAAGGGCACTCGGGTTGATGGGGTATATACAGCCGATCCGGAGAAAGATTTAACGGCTACCCGTTTTGAAAAAATATCTTTTGATGAAGTGCATCAACGCGATTTAAAGGTGATGGACCTTACAGCAACAGCCATGTGTAAGGAGAATAATCTGCCAATTATTGTTTTTAATATGGATATTAAAGGAAATTTGAAAAAAGTATTGGAAGGCCAAAGTATTGGTACATACGTATATAAATAACACATTAAGTTTTTTTTAATTTAAGGTTTGAATATAAATTTTAAAGTAATTTAATTTTTTCTATATTTGTTCCCAGCACTTTTAATAAACGAAAAGAGTTAGTTCATATGCAGGAAGAGGTTGAAATGATTTTGGATATTTGCAGGGAAAAAATGGAACACGCTATTGCCCATCTTGAAAAAGAATTGGTTCATATTCGTGCCGGAAAAGCTTCTCCGCGGATGCTGGACTCAGTTATGGTTGAATATTATGGAAGTACGGTTCCGGTTGCACAAGTATCAAACATCAATACACCTGATGCCAGAACAATTGCAATTCAACCTTGGGAAAAAAATATGATTCGTCCCATTGAGAAAGCAATTATTAATTCAAATCTGGGATTTAATCCTGATAACAATGGCGAGTTTATTCGCATAAACGTACCTGCACCTACCGAACAACGTCGTAAAGACATGGTGAAAACGGTTAACCATGAAGGTGAAGTTGCTAAAGTTAGTTTGCGAAGTGCCCGGAAGGATGCCAACGATAATTTGAAAAAATTATTAAAGGATGGTCTTTCTGAAGATCTTGAAAAAGATGCTGAAGATAAAGTTCAAGGTATGGTTAATGACTTCAGCAAAAAAATAGAAAAAATGCTCGATGATAAAAATGTCGAGATTTTAACGATATAATTGTTTCTAGTTTTCTGTTTTCTGAACATTGTTTAATTGTTTTCATGGCTTTGAGGCGGCTTGTTGAAGCCGTCTCAATTTTTTTGTAACATATTGACGTTCAAGTCAAATTAGCCTCTTCTCAATTCTTTCACTTTATCCATAAACAGCTTTAACCTTTCTTCTGAAATGGGGTTTTCCCATCTTCCCTCAAATTTGAGCCAGGAGCCAACAATGAAAGCATCGGCAAAATCCCAGTAATTCCCAATATTTCCAGTAGTTATTCCCGAACCAATAATGACTGGTAGATTTGTGCTTTGACTTGCGATTTTTACATCATCAATTAATGCTTCTTTTCCGGTTGAACTTCCGGTAATGATAATTCCATCACTCCTGAAATAGCTTGCAGTTTCAACATGTTCCTTCATGCTGATGTCGGCAGTAATTGAATGGGAAGAATGTTTTTTCTGAACATCGGTAAAGATGTGGATGTGTTCCGCTCCTATCAATTTTCGGTATCGGAGCAATTCGCCTGCACAACTTTCCATATAACCTTCGTCAGCTATATGTGCAAAGGTAAAACCTTCGGCCCTGATAAAATTTAATCCGGCTGCTTGTGCAACGGCCAGAGCTTCTTTGTTTGCTCCAGCCAGAATCTGGATGCCAATCGGGAGTTGAATTGTTTTGCGTAATTCAACCGAAACCGCAGTCATGCAGGCAACAATTTCGGGTCCTACTTTCTTTTTTAGGTAAGGTACATCGTGCATGTTTTCAATCAAAATGGCATCAACCCCTGCATTTTGTAATTTAAGGGCTTCTTCAATCGACTTACTGATAATTGACTGAATTGAGAGTGAATGGAGCGGAGTTCCCGGCAAAGCGTCAACATGAACCATTCCGATGATCCACTTTCCATGCTTTATTTGTTGAATAGTATTTGTTCCCATACCTTAAAATTAATAGTTTTCTGACCGTGAACCTCAGTTCTAATGTTATTTTTGAAGATCAAAACATTGTGCCTTGTGCATTTCATTTTTAGTTAATAATTTCAGAAATTCATTTTTGCAATGAAAAATTAAGTTTTCTGATTTCTCTATGCTCTGATATTTCATTTCAGGGTTAATAACAATAGATGTAAACAGTTGTATATGAAAAGGATATTTGTTTTAGCATTTGGAATAGTAGCATTTTTAACTGTTGTTGCCCAAAATGACAAGATCAATACATTATCGGAAAAAGAAAAAAAAGAAGGTTGGCAATTGCTATTTAACGGAAAAGATTTGAATGGATGGAGAACTTTTCAGGGAAAAGAGATTTCAGGATGGAAAGTCATTGATGGAGTCTTAAACAATTCAGGTGTTGGAAGTGATCATGGTGGTGATATTATTACCAAGGCTAAATTTCAGAATTTTGAATTGTCGCTCGAATGGAAGATTGCTCCGCAAAGTAACAGCGGTATCTTTTACCACGTAAACGAAAAGATTGGAACTGCCATATATGAATCGGGTCCGGAATATCAGCTTATTGACGACAAAGGTTGGCCCGACCGATTACGCGATGACCAACATTCAGGAGCAAATTACGGTATGCATGCTCCCAAGAATGCAGTTGTTAAAGACTCGAACGAATGGAATCAAACTCGGATTGTTGTGGAGGGAACACATGTTCAGCATTACCTGAACGGAGTAAAAGTTGTTGACTACCAGTTATGGGATAACGATTGGTTGCTCTTGAAAGAAAAAGGGAAATGGAAGGATTACCCATACTATGGAATGGCTCGGAAAGGTCCAATCGGGCTACAGGATCATGGCGGCTTAGCTCAGTTCAGAAACATTAAAATTAAAGTAATAAAATAGTTATGATTGGATTGGTAGACTATCACATGCACTCAGTCTTGTCAGACGGAAAAAATTCGCATGAAGAAATGATTCTGGCGGCAATTTCGAAAGGACTGGATGAAATTGGGTTTAGCGACCATGTTTGCCTCAAACCTGTTGATTGGGCCATTCGAATGGAAGACATCCCGGTAATGACCAGGCAAATACTTGACCTTAAACAGAAATATGAGAACCAGATTCAAATTAGATACGGTATTGAAGTGGATTATTTTCCTGGTTATGAAGAAGAATTGAGTGATTTGATCGAGAGCATTCCGGTTGATTATGTCATCGGATCAGTTCATTTTATTGGTGACTGGAATTTTGATGTCGACCAGTCGTTATACGGGAAATGGTCAAACGACAAACTCTATGAAATGTATTTTGGTCTCATCCAACAGGCAGCCCAATCTGGTTTATTCGACACAATTGGTCACATTGATATCATTAAAAAATTCAGGGTTTATCCGGAGACCAATCAGGATAAGCTGTTTGACGATACCATTCGGATAATTAAAGATCACAATCTGGTGGTTGAACTAAATACAGGAGGAATGGATCGGCCTTGTGCCGAATTTACCCCAGGTATAAAATTACTCGAAATGTGTTACAAGCATCATGTTCCGGTTACATTATCTTCTGATGCCCACAGGGTTGAGCAAATTGCCCGGCATTATGAAAGTGCAACTGCAATGCTCTCTCACATTGGATATACCGAAATCGTTGGGTTCAATAAACGTATCCGTCGGATGATCAGGTTGTAAAAAATAAGCTCTTAATTATTTTCAAGAATCCTGAAAATTTCATCCAGACGGGGAGTCAAAATAATCTCGGTTCTCCTGTTTTTCTGTCGGGCTTCCGGAGTATTTGCTTCATCAATCGGGAAGAATTCTCCGCGACCAGCCGAAGTAATCCGCTTTGGATCAACAGATTTGTTTTTCACTAGAATACGGGTAACCGCCGTTGCGCGCATTACGCTTAAATCCCAATTGTCTTTCACTAAACCAGTTCCACGCATTGGAACATTATCGGTATGCCCTTCGACTAAAACATTAATGTCGGGGTTTTGTCCCAGAACTTCGGCAAGGTTCGAAAGTGCCTGCTGCCCTTTGGGATCAACATCCCACTGCCCGGTTTTAAACAGAAGCTGTTCATCAAGCGAAACGTAAACCTTCCCATTTTTCTCCTGAATAGTTAACCCTTTGTTGTTAAAACCGACCAATGCATCCATAACTTTTTGACGAAGTTGCTTAACTGCATCGTCTTTTTGTTTTAGCGCTTCTTCAAGTTCCTGAAGACGAAGACTACGTTTTTCAAGTTCGGTTTGTGCTGATTTTAGAATATCTTCCCGCTTTTGCAAATCGGTTTGTGCTTCCTGAAGTTTTCCCATTAACCGGGCAATTTCTTCCGAACTTCCGGCCTTTAAACTTTCCAGATTTCCGGTTGTTTCGTTGAGTTTTGCGGTAAGTTCACTAATATCTTTGATTTGTTTGTCTATTTTGCTCTGAAGTTCGGTGATTTTTACGTTCAATGCCTGATTCTGTTCTTTCATGGATTGAACCGTTTTTTCACAATCCTGAAAGTTTCCATTCAACTGGTTGAATTTTTTGGATGATACACAGGACAATAGAAAGAAAAAGGCGAATACGTATAATAATTTATTCATGGCTTGTGTTTTTAGTCTGGTAAATATAGAACTTTGCAAAGTCAGGAGCAAATCGGAAATGGTCATTAGTCATTCGTAAATCGGAAAGTTGTTTTTAACCTTTTCCCTAATGATTATTCCAGTCAGATGCCGGCTTGGATTTTTTCCTTCAGTTCTAATGACTAATGACTTTTTACGTTGTATATTTGGATTCAAAATTGAAAGTTGATGGTTGAAAATACGGGAAGTCTATTGGATCAGATCACAGATCCATCGGAATTAAGGAAGCTGAAAGTTGAAGAATTACCTCAGGTTTGTCAGGAATTAAGAGACTTTATTATTGATGTGGTTTCAACTAATCCGGGTCATTTTGGGGCAAGCCTCGGCGTTGTGGAATTAACCGTGGCGCTTCATTATGTGTTTAAAACTCCATATGATTTATTGGTTTGGGATGTTGGACATCAGGCATACGGGCATAAAATTTTGACCGGAAGGAAAGATGTATTTCACACCAACCGCAAGTACAATGGCATCAGCGGATTTCCCAAACCCTCAGAAAGCATTTACGATACTTTTGGGGTTGGCCATTCAAGTACGAGTATTTCGGCAGCTTTGGGTATGGCTGTTGCAGCTAATCTTAAAGGTGAGAATAGCCGGAAGATTATTGCTGTAATAGGCGACGGGGCAATTACCGGAGGTATGGCTTTTGAGGGTTTAAACAATGCTGCTGTCAACAAATCAGATTTGCTCGTTATCCTGAATGATAACAACATGGCCATCGATCCCAATGTGGGTGGACTAAGTAATTATCTATTGAAGATTTCAAAATCACAAACATACAACCGACTAAAAAAGGATGTTTGGGAAGGATTGGGCAAGCTAAACGGATTTGGCCCAAAAGCCAGACGAGTGGTTCAGAAAACTGAAAATGCGATTAAAACCATGTTGCTGAAACAGTCGAACCTGTTTGAAGGATTGGGTTTTCGATATTTCGGACCAGTCGATGGACACAATGTAGTTTATTTGGCCGAAGTTCTTGAAAGTCTGAGTAGCATTCCCGGCCCCAAGCTATTACATGTCATTACGAAAAAGGGGAAGGGATTCAAACAGGCAGAGCTTAATCAGACGGAATACCACGCTCCGGGGAAATTCGATAAAATTACAGGAGAATTGCTCGACTGCGAATGTCAGGTTAATAAACCTCCAAAATTCCAGAATGTATTTGGCAAAACCATTATTGAGTTGGCTGAAATGAATGATCGGATTGTGGCCATAACACCAGCAATGCCTTCCGGATGTTCACTTAATCTGATGATGGAAAAGATGCCTAACAGAACCTTTGACGTTGGTATTGCCGAGCAACATGCAGTAACGTTCTCTGCCGGACTTGCTACACAGGGAATGCTTCCGTTTTGCAACATCTATTCCACTTTTATGCAGCGTGCTTACGATCAGGTAATTCACGATGTGGCAATACAGAATTTGCAAGTTGTTTTTTGTCTCGATCGGGGAGGGCTTGTTGGGGCTGACGGTCCAACCCATCATGGGGTTTTCGATTTGGCGTACATGCGTTCAATTCCAAACATGATAGTATCAGCACCGATGGATGAACTCGAACTACGGAATTTGATGTTCACGGCCCAAAATGAAAATCACGGTCCTTTTTCGATTCGATATCCACGCGGATGTGGCAGTGTTATCGATTGGAACCAACCGATGAAAGCAATTCCGATTGGACAATGCAGGCAGCTCTCTGAAGGTACTGATTTGGCGATATTGACTATTGGTACGATGGGAGTTCAGGCAGGCAGGGTTGTGAAAATGCTTTCGAAAGATGGAATCCTAGCCTCACATTACGACATGAGGTTTGTTAAACCGTTGGACGAGAAGGCTCTTCATTCGATTTTCAAGAATTTTAGCCATGTACTTACTATTGAAGATGGAGTTTTGCTGGGAGGATTTGGTAGTGCAATATTAGAATTTATGGCCGATCATCAATACAACATTCCACTGAAACGAATTGGTATTCCTGACAAGTTCATTGATCATGGTACAACAGAAGAACTGTTTCGTGATTATGGACTCGACCAGCAAGGAATTTATAGAACGGCAAAATCGTTCATCCAAAAAGATTAAAATTCAGAATACTTTTTAAAAGGTGCATGCGTTTATCAGTCATATTATTAAATCATACTAACCTTGGATTTCTATTTTAGAAAACGTCGCTGGAAGATTTTACTTCTGCTGCTTGCAGTTGTGATTGGTATTGGGGCATTTTATTATACCAATTGGCTGGTAAAAAACATGGCCAGAGAAGAGCGTAAAAGTGTTGAATTATGGGCCGAGGCTACCCAGAAACTAGCCAGTGCCGACATTAATTCTAATCAGGACATCACCTTTCTGAATAACATTATCATTCGAAATACATCTATTCCAATTATTATTACTGACAGTTTGGATCAAATTGGAGATTCAAGGAACATCTCATTTTCAGATGAAAACAAGGACAAGGTATTGTTAAGGAAATTGCATAAAATGAAAGAGCAAAATGAGCCAATCATTATTTCGATTTCTGAAACGCAAAAGCAATATCTTTATTATGGGGATTCGGTTTTGCTTGAAAATTTGAAGTATTACCCAGTTGTTCAGTTTAGCGTTATCTTTTTGTTTATTCTGGTAGCTTATCTTGCATTTAATTCTTCCCGAAATTCAGAACAGAATCAGGTCTGGGTTGGTATGTCAAAAGAGACTGCCCACCAGTTAGGAACACCGATTTCATCGTTAATGGCATGGGTTGAATTATTAAAAATGCAAAATATTGATGCAAAACTGATTCAGGAATTTGAAAAGGATACCGAACGGTTGCAAAAGATTACCGAACGATTTTCTAAGATAGGATCGATTCCTGAACTTGTCAGAACAGATGTTGCTGAAACGATTCGATCAACTATTGAATACCTAAAAACACGTTCTTCTGGCAAGGTAATATTCATTCTTGATTATGATCCTGATATAAGGCATGAAGCTCCTTTGAATTCGTCATTATTCAGTTGGGTCATCGAAAACTTGTGTAAAAATGCAATCGATGCGATGAACAATTCTGGAACAATTCAGGTTTCCATTACGGAAAAGCCAGATCAATTGTTTATTGACGTTTCAGATACAGGAAAGGGGATTTCGAAAGCTTATTACAAGTCAGTATTTCAACCTGGCTTTACAACAAAGAAAAGAGGTTGGGGTCTCGGGCTTTCTTTAGCAAAACGAATTGTTGAGAACTATCATAAAGGGAAAATTTTTCTGAAGCAATCTGAGATCAACAAAGGAACAACCTTCAGGATAATCCTGAACAAGGCATAACTTATTAACAATGCGAGCCGGAAGCAATTGACTGATATATAATTGGTTCGATTGTAAAAACCATTTTAAGGAGAAACGTTGTTAAAAAAATCAATATATTTTCGGGGTTTGTATATTTTTTATACTTTTGCAAAACTTTTTTCAGGCAATGAGCAGTCAATCATTCTATAGCATTGCATTCAAAGGGCTTTCACAAGGGAAGCATATTTTTGAATACGAAATAGACGGCAAATTCTTTTCTGAGTTTGGCGGTGGTGTTGTCGATGAAGGTAATGTAAACGTTCGGATTACTCTTGAAAAACAGAGTTCACTGATGATCTTGTGGTTTGATGTGAAGGGAACAGTGAATGTTCAGTGCGATCGTTGCCTTGAAATGTACGATCAGCCAATCAATGGGTCAGAGCGAATTTTCGTTAAATTTGGCGAAAAGGACTTCGTTGAAGGCGATGACGTAATTTGGGTAAGCACAAACGATTATCAATTGAACGTAGCTCAATTGATTTATGAATTTATTTGTTTGGCTATTCCGATCAAAAGAGTTCATCCCGACGATGAAAACGGAAACACAACATGTGATCCGGCGATGATCGAAAAGTTAGACAAATATATTGTCAGAGAAGACGAGGAAAACAAGTCAATCTGGAATGATTTAAAGAAATTATTAGATAACGAATAAAGATTAAGTTAAGATGGCACATCCAAAACACAGGGTATCAAAAACCCGCAGAGACAAGAGAAGAACACATTACAAAGCTACACCAGCAACATTGGCAGCTTGTTCAAATTGTGGTACAACTGTTAAATATCATACTGTATGTCCAGAATGTGGATATTACAGAGGTAAGTTGGCAATCGAAAAAGACGTTACAGTTTAATAACAACACTATTATGATCAGAAGAATCCTATTCTTCTGATCTTTTTTTGCTCTCCTGTTTTAATATTCGAACAATTTAATTAATTGTTTTAAAAGGAGTTAGGTAAATTATTTGCCTGATTTTTCTTTGCTGTTCAGTTTTTTCATCTTAACTTGCGCCGCAATTAATTTCCAAATATTACAGTTTAATTTGGGTCTCTTCTGAATTTTTGGGAGGGCTTTTTTTGATAGATTTGATTTAAAAAATTTTACTATGAATAAAATTCGTGCTGCAATTACTGGCATTGGAGCATTTTTACCTGAGTATCGTTTAACTAACGAAGAATTGAGCACTTGGGTTGAAACATCCGACGAATGGATCATGCAGCGTATCGGCATTAAAGAGCGCCGCATCATGAAAGAGGAAGGATTAGCAACCTCGGATATGGGAGCCGCTGCCGTAAAGCAATTGCTCGAAAAAACCGGAACAAAACCGGAAGAGATTGAATTATTGATTTGTGCCACAATAACTCCCGATACCCCGCTACCTGCATCCGCAAATCTGATTAATTTCAAGGCAGGATTAATTAATGCCTGGGGTTTTGACCTTAATGCTGCATGTTCAGGATTTGTATTTGCATTGACTACTGGCGCTAAATTTATTGAAAGTGGACAATACAAAAAGGTGATTGTTCTGGGTGCCGATATGATGTCGTCGATTACAAACTATAAAGACCGCACAACTTGTCCTCTGTTTGGCGATGGTGCTGCTGCTGTATTACTTGAGCCAACAACTGAAAATTTGGGTGTGATCGATCATATCAATCGGGTTGATGGTGCAGGTAGTCAATTCTTACAGATTAAAAGTGGGGGTTCTTTAAGGCCAGCTTCGAACGAAACCGTTTACAATGAAGAACATTTCGTAAATCAGGAGGGACAAACCGTATTTAAGTCTGCGGTTTCAAATATGGCTGATGTTTCCATTGAAATGATGGAAAAGCATAACATTACAGAGAATGATCTGGCATGGTTTGTTCCCCATCAGGCAAATATGAGAATTATCGATGCTGTTGGTCGCCGAATGGGAATTGACAAGGAGCGGGTAATGGTAAATATTCAGAAATACGGAAATACGACTGCTGCAACAATCCCGCTTTGCTTGTACGATTACGAAAGCCAGTTACGGAAAGGTGACAACATCATTCTAGCAGCATTTGGTGCAGGGTTTACCTGGGGAAGTATATATCTGAAGTGGGCTTACGATCCTAAATAGAAAATAAATCCTAAACACCTAAATTAAACCGATTATGGGAAAGCTTATTGTAAGAAGTCACGAGGAATTTGAAAAGCTTGTTGGACAGGAACTCGGTATTTCTGAATATTTGACTGTTACACAGGATCAAATCAATAAGTTTGCTGATGCAACACTCGATCATCAATGGATTCATGTGGATGAAGAGAGGGTTAAAACCGAAGGTGCATTTGGAAGTACGATTGCACACGGATATTTAACACTTTCGCTTTTGCCATACATGTGGGATCAGATTATACAGGTTGAGAATATTAAAATGCTTGTCAATTACGGAATTGATAGTTTCAAATTTAATCAGCCAGTATTAGTTAACAGCAAAATCAGGACTCGTGTTGTTCTGCGTTCGGTGGCAAACCTGAGAGGAATTACCAAAATACAGTTAGATATTCGCATGGAAATAGAAGGAAACCGGAAACCCGCTTTCGAAGGAATCACGACTTTCCTTTATCATTTCATCTAAAGACAACTTAAAATCTCGAACTAAAATATTGAACGTGTTTCTGAAAAGAGACACGTTTTTTGCTTGTATAGCCTTTTTTTACATTTTCAGTTAGCGATCTAAGAACAGCTTTTGTATATTTGAAATTCGTTCAAAAAAACCAAAAGCAATGGCTAAAGAAAACAATGAAATTAATCTGCAAGTAATTAATCTGATTGCCAAAGGGACGCGAATTACTGGTAATATAACCTCAGATGGCGACCTTCGGGTGGATGGTGAAATAGTTGGAGACCTTGAAACTAAAGGAAGACTGGTGATAGGTGCTTCAGGAAAAATAGAGGGAGAAATCAGATGTAAAAGTTGCGAGATTGCCGGAATCCACAAAGGTAAATTATTTGTTGCTGAGTTACTTTCGTTAAAAGCATCATCGCAGGTTACTGGCGAAATTGTTACCGGAAAGCTGGCTATTGAACCTGGAGCCTATTTTGCAGGTACTTGCTCTATGAGTGATGAAAATGTCAGTTAATGAATCCTGAAAAATATCAGAAACCTAAGAAAAAGTTGGATGATTTTATCCGATATTCCAGTTTGGCTTTTGAAATGATTGTCATTATGGGAGTTGGAACTTGGTCAGGAACACTAATTGACCAGTGGATCGGATTTAAATTCCCCGTGTTTACCTTAGTTTTAATGATATTGTCGGTTATTGGTGCGGTTTATCATGTCGTCCGGAAATTTTTATAGTGTAAAAAATGAAATATTATTTATTTGATCAGCCATAGATGAAACGATTCATTATACAATCTACTGTTTTGACTATCATCGTTTTCACATTGGGAGCGGTTGTTTATTCGACATTTCTTCAGCCATATTACTTGCCAATTCTACCAATTGCGGTACTCTTTTTTTATCTCGTCACAAACCTTGTTCATGCTTATTTGTTAAAGATTGCCGGCAAATCAGGTTCGAGATTTACTTCGCAATATATGGCGGTTAGCTTTCTGAAAATGTTCTTTTACCTGACCGTGGGAATTGTTTATGCATTTTTAAATAAAGAGTCTGCTAAAATATTTTTGGGTAATTTTTTAGTACTGTATGCCGTTTACACTACTTTCGAAGTGCTTCAATTTTCGAAGTTCGTGAGACAGAAAAAAATATAATTACACTTTATTGCGAAGATTGGTTTTAATCGCATAAAAAATTAAATTTGTTGACCGCTGAATACAATGAAAAAAAAATGAATCAAATTATACGACCTTTATTCATTATCATATTAGTCATATTTCTTGGAACTGGATTTGTTCGGGCAGCTGAAGAATCGGAGAGTACAACAGAGACTTCACAGCCGGAGGGATTTAATCCCGGGAAATTTGTCATTGAGCATGTGTCTGATGCTTTTGAATGGCACATTGCCACTTTTGGAGAAACAGAAATCAGCATTCCATTACCTATTATTTTATATAGTTCTGATAAAGGATGGAACTTCTTCATGTCTTCCAGATTTCATCATGGAAAAGAAACTTTCAATGGCTTCAGGATCGAGCACAAGGGAAAAAACGAAGGCAAAATTGTTGAAGTAAACGAGCAAGGTGAAGTCATCGGTTTACCTGTCGATTTGTCGATTACCAAAACCGTAGCCGGAATTTTTGTAAGCGTAATCGTACTCTTGTTTATTTTCCTGAATATTGCAAAAACGGCTAAAAGGAGGGTAAATAAAGCTCCAGCCGGAATGCAGAGCTTGTTTGAACCAGTTATTCTTTTTGTTCGCGACGATGTAGCCAAGCCTGCAATTGGTGAAAAGAAGTATGAACGGTTCATGCCTTTCCTTCTTACTTTGTTCTTTTTCATCCTGATCAATAATCTATTAGGTCTGATTCCTATTTTTCCGTTTGGATCAAATGTTACAGGTAACATTGCAGTAACGATGGTTTTGGCATTGTTTACGTTTTTAATTACCACCTTTAGTACGAATAAACATTACTGGAAAGAAATATATAATCCCGATGTGCCTTGGTGGCTGAAGTTTCCGATACCCTTGATGCCAATTGTTGAACTTACAGGAGTCATTACCAAACCATTTGTATTAATGGTTCGTCTCTTTGCCAACATGCTGGCTGGTCATTTAATTGTGACAGTATTTGTTTCTTTGATTTTCATTTTTAATGTTAAAATGGGTGTCGAAGCCGGCTTGGGCGTTTCTGTTCTTTCAGTTGCATTTTCAGTTTTTATTTTATTGCTCGATGTGCTTGTATCGTTTATTCAGGCATATGTATTTACATTATTATCGGCGCTGTATTTTGGTATGGCTTCACCCGAACATCATTAGTTTCAATTTATAATTTAAACAATTTCATTATGACTTCATTATTCATCTTATTAGCAGATGCAGCAACTTTAGCAGTAGGACCAATGGGCGCTGCTGTTGGAGCTGGCTTGGCCGCTATCGGAGCTGGTATCGGCATCGGTAAAATTGGTGCCAGCGCAATGGAAGCAATTGCTCGTCAGCCGGAAGCTGTTGGCGATATCCGTTCGAACATGATTGTTTCGGCAGCATTGATCGAAGGTGTTGCATTCTTTGCCGTTATTATCTGTGCTTTGGTAATTTTCATTTAAGAAATTTTTGTTTTGCAGCCCGCTCCCGGGATTGCCGGGAGTAAGGGTTGCTACTAACCAACAATCACATCGCTATGGGATTTGTAACTCCGGATTACGGTACAATATTTTGGATGCTAATTATTTTCGGGATTGTAATGTTTATCCTGAAAAAATTTGCCTGGGTACCCATTTTGAACGCATTGAAAGATCGGGAAAAATCGATTGCTGATGCCTTGAATTCAGCCGAAAAAGCCAGAAAGGATGTTGCCGGGTTAAAGGCCGCCAACGATCAGATAATTACTGAGGCCAGACGGGAAAAGGATATTATCCTGAAGGAAGCTCGCGATATCAAGGATAAAATCATTGCCGATGCAAAAAATCAGGCGAATGTTGAAGCACAAAAGAGCATTGAATATGCCAAGCAGCAAATCGATGCTGAAAAAACAGCAGCCATAAATGATATCAAAAAGCAAGTTGCTGAGTTATCAGTACTGATTGCTGAAAAAGTGATAAGGAAACAACTCGACAATCCGAAAGATCAGGAAGTCTTGGTTGAGGATATGCTAAAAGATCTGAAGTTGAAATAATTGTATGGATCAAAGTAAAATCAATGTTAGGTACGCCAAGGCATTTTTTACACTTGCAAAGGATAAAGGTTTGACCCTTGAACTTCGCAAGGATGCCGGATTAATTTCTTCTGTTTGTACAACAAGCAGCGACTTTATTCTTATGCTCGAAAGTCCGGTCGTAAAAACCTCGCAAAAAGTAGAGGCGCTCAAACGCATTTTTGAAGGCAAGATCAATGTTTTGTCCTTGAATTTTCTGCTTCTTATTGCCGAAAACAAACGTGAAAACTATATTCCTGGAATTTTCAGGAATCTGGAAGATTTATATCGTCAGGAAGAAGGAATACAATCAGCCGTATTAACCAGCGCCCAACCTATAAGTGAAGTTCTTGTGCTTCAGATTCAGAAAATTCTGGAAACCGAGTTCAATGCCAAAGTTGAATTAAGCCAAAAGGTTGACGACAGGTTACTTGGAGGTTTTGTGATACGCGTTGAGGACAAACAATACGACGCTAGTTTATCGACACAGTTGAAAAAAATCAGAGAGCAATTGCTTCATACAGAATTGAAATAGAATAACGAAAGAATAAAAATAGAAATAAGATGGCAAATATAAAACCTGCTGAAGTTTCAGAAATACTCAAGCAACAACTGGAAGGCTTTAAAAGTCAGGCCGAACTGGAAGAAGTAGGAACTGTACTTCAGGTTGGAGATGGAATTGCACGTATTTATGGTCTTTCGAATGTTGAGTCGAATGAGATGATTGAATTCGACTCGGGCGTTAAGGGGATCGTATTAAACCTGGAAGAAGATAATGTCGGAGCTGTTATTTTAGGTCTGACCAAAGAGATCAAAGAAGGAGACACCGTGAAAAGACTTCGCCGGACAGCTTCGATTGAAGTAGGTGAAGGATTACTTGGAAGGGTTATCAATACGTTGGGCGAACCTATAGATGGCAAAGGAGTTATTTCCGGCGAAAAATTTGTTTTGCCTTTAGAGCGTAAAGCTCCTGGTGTAATTTTCCGTCAGCCAGTTTCGAAACCACTTCAAACAGGACTAAAAGCGATTGATGCCATGATTCCGATTGGACGTGGTCAGCGTGAGTTAATCATTGGTGACCGCCAGACCGGAAAAACTGCGGTGGCCATTGATGCCATTATTAATCAACGTGAAAATTTCGAACAAGGGAAACCTGTATATTGTATTTATGTAGCCATTGGGCAAAAGGGATCAACAGTAGCCAACCTTGCAGCAACACTCGAGAAACATGGCGCCATGGATTATACTGTAATCGTAATGGCAACAGCTTCCGATCCGGCTGCTCTTCAATATTATGCACCTTATGCCGGAGCTGCTATCGGTGAATTTTTCCGCGATACTGGCCGCGATGCCCTGATTATTTACGATGACCTTTCGAAACAAGCCGTTTCATACCGCGAAGTTTCGTTGTTGTTGCGTCGTCCACCAGGCCGCGAAGCTTATCCTGGCGACGTGTTCTATTTGCACTCCCGTTTACTCGAACGGGCTGCCCGAATCATTGTTTCTGACGAAATGGCGGCCAAGATGAACGACTTACCTGAATGTTTAAAAGATAAAGTGAAAGGTGGAGGTTCATTAACCGCACTTCCGATTATTGAAACTCAGGCAGGCGACGTGTCAGCATACATTCCGACTAACGTAATTTCAATTACCGATGGTCAGATCTTCCTCGAATCAAACTTGTTTAACTCCGGAGTTCGCCCTGCTATCAATGTGGGTATTTCTGTATCACGTGTTGGAGGAAATGCCCAGATTAAAGGCATGAAAAAGATTGCCGGAACCCTGAAACTGGATCAGGCTCAATTCCGCGAACTGGAAGCTTTCTCGAAATTCGGTTCGGATCTGGATGCCGCAACAATGCGTGTGTTGGACAAAGGACGCAAAAACGTTGAAATCCTGAAGCAGCAACAATACGCTCCAATGAAAATTGAGCATCAAATTGCCATTATTTATTGTGGTGTAAAAGAATTGTTGCGTGAAGTTCCGGTTGAAAAAGTAAGAGCTTTTGAGCGCGACTTCCTCGAATTGATGGAAATGCAGTATCGGAGTGTGCTTGACCAGATCAAGGCAGGTGTTCTTACCGATAATGAAACATCAGTGATTGAAAAAGTAGCAGCCGAAGTTGCTGAGAGATATTCAGAATAAACATTCGTGATTGAAAACACTTTGATTGAATGGCTAATTTAAAAGAAATACGAACCCGGATAACATCTGTAAAAACCACCAGACAGGTTACAAGCGCCATGAAAATGGTGTCGGCAGCCAAACTGAAGAAGGCGCAGGATGCTATTTTGCAGATTCGTCCGTATGCTGAAAAACTTTCAGAATTACTTTCATCATTGAGTTCGGCATTGGATAATTCAGCCGATTCGGTTTTTACAGTTCAGCGTAATCCCGATAAGGTTTTGATTGTTTTAGTCAGTTCAAACCGCGGACTTTGCGGTGGATTTAATTCCTATATTTCCAAAAAGGCGATCCATTTGGCAAAAACAAAATACAAAAATCAGTTTAATGCCGGAACGCTTGATTTTATTGTCATTGGAAAACAGGCTGGTAAGGTCCTTCGTTCGTATCAGATCAAAATTCAGAGTGAACAAAATCATCTTTTCGACAATCTGAGTTTTGAAAATGTATCGGTTGAGGTAAAGGCAATTATGGCTGATTTTGTGAGTGGAAAATACGATCGGGTTGAGCTGGTATACAACAAATTTGTAAATGCAGCATCGCAGGATTTGGTTTGTGAACAATTCTTGCCCGTATTACCGGCAATTACTGATCAGAAGAAGCAAAGTAATACCGACTACATTTACGAGCCTTCGCTTGAAACTATTGTGGAAGAATTAATACCAAGATCATTGGCGATCCAATTTTACAAAGCTTTGCTCGATTCGCATGCGGCAGAACATGGCGCCCGAATGACCGCTATGCACAAGGCCACCGACAATGCTTCGGATCTGATTGACGAACTCACCCTGACCTTTAATAAAGCCCGCCAGGCAGCCATTACCAATGCTATTCTGGAAGTAACCAACGGTGCAGAGGCCTTAAATGGATAAAAGATATTTGCATAAAAGGGAAATCCCGGTCAACTGAATGATCGGGATTTTTTGTTATGAATTGAATTCCTGAATATTAAAATGAAGTCGGCAATAATGGTTATTTGAAGGTTAAGAAAAGGTAATGATCCTTGTAACACGATTTGACTGTTCATTAAATTACGATTGTTTGCCAATTAATTACTAATTTTAGCCGCTCTAAATTTTGAAAAGCTATGAATCAATTATTTGTCATTTTAGTCCTGACAAATTTTTTAAGGACAGTTGGTATTATAGTAGTTCTCTATTATGTGCTGAAATTTGTCGGACGCTTACTTTTCCCCATTGTGGTTAAAAAGGCTGTGAATAATATGCAGGAAAGGCAAACGCAGTATCAGCGCCAACAGCAATATAAACCGGAAGGCGAAATTACGATAGAAAAGGATCGCAAGGATCAGCCCCGAACACGTAATACTGAAGGAGAATACGTCGATTTTGAGGAAATAGAATAGTCATTAGTAGTTGGAATTTTTCCTAATGACGAATGACTTTTTTCTGTCAGTTAAAATGAAACGGAGAAATAATAATTAATCAATCATCAACAATAAATAGTATGGCTCAGGAAGATGTTTTTAAGAAACTGGTCGCTCATTGTAAAGAATATGGATTTGTATTTCAGTCGAGTGAAATTTACGATGGGCTGGGAGCAGTTTACGATTACGGACAAAATGGTGTTGAACTAAAAAACAACATAAAAAAATACTGGTGGGACTCCATGGTTCTGCTGCACGAAAATGTAGTTGGAATTGATTCGGCCATTTTTATGCACCCCACCATCTGGAAAGCATCAGGCCACGTTGATGCCTTTAACGACCCATTGATTGACAACAAAGATTCGAAAAAAAGATACCGTGCCGATGTTTTGATTGAAGAACAATTGGCCAAATACGAAGATAAGATCGAAAAGGAAGTCGAAAAAGCAAAGAAACGTTTTGGCGACAGTTTCGACGAAAAACAGTTCAAGGAAACCAATGGTCGCGTGCTCGAATATCAGGCCAAATGGGACGACCTCCAGGCTCGGTTTGTAAAGGCATTGAATGATAGTAATCTGGACGAGTTGAAACAGATCATCATTGATCAGGAAATTGTTTGCCCGATCTCCGGAACGCGCAATTGGACCGATGTCCGTCAGTTCAACCTCATGTTCTCTACCGAAATGGGTTCGACTGCCGACGGCGCTTTGAAAATATACCTGCGTCCCGAAACTGCCCAGGGAATTTTTGTGAATTACCTGAATGTGCAGAAAACCGGTCGCATGAAGATCCCATTTGGAATTGCCCAAATTGGGAAAGCCTTCCGCAACGAGATTGTGGCCCGTCAGTTTATTTTCCGCATGCGTGAATTCGAACAGATGGAATTACAGTTTTTTGTTCGTCCTGGCAGCGAACTGGAATGGTTTCAGAAGTGGAAACAAACCCGCATGAACTGGCACCAGGCGCTTGGATTTGGTCAGGAAAACTACCGTTTCCACGAACACGATAAGCTGGCTCATTACGCCAATGCTGCTGTTGATGTTGAGTATCGTTTCCCATTTGGATTCAAGGAAGTAGAAGGCATTCACTCTCGTACCGATTTCGATTTGTCGCAACACCAACAATATTCAGGTAAGAAAATTACCTATTTCGATCCTGAACTGAATGAATCGTATGTTCCGTTTGTCGTTGAAACATCCATTGGAGTTGACCGCATGTTCCTGCAAATTATGGCTGCTTCGTATGCTGAAGAAGAAATGACCAGCGAAGATGGTAAAAAAGATATTCGCGTAGTGCTTCGGATCCCGGCACCTTTGGCTCCGATTAAACTAGCTGTTTTGCCTTTGATGAAAAAAGATGGTTTAGCTGAAAAGGCCCGGGAAATTATTGACGACCTGAAATTTGATTTCAATTGCCAGTACGACGAAAAAGACTCGATTGGTAAACGTTACCGTCGTCAGGATGCCATTGGTACACCTTTCTGCGTAACTGTCGATCACATTTCGCTTGAAGATGGAACTGTAACCATTCGTTACCGCGACACCATGCTTCAGGATCGCGTTAAGATTAGCGACCTGAAAAGCATTGTTTCAGGCGAAGTAAGCATGAAAAAACTGTTCACGAAATTGTAAGAATTATTCCTCAATATATTCAGAATCCGGTGCCCGAAAAGCATCGGATTTTTTTATGCTTTAAAGGGGAGATATTTCAGCAACCAAATTTTTGCCAGGACTGAAGAGATGTCAAAATAATACTGAAACGATCTAAGGATATGCTTCCGAAAAAGAATGGTGTTGTTTGAAGATGAATTAGTGCTCATTGCATTTTGCAAAGCCATCCGGCTAATGGTTCTGATTTGGGCAGACCATCTAAAGCCGAGATCGGCTTAGCTGATTTACTGCAAAATGTCGGGATACAAAAATTAGGTTTTGTTCGCTTGAGACCGTTAATCAGCGAATAGAATTCATTTCCTTAAATTCCCTAGGCGTCAGGCCGGTTGATTCTTTAAATACTCGGTAAAAGGTTGATCTGGATTGAAAACCCGAATCAGTGACTACCGAATCCATGGCTAAATTACTGGGAAGATTAACCAACAATTCTTTGCTGAAATCTATTCGGAGCTCATTCACAAAGGCATAAAAATTATAATATCCACCTTCCTTAATGAGTTTGGTCAGGCGATATTTCGGAATCGAAAGTTCATCAGACGCTTCCTGAAGTGTTAATTCAGGATTACTGATGGTGCGTTAATTTTTTATTTTTCGTTGTAACTTATTGATATAAATATATTTACAGGCGTTCTTTGACTTTTTGATTTGAAATGAAAAGTAACTTTGCATTTTTTTAATGCAAGGCTA
>JAQUIJ010000035.1 GCA_028683385.1 Prolixibacteraceae bacterium | reverse complement strand
ATAACCCACCACTGCAATTTCATAGGCTTTGTTTGCTACTTCCAAGTTAATTAATGCCGATTCACGCTGAGCATTGAGTGAATGGATATGTTGAATAGATGTTAAATATTTATTTTTGAACTGAAGCTTGAAACTTTCTTCGTAAGCTTCAACTTTCTCAATACCGGCTCTGGTTTCCTGAGCTTTACTTCTCGATAAATTCCCGTCAAACAAATTGATTTTTATACCAACTCCAATCGCATAACCTTGTCTCCATGCCTGATCGAAAGGAGGAGTGTCAAGTCCATGATAGACATGGTAGTTTCCAAATGCAAATAAAGTCGGTAAATTTTCAGCCTTTTCAACTTTCTCTTTATAATCGAGAACACTTTTCATCGCTTTTAGTGACTGTATTTTATTATTCCCGGTATTAATACTGTCCGAAAGTTGTTCTGACGAAAGCATTGAGTAATCAATAGGGTTGGAAATACTACCTATACAAATGATGGAGGTGGTATCTGAGAGATTAAGCAAAACTTTTAAAGCATCGAGTGTGATTTCTTTTTTGCTTTTAAGTTCAAGGAGTTGACTTTCGAAATCTTTCAATTTAGCTTTGAACATAAGGACATCAAATTCCGAACGAACACCTTCCTGATAAGATTTTTCAGCCAAAGCGAGATGTTCTTGAATTTGGCTCAATGCCTGCTCATTAACCTTCAAAACTTCATTCAGAAAGAGCACATTGTAAAATACAGTTTTAACATTCAAACTTAAATTGCCTTCTGTTTCCTGAAGGTCTTTCTGATAGGCTTCTTTTAACGCGTTGGTGCTTTCCAGTGCATTTTTACGTTTCCCTCCCGCATATAACGTGTATGTCATATTCATGTCCATGGTTAATACATCCCTGTCTAGTATTGGGAAAGGCGCCTTCGAATTCATAATGATATATTCACCGGTCGGTATTCCTTTACTCTTTACTGGAACGCTAGATCCCTCAAGTGGGAATAATTCCGCCGTATTATTGGAATAAAAATACTTCGAAAGTATTTCTGCCTGAGGGAGAAAATTAGAATAGACCTGATCGTGTTTAGCGTCAGCTTCCTTAATTTGACTTTCATTTATCTTTATGTTTGGATTTTGATCTAAAGCAATCCTGATGGCATCATTAAGCGTAAGTGCCTTTTGTGCAAATGATGCGGTATTCCATAAAGCAAGTGACATCAGAAAATAAATAATGATACTTTTTTTCATGATTGAATCTCCTCAACATTTAATTTAACATTTTCATATTTCGATTTTTTTTCGCGATGTTTTCTTTCAAATTGGCCAACAATTATGGACACAATTGACAATGAGAAAAATAATCCTGTGAATTGCCAAAGTTTGTTCATAAAATGTTGTGCCACAGCTAGTGGCTGATGATGGTTAAATACCAGATAAAGTGATTTTAGATAATATCTTAATGGGAACCAACCTCCGATTCGGGTTGGTAAATCAGCCATTTGTTCGAACGGCACCATGTATCCTGAATACATAAATGCAGGGAGAACAATAAGAGTGATAATGGCAGCTAAGATTCCACTATTGTTAATGTTTAAAACAAGAAAGTAGGAAATACTTTCCATTGAAATAGTGAATAGGAAGATAACTGATATCACATTCCAAATTTCGGATTGATCAAATGGAACACCAAATAATAGCATTGTAGAATAGAATGCAACAGAAATCGATGTCCCAGCAACAAATCCAGAAACTATAGCTGCCCGGATAAGTTCTATTGCCGGAATTTGTCTTGCATTTCGAATAGATGGAAATTTTTGTTTCCAGATTTTCAGGCTTCCAAGTAAAGCAAAAAGTATTGTAATCATTGAAATCGTTTGCATGGCTAAACCCATAAATGCTGGAAGTACAGAAGCCTCCATACTAAGAGTTGGTGAATAATAAACTCTTTCGGCAACACTGATTAGAGGTTCTTTTGAATGTCGGCTATTCGAAATACTACCTAAATCTTCTACCCGAACATGTAATGCAAGTTGACCATTGAGCGTCGAAATAATCTGGTTTAATTTTGAAAGCGCTGTCCCCGGAATAGATGGATTTGCAGTGCCATTTAATGCAGCCATTATTCTGACTCCAAGATTATTCTGAATGTCATGATAGGCATCATGAGGAATAACTATACCCATATCAATTTCATTCCTATCGATCATTTTCTGTAACGAAAGGTAATCAATGGGCTGATCTACAATTTGATAATAATCGGAAGCACGAATGTTGTATAAGATTGAACGACTCAATGCCGAATGGTCCTCATCCACAACAGCGATACGAATATTTCGTGGAGCAGTCTTGTAATACATTCCTGCCATCATGCTGAAAAACAAGATCAACACCAATGAAACTATAACGATTCGCATGATAATCATCATAGGAAGTTTTAGCATTTTCATGTCTATTGGTTTTTAATTGGGTTCGAATTGTCTCTACTCGACTCTTTTAGGGTAAGATAAACATACATACCTGGTTTACAGGTGACTATTGAAGCATGTTGAGGAGTATCCACCAATTTCATTTTTACATCAAAAGTCCTTACGTCGCGTTCGTCCCTCAGTGTGGTCGGTGTATGTGATGCGAATTCGGCAAAGGGAAGTATTTGAACCACCTTTGCAGCATAATCTGGTCCGGAAGTATTACTTTTTATTTCAAATTGCTGTCCTATATTGATCTGGTCTATGAACCTTTCAGGTATACTAAATCTTGCCCAGGTGCCATCCGGGTCAGTAACTATAACGACAGCCATACCGGGCGATAATATTTGTCCGTTTTCCAAAACCTTAGCATTCACAATGCCATCAATTGGCGAGGTAATAAGCATATCTTCAATTTTGGTTTTTAATGCCAGAATATTACTTCTAAGCACCTCATATGATGTTTCTATCTCATCAACCTTCTGCTGTGGCAAGGCACCAGCTTGAAATAAATGTTCAATCCGGCTTTTATTCAGAATGATGTTTTTAAGTTGAGAATTCATTGCATCCATGTTTGCATCCAATTCCCTCGTATCAAGGCGGGCAATTTTATCACCTTGCTTTACAGTGTCTCCTTCGTCAACATATATTGATGAAATTTTCCCTGGTAAACGTCCGGTTATATTGACCTGAGTATTTTCAATATAACCCATAAATTGATGTTGAGTCGGTTCTTGTTTAGTCGAATTCGTACAGGAAAAAAGGATGATGGCTATCAGCGATAGTGAAATCATCAGGAATAATTTTGCTTTCATAGTAATTTATATTATTTAGTTTTTTTCAAATCGAAATAATAATCGAGCTGTATTAAAGCAGTGTATTTGGTTAACCAGCTTTTATTTTGATAGATCGTGTAGGGCACTCCGAACCGGAGATAGAAGTCTTTTAAATAATTGTACCATGCGCCAACAAAGAGATTAGCATTGTAATCGTCTGTATATGGAATATAGGAGCCATCTTTTTTGTCTTTTAAATTCCAGAAACCATAGGCACCACCTTCAAGACCAAAATTTCCATAATTTGTATTGAACTGTTTTTGAAAGGTCATGTAAGCTCCTGCTTCATCGCCTACATTTAATCCTTGAGAATTGCTGGTACGATATTCATAATAGATCGAATATATCATATCCAGATTCTTGAATCGATGTAGGCCGGTTACATCACTTCTAAACTTGTATGCACCAAGACCAAGCGGATAATCATTCTCTCTAATATTTTTGTATTTCCCGGTTGGAAAACCAAAAGTTATGCTTGAAGTGAGGCTATTTTCGAAATTTTTCGATTCAAGCAGGCTATAATGACCTCCTATCGCAAAATCTCCGAATCCTTTGTCGCTAATTGTTGTTGTTGGAGAAAAATGATGAACTGAAGCAAGCGGAAGTATGGTGAATAAATTAATACGGTCTGTAAGTCCATAAACTGCATGACCATAGTAATATGCCTCATTTAGGACCGTAGTTTCAGAAACTTGCTCTGTCTTTCCATTTTTCGAATTCAGATATTTGTAGTATTCAGGGTATACAGCCTGTAAACTAAAAAGTATCCTATTCTTACTGAGGGTTAAAGGTTGAAGATTTAATACTGAGATAAATACTGGTCTTTTAACAAAACCGGTATCTTGAAGCATTTCGGAATTCTGTCCGATAGATGGCCTTACTAATACTAGTAATAAGCAGAACAACAGAAGAATCATTTTCTTTTTCATCGTATATCTATTTAAGATTAAAGTATGCTGAACATCTATTGCTTAATGAACTTTCTTGTTTTTGTCTGTATAGTAATTGGTATTTAATGATTTTTTTTAGATGCAAATAAACGCTCACTTACATAGTTGGTCAAATTTTTTTAAGTTCAAACGCACTTATTTTTTAAGCATTTTTAATAATAATAGTATCATTTGGCTGCAAAATTTATTGAATTGAAAATCTTTTCCTCCAATCAACATTTCCATATTCATTGCGAGAGGAATACCCATGTACATCAATGCTACGTTTTCAACAACGACATTTTCATCCCAGATTCCAGCACTAATACCATCTGCAATTATTTCCATCACGAACTGTTTTTGATCGTGAAAGATTTGTTGCAGACGTTTCTTTAGTTCCGGATTATTCTTATAGGATGCTTCAGAGAAGAGTAACATGTTTATTCCTTTGTTCTCAGTATGATATTCGATAGTCACGCTAAGGTATTTATTTAACCGGATTGAAGGTTCTTCATCAGATCTTGCTATTCTTCCTAATTCACCAATAAAATTATCTTGTATATCGTTGAAAATGGATATGATAATGTCATTTTTAGATTTAAAATGACGAAAAATACTTCCCTCGCTCATACCAATCCGTTCAGCAAGATTCTTGATTGATAGATTTTTTATTCCATTGGTTGAGATAATATCAATTACTGCTTGTTTAATTTGTTCCTGGCGAATATCAGTACTCTGTCGTTCCATAACAATGTAAGTGAGTGTTTGCTTACAAAGTTATTTGTATTTTTACAAATAACAAACAATTTGTAATATTCGGTCAAACTGACCACCCTGTGCCGATTTAAATTGACCATGTGTTGCCGATTTAAATTGACCACCTAAAAATGCCCTCTAAAAACTACCTTTTTTCAATGTCGTAATTGATATTCAAA
>JAQUIJ010000034.1 GCA_028683385.1 Prolixibacteraceae bacterium | reverse complement strand
AGCGAACAATTGACCGATCAGTTGGCCAGTGCGCTTGATGTTGATTATGCCAATGCCGAAAAGGTTAAGCTGGGAATTGTTCCGCCCCCACCTGGCGACGAGGAAACCATTGCAAGAATTTTCAATAAAACGTGCACCCAGTGGGTTCTTGAGATTAAAAAAGCTCTTGACCTTTACCTCGCCAACAATCCTGAGAAGCCTATTCACTCTATAGTGTTAAGTGGGGGTGGGTCAAAGGTGAACGGACTAATTGAATACATCGAACGAGAGACGGGCCTGCGGGTATTGGCCTTTAACCCTTTTGATAAAATGATATGTGACGATAAAAAATTTGATCCAAAATATCTCAACTCAATAGCGCCTGAAATGGCTATAGCTGTAGGGCTCGCTATCCGCCAAGCTGATTTTTAATACATATACCATGATATATATAAATCTAATCCCTGTAAGGGATATAAAACGGCGCGGGAAAGCAAAAAAGGAAATATTATTTTCAGCTGGTTTGCTAGTCTGCCTCCTCCTGCTCTTGGGCTTATGGGCTGGATATCAATCTAATACAATTGCAAATATAACAAACACAAATAATAAACTTCAAGAAGAAAAAAAGAAATATTCAAAAATATTAGAAGAAATTAAAAAATTGGAACAAGAGAAAAAAGATCTTTTAGCCAGAATTGAAGTAATTAACAAACTGAAAGAGTCTTCATCACTTACTGTTCGCGTTTTGGACGAAGTTGCGCGCTTTACGCCTTCTGATCGGATGTGGCTAAAAACATTAAGCCAAACTGCTAACACCTTAAGCTTGACGGGGATGGCGATGGATGACCAAACAGTTGCCAGGTACATGGAAGATCTCGAGAAGTCAACTTTCATTAACAATGTCATTCTTGTCAGTTCATCATTGGAAAATTTTGCAGAAAGGCAGTTGAAAACGTTTTCTATCTCTTGCGCCGTCGGTTTTGAACAAATAGAAAAAACGGTAGAAAACAAAAAATAAAATAAGGATCTACACATGCAGTCGGGATCACGAAAAACAAAATACGATATTTTTATAGAAAAAAAGATTATTCCTATTGATGCAAAGAAAAAGATATACCTGTTGATCTCAATTTTTATTATCCCGTTGGTAATTTTTTATTTTTTCCTTTACAAACCGAATACGGAAAAAATAGAAAAATTGGAGCTGCAAGTGCAGAATTCCAATGAAGAGTTGAAAAAAGTTAGGAAGGCGGCAAGAGATCTTCCGAAATACCAAAAAGAACTGGAGTTAACCCAATCGGAATTCGAATCGACATCCGTTCTTTTACCCAAAAGCCAAGAAATTCCAAATTTATTGCGGAATATATCGGATCTCGGGAAAGGCGCGGGGTTGGACTTTCTCTCATTTGTCCCTGGACCTGAAACGCCGAAAGATTTCTATGCGGAAATCCCAATAGATATAAAAATTAAAGGGCCCTATCACAATTTAGGGGCGTTTCTTGACACAGTGAGCAAATTGGAACGAATTGTGACCGTGAATAACATCAAAACAGAGAATCCAGAACAGGGCAGTGGGGAGATTCTGTTAACATCAAGTTGCAAATTAGTTACCTATCGTTTTACCAATGTAAAATTACCCCCAGCAGATGGCACAAAGAAGAAATGATCAATAGTTCATTTTCTGATTTTAAGCAGGATTTTTTTTTGCATAATTTTCAATTTTACTAAAGCATCATGAGAAAAACAAAAAATTATTTTTCCCTAACGATGTGTGTCGTTTTGTGTTGCCTTGTTTTGTTCTCTATAACGATAGTGAAGTGCGGGCGCGCAGAGATCGTGACGGAGGCGGCAACAATGGACACGCCACGCAAATCTCTTGACGAAGAGAACTACTCCTACGTAATAGAAGGAAGGCCGGACCCATTTAAACCCTTTGTTTCCACTAAAGCCAACATACCGTTAGGGCCTGACCCTAATGAAATTGTAGAGGATAGTGTGGAGTTGTCTGGAATGCGTCTCTTTGAGCCAGGACAGTTAACGCTTGTTGGGACTATGCTTTCGCCTCAAAAAGAAATCGCGTTGGTTGAAGATCAGACAAGAAAAGGCTATATCCTAAAGCTAGGAATGCCCATTGGCAAGCGAGGCATTGTCACCCATATCGAACCCGAACAAATCATTATTACCGAAACTGCAAAAACACGAGCTGGTCAGGAAGTAAAGAACACAGTTACTATGAGACTGAACAAAGAAGGAGACAAATAAACATGCTTCATCCTTTCTTATTGAGTAAAAAATTATATTTATTTTTTTTATCATTGATTGCGGCAATGATTTTTATTCAGTTCACGCCTGAACGTGTAATTTGTGAGGAATCTGATAATTATATTGTGTCAATAACTTCAAAAAACGTTTCCGATCATTGCGAGGTGCGTATCAAAGGGGCCAAGCCTCTTGTGTCGACTGTTTACGAACTTCCTGAGCCCTCTCGGATTATTGTCGATATTGCCGACGTCAAACTTGGAAAAGAGAGTGTAGATAAAGTCAACAATCCCTTGATCAAGCTGAAAACTAGCGAGATAGCAGGTTCAAAGCCATCCATCACTCGACTTGAATTTACGCTTCCATCTCCCCCGGCCTATACAACAAGGCAAGATGGAAATGATATCATACTAGACATCACATCAGTTAATTCGTCCGCCTCCTCGGAGGACTCGAAAACCATTCTCGATGCGACCAGTGCATCAGCAACACTGCGTGATGTAAAAATATCAAGCACCAAAGACAGCACTATCGTTCAGATTCTGGCTGACCAGCCTCTTCCTGACGTTAGCCATAGCTCGACCGATAGAAATAAAGAAGACCCACCACAATTGCTTGTTGATATCGGCAGTTTGACGGCAGCGTCATCGTTGATGGATGAAAAAAAAGGAGCCAAGTCCCTCGCTAAAATCAAAACAGTCCAGCGTGGTTCTGGGCTTAGATTTATCCTAGATTCATCTCACGATGAGATTTTTCCATTTAAAATTTTGCAAATTCCAAATGGTATCGAAATTTTTATAGCAGAGCAAGCCAAGCAGGACCAAATAAGCAATCTGATTGATCAAAAAAAGAATATCGACAAGCAACTGCCTGACATAAACCCCTTGGACGCTAAGTTGTCGCCAAAAGCCAAGGAGCAACAGATGCAAGATTCCTTTAATTTCTCAGGGTACAATAAGGAGAGAATTACCGTAGAGTTTCAAAAAATGGATTTGCACAATGTGTTCAATTTTTTACGGCAGGTAAGCGGCGCTAATATAGTTGTGGATGAATCAGTCCAAGGTTCGCTTACCTTGGTTCTGGATGATGTTCCTTGGGATTTTGCCCTTGATATTATTCTCAATCTCAAAGATCTTGAAAAAGAGGAGAGGTTTAACACTTTAGTTATTTATCCTAAAGGGAAGGGATTTCAATGGCCTGAACAATCCAAAAACAACTTAAGTTTTGAAGCCGACTCCACTCTTGTCCAACAAGAAACACTTCTAATACAGCAACAGGAGAAGCAATCTGTTGAAGTGGTTGAAGCCAAAGAGATTATGACAAAAGGACGGGAGGCGGAAAAACGGGAAGATTTTGAAACAGCTGTTCGGTTGTATGAGCAGGCATTGGAGAAATGGCCTAATAACGTGAAAATTTCTAACAAATTGGCCGCTATTTATCTGGTACAGCTTCGGCAAAATGCTAAATCGTTGTTTTTTTCGAAGCGCACCTTGCAAGTTGATCCAGCGAACCATTCAGCGCTTCTCAATGCCGCCATCGCCTCTGCCAACATGCAAGATACTCCACAAGCGGAGCAATATTTTAAAAAATGTCTCAATACTGCAAAACCAACCAAAGAGGCATTGCTCAGCGCCGCGGCTTTCTACGAAGATCGCAAAAAATTTAACGAAGCAATTGCGCAGCTTGAGAAGTGTGATGCTTTGTATGGTCTTACTCTCGACTCAATGATCGCCACTGCACGAATATATGATAAAATGGGCAATCGCGTCCAGGCTACCGAGCGGTATAAGGCTATCCTTGCCTCTGGTTTTCAAATTCCGCCGGATTTGTCAAAGTACATTAAAGGACGCGCTACCCTTAAGTCTCTCCAGTAAAAAGCTCTACCCAGCTCCCTGCCGAGGAATATTCATGAAATTAAACAAATGGTTAACAACTGCTAGTCTCGCTCTGTTGCTCCTTGCGTTCACGTCCTGTGGAGGGAAAAAACAAGCTGATGTTAAGGGGGATCCAGTGCCGCCTCAACAAGCGCAAGCTGCACCGGCTCCGTCACACCTTCCGGTTCGCTACCAATCCCCTGGATATTCAGCGGCGCTTGATGAGCATGCCGGCGAGTTGGTTAATGAAGCTGAGGAATATCAAGTAAAGGTGGGCGCCACGATCAGGTCGACCGGCGGGCCGCAACCCTTGTGGGACGTAATGAAGCGTCTGGTCAATTTGAAAGGCATGACTGTGAGTTGGGCAAGCGATGTGGACCGCAATGTGCTTATTGATGTAGACATCGCCGCCAATGACAACTTTTACGAGGCCATCGCAAATTTGCTCAGGCAAGCTGATTATTTCCATGAAATCAAAGGGAAAACAGTTATCGTCCGCAATAAAGACACCAAGGTGTTTCAGATTGGCGTTCCATCGATAAAAGGTGGGTACACGACTACAGTAGGTGGTAATTTTTTAGCAAACCGCGATGCCGCTTCCGGCACTGAAGGAACAGTTAAGATAACAAGTACAGATAACCAGTTCGACATTTGGCAGAACATTGACACCAACTTGAAAGTGTTGCTAGGTACTATATCGACAGGCGAAGAGCTGTTAAGCAAAGCTTCTGCAAGTGCTGAGAAATCTCAGCGAGCTGAAGGAACAAACAATGCTGTTAGGCAAGATGGCTCATCCTCAATAAAAGTAGATGAAAAATCTAAAATTACCGACGAAAAGAAAGGGGCAGTAGAAGTAGAGGGTTCGAGTAAATTTGTTGTATCAAATCGGCAAACAGCCAACGATGGAGCCTTTTTCGTTATCGATAAAAGCATAGGCGTCATAACTGTAACGGCTAAACCAGTAATACTAAAAAATGTCGAAGATTATATAAATAATTTAAAGAAACAATTGTATCAACAAATAGCAATTGAGGCAAAAATTATAGAGGTTTACCTTCAAGATAATTCTAAAATAGGCCTCGACTGGAGCAGTGTTCTTAAAGATTTTGCCGTCACTGGAACTGCCAATTTTGGCAACGCTGGTGAAGTGTATCCGTCCTCTGACTCATTTGTCAGTAGTGTGGTTCTTGCTCCTGCATCTTTTACTGTCTTGTTGAACGCCTTAAATGAGCAGGGTGACACTCGGGTAC
>JAQUIJ010000033.1 GCA_028683385.1 Prolixibacteraceae bacterium | reverse complement strand
GGACGGGTAGCTCAGCTGGATAGAGCGTTGGCCTCCGAAGAAAGAAGTTCTCCATGTTAAAATCCACAGAAAATCATTGTTAGTTCAATAAGTTAAATCTTTTTCTCAACCCCTCATTCAATTGCCAATGAAGATATAATGAAGTTCCTTCTTCATTATAATCAAATTCTAGAGGGCAATTTCTGTTACCCCCCTTACAAATCACCTCCCCCCAAGGCTTGATTCAATCAAGTTAAGCTCCACCTGTTGCCGCTTCCAATTGCCAGCAACTGCTTTCACCAACACTCCAGCCAACCACATCGCATTACCACCACCGGTTAAAAACCCAACCAGCAAATCCGCTTCGTGATTGCTATCCACTTTACCACTCTCCATTCTAATTGACATCTATTTTTTAGACATCTATTATGGTGCAACTGTTATTTACCACAATGGAGATTCGTAGCCATGCAAACCCAAATCTATACCGCGCAAGTCAACGTCCCATCGGTTGAGGACTTCAGTGCAAAATACAAACAGTATGGCCCCCTAGCACAAGGGCCAGCCAATTTTCTGTTCAATGTACTGGTCTCGCCGCAGAGTTTCGTCCGGGCTGAATGCGCGACATTATTGGGCCGTCCTGCTATCGATGGGCCAGCCGAAATGGCTTATCAGGTTGTGGCGAATCAGAATGATATGAAATGGAATGACAATTTGAAACGCTTTTGTGGGGCTGTTGTTTGTTGCCTGATGGAAGCCAATGGTTACTTGAAGACCGGCGAGAAGAAGAGTGTACGCCACCACGCTTTCAGCAAAGGGGAGTTTTACAGGCCAGTGCCACAATGACCGGAAACCGTAGTCTAGGCCAATGAGAATTTTTTTCAAGGCCCACCTTCCATTTCCATTTTCAATACCAAACAGAATGATTGTCAACGATGTATCAGCAATATTGATTTTTCCTGCCTGATAAATGCCAATTAATGAATGTTCGCATTAGTCCCATTCGTCATTTATGTTCAATTTGGCCATAATGTCATAAAAAAGGCATTTTTAATCAATAAAAGATCAATATATTTGATACCGTTCACCTTGAACAAATCAGTGTTTCGGTCACGCTGATCCTAAGTTTTTTTTGCAACTCAATCTGTATCATTGTGAATTGCGTGGCTAGGAATTCGGGTCACCTGCATTGGCGCTTTCTCATTGACCACTGGTTGCGGGAAAAAAAATTCATTCCAATCTGAATCATTGTCAATAACGGACCTTGCCACGCCAAATATTATATCCAATTCTTCAGCGAGCTTAAAAAATCCTGTTGGGAAAAAATTCAGGCTGGCCCGTGAAGGCCAACGCAAGGCCGGTGAAAAATGCGAGGGGTGCAAGTGCTGGAATGATCAACCAGAGAAACGAAATGCGATCCTAGGGCAAATTAAGGGGCTTCGTCGCAAGCCTAAAGGTCAGAAGAGGATAACATTCGTGGAGACAGCAGACCGCTTGAACGATTTGGCGAAAACCGATGATATATATTCCACGATCAGCGGGAAACCGTGGTCTGGTGCGATGGTGCAAAATTTTATTCAAAGATACGATAAAATTTGAAAAGTTGCGTCAATCACATGAGTTCTATTGACAATCATTGCAATTAATTTAGAAAACAACCACATCAGGTGAATTATGGAAAAAGATAAATTGATGAACCAAATACAGGTATGCAATTTGCTAGATATATCCTACTCGACACTTATTCGCTAGAGATTGTCAGATGAAATTAATTTTCCTAAATCTAAATCAATTGGAAATAAAGAAGTTCTCTTCAGTAAAAGCGAGATAGAAAGCTAGATCGAGGACAGAATTGCCGGGAAATAAGCGATTACAATTACGAGACAATGCAATTACAAAAAAAAATTCTTGCGACGATACAGGCAAAATCAGCCTAATTTTTTATAAACAAATTGATATACAAGCGTGAAACATGAATGATACAATTTACCTAGACTCTTATATCTCTATAACTACAACAAAAACTTCAGTTGACTTCACTGTACATATAAATCCGAATGCTCCAAACTACTAGTGGCACACATACTGCATTAGCAATAGCGAGAAGGATAAACTTTCAATGCTGGCGAGAATACTAGATGGAGAAGAAGGCTATTTATATATAGACAACCTGCAAATAAGCAATTAGTAGGGGTGGTTCTGCCTAAC
Organism: Prolixibacteraceae bacterium; assembly: GCA_028683385.1. Lineage (GTDB taxonomy): Bacteria > Bacteroidota > Bacteroidia > Bacteroidales > Prolixibacteraceae > Aquipluma. Next base: position 3,175 of record JAQUIJ010000033.1, on the reverse strand, counting down.
TCTTGGCAATGAGATTCGTTGCGTATAGCATCGATATATTCCGATTAAGGTTATCGATATCAATACGTTAAGGCGAGAGATTACACGGTAGGCCGATAACGGAAACGTAACCCCACGCTTGACCACCCGGATATGATATTTGGGGCTGATAGCTGAGGGTTAGTCGATTTCCCAAAACGCAAACGCTCTGATGCATGGAATGGCCGAATCAGTGTGTCGATAGACGAGGGTGTTCTCGCTTAATCTGGTGAAATAATTGAAGGAAACCCTTTATTTCGCTTGGCTTTATAAGTTTGATTTTTTTCAAATAATTCAGGATGTTGCAAAATTGCCTTGCGCCCATATTGCTTACAATATTGGAGAACTTGATATAATTGGGCGGCGAATCTGGCAAGGTGAGGCCGTCGACTTCGGGAAGGCGAACATATATCAACTCGAAAAGTCGTGTGAATACTTTATTGAAATCCGATGAGTTGCAAGTGTTGAAAAGGTGGTCTACACAGACCTGAGCATATTGACGCTCAACAGCTGTAAGGAATTGATTGTTGTATATATTTAGCTGCTTAGCTCTTATTTTTAGATAACAGAAGATATTTTTGTTGGTAATTTTATCTATATAGATAAACCGTATGTTGGAATATACATTGCTGAGTGTTCCGACATGGCAAATCAGATACGATACAGGGTCGACATGATGTAGATCGTGCAGATAGTACTTCAATTCGAAATACATCATGTCGAGAACTGGCATGATGTATGCATAATGAACAAGTAAAGATAGCTTTAGATCGGCAGCGGAAAGTATGGCCAGCTCTTGGCCATTGATATCCGTGAAGTTTTCGACATATTTGATAATAAAAAATGGCCGAGTAATATCGACATCACCAAATTTAAAATATTTTTTTATATGCATATTGATTGAATTGTAATTATTTTTACATTTAATCACAATTTTATAAAATATTCAACTTAATATGCATCACTGTTGATATATATAAAAAATAACGTGCAAATATGCACACAACTGCCAAGACGGCAACGGAGGATTGAAATGGTGAATAGCAAATAGATTTCAAGAGTTTCAATAGAATTTACAGATGGTGAAACGATAACAATTAAAGATCAGCACATGATTGACCAGATCGAAGGATTACTTTCGGCAATTAGCCGTAAAGATCAAAAAGAAATTGTCAACATGTTAAATGAGGAGAACTTGAATGAAACGAAATAAAGACAGCTTAGACGGTAAAAAATCAATTAGAGGCAGCGAGATACCATTTGCAACAGCAGAATTACTAGACGCGATACCTTTTGACATATTCAACTATGCCGAAAAGAACGATGCGTTTAAGCAGTTGGTATCATAGGTATATGACGAGTTTAAGGAACGGGTCAAGCTTAGTGATGACAAGCGTAACGCCAAGCAGTACCGGGACGCTGTGCGTCACATCTTGTTCAATGCATACTTCGGCTTCTGCGTGGGCATGCCCACACGTTACAGCAGGAGAGCCGCAAGCTTTACCGCAAGCGGGTGGTATGGTCGGCATTGGTTTAGCAGGGCTGTTTTTTTGAAGGCAGTGGATGCGCTTGCTGAGATGGATATTATCGATGGTCTATTGGGATTCAATGACCGAAGGAACAAAAAGAAAGCGCGGCAGTCCCGCTACTGGGCCACGGACTTTCTGAAGTCGAAATTTGATGAGTTCCTTGGTGGTCAAGTTGTTGAGAGATTACCTGCAGAAAGACCGATTTCCTTACGAGATAAGGATAAAGAGAATATATCATTGGAAAAAATGGTTGATGGGCAGTATGGGATATCGATGCCCGAATATTATGAAATGGAAGATCGTCTAAATGTTTATAATGATTTTGCTGCAAAACAAGAAGTGTTATTGCCGCTTGAAAGCGCAGTCGTAACTTACGATTTTCTGCTTAAATTAAGGCTGTGGTATACTAAAGGGATGATTGATTTATATAAGGTGGAAAACTGGGAAGAAATTTCGAGTCACCTTATTCTTTATAATTATAAAGATACTTCATATTTACATACTTATAGAAATACCTATATTACTAATAGTAAACTTAATAATAAATATTTTAATACTATTCCATTACTGGAACAACTTTCTATTAATGGTAACATTAAGAAAATACAACACTGGAACATTCCGTACAATAAACACAAGTCAAAGAAAACAATAATACTAGAAAATTTTTTCATTCATATAAAATGGAACTATGTAAAGAGAGTATTTAATAACTCGACTTTTTTAGACGGTGGCAGGTGTTACGGTAATGTTATACAATCATTACCAAACCGATCACGTAAAATCGAGATAACGCCGCTTAGGGGTAAACTTCTTATCAATGGCTATGAAACGGTTGAATTGGACTACAAGTCGATCCACCCGTCAATCCTCTATAATAAATACTTAAACATGAAATACGAAGGTGACTTGTATGAAGGTGATTACGATAGAAAAATAGTTAAATACGCATTTTTGACAATGTTAAACAGCAAAGATACGGATGGCACCAGAAAGAATACCATAAATGGCATACGTAAGAAACTTTATGATGAAGGTTGCTTCCCCGATGGAGGATTGACAGATGAGAATCTACTCAAACTAATTGAATTTATAGAAGATAAGCACCCTCTAATCAAATCCTTCATTGGGTCCGGTATTGGTATCCAGCTAATGCGGATCGATTCTGATATTGCCTCAGATGTGATGGAGAATTTGCGGATTAAAAATATATTTGCGAGTCCAGTTCATGATAGTTTTGTCGTTAAAAAACAGCATGAGCAAGAGTTGAGGGAGGAGATGGAGCGGTGCTATTTTAAACACGCCGGATACGTGCCAATGATCGACAAGAAATAAGGTCCAGAAAGGCCCGTCTTTGTAAAATTCACCACAAGACGGGCCTTTGTATGCGTGGGGCCAGAGGTGCTTTAAAATCGAAATCAAGGCACTTCCTGTGGCTGATTTATTTACCATTCATATCCGCAATTTTGGCACCGGAAATTGTTGGTCATTATATTGATTTGGCCAATGAAATCATAGATATCGTATAGCCCCAACGCATGGGTTTTGTCAGCGTCTGAGATGCGGGAAACTTGTTCGCTGTAACAAGCCGGGCAATCGGGTAAATTGGCATCATCGTAAAGATCGTC
>JAQUIJ010000011.1 GCA_028683385.1 Prolixibacteraceae bacterium | reverse complement strand
TAGCCTTGCATTAAAAAAATGCAAAGTTACTTTTCATTTCAAATCAAAAAGTCAAAGAACGCCTGTAAATATATTTATATCAATAAGTTACAACGAAAAATAAAAAATTAACGCACCATCAGTAATTGACAATCATATACCTATTTGCAAGCAATCTCTCTAATACAATTAAAATTTTAAGGTGTCAAATATGGTCAATTAATTCTGATTTTAAAAGAAAAATACTCACTGCTGTCAAATATGCACAGCGGAAATTGCTACAGTTAATATTTCACAATGAAGTATTTCATGGTATAGAATGAAGGCTGAGACCATCCAATCTTATCGAATAATAAAAACTTTGAACAAATGCTGTAAATTTTCCAAAAAAAAAATTACGGAGCCAAAATATTTGTTCACTTTTGCACCATCAATTAAACACTTAACGTAATGACAAGAAAATTATTAATAAGAGATGTGACTATGAGGGATGGCCAGCAATCCCTTTTTGCAACAAGAATGAAACAGGCTCAAATCGATCGCTTATTACCGATTTACAAGGAAGCTGGATTTTATGCACTTGAAGTTTGGGGAGGAGCTGTTCCAGACTCCATTATGCGATATTTGAATGAAGATCCATGGGAACGATTAGAGAAAATTAAAGCCGAAATTGGAAATATCTCCCACCTTACTGCCTTATCACGCGGACGGAACCTTTTTGGTTATAATCCATATCCGGAATCGGTTATTGAAGGATTCAACCGCAACGCAGTTCAATCAGGAATCTCGATCATGCGTATTTTCGATGCATTGAACGACACCAGCAACATCAGATCAACCATCAAATACGTAAAAGAGAATGGTGGTTTAGCTGACTGTGTAACCTGCTATACGGTAGATCCAAAGTTTACTAAGAAAGAACGCCTGAAAGCACGTTTAAAAGGCAAACCATTACCGAAAGCAATTTTCACAATCGACTATTTCGTGAATATGGCCAAAGAACTGGAAGCTATGGGTGCCGATATGATTACCCTTAAAGATATGGCGGGTTTAATTCCTCCATTAAAAGCTGGAAAAATTATTAAAGCCTTTAAGGAAAATGTGAAGATTCCGATTGATTTCCACACACATTGTACTCCTGGGTTCGGTTTAGCCTCGGCGCTAACAGCTATTTTGAATGGCGTTGACATCCTTGATACGGCCATTATGAACTTTGCAGGAGGACCAGCAGCTCCCTCATTCGAATTGGTTCAAATTTGCTGTAACAAATTAGGAATTGAAACAGGAATTAACCTTGATGCGGTCGTCAGAATCAATAAAATCCTGAAGGAAATTCGTCTGGAAATGGCTGACATTGACAGCTACAAAGTTTATCCAATCGAATTCGATATTACCAAAGATATATTACCAGCACACATTGACAAATACTTCGATGATGCGATCGAATATGCAAAAGCCAATGACGAAGCCAATCTAATGGAAGTATGCGGGAAAATTGAAAAATATTTTAATTTCCCCGATCCGGACGAAAAAGTAAAATTTGCAGAAGTTCCTGGTGGAATGTACACCAACATGCTTGCTCAATTAAAACAATTGAAACAGGAAGCATTATTACCACGGGTACTTGAATTAATTCCTACAGTGCGTTTAGCGGCTGGTTGCCCTCCACTGGTTACGCCAACCAGCCAGATTGTAGGCGCTGAAGCAGTCAATTGTGTCATTGATGAAAAAAACGGGAAGCCATTTTACAGCAATAACTCCACCCAATTTGTTAATCTGGTAAAGGGTTCATATGGCAAAACACCTATTCCTGTTGATCCGGATTTCCGCGAAAAAATAGCCGGAACACGCAAGGAGACTCCCTACAACACAGAAAACTATGAGAAACAGCCAAATCCATCTTTTCCTCAGTATGGAGAGAATGTAAAACTTGCAACTAACGAAAAGGAAGAGTTACTTCTCGAATTGTTTCCAACGGTGGCCAATAAATTCCTTCGCGATAAAGTTGAACGCATTTATGAAACCAAACTAAAAGAGACCGAATTACAGAAACAACGGGCTTACGAAGCTGAACGTCAAAAATACCTGTCACTTTCTGCTGAAGAAAAACAGACGAGACTTGTTGACGGATTATACCATTGGAACTAATACATTTCAATCTAAAAAGCGAAGGCATCTCAAATTCGAGATGCCTTCGCTTTTTTATATCCCACCTAAAAATTACTCTTTTTTCTTTCTGTATTTCCAAATCAGGTACACAACAAACAAAATTCCAGCAGCCAACAAGGCATAAGAAAGTTCACTCATGTATTTCTTTAACATATCCTGCTGCGTATAAAGCGAATAACTTAATACAGCAAGAATAATATTCCAAAGCGCCGAACCTAAAGCTGTGAAGAGAATAAATTGCTTAAAATTCATTTTTGCCAAACCTGCCGGAATCGATATCAACTGTCGGATCCCTGGCACCAATCGTCCAATAAATGTTGAACTGCGCCCATGCCGGTTAAAATACACCTCCGCATTTTCAACCTTATGCTGACTAAGCATGAATAACTTACCAAGCCGTGTTTCAACTAGTTTGTAAACAATTACCCGTCCAAGCCACAAAGCCAAAACATAGTTTACAATTGCTCCAATTACAGCTCCCAACGTTGCAAAAAATACAACCAAAGGCATACTCAAATCGCCACCAGCAGCTTTCCAAATAGCTGGCGGGATAACAATTTCTGACGGGAAAGGTATAAATGAACTTTCAATGACCATCAGCAACGTGATCGACAGATAATTCATATGTTGCATGTACCAATCAGCGAGTGTTTGAAAATATTCGAGCATAAGTCTTTATTTACAATTATACGATTTACCAATTATTATTTAAGCTCTAATTAAAAAGCGAATTTTCAAATCTTCAAATTTGCACATTCCCGAATAAATAAAACACCTATTTTCCTCGCTGCTGATGAGCTTCAATCCATTTCCTTGCATTGACAAAGGCTTCCATCCATGGTGCAACTTCATCAAATTTCCGGTCGATTGGGTAATACGGCCAATGATATGGTTTGAAAGCTCTTTCCAAGTGCGGCATCATCACCAAATGACGGCCATCTTCAGAACAAAGCGAAGCAACATTGTAATCTGATCCGTTTGGATTTGCCGGATAAGCTGAGTAGGCGTATTTCATCGGAATCTGGTATGCCGATTCTTCCTGAGGTAAACTGAATTTTCCTTCGCCATGAGCAACCCAAACTCCAAGTTTCATTCCGACCATCGATTCCAGCATTACCGATTTATTCGGAAGAATTTCGACACCAATAAATCCTGATTCGAATTTATGAGATTCATTATGCAACATTTTTGGTTGCTCTGCGCGTTCAGGATAAACCAAACCGAGTTCAACCATCAACTGGCAACCGTTGCAAACACCCAAGCTCAAAGTGTCTTCACGTTTGTAGAAATTATCAAGAGCTAGCTTGGCGGCTTCGTTGTATTTAAAAGCGCCAGCCCAACCTTTCGCCGATCCCATTACATCGGAATTGGAGAATCCTCCGACAAATACAATCATATTTACATCTTCGAGCGTTTCGCGTCCGGCAATCAAATCGGTCATGTGGACGTCTTTTACATCCATTCCGGCCAGATACATCATGTAAGCCATTTCGCGGTCGCCATTCACGCCTTTTTCACGAATGATAGCAGCCTTGATTCCGCTTGGTTGGCGACGTTTCAGGTCGATTCCCAAATCGGCAGCTTTTCCGGTAAAACCATTGAAATCGTATTTTAATTCATTCTTTTTATAACTTCCGAAACGTTCCAAAGCCTTTTGCTCTCCGGATTGTTTCCGATCAAGCAGGTACGATGAGGTGAACCATAAATCGCGCAACGAATTCAGGTCAAAGCTGAATTCATCGGCACCATTTTTTACTGTAAATGCGCGGCTTCCTGAAGGTCTTCCAATCAGGATAAATTGAACTCCGGCAGCATTCAGTTTCGCTTCAAAAGCAGTGGCATCTGCCACCTGAACAACAATACCCGGATTTTCGCTGAACAACAGTTTTACACTGTCCGATTCACCAATTCCACTCAGGTCAATTTTCATTCCTGAATAATTATCGGCAAAACACATTTCAAGCAAAGTGGTTATCAAACCTCCGGAAGAAATATCATGTCCGGCCAAAATGTTTTTGTCTTCAATGCAATCCTGAATCGCATTGAAAGCAGCGGCAAAGTATTTTGAATCGGCAACCGAAGGAGCTTCGTTGCCCAATTTATTGATGATCTGCGAGAAAGCGCTTCCTCCCAGACAGCGGTTCATTTTCGAGAAATCGACAAAATAGATGGACGAATTCGAATCGTTAATCAGCACCGGCTCGACTACTTTTTTCACATCCGAAACTTCCGCGGAGGCCGATATGATTACCGTTCCCGGCGAATAAACCACTCCGTCCTTGTATTTCTGGGTCATCGACATGGAATCTTTTCCGGTCGGAATATTGATTCCCAGTTCGCAGGCGAAATCGCTGGCAGCTTTTACCGCTTTGTAAATTCGGGCATTTTCGCCTTCATTTTTAGCCGGCCACATCCAGTTGGCACTCAGTGAAACACCTTTGAGTTGATCGGAAAGCGGAGCAAAAACAATATTCGTCAACGATTCGGCAATCGAAAGAACCGATCCGGCTTCAGCATCAATCAAAGCGGCAACAGGCGCGTGCCCAATTGTGGTGGCAATTCCTTTTTCGCCCTGATAGTCGAGCGTAATCACGCCGACATTATTCAGTGGAAGTTGCAACTGACCGGCACACTGCTGTTTGGCAATACGGCCGGTTACCGAACGGTCAACCTTGTTGGTCAACCAATCTTTACAGGCAACTGATTCCAACTGCAAAACATCTTCAAGGTAATCTTCTATTTTGGTCTGATCGTATTGCAAATCAGCAAATTTTTCATTTCGGGTAGTGTCGGTTAAAACTGTTTTTGGCGGTTTCCCAAACATGTATGAAAGCTGCCAGTCGATTGGTTTTTCTCCAGTCTTCGAGTTTTCGAAGGTAAACTGCATATCGCCGGTTGCCTCGCCAATCACATAAATTGGGGCACGTTCGCGGTCGGCAATCCGTTGCAGCAATGGCACATCTTTTTCGTGCATTACCAATCCCATGCGCTCCTGCGATTCGTTGCCAATGATTTCTTTTTGCGAAAGCGTTGGATCGCCAACCGGCAATTTCGAAGTGTCGATTTTACCTCCGGTAGCTTCAACCAATTCAGACAAACAATTCAAGTGACCACCTGCACCATGGTCGTGTACGGTTATGATAGGGTTTTCAGACGATTCACTCAACGCACGGATGGCATTGTAAACACGTTTCTGCATTTCAGGATTGGCACGCTGAACAGCATTCAATTCAATGTGGTTTTCGAATTCGCCGGTTGCCACAGACGAAACAGCGCCACCGCCCATTCCGATGCGGTAATTGTCGCCACCAAGCAAAACAACTTTATCGCCTTTGGTTGGTTCGTCTTTCAGACTATCTTTCTTGGCTGCAAATCCAATACCACCAGCCTGCATGATCACTTTATCGAATCCATATTTGCGGTCGTTCTCAAAATGTTCAAAAGTCAGCACCGAACCGGTTATAATTGGTTGCCCAAATTTATTTCCGAAATCGCTGGCACCGTTTGAAGCTTTGATCAGGATTTCTTCGGGAGTTTGGTACAACCAGTCACGTTCTTCGGTGGCCTGTTCCCAACTGCGGGCATCTTCGGTGCGTGGGTACGAAGTCATGTAAACGGCAGTTCCGGCAATGGGCAAGCTACCTTTTCCACCAGCGATACGGTCTCTGATTTCTCCACCAGTTCCGGTTGCAGCACCGTTGAAAGGCTCAACTGTTGTCGGGAAATTATGTGTTTCGGCTTTCAGTGAAAGCACTGTTTCAATATCAGTAACTTCAAAAAAGTCGGGCTTGTCCTGAGTTTTAGGAGCAAATTGTTCAACAACTGGTCCCTGAACAAACGAGCAATTGTCTTTATAGGCTGAAATGATAAAATTCGGATTTTGCTGCGATGTTTTTTTGATCATCTGGAAAAGCGACATCTCCTGCTCTACCCCATCGATAATAAAAGTTCCGTTGAAAATTTTGTGGCGACAATGCTCTGAATTTACCTGAGAGAATCCAAAAACTTCGCCATCGGTCAGTTTCCGGCCTAATTTTTCTGAAACCGAATCCAGGTAAGTAATTTCGTCCTGACTTAAGGCTAATCCTTCCTGCTCATTGTAAGCAGAAATATCAGCAATTTCAAGAATGGGTTCGGGTAGTTTATTGATCGTAAAAATAGTTTGATCTAAATTGTGATAAAGCGCTTTCAGCATCGGGTCGTAACCAGCAGACTGATCGGCAACCTGCACATATTCCTCTATTCGCAGAATACCCTGAATGCCCATATTTTGGGTGATTTCAACCGCATTGGTACTCCAGGGGGTGAGCATTTCTTTACGGGGTCCTACAAACCAGCCCGTTAAAACTTCTTCATTGAGCTTTTCGGCTTCGCCAAACAGCCAAACCAACTTTGTAATATCTTCCTGATTAAGGCTTTCGACAGAATTCAGTGCAATAAACGTGTCTTCCGGAGTCTTAAAGAATAGAATCATTTGGGAATATTTAGATATATATTTGATTTGCAAATGCCTTCAAAAAACGAACGCGACAAAGATAAATATTTCAGGCTTAAAGCAGTTAAAAAAGTAAATAACAGGACAGTGTTAACAATTGGGTAAAGACTGGCTGATTGACTATAAAAGTTGGATGACTATATGATTAATTGGTTCATTCTAATTAACAATATATCAATTTAACAATTCAACCATTTAAAACTGCACATTCAATAGCAATGGATTTAAACACATCTAAAGTTCTACATATATAACTGTAAATTAGCACAAAAGACATTTCTTAACACTAATTTTACATACCGGTTCTTTTATGCAGATACGTTTTAAATAGAATTTTACTCAAGGTCGGTTGAAAATTTAATATCTATATTTGCCGGCGATTTTAAACGACAATACATTCAAAATCATATTTATGAAACAAATTAAATACGTATCTCCTCAAGAAGCAGTAAAAGTCATTAAATCGGGCGACAGAGTTCATCTGAGTTCGGTTGCAGTTACTCCCCACACGTTAATCAAACCAATGGTTGAACGTGGAAGAAACGGCGAATTGTATGATGTTAAAATTCAACACATCCATATTGAAGGACAAGTTGACTACGCCAATCCTGAATTCGAAGGAATTTTTTGGGGCGAACAATTTTTTGTTGCCGGAAACATGCGCAAACAAACGCAAGCTGGTTTTGCAGATTACATTCCGGTTTTCCTGAGCGAAACTCAAAAATTGATCAGAGATGGCTACCTAAAAGTTAACGTAGCTATGGTTATGGTTTCGCCTCCTGATAAACACGGCTTTGTTTCGCTGGGAACTTCAGTTGATGCAACATTAGCTGCTATCGAAACCGCCGATGTTGTTATTGCCGCAGTAAATCCAAATGTACCACGCTGTTGGGGTGATGCTATGATTAGCATAGACATGATCGACATTTTCGTTGAAGATGATATTCCTTTGTATGCACACGGCGTAGCTCCGCTTACCGATATCGAAATCCAGTTAGGTAAAAATGTTGCTGAATTGATCGAAGACGGCGCTTGCTTACAAATGGGTATTGGCGGTATTCCAAATGCAGTTCTGGCTCAGTTGGGAAATCACAAAGACCTTGGTGTACATACCGAAATGTTCTCTGATGGCATTTTACCATTGGTTGAAAAAGGAGTTGTTACCGGAAAATATAAAAATATAGAAAAAGGTAAAATGGTTGCTTCGTTCCTGATGGGAACAAAGGCTGTTTACGACTTTGTCGACGACAACCCAATGGTTGCCATGATGGATGTTGGACACACAAACAATGTTGCTGTTATCCGCAAACTCGACAAAGTAACTGCAATCAACTCGGCTTTAGCTATCGACTTAACTGGTCAGGTTTGCGCCGACTCGATTGGCACCAAACATTACTCAGGAGTTGGTGGCCAAATCGATTTCATCCGTGGTGCCGGCCATTCGAAAGGCGGTAAACCAATTATTGCAATCCCATCAGTTACTACCAAAGGAGTATCTAAAATCAGTCCAACCCTGATTGAAGGTTCAGGAGTTGTAAGTACCCGCTCAAACATGCACTGGGTTGTAACTGAATATGGCGCCGTTAATCTCTACGGAAAAACTTTACAGGAACGTGCCAAGCTGCTTACATCAATTGCTCACCCTGATCACAGGGAAGCTCTGGATAAAGCTTCATTTGAACGTTATGGATCACATTTCCACTTCGTAAAAGATAGTAGCAGACTCTAAAATATTGATAAAGAAAAGGCAGGCTCAAAATCTGCCTTTTCTTTTACCATCAAATCAGGCAAATTCTGAATTTCAACAATCAAAATATTCAGGAAAAACCAATACGAAAATTTATTATTTACAAAGCCTCTGTTAAAGAACACACACTCGATTTTTCGAATAATTGAGCAATCGGTTAAAAAAGATAGAATGTAAGCGTACTTTTGCAGCGCGAAAAAATACTACAGTTAAAATCAAATTATCCTTTTTTATTAAACACTTATACAAATGGAAATAACTCATATTGAACACATTGGAATCGCAGTAAACAATCTTGATGAAGCAATTCCTTATTATGAAAATGTTTTAGGCTTGAAATGTTATGCTGTTGAAGAGGTTGCCGACCAAAAAGTTAAAACAGCCTTTTTCAAAGTAGGTCAAACTAAAATTGAACTATTAGAGTCAACCGATCCGGAAGGACCAATCGGTAAGTTTATCGAGAAAAAAGGTCCAGGCGTCCACCATTTAGCCTTTGCCGTAGAAAATGTAAATGAAGCACTGGCTGATGTATCTGCCAATGGGGTCCAACTGATCGACAAAACAAGCCGCAAAGGTGCTGAAGGTCTAAACATTGGATTCCTTCATCCTAAATCGACCTTAGGTGTATTAACCGAACTTTGTTCTGACAAATAATTAAACTACCCATCAATACAACCTATGAATAATCAAGATAAAATACAAAAACTCATTAACCTTCGCGTTGAAGCAAAACTCGGAGGTGGAGAAAAAAGAATTGAAGCTCAGCATGCAAAAGGAAAATTAACCGCCCGCGAACGCATTGACCTTTTGCTTGATGAAGGCAGTTTTGAAGAATACGATATGTTTATGACTCACCGTTGCGATAACTTTGGTATGGAAAAAACCAAGTTTCTGGGCGATGGTGTAGTAACCGGTCAAGGAACCATTGACGGACGTATCGTGTATATTTATGCACAAGATTTCACCGTGTTCGGAGGTTCATTGTCTGAAACTTATGCACTAAAAATATGCAAAGTTATGGATATGGCCATGAAAATTGGTGCTCCCGTTATCGGAATTAATGACTCAGGTGGTGCCCGTATTCAGGAAGGCGTAACTGCATTAGCCGGTTATTCGGAAATTTTCCAACGCAACATCATGGCTTCCGGAGTAATTCCACAGATATCTGCAATTTTTGGCCCATGTGCCGGAGGTGCAGTTTATTCTCCAGCCTTGACCGACTTCATCATCATGAGCAAGAATACCAGTTACATGTTTGTAACCGGACCTAAAGTAGTAAAAACAGTTACCGGTGAGATCGTTACCGACGAACAGTTGGGTGGAGCTTCTGTTCATGGCGCAAAATCAGGTGTTTCGCACTTTATTGCCGAAGATGAACATGAAGGTGTTTCGTTAATCCGCAAGCTGCTAAGTTACTTACCGCAAAACAACCTAGAAGATGCTCCTATTGCATTTTGTGACGACTCGATAGACCGTTTGGATGATTCGCTGAATGAGCTCATTCCTGACAATCCGAACAAACCATATGACGTAAAAAATGTCGTTCATTCCATAGCTGACTATAACGAATTTCTTGAAGTTCAGCGTAATTACGCACAAAATATAGTTACAGGATTTGCGCGCTTCAATGGCACATCTGTTGGAATAGTAGCCAACCAACCGAACTACCTTGCAGGAGTTCTCGATATCAATGCTTCGCGCAAAGCTGCTCGTTTTGTACGTTTCTGCGATGCCTTCAATATTCCGATCGTAACATTAGTCGATGTACCTGGATTCTTGCCGGGAACAACTCAGGAATATGGCGGAATTATTACTCACGGAGCTAAATTGCTTTTTGCTTATGGTGAAGCTACTGTTCCAAAAGTAACCGTTATTCTGCGTAAAGCTTATGGCGGCGCATATTGTGTAATGGCTTCCAAACACCTTCGTGGTGATATCAATTACTCTTGGCCTTCAGGAGAAATTGCAGTAATGGGACCTAAAGGCGCCATTGAAGTACTACGCAGCAAAAAGATTTCAGCTATTGAAGATGAAGCCGAACGTGCTGCCTACATTACACAGGCAGAAGAGGATTACAAAGAAAAATTTGCGAATCCATACAAAGCTGCTGAATACGGTTATATCGACGATGTAATTGAACCTCGCAATACCAGATTCCGCATCATTAGGGCATTGCAGACTCTTTCAACTAAGAAAGCCTCCAATCCACCTAAGAAACACTCAAATTTGCCTTTATGATGACTCACAATCTATGTACAATGCTCTTAGCCATTCCAGAAGAATCGCTAAGAATGGGGCATAAAGCAGCCGATGAATTTGTAAAATATGATCCTTATGGCCTTGGGATGACTTTAATCGCAATTTCGATCGTTTTCTCGGTTTTAGCTATTGTTTATTTGTTTTTCAGTAACGTTTCGAAAGTTTATTTTGCTTTTCAAAACAAATCAGCAAAAAAACACTCTCCTGATAAAGTTACAACAACTGAAATCAAAGATCTTGAAGCAGAAGTTTCGGCTGCCATTGGCATGGCTTTGTATATGTATAATAGCAAGCAGCATGATATGGAAAGCCTTAAAATTACGATTCAAAAAGTTGCGAAACTTTATTCTCCCTGGAATTCTAAGTTATATATGATAAACCGACCTCCAGTAAAGTAGGACTTAGCTATCTGTATCCTTGAAAGTAAATTAGTTATTGAAAAAAATTACGTAGAAAAATGAGAAAATTTAAATTTAAAATAAACGGAAATGATTACGAGGTCGACATCAAGAATGTTGAAGATAATCTTGTTGAGTTAGAAGTGAACGGAAGTCCATATACGGTTGAGGTTGATCAAAAGCTAGAACCTTCGAAAACGCCAAAACTAGTGCGTTCGGTTTCAGTTCCATCTACTGACACCCACCCTTCGATGGCAAAAACAAGTAGCCCTCAAGCGCCTAAAGGAGCTGGAAATATTAAATCGCCTCTTCCCGGAGTTATCCTCGACATATATGTTAATGTTGGTGATCGGGTAAAGGTCGGCCAGAAGCTTTTAACATTGGAAGCCATGAAAATGGAAAATTTAATCGAATCGGATAAAGAAGGCACCGTAGCGGCTATCGTTAAGCAAAAGGGCGACTCCGTAATGGAAGGTGATATATTAATTTCAATAGGAGAATAAGCTATGGGTGAATCAGCAGGATTTATGAATTTTTTGGGTGAACACCTAAACCAGTTCTTCCAATATACTGCTTTTGCAAATGTCACAATGGGTCATTTAGTTATGATCTGTGTTGGACTGGTCTTTTTATTCCTGGCCATTGCAAAAGGTTTCGAGCCCATGTTGTTGGTACCAATTGGTTTTGGAATATTAGTAGGGAATATTGCCTTCCTACCGGGTAATGAAACCGGTATATACGAAGAAGGAAGCGTTTTAAACTACTTGTATTTTGGAGTCAACAGAGGTATTTATCCACCTTTGATTTTTTTGGGGATTGGAGCTATGACCGATTTCTCGGCCATCATTTCCAATCCGAAATTATTATTGGTTGGAGCCGCAGCTCAGATCGGTATTTTTGGCGCATATGGCATTGCACTCGCGCTAGGTTATACTGGCGCTGAAGCTGGTGCTATTGGCATCATTGGTGGTGCTGATGGTCCAACTGCTATCTTCCTATCTTCAAAATTAGCTCCTGAAATGATGGGAGCAATCGCAATTTCAGCCTACTCATACATGGCTTTGGTACCAGTTATTCAACCGCCGGTGATGAGGTTACTTACTACTAAAAAAGAACGATTGATCCGCATGAAACCGCCACGTCAGGTTTCTAAGGTTGAAAAAATTGTTTTCCCTATATTAGGTATGTTGTTTACTACATTCGTGGTACCATCAGCTATACCACTTCTAGGAATGTTGTTTTTTGGTAATTTACTGAAAGAAAGCACTGTAACTAAACGTTTAGCCGACACTGCCAAAGGCCCGATGATTGACATCATTACAATCCTTTTAGGCTTAACAGTAGGCGCTTCAACGCAGGCAACAACTTTCCTTACAACCAAATCATTGGGAATATTTTTCCTTGGTGCATTATCGTTTATAATTGCCACATTTGGTGGAGTAATGTTTGTAAAAATCATGAACCTTTTCCTGAAAGAGGGTGACAAACTTAATCCTCTGATTGGGAATGCAGGTGTATCAGCCGTTCCTGCTGCTGCACGTGTTTCGCAGGTTGAAGGGTTGAAATATGATAAAACCAATTACCTATTAATGCATGCTATGGGTCCAAATGTAGCTGGTGTAATCGGTTCAGCAGTTGCTGCCGGTGTATTACTAAGCTTCCTGTACTAAGAAAATATTTACTAAATAGTTTTCAAGAGGTTGTCATTTTTGGCAACCTCTTTTTTATAAATATTGAAAACAATTATAGTCCAGTTTCCAAGAAATTCTGAACTCTTTACTCCGATTTCTAATTGTTTATTTGAAATTTCAGAGTCATTGTTTTCTATATTAAATGAACATTAATTCCCTTTAAAATCAAGGGTTATCAAACAATAATGTTCGTATTTTTATCCTGAATTCATGTACTGAAAAATGAAGTTAATCGTTTTATTTGTCGGGCTATTCAGTTTAATTTTTTCCTATAATGGGAGGTGCCATACCAACCCTTATCTTAACTTACCAGACTCGACGATTTCGTATTGGGTAGAAGACGACCAATCTAATGATATCCAAGGCATTGAAAAAACAGAAACCCTACTTATAACTTCTTACAACAATCAATTATCAGTACAAAAAAAACGTGATTTCGGATCGACTACAAAATCATTAAATTCCTCCGATCTAGTTTCTAATTTAACCTACAAATTAAACATAGCTTCTATTTCGAAGATCAACCTATTCCTGATCTATCATTTCACACTTTCTCTCTGGCAGATTTTTCTGCAATGATTATTTAGCTTCTCAACATCGGTGATAATTGCCGAAACCTTATTTACTACATAAGCATCAATTATTTGTTTTACATCAAATAACTTATCCAAGTTATCTGATGATATTAAGCTAATTCTTAAGGGTTTTTCATTAAAAATTTAACATACCTTAAATCATGATTGCAAGTTATTTTGTATTGATAGCTGCGTCTTTGACGTTTGCTACAGGTTTTTTCGTTGCTTCAATTATTTGGAGCATAAAATGGATACTATCGCCAAAAGAAGTTGGAGAATCTACAAAATCAGTTCATTTATTGCATATGTTCTCAAGGCAAGATTTGAATAAAGGATTTGTAGCACCAGGTCGCAGTTCGGAAGGAACCAACAATGAATCAGTATTTAACCAAGAACTTTACCAGTATCACTATGGAAAAAATTAATTTAGGAACCTTATTCCCTGGAATTGGTACGTTATTCTCCGGTGGTACTGATGTTTTTTTAGCGCGTCTGGCCTTAATAGCTCTTGGCTTATTCCTGATTTATCTTGGGAAAAAGAAGATTCTTGAACCTTTGCTGATGATACCCATGGGTTTGGGTATGGCAACCATCAATGCCGCAGTTATGGTGCTTCCGGGAGGCAAGCAAGGAAATTTATTTGTTGATCCATTAATTACCGACACAAATGATCTTTTTAATATTCTCCAAATCGACTGGCTACAACCTATTTATACATTTACATTTTCGAACGGATTAATAGCTTGCTGTATATTCATGGGAATAGGTGTTCTGCTTGATGTCGGATACATGCTTCGCCGTCCTTTTCTGAGTATATTTTTAGCATTATTTGCCGAAATGGGCACATTCTTAGTCGTTCCAATTGCATCGGCTATGGGAATGAGCCTTCAAGACAGCGCTTCAATTGCAATGGTAGGCGGAGCCGATGGACCAATGGTTTTGTTTACATCAATGATCCTCTCCAAAGACTTATTTGTTCCAATCACTATAGTGGCATATTTGTATCTTGGCTTCACTTACGGAGGCTATCCTTACCTGATAAAATTATTGGTTCCCAAGCATATCAGAGGAATCCAGCCTCCTCCGCCTAAAAAAGTAAATCCAATAAGTTCGTCGCAGAAACTCACATTTGCAGTTGTCATGTGTGTTGTACTTTGCCTTTTATTCCCCGTAGCAGCGCCACTATTTTTCTCACTTTTCCTTGGAGTAGCCGTACGCGAAGCAGATATTAAACCGGTGGTTGATTTCATTCAAGGTCCATTACTTTATGGATCAACCTTTTTCCTAGGACTTCTGCTCGGAATTTTATGTGAAGCGCACCTAATTCTTAATCCTAAGATTCTACCTCTACTACTTCTTGGTATTTTGGCTTTGCTAATATCAGGAATAGGCGGATTGCTGGGTGGATATATTGTTTACTGGGTAACCGGTGGTAAATTCAATCCTGTAATTGGCATTGCAGGTGTTAGTTGTGTACCGAGTACGGCAAAAGTTGCGCAAAAAGCCGTAAGTCAAGTGAATCCGAAAGCGATTATACTTCAGGATGCATTGGGTGCGAATATCTCAGGAGTAATAACTACCGCAATAATTACTGGCTTATATGTAACGTTGATTCCGTATTTCCTGAAATAATTTTTGCAAAGTTTATTTGCATCACATAAACCCAATTAATAGAAAAACGGTGTACTTCTTAAAAAGGGAGTCCATCGTTTTTCTATTTTTCCAAATCTGTTTAGAATTAATTAACACGACAATATAATTTCTTTAACATCATTTAAGAATTATTTTACCTGAAAATCAATCCCGAGGCCTATCTTTGTAGTACATTTTTTTTCATAAGTTTAGGTTTAGTTAGGTTAGTTAGTTTAAGAGAGAAAAGGTAGGACAGAGGTTCTACCTTTTTGTTTTTATACTAACCTTAACTTGCAAAAGAAAAATACAGGAGTCATTCATTTCACCCGTCAAAGAGGTTGGATTTATGAATGAGAGCGCTGAAATTCTTATATTAATGTGTCCTTCCTTTTCCAATTCACATAAAATCTTGCAAATCAGAAATTTAAAAAAAAAAAAAACTTATACTGCTTTAAAAATGAACGGTCAAAAACTCAGATTACATCTTTTCGCATCTTTTTCAATCAAGAGCAGACACTGAATGCTATGTCATGCTTCGATCAATCAAAGAAACTAAGATCAAAAATCAACAAAAACATTATGAAGTTATTCGGTTAATTGTTATATTTCATCCGACTTATTAAATATTACTTTTTTGTATCTTAGTATCAATAAAAAAAAACGAACAACCTCAGTACAAGCTCGCAAGGCTTCAAAAATCTAATGAATATTTAAAAAGTTAAACCGACCCAAAAGTCAGAGGATCAAACCCAAAATAAAATAAAATAAAATGAAAAAGCTATTCGTAATTATTTGTTTTGTATTTAGTGCAACGTTTATGTTTGCACAGGAATTCAATAAGTGGTCAATTGAACCAGAATTTGGCCTAACAAAATTGCAAGATATGCCATACGGAGGTAGTACCGTTGGATTATATAATGCTGGAATAGGCGTCAGATATATGGCAACTCCATTATTTGGGTTTAGAGTATCTGGAAGTTATACAAATCACAATTATACCTTAACAGATCAAGCAGTGAAATATGCTGAAGGTCAAATTTTGGGCGTTTGCAATTTTGGTAGATTGCTTAAATTGGAACGACTGGCTAATAATAGATATACTATTATTGGAGGTGTTGGTGGTGATCTTTCAAATTCACATGATTTTACAAATACACAACTATTTGATCGTGTAACTAATTTTCATTTGGCCGGATTTGTTGATAATGAATTCAGGGTTACTGATAAATTTTTCCTGACTGCAGGATTAAATGTTATTACAGGCGTGAATCTTACCGCTCCAACTGGTGCAACAGATGTTAATCAAGCCATTATTAATGGTGTTGCCAAAACAACAATTATTGATTTTAATATTAAAGCCATTTTTGTTTTAGGAAAGAAAAAGGATCATGCAGATTTTTATCTTGAGCCTGAATTAGCTCCAACAAACAATATTGTTTATATTGATTCAACAAGAAAGGTAACAAATAATTACTATACAGAAGTTTGCGAGGAAATCTCAACACCTACCTCAGATTCAAATCCGGAATATGTATATTTTAAAAATGATAGTTATAAAATAGACAAGGATGGATTGGAAAACATTGAACAATCTTTACATAAGATTAAAGACAAAGTTACTATTACTGCATATTGTTCAAATGTTGCATCTTCTGAATACAATTTGAAATTAGCAAAAAACAGAGCAAATGCAGTTAAAGATAAATTAGTAAATCTGGGCGTTGATCCTGCTAAAATAACTATAAATAGTATTGGAATTGATTTTGATAGAAAAATTCCAGAATTGTTTGATATGGCAAGAAGGGTAAAAATTGAATTTTAACGTAAAGCAGTTAAAAATATTCTTACAAAAATTGTCTCGTGTAAACAAAAATTAAAACTACGCCTAAGTTAAAACTTAGTTATATAGCCTGATATACAATAAACACATGATTGTATATCAGGCTTAAATTTTAAGACGTCGATTGTTTTAATTATGAATTCCGTTAACCTGCATTGCAGCCCGAAACCTCCATTTAAGTAAATCTTCAACTAAAACCAACTTTTTTTCAGATCGTGTTGATGAAATTTAGTTCTTGGAAAAATGAGTCAATAAGTGCAGTAGCAACCCATATCATCTGCCAGAATGCATACGACGACAAAACTTAAGACCTTATCATGAATCAAAGAAAACTCGCCGGTTTGTGAACAGACAAACCACCATATTTTTATTTCTTTATTTCTACCGGGAAGCTCTCCGTATTCCAGGCTTCGAACTTATTTCGGGTAAGAAAAATAAGTTCTTTTTTGATTGCGTTCTTAAACCATATAACAGAAGAATCCGTCGGATCAGCTTTGGTTTTAACACCACCAGTTGTTGAAATCTGAACAAGCGAACCATTATTTACCTCAAAATAAAAGGATTTCAGATCGGCCCGTTCAGAAATTGCAAGCTGACTTTTGGGTAACATGACTTCCGGGGCAGTTTCTTCGTACAAAAAACGAGAAACATTATTCGAGATGGTATCCATCCAGTTATTCAAGGTGTTGTAAGTGGCAAGTTCCGGCTCGTGCCCAAGTCCATCGAGAGAAACTAACCGATTACGTATGCCCAGTATCTGTAGCCGGTCGTGAATTGACTTCGAACCATACATTTTATCCATCACCAGTCGATTAATCATCATCGAATTGCGAAACGGATAATCGTTCTCGAAAGGTACAATATCGTCGGCTGTACCGTGAATTGACAATACAGGTATATTTTCATCCTTATCGATGATATTGAGGTCGGCAACGGCTCCCCACATATTAACTACAGCTTTAATCGCAAACTTTTCGGTGTACTTATTCCCTGATTCTTCGATTTTTCCAAGTGTACCTTCTTGGTTCGCTTTCTTAATACGCTCTGATCTTTCATCATTCTTCATGAAGGCAGTATTAAGCGAAGCGACAGCACCGGCACTCGTTCCACCTATATACACCTGCATCGGATCAATCCCAAGTCCTTTAGCGTTATGTGCAAGAAACCGAAGCGCCGCATTGGCATCCTGAATAGCCCTATAGGCACTCAGCTCAACATCGCTTGGCATTAACTTAAACCCTAAACGATAATCGATAGAAGCCACTAAATAGCCTCGTTTAGCAAGAGATGTAGCCAATGTTGCTTCACAAGCTGACTCTTTACTCCCAATATAAAATGCACCACCATGAATAAGCATTACCAGAGGTCGGTTTTTAAAAAGGTCGGTTTTGGGATAATAAACATCTAACTTTAGATCAAGTAATTCAGGATCATTAAATGCTTTTACCAATCCCTTGCTCAACGTGGTAATGTATGGTTCGTTTGAATACGGCGAATGTGTCCAGTATCCTTTGGCTTTCCCATATAATAAATCGCTTTTGATTTCGATAGCTGGAAATATTTCGTCCTGGTATCGCCTGGTTGGATTCACCTTAACTTCAGGTCTTAGAATAAAATTCACATCAACCTTGGGTCGCCAGAAAAGAAATATTCTCTTCCCATTCATGAGAGTAAGTTTGCCTTCAAAGCCTGAGGAACTTATTTTGGAGTTTTTTATTTTTCCTAAGTACAAATCAGATTGAAAAATGGGTTTGCTTCCGGACGTATTCAGGATAAAGAAATGACTTTCTTCCACAGCCTTTCCACGATTCTGGACAAAAGACCCTTTTAATAACGACGAATCGGCCTTATCTGCGACTAAAATAAGCTGATCGTTTCCTACAGTTCCATCATAGATTCCAATTTGGGGAGTTGGGTTTTGGGCATTAACCACATTTGCCGAGATTATTGCAAATATCAACAGCAAATTCAATTTCTTAAGCAAATACATATTATTCTAATTTTCTGGTCTTGATTAATTGACTTTTGGTGATTACTGAACGGAGTAGATGGCCATAAATGTATATAACCGAGATCTTATTTTCAACCTATTTTTCGACTGCAAAATTAGCTGCAAAAATTGAATTTATTCAGGATAAAACTGAATTTTAAGATCAATATAACGCTGTAATAATTTTATTTTCAATAAAGCGAAGTTGAATGTTGTTTTTGTGATAAAGTTTGAAATTCAAGATATATCTTTATCTCCCGAAAATTGAATAACTATTTCTAACTGTTAAATTATATCTAACAAACGAATTATGATTCTGGCACAAATTGCACCTCTGATTTTTGGGCTTCGTCCCGAATTTTTGCTTTTCGGACTAACACTTCTTGGTGTTGCACTTTTTCATCGCTACACCCTTTTTGTAGGTCTTATTGGATTGACTTCGATCCTTCTTTTTAAATTCATTTTCATCCCTGAATTTAATTTAGCTGAACATTTATTTGGGCATGTGGCTTTTTCAGATCAAATCTTACACAAAGAAATGCGTGTGGGGGAATGGAGTGTCCTACTCAATTTATTTGGACTTTTAATTGGATTTGCACTTCTTTCATGGCATTTCGAAAAATCAGGACTTCCTGATTATTTGCCACAATTGTTGCCAAACGACTGGAAAGGCCCTCTTGTATTGCTTATTGCGGTTTTTGTCCTTTCATCGTTCCTCGATAATATTGCAGCGGCCTTAATTGGCGGAACCATTGCCATGGTTGTTTTCAAACACAAAGTTCATTTGGGGTACATTGCGGCGATTGTTGCGGCTAGTAATGCCGGTGGATCTGGCAGTGTAATTGGCGACACTACTACTACTTTGATGTGGATCCAGGGAGTTTCGCCTTTCAATGTTCTTCATGCTTATGTTGCAGCATTTACTGCATTAGCCTTCTTTTCTATTTTTGCATCCATACAACAAGATAAATATCAGCGAATCCAGAAAGATGCCACACCAAACCTTAAAATTGATTTTGGTCGAATAGGCATTGTCGCATTTATTTTACTGATGACTATATTAACAAATGTATTCCTCGATTTCCCGGCTCTAGGTGTCTGGATTGCTTTATTAATAGGTGCATTTATTAGATATACAGATTGGAAAGAAGCAAAAAATGCTATTGCTGGCTCCATTTTTCTGCTGTCACTGGTTACGTGTGCATCGCTCATGCCAGTCGAGGAACTTCCTGCAGCATCTTGGCAATCAGCATTTTCATTAGGATTTGTTTCTGCCGTTTTCGATAATATTCCGCTGACCAAACTTGCATTGGAACAAAACGGATATGACTGGGGTATGCTAGCATATGCCGTTGGATTTGGTGGATCGATGGTTTGGTTCGGATCATCAGCAGGAGTCGCCATTTCGTCGAAATTTCATGAAGCCAGATCTGTATTTGGCTGGTTAAAGGCTGGCTGGCACATCATTGTTGCCTATATAATAGGATTTTTTGTCTTGCTGTTCTTTATGGGATGGGAACCGCTTCCTTACAAAAAGAAATCGGGCGAAACAACTCCTCTACCAACTACCGAACAACAAGTATTAGTTCCTGAAAACTCTAAATAAAAGTAATATTTCATTACTTCCAGAAATAAAAAAGAGGCTGTCCCAATCCGGAACAGCCTCTTTTGCATTTACATCAAGGTTAAAATCCACTCACATTCAATCGTCCTCCAGTAACGCATTTCCCTGAAAGAGAAGCAGTCGGTACCGCAGAACTTAAAATTGCTGTTTTGATTTGAGCTGCAGATGCTCCGGGATGGATTGAAGCATACAATGCGGCAGCACCAGTAACATGAGGAGTTGCCATTGAAGTTCCACTGTAACTTGCATAACCCGAAATTATCTTGCCTTTAGAAGACTTTGGAACTGTAGACCAAATCCCAGAGCCAGGAGCTCCAATATCAACAGTAGTTGCCCCATATTGAGAAAAACTGGCTAATGCGCCTGTTGATGTAATAGCTGCAACTGCAATTACATTAGGGCTATCATAATTTGATGGATAGCTAGCTGTTACATCATTATCGGTTCCATTATTACCAGCTGCAGCAATAAAAAGAATACCAGCGGCATTTGCTCTGTCAATCGCATCTTTTAGCGCCTGAGAAAATCCTCCGCCACCCCACGAATTGTTGGTAGCAACAATATTTAATCCATGAGTTTTTAAATCCGTAAAATAATCAACTGCTTTGATTGCATTTGCTGTTGTTCCTCCCCGTCTTCCAAGAAATTTAGCATCAAGCAATTTAACATTCCAGCACATTCCAGCAACTCCAATTTTGTTACCACCAACCCCACCAATGGTTCCAGCCACATGTGTTCCGTGATCATCTCCGGTGCCATCAAAGACTGAATTATTATTCCCATCGAAGTCCCAACCATAAACATCATCAATGTAACCATTTTTGTCATCGTCGACTCCATTGCCTTCAATTTCGCCTGGATTCTTTCCAGCATTCGCAGCCAGATCTTCATGAGTGTACATATAACCTTCGTCAATTATGCCAACATAAACAGCACTTGATCCTGTGTGTCCCAGAGCCCAGGCTTCACCAGCCTGACTGCCAAATTGATTGGCTGGTGATGTGGCATCACCGTACATTCCCCACAATGATCCATTGGTAAAGTAAGTATCATTAGAGGTAGAAAAATGCTGATAAATGTAATTTGGTTCAGCGTATTCAACATCAGGAAAATCCCTGGCTTTAGCAATGGCGTCAGAAACATTTCCTGAAATAGTGACCAAATCGATTCCATTTTTATCATTTTGCTTTTCCATCATTTTGGTCAGGATTTTTTCTTTGAGTTTTCCGTTCAGTTTTGCAAAAACCGCTTCCTTTTTTGACACATCGGTACCTTCTTTAAACTTGACCAGAATCTCGTTAGGAACCATTTCATAATCAGTTTTCACTGATGCACTTTTCAATGTCGATGAATGATCAGAAACTTGCAATTCATCTTTCTGAGAACATCCGGCAATGAATAAGCCTGCCAGCAAAACGGCTGTTAATACATGTAGTTTTTTCATAGACATTCGTTTTAAGGTTTTATTTAAAACAGCATTAGAGTATAAATAGTTTAACGCTCAAAACTTTAGTTTATCAAATATGAAACGAGCCATGAGAGATAACCACACACAGGAGTATGACTATAATGGCGAATTGTAGCGAAGCGGAAATCCCCGAAGGGAATACAAACGATGGGCTTTAAAAATGAAACATAAGACCACGCCTATCTGCCATTTATTTAAGAGTGATTTTGAGAACTCCGTTAGCGCCCTGCATTCCCCACATTGTTGCACCAACATCATCAACAAACTCAATTGTTTTTACATCGGCGGGAGCTACAAAAGAGATATCGGAAACAGCTTTCCCGTCAACAACATAAAGGACTTGGGGATTAGAATTAAATGAATTGATTTTCTTATTATAAACGATTGAGCCAGTTACTCGGACATCATAAATCTCACTGCTTATTAGTTCAAATATTGATGAATAAGTCGAATAATCTTTCCCTTTTTTTTGCTGACCTGAGTTAATTGCCTGCAGAAGCACATTTTCAGAAATGTGCCCATTACTTACTGCATCATGGAAATTAGTTGGATTATTCTTATAAGCAAGATTGATAATATACGTGTCTTGTTTTCCAACTTTTACATTCTTTTTCTCAAAACCCGATGCTGAAATGATCAGAGCATCTTTCTTTAAACAATTAAGATTAAACCGTCCAAGTGAGTCGGTGTAGGTCGATTCCCCGGAATTCAATGCAAGTATCTTTACCTTGTTCAAAGGAATACTCTTAAAAAAAGTAACTGTCCCGGAAACCGTTATTTTATCCTGCGACCTTGATTCAATCCCAAAAACGAGAAGCAAAAGAATTGAAAGAATAAAATATAGTTTTGTTTTCATGGCCAGGTTTAATTTAACGCCAAGTTATCAAAAATTAAATCAAATATCACCAGAATTCAAAATAGAAAGTGTCTCCAGATTTCAAAAAAAACAGTGATGAATGATTGCTTATGCCTACCACATTATTCCATTTTTAGAAGTTATCTTCGCGACAACCAGTTTTAATTTCAGCAAATGAATAGACCTGTAAACAAGATACAGCGCGAAATCACACCTTTGTCGCAGGGCGATTGCCTGTTGGTTTTCGACCGGGTGAAAAGCAAGTTCGACTTTCCGGTGCATTTTCATCCTGAATTTGAATTAAACTTTATTCAACATGCGGCGAATGCAGAGCGAATTGTGGGCGATCATAAAAGCATGATTACTGAAACAGAACTGGTACTGGTTGGGCCAAACCTATATCACGGTTGGAATGATGGAAAATGTAAAAGCGAACAAATTCATGAAATTACAATTCAGTTTCACCGCGACCTCATTCACGAGAGCTTACTGAACCGGAACATGATGAAACCCATTCGAGAGTTGCTAAACAATGCGTCGCATGGTATTTTATTTTCAGAAGAAACAACCCAACAAATTGCTCCACAGTTGCAGCAATTATCTAGAAAAAACGGTTTGGATGCTTTTATCGAATTAATTTCAATACTGCATGTTCTTTCAGTTTCAGAAAACCAAAGACTTTTATGCTCAGGAGATATGAATACAACCGATTTTGCGAACAGTAATCAAATAAAAAAAGCTTTCGAATACATTGCTCAAAATTACCAGGAGAAAATACGGATCAACGATGTAGCACAATTTCTGAACGTTACCGAAACAACATTGTCCCGTTTAATAAAAAAACGCACTGGAAAATCATTTGTCGATTTCCTGAACGATTACCGAATTGGATTTGCCAGCCGGTGGCTTACTGAAACCAATCAAACTATCTCGGAGATAGCTGTCTGCTGCGGTTTCTATAACATATCTAATTTTAACCGGATTTTCAAGAAAAACAAAGGATGTACTCCGAGTCAATACCGTGAAAATTTTTCAGGAATAAAACGGGTTAGCTAAAACAGTGAAAAGTACTACTCACCCACCGGTAAGACAGGAGTCGCAGAAATCAGCATGGCGCTTGAATTCTATAATTTAGTTTATTCACTAAAGTTAATTCGTTGCTGTGGGTCATCTGGCAAATTGGCTATAAAATCTGCTACAATTGTGTCAATCCAAGGCAAACATCTACCACAACTAGTTCCGGCTCGAGTCATTTTTTGAATTTCAGAAGTTGATCTTGCACCTTTTGTCAATGCAGCGACAATTTCTTTTTCAGTAACCATATTGCAAATACAAACCAACCGCTTACTCATTCTAAAATCAACTTATAATGCAACTTTCAGGAAACAAATTTATTTTCTACAAACAGTTTGATTCCCCGATAAGCATCAATAATTAGATCGCGTTTAGGTAGGGTTTCGTATATTTTCTGGATGTATTGCTTCTCACTTAAAATTCTGAATGTGTATTTGAAATTAAGATCAAAAGCCATCGACAATAGCAACAACCGATAATCGTTCATGGTCTTCATATCCTCCACGGCTGCTGTTTTTCCGGCCAAAACACTTTTTATTACCTTATCCGAAATCTCGACATGATTAATCAAATCCATAGCCATTAAAGGCTGGGTGCCATATTTTTCCTTGAAAAAGCGGTACGATGTTTCAAAAATATCCAGCTTATCGGCATCGCGAAGTAAGCGCGCAAAAAGAGTTTGCTGCTCATTATCGAGTTTCGGTAATTTAAGTTTATTGTGTCCTTCTATCGACTTCAGAATAATTAATTGAACATCAGCTGACAACTTAGGATAGAATCCCATCTGCTGTATCAGTTTGGCCGATAAGGTCGCATGATTATGCTGTATATTTATCGGAGATTCTGTACCCTGAACGATCATGACTGCTTTCCCGTAATCATGAAACAAGGCAATGATCTCGGCAATATGTATATCTTCTTCAGTTTGTAATAAATTTTTTGCAAGTAAAAGAGAATTACTCACAACTCGCAATGAATGTGCACGAATATCTTCAACTCTCTGCTGATTATCTGGAGATTCAGTAATAAGTGACTGAAAATATTCTTCAAACTCAAGACGGCATTCTTTCAATAATTCTACTGTAGTCATATGGTGGATTTCTTAAGTTCAAAAGTAGCAGAATAAACCATCTTCAGGGAATAGAGTCCGATAAAATTATCAACAAGACCGAACCTGAATATCCTGAAAAATAGCCCCGAGTCGTGTTTGTTGATAAAAAAGACTTGAGTTTTTTATGTTTTTTGAATAAAGAGGTTGATTAATTTCAAGTTTTGCTATTTTTGCCAACGCTAAAATAAACCGGCCCTATAGTTCAATGGATAGAATGTAAGATTCCGGTTCTTATGATCTGGGTTCGAATCCCGGTAGGGTCACATAAGCCACTGATTATCAGTGGCTTATTAATTTAAAATCAATCGAATTTCCTCGTACAATCCAGAACTTTTCATTTTAAAAGAACATTTGGTTTGTTTAAGCTGACACGTAAATTTGCTATATTTATAGATTCACGAACAACGGCATGAACTAAAAACTAAACCTTTATCTGATTGTTACTGAAACTAGACCCTTGAATAAGGAATAATCCGGCGATTGGTATTCCTGATGAAGCAAATCAATTTGATAACGATTCAAGAATCAACAACATAACAATTACCGATGATTCATTCTCATTGGTAGAGATAATCTGGAAATACGCCATGGCATTTTATATAGATAGAAAACCATTTCCTGAAATATATACTCTGACTTTCGGACTCATTATTTTCTGTTTAAGTTCATCACTAACTTACGATAGAACATTTCAACATGAGAGTAGTCCTGAGGAAATGAAGAGTTCCTGCAATTCCGGGTTTATACAAGAACTTCCAATTAATCAGGAAAATCTGGAAATATTATTTATTCCATCTAACCTTAACGAAAGCCGTTCTATCTTAGATTTGCAGAATACGACCTTGAATCAATCGAATAAAGCTACTTACAATTCAAATGCCTTAAATGCTGCCTATCCATATTTCCCCTTAGTTTATTCAGGCTTTGGAATTGACCACATGAATATTAATTTGGTGAATTTAGCAACAACAGGATTGATGGTTGGTGATGAAATTGGCGTTTTTGATGGCAATTCTTGTGTTGGATCAGCAGTGATTGAAGAAAAAAATATAATAGAAAGTAGTTTGAGTATTCCTGCTTCTGCAAATGAAAGTACCGAAGCAAAACCAAATGGTTATATCGAAGGACACAAAATTACATTAAAAACGTACCGGGCAGGAATTGTTTATATCCTTTACTTTCAACCAGTGAACAACAGTACCGACATCTTTTCACGAGGAAGTTCTTTGTTTGCTCTTATTGATTTTTCCCGATCGGAACAACAAACAACACCGGAAGGCACAGAAGAAATAAAAATATATCCTAATCCCTTTAGCGTAAACCTACGAATTGAAATTTCTTTACCTCAAGGGCAAAAACTTAATTGTGAAATATTCGATATATCTGGGAAACTAATTAAGACTTTATATAAAGCCATTTCTGAAGGGCAACAATTATTAATATGGGATGGAAAAAATAATTTGAAGCATCAAGTAACTCCAGGAATCTATTTTTGTAGAGTAAATCAAACGATTACAAAAATTATTTATCTTAACCATTAAATAATTTCAAAAAAGATGTAACCAATTTTGCGGATATTTATATCAAAAGATAATACTTAATAACCAGACCTATGAAGTGGATTTCCTTTTATATCGCATTTCTCCTTCTGAATATTACCAGTTTCGCGCAAGGTCATTTTGTGCTTTCATACTCAGGAAATGGACTTGAACACATGAATCTGTACGTTGTGACCGCAACCATAAATGGAACAAACCTCGACATCGGTGATGAAATAGCCGTGTTTGATGGTACTATTTGTTGCGCCAAAGCTATCCTGGCACAACCGATCGTGATTACCAACCCAAACACATTTATCACACTTAAAGCATCCAAAGCTGACCCCGGCTTGTCTGAGGGGTTTACTCCTGGAAATGCCATTATCTATAAATTCTGGGATTCGAGTGCTGGACTAGAAATTTCCAATGTAGCATCTCAATATTTTGATCCGGACACTGAAGCCACTCTGCCAGCTCCAACGTTCACTCCGGAAGGATCGGCAACTCTTAAACTCTCATACACAAACATCACAAATCAAGCACCGGTGGCTAATGCCGGAACCGATCAAACCGTTAACGAAGGTGTGGTAGTTACTCTCGATGGCTCGGCTTCTTCCGACCCGGATAACAATACACTCACCTATTCGTGGACTGCACCATCAGGTATAACCCTAAATTCCACGACTGCGGCAAAACCAACTTTTACTGCTCCTGAAGTGATGACCAACCAGAATTATACGTTTTCTCTCGTTGTCAACGATGGAACAGTCAACTCGACTGCCGATCAGGTAATAGTAACTGTCAGGCAAGTTAACAAAGCTCCTGTGGCTAATGCCGGAGCCGATCAAACTGTTAACGAAGGTGTGGTAATTACTCTCGATGGCTCGGCTTCTTCCGACCCGGATAACAATACACTCACCTATTCGTGGACTGCACCATCAGGTATAACCCTAAATTCCACGACTGCGGCAAAACCAACTTTTACTGCTCCCGAAGTGATGGCCAACCAGAATTATACGTTCTCTCTCGTTGTCAACGATGGAACTGTGAACTCAACTCCCGATCAGGTAACAGTAACTGTTAGGCAAGTGAATAAGGCACCTGTGTCTAATGCGGGAGCAGATCAAACTGTTAACGAAGGTGTGGTGGTTACTCTCGATGGATCAGCATCGTTCGACCCGGATAACAATACACTCACCTATTCGTGGACTGCACCATCAGGTATAACCCTAAATTCCACGAGTGCGGCAAAACCAACTTTTACGGCTCCTGAAGTGATGACCAACCAGAATTATACGTTCTCTCTCGTTGTCAACGATGGAACAGTGAACTCGACTGCCGATCAGGTAAGTATAACTGTCAAACAAGTTAACAAAGCTCCTGTGGCTAATGCCGGAGCCGATCAAACCGTTAACGAAGGTGTGGTGGTTACTCTCGATGGATCGGCGTCTTCCGACCCGGATAACAATACACTCACCTATTCGTGGACTGCTCCATCAGGTATAACCCTAAATTCCACGACTGCGGCAAAACCAACTTTTACGGCTCCCGAAGTGATAACCAATCAGAGTTATACGTTCTCGCTCATCGTCAACGATGGAACTGTGAACTCGACTGCAGATCAGGTAATAGTAACTGTCAGACAAGTTAACAAGGCGCCTGTGGCCAATGCCGGAACCGATCAAACCGTGAACGAAGGTGTGGTGGTTACTCTCGATGGATCGGCGTCTTCCGACCCGGATAACAATACACTCACCTATTCGTGGACTGCTCCATCAGGTATAACCCTAAATTCCACGACTGCGGCAAAACCAACTTTTACGGCTCCCGAAGTGATAACCAATCAGAGTTATACGTTCTCGCTCATCGTCAACGATGGAACTGTGAACTCGACTGCAGATCAGGTAACAGTAACTGTCAAACAAGTTAATAAGGCGCCTGTAGCTAATGCGGGAGCAGATCAAACCGTTAACGAAGGTGTGGTGGTTACTCTCGATGGTTCGGCTTCTTCCGACCCGGATAACAATACACTCACCTATTCGTGGACTGCACCATCAGGAATAACTCTAAATTCCACGACTGCGGCAAAACCAACTTTTACTGCTCCTGAAGTGATGACCAACCAGAATTATACGTTTTCTCTCGTTGTCAACGATGGAACAGTGAACTCGACTGCCGATCAAGTAATTATAACTGTCAAACAAGTGAATAAGGCGCCTGTGGCTAATGCCGGAGCCGATCAAACCGTTAACGAAGGTGCGGTGGTTACTCTCGATGGCTCGGCATCTTCCGACCCGGATAACAATACACTCACCTATTCGTGGACTGCACCATCAGGAATAACTCTAAATTCCACGACTGCGGCAAAACCAACTTTTACGGCTCCCGAAGTGATAACCAATCAGAGTTATACGTTCTCTGTCATTGTCAACGACGGAACAGTGAACTCGACTGCCGATCAGGTAATAGTAACTGTCAGGCAAGTTAACAAATCTCCGGTTGCTAATGCAGGAACTGATCAATCTGTTGAGAAGAACACTTTATATACTTTAGATGGTTCGGCTTCCAGCGATCCTGATGGAGATGCGCTAACTTACTTATGGACCGCACCTGCTGGAATAACCTTAAGTTCAAATGTTGTAGTAAAACCTACATTCACAACTCCGGCGACAATCTCACCAGCAAATTACACCTTTACACTTACGGTTAACGATGGCAAACTTAATTCAGCTTCAGATCAAGTTATAATAACAATAAAACAGACAAATCAGGCTCCCCAAGCTAAAGCAGGTACTGATCAATCAATTGATGAAGGAGTTTTAGTAACCCTCGATGGTTCGGCATCAACCGATCCTGATGGCGATGCTTTAGTCTATTCATGGGTTGCTCCTCCCGGAATAACACTGAGTTCAACATCTGCGGCAAAACCAACCTTTACTGCGCCCGAAGTGTTGGCTAATCAGAATTACACCTTTTCGCTTACCGTAAACGATGGAACTGTAAATTCAATAGCAGATCAGGTAATCATAACGGTAAGGCAAGTCAATAAAGCTCCAATTGCGAATGCCGGAGCCGATCAAACCGTTAACGAAGGCGTGGTGGTTACTCTCGATGGCTCGGCCTCTTCAGACCCGGATAACAATACACTCAACT
Organism: Prolixibacteraceae bacterium; assembly: GCA_028683385.1. Classification (GTDB taxonomy): domain Bacteria; phylum Bacteroidota; class Bacteroidia; order Bacteroidales; family Prolixibacteraceae; genus Aquipluma. Next base: position 204,784 of record JAQUIJ010000011.1, on the reverse strand, counting down.
ATTCGTGGACTGCTCCATCAGGAATAACCCTAAATTCCACGACTACAGCAAAACCAACCTTTACTGCTCCTGGAGTGATGACCAATCAGAGTTATACGTTCTCACTCATTGTCAACGATGGAACAGTGAACTCGACTGCCGATCAGGTAATTGTAACAGTCAAACACATTAATAAACCTCCTACAGCCAATGCAGGAGCCAGTCAAACTGTGGATGAAGGATCATTTGTGACTCTTGATGGTTCGACATCTTCCGATCCGGAAAATAGCACGCTCACTTATTTATGGACAGCTCCAACCGGAATAACGCTGAGTTCCAATTCCATTGCCAAGCCAACTTTTACTGCTCCTGAAGTAATGACCGACCAAAACTACACGTTCTCACTCGTTGTAAATGATGGAACCGGGAACTCAACTGCCGATCAGGTAATTATAACTGTAAAACAAATTAATAAGGCTCCAATAGCGAATGCAGGTCCTGATCAAACGGTAAACGAAGGCGCTGTGGTAACGCTGGATGCTTCTGCATCTTCCGATCTGGATAACAACACGCTCACCTATAAATGGACTGCTCCGCCTGGAATTATTTTGAGTTCAACAACAGTTGCAAAGCCTACTTTTACTGCTCCGCAAGTGCTAACCGATCAGAGTTATGTTTTTTCACTCATTGTCAACGATGGAATCGTAAACTCCGCAGCCGATCAGGTATATATTACAGTCAGGCAAATCAATAAAACTCCGGTATTGACATCAGGCAAATCTTATACAGTCAATGAAAATTCACCTCAGGAATTTCTGATTGAAGGTACTGATGCTGAAAATGACCCAATTAATTTTTCCTTAGAAAATCTACCCGCATTTCTCCATCTGACAAAAAAAACAAACACTTCTGCGATATTGTCTGGCACCTTCACAAACCAATACATTGGTGTCAACTCATACCATTTAAACCTATCTGATGGAGTATCAACCACAAAAGAAATCCTTACTATTATTGTAACTAATGCTGATGGCGGTCCTTATGTGAAAGATTCCATTAAGAATATTTCAGTCAACAAAGGCTCAACTGATATAATAATCGATCTGAACCTTGTATTTGCCAACATCAGTCAAGGAGATATTTTGAATTTTAGTGTTGCTTCAAATACAAACGACAAAATTGTTACCGCCCAAATAGCCGGAGCTAATTTGACATTGAGCTTTTCGAAAGAATCCACCGGATTGTCGCAAATCGTCATTAAAGCATCTTCAAACGGGAAAGAAGCACAATCAAAATTTAACGTTGAAGTAAATCTCCCAACCGGAATTGACCACGTAGATCACAATCCTGAATTATTGATTTACCCCAATCCAACAGAAGGGGACATCCATTTAAGATTTAAAGAAGTTCCAGAAAATGAAACATGGGTATATGTTTACAATACTTCAGGGAAACTCATTCTCAAATCATTAATCACAAATGCTGAAGAAATTATAAAACTGAACGGTTATGCACCCGGAGTCTATCTTATACAAATTGCCTGGCCCAAACTAAAAACCTACAAAGTAATTCTTAGGTAAGATTCCGCTTTTCAAACCGATCCTGATGTCAAGTTAGCTGTCGCATTTCGTGTGATCAGAGTATAAACCAAAATACCAAAGCCAGAGCCTATGGAATTGGCAAGCTCGTCAAACCATGAAAACGAACGCCCAATATGCATATCCAACTGCAAGTATTCCATCAGAATACCCCAGCTAACCGTTACCAAAAGCACAAAAAACAACTTTGAAAAATTCAATTCAGTTTTGAGGGTCCAGCAGAATAAAATTGAAAACCCAAAATACATGATAAAATGAACCACTTTATCTTCTCCCCGAAACATGGGTACTTGAGGCAGATCTTGCATAGGTAATAACGATAAGGCAGCAACACAACCAACATAAATTACGACTAATAAGATTCGAACAGATTGGCGTATAGATAATAAGTAAGATATCATATTCAAAAATAAACGTTAAAAAAACAGTGGAGTTGAAAAACTCTTAAATCAATACATTCTAACATTCAAATATCGGTACTTTCTCTAAAAATAGCTCAATTAAGTTTTTAGATTTGCCTATCAAATAAGAAATTTAACCTAATATAACAAATGAGCAAAATCAACGATATAATTTACAATAAACAATCCTGAAGGGGATTGGATCAAAGCTTCAGAAAAAAGAGTTAAAAATCTTGTCATTAATCAAACGTACAAAATTGAATTGTAAGTATTCGCATGGTAATTTATCTCATCAAATTTGCGTATCTATTCACTGTTGTAAAACAATTCTGGGATTTTGTAAGATTTCGCTGTCGTTTACTCCACAATAATTGCTATGTTAGTCTTCCTTAAAAACAGCAATCGTTAACTTTTTCAACTGCAATTAAAAGCCTAACACCATGCAAATTGATTTATCCAACATTCAAATCAGAGAAATCGGGATTAACGAGGTAGAACTTTTAACGACATACCGGATGGCTTATCTCACCGAATTACAGGGTGAACAAAGCGAGGAGTACCAGTCTCAACTGAGAGATGAACTAACTGAATATTTCACTCAGGCATTAGTTGAAAAACGATTCTTTGCCTATCTGGCCGAACTCAAAGGCGAAGTTTTAAGCTTCGGAGCCATGGTAATCAAAAAAATACCTGGTGATTTTAACCAATCGGCTTATCTTGAAGGCGATATTTTAAACATGTACACTTTACCTTTTGCCCGAAGAAAAGGAATCTCAGCATTGATACTTCAGCAACTTATAAACGAAGCAAGGAATCGTGGAATAAGCAAAGTGTCGCTGCACACTTCGAAAGACGGAGAAAAACTGTATCGCAAGTTCGGCTTTAACGAACCTGTATATCCTGTGTTAGAACTATGTCTTTAACCAAAATACATGTCATTTATTGTCATTCGTTTCTCGTCATTCTTTGTCATTCAAAGTAAATTGCGCGACTGAACTAACAATCAATGACAATCGATGACTTAATTACTAATGACTAATGACTGGAATTTAATATTTAAAACTTTGAACAACCGATATGACCGAACCACATTTACGCATTGGCATCATGTATCATCCTGAAATTATTTTCAGGCTAAACGAAACTTACCTTTTGGCTCCCAACGGAGTTCCCTACGAAGGAATTCAGAAAGTAAATTACCGTGATGGAAAAATCTGGCTGAATGATGAATTAGTGGATGAAAAAACACTCGTTTTTAATCCTGTCCGCTATCACGAAGCATCTTTCGAGCTGAATGATGTAACCATTGGAATTCAGTTTCATTGGGAACGAAAGGAAGATCAGACATTCAAAGGCTCGTTAGAAATCATGATCGAAGATGACCAGCTTACTGCCATCAATATTCTACCACTCGAAGATTACCTGGTCAGCGTAATTTCATCGGAAATGAGTGCGACCAGCAACATGGAATTACTGAAAGCACATGCCATCGTTTCGCGTTCGTGGATGTTGGCTCAAACGCAAAAAAGTAATTCATTAAAAGAAACCGAAAAAATTTACCAAAGCATTTCAGAAACTCCGGAAGAATATATTCGTTGGTACGACCGCGAAGATCATCTCAATTTTGATGTTTGCGCCGACGACCATTGCCAGCGATATCAGGGAATAACGCGCCAATCGACACAAATTGTTGAGCAGGCTGTTGCCGAAACCCGTGGAATGTTGCTGATGAACAACGACAAAATATGTGATGCCCGTTTCTCGAAAAGCTGTGGTGGAATTTCCGAAACTTTCGAAAATGTTTGGGAACCCGAAGTCCATCCTTATTTGCAATCGATTATAGATAATCCAACACTTTCCGAAGGATATCAGGCTGATTTGACCAATGAGGAAGCTGCTCAGAAATGGATCAGAAATGCTCCGGAGGCTTTCTGCAACACGCACGACAAAGAAGTTCTTTCGCAGGTTCTGAACGACTATGATCAGGAAACAACCGATTTTTACCGCTGGAAACTCACCTATCAGCAAGCCGATCTGGCTGAACTGATTGCCCGCAAATCGGGTCGTGACTTTGGTGCAATTCTCGATTTGATTCCGGTTGAGCGCGGACTTTCAGGAAGATTGATAAAATTGAAAATTATAGGTTCGAAACTGACATTAACCATAGGCAAAGAGTTGGAAATCCGCAAAACACTGTCCGAATCACATTTGTACAGCTCTGCATTTGTTGTCGACAAGCGAAACATCACCGACGGAATTCCGGGCGAATTTGTTCTGACTGGCGCCGGCTGGGGACATGGCGTTGGCCTTTGCCAGATTGGCGCAGCAATGATGGGAGCGAAAGGATACAAATACGATCAGATTCTGCTACACTATTTCCGTGGAGCAAGCATTTCGAAAGAGTATTAAGTAGTTTTGTTTCCAATTTAAATAGAACACGATGACCGCATTTCAATGCGATAAATTTGTAATACAAGTTACAAGTTTTGAGAGTTTAAAAACCTATATTTGCATTTGCCGATTAAAACTCAATGCCTAATTGGAAAGTGCATTGTTGACTAAAAACTAAACTTTGAACTCTTAAGATGACTAAAAACGAAAAACCAACTTCTCCAAAGCAGCGCAACCCATGGGCTTGGATTCCAACCCTTTATTTTGCTGAAGGAATTCCCTATGTGGTAGCTATGACCGTAGCTGTAATCATGTTTAAGCGATTCGGAATTTCAAATACCGACATTGCCCTTTACACCAGTTGGTTGTATTTGCCTTGGGTCATCAAGCCGCTTTGGAGTCCGATTGTCGACCTGCTGAAAACCAAGCGGTGGTGGATTATTTTCATGCAATTGATTATTGGCGCAAGTTTAGGTGCGGTTGCCTTATCCATTCCGTTGCCCGGTTTTTTCAAAATCAGTCTGATCTTTTTGTGGCTCCTGGCTTTTAGTTCGGCCACGCACGACATCGCTGCCGACGGTTTTTACATGCTGGGGCTCGACGAACATCAGCAAGCTTATTTTGTCGGCATCCGCAGTACTTTTTACCGCATTGCCATGATTACCGGACAAGGATTGTTGATAATTCTGGCCGGATTTTTCGAAGTTTCCACCGGACTTCCTCCCATCGAAGTCAATGTTTCGGCCAACCCTACTTATACCAAAGAAATACAATTGCCCGAAGTAACACAGTCGGTTGACGAAGGCCATACTTTTTTTGCGGTTTTCCCTCAACAGGCCGAAATATCAACGCAGAATATTCCATCTGCAAAGTTGGATTCCATCCGAAAGGTCGTTGTGCAATACAATCAGGACAACAAGTTCGTAGCAAAACAAACTGAGAATCAAACCAAATCTGGAACAGACAATAACAATTCGTGGTGGTCTGACTACATTTCAAATCCGCTGAAAAACTTCCTTAAAGATCATTTTCAGGCAAAAGTTAAATCCGTTTCAGGGAATACTTTAGTTGGGAATGTTACCGTTGTTGCCATTAAACTATCGACAAAACCGGCGGAAAATAAAGAGATGGTTCTGAATGTAAAGTTCAGGAATGGAGACAACAGCATTCGTCTTCTTGAAGGTGAACGCCTGACTTTCAATTCCGGAAATCAGGATAAACCGGCTTACCTGCTTTTTCAGTGCGACCCCAAATTAACACGGTCAACTCAGGCTTCGTTTAAAGGAACTTCCGGGAATATTCACCTGGCCTGGAGCATTACCTTTGTCATTTTAGCGGTGATGTTTGTCATTTTCTCGTTTTACCATCGCTTTATTCTGCCCCATCCCAAATCCGATCAACAGGCAATCAGTCAGGGACAAAACTTGTTCTCTGAGTTTTTCAAAACTTTTGGTTCCTTCTTCAAAAGAAAGGATATTGGCGTAATCATTGCCTTTTTGATGCTTTACCGCGTTGGCGAAGCACAACTCATCAAAATGGCTTCACCGTTTATGCTCGATCCCCGCAATTTAGGAGGTCTTGGCCTCACAACCGGCGATGTTGGGCTTCTCTATGGAACGTTCGGAATTTTGGCCCTTACCGCTGGTGGAATTTTAGGTGGAATCGCTGCCTCGACAAAAGGATTCCGCTACTGGCTTTGGTGGATGGTACTGGCCATAAATGTTCCACATTTGGCGTATGTTTACATGTCGTTTGCCCAACCCGAAAATCAATTAATCATTGGGCTTTGTGTGGTACTCGAACAGTTTAGCTACGGTTTTGGCTTTACGGCTTACATGCTTTACATGATCTATATTTCAGAAGGGAAAAACAAAACCGCACATTTTGCTATTGCCACAGGTTTTATGGCTTTGGGAATGATGCTTCCGGGAATGTTTTCAGGTTGGCTTCAGGAAATTATCGGCTATCCGAACTTCTTTGTTTGGGTGATGCTGTGCATGATTCCAGGTATGATTCCGGTATTCTTCATCAATGTTAAACCTGAATTTGGGATTAAAAAGAAAGAAGAATAAAGTCTTCGGAAACTATTATTCAAAATAAAAGAAAGTCAGGGTTTCACGTGAGTGAAGCTCTGACTTTTACGTTAAATTAAATCCCTGAAAGATGCAAAACAATAAATCCACATTAACTTTGCCCGCAAAATCAAAAATAAAATGAGGCTCATTCTATTCGGTATGTTGGTGTATTTCTGCTCTGCAATTCAGGTACACGGACAAATTCCGGAACAATATACCAATGCAACTTTCCTGAAAAATCTGTATTCCGATCCATGGTACACGAACCTGAAAAATAAGGTCGTCCAGAAATACAATCGAGCCAAGCCGGGTCGTTGGGGCGAATTTGTGAAAGGAGTTTCTGAAGATTTGAATACCAATCAAAAAGTTATTGCCTTGACTTTTGATGCCTGTGGCGGAGAAAAAGGCTCCGGATTCGACAATGAACTGATTGATTTTCTGGAAAAAGAGAAAATACCAGCTACACTTTTCATAACCGGCAGATGGATTGATTCGCATTTCACCGAATTTATGAATCTCGCCCACGACTCCTTGTTCGAAATAGAAAACCACGGACTAAACCACCAGCCATGCTCAGTTTGCGGCGAAAGTGTATATGGAATTCACGGCACAGCCAATGCGTCGGAAGCTTTTGACGAAATTGAGGGAAATGCCCGCAAGATTGAAGCGCTGACCGGACGACGACCGGTTTTCCTGCGTTCAGCCACTGCATTCATCGACGAGGCTTGCGCACGGTTGACCCACGAGCTGGGAATAACACCCGTAAGTTTTCAGGTTCTTTCGGGCGATTCCGGCGCTCACATCTCCAAACAATCCATTAAAATCAATGTCCTGAGGACTATTAGCCCGGGAGCAATTGTGATTATGCACATGAACCACCCGCAGTGGAACACCTGCGAAGCCCTTCGCGACATTGTTCCTGAACTACGGGAAATGGGTTATCGTTTTGTACACCTGAATGAATTTAAACTGACCGACTGCCAATAAAATCAACAACTACAGACACTCAACCACCAGACCAACAATAGCGCAAAGCAATTCTAACTTTTTCGCCATTCCATTCGGTTATCAACCCGGTAAACGATCTTTTCATTTTCCAGAAGCCAGCGCACCACTTTTACCACATTATCCGGTTTTCCCTCGATTTTTGCCAACAATTCTTCGTAAAAACAAGGTTCGAGCAATGCTTTTTTGATCTGCTCACACAACGTATCGAACTCGTATTTACTCACATTCAGCTCATTTCGTTCCATACACACATCGCATTTTCCACAGCGAACCGATTCGGTTTCACCAAAATATTGCAGCAACAACTGGCTACGGCACTTGTGTCCCGACGAAGCATAATGAACAACAGCATCAATTCTCCGGATGTAATCGCGCTTTCGATCCTCGTAATTTTCCTTGCTGATTTTCAACCGGTCGAGGTCGATCCGTTCTTTCACAAAAATGATAAACGGCGTTTTCTTCTGCGGAATGTAGTCGATTACACGCATGGTCCTCAAACGGGTCAGGAACTGATAAACCAGATCAGGACTGACATTGGCGCGCTTTGCCATCAGTTCTTCCTCAATCGAAACATAGTTGGTAAACAACCCGGTGTACGAGCGCAACAACAATTTGATGAACCCGTCGAACTCGGCGTTGGCCACCTGAAACTTGTACAAATCGTCGCGGTCGACCTGAAAATACACTTTCGAGGGATTGTCAAGTTCATCGGTTAATTCGAGGTAACCTTCGCGCTGAAGAATTTTCAGGCTATTGTAAACTGTAGTAATTTGAAATGAAAAGCTCGCAGCAAACGCACCCATGCTAAACTCAAACGACTGGTCTTTCCCAAAACCTACTGCCAACTGGTAGAAATTGCAGATCGCCTCATAAATGCGCTTGATCACATCAGGTTCAGGAAATACTTTGACCACATTTCGCTCCAATTTCACTTTATCGCTGTTGTTGTACAACAAAACCGACCATGCGGGTTTTCCGTCGCGCCCTGCCCTACCCGCTTCCTGAAAATACGCTTCCACCGAATCGGGCGCTTCCAGATGAATCACAAACCGCACATCGGCTTTGTCGATGCCCATTCCAAACGCATTGGTCGAAACAATCACCCGACTTTTGCCGCTTTTCCAGTCTTCCTGTTTCGCGGACCTGATTTTAGACGGCAAACCAGCATGGTAATAATCGGCTGAAATTTCGTTTTTCCGCAGCAAATCGCTGATTTCGCGTGTCAGTTTCCGGCTTTTCACATATACAATTCCGGTTCCTTTGGCTTTCTGAACAGCCTTTACCAGGTAATTCACCTTATCCTCTTCGTTCCTGACCAAATAAACCAGATTGCTCCGGTAATAGCTGGTTCGTAACACATTTTTCTTCCTGAATTTCAGTTGATCCTGAATATCGTCAATCACCTTTTCTGTTGCAGTCGCTGTTACAGCCAAAACCGGAACATCGGGCAACAAATCACGCAATTCGGCAATCCGAAGGTACGACGGACGAAAATCATACCCCCACTGCGAAATACAATGCGCTTCATCCACTGCAATCAGGTTCACATCCAATTGATTGATGCGCTCACGAAAACGCTCCGTAGCAATACGCTCAGGCGACAGGTATAAAAATTTATAATCGCCCCAGGCTGCATGGTCCATGGCTATCTTAATTTCCTGGGCAGTCATTCCAGAATAAATCGCCAAAGCCTTAATGCCGCGCTGGTTCAGGTTTTCCACCTGATCTTTCATCAGGGCAATAAGCGGAGTTATCACCAAACAGATTCCCGGTTTCGAGAGCGAGTACACCTGGTAAGTAACCGATTTACCGCCACCGGTTGGCATCAGTCCAAGCGTATCTTTCCCCTGATCAACCGACTGGATGATCTCCTCCTGCAAGGGTCGGAATGCGGCATAGCCCCAGTATTTGGTTAATATTTGTGTAAATTGGCTCAATTCTGCTTAACAAATTTTAAGATACATTAAAGTTTATAGGCTGGATACCGCAAAAAAAATCAGGACATTTGTACATGTTTTTTTCGTAGTTTTGTTCTTTAACCAAAACATAAAAATACACATAAATGTCGTTTTTCGCCGATAAAGTTGTATCCGAAGGTTTAACTTTTGATGATGTATTACTAATACCCTCTTATTCAGAAGTTTTACCACGCGAGGTTGAACTATCGTCGTGGTTTACCCGAAACATCAGGCTGCACACACCCATTGTAACAGCGGCTATGGATACGGTAACCGATTCGCTGATGGCTATTGCTATTGCCCGAGGTGGCGGTATTGGTGTGATTCACAAAAACATGAGCATTGCCGAGCAAGCCAAACAGGTTGCCAGCGTTAAACGTGCAGAAAACGGAATGATTTACGATCCGGTTACAATCTCAAAAGAAAAGACGGTTCGCGATGCCATTGGTCTGATGAAAACGTTCAAAATCGGAGGTATTCCGGTTATTGACGATCATGGCTGTTTGGTTGGCATTGTAACCAACCGCGACCTGCGTTTCGAAACAGACATGAACAAACTGGTTTCGCAGGTGATGACCAAAGATAATCTGGTCACCACCAACATTTCTACCTCGCTCGAATTGGCTTCAGAAATACTTCAGAAATACAAAATCGAAAAGCTGCCTGTGGTCGATGGCAACAATAAACTGCTTGCTCTGATCACCTATAAAGACATTACCAAAGCGAAAGACAAGCCACTGGCTTCGAAAGACCAGAAAGGGCGCCTAAGAGTTGCTGCAGCAGTTGGAATTGCCTGCGACACCATGGATCGGATCGACGAACTGGTTTTGGCGCAGGTTGATGCAATTGTGATTGATACCGCTCATGGCCATTCGAAGTATGTTTTGGATATGCTCAAAAAAGCAAAAAACAAATATCCTGAAATTGATTTTGTGGCCGGAAACATTGCCACTCCCGAAGCTGCATCGGATTTGGTTTTGGCTGGTGCTGATGCCGTAAAAGTGGGTATTGGTCCCGGATCGATCTGCACCACCCGGGTGATTGCCGGAGTCGGAATTCCGCAACTTTCAGCCATTTACAATGTGAGTAAGGCCATTAAAAAAAGTGGGGTTCCGGTAATTGCCGATGGCGGCATTCGTTATTCGGGCGACATCGTGAAGGCTTTGGCAGCCGGCGCACATTCCATTATGGCTGGATCGCTTTTTGCCGGAGTTGATGAATCGCCAGGCGACACCATCTTGTTTCAGGGACGCAAATTTAAAACCTACCGTGGAATGGGTTCGGTTGAAGCCATGCAAACTGGCTCCAAAGACCGTTACTTTCAGGATATGGAAGACGATATTAAAAAACTGGTTCCGGAAGGAATCGTTGCAAGAGTTCCATACAAAGGCTCGCTCGACGAAGTGCTTCACCAGCTAACTGGTGGAATCAGGGCTGGAATGGGCTATTGCGGAGCCAAAAACATTGAGACACTTCAACATGCCAAATTTATACGAATTACCAACTCCGGAATGCAGGAAAGTCATCCGCACGACGTGAGTATCACCAGTGAATCACCTAATTACAGTTCCAGATAGATGTTTAGGAAGTCAGAAGTCAGAAGACCGGAGACCGGAGACCGGAGATCGGAAATCGGAGCACAAAAGCTAACCCGCAACCAACAATCCGCGACCCGACATTATTGGGATTGGAGCTTGAAACCTGGAGCATTCACAACTATTCTTTTCATCTTATTTTCGTTGACTCTTTCAGCGCAAAAGAAGAGTGAAACAGTAGTAAATATTGGTACTGAGAAGGTGAGCAGAGAAGAATTTGAAGCCAACTACCGAAAAAACAATACAAACATTCTGGACAAAAAAGATGTGAAATCGCCGGAGGAATACCTCGATTTATACATCAAATTTAAACTAAAAATACTTGAAGCCGAGAAACTGGGATACGACACCGTTCGTTCGTACAGGGAAGAACTTGAAGGCTACCGTAAGGATTTGGCAAAACCTTACCTCACCGATGTTAGTTTTAATGAAGAAATGGTAAAAACAGCTTATTACCGCACGCAATATGAGCGAAAAGCCAGTCATTTGTTAATTCGGGTGACTCCTGAAGCATCGCCGGCAGATACTTTACTTGCATGGAATAAAATCAACGATCTACGCAATCAGATTATAGCTGGAGCAGATTTCAACGAGATGGCTGCTAAATATTCAGAAGATCCTTCTGCAGTTCAAAACAGAGGTCTTTTGGGTTATTTTTCTGCTTTCCAAATGGTTTTCCCGTTTGAAGATATGACTTATCGCACACCGGTTGGTCAGGTTTCTGAAATTGTTCGTACCCGCTTTGGATACCATCTGATTAAAGTACAGGATGAACGATTAGCTGCCGGAGAGATTAAAGTGGCGCACATTATGAAAATGTTTCCGAAACAAGCTAGCGAAGAAACCATTGCCAATCTGAAACTTAAAGCCGACAGCATCTGGCAAGAAGCTACTTCCGGAGCCGATTTTGCCAAGCTAGCCAAAAAGTATTCCGACGACAAGCAACTATCAAACGAAGAAGGGGTAATGAACTGGTTCACACCAAACAACATGGTGCCTCAATTTGCTGAAGCTGCATTTGCACTGAAAAATGATGGCGATATTTCGCCGGTAATCCGAACTCCCTATGGCTGGCACATCATCAAACGGCTCGAACGAAAAACCACGCAACCATTAGAAAAGTTGCGTCCAGACCTTGAAGCCAAAATCAAGCAAAATCCAGCAATTAGTAAACACAGCGACGAAGCATTCGATCGAAAATTACGCGCCGAATACCAACTAAAAATTGATGAGCCCATTTTCAGCAGATTGATTGGTTCGGTATCCGATTCGGCTATTTGGAAAAACATAAACTCCGATAAAAAGCTTAATGAAAAACTGTTGATTACCTTTGCTGATCAAAAATTGAAGGTTGGCGCTTTTATTGATTTTCTTCAGAAACAGAAATTTGCGCTTATAGTCAATAAGGCTGAAGCTCAATTAAAAGAAATGCTCAACAAATACATCAACCAGGAACTCCTGGCTTACGAAAATTCGCAACTGGAAAAGAAATATCCCGACTTTGCCCGCCTGTATCAGGAATATCACGATGGAATTCTGTTATTCAATATCTCGAAAGATAAAATCTGGGATGTGGCCACAACCGATACGACACGACTGCAAAACTATTTTGATCATACCACAAAAAAACACTATTGGGGCGATCGTTTCAAAGGTTTTATTATTCAGGCAAAAGACACGGAAACCCGTTCGAACGTCGAAACGCTTTTAAATGGGAAAGAACTCAGCAAACAAGAATTGATTGATCTTTTCAATACAAAAACTGAAAATAATATACAGGTTACTGATGTAGCTTTTGAAAAAGGAGAAAATCCAATTGTCGATTATTTCATTTGGGGAGGAGCAAAACCTTCAGGTTTTGATGAAACTACTACCTTTGTCCACGGAAAAATAGTTGCGAGCGAAATGAAGGATCTTAAAGATGCCTGGGGACTTTACTCCTCTGACTTTCAGGAACAAATTGAAAAAGAATGGGTTGACTCGTTACTTAAAAAATATCCGGTCTCGATAAATCAGAACGTATTGAAAAAAATTCCGGTAATTGAATGAGAAGAACTGCTTTATATATTAGCTTTTTAGCATTTTTTCTGACGGCATGTAACTTATTTGTTGATAACGGAGAGCCCATTGCAAAAGTTGGCGACCGTATTTTAACCATGAAGGAACTTTCAGGATATATTCCTAATTACCTGGATGCGAACGATAGTGCACTTTGGGCCGACGATTATGTCAAAAAATGGGTTCAACGCGAACTGTTGCTTTTAAAAGCCGAAGAAAATCTGAAGCCTGAACAAAAAGATGTAAGCAAAGAATTGGAAGAATATCGCAATTCTCTTTTGGTGTACAGATATAAAAATGAATTGGTAAAGGAAAAAATGGACACCACAGTATCGGATACGAATATTCAAAAGTATTTTAACGAACATCGTGAAAGCTTTATCCTGAACCGAAACATTGTAAAAGCCATTTACATTAAGATACCGGTACAGGTTTCAAATCCTGATAACATCAAGGATTTGTGCATGTCGGAAAATAAAGAAAAACAAGCAAAGCTCAATGAATATTGTATGAGCTATGCCAAGGCTTACGACCGTTTTAACGATCAGTGGGTTTCGGCCGATATGGTTCTGAGAAATATACCGGCTGAAATAAAAGATCAGAATCAGTTTCTGGAAAGAAACCGCATTGTGGAAAGCACTGATATGAATTATTACTATATTGTCTGCATTCGGGATTATAAGCTTTCGGGACAAGTTTCGCCAATCGAATATGTTGAGAACGACATTAGAAACCTGATTTTAAGCAAACAGAAAATCGATTTCTTAAAACAAATTGAAAAAGATATATACAAGGAAGGCCTTGATAAGAATAAAGTAAAACTATTTAAAACAAAAAAATAATCGTTTATGATCAGAAAACTAATTGGTTTATTTATCCTGACGGGATGTATTGTAATCAGCAATCAGACCCAGGCGCAAGATAAAGTTGTGGACCAGATTGTGGCCGTAGTAGGAAAAAATATTATTCTGAAATCGGACATTGAAGGCATGTACCAACAACAACAGGCACAGGGAATAACCACAGAAGGTGATATGAAATGTGAAATTCTTGAAAATTTACTCGTCGAGAAATTACTTCTTGCTGAAGCAGAATTGGATACGACCATTACGGTTAGCGATAGCCAGTTGAACCAGAATCTGGAACAACGCATACAATATTTCACGTCACATCTTGGCTCTGAAAAAGAAGTAGAAGCCTACTTCAAAAAATCGATCATTGATTTGAAAGCCGATTTGCAGGAAGTCATCAAAAACCAGCAGATGACGCAGCAAATGCAGAATAAGATTATCGACAAAGTTACTGTTACTCCTGCCGAAGTTCGTTACCATTTTAAAAATTTACCTGAAGCAGAAATACCACAGATTGATGCTCAGATTGAATATGCCCAGATTGTCGTTCAGCCAATTATCAGTTTGGAAGAAGAAGACCGTATCAAATCTACGCTTCGCGAGTTAAAACGCCGTATTGAAACAGGCGAAAGCAGTTTTGCTCCTTTAGCGGTTATGTATTCAGAGGATGGCTCAGCCCGAAACGGCGGTGAATTGGATTACATGGGACGTGGACAACTCGATCCTGCATACGCAGCAGCAGCATTCAACCTGAAAGGTGACAAAATTTCGAACGTGGTAAAAAGTGATTTTGGATATCACATCATTCAGGTAGTTGACCGCAAAGGCGAACAGATTAAAACACGCCACATCATCATGATGCCAAAACCTTCACCAAAAGCTATGGAAAAAGCCTTTAGCCAGATCGATAGTATTGCAGACTTTATCCGGAAAGGGACTTTTAAATTTGAAGATGCTGCCATGCGGTATTCATACGATAAAGATTCGCGCAACAACGGTGGTATCGTTATCAACCCTGAAACCGGAGATTCAAAATGGAAATTGAGTGAACTTGATCCTGATGTCAGCAAGGTAATTACAAAAATGAACATCAACGAAATTTCGAAACCATTTAAAACCGTTGATGATAAGCAACGGCCTGTTTATAAAATCGTTAAACTGATAAACAAGACTAACGCGCATCCAGCCAACCTGCGTGACGATTACGTTGAATTGAGCAATATTTATATGGCTTCGAAAAAAGAAAAGACTCTTGACACATGGATTCGCGAGAAACAATCGGGAACCTATGTTCACATCGACGATACTTATCTCAACTGTAATTTCAAGTACAAAGGTTGGATGAAATAAGTGTTATGAGTTATAAGTCAGGAGTTCTAAGTTTGACTCTATGACATGCAATACGTTATAGTTATTTTTCTAAAAGCAAAGATATCATTAGCCCCGGTTCTCAAACCGGGGTTAATTAATAAAATGGGATCGAGTGCCGGCGTAAAGATTATCATCAAGGTAAAAACATAACTTCTGGCACAATAGCTCAATTCAAATTGGGTTTAATATTAAAACTAAAATCGGATTGGGCTCTTAGTTTGAGCTTAATTATTTCAGAATAAGGAAGAAAAGATGGCATTTAAGAATGAAGTTGAAGCAGTAAATGAACTGAGTCGTAAATTCGATCAGCTACGCTCCGAGGTAAAAAAACGGATATACGGACAAGATGAAATCATCGATCAGGTATTGGTCGCTATGTTTAGCCGTGGACACTGTTTGCTTATTGGTGTTCCAGGACTGGCCAAAACATTGCTTGTCAATACGATTTCCGAGGTACTTGGCCTTCAATACAAACGTATTCAGTTTACACCCGACTTGATGCCTTCTGACATCATCGGAACTGAAATTCTGGACAAAGACCGTGAATTCAAATTTATTCGTGGTCCTATCTTCGCCAACATCATTCTGGCCGACGAAATCAACCGTACACCACCCAAAACGCAGGCGGCTTTGCTCGAAGCCATGCAGGAACGTTCGGTTACTGCCGCTGGTCAAAAATACGAACTCGACAAACCATTTTTTGTTCTGGCAACACAAAATCCAATCGAACAGGAAGGTACATATCCACTGCCAGAAGCCCAGCTCGACCGGTTTATGTTTTCGATATGGCTCGATTATCCCAAGTTTGAAGACGAGTTAACGATTGTCCGGAATACAACTTCCGACTTTTCAACTCACCTGAATGAGATTATTTCGAAAGAAGAAATCCGTTACTTTCAGGAATTGGTAATGAAAGTGCCGGTGAACGAAAATGTGCTAAAATATGCGGTGGGACTATCGGCCAAAACACGCCCAAATACTGAATTGGCAGCTCCAATCAGCAACAAATACCTCAAATGGGGAGCAGGGCCACGTGCATCACAATACCTGGTTTTAGGCGCAAAAACGTTAGCTGCCCTTCAGGGTAAATATTCTCCTGATATTGATGACATTAAAAAAGTAGCCATAAGCATTCTCCGTCACCGCGTAATTAAAAACTACAAGGCTGAAGCTGAGAATCTTTCGGTTGAAGACATTATTACTGAATTGATGAAATAAGTTCCGAGTAGTCGGGTCGAATTGCATGTGGCAATTAAAACAAACTAATAACACATGAAGTAAGCTGAATGACAAAATCAGGTGTAACTTTAATTAAAGCTAAATCGCTGGCATTGCTGGTGTTCATTGGGTTGCTGACCTTTTCAGGAAAGGTTAGCGCACAGAACAGGAAAAAAGTACAAATTATAAATGCTGATGTGGGCGCATACGATGAACGGATTGTTGCGAATGCACAGCGCCTTTTGGGAAATGTTAACATCACTGTTGATGGTGCATTAATGTGGTGCGACAGCTTGTATTCTTATACAAATAATACGGTAGATGCTTTTAGTAACGTACACATCGTTCGTGGCGACACCCTTAACATGTATGCCGATTTCATTCATTACGACCCTGAAACCAAGCTAGCCAAAGCACGCCGGAATGTGAAACTCATCGACAAACAGATGACTTTGACCACCGACTCGCTCGATTACTCCATGATTAATGATTTGGCATCGTACAATTACTCCGGAACAGTAAAAGATTCAACCAATGTTCTGAAATCAATTATTGGCCAGTATTACGTAAATGAAAAGAAGGCTTACTTCAAAAAAAACGTGGATGGTGTAACCAAAGACTATAAAATCAAATCCGACACGTTGATTTATTTCACTGATACGAAAAAAGTTTTCATTGAAGGCCCTACCACCATTTTCAACGAAAAAGACACCCTTTATGCGGAATATGGCTGGTACGACAGCATGAAGAGCTATGCCAAGCTCACAAAAAAACCAAAGATCTGGAATGCCAAACAAAAAGTAAAAGCCGATTCGATATATTACGACAAGGGAAATGGAGAAGGTCTTGCCATGGGTCATGCCCGTATTCAAGACATTGAAAACAGTATTATTGTGGTTGGGAATCGGGTCAAATACAACGACATTACCAAAATTGCTTCGGCAAACGATTCGGCAGTTCTCATTCAGTATTCCAAGACCGATTCGCTGTTTTTACATGCCGACTACCTAAAAACAATGCCTGATACCATACCTTTAAAAAAATCAGCTCCGGACAAAAAAATAATAAAAAAACCAATTGTAAAAAAATTAGCTTCCGACTCATTGTCTTTGGCATCAAAAAATACTGAATTTCAAGCCCTTTCTAAATCACGCAAAGACAGTTTAATTTCAGGAAAGCTGGTTGGTGACACCTTACGCACCGATTCGTTGGCTAACAAGCCACCCAAAGACGCCCGTTTAGTTCTTGCATACCATAAGGTTAGGTTCTTTCGCGACGACATGCAAGGCAAATGCGATTCGCTAACCTATTGGTCGAAAGATTCAACCATTCAGATGTTTACCAGTCCTGTTATTTGGTCGAATAAAAACCAGATATCAGCCAATTACATCGAAATGATAAACCGAAGTAAAGATCCTGACGAAATCCGGATGAAAAATGATGCTTTCATTATTTCCATGGAAGATGACAGCCTCCGGTTTAATCAGATCAAGGGGAAAAATATGATCGGGTATGTTCGCAACAACGAATTAGATAAAATTGATGTTAGTGGAAACGGTCAGTCAAACTATTACGCGCGCGATAAAAATGGGGTAATAGGACTCAACAAGGCCGAAAGCAGTAATATTAGCATTTACATGAATAAAGGTAAGGTTAAACGAATTGCTTTCATTAAATCGCCCGATGGCGAACTTAAGCCTTTGGGTCAATTGGAAGATGGCGACAAATTATTGCCGGGATTCAACTGGCAAGCCGAATTACGACCTATAAACAAAGATGACATTTTTCGACAGCCAGCCCCTGAACCCATTCCAGATCCGGAGACGAAATTAAAAATGCCTCCAGTTCCTGATAAGAAACAGAACCCTGGAAAATCTGGTAATGCCCTAGCTAATTAATTCCAGAATTGCCCGCAGATGGAACGCAACTACTTTGAACACATCAAACGCCTTCAGGCATTAGCCGAAATTGGATTAGCCTATTCTGACAGCAATTACGACATTGAACGCTATGAAGAAATTCAGGAGATTTGTCTGAAAATGCTTGAACAACTAACTGATGTTCCGGTAACAAAAATCAAGACGATCATCCAGGAAAACAATGGCTATAAAACCCCAAAGGTTGATGTTCGCGCTGTGGTTTTTAATCCTGAAGGGCAGATTTTACTGGTTCAGGAAAAAGCAGACGGTTGTTGGGCTTTGCCCGGAGGTTGGGCTGATGTAGGTTATACTCCGCGAATGATTGCCGAAAAAGAATGTTTCGAAGAAGCCGGATTAACAGTAAAATCGAGTAAATTGATTGCTGTTATGGACAAAACCGCTCAGCAAATGCCACCCGAATTTGAATATGTATACAAGCTTTTTATTCGGTGCGAGCCCATTGGTACGCAAATCGCTGCCGGAGCTGAGACTGACAATGTGGGCTGGTTTAACGAAAATGAATTGCCCGAGCTTTCAAAGCCCCGGAACATCGAATCTCAAATTCGCCTGATGTTTAAATATTTCAGAGGCGAAAAAACAGAAGTTTATCTGGATTAGAAAAAACATAAACGAATACAAATTATTCAGTCGTACACCTAAAAATAAAACGATTTCAACAACTCAATTCTAATTACTTTTTATTCTATAACCGAAAACAATGCTTTCCGTTTGGAAATTTCTTACCATTTTGTAAATTTGCAGACCAGACCAGACCAGCATAATTAAAACTAATAAATATGAAATTAAATCTGTATATACTTCTATTACTATTATGCCCTTTTCTGGGCGTTTCGCAAAACAAATTTCAATACCAAAACACCAATTTATCGACTCAGGAAAGAGTTGAAAGCTTGCTTTCAGAAATGACTGTTCAGGAAAAAATGGGGCAAATGCTCTATACGTCTCCGGCTATCGAACGTTTGGGAGTTCCTGAATACAACTGGTGGAACGAATGTTTGCACGGAGTTGCACGTGCCGGATATGCAACGGTTTTCCCACAATCGATTACAATTGCAGCATCCTGGGATGCCGATCTAATTCACCAGGTCGCCTCCGTTATTTCGGATGAAGCACGCGCAAAGCATCATGAATTTGTACGGCGGGGAATGAGAGATATTTATCAGGGCTTGACTTTCTGGTCGCCAAACATCAATATTTTCCGCGATCCTCGCTGGGGACGAGGCCACGAAACTTACGGAGAAGATCCATACCTGACAGGCCAGTTGGGTACCCAATTTGTAAAAGGGCTTCAGGGCGACGATCCGAATTATTTAAAAGTGGTTGCTACCGCCAAACATTTCGCAGTTCATTCAGGCCCGGAACCATCTCGTCATGTTTTTGATGCCAAAGTCAGCGAACGCGATTTACGCGAAACCTACCTCCCTGCATTCCGCACCTTGGTTGTTGATGGAGACGTATATTCGATAATGGGAGCCTACAACCGGTTTCGTGGTGAAGCTTGCTGTGCCAGTCCATTTTTATCCGGAATTCTCCGCAATGAGTGGGGTTTCAAAGGCTATATCGTAAGCGATTGCTGGGCCATTGCCGACATTTGGCAATACCACAAAATTGCAAAAGATGAAGCTGAAGCTGCCGCTATGGCAGTAAAAACCGGTACTGATTTAGAATGTGGCAACACGTACAAAGCCCTGCCTGAAGCTCTTAAACGTGGTTTAATTACTGAAAAAGATCTGGATGTTTGTGTTGGCCGCTTGCTGACCGCCCGGATGAAACTGGGAATGTTCGATCCGGACGAAAAAGTAGCATATGCGCAGATTCCATTCTCGGTGAACGACAATCCGGCTCACGATCAGCTATCACGTGTAGCTGCACAGAAAAGCATCGTATTATTAAAGAATGCCAACCATACATTACCTCTGAAGAAAGACTTTGCAAAGGTTGCAGTTATTGGGCCAAATGCCGATGAAATTGAATCATTGTGGGGAAACTACAACGGAATACCATCTCATCCGGTAACCGTGCTTCAGGGAATAAAAAATAAAATATCTCCTCAAGTTGAAGTGCTTTATGCACAAGGAAGCGAACTGGCTGATGGAGTTACCAAATTAACACCCATACCTTCCATTTATCTGGAAACCGAAGACGGTAAACAGGGAGCTTTGGGTGAATATTTTGCCAATAATAAACTGGAAGGCGAACCATTATTTACCCGTATTGACGACAATGTTGACTTTTACTGGGAAGCGGGCTCTCCAGATCCACGAATGCCGGTTGATAATTTCAGTGTCCGTTGGACAACTTACCTGAAGGTACCGCAAACTGGCGATTACGAAATCGGTATCTGGAGCATGCCTAATTTTAAAATCTATTGCGACGGTAAGGAAATTTTAGGTGGAGACAACGAGCATCACGCTTTTCACAGTCAAAAGAAACTAACTCTCGAAACTGGTAAACGTTATAAATTAGTGTTCGATTACAAAAATTACCATGGCGACGGGACAGCCTCTTTACTTTGGGAAGTTCCTCAACCCAATATGCTTGCTGACGCCATTGAAACAGCAAAAAAATCGGATGTTGTTGTGCTTGTTTTGGGTTTGAATCAACGTTTGGAAGGCGAAGAAATGCCAATTCAGGTTGATGGTTTTAAAGGAGGCGACCGCACTCATCTGGATCTGCCAAAAACGCAGGAAAAGCTGATGGAAGCCATTAAAGCAACCGGCAAACCTGTTGTTTTAGTATTGCTTAACGGAAGCGCCCTTTCGGTAAATTATGCTGCTGAAAACATGGACGCTATCCTAAGTGCCGGTTACCCTGGGCAAGAAGGTGGAAATGCTGTAGCCGATGTTCTTTTTGGCGATTACAATCCGGCAGGACGCTTACCGGTTACCTATTACAAATCGGTTGATCAGTTGCCTGCTTTCGAGAATTACGATATGGAAGGCCGCACCTACCGCTATTTCCGTCAATCGCCACTTTATCCATTCGGATTTGGTTTAAGCTATACTAATTTCACGTATACCGATTTGAACCTTCCGAAAGAAGTAAAAATGGGTGAAGACGTTACCGTTTCGGTTAAGGTTACCAATACCGGAGACCGCGATGGCGATGAAGTGGTTCAGTTGTACCTGACCGACGAAAAAGCATCAACTCCACGTCCAATCCGCTCATTGGAAGGATTTAAACGTATTTCGCTGAAGAAAGGCGAATCGCAAATCGTATCATTTACGCTTGTGCCTCGTCAACTTTCGATGATCAACGATAAAGATAAACAAGTGGTAGAGCCCGGATTCTTTACCATAGCTGTTGGCGGTGAGCAACCCGGATTTACCGGCGCTGCTAAAGCCGAAACAACCGGAACTCTCTCCGGAAGGATGAAATTAATCGGGAAAACTCTCGAAATAAGATAGTTGGTTTAGGAATTGTTTGTGTGTGATCCCCTTCGAAATTCGTTTTGGAGGGGATTTTTTATTGAGTTTGTTTGTTATTTACCTGCACGAGTTAAAAATATAGCCATGCGAGTTAAGAATAGAACACACGAGTTAAAGATGTAGCCATGCGAGTTAAAGATTTGGGCACACGAGTTAAGAATATGGTACACGAGTTAAAGATTTTGGCATCCGAGTAGGTATTTTCATCGTCCTGTTCAATTTCTGGCTGCCCTGTTAAAGATTGATCTCTCCCTTCGCGGGTTTCAGCGTTTTTTTGAAGCTCGGTTACAGTAAACGCAAAGGATTGGTTGCAGCCCGTTTCCGATGGTACAAAATTGAAGCGCCTTACTTCAGGTTCTTGCTTTTCTTTACCCAAATTTCAAATCGTCTGATCCAGACAAAAATAATCGCGAGCAAAATTCGAGGCCAGATTAAAATACCTAAGTGAAACCCCATGGCAACAAACAAAAGAGGATCTTCGAGCTGCGAGTGCGAAATAGCAATGTTGTGGTTCAACAAATCAGCATCAGCACGGCTCAGCCTTCCTTCTTCTGCTTCATTAATCATGATGGCTCCACCATAGCCCAACCCAAGAGTATTGGCGACAACCCAGAGAAACCCTGTACTGGAAGGCAACCCCATCACTTTTAACAAAGGTGCAAATGGCATCAGAATCCATTTGATCAGTCCAAATTCGTTGAGTATTTTCTGTATTATCAGTAGTAAATTAACCAGAACAACAATTTTAATTGTAGTCACCAGCATGCTCGAAAGCCAATTGGTCAGCGCCGGAGTAAATTCACCAGCAGAACGAATAACATTTTCAGAATTAGTGATTGCTTCAGCAGGAAGAATAAGGTTTAGCATGAATGCCGCAATAAAACTGGCTGACAAGCGGGTAAAAATCATTCTCCATGGCGACGATCCTGTTTTTTTC
Organism: Prolixibacteraceae bacterium; assembly: GCA_028683385.1. Classification (GTDB taxonomy): domain Bacteria; phylum Bacteroidota; class Bacteroidia; order Bacteroidales; family Prolixibacteraceae; genus Aquipluma. The sequence continues at coordinate 181,976 of JAQUIJ010000011.1, read as the reverse complement.
TGAATGGCTGTTTCAACAATTAAAGCATGCGAAATGAGGCACATCACTGCTAAAATAGTTCCCTCACGAAACCCAAAACCAAGAGTGGTCATAACTGCAATTACCGAATAGATATTGGTAAAAAAACTGGTGATCAGTACGATCGAAGCTTGTCCGGATAATCCAATCAACTTAAATAATGGAGCAACCCAGGCTGCAACCACATTCAGGATTCCAAAGAAGTCGAGCAGAAAAACGGCAAACGAAACCGGAATAGTTAGCTTGAGCAACCAGATGGCCGTTTTCATTCCTTGCGGAAGAGCCGTTTTAACCGATTTCAGCAGTCGTTCTCGTATATTCAGATCGTTATTATTACTCATTTATCTAAAAAATAAAAGCAGCTCAAAGATAAGCTGCTTCCATATATTACAATGAATTGATTCGTTCAAAACCAAATTAATTTCGTATCGGCTCAATCCCGAAAGTGAACCCGCCATTTACCCGATCAATCAATTCAGGCAAAATATCCTGGTATTCACCAACGATACCAAAATCGGCAAAATGGAAAATCGATGCTTTGGGGTTATGATCGATGGCAATTATTTTTTCAGACTCTTTCATTCCGGCAATGTGCTGAATAGCCCCCGAAATTCCGATTGCCACATATACTTTCGGCCTGACCGTTTTGCCGGTTTGTCCAACCTGCCGCGCGTATTCCGAATAACCTTCATCAACCACAACACGGCTGCAGGCCCATTCGGCTTTTATTCCTTTTTGAACCAATGCATCAGCCAGTTTTTTAACCAATTCCAGTCCATCGCCAGTGGTTCCTCTTCCTCCTGAAAGGATAATATCTGCATCAAACAGGTTTTGTAAACCGCCGGCACCACGAACAGTCTGCAATATTTCAACCGTAAATTCCTTGTCGGTCAGAATTGGCTTGTAGGTTGACAACACACCGGTACGTCCTTCCATGCGCGCCGGCACTTCAAAGGTTCCGGCACGGGCAGTTGAAATCTGGGGATAAACAAATCCAAGTATGGTAGCCAGTTTACTTTCGCCATAGGTAGGTCGGCGTGAAAAAAGAATCGGTTTATTGATCACCTTTTCTTTTCGGTTTACGTATTCGCCAATTTCCAGTCCGGTGCAGTCGGCTGTAACACCACTACCGGTTTTAACTCCAATACGTGGTGCAAGTTCACGTCCGGAAGTTGTTGCTGCAAAAAGTGCGATTTCTGGATTTCGCTCTTTGATTACCTGTGCAAAAATGGAAGAAAATGGAAGAACCAGGTATTCCTCCAACCGGTCGTCTTCAACCACAATCACCTCATCCGAACCATGTTCAAACAGCGTTTGTGCCTGATCTTTTACATTTTTACCGATCAGAAGTGTCATTATTTTGGTATCGTTTCCCAATTGATCGGCCAGCTTTCGTGCCGGAGTGAGCAATTCGATTGAAGGACGGGCAATTTTGCCATTGGCAATCTCGGCCCAGGTGATGATGCCCTTTGCACCGTTCCGGTTATCGTAATAGGGGAAATCAGGAGCTTCCGAAACTTTTTTCTCAGCCTTATCTTTCTTCTCCAGCACATTTCCGCCCTTTTTGAAGTTGGCAATCAGGTTATCAACCAGAGTCACTTCATCGTGTCCAGACGACATGGTTATAGGAGCCCTTTCGCTGACAATATTCACGACATTAGCTACGATGGTAGGCGATCCGGTCAAACCGATTTTCTCAGTTCCCAAACCGATATCGTCAATTCCAAAAACAGTAATTTTGGCATTCCTTGCTTTTATAGCGCCAACAAGCGATGGTTTACGCGGCGGTATTCCGGTGGGCGTCAGCGAAATGGTACACGGCATAGGTAATTTCATCATCTGGTAACCACCTTCGATAATACGCTTGGCGATCACATTTCCTTCGCCATCGGCTTTTACGCTTTCCACAAAAGTGGCCTGCGGAATGCCAATATTTTCGGCAACCTGCGAAGGAACATGGGCTGTATCGCCGTCACTGGTCTGCCGCCCGGCAAGTATGATAAAAGGTTCTTTCGAATCTTTTGTAAAACCTAAATGTTTCAACATGGTCGAGATTGCCAGTCCGGTAGCATAGGTGTCGCTACCTCCCAGTTTCCTGTCCGAAAGCAAAAAAGCTTCGTCGTACCCCATTGAAATTGCTGTGCGCAGCGCCACTTCGAAAGACTGCGGCCCCATCGAACAGGCAATCAAACGAGCATCAGGATATTGTTTTTTGAGCTGCAACCCGGCTTCAAGACCAAACTGACAGTCGATATTGATGATTGACTTCGCTTTTGTCCGATCCATTAGCCCATCTTCTCCCATCCTCATTTCGGTTGGAAGCGGTACTTGTTTGATTAAACTTATAATTGTTAAAGCCATTGTTCTAATCATTAAAGGTTACATATTCTGAAATTCAGGACCATTCCCACCATTCGGAAGCATCCAGGTGATTCCATCGCCAGGTGTTTTGATATCGCAGGTTCTGCAATGCATACAGTTTTCGGCATGTATCCGTAATTCCTGATGCCCGAGCTTGTCGGTATGAAGTTCATACACTTCCGACGAACAGAAGAACTGCTCCGGAGCTCCGTACTGCTTGATATTAATGGTTTGAAATGATTCAGGATTATTAACCTTGACGTGAACCAATTGCTGTTCATCGTGATGAACGCCTGAATAAAAGACATTGGTGGCTTTATCGAAGGTCAGAACCTTGTCAAAATCCAGTTTCCCTTTAAACCTTTCTTTGAAGGGTGTTCCTTTAAATTCGCTGAGGGTTTTGGTGGCTTCCCGATCTAGGTGCGATTTCAGCCTTCCACAGAAGCCTGCTCCACCACTGATAAGTTGTGTGCCAAAATGAAGCGAACCAACAACCAGGCCTTTTGAGAAACCTTGCCTGAAATTACGAACCGGATACATATCCTTGTAAATCAAACTGTCCTTTATCGACAATTCATACCGACTCAGCACACTTTCCGAGAAATCGTTTTTACTCAATGCTTCCACGGCAGTCTTGGCTGCCAGCATTCCTGATTCAATGCTCAAATGAATTCCCTTTAAGGAAGGCATAGCCACCAGTCCCGCGCCATCGCCTACAATGAGTGCATGATCGGTATATAATTTAGGAATCGAATAATAACCACCTTCAGGAAGAGTTTTGGCGCCATATTCAACCAACTTTCCGCCTTTCAGGAATTTGGAGACAAATGGTGTTGTTTTCCAGGCCTGAAAAGCATCGTGGGTATCGAATGTAGGGTCTTCATATTCAAGCCCCACGACTAAGCCAACGGCTACTTTATTGCCGTTCAGCCCGTATATAAAACCACCGCCAAATTCTTTCATATTAAGCGGATAGCCCATGGTGTGGTAAATTTCGCCAGGCTTGATATTTCCTTCCGGAACACTCCACAATTCTTTACATGCCAACGAATATATCTGGCAGTTCTTACCTTTATCCAGTTCATACTTTTCGATCAGCCGCTTGGTCAACGGCCCTCTGGTACCTTCGGCAAAAATGGTCAGTTTGGCTTCGATACGCGTTCCGGGTTGAAAATTCTCCAGCTTATTGCCATGATGGTCAATACCGGTATCGATGGTTTTAGCGCCAATCACTTTTCCGTCCTGATACAAAATCTCATTCACCGAAAAGCCAGTGTAGATTTCCACTCCTTTTTCTTCGGCCTTCTGTGCCAGGTAGCGGCAAATTTGCCCCAACGACGCCGTGTAATTGCCGCTGTTGCTCATGTATGGGACATGAAATGGCAATTTAAAAGAACCATTCTCTGTCAGTATAATGGTCGAATCGCTGGTTACTTTCGCGTCAAAAGGAATTTCACTGAAGTCAACATCAGGCAATAACTGTTTAAATACATCAGTTTTAATAACAGCGCCCGACAAGATGTGGCTACCGATTGAACTTCCTTTTTCAATAAGTAATATCCGGTGATTTAACCCTTTTTGCCTAATAATGTCGGCAAGATGAATGGACGTTGCCAGCCCCGAAGGACCACCTCCAATGATCAGAATATCTGTTGAAACCACTTCATCATTGTTCATTGTGTTTAGTCTTTTAAAAATTCATCAAAAGTATCATTGTTTTAATACTATTCAACGAAATTTTAAGCTATTTAAACTTCATCAGCAGATCTTTTACAGCATCTTTATGAACGGTGAATCCCATCATTTTTAGCTTAATGTAATCTTCATGGAAGAAATAATATCCAAAGTTAGGATTGTCCTGTCCGACATTCCGGGAGCCTGAACTCGAATCTTTAATCAGGTACCAGTCTTTACCCAGACCTTTGTAATTCTCCAGATATCCGATCAATTGCATACCATGGTCATCGGTAGTGGTTTCGTTCGAAAAGCGGAACTGACGGGCATCTTCGTTGATGTAAGCCGATGGAATGTCGTAATCAGGAATCATAGCGCAATTGGTTTCGCGGCTGAATCCAGATTCAGAAACATCGCCGCCAATACTTAAGGTGTATCCACTTTTTGCTGCTTTTTTCAAGGCTGCCATAAAATCGTCGAGCGGAACATTGTAATAATCTTTACTGTGCCACCAGTTGTCAGGGACCTTGTATTCGACCTTCTGCCAATAGGGTTCTTGTTTGTATGAAAGAATTTCGACAAAATCATCCGGATTCAGCTTTAGGTAATCCTTCAGGTAAGTTTGGGGAGTATAGGTCTTCCCTTCAACCACAAACTGGGTTGGAGGAACTCCAATGTAATGGTTCATGATCGATTTAATGGTTTCTATCGCATATTCCTCATTCCACGCATTCGATGTTTTCAATGAATTCAGGAATGCGGTCATTTCCTCAACCATTTTGGCATGGCTGTGAAATTTGCGTCCATCAATCAATCCGGTGTAGGCTTCATCCGGAACGGCTCCATAAGTTTTCATGATGCGCGACAAAGCATTGCCTTCTGAACCTTCTGAAAACACAGAGTTTCCGCGCTTTTGAACGAAACGTCTGGCTTTCTCGATGTATTCGCAATAGGCTGAATAAATTTCAGAAATCTCAACTTTTTTGCCAGTTTGACGAAGCACTTCCGATTCGTAAAACGAAGTAGTTGAAAAACTCCAGCAGGTACCGGCATTTCCCTGCGACTGGGTTGGATTACTCCATGCAGTTGTATATAACGACGGATTGTTCGGCAAATCCATTCCCGACTGATCCATTACAAAGCGCAAAAAAGGCTCTTTCTCCGAAAGTTTTTCCTCAACAGCAGTCACATCCTTCAGAATTGATTCGGAGTAAAAACCTTTGCCTTTTTCATCGGTTATCACTTTGCCTTTGCTTACATTCTGAGCCTGACTACCAATAGCCATTGAAACGGCCAAGCCTGCTATCCAAATTGATCTTTTCATGTTACTAATTTTATTTTAGGGACCGAAATATAGATTAAACAATTGTTTCTCATCCTGAAGAAAATCAGGTTTGTCTGGCAGATTCGTATTCGGATTGAGGATAGAATTACAAAAAAAAGGTTTCTCCTGTCCGTTGCCTAAAGGCGAACGGCAAAGGATAAAGCGTGACTAATTGTTCGAGCGATATCCTTTGCCGTCACATTTATGTGACGGGTGCGAAGAATCCCATTGTACCAGGGCTTCAGCCCTATTGCTACCTCAACTGATGGAGCTCCAGTTAAATTCCGTATTTTTCATTTTCAGAAGATGATAAACCAGAATTTGGTTTTCGGGTTTCTGAAGCTTGGGGTCTTCATCAAGCAAGTCGGAAGCATTGTTACGGGCATGTTGAAGAATTTCGCCATCGCGACCCAAATTGGCAATTTTCAGGGTAAAACCGATACCGCTTTGCTGGGTCCCTTCCAAATCGCCTGGACCACGAAGCTGCATATCGACCTCGGCAATCTCGAAGCCATCGTTGGTGCGCACCATGGTTTCAAGGCGTTTGCGGCTTTCGTTGCTGATTTTATACGACGACATCAGCAAACAGTACGATTGTTCGGCGCCGCGCCCTACCCTGCCCCGCAACTGATGCAACTGCGAAAGCCCAAACCGCTCCGAACTTTCGATAATCATCACCGAAGCATTCGGCACGTCAACACCTACTTCAATTACAGTTGTGGCCACCATAATTTGGGTTTTACCTTCTTTGAAAAGCTGCATTTCAGCATCTTTTTCGGCAGGTTTCATCTTGCCATGAACCATGCTGATGGAATACCGCGGGAATACCTGTTTCAGCAAATCGTACCCATTTTCAACATTCTTCAGATCGAGCTTTTCCGATTCTTTGATAAGCGGATAAACGATGTAAATCTGCCGTCCAACGGTTACTTGCTCACGGATAAAATCATAGACTTGCTTCCTGCGGTTCTCGTAATAATGCAAGGTTTGTATGGGTTTTCGCCCAGGTGGAAGCTCGTCAATTACCGAAACATCCAGATCGCCATAAACCGTCATAGCCAAAGTTCGCGGAATCGGAGTAGCAGTCATCACCAATACATGTGGTGGTGTAAATTCGTTCTTTTTCCAGAGTTTGGCGCGCTGGGCAACCCCAAAACGGTGCTGCTCGTCAACAATGACTAATCCCAATTTCTGAAAATTCACTTTGTCTTCAATCAGGGCATGAGTACCAATTAGCAGTTGCAAACTGCCATCTTCCAATTGCTCGTGGATAACGGTTCGCTTAGCTTTCTTTGTCGAACCGGTTAACAGTGCAATATTGATACCTAGCCCATCGGTCATCTTTTTGATCGAATTGTAGTGCTGATTGGCCAGAATCTCAGTCGGTGCCATCAAACTAACCTGAAAGCCGTTATCAAAAGCAATCAAAGCTGTCATTAATGCAACAAGCGTTTTCCCGCTGCCCACATCGCCCTGAAGCAAACGGTTCATCTGCTTGCCCGAGCCCATGTCTTTGCGGATTTCCTTGACCACTTTCTTTTGCGCATTGGTGAGCTCAAACGGAAGGTGATTGCTGAAAAATGTATTGAGATTATAGCCGACCTTCGAAAAAATAAATCCTTTAAAAGAGCCTTCCCTGTTGTGCTTCAGGCTAAGTATGCGCAGTTGGATGTAAAACAATTCTTCAAATTTCAGGCGAAAAAGGGCATTTTTCAGAAGATTTGGATTTTCAGGAAAATGAACCTGACGCAGCGCAACAGGCAAAGACATTAACTTCAATTTCGAAATTAAAGATGGCGGAAGTGTTTCAAATATTTTGCCCTCTATCAGTGCCGAAAGATTGAATTGAAATTTATTCAGAGCTTTGCTCGTCATAAATTTCTGCTTCATCTTTTCCGAAGTATTGTAATATGCCTGAAAAACGCCAACAGAGACTTGCTTGTTTTCAGCCGGTTCCAGCTCCGGATGAACGATATTAACTTTACCGTTGAAAATGGATGGTTTCCCAAAAACGATGTATTCAACTCCGGCCTTGACATTTTCCTTTACCCATTTTACGCCCTGAAACCACAGCAGCTCCATTACTCCCGATTCATCACGAAAATGGGCGATCAACCGCTGACGAGCGCCTTCGCCCGTTGTTTCGAACCTGACAATACTCCCTTTCAACTGAATGTAGGGCATGTTACCAGTGATCTCCGAAATGCGGTAAAACTTTGTGCGGTCGATGTATTTGTAAGGGAAATAATACAGAAGATCGTTGAAGGTAAAAATCTTCAATTCTTTTTTGAGCATTTCGGCACGCTGTGGACCGACGCCAGGTAGAAATTTAATATCCTGATCCAGAAATTCTGACATAGGACAAAGATAAAAATTATCTCCTTTTTGCGGTCTGATGATTTTTCAGGCTGGCTAAATGCTGGCCTTGCGTGCAACAATTCGAGGTTTTTGTGGTTTTATTTTTTATTTCGTGTATTTTGTCTGAAATTAGGTTTGATATTTGTAATAAACAAAAGCTAAATCAAACTAATCAAGTCAAACCAATCAATTCAAAAGATGGAAAGTGTTATCAAGCTTGAAAAAATTGTAAAAAACTACAAGGTAGGTACTCAGATTGTAAGAGCATTACGCTCCGTATCGCTTAACATCAACCGGGGAGAGTACGTTGCCATCATGGGCGCTTCGGGCTCCGGAAAATCGACTATGATGAACGTAATTGGGTGTCTTGACACTCCCACCAGCGGATTCTACGAACTGAACAAGCAAGATGTAAGCCATTTATCGGACGATGAACTGGCCGAAATCCGGAACAAAGAAATTGGTTTTGTTTTCCAGACATTTAATTTATTACCCCGAAATACGGCGCTCGAAAATGTGATGTTGCCTCTGGTTTACGCCGGTGTGAAAAAACAACAGCGCATCGAAAAAGCCGAAAAGATTTTAACTGAAGTTGGTCTGGCCGATCGTATTGAGCACAAACCCAATGAACTATCTGGTGGTCAACGCCAACGTGTTGCTGTTGCCCGTGCACTGATAAATAATCCGAGTATTTTACTGGCCGATGAGCCAACCGGAAATCTCGATTCGAAAATTTCAGAAGAAATTATGCAGCTTTTTGCCGAGATTCACCGCAAAGGAAACACTTTGGTTGTGGTAACGCACGAAGAAAGCATTGCCATGCATGCACACCGCATCATCAGGTTGAAAGATGGTGAAATAGAAGCCGATTACGTTAACCCAAATCCGGTTTATTAAAATAATCACTGTATAGACGCGATGTACACATCTATACCTTATCAACATTATAATCAGAATGAAAATATATACACGCACCGGCGACGATGGAACCACAGGGTTGATTGGAGGTTCGCGGGTCAAGAAATACAACATCAGGCTTGAAGCTTACGGAACAGTTGACGAGCTGAATTCCTATATTGGACTGATTCGTTCGATGCAAACCGACGGGCATACCGATCATGTGCTTGAAATTATTCAGAACAAATTATTTGTAATTGGAGCCAATCTGGCAACTGAAGAATCGATTGACCTGATCAAAAAACAGCTACCATGCAAAAAGGCTGATATTGAGCTTCTCGAAACTGAAATGGACGAAATGAATGCCAGTTTACCCGAACTCCGAAACTTTATTTTGCCGGGAGGTTGTCAGGCTTCATCGTTTTGCCATGTGGCACGCACCGTATGTCGCAGAGCAGAACGCCACATTGTTGAATTAGCTGAGAATAAAGAAGTGGACACAAACCTGATCAAGTTTATTAACCGCCTGTCCGACTATCTTTTCGTACTCTCCCGAAAGGTAAATCAAGACCAAAAAGCCGCGGAAATACTATGGTCTCCGGAGGAAAATGATTAATAAATATTAATGTTTGCAGAATGCGTTTTTTTGTTATATTCGCAAAAGTTAAAAAAACCGATTTAAAAACTACTTAAATATTAAATAATATGTACTGGACTCTTGAATTAGCCTCTAAATTAGAGGATGCCCCATGGCCAGCAAGCAAGGATGAGCTGATTGATTTTGCCATCCGTAGTGGTGCTCCACTTGAAGTTATTGAAAACCTTCAGGAAATTGAAGATGAAGGAGAAATTTATGAAAGTATTGAAGACATCTGGCCGGATTACCCAAGCAAAGATGATTTCTTTTTTAACGAAGACGAATATTAATTCTCGTTATCATACAGTAACGCAAGGTCGAAAGCCTTGCGTTTTTGTTTTATCGTGAAATTATATTCCTCTTTGATATTGTGCTTTCGTCGTCGGATAAATCGCTCGCTGAAGTTCCGTTTTTGAATCGGGATTGCCGTCCAGCAGGGTTACAAACAACTTAATTAATTCTGATTTATTCAAATCGGTTTGGGTAACCGTTTTTATCTCCCGCATATCAATCAAAAATCCGGAAAAGAGATCAGAAACATCTGTAACAATTTCAGGATTCAGAAAATTGGTTTCATTGAAGATACGATGATAATTTCCCTTCGATTTCTCAAGATAAATTGTGTCATTTTTCAGATTGGTGATTGTTGCTGATTTCTCGCACTGCGAAATACAAGTATTATCAATTTGATCCTTTCCACATCCGGTAACCTGATGAAACAAGCATTGTCGACTTGTCATCAGCACCATGGGGTGATAAATACTGTAGTAAAGTTCAAAACCGTCGGGCTTATTCAACTGCCTCATTTGAGTCTGACTAATCTCATTTGAGATGAACGCACCAGAGCAGTTGAAACTTTCTTTTAAACACAACAAGCTAAAAGAGTTAGTCACATTCAGATACGGTCCTGCAATCCAGCGGATTCCTCTTTGATAAGCTTCGTAGGCAATTCCGGTATTGTTGGTCACAATCAGTTTAGGTTGAAACTGTTCCAGAAATTCGACCGCGGCAATATAATCATCGCCGATAATAACCGACGGAAACCACGGAATCAGATTATCGTTCTTCCTGAAAAGATCTATAAACTCAGCACATTCATTCTTAAAACTATCCGGAAGCTGAAAACAGAGTCTGGCGGTGGTTTCCTTACAGAGATGCAAATCATTTGGTGAAGAAATCAGCACCAAAAGCGAAGGCTTTAGTTGCTCCCGATTTTGTTTCCTGAAGGTTGAAACATGAATCGGATCCAGAGTTTCTCGTGAGTCGTTCAGGATGTAAAGTAGTCGCTTTTTTATTGCGGCGAGTTCTTTAAACGGGATATAAACATCAGGCTGAAGATCGTCCAGACATAGCCTCTCGATGTAATATTCCGTATCGTTAATGGCTTTCAGACGTTTAAATATCATCGCATAATCTAAAACTTCGGTACCAGTATTTGCCAGATTAACCTCCGAAAGTAGTACAAACAATAGATCCGAAGATTTTACCGTCAACATCAGCGGCAAACCACTTTCTCCGGAAACATTGATTACCAAAGGAATTTTTGCGATACTGAGTTGCTTGATTTTATTTTCTATTGAAATTTTAATTCCTTCCTTTTCTTCATAAAGTCCGATCTGGTCCTGCTGCAATTTATGAACCGAAGTGTAATCATTCACCTCCGAAAGATGTTGAATGGAATGGTCACGGGGATTGTCTATAAACAGATCCTTATTGATAGCTCCCTTCAGGAACCCATTGGAAAAATCGCGGTTAAAAACCTTATACATATCGCTATTATCGGTCAGCAATTCGTCGTGTTTGGATAAACTTTGGAGTTGTTTTCGCCAATTGCTGACAACTGTGTAAACGTAATCGTATTTCTTTATTCGGCCCTCGATTTTTAGGGAATCGACTCCCGCTTCATCAAGTTCACGAACATCAGACCAGGCTGAATTGTCTTTCAGATTGAGCGGATAATCTTTACCAACCTTAGTTGTAACATACCGGTCGCGGCAAGGTTGACTGCACCGACCACGATTTCCGGAGTTTCCGCTTTGCACCGAACTGAGGTAGCATATTCCAGAAAAAGAAAGGCAGAACGAACCATGCACAAATACTTCGGTTAAAATCTGGTTTTGGTGGGCAACCGCGGTCAAGTCTTTTATTTCCTGAATGTTCAACTCTCTGGAAAGATTAACCCGTGTGGCATTCAGCTTGCTTAAAAATCGAATCTGACCTTCGTTGTGTGTAGTTAACTGGGTGGATGCGTGAATTTTTAAACCTTTAAAATAGCAAGATAAAAGGTAAAATAGTCCCAAATCCTGAACAATTACCCCGTCGATACTGGTATTCACTAACTTGTTCAATAAGCTAATCAAGGCAGGTATTTCACTGTCAACAAAAATGATATTAAGGGTGAGGAAAACCTGACAATTGTACTGATGCGCCAATCGCAAAATTCCCTGCAAATTGTCGAAACTAATATTTGCAGCGCGGTTTCGGGCATTATATTTATCGAGACCGCAGTAAACAGCATCGGCTCCCGCCAGAATTGCAGCTTTTATCGAATCAACATCTCCACCCGGCGCAAGTAATTCCATCTTTCGTTTCACACAGGCAAAGATAGGCGATTTGGCGGTTAATCACTTCTTCAAATATCCAATGGGATTTCGCGATTTTCCTGATTCTTTCAGCTCTGCCATTTCGGTTAGTGCCTGGTAAATGTCGTTGAATTGCATGTTCGTTTCAATCATGAAATTTTCAAGCTTTTGGTTGAGTTCGGCATAACCAAGTGCATACTGCCGCAACGCGATAAAAGCCCGTACGATCTGGATATTAATTTCAACGGATTTATCGCTTCTCAAAACACTGGACAGCATTGTAACGCCATGTTCGGTAAACGCAAAAGGCAGTTTCCGGGTTCCACCCCAACTTGATGTCACAAATTGTGATTTCAAGTTTTCAAACTCTGAACTGGAGAGCTGGAACATAAAATCGGCAGGAAATCGTTTAAGGTTTCGTTTAACCGCCTGATTTAGTACTCTAGTTTCAACCTCGTACATTTCGGCCAAATCGAAATCGAGCATGACACGCATACCTCGAATCTCGAATATTTTGTTTTGAATGATTTGCAATTCCATACTGAGTAAGGATTATAAGATTTTCAAGTGTATAAGTTACAAAGAATTATGACACAAACCAAAGCGGCTGAACTCCGGATTTTCATCCTTTATTCAGCCGCTTTCTATGTATTTGAAACTGTTAACTGAGACTGATCACTGAATACTATTCAGGTCCGATAATTTCAATAAAAGTCCCGTCAGGATCGCGTACCAAAACAAAATCACGGGTTTCGTCGAGCTTGGTAGGTGTAATTCCGAGTGTTTTCACGTTGTACTTCTTGATGCGTTCCAAAATCGGTTTCATCGATTTCACATAAAGGGTTATGTACTGCATACCGGTATCGTCGGGCACAAAGTTTTGTTTCGGATGGGTGGCTTTTTTGCCAAACGACATCAGCTTCCACTCGGCTGCCTGCTCGCTGTTTTCGAGTTTCAGTATGGTTACATCAAAGCGGTCGCCATTACTTAATCCAAGTTCTTTGGCTCGTGCAGCATCAACACTGAACTCGCTGGTTTTTACCATACCAATTACATTCTGGTAAAAATCGAGCGATTTGCTGAGGTCTTCAACTACCAAACCTACAGAAATGCCCGATTTGGCAAAATCATCTGGAGGTTGAACAGAAAATGCAGACAATCCAATTGGCAACGTGGCCAATAATAAAACGGCTTTCAAAAGATTTCTCATGATTTTTGGTTTTTGGCGGTTTAGATATTTTTAACCTGTTATTTTTTTCGGAAGTCCCTTTACCAAAACAGGCTTCTCATTTTGTTTCTTCGGCATAAACATGTCTTTGTAGGTCAATCCGAGTTTTTCCTTCATTTCAAATGAATAATCGAGTGTACCCAGATCGGCACCGGTATTGTTGGTTCCAAACGTGAATTTCACTCCGGCCTCTTTGGCCTTCCGAAGGATTTTTTCCGTTGGAAGTTTATACCTCGAATTGATTTCCAACGCCACTCCATTTTTGGCCAATACATTTACAAAACGGTCGATTCGTGCATCGGTCCAGAGTTCGTCGTATTTGGCTGCAATTACGGCAGGAAGAAAAGTTGGGTTAACATGAATATCAACAGGTTCTTGCGAAATCACACTCTCAATTTTGCCAACCAATTCGTCCATAAATTGCTGCTCATCGTCCACAAAAGCCTCTTCGGGAATCCAAAGTCGCATTCTCCGGCCTTTGTGGTCAGTCCAGGTCATTCCATCTGTAAAAACGTAATCGAATTTAGCAACGGCTTCCGGCGAAAACAGGGTTACCCACTCACGACCTTCGGCCTGCATCCCTCTGAAAATAGGTTTTGTCTGCACAGTATCCATATAAGACGCCAATGAAGCATCATCCGTCACCGGAAATTTCAAGCCACAATTAGGAGCAATTCCATAATTGATGCCCAGCTTTAACGAGTTTTCACAAGCTTGAGCGATGGTCAGTCCGCCTTTCAGGTGAACATGGAAATCGATTACCGGGAAATTCTCGAACATCATTTTAGTGATTTTATCATCCCATTCTTTCGAAACCAGCATGGCAAACTTTTCGGCTTTTGGTAGTGGTTTTACCTGAATACTTTTAAAATACACTTTGCTGTCTTTGTCGTGACATTGAAGTGCAATGCGTCCGGCACTAAATACCTTCAGTTTATCGTTCTTGGGGCGGTAAGGATCGTCGGGCTGAATATAATCGACCACTTTTGTACCATTTACAAATACTTCGCAACGATTTTCAACCACTTTGAACGACAGCTCAAACCACTCGTTATCCTTTACAGTTGGATAATAGACATTCCGAATACCATATAAGCTTCCGGTCTTCTTCAACTCATGAAAATCGCCCGGACGCTCATAGGTGTTATTAATCTGCACTTCGTATCCGCGCAACAGTGGACCGTGAGATTGCTCCTGAGTGTGGAACATTATTCCGGAATTGCTGCTTGGTTCAGTTTTCACCATCGCCTTCAATTCGAAGTTGCGGAAAATTCCTCTATGAAAATCGCCGGTATAAAACAAATGACTAATTGGTCCTTCAGCAACCAGCACACCGTTTTCAACTTTAAACGAGCCTGGATTTTCATTGGCGATCCAACCGGTAAGATCTTTTCCATTAAAGAGTTCCGTCCATTCTGGCTCTTTATTTTTACAGGAAACAATGATCAGGAAACTAAAAATGAGGGGAAGAAATAGTTTGAATTTCGGCATGGCGGGTTTAGTTTAGTTTTTGAATACTAACAAAGATAAAAATCTTAACGGGAAACTTGAATTGCATCGTAAGAGATATTTTATGTATTCAGATTTAATACATTTGCGGATATAGATATTCTATTGGGTTAAGCAATTATCAAAAAAACAACTATGAAAGTATTTGGAATTTGCCTTATTCTTCTTGTTACAATAAATTCGAATAAACTTCTGGCACAATCATCCGTAGTTAAATCGCAAACTGCCCGTCAAATCATTGGCCAGATGCAAACTCACCTGACTTGCCCATGGAGTAATGAAACAGTGGATACGTTTAAAACCGGCAATCCTGACGATGTGGTCACCGGAATCGCGGTTTGCATGTTTGCCGATATGGAAACACTACGAAAAGCTGTTGCCAGCAACTGTAACCTGATTATTGTTCATGAACCCACATTCTACAATCACCTCGACAAAACCGACGCACAGGAAGACAATCCGGTTTATCGCAAAAAGATCGCATACATCAACGAACATAAACTCATCATTTTCAGGTTTCACGACCACTGGCACCGCACTGTTCCTGACGGTATTTATATGGGCATGATTGACAAACTGGGATGGAAAGCCAATCAAACCGATCAATCGATGTTGTTTTTCAAGTTCGACGAACAAACAGTTGGTGGCTTTGCCCAAAAACTTCAGGAAAAGTTGAAAGGAAGCCAACTGCGCATTATTGGCGATCCACAACTGCACTTCACCAATGTTGCATTGGCAGTTGGCGCCCCGGGATCGTCGTCGCACATTAAATTATTGACCAACGATTTTACGGAGCTACTTGTTGCCGGCGAAGCTTCGGAATGGGAAACCTACGAATACGTCCTTGATGCCTCGATGATGGGGATGAAAAAAGCGGCAATTTTCACCGGACATATTGCTTCGGAAGAAGCCGGAATGGAATATTGTGCCACCTGGATGAAGACTTTTATACACGAGATTCCGATCACTTATTTCGAAAACGGATCGTCGTACTGGTCAGTTCAAAAACCTGTTAAATAATGATTGAAGCCATCATCTTTGATATGGATGGTACATTGGTCGATACAGAGCCATTCAATACTGAAATCGAGAGACGTTAGTTTGCGTCGAATATGATTGTAATTTCGGAAGAAAACCATCAGTGAATGATGCTTTTATAAAAATTTCAGGCTCCAACTTTTCACTTGTCTATTAGCTGAAGCCAGACGGCAAAGGATATCGCACCAATTACGAACTTGAAACCTGGAACCTGAAACTCTTTATAATGTCACCCCGGTTTTAAAAATCGAAATTTCCTTAAAGCCACTTTCTTCGTGTCTCAGCTTTTTACCGCTTGAAACTTCAATAATATACTGAATAAATTCTTCGAGCAACTGATCCATTGTTTTGCCTTCGAGCAATTGTCCGGCATTAAAATCGATCCAGTTTTTCTTTTTGTTGAAAAGCGCCGAGTTGGTCGAAATTTTCATGGTTGGCACAAAACTTCCAAATGGAGTTCCTCTTCCGGTTGTAAAAAGAACCAACTGACATCCGCTAAATCCCAAAGCTGACGCGGCTACCAAGTCGTTCCCCGGTGCTGACAACAGATTCAAACCCTTTACTTTTATTGGTTCTGCATATTTCAGAACGTCCATTACTGTAGCGGTTCCGCCCTTTTGAGTGCAACCCAGCGACTTGTCTTCGAGGGTTGAAATGCCGCCATCTTTGTTGCCCGGCGACGGATTTTCGTAAACCGGTAAATTATGCTGTGTGTAATAATCCTTGAAATCGTTGATCAGACTCACCGTTTTATTGAAAGTTGACTGATCTTTTGCCCGGGCCATCAAAATCGTTTCGGCTCCAAACATTTCAGGAACTTCAGTTAAAACGGTTGTTCCGCCTTGTGCAATCAGAAAATCAGAAAAAACGCCTACCAGTGGGTTGGCCGTAATTCCTGAAAAACCATCAGATCCGCCGCATTTCAATCCAACTTTCAATTCTGAAAGCGGAATGGCTTCGCGACGATCGTTTTTCATGTGCTCGTAAATTTCCTTCAGGATTTCAACCCCGGCTTCAACTTCGTCCTCCACTTCCTGCGAAACCAGAAATTTAATGCGGTCGGCATCGTATTCACCAATAAACTTTTTCAGATGCGATATCTGGTTGTTTTCGCAACCCAAGCCCAGAACCAGAACACCACCGGCATTCGGATGATTGATCAACTGTGCCAACGCTTTCTGGGTGTTCACATGATCGTCGCCCAACTGCGAACATCCGTAATTGTGCTTGAAAACTTCAATGGCATCCACGTTTTCGGGATTAACTTCCTTCTGAAACCGATTGATAATTTGTTGCGCCTGACCGTTTACACAACCAACGGTTGGCACAATCCAAATTTCGTTACGGATTCCGGCATTTCCATTGCTGCGGCGATAACCGTTAAAAGTCAGATCGCGCTTCGCATACCGGATTTCGTTTAGTTTCTGGTTAAACGAATAGGCAATTGTTCCGGAAAGATTGGTTTTCAGGTTGTGTGTGTGTACATGATTTCCGACCTGAATTTCGTCAATAGCATGACCAATCGGCGCACCATATTTGATCACATCGGCATCGACTGCAATGGATTGAAGTGCCACTTTATGACCAACCGGAATATCGTTTGAAAGAACGAACTGCTGATCGTCAATAACCACGCTGTCACCGGCTTGTCCAAATTCCAGACAAACAGCCACATTATCGTTCGGATTAAGTTTTATAAATTTTGCCATTTTTATTTTGTTGCGAGTTACGGGATTCGAGTTGCGAGTAAACCTGTAACCCGAAACTCGTAACCCGAAACAATTATTTATCCTATTTTCATTAACGGATTATTCTCGCTAAGTACCGACTTTACGGCTTTCTTCATTCCAACCTGTTCGATCAGGAATAAATAGCAAGTTACAGAAATGGTCAGGTTTGGAACTTCATTCAAATCGCGTTTCCATATTTTATCCAGACTCAGCACTTTTTCAACCAGTTTCTGGATCGAAATTGGCCGTCCGTCGCATTCGGCCCATGCTTCTTTGTAAAAATCAAGAATCCACTGGTCATCCTTTACCTGATAAGCTACTCCATCTGTTTCACCTTTAAAATAAGCAATCATGGCTGCCAGTGAAAATACTAATTTTTGGGGCAACATTTGGTGGGCATCGTAATAACTAAGGAGGGATGGTAAGTTTCGGGTTTCCCATTTCGACATGGCATTCAGCGCAATACTCTGCCATAAGTGCCTGATGTACGGATTCCGGAATCGTTCCAGAATTTTGTGTGCAAACGACTGAAGTTCTTTTTCGGTGCCATCCAAAACAGGCAAGACCTCGTCGTAAACCAACTCTTTCATGAAATGACCAACCTCCAAATTTTCAAATGCCTCGCGCACAGTTTCAAGCCCACTTAGGTAAGAAACGGCATAACTTCCGGTGTGGCAACCATTCAGAACCTGAACTTTCTGCTCACGGAAACGAGTCATGTCTTTCACAAATTTCACGTCCAGTCCAGCTTTCTCAGCCGGAAATTCTTTCTGTACCCATTCAGGAGCTTCAACCACCCAAAAATGAAAATACTCACCAACAACAACCAACTTATCTTCGTATCCGAGTTCTTTCTGAATTTCGTTAATTTCATCCTTCGGAAAACCGGGCACAATTCTGTCGACCAATGTATTACAAAATGCGCACGACTGATTTACCCATTGCGCAAATTCATCGCCCAAATTCCAGTTTTGTGCATGTTGAAGTACATATTTTTTCAACGTATCGCCGTTTTTGTCGATCAGTTCGCAAGCAAAAAAGATCAAACCTTTGTCGGCAGCGCCGTTAAATGCCTTGTAGCGGTTATAAAGCAAAGCGGCGACTTTCCCCGGAAACGATTTTTGCGGCTGCATATCCAATGTATCCGTTTCGTCCATAGCAATACCAGCTTCAGTCGTATTCGAAAACACGAAACGAAGATCGGGATTGAGGTATGATTGCTCGTATTTGGCGTATTCCGTGTAAGGATTGATTCCCACGTTTATACAATCAATAAGCGAATATTCTTTAACCGGTTGTCCATTTTTTATTCCCTTCAGGTAAACATGGTAAAGTCCATCCTGATCGTTCAACATACCGGCCATTCCACCAGGTAGCGGTTGAACCACATCAATACCCGTATTAAAATCAATCTCTTTATTCATTTTATCAACAATCCAATCGGTAAAAGCACGTAAAAAATTTCCTTCACCAAACTGAAGAATACGAGTTGGATAAACTTTTGTCTGAGTTGCGTTTTTGCGATTTAATTCCATTTTGCCATCTGTTTTAAAATTCACCGTGTGCGAACACGAATTATCACAATCGAATTCCGTGTACGAACACGGATTGAGCCGCAAATGTATATCTTTATTTTATTCATGGAAATAAACTGATTTTAAAAACAATCTAATGAGCTGATTTACAGGATATGCAGTTTTATTATTAATGATTATTTAATAAATATAATCTTGATCATTGGATTTAAGCTGTAATAATTTCTATTTTTAAGCTGCAATCCTAACTGTTGATTAAAATAAATGTTAACCTGAAAAATTATCAGTTCAATATTTACGTTACAAAACATGATTGAAAAACAAATCTATGTGATAACCGGAGGACCCGGATTTGGAAAAACCCAGATCGTGGAAGAACTGAGACAATCAGGCTACAATTGCTCCGAAGAATTTGCCCGCGATTTGATTTTATCCGAACAAGAATCAGGAGGCGACATCCTTCCCTGGAAAAATCCAAAACTTTTTCAGCAAAACATATTGCAAAAACGGATCGCTTTTTTTGATTCGGTGCCCAATGGTTCTTTTGCTTTCGCTGACCGCGGCATTCCCGATCAATTGGCATTTGCCCGTCACAGAGGATTTGGCATTCCTAAATTTTTAAGCGAGTATTCTCAGAAATACAGATATGCCCCACTGGTTTTTGTAACACCGCCCTGGCCTGAAATATTTGTCAACGACTCCATTCGCACTGAGACTTTTGAGGAAGCTTTCCGGATTCATGAGATTGTCGTTGAAACTTACATAAGCTTGAATTATCAGATAATTGAATTACCTTTATTACCTCTCAAACAACGAACGAAATACCTACTTGAAAACTTAACTAAACTTTGAAATGATGCAAATTAACAGACGTAATTTTCTACGAAATGCCTCCATTGGCGCTGTTGCACTGACTGCAATCCCCGAGATTCTTTCAGCTTCGATGCAGTTGGGCAAAAAAAGACAAAAAGGAATTCTTCCATCACTCAAAACTGGAGACGTGATACTGTTTCAGGGTGATTCGATCACCGATGCAGGTCGCGAACGAATGAAACAACAATCCAATTTATCCGGATCTTTTGGAACAGGATATTCATTTCTGGCAGCCTCCCGCATTTTGAATGAGAATCCTACGAAAGATCTTTCAATTTTCAACCGGGGAATTAGCGGAAATAAAGTTTATCAATTGTCAGAACGATGGCAGAGGGATTGTTTCGATCTGAATCCGGCATTAATTAGTATCCTGGTCGGAGTTAACGACTATTGGCATACTCTGGATGGTAAATACGAAGGAACTGTAGAAAAATATGAACAGGATTACAAACAACTTTTGGTTTTAACCCGGAAAATGCTTCCTGATGTAAAACTGGTTATTGGTGAACCATTTGCACTTTTAGGTTCTACCGCGGTAACCGAAAAATGGTTTCCGGCTTTTGATGGCTATCGGGCAGTTGCAAAGAAACTTGCCGAAGAATTTAACGCCGTTTTCATTCCGTATCAGGCGATTTTTACTGAAGCCATTCTTACTGCTCCAGCCAAATATTGGACTGTCGATGGAGTTCATCCAACCATGGCCGGATGTTCATTGATGGCCGAAGCGTGGTTGAATGCGGTAAAGTAAGCGACTTGAAAAAAGTCATTAGTCATTGGGAAAGATATTGAAAACAATTTTTCTAATGACCGATGACTTTTTTTCCTAAAAATAAACCAGGGCAGATAAATCTGCCCTGGAAAGGTACTACCGGGAATTGATTGATTATTTTCAGAGAACCGATAGCTTTTTTTGAATTATTGAAATTCAATCGTAGTATAAAACTATCAGAAACTCGATTTTAGTATTTCAACTCCCGTATTTATTTGTAAAAAGGTACATTTTTCTGTAGTCTTTTGGATTCATTTCAATCGGGCATCAAACTAAACTGCGCTTAATATAACCTTTCTCCAGTAGCCGATTTCAGTTTATAAAGACTAACGGTATAATCGATCTTCGCTTTTAAAAGTTGAAGTCGGCTTTCCGAAACAGCAGTTGAACCTTCAAGCAATTCAAGATTGGTAATCACGCCCGAATCGAATCGAACTTTGGCCAGCAAATAAGCTTGATTTGCCTGCCTGAGTTGCAGTTCGCCTTGTTCCACCTTTTTCTTCGACGCATTCACGTTGGCTTCACCCTCCACGACTTCATTCACAATTCCCCTGCGGGCGATTTCCGTTTCCTGATCATTGGTCTGAATGGCAGATTGAGCCTGCACCTGATTGTACATCTTGCGTTTGCCATCAAAAATCGGAACTTTCACACCAAACCCAGCAACAAAATTGGCTTTCGGATCATACAAATAAGGCGTATATCCATTTTTTATTCCGCCTGAAAGAAAAGCGCTTACAATAGGTTTGTTCTGATAACTGGTAAGATTGTAGCGCAATTGAGCCAGTTTAGCTTTTTCAGAAGCAAGCTTCATTTCGTCGCGATTTTGCATAGCAGAAGCAATCAATGCGTCATTCTGCATACCGTGAAGCGAAACACTCATTTCTTTTTTCACTACCTCCTTCGTAGATTCAGGCTTTCCAAGCAATGAATTGAGCTGGCAAACCTGCACCTGACGAGCGGTTTCCAAATCAGTTTTCTGATTCTCGATGGTTGAAATCCGTACTTCGGTGGTCAAAATCTCATATTGCGTAGCCGATCCTGTTTCCTGTTTCTTTTTGATGTAATTCAGATGTTCATTTAAGGTTTTAAGTTGTTCATCCTTAATTTTTAAAGCTTCCTGAAGATAAACAAGTGTATAAAAATTCGCAATTACAGCTTGCGAAAGTTTCTGTTTGACCTGTTTGATAGACTGTAGCGTCAATTCCTTACCCTGTTTTTCAAGCAAAACACCTTTCTCGGTTTTCCCGAAATCGTAAATCGTCTGGTTCACATTGACAGCAGCAGAATAATTATCGTGAGGCACAAAACTGAAACTACCCATATCAGGAATAGTGATGGTTGATATTGGCCCCACCCGCGAATAGGAAGATGCAAAATCAACATTGGGCAAATAGTTTGATTCAGCTAAACCGATTTTAGCATCTGAAACATGGAGATCTTCCATCGCCTTTTTCACTGCCGGGTGATTTGCAGTAACTTCTTGAATTATTGCATTGAGTGAAAGCGAATCGCCTGAAAATGACTGACCTTTAGCTGATCCAAGGATCAATATTCCGATAAATGGAAGAAAGAACCTGACGTATTTGTTTATTTTTAGAATCATAGAATTAAGATTTTGCAATTGATTTTCTATTTTTTGTTTTCATGATAATTACGGGAATCAGGCTCATAAAAGTGATGATGGCGGCAATCCAAAAATCGTCGTCGATACCTGCAATATAGGCTTGTTTCGAAACGTGCTGAATAATCATGTATTTACCTTGCTGTGCGGCGGTTGCCATATTACTGCCCACACTTTGCTGTGCAAAATGAGTCAGATTGGTTGCCACATTCTTAAACTCCTGAGATCCGGACTGAATAGCCTCACCAAAGGTTTGCATGTGATAGTTAATCCGGGTAGTAAGCAATGTAGTAAACATGGCTACTCCCAAACTTCCGCCTAACTGTCGAATCGTGTTGGTAATACCCGAAGCCTGCGCCATGTTGTCACGCGAGATTGTAAGCAACATTAAATTGCTAAGTGGTGTGAAAATAATGCCCATGGCAAACCCGCGCAAATACAACGAAGACATTACAAAGTTATGTTCCGAAAGGTAGGTAAGTTGAGAATTCAGAAGAAAACTAATACCTAATGCAATTACGCCAATAATTATAGGCACTTTCGGACTAATCTTATCAGAAACCTTCCCTGCAATTGGCGACATCATTCCCTGGATAAATCCAACAGGAAGGAAAACGGCACCGGCCTGGACTGCTGTATAACCCATTGTGTTCTGAAGGTAAAGTGGCAACAGAAAAGTACTGCCAAACATTCCGATCACAAAAATCATCATAACCAAATTCCCCATTCCGAAGTTATAATCGCCAAGAAGTCGTAAATTGATCAACGGATGATCCGTTGTCAACTCTCTGGTGATGAATACCGCAAAAGCAATAGCTGAAATGGCAAAGCAAACCAAAATATAAGGAGCGCTCCATCCTTCAGTATTGGTTGATGCACTTCCTTCGGACAAAGCATAAAGCAGTACAGGAAGAAATATGACAACCGAAACAAACCCTATGAGATCGAATTTTCCGACCAATCGGTTGATGTATTCTTTCTGAATAACAATGGTAAAAACCATCGCTGCAATACCAAAAGGAATATTTACGTCGAAAATAAGTTGCCAGCTAAAGTTATCGACCAGATAACCACCAATCAACGGGCCAAACGACACGGACGCTGCTGCGGCAATTGCCCAAAAACCCAATGCCATACCGCGTTGCTGTGGCGGAAATTCGCGGGTAATGATAGCCATACCTAATGGTTGAATGGTTCCTGCTCCAAGCCCCTGAACAATACGCGAAAGAATCAGTGAATTTTCGTCATTCGACATTCCGCAAAGCATGGATCCTACTGTAAACATCAGCAAGCCCATGAAATACATTCGCTTATAACCAAACTTATCAGCCAGCCAACCCGAGGTTGGCAGCATTACCGCCATCGAAAGCATATAGGCAGTTATCACCCATTCAATTTTATCGATTCCAACTCCGAATGAAGCCATAATCTTGGGCAGTCCCACGTTTACAATGGTACTGTCGAGAACCGCCATGAAAGTTCCCAACATGATGTTGGCCAGCACGAACCACCGGTATCGGTCGTTCTGGGGATGATAGCCCGAACTACGGTTACGCAGCTTCTTTCGCAGCAAATGAGACGGTGTAATTCTTCTACTCATTATTATCGTATAATTTTAACTACAGCCGACATTCCGGATAAAATACGGTAGTCTTCCAGTTTCTTCCCTTCAGTAACACCATCAATCGAGATTTTTAACTGAACACGCTGAGTCACCTTGGTGAAGTTCCCTGAAGCATTGCTGGCCGGAATTAATGAAAATTGAGCAGCCGTATTTGAACCAAGAGTCAGAATTTTTCCGGTAAAAGTTACGCCAGGATAGGTGTCAAGCGTAAACAGAACAGCCTGCCCAACATGTAAATTTTCGAGTTTTGTTTCTTCCAAAAAGATGCTAACCCAAAGCTTGCTATCGTTAACAATGGTAAAGATTGATTGCCCCGGCTGTGCAATATCGCCTGGCATCAACCAACGTTTACCAATTACACCATCGCTTGGTGCATAAAGTTTAGTGTTATTCAACTGTGTACTTATCAGGTTGATCTGAGCTTGAGCGCTTTCAACGGCAGCCAGAGAACTTTGGATTTGAGTATTGGAGACATTTGCCATGGAGTGAGCAGCTTCCAACTGAGCCTGCGCTGTTTCGAGTGTTTTCTTGGCATGGTCGAATTGTTCCTGAGTAATGACATTTCCGTTAAACTGAACTTTTGCCCGGTCAAAATCTTCCTTGGCTTTGTTTAGCGCAACTTCCAAGACTTTATTATTTTTTAGATCGTATTGGTATTTTGCACGAGCCTGAAGTACTGATGCTTCAGCAAGTATTTTTGCTGCAATCGTCTGGTTCTTTTGAGCAACCATATCGGCACTGTCGAGAACCGCCAGTAACTGACCCTGTTTTACCGTTGCACCTTCTTCTGCAAACAATTGGCTGATCCGCCCCAATATTTTTGGACTGACAGCTACATTGTCTGACTCAACTTTTGCATCGTCAGTTTTGATGTACTTCGAGTAATCAATGTACCAATATACGCCACCGCCAAGCACCAAAGCAATAACCAAAATGAGCGGAATATATACTTTCCCACTCTTCTCCTTTTTCGTCTGTTTACTTTCCATAAAATTTTTCGTTTATCCGTTTTAAAATTTTTACTCTTTTGATAAGATCGAAATCAGAATTTCTTTCATCTGTTGCGATGCAATTGCCAGTATTTCCTGTTCCTGATCATTAAGTTTTGAAAGCTTAATCTTCAAATTCTCACTGAGATCCTTTTTTAAGCTATTAAACTCTTCAAATCCCTTTTCTGTCAGCAGAATATTAACAATCCTCCGATCGTTCGGGTCGCTCTGTCGTTCAACCAACTCTTCTTCAATAAGTTTATCAACAATCACTGTAACATGCGGCTTGGGCATCGACAAGCATTTACCAATATCCGACATCGATTGGGTTCCGTGCCTTTTTAAGCTTCCCAGCACAAACATTCCGCCTGGAGTAATCGAAGATTGATGTTTCAATGGTTTCGAAATACTTTTATACAAAAGTGGATGGATTGAAATCAGGTTATCTGCAATCAAGTCAATTTTTAATGTAGTCATCTGAAATATTCATGATTCATAATGGTTACAAAATTATAACTATTATTTTTTGTAATCATCAACCAGAATATTTTTTTATCAGGAGAATTCTAAACTTAACATGGATTTCATAAATCCCGAAAAGCTGTATGGAATTAAAGGCTATTTGTGTTCGTTTGCAGTACTTTTCGTTCCGATTAAATCGAGCACTACCGAAAAAGCTTCGCCGACATAAATGTCCTTTTGAATCGAATCTTTAAACTTCCCATTTAATTCCATCGACAGACTGTCGGTCTGCAATTCTTTTATTTTGAAAGAAGTATTTTCCACTGTAAACAGTTTATTTTCCGAAGAATTAATTTTTTCAATTTCTGATGTCAGTTGTTTACGTTTATCTGCATCATTTTTGTATTGAACAAGATTGAGCGGAACCTTATTCTTATTGATCATCAATGCCTTCATCGAGCGATTAAAGGCATTAACCTGATTGAATTTTTCGCTTTTCAGTATTCGATTTTGGCTCAGTAATGCAAGTGAATCCATCGGCAATTTAGTCATTGGAGAAAATTTTACGGATGACCTAACCGAATCGTTTTCAAGAGCATAGGGCAAGGCGGATTCCCTGACAATAAAGCTGTCCCAAATATCTGGTAATTTGATATCAGGCACGACTCCAATCTTTTGATAACTTTTACCGGTTACCCGAAAAAGTCTGGCAGTTGTAATTTTTACAAAATCAGTAATTTCATGAGTTGGATTAATCGAAAAACCTTGACGTGTCCGCATTTTTTGCCCCACCGGAAAAACGAGCTGTTCCGAAGCTTTACCAAAGGTATTTGTTCCAACAATTACAGCCCGGTTATAATCCTGTAAATTAGCTGCCAATAATTCGGAAGCCGATGCACTTGACCCGTTTACAAGCACCGCCACTGGTCCGTCGTACCATTTGATGGCATTTAACTTTCCAAGAATTACTTCTCCCCCATCCTTGTTTCTGCGGATTGCAAATGGGCTATTTCCGGTAAAATAGGAGGCAATTTCGATGGCTTCACCTTCTGATCCCCCCGGATTGTTTCTTAAATCAACGATCAATCCACCGATACCGCTTTCTTTTAGTTTGACCATTTCTTTCAGGAAGTCGATTGAACAGCCTGTATTTCCATAGCGACCAAATTCGGTATAAAAAGCAGAAAACCAAATATAACCAACGGGCTTTTCACCATTCAGGATAAACCCGACTGTTTGATTTTCTTTGGTATCGAATTTTCCTTTCGAAAGCTCAACTTTCGATATCGAACCATTGATTTTTCGAATAGTCATCTCAATCCAATCCCCATTCAGGGTTCTAAATATGTTATCGACTTCATCGATACTGGCATATGTAAGTTCTGTCTCTTCCTGGTCAGGGACTTTTATTTTCAGGATCACATCTCCTTTTTCAATCTTTTTTGAAAACCACAATGGACTTCCGGGTAAAATGCGTGAAATAATAACTTCATCATTCAGGTTAGTCCCCAGTTCAAACCCAAATGCGTAATTTTCTTTTGATAACGAAGATTCGAATTTCTCCTTATCGTTGTCGGAAAAATAATTAGAGTGCGGGTCGTAACACGAAGTAATGCTGTTAAAGTAACTATTTACCACAAAGTTTTCAATTCCACCAGAGCAATTCAT
This sequence comes from Prolixibacteraceae bacterium, assembly GCA_028683385.1. Taxonomy (GTDB): domain Bacteria; phylum Bacteroidota; class Bacteroidia; order Bacteroidales; family Prolixibacteraceae; genus Aquipluma. Next base: position 155,076 of record JAQUIJ010000011.1, on the reverse strand, counting down.
CAATTGATTAATCCATCGTTTTTCCCTGATTCTGTTTTTCTTAGCCAACAAAGATCCCTTCGAATAAAGGCTATCCGGAATAACAGAACTACTCGCTAAAATGCTGTCGTTTCCTGAATACATCAAACTCTTTAACATTCCTTGCCTTACCCATTTTCCCCAACGCGCTTCCAATTCTGAGTTGTTTTTGGGACGTTTCGCTACATGATCAGGCTCCAAAATCAGCGAATCTTTCTCTGTTAACTTCATGGAAGAGCGGAAGCAATGATCAACAATGGAATCGGCCAATACGAGCTGTTGCCTGTATTTATTGGTAAGAAGTGTTAAAAAATCAGCAATCAACGCCGAATTATTGGTGCATAATGAATCGCGGTAAGGTTTAAAACCAGAGATTGTTTCGTCGGTGAAAAATAACCCATAGGGATCAATTGTTTTCATCAAACTTTCAAAAATACGATTTGAAAGCGTGCTGTTTCGTTTTGGTGGGTTATAGTGATAAGTCTCAAGCATATGAAAAAGCGATTGAGCTGTTTTAACTTTATCACTATTTTCCTGAGCAAAAAGGCTTGAAGTAAGAAGAAGAAATGCCAGTATAATTTTGACGGTTTTTCCTGCCATTGCAATTGTTTTCCAGGTTTATTTATCATACCCAATTTCAAAGATAGATATATCCAGATGGCTAAATACAAATAACCATACAGTTTTTGATTCCAAAAAATTAATTTCCTCTCAAACAAGCTGTGTACCCGATAAAACATCTAATTTTATCTCAATTATTGTTGAATCATAAAATCATTAAATATGACTGCACCAGAACAACCACTTTATATCAAGGCTACAATAAAACTCTTACTTGCAGGCCTAATTATTGCTTTCCTGATTTTGGCCCAAAACATTCTAATTCCATTCACCATTGCGGTTTTCTTTACTTTTTTATTAATACCCGTATCGCGAAAGCTGCAACACTGGCATTTCCCAAAGACATTGGCCATATTACTCAGCATTATTCTGGCATTTGCTCTGGTGGTTGTTTTACTCTACTTTTTTGTTGATCAGGTATTCAGTTTCGTAAACGACTGGCCAGTGCTTCAAAAAACATTGGATGCCAAATGGGTAAGCCTTCAGCAATTCATTAGTGAAACTTTTCACATCAGTAGCATAGAGCAAAAAGCATGGTTAACCACTAAACTCAAAGAAAATGCAAGCACCGGAGGGGTTTTGGTGTTAGGTCTTTTTTCGGCAACTACCTCTTTTCTGGCCAGCTTTGCACTCATTCCTATTTACATTTTCTTCCTGACTTTTTATCAGGACAAATTCAAAGAATTCATTCGACTGGTAACCAAGGACGATAAAAACGAGCATGTTTTATTGGTTGTAAAAAAGGTTTCAGTAGTTTCTCAAAAATATGTGATGGGAATTTTTCTGGATGTAATCATTCTTTCCGTATTAAATTCAACCGGATTCCTGATTCTCGGGTTGCCACATGCTATCTTATTCGGAGTACTTGCTTCAGTATTGAATATAATCCCATACATCGGTGTGTTGATAGGAAGCCTTTTGCCAATAATGATGGCCTTGCTCACCAAAGACTCCATGAGCTATGCCATTGCCGCAGGTGCTATATGTGTTGTTGTTCAGTTCCTCGACAATAATTTCATTACACCCTATGTGGTAGGTTCAAGTGTCAGTATTAATCCGTTAACGGCCACAATTGTACTGATTGCCAGCGCACTTGTTTGGGGAATCCCGGGAATGGTGCTTTGTTTGCCTCTCACAGGCATGGCCAAAGTCGTTTGCGACAATGTTGAATCGCTCAAACCATATGGTTTTTTACTAGGCGAAGAAGTCAATTTCAATCAACAGAAACAAGATCAGGAACGACTGATAAAAAAACTACTTAAACGTGATAAATCGGTTTGATCATCACGAATTTCAAAGACTCCTTAGTTAATCTTTTTCAACAATTCTTAACTTAATTTGTTAGGTTTTTCAGCAGTTTTTCATTAAATTGCACATAAAGAATAAAAACTGGGAAATAAAGTTCCAGATTATTTTAATAGTCATAAACAATTAAAAACTAGTATCATGAGTTCAGGAAAAATTTTATTGGGTGTATTGGCAGGCGTAGCCGCCGGTGCATTGATCGGAATTCTGTTTGCCCCTGACAAAGGGTCGGAAACACGGAAAAAGATTGTTGAAAAAGGTGAAGATTATGTTGACGACATCAAAGAAAAAGTCGGCGGCCTGATCGATGATTTGGGCAAGAAAATGGATGGTGTAAAAGCTAAGGTTGATGAAATGGCATCTGGTGCCAAAGCCAAGGTGGAAGATACCAAAGCATCAACCAATTAATCAGGATTTATTCCAATTCATTTCGAAAATTAAGAAAATGGACGAGCAATCAGGCTTAATTGAGTCTCTCATTGAAAAAGGGGAACAATACGGCAAAACGACATTGGAACTATTGAAACTGAAAACACTCGACAAATCAGCCGATGTGGCTTCAAATCTGGTTTCTTGGTTAATCGTGATCATTTTTGTCGTGTTGTTCTTCCTGATTCTAAATATCGGGGTAGCCTTGTGGTTAGGCGAATTGTTGGGCAAGTCTTACTATGGTTTTTTTGTTGTCTCCGGTTTTTATGCCCTGCTTGCTTTAATCTTCGGCATTTTCAGGAAACAACTGATCAAAGATCCACTCAATAATTCGATTGTCGAACAAGTACTTGAATAAGCATATGGCAAAACAAACTGCAGTTGATTCGCTCAAAGAATCCATTCGTTTGCTTGAAATTCAACAAGCCGAAGAAGGTCAAATCCTGAAAGAACAGTTCAAAATTACATACGAGAGTCTGAAGCTCGTTAATCTTGTCAAGAGTTCATTAAAAGAACTTACTGATTCAGTCGAAATCAAAACCAATCTTTTCGAATCCATCGTTTCTATTTTCACCGGTTATCTCTCTAAAAAACTGACGATAAAATCAGATGGCAATATATTCAAAAGGATTCTTGGCCTTGTTGTTCAATTTGGAGTAACCAATCTGGTTGCAAAAAATGCTGAGACAATCCGGATTTTCATCACTGAGTTTATTGATCGATTTCTTCATCCAAAAGAAGAGAAAGAAGAAATTCCAGAAACAGAAGCTTAAATTTCATTTTAAGGAAATAATTCGTCACTCTATATTACGATTCATCCGGGTCAAACTACGACTCGGTTTTTTTTATTTTATTACCTCCTATCTCTGAAGCAACTTTGGGTCATAAAATACTCAAAGCCATGAGATCAATATTAATCATTATCGTTTTTACCCTGATAGCTGCCAACTCATTTGCTCAGGCTCAGTTGTCAGGAAAAGTTACCGATTCAGGAAACAATCCGCTTCCGGGAGCCAATGTATTTATTCAAAACAGCTACGACGGCACCACAACCGACAGCATCGGAAACTTCAGTTTTAAAACCGATCAAAAAGGATTCCAAAATCTTTCGGCCAGTTTCATCGGGTACAAACCATTTCTCCGGAAGCTGGCTCTGGACAGCGTAAAAACAATTTCGGTAAACATTGTTTTGCAGGAATCAGACGACCAGATTGACGAAGTGGTCATCAATGCAGGAGCATTCGAAGCCAGCGACGAGAAAAAAGCAGTCGTTTTACGTGTTTTTGATATTGCTACTACGCCAAGCGCTCAAGGCGATATTTTTGGCGCACTCGGAACTTTACCCGGAGTTCAGAAAGTGGGCGAAGATGGTCGTGTATTTGTACGCGGCGGCGAAGGCTACGAAACCAAAACCTTTATGGACGGCATGTTGGTTGCTTCGCCATACACTTCAAAAATGCCCGACATGCCTTCTCGCGGACGCTTCTCCCCGCTCCTTTTCAGCGGAACTTTGTTCAGTACCGGAGCTTATTCAGCCGAATACGGACAAGCTTTATCTTCGGTTGTCGACATGAAAACCAATTCGATTGAAACCGAAGATAAATCGAGTATTTCGATTATGACTGTCGGAGTGATGGGCTCAACAACCAAATGCAAAGAAAAATCCTCATTCTCTTTTAACGGCGATTTCCTGACTTCAGCCTTATCGAACGTAATCAACAAACAGCAAGTAGATTGGACCAAAAGCCCAATTACTGCCGACGGAACAATCATGTTCAGGCAAAAAGCCGGAAAAACCGGATTGTACAAACTCTTCGGAACTTTCAACACCAGTTCGAGCGGCATGATTTATCCCAACATTCAAACTGGAACCAATCAAGACATTTTACTAAATAGCAGCAATGTTTACCTCAACAATACCTATAACGGCCAGTTGGGTGAAAAATGGATGATAAAATCAGGACTTGCGTTCAATTCTGACCACCAAAATATTAATATGGACAACGACCGTTTGATTACGAATCAACAAATGGTGCAGGCCAAAATCGGCTTTAGTCATTTCCTGAACGAGCAAACCGAACTGAAATTTGGTGCTGACTGGGTAAACTTTTCATACGAACAAAAAATCAGGATGGATGGCAATTACCGGTTGCCTTTTACCAATAACGAACTTTCGGGGTTTGCTGAAATGGAATACAAACTTTCCAAAAAATTTGCAACCCGCCTGGGATTCAGAGCCGAAAACAGTTCTCTTTTGAATGAAACAACCATTGTCCCACGTTTTTCAGGAGCCTACAAAACAGGCGATCACAGCCAGATTTCGCTTGCCTGCGGCGAATTTTACCAAAATCCGGAGAACGACTATCTCAAATTTGCGCCTCAACTAAAGCCGGAAAAAGCATCGCACGTAGTAATGACCTGGCAATACCTGACCGAAATGAAAACATTCCGCGTGGAAGTGTATATAAAAAAATACAACAATCTGGTTAAATACACAGAGCCTCTGGCAACCAATCCGCTTGATTACAACAGTTTGGGAAGCGGTCACGCTGAAGGTGTCGACATTTTCTGGCGAGACAAGGAAACCTTCAAACTAACCGATTACTGGATTTCGTATTCGTGGATCAATGCCCGCCGGAATTACAAAGATTATCAGGAGTCTGCCGTCCCAACTTTTGTTTCAGAACATAATTTATCGGTGGTTTACAAACGTTTCCTTCCAGTATTAAATACGTACGCTTCATTAACTTATTCGTTTGCCAGTAGCCGTCCGTATCACGATCCGAATTTTTCAGGCTTTATGAATGCAAAAACACGGCCGTACAACGACATCAGTTTAAGCCTGACTTACATGCTAAATTTCTTCGGAAAACAATCGGCATTACACCTGATGCTCAATAATCTGGCCGGGTTCGACAACGTGTATGGCTATAATTTTTCAAACACACCGAATGCCGCAGGGAAATATGAATCAGCACCAATCCGGTCGCCCTTTGTGCGGCAAGCCATTTTACTGATTAATATTATGCTGTAAGAATAAGAGATATTTAGTTAGGGCTTCACTCAAAGTGAAACCCTAACTAAAACAACAAATTCAACAACCATAACAAATTCAACATTTTAAACTTACAAACATGAAAACATCAATTCTAATTCTCGCGTTGGTTCTATTATCCGGTGTTGGTTTCGCCAACGAAGCCTATCAAAAAGCCATGAGCCAGTCAATCGAAAAACTATTTCAGGCGAAAACCATTCCTGAATATGTTGAAGTTGCCAATCAATTCGAACGCATTTCGCAAATTGAAAAAGCGGAATGGTTGCCCTTATACTATGCTTCCTATGCTTATATCATAATCAGTTTTCAGGAAGCCGAAAACACAAAAAAAGATCAGTATCTCGATCAGGCACAAAAATACCTTGATCAAGCCATGGCCATTGAACCCAATGAGTCGGAATTGTACATGCTGCAAGGCTTTCTGTATCCTTCGCGGATCAACATCGACCCAATGGCTCGGGGAATGCTTTACATGGGCAAGATGAACGAATCGCTCGACAAAGCGCTGGCTCTAAATCCTGATAATCCACGGGTTTATTACCTCAGGGCAACCATGACCTATCACATGCCCGAAGCATATGGCGGAGGCGCAGCAAAGGCACTTCCACTATTTATTTTGGCGGATGAAAAATTCAGGATCTTCAAACCCAAAACTGAAATATCCCCAAATTGGGGCAAAGAAATGAATGATGCTGAGCTGAAAAAACTTCAGAAATAAAATGTTACGGGTTTCGGGATGCGGGTTATGAGTTGCAACCCGAAACCTGTAATCGCAACATTTTCTATACAAGCGCCTTCTCTTTAAATAATATAATCCGTATTTTCGATCAAACTTTCAACTTCAACCCACCAATGACTAACGAGCAAAACAGCATAAATAAATTATTCTGGCAAATTCCTGTCTGGATTTTGGTATTGATTGCCATTGGCAACACAATCATGTTAATCATGCTAAAAGGAAATGAATTCACCTTTGAAATGTTCCTTTTGGCTTCGCTCAACTCCGTGTTGGTCGGAGGTGCCTTTATGGTTGGACTAAAGGTTATGATTACAGCACTCGATCGCAGGCTTCCATGGTTACACAATCCTCTGAAACGATTAATCACCCAGTTCTTAATTACAATCGGGTATTCACTTTGCATCATTGTCATCACCATATTCGTGACCGGCTATTTCTCTCATCAGAAAATCACATCGAATTTCTTTTTTGATCAAGCCTCTTTTATGGCGAAAGTTGCCTTCCTGTTTGTTTTCGTAGGATCGTTGCTTTCGAATACGGTTCTGTTCTTTAAAAACTGGAAAGAAGCTGCTGTTCAGCAAGAGAAACTGAAACGCGAACAACTGGCACTGCAATACGAGACTCTCAAAAGTCAGGTGAATCCGCATTTCCTTTTCAATAACCTAAATTCACTGACTTCACTTATCAGCTCTAATCCTGAAAAAGCGATCGATTTTGTGAAGAAACTTTCGGAAGTTTACCGGTATGTGCTTGACCAGAAAAATCATGAACTGGTGGCACTCGAGACCGAACTGAAATTCGTAGAATCCTACATATATCTGCATCAAATCAGGTTTGGTACAAATCTCGAAGTCCAAATGGATGTTGATGCCAAAAACTTTAAAGTAATTCCCCTTTCCGTTCAATTGCTGGTCGAAAATGCCATTAAACACAATGAGATTTCCGACAAAAAACCACTGTCTATCCGCCTGTACACCAACGATGACCAGTACCTGATTGTGGAAAATATCCTTCAGAAGAAATCGGGATCGGAAGGAAGTGGCATGGGTATTCAAAACATCAGCGACCGGTATGATTTTTTTACGGATAAAAAAGTGCTGATTACATTTAACTCAGAGCGATTTAAGGTAAGTATTCCACTGTTAACCGATTAACCCATGTACAAAGTACTTATCATTGAAGACGAAAAGCCAGCGGCAGAATGGCTCCGGCAATTAATCCTGAAATTCGATTCACGTATTTCAATACTTGCTGTAATTGACTCGGTTAGTGGTGCTGCAGAATGGTTTCAGCAAAATCAGGCGCCCGACCTGGTTTTTATGGACATCCAATTGGCCGATGGTTTGAGTTTCGAAATTTTTGAACGGGTAAAAGTTCCCTGTCCGGTGATTTTTACCACCGCCTACGAAGAATATGCGGTAAAAGCTTTCAAGGTAAACAGTATTGATTATCTACTGAAACCCATTGCCTTCAATGAGCTGGAAGCAGCATTCCAGAAATTTGGAAATCAGGCCAGAAAAATTGAAGAAGTGCAGCCTGTCACCGTCGAATTGCTGAATAAAGTGAAGGAAATGCTCCGCAAGCAATACAAAACCCGCTTTGTGATTAAGGTTGGCGAACACCTGAAGTCGATTCCGGTGGAAGACATTCTGTTCTTTTACAGCCTCGAAAAAGCAACTTACCTGTGCACTGCCGATTTCAAAACCTACCTGGTCGATTATTCACTCGACCGCATTTCTGAAATGGTTGACGAGCACCGGTTTTTTCGCATCAACCGGAAATACATCCTGAGTAACCTGTCGATTGCCGACATTGTTTTTTACTCAAACAGCCGACTGAAAATCAAATTGAAAAAGCCCGATGAAGAAAGTATCATTGTGAGCCGCGATAAAGTAGCGGCATTTAAGGAATGGCTTGATTTATAAAAACAAGACCGCTCCTAAAGCTATTGATCAAGTCATCCCGAACTTGTTTCGGGATCTGACATTGGATTCGTCGAGATCCTGAAACAAGTTCAGGATGACACTTCTTCTCATTTTTAACCTTTAAAACAGCCCCTTTTATATTTTCAACTTAGTTTTTTACTGCGGCCAATGCAGCTTTTACTTTTTCAGCCAACGGCGTAGTTGGTTTGCCAATCAATTTCGAGAGCTGGTGCGACTCATCCAGCAAATCGCCTTTCGAAGCTCCGGTGTCCCAACTGGCAATCGCATCAGCAAACCCTTCAGGAATGCCAAAACTTTTCAAAATCTTAGCGTATTCGGTTTCAGGAAGGTTGTTATAAGGAATTGCTTTTCCTGATTGTTTGGAGATTTCGGCAGCCAAATCAGCCAAGGTATACGAATTATCGCCAGCAAGTTCATACGTTTTATCCAGATGACCTTCTCCTGTAACAACTGCCGCAATTGCTTCAGCAAAATCAGCACGTGCAGCCGATGAGATTTTACCATTTCCGGCGCTACCAATAAATGCACCGGCGGCCACTGCACCAGTTACCGAACCGGTATAATTCTCGGTATACCAACCGTTACGCAAAATGGTGTATGCTAAACCGGAAGCTTTCAGTGCTTTCTCCGTAGCGAAATGTTCAGGAGCTAGGCTCAAAGTAGAAGTATCGGCGTGCAGCAAACTGGTATAAACAACCCATTTTACGCCCGCTTTTTTTGCAGCTTCAATTACATTGGCGTGCTGTGTTGCACGTTGACCCAATTCATTTCCTGAAATAAGAATTAGTTTTTCGATACCTTGAAGTGCGTCGCCCAATTTTTCAGGGTTGCTGTAATCAAATTCACGGGCTTCAACACCCAAATCAGCAGCTTTTTGTGGTGAACGAACCAATGCAACTACACTTTCTGCTAAACCCTTTTCTTTCAGTTTTTCTACTACCAATCGACCTAGCTGACCAGTAGCTCCTGTTACTCCTGTTTTCATTTTTTCTGAAATTTTTAATTTACAACCAATATTTAATATACTTTTGTTTTTTAATTACTTTTGGTAAGTCAAAAATAGAATACATCTTATCAATAAACAAGAACTTACAAAAAAGTTCACTACTTACTTGAAGGTTAGTAATACGTAAATGAAGTATTTATGGATAAAGATTTTTTGAAAAAATATGGAGATGCCGAACATTGCCCTGTACGAAATGTAATTGACCGGATTGGCGACAAATGGTCGGTTCTTGTATTAATGGTTCTGGAAGAGGCGAATGTATTGCGGTTTAATGAAATATGGGGATCGATTCAAACGATTTCGCAGAAAATGCTAACAGTAACACTAAAAACGCTTGAAGCCGACGGACTGGTCAAACGCACTGTTTATCCACAAATTCCGCCCAAAGTTGAATATCAATTGACCGAAAGAGGCAAATCGCTGCTACCCCATCTACATGGATTGGTTGGTTGGGCTAACGACAATATGGTTGAAATTAAGGAATCGAGAGAATTATTTGGAAACATTTCAAGAAATTGAACAAATTGAAATGGCCCAACGAAGAGAGCATCATTGTTAGCCGCGATAAAATTGCGTCATTTAAAGAATGGCTCGATTATAAAAAAAGTCAGGGTTTCACTTTGAGTGAAGCCCTGACTTTACATTGAAAATAAAAATACGCAGACCTGTAAGCCGGGTTCTGTGTCCCGATTGCTCGGGATCTCTATCATTTATCTACCCGGGTTATCACTAACCCGATCAAGCAGCCTACCCCTCACGACTTCCGAAGAACCAAAACGGGCCGTTCTGTATCCAGGCGTGCCTGGAAATCATGATATATTTGGCTTTGCAACCCATCAGAAGTACGGCTGATTGTGTTGCCACAACCACCGGTGAGCTTTTACCTCGCCTTTTCACCCGTTCCCCGATTGCTCGGGGTGGTCGTTTTCTGTTACCTTTCTGCAAGCTTTCGCCCGCCTACCTGTTAAGTAGCATGGTGCCCTGCGTTGCCCGGACTTTCCTCTCTCCCGAGTTAACGGGACAGCGATAGAGCGGTCTGCGCTGCAAAGGTGCGGAAAATAAGCTGAAAACCAATCCCAAAAAAATTCTGCCTATGTTTAAAAACTACTTTTCATAAATAAACTACAAAATATAGTTTGTAAACTAAAATTTATAGTTACATTTATACAAACAAAAAATCACTATGAAACACCTGACTAATCGCGAAGAAGAAATTATGGAACTCTTTTGGGGAAAGGGCTCTTTGTTTGTAAAAGAAATCATAGATCAATTGGCTGAACCAAAACCTCACTACAACACCATCTCGACCATTGTGCGCGGACTCGAGGAAAAGGGTTTTGTTGGACACGAGCAGTTTGGAAATACCTACCGCTATCTGGCCATTATTTCGCGCGAAGAATTTAGCCGGAATACGATCAAAAACATGGTCGGCAAATATTTCAATACATCTTATGCTTCGGTGGTTTCAATGTTTGTCGAAGAACAAAAAATCACAACAGAAGAAATTCAGGAGTTAATTCGTCAGGTTGAATCACGCAAAAACACTGAAAATGAATGATTTTCTCATTTATATCTTAAAATCAACGATCAGCATCAGTTTACTCTATCTGGGGTTCAGGATACTGATGCGAAAAGAGACTTTTTTTAAACTGAACAGAGCCATGCTTTTATCAGTGGTTGTTTGCTCAGCTATCATTCCGTTACTATACCTACCTCAATTCGTCCAACCAACGATACAAAACGAATGGATGCCAAGGTTACAAAATCCCGAGACTACCCCGAATGCTCAAACGCAGGTGGATGAATCAACTCAAACGATTACTGCTCCATCAGAACAAGCAAAGACTGTAATCAGAGAAGAATTTCCATGGATGAAATTGCTTCAAACTGTTTATCTGGCAGGAATATTAATCACGCTACTGATCTTGATTCACGGCCTTGTTTCAATTTTGATGCTTTTCCGAAAAGCGCAGTTCAGGCAAATGGATGGTTTCCGCCTGCTGATTATTGATCATGAGATTCAGCCATTCTCTTTTGGCCGTATCGTGGTTATCTCTCAAAGCGATTATGATGCCCACCAACGAGCTATTCTTGCTCACGAAGAAGCACATATCCGGTTGAATCATTTTTTCGATCTGGCATTACTCGAAACGATAAAAATACTCCACTGGTTTAATCCGGTTATTTACTGGCTGATCCGCGACATGAAAGAGATTCACGAATTTCAGGCCGACCAGTACACCCTCAACATAGGCATCGATGCAACTCAATATCAAATCCTAATTATTCAAAAAAGTGTCGGATCGCAGCGGTTCGCACTAGCTAACAGTTTTAATCATTGTCAAATTAAAAAAAGAATTACCATGATGAACAAACAAAAAACCAGTAAAGCATGGCGCTGGAAGGTGGCGACCTTCCTCCCTATGCTTGCCCTGCTGCTGATGGCTTTCAGCAAAACAGGCGGGAATGTACATCCTAATCCGGAGGTGTCGCCAAACGTTTCCACAACGGCACAAGAACCTGGGAAACAATGGACAGAGGCCGATTTTGGAAAACCATGGAAAGATGGAGAAAAACATGGATATCTCGCATCGTTAATCTGTCTCAACTCAAAATTCCAACTGGTTGTAAACGACAAAATTGATGACTGGAAGGAAGCAGAAAAACAAATTCGAAGTTGCATGGATTACAACTCAACAAATGACAGATTGAAATCAACATTCAAAGAAGTTAAAATAAATGGGCGGGTGAAAATGGCTCAATACAACAGTCTCTTAAGTATTGAAACAGATATTGCTACACCACCAGAGAAATACCAGAATCTTTTAAATTTTATTGGAAAAGTTGTAATTGAAATCCGCCAGCAATATGCAAATGAGATATTTAAGACTGATTACTCTAAATTATCTTCGTCGCAAATCAGCGACATTAACAGCTTAATTCCTGCAATTGTGGTTTTCAACAAAGTGCCAGTAATATCCCCACCAACACAAGAAAATCAGCCTTCTCTTTATATTGAAGTAAGAGCAGAAGGAATTTTTGTTTTACCTAATAAAAATGTCGTTACAATAGATGAACTGAAGGAAAAAGCAGAACTTTTTGCTAAAGAAAATGGTAGTTTTGTCGATGTTAGAACAGCAGCCGGGCTTAAAGATGAACAAATCATCAAGGTAACAGAAGCACTGAAGGGCATCGAAAAACTGAATGTAAGATACCTAACATTTGATCCGGTTTATGTTATGGTTGAACAAATGGCAGAATTTCCAGGAGGAACAGAAGGAATAAGAGAATGGCTTAGTAAAAACATCACATATCCAGAAACAGCTAAAGCAAATGGATTGGAAGGAAAAGTTTACATCAGTCTTGTTATCAATTCAAAGGGGAAAGTTGTATTTCCAAAAGTTGTAAGAGGATTAAGTCCTGAATTGGATGCAGAAGCATTAAAACTTGTTACCCAAATGCCAGAATGGAAACCTGCCATTCAGAATGGTGTTCCGGTAAGTGTTTCTTATACCATACCGATCAAATTCAGCATATCCCAGCAATAAAAAAAGCAGCCGGCGAAGTTGCGTCTCCATGCCGGCAGCTTTAATCATTGTCAAAATGAGTTGCATTGCTGCAACAGCTACAAATCTAGGAATTAGATTTGTAGCTGTCAAATTTTATCTACTTCTATTTTCGACAGTCCAAGCTCGCCCAATGCAATGAGGTTCAGGCAATTTTGACGATTCCGCTTGATCAAATCGTCGTCCCAAATCTGCAAATCGGGCAGCGAAACCGCAAAATAGTCGAGTTTGAATTCGTCGTTCTGATGTGCCTTTCCAAAATCAATCAGCTTATAGAACCGGGTTTTGGCCTCATCGGTTTGCCCAAGCTGAATAAGTGCCAATCCCTGATAAAAGATGGTATCGGGTTGCTGGTCGTTGTAAAAAATGGCGGGAACTGGTTCAATGATTCCTGAAGATGCTTTTTCCCAATAATGGCGGGCTTTTTCGCGGTCATTCATTTCTGAATACGCATTGCCCAGCCAATAGAATATCGCATTTTCCTGAGCGCCATAGAGTTTTCCTTCACCCAGATTATCAGGATAGACCTGTGCTTTTTCGAGCAATTCAATTGCCTTTTCAAATTCCTGATCCTGAATTGCAAGTTTTGCCATTTCTGTCAGACTGAAAACGTATTGCCCGGTTACTTTGCCTTCGCCACCTTCCCATGGGTGAAATTTGCGCGATATAATCAACTGATACGCCTTTTTATACTGTCCAAGCTGGTTGTACAAAGTCGCCCTTTCGAGGTACAAATCGTCGCGGAAATCAACCTGTTCGGGATATTTTCCCAAATTTTCTATACGCTTTTCCAGAGAATAACCCAAGCGTTTGTACAACTGGTCGAGCTCTATCAGGATTCGTGAATCGGTTTCGTCGAGACTGAATGCTTTCTCCAATTCAGTCAATGCTTTTTGCGGCTGGTTTTGCTTGTTGAAATACGCTAAGGCCAAATTGCGATGAACTGTCGGAAAACTGTCATCCAACTTGGCAGACAATTCCCAGTTAGTCACGGCCTCTTTGTATTGGCGGGTATTGTACCAGAAATTGCCCAGATAATACGGCGCTTTCGAATCAGACGGATTTTGTTGTTTGGCCCACTCCAAAACAAGAACTGCTTCAATCTGATTGGGAAAACAGTAATCGGGGCAAGCATTTGCAGCCTTCTGAAGTGTTTTTTCGCAAGCCAGATGATTACCGTTTTGCGATTCGAACCAAGCTTTGTAGTATAAAGCCATTGGGTAAACCGACAAACCTCGCTTTTCATCGATCCCTGTTGAAATCATTTCTATCGCTTCATCATATAATCCGGCAAAGGCGTAATCAAGAGCAAACTCAATGAAAGTGTGGATATTGGGTTTAGATACCCCAAAATCCCCTAAAGGGGACTTAACACCACCGATCAATAATGATTTCTCGAACAAAATACCAAAGTTAAAACGATCGAGTTCGAGCGATTCGGCAATTAACCTTTCAGCTTCGGCTATCCGACTTAGTTTTCGGAGAATACAAACTTTCAGGTGGCGACTTTTGGCATTGTGCCAGTTCCGAATCAGCGAGCGATCGATTAAATCCAGTGCCTCTTCCCAGTTTTGCTTTTTAGCAGCCAGCCGGGCCAGTTGAAAATAACCGCTGTCCATCCAGACCGCATTCCAAACCGATTTGTAAAAAGCGTCAAAGGCCTCATCATCGCGGCTTTGATAGATTAGCGAAAGCCCAAGGTTGAAATAAGGTTCTCCATCCAGTGGATTTGGATTGCGTTGGGTAAGCGTTTCAATTGGTTTCCTGAAATAAGTTTCAGCTTCATGAAATCTTCCACGGCGCAACAACCACAAGCCCATCGCGTTGTTGCACCGACTGTCTTTCGGGTCGCGGCGCAATGCCTCGAGGTAATAATCGCGCGGATCGTAAGTAGCATGGCGGTACTGCTCCAAATGCAGTCCGGTTAGATACAACTGTTCGTTACTTTCAATTTCAGCAGGCAACTGAGCAGCTTTTGCAGCTTCGGGAATTGGCTTTTTTTCATTGGCTTCCGGAGTCCAGTCAACCAGAACTCTTCCTTCAGATGAAACAATTGCTATTTGGAAGTCCTTTGGTTCGAATCCCCACCGGGATACTTCTTTCTCATACGAAGTTGCCGGATGAAAATCGAACGAATCTTCCAGAAGTATTTCGTTGCCGGATTTCAAAACGACTTTGGCATTTGGATAAGAAGCCGTTGTATAAGCTTTTACAATCACGCTATTACCTTCAACTTCGAGGTTTACCATCGCTTCTTTGGTGGCATTTTTCACCACGCCCAAATCGTGGTAAGGCATAAAATATTGAGAAAAAGTCTTTTCTTCACCGGGCATGAGCCACGAAAAATCGGGCTGATTATCGGTATAAACGCCGCACATCAGCTCAATGTACGGCCCATCTTCGTCGGTCAGGTTGCGGTCCCAGGCCTGACCAAAATCGCTGTGACCCCAGGTCCATTGCTTTTTGCCGGGCGAAACATGGTGATTGGCCACATGCAACAAACCGCCTTTGCTGTCGTTCTCGTAACCGCCTACAAAGTTGTATTTCGAATTGACAGCCATGTACGAGGTTGGCACCGGAATATTTTTGTATCGCGAAATATCGGTTCCGGGTGAGTAATCGACTTTGTAATATGTGCCTTTGGCAATCGGGAATTCAGAAACATCGCGTTTGCCGTGATCGAAAACTGCATTCACATCCGGTGGAAAGACCGATTGATAATGGTCGTTTACTTTCACTGCCGGATTGGCCCACCACAAAAAGGTTTGCGGAAAATCCGTCCGGTTCAGCAGTTTAACTTTTATTTCCAGATAAGCTTTATCGGGATGCAAAGTAAAACCAGCTATTCCACGGGTGCGGAACATGCGCTCCACCTCGCTGCACCATACGGTTACGCTGCCATCTGCATTTTCCTCGATGCAATGATCGACTGGTTCGAAAGTCGATGGACGATGATGTTGAGGCCAGTTAAACTCCAGTCCGCCCGAAATCCAGGGACCAGTCAGTCCAACAAGCGCTGGTTTAATTACCTGGTTATAATAGATAAAATGACGCTCCTTGGTTTTGTCGTAAGCCATCTGCACCCGTCCACCCAATTCAGGCAGAATCATAATTTTCAGATACTGATTTTCAAGAAAAATGGCATTCCATTCTTTGTCCACTTTTTCGTCCATAATTTTCTCGATTACCGGATGAGGATAAACTACGCCACTGCTTCCCTGGTAAACCCGCTTTTCCAGAAACATCGGATTCTTTTCGGGCTTTCCAATTCCGTAGGTTGGAATCACAACTTTTTCATACCAGGCTTTTGCTTTCATTGGTATATATTTTTTGTAGAGACGTTGCAAGCAACGTCTCTACTTTAAAGATTAATTTATTGTCAGTTTTTTGATTGGTTCTGCCGTCATTTCCACCTTCGGATTGAATTTTTCGCCGGCCATGTATTTTTTCAGGCTGAAAAGCAATTGCTGCGCTTCGGGGCGCTTGTCCAAGTCGGTAGTCAGGTCAATTCCTGAAATCAGGATTTTTCCTTTACCTACTTTGCATTCAAAAATCAAGGCCAACGGACGGTTAGTCACCCAGTCATCAATCACACGAACGATAGGTTTCAGTTCTGCCGGGAAAATTGTGAGGTTAATTGCTCCTGAATGACTCATAGCATCCCACCATTGGTAATTGCTGTGGTATTCGGTAGGAAAATCAGCCAAAGCTGGATGAGAAGAATTGCACAAAATACCTAACGTGTGAGGAGCTTGCCCGCTTGTCCATGCCGTATTCCAGAAAATGCTTGAAAATCCAATTGCGACCTCACCACCCATTTCCTTCGGCAGCGTTCCTTTTTTCAGGTTAAGCAACACAGTTCCTCCATTTTTCAGGAATTTAGTAGTTTGAGCGTCCAGTTTCTGAACCACACGAATATTTTCGTCTCCTGAAATAGATTCTTTTTTAACCGGGTACACCCAAAAATCCCAACTGTTGCTTTTCCCGTTGACCGAAACTTCCAGTAACAGTTTTTCAGGAGTTACTACCGTTGCCAATGGGAAAGAAACATCGCCCAGTTTGAAGCAATTTCCTAAAGGAATATTTGTTTGACCAAATTTACCCGATTGAATGGTTTTTCCAGATTTATCAGTGATTTTCCATTCCGGAGTACAGGCTAAAATTGGGGCATCGTCGTAATTCGCCACCTCGATAGCAGCCACAAAAGTCTCATTGTTGGTGAAAATCAACTTTTTCATGCGAGCCAGCGGTACAGTCGAGTTACAAAAACGATTGTATTCAGCAGGTGAGATATATCCCTTTTCGCCCCAGAACGCATCGAGTACACCAACCAATGCGGTTCCCTGTCCGGGGAAGTCGTGCAGATCGAGTAACTGGAAGCCACCGAAATCCTTCGTTCTGAAAGCAGCTTCAATGTCGGCTTTGTAGCAAAGCGCCTGTAATTTTCCGGAAGCCAGCAAAAAGCTGTCAGCCAGCTGCGCCATTCCGTGGTCTTTCAATGTTTCCTGAAACAATTCAAAGTTTTTGGCTTTTAAAACACCGTCATATTTTGCAATTTCCTTAAAATTCGGATACATGCACCACTGTCCAATTTCGTGACTAATCATCGGTTGCGGGAACTTGTTATTGTAAGCAGACCAATCGTATTCAGTATTCGGCGCCTTAGCGTTAATAATACTTCCCAAGCCCTGTCCCCAATGCTGAATGCGCGGTTCCGAATCGCTCAGGTAATCGTTAACCGGCAAGTTGGGCCAGCCAGCTCCTGAAGTATAAATGCGGCGGCTATCTTTCGCTTTCCAGAAATTCACAAAATCAGTCAGGAAAGCAACCTGATTTTTACCAGCCGGTTCATTGCCATAAACCATCATGCAAAACGACGGATGATTCCCGTATTCATCAACCATTCGCTGGCTTTCGTCATACAGGTATTTATCGAATGGCTTTCCATCGCCCAAGGTTGTCGATTGGTTAGCCCATGAAGAACATTCCACTTGAAGGTAAAATCCAGTTTGGTCAGCAGCATCGAAGGCAGCCTGAGGCGGGCACCAGGAATGGAAACGAAAATGATTCAACCCATGTGCGCGAGCAACATTAAAAATACGGAGCCATTCAGAGACATCGGTTGCCGGATAACCAGTTTTGGGAAAAATCGCGCATTCCAACGTTCCGCGCAAAAAAGTTGGCTGACCGTTGATCTGGATTTGTTTTCCTGAAGTTTTGAATTCACGCATCCCGAAAGTGGTCGTTGAAACATCGGTCTGTCCTGAAGTTTTTTCTTTCAAGCTGGCTTCAAGCGAATAAATGTTTGGATGAAATTCGTTCCAAAGCTTGACATCCGAGCCCATGTCAAGAGTCATTTCAAGCAAATTTTCGCCCTCTTTCAAATCAAAAGTTTCTTCATCCCTTTTTCCTGATTCCTTTACATTCAGATTAAGTATTACTGAAGTTGCTTTTCCTATTGAATTCTCGACCTTTATTTTTACTGCTATTTTTTTATTCTGGACATCAGGATAAACCTGTATGTTTTGAATATTCACCAGTGGACGAGCCTCAAGATACAACTGCCCCACTACCCCATTCCAGTTGCTTTGCGTATGATCTGAAATGCTGTGCGAATTCATACCCGGATCAATGTCTTTCACACGGTTATCGATGCAAAGAGTCAGACGATGTTTGCCAGGGGTCAGGATGCTGGTCAGGTCGTATTTATGAGGTGTTCCAAGCGAATTTCGTATGCCCACTTCTTTGCTGTCAACCCACAAACGGCTTTCCCAATGGCAGCGTTCGAGGAACAAACCAACAAACTGACCGCTCCAATTTTCCGGAATAATTACTTCTTTCTGATACCACGCAGCACCTTTGTAGTATTTCACTGGCTGAAGCCAGAACGGAATTTTGATGTTTCCCGGTTCGCGAAATTTGGCATATTCAGGTTTCTTGAAATACGAACTATCTACAATTTGTCCTGTCCAAGGCGTTTTCAGGGTGATGTCATTCCCTTTTCCGTTGGTTGTCATCGAACCCGGGAGAGCGACTTTCTCAGCCAATTCCTGATCGAACCATTTTTCGGAAATTCCCTTATCAAGCGAATCGATGGCAAATTTCCACTCTCCGGCAAGGTCTATTTTTTGCTGAACAGCAGGCTTTTGACACGCTAAAAATGCGGTTGCTATAACGATGATATAAATTAGAATTTGTTTCATATTTATTTCTTTTGGAACCACATAGGCACATAGAACACATAGTTTTATTTTCTTACTAAATTCTATTGTACCATATGTGTCTATATGGTTAATTTTCAAATTTTACATCTTTTCAATTTCTTCCAGGCTTTTGCCTTTCGTTTCCGGAAGTTTTTTCAGGATAAACAGGAACCCTGAAAAGCAGATAAATGCATACAACCAGAAAGTTCCGCTGGCATTCAACAGTTTATTCAGGATTGGGAACGTATAAGTGAGTACAAAACAGGCAATCCACAAAGCTGTTGTGGCAATAGCCATAGCTGCTCCGCGAATACTGTTCGGAAATATTTCGGACAAAATCACCCATGTAATTGGCGCCAATGTCATGGCGTAAGTTGCAATGGCAACAATCACTAAAACCAGGATAGCCAAGCCTTTCAGCTCGAAAAAATAACTGGTTCCAAGCATAAAATAAACAACAGCCAATCCAATTGAACCAAGTAACATCAGTTTCCGGCGTCCCCAGCTATCGACCATACGCATAGCCAGCACTGTAAAAATAAGGTTAACCGTTCCGGTTATCACAATATTGAAAAGCATGTCGCCCACCGAATAGCCTGCCGATGTGAAAATTTCCTCGGCATAATTAAATATTACGTTGATTCCGCACCACTGCTGGAATACAGCCAACACAATTCCTAAAACCAGAACAGGTCGCACCTTTTTCGAAGTCAAGGCCTTCCAGTCGATTTTAGAATCTGTTCCATGCAGTGTTTCGGCAATTTCTTTCTGTTCCTGAATGGCATAATCGTGTCCGCCGATTCGTTTCAGAATAGAAAAAGCAGATTCCGATTTCCCGGACTTAGCCAAAAAACGTGGACTTTCAGGAATGAAAAACGACAAGGCAAAAAACAGGATCGCAGGAACCGTTCCGGCCCAAAACATCCACCGCCAACCGGTTTGACCATTCCACGAATTCAGGATAAATTCATCGTTAGCGTCTGCCGGAACGGCTTCAGCAATCAGATAATTAATGATTTGTGCCGCGAGAATACCAATCACGATTGTCAGTTGATTGATCGATACCAATCGTCCACGCATTTCGGCCGGCGAAATTTCGGCAATGTACATGGGCGAAATAGCCGAAGCCAGCCCAATTCCCAAGCCACCGATCAATCGATAGATAATAAACGGAGTAAATTGACTAGCGGCGCCGGTACCAATGGCAGCTATGGTAAAAAGTGCGGCTGCTGTAATCAATGGCATTTTTCGTCCGTAGCGATCGGAGAAATAACCCGAAGACAGTGCCCCAAACAAGCAGCCGATTAAAGCGCTACTCATGGCCCAACCTTGCAGGTAGGGTAAATTGGTGATATCGAAAAATCGTTCGTAAAACGGTTTGGCGCCGCCAATAACAACCCAGTCGTAGCCAAAAAGTAATCCGCCCATGGCCGACACCAGCGTAATGCCCAAAATAAATTTTTTGTTGAAGTTCGATTTGCTCACAGTTTAGAATTTAGTTGAAACAAATGTAAGCTTTAGGCGATTTAGAAAGAATGAAAAATTTTATGAATTTATGGATTATTTTATCTTTTCTCGTTACAGAAATGATGTTTTAAAAAATCGCGCACTACACACAATTTCAACTACTTTTGAGGCGAAAACAATAAAAGCACATTACTCATTCAGCTTTTTAAGTATGAAGAAAGAAGATGGATTTCCGGGGCAAATCAGCTTTGTTATTCCTGATCGGATTCTGACATTGGTCAAAGACAATCCGCTGATCGCTGAACTTTACATTTCCGATATCGGATATTATCCTCAGGCCCGACATCATTTTCGCGAGCGACCTTCGGGAAGCGCCCAGTTTATCCTGATTTACTGTGTGGAAGGGAAAGGTGAAATCCGCCTGAATGAAACAACACATGCAGTTTCAGCCGATCACTTTTTTATTATTCCTGACGGTATGCCGCACGCCTATCATTCTGACGAGCAGAATCCATGGTCAATTTACTGGATTCATTTTTCCGGAAACAAATCGCGTATGTATTCGCGGTTTGCATGTCAGGCATTGTCGATAGAACGAGGGAAAACTTCGCGCATCAACGATCGGATTGATTTGTTCTCAGAAATATTCCGCAACCTCGACCGCGGATTCAGCATCGAAACGTTGGAGTACGTCAATCTTTGCCTACCCCATTTGCTGGCTTCGTTCACCCATTTGAGCCAGTTCAGGCTGATTAAAGAATCGGGTGAAAAAGATCCGGTTGTGCAAAGCATTAATTTCATGCTTGAAAGCCTGCCAATGAAACTAAAACTCGAAGAAATCGCTGCAGAAACAGGCTTGTCAGCTTCGCACTATTCGCGTCTTTTCCTGAATAAAACCGGACATTCTCCTATCGATTATTTCATTCAACTTAAAATTCAACGAGCCTGCCGTTTATTGGATAATTCAGGTTGGATGATTGCTGATGTTGCCCGCGAAATGGGATTCGATGACCAGTTCTACTTTTCCAGAGTTTTCAGAAAAGTGATGGGTATGTCACCAGCAGAGTATCGGAAGCGAGGAATATGATTCATCGTATCAATTGTTTTTGAACAAGAAAATTGATTGCTGGTTTTAGTATGTAAAAATGGTCGTGCTTCCATTAATCCAATAAAATCCTAAAAAAAATGAAATTCGGACAAATCGAAAACTCAGAACATATTGACTTCCAACTACCAGCCGATGATCCACGTACTGTAGAAATTCTGAAACAAAATGATACCAGCAAGCCGATGAACGTTTATGTTGGGTGTGCTAAATGGAACAAAACTGACCTGAAAAACTTTTATCCGCGCGGCACCAAAGACGAGCTGACTTATTATTCCCGTCAGTTTAACTCCATTGAACTAAATGCCACGTTTTACAGCATGCCCAGCCGCGATCAGGTAATTGCGTGGCGCAACAAAGCGCCCGACGGATTTTGCTTTTTCCCAAAAGTAACGCAAAGCATCAGCCACATGCGACGGTTGAATGACGTACAATTTTTGACTGATGAATATTGCGACAACATCAGCAATTTTGAGGTTAAGCTGGGAATGGTTTTCCTTCAGTTGCATGCCAATTTTAAATACAAGAATTTCGATCGGTTGGTGACTTTCGTTGAAAACTTTCCGAAAGCGATTCCTTTGGCTGTTGAGCTGCGCAACACCGAATGGTTCAACGACAAAACCATTTCCAATGAAGTTTATGAGTTATTCGAGAAACATCAGGTAACAAACATGATCGTTGACACCGCTGGACGGCGCGATTTGCTGCACATGCGACTGACCACCCCAAAAGCTTTCATCCGTTATGTGGGAGCCAATAATCCGCACAGCGACCGCGATCGTTTGGACGACTGGATCAATCGCCTCAAGATATGGGTTGATCAAGGATTACGCGACATTTATTTCTTCGTCCACCAAAACATCGAACTGGAATCACCCTTTCTTTCGGCCTATTTTATCGAAAGGTTGAATAAAGAATTTGGATTGAATCTGCAAATACCAGCTCTTCTACCAGCAACAAATCCAAAAGAGAAATAACATAAAAAAGCGACTTGACTTCAATCAGTCAAATCGCTTTTTCAAGCTGTTATTCATCTGATTATTTTTCAGAAATACAATACAAATATTTAGCTCCCCTTAAAAACAGGTCGTTTCCAACAATTATCGGCGAAGCTTCAAAAGTATCATCCAAGGTGTTTTTAGCTAGAACTGAGAACTCTGGTCCGGCTTTTACCACGCTAACCTGATTAGTTGCTGCAACGTAAATTTTGTCTTTATTTCCGGTCGGCGACGAAAAAATATTAGTAATTCCATCAATTTTCTGGTTGCTGTAAATTACCTTTCCATCTTTGGCATTCAGACAAGTCATGATTCCATTATTACCTTTCAGAAAATACAATTTACCATCCATCAATATCGGACTTGGCGTGTAAGGCGCATCCTGATTGTATTCCCATAGAATAGCAGCAGTTCCGGTAATGTCACCTTTTGCCTCGGCCAAATCAATTGCTTTTATTGCATTTCCCCGAAATCCACTCATCAGATACAAAATACCATCAGCATACATCGGATTCGGGATTACGTTTCGCGTCATTCCGGTACATTCCCAAACTACCTGTCCGGTTTCGGCATCGTAACTTCTGACTTTATTCGTCGCACTGGTAATCACCTGCGCTTTCCCATTCACCTCAACAACTAGCGGTGTTGCCCACGAAGTAATTTCATCCCGTTCAACTGTCCATGCTTCCTTGCCGGTCTTTTTATCCAACGCATACAAATACGATTTCTGTTGATGATCCCATTGCACAAAAATTTTGTCTTTGTAAACGGCAGGAGAGCTACCCTCGCCAAAACTGGCTACGATTTCCATTTGCCCGAAATTGCGTTCCCATTTCACTTTGCCATTGAAATCGAGGCAATACAACCCGCGTGAACCAAAGAAAGCATATATATTTTCGCCATCGGTAACCGGAGAATTTGAAGCCCAGCTGCCCAATTCGTGCGTACGTTCTGCCGGCATCTCTTCTTTCACCACCGTCTTCCAGTTTATCTTTCCTGAATTTTTATCAAGGGAAATAACAGTAAACTGATGAATCAAATCAGTCTGGGTTGGAGCCATTGAATTTGCAGGCACTGCATCTGCTTTTTCAACTTTTTTATCTGTTGGAATGGCTGTCTGAATAATAATTTGGGTACCCCATATAATCGGAGTTGCATGACCTTTCCCCGGAATTTCAATTTTCCATTTCACACTCTTGGTTTCACTAAACTCAACCGGAGTATTACCGCCATTAACGGCACCAGTATTAAACTGACCACGCCATTCGGGCCAGTTCGAAGTAAATGTAGATTTATCCTGGGCATGGGCATAATGCAAAAGCATCGAAAAACAGAGCAAAATAAAATAAGATCGAAGCGTGGAGTTTTTCATCGGTAGTTAATTTATGGTTTTTAAAGCATACTTGAATCAACATTTGACTTCAAATAGACCAAATCGTTTAATCAGGAGAAATTAGATATGAACATATACAGCTAATTCAAATTGAACTAAACTGATTTTTCTGTTCCAGAAATTCTATATTTGCTACCCTAAACGGGCATTTCAAGGCGTGAAAATTAGCAATAAACAACAATTAGACGAAGTACAGGCTTTCGAATTAATTTTTCGGAAATACTACGTCCGTCTATGTGGTTTTGCCAATAAATTCATTGCAAACACTGCTGAAGCCGAAGAAATCGTTCAGGAAGTCTTTCTGAATATCTGGGCGAAAAAGGACCAATTAACGCTCAACAATGAAATCAAACCTTACCTGTTTAAATCGGTACAGAACCTTTGCTTCAATTTTATCGAACACCAGAAAGTAATCGACAATTATTACTCAGTGATCGAGGTTGTTTACAAGAATCAAAAAGAAGACTTCGACACCTACGAATCGGTGTTATTCACTGAATTTCAGACCAAAGTTAACGAAGCCATTGGCTCGCTGCCCGAAGAATGCCGAAAAATCTTCAGGATGAGTCGCGAAGATGGTTTAAAATACGCTGAAATTGCCGACAAGCTCGGGTTATCAGTAAAAACGGTAGAAACTCAAATGAGCCGCGCTTTGTCGAAATTAAAAACTGAACTGAAAGATTACCTCTGTATCCTTATCATCGGCCTTTTCCTGAATAATTGAATAGATATTTAACCACATAGTCACATCGTACACAATCGAAAAGTTCAAACCAAGGCGACCAATATTTCTATGTTTTTAATCTTCTTAAAAAAAAATCGCACCTCCTTGTAAGGGTAAAACTTTAGTTTCCTGTATAAGCCTAATGAAAAAACACACAAATGGAAGAGACGATAAACGAAACTTTATTGAACCGGTTTTTGGATAAAGATACCTCCAAGGAAGAAAACGAAGTCATTCTTCGGTGGGTATCCGATTCCGAAGAAAACAGGATCGAATTCCGAAAGTTTCATCGTGCCTATCATATGAGCAAACTTCGCTTTTCAAAATCTCAAATAGATGTTGATGAAGCCTGGGATAAACTAAACCATTTATTGCCAAAGGCAAAGCCCCAACACAAACTAATTGATCTTGATATTCTCCGGAAGGTGGCGGCATCGGTTTTGCTTGTTGTAGCCGGAGGACTTGGCAGTTTATGGATGAGCGGTTATTTTTCTGGTCAGCAGCAATCGGCAATTGTGGAACTAAAGACATTAAAAGGCGAGAAATCGCAAGTAATACTTGCCGATGGGAGCCATGTCTGGCTTAACTCGCAAACGGTTTTAAAATACGACGCACTTGATCCCCGTAAAACAACCCTTGATGGTGAAGCCTTCTTCGAAGTAAAAAAAGACAAGACTCATCCTTTTGAAGTTATAACTGCATCGGGAATGAAAGTAATAGTAACAGGCACCAAATTTAACCTGCGAAGCTTTGCCGGCGACCCTTTCGTGGAAACAACTCTGGAAGAGGGCACCGTTGAGATTGAAGGAACCGACAACAAACAACTGGCTCAACTGGAGCCGGGACAACAAGCCCAATACAACATCGAAGAAAATAACACCAGTGTGAAAAATGTTTCTCCGGAACTTTATTCTCTATGGAAAAACAACGAGCTCCGGTTTACCGACATTTCGTTTACCGAGTTGGTGCCGCGAATTGAACGCTGGTACGGGGTAACCATATCAATAGATAATAACAGGAAAAACAACGACCGGTTTACGATGACAATTAAAACTGAAAGTCTTCGTGAGCTTCTGAATATGATGCAATTAACTTCTAAATTTAACTATGAGATAAAAGGTGAACAGGTAAAAATAAACTTCTAAAATAAAAGAAGGAAAGTGTTGCAGACTTTCCTTCTAACAATCACAAGGTGATTGTATTAATTTTTAATCATTAACACTACAAATTTATGAAAAAAAAACGATGGAATTTCCGTTGCGGGAGAATACCCTGCGCGAAACAATTGTGTAGAATTATGAAACTAACAACCTTTCTTTTATTTGTACTATTTTTTCAGGTTTCGGCCGGTGTATTTTCGCAAAACAATGGCCTTCTTAGCTTAAAAGCTGAAAAAGAATCGCTTAATAATATCCTGAAACGGATCGAAGATCAAACCGAGTTCCGATTTATGTATAACGCAAGCAACATCAACGTCGAGCGTAAAATTGACGTCAATTGCCATTCTAAAAGTATTACCGAAGTATTAGACCTGCTTTTTAAAGGTACCAATGTAAAGTACCGCTCGTTCAATAACAACTACGTTTTATATACCGACGCCGAAAATTCCACAGAATCGGCACAGCAACAAAAAGCGGTTTCAGGTAAAATAACCGACACTACAGGCGCCCCACTTCCCGGAGTTTCTGTGGTCATAAAAGGCACAACAAGCGGTGTAATTACCGATATGGAAGGGAAATTTACATTACCAAAAGTACCTTCTAACGGCATATTAACCTTTTCTTTTGTTGGAATGAAAACTCAGGAAATACCAGTTGCCGATAAAAACACGATCAATGTAACAATGGTGGAGGAAGCAATTGGCATTGATGAAGTTGTAGCCATTGGGTATGGTAGCATGGAGAAGAAGCAGGTAACGAGTTCTATCTCTTCTCTGGCAATCAAAGATTTGCCTCTCGGAGTTGGAGGTTCGTCTATTGCTACGGCGCTGCAAGGTAAAATTGGTGGTCTTGTTATGTCGGGAACTGCAAGTCCCAACTCAGGCAATACTTTCCAGTTACGAGGTATGGCGTCAATCAATACTTCGCGCACTCCATTGATTGTTATTGACGGTATGCCAGGCGGTGATATCCGCACGCTTGTGCAGGAAGACATTCAGTCGATCGACGTACTGAAAGATGCCTCTGCCGGCGCGATTTATGGCACCAGAGCTACGGGCGGTGTAATTCTAATCACTACGAAGCAAGCCAAATCAGGAGCATTGAAAATGAGCCTGACCAGCGAAGTCTTGTTTAAAAAATCGTATGGCAAGCCCGACATGCTTAGCGCCGCCGACTATGTGGCCACTTATGGAGCAGCAAAAAATAACGATGGTTACAATACTGACTGGTGGGACGAAGCAATGAGCGACAATCCAACATCAAACCGCCACGTGTTCACCTTGCAAGGCGGATCTGAAGCTGCACGTGTCTACACCACTTTGATGTATGACGATAACCGCGGAGTGTTACGCGGCGATACCCGAAAAGATTATTCGGGACGTATCAACGGCGACTTCAAGGTACTCGACGGATGGTTAGATATTAGCAGCCACCTTAGCTATCGCCAGGCACTGCGTAATCAGAACCGACCATCTGTTGAAGGTGTTCTACGCGCCAACCCCACCCAATCAGTTTACGACCCTACCAGCACTACAGGCTGGAATGTGATCACACAGGGCGATGGTACTGAAATGAACAATATTGCTGAAGCAGCGCTCACTACCGATGAAGGCATGGACAAATGGTTCCGCCCCGACATCGAACTTAAAGTGAATATCAAGCCGATCAAAGGATTGTCGTATCGTCAATCCGGCGCTTACGAAAACCGCCAATGGGAGCGGCATTTTTATCGTTCGATGTTCTCACGCGAAGAAATAAAGGCTGGCCGTAAAGGTTGGGCCCAGATGGATTTCAGCAAGACTGAACTGCTAAATACCGACGGATATTTGTCATACGTCAACGGATTTGGTGATCATTCACTTAATGCAGTTGCAGGATATAGCTACTTCGAACAAAACAGCGATGGTTTTACGGCTGCCAACGGTAATTTCACGAACGACCTGGTCAAATTCTGGAACCTCGGTGAAGGAACCCGTTTAACAGAAGGCCTTGCCAGCATGAGCTCAAGCAAAGGGATCACGCAAAAACTGATGGCCTATTTTGCCCGCGCCAGCTATTCATATAAAGATACTTATATGGCCACTGCTTCGGTACGACGCGAAGGTTCAAGCAAATTTGCGGTAAACAACCGTTGGGGTAACTTCTGGGCCGCCTCTGCAGGATGGCGTATCTCAAACGAAAATTTCCTGAAATATGTCAGTTGGGTGAACGACCTCAAGCTGCGCGTTGCTTACGGTGTAACAGGTAATGAGGGTTTCTCTGCCGACTATGCCGCCAGAAAATATGGATCAGATACCCGTTGGTTATTGCCTGATGGAAACTGGGCCATGAGTTACGGTGCCACCACAAACCTCAATAAAGAACTTGGATGGGAAGAAAAGCACGAATGGAATATTGGGTTGGACTACTCGCTATTCAAAAATCGTGTTTACGGTAAGTTCGACCTATACCGCCGCGCCATCAAAGGGTTGATTTATAGTGTGGAAGTTCCGCAACCACCAAATACTCAATCAAGCATGTACAAAAACATTGGTACAATGGAAAACAAGGGCTGGGAATTTGAAATTGGCGGCGACGTTGTACGTTCAGCAAACTGGCACTACAGCACATCGCTGAACCTGAGCCACAATAAAACCTTCATTGGTTCGCTTTGGGGCGACCAGACCTACATCAACGGCGCCTCAGTAAATAACTGGGTTGAATATGCCCACCGTATTCAGGAAAATGTGGAAGTGGGAAGCTACTTTATGTACCGCTATGCTGGTGTAAGCGAAGGAAGATTCCAGATATACAACAAAGACAACAATGTGATTTTCTCCGATGAAGGATCGGTAGACGATCGCGTTTATCAGAAAAGTTATATCCCAACCCTTATTGCAGGCTGGTCTCATAACCTCAGCTATAAAAAATGGGATTTCAACATGACTCTCACCAGCTGGATCGATTATGACATCTATAATGCCATTGAACTGGAATATGGCTTGAGAAACGTGGTTCAGGGCAATATGCTCTACGATGCCATCAACAAAAACGGACATATCACGGGACGCCCTTCGCCAAGCGACTATTTCCTTTATGATGCCACTTTCGTCAAAATTCAGAACCTTTCGCTGGGATACACCCTGCCAATGAAGAAATATACAAACCTCATGGAAAATATCAGGTTCTATTTTACCGGGAATAACCTCTATACTTTCACCAAGTATCCTGGTCTAAATCCTGAGATTGATATTACCGGGTGGGATGCAGGTATTGAGAGGAAAGGCGACATCTATCCTCAGACCCGTACTTTTACGTTCGGTGCTCAGTTTAATTTTTAACCTTAAATCAATTAAAAAGTACGAAGATGAAAATATATAAGTATATAACAGCCACCGTTGCTGTTATCACGTTATCCGTATCTTTCCAGTCGTGTTCGGTTGAGCCAGAGTATTACTCGCAATCGGTACCCGAATTGTTTTTCGACACCCAACCGAAAGTCTATCAGCGCATGGGACGTGCATTTACCCACTGGGCATGGTGTATGGCCGACGGGCAAGCCCATTCAAACTTTATTCGCCTTCAGGAATTCACAACCGACGAGATGCTGGTACCCTCTCGTTATAACGACTGGTACGATGGCGGCGCTTACCTTCGTGGTTACAATCACGATTTCACACCAACAACTCCCGGCGTGTACGACGCATGGCGCGCTTTTTCAATGGGTGTTGCCCAGGCATGGAGTGCAAAAGATGACATCGACCAGTATGTTGATTTTAATAAACTGGGTTTCCCTGAAGGTAGTCGTGATGCTGTGCTGATGCAGTTGCAAACATTGTCGGCCTTCTTTTACTGGTTTGGGCTCGACATGTTTGGCGGTGTACCGCTTTATACCTCAACACAAGGTGATATTCAACCACGTGCCACTGATGTTGAAACATTCAATTTTATCGACAAACTGCTAACTGAAGCAATACCTAAATTGCCGAAGAAAGCAACTCTGGGAGCACAGGAAACAGGAGCAATCAACCAGGCAGCAGCTGCCATGTTACAAGCAAGGCTTTACTTTAATGCACAGTCATACATTGGCAAAGATATGTATGCCCAATGTGCCGTTATCTGCCAGGACATTATCGATGGAAAATATGGCGCCTATAAACTGGACAATGACTGGACGAATATTTATGGTTTCAACAACGACCGTTCTACCGAAATCATTTGGTCGGTACCAAGCCAGTATGCTGTTAGCGAACGCAGTGTAGGACCACATTCCAATCACTACGGCATGGGCGAGTACTGGGACAACGGAACAATAGGCAACCGCAACAATGGCTACTGTCTTGTTCCATCGCTTGATAAAGATGGCAAATCGTACTTGACCGGCAGCCCAAATGCCAGAGAAGGACAAACCTATCGTTTAGGTAGCCCCTTTGCCAAATTCAACAACCAGGATGTGCGCAAACAATTAGCTGCATACGAAGGCAACGGTAAGTTCCGGGGCATGTTCTATTTTGGGAAAATGGTTAATCCCGTCAACGGCAAAGTGTGCCATGGTGGCAACCGTCAGTTTAAGCCAACTGATACATTGGTGATTGTTGACCAGATAGCCCGTATCATTCCGATGCCGGGCTCCGAAACCGATAATGGCAAAGAAGGCGCACGTTGGGGTGAAGAAAACTCAGGCGTTCGTTTAGCCAAGTTTTCGCCTATTCCATGGGCTTCGAATCAAACATTAAGGGGTAATCCGGACATCCCTGTCTTCCGCCTGGCTGAAGCATATTACATGTTGGCCGAATGTAAACTACGTGCAAATGACAAAGCTGGTGCAGCTAAACTCATCAATGATGTGCGCAAGCGTTACTTTATAAGCGCTGATCCTGATCCTGTAACAGCAACCAATCTCGATGAGTGGCGAATGTTGGATGAATGGATGATTGAATTTATTGGTGAAGGCCGCCGCCGTACCGATTTGGTGCGCTGGAATAAATACACCACTCAATCGTGGTGGGATCACCCTGCAGATGGAGAAGGCAAAGCATTTCAAAACCGTTTTCCTATACCAGAACAGGCAATGGCCAGTAACCAGTTGATTACGCAAAATCCGGGATATTAGCAAATATTGAATTTGCCGGTAAGTTCACAGGCATTACAACAAATACGAGAAATAATCAACTAAACCTTTCAACCCCTTGCTATTGCTTAGGCAGTGCAAGGGGTCTTTTTATTAAAAAAATGAAGGATTGACGAATAATCAATACACACAAAACACTATCAGCACACATCGGCACATCAGAATATTTCTATCTTTGAGAAATCAAAACTAACTCAAGAAACAACTAAACTGCGATGAAAGCTGTCTTACTTTTCCTGGCCTTTTCCGTTCTGGTTATAACCGGCTTTGCCCAACCCATCGATCCTTCCAAATACTCTTCTCCGATTAAAGTAGCCTGCATTGGCAACAGTATCACTTATGGTTCAGGAATTGCCGACCGACCACGCGATTCGTATCCATCGCAATTGGGGCGTATGTTGGGACAAAAGTGGGAAGTCCGCAACTTTGGAGTGGGTGGCCGAACGCTGCTAAAAAAAGGCGACTATCCCTTCTGGAATGAAGAAGCGTACGCACAAGCCAAAGCTTTTTTACCTGACGTGGTTATTATTAAACTGGGAACAAACGACACCAAGCCACAAAACTGGAAATATTCCGGTGAGTTTTTGTCCGATTACCGGGCGATGGTGAAAGAGTTGAAAGCACTTTCGTCGCATCCCAAAATCTACCTGTGCAAGCCGGTTCCTGCATATGTCAGTCGCTGGGGAATCAACGATTCCATCATTGTTCACGGGGTAATTCCGTCGATAGAAAAACTTTCCACTGAAGAAAATCTTCCGGTGATCGATTTATATACAGCTCTCTCCGGAAAAGCAGCACTCTTTCCCGACCAAATTCACCCCAACCCTGAAGGGGCAGGACTGATGGCGCAAACCATTTACAAAGCGCTGACCGGGAAAGACACATCGCTGGTTTCGGCTCAATATCCCGGAAAATCAACCGTTTGGCATGGTTTCACCAAATACGATTTCCAAATCGACCGGCGGAATGCCCGCATCGTCGTGCCCGAGAAAGCTGCTCCCGGAAAGCCCTGGGTTTGGCGAGCCCGGTTCCCCGACTGGCATTATCAAACGGACAGCATCCTTATCCGCAAAGGATTTCACGTGGTTTATATTGATACCGATGAACTTTTGGGATCTCCCGGATGCGTCGAAATCTGGAACGGTTTCTACAATTACCTGACAACCCAATACGGTTTCAACAAAAAAGTAGCGCTCGAAGGCGTCAGTCGGGGTGGCTTGTATGTTTTCAACTTTGCAAAAAAGTATCCTGAACGAATAAGCGCCATTTATGCCGAAGCGCCGGTTTGCGATTTCAAAAGCTGGCCTGGTGGAAAAGGCTTCAGCAAAGGCGACCCTGAATCGTGGAAATTGCTGCTAAAAGCCTACAATTTCAAAACCGAACAGGAAGCGCTCGATTATAAAGACAATCCCATCGACAACCTGGAAAACCTGGCAGCAGCCAAAGTTCCGTTGCTCTTTCAAATCGGTTTGCACGACAGCATTGTTCCTCCTGATGAAAATACCTACATTCTGGCTAATAAATACATCCGTCTGGGTGGTCCGGCCATGATTTACCCCAATACACTGGGCAAACAATCCCTTCAAGGGCATCATTTCCAGATTGATGACGTGAAAGGCAGTGCCGGTTTTATCCGGAATAGTTTTCCTGAAATCAATCCTAAGCTTGAAAGCAAGAATTACCATACCTTCCGGAGCAAAATGCACAACGTCCAAATGGTTTTTGAGCGCGAAAAGAAAGGCCGGGTTGCATTTCTTGGCGGCTCAATTACTGCCATGAATGGTTGGCGCGATAGTATCTGCAACTACCTGCAAAAACGATTTCCAGAAACTAAATTCGACTTTATTGCTGCCGGAATTCCATCGATGGGAAGTACGCCGGGGGCATTTCGTTTTGAGCGCGATGTGCTGAAAAACGGGAAAGTTGATCTGCTTTTCGAGGAAGCTGCCGTAAACGACCGCGTCAATGGGTTTGGGTCTGAAACGCAGATTCTGGGAATGGAAGGAATTGTCCGTCACGCCCGCGAGTCGAACCCGGCAATAGATATTGTAATCATGCACTTTGTCGATCCGGATAAAATGGCTGAATACCGAAAAGGCATCACACCACCGGAAATTGAGAACCACGAAAAGGTGGCTGCACATTACCAAATTTCAACCATCAATCTGGCCAAAGAAGTGACCGATCGAATTGACAACGAAGAGTTTACCTGGGAAAATGATTTTAAGAACCTCCACCCGTCCCCATTTGGCCAGCACATTTATTACCAGTCAATGAAATCGTTTCTGGATGAATGCTGGAGCAGTTTTGTAGCCGACGACGATAAACTGACGGCCTATCCGCTTCCGGCCAAATTAAATGAAGCCAGCTACAACAAAGGAATTTTGATCCCTGCGATCGAAGCTAAACCGGTAAAAGGTTGGCAAGCCGTACAAAACTGGACACCCACCGACAATATTGGTACGCGCGACGATTTCACCAAAGTACCGATGTTGGTTGCCGAAACTCCCGGAGGAACATTGAAATTTGATTTCGAGGGAAATGCAATTGGCATTGCTGTGGCTTCTGGCTCCGATGCCGGAATGATTGAATACCGCATTGATAAAGGCGACTGGAAAAAACAGGATTTATATACCCAATGGAGTTCGCAATTGCACCTGCCCTGGTTTTACACAATGGGATATGGATTAAACGCAGGGAAACATCGTCTGGAAATCCGGGTTTTGCCTGAAAAGAACATTCAGAGCAAAGGAACAGCCTGCCGGATCAGGTATTTTTATGTGAACAAATAGATGGTATCGTAGAGACGCCCTAATAGGGCGTCTCTACCCCACAAATATTTATTTCACCAATTTCGAAATCTCTTTAAATCCGGGAGCTCCGGCGCTACGGGTCAGTTCGAAAAGAATCGATTCCATTGAAGTCATCATGATTCCTTCGTAGCGGAAACGTTCAGCCACCAAATCAACATTATCAAACGAGCGCGACGAAACGCAATCGAAAACCACTACTGGATGATATCCAGAAGCTTTCAAATCGAGAGCCGTTTGCAACACACAAACATGCGATTCGATTCCGCAGATGATTACATTTTTTGCTCCTGAAAGGGCAAGTTTTTCAGCAAAAACAGGTTCATCCAGACAACTAAAATCTTTCTTTTCAATGTACTGAAAGTCTGGAATCAGCGATTTAATTTCGTCAATGGTTTCGCCCAATCCTTTGGTATATTGTTGAGTTACCAAAAGCGGCAAACCCAGAATTTGTAACCCTTGTATCAGTTTGCTGCAATTTTCAACTAACTGTTCGCTTTCTTCCATCACCGGAACCAATCGTTCCTGAATATCAATCACCAATCCAATGGTATTTTCTCTTAAAATGCGCATTCTATAAAAGTTAAAAGTTTCAAATCTTAATTTGTTGTCATTCATTGTCATTAGGTCATTCAATTGTCATTGATCGTAAATTCAGACTCATTTCTACTATGAATGACACGAAGTAATTGACCATAAAATGACTAATTTACTGGGAACTGTGACTGTGCACTGATCACTATTTCAATCCCGCCTGCATCCGCGATTTATGTCCCAGATAACCGCCATGATGGCGTTTGGCGTATTCTTCGTTGTTGAAGCCAATTCGTTTCATCATCATAACAACCAAAACATCGCCGATAACAGTCATTACCGTGGTTGAAGTACTTGGCGTCAGTCCGAGAATACAAACTTCTTTTGGGTTACCGGTTTCAAGGCAAACATCTGCCATTTGCGCAAGTTCCGATTCGCTATTACTGGTAATCACAATTAACGGTAGTCCTTCATAAAGATTTTCAGCCAACTGAACCAGTTCAAGTATTTCGCGAGTTTTCCCGGAGTTTGAAATAAGTAAAAGTACGTCATTCGGCTGAATTACACCTAAGTCGCCATGTTGCGCATCGCTCGGGTGCAAAAATACAGCAGGCGTGCCGGTAGAGCTAAAAGTAGTGGCTATGTTCAAGGCTATTTGCCCGGCTTTCCCCATTCCGGAAGCAACCAGTTTACCTTTCAATTGATGAACACGTTCTTCGATGATGTTGATTGCCTTTTCGTACGCCTCAGTTACCGGAATATTTTGAATGGCCTCGGCTTCCTGCCGTAAAACCTGTTTAATATCTTCGAGCATTTGGTTTGTTTTTATGAGCTGCAAAAATAGGCTAAAAAAGTTTAATCAGGCGCAAATACACTTCCATTTTAAGCGAATCGGAACAATCGCAATTCAGAAATATTAAAATTTAACTTTCTTTTATGCGTTTCTTTAGAAATTTCAAAAACCAAACCGGAATTAAAATGTTGATATGTTTTAAAAATGCAGAAAAGATCATTCTGATTAATCTAATTATGCAGATATTTAAATGCTGATAGATAATGCGGTTATTGGTCGGGTAATTCAGTCCAAAAAAACCTGAACATCGTTCGATAACCAATAAAAATCATACTAACCCATAATTATTTTTTGAAATGAAGATTCATGAATATCAAGCCAGACAAATTTTCAGGGATTATGGCATTCCTGTACCCGACAGTGTGTTGTGTTATACCGTCAGCGAAGTCGAAAAAGCGGCCCGTGACATGAACCGTATGGTTGTAGTAAAAGCTCAGGTTTTAGTAGGCGGACGAGGAAAAGCCGGTGGAGTAAAATTGGCAAGGACAGTTGAAGATGCTGTAGCCGCAGGGAAACAAATCCTTGGAATGGACATTAAAGGCTTCAAAGTTGAGAAAGTATTGGTTGCTGATGCTGTAAATATTTCCAAAGAATTCTATGTTGGACTGATTAACGACCGCAATACCAAAAGCATTACCTTGATGGCCAGTGCTGAAGGTGGCGTTGAAATTGAAGAAGTTGCCAGGGAAACCCCTGAAAAAATCATTAAATTCTCGATCAATCCTTTGACCGGTTTATTGGATTATCAGGCCCGAAATGTTGCTCTGCAATTATTTGGAGACATTAAGCTGGCAAACAAAGCCGCTTCCATTTTCACTAAACTTTACAAATTATTTGTTGAAACCGATGCTACGCTTGCTGAAATTAATCCGCTTGTTCTTACTCCTGAAAATGAAGTACTGGCTATTGACGGCAAGATGAATTTTGACGACAATGCACTTTATCGCCAGCCCAAAATATTGGCTATGCGCGAACCCGACGAAGATGAACTTCAGGAAATTGCTGCACACGAAAAAGGCTTATCGTACATCAAACTCGATGGCAATATTGGTTGTATGGTCAATGGCGCCGGACTTGCAATGGCAACCATGGACATGATTAAATTGTATGGCGGTTCACCAGCGAACTTTCTGGATATCGGCGGAAGTTCAAATCCTCAGAAAGTGATTGATGCCATGAATATCTTACTTGGCGATAAAAATGTGAAGGCTGTGATGATCAATATTTTTGGAGGTATTACTCGCTGCGATGATGTAGCCAAAGGCCTCCTTAAAGCGCTCGAAGTCCTGATGACTGACATCCCAATTGTAGTTCGTTTATCGGGAACAAATGCTGCCGAAGGTTTGGCTATTCTCAAGGAAACTGGTCTGCCAACCGTCAGTTCGATGAGCGAAGCAGCTAAAAAAGCCATTGAACTAAGCAAACGATAAAAGTTGTTTAGTGAGTGGGTGACATAAAGTCACCTGCTCACTATCATCCAATTTCTCAACCAAAAATCATAACTTATAATTCATAATTCAAATGAGCATTTTAGTCAATAAAGATACAAAGCTGGTTGTTCAGGGAATAACCGGACGCGACGGGAAATTTCATACCGGCCTGATGAATAAATACGGAACCAATATCGTTGCCGGGGTTTCGCCGGGCAAAGAAGGTGAAACCGTTGAAGGCGTACCCGTTTTCAACTCGGTAGAGAATGCGGTAAAAGCTACCGGAGCAAATACTTCCATCATTTTTGTTCCAGCGGCTTATGCTGCCGATGCCATTCTTGAAGCTTCCGAAGCTGGAATCGCATTGGTCATTGCCATAAGCGAGGGCGTTCCGGTTCAGGATATGATTCGGGTAACTCCAATTCTGAAACAAAACGGCACACTTTTGATTGGCCCCAATTGCCCCGGATTAATTACCCCCGGACAATCGCTGGTGGGAATCTTGCCTGCCATGATTTTCAAGGAAGGTAATATTGGTTTTATTTCCAGAAGCGGCACTTTGACATACGAAGTTGTCAATTTACTTACACTGAACGACTTCGGACAAACTACCTGCGTTGGTATCGGCGGCGACCCTGTTGCCGGATTATATTTTATCGATCTTTTGGAACGATTTGAAAACGATCCGGAAACCATCGCTGTAGTTTTAATTGGTGAGATTGGTGGCGATGCCGAAGAACAAGCCGCTCAGTTTATTGCTGAGAAAATGACTAAACCTGTTGTTGCATTCATTGCAGGTCAAACAGCACCTCCGGGAAAACGGATGGGTCATGCAGG
Source organism: Prolixibacteraceae bacterium (assembly GCA_028683385.1). Lineage (GTDB taxonomy): Bacteria > Bacteroidota > Bacteroidia > Bacteroidales > Prolixibacteraceae > Aquipluma. The sequence goes on along the minus strand of JAQUIJ010000011.1, from coordinate 117,767 downwards.
CGCCATCATTTCGAGCGGATCGGGAACTGCTGCAGAAAAAATAGCAGCGTTTAACCGTGCCGGAGTACCGGTAGCCAAAGAACCTGCCGAGATTCCCGAGTTACTACGAAAAAAACTGGCAGAATTGAAATAAGTGATCAGTAGTCAGTCGCAGTTTACAGTATTGATGTTGCGAGTTGCGAGTTTCGGGTTGCAAGTTAACCCGTAACACGCAACCCGCAACAGCTAAAACATCAAAAAAGGCAGCCGTTTGGTTTGCCTTTTTTTCGTAATTTCGGGCTTTCAATCGCAGGAACATGCTGAATTATCTTAAAATAGACTCGGAATCGGGAATCCCAAAATACAAACAGGTTGTCGACTTGTTTATTTCTGACATTGAGGCCGGTATTTTCAAACAGGGACAGCGTATTCCGTCGATCAACGAAACGAGTGAAGAATTGCTCCTTTCGCGCGACACGGTTGAAAAGGCTTACGTTTACATGAAGAAAAAAGGCATTGTTTTAGCAGTTCGCGGCAAGGGATATTACATCAATCGGGTGAACGTGAGCAAAAAGCTCAAAATATGTATGATCTTCAACAAACTCAGCAATTACAAGCGTAGCATCTATTACTCATTTGTAAAAACGATGGGCGCAAAAGCCAGTGTCGACGTGTTCATTTACAACTACGATCTGGATGAATTTGAGGCCATTGTAAATAAAAACCTGAACAGCTACGACTATTTTGTGATTCTGCCTCACGTCAGGAACGAAAATGCCAATATCAGCGAAGTCATCAAGAAAATACCACGCGAAAAGGTTTTGATTGTCGATCGTTTTTTGGAAGAATTGAAAGATTATCCGGTGGTTTATCAGGAATACGACAAAGACATTCAGTCGGCTCTCACTTGTGGAATCGACCTTTTACGGAAATACAGCCGTTTGAATCTCGTTTTCCCGCAGGCCGAATACTATCCGCCATACATTGTTCGCGGGTTTCGTATTTTTTGCAAGGTTCACGGATTTGATAGTGCAGTGATTGACCGGATGGAAGATTCTGAAATCAATGCCGGAGAAGCTTACATCATTGTTTCTGATGATGATTTGTATGCTTTTATCCGCCGAATCAAACAAAAGAACTGGACATTAGGAAAAGATTGTGGCGTGGTGGCATATAACGAAAATCAGGTTAAGGAAATACTGTGCGAGGGGATAACCACCATTTCAACGAGTCACGAAGAAATTGGGCAACTGGCAGCCCAAATGATACTAACCCAAAAATTTGAACGGATCAAAAGCCCGTTTCAATTCATCCGGAGAAATTCGCTTTAAAAAGTAATCAGTCGCAGTGATCAGTCGCAATTGGTAAAACTGAAAACTGCGACTGAACACTGAACACTTTTTTACTCCAACAACTCGTTATCGTGCATTTCTTTCATGAAAGTCACAAAGTCGTTTTTGCGGTCCGAATCCATCCATTCCATGCTGCGACGCGGATGAGCATTCAAGGCTCCTGAAATCAGGTATGGAATATGATAGCCCCAATCAATTTCTTTTTGCATCGGGTGAACATGATCCTGAATCACTTGCAACAAAGGCAGCAAACGGTATTTCGGATTTTTAAGGAAAGCAATCAGAATTTCAATCGGGCAATTTCCGGCACCGCGTCCAAGTCCCATTAAAGTGGCATCGAGCATGGTGCAGCCTTCCATAATAGCGGTATAGGTGTTCGACATGGCCATCTGCATGTTGTTGTGGGCATGAATCCCAATTTCCTTTCCAGGCAATGCATTGATGTATTTGCGAACCAAATGTTGAATTGATTCAAAATACATGCTGCCAAAACTATCAACAGCATAAAAAACCTTCACGCGCGACTGGGCAATGTCTTTCAACGCCTCGTCGAGTTCATGCTCATTCACTGTCGAAACGGCCATCAGATTGATGCACACTTCGTAACCTTTGTCCATACAATGATGAGCCAACGCAATGGCTTTATCAACCTGATGCACATAACAGGCCACGCGGATCATATCCAGCAAACTATCCGAAGCCATTGGAATATCATCGAGATCGATGCGGCCAATATCAGCCATGGCCGAAAGTTTCAGGTTGGTCTCGTTTTTGCCCACGATGCGCTCCAAATCTTTCTGATGACAGAATTTCCATGGTCCCATTTCTTTACGGCTAAACGCTTTTTCGCTGCTCAGATAACCGATTTCCATGTAATCGACACCAGCTTCCACGCAGGCATTGTAAACGCCCCGGACAAAATCGTCGGAGAATTGCCATTTATTCATCAGCCCGCCATCGCGAACGGTACAGTCCATTACTTTTATTTCTTGCTTAAACATTATCTCAGATTTTGAGGGGTTAGCTACACAGGTTTAGTACTCGTATTTTTCAGTATTTCAAGTTCTTTCGTCACATTATAGCGCATGAGGGTCCAGAAAATATCTTCAAACAAATCGGGATTGAGACCCAGTTCAACTGCCCATTCCCTCCTTTTTTCAATCACTTCCTTTTGACGGCTTTCGGCAATTACAGAAGCTTCGTCGGTCTTGAATTTCACGATCTCTTTCACAAAATCATAGCGTTGGCTAAAGAGCTTCATAATTTGGTAGTCAATCTCATCAATCGCTTCCCTTACTTCTTCGATGTTTTTGCAGCTTTCCGGATTCTTCATTTGCAACTAAATTTGTCGCAAAAATAATAATCTAATTCAAAGCGATAACCTTTCCTGATGATTTATCAGCAAAATTGAAGAAAGACACAAGAATTGTCAAAAGAAAAGAAAAGACATTGCTAGGATAAATCCGATTAATAAACAATCCGTTGAACGCAAAAAAAAAGAGAACTGGGTTCGTTCTCCTTTTTGCTTTATGACTGTGAATAATAATTTCATTCTAAATCTGCATTTTTAATATATCTCACTCTATATTCTTGTGATGGCTGGTGGATATTTCGTTCTGCACCTCAATTTTTGCTTCAATAACCTCAATATTTGTTTTATAAATTACATCAGCCATTTTCTCAACTATTTCCGATAACCTTTTAAGACTCACATTTGAAAAATTTAAACTGTCATCAGTAATATCCAATATTTTATTATGCTCTGCATAATTAGATTCAGCTATTTTATATATGACTTCATAAATCCCTTTTCTAAATTTCTCATCTGCCTTATCTTTTAATTTTAGTATTTCAACAACAAGATTAACCGACAGAGACATGGTATTCATAGCTATTAGAAGTACAAAAAGCTTATTAAAAGGAAAATATAAAGAACCAATAACAGATGAAGTAATGGGTAGAATATATGCAAAAAAGAAGTGTAATCCATTATTAAAACTTGATACTATTTTTGCATTATCTATTTTGTAATATTTTAAATAAGCCGGTAAAATAATAGCTAGAATTGGGCTGATTATAGCAAGTGCGATAGTAATTATTGTAGAAGTAGTCATAGTTTTATATTTAATTATGCCTAAATTATTATCATCAAAGTTAAATTTTAATAGACTGATATCCAATGAACGTTGACAAAATGTGGATATATTTACTCAGGTGTTTAGTATAAAATTTAGACTGTTCCTTGAATGGTTATAAAAGCTAACAATCTCGCTCAGAGTATTCATTAAATGTAACCAAGTTCAAAGAATTCTTCATCCTCTATTTCGGTGCTTTGCATCTTACCGACAGGCACTTATATTTTTCTACAAATATCATGGTGCTCTGCACCTTTTCGATAAAGCAAAGCAGCAGAGCTGCGAAATAGTTGTAGAAATTGAATTATCAGGACTTTTGTAGGTGCAGCGCACCGAAATATAGCTTGCGAATCGCTGAATAAAAATTTAATATTTTCCTTAACCGAAGGACATTGCCTTTCAGGGCGAAAAAAGGCAATAGGCCGATTAAAACCCCAACTCGTCGCTGATTTCCTGCATGGCGACCAAAGCCAGTTCAGCAAAATCGTTGATCGGAATGCCAATAAGTTCGCATTCCAGGATATTTTCGCGTTTTACCGAAGCTGCAAATGCCTTTTCTTTCATGCGTTTGGTGATTGATTTGGTTTTCACCGATGCCAGTTTTCGATCAGGATAAACCATTGCCGTAGCCATAATCAGCCCGGTGATGGTTTCGCCAGCCGCCAGCGCATGTTGAAAAACGGTTGCCCGTTCTTTTCCGGTAGCCATTTCGTTGTGCATCACAATGGCGTCAATGGCTTCAGGAGAAAGTAAACCATCAAGCATTAAGGTAGCATGTGGGCCATGCTGATACGGATCGGCATGTGTAACTTCAACATCAATATCGTGGAGTAATCCGGCGATCCCCCACTCTTCCTGATCAGTATCCAGTTTTCGGGCAATGGCACGCATAACGGCCTCACTCGCCACACTGTGCTTGATCATATTTGCGTTTTGAATGTGTTGATTCAAAAGTTTGTAGGCATTTTCTCGTGAAATCATTTCAGTAGTCTTAATTTTGCTGCTGCAAATTAGCAAAAACAAACCGAAACCAGATGCCTCTCGAAATTGAACGTAAATTTTTAGTCGACACCCGAAAATGGAATCCGACAGATAAGGGAACCCGATTGGTGCAAGCTTACCTGAGTATTGACCCCAACCCAACGGTGCGCGTCCGAATTGCCGGAAAAAAAGCATTCCTGACCATCAAAGGTCGGTCTGAAACCATTTCACGTCCGGAGTATGAATACCAAATACCAGTTGATGAAGCACAGGAAATGATGAATTTGGCCATTTCCAATCCGGTTGAAAAAATTCGCTACAAAATCATGCACGAAGGTTTTTTATGGGAAGTTGATGTTTTTTCAGGAAAAAATGAGGGGCTGGTTATTGCTGAGCTGGAACTTGAATCAGGAAACCAGGCATTTCCGCGGCCTGACTGGCTTTTAGCGGAAGTTTCGGGCGACAGGAGATACTATAATTCCTTTCTTTCGGAGCACCCTTTTCTGGAATGGACAGACTAGGATGGCCTGATTTTTGAAATGCCTGACAACAAGTTGATGACAAAAACGTTTTACTTGATAGCCAATTAACCGAATAGATATGCAGCTTAAAAAACTTTGTGCAGGATTTATCGTCCTGATCAGTGTTTCCTTATTCGCAGAAACCAATCCCGTTGACAAAAAGAAAGAAGTAATACTCAGCAATGCAGATTCCATCAAATTGGGGATCGATTTCCTGAAAAAACACATCCAGCCCAATACGGTATGGCAATCGGAGAATCCTGAAATATTAGGCACAGTAAACGGATTAATCCATTTTGCAGAGGATGAACGCATTGATACCATCCTAATAAAACTTCAAAAATTCCAGACGAACAAAGATCTAAGGTACATCAACCGCTCGCCTGAAAACGTAAGCGATTCGCTTCAGGTTAAAGGGTATTTGGGTTATCGTACTATTCTGGAGAAAATGAAACAACTCGACCGAGCCATCTGGAATGGAGTTGATATGAAAACTATTCCGTTGCCTGAAAACCTGACTGTCAGTCCGGACAAAAAAAGTCAACTCATAGCCAAGGGTGATGAAGAGGCAATCATTCGCCGAACAAAAATCGTTTTACCCGACAGTTTGCTGAATATTTTTGCGATTCAGGATTCGCTTGGAAAAGCGCCAAACAATTTTGAGAAGATCAAAAATCGGCAGAATGCGCGCAGTTCTATACTTGAAGCTGCCCGCCAGCGATTCAATAGCCGGCTCGAAAAGATGAATCTTGATTCGGCCATCACAGCCTACCGAAAATATGCTGTGCGGGTATTCTCCGACTCGCTTCAGAACCAACTAAGCGATTCGTTAAAACTGCGGAACCAGCAAATCCTGGCTACTTACAACGATTCGATTGTCCGGGCGGTTAATGATTCGATCTGTCTTTATGTGCAAACACTACAGCGATATGCTCTAAACGATTCGGTTTCTCTTAACGTACAAAGCTTAACCGGAAGGCCGACGCAACTTTGGCTACGAAATAACCAACGTTCAATTAGCCGCATGTACATCAAAAACATACAAAACGATTCCATCGGAATTCAACTGATGAACCTCGACAAACAAACCATTGGAATTGCCATTGAGGACAACATTACATTTAACCGGATTGAGCATAAACAGCACCGCGATTATGTATTTCAGAAGTACACTCCCGATCAGAAACTAACCAAAATCCAAAAGAAATACAATGTCGTTGCACCCTGGGATTTGGGAGGAAACGGAAACTTAGGGTTTACACAATTGTACCTTAGCAATTGGAAAGCCGGAGGGCGAAGTTCATTTTCATTCCTGACTGTATTGAAAGGATATGCCAATTATTCGAACGACAGCAAACTAAAATGGGAAAATAGTGTTGAATTTCGGAACGGCTGGATCAGGCAAGGTGGTGACATAAACCAGACACAGAAAAATGACGATAAATTGGAACTGATTTCACGCCTGGGTGTAAACGCTTTTAAAGATTGGTATTACAGTACTGAAATTGATTATAAAACTCAGTTTTTTAAAGGGTACAACTATCCAAATGATTCTGTTCCGATTTCAACTTTCATGTCGCCTGCTACAACGTTTATCAAACTTGGATTCGACTATAAACCGAACAAAAATTTCTCGTTATTCCTTTCGCCAATCACAGCAAAAAATGTTTTTGTACGCGATACTGCGCTGATAGACCAGACCAAATTTGGCGTATCGGCTCATAGCCGAAGCTTCTGGGAACCTGGTCTTAACATCGATCTCCGTTATAAAATAGATATTACGCCACGGATTAGTTATGAAACCAAGTATAAAATGTTCCTGAATTACCAGCGACCATTTAAAAAGATTGATGTAAACTGGGAAAATACCATAGTTGCCCAACTTACCAACCGAATTAGCATGACTTTTATGCTGTATATGCTGTACGATAGCAATGTAACTTTCCCTACCGGAAGATTTGAAGCGAATGGCACCGAAATATTTAAACCCAAATGGCAAACCAAAGAGCTTAGTACGATCGGGTTCTCTTATAAAATAAACAAACACGTTTATCAGCGGAGGAAGATTTGAGGAGAAGTCGGGAGTCGGAAGACCGAAGCTTAACTCGGAACCCGCAACAAATTCAAATACCGGAAGACGGAAGATAGAAGTTGGAGGTGCCGCTCCCAGGCTTTCGAAGTGTGGAATCTCAGAAATTAACCTATATTTGGATGCTCTACCTTTATTCTGAGAAATCATCATTAAAAAACGACTCAATGAAAACATATAAAAAATACTTCAAGATAACCGCCCAACCATCCGATGTTTACAATGCACTTACCAATAAAGTGATGATTGAAATCTGGACTGGGGAAGATGCCGTAATGGAACCAGTTGCCGGCACTGAATTCTCGATGTGGGAGGAAAGTATCTGCGGAATCAACCTCGAATTCGAACAGGATAAAAAAATCGTTCAGGAATGGTTCTTTGGCGAAGAGGACGACGATAAAAAATCGATTGTAACCATCAAACTACATCCTGACAAAGGCGGCACCAGCATGGAAGTGGTACAAACCAACATTCCTGACGAAGCTTATCGCAACATTTCTGAAGGTTGGGAAGAAGACTATTTCAACGGATTGAACGAGCTGTTTAAGCAATAAGGAAATAGTCATTAGTCATTGGGAAAAAGTCATTGAAAACCAGCTTTCCGAATGACTAATGACTGTTTCCATTTTCCTGTTTGTTTGAAAGTCCTTCATTCCCAGTGTCAGCAATGTATTTCCACAGGCCCGTTGGATCTTTCTTCCAGACTGTCATGTAAGTCCCGTGTGAAGTATCGGTTTTAGCTATAAATGTCCAAAAGCCATAAGTGTAGCCAAGCTCGCCACTTTTTGCAATTATCGCTTTAGCAGGGCTCCAGGTTAGCACAACTCCGCTGTCACTTTTGCCTTCGTAACTCTTAATCAGGTTTAATTTCCCGACGATGGGCATCCGTTTGGGTTTCAGCAAAACCACGCTATCGTCGGCAAATTCAATGAATGCCTTTTGAATGCCATGTTTGACTGAATAATCAGAAAAGGCAATATCAGCATCCAGCAAAACCTGTGGATTGGCGGCTGGTTTCTTTTCGGTACAGGAAAACAAAACAAAAATGATCAGCAGTAAAAGTATTGTCGTCTTCATAACCTGAATAAATATTAAACATCGAGCAAGAAATAAGAAAGTCTCAAATCTGTGTTAAATCGATGGCTGAGCTTGTCGAAGCCGAAACTATTTCGACCCCAGCGAAATTAATAAAATACCAATCAGAATACCAACCAGATACAGCGCTTTTCGGGGAATATTTTTCTCTTTGAAGACGAGCGCTCCCACCGCAAACGAAATAACTACTCCCCCACGGCGTAACGCAGAAACAATTGAAATCATCGATTCGGGATGGCTCAAAGAATTAAAATAGAGATAATCGGCAAGCACCAAAAAAAATCCAATCAGCGGAATGGACCAGCGCCAGTGAAATGGAGTTCGCTCTTCTTTAGGCAAACGCCAACGATTGACAGCCAAAATAGGGAGTAATATGACTACCTGATAAAACGAGAACCATGCCTGAACAGCCATCCGATCGATTCGACGCATCAGGAACTTATCGTACAAACCACTCACCGCTCCAAGGAATGTTCCTGCCATGATGAGAAACACCCATTTGTTCGCTGAAAAATTAATACCTTCCAATTTTCCGGCAGTGGATAATAAATAGAAGAAAAACAGCGTAATGCTCACGCCCGCCCATTGCTGAGAATTGAGGTGTTCGCTGAAGATCACAATGGCGCCTATTAAAGTCCAGATTGGTCCTGTTGCTCGAATTGGTGCCACGATAGTGATTGGCAGGTTTTTAACAGCATAGAAACCCAAAATCCAGCTCGAAACCACCAACATTGATTTCAGGAAGATAAATCCGTGCTGCCCCAACGTAATTTCAGGAACAAAAAGCTGAATGCTTTTGAAAAATTCAGGATAAAAACCTGAGCCAACCGTGATTGGCAAAAAAATTAAGGCACTGGTTAATGTGGAGATAAAAAGTACCGGAATGACTGCATTTTTATGAACCGAAAGTTTCTTGAAAACTTCGTAAATCCCTAATAGAATGGCAGACGACAAGGCTAAAATTACCCACATAAATTATCTATGCTAGAGACGCAATGCGTTGCGTCTGTACAGTACAATCTCAACAGCAAAACTAGAAAGACTTGAACACCAACAGATCGATTGATCGTCGGCAGAAGTATTTGTTTATTGAAACTTAATGTTCTCCGAGGATTTCACGATACAACTTCCGTTTTCTTTTTTTTACGCACCACTAAAATTGCTCCCGACAATGCAAGTAACGCCCCAAAAATGGAAAGTACCGAAAAATGTTCAGGCGCTATCCAGGTAATCTGAAGCCAGGTTAGAATACCCATGATTACAAATGTGATGATTGGGTTCATTATCAGCAAAACGCTGACTTTTCCCGCTTCCATGTATTTCAGGGCGAGCGTCAGGCAGACATAGGAAATTAATGTGTTCATCCCCAGAAAAATTAAAAGCAGCCAATAACCTAAACTTAAGTGAGCCAGACTCGCGAAATTGGCAAACGGGAAGTACAGCAAAATTGGCAATCCGAAAATGAATAAATTCAAGGTGGTTACCGGATGTTGACGTATTAGTTTTTTCTGCATAGCCGCATAAACTGCCCATGTCAAAGCCGCGGAAACGGTCAGAAGTGTCCCTTTGGTGTATTCGCTTTTATTGGCGGGTAATGCGGTTAAGTGCTGCTGGTAAAAAATCCAGAATCCGATAAGTGCTAACAAAAATCCAAACCCCTGCATCCACGAAAGTTTTTCTTTGAAAAAAACGACTCCAAAAATGGCCAGTACAACCTGCCCCGTTTGAACTGCAACCTGTGCATTCCCAGGCGTGGTGTACTGAACGCCCCACATAAAACCAATGTAATTCCAGGCCAGCATTAAAGTAGAAATAACCAGAATTAGCGAAGGTTTGTACAATATTTTCAGGGCTTTGGTATCGTTAAAAAGAGCCCAAATGGCCATTCCTGAAAATGCCAGTGAAAATCGAAACCACACGATAGTAGGCGAATCAATCGCTTTAGAGGCAACTTTCAGCGCAATAGCCAAAACTCCCCACATCAATACAGTGATTAGTGTATATACAATTCCTTTTGTCTGATTGCTCATTTGAGAAGTTTTAAATCGTTCCGAGTTGCGGGTTCCGAGATAAAAACCCGCAACTCGAATCTCGCAATACGTAACATTTCCTTCGAATAAAAAAGGTGCCACCGAATTGAACAGCAACACCTTTTAAAAGTTTTATCGGTTAAAATACTACCTCAACTGTGCGCCCAATTCACGTTCGTAAGTCGAAACCAGCTTCTGCATAATTTTTTCAATCTGTTTGTCGTTCAGCGTCATTTCATCGTTGCGCAAAATGTAGCTGACCGCATACGACTTTTTGCCTTCAGGAACGCCCTTCCCTTCGTAAACATCAAACAGATCAACCGATTGCAGTAATTTTCGTTCTGAACGGAACGCCAAATCGCGAAGTTGGTTGAATTGAACTGTTTTATCGAGTAGCAAAGCCAAATCGCGGCGTACTTCAGGATATTTAGGTAATTCGGCAAATACAACTTTGTTGTTTTTCAGCTCAACAAATACGACATCCATACTGAAATCGGCAAAATACACCGGGTTTTCAATACCGAAAGTTTTCAGTGTTTTTCCTGAAACCACACCAAATTCAACGAGTTTCTTACCATTAATAAAATACTGCACGCCTTCGCTGATCAACTCGTTTGAAAAACCTTCAGACTTCAGGTTCAGGACAGAAAAGCCCAGACGTTTCAGAATATTTTCAGCATACGATTTCAGGAGAAAGAATGAGGTTTTGTTGGCTGGAACCGACCAGTTGGCCGCTTCTTTATCACCAGAAATAAACACGCCTAAATGTTCTTCTTCGCGGTAATTGCGCACCGGATTTTCTTTCAGGCTGCTGCCGTTAAAGAAATAGCAGTTCCCGAATTCGTACAAACGCAAGTCTGGATTTTTACGATTCGCATTGTGGGCAATCGACTCCAAACCACCATAAAGCAAAGTCTGGCGCATGCTTCCCAAATCGTTACTTAAAGGGTTAAACAGCTTAACCGTACTTTCAATCGGAAGCGCCAGATTATTTTCGTAATAGGATGTTTTGGTAAGCGAATTCGACCAAATTTCGTTGAAACCTTGTGCGGTAAGCATTTCAGCAATCAAATTGCGTAGTTTGGTTGGATTTGGCTTCACCGAATATTGCAGTGAAGCGTTAACCTGAGTTGGCAGTTCAATGTTGTTGTACCCATAAATGCGCAAAATATCTTCAATCACATCACATTCGCGAGTAACGTCAACACGATATGGCGGAACCAAAAGCGAAAGACCTGTTTCTGTTTCATTTTCGATACGTATTTCAAGGGCTCCCAAAATTTGTTTGATCATTTCTTTACCCAAATCAACACCAATCAATCGTTTTACATTGGCATATGACAAATCCACTTTAAAACCCTCAACCGGACTTGGGTAAACATCAACAATTTCCGAAGAAATTTCGCCGCCAGCCACTTCTTTAATCAGCAAGGCTGCACGTTTCAGCGCATAAATAGTTCCGTTCGGGTCTGTTCCACGCTCAAAGCGGAACGAAGCATCGGTGCTCAAGGTATGGCGTCGGGCTGTTTTGCGGATATAAACCGCATCGAACCAGGCACTTTCCAGAAACACACTGGTTGTCGAGTCTTTTACTCCTGAATGGAGACCTCCAAAAACACCGGCAATGCACATGGCAGCCGATTCGTTACAAATCATCAGATCATCAGGATGCATTTCGCGTTCAACGCCATCGAGTGTAACGAATTTAGAGCCCGCTTCGGCAGTGCGAACAACCACTTTACCACCCTTAATTTCGGCTGCGTCAAACGCATGAAGCGGCTGACCAGTTTCGAAAAGAACAAAGTTGGTAACGTCAACAATATTGTTGATTGGCTTTAAACCAATGAGTTTCAATTTATTTTTCAACCATTCAGGAGATTCTTTTACAGTAACGTTTGAAACTGTAACTCCGGAATAACGAGGACAAGCAGCGAAATTGAGAACCTCAACCGGAATCGAGAGAGAATGATTATCGACTTTAAAAGCTTCAACTGAAGGGCGTTGATAGCTAATCGGATGTTTTTGGTTGATGTAGGCAGCCAAATCGCGGGCAACACCAATGTGAGAAGCCGCATCAATCCGGTTCGCTGTAAGGTCAACTTCAAGCACAAAATCCGACTCGATTTTAAAGTATTCACTGGTTGGAGTTCCGGGAACCGCCAATGGGTCGAGCACCATAATTCCGTCGTGACTTGCTCCCAGTCCAATTTCATCTTCGGCACAAATCATGCCCTCAGAAACTTCACCTCTGATTTTTGATTTCTTGATTTTAAATTCTGCGTCCCCATCGTACAACGTTGTGCCAACGGTAGCAACCACCACTTTTTGTCCGGCAGCCACGTTAGGCGCACCACAAACAATAGGTAGAACTTCGCCATTACCTACATTTACTGTAGTTTTGCTCAAGTGATCCGAATCCGGGTGCTGTTCACAGGTCAGAACTTCACCAATCACCAAGCCGCGTAAACCACCTTTTATGGTTTCCACTTCTTCCATGCTTCCAACTTCCAGTCCAATCTGCGTAAGGAAAGCAGAAACTTCATCGGCAGTATAATCGAGATTGATGTATTCTTTTAACCAGCGGTAAGATATGTTCATGATAAATGTCTTTTATGTCTGAAATTCAATGATCGGCAAAAGTAAATAAAATTTCAGGGGATGGGAAGAAAAATGAGTTGTAAATAACGATAAGTTGATTCATCACATAACAAGATATTTATGCCCAAATTTCAGAAAAACAAATTTGTAAGATTTTCAAGTCGCAATTGTCAATCATGTTCCAAATTGAAACAACTGTAAAATTCATAATAGCAAACAATTAACCAATGGGTATGAATTATTGCTAATTTTGAAACCAAATTCATACAGGCGCAGGATTATGACAGGGAAACACCTCCGGATATTACTAATTTGCATTCTTTTTCAACTCAAAGTTATTGGACAAAACGATCCAATAATTTTCAGACAAGTATCTCCAAAAGGTGGATTTACCTATGGCGCCATCCGGACAATAACGCAAGATTCACTGGGATACATCTGGTTTGGTACCGAGCATGGATTATACAATTACAACAGTAAAGAATTCAATAAATATATACCTGCATCTGGCAACACAAATTCGCTCCCGTCGAATAACATCCGAAAGCTTTTTACAACTCAGAACGGTAAATTTTGGGTGATTACCTTAAATGGACCTTGTTACTTAAATTACCGCACTCAACAATTTGTTCCTGTCAAACTATCCGCCAGCCCGAAAACACCCAATTTATCAGGCATATTAGATTTGGCCGAAAATAAAAATGGGCAATTATTCGCTGTTTTTAACAACCACATTGGAATTTTCAAATCGGGAAGTAACGATCAAATCGAAATTCTTCCGTTTAGATTCGGCGCCAATGAAAATCTGACCGTAGTGACGTTCGACAGTTCTAATCAACTGTGGATCGGAACCAATCGCGGAGCCATTTATCGCAGTTCGCCACCTTATCAAACCCTAGAATTCTTTTGCAAGCACCAATCAGAAACGGTTTTGTCGTTATGCTCAGATAATAATACGATGTGGATTGGCTATGATTGGGGTGGCGCCGATCACGTCAATGAAAATGGAACAATCATAGAGCATTATGACCAGAATCAACCATCGAAAACCTACATTCCTCACAACAGGGTTCGGCAGATACTGAAAGATCCTCAAAACCAGATTTGGATTGCAACTTACAATGGCATTTTGCAAGTCTCAAAAAAAGGAAATCAGATTATTAAGAGCAACCGTTTTAATAATTTACCGGCAAACAGTATTTATTCGCTTTATACCGATTCACAGAATGGCATTTGGATCGGAACATGGTCGGGTGGATTGGCTTATATCAATCCGAATGGCAACCGGTTTTTGCATATCCAGCAAGTGCCGTCAGGTAATAATACCGAAGGATCGGTAATTAGTTCGTTTGCCGAAGATTTAGATGGGAATATTTGGGTGGGTAGCGAAAATGGCAGTTTGTGCTCTGTCGATTTAAAAACCATGTCATTTAGCAATTACCAAATTCCGCAGGAAACCGTTGAAACTGCAAACATTAAATGCATGGCTGTTGATCGTGAAAACAAACTTTGGCTAGGCACTTTTTCGAAGGGATTGTGGTACTTCGATAAAAGCAAGAAAACATTTGTCCAATTGAATATCTTAAAAGATCAACGGATTCATATTTACGGAATTTGCCCTATCCCTGAAGGCCTTTGGCTGGCGAGCTTCAGTCACGGGGTGCTTTTTTACGATTTCAAAACGCATGACATCAAACAATTTAACAATGTAACTTCTGATACAACTTCGCTTTCATCACCAAATGCCCGATGCCTGATCTACGACAATTATGGCGGTATTTGGGTGGGAACAAACAATGGACTAGATTACCTTCCCAAAGGGAGCAGTAAGTTTATGCGCTATATGCGATCTCCAAACAAAAACAGTATCAGTAACAATGAGATTTTTGCCCTTTGCGAAGATCATTCAGGTAAAGTGTGGATTGGTACAGGAGGTAATGGTGTCGATTTTTATGATCCGAACACCGGAAAATTTAGCAATTTAACAAAGAACGATGGACTGGCTGGTGATAATGTTTACGGCATTCTGGAAGATGATCAACACTTTATGTGGTTTTCAACCGAGAACGGGATTTCATGCTATAATCCCGAAAAAAAATATTTCCGGAATTTTCATGAGGAAGATGGGTTACAGGGAAACCAGTTTAATCCTGGAGCTGCATTTAAAACTTCAAAAGGACTTTTCCTCTTTGGAGGACCCAACGGATACAACTTTTTAACTCCAAACAAAATAGTGCTAAACACCTATGAACCTGAAGTTAGGATCACTAAAATGTTTATTAACAACGACCTTGTAGATAGCAACTCCAATAGCAAATTTGATTTTATTACAACACTTTCAGCAATCAAACTACCATTTAATGACAATTCATTATCGTTTGAGTTTATAGCCACCAATTATATTCTCCCTGAACGAAATCATTTTAAATATAGGTTGATAAATTATAACGAAGAATGGATTGATGCCGGAACCGAAGGAAAAGCAACCTTCACCAAAATTCCGGAGGGAAAATATACATTAGAGATAATGGCATCGAATAACGATGGAATCTGGAGTTCACATCTCGCCCACTTAAATATTACCATTCAACCTCCATTTTGGAGAACCGGATATGCTTATTTCTTTTACCTGTGTTTTTTCGTTATTACTTCAATTTTTATTAGAAAGGAAATATTGAATCGACAGAACCTCAAAAACGAACTTTTGATTGAACGCGTAAAAAACGAGAAAGAAGAAGAATTGCACCAATCTAAACTTCAGCTATTTACCAATATTTCGCACGAATTCAAAACGCCGCTCACGTTGATTCTGTCGCCACTAGAGCATATTATTAGCCAACGAAAATTTGATCCCGATACAAACGATCATTTACAAATGATACGTCGCAATGCGGAACGGCTGAAGCGTCTTATTGCTCAGGTAATTGATTTCAGAAAGATTGAACTTGGTAAATCAACCTTTCATCCGGAACAAAAAGACCTTGTGAAGTTGTGCCTGGAAATTTGTGATTTTTATAAAGTTTACGCTGAAGATAATAAAATCGATTTTAGCTTTTATTCGGAAACATCACCATTGTTTTGCCCGATAGATGAAGAAAAGATTGATAAAATCATCTTTAATTTCTTATCTAATTCTTTTAAATACACTCCTGAAAGCGGCAAAATAAAGATCAGTCTTTCGCAGCATTCAACGTGCAGTAAGCTCTTAAAATTGGGTTATTGTACCAATGAAATTCCCGAAGGTCCATGTATTGAGTTGCGGGTTGAAGATTCCGGGAGTGGTATTGCCGAGAATGAATTGCCACTTATTTTCGATCGTTTTTATCAAGGGTCAGGATCGTTGAATCAGGGAACTGGCATTGGACTCCATCTGTGCCGCGAATACGCAAAGATGCACAATGGTGCCATTTATGTAGAATCGGAACCCGAAAAAGGATCAGTTTTCACACTGATTATTCCGGCACAAAGCATGATAGTTCCTGAAAATACAAAATTGGAGGAAAGATGGTCGGCCCCAAAAACTGAGAATGAAATAGCTGAGGAATCTCACCCGAGTGGGCAAACCATTCTGATTGTTGAAGATAATCTGGAAATGCAAAAGCACATGCGACACATCTTTCAGAAAGAATTTCATATTTTAACAGCTTCAAACGGTATTCAGGGATTCGAAGTTGCCGCAGAATTTTCTCCTGATCTGATTATTTCAGACGTGATGATGCCTGGTAAAAATGGCTTCGAATTGTGTTCCCAATTAAAAGAAGATACCTTAACCAGCCACATTCCTGTTATTTTGCTAACCGCATTGTCGGACACCGATAAGCATATCAGTGGCTTACAAACCGGAGCCGATGCTTATATGACCAAACCATTTGAGGATCAGTTGCTGATGGCTCAGGTAAAAAACCTGATGAAATCGCGTAAAAAGCTTCAGGAGGTATTTTTCAAGTCTCAGGAGGAATGGGAAGGCGATACTTCTTTGATGCCAGCCGACAAACATCTGGTCAATAAATCAATCCGTATTATCGACCGTCATTTGCAGGATGTAAACTTCAGCGTTGAAACGCTTGCTTTCGAATTAAACATCAGTAGAAGTTCGTTACACCGCAAAATAAGGGCGCTCACTAACCAGTCGAGCTCCGAATTTATCCGGTATATCCGCTTAAAAAAAGCGATTCAATTAATGAAGGATGGCAACTACAACATCGATGAAATTGGTTATGCGGTTGGTTTTAACTCGCACTCGTATTTCACACAAAGTTTTAAGAAGCAATTTGGGAAAACACCATCGGCCTATATGAATGACCTTAAAAACACGGAGTGAACCGTCTAATTCATCAGCCAAATAACCGGATGACTGACTGGCAGATTCCGGATAACTTCAGGATGAATTACCAGGGCAGGTAATTTCAGGTAAGTTTCAATATAATTGGTATTTTGATAGGCCAATCCGGCAAATAACAAACAGGATTGGCGCACCGGCCATTCTTCCCAGATAAATATGTCGTGCGCAAATGGCCAGCTGTTCTTATCCTGAATATAGGGAAATAAATAATCCATTCCTCTCTGAAGTGATCGGCCATCTTGAGTTTGATAAGTCCATAGATTATCTTCCGGAGTTGATAAAATTTGAGCCAGATTGGCCATTGCATCCAGATTAAACAATGAATATCCATAAGGCTTGGTGCGTTCCAGTTCGAGCGGAAAGCTTCCATTAGCAGCCATTTGATTCGGCAACAAAACACTTTTGAAACGAGTTCGGCAAAATTCAATCATTTGGGCATTTTCAGTCATTACGGCCATCATCGAAGCGGTTACCGCCCAACAAGTCCCATGATTATTTTTTGCCTTCATCTCCTCTATGCCATAAGGGTGAGTAGTCATCCAGGTAAGAAAACTTGCAAACCATTTCTTAATTTTGGCTGATTCATCCAACGAAATTCCATTTTTTGCTGAAAGTATTTTTACCGATTGAGCAACCTCGACCAAATGATACGCATCAATAAGACCAATGCCCCGTCCTGTAAATCGTCCCCAGATGGCCTGTGCATAAAGCATGTTGGGATTCATCAGCGTTGTGGTATCAACAAACCAGGCATTCAGGTGCACAATAGCTTTTTTTGCGTATTCTTCCTTGCCAGTCAACAGCCAGGCAGAAGTTAAAGTTGAAACAATGTCGTTTAACCGAATCATTGCCAAACGGTGATCGGAAAAATTATCCGGATTGCTTTGCCCGTCTTTGCGGATGTATGGCCCATCAGGATTTTCAGGATCGGGCCACCAATAATCACCCTCCGAATAAAAATCGTGCTTGCCACCAGCGCTACGTTTACAAACCGATGCAGTTACCGTAACAGGCACTATTTGGAGAAAAGAATCGGCTCGCTGAATAGTTTGCTGCCTGACATTCTCAATCACTTTATTCCGAAGATTTTGTTGTGCAGCATTACAAGCCCCCGACATTGAAATGGTTAAAAGAAATATCAACCAACTATTTATTTTCATTCGTATAAAATGTTTTTGCTTTGTTGAAATTTATAACGTACTCATGGAATAGCCATTTATACATTTTCGGTTTGTATGAGCATTTGCTCTTATGGCTATTTCATCTGTCTATAATTTGTTTTTTAATTGCCAAATGCCTGCCTGTCGGCAGACAGGGAACTCGCCAAAATAGTCATTCTCGTGTTTGTGGCTATCTCTCATGGCTCGATTCATTTTCATTTTTTTTGAATTTTGAATTTTATCGAACTCCTTATTTCACGATAAACCGACCTGAATTATTATTCCCTTTCAAATCAGAAACACGATAAAGATACATTCCTGGTTTAAATGATGATGTGTCCAGATTGGCAGAACATGAATTTACAGAATTTGAGTTTAAAACAACACTACCCAAACTATCATATACCTGAATTGTACTGATTAATGATTTGCCACTTATGTGTAATAAATCGTTAGCCGGATTAGGATAAACCTTCGGTTTTGCTTCTTCAATATTCCTTAGATTTTTTGTTGAACCAGTGCTAACTGAAATTGAAATTGCATATGTAGCCGATAACCAACCTACGAAATGGTCTTCACTCCCATTTTCTGGCCGGTTGTATTTTTCGACATAGTTTTTAACGTTCGGAACCGGAATCCCAAGAGCAGTATATCGATTGAGCAATATTTCGTAAGGAGCGCTTTGTCGGGCCCAGACGGAACTCGTAAAATAATTGGGTTCCTTTTCTCCGGTAACGTTCTGGACATAAGCTTCGGCACCAGTTCGCAATCGCGAATCGGGCCTGATAAAAAGTCCTTTATCGCCTTGTTGAAAGGCAACTTCAGCGCATTGAGTCAAGCCAATTAACACATATTGCGAATGTACAAAATCACGCGTCAATTCAGGAATTGCGCCTTCGTCAGTGATCTGATCAATTTGCCCGACAACATGGTTATAGCCTTGATTGTATAAATCTTTGTCATTCAAAAATACTCCGGAAGCCATCAACGACAAATCTTTTGAAATTAACCAGTTTGCTGTTTGATAGATATTACCGTTGACATAATTCAGTATCTCCCTCACAAACCAATCAAATTTAACCGACGACCAACCTGACGCTCCATTATTATAGTATTTCAAGATTTCGGCACCTGCCACCCAAATGGGTAGTGCCCATGATGCTTCAAGGGTTGATTGGTTCGGTTTATTGGTTTCAGGAATAATCCGAACAAACTTACTTGCCCAAGCATCGGCAATTTCGATGGCTTTATCGCGATGAGCAAGGTTTCCGGTAACCACCCATTTTATGGCGTGAATGTACAACGCATGAGCATCCTGGCGAAAGGCCTTCTCCTCAGGGCAACTTCCCGAAGCGATTACATAAACATCGGCATACGGAGTTGGTTGATAGTTGAGATTACCCAAACTCTCTTCTGCCAATTGGTTATATCCTGCCACTTTTGGACTTCCATCATTGTCGTCAACAGCAGCTTTTAATTCATCGAGTTCTGCCTTTCCTGATAATACTCCGGGATGAATAAACGTTGCAGGAGCTTGCGCCAGGCAAACGAATTGCACAATGAGTATTGAAATACAGGTTAGAAATATTCGCTGCATGATTTTTTAGCTAAGTTCTTCAGATTGACTTAATTATTCTTTTCGTGTTGACCTTGGATAAAGATATAAATGAGGCTGTCTCAAAAGTTAAAAGTCCCATTTCTTGTCATTCCGAATACATTTCGGAATCTGACATTCAACGTCTTGAGATCCTGAAACAAGTTCAGGATGACTGGATTAATAACTTTTGAAACAACCTCATTTTCATTTCAATCAAAAAATGCTAAAACGCTTATTTTATGGTCACAGTTACTTTGTAATTCTGGGTAAATGCATTAACCTGATACTGATCGGTAGCATTATTTGGTGTATGCGTATATGAAATTACTTCAGTATCATTTGGATCGAATGTTTGAACTAAGAATGTTTTGGCCGATCCATTTAATGCTTTTACATAAACCCTCTTTACCCCTTTAATGGCTTGTGGCCATGTCAATGAAAATGCGCCGTTGGCATCGGGTGTCAAAACGGTTCCACTTTTATCAACAATGTTAAAGTCGGTACCTAAAACAGCAGCGCCTGTCACATAGTATTTAGTTACCACATCGTACGAACAAACTTGTTCGCTATAAAACTGCACCGGAATGCTTACCGTATCGTTTCTGTTCACATTAAATTTTACTGAGTTTTTAAAGTCAGCCCAATTTTGAAAACCCACATAGTAAACATTTGCCAACGCTGGATCACCTTTGCTCCATTCATCCTTTTTGCAACTCACAAACAAGCTGGAAACGGCAACAACAGTAATGAATAATATAATTAACTTCTTCATAATTTTAAAACTTTAATTGATTTATTCCCATCCTGGGTTTTGAGTAACAGCTCCTCCTGAAAGTGAAATTTCATTCAAAGGAACCGGATACAGGTAGTCTTTTGCCGGATTAAACTTACGGTCGGCAGCAATTTCAATCACATAAATATCGGGCTCGTCATAAACCTGAGTTCCATTCAGTTTTCCTTGTGCATCGGTAAGGCGTTTGGCTAACTCAGCGCGTGTTTTTGTACATTCCGAATCAACAAATTTAGCTCCAAGCATATTGGTTGTCAGTACATTTTCAGCGATCTTCCAACGAATAATGTCATTATATCTGAATCCTTCATCCAACAGTTCAACTGTGCGTTCACGACGAATTTCGTTCAGCATGTTCAGGCCATTTGTTGAAGCAAAAGCATTGGTCAGTTTTGCGGTAAAGCCAACCCGGCTGCGCAGAGCGTTAACTGTTTGGTCAAGTTGAGCATCGGTAATTGCCCCATTGTATTCGTATAAAGCTTCAGCATACGAAATCAATACTTCGGCATAACGAATCAACATTTTATCGATGGTTTCTTTTGAGTTTGTTTCCCATTCCGAAAGTAAGAAACCCTTTTTCAATGAATAGCCATAACCATGCTGATTATTAAATGGAATGTATGCACCTTTATAAGCGTCTTCACCAAGCTTGTATAAAGTCATTCCTAAACGAGGATCCCGGTTTTCGAAAATAGTATTGAAACTCGGTTCAGGTGAAACTTTCAGTGGAGACTTTTCGCGTGGAAGTCCATCGGTATAAAGGAACTGATCGACCATTTGCCGGGTAACCGACACTGTATTTTCCATCAAACGGCTGTTGTTGTGCGTAACGGTACCTTCTCCGTTTGGTCCGTAAACTTTCACAAAAATATTTTCTTTGTTTTGACGTCCTTCGCCATCGAACAGAAATAATTTCTGGAAGTTTGGATACAAAGCATGTTCTTTCCCGTTAATAATCAACTCTGCTGCGTCGATTGCAATTTTCAGGTGACTTTTATAATCGCTGCTTAAGTTATGATACTTTGCCCAGGTTCCTTCGTAAAGACCAATTCTTACTTTCATTGCCAAAGCAGCAGAACGGGTAACACGTCCCCAATCTGACGCGGGGAGATTTGTAATTGTTGGCAACCATTGAACCGCAAAATCGAGATCTTTATAGCATTGCTGAATAACTTCTTCACGTGGAGTGCGGGTAGAAAGCAACATCGGATCATCAGTATTTTCGATTGCTTTCAACATCATTGGCACATCGCCGTATTTCTGTACCAGTTCAAAATGATAATAAGCGCGGAAAAAATAGGCTTCTGCCAACCAACGATTCTTAACATTATCACTTAACAAAGCATTGCTTCCTTTACCTATAATGTTATTGGCAGTAAATATGCGATAATAGGGATCTGTCCAGTTTGAAGAAGTGGAAGGAACGGTCCAGCTACCACTCGAGGTATTGTCGGCTGAAGTTTTAACCAACTCATCGGAACGGGTGTCATGCGAAAATCCTGAAAGAAGATTGTATAACCGGTTATCGGCACCGCCTAAGTCTTTATCGGTTTTCCAAAATGAATTGTCAGTAAATGTTGTTTCTGGCTCTCTTGTCAAATCGCAACTCGCAAGAAATAAAATGGATAACAACATTAATGAATAATATATTTTTCTCATAATGATTTTAATTTTAGAATGTTACATTAAGACCCAACGACCATGTACGGAAGAAAGGATAATAACTTGCACTGGCATTATTCCCTACTTCAGGATCGAAAACCGACAATACTTTAGAGTATTCCCATACATCGGAACCAGAGACATAGATTCTTGCCTTTTCGATAATCTTTTTGCTGACAGGAATTGTATAACCTAACTGAATATTTTTCAGGCGAATGTAAGCTCCGTTTTGTAACCACTTATCGGAAGCTTTAAAGTTGAAGTCATTACCATTGTTGTTATACATTCTGGGCCAAAAAGCGTCCTGATTGTTTTCAGTCCAATAGTCCTGATGTATGGTCCAAGGCATTGTTGATGTAGAAAAGAAAGGGGTAATCGTTCCTGTTTCAATCAGGAAATAACGTTTCCCAACACCTTGAAAGAACATCGAAAAGTCGAAACCTTTGTATTGAGCTGAAAGATTCATACCAAACAGGTAGCGTCCGTTGGCATCGCCCAATTTAACTAAATCGCCAGGTTTTGCAGGAGTACCACCACCGGCACCAATCTGGTGATCGGCAGTACCTTGTGCAAGGTATTTCACGTCGCCACCGGCAATTTTCGCATCGTTAAATGTCTGATAACCTGGATTTGCAGTTTTATAAGCCAGGTATTCATCTCTGCTCGACCAGTAACCATCGGTCTTATATCCCCATATCGTATTGAGCGGATATCCTTCGAGCAGCTCAACGGTTCCTTCATTAATGGTACTTTTACCATCATATTTCATTAATTTATTCTGACTATCAGAAATATTAAATCCAATTTGGTAGGATACTTCACCAATCTTGTCGTTCCATTTGGTGTCGAATTCCCAACCCCATGTTTTAAGTTCGCCTACATTCGCATTAGAGACTCCAATACCTAATAAACTAGGCAGTTGTAGCGAAGCCAACATGTTTTTATTGTATTTCCAGTAATAATCGCCGCTAAAACTCAACCGATTATTGAAGAGGCCAAAATCAAGACCCAGGTTAGTTGTTTCAATGATTTCCCATGTTTTCGATTGCGAAGCAAGAGCAGTCTGGTAGTAATATCCTTCGCCCATTTGGTTGCCATTTGAGATGGTTGCGATGTAATCGTACAATCCTAATACAGCACCGTTACCCAATTGGCCCCATGAGGCACGAACTTTTAAGTTGGAAATTTGACCAAATTTAAACCACTTTTCCTCGTTAACACGCCAGGCGGCTGAAAACGAAGGGAATGATTTCCATCGGTTTTCAGGAGAAAGTCGGGAACTCCCATCGTAACGCATGTTTGCCTCAAGAATATAACGATTGTCGTAGTTGTAATTAAAGCGGCCGAAGTAAGAATTCATCGCCCAGGTTTGAATTTTATCTGAAACACTTGTATTGGTAATCACAGATGCATCGTAATAGTTAAAACTAAAGAAGTCGTTCGAATTCAGGTTTCTTACTATTCCTTCCGATTCGTCTTTCCTGTAATTCTCGTATGACGATCCCAACAAAACGTTGAAAGCATGTTTCCCCAATTTCAAATCATAATTTAATGTTGATTCGATGTTGTCATGATAATCAAAATTTTTGGTTTTTGTCAGCGAGTTTGGATTGTTGGCCTGAAACCGGATACCAGTGCCTCTCATATCGTACCAAGCCAAAAGACGTCTGTTTTCCTGCGAGTTATAGTTTGAATTTTGACGCGAAGCGCTGAGCTTCAGTTTCAATCCGGGAATAATGTCATGAATGGTAACATCACCTTTCCCCATGTACGATTCATATCGGTTTTGAGTCACTCCGCCGTTAATCATCAAATCAATGGGATTCACCTGCAAGTCGCCGTTGTAAGGGTTATCATTAATATCTTCAGCCGGTGCAAAAATTGGCTGCCGCTGACGGATTCGGTAAAGTCGCTCTAAAATATTGGTAACTCCAAAAGGATTTGTTTTGGTAAAAGCTCCGTTGTAGTTAACCTGAGCACCGATGGTTACATATTTATTAACCTCAGAGTTTAGTTTAAAGCGGAAATTATAACGATCATAACCGTCTGGTCCATATTCCAAAATACCATTTTTGGTATAATATTCTCCCGACATCAGATAGTTGGTTTGTTTGGTACCACCACTTATCGAGAGTGAGTGACTCTGTTGTGTTGTGTAGTCTTTGGTTCCTTCAGCCACCCAATTGGTTGCCTGAAAATAATCCCAACGTCCATTACTGATATTCGGCCGATAATTGAAGTTCGGATTGGCAACCCACGAAGTTTGCTCCGCATTCCATTCAGGTGATCCTGCAGCATTTATCCTTCCCACATTAATCATGTCCTGCTCTTCCCACGCAGTTACGCGTTTTGGCATATTTCCGGGAGTATTTACTCCAAAATAACCATTGTATGATACTTTAACCTCACCCGATTTTTCGCCGGATTTGGTAGTAATTAAAATTACACCAGCAGCAGCTCTCGCTCCGTATATCGATGCAGCAGCCGCATCTTTCAAAATTGAGACCGATTCGATGTCATTGGGATTAATCAGGGTCATATCTCCCTCAACACCATCAATCAAAACCAGCGCTGAAGTTGAATTGACGGATGAAAAACCACGAATTCGAATACCCGAAGTTTCAGATCCGGGCTGTCCGCTGCTGCGTAAAACAGCAACTCCGGCCATTTCACCCTGCATCGCACTTAGCACATCAGTAGCCGATTTGCGCGTGATTGTTTCACCTTCAATTGCTGCAACAGCACCAGTGAGGTTGACTTTTTTCTGGGTGCCATAACCAACTGCAACCACTTCTTCAAGACCAATAGTAGCATCAGCCAAAGTTACATTCAATACTGAAAGTCCTTTAATTGCAACTTCTTTGGTTTCCATCCCAACGAACGAGAAAACCAAAGGAATGGTCTGGTCGGCTACTTTTAAGGTGAAGTTACCATCAAAGTCGGTAACGGTTCCAATAGAAGTGCCTTTAAAAACTACAGTAACGCCCGGTAGCCTGCTACCATCAACAGCGGTTACTGTGCCGCTCAGTGTTTTGTTCTGAGCCCATAAATCGGGTGTCATGAACATCACCAAGCATGTCATAAGCATGAATAGTTGAATAATTTTCTTCATAGGTAGAAATTTAATTTGGTATTAATGTTGAAATATTTCATTGCGGCTAAGAGCTTCGAGGTAATAATAGTCTGCATAAATCAGAGGTACATCTACCTCCGAACCATGAGGCTTTGAACCAGTTGAATGATCAAGCAAAAAACCTTGATTTGAGCCAGGTTCAGAACGGTAATTTTTTGTCAGTTGCTTTAGAATTAAACTGGCTTTGACTTGATATTCAGCAGCCTTTTCAGGTACAAAATTTTTCAGGCACAATAAAGCCGAAGCAATTACGGCTGCTGCCGAAACATCGCGTGGCTCATTGGGAATTCCGGGTGCATCAAAATCCCAGTAGGGAATCAAATCGGCAGGCATATTCCGATTCGAGAATAGAAAGTTGGCAATGTGTTTAGCCTGTTCCAGAAAAACCGGATTTAAAGTCTCACGATAAACCATAGTGTATCCATACAATGCCCAGGCCTGTCCACGCGACCATGCTGACTCGTCGCTGTAACCTTGGTGAGTATTTCGCTGAAGTACTTTACCTGTTTCGGGGTCATAACCAATCACATGGTAGCAACTATAGTCGGGTCTGAAATGATTTTTCATTGTGGTGAGGGCATGAGTCACGGCTATTTTGTAATAAACTGAATCGCCTGTTTCGCGTGTCGCCCAAAACAGCAGCTCCAGGTTCATCATATTATCAATAATCACAGGAAATTGCCATTTATCCTGATTGTGATCCCATGAACGCAGACAACCTACTTTTTCATTGTAGCGGGTAATCAGTGTTTTGGCCGACTGAATAAGAGTTTCCCTGTACGAATTATTGTTTATGAGACGAAATCCGTTGCCAAAGCTTGAATACATTTTAAAACCCATATCATGGGTGCGTAAATTCCATTGCTGATCGGTTAACAATTCAGTAAATTTCTCTGCTTCACTTTTCCACTTTTCATCATTGGTATGCTCATACATAAGCCACAAACAGCCTGCAAAAAAACCACTGCACCAGTCAGTCGCTGGAACCAGCTTAAGCTCTTTGTTCTCCAATGCTCTAGGGGCGATTCCCTGGTTCTTCGTTCTGTTTTCTGGCATGATTTTTTTTACCGATTGATCCAGGATCCCCAATTGCTTTTCCAATTCGTTCCACACCAATCCTGTTGGCGGATTGCCCGATGTTGCTATGGACTGATACCCAAGAGCAAGAAAAACCATTACGGCGAAAACGTATTTTAATTTTCTCATTTCAACAGTGATATTTTTGTGTGTATTTCGTTTTGCTATTGAGCATTAATAGCAGCTGTTTTTAAACCAGACGATTGTACCGCGCCGGAATAAACCGGGCCATTTTTTCTTATTTTAATTTTTGCCTTCCCATTACACAACTGTACAACCCGCGAACCTGTTGGAGTTCCCAGATTATCAATTAAATCAGCATCTCCTGCCACCGAAAATTCTACTGTGTTTCGGGCATCGAGACATAACACCTGATTTTTATCCTTTGCACTGACTTCCAGCCAACTAAATTCCTTATCAATTTTTATTTCTTCCAATTGCAGTGTAGCCGGGACATCCCATTTCTCAGTTTGGTATCTTACATCAATTTCATCAGAAAGCAATTTTTCGTCGACTTTCGAAACAGCTTTTAAATGGTTCATTCCACTTTCAAACTTTACATTCCAGTTAAGTCCGGCTGCCGGAAAATTTTGCGAATCACGTTTTTTAAGTCCTATGCTTTTTCCATTCAGGAATAGTTCAACTTCACTGCAGTTGGAATAAACCTTTACCATTCTTGCCTGCCCCGCATCGCCCCAACGAATCGGCCAGCCATGTCCATAAATATGAATCATGGGCTTTTGAGTCCAGTAGGACTGAATCACATAATAAATTTCTTTTGGTGTTAAATCACGCGTAACCACTCCCTTTTGATTGACATAAGGAACCGGATTTTCAGGACGGATAGGAGTTGAAAAATCTTTGAAAGTCCAGAATGCCGATCCGGTTAACCAGGGCATTTTTTCCTGCTCTTTTAAAGTCCAGTCATACAAATTACAGGCATAGGTTTCTGTCCAGTCGCCATCTCTTGAAACACGAGCCTGACCACCAACAAGTGACGCATCTCCGACACGCTCGTCGGTGCCATTATTGGTAGAAATCTGATCAAGCCCCAGATCAGGATTTTCTGAGTGACGACCGGCCTGGCTGTCAGCACCCCATTCAACATGCAAAAAATGGTCAACCTGTTCCATCTGCTTTCGCGATTCCTGCATATACTCGATGTATTTGCCACGATACCAGCCAGCCCAGATCGACGGAGAATAAACATCTACAATATCTTTACAAAAATCGCAGCGGCGAATAGCCGTTTTTCTGGAATTATCCAATTGATGAGCGAGGTTATTTAATTCCGACATAAAATCCTGAATTGCCTTTTTGTCGTAAACGGGAGCATCCCCGGGCCAGTCATTTTCGTTTCCCAGCCCCCAAATAATGACAGAAGGATGGTTATAATGCTGATTGATCATATTGGTAAGCATTCGGCGGGCCTGTTGCTGATAAATTTCGCCTCCCAAGCCACCACGACACCACGGAATTTCTTCCCAAACCAAGATTCCAAGGCTATCACATAAATTCAGAACAATTCGCGATTGCTGGTAATGTCCCAACCGTATAAAATTGGCGCCCATTTCCTTAATCATCTTCAATTCCTTGCGAATCATGGGTTCGGTCATTGCCGCACCAACTCCGGCATGGTCTTCGTGGCGATGTGTTCCGAGAAGTAATAATCGCTCACCATTCAGGTAGAAAGGCCCTTTCGTTTCAAACTTAAACTCGCGAAATCCAAAATAATCGGTATAAAGCTGTTTGTCGCCGTCGATGTTTAGTTCAATTTCTAAACAGTATAAATTTGGATGATCAGGCGACCAACATTGTATATTTTTGAGTTGAATGGATTCGTTAAATTCATTGTTCCGGATGGAATAAGAAGCTGTTTCAACCACATTATTATTCTGTCCGATCACTTTTACATTTATCAAAACTAATTTTGAAGAAGGATTGACCAGCAAACCATTTAATTGAATGCTTCCATTTTTTTTATCAGAGGAAATCTTAGGTGAAATGTGTACTTGCTCAATATAACTTTCAGGCACATAAACAAGGTTGACGATCCGGTAAAGTCCGCCATACACATTAAAATCAGACAAGTCAGAAGGAATCATTTGCAAATCGCGCGAGTTATCGCAACGAACAGACAGTGGAATCTGGTTTTTAAAAAGCGGATTGCTCGTTTCCGCCTTTGCCAGATCTGTAATATCCACTGTCCATTCATCATAGCCCCCCACATGTGTAGCGGCTTTCTTTAAACCAATATACACTTCCGTTTTTTGTCCGGCTCCTTCAAAATGAAGCAGAGTACGGCCTTTTTTATAAGGATTTTCGATTTTTAAGTTGGTGCGGTACCAACCAGGCCCTTGATAATAGTTTATATCCGGATCAACAGCATCAAATGCATTAAAACAATGTGGTAAAGTCACATCTTTCCAGATCAGCGCTGCCTGAGGACTTCCGGGTTCTGTTGGACGAACGGCTTCCCATACGCCTCCAATATCCTGACGAAGAAACTGCCAATTAGCAATTAATTGCTTTTTATAGCTAGATATATTTTGTGCCTGTGTTCCTGAAGTAAAAATAATCAGGCATAGAAATACGAACGTCTTTTTCACAAGTTAGGAGTTTTGTTCGAAGCGAAAGTATTTCTGAATAGTTGATTAAAATGTCAGCCTTGTTCCAGATTCTGTCAATTTTGGGGCAGGTTTTATGCCATGGGTCAAAATGAAACATACACGACAGCAAATATTTTGGCGAAAATAGATTTTGCTGCTGAAGATTCTCTTCCCGAACGGTTTCTCATTTTCAGTTGACCTAACTTCATTGGTCCTTGTATTTCCTCCTTTTCCTGAATTAAATCATATTTCTATGAATTTCACGACATTTATCAGTATTGAAGCAGCTCTAAATTTCTATATTTCAACCCAAATAAAAATCAAACCCATTCAGAATGAAAAAGATCGGAATTTCTATTGGCATATTTTCACTATGTCTATATTCTTGCTTCAATGTCAATGCCCAAACGAGAGATATGAGTAACCCATTTTTTAGCGAATACAAAACACCTTTTCAGGTTCCACCATTCAACGAAATTAAGCTGGAGCATTTTAAACCGGCTATGGAAGCAGGCATTGCCGATCAAATGGCTGAAATCAAAGCGATAACTGAGAATAAGGAAACGCCAACCTTTGAGAATACCATTCTGGCATTCGATAATTCAGGTGAATTACTGAATAAAACCCGCATCTTTTCAAACCTGAATTCGGCCAACACGAACGACCAGATGCAGGCACTTGCACGCGAAATAACCCCAATGCTGTCGGCTCACCGCGATAACATCATGCTAAATATGGATTTGTTTAAACGGGTAAAAGCCGTTTATGAAAAACGAAATTCCATGAATCTGAATCATGACCAAGTGCGACTGGTTGAAAAAATCTATACAGATTTTGAACGCGGTGGAGCAAATCTTCCGGAGGATAAACAGGCCGAATTGCGCGAACTGAACAAGCAACTTTCGATGCAGACGCTCAAATTTGGCGAAAATACGCTGGCCGAAACCAACAAAAATTTCAAATTGGTAATCGACAATAAAGATGACCTGAAAGGTTTGCCTGATGATGTAATTACCGCTGCTGCTGAACTGGCAAAAAAAGCCGGTCAGGAAGGAAAATGGATTTTCACACTTCAGAAACCAAGCATGTTGCCATTTCTTCAGTATGCCGAAAACCGCAGCCTGCGCGAAAAGTTGTATAAAGGCTACCTGAACCGCGGAAACTACGACAATGCATTCGACAACAAACAAGTTATTGCAAACATTATCAAATTGCGCAACGAACGGGCAAAACTTCTGGGATTTCCAAATTATGCAGCCTATGTAGTTGATGAGAATATGGCCAAAACACCTGAAAATGTTGATAATTTCCTGATGAAACTTTGGGTTCCTGCGCTCGAACGGGCGAAAACGGAACGCAACGACATGCAGGCCATGATTGACAAGGAA
Source organism: Prolixibacteraceae bacterium (assembly GCA_028683385.1). Taxonomy (GTDB): domain Bacteria; phylum Bacteroidota; class Bacteroidia; order Bacteroidales; family Prolixibacteraceae; genus Aquipluma. Next base: position 87,229 of record JAQUIJ010000011.1, on the reverse strand, counting down.
GGTGGCAAGTTCAAACTCGAATCGTGGGATTGGTGGTATTATGCCGAAAAGGTTCGTAAAGCCAAATACGATCTGGATGGAGCCCAGTTGAAACCCTATTTCAAGCTTGAAAATGTGATCGACGGAATGTTTTATGTAGCCAACAAACTTTATGGCGTGAAATTTATCAAACGAACCGATATTCCGGTTTACAACGATGAAGTGATGACCTACGAAGTTCAGGAAGCTGATGGCCGCCACATTGGTATTTTCTACATGGATTTTCATCCGCGAGCAGGAAAAAACAACGGCGCATGGTGCACCACCTTTCGTTCTCAATCATACAAAGACGGACAAAAAATTACTCCGGTAGTTTCCATTGTTTGCAACTTTACCCGTCCTTCCGGCGATGTTCCAGCCCTGCTTAGTTTCGAAGAGGTTACCACATTGTTTCACGAATCGGGTCACGCTTTCCACTCGCTGTTTACCGATGGACCTTACAAACGCACGGCCCGCGATGTTCCGCGCGATTTTGTAGAACTTCCTTCGCAAATTATGGAGAACTGGGCTTCTGAGCCTGAAGTATTGCGCGTTTATGCCAAACACTATAAAACTGGTCAGGTAATTCCTGAAGAATTGATTTCAAAATTAACGAAGAGTGCACAATTCAATCAGGGATTTGAAACGGTTGAATTATTGGCCGCCTCGTTGCTTGACATGGATTACCACACCAATGCGTTTAACGGCGACGTTGCAGCTTTCGAAAAGGCTTCGATGGACAAAATTGGTTTAATCCCCGAAATTGCACCGCGCTATCGCAGCACCTACTTTTCGCACATTTTCTCCGGAGGTTATTCTGCCGGATACTATGTTTACACGTGGGCTGCAGTGCTCGACGCCGATGCTTTTGATGCCTTTAAACAAAGTGGCGACTTGTTTAATCCTGAACTGGCAGCCAAATTCCGGACGCTGTTAACCAAATCGGGATCAGACGAAGGCATGACGATTTATAAAAACTTCCGCGGTCAGGAACCATCAATTGAACCATTACTGAAACGTCGTGGACTAAATTAAAATTCACACCATAAAAAAAGAAATAAAAACATGAAGAAAATCGGGTTATCGCTTGTTGCACTTGCATTGATGTTTAATGCCTGCAACACAGCCAAAGAACAAAAAAAAGACATGAACAATCCATTCTTTAAAGAGTACACCACTCCTTTTCAGGTTCCGCCATTCAACGAAATCAAGCTGGAGCATTACATGCCAGCCATCGATGCCGGAATTGAGAATCAGATCGCTGAAATAAAAGCAATTACCGACAACAAAGACGAAGCTACTTTCGAAAATACCATATTGGCACTTGATGTATCGGGCGATTTGCTGAACAATGTAGGCAATGTATTTTTTAACCTGAATTCGGCCAATACCAACGACGAAATGCAGGCTCTGGCGCGCGAAATCACTCCAAAACTTTCGGCGCACCGCGACAACATCATGCTGAACAAAGACCTTTTCAAACGGGTGAAAGCAGTGTATGAAAAACGGCATGATCTAAATCTTAATGCAGAACAACTTCGGGTTGTTGAAAAATATTACCAGGATTTTGAACGTAGCGGCGCTAATTTGCCTGAAGAAAAACAAGCCGAACTTCGCAAGCTAAACGACGAACTTTCGATGGCAGAACTTAAATTCGGTGAAAATGCATTGGCCGAAACCAATAAAAACTTCAAGTTGGTGATCGACAATGAAGCCGACCTGAAAGGTTTGCCAGCCGATGTTGTTTCTGCTGCTGCCGATCTGGCTAAAGCAGACAGTCTGGAAGGCAAATGGGTTTTTACCCTACAAAAACCAAGCATGCTTCCATTCCTTCAGTTTGCCGAAAACCGCGCACTTCGCGAGAAATTGTATAAAGGTTACCTCATGCGGGGCAATAACGGAAATGCCAACGACAACAAAGAAGTGCTTGGCAAACTGGTAAAACTGCGCGAACAGAAAGCAAAACTACTTGGTTTTAATAACTGGGCAGCCTATGTGGTTGATGTGAATATGGCTAAAACGCCTGAAAAGGTGAACGAACTTCTGATGAAGCTCTGGACTCCGGCACTTGAACGTGCAAAAAAAGAGCGTGATGATATGCAAGCCATGATTGACAAAGAAGGCGGAAAGTTTAAACTGGACATGTGGGATTGGTGGTTTTATGCCGAAAAAGTCCGGAAAGCCAAATACGATCTGGACGAAGCTCAGTTGAAGCCTTATTTCAAGCTCGAAAATGTGATCGACGGCATGATTTACACTGCCAACAAACTTTACGGAATCAAATTCATAAAAAGAACCGACTTGCCGATTTATGATCCTGAAGTTATGACTTACGAAGTTCAGGAAGCTAATGGCAAGCACATTGGTATTTTCTACATGGATTTTCATCCACGCGCCGGAAAAAGTAACGGAGCCTGGTGTACTTCTTTCCGCAACCAGGCATATAAAGATGGCAAAATGATTACTCCGGTGGTTTCCATCGTTTGCAACTTCACCCGCCCATCCGGAGATGTTCCTGCATTGTTGAGTTTCGACGAAGTAACCACCTTGTTTCATGAATCAGGACATGCGCTTCATGCATTATTTACCGACGGGCCATACCGCCGCACTGCCGGAAGTGTTCCGAACGACTTTGTTGAACTTCCTTCTCAAATCATGGAAAACTGGGCATCTGAGCCTGAAGTTCTTCGCGTGTACGCCAAACATTATAAAACCGGAGAAGTGATTCCGCAACAATTGATTACCAAACTCGAAAAAAGCGCTCAGTTTAATCAGGGTTTCGAAACCGTTGAATTACTGGCAGCTTCAATGCTCGATATGGACTGGCACACGATTCCGTTCAGCGGAGATGTGGAAGCCTTTGAAAAAGCATCGATGGATAAAATCGGGTTGATTAAAGAAATTGCCCCACGCTACCGTAGTACTTATTTTTCACATATTTTCTCCGGAGGTTATTCTGCCGGTTACTATGTGTACACCTGGGCTGCCGTACTCGATGCCGATGCTTTCGATGCTTTCAAACAAAGCGGTAATATTTTTAATCCTGAAATTGCTGCCAGATTCCGTACACTGTTAACCAAATCAGGATCGGACGAAGGAATGACTATTTACAAAAATTTCCGTGGTCAGGAACCTTCGATAGAACCACTTTTGAAACGCAAGGGTTTGAAATAAAACATACAGGATATTCTCTCAGGGAAAAGACCCGTTTCGTGCTTGCGAAACGGGTCTTTTTATTTCAGTTCTGTTTTTTATCATTTCAACCTAGCAATTGATCATTTCAAAACATTTTCCACACAAATAGCTTCTGGTTATTTGTACCTTTGAGAATCATGAGTACAACTATGCCGAAGAAATACATCTGGATATCATTGCTTCTGTCATTTGCGATAAGCCTAACAATCCATTTCTCATTGATTGCCCAAACTTTATTCGATGATGGCGTGGGTCGTCATGGCGAAATATTAACACTGTCTCATGCCAGCTTTGATTTTTTATCGACCTTCATCCTTGCATTTCTTATTTTTCTTCTGAATTATCCGTTATACAAACCATTCGATGCCCATTACAAGCTAAATTTTAAAAAGATTGCTGCATCGATTGTCCTTACATTTCTATTCGCTTTCATTTTTGCTCAACTATTTATTATCACAAAACATTCAGTTGAATCTCAGGTCTACATTCATAGACGTGGTGAAGACCTTCTCGTTAGAAATTTCTTTTGTTCATCAATTGTATTAATTAGCATCTTAATTCTGAGACTTATCTTTCAAAAGCAGACTATTGAAGTTGAGAACGAAAAATTGCGAAGCGAGAGTTTAAAAAGCCAATTCGAATCGCTTAAAAATCAAGTCAGTCCACATTTTCTTTTCAACTCGCTGACAGCATTAAAAATACTTGTAGAAGATTCACCATCACTGGCCAAGCAATACATCAGTCACCTTTCTCAGGTTTTGCGCTATACGTTACAAAGCAACCGTAAACAACTCGTCACCCTGAGCGAAGAACTTGAATTTACCGAATCGTATATTTTTCTTTTGAAAATGAGGTACGGCACCAATCTGACCATAGAAACAAAAATTGACGATCAACTTAAAGACTTCGAACTTCCACCATTAACGATACAGACTCTCGTTGAAAATGCGGTAAAACACAATGAAATTAGCAAAGAATACCCGTTTCTAATTAAAATACAAACAACAGAAAAAGGCTTCCTTGAGGTCAGCAATAAAATTCAGGAGAAACTGACACAGGAAGAAGGTAACGGAATAGGGTTGACTAACCTGTCGAAACTTTTTCGGCTATTAGGAAACTATGACATTCAGATATTTAAGATTGATCAGGAGTTTAAAGTAGAAGTACCCTTAATCAAACCGTAAAAAGATGAAAGCTCTTGTGATTGAAGACGAAATGCTGGCAGCACGACATCTGGTAAGCGTGCTGAACGAAGTTGGCGACATTGAAATAATCGACATATTAGATAGTATCAAATCTTCGGTCGCATGGTTTGAGAATCATCCCCTACCCGATCTGGTTTTTATGGATATACACATTGCTGACGGATCAGCTTTTAAGATTTTCGATCACGTAAATATCACCTGCCCCATCATCTTCACAACTGCCTACGACGAATATGCGGTCAAAGCGTTCAAGGTAAACAGCATTGACTATTTGCTTAAACCAATAACAAATGAAGCTGTTGAAAAGGCTATGGTTAAACTCAAAACACTTTCAGCGAGTAATAATATCAAGTCAGATATCCAACAACTTATTGACTCCCTGAAACAAGAGAAATCATACAAAACACATTTTCTGGTATCGGTAAAAGGCGATAAAATGATTCCTCTTTTAGCCTGCGATATTGCCTACATCTACATCGATTCGGGAATTGTAATCGCTAAAGCTTTTGATGGTAAATCTTGGAACCTCGATTTTACCCTTGATGAATTGGCTGGAAAACTAAATCCTAATGACTTTTTTAGAGCAAACAGGCAATTCATCATCTCAAAAAATTCAATTCAAGAAGTTGATTTCTGGTTCAACAACCGACTATCAATCAACCTAAAAGTAGCCATTCCTGAAAAAATTCTCATCAGCCGTACACGCGTAACCGAATTCAGAGAATGGTTTGACGGGAAGTAACCCAATTACCGATTACATTTCAACTCTATTTTAGAGCATTTCACTCCTGAAAATCTTCGCTTCATTTAGAATTCCGAATTAGAGCAATACTTGCTGTTTATGTTTGTATTACAGGAAAACTAAAAAATCAATTATTAAATGCGAAGAACATGAAAACATTATTAAAATCACTCAAGCTAAAGTATCTGGTAAATGTACTTTTGATCGTTATTTTTGGTATCACAGCCCAAACAGGATTATTTGACGGAGGAGGAGAACATCATGGGGAAAGGGGCCATTTCCGGGAAGAGAGTTCATACATTGAATACAGCAGTCGCTCCATGAACGAGGCTGACGTAATTGACCTCATCAGCGGTGAAGGAACTAGTTCAGAACCAGTCAAAGGAAAAGATAGCACGCATGTTTATCTGGGTTTATCTCTTCTTGCATTGATGTTGTTACATACCATACAACACTGGGGTTGGTTTAAAAAACTTTTTTCGACCCAACATCTGTTAAAAAACAAACTGCTTTCGATTACAGTCGTATTTTTTATCGCGATGGCTGTTTCCGGGATACTACTTTGGACACAGGTTGTGCCGCGTAATATTGTCAATTTCAAAGAAATCCACGAAATCACAAGCCAGATATTACTGGGTTTAGTGCTAATCCACATTGTTCAGCGATTTAAATGGTACATCACCATAACCCAATACTTCATCACAAAGAAAACTGCGACTGCATAATTTATTCCTTAGAATTTATACAAATGATAAAAATGAAAATGCTTATCTCGTTGTTTTTGCTCTTGATCTTGAATGGATTCATGGCTAAAGCGCAACCCATTCCGGCAGAATTGATGTTAGGAAATAAGTATGGAACTTTAAAAATGATCGTAAGCAAAAATTTCAGTCAAACATCAAAGTTTGGTATTTTCCACATCAATATTCTCCAGTTCGACTATCTCCATAACAGCGAGAATGATTTAATGCTACAAGATTTGGTATTTTTCGAACCCATTAAAAATTTCAGGATAACCGGTGGTGGACTTTATACCGGTAAAGCTGGTCTTTTGCCAACCGCCGGATTGCAGTATAAATTGAACAAAAAATCGCTGTTCTTATTACTCTCGCCACGAATTAATTTCAACAACGGAAAAAATGAAGGCGATATTTTTTCAATCCTTCAGTTCACTCCCAAGATCAATGAGCAGCTTGATTTTGTTGTTGGTGTCCAAAGTTTGTTTTTATTCAACCGCGACGGGAACATTAAATCCGCGCAGGATCTTCGTCTGGGTCTTGGATTTAAGAATACTCAAGTCGGAATTGCGGCAGGGTTGGAACAGGTTGGTCCAAATTACAAGAGCTTCAGTAATTTCGGGATATTTATCGAACAAAGTATTTTTTGATCCATTCAATAGCTTATAAACGTCACACTATCAACCACAAAACAATAAAATCTTGAATAGCTCTATTGAAAACCACTAAAGGGAAACATAACAATTTAAATACAAGTGTTACTCAGCAAAATCTACAGGATACTGGATTTGAAAGAATTAACAAAAATTAGGGTAACCTTTTCAATTTTAAGTGAATAAACATTTAAAGACAAATTTGTCTTTTGTTATTGATGAGGTATGATTGGTTTCACTTAAAACACAATTCTTATGGCTGATTTTACTCAAGCATTTCAGTTGATGATAGCCCACGAAGGAGGCTATGGCAACGATCCGGATGATCCGGGAGGCGAAACCTATAAAGGTGTAGCGCGCAAGATTTTCAGCAAATGGGACGGATGGACAAAAGTCGATATTTTGAAACGACAGGCTGGTTTTCCGGCCAGTCTCGACAAAGATCCTGAACTTCAGCAAAACATATCTGACTTCTATCGGGTCACTTTCTGGGATAAAATAAACGGTGATCAAATTACTAATCAGGATATCGCCAATTCCATCTTCGATTTTGGTGTTAATGCCGGTGTAGCAACAAGTGCTTCATTGGCACAAATGGTGGTTGGCGCCAAATCTGACGGGGTAATCGGACCAAATTCAATCTCAGCAATCAACAACTTTGATCCCGAACATTTTTTGGCATCATTTACAGTGGCCAAAATTGCACGCTATGTAAACATCGTAAAGAAAAGACCGACCAGCCGAAAATACTTCTATGGCTGGGTAATCAGAGCTTTAGGCGAAAACGCCTAAATTATTTTCAATTTGACTATTTCCGATTTACAATTTTGTACTGTCTATCGTAAATGGTAAATATCAAAATCGCAAATCATTCAAATCATGGGATTTCTACAAAACCTATTTTCAGGAGGAGCCGGTACACTTGTCGATTCGGTGGGCAAAGTGCTCGATAATGTGATTACTACCAAGGAAGAAAAAATGTCGCTCGACAATGAAATCAGAAAGTCGGAGATGCAATATCAATTGGACATGCAAAAACTTTCGAACGAAGAGCAACAAATGATTTTGGGAGACATCAACAGTGCCCGTCAGCGCGAGGTTCAGGTGCAGACCAGTGAATATGCCACCCAACTCGCAAAAAATGTCGCACCTTATTTGGCTCTTGGAACAACTTTCATCACACTTACATTATTTTTTGTCCTGATATTCAGGCCAGGAAATGTACCCCAGGAGAGTAAAGAGATTATCCTTTATATCCTAGGTGTTTTAAGTGCCGTTCTGACCCAGATTTACAGTTACTACTTTGGATCATCGGCTGGCAGTGCAGCTAAATCGCATACTCTTGCCAGTCAAATGAAAAAAGAGACAACCTAAATTTAATAGCCCGTCTCTGATCTCAGAAACGGGCTACTATTCAATTTCGATAATACAGGTTGATTACATCGAAATCAGAAGTCTATAACTTCATCAAATCCTCAATTTCATCCGGAGTAATTGGTATCCGGTCGCCAATGATTTCGCTTCCGGTTTCAGTGACCAGAATATCGTCTTCAAGTCGAATTCCGCCAAAATCCAGGTAGCCTGAAAGTCGATCAAAGTTGATAAAATCAGTATTTATTTTCTCGGCCTTCCATTTTTCGATCAATGCCGGAATAAAGTAGATTCCCGGTTCATTGGTTATTACAAATCCAGATTGAAGTTTTCGCCCCATGCGTATATAAGCGGTTCCAAACTGATCAACTGGCCGGGTTTCGTCGTCATATCCCACATAAATCTGTCCCAAATCTTCCATATCATGAACGTCTAAACCAAGCATGTGGCCCAATCCGTGTGGCATAAATAAAGCATGTGCCCCATTCCTTACGGCTTCTTTAACATCGCCTTTCATCAAACCCAAATCTTTTAAGCCTGAAGCAATAACTTCGGCTGCTGCCAAATGAACTGACAAATAAGTTGTACCTGGCTTGGTTAATTCGCGACCTCTGTTGTTAGCAGCCAATACAATCTCGTAAATTTCACGCTGTTTCTGGGTAAATTTTCCGCTAACCGGAACGGTTCTCGTGAAATCGGATGCATAATGAGAGCCAATCTCTGCACCGGCATCAACCAGCAATAACCGCCCATCTTTCAACAGTTGCGAATGATCGTGGTTGTGAAGTGTTTCGCCATTTTGTGATAGGATAACCGGGAACGAAACCATTCCTCCGCCAGCATTGGCAATTCCTTCGATAGTTCCGGCAATGGTTTGTTCCTGAACACCAGCCTTAGCCATTTTCATGGCAGTAACATGCATCTGGTAACCAACAGCACAGGCTTTCCGAATCTCGGCTATTTCCTGTTCCTCTTTCACCGACCGCAAAGAGACTATCGCTTTAATCAATTCAAGCGAAGAATACGACGTTAATTTAGATGGAGAAATTCCAAAAAGATCGCTGAGTAAAAGTTTATTTTCGGCTCTATATGGAGGCAGAAAATGTATTTTCCGGCCAGATTGAATAGCCTTATCTATAATCACCTGAAGATTTTTGTAGGAATCTGTTTTGGTAATTCCTACCCTGGCAGCTTTCTCCTTTAATGAGACCTGAGGTCCCATCCAGATAATATCTTCAATACTTACATCATCTCCAAAAATAATTTCGTCACCCGAATCAGCATCGATAACACCTGCTAATCGCTGAAAATCAAGTCCAAAAAAGTAAAGAAATGAACTATCCTGCCTGAAATAATAAGTATTATCAGTATAATTCATTGGAACATCAACATTCCCAAGCAGAACAATTAAGCCCTCGGATATATTGTGTTTTAAATACCGGCGACGAGTAATATATGTATCTGAACTAAACATGCTTTCAATTTTAAATTAAGTAGGGAAGGTAGAAAAAATACCTTTCATAAGAAACGATTTAATTCATACTAATGTTTTATACCATATAATTTAACATGAAATCAGATCCAAAAAACTCCAACTGCAAATGAAATATTTCGTAACTTATAATAACCAAAAATCTCTGCGCCATGAACAATACTTTGATGGTTTACCTAAACAAGAGGCTGCACCAAAATGATCCAAAATATTTGGGACACAGCAGCCAACCCGGGCCAGTAATTTGTATTTCAAGAGAAGTTGGCTGCGGGGGCTTAAATATTGCCAAACTACTCGCTAACGAGCTTGACAAGCAATGTGTATGCAAGAAATGGAAAGTATTAAGCAAAGAAATTCTTCAGGAAAGTGCCCGTGGCTTAGACATGGAGCCGAATAAACTTCGGAATTATTTAAAAGAGGGAGATCGGGGTCTCTTTGATGATGTTTTATCAGCCTTCAGTGAGAAAAGATTTAAAAGTGATCGAAAAATCAGCAAAACCCTTATTGATCTGGAACTTAGTTTCGCTAACGATGGATTCTGCATTATTGTTGGACGAGCTGGTCATATTATTACCAAAGACATTGAAAAATCGCTACTCGTCAAATTGACTGCGCCACTCGATTGGCGTATCAAAAAAATCATGGAAAAGAATAAGCTAAACCTCAGAGAAGCCGTTGAATTTATTGAAAAGACAGAGAAAGAACGCGAGAATTTCAGGAAACACATTGCTGGCGACCGGACAGAAGAATTTGATCTGACAATTAACTTAGCCCGAATGAAAATTGAAAATGTAATTTCGTTAATTAGCCAAGCCTCGCAAATCAAAGGACTGCTCGAAACAAACAAAAGTAAGGTCGAAGTTTTCTGAGGTCAACGTTCCATGTTCAAAGTTTAAAGTTCCTAAAAAGAAATTGAACCTTAAACTTTGAACCTTAAACGCTAAAACTATTTGAGCCATTTGTCGAGCCACTGCTTAAAAACCCGCTGCCACAAAATGCCATTTTGAGGTTGTAAAACCCAATGATTTTCATCTGGAAAGATTAACATTTGAGCCGGAACTCCGCGTAAAACAGCAGCATTAAAGGCTGCCATGCCTTGAGATGCCAAAATACGATAGTCTTTTTCACCGTGAATAACCAAGATTGGAGCATCCCATTTATCGACAAACAAGTGAGGTGAATTGGCATATGACCGTTGCGCTACTGCATTTGCTTTATCCCAATACGGTCCGCCCAAATCCCAATTGACAAACCACATTTCTTCGGTTTCCAAATATTGCTGTTCCAGATTGAACATCCCGTCATGCGCAATGAAAGCCTTAAACCGTTTTTCGTGATGGCCAGCCAGCCAATACACTGAATATCCGCCATAACTTGCTCCAACACAACCCAATTTGTCTTTATCAACAAACGGTTCTTTTGCCACTGCATCAATGGCAGAGAGGTAATCTTTCATATTCTGGCCACTATAATCACCGCTGATTTGTTCCAGCCATTCTTGCCCGAAGCTTGGCAGTCCGCGACGGTTTGGCGCTACAACAATATATCCGTTTGCTGCCATCTGTTGGAAATTCCAACGATACGACCAAAACTGGCTAACGGTTGATTGCGGGCCACCTTCGCAAAACAAAATAGTCGGGTATTTCTTGTTCGGATCAAAATGAGGTGGATAAATCACCCAGGTAAGCATTTGTTTATCATCGGTAGTTTTTATCCAGCGCTCTTCCACTTTTGATAAAGTCAGTTGATCTAAAATGGGCTTATTCTGGAATGAAAGTTCAGTTTCTGCGCCGGTTTTAGGATCGATCGCATAAATTTCATCGGGTTTGCTCATCGAGTGTTTCATGCCAATAAGCTTATCTTTTGCTTCAGCAACAAAAGCATAATCCTGAATTCCTTTTGTAATCTGTGCGATTTTTTTACTGGCAAGATCTAAACGGTAAACTTGTGTTAATGCATGCCAACAGCTAATAAAATAGATTGATTTACTATTTGCGCTCCAGGAAAGATTCGTTGAGTTCTGATCAAATTCTGCGGAATAGTCAATTTTCTCGCCAGTTTGCAGATTCATCACAAACAAGCGGATTTTGTCAGCTTCGTATCCGTCACGCTCCATACTTTCCCATGCCAACCATTTTCCATCACGAGAGAAAACCGGATTCTGATCGTAACCCATCATTCCCTGAGTTTTATTTTCCGTCTTCCGGGTTTCAACGTTGTAGAAATATATATCAGAATTGGTAGAAAGTGCATATTCTTTCCCCGTCTTTTTCCGGCAAGTATAAGCTATCGTTTTGCTATCAGGGCTCCAATCCAATTGTTCAACGCCACCAAATGGCTTCATCGGGCTTTCGTAAGGTTCGCCTTCGAGCAAATCAACAGCATTAGCAATTTTTCCGTCTTTATAATCAGCAACAAAAGGATGAGGCACCGTTTGCACCCATTCGTCCCAATGTTTATACATCAAATCAGTTTCCAAATACGCATTGGCTTTGGGCAAATCGGGGAACAAATCATGAACATCCTTCTTCATTTTCACATCTGCAGTAAACAGGATCTTAGATCCATCTGGAGAATATTTGAATCCCGAAATTCCACCCTTTATTTCTGAAACCTGAACAGGTTCGGAGCCATCTAAGTTCATTTCCCAAAGCTGCATTTCTCCGGATTTTGATGATAGAAAACCTATCTTTTTGCCGTCAGGTCTCCAGGCTGCTGAAGATTCTTTTTCAGGGGTTGAAGTAATTTGGACAGGAACACCACCATTAACTGAAACGATGTATAAATCGCGATACGATTTGTTTTCTTCGATGTTGTAATTCGTAACCGAGTAAAGAACTTTAGTTCCGTCGGGCGAAACTGTTGGGTCGCCAATCCGGCCAAAACTCCACAACACTTCGGGTGTCATCACATCTGAAGCCAGTTTTTTAACTTCAGGATTCGAATTCATTGTCATTTCTTTAGTCGTTTTCGGATTTGTAAATGAAAACAAAGTAGCTGCTATGGCTAATAAACAAACAGACTTTATCATGCTGGCTAATTTAAATATTCCCTTATTACGTGTGATTTAAAGGTTGTGAATGTAAGGATTGTAGGGCAATAAAAAAATGAAAAGCATCTGCTTTTAATAACAGATGCTTTCACAAAAAAACCGAATTGATTGAAACAGCTTCTAGTATTTGTATTCTCCTGTGTATTCAAATTCCTTTCCATCGAATCCCTTGGCGACAACCTTGAAAGATGTACTGTTTTTACCTGCAACCTTTAAAGCGCTTAAATCGAATGACACATAGGCCGAAAGTGGTAATCCATCGGTATCGTCATTGTTATTGTGCCTTAACTCAAGGATCACAGGACCACTTTCAGTATTTATTGCTCCAGCTTGTTTCACTAGATTTATGAAATGAGTCTTGTTGCCACCCCAGTATTTCAATTCGAAATTCAGCATATTATTTTTTACCCATTTATCTTTAACAAGAATGGGATCATTACCAATGCTATCTTCTTTCGCAGGCGTAATGTCGAAAATACCCTTGTACAATATCTTTCGTAATGAATTGATTTGCACATAATAGTATTCATTGTGATCCGGATTACTCTTATTCCCCAAAATAGTAAAGTTGACCAAAACCCGTTCATTATTAAAGACATCCTTATCAAAAACGGAATTGGTTGCAGGGTAAAGCACTTCGCCGTCATCCATTGCAATCGTGTATGATTCAGATGAGGCATCTTTATTCACCAATCCAAATCCAACCCAGGCATCGTTAACGGAATTTAAGCAGTTATCATCATCCATATCGCAGCCTGACATTAGGCCGAATAAGGAACCAACCAATAATAAAATAAATAGCTTTTTCATTTTAATTCTATATTTAAAAATTGTTTTCAATTGCATATCCTCAATGGCAGCTCAATTTGACGAACTAACACAGCAATACGCAGGCTTTCCAGTAATAATTGTTCAAACTATAGATACAGATAACCGTTCTTTGGTTGCGTCAGGCTTTGCTTTTTTAATAAAATTTCGAAATGCTTAGTAATATTATTTCTGGCACAGCTATTGATATATCATATCTACATACATACATATTTAATTCATCTTTTTATGCATGAATTTATATGAGTGGTTATACACCAAAATATAAACAGATAAATACCAATAAGTTATGAAACATCTATTTTTAACTGTAGCCGTGGTCGCAATTGTGTTTTCGGCCTGCGGAAATAAAAAACAGGAAACCAATAAAAACACTGGGATTACAAACTCTTCAGTAAAAACAACAGAAACAAATAGTTCTGAAAAGTTGACAAAAGCCCTGTTTGTTGAGAAAGTTTGGGATTTTACCAAGTCGCCAAACGACTGGAAATACCTGGGAAATAAACCGGCAATTATTGATTTTTATGCCGATTGGTGCGGCCCATGCAAAATTGCAAGCCCGATACTTGATGAAGTTGGTGAAGAATATGCGGGCAAAATTCTGGTCTATAAAATCAATACCGATCAGGAACGTGAATTGGCGCAGGTATTTGGCATCACCGGAATTCCGGCATTCCTTTATATTCCAGCCAACGGGAAACCGGTCATGATGTCAGGAATTGGCAGATCGAAAGAAGATACGAAAAAAATGTTCATCGAGAATATTGAAAAGTATCTTTTGGTGAAGAAGTGAAATGGAGACGGAAGACCGAAGTCAGAAGTCAGAAGACGGAAGTTGGAAGTTGAAGCACAAAAAATAAAAACCCCGAAATTGCTTTCGGGGTTTTCTATTTAATCGAATTGAATGATCGGAATTATTTTGCTCTTTCCAGAGTTAATGTTTTTGTTGGCTGATCACAGACTTCGGCTGGTCCCCAATACTGGATTGGTCCTGGGTAAACAAATGAAGTTTCAATAGCCCATTTTTCGCGATTTGCAGCCAGGAACTTGAATGGAGCGCTATCGAGTTCAACCAAAGCTTTCTGAATTACAGGTTTCATGTGTCCGTGGCGACGTTCCATATTCATCATCATCGTTACCGGAACTCCACCAGCAATCCATTCGGCAGCAGGAGCAGTCAGGTTACGAACCGACGACATGTATCCCGTTTTGCCTTCAGCAATCAGGAATGACGCGTTGTACCCCAAAGAATAGCAATAATCAGCATCAAAGTTTGATGGAGCAGCACAACGTCCTTCGTAACCGAAGAAGTGATACTGTGTTCCGAATTTGCCTTTGAATTCGCCAGCTTTCTTCATTTCTTTCAATTTGCTCTTCACCATTTCGCCCAACAGCTTTTCGGTTTCGATAAGCGATACCTGTACGTTTCCGTGTGGGTCGCGGTCAAGAGTTAACTGGTCTGCAATTCCTGAAGGAAGTGATGTATATACTTTTGCAGATTCGGCTGATAAAATTCCGGCAACAAATGCGCGACCTTCAGTTTTACTTGTAAACGATTTGAATTTTTGTTCTGTTTCTGAACCTTCAGCCAACAAATCGTTTAATTCCGAAATCAGGATTTTCATTTCAGGAACAAATTCAACCAACCCTTCTGGAATTAATGCGACACCAAAATTTTCGCCATTGGCAGCACGTTTAGCAACGATTCCGGCCATGTAATCAACGATTTCGCCCAAAGTTTGTTTCTTCAACTCCACTTCTTCCGAAATCAGCGTAATATTTGGCTGAGTTTGTAAAGCACATTCTAACCCAATGTGCGAAGCAGAACGACCCATCAGTTTAATGAAGTGCCAGTATTTTTTTGCTGATGTGGCATCGCGTTCAACATTACCAATCAATTCAGAATAAACTTTAGTTGCAGTATCAAAGCCAAATGAAGTTTCGATCATGTCGTTTTTCAAGTCACCATCAATTGTTTTTGGGCAACCAATAACCTGAATTCCAGTATTTTGAGCAGCATAATATTCGGCCAAAACACAAGCATTGGTGTTGCTATCGTCACCCCCAATAATAATGAGTGCCTTAATACCCAATTCTTTCATAATTTCAGTACCCTTGTCGTACTGAGCAGTTTCTTCAAGTTTGGTACGACCAGAACCAATGATATCGAACCCTCCGGTATTACGGAATTCGTCGATAATAGAAGCGGTAAGTTCTACATACTCATGATCGACTAACCCCCCGGGACCACCTAAAAAACCATAAAGTTTACTTTCAGGATTGATATTTTTAATACCATCGAAAATACCTGAAATCACATTGTGTCCGCCTGGAGCCTGACCTCCTGAAAGAATCACACCAACATTCACCGCCGGATATTGTTTTTTCTCCCCAGCCTCGAATGTAATCAATGGCATACCATAAGTATTTGGAAAAAGTTTCTTAATCTCATCCTGATCGGCAACCGATTGGGTATTTTTACCTTCAACGAGTTTTACTGATGACTGTAATGAATTAGGAAGCTTTGGCTGATATTTAGCCCTTTCTGATTGTAATGCGCTAATTGTCATAGGTTTTTATTTTTTGATAGGATTTACTTTTTAAACCGACGCGAAATTAATCTAAAACCATGGTTCCGCAATCAGATTGAAAGCATATTCGGCTTATTTAAAGTAAATTTAAACAGATAGAGACCGTATTTATAAAATCATTCCGAATCATCTTCAGTTTCCTCCTTAACTGTCTTTTCAACAGTTCTCCGGGCATCACGAAGTGCTTTATTGATAATCCATTCTATTTGTCCGTTTGCACTGCGAAATTCCTGCGCTGCCCACTTTTCGATAGCATCATACACGTCAGGATCAATCCGAAGAACAAATGATTTTTTCTTAGCCATTTCCTTACCTCCACATTTTACTCATTCAAAATAGATATGAACAATTCATATTCCGGATATTCTATTTTCTTTTCTATTTGGTTAAAATAAATTCACCAATAACTTTCACCAATTCGCCATTCAGAGGAAGATCTGGCTGTCTGTAGGTCATCATATTCGTCAAAGGATTGGCATCTGCATTTTTAAAAATATGGTTCATGCCATCAATAAGTGCCAATTTTGAATCTGGTTTTGCAGCATGAAGTCGATTGGCATCCTCAACATTTACCTGAATATCAGTAGTCCCTTGAATAATCAAAACAGGCTTTTCCAATTTTACTATTTCTTTTTGCGGATCATATTTAAACCAGGAAATCAGGTAGGGCTGAACACTGGTACGGAACAATGAATTTAAGAATGGAGGAACATATTCAACAGTATTTCCTTTAACAAGTTCGTCCAAGATTGGAGCCGATTGTTCCATGACCATTGGTGGTTGTGCTTTCAACTGTTCCCTGATCAGGTTATCAGCTGTCTGTCCAGCACCAGCAATCGAAATAAACTTATCAACTTTTGAATTCTGTGAGGCAATCATTCCAATTAACGACCCTTCACTGTGACCAATCACGACCAATTGATTAAAACTTTTATCATCTTTCAGAAGATTAATCCATTCAACAGCATCATTAACATATATTTCAAACTTCAGCTCAGACTCTTGCAACCCGGCACTCTTACTTTGGGAAATTCCACGCTTATCATACCTTAATGAAGCAATTCCAATACTTGCTAAATCTGCAGCCAACATTTTAAGGGAATTATTGGTCATCATTGGATTGTTGCCATTCCGGTCAGTCGGACCTGAACCAGCAATAATTAAAGCAACAGGAACTGGTATTGGGGCGGATGGATACATTAATGTCCCTTCAATATTGCCAGTTTTAGTTTTCAAAGTAAGATTTAATTCAGTCTGACCAAATGCCAAAGTTGTGGCTATCACCCCAAGCAAAAAAGCAATAATGTTTATTCTCATGATTCTAATATTTTCTGGTTTCTGATTTTAATTTCATCATTTCATCCATAGCATATAGGATGGCCTGCGACCGTTGAGTTCCAAACAGAACTTTCTTCCCATTGGTCAGGTAGATTTGCAATCCAATATTTCCACTCACATTGTATGCTCGTTGCCATTTTCGACCAAAACCACGACGAACACCCCAACCACCATAATCAATGATTGGATTGTATTTCCGTATTTCATATCGTTGAATTTCCTCCTTAGAAATAAGCTTATTACTTAAAATCAAAGGAAAAAACCGATAATGAATCCCATCCTGATCAATCCAGACCTCAAGTTTAAGCTTGTAATACCCCCAGAGCATTACGCATAGAAAAATAAGTACGATAATCAGCACCCCATTAGGGGCAGGACTATTGCCAACCTGAATGCCTCGAACAGTTTGTTGGTATAGTGCATATACACACATAACCATAGCAGGAATTGTGGCTCCCAAAATCAGAACAATCCACCACCACTGCCTAAATTGTTGCTCTTCTTTAAATAAAATTTTGTTCATCACTTATTGATAAAGCGTACCAGTATTTACAACAGGAGTAGCTTCCTTGTCGCCGCATAAAACAACCAAAAGATTGCTTACCATAGTTGCTTTCTTATCCTCATCCAAGGTTACAATTTCGCGTTTGCTCAATTCATCCAAAGCCATTTCAACCATACTGACTGCACCTTCCACAATTTTAAACCTAGCGGCAACAATAGCTGTAGCTTGTTGGCGTTTCAGCATAGCTTGCGCAATTTCTTGTGCATAAGCAATGTAATTAATACGAGCTTCAATCACATGAATTCCTGCAATATCTAACCGTTCGCGAATTTCATTTTCTAATTCATGATTCACTTCTTCACCCCCATCACGCAAAGTAATCTTGGCATGATCGTCTTCGATGTTATCGTAAGGATATAAGCCAGCCAATTTTCTTAAAGCAGCTTCGCTTTGAACCACCACAAAATGTTCGTACTCATCAACCCCAAATGCAGCACGATAAGTCTCTTCAACCTTCCAAACCAGCACTAATCCAATCATAATCGGATTCCCTAATTTGTCGTTTACCTTAATGGGTTCGCTGTTAAAATTTCGGGCTCGAAGTGAAAATTTCTTTTTTACGAAGAATGGATTTACCCAGAAGAATCCATTATCCTTCAGAGTTCCTTTGTATTCCCCAAAGAGAATCAATACATAGCATTGATTTGGATCGACGGCCATAAAACCCGGAGCAATGAAAAGAAAAAAGACAATCAGCAAAGCTCCAACAACAATAACTGAATTTACAATCGAAACAACGGCCAGCACAAGAAGTAAAGCTTCAATAGCTAAGACAAAATAACCAGAACGGGCGGTAAATGATTTTTCCATACTATCAGATTTAAATTATAATGATATTAATATGATATCACAAATATAAATAAAAAAAGCACCTTTGTCAAGATGCTTTTAAATACTTTTTCAGATTCAATTCAAATTCAATTCAATATTTCCGACATTTCCAGATTTTAAGACTTCCAGTTGCGATGCAAAGTTCAAAATTGCATCAATACTACTTTGTGAAGGTTCGAATCCGATCGAATTAAAATCAACATCTAATTCATCTAAATTATCAAGATGTAGGATTTCAACTTCCTTTTTACCGGCATAATATGAATTGATCAAATAGTTCAAGGTAGAGAATTTACTCATAGGCTAACGTTATACTTGTTTTAGTTATGAAGAAATAACGCAACCTCAGAAGTAATATTGTTATCAATTCCTTAAATTTTCGTAAGGCTTAGATTTTTTTTCTCAATCAATTTCCGGAGATTGATCAACGCATAACGCATACGCCCCAAAGCCGTATTAATACTGACATCCGTTAAATCTGAAATTTCCTTAAAGCTTAAGCCCTGATAGTGCCGCATCATGATCACCTCTCGCTGATCGTCGGGCAATTCTTCAATTAAAAGGCGTACATCACTGGTAATCTGATCGTAAACCAACTTATCTTCTATATTCTCTTCCGAATACTTCTGAGAATTAAAAAGATCGATGTTCGTATCATCATTCGAAGTTGTGCTTAGCAATTTCTCTTTCCTAAAATGATCGATGATCAGGTTGTGTGAAATGCGAAGCACCCAGGAAATAAATTTACCGTTTTCGGTATATTTTCCGGCTTTCAACGAACGGATAACTTTAATAAAAGTATCCTGAAAGATGTCCTCAGCGAGATGATGGTTTTTTACAATTAAAACGATGTAGGTAAAAACTCTCTTTTTATGGCGGGCAATTAATAGTTCAATAGCTGCCTGATCACCATCGACAAATTGTTTTACGAGCGAATTGTCGCTCAGATCTTCTGTTCTGAACATGACTCTGAATTATTATGTGACTGTTTTCAATAATTAAAGAGTATAGTTCTGTCGATAGGCAAGCTTTTTTTAATGAGAGTTAAACAATTTGCTAATTTTGTGCTGGTAAAAATCGATCAATTTTTCGAATAAACCAAATTTATTTGCATTTATAATAACATAACTAATGAGTTCTCCAACAAATTATTCATCATATATCCAAATTAAGGGCGCCAGGGTTCATAATCTCAAAAATATTGATTTAAAAATAGATCGAAATAAATTTATTGTAATCAGCGGATTATCAGGATCAGGTAAGTCATCACTGGCTTTTGATACGCTTTACGCCGAAGGTCAACGAAGGTATGTCGAAAGTTTATCCTCCTATGCCCGCCAGTTTCTCGGGCGCATTAATAAGCCTGAAGTTGATTATATTAAAGGGATTCCACCAGCGATTGCCATTGAGCAAAAAGTGAACACGCGCAATCCACGTTCGACTGTTGGTACGTCCACCGAGATTTACGATTACCTTAAATTGCTTTTTGCCCGAATTGGAAAGACCATCTCCCCTATTTCCGGAAAAGAAGTCAAACAGCATCATGTGAGCGATGTAATCAACTTCATTCAATCTTTTCCTGAAAATACCCGTTTCATGGTGTGTTCACCTCTAAAATTCAAGAACGGACGAACATTACTTCAGGAAGCTGAATTGTTGTTACAGCAAGGTTTTTCCCGACTGGAAATAAGCGGAGAAGTTCGGAGAATCGATGAAATTCTGAAAGAAAATAATCAGGAAGAATGCAAAGATGCGACCTGCAACATTGTAATCGACCGTGCTACCGTAATAAACGATGAAGACAACTTGAGCCGGATCGCCGACTCGGTACAGACTGCTTTTTTTGAAGGTCATGGCGAGTGCATCATTAAAATTTACGACGGGGAAATCATTAAGGAAGAGCATTTTTCAAATCTCTTTGAGGCCGACGGCATCGAATTCGAAGAACCTACCGTCCACATGTTCAGTTTTAACAACCCGATTGGCGCTTGTAAAACCTGCGAAGGTTACGGAAAAGTAATCGGGATTGATGAAGACCTGGTTATTCCGAATAAATCCCTATCAGTTTATCAGGATGCAGTTGCATGCTGGAAAGGCGAGAAAATGGGAGAATGGAAAGATGCACTGGTTTATGCTGCCGAAAAATTTAATTTTCCGATACACAAACCCTATTACGAACTGACCGAAGAACAAAAACACCTTTTATGGACGGGTAACAAGCACTTTCAAGGGTTGAACCAGTTCTTCAAAATGCTTGAAGAAAACACGTACAAAATTCAGTATCGGGTCATGCTTTCGCGTTACCGTGGAAAAACCAACTGCCCCGATTGTTTGGGCACTCGCCTTAAAAAGGAGGCCATGTATGTAAAGGTCGGCGAAAAATCAGTTCAGGATTTGGTATTGCTACCGATTGACGAACTGCAAAAATTCTTTCTAAACCTGAGACTCACTGAACACGAAACAAAAATAGCCGAACGTATTCTGACCGAAATAAACAACCGACTTGATTTTTTGACCGATGTAGGTTTGGGCTATTTAACCCTGAACCGGCTTTCTGCAACATTATCAGGCGGCGAATCTCAACGCATAAATCTGGCAACTTCACTGGGAAGTAGTTTGGTTGGATCGATGTACATTCTGGATGAACCCAGCATTGGGCTTCATTCCAGAGACACTCAACGACTCATTCGTGTTTTGAGGAAACTGCAAAAACTAGGAAATACGGTTATTGTTGTTGAACACGACGAAGAAATTATCCGCGAAGCCGATGAAATTATCGATATCGGTCCACTGGCCGGTAGGCTAGGCGGCGAAGTTGTTTTTAAGGGTACACACGACCAACTGGAGTCAAATTCAGAAAGCATGACTGCCAAGTACCTCACCGGGAAAGAAAAAATTGACGTACCAAAAACACGTCGCAAATGGAGTAACTACATCGAAATTACCGGCGCTCGAGAGAACAATTTGAAAAATATAAATGTCAAATTTCCGCTGAATACCATTTGTGTGGTAACCGGCGTGAGTGGCTCCGGGAAATCATCGCTCGTTACAAAGGTTTTATATCCGGCAATGGCAAAAATGTTTGGAGGATTCAGCGAAAAAACCGGACAACACGACATTATTCGGGGCGATTTCAACCTAATTACTTCAGTTGAATTTGTCGATCAGAATCCAATCGGGAAATCATCGAGATCGAATCCGGCAACTTACCTGAAAGTTTACGACGAGATTCGAAAATTATATTCGGAGCTGCAAAGCTCAAAATACAATGGATTTAAACCGTCGCATTTTTCATTCAATATTGAAGGTGGACGATGCGAAGAATGCCAGGGAGAAGGTGAAATTACAGTTGAAATGCAGTTTATGGCCGACATTCATTTGGAGTGCGAAAGCTGTAAAGGAAAGCGTTTTAAAGATGAAATTCTGGAAATTACCTTTGAAGGCAAAAATATCTTCGACATTCTGGATCTGACGGTTGATGAAGCTATTGATTTCTTTGGAAGCCACAAATCAACCTCCGCAAAAAAAATTGCAAAACTGCTGAAACCTTTGCAAGATGTTGGATTGGGATACGTTAAACTCGGACAATCATCAAGTACCTTGTCGGGCGGTGAAAGCCAACGCATCAAACTGGCCTCTTTTCTGGCCAAAGAAAAGGGAAGTCCGTCACTATTTATTTTTGACGAACCAACCACCGGACTTCATTTCCACGACATCCGCAAATTGCTCGACTCGTTTAATGCACTCATTGCGCGAGGCCACAGCATCATTATCATTGAGCACAACCTGGATGTGATAAAATGTGCTGACTGGGTGATCGACATTGGTCCGGAAGGCGGTAAAGAGGGAGGAAATATTTTATTTCAGGGAACTCCTGAAGATCTGATAAAAGTTCAGGAATCGTATACTGGCTCAGCTTTAAAGGACAAACTCTGAGAACAAGTCATTAGGAAAGTGTCAATAGTCATTAGAAAAAGGGTTTACTGATGACTATTGACGCTTTTCTATGATATGATTGTTACTACCAATTTGCGTCGGCCACCAAAATTCCGGAATTCGCACAAATAAATTCCTTGCCATGTTCCCAAATTTAACTGGTGATTTGTAATTGGAATGGTCAGACTTGCGCCAATTAATGAGGATTTCAGGTGGGCAGGTTGATCGTCCAAACCTTCCAAAATATGTGTAAAATCTGGATCATTCTCCGGAACTAATTTATTCATAAAAGTTTCAAAATCATATCGCACTGAAGGATCAGCATTTTCATTCAGGCTGATTCCTGCCGAAGTATGCTGAATCAAAATATTTACCAGCCCTTTCTCCGGAAGTTTTGGCAATTGCCGTTCAATCAAATCGGTAATCAGATGGTAACCGCGTTTGAAGGCTGGAAGTGTTATTTCAAATTGTTCAGTCATTATGTCAACAGAATGAATTATTTAAAATTTATGCAAGACCCTTTTCAAGAATCGTTTTCTGGAGTTCCAGAATTTTGGCCCGTCGCTCATACGAAAACGCCGAACTTGTTTCCTGAAGATGGGTAAACAAAAACAAAGATTTCAGGAGATAATTGGCTTTGGTTAACGAAAAAGACTGACCAGAATCCTGCCCAATAACTTTCAATATATCAGCCAGTTTATCCAATTGATCAATTGATGTAAAATACGTTTTAATCAGCGACAAAAATTCTTCATTTTCGAGCATAATCACCTGATCGATATCCAACTTCAATTCCTGATTGAGTTCTTCACGAACGGTCGATGCCATTTGTTCCTGCTGATTTTCTTCTTTCATCTTCAAAAGACGGCGAAACAAAATAGACAGGAAAATTCCCATTTCTTCAAACTGACGTATAAGATAATCGCGAGATGCCATACCAATTTAAGATTTATAGAATTGGCTCCTCTGAAAAGTCGATGAAGCGTAACAAAAATAAGTTGAATTAAACAATTTATGGTGTACTAAACAGTTTATTATTCCGGAAGTATTATTTTTGCCCGTATGAGGTCAATTCAACTACTATTATCAATCATCCTACTGTTTCTGAACGCCCCGAGTTTACTTGCACAAAGCAATAACGCTACCTTAATTGGCAAAGTTACCGATGGGAACGGGAAACCTCTTGAATTAGCTAATATTTCATTGAAAAACTCATCGATTGGAACTATTTCAGATCGTGATGGAGCTTACCTTTTGCGAATTCCAGCGAAAAAAATCGTAATTATTGTGTATTCAATGGTTGGGTACCAATCAGTCGAAAAAAGTATTAAAGCTTCGGAAGAACAGAAGATTGAGCTAAATATCGCGCTGAAACAAATTGATCAGGAAATTGAAGAAGTGCAGGTCACTCAAAATCGCCGCACCAAAACCAACATGAACCGGATCGATGCGAAATACATGACCAACATGACCGATGCGGGAACCGGCGGCGTTGAAGCATTGATTAAAACCTTGCCAGGTGTATCAACCAACAATGAATTGAGTTCACAATATTCAGTACGGGGCGGAAACTTCGATGAGAATCTGGTCTATGTCAACGACATTGAAGTGTACCGTCCGTTACTAACTCGTTCAGGACAACAGGAAGGAATGAGCTCCATTAATTCCGATATGGTTTCGTCAATCGAATTTTCCGCAGGTGGGTTCGATGCCAAATACGGCGATAAAATGGCATCGGTTCTCGACATCAAATACCGCAAGCCAACCGAGTTTGCAGCATCCGTTTCTGCCAGTTTTCTGGGAGGTTCGCTGCATGTCGAAGATTTGAGCAAAAACGGCAAATTCTCGCACATTACCGGCGTTCGCTATAAGACCAACAGATATTTACTTGGTTCGCTTGACGAAAAAGGCGAATACAATCCGAACTTCGTCGATTTTCAAACCTACCTGATCTACAAATTCAACAAATCTTTCGATGTTTCATTTCTGGGTAATCTGGCTAAAAACCAATACAATTTCATGCCTCAAAGTCGCGAAACCAGCTTTGGAACAATTAGTCAGCAGTACGGAGCAAAGATTTATTTTGAAGGTCAGGAAGCTGATCAGTTTGTAACAACTACCGGCGCTCTGGTTGCGAATTACCATCCCAGCGAAAAATTAAATTTAAAAATAATTGCTTCTGCCTTTCAATCGAAAGAAGCTGAAACCTACGATATTGATGGGTCTTATTACCTGAATGAATTGGAGCAGAACACACAAACTGGAGCCGCAGACAGTGCTCTTAACATTGGCGTTGGTGAATTTATAAACCATGCACGAAATTATCTGGATGTAAGCGTTTACAGTCTGGAACACAAAGGCGCATATAATTCGGAACACCATTTATTAAACTGGGGCATCAAATCGCAGATTGAAAAAATTGACGACCGGATGAATGAATGGGTTCTGCGAGATTCAACCGGTTATGCAATTCCGTATCACGGCGATAAGCTCGAATTGTACAGTTCAACTAATATGAAGTACAATATGAATTCAACCCGAACAACGGCCTTCATTCAGGATACCTACCAGATACCAATTGGAAAAGGATCTCTGTACGCCACTGTCGGAATTCGCTCACAATACTGGTCATATTCCAAAGAGTTTTTGCTTAGTCCGCGGGCTACCTTGCGCTATTATCCTGAATGGGATGCGAATTTTGTGTTCCATCTTTCAGGAGGAATTTATGATCAGCCAGCATTTTACAAGGAGTTAAAAGACCGGAATGGAATTATTTATCCGGATACCAAAGCACAGCGATCGGCGCAGGTGGTTCTGGGAACCGATTATATTTTCAGGGCCTGGGATCGTCCGTTTAAGTTTACTTCCGAAATGTATTACAAATTCATGTCGAACATTACGCCTTATCAGATCGATAATGTGCGAATCCGATATTTGCCCAATCAAAAGGCAAAAGGTTATGCCACCGGACTTGACATGAAGGTAAATGGTGAATTTGTTAGTGGAGTTGAGTCATGGGCCAGTTTATCGGTAATGAAAACGGAAGAAGATATTATTGGCGATTTCTATTATAAATATTACAATCAGGCTGGCGAATTGATTATTCCTGGAGTTACAGCCGATCAGGTTCGCGCATCCAGTCAGATTCAGCATCCGGGATACATTCCCCGGCCAACCGATCAGCGCTTTAATTTCAGTGTTTTCTTTCAGGATTATTTCCCGGGAAATCCAACATGGAAGATGCACCTGACAGCTTTTTATGGCTCTCGGCTTCCAACCGGGCCTTCAAATTCGCAACGATATATGGACACTTTCCGTATTCCTCCCTATCGGCGTATCGACCTTGGTTTTTCGAAAGTGTTGATTAACCAGGATCATAAAAAATATAGGTACAAAGCACTTGACTCAATCAAAGACATGTGGTTAAGTATGGAAGTCTTCAATCTGTTGGGGATCAACAATACGATTTCGTATTTGTGGGTTGCCAATAACTCGGGCGATATGTTTGGCGTACCAAACTACCTGACCAAACGGAAATTGAATTTAAAACTGACTGTAAAATTCTAAACAATGAGGATTCAGATATTTCAGGCCGATGCTTTTGCTGCCAGCCTTTTCAAAGGAAATCCAGCGGCAGTAGTTCTATTAACCGAATGGCTCCCCGACGAAACCATGCAACAAATTGCCGCTGAAAACAACCTGTCGGAAACTGCGTTTTTTATTCCTGAAGGTGATCATTTTCATATTCGCTGGTTTACGCCAAAGTCCGAAGTCAGGCTTTGTGGCCATGCAACTTTGGCAACAGCACATATTTTATTCAACGAACTGAATTTTCAGGGTGAGCAAATTGAATTTAACAGCAAAAGTGGCGTCCTGACTGTCAAAAGAGTGAAAGATAAACTGCAACTAGACTTTCCGGCTGATTTTGCCAATGTTGTGGATGCAGTTCCAGCTTTTTCAGAAGCTTTTGGTGCTCATCCCCTGGCAACGTTAAAAGGAAGAACCGATTACTTATTGCTGTTCGATTCGGAAGAAACAATTCGAAACTTTCAGCCTGACATTTCTTTATTACTGACAACCAATGCCCGCGGAATCATGGTTACGGCAAAGGGAACCGAAGTTGATTTTGCCAGTCGCTTTTTTGCCCCATCAGTTGGCGTAAACGAAGATCCGGTCACGGGATCGGCACATACCACCCTCATCCCATTTTGGTCGAAACGACTGAATAAAACAGAAATGACTGCCCTCCAGGTTTCTCAGCGCGGAGGACAACTTTGGTGCACGCTTTCGGGCAACCGGGTTTTGATTGCCGGGAAAGCGGTGACCTATTTGAGAGGCGAGATTGAGGTTTAAAACTAAAATTGTACTTTTACTGTTCAGAATCAGGAACAAATGCGAATATGAAAAATGCAATGCAATATATTGTCGATGAACACGGAGTCAAAACTTCGGTAATTGTTCCTTTCCATTTGTGGAAAAAGATTACTTCAGAAAATAAAAAACTCCAAAATAAAATCGAAGTTTTACTCGCAATAAAAGATGGATTGAGTGAGATAAAGGGTGCGAACAAAAACTATGAAGAATTTCAAACCCTTTCAGACTTTGTGAATGAAAGCGACAGTTAGGGTAGCCCTAAGTTTTAAGCGTCAGGCAAAACCACTTCTAAAAAAATATCCTTCTTTAATCAGAGAATTATCACAACTGGAGTCTGATTTGAAAGAAAATCCCAGAATGGGAACACCTCTTGGTAACAATACTTATAAGATACGACTCGCTCCAAAAAGCAAGAACAAAGGCAAAAGCGGTGGATTAAGAGTAATAAGCCATCTCGAAACAGAAATAATAGGTTTTACTGAATATAACGGCAAAAACACAACCGTTATATTAATTTCCATTTACGACAAAAGTACCACCTCCTCAATTTCAGATAAAGAGTTAAAAGATTTCATCAGCAAAATCGATCTGAGCTAAAATTCAGAATAAAACATTCTCCCCTACCCGCTTGTTTCCCTTATCAAATCAGAAAGAGAAACATGGAACAATTCAATTATACCAACGAACTGATTCACGAAACGTCGCCGTATTTATTGCAACATGCACATAATCCGGTGAACTGGCAGCCGTGGGGCGAAAAAGCATTGAATCAGGCCAAAACCGAAAACAAACTTTTACTCATCAGTATTGGCTATTCGGCCTGTCACTGGTGCCATGTCATGGAACACGAATCGTTCGAAGATCCGGAGGTGGCAAAAAACATGAATGCTCACTTTGTCTGTATCAAAGTCGACCGTGAAGAACGACCCGATGTTGACCACATCTACATGACTGCCGTTCAGCTTTTAACAGGGCGCGGTGGATGGCCACTCAACTGCATTGCTTTGCCCGATGGTCGACCAATCTGGGGAGGAACATACTTTCAGAAGGAGAATTGGATACAAGCACTGGAAGCAGTTTCCAAATTTTATACTGAAAATCCGAAGGAAACATTGGAATACGCGGTGAAATTGCAAGATGGAATCGAACAAAATTCGCTGGTTCCGATTTCAGTAGAAAATGCCGGAATTGATCCACTGTTTTTACCCTCGCTTTTGAAAAAGTGGCAAAGTTATTTTGATACGAAAAATGGCGGAACCCACGGTGCTCCCAAATTTATGCTCCCAAACAACTGGCAATTTCTGCTTCGTGCCGGAAAACAATTTCAAGATGATAAAATTCTGGAGCAACTTAAACTGACTCTGCTAAAAATGGCTTTTGGCGGACTTTACGATCAAATTGGCGGTGGTTTTGCCCGCTATTCGACCGATGAAATATGGAAAGTTCCGCACTTCGAGAAAATGCTTTACGACAATGCCCAGCTTTTGCACCTTTATTCGGAAGCGTACCAAGCCGATCAAAACCCGCTTTATAAACAGGTAGTTTCCGAAACAGTTTCTTTCCTGAAACGAGAACTGCTTTCTTCTGAAAATGGTTTCTATTCGGCACTCGATGCCGACAGCGAAGGCAAAGAAGGGAAGTTTTATACCTGGACAAAACCAGAATTGCAACAACTTCTGGGTACTGATTTTGAATTGTTCGGTGACTATTTCAACGTCAATTCTCTTGGCTTTTGGGAGCACAACCAATACATTTTGATGCGAACGGAAGACAACGATTCGTTTGTAAAAAAGCATCAATTGTCAATTGAAGATATTGAGAAAAAGGTCCAGAATTGGAAATCGCTTTTGCTGAAAGAGCGCGAAAAGCGAATCCGTCCTGGGCTCGATGATAAAATCCTGACTTCGTGGAATGCCATGACCATTTCCGGATTAATCAGTTGCTACAAGGCTTTTAGCAATCCGGAATATCTTGAGCTTGCACTTGCAAATGCCAACTTTCTAAAGCAAAAACTGTTTGGCGCAGATGGTCATTTATTCCATTCGTACAAAAACAATCAGTCCAAAATTTCTGGATTTCTGGAGGACTATGCTTTCGCGATCGAAGCCTATACCGCGCTTTTTGAAGCGAGCGGACAAAAGGAATGGCTGGATTTGGCTCAGCGTCTGACCGAGATTACGTTTCAGGAGTTTTTTGACGAGCAAAAATCAATTTTCTATTTCACTGCCAGTCAACAGCAGGATTTGATTACCCGAACCATCGAAATTCACGACAACGTGATTCCTTCGTCGAACTCGGTGATGGCCAGAAATCTGTTCCGGCTTTCTTACCTGCTCGACCGGCCTGACTATCTGGAAACAGCACAAAAAATGTTCAGTACCGTTAGTGGAAATATGGCCAATTATCCATCGGGTTACAGCAACTGGTCGCAGTTGATGCTCGATTTAACAGGCAATCATTTCGAAGTGGCCATTGTTGGAGAGAATGCGATCAACCTGCTGAAAGAACTTCAGAAAAACTATTTACTACATGTTGTTTTTTGCGCCGGAACAACTGAAAATGACTTGACTTTACTCAAAGACAGATTCGTTTCAGGAAAGACCCTGATTTACATCTGTCAGAATAACAGTTGCCAACTTCCGGTTGAAACCGTGGATGAAGCACTTTCATTAATCTCAAACTAATTATGAATTGCAAAATTATTCTTTTCATTGCGATGAGCCTCGATGGTTTTATTGCCAAACCCGATGGTGACATCAGCTTTCTGTCGATGGTTGAGAAAGAAGGTGAAGACTATGGTTACACGGCTTTTATGGAAGGCATTGACACTGTAATTCTTGGTCGGAAAACGTATGACAAAGTCTCGTCAATGGTTCCGGAATGGAATTATGGCGATCGCGATGTTTATGTTCTGACTCATACTCCACGACCTGATTCGGGAAAAATAAAATTCTATTCCGGAGATTTGTCTGAATTGACAACTAGCCTGAAAGGCAGGAATGGCAAAAATATTTTCTGTGATGGTGGAGCCGAAACGATATATCGTTTACTTCAGGAAAATTTGATTGACGAAATCATTGTTTCGATTATTCCCATTTTATTGGGCGATGGAATTTCATTATTCAAAACCAAACTTCGGGAGAAAAAACTTCAACTTATTAATTCCAAATCGTTTGAGAAAGGTCTGGTTCAGTTGCATTACAAGGTGTTGAGTTAGTTTCGAAAGCTTGTTACTTGCGTTCAACTATTGTGCATTAGTTCACAAATCATAACTTTGTCAAAACTACCTTTGAAGTAACGATGAAGTTAACAAACAACAAAATTCTTATTCTCATCCTAATTATCTCAAGCGCATTACGGCTATATCATTACTTTGAGATTCCCTATACACACGATGAGTTTAGTGCTTTGTTCAGGACTCATTTTAATAGTTTTTCGGAGTTAATCGAGAAAGGTGTAAAAGTGGATGGTCACCCAGCCGGGATTCAGGTATTTCTTTACTATTGGACGGCTATCTTTGGATATTCCGAATGGATTGTGAAATTGCCCTTTATTTGCTTTGGTATTCTTTCGGTTCTTATGATTTACCTGATTGCCAAAGAATGGTACAATGAAACAGTTGCCTTAATATCCGCATCATTTCTGGCCAGCATTCAATTCACAATCATGTACAGCCAGATTGCGCGACCATACATTAGCGGACTGTTTTTCTCCTTGTTAATGGTTTATTTCTGGACAAAAATCATCCACAACCCTCATAAACGGTTCTACCTGAATAGTTTGTTCTTTATTATTTCAGCTACACTTTGTGCTTACAATCATTACTTTAGTTTATTATTTGCAGCAATTGTTGGTATAAGCGGAATATTCTTTATTCAAAAACAATTTTTACTAAAATATGTGGCAAGCGGTTTCATCATCGCCTTGCTTTATATTCCACATCTTCAGATTTTTATCTATCAATTAAAAGTTGGGGGAGTTGGAGGTTGGTTGGGAAAACCGAATAATGATTTTATACTAAATTATCTGGGCTATATTTTTGATTTCTCAACTGTGACGTATTTACTGATAGCATTACTTATAATCTTTGGGCTTTTCAAGTCAGGAAAAATCCAACAAAATTTCAGGCATTTTACATTATTCCTGAGTTGGTTTATTCTCCCTTTTCTAATCGGTTTTTTTTACTCAAAATACGTTAATAGTGTCCTTCAATATTCGGTTTTGATCTTCAGTATGCCTTTTCTTTGTTTTATTTGGCCATTTTAAATCAATGCCAATCAAAGCAAATCTGATTCTGGTTTTTGCCATTCTTTCAGTAAACACCTATGCTGTTGTTAAAGAAAGAAAGCATTATGAATTGTTCTATAATTCCCCTTATGAGCAAATTCTAGCTGATCAGGAATCCGCAAAAAGAACATTTAATAGTATTGCTTGCATAATCTATTCCAATGATGAAAATAAAAAGATATCACAGTACTACATCGACAAGCTGAATCACAAAACCGACTTCGTTTGGTATGATTCTTTTGGTTCTGAGAAGGATTTTATCGCATACATTCAAAAACAATCTCAGGTATCCGATTATATGTATTTTGGATGTTTATCAAGTATCGATCCCAATGTGGTTCCTTTAATTCAAGACTATTTTCCTGAAATCGAAAAGCAAAAGAACTATGCCGGAGGTACGACCTTTGTTTTTTCGAAGTCAAACAATTCTGAAAAAGTCATCGACTTACAAGATTTCGAAACAAAAGGAAAGAAATTATGGTCATCAATTGATGAAAATAAAATCAGTGATTCCTTAGCCTTTTCCGGAAAGTTTTCCTACGAGCTCGATGGAAAAACTGAATGGGGACCAAAATTTGCAATTCCGTTGAGTGAGGTCATGTTAAACAAGAATAATTTCATCGACATATCGGCAAAAGTGCATTTAACAGGAAAAAGCGATGATATATTGCTCGTTGCTACCCTAAATTCAACTGATCAAAACTTCTTTTGGAGCGGAACTTCATTCGACCGATATATTACAAATACTTGTCTGGATAAAAAGGATTGGATTACGATTCATCATTCAGTAAAACTGTCGGATATGAATTTAAACTATCCCGATATTCAATTGCAAATTTATGTCTGGAATAAAGGATTGAATAAATTTCTGATTGATGACATTTCGATTAACTTAAGAAAAGGGAATCCCATGATTTATGGATTATCCGAAAAAATAGAACAGTGAAATCTTCTGTAATAGAATTCATTGTTCAAATTGTTACAAGATTTTAAACGTCAAACTAATAGATGTATGAAGTATTTTTACCTGTTATTTTTTAACCTATTCGCCATTACCTGTTTTGCTCAGACCGACAAACCGCAACTCGAACGCGAATTATTTAATCTACCCAACGTTTCGTTTACCGAAGTAACCAAACCCGGAGATCCTTATCTGACTTATGATTTGATGGTGAAACAGCCCATCGATCACCAGAATCCGGAGAAAGGTTCGTTTTATCAATGGGTACAGTTGCGGCACCGGGGCTTTGATTTACCAACAGTGATTGAAACCAACGGATATTTTATGGCGCGAGGCAAAAATGAGGTTGAGCAAATCCTGAATGCCAACAATGTCAGTGTCGAATTCCGCTACTTCGGGAAATCGGTTCCTGATTCAGTTCAATGGCAATACCTCACCAATACACAGGCTGCTGCCGACCTTCATAACATCAACCAATTGCTCAGGCAAATTTACAAGAACAAATGGATCAGTACCGGCATCAGCAAAGGCGGGCAAACAACCATCTATTACAAATACCTCTATCCTGATGATGTTGACATGGCCATTCCGTATGTGGCTCCTATCGATAATGCATATGAAGACACCCGGCTCTATACATTTATGGATACAATCGGAACGCCGCAAATCCGCCAACGAATATTCGATTTCCAGAAGCTTTTGCTGATGAACGAAGACGAAGCAATGAAAAAGCTGCAATGGTACGCCAAAGGCGCCAAGATGAGCTTCAACTATGTGGGCGACTTCGGAAAAGTTTTTGAGTATGCTGTAATGGAATATCCTTTTGCTTTCTGGCAATGGGGTCGTTCGTCCGACAGTATCCCAACCAATAAAAAGCTCGACGATTATCTCGACGAACTGATGAAAACGTCAAGCATCTCGAACTTCTCGGATTCCGATTTAAAACACTATGCTCCGCATTACTATCTGGCAGCATCCGAAACCGGATATTACGGTTATAACATTGCTCCTTTCAAAAAGTACCTTAGGCATTTTACCTCAAATCCAACCGCTACTTTTCCACCTAAAGAAGCCAACGCCAAACCCACCGATGGTTCATTTCACGCAGGCCTCCAAAAATGGCTTGCCGAAAAGGGCAACAACATCCTTTACATTTACGGTGGAATCGATGCATGGTCGGCCGCCCGCGTGTTGGTTTCCGACAAGGTCAATTCCAAATCGTTCCTGATTCCGGGAGCAAGCCATGGCGTTGCCCGAATCAAGAATTTGCCGGAAAACATGAGGAAAGAATTTGTTGAAAAGATTAAGGAGTGGACTGGATTGGATTGTAACCTGGAAATTCTGAACAGTAAGTAGGAGAAAAAACAAAACTCCCGAAACCTACAACAGATTTCGGGAGTTTTTAATATCTATCTAAGCATAATCCTTACTGAGCCGTTCGATCTCCTGTAAGATTTCCTGAACCGTTTCTTCCAGTTCGCTGCCCATTCGCTTAATTTCGTCCGGAAACTCATTTTGCATCAACGACATCAACGCGTAATAAATGGGTTTGTACCTATCCTGAATTTCGAATTTGTTTTCTTTGAAGAGGTTTAAAACATGGTGGTATTGCTTTTTCGCCAAAAGCAATAAAAGGAACAGCTCCATGTCTTTGGAGAATTCAGTATAACTTTCCTCCTTTTTCAAAAATTCATTTGAAATCTCAATTGCTTTTTCAATTTCATTGTGCCATAGCAAGATACACAAATATGTATGCGAGTTATATAGATTTTGTCCCTCATTAAATGCTCTCTTTGCGTACTCCAAAGCCTCTGTTTTCTTTATTTTCAATTCAAAGTAATTCCAAGCCAAACTATTCATTGCATCTATATCTCCTTTTTCTACAGCCATTAAGAAAAATTCTTCTGCTTTAGGGGAATCATTATATTCGTTATCATATAAGTAGCCTAAACTGACCATAGCTTTAGTATCACCTTTTTCCACTGACATCAGGTAGTATTCTTCTGCTTTTTTGTAATCTTTAAAATCATTACGATATAAATTAGCTAAATTGAGCATAGCTTTTGCATCGCCCTTTTCTACCGCCATCAGGTAATACACTTCTGCTTTATTGTAATCCTTGTATTCATTTTTGTATAATCTTCCTAGGTTAACCATGGCTTTTACATCACCTTTTTCTACTGCCATCAAGTAATACACTTCTGCTTTATTGTAATCCTCGTATTCATGCTCATATAAGTAACCTAAAATAGTCATAGCTGTTGTGTCACCTTTTACTACAGCCATCAAGAAAATCTGTTCTGCTCTTTTATTATCCTTGAATTCATCACCATATAAGATGCCTAAATTAAGCATAGCTTCCGTATCACCCCTTTCTACAGCCATCAGATAATACTTTTCAGCTTTTTCATAATCTTTATATTCAGATTTATAAATATTGCCCAAACAAAACATAGCATCAATCACATTTTTCTTAACTGCTAATAGGTAGAATTCCTCAGCTTTTTTAAAGTCTTTCAGAAATTCTTGGTAAATAAACCCAATAACAAAAAGCTGCAATTTATTTTTTCTTTCAATTTTTAAAAGTTTTGTTAATGCGAGTTCAGGTTTGTCATTATTAAAATATTCTCGAGCTTCTTCATTAAGTTCAATATCAGAATCGGATAATTCGTTTAAGTAATCACTTTTAATAGATTTCAAATATTCTCGGGTGGAAACAATTAGCTCGTGCTGCATTTTTGGTGAGCTTACCATTTGAGCGTAGGCTTCACTTAAATGATAAGCATATTTATCGTAGAATTTTCCGGTCTTTAAGCCTTCAATGTGATTTTTGGCCCGTATTCTTAATTCCTTTTTATCGCACCAGATTTCGAGGAAATTTATCAGCCACCGCACTTTGCACTTATCTTTCCGGCGACTGTAGCGCATTAAGTACCAGATATTAAAAAAGCGTTCCGAAATCTGATACAGGTTGTTTTTGGTCGATGTTTCTTTCTTTTCAATAATCCGGTTTTTCTCCAGTTGTTTCAACTGGGCTGAAACCGCATTGCTGGGCATTTTGGCTTTCGGAACAATTTCATTCACCGAAATGGCGTCCCAGTTTTTGGCAATAATATCTGTAATTTCCTGCTGCTGGGGCGATAAATCATCCATCCGCGCTTTGTAAAGCGGAGTTACCTTATCTAAAAGCGAATCCAAATCTTTGAATGAACTCCCGTTGGCATTGTCAACAAAAATCTGGTACAGTAGCACAATCGTCCGAGGGATTCCGCTGGTCAGTCGCCGCAGCGCTTCAATACGCCCCGGATTGTTTTCAATAATTTGTTTTACGTCGCCCGAAGTTGCTCTTTCATTGAGTTTTAAAAGCAACTTAATGGTATCTTCCTTATTCAAACCCTTTAAATAAACGGGCTTAAAAAAATCGAAGAAAGGCTTGCCGTAATCATACGTAGTTTCGTCAACAAAGGTGGAGGCACCCACAATCCGAATATCTGCACATGTAATCAATACTTCCCGTAACCGCTGATGTTCCCTGTCTTTTAGTTTATTCAGGAAATCACCAAAATTGTCGAACAGCAAAACAATTTTTTTACCATTGCCTTCCAGGGTCGACTGCAATACCTCAAAACACTTTTCTTCGTAGTCATCCGAATCACCCAACTGCTCCATTTTGTCGGATAAGCCAGCAAACTCCTTGTAATCGTCTTCCAAATGTTCTGCAATATTTTCCCAGAGTTTGTACAGCGTTCGGATGTTGTATTGCTCTTCCTTAAAAATAATAGGTATCAGCCATTTATTCAGGTCTTCATCACGCCTAACTTCATAAAATAGCTTCAGCAACAAGCTGGTTTTGCCGTTTCCCCTCACGCCATAAATAATGTAATGCTGAGGCGGCGTTTGCATCTTGTTTTTCTGAATCTCCTGAAAAATCGTCTTGAACTCTTTTTCACGAATAACGAAACCATCGAGCAATTCCTGTTCGGTTTGCTCGTGCGGATTATAAATGGTTGATACTTCCATGATGTGCTTTTATTAGTTGACAACTTTTTCGAACCACCACATTTTCAGCAGCGGAGAATTAAATCGATATTCGCTTCGCTCTTTGAGGTTATTGATGTAACCATCGTGAATCAGCGAACTCAAAATATCTTTATAGCCTTCCTGAATCTGGTGCTTAACTGAAAGATTCACAATGTCGTTCCGGTGAATAGAATGTCCTTCGGAAATGGTGTTCAGCAATTCCAGAACGAACTTGTATTCGTTGCCTTTGAAAGCAATTCGCAGGCGGCTTAACCAATGTTCAAAATAAGTTCGGTTTTCAAGGGAGTTTTTAATTGCCCGCTTGATTATTTCGTGAGTTACTTCTCTTTGTTTGTTCTTATTCGCCTCCCATTCTATCTTATCAATCTCGTCGATAACAATTTGGATGAAATACGGAATCGCCCATTCAATTTCACTGATGATATTTTCTTTCTGAATATCGTCAATCAGCAGATCAGAATCAGCAATAAGCCTATCAATTAGCTCTTTAGCCTCAATTTCAGAAAAAGGAGTTACCTCATAAGGATATAAATCGTTGATTGTGTTCATTTTATTGAGCCGTCCGACAATATTTTCAAGTCCTATCGAACCCGTGTAAATGAACTGCACCTTTTTATGCAACTCAGGGATATGTCTGAAATCGCGGTTGCTTTCTAAAAAATGAATGGCTTTATCAACTCCCTCATCCTCAATAATGTTTTCCAGTGTTTCCGAAAACTCATCGAGCATTATAATTAGCTTTTCTGATTTCAAATCGAGGCTTTTCAAAAGGAGTTGCAATTTTTCGTAATAAATCACTTCCGCGTCTTCTATTATAATTCCCTCAACTGTAATTGATGTGATTCGCTTGGATTCTATCAGATTTTTGGTTTGAGTCCACAGATTTTTGTGTCCTTTCAGAATTTCTATGACTTTCTTATATATCCGCTTATAATACTCGTTCTCATTATTAACTGACTGCGTAATCAAATACTTTATCAAATAGTTTGGTTCGGGATTATCCAACAGGTAAAACATGATCGATGTTTTGCCTATTCTTCTGGGAGCCGCCAACAAGATATGATCGCCCTTTTCAAGGTGTGAAATCAAGTCTGAAATAATTTTGGGACGCAAATAAAAATCTGAATTTCTTACCGACTGACCAATGATTGCTTTTGTTGCCATAATTAAAGATTTAAGACGAAACAAATATACTTAGCAAAAATTAATTTGTCAAGTATTTTGGCAAATTAATTTTTGCTAATATTTCCAAAAGAAGCAATTGGCGACGGACTAAAACATAAAAAATCCCGAAACCTTAACCAGATTTCGGGATTTTTTTTGTCTATATCGAATTCATCAGAACTGATGATAGATACTTTCTTCCAGATAGGGATGATTTTTCGGAATCAAGTTTGCCTTTGATAAAGTGGTTGATACCACCAATGCAAACAAACCTAAAAATCCGAGGTAAGTTCCAATTTCCAGAATACCAAATTTAGCTTCGTGAAGTACCGAAGGCCAGATGTAATAATACAGTTCGGTATATTGTCCAACCATCATGATAACAATAACCGGAAGTAAAAACACTTTGCTGCGTGAAGTCATTCGAGGCATCAGAAATAAGAATGGAATAAACCAGTTGATAATGATGTTTGCAAAAAACAGCACTCCGAATGCTCCGTTTGAACGGTTCACATAAAAGACTGTTTCTTCTGGAATATTTCCGTACCAAATGAGCATAAACTCAACAAAATTAAAATAACCCCAAATGATTGCCAGCATAAAAATATACCTTGAAAAATCGTGAAGATGGCTACGGTTTAACATGGTGTAATGACCAACTTTATTCAAAATAATCACAATCAGAGTTATTACTGTTGCGGCATGTAAAAAAGCAGCGATAAAGCTTTTAGCCGCAAATAAGGCACTGTACCAATGTGGCTGAAGCGACATAATCATATCGATCGCAAAAAGAGTGAAGCTAATTGCTATGATGAAAATGATGACTTTAGAGTATTTTTCGGAATTGTAAAAATGAGTCATTCCGCCTTCAGCATCTTCTCTCAGCGATATTTTACGCAATAACCGAATCATGAAAATCCACAATCCAAAAAACAAGGCGACCCGAATGAAGAAAAACGGTACATTCAGATAGGGAGCTTTATGCGCCAGCAAAGCATCTGTTGTGGTAATTCCTTCGTGCGACCAGTGAAATAGGGAGTGCATTCCAAAATACATCAGTAAAAAGAATATAGCGGCCACAGGAACATAGGAAGCCATGGCCTCTGGGACACGTTTAAAAGCAGCCGACCAGCCTGATTGCGAAATGTATTGAATGGCTCCAAAGAAAGCAGCACCAATGGCCAGCGACACAAAATAATAGTTGTTCAATAAATAATTAGCCCAGGCTCTGTCAGGATTCGTAACAAATCCTGCAACCAAAGAAATTATTCCGATGCCAATTAATCCAAACATCAGTAATTTAAACTTTTGAGGAACAACTAGTCTATCTTCAAACTTGTCCATATTTTTAATTCTTTTCGTTTTTTTAAACTTCGGACTCCAAA
Organism: Prolixibacteraceae bacterium; assembly: GCA_028683385.1. GTDB lineage: Bacteria > Bacteroidota > Bacteroidia > Bacteroidales > Prolixibacteraceae > Aquipluma. Next base: position 48,463 of record JAQUIJ010000011.1, on the reverse strand, counting down.
CTCCGGACTCCAGACTTTTTACTGTTTTTGCAGCACTTCTTTCACATACATCGCTACTTTCCAGCGGTCTTCTGGTCTCACCTGCGAACCATGAGCGGGCATTACTCCAAACCCAACAGTTACAACATGGAATATTTCACCTTCAGGACCTTTTCGGACTTTCTCTGACAATAAGCTTTTGGGAGGAAACGGATACTTTCCGCTTGTGAACAAATAACCTTTCCCGTCGCCTTTATCTCCATGACAGTTCATACAAAAAATAGCAAATACTTGTTTCCCTCGTTCCAGATTTGCGGTTGTTGGCTGATATGGATTAACCAATTCCTTTCCGGCAAGCACACGATCAGTATCGTTCTTTTCATACAAATAGGGCTGAAAGCCTATCGGAATAGTTCCATCAACCGGATTACGCATGGTTTTTCCATCAGCGAAATTCGGATTTGCTGTGTATGATTCGTATGCCGCTGAATGCGCCATATCATCAAAATATTCCCATCCGGTTGTGTTTCTATCCCGATCGCATGATCCAAAGATCACCATCAGTACTATAGCAGCCAAACTTTTATTTCGTAATTTAAAGTTCATTCGAAAATTATTTATCAGTTTGTGTTCGCTTCCTTTTCATAAACCTCAGTGGCTCCATTGCTCTGAAACAACTGCGTTATTGCTGGTTTTTCAATACTCATTTTTTCCTGATCGAGTACGATCACAAATTTGTCATCGGTTGCCCTCATGTCAATAATATCGGCCTTCTTTCCCGGAAAAATCTTAGAACTTACAGAAAAAGTTAACAAGGTTAAAAGAGTTATTGTCAGGATTGTTCCAACAATTGTAATCACGATAAACGATGGGAAAGTATTGAAAGGTTTTCCCCCAAAATGCAAAGGCCAATCAATTACAGCCGCATAATACATTCCTCCGATAAGCATAATAACGCCTAGTACGCCATAGAAAAAAGCAGCATGAGAGATATACGTTTTTGTCTTCATCCCCATTAACACTTCATGTATCGGATAAGGAGTATAAACTTCTTCAATTACAACACCCTTTTCAAGCGCTTTCTCAAACGCATCGACAAGTGTATGCTCGTCATTAAAGACCCCAACTAAATATTTTTTATTCATAATCATGGTGCCCCGGTTTAAGGTGATCAGATTGTTGTGAATTGTATTTTGAAATCATTTTCACTTCGTGAATTGCAATTTGTGGAATATACCGGAAGAACAGCAAAACAGCGGCTGCAAACATACCCAGAGTTCCGACATAAAATCCAATTTCAACCATTGAAGGATGATACTCAGCCCAGCTTGATGGAAGAAAATCTTTCGATAAGGAAGTCACTACAATAATGTATCGTTCGTACCACATTCCAATATTGATGAAAATTGAAATTGCAAAAACAAGCCAGATATTCCGGCGAATTTTTCTTGACCAGAATAATTGAGGAAGCAAGGCATTGTAAATAAACATCGACCAGAATTCGAAAGCATACTCGCCGGTAAGCCTGTTCTTGAAAAATGTATAAAACTCAAATTCGGAACCAGAATACCAAGCCATGAAAATTTCAGTAATATATGCAGTTCCCATAATTAGCGAAATAAAAACCAATACGCGGCAAACAGCATCAACGTGGTTATCTGTAATAAAATCTTCCATATTATAGAGCTTCCGCATCAGTACCACCAAGGTTAAAACCATGGCAAATCCAGAAAAGATAGCGCCTACCACAAAAAATGGAGGAAAAATAGTTGAATGCCATCCAGGTTCAATCCCTGCGGCAAAGTCGGTCGCCACAATTGAATGCACCGAAACTACCAACACCGCTGCGATCCCTCCAAGTACAAAAGCCAGGCCTTCGTACCGCAACCATTCTTTAGACGATCCAGTCCATCCGAAGGAGAAGAACCCATAGACTGACTTTTTTATTTTTGATTTGGTAGTGTCTCTTATGGTTGCAAAATCAGGCACCATACCATAAAACCAAAAGCTGGCTGAAATAAGCAAATAGGTTGAAACTGCCACAAAATCCCAAAATAAAGGCGAGTTGAAATTCACCCATAATGGGCCGCGCGTATTCGGATATGGGAAAACGAAGAAAAACAACCAGGAACGTCCCATGTGCATTAATGGGAATAGTGCAGCACAAAATACAGCAGCCACAGTCATTGCTTCAGCAGCCCTGTTGATTGACGATCTCCACTTTTGCCGTAAAATCAGTAGGAATATTGAAAACGCTGTTCCGGCGTGTCCAATCCCGATCCACCACACAAAATTGACAATGGCCCAACCCCATGCAACCGTATTATTCACACCCCACGAACCAATTCCAACGGTAAGTGTGGTATAAATGCTTTTGGCACCCCACGCCAACATAATTAAACTAATGGTCATGGCTGCATACCACCATTTGGGCGTTTTACCATATATTGGTAACAGAATATCTGTCGAAATCTGACTGAGCGACTTATCTCCGTCAATTAATTTTCCTCGTACGTCCGTTTTGTACATAGTCCGATCTATTTTCTTTGATTATTGATCATGCTTTTGTATTCCTCACTTTGGTCTGGTAACCTATCGATGGCAAAGTGTGTAATTCTTCCAACAAATGGTAATTGCGTTTGTCCTTAAACAACTTCGAAATGCGGCTTTCAGGATTTTCCAAATCGCCAAAAACGATGGCATTCCCCGGGCAGGATTGTGAACATGCCGTTTTAATTTCGCCATCGGCAATTACCCGTCCCTCCAATTTTGCCAACTGCTTTTTCTCCTGAATGCGTTGAACACACATCGAGCATTTTTCGACTACCCCACGCGAACGAACCGTCACATCAGGATTGAGAACCATGCGACCCAGATCGCTATTCGAAGCAAAGTCGAATTTATCGTTTTTCACATACTGGAACCAGTTAAACCGGCGCACTTTATATGGACAGTTGTTAACGCAATATTTGGTTCCAACACAACGGTTGTAAGCCATCTGGTTCAAACCTTCTTCGCTGTGCGGCGTTGCTGCCACAGGGCAAACATTTTCGCAAGGGGCATTTCCGCAATGTTGGCACATCACTGGTTGAAACGAAACTTTTGGGTTCTCCGGATTTTCTGAATAATAGCGATCAATGCGAATCCAGTGCATGATTCGGCGATTCCGAACCTGTTCTTTTCCGATTACCTGAACATTGTTTTCAGCCTGGCAAGCCACAGCGCAGTTTCCGCAACCCGTGCACGAATTCAAATCGATAGCCATTCCCCAGTGATGACCATTATAAACCGGAGCTTTATACAATGAAACCGAATTCGCCTGATCTTCTTCATGTTTTTCATTTCCTGAAACCGGATTTTTGAGGTATTCATCCAAAGACGTTTCACGAACAATTTCACGACCTTCCATTGAATAATGAGTTTGCGAAATAGCCAACTCGAATACTTTTTCAGGAACTTTTTCGACTTTTGCTGAAGTAATGAAATACTGACGGTTGCCGTTTTCTATTCCGACAAACGGATAAAGATTAGAACCAGTTTTATCGCCAACCTTTCCGGCAATCTGACGTCCGTAACCTAACGCAACAGAAATGGTATCTTTCGCTTGTCCCGGTTGAATAAATACAGGCAATTCCATGCCATTTACCAGAACGACATCTTCGTTTTTCAGTCCATTTTCGGCAGCATAAGCAACCGGAACTGCGGCAAAGTTATCCCAGCTAATTTTAGCAACCGGATCGGGCAATTCCTGAAGCCAAGGGTTATTCGCATATTTTCCATTCCCGATGGCAACACTTTCGTAAATAGCAACTTCCAGTCCGGCAGAAGCAGGTTTTACCTGACTTGCAGCCTGTGAAAGACCTTCCGGAGAATAACTTAATTTAGATTCCTGAACCGCTTCGAATACTCCGTTTTGCAACGAAGTGTTCCAGAAGTGACGGAAATCAGTTGTATTTTTTTGTTTCGAAAATTGGTTTTCTTTCCAGAAATTTTTGATGTAATCGCGATAATTTAGGTCAGTGCCGATCCATTTCAACAAAGTAGCCTGAGGCTGACGGCTATTGAATATCGGCGCAATTACCGGCTGCGAAAGGCTGTAAATACCGGCCTTTGGTTCCATATCATTCCAACTTTCCAACAGATTACTTTCAGGCAAAACGTACTGGCAAAGTGCCGTAGTTTCATCTGGTCTTTCGGAAAACGAAACGCTTAACCCAGTTTTCTTGATGGCCTCAGCAAACTCTTTCCATTTCGGATGATCGTAAACCGGATTGGCATTCCAAACCAGCAGTGCCTTTACATTGCCAGCCTTTAAATCAGAAAGCAGGCGATCAGTATCCTGATCAATTCCCTGTTTGGTGAGAAGTGGATTTTCCAAACCGATGGTTTGTCCGTAGTTTCCCAACAATTGATTAATGCCGTTGACGAGCAACTGAATATTGACATCATTGCTTCCGGAGATGACAATGCTTTGTTTTTCGTTTTCAAGCAGATCTTTAGCCAATTCAGTAATATCTACTGAAGATGTTGCTCCTGAAAGCACCTGTCCGCCTTTTGCCTTGGCTACTGCATTATACAAAGCCAGAACAATTGCACCTTCTTCGGATGGTTTAATTGGGAAGCGGACATCTGCATTCGAGCCACTCAATGTCATTCCGGCTTCAAACTGGTAATGACGAAGCATTTCTTTCCGTCCGTCCTGCAACTGGCGGGCAGCAGTGTATCCTTTGGTATATTCAACTGTTGAAAGCCAGCTTCCGAGGAAATCGGCACCAAAACTGGCCACCACTTTGGCTTGCTTAAACCGGTAATCAGGAATAAAAGCCGTTCCGAAACTTTTCTTGTTCGCTTCCAGAATTCCGGAGGCAGAAACCGGATCGTATTGAATCCATTCCGTATTTGTTTGCTTTTCAGCAAATTTTCGAATAATCTCGCGTGTTGATGGAGAAATAATTGTTGAGCTGAGCAGAACAACTTTTCCACCCTGCGATTTTAATGTTGAGAGTTGAGACATGATTTCTTCATCAGCTTTCTCCCAGGTAATTTCCGATCCACTTTTTGAAGGTGCTTTAAACCGTGCATCGTCGTAAAGATTCAATACAGAAGCCTGAATCCGGGCACTCGTTCCGCCCTGAGAAATAGAACTCAGCGTATTTCCTTCAATCTTGATTGGCCTGCCATCACGAACTTTCACGATAATACTTCCATATTCATTTCCTTCGAAATAGGAAGATGCATAATAATTGGCCGTTCCTGGATTGACTTCATCAGGCTTTACCAGATATGGAATGGCTTTATCGATTGGCCTTTTACAGCTAGCAACAATAGAAGCGGCAGCAATGCTAAAACCAAAAGTTTTCAGAAAATCGCGTCGCGATGCTGAATTCAGGTCTTTGTCGCCTTTCATCAACATGCTCTTCTGTTTGGCTTCTTCACGCACTTCTTCCCGGCGTAGCTCTTTTGGATTGGCAAGTTCTTCTATACTTCTCCAGTATGTCTTCATCGACTATCTATTTTCAAAATTTAAATTCAATATACTTGAGTAAGGAGGAAAAAAGAAAGTGCAACAATTGCCTTTTACTCATTTCTTGTTCCTTGTTTCTTATTTTCTTCTACACTACAAATCCCGAATTTGAATTCCTTATTTCCGTCCGAAATAAAACATTGACTTTGATCAAAATATCACGCGGACGGCATTCTGGGTTCTTCCTTGTCCCGGGGTTTCGTTCCTTCGTCACTTTACCCCGGGCTATTTATATTACACCCTTTCAGGGTGAGAAACCCGTAACTCGAAACCCGCAACTTCTTAATAATGGCAGCGCATACAATCATTGGATCCAATATTCACAGCACGAACGGTATCAATCTTTCCAGCCTTTATTTCATCGTGCAGCTTCATGTAATTATCGTAATAATGATTGTCCTTGAAATTTACTTTAGTTTGGCGGTGACAATTGATACACCATCCCATCGATAAATCGCTTGTTTGCTTCATAATGTCCATGTTAGCAACATCACCATGACATTGTTTACAATCAACTTTAGCAACACTAACATGTTGTGCATGACTAAAAAACACATGATCAGGCAAACTATGCAAACGAACCCAGGTAACTGGTTTCTTAGTTTCATTAGCCTCAACCACTTTGGCAATTTCGAATTTTCCGGAGCGAGCTCCTTCCCGAACCAGCACATGGCAGTTCATACATAACTCCATGGCTGGAATTCCGGCCGATTTACTGTATTCGGCAGTTGAATGGCAATATTTGCAATCGATTTTATTAGCTCCGGCGTGTACTTTATGCGAAAATTTAATGGGTTGATCGGGAGCATAATTTTGAGAACGTCCAAGACCGATAGCCGCTTCGGAAATCATTTTTGCCTGTAATCCTAAAGCCACAAGCAAGATGACAACATTGACAATGCGGTATTTGATTTTATGAAAGAAAATTAAATCGAGCAGAGCAAATGTCAATAACAGTCCCAACAAAATGAAAAGCATCAACTGGTTGACGGTTGGTCCGGCAGCGGGTGGCCCGGTTTTAGCCAACTCATCCAGATATAATTTTACTTTCTTCAGATCTTCATCTTCAATTTTAAAATCCTTATGAGAAGCCTCCATTTTGGTTCCGTTGGGTTGCATTACTGCACTCTGGAAATCGGCAAAGTCTTTCCCGGCATACTTTGTAGCAATATCCATTGCCGATGGATTCCAGTTCATCGTATCCGATTTCGACAGGATGTGGCAAGACTCACAGGATTCAAATTTGCGATCTTTAGGCAATAAGCCCTTAAAAAAACGCTCTCCCCGCTGAATGTCATTGTGGGAATGAATTTCGGTAGCAGAATCTTCTTCTTCGTCAGAAGATTGTGCGTTAACCAGACTTCCGGAAAATAAAAAGATGGATAAAAACAACAGGGAAATAAATGCCTTCAAATTTAACGGGACATGCCGGAGAAGTACAACTTTTCTCATTCAAATAGGATTAGTATTTAATATATAATGGAACCATTTTTCAAATCTTCATGATAAACAATCAAATTACGTTATGGTTTCCCCTTTAAATATAAAAAAATAAGAAACAGTAACCTAAATCAAGAAGAAACAAATGAAGAATAAGGTGAAATATGACTAATTCGTTGACAACTAAGCCAATTTTTAAATCAGTATTTCATCAGCAATTAGACAAAATCAATACCTATTCATTTTTCATTCGATAAATACAATAATGTTTTTTTATAAAGGCAGGTTGTAATGCGACTAGATGAGGTAATGGATTAAGTACAAATAATAGTTCTGGAGCAGGGACAAATATATTCTCCGGTCAGAGTTTATTTAACAAATCAAACTTAGCATTCAATGCTTTTTTTGATGTTTTGAATTATATCATAATTTTTCTATTTTTCTTCCTAACAAATATCAGATAATATTATCTTTATTGCAATTCAATAAATAATGATTGGCGTAATGAATAGCACAAAAATATGCATCTTAATTATTGATAGTGAGCAGGAATCGATGGATCATACCATAGAGTTACTTCAAGCAAATCCAATGGTTTCTGAAATTAAAACTGCCGAAAATACAGATCAGGCAATACTCAAGATAATAAACAGCAATCCTGACATCATACTTTTCGATTATCCTTCAAAAGGAAAAGCAGAAAAAGAGCTGATTGAATTTGTTCAAACAAAACTTTCCGAAACGACTCTTGTCCTGGTATCGAAAACCAAAGAATATGCTGCGTTTGCAATACAAAACGGAATATTTAAATATTTACTCAAGCCCATCGAAAACACTGAGCTTTTGAAAATTATAGATACAGTTCATGAGAATAAACAAACCAACACACGAGCACGTGTAACCCAACTGATAGATGGAACTCCGGAAGAAACCAGGCTCAGACTGCAAACAACAAAAGGGTATCTGATGTTAAATCCGGATGAACTAATTTATTGCAAAGCCGATGGTTTCTATACTGAACTTTATTTAACCAGAGATCGGTTTGAATTAAGCAATCAGTTCCTGTTGAAGTTTGAAGAAATGTTAAGCCAATTCAATTTTTTACGAGTTAGCCGATCTCATTTGATTAACCAACGTTATATTCGTAGAATATACCGTTCAAACAATATGATTGTTTTATCGGCTGATGGGAAAGAATACGAAATTAAAGGTGGTAGAACTCACATCCGAAATTTAAGCAAATTTGACACTGAATAACGTTTCTATGGATCAAGCAACCATTTCAGCAATTATCATTGATGACGAACCAAATGCAATCAACTTACTTGAAATGTATCTTCGGCGGTTTCCGTTTATTGAGATCATAGGAAAAGAAACTGTGGCAGGAAAAGGATTAGAATTGGTAAAAAAAACTTTACCTGAATTGGTTTTTCTTGACATCGACATGCCCGATATGAATGGACTGATAGTGGCGGATAAAATTCAAACAGATAATTTTTACTCTGAGATTGTTTTCACAACAGCCCATCAACATTATGCCTACGATGCACTCGATATTAAACCACTTGATTTCCTGACAAAGCCGTTTTGCATCACAGATCTGGCAATGGTAATAGAAAAATACAAAGCAAAGGCTGAGAAAAAACGGCACGAAAAAAAATTAGATGTATTTATTAATTCGCAGGCAAGCACTCCCAAAATAAAGCTTCCAACAACCAAAGGATTGCTTTTTCTCGACATCAAGAATATTGTTTTACTGAGGTCAAATTTAAACAATTGTGATGTTCATTTGAATGACGGAACGATAGAGACTGTAACCCGAAATCTTTTAAAAGTAACGAAAATGCTCAACTCTCCGTCACTTTTCCAGGCTAGCCGTTCGGCATGCATCAACTTGAATTACCTTCAACGTGTTGAAAAGAAAAGCTTTAAGTTCATTATTAGCTATAACCAAACCATTTTGGAAGAACCCGTTTCCAAGGATAGAATGATTCATTTTGAGAAAATGATAAAATTTTCATTTAATCAGGATTAAAAATAAAAGCAGCGGAAAACCTGATGCTTCCCGCTGCTTTTAGAGTATCTGATTCTATTTTGTTTATACAATTTTTAAAGGATTATCAACCTTCGAATCCAACAAGGCAATTTCAACAACTTCTTGTATAGTATCCACATGGTGAAATTTAAGTCCTTTGATGTACACTTCTTTTATTTCTTCCAAATCTTTACGGTTTGCTTCGGATAAAATTATCTCCTTAATTCCGGCCCGTTTAGCTGCCAGAATTTTCTCTTTAATCCCACCAACAGGCAACACTTTCCCTCGAAGCGTGATTTCGCCAGTCATCGCCAGATTCTTGCGAACTTTGCGTTGCGTAAATGCTGAAGCGATTGAAGTTACCATGGTTATCCCAGCCGATGGGCCATCTTTTGGTATTGCCCCTTCAGGCACATGGACGTGAACATTATAATGATCAAACACTTCCGGATTAATTCCCATTTGCTCGGCATGAGAACGAAGGTATTCGAGCGCCAACATGGCTGATTCTTTCATCACATCACCCAAATTTCCGGTTAAAGTAAGTGAGCCTTTCCCCTTACTTAAACTGGTTTCGACATAGAGAATTTCACCGCCAACGGCTGTCCAGGCCAAACCTGTAACAACTCCGGCAAAACTGTTTCCCTGATAGATTTCTTTCGTGTATTGCACAACACCCAAATATTCCCGAATGTCTTCCTTCGTCAGATTGATGTTGTATGCTTCCTCAAAAGCAATCTTTTTAGCGATGCGACGGGCAACCCGGGCAATTTTTTTATCCAATTCGCGGACTCCTGATTCACGAGTGTAATTTTCAATAATATGCTGAATAATTTCTTTCGAGAAATTGACACTCTTCGCTTCTACCCCATGGTTTTCAAATTGTTTAGGAATCAAGTGCCGTTTGGCTATCTCTATTTTTTCTTCAACCAAATATCCACTCACCTCAATCAGTTCAAGCCTGTCGCGCAATGCGGGTGCAATTGTATTCAACGTATTTGCGGTTGCAATAAACATCACTTTCGACAGATCATACTCCAACTCCACATAATTGTCGTGAAACTCAAAGTTCTGCTCAGGATCCAATACTTCGAGCAATGCCGAAGCTGGATCGCCATGAAAGTCTTGTGAAACTTTATCCAATTCATCGAGGATGAATACAGGATTGGATGATTTTGCCTTTTTAATATTCTGCAAAATTCGTCCCGGCATTGCGCCAATATAGGTTTTTCGGTGACCACGAATTTCAGCCTCATCGTGCAAACCGCCTAAACTCATCCGGATGTAATTCCGACCCAAAGCTTTTGCAATCGACCGTCCGAGCGAAGTTTTTCCAACTCCAGGAGGGCCATATAAACAAAGAATTGGCGATTTCATGTCATTCTTTAGCTTCAAAACAGCCAGATGCTCCATGATGCGCTCTTTCACTTTCTCCAAACCATAATGGTCTTCATCAAGCACTTTGGCGGCTCGCTTCAAATCAAATATATCTTCGGTATATTCATTCCACGGAAGATCGAGCAATGTCTGGCAATAAGCAAACTGAACCGAATACTCACCGGCTGCCGGGTTTAATCGTGAAAGTTTATGTACTTCTTTCTCAAAGTGCTTTGCCGCATCTTCCGACCATTTTTTCTCTTTTGCCCGCTCTTTAAAATCCTGAATTTCCTGTTCGGCAGGATTACCACCCAATTCATCCTGAATAGTTTTCATTTGCTGATTAAGCAAATATTCACGCTGTTGCTGATCGAGTTCTGCTTTTACTTTGGTCTGAATATCACGTTTCAGTTCAGCCATCTGAACTTCACGAACCAGGTAGCTAATTGCCTGAATACCTCGTTCTTTTATGTCACTAATACCCAAAAGAACCTGCTTTTCTTCCACCTTCAAATCGGTGTTCGAACAAACAAAATTGATCAGGAATGTAGAGTTTTCAATATTCTTAACTGCAAAGGAAGCTTCAGGAGAAATATGCATGGAGAATTGCGCAATTTTAATCGACAAGTCTTTTAACGAGCCAATAATTGCTGAAAATTCTACAGAATCATCCTTTGGCTGAATATCGTCAATCGCAGTTACCCGTGCTTTGAAATAGGGAAACTCCTGAGTATAATCGACAACCTCAAATCGTTTTTTGCCCTGAATAATGACCGAAGTTGAACCATCAGGCATTTCCAGGATTTTGAGAATCTGGGCGATGGTTCCAGTTTGGTATAAATCATTCTGGCTTGGATCGTCAATGCTCCCATCTTTCTGAGCAACGGTTCCAAGCAATCGATTCCCACGGTACACTTCCTGTACCAACTGAAGCGATTTTTGTCTTCCTACCGTAATTGGCATTACAACTCCCGGAAACATTACCGTATTGCGCAAAGGCAAAATTGGCAAAATGTCAGGAACATCGAGATTGGTTAATTCAGAATCATCCCCATCGCTTAAGATCGGAATAAACTCATTTTCATCATCCATCAAACTGGAAATAAGTATATTTTGCATAGTTTATAATTTTCTGTCTATAAGATATTCAACATTTACATCTGACATCCTGACCGACAATAACCAATCAGAAAGAGATGTGCTGAATTTTGCAATAGCCATGCCAAACCAGAAATGCCATGAAATTAATGAGAAGAACCAGAAATATGGGTATTTACAGATTCCTTTTGTCAGTTCAGAAAACCTCCGACAATGCAGGCACTAAGAATCGCGTAGTATAAAAACAAAAAAAGCCTCGCCAATGCGAAGCTTTTAGTATTTTATCAAACCAAAAATTATTTATTTTTGATTTCCTGAGTCTTTTTAAATCTGTTATTGAATTTATCAACACGACCTGCAGTGTCAACCAATTTCATTTTTCCAGTGTAGAATGGGTGAGATGAACTTGAAATCTCAAGTTTAATCACCGGGTACTCAACTCCGTCAACCAACTCTGTTTCCTTTGTGTTAACAGTTGATTTGGTTATATAAACATGACCGTTTGACATATCTTTGAATGCAACAGTACGATAATTTTCTGGATGTATCCCTTTTTTCATCTGTGAATATTTTATTTTTTAATTGTCAGATGGAATTCGCATGATGGATTTCTGAATTTTAATCAAGTCCATCTGATCATGCTCATTTCATTTTTTAATCTCTTTACTTTTGTTTTTTAACGGCTTGCAAAGTTACATATAGGAATGTAATTTCCAAATATTTCTTTTTATAAATTCCTTATTTTTAAAATTTAATCTTCCAGCCCAATAATCGGCGCCCTTTTAAAAGGTTTAGTTCGATCGAAAAGATACCGCATGGTGTAATGCGTTTTCGCCTCAACTCCACCAACAGACTTATAAAGTGCCATAATTTTGGGGTTAAAGTCGCCAGCCCACGACAATTCAACCTCTTTGTACTCAGGTTTATGCTTCATTAACTTATCCTGATGCCAGAAAATTGCCGACTCAATACCTGATTTCTGATATTTTGGCACCACACCCATAATTAAGATGCGGGTTCGGGTCATTATCCTTTTACGTTTGTAGTACAAAAATTTCAGGATATTGATGAAATTCATTTTGCCGTTCAGCTTTTTCAGGATCTGATTGATGTCCGGAATCATGACAAACAGGGCAATTGGAACTCCATCGTGATAAGCATACCAGATCATCTCCGGATCGATGATGGCTTTTGCCGTCTTGATAAAATCGCGTATTTCATCTTTGTCAAGTGGCTCAAAATGCTCATGAAAACGCCATGCTTCATCGTAAATGTAACAGAAGTCGTCAACAAATTTTTCCGTCTTGTCAAACGAAAAATGTTCGAAAGTGTAACCCGGTTTTTGTGCCACCCACCCGGCAATTTTCCAGAAACGCTCCGGAAAAGGTTTCGAATAATCGAGATGGTAGCTGAATTGCTGAAAATAAACTTCGAATCCGTATTTTTTAAACAGATCGACGTAATAGGCAGGATTATAAGGCATCCCAAAACCCTGATGAACAAACCCTTTAGCCAGGAGTCCCCAGTTCATGTAATTTTCTCCGAAGTTGACTGGCCCGTCCATGGCTTCTATCCCACGTTCTTTCAGCCAATCACGTGAGGCATCAAATAACATTTTAGCGGCATCAAAATCGTTGACACACTCAAAAAAACCACATCCTCCGGTTGGCTGTTCGAAGGTATTCACTTTCTTCCGATTCAAAAAGGCTCCAATCCGCCCTAGTAATTGACCACTTTCATCGGTTAATATCCAGCGGCAAGCCTCACCAGTTTTAAATGATGGATTTTTTGCAGGAGTGAATACATCTTCAACCATTCCTTCCAACGGACATGCCCAATTCGGATCGTTTTTATAGATCAGGTGCGGAACTTTATGAAATTGCTTCTTGGTTTTTGAATCGGTTACCTCAATGAGTATCATATCTTATTCGATTATTAATCAGACTGTTTTGATCACAAAATATCTTTTTATTTTCAGGACAAAACAAGTCTCCGAAAGTAATACTTTTAATCTATCAAACAAAAACAGGGACCGAAGCCCCTGTTGAATATTTTTAATTTATGTTTTCCTGAAAATTAATTCCGGCTCGATAATTTGGAAAGCAGACGAAGCATTTCAAGGTACAACCAAATTAAAGTAACCATCAATCCAAAAGCGCCATACCACTCCATATATTTTGGAGCCATCGCATTAGCACCACGTGTAATCATGTCGAAATCGAGAATCAGGTTAAGTGCAGCAATCACTACTACAAACAGGCTAAATCCTATTCCAACCAGGCCATTTCCATACATAAAACCTAAATTGGCACCAAACATTCCGGCGATAAAACTTACCAGATAAACCAGTGCAATACCACCGGTAGCAGCAAAAATTACAGTCCTGAATTTTTCAGTAGCACGAATAGTTCCTGAACGATAAAGTAGAAGCATAATGAAGAATACGCCAAATGTAAGCGAAACTGCACGCATAACCAATCCGGGATACATCGCTTCGAACATGGCAGAAATTGCTCCAAGGAACAAACCTTCAAAAACAGCATAAATCGGAGCTGTCATTGCAGCACGGCGTGGACTGAATGTAGTAATCAGTGCAGTAATAAAACCTCCAATTGCACCAACCATTGTCCATACCATAATTCCTGAAGGCATAACACCCGGTGTGGCTGGATCGATTGCACCAAAAAATTTACGCCAGGTAAACGTGGCCGCAAAAATAACAATCAGCAACATTAACCCGGTTTTATTGATTGTTCCGTTCACGGTCATCACTCCGTCTTCAGTATTGATTGCTGATTGACTAAATATGTTCTTCCCAAATACGGGATTCGATGATTTTGTAATATCCATTGTTTAAAATTTAAATTTCCATTTTAATACATAAAAACTATACCAAAATTAATCAGACTTGCCGAAATCCGTTCTCAGTTAAGTATTCTTAACAAATAAATCCTGTACATATTCACTTTTGAGTTCAGAAAGAATCATTTCAGCCAAAATATTACTTTCCTCTGAATCAAGATCTTTCAGCCCTTCAGCAAATAAAATAGCTCTTTCGTTCATCGTTTTTCCCTTAGTTCCGAGTAAAATAAACGAACGGTAAAAAATTTGTTTCAAATTCGGATCTTTTGCCAAAGGTGACAGTATGTCGAAAAAAGGTTCAAAAAACTCGTCCATAGCCGATTTCTCGGTCAGGGCGAGGCGTCCCATCAGGTGAAGTCCGGTAAAACGCACCAAATGTTTTTTCCCACGACACCATTCCAATGCTTTTATAAAGGCAAATTTGGTTTTTGCCCAAAGATACGTGTTCAGGGCTTCAGCAATTTCGGCAGTTTCCAGACTTTTTGTCCAGTAATCCATCTGCTCTTCGGTTACCTCCTTCGGAACATCAAGCATGGCAGCCAGAATCATGGTTTCTCGCCATTGTTTGTTCCACAACTTGAGCGCGAGTAAATGATTGGGGTTAAATTGAGATGCGATCTCACGCAATTGAATGATTGAAACGCCCCAATTCATTTTATAGACCAGGCCATGTTCTTTCATCTGATCAACTGTTTCGCCGTTTTTAGCCAAACGAATTTTTGTCAGTATCTGGCGAAATTCCTGTTCGCGAATCGGGTCATCAATGATAATATCCATAAGATACAAAGCAAAAAGTTAAATTAAAAACTCGACGACATAAAATATGACCGCCAAAAGTAACGAATAAAGCAAATGTTGTTTCACGTTTAGGTAAGCCGAAACACCGAATCCATATATTTTCTTCACGAAAACCATTAAAATCAGTTTCTCAAAAACATATGCACAAACCGTTCCGTAGGCCACTCCGGGCAAACCCCAAAACTGCATAAACAAAACACTGAGCGCCACATTCAGAATAATTTCGAGGAGCGAGGCCCACATAATAGCCTTGTTTTTCTGAAGGCCAATCAGAATGGTTTGTGGGAAAACTAACCGACTAACAATTAACAACAAATAAATATTAAATATAGTGGCACTTCCACTGAAGCTGACATTGAAAATTACAGGGAATGCCCAATGCGATATTAGCATCAATATTCCGGATAACGGAAATAGCCAAAATCCAAGCTTCTGTGAATTTTGCTTAATGATTTCGAGATTAGATTTCAACTTCGAACGATCGGCAAAGCCGGGCAACATGGACGCACTAAAAGCATTGGCCAGTAAAAGAACCAACGGAAGTTCGCGGGCGCCAAACCGAAAAACTGCAAAAGTGGCGCTGTCGAAATAACGCGAAATAATAAATCCGTCGATGTATTGGCCGGATCCGCTTAAAAACATGGAGAGCACCAATGGTGTAGCACTTTTCATATGTTTCCGGATAAAAGCCGGATGAAATGCCGGACTGGAATGCCGAAACAACAAGACCATCAGCCAAACAAAACGAAATGCGGAACTAATGACTAATCCGACTAAACTGTATTCAATATTTAACCCGAAGACTGGAGGCATCACGACTAAAAGAAACATCAGCGCGTACGAAACGACTCCGTAAACAAGCATTCCTTTCCCTTGATTCCGGATCAGATAAATGTATTCGATGAGACCTGAAGGTGAAGTGAACAACAAATAAATCAGCAGATATTTCAGAAATGGAATTTCAGAACCTTTCAGCAAAAGACCTGAGATGGAATGCTCGAATAACAAAATGAAAAACACCGATAGCATGGAAAACACCATCAGCAGATAAAAAACATTAAATAAATCAGACGATTTGGTCGAGGAAGACTGTTTGCCCGAGGTAGGTAAAAATCCCTGAATTAACCCGTTCAACCAAAAAAAACTAACCGCACCAGCCAGGAACAAGAAAGTTTCGTATTGCCCGATTTCGGATGTTGACAATGCGGATTTTGTAAAAACGACGCCGATCAATATCAGTGTCAAATAGCGCAAAAGCTGAAAGATCTGCAGTGCAGAAATCTGGGTGACTTTAAATTTTACAGGCAATTTATTGACAAGGTTGATTCGATTTGTATTCTCAAAACTACGAAAAAGCTCGATTTGACAAGCACCATCTTCCTATTTATATAAAATGCATAGATTTCAATGAGACGATTGCTAAGCCTGTCGAAGCAGTCGAAGCCGAATTCATACCAAATCGCAGGCCTCATCGGGCATCCAATGTCTTTCTTTGCCTTCCCATTTAATTGTACAGCCAATCGGGTTTGTGACTGGTACCGAAACTGATCCTCCGGACATTAATTCTGAAAGCGTCCGATCAAGATCATTGACAGTAATCTTCGACGCATCACGCGGCTGATCTACTGCCCGGCCTGTATAGACCAGCTTTCGCGCCTCATTAAACACGTAAAAATGCGGTGTTTTCAACGCACCATATGCCAAAGCAATCTTCTGAGTTTCGTCGTGAAGATAAATCCATGGGAAATGATTTTCATTCATCCGAAGAACCATATTCTCATAACTGTCTTCAGCATAAGTATTGGGACTGTTTGAATTAATTGCCACAAAACTAACACCTTGAAGTTTATATTTGTCAGCCGTTTTTCGGGTTACTTCGTCGCTTCCCAAAACATACGGACAATGATTGCAGGTAAAGAACACAACCAGAATACGTGCATCCGAAAAATCGCCAAGTCCGTAATACTTTCCATCGGTAGCTTTCAGGTTAAAGTCAGAAGCCTGATCGCCGATTTGTAACGTGTAAGCCATAATTAATAAATTTCTTGATTCAGTAATGCAAACAAAAGCAAAGCAAAAAGGATCAAAAAGTGGTTTTTAAAATCAAACTTTGTAATGAACAATCTATTTTACACACCTATCAGCAAATCCGTTTTAATCTAATTATATGAAGCCATTTCAATTATTCCTTTCAAGTTCTGTTTTTTTAATGACGATTTATTCTTGCCAACCGGTAAAAAAAGATCATGCGCCTGATCCTCTGGTGGCCCACATCGATACAACGGCAAAACCTGGAAATGATTTCTTTCAGTACGCCAACGGAAACTGGTTTAAAGCAAACCCCATCGCAGCGAGTGAACAAAGCTGCGGTATTTTTCAGGTCATTCAGGATACCATCAATTCTCAAATCCTGAAAATCTGTAAAACAAGCGCCCAAACCTCGTCCGAAGAAGGAAGTAACAAGCAAAAAATAGGTGATTTTTACTTTTCAGGAATGGATAGCACCAAACTGAATCAGGTTGGGATTGCTGCCATCCAAAAACAGCTCGATCAGATTGATCAGATAAAAGAAGTTAGTCAGCTTGCGGCAACAACCGCCTCTATTTTCAAGGGTTCAAGTTCAGCTCTGTTTGGATTTGGCGTTTGGCAGGATAGCAAGATCAGTAGCAAGAATGCGGTGAATATCTGGCAGGGCGGATTGAGCCTTCCCGACAGGCAATACTATTTTGAAAAAGATGCGCGAACAGTGCAAATTCGCGAAAAATTCCTGGTGCATCTCGAAAACATGTACCAGATTTTGGGATACGATCAGCAGAAAGCGAAAACCGCAGCAGCCAGTCAACTGAAACTTGAAACAGCGCTGGCCTTGGCTTCGCGAAAAAAGGAAGATACCCGCGACCCGCTGAAAAACTATACCAAATTAACGATTCAGCAACTGACAGCTTCGAATCCGAACTTCGACTGGCAAGTCTTTTTTCAGGAAACCGGACTTCAAAAAGTAGATTCAGTCATTGTTGGCCAGCCTGAGTACCTTGCCGCCTTAAATTCAAACCTGAAGAAATTTCCGATTGAAGACTGGAAAAACTACTTAAAATATAGGCTTACAAGAGGACTTTCCTCTTATCTTGACGATAAAACTTACCTCGAAGTCTTTGGTTTTTATTCGCAAACGCTCCGTGGAGTTCAGCAGCCCAAACCGCGCTGGAAAAGGGTCGTTGAGCAAACCGACAGCTATTTGGGCGAATTAATTGGTCAGGTTTATGTTTCGGAATATTTGCCAGCCGGAACCAAAGAGAAACTGGTAGAAATTGGGAATGCAGTTAAAGCGGTGTATGCCGAACGAATTAAAAATCTGGATTGGATGAGCGCCCCGACCAAAGAAAAGGCCTTAAAGAAACTCGAAACCATGATCATGAAAGTTGGTTATCCGGACAAATGGAAAGACCTGAGCAGCCTGAAGGTGAATCGCGATTCGTATGCTCAAAATGCAATCAATGCCAACCAATGGCACTTTAATTATAACATTTCGAAATTTGGCAAACCTGTCGACCGTACCGAGTGGGAAATGCAACCACAAAACTACAATGCCTACTACAATCCATCGAATAACGAAATTGTGGTTCCTGCCTGCAACATTATTGTGCCTGGCTACGAACGTAAAATGGCCGACGACGCCATCTTATATTCCATCATTGGCGGATCGACTTTCGGGCACGAAATGACCCATGGGTTTGATGACATGGGAAGCAAATACAATGCTGATGGAAACCTGAAGAATTGGTGGACTGCCGAGGACAGCACGAAATTTTATGCAAAAACAAAAATGATCGTGAAACAATTCAATCAATATAATCCGGTTGACAGTCTTCACATTAACGGAGAATTAACTCAAGGCGAAAATATTGCCGATTTGGGCGGAATCATCATGGGTTATCAGGCTTTCCAGAAAACCAAACAATATCAGAATAAAGAAATCATTGCCGGAAAAACTCCGGATGAAAGGTTTTTCCTGGGATTTGCACTGGCATGGATGATGAATATGCGCCCCGAAGCCATAGCCAACCAGGTAAAAAGCGACGAACATTCGCCAGCCAAATACCGCGTAATCGGCACACTATCGAATATTCCTGAATTTTATAATACATTCGGAGTAAAAGAAGGCGACAAGATGTGGAGACCTGACAGCTTGATTGTTAGAATTTGGTAATTGATTCGAAAACTTACATTTAGAAAATAAAGGCTGAGTTGAAAAATTCAGCCTTTATTTTGCTCTTTCCTTTTTTTTCTTTGGACAAAATTAAGCGATACTGATAGAATTAAAGATAAAACCAGCACGCTTATCATTAAGCATTTCAGACCAGCTTCAAGCTCTAAAAGTAAAATTGAACTGATTGATATCGCCAAAACCGAAAGAGTAATCCATTGAAATATCGTAAGGATCTTATCCATACACGCATCGTATCCCTTTCGATACAAATCATTGGAACCAAATTTATTCCTCAATAACTTAAAATCATTCAATGCACGCCTATAATTATCCAGAACATAATAGGTTTTAGCCCGATTTAAAATGAGCGATTCATATGTAGGCTCATTCAGCAAATCATTACCTTTAAACGTTTCATCTTTCTGAAATAAGTCAACAGCTTTATTTAGAAAAATCAAGGAATTTTTTGTGTATTCAATACTCGCCAGATTAATGGCATAATCAGCAACAAATCTTCTAACTTTTGACCTATCTTCTTGCTCAATTTTATCGACGAGCGCCAAAACATCTGTTTTAGACGATTCCACAATCTGAACGAACCTCTTCGAATCCAATGGCGAATTTCCGGTATATATTTTATCGTAAAGTTCAGTAAATGTTATCATTTCAAATTCTCTTTATTCATTATAATCTTCGGTTAAAAATCGCGTTGGGATACTCAACATCCGTTAAAAACAATCCATGCGCCGGAACCGACAATCCGGCTGCCCCGCGGTCTTTTTGCTCAATAATTTGCCTGAATTGATTCAGATCGATTTTGCCAATCCCGACTTCCAAAATAGTTCCAACCAACGCGCGAACCATATTCCGGAGAAACCGGTCAGCTTTGACAGTAAAAACGATATTCGTGCCACCCTGAGACCATTCGGCCCAATAGATTTTGCAATTGTTGGTTTTAACATCAGTATGCAATTTACTGAAACTGGTAAAATCGGTGTATTCAAATAAAATGCGACTTGCTGCGTTCATACGTTCAACATCGGGTTGACTGAAAAAATGCCAGGAAGTTTCCAACGCAAACGGATCTTTTCGAAGATTCAGATGATATTGGTAAGTTCTCGAAATGGCATCGAACCGGGCATGAGCTTCAGCAGCAACTTTCGACACCTGAAAAATAACAATGTCTTTGCCTAGAAAGCTGTTCAGTTTATGCGAAAAATCCGGATGGTCGAGGTTGAGTTTTGTTGAATCGAAATGAGCAACGAAGTAACTGGCATGAACCCCGGTATCCGTTCGTCCGGCGCCGGTAACCGCAATCGCCTCACGGGCAACAGTCGACAGGGCTTTTTCAAGACTTTCCTGGACCGAAATAGCGTTTGGCTGAATTTGCCATCCGTGAAAATTAGTGCCTTTATAGGCAAGTTCAATGAAATACCTTTGTGTCAATGGATTAATTTTTTCGCAAAAATAAAAAAGTGAAACCAGATTCTGTTAAAGATCGCTGAATTTATTAATTTCACAGCCCTTTTGAGGGCAAACAGCTTAACAAAGTTTAACGAAAATTTACCCTTTTTCAAGCAAGGATAGTTTATTTTCGTGTTCTCGAAAAAAATACAAGAAAATAAATCATTTTATCTAAAAAATATGAATCAAACAGTTGATATCCGAGAATTAAACGAAAGAATTCAGAGAGAAAGTTCGTTTGTCGACATCATCAGCATGGAGATGAACAAGGTAATTGTAGGTCAGAAACATTTGGTTGAGAGTCTTTTAGTAGGACTTTTGTCTGGAGGCCATATTTTATTGGAAGGGGTTCCCGGATTGGCAAAAACACTTGCAATCAACACGCTGGCAACAAGTATCGATGCCAAATTCGCACGTATTCAGTTTACTCCTGATTTGTTGCCCGCCGACTTGTTGGGAACTATGATTTACAGCCAGAAGAAAGAGGAATTCATCGTAAAGAAAGGTCCGATTTTCACAAATTTTGTATTAGCCGATGAAATTAACCGGGCGCCTGCAAAAGTTCAGTCGGCATTGCTCGAAGCCATGCAGGAACGTCAGATCACGATTGGCGAAAATACCTACAAACTGCAGGAACCATTCCTGGTAATGGCCACTCAAAACCCAATTGAACAGGAAGGAACTTACCCGCTTCCGGAAGCGCAGGTCGACCGTTTTATGCTGAAAGTGGTTATTAATTACCCGACAAAAGACGAAGAAAAGCTAATTATACAGCAAAACCTGATGAAAGCATTTCCGGTTGCATCAAAAGTTACCCGCACCGAAGACATTCTTAAAGCCCGCGAAGTGGTGAAAGATGTTTACATGGACGAAAAAATCCAGAAATATATTGTTGACATCGTATTTGCTACCCGCGATCCGAAAGCCTATAGGTTGGACAAATATGTTGACATGATCACCTACGGAGGTTCGCCCCGCGCAAGTATCAGTCTGGCACAGGCCGCCAAAGCATTTGCATTCATCAAACGCCGTGGGTATGTGATTCCTGAAGATGTTCGTGCTGTTTGCCCCGACGTAATGCGTCACCGTATTGGGTTGAGCTACGAAGCCGAAGCAAACAACATCACTTCAGAAGAAATTATTGCTGAAATTTTGAATACAGTTGAAGTTCCTTAGCGAAACGATGCGAGTTACGGGATGCGTGTTAAGAGTTTAACTCGGGACTCGCAACAAATTTGAAACTTGAAATTTGAAACTTGGAACTTATATAAATGGAAACAAGCGAACTTTTAAAACGAGTCCGAAAAATTGAAATAAAAACACGTGGATTGAGCCGCAATATTTTTGCGGGTGAGTACCACAGTGCATTCAAAGGACGTGGGATGGCCTTCAGTGAGGTTCGTGAATACCAGTTTGGCGATGATATTCGTAACATCGACTGGAATGTGACTGCCCGTTACAATAAGCCGTTCGTAAAAATATACGAAGAAGAACGCGAATTGACTGTGATGCTGTTGATCGATGTTAGCGGATCGCGCGAATTTGGGTCGATGGATAAGCTGAAAAAGAATATTGTAACCGAAATCGCGGCAGTTCTGGCATTTTCAGCCATTCAGAACAACGACAAAATTGGGGTTATTTTCTTTTCCAATCGGATTGAAAAATTTATTCCCCCAAAAAAAGGACGAAGCCACATCCTGCGGATCATCAGCGAATTAATTGATTTTGAGCCTCAAGCTCGTGGAACCGACATTTCAGGAGCTATCAGATATTTTACCAATGCCATTAAGAAACGGTGCACTGCCTTTGTGATTTCCGACTTTATTCAAAAAGAAGATAATCTGGAAAATGCACTGTCGATTGCCAATAACCGGCACGATGTGGTGGCTTTGCGTATTTACGATGAGCGCGAAACTCAACTGCCCAACATTGGGATGATCAAACTGAAAGATGCTGAAACAGGCAGTTATACCTGGGTCGATACTTCCGACCGGATGGCCAGATCGATATACCGAAAATGGTGGAAAGATCTTTCAGTACAACTTGATAACAGCTTTAAAAGAAGCCGGGTAGATTATGTGAGTATAAGCACCAACCACGACTATGTAAAATCATTGATCAGCCTCTTTAAAAAACGTGGATAAAAATAATTTTCAGATGAAGCAAAGTTTGTTATACGTCGTACTTTTTGTTTTGCTTTCAGGGAGTATTCATACGCTTCAGGCACAACAAGTCACGGTTAAGGCAAGTATCGACTCAACGCATATTCTCATTGGCGACCAGCTTAAAATGCTGCTCGAAATCGAGAAACCAAAAGATCTCAATGTTCAGTTTCCGCAGATACCCGACACGTTCAGTTCTAAGATTGAAGTGGTCAATCGTTCAAAAATTGACACGTTCAAGCTAGATGACAAAGATCGTGTAAGACTGACTCAAAGTCTTTTAATTACTTCGTTTGACAGTGGCCGGCACCAGATTCCACCGTTCTATTTCAGGATGAAAAACGGACAACTGTTGGATTCGGCAGCTACCAGAGAATTGATGTTTCAGGTGCATGGGATGAAAATAGACACGACCAAAGGACCAGTTGACATTAAAACTGTTTACGCAGCGCCTGTTACGTTAAAGGAAGTAATGCCTTACATATTGGCAATTATCCTGCTGGCAGCTATTATCTTTTTCATTTTCTACTACATCCGCTGGAAGAAAAAGAATGTTCCTCTGTTTGTCAAGCCTGAAAAACCGGCAGAACCGGCTCACGTTGTAGCTTTGCGCGAACTCGACCGGATTAAAACTCAAAAATTATGGCAACAGGAAAAAATTAAGCAATATTATTCCGAAGTTTCTGATACCATCCGAACATACATTCAGAACCGGTTCGACATTCCGGCCATGGAACAGACATCAAGCGAAACAATCGGTATTTTTAAGCAGCAAAAATCATTGTGCGACGAAAAAACTCGCGATCAGCTTCAGCACATTCTGAGCTTGGCAGATTTGGTAAAGTTTGCCAAATACACACCGCTGACCGACGACAACAATCTGACATTAATGAATGCCTATTTTTTCGTCAATCAAACAAAAAAAGAAGAAATGAAAGCTCCTGAAAAGACAGCAGTTGAATCGCAAGAAGGATCTGCGGAAGAAATAAAAGATGTAAAATAACCGAATGAAACAATGATTGGAATGAGTTATAAGAATCCCGAATTTTTCTACCTGTTTCTGCTTTTGATACCCATGATTGCATGGTACATCTGGCAACAAAAGAAAATGGGTGCCAGCATACAGTTTTCTTCGAACATGGGTTTTGCCAAAATTCCGAAGAGCTGGAAATATTACTTTCGCCATAGCGTTTTCGTAGTTTTATTATCGAGCATGTCGTTTCTGATACTGGCATTGGCTCGTCCACAGTCGTCAAATAGCTGGCAGAATGTGACTACCGAAGGAATCGACATTGTGATTGCGCTTGACATTTCGAGTTCGATGTTAGCCATGGACTTCCAACCCAACCGAATTGAAGCAGCAAAAGACGTAGCTACCCAATTTATTTCAGGTCGTCCGAACGATAAAATTGGGTTGGTCATATTTTCAGGCGAAAGCTTTACCCAATGTCCGCTCACAACCGACCACGCCACTGTAATTAACCTTTTCAGGAATATTGAAAGTGGCATGATTGAAGACGGAACCGCGATAGGCAACGGTTTAGCAACAGCAGTTTCCCGGCTTAAAGAAAGCAATGCCATTAGCAAAGTAATTATTCTACTAACTGATGGAGTAAATAACCGTGGCGAAATAGCTCCGGTGACCGCCGCCGAACTGGCTAAAACATTCGGGATAAGAGTATATACCGTTGGAATAGGAACTATTGGCACAGCGCCCTACCCCATGCAAACCCCATTTGGAGTTCAGGTTCGCGATATGAAAGTTGAAATTGACGAGCCCACTTTGCAAAAAATAGCTGAAACAACCGACGGAAAATATTTCAGAGCAACAAACAACACCAGCCTGACCGAGATTTACAAGGAAATAGACAAACTTGAAAAGTCGAAAATCGATGTCAAGGAATACAGCAAAAAAGAGGAACAGTATCTGAAATATGCCCTCGCAGGCGCATTTCTCTTGCTGTTGAGCATGCTCCTGAAGACAACTATTTTCAGGAATATCCCGTGATCAAGATGAATGGAGAAAATTACCAGTCACCGGAAATAAAAATCAGCGTTGCAAGTTAAGTGTTACGTAAACCCGAAACCCGGAACAATTAGAAATTTGAAATTGAAACTTTGAACTTTTTCATATGTTTAGAATAGCGAATCCTGAATATTTATATGCATTATTGCTCATACCGGTAATGATCGTTTTTTTCTGGTATTCCAGAATGAAGCGAAAGAAAGCTTTGGCCTCATTCGGACAGAAAGAAATTATGTCCATACTGATGCCTAATGCAAGTGCAGGTAGGCCAATACTAAAATTCATTGTATTGTTGATGGCACTTACGAGCATTATTATAGGTATTGCACGTCCGCAGTTTGGCTCTAAACTGAAAACCGAAAAACGCAAGGGAATCGAATTGATGATCGCACTTGACGTTTCGAACAGTATGATGTCAGAAGATATTCAGCCCAACCGGCTTGAGCGTGCTAAAAGAGCCATTTCACAACTGGTTGATAAACTGAGCAACGATAAAATCGGATTGATTGTTTTTGCAGGCGACGCCTACACTCAACTCCCAATCACTGCCGACTACGTTTCTGCCAAATTATTCTTGAATTCAATTAGTCCGGATATGGTACCAACACAGGGAACTGCTATTGGAGCTGCCATCCAGTTAGGAATAAAATCATTTAGTCCAACGTTCGAAGGCAGCAAAGCCATGATCATCATTACCGATGGGGAAAATCATGAAGATGATGCCATTGGTGCCGCATCCGAGGCAGCAAAAAAAGGAATCGTAGTTTATACCATTGGAATGGGATCTCCTGAAGGCGGACCAATTCCGGAATTCAGAAACGGGCAAAAAAGTTATCGTAAAGACAGGCAGGGAAATACAATTGTAACCAAACTCGACGAGCAAATGCTTCAAAAGATTGCTGAAGCTGGGAAAGGAGCATACATCAGGGCAAATAATGCACAGGTTGGGTTAAACAATCTATTAAGCGAAGTGAATAAGATGGAAAAATCGGAGCTTGAAACCCAGACTTATGCTGATTACGATGATAAGTTTCAGTATTTTATTGGCTTAGGCTTATTCCTGATTTTACTTGATTATCTGATACTTGAACGAAAAAACAAGTACCTGAAGAATTTCAAATTGTTTGGAGAAAGAAAATAGAAGAGATATGAAGCGAAAATATATACTGATCTTGTTTTTGTTGGTTTGGGCTGCTGCAAGTCAGGCTCAAAACGAACGCAAATTTGTCAGGCAGGGGAATAAATACTACGAGGCTGCGGTGAAAGATACCAGCCACATCGACACGGTTCAGTTCAATAAGGCTGAGATCGAATACCTCAAAGCGCTGGAAAAAAAACCGGATGATACCAAATGGAATTTCAACCTCGCTAATGCTTTATATAAACAGAAGAAGTTTGATCAATCGGCTGAAAAATTTAAGGAGATTGCCGATAAAACTACCAATAAAGTGGAAAAAAGCAGAGCTCTTCATAACATGGGGAATTCACTTCTGATGAAGAATAAACTGGATGAAAGCATAGATGCTTACAAAGATGCACTTCGTAACAATCCAAATGATCTGGAAACCAAATACAATCTGCTGTATGCTATGAACATGAAGAAAAAGCAGCAGGATCAGAAGAAGAAAGACGATAAGAATAAGGACAAAAACAAAGACAAGGATAAGGACAAAGATCAAGATAAAAAAGATCAGAATAAGGACCAGAAAAAAGATCAGGATAAACAAAATAAGGATCAGCAAAACAAAGACCAACAAAACAAAGATCAGAAGCAGCAACAGCCTCAACAGAATAAAATCTCTAAACAAAATGCCGAACAAATGTTGCAGGCATTAGAAAATAATGAAAAAAAGATTCAGGACAAAGTAAAGAAGGTGCAGGCCTTAAAAGCCGAATCGAAAAAGGTTGAGAAGGACTGGTAGAAAAGTGTGGAGACGGGAGTCGGAAGACCGAAGCTGCGCTCCCTGAGCGCGAAGCAGTCGAAGGGAGAATCCATAATTTGGAACTTGAAATTTGGAACCGTAATTTTGCAAAAAAGAATATCGGAGAAAACTATGATCAGAAAAATAAAAATATTGATGTTTTTTATGCTGGTTGGCCTTGTGGCAATGGCCGACAGCACGCAATTCGTCATGGAAGGACCGGAAGTGGTTGCCATGGGAGAACAATTCAGGTTAGGTTTTACGCTGAATGAAAGAGGCACCGACCTTCAGTTGCCCGATTTGTCGAATTTTGATGTTTTAATGGGACCATCCACATCCCAAAGTTCGAGCATACAAATCATAAATGGGAAAACAACCCAAACATCAAGCTTTTCCTATATTTTCATTCTTAGAGCAAAAAAAGAAGGGAAATTTTCGATACGCCCTGCATCAATTAAAGTCGGAGGAAAAACTTACGAGTCAAATAGTCTGAACATTCAGGTTGTTAAAGGACAACCTCAACAATCGTCCGGACAACAAGGCGGTTCACAACAAAATGCACAGCAACAGCAGGACGATACTCCTTCCGGAAATATTAGTAAAGACAATCTGTTTGTTCGGGTTGCCGTCGATAAAACCAACGTATCAAAAGGCGAACAGATTCTGTCGACTGTAAAATTATACATCAGTCAGAATGTTCCGCTTAACGGGTTTGACGATGTAAAACTCCCATCGTACGAAGGATTCTGGACCAAAGACATTGATGTTCCGACCCAGGTCAATTTCACACGCGAAGTTTACAATGGTAAAATATACCAGGTAGGTATTCTCAAAAAGACCATTTTATTTCCTCAGCAAACCGGAAATATTCGCATCGATCCATTCGAAATTACCTGTCTGGTTCGACAAAGAGTACGCAAACAACAAGGTTTCTTTGACGACTTTTTCGATAACTACCGCGTTGTAAAAGCAAAAGTGGTAAGTGATCCGGTGACCATTAATGTAAAAGATTTACCAAACCAACCGGCTAATTTTAACGGGGCAGTTGGTAATTTCAATTTTTCCGGAACATTGGACAAAACTACGGCCAAATCGAACGAGGCAATGACCCTGAAATTAACCGTTTCAGGAACCGGTAACCTTAACCTTATAAATCCGCCCAAAATTGAATTACCTCAGGATTTTGAAGCCTACGAACCAAAAACGACTGACAAAACCGTGGCCAGCGACAACGGGATGAGCGGTTCAATTACTTTCGAATACTTATTTATTCCGCGATATGCCGGAAACTTTACGATACCGGCAGTTCAGTTTGTATCCTTCAATCCCTCGACCCGCCAGTTCGTGACTAAATCGACCGAAGCATTCAACATTAAGATCGAAAAAGGGAAAGACGATCAGAATTCAGGGGTAGTCAATTCGTATTCCAAAGAGGATGTAAAAATGATCGGAAAAGATATCAGATACATCAAGCAAAACAAATCGCAATTGAGACCTAAAGGAAGCACGTTCTACGGCACCATTGAATTTTACAGTATTTTCATTCTAAGTTCGATCGGATTTGCGGTTTTCTATGTCCTTAATCGCAAAAAGATCGAGGAAAGTAAAAATCTCACTTTAGTTAAAAATAAACGAGCAAACAAAGTAGCCTTGAAACGGCTAAAAGAAGCTTCGGGTTTCCTGAAAAGTAACCAGGCCGAAAAATTCTACGAAGCAGTAATTAAAGCTTTGTGGGGTTATTTAAGTGATAAATTAGCCATTCCGGTAGCCGATCTGAACAGAGAGAAAGCTGCGACTAGCCTGCTTGAAAAAGGGATAGAACAGGATGTTGTTTCTGAATTAATGAAAATAATTGACGATTGTGAATTTGCCAGATATGCACCTGCAGCATTTTCAGGAACTATGACAGAAGTGTACGACGGAGCTGCCAAAGTAATGGGCATTTTTGAAAAGCAAATCAAGTAAACAACTGAAATTTTAGAGTATGAAACAAATAATCTATACAATACTGGCGATTTTGTTTACTGCGACAGTTTTTGCACAGAGCGATCTGATTCAGAAGGCAAACGAACATTACGCCAAAGAGGAATTCCAAAAGGCAATTGATGGTTATAACCAAATTTTAATGGCTGGTATCGAGTCGCCTGAAGTTTATTTCAACCTCGGGAATGCCTATTACAAAACCAAACAATATACGCTTTCAATCCTGAATTACGAACGGGCCAAACTCTTAGCACCCGACGATCAGGACATTGAATTTAATCTTCAGGTGGCTAACCAGAAAGTGGTCGATTCGATTCAGGAACTACCCGGAATATTTATAATCAGGTGGTGGAATTCGATTGTAAACAGCCAAACTACCGATACCTGGGCTGTGATAAGTATAATTTGTTTCGTCGTGTTTTTAATCCTGATGGGATTTTACTTCTTTGCAAAAACCAGCGAAGTCAAACGGATTACATTCTGGTCGGGTTGCTTTCTGATTCTGTTCACCATTTTTAGCTGGTCGTTTGCGGCCAAACAAAAAAGCAGGTTGGTCAATCATTCCTATGCCATTGTGATGCAGCCTACAGTAACAGTAAAAAGCTCTCCATCTGAAAAAGGAACCAACTTGTTTGTCATCCACGAAGGCTTAAAAGTAAGAATTACCGACAAAATTGGCGATTGGGTCGAAATCAGTTTATCCGATGGAAACAAAGGATGGCTGCTAACAGAATCGGTCGAACGGATTTAAGAAATCATCATTTTTATAGATTTGCCAGTCTGGATTTCGCAATCAGACTGGCAATTTGTTTTAATTTGCATCAATTAGCAACCATTTTAAGTAATAGTTGTTATCTATTCATTAATATTAATTTGATTTTTAATGGTCACGAGCCTGCATAATGCAGGTGGGGAATTCGTCCCGATTCTCGGGTCTCATTTCATAAATTTTAAACTATGGCTTATAATTTACTGAAAGGCAAAAGAGGAATTATTTTTGGAGCATTGAACGCCGATTCAATTGCCTGGAAAGTTGCTCAACGTGCTTTTGAAGAAGGTGCTACGTTTACTTTAACCAACACCGGAGTCGCAATGCGTATGGGCGATACCGCCCAACTTGCTGAAGCTTGCAACACAATTGCTATTGAAGCTGACGCTACAAGTGTGGAAGATTTAGAAAATCTTTTCAAACAATCGAAGGAAGCCCTTGGAGGTAAAATCGACTTCGTGTTGCATTCAATTGGAATGTCGCCAAACGTTCGAAAAGGACGTCATTACAGTGATTTAGATTACAGTTATCTTTCAAAAACGTTGGATGTATCAGCGGTATCGTTCCACAAAGTATTGCAGGTTGCCCGAAAAATGGACGCCATAAATCAATGGGGATCGGTTGTAGCATTATCGTATGTTGCAGCACAACGCACATTTTACGGATACAATGACATGGCCGATGCAAAGGCATTACTTGAATCGATTGCCCGTAGTTTCGGATACATTTATGGCCGCGAAAGAAACGTTCGTATCAATACAATCTCGCAATCACCAACCCTGACAACTGCCGGAAGCGGAGTAAAAGGAATGGACAAACTGATGGATTTTTCGGAACGTATGGCACCTCTGGGCAATGCAACAGGCGATGAATGTGCCGATTATTGCATTTCTTTATTCTCCGATTTAACGAGGAAAGTAACCATGCAGAATCTTTTCCACGACGGAGGATTCTCTTCGATGGGCATGAGCATGAGGGCACTGACTCAATACGAGAAAGGATTAGGCTGTGACTGTGAATGCGGTAATGAAGAACCTTGCGGCGATCACCCTTTCGATTAATCTTATTTCTACAATAAAAACAAAAAAACCGGCGCTGAACCGGTTTTTTTGTTTCAAAATTAATTGTGCATGTAATCTCCATCCCACCGCTCCATAGGATCAGCCGGAAGAGAAACTGGTTTCCACGAGAACTTTAAGATCCGTGGTTTAACAAGTCGATGATAATCAAAATAGCTTAACCGTATCAATTCGGTATGTGATCCGGCTTTAAACGCAATTTCCTTATTATTCGTCAGCGCTTCAGCCACATAAACATCCATACCATACAGATTGCCGAAAGGTGGCATCGCACCTAGTTCGCAATCAGGAAAGCGATCTTTAAACTCAGGTTCTGTTGCCAGAGTCACGAACTTTGTTCCGAAAATCTTTCGCAATGTATCAAAATCGATGTGATAAGATGCGGGTAATACGGCCATAGCCATCATTCCATCAATTTTGATCATTACTGTCTTAGCAAATTCTTTTCCGGAAACATGTGCTGATGCTGCAATATCCTGAGATGTAAAGGCATTGGAATGACGAATGGTCAAATACTTGATATTCGCCTCATCAAGATAGGTTTTAAGCTTTTTAACTGGCATAAATTTATTTTTTAAGGTTAAAAAAGCATTTCAGAAATACTATCGGGGAGAGAATAATGTTCGGTTCTAAATACAAAGAATCTTACATCGAACCCATTAAGAATGTTTCAAAATGATGGTACAAATTAGGAATCAGAGACTAACATTTCAAAAAAAAATCTCAACCCTTTTCATTCCTGAAAAGAATTGAGATTTGTATTTTTCATCCGGATTCCGGTATCCCTTATCCGGTATCCTCGCTGCCCTATGCTCCTTGCCCTGTGCCTTACCGGTTCTCCTCGGCAAATTGCCTTCCTCGACGAAGCGCTTCAAGGTTCATATTTACAACATCTTCGCCTTTACGTCCGAAAATGGTGCGGATACCTTCTTCAATTTTTGAAAATTCAATGTCGATAAACGGAGAGGCAGCTCCAAGCATCACCATATTAGAGGCACGGGTACTGCCCACTTCTTTGGCAATGGCATCAGCATCAATTGCAATATACCTTGGAAACTTGCGGATTTCAGCCATCACATCCTCAATTGCAGGATAGTTGGGAATATTGACAAACGGCGTGGTATTGGTCACCAAATAGCCCGTTTCTGACAAATATGGCAGGTAACGCAACGACTCCATAGGCTCAACTGATAAAATAAGGTCAGCCGATCCGCCGGGGATCAAATCGGAAGCAATTGGCTGATCAGAAATGCGCATGTGCGAATATACCGCTCCGCCACGCTGGCTCATTCCGTGCGTTTCGGCTTGTTTGATAAGCAGATTATTTGACAGAGCCGCTTCACCCAATGCTGTGGCAATGGATAAAATACCCTGTCCGCCAACACCTGCTAATATAATGTCTGATTTCATAATTGTATTGTTTCTGATTTTATTGTAGAGATGCCATGCATGGCGTCACTACCGTCTAAAGGGTTTGATTATTTTTTATTTCTCTTGCGGCTACTGGCCCGCTGAATACACTCGCGGCGCGGAATAATGACAGAAACACCTTCGTAGGCGAATTCTTCGCGGAACAACCGAACCATTTCCTCGTGATTTTTTTTCAGCGGAACAATTGTGTGGATATGTGCCGGATCGACTCCAACACCAATGCAAATCGATTCAATTCTTCCATAAGCAGATGAATCCTGACCGCCAGTCATCGAGATCGATTCGTTGTCGGAAATAACAATGGTAATGCTCGATTTTTCATTTACCGCATCGAGCAAACCAGTAATTCCGGAATGGGCAAAAGTTGAATCACCAATCATGGCAACCGCAGGAATTAAACCAGCATCGGCTGCTCCTTTAGCCATGGTGATGGAAGCGCCCATATCGACACACGACGAAATCGTTTCGTATGGAGGCAAAGCTCCTAAAGTATAACATCCAATGTCAGAAAAAACTCGTCCTTTTGAATAATCGGCCAGTGCTTCATTCATGGCAAGATAAGCATCCTGATGACCACAGCCTACACACAAAGCAGGCGGGCGATTGGCAACAACTTCAGGAATATCAAATCCTTCGAACATTTCTTTGCCGAGCGCTTTGGCAACCAGATCTGGATTCAGTTCTCCATCGCGAGGCAGAGTTCCATCTAAACGGCCTTTGATTGGTGTTCCATTCGAAAAGAAGCCTTTCAACATTTCTTCTACCATTGGTGCACCTTCTTCTAAAACTAAAATTTCATCGCATTCACGGTTGAGACGAATGATGTGTTTCTCCGGAAGTGGATATTGCGAAACTTTAACAACAGAAAACGGACATGTTCCGTCTGGAAAATGTTCCATCAGGTAATTGTAAGCAATTCCACAAGCCACAATACCCAAACTGTGATCTGTCCCTTCTACGTAACGATTGTATTCTGACTCTTCTGAAAGTTTCAGGAATAAAGACTGACTATCTAATAATCCTTTGTATTTGCGACGTGCAATGGCCGGTAGCAATATAAACTGACGAGGATCAGTTGGCATAACCAGTTCATTCTCGGGCAAAACATCATTGCGGGTAACTCCTGCACGCGAATGAGCCAAACGAGTTGTAATCCGGAGCATTACTGGCACTTTGGTTAGTTCCGATAAAGCAAATCCATCGCGAGTCATATCATAAGCTTCTTGCTGCGATGATGGCTCAAGTACCGGAATCATGGCAAACTTTCCGTAGAAACGTGAGTCTTGTTCATTTTGCGACGAGTGCATCGATGGGTCATCAGCAACGGTAACAATCAGGCCTCCGTTGACACCCGTCATAGCAGCGTTCACAAATATATCAGCAGCCACATTTAACCCAACGTGTTTCATGCACGACATGGCACGTTTCCCGGCATACGACATTCCCAAAGCGGTTTCGAGAGCGGTCTTCTCATTGGCCGACCATTTTCTGTGAATATTTCGTTCTTCAGCTATTGGATTTTCCTGAATGAATTCGGTTATTTCGGTGGAAGGTGTGCCGGGATAGGCGTAAACGCCCGACATTCCGCCATCAATGGCTCCCTGTCCGATGGCTTCTACCCCCAGAAACAAATGCTTTTGCATAGTCAGTAATTTAAGTTTCAAAAATCGAAACCAAAATTAGCTCATTCCGGATGGAAAACAACTGCATTAATCTTCTTTTAAATAAAAGGTTCATATTTAGATTCGTTCTAAAAAGGAGCGAAACCCACAGTCCTGATAAACAAAAAACAATATTACAAACAAAAAATGTTTCATGAAATACCCATATTCATTGGTGTTTTATAAAGACAATAAATACAGCAAAAACAAATTAAGACTATTTTGTCTCTTACTCTAAACAAACTGATTTTCCGTGTGTTACTAATCTCGATAGCGTTTAACATTTACTTCAAATTATCAGCCAATGAAAACAAATTCTACCTTCAAAACTCACAGTTGTTTTGCCTTGATTTTTATTCTGGCTTTCTCATTGAATCTGAAAGGACAGACAACGTACAATGTATCTGTAACCAGCAATGTTTTTACTCCATCGCAATTAACAATTACTGCGGGAGATAAAGTTGTTTGGAAAAATGATGAAGGATCACACAATGTTAATGGAAAACAATCGACATTTCCGAACAATCCTGAATCTTTTGGGAACGAAGTCGGCGCAGCCTGGACATATGAATATGTTTTTAACACGGCAGGTACATACAATTACCAGTGCGACCCACATGCAGCTATGGGGATGATTGGGAAGGTTATTGTGAATCCCAAATCGGCAACCGAACCATTTACACTCACTGTGAATTTTACCGGAATGACTCCGCACATTGGAGAAAATCTTTGGCTTGCCGTAATTGATCAGTCAACCAAAGTCGAAATCGGCCGGACTAAAAAAAATATGACCGCCGCTGCATTTGCCATTGATATAGCAGGAATTGAATCGGGCAAATCCTACAATGTTGATTTTTTCGCCGACCACAACAAAAACGGTGTCTATGATGGAACTCCAACGGACCATGCATGGAGAATGCCTTTAACTAATGTAACTGGCAATTCGGTATTAAATTTTGTGCACAATACTAACTTTACCGATATTGCATGGAAGAACAAACTAACTGTTCACTTCACAGGCATGACTCCTCATATAGGCGAAAAATTGACACTTTACCTAAAACAGACCGACAATGGTATCTATCGAGACACGGTTATTATTCCGCAAGTTGCCGGAGCTACTTTTGACATAAATTCATTCAAAATCAAGCCGGGAATTTCGTATAATATTGATTTCTGGGCTGACCATAATAAGAATGGAACTTATGATGCACCTCCAACCGACTATGCGTGGAGACTTCCGTTGACCGATGTCAAGGGCGATTCGATTATAAATTTCGTTCATAACACAACCTTTACCAATATCTTCTTTGTAACCTCAAACGAGAATTTTGCTAATAGTACTGAAATGATTCAATTGTATCCGAATCCGGCAAGCCAATACTTGCAAATTTTGCTTCCCCCAAACAATGCTGCAATTTATACAATGAAGGTTTATTCGATAGCCGGAGCAGTTGTCGACGAAAAGGCATTGTCCGGAAATGAAGAATCGTTTAGATATGACATTAGCCAATTAAAAACTGGTATCTATCTGATGGAAATAACCTCAGGAAATCAAAGAAATGTTTCGAAGTTTATAAAGCAATAAACCGATGCCTTCCCAACCTTACAGGA
This sequence comes from Prolixibacteraceae bacterium, assembly GCA_028683385.1. Lineage (GTDB taxonomy): Bacteria > Bacteroidota > Bacteroidia > Bacteroidales > Prolixibacteraceae > Aquipluma. The sequence goes on along the minus strand of JAQUIJ010000011.1, from coordinate 13,032 downwards.
AAGTCCTTCCCTATCTGATTAGAGAAGGACTTTCGTCTTTTTTAAGACTCAATTTGCCTTAAGCTTCGTTCCACTTTTTTCAATCTTTGCATCCTGCCAAACGTCATATCTTTGATACTTATTTTTTTGGTATTTTGGAACTTCTTTACAGTGGTTCACTTTCAATTATTGAAAATTGGAAAATCAGTACATTCGTTCCAAACCCAAATTATTACTACACATATGATTAGAAACACTATTTTTATTTTAGCCTGTGTTATTATGACTACAGCTTGTCAACCAACCCAGAAGAAACAAAGTACACCTGCACCTTCAGGAATTACTGAAGCCACCATTGCCGATGCCCTTAAAGAAATTAGCAACAAGATGGAGGGTAATAAATCTGATCTGATCGAAAAAGGCGTCAGACATGCGGCATCGCTTTGGCGCGACAATGACGGAACCGGTGATGATTTCGTTAAATTCTGCAGCGAAAACTATCTGGCAGACCCAGCTCAAAAGGAAGCTTCATTTTATCGGTTCTCAGAATACCTGGAATCGCTGAACGGACATTTCAACAAATTAAGTTTGGGTATGCAGGAGAATGTTCAACTTATGAAAGGAGAAGTACTACCTATCGATGCACAATTTGCAGCATACAACCCTGGCGCCCACATGATAAACGATTTTTACGACAACAAAATAGCTTTTATTGTGGCTCTTAATTTTCCATATTATACGACCGAAGAAAAAAATATTTCAGGAGCAAACTGGACTCCGTTACAATGGGGTTATGCTCGCTTGGGAGATGTATTTAGCTCCCGGGTCCCTTCTGAATTGGTTCAGCAAGCCTCGAAGGTAGCTGCTGAAGGTGACGCTTACATCGCCGATTACAATATATACATGGGCAATCTTCTGAACGACGACAACCAAAAGCTTTTCCCTGAAAACATGGTTTTATTGAGCCATTGGAACCTTCGCGACGAAATAAAGGCCAACTATGCCAACAAGGAAGTTGGCTTCAAAAAACAGGCGCTAATCTATCAGGTCATGCAGCGAATTGTCGATCAATCAATCCCCAAAATGGTAATCAACTCCGGAAAACAAGATTGGAATCCTGCAACCAATGAAGTATTCATTTCAGGAACAAAGACCGAAGCTGAACTTGAAAGCGATGGCCGCTACCAACAGATTCTGAATAATTTTCATGTTTATCAGGCATTCGACAAGTACGAACCGGCCATGCCAACAGCTATTCAACGAGCCTTTTCTGTTGGCATGCAAATTCCACAACCCGAAGTTCAGAAACTATTCAACGAATTTTTAAGTTCAACTCAGGTAAAGGAAGTTGCCGAAATCATTAAGAAACGCCTCGGGCGAGACTTATCGCCATGGGACATTTGGTATGATGGGTTTAAGGCAAGAAGTTCAATCAACGAAGAAAGTCTGAATGCAATCACTGAAAAAAAATACCCAAATGCGAAAGCTTTGGAGGCAGATTTAGGCAATATGCTCCTGAAACTGGGATTTACCAAAGAGAAAGCTGACTTTATTTCATCGCGTATTTCAGTCGATCCGGCACGCGGTTCAGGACATGCCTGGGGAGCATCAATGAAAGCAGAGAAAGCCCATTTGCGCACCCGGATTCCGGCAACTGGTATGAACTACAAAGGATATAATATAGCTGTTCACGAGTTTGGACACAACGTGGAGCAAACCATCTCATTGAATGACGTGCCCAACTACATGATCAATGGAGTTCCGAACACCGCATTTACAGAAGCGCTCGCCTTTGTTTTTCAGGAGCGCGACCTGTTTTTACTAAACATGAAAAATACAGATCCAGAGAAAGATTACCTGAAAACACTTGACATTTTCTGGTCGGTTTACGAAATCATGGGAGTCTCAATGGTAGACATGAAAATGTGGCAATGGCTATACGACAATCCAAATAGCACAGCATCTGACTTGAGAGATGCTGTAATACAAATTAGCAAAGACGTTTGGAATACGTATTACGCACCAGTTTTCGGGATGAAAGACCAAACAATACTGGGAATATATTCACACATGATCAATTCGCCTATGTACCTGCCCAATTACGCATTTGGTCACCTCATACATTTCCAACTTGAAGAACACTTTAAAACGCACGAGTTTGCACCTGAAGTACTTCGCATATTTGCACTAGGGCAGCTTACACCTAACGAATGGATGAAGCAAGCAGTCGGCGAACCGCTTTCGAATGAGGCCATTCTCAAAGCAACAGAAATTGCAGTAGAGAAATTAAAATAACAAAGTAACATTTAAAATAAAAAGAAAAAAAAGGAGCGGACAGCAGTCGTCAATTCTAAAAATCAAGGTCAGATCCACACATTCCGAATAGCGAATAAACGGTCTGACCTATTTTTATGCCGCCTCCGGAAGATGAGTTGAGTTCAATAATATTGAACCGAAACATATTCATATCTATATTTTTCAAACGAAATAAAATGACAAAAAGATTTCATGTACTCTTACCGAAGACTCCCAGAGTTCTCGACTCTCCTATGCCACCATGAAATATTTTCCATAGAGAAAGAGATCATTTGAAGACAAATCAAGTACGAATGGAAATCACTAAACTTAGCGTTTGAGCTCAAGAATCCCATGTGAATACAATTCATTCAATACATCAAATAATACGCACAACAACATTATCTAAAATGCCATCACAAATTCAGACAAAAAAAGAGCCGTTCACATTGCTGTAAACGGCTCTTTGATATGAATATTGAAATTCAGAAAGTCTGAATAAAACTTTCCTACTCCAATTTAAAGCTAATTGGAACAGTATAAGAAACCCTAACCGGAGCTCCTCTTTGTTTTCCTGGTCTCCATTTAGGCAGTGTTGAAACAACCCGTAATGCTTCAGCATCAAGAGATGGATCTACACCTCTGGCGATTTTAGCATTTGAAACAGATCCGTCTTTGTTAACAACAAAATTAACATACACTTTTCCTTGGATTCCATTTTCCTGAGCAATAACGGGGTATTTAACTGCAGTAGCGAGATATTTGCGTAAAGCAGCTACACCTCCCGGGAATTCCGGCATTTCTTCTACAACAACAAATACTTCTTCCTCTTTTTGCACTGGTTCAACCTCTTCATGCTTTTGTTCCACAATTTCCACAGCAGCTTTATTTTCAGTTGTTGCCACTTGTTCGTCGGAGATCATTAATTTACTTTCATCTTCAACTTTAACTGAATCAACAACAACAGGAGCCACATACTTCACTACTGTCTGAACTTCAGATGGTGGTGGTGGTGGTGGTGGTGGTGGTGGTGGAGCGGCTTCTGTCTGAAGGTCATTGGACATTTCTGCAATTACTTCTTTAGCGTCCCTCATTTTATGCGAAGCATTACGACTTGCATTAATGTAAGGAACAATAACAGCAGTAGCAATGATCGCACAACCGATCAGAGTAGAAATCAGAACAACACGGTTGTACTTTTTCCGTATTTGATACGCTCCATATTCCTTATTTCTATTTTCGAAGACTATGTCGTCGAAAGTTGGAATGAATTGATTATTTTGTACCATACGTATCGTTCTTTATTTTTGAGTTAAGGGAGCAGCAGCTGTTTGAGTTTGCCCTTTGAGTGCAGCTTCAACCATGCCTTGCTCAATCCAGTTGATATCAACAAGAATGTATCGAGCAATTCCTACAATAGACATCTCGTCAATGATATCAACGAAATTTTTGTATTTAGCTGTTTTGTAGAACTTTATCAATACGATAGGACCGGTATCATCATCCTTTTTCAACTGCTTAATAGCATTTGCCAAAGAATCTTGTTTGATATTCAATTTACCGGTTATAACATCTTGTTGGAACTGTTCAATCTTTTTGAAGAGAGCGCGGTTTCTATCCAACAACACTTCCCTGATTCCAGTAGCACTAAAGTCAGTAACCTGTAAAGGCATACCAGCTTCAGGTTTTCCAGGATACCAGAAAACTTTGTCATTAGGACCCAAAATAATGTTTAGAGTACGGCTATCAGCAATTTTTGGCGGATCAACCTTTTCGTTTTTCTTGATTTTCTCAGGTAAAACGATTTCCATAACCTTAGGTTTGTTAAAAGCACCTACAAGCATGAAGAACGTCAACAGCAGACACATAAGGTCGACCATTGGTGTCATGTCCATATGGGGATTGCCTTTCTTTGGGCGTTTTTTTCCCCCTTTACCTTTTTCCTCTTGAATAATCTCTGCCATAATACTACTTTTTAGCGTCAGTTAATTCAACCTTAACTGCTTCAAGGTTTGTGACCAGACTAAATCTGTTGACATTATAATCCTGAAGCACATCCAGCACTTTTTTGACAAGAGGATATTCTACATTAGAATCGCCTTTGATCAAAGCCTGAACAGCTGGATTAATCTGACGGGTATATAGTACCCAATAACCAAACTGGTTATCAACAGAGTCATGAGGAATACCTTTTTCGAACACTTCTCTATCCTTTGTGTCTGTGGCAGCTAGGAATTTCTTCATATCGTGTATTGAAACACCGAATGAAGAACCATATTTCTCAAATTTCCGCAGTTCCTGCGGGGTGAATTCTATATTGTATCTCTTACCCATTTCTTGCAAAATTTTAGGTCTGAAATGCAAAATAGTATCCTGTCCATTATCCACATTGAAAAACACCCTGTTGTCAGAAGACATTACCACTGTCATGATATTGGCATCAGGTTTAGGTTTTTCAGATACAGAAAATGGAGTATCAACAGGAGCCGGTTCCTGGGGAGTGAATACTGATGTTAACATGAAAAATGTTAGCAGCAGCGAAAACAAATCCACCATCGGCGTCATATCGATATGGGGCGACTTGGTTGGCATTTTAATCTTTGGCATGCGATAATTTTAATTTATAAATGGACCAAAAGAATTAAACCCAGACTTATTTTCTGATTTTTGTAGCAAAGGTCTGAGTTAGGCTGAATCCTGCTTCATCAATCTTGAAGGTATAACCATCAATTTTTGAAGAGAAATAGTTAAAAGCGATAATAGCTACAGTTGATCCACTAATACCGAATGCTGTGTTGATCAAAGCTTCAGAAATACCAGTTGATAAGGCAAGAGCATCAGGAGCACCAGCTTGAGCAAGTGCAGAGAACGCACGAATCATACCAAGTACTGTACCAATCAAACCAATCAACACTGAGATAGAAGCAAGCGTAGATAAGATAACCATGTTTTTTGATAACATTGGTAATTCTAATGCAGTAGCTTCTTCCAAAGCTTGTTTCATAGAAGTGATCTTTTGATCAGTTTCTAATGTTTTGTCATTTTCAAGATCTCTGTAACGATCCAAACCAGCTTTAGTTACATTAGCCAATGAACCTTTCTGTACATCACAAGCTTTAATAGCTTCTTCGATTTTATCCTTAGCTGTTAAAGCCTGGATATTGGCAACAAATGCATCTAAGCTAGATTTTCCCTGAGCTTTTGACAAAGTGATAAATCTTTCAATGATAAAGATTAAAACAACTAAAACGCAAGTCATTAAAACAGGAACAATTGGTCCCCCTTTGAAAAGCATACCCATATAATTACCTGGTAGCGGATGTCCTTTTGGATTTCCACCTTCGAAGTTAACTGGGTCTCCCATAAGCTGGGTGAAAAGTAAATACGCAATTACAAATGCAACTAGTATTGCAACTGAAGCAAAAGCAGATTCAAACTTACCTTTGAATGATTTAGAATTCTTACTCATTTTTTTAATAGTTTTTTGTGGTTAAATAATTATTATTGAATCTCTATTATGATTTTGTTGATTCCAATTGTATTACTTACTAAGGGTTGAATTATACACCCTACTCTTTGTTACTGGCACTTCTTTAGTTGTATAGCCATTAGCACTAATTACAAGTGTAGTGGAAGCTTCAGGCATTGTAAACCGATATTCACCTTTTGCATTGGTCCATGCCTCAGCAGCTGTATCTTTTACCCGAACAGAAGCACTGGCGATAGGCGTACCAGATTCGTCTTTAATGACACCCGAAATTTCGTTTGGATTGGCTTTCGGCTTGGCACTCGATTGTAAAGCCTGAATGTATTGAATATTTGCTTTAGCAGCTCCGTTGCCTGGATCAATAGCAAGAATCTTATTGTCGTATTCAATAGCCTTGCCATATTCACCGGTGGTCATACAAAGTGTATTTAACGAACTCAATGCTTTAACCTGAAAATCCTTATTATTTGGATCAAGGTTCAACATTCTGTTATAGTAGGCTTTTGCTTCGTCATTCCGATCTGCCTGTAGAGCGTTGTATCCCAGAAAACGCAAAGCATTAAAAATTTCTTCTGAATATTTAACCGAATCGGTAGCCGCTTTTGCAATCAAAGCTGCAAATCTAGGTTTTGTAAGTCCAAGTTTCGAATCCGGATCTTTGGCAGCAGCATTGTTTGCAGCCCATTGATAACCTGGAATATAATCAGGAAACTTTTCTGTCATATCTTTAAATATTACCTCAGCTTTATCAAAATCTTTACCTTGATAATAAGCCTTTCCAATCTGAAGGTAGTTTTCCTCGCTATCTTTTCCTTTAGCAATTAATCGTTCCCAATTAGCTGCAGCTTCTGAATAGCGTTTCTGATTGTATAAATTTCTAGCCTTTTCCTGAATCAAATAAGTATCTTCTTCACCAAAAGTAATTGCTTTTTCGTATGCATCGTAACCCTTGTCAAGCTCTTTCTCCGAAGCATCAACACTTTTTTGAATTTCAGCTATTTTAGCAACAAGTGGTTCTTCGCTCACTTTTTCCTTTTCTTTTGCTGCACCTTTTAATGATTCATTCTTTTCCTGAACTTTAGCCAAATCAGATTTAGCTTTTTCAAGATCGCCCAAATCTTTAGCATAGTTCTCATTGTTCTTCATAATGATCCGTGCATAGTAGACGTAATCTTTTTTCAGGATTCTGTCGGCAGGAAGTTGAGCGAACAAATTATTCATGTATGTAAGGGCTTTTGCATAATCACCTTGTTCGTAACATGAGTATCCGGCCACACGATTCAAATATGTTCTCGATTTATCCACAGCAAAAATGTCCTCAACATTCTTAATTACTTCAGCATAATTTTTTGAATAGAAAAGTGCGTTTACATAACGAATCTTTGCTGGAATATTTTGATTGGTTAAAGTCAAATATGTTTCGAAATTTTCTTTGGATTCCTTAAATCTTCCAGCCATAGAATAAAGCTGACCTAACTCACGATAGGCAGGAGCATAATTTTTGTTCAATGCAATAGCTTGTTCGAAATAAGGAATAGCAGCCATTAAATTGCGTCCTTTGAAATAGATATACCCGATTTTCATATTTGCAATAGGAGATTGTGGATCACAATCCTGAGCTCTGTTGTAATTCCGAATAGCAAGAGAACCATTATTCACCAACAAATAAATATCTCCGGCAATAATATAGATGTTTGGGTTTTTCTCATCAATCGTTATAGCTTCGCGAACTAAAGGCAAAGCCAGCGTGGTATCAACTTTATCAAATACGATGTACGACTCGGCTAATTTTGCCAAAGTAAGAGCATAATCAGCGGCATTAGGGATTTTTGTAACCTTTTTATAGGGAAGCAAAAAACTTTTTGCTTTCAGTCTCATTTGTGTAGCAGTTTGCTGATCACCACTATATGAGGCTACTTTTGCTAATCCAATGTAGTTGAATGGATCGTTGGCATTTAGGGCAATTCCTTTATCAAATTGGCCTTTGGCCTCAGCCATAACAGCTTTTTGTGAATTGGAGATTGTATCAGCAAAGAAATTCAATAATGTATTTTCTCCTAACAAATAATAAATTTTACTACTTGCCGATTTCTTTGCCAGATCCTGAAGAATCTCATCAGCTTTATCGTATCGTTCATTGTTCATCGCGGTAATCGCTTCATCCAATGTCTGTGCTTTTAATCCTGCGACACCGCTAATCACAATGAGCGCAAGAATTAAAAAAGTTTTCTTTAAAAAAGGAGTGATCATATCTGATTATATTAAAAATTATTTTTTGAATTGTATTAATCGAATGGGCATTGTTGCAGGAACTAAACCAGATTTAAGAACAATTCGCTGTCCTTGTTCCGATGAACACCAACTAACAAACCCGGAACCAAGTCCTTCAAAACTCTCTCTTGAAACAAGGTTGATCTTTCGGGTAAAAGGATAAGTTTTATCGTAAATCGATCCCTGAACAGGAAGAAAATAAGAACCCTTTTCCAAAAAGTGTTGGGAAATTGCAGCAATTTTTATTTTACTCGAAAAAGCACGCATGGTTGAATCCTCTTTATCGCAGATCCAGTTCACACTTACCAAACCAATCGCACCTTTATTTTTACTCACGTAATCAATAACTTCTTCATTACTCTTAACCGCATAAAAACTGGAAGGTAATTGCCCTTCAAGTTTAAATTCCTCTTTGAAATACCGAATATTTGTCGATTTTTCGTTGTCAAATACAGTCGACATTTTACCACAATCCGAAGCTCGATTAATCGACTTCCAATCGGTCAATTTACCAGTGAACAGATCGTTCACATTTTCATAGGTCAAAAGGGAGTCCTTATTTTCTTTATTAAGAACCAACGCAATCGCATCATAAGCGATGGTAGTCGTTCTAACAACAATTTGCGTATTTAAAAGTAGTTCCTTTTGCTTCGCGCTCGGTTCCCATGCTGTAACTACCACTTTTACCGAATCATCAAGAAAAGCAGAAATCAAATCGTTTTCAGTAACATAGGTTGGAGTAACATGAGCATACTTGTACAAACCAGTAAAAGTAGAGATCTCTGCATCAACAATTGGCTGAAATGAGGTGTCGGCTAAAATATGAATACTCCCACTTGTAGGAGTCTCGGTAATCTTACTGCCAGTTCGATTTGAACATGCTATACCAATCACCAACATAATCAGTGCACTACTGCTTATTAAGACAATCGACCGCAAATACTTATATGTTCCTGACATTTTCATTTACAAGCTAACAAAGGTTGAAAATTCGATGCAATAATAATAAATCAAATTCGTTATAGGGCAAAAAAAAACAACATTCTTAAATATTTTTTTTTTTTTGGCGCTTTGAATTTCGAATAAAAACAGTATAAATCGCTATCAAAAATTAAGATTAAATTCAACTAAATTTAACATTTCACAGGCAATTTACCTCGTTTGTTAATTTTCGAACAAGAATTATACCACATTCAACAATTTTCCACACAATTATTTGAACACTTTTCACTTCACTTATTCTCAGACAATTATTACACTACTCACATGGTCTCATTGCGTCATTTATACACGGTCATCCGATTAGCCACAAAATTTGGAAAATAAATTTCATCAGTTAAACTTGTTTTTTATCGGTTACCAAATTTATGACTTGACGTTTGCCTAAGAACGATAACATTTCCGTTTGTGAGTCTGATTGAGTTCACAAAAGTTTAAACTATCCCCAATTTTCACCAGTGATATTAAAATCGGCGGTTACCAATTTAATCATTGAAAGAAAATGAAACTCTATTCTTCGTCTCTTTCAAAAAAGCTTTCTTTAATCCTTCGGTAAGAACCAACAGCACGATAAACACCATAAAGCAATAAAGGAACTGCAAAAATTGTTCTAAGCGTAATGTCAATATAACTGAGCACAGGCGAGAAAAGTAAAAAATAAGCCAACCCCAGATAAAAAAAGACCATTGCTGTTCCAAAGATGGTCATTACTTGATCATACACCCTTCTACCACTTCCGCTCATTTTTGGAATTTTTGTTTGTGCAAATATATACACAATAGAAATAAAAGCCCAGTAATAAGCGTATAAATGTACACTTCATTGTATGCTATAGAACTCCGAATTTGTAAAAAAAAGGGTTTTAAAAATCAGTAAAAAATAGTTATTTATAGGCATTCACTGATTTTTTGAAAGCTTACCGGCCATTACACAACTCAAAATACACTACGATTAAGCGAACTGGCAAAACACCGAAATGGTCATTATATACCCATTCATTAAGTTCGATCGAATCTTCTCCGTAAAGCGCTTTGTGCGGAACGACTATCCCGTAAAGTAATCCGGTCGGGTCAGATCTTCAAACACGAATCCCAATTCCCGAGTTCCCTTGCTACGAAAAATCGCCATCCGTAAAAATCGGCTCGCCTTAAACGTGAGTAAAACCAAAAAATAACATTAAAAATCTTGACTCACCCCATCGCCCCGAGCACTCGGGGCTCTGCCCCTCTCTACGCGTAGAGAGGGGAAAAGCACTCCGCAAGGAGTGCTCGGGGTGAGTGAATTCAAAATGCGACATTATATTGGTCTAATTACTTAATTTGATTTATTCCTGAAGTAATTCAACCCTTTCAGGGTTGTCATTTCATTGATCCCATTTTCCATGGGTTAACACCCACGGTTATTCAAATTAAATCCCTGCCTGCGGCCGACAGGATTTCAGGATTTCAACAGAACAAAAGTCTGAAGGACTTGAATCTGAATAACCTCCGGTGAAACCGGAGACAAATGAATAGAATAATATGGAACCCCAAAGTGGGTTCAATATAGTATTATTGAACTTTAAACAGTTTCAAAGACAACATCCGGTAATTAAAGCTAAGAAATGCAAATTGCATACTTTTACTGCCATGACCGACGTGCAGAGTGACGAAATAAGGAGCGATAACAAGAGCCAGATAACTAACTATTTTTTTGCATATTTGCTTAACCATAAATCTGATCAATGAACCGTGCTTATTTCTCTAATTCTATTCGCAATTTTCTAATTAGTACTGATAATGAAATTATTGGCATGCTTTCCAGCGCAAGCGAATATCCAGTTGAATTAACTCAACTTAAAGCTTGGGAAGAAGAAATTAAAATTCTAAAAAAAATACTCAATGATTACGAAGGGTCAATCTATTTTGAATATGCCATTCCACGTATGGGTAAGCGAATTGATGTCCTAATTATAATTCAATCTGTCATTTTTATTCTCGAATTCAAGGTTGGCGAAAAGGAATTTCATTCTTATTCAATCGATCAGGTTTGGGATTATGCTTTGGATTTAAAAAACTTCCATGAAACTAGTCATGATAAATTAATCGCACCAATTTTAATTGCAACTCTTGCTAAAGAACCATATTCTACAGTTGCCATCACACCTCAAAATGATCAATTACTTATCCCAATTCGAAGTAATTCTGAATCACTTTTAAATACAATTCAAAACGTATTAAATTTCTGCCAAAATGATAAATCGATAGATATCCAAAATTGGGAAAATGGTCGTTATCATCCGACTCCAACAATCATAGAGGCGGCAATGGCCTTATATAACAATCATTCAGTTGCAAATATTTCTCGAAGTGATGCCAGTGCAATAAACCTTAGCCAAACATCAGAAGCCGTTTCTAAAATCATTCACTATTCAAAAGAAAAATCAGAAAAAGCAATTTGCTTTGTTACTGGTGTTCCTGGCGCAGGAAAAACATTGGTTGGACTAAATATTGCGACAACACACATTAATAAAGAGGACGATCTTTATAGCGTTTTTCTATCTGGTAATGGACCTTTAGTGGCCATTTTGCAGGAAGCTTTGGCTCGCGATAAAGTTAAACGAGCTCAAGATAAAGGCGAAAAGATTAAAAAAGGTATGGCTCGCAGCGACGTAAAAGCTTTCATTCAGATTGTTCATCATTTTCGTGACGAAGGATTAAAAGATGGTGCCCCTCCAATTGAGCACGTTGCCCTTTTTGATGAAGCTCAACGAGCTTGGACATTGGAACAAACAGCCAAATTTATGCGTGAGAAAAAAGGAAGACACGATTTCCAAATGTCGGAACCTGAATTCCTAATCTCGTGTTTAGATCGTCATCCAGATTGGGCAGTTGTGGTTTGCTTAGTTGGTGGTGGACAAGAAATCAATACAGGTGAGGCCGGTATAAGCGAATGGATTGAAGCGCTTGAACGTTCTTTCCCTGATTGGAAGATTTATATATCTGATCGTTTAACTGATAGTGAATACAATGCGGAAGATATTCTCCAAAAGATCAAACATCGTCCTAACGTTGACTATTCTGAATCGTTACATCTAGCTGTTTCAATGCGTTCCTTTCGCGCTGAAAATGTCTCATTGCTAGTAAAACAAATCTTAGATTTAGATAAAGAAAATGCTAGGAATACACTTCAAGAATTGAAAGAAAAATATCCAATTGTGATCACTCGTAATTTGACGAAAGCAAAACAGTGGTTGAAAGCTAAGGCTCGTGGCACTGAACGCTATGGAATTGTAGTTTCGTCACAAGCACAACGTTTAAAACCTTATGCAATTGATGTCAAATCACCAATTGACCCAATTCATTGGTTTTTAGATGACAAAGAAGATGTCCGTTCTTCTTATTATTTAGAAGATGTTGCAACTGAATTTCATGTTCAAGGGTTAGAACTCGATTGGGCTTGTGTGGCATGGGACGGCGACTTTAGATATTCAACAAGTGGATGGGAACAATATTCTTTTGTCGGTTCAAAATGGAATCATATACATAAATCCGAAAGGAAACTCTATTTAAAGAATGCTTATCGAGTACTGCTCACCCGAGCCAGACAAGGTATGGTAATTGTCGTTCCTTCTGGCGATATTGAAGATCCAACAAGAAATCCATACTATTACAATTCAACATTTGACTATCTAAAAGAGATTGGATTTGATATATTAGAGTAAATTCACTCTAAAATTCGAGATCATCATGGATATAATTGTCAGCTTTGGTTTGAGAGTTCGAGAATTACGAAAAGCAAAAGGAATAAGTCAGGAAGGTTTAGCTTTCGACGCTGATATTGATCGTACTTATCTGAATAGTGTTGAAAACGGTAAAAGAAATGTTTCAATTAAGAATTAGTACTGGTGCGTTAATTTTTTAATCAAATAGTGTAGGCTGTTCTTTGACATTTTGATTTGAATGAATTTCGGTAAGGAGTTCAGCGATAGTGGTTTTATCGAAAGCTGAGATGCTCAAAAT
>JAQUIJ010000023.1:74415-81490 GCA_028683385.1 Prolixibacteraceae bacterium | reverse complement strand
GATTTTGAGCATCTCAGCTTTCGATAAAACCACTATCGCTGAACTCCTTACCGAAATTCATTCAAATCAAAATGTCAAAGAACAGCCTACACTATTTGATTAAAAAATTAACGCACCAGTACTATTTAAAGATATAAAAATTAAGAATTTTTAACCAAAAATTCTCAAGCTCGAAACAACAATGCGAAGAATTCCTCGTTAGCGAAAGCCGGATAAGTAAATATAATTCATTTTTTCGTAAAAAAGCGATTGAAATAAGAATTTTACAATACTTATTTCCAGCTAATTACAGCCAAATAACTTATATGAAATTAGAATAATACAATTTCCAATGCCTTATTTAGAATAAATTCAAATTACTTGACGCTATTAATTTCAAACAGCGATGAAACAAGTACTATTCACTTTATACTCTATAAGAATAGATACATCCAAGAATGCTCCTTTTTTAGATCTATTTCCAGGTTTAAAATTCCACTCTAAATAGTTCAAAGAACCTAAAAATTCATATGTCTATAATTTGTATTTTTAATTGCCATATGCCCGCCTGACAAGCCTTTTGGCGGGCAGGGAACTCGCCTGAATAGTCATTCACTTGTGTGAGGAATAATTCCTCGTGGCTCGTTTCATCTGTTCATAATTTGTATTTAAATAGTCAGATGCCTGCCTGTCGGCAGACAGGGAACTCTCCATGGATAATCATGCTTCTGTGTGAGAGTATCTCTCATGGCTCGTTTCATTTCGACCAAATTTGTTATTTATCCTTTTGAGCTGTTAAAATCAGGCAGTAAAAGAATCTCATCACATCATGATAAAAACCATTTTCTTTTTACCTAAAAATAAACCAAATTTATGCCTCATTCATAGATACCAACTAAATCAAAAAATAATGAGTTCAAACAGAAGAGAGTTCCTCCGGAACAGCCTCATGGGCGCTGGATTAATAGCTACTGGATTCACCAGTCAGGCAGCATCTTTCAGGGATGAAGTAGTTTCAAAACAAAAAGGACTAAACAGTGCCCAACGTTTTAACATGTCGGGTTATGCTGCCCCAAAACTCGACAAAGTGCGCATTGGATTTGTCGGTCTGGGTATGCGTGGCCCAGGCGCCGTTGAGCGGATGTCGTATATCGACGGGGTTGAAATTGTAGCCTTGTGTGATCAATATCCCGACCGGGTTGAAGCGATGCAAAAGTTGCTCGAAAAACAGGGATTGCCAAAAGCGATATCATACTCCGGAAGCAAAGACGCATGGAAAGCCATGTGCGAAAATCCTGACATCGACCTGATTTACATTACCACACCCTGGTCGTGGCATACGCCAATGGCTGTTTACGCCATGGAGCACGGAAAGCATGCAGCCACTGAAGTTCCGGCTGCGATGACCATCGACGAATGCTGGCAATTGGTTGAAACTTCGGAACGAACCAAAAAGCATTGCATGATGCTCGAAAATTGCTGCTACGATTTTTTTGAATTGTTAACCCTGAATATGGCCCGGCAAGGCTTCTTTGGAGATATTGTGCACGGAGAAGGCGCATACATCCACAACCTTCGTGATCTGAATTTCAACAAAACCAACGGTTATGCCGAAATGTGGCGGTTAAAAGAAAACCAGCATCGCAACGGAAACCTCTACCCTACTCATGGACTTGGACCGATTTGTCAGGTGATGAACATCAACCGTGGCGACCAGATGGAATACCTGACATCAATGTCATCTGCAGATTTTCAAATGGGTGCAATAGCTGCTGAACTTGCGGCAAAAGATTCGTTCTATACCGAATTTAACACCAATAGTTACCGCGGAAACATGAACACCACCACTGTTCGAACCTTTAATGGACGAACTATTATGATTCAACACGACGTAACCAGCACCCGCCCTTACTCGCGCATCCATTTGGTAAGCGGAACTAAGGGTGTTGCCAGCAAATGGCCCGATCCGGCACGCATCTCTACAGGCCATGAGTGGTTGAAAGAAGACGAAATGAAAACGCTGGAAGAACAATACACACCTGAAATTGTGAAAAAAATTGGCGAAATGGCCAAGAAAGTTGGTGGTCATGGCGGAATGGATTTTATGATGGACTGGCGACTGATCGATTGCCTCCGAAACGGTCTTCCATTGGATCAAGATGTTTACGATGCAGCACTTTGGAGTGCGATTGCACCTCTCAGCGAAAAATCGGTAGCCAACCGGTCCAACTCTGTTGATATTCCCGACTTTACCAATGGCGCCTGGAAAACCAACGCACCTGTGGAACTGACGTTAAAAGGCGGCGGAACCACCGGCGTTCGTGAGAAAAAGGTGGACAACTCGAAACAGCTAAATGTAAAATAGAACAACACGATAAAGTCATTTTAGCCCTGATCGGTTTTGCTACTGGTCAGGGCTTTTTGTTTAATTATCCATTTATATTTTGCAAAAAATTTTTAAGGTGTCCGGACAGATCCTGAAACAAGTTCAGGATGACGCACCTGTCATCGTTACACTTTCCTCATTCCGTCATCCCGATGAAGATCGGGATCTCTGCTTCCTATCACACGAGATTTACTTTCACAAAAAAGCCGCTCCCTTTTCAGGAAACGGCTTTGATATAAGTTAATGGAATGAAATAATGTCGTATATATTATTGGTCAAAATCTTGACTCACCCCATCGCATCTTCGATGCTCTGCCCCTCTCTACGCGTAGAGAGGGGAAAAGTACTCCGCAAGGAGGGCTCGGGGTGAGTGAATTTAAAATGCGACATTATATTGGTCTAATTACTTAACCTTAACTATTATGCTTTTGTCTCTGATTTTATGTCTTCCACCGGATTGTTTGCATTCTGACTTCCTTTCAGGATATCAGGCAATTGCAGACCAGCCGATTTGAATACGTCGTCGAGTGGCGGAATTGAACCAAGCATTCCCTGCATAAAGTTGGCTGTCGATGTTTTACCATCCTTGCCATTTCCGGTTTCCCAAACAGTAACTTTATCAATCTTGATGTTCTTAATGGCTTCTACCTGGGTTTTAACCAATTCAGGAAGTTTATCGGCAATCATCATCATCACAGCATCTTTCGAGTTATTTCCGGCGGCTTTCACCATCATTTCGAAACCTTCAGCCTGCTTGCTCAAAATTTCGTAGATACCGCGAGCCTGAGCATCCATCTTCATGTAGATCGCATCGGCTTCCCCTTTAGCCATGCGGCGAGTCTGCTCAGCAACTGCTTCAGCATCAATTTCGACCTTTTGCTTATCGATTTCAGCGGAAACCACAACGTTGGCAGTTTGGGTTGCTTTCTCGCGCATCGCACGGGCAATTTCAGCTTCCTTTTCAGCGGCATAAGCTTCTTCCAGCGCCTTTGCTTCCATCACTTTTTCAGCAGCAACAGCTTTACGACGGGCTTCAGCTTCTTTTTCACGGCGATCGGCATCCGAATTGGCAATGGTAATTTTGGCAATATTTTCACCTTCAACGGCAACAGCGTCAGCTTTAGCAACCTGAACGCGTTGCGCCTGATGCGCTTCAGCCTGGCCAATTTCACCATCACGGTTTTTTTCAGCCACGCTTTTCTTGGCATCGTTGATTGCTTTAGCGGCGGCTTCTTTTCCCAATGCTTCAATATAGCCCGATTCGTCGTTGATGTCCGTGACGTTTACGTTGATCAGTTTCAAACCGATCTTTTTCAATTCAGCTTCCACGTTTGATGAAACGGCAGCAAGAAATTTGTCGCGGTTGCTGTTGATTTCCTCAATGTCCATCGTAGCAACTACCAAACGCAACTGACCGAAGATGATGTCTTTTGCCAAATTGTTGATCGTTTCCTGAGTTAAGCCCAACAAACGTTCTGCCGCATTGGTCATTACACCGGCTTCCGTAGAAATACCAACTGTAAACCGGGAAGGCACGTCGACACGAATATTTTGCTTACTCAGCGCACTTTTCAGGTTAATCTCGATAGAAATCGGGGTCAGATCGAGAAACTGGTACGATTGGATGATTGGCCAGATAAACGCCGCACCCCCATGAATACATTTAGCTGAACGCGATTCGCTTTCAACGCCTTTGCCTACTTTCCCGTACACAACCAGTATTCGGTCTGATGGACAGCGCTTGTAGCGTTTCAGCATCGCTACAATAATTATAAACAGGAACAAGACGGCAATACTTACCATCACTACAAAATAATCATTCATCATAGTTTTTTGAATTTTGGTTTATTGATTGATTCGTTGAATTTGTCTTTAAATTTTCCTTACCAGAAGGATTTGATTGTTAATCACATCGGTTACCTGCACGAGCGAAGAGGTCGGGATAATCTCAGGATCGTCGGAAACGGCATCGAGTGTTTGAAGTGTTCCCTGCACCGTAATTTGCACTTTGCCCATACCCTGACGTTTGCCCGGAATGGGAAGATAAACTTCGCCTGAACGACCAACAGCATTTCTGATGTTCATATTGCCGCTTTCAACCAATTTCGACATGAAATAAAACAACAAGGCCATCGCCAACATCATTGCGAAGCCACAGATGAACGACAGGACAATGACCAGCCAGGGAGCCAACCCGCCGCTGATAAATCCAAGTCCCGACCATCCAAACATGGTGAAAAAACCAACAATGTTTTTCAATGAAAGAAGTTGAAATGGAATTCCATCGCCGTCGGCCAGCGGATGATCAAATTCCGTAGGAACATCGCTATCGACATCGGAGCCGAAAATGCTGATGAGAACCAGAAAAATAAAAACCAATGTGGCTGGAGCTGTAATCGTCCAGTAAACCTGCGACATCAGGTCGAGTTCGCTCCAAACTGGTAAAAATGAAAGTAACATGGTAGCTTTTTTTTAGGTTGATTATGGGAATAAATATACTGAAATATTATCATAATCCGTGAGAAAAAGATCGTGTGAACAAGCAATTTATCGGCAAAGTGCCGAAATATAAACCTGAATCCACGATAATTTTCATTTACCAAAACCTAAATTCAAAGTAGTGTATTTACCCTTCCTTCCAATCTGTTTACCTTGATTTGGATCTGTTAGAATAGGAAATATTTTGCTTATCCGGAAGTTTTTAGTATTCGGATCTGTCAAAGTTACCTTGATGATAAGCCTGAATAATCCGATCCATATCCTGATTTACATTTTCATCGATGCGTCGGCGTTTTTCATCGGCCGCAAACCAGTCAAGAGCCCGGCGAATACCAACATTGAAAGGTATCGTAGCCTGAAATTCAGGAACAAATGATTTGATCTTGGAATTGTCGAAAACAGCACTCCAGGTTTTGTCGCCAAACAATCCACCTGTCATCTCAGGTATCACTTTTACAATAAAGTCTGAAGGAATGTGTACAATTCTGGCCTCAACACCTAGCGCATCGGCAATGGTCTGGTAAATCTGGTTCCAGCTCAAAACTTCGTCTGATGTAATGTGAAAAGCCTGCCCAATGGCCTTTTCGTTTCCGAGTAATCCAAGAAAACCGTTGGCAAAATCTTCGGCATGGGTATTTACCCAAAGCGAAGTACCGTCGCCATGAACAATAATGGACTTGCCTTTCAACATGCGGTCGGCCAACGTGTAACAGCCAAATCCCCCGATTGCCACAGGCAAATAGGTATTGTAAGTAAACGATGGACGCACAATGGTTACCGGAAAATCCTCTTCCCGGTAGGCTTTCATGAGGAGGTCTTCGCTGGCAATTTTGTTGCGCGAATAGTCCCAGTATGGATTTTCGAGTGGAGTCGATTCACTAATGATGTAATTTGCCGGTGGTTTTTGATAGGCCGATGCTGAACTGATAAACACGAATTGCTTCGTCCGTCCACGAAAAACAGCCAGATCGCGCTCAATATCTTCCGGAGTAAAAGCAATCCAGTCGACCACCACATCAAATTTCATATCTTTCAATGCGTTGCGCATACTTTCCGGATTGTGAATATCTCCGGTTAACTGATGGGCTCCTGGAATTTCCGTCGAACGAATACCGCGGTTGAGCAAATAAAGCTCCATTCCACGCTCAATGGCCATGCGACTGACTGCTGTGCTGATGAATCCGGTGCCGCCGATAAAGAGTACTTTCATTGTGGGTTAGTTTAAGTTTGGTTAAAGGTAGAAAAAATGGGCATGAATGTAAACGTGAAATTAGAAAGCCTGAAACAAGTTCTGGATAACTCCCTGATCGTCAAACCACCATATTCGAAGCGTCATGCCGAACTTATTTCGGCATCTCATCGCAAATCACTAACATTTTCCTTAAATTAGTAAAAACACTTGAGTTATGCGAAAAGGCTTCGTCTATATCATGTCGAATAAAAACAGAACCACTTTTTACATTGGCATAACCAATGCAATTAAACGAAGGGTTTTGGAACACAAAATCGGAAAGGGCTCCGCATTTACTGCAAAATACAATCTGGTTGAATTGGTACATTACGAAATCATTGAAGGGATCGAAGAATGCATCCAGAGAGAAAAGCAATTAAAAAACTGGCACCGCGATTGGAAGATCAATCTGATTAAAGAAGATAATCCTGAAATGGTTGATTTGGCTGCGGACTGGTATGCTGTAGTTGATGGGCAGTTGGTAATTGCTCGGGGAAAATAAGAAATAATATTTTGGGTGTGCTAATAGATACCGAAACAAGTTCGGGATGACGATCTATTCATCGAACTACCAACCTCGAAGCGTCATGCCGAACTTGTTTCGGCATCCCATCGCGGAGGAATGCTCCCTTCGACAGGTTTTGCTGCTCAGGAAGCAGTGCGTTGATCAACATTCGCTACCACAGCCGCTGCCTGAGTAGCCCGTAGAAAACCTCGAAATCAGCAATCGTGTGGTTGGGCATATCGAAGGCAGAAGGCGGATGTAAAGCGACCTTTGGCAATAAACACAAGAAACACCAAAATTCAGAGTGTGCGGACAGATCCTGAAACAAGTTCAGGATGACTCTCTGATCATGGTTTGTTGCTGTTCGAAGTGTCATGCCGAAACAAGTTCGGCATCCCATCGCGGAGGAATACTCCCTTTGACAGGTTTTGCTGCTCAGGAAGAAGCGCGTTGATCAACATTCACTACCACAGCC
>JAQUIJ010000023.1:0-74315 GCA_028683385.1 Prolixibacteraceae bacterium | reverse complement strand
ACTGACTGAGTAGCCCATCGAAAACCTTAAAATTAGCAATAGTGTGGTTGGGCATATCGAAGACAGAAGGCGAAGGTAAAGCGACCTTTGGCAATAGACACAAGAAACACCAAAATTCAGAGTGTGCCGACAGATCCTGAAACAAGTTCAGGATGACTCCTTGATCATGGTTTGTTGCTGTTCGAAGCGTCATGCCGAACTTGTTTCGGCATCCCATCCTGGAGGAGTGCTCCCTTCGACAGGTTTTGCTGCTCAGGAAGCAGCGCGTTGATCAACATTCGCTACCACAGCCACTGACTGAGTAGCCCATCGAAAACCTTAAAATTAGCAATAGTGTGGTTGGGCATATCGAAGACAGAAGGCGAAGGTAAAGCGACCTTTGGCAATAGACACAAGAAACACCAAAATTCAGAGTGTGCTGACAGATCCTGAAACAAGTTCAGGATGACTTTCTGATCAAGATTATCCGCCTTACGAAGCGTCATGCCGAACTTGTTTCGGCATCTCAACGGATTCGCTTCAATCGCAAAAAAGCCGCCTCCCCATTTAGGAAAGCGGCTTTTGTATTTTTCAGACCTGACAGGTTTCGAAAACCTGTCAGGTCTATAAAAAAGGCTTCTTATTCTTCGTGTGCGGCAAGCAACACTTCCAGAATTTTCTTTCCGGCAGCGGCAACGTTGGTCCCAGGACCAAAGATGGCAACCACACCGGCATCGTACAGATATTGATAATCCTGAGCTGGAATAACACCACCGGCAATTACCATGATGTCTTCGCGACCCAGTTTTTTCAATTCAGCAATTACCGAAGGAACCAAAGTTTTGTGTCCTGCAGCCAAAGATGAAACGCCCAATACATGCACGTCGTTTTCAACGGCTTGTTTAGCGGCTTCTTCCGGAGTCTGGAACAACGGTCCCATGTCCACGTCGAAACCCAAGTCAGCATAACCGGTTGCAACAACTTTTGCACCTCGGTCGTGTCCATCCTGGCCCATTTTGGCGATCATGATACGTGGCTGACGGCCTTCCAATTTGGCAAATTTGGTGGCCAGATCCTGCGCTTCCTTGAAGGTAGAATCGTTTTTACTTTCTGCTGAATACACGCCTGAAATAGTTCTGATTACTGCTTTATAACGTCCAACATGTTTTTCGCATGCGTAAGAAATTTCGCCCAGAGAAGCACGTTTCTGTGCTGCTACAACTGCCAGTTCCAACAAATTACCTTCGCCGGTTTCCACGCATTTGCTGAGAACCTCCAAAGCTGCCTGACATTCTTCTTCGTTACGTTCGGCACGCAATTTATTCAATCTTTCGATCTGCGACAAACGAACGGCTGTATTATCGATTTCGAGGATATCAATCGGATCTTCTTTTTCCAAACGATATTTGTTTACCCCGATAATTCCCTGAGTACCGCTGTCGATACGGCCCTGTGTGCGGGCTGCAGCTTCTTCGATGCGCATTTTTGGAACTCCGGTTTCAACAGCTTTTGACATACCACCCAAAGCTTCCACTTCTTCGATCAGCGCCCATGCTTTTTCGTAAAGCTCTTTGGTCAGCGATTCAACGTAGTATGAACCAGCCCAAGGATCAACCGCGCGACAGATTTCAGTTTCCTGTTGTATGTATAACTGTGTGTTACGGGCAATACGAGCCGAGAAGTCGGTTGGCAAAGCGATGGCTTCGTCCAAAGCGTTGGTGTGCAGCGATTGGGTGTGACCCAGCGCAGCAGCCATTGCTTCAATTGCCGTACGGCCTACGTTGTTGAACGGATCTTGTTCAGTCAACGACCATCCTGAAGTTTGTGAGTGGGTACGCAAAGCCATCGATTTTGGATTCTTTGGATTGAACTGTTTCACCAGTTTTGCCCAAATCATACGTGCGGCGCGCATCTTGGCAATTTCCATGAAGTGGTTCATTCCGATTGCCCAGAAGAACGACAAACGTGGCGCGAACGCGTCGATGTCGATACCGGCTTTAACACCGGTGCGGAGGTATTCCAGACCGTCGGCCAGAGTGTATGCCATTTCGATGTCGGCAGTAGCGCCTGCTTCCTGCATGTGATATCCGGAGATCGAAATCGAGTTGAATTTTGGCATTTTCTGCGAAGTGAATTCGAAAATGTCGGCGATAATTTTCATCGAGAATTCAGGTGGATAGATGTACGTATTACGCACCATGAATTCTTTCAGGATATCGTTTTGGATCGTACCAGCAAGCTGATCGAGTGTTGCACCCTGTTCCAATGCAGTTACGATGTAGAAGGCCAGTACCGGAAGTACAGCGCCGTTCATGGTCATCGAAACCGACATTTTATCCAATGGAATCTGGTCGAACAGGATTTTCATATCGAGAATCGAGTCAATAGCCACACCAGCTTTACCAACGTCGCCAACCACGCGAGGGTGGTCAGAGTCGTATCCACGGTGGGTTGCCAGGTCGAACGCAACCGACAAACCTTTCTGACCGGCAGCCAGGTTACGGCGATAAAATGCGTTTGATTCTTCGGCAGTGGAGAAACCGGCATACTGACGCACGGTCCAGGGTTGCATGGCGTACATCACCGAGTACGGCCCACGCAGGTAAGGAGCTACACCGGCAGCATAGTTCAGGTGTTCCATTCCTTCGAGGTCCTCTTTGGTGTAAACCGGTTTCACCGGAATCTGCTCCGGAGTGATCCAGTTCTTTTCGATCTGGTTTTTAGCGTTCCAGGCAGCGGTATCAACTGCTCCGGGAGCTTCTTTTATATTTATTTTTTTAAAATCTGGCTTCATATGTAATGTTTTTGCCACTAAGTCACCAAGACACGAAGAATTCATAAATAATTTAGTGTCTTTGCGTCTTTGTGGTTTAGATGTTTAATGATGCTTGATATTGTTTCAATTCAGCCAACAAATTGCTTTTTACATTGATGTAATTGGCAATTCCTTTTGCTTTCAGTTCGTCGGCACAGGCAGGAGCTCCGGCAACCACGAAGATTGCTTTTCCGGCAATAGCCTCGAATGCAGCAGGAGCAAGTTCAGCATATTCGTCATCGGAGCTACAAATAACCACGATCTGAGCGCCAGCTTCCTGAGCAGCTTTCCAGCCTTCTTCAACAGTTTTGAAACCATTGTTGTCAAGAACATCGAATCCGGCTACAGCAAAAAAGTTGCAGGCGAACTGGGCACGAGCCTTGCGCATAGTCAAATTACCAATGGGCATCATAAATGCCAACGGACGTTTGTTGGTTTTTGCATAAACATCAGTTTTGTAACGAAGCGCTTCGAAAGCCTGAGCGCCACGGTATGGCTTCAGTGTTTCAATTTCAGCGCCTTCAGCAGTCAGGTCAGCAGCAGCAAAAACTGAAGCATCCACATTACCTTCTATTTTTTCAGTAAAATTCGGGAACTGATTCACACCCAGCAAGTTTTCGCGACGGGTTGCGATGTTCATGTCGCGTTTGCCAGCCATCTTTTTAATTTCAGCCTGAATAAATCCTTCGCGTAACGCAGCCAGATATCCACCTTTTTCCTGAACTTCGAGGAACAGTTTCCAGGCCTGATCAGCGATGGAAGCAGTCAGTTCTTCGATGTAATAGGAGCCGGCAGCAGGGTCGGCAATTTTCGAGAAGTGTGATTCTTCCTTCAGCAACAATTGTTGGTTGCGTGCAATACGATCAGAAAACTCGTTGCTTTCTTCGTAAGCGGCATTGAAAGGAAGAACGGTGATTGAATCGGCGCCACCCAACGAAGCGCTCATGGCTTCTGTTTGTGTGCGAAGCATATTCACATAAGCATCGTAAACGGTTTTGTTCCAGCTTCCGGTTTCAGCATGAATGGTCATTTTTGCTGAACATTCGCATTTTGGACCATAAGCTTTTACGATTTGTGCCCACAACAAACGGGCAGCACGAAGTTTGGCTATTTCGAGGAAATAGTTAGCGCTAACCGACACGTTGAATTTCATTTTTTTAGCCACAGCATCAACGTCCAAACCTTTTTCAGTCAAAACAGTCAGGTATTCAGCACCCAGAGCCAGTGAGTAAGCCAATTCCTGAACGATTGATGATCCGGCGTTTCCGAAGTTTTTGCCATTCACGGCCAAAGTTTTGAACTTAGTCAGTTCAGAGGTTGAGTTGATCAACTTGATCGCATTTTCAATCACGTGTTCTGCGCCATTGCGAAGAACTCCGGTCAAAGCATATTTTCCAAATGGGTCGTATTCAACAGAAGCACGAATTGCTTTTGGATCCCATCCGCCTTGCTTCACGAATGCAGTGAAAGCTTCAGAAGCCTTGCGTGAGCAGCAGCCCACAAAGTTCACTTCAATAGCGTCCAACGCAACGTCTTTCAGCAAAACCGACAGATCAGCAACTGACAATTCGGTTGATGCTTTAAATACGAAAGCCAACGAATCAACCCCTCTCATCAAATAATTCAGGGCTTTTTTGTTGGCTTCAGCGAGGTCGGTTACTACAATACTCTGTCGAACTAACCATTCGTTGTTGTTCTTTTTGGTTCCGCGAACAAAAGGGAACTCTCCAGGAAGACTATTCAGATAATCCAACTCTACCATGTTTTCGGCACGGTAAAACGGTTGAACGTCAATTCCTTCGTTTGTTTTCCATACCAACTTCCGGTTGAAATCGGCTCCTTTCAGGTCAGCAGTAACTTTGTCCATCCACTGCTGGGTGCTGACAGGCGGAAATTCTGAAAATAAGTTGTTATATTTTTCTGCCATAATATAATGTAACTGTTTAGAAAATCGGTGCAAAATTAGTGCTTTTATCCAACGACTCACGATATTCTGATAAGTTTTTAATCATTAAGTAACATTAACCAGACGTAAGATATTCAATTAGTTAGATACGTAAATTCTTATCTAATTTCCATAATGTACAAAAGAGTGATTTCTGTCATGAAAACACGCCTATTGTTGCAGATTCACATTCGGAACAGTTTCAGGATGATGAGCACTTAAGCTTATAAAACCGGGAGAATTATTTTGAAACAGGTAAGCTAAACGAGAAAGAGATTGAAATTGGATTGGTCACCTGAGTTGAAGTATCCAGAAGTTTGTAGTTTACAATGTAAGTTCCTTCAGGTAGTTTGCCAATCAGAATGGTATCGTTTTTCATAACACACGGCCATTTCATCATGCTGTTGAATTGCTTTAGGATGTCAATCGTTTTATTGTTCCGAGTTACTCCCGAAAGGACATTATAAGTGCAATCGTCAAATACCACGAGCTTAATTTCGTCATTGGCTGTTGGTTTCTCCGGAATGATTTTCATGTTATGCGCTGAAAGATCAACCAATTGCACCTCGCTTACCTGATCGGAACAGGCAAGCACAAGAAAGAAGAAGAGACCATATAAAGCAATGTGTTTCATGGTTCCCGGGATAATACAATAACAGACTGGTCAGCAGCCCAAAAGGTTGCTTCAATATTTCAACTTCTGTTATAACGAAGCTAAATGAGGATTGGTTTTAATCTTTTCAGCAGTTTTTTCAACTTCCCTGAAAACGCGCAACAAATTGCCTCCCCATATTTTTTTGATTTCGGTTTCGGTGTAACCTCTTCGAAGTAATTCTTTGGTAATGTTCGGAAACTGACTCACATCTCCGCAATCCATCAATCCGCCGCCACCATCAAAATCGCTTCCAATACCAACGTAATCAACGCCAACAAGCTTTTTAACATGATCGATGTGATCGCACAAATCTTTTACACTTGGCATATCTTTCTGTTTCCAGGCTTTCAGTTCGTCCCACTCCTTAAACATAGCTTCTTTCTCGGCCTCGCTCATTTTATCCAAATCATTCGCATACTTCTTGCGTATGACTTTTATTCGTTTATAGTTAACCGTTGTGGTGTCTGGATTTTTCACATATTCGTCGAGCAAACAAATCTGTATTACGCCACCTTTGGCAGCCAGCTTTTTAATCATTTCGTCGGTCATATTCCGATTGTGTTGAGCAATTGCCCGAACCGAACTGTGCGACGCAATAATTGGCGCTTTGCTCAGTTCAATTGCATCGAAGAATGATTTATCTGAAGCATGCGAAACATCAACCATCATACCCAGGCGATTCATCTCAGAAATTACCTGTTTCCCAAAATCGCTCACGCCGTTGTGTTCGGCAGGTTTTCCATCGCTTGACGAATCGCAGATGTCGTTGTGAAACGAATGACAAAGTGTGATGTAGCGAACACCTCTTTTATAAAATTCTTCAACACGCGAGATGTCTTTAGCTAAAGGAAATCCGTTTTCCATCCCAATATAAATGGCGCGTTTTCCTGTTTTTTCGATTTTAGCCAGGTCCTCAGCTTTCAAAGCGAGTGTAGCCAAATCGCTATCTTTCTTCAACATGGCATGAATGGAGTCGAGCATTTGATTAGCCAATGAGTATGTTTTCTGATAATTTTCTTCCGTACGTGGTTTCTGCGAGGTAAAAACAGCAAAAAACATGGCGTCCAAACCACCTTTTTTCATTCTCGGTAAATCGACACGGCTTTCAGGAGCTTTGTGTTCATCGCGAACATTAAATCCCGGTTTCACCATCAGCATTGGCGTATCACAATGTGTGTCAACAGTTAAACACTTTTCGTGAATGCGATGTGCTTTTTTTTCGAATTTTTCAGAATCAGGCATGGTTGTGAAACTCATTAAAATTCCTGAAGTAAGGAAAAGGGCTAATGCTTTTTTGATCATTGTGTCGGTTGATTTACGTTTCAAGCTACCAAATGTAAATAAAAAGACGGAACTGCCATCGCTAAGTAAGGTAAACATTATCAATATTAAGAAATGATAAACACAAAAATGACAGAAATTATTCCTGCATATTTTCAATTTATGGTTCCTGAAACTATCTAATTTCCTTCCCTATCGAAAAAACCGGGGTATTCATCGAAAAAAATTCATGATCGGTTTTATTCACTCTATCTTCGATTCAGAAATTAAAAACCAACATCATGAAGCTGAGAAAATTACTGATCATCTTTGGAATCTTCCTGTTTATTTCAGGATGCTCCGATTTCGCAATGATTTGTTCGCTAAACCCGTTCTACCTCGAAAAAAACGTGGCATTTGCTCCTGAAATTGAAGGAAACTGGTCGGCTCATCCAATTCAATCCAAATCTGATTCGAACAATAAAAATAGTGGAAAATGGGAAAAAGCTGACACCACTTTAGTCTGGCGGATCAACCGGTTCATTTCAGAAGAAAAAATCAAAACAAAAAAAGGGAAGGATTCCACCACCTTCAAACCACAAAACTTCTATGTAGCCAAACTTTCAGGGAATAATCCCGACTCTGCCCGATATGAATTCAGAATGGTTCTTTTCCGGATCAACGGTATTTTGTATGGCGATTTTAGTCCGCGCGAAATACCAGATATAAAAAGCAGCCTGATGGCTAAGGAAAACTATTTTGCAGTTCATACGCTGGCCCGGATTCAGTTTCAGAATAAACAGCTTTTCGTTTCGTGGCTCGGAGCCGATTACATGAAAGACATGATTGAGAAGAAGCGCGTTAGAATTAAATACCGCTATGTGCCCGATGCCAGCCGATTACTGCTCACGGCCTCGTCAGATGATTTGACCGAAATGATTGAGCGCTATGCAGACCAAAAACGATTTATCGACTGGGAAAACCAGCCTGCCATGTTGAAGCTAAACCGAATAAACTAACCACATCATGAAAATAACACAACTCAAAAAACAAATTATACCCGCGTTACATCTAACTTTCTGGTTCGTTTCGTTCAATTTTTGGAGCGCCATTTTAAATCCGGGAGTCGAATCGACGGGTACAATTGATGGCATACAAGTCGGATGGGATTTTATCCTCCTTGCAAATTCCGTTTTTCTGCTTTACTGTTCGTTACCTTTCATCTGGTTAGTCAGAAGAAAATTGCTCTGGTTA
The DNA here is from genome assembly GCA_028683385.1 of Prolixibacteraceae bacterium. Lineage (GTDB taxonomy): Bacteria > Bacteroidota > Bacteroidia > Bacteroidales > Prolixibacteraceae > Aquipluma. The sequence continues at coordinate 66,407 of JAQUIJ010000023.1, read as the reverse complement.
AAGATTTTGCTTTACATTATATTCCTGATTCCCTTGGGATACGCTTTCCGACAAAAGATTCTGCTCAATGGAAGTAATGATGAAGTGGCACTTTTTGCAGATTATTTTGTGAAAAACTTTCTGTATGTGGTTGTTTTCCACCTATCCATCATTGGAGCAGTATATTTTAACCTGAATTTCTTGCTGGTCCGTTATCTCAACAGAAGCAAGTTTATTAAATACGTGCTTGGCATCGCTATTTTACTTCCGGTTGCGGCGATCGCAAATTATTCTATCTTCAACTTCGTTATCGACAAGCTGTTCCCAAGTCTTTACTACATTTCCTATTTCAAGTTTTGGGAACTGATTTTGATCTTTAAAGTTTACCTCATTGTATCTATACTGGTATTTCTGGTGAAGCAATACGTCGATATGCTGATTGAAAAAAGAGATGCTGCCCGCAACGAACTCTCGGCATTGAAAGCGCAAATCAATCCACACTTTCTGTTTAATAACCTGAACACCATTTATTCAATGGCATCACAGAAAGATGAGCGAACTGCCGACGTTGTCCTGAAACTTTCTGACTTTTTGCGGTATGTTTTGTACGATACTTCAAGCGAAACAATACCATTGGAAAAAGAAGTTGAGATTATCCGCACCTATGTTGGGTTGCAGAAAGAACGGATAAATTCTGAAATTACTAACGTAATTCTTACTACTGAAGGCGATTTTAGCCATGCCAATATTTCACCGTTGTTACTACTTCCACTGGCTGAAAACTGTTTCAAACACGGAATCGGGAAAACTACAAGCACCATACGGATAAACATCAGCTACGATGGAGGAAAGCTGATGTTTACTACCGAAAATCAGGTTGCACCCCGCGAAAGAACCGATACTGAAAAGACTGGCGGCCTTGGAATACAAAACGTTGAAAAACGGTTAAACCTGATTTATCCTGATCGGCATTCACTTGAATTTCAGGAGAAAAATGGAATATTCAGATTAAAAATGAAGGTGCAGATCAACGTTTAGTGAGCGGGTGACTTGAAGTCACCCGCTCACTAAACATCTAACGACCAGAACTTTGAAAGAACTGACAAACGCTGTTCACCAGGCATTCTGTGCATTTTGGATTGGTTGGCCGGCAAAGTTCCCTCCCAAGAAACGAAATCGACATTCCGGCTTCGTTCCAAAACTCCTGCGGAATAACTGCCATGATTTGTTTTTCAATCTTTTCAGGTTTGGTCGCATCCTTTTCATCAGCGATGCCTAATCGCGGAGCAACACGCAACACATGGAGATCAACAATCACACCTTCGGCCTTATCTCCCGATTCGCGAATGATCACGTTGGCCGATTTCCTGCCAAGTCCGGGCAATTTGGTCAGGCCCTCCAAGGTGCACGGGATATTTTCATCCTCGCCAACAGATTGGGCAAGCTTAATCAACCATTTGGCTTTATTGCCCCAATTCCTGACCGAGCCAATGTGCTGTTGAAGATCAGCCTCAGTTGCCTGCGAAAGCGAGTTCATGGTTGGATAGGCTGCAAAGATATTCGGAGCCAGTTCATTAATATGTTTGTCGGAATCCTGGGCAGAGAGGATAACCATAACAACCAACTGGTATCGGTTCTGATAATCAAGCGGATGACGGCGTTTCCCGTATTGCTGAAATAAAGGTTGAAGGGCTTGTTCCCAATTTGTTTCCATGACTGAATTGTTTTTGTTGCCTTAAAATTAACCAAATTTAGTGCTTCTTTATGTCTTTCCAATCTCTGCAGGTTGCAAAAAAACGTAACTTGTGTATCAAATTAAGTGTTGAGTATGAAATCATATTGTTATCGTTTATCTTTTACCCCTATATCCCCTAAAGGGCAATGTCATATATTTAAGGAAAAGTTCATGGTTTTAATATCCTGAAAGGATATAATTTGAATAACCGTGGGTGAAAACTCACGGAAAGAAAAGAGGGAAAACACAACCCTGCAAGGGTTGAACCCTTTCAGGGTTCTTGAATTTCGGGTGCTTTCTCCCTCCGGTTTACACCGGAGGTTATTCAAATTCAAGCCCTTCGGGCTTAACTATATCACATTGCCCTGAAGGAGTTTAGGGTGAAAAATACAAAATTAAATTAGTTGCACTATTTAGATCAGAATCAGAAAAACCAAAATTTATGAACTGCATCATTATTGAAGACGAGCCAGCCGCCCAATCCATTCTGGAAAGTCACATTTCCAAATGCCCTGACTTACGGTGTTGCGGCGCGTTTGGAGATGCTTTTTCAGCACAAACTTTTCTGAACTCGAATCCCATCGATTTGATTTTTCTGGACATCAATTTGCCTGAAATGTCGGGCGTGAGTTTTTTGCGTTCGTTGGTTCATCCGCCACTGGTCATTTTTACTACTGCTTATTCTCAATATGCGGTTGACGGATTCGATCTGGAAGCGGTTGATTTTTTGCTGAAACCTTTTTCGTTTGAGCGATTTCACAAAGCAGTAAACAAAGCCCGGGAGAAGTTTAATTCCCAAATTACTTCCTCATTACCAGCCAAACTAACCGTTAAATCGGACAAACGAATTTACCAGTTGGCAATTGACGACATCCGTTTTATTGAAACTTGCGGAGATTACGTCACTATCCATTGTAGTGGTAAAAAACTGGTGGTCCACGGAACACTTAAAAGTTGGGAAGAAAAGCTAAAAGGTCTGTCATTCCTGAAAGTCCACCGAACAGCAATCGTAAATTTTTCCAAAATTGATCACATCGAAGGCAACCTTGTTTGCATCGGAGAAAACAAACTACCCGTTTCAGAACAGTATAAAGAACAGTTGCTGGAACGATTGGGTGGAAATGATGCTTAAAGGTTCGGCTTCATCGCCCATATTCACCTTTAATCCCCGAAGAATCAAAGGGATATGCTTCGCATTATGTGTTGCAGAACATTCTTATTATTCATAATCAATTCCCTAATTTAGTATATTTGCTGTATTTGAATTGAATGCACTTCCATCTAATAATGAGAACCATTATGAGAAAAACGATTATCCTTCCACTCCTTCTGTCTTGCCTAAGCTTGATACCTGTCTATTCGTGGAGCCAACACACCGAAATTCGCGGGAAAATACTCGACAAGGAAACGCATGAAGTTGTTCCCTTCAGCACGATCTCATTAAAAGATGCTTCAATAGGAACCTGCTCGAACAGTCGGGGCGAATTCATTTTTCATTATCCGGATAGCTTAAAGAACGGAGAGCTGACAATTAAATGCATCGGATATAAAACCAATTCCATAAAGATCGACTCATTCAAAAGTGAAGAAATTGCGCAGATCTACATTGAGCCCGAACTGTACGAGATTCCTGAGGTAAATATAGGTCCCAATCAGCCCACAGCAACCGATATTGTCAAGCTTATCATCCGGAATATGCATAAAAATTACCAACGAAGTCCGTACTATATGGAAGGGTTTCTTCGGGATAAAGTATTTAATCTCTATGACAACAAGAATGTACGATTAACAGAATCTGCAATTGAAATCGTTAAAAAAGAATTTGGCGGAGAAAATACAGCCGACCGGGTTAAGATATTCGAAATCAGGAACAGTTACAATTATTCAAATTTAGGAAGTTTGTGGAAGGAAAAACTTGCGCAGGCATTTTATGGTTATTCGAAAAATAATCCGGCATATGTAATTCTCCAAAATCGAGATTATACCGATCTGGCGACCTTACGCAAATTGGTAAAGAATGATTTGTACAGCATTAATTTCTCGGGCATGACTATTTACGATGGTAAACCTGTTCAAATTATTGACATAAAAGAGGAGTACGTTGCTTACTTGATGTTACGAGCCAAATGCATCTATGCCCACAAACTTATCCGGCTATATATTGATACTGAAAGTTTTGCCTTATTAAAATCAGAATTTTACTGGATAGAAACTCCCCCAAAAGAAATGTTATCTGACAAAAAAAAAACATTTTTGAATGACTCCATTTCAGGTTTTGCAATTAAGCAATACGAAAAAATTGATAAAAATTATTATTTGAAATATGCCAGTTTTCGTGGTGGAATATTTGATCAACCAAGTGCGAACGAAATGGGGAAGACCCTTTATGAGCATGAAACTGAATTACTGATCAACAAAGTGATTACCGACAAGAAAGATTTTGACCGGATCAAACACAGGGACTTACTTGAGAAAGAAACACCCCTCTGGGATATGAAATATGTTTACGATCCATCGTTCTGGAAAAACTACAACATCCTAATCGATAAACCTCTGGATCCTACGGTGCAAAGAGATTTGGAGAAAGAAGTTCCGCTTTACGACCAGTTTATCGATGCCGGAGTGAAAAACTCAACAACCCCGAAATAACATGCAACAAAACTTTGTCTCCGACCTGCTGAAAAGACCCGCATGGATGCTTTTCCTGATTTCCTGGTTATTCTACCTGATTGGCTTAATTCTGTTCTCTCAGTTTGTTTGGGATGCCAATACTTACATGGCCGATTTTAAAGGAACCGACTTTGAAACGTCTCTTTCAAACTGGCGAAGGATGGATATGTTACTTTACGTGATATCTCCTGTTTGGGTAATTGGGATTTCAGCTATCGTCTGGATCGTTATTAAATTAGGTTTGGCAATTACACAAGTTGAATTCAATACATCTTTGTTGTTCAAAATAATTTTTCTTGGCTCCATTATCATTTTCCTTCCTAATTGGGTTAAATCTGTTGGGCTCATCCTATTTAAAAGTGGATATACACCCGATGACGTTACTCATTTTTTCCCGGGATCAATTGTTCCCTTCATTGAAACTTCCAACATGAGTGAGGTAAAAATGAAAGCATTAGCGACCATTAACATCTATCACCTTGCCTTTATATTTTTTACATCTTGGCAGATCGCTGCTAATTCCAAAATCACATTCATCAAATCCTTGCTAATCGTTATCTGCACTTACGGACTGGGGCTAGTGCTGTTACAATACATCAAGCTCTTGTTTTTGGAATGACAAGACTCCTTCAAAACGAAAAATACCCTGCAAGAATGGATCATTCCTACAGGGTATTTCTATTGACTAATGACTTTTTCTTAATGCCTATTTCACCAGTTTGGCATCTTCCATGATCAATTCATAGAAATATCCGGCGCCAAAATCTTTGTTTAACGTAATCGTACCTTCAAAAGTAACCACATCGTCCATTTTCATTCCGTCGAGCGTGGTAACTGCCAAATCGAAATTACCTGAATCGCCCGATCCATCCTGAATATGAATCCAGTTTTTACCCATCACCTCTTCGTTAATCTTAACAACCTGTCCTTTTACTTTGATTACTTTCCCGCTATACTTGTCTTTGTCGGCCCACAATTGAGCGATCGAAATACTTCCTTCAGCAGGAGCAATATTAATTCCGGCCTTTTTCTCCAAAACAATTTTGCCGGTGTGTTTGGCAGCCATATCACCGGTCATTCCGCTCATTCCACCCATTCCGGCAGGCGCAGCAGAAGCCGCAATTGGTTCTTTACTTAATCCTTGTACAAAATAGATGGTTTCGAACGTGCGGTTAAGCTCCTTACTATTGAAATTTTTCATTTCCAAAGCCTGGTCGTAATAATAAACTTCGCCGGCAGCAGCTTCCTGACGGGTAACTGCGATCCAGTTTTCAGCACCGTTATCACTGACTTTCAGATAAGTATAATTTGAAGTCTGAATAACTTCTGCAACTTTTACTTCGTGCATGGCAGGATTGGCAGCATTCTGGGCAGTTGGCACTTTATTCTTCCTAACACAACCTGAAAATCCAATCAAAACGACTAGAATAATAAACAATGATCTCATAACTTATAAATTTTATATTTTTTCGACTTTTAATTCTTGTGTGAAATCGTTGAATTCAAAAACTTTAGCCTTCAAACAAATTTCAAAACAATTAGTTGTAATTTTAGTTGATTTTTCATTCTCTTCTCCAATGAATGACATAAATCAATTTAAAACTAATAAAAAAAACCAGATGGAACCCAAACAAAAAAAATTGAACGATGAATCAGACTTCAAAACCGATCGTCGCGGGTTTTTAAAGAAAACCGTCTTCGTTACTGGTGGATCACTTCTTCTGAGTACTTTTCCTTCCAATCTAATTGCTGAAATAACCAGGTCCGATGATCCAAGACTTATTACTGAAACCATTAAGTATAACGGAGCAAGTGGACAAGTGATTGCATATATGGCAGGTCCAAAAGGGAAAAAGAAACATCCAGCCATTATTGTTATTCACGAAAATCGCGGACTTCAGCCACACATTAAAGATGTGACCCGCCGCTTTGCACTCGAAGGATTTGTAGCAATGGCTCCTGATGCGCTGTCTCCTTTGGGTGGAACTCCTGAAAGACAGGAGGATGCCATTCCGATGTTCCAGAAACTGGATTACGAAAAAACGAAACAAGATTTTTCGGCAGCTGTTGCCTACCTGAAAACAAATCCTCAGACGACGGGAAAAGTTGGATGTACCGGTTTTTGCTGGGGTGGCGCCATGACAAACAATGTTGCAGTTCTCTCACCCGATTTGGATGCTGCTGTTCCGTATTATGGTGGACAACCTAAAGCCGAAGATGTTGAGAGGATAAAAGCGCCAATGCTCCTGCATTACGCCGGAAACGATGAACGTATCGACAAAGGAATCCCGGATTTTGAAGCCGCATTGAAAAAGGCCAACGTTGACTACCAGATTTACATGTATGAAGGGGCACAACATGCCTTCAACAATGATTCGAATCCCGAACGGTACAACAAAGAAGCTGCCGATTTAGCGTGGGGCAGAACTGTTGCATTTTTCAAGGAAAAGCTGAAATAGCAATCATTCGATCAGCTAAATAAATCAATCCCGAAAGGCCTGAATACAGCAATTCGGGATTGATCTTTTTATAAAAGTATCTGAAGTTTACTTACATTTCAGTACTTGGTTTACTTTCATTTTGGATGATTGATTTGGAACTCTTAGAATTACCATTTGACCCAAAAGAATAAGAAATGCTGAAGTAAAGCACACGGGTTTCGGTTTTGCGCCAATTGTCAGCAGTGAAATTCGAACCCCATGAAGTATAGCTGTTTTTAAGTGAGTTGAATACATCCGAAGCACGAAGTGTCAGCGATAATTTATTTTTCAGAAGATCTTTTTTTACAGCACAATCAATTGAATATTGTGGTTCCATTCTCGAATATACGCCCACTACCGGCCCCAAATAATTCGCAATAAGCTGAAAAGAAAGACTCTTTGAGGGCGTCCAGCTCGAATTGATACGCCCCAGATAAGAATAATTACTGGCAGAAGTTCCATCAACATTTCCTGTAATTTCGTTCTTAAAGAAGCTTGTATTTCCATTTATTTTCCACCATTTATTAATGGCTTGCTCAAATGTAAATTCAAGACCATAATTCAGGCTCGACAACATATTTTGTGGCGCCATATGCGATATCCCGGCATCGTCGAGTAGCGTAACCGAATTAATCGGGTTGGCAATATGCTTATAGAAAGCGGTAAATCCTAAAATAGTTTTATCATAATTGCCATTAAATCCTAATTCAATTGAATTAACATATTCGGGTTTTAAATCCGGATTTCCACTTCTGAAAACTTCAAGATTCGACCGGTCGACAAACGGGTTAATCATTCGGGCTGAAGGCCTTTTAATTGTGCGGCTATAACTAAGCTGAAGCTGATTATTCTCGTTAATTGGATGACTAAAACTAAGTGAAGGATAAAAATTGAAATAGTTCTGGCTGATTTTATCGTTGCTAGCGCCTTGCTTCCCATCGATGAAGGTTTTTTCAATCCGGAGACCTGCCTGAACTGAGGTTCCGCCAAAATTGCCTGACCAAAGACCATATCCCGCATGAATTTGTTCATTGTAGGTAAACAAGTTCCGCTGGGACAGATCTTCAACTTTTGATCCGCCGGAAGAATTGAAAAAATAATATTCACTGTCGTTTCCTCTGACAATGCTATGAACACCGGTTTCCAGTTTCGAACCATTACCGAATGGCAATACCCAATTCAATTGAAGATTAGAATTGAAAATATCAGAATTGGTGTTTATTTCGGAGGTTTCTGTTGTAGTTGCATACTGGTAAGTTTGTGGTTGGATAGCGGAACCCGATGAACTGGATAAAGTATAATCAACCGTCAGTTCTTCTCCTTTTTTGTCGAATAATTTACGGTAAGCAACCAGGTAATCGTTCGCTGTTTCTTTTCCGTTCTCCGAATTGATCACAAAAACACTTCCTGTTTTATTCATCGATCGGTCGAAATATTGCGAAAGCGTGTTGTCTGCATCAATCGTTTTGGAAGGATTGTAGGTATAACTTAGCGTCAGCTTATTTTGCGAATTGAAATTGAAGTTTGAACCCAGTGTGAAAGTGCTTTTAGTAATGTCGATATTCGTCTTCGCATCCTGCTGTAAAAAATGAACTTCTTCAGAATTGTAAGATTCTCTCAGCAAATAGCGCGACGCTTCGGCCATCCTTTTCATACCATTGTACGAAGCAAAAAGATTGACTTTGCCCAGATTGTAATTCAAATTTACTGACTCGTTGTATTTATCGCCAGTTCCGGCGGTAACTATGGCATTTCCACTTAAGCCCACTGTTTTCGACTGTTTCAGCTTGATGTTGATAATTCCACTTTTGCCTTCCGGATTATATTTTGCCGATGGATTGGTAATGATTTCAAGGCTTTCAATATCGCCGGCCGGAATCTGGTCAAGTTTAGTCGCATCTATCGAAGTTGGCCGGCCGTCAATAAGGATGCTGACGCCGGAATTACCACGTAAATTGACAACCCCATCAGCATCAACAGCAAGTCCGGGAACATTTTTGATCAGATCAATTGCCGTTCCACCGGTTGAGTTGATGTCTTTTGAAACATTAATTACCTTTTTGTCAATTTTGGTTTGATAAGTCTTTTGTATTCCAACAACCGAAACTTCGTCAATGGCTGTTGTGGTTTTGTTCAAATTTACTTTCCCCAAATCAACAGTAAGTCCCTGTTTGTCAAAAACAATATTTTGCAGTTTCAGTTCCTCATAACCCATAAACGAAATGGCCAGATTGTATTCGCCCACAGCAATCTTCGATAATTCAAATGCACCATCACTTTTTGAAATCGACCAGGTTACCATAGTCGAACCATTTGGAGCGTAAAGCACCACATTGGCGAACTCCAGCGGGCTTGCATCGTCGGCATCAACCAATACACCTTTCAATATGCCTTTGGGTTCAGCAACAAAATTTTGTTGGGAATATATCGTTTGACATTGATTAACAAGAATAATTCCCAGGATAATAAGCTTCAGTGTTTTCATGACTTTTTAGTTTTAAAATCTGAAGCTAAAATAGAGCCACAATGCCACCGATTGGGAAAGAAACAGAGTGAGGCTGAAAAAATGAAGGATGAACTTTCCGGAGCGGAAGGTGAAATTATCCGATGAATTAATAATCTAAGCGAACCAATCTTTGAATACCGGAATCCGGACTTTGCTTATTAGCACTTTTTCGGGAGTTGATACAATCAGGTTGACTGACAGTCGGCCATTGAACCATAGATCGATGTCCTTAATCGCATTTCGGGCAATAATGAACTGGCGATTTGCCCTAAAAAACGCCTTTGGATCAAGCATGGCAGTCAATTCATCGAGTGTATTTTCCATTACAAAGGCTTTCCCTTTGTAATCGATTGCCTTTACAATGCTGGTTTCAATCGAGATATAGGCAATTTCACTGGTTTTCAAGGGAACGAGTTTATCGCCTTTTTGACTGACCAAAAAATGAGTTTTATATTCCACCGCGGGTTTGATCATAGCCAATAACCTACTCAAATCGGCTGATTTAGTATGATTCCCGGATACAATTTTCTGTTTGTCAAGAGCCTTTTTCACATCTGCAAGTGTGATAGGTTTAAGCAGATAGGCGATGCTGTTTACTTTGAAAGCCTGCAAGGCATATTCATCGTATGCAGTGGTAAAAATAATCGGGCAATCGATCCGAATCATTTTGAAAATTTCGAAAGCTGAACCATCTGCTAAATGAATGTCCATAAAGACCAAATCGGGCAAATCATTCACATCAAACCATTCAACAGTGTCGGCAATACTTTCCAAAATGGCAATCGTATTTATATTCCCGATCTCCTTCAGGATATTTGTTAAATTCCTGGCGGCCATTTCTTCATCTTCTATGATCAGCGCATTCATCATGCCAGCAATGGTATTTCAACAATAAACTTTTGATCTTCTTTTCTAATGGCAATATCCCGATCACCCAAAATCCGATATTGGTTCGACAAATTGGCCAAACCTACGCCAGCGCCAGGTTCCGCAGTCATCTTTTTATTAATCGTATTGCTCACAATTAATGTTTGCGATGAAGTGGTGGTTATTGAGATTTCCAATGAGTTCCGTTTACTTATTTCGTTGTGTCGGATAGCGTTCTCCAACAAAATTTGCAAAGCCAGCGGTGGAACTTTATACGCAAGCAGCTCATTGCTGATGGATTGCACCAAATTGATGTTTTTTGTAAAACGCAATTTGATCAGGAAAAAGTACGATTCTACAAATTGCAGTTCATCGCTCAAACTTACGAGTCTGTTTTCGTTGGCCTGAAGCGTATAGCGTAATACCGACGAAAGATGATTCAAATATTCCTGAGCAACTGCGGGAGATTCATTGATTAGGGTTTTTAGTGAACTCAGCGAATTAAACAAAAAATGAGGGCTCACCTGATTTTTCAACGCATCAAATTGTCTTTGAAGGTTTTCTATTTTCAGACTTTGTATTTCGAGTTTATCTTTCTGGTTTTGAAAAATGAGCCGGATCACGTAAATACAAATGATGACGACCAACGCAAGAAAAAAATCTTTAGTGATGAAAAGATTTCCACTTCTGGGTATATCCACTTTGGGGAGAAAACTTTTTTTCAGGGCAAACAGATAATGACTCAAAAGAAGAACAGCGCCAAATGAAACCGCAAATGCCAAAATAAAGTTAATCCAGTTGATTTTCTTATTGGATTGCAGTGGTTTTAAAATGTAAAAGTTAATCCAAAAAAGAATAAAGCTTATTGTGAAAGTAATGGAAAGCTCTAACAAAGCGTTTATAAAAAAACGAACAGCCATTTGCTGTGTAAATGTGCTGGAAACAAACTCATCGAATAAACTACTGAAATGCACCAGAATACTTATGGCCAGCGAAAGCCACAAACTTAAAACGATGTATTTTCTGGTGATCGGATTCGCCATTGAGTGATATTTACAGGTCTTTAAAAGTACAATCTTTTCAGCAAATCTAAATAACCTGATTCCGAATTACTTTTCCTGCATCTTCCAAGCCTCGTACACTTCATCAACAAACGGCTTGGAGTGATTGAAAAACAGCTTGTAACCTTCACATAAATAATTTAGGCCGGGATCGCCATCTGGAGTTTCGATAAACCGGTCTTTGGGGCACGCTCCGTTGCACATCAAAAGGACTTCACATTTCAGGCAATACTCCGGAAGAGTATCTAGTTTAGCCTGCCCAAAAGCTTTTTGTTGAGGATCTTTGAGTATTTCAGCCAGTGATTTTTCGAGAATATTTCCGATCAAGTATGCTGAATCTACAAAATGATCGCATGAATAAAAGTCGCCATTATACTCAACCACCGGAACACGACCACAAACCGCTTTAAAAATACAAAGCGAATGATCGAGGCCAAAAGCTGTGCGCAGCGCTTCCTCAAAAATTTGGATTTTGACGGTTACAATATCTTCAGTTTTCCACTCTTCGAAAATAACACACAAGAATTCGCCAAAAGCTTTAGCCGGAACTGAACGTTCCGATACTTGATTGCTTCCAGGTGAAAGTTGGTCAACCAATGGAATAAAAGTTACAAAATCCGCTTTCAGACTTTTGAAAAATCGGTAAACTTCCAACGGATATGCAACATTTTGAGCATTTACTACACAAAGTATTTCACATGGAATTTCGTAAAATCTCAGTAATTGAAAACCTCGCAAAGCCTCATTGAAGCTTGATTTTCCATCTTTCCTGAATCTATTAACAGAGTGAAAACGTTCTGAACCATCGAGGCTAATCCCGACAATGAAATTCTCTGTTTTCAGAAACCGACACCATGCGTCATTCAATAAAGTTCCATTGGTTTGTATGCCATTCAGAATAGATCTATTTTCAGGGAGGTGTTTTTTTTGAAGTTCAACAATTCGGCGAAAATAATCCAATCCTGACAAAGTAGGTTCTCCGCCGTGCCACGAAAAGAAAATGGTCTGTTCTGACGATGCCTGAATATGCTGCCTGATATACAATTCAAGTACATCTTCGGACATTCTGTTTATTCCAGATTCTTTGAATAATTCCGATTTTTCAAGGTAATAGCAATAGCTGCAAGCCAGATTACAACTAGCTCCAACCGGTTTCACAAATACCTGAAAATCGTCCATCTCTGATTCCTTTGATTTAAAACAACCGTTTCCCTTCGGCACAGGCAGCAATCAGCTTGTCGAGTCGCGTAAATTGCGTTGCTGCTTGTTTGGCGCTCATCACCCATAACAATCTGGGTTTTCGATACGAAGGCGGTTGTTTTTCGAAAAAATCCCAGGCTGCTTTATTGTTCCTGAAATGAGCTTCCATTTCGGAATTTAATTTCTCAGGCGGATTCTCATAGCTGTAAATAACCGACCGATCTTCCTTTCGTTTTTCAAAAGCCGCCAAGCCTGCCGGAGTCATTTTGTCCAACCGAATCATCTCTTCCACTTTTTTGATGTTTACCGCGCTCCAGTTACTTTTCGGATTACGCGGAGTAAACCGGATGCAGTAGCTGTCGTTGTCAATCGACCTGCGTACACCGTCAATCCAACCAAAACAGAGTGCTTCGTCAACCGATTCCGACCAATTCATGGTTGGTTTCTTTGTGGCAACCTTGTAATAACCAACCAATAACTCGGTTTCTGTCCGATGGTTTTCTTCCAGCCATTTCCTGAAATCGGCAGGCGTCTCGAAAAAGAGTAGCGTTTTCATTATCAATCCAAAATCAATTGGCTAACCTATGGAAATCCAAATCCTGAAAATCGTAACTAAAATCGGTAAGTGGCGAAATTGCTTTCATGCGAAATCCTGCTGGTTTTCCTTCCTGATCGAGGTTAAACAGCACAAAGGCATCCGCTTTCATAATTCGGTTAACCCATTTCACTGCAAATGTATTTCCCTTGTAAAAACTCATCGCCCCGCGCAATTGGGGTGAGCGCGATGATTGAAACCAAAGTTTTCCATTCCGCTCCGAGATCGTCACTTTGCCAAGCCAATTGTCGGTGTATTCCCCAACAAATAAATTGGCATCGGGTTGTTTCCCGGCCTCCAAAAGTGCTTTATCAATTTCTGCCTGAATTTTCGCCGAAAGTTCCTCATCTTCCTTTTCCGATTTAGCGTTCAATGTATCGAAGCGAAGCACCCAATCTTCAGGAACAATGCCCAAATAACTGTCTTTAATCGCATTTGTTACCGCTATAAATGCAGCTCCCGACTCCTGGTTGGTCAGGACAACGATTCCAAGTTTCAGTTCAGGCAAAAGAGTGACCTGAGTGACCATTCCCTCCAACCCACCGGTATGAGAAACCTGCTGCGTTCCTTTCACATCCGTTAATCTCCAGCCTAAACCGTAAGCGCTAAAATGGCCGTTGTATTTGTCTTTTTTGAAAGGCACAATGGTTTGCGGACTCCACATTTCGTTTTGAGTGGAAACGCTGAACAATTGCTTATCCAGATTTGCACCGTATTTGCCATTATTGAGTTGACAAGTCATCCATTTACTCATGTCGGAGATGCTCGAATAGATTCCTGCCGCAGAGCATTGTCCCGGTTTAATGCTTTCGCGCGGAGTTACACGAAGCTTTTTATCGACCAGCGAATGGCCATCGATGACATTGCTTTTGTCTTTCAGTCGATTGAACGAAGCTGCCGACCGGTTCATTTCCAACGGCTTCATGATCTTATCCTCCACAAATTGCTCCCAACTCATTCCTGAAACGCGTGTTACCACTTCTCCGGCAACCATGTAAAGCAGATTGTCGTAGTCGTATTTCGTCCGGAAAGGGGAAGTCTGTTTCAGAAACCGAAGGTTGTAAATGATATCTTTGATGGTGAAGTCGGTCGAATCGGGCCAAATCATCAGGTCGCCAGCGCCGAGCCCCAGTCCGCTGCGATGGGTAAGCAAATCTTTAATCGTAAAATCTTCGGTAACATACGAATTATACATCCTGAATTCAGGAATATATTGAATGACTTTATCGTTCCACGTGATTTTTTTCTCATCGACTAAAATAGCCAAAGTGGCGGCGGCAAAGGCTTTGCTATTTGATGCAATTCCAAACAAGGTATTCTCGTCCACTCTTTTACCTGTATTGATCGAACTCACCCCATAACCTTTAGAGTGAACCACTTTGCCATCTTTGATCACAGCAACAGCCATTCCAGGTACGTGAAAAGTTTTCATCGTCCGCTCAACCAGTTGATCGATTTCCGGAGTAGAAAGAGGCTGCGAAAATCCCGGGAAAGTTTGGAAAATCAGGACTACCAGAATCAGTAATAATTTTTTCATTTATATTTCGAATAGGAGTTGAACTGAATTTAATTATCGACGCGACTTAAACTGAAACGGACAAATCAACTGGCTAAGTAGGATAAGGCCTATTCCTGCAAAAAAGAAAGGCATCAGAGAATTTACCAGCAAATCGGATTTATCGAGGTTGAAGAATAAATAACCGAGCAAAAAAACAATCATCAACGAACCGGCTGCAAGCAGCACATTGCTCATTATCACTGATGTTTTGCTGTATTTTTTGCCCGCCACCGAATGCTGTGGTTTAAAATTTCGCTGTGCCATGGGATTTTGTTTTTGAATTTCAAGCTAAGATATATCGAAAAAACCACGTATCGAAATATCAATAATATGCTATATTAAAATCTATATTACTTTTCAAATTGAAAGTCGGCTAATTCAGCTAACTCTTTCAAGATCTGTTCCTCCCAAATCTGCTGCTTTGTCGAATCCATTCCATATTTCGTTTCCTCATCATATTTCAATCTTCGCTTCGAAAACTCTGTTGAAACTCTGGAATTAATTCCTTCAACAAACTGAGTCCCTTTGGCAATTAGTTTCCTATTCTCCTTTAATTCTTTTCTGAATTTACGGGCATATATTTCTGCCAAATCGAATAAGGTCTGTTGATATTTAATTGATGCATCAACATTAGCTGTAGTATCAATCCACGAAGCTGAAATAATCATACTATTCCTGACTTTCTTATTGAAGTTTTTTGTCAGAAAATCGAATCCATTGACACTGTAATCCAATGTAAACTGAGCGAAACTTGCACCTGAGTTTGCACTATTTTTCTTTATTCCGAAATCGGCTAAGTTCAACTTCTTCGTCGAGCTCCACAACAAATAATCAGGATTTTCCTGAGCAACCCCTACCAACATAAGACCCAAAAGACACATTGTCAATCGTATTTTCATCACTTTACTTTTTTATCTAACAATTAGAGTATTCAAGACTGTCAGCAAGATAAGCTTTTCATAATACAAAGTCAATCCCGGATATAAAAAAAACGCCTCCTGCTTTTGCAAACAGAAGGCGCGGGCTTATAAATCTACTTAGTTTGGGTTTCAATTTAAAGTCGGGAGCTGGAAGTCAGGAGACCGAAGACCGAAGTTTTTTCAGGTTTTGTGGTCTCACGTAACTCGCATCCCGTAAAATTTGTATTCTAATGACCACTTTCTAAAGTTCTTTAATCCGGATATTCCTGAATTTCAGATCAGAACCATGGCCGAGGAATCCGATATAACCTTTATGGCGAAGCAATCCGGGGTGATCTTTGTGATCAGCCGTGCCGTTCTTGCTGGCTTCTTTCATGTTCCCATCAACGATTACAGTACCATTCAGTGTAATTTTAATGTCGTCGCCTTTCACAATCACTTCTTCGTAATTCCAATCGCCAATGGGTTTCAGGAATTCCCGTTTGGCCGGAATAACTCCATAAACCGATCCGTGATATTGATAGGGTTGAAGGTCTTTGTAAATCTCGGCGGTATTATCCAGAATCTGCAATTCTTTGCCTACGTAGGCTGCATCGCCTTCGAGCGGCGCATGAATGCCAAGACCATTGTTGGCACCGGGAGTCAACTGAAATTCCATCCTGAAAATGAAGTCAGAATATTCCTTATCGGTGTATATGTTTCCGTGTCCGCCTTCTTTCGGGCTAACAACGATCATTCCATCTTCAGCAGTGTAATCAATTTTGTCGCCCTGCCAGTTGTCGAGGTTTTTACCGTTAAACAACAAATTAAATCCTTCGGCTTTTTCCTGATCGCTCAACTGAGCTTCTTCGGTGTTAAGTTCTTTCACAAAAATATTCCGGAAGGCCAGATCGGTTCCGTGAGCCTGTAATTCGATGGCATCTTTCGCGAAAATCGGTATGCTGCGGTCCCAGTAGTTTTCCATCACAACATTGTCGACAACCAAAATGCCGTTCAGGTAAACAGTTACGCGCTCTCCAACCATTTTAATCCTGAAAGTATTCCAGTCGCCAATGGCATTGTCGGCCAAAACAAGCGGTTTACTTGGGTTTTTCTGATTGTTGTACAATCCGCCTGAACCAACCTGAGCACCCACATCAACACGTGCAGTATCCCAAATCTGAACCTGAGGAGCACCTCGCAGATAAATTCCGCTATCGCCATTTTTACTGATTCTCCAATCGACGATCATTTCAAAATCGCCGTACATTTTGGTGGTGCACAAATTATCGCCTTCGCCGTTAAACACAATACAGCCATCTTTAACCGACCAATTGGTTAACATTTTGGCATCGGCTGCGACTTGTTCTTTAGCCAGTTCTTCAGGTTTCATTTTAGCGCGCAGAACCGGATTTTTCACCAGACCATGCCAGCCACTTAAATCCTTTCCGTTGAAAATGCTCACAAAACCTTTCTCTTTGGGCATTTTTTCGAGGTATTCACGTAAGTCGATCACATCGTATTGGCTGTCTGGACCGACCATTTTACCCATTACTTTTTTCAAAACATCGGTGACAAATTCACCGGTAAGTCCATTTTTCTTTCCTGAAGATGGCAATGCAAGCGCTTTAGCTGTTGATGCTGCCACATCACTCAGTTCCGGATCATCCAGATAAGATGAAACGAAAACCAGCGACAGGAATGTTTTCACATTTCGGGTTGCCTGAATAACCGATTCTTTTTCAGGAGTGGTGGTGCATTCGGGCATCAGTTTTTCAATCATCAACAGTTTTTCGTCGGCGGGTAAACTGGATTCAAGGGTAATACGCAGATACGATTTTAGAGCTTTGCTCCTGAACGATTTCATTTCAGGATTGGTAAATACTGCAAATAAATATGGTGCTGCTTTAGGGTCAGTCCAGTTTGAAAGCGATGTAAACGCGGCTTCGCGCTCAGCCGAGCTACCTGTTTTCAGCAATCCTGCAACCGTTTTCAGTGCTTTCGGATCGTTAAGCGACGACAATACCGGAATGAACTTTTCGGTTTGTTCTCCTTTCTGTATCTCATCCAGCACCAGTTTAGTATCAGGTTTTGCTGTTCCTGAATAAATAGCAATTAAAGCAGCCTGTATGTTTTCAACCGATTTTTTATCAGTCGTTTTTTTCAGCAAAGCGATCAATTCAGCAGCATTCTCAACTTTCGAAACATTTGCCAAGGCAGCAAAAGCGGCATCTTTGACATCGGCATTTTCTGATTGACAAAGTTTCATCATGGCTTCAAAAGTTTCGGTTGCGCGGCGAGCGCCCAAAACATGAATCAGTACCACTTTACTTTCGTTGCCCGCGCTATTAAGTTGTGCAGAAAGCAATCCTGTTTCTTTGACAGAACAAGTATTTAGCAAGGCTTTTTCAATCTCGGTAAACTCATTGGCGCTTTTAGCTTTCTTCAGTTGTTCGAGCAAAACCGGTACTGCTTTGGCTTTTTGATTGGTAGCCGATGAGCTAATTGCTTCAACCCGGATTGCCTCATTTTCTGATGACAAAGCTGGAAGAATCGCTTTTTGCAAAACTTCAGGTTCCGGACGATTGGCTAAAAAATGAATGATTTCTGCCTGAGTTTCGGCTGGCGCTTTTTTCATCGCGGCAATCCATGATCCAACGTTTTCACTTTTCAATTGTTTGGCAGCATTGGTTAAAACGGCATTGCGGTACGCTTTATTTTTATTCTGAATCTCTTTCAGGAACAAGGCATTCGAGCCAAACCCGGGAATGTCCAGTGCCGATGAACGGTAAACCAACTGATTGTCGGACGTACAGTTTTTCAGTACAGTTTCACCTAACTGGATGCTGAGTTTTGTTTCTCCCTGTTGGGCCAAACGATTGGCATATTGAAGATAAGCGACCATCGTTTCAGCATAATCGTATTGGTACCTGGCGGCTTTTGCAGCAGCTTCGAAAGTCGGAAGCGAAGCTTTCCCTCCAATTTCAGCAAGTGACGCATAAACATGTTTAAGCAAAGCAACTTTGACCGTCTTGGTCAGGTCGATCAGGAAACTTTCGGCAGGCTGATACTTTAACTGCCCCAACACCTTTACCATCGAAAGTAATTGCTGGTCTTTTTTACTCTGTGCATTTTTCAGAATTACTTTTCCGGCATCGGCGCTACCAATGCTAAACAATGCAGCCAAGGCTGGTTCGTACAAATCAGTCGAATTCAGGTAAGTTTCCATTGCAGCAACAGTTTCAGCGCCTCCACAATATTGCAGGCGACGTATGAAAAAGGCTTTCACCTCCTTGTCGGTTGCTTTTTGCAATGCTTCAAGAATTGAACCTTCCACCAGCTTCCGGTCGGCTTCGCGATTTTGCGCTCCGGCATACTGGGCAAGGCTTTCCAAAGCAAAACGAGCCTGAGTGTCGTTGCCTGTTCCAGGAGGAACGATCATGTCGCAAAATTTAGAGATTCCGGGAGCTCCGGTTTCGATAATCTGAAGCATTAATTTTGCCGAATGCTCTCCGTTTTGTGCCGGAAACTGTGCCAGAACATCGGCAACTTTGGTTTCAAGGCGACGGTTATCCTGAGCAAACGTTGGAGCCGTCAGGAAAAGAGCCAGAAAAACAATTAATATTTTTGTTGATATTTTTATCATGTGTCTTGGTTTATTGAATTTTATTGAAAAACGTTGCGGGTTGCGAGTTACGAGATACGGGTAAAATCACATAACCCGAAACACGGAACCCGGAACTCTTATATCCTCCATTCTCCGCGCATTGGTTGATTAATTAACCTGTTCGCTTCATCATCGTTGACAAAGGTCAGCGTTTCCGGATCGAAGTTGAGTGTGCGACCCAAGCGCAATGCGATGACTCCCAAATTTACAATGGTAGCAGAGCGGAACCCGTTTTCTTCGTTCAAGGCAAATTTATGTCGGGTACGAACCGATTCGCTGAAGGTGCTAATCTGTGGAGCAGGCTCAGGAAGCGTATCGATCAATGCATTCAAATTCGGAATATCCGACTTGAAGCCTTTGAATATTTTCCCGTTTGGTCCTTCAATGTAGGCAGCATTCTGGTCTTTATTTTCGCCGTCCAGAATAATCTGGCAACCATCGGCATAAGTATAAGTTATTTTGCGCCAGGTACCAATGGCATCGTAATGCTGTTGAGGTGCATCCACTTCCACTTTTACCGGGCTGGTATTGTCTTTTCCTAAAAAGTACTGAACCGGATCGATGTAATGCTGACCCATATCACCCAATCCGCCACCATCGTAATCCCAATATCCGCGGAATGTCTGGTGAGTGCGGTGTACATTGTATGGTTTTTCGGGAGCTGGCCCCAGCCACATGTTGTAATCGAGTACTTCGGGAACGGGCTGTGGTGACAGATTTGTTTTTCCAACCCAGTAGAATTTCCAGTCGAAACCGGTCACTCCACTGATTGTTACTTTCAAAGGCCAACCTAAAACTCCGCTTTCAACTACTTTTTTCAGTGGTTTCACCGGAGTGTTCAATCCGTAGAAATTGTCTTTAAACCTGAACCAGGTATTTAGCCTGAACATTTTACCCGTCGCGTTGATAGCTTCCATCACCCGCTTTCCTTCGCCGATTGTTCGGGTCATCGGTTTTTCGCACCAAACGTCTTTCCCGGCTTCAGCAGCCATTACCGACATAATTCCGTGCCAGTGAGGAGGCGTGGCGATGTGTACAATATCAATATCCGGACGAAGCAATAATTCACGAAAATCGGAATACCCTTTCACTTCAGAACCGACTTTTTGAAGAGTACTGCTTAAATGGTTTTTATCCACATCGCAAATGGCCAAAAGTCTGGTGCCTTCGTAAACGATATGCCCCTGCCCCATTCCGCCAACTCCAATGATGGCTTTGGTTAACTGATCACTTGGAGCAAGAAAGCCATTTCCGCCCAAGACATGCCGCGGAATAATTGTAATCGCGGCAGCCGCTACCAACGATTTCTTCAGGAAATCGCGGCGATTGTTTGTTTTTTCTGTCATATCATATGATTTAGTTGAATGCGTTTGACTTGATTAAGTTACAACAAAGAAAGCATTGTACGTATAAAACGAGGGGTAATAAATGGGGTAATGCGATCAAAAATTTACATGTTCTTCAGTATTGATAATACAAAACCACTGCACAAAATTAAACTTCGATAGAATTGCCAGATTAAACAACAAACCAGATTTAAAGCAGAAATAGACTTTTACCACCGAATGATAATCAATAGTGCTATTTTAATTTCAGATTTAACTTTTCTGCATCGTCAATTAGTAAATCCAAATTATTATCCATTATTTTAAGAACCCAAAAACCTCTCAAAAAAAATGAACAAAACAACTAACAACCGCGGGTGGATCATCACCTTTGCCGCCTTGGGCATAAACTTGATCATGGGAACTCTGTATTCGTGGGGAGTCATTAAAAAAGCTCTCGTAAGCGACTGGCACTGGACCAACACCGACGCTGCACTTCCCTTCACCGTTTCAGCAGCCGTTTTTGCATTTACTATGATTTTTGCCGGAAGGGCTCAGGATAAATTTGGACCCAAACTCGTCACCATCTTTGGTGGTATCATGTTGGGAGGCGGACTCATTCTTTCAGGTTTTGCCACCAGTTTAATGGCTATGGTTTTTACGTTCGGAGTAATCGGATCCATCGGAATTGGTCTCGGATATTCGGCAGCGACACCATGCGCCATGAAATGGTTCGACTCATCGAAAAAAGGTTTAATTGCCGGAATTGTGGTTTCGGGCGTTGGTCTTTCTCCAGTTTATATGACACCTATTACATCTGCTCTTTTAAAAGCTTACGGAATCAGCAACACCTTTATTATTCTTGGTGTATTTGCCATTGCAGTTGTCTCTGTATTATCTATGTTTTTGGCTGACCCAACTGAAGAACAGGCTCCAAAAACTTCAGCCAAACAAACAGCATCAACGCCAAAGGGGAATGATTATACCTGGAGCGAAGTGGCTAAAACTCCTCAGTTTTATTTGTTATGGGTGATGTACCTGCTTGCTGCAACAGCCGGACTGATGTTGATTGCCCACTTGCCAAGCATTGCAGTAGTTCAGGCCGACTGGAAGACTGCCGGATTCATGTTGGTAGTTATTCTTTCTATTTTCAACGCACTCGGACGTTTGGGAGCAGGCGCTTTGTCTGACAAGGTTGGCAGGACACGCGCAATGATGATCGTATTTTTAATTCAGGCAGTAAATATGTTCCTGTTCGCTTTCTACACTTCAATTCCGATGCTGGTTGTTGGTTCTGCAATTGCAGGAATTTCATACGGAGCCGTATTTTCTTTGTTTCCAACCACCACTGCCGAATATTTCGGAATGAAAAATCTGGGAGTCAACTATGGAATGATCTTTACAGGTTGGGGTATTGCCGGCGTGGTTGGTCCGATGCTTGGCGGAATGGTAGCCGACAAAACCGGTTCGTACAATAACGGATACCTTGTTGCAGGCGTATTCCTTATTCTGGCAACTATTTTGGTAAGTTTACTCAAAGCGCCAAAAACCAGAACTTAATAATGAAAATGGTCATTAGTCATTAGAAAAAAGGCAGGCCAAATTTTCTAGTGACTAATGACTGTTTCCTAATCCTTCAGCGGGTTCCAGCCCTGCGCCTGAAGCGGAATAATGGAACCTCCGGTTGTAACCAGATTGGCTCCTTCGCTTTCAGCAGTAATGTGACCGATGATGGTAATATCAAATTCTTTTTTGACAAGGTCGTAACTTCCGAGCGGGACAGTGAAAAGCAGTTCGTAATCTTCACCTCCATTAAGAGCCGCCACCAGTGGATTAATGCTTAATTCTTCAGCAAAATCTTTGGTCTGCTTATCGAGTGGTATTTTCTCTTCATAAATATTGCAACCCACTTTCGAGGCTTTGCACAAATGAAGTACTTCCGACGAAAGCCCGTCCGAAATATCAATCATCGAAGTCGGTTTGACATCCAATGTTTTCAGTAATTCTTTGATGTCACCACGAGCTTCTGGTTTCAATTGACGTTCCAGAATATAATCGTAACCTTCGAATTGTGGCTTTTGGTTCGGGTTCACTTTGAACACTTCATTTTCGCGTTCCAACAATTGAAGTCCCATGTACGCGCCGCCCAAATCGCCAGTCACGCAGACCAAGTCGCCCGATTTCGCACCGCTTCGGTAAACGATTTCATCTTCATTCGCCTCGCCAATGGCAGTTACGCTGATGGTTAACCCGGTAAGCGAACTGGAGGTATCGCCACCAATCAGGTCCACGCCATATTTTTCGCAGGCCAGATGAATTCCTGAATACAATTCTTCTACAGCCTCCAACGAAAATTTTGACGAGATGGCTATCGAAACCGTAATTTGGCGTGGGATTGCATTCATAGCAAACACATCCGAAAGATTCACCACCACAGCTTTGTAGCCCAAGTGCTTTAGCGGAACATACATCAGGTTAAAATGAATTCCTTCGGTTAAAAGGTCAGTGGTCACTACTATTTTTTTGTCCGGAAAACTTAGAACTGCGGCGTCGTCGCCAACTCCGGTCAGTGTACTTGTATTTTTTATTTGTATTTTTTCGGTTAGGCGGGTAATTAATCCAAACTCTCCAAGTTCAGAAAGTGGTGTCTGCTTCATTGTTTCTTTCATGTTAAAATTAAGACCTGAAGGTATTTATTGCCTTCGAAGATTCGGCAAAAATAGCTTTACTTCCTTATCTTTGCAATTATATTTAAACAGTCAGGTCAAAAGATTGTTAGTAAGGCTATAATCAGAAGAGAAAGAAAACTGTTGGACATGGAAAATCAGGATAAATTATTAAACGATATAACGACCAAGGAATACGAATACGGTTTTGTAACCGATATTGATACAGATGTTATTCCCAAAGGGTTGAGTGAAGATGTGGTCAGGCTGATTTCGGCTAAGAAAAAAGAACCTGAATTTATGCTTGAATTCAGATTGAAAGCTTACAAAGCATGGCTGAAGATGAAAGCTCCGGAATGGGCTCACCTAAAGATTCCACCGATTGATTTTCAGGAAACGATCTATTATGCAGCTCCGCGAACGAGTCCTAAATATGAAAGTCTGGACGAAGTTGATCCGGAATTGCTTGAAACTTTCAAAAAACTCGGAATCCCAATCGAGGAACAAAAACATTTGGCAGGAGTTGCAGTGGATGTTGTGATGGACAGTGTTTCGGTGACAACAACCTTCAAAAAAGTACTGGCCGAAAAAGGCATCATTTTTTGTTCGTTCAGCGAGGCCCTGATTGAGCATCCGGATTTGATCAAAAAATATCTGGGAATGTCAGTTCCAATTACGGACAATTTCTTTGCAGCGCTAAATTCTGCTGTATTTTCCGACGGATCGTTTTGCTACATTCCGAAAGGCGTTCGCTGCCCAATGGAACTTTCAACCTATTTCAGAATAAATACCGCTGGAACCGGACAGTTTGAGCGGACGTTAATTATTGCTGAAGACGACAGCTATGTTAGCTATTTGGAAGGTTGTACTGCTCCGATGCGCGACGAAAATCAGCTGCATGCTGCAGTTGTTGAAATTATTGCAATGGATCGTGCCGAGGTGAAATACTCGACGGTTCAGAACTGGTATCCGGGCGATAAAAACGGCGTTGGCGGAATATACAACTTCGTGACCAAACGTGGAATTTGCCGTGGCGAATCATCAAAAATTAGTTGGACTCAGGTCGAAACCGGATCTGCAATTACGTGGAAATATCCAAGTTGCGTGCTAATTGGCGACAATTCAGTAGGCGAATTTAACTCGGTAGCATTGACCAATCACCATCAGCAAGCCGACACCGGAACAAAGATGATTCACATCGGCAAAAACACCAAAAGTACCATCGTTTCGAAAGGTATATCTGCCGGTCAAAGCGACAACTCGTATCGCGGTCTGGTCAAAGTGATGCCCGGAGCAATTAATGCACGCAACTATTCGCAGTGCGACTCGCTTTTGCTGGGTTCAACCTGCGGTGCACATACTTTCCCATACATCGAAGTAGGGAATAAATCGTCGATTGTTGAACACGAAGCAACCACCTCAAAAATTGGTGAAGACCAGATATTTTATTGCAATCAGCGTGGTATTTCTACCGAAGATGCCATTGGAATGATTGTTAACGGTTATGCCCGCGAGGTACTGAATAAACTTCCGATGGAATTTGCCGTTGAAGCCCAAAAATTGCTGGCCATTAGCTTGGAAGGCAGTGTTGGGTGAGGAATATTAGAAGATTAGAGTCTCGAATGATGAGTGTTTTTTACTCGAGATTTAAGATTCGCCACTCAAGACTTGAAATTTGGAATTTAAAATTTGAAACTATTATATAATGCTATCAATAAAAAACTTACGCGCCTCAGTTGAAGGCAAGGAAATCCTGAAAGGGATCAATCTGGAAATAAAAGCTGGCGAAGTACATGCCATTATGGGACCAAATGGTTCAGGTAAAAGTACGTTGGCTAATATTTTGGCCGGAAAATCAGATTACGAAGTTCTCGAAGGTGAAGTCACTTTTTTGGGACAGAATTTACTCGAACTTTCTCCAGAAATTCGTTCGCGCAGTGGATTATTCCTGAGTTTTCAGTATCCCGTTGAAATTCCGGGGGTACCAATGGTTAATTTTCTGAAAGCTTCAGTTAATGAACACCGCAAATTCAAAGGTCTTGATCCACTGACGGCCGGTGAATTTCTGAAACTGATGCGTGCCAAAAAAGATATGCTTCATCTGGATACTGAACTGACGAATCGCTCGGTGAACGAAGGTTTTTCAGGAGGAGAAAAAAAGAAAAACGAAATATTCCAGATGGCCATGCTTGAACCTAAACTCGCCATTTTGGACGAGACTGATTCAGGATTGGACATCGATGCACTTCGCGTTGTGGCTGAAGGAGTAAATGCCCTGAAAACAACTGAAAATGCAACTATTGTTGTAACACACTACCAGCGGTTACTCGATTACATCGTACCTGATTTTGTGCATGTTTTGTACAAAGGCCGAATTGTAAAATCGGGTGGAAAAGAATTAGCTTTCGAACTGGAAGAAAAAGGTTACGACTGGATTAAGAACGGTGAAAACTAAAACTTCGTTTATTAACCCCTAAATCCCCTAAAGGGGACTTTAAAGAGCGCCATTTGTGGACAGTTCAAATGTTATAGCCCCCTTTAGGGGGTTGGGGGTAAAACCGAAAAACAAATATTTCTGAAAATGAGTATTATTTCTGAAAAAATATCGCAAACGGATCAGTTGGCTTCTCTGTTCGAACAAAGCAGGGAAAAACTGAATCAGGGCTCTTCACCCATCCTTAACCGGATGCGCGAGGTGTCGTTTAAGCGTTTTGCCCAAGCCGGAATACCGGATTTCAAGAACGAAGACTATAAATACACCAATCTGAAACCTGCTTTTGAAAAATCATATCGTCAGGAATTGTTGCGTGAATCAGGTTTAATTAACCTGAATGAAGTCTTCAAATGCAATATTCCACAACTGGATACGCATTTGGTTTTTCTGGTGAATGGCTGGTTTTACAGCGGCAACAATCCAGGAGCTGAACTCCCGAATGGAGTTGTACTTGGAGGTCTGGAACAAATTGCCAACGATAAGCCTGAGTTGCTTCAAAATTACCTGAACCGTCAGGCTGGATTGTCAAATGATCCTTTTGTGGCACTGAACACAGCCTTCGTAAAAGATGGGTTCTTTCTTTTTGTTCCGAAAGGAGTTGTTATAGAAAAACCGATTCAGATCATCAATTTGCTGAGTTCTGACGAAAATTTGATGGCAACGCAACGCAATCTGGTTATTGCAGAAGCCGCCAGTCAGGTGAAATTATTGATTTGCGACCATACGTTGACCTCAGCATCATTCCTGTTCAATACAGTTTCTGAATTTTTTGTTGGTGAAGATGCCTTGGTTGATGTTTATACCATCCAAAATCATCACAATCAGTCGACCTCTATAAATTCAGCTTTTTACAAGCAAGAGCGCAATTCGAACCTGGTTACCGGAACGGTCAGCCTGCATGGCGGATTAATCAGGAACAACCTGAAAGTAACTTTTAATGGTGAACATGCTGAAGCGAATGTAAATGGCATTTCGTTTACCGACAAAAAGCAGCACGTCGATAATTTTACAGTGATCGAGCATTCTTCGCCTAATTGTCTGAGCAATCAGGTTTATAAAAACATACTCGACGACGAATCAACCGGAGCTTTTGCAGGCCGTATTCATGTGGCACGCGATGCACAGCAAACGGTGGCTTTCCAGCGAAACAACAACGTATTGCTGTCGGATAAAGCAAAAATGCAAACCAAGCCTCAGTTGATCATCGACGCTGATGACGTGAAATGCAGCCATGGTGCAACTGTTGGCCAGATTGATGAAGAAGCTTTATTCTTCCTTCGTGCACGTGGAATTGGCGAGAATGACGCTCGTATGATGCTGATGAATGCTTTTGCCCACGAAGTAATCCTAAAGATTTCGATTGAACCTCTGCGTGAGCGGATTGACGAACTGATTGAGAAGCGCCTGAACGGAGAAATCAGTCGCTGCCACGACTGTAACTATCAGTGTAATTGCTAAAATATTTTATACTTTGAATTGAAAGCCTTGCAGGAAACTGTGAGGCTTTTTTTTGATATTTCGAAGAGATGGGTTTATTACATGCAAAAAAAACCGTCTTAAAACTAAGACGGTTTCTGTATATCTTGAAAATGATTTTCTTAGATCTTATTCAGGTGTAAAACCAATGCAGATTTCAAATTGGCAGCCTTGTTTTTATGAATCACATTCTTCTTAGCAAGTTTGTCAATCATTGAAACAACTTTTGGTAAAGCTTCAGCAACAACTTCTTTGCTAGTCTCAAGACGTAATTTTTTAACAGCATTACGCATAGTTTTAGCGTAGTATTTATTCTGCAAAGTTTTTACTTCGTCTTGTTTGATTCTCTTTTTTGCCGATTTATGATGTGCCATCTTTTTGTTTCCTAAATTGTTAAATTTATTTGTAGCCCGTAGGGGATTCGAACCCCTGCTACCAGGATGAAAACCTGGCGTCCTAACCCCTAGACGAACGGGCCAACTTGTTTATTCCCTGATTTGGGACTGCAAAAATAGACTATTTTTTTTAGTCGCCAAATTTTTTCAGAGTTTTTTGCTAAAAATCCTTTGACTTCGTTTAGCCATAGGCGTTTTTTATTTTAGCGATGCAAAGGAAATTAAGTTTTTTGAAACAACAAGCGAATCGGCAAAAAAAATTTACCGCCATTCAACAATAGTTCCACGGTTCTTTTGCAGAAGCTTTTCGGGCATCGAGGCAACGATCTCTTTCCAAAGCAGTTCCACCAGTTTGTATTTTGCAAAATGCCTCGAAAAAACCAGACTGACTTCCCTTAGCGGATTAGCGTCAACGAAAGTCCGGACATGATCAAAACGAGCTTCACTCATTCCGAGTGTCGCTAATTCAGGAATAATGGTCATTCCGCCCTCCTTATCGATAATATTCATAATGGTTTCAAGCGATCCTGCTTCGAAATGGAAGGGCAAAGCTGAATTAACTGCTCCTTTGAACGAACAAAGATTAATCACCTGATCACGGAAGCAATGCCCGTCGCTCAGAAGCCAGATTTCAGGAGTAGCAATGTCTTTAAGCTTGATGTTCGACTGATTGGCAAGCGGATGATCATCGTGAAGATACAGCAACATTCCCTCATAAAACAGCGGTTTTTCGTTGATGCGTTCTTCATGAAGCGGTGTGACCAAAATTCCAACGTCGATTAAGTCGCGGTTTAAACGATCGATAATGTTGGCGGTAGTCAACTCTTCGACCTTGATGTTAATGTTGGGGTATTCCCGCTTATAATTCCCGATAAACAAAGGCAAAAGATAGGGCGCCAACGTTGGTATAATGCCAATCTTAAGTTCTCCGGAAATCAGGTTTTTATGATCTTTGATAATGGTATTTATCTTCTGTGATTCCTGCAGGGCAATTCTGGCCTGATCGATAATACGGCGGCCAACATCTGTCGGGATAAGCGGTTGTTTACTGCGGTCAAAAATAATGACTTCCAGATCTTCTTCCAGTTTTTTAATCTGCATACTCAGTGTTGGCTGGGTGATGAAGCAGTTTTCGGCAGCCTTGCCAAAATGACGAAAAGTATCAACAGCAACGATATATTCGAGTTGGGTTAAGGTGATCATTGGTTTTGAATTTATCTGCTAAATATAACTAAAAAGTCAGTTATTCAATTAATGTTAGAATGATTTAACTACTTCGTTGGAAAAGCATCTGCCTTTGCCACTCAAACAAAGCAACTGAAAGGGCATGAGAAACGTTCATCGATTTGCATTTACCAGTCATGGGGATATGCACTTTTAGCGAACATTTCTGAAGGATTTCAGCCGGAAGTCCATTTCTCTCATTCCCGAGCAGAATGATAATCTTTTCAGGAAGTTCGGTGGTGAAAATGTTGGTTGAATCTTCACTGGTCTCAATAGCTACTAATTGGGCATCAGCACCTAGTTGATCAAAAAAATCTTCCGGAGAAATAAAGTTAAGCCGAACGTTGTTAAAACTGAGCCCGGCCGTCTTTTTTATCGACGACATTTTAAGCTGAAAATCACTACCCAGAATAAAAACATCTTCGGCCCCAACATTATCGGCCAGCCTGATCATATTCCCTATATTTTCAGGATTAATGATTTGCCAGGCAGCAATTACAGGCTTACACGAGAGTTCAGTATATCTGTGGTGGTTGAAAAAAACTATTGAATTTGTTTCCATCGTTCGCGGAATATCTTTTTCTTTGAGGTACAAATGACTGATTTTTTAGATTGAAAACAATGAAAAACATTAAAATAGTTGGTATGATCTTAATCTTTGCGGTGCTTTTCTCGTGCGGAAAGTCCAACAAAGAAAGAGCTGCCGAAAGATTTAATTTGGCCGTAAATATTTATGAGAAAGGAGATACGATTACCGCTTTGCAGCAATTAGACTCAGTCAGTAGTTTGTTTCCTGAAGCTGTTGAATCGATAGCGAAAGCGAAGGAAATGAGCCACAAAATAAATTCTGAAATATTGTCCCGAAAGCAGGATCAATTCGACAAAGTTAGTAGCAGCATCATTGAACTGGAGAAATTATTTGACAAGGAAAAAACAGAGTTTGACCGGTTCACCCAATACATTCATAAATCGCAAAAATTTGAACGCCGGTGGGATCAGTCGTTTATTCAGCTTCACCTTGACGAAAGAGGCGAATTGTATATATCAAGTAATTATTATGGAGCTGAGTGGTTGAATCATATCGGAATAAGAGTTTACGACGGCATTTTTCAGGCGAAAACAGACACCGTTTCATTGGATGATCCGAACAACCACCACAGCGAGTTCATGAACACGCATTGGGAAAAAGTGAGTTACATGAATGGCAAAGACAACGGAGTTATCCAGTTTATTGCCGATAATTCCGACCGAAACCTCAAGGCTGTTTTCCTGGGGAAACGCCAGTTTTTCATCGTTCTTGAAGCATTTGATAAACAGGCAATAAAAGATGCCCTCGACTTATCAAATGCTCTGAAAATGAAAACCGAACTCCAAAAAGAAATCAAAGAGCTTCAGACGAAATTGAACTAATCAAATTAACTTCTGGATTTCTTCGACCGGACGAGCCAAAACGGCATGCGTTCCTTTGATAACCAATGGACGTTGAATCAGTCTGGGATTTTCAACCAGAATCTGAATCCATTCATCATCGCTAAATTCTTTCCCCTTATAATTTAATTTGTAAAGTTCTTCGTTGGTTCTGATTATATCGGTAACCAAAAGACCTGATTTACTTAGGAATTCCTTGATTTCTTTCGGGGTAATTCCGTTCTTCATGTAGTCGATTACTTCAATCTCAAAACCTTTTTCTTCCAAATATTTAAGCCCTTCACGGCTTTTTGAGCAACGTGGGTTGTGGTAAATTTTCATGAGATTCTGATGTCTTTTTTTGATGTAAATATGATAATCTTCCTGGGCACGATAACGTTGACCATTCGTTTGATTGTTATACCGATTGCTCAGCGCACTATCTAAAACACGGGCTTTGGTATTGTCCCGAAGCTGTATCCGGAGCAATTCTTTCAGTTCGTTTCTGATTTCAGGAGAATAGATTGGACAGGCCACTTCGATTCGCCGGTCAAGGTTTCGGGGCATCCAGTCGGCCGATGAAATGTATATATCTTCTTTCCCACCGTTGGCAAAAAGAAAAACGCGGGTATGCTCCAGAAATTTATCGACAATACTGATGGCTTCAATGTTTTTACTCAATATGGGATCGCCGGTTTTCAAACCAAATATTCCACGGATAATCAGTTGAATTTTCACACCTGCCTTACTTGCCTCGTAAAGTTTATCAATCATGCGGGGATCAATCAGGCTATTCATTTTCAGAATCATATAGGCCGTTTTCCCTTTTTTCGCATTAGCAATTTCCTGATCAATTTTATGGATAAAGAAATTACGCATCGAGAACGGACTGATGATGATCTGGTTATAGTTAAAATGATTATACGTGTGCTTGAAAAATTCGAACATGTGAGCCACGTCGTCAGCAATCTCATGATCAGCAGTCATCAAACCTTTATCGGCATAAACACGAGCTGTTCCCTCGTGGAAATTTCCGGTACCAATGTAAGCGTAGTTGCGAAGCCCATTTTTCTCTTTTCGTTGAATCCACGCCAGTTTGCAATGCACTTTTAATCCCGGAATACCATTGATTACATGAGCACCTTCTTCCTGAAGCTTATTGGACCAAAAGATGTTGGCTTCTTCGTCAAACCTGGCCTGCAACTCGATGACGACAGTCACTTTTTTGCCATTCCGAATGGCATTCAGTAAAGCATTTACAACTTTTGAAGTATCTGAAACCCGATAAATGGTTATGCCAATTTCGCGAACTTTAGGATCGATGGCAGCCTCTCTCAATAAATCGATAAAATGCGAGAAACTCTGGTAAGGATAATGAAGCAAGACATCCTTCTGCCGTAGTTTTTTCAATATACTTTGGTGCGGAGGCAAATCTTTGTGAGGAACCGGCGGAAGACTTTGATAATAATGTCGTGATTTCCCGATTTCCGGAAAATTCATAAAGTCTTTATGGTTGTGGTACCTTCCACCTGCAACGGTTTTTTCAGCGCCATCGAGTTTCATCTTTTTCATGATGAATTCGAGCAAATCACCGGGCATTTCACGGTCGTAAATAAGCCTTACCGGAATACCAACTTTGCGCTTTTTAAGGCTGAGCTCCATCTTTTCCATGAAACTTTTTGAAATATCGTCATCGATATCCAACTCAGCATCACGCGTAACTTTGATGGTATATGCTTCGAAATGGTCGAAACTAAAAATAGGGAACACATCATTCAGGCAAAACCGAATGATGTCATCAACCAGGATGATGTACTTTTTATTTCCCTGTTCAGGCAAAACCAAAAACCTGGAAACAGACCGGGTAGGAACACGAATCAAGGCATAAGCAAACTTTTCGGGCGAATTTAGTTCAGATAACTTGACAGCCAGGTAAACAGATTTATCGCGCAAATACGGGAATTTCATGGATTTTCCCAGCATGATCGGGATGATGTTTGGCAGTACTTTGGTGTTAAAATATTTCCGGACATATACGCCCTGCTCGTGTGTCAATTGCTTTTCATCGAGCATGAAAATATTCTCATTGGCCATTTCAGCCCAAATTTTCCTGTAAATTTCCTGAGCCTTTTGCTGCTGCTGAACTACTGTTTCCTGAATCTTATCGTACAATTCATCGGCAGTGTAATTACCCAAAAGAGTTTCGTCATCTTTTCCATATTCGAGCATTCGGCGAACTGCAGCAACCCTCACTCTGAAAAATTCGTCGAGGTTGTTTGAAAAAATTCCCAGAAACCTGACTCGCTCAAACAATGGCACCGTGGGGTCCTCGGCTTCCTGAAGCACCCGGGCATTAAACGAAAGCCAGCTAATCTCGCGGTTATTGTATTTACTCGTCTTGTTCATCTTCTGAGTTTTAATAATCAAAACAACAAATAAACAGTCCCTTACTATTTAAGTTTATTCATCCCATTCTGAATGGCTTCATGAAATACCGGAAGTCCGACAATCTCATTTAGAGGAATTATCCTGTCTTTGGGGGCTTCATTTTCATCCTGAAGAAACAATTCGAACCAACCCACATTTTGCCATTGGTTCTGTTTGTAGCCAACGTTGGTAAACTCACCACATTTCCGGTATCCAAAATGCTCATGAAAACCTACGCTGGATGTATTTGGCATGGTAATGATAGCCAACATATTGGCAACACCCTGGTATTTCGCCATTTCATGCAAACTGGTATAAAGAGCATCTGCCACGCCTCTGCGATGAAAATCGGGATGTATATAAACCGTAACTTCTTTCGACCACCGATATGAGGCACGACTACGGTAACCGGTTGCGTAGGCATATCCGGCAATCCGCCCATCGATTTCACAAACGAGGTAAGGCAGTTCAGCCATTATTCCCTGAATTCGTTCCCAAAACGAAACTTCATCAGGAACAATTTCTTCAAAAGTGACGGATGTTTCAAGGATAAAAGGAGCATATATTTCCAGAATTCCTGCAACATCGCGTTTCTCTACTAACCGTATAATTGGATTCATTTCAATTGTTGATTATGAGTTATGAATTTATTTTGTCAATCATTATTTTTATCCCTTACTGTTGTTATAATTTGAGTTAATAATATTCCGGATAATGCTCCAATAGCAAAAATTGAGATAAACTCAACAGTCCTGACGCTCCCGTCAGAGATAATCCTGAAATAGTTTCCTATGGAAATTATAAAAAGAACCGCTACAACAGAAATTGCTCTTTTTTTCATTTGAACATCAATTTTAAATGTTAACTATTTCTACTTTATTAATTCACATCATCACTGAACTCCATCAAAAATGCTTTAATAAAACCGTCAATTCCTCCATCGAGCACGGCATTCACATTTCCAGACTCAAAACCTGTACGCACATCTTTTACCAGCTTGTATGGCTGAAGTGTGTACGACCTGATTTGAGATCCCCATTCAATCTTTTTCTTTGTTGCGTTGATTTGCTGCTCAGCTTCCTGCCGTTTCCGAAGCTCCAGTTCGTATAACTGAGATTTCAGTAAACGAAGAGCATTGTCTTTGTTCCCAAATTGCGAGCGGCTTTCGGTATTTTCTATGATAATGCCCGTTGGTGCGTGACGGAGACGAACTCCGGTTTCAACCTTATTCACATTCTGTCCGCCTGCTCCACCCGATCGGAAAGTATCCCAGGTAATATCGGCTGGATTGATTTCAACTTCGATGGTGTCGTCAATAGCTGGCGCAACAAAAACTGAAGCAAAAGAAGTCATGCGTTTACTCTGGGCATTGAAAGGAGATAGACGTACCAACCGATGCACTCCATTTTCACTTTTCAGGTAGCCGTAAGCGTATTCGCCTTCAAATTCAATGGTGCAGCTTTTCACTCCAGCTTCGTCGCCCTCGTGATATTCAATAGTTTTCACCTTATAGCCCTGTTTCTCGCCATAACGCATATACATACGCATCAGCATTTCGGCCCAGTCGTTGCTTTCGGTACCACCAGCTCCCGCATTGATACGCAAAATTGCCCCTAACTTATCCTCCTCTTTTCGGAGCATATTTTTGGTTTCGAGAGTTTCTATAGCCTCAAGAGTCACATTGAATTGTTGTTCAACATCGTCCTCTGTTGCCTCGTCCATCTCGAAAAAGTCAAACAAGACCAGCAAATCTTCCATGGCTTGATCAACCTGCTTGAATCCGTCAGTCCATACTTTAATTGAACGAACCACTTTCATCTGAGCCTCAGCTTCTTTTGGATTATTCCAGAAAGCAGGATCCTGAGTTTTCAGTTCCTCTTCCTGTAGTTGGATCACTTTCTGATCGTAGTCAAAGATGCCTCCTTAACGCATCCCGGCGATCATTGAGACCTTTTACCTGTTCTTTGAAAATCATTTTTTTCTTTTAAAAGTTACTATAAACAAAAGTAGAAAATGAAACGTGAATCGGAAGGTCACATTAAACATTTGTTATCCAAACAAAAAAAATCGGTCGATTCAGCTCAATTGATTTTAATTAAGCCGAATCGACCGGTTTGATCGAATCTTATTTTTTCTACTTACTTTCCCCAAGTGATCTGTTGTTCGGCCATAGAAACTGCCTGCATATTATAGGTATTACCGTTGGGCTCGTACAAATAGGCATTAAGCCTGAGCGTATATGTTTTCCCAACAACAGGCTTAACACCAGTAATCCAACCGCTTGAAGTGGAACTTAGTGTATATGATTTGATCGTATTGGCAAGTTCAAGGCTTCCAAAGACCATTGTTGAACCATCCATAATATTGATGGCATAACTATCAGCATCAGTCACCGATGCCCATGTTGCTGTAAGCTCAGTGGTGGTTGCATCATATTTAGGGACATCGAGGACTGGAACAGCTAAAACGCTTGCAGTCAATTCATCTGTAAACTCGTCAGTTACCCCATTTTCAAAAACGGCAGAGAAGTTATAGGTAGAAGCAACTGGTTTTGTGGTAGTAAATTCAGCATCAGGAGCTTCGTAGGCAAAATTTGTCTTATACCCTTGATTCTCCTTTAGCGTATAGGTTTTTGTAGCATCAGCCGAGCTGGTAGCTTTTACACTTTGGAATGGACTAAACGAATAAGCATACAGGGAAACTCCGTAAACCGTATTTGTTCCTGATTTTTTGGCCACAATAATTGCATCACCGGTACCAGAACCTTCATCCTTACTCTTGTTGCACGAAGCTATAAGTACGGCGATTGAAACAAGAACGAAAAAATTAAATAGTTTCATGTTTTTATACTTCTATTGAAAAATAAACAATTAATAAAATCTAAGATGCCAATACAGGTTTCAAGGTTGTGTCGGTACAAAGATATTTATTTGGTTGTTAATCGAACTTCCGGGATAGGAGTTTTATTGTCCTGTGGTATCGATAAATAGATAAACCACGGAATCAGAAACTTTTAAAACCGATTTTGAATTCAGGATTAAAGTTTTATCTTTGCGCCACAAATTTTTTAATAACTGTTTATCATTTAAACTTAAGCAAAATGCCAGCAAAAATCAGATTGCAACGACATGGTCGTAAACGGTATGCTTACTATCACATTGTGATAGCTGATAGCAGGGCGCCACGGGATGGTAGTAACATTGAAAGGATTGGATCTTATAATCCAAACACTAATCCTGCTACTATTGAACTCGATTTTGACAAAGCTTTAACATGGCTTGCCAATGGTGCTCAACCAACCGAAACAGTAAGAGCTATTTTATCTTACAAAGGAGTAATGTACAAAAAACATCTTTTAGGTGGTGTAGCCAAAGGCGCTTTCACTGCTGAAGAAGCTGAAACTAAATTCGAAGCTTGGGTAGCCGAGAAAGCGAATAAAGTTCAGGCTAAGAAAGATGGATTAGTTAGCAGTGTTGAGGCTTCACGCAAGACTCAGCTTGAAATGGAAGCTAAAAAGAGCGCAGAAAGAGCAAACGCTATTGCTAAACGCAATGCCGAAGCTGCTGCTGCTGCCAAAGCCGCTTCTGAACCTGCACCAGTTGTTGAAGAAGTAGCTGAAGAAGCTGCTCCTGAAGAAACTGAAGGATAACAACTAGTCGAATCCTGTTTTAAACTTCGGGATAAAACAGACAACTTATAAAAGCGATAGAGAAATCTGTCGCTTTTTTCTATTTTTACAACTATGGAAACAATACCCAAAAGCGATTGCATAAAAGTTGGCTTTGTTCAGAAGCCCCACGGAATACACGGCGAACTGGTTATCCGGTTTGAAGAGCAGTATTACGAAACCCTCGAAGAATGTCCGACTCTTTTTCTTGAAATCGATAATCTACTGGTTCCCTTTTTCATTTCTGAAGAAGGATTGCGATTTAAATCGGGAGAAGCTGTAATTACGAACCTCGAATGGATTGATACGGATAAAAAAGCCAAAGCCATCTGTGGATTATCTGTTTTCGTTAGTCAGGACGATATAATTGAGTTCGAAGATGAATTGAATACAAATGAACTTGTGGGTTATCAGTTATTCGACGAAACACTTGGATTAATTGGCGAAATTACCGAAGTAAACGACTTCTCCGGAAACCTATTGCTTTCGGTCGTTTACCAGGGAAAAGAAGCAATGGTTCCGCTAAACGAAGATTTAATCGTCCGGTTGAATGAAGATCTGCGCGAGATCGAATTGCAGATTCCTGAAGGTTTGTTTGATCTGGACGATGAATAAACCTAAGTTTCCAAAAACGTTACGATTTGCGGAACCCGGGTTAAAGCAAAGTTGGCAATAAATGAGAAACCAGTTCCAGAAACTGTATTTCTGAACACTGAGACTGAACACGAAACACTTTTTTCTGCCCCAATGCAACTTCCCGAATAATTTGGCGTCTATAATAGCGTTAATTCAGAGAAAACAATTTATCAAATAAACAGTAATCCCATGAAAACAAAATTAGCAACAGCGTTCATTTTATTCGCTTTTATCCTGATCGGAATACAAGTTCAGGCCGAAGAACAAACCCGAAAAGTCGATCCGTTTTCGGAAATTTCTTTGCGGATTGGCGCAAAAGTACATCTGGAACAAGGCACAAAACAAAACCTCGAAATTGTCGCCAAATCGTCAACACTCGACGAGATTATTACCGAAGTAAAAGACGGGAAACTGATTATTCGTTTCCCCAACAAAGATTATTTCTGGAAAACATTTCAGCCCGGCGAAATAACTATTTACATCACTACTCCTGAAATTAATGGGTTGGGCATTTCCGGATCGGGCGATATTATTGCTGAAAATGAGATTAAAACCAAAATCCTTGACCTTGGTGTGAGTGGTAGCGGAAACATCAGATTGTCTGAGCTTTCGGCTGAGCGTGTAAAATCATCAATCTCGGGTTCGGGCGACATTGTTTTAGCCGGGAAAGAAGCCGCACAGGATTTAAGTGTTGCTATCTCGGGCAGTGGTAACTTCAAAGGAATGAATTTTAGTGCTGATGATGTTTCGATAAAAGTTGCAGGTTCAGGAAATGTGGACATTGAAGCCAATAAAAATTTGTTCGTTCGTCTGGCTGGCTCCGGAAACGTAACCTATAAAGGCAGACCAATGATTGATCAATCGATCGCGGGCTCGGGAAAAGTAAGAAGTGCCAGATAACCGGATTTATTGCTTCGTATAAAATGTAAAAAGGCGACTTGTAAATGATTACAAGCCGCCTTTTTACATTTTACTCGATCGACTAAATCATTTCACTGTCATGATCAATTTGGCGAGTTTTACTTCTTTCCACTCCCTAGTTTTTAATCCATCTTTTACTGCAAGCTGGGTCATTAAATCCATCGTTCCGCCCGAATCTTCCATAAATGCAGCCAACTGCGCCTCATCTTTATACATGCTGAAGGTAATGTGCGTGCCATAAGCCTCACTTCCGGCAGGTAAGATGGCGCGAAGCAATCCCCAGTTTCCTTTTTTACCCTGATCGACCATTTGCTTATGCCAGGGTTTAAATATTTCCGATTCAACTTTCTCATAGCTGTCGTCCAACTGTTTCATGATGTCCAAGGTAGCGAGAGTACCAACTTTCATGTCGAAGTCACTCGTTACCTGATCAACCATTTTAAACAGAACCTGATTAGCCATATCCCTGGATTTTCCAGTCTTATCAAACATGACATTCATGTCCTTGTCTGTTTTGGTTGGATAAGCCTTTTTTGCATATCCGTAAACATCCAATGAATTAATAGCTTTCAGCATATTTTCAAGATTGGCAAACAAAGTGACTGTCAGATATTGAGATCCTTGCTTGGTACCTGATGGGGTTAACGACCAAAGGTCCCATCCGAGTATTGATTTGTCGGCGACACGTTGCTTGTGAATACCCGACCAAAATTCTTCTACTTGCTGATAATCGGATCCGTTTTCACCTTTTACCTGCATAAACTCAAACAATAAATACAACTGTGGAGGATTGTTTTGTGCGTTCAAACTTAAGGTCATTAAAACGACCACACATAAGGTTAAAAGTCTTTTCATAGATTTGATTTTAATTGTTCATAATTTGTGATAGTTCAGAAATCCCACATTCGGGATTCAATTCGGTAAACGATCAACGATAATTTTGCGCTATTAGATGCCAGTTGAATAACCCAACTGTTATTTTGAATAACCCCTCATCAGGGTATCTGGAATTTATAAATCAACACATTACCGGAATAAACTACTTATGAGAATCAAATCTATAAATCATTAAATTCTTAATACAGAATTCTATACGTAACCAATTCAGATATGTTTGAAAATAAAGACTTTTTTGTCTTTATTTCTATTTTTATTTGCTTTCATTCCAGAAGCACTTCTCAAAAGTTGTTAAAAGAGATTTATTCTCTTTGATTTAACGACCAATTGTTATCAAGGGGAAGGCACAATTCAAACATATCCTTCAGCAAATATTTTTCCCAAACAAGTCGCTTTTTAATACCTTTGCAGGAGAACGACATAAATCAGCCGCCACTCCTATAAATAGTTACTACAATGGAATATGAGTCGAACCCGCAATTAGAGCTTGCCTTTAATTTTCTTCAATACACCAACCAAAATATTTTCCTGACAGGCAAAGCAGGCACGGGAAAGACCACTTTTTTGCGTAACCTGAAGAAACAATCGCCCAAGCGAATGGTGGTCGTGGCGCCAACAGGCGTGGCAGCCATTAATGCAGGTGGGGTTACCATTCATTCGTTTTTCCAGATGTCGTTTGGCCCGCAAATACCCGTTGCACCTGATCAACAACGACAGGTTGCAGTTCCTGCCGATGGCAATGTGGCCGCAGGAATCAAACGGTTTAGTCGCGAAAAAATCAACATTATGCGAAGCCTCGATTTGTTGGTAATCGACGAAATTTCGATGGTTCGTGCTGATATTCTGGATGGAATCGACGAAGTGTTGCGCCGCTACAAAAACCGCTACAAACCGTTTGGAGGCGTTCAACTGCTCATGATTGGAGACTTGCAACAATTGGCGCCGGTAGTGAAAGACGACGATTGGTCCATCCTGAAACCGTATTACGACACCTGTTTCTTCTTCAGTAGCCATGCCCTAAAACGCTCAAAATTCATTGGCATTGAGCTCACTCATATTTTCCGACAAAGCGATCAGAAATTCATCGACCTGCTGAATAAAGTGCGCGAAAACCGCATGGACGCAGCCACCCTTCAGGAATTAAACCAACGGCACATCCCGGGTTTTAACCCTGAAGAAAAGGAAGGCTACATTACACTCACCACACACAATTACCAGTCGCAGCAAATCAACGATTCGAAACTGGACAAGCTGAATACCAAATCGTACCGTTTTAAAGCTGAAGTACAGGGCGAATTTCCGGAGTACTCCTACCCCACCGACCCCGAATTGGAGCTGAAAGTTGGCGCACAGGTGATGTTCGTCAAGAATGATACAGAAAAACGCTTTTATAACGGGAAAATCGGGAAAATCATGAATATCAATGACGAAACCATTGAAGTGCAATGCCCGGGTGATTACTTGCCTGTTGATGTTGAGAAGGCCGAATGGCAAAATGCAAAATATACGTTGAACGAAACCACGCAGGAAATCGACGAAGATGTGATCGGCACTTTCACTCAGTTTCCGCTTAAACTGGCCTGGGCCATTACCATTCATAAAAGCCAGGGATTGACGTTTGAAAAGGCCATCATTGATGCCCGGGCTTCGTTTGCTCACGGGCAAGTTTACGTAGCACTGAGTCGTTGCAAAACACTCGAAGGACTGGTATTGAGTTCGCCAATTGCCGAATTTAGTGTAAAAAATGATTCAACCGTTATCCAATTTTCCGACGATGTGGAGCGAAACCAACCAGGTCCGGCAGAATTGGAACAATCGAGAAAGGAATATGTGAAACAATTGCTCGGCGAATTGTTCGATTTTAAACCCATGATGCGCCAGATACAATACCTGCAAAAATTATGGGAAGAGCATTCGTCGCAATTGCTCGGAACATTGCAATCTCAGTTAAGGACAATTACAGCTCCGTTGCAAATCGAACTGATTGGTGTTGCTGAAAAATTCGAGAATCAAATCAGGCAACTGATAGCCATATCGCCCAATGCCGAAGAAAACGAGCAACTTCAGGAACGGGTGAAAAAAGCCGCTGATTATTTCTCCGGAAAGCTTACCAGCATCGTGGAAGAGCCTTTTTCAGCAGCTACGTTTGATACCGACAATAAAGTTGTACGAAAAAGCTTCAACGAGGCAGCCGACAAACTCCGGAAGGAAATACACACCAAAAAAGTGTGTCTCGCTTTGTGTAAAAATGGCTTTAACCTGAAAACCTATCTCGAAACCAAGTCGAAATCAGCTATCGAGATTCCTGAAACCAAACACAAAGGATCGACCTCTTCCAGTGCATCTACCTTCACAATGCATCCCGAATTCTACGCTCAACTAAAAAAATGGCGCGACGAAAAAGCGGATTTGCTGAATGTCGAAATCCGGCGAATCATTCCGCAGAAAACCTTGCACGATATTGTACAAACTTTGCCGGCATCGAAAAATGAGTTAAAAGCCGTGAAAGGAATGGGCGGCACCCGGATGCAACAATTCGGGAAAGAAATTTTGGAAATGGTGATTGCTTACCGCAAACAGAAAGATCTGGATCTGCCCATTGGCGCTGAAAAAGAAGTTGAGAAAGCTGGTTTAAATTCTCAGGAAACCAGTTTCGAGATGTTCAAAAACGGGCAATCCATTGCTGAAATTGCCAAAGAACGAGGCATGGCCATTTCAACCATCGAAGGGCATCTGGCGCATTTTGTCGGAACAGGTGAACTTGGACTGGATCGGCTGATTGATCCGAAAAAAGCAAAAGCTATTCAGGAATACATTGAAAAACACAAAGTACAAGGATCAAGCGAAATCCGCGCTGCGCTAGGAAATGATTACAGCTATTCCGAAATCAAGTTTGTATTTAAGCATCTGGAAGCGAACCGATAACTGGCAATAACGTTCCAGATTGCAGATCAACTTTATCTCCGGATGGGAGTTTTCTCATACTTCAAGAACTTACTGGCCCAAGGTATAAAATATTTAAAATTCGGAGCATCGGTGTGGCCGCCATCATGTTGACGCCAGGCCAATTCGCCATCGAGCAATCCAGAATTAACCGGAGGCATTTTTTCGGTCAGGTAATCATTCGAAACACCCAAATCTTTTTTGCCCAACAATTTAAACACAGAACCTGCTGCAATTGTAGCCATGTAACTGCCTTGCTGATCAAGCCATTTGGCATCGCCTTTTTCAGGAATACCATAGCTAATGAATGTAAAACGTGGAGCGCAAAGGGCAATCAATTCGTGCGAATCAACCGGCAAATCGCACCCGGTTATACTGCCAAAACTTGCCGCCGAAGCGCCATACTTCATGTAGTTTCCGGCCATCCAGTAATATTCGCCGCCCGTGAGGCTTTCTACAGCTTCACCAAATACGCGACGGTGTAACGTAGCTCCTCCTTTTCCTGAAGAACCAATCAATCCTACAGAAAAACGAGGCTCAAAAGCAAGGGTAACTAAAGCAGCTTTCCCATATCGCGAAACACCTTCAATTCCAACTTTTTTAGCATCGACTAACGAGTCTGTTTCCAAATAATCCAATCCACGGGCTGCACCCCATGCCCAAGCCCGAAGAGCTCCCCAATCATCCGGCTTCCGTGGTTGACCTTTATTTACCAATCCAATGATTCCTCTTGTAATCCCTGCACCATTGTCGGCCTGAATGCTATTAGGATCAATAGTAACATAGCCCCAGCCTGCAGCCAGCAATTGCTCCGTTGGAGAAAACTCACTTTCTGGTTTAGGCGCGAAGAAATTTGGACCGGCTAATCTGGTGACCGGCATATAAGCAGGATACCGATCAAAGATGGCCTTCATATTCGGGTCGTTCTTTATCATCATTTCCTTAAAGGCAGCATTCAACTTTTCCATGTCATCCGGTGAAGGTTGCGCGGGCGAAGGAAATGCCGGCCAACCAAACATCATCAAAACCGGTACTGGTCCCTTTACGTTTGTGGGAACCACCAACATCATTTTAATATCTACATGAATCAATGGATACTCGCTGTTATCCACATGTCCGATCAATTGTTTGGCAATTACCGGAGTAAAACCAACATACTCCCTGTCAGTAATTTCTACAGTCCATTTTACAGTTGGAATATTTTTTGGAAGTCGTCCATAAACTTCCCGTTCCATATCCTCTGCAATTTCCGGACGGCGCTGTTTCCACCATACGTCAGCAGTTGTCACCTTCTTGCCATTTTTTGTAGTAAGTAAATCCGGAAGCTGAGGACAAGGATTAGCCAATGATTCGTCGTAATTGGCGTGGTTTGCATCCGATTCATTGCCGCTCGGACCTGGCCTAAGCGCTTTAATTCCCAACTGCTGCATCATGTTGTCATGATCCTGCTGTGCAGTAAACGTTACCATGCGTTGATATTTGCTACTATCGATTTTCGCCTCCTGTGCCATTGCAGCAACAGCAAAATTGATTATCAATAAAAAAAATAGCAACGATTTCATAGGTCTGGATTTTGATTCTATATATACATCAACACGTCAAAACGTTTTACTTGATTACAGCTATTTCGAATTTTGGTTTATTTTTAAACATTCGGAAGCGAAACGTAGCTAGTTGAAGTCATGGAAACAAAAAAAAGATCGAATAAAGCTCTTCAAATTACTTATTTCCCTAATCAATGATCAAAGCTGAATGAGACATCTTCTTTTATCATTTCGGACACATTAACGGTAGGCAGAACATATTTATTGAAACAAGTATTTTCGGTTTTAGCATGCAATATTCCACGTGCGGTCCCGACTGTTATCATGGTCATGTGACTTAAAAAACCTTTGGGAACATTCAGAGCATTGGTTTCAGCCTTAAACATTTGATCCCAGGCTTCTTTTTCAATCATGAAATGGCAGCCAGCTTCTATAATAATAAAAGGTTTCTGATTAGAATCGAAGTTAAATGCTGTAAACACAGCGATCATATTTTTCGCATCGTCAGCTGCAAAACGCAGGTTGATCCCAACACGAATATTTCCTTTCTCTTCAAATCCTTCTTCAATGATGGCGAATTGCTCTGTGGTCACTTTTTGAAGGGAAAAGCTAATGTTTGTTGGTTTGGTTTCCATCAGGCTCTTTTATCTAATTCTTGATATTCAAAAGAAGCATATACAGAATAATCACCCACATGCGAGGCAATTTTTTGAGCTTTATTTCTACTTAACCCAGATCCTGTATACTGCAGATCAACATCAAACTCCTGACTCACCTGAAATGAAGGAATTTCAATGAGAGAGATTCCTAATACTTTCTCAATTTTGCAGATGGTCTCCAGCGAAAGGTTTTCTTGCCCTTTTACAATTTTGTTGATGTACTGTGGCGAAACAAAAAGTATTTCGGCCAGTTTCTTTTGCGACATTCCATTCTTTTCTTTTTGTGCTCGAATCTCACGCAGAATTTTAATGGCGATTTTTGCTGATTTTTCGAGCCAATCGCGGTTCTCCTGATTCCATTTTGCTTTTTCAAGCCATGCAGAAGGCTCTTTAGTGATTAAATTTTTAAGTCTTTCGTTCATTTTTTGATTTGTTCCAAATTCAAAGTTCGAATAGTTCAACCATACCATCTTCATCAATAATACCCTGATTTTTCAGAAATAGTCTGACGGTTTCAATTTTTTGCAGCTCTTTTCTGGTATGATCGCGTTCTTCCATATTATCAGTGAGTTTAATAGCACCACCGGTTATCAAGTACATATCATCATCAACTTTTAATGCATAAATCCTTAGCCAACCTCTTTCCTTTAAACCATAAGCTTTTTTCT
This sequence comes from Prolixibacteraceae bacterium, assembly GCA_028683385.1. Taxonomy (GTDB): domain Bacteria; phylum Bacteroidota; class Bacteroidia; order Bacteroidales; family Prolixibacteraceae; genus Aquipluma. The sequence continues at coordinate 21,841 of JAQUIJ010000023.1, read as the reverse complement.
TTTCAAGGTAAAAAATGCGGTCGGGGGTTTTGTTCAGTGGTCGAAACAATTTTCTAAAGGCTTCAATCCTGTCATCATTCTTATTTTCTGAAAGTTTAATGAAATGCTGCCTGAGCTTTGATGCTTCTTCAACGGTTTTTAAAATTGCTTCTTCAATACTTACTCCCTTCCAAAAGGGTCTTTTCAAATCAGCTTCATTCAATGTAAAAAATTCTTCAAGATATTCGATATCGGCCCATTCCTCAAATAGTCTGGCAAATTCATCATATAATTCTTGTTCAAAGCGAACAGAAAGTAGACAATCTTCGGGATCAAATATACGAACAATCTTCATTAAATCAACTTATAGGTTTATTTGTTAACATTTTTTTCAACATCTTCCATTATTAGTAATTTTTTTCGTATCAAAAATAAAGAATTAACTCAACAATATGATCAAAATAAAACATAAATTTCAGATTGGCAGACATTTCCGTGTATTTTTCAAAAAAGATTCTGAAATTAACAGTCGATTTCGAATCAACCTAACCAGATCAATTTATGAATACCGCAAAACCTAAATTCTATTCCCATTTATTTGTTACCATTCTACGTGTGGCTATCGGATGGCATTTTATTTACGAAGGACTATCCAAAATTCTTCAGGGCAACTGGACCGCTTCAAGCTATTTGCTGAATACTTCCGGATTTCTTTCCGGATTCTACCACGCTTTAGCTAGCTCGCCAGCCATTTTGAAAGTCACCGACATCCTGAATATGTATGGCCTTTTCTTCATCGGTCTGGCGTTGTTTATCGGACTTTTCAGCCGCTTTGCCTCACTGGCCGGTTCCTTGCTGCTCATTCTGTACTATTTTGCCTATCCGCCGTTTGGCAATCCGCTAATCAGCGTATCCGACGGACATTTGTTCGTTGTCGATAAATTATTCATTGAAGCGGCTGCATTGTTGTTTCTTTTCTTCTATCAGGAGAAAGGCTACAGTATTGATACGTTAATTGAGATATTCCGAAAACGCGGAAAAACTACTGTTCCTGAAACTGAAGGAATTTCTTCGCGCCGCGAGGTTCTGAAAAATCTGGCGACCATTCCTGTATTGGGTGCTATGGGTTTTGGAGCTGTAAATAACTTTAAAACTTTTGGCGTTGATGTGATGTCGGGCGCCACCATTCAGGTGAAACAAACCGCGCTGAACGAACTGAAAGGCGAACTTCCAAAGGGCAAAATTGGGAAACATGAGATCAGCCGGTTAATTGCCGGGGGAAACCTGATTGGTGGCTGGTCGCATGCCCGTGACCTGATATACACTGACACACTTTTTAAAGCTTACAATACCGAACAAAAAGTTTACGAAACGCTGATGCTGGCCGAAAAAGCCGGTATCAACACCATCAATATCGGATTTCCATCGAATCCCTTGCTGGTTAAATACAAAAAGATAACTGGTAGTAAAATCAAGGTGATCTCGCAAGTAGGTCCAAACCTGGACAATCAGAAGTTGGCTGAAGTGGGGTTGAATACAAACAAAAAACTGTATTTCGAGAACATCGACAAAGCCATCGATTTTGGGGTTGACATCATTCAAATTCAGGGCAACTGGTGCGACTGGCTGGTGCGCGACAATAAGATTGAAGTGATTCATGAAATGATGGAACACATCCGTCAGCAAGGCTACACAGCAGGATTGGCTTCACATTCGATAGAATCGTTGATTACCTGTGCCGATCAGGGAATTATTCCGGATTATTACATGAAAACCATGCACCACGATCAATATTGGTCTGCCCACCCGCGCGAATACCGTTTCCCGTTTGAGGTTGACGGGAAAAATTACCTCGATCACAATCGTTTTCACAACAACATGTTCTGTTTATTTCCTGAACGAACTGTTGAATTTGTGAGCAAAGCCACAGTACCGATCATGGGATTCAAGGTTTTGGCAGCCGGAGCCATTGAACCGAAAGACGGGTTCAAATGGGCTTTCGACAATGGTGCCGACTTTATTTGCGTGGGAATGTTCGATTTTCAGCTAGTGAGCAATGTAAACATCGCCATCGACTGCCTGAAAACCACGAATCGAACACGTCCTTGGCACAGATAATATTACTTCTAAAACTAATTAATAACAAATGGCTTTAAGTGATATCTTTTCTCACTTAAAGCCATTTATACATTAACCCGATACCTTTTCAATACAGATATATTTTCCGAAATTTATTCTACCGTTACCGGAATCTGTTGTTTGATGTCGCGCGACGAAGTTCCGAGATTAATCACGAACTGGCCGGGCTCTATCTTAAATTGTTTGGTGGTTTCGTCGTAAAATCCCCATTCGCTGACCGGTAATTCCAAACTCACCACTTTGCTTTCGCCCGCTTTCAGGTTAACCTTATTGAAGCCTTTCAACTCTTTTGTTGGACGTGGAACCGACGAAACTTTATCCTGAATATATGCCTGAATCACTTCAGCACCATCCGACTTTCCGGAGTTTGTTATGGTAGCCGACAATTTTACTACATCATTCTTTCTATATTTTAGCTTGTCAACCGACGCTTTTCCAACCTGGAAAGTGGTGTAAGAAAGTCCGTACCCAAACGGGAATTGCGGTACAATATTTTTGGTGTCGAACCAACGGTAGCCAACCAGAATATCTTCCTTGTAAACCTCTTTAATGCTGTCGCCCGGAAAGCAAAGCTTGTCGAACGAATGAGCACCGTAATCGTTCAGTTTCACACCAAAAGTAAATGGCAATTTACCTGAAGGATTGGTTTCGCCTGAAAGAACCGAGGCAATGGCATTTCCCGATTCGGACCCCAGATACCAGGCCTGCACAACTGCCGGAACCTGATTCACCCACGGCATGGATACCGCATTTCCACTGACAAGAACCACCACCACTTTTTTATTGGTTCTAATCAGTTCGCCAATCAGTTTATTCTGTCCGAAAGGCAATTCATACGTTTTGCGATCTCCGCCTTCACAATCCTGAAAATGGTTCTTATTTAATCCACCGACATAAAGAATCAGGTCAGCATCATTAGCCATTCGTACAGCCTCATTCAGAAGTGTATCGGCATTCAGTTTCGATGGAATTTCACGCCCGTAAGCCGATGGACCCGAAGCATAACCCATGGCATATTTTACTTCGCATTGCGAACCAAAAGCATTTTTGAATCCCTGAAGCGGTGAAATTTCGTATTGGGTTTTCAATTCCGAACTTCCGCCGCCAATGGTCATTTTACGCGTTGCATTTTCGCCAACTACCAAGATTTTCTTGTACAACTTGGGGTTAACCGGTAAAATATTTTGATCATTTTTCAGCAAAATAATTCCCTCCTTAGCCACATTGTTGGCCACTTTCGAATGTTCGGGAGTCACAAAACTGCCCCATGGGCGATTCGGGCTCATGCTGGTACGGAAAATCAGGCGGAGCACCCGACGGGCTTTGTCGTTCAAAACTTCCATCGGAACATCGCCATTTTTTACAGCTTTCAGGAGCGGATTTGCCAAATGATAATAATCGTAGGCATTTTTAACTGATGTTGTCAATCCATCGGTTCCGGTACCCATTTCAATGTCTAGTCCGTTCATAGCTGCCTGACGATCATCGTGCGCACCACCCCAGTCGGTAATTACGGCGCCATCAAATTTCCAGTCGGTTTTCAGGATTTTATTCAGCAACAAATCGTTGTGACAGCAATGCTCACCACGAAATTTATTATACGAACCCATAATCGACCATGCTTTCCCTTCCATTACAGCAGCCTTAAATGCTGGTAGATAAATTTCGTAAAGTGCACGATCGCTCACCTCAACGTCAATGTGTCCTCTCCAGTTTTCCTGATTATTCAGGGCAAAATGCTTCACGCAAGCAGCTACTCCACTTTTTTGTACGCCCTGAACATAAGGAACTACCATTTTCGAAGCCAGATAAGGATCTTCTCCCATGTATTCGAAGTTGCGCCCATTCAAAGGCGAGCGGTAAATGTTTACTCCGGGACCGAGAATTATTTCCTTTTTGCGGTAGCGGGCTTCTTCGCCAATGGCTTGTCCGTAGCGTGAAGCCAGTTCAGGGTTAAAAGTCGATGCCAAACAAGTCAGCGCCGGAAAAGCCAGGCACGAGTCGTTTGTAAAATTGGCATAGCCCCAGCTGTCCCATTCAATTTCGGCACGAACACCGTGTGGTCCATCGCTCATCCATATTTCAGGAATTCCCAAACGTGCAACGCCTTTGCTGCTAAATTTCGACTGCGCGTGACAAAGAGCTACTTTTTCTTCAGTAGTCATCAGCGACAAAGCATTCTCAACCCGTTCTTCAACTAATTTTGCTGGATCGAGATAGACCGGAACAGGGTTTTGTGCCGATAGGATAAGCGTAGTCCTAAAAAGGACTACTAGCATAAAAAGATTTCGTATCATACTAATTCTATTTTTCAGATTTATATCTTGAAGTTTTCAGTTCAATGAATACCTTATTCTGATTTGATCAGCTTTAAGTCTTTTACCAAACCGTCGCCTGTTGCGGTTATGCTGATGTCGCCTTTTTCAAAGCCAGAGCCTACAATGAGCATTGCCTTTCCATAGAAAAGATTGACATAGTTGGCCTGAAAAGAATCGAACGACTGAGGATTGCCATTACCAACACCGGCAATTCTGCCTGGCCCACTGATTGACAGTTCGATTTTGTTGTTCGCCAACGGACAAACGTTTCCATCTTTGTCAACAGCTTCAACCAACACATACGACAAATCCATTCCATCGGCATGAATCTTTGATCGGTCAGGTGTCAGTCGGATTTGATAAGGCTCACCGGCAGTTTTCAAGGTCTCTTCGCCAATGACCACACCTTCCTTGTAAGCAACCGCTTTAAGTTCGCCAGGCTGGTAAGTCACATCGTTCCACATCAGGCGGAAACGCTCTATTGATTTCAATGAAGTTGGATTTTTGCATTTTTCGCCCAACGACTTTCCATTCAGGAAAAGTTCGGCACAGTCTCCATTCGTGTACACAAATACCGGAATTTTATCGACTTTGCTACCATCCCAGTTCCAGTGAGGAAGAATGTGGACGGTAGTTTCTTCAGGTTTCCAGTAGCTTTTGTACAGGAAATAACGATCTTTTGGGATGCCGCACAAATCGACGATTCCAAAGTACGAACTGCGCGAAGCTTCTTTATCGGTCAACCCATGGCCTTTAGCGTAATCGTTTCCGTAAGGCGTTGGTTCTCCCAAATAATCGAAGCCTGTCCAGACAAATTCGCCGGCAATGTATTCTTCATCCTGTTGCCACATAAAATCTTCATCGGGCAAGTCGGCCCAAGCCGGAACATTCAAATCGTAAGAACTCACCTGAAGCGATTTGGTGAATTCACTTCTTTTTTCAGGAAGCGGCAATTCGTAAAATCCTCGTGTACTCACCGTTGAACCTGACTCACTAACAATGACGGCTTTGTTGGGTTCCATCTGGCGGGCGAGACTGTAACGACGACCGTAATTCCAACTGTGGACATCGTAAAAATCGAAATGGCGCAATAATGCGCTGTTGGTATTATCGCACGCCATAGTAACCGGACGAGTTGGATCGAATTTGTGAATATAATTGATCATGGTTTGCATCCGATGGAAACCATTGTTTTGGTTATATTGAACATCGGCCATTTCGTTTCCAAAACTCCATATAAATATACAAGGATGGTTCCGGTCGCGTTCAACAAAATTCTGAATGTTACGGTGAGCAAAATCCTCGAAATCGGTCGTTTCAGTAATGTCAGCTTTTTTGTCGTATTTATCGAAGGCTTCATCGAACACCAGAATTCCCATTTTATCGCACAATTCCAATAATTCGGGGGCTGGCATGTTATGGCTAGTGCGGATGGCATTACAGCCCATCGATTTCATAATTTCAATCTGGCGTTCCATCGCCCGCGGATAAAAAGAACCACCAAGCAATCCCTGATCGTGATGAAGGTTCACTCCTTTTAGCTGAACCCGTTTATCGTTCAGGTATAAACCATTGTTGGGTGTGATCCGGATGGTGCGCACTCCGAACGAATTAACCGATGAATCAACCAATTTGTCGCCTTTGTAAATGTTGGTTTTCACCTGATACATCACCGGACTGGTAATGTCCCAGCGTTGCGGATCAGTCAAGCCGATGCTGGTTTCAACTTCCTTGCTTGCTCCTGAAGCTATTTTAGCTGTAACATCTTTTCGGGCAATTTCGGCGCCTTTCTGGTTCAGAATGATATTCTCAACTTTGATTTTATCTTCCGCATTTCCCGAATTATTAATCACGGTATTCATGATCCGAACTTCGGCAAAGTTTGATTTTACAATTGGAGTAGTTATCTGTGTTCCCCAAACGCCAACGTGAATGGGATCAACCACCATCATCTGAATTTTCCGGTAAATACCGGCTCCGGGATACCAGCGACTATCGTGATCTCGGGTATCGGCATGAATTGCCAATTGATTTTTACCACTGAAATTAACCAGTTTGGTAACATCGAGGTAAAACGAATTGTATCCGTAATCCCATTTGCCGGCCAACTGTCCATTTAGGTAAACTTCAGGCTTCGACATTATTCCGTCGAAAATCAGGATAATGTTTTTACCGGAATATGCTGCCGGAATTTCAAGACTTTTGCGATACCAGCCTTCGCCTTTCCATGGAAGTTTGCCGGTATTTCCATCGCCATCGACGACCGTAGGTTCGGCAATAGCCCAATCGTGTGGAATGGTAACGTCCTGCCATTTTGAATCGTCGAATTTCGGCTGAGTGGCTTTATCGAAATTTCCTTTCGAAAATTTCCATCCAGTTTGCAACGTGGTCAACTCTCTGGATTGTCCGGTGGATGTCAGAAAAGAAAAAACGAGCAGAACGACAGCAATTTGTAAGGTAAAGGGTTTTAGGTTCATGGTGATATAGGTTTAGGTTATTTTCAAGAAAAAATCGTGTTGTGCATTTAGCTAATCATCTCGGCTTCTATTTCAACCAGCAAATCGGCGCGACAAATATCAGCTTTTACAAAAGTCATAGGCACGGCTCCAAAATGGTTCTCGCAAATGACTTTGACCGTTGGAATATCTTCTTCGTTCTTCACATATACACGCACATAAGCATACTTATCCGGGGAAACAGCTAGCTCCGGACAATGCGCTCTCAGATTTTTTTCGCTTACCAACTGTCCAATATTCTCAATGGTAACATAGGTTTGCTTTTCGACATCATTCAAACCGATAGTTTCTTGCCCAACAATGGATGCAGTTCCGGAAATAAATAATCGAGCACCGTTGCCGTTTGTCATCAGGCGGGCCCGTTCGAACTGTGGTGGTTGATTTTGCTTGCAGCTCGTTTGTGGGTCGCCTTTCAGCACATCCTGGCCATATTTATATGAATTAAGCTGTTTCGGATTACTGATTGCAACTGTAGTAACTTCACTATCGCTGGTTACCGCCATGCACTCAATAGTTACTCCATTGAGGTTGGTACCAATACCCGTTGCAGCCGGAAATCCGGGGCCAGTAAGGTATTTCGAATAATACTCATTGCGAATTTCGTTAAAAAGCTGGTAATTCTGCCTTTGCCGATTCTCTACCTGATCAAAATCAAAAATTTGCTCAACGTAATTCCACTGTCTGAAAACCGAATTGAACCCAATTCCCAATTTTAGAAAGGCATCCAGAAGTGAGGCAAAAGCATTGGCCGATTTTTCACTGGTCGATTCTCCTTCTATTCCGCTACTGGCACCGGCAAACCAGTATTCATTGTATCCCGGAGAATTGATCTTACTGTATCTGACTGTTCCGGCCATCCCATACTCAATCTGAATATCGGCAGAATTTACAAATCCGGCTTCAATCATCACCAACACAGGAGATTCAGGCGATTCGGCCAACACGCTGAAAGGAATACCAGTCGCATTTAAACGATTTCCGATCTGTTTTGAATAACTGAAATACTCATCCGGGCTATTGGCTCCAACAAAAACCCGGGCAATAAACGCTTTTTGATTCGGATACGTATTCAGGAAAAGCTGAAACTCGTTGAAGCAATCGGACCACTGTTCTTCAAAAGTCCCGGCACATCCAGGCATAAAAATCTGATATTTAGGCTTTATCATTATTCCCTGTGTAACTTTTATTTTTCCTTCTCTCATCACAAAATTGATTTAAACCTACTTGTATTTTTAATTTCTGCAAATGATTTTATTGCAATTTTAGCGATTCTACCTGAACCCGCTTTTCACCTGAAACCAACTTTTCGATGATGTTCGGATCAACCTCCACTTTTCCGCTGACAAATTCAGGAATATTGAATGAATAAAGCAGCCGGTCGTAAAATTCAGTATCCGGTTGCGGCAACAGGAATGGCTTCCTGGCCTTACCATTTTCATCGAGGTAAGCGATAAAAGGACGCGTGTATAATCCATCCATCCGGCGACTACTGAACACAAACCAGCGCGAATTCGACGACCACGAATGATAACTCTCGGTGTTGTCGCTGTTCACTTCGTCGAGGCGACGGGTCTGTCCGGTTTTCAAATCAAGCAAATACAAATCGGCTTCCTTGTGCCAAATCGAAAAATTTCCGTAATCCGCCAAGGTAAACATGATGTATTTTCCATCGGGCGAAGGACGCGGAAAAGTAACGCTTTTGCTCTGCGCAGTTGCATTGAATAAAGTATCAATCCGGTCGCCAAACGTGCCATTTTCAGGATTAAAAGCAATACTGCAAAGGTTATATTTCACCTCTTTGTATTCAGCAGGCATTTTTTTATGAGTTGCCCGGCAAAAATAAAGTGTACGGCCATCAGCAGAAAACGACGGAAATGTCTCGAAAATACTGTCCTGCATTAGCAAATTACAACTTATGGCCTGATTGTTTTTGATGTCGTAAACAACAATATCCGAAGCGGCATCGCCAACTTCAACCCGGGAGCCCTTTTCTTCGTGAAAAACCTGATGGGTGTTGTTAACCGAATAGGCGATATAATTACCCGATGGATGCCAGAACGGATAAACAAAATTTGAAATGGTTTTGTCGGTCTTCGTGTTCAAAACATTCATTTTCCCATCGGCAAGCAAAATCGTACCTCCTTTTTGGCCTCTGATATGCAAACTCATATTTTTTGGATCGGACTGGCGAAACGAATGGCAATTCACACAACTTCCGGGAACCAGCGTATTTTCAACAATCGGACTTTGGTCGAAATTTGAAAGGTTGCGCTGGTAAATGCCCATTTTGCTGTAAACTTCATATCCGGGAGCAATCAGGCGGTACACCAAACCATAATCAATAGGCGTTTCGCTCACGTGCAAACGAAAAGGAGCAAACTGCTTCCAGCGGTCGTGTTGCTTTACCGAAACAGTTACTTTCAGGCTATCGCCTTTGGTGGTTTCCAACATTTTACCCCAATCGCCAGCCGGAATACAAATTTCCTTGCTATCCTGAACATGAATAACCTGGTTATTCTTCCCCTCGAAAACTGCATTTATAGCCGTATATTCCTCCTGAACTTTAAAATTTAAAGGGGCAATCGTGGCAGGAATGGTCACATCCACATAGTCGGGAAAAAGATTTGGTTTTTCTTTGAGAACCGCATCTGGATTTACTTTCCCTCCGCATCCTGATAAAACAAGGGTAAGCGACAAAAGAAGAAAGGCTAAAATCCCGTATAAATTACCCCTAAATTCCCTAAAGGGAACTTGGCATACCGCGAATGATTTAGCCCCCTTTAGGAGGTTGGGGGTATGGGATACCAACAGATATCTTTTGAATTGTATTTCACTCATAGCCGATTATTTTACGAAATAAAGATAATACCAGTACGTATCTGAAAACTCGTTTTTGCCCGAACCTGAATTCGGTTGTCCCGGCATTTTCTGAAATGCCTGAAACCGTTGCTTGATCACATTACTTATCGGGTAAGGAATATCTTTAGTTGGATCATTATTCGTTTGGGTCCAGGCATAATACAGCGCCTCCTGATAACTTTTAGGAATAGCACGATACTTCAGCGATTCGCTCAGCGGGAAATATTGAAGAAAATGTTTCAGATCCTTGTTTAATAACGTATAAGCCATTAAATACTCAAAAGCCATGCGGTTTTCAGGATTTTGTCTGAATAGAACTCCCAACATCATGTCTTTTTCACCCTCGCTGAAAAGGAAGTCTTCCTGAGTTCGGCATTTGCGCAGCCAGCCCCACTCCGGATGCTGTGCAATCAGTTTTTCATCTTTCATTGTTGCCAAAGCCTTTGTCGCCCAGCCCTTGTAATAAAAAGTTTTCTGCAACAACCTCAGATATTTTCCGGCAACTTCATAATTGCCGTTTATGATGTTGGTTTCGGCCAGACGCATAACGGCACGCGAACTTTTCTGGTAATCGGGCAAAGCCTCCATAGCCTCGAAAGCAAAACGCTGAGCCGTATTTACAAAGCCCAAATGATAATACACTTCGCCGGCAATCATCGGGATGGTATAGTCGCGAACGAAATCGGGCATCAGTCCGCCAATACCATTCTGGAAATAGCTGAACATGCGTTCGCCGAGCAAGTCTTCTTTTGCCAGAGCCAAATTCAGGCAGGTAACTGAAAGCGGTGTGGTTGGCGCCTTTTTCTCGGCCATAGCAATTACCCGATCCCATTTTCGCATCCGGCAATTGAAATCGTAAGCCATAACCTCTTCCTTTCCCATATCAACGGAATGAGTGATCAAAAAAGAAGCTCCGAAAACCAGCACAATCAACTGACCTACAAGTAATATCTTCGAATTATCTCGTTTTATAATTTTTGAAAAGTAATAAAGAGCAAATGGAATGACGACCAGCAAAAGAGCAACAATACCAACCGAAACCGGAACATTAACCGGGAATCGGAAATAATTGGCGCCAATCCACACCTGACGAAGCGGATATTGCAGAAATAATGACTTGCAAAGTGTTGGAATTACATATGAAAACACAGTTGATACCAATGCGAAAATTGACAAATGAACTACTTTCAGATTCCGGTTCACTACTTCAAAAACCACGGCGAATAAAGGAAGCAACACAAAAGCGCCTCCAGCCATCCAGAATAAAACCGGAATCGAAACGAATACAAAGCCCATCCGAATATTTACAGGCTTTATCAGTAGAAAAGCCGAAATAAATCCCGACACAATCAACATAACGATTAAACCTCCCAACAGGTAGTTTTCGTCGCAAAACAAGCTCCAATAAAGCAATGAAGGAATAAAAGTAATCGGAACGAAAACCGGCTTTGCACCAAGTTGCCTTGAAATAAACCAAACGGCACGCTGAAGAACAACTAACAATACAGCAAGAATCAGAGCTCCAACCCACGAATAAAAATAGAACTGGGTGAAGAAATTACCAATGTAATCGCTGATTCCACCGGGTTTGGCAAAGAAATTCAGGAAGTAATCGGATGAAAACAAAAACATTTGGTATTGTTCCTGATAATTCAGATGAAACGGGTACAAAAAGGCAAAAAACCAAAAGACAACAAGTCCAAAGGCCAGTGAAAGTAGTTTATCAAGAGAAAAGTATTTCATTTTCAAAAATTAATTATTTAAAATATCAGCCCCCTCTAAATCTCCCCCGAAAGGGGAGACTTTGGGCAGAGTATATTCGCAACACGTTCTTTTCAAAGCAGATGACTTAACAATCCCACATCTTTAAGCCCCCTCTTTTGGAGGGGGTTTGGGGGAGGCTTTTACTTTACCTGTTCAGCCTCCTGCTCCATATAAACCTTTTCGACATCAGCCGCATCAAAAGGTACCGGAGAATCAGACAAATCAGGAATATTAAACGATTTCAACATGTAATCATAAATTTCAGGATCGCGTTGCGGTAAAACAAACGGTTTGTAAGCTTTTCCTGAAGCATCAATATAGCAAAAATAAGGTTTACCGTAAATACCGTCGTCGCGTTTACTGGCAAAAACAAACCAACGACTATTCGATGACCAACTGTGGTATGAATCGGAATTTGGCCCATTTACTTTCTCCAGTTTTTCGATTTCACCAGTTTGAAGGTTCATCATCTGCAAATCGGCCTCCCGGTGCCAAATCGGGAAAGTTCCATAATCGGCAACAGTATAGAGCAAAAACTTACCGTCGGGTGAAGCTTTCAAATGACAAACCGAACCACTTATTTTCTTTGCATTCCACAAAGTATCGACTTTCGTTCCAATTTCGCCTTTTACAGCATCGAATCCTACTCTGCAAATGTTGTATTTCAGCGATTTGATGCTATCGGGCAAAATAACTTTGGGTGCAGAGCAGAAATAGATCCACTTTCCGTCAGCCGAAAACACCGGGAATGTTTCGAAAGCCGTGGTATCCGAAAGAAACGGCTGGGTAATTGCCTTATCCGAATCCAAATCAATCACAACCAAATCGGAAGCAGTGTCATAAACTTCGAGTCGGTCAGTTCGATTGGCGTGTAATTCAGGAATAATGATGTTGGTGGAGAAGACAGCGTATCGTCCATCGGGATGAAAATCGCCATAAACCGCATTCGAAATCATGCCATTGGCACGAGTATTTATTTTTCGCAACTTGCCATCTTTATTCAGGATTGTTCCTCCCTTTTCGCCGCGAAGGTGAAACATCGAAAGCTTTCCACTCTGACTCCCGTGAATGTGGCAATTCATACAACTGCCTTGGGTTAGGTTGTTGTCGGCCAACACACGCTCATCAAAACTTTCAATATTGCGTTCCACAATCTGCAATTTATTCCAGACTTCATAACCGGGTTCAATAAGCCGGTAGCTCATGTACGAATCAATTTTATCCTTTTTCACATACCATTTAAACGGTTTGTATTGAACCCACTCTCCGTTCAGGCGAGCCAAAACTCTGACAAGCAAGCTGTCATTCAGGTTAGATGCGAGCAGATTCTTCCAATGATCGATTGGTATTTCAATTTTCTGTTCGCCTTTTACTGTTATTGAATCTGATTTCCCCTTGATCGTTACAACTAGTTTTTCAGGTTTATTCCGTAATAGAAAATTGAGAGGAGCTATATTCTGAGGAATAGTAACATCAATATAATCAGGATAAACCGGAGGAAAACCCTTGCTGACCGTTACATTTTCGGGACCATTGCACGAAAAAAGAACAACTGTTATCAGATATCCAATCAAATATGCTCTCATTTCTTCTGAATTGTGGCAAAGTGATAATAAAACCAGTACGATTTCGAGAATTGCTTATTCAGCGCGCTCATATCTCCTGAAGTTTGCTCGAAAATACGGGTATATTCGGTAAACCTCGTAACAATTTCAGGATGGATCGAATACGATTGTGCCTCTTGCTGCGAGGCTTTGTCGGTAACCAACTGAATAAGTAAAGCTTCGGCATATACTTTTGGAACCGCGCGATTCAGTTTCAGGTAATAGCGATCGTAGTTTTCGCGAAATAGCTTAACCTCTTTATTGAGCAACAGGTAACAAAGCAGGTAATCAACAGCTACAAGATTGTCAGGATGTTGCACAACAAGGAATTGAAGCGATGACAGATAATCGTTCGATTTTCGCAACAGATCAGCATCAGAAACCTGACTTCGTTTGCCGGCAAGCCATTTATTTGTTTCTGAAGATTGAACCATCTTCACCTGGCTTTCAGCCCATTTTCGGTGAAAAAGAGTTTTCGAAAGAATCCGCAGGTATTTCATAGCCGCCGCAGAATCGCCGGTCACCATGTTGATTTCGGCCAAACGTCGGATCATTCGCGAACTTCGCTGGTATGGCGAGAAGGTATTTCCAAGCATAGCCGAATGCTGGGCCATGTTTATGTCGCCGATCAGGAAAAAAACTTCGTTACTGACAAATATCGATTGCCAGTTTTCTTCAGGTGTCACCGGAGGAATTAGCCCCAGCGAAAATGGCTGATAAAAATCGAGTAGGTTTTCGGCCAAAAGACTTTTCTGAGTCAGGGCCATGTTAGTAAAATAGGCCGCCTGCTTATTTTTTAAATCGTATTTTTTTGAGAGTTCGATGACTCGATCAGGGTTTCCGAAATAGGTTTCACCATCGAGTGAAAGAACCTTTTCGAGGTTAAAATCGGCTTTGTTTATTATTCCTAAGGAAAGTACAAATGCCAATACAGTAACGATTCCAAAACTGATCAATTGAGAGTAAGTTGCTTCAATCTTTTTCAGGAAAAAGGAGCTTATAACCGAAAGCAAGAGCGCTCCTTGTAAAAGTAAACTTTGCTTACTGAAGGCAGGAAAAATAAAGGACTGGATTGGAGTAAGCAAATAATGGTGCCTTAAAACTGGCGGGATAGCGAATGTAACGACCAGAACAATGATCCATTTCATCCAGTGAACACGCTGATTGTTAAAATCGTAAGCTAAAATCAGAAATGGGAAAATGAGAAATGAGCTACCCAGAAGCCAATAACCAGTCAAGGAAAATAGGATCAGAATAGCGTATGAAATCCACGCTCCGGAAAGAGCAGCATAGATTAAAAACATACACAAAACGAGGATAAAACCGACGGAAACCGAAACGCCGTGTAAAGTGTTGCAATGGAGAACCCAGTCGGCAGAAGCCGGGAGCAAAGCCCACAGCCCCGCTTTTGTGCTTGAAGTAATTCGTTTAAGTACTCTCACAGTCAGCACCCATTCGACACAAAAAAGGGAAGCCAATATCGCAGCGCCACCACCCCGCAGATAAAAAAACTGTGTCAGAAAATCGCCCAAATAAGCGGAGAGCCATGCCGGCTTTTTAAAGTAGGATAGAAAATAATCAGGAGTGTACAAAAACAATTGGATCTGCTCTTTAAAAAACAAATGGTAAGGGTAAAAGAATTGAAAAAACACAAAACTCAACCCCGCAAGCCCAACAGGAAAAATCCAATTATATTTTTTGAAATACCCCTTCATTCAATCAGGTCATTTTACATTCAGTTTCTGTTTTTGCTCCTCACTAAAAGAGCGACTCATCATTTTTTGAACAAACTGACCAACAGCATTTTCTTTGTTATTCAATACAAAATTAAAGTGAAAGTTTGTAGCATCAATGTTCAACAAATCAGCCCGTTGTTTTAAATCTTGTTTCACACTATCGCTGGCATCGCGGTATTGTTTTATCAATTCGGCGTTCATAAGATCGAACTTCATTTTTTGCGCTTTCCAATACTGAAGTGAGTCGTTGAGTGCTGTGCCATGAACAGAGCTGCTTTTATCTATTTTTACGTTCAATTTACCAGCCTCACGAACCACTAAAAGCTCTTCAAGGTTATATCTCAATACTGGCTTCGCCCGAATAACATACATCTCCGGAATTTTTGCAAATCCCTCAAATTGAAAAGATCCGTCCTTTATGACTGTTGAATCTACTCTTTCCTTTGAAGCATTCTCCATCGGTACCAGGTAAATGAGTTCACCATCGTAGGTTTTGTCGGACAATTGACCAACAATGGTATAATTATTTCTGGATTGGCAGGAAATAAGAAACAAGAACAAAACAAAAACAGAATTTTTCATAAAATCAGAATAACCTTACATAAAAAATCAGCCAAAATTTCTATATGCAAAAAGAGGACGAGCCATGAGCTCGCCCTCTCTGAATATATTTAGCCGCAAATACTAATTAATCAGCTTTTCTAAACAGCCAAAACCAAGCCTCTCCCCAACCACCAGTTCCTGGTGCATGATAAGAAAGTGTCATTTTATCATTATCCAACGAGAGAATGTCGTATGAATTCACATTCTTCTTCCCCTCATTGATTGAAATACCACAAAGTACGGTCACGTTTGATGTAGTTAACACACCTTGAGCCCAAGTTGCTCCATTTCCATCGGCTGTTGTTTTCGACATATCAAAATCAAACTTACCGACCTTGGCAGCAGTGCCATTGGTGTAGTTTTTGGTAAGAGTACCACCAGCAGTAGAGAAAATCATTGAAGCGCCTTCGCCTTCGCCAGCAGCCTGGCCATCGAGCTCACCGATTTTAAGCGCCCACCAACCTGGTGAATTATTGCCCAAATATCCTCCGTTACCAAAACATGAACTGGCAGTTTCGTCCCATACCCATGTCTTCTGGCCCGATCCGCAAAGGTATCCCCATTGTGGCGCAACAGGATAAGTAAGATCGTCAACAGTTACCTGAAGATCTTTGGTTATTTTACTTCCGTCTGGATTTAATCCCGTAAATGTAATTGTAGCATTTCCCGGAACGACCAAAAGTATCGTGTCAGATTGCTTCTGAGAAATCTTTAAGCCGTAATCCCATGATGATAATACAGGGCTATTATTAGTTAACACGACTTTGTTCGATTTTTTGCCATTAACAACAATCGGAGTGACTGTTACGTCCAATTGATCGGCGCTAATTGCACCTCCGATTGAATCACGATTTTCAATAGGGTCACACGCTACCAGAACAATGGCCAACATGCACAAAGCATATATTATATTTTTCATATTCGCTTAGTTAAAAGTCTTTAAACAATTATATTATTTCCATCCGGTATACTCCGCACCAGTAGTTCCCCAGCCTTCGTTCTGGACCAAGACACCTTGTGAAAGAGCAATTTGAGCTTCAGGAATCGGGAAAAATCCTTTCGTCGCATTGTAGCGTGCCTTGTAACCTCCACCAAATGATTTGGTCACATCGGCAGTGCTCTTGTAGTAGCACGCAACTCCAATTTGTTTCTCAAGTAAATCGGCAGCAAGACCCCAACGGCGGATATCATTCCAGCGAGTACCTTCAAAAGCAAGCTCCCAACGACGTTCATTCTGAATGTTTGCCAATGAGTAAGGTTTATCTGTCAAGCCAGCACGTTCGCGAACCTTATTCATATAGGTATTGGTTTGTGTTAATTCAGAGTGCATCAGGTAAACATCGGCCAAACGAATAATAACCTGATCCATTGTATTGTCGAGCTGAAAGTTTTCAGGAGTATCATACATTAATACACTGTATGAAGATGCATAGCCACCATCAGCATTTTTTGCAGATACCGGACTATATTTCTTTTGCCAGTAGTCAGTTTCCTGAACAAAGTCAGCCCATCCACCCTTTGTATAATTTGGAAGTTCCTGAGGAATATCAATAATAGAAGCTGAACGGCGAATATCTGTTGGTTCTGCAGCTTTCCAGTCATTCCAAAGTGTTGGATTTACCGGACCCATTCCCCAGCCTTGACCAAATGGGAAAGTTTTAGCTAAATCCTGACCACCACGGATTCCGAAGTAAAGAGCATTCTGATTAGCATAGCCAATAGTTGTGCTCCAGCTTGGAAAGTTTGAAAATTTAACTGAAAACATGGTTTCAGGATTTACAGCGCCATCGTCTTCAACCCATTTCAACCCTTGACCTTTGGTGTATGAATAATCTTCAACCGTATATTTGTTGGTGTACGACCAAAGGTTGCGGTAATCACCCACAAGTGTGTGACCACTATTTTTGATACAATCTTCAAGCCAGGCAACTACCTGATCTTTAGATACAGATCCACCACCAACAAGAGGAAGTGCATCTTTTGTATAAAATCCGGTATAAAACAAATATACGCGAGCCATAAGCGCCTCTGCAGCCCATTTGGTTGCGTGTCCGGCTTCAACCGAATTGTAAGGTTTCGATGGCATCATCTCAATAGCTGTTTTCAGGTCGGTAGCAATCTGGGCATAAAGCTCTTCAGGAGTAGCTTTAGGCAAGTTTACCGGATCAGTAGCAACAACCAAAGGCACCTGACCAAAAAGAGTTGCCATTTCGGAGTAGAAAAAGGCACGCATGAAATAAGCTTCTCCTTTTATCTGATTTTTTTGATCATCGCTTTCGAAACCAGAACAATTGTCAAGCGTTTCAATAGCCATGTTCGCACGGAAAATACCTTTATAGCGGGTATTCCAGAAATCCTGAAGCATGCTTGACCCATAATTAAGCATAAGATCTAAGGCCTGCACCATTTTATCATTTTCTCCACCTCCACCAAAACGGTCGTCGGAAACAAGCTCTGACACGAAATAAGATGAACTCGCAGGACTTGCAACAGCATAGTTAAGATTGGAGTAAATTCCAGTAATCATTTGCTGTGCATCGGTTAAAGTTTGAGGATAATTTGAAGTATCCTTTTTTGTGAGATTACTTGTATCCAAAAAATCTTCACAACTCATAAATAGCAGCGAAGTTGCGGCTATACATATATATATTAAATTCTTCATAGCGGAAAAAAATTAAAATTTGAGATTAACACCCATCAAAAATGTCCGTGGACTTGGATAGAATCCTAAATCAACTCCAGATACCCAGCTTTGACCGCCGCCATATCCAATTTCAGGATCCTGACCAGAATAATTGGTGAATGTGTAAACATTCTGCGCTGTTACATATAAACGAGCCTGTGAAAAAGGTAATTTAGTGAACAATTTTTTGAAATCGTAGCCAACACTTACATTTTGAATTTTTACATAGTCACCGTTTTCAATATAGATATCAGAAATTTCCTGCCAGTTTGTATTACTTCCACTTGTTAGGCGAGGCAATTTATTTGAAGTTCCTTCTCCATGCCAGCGGGCAAATATATCGGTTGTGTAGTTTTGAACATATGAATCGGCAAACGAACGGTACGATTTAGCAATTTGTTGTCCAAAAGCTCCAGTAGCAGCCACATTCAAATCGAAACCTTTGTAATCAACATTAAAACCGAAACCGATAGTAAAGTCGGGATGAGGATCACCAATTTCAACTTTATCTTTGGTATCAATTTTTCCATCACCGTTGGTATCAACAAAGATTAAATCTCCGGGCTGAGGTTTTGATTGCAAAAATGTTTTTGTAGCAGCGATTTCTTCCAGATTCTGGAATACTCCGGCAGTTTTGTATCCCCAGAAATAACCAATAGGAAATCCTACCTGTGCACGATACATTTCAGAAGTACCCTGGCTCAAAACATTTGCATCACCATGAATAATTCCTTCACTATTAGCAATACGAGTTACTTCGTTCTTATTATGGGCAATGTTGAAGTTCACTCCATAGTTTACTTTATCAATATGATCTTTCCAGTTAACGCCAAGTTCAAAACCCTTATTCACCACATCACCACCATTAATGTATGGAGCTTTTGTTCCATATGATCCCAATATTGGTGCGTCAACAAGCCAGTCGATGGTTTTTTTGTTATACCAGTCGAAAGCCAAACCTAAACGCGACTGTATGAAACGGGCATCAAACCCTAAATCAACAGTTTCAGAGGTCTCCCATTTAATGTCTTTGTTCGGAAGAATTTCGGCATAACCTCCTGTTGACTGAGTAGTCTTGGTATTGCCAAATGAATAAGCTCCTGTTAAATCGAAAGCCACAGTTGCAAGATATTGGAAATTATCAATCGCGGCGTTACCGTTTTGACCCCAGCTACCACGTAATTTAAAGAAATCTAACCAACTCTTGGTGTTTTGCATAAACGATTCATTCGTCATAACCCAACCTGCCGAAACTGATGGGAAATAACCCCAACGATTTCCACGGGCGAAGTTTGAAGAACCATCGGCACGCATCACAACGGTAGCCATATAGGTTTCTTTGTAGTTGTAACTTAAACGACCAAAGAACGACTCAACGCCTCCTGATCCCCAAGGTTTACCACTGATTGTTGTAGTACCGGCAGTCAACCCTTTGGTATTATCGAGCCATGCATGTTCAAAATCAGTAAAAAGTGAGTAGCCATTGGTAACATTCATATCTTCACCCATTCCCCATTTTTCGAGAGACTGACCAATAATGGCGTTAAACGAATGCTCGTTAAACATTTTTGAATAAGAAATCGTGTTCTCAAATGTCCAGCTATAGCCTGATCCCATTGACTGGTTAACCTTATCGATGGTATTCATGCTTGAAGTTGAAAGTTCGTACTTTGGAGTATATTGACGAAAGCTGTTGGCGCTGTTCTTATAACCAAATGTACTTTTCAAGGTTAAATCTTTAATGGGCTGAATTTCAAGAGAAGCATTTGCGTTTAAATTGTAGTTTTTCGACAAATTCTGACCCCGATTATAGACCATGTTTGCAATAGGGTTTGCAATGTCAGGATTAAAAAGATCAAGCCCTGTTAAAACCTTGTCTTTTTTATTGAAATATGTTCCATCAGCACCGTAAACTGGCATCAGGGGGCTACCAACCATCATATTGTGAATATCGTTCCAATAGATATTACCAATACCAATCCCTTGTTTTTCGCCGTAGCCAAAATTCAGGTTTTCTGAAAATTTCACTACATCACGGCCTGAACTGCTTTTCAGAAGAACATGTTCCGAATTCAAACGAGCTGTATAGCGTTTGTTGCCTGGCTCAACCGGACTACCATAGATACCTTGTTGATCGCTGTATGAAAAACCCAATGAGAATTTCGAGGTTTCGCTACCACCCAACATGTTGATGGCGTGGTTCTGCGTTGCCGCATTTTTATTACGGATTTCTTTTAGCCAGTTTGTTCCATTCCACTCACCGCTCTGTACTTTAGAATATAAAGAAGGCAACACACCCTGCCAATCAAAAGCAGCCAAACCTTCGTTAAAATTGATTTCATCCAAAATAGTCATGTATTCTTTTGCATTCAAAAGCGGCGACTCCTTGTATGGATTCTGTATGCCGTAATACCCGTCGTAGGTAATCTGCATTTTTCCTGACTTACCTTGTTTGGTTGTAACCAAAATAACACCGTTAGCGGCGCGTGCACCATAAATTGCAGCCGAAGCAGCATCTTTCAATACGTCAACAGATTCAATATCTGCAGGGTTTAACGAGTTAATGTCGCCTCCTGCAATCCCGTCGATAACATACAATGGATTGGAGTTACCAATAGTACCCAAACCACGAACGGTAACTTTAAATCCTTCGCCAGGCATACCCGAAGATTGAGTAATACTAACTCCGGGGGTTTGACTCTGCAAAGCACCCAAAGCGCTCACAGTACTCATCTTTTGCAGATTTTCTCCGGTTACCTGAATAGTTGATCCGGTATTTAATTTCTTTTTCTGAACGCCATAACCAATAGCAATAACCTCTTCAATACCAACGGTTTCTTCTTCAAGAACTACATTAATAGTGGTTTTACCTGCCACTGCTATATCCTGAGACTTCATACCAACAAAAGAGAACTGCAAAATTGCATTTACAGGCACATTACCAATGTTATATACACCGTCGATGTCGGTGATAGTTCCATTTGTAGTTCCTTTTACTACAACAGAAACGCCAGGTAATGTACCACCCGACCCATCAGTAACTTTACCGGTAACCTTACTGGTTTGCTGAGAATAAGCAGTATTTTCGTTTTCAGTGAAAAGGAGAATCTGCCTGTTTACAACTTTGTAACCAGTTGATGTGCCTTCAAATAATTTTTGAAGCGCCTGATCAATGTTAAGCGAATTAATTTCAAGATTTACACGCCGCTCTACATCAACCTGATGATTGTCGTACATGAAAAAGAAATCGCTCTGATTTTCGATCTCGTTTAAAACTTCTTTCACCTGACTATTTTGAACTTTCAGATTAAGTTTGGTCTTTTGTGCGTAGCTGCTTGAAAAAGCACTTAAAACACTCAGAACCATTAAGAATAGCGTAAGTCGCATAATTAAAAGAATTTTTTGCGCAAGCGGGTTCCCTCGCCACACGTGCATTGATTTTTTTTTCATAATTTTGAATGATTTAGTTTTTTGAATTTTCTATGCAGTACTTTTTCTCAGGAAGCTTTTTGCAGGTAATGTACTGAAAAATGGTTGGTGATTTTTAGGAAAATAATTTGTAAACTCCCCATTGTTAATCTAAGTGGAATCAGGCTCTGGTGGAGACCAACCTGCCAGCAATAAGATTAATGCATTTACA
>JAQUIJ010000032.1 GCA_028683385.1 Prolixibacteraceae bacterium | reverse complement strand
TTTTAGGTGGTCAGTTTGCGCCGGCAAAGGGTGGTCAATTTGCGTCGGCAACCGGTGGTCACTTTGCTCCGAAACTGGTGGTCAATTTAAACTGGAATCAGGTGGTCAATTTCACCGTTTTTTCCACATATTCATCAGCGGATGTTTTTTTTATCCTTTGATGAAAGATAAGGCTAGTGTTGTTGAAATGAAATCAGGTAATCCGGGGAAACAGGCAGATTGTTAATTCTAGTTCGGGTGGATGAGTTACTTGATTTGTTGGGAAGGACATTCAGTAGAAATAATTGCCAATAACCTTTTAAATTCGGGCCAGATCGTAGCGAGAAATCGATTAAACATGACGAGTAAAACTAATTCAAATAGCAGGATCGAAGTTGTTGTCGATGATCTCAGAAACAACTCAAATGATACTTGAATTTTAAAGTTTTACGCTCATGTTGAAACTGTTGCAATCGATATTTTATATTTTTTTTGCACCAATCCTTGCAAAATAACGACTTCTTGCTTCTTTAGGGTCAGCTCCGACTGCGATATAAATTCTTGTTTTGACATCAATAATTACTTCTTGTAACTTGGTCAAATCGGGAGTAATAAAACTCGGCTGTTTCTTTTCGAACATTTTAATTTCTTTCTATTAATGAATACTACACACATTTAGAATAAACCTATTCTGGTATCAGTACCTGGAAAATAAGGCCTGATCTCATTTTTGCTGGTATAAAACGGATTATTTATCTTTTAGAAAAGACCACGTATTAAGATCTATATGCACAAACGTGAAAACTTCAGAAAAGTTGTAAAAAATCAAAGGTACTATTTAAAATGGTGTTACCATCTCTTGAGTTGTAGATACAACAATCATTTGATGTTGCGGCTTGTAATCTTATTTTTCAGGGACAAAGCTGTTAATCGATCGAAAACGCAAAAAAAAAGGGAATCCAAGGACTCCCAATTTTAAATGGTATTTTCTAAAATTTAGCATTTAGTTAAGCTTCAAAGTTTCCACTTTTCGATACCTGAATGCCATATTTTTTTAATCTTCTGATCAATGAATCTCGCGTGATTCCCAATAATTCGGCAGTTTTATTTTGATTGTAGTTTTTTTCTATAAGTGCCAGACGAATTAGATTTAATTCATTTTCTTCCAGATTATAATTAATTTTTGCCTGCGGCGAATCTGTCTTATTGGTGGTGTTAGTCATAAAATCACTTTCCGACAAGTATTCATTTTTGCATAAGATCAGGGCTCTTTCAACCATATTTTTTAATTCTCTTACATTTCCAGGGAAAGAATAATTCTTTAAAAAGCTAATGGTAGTCTTTTCTATTTTAGGTGTGGGCTTATTTAGTTTTCGGGCAAACTCCGAAGCAAAATGGTTGAGAAGCGGTTCAATATCTTCAATTCGCTCGCGCAATGGTGGAATTTTGATGTGAATCGTGTTTAGCCGATGTAACAGGTCTAGCCTGAACTTTTTTTCTTCGATTAATTGGTTAATGTCGTGGTTTGTTGCGGCGATTATTCTAAAATCGGTAGCAATTGGTTCTGTTTCGCCTACCCGGGTTATCGTTTTTTCTTCGATGGCTCTTAATATTTTGGCCTGAAGATTAATTGGCATATCGGCGATTTCATCCAGAAACAAAGTACCTTGATTACTAACCTCAAAAAATCCTTTTTTGTCGACAATGGCTCCTGTAAATGAACCTTTCTTATGACCAAAGAATTCACTTTCTAAAAGCGAATCGGTTATGGCACTGCTGTTTACAGCGCAGAAAATATTGTCTTTCCGGCTGCTTTCATAATGAATGATACGTGCAACATTTTCTTTGCCTGTTCCACTTTCTCCGGTAATTAGTACACTCGTATCTCTATATTTAGAGGCAGTCATGGCCAATTCCAGAATATCCTTGATTTGTTGACTTTCGCCAATAAAATCGCGTTTTATTTTTTCTTGCAGGTTTTTTGAAATAAGGGAAGTCTTTTCCTCCATATTTTTTATGACTCGTTGAAGATCTAAAAATTTGCGAGTTCTTTGGATGGCTATTTGTATATCAGTATGGCGAAATGGCTTTTTAAGGTAATCAATGGCTCCGTTTCTTAATGCTGTAATTACAGTTTCCATGTCACCATGAGCTGAAACAATAATTACTTCCAACTTAGGATAACTTTGTTTAACCTCTTTTAATATATCCAGCCCACTGATTCCTTTTAACCGAACATCCAGGATAAGCAAGTCAATATCCTGACTTTTCAATATCGCCCGGCCTTTGTGCACATTGTTGGCCGTAAATGAGATGTATCCCTGATTGAGAAGAAATTCTTCGATCTCTTCAGTGAAATTGATCTCGTCATCAATAACAAGCACTTTCATTTGCGCATTTAATTGATGATTTTCGGGTTTTCCAGTAGTATTAAACATGACTGAAAGTGTTTTTTTTAGTAATGAAATCTTGAATTGGAATTTTCAATGCTATGATTGTTCCTGTTTTAGGATTGCTTTGAATTTCAATTTCGCCACCTAATTCCTTTATAATGCCATACGAAATTGATAATCCCAGGCCTGTGCCTTTTCCGGGCTCTTTGGTTGTAAAGAACGGTAGCAATACTTTATCAATATTTTCCTGAGAAATGCCTATCCCATTATCTTTAATCTCAACGAGAATAATATTGTTCTGTAAAGCGGTTGAAATCTCAACTCGCTTTTTGAATTTGCCACAATTTCTTTTTTTCTTCTCTTCGATTGCATCTTTGGCATTGACAAGCATGTTTAGTATAACTTGTTCAAACCGGTATGCATTTCCGGATAAAGTTGGTAGATTATTGAACGGATGAAAAGTCAGATCAATTTCTTTATGCGAGAATTGCTCGGAAATCATTGATATACAGTTTTGAATGCTTGTGTTAATTTCAAAATCTGTTTGAACAAAATCATCCTGATCTCTGGAAAAAGTTCTCACATGATCTATTATTTTCTTGATCCTGGTGATGTTGTCAAAAACCTTATCAATTTTCGTTTTAAGATAATCTTCGGTTATTGTTTTGGCATCAATGGAGTACACAATATTGTCAATAATCAATGAAATGGTATTTAACGGTTGGTTTATTTCATGTGCCATTCCAGTTGCTAATTCTCCGATTCCAGTCATTCGTTCTGTATGTCGTAACTGTTTTTCGATTAGTTTCCTTTCCGAAATGTCTCTGATGACTGACATAAATGCTTTTATTTCACCGTCATTTCCTTTTATCTGAGTTGTGCTTATTTCCCCAAAAAACTCGGTTTGATCAATTCTTTTTAGTGCGATTTCAAAATTCTGAATCATTCCATGCTTCAATGTTGTTTTACAGATTTTTGTTAAATCATCTTGCGACTTTTCTGGAATAAAATCCATGAAATGCATACCTTCAATTACAGTTTTACTGCCAGCTAATTCTTTTGAAACATCTGAGGCCTCTATTATCTTTCCCTCTAAGTCAGTAATGATTATTCCATCCGGAGAAGTCTTTAGCAATGAGTGATACAATTCCTCAGACTCGATCAGAGCCATTTGAGCTTCCTTCAGTTCAGTAATATCAGTCATTGAGAGCAAACATTTTTGATTTTCATCAATCATTGCACCTTTAAGATATACATAAACCGATTTTCCAGAAGTTGGCTTTAGCTTTACTTCACATCCAGTATGTTCTTTATTTTCAAATACATTACCTAGAAATTTCTTCAGCGTGCTAAGCGATTCTCTTGCTACGAATTCTTTCAAGTTAAGATCAATTAACTTATTAAATTCATTTCCCAAAAGCTTTGAACCTATAAGGTTTATTTCCAGAATATTTCCTTTAACATTTATTGTGCAATAGCCAATTGGCGCTAAATCATATAGTTTGAAATATTTTTTTCTTGATTCTTCCGTTTCAGTTTGAGCAAGCCGTAAAGCCTCATTCTGCAACTTCATTTCAATCTGTTTCTTCTCAAGTTCAATTTTCGATTCCTGTAATGATTCTTTGCTTGCTATCAGGTTCCTTTTTTGACGATCCAGTTCAAGAAATATTTTCACCTTGCTGATGAATATTGTCTTATTTACTGGCTTTGTAAGATAATCGATGGCACCATTATCATACCCTTTAAACATCTGAATTTCATCTGAAGAATACGCAGTAAGAAAGATTATTGGTAATAAATCTCTGTTCTGTAAATTTCGTATGTTGCCAGCAAGTTCAAAACCATCCATTTCAGGCATTTGTATATCAAGTACGGCAAGAGCAAAATTATTTTCATTTAAAAGTGAAAGAGCTTCTTTTCCCGAAGTTGCCAGATAAATATTTGCATCAACATCTTTTAATATCGTTTTTAATACCGATAAATAAAAGGAGTTGTCGTCAACTATTAGAATATTCGAAATTTCTTTTTTTAACATGATATGGATTAAGTGGAAGAAGTCTCATTTGTAAAAATATATAAATATTATTGCAAATTATTTCAAAGATGAAATAGACTCAATTATTTATTGATGTACGGAAGAGCTTGTGTGATGTATTTGTGTGTTATAACTTGGCAATGAAAAAAAGAACTTACTTCCTTTACCAAGTTCGCTTTCAACCCAAATTTTGCCCTGATGCTTTTCAATAAAATCGTTGCACAAGATTAATCCTAATCCACTTCCTTTTTCGTTGGCAGTACCAGGAGTTGAGACTTTTTGATTGACATGGAAAAGTTTATTTTTCGTTTCTGAATTCATACCTACGCCATTATCGGCAATAACGATTTCAGTTTGATTGTTTAACGAACGAGCACTTATGGTTATGATTCCATGAGGGTTTGAATATTTGATGGCGTTACTTATTAGATTCCGAAAGATTGAGGTAAGCATCTTTGTATCAGCGAATATCTCAAATTCGCTGGATATCGAGCAACTTAGTTTTAATTGTTTAAGAAATAGAACCGAATCTAAATTTTCTGAGACATAATCAATAATCGGAAGCAGTTTTTGTTGTCTTGGTTGAAAAGGCATTGTGCCAGTTTGCAATTTTGACCATTCCAATAAATCATCTAATAATTTAAGTGTTCTGTTCGCATCGTCCTCAATGAGACTTAAATAGTTTTTCCGTTCACTGTCACTAAATTCATCATACTGAATTAGTAATATGTCCAAAAACTCGATAATGCTGTTGAATGGACTTCGCAAATCATGGGCAATAATAGAAAAGAATTTGTTCTTGGTTTCAATTAATTCTTTCAATTTGTCTTCTTTTTCAGACAAACTGACGACTAATTTTTGGAATCTTTCTTCGCTCGCAATCAAGGTTTCTTCCGCTTTCTTTCTAGATGTAATATCATTAACAATCATTTGAACTGCAGGAAAACCGTTATGCGTAGTTCTGATTAATTTAATTTCAGCATCAAATTCATGACCATTAGTTCGAAGCAATTTTTCTTCAAATGTAGTTTCAATTTGGCCTAGCGTAACAGATTTAATTTTTTTTATATAATTCTTCCTTGATTCCGGTGGTATAATCCTATCAATCTTCATTCCTTTAACTTGAACCGGTGATTTTTCTTCAAGCATCTGACGACCTGCCTGATTTATAAATTCAAATTTGTTGTTTTGGATTATAGCAACTAATGAAGGATAGCATTCTATCAAACTGGCGAATTGTTCTTCTTTTTGTTTAAAGTTTTCCTCAGCAAGTTTATATTTTGTGATATCTTGAATCGTTCCGTATGACCGAACTGGATTGCCCTCAATGTCAAAATCGCTACTGCAAATTTCATTGATCCATTTAATCCGTCCATAATTGAAACGTAACCGATAGTTGATTTCAATAGGTTTTCTGTTTGTTTTTAATTCTTCCTGTGCCTGAATCTTAATTTTGCGGTCGTCTGGATGCACAACCTCAAGATAATTTGAAAAACTGGCGCCATATTTTCTCGCATCAACCTCAAGTGTTTCAAATATTCCATCCGACCAAATGAGTTGATTGTATTCATAGTCAAGAAACCACCGAGCCATGTGTGCATTGATCTGAGTCCTTTCCAGAAATTTTAAATGGATTTCTTCATCCCTTGGATAAGCATATATAATTTCATAGGGATCATTCAATTTTTCATTTGTAATATCTGAAATTGATGACTTTGACTGTATCTTTTTCATATGTCAATAATTCGTTTTCAATTACCATATGGAACTTGACTAAATAAATGGTAATCATCTAGCCAAGGGAATGTTTCCTCAGGGCATGTTTCATGAGCTTTTTTTATTTAATACGCCAATTTTGTAAAATAGATTCACCTAATTCAATTCATAAACATTTATAGTTGAATAATGTTTGTTTATTGAAAATCAGAAAATTGAAGTATTAATGAAGCCAAAGGAATTTAGAATACGATTTGACACTTTTACTGTGATTCTAATATTGATATTTTAAATTTATTGATGTTGAATTAGTACTGGTGCGTTAATTTTTTAATCAAATAGTGTAGGCTGTTCTTTGACATTTTGATTTGAATGAATTTCGGTAAGGAGTTCAGCGATAGTGGTTTTATCGAAAGCTGAGATGCTCAAAA
>JAQUIJ010000010.1:46566-260006 GCA_028683385.1 Prolixibacteraceae bacterium | reverse complement strand
ATACAACGGATTATTCGATGTTGCAGGTTTGTGAACGATACTCATTACCTCTCCCATAATCCTATTGTTTTAAATGTTGTGGTAAAAGTATGAGATGTGTTTTTGTTCCACAAAAACCTTGACAAAGCTGTCCTACGGAGCATTCCCCTCATTCCCCAAAAGGTTGATGATAATGATTCCCCTCTTTCAAAAAGCAAGTTTAAAGTTGAAACACAGTCAATCCAGAAGGAAACAAAATGAGGCCGCCAACCCCAGAAGAGAAAAAACTTGGTGAAGGAATCCGGGTTCGTCTGACCAACCGGGAAAAGGAACAACTAACGGAGCGATGCAAGAAAGAAGGGTACTCAACCTTGAGTGATTTTGGCCGGGCCAAATTATTGCGAAAAAGAGAGATCCGGAGAATTGAAGCCAGCAAGGAATTTTCGGAATTAATGGGACAAATGGATTTTGAACTCAACAAAATCGGGGTTAACCTGAACCAGATTGCCAAGAAACTGAATACCTATTTAGGATACCAACTCGATTCTGAGGACAAGCGAACTCTGAATAACTCTTATGAAACACTTAAAAAGTGTTTTGTGCTTTTGCAAAAATATATGGATCATATTCCGTAGTGAATAACCAGCAAAAATTTTAAAATGGTTATCGTTATCCATCAGGCATCAAGCACTGCGAATGCTTTTTTTTACAATGAGCGAAAGGCAAAGGAAGGTAAAGCCACCTTTTATCACAGCCGAAATACACCTTCTGCAAATCCATTTATTTACTCTGCTCAGCACCGGCACCAGATTTTCAAACGCATTGAGGATTCAAATACACGTGTCAAGAATAAAGGTCTTCATATCTCTTTTAACCCAACCATGAATGACATGATCCGGCTTGGAGAAAAGGGAATACGAACTGAACTTGACAACCTGATGAAACAACTCGGATATGGAAAGCAGCCCTACTTGGTTTACCGACATGCAGACATTGACCGGGTTCATTTTCATATTGTATCCACAAGGATTGACAAGCAAAGCGGCAAAAAGATCAAAGACAATTTTGAAAAGGAGAAAGTCCAGAAGTTCATCAAGGAATTGGAACAAACCTATCAGTTAAAGAATGATGATCCAAAGGAAAAAATTGATTTGAAATTTACAGCTTATAGCAAGAACCTCAAGCAAAGCCTTGAAAACTTATTTACAGAACTCAACCGGATGGATTTTATCACCAGTAAGCTAATGTATAACGATGCACTGAAACTGTTTCATGTTGAAATCAGGCAGGTTCATAAAGGACATCTGGTATTTGTTACCGATGGAAATGAAAATCCAATTCGGCATCCGATTAGAATGTCAGACTTTGAGGAAAGGCCGAGGTTTTATGAGTCGAAAGAAAAGGCCGAGAAGATTGGACTTGCGAATGATTATACTGCGGACAAATCAGGCAATACAATAAGGAATTATCAAGGAAATTCGAGAATGTTGGTTGATTTGCTTCGGTTAATACCCAACTATTCAGATAAAAATAGTTCCAGGAAGAAAAAACAGCTAATAAAGAATAAGAGAAAGGGACAACGGAGATTGTAGATTTTGGACATTTGCTCATTATTATATGTATTTTTGCGCCAGAATAATTTGAATCGTTAGCGTAATAAATTCTAAAGTTAGGAGAAATTAATCATGAAAATAGCAGTGCCCACAAGGGGAAATGAAGTTGATGGCCATTTTGGACATTGCGAAGCATATACCATTTTTACCATTGACTCCCAAAGAAAAATAGAGAAAACGGAACTATTACCATCGCCACAGGGTTGTGGATGTAAAAGTAATATCGCATCAGTTTTGAATGAAATTGGGGTATCCGTAATGCTTGCCGGAAACATGGGTGGTGGTGCGTTGAACGTACTTAATAGTCATGGAATTGAAGTTTATCGAGGATGTTCGGGCAATGTACGCCAACTGGTTGAAACCTTTTTGAACGGGAATATTGAAGATTCGGGTGAAGGTTGTCACCAGCATGAACATCATGAAGAAGAACATCAATGTAACCATTAGAACATGGAAGGAAAAGAAATCAAGGAATTGTATGATGACCGTTCGATTGAAATCATGCAAACCGCCGAGGATGCCTATCAGCGGGGTTCTAACCGGGTTCAGGAAATCAAAAACTATGCACTCAAAGCAGGAATCAAACGAATTGGCATAGCACATTGCGTTTCGTTTCCGAAAGAAGCTGAAGCGGTGAAGCAATTTCTTTCAGGAGAATTTGCAGTATATAGTGTCGATTGCAAATGCGGGCATATTACCAAACACGAAATGCTTGGATGCGAAGGAAAAGGAATCATGTGCAATCCTGCCGGACAGGCCGATTACCTGAAAGAAAATAATACTGAACTTAATATTTCGATGGGTTTATGTGTGGGACACGACATGGTTTTTAATCAAAAATCGGTTTCGCCTGTTACTACTCTGGTCGTAAAGGAAATTACCAGCAAACACAACCCGTTGGAAAGTATTAAAAATCTAAAATAAATAGAATGAGCGAATTTGATGCCCGTGCCCGCGAATGGGACAAAGATAAAATGCACAAGGATCGTTCGGTAGCCATTGCCGCCGAACTTGAAAAGATGATCCCTCTTAATCCTTCGATGAAAGCCCTTGAATATGGAGCAGGTACAGGAATTCTAAGCTTTTTGCTAAAAGATCGGTTCTCGGAAATTACCCTGATGGATAATTCGCAGGAGATGATAAAAGTATGTGTAGAAAAAACCGAATATCACAGAACAAAACACATTATTCCTCTTTGGTTCGACCTGGAGCACCGGAATTTTGATGGTAAATTCGATATCATTTACAATCAAATGGTTTTACATCATGTAAATGACTATGAAACCATTCTCGAAACTTTTTATTCGATGCTAAATCAGGAAGGATATTTGGCCATCGCCGATTTATATCCGGAAGATGGATCTTTCCATGGTATTGATGTTAAAGTACATTTAGGTTTTGATCCTGAAAATCTAGTTAAAATCCTTAAACAATCTGGTTTTAAGCACATCGAATACAAAACTTGTTTCGAAGTAAAACGAGAATCAGGTGAAAAATATCCAGTATTTTTATTGGTAGCCAAGAAATAAATTGATATGCCGATGGAATCAACGACTTTAAAGTGCAAACAATGCAATTGGCAGGGAAGCCCCGAAGAGGTCGACTGGGAAGTTGTTGAAAGCTGCTCAGGAACTGATAAAACGGAGGTTTGTCCTTCCTGTGGAAGTATGGAAGTGTATCCTGTACGATAAAGGAAAAATCAGCTTGTTAATATTTTCTCCATTGAGTTTCGTTCCTTTTCAGTGAGCGAATCCATTTCTTCGAGTGCATGTTGGATTTTAGTTTTGAAATTCCAGCAGGTCATTTGCCGCAGTGAAAGACGGCGGCCAAATTCGTAGGATGAAACGTCCTCTTTCCCTTTACAAACCTGATAGGCAATATAAAAAGCTTTGCTAATAGGGAATCTAACACCATGGAAAACTGTTCCGTTGGTAGCGGTTTCTTTGGCTTTACATTTGGTGCAGCGGCGCGAAAAGGGCTCTTTCCCTGCACAAGAGTTGGTATTGCCACATTTCTTGCACACAAATCCATTGGCCCATTTTATACCAGCCAAAAACTCCAGGCATTTATCGTCGTTTCGAAACATTTCATCCAACTGTTCCGGACTAAGGCTATTGCTGAAAATTTCGCTCATAATCAATTTTTCTTGTGCAAATGTAAATAAATTAGTGTTACTAAAAAGATTTAGGTGTCATTAATGCGATTTATTATCTTATTTTATTAGTTTTGCAATCAAATAGATAAAAGTAGCAGATATGGAAAATAATTGCGAAGTTAAACCAAGCCAGGGAACATTCAAAGAGAATCTTAAAACATGGAAATTTTGGAGGCCCTTTTTAAGCATTGCTATAGGTGCTATTGCCGGATTTTCTTACTATCATTTTGTAGGTTGTGCGTCAGGAACTTGTGCGATTACAAGTAGTCCTTATATGAGTACCATTTGGGGTGGTGCGATGGGTTACTTTTTGGTGAATAGTCCATGCGCCAGAGGAAGATGCTAAAGATTAACAATACTATAAAATTTATACCATGAAAAAAATTCTGATTTCAATATTGCTTGGCCTTGTGTTCTTGCTAAGCAATTGCAATGCGGGTAATCCTGGCAAGGCAAGCAGTAACACAACGATTACAACTGGAAACGTAATTGTGTTGACAAACGAAGTATTTAAACAAAAGATTTTTAATTACGAAGTCAATAAAGAATGGAAGTTCGAAGGTAAACTACCGGTCATTATTGACTTTTATGCCGATTGGTGTGGTCCATGCCGCCAACTTTCACCTCGTGTAGAAGAAATTGCAAAAAAATATGCCGGGAAGATTATCGTTTACAAAGTCAATACCGACAAGGAGCAGATGCTTTCTCAAAATTTAGGTATTCAAAGTTTGCCAACCCTTTTGTTTATCCCGGTGAAAGGCAAACCACAGGCTACAATGGGGGCTTTGCCGAAAGAAACTCTTGAGAAAGCAGTTCAGGAGGTTCTGTTGGTGAAATAATGCCAAATAATTAAAACTTAATCAGGAAAGACTTCTGATAATTAGAATAGAGTTGATCTCCAAAATAAACTCATCATGGTTCATTTTGGAGATCAATATTTTTATTCAACCTACTAGTATTCAATGCAATTAACTCAATATTTTACTATCCTAAATTAGTTGATCCTTGGGTTACAGTTATTTTTCGCCAATAAAATATCTATTGGCAACGTAAATTTTCTATAGAAACTTATTCATGTATTGATATATTATTACATTTGCATTTTTAAACGAAATGAGCATTTGCTCATAATTGAAACGATAAAAAAATGCTATGCTTAGGAATCTGCTATTCGTAATCTTTACTATACTACTCATGATAGTATTGGTAAATGCTTTCCATAAGGAAGATAATTATAACCTTAACCTTGAAGAACTTAAACACAAATATGCTTTAAAAGCTATTCCTTCAGTTGAGCACAGCAAACTTCCGGCTTTGCAAAAGGAATTTAAATCGCCTCAAGAGGTAACAGAAGCATGTATTTCCTGTCATACTGAAACTCATAAAGAGGTGATGGCTTCGTCGCATTGGAACTGGGAGCGGGCATCGTATGTTGAAGGACGTGGTATTTCATCTGCCGGAAAGAAAAACGTGATGAATAATTTCTGTCTCGGAACGAATTCAAACCAACAGTCGTGTGCAAAATGTCACATTGGTTATGGGATGACCAGTAGCCGTTTCGATTTCAACAATGCCCGGAATGTTGATTGTATGGTGTGTCACGATAACAGTGAAGAATATTTGAAAGGAGCTTCCATGGCAGGCTATCCTGATCGCACCGTAAACCTTGAAAATGTAGCTCAGAGTGTTGGTTCACCACGAAAAAGTAATTGTGGCTCGTGCCATTTCTTCAGTGGTGGCGGAAATAATGTAAAACATGGCGATTTGGAAAGCGCCCAGCTTTCGTGCAGTCGTGATGTAGATGTACACATGGGTGCAAATGGGATGAACCTGGAATGTGTAACCTGCCATACCGCAGAGAATCACCAAATACTCGGAAAGTTATATTCAGTTTCGACTGACAATACCAACCGGGCTACATGTGAGCAATGTCATACCAATACTCCCCACCTTAGCGAAGTACTCAACCGTCACGAATCAAGGGTTTCGTGCCAGGCATGTCATATTCCTCAATATGCCAAGGTGAATTCAACAAAAATGTCATGGAAATGGTCTGAAGCCGGAAAGTTGAAGGACGGGAAACCCTATGAGGAGGATGATTCATTGGGTAATCATCATTATATGTCAATTAAGGGTTCTTTTAAATGGGAGCGAAATGTTAAACCCGATTACATCTGGTTTAACGGAACTGCTGATCAGTATCTGCTGGGCGATGCCATTAAATCCATTCCTGTAAAAATGAACACATTAAATGGTTCCTATCACGATCGTTCATCTAAAATAATTCCTGTGAAAATTCATGTTGGCGACCAAATTTACGACAAGGTTTATAATCGTTTGGTTCAACCTAAACTTTATGGAGAAACAGAAGGTGATAGCGCTTTCTGGAAAGATTTTAAATGGGACGAAGCCGTTGCAGCCGGGATGAAAGAATCGGGACTTAAATACAGCGGCCAGTATGGTTTTGTTGAAACTGTAATGTACTGGCCGGTTAACCACATGGTTTCACCAAAAGAGCAAGCTGTAAGTTGCGCTGAATGTCATACCCGCGATAACGGAAGATTGGCTAAACTGACCGGTTTTTATCTTCCGGGACGTGACCGGAATGTTATTCAGGATAATGTAGGAATTTGGGCATTTTTCCTCACTCTTGCGGCAGTTTTGGGTCATGCATTTCTCCGGATTTTTGTATTGATCAGGAAGAATAAGTACGAAAAACAGATCATCAGCTACGATGAAGATAAACCAACCGAGTAACCGGATCAATTTCTGAATAGTTCATTTTAGTAAAATTTAAAAGATGCGTAAAGTATATATTTATAAAGGATTTGAGCGTTTTTGGCACTGGACTCAAGCTTCACTCATTATGTTTCTGGCAATTACCGGGTTCGAAGTTCATGGATCATATTCCATATTTGGGTTCGAAAAAGCAGCAGAATATCACCGCGTTGCTTCATGGATGCTAATTGGGTTATTGATTTTTGCCATCTTCTGGCACCTGACAACCGGCGAATGGAGGCAATATATCCCCACCACCAAACAATTAAAAGAGCAGATTAAATTCTACATTTCTGGTATCTTTAAAGGAGAACACCATCCAACACAAAAGTCAGAACTTAGCAAGCTAAATCCGTTGCAACGGATTGTTTATCTGGGTTTCAAAGTCATACTTATTCCATTAACCACTACCTCGGGTATTTTGTACATGCTATACAAAACAATCGATCAAAACAATCTGATTGTAGTTGAGGATTATCCGCTTTCCAGTATTGCATTCTGGCACACCATGGGTGCAATTCTCCTGATGATATTCCTTGTTGTGCATGTTTATATGACTACTACCGGAAAAACACCAACATCAAATATTAATGCGATGATAACCGGTTACGAAGAGCTTGAAGATAATGAAGAGGAAGTTGAAAACGAAAATATCCAGAATTATGAAACCAAATAAATACATGAATCCTTACCTGGCCGGATTTTTACTGGGGCTGGTTCTGTTGGGAACAATTTATGTGACAGGCCGTGGACTTGGTGCCAGCGGCGCTGTTAAAAGTGTGGTACTTAAAGCTGTTGTTGAAGTAGCTCCGCAACATTCGGCAAATACGCCTTTCATTAAATCATACAACGAGGAGCATCCCGGAGGCCCGCTGAAAGATTGGCTCGTTTTTGAAGTGATTGGGGTTGTGATAGGAGCGTTCTTTTCGGGAGTGATTTCCAACCGTGTCGGAATTAAGCTGGAGCGGGGGCCTAACATTACCAACAGAACCCGGATTATTGCCGCTATCATTGGCGGCGCACTCTTTGGCTTAGGTTCACAACTTGGCCGGGGATGTACCAGCGGGGCTGCATTAAGCGGAATGGCAGTGATGTCGTTTGGTGGCATTATTACCATGCTCGCTATTTTCGGATCGGGATATGCTTTTGCTTATTTTTTTAGAAAACTTTGGTTAAAATAATTGAATCATGGCTCCATTAGTACCCTATATATTAAGTAATGAGTTTAATTTGATTGTAGCGTTGATTGCTGGAATTGGGTTTGGATTTGTCCTTGAACAGGCAGGTTTTTCTTCAACCAAAAAATTAGTTGGCTTATTCTACGGTTATGATTTTACCGTGTTGAAAGTTTTTTTTACCGCCGGAGTTACCGCGATGATTGGTGTTCTGTTATTCGGACAGATTGGAATACTCGATTTAAGCCTGATTTATATTAATCCTACTTTCCTTTTGTCGGCACTGGCTGGCGGTGCGATTATGGGACTGGGATTCATTATTGGCGGTTTTTGCCCCGGAACCAGTGTTTGCGCGGCATCAATCGGAAAACTCGATGGTTTGGCTTTTGTTTTTGGATCGGGACTTGGAGTTTTAGCTTTCGTTGAAGGATATCCGATGTTCGAAAAAATTTACCTTGCTGAAGCCTGGGGGCCCGTTCTGATCAATGAAAAACTGGGGATGTCGAAGATCGTGTTTGGATTCCTCCTGACAGCCATCGCATTTATCGCTTTTTTTCTCTCCCGGTTAATCGAAAAACGTGTAAATAATGATCAGTCTGAATTACCTAAACGGCGGGTATATGCTTACGTTTCGGCTGTAGGCTTTGCGTTTGCTGTGTTAATTATTATTGCCATTATACCCGATAGCAACAGCCGCTTGGAAGCGAAAATTAATGCTGCATTAAGCCAGAGCAATTTAACTTCGGTAGAAGTTCCGGCTGATAAACTTGCCAGTGAGATTGTAAATAATTATTACCGGATAAATATCATCGATATTCGTACTCCTGAAGCATTCAAAGTTTACCATTTGCCTTTTGCCATCAATATCCCGATAGAAAAGATGAGCGACCGTCAGTGGTCAAAAATTCTGGATCAAAAACACAAGGTTAATTACTTTTATGCTGATGATCAGCAAATTGCTAAAAGAGGCTATTTGAAGGCAGGGTTTCTGGGTAAGGCTGAAAATTATATTCTTATCGAATCGTCGTCAGAATTTAAAAATTTATTTTCCAACTTAATTCTTCCAGGGCCTGATGCAAGCAAGAAAGAGGTAAATACTTATAATTTCAGGCTAAAAGCAGCTACAGACATAAAGATGCTGATTAATGCACTTAAAAATTCAACTGAACCAGTTATTGTGAAAACATCGAAGATTAAAGGGGGATGTTAGTTTTCCAGTATTGTTTTCAATTAAACTGATATAAACAAAAATTGGTTATCTCTTTAAGTTTTGAGATAACCAATTTAGAATCGATCAAGAAAGAACGCAAAAATGTCAATGCTCGATTTCCTGATTATTAATTATTTCTTCTTTGCCGTACTGATACCAAAAGACCAGTAAATTGGACAAAAACTGATCAGGCTGTTAAGCACAAACACTGCCGCCAGAACAAGAAGGATAATTCCCAGAGTTCCTGTTATTACTTTTGCAAAGAACAAAACAACAAATACGACAGCAACCAGTATCCTGATCACTTTGTCAATAGAACCCATGTTTCTTTTCATCTTTGATAATTTTAATGGTTAAAATATTGTTGTCAGCACATTCAATAACTGCTGTTTGGTATGCACTCCCGGCTGCTTGTATTTTATTGCTCCGCTCTTGAAAATCATGAGTGTAGGAACGCTCTGAATCTGATAGCGTCCGGCGATCTCGGGATTCTGATCCACATCAATTTTAATGACTCGGACACGGTCTCCAAGTTCGCCCGCAATATCTTTTAAAATGGGCGCCTGAGCCTTGCATGGCCCGCACCACACCGCATGAAAGTCGATGATAACGGGTTTCTCATCGTTAATTATTGTGTCGAAATTCGCT
This sequence comes from Prolixibacteraceae bacterium, assembly GCA_028683385.1. GTDB lineage: Bacteria > Bacteroidota > Bacteroidia > Bacteroidales > Prolixibacteraceae > Aquipluma. The sequence continues at coordinate 250,448 of JAQUIJ010000010.1, read as the reverse complement.
TTCATTTCTGTACTTTATAGGTTAAACTTCCGTTTGGGCACGAGGCCACACATTGTAAACATTTTGAACACGTATAACTGTTGCCCGGTTTTTCGAGCGCAGGTTTATACAAGCTAAACTTGGCTGGTTCCATGGCAACGATGTAGCATTTTTTGTCGCAAATTCCGCAATTCAGGCAGCTATCCTTGTTCACTTTTATTCTGAAAATTGAATATTTATTCAGGATTCCGGAAATCCAGGCAATGGGGCAACCAATTTTATGATATTGGTACATTTGCTTGATTTTACCATCTTCGCCGCTCATGCTCATCAACATTTCCATGATCAGACCCATTGGACAAACCCACCGGCAAAATACTTTTCCGAAAATAACTCCCAGAAATACGCCGTAAAATAAGATGTACCACAACGAGATATGATATTGCGAAATACCCAAATACAATGAAACTCCCAATATCGACAGGATGATCATCCGGTTGCTTACCAACACTTTTAAAACTTTTCTCATTATGATTTTTTTATTCAGAAAATATGAATCCTGAAAAATGTCTGAGTATGCCGACTTTAGTTATTTTGGCATAGGTTCCCCAACCTCGTTTCATCCAGTGCCCAACAAAAGGCATCGGAACAATGAATGATTTTTTTGTATTCCTGAAAACAAAGGCCGCTCCATTACCTGTATCCATTACGCAAAGAATATTGGGAGATTCGTGATAATGTTTTTTGTTAGAAGAACCTGCCTCAGTTGCAATAATATTGTGCGCGGCATTTCGTCCCATCAATTCAGCAACATGGCCTTGTTTGGCAATCCACTCAGGCCCTTCCATCGCCGAAATATCGCCAATAGCATAAACATTCTGAAATCCGCGAACCTGACAATATGTGTCAATCTGGACAAAACCAGCTTCAGTCAAAGGTAAATCGCTCTCCTGCAAAACATGATGCCCTGCCGAAGCCGGGATAAATAAGGTGAGGTCGGCATCCAGTTTCGAGCCATCTTCAAATGCAACTGATCCCCGTTCAAATTCGGTTATTTTTTTGCCAAATCGTTTTCCTATCCGATATTGATCGAACATTTTGTTCAACATGGGCAGGGCATTTTGTCCCATCCGGGCACCTGGCTCCTCCATTGGCGCAAAGAACGTGAGTTCAAAATTTTGCCTGATTTTCTTCTTTTTCAGGAGATTGTGAATATTGAAAATCAATTCGAATCCTGGACCTCCACGAACTGCCGATTTATCTTTCGGATTTCCACCAAACCCAACTGCAATTTTTCCGCTGCCTTTCCGGATTAACGCATCAATTTCATCGCGAATAGCCAGTGAAACTTCAGGTTTACCGCAAATTGACAGCGTATTCTCAATGCCTTTGTGTTTCATTTTGTCTGCCCCAAAAGCAACTACCAAATAGTCATAATTCAGTGTTTGTGTTTCGCATATCACCTGATGATCAGCAGCATGAATTTTTTTTACTGAATCAATGATTACTTCGAATGGGAATTTTTCCCTGATTTTAGCAAGGGGAACTTTCACATCGCTAAATTCTTTAATATGTACCGGAACCCAAATTGAAATTGGGTATAAATAAAGAAAATCCCGATCAGAAACCAGTGTCACTTTAAATTGTCCACTTTTCTGTAACTCAATGGCTGTTTGAATGCCTGCAAATCCGCCACCTAAAATTAAAACTCGTTTCATGTCTTTCATTATTCAGATAAATCATGATTAATCACTGCTTTGAAGTACTCACTTTCGTGGCAGCCTTCCAGCACATTTACCAAATTCCCTTTTGCAAAAAGCAACAATGATGGTTCACTGGTAATTTTGTAAACCGCATGAATGTCCCGAACCTGGCTCACATCGGCAACAAAAACTGAAATTGTTTGACTCAAATGCAGTGCTTCGGTAATACTCCGGAATGCACATCGGGAAAACTCATTTTCAGGATTATGTACCAATAAGGCAACACGATCCAATCCCTCCATTTTTTGACTGAAATCGGTGTAAGAAAAAACGTTTTGCATAGGATTCGATTTATTGGTTTATATTATCGCTGTCTCATCATTTGCATGATTCCGCCACCGTTTTTGACATTAGTGAAACCCAATTGCTGCAACACTCGCTGTCCATAAGCTGAGCGAGCCCCTGAAGCACAGTAAAGCGTAATATCTCGCGTTTTACTTCCCAATTCGCCGATGCGTGTTTGAAAATCATCCAAAGGAATATTGATTGCACCGGGATAAGCGCCTCCACGAAATTCTCCAGGTGTGCGAACATCAACTATGATCGGTTCATTTGAAGGACCTGAAGCGGCAGGTTTTATGTTTCGGTTGGCCATCATTGCCCCAATTCCACCGCCATTTTTTACGTTTGTATAACCTACCTGCATCAGCATTCGCTGTGCATAGGCAGACCTTGCTCCTGAAGCGCAATAAACAACAATCTCGCGTGCTGGGTTATTTCCAAGTTCGTCCAGATGTTCCATCAGTTCGTCCAACGGAATATTAATGGCATCGGGATAAGCGCCGTCCTCAAATTCTTCAGGAGTGCGCACATCAACAATCAGCAGCGAATTTTCATACTTTACTTTTGCAACTGTTTTTTCTTCAGCCTTTGCCGTTTCTTCTTCCAGTAATTTCAATTCAACTGGCAACAGATTCACCTGAATGTGCTTAAAGCCCACGGTTCTAGCCTGACGTTGCAGCGAAGTATGTCCACCTGAAATATTGGTAACATCTTTAAAACCTGCACCCAGTAAGGTGCGAAGTGCCTGATGTCCTTTCTTACCGGTTTCGTCGTAAACAATCACCATTCGGTTTGCCGGAACAGTATTGATTTGCTGTGCTAAAACTTCAAGCGGCAAATTGAGCGCTCCTTTTATGTGGCTTTTTTCGAAAGCGAAAACATCGCGTACGTCAACAAATACTGGGTTTTTACCTTCAATAAAAGCATCGAGTTCGGTAACTGTAATGGACGGACTGAATCCTGAAATCCTGTTTTCGGCTGTATAGGCAGCCATGTTTATGGCGTCGTTGGCCGTTCCGATTGGTGGCGAATAAGCAAAGTCGATATCTGCAATATCACTGATGGTCAGTTTTGCTGCGGTTGCCGTTGCAATCACATCCAAACGTTTGTCTGCGCCTTTGTATCCTGCTGTCTGTCCACCGAGAATAATACCGGTATTGCGGTCGTAAACCAGCATCGTGGTTACTGTTTCTGCTCCGGGATAATACGACGTATGATGTTCTTTATGAACGACTACTGAATCAGCATCTAATCCGGCGGTACGAGCCTGTTTCAGGGAGAAACCGGTTATTCCGGCCACTGCTTCAAAAACGCGAACAACCGATGTTCCGATTGCTCCTTTGTAACTATGGTTTCCGCCCAGTGCATTCTCAGCAGCAATTCGTCCCTGACGGTTTGCAGGGCCAGCTAACGGGATGCGCACTTTTTCCCCGTTTACCCGATGCTCTATTTCGACCATATCGCCAGCCGCAAAAATATCGGGATCGGAAGTTTGCAATTGTGCATTGACCAGCAATCCACCAGCCTCGCCAATTTCTAGACCCGCTTCTTTAGCCAGTTGCAACGTTGGACGAACGCCAATCGAGAGCAAAACCATATCGGCATCCAAAATCTTTCCGTTGTCGAGTTTTACCGACCGTCTCATGATTTCGGTAACACCTGCGCCGGTATGAATACCAACTCCGTACGAAAGCATTTCATTCTCAACAAAACCCGCTGTTTCGGCTTCCATAATGGCCATCACATGCGGCATCATTTCTACCACATTTACTTTCAATCCTCGTTTTACCAGGGCTTCCACCATTTCAAGACCAATAAATCCGCCGCCAACAACAACTGCATTCTTCGGCTTTTTCTCTTCCAGATGGTGCGAAATCTTATCCATGTCTTCCAGTGTCCAAAGGGTGAACACATGATCGAAATCGGCTCCGGGCAGCGTTGGTTTAATCGGACGACCGCCTTGCGCCAGAATCAATTTGGTGTATTCAAACGTTTTCTGTTCGCCGCTGCGGGTATCCATGGTTTTTACCTGATGTGCAATCCTGTCGATTGTCGAAACGATGGTATGTGTGTGTACTTCAACTCCGTATTGCTCATTAAAACTCTCCGGACTTTGAAGGATCAGTTTCGAGCGGCTTTTAATGTCGCCGCCAATATAATACGGCAGGCCACAATTGGCAAACGAGATGTCCGGTCCGGCTTCGAGCATTGTAATTTGTGCAGTCGGAGAAATGCGGCGAACTTTTGCCGCCGCAGTTGCTCCGGCCGCAACACCCCCTATAATTAATATCTTTTCCATGTTCTTAATTCTATTATTTTATTATTCGTTTTTCCAATATTTTTTTTTGAAGTACTTGGTCATTTGTAAAAAGTTTAAAGTCGATTTTCCTAATGACTGATGGCTATTTACTATCCCACTTTCGAAATCTCTTTCAGTAAAAATTCTTTCGATTTGATGCCTACAAAACGATTGACTTCTTTGCCATTCTTAAAAAGAATCAAAGTTGGAATACTCCTGACCTTAAACTGATTGGCCAGCGACTGATATTGCTGAATATCAACTTTGCCTACATGAGAGTTTCCATTCAGTTCAGTGGCGACGTCGTTTAAAACAGGTGCCATCATTCGGCAGGGAGCACACCAGGTTGCCCAGAAATCGACCAATACCACTTTGTTTTTTGTTTGCTGTTGAAAATTCTGTTCGGTAAGGGTCAATACCTTGGCATGGTCGGCCACCAATGGGGTGTTTTTAATTTTCGCCATTGCGATGGTTCGAAAGATAAATATTGCGACGATGACAACTCCGATTACAATTAATGTTGTTTGCATATTACTTTGTTTTTGAATTAAGCATTTACGGTTGCTGCAAATTCTTTTTCCAGAATAGCAGTTATTTGCATTTTTGACTGTATTCCTGCTGTTGCATTTACAGCTTCTCCATTTTTGTAATAAATGGTAAACGGGATTTCCTTCAAATCTTTTACTTCAGGTAAAGCATGAAAAAAATACGATTCAGGATTATCATATTCCATATCGTAAAATTTTACATGTATATATTCTTTCTCCAATTCTTCAGCAATCCGGTAAACGGGAACACACAAAGGACCCATTCTTCCGCAGATAATTATTACATTTTCATTTTCGCTGATAATTCTTGCGAATTCGGTTGAGCTTTCGATGTGATTTAAATTTGTGTATAACATGACTTGCTTGTTGAATTTGTTATAGCACAAAATTATATTACAAAACAGAGGGAGTAAAGATTTTTGGGTTGAAGTGCATCGGTTCATGAATTGAATTGAGACAACTTTTTTATTGATTTGGACTAGCTAAGTCATTTCATTCTAAAAATCTACATAAGCAATAAGAACATTTTGTTGTCGTAATTCTGAATTAAAATAACACCAATACAAATATGTAGGGTGAATAAATTACGGCATTATTTCATTTTTATACATAGACAGAATATTGACTAAGAATTATTCTCACCCGATTCTTTTTTATTCCTTTGTGAGAATTATGAAAGAGATGAAACAAAACTATTATATAAATGTGGGGCTGATGGCTGTGACCATAATGCTTATTGTTTCTTTGTCTTATGTATCGGTAAATATATGGGGTGGTAGCAAGGTCGAAGTTCAAACACTAACCAGTTTAAATTATGATGCTAATTATACAATTAAAGAATTTACAGCAGTAAATAATCTACCAGACAAAGTGGTAATGCTGGTTTTTGATTTAAAAAGTGTATCTGAATTCAATCAGCCAATGAACAGTTTTCCTGTAAATGAGGATAAACTAATTGAAAAGATTAATGTTGCTTCAGCTCTTTATGCTGAATCATTATCGAAAGATTGGATAAAGATTGTTGCTAAATTTTCTCTTTGGTTCATATTCCTTACTTTGGTTTATTTTCTTATCCGTAAAAATAAGGTGGGACCTCAAAACCGTAAGTGGCTGTACCTGCTTTCCTTTGTGATTTTTGGGATAGTTTTGGGATCTGACCCCAGCCCAATGGGTACAGTAAAGGATGCGATTACCATGTATGCTATTCAAAATGCTTTGTTTGTTCCAAGGTTTGTCGCTTTGACGGTTTTCCTGACTTTGGTTGTTGTTTTGAACAAGTTTATTTGTTCATGGGGTTGTCAACTCGGGACATTGCAAGATTTTATATTCAGGCTAAACCGGAATAAACAAGACATAAAAGGAATCATTCGTCAGTACAAAGTTCCATTTATAGTTAGCAATAGCATCCGAATTGTATTTTTTGTCCTGTTTACTTTAATTGCCTTTATTTGGTCATTTGATTTGATTGGATATTTCGACCCATTCAAACTATTCCATCCGCAAGTGGTAACCCTCGCCGGTTGGATGTTTCTTGCCGTTATCTTAGCTGTTTCTATGTTTGTTTACCGCCCGTGGTGTCATTTCTTTTGTCCGTTTGGGCTTGTTGGTTGGCTGTTTGAAAAGCTGAGTATTGTGAAAATTAAAGTGGATTACGAAAAATGTGTTGCTTGTAATGCATGCTCAAAAGCATGCCCTTCAACTGTGATGGATTCCATTTTAAAACAAGATAGAACTATTCCCGATTGCTTCTCATGCATCAACTGCATCAATGTTTGCCCTGAAAAAGCAATAAGTTTTTCGACGGGAAAAAGACAGCAAGTTCCGGAAGGAAAGTTTGAAAAATAAATTAAAGAGATTGTCACTCGTTTTGACCATGGGCCACAACCAAAGGCGAAGCTAACTATCGAGCCCATTTTTTAGCTTTTGTAATTTATATTTCTAATAAATAAGCTTCAGATCCATCTCAGATCATCAGAATTCAACTGTAATCCCTTTTTATTGATATAATTCTAACTTTACAAGTCTAATTCTGGAAAATCACTCAATGAAACCCATCCTCGAAACCGATCAGGAATTTATTTGCGATATTCAGGCGCCTTGTTTTCAAACGCTTTCGCCCGAAGAGGCCGAGTTGGTCAGGGCAAGTAAAACTCAAGTTCTGTTCCGGAAAGGCGATAACCTTACCAAGCAGGGAGCATTTGCTTCGTATGCCTTATTTGTTATTAAAGGTCTGGCCAAGCAATATATCGAAGGGGATGGCTCAAAAAACTTTAACCTGAGGATTATTCAGCCTGGCGAATTTGTTGGTCTCTCTTCAGTTTTCACCAAAAATACATTCAATTATTCGTCAGTTGCATTGACCGATTGCCAGGTTTTTCTGGTCGAAAAAGATGCCATCACCACCATTATCAAACAAAACGGACAATTCGGGTTCACGATGATCAAACGGTATTGTGAGCAAAATGCCAATCTTTTTGATACATTAAGAACAGCAATGTACAAGCAGATGAATGGTCGAATGGCTGATACGCTGCTTTATATCGATGGTTTGAAAGCAGAAAATCCGGAGATATTCCAGCTCCTTTCCAGAAAAGACATGGCCGACTTTGCAGGCATTTCAACTGAAAGCGCAGTGAAACTCCTGAAAAGCTTTGAAAAGGACGGTTTGATTGAACTTCATGAGAAAGATATTGTGGTTGTCAATCACAAGGAATTACTCGAAATCAGTAAAAAAGGTTAAATTGTGATTTCTGGTGCAAGTTTTCAGAACTTGTGGTGTCAAATAAACCAGATTCACATTTGACAAATACGAATGGACGAAGCCCAACTCATCAAGGGAATACAACAAGGCGATCGGAAATCATTCCATATCCTGGTAGAAACCTACCAGCGAATGGTTGTGAATACCTGTTTGGGAATTGTCCATAACAAAGCTGACGCGGAGGATCTGGCTCAGGATGTATTTCTGGAAATATTCCGTACTGCCGAAAATTTCAGGGGAGACGCAAAACTCTCGACATGGCTGTACCGGATTGCCACCAACCGGTCGCTCAATCTGATCCGAAACAATAAGCGGAAACGCTTTTTCCAGTCCATCGAGGAGACTTTCATCGGCGGACGAAACCGAACCAGTGAAATATCGGAGAACCGTGCCGATCAGCCCGACCAGAATATTACCGACCAGCAACGATCTGACATGCTGCATCGGGCTATGGATCGGCTTCCTGAAAAACAGCGCATCGCTTTTACACTGAATAAATACGAAGAACTGCCCTATCAGCAAATTGCTGAAGTCATGGAAATCTCTTTAGCTTCGGTTGAGTCGCTGATTCATCGGGCAAAGAAAAACCTTCAGGAGCAACTTTTAGATTGTTACAAAAAAAAGTGCGTTTGATTGCAAGTTTTTAAAACGAATGGTGTCTTACCTTAAAAGCAACAAAATGAAACGAGCCATGAGAGTAATTCTCTCATTAGTAAAGAATACTAAAATGGCGAGTTCCATGCGGCAATTAAAAAACATATTATAAACACATGAAAACAAAGTGCATCCATAACGACCTGATTTTTTACCTCGACAACGAATTGTCGGTTGAAAAGAAGATTGCCGTTGAAAAACATCTGGAGGAATGTGCCGACTGCCGAGGCTTTTTGGCTTTCTTAAAAGAAGGTATTCAAATTATCGATAGGGAAAAAAAACCGGAAGTATCTCCTTTCTTTTATACCCGGTTGAGTGCAAGGTTGGATGAAAAATCGGAAACACAGGCACAAAGCCAATGGGTGCGACTGGCGCAACCAGCATTTTTCTCGTTTGTTCTTCTTGCCGGAATTTATGGAGGTTTGAAATTAGGCAGCAATGCTTCATCGCCGAAAATAAATCAACAGGTAACTAGCAGTGTCCAAATGCTCAACGATTTTGCAGCTGAACCGATTGAATCATTTTTATTGGACGGATTATGAACGATACAAATAAATACCGAATATTAATCTGGATCATCGTTATCCTGATTGCCACGAATCTTTCGACTATCGGTTCGTTTTATTATCACCGAATTACCGAATCGAAAGTAACAGAAACGAAACTGGAAGAGCAAACCAATATTCCGGGAGAACAGCGTACCCGTTTTTTCAGGGACGAATTGAATCTTGATGCAGACCAGATCGACCAGTTCAGGGAAATCAACCGGACTTTTAACCGCACGGCCAGAAACATTGAAACAAACCTGGCTCAATTACGCGAAAACCTGATCAGGGAACTGGGAACTCAAAATCCCGATAGCTCCCACCTCAATCGGATGGCTGTTGAAATTGGGAATAATCATCGCGAACTCAAGCAGGTTACTACTACTTTTTACCTGGATATGAAAAAGATATGTACGGCTGAACAACAAGCAAAACTGCACGGGATATTTCAGTCGATGCTCAACAAAGATAACCAGATAAACCTTCCACGGTCGGGATTTCAGGGAGGCCGATGGCGTAACCAATAAACTACCATTTTGAATATTTTATTATGAAAACAAGTCGATTAAATCGGGTTGCAGGGCTTTGCCTTGCGCTAATTCTAATTGCTGGATTAGCCGTTTCGGGTAATAATCCGGATGGGAAAGGCCGGAATAATACGCCACTGCAAACCTGTATTAATTCAATTTCAGGATTAAGTGAGTACCAAAAAGGAAGAATTGTTGCTATGGAAACGCAAAACCAAACGACAATGAATGAACTCCGTGAAAAACAGCGTTCGGCAGATGGAAAAACTCAAAAGGAGGAGATCAAAAAACAAATGGATAAGCAGGTTGAAGCTCACCGGAATGCAGTGACATCAGTTTTGAGCGCCGATCAGCAAAAGCAGTTTCTCCAGTTTCTGGCCAATGCCGCGAACCCAAATACCCAAAACCAAAAGCAAGGAATGGGGAAAGGACATGGAAATGGTTTGGGAAAAGGCCGGGGAAATGGGAATAAATACCAGATGTAAATTCAATTATTAAACGGAATAGATGTTAAACAATTAAAACAAAAAACAATGAAAGCAAAGATTTTTTTAACAGGATTGGCTCTTGTGGCAGTGATAGCTTACGCAACTGCACAAAATCAGGATGGCAAAGGAAATGGCAATTGTAACGGAACTGGCAAAGGAACGGCCTTTGTTGACAACAACAAGGATGGTATTTGCGATAATCAGGGAGCCGGTAAATCGGGCGCACAAAAAGGCAAACGAGATGGCACCGGAAAAGGACAAGGACAGGGCAAAGGGAAAGGAGTGAACTTTGTTGATGCCAATCAGAATGGGGTTTGCGATACCTCCGAAGCCCGCACAAAAAAATAGTTATCGATCATTATTAGTTTAAACAATTAAAAACAACATCATGAAAACAAGAATTATTTTAGCGTCAGTGGCAATCCTGGGAGTCCTTGTATTGCCAAGTTCATGTTCAAAAGGAATTGTTGGCACAGACGACACTGTATTTGCCGACGAAAGTGTAGATTTAAAAAGTGCAACATTACCAGGTACTTGTATTTTAACCGGAACGATTGCTGATGTGCCAATAACAGGTTGCACAATAACCGGGACCGTTAATGAAACCGAAGCTGCTGGTTTACTATTTATGCGTGAAGAGGAAAAAATGGCTCGCGACGTTTATGCTTACCTATACGACAAATACAAATTACCGGTATTTAAGAATATCACAAAAAGCGAAAACGCGCATATGTCGGCAGTTTTAAGGTTAATCGAAGGATTTCAAATTGCCGATAATGGCAACAACAATCCAGGTGAATTTACAAACACCCATATCGCAGAACTTTACAATCAGTTGATTGCCATGGGAAATGTTTCGGTTGTTGAAGCACTGAAAGTTGGTGTTTTGATTGAACAAACTGACATCGCCGATCTGGAGAAGGAACTGTTGACAGTTGAAAATGCTTCTGTAAAAACGGTTTATACCAATTTGCTGGCAGGATCAAACGCTCACCTGAAAGCTTTTATCTGGAACTTGAAAGTGCGAGGTGTTGTTTATCCTTAAATCTTAGTTTTTATTGAAGCTGGACGTAAATAGAAAACATAATTCTATGATTTGCCAATACAACTAAAATGACTTCGCATGGTAATAGACGATAAAATAGTAGCTGGAACATTGCTTTGTGAAAAGAATTTTGAGTGCATGAAAAACAATATGCATGTGTATTGTAAGGTCGAAAATTGTGTGAATAAGAAAGTTCATTTTATCATTTGTGTGGACAATTTTCATTGCGGCTACAAAATGGTTTTTGGAAATTCAAATATGTGTACTTGTCCTATGAGAAAAGAAATCTTCAATAAGTACAAAATATAACCTGAAGAAACAATTCAAACAAATTTAAAAACAGAAATAATGAAAAATTTAAAAGTAGCTTTTATTGCTCTCATCGCATTTGGAGCAATCGTTAGTATGAATTCGTGCAACAAGACTGACGATTCAGTTTCTGAAACAGAAACTTCGAAAACAACAATCGCTGATTATTCAAATATTATCAACTCGTTTGCATTAGAGGCAGAAGATGAGTTGATTAGTTCAGAAGAATCTGTTTTAAAATCAGCAAGTCTGGCCAGTTGCTGGACTGTAACCATCGATAAAAATGCCGACGGTGCTTTCTACCCACGCGTATGGACAGTTGATTATCTGGACGGAACTTGCACACTGTATAGCGGGTACACGAAAAAAGGTAAAATACATGTCAGTCTTACAGACTTCTGGAAGAACGAAGGATCGTTGAGAACTGTAACATTTGAAGATTATTATTTTAATGACAATAAACTGGAAGGAGTTAAAACCATATTGAACACAGGTTTAAACGAGAGGGGCAACCTAACCTTTACCAAAAAGGTTTCAGATGCCTCGCTGACTTATCCTGACGGAACATCAATCAGTTGGGAATGTGAAAAATTCAGTGAAATGACTGCTGGCGGATCAACCTTTTTATTTGCCGATGACGTTTATTCGGTAACGGGAAAGGTTACCGGAGTTAATCTCGATAAGGCAAACTACACTTTGACCATCACCTCTCCTTTGATCTACAAAAACGGATGCTTTTATCCGGTAAGTGGTATTATTACCATAGACACAGTTGGAGGAGATATACAAACGATTGATTATGGGACCGGTGCATGTGATAATTTGGCCACGCAAACAGTTGGTGGAGTTACAACCGAAATCGAATTGTAACCGTTTTCGATAAAATTAAACACTTAATTATCTGATAGATATTTGGACGTTGGCTATTCAGGTAGTCAACGTCCCATGTCAAATAAAAAATTAAACTTAAATTCGATGAAACAGAAATTCTTTTGGAAAAGTTTTGTAAGCTTTTCATTGGCCTGGTCATTTCTAATTATTTTTATTTCTGGAATAGTGCTTTATATTGCCCCTTCAGGTCGGGTCGCAAATTGGACGATTTGGACTTTATTCGGATTTTCGAAAGCGGCCTGGCAGGCAATCCATACCATCTTTTCATATACATTTGTTATACTCTCCGTTTTTCATCTGTTTACCTTGAACTGGAAAGTATTCTGGCATTATTTTACTACAAAAGCAGCCACCGGACTCAATAAACAAAAGGAATTACTTGTTTCATTTATTTTAATTGCTGTTGTTTTTTTAGGTACGTATTTTAATACCCAACCATTTAAGGCAATAGTCGATTTTGGAGAATGGAGTACTGAGAGTTGGGAGACAAAAGATGAAACGCCACCAATTCCACATGCTGAAATATTAACACTCAGGGAATTGGCGGGTAAATACATCCCAATGTCTGCCGACAGCATATTAATGGCAATTAAACAAAACGGGTTAAATGCTGATAGTGTTGGACAAACAATTTTAACCATCAGCGAATTAAACCATATTACACCGGCTAAACTCTATTCTATTATTAGTCCTGAACAGTCCATTGATTCGATAAAACCTCAAAGCACACCATCATTTCAGGGGTTTGGCCGAAAAACAATCGCTGAAATTTCGAAGGAACTTGGAAAAGATGTGAATGATGTGATCCGGATTTTAGAAAAAAACGGAATTAAAGCAAATCCCGAAGACAAATTAAAATCTGTTGCCGAAATCGCTGAAATGACACCATTGGAGATCATGGAAATCATCAAATAACAATTAAACATCAAAAAAAAATGGGATTTTGGCTATTCAGATAGCCAGGCTCCCAATTAGTATTTTATACGATTTATCAAACAGAACTAAACAATACGTTGAAAGAGATATTTCAGCATGAAATTAACGAGAGATATGGAATCGGAAAATAATGGTATTAGCCAGCGAATTTTTATCAGGAACATGATGTGTTCCTGCTGCACCCGTTTGGTGGAGGAGGATCTGACCCGGCTTGGCGTTACAGTACTTGAAGTTAAACTTGGAGAAGCGACCATCATTTACGATCCGGAAAAAATCAGCAAAAAACAGATAGACACTGTTTTACAAAAACTAGGGATGGGACTCATAAGCGATAAAGATGAAATCGTAGTGGAGCAAATCAAGCAAACCATCATCGAACTAGTCCACTATATGAATAACGTGGATTCCATTGTCAGGAAATCGGAATACCTCGTCGAAAAAATGGGTAAAAGCTACCAGACCTTATCCAAGTTGTTTTCAAAAGTCGAACCCATCACCCTCGAAAAATACATCATCCTCCAGAAAATTGAACGGGTAAAAGAACTGGCTATGGAAGACAAAATTTCTTTGAGCGAAATTGCCTGGATGATGGATTACAGCAGTCCGCATCACCTTTCCAACCAATTCAAAATTATTACCGGTATTTCGCTGTCCGACTTCAAAAAAGACCCTGCCGCCTACAAAAAACCAATCAATAATTTGTACTGATTTTCTGCAATGAACATTCTTCCACAATTCCACCCAAGAACTAAAATTAAGAGCTTCATACCACATTATATAAATCAATTACTGAATTGTGTAATATCCAATTTTTTGATTGAAGTATTTTTGATTCACAGCGCTTCGCCAATTACAAATCGTAAAACACCAAAGCATAATAAGCAAAATTTATCTGCTAAACTTTTATTCCTAATTTATCTGGCACAAAAATGACACAATTCGCACAAAAAATTGCACTTACCAGCCTGATTGTTTTTATGTTCCAATCACTAGGGTTTACCCAGTCGCCTGAAAAAATAACAATCAACAAACAGTATTACGGAACACTAGATCAAATACTTGACCGGATATCCCTTGAAAAAGGGATCTTGTTTTCGTATAACAAACGAAAGTTTTCACAGATACAGATCGCTGACAACACGGTTAATCAGCCCTTGAATAAACTGCTCGACAGGTGGTGTTTGATTTCCAAAACGGAATGGTATCAGAGCGCCAATAATATAATAAATATTGTTGGCCGGAATAAAACTCCCGGATCAGAATCAGCCAAGCCTGAAGCCGTAAAAACATATTCAGGAGCGCCTAAAAAATTTAATATCCTGTTTAGTGGCAAGATTACTGATTCGGATACCGGTGAGGCGGTGCCTTATGCTTCGATAGTTGTTGCAGGAACCTCCCGTGGAACTCAAACCAATCAGGATGGATATTATACCCTGCAAAATGTACCAACTGACACTTCCACAATTTTTGTTTCGTCCATCGGCTACAAAATCGGTCGCATTTTTCTGACGCCCGACTTACCAAAATCGAAATTTGAATTTCAGATTGAGCCTTCGAGCATTGAGGTGGAAGAAGTAGAAGTGAAATCACAGAAAAATGCAGTGATGAGTACCAACGATAAAATCAGTTCTATCCAGATTACTCCCCGAAAGCTGGCTGAACTGCCCAATATTGGCGAAAAAGATATTTTGCGCTCATTTCAGCTGATGCCGGGCGTTTCGGGTGCAAACGAAGGTACTTCAGGCCTGTTCGTGCGGGGTGGAACTCCCGATCAAAACCTGATTTTGTATGATGGGTTTACCGTTTACCATGTCGATCACTTATATGGTTTCTTTTCGGCATTCAATTCCAACGCGGTAAAAGATGTCCAGCTGTATAAAGGCGGTTTTGAGTCGAAATATGCAGGCCGGCTTTCAAGCGTAACCGATATTACCGGGAAGGATGGCAATTCAAAAGATTTCAACATTGGCGGAGATTTGAGCTTACTCAGTGCTAATGTTTTTGCCGAATTGCCCATTGGCGACAAATTCACTTCTTTATTTGCTTTCCGGAAATCGTATAAAGGCCCAATTTACAACAAGATATTCGACCAGTTTAATACCGCGAACACTGCCGTTGCAGTACCCCAACCCGGATTTGGCGGACGTGGTATGAACAATAATTTCGCGGCCAAAGTATCTTCCTATTTTTACGATTTAAATAC
This sequence comes from Prolixibacteraceae bacterium, assembly GCA_028683385.1. Lineage (GTDB taxonomy): Bacteria > Bacteroidota > Bacteroidia > Bacteroidales > Prolixibacteraceae > Aquipluma. The sequence goes on along the minus strand of JAQUIJ010000010.1, from coordinate 235,218 downwards.
AAAATTAACCTATCGTCCGTCGGACAAAGATGTTATTTCGTTTTCCTTGTTTAACGGAACCGATAATCTGGACAACAGCGTAAAAGTTGATGGTTCAACTTCTGGCGGAGGAATGGGCAGATCGTTCGGCTCTGACAATAGCGACCTGACCGAATACGGAAACCTGGGAACAAGCCTCAAATGGTCGCGAAGATGGAACGATAAGCTTTACGGCAATTCCCTGATCAGTTACTCAAACTATTACAGCAACCGCGACCGGAGCAGCAACCGAACGACCACCGATGCGGATGGCGTTGCTACAATTGTAAAAATAGGAACGCTTGAAAATAACGACCTGAAAGATTTTAGCTTTCGCTCGGATTACACCTGGGATGTTTCGTCGAGAAATCAAATTGGATTTGGATTGAAGGCTACAAACTACAACATCGACTATAGTTACAGCCAGAACGATACTTCCACCATTCTCAATATTCAAAATAAGGGAAATTTAATGGGTGGTTACCTTCAAAGCAAATTCAAATTTCTGGATAACAAGCTGACCATCACTCCGGGAGTTCACACAACCTATTACGATGTTACCAAAAAGTTTTACGCAGAACCCCGGCTCTCGGCTTCTTACAGCCTGAACGATAAAATAAAGCTTGTTGGTGCCTGGGGCCATTTTTACCAGTTTGCCAACCGCATCACGCGCGAAGATATTCTGGCCGGAAGCAGTGATTTCTGGATCCTGTCCGACGATCAGAAAGTGCCGGTGAGCAAAGCCATTCATTACATTACCGGAATCAATTACGAAACACCTGATTATCTTTTTAGTGTTGAAGCTTACTACAAGCAACTTACCGGCCTTTCGGAGTATTCGCTCCGCTTCGAACCTGCGAGAAGAGAGCAAGCGATTAATTACGAACAGAATTTTTATACCGGAAAAGGATTCGCCACAGGTATTGAGTTTTTGGCTCAGAAAAAAATCGGAAATCTGACCGGTTGGGTTTCGTACACGCTGGCACAGGCGCGAAATCAGTTTGATGTTTATGGGTCGGATTATTTTTCGGCCTCGCAGGATGTGACCAACGAGTTCAAAATAATCGGAATCTACAAATGGAGAAAATGGAGCCTGGCAGCTACCTGGATTTATGCTACTGGCCGACCTTATACAGCTCCTGAAGGTGGGTACAACATTACCCTGCTTGATGGTAGCGAAAAAACATTTATTTCGGCGGGAGCGAAGAACAGCCGGAGGTTGGAGGATTATCACCGGCTTGACTTCTCGGTCAATTACCTTTTGAAATCGGTTGATCAGAAAACAGAAAGAGGCAACATCAGCTTCTCGCTCTTCAATGTTTACGACCGAAAAAATACCTGGTACAAGGAATATCAAATCATTGACAGTGAAATCATTTCAATTGACAAACAATTCCTCGGTATTACCCCGAACCTTACCCTAACCCTAAAACTAAAATAAGATGAAACATACAATACATTTCAATCAGACAATCAAAATGATTCAACATCAGGCAACGCGAACTATTTCGCGGATAGTTTTTAGTCTTATACTTGGTACAGGCTTCATGTTTATTTTCAGTTCGTGCGATACCGAAGAGGCTCTGCTTGCTTTCAACGACATTCCGGTTGTTGAATCGTATTTGATAACGACCAGGCCGGTTTCGATTCAAATAACCCGCAAAACACCATACGATACCAATGTAGCCTTGTCTGCCGACGACCTGAATTTGCTTCAGGTAAAAGTTTTGTACAACGATCAAATACGGTTAATACCTTCAGTTGGAAATGGCGAATATAAAGATTTGACTTTTATCCCTCAGGAGGGTGTCAATTACAAACTCGAATTCGAATTCAACAATCAAACAGTTTCCTCATCAACCGAAATTCTTTCGAAACCTGAAAATTTCAAACAGTCGGTCACACAAATAAAAATGTCGGGTATCGATTTTAGCACCCGGCCGCCAACCCGTCCAGCCATGCCCGATCCGGTAAAACTTACCTGGACAAACGACGACAACAGCTATTATATGCTGGTTATCGAAAACATGGAAACCGCGCCAACAGCAATAAACGACTACGGAGATAAACTACCTTCAGGAAGGTTTTTTCGTAACGCGCCAACACAAACCAATCAGTTCGAAATACAATCCATGCAGTTTCAGTACTACGGAAGGCATCGGTTGATTCTTTACCATTTAAATGCCGATTATGCTGCGTTGTACAACGATACCGGAAATAGTTCACAAAACCTGACTAATCCAACTACCAACATCGAAAATGGTCTGGGCATATTTACCGGAATTAATGCCGATACACTTTTGCTGAATGTAATAAAACCATAGAAAAAAGAATGTTCCTCTTGATTTTGTATAACATTTATACCAAAAGGTGTTATGTTCTTTAAGTTTATCGTATTTTTACTTTAAACAGAATAAAAAAGATGAAAAAAAACCTGGTTACACTTGCAATCTTATTGCTCATTTGTTATATCGGCTTTTCGCAAAGCATTTCGGGAGTTTACAATACCGACTTTAAAGAAATGACCATTACTCAGAACGGGAACAAGGTAACCGGAACCTACAAACACCAAAATGGTCGAGTTGAAGGTACGCTAAGTGGCCGAACATTAACAGGCTTTTGGGTTCAGGACAATGGCAAAGGAAAGTTTGTTTTTGAGTTCAATTCAGATTTTTCGGGATATACCGGTAAATGGGGATACAACGATGCTGCACCTGCAAGTAAATGGAACGGAACAAGATTAGCCGGGGTGCAAACAGCCTCTTCACCTCAGCAGAGCCCGCCGGTAAACACGTCACCTTCAGCACAAAAAACAACATCTTCAAATAACACGATTGAAAATGGACTTGTTGCCTGGTACCAATTCGATGGAGATTTTAATGATCACTCCACCAACAGCTACCATGCAACAAATGTTGGTGCATCATGGACTGCGAACAGGCTTGGTGAGAACAATAAAGCGCTCTCGTTTGACGGCAACAGTTCAGGAGTAAGACTTGACAACGGTTTTCCTGATGTTTTTAACGGAAGTTTAACCGTGTCAATGTGGGTGTATTTTAAGGATGACACCCGAGCTATTTTATTTGGCAGCTACAACACAGCTAATAATGTGGTTTTTGAAAAACACACCAATAACAGGTTAAGAATATGGTGGAATAACGGTCAAATAGATTTTTTCTCCCCTGACAATGTTGTAACATCGAACAAATGGTTTTTTGTGACTTTTGTAAGGGACAAAGGACAAAATAAATTCATCATTTATGTAAACGATAAGGAAGTTGCCAGCACGTCCGGCATCGGTACAGATGTGACACCGGCAGGTCCTTTCTATGTCGGCAGAGATTCCAGAACCGGAACAACGGTAACCAATGGAATGATTGATGATGTTAAGATTTATAACAGGGCAGTAATAACCCCAAAAGCTGAAAGTGCCTCAGCACCAATTGCAATTCCTATAGCACCCTCAACCCCACTTGAAAGATTAAATGTCAACTTGAACAATTCTGATGCTATAGCGGGTGATTTAAAGCAAAATGCAATTCAATTAAACGTTTCGAAAGGAACATTTGACCAACAAATCAAGCTTCAGGTAAAGGAAAACAGAAGCGCTCCACAATTTGACAAGAATAGAGCAAATCTTATTGGAACGCCTTTCGAAATTTCGATTGACCAAAAGTCAAAAAGGCTTAATAAACCTGTTCAGGTGAAGTTAAAACTTGAACAAACAGAGATAGCTGCGCTAAATCACCCCGGAGATTTATGGATTGGATATTTTAACGGGAAAAGCTGGTATTATTTCAAGCCACTCGAAGTGAATCTGAACGAAAAGTATGTAAAGTTTGAGACCTATCATTTTAGCGATTATGCTAAAGCCGAACTGACAAAGAAAGAGATAATCAATGATTTTGCATACAAAAACGCGGTAAGTCAATGGGTTGAAAACGACAACAATGCGTTGACCAAACAAGCCACAGAACAGATGGTGAGTGAAATTTTAAGTAAAAAGATGGGGCTGAATAATAAGTCACTGGCGCAGGATGTTGTTGAAGCCATGATGCAGGAGAATGATTACACAGCACTTCTTGTGAATTACAATGACGGAAACATGGAGGATTTCAGCCAGAATGTAGCCGTTTTAGCCGGAAAAAAAATATGCGACATCGTTACCAGCGACAGCAATGCAAAAGCTTTGTTGGGTTCTGTAACAGAACACAGCTCAAAAATTGGCGCTGGTGTGAAAATTGCCGTTGCACTTTCAAACGGAGATGGCGAACTGGCCGCAAAAGAGCTCTCGATGGAAATATTGAATACCTTCCCACTTACTAAACTTTTAACCACCACTGCACAACTAACAGAACGACAAATTAACAGATGGAAGAATCAGGAACTCGAAGCAGCTTACCAGGTTTTTGTAGATGGTGCTGACAGCAGTCTCCCATGGGGATTTCAGGTTGAGCAGGGAAATTTCGAAGAGTTGTGGAGCCAACTTAAAGGGCTAGTACCCAAAATTAATACCGATGCCATTGAGAATTACGCGGCGCTAAAAGGAATGAAATCCAGCGAATTGAATTCGGTTGTCTTAGATAAAATTCGGAGAGATGCCAAAGAAAATATGCGACTGGAGTTTGAGAAAAGGAAAAATCAGGAGTCACGTATTGAAACGATAAAAGCTGAAAACATCAAACTTATCAGCGATTTCGAAAGAGCAAATCTTTTATCGCGCAACCGGTTTGGATTTACAGATGCCACTGATTTTGATTTTCGAATCGAACGGTTGTTCCGAATCAAAGATATGATACTGAAGGATACCAAAAGCCGCCTGGGATTTACCGGTGTTGATGATGGTGGTATTATCTCTGCACAGACCATTGCTGCTCTGACGCAAATATGGTACTCAGATAACGGAAAAGAAAAATATCGTCAGGAATTAATAAAACGCAAGTATTTAAAGGAAGACAAACCAATTGCCATTTCAAAGGTAGAAGTCGCGAAACCTGCTCAGGCTCCGCCGAAAAAGAAGAGTCAGGCAGCAGCGAATTTTAATATAAACTTCAAGGTATTTGTTTTGAGCTCCTATACCGATGGTTACAAAGATGATAAACAGGAATTCTCTAAAAGCACCTTTAGATGTTATGAAAGTTCCGGCGGTAATGATGGCATCCGGATTTCTACAGGCAATAGTTTTTCAGGCAAAATCAGTAACAACTACATTGATTGTTGGATTGAAGGCGAAAGAAATGATGATCGTATCGTTTGGTTAAAATATCACAGTAAAGAGACATGGAGGTCGAGCGATATGCAAAATGTCGTTACATTAACCCGTGAAATTTTTACCGATATAGAGCTTAAAAATATACCCCTGGAAACTACAACTGGCAAAAATGACTATGGGATAAATTATATTCTTGAAGGCTGGGACTTTAACAAAGAAGAGCCTTCTGCCAAATTCAAAGCAAGCCTGGTGAAATTAGAGCAAAAGATTATTTTTTATCCTTCAAAAAAAGAGGTGACCATCGATCATATAAACTACGAATGGTCTGAGGTAAAAACGAGGCAACAACTCACAGCGCAAGGCGGACTCTTTGCAAACAGGCCTGCGATAGAAATATATGTCTCCTTTAACAACAACAATTAACTTTTTTGAAGAAAATAAACCTTCTGTTAAGTGATTGTAAGCTTGCTTGAATCAGTTGACAATGAACAACAATAATCGTATGGGATATTCGCAAAAAATCAATGATCCGGCATTTGCCAAATATGTAAAAAACGCAAATAGTTATTCGGGATATTTTTCACTGGGACTGGCATTTGTGGCTGTTTTGGGATTTTTCATCAATGGCGAAGTGAGCGATAATATGGAGAATCCCGAATCACTTTTTATCGGGTTAGGAATCGGCAGTATGTTTATTCTAATTGCTATCTTTCAGATCGTTGGAAGAAACAGAGGTACAACCTGGGATGGAGTGGTCGTTGATAAAAAAACAGAAAACAAGCGCAGACGATCAAAATATGATGAGTCGTGGATAAACTACACAAGATATACGGTCTACATTCGCGCCGACAACGGAAAAACACACACCACCAGCGCTGAGGATGACGATACCAAATACAACTACTACCGGGTTGGCGACAGGGTCAGGCATCACAAGGGTTTGAATACCTACGAAAAGGAAGATAAATCGGGAGACAAAATAGTATTTTGTAATGCCTGTGCCAGCCTGAACGATATCAAAGAGGTTTTTTGTTTCCGATGCAATTGCCCGCTACTTAAATAATAATCAGCCAGATATGCCAGAGATTTCTGAAAGAATAGAGTGGTCCATTCGTGTTTCTATTTTCCGCAATCCAATTATCATGAAACAGTTGGGAATAGCGATAGGAATTCCATTTGGCGTATTGATTCTCTTTCTCATAATTTCTAAAGCCATCTATGCATTAGTTCTTATTGCAGTTCTATTCCTTTTCACATACCTGTTCATCCTTGCCGTCTGGGGAGGCAAATACGATGTTGGCTTCGAATTGGACAAAACTGGGATACGCAACTATACCCTAAAAAATCAGGCGAAGAAAAACCGCATTATCAATACAATGGCTGTGGTTTTTGGGTTACTATCGGGTAAACCCGCTGTGGCCGGTGCCGGAATACTTGCACAGTCGAGACAAAACATATTAATTAAATGGAGTTCTATCAGAAAAGTGAAGTTTTTTCCCAAAAGCCAAATGGTTATGATTAGAGCTGGCTTTGCTGAAAACATTGCAATATTTTGTACTTCTGCAAACTATTCTGAAGTGGAATCCTATATCCGATTTCGACTTATAGGCAAAGAGATTCTTTTCACTTCAGGTTAAAGTGCAATTAGATTTTATGCTTAAAATACGAACCTTTCTAAAATGGGAATATACCAATGACAAAGCCAAAATCATCTAAGCTACCAACACGTATTTTCATCACATTACTTGGTTTTGCATTTATCGTCTGGGGGCTTGCTACAATTACATTAGGTTTTATCGGCGATGATGGAACAGCCGTGATTACCGATATCCGGCGTGAAGGTGGAGAACGGAATGAAGTTAAACGAGGAAGTTATACTTATAATATTAGCTACACTTTTACATTACCGAATGGCAAAAGTGTGAATGGATTTACCAAAACAGTCGGCAATGCAATCTATCTGAAAGCGGATGGAAAATCAAAAGCGCCAGTTAAATACCTCTCATTCTTCCCTTACATCAATTCCCTGAAACAGGATACAAAACCCGGATTTGGGCAACTAATACTTGTCGCTGTCGGATGTTTCCTGATTTTTATAATGAATAGGCGCAAAAAGGAAGTGGCAAGAAAAACAGAGTAGCTGTGAGTCATCAACATCTTGTTTGTCAAATCGTTCAACCACAAACATCGAAAATGGGCTGGGCATTTTTACCGGAATTAATGCCGATACACTTTTGCTGAATGTAATAAAACCATAATCAGTCTGCCTGTATTCTTTGAGGAGAAGGATTATTCGAGCTAAAATTAATAGCTGATGATTTGTCGTTAAAAATCACGAGTTGTATTCTTTCAGGTTTAAAATGAGGGCTTTATACCGTATTTTATAAATCATTTACTTAATTGTGTAATAACTGCCTTTGTTGATTCAAGTATTTTTGTTTCATAAATAACAATTAAAAACAAGAGACATGAAAACAACAGTATTATTAATCGCAATTGCCGTAAATCTGATATTTGCCAGTTGCCAGAAAGATGAAGAAGTCGCCGCAAACCTCACAGTTACTTCACAAATTGAGGCATTACCAACAGAACCATTAAACGCTGACGAATTAGCCAGTCTTCAGCAAATGAGAGAAGAAGAAAAATTAGCCCGCGATGTGTATGCCGCACTGTATGAAAAATGGAAAATAAATGTGTTCACCAATATTCTATCGAGTGAGCAAAAACATACAGATGCCGTTTTGACATTGCTTAACAAGTATGATCTTGCTGATCCAGTTGGCAACAATGTAGTTGGAGTCTTTTCTGACAGTAAATTGCAGAGTTTATACACGCAGTTGGTAACCTTAGGTAGCGCATCGGTTCTCGATGCCTACAAAGTTGGCGCAACCATAGAGGACCTGGATATTTTTGATTTGGAATTGGCGCTATCAAAATCCGATAATCAGGATATTAAATACGTTTACGACTTACTTACGATGGGTAGTAGAAATCACATGCGTTCATTTTACAGCCAAATCATTAGTTTGGGAGGTAGCTATTCTGCCCAATTTATTTCACAGACTGAATTGGAGGCAATTGTTACCAGCGCAAAGGAAACCGGAAGTTCATGGTAAACCTTTCATTCAGGTATATAATTGCTCAATATGAGTGTATTATACCTGATTTTGTAAAATATTTACAAAATTGTGTAACAACTTCATTTGCAGATTGAAGTATCTTTGATTCATACAAAATAACAACACCATGAAAATAACAGAAGAAGTACGAATTAGCGACAACGGATTTGTTTTTAATTCAAGAACCGGCGATTCGTTTAATGTAAACCCAACCGGGCTGGAACTAACAAAACTGATTGCCCAGGGTCATGATTTTGACACGATCAAAAACATGTTCCTCGAAAAATATGACTTGGACGACCTGACCTTTGAAAAAGACTTTTATGAGTTTTGTGCGCTGATTAAACACCACCAGATAACTTCGCAGGAAGATCCACTCGATTTTAAATAAGCAACCATGTCGAAAACAAAAATAACAATAGCTGTAACAGGGCTTAACAACACGGATAATCCGGGACCTGGCGTTCCGGTAATCCGGTCGTTAAAAGAATCAACCGAATTTGAAGTCAGGATTATCGGTCTGGTTTACGAAACTCTCGAACCGGGCATTTATATGGAAGGTTTATGCGATAAAATATTCCAGATTCCTTATCCATCGGCAGGATCAGACGAACTGATAGATCGGATTGAGGAAATTCACCAGCGCGAATCCTTCGATGTATTGATTCCGAATTTCGATGCTGAACTGTTTTCGTTCATGAAAAATGAAGACCGGCTCCTGAGAAGTGGTATTCGTACTTTTTTGCCGACAATGAAACAGTTTCAGGAAAGGGATAAAGACAAACTTCCGGAGTATGGCGAGAAATACGGGATAAAAGTGCCAGCCAGCTTAAATCTGGGCAGCCAAAACCAGATTTCGGAGATCAAAGAAAAATTTGAATACCCGGTAATGGTCAAAGGGAAATTCTATGATGCCTATACCGCTTACAATACCGAACAGGTAAAACAGTCCTTCAATAAGGTTTCGTCAAAATGGGGCTTGCCGGTAATTATTCAGGAATTTGTGAAAGGCACCGAGGTAAACGTTATCGCGCTGGGCGATGGGCAGGGAAACACCATTGCAGCCGTGCCCATGCGCAAACAATACATTACCGACAAGGGAAAAGCCTGGGGCGGAATTACACTTTCCGACGATAAAATGTTGGAAATTACCCGGAGCCTCATCCGTCAAACCAAATGGAAAGGCGGAATGGAGCTCGAACTGATCAAAACGGTGAAAGGCGAATATTACCTCATCGAAATCAATCCGCGAATTCCTGCATGGGTTTATCTGGCGGTTGGCGCCGGGCAAAATATTCCTGAAGCTTTGGTAAAACTTGCATTGGGACAAGAGGTTGCACCGATGGAAACCTATCAGTCAGGAAAAATGTTTGTGCGCTACTCGTACGATATTATTGTCGATCTGGAGAAGTTTGAAACAATTGCAATGAATGGAGAAATTTAAAATAGTTAGAAGCCATGGAAAAAATAAAATATGAAAAGCCGTCAATAAGTAAGATTAACGCTGGAATGCCAAGTAAATTCGGGCTGCCGGTAAAGCAAAAAGTGATTTCCGAAATCGATGGAATTAAAGTCTCGTCGTTAATCGAAGAATACGGGTCGCCGCTTTTTGTTATTTCTGAAAAGACGATTCGCGAAGTGTTTGCTGACGCGAAACGGGCGTTCGAAAACCGGTATCCAAAGGTACAGTTTGCCTGGTCGTATAAAACCAATTACCTCGATGCGGTTTGCAGCATTTACCACGACGAAGGTTCGTGGGCCGAAGTCGTTTCAGGTTTCGAATTCGAAAAAGCCCTTTCGAATGGCGTGAACGGTTCGCAAATTCTGTTTAACGGGCCCGACAAATCGAAGGACGATTTGATCATGGCGATCAAAAATAATGCGTGCATCCACATCGACCACTTCGACGAACTTTATTTGTTGATAGAAACAAGTAGGGAGTTGCAGATGAAAGCCAGGGTAGCTATCCGGGTAAATCTGGATGCCGGAGTTTATCCGATTTGGGACCGTTTTGGTTTTAATTATGAAAATGGCGATGCCTGGAACGCGATCAACCGGATAATGCTGGCCGAAAGCCTCGAACTGATTGGATTGCATACGCACATCGGAACCTACATCATGGTACAGACAGCCTATGCCATTGCCGCGTCAAAGTTGGCCAATCTTTATATGGCCATTCACCGGAAATTCGATTATTGGTTGAAATACATCGATCTGGGTGGCGGTTTTGCTTCAAAAAATACCTTAAAAGGCGCGTATATGCCGGGTAACGAAACCTGTCCATCGTTCGACGATTATGCCGAAGCGATTTCAAACGCGCTGATTTCTTCTGAAATTCCACACGAAAACTTACCGGTATTGTTTCTCGAAACTGGACGCGCTTTAATCGACGACGCAGGCTATTTGCTCACCACGGTAATTGCAAACAAACGACTGAACAGCGGAAGACGGTCGATGGTTATCGATGCCGGAGTCAATCTGTTGTTTACCTCGTTCTGGTACAATTTGGGCGTTTATCCAACACGCGAATTGGGAAATGCAGAGGAATCTACAATCTATGGCCCGTTGTGTATGAATATCGATGTTGTCCGTGATGCCATTGTATTTCCGCAGGTTAAAACTGGCGAACAGTTGGTTGTTGAACGGGTTGGCGCCTATAACATCACGCAATCAATGCAATTTATTACCTATCGTCCAAACGTGGTATTGATCAACAACGACGGCAAAACACAGATCATCCGAAAAAAGGAAAGCCTGGAAACATTCAAACAATCAGAATTGAATCCGAAGAGAAAATAGGGAATGCACGGACTCACAAAAAAAAATGGTTTTCCAGTCTCATTTAGAATTTGAAATGATGATTAACCGAAGAATACACGTCCTGAAAGGACAGCATAATCTAGCCCAGGGCTTCGACGTGAGCTCAGTCGAACGGCAACGCCCTGGGTTTGGAAATAGGCGAAAAAATCGTCCGCGCAATAACGTTCATAAAAGAGAAATTCATATTTCGGACGAGTGTGATGACCTTGTGTTTCCCGAAGATGTTGTCTTGCAATTCCGTCCGAAGGAAATTATATGCTTTGCTCATCGAATCCTCGCGGACGGTTTTTCTTCTACATCCTTTACCCAGGGTGGCGTTTCGGATCGTTCCTCCCGAAACTTTGCCCTGAGCTATGATATTTTGGCCCTTCAGGCCGGAAAGAAATTCGCTAATGCCTCTTGTATAACTTCATGGATAAACACATAAAAATAACCGGCAAGGAAATTCTGGATTCTGTTTTGAACAGCTATTCGCAGATATTTTTCTCCACATCCAAAGTGCTGGCTGCTTTTTTGGTACTCATCAGTTTCTTCGATTATGGCGCTGGAATTGGTGGTTTGATTGCCGTTGTTGTTTCAAATTTACTGGCCTATTATTTGGGTTACAACACCTATTTCCTGAAATCAGGCTTGTACGGTTTTAACAGCTTGCTGGTCGGATTAGGAGTTGGTCTGGCCTTCCAGCCTTCAGTCGAACTATATGTACTGGTGGCTATTTCGGCTCTTACCTGCTTCTTCCTGACCATTGTTTTTCAGGGAGTTCTCGGAAAATACGGATTACCTTTTTTAAGCATTCCGTTTTTAGTCACCATCTGGATTATTGGTTTATCGGGCGGAGAACTAACAGCATTAAACATTAGCGAACGTGGAATTTACACCTACAACGAACTTTTCGGATTGGGAGGGCATACCATGGTTCGATTGTACAACTGGCTCGAAGCCCTGGTGGATTCTTCATTTATCCGGATCTATTTTTATTCGCTTGGAGCAATCTTTTTCCAGAAAGGGCTGCTTGCCGGAATCATCATATCATTCGGATTGCTGATTTATTCGCGAATTACCTTTGTACTTTCTATTCTGGGGTATTCCGTGTCGTACCTGTTTTATATTCTTGTGGGTATCGAATTCAATTCGCTGAGCTATACATTTATCGGCTTCAATTATATCCTGACAGCTGTGGCGCTCGGTGGCTATTATCTGATTCCGGGGCGCACAAGTTATGCCTGGATCATCATTCTGCTGCCTTCCGTAGTATTGATAACAATTAGTACCCAACATCTTTTTCAGGTTTTTCACATTTCTCCCTATTCGCTGCCATTTAACATGGTTGTGCTGATGTTTCTTTATGCCTTGAAACTTCGGGAAAAACGGCCCGGTGGATTACTGGAAACGCCTGTCCAACTAGGCAATCCGGAGAAAAACCTTTATTTACAATCGGGCAACCTGAAACGGTTTCCGGCTCGATTTCCGGTAGCAGCTTCCCTGCCATTTTTTGGCGAATGGGAAGTAAGCCAGGGACACAATGGCGAACACACGCACAAAGGTGCCTGGCGCAATGCCTGGGACTTTATTATCACCGACAAAAATGGCAAACAATTTAAGGGAAGCGGCGATTTTCCGGAGGATTATTTCTGCTTCGGAAAGGCGATAACCGCTCCGTTCGATGGAACTGTTATAGAGGTAATCAACTCGATACCCGATAACATTATCGGCGATGTGGATACTAAAAATAACTGGGGGAACACAGTGATTCTGAAACACACTGATGAAATTTACTCGAAACTTAGCCATTTAAAATACCATTCGGTTGAAGTGAAGGAAGGCGACCGTGTAAAACAAGGTCAGTTGCTGGGTAAATGCGGAAACTCGGGCCGTTCGCCCTATCCACACTTGCATTTTCAGTTTCAGCCCACACCTTACATTGGCTCGCCAACACTCGATTATCCGCTGGGACATTATCTTTTACAAGGCGACAAATACACCTTCGAAACATTTTCGTTTCCACAAAAAGGGCAGGTGGTTGCCAATCCTGTAAAAAATGAGCAGTTGGCCAAAGTGTTGCATTTTATTCCCGGACAACGAATTTCAGGCGAGATCTTAGTGGAATCAATAAAAAATGGAACACAGACACATCAAAGCAATTTCAACTGGAAAGTGAATACCGATGTTTTCAATTCAACTTACCTCGAAAGTGAGGAAGACGGTTCGCTGGCTTACCTTTACAACAATGGTAACCTGCACTATTTCACCAATTTCACCGGAAAGAAAGAGACTCCTTTGTACTGGTTTTTCCTGGCAATTTTTAAAGTTCCGCTGGGTTTTTTGCCCAACAGCAGCATTCGCGATCAGGTTCCGGTAAATATGATGTTTGGTGGCTTATTGAAATTCCTTCAGGATCTGATTGCCCCGGTATATTTATTCCTGAAAGTGGATTACACGCTCGAAATAAAAAAATCGGGCGACATCCTTTCGTCTGGCGATTTGAAAATGGTTTCAGGAATCACCAAAAGAATTGCCGGAAGGGAAACTGAGAAATACGATTTCACGATTAATATAAAAGAAAGTGGAGTTTTTGAGATTAAAATCCTCGCAAACGATTTAAAAATTCAGATGACATGTCGAAACGAATAATAATTATGAGCCTTTTTATCGTTTTTCTGACTGCTGTTCAAGCACAGGAAAAATTGAATTATGCTGAAGTTGACAAGCAATCGTACCAGCTTTTTCTGGATAAGAAATGGCCTGAACTGATTGAATTCTCCGAAGAAGCACGGAAGCAGGGAATCGACTTTTTTTATCTTGAGGTACGAACCGGTATCGCATGGTACAATCAGGGAAAATACCGGAATGCAGCGCCATGGTTTTTAAAAGCTTATGAAAGCGACAAATCGTTCGAATGGCTTCAGGAATACGTGTATTACAGCCTGGTTTTTAGCGGCAGATCGTTAGAAGCCGTTAAATACGCACCCTATTTTTCGGATGCGTTGAAAAAGAAAATCGGCTTTCACGATATTGGCGTTACCCGTTTGGCTTATGAAACCGGGTACAGCTTTAATCCCGATTTTGAAAGCCTGAAAACGCGGGCGTTTAGCACCGAAGTCAATCTTGGCGAGGATTATGGCGAAGGTTATTTCCTGAAAAATTACACTTTTCATTCGTTTGATCTCAGCCACCGGGTTGCACCTAATTTTACCCTGAACCACAACCTGACTTATATCGGCGTAAACCGCGAGGCTGTGGTAGATTGGAGCGGACAAACCACTTCACCAATCAGCATCAATCAGTTCCAGTATTTCATCAATCCGGTTTGGGTGATCGGTAAAAAACTGAACATTTCGCCTTCGCTGAATTTAATTTTTGGGAATGGCGATGTTTATGCTGGTCAGCTGAACAGGGATTCCACAAAAACTTATGGCATTACAAAAACAAGTTACAGCGACGCTGTTTTTTCAACTGCCATCTGGTCCAACTTCGGAAACTTCTCAACCGGTTTGGAAGTCAATGCCGGGAAAATAAATGATTCGAAATTCACACAGTTTTCGTCGTGGGTAACTTATTACCCGCTTTCGAATACCAAACTCTACATTACGCCAAAAGTTTATTTCAAATCGGGAACTGATGGGTTTGGATGGAATGCCATGGGGATTTCAGGTGGAGCCACACTTGGAAAGATCCATGTATCGGGGCTCTATCTTTTTGGCGAAATGGAAAACTTTGTCGAGTCGGCCGGTTATGTAATTGCCAATTTCCCCGGAAGGTCAGACCGCAAGATGATGGGAAGCCTCTATTTCCCTTTGGGTAAAAAATACCAGTTTGTATTCAGGTACATCAACCAAAACGTGATTGAAAAATATCAGGTTTACACCGAAGGATACAAAAGCAATACATTGGAATACAATTATTTGAAACACACAATAACAGCTGGAATATCATGGAATTTCTAAAAAAGAGTACTTGGGTGATTTTTTATTTATTGATGGCGAATACCGCATTTTCGCAGGTTAGCCAGGATGTTTTACAGGCTGCTTTTTCGAAAAGTTACGCTACCGAGAAGAATGGGGATTTTACTGCTTCTATGGAGTCGCTAAAAAAGGTTTACGACGAATCTTCTTACGAATTGAACCTTAGACTGGGCTGGTTAAACTACAACGCCGGATTATTCGACGAAGCCATCATTTTTTACGGCAGGGCTCAAAAGCTGAAACCGTATTCGGAAGAAGCCCGTTTTGGTTTAATCCTGCCCCTTGCCGCACTCGGAAAATGGAATGATGTAATTAAAATTTACGACGCCATTTTGGAAACAAGTCCGAACAACTCGGTGGCATTGTACCGGCTTGGACTGGTTTATTACGGACGGAAAGATTACAACAAGGCCAATATGCTGTTCAAAAAAGTGGTCGATTTGTATCCCTTTGGCTACGATGGGTTGCTCATGTTGGGCTGGACTTCCTATTTTTTGGGGAACACCAGTCAGGCAAAGGTTCTTTTCAATAAAGTAAACCTGTATAATCCAGGCGATAAGTCGGCTAACGAAGGATTGGGATTGATAAAATAGTTCTTAAAGTCTCTTTACTCACCCCGAGTGCGCTCCGCTTACTCCGCCCCTCTCTTTTAAAAGAGAGGGGGAACCCCGAGAACTCGGGGTGGGGTGAGTTAAAAAATTAAAAAGTAAAACCCTAAAAAAACAACCAATTATGAAAAAATTTCTGTCAACCTTCATCCTAATGTTTTCAATTGTTGTAGTTTATGGTCAAATTACCCTTCAAAAAACCTATAACTATTCAACGGCAGTTGTAAAACTCGAAACGCTGGGCTACAAATACTACCTGATGGATGTGCCAGCCAGCCAGGTCAGGATTTACAACATGGATCATTCACTTTTCAAAACGATCAATTGCAGTGTTCCAAACGGGTATTATCTGGCTGATATTAAATATGTTTCTGAAAATCTGTTTAACTCCGACTCGCAAATCGAACTCGTGTATATTTATTACAAGTATGTGCCAACTTCTTCTTCATATTATTACATCTACGGAGCGAAAGTTATCAATGAGAGTGGGAGTAATTTGCTAAGTGTCGATGGTGCGCAGTATATTTTTGTGAATAAAACCGGCGAAACTGAATATAAACTTTTTGCTTATTGTTACGATTATTCAATATTCCCCGAAAAAGTTTGGACTAATATTTACAGCCTGACGGGCAGTTTGGTTTCGGCGCTGAACCTTTCGGGTAGTCAGCCTGATAATTTTTTGAATGCTTATCCAAATCCGGCAACCGACATTATTCGGGTTGATTATGCGCTTCCGGAAGACATCAAAAGTGCTCGCCTAAATATCCTCGATTCCAATGGAAAGACAGTTAAAAACTTCCTGGTTGACGGACATTCCGATCATTTGGCACTCAATGTCAACGACCTTTCTTCCGGAATTTACCATTATTACATCGAATACGATAATCAGAGAACAATCTCGAAGAAGATTGTGGTGCAATAATTATTCTCGTTTGGATTCATCATTTGAGTCCGCTGCGAAGCGTCTGAGTTCATTGATATTCAACGAGTTCCCCTTCGGGGATCAGGGGTGGCGAAGTTGAAAATCAATGAACTCTTTAAAGTCCCCTTCAGGGGATTTAGGGTTTTTTGACTTTTCGGAGAAGACTCATATTTACATAGAAATTTAGTTGTTAGCTTACTAATCAAACAATTGGATATAATAGTAAATCGTAAATAATAAAATAGTAAATGAATACAAAACGTTTCCCTTTACCCGATTTGCTGAAAGGATTTGCCGTATTCCTGATTGTTCCGGTACACATTCTCGAAACTTTCATTGATTACTCCGGAAGGGAAAGTCTGTTCGGAAAAATACTGTTGCTTCTCGGAGGACCGGTTGCTGTCCCGTTATTCATGATAATAATGGGCTACTTTGTGGCGATGAGCAAAAAAAGCGCTGCCCGGAATATGCTCCGTGGAGTTCTGATTTTTATCCTTGGTATTTTCCTGAATATCGGTTTGAATTTCCATTTACTCCTGAAAATCTGGACAGAAGGCTGGAAGTTCGACCCGCTTCAGGCAATTTTTGGAGTTGATATTTTCTATCTGGCAGGGCTGAGCATCATTATTCTTTCAGGTTTAAAAACATTAAAGTACGGACAACAATGGATCGCTTTCGCCTTGATTCTGTTTGTCAGCGGCTCAACCTCGTATTTCAATGAGCTATTAATGGTTACCGAACGGAATTACATTTTACCTTTTGTCGGAGGCGAATACTCCTGGTCGTATTTTCCGCTGTTTCCCTGGCTGGCCTACCCATTGATTGGCTTTCTGTTCCAAAAGACGGAGCCAAAAATCAGGGAATTTATTCAAAAGCAGAAGGTCGTTTTCATTGTGTTTCTTGCTTTCCTATTTATTCTGGTAGTTTTGTTTTCCCGGTTTGGCATCGAAACCACCATCAACCTTTCCGAATATTATCACCACACATTCCTGTTTTTCCTGTGGACATTGGGAGTTGACGTATTGTGGGTCTCGATGCTCTGGTTTGTCGTTCAGAAATTCAGCGAATTCCCGGTAATCGTTTTTATGCGGTGGCTGGGCAAAAACATTACTGCATTTTACATCATCCAATGGCTTATTATTGGGAACATTGCTACGGCTATTTATCAGACAAAAGAGCTTTCGAACTATGTTTTCTGGTTTGTACCTATTTTTCTGGCGACGATTGTGGCGACGCGGTTGTTCGAAAAAAATAAATATAGTTGAATCAGCTTATTTTTAAACTTCATACAAATCCGATCATGAGAATTAGTCTGGCTTTTTTCATAATAATAGCTGTCACTTTCTTGAGTAAAGCTCAACCCGCGCCTTTTCAAATTAGGATTGATCCAATAAACATTCAAGAATTAGGAGGATTACAAAGCTTTGCCTACGGACATCATGGTGGAAAATGGCTTATCATTGGTGGACGGTTAGACGGTTTGCACCGCCGTCAACCTTGGGCAACATTCGATGAAGAAGGACAAAACATACAACTGACAATAGTTGATCCGGTTTCGCTGCAAAAATGGACTGCACCTTTAAGCTCATTGCCTGCTTCTATTCAGGAGCAACTAAGCTCAACCAACATGGAATTTCATCAGGATGGTGATTACCTGTATATTATTGGAGGATATGGATACAGCAAAACCGAAGACGATCACATTACTTATCCGTTTCTCACTGCCGTAAAAGTTCCTGAAGTTATTCACGCTATCGTGAACAAAACCTCATTTACCGGATATTTCAGGCAGATAAAAGATAAGCAGTTTGCCGTTACCGGTGGTTATCTGAACAAGATTTACAAAACCTATTACCTCACTGGAGGTCAGCGTTTCGATGGGAGATATAACCCCATGAACCATCCAACCTTTACACAGGAATATACGAATGCGATCCGGAAATTTAACATTCAGGATGATGGAACTGCAATAAAGATAACACATCTGACTGTACACACAGATACGACGAACCTGCACCGGCGCGATTTTAACGTGGTTCCGCAAATAATGCCTGACGGGCAGGAAGGATTAACCGCTTTTTCGGGTGTGTTTCAGGTTGACGCGGATTTGCCCTTTCTGAATTGTGTAAACATCGACAGTCTCGGATATTCAGTTAAGAATGATTTTTTGCAATATTATAACCAATACCATTGCGCACACATTCCATTATTTAGTGCCAGTGCAAATGAAATGCACAACCTGTTTTTTGGAGGAA
The DNA here is from genome assembly GCA_028683385.1 of Prolixibacteraceae bacterium. Taxonomy (GTDB): domain Bacteria; phylum Bacteroidota; class Bacteroidia; order Bacteroidales; family Prolixibacteraceae; genus Aquipluma. The sequence continues at coordinate 216,302 of JAQUIJ010000010.1, read as the reverse complement.
TTGCTCAATATTCCGATAGTGCCGGAATCTTGGTTCAAGACAACAATGTTCCATTTGTGAAAACCATTGCAAGAGTTACAAGAGACAAAACCGGTAAAATGGCTGAATATAAGTTGCCTGTTGAAATGCCGGCATTTTTAGGTGCTGGTTCAGAATTTATCCAAACCGAAAATTTGCCAAAGTACAGCAATGGAGTTATAAAACTTGATGAAATTACAGCTGACACAGCTTTGTTAGGATACATTTATGGAGGGATTAGTAGTTCAGCCCGCAATGTTTTTTGGAGTAATGACGGAACACAAAGTAGCGCCAATAACAAAATATTTAAGGTGTACCTCGTAAAAAGTTTACAGCTTAGTATTGACGAACTGAACGTTCAAAGTACAGACAAATTGCAACTACAGGTATATCCTGATCTTAATAAAGAAAAATTTATCCTGAAATTTAATCTTGAAGACTTATCCGAAGTTAAACTTGTTATTTCAAAAATGAATGGAAAAGTGATTTATAGATCAGTTTTTAAAAATCTGAAGACAGGAAATAATACATTGTCCCGAAAAATTAAACACCTTTCGAATGGTGGCGTTTACTTTGTTACAATTGAAACAGCCAATGAAACAGTAACTCAAAAAATTATTGTGGAATTATAAAGCAAAACTGCCATACAATTCGTACAGCAGTTTTTGCTTGAATTCCACACTCCATTTCAGGAATGCCCGCCAACAATAATTCGCATAATCTTCAGATTAAGAACTTCGAATCGAAAGGCTTGCCAGATAGTTTTCCCGCGTAAGAATTTGGTTTGTAAAAGTTAGTGAATAAGAGGTTGACAAAATAGCGTTCAGGAGGTTCTATTGAAATACTTCAGACTGGATATAATCAGGATTAATCTTTTTAATATCTGCCAGTTGGGTGCTGTCAGCCGTAGTCCAAACCTGAATGCGAAGTCCCTTTTGGTGAACCAAATTAATATGGTCGGCAGTTATTGAGTTGGCGAAATCATTTTTATACGAAATGCCATCGTATCTTTTCTGAAGTGCAGTAACCGTACCTTTGTCAAAATCGTCGAATATGGATAAATACTCGTGGTAGTCCTGATTGGTTTCGACGAACAGGTCAAGAAATTGAGTTATTTCTGATTCAATTAGCGTTTGGTCAACCAAATTGTACTTTTGGAGCATGGCGGTAATCTGAAGAAACTCGGCATGATAATACCGGTACATGGCATTGATGTCAAAAATCGAAGGACTGCAACCATCAAAGAATTTGACATCAAGCGAAATACGCTTTTCAGGGTAATTCTTTTGCATATAATCCAGGACATCATCAAGCCTGGTATAATTGTGTGCATATCCAGAGCACGAATCAATTCGGGCAATATCGTCGTCCGAAACAGTATTGAAACAACCACCAGCCCACGAATTGCATCCTTCGATGTAGGCGTCATGCGAAACCCAGATCGTATTGTTGGAGCTCATTTGGATATCCACTTCAACACCATCGTAGTGCTCGAATCCATAAACAACAGCTTCAAACGTGTTTGGGATGCCGCCAAAAGTGCCGCCTCCACGATGAGCCAGTACGCGGGTATCTTCAATAACTATTGAAACATCGGGAAATGTATCGCCTTTCTTACAGGCGCTAAATGCCAATCCGATAACGAAAATGAATATCCAGCGCATCAAAATTGTTTAAATATGCCTACTCCATAATTCATGTTAAACAATTTGGGCCACCCTATTTTCTCAAATGTTTTTCGTTCGTAATTCGTTACAAAGGACACCGTTGGCGCTATCTCGTAGTAAATACCTGTTTTTTTAAATACAAATATTTTACCTCCGATGCCTATTCCTGAAGTTAATACGTTCCAGTTGTAATAATCATTGTCTTTTTCCCAAAACGTGAACCGGTTTACTAAATAAACAGGCCACCGGGGGCCGGTAAACTTGCCCGTTTTGTCCCAGAATACAGCAAGTGAAAGAGTATAGTTGCTGGTTACGAGTTTGAATGGCGGTTTTAAACCGAATCCTATTTGGTAACTGTTCCAGCCCCATTTTTGAGTGAAGGCTAAATTGTAATTTTCGTAACCTCCCGAACCAAAAGAAATCGTTTGCTGGGCTTTGAGTTGGTTTACTGAAAATACGAGTAGGAGAATGAAAAGAAGCTTATACATTTTATTGTATTTCGAATGGCCTAAAAGTAACTCATTTTTTGAGAATCATATGATTTTTTGGTTATTTGGATATGCGAATTGTCTAAAAAATAAAATATTTTCAACTTTCTCTTGGAGATGAAAAATCTTTTGCGTTATCTTTGTGTGTGAATATTCACTTACTTAATTTTAATTCGTAAAAAATGAAAATTACAAAATATCAGGAACAGGAAGTAAAAGATACCCCACACAAAATTGATGTTCGGGAAATGTATAACAAAGCAACGGCTCAGGCAATGCTTATGGCTTTAAAGCCAGGCGAAAGTCTGAAACCACACAAAACGCCGGTTGATGTATTTTTCTTCGTTGTTGAAGGTACTCCAACCATACATATTGGTGACGAAAGTGAAGTATGCCAAGCAGATACGCTTGTTGAAAGTCCTGCGGAGATTGTACATTATATCAGTAATGATACAAGTAGTTTAACCCGGATTCTTGTTGTTAAAGCACCCCGGCCGGTTAGTTTAACCAAAGTGCTTTAAGTCAAATATATTAGAATACTAAAATTAAATCATCATGGATATTACTCCACGTCAGTTAGAGATCATTGAATCAGCCGGGAAAATACTCACCTCTTCAGGTGTAAGTGGATTGACAATCAAAAATCTGGCAAAAGAAATGCAATTTTCGGAAAGTGCCATTTATCGGCATTTTAAAAGTAAAGAGGAAATTATCTTGGCTATGCTGGAATATCTGGCGTTAACAATTGATGAGAGACTACAGAATGCTATTCGTGCTACTGATGAGCCGGATGCAAAATTTACGACCATGTTCCAAAGCCAGTTTGCTTTTTTCGAAAATCACCGATATTTCGTGGTTGCTGTTTTTTCTGATGGCTTATTGAAAGAAAGTCAAAGTATTAATGAAGCAATCCTCAAACTGCTTGGGATAATTGTTAAAAATTTATTCCCGATTTTGCTTGAAGGACAGCAGAAGGGAGTATTTTCAAATACTGTTCCTTTTGAGGATTTAATGTACATTCTGATGGGGACTTTCAGGTTACAGATGTTCAGATGGAGGTTAGAGGATTTCCAGTTCAACATAAATGAAACCGGAAATAAAATGATACAATCTGTGCTAACATTAATTAAAAATAAATAAGAATGAAAAAAGCACTTCCTTATCTGTTTGCATCAGTATTAGCCGCTTTTGGTTTACTTACCTTGTTCCTGAGTAGCTCTGTCATATTTGATTTATTTGGAGTCAGAGCTCAGGAAGGCAATTATGTACTGTTTATTGTTTGGGCCAATTTTCTAAGTAGTCTATTCTACCTATCAGCCGCTTATGGATTTATCGAAAGTAAAAAATGGACAGCTTCTTTATTAGGCATTTCAGCATTAGTGCTTCTACTGGCATTTGTGGGGTTATTTATTCACATCAAAGCTGGTGGTATGTACGAAACAAAGACAATTGGCGCGATGGCATTCAGGACAACTGTAACGCTTGTCTTTTCAGGGCTTGCTTATTTCACGATAACAAAAAATAATAAACAGTAACCTAAAAAAATTTGCTCAATCATGTTAGTGAATATTAACTTACATCAAAAAATAACAAGAACAGTCCTTGTCCTGATTCTTATTCAGTTTTCTGGAATCCTATCGGCACAACCCCTCTCGCTGGAGCAATGTATTGATACTGCGTTGCAATATAACCGCACGATCAAACTATCACAACAGGATGTTTTTCTGGCAAATGAGAAAAACAAGGAAACCAAAGGCAATCTGTTTCCAAAATTGAATGGGATGACTGATTATCGCTATTATACCGATTTGCCTTATCAGCTAATGCCTGCTGAAGCTTTTGGTGGTCCTGCAGGCACCTATAAAGAAGTACAATTTGGTGTACCACAAAGCCTGAATGCCAATTTGCAACTAACTGTGCCAATTTACAACCCATCAGCTTTAGGTGCGATAAAGACAACACGGATAGCTAGTGAACTGTCAGAAATTCAGAAAACTAAAACCGACGAAGATGTTGTGCTGGAAGTTTCGAACGCCTACTACAATGCACAAATTTTGCTGAATCAACTGGTTTTTTTAGACAGCAACATGATCAATACCAATAAACTACTGCAAACGACCACCTTGCTGCACCAGCAACAAATTGCAAAAGGAACTGATGTTGACAGACTCCAGCTACAGTTGGATCAGATAGCCAATCAAAGAAAAACTGTTTTTTCGCAGCAGCAGCAAGTGCTAAATGCACTCAAATTTCTAATGGGAAAACCAATTTCTGATACCATCCAGGTTGCAATAACTGAAAACTCATTGGCTCAATTGGATACTCAGGTTCAGGCGACTACTGACATGAAGTTGATTGATAAAAAATTACAATTTAATTATGCTGAACTTAAAGGGCTTCGTCAATCAAAACTGCCCTCGCTGGGCGCTTATGGAGTCTATGGTACAACTGGTTATGGGAATACTGGCACCAACAGCTTTTTCAATTTTCATCCAATCGGTTATGTTGGCGCTCAATTGTCGATCCCACTGTTCAATGGTGCAATTACAAAGCACAAGATTGTACAGAAAAAGATAGACATACAGAAAACAAATATTCAGAAAGAACTGGTATCCGAAAAATCGAAACTCGACCTGATTAATGCCGAAATGCAATATGCACTTGCAAACCAAAACATTGCTACTGTTGACGATCAAATAAAACTGGCAAAAAAGATTTACAACAATACCGTGCTTCAAAACAAACAAGGAATGGCAACCATAACCGATTTGCTGCTGACCGACAATTCTTTACGCGAAGCACAGCAAAACTATATCGTTGCAATGGTAAATCTTCGAAAGGCAGAACTGGAATACAAACGGGTAACAGGAAACCTGATTGCAATTAAAAATTAAAAATTACAAATTAAAAATCAAGGAAATGAAAAAAGCGATCATTTATATAATTGTGGCAGTGGCGTTAATAGCCATCGTGGTAATTCGCCTGAAAACCAATAAAGAAACCACTGTCAGCAGGGTTTATCAATACGATAAAGAGCAGGCAATAAATGTGCAGGCCATTACCCTGAAGCTTGAACGTGTTAAAAATGATATTTATTACACAGGAACTTTTGAGCCCAACAAAGAGACAAGAATCAGTGCAGATATTCAGGGCAAGATAAACTCAGTTCTGGTGGATGCTGGAAGCGTTGTCCGAAAAGGTCAGGCTTTGGTTCAACTGGACAACTCTTTACTGAAACTACAATTACAAACCGTTGAAATTCAGATTGAAGGATTGGAATCGGATGTAAAACGCTATACCGTGCTTGCCCATGCAGATGCCATTCAGGGCGTTCAGTTAGAAAAGACCGAATTGGCTTTAAAATCAGCAAAAGTACAGAAGGCTACCTTAGTGGAGCAAATCAATAAAACGACTATTAATGCGCCTTTCAGCGGAATTGTTACAGCGAAACTTACAGAAGAAGGAGCCTTCGCGGCACCGGGAATACCTTTACTCCAAATCACAGACATCTCAAGCCTGAAGTTTACCGTAAATGTTCCTGAACAGGAGTTAAGTCAGTTCGAAACCAATCAACAATACGCGCTTTCCGCAGATGCTTTTCCGGAAACGGTGCTGTCGGGAAAAGTGACCATGACGGGCAGCAAAGCCAATATGGGAAATAGTTTTCCGGTACAATTTTCGGTAAACAACACCGCCGATTTAAAAATCAAATCAGGAATGTTTGGAAATGTACAGCTGAAAAACGATGGAGACGAAAAGTTAATCATCATCCCGGCATCTGCTATTGTTGGAACCAACATTCAGCCACAGGTTTATCAGATCAAAAATGGTAAAGCCGTTCTTCAAAACATCACCACTTCAACCCGGGTTCAAAATAAAGTACAGGTTTCAAGTGGTTTAACCGAAGGCGATGTAATAATTACCAACGGGTTTATCAATCTTTTCGATGGGGCAAATGTCATTTCAAATACGAATTAAAAATTACGAACATGAAAACAGATAATATAATACAAGATAAGTCATTTGTTTTTGCCATAAGAATTGTAAACTTCTACAAATTCCTGATAGCAGAAAAGAAAGAATATATTTTATCAAAGCAACTACTAAGAAGCGGAACTTCTATTGGAGCGAATGTAGAAGAAGCAATTGGTGGTGTTTCAGACAAGGACTTCTTGAATAAATTGGGAATTGCATATAAAGAAGCAAGAGAAAGTATCTATTGGCTTAAACTTTTGCATGCCACAGATTATATCACAAAAAGCGAATTTGAAAGCCTGTATAATGATGCCGAAGAAATTTGTAAAATTCTCGGTAAAATTCAAGTCACAGCAAAAAACCGTAATTCGTAATTCGTAATTTTTAATTGAAAGAAGATGAACATTACAAAAATAGCAATCAATCGTCCATCGCTGATCATCGTTCTTTTCAGCGTATTTGCCTTGTTGGGAATCATTGGATTTACAAACCTGGGGTATGAACTGTTGCCCGACTTCAACCAGCCTGTGGTGGTAATAAAAACAATGTACCCAGGCGCCGAACCCAATGAAGTAGAAACCTCTGTTTCAAGGAAAATAGAGGATGCCTTGTCGAATCTCGAAGGAGTCGATTATCTGGAAACCAAGTCGATGCCCAACGCCTCTGTTATTATTGCCAACCTCAAATACGGAACGAACCTGAGCATTGCCATGCAGGATGCCCAGCGGTATATAGACAATATTAAAAAAGATCTTCCGGCAGACATTTTGAGTCCGGTGATGAGCAAGGTTTCGCCCAACGATTTGCCAATCATTTCGATCAGTGCAACAAGTAGCTTGCCCGCGACTGAATTCTTCCAGAAAATGAAGGACGAATATCTGCCACAAATTCAACAATTGAAAGGGGTGGCTGAAATTACGCTGCTTGGCGGCGAAGAACGTGAAATTCAAGTGAAGGCCAATCAGGATAAACTGAAACTGTATAAAATATCACTTTATCAGGTGGTTGAGGCCATTAACCGCTCAGGAATTGATTTGCCCGCCGGTAAAGCGCAGACCGATAAGGAAAGTAATTCAGTTCGTCTGACCGGAAAATTTTCGAGCGTAAACGACATCATGAATGTGCAGGTTGCTATGCCTGAGCCGGGAATGCCGGTCTATGTAAAAGATGTGGCAACCGTGATCGATGGGGTGAAAGAAATAAGTTCGGTAAGTCGATACAACGGTACAAACGGAATAGGCCTTTTGCTGAAAAAACAAGGCGATGCGAACGCGGTAGAGGTTTCAAAATTAGTTCACACGAAACTCAAGCAAATCGAAAGTGCAAACACCAACTACGGGGTGATATTTGTTGTTGCCGATGATTCAACCGACATGACCATTGCGGCAGTAAATTCAGTAGTTGACGACCTGATTTTAGCGGTAATCCTGGTTTCACTGGTTATGTTCCTGTTTTTGCGAAGCTACCGGAACTCGTTGATCGTTTTAATTGCAATCCCAACCTCATTAATTACCGCGTTTGCCGTAATGTGGCTGATGGGCTTCACCTTAAACCTGATGACTTTGCTGGCCATGTCGTTAATCATCGGAATCCTGGTAGATGATGCTATCGTAATTCTGGAAAACATTCAGCGACACCTCGATATGGGAAAAGACAAGGAAACCGCGGCATTGGAAGGACGTATGGAAATTGGATTTTCAGCCATTTCAATTACCCTGGTTGATGTGGTTGTATTCTTACCTATTCTGTTTTTGCAGGTATTTGTGGCCGATATGCTGAAACAATTTTCAATCGTAGTAATAACATCGACACTTACCAGCTTATTGGTGGGTTTTACTCTGGTTCCCTGGCTGGCTTCGAGAATAGGCAAAAAGGAAGATTTACAACCGACCAACTTCATGAACCGTTTTTTGCTTTGGTTTGAAAGGCAATTGACAACTTTCATCGACTGGTATGGCCGTCAGTTGGAATGGGTTCTTAGCCATAAACTCATCTTTACCGGAATAGTTATTTTCCTGTTGGTAATGACTGGGGTGATGATGAAACAAGGCATTATCGGAAAAGAAATGATGTCAACCGGAGATCAGGGAAAGTTTCGTTTGAATCTGGAATATGATAAAACAACAACCGTTCAGGAGAACAATATCAGAACTCAGCAGGTAGAAAACTTTATTCTTCAACAGCCTGAAGTAGCCACACTTTTCAGCAACATTGCCGGGCCAAGCACAGGCATCGGCAGCCTTGGAGTTGGCTCGGCCAATTTAACCGAATTTACCATACAGTTAAAGCCGGAAAAGGAAAGGGACATCAAAACTGAAGCGTTTATGAAATCGCTTCGCGAAGAGTTGAAAAAGCAATTTTCGGGCGTTAACTTTTCAATGGCAGTTCTGGGCTTATTGCCAAAACAGGCGCCTATAAAAATAACCCTGAGCGGAAGCGACCTGAGTTTGGTTATGAAAACCGGGAACGAATTGAAAATGGTGATTGAAAAAATACCGGGAGCCGATAATGTCCAGTTATCAGTTGAAGAAGGTAGCCCTGAATTCAAGGTGATCCCCCACAAAGATAAGATGCAGCGGTTGGGATTAACAACTGCTTATGTCGGGTTAAATTTAAGGACTGCCTTCACCGGAAACGATGATGCCTCGTTAACCGAAAATGGAACCGAATATCCGGTAAGGATATGGCTGGATGATTTTGACCGGAAAAACTTTGAAGATGTGCAGCGTCTTTCCATCGTCAACCCAATGAACATACCAATTGAAGTATCTCAATTTGCTGAAGTCAGGCAGGATAATTCGCCTTCGTTGCTCGAAAGGCTTGACCGCCAACCATCGGTAACTATCACTTCCGAATCGTTTGGCAGGCCATCGGGTACACTTGCTGATGAGGCAATAAGTTTTCTGAAAACGCAACCATTGCCCGAAGGTGTAAAATTAACCTGGGGGGCTGATATCAAAACTCAAAATGAAAGTTTCGGAGCGTTGGGTTCAGTTCTTTTAATCTCATTTATACTGATTTACCTAATCATGGTAGCCCTTTATGACAGCTACATTTATCCGTTTGTGGCTTTATTTGCTATACCAATGGCAGCCATTGGCGCATTCCTTGCCTTAAACTTATCGCTAAATCACCTGACTTTATTTGCACAGTTGGGGTTAATCATGCTTATGGGGCTGGTCACAAAAAATGCGATCCTGATTGTGGATTTTACCAACCAGTTGAAAGCACAGGGCAAACATTACAAAGAAGCCTTGATCATTGCAGGGAAAGAACGAATGCGCCCCATTTTAATGACCACGCTTGCCATGGCCATCGGAATGTTGCCCATCGCATTGGCTAAAGGTACAGCCAGCGAATGGAAAAACGGCCTGGCCTGGGTGATCATCGGAGGTTTGCTTTCGTCCATGATTCTGACTGTTTATTTAGTTCCGATGGTATATTATGCGGTGGATCGTATTAAAGAGAAAATCGCAAATAGGAAGGGAGAAATCAAATGAAGGGGGCAATCAAAATCCTTCTTTCATTCTTGACAGTTCTACTGCTTTCTTCATTCAGTAATCAAAAGCAGGAAGCCTGCTCATTAACAATTGATGTGAGCGAATTGCGAAATTCAGAAGGTACTGTACAATTCGCCTTGTATAACAGAGAAGATGCATTCCCCGATGAGCATTACAAAAAGTATTTCAAAAAGCTTACCGGAAAAATTATTAACGGGGCATCGACTGTAACATTCGAAAACCTTCCGGAAGGAAAATATGCGGTGAATATTTTGCACGATGAAAACAATGACGGGAAAATTAAAAAAGGAATCATCTTACCCAAGGAGGGTATCGGTTTTTCCAATTTCCAGTCCATTGGTTTTTCAAACCGGCCATCATTTGCAAAATCCTCTTTTAGTGTACTAGGCAATAAAAAGATAAAGGTCAATATTATATACTTATAAAGGATGAAACGATGCTCACTTTTGATCTTGATTTCTCTATTTCTTGTCCTTTCAGGCATAGGACAGGAAAGAGACTCAATACCACAGATTGGGCTTTCAGTAATATCTCAGGCAAACCAGGGGAATAGCTATATTACTTTTCCATCTGATGTTGGGAACATTGAGCGGTTATGGTTTGAAGGAAACCTGATCCCCAATTTCTATATCAGGGAAAGTAAGAATTCCCGGTTAATGGGCGTACTAACACCGCAGGTTATTATCCGGATGTATCAGGAAAAATCTTTCCCTGTGCGCACTCCAAGTTATATGCCCCAGGTAACGATTTATTATCAGTTGAAAAGCCTTTCGGACTCACGCAGTAAAAGTTTGTTTGTACGGCTGGCACATCATTCAAATGGTCAGGAGGGAAACTTTTTCCTGGAAAATGGCGATCTGAATTTAAAATCAGGAGATTTTGCTACCAATTATTTTGAGCCGGGATTCATCGTAACAAACGTAAATAAACGACTAAATGCTTATCAGTTTTTCAAATCATCTGTTGAAATCCATCCGCCAGGTTCAAGCAGTTCAGAGCTCGACAGAATTTACAGTAAAGTTCGCTGGCACAATGCGGTTTCTATATTTAAGGTTCCGGCAAAAAATGACCAATATCCCAGAAAAAATGCGGATATCTCGGTTAAAGCAGAAGCTACCTGGATGTTTGGTGATGTGAATAATTGGGATCGGGTTTCATCTGACAGGCTTAACCTGAGCTTTACTTTTTATTATCACCCTAAATTTCTGGAGGATATCGGGCTATTCGTTCAATATTATCATGGGTTGGATTATTACAACATGTATTTCAGTCACAGGTTGGATGTCCTTCGGTTTGGGTTAATGACCGAGAAATTAAGGTTTTAAATATAAAAAGTATGGCAAATACTGAGTTAAACACCGAAGCTAAAATATTGGAAGCTGCCAATAGTATCTTCCTTCAGTTCGGATATCATGGAACTACTCTCCAACAAATTGCGACCAGAGCAGCAGTTAATACGGCAGCAATCCATTACTATTTTCGATCAAAAGAGAATATCTATTCCATTGTTCTTTTGAATAACCTCTCTCAGCTTCTTGATGTATTGAATCACCACGAATTCTATTCTGTACATAAATCCAATACAACATATACCCCAGATGCGACCCAAAATATAAAAGCCGAAAGGATAGCCTGGTTTTTATTAAACGAGATTAGAACCCACAATCAATTCCTTATAGAAATGATTGTGGCAAACGATAAAATAAGTAACCTGATTACCTCCATTTTTAGTTATCCAGAAAATATTGAGATTCTACAACAACTGATTACCAGTCAATTTTCAAAAATTATAAAACTGGATTTGCCGGGGAAAAGTGATCCAGTTGAACGAGCATTGAAATTGAATATAAACAACTAATAATTTAGAGTATATGAAAACAGATCAGGTATTTAAAGCGCCAATGAAAAAATCAACCGATTTTAAATTCGATGCACAGGTGGCTGATGTATTTAATGACATGGTTGGACGTTCGGTTCCTTACTATCTTGAAATGCAGCGCATGATGGCCGAAATTATTCCTGATTACGCGCAACCAAATACATCAATCTATGATCTTGGTTGCTCTACAGGCACAACTCTTCTTTCGCTGGATAAGCGGCTTGATCAGTCTGTTCGTTTTGTTGGAGTTGATTCTTCATCAGAAATGATCGAAAACTCGCACAGCAACTTCAAAAATAATGAGCTTACCCGGCCTTATGAGCTGATTACAGCCGATTTGTACAAACCCTTCGAGATTAAAAATGCATCGGTTGTGATCTTATGCCTGACGCTTCAGTTTATACGGCCAGTTTACCGGCAGAAAATGCTTGAGTCTATTTATCAGCAAATGAATGATGGAGCCTGCTTGATTTTAGTCGAAAAGATTTTGGCTGAAGACGCTGATTTGAACCGACAGTTTATTAATTATTACTATGATTTAAAACGCCGGAATAACTACGATGAAATGGAAATCTCTCAAAAAAGGGAAGCTCTTGAAAATGTTTTAATCCCTTATAAACTAAGTGAAAATTTGCAAATGTTGGATGAAGCTGGATTCAGCAAAACCGAAGTCTTTTTTAAATGGTACAATTTTGCCGGTATTATCGCAATTAAATAATCTGAGTTATGGTTAAATTTGGAAATTGGGTTTTTCACAACCGCAACTGGTTTTTCGCTATTCTTTATGCAACAATGTTCATTCCTTCGGTTGCTCTTATCGATGATTTGAGTATTCAAATTGGGCTGGGTCTGGCAATTTTTTTATTTGGAGTAATGTCACGTGGTATTACAATTGGGTTGGAGTACATCGTTCGGGGTGGACTTTACAGGCAAATTTATGCCGACAAACTTGTTACTTCGGGCATATACAGCATTTGCAGAAACCCCATGTACTTTGGCAACATATTGATATTGTTGGGAGTAGGAGTCTTCGCAAATTCAGCGCTTTTTGTTTTCCTGACATTTCCAATCTTCATGATTTTGTATGCCGCGATTATATTGGCCGAACGATCATTCCTGGAGAATAAATTCGGTGAAGAATATAATCTCTATAAAAAGAATGTCAATGCGATTATCCCTGATTTTACAAGAATCAAAGAAGCATTCAAAGGTCAGGAATTCAATTTAAAAAAGGTAATCCGAAAGGAGTACAACTCTTTTTATCTCTATCTTGGCGGATTGCTGCTTCTGTTGTTATATCAAAAACACATCAGCTTCATTTACTTCTTAATTATTGGGGGATTATTGCTCGTCAGTTATTTAACCATTCGTTTTTTGAAGAAGAAAAACAGGCTTGGATAATACACTAAAAAATGTAGTGTTACTTTGGATTTTTTAAATAACAAAAACCGTTCTACACATCGTAAAACGGTTTTTGGTTGAAATGAGCTACTCCACTTTTCAGGAATGCCCGCCAACAATGATGCGCATAATCTTCAGATTAAGAACTACGAAACGAAAGGCTTGCCAGATGATGTTTCCGCGTAAGAATTTGGTTGATTTGGTTGGTAGTGGCGGATACGATTCGTCGTAATAACCGCGTACAATATTTTTTGCCATCTTATTAATATTTTGAGTGTTTATGAAATCAATTTATCTTGTTTATTCCGGAATTAGCCACCAGAACGGATAGCCTTTGGCCTTGTGAATAAACATATAATGCAAAACTATCTTTATCCAGTGCCCGGCCAATCCGGCCTCGCCAACAGTATAATTGAGGTCGCGTCCCCATTGCGGATATTTTTCCCAGTCGGGTACAATCGGAAATACAGTCATGGTCGCGGCATTGCCTTTTAACATGCCATATCCGGCCGAAACCACGCAAGCGGCTCCCATTTTCCCCATCGAAGCTTTGTGCTTGAAATCTGTCCGGCCAGTTTTGATTTGTTCAACGATATTTAAGGCCACAATTTTACCGATTACTCCTGAAGGCATTCCCGTACGTGGTGGTGCCGGGGTAATCAGCGTTCCATTCGGACTCTTCATCGGTTTCGAAATCTGGTGCGGCGGGGCAAATGCAATTCCGGGAGCAAAAATATTGGGATATGCCGGGCTTTGATAAGTCGATGGCCAATCCTCTACCGACCAGTCTTCGAAAGGTTTTCCGGAATAGTCAGCATCTACTTTCATAAAACCGCTGGGTGCAAATAATTGTGTGGTGATGTCGTCACCAGCTTTGTTATATGCCTTCATTCCGGCTCCGGCAAAAGCGGGAATGAGCATGGCAAAATCGAAAGCAGCGGTTTTCATTTCACCATCCAGCGTTTCGTAATGCGCAATGCCCTCTTCTATTTTGGTTACTCCCGCACGTTTGATCCAGCGAATGCCGTATTCAGCAAAAATAGATTCGCTGAAAACTTTGGTTGGAGTCACATATCCGCCACGTTTAATGAATGCTCCACCCATGCCGAAATCGCCCAGTTCGTATTCATTCGAAATCCAGGTAATCTCGGCTTTATCCTGAAGGCCGCGTGCCTTAATCTGGTGAGCCACATTGAGCGCATACTCAAAAGCGGCACCCTGACAAGTCGCTCCCGGATGACCAGTACCTATGAGGAAGCGGAGTTTCTCGCCTTTCGCCATCCGGTCCATGCAAGTTTTCAAGGCATCCCAGGTGGCCACGGCATGATCGCACGAACAAACCGAATGCGTGAACTTTCCTGGCCCGAGGCCTTCGGTGGCAGCAAAATTCAATTTGGGGCCAGTCGCATTAACGAGGTAATCGTACTCAACATTTTCGGTTTCACCCTGACGGGTCTTATCCGTATACTCAATACTTACAAATGGCCGTTCCAATCCATTTCCACCTTCAGGAAAAATGGCGGTAGCTTTGGCTTGTTTGTAATCAATTTTCCAGCGATCGTAAACAGGTTTTAGCTTGAACCGAACCTGATCGATGGTCATTTTTCCTACACCTACCCAAATGTTTGAAGGTATCCATTGGTAATACTCCGAAGGACTAACAACAACAACCTGGTGCTTCGAACCGAGTTTTTTCTTCAGGAATGCAGCGGCTGTATGACCTGAAATTCCGGCTCCCAATACGACAACTTTTGCCATAAAATGAAGTTTAAATATTTGGAAATAAGAAAATTGAATTCTTTGCCGACTTTAAAGTTAGGAATTTTGAACTTAATAGTTGCCTTTTCACCTCCTATTTAGCATCTGCCCCTGGCACATGGACTGTTCACCAAAAAGTAACCCATTGCCCCACCCCAAATGGTACTCATGTAGGGACTACTGGTAATGGCGCATGTTCCAGAAGCGCAACCGACAAAATGATAGTATGAAAATCCGGCAATAGCACCAATCGTAACTGAAAGAATCGGTCTCCAAAAACTCCATGTTTTAAGATTCTCTTTGAATGTTGCCGGGCTTGGTTTAACTTCGCAATTATTTTCCATGTCTATTATTTTAAATTGTTTCCCTACAAATCTAATAAAAGAAAATATTAAATCGCATTAGTATCACTTAAATCTTTTTAGTGACACTAATTCAGTTATATTTGCATCAGTAAGAATTAATTTATGAGCCAACTATTCAGCAATAGCCTTAGTCCTGAACAGCTTGAAGAGATGTTTGCAAGCGACGAAAAGTGCCTCGAATTTCTGGCAGGGATAAAATGGGCCAGTGGTTTTGTGTGCAAAAAATGTGGCAATACCAACTCATGTCCGGGGCAGGAACCCTTTTCTCGCCGCTGTACCAAATGTAAAGCCAAAGAAACCGCTACAAACGGAACTGTTTTTCATGGCGTTAAATTCCCGATCAGCAAAGCTTTTTACATTGCTTACCAGGTTTGTAAAGGAAAAGAAGATGTTTCGTCGTACGAATTTGGGCGTCGGCTTTCGCTGCGCCAGATGACCTGTTGGAACTTCAAGACCAAAATCCAACATGCCTTGGAAGAAATGGATTCGCTCACGGAAAAGGAACGAAACTCGATGGAGAAGATTTTAACAAGCTAAATTTATCGGACCGGATAAATTTCCATGCTCCCGCACTCCGGACAAACCTCCGTTTTATCAGTTCCCGAGCAGGATTCAACGACTTCCCAATCAACTTCGTCGGCGCTTCCCTGCCAATTGCATTGTTTGCATTTCAAAAGAGTCGGTTCCATGGCTCAGGTTTATTTTTGGCCGACCAGTAAAAATACCGGGTATTTTACTCCCGAATCGCGTTTTACTTCGAAGCAAGTCTGGTATTTGATATTCTTAAATCCTGCATTCCTGAATATTTCGGTAAGTTCTTCAGGATCAAAACCTAGATGGACTTTAACATCTGGGCCATGAAACGAGCCATCTTCCGTATACAAATCGGCAATGGCCAAATATCCTCCGGGATTTAGCATCGAATGAAATGTATAGATAATGGCCTCGTAATCATTCACGTGATGGAGAACCATCTGATTGTAAATGATGTCGAAATGATGGTCATAATCTTTGTTTTCCAGATCGAACCAAATGGGCAGAATGTGATTGGTTTTGAAGTATTCAGTTTTTTCAACACAAACTTTTATCATTTCCTGAGAATTGTCCATCAGGATAATTCCTGAAAACCGGTCTTTCAGCAGGAAACTTAAAATTCCGGTACCAGCGCCATATTCAAGGGCTTTCATCCCCGAATGAAGCGGGATCATCTTTTCGAGTTCGGCAGCAATGGCTACCGAGCGATCCATGTGCATTTTATCTTTGTCCCATTCACGGGCACGGGCATCAAATTCGCTCATTATTCTTTACTTAAGATTTTGAAAACGTTCCATCAGGTTTTCTCGCCTGTTCTTTTACAGCATAGATAACAACAGACTAAACCGATTTTTGATCAGGATGTAAAGGAAACTATTTTTTGGGATCGACTGAACCTCAATTCAATTTTAATGGCTGCATTGATGTTCTTCTCCCTCATGTCCGTGGTGCGAACAACCGATACCCGAATCGCCTATTTTGCCTTCCAGAAAGGACTCGGCTAATTCATGCACATTGCCCGTGCAGCCGCGATACACATCAATCCCATGTCGGTTTAGTACATTTAATGCACCCCCGCCCATGTTTCCGGCAAGCATAACACTTACACCTTTTTCTTTCAAAACTGAGGCAATGTTGCTTTTGCAACCGCAACCCTGTGGCGACGGCAATAATTCTGAACTGATAATCTTTTGGTTTTCATCGATATTAAAAACCGTGTAGGCATCGCAATGACCAAAATGGTCATCAACGTTATTTCCTCTTGTTGGTACTGCTACTTTCATGATTTTATTTTAATCCTAATTTAACTTCATTCCCTGTAAAATTGTAAAAAACACCGAAATCCAGATCATTATGCAAATCCGCATATTTTTCAACCCCGGTACAATGACAAACGCCAATCGATTTTGGTTTTAATTGACGAAAATAGTCTATAATCATCTCGTATTGTTCTGTAGTACAGTTTTTCGTATGGAAACCACCAAGAATTAATCCAAGCGGATGTTTAAACTGTTCGGTGGCTGTGGCGCAAATGTTGGTAATTCCCCGGTGCGAACAGGCTGTAACTATGTTTATCTGTTCATCCTGTTTCAACACCAGAAAGAGCTCATCGTCAAACTCATCAGGAACAAACCCGCTGTCCACTTTTTTATACATCCCGTTAAAATGGGTATCCAATGAATTATGAATGATAATATCAGGCAAAATATAGACACCTTCAGCTATTTGGTTAACTGCATCCACATAAGTAAGTCGGTCTTTGAGTAACTTTTCGTTTCGCATTGTTCCAATAAAGCGGTTAGGTCCGTGGTATTTTGGAACGAAAACATCCTTTTTGGCGTACACTTTTGCCTTGCTGTTTTTCTCAAGAAAAGGATACAAACCACCGGTATGGTCGTAATGCCCGTGTGAAATCACCAGAATATCAACATCTTCAATAGCAATTCCCAACTTTTGGGCATTTTGAAGGAATAAGCCACTTTGCCCGGTATCGAAAAGTATTTTCATCTTGTCGGTTTCGATATAGATTGCCAAGCCGTGTTCTGCAACTAAGCCTTGTTTATAGACAAGGTTTTCGATCAAAGTTATAATCTTCATATCAGTAACATTTTAAAGTATTTGGCATTCCAGGTTTTCCCAAGTCCAAGCCATTTATGCCTGAATATTTTTCTTCCGGTTTATTTTCAATTCCAAGTTTATCGAGCAAAGGCTCAACAGCAACCTGATGTACCTGAAGCCCGAT
Source organism: Prolixibacteraceae bacterium (assembly GCA_028683385.1). Lineage (GTDB taxonomy): Bacteria > Bacteroidota > Bacteroidia > Bacteroidales > Prolixibacteraceae > Aquipluma. The sequence continues at coordinate 198,454 of JAQUIJ010000010.1, read as the reverse complement.
ATCCCAGGGATTGTAGCCAAGTAATAACCCAGCCAGTTCTTCGTAGGTCAAAACGGGAATTCCGTAACCATTTTCCCCGTAAGTTTTTCCTTCCATTTCTGAAATCACATATTGCCATCGGTCGAGGAAGAAAGTACAACCGGGGCAATTGGCTATGATTAAATCAGGGCGAAAAGGTTTCATCGAATCAAATTTTTTCTTGGAATTGCTCACCGAATAGCCACGGTTCGATTTTAGCAGGTATTGCCTGAACCCAAATCCGCAACAATGGCGGCGTTCAGGATAATCGACCTGAGCGCCGCCCCAATCATCAATCAATCCAGCCAGTACATAAGGAAATTCAGCGCCACCAATTCCTTTCTCCGGAAAAATCTTGGCATAATGGCAACCAATGTGGTCAACAATTTTTAAAGGTTCGCCAGTTTGTTTGTTGATCAACCTAAATTTAGCTTTTGCAGCAATTTCTTTCCTGAATTTATAAACAAGGTCGCTGGCATGAACCATGTTTTTAGGAATTTCAAAAGTCATTCCGGTTGCCCGTTTTAAGGCTTCGCGTGTCTCTTTTTCCTTCTCCGGAAAATGCTTCCAGGTTTCAAGCATTTCGGCATAAATTCCAAACGATGTAACACACGAACACACAAAATTCTCGTATCCGGCTTCGTTCATCAGCGCAAACTGCCGAGCCACAACAGTCATGGTAGTTTCCATCGGAATAATGCCCGAATGATAAGCAATCCCTGTACAGGTCGTTTGCCGGGCATCGTCGTAAATATCCTTGCCAAGCTCGTTCCTGAGAATTTTCAGGTATAAGTCTTCGGCTGCCGGGAAAAAATTCTGGCGGATGCAACTCCGGGCAAAATAGTAGTTGTCATTCGCTATTTCCTTCTGATACGCTTCCCACATCGGGTTTTTACCGTTTTTCATTGTTCCTGTCTTTTTCACCGTTATACAAGTAGTCAAAATACGCTTCCCGATTCATGCCCAATTCATTCGCTTTCAAAGCCGATTGTGTCTCTATTTTTTCAAACCTTTCCGTAGCGCCCGTTTCATCGAAGATCCGTTGAAGATCGTTGAGCGATTCTTCGGGTATTTGGCGCAAAGTACCGCTTCGGTCTTTTTGATAGCTTGTTCCTAACCGCTCCAGAACTTCCTGACGGTTTTGTTTTAGCCAATCCCATACAGGGCCTTGTTCGGGGTACATTTCGGTATTCACCTCGTCGATGTAAACACAATAACCGTATTTCAGGATATGCTCGCCAACGGTGCGTTTAATGGCCAGTTGCTTTTGTCCTTGTTCACTTTCGGTAAAAAAACCTTTTTCTATTGACAAGGCACGCAACGCCTGAATGATATATCCGGGCGTATTCCCTCTCGGACAACGGGTTTTGCACGAAAGACATTCGCCGCAAAACCAAATGGTGTCGCTTTTTAGAAGTTGCTCAATTTCGGCTTCATTGCCTTTCTGGACAGTATCCGCAATCATTCGCGGATCGTATTCATAGAACCTGGCTGCCGGGCAAATAGCAGTACAAACCCCACAGTTGATGCAGGATTTCAATCCTTCAACAAAGCGGATGTCTTTGAGGAGTTCTTCTTTTAGGCTCGCCATTTTGATTCTTTTTTATTTCAATTCGATAAGCCATTCGTTTATTTTACTTAGACTGGGAACACTACCCTGATGCTTCAGCACCCCATTAATTATCAAAACGGGAGTCATCATTATCCCAACTTCTTTCGCACGGTTTTCAAAAAGTCTCAATACTTCATCCAGTTCAAAAGTCCAGTTGCAGCTGTTATAGACCCGAAAATCGTAATCAGGATGAATGGTTCTGCTGTTTTTGGCCATGCTGATTTTTTTACTGTCAATTGGAATTTGTATCTTAACCGAAACGTCTTTTGCTGTGCCCGGAACCAGTCCAAAGCTATTGGCCATTTTTCTTGCTTCAGGAGTGGAATAAGCCCAATGAAAGACTTCGGCCTCAATATTTAATTCTTTTACTTTGGCATCAATAATATTTCCCAAGAGTTTACATCTGGGGCAAGGAGGTTCAACTCCAACAATTACGATTTGATTCATTTTCGGAGACTTTGTAGGATTCGTTACTTCTCACGTTTATACGGCCATGCCATAATTCCGCCTTCCAAAACCTTCACATTTTTATAGCCATTTGCCTGAAGGATTAGCGCAGCTTCATACCCACGAAGCGATATTTTGCACCAGGTAATGATTTCAGCATTCTTGTCTTCGGGCATTTCGTCCAGCCGTTTGCGAAGTTGCCCCAAAGGAATCAGTTTTTCACCAATACCCAACCGTATTTGTTCGTATTCGTCGGGATTTCGAACATCCAGCAAAACAAGCGGCTCTTTGGTTTTTAGCTTCTCCCTGAGTTGTTCGGACGATACTCCGGAGAAACGACCATTTAGCTTGTTTTGCATGATGTGGGCCGTGGCAATGCTGTGGTCGATAGCAAGAGAATAGGGCGGAGCATAAGGCAGGTCGGCGTTTACCATATCGTCAACCGTGAGCGAACCTTTAATGGCCATTGCCCAAATAGCAACCTGCTTGCTTACATCACCCGGGCCAATCACCTGCGCACCCAGAATGATCCCGTTCGGTTTATCAACAACCAGCTTGGTGATCAACAGCTTGCCATCCATAAAACCAGGTTTGTCAAGGCTGGCATTTACAACTGTTTCGATGTTTGTAATCCCAGCTTTCAGGCAATTTTTCTTCGACAGACCGGTTGCGCCCACTCCATAATCGAAAACCTTACAAATGCCGGTTTGTATAGTTCCGGGGAATCGGGCTACATTTCCTGAAATCACATTTTCACCAGCCACGCGGCCTTGCAAATTAGCCAAGTCGCCATAAGGGGCATGAACAGGGGAGCCTGATATCAGATTGGGAATTTCAATGCAGTCGCCCACAGCATAAATATTAGGGTCGGAGGTTTGCATGTATTCGTTTACAACCAGTCCTCCTGTTTGTCCAACGGGCAAGCCTGCATCAACAGCGAGTTGGGTATTCGGGATAACGCCAATGGCAATTACCGCTAGCTCGCAGGGGATTTCGGTTCCGTTTTGTAGTTTTACTGCTGTTAGTTTTCCGTTTTCACCAATAAACGCGGCAACACCGTTTTCCAGAATCACGTTGGTTTTGCTCATTACATATTTTTCAACGAGTCTGGCCATTTTCTTATCCAGAAAAGTAAGCAATTGGGGCAACAATTCGATCAGGGTAATTTCGATTCCGGCCAAATGAAGCGCTTCGCAGGTTTCGATGCCAATTAAACCGCCACCAATCACAACTGCCTTTTTAATTTCGCCTTCGTCGTGTACCTTGCGCAAATAATCGGCATCGTGCAACGATTGCAGGGTAGTTACCCCATCGAGTTCAATTCCGGGAACAGGCGGTTTGCGTGGCGTTGCACCTGTGGCAATAATCAGTTTATCGTATTCGGCTGTCCCTTTTTCTCCTGAAATCAGATCGGTAAATTCGATACGTTTGTTTTCCCGGTCGATAGCGGTGACTTCAGTATTTACTTTGGTAGTTATTTTCTTGGCATTCCAGAAAAATTTAGAATCGCGAACCACTCCGGCAGGCGAACACAGCAATTGATCGCGGTCGTCGAAAAATCCGCCGATATAATATGGATAACCGCACGAAGCCATTGATAGGTCAGACGCTTTCTGGATAATAGTTATTTCAGCATTTTCGTCCATGCGGCGTGCTCTCGATGCGGCTTTAGGACCAGCAGCCGATCCACCGATTACAATAATTCGTTTTGCGTTCATAGTATAGTTTTTATTTGTGTTAGGTGTTTATCAAGTCGAATACCTGTCCGGTTACATCGCCAACAATCTTTCGGCATATTATTTTATGGTGTTTTCGTTCAGCAACATCGGCTTCTGATGCAAATTTTTTGAGTATTTCGCCACAATTACTGGTGCCATGAATCTCTTCTACCAGATGGTTTAAGTCGCGTACTTTCCGGTATGCAGCCAGTTTGGTATCCATATCCGTTGGATTTGCATTGCCGTATTTGAGGCCCAAAACCATGAACCCTCCGGTTACCGCGCCACATTTTTCCCGCAAGCGTCCCATACCTCCTCCAAAAGTTGATGAAATGAGTTTGGCTGTCCATTCATCAAGGTCAAACTGACTGGCAAAAGTCAGCAATATAGCTTGGGAACAGGCATAACCTTCATCGAAAAGGACTGTTGCTTTATTTATCGCTTCTTGCTTAGTCATTGTTAAATTTTAAACCGTCCATCGTCTTTCTGATCACCGATTTTATGTGCATTTTTCTCAATCCAACCTTTCTTTGTTGTTTCAAAAGCATCAAATTGAGGAATGTATGGTTTAATATCCAGAACTAGTGAACCATCCAGAATATCGACACCTTTCACAAACAGGATATCATTTTCAATTTTTTCGAGTTCAACCACTGAAAAGCCTATCGGATTTGGCCTTCCGGGTGAACGAGTGGCAAAAACACCATGTGGTTCCGAATCAAGGAAAGGAGTTACAAGTAACGATTTGCTTTTCGCCAGATGCATGTGAAACAAAACAATGATGTGCGAAAATCCGTCAAGGTCATTTATTCCGTTGCGGTATTCCGGAAATATTTCAATTCGGGCCTGTATATCTTTTGCAGCGGTTGCCTGAATTGGCGTACCCTCAGGGAATCGAAAAGGTGAATGAACAATCCCAATGGGATGATAAGTTATTCTATTCATATACGGGTTGTTTTTGCCGATTAAGTTCAATGGCTTTCATTACTGATTCAGATGCAGCGCAAGGTTTCCATGTATCTTTTTCAACAAAAGCCAGTTCGGTTTCGGCTTCATTCACCAGTTCATTTTGCTCGTTGTAAAGTTTGTAAGTAAACCAGATCCGCACCCCTTTTATGGCTTTCAGTGTAGTTTTTACTTTAAGCAAGGCATCGTAATTTACGGTTTTAATGAACCTGAAATTCATCCGGATGACCGGAAGCATATATCCGGCTTCTTCAACCGAATGGTACGAAATTCCAATACTTCGGAACAATTCCCAACGGGCAGTTTCGTAATATTTCGCATAGTTCGAATGGTGTACCGTGCCCATTTTATCGGTGTCGGGGTACATCACCCTAAATGTGTATTCGTGTTCGATCATGTTAATATTGATGTTTCTTTTAATACAAGTAACTAATTCAGACTTTTTGATTTACTGATTTCATTTGCTATTTTATCGTTGGTTATCTGTTTCCAGATTCGTATTATTTCTTTGCTTGTTTCCGATTCAGGTTTCCATTCTGTAATGCTTTGGCAATTGATCATGGCCTCGACGATTTGCTCATCGAATGGAATTTTACCCGCAACGGGAATATTATTTTCAGTGCACCAGCTTTCTATTTTGCTGGTAATGTCTTCATTGAGGTCGTATTTATTAATCACGACAACCGATTTTACCTTGAAGTTGCCCGTAATTTCCAATACCCGTTTCATGTCGTGAAACCCTGAATTGGTCGGTTCGGTAACGATAATGGCTTTATTAGTTCCCGTTACCGATGAAATAACCGGACAACCTGTTCCCGGAGGGCCATCGATAATAATGGTTTCCCAACCTGTTTCCTGTGCCGTTTTTCGGGCATTCTCGCGCACTACATTCACCAGTTTTCCTGAATTTTCCTCACCCGGAGCGAGCCGTGCGTGAACCATCTTGCCATTGCGGTAATTCCCGGCAAACCAGCGACTTTTATCGCTTGGAATCATCTGGATGGAATGTGTCGGGCAAACCCGCGAACACAATTTGCACCCGTCGCACGATACTTCGGAAATCGTTACTTTCCCCTTTTGGAGCGAAATGGCATCAAAACGGCAATAATCAATACAAAGTCCGCAATTGGTACAGGTAGTGTATTCGATAACTGCGGTATGTCCGGTAGTAAAATTCCTTTCGAAATAATTTACGGGATTCAGAATAAGGTAAAGGTTCGCAGCATCCACATCGCAGTCGGCAACAATCGTTTGGTTGTTAAGTGTTGCAAATGCAGCGCTTAAGCTTGTTTTTCCAGTACCCCCTTTGCCGCTTAGAATTACAATTTCATTCATCGTTTTACTGATTTTTCAATCGCTTTTAATACTTGTTTAAACTGAAGTTGATAAGCGGGTTTTTCTTCTGCCAGCAACCGGCCTTCAGAATAAATCCGGGCAATTTCACGTTCGAAAGGAATTTCGAGCAACAGTGGAATTTTATTTTGTTGCAGCCAGTCGTAAACTTCGCGGTTGCCCAATCCGGCGCGGTTTACAATTACTCCAAAAGTTTTTTTAAGTTGCTGCAAGGTTTCTACTGACAGTTTCAGGTCGTTTAGTCCGAACGGTGTTGGTTCGGTAACCAAAATCACATAATCGGCATTTTCGACGGTGGCAATAAACGGACACGAAATACCGGGAGGCGAATCGAAGAGTGCCAGATAACTATTTGAGGCTTCTTTAATTGCTTTTTTAATAACTGGCACAGGCGAGTAAACCCCAACATCGGCACAAGCTTCAATAAGTTCAGCATGACTATTTAAGTACATCGAATTGACGGTTCCCAATTGTTTCTCTTTTTCGGTAATTGCGCCAAATTTGCAAGCAACCTTACATGCGCCGCAATCGTGACACAAATCTTCGACTACCTTTATAAATTGATTGGCCGGAAGATATACAATGGCATTGTAATTACAGTAGTTGAAGCATTTGCCGCAAAACACGCACAGTTCAGGATTAATGACCGGGATGTTTTGCGTAACTGTATCAGTAGATAACACATCGCCCGAAACAAATTCTGTTACATTCGGCTCTTCGGCATCGCAATCAACCAAGGTCACCGGAAAACCGGCATTTTGAGCCGTCCAAAATAAATTGGTCGAAACAAGTGTTTTGCCCGTACCTCCTTTGCCACTTGCAACAGCTATTTTAATTTTTGAATTTTCAGTCATAATTTAAGCGTATTTTCTCATCAGAAAGCGTTGGCAGAATGGCTTCCTGCAAAAATGCGGTGTCCCAGGTATTTAATTTACTGTGGGTAATAAAATATTTCTGCGGAATAGGATGTGTTCCAAGGATCACCTTCATCCCATACTTTTCAGGAATGAATTTTTGGAAATGTTCCATATAAAGACAAGGCGGATAACCCACTAAAAATCCGGTAGCAAAATGAATATGCGTTACCCCGTTCTTTTTCATCTCTTCAGGGGCATATTCAATATTCCCTCCGGGACAACCACCACAGGTTGTAAATGCCGCTAATTCAACTTCGCGATTTTTATACATTGAGAATGCTCCATCCCGGTTTTTCAATGCCCTAAAGCATTTTCCTCCGGCACAGGTACGATAACGGTCGCAAATAATAATTCCGATTTTAATTTTTGCCACGGTGAATCTTATTAAAGCTTGTTTTTCATCACTACAAAATCCCCTTTTTTAACCCCCAGAGCATCGGCAATTACCTCGCATTTAACCATTAACAGAAAATAAACTTCTTTATCGGTTTTGCCCAGCAATCCTTCCAAGTTACCCTGACCTTTCGAAATAATCACATCAGCCCGGTCGAATACTTCCATAAATTCAGCGGAACAATGTTCCAGAATGGTTGAAGGGGCATCGTAACCGTTCGATATGAGATCAGCCACTATGTCCATCCCAACATATTTGGCATCTTCCAAGGTGGCATCGTTAATAACCGGCGCTCCACGAACAGCGTAAATCAAATTGGGATGCATCATGGTTTCAATAAATAGTTTGTCAAAAACCATCTCGCCGCAATTGTCGCCCAAATAAAGCACTGTCTTTGCTTCGGAAAAAGCCTGTTTTAACTCAACAGAATCGTCAACAGCAAAATCTGAATAAAGAACCTTGTCAATAGTTCCCTGTAAATCAAAATGGTTGCCTATGCCATAATCAATTATATTTCCTGCAATCGCCAGACGTAAAGCAGTTTCAAATTGATTCGCTGCTTGAAAAACGATATTTTTCAAGTCGGCATACATCCCCAAAACCAAATCGTTGCTTTGCTTCTTCGCTTTTTTATAAGGGTCAGGATTATCGTTGTACTGTTTTAACAGAACATGTAATTCGCGTGAAATCATCGGAATTGAAAAATTATGCTTTACCTCGTTGAATAAACCGAACATGTCGCTGGCAAAGCATTTCTTTTCTTCAGGCGAAAGATTTTCCTTTTCAATCAATCGCTCAAAAGCCTTGGCAAAACAGAAGAAACAACGATAATCCGAGATTATTTCTTCCTTTTCCTTAATGATTACATTCGTGATTTCCATCGTGGTTACAATAATTGGCAGTCAGGGTAAGTTTGTTCTCAATAAAATCGCTGACCAATTCTCTGGCCGATTTTATTGGAGCACCCACAAAAGCATTGATGTTTTGCTGATTGAACAAATCAATCGCTTTTTGTCCCATACCTCCGCCAATTACGTCGGTCACTCCAAACCCGGCAACCCAACGTGGATACAAACCCGGTACATGTTCGGGTGGCGTTTGTTCGTTAATATCGGTAATTACTCCATTCACTACTTCAACAATTGCAAATTGTTGACAATGCCCAAAATGGGCACACAAAACCCCGTTTTCCATCGGAATAGCGATTCTTTTATTCATATTATTAATTTTAAGTTTGTTTGTTAAAAATGGGAGGGGGAGATTGCCCCCTCCCGGACTTTAATTACCCCCTCTGTAACGGTTTTGCCGTCCCAGACCGCGACCAAGTCTACCTTGGCCTCGTGCAAATCCAAATCCGCAACCTGTGCCTAGATCTTTTTCTAGTGCTAAGTCTTTGTTCTGTAAAATTTCATCGTCGGTTTTTCCCTTGTTATCGGGATTGCACCGGCCCATTCTTCTGCCTGTCATAGGTCCCTCACCCTGAGGACCACGTCTGTTTAATCCTGGCATAATAACCTCCTTTTTTGTTTCATTAACACTATTTCAAACCGCTTTTTAAGCGTTTGCCTTGTCCTTGTCCGCCACCAGCTCTTCGGCGCAAGCCCATACCTGTACCCAATTTTTCAATGGCTTCTTCTTTTGGTACATTACTACATTTTCCTAATCCCCTGCCTGTTTTAGAACCTTGTTTTTCGGGGCCGGTTCCATCTAATTGTGGCATGATGTTAATTTTTAGGATTCAACAAATCAATAATAGCACTTACTTTTTTTTCAGGATCGTTTAATACAACCAACTGAATTTTAAGACTATCGAAAAGTGATTTTACTTTAGCTCCGAACTCACCGGATACAACCTTTTCAGCCCCCTTAGATGCAATTAATTGGACTGAAGCTGGCCCTGCACCTTCTACATTTTCTTTGTTCTGATTGGGAATGTATTCAGTCGCATGAGTTTCGGTGTCGTAAATCACGAAGTACGAACAGCGGCCAAAACGGCTGTCTAACTTTGAATCAGGGCTATTCCCTGTTGATGTGATTGCTACTTTCATGTGTTTTTAATTTGTTTTTTAATTGCCACATGGAACTTGCCATTGATAATTATACCTAATATTTAAGGTTTTAGCTATTGGCTCGTTTCATATTTTATTTATTTAATTACAGTTTCTGTTACGATGCTGGTGTGGCGACCCTTTTCGAACCATCTGGGAATTACAAACCGGACAGATCTCCGTTCGGCATGGAACACCCGGAGAATGTACTTTTTCATGTCCGCACTTCGGACAAATACAAATATCTTCTACTGAACTGGACTGGGTATTTTCATGATACTGCTCAATGTCAGTTGAACCACACAGCGTACAATTGTTAATTTTCTGCTCTTTGTCTGGATGGTTGAAATAACAGCCACAGCTAGTACATGAATACCATTCAGTGTCGAAAAACACTTTACCTCCTTCAAAAAGTATGGCTTTGCCCAACACAAATGCCTCAGCAACTTTTCGTCGGGCGCTTTCATAAATACGCGAGTAAGTTGGGCGCGAAACTTCCATGATCTGTGAAGCTTCAAGGTGACCGTATAATTCGAAGTTGCTTAGACGTATGGCTTCATATTCTTCGTAATTTAAAACTACCGGATTGTTTTCTTCCGGCAGGCCAATAGCCCTGAATCCCTTGAAATGAGGGGGATTGGTCATCTTTCGTATTCGTTTCGGTCGTGCCATATAATGAGCAAATGTTCGTTACAAATATAATGAACATTTGGTTGCAACAACTAATTTTTATATATTTGTTGGCAGTTGCTAAAAAAAATAATGAATACCACCATCAGCATCTCAAAGCAAAACGAATACATAACTCAAAGAATATCAACAAATAAAACTTCAAATTATGGGAAAACAAGCTGTAAACATTTTAGAGTTAGACGTACCAAAATTACTTGACATGCTAAACGCCGCATTGGCCGAAGAATGGCTGGCCTATTACCAGTACTGGATTGGAGCCAGGTTAATGGAAGGCCCGATGCGCAGCGAAGTAGAGCCGGAATTATTGCTCCATGCCAATCAGGAATTAGGACATGCGGTGTTGGTCGTCAGCCGAATCATTCAACTGGGAGGCACACCTGTTCTCAATCCTGAAGAATGGCCGAAACTTAGCCGTTGTTCCTACGATGCGCCAACCGATCCTTATATCGAGGTTATTCTTGAACAAAACCTCAAAGGTGAACGATGTGCGATTCAACGCTATAAAGAAATAGCTGACTTTACAGGCGGGAAAGACCATACCACACACGCTATGGCTACAACAATCCTGAATGAAGAACTTGAACACGAAAATGATATCGAAGACTGGCTTACCGATATCAGAAGAATGAAAGAAGAATTTAAGAAAATGAGAATGTAATCCTAAAACAAAAAAACAATGGAAACAAATCAAGAAATGATGACATTACCACGCATTGGCGAAAAAGCGCCTGAGTTTAAAGCAGTAACCACCCAGGGACCAATTAATTTCCCATCTGATTATTCAGGGAAATGGGTAATTCTATTCAGCCACCCAGCCGATTTTACGCCGGTGTGTACCTCCGAGTTTATGACTTTTGCTTCAATGGAAAGCGAATTTAAAGTGTTTAATTGCGATTTGGTCGGATTATCGGTTGATGGGCTTTACAGCCACATTGCCTGGCTACGCACCATCAAAGAAAAAATCGAGTACAAAGGGATGAAAAATGTTGAAGTTAATTTCCCTTTGATTGAAGATATTACGATGGAAGTAGCCAAAAAATATGGCATGATCCAACCAGGAGAAAGCAACACAAAGGCTGTTCGCGCCGTATTTTTCATCGATCCGAAAGGAATTATCCGTGCCATGATCTATTATCCGCTGTCACTTGGTCGCAATTTCGACGAACTGAAACGCGTAATTATTGCCCTTCAGGCGGCTGATGCTTTTAGCGTTGCCATGCCTGCCGACTGGCGCCCCGGCGATGCCGTGATTATTCCGACAGCCGGATCATGCGGCGTAGCTAAAGAGCGCATGGAAACCAAAGAAGAAGGCAAGACGTGTTACGACTGGTTCTTCTGCACCAAAGAATTATCAGAAGAAAAAGTAATGGATGCGATTAAAGTTAAAAGCTAGCGTTTATGATTGGATAAGTTTCAATAATGTAATATTTTCTCCGATTTTTATCTGGCAGCGTAATTTTTACACTGCCAGATTTTTTTGCTATGTCTTGTACTTTTATTATACAGTAAGGCCATTTTATGAATGAGTGAATCATCTCACATGAATAATTCAGCCATCCCTTGTTTTTAATAATCAAATGTATTAAATTTACATATTCCTATAAGAGAATAATTCCTATTAAAAAATCACTCATTTATGAAAATCTCTGAAGTCAGAACTAAGTTGATGGAGAAGGGACTGCGGATTACGCCGCAACGACTCGCCATTTATGAGGCCATCCTGAAATTGAATAACCATCCGACTGCCGATGACATTGCGGCATTTATCAAACAAGACCACCCGAATATTGCAACCGGAACGGTATATAAAGTTTTGGAATCGCTGGTCGAAAACGGCTTGATAAAAAAAGTAAAGACAGAGCGGGATGTGATGCGGTACGATGCGATCCTGGAGAATCACCATCATTTATATGATGCCGGGTCAGATCGGATAGCAGATTATTACAACGGCGAAATCAACGAACTGCTTTCTGAATATTTCAGGAAAAATGGAATCCCTGATTTTGAGATTGGGGATATCAAACTTCAGATAATTGGTAAATTTCTAGACCTCAAGCGTGATAACAAAATATAATATGATGATTGTTTTTCGAAAAATGCAAAGATTTTTGGCATTTTTACTATTATTATCATCACTTTGCGTGCTGTTTAACAATGTGTATTTTCTTCATGGACATTATCTTTTCGGGCAATTTATTATTCATGCACATCCCTATTCAAAGGTACAAGACACAAGCCCAATTAAACGGCACCATCATACATCAAACAGTCTTTTACTAATTTCCATGATGAATAAACTGTTTTTTACAGTTCTTTTATCGAGCTTATTCCATAAAGCGGTTTTAAAGCGATCAGCGTTGGAATATTTTCCGCTGAAAATCAGAAATAATTCAAATCATCCGCAATATCTCTTCCAGTTACGGGCGCCCCCATATTGATCTGTGATCCAATTCATACAGATTCATACAGTTTTCAATTACAACCAAAAATTAATAGACGTGGAAGACAATTCAGAAAAAATCAGCAAATGTCCCGTAACCGGAGCAACTGGCAAACACAACGTGGGTGCAAGCGGAACAAAAAGCCGCGATTGGTGGCCCAATCAGTTAAAATTGAACGTACTGCGACAGCATTCCTGTAAATCGAACCCGATGGGCAAAGGTTTCAACTATGCCGAAGAATTCAAAAAACTGGATTTGAAGGCTATAAAAAATGACCTCCACAAACTCATGACCGACTCTCAGGATTGGTGGCCTGCCGATTTTGGCCACTACGGGCCTTTGTTCATCCGCATGGCATGGCACAGTGCAGGTACTTACCGCACTGGCGACGGTCGAGGAGGTGCAGGTGGCGGTCAGCAACGTTTTGCCCCGCTGAATAGCTGGCCAGATAATGTCAATCTCGACAAAGCCCGCCGACTGCTATGGCCGATCAAGCAAAAATATGGAAAGAAAATATCGTGGGCCGACCTAATGATCCTTACCGGTAATGTGGCCCTTGAATCGATGGGTTTCAAAACCTTTGGATTTGCCGGTGGGCGTGCCGATGTTTGGGAACCTGAAGAAGATGTTTACTGGGGTTCGGAAGCCAAATGGCTGGAAAATGACGAACGCAACCTGGACAAAACTGAAGTTGACAATCCGCTTGCGGCCATTCAAATGGGTTTAATCTATGTCAATCCAGAAGGTCCAAACGGAGTTCCTGATCCTATTGCAGCGGCAAAAGATATTCGCAACACGTTTGCCCGCATGGCCATGGATGATGAAGAAACCGTGGCGCTGATTGCCGGAGGGCATACTTTTGGCAAAACCCACGGTGCGGCTGATGCTGCCCATGTTGGGCCTGAACCTGAAGCTGCCAGCATTGAAGAGCAGGGTTTCGGCTGGAAAAGTTCGTTTGGTTCAGGAAAAGGAGGCGACACCATCTCCAGCGGCCTGGAAGTGACCTGGACACAGGCTCCGGCCAAATGGAGCTATTACTTTTTCGAAAACCTGTTTAAATACGAATGGGAACTTGAAAAAAGTCCGGCTGGCGCGCATCAGTGGGTGGCCAAAAATGCCGGAGATATTGTTCCCGATGCTCACGACTCCTCCAAAAGACAGGCGCCAAAGATGTTGACAACCGACCTTTCGCTGCGTTTTGATCCGGCTTACGAAAAAATTTCAAGACGTTTTTACGAACATCCGCTCGAATTTGCTGATGCTTTTGCACGTGCCTGGTTCAAGCTGACCCACCGCGACATGGGGCCACGGTCGCTTTACCTGGGCGCTGAAGTTCCTAAAGAAGAACTGATCTGGCAAGACCCAATTCCGGCAGTGAATCACGCGTTGATTGACGAGCAGGATGTTGCTGCACTAAAAGCTAAGGCTTTAGATTCAGGACTTTCGGTATCTCAATTGGTATCAACTGCCTGGGCTTCGGCTTCTACTTTCCGTGGATCGGATAAGCGTGGCGGCGCCAACGGTGCCCGTATTCGTCTTGCTCCGCAAAAAGACTGGGCAGTAAATAATCCGGCGCAACTGGCAAAGGTTTTGGAAAAACTGGAAGCTGTTCAAAAAGAATTCAACACTGCCCAAACCAACGGCAAAAAAGTTTCGCTAGCCGACTTGATTGTACTGGCCGGTTGTGCAGGAGTTGAAAAAGCTGCAAAAGATGAGGGTTTTGAAGTAACCGTTCCTTTCACTCCGGGGCGAATGGACGCATCGCAGGAACAGACTGATGTTGATTCTGTTGCAGTATTGGAACCAGCAGCCGATGGTTTCCGCAACTATCTGAAAACGAAATTCTCCATTTCGACCGAAGAATTATTAGTGGATAAAGCGCAACTACTTAAATTAACCGCTCCTGAAATGACAGTTTTGGTGGGTGGAATGAGAGTTTTAAACACCAATTTTGACCAATCGAAACACGGAGTTTTTACGAATCGTCCAGAAGTTCTGACCAACGATTTCTTCGTCAACCTGCTCGACATGAGTACAGTCTGGATGCCAGCATCTGAAAACAAAGAGTTATTTGATGGTCGCGACCGCAAAACAGGGGAATTGAAATGGACCGGAACACGCGCTGACCTGATCTTTGGTTCAAATTCGGAGCTAAGAGCACTTGCCGAAGTATATGGAAGCTCTGATGCTCAGGAGAAATTTGTGACGGATTTTGTAGCGGCATGGAACAAAGTAATGAACCTTGACCGCTTCGATTTGGACTGATCTTATAAAGAAGAATTAAATTTCAATTAAAAACCATAAATACAATGAGAGAAAAAAGTATCGAATTATTAAACAATGCAATTGCCGACGAGTTAAGCGCTGTACACCAGTACATGTATTTTCATTTCCATTGTGATGATCAGGGTTACGACCTGCTGTCGAACCTGTTTAAACGCACCGCCATTGAAGAAATGATGCACGTTGAAAAACTAGCCGACCGTATCCTGTTCCTGAAAGGCGAAGTGGATATTAAGGCAGCACACGAAGTGCAGAAAATTCACGATGTGAAACAAATGCTTGAAATGGCCGCCGGAATGGAAACCGGAAGCGTGAAGGATTACAACGAATGGGCCAACGTATGCTCCCTGAATGCCGACTCAGCCACAAGAAAGATTTTTGAAGCTTTGGTTGACGATGAAGAGCGCCACTTTGGCCAGTACGACAAAGAAATGGAAAACCTGATCAAATTTGGCGACAACTATCTGGCTTTGCAGTCGATCGAGCACAGCAAAAATGTTGGAGCAGGCCATCCAACCACTTAAAGTAAACAAATCAACTTATTGAAAAGAGGTGGTGAATGCCACCTCTTTTTTTGATCATAATTCTTTAAAATGACATCAAATAAATCCTAAAACTTATAGCTTACCCCAAACTAGAAATTTATTGGATTTCCGGGTGTGAAGCACATTCAGTAACGTTTTCTTGTTCTTCCTTGAGCCTGGTTTCGGTGGCAAACTGAGCCTTATTCCATTCGCTGTTAAGGAGATTTTCGCCGTAAACAGTAATTCCTTATCGAGATACAAATACCAGGCAGCAAACAAAAGATGAAGCTTATTAAAAAGCCGGCTTTTGATGCCGATTTCACCTGCAGTTGCTTTGGATCTATCAGGTAATTATTTGATCAATGGTTTAGCATTTGAATGATTTCACTTATTGATTTTTCCTGATCTTTTAAAACAATAAGTTGAATTTGCAAGCTGTCTGAGATAGCTTTTACTTTAGCTCCGAATTCCCCAGAAACTATTTTTCTAACCCCTTTTGAAGCCACGAACTGAACTGAAGCAGGACCACAACCTTCGATGTTTTCTTTGTTTGTATTTGGAATATACTCTGTTGCAGCGGTTTCTGTATCATAAATTACGAAGTATGAACAACGGCCAAAACGACTGTCTAATCTTGAATCCGGACTGTTCCCAACTGATGTGATTGCTACTTTCATTATTGATTATTTTATTTGCAATTATTATTTTTCACTCCCTGGTGGTGAGGAGTGCTTTTTCTGACCATCTGAGAATTGCAGACTGAACATATCTCGTCCTTGCAAGGAGTTTCTTTTGAATGCACTTTTTCATTTCCACACTTTGGACAGACACAACTATCTCCTGTTTTGCTTTGTAGTATAGTTTCGTTGTATTGCTCAATGTTTGTCGAACCACATAAAGTACAATTCCTGATATCCTCTCCTTTTTCAGGATGGTTAAACCAGCATCCACATTTGTTGCACGAATACCATTCACTGTCGAAATAGACTTTGCCTCCTTCGAATACAATTGCCTTCCCAAGTACAAAAGCCTGAGCAACTTTGCGGCGGGCACTTTCATAAATACGTGTGTAAGTGGGCCTTGAAACTCCCATAATCTGAGCGGCCTCTACATGTCCGTTAAACTCAAAATCACTTAACCGAATGGCTTCATACTCTTCAAAATTGATAACAACCGGATTGTTTTCTTCAGGTAATCCTATTGGTCTGAATCCCTTAAAATGTGGGGGATTGTTCATTTTCCGAATTCTTTTGGGTCTTGGCATAATAAATGAGCAAATGGTTTATATAAATATAATGAGCAAATGCTCATTATTGATTCATTTTTTGTATCTTTGTTTTAAGCAGATATATTTTTGAATTTATGTACAAATATAATTTATTCAAAATGAAAACTTTATTAGTTAAATTACTTCTGATTGTCCCAGCACTTCTTTTTATGGATTGGGTAATCATGATTGTTGTTGGCTCTGTTTCAAGTATTTTCGGAGCAAACGATAATTTTTTCTGCACCATTTATTGCGATTTTGGTATCACGTTGTTAGTATCTACTTTTTTATTTGTTGCATATCTAATTATTAGTCAGAGTCTTCACCACAAGATTCAAGCCTAATCTTAAAACAGATGATGGATGACTTCTTTTGATCAAAGTGAAAATTCAATTCCTCATATTGGCGATCAGGCTCCTGCATTTAGATCTGTAACAGCGCAAAGTACTATATATTTCCCTGCCGATTATTTTGGCAAGTGGGTTATTCTGTTCAGCTATCCTTCCGATTCTAATCCTGCATTGACCTCTGAATTCAACATGTTTGCCAGCATGTATGACGAATTTAAAGCACTAAACTGTGACTTAATAGGATTACCGGTTGACAGACCTCATGGCCACATTGACGAGTCACACTCCATCAGAGAGAAAATTGAATACAAAGTCACAAAGGATGTTGAAATTAAATTTCCCCTGATTGAAGATACTACTTCTGAAGTAGCCAGAAAATATGGGATGATTCAACCAGACAAACGCAATGCTTCAGCAGTCCGAGCATTATTTTTTATCGATCCAAAATGCGTAATCAGAGCAATAAGTTATTATCCTCTTTCACTGGGTCTTAATTTTTATGAGCTGAAACGGGTAATTGGAGTTCTTCAAACGGAAGATGAAACAATTCCACCTCCAGTCAAATTATACGGTATAGCCAAAGAACGAGTAGAAACCAAAAAGAAAGGTAAGCAATGTTATGAGTGGTCCTTCTGCACCAAGGAATTATCGGAAGGAAATGTGGTGAACGTAAACTAAAGCGGAATAGACATTTAAACGGTCTCTAATTATTCATTTTTAGGTTTTCTCTTAAATCTAGTCAGGTTATTACGAATTGATGATGCATTTATTCATTGGAATACCGTGAAAGGGATACTCACGGTATTTCTAGTTTAAACACAGTATACGATTGATGGTTATTGCGATTAATTGGGTGACTCTCATACCAATAAAAACTAATTGTTAATTAAGAAAAATACAAAATAATAGTTGTATGTGGCTTAACCCAAGCTTGACAAAAAAAATCAAATTAGATATTGAAGCATCCTAATAATACAAATATTTATTTTCTATAGGGAAGGTGGTGCATACAGGAAGATGTAAAAGTACAGGTATTTATCCGTTTGTAAGAATGGGAAATTGAACTGTTATAGAATTTCATGGTGGATGGAATTTATTAACTACCCTTGAATTGAGGCATAGATATTAACAGTTTAAATTTTTGCTATGGGGACATACTGTGAGATTATTCTGGATTTGGAAAGTGATCTTTCCAAAATGAAAAATGTGTCTGATAAGGCTTCGGACCAAATGGAGTATGCAATCGGCCATTGTAAAATTGCATTGGATCGAATGCGTGAATTGGTAATTAAACAAGGATTTCCTGACCAAGAATCGGAAATCTACTTTTTTAAAAAGATCAAACCAACAGTCTACAGTAAACTATTATACTACAGAGCTGTCTTTGATCTGGAAAGTAAATGTCAAAAAGCTGACTCATCTGTTATTAGGAGGTACCTTCAAAAAAGGATTTACAAAATCAATGAGTACATGGAAGAACGTCAAGTGAAAGTCCAGTACTTCAAATGTGAATATAAACACTTGGATGAAAAGTACTTTGTTCGAGGTACAACTGAAATACCGCTTGAACTTCGAAGTAGTCATCATCTGCTGGACGAGGAGTTCTTCACCTGGCATGATCATACTTTTTCTACAATCATGGCCAATGAAATGCTGATGGATTATATTCGGAGAGAGTTAAACAAGCTTGATAAACCAGCGGAATTCAGTCAAAGTCAGTATAAATCGCCTCTCAAATGGACCGCGCATAAAATCGATTTAGGTGAGATCATATATGCGCTTCTATATTCAGACGCAGTCAACAATGGAAATGCCTCTATAATAGATATGGCAGAAGCCTTTGAAAAGATTTTCAATGTTGAGATAAAAGACGATATTTATCGTTATCGTCTGGACATCCAGCAAAGAAAGATTGAACGTACCAAGTTTCTGAATCATTTGATAGCCATTTTGCGACGAATGATTGATGAAAGAGATGAATGAAAATAGAAAAATGATTGAACTAATCCT
This sequence comes from Prolixibacteraceae bacterium, assembly GCA_028683385.1. Lineage (GTDB taxonomy): Bacteria > Bacteroidota > Bacteroidia > Bacteroidales > Prolixibacteraceae > Aquipluma. Next base: position 179,413 of record JAQUIJ010000010.1, on the reverse strand, counting down.
TTACGAAATGGACCAATACAGGATGTTTTATATCTTTGTCAAATTGATGTATGATTAAGTAGTTTTATCGGAACAGGGGTTTCGATAAAATGAATAAATAAAAAGCGTTAGCTTTTTATTCTTGCTTCCTTAAAAACGCCAAATTTAAAAATGCAACAAGAATAACAGGTATGACGCTCGCGCACAGGCGTGAGCTGTTCTTATTTGTTGCATGGGGGATTGGCGTTCCCTGGGAGGCAGTAAGTGATGGTTCACGCCTCTTTTTGAATAAATCAACCACCAAAAACAAGTTGTATGTCAAGTATTAATACTGAAAAAATTCGCCTAAACGCCGATCTAATCAATCCTATTTCTGCATGTCCATTTGGGGAGCCTATAACAGAATGCCCTTTCATCCCGTATTATACACTAAATAATGAACGGGAACAAATCATGAAAATTGATGTTATTCCGCAGGAAGAACTTGATGAGCTTCGTAAGTTCCATCGTGTTTGTATGGAAAAGTATCGGAACGGAGAGTGGCCTGTGAAAGTCACTGATGTAAATACACGTTAAAAACAACCCCAAAGGAAAATTCACCCTTCCCCAAAATGTCTTCAAATTTTCTGCTGATTACTGTTAGCGGTGAAGAGTTTATTGCAATCGCTTCCACTAAGCTGGTTGCATTTCAGTTTTACACAATTTAGTAAGAAGCAAGTCCATATCCTCTGCGATTTTCTTGTCAAGAACCTTCGCATAAATTTGAGTCGTTTTTAACGAAGTATGTCCCAATATTTTGGAAACAGTTTCAATTGGAACTCCGTTGCTGAGGGTTACAGAAGTCGCAAAAGTATGACGGGCAATGTGCATGGTGATATTTTTGTTGATGTCACAAATATCTCCAAGTTCCTTCAGATAGCTATTCATTTTCTGGTTTGTCAAAACAGGAAGTAGAATGTCCTTGTTAGAAATCTTTGGATAATCCTCATACCGCTTTAATATTTCTCTTGCTTTCGGCAGAATTGGAATTCGGCAGCGGTTATTAGTTTTTGATCGGTCAATAATAATCCATTCTTTACCGTCGGCACCGCGTTGAAGATGAATTCTACTTAATTTGGCAATGTCTGAAAATGAAAGCCCAGTATAACAGGCGAATATAAAGATGTCACGGACGACACCCAAACGTTCAATCTGAATGTTTTTATCCTCCAGCCGTTGCAATTCTTCCATCGAAAGAATTTCCCGGTGTGTTTCATCCAATCCAACTTTAAACTTGGAATATGGATTCTTATCAATGTAATCAAGTGAAATAGCAAGGTTCAGGACACGGCGGAAGTGTTTGTGATAATTCCAGGCAGTATTCTGCTGATTATTAAAATCCTTCTTGATATAGATGTCAAACGAATCCAGAAATTTGTAGTCAATGGACTGAATTGGAATGTCCGTTTTTTTCAATTGAGTACTTATAAATTCAGCCAATCGTTTTCGGGACGATTTATAGTGTTTGTAGGTTTCCATTGAATATCCCTTGTTTAGTTTGGCAAGGATGCTATTCAGATAATAATCAAAAACAAACAGTACTCCTTTTGATTCTTCAGTATTAAGTAATCTGTTTTTGACCGTGGTTGCATCAAATTCTTCATTGGATGACCTTAGTTGATTGAAGATATCCTGAATTTCAGTTTTTATTTTATCTAGCCGTTCATTTAAAACTCTGGCTCCCGGTATTTTCCCTTTTACATGTTGTTTGTTTTCATCCCATTGGTCTTGTGGAACAAAAATACCTGTTGAGAGATCGACTCTTTTATTTTTGATAGTAAATCGTACATAGATTGGTGATTTACCATCGGCGGATTCCCTGTTTTTTCTTAATGAGAAATTGATAATAATCTTCATAATTCATCTGTTTTGCAATAATTTTAAAAATGGTCTCAGCAACCGTTAAAAATACCTCATTTAAGGCTTTTTAAAAAGTACCAAAATGAGTCAAAGTGAATCAAATAAAATGTTTGTATTCAATTAGTTGCAGAGTTTGCCGCGACCGTCGGCAGTGATGAAAGTCATGGTCTCGATTTTGTCCCTAAAAACATGACTTTATATGAAGTTTTTTGATTTTTCAGCCAAAAATAAAAGCGCTTAAATCATTGAATTTAAGCGCTTTTGATCTAATTTGACTTCTACTTTAGTGCCCAGAACAAGGGCATATATCTTTACTTTATCTGGCTTAAAATCAATTGGTTATCGAGTTTGTATTTTGCTGGTCTCGATTTTGTCACTGCAAGAATTGAAGAACTATAATTACATAACAAAACTACAAAATATTCTATTTAAGATCAAATTATTCGTAAACTCGTTTGTACATGAGAAATGCCCGTCTCCTGTCAGGAGCCTTAATGTACTCCTTAAGTCGTTTATTATCAATATTTATGCGATGAACAATTTCAATCTGACTCACCGTTTTACTCACCTAAATTTTGATGGTATTTCGGTCGATTTATAGTGTAAAAATACAAAATATTTTTCAATTATTAATTACGTGATCGAACTGAAAAGATCGCAGTGATTTGTGGAAATACCATCCCCTTCCTGTACTCTCCCGGAGTATAAATTGTTGCTAAAGAATCGTATAAATGAGATTATTGATGTGATAGTTCTGTCCTGAATAATGCGTGCGAAATATTGATGTAAAAGGCAGGTAATCTAGGCTATTTTTTTTTTGTAGGAACCAACAGTTCCCGGATATCAATATCCAAAACTTCTGCTATTTTCTTGAGTACAGGTAAGGAAGGTTGTGTATGATTATTACAATAATTAGTAACAACGACATAACTTTTCTCTATTTTATCAGCCAACCACGTTTGTGTCCTCCCCTGATATTTAAGCACTTCTTTAATTCGATTCATGTGTAGTATGTTGCATTACAAGGGTAATAAATACTATATTTTGATAATCAATAATAATGAATCCTAATATATAAAATAATTGATCATTGTGAAATATTAAAAAAAGATGTATATTTATATTGTAATTTAATATACTTATATGTTATTAGATCAAATCTCTATTGCACACGATTAATGCTTTATGTATGCTGACTGACTAATTTATTTCAGCATTACGGATTCAAAAATCGACGCGGATATGGGTAAGGTAAAACTGAAATTCCGGAACTGTTCTGAATCTTCAGCCTAATATAAATTGATACAGACTGAAATAATGCTGTGCAATTAATCCTTTTTGCATGAATTCTCATAATATTGAATTCATTTTTTAGATTTGTCAGGTGAAATATAAATCAGCACTCTCTCACAGAAACCAATGATACCTATAGAGTCCAAAATATTAAAGGAATTAAAAAAAGGGGATCATTCCGCTTTTGAAAAAATATTTGAACGATATAGTAAGCAGTTGTTTCAATTCTCCTTGAGCTACTTAAAGTCAGAAGAAGCCGCTGAAGATATTGTACAGGAAGTTTTTATTAAAATCTGGAACAATAGAAAAGAACTAAAAACGGATACGTCTTTCCAATCTTACCTGTTTACAATAGCGCTTAACTCAGTGCGTAAATATTTTAATCAACTTTCAAGGTTAAACGAATTAAAGCACGATATTTTATTTGATTCATCTGGACTCAAATCTGATTTCGACGACCGTTCCGATTATCAGGCAATGCTGGATAAACTGGAGGAATTGATTAAACAGATGCCTGAAAAACGCAGGGAAGTCTTTATCAAAAAGAAGATCGAAGAGAAATCGCTGAAAGAGATTTCTGAAGAATTAAATATTACCACGAAAACGGTGGAATACCATATTACTGAAGCCATGCGGTTTTTAAAGAGTGAGTTTGATAAACTTCAGATTCAAGGTTTGATATTCTTTCACCTTTTTATTGGTTAATCCGCGATCCTCTGCCGTCAATCTGAATTGTTGTAAACAATTGAATTGCCTTATAGGCTATTGATTGTCTGAAAATCCGGCATTATTTTTACTGCATTTTTATTTTACCACATCTGTATGTTGTTATATTACAGTATTTTAATAATGCTTGATCTGTTTCTTTAGGAATATCAAAAAAAAGAGTGAAAAAAGATTATTTTTTCACTAGGGATATCCACTGTTTCAGGATATAATGACAGAAGTTTGATTTAAAGGTTTAGATATAAAACCATGGAAAATAAAATCAACTATAAAACACTGCTTGATTTTTCAAAAGGAAGATACTCGTATAACGAGTATTTAGATATAAAAAATTGGTTTACCAATGTCAGAAATGATGTGGAAGTCGAAGAACAATTGTTTAACCAATGGCAAGAATTTTCCGACAGCACAAATACCAAGTCCCTTCATTCTATTTTTGAGAAAATACAGTACAATATATTACTTGAAGAGAAAAAAAATGAGAAGGGAAAGAGTATCTGGCAATATTATCGGCAGGTGGCTGCTATTTTAATTCCGTTAATTGCAATTTCTGCTTCATTATATTTCTTCACCAAACCGAGCCAAACAACTGCACAGGCATGGTCAGAAATTAATGTGCCAGAAGGTGCCCGGATCGAATTTTTGCTTCCCGACAGCACTTCTGGTTGGTTAAATAGCGGAGCAAAGTTGAAGTATAATGCTGAGTTTACCCGGCACCGTAAAGTTGAACTTACTGGTGAAGCATTCTTCAAAGTCAAGCATAGAGAGAATTCCGATTTTACGGTTGGCGTGAATGATATGGATATAAAAGTTTTGGGAACACAATTTAATGTGTCTGCCTATGCCAACGAAACTGTTACCGAAGTTGTTTTGAAAGAAGGGAAAGTTGAGATAGAAGGCAAAACAGCAACATTTAATCAAGTTCTTCATCCAGGTGAAAAGATATCATATAATCACGAAAAAAACTCTCTTAATAAATTGGCAGTTGACGCGAATATTTCGTCAGCATGGACAAACGGGTATTTGGTAATTGACGATGAACCTCTGGCGCAAGCTGCCAAAAAACTTGAACGATGGTATGGTGTTGAGATTGCGATTCAGGACGAAGTTCTGAAAAATTTCAGATTTAAGGCGACTTTCCAGGAAGAGACGCTTGATGAAGTCTTACGGTATATTGCTATTACAACCCCAATTTCATACAAAATAGAAACCAGAGACCATAATTCAAGCGGAGTTTTAAAAAAGAAACAAGTAGTACTAAAACTTAAACAATAAAATGCAAAACAGGAAAGTGTTTGCGGCACTTTCCTGAAAGTTTGCAGAGCGAAGAACAACAAATTATTTAATCACTCTAACAAATGTAAATTTATGGAAAAATTTCGAGAACCTAGGGCATCGATAACCTTTTCCGCAAGGAAAGGTTCTGCCTTAAAAAAAATGTTCAGAATGGTACGATTTACTTTATTCTGTTTTTTCCTTAGCCTCATTCAGGTTATGGCTTTGGATTCCTACTCTCAGCAGACGCGGATTTCATTAAATCAGCATGATCAACGACTTGAAGAAGTATTAAAAACAATTGAGGACAAGTCTGAGTTTTTCTTTCTGTACAACAGAGATTTGATCAATGTCAATCAGAAGGTAAATATTAATGTATCAAACCAGACGATTAATGGAATCCTGGATGAATTGCTTAAAGGGACAGATATTAGTTACTCCGTTGTTAACCGGCAAATAATCCTTTCAAACCTTGAGGGAAATTCAGGCTTAGTTTCTCAACAGCAAAAATCAATTAGCGGAAAAGTGACCGACAATACAAAATCACCTTTGCCCGGGGTCTCGGTGGTAGTGAAAGGTACAACAACTGGCACAATAACCGATATGGATGGTAAATATTCACTTTCCAATATTCCGGAAAATGCAACTTTGGTGTTTTCATTTGTGGGTATGAAATCTCAAGAAGTAGTTGTTGAGACTAAAAAAATCATTGATATAATACTTGAAGATGAATCAATTGGTATCGAGGAGGTTGTGGCAATTGGATATGGTTCACAGAAAAAGAAAGAGCTTACTGGATCTGTTGCAGGAATAAAAGAAGGAGAGTTAATTAAGGGAAGTCAAGTGAGTCCAATGGGGATGATTCAAGGAAAAATTGCAGGACTCAATATATCAAAACCTAATAGTGGTGATCCAAGTAGTTCATATCAATTTCAACTTAGAGGAGCTTCTTCATTAACAGGAAATACCTCACCATTAATAATAATAGACGGTATCCCGCAAGGAGATCTTTCTTCTATTCCACAAGATGATATTGAAAGTATTGATATATTAAAAGATGGCTCTGCTGCTGGTATTTATGGCACAAGAGGTACTAATGGCGTTATTTTGGTAAACACAAAGAGGGGGAAAGCAGGTAAAACAGATGTTTCTTATAATGGGTTCATTTCTACTTCTACAATACAAAATAAACTTAATCTGATGAACAAGTCACAGTTTCTTGCTAATGGAGGAATTGATAGGGGTTCTGAAACAGATTGGATGGATGAGATTACCCAGACTCCAATAATTCACTCACATAATCTTGCCGTATCTGGAGGAACAAAAGAGAGTAATTATAGAGCAACGCTAACGTATAAGAAAAACGAAGGTATCGCATTAAAAACTGGCTATGATGAAATTATTGGACGATTTGCTTCATCACAGAGTTTATTCAAAAATAAAATAAAACTTGCTTTAGATGCGACATATCGTCGCTTTAATAAAAAGAATGAAACTGGCTCTAGTGATGATTATAACGCATTTAAATTTGCCCAGAGCTATAATCCTACTGCTCCAGTATTTGATGCAAACAATGCAAAATGGGGTGGATTTTATGCTCTTGATATTCAAAACTATACCAATCCAGTAGCATACATTATGCAAAGAGATAAAAAGACTAGCGGAGGTACTTTTCAAGGCTCTGCTAGGTTAAGTTGGAATATTATCGGCGCTCTTAAGGCCCAGGTATTTGGCACAATGAAATATACAGATCAAAATGTTGGGCGCTATGAATCCCGTCAAATTTTTAATACCTCAGATAATGGCCGTGCTTCTCGAAGTTCAAGCAATCAAATCAATCAAACAATAGAAACAACTCTTGATTATGCCGCGGCATTTGATAAGCATAATTTCGTTGCGTTAGGAGGATACTCTTATGAGCATAATTATAGGGAAGGTTTCGATGTTTATAATTCAAATTTTGATTCGGATATTTTTTCCTATCATAATCTTGGGAATGGGGCTAACTTAATAAATAATCCAACTTCGGGGATGATGTCTAGCTATATTAATCAAGATGATCTTGTATCTTTTTTCGGTCGTTTAAATTATAATTTCGATGGTAAATACCTGCTTTCAGCCTCGCTTCGCCACGAAGGATCTACTCGTTTAGGAGATCAATACAAATGGGGAACTTTCCCAGCTTTCAGTGCAGGATGGATCATTAATCATGAAAAATTTATGGCCAATCTTTCGAAGATAAATGAATTGAAGTTGCGTTTCGGGTATGGAGTAACTGGAAATATGCCATCTGACAACTATTTATCATTAGCAATGATGGGTATTGTTGGTCGTTATTATGATCATTCAACTCAAAAATGGATGAGTGCATACGGTCCAACACAAAATCAGAATTCAAATATAAAATGGGAGAAAAAAGGAGAATGGAATCTTGGAATTGATTTAGTCGCGTTTAATAATCGTTTTAATTTCACTTTTGATACTTATATACGCAAAGTGTCTGATCTTCTTTATAGTTATAAAGTACCAACACCTCCGTATCTATATTCAGAAATGGTCGCTAATGTTGGGGATGCAACCTCAAAGGGATTTGAATTTACTTTAGGAGGTACTGCGATAAAGACGAAACAATTCTCATGGAAGAGTAATGTTAATTTTTCTTTCAATACAAACCGGATTGATAAATTTAGTAATGAAAATTTTAAAACCGATTGGATAGAGAAAGGATTTTTATCTTCCGGAGATTTAGGAGGAATGGAATCTACTCCATTGTTGAGGCTCGTTCCTGGAGGTAAAGTAGGCGATTTTTATATGCCTGTATTTGAGGGATTCAATGCGGATGGAACGTGGAAGTTTAAAGATGTTAATAAAGATGGTAAATTTACATATGCTGATGATCGTGAATTTGTGGGAAATGCTCAACCTAAATTTATATCAGGGTGGACCAATGAGTTTGCTTACGGTAATTTCGATCTTTCAATTTCATTACGTGCAATTGTTGGCAGCAAAGTATATAATGTAGGTCGTATGGCTTTAGAAAACAAAAATGTAGCAGGAACAGAGAAAAATATGTTAGCATCAGTTTTGAATATTCCATTAAAAGATGCTGCTAAAGTTTCAAATTATTATCTTGAAGATGGCTCATTCTTGAAGGTTGATAATGTAACATTTGGATATAATGTTCCAGTAAAAAATAGTTACATAAGCTCTATGCGTTTATATATGACGGGACAAAACCTATTCACGTTTACCAAGTATTCTGGTATCGATCCAGAAGTTGATACCGTTGGCATTGATAATATGGGTATTGAAAGAACTAGATTTTATCCATCGACACGCTCATTTCTCTTTGGTGTAAACATTAATTTCTAACTTTATTAAATATGTTCGATATGAAAAAATATACTAAATATATTGTTGTTCTTGTTATCTTATTGTCAATGGGTACCTTTTCTTGTACTGATATGACAGAGGATACTACTGGCAAAATGACAGCGGCAAATTTTTATTCAGACCCTGCGCTAATATCAAAAGCGGTCGGTGCTGCCTATTCTGAATTACAAGGATACCAAAACCACTGGGGGGTATGGGGACTGCAAACAGTTTCGTCAGATGAATGTGTAGTTCCAACTCGTGCACCAGGAAATGACTGGTATGATGGTGGTGTTTGGCAAGCTTTCCATAAACATGATTGGCAAGTAAACCTTGATAAATTGAATGGAGTATGGACTTCTATTTATTCTGGGATAACTACTTGTAACCGAATTATTTTGGATTTAGATACATATAAGGGGACTATGACTCAGACCATCTATGACAGATATAAGGCGGAAACAATTATCCTGCGGGATTTCTATTACACTCTTTTAATTGATCTCTTTGGGAATGTGCCATATGTTGATGATTATAAGGGCTCTGTTGTTTCTTATAATCAATCTACTCGCGCCGAGCTGTTTACTAAAATATCTGAAAGCATCTTAGCAAATGTTCAATATCTTGATGATGTCCCAACTGCTTCAAATTATGGACGATGCACAAAATCGATGGCTTATACGATGTTAGCTAAGTTATATTTAAATGCCAAGGTATTTAAAGGTGCCTCTCAATATACTTCATCTGATATGGACAAAGTAATTGAATACTGTAATATGGTTATCAACACTAATTATTATACAATTTCTGCTGATTTCAAAGAACCGTTTAAAGTGAAGAACGAATCCTGTAAGGAGAATATATTTGTAATTCCTATGCAGAATGGTGTTAGCACAAAAGGTGGAGACTATGAATTTCACTTTCATAAATTTTCAGGACATAGTCTTTGCAGAGCAGTATGGGGCCTAAGTGTTGGTTGTTGGAATGGTGGATGTGCATGCCCCTCCTTTATGAATCTTTACGATGATACTGATACCAGAAAAAAAGCGACATGGCTTTATGGACTCTGTACAACGCCAGAAGGTGCTCCAGTTATGAATACTGACCTGCCTGATCAACAGCTCAACTTGACTATTGAAGTTAGCTCATTAAGTGCTGCTAAAAAGTGGGAAGGAGCCCGAATGCAAAAATATGAATATGAAAAAGGTATGACAGGTAATATGAATAATGACTTTGTTATTTATAGGCTTGCTGATGTTTATTGTATGAAAGCTGAAGCGATTTTACGTGGGGGAACTAAGTCAAACCTTATAGATCTGTGTAGCGACGCATCCTTCAAAAAAATTCGTCAGAGGGCAAGTATGCCTGTATATACTGAATCAACATTAACTTTAGATGAATTAATTAATGAAAGAGGTCGTGAATTCGCATGGGAAGGTTGGCGTAGGCAAGATCTGATTCGCTGGGATAAATTTTCAAAAGGCAGTTGGTCATTCAAAGATCCTAAAGCTGATAATACCCGAGATTTATTCCCAATTCCATATGATCAAATAACAAAAAATCCTACCTGGAAACAAAATCCTGGCTATTAGTAACAAATACAAGCTACCTGTCATTTTTAGACAGGTAGCTTGTTAAAAAATTTATTTATCAGGAATTGATATTTTTTAATACCAACGAGAAAAATATCCCTTAGAACATACATAACAATATTGAATATTCTGTTTGCTGAGATTCTAATTACTTCGTATTGTTAACTCACAAGATAGGATATTTAAGCTTTGCTATACTCAAAATTCAGAAAGGGGAAAGATCATATATACTCAATTGGATATTAGTCCGGATCATTTCCGCAATATCTTATTTCCCAAAAATGGGTCTATCAATAGAAGTATTAATTTTAGAAATATAGGGCTTGGGATAATTCCTAATTTCTTAATATGGAATATGTTAATCAGTTTTTATTCTTTATCAACATCATCCCGAAGTCAGGAAAAATAGAGTGTGGTCAACTCATTAACTTGAGATGATAAACATATTTTATCTATCGGTGATGGTAATGCAATCACTGATACAAAATATGGAAAAGTACCAAAATCATAAAATTTTGAAAGAGAAGAATATGTCAAATATAAAATTTTCTCGAAGAAAAATGCTGGGCAATAGTTGCCTGGTATTGATTGGGGCAATGGGTAGTTATGCTTTTAATTCATCCGATGTTTCGGTTTTGACTTTAGGCAAATCAAATGATAAAAAGAAGCTCCCCTTTCGGATCAGTTTAAACACATCCACAATTTCGGCATACAAGTTAAGCGTCGAAAAACAAATTGATTTGGTCGCAGATGCCGGATTTGATGGGATCGAACTTTGGGTTCGGGATGTTACAGCCTATTTGAATGAAGGTGGGACATGCGAATCCCTGCAAAAGAGGTTAATGTCCAGAAACCTGGTTCTGGAGAATATGATTGGTTTTGCCCCATGGTTTAGTGAAGACACTGACGCCCGTGCAAAAGGCATTGAGCAACTGCACCAGGAAATGATCATGACAGCCAAGCTTGGCGGGGAATATATTGCAGCTCCTATCCAAGGGTTAAAAACACTTGACAAATTGAAGTTTGATGATTATACCCAGCGTTATCGTAACATTCTTCAACAGGCTGATCAAACCGGAGTAACCCCAATTATAGAGCTTTGGGGTGCCGGGGCATTAAACCAACTGGCTGATTGCGCGCAAATAGTAATTTCAACCGGGCACCCGAAAGCTTCCATGCTACTTGATTTTTATCACTTGTACAGGGGAAATAATTCATGGAATACTCTAGACTGTATTAATGCACACCGGTTACCTGTTTTTCACATTAACGATTACCCGGCATCTCCTGCCCGCGAGCAATTAAAAGATTCAGACCGTGTATTCCCAGGTGATGGAATATGTCCGTTTAATGAACTCATCCCAAAACTTTATAATGCAGGATTTCGAGGTGCTTTTTCGGTTGAGCTTTTCAATAAAAACTATTGGGCAACAATGGATGCCCCAACTATTTTGAAAACAAGCTATGAAAAAACCTGTCGTGTCATTAATGATGCGATGTCTAATAAAAGTTAATTTTTTAATCAACTAAACATCAATAAAAATGAAACACTTATTCCTTTTTTCGATTTGTATTTTGATGGCAACGATGACATTTGCACAAGTGCAGCAAACGAATTCTCCGGCTCCACAAACCGCAGCACAGCCTCAACAACGGCAACAGCAGGTATCTCCTGAGAGTTCAGAATGGTATTATCCGGTACCGCCTAAAATTCAGCCAGGTGTTGGTACTAAACCGCCATCAGATGCTATTATTTTATTCGACGGTACTGATTTGTCGAAATGGGTGTCAAGAAACGGGGATGCTGCCAAGTGGATTGTTCAAAATGGAGAATTGGTTATTGAGCCAGGAACAGGCAGTATCAATACGAAAGAGTATTTTGGTGATTGTCAGCTGCATATCGAATTTAAATCACCTGCACCAGAACAAAATACTGGGCAAAACCGGGGAAACAGCGGAATTATGCTTCAAAGCAAGTATGAAATTCAAGTGCTTGACTGCGAAAATAATCCAACTTATGTGAACGGGATGGTTGGTAGTGTTTACAAACAAAGCGCCCCACTCGCTAATGCTTATACGAAGAATGGCGAATGGCAAGTGTATGATATCTTTTGGAAGGCTCCAAGGTTCGGTACAAATGATGAATTAGAATCGCCTGCAATTGTTACAGTTGTTTTGAATGGGGTTGTGGTACAAAATAACTATGTATTAAAAGGAAATACACCATACATCGGTTTCCCAAAGTATGCGGCCCATGGAAGAATGCCACTTTCGTTACAAGATCATGGCACAAAAACTTCATTTAGAAATATTTGGATACGCAATCTTTAATTTCATTTTTAAAATTTTAAAATTATAAAATTATGTCAACAGACAGAAGAGATTTTTTAAAAAATTCAGCCTTTATGGCTGCCGGACTTGGATTGTCATCCTTTGTGTCTGATCAGGCTAAGCTTGGTCAACAAAATTTACCGAGTGATAGGGTAAACCTTGGCCTCATCGGAGTTGGAATGGGATACCGTGATTTAATAGGGGCCCTTAGCATCCCATGGGTCCATTGTATCGCTATGTGTGATGTCAACCGTGAACGGCTGGAACAACAGGCAGTTCAGGTAAAGACGAAATTCCCGGATCAGACATCTAATATTCAACTTTATGATGACTTTCGCAAGTTGCTTGAAAACAAAGAAATAGATGGTGTTATAATAGCGACTCCCGATCATTGGCATACATACATTTATGCAGAAGCAATGAAGGCAGGCAAAGCTATTTATGTGGAGAAGCCTGTCGCAAATAGTATTGAAGAATGCAATTTGATGATGGATTTGCAAAAAAAATACAAAGGAATTGTTACAACAGGTTTGTGGCAGACCAGTCAACGTTATTTCCTTGGAGCGAATGAAATTCTAAAGACAGGAGTTCTTGGGGATGTATACAAAGTTCAGCTTTGGCTGTCCCAATCAACAGACCCAAGACCTTCTACTACAGATTCACAGGCTCCGGCTACACTTAATTATAATATGTGGTTAGGGCCTGCACCGGAAAGGCCTTTTAATACTTCCCGATTCAGAGGATGGCGAGGATTTTGGGATTATGGAGGTGGTCAGCAAACGGATTGGGGAGCTCACTGGATCGATTCAGCTTATGATGGACTAAAAATTCTAGGACTATGTAACAGGGAATACCCTGACGCAGTGTATTCCACTGCATATAAACACCCGGAAACCTTCAATGAAACGCCAAGTTGTCAAACAACCATTTTTCAATACAAAAAGTTCCACATTGAATGGGCGCAACAAGTCGCACACTTATACAATCGAAATCAAGGTGTTGCCTGGATTGGCAGTAAAGCCACATTGGTCTGCAACCGTGAAGGATATGAATTAATCCCTGAGAAAAATAAAGATGGATCTAATATGGTAGAACCAATAAGGTTCGACGGTCCATTTGAAGATGGAGGTGTTGATGCACATACCGCAAACTGGTGTAATTGCATTCGTAATAAATCTATTCAAACCAATAGTCCAATAGAAAAGGGTGCTTTTGCTTCAATTCTGGCACACATTGGGAATATTTCGTACCGATCAGAATCCCGACTCGTATATGATCACATGGAGCGGAAATTTATTAATAACCCAGTCGCGGATAAATACATTAAGGCAAAATATAGGTCTCCTTGGGTGTTGCCTAAATTATAGGGTTAAATTTTCATAACAAGGCGGTCTCTTTGAGCATTGTCAAAGGGGAGTAATCGCGAATAATCCTCAGCCGCCTTGTTTTTTTAATTCTCAAGATTTTAAATCACAAATCTTTGTTTTTACAAATGGTCTTTTAATGAATATCTTTTTGTACGATAAGGAATTAAATGTTGCTAAATTAAAATTATGAAAAAGAATTTATTGCTAGTTATAGTATTAATAATATTTGTTGTTGGCAGTATACATGCAATTGACATAAAGAGAGTTGAACCCGAAAATTGGTGGACCGGTATGAAAAAAACCGAATTTCAGATCCTTGTTTATGGCTCCAATATCGGCAAGTCAAAAATAGTGATCAATTATCCTGGAGTAACATTAAGGGAAGCGGCTAAGGTAGAGAATCCAAATTATGTGTTTTTATACCTGAACGTGGACAAACGAGCAAAACCTGGAATGATACCTATAAAATTTGCGGACGGGCCGGATCAGTTTACCTATAATTATCCGCTAGAAGCCCGTACAGATAAAAGCGGCGCCTTGGGTTTTAACGCATCAGATGTTTTGTACCTAATTACCCCCGACCGCTTTGCTAATGGTAAGCCAGAAAATGATAACTGGGATGATGTTACGGTCAACCGCAAAAGTCCGAATGCCCGTCATGGCGGTGATTTAGAAGGAGTAGCCAAACAATTGGATTACATGAAAGACCTGGGCATTACTACAGTTTGGCTTAATCCTATCCAGGAAAACAAAATGAGAGGTGGATCTTACCACGGCTATGCCATTACCGATTTTTATAAAGTCGATCAGCGTTTTGGCAGCAATGAAGAGTTTCGTGATTTAACTAAAGCCGCACACGATAAAGGCCTGAAAATGGTAATGGACATGGTATTGAATCATTGCGGCAGTTCGCACTGGTGGATGAATGACCAGCCATCAAAAGATTGGATAAACAATAATGGTGTGTTTTTACAAACTAATCACGCTACAGTATCGGTAATGGATATTCACGCATCGCAAACGGAAAAAAATATTTTTGTAAATGGTTGGTTTTCAAGTGGTATGCCCGATTTAAACCAAACGAATCCTCACCTTGCAACCTACTTAATCCAAAACAGTATTTGGTGGATTGAATATGCCCGTATTGATGGTATCAGACAAGACACCTATTCATACATGGATTTTGATTTTCTGGCCCGTTGGAACAAAGAGGTTTATGATGAATATCCCAATTTTAATATTGTGGGCGAAACCTGGTATAATAAAAGCACGTCATCAGCATGGTGGCAAAGAAATTCCATTCTGAGCAAAAAGAATCCTTTCCTGAAAACGCCAATGGATTTTTCATTGACCTTCATCTCGCAAAATGCATTTGACAGCAAAACAGATAATGGATATTTGAACAATATTTTTGAAGATATTGCTCAAGATTTTATCTATCCTGATTCCTATAATGTCCTGACATTTCTTGACAATCACGATTTGGGTCGTTTTAATAAAAAGGAAGAAACCGATCTGAATCGATATAAACAGGGCATCGCATTTTTGCTTACCATGCGCGGTATCCCACAGATCTATTACGGTACCGAAGTCTTAATGACGGGCACTAAAGAAGAAGGCGATGGACTCCTACGTAAAGATTTTCCGGGTGGATGGCCCGGAGATAAAACAAATCAATTCACTAAGAGCGGCCGCACAGATATGGAAAATGAGGCCTGGGATTATATGCAGAAGCTATTGCAATGGCGCAAAACAAACGATGCGGTTACCAATGGCACAATGATTCATTACGCACCCAAAGGTGGTATTTATGTCTATGGGCGTATTAGGGATAATCATACGGTATTAGTAATACTCAACAGCGCCACATCAGAACAAACGGTAAAGATGGATCGCTTTACGGATATAATCGGTAAGTATACCACAGGAAAGGATGTGATCACTTCAAAAATATACCAGGTTAATAACTCAATTACCATACCTGCTAAAGGTGAATTTATATTGGAGCTTAGCAATAATTAAAGAATAGTATTATGAAAAAATATATAGCAGGCCTTTTTATTCTCCTTTTTTATGGAACAATATTAGCACAGCAGAATACTGGGTTCAGGCAGGGAAATATTACTTCCCCTCAGATAAATAATGACAATACCGTTACATTTAGACTAAACGCGCCACTGGCTCAAATAGTTATTCTTGCAGGAGACTGGGAAGCCAATAGTGGCAAAGGAGAAATGAAGAAGGATACTGCTGGAATATGGAGTTTTACCACCGTTGTTCTTCCTTCAGATATATATAACTATAAGTTTATTGTAGATGATGTTCCGCTCCTTGACCCTTGTAATCCATTTCAATGCCGTGATGTGGGTTCACTTTTTAGCACATTCATTGTAAGTAAAGGAAGGGGCGATTATTATAAGGTAAACGATGTGGCTCATGGTAATGTAATACGCACCTGGTATCATTCGAATGTTTTCCAAAAAGATAGACGTCTAACAATATACACCCCACCTGGTTACGAAGATAGTAAGAAGAAATATCCTGTTTTATACTTACTTCATGGCAGTGGAGGAGATGAAGAGGCTTGGATCAATTCAGGATGTCTTGCTCGTATTATGGATAATCTGATTGCAGAGGGAAAAGCAAATCCAATGGTCGTGGTAATGCCAAACGGCAATCCGTCAAAGCAGGCCGCTCCAGGAGAAACAAAAGACAATTTTGATTATCGTCCGGCTATGAGTAATACCTTCCCTGGTTATAAAGAAGGCAAATATGAGATGTCGTTTAAAGAGATAATCGATTTTACCGACTCGCATTACAATACTATTCCTGAAAAATCAAAACGTGCCATTGCTGGTCTTTCTATGGGTGGATTTCACACAATGTATATCTCAGCTAATTTACCAGAAACATTTGATTATATAGGACTCTTTTCTCCTGGTTTGAATTTTAGTGGTATTAACACAAGTATCTCGACTTATGCGAATCTTGACGATAAGCTATTAATGTTTAATAAATTAGGCAAAAAAATATACTGGATTGGAGTTGGTAAAGAGGATGGATTATATGATGCTATTAAAAATTACAGAAGCCGTTTAGACAGTCTGAAAATCCCTTATACCTATTTGGAATCAACACGTGGGCACATATGGGCAAACTGGAGGGCTTATATGTTAGATTTTGTTCCTCAATTATTTTAAGCGCGAAAAAACGGAATAGGGTTGTATTTCTTTTTGCACTTTCCTTAAGGTCTAGAGGACTTTAAGTTGAGAAATACTCTTATTCCTTAGAATTGATACAAATATGAAAAAACGATCTATTATTTTATTGTTGTTTAGTTTCTTGGCAGGCATTGCTACAGCACAAACATCTTTTCTGTACAGCAGAGATGTTGCAGTATTTTATCCTGAGCAATTTGAAGCTGAACGTGTTTTGCCTTCATTGGCAATTATTAAGGACTTGCAACCGATGTCATCATTACCAGCGAATTGGAAGGTAAGGCCCAAATTCTATAAAGAGAATGGTAAAAATTTGGTTACCATCACGTTTGATTCGTATGCTGATTTGTATGGCACAGGTGAAGTAACTGGAGACCTGAAGAGAAATGGTTCTATTGTGAAAATGTGGAATACCGACAATTATACTTTTACCAAATTTGCTGGTCAATGTTTATATCAGTCACATCCCTGGATATTGGGTGTGCGTAAAGATGGCACTTCATTTGGGATCATTGCAGATAATACCTGGAAGCAGGATTTTGAATTGAAGAATCCAATTACCATTACCAGTACAGGTCCGTTACCTCGCATAATTGTGATCGAGAAAGGCACACCTCAAGATGTTATAATGGAACTGGCTAATCTTACCGGGAAAATGGAACTTCCTCCACTATGGGCCTTAGGCTATCAGCAATGTAGGTATTCTTATTTTCCTGATTCAAGGGTAAAAGAGATTGCTGATGAATTCCGGAAAAGGAGCATTCCTTGTGATGTAATCTGGATGGATATTGACTATATGGATGGATTCCGAGTGTTTACTTTTGACAAAAAACTTTTCCCAGATCCTAAATCGCTTAATGGATACCTACATGATAAAGGCTTCAAGTCGGTATATATGATTGATCCAGGGATAAAAAAAGATGAAAACTATTTTGTGTATAAACAAGGGAGCCATATTGATGCTTGGGTAAAAGACAAAAACGGGAATGAATATAATGGGAACGTGTGGCCAGGGATGTGTGCCTTCCCAGATTTTACAAAGCCAGATGTGCGTATCTGGTGGTCATCTTTGTATAAAGATTTTATGTCTCAGGGAATTGATGGTGTATGGAACGACATGAATGAACCTGCTGTATTTAAGACCGATAGCGCAACAATGCCATATAACAATATTCATCTAGGAGGAGAAGGTTTACCAAAGGATATTCATGCGCGCTACCACAATGTTTATGGAATGTTGATGGTAAAAGCAAGTCGTGATGGAATCTTAAATGCCAATCCAGACAAACGTCCATTTGTTCTTTCCAGAGCCAATTTTCTGGGAGGCCAACGCTATGGTGCAACTTGGACCGGAGATAATGCTTCAAATTGGGATTATCTTCGGCTTTCAATTCCCATGAGCATAAACTTGGGTCTTTCAGGACAACCGTTCAGCGGGCCTGATATAGGTGGATTTGCTCAAAATGGTGAACCTGAATTGCTCGCAAACTGGATGGCAATTGGAGCTTATTATCCATTTTCAAGGAATCACTCGGCAAAAGGGTCAATAGATCAGGAGCCATGGGCAATGGGGAAAAAAGTTGAAGATGTTTCGCGTACGGCAATTAACCGTCGTTACCGTTTGCTACCCTATCTCTACACGCAGTTTTACAAAGCTTCACAAACAGGCTTGCCTATTATGCAACCTGTATTTATGAGTGATATAAAAGATACAACTCTTCGTCAGGAACAGGAGTGTTTTATGTTAGGTCCTGATTTGCTGATCATTCCTCGCTGGAGTAATAAACCTGCTCTTCCAAAGGGAGATTGGGACATATTGAAACTTGAAGACAATGATGATGGATATCAACCTTATGTAGCCCTTCGTTCAGGAGCTGTTGTTCCAGTCGGAAAAGTTATTCAGAATACAGGCGAATATTCGACAGATTCATTAACACTTTTTATTAATCCACGAAAAGATGGATCAGCGACAGGACAATTATATGATGATGCTGGGGATGGATTTGCATATAAAAAAGGGGATTATACCCAGTATCAATTTACTGCATCAAAATTCAATAAGAATGAACTAAAAGTAGTAATAGAAAAAAATGAAGGTAATCTAAATAAGGATTTACTTCATTGGCGTGTTGGCTATATCGTTGATAATAATATTATTTACTCTGGATGGAATGTAGGAAAAGAATTTATTGTCAAAATGATTAAAGATGATCAGGATGGCATTGATTTGTCAAAACTAAAGATGTCGGATGCAAACAAAAGGGAAAACAAAGGCTTAAATGGGTTATTTAAAATACAAAAAATACAGATAAAATCAGGAGAGAATTTCTAGTTTGATTGCAATCAGAAAATCCTCAGACACCTTTACTTTAAAATAATCAGTTATTTATTTGAAAAATTGAGAACAAGCAAAGGGCTTATTTATCAGTTAAGTTAAATATTGTTAGTTAAGTTAGTCTTCTAGGTTTAGTTGAAGAGGAAGGTTTCCCGGAGGTATTTCGAAAGATTTACTTCTGGGATTAAACGCTAAAGGTTGAATCTGTTTATAATTTACTAGATTGAAATTATTAAATCGGATATAAAAAAGGAAAATTGAACTGTTATGGAATTTCTGGTGGATAAAATTTATAACAAGCCTTAACTGAGGCTTAATTATTAACAGTTTAAATTTTAGCTATGGAAACATGTTGTGAAATCATCTTGGACCTTGAGAACGACTTGTCCCGGATGAAAGAAGTTTCGGAAAATATACCGGAACAATTGGAGTATGCTGTTGGGCAGTGCAAGGTCGCACTGGACCGGATGCGCAAACTTGTGGTCAGTGAAGGTTTTCCCGACCAGAAGTTGGAAATATACTTTTTCAAAAAGATCAAGCCGGCGGTTTATAGCAAGCTGATATACTATCGGGCACTTTTTGAAATTGAGTCCAATCGTAATGAGATAGACAAAAAAGGGCAGAAAAAGTATTTTCAGCAGCAGATGGACAAAATCAAGGAATACATGGAAAAGCACCAAGTGAAAGTCCAGTATTACAAGTGCAATTTCAAGCATCTTGACGAGAAATATTTTGTGCGTGAAAACAATGTAATCCCGATGGAAATTCGAGGAGACCACCACCTTCTTGATGAAGATTTCTTTACCTGGCACGATCACACGTTTTCGACAATCAGAGCCAATGAAATGCTAGTGGACTATATCCGGAAAGAGATGGAAAGACTTGAAAATTCAGGATTAGAAAATCTGGAAAGCTTTAAATCAACACTACGCTGGACGGGCAATAAAATTGATTTTGCCGAAATACTTTATGCACTTCATTTTTCGGATGCAATCAACGACGGCAATACGACGATCAAGGAATTGACTGAAGCGATGGGGTATATTTTCAATGTGGATGTAACAAAGGACATTTACAAATACTATATGGAAATCAAGCAGCGGAAGATTGAGAAGGCAAAGTTTTTGGATCATCTGAAAGCCATTCTGAAACGCAGAATCGACGAAGATGACAAGTAGAAAATTCCGAAACTGGAAAAGTATAAATGAACGAAAATCACTCGATTCGATATGTTTTGTATATTTGCAATTGATAAAATATTTTTTGAAAATGATCATCGGAATAGATTTTCCGATGAAGTAAACTTATAAAAAGCGTTGGCTTTTTATTCTTGCTTCTAAAACCGCCAAATTTTAAGTACAACAAGGATAAACGGATGCCGCTCATGCTTTGGCGTGGGCTATTCCTGATTGTTGTACGGGTGCTTGGCGGTACCTAGGAGCAGTTGGTTGTGGCTTGCGCCACTTTTTTGAATAATGTTCAAATATATTACTCCCAAACAATTTTACTATGTCAAGTCTTTACACCGAAAAAATCCGCCAAAATGCTGATCTGCTTGTCCCGATTTCGGAATGCCCGCTTGGCGATCCAATCACTGAATGCCCCTTCATCCCTTATTATGCAATGAAAGATGAGCGAAAACAAATGGAACAAGTTGAAGCTATCCCACAGAAAGAACTGGATGAACTCCGCAAATTCCATCGCGCCTGCATGGCAAAATATAGGAGCGGCGAATGGAAACCAACAAATCCCAAAAGGAAAGCCATGTAAAAATCGCCAGAGATATTCCACCCTTCTTCAATATAAATCATGTCTTTCCCAATTGGAAACAGTTGCGATATGAAGCTTCTGCTTCTCCTCAAATCCTTGTCTGAATAAAACATTCCTATCATCTGTTTAAATTGTATTATGCCTAATTGTTTATCAGTATAATGATGTGCGGTCTTGTAAATTATTTTCTTTCTACTTAACGATAAAAAACACCCCGCCTGAACTCGTATTGACAACAAATGATTTTTGAAGGCTTCAAATTTGGGACTATTCAAAATGTACCAATTTAAATTTAAAAGTTATGCCTTCAGAAATTATTACAACCGACGATCTTCGGGAATTCAAAACCGAATTACTCACCGAGTTCAGAAAGATGCTGAAAGAGCACCATGGTCAACCATCCAAAAAGTGGCTCAAATCCTATGAGGTCAAGAAAATGCTTGGCATCTCTCCTGGAACCCTCCAGAACATGAGAATAAATGGAACCATTCCGTTTACCAAAATGGGCGGAATCCTTTTCTATGATTCAGAAGACATTCGTAAAATCCTGGAAGACAACAAAAATGTGCCTAGGTTCAGTTTCGACCGGAAACGATGAACTACATCAGGCACCTGAGCGGATTCTTTATCCGGCTGGCAGAAGATCAGCGGATGACACCTTATCACATTAGCCTGTATTTTGCCCTGTTCCAACAGTGGAATGTGGAACGGTTCGGAGATTGGTTTGTCATTTCCAGAAGTGAAATGATGCACCTTTCCCGGATCGGCTCTGCAAATACCTATGCCCGTTGTATGAAAGAACTGTCTGATTGGGGATATATCATGTACACCGCTTCGTCCAACCTCCACTCGGGTAGCCGGGTTTCCTGTACCAGATATGATACTGCAACTGATATTGCAAGAAATACTTCAACCGATACCGGTAATGATACAGGAAGAAATACCGGTACTTCCAGCAATCCCAAAAGTGATACACGAAGCGATACTGCTAGTGATACCGGTGTCACAGCCAATACCGAAACTGATACAGGAAGAAGTACCGCAAGTGAAAAAAAAGGTGCTGCCAGTATCAAAACTGATACCGGATGTGATACCGGAAGTGATACACTTCTTATAAACAGTCTAAACAAAAACAAACAGGAAGAAAAGTCAGTCAGAGGAAATCAAAAATTAGATTTTGATGAAAACGAAAAAAAACAAAAACGACTGCGAACGACAAATTCCGAAAATCTTCCGGATGAGAAATTTCAGATTCCGGATTTGTCCGAGGTCGAACAATTTTTTGAACAGAACCAGTTTTCGCGCAGCGAGGCGCAGAAGTTTTATGCCCACTACCAGTCGTCAGGCTGGAAGACGGGAGATATGAAAAAAATAATTTCCTGGCAGGCCGTTGCCCGGAAGTGGATGAACAATACCCAAAGTTTTAAAACAGATGAACGAGAATTCAATCAAGTCGGGACCAGCAAACACAGTGTCACCGTCAACAAAAATTACGCTGAACCCTTATGAACAGATAGCCGATTATCGCAGCGGAGTATTCAATTTCAATTTACAGACCAGTCTGCAATGGATGGAAGAACGGGGCAAAATCCTGTTCGGGAACCACTTTTCAATAGTTCCAACGGATATAGAGCTGATCTACAAACTGCTGGTTTATGCCATCGGCGACCAGGAGAATGCTGAAAGGCACGGGATCAACCTGAGAAAAGGGATCCTCTTGTGCGGTCCAATCGGCTGTGGCAAGACCAGTTTATTAAAGCTCATTAGCTATTTTTGCCCTCGGGAGACCCAGTTTTTGGTTAAGCCCACACGGGAGATTAGTTTTGAGTTTGAAAAAGATGGTTATTCCGTGATTAACCAGTACAGCAAAGGATCGTTTGTCAGATATGCCAACATGCCTTTCATCCCCAAAGTGTATTGCTTTGATGATTTGGGATTGGAACAAACCCCGAAATATTACGGTAATGAATGCAATGTAATGGCTGAAATATTGCTGAACCGTTACGATCTTTTCATTTCAAAACGGATGCTAACACACATCACCACTAACCTTTCAGCTTCAGAATTGGAATCAATTTATGGAAACCGCATCCGTAGCCGAATGCGTGAAATGTTCAATTTGGTGGCATTTGACCGTGAATCCAAAGACAAAAGGGTTTAGGATAGCGTCAATGAAAAGCAAATCTTAAATAAGGTTTTAAGCGATGTTTGGTTAGTTGGTACTGCGGCCTGTTCGCGCTTTGGCTCCGCCGGGCGCGAACAAGCCTCGTTCAATTATGGAAGACTGGCCTTGTCCGGTTCAAAGAGCAATCCCGGCCATTTTATGACAGATTGCCTTTCCCCTTACAAGGCCACACTTCCTGTTTTTGCAGGTTTTAAAAATCCTAATGAAATAACATTTTTATAAGCCTTTTCCCTTATTCCCCGGCACATTCGCCTCATTCGCTCACTCCGCTTCCGTGTCCCGCTCGTTACCTCGCGGAAAACCGTTCGCTTAAGAAACGCTCGTTTGGCAAACAAGCAGGGTTGAACCCCACGGAAAGAGTAGCCCTTCATTTCCATTATGCTGACCAGCTTTCCCGGACTTCATTTCGCCCTCCCGTTTTTCACAGCCCGCTTTCCCACACCCAAAACGGATGCTGGCTCCATTCCGGCCCTGACAGTCAGCTTCATTCCATCTCCGGGCCACACTTTCCTTTTGCCTGCCCTTTATTACCAGCCTTTTTTAAGTTAACCGATCCGTCAAAATCAAAAAGCAAGCCTAAATTAGCCGTTCTCCCCGCTGATCCTTGCACCGGAACATCTGCAAGGCCGGGGCAAGTGTCCTTTTTTATTCCTGGGGTTTTACCTGTAAAAGATTGGCAAAATACCGGACAGCCTTGCATCTGCGCCCCGACCGGCTTTTGCCTGGCTTTCTTTTTCTTTTTTTGACTTTTTTTCTTTTTCTTTTCGAAAATTTATTTTGCATTCAAATTGATTCAAACAAAATCAATTCAAATTACTTCTAATCCAAAAGCAGACTTAATTCAAGTCAAACCAATCCAAATTTTATTTAAACGAGTTGATTGTCAATCGATTTATTAACAATAAAAAATACCCCACCTGACATTATCTATACAAAGTATCTGATTCCGAAGACAGAGATTTGCAGCGATGATTTTGAAAATGGATTTCCAAAATCCTGATCAAAACATCCGCAATATCAATTCTAAAAATGAAAAATAATGTTTGGAATCAATCAAATCAGTTGGGGACAGTTCACAGGCTTTGTCCTTTTTATCCTGCTTTTGTGGTATATGTCTGTTTTTCTGCTGGCTTTTGTCTGGCTAAAAGGCAAACGAAAAACACTTTTTGAAGACGACCAATTTATTCCGGTGGAAGCCGAGGGGTTTAACCCGATATCTGTTTCTTCCAAAGACCTGCCTTCGGAATTAATTCCTGTCCGGCTTTCAGAAGACATTGCCCTGCCAGCTTCGCTTTATGAAGAAACCGGTTTGGATGACGGATATTCTATCGACACTTTTTCCAAACCCAATCATCCGGATCTGCCAAAAATCCTGGGAAAAGTCCAAGTTCAGTTATAAATCAATCTCAGTTATTTACTCTTTAAAACTCAAAGTCACATGAAAACAAAAGTTCAGTGTTTTTTCAAACGGGCGCAAGCCTTTGTTGCATTGCTCATTCTGGGTATTACCCAAACGATGGCGCAATCTGCCGCCGGTATTGACCAGGCCACCGCCGAAGTCAGTTCGTATGTCGATCCTGTCTCCAACCTGATTATCGCCATCGGGGCCGTTGTCGGTTTGATCGGCGGCGTCCGCGTGTACATCAAATGGCAAAGCGGAGACCAGGACACTCAGAAGTCCATCATGGGCTGGTTTGGGGCCTGTTTATTCCTGATTTTGGTTGGCGTGGTGATCAAAGCATTCTTTGTGTAATGCAAGCCTACCCAATTAAAAAGGTGGATACCCGGTTGTACATCAAAGGGCTTTCCGGCCCTTTGGTTTTCCGGGCGCTGTATGGCATCATTGCGACTTTCTTTCTGTTCTCAGCGCTTTACATTCTTGCAGGCGTTTTTCCCGCAGTACTGATCGGAGTTCCAGCCTTTTTCGGGTACCTGTACCGATTGAACACCATTCAAAAGAAGTATGGGCCGGAAGGCTGGGACAAGAAACAGACTGCCGGAAAACTGCCACAATTTATCAACTGCAAACGAAGAATCCTTCAAACTTTTTCCAAATGAAGATCAAAAACCTTGAAACGGTACTCCCGATATTGGGATTTAACAACGGTGTTCAGGTCTCCAATAACCTGGATTTGACCATTGGTTTTAAGCTTCAGTTGCCCGAAGTGCTCTCGTGCAGTACGGAACAACTGTATATGCTGCACGATACCTTTCAGCGGATGATCAACCTATTGCCTGCCGGAAGTTTTATTCATAAACAGGATTTTTTCCTGGTTAAAGAATTCCATCCGGTGGAATCGGAATCAGAAACAAACGGAGCAAAGGAAAGCCTGAATGAATCCTACCTGGTGCACTTTGATGGAAGACATTACCTGAAGCACGACTGTTGTTTTTATATCAGCCTGCTGAATAAAGGTCTCCTGAAAAGCTACCTCGAATCCGCCCTGATCTTTTCCCGAAAAGAGCGCAACCTTGAAAAGCTGCAGTACGACAAGATCAATGAATTGAAAGGAAACGTAATGGCCATTTTTCAGCAAAACGGGATCGTCTGTAAACCCATTACCAAGGAAGAAGCCATTGGCGACGAACATTCTCTGGGGATGATCGAACGCTTTTTGAGCTTAAACTTTACCGAAAACCATCCGGCATTGGGCGGAATTGATTTTCGGGACCGGCTCAAAGTGATGGACCAGTTTGTGGAAATCCTGTCATTAAGCGATTATTCCCACATTCCGGCAGAACTCAGACCGGTGTTAGAACATCCACAGACAAGCCTGCCGGTATCGCTGGTCTATCCACTTTGCTACCATCTGCCTTTTTCGCATGTGACCAACCAGTTTATCTACATTCCTGATCAGCAGGAAATCAAAGGATTTTTGGAAGGGAGTTACAAGAAAATCTTCAGTCTTTCTAAGTTTTCGTCAGAAAACAAGGTCAACGCCGGGCTGATCGAATCTTTTCTGGACCAGGTGCAGACTTCAGGAGAAAAGATCGTAAAGACCCATTTAAACGTTATGCTTTTCGATCCTTCCCTGAAGGATTTAAAGCAGCACAAAAGCGAAACCAGTTCCGCATTTGCCCTGATGAACTGTTTCCCGTATCAACATACCCACGACCTGCCCATGCTATTTTTTTCGTGTGTTCCATTTTCAACACAACTGCCGGAGACAGAACTGTTCATTACCCAGGTTCCGCAGGCTTGCTGCCTGACCAACTTCGAAGGGGAACTGAAAAACAGCGAATCGGATTTCATTATCCGGCTGTCTGACCGTTTGGAGGGTTGCCCGGTGAAGATCGACATCTCGGACGAGCCCATGCACAAGCATTTAATCCATAACCGGAACAAAATCATAATCGGTGGGTCAGGCTCCGGAAAATCGTTTTTCACCAACCATTTGCTCCGGCAATACGCTGAAAGTGAAAACTGCCATATTGTTTTGTTGGACGTTGGCCGAAGCTATGAACTGCTGACCCGTTACCTGGATGAACGGCTGAAAGATCAGGGCGGGGCGATGATGGTTGAGTTCACCACAGACAATCCGATTTCGTTCAACCCTTTTATTCTGGAAGGAGAACTGGATATCGAACGCAAGCAAACCATCCTATCGGTGATCTATACCATTTACAAGGAAAACCTTTCAGAGATGGAAAAAGATGTGATTGCCCATTCGGTGACTGCTTTTTTCGAGTCCAACCAAACAGATGAATTTGGCTTCCTGTTGGAACGATCATTTAACGGATATTACGCGTTCTGCCGGAGCTACATTCCAAATCTGGTTAAAGAGCAATCCATCCAGTTTAACACCAACGAGTTTTTCTTTATCCTGGGCAAATACTACCGGGGCGGCGAATACGACTATTTACTGAACAAGCAGATGGATACCGATGAGTTTTTCCATTGCCCTTTTATTGTCTTCGAACTCGACAATATTAAAGACCATGCAACGATTTTTCCGGTCGCCACCCTGATTATCATCGACATTTTTATGCAGAAGATGAGACGCTTAAAAGGCGTTCGGAAAGTCATATGCATCGAGGAAGCGTGGAAGGCCATTGCTACTCCTCAGATGGCCAGCTACATAAAATACTTCTATAAGACCATCCGCAAATTCTTTGGCGAAGCGATGGTGGTCACCCAGGAGGTGGATGATGTAATCTCTTCTCCGGTGATCCGCGATGCGATTATCAATAACGCCGATACAAGGATTTTGCTTGACATGAGCAAATTCCGGAACAAATTCCAGAGCATCAGTGATACCCTAGGACTCTCCGAATTCCAGAAAGAGCAAATCCTTTCGATCAACAAAAACCTTCCGGCAGACCGTAAACTCAAGGAAGTGTTTATCGGTCTTGGAAGCTACTCGCAGGTCTATGCCCTGGAAGTCAGCAAATCCGAATACTACTGCTACACCTCTGAACAAAGCGAAAAGGAACTGATCCTGCAAAAGTGCAAGGAGAGCTTAGATCAATCCTTTGTCGAAATCCTCAAATCCATGTAAAACATCAAAAATTAAAGCCATGAAAACAAATCTGACAACAACAATGAAGGGAACAAAAGTTCGATTTTTAATCATTCTGGTTATTGCTTTTCTGAACATTTTCACAACCAACAACACCTATGCCCAGGCCCCTGTGACTGACGTTGGGGCAGGCATTCAACGTGAAGCTTTATGGGAGCAGGAAAAGGGAATCCTTTCAGAAATCAACTGGTACAACGTGCTGATCAAAATCCTGAACGGTGATATCAAAGGCTTGACCTCTGAACTTGTCGGGATCGATCAGAAGAAACTGGCCAGCCTTCAGAAAGTTAGTTACCTGATCAAGGATTACAAGCGCATAAAGCAGACCAAGGAGATGCTGGATAAGATCATCTACATCTACACCACCAAGCTGCCCTTGTTGGTCCAGGACGAAAACTTCACTACCCGTCAGGCTGCCGTGATTGTCGAGTCCTTTGACCTGGTGCTGGATGACAGCCGTCAGCTTGTCACCACCATTTTGAACACCATAGTGGAAGACGACCTGTTTATGATGGACGACAAACAACGTTATGACACCATTAACGGCATTTATACCGATGTAAAAAAGCACTACGGAACCATCTGTTACCTCTACAACAAGCTGGCCTGGGCTTCCTACCAACGCAGTTTCAATACCGGACAAATTGAAAAGTTCGCCTTTTACTACACGCTTTACGATTAACGGTTCTCCGCTTCCAACAACAGGAACAATAGAAACCCGAAAAACAATACCAAACGACAGAAACATAAAAGCAAAATCCATGAAAACACTCATTTTCATACTCCTCCTTCCTTTGGCGGCATTGCTGCCGGGGAAGGAACTCAAAGCCCAGGTATTTGATATTAAGCCCTGGCATGGCACGTATCCGGACATGCAGGGAACCTATCCGCTTTCCTTTATGGCATTCCGGGGCTGGCTGATCCCGGTTCCCCATGTGTTTATCCGCACCTGGCCAACGCACTATTACATAGAAGTTGGCGCTCTGCCGGTGTCCGATACGGAAGAATACACCGGAATGCTGAAAACTAACCTGCTGAAAATTATCGAAAAGCTAATTGAAAAATCGCAGATGCAGAAAAGGCACGAAGAAACCACCCAGATCAAAAGCAATACAGAAGTGCAGCGCGATATTGAGAAGAAGATCTTCGATGCTGAGTCTGACCAGTTGCCCGATGTGTACAGCATTGCCTCCGGTTTCATCCGACTTTATTTGAGTGTTGAGAGCCTGGACAAACTGCCCAACTGCAAATGGCTCAAACAAACCTATCAAAAAGAAGCCGATGAATTACTCGTCAGGTTTATTTCGGTTAACCTGTTTTTGACCGATCATGGCAAAAAGCTGGAAGCCTTTTCTGAAATCAGGGAAGAGCTTGCAAAACAGTTGGGAGAAACCGACTACACCTACCGAAAAGTGCTTCACCTTCAGGCGTTCAATGCCAATATCCCGCAATCCTACGCTTTCCTGAAGGACTAACAAATAACAATCAATCATTAATCCTTAAAACAATTGATTCATGCTTTTACAAGTAATGAGTACCCAAAGCTTTTTTCAATTTACCGATGTTCTGGTCCGGGGAGGCCTGGACAATGCCCAATTGCTGGTCAATATGGCCCGTGCCATTGGTGGAATTGCAGCTTTTCTGTATATCGCCAAACGCATTTACGAACAACTGATTGCCGATAATCCCATCTCACTATTACCACTTCTCCGGCCTTTTGCCCTGGTGTTGGTGATTACCTTCTGGGCTCCATTTGTTCAATTGCTGATGGTTCCCACCAAAGGGCTGACTAAGCTCTCCGAAGCGGTTTATGCCGACAAAAAACACATTGTAGCCGCTAAGCTGGAAGAAAAGCAGGATGCGATCCTGGCAGTTGATTTGCCCTCCTTTCAGGAAAACGAAGAGAAAGAAGCTTCGCTGTGGGACAAAGGCGTTAACCTGCTTTTGACCACCTACAACATTGTTTCCGGCAGGGCTTTGCAGCACCAGATCAACTTTTATTTTATGGACTCGGTCCGGCAGCTTCTGGAGTCCTTTTTCGAGGCGCTGGTTTACCTGATCGCTTTTTTACGAACTGTGTTTTGTGTGCTGCTGATCATTTTCGGGCCACTGGTTTTTGCCATTTCCATTTTCGACGGTTTCCAGGAGAACTACCTGCAATGGATTGCCCGGTTTGTGAATGTGAACCTGTATCTGCCCATCGCATTGATCGTTCTTTCACTGGTTCAGGAAGTACTGATCTATGTGCTTGATCAAGAGATTGCCGCTACCAAAGCCTCGCTGATCTATCAACCCTCGCTGTACTACGTTTCGAATTTGGTTGTGCCGATTTGTGGCATAGTAGGATTGGTTATGGTTCCCAAAATTGCCTCATGGATTATCTCAGCATCTGGAACCGGAACTGGTGGTGGACGACTGGTCAGAACGGTGGCTACGATGATGATCACCAAAGGAGCCATGAAATAGCCGGTGAAAATTCAAATATCCAAACTCAAAAAATTATCTATCAAAAAATGAATAAAATATTTGACATACAGCGCAAATTCCGGTTTACGGTCTATGTTCTTTTGACGGTCAGTTTACTGCTGATCGGGTTCAGCACCTTTGTTTTTACCCGTTCCATCGGACTGGTTGAACGCTCGCGCCAGAAAATCTATGTGCTGGACAACAGCAAATCCTTGCTTTTAGCTTTAAGAGCCGACATTACCGATAACCGCCAGGCAGAAGCCAAAGACCATGTGAAACGCTTCCACGAGCTGTTTTTCACGATGGAACCCGACAAACAGTACATTGAGAACAACGCTAAAGAAGCACTCTATCTGGCCGATGGTTCAGCGATGAAACAGTACCAATCCTACAAGGAGAACAACGTCTATAACCAGGTTATCGCTTCGGATATCAGCATGACCCTGACCACCGATTCGGTGCAGATCGACTTCTCGGCTTATCCTTACCAGTTCCGGTTTTTTGGGCGACAAAAGATTGTCCGCAAATCCAATATTACCATCCGCAACCTGGAAACTTCCGGCAGGCTACGCAACATTTCCCGGACTGACAATAACCCGCACGGGTTCATGATCGAGGACTGGCTGATAACGGACAACAAAGATTTGGAAACCATGAAGCGTAAGTCCTTTTAATTCAAAAAACGACGATTATGAATACAGAAAATAAACAATCCAAAAATCTGGCGACCCGAATCCGTGAGGCCATCCGCTTCCAGGAGTGGATCGACCGGCTGGACCAGAATGATCAAAAACTTGATCCGGCCAAACGGAAGAAAAAGTGGATGATAATCCTGGTTGCATCGTTCCTGATTTATGTGATTTCGTTTTTTGTTTTCCCAAAACCGGCGATCACCTACGAACCCATTCAACCGGTCAGTGAAGAAAACCCGGATACAGCGAAAACCCTGAAGCATAAAAAATCCCTCTCATTTGAAATGCCTGTTGATTCGTTTGAAACCATTTTAAAACAAGAAATACATGAAAGCATACCTGAAAAGAAATAAGCCACTGCTATTCCTTCCACTGGTTTTGATCCCTTTTATTGTCCTGATCTTTTATGTATTGGGAGGAGGAGAAAAGAAAGAAAAAGAAGAACAAAAGCAAAAAGAGCAGCAAGTGGCAAAAGGTGCCAATTACACCCTTCCTGATGCTGATAAAAGCGTCGCTATTTACGACAAAATGGACAACTATTCCTCTAAAAAGGAAGTCACCACCAGTCATGACTATAACATCGCAGGGGAGACAGATTCTACCAATGAGGAAAGTCTGGAAGAGGAAACTCTAACAGAAGAACAGCTACTTTCTGAAAAGAAGAATCTGTATCAAAACGACCCGGTTCCTGAATTGAATGCTGATGTTTCCACCGACCTTATGGCACATATCCGGCAAAAGGAAAAAAAAGTAAGGGAAGATTTAGAAAATAACCAGGCTGAAACCAAATCTCAAAATGAAGCTTCAGAACAAGGGATGGAGAAAGCCAAAGAAAATGAATCAACCGAAAAGAAAGAAACGTTCACATATCCATCTACCGGTATTGAAGAACTGGACAAGGTTTTCCGGCAAAACAGCAGACTGGCCAAGCAGAATGATTCCCTGAATATCCGGCTGAAGGAAACAACCTCCATAAACCAAAAACTGGAAGCCGAAAAGAACAAACGTTCTACTCTGGAGAAAGGCGGCAAGTCCGGATTTAAACCCAAAGATACAGCAGTCCCGGTTATCGAAGCTGAAGTTTATGAAACCACTACGGTACTGACCGGCAACAGGGTGAAGCTGCGACTATTGGAGGAAGCTTGGCTAAACGGGGTTAAAATCCCGGTCAATACTTTTTTGTACGGCATCTGTGAAGTCAGCAATGAACGCCTTCAGATCGAAGTCATGCAAATTCCGGTTGGTGAAAAGTTTGTCCCGGTTGAAGTCACTGTCTGCGATCTGGACGGACTGCCTGGATTGTATGTTCCCGATAACGCCTCACGAAAGGTTGCCAAAGAGGTTGGCAGTAGCGCGAACACTTCCTCTATGTTCGGTGTAAGCAACAATCCGCTGACTTATATGGGAATGCAGGCAGCCGACCGGACAGCCCAATCTCTGCTAAAAATGATCAGAATCAAAAAAGTCACCATCAAAAAAAATACCCTCGTTTATTTAATCAACAAAAGCAAATAACCATGAAAACCTTTTTAATCATTTTGATTTGTGCACTGATCCAGATTTCAGTTAGCGCGCAAAATATCTTAAAAATTTCCGATAGCAAGACCAGCCACCTGGTTTGCCCCGATAAAGTCAACTATGTACAGGCCGGTGATTATTCGATAATCCAGGCCGAAGTTGTTCCGGAACTTTCAAACCTGATCCGGGTGAAAGCAGTGCAGCCTTTTGACAAGCCGACTTCACTTACGGTTGTTTGCGATGACCAAATTTATTCTTTCGAATTACAATATGGAAATGATGTCCCGATCACTTACCCGATTGAAACTTTTGATTCGCAAAAAGCCATGACTTTTTCGGGAAAGATGATGCCAGACCATTTGCTGAAAGACCTTTGTGATCAGGTTCTGGATCAACACAGGCATAAGTTTCGGAAGCGCAAATCGGAAAAAGACGGGATCAAGGTTCGCCTGAACTCGATCAGCCTGAAAAACGATGCACTCTTTTTTGAGCTTCAGATCACCAACAAGACCAACATGGTTTATGATGTCGAAAGCTTCAATTTCTGGATTACCGATAAGAAAAAGGCCAAAGCAACCAATGTCCAGGAATACCAGGTTTTCCCGCAGTATCAGCGCAACAAGGTGCAGCGTATTCCGGGAGATGTGGCAGTTCGTGAAGTGTTTGTGATTGAAAAGTTAACCATTCCTGACCAGCGTATCCTAAAGATCGAACTCAATGAAAAAGCGTTGGGCAATACAGGACGAAAACTCACCTTCAACCTGAAAAACAAGGATATCCTCAAAGCCAGATCCCTGAAATAGATCAAGCGAGAGGAAAATTCAATCATAAACAACACACATTTTTTAATCCTGCTTACCTGCGTTTCCCGGAAGGGGACGCAGGAGCTTTATACCCTGAAAATGGAACACGAATCTCATGAACTGGTTAAATTGCATGAAGGCTTTCGATTCTTCAGCTATGTACTTCTGTTTTTATCCATGTACCTGAACCAGTTGGGGTATTTTACCGCGCATGGGTTACACATTCCGGCTTTTAATCCATTGGTGGCCAAAATGCAAAACCTGACGTTTCTGGCGAACGTTTATAAATCGAAGACCGTCTGCCTGGTTTTTCTGGCCATCACCTGTGTGGGGACCAAAGCCCATAAAGACCGAGAACTGACTGTTTCTACCATTGTCGGACACGTTATTGCAGGTCTGATTTTATACTGGGGAAGTCTGATCCTTTTTAAATCTTACCCAGTGTCCTATCTGACCCTGACTTTCTTTGGCTTTGTACTTCTGAACATCGGGTTTGACAACATCTCCAAACTGATCAACGTCAATTTGATGAAAGACCGCTTTAACGTAGAGAATGAAAGTTTTCCGCAGGAAGAAGTTTTAAGGAAGAACGAGTACTCAGTCAACCTGCCGACAGTTTACCAGCATAAAGGCAACGAGCACAATGGCTGGATCAACATTGTCAACCCTTTTCGGGCCACAATGGTGATTGGCACTCCCGGCTCCGGAAAATCTTTTTCGGTGGTATTGCCATTTATTCGGCAACACCTGAAAAAAGGGTTTTCGATGTGTGTCTATGATTTTAAGTATCCGGATTTATCCTTGGTTACTTATAACCATTTTCTGAAGGCAAAGAAAAATGGGAAACTGCCAGAATCCACCCGGTTCTATGTGATCAATTTTGAGAACATTCAAAAATCTTTTCGCTGCAACCCACTGGCACCGGAGTGGATGGAAAGTCCTATCGATGCCTTTGAATCATCCAGGACGGTACTGTACAACCTGAACAGGGAATGGATACGCCAGCAGGGAGAGTTTTTCTCCGAATCCGCCGTTTCCTTTTTTGCGGCGGTAATCTGGTTTTTGAAAAAATATAAGGATGGTCGGTTTTGCACTTTGCCCCATGCCATTGAATTGCTTCAGATAGACTACGACGATCTGTTCGCGGTAATGGAACAGGAAAAGGATGTGGCCAACATCATCAACCCGTTTATCAATGCCCATAAACGTGGGGCAAGGGAGCAACTGGAAGGACAATTGGGAAGCCTTAAGATTGCCATTTCCAAGATCATCAGCCCTGAGATTTACTGGATCTGTTCCGGTAATGATTTCTCGCTGGACATCAATAACCCTGACTCTCCCAAAATCCTTTGCCTGGCTAACGATCCGCTTCGGGTAGAGATGTACGGTGCTGTACTGTCTCTTTACATCACCAGGATGCTGAAGGTTATTAATAAGAAAGGGCAACGGCCATCATCATTGATCTTTGACGAGCTGCCTACTATTTATTTCAGGGGACTGGACACGTTGATTGCCACAGCGAGGAGTAACAGAATATCTACGTTATTGGGTGTCCAGACCATCGATCAACTAATCCGTGATTACGGGAAAGAACAGGCCAATGCTATTACCAGCAACATCGGCAATGTGTTTTGCGGACAGGCTGCCGGTGAGACTGCCAAGTTTATCCAAAACCGGATGGGCAAAATCCTTCAGGAAAGACAGTCTGTCAACATTAACTGTAACACCCAATCCTCTACCTTTTCAACCCAACTGGACTTCCTAGTGCCTGAAGGGAAGATTGCAACTTTGCCTCAAGGTTATATGGTGGGACAAGTCGCTGACAACTTTGGAGAAGCCATCGCACAGAAGAATTTCAATTGCCTGATTCATGTTGATGTGAAAGCTCAGCAGTGGGAAGAAAGCCGCTTTGTTCCCATTCCGGACTTTTATCAGTTTGACAATATCCCGGAAGTACTGGAACGGAACCGTACCAAAATCCAGAATGACATCCGGACTTTAACCATTCTTAGCTCAGAATCAGATCAAAAAGATCAATCAAATCCAAAATCTTTAACGAATAAAAAAATCCAAAAACAATGATTGAACAAACACTTTACTTCAAATGTAGGCCGTCTCAGCTTCTCAATCTGGAGAATTTCCTGCTGACTCTTTTATTTATTCCGATAGTTATCCTGATGGATATAATGCTGAAAGAGTACCATCTGGCTTTTCTTCTTCCGGAAAAACTGGCTGTCCATGTGAACAGGCTTCCGGTTTATCTTTCAATTCTGGTAATGCTGAATCTGGTCTGGCAAATCCTGCGGGTCTGGTGCATCCGCTATGAAATCGATCCCGAAGAACTAAGGTATTATTCAGGAGTACTTAGTCGAAAGCACGAGTTTATTGAGCTGTATCGGGTGAAGGATTTTTTAATAGAACAACCCTTGATCTACCGCATGTTCGGCCTTGGAGACCTGACTATCTACACCTCTGATAAGACTACACCGGTACTCCACATGAATGCCATAAGTGAACCGGAAGAAAAATATACAATCCTTCGTGGTTTGGTGGAACTGAACCGCAGGGAGAAACATGTATTTGAAGTTGATTAACCTTTTAAAATTAAAAATCATGGAACAACAGAAAACACGCATGAGCATGGACCAGATTCCGTTTGACAAGCTCGAAAAAGTAGGTATTAAATCCGATCTGATTAAACAAATGGAAAAACAGGAAATGACCGATTTTTTGAACGGGTTCCGTTCGGACAAACTCTACACCGTCAATGCAAAAATCAATGGAGAGGATTACCGGATTCCGGCCAAAATCCGTTTGCAAAGTAAAGAGGACGGATCTGTGGACATTAAAGTACATCCAATCCAACGATTGAACATCCCGGATGAGTACATGGGGCATAAGTTTTCCAAGGAGGAAAAGGGAGCTTTGCTCAATGACAAAAACCTGGGCAAAACAATTGAACTGACCGGACGGGATGGGAAAAAGGACAATTACTACCTGAGTATCGATTCCAAGACGAATGAGCTCATTCCATTGCGTTCCAGTTATATTCAGGTACCGGACAAGATCAAAGGAGCTAACCTTTCTTCCGAGCAAAAAGAGAAACTGGCTGCGGGTGAAAAAGTAACCGTGGACGGAATGACTGGCAAAAATGACAAGAAGTTTTCAGCCACCCTACAGGTGGATGCGGCTAGTCGGAACATCGGTTTTTCCCAGTTCAAACAGGAGAAATCTGAAGACTTAAAATCGGATGCCAAACAATCGGAAAAGCAAGGGGCTAAACAGAAAGTCCATTGATTCAATAACAGGTCTCGTTTTCAAAACCGGAAGGGGAAATCTGAAGTGCAGGTTTCCCTTTCTTTTTGCAGTGGAAAAAGAGAAAAGCAAATGATAATTCAGGAAGAGGCAGAAAATAGAAGAGGGAAAATCTAATTCAAAGAGGGGAATGCAAGATGTGTTTTTGTATGCACAAAAACCTTTTCACCTTGTCTGGCAGGAGCCAACCCACATTCCCCAGCTAAAGAATGATTCCCCTCTTTGAACCATTGAAAACAGGAACAGAAAACAAACCATGCGGCCCAAATTGCCAGATACCGAAAAACGAAATGCGAAGCTCATTATCCGGATTTCCAGGGATGAGAAGCTCAGGTTGCAAAGCCTGACCAAAAGGGGGAAATATGGTTGCATGAGTGATCTAATCCGGTCTAAGGTTTTTAATGAGTCAAACCGAAAAATCATTTCACTGGACGAGGAAGCCAACGCCCAGCTAAAAAGTCTGGATTTTGAGCTAAACAAAATTGGGGTCAACCTGAACCAGCTTTCCAAGCGTATGAATTCATTTGCAGGCTACAATGTTGGGGACAATGACCGGCAATTGCTCCGTCAGGCTTTTGATATGATGCGAAACTGCCTGATACTACTTCAGAAATTGCTGCACTAATTTACCTATCTGTCGTCCCGGCCAATCTCAAAGTACAAATCAATGGTTATTAAAATCCACCAGGCTTGTAGTACACCGAACGCTTTGTTTTATAATGAGCGGAAGGTCTTTCAGCACAAAGCTACTTTTTACCACAGCCGGAATACTCCGGAAATCAATCCTTTTCTGGGCGATAAGAATGCCCGTCACCGGATTTTCAAAGAGATTGAAGATCGCAACACAAGGGTGCAAAAGAAAGGACTGCACATTTCGGTAAATCCAACAGTCGGTGATTTGGTCAGGTTGGGAGATGTTGGGATCAGGACGGAGATTGACAACCTGATGAAACATCTGGGATATGGGAACCAGCCTTATCTGGTATATAAACATGCCGATCTGGAACGGGTACATTTTCATATTGTGTCAACCCGAATTGATTGTGAAACCGGAAAAAAGATCAAAGACAACTTCGAAAAGGAAAAGACGCAAAGCTTCATCAAAGGGCTGGAAGAAAAGTATCAGTTAACCAAAGATGAGAATCCGGAGAAACTTAACTTTAGGTTCTCCAATTCAAGCAAAGACCTGAAGCAAAATCTGGAAAACCTTTTTGGACAATTGAACCGTATGGATTTTATCACATCAAAAGCGATGTATGATCAGGCTTTGGGGTTATTTCAGGTGGAGATCAGAAAGGCTGGGAGAGGACATCTGGTTTTTGTAACAGATGAAAATGGCAATCCGATCCGGCATCCAGTTAAGATGTCGGATTTTCAAGAAAGACCGAAGTTTTATTTGTCTGAACAGCGAACTTTAGGTCAACATTCCGGGAAGTTTCCTGATTCGGACCTAACTGGACAGAGTAACGGAATTTTAAAATCATTGGTTTTGAAAGAATTAATCCGGCAGGCAAAAACTCAATTGGATGATGGATCAGGCTTCAGGAACAAAACATATAAACTGAAGTCACAGAAAAACAGAGCGAAAAGAAAGTTATAGGGGCGAAATCAAGAGGTGTGAAAAAGCTTAAGCTTGCATCATGGTGGAAAGTTTAACATCTAAAGATGCCATCAAAATTTTGGCAGCAATTTTATTCTGCTGCCAATTTATAGAAATTAATTATCGATATGAAATTTGAAAATTAATCTGAATTATGCCAGATATAATTTTTGAATATAACAATTAGGCTCTACCTCTTAACGCGCTTTACCTTACATTTCACAATTCTGAAATTTTCATTTTCAAACTCGTTACGTTTCATACGTGAAAAATGATAATACAGATTGTCAGGTTTAAATCCAGTGTTTTCACATATTGCAGATATGCTACCAAATATTTCAGGAGCATTGGTTTGTTTATTGAGAAACCAGAACATGATCAGTTAATTATAATTGCAGTTTGCCTATTCTGCATTTTCAATTTCAGTAATTGATACCAGTTCTTGGGGTGGAAGAGTCATCTTGAGTCCTGGTAGCAAGGAGACAGGTTCAATATAACACCTGTTTGTAACTTCGTTAAAATTGACAACCCGAAAGATCAGATTTTCTTCTCCGGATTGAGGATTTTTCAATTTTACAGGTTTTGTCAAATCAAGTGATTTCATGTTGAAAATATTTATATTTACAAATATAGTAATTATATGTGTAAATAGATAAAATTTGGTAAAGAAATTAGAGAGAAATATTTTTTAATATGCCAACATATGTTTATCTTTATGGGACTATAATTTTAAAATCATTCTCATGAAAAACTATCTGTTGGTTAATTCAGACAATCAATTTCCCCGCACAAGGGAAATAAAAAATGATGGAATCAGTATCCCATTTTCATTCACAAGTAGAGAAGGGAAAGAATTTACTTTACGGGTGGATGAAACAGAAGTATTTGATCATGAATTTGACGATCCAAAATTGAAACAGAAATTTTATTCATTGCTTTTCAAAACTGAACTTGAGATATTTTCCATCTGATGAGCTGGAAACAAAGGTTTGACCGGATGAAGCAACATTTTGGTTGGACCTATGAGGATATTGCTAAAATCACGGGGAATAGTAATGATAGTATCCGAACGGTATTAAATCGGCAAGATATACCCCGTTGGGCAAAATTGGCAGTTTGGGTATTCGAGAAGCTAAATGAAGGGAAAAAATATGGCTGATGTTCACAACAAGCAAACTCGAAGTTATAACATGAGCCGGATTAAAGGCAAAAATACAAAACCGGAAATTTTAGTAAGGAAATTTCTTTTTTCAAAAGGCTTTAGATATCGGCTACATGTAAAAAACCTTCCCGGAAAACCCGATATAGTACTTCCCAAATACAAAACAATCATATTTATAAATGGCTGTTTCTGGCATGGTCACGAGAATTGCAAATACTATGTGATCCCCAAAACAAGAACTGAATGGTGGATTCAAAAAATAATAGATACTCAAACCCACGATCAGATTGCCAAACAGGTACTTGAAAAACTGGGTTGGAAAGTAATTGTAATTTGGGAGTGTGAATTAAAGAAGGGAAAAAGGACTCAGACACTCAATTCTTTAGCTTTAATAATTTTATAATGAATATAAAAAATTATAGCACTTTTATATTTTCCAAAGGTCGATCACTAATAAAAATTATTACTTTTAACTAATTTATCATTGTGTTTTATATTTGCATATCTAACTTAAGGAATAATGGATAAGATTGCTATTAAATCTATATTAGAAATTGATTTTCAATATTTTCTGATTAATTTTGACAATGACAATTTTTTGAAAACTAGTAGGAAGAATTTAGTCGAAGAGGTTCATGAATTTATAGAGAAAGAGGAAATTGAAGACAATGCTGAAAAACAGTCTATTTGTCAAAGAAAATTAGAGCAGAAATTTTTCCATAATCCTAAATATCATAGACAAGGTGAACAAATAAATTTCGAAGAAAGAAAGAATAAAATTGGGCACCTTGTTACCAAAGAGAGACTAAAAGATGAGTTATTTAAAATAATAAATGAAGATATTTATTCTATCAGTTTCTTGACTAATCTGTCAGAATTAAATAACCTAATTGATATTCCAGATCCGGACTTAGAGGAATTAAAAAAGAAATTTGGAAGTTTAAGAATTAGGTTTCATCAAATGTGGTGTTTCGGTAATGAAAATTGCATCCATACTATTCTTGATGGAATAAATCTCAAAGAATTACCTAGATTATTAGCCTTTGAAGATATGTTCTTAAAAAAAGAAATGGTATTCTTTGAAATTGAGAAACCAAACAGTATTGAGGCATTTATACCAACGATTTTTGATGCGGGATTAAGTAGTAAATGGAAACCCGGTGGCAAAACCAATCCTGAAAATGGAGACGAGGGATTAGAGGAAATGGTAATAGAGAAAATGGAGCTCAATCTTATTGTTTCTTTATTAACAATAAGCAATTAAAAATTATACGATGATCCAAAATTCGGAACAACTTTTTCAACTTATAAAGGAAAATAGTGAGCCTTTAAAGTATAATCACCTTCATTCTGGATTGATGAGCCTTTCAGATGAAGTTTTAGAAATGGGAAAGGAATCGCTGATATTTAAAACAATAGCCAAATACGTGAGAGAGCTCGGCAATAGTGTTGTTGATTTTGATAATAATGATTATTCCTCTTTGATGGTTTTTATAAAAAAAATTCAAATTAATGATTATAATACTTTTGAAACTTATGCAGCAAAATCTGAAGCGATAAAAAAATTAGACCTAAAGTCGCAAGCATTATTCTTGAAGCTTTTACAGACAATTAATAGTGATGGCATCTCAAAATTACTTTTAAGCGAATTCATTCATTTAAAAAATGAGTTGCCCCTATTTTGGGCCGATATGTATTTTGAATTTGATCTGGTTGTTTCATTAAATGTGCTCAGCCATTCAAGTCCCTCTTTTGATATTACAGCAAAATTACTTGACAAATGGATTAACTCTTTGTCCGGAATTGATTCGATTTCAAAAGCGAAGATTGAAACAATTCATAGTTTTGTTTTGACTATAGAACCTCAATCAAAAATCAAAATAGAATGGCTTGAGAAGAATAATAAAATTTTTAATAGAGCAGATAATTCAAATAAAATCGATAATTCCAAGCTTCAAGAAACTATTCGAATCTATAGTAAAAGATTGGAACCAACATATGCTTTCCCAAACTGAACATATAGATGAAAAAAATAGCTGCTGATCTACCATATGGAAAATATATTCCACAGATCTTAGATAAGATTATTGAATTGTTAAAATTATCTCATGACATATATAAATTAGATAAATTTTCTTTGACGCCTGACAATGAGGATATTTATAAAACTTCAAAGGTTCTTGTGGATAAAGTTGGAGGTGCACTTTATGGCCTGAAAAATTTAGACGCCCATTTGACAGAAGGCCTTTTTGACCGACATAGAAGAGATAAAAGGTATCCACGTATAGGAAGTCTAGTTATTTCATCATATTTAGAGGCACGTAAGGCAAACGAAAAATCCAAAAATTATGAAGGATTATTGATACCTTCTCCGTTAAATATTTTGATGAAATACTTAACAATACCTGACAACCAAGAAACTTCTGCCTATTCTTTATTAACCTGTCGTTCGATTTTATTCTATTATTTTCGCTTTAATATCAATAAGGACAACAATACTAATGAAATATTTGATGCTATTGGCTCATTAAAGAAGCATATTAAAATTCAAGCTAGGTGGCCTAAACTTGATGATAAAAATTCTCAGATTCCTTACCAATTATTGCCGGAATATTCTTCACCTCCAGCGTATAATTTTTTGGTGGGACACTTTTTTGCTATGCTTGGTATAACCAATTTATGGTTCAGAAAAGAAAGTGATTTAGAAGCATTTTTTAAAATAGAATATTCAATA
This sequence comes from Prolixibacteraceae bacterium, assembly GCA_028683385.1. Classification (GTDB taxonomy): domain Bacteria; phylum Bacteroidota; class Bacteroidia; order Bacteroidales; family Prolixibacteraceae; genus Aquipluma. The sequence goes on along the minus strand of JAQUIJ010000010.1, from coordinate 137,261 downwards.
AAGAATAAGATTTGTTGTCCTAATTATCACTTCAGGCTTGCATACCAGTATTTGACACTACCATCTAATTCGGAAATTTCCAATCTGATGTTTGGCATTCCGTTGCCAATCTCAGGTGCTGATACTATTTTTTTTGGAGGGTTAAAAAAAGCTGCCAATAATAGTCTTGTAATAAGTATAAGTGGGAGCCCTGGTTCCGGGAAAACATCATTTGCACTTTCTATTGCAGGATCGCTTGCACCTTTCCATACAAAATGTTTATATATAACTTTAGAAGAGGGAGAGGATGAATTAAGAGAGAGATTGCAGTCAATTATTCCTGACTTCTTTCAAGACATGAGTATATATTCCAACATCTCAAATAAACCAAGTAAGAACGAAGATGCCGATTGGTTTTTACCATATAAGCCACAACCAATCTCGGATCTTGAAGTGTTTTCAAAAGAAGTTCTTCATAAGTTAATGATTGCCTTTCAACAAAACAAGGATGTTCCAACTCAGGAATATGCAATTCAAAATATATGCCCTGCACTTATTGTAATCGACAATCTGAATGGGTTGTTAAATGGAACGAATGAAATTGTTGATCTTGATGTATTACAAAATTTTATTCATGATTGCAGAAAACTGAATGCACTGGTTTTACTAGTCTCAGGGGAGAATCTTCCTGAGATGTCAAAACTTGATTATTTGGTTGATATGGCAATTGAATTGTCTAATCATCAAGTAGAATCGTTTGAAGAAAAGCCTTTAAGAGTATTTACTTTAAAGAAATCGAGACACCAGCTTTCAAGGACTGGTTCTCATCTATTTCATCTTTCCGGTGATGATGGATTTAGAATTTCGCCACAAATACCCTCACAACTGGATAGAAGAACTCCTTTAAGAAAAAATCTTCCCGATGATAATTATGTTATAAATACATTAAATTTAGAAAAGAAACAAACAGACAAAATAAAGTTTGATGAGGTCTATTTTAAACCTAATCTTGATATTTTTCCCGGTTCTCAGATTCTGATACATGGTAACGGAAGTTCCGGTAAGGCTGGATTTGCTTTGAAAATATTAATGACCCCTCCAATCAAGAAAGAAAGAAAGAAGAAAGAAAAACAAAATATCAAGACTGCAAATTACCTTTGGCAAGATGTTTCATCAGGAATGAATTTTTCAAATTACAGCTATCAGCGCAGAGTTTTAATAATTTCATTTTTATACCCCAACGAATACTACCAAGAATTGCATCCCAGTATCCAAAAAACGATTGCGACCCTCTACAAAAACATCTCGGTTCCCAAAATTTCTATTTTATATTTTTACCCAGGATTTCTTACCCCAGAAGACCTAACAAATAAGATTACCAGGGAGCTTGACAAAGCCTGTTTACAAGGTGAACCTTATACCGGAATTTTGCTTGATGGTATGCATAATGTTTTTTTACAGTTTAAAAAACTTCAGGAGAGAGATATGATCTGGCCCATGCTATATAATATTTTTTCACGATATGATTTGACTGTAGTAACGACATTTACTAACTTTCGAATTAAGGAAAGTATGATCGACTATGCCAATCCGGATACAACTTTGATGCAGAAGGGACAAACACCATTTCTTCACGCATTGGTTAAAGCTGCAGATTTTTATATTAGGGTAGATGAATGCGTTTTTATTAATTCTAAAAGTGATGCTTTAGAAAAACATAATATTATTTCTGCTGAGAATGCAATTAAACAAGATTATGAGAATTTTAAGTTGGGATGGGATAAACACAACAAATATATTTATTCACTTGAGGATAATCTTATAGAAGTATTTGATCAAGAAGATATTAATAAATATTACCTAGATAAAGAATAATGAATTACATTGATCTATTTGCTGGTGCTGGCGGCCTCTCTGAAGGATTTCTAAGAGCAGGTTTTAACCCTGTTGCTCATGTCGAGATGGATAAGGCCGCTTGTAATACGATAAAAACCAGATTAGCTTTTCATTACCTGAAATCAAATAACAAGTCTGAGATATATTATGCCTATCTAAAAGGTGAAATTAAAAGGTCAGAATTATACAATCATATCCCTGTCAAGTTACTTGACAGCGTAATCAATCTCCCTATTGGAACCGAATTCAATGAACCCATCTTCAGCTTAATTTCAGAACAACTTAATGGACAGGATGTGGATCTTATAATAGGAGGACCGCCTTGCCAGGCATATTCACTGGTTGGAAGAGCAAGGTCTGAAGATGGTATGAAGAGTGATCCCCGGAATCATCTCTATGTTCAATATGCGAAATATCTCGAAAAATACAAACCGAAATATTTTGTTTTTGAAAACGTACTTGGATTAAAATCGGCAAAAAAAGGCACATACCTTCAAAACATGGAGAAGCTCTTTTTAAAGAAGGGCTACAAAATGAGATTATATACGCTTGCAGCCAATAACTTTGGGGTATTGCAGAATCGGAGACGTATAATTATACTTGGTTGGAGAGAAGATATCAACCCGGATTTACCGGATTTGGAATCCGTTCGTATGCAAACTGATTTTAAGGTTGATAGCATTTTTAATGACCTGCCAAAAATTAGTGCCGGACAAGGTGTGGATAAGTTTGTCAAATATAGAGCTGATACCAATGAATATCTTGATCAGAAATCAATACGTAATGGAATCGATATTTTAACTCAACATATTGCCCGACCACACTCTGAACAGGATAAAAAAATATATCGTATTGCCGTAGATAAATGGAACAATAAAGGACAAAGACTTGATTATAATGACCTTCCTGAAGTTTTAAAATCACATAAAAACCGACACTCTTTCTTTGATCGTTTTAAAGTTGTTGCTCAAGACTTAAATTATTCACATACCGTTGTTGCTCATATCGCAAAGGATGGTCATTACTATATCCATCCTGATTTAGAGCAAAACCGTTCAATAAGCGTTCGTGAAGCAGCCCGCTTACAGTCATTCCCTGATAATTATTATTTTGAAGGAGTGAAAGAAGAGCAGAACCGGACAGCAGCATTTAAACAAATTGGGAATGCTGTTCCACCGCTCATGGCTCAATGTATAGCAGAAAAAATCAAAAATATTCGATAAATGCCAAATCAAAAAAATAGGAGCAAAGAGATTTTTGATTGTTTTTTTCGTGACCCTAACGAAGAAAATATGAATGTTTTGGTAAGCTATTCAAAGAAGTACGATTTATGCGATCATGAAATCCTATATCTGGCAAATGGGCTGGCAAATTCTGGAGATCGAATTAGATTAGAAAATGACATGAAAGTTTGTGATATTCCTTCAACCGGTGGCCCATCCTCACTTTCCACATTGCTATGCCCTTTGTTCCTGAAGATATTGGGTAATAATGTTATAAAATTAGGAGTACCTGGAAGACCGGCTGGCGGCATTGATGTATTATCCCAAATTTCCGGATATAAGATAAATCCGGACCTAAAAAAATTATATGAATGGATTAATTGCTCATCATATGTTCACTTTATTGCAAGTGAAAACTTTACTCCACTTGACGCGTTGCTTTTTCAATATCGAAAAAGAACAAAGACAATAGATATACCTTCCCTTGTTATTGCTTCTTTATTATCAAAAAAAATCGCTGTTGGATTAAATTATGTTGGCCTTGATATAAGAGTATCAAGTTTTGGAAATTTTGGTAAGACATGGGATGAAGCTCGTCAGAATGGAGTCAGATTCAACAAAATTGCGAATCTTGCAGGTATTCAGTCGAAGTGTTTTCTTACTAATGGAAATATTCCACAACAACCATACATTGGTAGGGGAGAATCAATATTAGCCTTACAAAAAATATTTGCAGGAAATTTTGACATCTATCTTGAAAAGCATTTAGAACATTGTTTTTCAATGGCAAATTCCATTAGTATTCACAAAAGCAGTAATGGCTATTCTCTCAATTCACTCCGCGAGGCATTTTCTGAAAATATCAGAATTCAGGGAGGACTAATATCATCATTTACACAAATTGCGGAAACAGTAAACGAACAACATAAATATAATATTTATGCCAGGGAGAATGGAGTATTATCTATCGATATGGAGAAAATCCGAGAAGCGATTTTAAATATTCAATCAAAAAGTAATGATTTGTTCCCGGATAACTGTGGCTTAATATTGAAAGTTACACCAAATAAATATATTGACAAAGGAGAAACAATCTGCTCATTCAGATGTGATGACCAATATAAAGAAATATTTGAGAATGATCTCAAAAGTTCATTTGGAACAGCGCTACAAACAATTGATTTAAAATATTTTGAAGAAATAATATAATGGAAAAATATAGTTGCTTTATTTGCCCAAACAAAGATTATTCAAAAAAAGAATTATTTGATGTTTGTACAAAATGTGGATTAACTTTTGGGTTTCCTTTGGAATTTTACCCTGAAATGATTAACAATATCAGGATAATTAAGCCATTAGCACGCGGATTTTATGGAGCTACTTACATCGGAGAAATTGCTCCTCTTGGAAAATTAATGATTAAAAAGGTTATCAAAGTTATTCCCGTCGAATTGTATAAATTTCATAACAAAAATTTTCGTGAAGAGAGCGAAAATCATTTGGAGCTTTCTGAAAATTCTAATCATGTTGTTGGGATTGATACAAACATATTTTTTGAGAATTTACCAATAACTTTTACTAATGGAATAACAATAAACTGCCATGTTATAGGATTGGAATACTTAGAAGGAAAAACTTTGAAGGAGTATTTAAATCAAGATATAACTATTCCATCAAGAACGATAGCACAAATTTCTATTGATCTAATATCACTTTTACAAGAATTAAAATCAAACAAAAAATATCATAATGATCTTCATCCTGGAAATATTATTGTAGAGAACTTACCTACAACTAGAATTCGTTTTGGTGAAATTGATGAAAATATTAGAGTAGTTGCAATTGATTTAGGCTCTTTAGATCAAAAAACTAAAAGCAACGATGATAGTGATCGTGTAGGAGACTTGCACTGGATAGCACAATGCCTATATTTTTTGAGTAGAAAAATTACTGATAACATTGATAAATACGAAGATAAAGATTGGAGGTTAGCATTTCTTTTAGAAGAAAAGGCTGATTTTCTTAAACCAGAAGTCATACATCAACGACAAATTACTTATACTGATCTTATTAATCAAATAAAGGACACTTATTATCATCATACTAGCCCTTGGAAGCAAGAATTTAAATTGAAAAGCTTTGATGATGCTGTTAACGCTCAATCACTGAGTCCATGGTATGTTACTTCGTTATTTGTAGATAAAGATAATGCTTGGACTAAATCTATTAGTATAAAGGGTCCTCAAGTTATTACAGGAATGCGTGGATGTGGGAAAACTATGCTATTAAGGGCCTTGGAATTTCATGCCAGATTAATGCCACAAAATTCTGATGAAGAAATAAATAATAAAAAGATAATTGAACGACTAACAGATCCTTCAGAAAAATATGTTGGTTTGTACATCTCATGTGTTAAACTTTTAGATTTTAATGCTTTAGATGGCGATGTATACAAGGAAATTTTCGAACCATATTCAAAGCTATTAATTGGTTATACAATTCAGGCTCTACATACTATACGTCACCTTAAAGATCTACAAATTGATATAGTTCGAAAGGACTACTTTATAACTATTGCTAATACATTATCCTCACTAATAAATAATAGTCAGGAACTTCTAAATGTAACTGGAGATTATGATCTTGAGATTCGATTAAAAAAATACCTCAATTCCCTTAGTGACGGACAATCAACTTATCAAGTAACTATACATCCTAAAATAGCCTTTCCTCAATTAGCCGAATCGATAAAGAAGTCATCTGAAATATTTGCTCAATCAAATATTTATTTTCTGTTGGATGATGTTTCCACAAGATATCTTAACGATAGAAGTATTATCAAGCTAATCTCTGAACTTTTGTTTCAAGACGAAACCTGTGCATTTAAGTTTACAACTGAAGCTCAAACCCTTGAGATGGTAATTATGGCTCCAGGGAGTAACTCACAAGCAAAAATTGGAAGAGATTATTCAATTTTTGATCTGGGAGCTGAAGTAAATAGGGTTATTCGTGAAGACCAAACTGAAGGACGATTTTTTGTGGAGAGTATTTTATTAAAGAGAGCAAAATATTTTCCACTTCATCCTAAGAATAGTATACCATCCCAAATTTTAGGTGATGAAAGTTTAATTTCGATAGCTGAAAGTATTGTTCGAGAAGAAAAGGCATCTCTAAAAAAGGAATTATATCACGGCATTTCTGCATTAACAGCAGTTTGTGTTGGTGATTTGGGAGATGTAATTACTCTTTACGAGCTAATACTTAGACGGTCATCTTATTCAAAATTCTTTCCAATAGAAGCAAAAATTCAAAATTCATGTTATTTAGAACTTTGTAATTCTCGATTATATGATCTAAATCGAAGGAATACTCGTTACCTTGATTTTGTTGAATCATTTGCTGATGCTTCACATCATTTATTAATCCAATCTGCATTAAAAAAAGCTAGAGGAGAAACAGATCGACTTAGACAATATGCCTCTATTTTTATCAATATTACAGTTGGGGATAAAGAAAATCAGTACAAACAAGTTCGGCAATTAATTGATGCTGGCATATTTAATTTGCAAGGTGGCCCAGAGGCTTCGAGGACAAATCGACAAGGACTGAAACCTCAACAACAATTTAAACTAGTTTTCAGAAAACTTTACGGAGTAAGTAAGCATATGGCACTGTCAAATTCCGACAGATTTGAAATATCAGGGAAGGCTTTAGAAGAATGGCTGAGTAATCCTAAGAATGGGAAAACCATTTTAACCAAAAATTTAAATCCATTTTCAGAGATCGATATTGCAAAAATATTGTCAGAAACAGATTTTGATACTATTCAATCTTCATCAAGCAAACAAAAAGAAGTGTCAAAACAATTATATCTATTTGATGAACCTGACATTCAGAATAATGAAACTGACTATTCCTTTATTCTTGAGAAATTGCCCGAGATAAAATATATTAATCAGGAAGAGGATACTCACCTTAAGATTGATGTTGCAATAATTGGACTTGGTTTTGAGGAAGCAGCTTTAAATTCTGCAATTGAAATCAAAAAGATCAATCCTCAGAGAATCATTTTCATTGAATTATATGAAAAGGGTTTAACAAATGATATACTTAAGGTATTTGATGATTTTGATGATGATAAAAAAGTAATTATAAAACAGGATCTGCTTAAAGAGCAATTGAGCTTGCTGGAAAACTGCAACGTATTATGCGATATTACAGGTTTACCCAAAGGAATACTGTTTGACACAATAAGGACTTTTTATTTAAAAAATAAAAATTTATATATTTCGTTAACAACGCCTGAAAAGGAATATCCATTAGATGAAGATGTTCAAAGATTTATGGATTCAAATGGAGAAAATGATTCTTCTGTCCTATTAGGAGAAATGTCTAATTTACTTAACGGAGAAAAAGGTCCATATTCTTTAATAAATCTTTTTCCACACTATGTTAATATTTCTGAACCTCGCGTTTTGTTTGCCTTTGCCTCTGCGAAGCATGAAAGATTATACACATTGCTTGACGAACGTGAATTTGAGCAGATAAATGTTATTGTAACAAATGGCGATGCCCCTAGGGATAAATTGGCTAGAACCTCTGCCGAATTTTCCCTCAGAAAATTTAATTCTGCAGTTATTCATTATCTAAATCAAAATGACATAGATGAGATTTTACAACAAATAACCAAAGACTATTACACCTATTTTATTCAAAATAACTTTCCTTTTGAACTTGGTCTTACGGGAAATAAAATTCAAACTGCAGCAGCAGCCATTTTCTCAGCAATATTCAAAATATCGCAGTGTTGGTATGTGAAACCAGAGAAGTGGGATACTGAACGTTATTCAAAAGGGTCTAAAGATTTTTTAATTCTTAGAATTAGACAAATGAAGTATGATTGACTTCTCCAAATACCAAACCACCCCAGCGATACCCGAAGCCTCGTCAATGATTGAGACCTTCCGGGCAATCGGGTATAACATTGAAACTGCTGTTGCCGATATTATAGATAATTCGATTTCGGCCAATGCAAAAAATGTATGGGTAAACTTCGATTGGAAAGGTGCCGAGACATGGTTATCAATTAAAGATGACGGCACCGGAATGAATAACGACGAACTTATTCAGGCAATGCGCCCAGGTAGCAAAAACCCACTGGCAGACAGAAGTTTAAAAGATCTGGGAAGATTTGGACTAGGACTTAAAACAGCTTCTTTCTCACAGGCTCGTCAGTTAACCGTTCTATCGAAAAAACAAGATAATTCAACCGTTTACTGGACATGGGATTTAGACTATGTGAATCAAACTGGCAATTGGGATTTACTTAAATACTTACCGGAGAGTTTTGATGAAAACGCCTTGACAGAACTTGGTTCAGGCACATTGGTCATTTGGAATGACATTGACAGAGTAGTAAAACATTTCCGGCAAAATGATAACAATGCATTGGATAAATTCTTGTTTATCATGGAAATGGTGAAAAAGCATTTGGCAATGGTCTTTCACCGTTTTATTGAAAGCAAAAAAATAAAAATCTACTTTCAGGACAACGAAATAAAACCCTGGAATCCTTTTTTGCAGAGCGAACAAGCTACTCAATCCTTTTCAGAAGAACAATTGCATAATGGCAAAGTAATTATCAAAGGCTTTGTTTTGCCTCACAAATCTAAGATTGATGAAGAAACTTATAAATATGCTGAAGGAACAAAAGGTTGGAACGAGCACCAGGGCTTTTACATTTACAGAAATGAGAGACTTTTATTATCCGGTGACTGGCTGGGTCTATTCAGAAAAGAAGAACATTATAAGCTTATCAGAATACAGATTGATATTCCTAATTCTTTAGATGCTGATTGGCAGATCGACATTAAAAAATCAGTGGCTCGTCCACCTCTTATTTATAAAGATCAGATTAAAAACTATGCAACAAAAGTTAGAGCGCAAGGTGTCGAGGTGTACCGCCATCGGGGAAAAACAATAAAACAAACCAATGGTCAGAAGTTTGTTCCGCTCTGGATCGATCACAAAAGAGGTGATAAATGGTTTTACAAAATAAACAGGGAACATCCTTTATTGGATATGGCAAAATTGCAAGCCCAAACGGAGCCGGACAAAGCAATAGAAACACTAATACGGTTCATCGAAGAAAACATTCCGTCCAAATCTATTTATATAAAAGCAGCCGAAGAACCGGAAACACAAGGCAACCCATTTGAAGGCATAGATCATGAACCGATAAGAAAAACCATGGAAACGATGTTTGCCAGTTTATTATCAAAAGGCAAAACACCAGAGGAAGCAAAAGTCATAATTGCCAACATTGACCCATTTAATCAGTTCGTCCACTTTTTAGAGTTTATTAATTAGCAATGCTTTATAAATATTTTACAGTTGATGAGTATTCGATTTCTAATTTAATTAGAAATGAATTGTATTGCCGAAATTATAAAGCATTTAATGATCCATTTGAATGTTGGTTTATTTTAAAAGAAGGTAGTCCTGATCCTGAAAAAGAACCAGATAGATTTGAAAAGATATGTCAAATATGGGGGTATGAAAAAGAATCAGATGATGCTTTTTATGATAGTTACTATCTATACATGGAAGAGCTTGAATCTTATCAACCAGACATTAAAAAAATTTTGGATGGTTCCCGGATTTCTTGTTTTTCTAAAGAGATTGATAATTTGCTGATGTGGTCACATTATGCTGATGGCTTAAGGGGCTTTTGCCTAGAGTTTGACGAATCGTTAATGTTGTCAGTTGATACTGATAAAGAAGCTTCAATTATTCCTGTTTTATATGCTGAAGAGCCACCTATAGTTGACAAAATGTTATATTCATTGGCTAATGACCAAATTTGGTTTAATGAAATGGCTTTAAATGAAGAACCTTCTTCTTCGTATCATCAAGATTATGAGGAAGGTATAAAAGATGCTGAGCAATTGTTAGATGCTTTATACACAAAAACAATTGCAACAAAACCAATCCAATGGAAATATGAGGAAGAGATTCGATTAGTATTTAATTCAAAGGAAGCATCTAAAGGTGAATACTTCAAATACCCACCTGAAGCAATAAAGGGAATAATCTTTGGAGAAAGAATGGATATAAAAGTAAAAGAAACGCTCTTGCAGATAATTGAAGCAAAAAAAATACCAATCGAAAAAAAGATTGCATTAAGAAATTCTGAAACCTATAAAATTAAGTTTGAATCCTTATACTGAAAAGATGATACAACAAGCGATAAGAGCTATCAGGATATTTCTACCTGCGTCTGCTTCGGTTACTCCACAACAAATTGAAGATGCAGTGACCCAGATGCTGTATGTCCCAAATTTTGCAGCATTAGATAAGGCCACATTAATACGGGAGGTTCAGGCTATCTATAATATTCGCATGGATGAGTTTCGGATCATTGAAAAAGAAGAAAGCCGGTTACCCTGGATAAATGATAAAAAAACATCTATTGAATGGAACTTTTGGAATAGATATAGAGATTATCTTCAGGATGAAAAGAATTACCCTGAGGCAGTGTTAAATCAATTAGACAAACTTACGGACAGAACACTTGATGGATTATTTAATCCCGATCAGAATGTTTTAATCAGTAAATACGGGTTAGTTGTTGGACAAGTACAGTCTGGAAAAACATCGAACTATACCGGTCTGATTTGCAAAGCTGCCGATGCAGGATTTAAATTGATAATTGTTTTAGCTGGTATTCACAACAATCTGCGCAGTCAAACACAGCTTCGTTTAGATGAAGGATTTTTGGGCTTTGATACCCAATTTCAGCGGGCATTTAACACCGGTCAGCATACAATTGGTGTAGGAATTGGCAAAAATGCGCTACCTGTTCATTCGGTCACATCAAGTTCTGACAATGGTGACTTCAGTGCAAGAACAACACAAACTTTTAACACCAATGAACCGATAGTTGCAGTTGTAAAAAAGAATACAAAAGTGCTTGAAAAACTATTTCAATGGCTGAGTTCTCAGGCAAGTATAAATGCAAAAGGTGAAAGAAGAATCAACAATAAATCATTACTGCTGATTGATGATGAAGCGGATAACGCATCAATAAACACCAACAAGGATGAAGATAAATCAACCAAAATAAATGAACACATTCGTAATATTTTGAGACTATTTGACAAAAGTGGTTATGTGGGCTATACTGCGACTCCTTTTGCAAATATTTTTATTCCGATTGAAGAAGACCAGCTTTTCCCTAAAGATTTTATTATCAATATTCAGGCTCCATCAAATTATATTGGTCCGGAAAAAGTCTTTGGAATTAGGGTTTTAGAAGATGATGAAATCTCTGATGAAGTTTTGCCAATCGTAAACAGAATTGATGATTATCAGAACTTTGTGCCGAATGGACATAAGAGAGAATCGGAATTGCCTGATTCAATACCAGATTCATTGCGACTTGCAATAAAAAGTTTCATTATTACCTGCGCAATAAGAAGACTTCGGGGACAAGAGTTGGCTCACAATTCAATGTTGATACATGTTAGCCGGTTTATTAACTGGCAAGACCATATTAAAGAACTTGTAGAAAGCACCTTCGATTTTTACCGTAGAGGAATTGAAATGAAAATACCCTCTATTCTCGAAGAAATGAGACAAGTGTTTGAGGATGATACAGATAATTATAAATCATATACAACAATCTCACAACAAATTTTAGATACCGAATTAAGAGGGATTGACAGCGCGACCCAAATTCATGAATGGGTGGAGGTAGAAAAGCAATTGCGTGAGGCAGCCGTCAGAATTCAAGTCAAAAAAATCAATGGTGGTTCGGCAGATGCCTTAAACTATTACGACCATAAAAAAGGCTTGTCAGTTATAGCTATTGGTGGTGATAAGTTATCCAGAGGATTGACATTGGAAGGACTTTCGGTAAGTTATTATCTGAGAGCTTCACGGATGTACGATACCTTGATGCAAATGGGCAGGTGGTTCGGTTACAGACCCGGTTATGTAGATTTATGTCGCCTCTTTACAAGCAGTGAATTGAATGAGTGGTTTTGTCATATCACTTTGGCTTCAGAAGAATTAAGAAGCGAATTTGACTACATGTCAGATGTTGCAGGTAGCACTCCGGAACAATATGCTTTAAAAGTGCGAACCCATCCAGGAGTGTTGCAAATTTCCGCATCAAATAAGATTCGTAGGGCTGTAAATGTTGATGTTTCCTGGGCTGGAAGATTGGTTGAATCATATCAATTGCAGAAAAATCCAATAGTTGTAAAATCGAATTTAGATGCTACTGTTGATTTTATAAGTTCGCTTGATGCTACTTTTAAAACCAATAGAAACAATTATTTGTGGAAGAATGTATCACCTGAATTGATTCGGCCATTATTTCAAAAGTTCAAAGTTCCGGACTCCCTGGTAAGAGTTGATCCAGGCAACTTATTGCAATTTATAGATGTCCAGATTGCAAACGGTGAGCTTACAAACTGGAGTGTAGCATTAATGTCAAAAGCAGACACAATTGAAAGATTCCCAATTGACAAAAACGGGAATATTGTCGATATTGGTTATTGGTTTCGCCGGAATGCCACAGAAAGAACAGATTCTACTACATTTTTCATCAGGAAAAATCACATCATAAGTCCTAAAGATGAGTTCGTTGATTTAGAACCAGAACAATATAGAGCCGCATTGGAAAGAACGATTGCATTTCACCAGCATAACAACAAGGAATACAAGAATGATTATCCGAAAGGAGATATAGTCCGAAATGAGTTCAGAAATCCGAAAAATCCTTTACTGCTAATATACTTTCTTGACCCAGAAGGGGCTGACCTTCCTAAAGGAAGCGACCCATTAGTTGGCTTTGCAATAAGTTTTCCGGGTAGTCGGTTTAACTCTTCAGTGCGCTATGCTATTCATAGACAACTCCTGGCACTATTCAATATTGATGACGAAATAGATAACGACAACGATGACGAAGATTAATCAAATATGGGATGAGCTAGCGAATGACACCTCGTTCAAAAAAGGGTTGCTTCTACGGCGATATTCCGGATCAGTATTGCCTGATGTGTTTGTAGCGATACAACAGCCTGAAAAATTGTTGTGCATTGCCACGTCAATAAGCGAGAGCATAGAGGTAAATATTTCAATGTTCGATAATTTACAGGAAATACAAATTGATTTTTTTCCGGATTACAATCAGAAAGGGAAAAACGTTTTGCTTTTTAAACTGATCAACAATCAGCACAGGGACATATTTTCTGTCTTATGTGAAGACTTAATTTCAAGCATAACTAACGAAACCAACGAAAAGCAATTAGTAAAAACGATATTGAACCGATTTGAAAAATGGAAATCTCTATTCACACGAATGATTTCTGAAGGTCTGACACCCGAAGAGCAAAGAGGTTTGTTTGGCGAATTATATTTCCTGCGGAAATTTCTTCTGTGCAATAATAAACTACAGCTCGTATTAAATACCTGGGTAGGTTCTGCCAGAGAAGTACGAGATTTTCAAATGAATAACTGGGCAGTGGAAGTAAAAACGACACATGGAAATAATCATCAAAAAGTCCAGATCAGCAGTGAAAGACAGCTGGATATTACACACCTCGAAAAACTATTTCTCTACCATATTTCATTGGAGAAAGTACAGGAAAGCGGAGAAACATTAAACCAGATTGTCGCTTCGATAAATGATTTACTGGCAACTGATTCTATTGCATCGAATCGATTCAAATCAAAATTATATGAAGCCGGATATTTTGATCACCATATCGATTTGTATGATTCCACTGGTTATTTTATCCGGCAGGATACGTTTTATAAAGTTGAGGACAATTTCCCGAGAATCCAGGAAAATGAGATTCGCAGCGGAGTTGGAGATGTGAAATACTCCATTATTCTTTCGCAATGTGAAGCTTATAAACAACCAGAAGTTTCAGTTTTTGAAAACCTTACAGTATAATGAGCACATCAATTGAGAATTTGGAAATTAATAAGTTCTATACTGCATTAATGCAGGAAATTACTGCAATTCAATCAACCGATGAAGAAGGCGCAATATCTGAACAGGTTTTCACTCAACAAGCAGTTGATCTGCTGGCAGCATCCGGAGAATCCGAAAACATAGTTGTCAAATATGATGAAAAAGCCTTGGGGACTCCCAAACAGCATAAGATAAACGCTTATGCAATATCAGAAAATTACGAAACGGTAGATTTATTTATTACAATTTTCAGCGGGACAAACGAAATAGCGAAAATTTCAAATCCTGACATTGAAACGGCATCCAAACGGATTTTAAACTTCTTTAGAAAGGCAATCTATTCAGCAGTAGATGAAAAAACCAAATACTTTAAAAGCGATTATGTAGATGAGATTGAAGAATCGTCAGAAATATTTCAATTTGCCTATACATTGGCAAAATCAAAAGATATAAAAGAAAATCTTGTTCGGGTGAATGCTTTTATCCTTACAAACGGCTTTTATAAAGGTGATTTTCCTGCAAATACAGTTATTTCAGGTTACAATTTTTACTACAAGATATTTGATATTGAAAGCCTGTACAATTTAAGTGAAAAATCGCACATCCCCATTGAGATAAATTTCAAATCCGATGGATATACTGTACCCTGCATCCCTTCACCTTCAATCAATGAAGAGTATCAATCATATTTGGCAATTATTCCGGGAGAAGCACTCGCATCCATTTATGAAAGATTTGGTTCGAGGCTTTTAGAGCAAAATGTTCGGTCATTTTTGCAATTCAATGGAAAAATCAATAAGGGCATCAGGACTACAATAATTAAGGAACCTGAAATGTTTCTGGCTTTCAATAATGGAATAGCGGCGACAGCAGATGAAATTGAATTGGAAAATAGCGAAGATGGCAATGGGAAAATAATTTCCGTTGTAAAGGATTTCCAGATTGTAAATGGAGGACAAACAACCGCATCCATTTATCACACGCAAAAGAAAGATAAGGCTGATATTTCCAACATATTTGTTCAGGTAAAACTTTCGGTAGTCAAAAACAAAGAAAAATTCAGCGAAATAGTTTCCCTGATTTCGGAATATGCAAACACTCAAAACAAAGTTTCCGTGTCTGATTTAAGTAGCAACCGACCCTATCATATTGAATTAGAAAAGCTTTCAAGGAATGTCTTTACGCCAATTACCGACAGTCAGCCAATACAAACCAAATGGTTTTACGAAAGAGCCAGGGGACAATACAAAAATGCAATACTAAAAGATGGATTTACACCATCCAGGAAAAAGGCATTTGATTTAAAGAATCCAAAACACCAATTATTTACAAAAGAGGAACTGGCTAAATATATCAATGCCTACCAGGAAATTTCAGATGGAAGAAAAATTTTAATCGGGCCGCATTACGTTGTCAGAGGTAATCAAAAAAACTATGTGCAGTTCATGAACTTCAATCTGGAGAAAAAAATGAACAATGTATATTTTGAGGATACAATTGCCAAAGCAATCCTTTATAGGACAGCAGAAAAAGTTTATGGTGTCAAACCCAGAGCGATAGGTGATATGCGTTATATTACTGTACCTTACGCGGTAACTTTATTAAACTGCTTAACTAAGAATCAATTAGATCTTTATAAAATTTGGAAAGCTCAGGAGATATCTGGCTCATTAAAATCACTTTTGCATTTAATGATGAGTACTTTGGAAGGATTCATAAAGGATACTGCTCCCGGTGGTCTGTATGGCGAATGGGCAAAGAAGGAAGAATGTTGGGTAAAACTAAAAGACAATGATTTCAAATTTGATTTGTCTGCTATAAAGCAAGACTTGGTTGACACGAAAAATCAAACCAAAAGAACAGTAATCTCAGATGATGAGGTAGAATTGCAGAAACGTCAGGAAGATCTCGAACGGATTAAATCAATTCCTTCGAAAGTCTGGAAAAAGATTGAAGAATGGGGCAGAGAAACTGATAATCTATCAACTGTCCAGAAAAATACTGCTTGGAATTTAATGACAAAAGTTAGAAGTACCTCTAGCATTTTGCCAAATGAAGTTTCATACGGTATTTCAATTTTAGAAATAGTCATAGCGAAAGCTCCGGAACTTCTTTTTGAAGCCGATGAATTATCAGAACCAACAACTACAAATAAAACAGATGATCATGAAATAACGTTGGAATTAATCAAAAAAATGGTTCAGTGGGACAGAACCAATAAACGACTAAAACCACACCATTTTAAAATGATGTTTGACATTATGAATGGAAAAGAAAATCTTACTCCACAAAACAAGAAATACTGTCTGATGAATTTTCAGTTTATTTCAAAATGGGGGTTTAGAATTTAGGGGTGTTTTGCCAAAACATGTTGTGTAATTGACCGTGTACGTTATAGTTCAATAATAGATGGCATTGAAATCCCAGTCTTAGGAAAGGATAATTTGTGGTTTTTGTAAAAATTGATTTAATGAAAAAACATATTGATCCTATTTTTTTGATTATTGCTGCAGTTGCGTCAGTGGTAATCTTATCTTTTTTCTCCTTACCAATTGTAATAGTAGCACTTACATTAATTGCCAGTTTTACAGGCGGCCTATTACTTGGAGGTAAAAATGAAAGTATAATTGGGTATGCTTTGGGTGGCTCAATTCCTGTTTGGATAGCAATATATCTTAGTTTCGAATTAGAAGATGTACCTCAAGCCATAATCCGAATCTACATTATTTGTCTGCTATGTTTAGTTGGGTTAGTTGCACTTGTAAAAATATGGATTCAAAGAGTACAAGAGCAAAAAGAAATCGAACTAGCAAATCAACGTGAGCAGGCATGGAAGCAACGAAGGCAAGAAATGGAGCAACGTGAGCAAAATGGGATTTTACAGTTACAAGAATTGACTCAACGTGTTCAAGCTGAAAAAAAAATTCATAAGGATCAATATAACGAAATAAAAGAGCCAATTGAAGAATACAAATCGGTATCAACACAAGTAGCTATAAGCACTGAAGTTATTCAAGCCAAATCAAGCCAAAAACTTAAGGAAATTTTGCCTCCGGCGGTAAGTAAAGAACCTACTGTATCCGTCAAAAGGCTATTTGTTAATTATCATTTGGATTTACCTGAATGTACAGAATCCTATGCCGTTTTAAGAATCCCCCCAAAAGATTGTATCATTCGTAGCCATCGATATGGAAAGACAAAACGGCGTGGCTTTAAAGAAGAAGCATTTCAACAAGTAATTGAAAAATACTTCAATGCTGATTTCTTGGTTTCTGGAAATTTGAGGTTAAATACAGGAAAAGAAACCAGACCATTTGAGCCAGATATTGCATTAGTTGAACATTCACAAGAATTTAATATTCGAATTAATATTGAAATCGATGAACCTTATGCCGGACTCACAAGGCAACCGACTCATTGTAAGGGTGATGATTTAATGAGGGATACATATTTTGTTGACAGAGGTTGGATGGTGATACGCTTTTCAGAATACCAGGTACATACCCAAGAATTGTCATGTATTAGGTATGTTGCTCAAATACTAAATAAAATATCTCCGAAATATAAAATACCTTCCGATTTACTGGCCGTTTCTGAATTGATTTCTGAAAAAATGTGGGATATTGTTCAAGCTCAAAAATGGGAAAAACAAAGATATAGGGAGAATTACTTGAATCATGTCTTTGGAGAAGTTGAAGAAAAAGCTGAGGTAATTGAAAGAGATTTTAACCAGCAGGAAATTGACGAAGAAAGTCAAGTTGCTCCAAGTATCAATAGTATTCCTGAAGGTGGAAAACAGATTGGCTTTAACAAAATAAATGCACATCAGAGAGATAAAAGAATTGTCTTCTACCCAGATATACACTTGTATACAGTCGATAATGCACCAATGCCTTCCGCAAGTAGTGTAATAAGTCGTTTTTTTCCAGAATTTGACGCAGAATATTGGTCTTATAGGAAAGCTCCTGAGCTTGGAATGACTCCTGAAGAAGTTGCTGTAATGTGGAAATCAAAAGGAGAAAAAGCTGCTTTGGAGGGCACTTATTTGCATGAACAAATCGAAAACTACTACTTAGGGATTGACTATCATCGTACACCTGAATTTCACCTTTTTGAAAAGTTTATCAATTACCATAAGACTATTGAACCTTACAGAACAGAATGGCGGATATTTGATGAAGATTACAATATTGCTGGCACAATTGATTTAATTTCAAAAAATGGGAATGGTATAGAAATTTATGATTGGAAACGTAGTAAAAAAGTAATCAATAGTTTAACAGGTAACCCAATTACTGACAATCCTTGGCAATCCGGAGTGGGTGCTTTAACTGATATACCTGATACAAGCTACAATAGGTATTGCCTTCAACAAAGTATGTATCGATACATTTTAGAACGAAAATATGACTTAAATATTTCCAAAATGTATCTTGTTGTAATATATCCGGAATATGAAACCTATCATAAAGTTGAAGTTCCTTATTGGAAAGAAAGAGTTAAATACATTTTAAATTCACTTAAATAAAGGAGTGTAAATTAAACTTTGTCTGATTATTCTATTAGACTCTATTACTGATCAGAATAAGCAAATTCTATTGCTAACTAAAACATTAAATGATGCTTCAGATGTTAACAGATAAAATACGATTAATATGAGTGAGAATAAATTAGTTTTAAAATCCATCAATCAATTGCTGGAAGAAAAGTTTTTTGTTCCAGCATATCAGCGTGGATATCGCTGGTCTGAAACACAGGTCACCCAACTATTAGACGACATTTGGGAGTTTGCCCAGAAAAAAGAAAAATCGAGTGAAGAGTTTTATTGCCTTCAACCAATAGTAGTAAAAACGAGAGAAAATAATACTTGGGAGGTTATAGATGGTCAACAGCGGCTTACTACCGTGCGTATAATCATAAGCTATTTAGTCGCCGAACATCTGAAACGATCTTTGAAAGAAGCCTTTAAAAAAGAGGTATTTTCTATTGATTATGAAACACGCCCAGCAAGTGAAGCTTTTTTGAGAAACTTGAAAGAAGATCATAGTAATATCGATTTTCATTACATGTGGTCAGCATATCAAACCACCAATAATTGGTTTGAAGATAAAGATTATAATGAGTGTAACGATTTCCTATCGACTTTGCTCGCAAGAGAAGATAAAGGAAACCCAGTAAAGGTTATCTGGTATGAGATTAATGACGATGCCGATATCATTGACATTTTTACACGTTTAAACATCGGCAAAATTCCATTAACCAACGCCGAATTGATTAAAGCGCTATTCTTGGGCACCGCAAATCCAAATAATCAAAGCCAAAAAGCCAATTATAAACAACTTCAAATTGCGGCAGAGTGGGATGCAATTGAAAATACGTTACAAGATAAATCTTTTTGGTACTTTATTTATGACAAGGGAAATGACAAACTACCTCAGCACAATTACGAAACCCGAATCGAATATATTTTCGACCTGATTAAGAACAAACCAAATGGTGAAGAAAAATATTATACTTTCTATAGGTTTCTAAAAGAAGACTTTAGCCATAATGCCAAAGTTGAAGACATATGGCTTGATATAAAAAGGTATTTTCTCACATTAGAAGAATGGTACCATGATAGAAAGCTCTATCACTTAGTCGGATTTCTGATTGCAACAGGAAGTAGTTTGAAAACATTAAAAGAAAAGGCAAGCTCAACTGAAATGACAAAGAACAAATTCCGGGCATATCTAAAAAAAGAAATTGGGAAAAAGATAAATACGGACATTGAAAATTTAGATTATAGAAACAATAAGGATAAAGTTTTAATTAACCGGATTTTACTTTTAATGAATATCCATACTTTACTTGCCAATGCGCAATCAAACAGCCGTTTTCCATTCGATAGCTATAAAAATGACGATTGGGATATTGAGCATGTTCGATCACAAGCAGAAGTTGAGTTAAGAGGAAATGATCGTATTGACTGGGCAAAACTGGTACTTGAGTTTTATACAGGTATGGAGGTTGATATTTTGAATTTGGATAAACAAAAAGATGAAATAGGTAGACTTACTGAAAAAGATGAAAAACAAATTGCGGAGGGGTTGTTAGATCTCATCCAAAATGGCATTACAAATGAAGAATTTAGTGCGTTATATCAACAAATAAGCAAAACATTTAAGGAGGGAAATCCTCCATTAAGCCACAATATAGCCAATCTTGCCTTGTTAGATTCAGGTACAAACCGTGCCTATAAAAATGCTTTCTTCCCTATTAAACGAATGGAAATAATGAAACGTGAAATGAACGGCAGCTTTGTACCGATATGCACCAAAAATGTTTTTATGAAAGCCTATAGTCGTCGCTTTGATAAAATTATGTATTGGGATAAATGTGATGCGGATGATTATTTAGAAGCAATAAAATCAAGTTTATCAGTGTATATAAATTAAATCTAAAAGCAATATGACTAATACTCAACATACAGAATCAGGTGAGCGATTGAGTTTTTATAAGCTATTCAGTGATAAAAATTATACCATTGAGATTCCTATTATTCAGCGGGATTATGCTCAAGGCCGATACACAAATACAGATTTAAGAGATAATTTTTTAGAGGCATTAAAAAAGTATTTAGATGAGTCAAAGCCAAACAGAGATCTCGATTTTATTTATGGTAGTTTGTTAAACGGGACTATAAATAAAACAACTCGTTTTATACCCTTAGACGGACAGCAGAGATTAACCACACTGTTTTTATTACATTGGTATCTTGCAAATAAAGAACAACAATTGCATCAATTTCAGGAAGTATTTGTTGAAACAGAGGTAGAACACAAATTGAAATCCAAATTCACCTACGAAACAAGAACTAGTGCCAGGGAATTTTGTGATTCACTTGTAGCTGCAGAGATTGATTTAAAAAAACTGGAGCAGCCGGATAAGGATAAGAATAATAAGTTGTCAAAAACAATAAAAAATCAGCAATGGTATTTCTTGTCATGGAAGAACGACCCGACCATTCAAGGCATGTTGGTTATGCTAGATGCCATTCATGAAAAGTTTAAAGATGAAGAAAAGCTTTATTATGAACTACTAACTGATTCTGAAAACCCAATCATTACCTTTCAGTTTTTGAAACTTGAAGAGTTTGGTTTGACTGATGATTTGTATATAAAAATGAATGCCAGAGGTAAACCACTGTCCTCCTTCGAAAATTTTAAAGCAAAGTTTGAACAACAAATCAAACAACCTGAATACAATACGCGTGATTATTGGCTAGGTTTAAATAGTCATAAAAGAAAAGTGACGTTCCATGAGTACTTTTCTCATAAAATTGATACTGATTGGGCCAACCTTTTTTGGGCGTATGCAAAAGAAGGATTGGAAAATTCAAAACAGTATGAAAAACGGGAAAAATTAATTCCGTTTGATGATATCATTATGAATCTATTTAAAACTTTTGCAGTTAATCAAATGGCTGTTCAGGTGGATTCAGAAAAAAAAGTGAGGGATTTAATAAAAACTAACAGCAATGAATTAACATTTAATCAATTCGAGCAACACCAAAGTCTAAATATAAATAGTGCTATAGGTCTGGTTAAATTGCTTGATATTCTTCAAAATGTTAATGAAAAAGCTAAGCAATTCACCCCGGACTTTTATTATTATGATGAGAATATTTTAGAAAAATTCCTCAAAGGAGAATTTAAGACAGCAGCATATGAAGAACGCATTCAATTTCATGCCTATTGCGAGTACCTGATTAGATGGATGACAATAGATGAAAGTTTCCAAGCAGAAGGTCTAAAAAACTGGATGAGAGTTATTTCTAACCTAACCGAAAATACCGGTCCATACAACAATGAAAAAGAATTTTTGAACTCAATAAAGGGTATTAATGAAATGCTCGGGGGTAGCAATAATATTCATGATTTTTTGATTATTTACAAATCAATTAATGGGTTTGATCCGGCACAGGTTCAGGAAGAAATCTTAAAAGCCTGTCTAATTGAAAAAAGCATAGAATGGAAGGACCTAATTTATGTAGCCGAACAACACGGTTATTTTAAAGGTCAAATTGGCTTCCTCTTACGTCTGTGTGGTATCGAAGACCATTATAGAGAATTGCTAAATTGCGATTGGGATGAAAAACAGGACATAATATTAAGACAAATCTTTACTGATTATTTTGAAAAAGCCTGCAAGATATTTGATAATTCAGGTCTTCGGATTGAATTAAGTAAAAATGGAGACTTTTTATGGGAAAGGGCATTATTGAGTATCGGTGATTTTTTGATATGGGAAGGGAGTAATCAAAGTTTCTTAATCAATAAGGACCGTGATATTAGTTGGAAAAGATTACTGAAGGGGGATAAAAGTACATCTCATAATGGTCTAATTAAAAACGTTTTCGATGCCTTGGATGCGAATAATATTAAAAATTCACTTGAGCTTTTGATAAGTAATCATCAGGTTAATGATTGGCGTTACGCTTTTATTGAAATGCCTGAAATCTTAAACTATTTGGAGGGTAAAAGATATATTCGCCTTTACTCCGCACATGGCATCGTTCTTTTCAAAAAAGAACGAATGACTAGCGCTCATGCCGAATTGTTCTCATTGAAATTCTTTTATAGTTATTTTCAAAATAATCCTATTGAACCATTTAAATATACAGACTATTATCATGCAACTGGTGCAGATTGGAATAATTTCCCTTGTGCTTATATGGAGTTGAATGGAGTAAAAAAATACACAATCGATGTTCGTTTTATAAATGGAGAATATGAAATAAGGTTTTTTAATAAGTCTTCTAATGGGATTCAAAATGAAGTATTACAAGTTATGTCCGAAATGGAAATGGATGAGTCCAGAAAGTACAATGATAAATCCTATCTCGTAACATGCCAAACGGATGCTGACACAATTGAATTTATAAATATTTTATGTGGTGAACTCCAGAAAATACCTTTATAATATGATCGGTAACATGTACGAATAACCCAAATCAGCAATGCAAGTCTCTTTGCCGATATTTTGCATTAAGATGGGATATAATCAAAGATGTGATAGTAATATCAATTGGTTTTGGGTGCATGTTTAGTCATATTCCCAAGGATAAAGGGCGCAGAAGCACCTAAGTTTACCGCCAATAATGGATTAATAGTTGATCCTCCTAACAAATATAAATCAACCAGTCCACCCCCTGCCAAAATCATGACAAGTGTAGGTGCCCAATAAATAAATGTAGTCAAGTAACTGAATTTTGTTGAGTTATATTCTTTCCGTATTTGATACATGGCAACGAGTTCGGGAATCATCCCTCCAATTATTCCAAGTCCAAATCCTTCCAAGTATCCCATATCGTCAATATTTCAAAGAATTTATAGATCTGATCGTTGTTAAAACATCTCCAAGAAAACTCTTTTTTGATTTCAATGTGTACAATTTTTTCCCATTTACAGTTTTTCCTACAGATACTCTCACTTCGCCTAATGTTTTAAGTGTCTCTTCTACCACATTCACGGCGATACGATTTTCTTTTGCGATACCTAGCGCTGTTCTATATTCCCACTTCGTATTGCCAAGTGATCTTACTACAATCGACTTTATCTCTTCCGACGGCATACTTTCTGAGGCGTCAACTAATTGTCTTCTCCTCACCTTTCGTCTACCAAATTGATCAATAGTCGAAATTCTTTTCGTCTTTGGTTTATGTTGTACCATAAAAATATGAATGTTTTGTAAAGATATTAAAAGATTGAAAGATTGAAAGATTTCCAATATTTTTATCAAAGTTGAGTGTATATTGAAAACCCATGAAAGTGGTAGTCGTTCACCAACCCCACGGTCACCCACGGTTAATTTTTTTGTCACACTTTTTGCATCCCATCGCACCAATAGCACATTGGCTTTTCGTCCCTCAAATCCAAAGAGCTATGCCAACCCACATGGCAAAAAGACGCTTCACTCCAACCACCTCCACCGTTCCACTTGTGCTAAAAAATCCAACCCCAAAACTATTGATTATAATACCTTTTTTATTCCGGGTTATTAGGTTGGTGCTTGTTACACTCAAATTTCCGACGAAGTTATTGATCGCTTCACGGAACGGTAAAGGGGAACTCGCTTTTCGTGGCTCGTTTCCTTCGGATGCGTTCAGTTTCATGGATTGCCCATTTCGGGTATGAAACTGACATGCACCCCGTTGACCTGATCCGTGACAGCTCAATGTTGGTACGCCAAAAATTTAAGTTTAACGGCGTGCCAGATATTCCCTTTGTTAATTCAAAAGGTGCCATAAAAAGTCTGTAGGGCAGCAGCATTATCCCATGAATACTTCATTTGACATTTATGAAATGGTTACCAACTTGATTATTGAACGCCTTGAAGCAGGTGTTGTCCCATGGCAAATGCCTTGGAAAGCAGAAACCGGATTCCCGCAAAACATGGTCCACAAGAAAGCTTACCGCGGCTTTAATTTCTGGTTGCTGCTGACTGTGGCTGATAAGTTTGGTTCCCCATTCTTTCTCACCTTCAACCAGATCAAAGAATTGGGTGGGCATGTTTTGAAAGGTGAAAAAGGTTTTCCGGTGGTATTCTGGAAGCTGCTGGATACGGAAGAAAAAGACGGCAGCGTTGACCACATTCCTTTCCTTCGGTATTATACCGTTTTCAATCTGAAGCAAACGGAAGGTATTGATGAAAGCAAGATTCCGGCGACTGAAGCTCATGACCATGTATTTGACCCGATTGGAAATGCTGAACAGTTAATCGAGTTTTGGTACGATAGCCCTGAAATCAGGCTCGACCAGTCACATGCTTTCTATTCGCCTACCGGAGATTACGTGGGGATGCCAAATCCACGGACTTTCTTCAGGGACGAACAGTATTATTCAACTTTATATCATGAATGTATCCACTCGACTGGGCATATCAACCGAACTGGAAGGCATGAAAAGCTGTCCGATCACAAATTCGGTTCTCAGGATTATAGTCAGGAAGAACTGGTTGCCGAATTGGGAGCCGCTTACCTGTGTTACATGACCGGAATTCAGAATGCTACAATTGACAACAGTGCTGCCTACATCAAAAGCTGGATTGGCAAATTCAAGGAAGATAAAAAGATGTTACTGATTGCTTCTTCTCAGGCACAGAAGGCTGTTGACTACATATTGGAACATCAATCCCATCCCAACCAGGCGGCAAGCGCCGCTTTGGTTGACCAAATGGCGGAGGCAGTTTAGCCTTCGCCTTTTTTTATCTCAAAAATTCACAGTTAGAAACGATTAAAGATTCAAAAGATGGAACAGTTTAAAAGTTTTTCCCAGTATATCCTGCAAATCGGTTATAAATATGGTTTGCATTCCGTATTTGATGATTTTTTGGAAATGGTAGTTTGCGCTTTATCATTGGGAGCAAAGGAAGATCGCTACCATGAGATTGTCCGAAATTACGAGAAACCGGATGCTTACCTGATGGCTGAAGCTTTTGGTTCACTGGTCATCGAAATGGACAACAATGGCGACGGTTTGAAAGATGGCTTTGGTGATTTTTACATGGAATACCTAAGCTACGGTAGGAATGGCCAATTTTTCACCCCGGAGCCAATATGTGATATGATGGCTCGGATATTGAACCCGGCAGGTTTTGGGGAGAAGATTGCCGATTGTTGTTGTGGCTCAGGTAGAATGTTACTGGCTGCTGCAAAAATAAGCCGAAACTCGTTATTCTTCGGGGCTGATATTGACCGAACCTGTGCCATGATGTGTTTGATCAACCTATGCCTGAATGGACTTTTGGGAGAAGTCTGCTGGATGGATACCCTGATGAACCGTTTCTATGCAGGTTGGAGGATAGAACTTCATCCAGAGAAGGCAGTTCCATACATCAGGGAAATTACCGAAACAGAAAGCTACATGGTTTTAAGGCTACCTGAAAAGAAACAGGAACTCATTGACCAACAAGCACATGTAACTAAAGTAACTCAGCAGCTGATGTTTGAATTCTAGGGGCTGTAAAAGCCCCTTTTTTGTTCGTTCAATTTTTTATTAGGTAAAATCACTCCATTTAAAATTGTGGGCAAAATTATTTACGCTTCACGGAACGGTAAAGGGGAACTCGATTTTCGTGGCTCGTTTCCTTCGGATGCGTTCAGTTTCATGGATTGCTTATTTCGGGCATGAAACTGACATGCACCCCGTTGACCTGATCCGTGACAGCTCAATGTCCGGTCTGCCGAAATTTTAACCGGCGTGCCAGATGCCAATATAAATCCGTAAGGCAACGGTAAATAACTATGAATAATGCAGCTAAGAAACTCGATGCTGAGATTGTAGAACAACCTAAAACTTCTTTGGAGGTTGTAAAGAAAGATGAAAAAGAAGTTGCTGAAGTTCCTTCATTAGAGAAACGCATCCAGAAGGTTGAAGATTTGAGCATGCTCATTGAAAAGTGGCGCAAGCTGACAGAAACCAGAAGAAATCTCCAAACCTTCTCTCTGGGAGCTGACGGGTTGGGTGCAACAGTATTCCTGCGAGACGCTTCAGGAAAAGAGTTTAAAACCTCCAACACTCCGGTAGTATCCGCTGTGATGGAAGAAATCAAAACGACTCTGGACGAGAGGATCAAAGAAGTTGAAACTCAGATCAAGTTTTGAAAATAGGGAGGCAAAAGCCTCCCATTTTTTTTGTCGTGAATAGCCATTTCGAAGAATTTGTTTCTTTTTGAAATAAAGCTGACCTAATCATCAAATATTTTTAAAATATGTAGTTTTAAATCGACATTTTTAATTTATTTTTGTCGTATTAAATCGACACTATTATGGATGTTTTATTTGAGTTTCAGGAAAATCTGTTACGTCCGGTAACAAATGATTTCAAAAGATACTTGCATGACCAGATCAACTGGAAGCAACGGATGATCGGAATTAAGGGGCCTCGCGGTGCCGGAAAAACCACATTGTTGTTGCAGCACTTAAAGTATGACCTGGGATTGCCATCAAATGCTCTCTATATTACTGCTGACCATACCTGGTTTTATAATCATACCTTATTGGATACAGCAAATGATTGGTACAAGCAAGGTGGAGAAATTCTGTTTATTGATGAAGTCCACAAATATCCAAACTGGTCAGTAGAACTGAAAAACATTTACGACGGCTTGCCGGGGATGCAGGTTATTTTTTCTGCATCATCTGCTCTTGATATATACCGGGGAGAAGCAGACCTAAGCCGGAGAGTGATCAGTTATTCGCTGGCAGGTCTTTCGTTTCGTGAGTTTTTGTTGTTTACAAACAAGATCGGTTTTGATCCTGTAAAAATTGAAGATATTATTCAGGATCACCGAAGTTTAAGCAGAAAAATAACAGATGGTTTTCGGCCACTTCCGGCTTTTCAAAAATATCTGCAAGTAGGTTATCTTCCAATAATTGCTGAAGGAGAGGATTCTTACCTGTTGAAATTGAACCAGGTAATAAATACGATAGTAGATACTGATCTGGCTTACATAGCTACTTATAACACAGGAACGGCAACCAAAGTAAAAAAACTATTAGGAGTGATTGCTGAATCAGTACCATTTAAACCAAACATTGCTGCATTGGCCAGAAAGCTGGATTTAAGCAGAGATAGTGTGTATCAATATATTTATCAACTAAGGGATGCAAAGCTACTTAATACATTAAGCTCAGAAGGGAAAGGCGTTTCTACATTACAGAAGCCGGATAAGATATTTCTGGAAAATACAAATCTTGCTTTTGCGTTAAAAGACAAACCAGACATTGGAAATATCAGGGAAACATTTGTTTTAAACCAATTATTGAATTCAGGGTTGCAAGTGAGTTCACCTTCTGAAGGAGATTTTAAGGTTAATGAATTGACAATAGAAGTTGGCGGCAAAAATAAGAATACTTCGCAGGTAAAACATTTGGATCATTATTTAATTGCAGCAGATGACATTGAAATTGGAAATGGAAATAAGGTTCCGCTTTGGCTCTTCGGATTTTTATACTAAAAGAACTAAGACGAATATTTTGAAAATTGATAGCATTTTTAGTATACTACTTTAGTGAAATTTGTTTATATTTGTATTGTAATGAATTGATAATCAGTCGAGACTATATCGAGACCTGTTGAAATAAGCACTTTGTAAAGCATTGATAATCAGCTCGGAATAAAGATACGTTCAAACTCCAGCTGAGTCATAAACTCCCAACCTAAAAAGCATCAAAATACATCAAATCAATTTAAATACACTTTCTTCTTAATATCTGGGATAACCAAATCATTCATGTATGGTCAAATTGGAAGAGACTATTTCGAGACCCACATGATTAGCACCCAATTCGAACTCCAAAACTTGGCTAATCAATTACAATTGTTTTATGCATTGCATAGTTTAGCTTCCAATAAATCCATATCTTCTGATATCTTTTGATCCAATACTTTTGCATAGATCTGTGTTGTTTTCAAAGATGTATGTCCAAGTAATTTTGAAACAGTTTCTATTGGAACCCCGTTGCTAAGGGTCACCGTTGTGGCGAATGTATGCCTGGCAATATGCATGGTAATATTCTTTTTAATAGCGCAGATGTCCCCTAATTCTTTCAAATAGCTGTTCATTTTTTGATTGGTTAATACAGGAAGTAAAAGGCTCTTGCCTGTAGTTTTTGGATAGTCCTCATACCGTTTCAATATTTCTTTTGCTTTGGGTAAAATAGGGATACGGCATCTATTATTCGTTTTTGACCGGTCTATTATAATCCATTCTTTGCCATCCGATTTTTGTTGAAGATGAATGTCGCTAAGTTTTGAAATATCCGCAAAGGAAAGTCCGGTATAACAGGCAAAAACAAATATATCCCGAACAACGGACAAACGTTCAATTTGAATTTGCTTTTCTTCAATCCGTTTCAACTCTTCCATGGAAAGGATTTCCCGGTGTGTTTCATCCAACCCAACTTTAAATTTTGAATATGGGTTCTTATCAATATAGTCCAATGAAATGGCCAGATTTAAAACCCGTCTCAGATGCTTGTGGTAATTCCATGCCGTATTTTGGACATTGTTGAAATCCTTTTTAATAAAAACATCGAATGCATCCAGAAATTTGTAGTCGATACACTGAACTGAAATGTCAAGTCTTTTTAAACTGGAATTTATAAAATCAGCGAGACGCTTCCGGGAAGATTTATAATGCTTATAAGTTTCCATTGAATACCCTTTATTTAGCTTGGCAAGGATACTATCCAGGTAATAATCGAATACAGCGAGAATCCCTTTTGACTCTTGGATATTCAAAAGTTTACGTTTAATTGTATTAGCATCAAAATCTTCATTTGTTGACCGAAGTTGGTTAAAAATGTCCTGTATTTCAGTTTTGATACGATCAAGACGTTCATTGTCCACTCTTGCGCCAATTACTTTATCTTTTATCCGTTGTCGGACAATATCCCAATGATCTGTTGATGAATAAATTCCAGTTGAAAGTTCAATACGGTTACCAAGGTAAGTAATTCTTACACAAACAGATGATTTACCATCATCGGCTTTTCTGTTTTTTCTCAATAAAAAATTAGTAATAATTTTCATGGTACGACAATTAACAAAATCAAAAATCTGGTCTCGAAGACGAACTAAAATACCCCATTTTGTACGATAAAAAAAGTGCAAAAATGAGTCAAAAAGAATCAAATAAAATGTTTTGAATCAATTCGTTGCGTGATTTGCCGCGACCAGAAAAAGTGAAATTGAGTTTGGTCTCGATTTTGTCGCTTTTTCTTTGATTTTAAAGGACTTTTATTGAAAAATCCGCTAAAAGAAAAAGCGCTTAAATCATTGAATTTAAGCGCTTTTGATACATTTTGATACTTCTATCAGTGCCCAGAACAAGACTCGAACTTGCACACCGTAACCGGCACCAGCCCCTCAAGCTGGCGTGTCTACCAATTTCACCATCTGGGCATTTCAATTTTGTGAGTGCAAAACTAAAAAAAATCTTAAAACTGCATCAATATATTTATGAATAATTTCAAACTTATTCGAACTTTGAAATTATCATATGTTTATAGCTCCTGAAACCATTTTCATTCAATGATTTATTATATGCTATGTTTGTCTTATTGTAGATACATATCCGCCAGATCTTCAAATGCGTTTCTATTTGGCCATTGTTGATCCCAGGTGTCTCCTGCAATCTTTTCGATTCGTCCTTTAAATTCAGTAAGAATTCCTTTCTCGGAAACAAAGCGTAGGGTTTCGTCAAACGATTTGTACATACTCGTAAAAAACGATTCCTGCCGAATAATATGTTCTCCGGAAAATGTTAATGCTATTTCAATATTGAAAAACATGACATCGGCAAGCAAAGAGGCCTCTGCATCGAGTAAGATCAGTTTTTTGATCCATTTCTGAGCTACAGATCTTCTCATTTTCGCTTTACGAGTTCCAACCGGATAATATTCCTTGCTGATTTGAAACCGGCACAGTTCAATTAATTCGTTTTCTTTTGGATTGAAAGCAAAGTCATAATATTCTTTTACCGGCTTGAATCTTTCGTACAGGTCTATGATTTGTTCCTCCAGTTGTACTTTGGTCAGTTCTTTTAAGTATTTCCGGAGTTCTCGTTTGCTCATGAGTTAGGTTTTTAGTTTTCAGAAATGATTGACGTTTCAAGAAATATAAAAATAAGAAAGTTCGTCGGAAAATTTTGTCAAACGACAAAATTCAACCAACGAACTTCTATTTTATGATATTCAGTCTAAACTGAACGAACGATCTTCAATTAAGCGATGTTGTTAAAGACTGACTGAATATCGTCGTCGTCTTCAATTTTATCAATCAGTTTTTCAATGTCAACCAATTGTTCTTCAGTGAATTCAACAGGAGTATTCGGAATCCGTTGAAGATTTGCTTTAGTCACTTCAATTTTAAGCGCCTCGAGAGCTTGCGACATCAATCCAAAATTGGTATAATCAGCATTCGCATAAATAACTCCATCAACTTCTTCAATTTCTTCCAATCCGGCATCAATCAACTCCAATTCCAGATCCTCGATGTTCATTCCGTCTTTTTTCTGAAATTCGAAAACTGCTTTGCGCGAAAACATAAACTCAAGCGAACCAGTTGGCACCAATGATCCACCGGCTTTGTTGAAATACATTTTGACATTGGCCACAGTACGGGTGGGGTTGTCGGTTGCACATTCAATAAAAATTAAAACTCCGTGAGGACCTTTTCCTTCGTAATTAACCTCCACATAATTCTCGGCATCTTTGCCCGAAGCTCTTTTGATGGCCGCTTCAATGTTATCTTTTGGCATATTCTGTGCCTTCGCATTCTGAATGGCGGTGCGAAGTTTAGAATTCATCTCCGGATCAGGAACGCCTTCACGGGCTGCTACGGTAATCGCTTTTCCTAATTTCGGAAATGTTCGTGACATTTTATCCCAACGCTTTTCTTTGGTTGCTCTTCGGTATTCGAACGCTCTTCCCATATTCAGTATTATTTTTTGTTACTGTTTAAATCGGCTTAATTTTTACGGCACGAAAATACAAATTGCAATCCTTTTTCCCGAATGATTAAATAAAATAATTGCATTAACCACTTCGTGCATCTTTTTATACATCGAATTGAAGTAATAATCTGGTCAGTAGCAGAGGTTCAAAAAAATGTTGATAAAGTTTTTGTACTTTTGTGAATCTTATCAGAAATGCAAATCACTATTTTGTGTAGTTCCGATTAACTGTAATCTATTTTGATGATTTTGTCATAATCGGAAATGATGAACAATTAATGTTTATGCGAAGTTGAATAAGACGTTTTGTATGTGAATTAATTATATGAATACCAATGAGATTTGATGAACTTGGATTAAACGATAAAATACTTGAAGCCATTTCGTATATGGATTACGAGAAAGCTTCTGAAATACAAGAGCTTACCATACCGGCAATATTAGACGGCAAAGATATTTTGGCATGTGCACAAACCGGAACTGGAAAAACTGCAGCATTCATGCTACCGATTCTAAACCATATTTCGATTGAAGATAACCATGACTTAAGCACCTTAATTATTGTGCCGACCCGAGAACTTGCCATTCAGATTAATCAGCAAATTCAAGGATTTTCGTATTTCCTGAATATCAATTCAATAACGGTTTATGGCGGACGCGATGGCTCGGATTGGGATGCCGAGAGTAAAGCTCTTACGAAAGGAACCAATATTGTAGTTGCTACTCCCGGAAAATTGATTTCGCATTTGAATTTAGGATATGTTAAGTTTGATAAAATTAAACATTTGGTGTTGGATGAGGCCGACCGGATGTTGGATATCGGTTTTTATGATGATTTGATGCGTATCCTGAGCTATGTTCCTGAAGAGAGACAGACATTGATGTTTTCGGCTACAATGCCACAGAAAATAAGAGAATTGGCTGCAAAAATTCTGAAAAATCCGGTCGAGTTTAGCACAGCAATCTCTAAACCAGCCGAAGGAGTATTGCAGGCCGCATATGTTGTTCATGAAAACCAAAAGATTCCGGTTATTAATAGTTTGATTTCAAATAAGCCGGATTTAGACAGCATTCTGGTTTTTAGTTCAACGAAGCGCAAGGTTACTGAAATAGTTAGGAGCCTTAAAAAAACGGGCATTGCAGCCGAAGGAATTTCTTCTGATCTGGAACAAAAAGAGAGGGAAGATGTATTGATGCGTTTTCGTTCGAGACGAACCCGAGTCTTAGTTGCCACCGATGTTTTAAGTCGTGGAATTGACATTAAAGACATCAATTTGATTATCAATTTTGATGTTCCAGGTTCGGCAGAAGATTATGTGCATCGTGTAGGTAGAACAGCTCGTGCCGATAAAACAGGTATTGCTATTAGCCTGATTAATGAGCACGACATGGATAAATTTGATAAGATCGAGAAGCTCATTGAAATGGAAGTTTTAAAGATTCCCGTTCCACCCGAATTGGGAGAAGGTCCGGTCTACAAAGTTCGCGCTCCGCGAAAAGGTGGTGGTCGTCCTCAGAGCAAACGAAAATTTTCGTCAGGAGGGAAACCAAATCGGGGAGGGGCAAATCCAACCTAAATCAAACTGCATATTTCCGTTACATATTCTGATATGCATATTTGACGCTAAGAGCAATTTTTCCCATAAGAACGGATTGTTTGTCATAAACATTCAACAATTTGACTGTTTGGTTTGTCTATTTTATACATTTTAATTTTTCGAACTGACAAATATGCTATCCATATTTAAAAACATTGACAATAAAAATCACAAGCCAACATTTGGAGCTTTAAAAATCCTCAAATATATAGGTCCAGGCCTGTTGGTTACTGTTGGTTTTATTGACCCGGGCAATTGGGCATCAAACATTGCAGCCGGAGCCGACTTTGGATTCACGTTGTTGTGGATGGTTACTATGTCAACCATAATGCTCATTATTCTTCAGCATAATGTGGCACATTTGGGTATTGCTACCGGCCTGTGTTTGTCCGAAGCTGCTACTTTGCATACTCCAGCTTTCGTTTCAAGAACGATCCTGGGTTCAGCAATGGTTGCCTCTGTTTCAACCTCTTTAGCCGAAATTTTGGGCGGCGCAATTGCACTCCAGATGTTGTTCGGAATTCCAATCCCAGCAGGAGCAATAATTGTGGTTTTGTTTGTTGGAGTAATGTTGTTTACCAATTCATATGCACTGATCGAAAAGATCATTATCGCCTTTGTATCAATTATTGGTCTTTCATTTCTTTATGAACTCAGTTTGGTAGAAATTGATTGGGTTCAGGCTGGAATTTCGTGGGTGGTACCATCCATTCCTGAAGGATCAATATTGATCGTTATGAGTGTTTTGGGCGCCGTTGTGATGCCTCACAATCTGTTTCTGCACTCAGAGATTATACAGAGCCGCCAGTGGAACCTCGAAAATGATGATGTCATCAAAAAGCAACTCGATTATGAATTTGTGGATACCTTGGTTTCGATGCTTATAGGATGGGCTATAAACAGTGCCATGATTATTTTAGCCGCTACAACTTTTTATACGCATGGTGTGAAGGTTGATGAACTGCAACAAGCGCAGTCGATGCTCGGGCCATTACTTGGAAACAACGCAGGAGTGGTTTTTGCTATTGCTTTGCTTTTTGCCGGAATAGCAAGTACAATTACTTCAGGAATGGCTGGTGGAAGTATTTTTGCCGGTTTATTTAGTGAACCTTACGACATTAAAGATAATCACAGCAGGTTGGGAATAGCTTTGTCTTTACTTGTCGCATTAGTATTGATTTTTATTATTGGAAATCCGTTTAATGCGCTGATTATTTCGCAAATGATACTGAGTATTCAATTGCCTTTCACAATCTTCTTGCAGATTTATCTGACCTCATCTCGGAAAGTGATGGGAAAGTATGCTAATACAAAATCGACCACAGTTTTGATGCTACTGATAGGTAGCATTGTTACCTTCCTGAATGTATTACTTTTTATTAGTTTTTTCTGATTGGAATCATAAGTAACCTTCTTTGTATCTTCCGAAAACTGAAACGCTGGCGATTAGAGCATCAATCTTTGCCAGAAAAGCGATAATTAGTGTATTTTTTGAATAGCTATTTTTGTTAATAACTCTGATAACGATGTGCTTATGGCTCTTCGATTCTAACCATGACGCCAAAAATATTGTGAAAATCGTTATCAACAATTGTTCATATTAAGGAATGATATTCGGTTGGTTTAAACCGTTAAAAATGCTTGACTGATATACTTTTAATGTTGTATTTTTATTTCATCAGACGAGCGATAAAAGGCTGCTTTGAACGAATGGAGAAGGGATTAAATTTTTAACCGAATTTAAGAACTAATCACCCGGATCTTCGGATCTGCATTCAGAAAAAGCTGAAGCTGAACCAGAAAGCTTGCTTTCGAAGTTCATTGACCAACGATTAACCGTCAAAAGTTCATTGTAAAGTTGATTCAGGAAGGTGAAAGATTTGAAGAAACTTCGGTTTCGGAAAATTGGCCGAGGTGTATGATTGTCTTCGGATAATCAGAAGCCTTTCATCGAAAAGCTGATCGAAAGATCAATTTCAGATGACTGACCTGATAGCTTCGTTCGTGAAGATCAAATCGAAAGAAATGATCGGGCGGACAACTGGACGATTTTGCTGTAACAAGCAAGATCGAAAAGTTCAAGGCTGAGTGAAAAAGCTGAAAAGCCAGATCAAACAGCCAGTCGCAATAACCGTAGTCTGGCACTAAGGAGAACCCTCGGGCGATCTAAAAGTGAATGGGAACTGTCCTTAGCGGATTGTTCCCATTCGTGTTTTATACCATTTTGCTCGCTTAATTTACACTGAATTTTGCAGGTAAAGAAAAATAAAAGATCGATCCTATATTTTGCTCAGATTCGAGCCATATTCTTCCGCCAAGTAATTCGGCCAAATTTTTAGTAATCGCGAGTCCCAATCCATTGCCACCGTATTTTCTGGTTTGCGCAGCTTCAACTTGTCTGAAACGGTCGAAAACCTTCTCGTGGTATTCTCTTGGAATACCTATTCCTGTATCTTTTACATAGAATTGTATATTATTCTGGATAAGCTCTACCCCCAATTCAATATATCCCTTGTTGGTAAACTTTAGTGCATTACCAACAAAATTGATTAATACCTGCTTAATTCTTGATTCATCACTCAGAATAATCAATTTTGAGATGTCTGGTTGAGTCTTCAGTTTAAATTCAATTCCTTTCGAGATCGCTTTGTACGAATATTCCTTATGTATTTCAGTGACGAGGTGGTAAGCTGAGAATTCATTTTCTATCAATGAGATTTGGCCGGCCTCGATCTTAGAGATATCAAGTATGTCGTTGATAATCGATAACAGGTTATTGCCAC
Source organism: Prolixibacteraceae bacterium (assembly GCA_028683385.1). GTDB lineage: Bacteria > Bacteroidota > Bacteroidia > Bacteroidales > Prolixibacteraceae > Aquipluma. The sequence continues at coordinate 101,293 of JAQUIJ010000010.1, read as the reverse complement.
TGGAGTTAATCAGATTAGCAAAATCTCGTCTTGAATCAGCATCCAAATCAGGCGCTGTTAGCAGATCAGAAAAGCCAAGAATGCTGTTTAATGGAGTGCGTATTTCGTGTGACATATTTGCCAGAAAGGCTGACTTTAGACGGTCGCTTTCTTCCGCTTTTTCTTTTGAAGCTATCAGGTCTTTCTCCATCTTCTTACGTTCACTAATATTCTCACTCAAAACAACAAAGTTTGTTATTTTATCTTCCTGATTTTTAATCGGAGAAATTAATACTGATTCCCAGTAGATTTCTTTATTTTTTGTCCGATTTTGATGTTCTCCTTTCCATATTTTTCCTGCAAATAGGTTATTCCAGATTTCAAGATAGACTTCATCAGAAGTGTGTCCCGGTTTTAAAATGCGAATTATTTTCCCAATTAATTCCTGACTGGGGTACCCTGTAACTGCCTCGAATTTATTATTAACATATTCGATAGCTCCATTGGTATCTGTAATCACAACAGAGGCTGGATTTTGTTCGATGGCAACCGAAAGTTTGAGAATTTCAAGATCTGCTTTTTTTCGATTTGTAATATCCTCTTTAATAGCCATGTAATTTATAATTGTTCCTGCTTCGTCGCGGATTGGCGATATTAAAACGGATTCCCAATAAAGTTCGCCATTCTTTTTCCTGTTTTGGAGTTCTGCCCGGAATTCGTTTCCTGACGAAATGGTATTCCAAAGTTTCATGTATTCACTGGTTGAAGTGTATCCTGATTGCAGGATTTTAGGATTTTGCCCTTTTATTTCATCCAATGTGTAGCCCGAAATTTCGGTAAATTTGGAATTCACATATTCAATATTTCCTGAAATATCAGTAATGATAATACTTGCCGGACCCTGTTCGATTCCTTTGGAAAGTTGAATGATTTTCTGCTCGTTTTGTTTTTGGGTGGTGATGTCATGTCCTACACCGACTAACCCGATTATCTCGCCAGAATCGTTAATTAATGGCATTTTACTGGTTAAATAATATCTTTTTGTGCCATTCCGATCGTTGAAGAATTCAAGCTTATTTAAAATTGGCTGGGCGGTATGTATAACAGACATGTCGTCGCTGAATGTATCTGAAGCAACACCTGGATAGGAGGATTCCATATCCGTTTTCCCAATGACATCGCTTTCGCTTTTTGAACCCAATACCTCCAGATCTGCTATGTTTGAAATTAACTTCCTGCCAAGAGAATCTTTCACATAAATTGGATCCGGTATGTTATCGATTAATGTTCGTAAAAGGATTCGTTCGTCTTTAATTGCCTTTTCTGCTTTTTTGCGCTCTGTTATGTCAGATAAAACACAATGTGTTTGTTTAAATTTCCCTTCAGCAGTATGACTTATACGACCTTCAAGCTGAATAAAAATTGTTGAGCCGTCTTTTTTTATCATTTCTAAATCAGACTGAGATTTCCCGGATGCCTTAAAAATAGCAAATAGTTTATGTATGGATTCTACATATTCCGATGTTAAAAAGTCGCCAAACCAACATCCTACAACTTCATTTTTTTTATAGCCAGTCATTTCGAGCCAGGTTTGGTTAACATCTGTCACGTACCAGTTCTCATCCAGCGATTGATATCCAATTGGTGCTTCTTCGTACAATATTTTAAACCTTTCTTCGCTTTCCTTAAGTTCTTCCTCTGCTATTTTGCGTTCGGTAATATCCCGCAAAATCCCTTCGTGAAAAAGAACTTCTCCATTTGTATCCAACGAATACCATCCATGATCTTCGACCCAAATGCCTGATCCATCTTTCTTTTTAAGCCTGAAGATTCCCATTTCCTCATACTTCTCTTGTAAAACCAAACTTTCCCGGTCTTCAGGCTGAAAATAAAGTTCATTTTTTATGTCGATTGCCAATAATTCTTCTTTGGAAGCATATCCAAGCATCTCGACCAACGCATTGTTTACCTCAACAAATTTTCCCTGATGTGTACTCTTGTAAACTCCATCAGGTAAACGCTCAACCAGATTTTTATATACCTTTTCACTGTCAAGTAATTCTGCCTTCATTTTTGCCAGAACGCTATGGTTCTTGGGCTGAAATGATTCCTGCCTTTCAGAAAAGTCTGGTATGGCTGTTTCGTGTAAATAGGTGCGACTTAGTTTTAGTATCGTGCGTAGCTGGAGGCTGAAGCTTAATTCATCGAATGGATATTGGAAATATGCCTCAGCTCCTGATTCAATAACCTCATCAGGCAAAAACTGATGAGCCGTTTGAGTGCCATAAAGAATTACAGGCGTTTGATTGTCGGACGGATTGGATTTAAACCTTTTACAAACTTCAGTTCCTCTTTGATTGGGTAGTTCGATATTCAGGAAAACAACATCAGGTTGTTCGGAGGTAACTAACGAAAATAGATCACTTTCAAGAGTATTGCACAAAATTTCAGGTTTTGTGTCCGACTTCAGGATTAATGACTTTATTGCTGAGATACTTACATCTGACTTGCCAAGAATGATATATTTACTCATTTTGAATTAGCTCTTGAATCTGATTGTGAATTTATTGGCAAACTGAAGGAAACTAAGGTTTCAACATTTTGGGTACTTTCAATCCATATTTTCCCTTTATGTTGGGCTATAAAATCTTTACACAAGATCAATCCCAGGCCAGTTCCAAGTTCGTTTTCGGTACCAGTGGTATTGGTATGTTTATCAATTCTGAAAATTGAAGAAAGTCTTTCGGAAGAAATGCCTATCCCTTTATCTGAAACCGAAATTTGTATTTCGTTTTCAAGTCGGGTAGCTGAAATTTTAATTTTTCCACCTTTAAATGAGAATTTTATGGCATTCGAGATTAGATTTCGAAGAATCGAATCGAGCATATTTTTATCAGCAAAAACATAAAGGTCTTTACTTACAGAAACTGATATTTTAATGTTTTTGTTAAAAGCTGCACTTTCAATCATACTTAATGATTCATTTACTTGTGCTTTGAGATTTAACATTTCAGGATTAAATTGGCTTCCGCCTATTTGATTTCGCGCCCAGGTCAATAAGTTTTCGAGTAATTGGTAGGCATGCTTCGATGCGCTTTCGATTGTTTTCAATCCTGTGAGAACAGTTTCTTTGTCAAGTTGATCGAAATTACTTAGCATTAAATCAGTGAATCCGAGTATTGCATTAAATGGGCTTTTAAGATCGTGTGCAATGATTGACATGAATTTGTCCTTGGTGTCATTAACTTCCTGAAGTTCCTTAGCTTGTTTTGCCAATAATTCCTGAACATGCTTTCTTTCGGATATTTCAGTTATGTGAACGATATATCCTGAAATTTCTTCGGATTGATTAAATGTTGGATTTATGAAACATTCGAGATTGCAAATGCCATTACACGTTGTTTGATATAGGTTTTGGCTCTTTATTGCTTCGAAGTCGTAAACTAATTCATACTTTATCGATTTTCCTGCTTTAATATCAGCTATTTTTTGTTCAGACAGATGTGGATTTGTAAATAAATTTAATCCTATTATATCACGAATGTTTTTTATTCCAAACAAATCAATACAGGCCTGATTAGCGTCCAATAAAAATCCATCTTTATCATACAATTCAATTGAAATAGGAGACTGTCTGAAAATATCAATTAATCCCGGATTTTCATGAATTGGTTCTTGGAACTTAGTCTTCATTACCTACATTTTTCATAATTATGAGAACGAACTCGGAATACTAAATCAAAAATCTTATTCGAACATTATGGAAATAAGAATTGACAAGATAAATAAATAAAACTGTCTTTTAAAAGTAAATGAATATATGATTTTGAGCGAATTAATTAATTTTTGTCAGGAATAAATATGCCTTATGCGATTTGCTCCAATTTTCGCTGATAGGAAATGAATGTTTAGGCTTGTTTTGTTTCTCTGTCAACATGTAACAAGTGTCCGATTGGTTTACAATTATAGTATCAGATAAACTGAAATATACTTTCTTTGTATTTCCATATTGTGTTATTGATGACAGAATTCGATTATTTGTTTCGTAAATACCACCGGCGACTTTTACTCTATACACTAAAGTTTGTAGAAAGTGAAAGCGATGCGCTGGATATTGTACAAAACGTTTTTGTTGCCATATGGGAAAATGGAAAATACAAGCAAAAGGAAGAATTGGTTCAGGCTTATCTGTTTAATTCCATCAGGAACGGTTGTCTGAACTATCTGAAACACCAAAAAATCGTACAAAAGTTCGAAAATGAAACTTCGATTCATCTGTTAGAAATGGAAGCAGTACATTACCAATCGGGTGAAAAATCGCTCATCGAACGAGAAAATCTGAAACAGATTAACGATGCGATTGATTCATTGCCTGATATTTATAAAGAAATTATTGTACTTAGCCGGGTTGAAGGCCTTAAAAACGATGAAATTGCCACTCAGCTTCATTTACCGATTCGAACGGTTGAGACCCGGGTTTTTAGGGCTTTGTCTGCATTGAGAGAAAAGATATCGCGAAAATCATTTTTTATTCTCTTGTTTTTAAGGCGCTTACAATAGGATGTAAATTATTTGTAAAGAAAAGGTGATTTTTCTGACGTAGAATGAACCGTTCAGTTGTCTTAGTATTGTCAAAAGAAAAGATACAGCTGAATGAAAGACAAAGAATACAACGAAAGCCTGATTGTTCGCTATTTAAATGGGAATTGTACCCCGGAAGAACAAGCTGAATTAAAAACCTGGATTGAAGAATCTAAAGATACTAAGAGTGAATATCTTTCTATAAAAGATATTTGGGACTCAATAAACTCTCCAAAAGAAAGTACAGCCGAACAACTTGCACTTTTTTATAAAAATCAATATGAAAAAAGTAAAAAATCACGAATTGTATGGATTCGTACTTTTTCGGCCATAGCTGCAATACTGATTATTGGGTTGATATTTTCTGTTTTAGTTCCGACAAATACCGCAAATCCATCTGAAAGCGTTCAGGTATTTTCAGTACCTATGGGATCGCGATCAAAAGTGATTCTTGCCGACGGGTCGGAAGTAAGCTTGAATTCAGGAAGTGAATTGAAATATTCGTCCGGATTCTCATCGCAGAATAGGGTGGTGAGCTTAACCGGAGAGGCTTTCTTTAAAGTGAAGACCGATAAGGAACATCCTTTCACTGTAAAGACTTCGGATTTTGATATAAAGGTTACCGGTACCAAATTTAATGTTTGTTCGTACGCTGATAATAAATATTCAACAGCAACATTGGAAGAGGGAAAAATAAGTCTTCAGTTAAAAGATAACTCATCGACCTTGAAAGTTGAACCGGGTGAGAAATTTTTACTCGACCGCAAAACCCTGATACATTCATTAGATCAGGCTGATGTAGAATCTGAAATTGCGTGGAAGGACGATCAGTTCATTTTTAAGAATATTCCATATTCGGAACTTGCCAAACGCCTCGAACGTTGGTACGATGTAAAACTGAATTTTTCTGATCAAAAGCTTCAAAACTATGCTTTTACCGGAAAGTTTAAAAATCAGGAAACCATTTGGCAAGTGTTGGATGCGTTGAAACTTACATCGCCAATTGATTACCAGAAAACTACTTTTAGAGAATTTACAATCACATATAAACCATTAAAATATAAGTAATTAAACAAAGAAGACGAATTGTCGCCACAACAATCCGCCTTCCAAAAAACAATCATTTTTACATTAATTGTCTAAACATTTCAAAACTATGAAAAAAAAATGGATTCACCCGAAGGGAATGTCTCTTATTGACATCCCTTTAATTGTACGTATTATGAAACTAATAACGCTTTTTTTGTTTGTTGCAGTGATGCATGTTTCCGCAGCAAGCTATTCGCAAACGACTAAACTTAAAATTGTTGGCCAAAATCTGACACTTGGTGAAATTATGGAGCGGATTGAAAATCAGTCTGAGTTCTCGTTTTTCTTTAATGCCAATCAGATTGATTTGACAAGACGAATGAGTATTGATGCTGAGGATCAACAAATAAATAAAGTTTTGGACCAGATTTTGGCAGGTACCGGATTAACTTACACCGTGAATAACAAGTTGATTGTTATCCATAAACAAGGAGAAAACGATAACGTTTTTTCTGGTCAGCAAACAAATAAGATTTCCGGGAAAGTGATCGATTCTGCCGGATTACCGTTGCCCGGAGTATCTGTTGTGGTAAAAAAAACAACGAATGGTGTAATTACTGACATGAATGGTCAGTATAATTTATCAAACGTTCCGGCAGGAGCTACTGTTTCGTTTTCATTTGTTGGAATGAGAAGTCAGGAAATTGTTGTTACGAATCAATCAGTTATTAATGTGACCATGGAAGATGAATCAATTGGCATCGAAGAAGTGGTTGCAGTTGGATATGGTACTCAAAAGAAGCGCGATGTCGTTGGAGCGTCGGCTTCATTTAAGGCCGATAAAATAGATGAAAGACCTTTGGTGCGGATCGATCAGGCATTAGTTGGTCAAATGGCAGGTGTTCAGGTTAAACAAACCTCAGGAGCGCTTGGTAAAGCATTCAGTATTCAGGTTCGTGGCACAGGTTCTATCTCTGCCGGAAACGAACCTTTGTATGTAATTGATGGATTTCCTCTTGCAGCGGCTAACCCAAACAGCTCCGGAAATTATGCCAATGGCAATCCATTAGATAACATTAATCCAAACGACATTGAATCAATACAGGTTCTGAAAGATGCTGCATCAGCTGCCATTTACGGATCACGTGCAGCAAACGGTGTGGTTTTAATCACAACTAAACATGGGAAAAGCGGAAAGCCTCAAATTACACTCAACAGCTACGTTGGGTACAACCAGGCCAACCGTAAACTGGATATGTTGAATGCTGAAGAATGGATTGATCGTGCAACTGAAATGATTAATGCACAGTGGGTTGCTTCAGGAACAGGACGTTTGGCTTCACAATCGACTGCTGAAAGACGCCAGATTTTAGGACTTTCCGGCAATGCTTATAATACCAATTACATGATTGATGATCGCTGGAATATGCCTGGTCATCCAGGATTGAATTACATCGATTGGCAAAATGAAGCATTTCGTAAAGGCTTGGTTCAAAATTATCAGGTATCTGCCAATGGCGGAAACGATGTTGTAAAATACTACGTTTCAGTAAACACTGTTGGACAGGAAGGTATGGTTATCGGAATGAACCACAAAAGCTATTCAGCCAGAGCAAATGTTGAAGTAAAAGCAAACGACAAATTAAAGTTCGGTATTAATCTTACGCCAACTTATTCTGAGACTAACGATCCGGGAGTGGAAGGTAAAGACAATATTCTGCACCAATTGGTTAGCTATTCACCGGTTCAGGAAGATACCATGAAACTTTACCCAAATTCATTCGATTATGGACAGTATAAATGGAGTACATCGGCTAATAGCCCGATTGCGAAGCTTGAAAACAAAATTGGGTTAACCAAACGTTTCCGCACCCTTACTTCTATTTTTGGCGAATACGAAATCATTAAAAACCTGTTTTTCAAATCGACTCTGAACTTCGACAATACCGATAACACTGCTAAAAGCTATGTTCCATATTCCATTGCCAGTTCGTTATCAGCTCGTTTATCGCAGTTAACTGTTCTTACTTCAGGATCACTGAATAGTTATAAAAAACAAACTTTTGTGAATGAGAATACACTCTCGTACAGCAAAACATTGTTTGAAGATCATAACATTAATCTCTTAGCCGGAGCATCGTATAACAGCGATAAACTGGATGTAAGCAACATGAGTTCGAATGGTGGTTTTAACAGTTACGTTATAACAACCCTCAATGCTGCTAATGGTATAACCGGTAACTCAAGTGAAACTAAAAATGTTTTGCTTTCATACTTTGGTAGGGCACAGTATAGCTATAAAGATAAATACCTTTTATCTGCCAGTATCCGCCGCGATGGTTCTTCCAGATTTGGTTCCAACTCCAAATGGGGAATTTTCCCTTCAGCATCAGTCGGTTGGAGAATATCTGAAGAAAATTTCATGAAAAGTATAAAAGTAATAAATGACCTTAAATTAAGAGGAAGCTGGGGTAAGTCGGGTAATTACAATATTGGCGATTACAGTAGTATCCCAGTGTTAGCAAATTACAACTACACATTTAATTCGGGTCAGGCTACCGGACAAGCTCCAAGTGCTATTACCAATCCGGATATTACCTGGGAAGAATCGAAAACTTATGACGTTGGGTTCGATATTGGATTGTTTGGCTCACGGATAACAGGTTCATTTGACTATTATAATAAATTGAACTATAATCTTTTATTGAATGTTCCTATTCCACAGAGTACTGGTTTTTCAACGTCGCTCAACAATGTAGGTAAAGTTCGGAATCAGGGCTGGGAAATTGAATTGACTTCCAGAAATATGACTGGGAAATTTCAATGGACTACAATGGCTAATTTAAGCCACAATGCCAACAAAGTTGTTGAATTGGCTTCAGGACAAACTCAAATCCTGATTCCTTCGTTGTTCGACATTTCGCACTCTATTCTGAAAGTTGGAGAACAAATGAATAGCATCTATGTCGTAAAACAAATTGGTATATTATCTCAGGCTGATATCGACAATAAAGTAGCTCGTTATGGTACTGAAACCGTTGGCGACCCAAAATACTTCGATGCAAATAACGACGGGCTAATCGATGCTAACGACCGTATTATTGTTGGTCATCCAAACCCATCGTACAACTGGGGTATTACAAATACATTCAAATACAAAGGATTCGATTTGTCAATTTTGGTTCAGGGTCAAAGTGGTGGCTCAATCTACTCGTTGCTTGGTCGCGCTTTAGGTCGTACCGGTCAGGGAGTTGTTGACAATGCACTTGGTTTTTATCGCGATCGCTGGCGTTCGGCTGAAGATCCTGGCGCTGGAATAGTCGGTAAAGCATATTCAACTTTCGGTCGTATTAAAAATACTGACTGGATGTATTCATCCGATTACTGGCGAATTCGTAATATCACGCTTGGCTATGATTTAGGTCAGAAACTTCATAATAAAATTCTGACAGGTGCGCGTGTATATGTAACAGCCGAAAACTGGTTTGGAAAAGATAAGTATTATGGAGGCTTTAACCCTGAAGCAACAAATACTGACTTGTCAGGAAACTCTTCATTCCCGGAAGCGGGAGATTACGGTGGTTTACCTCTGGCAAAATCCTTAATCCTTGGACTTAACTTAACCTTCTAACCGTTTAAAATCTACTAAAAATGAAAAAGATATTTTATTTCATCATACTATTGGCTGTGTTTTCTTCCTGCTCAGACGAATTGAACCAATTGCCAATTTCGAGTGCCACAACCGAGACATTCTATAAATCGACCAACGATTTTTTACAAGGTGTCAATGCCGTTTATGCAGATTTAAGGGCATATCCTGATCGTCAGCTAAACCTTTCAGAAACGCGATCTGATAACTTGTATGCGGTTTCCGACGGTGGTGTGCGCGATTGGGAAGGAATTAACAGTTTTCACAAAACCATTGCTGCCAATCCTTACATTACCGAAGCATGGCTCACTAACTACAATGGAATATACCGTGCAAACGTTGTTCTCGACCAGCTTGCTAAAAACGGTAATATTATAACTGACGCTACTCTGCGCAAAAGATTGGAAGCCGAAGCAAAATTCCTTCGTGCAACTTTTTATTTTGATTTGGTACGTTCTTTCGGAAAAGTTCCTCTTATCAGCACTCCTATAAGTGTTTCTGAGGCATTATCAATTCCGCAGAGTCCGGTAACCGATATTTATGCCTTGATTCTTTCGGACTTGCAATTTGCTACTGAAAATTTGTCCGAAACGAATGCAGCAGCTGATAAAGGAAGGGCAACGAAATACAGCGCCAAAGGTTTGTTAGCCCTGGTTTATATGACACGTTCAGGCCCAACATATAACATTGATGGTCCAGGTTTAGGCTTAAATGAATGGTCACAGGCAATTACGTTGCTCAATTCGATTATCGACAGTAAAAAGTATTCTTTCCTTCCAAGTTACTCGAACATTTTTTCGTATACCAATGAAAATAATGCTGAGGTTGTTTTTGATATTCAGTACATTACAGGTTCAAATCCGGTACTTGGGTCAACTTTTGCCTGGCTTTTAGTTCCTGATGCCTACTTCCAATCAAAAGGGAAAGCTATTCAGGGAGGTTTAACTATTCGTCCGGTAGCCGAAACATTAATTAATTCTTTTGAACCCGAAGATGTTCGGAAAACGTTCTCAATTCAACCCGGATACGTATATAACGGAGTTTCCGAACCTCGTTCGTTTTTTGTGAAGTATGTTGATTTGACAAAAGTTCCGACAAACCGTTTAGATTGGCCAATCAACTTTATTGCACAACGTTATACCGATATTCTGATGTTGAAAGCCGAGTGTATTCTGCATGGAGCTTCAGGAACACAAGCCGAAGTTGATGCAATTGTGAATCAGGTTCGTACTCGTGCAGGTTTAACCACGCCTGTTTCAAATGTAACTTTACCTCAATTAATGGCTGAAAGACAAAAAGAATTTATGGGAGAAGGATTACGTTGGAACGATTTAGTCCGGTCGGGTTTAGTTGAAACAATTATGCCAGCATGGATCGCAGCTGAAGATATTCAAAATCAGATTCAACCGTTCCAGAAAAATTATATTATTTATCCTATTCCTCAATCAGAGATTGACGTAAAAGGCGGACTTTATACGCAGAACGCAGGTTACTAATCTTTGGTCAGGTTTTTTAAATCTACTTGAGCAACTCAATTTTGCTAGAATTGACTGATAAAAGGTGGGTGTGGCAGCCCACCTTTTTTAAACCTTCAAAAAATCAATCGATTACAAACAAAAGGAACTTTCGTGGAGAAAAAAGATATTCGTGCCGACTATGAAAATAAAGCAGATGAAGAACTAAGTTTCAGAAACTACCAGATAAGGCAGGATGCCTTCCAAATTTGCTAATTGTATATTTGATCAACCCCCAAAACCAACCAATAAACCAATGAGACCACTAAACATATTTTCGATTTTTCTTTTAATCCTGGTTTCTGCTTGTCATTCACAAAAACTACCTGTAATCGAAACCGGTTCTGTGACTCCAATGCCCAACGAGTGGATCGACAAGGACACGCATCATAAAGTTGTTAAGTTAACTGCCCCGATGGAAGGGAACAGCCTCAGTTTCTACTTTCATAACAACCCGTTTCTCGGTTCTGATATGGTATTTTATAACAGCAGCAAACAGAATCCGGATGAGGTAACTGACATGAAAAAAGAAGAAACATACAACTCGAATATTAAGAATAAACAACTCTACTCCATCAATATCGACACAAAAGAAATCAATCAGCTTACTTTTTGTTCATCTCCCATGAATGGCGAAATTGTTTCGGAGAAAACAAAAACTGTGTTTTACCAAATAAACGACAGTATATTTTCATTGCAGCCTGCAACTAAAAAAGTAAAGTTGGTCTATGTTTTTCCTGAAGATTTTAAAGCTTCGATTACCACGGTAAATGCTGATGGCACTTTACTGGCAGGTTCGAGAGCTACAGAAGAAGAGAAAGAAATTTTGAAAAATAATCCGAATAAGAGCGATTTCTTTAATCTGATTTACGAAGCAAAACTTCCGAAAACCTTATTTACGATCGATGTACGAACCGGTCAACTCAATAAAATATTTACTGATAACGCATGGCTCAATCATGTGCAATTCTCTTCGGTAAATCCCAATTTATTAATGTTTTGTCACGAAGGTCCCTGGCATAAAGTCGACCGGGTTTGGACCATCGATGTAAATACGAAGCAGGTAACCCAGATTCATCGTCGTACCATCGATCAGGAAATCTGGGGGCACGAATGGTTTGGCAAAAGCGGAAAAACCATCTGGTTCGACCTGCAACAGCCAAGGGGCGAACTATTTTTTGTTGGTGGTTACGATGTTGCTTCGGGCAAGGAAATTAAATACAGTTTGGAAAGGAACGAATGGAGTGTACATTACAATTCAAATTCTACGGAAACTCTGTTTGCGGGCGATGGCGGCGACCCGGGTGCGGTTGCCAAGGCTCCCGACGGACAATGGATTTATTTGTTTACGCCTGATGGTGATCGTTTCAAATCGGAGCGTCTGGTAAACATGAAACACCACAATTATAAGCTCGAACCAAACGTGCATTATAGTCCCGATGATAAATGGATTATTTTTAGGGCTAATTTTGAAGGACAATCAAATATTTATGCTGTTGAGATTGAAAAATCATCCAATTAAGGTTTATTAATCTAAATTGAGTTTTTAAAACTTTTGCAAGTTCTCATTTAGATTTACCTTGCGGTCAATATGATTTTAAGAGAAGAAATTGCTTGTTAAGACTGAATAAATAAAATTTCTAATAATGAAACTGAATACATTCCGAAATTCAACATTGTTGTTTTTGTCGTCGTTGCTTGTTTTTACAATATTATCAGTTACAAGTGCTTCGGGGCAAAAAAATCAACCAAATCCGGGTTGGCCGCAAATTACCAAAGAAGCAAAACCCTGGAGTCGTTGGTGGTGGATGGGAAGCGCTGTCGATCCAACCAATCTGAAAGCCACTATGGAAGCCTATTCCAAAGCCGGATTGGGCGGATTGGAAATCACTCCGATTTACGGTGTTCACGGCTATGAAAACCGGTTCATCAAATTTCTTTCCCCGGAATGGGTTAAAAATCTGGAATACACACTTCAGGAAGGCAAACAACTCGATATGGGTATCGATTTGGCAATGGCTTCGGGCTGGCCTTTTGGAGGTTTGTGGGTAACACCTGATGATGCTTGCAAATACATGTCTGTGCAATCGTATGCACTAATAAAAGAAGGCGGTCGGCTTCAGGAAAAAGTAACCATGGAACAAGAGCCGATGCTTCGCACAATAAGTCGGCCTAAATTGGAACTTTCGCAATTAAAATATCCAGTTAGCGCCAACGAAGATAGCCTTCAGAACTGGGCAATCGAACAGGTGCGATATTCCAGACCAATGCCATTGCAAGCCTTAATGGCTTATTCTGATAAAGGCGCAATCCTGAACCTGACATCAAGAGTTGATGCAGAAGGAAAACTCAATTGGACAGCACCTGCAGGTCTCTGGAAATTGTTTGCTGTTTTTGAAGGTTGGCACGGCAAAATGGTCGAACGCGCTGGTCCTGGTGGCGAAGGCGATGTAATCGACCACTTCTCGGATAAAGCCATTGATAATTATCTGGGCCATTTTACAACTTCGTTTGCCGGACACGATATTAGTGGTTTGAGGGCTTATTTTAATGATTCGTACGAAGTGGATGATGCGCGTGGCGAAGCCAACTTTACACCGCTGATGTTCGACGAATTTCAGAAACGACGTGGCTACGATTTGCGCGAATACCTTCCGGCATTATTGGGACAGGATAATGCTGAATACAACCAGCGTGTTTTGTCTGATTACCGCGAAACAATTTCGGACTTGATACTTGAAAAATATACGCAACGCTGGCACGATTGGGCGGCGAAAGGCGGAAAAATAATCCGCAATCAGGCTCACGGCGCACCGGCCAATATTCTGGATTTGTATGCTGCTGCCGATATTCCTGAGACTGAAGGCGAAGATATTGTAAAAGTAAAAACGGCATCATCGGTAGCTCATGTAATGGGCAAAAGGCTAGCTTCGTCCGAATCGGCAACCTGGTTGAAAGATCATTTCGAAGCTTCGTTATCGGATGTGAAACAGGCGATTGATTTATTTTTACTGGCCGGTATCAACCATGTTTTTTACCATGGAACAACCTTTTCGCCACAAGACGCCTCGTGGCCGGGTTGGATGTTTTATGCTGCTGTAAATTTTGCGCCAAGCAATACGTTCTGGAATGATTTTGGAACACTGAATACATACATTGCCCGCTCCCAATCGTTTCTTCAGGCCGGAAAACCCGATAACGACATTTTGCTTTATTATCCAATTTCTGATGAATATGCCGTTCGCGGAAAATCGATGTTACTTCATTTTGATGGTGCAGCCAAAGGTTCGTCGGTTCGCAATGCTGCCGAGTACCTCTTCAAAAATGGATATGCTTTCGATTATATTTCTGATCGTCAGATCGCTCAGCTCGAAACAAAATCAGGAAAAATACAGACTGGCGGAACCAATTATCAAACGGTTTTGCTTCCTCCGGTGAAGTTAATTCCACTTGAAACATTCGAGAAAATAATTGCTTTGGCCAAAGAAGGTGCCACCGTTTTGATGGAAGAACTACCGGTTGATGTTCCCGGATTGGGAAGATTGTCCGAACGGCAAGTTAAACTTCAGACATTGAAAAAATCTTTGTATTTGGTAAAACAAGCCGGAAGCACTATTCAAAAGGCCAAGGTGGGTAAAGGCCAGATTTTGGTTGGTAACTTATCTGAATTGCTTCTTCAGGGTAAATTACGGCACGAAATTATGGCAGAGCGTGGTTTGCAATGTATTCGTCGGGTTGATGGCGCTAACACAACTTATTTCATTGCCAATCGTGGTGCCGAAATTATCGACGGCATGGTTGCTCTCGAAACTAAAATTGGATCGGCTGTTTTATACAATCCGATGAATGGAAGTTTCGGCAAAGCGCTGACCAAATCTGATGCTAATTTTGGCGAAGTATATTTGCAGCTAAAACCAGGCGAAAGTTGCCTGGTGCAGATTTTTCCGGGTAAAGTGAATGCTCCGGAATACGCTTACTGGAAGACTTCAGGAGATAAAATTGAATTTGGATCTGATTGGACTTTGACATTTCTAAATGGAGGTCCTGAACTTCCAAAACCGGTAAAGCTTTTGAAATTAGGTTCGTGGACTGAAATTGAAGGTGACGGCTACAAAGCGTTTTCAGGAACTGCGGTTTACAAAACCACCTTTGCAAAACCTTCAGGAACTGCTAAAACTTACCGGCTCGATTTAGGGAAAGTGGCTCACAGTGCCCGAATCAGCCTGAACGGCAAAGAACTGGTGACCTTGATTAGTGCTCCGTTTACTGTCGATATTTCGGAAGCCGATTTGAAGGCTGAAAATACGCTCGAAATTTCGGTGACCAATCTGATGGGTAACCGCATTGCAGACATGGAGCGAAAAGGACAGAAGTATAAGATTTTCTACAACGTCAACTTTCCGTCGAAAGAACCGCGGAACCGTGGAGCTGACGGATTGTTTACCACGCTTGGCTGGAAACCTCAGGAATCCGGACTTTTGGGACCTGTTTCGTTAACACCACTTCAACCGCTGAAATTTTGAAAATAATCACCTGGACACAAAGGGTACAACAGAGAAAGATTAAAAACTCTGTGTTCCCTCTGTGTGCTATGTGGTTAAATTAATAATACCTAAATCTATGTGACCTATGTGCCTATGTGGTTCTAAAACTAAACTTCTTTTAATCGCTCTTGCGTTCACTGCATGCCAATCCACCCAAAAGCCTTCAAAGATTGACAGGTTGGCATTAGTCACCCGACACAATGTGATCATTGAGCAACCCGATACGCTAGCCAGTCTTTCGGTTGGCAACGGCAATTTTGCTTTTACCACCGATATTACCGGTTTGCAAACCTTTTACAAGGAGTACGAGAATGGGGTAACGCTCGGAACACAGTCGAACTGGGGCTGGCATACTTTCCCGAATACAGGAAACTATAACGTGATGCAAAGCGCTTTCTATTCTGAATACAGGGGGCGAAAAGTTCCGTACCTTAGTCAGGATGCCAAATCGGGCAAAGATGCGGAGGCAACCAACTATTTTCGCGAAAACCCGCAACGTTTGCAATTGGGGGTTATCCGTTTACTCCTGAAAAAGGCTGATGGCAGTGAAGTGAAACTGGCAGATATTCAAAATCCGAAACATCAGCTAAATCTATGGGAAGGCCGCATCAGCAGCGAGTTTTCGGTTGAAGATCAGCCAGTAAAAGTGGAGGTTTTCTGCCATCAACAAAAAGATATGATTTCGGCAAAAATCAGTTCGCCGCTCATTGAAAAAGGGCAGTTGAAAGTGGAATGGATTTTTCCTTATGCGGTGCCGGTCAATACGCATTCAGGATATGATTTTGTTTCTCCGGATAAACATCAGTCGAAGCTTGAAAAAGTAGGAGAGAACAGCGCAAAAATCATTCGGACACTGGATAACGATCGCTATCAGGTGAAAATGGATTGGGTTGGTCAGGCCGATCTTCAGGAGACTGAAAAGCATCATTTTGTACTAACGCCAAAAGCTGGCAATTCAATCGAATTTAGCTGTTTGTTTGCTCCGGAAATGAATGATGAAAAGCTGCCAACCTTTACTGAAACTGAAAAAGAGAATTTGGATAGCTGGAAAACCTTCTGGGAAACCAGCGGTGTCGTAGATTTTTCAGCATGTACCGATCCGCGGGCTAAAGAATTGGAGCGGCGCTTTGTGTTGTCGCAGTACCTCACAAAAATCAATAATTCAGGATCGTTACCACCACAGGAAACAGGTTTGGTTTACAATAGCTGGTACGGCAAAGCGCACCTCGAAATGCACTGGTGGCATTCGGCTCATTTCGCCAATTGGGGCCATCCTGAAGTTTTGGATAAACAGTTGGAATGGTACCACACGATCTATCAAAAAGCGCTCGAAACGGCTCAGATGCAAGGGTTCAAAGGAGTTCGCTGGCCTAAAATGGTTGGGCCGGAAGGTCAGAATAGTCCTTCAGGAGTGGGCAGTTACCTCATCTGGCAACAGCCGCACTTTATTTACATGGCCGAGCAGTTGTATCGCAGCAATCCTTCTCCTGAAATTCTGAATAAATACAAAGATCTGGTTTTCGCTACGGCTGAGTTCATGGCTGATTTCGCGGTGCCCGATTCAACCGGGAAAGTTTATAATTTGCTTCCTCCGCTCATTCCGGCTCAGGAACATTGGAAACGCGAGACGACAATGAATCCACCGTTCGAATTGGCTTATTGGCATTGGGCGTTGGGCGTTGCACAAGAATGGCACAAACGACTAAATCAGCCTGCTGACGCACATTACGACGAAGTTCTGAACGGATTGCCAGCCCCTGATCAGGAAAACGGCGTGTACCTTGGGATTGCCAAAGCATCCGATTCGTACACCAACCCAAAAGCCATAACCGATCATCCGATGGTTACCGGGACAGTTGGAATGCTTCCGATGTGGGATAAGGTTGATCCTGAAGTTATGCGCAATACGTTGAAAAAAGTGATGAGCAACTGGGATTGGCCAACAACCTGGGGATGGGATTACCCCATGGTAGCCATGTGCGCCATCCGATTGAACGAGCCTGAAATTGCTTTGGAAGCTTTGCTGAAAGATGTTCAGAAGAACACCTACCTGAAAAACGGGCACAATTACCAGAGCCCGCGCTTGCGGATTTATTTACCGGGTAACGGCGGTTTTCTGAAGGCGGTTTCGCTGATGTGCGCCGGATGGGAAGGATGCTCTGTTGAAAATCCAGGGTTCCCCAAAGACGGCAAATGGAATGTAAAATGGGAAGGGTTGATGAAAGATTTTTGAGAAAACCAGCTCCTCTCCAACCTCTCCCTGAAGGGGAGAGGCTTTAGGGTGGCAGAGGTTAAGGTCGTCTTTATTTTAGCTGTGAAATGCAAAAAATACCCTGAAGGGGTTAAATATGAATAGCCCCGGGTGAAGTGAAACGAAACCCGGGGATGAAAAAAGAAAGTGAAACAAGGCGCACGTGCTGCTGCTGATTGAAATACAAACGCTGTATGCGCCGCATGTAAAAATCATATTCAAAAACGCCAGATAAAAACACAATGATTAACCAGATAAAAACTAATCAGAAAAAAAATCCACCGCAGCCGTGTCCTCCCCCTGTTGGGGGAGTTAGAGGGGGCTTTTTATTTTTATTGTTCCTTCTTTCTTTCTCCGTTTTTGCACAAAAGAAAACTCTCTATCTCTCCGGAACCGATAACACCCACACCAAAACCTGGGAGTTTTTCTGTACTTCGGGACGAAACAGTGGAGTTTGGTCAAAGATTGAAGTTCCGTCGCATTGGGAGCAGCAAGGATTTGGAGAGTACGATTATGGTCGAGACTATCGCACGTACGGCAAGAAATTTAAGTTTGCCGACGAAAAAGGAATGTACAAATATTCGTTTCAGGTACCTACTGACTGGAATAACCGAAAGGTTTTCATCGTTTTCGAAGGTTCGATGACTGATACCGAAGTGAAAATTAATGGCCAATTAGCCGGTGCAATCCATCAGGGGGCATTTTACCAATTCCGATACGACATTACTGATAAGTTAAAGTTTGGACAGTCCAATTTATTGGAAGCAACTGTGAGTAAAATGTCATCCGATCATTCGGTGAACAATGCCGAACGCTTTGCCGATTACTGGGTGTTTGGAGGGATTTTCCGTCCGGTTTACCTCGAAGCCTTTCCAGAAGAACACATTGAACGCGTTTCCATCGATGCCAAAGCCGATGGCTTATTTGCAATGGATGTTTTCCTTCAGAATTTAAAAGGCAACCGCACTGTTTCTGCCGAAATTCTTGATTCAAAAAATAAAGTAGTTGCCACATGTAATGGCACCGGAAAAGATTCGCTGGTGACCTTGAGTTGCAAAGTTGCAAATCCTGAATTGTGGACAGCCGAAACGCCCAACCGATACACGGTTCGGGTTTCGCTGAAAAACGGAAAGAATGAGTTGTATTCGACTTCTGAAAAATTCGGTTTCCGCACGATAGAAATCCGGCAGGGCGATGGCATTTACCTGAATGGTACCAAAATCAAAATGAAAGGCATCAACCGTCATGCATTCTGGCCCGAAACCGGTCGCTGCCTGAACGATCAGATTAACCTCGACGATGTGAAGCTGATCAAATCGATGAACATGAATGCCATTCGTTGCTCGCATTATCCGCCGGACAAAAGTTTCCTGAATTACTGCGATTCGCTCGGGTTGTATGTGCTCGACGAGCTGGCGGGCTGGCAAAATGCCTACGCGACGGCTCCCGGCGTCAAGCTGGTAAAGGAAATGGTGGTACGCGATTGCAATCATCCGTCGATTATTTTCTGGGACAATGGAAACGAAGGCGGAACCAATAAGGAATTGGATGACGACTTTGGGTTTTACGACAAATCGAAACGCCCGGTGATTCATCCGCATCATAAGCCGGGCAACGATTTCAACGGCATCGACTGCAACCATTACGAAAATTATTACAGCTCTAAAAAGATATTTACTGAAGGTAAAATTTACATGCCAACCGAGTTTTTGCATTCGCAGGACGACGGTGGTGGCGGCGCAGGACTTGAAGATTTTTGGGAACTCTTTTGGAACACACCAAATGCTGGAGGTGGTTTTATCTGGGCCTTGCTCGATGAAGGCATTGTGCGCACCGATCTCAACGGATTTATTGATGTCAACCGGGTGAATGCACCCGATGGCGTTGTTGGTCCGCACCGTGAAAAGGAGGGTAGTTATTATGCTATCCGGGAAATTTATTGTCCGGTAAAAATTAGCCTGAAAAAGCTTCCGGAACAATTCGATGGAACAATCCCGGTTGAAAATCGTTACCATTTTACTAATCTTAAAGACTGTCGTTTCGAATGGCAGTTGGTGAATTTCAGTACAGTTCTTGATCGTCAGGCTGCTCACAAAGTGATGAAAAGCGGAACTGCAAAAAGCCCAGACGTCAAGCCTTTGGAGCATGGAATTTTGAACTTGGAACTTCCTGCCGACTACAAAAAATGCGATGCCCTTTACCTGAAAGTATTTGATCCTTCCGTAGATGAAATTTATTGCTACAGTTGGAAAATCGGTGGCAATCTTCGTGCAGTTTCGCAACTGGTGAAAATGGACATCAGCGATCAGGAAAAGCAGCAACGCGAAAAGTTAAAATCTGCCGGAATTCAAGAAGATAATATTTTACCCATTGAGCAACAATCGGCCGATCTTTCGAAAGAGAAAGGTGTTGCCGAGCTAACCGAAAATGACAGTCTATACACCTTAAAAGCTTCAGGAATAGCTGTGACTTTCAGCAAAAAAGATGGAAAAATCAGAAAAGTAACCAACGATTTAGGTTTGCCAATTCCTTTCAGTAACGGACCCGTTCTGGTTAGCGGAAATGCCAAATTGGAAAGTATTCAGCCGGTAAAGGGCGATAAAAGTTATTCGCTCGAAATGAGCTATTCCGGCGATATGAAAAAGGTGGTTTGGACCATGTTTAGCAGTGGCTGGCTGGCCATGGATTACGAGTACCAGGTTTCAGGAGAGCAGATGTTTACCGGAATTAGTTTTGACTTTCCGGAGTCGGATGTGATTGGCGCCAAATGGCTGGGTAAAGGCCCGGCAAACGTTTGGAAAAACCGGATGGCTGGCGGAATGCTTGATGTGTATCAGCGCATGTATAATAACAAATTGCCAGCCGACAATACATGGGGGTTGCCTCAGTTTAAAGGCTATTATCCTGAAGTTTCGTGGATGGAATTCAACACGGTTGATGGCAAATTTACAATGGTGGCTCAGGATAATAATTTATTTGTACGCCTGTTTAATTTCTACGGAATTTCTGGACCGAGAAACTATCCGGTATTGCCAGTTGGTGATATTTCGTTTCTGGATGCCATTCCGCCGATTGGGACAAAACTGGCCATGGGCATCAGCAATGACACTTGGAATCTGGGCCCCATGGGCGAACTCAATAAAATGGAGAAACCTGTGAAACGAACCCTGTATTTTTATTTCGGATTACTATAAGATTACTTAACAGATGACTTTGAGTCACCCGCTGAGTAAAACAACAATAACGATGACAACACGACGAAATTTCATACAACAAACCCTTTTAGCCGGAGGTGCTTTATTAGCTTTCGGAATGAACTGTTTTGCCGCTATTCCTGAAAAAAGATACAGCAAAAAAGATATTTCAACGTTCGCCAAACGTCTCAGACCGCTTGGTCGAATTCTGGAACTTGAAGGATATTACGTTTGGGGAACCAGTCCGATTGTTGCTCCTGACGGACGAATCCACGTATTTTTTTCGCGCTGGGATGCCAAAAAGGGAATGGGCGGCTGGATCAACGGTTCGGAAATTGCACATGCTGTTGCTGATAAGCCCGAGGGACCGTATTACGATATCGAAACCATTCTGGCGCCGCGAGGCGAAGGTTATTTCGACGGAACAACCTGTCACAATCCGCATATTCAGTATGTTGATGGAAAATATTGTCTTTTTTACATGGGCAATTCCAACGGAAAAACAAATACCAAACGCATTGCGCTGGCCATATCCGATTCATTGTATGGTCCTTGGAATCGGCCTGACAAACCTTTGCTGGAAGTCGGTTCAACAGGAGCCTGGGACGATCATTGCACCTCGAACCCGGCCTTTCTGAAACATCCGAACGGACAATATTGGTTGTACTATAAATCATGGAATACTGAAGAATACGAGCATCCGGTTGATCCGGCAATTCGTGGAAACAGAAAATACGGATTGGCAATTGCCGAAAAGTTGGAAGGTCCGTATGTGAAATACTCCGGAAATCCGATATTGGATTATTCCAAATTTGGAAATAACCGGCAGTTGGAAGATGGTAATGTGTTTATGGAGAATGGCCGGTTTTACATGTTAGCGCGCGACATGGGACGATTCGATCATGAAGTTGGGATCATTTTAGAATCCGAAGATGGCATTCACTGGTCGGAATCGAAGATCAGTTATTTCGGCTACAGCCATTATTTGCAGCAACCGCCAGCACCATCGAATCTGAAAAAATATGGTCGCTTCGAGCGTCCGCAAATTCTGATGCAAAACGGGCATCCCACATATTTGTTTGTTGCAACCCAAGGTGGGAAGTACATGACTTCCTCGGCTTTTGTGTTTGAGGTAAAATGAATTAAATGAACCACATAGTCACATAGAAAAAGGAAAAAATGACCACAGAGAACGCAGAGATAAAATAGAGATTTGGAACTCATTAAACTCTGTGTTTCCTCATGTTCTCCGTGGTAAAAAAAGTTTAAAATGAAAAAGATATTACTAATTGCGATCATAGGCTTAGTCTTTCAAGTTATCCTTCAGGCCAAAGAAAAACCTACAGTATTTACCATTGGCGATTCAACTGTAAAAAACGGCAAAGGAGATGGCGCCGGAGGTCAGTGGGGTTGGGGAGACTTAATTATCCAGTATTTTGACACCACCAAAGTGTTTGTCAAAAATCGTGCATTGGGTGGAACCAGCAGCCGGACTTTTCAGACCAAAGGTTTGTGGGATGCCGTGCTTAAGGAACTTAAAAAAGGCGATTTTGTGCTGATGCAATTCGGGCACAACGACAATGGTCCGGTAAATGATACTTTGCGGGCGCGAGGAACCATCAAAGGTATTGGCGAGGAAACTGAGGAAATCGATAACCTGATTACCAAACAGCACGAAATCGTTCACAGCTATGGCTGGTATCTCCGGAAAATTGTTCAGGAGGCAAAAACCAAAGGTGCTACGCCAATTATTGTAACTCCGATTCCGCGAAATGACTGGGAAAACGGCAAGGTCAAGCGGACTCCGGCAAGCTATCCGGATTGGGTAATGGAGATTGCCCGTCAGGAAAAAATTGGGTACATCGATCTGAATGAACGCATGTCGGAAAAGCTGGATTTGCTTGGCGAAAATAAAGTTACCGGAATCTATTTTTTTGCTCCCGATCACACGCATACCTCGGCTATGGGCGCTTCGATGGCTGCATCATTGGTAGCTGACGGAATAAAGGCGAATAAGAAATTCGGATTGAACCGTTTCCTGTTGAAAAAGCCAGCAGTTGACTTGTCGATTTTCTCCGCGCCATCAGAATTTCGTTTCAAATTTGGTTCAGATCAATCGCTTTCAGGATGGACTCCTGTTAACCGAAAATCAGTGTATTCAACCCAAATTGGTTTTGGAATCATTCCTTCCGGAGAAATGGAAGAAGGTATAAACTTTTTGAGTAGCAAAAAGCCATTTTATTTTGTTGTTGATCTGCCCGAAGGTCATTATCAGTTAATACTTACTTTGGGCGGTTCTGCAACCGGCTCATCGACAACACTTAAAGCCGAGTCTCGTCGGTTATTGTTCGAAAATGTGATTACTGAACCGGTCCAAACAATTCAGAAAACGGTGGTGGTTGATGTTCGTTATCCGCAAATGAAAAATCAGGAAGGAATAAAACTGAAAGATCGAGAACTGAATTACATGAACTGGGACCACAAACTGACACTCGAATTCAATGGAAAACATCCTTGCGTATCAGCGATTGAAATCAAAAAAGCAGATCATTTGCCTACGATTTTTCTGGCCGGAAATTCGACGGTCACCGATCAGGAAAACGAACCTTGGGCTTCGTGGGGACAGATGTTCCCGAATTTCCTGAAGCCTGAAGTGGTGGTTGCTAATTATGCTGAATCGGGCGAAACGCTGTTGGCATTCAAACGTGAAAACCGGTTACAGAAGATTTTGAGCCAGATAAAAAAAGGCGATTACCTCTTTATGGAATTTGCGCACAACGACCAAAAGCCCGGCGGAAATCATCTTGACGCGATGACCACTTACAAAGATGAGCTGAGGTATTTTATTGCCGAAACCCGCAAAAAAGGAGGGACCCCAGTGCTGGTAACTTCAACCAATCGCCGGAAGTTTGATGAAAACGGAAAAATCATTAATACGCTTGAAGAATTTCCGGAGGCCATGCGCCAACTGTATAAAGAAGAAAATGTTCCGTTGATTGACCTGAATGCCATGAGTAAACAGTTTTACGAGGCATTGGGCGTGGAGAATTCGAAAAAAGCTTTTGTGCATTATCCGGCGAACAGCTATTCGGGTCAAGATAAACCGCTGGCCGACGATACGCATTTTAATCCGTATGGCGCCTACGAACTGGCCAAATGCGTGACGCAGGCCGTTCTGCAAACCATTCCCGATTTGGCCAAATATGTGCGCGACGATTGGAAAACTTTCGATCCGGCCACGCCCGATCCGGTTGCCCAATTCCGCTGGTACGACAGCACGGCAGTAAATTTGCTGAAGCCGGATGGAAATTAATTAGAAAATTAAAAATGCCGAAGGCATGAAAGGATTGTAGAATTTTTTATGGAGTGTTGGAGCAAATGCCGAAGGCATGACATTTTAATACCACCACTTCGTGGTTAAGAATATTTCTGGTTCATCAACAACTACAATCCTGTCAACCCTTTGGGTTTTAAAAGTAGAATTGAAGCTAAAACAACTAAATACGATGAAAAAACTTAAAACCTTACTGATCCCCCTACTGCTTACCGGCAGCCTGTTCGCTCAAACCGGCGTTTTTTACAATGTGAAAGACTATGGAGCCAAAGGCGACGGACAAACCGTTGACACCAAAGCTATTGATGCTGCGATTAATGCTGCATCAGAAAAGGGTGGAGGAACCGTGTTTTTCCCTGCCGGAAACTACCAGAGTTTCACCATTCACCTGAAAAGTTTCATCACGCTACACCTCGATAATGGCGCCACTTTGGAAGCTGCCGATGTGAAAAAATTTGGGTTGGGTTACAATCCTGCAGAACCTAATCCCTGGGACATGTATCAGGATTTTGGACACAGCCACTGGCGCAATAGCCTCATTTATGGTGAAAACCTGCAGAACATTGCCATCACCGGATTGGGAACCATTTTTGGTAACGGCCTTACTCGCGAAGGATTCAAAACACCGGGCATGGCCAACAAGGCGATTGCCCTGAAACTGTGTCGCAATGTGGTGATCAAGGATATTTCGATCCTGATGGGCGGTCATTTTTGCTTGCTGGCTACCGGCGTCGATAACATGACCATCGACAATGTGAAAGTGGACACCAATCGCGACGCGTTCGACGTGGATTGCTGCCGCCATGTGCGCATTTCGAACTGTTCGGTGAATTCGCCGTTCGACGATGCCATTTGCCTGAAAAGCTCGTTCGCACTAGGTTTTGCCCGTGCCACCGAAAATGTAACCATCACCAATTGTTCGGTCAGCGGTTTCGATCGCAAAACTTTGCTTGATGGAACCTATAAAAAAGACGAAGCGAATACAGTTCCTGATCACGGAGTGGTTACTGGCCGAATCAAATTTGGAACCGAATCGAATGGCGGATTTAAAAACATTACTATCATGAATTGCACATTCGAATTTTGCCGTGGATTGGCTCTCGAAACTGTTGATGGTGGCATTCTGGAAGATGTGACGATTGACAACATAACCATGAGAGATATTCAGGGTGCGCCGTTCTTTTTGCGAATTGGTGCCCGTATGCGTGGTCCTGCAGGAGCTCCTGTTGGAGTCCTCCGACGGATAAACATCAGCAATGTGATTATTTATAGTGAAAATCCGAACTATTGTTCCATGATCGTTGGGCTGCCTGGCCATCCGGTTGAGGATGTGAAACTAAGTAACATCCAAATCCGGATAAAAGGCGGAGCTCCAAAAGAGCAGGCTCTTGCAGAGGTGGGCGAACATGAAAAATCATATCCCGATCCACAGGAATTTGGGGCGATGCCTGCTTACGGCTTCTTTATTCGTCATGCCAAAAACGTTGAGATGAATCATGTTACGATGAAACTCGAAAACGATGATTTCCGTCCGGCATTTATTTTGGATGATGTGACTGGTGCCGGTTTAAACGATGTAACTGTGACCAAAGTCGGTGAAGTTCCTTCCATCATTCTGAAAAATGTGGAAGACATCAGGATAAAGGATTGCCGTCCGGTTGGCGACGTGCAGATTGCAAAAGAAGTGGATAACAGGTTGTAGGCTTTGATGTTCAACGCGTCATCCTGAACTTGTTTCAGGATCTATTGATGTCAGATCCCGAAATAAATTCGGGATGACTTAACTTGGAAAAAGAAATTACAAATCACATATAAACTCAAATACAATGAAAAAGGTAACGCTGTTAATGGCAATTTTAGTTGTCGCGGTTGGGCTTGCCGGAGCTCAAAATCTTCCGGCGAAAAAGGAAATTATGGATAAGATGGTGCTTGCCAATGCCTATTTTATGAACAAATGGCCCGATACAGGCAAGACCATTATTACCAACAAGGAGCGCCCGAGTAACATCTGGACGCGTGCCGTTTATTACGAAGGATTGATGGCGCTGTATTCAGTTAATCCGGATAAATCGTATTACGATTACGCCATGTCGTGGGGCGAAGCGCACCAATGGGGTCTTAATGGTGGAGTGAAAACCCGAAATGCCGATAACCAATGCTGCGGTCAGACTTATCTGGATTTGTACGAGAAGGAGAAAAAGCCGGAGATGATTAAAGACCTGAAAGAGTCGATTGACCTGATGATTGCATCCGATAAAATCGACGACTGGACCTGGATTGATGCACTTCAAATGGGCATGCCTGTTTTTGCCAAACTGGGTGTGATTACCGGCGATACAAAATACTCGGAACGGATGTACCAGATGTACATGGACACGAAGGTTCGTCAGGGGTTTTATAATCCGGCAGATAAATTGTGGTGGCGCGATAAAGACTTCAGGCCTCCTTATAAAGAACCAAATGGTGAAGATTGCTATTGGTCGCGCGGAAACGGCTGGGTGGTGGCAGCCTTGGTGCGTGTAATGGAAATTGCACCCAAAGATCCATATTTCAAGGAATACAGAAAAACTTACCTTGAAATGATGAATGCTTTATTGCCGATTCAGCGCGCCGATGGTTTCTGGAATGCGAGTTTGCACGATGCAACGAATTTTGAAGGAAAAGAAACTTCGGGTACAGCTTTGTTTGTGTATGGAATGGCATGGGGAATCAATCATGGTTTGCTGAAAGAGAAAAAATATTTGCCAGCGATTACCAAAGCGTGGAATGCAATGGCTACAGAAGCAGTTCAACCAAATGGGGGATTGGGTTTTGTACAGGGAACCGGAAAACAGCCATCCGACGGCCAACCGGTAACCTACGACAGCAAACCCGACTTTGAAGATTACGGTTTAGGCTGTTTTCTGCTGGCCGGCAGCGAAGTGTGGAAAATGGCGAAGTAAAAGATATTTCCTGAAGCCTTACACCTAACAGGTTTCAAAAACCTGTTAGGTGTAAGGCTTATCTTAGATATCATTCATTTTATCTTCTAAATAAAGCTTATTCAAATCGTGCCAGTATTCGAAATTAGTTTTGTCGCCAAACAAACTCATGATATAATTCTTTTCGATGTTGGTTGGTTTTTCGGACAGGAAAGCCTGATATGATGAGTATGTGTATTGTTTGAAATCATTCGTAAATCCATGTTTCACAGGATTTAAATGGATGTACGCAATTAATTGCATTAAATATTCTTCGTCTTCTACCCTAATTCGATGCAGATGTTCCTGAAACAAGCTTCCACTTCGATTATATGTTTTATTTATTGCTTTTGAATAGGAATTAAATAGATTTGAAAATGCCAAATAGGGTTTAAGCTTTAGTTTTTCAGTCAAAAGTTTTTCATCTTTTATG
This sequence comes from Prolixibacteraceae bacterium, assembly GCA_028683385.1. Classification (GTDB taxonomy): domain Bacteria; phylum Bacteroidota; class Bacteroidia; order Bacteroidales; family Prolixibacteraceae; genus Aquipluma. The sequence continues at coordinate 73,825 of JAQUIJ010000010.1, read as the reverse complement.
CGTAATGCGATATGAAAATGGTTTTTTAGCAAACAAAAAGCATAAATATCAGCAAGGGGTAACAGGTATTTTTTTAGTAGCGACAAGAAAAAGCTATAGTTTTTCTCCTCAAGGAATATATCTTCTCGATTATTTCCTCTGTTAAACACATGATAAACAACGCTTGATTCAAAGAAATCTTGTTTCATACAATATTGCTTTTAGGCCTAACAGGTTTCAAAAAACTGCTAGGTCTTATTGTTAGGTCATATCAAATATACGTCGCTTTTTTGATTGAATTATTGATAATTACGAATTTTATTTAGCTGATATTCTGGAAGAAATAGAATTCTGATTTTTCTAATTCTTTGTTAAACTTTTTAGGTGCATTGTTTCTTTTTAGACCTAACAGGTGTAGAAAACCTGTTTGGTCAGTTATCTTTACAAGCGCAAATCAATTCGTACATTCCATGATTCAGGATATTCACCCGCACCGTTTCAGTAACCTGTATTTGGCTAAGCGCAAGCCTCAGGACGACGATTATATTTTTCATTACCATGAAAACACTTTATTGCTCAAAGCAAATGGCGAAGAATTAGCGATACCGCAGAAAAAGGATTTTCCGGAGATTTCTGGTGAAATGGAATCTGTGTTTTTATTCAGCCTGAATGAGGTTCCTTGTTTCCTGGTATGGGACGACCTAAAAGCGGACGAATCGCGGTTTGAGTACAAGGACATTAGTTTTTTCCGGACAACCAACCAGAAGGAAATTGCCTGGGTTAGTATTGTTGGTCTTCATTTGCGGAACTGGTACAATCAAAATAAATTCTGCGGAAAATGCGGCTCCAAAACACAACACAAGAATGACGAGCGGGCAATGATTTGTCCTTCGTGCAACACAGTTGTTTACCCCAAAATTTCACCGGCTATTATTGTGGCTATTATTAGTGGCGATAAAATTTTACTGGCTCACAATGCGAATTTCGTCGGCAATTGGTATTCGTTAATTGCCGGTTTTGTTGATGTAGGCGAAACCCTCGAAGAAACTCTGGTTCGCGAGGTTAAAGAAGAGGTTGGGCTGGATGTTTGGAATATTCGGTATTATAAAAGTCAACCCTGGGCGCTTTCGGGTTCGATGATGATTGGTTTTATTGCCGAAGCCGACGCAAATCAACCGATTTGCATTGATGGAAAAGAGATAACCGATGCTTCCTGGTTTTCGAGAGGAAATCTCCCGAGCCATCCGTCAACCATAAGCATTGCTGGTGAAATGATTGAAAAGTTTGAAAAAGGAGAGTTGCGATAACAAGCTTGAATTATCTTAGGTAGAAATAACCAGGTTTGTTGGTTTGTTCGGTTAAGTATTTGAATAACTGTTATTTTACGTGCTTGTCTTCTTCTAAATTTTTCAGGTATTTTAAAAACAACAGTTCAAATTCATTCAGCTGATTTGGATTGAAAGTAGGATTAGGCTTATACCAGGATTGGGACGTAAAATAATTCTTCAACTCGGTATCATTAAAAATGTATCCATGCCTGGCAAACACTTCATTTCTCATTAACCTAAGCGTTTGTTGGTTAAGGGTCTTAACCATTATATTGCCTAAGATTGGAGATTCTGTAAATACTTCCTGTGATCCGCCATACGGACATTTCCAATAACAGAGCAAGTTTACTTTTAAAGTCTCGTTCCATTTTGGTAGGTAGTTATTGTACGAAAACACAGTGCTGTCGTTGTAAATGCTCCGTTCAAGCCCCTTTGGTAAGGTTCTGTCTGAATAGAAAGTGGTATCAACAAATGCTTTTGATGCAATTTTTGAGTAGTCGAAAATAACCTTTCCATTGGCAATGGTGCTGCTCCAGGTTTGCGCTGTTCCAATCAAATAGCTAAAACTACAAGTTCCGTCAGCCGAACCTCCCAGATCGCCGTTGTAAGTGTTTTCAACCAGAACTGTTTCTCCGGGATTGAAGTTTACATTCCAGCAAAACCATTTTTCGTATCGTTTTAATTCAGGTATGTTATCAACCTCAGTAGTTTGAGTCCGTTTGTCAAATGCCGTTTTATGGCCGTTTACAGCACAGGTAAAGCCTCTGAGTGGATTTGAAATCTCAGTCATATTTTCGAAATAGTCAGGAAATCCCATGAATACATTCTCAGCTTTGGTACCCAGATTTTTGAACCAAAACTTGCAATATACTTTACAGCTATCCTTTCCCATAACAACCTTTATTTCTTCCTTAACCATTCGGATTCTTTCATTCCGGATTATGGGAAATACGTTTCCGCCTCTTGATCCCAGAAAAGCATCATTTGCTTTAATCGTTGCGATTGAAAATACAAACAGTAAACTGATTAAAAGATGTTTCATAGATTTATCTATTGCTGAATTTTTACTTCCACCTTCCTCCCGGTAAAATGTCCAAACATTTCGGCAGCGTTTTCAATTAACCCAATTTCTTTTTTATTATGTGGCCTAAAGTGATCAAGTTCTATCAGCACTGAGTCTTTTTTGATCGTTCTTTTCCACAATCCTGAAATCTGCCCATTCACAACAATTATTGGCCTGAAAATACCATTGTTCGAAATGGCTTTGGTGTGATTTTCCAGAGTAATGGCCGAGCTTCGATTTTTGTAGCTGATCAGGTATTCGTCGAAGGCAGGCAACAGATAAACGGAATCGTGCAGCGTAGAAGGCATGTCGACCGAATTAGCAAACCAATACGTTTCATTGTCGATGATTTCTGAATTCAGAATCGTTTTGTTCATTTCCAGAGCTTTTCGGGCTTCTGCGACCGGTAAGCCCGACCACCACACAAAATCGGGCAAAGTGGCTGGCCCATGACTGGTAAAGTACTTTTTGACCAGCAGTGCCAGCGATTCTTCTCTTGAAAAAGTTTTTTTAACCGGAACTCTTTCTGCCAGCAAAGCATAGGCTTGATTTTTACCTTGAATTCCGCCACTGCAAATAATCCCATCAATTTCTGCGTCCATCAGGATGTGGGGTAATCGCTGTTCGAAGGTGTTTATTCCTGCCCTATTGAGTTCGTCGCTTAGTTCTTCGCGTGTAAGTGACCGATTTCCTTCCAGTGATTTTACCAGTACCTCCTTGCTTTTTGCAAGATCATTCTCGGTAAGACCCAGATCACGTTTTCTTGATTTTGTAATTGATTTAATCTGTTTTGAGGTCAGTTGCAACATCCAGTATATGTTGTCAGCAGAAACGAAATGCCAGGTTGGGCGCATCAAATGAGTCCGAAAGATATCGCCTTGATTAAAGGCTGATTCAATTTGAGTTTCCGTTAAATGTGGCAACCGCGCACCAATAGCCCATTTGGCCTGATTGTAATCCTGCGCCTGCATGGCGCCCATCCAGCCAACGAGTTCTTTTACTGTTTTAAATTTTGTTGCGGAAACTTGCTGGTTCTGAAGGCGGAGGGTTGAAATGTCTGTAGTATTCATTGTTATTGCCCACTTTTTTCAACACGTTTAAGTATATCAGTTAACATCTCTATTTGTGCTTTTTGAATGTCTAAAAGCTCTTGCTGTTGATCCATGACGAAATGATCAATTTTCTCGTGCAGCGTCCTTATTTCCAATTCAGATTTTAGGTTGATCATGTAGTCGTTTTTAGCCCTTTCCCTGTCTTTTTCTTCCTGACGGTTCTGGCTCATCATAATAACAGGTGCCTGTAAGGCTGCTAAACACGACAAAATTAAATTTAAAAGGATAAAAGGGTAGGGATCAAAACCTTTATTAACGAGCCAAAAGATATTCAGGCTAATCCATAGAGAAATAAATATCCCGAATGAGATAATAAATGTCCAGCTACCACCAAATGAAGCGACTTTATCGGCAATTTTTTGTCCAAATGTTAGAATCTGCTGATCTTCCCCATCAATTTTATCTGATAATGTTGTATTGTCGGTTATTGAAGTTAATACCTTCTTTTCAGGATCCGTCAGTTTCCCAAGTTCTTTGGACAGGTATTCCGAGATGTGTCTTTTTCTGAAGTGATTTAATTCACTACGAGATAAATGACTTTCATGAGTAAATAATGGATGCTCTTTTTGTATTAAGTTCAAAATTGAATGCCGGATTGTTTTAGCCGAGACTTTATCAGCAATCTGAAATTCTTCGTTCGAAATGTCACTTCGGAAAGTTTTCATACCTGTTATTTAATGAAATTTAGGGTGATCAGTATAATAATAAAAAAAATACCGATGAGTGAGCTCATGAAAAAATAATCTGCGATTGTTTCCAGTTTAATTTCCTTCTGAGCCGATTTGGTCTTTATCGAAATAAATGAAAATACACAAGAGATTGTCAACAGCAGAGCAATAACAGAAGTGAATTCATCAATCAGGTGAGATTCAATTTTATCGGCTATGTGCAATGAGGTGATCACGAACAGACAAAATCCTAAAAGATTTGCCGATGTATTCAGTATGTGTTGTGATGTATTGTTTGCCATTTTAATTGCCTTTAAATGGGTGTTGGTATAGAAAACGGTCGCTTCAATAATTTCTTTTATTGTGGCTCTAAGCTATATCATAATTTAATAGTTTGCAATAAACCGGGACCTCATATTTCTGGTACAAGTGTACTTTTAATCACCGCTTTTTCATTTCAGAATTCAAACAAAGGTGAGATGGTGTTCATTAATAGTATCTTGTAGAAATGAAATAAAAGCTTATTTTTGTATCAAATTGTTATTTGTACAATATAGGCCTAGCATGTGTCTTTATTGCTTATTCTGATTTAACTTAAACCAAATATCATGAAGCGAATTTTATATTTCACTTTTGCTACTCTTTTTTTATCAGCCTGTTCTCAGCAGGTTTGGGAGAAAACTCCGAAAGGAGTGGTTGTTCACCCTAAATCGAAAACAGAAAGTAGTGCGCGTACGGTTAGTCTTGAAGTTGTGAACGATGAGATTGTTCACGTTTTGGCTTCACCAACCGATCAGTTCTCGTCAGCAAAAAGTTTGTGTGTGGTTGATCAGCCAACAAATACAATTCCATTCGACGTCACAGAACAGAACGATAGCCTGATTTTATCAACCACAAAAGTAAAAGCTGCGGTTTCTCTATCATCTGGAGCTGTTGTTTTCTTTGACGAAAATGGCCGGAAACTACTTCAGGAAAGGGCAACTGGTGGTAAAACATTTACCCCCATTACTATTGAAGGCACCAAAGGATACAGCTTTTCGCAGATTTTTGAATCGCCCGACGATGAGGCTTTTTACGGGCTTGGGCAACACCAGTCTGACGAATTTAATTACAAAGGTCGCAACGAGATTTTGTATCAGTACAATACCAAAGTATCGGTTCCATTTGTAGTTTCGAACAAAAATTACGGCTTACTCTGGGATAATTATTCGGTGACCAAATTTGGCGATCCGCGCGATTATTCCGACATGGATCTGTTCAAACTTTACAACGCAAAAGGCGAGGAGGGCAGTTTATCCGGAATGTATTATACCAATTCGGATACCAATCAGGTGTTTATTAACCGCAACGAATCAGCCATTGATTACGAAAACCTGACGACCATCAAAAAATTTCCTGAAGGTTTTCAATTTAATAATTCGATGATTGTTTGGAAAGGCCAGATTGAACCCAAAGAATCCGGAGAATTCCATTTCAAACTGTATTATGCCGGATATACCAAAGTTTACATCAACGACGAATTGGTTGTTCCTGAACGCTGGCGTACTGCCTGGAATCCGAATACCTACAAATTCACCAAAGAACTTGAACAGGGTAAAAAATATTCGATTCGTCTGGAATGGAAACCCGATGGAGGCGTTTCATACTTAAGCCTGAAAGCTTTAAGTCCAAGGCCAAAAGCCGATCAGAATGCATTGACGCTGACTTCTGAAATGGGCGATCAGATCGACTATTATTTTATTCGGGGAAATAATCTGGATGAGGTAATCAGTGGATACCGCACGGTAACTGGCAAAGCGCAGATTATGCCCAAATGGGCCATGGGTTACTGGCAGAGCCGCGAACGCTATAAAACTGCTGATGAGTTGACTAATGTTGTTCAGGAGTATCGCAAGCGCCAGATTCCACTTGATAATATTGTACTCGATTGGAGTTATTGGCCTGTAACAGATTGGGGTTCGCACAATTTTGATGTTGCCCGTTTCCCTGATCCTGTCGCGATGGTTCAGAAAGTTCACGACATGAACGCACACATCATGATTTCGGTATGGCCGAAATTTTATCACACTACCCAAAATTATAAGGATTTCGACAGCAAAGGCTGGATGTACCAACGTGCAGTAAAGGACAGTATCCGCGACTGGATTGGTAAAGGCTATATTGGCTCGTTTTACGATGCCTATAATCCTGATGCCCGGAAGTTATTTTGGAACCAGATGAAAGAAAAGCTCTACAGCAAAGGCTTTGATGCCTGGTGGATGGATGCTTCTGAGCCTGATATTCTCTCGAATGCCAGCATCGAATACCGCAAAGAATTGATGACACCGACTGCACTCGGACCATCGACCAAATATTTCAATGCTTATGCCCTGATGAATGCTGAAGCCATTTATGATGGCCAACGTGGTGTCGATCCGAATAAACGTGTTTTCCTGTTGACCCGCTCCGGATTTGCTGGATTGCAACGTTATTCAACCGCTACATGGAGTGGCGATATTGGTACCCGTTGGGAAGATATGAAAGCCCAAATTTCAGCCGGATTGAATTTTGCAATCTCCGGAATCCCATACTGGACCATGGATATTGGCGGTTTCTGCGTAGAAAAACGCTACGAACAGGCCAAAGAAGGATCGGCCGATTTGGACGAGTGGCGCGAATTGAATTCCCGTTGGTACCAGTTTGGTGCGTTTTGTCCACTTTTCCGTAGCCACGGACAGTTCCCTTACCGCGAAATTTACAACATGGCTCCTGAAACTCATCCCGCTTACAAAAGCATGGTTTATGTGAATAAACTTCGCTACCGTTTGATGCCCTACATTTATTCGCTTGCCGGAAAAACGCATTTCGAAGATTATACCATCATGCGAGCGTTGGTGATGGATTTTAACGGTGATAAACAGGTAGAGAATGTTGGCGATCAATACATGTTTGGACCATCGCTGATGGTTGCTCCCGTTTATAAATACAAAGCCCGTAACCGCGAAGTTTATTTTCCGGCAGCCAACGGTTGGTACGATTTATATTCCGGGAAATATACCGAAGGCGGACAGAAAATCAGTGTTGACGCACCATACGAACGGATGCCTTTGTTTGTGAAAGAAGGTTCCATTGTACCTTTTGGACCTGAAATTCAGTATGCAGGTGAGAAACAAGCTGATGTAATTACCTTGTATGTTTATACTGGTAAAAATGCTGAATTTACTTTGTACGAAGATGAAGGCATTAACTACAATTATGAAAAGGGATCATTCAGTACCATACAGTTCAAATACGACGAAACTTCAGGAAAACTGACCATTGGAGACGCAACCGGATCGTTCGATGGAATGCTGAAATCACGCAAATTCAATATCGTTTGGGTAAGTAAGCAAAAGCCTGTGGCTTTCGACTTAAGCCGGAAAGCTGATGCAACAGTAACTTATGACGGTAAATTGGTTGAGCTAACAAGAAAATAAATGTAATACTTTGAATTCCAGTCACCCTGAACTTGTTTCAGGGTCTCAATAAAATTGGGATGCTGAAACAAGTTCAGCATGACGTCTAAACTATAAACGAAAAAAGGCAGCCCGTTTGAGCTGCCTTTTTCAATATCTAAAAAATCCTGTTTTAAGCCAGAATTTCTTTTACCTGATTGTAAACATTAACGGCTGTGAATCCCAACTTTTCGTCCAGAACAGTGTAAGGAGCGGAGAATCCGAATGATTCCAATCCGAATACTTTTCCGTCGGCGCCAACCAATCCTTCGAGGTTAACAGGCAAACCGGCAGTCATACCGAATTTTTTAATTCCTGCTGGCAATACACTTTGCTGATATTCTTTACTTTGGCTACGGAATAAACCTTCAGAAGGAACAGAAACGATGCGGCATTTGATGCCTTCTTTTTCCAATAATGCCTGTCCTTCAACCAAAGTAGCTACTTCGGAGCCGCTGGCCAACAGAATCACATCTGGTGTGCCTTCTGAGTCGGTAACAATGTAAGCACCTTTAGCAGCCTGTTGTGCTTCAGCATAACGATCGCCTTTTGATGGAAGATTTTTGATGTTCTGACGTGAAAGGATCAACGCAGTTGGAGTATCAATATTTTCAAGAGCCAATTTCCATGCAACAGTAGCTTCTTCAGCATCAGCCGGACGAAGTACCAATGTTGAGTTTTTGCCGTGGTGGTTTTTCAATTTTTCCATCAGGCGGATTTGAGCTTCCTGCTCAACGGGTTGGTGAGTTGGTCCATCTTCACCAACGCGGAAGGCATCGTGAGTCCAAACATATTTTACCGGTAACTGCATCAGCGCAGCCATACGAACTGCTGGTTTCATGTAGTCGGAGAAAACAAAGAATGTTCCGCAAACCGGAATAATACCGCCATGCAGCGCCATCCCGTTCATGATACAAGCCATAGTCAACTCGCAAACGCCAGCCTGAAAGAATGAACCAGAGAAATCGCCTTTGGTGAAAGCTTTTGTCTTTTTCAGGAAGCCATCGGTTTTATCAGAGTTTGAAAGGTCGGCAGAAGAAACAACCATGTTTTCAATTTCACCGGCAAATGCAGCCAAAACGGTGCTTGATGCGGCGCGTGTTGCAGAACCGGCTTTCTGTACAATTTTGCTGAAGTCAAATTCAGGAGCTGATTTGCTGAAGAATTTAGCCAGTTTGGCGGCCAATTCAGGATTAGCTTTTTCCCAGACTTGCTGAGCAGCTTTTTTCTGAGCTGCTGCAGCGATCAGTTCTGCTTTACGGGCAGCAAACATGGCCTGAACATCATCGAAAATAACGAATGGATTCTTTGGATCGCCACCCAAGTTCAGGATCGATTTTTCATAGGAAGCACCGGCTTCGCCCAAAGGCATACCATGGGTAGCACACTGACGTTCGAAACTTGAGCCGTCTTCTTTCAGAGCGCCTAAACCCATAATCGTTTTACCGATAATCAGGGTTGGTTTTTCTTTTTCAGTCTGAGCCTCTTTCAATGCTGCTTGGATGGCGTCGGCGTCGTTTCCTTTAATGGTAACTACTTTCCATCCCCATGCTTCGTATTTTTTTGCAGTATCTTCATTGGTCACATCCTTTGTTTCAGTCGAAAGCTGGATATCGTTCGAGTCGTAAAACATGATCAGGTTGCTCAGTCCAAGGAATCCGGCAATACGTCCGCCACCTTGTGAAATTTCTTCCTGAACACCACCATCAGAAATAAAAGCGTACGTTTTGTGAGCCATTACTTCACCAAAACGCTGAACTATGAAACGTTCTGCAATAGCAGCGCCGATGGCCATTACGTGTCCTTGTCCGAGAGGACCTGATGTGTTTTCAACACCACGCGCAGGTTCAACTTCAGGATGGCCTGGTGTTGGGCTTCCCCATTGACGGAAATTGGAGAGTTCTTCCATGGTGTAGTTTCCGGTCATCGACAGGATGGAATACAACATTGGAGACATATGACCCGGATCGAGGAAAAACCGGTCGCGGTTGATCCATGTCATATCACTTGGATCGTAATTCAGGAACTCCGAATACAATACTGTTATAAAGTCTGCACCACCCATTGCTCCGCCAGGATGACCTGATTTGGCTTTTTCAACCATAGAAGCCGAAAGGATTCTCACATTGTCGGCAGCTTTCGTTACTAGATTTTTTCCCATTTTTATGTGTTTGATAGAAATTAAATTTTATGTTTTGGTTTATTGAGGTAGAGACGTAATATATTACGTCTCTACGTATAAAAAATTACCCGGTAAAGATAGCAATTATGCAATATTTTTACCGGGTAGTAATAAATGTTTTAATGACATTTATTGTTTTGGGGAAAGTATCCGAACCATGATAACTCCTTCGATTGCAGAGATCATGTCTTTAATTCCGGAAGGAACTGATCCGTCGATATCAATGATGTTGTAAGCAATTTCATCTTTGTTACGGTTCAGCATATTCGAAATGTTAAGTCCTTCGTGTGCGAGCAAAGCAGAAATCTGGCTCACCATTTTAGGAATGTTTTTGTTGGCAACCACGATGCGTGTTCCGCCATTGCGTTCCATTTCAGCAGAGGGAAAATTTACTGAGTTAACAATATTCCCATTTTCAAGATAATCGATGACCTGATTTACAGCCATAATCGCGCAATTGGTTTCCGATTCTTCAGTTGATGCGCCAAGATGAGGGATTGCAATGATATTTTTCACGTTGATCAATTCATCTTCAGGGAAATCGGTTACATATTTCCCAACTTTTCCTGATTCGATAGCTTCGAGCATGTCGGCATTATTTACCAGTCCGCCACGTGCGAAATTCAGAATTTTAACGCCGTTTTTCATCATCTTAAGCTTGTCTTTATTGATGAATCCTTTCGTTTCAGGCATCTGGGGAATGTGTATGGTAACAAAATCAGCACCTGCAAGTAAAGATTCAATACCTTCAGCTTTTTTTACGTTGCGGCTGAGTTTCCAGGCATAATTAACCGAGATATAAGGATCGTAACCCAGAACGTTCATTCCCAAGGCCTGAGCAGCATTGGCTACCAAAACACCAATTGCGCCTAATCCAATAACAGCAAGGGTTTTTCCGCGGATTTCGGTTCCACCAAAATTAGATTTTCCTTTTTCAACCAAGCCTGCAACTTCAGCGCCCTTCCCTTTCAATCCTTTGGCCCACTCAATCGATCCGGCGATATCACGCGAAGCAAGGAACATGGCAGCCAGAACGATTTCTTTTACAGCATGGGCATTTGCTCCCGGAGTATTGTAAACCACGATTCCTTTTTCGGTACACTTCTCAATTGGAATATTATTTACACCAGCACCGGCACGTGCAATGGCAAGCAAACTGGATGGTAATTCCAAATCGTGCATGGCCTGACTACGCACAATAATCGCATCAGGAGCCGAAAATTCACTGGCAATTTCGTATTGGTCAAGTGGAAATATCTTCAATCCTTCAGGATCGATCTTGTTCAAAGTCTGAATTTTATACATACGATTGAGATTTTATGAATTAACTGTTTTTGGTCTTTTATTTCGTAAAAGTATGACAAAGATCACAATTTTATTTAAGATTTGAAGGCGTTTGAGTGGAAAAAATGTCAGAATGAAACTAAAAATTACCAATCCGAATGTTTGCTGGCGATTCGAAAATAGTTGGAAATAACTGTTAGTAATTGATACCTATTTTGTCAGTAAATTCATTTTCTTTGACGATAAATATTTGACCAATGATTTTAGATCGTTTAACTCTACGTGTTTCGAAACATTACCTGTTGCTGGTGGCAGCTTTGGTGTGGACTTTTGCCGGAGGAATGCTGTTGTATCGGGGATTCACCATTAATCATCCGTTACCACCACATTGGGAGGTAAAACTTTCGCTGTGCATTGTTGCCGGGTTACTGTTTTTTAGATTGTTGTTTAACCGGATCTCGGCAAAGCATGTGCTTCGGATCAAAAATTTACCCATTGAACGTCCTGTGATTTTTTCGTTTTTTAACCTGAAAAGTTACCTGATGATGTTTTCAATGATTACTATGGGAGTAACTCTCCGGAAAACTGGCGCTGTTTCTCCTGAATACCTTTCTTTCATGTATATTACCATGGGAATCCCTTTGCTGATGTCTTCCTTCAGGTTTTATTCCACTTTTTTCAATTCCTGAAATTTGCCACTATTTTTCTTTCTGACAAGTTAATACCAATGGCAAACTGCTAGCTGTTAAAGGCTCGCGATTAAAATTTCCAAAAAAATCAATGTTTACAAATCCGGCTTCTTCTAATATTTTCTGAAGTTTGCTTTGCCGGATGGCATAAAGTTTAGTCGAGTTAATAATCTCCTGACCAGTGGTTTTAATCGTCAGTTTGGTGTTGAAATCTATTAATTCAGAATCAGGTGCAAATTCGTAGTTTCGTTCGAATCGAATGTATTCGTTATCAATCAACGGAAGCGATTTGATCTGATTTTCGAGAATGTACTGATAATTCAAAATCTGGATGGTGAGTTTTCCTTCAGTAGAAAGGACTTTAAAAGCCGACTGTATGAATTTACGAATATCGTCGTCGTTCAGCAAATGAACCAGCGTATTTCCAAAGCAAATAACTGTGTCGAAATAGGATTCAGGAAAACGTTCGTCGATTTGCCGCATATCCATTTGTTCAAATACCGGAAACATGGTTTCTTCAGTTTTGGTTTGTCTGGCAATCTGAACCATCTGACCATCAAAATCGAAAGCCCATGTAGGAAATCCAAAATGCGTGAGCGCAAAAGCCAAATCGCCGGTGGCACAACCAACATCCAATACCCGGGCTCCATTGTATGGAAGCACATGTTTCAGGAATTCGATTTGCGCCGGATTAAATGGAAAGATATGTTGATAGAATGGGGCAATACTGGTGTAAAACATAGTAAATTGTTGAATAGTTATACTGTTGAATGGTTAATTGGTTTTACCTCCATAACTCATAATTCATAACTCATAATTCTATTTTGGATATTCAATGCGAACATGATAGATACTGACGAGTTTTTCGAGCAAAGTGCTTTTCAGGATAGTAATATCGCGTAAGGTCAGGTCGGCATCGATTAGCTGATTCGATTTGATTTTTTGATCTACAATGTAGTCGATCATCTCGCTAAAAGCGGCTGCCGATTTTTCTTTTAAACTGTGTGCAGTTGCTTCAATTCCGTCGGTAAGCATTAGCACTGCCATTTCCTTGTTATGTGGCAACGGTCCCGGATACGAGAAAAGGGTGGTGTCGACTTCCATTCCCGGATTTTCTATTTGATACTTCTTGTAGAAATAATTGGATTGAGTTGTGCCATGGTGGGTGGTGATGAATGAAATCAACACTTCGGGTAATTTATATTTTCGGGCAAGCTGAACTCCGTATGTTACATGATCAATAATTATTCCAGCACTTTTCAAATAATCAAGATTATCATGAGGATTCATTCCTGCAGCCTGATTCTCGATGAAATACTCCGACTTACGGGTTTTTCCAATATCGTGGTAAAGCGCTCCTGCATACACCAGATAAGGGTTTCCTCCGATTTTATGAATGACTGCCTCTGCCAGATTAGCCACCTGAAGTGAATGTTGGAACGTTCCGGGAGCTTCCTCAGCCAACTTGCGCAATAAAGGTTGATTGGTGTTCGAAAGCTCAATTAAGGTAACATCTGACACAAATCCGAATACTTTTTCGAATATGTAAATGAGCGGATAAGTAATGAAAATAAAAAGACTGCTGAATCCAAACCATTTGAGGGTTGTCCAGTTAATGGTTTTCAGGCTTCCTTCCTGAACCAGAGCCAGTGCAATATAAACAATTGAATAAGATAAAAATACCCAAAGTGCTGAAAATACAATGTGCGACCGTTTATGCAATCTGTTTAGGCTGAATACTGCAATTATACCGGCAATCATTTGTATAATGATAAATTCGTAACTGTTAGGTGCGAAATAGCCAATCAGTAACGAGGTGATCATCAGTGAGAAAATGGCAGTACGCGAATCGAAAAATATCCTGACCAAAATGGGCAATATGGCCATTGGCACCATATAAATATCAATGGCATTCACTTTGGTAGCAATGGCTGCCATGAATACCATGATTACAATCATCATGATGATGAAGGTTAGCTTGCGTTTATGTTCGAAAAGTTCGCGGCGGTAGAAAATCAAATACAGGAACATCAGAGCGATTAGCGTGGCAATGATAACAATTCGTCCTGCAATGACCAATATATATTCGATGTTGTCGCCTCGTTTTGTTTCGTATGTTTTTTTTAGCGATTCGAGAATAATATACTTTTCGGGACCAACCAAATCGCCCTGAAAAATGATTCGTTCGCCAGCCTGAATCATACCTTTGGTCGATGAAAGTTCGTCGAGCAGCTGTTTTTGTTCGTTCCGATTCAGTTGTTCGTCAAAACTCAGGTTCTCGGCAATAAAATCACTCAGGTTAATTTTTTGAATCAATTCCGGATAATATTTGCCTGCTAACTTTCTGATGGTGTCATTCAACTCTAAATAAGCCGATTTGATGGAGTGTATTTTTTCTAATGGTAATTTAATCGCTTTGTTTCCTCTGATTTGCCTGATTTCTGATTTCCCATTCAGTTCAGTATAAGTGCTTATTGATTGAGGCAGAATTCCGGAATTGTAAATATTTAGGAGAATTTCCGGAAAAACTGAAATTGACTTTATGGATTTTAATTCAGGATTTTCAAGGGTTAATTTATCCAGGTTGGTTGAAAATTCTTTGATTTTGTTGGTTCCTACCAAAGTGTCGAGCGCAAAGTATGGGATGTAAGTATTTCGTATAGAGTCAGTTTCTGCTTTTACTTCAGCATCAGTTTTCAAAATGGCAAAATTGAATGGCGCAATCAGTGTTTCGTGTCTCCAGGGACTTCCCTTCTGAAATTCGTATTTAAAGCGGCTTTCTCCAGGAAATACCAAAAAAATTAAGCCAATACCGGCAATAAATACCATCGCCAGGTAGAAAAGATGATAAGAATGATTCAGTTGGGTTAATAACTTTTTCATAAGTTCTGGAATTTGAAAACCATTGCAATTTAGAAAGTAACTGTTAAGTTTTATCTTTGATCAACTAAAAATTAATAAAATCTTCGAATTTTCGGACAAAAGGAATCGTTTGAAGAGGTTTTGTTAATTCGCCAGATTGAACGCTCCAGTAATATTTTGCATTATGAATTATGGCATTTCAGGTTTGAGTATTATACCTGTTCGCAGGGAACCCTCCGAGCAAAGCGAAATGATAACCCAGATTTTATATGGCGAACATTTTATCGTCAACGAAATTATGCTTGGCTGGGCTAATATAAAGCTTGCATTCGATGGTTGCGAAGGTTGGATCGATATGAAAATGATCACCCCGCTTCCTGAAAAATCGTACCAGAAGATTGACCATTCTCCCTTTGCAGTTAGTACCGACATTTTTAACATTATTCCGATAAATGCTGAACAAACAATGATGATTGTTGCCGGAAGTACGTTGCCCTGTTGGCGGCCTTACCTGAAGGAATTTTCGATACAATACGATGTTTTTCGCCATACCGGTAATTTTACCTATAAGAAACCAGCAAATATCCGAAAGGTTATTATCGATCAGGCATTGAAATATTATAATGCACCGTATTTGTGGGGCGGGCGCTCTCCATTTGGTATCGATTGTTCGGGTTTGACACAAATTATTTATAAAATGGCCGGATTCAAAATTCCCCGCGATGCCAGTCAGCAGGTACACTGCGGAAAGGCGCTTAGTTTTGTAGAGGAAACCAAACCTGGCGATCTGGCTTTTTTTGATGACGATGAAGGCCGGATTATTCATGTCGGTATCATCTGGGAAAAGAATAAAATTATCCATGCTTCAGGACAAGTCAGAATTGATAATGTCGATCAGTTTGGAATATTCAATGTGGATACCAAGCGATATACCCACCAGATGAGGGTGATGAAGAGGATAATAAAAGATTAAAAAAGTCAGAAGTCCGGAGACCGGAGACAGAAGACCGAAGACCGAAGTCAGAAGACAGAAGATCTGTTCCTTGAGTAGCGAATGTATCTATGGGTGTCTGAAATTCATAACTCATAACTTATAAATGTTTACCTACAATTATCCTCGTCCTGCAGTTACCGTTGATGCCATTTTAATCAGTAACCGAAATTCTGTTTTGTTGATTGAACGAGGCCGTGATCCATTCAAAGGCAAATGGGCGCTTCCCGGTGGTTTCATCGAAATGGACGAAGAACTTGAAACTGCCTGTCGTCGTGAGTTGGAAGAAGAAACAGGATTAAGGGTGGGGGAGTTGAAGCAATTCCGCGCCTATGGTGGAGTAAACCGAGATCCGCGTCATCGCACCATTTCTGTGCTTTTTTATGCTTTTACTGATGATGAATTGATAGCCAATGCTGGTGATGATGCCGCCAAAGCACAATGGTTTCCACTCAATCAACTTCCTGAATTGGCTTTTGATCACCAACAGATTTTGGAGGAATTTAAAACGGAAGTTTTAAGCAAACGTTAAACTGATTAGTGAGGGCTTCACTTCAAGTGAAACCCTCACTAGCTAAGGGAGTACACCAAACAAAAACTGCCGGGATCTCTCCGGCAGTCTATTATCTAAAATAAATTGTCTAAGTAGCTTATTCGAAGCTCTGCACTCCGGCCACTTCAGCAGCCTTGTCAACTTTCTTGATCAATCCCTGAAGAACTTTCCCCGGACCGATTTCGGTAAATAAAGTTGCGCCACCTTCAATCATGTTTTTTGCAGTTTGCGTCCATTTCACAGGAGCTGTCAACTGGGCAATCAGGTTCTTTTTAATGATTTCAGGATCGCTTGTTGGCTGAGCGTTTACATTCTGGTAAATCGGGCAAACAGGTGTTGAGAAAGGTGTTGCTTCAATAGCTGCGGCCAATTCTTCGCGGGCAGGTTCCATCAGTGGTGAGTGGAAAGCGCCACCAACCGACAGTTTCAACGCACGTTTTGCTCCGCGGGCGGTTAACGCTTCGCAGGCTTTGTCGATGCCGGCAAATGAACCCGAAATAACCAATTGCCCGGGGCAGTTGTAGTTTGCAGGAACAACAACTTCGTCGATCGAAGCACAAACTTCTTCAACAATCTCGTCGTCCAAACCAACAATCGCAGCCATAGTCGATGGCTCTGCTTCGCAAGCTTTCTGCATGGCCTGAGCACGTTTTGAAACCAGGCGAAGACCATCTTCAAAACTTAAAGTGCCGTTTGCAACCAAGGCTGAAAATTCGCCCAATGAGTGACCGGCAACCATTTCAGGCTGAAAGTTTTCAAGCGTTTTTGCCAGTAAAACCGAATGCAAAAAGATAGCGGGTTGGGTTACTTTGGTTTGTCTTAAATCTTCGTCAGTTCCTTCGAACATGATGTCGGTAATACGGAAGCCCAAAATTTCATTGGCTTTTTCGAAAAGTTCTTTGGCTAAAGGCGATTTTTCGTACAAGTCTTTACCCATTCCCGGGTATTGCGCACCCTGTCCTGGAAATACATATGCTTTCATACTTATAAATTTTAAAAGTTCGGAGTGACTAGAGTTCGGAGTGTCTTAAGTACTTTCAAACCCTGATTACTTCAATTGTTGTGTTTTTTAATTTTTATCGGCGGCAAATATAGTACTTTTCGGTTATTGAAATTTGATTATAAATGTCGAATAAACAAGTTTTAGTTTCATTTAAACCCCAAAGTTATTCCGTTCGCAACATGATATCCACTTCGAATAGAAATATTTCGCGAACGGATTTCCCTTGTTCAATAGAATTCTATAAATATTTCACTCCTTCGGAGTTATCCGGAATAACCCAAATGTCTCAGACAACAGCTACAACAAATCGAACAAAGACGACTCTTTTACCCAATCACTCCTTCTTCGCGACAAATCCGTAAAATCGAATTCAGACCGTCGGAAATATCATTATCTAATCCAACAGAGAAGCGAACCAGACCTTGAGAAAGTCCCATTTGTTGCTGAACTGAATCCGGAATTTCCGAAGAAGTGCTTTTGCCTGAGCAACTGAAAAGCGTTTTGAAATAGCCCAGACTAACCGCCAGATAACCAACATCGGCCAGTTGCATTTTTTGCATCACCTGATTGGCTTTGGCAACTGTGCCGAAATCGATGGCCAGCATTCCGCCGAACCCATATTCTTCATTCATCAACGATTTGTGAAGTTCATGCTGTGGGTGATTTTCAAGTCCTGGATACGAAAGCTTCAGGCCTGCCTGCGATAATTCCTGAGCCAAAAACATGGCATTTTTGCTGTGCTGACGAATACGTAAATGTAAAGTATGCAAGTTTTTAAGTATGGAAGACGAACGAAGCGGATCAAGCACTGGCCCGAGTAGCATCGCAGTTCCATTGTTTACATTCGATAGATCGTCAATAAACTGGCGACTTCCGCAGATGGCTCCGGCAACACAATCGTTTTTACCATTGATGAATTTGGTCATGCTGTACACCACAATGTCGGCACCCAGTCTGGCTGGCGACATGATCATTGGCGTAAACGTATTGTCGACCATCAAAAGTGCATTATTCCGATGTGCAATTTTCGCTAATTCAGGAATGTCAGAAACCTGCAAAAGCGGATTCGTAACACTTTCGGTATAAATGACTTTGGTGTTTGGTTTTATTGCGTTTTCAACCTGCTTAAGGTTTGCAATGTCAACAAAACTAACTTCAATATTGAATTTCGGCAGGTAGTTTTTCAGGAAGGCATAAGTTCCGCCATAAGTGGTTACCGAAGTGATGATGTGGTCACCGGCACTGCAAATTTGGAGCAGTGAACACGTAATGGCCGCCATTCCGGAAGCCGTAATCCATGCAGACTCCGTATCCTCCATTGCAGCTAGTGCATCAGCAAGGTATTTATTGGTTGGATTCCAGTGTCGGGAGTAGAGAAAACAACCTTCGGTATGTCCAAGGAAGGTTTCTTCCATATCACCGGCTTTTAAAAAGGTGTAGGTCGAAGAGTCCGTTATGGAAGGATTGACGTCGCCAAATTCGCCAAATTGTTTCAGATGCTGAATGTTTGAGGCCGGATCAAATTTCATAATGTCAGGTTTTAGTTTCCCTCTAAAGTTAGGCTTCCTGAAAAGAGTAATTCATGATTTTATTCAAGTAGTTTCACATTAGTGATTCTGTTCGAACTTTGGTGGTAAAAAAATGTATTCAACTGAATGTCAATGGGTAAAAGTCATAAGTCATCAGTAAAGTTGCTTTTAAACTATTTCCCAATGACTAATGACTTTTTCAAGTTATAGTCAGGGAAGATAAATCACTCCTCCGGAATGATTGTGATTGGCACCAGTGACTGATTTTATGCAATTCGCTTCCTCCCGAAGACGGAGAACTCCCAAAAATGCGAAGATAATCGCTTCCTTGAAGTCGATTATTTGCGATGAAGGCACTATGGTTTTGTGCTTCGTTTTTTCGCTGAACAATTCAATCAGGAACACATTGTGCGCGCCACCGCCGGTAATTAGCATTCTACCTTTCGGATATTGGTCAACGGCAAGGCATATTTGGTCAGAAACATGTTCGTAAAGTGTTCGGAGTATATCGTTTGGAGCAAGCTGAAACGAATGGATTAGTGGCAGAAAATCGTTTTCAAACCACTCGCGGCCAAGTGATTTCGGCCCTTTTTGTTGGTAAAATTCAAGGTCATTTAGTAATCGAAGTAATTCTTCCTGAACCTGACCTGTGCGTCCGCAATTGCCATCGAGGTCGTATTCGTAACCTAATTCTTTGATGAAATGGTTAAAAGCCATGTTTGCAGGACAGATGTCGAAGGCTTTTCTTTCTCCATCTTCCGAAAAAGAAATATTGGCAATTCCGCCCAGATTCAAACAAAAATCAAATTCGCCAAATAAAAGTTCGTCGCCAATCGGCACCAAAGGAGCGCCCTGACCTTCGAGTGCAACGTCAAGCGTACGGAAATCACACGCCGTTCTTAAGCCTGAATAAGCTGCAATTGAAGCTCCGCTACCAATCTGTACTGTTAGCATATTCTCAGGCTGATGAAATATCGTATGTCCGTGCGATGAAACCAAATCGGGTTTTTGAGGAAGATCGGCACAAAATTCGGCGACCTGTTTCCCGATAAATTTGCCTAAATCGTTATTCAGGAAGGCAAAATCAAGAGCATTTAATTCAGTAGCAGTCGAAAGTTTGGTAACCCATTTGTGCGAATATGGAATCGTCAGCGATTTAAGAATCTCATAGTTCCACGACTGGTCAAAAGTAAACCGACAAGCAACCAAATCTAAACCATCCAACGAGGTTCCCGACATTACACCGATGCTGACATAGCTTTCCATTATTTATTGAAGTTTGTCTTGTAAGTACTCGTGTTGCCTTTGAAATCAGTGACTTCGAGATTCAACTGGTGGCTTCCTCCAAATTTGAACCGTGTTTTATCAAACGTATAGGAGAGCAAATTGTTTTTCAGATCGTATTCGAACATAACCCATTTGCCATCAATCGTTCCCCTGAAGGTTTCAATTCCCGAAAGGTTGTCGGTAATTTTAAACCTCAAACTGCTGGTATCTTTCTTCCCATTTTTGTCGGCCACATTCAATGAAACAATTTTAGGAGCCTCCGTGTCAACGGCCAGAGCATAGCTTCCAAGTGTACGGATATTTCCTTCCACCCAGCCATCCTCGTACTTGCCGGTTGCCGAATAAATTCTTCCGGAGGTAGGATCGATTTGAGCCAACATTACTTTGCTCTGTAGATTTTCAGGCAGATTTACGGCTTTAATTCGCAGTGGACAGGCAAAATGTAGTGGCACCTGGCCGTTGTGCAGTTGGAAAACCGGTGAATAAAATTTGGAAAGAGCAGGCTTCTTTTTATACTGAAAGTCGACATCGCTATACAATGCTCCTTCAGGAATTGAAAATTTAATGCCTTCATCTTTAATTTGGTTGTGCTTATTGTATTTAAACAATTCACCTTTAGCTGGTATTGGGTTGACTTTAATTTCTTTGGATTGAATTTTAAATGCAAGGCTCGATGAATTCCCGTAAACGTCGGAGATGTCGTATTTTACAACGTGCGATTTTCCATCGGTAGCATCAAAGATTCCTCTGTTTTCAACCGTATCGTAAATTTGTAACTTGTTTCCCGGTTCCATCCAGGTGCGGTAAAGCCGTTGTCCGGAACGCATTGCCAGTGCATAATCCATCTGGGAATTAACATACTTCGTTTCACCAATTGGCACTTCATCTAATGTAAATGAATAAATTAACTGATTGTCAACCGTAAGTTTGATGGAATAAATTCCGCACCGGTTTGGACTACCATCCAACAAATCCACTGACTGCACACCAAACCCGATTTTTCCGTAAACAGAAATGGGTTGATTCACTTTTAACTGGTACCCATTATTTGGCGTTTTTATGATCTCAAATTTTTGGGGTGTTTGTTTGCCCGCAACACTCGATTCGTCGGATGTTGGATAAACCATTAATGCCTGAATAATTGGTTTCAGTTTGTCTTTCACCGGCATGTTAAACATTAACGGATTTAGCATGATTTCCTCTTTTGTTCTCCTGATTTCGAAATGAAGGTGAGGCCCGGCTGAACTTCCGGCGTTTCCGCTTTTGGCAATCTGTTCACCTTTTTTTACCGGGAATAATCCATGCGGAACCGTTTGGTCGATCGTGAATGTTTCTTTTTCGTATTGAATATTCCGGATGTACTCGTCAATATGGGGCGCAAAACTTTCGAGGTGCCCATAAACTGTAGTTGTTCCATTGGGATGATCGATATACAAAGCCCGTCCGTAACCGGTTGGCGAAACTGTAATTCTGGAAATATATCCATCGGCAGCGGCATCAACTTCTAGCCCTGTTCTTCCCTGAGTTTTAATATCGATGCCTCCATGAAAATGATTGGGGCGTAATTCAGCGAAATTTCCTGCCAAAAAAACAGGAATCTTTATAGGAACAGTATAATAGTAGGGATCAATTTTATCCAAAGGTTGTGAAAATGTAGTTAACCCAATGGCTAAAAACAGAAGAGTATTCAAAAGTCGTCTCATGGTATCTATTTGGATTGCGAAATTATAAAACTTATTAAAGCTTTAAACAGATTGTTTCGATTTGGCTAAAACGAAATAAACGCCTGTAGATTTCATGTATTGGGCAAAAATGTTAATTTTGTCCATGAAAGTAAAATGAAATGACTGATCAGGAGAAAAATTTGCTGATAAATTTCGAGTACAAGGTTAAGCAGATCATTGCTAAACACGAGGCATTGAAGCAGGAGAAACAACAACTTCTGGCAAAAACCGAAGACTTGGAAGAATCAATAAATCAACTTCGAAAGGAAAATCAAATCCTTGAACAGAAATACGAAAATTTGAAGCTTGCAAAGATGTTGATTGTATCGGATGACGAAAGTAAAGATGCAAAAAACAGAATACAAAAATTAGTGCGGGAAATTGATAAATGTATTGCTCTATTAAACCAGTAATACAAAGATAAATGACAGAGAAGCTTTCTATAAATATTAAGATCGACGGACGTACTTATCCGTTGAAGGTCGAAAAAGAAAATGAAGAAAAATTTCGGAAAGCTGCTAAAATAATAAACGATATCGTTCTGCAGTACCGTCAAAAGTACGTCAATAGTGATTCACAGGATTTTATAGCGATGGCCGCTTTCCAATTTGTAGTGAAAAATATTGATTTGGAAGAAAAAGTTGATCAGTCGCCTTTATTCGATGGGTTGAAAAAACTCGACGAAGACTTAGGTGATTATTTGTCATTGAGAGAATAATTTTTATCATAGATTCAAAAACCCGCATTTTTTATTTAAATTCCGGAATTCTAATGGATTTCTGGCTTTTGAATTGAAAATGCGGGTTTATTAGTATAAACAGTTTAATAAATAACAATATCTAAAAATGGAGATAATATATGCCATATCTGGCTTACTAGGTGGTGGAGTCCTTTCCTATTTTATGTGGGACAAAGCCCTGAAAAGTAAAAAATCGAAGATCGTTAACGAGGCTATTGCTGAAGGCGAGGTCATAAAAAAAGATAAAATTTTACAGGCCAAAGAGAAGTTTCTTCAGTTAAAATCTGAACATGAAGAATACATCAATGAGAAAAGCAGTAAGGTTAACAACTTTGAAGCAAAACTGAAACAGCGCGAAACCTCTATCAACCAACGCAGAGACGAACTTAACCGCGAAATTAAAGATTTCGAATCTTCGAAACATGAAGTTGATATTATTCGCGAGAATCTGAATAATCAGCTTGAACTTCTGGAAAAGAAGGAGCATGAAGTGGAGAGCCTTCACCGTCAGCATTTGGAAAAACTGGAAGTTCTTTCCGGATTGTCGGCTGAAGAAGCAAAAGCCCAGTTGATTGATTCGTTGAAAAACGAGGCTAAAACTGAAGCAATGTCGTACATCAACGAGATTATGGAAGAAGCAAAACTTTCGGCTAACAAAGAAGCCAAGAAAGTGGTTGTTAAAACGATTCAACGCGTAGCTACTGAAACTGCCATTGAAAACTCGGTTACTATCTTCCACATCGAAAGTGACGAAATTAAAGGTCGTATCATTGGTCGTGAAGGTCGTAATATTCGTGCACTGGAAGCTGCCACTGGTATTGAAATTATTGTAGATGATACACCTGAAGCAATTGTTCTTTCAGGATTCGATCCGGTACGCCGCGAAATCGCCCGTTTGGCTTTGCATCAGTTAGTTACTGATGGTCGTATTCACCCTGCCCGTATTGAGGAAGTAGTTGAAAAAGTTCGCAAACAGGTTGAAGAAGAAATTATTGAGACCGGTAAACGCACTACCATCGATTTGGGTATTCATGGATTGCATCCTGAACTGATCCGTTTGATTGGTAAAATGAAATATCGTTCATCGTACGGACAAAACCTGTTGCAGCACTCACGCGAGGTTGCTAACTTATGCGCTATTATGGCTACCGAATTGGGCTTGAATGCCAAGGCTGCTAAACGCGCCGGATTGTTGCACGATATTGGTAAAGTGCCCGATGACGAACCGGAATTACCACACGCAGTGTTGGGTATGAAGCTGGCCGAACGTTTCAAGGAAAAACCGGACATTTGCAACGCTATTGGTGCACACCACGACGAAGTAGAAATGACTTCATTGCTTTCTCCAATTGTTCAGGTTTGTGACGCGATTTCAGGAGCCCGTCCGGGTGCCCGCCGTGAAGTGGTTGAATCGTACATCAAACGTCTGAAAACATTGGAAGAATTGGCTCTTTCGTATCCGGGAGTACTGAAAACCTATGCGATTCAGGCTGGACGTGAATTACGTGTAATTGTTGGTAGCGATAAGATCAGCGATAAAGATTCGGAACAATTATCATTCGATATTGCCAAACGCATTCAGGATGAAATGACTTACCCAGGTCAGATTAAAATTACTGTTATCCGCGAAATGCGGGCAATTAGCTACGCCAAATAGTTTAACTGTACAATAACTTCTCAAATGACAAGGCCGTCTCCAAGTGAAATTTGGGACGGCCTTTATTTTGATAATGCTTGTCTTTGTCGAAGATATAAAACGAGTATCCTTCATTGTTTCTCATTACCCTGTTGTCAATTTGCACTGCTTTTGTAGCAAGACGGACAGAAACCTTCGTTGGTCAATCAAAAGGTTGCGCAGATAGCTTTTCCCTTATGCAGGAAATGAAAAAGTAGTACAGAACCTTCCTCTTTGCCGAACCGTGAAAAATGTTTGCAGGACGATAAAAATAAAGGCAGGCGCCCGATTGGACGCCTGCCTGATTTTCAGGCCGTTGGAAATTAATCTGTGGACTGCTTTTTCACGAATGCTAGAGATTATCTTCTTTCATTATAAATCATTTTACCAACCTGGGTTTTTCCATCCATAGTCAGTTTGTAAAGTACCATCTGGCTGCTAACCAAATTAGGCACGTATTCAACCTTGTACAGTACACCACCTTCTACCGGGCCATTAAACAGTGTTTCCAGTTTAGCGCCGGTAATGCTGTAAATTTCCAAAATGGCTTGTGTATCGTTTGCCGAGCTAAACTCAATATTTAAGCGTTCGGTAAATGGGTTCGGGAAAGCTTTGAGGGTTGGATCTGAAGAAACATTCTTAGTCGTTAATTCAGCCGCTTTGAGACCTGTTGCGGCATCCATTGCCTGTATCTTACCCCCATTCAACAATTGATCAACAGTTTTACCACCCGACCAGTTGCTGGAGAATACCATACCAGAACCTGATGAAGGAGATAGCTGAACAGCTATCTTATCTGATTTACCGGTTTTGTTAATAACTGATTCGTATGCAGTTACCAATAGAGCCTGGTTACCTCCTAATGAAGTTGTACTGCCATCAGGATAGATAACCTGAAAGTTTGCTTTTGTACTAATGGTAGCCATTTTGTAAACGGTTAGTGCTGCATTTGAAGTTGTTCTACCATTTGCATCAAGAGATACAACAGCTAAAGAATTGATCGCATTGCTTTTGATCTGGAAATTGACAAGTTGACCATTATACATTCCGCGATAGATAATAT
This sequence comes from Prolixibacteraceae bacterium, assembly GCA_028683385.1. Lineage (GTDB taxonomy): Bacteria > Bacteroidota > Bacteroidia > Bacteroidales > Prolixibacteraceae > Aquipluma. Next base: position 48,621 of record JAQUIJ010000010.1, on the reverse strand, counting down.
TCACGTTGCCCTGCAGGTTTTTACCACTCTTGTTCCATTTCATGGTAAGGCCAAAATTCATTTTCTTTCCACTTAAACCAGGATAGGTTCCATAAGAATTACTCATTATGATATTACCTCCTCCGGTAACATAGTCGGCACCTGGCATGGCTAAAGTCACTGGCGTAGCATCTTCAGATGTACCATTGTAATAATTATTTACTGTGGTCCAGACAGTCCAGGTTTTTCCACCACCTGATTTCTCGTTAGTATTAAATGTATAATCCTGATCTGTACCTGCAGAACCTTCCCAGGTATTGGTCGAAACTAATCCAACCGGAATATTTGCAGTTCCAATGCTTGATGCTGAAACAGTGCCATCGTGGAAAGTGACGTTAGCATTTCGGATATCACCTCGATTTCCATCTTCCGCATCTAATACATAGGCAGAAAGTGAAATGGTTCCATCGCCACTATTTGGATTTGCTCCAAAATAAGTCCCACCGTTATAGGTGACTGAAGCATCTTCAGGGTTAATGGTCAATGATGCTGTTTTATCATTAACTATAAAGTCAGGATTCTCGTTAAATACCGCTGTTGCAGTTTTTACATCAGGCGACATTTCACCGCTTCCAAATACATTGTCAGTTGTTAGCTCAAGCATTGCATAAGCTTTTTCGGCAACCCCATTAACCAAAGTAACAGTACCCATTGTTTGACTACCAACTTTGAAAGTTACGCTAGCAGCTGCATCGCCTGCAGTTGAGCAATTATAAGGTGTAACAGTTGCCTTGAAAGTAACAAGATCGCTGTATTGCTTAGTATCCGGTGTGACTGTAAACGTTGTTTCTGTTGTTACTTTGTTGACATTAACCACAAAATGTGCAAGATCAGTTAAGCCACAACGGTCGGTTACAGTCCAGGTAACAGTCGTTTCGCCAAAATTGAACGCAACGCCAGACAGACTGTTAGAACCTGTGCCAGTTGTTTTACCACTTAATTCATAGCTTACAGAAGTAACGCCGCAATCGTCAGTTGCTGCAATATCAAATTCAGTTCCATCAGCAGTGTAAGTACACTGTCCACTGTTTGTTGAACGAGTTTGATTGGCAGGAACTGTGGTAATTGTTGGAGCAAGATTGGCACCTACAGTAAACGACCTTGTAATACTAGCTGAAGTACATTTGTCAGCAATAGCATATGTTATACTTACAGTACCTCCAGCGCATAGATCAGGAGCGATGTAACTAGAAAGGTTAGGAGTTGTTACACCGCAACCAGTTTGTGTTACTGCAAATGTATTTTTCCATGTTGCAAATTCAGTATTTAACTGAGCTTGAGAAGCGAAAGCACATGAGTTTTTATCAACGCTGGCAGGTCCTTCAACGGCAACAGCCGGAGCTTTCACGATTTCGAAGTATGCAGAAACGTCGTCGCTGGTGCATTTGTCGTTGGCAGCGAAAGTAACTTCCACTTTACCCCCGGCACACATATCAGGAGCTTTTAGCGAGCTTAAATCGGTTTTGGAAACGATACCGCAACCGGCTTCGGTAACAGCAAATGTTTCAATCCAGGTTTTGAAAGCCGCGTCAACATCCGATTGAGTTGCATAGGTGCAAGAAGTTGCATCGATTGTTGTTGGACCTGTTACCGCAACAGCTTTAGCAGGTGTAATAATGAATGAAGCAGAAACGTCGTCGCTGGTGCATTTGTCGTTGGCAGCGAAAGTAACTTCCACTTTACCCCCGGCACACATATCAGGAGCTTTTAGCGAGCTTAAATCGGTTTTGGAAACGATACCGCAACCGGCTTCGGTAACAGCAAATGTTTCAATCCAGGTTTTGAAAGCCGCGTCAACATCCGATTGAGTTGCATAGGTGCAAGAAGTTGCATCGATTGTTGTTGGACCTGTTACCGCAACAGCTTTAGCAGGTGTAATAATGAATGAAGCAGAAACGTCGTCGCTGGTGCATTTGTCGTTGGCAGCGAAAGTAACTTCCACTTTACCCCCGGCACACATATCAGGAGCTTTTAGCGAGCTTAAATCGGTTTTGGAAACGATACCGCAACCGGCTT
>JAQUIJ010000010.1:0-46466 GCA_028683385.1 Prolixibacteraceae bacterium | reverse complement strand
TGTTTCAATCCAGGTTTTGAAAGCCGCGTCAACATCCGATTGAGTTGCATAGGTGCAAGAAGTTGCATCGATTGTTGTTGGACCTGTTACCGCAACAGCTTTAGCAGGTGTAATAATGAATGAAGCATCACACGATGTTGTACCACAACCAGAATATGAAGTAGACGTAAATGTTACTGTTTTTGTTCCACCACATATTGCGGGTGCGCCGTTATTGTTATTTGTTAGGGTTCCGTTTGTTGCACTGGCAGTGGCTAGCCATGTAGCATAAGCTGCATCTACATCGGTTTGGTTAGAAAAGCTACATGATGATGCAGAAAAAGTAGTTGGACAAGATACCGTTGGTAATTGGTAGACAGTTATTCTTGCACCTGATTTTCCAAATCCAGATGTTCGCTCACAACCATTTGCATTCGTAATTTTTACTAATGTATAATTAGTTGTAGAAGTTGGATTTATAGCAACATTGAAGGTTGTTGCATCTGCAGTATTAATTGTTTGACTCCATTGATTTGTTCCATTTCCATAAATTATTGTATATGGCCCAGTAAATCCAGTATTGAGAGCATCAAAAGTCAACGTTCCAGTTTCACCTAAACATATTGTATTCCCCGAAAAACCATCTGTCGTATTATTTGGCAATGCATTTACAGTAACTTTAAAAGAAGAGGTTGTATAAACTACAGTAACGTTATCACAATTATCTTGCTTTTTAGAAAGAGTAATTATACAGTGATAATATGTGTCACTTGTAGGAGAAGCATCATAAGTATCATTGCTATTTGTACCATCAGCATTTGACCATGTGCTATTGTTTGTAGATTTTTGCCAAAGGTAGGAAGAAATAGTATAACCTATTGCACCAGAGCCGCAAGTTGAAATGCTAAGTCCTAATGTACTTGACTGACCAGAACAAATGGCTGAAGTTCCATCTATTGAGGCACTAGAGAAAGATGCCTTTGGAGCATCTGTAAAAGAACAGCTTGCAACTTTCCCATTGGTCTGCCTCGCAGTAACAATAAATTCATCCAATGCTTCGTCAAGGCCTACATTGTAATAAAAAAAGAAAGGGCTTTGAATATTATCAACAGCATCTAAGGTATAATCTTCATCTTCATGGCCATATCCTTCAATGAAATGGTCAACGTGAATGTAAACAGCTTCACCGACAGTAAAACCATCTACAGTTATTGTAGCAAGAGTACCTGGAGCATAATCAGTTTGGTCGGGGATCAATGTTTGCGCCATTCCACCTATACTCATTGCCATCAGCAGCAAAAAGAGCATCGGGAGCAGCAGCATGCTTTTTAATCGAAGTAAACGTTTTTTCATAATTGGTGGAATTAAATTTAACTTATATTTTTTATGTCTTTTTTTAATCGTAATTATTCGTATCAACGCAGTTCTATCTTGCGTTTTGTTGTAATGGGTTTTCCCAGGGGCGTAATCTTAAAATTCCAGGAATTGGCGTGTCCACGAAGTGTCCGCATTTAGAATTTTGGGTTTTTAGATTGTTTAGCATAAATGTTTTTCGCTTGTTTGCCTTGTTCTTATTAGTTGTTTGGTTTTTAAATTAGTTGAAAAATGACTCATGCGAACACCTTTATTTCTAAAGTATTAAATTCTCTTCGCAAATAAAGTTATGAACATCAAAACAATAAATTGATAGGATAGATGCTTGAAATTCAAGCCATTTATCAAATGAGTGTTTCTAATGATCAAATAGTGGTTTTGAACATGAAAATGCTTTATTATACATTTAAAGTAGAATGTAATTAGAAAAATATCTGGATATCAATTCTTGGAGCACTCTAAATTGAAATTATTGAAGTGATTCTCTTAAATGCCTGTATTTTAGGAGTTAAAATGTCTGAAAAATCCAACTAAAATCCATTTGTTACCTATGTTTTGATTGTAAATCAAGATAAAGTGTTAAAGTAAAATTGGTAATTTATGGAATTTGATTCGCTTTTTAGAAACGAAAGCAGAATAACATATTAATCGTTTCGCTATCCTTTAAACTTAATCCTTATGCCAGAGTCATTCCCGATTTATATGTTGAATGATTAACGAGATGAGAAACTAAAATTAGGATTAGAAATATTTCAATTTTCTGCTTAAATAGGGTTAAATAACGATCGAAAATAGTCAATACTGATAGTTGGTTTGAGCTGATTGAATTTATAGCCCTTCATTTTAAATTCATTGAAATAGTATTGATTGAGTAATGAGAATGAAATAATGTCGCATTTTAGTTCACTCACTCCCAAGTCCCTAATACGAATAATTTTTCTCCTTTGAACATCTCATGTATGTTGCTAATGTAAAAGCCGTCTCCGGAATATCTCCTGAAGACGGCTTTTCTATATTATTTAAGATGTTGACTTTTAAATCTGAGACAAATTTGGAATCGTGTCACCCCGAATTTATTTCATTTCTGATGTTAAATGCCTTCGATCATGTAATTCAGTCTGTCAGGCAATTAGGCCAGAAGTTCAGTATGATGATCCGACAGGTTATTTGTATTTCTCTTCGCGTTGCGCTTTTATTTTTTCATCCGTTAGGTAATCCTCAAAATCCATGTATTTGTCGATAGCACCTTTAGGCGTCAGGTCAATTACACGCGAACAAACCGATTCGATGAACTCATGGTCATGTCCGGCCAGCAGAACTTGTCCAGGATAAGTTTTCATGTTGTTGTTAAAAGCCTGAATCGATTCCATGTCCAAATGGTTGGTAGGGTGATCCAAAATAACGGTATTCGGATGAGCCAGCATCATTTTGGCAATCATACAACGCATTTTTTCTCCTCCTGAAAGCACTTTGGCGCTTTTCTGGAGATCATCGCCCGAGAATAACATTTTGCCCAGATATTGGCGCAGAAAATTCTCACTGGTATCGGTTGAATAATTACCCAGCCATTCGTAAAGGGTTTCGTCCTTGGTAAAGAATTCGGTATTGTCTGATGGCAAATAAGCAGTCGTAATGGTAACGCCCCAGTCAACAGTTCCGGTAGTAGCTTCCAATTCACCACTTATTATTTTGAAGAATGCAGTTACAGCACGAGCTTCCTTGGCCAAAAACACTACTTTATCGCCGCGTTCGATGGTAAATGAAATGTCTTTAAACAACACTTCGCCATCCTGAACATACGAGAGGTTTTCGATGTTTAGTACGCGGTCGCCGGTTGCACGTTCCTGTTGGAAAATGATTCCGGGGTAACGGCGTGTTGAAGGCTCAATCTCTTCGATTTTCAGCTTTTCGATCATCTTCTTACGGCTGGTCGTTTGTTTCGACTTCGCCACATTGGCGCTGAAACGGGCAATGAACTCAAGCAATTCTTTCTTCTTTTCCTCAGCTTTTTTATTCTGATTTTGTTGCTGACGAAGGGCAAGTTGGCTTGATTCGTACCAGAAGGTATAGTTTCCGGAGAAAGCACGTATTTTATTGAAGTCGATATCGACCACATCGGTACACACGTTATCTAAAAAGTGACGGTCATGCGAAACAACGATCACTGTATTCTGGCAGTTCGAAAGGTAATTTTCCAACCATAGAACGGTTTCAAGGTCAAGGTCGTTGGTAGGCTCATCGAGCAGCAAATTATCAGGATTACCAAACAAAGCCTGAGCAAGCAACACACGCACCTTTTCTTTTCCGTTCAGGTCTTTCATCAGCGTATAGTGCATGTCTTCTTTGATTCCCAAACCACTCAACAGACTGGCAGCATCACTTTCAGCATTCCATCCGTTCATGGTCGCAAAATCGTCTTCGAGTTTGGCAGCTAAAAGTCCGTCGGCTTCGGTAAAATCTTCTTTTGCATACAACGCATCCTTTTCCTTTAGTACACGCAGAAGTTCGGCATGACCCATCAAAACCGTATCTAAAACTGGATATTCGTCGAATGCATGGTGATTTTGGTTTAATACCGAAAGTCGCTCTCCAGGACCCATCACAACCGAGCCTCGTGTGGCGTCTAATTCTCCTGAAATTATTCGTAAAAAGGTCGATTTTCCGGCGCCATTTGCACCAATAACACCGTAACAGTTACCTGCTGTAAACTTTAAATTAACATCCGAAAACAAAGGTTTTTTTCCGAATTGCATTGCCAAATTTGAAACCGTAATCATTCGCTAAATATTTTTATTCTTGAAATTTTAGGGCAACAAAGGTAGCATATTCTACCGCCCTGTAGATTTTTTCGGGTTAATAAATTCTTAAAGATCAGCTTGCTGATGCGTAAAGTAACAGACCTTTTGCTTTAGGTCATGCTGAACTTGTTTCAGCATCTGTGGTCATTAGGTTGAGATCCTGAAACGAGTTCAGGATGACAAGAGGATGACGAGTTCAGGATGAATAAGTTCGTATTATTCCGTAGCCAACCCTCTCTGTCTGATTACTTCGTAAATGAGTAATCCGGACGCAACCGAAACGTTGAGCGATTCGATTTTACCCAATATCGGGATTTTAACTTGTTCGTCGGCCAGTGCTAGCAGGCGCTGATCAATACCAGTATCTTCGGAACCCATGATGAATGCGATTGGTCCGGTGAGGCTCACATTGGTATAAATTGCTGTCGCTTTTTCCGTCGCAGCTACCAGTTTTAGTCCTGATTCTTTCAGGAACGAAACGGTTTCCTTCAGGCTTCGTGTGCGGCAAACCGGAACCAGATGCAGCGCTCCGGCCGAAGTCTTTACTGCGTCGGCATTGATTCGGGCCGAACCTTTATCAGGAATAACAATGGCATTCACTCCGGCACATTCAGCCGAACGCACAATCGCACCAAAGTTACGCACATCGGTTACCTGATCGAGAACCAACACAAATGGAGTTTCACCGGCTTCGTAAATGGCTGGGATAATATCTTCGATTCGCTGTAAAGCCACAGGCGACACAAAAGCAAGTACTCCCTGATGATTTTTACGCGAAATCCGGTTTATTTTTTCAATCGGAACGTACTGAAAAGCAATCTGACGAATGCGGATCAGGTCGAACAGTTCTTTGAATAAATCGCCAACCAATCCTTTTTTGATCAGTACTTTATCTATTTCTTTTCCGGCCTGAATGGCTTCGATAACGGCACGTATTCCAAATACCAGATCGTCGGCAGGTTTATCTTCTCGTTTGAACATTTGTTATTTATTATTGATGAATTATCATTTAATGATTCGTGTTGCACGTTCCAGGTTGCGGGTTATTTTCCGAAACATATCCCGCAATTCGCAACTCTTTTACCATGTTTTCTTTGCACTAAGTTCGTCAAGTTGCTCGTGCAAAATTTCCCATTCGTACATTTTATTCTCTAGCTCTTTTTTCAATCGATCGTATTTTTTGAAAATTTCAGGATCAGATCCATTGGTTTCGGCCAGAGTTTTATCCATTTCGGCTATCTTTTGTTCGAGACCGGAAATTTCCAATTCGTTCTTTTCGATGCTTTTTTCAAGCTTATTGATGTTTTTATTGATTTCCTTGCGTTCATCAAAGCTTACTTTCTCGGCTTCCTCAGTTTTTTGTATTTTAACTTCCTGATTCAAAGGTAAGTCCTTTTTCTCCAATTCCTTCATCGAATCGATTTTCTTGCGCCGAAGGAATTCGTAAATGCCACCCAGATGTTGTTTTACCTTTTTATCCTTGAATTCGTACACGCAATTCACAAGTCCATCCAGGAATTCGCGGTCGTGCGATACAACGATGATTGTTCCGTCATAATCAATCAGAGCCTGTTTCAGTATCTCTTTAGAACGCATGTCGAGGTGATTGGTAGGCTCATCGAGTACCAGCAAATTTACAGGTTCGAGCATCAGTTTTACCATAGCAAGTCGCGAGCGTTCTCCACCGGAGAGCACCTTGACTTTTTTATCAGCATCTTCGCCCGAAAACATAAATCCTCCTAAAATATTACGGATTTTAGTTCTGATCTCGCCCACAGCAATGCGGTCGATCGTATCAAAAACGGTTAATTCAGGATCGAGTAAATTGGCTTGATTTTGTGCGTAATACCCAATTTTTACATTGTGCCCCAATTTCATTTCACCTTCATATTCCAATTCGCTCATGATGATTCGTGCCAGAGTGGTTTTCCCTTCACCATTTTTGCCCACAAAAGCCACTTTTTCACCACGTTCAATGGTCAGGTCAATTTCTTTCAAAACATTGAGCTTTCCGTAATTTTTGGTCAGTTCCCTGATTTCGGCAACTACCGTTCCGGAGCGCAATGCGGGCGGAAATTTAATGCGCAAGGCTGAATTGTCTTCCTCGTCAACTTCGAGTCGTTCGAGCCGATCTAATGCTTTGATGCGCGATTGTACCTGAACCGCTTTGGTAGCCTGATAACGGAAGCGGGCAATAAATTCTTCGGTGTCAGCAATCATTTTCTGCTGATTGATATAGGCTGCCATTTGGGTTTCTTTCAGCTCTTTGCGAAGAATCAAATATTTAGAGTAATTGGATTTGAAATCATATATACGTCCGAGGGTAATTTCAACCGTTCGGTTGGTAATAGCATCCAGAAAAGCCCTGTCGTGCGAAACTAGCACCACTGCTCCGTTGTATGTTCTCAGGAAATCTTCGAGCCATTGAATCGATTCAATATCAAGGTGGTTGGTAGGCTCATCGAGCAAAAATACATCCGGACGTTTCAACAAGATTTTGGCCAGCTCAATACGCATGCGCCATCCGCCGCTGAATTCTGAAGTTTGCCGGGTAAAATCAGTTCGCTTAAATCCTAGGCCAATTAATGTTCGCTCAACCTCAGCCTCAAAATTGTTGCCGCCCAACATATGAAAACGTTCGTTGAATTCGGTCACATGATCCAATAAACGGTGATATTCGTCTGATTCGTAGTCTGTTCGCGTTGAAATCTGGTGGTTAAGATCTTCGATGCGGCGTTCCAAATCCAGAATTTCTTCGAATGAGGTAACTGCTTCTTCGAAAACAGTTCGGCCATCGAAAACCTCCATGTGCTGGGGCAAATAACCTAAACGAACATCAGATGGAACAGAAACAACACCTTCGTTGGGTTGCTGGTGTCCGGCCAGAATTTTGAGTAGGGTGGATTTTCCTGCACCATTTTTCCCTACTAATCCAATGCGGTCTTTGGGACTAACCAGTAATGTAATTCCTTTGAAAAGTTCGAACCCACCAAAACTAACAACCAATTGATCAACCGAAATCATAAATCTTAAAATTGAGGGTGCAAAGATAGTAGAAACATCGGGAAACGGGAAAGTTCAATCCGCTAGTCGGTTGATAAACTTTAGATTTAAGATACAATCTTGTCCGAAGTGTCATGCTGAACTTGTTTCAGCATCCTTTGCTAACAATCTGAGGTCGCTTGACAGACCCTGAAACAAGTTCAGGGTGACACTATTCATTTTGTTTTTATTATTTAATCGAAACCTCAATCTTAAATTGTGGAACCTTTAATTCCTGCGCAAGGTTTTTTAAATCGGCAGTTGAAACCTGAATAGATTCAGTGGGTATGCCTTGATTTACAGTCAAAAAGTCGTTTACCAGCCTATTTCTTTCGGCAAGTAAAGCCTGAAACCGACTCTCAATACGCCCGGCATCTATTATTTTTCCACAAGCTTTTTCAATTCCGAGTGAGTCAACTGCCGGAACAGTTTTCCGGATAAATGCCAGTAAATTTGCATCGTCATTTTTGATTTCGCCGGCTTTAAGTTTTGGTGCAACAGTATCGGTGGCTTGTGTAGCCAAATATTCGCTTTTAGTTAGCTGAACGGCAATCTCGCTTTTTTCTTTCTCCGGATCAGTAGTTTGAGTCAGTGTCAAAATCAAATTTGGTTTCTTCTTCAAAATACCAGCCAGTTGCGATAATTCATCTCGTTGTGCCTTGTCGAGCGAATCTTGAGCAAAAGTATAAGGTAGTTTGTCCAGCGATTCCGGATTTGTTCCGGCTAACCCACCCAATGCCTTAAAAGGCGAAAGCGCTGTTTTAACCATCAGGTTGGCAAAGGTTTTCCAGATAAGTCTGCCCAATTTGAATTTTGGTTCTGACGGATTTCCGGAAACGGGCAAGTCGATTTTAATTTCGTCGTTGGCATCTTTCATCAAATACAAACCCAGTCGCACCGGGACTTTCAAAGCAGTGGTATCTTTTGTTTTTTTACCAAATTCAAGTTCATCAACTTTAACCTTATTCGTATTTACAAGGTTTGTTGACGACATTTTCAACCCAAGTTCATAGTTGAACCATCCTTGTTTAACTGGCGAAGCAACGTAATATTCGGTGTAAGGCGAAAAGCTCATCAAATCCATTCGTTGTATTTTCGCATCCATTTCCAGTTTCATCATATCAACCATGCTCCAAACTGTTTTTCCTGAAAGCTCACCTCTATTGTTCAGTTTGGTACTGAATTCAACCGGTATCCGGTCGGCACTTTCAGTAAGTCCCAACATGGTCATATTTAAGTCATTCAGTTCGTAAGAGAAAGGTCTGTTCAGCGTTTTGTCGGATATGGAAACTAATCCGTTGCTAACTTTTATGGTATCGATGCTGTAAGTTACTGGAGTTGATTCTGCGGTTGTTGTTATTGTTGCAGTCTTGCTGATGGAATCGTTCCTGAAATAGGGTAGTAGAAATCGTTCCAGATTCATCATTTTCTTTTCGCGAACGACCAGTAAATGGGGTTCATTGGCTTCAATTTTTCCAAATCCGAAGTGAAATGTTTTCAGGTTAATGTCTTTGAGACTTGCCGTAACTTTGGAGGATGAAATGATTTCTTCCGATTGCCCATCCAAGACTGATAATGCGGTAACCGAACTATTTCCTGTAACTGAAATATTGATTACCTCATTCATGTCGCCCACAATTTTCAGGTTTGATGTGAGCAATCCATTCAGTGATTTAACATCAAAATAATCTGTCAGATAGCTGGTTATAGGCTGAATTTGAACATCTTGTGTGCTTAGATCGATCTGATATTTTTTCTTGATGTTGTCAACTGTTGCCTGAATGTTGACCTTCCCTTTTTCTCCCATGACGAAATCGACCCCAACGTTTGACTGTTCGTTGTTCCATGAAATTAAAGGAAGGTTCAGGTTTAGGTTTTTCATTTCTACCACATTTTTCTTCTGAAGGTCGTTGTAAATGACTTTCCCATTGACTAACTGAATATTTTCAATGGTAAATTTCAATGCCTCATTTTTGGTCGTATCTTTTACCTGGATACTGTCGGGTTTTGGCTTCAGGCTGTCAAAATTGAATTTTTCACCATCCTGAATGACCTGCATTCGGGGATTAACCAGTCGGATTTCGGAAACTGAATATTCCCTAAATGGCAAAGTCCATGGATTGAGATTGATGTAAAATTCGCTAAAGGATGCAAAACTGTCCGTTTTATTGGCTTCGAATAAAACCAGATCTTTTACCAGAACAGCTACTTTGGCGTAGTTGAAATGCATTTCGCCAATAATCAGCTTTCGGCCAATCAGTTTTTCGCTGTTTTTTACCAGATAACTTTTGGTAATACTTGAAAGGAAGAATAAAATGGTAACGATCAGAAAAGCAAAAATTCCCAGAACAAAGTATCTTTTTTTTACTCGTGCCATGGCTGTTATGTTTGATGCAAATATAAAAAGGGTTCGCTGAAATTGGATAATAATATTTGATTATTAATCCTTAAAATTCAGCAAACCCATTTTCGAAAAAAGAGATTGGTCATTAGAAAAGAATGTTTTTCTAATGACCAACGTCTAATGATTTTTATGATCGTTGCATTACGGCACCCGAACAGTTTGTTTTTCAATGTTCCAGCCTTCAGTTAAAATTTCCAAACTAGTGTTTTTAAGCTTATTGCTTGAAGCGCTTACTGTTAATGTAATTGATTCGCCTGGAGCCAATGAGAAATAATTGGCTGACCAAAATGCCGGTAGAACTTCTTCTCCGTTGCTCATCAATTGTGGATTTACAAAGAATGCCAACAGTTTGGAGTTGTTGGTGAATTTAACAGTCCATTTGGTTTCTGTTTTCAGTTGTTCCGATTTCAAAACGGTTGCCTGTAGCTGCGTTTTTGGCATGGTGTTTAATGCCTTGTAATTGTTGTCAGCTTCTAGCCAGTAGGTATTGTGTGAAATGACTTTTCCGGAGGCATCTTTCAGGTTCAAGACTACAAAATTCACCCCTTTAGCATCTGCCAAAACTTTCGATAAAGAGAATGGTTCTTTGACATCGGTTGCTGAAAGACTTACTTTTTCTTCCTGATGGTAGATCAGTTTCGAATCAATTCCGAAAACATCAGCCTGAACGGTTAAATTTGAATTCGCGCGATAAGTTCTATTGATAACTGTAACATTGTTATCAAGTGAATTTAGCTGAACGTGAACCGGTTCGCACGCATTTTGCTCGAAATAGTAGCCAGCGTTGGGTGCCAGATACCAGTCGTAAATTTGCCAGATGACGCTTGGGAATGCTGCATTAATTTTCCAAAGCATGACTCCGCCGATTTCATTCAACTTGTGTCCGGCTGATTCGAAAATTCCCTGATATCCGGTAGCATTCATCAACTGCATTTTAGTCGAAAAATCTTCCATCGAAGTTGGCGCACCATAGCGTTCAACCATTGTTTCGTAGTATTTGTCGTACTTTCCGTTTCCGGTAGCCGCATCGTGATATCCCCAGGTGTTATTCAACGGGAAAGGGAGTGCTTTATCCCATACCAGGTTTGGAATTATTTTTTTCAGGCTATTGTAGGTTGGTTGCGATGGAATTCCGGTTTCATCTTTAAAGACCCAATCCTTGGCATCATCAGCCAAACGGTAATATTGTTTTGAATCTTGCCATGTATAAGGGCCACCACTATAAACTCCTGAAGCCAGATTGTCGGGCCATGAACCATTCCATCCGGCCGGAAGTTTGGCATATCCTGATGAACTTGGAATGAAAGGTCGGGTACCATCGAGCGTGATGACTTTATCTCTCATGATGTCGTACAAATCTTTGCGGATATGTCCTTCATTTCCACCAGTCCAAACCAAAAGGCTAGGGTGATTGCGGATGCGTTTGATAGTGCTTACCACATTGTTGACAAATACGTTACCTTCAGTTGGATTATCGAGCGATCCTTTAAATTCGCCGTGCGTGTCGCCGGTTACCCAGAAATCTGACCAAATCATTAATCCATTGCGATCGGCTAAGTCGAAGAATACGTCAGGAGGAGTTATGCCACCGCCCCAGATGCGCACCAGGTTGATGTTGGCATTCCGGCAAAGTTTAAGTTCTTCATCGTACCTGACAGAGTCGCGGTTCAGCATCATGTCAGGTACCCAGGCACCTCCAACCAGTTGAACGCGATTGCCATTCACATAGAAATCGCGACGAAGCATTTTGCCAGGTACTTCTACTGCTTTTGAGCTAACTGTGCGGATTCCAAATACAAATGTGGTGTCATCAGAAAGTACACCATTCGTTTCGTACTTAAGCTGAATTCGGTACAGATTGGCTTTTCCATATCCGACTGGCCACCATAAATGTGGTTGCTTAATATTGAGTTGGGCTGTATTCGTGGCATTCAGATCAACATCGGCACTTGTTCCAGCTGCGATGGTTAAATCTTTGGTGAATTGAACTGCTGGTCCGGTAAAGTTTTCAGGACGAATATCGACTTTTAAAGTTCCCTTTGATGATCCGCTTCCGTGGTTTGCCAATGCTAGTTTTAAGGATAATTTGGCCACAGATGTATCAGGAAGATTAGGCAATTCGGTAATCAGTTGTGGTTGTTTCAGGGTTACATCGCCTGAAGTGCGCAGAATAACTGGCTGCCAAATGCCAATGTTTCTGTCTCGTACCGGAGGCATCCAATCCCAGCCAACCGAACAAAGCATCGTTACATTTTTCCCGATATCGCCCGTGGGGCCGCCATTCAGGAAAAAGTCGCCTAAAGCTTTTAATTGTTCAGTGTCAGGTAATCCAGGTACATCAAGCGGATAAATTTTAACTGCGAGTCCGTTTTCTTTTCCGGCCTGAACGAGTTTACTAATATCGAAACTGTATTCGGCAAACATACCGGCCATTTGTGTCGAGTCGGCGATTTGTTTCCCATTTACCCATACAGCAGCCCTGTAATTAATTCCTTTGAAGATCAGCTGAAAATGGTGTCCCTGATCGGATGCCGGAACTGTAAATGTTGTCCGGTACCAATAAGGCTTTTTCCATGGATTACCCACATTCGGTATGTGACTGAACTGCTCGAGGTTGTACTTCTTATTAAATTCGTCCGAAGCATCGGGAATCAGCATGTTGTTCATTCCTGAATAAGGATCTGGATAAACGCGGTTAGCCACAAGCCCGGTCAATACAGTGGACGGAACGTTTACCGGGAACCAGTACACATTGGAATGATAATCAGCTGAAGATAACTGATCACCAGAGTCATCGATTAATTCAGACGATTGCAACTCAAATTTGACCAGTTTTTCCTGCTTAACGCTTTTATTCTGGGCATTCGAAAATTGCATAACTGCAAAAAGCAGAAAGGATAACGAGACAATAAATTTCATAAAATAAAGTATTAAAAAACTACGATTACTTACTTTTTCCCTGAGTTGCTCACAAAAGCTATGTGTTTGCTGTCGGGCGACCAGGAAGGTACATTGATGGTACCTTGTCCGCCGTAAAGGTAAGCAATTACTTTAGGCGCGCCTCCCGAAACGGGCATCAATCGCAGCATAACCCTTTTGTATGATGGGTGAGAATTAAATTCAATATCTGCTTCAAAGGTGATAAATGCGATCCATTTGCCGTCAGGAGAAATGTGTGGAAACCAGTTATTGTATTGGTCGAAAGTGAGTTGTTCTTTTTCAGTTCCATCTGGTTTCATTCGCCACAATTGCATAGTCCCCGACTGACTTCCATTGTAATAAATGTACTTGCCATCGGGAGAATATTCACAACCGTCAACGTGTTCACCTTTTTTATTGTCGGTTAAAGCCACTTCATTTCCGCCTTTGATTGAGTTTTTGTAAATGTTGTAAATGGAACTTCCGTTGCGTTGCGCCACATAAACCACTTCCTTGTTGTTTGGAGCCCAGCCATGCAAATACGATGGGGTATCTTCTGTAATCAGTTGTGGCATTCCGCCTTCAATTGGCAAAACATAAACGGTTGAACCGCCGCCATTCAAGCCTTCGCGGTGACTGCTGATTCCAAGCATCTTTCCGTCGAACGAAATGACATGGTCATTGTTGCTACGATTGATATTTCCCATATTCAGTTTTTCCGGTTTGCCGCCTTCAACTGGCATTTTATAGATATTCCCATCCATGTTGAAAAGTAGTTTCTTCCCATCAGGCATCCAGTTTGGCGCTTCAAAACGGCCATCTTTTTCCATAATTACCATGCGTTTGCCATCGAATACATTCATTGTTTCCATTCGGCAACCCAGCCATCCATCTTTATTCGGGTTATACGAATTAGCTACAGGCTGATCAATTCGAACATTCCAGATTTTGGCGGTTTCAACTACGTCTGGATTATGTGAACAGATAAACAAACCGGCCAATACTTCTTCAGGAAGTCCTTCCATTACCTGACTGCCGATAACCTGCAACGGTTCGCCCGGATGAGCGGCTCTGAAAATAATTGTTTTGCCTGAACGCTCAACCTGAAGAATGGTGTAATTTGGTTTAGGTGAGAAAATTTCATCTTCCGGATCGCGCATAAACGCACCACGGAGAACGCGCCATTGCAGAACAGTCAGGCCATCGCCATGCAAGACAGCCGAGGAATGAACTGCGTTTGCATCTTCGGAAGCACGCACCATCCAACCTATTTTGCGGTGAGGATCAGTCCCGGCACCTACAAATGCAAAGTTGGCTGTCAGGATAAAATCACCTTTAATTTTATTGTACAAGTAATTAAATTCATCTCGTTCGAACCAGATGTTGTATCCGGAACCGCTAATTGTATAGGTTTGGGAACTTTCGTCATAAGAAGCAGAACCTGCCAGTTTTGGCGAGCCAATATCTTTGCTCGATTGAAACATGCCGATAGGTTTCTGAGCAAATGAACTGATTGTCAACATACAGAAAAGTAAAATCAATGATTGTTTCATAATGCGTGGATTAGGTTTATTGTTTGGGTTAATTTGATCCGAAGATAAATATTATAGATTAAAAATGTGGAGCCATTTTGTTTTTTCTACAGGATGATTGAAGTTGAAATAGCTACAATGACGTCAAGAGACAAACTAGAAATGGTTATAATTCAATTTTAATAGATTCTTTTAGTCTTTGTGGCAAAATAATGTTGTTTTTTCGATGTCATATTCTTTGCACGATTTAATTACTTTTGCTGAAAATTTGAAAATCATGGGAAGAGGCCGGAAAGAAAAGCCGTTATTGAAGGATGTTTTAATTACCGATATTGGCGCTGAAGGAAAAGCGATCGGACGAGTGAATGATGTGGTGGTGTTTACAACACATGTGATTCCTGGCGATGTAGTTGATTTGCAGGTGACTAAAAAGCGGACAAAATTTATGGAAGCTCGGGTTACTCGGGTAATTACTGAATCACCTGACCGTGTTCCGGCTTTTTGCGAACATTTTGAAGTGTGTGGTGGCTGCAAATGGCAGTTTCTTCCTTACGAAAAACAACTTTTTTACAAACAAAAGCAAGTTGCCGATCAACTGCGCCGCATTGGCCGGGTTGAACTTCCTGAAATTACACCTATTCTGGGTTCTCAAAAAACAACTTTTTACCGCAATAAGCTTGAATTCGGATTTTCCAATAAACGTTGGCTGACCTACGAAGAAATTGGTACCGAAGGCGATGCAATGAACAAAAATGCACTAGGATTCCATATTCCGGGACTGTTCGATAAAATCATAAACATCAATAAATGCTGGTTGCAGGCTGATCCTTCGAACGAAATACGCAATTTCATTAAGAATTATGCTGATGAAAATGGTCTTGAATATTTTGATCGGAAAATTCAGGACGGTTTGCTTCGGAACATTATTGTCCGCAGTTCGACCACCGGTGATCTGATGCTGATTGTTTGCTTCTTCCGCGAAGAAGAGGAAAACAGAATAAGATTGATGGATGCGATAGCTGCTGAATTTCCACAGATTACTTCGCTGATGTATGTGATCAACGGCAAAGGAAACGACACCATTACCGATCAGGAAATAATTGTTTACAAGGGAAACGACCATATTCTGGAAGAAATGGAAGGTCTGAAATTCAAGATTGGCCCGAAAAGTTTTTACCAGACCAACTCGGAACAGGCTTACGAATTGTATAAGGTAGCCCGTGAATTTGCCGGATTAAAAGGCGATGAAGTGGTTTACGATTTATATACCGGAACCGGAACTATTGCTAATTTCATTGCCCGTGGAGTTGAAAAAGTAATTGGTATTGAATACGTTCCAGAAGCAATTGAAGATGCACATGTGAATTCTGAATTGAACGGTATTGAGAATACCAGCTTCTTTGCCGGTGACATGAAGAAAATTCTGACCAGCGATTTTATTGCCAAAAATGGCAAGCCCGATGTGATTATTACTGATCCGCCCCGTGCCGGTATGGATGAAGACGTGGTAAAAACCATTCTGGAAGCCGCCCCCGAAAAAGTGGTTTATGTGAGCTGTAATCCAGCTACTCAGGCACGCGATCTGGCTTTGATGGACGAAATGTACAGAGTTACTCGCATTCAGCCTGTTGATATGTTCCCGCACACGCACCACGTGGAAAATGTGGTGTTGCTGGAGAAGAGAGCAAAATTAGTAGACTCTGGGTTCTGATTGAATCTTGTCTATTTGTCGCGATAGGCATATTTTAGGATAATTTCCATTGAAACATGAGATAACAGTGTTTCGTTGGTGGCTTCTGGTATAATCTGTGGTGCACAATTATTCTCGTAAGCTTCCAGCCATCGTTGCGCACACAAACACCACCTGTCGCCAGGCTTTATTCCAGGGAAAGAATATTCCGGTATTGGGGTGCTCAAATCGTTTCCAGCCAAAATAGAAAAGGCTAAGAATTCTTCCGTTGCTACAATACAAACGGTATGTTCTCCCCGGTCTGTTTCATCTGTATTGCAACATCCGTCTCTAAAATAACCTGTTTTAGGTTTGGCGCTGCATTCCACTAGTGGCTCTCCGAATATGTTTTTGTTTTTCATTGGTCCCGATTGAATTGATTGTTGGTGTGATATTACCATATTTATTAATGGTAAAGTATACCAGGTTTTCATTGTTAATACCTGAACTTTTTTGGTTGAAACAAAACAAACTGAAAATAGTTTTGAATTAGCATCTAATCGAATAGCAATTGGAGGAATGGAGCATTGGTAGAAATATTAACTCCGGAAAAACCGTTCAAGAACTGATGGCAAACAGATTAGGCCGCAACATGAAATTAGTTTTTCCATGGTGATTTAAATTTAAGGGTTGTGCTTTTAATTGTATATAACACTGGAATGAAGAAGGTTCCAGAAGGCTATTTTCAAATCAGGTTTGCTTTTTCCAATGCTTCATTTACAATTTTCAAATCACTTGTTCCCCTGAATCCACTAAATCCAACCGAAAGCTTGGTTCCGTCGCGAAGAGTAACAGGTTGACCGCCTAGCCATCCAACCAAATCAGGCAGTTTAATTCCAAACGGCTGTGGATCGATTTGGTCTGTAAATATCAATCGTTCGTATTCATTGGTCTTTATACCTGTGATCCAAACCTGGCTGGCTTTTGTATATGCAATGCGAAACGAATCGCGTCCCCTGAGTTTGTCAATTCCAAAAACCTTTCCAAAAATCTGGCCATTTTCATCAATGATGCAAAGCGAGGCTACACCATTTGCTTTTGCATAATCTTCGGGAATAGCCATGTAAACTGGTACAAGTTCTTCGATGCTTGAAATTAATTTTTCGATTTCAGGATGTGCCATTTTTATGATTTTAAAATTTTAAATTGATTCGGGTTGCTAAAATGAAGGATTAAAGTTAAACAATAATCTGTGTTTAATTATCTTTGGAATCTCAACCTAAACCAATATTTCATGAAAACGATCCGATTCTTTTGCCTTTTTTTGCTGGCACTGATCACCATTCAAACGCAAGCTCAACTGAACAAAATCTCCAATTTACAATGCGAGTATCTCGTTAATCCCATCGGAATCGACGCCACTGCGCCTCGTCTGCACTGGCAAATGATTGACAATCGCGAAGGTGCATTGCAATTGGCTTATCAGGTGATTGTCGGAACCGACTCGCTTATGGTCGCAAATGGAAGTGGAAATTGCTGGGATACCGGAAAAGTTTCAGGATCGGAAATGTTGATTTCGTATCAGGGAAAATCTTTGCTGCCGTTTACCAAATATTTTTGGACGGTGACTTTGTGGGACAATACTCAGCAAAAATTGGTTCCCTCGGTTGTTGCCAGTTTCGAAACCGGAATGATGCAAATCAGCAACTGGAAAGGCGAGTGGATTTCGGATTCGAAAGACATTGCCCTGAAACCGGCTCCGTATTTTCGTAAACAGTTTCAGCCTTCAGGAAAAGTAAAGAGTGCACGGGTTTACATTGCTGCCGCTGGTTTATACGAACTTTCAATCAATGGTCAGCGCGTGGGCGATCACCGGCTCGACCCGATGTACACTCGTTTCGATCGCCGTACGCTGTATGTGACTTACGATGTGACTTCGTTGGTGAATTCAAAAGATGTGGTAATGGGAGTTCTGCTCGGGAACGGCTGGTACAATCATCAGTCAACGGCTGTTTGGTATTTCGATCAGGCTCCATGGCGCGACCGCCCAAAATTTTGTCTCGATTTGCGAATCAATTATCAGGATGGCCGTGATGAAGTTATTACTTCAGGAACCGACTGGAAAACTTCGCTAAGTCCGATTGTTTTCAATAGCATTTACACGGCAGAACACCAGGATGCGCGTTTAAATCAACCCGGTTGGGATAAGTCAGGTTTCGACGATTCGAAATGGGAAAATGCCATTCCTGTCAATGCGCCTTCACAAAATATTGTTGCTCAGCAATTACACCCAATACGTTTTGTGGAAGAAATTACGCCAGCGAGTGTGAATAAAATTAGTGAATTGAAATCGGTGTATAATCTGGGACGTAACATTGCCGGAATCAGCCGCATCAGTGTGAAAGGCGAGCGCGGAACCAAAATCCGTCTGAAGCATGCTGAAATGATTGGGAAAGACGGAAATGTGAACATGTCGAACATTGACGTTCACTACCGCCCAACTGATGATAAAGATCCTTTCCAGACCGATATTTATACCTTGAGCGGCGAAGGCGTTGAGACGTTCTGGCCACATTTCAATTACAAAGGATTTCAGTATATTGAAGTTACCAGTGATCGTCCGGTTGAAATTCAGAGCCTGACCGGAATTTTTATGCACACTGACGTTCCTCCGGTTGGACAGGTCAGCAGCTCGAACGAAACCCTGAATAAAATCTGGAAAGCAACGAATGTTTCCTATTTGTCGAATCTTCAGGGTTACCCAACCGATTGTCCTCAGCGCGAAAAGAATGGTTGGACGGGCGATGCTCACATTGCCAGCGAAACCGGACTTTACAGTTTTGACGGAATTACCATTTACGAAAAATGGCTGGCCGATCACCGCGACGAGCAACAACCCAACGGAGTTTTACCGGCAATCATTCCAACCAGTGGCTGGGGTTACACTTGGGCAAACGGCCCCGACTGGACCAGCACCATTGCCATCATCCCGTGGAATATTTACCTGTTTTATGGCGACTCAAAGTTATTGGCCGACAGCTACGACAACATAAGGAGATACGTTGACCACATTACTGATCTTAGCCCGAATGGAGTAACTGACTGGGGACTGGGCGATTGGGTACCGGTGAAATCTGTTACTCCGAAAGAGCTAACTTCGTCGATTTATTACTTTGTTGATGCAACGATTTTGGCTAAAGCCGCTAAAATATTGGGGCATGACACCGATTACAAAAAATATTCTGAATTAGCCAATAAAATTGCTTCGGCCATTAATTCCAAATACCTGAATTCGGAAACTGGAATCTACGGAACTGGTTTGCAAACCGAATTGAGTGCACCGCTTTTCTGGGGAATTGTTCCTGAAAACCTGAAATCGAAAGTGGCTGAAAACCTTGCTAATCGAGTGATTGCTGACAATAAGCATCTGGACGTTGGCTTGCTGGGTACGAAAACTATCCTGAATGCTTTGAGTGAAAATGGATATGCTGATCTGGCTTATGAAGTTGCGGCTCAGGAAACGTTTCCATCGTGGGGCTGGTGGATCGTGAACGGTGCAACCTCGCTATACGAAAACTGGCCGATTGACGCCACTCGTGACATTTCGCTCAACCACATCATGTTTGGCGAAATAGGAGCGTGGTACTATAAAGCTTTGGGCGGACTGAAACCCGATCAGGAAAAGCCCGGTTTTAAAAATATACTGCTCGAACCTCATTTTGTAAAAGGACTGAATTCGTTTGAAACCAGTCATAACGGACCTTATGGAAAGATCCAATCGAGTTGGAAACGTATTAAAAATACGGTCAATTATCAAGTTGTTGTTCCTGCAAACAGCACAGCTACATTAAAACTTACCGCTAAAAAAATCAGCCAAAATGGGAAAGTGATATTTACGAATTCAGGAAAAGTGTTGAATCAGTTTATCACTGTGAATCTGGAATCGGGTAAGAACGAATTCGTTGTTGTTGAGTAAACGCGAAAGAATTTATTCTATATTGAAAAGCCTTGTAAGCAATTTGTTTACAAGGCTTTTCAATTTTAATCAATCGGATAGAATGGAATTTTTCCGAAACTTATTCGCACAGATAAATTATTATTAGTCCGATTTGAACAAATAAAAGACATTCCTGTCTTTTATTATTAGCATTCTTAAATAAATTCTCTGAAGTCAGATTTTGGTTTTCTGAAAAAGTTGATAATGAGAAGCTTTTGAGATTGTTAAAGTGTAAAACGTGGGAAAGCTGAAACCCAATAAGAGTAGGCAAATTTAAAAAAAATCTAATTATGCCAAAGTATGTAATTGAAAGAGAAATTCCGGGAGCTGGAAAACTAACTACTGAACAGCTGAAAGCAATTTCGCAAACTTCTTGTGGAGTATTAAGCAATATGGGACCTCAGATTCAGTGGGTTCAAAGCTATGTTACGACCGACAAAATCTACTGCGTTTACAATGCTCCAAATGAAGAAATGGTTCGTGAACATGCCAAACAAGGTGGATTCCCTGCAAATTCAGTTAGCCGGGTTTCTACAATCATTGATCCGACAACTGCTGAATAAGTAGTTGAATAGTAGTATAACGAAGTGAATTATTGAAATTTACGGGAGTTGCCGAAAACCGATCAGAGTAGGCACTAAATTAAACGAATATGAAAAAAATGAATCATTTAAGAATTGCTGTACAATGCATTGCTTTCTTCTTGTTAGTCGGTGGATTTAGTGCCATCGCTGGTAACAAACCAGCAGTATCAACTCTTTCAACCGAACAAGCCAAGCCAGATCTGGCTAAATTGAAGGCTGAAATTCAAAAGATTGAAAGCAGTTGGGCTGCTGCAGATAATGCCCGGAATGCAAATGCAATCGCGGCTTTTTATGCTGACGATGCGATTAGTTTGTCCACCAATAAACCTATGTTGATAGGTAAAGCAGCTATTCAAAAAGATATCGAAGAAAGTCTTGCAAAACGGACTAAAGGCTCCACTGTAGCTTATGATGTTATGGATGTATTTGGCGACGAGAATACCGTGACTGAAGTCGGTAAAACAACTGTAAAGGATGCCTCTGGAAAAGTAAAATCAACGGGCAAGTACATGGCTATTTGGGAAAAGCGCAATGGAAAATTTATATGCGTCAGGGATATTTATAATGATGATGTGAAAGAAAAGTAATGAATTCAACTTTTAAGTTTGATACCGGGGAATACTCCTCTGTATCAAACTCAATTTAATTCAAAATAAAAATATTCCAGTCGAATTATTTTTCCTGAAACTTAACTTGATAATCGGTATCGAACCGAAAAATTCCACTTGTTTTGTTAGCGCCATCAGTACTTGTAAATGGCCGGGTCTGGCCTTTTAAAACCAGTTGAGCAACCTGGCTTGCGCTCAGACTCTTGCCCTGAAGTTCAAACGGAATGCGAAGCTTGCAACCTCCTTTGTAATTCGAACATCCCCAGGCAGTGCTGCCTTTTACGATTTCTCCAATTTTGCACGATGGACAAACCAATTTCTCCGGTTCGGCTTCAGAAAAACTAATTTTATGATCTGAAGTTAATTCCAGAAATCCATCTACTGTATCGTCATCCTGTTTAAATCCTTTGATCAATGTGGTTTTCCCTTTTTCGGCAAGTCGTTTAATCTGTGAATCAGTCAGTTTTTTGCCCATGAATTCGAATGGAATAATAAACCGACATCCGTCTTTCCATTCGGAGCAGCCCCAGGCATTCTTGCCTTTTTTTAATGTTCCTTTTTTGCAGGCCGGACAGGTAGTTTCGGTTGGTTCGGCTGGTGCAGCTTTCGCTTTTTTCTCTGGAACGACAGGCTCTTCGGGCGCCAAGGCAAACACCTTTCGCGGTGAGCGTTTCACCTGGTCAACAACTTCAGTCACCATCTGCTTCATTTCGTCCATGAAATGAGCTACATCGTACTGACCTAATTCGATCATCCGAAGTTTCTTTTCCCACTGACCAGTTAGTTCTGCTGATTTCAGTAGTTCATTTTCAATGCTGTCAATCAGGTCTATTCCGGTTTGCGTGGCCACCAGTCGTTTGCCTTCTTTCTTTACGTATTTTCTACGGAACAGTGTTTCAATGATGTTGGCGCGGGTTGACGGACGGCCAATTCCATTATCTTTCATCAGTTCGCGCAACTCTTCATCATCAACGCTTTTACCTGCGGTTTCCATCGCCCGAAGCAAAGTCGCTTCATTCAGGTATTTAGGTGGTTGGGTGAATTTTTCGAGCAACCCGGGTTCGTGTGGACCGTGTTCGCCTGTCACAAATATCGGTAGGATATTTTCATCGCTCTGAACAGGATTCTTCTCATTCATGTACACTGCGCGCCAACCGGGCGATAGAATCTGCTTTCCGGTTGCCTTAAAATCGTGCGATCCGACCTTGGCTTCAACAGTGGTGTTGGCCACCTTACAATCGGGATAAAACACCGAAATAAACCGTTTGGCAACCATATCGAACACCTGTTTTTCCGACTGGTTCAAATCAACACGATATTGCCCGGTTGGAATGATGGCGTGGTGATCGGTTATCTTGGCATTGTCGAAAACTTTGTTCGTTTTGCGTATTTTATCCTGAAGTAAAGGAGCCGTAAGCGTTTCGTAGCCTTTCAGATTTTTCAGGATGCCCAGAATTTTCGGATAAATGTCATCCGAAAGATAAGTGGTATCCACACGCGGATAAGTGGTCAGTTTCTTCTCGTAAAGCGACTGAATGGTCCGAAGCGTATCCTCAGCACCCATGCCAAATTTCCGGTTGCAATCGACTTGTAATGATGTTAAGTCGAACAATCTCAGTGGCTGTTCAATGCTGTTTTTTGTTTCAATTTTACCAACGACCAGCTCATCTTTACTGATTTCTTCCAGAACCTGCGCCGCATCTTCACGATTCTGGAAACGACCAGGAGCCGCTGAAAAGGTAGCTTCGCGGTATATGGTTTTGATCTCGAAATAAGGTTCAGGCTTAAATGCGTCGATTTCCTTTTGCCGGTTGACAATGATGGCAAGGGTAGGGGTTTGCACTCTTCCGATGGACAAAACCTGTTTGTTCTGGCCGTATTTCAGGGTGTAAAGTCGTGTGGCATTCATCCCCAGCAACCAGTCACCAATGGCACGGGCACTTCCGGCGGCATAGAGGTTATCAAACTTTCCTCCAGGCTGTAAATGAGAAAAACCTTCGCGGATTGCTTCTTCGGTCAGCGACGAAATCCACAGGCGTTTCACCGGAGCGGTGCATTTGGCTTTCGACATTACCCATCGTTGAATCAATTCACCTTCCTGGCCAGCATCACCGCAGTTGATTACCTCTTCGGCAGTTGACATCAGTTTTTCGATGGTGGCAAACTGCTTTTTAACGCCATCGTCTTCAATGAGCTTGATTCCGAATTTTTGAGGAATCATTGGCAGTGAGCGGAAATTCCACGATTTCCATTGCGAGGTGTAATCGTTGGGTTCTTTGAGGGTACACAAATGCCCGAATGTCCAGGTTACCTGGTATCCGTTTCCTTCAAAATAACCATCGCGACGGCTGGTTGCGCCAATGATCTGGGCAAGTTCTTTGGCCACGCTGGGCTTTTCGGCAATACAAACTTTCATGTGAGGTAGTTCCAAGTTTCAAGTTTCAGATTTCAAGTTTGCCTTGAATTGGATATTGGCTATTAAATATTGGCGTTGGATTTTTTTTGACTGTTTTACTCATCGGGTGACTTCGAGTCACCCGATGAGTAACCTGTTTAGATATTTATTTTGTGTCTAACAGCCGGATACCATCTTCTTCGATTGCGATAAATCTTTTCTTATACAGTGCACCAATAGCTGCCTTGAAATTCTTTTTGCTGATTTTAAAGGTCTTGTAGATTTCTTCAGGTGAGCTTTTATCTGTCAGTGGTAAAAAACCTTTTTTCTTCTGAAGTTCAGCGATGATGCGGTCGACAAAAGAACTGATTTTTTCGTATCCGATTTTTTCCAGACGAAGGTCAATTTTACCGTCAGTACGTATTTTCTTGATGTATCCCTGAACTTTATCACCTGGATTTAAAGGTTGGAAAACCTCATTTTTATAGAGAATTCCGAAGTGGCTGTTGTCAATAATGGCATTGTATCCCAGGTCTGTTTCATTCACAATGATGAGGTCAACTTCCTCATCGAGGTCGTAGTCAACCGGAATATTGTCGAGGTATTGCTCTATTTTAGATGAAGCTGCGATTCGTTTTGTATTGGTATCAACATACACGTAAACCAGGTATTTTTTACCTTCTTCCATCGGCTGCCGCTGCTCGCGGAACGGAACAAACAAATCTTTGGGCAATCCCCAGTTCAGGAAAGCGCCAACAGGAGTAACCGAAACCACCTGAAGCAAGGCAAATTCTTCAACCATGGCCAACGGATTTTCGGTGGTTGCCACCAATCGGTCTTCGGAGTCGAGGTAGATGAATGTTTCAAGCATATCGCCGGGCATGGTTCCTTCCGGAACGTAGCGTTTGGGCATCAGGATTTCGCCCAGATCGCCTCCATCGAGGTAAATACCAAAATCTACTTCCTTAACTACCTCTAAATGATTTATTTTTCCTATTTCAGTCATAATCGTGATTCGTGTTACGCGTTACAAGTTTTGTGTTGTCCGATGATTGGAGCGTCATGCTGAACTTGTTTCAGCATCTTATAGTTCTTATTCCCAGCCTGAAGCCAATATATCGGCAATGTGGATGGGTTTAATGGGTAAATTATTTTTCAGGATGTATCCTTCGATGTTCATGATACACGAGGATTCGGTGGAAACAATGTATTCAGCGCCCGTTTTCAAGGCGTTTTCAACTTTCTGTTCGGTCATTGCCGATGAAATGGCTGTGAATTTTGCCGAGAAAGTTCCGCCAAATCCGCAGCAGGTTTCGGTGTCTTCCATTTCAACCAGTTCCAAACCTTTCACTTTCGAGAGCAAAAGGCGTGGTTCGCGGCGGATTCCGTATTCGCGCAAAGCGGTGCAGGCATCGTGGTAGCAAACTTTGTGCGGAAATTCGGCTCCAAAATCGGTAAACTTTAAATGATTTACCAGGTAATCGGTCAATTCAAACAAATTCCGGTTCAGTCGCTGGTAATCTTCAAAGCCAGCCTGGCCTGTTTTAAACAAATCGGGATAATAATTTTTGATGAAACCGGTGCACGAGGCCGACGGACTAACAATGTGTCGGTCGTTTGGAAAATCGCGAATGAATTTCTTTGCCAACGTTTTGGTTTCATCCCAGTATCCACTGTTAAATGCTGGTTGTCCACAGCAAGTTTGCTCCGGATTATAATTCACATCCAGTCCGGCTTTCCGGAGGATTTTAACGACATTAAACGCCGTGTCAGGATAAATCTGATCGATAAAACAAGGTATAAAAAGATCGACAGCCATATCTGTTTGAATTTGGGTTCAAGTTACCAAAGACTTTCCTTAAAACAAAAAAGCTGCCCGAAAGAGCAGCTTTGCACGGGAGGAGCGACTCGAACGCCCGACACCTGGTTTTGGAGACCAGTGCTCTACCAACTGAGCTACACCCGTATCCTTTTTTGCGATGGCAAATATAGTAATTACTTTTTTACAACCTAGAGAAAATAACGTTTGCAGTATAAAAAATGTGCCTGATTTCTGGCTTTTCAAAGGCTTATGAGTCCTGACATTTTCATAATCAACCCGATAAAGTGATTTCTGTTTCCTTAAAATTTTCCAGCTTGCCAAACGTAATATTAAAAAATGCCATTCGGAAGGTTTCAAATGGCATCTGTATATTGTAATATTTTGATCTGTTTTACTTCTTCAACTAGCGGATTCTGATTTCATTGGTTTTATCCCCAATAGTAAGTGTTGCTTTGTTGTCGCAATCTCCATCTCCGTAATTAATAGTCCAGTTACGGTTATCGCTGGTTGTTACCGAAACCGTACCGCTAACAATATGGTGACAGGCTACTTTGAAAACAAGCGGATCTGCAGAGGTTATCGTTTTGGTTACACTGACACCAGAAACACGGGTGAATTCAACGGTTCCCCAACTAACGATCTGATTGTCTAATGGATTGAGTAAGGTATTGCGTTGATATTGTCTGGTCAGATTAGCGATTCGTTTTGCAGTTCCTTCGTTATTGGGAAAGGTAATCGTAATGTTTTCCTGTAGAACGGCAGTACGGATGTTGTTTTCCTGATCTTTTGTGATTGTTTTAGTCACGCTTCCTTCAATCTTTTTACCGTCAACCATATAATTGTCGAACGATTTATCCCTGACTGAAGGAAAAGTATTGAAAGCTGTTGAAGTTACAATGATTTTTCCTGAACGGACTTTTCCATCTTTTCCGGTGCAGGCTGTTCCAAAATCAATCGTAAGTACCTGTGGTGTAGCTGATTTGTCGACTGTAATTACAGGGCAATCAGTTAGGTAAGCTGCGCTTCCTATAGTTGCCGATTTAAGTAAACTAAAATTTGAATCTACGGCTTCATCTACTAATAAATCAACATCAGTAAGAGTTTCCTCTGTTTGTGTCTCTTGTTGAATCAAGGTCGTTTCATCTACTGAGGTAGCTACTTCATCTTTCTGGCAAGCATTAAACCCGATAAACATCAGGCTAATTGCGATAAACATTGATAATTGTTTCATAGTATTAAATTTTAGAGATTGATTGATATAACCTTAAGAAGCTACTTGTTTTAAAAAGTTAAATTTGAATCAGATTTTTTTGAAATAAGTTTTAAGAATATTTTTAGAAAATATTACAACCCGGGATTTAACTTTCGGCTACTTTATACATCCAAAGCGTAAACCAGTCATTCCTGAATTTGATCAATGAACGAGACGTCTGACGCATATTTGTTTTCGCTGATTAAAGACCCTGCATCTAAGGATAAAGGCTTTTTGCAACTGATGGATACCTATAAGAGACCGTTGTATTGGCACATCAGGAGGTTGGTAGTTTCGCACGAGGACGCCGAGGATATTTTGCAGGAGACATTTATCAACGTGTACCGGTTTGCTGATTCATTTAAAGGCGAGAGTCGGGTTTTTACCTGGTTGTACCGAATTGCTACCAACGAATGCACCAAGCATTTCAGGAAAAATAAGAACTGGCTTAAAAATGCTGAGTTAATTACCGATCGGATGATTGATGGCCTTTCTGGAAGTGATTCGGACAACAGCGAGGCCATGCTTATCAAGTTTCAGCAGGCCATTTTGAAGCTTCCGGAGAAACAACGAATGGTTTTTAACCTTCGCTACTACGATGAACTAAGCTACGAAGAAATTGGGCAGATTTTAGATTCTTCGGTGAGTACACTGAAAACCAATTATCATTATGCCTCAGAAAAAATTAAGCAGTATTTAATTGAAAATGCCAGTTAGAAAATTGGCAGAAAAGAAAATAGAATACGATGGAACCAACAGATGAATTTCGGAATTTCGGTAAAAAGTTGCCTTATCAGGAACCAGCCGGTTTTTTTGACCAGCTTTCTGAAAAAACACTTCAGCAAGCCAAAAGAAGGGAACAAAGCCGCAGAAAAACGCTGGTTCTCTGGCGGACCGTGGCCGTGGCTGCATCATTGTCGGGCTTGGCGTTACTTGGCTATTTCATGTTTGAACCCGAAAGGCCACTAACGAATCAAATTGTTCAGGAAAAGCACCCGGTTGAACAACAAATTATTCAGAAACAGGAAATTGCAAAACAACCTGAAAGCATTGCTGAAACAAAGAAAGCTACACTGCCCGAAAAAGTAATAGCCGTAGAAAACAAGGCAGAAGAAATCGGTGACGTTTTAGCCGATTTGTCGGACGATGAATTGCTGCAGTTGGCATCAATGTATAAAGCCGACCTTTTTATTAGTGAATCTGAACAGTAACCTGATTAAATCAATCGAAATGAAGACTATATTCTCAACCCTGCTTTTTGTAATTTCACTGTTGGTTAGTTTAAATGTTGAATCTCAAAATCCGGATCGTTTTCCAAAGCTCCGCGAAAGGATTATTCAGGCAAAATTGCGCGAAATACAAGCAACCTTGAAACTCGATCAGGTTAAGTTTGAAGAGTTTCGGCCAATTTACCTGAAATACGAGCATGAAATTTCTGGAGTAAATTTTAGGAACATGGCACGACTTGCCAAAGTTGATGCTGACAGTTTATCCACCGAGGATGCTGATCAGTTAATTGTGAATCAATTGGATGCTGCCAAAAAACTGATTTCTATCCGGGAAAAATATTATAAAGAATTCCGGAGTGTACTAACTCCCCAGCAAATCATTAAACTATACCAAACAGAGGCTGAATTGCGCAAAAAGGTGATGCAGGAAATGAAACGTAGAATGATGAATCGATAGGCTTTTTAAGGATTAATCATGGTGATCTTAAATTTTGTACTTTCACCATAAGATTCAATAAACAGTAAAATTGATGAGCAAAGAAAGCCCCTTCGTAATTGAGAAGAATCAGATCATCATTTTCGGAGTTACTTTGATTGCCGTTATGGGGATTGCCAGCATTACTCCAGCTTTTCCCGGAATCATCAAATATTTTGGTATTTCGACCCAACAAGTTGGCTGGTTGATTGCTGCATTCACGCTGCCAGGCATATTTTTAACTCCGGTAAGCGGAATTCTGGCCGATCGTTTTGGTCGAAAACTGGTATTAGTGCCTTCATTATTTATCTTCGGAATTGCCGGTTTCCTTTGTTCTTTTATGCGTGACTTCCATTCATTGCTGCTCTTCCTGTTTATTGAAGGAATTGGTGCTGCAGGGCTTTCAAGTATTAACATTACCCTGATTGGCGATTTGTACACAGGCGAAAAACGGACTGCACTGATGGGCTACAACGCCAGTATTTTGAGTATTGGAACGGCGGCTTATCCAGCCTTGGGCGGATTCATCGCCGCTTTTGGCTGGCAATATATTTTTTACCTTCCATTGCTTGCCTTACCACTTGGTATATTCGTCATATTTGGATTGAATAATCCTGAACCGAAAGATCATCAGGGAATTGGTGAGTATTTCCGTCGCATCTGGAAAAATATCAATCAGCGCAGTGTTTGGGGCCTTTTTCTGGTCAATATGCTGGTGTTTGTGCTGCTTTACGGTGCTTATCTGACGTATTTCCCGATTTTGCTTTCAGAAAGGTTACAGGCATCTTCTGTTCAAATTGGACTAATGATGTCAATCATGTCGCTGGTTACGGCAGCTACCTCGTCCCAACTTGGGCGAATTAATAAACGATTTCAGTCAAAAACAATCCTGTTATTTGGTTCCAGTTTCTATTTTTTATCCATGCTTTCTCTGCTGATAAGTCAGAGCTGGATTCAGGTTGTAGTTTCAGTAGTTGTATTCGGACTTGGACATGGTTTGCTGGTTCCTTCTATCCAGAATTTATTGGTTGGATTTGCTTCCATCAAAGAACGGGCAGCATTCATGTCGGTCAACAGCATGGTTCTGCGCATTGGCCAAACCATTGGCCCATTATTTATTGGTGTTTTCTATGCCATCGGAAGCCTGCAAGCTTCGTTTATTGCCGGAGCAGTTGTGTCAATGATGATGTTTGGAGTAATTGCGGGGATGGTCAATAAAGCAAGCGAGAACAGACCCTGATTTTAATTCATGATTTGTTTTGTTTGACAGTGATGCTCAAATCCTCTTGTTGAACTTGTTTCAGCATCCTATTATAAATAGAAAAAGCAAATACCTCATCCGAAGTATTTGCTTTTCAGTTATATAAGCTTTATAAAATCTTATTCCAAATAAGTGTAGCCGTACAAGCCTGATCGGTAGTTCGATAAGAATTCTTTTCCTTCTTCAGCTGTGATAATTCCGGATTTTACGGATGAGGTTACCCACGTTTCGACGGTACGAACCAGCTTTTTGGCGTTGTACTGAACGTAGTCCAATACTTCAGCAACAGTTTCTCCATCAATGATCTGGTCGATGCTGTATCCTTTATTGTCAACCGAAATATGTACAGCATTGGTGTCGCCAAACAGGTTGTGCAAATCGCCTAAGATTTCCTGATAAGCGCCAACCAGAAATACGCCCATGTAGTAAGGCTCTTTGGCTTTCAACGAGTGAACGGGCAAATAATAGGAAAAATTCCGGGTTGAGATAAAATTGTCAATCTTTCCGTCCGAGTCGCAGGTAATGTCCTGAATAGTTGCCGAGCGATCTGGTTTTTCATCGAGCCTTTGAATCGGTATAATCGGGAAAATCTGATCAATAGCCCATGAATCAGGTAAAGACTGGAACAATGAAAAATTGCAAAAATATTTATCTGACAGCATTTTAGGCAAATAGGTGAGCTCTTCAGGAACATGTTTTAATTCGCCTGTCATCTGATGGATTTCTTTAGCAATTGACCAGAACAGACGTTCGATTTGTGCACGGGTTTTCAGATCGAGCATACCAAGACTGAATAAATCGAGTGCTTCTTCCCGGATCTGCTGCGCATCATGCCAGGTCTCAAGCATTTTTGACTGGTTAATTTGTTCCCAGAGTGAAAATAATTCTTTCACTAATTCATGGTCATCTTCCTGAGGTTCTTCTTCTTCCCTCATTGTAGGCACGCTCGCTGTCTCAAGAACTTCAAAGATCAATACGGAATGGTGGGCTGTAAGCGACCGGCCTGATTCCGTAATAATATTTGGATGGGGAATTTCGTTTTTATCGCTGGCATCGACCATCGTTGCAATGGCATCATTCACATATTCCTGAATGCTGTAATTCACGCTGCTTTCGCTGCTCGATGATCGGGTTCCATCGTAATCCACTCCCAAACCACCCCCGATATCCACGAATTCAACCTTGAATCCTTTCATGCGAAGCTGCACGTAAAACTGAGAGGCTTCGCGCATCGCAATTTTAATACGCCGTATTTTTGTGACCTGACTTCCGATGTGAAAATGCACCAGTTTCAGGCAATCCTGCATTTCTTTTTTCTCCAGAATGTCAAGGGCTTCAAGCAATTCACTTGAAGTTAAACCAAACTTGCTGGCATCGCCACCAGAGTCTTCCCATTTGCCACTTCCTGAACTGGCCAGCTTAATGCGAATACCAAGGTTTGGCTTAACTTTCAATCGGTTGGCGGTCTTGATGATTAACTTTAATTCATTGAGTTTCTCAACCACCAGGTAGATGCGACGTCCCATTTTTTGAGCCAGCAGAGCCAGTTCGATGTAACTTTCGTCTTTGTACCCGTTACAAATGATTAGCGAATCGTTATCGGTATTGATGGCGATTACAGCATGTAATTCAGGCTTGGATCCTGCTTCCAGACCGATGTTGAATTTTTTTCCGTGTCCCACAATTTCTTCAACAACGGGACGCATCTGGTTAACCTTAATCGGGTATATAATAAAGTTTTGGGCTTTGTAATTATACTCTTCGGCAGCTACTTTAAAGCAACTTGCCATTTTTTCAATCCGGTTGTCCAGAATGTCGGGGAAACGCAGCAGCATGGGGGCCGAAACGTCGCGAAGCTGAAGTTCTTCAACCAATTCGTGCAGGTCGACCTGAATTCCGTCTTTTTTCGGAGTTACAGTTACATGACCTTTTTCGTTGATGGAAAAAAAGTTGATACCCCACCCATTGATGTTGTAGAGTTCAGCAGAGTCTTCGATGCGCCATTTTCTCATTAAGGAAAAGTTAATTATTTGTTTATACTCTTTTATTTTTGCTTAAAAAGACATTTTACTCCTGATTTTGCCTGAAAAATCCGAATCTGGAAATTCGAATAGATAAAGTAGCATTGGGTCGCAGTAATAATGAAATATAGTGAATCATCAAATTCTGCTGTAACCCGCGCCAGTTCTAATCGACCAAAGGTTTTTCAAACGCGGTAAATGTAATAAAATATTGAAAGTGATTTAGTTTTTTTTAGAAAGCCTGAATACGAGAACACAAATTAAGTTGCAATCAATTACTACGCTCTTTTGATTTTGCCTTTTAGCTTGATTTTAAAACATTTGCATGCTGTGCAGGTGTTTGTATCGACCATTCAGTTTAATCAATTCGTCGTGAGTTCCCCGTTCGATGATTTCTCCTTCATGGAAAACGCAAATGAGATCGGCATTGCGAACGGTTGATAAACGGTGTGCAATAACCACAGAAGTACGGTTTTTCATCAGATTCTCTAACGCATCCTGAACCAGTCGTTCCGATTCGGTATCGAGGGCTGAAGTGGCTTCATCCAAAATCAGAACTGGTGGATTTTTCAAAATTGCACGGGCAATGCTCAACCGTTGCCGTTGTCCACCTGAAAGTTTGCTTCCACGGTCACCAATTACTGTGTCGTAACCATGTTCTGTCTCTATAATGAAGTCGTGCGCATTGGCCACTTTAGCTGCGGCAATTACTTCAGGCATTGAAGCATTGTCCACGCCAAAAGCTATATTGCTGAAAATGGTATCGTTGAACAAAATGGCTTCCTGATTCACATTTCCCATCAAATCGCGTAAATCGTGAAGTTTCAGATCACGGAGATCAACGCCGTCAATCAGAATCTGTCCTTCATTCACATCGTAAAACCGGGGAAGTAAGTCAACAAAAGTAGTTTTTCCACTTCCGGATTGACCCACCAACGCAATGGTTTTTCCTTTCGGAATTGTGAGCGAAACATTGTTTAGCACCACTTTATCTTCATAAGCGAAAGTAACATTCCGATATTCGATGGAATCTTTCAGTGTATGAATTGATTTTGCATCCGGAGCTTGAGGAATAGTCACATCGGCATAAAGAATTTTGTCAATACGATCCATCGATGCTAATCCTTTCTGAATGCTATAAAGTGCTGTTGTGAATGCTTTTGCCGGATTGATGATCTGATAGAAAATAGCCAGATAGGCGATGAATTCGGTTCCGGTGAGTTCGCTGTTGTTGCTTAAAATTAAAGTTCCACCATACCAAACTACAATGATAATTACCACGGTTCCAAGCAATTCGCTCAATGGATGTGCCAGTTCGCGGCGTCGCATAAGTCGGTTCATGATTGATTTGTAATCATGAAGTTCAGAATTGAAGCGGGCATTCATTTTCTTTTCGGCATTGAAAGCTTTAATGATCCGCAGTCCGCCAAGAGTTTCTTCAACAACTGTAAGTATTTCGCCCATTTTGTCCTGACCTTCGCGCGATACCTTTTTCAATGATTTCCCAACACGGCCAATAATATAACCGGCAACTGGCAACACGATAAAGATAAAAAGCGTCATTCGTGGGCTCATAACGAGCATTGAGGCAAGCAAAACGATGATGATGATCGGATTTTTCAGGAACATGTCGAGCGACGACATAATCGAGTTTTCCACTTCCGTAACATCGCCTGTGATGCGCGACATGATGTCTCCTTTGCGCTCTTCAGAAAAGAAGGGTAGTGCCAGCTTAAGCATTTTCTGGTAAATCTGTTCACGCATATCTTTCACCACTCCGTTCCGGATGTAAATGGCCTCATAAGCTCCCAAATAGTAAAATCCGACTTTCAGCAAGGTGGCAAAAATGACAAACGCGCCGATCAGTAAAAGTGTAAGGCCAGCTCCATTGGTATCTTTAAATACTGTGATATAATAATACAGGTTGTGTTTTACCGCGTCCAGATTCATCGCCCATGGCATCATGTCATACACATTCTTTTTCTGATCAAAAAGGATGTCCAGAATTGGTATCATCATGGTCACCGAAAAAACGGTGAACAAAGCTGAAAGCAAATTAAACAGGAAATTGAGAATTAACTGTTTCTTATAGGGTGGAATGAATCGCCTTAAAATCTGAAAAAAATCTTTCATCGAATAGTAAAATGATCAGTAGAAATAACTGTATCTAAAACTTTAAATTTGAATCGTTTATTGTACCATCAAAAAATTCCGGTATAATTTTGCGGAGTAATCTTTTTTAACTCGCTCTTCAACGCATTAGTAATTTGGAGCGAATCAATAAATTCATGAATTACTTCCTGATCAATCTTACGGTTCACACGGGTTAGGTTGCGAAGAGCTTCGTATGGATTCGGATATCCTTCTCGTCGCAGGATGGTTTGAATGGCCTCGGCAACAACCGGCCAGTTCTTTTCCAGATCGGCATTGATGGCGTCAGTATTAATAAGCAGCTTATTTAACCCGCGCATGGTTGAGTTAATCGAAATCAGCGAATGGGCAAATGGAACACCGATGTTACGCAAAACTGTAGAATCTGTCAAGTCGCGCTGCAAACGTGAAACCGGTAGCTTAGCTGATAAATGCTCGAAAATGGCATTTGCCAGTCCGATATTCCCTTCCGAGTTTTCGAAATCGATGGGGTTTACTTTGTGCGGCATTGCAGAAGAACCTACTTCACCAGCTTTAATTTTTTGCTTGAAATATTCCATCGAAACATAGGTCCACATATCGCGGTTCAAATCCATGATGATGTTATTGATGCGTTTCATTGCATCAAAAATAGCAGCATGATTGTCGTAATTGGCAATCTGCGTGGTGTACTGAGAACGCTCGAGACCCAGATATTTCTTCAGAAAATGGTTGCCGAAAGCTTTCCAGCTAATTTCAGGATAAGCAATATGATGCGCATTAAAATTTCCGGTTGCCCCACCAAATTTGGCATCACACGAAATGTTTTTCAACTGATTCAACTGGCCTTTCAAACGCTCTGAAAATACGCGGATTTCTTTGCCCAAATTGGTTGGTGAAGCGGGCTGACCGTGAGTTTTAGCCAGCATTGGAATGTTTTTCCATTCGTCAGCCATTTCGTCCAGTTTGTCAACCAAGTCGTTGATCGATGGGTAATACTCGTTGTCCAACGCATCCTGGATTGATTTCGGAACAGCGGTGTTGTTGATGTCCTGCGAAGTCAATCCGAAATGGATAAACTCTTTGTATGTCTGAATATTTAGTTTGTCGAATTCTTCTTTCAGGAAATACTCAACAGCTTTTACGTCGTGGTTGGTTACTTTTTCAATGTCTTTAATGCGTTGGGCATCTTCCAGCGAAAAGTTAGCTACTATTTTGCGGAGCGATTCAAACTGACTTTTATCGAATGAAGCCAATTGAGGCAACGGTAGTTCGCAAAGTGCAATAAAGTATTCAACTTCAACCAATACGCGGTATTTGATTAAAGCGAATTCAGAAAAATAGAGCTGAAGATTTTCAACTTTTGAACGGTAACGGCCATCAATAGGCGATATAGCTGTGAGTAAACTTAATTCCATGTTTTCATTTTATTTTCGAGGCGTAAAGGTATGAAAATTTGTGATTGGGTAGAAGTTGTCGTTTTGTTGATTGGATAATTCACCGTTTGCCGGAAGAGAGGTGCTTAAAGATTATTTCAGCAAACATGCATGGTGTGCTGTTTATTAAGTAAATTTGAACATATCTAATTGGATCACCATGTCAAAAATCCGTTTGTTGCTGTTATTGAGTTTATTCTTCACTTTCAGTTGTACCAATACCAATAGTCAGATGCTTGATAAGACTACCGTTAAAGAACTTGACCTGAATCGCTACCTCGGAACCTGGTATGAAATAGCCCGTTTCCCGCATTCGTTCGAGAAAAATATGGTCGGCGTTACGGCAACTTATAGTTTACGCGAAGATG
The DNA here is from genome assembly GCA_028683385.1 of Prolixibacteraceae bacterium. Lineage (GTDB taxonomy): Bacteria > Bacteroidota > Bacteroidia > Bacteroidales > Prolixibacteraceae > Aquipluma. Next base: position 11,171 of record JAQUIJ010000010.1, on the reverse strand, counting down.
GCAAAATCAAAGTCATGAATCAGGGTTATAAAAACACCTTGGATGGAGAACTTTCTGTTGCCGAAGGCAAAGCTAAAATTCCAAATAAAGCGGAGCCGGGTAAGCTTAAGGTCTCTTTTTTCTGGATCTTTTATGGTGATTATAATGTGCTGGAACTGGATGAAAATTACCAGTATGTCATGATTGGTAGTTCATCTGATAAGTACTTTTGGATATTGTGCCGGACTCCGCAAATGGCTCCTGAGATTTACGAAATGTTGCTTGAAAGAGCTCGAAAACGTGGATACAATCTGGATAAGTTGGTGAAAGTTCCACAGAAAACGAGTTAAAAATTACAGTAAAGAAAAATAGTTTTAAAATGAAATCATTTTCAATATTTGCTTTATTTACCAGTTTACTTTTCTGCGGCTTTAATGGAGTTGCTCAGGAGTTAAAATCGAGTGAAGAAAAGCTTGTTTACAAGTTCAACATCAAAGAGAACATTGCGCCTGCCATATGGCGGCAAACCAAACAGGCATTTGATGAAGCCAATAGTTTGAAAGCCAATTTGATTCTGATTCACATGAATACCTATGGTGGAACGGTGGTTGATGCCGATTCGATCCGTACCCGCATTCTGAACAGCAAAATTCCGGTTGTAGTTTTTGTCGATAACAATGCCGCTTCGGCTGGCGCGCTTATTTCGTTGGCCTGCGACCACATTTATATGCGAACTGGCGCTTCGTTGGGAGCAGCAACGGTTGTGAACCAAACAGGTGAAAAAATGCCCGACAAATACCAATCTTACATGCGGGCTACCATGCGCGCAACAGCCGAATCGCATGGAAAAGATACCATCATCTCAGGACAAGACACAACTTACCGATGGAAGCGAGATCCGCTCATTGCTGAAGCGATGGTCGATGAACGGGTCTATATTAAGGGAGTAATCGACACTGGCAAAATACTGACTTTCACTCCTGCTGAAGCCATGAAAAACGGCTATTGTGAAGGAATCTGCGAAACGGTTGAGCAAGTCCTGAAAATGGAAAAGATGCAGAATGCCCGGATCGTGGAATATAAACCAACTGCACTCGAAAAGTTCATTGGATTTATGGTGAACCCGATTGTTTCAGGAATTCTGATCATGTTGATTTTGGGCGGAATTTATTTTGAAATGCAGTCGCCTGGCATTGGCTTTCCGCTTGGAGTCGCTGTTTTGGCGGCAGTTTTATATTTCTCACCTTTATACCTAGAAGGTTTGGCTGCAAATTGGGAAATTTTGATGTTCATCATTGGCTTAATCCTGATTGCGCTTGAAATATTTGTGGTTCCCGGCTTTGGTATTACTGGTATTTCAGGAATTACATTAACCTTCTCCGGATTGGTTTTGAGTTTGATCAAAAATGTCAATTTCTCGTTTGACGAGGTTAAAGGTAACGACCTGCTTATTGCTTTGGGAACCGTTTTTATCGGAACCATTGCTGGAATTGGTCTGGCGATTTACCTAAGTCAAAAAATGTTTACAGCCGAAACCGGACGATTTGCTCATCTTTCTCTACACCAGACCATGAAAAGCGAAGATGGATATGTTGGTGTTGACCCGGAACTACTTTTGCTGAAAGGAAAGAGCGGTATGGCAGTTACGACTTTACGACCTTCAGGAAAAATAAATATTGATGGCCAAAGCTACGATGCAATGGCCGTGTCGGGAATGATTGACAAAGGAACAAACATCGTAGTTGTCAGAGTGGAAGCGGCACAGTTGTATGTGGAGATTGTGTGAAATTAGTCTATCGAGTATTCAGCAGAAATTACGACTCTTACTTTTTTGAATAAATCGTTAGTTCCTGAAGCATACCCACCTTCGCCTCCTGAAAGTGATGCAGTACGATCAACAATGGTAAACAAACCCTGATTGGCTTTTTTCAAACTGCCCAATTTTGAATCGTTTTCGTTTGCAAATTGTTGAGCTGCTTTACGCGCATTTTGCGTGGCTTCGGTAATCATTTCAGGTTTAATTTCGTTCAGCTTGGTGAAATAGAATTGAAGTGGATTTCCATAATCGCTGTTCGATAGAAATACGCCAACCTGAAGCAATTCACCTGTCATTCTGCTCACTTTTTGCAATAAGTCAACATTGTTACTCCTGATCTGAAAATTCTGTGTTATCAAATATCTGAAAGCATTGCCTTGCTGGAAATTATCGTACTGTTGCGCCTTTTTATCGGTTACCACAATTCCTTCAACCACAATTTCTTCTTGTTTAATCTGGTTCTGAAGCATAAAAGCAATTACTTTATTTTTGGCCTCATCAATAGCTTTGCTTCCTTCCATCAAATCGTTATTTGCCATTCGGGTCTGAATGATCCAGACTGCAAGGTCGGCTTTAACTTCCCTTTCAGCAAAACCTTTAACGCTAACACTTCGGTCTTCAGCCTTAAAACGTTGTAGCGACCTTCCAATAAATAGAGCACTAATACCAAAACTGATGATAAGCGCAATTGAAGCAATCCAGATACTTGAGGTTTTCATGGGATAATCTTTTAATTGTAGTGAGTTTGTTTTGATTCACATTTCATGCCAAAATCTAATAAATTCTTTGGCAAATCTCAATTTTATTGTTTCCCGAAACGTTTGATCGCATCTTCTATTATGGTGATCGTGGCAGTTGCACCGCACCTGGAGCATCCGGCAGCCTGAACAGCAAGCAATTGATCGAGTGTGCGAACACCACCGGCAGCTTTCACTTTTACCTTTGGACCAACACTTTTTTTCATGAGTTCAAGAATTGGAATGGTCGCTCCAACATAGTTGTAATCGCCATTCGTCTGTTTCACAAATCCAAATCCTGAAGAGGTTTTTACATAGTCGGCGCCCACTTCGGTACAAATCTGGCAAAGTTTTATAATGTCAGTTTCTTTGGTCACGTAGTCGGTTTCGAAGATCACTTTTACAATTGCGCCGTTGCGGTGACAAGCATCAGTAACCGATTTAATTTCATCAGTAATATAGGTCCAATCGCCCAGCAAAGCCTTGCCAATGTTGATGACCATATCAATTTCAACTGCTCCGTCTTTGCAGGCAGTCTCGGCTTCGAAAACTTTTACTTCAATCGCAGAGTTTCCTGCCGGAAAGCCAATGACACAGCCGACTAAAACATCGCTTCCTTTCAGCAATTCAACAGCTTGTTTTACGGCATATGGTTTTACGCAAACCGACGCTACATCGTATTTCCGGGCAACTTCACATTCCCGTTTTAAATCTGCATCGGTCATGGTTGGGTGAAGGATCGAATGGTCAATCATTTTGGCGAGCTGATGTACTATTTCGTTCATTGGAGTACGAGTTTAGGTTATTATAGTAATTCTAAAATTTCTGAAATCGATGAAACAGTAATAAAATCGGACGTTTCTGTTGAATCGTGATGGGTTTCGTGTTGCCAGGTTACTTCAAACGGAATGTGAATGGCGCTTGCCCCGATATTGATAACAGGTAGAATATCAGATTTTACGGAGTTACCTACCATCAAAAATTCGTTGGGCTGAATGTCGAGGTGGGAGAGGAGCTTCCGGTAATTGTTCTCGTGTTTGTCGCTCATTATTTCGATGTGGTGGAAATAATTAATCAACCCCGATTTTTGAAGTTTCCGCTCCTGATCGAGCAAATCGCCCTTGGTTACAAGTATCAGTTTGTATTTTCCCTGAAGTTTTTGCAACACATTCTCAACGCCATCGAGTAATTGAATAGGCATATTTAAAAGGGTTTTGCCTATGTCTATAATACGGTTTATTTCTTCTGAAGTAATTTTAGCATCTGTTATTTTGATTGCAGTTTCGACCATCGCTAAAATGAATCCTTTAACGCCGTAACCATAAATTTCAAGGTTCTGCATTTCTGTTTTGAACAACTCCTTCGATGTTTCAGCTTCATCAAGATGGGTTTTCATCATCTGGCAAAACTCTCTTTCTACCTTCTGATAAAAAGGTTCGTTTACCCAAAGGGTATCGTCGGCATCGAATCCAATGACTTTAATTGTGTTCATAACTTATTTGTTCGATTTGACTTTGATCGCTAATGCAAAATAGATGATTACCAATACGGTAACTACAGATGTGGCTATAAATGCGGTTTCTACACCAAACCAAAACCACAAAAGGCCAGCCAGAGAACTGGCGATCATTGTTGCCAGACTCTGAAATCCGGCAAAAGTACCGATCGCTGTTGCTGTATCTTTGGGATTAGTAATGTTGCTGATCCATGCTTTTGCTATTCCTTCGGTGGCTGCGGCATAAAGTCCGTAAACGAAAAATAGCACCAGATAAATGTAAATATTGGCAGTAAGTGCCATCCCCAAATAAACGATAGCAAATAAGGCTAATCCTGAAGTGAAAACAGCTTTCAAACTTAATTTATCGGCAATTATCCCAATCGGGAAAGCTGCCAGAGCATAAATCAGGTTGTAAAAAATGTAAAGCCCAATGACATGGGTGTCGGCCATTCCTGATTGTTTAACTTTCAGCAACAACAACATGTCGGAACTGTTGAAAAGTGCAAAAGCCAATAATCCGATGACTACTTTTCGGTACATCGGCGGACTAACTTTCCAATATTTCAGGAATGAAAAGAATGGGGTTGAAACTTTTACTATGGGTTGGATTTGCTTTTTGTCCTTAATCAGAAAAGTACTTGCAACGGCTGCCAGTCCTGGAAGGAACGCAATAAGAAACAAGGTTTTGTAATCGTTTGGCCTGAAGTAAAGAAAGACTAGCGCAACAATTGGCCCCAAAACCGCTCCAAGTGTATCCATAGAGCGGTGAAATCCAAAAACTTTTCCTTTGGTTTGTGGTGTTGCTTCATCGGAGAGCATGGCATCGCGGGCACCAGTGCGCAATCCTTTTCCGAAGCGATCGATGGTACGTGCAAAGAAAATCCATGCAGGATAAACGAATAAAGCCATCATTGGTTTTGAAAGGGCGCTCAGTGAATACCCTAATTGTATGAATGGCGCACGTTTTCCGGAATTGTCAGAAAGTTTTCCGAAGTAACCTTTGCACAATCCGGCAGTAGCTTCAGCAATTCCTTCCAGAATACCAATCAAAACCACCGAAAAGCCAATACTTTTCAAGAAAACAGGCATCACCGGATAAAGCATTTCGCTGGCAGTATCTGTAAATAAACTGATCAGCGACAGGATCCAAACCGTTCGTGTAATGGTTTTCATTGCTTCTTTTGCTCTCGTTTCAAAAGATAAACATCTGTGCGGAAGTAGGTTTTTGCCATTAAATAGCCGAAGACAATACCGATAATTGTACCGGCCAGCACGTCACCCGGATAGTGCACTCCATTGTAAATGCGGCTATATGCTACGAGAATTGCCCAAAAGAATAGTCCGTATTTTAAATGTCTGAATTTTGAATCGAGTACAAAACAAAGAAAAGTGGCCAAGCCAAAAACATTGGCGGCATGTGACGAGGCAAAACCATATAATCCGCCGGGCCCTGCCTTACTAAGATAAATTAAACCGGCTAAAGCCGGTTCGTGAGAAGGACGCAAGCGTTGAACCGTATTTTTCAATAAACCGGAGGCGGTTTGGTCGCACAGAGCAATTGTCAGACCCACAAAGACAAGCATCAGAACTCCCCGCATTTTGTACCGTCTGACCATCAGGAAAATAATCAGCAGGTACATCGGGATCCAAATCAATTTATCGCTCAGCCAATACATTATTGGATCAAAAAAAGCATTGTGGCTTCCGTTGATCAGCATAAATAATTGATTATCTAATTGTTTCAGGTATTCCATATTGTTTTGTCTTTAAGCTTGTAATGTTGATTCTGCTCGCAAAATATGAAAAGCACAATTGAATCCGGTTATTCAGGTGGCCGGGTCAGATCATATAAAATATCGACAACATCGTTGACGACTTTTCGGCAAATAATTTTATGATGTTTTCGTTCGGCTACATCGGCTTCCGAGGCGTGTTTTTTTAATAATTCAGCACAAATCGTTGTTCCATGAATATCTTCAAACAAATGATTTAATTCACGAACCTTTTTGTAGGAGGCCAGTTTGGTATCCATATCTTTTGGATCCGAATTCCCATAAGTTAAGCCAAGTACCATAAATCCGCCGGTTACTGCACCACATTTTTGACGCAGCCGCCCCATTCCTCCGCCAAAGGTCGAAGAAATAAGCTTGGCAGTATTCTTGTTTAAATCTAATTCTTCGGAAAATGCCAGAAGTACTGATTGAGAGCAGGCATATCCTTCGTCGAAGTAGGATAGGGCCTTGGAAATAGTGTCTTCCTTTGTCATAATTTTTTAATTAATACTATCCGATCTGAAATCGAGTAATATCTTGATGTTTTCAGCGGGATTCTCGTCAAGTATTTCAAAACCGCGCTGAGTTTGCGAGCCATGTAGAATTTGTGAAATTAATGCTTCAGGTTTAAATCGCCCGTTTTTCAGGTGTTCAATCGCTTCAGCAAACTCGCCATGGCTAACCCGCGACGATACAATTTTTGCTTCTTTCCAGATTAATTCTTTAAATACAATCGGAGCTGGTTCGTTGCCCAATCCAAGAACACAAACTGTTCCTCCACCGCAAACACTTTGAATACATCCGCGAACCGGATTTACCAAGCCTTCTATTTCGTGGGCATGACCAACCGCCTCAAAGGCAATATCGACCCCTTTCCCTTCGGTTTCAGCTTTAATACGCTCAACCGGATTTTCTTTGGAGGCATTGATTGCAATCACATTTCCGTAATATTTTGGGCCAATTGCCAAACGCGATTCTAAAATATCGACCATAAAAATGGTATTGTCGGTAACCGTGCGCAGAGCTTCCAGAATGCAAAGACCAACTTTTCCTGATCCCCAGATTACAATGGAATCGCCTTTTTTTACATTGGCACGGTTTTTAGCATGGCAACCAATACTCAGAACTTCGATCAGCGCCACATGTTCATCAGGAATATTCGCCGGAACTTTATACAACATTGAAGGCGGCAGAGAAACGAATTGGGCAAATCCGCCATCGGAGTCAATGCCAATGAGTTTTAAGGTGGTACATGCCGGAAAATGACCTTTTAAGCAGGCCGGACATTTTCCACACCAGATGATAGGGTCGGGCGCTACCTTGTCGCCTACAGCCCAGCCTTCAACACCTTCGCCCACTTCAACAACCAATCCACCAAATTCATGACCCATGATCATCGGGGTTTTGGTTCGGGGATGAAATTCTCCTTTGTGGATGTGCTGATCGCTTCCGCAGATACAACCATAAGCAACTTGAATCATTACTTCTCCGGGTTTGCATGAAGGCTTTTCTACATCCAGCCATTCAACCTTGTTGTATTCAGTTAAGACAGCAGCTTTCATAGTATTGATGGTGTTGTTCAGGCAAAGATAATGATGTATAACAACCAAACGACTTGGTCAAACAATTTTGTGTGAGATTAGTTGTAACTATTTATTGGTTGGATCAGCTCCTAAATTTTTTTAAATTTGAATAAAAAAGAAGATGAGCACAAAAGAACTTCAGGAAAGTATTATTCAAAAGATTCGCCTTACTAACGATGATGACCTGCTGAATTATCTGAACCAACTTTTGAGTAATGAAGATGAGCAAAAGACCTATCAGCTTTCGGACTTTGAAGAGAATATGCTAGCAGAAAGTGAAGTTGATTATTTGGCTGGAAGGACGATCCCTAATGAATTACAAACCATTCTTTATTCAAAAATTTTATCTGTCACGGATGAACATCAATTGTCTGATTTGATAACTACAATTGATCAATCAAGTTCAATCATCTATTATACTTCTGATGAACAAAAGGCGAAAATAATGGAAGGTCAGGAACAGATTTCAAAGGGAAATTACTTTACCAACGAACAAGTAGAAAAAGAGATTGATGAATGGCTAAGCAAAGAATAATTTGGTCGCCGCGTGCAAAGCTCGATCTATTTGAAATCCTTGACTTCTATTTTAAACGGAATGGTTCAAAGACATTTAGCATCAAGCTAAATACCAGTTTTCGCAAGGCAATAAGATTCTTAGATAAATACTCAAATCTTGGTATTCAAACTGACATTCCAAATATCAGGGTTTTGATTGAAAGCAATTATGCTGTCTTTTACGAAATCAAGAATGACGTAATCGAGATTTCAAGCATTTGGGATTGTAGGCAAAACCCCAATGCTATTAACCTTTCCAGATAAAAAGGCACAAAGCCACCGGATTTCTCCGTGTCTTTGTGCCTTTGTGTTTATATTCTTATTCAGAATTATGCCTGCGAAATAGCCACAGCTACAGCAACCGAAGCACCAACCATTGGGTTGTTACCCATTCCGATCAATCCCATCATCTCAACGTGAGCAGGAACTGAAGAAGAACCGGCAAACTGAGCGTCAGAGTGCATACGTCCCATAGTGTCGGTCATACCGTAAGAAGCTGGACCAGCAGCCATATTATCAGGATGCAAAGTACGGCCAGTACCACCGCCTGATGCTACCGAAAAATATTTTTTGCCTTGTTCGATACATTCTTTTTTGTACGTACCTGCAACTGGGTGCTGGAAGCGGGTAGGGTTGGTTGAGTTTCCGGTGATAGAAACGTCAACACCTTCACTATGAAGAATGGCAACACCTTCGCGTACATCGTTAGCTCCGTAACAGTTTACTTTTGCTTTGTCGCCTTTTGAGTAAGCAATGCGTTCAACAACTTTTAATTCGCTTGTAAAATAGTCGAAATCGGTTTGCACATAAGTGAATCCGTTGATACGAGCGATGATTTTAGCAGCATCTTTTCCCAAACCATTCAGGATAACACGCAATGGCTCTTTGCGAACACGGTTGGCTGATTTGGCCAATCCAATAGCACCTTCAGCAGCAGCAAATGATTCGTGACCAGCTAAGAAGGCAAAACATTTGGTTTCTTCTTTCAGCAACATGGCAGCTAAGTTACCGTGACCGATACCTACTTTGCGATCGTCGGCAACCGATCCTGGAATACAGAAAGCCTGTAAGCCTTCGCCTAAAGTTGCAGCGATGTCAGCAGCATTGGTTTGTCCTTTTTTGATGGCGATTGCACCACCCACGATGTAAGCCCACATGGCGTTTTCGAACGCAATGGGTTGAATGTCTTTTACAATTTTGTAAACATCCACGCCTTTGTCTTCACAAATTTTTCTGGCTTCTTCGCATGAAGAAATGCCGTAAGAATTCAATACTTTATTGATCTGGTTGATCCTTCTGTCGTAACTTTCAAATAATGGCATATCTGTTTCTCCTTATTCTTTACGTGGGTCAATTACTTTCACTGCATCTTCCATACGGCCATATTTGCCTGATGCTTTTGTTAAAGCTTCGTTGGCATCCATACCGGTTTTGATCATGTCCATCATGCGGCCAAGGCTTACGAATTCGTAACCAATGATCTCGCTTGATTCGCTCAAACCGATTTTAGTGATGTAACCTTCAGCCATTTCGAGGTAACGAGGGCCTTTTGCAACAGTTCCGTACAGAGTACCCGTTACACCGCGCAAACCTTTACCTAAATCTTCCAGGCCAGCGCCAATTGGCAGACCGCCTTCAGAGAAAGCCGTTTGAGTACGTCCGTAAACAATTTGTAAGAACAGTTCGCGCATAGCGGTGTTGATTGCGTCGCAAACCAAGTCGGTGTTCAACGCTTCCAGAATAGTTTTTCCGGGAAGGATTTCAGAAGCCATAGCAGCCGAGTGGGTCATACCTGTACAACCGATTGTTTCAACCAATGCTTCCTGAATGATACCTTCTTTTACGTTCAGTGTCAGCTTGCAAGCTCCTTGTTGAGGTGCACACCAGCCAACTCCGTGGGTCAATCCCGAGATGTCTTTTACTTCTTTGGCTTTTACCCAACGTCCTTCTTCAGGAATTGGAGCCGGGCCATGATTCGCTCCCTGAGCGACACAAATCATGCCTGCAACTTCATGTGTAAAACTCATATAGTCTAATTTTTAATTTGAAATATATTGAGAACTCAATTTTTTACTAATACTTATAATTCATGTCCGTCAGCTAAAGCAGACGGCAAAGGATAACACTTCGATTGTAGTTTAACACTTGCAACAGCTTTTTACTGAAAATTGCGACTGATTACTCTACATCCCGAACATCCTTTTTTCTCCTGTTTTATACAGCAATACATTTGTCTTCTCCAGCGTTACCAAACATCCGTATTTCATCATTTCGAGCTGTGGACGGATTGTTTCGTAAAACGAATTGATTTTATCTTCTTCGTCAACCAATTCAACTACCAATGGCACTTTGTCGCTCACTTCCCAGAATTTGTAGGAATGGATGACTGAACTTGCGCCAAAGCCCATAATGCCTTTTGTTACGGTAGCTCCGGCAATTCCTTTCTTTTTCGCCTGAAATACTATGTATTCATATAAAGGCTCTTGATTGATCTGGTCGGTTGAACCAATAAAAAACTTTAATACACATGCTACTGTATTGTTTTCCATATTAGGTTAGTTTAATGATGAAACGTCCGGCGTAAACAGCCATTAATCCAATAAATACACTGAGCGAAGTATATAATGCAAAACGAATCCATTCCTGCTCGCGACCTAACAAAAAGGCATCATTTGAAAAGCTTGAGAAAGTAGTAAAGCCGCCACATATTCCTACTGCAAGGAACAGTCGGATGTCGGAACTTAAGAAATCTCCCTTTTCGGATATGCCATAAATTAAACCAATTAGCAGGCATCCAACAATATTAACGATAAACGTACTCCATGGGAAAACAGAAGTAACATTAACTTGAAAGTAACGGGAAATGAGGAAACGAGCAACTGTACCGATGAATCCACCTAGTCCAACAATCAAAATCGATTTTACCATAAAATTACGTTCTAAATAACTTATTCATTGGTAGATGTCATCAGCCTGAACTTGCGTTACGGCGGTTAAAGGCAGACCTCATTGCCGACCACAAATATAATTATTCGAAAAGATTGTGCCTGATCCTGGATGTGGAAATACGATGGGAGTAAGTAAAATTGATAAAGAATTCATATTCTGTAATATTCGGTCAAACTGACCACCCTGTGCCGATTTAAATTGACCATGTGTTGCCGATTTAAATTGACCACCTAAAAATGCCCTCTAAAAACTACCTTTTTTCAATGTCGTAATTGATATTCA
>JAQUIJ010000009.1 GCA_028683385.1 Prolixibacteraceae bacterium | reverse complement strand
ATCCTATGACACAATTGGAGAAAGTATTCAGCCCTCAGAAAAGAATTACAATGGCGAAAGTCCTGCGTTTGAAACAACCACGGATGATGATTTTGCAGAAGTGGAGCACCTGATTGAACGCTTAAAAGGTGTCATTTCAGATGCTTCCGGCAAAAAACTTATTACACAGGAACTCAAGCGGTACATATACTTGGTACTCCAGGAATATCCAAATATCAAAAATTCTCCATTTCGTACTTCCATTAATGAACTGGTCGCTTCGGAATGTGAAAAATATGGTGCCGTTACACTGAGCGAGGAGGATGTTGAACTATTGTGGAAGGATGCTCAGTAACAGCCCTTAGCGGAGAGGGCTTCCCCGTCCGTCCCGGTGCGGTATGGCAAGTGTGCATGATTAGCGGGTATGTTGACGGCGAAGCCTCTCCTCTTTTATTTCATTTTAATTGATTTCAAACTTTAAAAAACGAGTGTTATGAAAATGTGCAGATGGAGATTAAGAAAGTCAAATTTTAAACAATTAGCAGTTTTTGTTTCAACGATGGTATTAACGGCATTTCATTTTGCGGCATTCGCCCAAGATGGTATTGCCGGAATAAATGAGGCCAACCAGCAAGTGCGCAGCTACTTTGACGCAGGCACCCAACTGATGTATGCCGTAGGTGCACTCGTTGGATTGATCGGGGCAGTTAAAGTCTATCAGAAATGGAATGCAGGTGATCAGGATACCGGAAAGGTAGCTGCTGCATGGTTCGGTAGTTGTGTTTTTTTAGTGGTTGTTGCCACTGTTATCAAATCCTTTTTTGGTGTTTAAAATCGGGAGTTATGCAAGAGATGCTGAAAGAAAAGTTGTGGACGTATATCGTCCACAACAATCCGGATTTGATGATGAATTTGCAGCAGGATTTTTCACTAACAGACTATCTGGAGCAGAAAGTATTTAATATACAGCCTCTAATATCACAGCTACTGGCGGAAAACAAACCTGGATACATCATTGAAGAACTGTGCATGGCAGAGCTGACGAAAGATCTCCGTCCCTCTAAGTTCAATTATATCCGTGGCGTTCTGGAAGAGGAGTTTGAGCTGGATTTTCTGCGCATTAAAGAATCCGGTTTGCTCACTTACGAGATCATCAACCTGATCACCGAAAGTGAAACGGTATTTGAAACATTGGGATTTATGCAAGATAACGAACAGGACAGAATGCTTCGCTATGCGATTGCCGGTACAATCAGGCAATACATGGAAAGCAAGTGAAAGTAACCAGCATCCTAATCTTTCGGATGTCGGATTTAAAGAAATCAAAAGCATTGGTGTGGATTGAAAACGTGAGGTATGGCTTATAATGCTTTTCAAAAATTAAACGATAATATTTCTGCTATCCAGATTGCATTGCAATGGGATAAGAAATCCCGAATTTCTGCAACCGATATTGCAACGCTGCAAAAGTATTCCGGCTTCGGCGGAATAAAGGCGGTATTATATCCCCCAACAACCCAAGAGGACTGGGTAAAGTTGGGTGCAACAGACATTGATCTGAGGTTGTTCCCAGGTATCTTGGAACTGCATGAACTATTGCAAAATCACCTTGACCAAAAGCAATACAGGGAAGCGGTTCAGTCGGTAAAGAATAGTGTCCTGACCGCTTTTTACACACCAGACATTGTTCCTCGCACCCTTTACTCTATCCTGAAAGAACAAGGCATAGAACCGAAACGGATCTATGAACCCTCGGCAGGTTCGGGTGTGTTCATCACGGAAGCAGAAAAAGCATTTCCCGGACTGGAACAGGTTACGTCGGTGGAAAAAGATAGACTAACGGGACTGGTGCTTTCAGCGCTAAACGGCAGCCTTTCTATAAAGGTTATGACGCATATTGCCGGACTGGAAGAAACACCGGTTACCGATAACGGGCAATATGATCTTGTTGTAAGCAATATTCCTTTTGGAAACTTTTCGGTTTATGATGAAGCTTTTCCGGATAAGGAACTTTCCGGGAAAATTCACAATTACTTTTTTGCAAAAGGGCTGGACAAGATTGCTGACGGCGGTTTGATGGCCTATATTACGACCGATGCTTTTCTAAACAGTCCTTCCAACTGTGCGGCAAGGGAATACCTATTTGACCGTGCTGATTTTATCAGTTTGTCGGTCATGCCTGATAACCTGATGAAAGAAACGGGCAACACCGAAGCTCCTAACCATTTACTGATCGTACAGAAGAATGGAAACAAAGCGGGAATTACCAATGAAGAAAATGAGTTGTTGAATACCGTACAACAGGAAAACGAATTCGGACAGTTCCATCTCAATAGGTTCATCCACCGACATCCGGAACTGGTCATCGGAGATGAACTCAAATCCGGGAGAAACCAATATGGACATGCCAACCAAAGCGTGTGGCAGCATGGAGACATAAACGGTATTGAAGAAAAACTGGCGGCAACAATCAGGGAAGGGATCAGGGAGCGTTTTGGCGAAAACCTGTTTCGCCATGCACAAATGAAGACAGCCGTACATGAGCCGGAACCACAAAAGCAAATCCTTTCCTATTTGCCTATACCGGAAAGCAAGACAGTATCCGTACCTGTACAATTGGGCTTGTTTGATACTGCCCCGGCAGAAAGCATCAGCCGGGCAATGGATTATCTTAACGATCTGGATAAATCAGTCATACAGAAGCAAACGGTTCGCCTGATCAGCACGGTAAAGACCAGTGATAACCCTGCACATGAAAGCATAGTCCTGTTAACGGCCAAACAGGGAAAAGCCAACCGGTATTTATACAAGTTGTATTCCAATGTAAAGGAAGTACAGTTTTCTGCCAACTGGATGAACGCAAACTTGTTAGGCCATGAACTGGCAATACTTTCCAGACAGTTACAGCAATACGGACATTCTTATATCTATGAAGGAGATAAAAGTTTGGAACAGGCTTTTGGATTAGGAAGTGGCATCCAGTTCATACAGGCAACCCCTGAACTGAAACCATTTTATAAAGAAGGTACATTGGTGGTGCATCAGGGCCAGGTTGGTATCCTCAATAATGTAGATGCAGAATTTAAGCAGTCTGCGTTCCAGCCTTTGCACCTACAGGGTGACCTTACATTCTACCAAAGCTACACCGGATTACGCGACAGTTACCTGGAACTGTCAGCAAAGGAGTTGTCAGGCGTAGTCCTGGATGAAAAAGAACGCATATCCCTGAATCAGCGCTACGATAGCTTTGTCGCACAATATGGTTTTCTAAACAGCCCCGCCAACAATAAACGCATCATCAATGATGTGGCTTTTGGCTTTACGATCCTTTCTTCCCTGGAACGGAAAGAAGATTCTCAGTTCGTCAAAGCCGACATTCTCGTGAAATCAGTTGCCCGGCAAAAGGAACGATTTATCACCGATAACCCGCTGGATGCCCTTACCCGCAGCCTGAATGAGAAAGGCCGGGTGGATTTGAGTTACATGGAAGGGGCCACCGGACTGACGGAAAAAGAACTGATCAGCAGGTTGGGCAACCATATCTACCTTAACCCATTGTCAGATACGTGGGAAACAGCCGATAAGTATTTAAGCGGCAACGTGGTAGAGAAATTACAACAAGCCGAAGAATTACTAAAGGATAATTCAGAAAACCCACAATACCAAAGGAGCCTTGAAGCAATAAAAAAAGTACAACCCGAAAACATACCTTTTGAGTTGCTGGACTTCAACCTGGGCGAACGATGGATTCCTATTCATTATTATGAGCGGTTCGCCAAACAGTTGTTTGAACAGGATACCAGCATCAATTATTTTACATCCCTTGATACGTTCAAAGTCAATACCTACGGCCATAATGCCAAAATTGACAGGGAGTATGCCGTTACATCCAAAAGCGGAAGGACAACTTATGGTTATACCATGCTGGAACATGCACTGGAAAACACCACGTCCTTTTTTACCTATGAGGTAACTGGGCCGGACGACAAACCCATCCGTGTGCCCGACAATGAAGCGATACAGCTTGCTCACCAGAAGATTGAGAACATACGCAACGGGTTCACGGACTGGTTACGGGAGCTACCTGACAGCGATAAAAAGCGTTTGGAAAGCCTATATAACCAAACCTTTAATTGCTACGTGCTACGGGAATATGATGGCAGCCACCAAAGCTTTCCAGGGTTGGACAAAAAGGCCTTGGGCATCGAGGAGCTGTACACCTCTCAAAGAAATGCGGCATGGCGTATCGTGCAGAACCGTGGCGCCCTGATTGACCACGAAGTAGGGCTGGGAAAGACACTCACTATGATTATTGCCGCTACTGAAATGAAGAGGCTGGGCATCGTACATAAACCTATGATCCTGGCGCTGAAGGCTAATGTGAACCAGATTACCGAAACGTACCACAAAGCCTATCCTCTTGCCCGTATCCTGGCCCCGGGGGAGAATGATTTTACCCCGGCTAAACGCTTGCGCCTGTTCCATGAAATCAAAAACAACAACTGGGACTGCATCATCCTGACCCATGATCAGTTTGGTAAAATACCCCAATCACCGGAAATACAGAAAGAGATATTCCAGGCAGAACTGGACAACGTGGAAAGGGATTTGGAAACTCTGAAAGATCTGGGTGGCGAAATTTCCAAACGGATGTTGAAAGGGCTGGAGATACGCAAAAACAATCTGGAAGGCCAATTAAAGGGAGTACTGAAAAACATCGAAGAGAAGAAAGATGCAGGCATCAACTTTAAGGAAATGGGCGTTGACCACCTGTTTGTGGATGAAGCACATAAATTCAAGAACCTGACCTTTACTACCCGGCACAACCGGGTGGCAGGGCTTGGCAATATGGAAGGAAGCCAGAAAGCGCTCAACATGCTTTTTGCAGTGCGCACCTTACAGGAAAAGTTCAATGCTGACCTGTGCGTTACCTTTTTATCCGGCACGCCCATCTCCAACAGCCTGACGGAAATGTACCTGTTGTTCAAATATCTCCGGCCAAAGGAAATGGAGCGGCAGCATATCGAAAACTTTGACGGCTGGGCCGCGGTGTTCGCTCGCAAAACCACTGATTTTGAATTCTCGGTTACCAATGAGATTATTGCCAAAGAACGTTTCCGTCATTTTATCAAGGTACCCGAATTGGCCTTGTTTTACAATGAAGTCACTGATTACAAAACATCAAGACACATCCGTCTGGACAAACCGGAAATCAATGAAACGCTGGTCAACATCAAACCCACACCGGAACAAAGCGAGTTCATCAGAAACCTGATGCAATTCGCTAAAACAGGCGACGGCACACTCATTGGCCGTGGAAAACTAAGTGAAGACGAAGACAAAGGGCGGATGCTGATTGCAACCAACTACGCAAAAAAAATGTCGGCAGATATGCGCTTAGTTGATCCGTGGAAATACAGCGATCATCCTGACAACAAGGTTAACGTCTGTGCGCGAAAAGTAGCGGAACTGTTCCACTATAGTCACGGCCACAGGGGAACACAAATCGTCTTTTCTGATATTGGTACGCCTAAGCCTGACGATTTTAATCTCTATGATGCCCTAAAAGAAAAGCTAATTCAGGATTTTAACATTCCTCGTCATACCATCTCGTTTATCCACGATTGGACAGATAAACAAAAACCCGAACTGTTCAGGAAAATGAATGCCGGAGAAATCCGGATCTTGATTGGCAGTACAGAGAAAGCCGGTACCGGACTGAACGTACAGCAACGGGTGATTGCCATGCACCATTTAGATATACCCTGGAAGCCGTCGGAACTGGAACAACGCAACGGGCGCGGAGCCAGACAAGGCAATGTACTAGCGAAACAGCAATACTACAACAAAGTGCATAATTACATCTATGCAGTGGAACAATCTCTGGACAACTACAAATTCAACCTGCTGAAGAACAAACAGACATTTATCAGCCAGATGAAAAACTGTGAACTTAGCATGCGCAGCATCGATGAAGGTTCGGCAGATGAAAAAAGCGGGATGAATTTTTCTGAATACATCGCCGTGCTTTCAGGTGATACAACACTTCTGGAAAAATCAAAACTGGAAAAGAAAATTGCAGTGATGGAAAGCCTGAGAAAGGCACATTTTAAGGAAGTATCCCGTTCCAAAATCCAGTTGGAAGAACTTCAAAAGGAAAAGACAGCTACAGTAAAAACGCTGGAGAAACTGACTGGCGATGATAACTGGTACAAAAGCAGGTTGCAATTGGAGAAGGACGGTACAAAGTCCAATCCTATTGTGTTGAATGGTTTTAATGGAAAAGATGCCGAAGATACAGGAGAACACCTGATCAGGCTGTACAAAACATGGAAGCCGGAAGAAGGTAAGCCGGAAGAACAGAAAATAGGTATGCTTTACGGTTTTGAGCTGTACATCCGCAGACAGCGGGAGTCTTATGAAGAAAAGGGTTTGTTTGAATACCGGTATTCAAACAGCTTCTATGCCCAACGTTCACCGGATGGCATCAAATACACTTATACCAATGGAACACCGAATGTCGATAATCACAAACTGGCGGCACGTCATTTCCTGAATGCCATTGACCGGGTGGATAGCCTGAAAGAAAAATACCAAAAGAGCTTACTGGAATTGGAAAAAGAAATTCCAATGATAGCGCAGCTCACAACTAAATCTTTCGGGAAAGAAGCGGAATTGCAACAGATGAAAAGCGAACTGTCCAGACTGGAACGGGAAATCACCATAAAGATTCAGGAGAACCTGTTGAAACAAAACAACCCACTCGGTCAAAAGCTGGAGCATGATGCTACAGTGCCAGTTATAAAAATGGTTCCGGATGAAGCGATGCAAGCCACTCTTACCAAAGTAAACGGCAATAAATTACCTGATAATGGGATCGTACCGCTACATAACCCGGCAGTGGACGAACAACGGATACAACGCAGCAGGATGCGATTATAAACCCAATAAAAATACAGTTATGGCAAACAGTGTATATCAAATCAACAAAGGCATTAACAGGAGCATCGAGTTCAAGGGGTTGAGGGCTCAGTACATCTGGTACCTGGGCGGCGGTGTGGTTGCCTTGCTCATCCTGTTTGCCGTCATGTACATCATCGGCATCCCCTCCCTGATCTGTATCGGAATTATCCTGGTTGCCGGAACAGTGCTGGTGGTGAAGATCTACGGCATGAGCGGCAAATACGGGGAACATGGTCTGATGAAAGCCATTGCCAGACGGCAGGTTCCTAAAGTCATCAAAACCTACAGCAGGAAGGTTTTCCTGCAAAAGAGATAAAGAGGCGGAGAATTCCTTATGAATAAAAATTTAACAAGGTAAAAAAGTGAGTATGGAAAAGTTGTTGGATGATATTTTACCCATTATGGGCGTAGAGCATGATTGTATTCTGTCCGGGCAGGGCGATGTGACCATCGTGTTTCGGGCGGAGCTGCCTGAGATATTCACCTTATCTGATCAGGAATATGAAGCTTTTCACCAGACCTGGGTGAAGGCCATTAAAATACTGCCCAGATTCAGTGTGTTCCATAAACAGGACTGGTTTATTGACAGCAAACACCAGCCTGATTTTACCAAAGAGGACACCAGTTTCCTGACACGAAGCAGTGAACGTTTTTTCAATGAGCGCCCCTTTCTGGAACATACCTGTTACATCCTTCTGACAAAAAAACCGGCAGGCAGGAAACCATCCAGTTCGCTGTTTTCAAACCTGCTCAGAAAATCGATTGTACCGGAAGAAACATTGAAACCTCAGTTACTACAAGATTTCTTGGACTGCGCAGGACAATTTAAACGCATACTTGAAGACAGTGGATTTGTCAGGTTGACTCGTCTAAAAGAGGCTGATCTGATGAGCCAGAGCCGAAAGGCCGGGCTGATAGAACGGTACTGTCACCTGTATGAAAAAGATTCCGCAATGATATTTAAGGATATGGAGCTGGGAGGCGACATGCGCATCGGTGATCAATATTGCCAGCTCTATACGCTGGGCGATGCGGCCGATCTGCCAGCCCTATGCGGTTCACGTATCAATTATGACTGCTATTCTACCGACAAGACCAAGTTCAGCATCGGCTTTGCCAGCACCTTGGGGCAATTGCTTTCCTGCAACCACATCTACAACCAATACATCTTCCTGGAGGATGCACAGCAGACCATGCGCAAACTGGAAAGCAAACGACTCCGGTTGCAATCCCTTTCCGCTTATAGCAGGGAGAATATGATTGCACGGGATTCAACGAATGATTTTCTAAATGAAGCCATCAGTCAGCAACGCCTGCCCGTCAAATCACACTTTAACGTGCTGGTATGGACCAGAGATAAAGGAGAATTGAAAGACTTAAAAAATAAGGTATCCTCTGCACTGGCGCAGATGGATGCTGTGGCCAAACAGGAAACCGCAGGGGCCGCGCAGATCTTCTGGGCAGGCATCCCGGGCAATGCGGCTGATTTCCCGATGAATGACACCTTTGATACGTTTGCCGAGCAGGCGACCTGTTTTCTGAACATGGAAACAGGCTACCGTTCTTCACTCAGCCCTGTGGGTATCCGGATGGGCGACCGCCTGACCGGAAAGCCGGTGCATGTGGACATCAGTGATGAGCCAATGAAAATGGGTATCTGCACCAACCGCAATAAATTCATTCTTGGGCCAAGTGGTAGCGGTAAATCTTTTTTCACCAACCACATGGTGCGCAGCTATTACGAGCAGGGTACTCATATAGTACTGGTAGATGTCGGGCATAGCTATAAAGGGTTATGCGATATGGTGAACGGATATTACTTCACCTATACAGAAGAAAAGCCTATCCGATTCAACCCGTTTTTTATAGGGGAAGGAGATTCGCTGGATACAGAGAAAAAAGAAAGCATCAAAACTATGCTGCTGGCACTCTGGAAAAAAGACAACGAGGAGTTTAAGCGAAGCGAATATGTGGCTTTGTCCAATGCCATCAGCGGATACTTTAATTACCTGGACACTCATTCAGATATGTTCCCCTGCTTTGACACCTTTTATGATTTTCTGAAAGATGTGTATGTAGCCGTGCTGGAGTCCGACAATGTAAAGGACAGGGACTTTGATATAAACAACTTTCTGTATGTACTTCGTCCCTACTATAAGGGCGGTGAATTTGACTACCTGCTCAACGCCAAGGAAAACCTGGACCTTTTACAAGAACGGTTCATTGTTTTCGAGCTGGACAATATCAAAAATCATCCCATTTTATTCCCGGTTGTGACCATCATTATCATGGAGGTTTTCATCAATAAGATGCGCAAGATGAAGGGGATTCGGAAGATGATTTTGATTGAAGAGGCCTGGAAAGCACTGATGAAGGAGGGCTTTGCGGAATACATCAAATACCTGTTTAAAACGGTGCGTAAGTTCTTCGGGGAGGCCATTGTCGTCACGCAGGAAGTGGAAGACATCATCTCTTCACCTGTAGTCAAGCAGGCCATTATCAATAACAGCGACTGTAAAATACTCCTTGACCAATCCAAATACCAGAATAAATTCGACCAGATACAGGAGTTGCTTGGGCTGACTGAGAAAGAGAAGGCACTGGTACTATCTGTGAACAAGGCCAATGATCCCTCTAAAAAATATAAGGAAGTATTCATCTCACTTGGAGGAATAATGTCGAAAGTGTACCGAACAGAAGTTAGCCTGGAAGAATACCTGGCCTATACAACTGAAGAAACGGAAAAAGTAAAAGTGCAGGCGTATGCCGCAAGGTTTGGTGGTGACATACAAAAAGGCATCGCTGCATTGGCTAATGACATGAAAAGTAAAAACCCTAAAAAATAAAGCTTATGAAACGGTATATCAGAATCATAGCGATTGTATTGTGCTGTTCCCTGACCGTTATGCCTGCAAGCCAGTCAAATGCTACACCGGCAGCCATCCTGGAAATTATCAAAGCCGGTGTTAAAAAGGTCATCAAAGCGGTTGACCTGAAAATACAGCGATTGCAGAACAAAACCATCTGGCTGCAAAACGCCCAGAAGACCTTGGAGAATACCCTTTCCAAACTGAAACTGGATGAGATTTCTGACTGGACCGAGCGGCAGAAAACCTTGTATAAAGACTACTTCGAAGAACTGGCAAAAGTAAAATCCATTATCTCCTATTACCAGCGCATCCGGGAGATTTCCCAGAAACAGGTAAGGCTGGTAGAGGAATACCAACGGGCATGGAACCTGTTCAAACAAGACAAATATTTTACTTCGGACGAACTGGGTTACATGGCAAAAGTATATTCAGGCATACTGGATGAGAGTGCCAAAAATCTCGACCAGATTTCCCTGGTCGTCAAGTCGTTTACCACGACAATGAGCGATGCCAAAAGACTTGAAATTATAAATGCCGCAGCAGACGATGTAGATGCCAATTATTACGACCTGACCCGGTTTAACAAACAAAATATCATGCTCAGCCTGCAACGGGCAAAGGAAAATAATGATGTGGACGTAGTGAAAAAGTTATACGGTTTACCAACCAATTAAAATAGAGATCATGAAAAAATTACTGATTCTATTCTTGTTTGGAATGTTTGCGACAACAACGCAGGCACAGACTTTTGCCGAATGGTTCCGGCAAAAAAAGACGCAAAAGCAGTACCTGATCCAACAGATTGCGGCCTTGCAGGTGTATATCGGTTATGCGCAAAAGGGTTATTCCATTGCAAAAGAGGGATTGAATACTATTGGAGAGCTTAAGCGAGGGGAGTTTAACCTGCATACCGATTATTTTAATTCCCTGAAAAGCGTCAACCCGAAAATTAAACAATATGCGAAAGTGGCCGACATCATGGCGATGCAGGTAACAATTATACAAGGGTATAGCAAAACCCGCCGTCAGGTGCGAAAAAGTGGTGTATTCAACGGGGAGGAACTCGACTATATCATGCGGGTGTTGGGCAGGCTGCTGGATGACTGTGAAAATACCCTGAATGAACTGATCGCGGTGACCACTGATGGCAATCTGGAAATGAAAGACGATGAGCGGCTGGAACGGATTGACATTCTTTATCAGGATATGACGGATAAATACACCTTCTCCCGGAGTTTCAACAAAGAAACGATGGTACTGGCCGCATCGAGAATAAAGGAAAACAATGATGTACAAACCAGCCGTGCCTTGTACGACATTAAACCAAACTGACCATGAAAAAGCTAATCATCATTTTAGGAATTGTATTATTCACTTTCCCAATGGCGAACAAAGCCCTGGCACAGAAAGATGAAATCGCCCAACTTTTACTGAACGTGGAAAAACTGGCACAATTCAAACAGATTTTGTCGGACATGAAAAAAGGATATAAAATCCTGAATGGTGGCTACAATACCATTAAGGATTTGTCAGAGGGCAATTTTAGTCTGCATAAAACCTTTCTTGACGCATTGATGGAAGTAAGCCCGACTGTGAAGAATTATAAACGAGTGGCCGATATTATCAATTATCAGGTCATTTTGGTAAAAGAATACAAATCATCCTTCAACCGGTTTAAACGAGACAATAATTTCAACCAGCAAGAACTGGCCTACCTCGGCAGGGTGTATGAAAACCTGTTTAAGCAAAGCCTGAATAACCTGGACGACCTGGTTACCATCATCACCGCAAACAAACTTCGGATGAGTGACGATGAACGGTTGGAGGCTATTGACAAAATATTTACCGATATGCAAGACAAGCTGCTTTTCCTGCGGCATTTCAACAACAATACCACTGTACTGGCCGTGCAGCGTGCAAAAGAACGGAACGATGCGAATACGATGCGCCTCGTTTATGGCATAAACAACTAAAAAAATTATAAACATGGCAAAATGGATAAAGGCTGCATGTGTTGCAGTGCCGGGTATGATATTGCCCTTTTTCAGCCAGGGACAAGGACTGGCTAATGAAATGAACGGATTGCATGGTGTGCTGGACCAGCTCTATGATGAAATGATGCCCTTATGTAGTCAACTGATTGGCGTTGGCCAGGGAATAGCCGGTTTTGCAGCCACCTGGTATATCGCATCCCGGATCTGGCGGCATATTGCTAATGCGGAGCCAATAGACTTTTATCCGTTGTTTCGCCCGTTCGTCATTGGTTTCTGCGTGATGATTTTTCCTTCAGTACTTGCCATGATAAACGGGGTGATGAAACCAACCGTTACTGCTACTTCTGAAATGGTAAAGGATTCGGATAAAGCCATAGCCCTGCTTTTGCAAAAAAAGGAAGAAGCCATTCGTAAAACGGCTGTCTGGCAGATGTATGTGGGTGAAAGTGGCAGCGGTGACAGGGACAGGTGGTATAAATACACCCATGACAATGCCGACCCATCGGGCGAAGGCATATTGGATGGCATTGGAAACGACATACAGTTTGCTATGTCAAAAGCCTCCTACAACTTCCGCAATTCGATTAAGGAATGGATGAGCGAAGTGCTGCGGGTACTCTTTGAGGCGGCTGCCCTCTGCATCAATACACTGCGAACTTTCCAACTTATCGTGCTGGCGATTCTGGGACCGCTGGTATTTGGCATTGCTGTCTTTGACGGATTCCAGCATACTCTTACGGTCTGGATCGCCCGCTACATCAACATTTTTTTGTGGTTGCCCGTGGCGAACATCTTTGGCTCTATCATCGGGAAAATACAGGAAAAGATGTTGGAACTGGATATTTCACAGGTTCAGGATTACGGCGATACTTTTTTCAGCCGTACGGATATGGCTTACCTCGTGTTCCTGATTATGGGCATTGTGGGCTATTTCACTGTGCCATCGGTTGCCAATTACATTGTTCATGCAGGTGGTGGCGGCGGATTGGGACAAAAAGTAACCAGCCTGTTCAGCAGTTCTTCCCGGAGCGTGGTCAGTATGGCATCTACTGGGGCAGGTATGGCAGCGGACGCGATGGGTAACGCGGCGGGGCGCATGTCCCAAAGCATGGCCGGTAACGGTTCGTCATCTCCGTATTTCAGTGAAAATACCAATTCCGGTTCAGGTTATATGGGAGACAAGTTAAAAGGCAATTCCTAAGAGTTAAATCATAAAATAAAACAACGATGTTCAAAAAGATGAAAAATATAGATACAGCCTTTCGCCACGTACGGGGCTTTACTATGCTGGTTATTACAGGTTGTGTGTTAATCAGCTGCTTTGCTCTCTACAAAAGCTTCAGTCTGGTATCACAAATGCAGGGGAAAGTATATATCCTGGCAAACGGCAAGGCCCTGGAGGCGTATGCCTCCGACCGGAAAGACAATATCCCGGTAGAAGCAAAGGATCATGTCAAAACATTTCACCAGTTGTTCTTTACCCTTGACCCGGACGATAAGGTCATTAAAACGAACCTGACCAAGGCGCTTTACCTTGCTGATGCAAGCGCCAAACGCGAATACGATAACCTGAAAGAAAACGGATACTATTCTGGCATCATATCCGGTAATATCAGCCAGGCCATTAAAGTGGACAGTATCAGTATTGATATTGACCAGTACCCTTACCGGTTCCGTTGCTATGCAACACAGAGCATTATCCGCACAACCAGCATTGTTTCCCGCAGCCTGATTACAGAAGGTGCCTTGCGCAATGTATCCCGCAGCGATAATAACCCGCATGGATTCCTGATTGAACGCTGGAATACCATCGAAAACAGGGATATCAAAACGGAGAACCGCAGGTAACGCTTAAAAAAATAAGATTATAAAACGATAGAAATCATGGCATTCTTATTCAGGAAAAATAACAAAACGAAAACTGCCGGTGCGGATGAAGTCCATGACAGGATATTAATGCAAATGGTAAATGCCTGTCTCTGGCTGCAATCCGGTTGGGCACTATGGATGGGCAGAAGGACGGAACACCTGTCCCGCAGGACACTGCTTCTTTTATTGCTGGCTTTCATTGCCCTTGCAGGAGGTTACAGCATCTATCTGATCGGACAAAGTTTCTCGGGCGATCAGGCTAATGCTATTTCCATAACACCGATCAAAAAGCCGGGGCACGTCTTACAAGCGGGTGATGCTGCATCACAACCGGATATGATTGTCAGTAAAACGGACTACCAAGGGATCATCAGGTTCAGGGGATATATGGACAGTCTTACCCGAAGCCCCTCAGGGAAAGCATTGTATGACAGCATTGTTCTTAGCCGACCGGGATTGCTGGACAGCATCCGGTTTATTGAAGAAATTTATCAATCTCAAACTAAAAAGTAAATCGTATGGAACAGAAAACACAATCCCTAAAAATGCTCAGGCAGCGTAAATTTTTGCTCGTACTGCCTTTGCTCGTACTGCCTTTTATGACCCTGATGTTCTGGTCGCTTGGCGGTGGAAAAGTTGAAAATACTGAGGCACAGCCACTGATGAACAAAGGGTTCAATATGGATCTGCCGAATGCCTACCTGAAAGATGATAAGCCATTAGATAAGATGAGCTATTACGACAAAGCGGCCTCCGATTCGTCCAAGCTGGAAGAATTAATGAAAAACGATCCGAATTATAGAAAGCATACTTCGCTGAATGATGGCATAGATGGAATACAGGGCAATGATATTTCTGTTTCCAGAAATTATACAAGAAGTGGCGCTTTGTTGACTTCTCCCTATGGCAGTGGAATATCCCGGGACTCGAACGAGGTAAAGGTTTACCGGAAGCTGGCAGAACTGGATGAAGCGATGAATAGGGCCGCAAATCCGGTAATGGTACAAGAAAATGATACTTCTAACAACCGAAGTGAAAATACTCAGGTGAACTCGGGAGATATTGACCGGCTGGAGCAGATGATGCAGTCTATGAACCAAACAGAGGGCGAAGATCCCGAATTGCAGCAACTCAACGGAATGCTTGAGAAAATACTGGACATCCAACATCCTGACCGTGTTCAGGAAAAAATCAGGCATACATCTGAAACACGGAAAGGTCAGGTTTTCGCAGTATCCGCTACCAGCAA
This sequence comes from Prolixibacteraceae bacterium, assembly GCA_028683385.1. Classification (GTDB taxonomy): domain Bacteria; phylum Bacteroidota; class Bacteroidia; order Bacteroidales; family Prolixibacteraceae; genus Aquipluma. The sequence continues at coordinate 251,114 of JAQUIJ010000009.1, read as the reverse complement.
TGAAACACCTGTATCGCTTCTGGACAATAGGGTTGGAATTAACAGCACTTCAATAAATCAGGCACAACAAAATGGTTTTTATTCATTGGATGAATCGGTTCCGACTGATGACACACAAAATGCCATACAAGCGGTCATTCACGAAACGCAGACCCTTGTTGCAGGATCAACCGTAAAACTGCGTCTTGTAAATGATATCTATATCAACGGGATGCTGATACCAAAAGACAATTTTCTCTTCGGAGAAGCTACGCTTAACGGTGAAAGACTTGGTATTAAAATAAACAGCATGCGTTACCAAAATTCTCTTTTTCCGGTACAGCTATCTGTGTATGACATGGACGGTATGGATGGCATTTACATTCCCGGAGCCATCACAAGGGATGTGGCCAAGCAATCTGCAGACCGCGCCATTCAGGGTATTGGTCTGACAACCCTTGATCCATCATTGGGAGCACAGGCTGCCAGTGCGGGAATAGAAACCGCCCGGGACCTGATCAGCAAAAAAGTAAAATTGGTCAAAGTCACCGTGAAAGCAGGCTATCAGGTACTGTTAAGGGATGAGAAGCAAAAACAGAATAACTGACATACAACAAATAAAAGTTTCAAAACAGTTTATTTAACAATTAAAATTCCAAAAGATGAAAAAGATCAGTGCAGGATTGATAACAGGAATTTTCCTTTTTCTATCAAGTATTTTCGCATTTTCACAAAATGCAAATCCGGTAAATACATCGTCCATTGAGCCGTATCCTCTGGCTATTGCGTACGAAAAGACAACCAACCTGGTATTTCCCTATGCTATTAAAAGTGTGGACAGAGGAAGCCAAAGCGTACTGGCCCAAAAAGCTAAAGGTGTTGAAAACATCCTTCAGATAAAGGCAGGCAAAGAAGGGTTTAAAGAAACCAACCTGACTGTTATTACCGCTGAAGGAAAACTCTACTGCTTTCTGTTGAACTATTCCCCTCAGCCCTCAGTACTGAACCTTTCTTTTGGAATCGCAAAACCATTTGTTAAGAATGCTTTCTTTTCATCAGGGGATTACAACGAAGGGGAAATACAGGCTTATTCAAATGCGGTATCCATTGAAAAGAAAAAAGTGCATGGAATAAAAGATAAAAAATATGGAATGAGATTCCGGCTGGACGGCCTTTTTATACGTGATAATGTGATGTATTACCGTGTAAAAATGGAGAACCAATCCAATATCAACTATGATATTGACCAGTTACGCTTCTTTATCCGTGACCGGAAGAAAGCCAAACGTACCGCTACTCAGGAAATCGAAATAATACCCCTTTATGTCCAGAATGATACCCCAACGATAAAAGGGCTTTCGGAACACATCTTTGTGTTCGCACTGCCCAAATTTACCATACCGGATCAGAAATACCTTGCTGTGCAGCTCATGGAGAAGAACGGCGGCAGGCATCTGGAACTGAATGTAAAGGACAGGAAAATCACAAAGGCAGTTCCGATTGAGTCAGGTTTAATGTCCTTGTGGAATGAAAAGAGGGAGTAAGAAATACGACATCATATTTATACCAATTGATCTTAACCAGTATTTGTTTCCGCGAAAAATCTGAACATGAAAATCAGGAGTGACGATTATCAATACCTGCTTGAATACCTAATACGCAAACGTGAAGAAGGACAGGAATTTGTTGCCTTTTTTGATAGTGCTGCGCCTGTTGACAGAGAGGAACTATTCACGTTCTTCTATCAAGATGATGTGCAGGAGTTCTGCCATGAAATGTCAACGGATATAGATACTTACAGTTACCTGGCAATTCGATCTGCTTACAGGGCAATGGCGGAAGCACTCAAAGATAAAATGCTATTGATAGAAAAGGACGGCATCGTTGATGTAGGCCTGATGATAACCAGACGGTATGAGCAATTGGAAGTACAACAATTAATTAACAATCAAAATTCAAAAGTTATGAATCAGAAAAATTTTGAATACCTGCGTGATCAGGTAAAGTACACCGGCTTCGGTGAAGGATTAGAGAACGATTTAAAGGAAAAGTTAAACAAGCAAACACCGGATTTCACTCTGAAACACAATGCCCAGTATGGAAATGACAGGACCGCTTCGGAACTGCATTTCAGCAAGTCGAGTCAGAGTGATATGTATTTCTTTAACTCTTATAAGGTGAGCTTAAAAAAGGAGAACGTTCCAGATACCATGGAGCAGACCTTTTACATCAACAAGGGTAATAACATTACCCTGAAGGAAGCCTACAACCTTATGAGCGGCAGGGCTGTCAATAAAGACCTGACCAATAAGGATAATCAAATGTACAACGCCTGGGTACAGATGGACTTTAAGCAGACAGACAATAACGGAAATTACAAGCTGAAACAATACCACCAGAATTACGGCTTTGACCTTGATCAGGTACTGGCAAAACACCCGATAAAGGAGTTGGGACATGATGATCACAAATCCAATCTGCTGGATTCCCTGAAAAAAGGCAACCGGCAGTCTGTCACGTTCATCCGGGATGGGGTGGAACAGAAAAATTACATCGAAGCCAATCCTCAGTTTAAAACCATTACTATTTATGACAGCAACATGCAGCGGTTGGGCAACAGTCAGTCCAAAGCGGAGAAACAATCTGAAGGTGAAAACAGCTCTGTAAAACAGGAGAACAAAAAGGAGAATCAACGTAACGATGACGATGGCCCGGCATTGCCTCAGTCGGCGAAAAAAAAGCAGAAAAAGCAATCGATCAGCTAAAGTGATAAAAAATGGAAACCCTGAACCCTTTGTCCGGTTTCTTTTCTGCCATTGAAAAGGATTACCGGATTAGCATCACACATATTGGTATCTATGCTGCATTGCTGCAATACAGGCAGGAACAGGGTTTTATCAATCCGGTGACGGCATTCAGTTATGACATTATGCGTATAGCAAAGATTTCAGCACCGGCTACTTATCACAAGTGTGTAAAAGAATTGAGCGAATATGGCTATATCAGGTATGTGCCATCTTTTAAACGGAACCAGGGAAGCCGGATATATTTTCCTGAAACAGAGAATCATTAAAACAGTGATTTTACAAACGTAGTAAAAAGCCCGGCAACGGGCTTTTGCTGTCAATAAGCAGGAGGTGTGTGTGATGGGAAACTTTGAGGCAGAAAGAATACCACCTGATAAAGCAGTGGAACTTTTGAAAAAAGACGGTATCGAGGTTACAGAAGAACAGGCAAAGATTATCCTGAATTTTTTATACGAAATGGCCAACATTGTAGTTGATCAATACATGGCTAAGCCGGTATAATTTTGTAAATTTACAGTGATAAATTATTGCTTAAGCTCAACCCTATTTATCATACGACTATGAAAATTGCAGATTTATATATTCGGGTAAGCACCGACGAACAGGCAGATAGGGGTTACTCCCAACGTGACCAGGATGAAAGACTACATAAATACTGTGAAATAAATTCCATCCAAGTAAGAAAGGTGATTTATGAGGATCATTCTGCAAAGACATTTAACCGTCCGGCATGGTCAAAATTATTAGTTGACCTTCGAAAACATAGAGGGCATTCAGACCTTATCCTGTTTACAAAGTGGGACAGGTTCAGCCGTAATGCCGGAGATGCCTACCAGATGATAAGTACTTTGCGGCGGCTGGGAGTCGAGCCACAAGCCGTTGAACAGCCACTGGACTTGTCCATACCGGAAAACAAGATGATGTTGGCTTTTTACCTGGCTGCACCCGAAGTGGAAAATGACCGCAGGGCTTTGAATACTTTTCACGGTATGAGACGTGCCAAAAAGGAAGGGCGTTGGATGGGGACTGCGCCTATAGGATATATCAATAGAATAACTGAATCAGGAAAGAAATACATCGCTCCTAAAGATATACAGGGAGATATAATGCGCTGGGCTTTCAATGAACTTGCCAATGGAAAGTTCAATACAGAACAAATATGGAAGATGGCGCAGGAAAGAGGCCTTATATGCAGTAAAAACAATTTTTGGGTAGCCATACGAAATCCTGTCTATTGCGGTATAATCTGTATTCCAAAATTTAAGGATGAAGAAAAATTCATAGTTCAGGGGCAGCACGAACCTTTAATATCTGAAGCCCTGTTTTACGCGGTGCAGGATATATTGGATGGACGCAAAAGAGTTAAACGAACCAAGATAATTGCCGATGATAACATTCCATTAAGAGGTTTTCTGGTATGTCCCAATTGCGGAAGGATGTTAACCGCTAGTGCGTCCAAAGGACGTAATCAATACTACCATTATTATCATTGCAGTTCCGACTGTGGCATTCGTTATAAAGCTCTGGAAGTCAATGCTAAGATGGTGGATGAAATCCGGAAGTATGTTCAACCATTGCCCCGCCTTCAATTATTCAAAGAGGTAATTGTTAGCGTTTATAAAGCTAAAACACACGCCCAGCGTAATGAAGTTCAGCAACTGAAAATACAGTTGGAAGAAGCCAACAAAAGACTGTCAAAGGCAAGGGAACTGTTGCTCTGTGGTGACATTGAAGCTGATGATTACCGCACAATAAAAGCCGAAAGTGAGGTACGGATAAACAGATTGGAGGCTAAATTATCAGCGTCAGTAACGGACACAACCAACATTGAACCCTTATGGGATGAAGCTATCAGCAGCATTTCGCAACTGGATGTTTTGTATGAAAATGGAACAGTAACCCAGAAAAGAAAAATCATTGGTTCGATGTTCCCTGAAAAATTGACTTTCGACGGAATTCAATATCGAACCACTCGTATCAATGAAGCATTGAATCTCATGCTGCTGATAAACAGCAAAATACAAAGCAAAAAAAATGGGACAAATCCATCATTTTTGGACTTGTCCCATCAAGTGACCCAGCTGGGATTCGAACCCAGGACCCCATCCTTAAAAGGGATGTGCTCTACCTGCTGAGCTACTGAGTCATCCTTATGTGCTTTTGTTTTTCAAAAGCGGATGCAAAAATATGCTTTTAAATTTTAAATAACAACACTAAGATGAATAATTTCAAATATATTTCTCAAACTTTTGATAATCAACAAATAATATAGGAATACTAAACAATCAAATTTTCGACATGTTCAATTATCTTATAATAATCCTTGAGCTGAAGTGCGAAAAATCCTGATCTGACCAAACAAATTCCTATTTTTGCTTATTCAAAGTTCAGCTGCAATTAAGAATAAACAGCTTTATACCAGAATGGACAAATATTGCGTTTTATACCAAAATACATTCTATGAATATTCAAATGGTTGATCTATACGGTCAGTATCAAAAAATAAAGAATGAAATTGACAATGCGATGCAAGAGGTTATTCGCTCTTCTGTATTTGTCAAAGGAGGAAAAGTCAACGAATTTGAGGATAACCTGAAAGAATACCTGGATGTAAAACACGTTATTTCATGTGGAAACGGTACCGATGCTCTTCAAATTGCCCTTATGGCTTTGGATCTGAAAGAAGGAGACGAGGTGCTCACTACTCCATTTACCTTTGTTTCAACACTTGAAGTGTTGGCATTAATGAAATTGAAGCCTGTTTTGGTGGATGTTGACCCGAATAGTTTTAATATCAGACCCGATCTGATTAACCGTCATATCAATCACCTCACAAAAGCTATCGTGCCGGTTCATCTTTATGGCCAATGTGCCGATATGGAATCGTTGAATGAAATTGCCAGTGAAAATAACCTTTTCGTTATTGAAGATGCCTGCCAGGCTTTGGGTACAGAATATATTTTCAGGAATGGAATGACTGCTAAAGCCGGAACTATCGGTGACATTGCCTGTAATTCGTTTTTCCCAACCAAAAACTTAGGTGCATTTGGTGATGGCGGCGCATTGTACACAAACAACGACGAATTGGCGAAGAACATGCGTTCTATAGCCAATCATGGCATGAGCAAACGCTACTATTATCAGCAAATCGGCTTGAATTCGAGATTAGACGCCATTCAGGCTGCTATTCTCGATGTGAAACTTAAATACCTCGATCAGTATATTGCAGCCCGGCAATCTGCTGCTGACTTTTACGATCAAAAATTATCTGAGATTTCAGGATTAACGATTCCGTCGGGAGTTCCGTACAGTTCTCATACTTTTCATCAATACACCATTCAAGTGCCTGAAAAACGAGATGCGCTTCAAAAATTTCTGGCTGACAAAGATATTCCGAGCATGATTTATTATCCTGTGCCGCTTCATCTCCAGGAAGCCTATAGCTATCTGGGGTATAAAAAAGGCGATTTTCCTGTTTCAGAGAAACTATCGGAACAAGTATTATCTTTGCCCATGCACACCGAATTAACCGTCGATCAACTTGACTACGTCACCTCGGCAATTCGTGAATTTTTCAACTAATGAAAACATCTTTTTTTGCACACGAAACTTCGGTCATCGATCCGGATTGCCAAATTGGAGAAGGAACTAAAATCTGGCATTTTTCTCACATCATGTCTAATTGTAGCATTGGACAAGATTGTTCGATAGGTCAGAATGTGGTTATTTCGCCTGAGGTAAAAATTGGCAACCGCGTTAAAATTCAAAATAATGTTTCAGTTTACACAGGTGTGATTTGTGAAGACGATGTCTTTCTTGGGCCGTCTGCAGTTTTTACTAATGTGTTTAATCCACGAAGCGCAATCGTCCGGAAAGCTGAATACAAGCCAACTCTGGTACAAAAAGGGGCAACGATTGGCGCCAATGCCACCATCGTTTGCGGAATAACCATCGGAAGATATGCCTTTGTCGGGGCTGGAGCTGTTGTCACTAAAAATATTCCGGATTACGCTTTGGTTATGGGTAATCCAGCTCGTCAAACCGGTTGGATGAGTGAATACGGTCACAAATTAAAATTCAATCCGGAAGGTTTGGCCATTTGTCCTGAAAGTCAGGATAAATACAGGCTGGAAAACGGGAAAGTATCTAAAGAATAACAATGCTTCATTGATTTCAATTCATGCCATCCGGGCAAATATTTTCCAACATTAAACTTTGAACACAAAACTTTAAACTTATATGTCATCATCAAAAAAAATACGGTTTGCTGTTGTTGGACAAGGGCACATTGGCAAACGCCATGCTGAAATGATTCTTCGGAATCCGCAGTCGGAATTGGTTGCTGTTTGCGATATCCTAACTCCGGATGAATGCAAAACCACATACGATGGAATTCCTTTTTACCGGTCGATTGACGAATTACTTGAAAAAGAGAATAATTTAGATGTGTTGAATATCTGCACTCCGAATGGATTACATGCTGAAATGGCGTTAAAAGCACTCGGGAAAGGTTTGCATGTCGTGGTTGAAAAACCGATGGCATTATCGAAAACCGATGCCGAACGAATTGTTTTCAAATCGCTCGAGAAAAACCGTAATGTATTCTGTGTTATGCAGAACCGCTACTCTCCCCCATCGGTATGGCTAAAAAGTGTGATGGAAGAAAACCTGCTGGGTCAACTTTTCCATGTCCAGATTAACTGCTACTGGAATCGTGACGATCGTTATTACACACGAAAGAACTGGCATGGCGACGGAAAACTCGACGGAGGAACCTTGTTTACCCAGTTTTCTCACTTTGTCGACATCATGTATTGGTTGTTCGGCGACATCAAAAACATCAGTGGCCAATTCAAAGACTTTAATCACCAGACCTTAACTGATTTTGAAGATACGGGTATTGTAAATTTTGAGTTCATCAACGAAGGCATTGGCACATTAAATTATTCTACCGCTATCTTTCATGAAAACCTGGAAAGCAGCATGACTATTATTGGCGAAAAAGGCACCATTAAAGTGGCCGGACAATATATGAATGAAGTGGTTTACTGCAATATAAAAGATTACCAAATGCCTGAACTGGAAGCCAGTGCTCCACCAAACGACTATGGCTTGTATAAAGGATCCGCTCAGAATCATCATTTGGTTATTCAAAATGTGGTCAATTCGCTAAATGGTCACGCACCAATCAGCACTAACGCTCTGGAAGGATTAAAAGTAGTGGACATTATTGAGCGTATTTATACCGTTAGGGACCAAGTCTGGAAAAAATAACAAATCCATATTTCCATCTTCTTATTAATATATACTAAAGAATAAAATCAGACTAAAACTAGCCTGATTTTATAAGTATAAAAGCCTAAAGGGAAACCGGCATTGTTACCTACTTTTGAATCGTATTTTTAAAATGGCGGTAAAAACTGGTAAATTACCTACAATTATTGCGGCAATTTAACTGATGGAAGTAATAAAATTAATTGATAAAGCTATAAATGCAGCTTTGCTTGCGGGAATCAAAATCAGGGAGGTTTATTCTTCGACAGATTTTGAAGTGCAGGTAAAAGATGATCAAACACCGGTAACTTTAGCTGATCAATACGCGCATGATGAGATTCTGAAGGCACTCGAGAGCACTCACCTTCCGGTTTTAAGCGAGGAAGGAATTCATTTAAGTTTTCAGGAACGGAAAAATTGGGATTTCTTTTGGCTCGTTGATCCGTTAGACGGAACCAAAGAATTCATCAAGCGCAATGATGAATTTACGGTTAACATTGCCCTTATCCGGAAAAATGAACCCATTGCAGGCGTCATTTATGCACCTATAACAGGCGAACTTTATGTCGGCATTCCGGAAATCGGAGCTTTCAAACTTTTTAATCCGGCTGAAGATTGTACCTTTCAAATCATGCAGCTTTCAGGAATAAAACTTCCTGAGAAAGCAAAACGGAACGAATTTACAGTTGTGGTTAGCCGATCTCACATGAATCAGGAAACAAAAGAATACATTGAAAATCTTAGAAGTAAACATGAATCAATTAGCCTAATTAATAAGGGAAGTTCGCTTAAAATTTGCATGGTTGCCGAAGGAACCGCAGATGTTTACCCGAAAATTGGCAGAACCATGGAATGGGATACCGCTGCCGGACATGCTATTGTTAAAGCAGCCGGAAAGAACATTTTCCTTCAGGATTTAAAAACAGAATTGGTTTACAACAAAGAAGATTTACAGAATCCAAATTTCATAGTAAAATGACATCACAAGGATTTTTCGTACTGGCCATACTCATTATCACGATTGCAGCTCTCGCTAAAGAGGTAATGCGACCTGGCCTGATTTTATTTTCAGCCCTTATCTTTTTGATGACATTCGGGATATTAAAGTCCGACGAAGTTTTGGCCGGCTTTTCGAACAAAGGAATGATAACTGTTGCCATTTTATTTGTTGTTAGCGAAGGAATAACCCAATCAGGTGCTTTAAATCGATTGGCCACAGCCTTTTTACCTCGACGAAGGGGAAATATCCGATCTCTGTTTTTCAGAGTGATGTTTCCCATTTCGTTCATGTCTGCATTTCTAAACAATACTCCAATCGTGATTATTTTTGCCCCTATTGTAAAAAAATGGGCTGAAAATCTGAATCTTTCTTCTCAAAAATTTCTGATTCCACTTTCGTATGCAACCATATTAGGAGGGGTTTGTACATTGATTGGCACTTCAACCAATCTGGTTGTTCACGGATTGATGCTGAACAACGGATACAAAGGATTTTCGATGTTTGAGCTCGGAATGGTTGGCGTACCACTTGCTTTTGCCGGTTATATTTACATGAGTTATATTGGAGTTCATCTGCTTCCCGGAGAAAAAAATTTCATTCGCAGGCCACTCGCCGACCAAAAGGATTACTATTATGAACTGATTGTACCAGAAGATAGTTTGCTGGTTGGTCAAAGCCTGAAAAACGGACGAAGCAAAGACCTAAAAGGATTTGATATTATCCTTATTGAACGCAACGGTGCAAAATTGGAGGGAAAAACGCACGGATTAACCATCGAAGCAAACGATCACCTTTTAGTAGCCGGAAAATCAAATGGACTGGAAATTATTAAAAACCTAACGAGTGTTCGCTTGAGAGGACTCGATCTATTGCAAGATGAGATCAAAACCAGCGATTTGAAACAATACGAAGCCGTTTTGGCGCCACGTTTCCCGGGCATTGGAAAAACAATTTTCGAGTTCAACTTTTTCGATCACTACCAGGCTGCCATTGTTGCCGTTCATCGTAACGGAGAACGAATTACCTCTAACCTGCGAAGCCTAAAACTTAAGGAAGGTGATAATCTGGTTCTTTTAACCACCGACCGCTTTATTAAAAACTGGGGCGATTCTAAAATATTCTACCTGACTACTTACATTGGTGATCACGACAAATCGGTCGGAAGAGGGAAAAGATGGATGGCTCTAAGCATTCTGGCGTTTATGATTGCAGGTGCAACAGCTACGGATTACCTGCCAAAATTCGAGAATGTAAAAGCTGATATGTTCTTTTTCTCGGCCGTAGCCGCTATGTTAATGGTCTGGTTAAAAATTGTACCTCATCAAAAATATACCAAAGCCATCAGTTGGGATTTGCTCATTACAATTGCCTGCTCGTTTGGGATTAGCAAGGCCATGCAAAACTCCGGGCTTGCCAGTGGAATTGCCCATACGGCAATCGATTTTGCTAAAAACTGGGGGCCAATTGGGGTACTGGCATGTATATACCTTATAACCAATATTTTCACTGAAGTAATTACCAACAATGCTGCAGCGGCCATCTCCTTCCCGATCGCTATGGCTGCCGCCACCCAAATGGGAGTTAGCCCGAAACCATTCTTTGTGGCTATTTGTATTGCTGCTTCTATGAGCTTTTCAACTCCAATTGGCTATCAAACAAACCTGATTGTTCAGGGTATCGGAAACTACAAATTCAAAGATTTTGTAAAGGTTGGTCTTCCGTTCAACCTCATCGCTTTTCTGATTTCAATTTCTTTAATCCCCTTTTTCTGGAAATTCTAGTCATCTTGAATTAATTGATAGTTAAAATCGTTGTTATATTTTGCCACTAAGTATCAATACCGATCAATAGAAGAGTTATAAGTATTATTTTAGCACCCTTGAAATTAAAAAGTAAATCCAACATATGACAGAATACAGTCTTTCGCATCTAAAAGAACTGGAGGCCGAAGCGATCCATATTATTCGTGAAGTGGCCGCTGAATTTGAAAATCCAGTGATGCTATATTCCATCGGAAAAGATTCGTCGGTAATGGTTCGTTTGGCCGAAAAAGCCTTTTACCCCGGAAAAGTTCCATTTCCGCTGATGCACATCGATTCGAAATGGAAGTTCAAGGAAATGGTTGAATTCCGCGACAATTATGCCAAAGAAAACGGATGGAACCTGATTGTTCATTACAATAAAGCAGCTTTCGAAGCCGGTGTTGGCCCATTTACCCACGGAAGTAAAGTACATACCGATGTGATGAAAACTCAGGCTTTGCTCGAAGGACTGAGTCTTTACAAATTTGATGCTGCATTTGGTGGTGCCCGCCGCGATGAAGAGAAATCGCGCGCCAAAGAACGGATCTTTTCGTTCCGCGATAAATTTCACCAGTGGGATCCCAAGAATCAACGCCCTGAATTGTGGGACATCTACAATGCCCGTGTTCACAAAGGCGAATCAATCCGCGTATTCCCAATCTCTAACTGGACAGAACTCGACATCTGGCAATACATCCGGCTGGAAAAAATACCCATTGTACCACTTTATTTTGCCAAAGAACGTCCAATTGTGAATGTGGATGGCAATTTAATTATGGTTGACGACGACCGTATGCCAAAAGAAATCGCCGAAAAAGCCGAAATGAAAATGGTCCGTTTCCGCACTTTGGGTTGCTATCCTTTAACCGGAGCAGTCGAATCGGAAGCTGACACCATTGAAAAAATTGTAGAAGAAATGATGACTGTTACTGTTTCGGAACGTACCACCCGCGTGATCGATTTCGATCAGGACGGCTCAATGGAACAGAAGAAGAGAGAAGGGTATTTTTAGCGGAATCCGACAACATCAACTGAAGAAAAATGGTAATCAACGAAAACAATAATGTCCTGAAAGGACAGTTTAATTTAGCCCAGGGCAACGCCCTGGGAATAAACGCAACGAATAAAATCGTCCGCGCAATATCATTTTTAGAAGAACAATTGTTGTTTCGGACGAAAAGGATCGTCACATGTTTCTTTGAAAATAATTTATTACAATTCCGTCCGAATGAAATTTATTGCATTCATCATCTTTTCTCCACGGACGGTTTTTCATGTGACTCTTTTACCCAGGGCGTTGCCCTGGGCTGAAATATTCTGGCCTTACAGGCCGAGGGATTCATCGTGAAAACAGGGAATTTAAACGAGAAAAAAAAAGAAGCTAAGAATTTATTAAACGCAGATACAAACAATGAACAACGATAAACTTCAAAATAATTCTACCGATAATTCCCCGTTTGGAGAAGCTCGGGGAACGCTCGACATCAACGCATACCTCGATCAGGACGAGAAAAAAGACCTGCTTCGTTTACTTACAGCAGGATCGGTTGACGATGGAAAATCAACCCTGATTGGCCGTTTGCTGTTCGACAGCAAGAAAATTTACGAAGATCAACTTTCTGCACTTGAGCGCGACAGCAAACGCGTGGGTCATGCCGGTGAAGAAATCGACTACGCTCTCCTGCTCGACGGTTTAAAAGCCGAACGCGAACAGGGAATCACCATCGATGTGGCTTACCGCTATTTCTCGACCAACAAGCGTAAATTCATCATTGCCGATACGCCCGGACATACTCAGTACACCCGAAACATGGTTACCGGCGCATCAACCGCCAATTTGGCCATTATCCTGATTGATGCTACCAAAGGGGTAATTACGCAAACACGTCGTCACACATTCCTGGTCTCGCTGCTCGGAATTAAACACGTGGTATTGGCCGTCAATAAAATGGATCTGGTGAATTACGACCAGAAGGTATTCGATGAAATTGTGGCCGAATACAAATCATTTATCACTCAGTTGGATGTTCCTGATGTGAATTTTATTCCGCTTTCGGCCTTGAAAGGTGAAAACGTTGTGGAACCTACAACTCAAATGGCATGGTATCATGGTCCAAGTATGCTGGAGTTTCTCGAATCGGTGCACATCAGTAGCGACCGCAATTTCGACGACATGCGCTTCCCGGTTCAGTACGTTTTGCGTCCCGACCTCGATTTCCGCGGATTCTCGGCTCGTGTGGCTTCGGGAATTATCCGGAAAGGCGAAGAAATTATGGTGTTGCCATCGCGTAAAACTTCCAGAATTAAAGAAATTATAACTTATGACGGAAACCTTGACGAAGCTTTTCCGCCGCAATCGGTTACCATTACTTTGGAAGACGAGATTGATATTTCGCGTGGCGATATGATTGTTTATCCTGACAATCTGCCGCGTGTAGAGCGCCATTTCGAATCGATGCTGGTTTGGATGGACGAAAAACCGATGGACCCCAACGTGCAGCTTTTTATTAAGCATGCCAACAACACGACCCGCGTGAAATTCGATCAGATTAAATACAAGATTGATGTCAATACGCTTCAGAAATCGGCCATCGATCATTTCGAGCTGAACGAAATCGGTCGTGTAGTGATGACTACCAATAAAGCTATTTTCTTCGATCCGTATAAGAAAAACCACAGCACAGGTTCGTTTATCCTGATTGACCCGATTACGAACAACACGGTAGCCGTGGGGATGATTATCGATAAGCTCAATGCCGAAGACCTTCCATCGAAAATTGTGGATGAAAAAACACTGGAGGCCAACAAAAGCAGGATTCACAAAGGTGAATGCCTGATTCCGGATGCACAGCGCGAAAAACGGTACAACCAAAAAGGAACTACACTTTGGGTAACCGGATTGCATGGTTCGGGCAAAAACGAGCTGGCTTTCACGCTCGAAAAAGAGCTGTTCGACGCAGGAGCAACTGTTGTTTTACTCGACGGAAGTTCAATCCGTTTGGGTCTTTCGAATGAGCTGGATTATTCGCCTGCCGACCGTGCCGAGCATTTACGCCGAGTGGCTCACATAAGCAAGTTGCTGAACGATCAGGGAATCATTACCATTTGCTCATTCATTTCTCCTGATGAAAATATCCGCAAGCAAGTGGTTCAGATTATTGGCGAAGATCGCTTTAAGCTAATTCACATGGATGCAGATTTGGAATTCTGCAAGAAAAATAAACCGGAATTGTATCAGAAATTTGAAGAAGGATTGGTTGCCAATTTACCGGGCGCCGATTTACAATATTCGGTACCTGAAAATCCAACACTGGTTTTGAAACCCGAAAACCGGGCTACGAATACGAAAACCATCCTGGAATACCTGGCCGATCACAAGATTTTCCCGATTATTTAAGTGGAACATTAAGATATTGATGAAGAACCCATTTACGGATTCTTCATCAATTAAAAATGAACCTGAAATGAATAATTTTAAGTTATCGGGCATTCAAAAAATTGCAAATGTACTTATTGGCTTCGCAATTTTGTTTTCAGTTTATCATTTCCCAGAAGTCCTGCAAAATCACTATCAAAAGCCACTCATTTTACTATTTGAGTCGTGCATGTTGCTGTTTACCTTTTTGGCATTTATCATCGGCAAACAGAAGTTTAAAAATGGGTTCAGGATGTATGGTCTTTGGGGATTTCGACAGCATCTGGGTAATCTGGCAAAAGGTTTAATCATCGGAATTTTTATCTCTGTTTTTGCAAACCTGATACCAGTTTGGTTTGGTTGGAACGAAATGTTTGTTCATTTCGATTTGAATCAAATTCTGTTGCAAACATTGCTATTTGCGGTTGGAACTTTATTGCCATCACTAGCAGAGGATTTACTTACAAGAGGCTACTTGAAAGCTTTCTGGCCTGAAAAATGGAACCGAAATGGATTGATTCTCTTGTCTGCAGTTGTTTATGTGCTTAATCACATTTTCAGGATAAATAAGCCAGATGTCATGCTGTATTTGTTCATTCTGGGACTATTCCTGATGTGGGCGTTTATAGCAACAGGCAGTCTTTGGCTGACTTTGGGTATTCACTGGGGAAGTAATATCGCTTATCAATTTTTCACCAATGTGGTTACAACAAATTCATTGAAGGAAACCGGGATGGAGAATTACATTTTGGCCGGATGTTATGCTTTGGGTTTTGGCTTGGTTGTCGTTCTTTATAAAAAGCATTTTTTCAATAGTTAAAACAGACTAATCTTTTCCCAAAATCACTTTCAACGCTTCTTTCACATGCTTCTCTGGCGACAACTGCGATTTAAATTCGCGGATTAACCGACCTTCAGGATCGAAAACATAGGTAACACGGCCAGGAAGCAAACCAAATAAATCGGAGGGAACTCCGAGTAATTTACGTAACTCTCCTGCGGTATCAGATAGCAACGAAAAAGGCAACCTGTATTTGGCTTTAAACTGAGCATGTGTATCAGGCCGGTCGCTACTTACACCATAAACTACCGCACCAGCGTCAACCAAATCCTGAAACGAATCGCGGAAACTGCAAGCCTCCTTTACACATCCGGGAGTGTCGTCTTTGGGATAAAAATAAATAACCAGGTATTTTCCTTTAAATGCTGAAATATCAACCGGTTGGTGATTTTCATCGTTCAGGATAAAATGTGGAAGTTGGTCTCCAATTTGAAGTTTATGTTCTGCCATTTGCTGTTAGGTTCGGTTCAAAAAATCATTAAAGAATGTCTCTCAGAGCAAAGGAGATGTCGTTAACTTGTTGCACTCCTTTTCCGCTCCAGTGTATTTTACCATCCTGAAACAGCACAATGGCCGGAATGTTTTGAACTTTACAATTGGTAGCGATGTCTGGATAATGATCAACATTTACTTTGATGATGCGAACATGCTTCCGAAACTCATCTTTCACCTCTTTCAGTATAGGTGGCATTAACCGACAGGGCACACACCAGTCGGCATAAAAATCGACCAATACCGGTCGCGAAGAATTTACAATGCGATTAAACCGTTTTATCATTTTCCGCCTCCCGTTTAACAACAAAATTTACAGATAAATCACCCAACAAATAGCCCATTGCAGTTCCCCAAAGTGTCATTAAATACCAAACTGATTTGATCGGACAGGTACCGCTTGCACAGCCAATATATTTCCAATACAGAAACCCTCCGATTGCACAAATAATTGTAATCAGAAGTTTGTATCTAAAAACTTTACTTTTCATTGTTCTATGCATGTTTTCTACTGAAACACCGCGTTTTCAGATATGTTCGGAGTTTGAGAATAGATAATAAATATCCACCATAGATATTATTGATACCTGCGATAACCCTTTCTCCAATAGCTCAAATCAAAAGGGAGCAAAATATTGAAATTTTTTAGCGAATAAATTCTTGACGGATCGGATTAAAACTATCGATTAATCGGGCTGTTGCCGATAAAATCTTGACTGTATGTTTTTGTCCGGAGGAGGCAGAGAACATATCACCTGCATGAAGATGCTGTTCGGGTTCACCCTCACAATAGAATATGATCTCTCCTGAAGCCACATAACTGGTTTGCTCGTGCGGATGCGAATGAAAAGGTTCTGCTTCTGCCCACGGACCATCAGTAAAATCAACAATAACAGTCATTAAATTGGGAGTAGATATGATGCGTCGCTCCAGACCTTCACGAACGATTTCCGGAGTACTTTCTGAAAATTTTAAAACTGACATATTTAAATTGGTTAAGATTATTGTCTTTAAGTCATTCTATAGTCATTTGTTGTCATTGAGTTGCGATCTCCGGCTGCTTTACTGAAAATGACGCGAAGCAAATGACCACCAATGACTACATGTTTTTTCTGACCACTGCGACTGATCACTGTTTTACTGCTTTTTTAATTTGTTTTGGACTCATATTATCCTGATAAACCAGCAATGAATATTTCAGAATCAAAGGCTGATCAAACGGAATTGCAACTGGTTTTCGCCCCGGGAATGCCGCATTTTGCATGCTGGCAGTTTTCCTGATAATCCAACTCGTAGATGGCGCTGGATTCGATGGATCGCTCCAGATAGCAACACCACCTTGTTTCCCATCCTTCAGAAATGATCCACTAATATTCATCGAATTTCCTGCTTCGATGGCCGCATTTATGGGTTCAATCGGACCATTAACACCCGAGAAGGTGACATCGGAAGGTAATTTCAAGCGAACAGAAAATCCACCGTAGCCCTTTTCATCGTCGGAGCCACCAATACTCAACCGGTCGGTCAGTGCTTTCAGGCGAATTTCAAAATCGATGCGCCGGTAATTTCCGGTCTTGGGATGAATGATGATCTTGGTATCTTCTTTCAGGTAAGCGTTCTCGCCGTTATCCCACAAAGGTGACTTCCATTCTACCGTGGCATTCATTAAACCAGTTCCTTTTTGAAGCCTAAATTCAAAATTGGTCACTTTTTGCTGAAAATTCTTCAAATCCCATCCATCAGAAATTTGCCTGTTATCGATTAAAACCTGATGCCAGGCCCAGAAAACACCACGGTGATGCAGGTGGTCGGCTGGAAAATCTTCAGTAAGCCTTAAACCATCAGGGCCATAGATCGGATGAATGTAATTACAGCGGCTGTATTCTCCATTTTTATCTTTCGGACTTTTTTGATAGAAAAAGATGCTGTCTTTGCCTTCCATAAAAAGAAACCCACCGGGCTTCACAACCATATTGATTTGAGCTTTTCCAGTAGACGAAAAGAATATCAACAGGGCAATCAGTATCAATTTATGCATTCGGGTAGTTTTAGTTTTTTAGCGTCACTAAATTACGAAAAAAAGAAAACTCCCCGAATGAATCAGGGAGTTTATGCTATTTATAAATAACTGATTAGTTCTTACAACTTCGGTTCCCAGCCCTTTTGGTATTCACGATCCCAAAGTTTCATCGCATCATTGTCTAAAATATGGCCATCAACCGTATTTACCTTAAACGGTTTGTTCGTACGGTAAGCAATGTTTGAATAGTGAACCAACATTTGACTGATTGCGCCTTCTTCGATAGGCGAATTTAATTTGCTTTCAGTTCCACGGATCACTTTAAAAAAGTTAGCTACATGCGTGTCAGTCATGTCGCCACCACCGCCAAGAGCAGTTCCGGCTTCGCTTCCCGACGACTTGCTGTCCTTTACCTTTTTCCCCAAACGATCATAGAGCGTATAACCATCGCGGTTAACGAAAACAGTTCCTTCACTTCCATAAATGATGGTTCCACGATCGGCTCCGTAGGTATTATATCCTTCGCGGCTCTTTCCATCCCATTCAATAATTTTATTTCCCGGAAAGCGAAACCTTGCATCCATGGTATCATACATCACCCAACCGTCATTCTTGAAATGTCGTTTAGCAGCTTCAACTTCCACATATTCAGGATACTTAACCTGAAGTGCCCAACGTGCAACATCTAATTCATGTGTAGCATTGTTACCGGCTTCGGCAGTTCCCCAAATCCAGCCGTACCAATGCCAGTTGTAATCCCAGGTATTATCGTTATATTCCACATGAGGAGCCGGACCCTGCCAGAGTTCCCAATCCAGACCTTCCGGAACCGGAGCCTTTTTGGCAACAGGCACTTCGCCACGGTTATTCGAATAAAAAGCAACAGCTTTGTACACGTCGCCAATGGCACCTTTATGAATTTCTGAGATAATTTCCTGTGATTCTTTGGCCGAACGTTGCTGGTTTCCCATTTGAACGACCTTGCCGTATTTTTTCTGAAAAGCGACAAGCAACTCGCCTTCGCGTGGATTGTGGCTGCAAGGTTTTTCAATGTAAACATGCTTTCCAGCCTGCATGGCCATCCAGGTTCCCGGAGCGTGCCAGTGGTCGGGAGTTGCGTTGAAAATGGCATCAACACTCTGGTCGTTCCAAATTTCATGTATATCGTTAACAAGAATAGCTTTTCCTGAAACTTTTCCATTCAGATCCTTCCCTACTTTTTCGCGTTGCTTTTTCATCACATCGCAGATGTAGGCTACATCCACATTATTCTGTTTATCCTGAAGTGCGGCATAATATGCACCAACTCTGCGGCCACAGCCCATTAATGCTACATTCAGGCGATCGTTAGCTCCAACTATCCGCGAATAACTATTTGCACTGAAGCCGGAAGCAACGCCTCCAATACCAATTCCGGCTGCACCAACCGCAACATTGCGGATAAATTCCCTACGATTTGTACTCATGATTCTATTGATTTAGTGGTTATAATTTTCTGATTTTTAAACTCCTGAATTTAACCTGATCGTTGTGGTATTGCAACAGGATGGGTGATTCTTTTACCATTCCAAAATCTTTGAATTCGGCATATTTGCTGCGGGCTACCAGCGCCTTGTAAATATTCGATCCACGGACGTATTCAACGACTTTCATGCCATTCAACCAATGTTCGATGTGATTATCCGGATAAACCACGATGCGTCCAATATTCCATTCGTTAGCGCCTTTGGTAAAACGTTCCTGCTTGTCTGCCGGAATTAAATCGTAAAGCGAACCCATTGTGCGGTTTCCAACAACACCGGCTTTGGCGTCAGGATGTCTTTTATCATCTAAAACCTGGTATTCTAGACCAATGCCCGGGCCGCCATTTCCTACAAAATATTTCACGCCGCTATTGGCTCCTTCAGCAAAATTGAATTCAAACTGAAGTTCGAAAGCCGAGTACTTATCAACGGTAACAATATCAGTACCTTTAACTGGTGTTTCAGGACGATTGGGCATGGTCATCAATGTACCATCAGTTACTTTCCAACCTTCAGCAGGGAATTGATCCTGATTAACTGCTTTCCAACCATTGCTGGTTTTTCCATCGAAAAGCAAGCTCCAACCCTGTGCTTTTTCTGCTGAGCTCAAGTTATTTGGCAATAAATTAACGACAAACACATCCGGAGTTTCGGTTGCTTTCAGATCGGTTGTTTTGATCCGGATATTTTTCCAGCGAATTTGTTTTCCAGGCTGATCGTCTTTGCCAATTGCGTGAACCTGAAGAGCAATCAATCCGCTTGCGGTCATATCATCCAGCACATAGGCAACCGGAACGCCATTGAGCCAGGTGCGAATGCTGTTACCCACACATTCAATGCGGTAATGATTCCACTGTTCCAATTTAAAAGCTGGCTTGGCTGCAGGGTTCAATTCGCCGGTATAAAGCCATCCCCGACGTGCTTCGTCATAAATACCACCACTCCATGCGCGAGCCGATGGATCAACTTCGCACTGGTAACCGTGTACCCGGCCATTCATAATGTCGGCTTTACTAATACTCCTGAATTGTATACCTGAATTCATTTCATTAGCCACCAGTAAATCGAGTTCGAGAATAAAATCGCCGTAATCCTTATCAGTGGCGAGGAAAGAATTTGGAGTATCTGAAACGGTGGTTCCAACAATTTCGCCCTTCTCAACATGGTATTTGGCCTGACCGTTCAGTTGATGCCAACCGGTTAGATCTTTCCCGTTAAAAAGAGAAATCCAGCCATCGTTATTTTTTGCAGAGACAACTGTAGCAAACAGGAATAACGCAAAAATAATTTGAATTTTTCTCATGGTATTAGTATTGGTTTAAGTTAGAAAATCAATTGCCGTGTACGATAACGGATCAAAATTAGAAATTTTAACGATTGTTGATGCAATGTTTTTGAACACAATAAACTATAGTCTGGAATCTCTTGAAGCAATTACTTCGATTTGCAGAAATTACATCATTCAGAAGAATCTCTATTCGTCGAAGTTTCTTTTATCCGGCTAAAAATTTACAACTTTACGGCTGTTCAATTTGATTCAAACTTTGTTTTTGTCTACATGAAGTCTATCATCCTGATTGTTTATGCATTGGTTTTATTCCTGATTGGAATATACTCATTCCTGAAAGTCAAAACGCCGGCAGATTATTTTCTGGCGGGGAAAAAGCCCGGTGTTTGGCAAATTTCAGGAAGTCTGCTTGCTACAATTCTGGGTGGATCAGCCATTCTGGGAACCATCGGGTTAGCAGGAGTTCAGTCGTGGGCATCGGCCTGGTACATTCTGGCTGCCAGTTTGGGGTTGTTCGGATTGCTTCCAATCGTTAAAAAAGTCTATTCGAAAGGGAAATTCACTCTTCCTGAACTGATTGGTCAATACTATGGTGAGTCGGCACGAAAAGTTACTTCGGTAATCATACCGGTTGCGTGGTTGGGTGTTGTGGCTGCCCAAATTATTGCCGGAGCCCAAATTTTGGTAAGCTTTTTTGGCTTAACTTATTCTTCCGGAGTTTTGCTTACCGGAACCATTTTCATCGTGTACACCTACATTGGCGGACAAGTCTCGATCATGAAAACCGACTTGTTTCAGTCGTTCTTTATTCTCTGCGGGGTAATACTGACGGCGATAATGATTCCAACATCAAAGCTTCCTGAATTGCCTCCATTCGCCAGTGTCTTCCCGTTTAACAGCCACTTTTCACCTTTAGATTTATTTATTCTCGTCCTGACATTTTCAAGCACATTCGTTGTTGGGCCCGATATTTATTCGCGTGTTTTTTGCGCCAAAGATCAGAGAACCGCTTCCCGTAGTGTTTGGATTGTGGCACTGATTCTGATTCCGTTTGGGTTTGTTCTTTCGTATGTTGGAATTTATGCCACTACATTTCATTCCGGAGCACAAAACAGTTCCAGCTTAGTCAACCTGGCCAACAACGTTTTACCTGAATGGGCAACCGGCATTCTGGTTGCAGCGCTTATTTCAGCGGTTTTGTCAACTGCTGCAACTACCCTTTTGACTGCATCAATGATTATCAGCGAACTTTTCAATAAGGATATTGACAATCAAAAGTCGTTCAGGCAAACCAAATTCTTCATTATTGGAGTTGGCATTTTAAGCATGATTATTTCATTAAAAATAACTTCCATCGTTTCGTCACTTTTACTGGCACTTTCATTCTATTCAGGCGCATTTATAATCCCAATGGCTGCGGCACTTTTTAATCTGCGATTCAACAAACAATTGGGTATAGTTGCAATGGTTTCCGGTGGCATTCTTGCGCTTTCAGGTAAATTACTGATTACATTTAATCATCCTGAAATTGGCTCAGTGATTCTGATTTCAGGATTTGTATTGAATGCATTGCTGATTTTTTTACCTTTCCATAAAAAACGCAAATAGTCATTAGTCATTCGGAAAGTCGCTTAAAAAAATTTCTAATGACTATTGACTTTTTCCAGATACTTAAGAGCCAATAACGAAGAGAAAATTAAAATACATAACAAGCTAAACTAATTCAATGAAAGCACTTGTTCTTGAAAAATATAACGAATTTGTCCTTCAGGAAACCGACATTCCGAAGCTAAAACCCGGATGGGTTCTGATACAAGTTAAGGCTTGTGGCATTTGCGGAAGCGATGTTCATGGAATGGACGGAAGCACCGGACGCCGGCAGCCTCCTGTAATTATGGGACACGAAGCCTCCGGAATTATTCACCAGATTGCTCCGGATGTGATTGGCTGGAATGTTGGCGATCGCATCACTTTTGACTCGACCATTTCATGCGGCGAATGCTTTTACTGCAAGCGCGGCGACATCAATTTATGCGACAACCGCCGCGTTTTGGGTGTTTCGTGCAACGAATACCGCCAAAATGGAGCTTTTGCCGAATATGTTGCTGTTCCTGCTCATATCCTGTATGCCATTCCTGAAAATATCAGTTTTGAGCAAGCCGCCATGATTG
The DNA here is from genome assembly GCA_028683385.1 of Prolixibacteraceae bacterium. GTDB lineage: Bacteria > Bacteroidota > Bacteroidia > Bacteroidales > Prolixibacteraceae > Aquipluma. The sequence continues at coordinate 228,502 of JAQUIJ010000009.1, read as the reverse complement.
AAGCCGTTTCGGTTGCTGTGCATGCCGTTGCAATCAGTTCGGTTCAGGCTAATGACACAGCCGTTGTTATTGGCTGTGGGATGATTGGCTTGCTTTGCATTCAGGCTTTAAAAGCTGCCGGATGCGAAAAAGTTATTGCGATTGACCTGATCGACGAAAAGCTGAAAATGGCTGCTGAATTGGGAGCTGATCAGACGATTAAATCAAACAATCCGTATTTAATTAAACTGGTACTGGACGAAACCGAAAATCGTGGCGCCGATCTGATTCTGGAAGTTGTCGGAATTGAACCGACTGTAAACCTGGCCATTGATTGTGCCCGGAAAGGCGGAACAGTTACTCTGGTTGGCAATTTATCTCCCGAAATTAAATTTCCACTACAGAAAGTGGTGACCCGACAACTGAAAGTTCAGGGATCGTGTGCTTCAGCAGGCGAATACCCGCTTTGTTTGGAATTAATTGCTTCAGGAAAGATTAAAGTTGACCCGCTAATAAGCAAAGTTGCCGCACTCGAAGACGGAAACGATTGGTTCCATCGCCTGTACAACAAAGAAGCCGGACTGATGAAGGTGATTTTAAAGCCGTAAACAAAAGTAATCAGTATCCAGTTGCAGTGTTCAGTAATTAACGCATTTTGAAACTTGGAACCTTAAACTTGGAACTTTAAAACATATAAACCATGTCCATCAACGTTGCCATTATCGGTTGTGCGAAAATTGCACACTTACACGCCAAAGCCATTTTACAAATTCCTGAACTGAGTTTTAAAGCGGTTTGGAGCCGCACTCCTGAATCAGCTCAGAAATTTGTTGTCGAATACGGAGTAAAATCCTACGCTTCAATTCCTGAGATGATCAAAGCAGAAAATATCCAGATGGCTGTCATCTGCACCGCTCATCCATATCATGCCGATCCTGCCATTCAGGCCATGGAAGCCGGAGCGCATGTGTTGATCGAAAAACCACTTGCCTCAACCTTGCAGGATTGCGACCGGATTATTGAAGCGTCTCACCGAACCGGAAGAAAAACAGGAGTAATCAGTCAGCGTCGCTATTATCAACCTATTGTGCGCATGAAAAAAGCCATTGACGAAGGCAAAATCGGAACACCGGCACTGGGAACCATTCAGATGTTGGGATGGCGCGACCGTTCGTATTTCGAAAGCGACGCATGGCGCGGTTCGTGGGCGATGGAAGGCGGCGGAGTAATGGTCAATCAGGCTCCTCACCCGCTTGACCTGTTGCAATGGCTCATGGGCGACATCGACGAAGTATTTGGCTACTGGAGCAATTTGAACCATCCGTACATTGAGGTGGAAGACACGGCTGTTGCAGTGATCCGTTTCAAAAATGGAGGTTTGGGAAATATTCTGGTCAGCAATTCGCAAAAGCCTGGTATTTACGGGAAAGTACATATCCACGGCAGCAATGGCGCTACTGTTGGTGCACAGCCAGAAGGCGGCGCTATGTTTATCGCCGGAAAAACAACCATCGCTGAACCTCCAAAACTCGATTTATGGACTATTCCGGGAGAAGAACACCTGATGGAAGAATGGAATAAAGCAGACAGTGACGAATTCCACTCGGTTGACTCTATGACCTGGTATTTCAAACAACAGTTAATCGATTTTACCGAAGCTATTCTATACGATCGCCAACCAATTGTTACTGCTGAAGAAGGCCGAAAAACGGTTGAATTATTCACTGCCATTTATCGTTCGCAACGCGATGGCAAACCAATAAAATTTCCGTTAAAGCCCGAATACGACAGGGACGATATGGATGGAAGATTGTCTTAGATGAGGCTGTATCAAAAGTCAAAATTTCACAAATTCAACTTTCAAATTGTAAGTTCAACTTCATTTCACCCCTCCCTGCCTGCGGCTGGCAGGCAAACCTCCCCTGAAGGGGCGGCTTGGAAGTCCCCTTCAGGGGATTTAGGGGTTTTAACAGTGTCGGTACTTTCAAATTGTAAGTTTTTGAAAAAACATAATCACTTTTGATACAGCCTCATTATTCTTTGATGGTCATTTCAATCAAACTTCAGTTTAAAAACTAACACTTCAGGTCGGTTTCCAATACGGACAGATGGCCCCCAGGTTCCATAGCCGGACGAGACATAAAAGTTTGTATTTCCTTTTTTAAGATAGCCCCAACTGAGTTCAAACATAGCCTGAGTTATGTAGTTCATTGGCCACATCTGACCATGATGGGTATGTCCGGAAAGATGAAGATCAACATGAGCATCAGTTGCTTCCTGTAAGTTATAGGGTTGATGGTTCATCACAATTACAGGTTTAGCTGGATCGATTTCAGAGAGTAATTCCGTAAGCGGTTTCGGAGCTTCGCCCCCTCTTCCTGAAGATCGATCATTTCTTCCAACAAGCTGAATGTCATCAGCTAAAGTGACGACCTCATCAATTAATACTTTAATATTTATGCTTTTCAGATAAGGCAAGGTTTTATCGATACCACCAATGTATTCGTGATTTCCCAAAATAGCATAAACGCCGAGCGGTGTTTGTATCTCCTGAAGGTGACGACCTAGATTTTTTCGCAAAACAGGAGCTATTTCACCATCAATAAGGTCGCCGCAAAATAAAACCAAATCAGGTTTTTGCTCTCGGACAATATCGAGTAGTTTTTTTTCTCGCCGTTCGCCAATCAATGCACCTAAATGGATATCTGACGCCATCAGGATTTTTACTTCCGGAGAGCCAGATACCTTTTTATGGATAGTTAGTGGTATTTCGCGAACATTGATCCACAAAGCATTGATGTGACCACCAATTACAACTAATGAAACGACTGTGAAAACGATCAGACCTAACCGAAATCTCATAATTTCAGTAAATTGCGGTAGAAAATGAAAGAAATAATTCAATATTCTGACCATGTCGATCAAAATGACAGCCATCCCTAAATAGAGCATATAGGCAATCCAGAACGATCCGATCCGGTAAATCCACTCACTGAGAACAGAAGAGGCCAGTCGCTCTAAAAAGTTGCCGGCTATAAAAGAAGCGGCTACAGTCCAGAAAATAACAATATACCAACGGCGATAGGATTGAGTAAGTGAAAATGCCTGAAGTCCACGCACAAAAAGGTAATAGTTGGCCGAAGAATAAATCAGCATAACGATGCTGAAAAATATCAAAAAGGAAATGCTACGCATAATTGAATGTAAAAAACTGAAACCTTATGGTTCTTTGAATAGTGAGACGAATAAGTCAACATCTTATTTTAGGCCAATCGGGAAAAGTACATTTCGACCTTTACTTTGGCAAAATCTCATTCTTTAAGTGGAGTTTATAACTTATTGCTTATTCCTCTGATTCAATTTCATCCTCTTCTTCCTCTTCAATTTCGACGACTTCCTGAACATTCATAAAGGCATCGGCAAAGCGTTCTATCCATTCATTAGTGTGAGTTGCAAAAACTACCCTTTGAGCTTTTGGCATACTTTCCGACAAACGGTCGATTTGAGCATAATTAATACTTCGGATCACCAGTTCAGCATTGTCGATGGCGAATATTTTCACTACGCCCAAATTAAGAGCATACAATGAATAAACCTGATTCAGTCGTTTGGCGGTACCAATCACGACATCAGATCCCATGTAAATCTTGTCCTTCTGATCACTAATCTTTTCATCATCACAAGCAGTCTGAACACGCAGATCGGTATATTCTCCCAAACGTTCAAATTCAGCCTTCATTTCCAACGCACGGTCTTTGTTCTGAACAACAATGATCGCCCGAGGATTATCGTCTAGCGAAGCTTTCAGTCGCTGAAGAACGCTAATTACAATGGTGCTTGTTTTACCACTTCCATCGGCAGCAATACATAAAAGGTCGCGGCCGCTCTTTATCTTAGGGATACAAATCTGTTGTAATGGGGTCGATTCGGTGAAGCCATTTTTTTTCAGGACTTCAATAAGCTGAATATCTAATTTTTCGTTAATCATCTGTCTGTATGTTGTTTGTTATATTTCATTAAAAGTATTTATTTCAATAAATTTAGAGCGAAAGTCATTGGTTGTCATTAAGTCATTCAATAGTCATTTATTGTGAATTCATGTTACATTTTTACTATAAATGACGCGAAGCTAATGTCCACAAATGACTATTACAATCTTCTGAAAACTACTAACCTACCGTTATCCGATCTCAACAATAGTAATCCCGGCGCCACCGAACTGAACATGTTCGTCGCGGAAAGACTTAACGGCAGGTTCGGTTTTCAGGTAATTCCGGATCATTTCTTTCAGAATGCCATTTCCTTTTCCGTGTAAAATCCGCAATTCGCTAAAATCGAGCATAATGGCATCGTCAATCCACGACCGGATCAGTTGCAATGCTTCTTCAGCACGCTGCCCACGAACGTCAACTTCGGTCTTAAAGGTAAGGCGTTTTTCGCTCATTCCTTTATTTATATTCGGCATGGTCTGATTGTAGGTACGTTGTATCTTCTTTGCCTCGTTATTCGTAATTTTCTGCAACTTCTCGCGGCTCACCGATGTTCGAATATGCCCAAATGCCACAACCGCATTCTTTTCGTTCAGTTCCAGAATTTCACCCACATTTGTATTTCCGTCCATAACAACCTTATCGCCTGCTTTCCAAACGTCAGGTTCAACAATCTTCTCTTTTTCTTTTTGCTCAACAGTTTTCTTTTCCGACCGTTTCTGATTTCGGTGGGATTCTTTTTCTTTTAGTTTCTGTATTTTCTGATTGATCAGATCGTCCTGATTATTGGCCGAATCTTCAACTTCCTGTTTAAACTCAACCAGTTTAGCCCGAATCTGTTTGGTCTTTTCCTTATCCGCCTGACTTTCACGAATTTCACGAATCGTATTCTCGATGCGCTTGTTGGCTTCATTCAAAATCTGATCAGCTTCCTGACGCGCTTTCTGAATGATCTCTTTCCGTTGCTTATCGAGCGAACCCAGATCAGTTTCATATTTTTCGGCCAGATCATCCAGTGATTTCTCCACTTTGCGGATTTTCTGCCGTTTGGTTTCCCAATATCGTTTATCGCGCACAATGTCGCGCAAATGCTTGTCGAAATTGATGTGATCTTTCCCAATTTTATCAGTCGCATCCTGAAGAATATTCTCCGGAAGACCAATCTTTCGGGCTATTTCGAAAGCAAACGAACTACCAGGTTTGCCGATATCCAACTGAAACAACGGTTCCATTTTGGACGAATCGTACATCATGGCGGCATTTTCGATTCCATCCGACGAAGATGCAAAATGCTTCAGATTGGTATAATGGGTGGTAATTACTCCAAACGTTTTCATTTCATTCAGTTGTGCCAGAATCGATTCGGCAATCGCACCACCCAACATCGGCTCAGTTCCTGTTCCAAATTCATCAATCAGGACCAGCGTTTTTTCGTTCGAATTCTTCAGGAAGAACTTCATGTTCATCAAATGCGAACTGTAGGTACTCAGGTCGTTTTCAATCGATTGTTCATCGCCAATGTCAATAAACAGCTTATCGAAAATTCCGGTTGCGCTGCTTTGTCGAACAGGAATCAACAAACCACACTGAAGCATGTATTGCAACAAACCAACTGTTTTCAGGCAAACCGATTTTCCACCGGCATTTGGGCCCGAAATCAGCAAAATGTGTTTATTGGCGGTTAAAGTAATGTTGAGTGGAACTACTTTTCGGTTTTCGCGTCGTAAAGCGAGCATCAGCAAAGGATGAACTGCTCCCTCCCACTCCAGCTGGCATTTGTTTTCGAGGTATGGTTTGATTCCATCAATATCGATCGCATAAATTGCTTTGGCGCGGATAAAATCAATTTTACCCAAAAACTCATAAGCCAACAACAAGTCAGGCAGATACGGACGAATATCGTTAGAGAAAACGGTCAGAATCTTAACAATCTCGCGTAATTCGGCATATTCCAGTTCACGGATCTGATTGTTCAGTTCAACCACCTCGGCAGGTTCGATGTACGAGGTTTTTCCGGTCGACGATTCATCGTGCACGATACCGTTCAACTTGCGTTTAAACGCCGAAGTAACCGGAATAACCGCACGCCCGTCGCGCATGGCAACCGAAGCATCTTCTTCAACCAAACCATCGTCCTGAGCTTTCTTCAGGATAACCTGAAGTCGCTTCGAAACGCCGGATTGCTTGCTAAGCAATTCTTTCCGGATTCGCGATAATTCAGGAGAAGCGTTGTCTTTAATTTTACCATATTTATTCAGGATATTGTCAATGCGTTCAATCACATACGGATAAACCTGAACGCCGGCAAGTAATCGTTTTAAATAAGGGAGTTGATCTTCTTTGGTTTGTTTCAGAAAACGAACAATTCCTGAAATCGTTTCGAGCGAACGTTTCAGGTCGAATAATTCTTCAACTTCAAGGAAACGGCCTTCAATGCGAATTTTTGCCAATGCCTCACGAAGGTCGAAGTAATAGCTGGTCGGGAAATTCTCCATTTCCTGAATAATGGAAACAAATTCGCTAACCAGCGAAAGATCTTCTGTCAGTTTTTCAAAATCGCTGCAAAAACGAATTTCTTCAACCAGCTCTTTGCCCAAAGTACTTAAACATCGGCCATTGAGCAATTCGCGGATTTTATCGAACCCGATCTTCGATTCAAAATTTTCAGGATATACCAAGGTCATACCAAATAATTAGAAGCACAAAAGTACAAAGGAATTTTTGATTCCTGATTTCTAATTTTAAGTGTAAGTCTTGCTAGCACATTACAAAAATTTTTAAAGATCAATATCATCCTGAACGAAAGAGATTAGTTGCAATATCATTCAGCCTGAATTTGTCAAGATAAAAGTAACATATGCAAAAAAAAAAGCTCCAGAATCGAAAGATCTTAGAGCTTTTAATATTCAAACCACGTCATTTATCCAAATACGAACATATTAAATATTGCCGAAATACTAATAGTTTCAACTTACCTGAGAGTTAAAGTACAAGCAGTACTTACATTTACTTTATAGGCCTTGCCTGGCTTAAAATTCCCAATACTATTTTTCCAACCACCATATCGTTTTAAATTCTCAATTGAATTTCCAAGTTCATCCTGAACCTTTACCAATTTATTCTGATCGATCAATGATTGAACAACAGTCATTGCATTCTGCTCAGTTAAACTTGGAAATGAAATAAAATTCCAACCTGCATTCAATGGAATATCAAGGGGAAGATCAATCATTTGACCATTTATCTGCACGGTACAATTAGAGCTTACACTGACTAAATAGCCTTCAGTCTTTTGTATGGATCCAATTTTGTTGACCCATCCACCTGACTTTGTTGGTGCCAATGTATTCCCGACTTCATCCTGTATTTTGAGTAGTAATTTACTATCGCAAAGCGATTTAAAAACTACACTTAAGTCAGGATTCGTTGGAATTATATAAGTCGAAAAAAGGTTATTTCCTTTTATAAATTGAATCGTTTGTGTCAACTCTGTATTATGGGTAATTTCAACAACAGAAGTTGCACTGGCACTAAATCGTCCACTGGCTAGCCATGTAGAAATATCTTTCCGGTAAACAACCGACTTTGCCACTATTTCTTTTAAGTTTTTGTTGTCCCATATTTTGAAGATAACGGTGTCATTTTCGGTGAACCCATTACCAGATCCATCGTCCTGCGATGCTGATATGCTTAGAAAAGTTGTTTTATCCGCTGGATTAATAGCCTTTAATAATTTCGTGGCACCAACACATTTTGTACCGCTAAATACAGCCAATTCATCATCAACCGAAAGTGGTTGATTCTCCAATACTGCCGAAACAATCATGAAATTCATATGATTCTGGCCATTCTGACCCTGCCAAACTGTAGTAAAGTGGTTGGCTGCTGACAACCGAATAGCACCCGAAATACTTATCACCATAAAGAATAGAAGAAAGACAATAAAATAATTTCTTCTATTGGGTTGGTAAAATCGTTTCATTTTTCTGTGTTTAAATTAATAATTGCTGAATACTCTCTCTCTATTTCTAATCTTCCCTACAATTTATTCTTCAAATTATAGATCTAAATATAGTTGCACCCTGTTGTATAATCTCCTCGAAGTTTCAACCTTTCATTTCAAGAAATTACGCTCACTGATCTGAAAGCTTCAAGATCGATTTAATTTTTCAAACGGCATACCAAGAAATCTTTACCACAAAAAGCTACACACATAAAGTACTGATAAACTTAAACTTACAGATCACTAAAAACACTTATATTGAAAATGCCAACTCAAAAAGAAATTAAATTCATTAGATTTAAAGCAAAATATCGCACATTTGTGCGTTAACAATTTTCTGAAGAATTTCAGTTTAAACATTAATAAATCACCTGTATTTAACCTATTTCATATCCTGATTGTTATACTTTTCCTTATTGAAGATATATTCGCATTTATAATTTTTTGATATGTCGTTAATCTCACCCGAAAATAATCTGGTACTGTTCGCTGTCATTGTAGGTGCGGCAGCACTTGGAATATGGTCAGAACACAAAAAATGGCTTGGTCAAGTCTCCGGGATTTTGGTTACAATGATCCTGATGTCTATTTTATCCATGTCAGGAGTAATACCTGTCGCATCGAATCCGAAAATTAAAGTCGAGGTTTACGATTTGATTTTCAACTACTTCATCCCCATATCAATTCCGATGATGTTAATGGGATCGAACATTACCCGAATCATTCGCGAAGGAGGCAAATTGCTTGTAGCTTTTCTGATTGGAGCTCTTGGTGTAATTCTGGGTAGCTTTCTGGCTTTTTATATTATAAATCTGGGAGATGACTCCGGAAATACGGCAGGCGTAATTGCCGCTACGTTGATTGGTGGAAGCATGAATTTCATTGCTACCGGCGAAATCCTAAACTTCAGCACACACCCGTTGTTTTCTGCAACCATTGCTGTCGATAATTTTGCAGCAAATGCCTACGTTTTATTACTGTTTGCAGTACCTTCCATGACTTTTCTGACTCGATTTTTTGTGAAACCAAAAGTTGAAAATACGCAAGCCATTGAAAAGAATCTAAACGACGAAACCTATCCGATTACCATGGAGCGAATTGCAATTTCGGTGCTGATTGCTGCTGTTATTGCCGGCGTGGGAAGTCTTATTTCGGATATCATTCAAAAAGTGTATTCAACACGGATGAGTACAAGTATTTTAATCATTACAGTTCTTGCCGTTTTAATAGCTAACCTTTTCCCAAAAAGACTCAAAAAGTTGGAAGATACTGCTTTTTCAATCGGACTTTGGATGATGTATGTTTTTTTGGCTGCAATAGGCGCTTCAACCAATTTATCAGATATGTTGCACGTTGGTCCGGCAGTTCTGGGCTTTTACCTCATCATCATGTTTTTCCATTTTATTTTTCTGGTTTCGCTATCCAAGCTTTTTAAACTTGATGTGTACGAAGTCATTATTTCATCGGCAGCCAACATTATGGGGCCATCGGTTGCAGCGCCAATGGCAGCTTCACTCGGGCAGAAGAAACTGATCACTCCTGCAATTTTAGTAGGAATACTTGGATATGTAATCGGTACTTTTATCGGAGTTTCAATTGCTATGACACTAAGCTGACAGGTAACTACCAACTGATTGCACTTACAACAAAACTACAATCGGACTTTGACGTGAAGTTTCGTTCCGGTATTTCACTTTCGGATAACCAACCAACAGCGAAGCATAAACTTTGTGGTTTGCAGGCACCTTGAACTGCGGATTCAGCTTACTTTTCCTGCCCATCGCTTTCACAATAAACCCATTGAAACACGTATTCAATCCCAAAGTGTTGGCGTAAATCGAAGTATAAGTGGCCCAAATATTGGCATCAGCTTCAGCCATTCCGGTTTTCGAAACTTCGCCATGAAAAAGGATAACTGCCGGTGCATGGTGGCAAATCTGCGAATCGTTCAATTCCCGATTCTTGACAAACGATTCCTTGTAACGCTTCAGTTTTTTGATGTTGATGGAAGGAACAAACACCCGAATGAAAGAACTAACCACCGGAGAACAAATAAAACTGAACATCTTAATCAACGCTTCTTCTGTCAGGTCATTCAGGAGTTTTACCTTTTCTTTTGAACGGACAATTGTTATTTGCAAAGGGCGCGCATTGCTTGCTGATGGGTAATGTTTCATGTTATCAATCAACTGAAGCAAAACGGCATCCGGAACATCTTTCTGTAAATAGCTTCTGCAAGATCGTATTTCTGAAGTCAAATTTTTGAAATCTTTGGGAGTCACTGCATGTGGCTGAAGTAGAAAAACATCACCAAAATCGGGGCGCACGGCCATTTCAGGACAAATAGCCACACAATGCCCGCAATGAATACAGGAATCAGCAATTTCGCCAGTTTCGATGGTGATGGCATTGGCTGGACAATCCTTGACACACTTCAGGCATCGGGTACATTTTTCGAGTTTAATGAATGGCATAACAATCAGATTTTGATGCTCAAAGGTACAAATAAAGTGCGGAGTGCCTAGAGTGAGCTAAAGTTCGGAATAGAAAAAGTTGCGGATTGCGGGAACTATCAACTTTGATTATTTGATTAATTGCTGCGATCTTACCATACACCATGCCCTCTGCTCTTTGCTCTTTGCATTATTATCTTCAAATCTCCAAATTACATCATTTACGCCCGAGCACTGCTCTCATTAATTCTTCACTTCCATCCGTCTTTTAAGTTCCTGAATTTCAACCGTCAATATCTTCAACTGCAAAGCGATCTGACTCTCGGTTAGTTGCGGTTCAGCCACTTCCCTGCTGATGTAATGCACGAATTTCCAGATCTCACGGATCTCGGTTGCGGCCAATTCATAAGGTTCATAGGCTTTATTGAGCGAAATCATCTGAAAACATCCACGTTCGGCCAGTTCGTTGTTCAGTTGCTTGAAAACCAATCCTTCGTTTAAAGTGAGTACAATATACAATCCGCCGGTTTTAATTTCGTTCCAGTCCTGAACAAATTCGCCGGTAATCCAGGCGGCATCCGGAATGGGCAGCATCGAATCGCCGCTAATCTGAAAAGTCCGGTATTTCCGCTCGGAAGATAAAAACGGAAGCTGGAAAACAGGCAGTTCCGAAATATACTCCGGATCGGAAAACCCGTTGGTATAGCCAGCTTTGGCTTTTTCCGAAACCAGTTCGATGTTATCGCGATTCAGCCGATCAACAGTAGTGGCCATCACACGCAAATTGCTGCCTTTGAGAAAAACATCCTGCCCATGCTCCAACTCGTAAAGCTGACTTTCGCGCAATTTGGCCAGATCAACCCGCAGCAACGTATCAATCGCCACATGAAAATAATCAGACAACGTAACCAACGATTGAATGCTCGGGCCTGAAATTCCATTCTCGTAATTATTCAGTGTCGAACGCTTGATATCCAAAGCAATGGAAAGCTGATCCTGTGTCAGTTTCTTCCGTGTTCGCAAAAATTTAATGTTCGAATCGAAATACATATTTGGTAGTTTAAATACTATTGATTAAATTACAATCTCACAATTTGACTAAATAACAATCAAATATATAAATTTGGTTTTGAATGACAAAGGCAATGTGCGATTTTTTACAACTCTCTCTCAAGCAGTCACCCCGAATTTATTTCGGGGTCTGACTTTGATGTATAGAGATCCTGAAACAAGTTCAGGATGACAGGATAAACTGAAATGCAGGGAGGATGAATACAATGAACTTTCAAAATAACACCATCGTACATTTGGATCTCGACACCTTTTTTGTGTCGGTTGAGCGACTCCAGAATTCAGCTTTAGTGGGCAAACCCATTATTATCGGAGGTCTGTCCGATCGTGGAGTGGTAGCCAGTTGCAGCTACGAAGCCCGGCGATACGGCGTTCATTCGGCCATGCCCATGCGAATGGCCTTGAACCTCTGCGGTGATGCCACAGTTATTCGTGGCGACATGGATCGGTACAGCAAATATTCAAGGTTGGTGACCGATGTGATTGCCGATAGTGCTCCGGTGTACGAAAAAGCTTCGATCGACGAGCATTACATCGACATTTCGGGAATGGATCGCTTTATCGGTTCGTATAAATGGACGCATGAATTACGAAACCGCATCATCAGCGAAACCGGGCTACCCATTTCGTTCGGGCTATCGGTGAATAAAACTGTATCTAAAATTGCTACCGGCGAGGCCAAACCCAACGGAGAAAAGGAAGTGCCGCGCGATTTGGTAAGACGTTTTCTGAACCCGTTGCCGATCAAAAAAATCCCCGGAGTAGGCGAAAAGACCTGTCATCTGCTGCATTCGATGGGCGTATTCACCATTCATACGCTCAGCGATATTCCGCCGGAAATGATTCAACATGTGCTCGGAAAATCTGGAATTGACATCTGGAAGAAAGCAAACGGCATCGATTTCTCGCCGGTAGTTCGCTATTCCGAAGAAAAATCGATCAGTACTGAACGTACGTTTGAAACTGATACCATTGACATACAAATGCTGGAACGTTTACTGATTCATATGGTCGAAAAGATAGCCTTTAAGATGCGCAAAAAACAAAAACTGGCTTCTGTAATTACCGTAAAAATCCGCTATGCCAATTACGACACGCACACGCTGCAAAAAAAGATCGCTTACACTTCGTTCGATCATACTCTGATGGATACCGCACTCGAACTGTTCCGGCGACTTTACGAACGACGAATGCTGATCCGGCTGATTGGCGTGAAACTGGGCGGACTGATTGGCGGTGTTCAACAACTCGACCTGTTCGACAACAACGACAAAATGATAAAACTCTACCTGTCGATGGATCAGATCAGGCTTCGATACGGTTCCGGAGCCATTCATCGCGCCTCAGGAGTGGAAAAAAGCGATAAGGCTAAAAGGGCTAAAGCCCCAATATAATAAGGAGCTCATGTCCGTTGGCTAAAGCCAACGGCAAAGAATATCGTGCAACAAATCATCAGAGCAGTATCCTTTGCCGTCACATTAATGTGACGGACATTAAACAACACAAAATTCGATACATACTGAAATTCAAAGAATAAAAACTTCGCAAACCACAACTTGGAACTTTGAACCTGAAACTTGGAACTCTTCGATGTACCTCAATTGTCACTCATATTACTCCCTTCACTACGGAACGCTCAGCATTGCGGACTTGCTCGATTTGGCTATCCGGAACGGTATCCAAACGATTGCCTTAACCGACATCAATACCACAATGGGAATTCCTGAATTCGTGAAAGAATCGGAGTTGAAAGGCATCAAACCCGTTGCCGGATGCGAGTTCCGCAATGAGGATGACTTGCTTTTTATTGGTCTGGCCAAAAACCGCGAAGGCCTGAAAGAACTGAACGACTGGCAAACGGAACACAACCTTCAGGAAAAGAACTATCCGACGGATGCTCCGAAATTTAAGCACGTGTATGTGATTTATGCTTTCGGAAGAAAGTCGCCCAACGAACTGCGTGAAAACGAATTTACCGGTATAAAAGCCAGCCAACTGAATAAACTACTGACCTCGGAATACCGCAAACATCCGGAGAAATTGGTTGTTTGGCAGCCGGTTACTTTTAAAAATAAGGAAGGTCAGTTTTTGCACAAAACCCTTCGGGCCATCGACCACAATGTACTGATCAGCAAACTTCAGGAGAATCAGTTTGCCAGTCAGCCGGAAACCATTGATTATAAAGATTTAATGTATCAATTTCGGAATTATCCGGAGATTGTAAGGAATACCGAAAAACTGATGAATGACTGTAGCATTAGTTTCGATTTTAAGTCGGTCAAGAATAAAAAATTGTTTGGACAATCGGCTTACGACGACAAACTTCTGCTCCGGAAACTGGCGCTCGACGGCATGGTTTATCGCTACGGAAAGAACAATCAAGAAGCAAAACAGCGAATCGCTCACGAACTGGAAATCATTGACAAACTTGGGTTTTCGTCGTATTTCCTGATTGCCTGGGACATTATCCGCTACAGCATGTCGTGTGGATTCTACCACGTCGGGCGAGGAAGCGGCGCCAACAGCATTGTGGCTTATTGCCTGAAAATTACTGATGTTGACCCGATTAAGCTGAACCTTTATTTTGAGCGATTCCTCAACCCCCAACGCACTTCACCGCCCGATTTCGACATCGATTATTCGTGGCGCGACCGCGAACAGGTTCAGGATTACATTTTTAAACGTTATGGGCGCGACCACACGGCTTTACTGGGCGCAACCTCCACGTTTAAAGACCGCTCCATTTTCCGCGAACTGGGCAAGGTTTTTGGCCTCCCAAAAGAAGAAATTGATGCACTGGTTGACAATCCGAATGACGAACGGAATTCAAACAAGATCACGCGGCTCATCAAAATCCTATCCGAACAAATGGTTGATTTTCCCAATCTCCGGAGCATTCATGCCGGTGGCATCCTGATTTCGGAGGAACCTCTCACCTACTACACAGCGCTCGATTTGCCGCCCAAAGGCTTGCCAACAACGCAATGGGACATGTATGTAGCAGAGGATTTGGGCTTCGAAAAGCTGGACATTCTCAGTCAGCGCGGTATTGGGCACATCAAAGAGGCGGTGGATATCATCCGCGAAAACCGGGGCGAAGTGGTCGATGTGCATCAGGTGGAGCGTTTTTTTCAGGATGAGCAAGTTAAACTTCAGTTGCGAACGGCAGAAACCAATGGATGCTTTTACATTGAGAGCCCGGCCATGCGCGGGTTGCTAACTAAATTACATTGCGACAATTACCTGTCGCTGGTGGCGGCCAGTTCCATTATCCGGCCCGGGGTTGCCAAATCGGGCATGATGAAGCAATACATTCAGCGGTTTCATCGTCCGGAAACCATCCAATATCTGCATCCGGCAATGAAGGAACAGCTCGAAGAAACTTACGGTGTGATGGTTTACCAGGAAGATGTGATCAAAGTGGCACATCATTTTGCAGGACTCGATCTGGCCGAAGCCGACGTGCTGCGCCGCGCCATGAGTGGGAAGTTTCGCTCGAAAGTTGAGTTTCAGCGTATTGTCGACAAGTATTTCAGCAACTGCCGTGAGCGTGGTTATCCCGACGAAATTGCCCGCGAAGTGTGGCGGCAAATCGAATCGTTTGCCGGGTATTCGTTTTCGAAAGCGCATTCAGCTTCGTATGCCGTCGAAAGTTTCCAGAGTTTATTCCTGAAAGCGCATTATCCGCTCGAATTTATGGTGGCCGTCATCAATAATTTCGGTGGATTTTACCGCACCTGGGTGTATTTCAACGAAGCGCAACGATGTGGAGCCAAGATTGAATTGCCTTGTGTGAACCGAAGTCGCCCCGAAACCCGGATTTCAGGAAAGGTAATTTTCATTGGTTTTGTGCATGTGCAAAACCTCGAACAGTCGGTTATTTCAGGAATTGTGAACGAACGGCAGCAACATGGAAGTTTCAGTTCGCTATCCGATTTTATTGAGCGAACGGCCATTACCAAAGAGCAATTGGTGATCCTGATTCGGCTGGGCGCATTGCGCTTCACCGGAATATCCAAAGCCGAACTGTTGTGGAAAGCACACATGCTTCTGAATAAAACAGTTCCGGTTGCCAAAACAAAAGCTTTGTTCGAAGCAAAGCCACGCGAATTCAACCTTCCGAAGCTGGAGCAATCGATGTTGGGCGATGCCTGGGACGAAATTGAACTGATTGGTTTTCCGGTTTCGATGACCGCTTTCGACCTGCTCCAGACCAATTTCAGGGGCGAAATTACGGCCAAAGAAATGATGAATCACCTGGGAAAAACGGTTCGGATGCTAGGCCGGCTGGTAACCATCAAATACGTCAGGACTGTGCGAAAAGAGATTATGCACTTCGGAACGTTCACCGATGTTCAGGGTGAATTCTTCGATACTGTGCACTTTCCGCCATCGCTAAAAAATTATCCGTTCCGTGGAGATGGAATTTACCTGGTTTTGGGCAAAGTGGTTGAAGAATTTGGGTTTCCGAGCCTCGAAGTGGAAAAGATGGCCAAGATGCCGTTTCAGGCAAACCCGAAAGCATGAATGAGACCTGAATTGCTCAATTTACACAATTAATCACCGGTTGGTTAGACAAATTTTACTGTATTTTCAATGTGATCAGCATTATTTCAAACTTTTCTCTTTAATTTGTAAAAAAGAATCTGTTTCCCCCATGGCAAGTTTGGCAAAGCATATTCGTTTAGTAATCATTAGTGTAATTGATTATTTCTACACTCCTTTCCGAAAGTTTATCCCTTTGGAAACCTTCAGATATGCTGCAACCGGAGGGTTCAATACCGCACTTGACATCACACTTTATTTTATTTGCTACAATTTTGTTGTCGATAAACAAGTCCTTGATTTGGGTATCGTTTCGATTAGTCCGCATATTGCCGCCTTTCTGATTGTCTTTCCAATTACATTCTTCACCGGATTTCTTTTTGCCAAGTTCATCACTTTTACCAATTCTCCGGTGCAAGGACGAACCCAGCTAATTCGATACATGATTTCCGTCTCAGGTTCCATTTTTCTAAACTACGTTTTTCTGAAATTTTTGGTCGAATTTGCCGGTCTGTGGCCAACAATGGCAAAAGTAATTACAACCGGTATTGTTGTTATATACAGCTATTTTGCACAGAAATTTTTTACTTTCAAAACTGCAGGATTGGCCACCTCGTAGTTTGCATACACTCGTCGCTTGTTAAATTTTCAGGATTATTTAACCTGAATTTTGCTCCTGAATTTAATTTTGATCTATCTTAGCTGCCGAAATGGTGATGCTGATTTTTAAGCATCAAGAGGGAATCCGGTTCAATTCCGGAGCTGTACCCGCAGCTGTAAACTCTGAATATTTTTTGCAACTCACGCCACTTTTCGTCGTTCGATGGATGGGAAGGCCGCAAAAAATGGAGTAAGCCAGAAGACCTGCCATTCGTGCTACAATATTCAAAGCTTTCGGGAGAAAAGGCTTGGAGTAACCAAATCCAGTATCCAATCGGTTATTTCAGCAGTTTTGCGTATTGTAAATCTTTTGAAACCATTCAAAATTTTTACATAATGAAACAAATCTACATGATGGCAATTCTTGCCGCTTTCTTAGTTTTTAATGCAAAGTCACAAACAGTTGCCAAGTTTGATGACCTGACACTGGCTCCGGAAACATTCTGGAACGGTTCCGATTTATCGGGTAGTTTTAAAAGTTCAGGCATAACTTTCTATAATGCTTATACCAAAAGTACATCCGGCGATTATTGGAATGGTTTTGTCTACTCGAACATGACCGACAATACAACTGCTGGCTATGGAAATCAGTACAGTGCAATAACCGGGAAAGGCTATGAAGGAAGCGCCAACTATGCTGTTTGTTATTCGTCGCCTTCGGCTGAACTTGAATTCAGTGCGTCAACTCAAACCACAGGTTTTTACGTTACAAACTCAACCTATGCTTACCTTTCGATGAAAAATGGGGATGAATATGCCAAAAAATTTGGTGGGCCTACAGGAAATGACCCTGACTATTTCAAGCTGATGATTGAGGCTTTGGATGCGAACAGTAAACCAGTTGATACGGTATATTTTTACCTGGCCGACTTCCGTTCGAGCGACAATTCGAAAGATTACATCCTGAATAAATGGACCTGGGTTGACCTTAGCCAACTGAAAGAAGCAAAAAAACTTCGTTTCAGTCTGAGTTCAAGCGACAATAGCTACGGCTACATGAATACTCCAGGGTATTTCTGCATGGATGATTTAAACGGAGAGAAACCATACGACTATAAACCAGTTACTTATGCCAGTTTCGAAAATATGAACCTGGGCACACAAGGCTTTTACAACGGCAGCGATGGTAAGGGTGGATTTGCCAGCGGCAACTTCCGGTTCTTCACGAATTATACCCAATCAGATTATGGTGATTACTGGTCGGGATTTGCAACATCGAATAAAACCGATGTTACAACTCCGGGCTACACCAATCAATACAGTGCCATTACAGGTAAAGGTGTCAACGGAACATCTAATTATGCAGTTGGTTATCCCTTCCCAGTTTCTACAATAACCTTTAAAGACACCATTGTTTCTGGCTTATATGTAACCAACAGCACTTATGCCTATTTATCGATGAAAAACGGCGATGACTATGCCAAAAAGTTTGGCGGTGAAAGCGGAAACGACCCAGACTGGTTACTATTGACCATTCAGGGATTCGATTCGGATGGCAAATCAACCGGTGAAGTCAATGTTAATCTGGCCGATTTTGCTTACAGCGACAATGCCAACGATTATATCCTGAATACATGGAAATGGGTTGACCTCAAAAAACTCGGTCGCATCTCGAAACTTGAATTTTCATTACGCTCGACTGATAACAATGAATATGGCATGAAAACTCCAGGCTATTTTTGCATTGACAACCTGAATAAGGAAATCGTAACATCAACTTCTGAATTGCACCAAATTCAGGCAGGCGTTTTTCCCAATCCATTTGTTGACCGAATTGTTATTTCAGGAATAATCGGAACGGCTAAGGTTTCAATCTCCGACATTTCAGGAAGAAAAGTTGCTGAATACCTTAATGTATCAAACAATCAAACGATTACCAATCTCGATGAATTAACTTCAGGAGTATATATCCTGAAAATTGAAGAAGGCAAGAACCAATTTACGACAAAGCTGATTAAAAAATAGCCTGAAACGGATAACCATCAGATCAGAAAATGGTAAAAACTCTTTCGAACGACTAAACCAAAGGCCGTTTCTGATGTTATCTTTAACTAACTGAAATGAATGGCTGTATACTTTTTGTATTATCCACTTATTTTATTTCTTTGTACAATTATTAAAAATTAAAACAAAAGGCTATGAAAATAGGAAAAAACAAAATGGTTTCCCTGACATACGATTTACATTACGATGATGCAGAGGGGGAATTGATTGAGCAGGCAACAAGCGAGAAACCATTGAGTTTTGTGTTTGGCGCAGGATTGATGCTTCCAAAATTTGAATCATCGTTGGAAGGTTTCGAAGTAGGAAATCCATTCGAAATTAGTTTGCAGGATGTTGACGCCTATGGCGAATTGGATGAAAATGCGATTGTTGATCTTCCAAAACACCTTTTCTTTATCGATGGCGAATTCGACGAAGAAATCGTCTCGGTTGGAGCTACTGTGCCAATGATGAGCACAAGCGGTCAACGTTTGAATGGTTTGGTTTTGGAAATTACCGACGATATTGTAAAAATGGATTTTAACCATCCATTGGCAGGCGAAAACCTTTTCTTTAAAGGTCAGATCACTGAAGTAAGAGAAGCTACTGATGACGAACTTGCTGCTTTAGTTAGCGGTGGTGGTTGTGGTTGCGGAAGCGGCGGTTGCGGAAGTGGTGATTGTGGTTGCGACGACGAAGAAGGTTGTGCTGAAGGCGCATGCAGCACCGAAGGCAAACAAGGTGGTTGCGGATGCGGCTGCTAATCAGCTCTCACAGATAATTTAAAGATGTTGTTTCAAAATTTCGTATTTTGGGACAACATTTTTTGTTTTAGTCAATAGAAATGGTCATTCGGAAAGAGTCATTAGTAAATGGCCAATTATCATGACTTTCCTTTTCTAATGACTAATGGCTTTTTACTTTTTAATTGGTATTATGAATAGTTTTGGACAAATTTTCAGGTTAACTTCTTTTGGCGAATCGCATGGAAAGGCCATTGGAGGAATTATTGACGGCTGCCCTGCCGGTTTGGAAATCGATCTGGATTTTATCCAGAATGAGTTGAACCGACGTAAACCAGGTCAGTCAAAAATCACAACGCAACGCGACGAAAGTGATCAGGTTGAATTTTTGTCCGGAATATTTGAAGGGAAAACGCAGGGAACACCAATTGCCTTTCAAATACGGAACAAAGATCAGCATTCGTCGGATTACAACGACCTGAAAGATGTTTTTCGCCCATCACACGCCGATTACACCTACATTCAGAAATACGGAACCCGCGACCATCGTGGAGGCGGTCGTTCGTCGGCACGCGAAACCATTGCCCGTGTGGTGGCGGGAGCGGTGGCCAAATTGCTCCTGAAAAAAGTAGGTGTTTCAATTCAGGCTTATGTGTCAAGAGTTGGCGAAATTCAACTGAATAAATCGTATACCGAACTTGATTTAAGCCAGACTGAAACGAACATTGTTCGTTGTCCGGATGCTGAAACCGCGAACCGAATGATTACCCGGATTGAAGAAGCAGGCCGCAATCACGATACCGTTGGCGGTATGGTAACCGGCGTTATTCAAGGCGTTCCTGCTGGCTGGGGCGAACCTGTTTTCAATAAATTGCATGCTGATTTAGGTTTTGCTATGCTTGGAATCAATGCCGTTAAAGGCTTTGAATATGGATCAGGTTTCGACGGAACCCGACTTTCAGGATCAGAACACAACGATGTGTTTATCAAGACAGAAACCGGTGTGCGCACCAAAACGAATCATTCAGGAGGTATCCAGGGTGGAATTTCGAACGGAGAAGACATTTATTTTAATGTTGCCTTTAAACCGATTGCCACCCTGCTGAAAGAACAAAATACGGTCGATCGTGCCGAAAATGAAGTGACCATCAACCCCAAAGGGCGTCACGATCCTTGCGTCCTGCCCCGCGCAGTTCCGATTGTTGAGTCGATGGCCGCCATTGTGTTGGCCGATCATTATTTGCTAAATAAGATCAATCATATCTAAAAAAGTAAAGGCCGGATCTCTCCGGCCTTATTTATCTTTTCATTTCTACCCCATTTTATTGTGGTATTACTTCCTCCAAAAGTTCGTTTCCTGCTTTGTCGTAATAGGTACAAGTCATCTTATCCATACGAACTGTCCATTTTTCGACACCCGATTTTGCACAATCGTTGCAAAAAGTAGCATAATCAGTTTTACCCTGTTGATGGGCTTTTAAGTCAAGCCGGAATTGTTCTTCATCACTTTTTTCCGCAATAATGAGTTGTGTATACTTCGGTGCTGATGCTATTATATAATCATCCGTTCCTAAATAGTCAGTATGCCCGTCCAAAACGTAGGTTTCATAAAATGTGACGCCCAATTTAATAAGGTCTTGAATATAGTTTGGAAAATCGGCGCCTGACTTTACTTTTGAATGAGCAGCCTTAATTTGATCAAGTGTAAACATTGCTTTTTATTTTAATGTGTTTTAAACAAGTTTTCGAATTTAAACACATCCGCAACAAAATAGTTCGAATCAGTTCTATATCCATGTGCTGGTTATTGATTGAATCAAGAGCACGGATTACAAATCTACCCCAGCAAGGTATTATGCCTCGACATGGCTAATCACTTCCAATCCATTTTTGTTCGGGAAAGTAGAGATTTGCTATTTTCCCATCAGAGTTATCATTATTACTCCATTTGCGGCTTTCGAACCATAAATAGAAGCATCTGAACTGTTAAGAACATTGATCGAACGAACCGTTTTAGGAACGATAGCCCCAAGCATTTCGACTTTTACCTCAACGCCGTCAACAAGGATCAATGGATCGGTTGAACCATTGATTGTACCAACACCTCTGATTGTTATACTATTTCCAGCCACCTGAACACCAGGAACTTCACCCTTAATCATATCAAAAATAGTATGATACGAAGCAAACTTTTTATTTTGTCCATCGATATTACCAACACTACTTGCCAGGTCCTTTTTTTGAGCATAACCATATCCAATATTTACGATTTCATTTTCAGGATTTTCTTGTATCACAACTTCATCTTGTGGTACTACATTGTTAAGCTTGAAATCGATGATCATTCTGCCATTAATTTCTTCTTTCATCAATGTGCCTGATAAATTGAGAATAGATATTTGGACTGCATCAGGCTTTACTTTAACCCTATACATCCCTTTCTCGTTGGTTATAACATCTGAAACTTTATCGTCAATTAACAACATTGCACCGGATACAGGTTTATTGTTAATATCAAGGACCTGTCCGGTAATGAAATACTTCTTTCCTGTAATGAGCGCAAAAGAGCTAGTGGAAAATGACAGAACAAAAATTGCAACAAATAAAATTTTACTTTTCATCGCTTGGGTTGGTTTAATTATTTCAATAAATTCAGCTTTTAAGTAGAAATGTCACTATTATTTCGTGTCTCAGGGGTTTTCTTTAACGCTTATTTTTCCATAGAAAATCAATCCCAACATTTTCATGTTCAACACCCCAATTGGCAGTTTTCACTTTTGCACCAGATCATTGTGTATTTGAGAATGTACATTTCTCGAATACAGTATCAAATAAATTAATAACCAAACTTACTATAAGTTAATAGAATGAAATAATGTCGTACATAATATTGGCCAACTATCTTGACTCACCCCGTCGCATCTGCGATGCTCTGCCCCTCTCTACGCTTAGAGAGGGGCGAAGACCGAGCCTTCGGTCTTCGGGGTGAGTGAACTTAAAAACACGACATTATATTGGTTTAATTACTATAAGTCAAATTTACTATATAAAATAGACAAATAGAAATCGAAATTCTCCATGCTACAAGAAGAAAAGAACTATCCCTATGTTGGCCAATCACTACTTATTGTTTAAATTCGATCAAATATCGACCAAGAAAGGGCGAATAAACCGGGTATGTTGTCAGTGATACCAATTATTTGGGAAAGAGAGATCAGGAAGTTGGGAAAAAACAGGCCATGGTTATCAAGCAATGAGAAGAATCGAAAAGAGAAATGAAATGGTTTTTCATGATTATAAAAGTATCGATTTTCGATCTTATTTATTGACAAGTGATGCTGCTGACATCAAACCAGACACAGCCAGTTTTTTATTCCCGATCAATAAACAAACTCAATATTATCGACCCAGAAAACCGATGCGGGGGAGCCTTGGTAAAGGATTCCCTGGTAGCTCGACGTAAAATAAAAAATCAGATGCGTAGGAACGTCATCGGCTTTTCCCCAGCCGGTTTCGACCAGTGGCACCATTTTATTTTTCGAATTCCTGACATAAACTTCTCCTGCTCCGGGAATTAAGCCCATTGTTTTTTCGTCGTATTCAGGCAAACGGGTACAATCGCCATAGCTTACCGGGAATGTGGCGCCATTGACCCATTGGCTAACTGTTCCGGTAAAAAACCGACGGGCGCCACCAATACGGGTGGCAAATACATTCCCATTCTGATCTTCCCATCGTTTCTGAAGAATGAAACAAAACTCTGCCTTGTCAGGCCCTTCAGTCGGATCGACACTATAAACAGCTTTTACCCGCTTATTTCCAACACTGTATTTATAGTCGAATTTTACCGCTTTGGGCTTTTTACTAAATACAATTCCCTGATTGACATTTTTCAGCGGATCTTTTAAACCCCGAACCGGTTCGTTCAGTTCCCCAACGAATAAAGTTCCGGCTACCAGAACTTCTACTTTAAGCCCGGCAATGTTGTCCTTTCGTATCGCTGTTTCCAACCGGCAACAAGAACCATCGCCTCTTTTTTCAGGATAAACCCGTGTGTTCGCCACATCGAGAACCATTTTCGAATATACGTTTGATGTTGCCCAGGGAGATCGCTGATCTTTCAATTTAGTGTCGTAAAAATCGGATTGGGGACTCACCACACCCACCCCATACAAATCAATAGTTTTACCACTCAGCAAAATGGATTCCTTCACTTTACGTGCATACCAAAAGTCGAGCGACGAATAATTGAGCTGCCCTTGTTTGTCGATGTATGCCGAAGGATCATTCTGCGAAAAAGCAGCAGATGCGCATAAACACATGAAGCAAACAACTAATGCAATTCGGCGGTATGGTAGGAATTTATTCATTCTATTGTGACACTGATTATCAATAGGCACAAATTTAGCGCAATTATTAGTCATAAATCCCGGCAATTAATTTTTGCACGAAAGTATTATCCATACTATTTCAATGCTACTAAGTTAGAAAGTGTTTAAATTTAGTTCATTTTGATTTTTCGGATTACCCCGAACCCTGAAGGGAGTACGAAAAATCAAAAAATCACCCTTTAGGGTTGGGGTATTTTGTTTGATTTTGGGTATCTTTTCAAATTTTAAACAGTTTCTAAGTGTTGTCATTACTAATCGGGTAAAGCAGATGCATCAAAAGTCATGAATCCAGTCATCCTGAAATAAATTTGGGATAATAGATTCCTGTTTGAGATTCCTCACTACGTATCGGAATGACAGCCCGTTTTGTTTTTATGCGGTTGTATCAAAAGTCAAAATTTCACAAATGCAACTTTCAAATTGTAAGTTCACCTTCATTTTACCCCTCCCAACCTCCCCTGAAGGGGCGGCTTTGAAGTCCCCTTCAGGGGATTTAGGGGTTTTAACAGTGTTTGTACTTTCAAATTATAAGTTTTCGAAAAAACATAATCACTTTTGATACAGCCGCACCACGAATACCAACCTGTCATTCCGAATGAAGTGAAACGGAATGAGGAATCCCATCAACATGTCATGTCCACATTGTGCAGAAAAATGGGTAAAACACACCATACCGTTTTTATTGTATGGTTTCTTAACTAAAGAACATTGAATACAACTTCACCAACTTTACAGTTGACACCATTATTCCTTCCTGAAATTGTCTGAAATGTGTTTCTCAACATTCCCGAATTTGAAAAAAAGTATTTACTTAGCAGCACAGTACAGGACAATATAAAATTCATATAAATTAAAACTAAAAAACTGACTCTAAGATGAATCAAAACAGCAGATTGATAGGTCGTTTGCCTAAAGTTGGCATCCGCCCTGTGATTGACGGAAGAGAAATGGGCGTACGCGAATCACTCGAAGTGCAGACCATGAACATGGCCAAAGCTGCCGCAAAATTTATTGAAGAAAACCTGCGTTTCCCAAGTGGCGAAAAAGTGGAATGCGTAATTGCCGACACCACTATTGGCGGTGTTGCCGATGCTGCTTATTGTGCCGATAAATTCGAAAAAGAAGGCGTTGGCGTATCGCTAACTGTAACACCATGCTGGTGTTACGGTACCGAAGTGATGGATACACATCCTTCAATGCCCAAAGCAGTATGGGGTTTCAACGGAACAGAACGTCCGGGCGCAGTTTATTTGGCTGCCGCATTAGCCGGATACTCGCAAAAAGGACTTCCGGCTTTCGGAATTTATGGCCGCGATGTTCAGGATGCAGGCGACACCAGCATTCCTGCCGATGTTCAGGAAAAATTATTGCGCTTCACCAAAGCAGCTCTGGCCACTGCTCAAATGAAAGGAAAATCGTATTTATCGATTGGCTACTCTTCCATGGGTATTGCCGGTTCGATGGTCGATCCCGATTTCTTCCAGGAATATCTGGGCATTCGTACTGAATTTGTTGAATCGGTTGAATTTATTCGCCGGATCGAAAAAGGCATTTTTGATCAGGAAGAATATGCAAAAGCAATGGCATGGACTAAAACCAACTGCGCTGAAGGCGAGGATACAAACCGCCCTGAAAAACAATCGTCGCGCGAGCGGAAAGATTGGGAATGGGAAATTGTAGTTAAAATGACTTTAATTGCCCGTGACCTGATGGTTGGAAATCCAAAGTTAAAGGCAATGGGGTTTGGCGAAGAATCGAAAGGCCGTAATGCTATTCTGGGAGGTTTCCAGGGACAACGTCAATGGACCGATTATTATCCAAATGCCGATTTTACTGAAGCCATTCTGAATTCATCGTTCGACTGGAATGGAATACGCGAAGCTTATGTATTTGCTACTGAAAACGATAGTTTGAACGGAGTTTCGATGTTGTTCGGACATTTGCTGACCAATACCGCACAAATTTTCTCCGACGTACGTACGTTCTGGAGTGCTGATGCAGTGAAACGTGTGACCGGAAAAGAATTGACCGGAAAAGCAAGCGGAGGTATCATTCACCTGATCAACTCTGGTTCAACAACACTCGATGCAACCGCGCGTCAAAAAGATGCCAACGGAAATCCGGCAATGAAACCGTTCTGGGAAATCACGGAAGAAGAAGCAGCTTCTTGCCTCAAAAACACCAGTTGGTGCCCTGCCGATTTGGGATACTTCCGCGGAGGTGGCTATTCATCGCTGTTTAAAACCGCTGGTGAAATGCCGGTTACCATGTCGCGCGTTAACCTGGTTAAAGGAATTGGGCCAGTTTTGCAGATTGCCGAAGGCTGGACTGTTGAACTGCCTGATGATGTTCATGAAGTATTGGACAAACGCACTAACCCAACCTGGCCAACTACCTGGTTTGTTCCACGTTTGGCTGACAACGATGCATTTAAAGATGTGTACAGCGTAATGGCTAACTGGGGTGCAAACCATGGAGCAATTTCCTACGGACACATCGGCGCCGACCTTATTACTTTGGCTTCAATTCTTCGCATTCCGGTAAACATGCACAATGTAAGCAACGACCAGATTTTCAGACCAAGTGCCTGGTCGGCTTTCGGAACCGACAAAGAAGGAGCCGATTACCGTGCCTGTGCTACATACGGGCCACTGTATAAATAATATAAAGTGTTTAAAGTGAGCTAAAGTTGGGAGTGCCTAAAGTTTAAAAATTGCTATCTTCGCAACTGATATAAGTTGAAAGCCTGAATTGTACTTGCAGTTCAGGCTTTTTCAAAACAATCAGGATGGAACAATTTACATTTAAATTAGACGAAAGTTCTTCTCAAACCAAGATACAGCAATTGATTCATGCTGTTAGCGAAGCAATTAATCTTGGAATTTTAAAGGATGGTGATTTTTTGCCTTCTGTCAATCAGTTAAACCGGGAAAGTGGGATCTCGCGCGACACCATCTTTAAAGCCTATTCGATTTTAAAGCAACGAAGCATCATTTCCTCAACACCAACCAAGGGATATTTTGTTTCCTCCGAGTCGTACCGGGTATTTATTTTGTTAGACGATTTCAGCGCCTTTAAGGAACAACTCTACAAATCGCTGAGGGCAAATATTCCTGATAAGTATTCGATTGACCTTTTATTTCACCACTACAACCCTGAAATTTTTAATCAGCTTATTCTGAATAGCCTGGGTCGTTACAGCATGTATATTGTGATGAATATCAACAACAAAAGTCTGGAAGAAGTGGTTCGCAAAATTGATCCCAAAAAGCTTTTGATCCTTGATATGGGATTTGATCCTAAAAATGAGGTTTCCAGTCTCACCCAGGATTTCAATCAGGCTGTTTACGATTGTTTGAGTTCAGGGCTGGAACTTATTCAAAAATACCAGGAATTTATACTTGTTTTCCCAGGAAACACCCCACATCCCATTGAAACCATTGATGCATTCAACCGGTTTTGCACCGAACACCAACTGAAACACAATGTATTGGAGAATATCGACGACCGCGAAGTTCAGCCGGGACAGGCCTATCTGGTCATCAAAGATTCAGATTTGGTAAAGATTGTGAAAGATTGTAAGAAAAACAGTTATCAAATTGGGAAAGAAGTTGGCATAATTTCTTATAATGATTCTCCGATGAAAGAAATTGTTGGCTCCGGAATTACAGTAATTTCTACCGATTTTGTTCGATTGGGTAAAGATTGTGCTAATTTCATTGTTAATAAAGAGCGAGTTAACTCAGTTATGCCAACCCGGCTAATCATTCGTGGTTCGCTGTAAGCGTTTTGTTGTGCAACTATCGGGCATAATATTTGTCTATACTAATAATCACAATTAAACGTTTATTCAATAAATAAAACAGCTATGAAAAAACTTACAATTCTTATCCTGTTGGCTATAGTTGCCTTAACAGGGAATGCTCAGGATGTATTTGACTTTGGTCCAAAAGTTGGACTAAATACCACGAAAATTTCTGCCAATGTTGCAGATTATAACCAGGAAACAATTAATAAATTTCAGTTTGGTGCATTCGCCCGGATTAACTTTGGCTCAATTTACGTTCAGCCCGAGGCTTATTTTAACTCAAAGGAATACATTGATGCAATTAATTTATCAACCAAAGATAAATTTGACTTAAAAACAATCGATGTTCCTGCTTTAATTGGATTTAAAATAATCAACCAGAAAGCTCTGAATATTAGAATCATGGCTGGTCCTGTCTTTTCATTTTTGACGGATAAAAGTGGGAAAAGTCAGTTAACTCAGGACAATATAAAGAATAGCCGATTTGGATGGCAATATGGAGCTGGTGTCGATTTTCTGTTCCTAACCCTCGATGCCAGAATGGAATCGTACAGTAAAAATTTCGATCCTAAATATGATACAAACGGAACGTTTGTAATCAGTTTGGGAATGAAGTTATTTTAGAATGAATAAAGTATATTTACCGTATGAAACGGTTTATTTTTTTCCTGGTTTCCTTTTGTGCAGTACTTTTCAGTTATGCGCAAAAGGAAATTCATTTAGACAGCATTCCCCGGATTCATCAGGAAGATCGATTTAAAGAGCTCAACCTGGAGAAACCTTTGCTTTTCGAGAATTCTTTTTCGATGGGAGAAATAAATTTGCCCGACAAATCCATGTTTAACCAGCCACTCCTACCCGATTACAGTAAAAATCTGGATCTCAAAAAATACCTCAATTCTTCCAAATCAACAACTGAGTCCTTTTCGACCAACGGATTCATAATCTCGCCCTTTTATACCAATGGAATGGTTTTTAACCAGTCAACTTACCGGCTGAGCGATAAGTTTTCGATTGGTGGGAATAGTTTCGGAGCGCAGTCTGTTTTTGATCGCCCCGAGTTAAATCCGGCGATCCAAAACATGAGTACCAAAGGGGCTTCCATGTTTATGCAATACAAGGTTTCAAAAAATTTCAAAGTCGAAACAAGAGTGAGTGTATCTTCCCACAAATCGCCCTGGGAACCCTAAATTACCATTCGTTTTATTTGTAATGTTTATCCAAATCAGACCGATATTCCTTATTTACAAAGGATTGGTATTACCTGCGAATCTTTTCATTTGTCACAGAAATTAACCAACATTTCAACTAAATTTGGTGCACTTTTACGAAAAGTAATTTTATGCTCGAAAAGATCAGAAAAATTGAACGGGTTTTTAAACAATTAGACAGAGAAACCCAAAAATTTGGGAAACAATCGAACCTGAAGTGTTTGACAAATTGCAACCTGTGCTGTTTAAAGAAAGGATTGGAAGCCAATGTTCTTGAATTCCTACCACTTGCCTATCATTTGGTTCAGAACAACTTACACGAAGCCGCTCTTGATCTTTTGGACACCGAACCCGAACATTGCATCAACCTGGCAAAAAACCCAGCGCTCGGACAAACTGCGGGTTGTGGCGCTTATGAACAACGTGGACTCATTTGCCGACTTTTTGGGTTTTCTGCGGTTCGCGATAAGAATTCGAAATTAGCGGTTTACACCTGTACGCATATCAAACACGAATATCCTGAAGAATTCAAGCGAGCATCTGAACTCATCAACGCCAAAGGAATGAATATCCCGTTGGTAACTGACTTTTATTACCAGATCTACTTTATCGACACGCAAATGGCTAACGATTACAATCCGATCAATGTAAGCATCAGGAAAGCCATTGAGCATGTTGCCTATTATTATTCGAATCGGCCCATTCGAAAACCAAACAAGAAGCTGAACCCTCAAATTGGAAACAAATAATAAATGCCGGAACTAACAGTAAATATTCCTGATCTATCCGCTGAATTCCAATTCCTTACATCGCGAAGCAGTGGTCCTGGCGGTCAAAATGTAAACAAGGTGAATTCGAAAGTTGAGCTTCGGTTCGACATTCAGAACTCTGACTTGCTGTCTGAAGATCAAAAGAATATACTTCTGGTAAAACTGGCATCAAAAATTACGTCAGAAGGAATATTGAGCGTTATTTCCCAGCGCGACCGCTCGCAACTCTCGAACAAGGAAGATGCCATTGAAAAGCTATATTTACTTATTGCAAAGGCTTTGACGCCGGTTAAACCCCGGAAAAATACCAGACCAACAAAAGGCTCGGTAGAAAGAAGATTGGCCACAAAGCGAATTAAGGCTGAGATAAAGCAAAACCGCCAGAAATTCGACGATTAATCATTCATCGGCTCATCCATTCAATCGACATTTCAGCATAAAACTTTATGATCCAACTACATCCGGTAAAAAATCCCGACAGCCTAAATTCTGATTTTAAACAGATTTATGAGACGTCATTTCCTGAAGATGAGCGAAGGGAATGGACTCAGTTGCTTGAATTACTGGACAATAAACAATTCAGCCTGAATGAAATTTACGATCAGCAAAAATATCTGGGCTTCATTTCGATCTGGAATCTGACAGGATTCAATTTCATTGAACATTTTGCCATTCGGGATAACGAGCAAGGAAAAGGCTACGGAACTCAAACAATAGAGCATGTTCTCACTATAAATTCAAAACCGATCGTACTTGAAATTGAAGAACCGCTTACTGAGACAGCCCGAAAGCGAATGGAATTTTATGAGCGATTAAACTTTACAGTGAATGACTTCAGTTACTTTCAGCCACCCTACTCGATCGAAAAAATGAGTGTTAAAATGCTATTAATGAGCTATCCGACAAAAATAAAACCTGAAGATTTCGAAAGAATCAAAGATCAAATCTACCATTGGGTGTACGGGGCATAACAATGAAGTTCTGGATTCAGAGACTATTGAGGATTTTCTGACAGACTAAAAGTTTTTATTTTTGCATATCGAATAAATTTTAAAAATTCATATCTCACTTATTTTCAATGAAATCACTTTATTTATTACTGAACGACTTATTCCGTGACCTCGATTTTCTGGAATTGTACGCCAAACTTACTGCTGTAATGGTTACCATAGTAGCCCTTTTCGTAGTCGCGATGATCGTTCATTGGATAACCAAAATTCTGACAGTAAAAATCATTCATCGTTTAGTCGAGAAATCAAAGACCGATTGGGACGATTATCTGCTTAAACGCAATGTATTTCAGTCGATGTCGCACCTGACCTCGGCATTGATCTTTTATTATTCAAGTAACTTTTCTGAGATTCCTGAAGTCACACGGCTACTAACCATATTCACAAATATCTATTTTGTGGTTATTTTCATTAAAGTGGTTTCCGGAGTATTAAAGGCATCGAACGATATATACCTGACTACCCCATACGCATCAACGCGTTCGATCAAAGGATACATACAGTTGGTAATGATTCTGGTTTATTTCATCGCCGGGATCTTCATTATTGGCATCATTTTCGACAAATCACCCATTTACCTTCTTGGAGGTTTAAGTGCCATTGCTGCTGTTCTTTTATTGGTATTTAAAGACACCATTCTTGGTCTGGTTGCCAGTATTCAGCTTTCAGCCAACAAGATGTTAAAGCCAGGCGACTGGATCGAAATGCCCAAACACAACGCCAATGGAACCGTTATCGATATTTCATTAAACACGGTCAAGGTTCAGAACTTCGACAAAACGATATCAACTATTCCAACTTATTCATTAGTTGCCGATTCGTTTCTAAACTGGTCGGGCATGGAAGAATCAGAAGGTCGAAGAATCAAACGATCGATAAATATTGACATGAAGAGTGTTCAGTTTTGCGATAAAGAAATGCTCGAACGGTTTAAAAAACTTCATTTAATACAGAGCTATGTTTCTGACAGACAAAAGGAAATAACCGAGCACAATAAAAAACTTGGTATCGAAGACGAATCATACCCGAATGGGCGTCGACAAACAAATCTGGGCATCTTCAGAAAATACCTGGAAGAGTATTTAAAAAATAGCCCACACACCAACAACAATATGACATTGCTCGTCAGGCATCTGCAACCGACCGAAACAGGGTTGCCAGTTGAAATATACATGTTCAGTAAAAACAAAGACTGGGTTGATTATGAATCCATTCAGGCGGACATTTTTGATCACATTTTGGCAATTATCCCAGAGTTTAAACTTCGGGTTTTTCAGGCTCCTTCGGGCAGCGACATTAATGATCTCTCTGAAAAACTTGTAAATCGGATTAACTAAGCGATAAGGAGAACAAATACCATATTCTCAAATTGAAAAAATCACTTACATTTGCCAAACTATTTTATTCGTTCATTAGTGAATTTGACAATTTAACTTTCAGTTCATTACAATCATGATGTTTTTAAACAAGAATAATTGAAGATTATCATTTTTTTGTACTTTTGAGTTTCAATTTTTAAAACGACAGTTATAACTATAAATTATGAATGATCTGCATATTGAACCACTTCCGAACATAGACGAATTGGATGAAAAAATTCTGAAATTGATTACGAAAAATGCCCGGATTCCATTTTTAGAGGTTGCTCGCGAATGTGGAGTTTCCGGAGCAGCAATTCACCAACGGGTACAACGTTTACTCAATTTAGGTGTTGTTTCGGGAAGTGAATTTATAGTCAATCCTCAAAAAATGGGGTATTTTACTTGTGCGTATATGGGTATTCATCTCGAAAAAGCCAAATTTCACAAACAAGTAGTTGCCGAACTAACAAAAATTCCTGAAGTTGTTGAATGTCATTATGTAACCGGAACTTATGCCATTTTCATTAAAGTTCAGACAAAAACAAATAAGCACCTGAAGAAATTAATTGACGAAGATTTACAGGAAATAGAAGGAATCGCTAGTACTGAAACTTTCATTTCGCTCGAAATGGAGTTTAAGCGTCAGGTTCCGATAAAATAACAACATACTTTTACGTTAAGATAAGGGTGCCGTACAACAACGACACCCTTATTTTTTTATCAATTTTCTATTTTTCGTAACTATTGCGACTAATATCTGACATATTGAATTAAAATGCCGTGTTTATTACCAAAATAATCAAATTTTAGCTAATTTTGAAACATTAAATTTATCCACTCAATATACCGTCATGACGTTACGAAATCAACTGGATGATATCGATTTGAATATTCTGGACATTATTTCAAAAAATGCGCGTATTCCGTTTAAAGATGTAGCTGCCGAAGTTGGCGTATCAAGAGCTGCCGTTCATCAACGAGTCAACCGAATGATCGATCTGGATGTGATAACTGGTTCTGGCTATCACATCGACCCCAAGAAAATTGATTTCAAGACCTGCACATACATTGGCATCTTTCTCGAAAAAGGGAGTCTATATTCTACTGTCGCTGAAAAGCTGAAAATGATACCTGAAATTGTAGAATGTCACTATACTACTGGCCAGTATGCCATATTTGCTAAGGTTTATGCCAAAGACAATGAGCATCTTCGCGATATTTTGAGTGATAAAATTCAAAAAATTGCTGGAGTCGCCAGTACCGAAACATTTATTTCACTTGACGAAACATTTAAACGCGAAGTCCCAATCTTTTAGCAACTGCTATTCAGTTTTAAAACCAAAATTTCCGGGCGATATTCCTACTTTAAATTCATCGATCAGTTTTCCA
Organism: Prolixibacteraceae bacterium; assembly: GCA_028683385.1. Taxonomy (GTDB): domain Bacteria; phylum Bacteroidota; class Bacteroidia; order Bacteroidales; family Prolixibacteraceae; genus Aquipluma. The sequence continues at coordinate 195,136 of JAQUIJ010000009.1, read as the reverse complement.
GACGGAGAATAGCGGTGAACAATGCCATTTTGCCTGTGATCTATAGCATCACCAACATAAATTTCAGAGCTTAACGGATCAATACCAAGGCTATAAAATCCTCCATATGAACTGGAATAATCGGAATTGATAAACGGTTGTTCGGGTATTCGCGTATCGGTGACCGACATTCGCCAAACATGCCTGTTTAAATAATAAACGGTATCGCCGGTAGAATTTATGCAAAGCTTTAGTGGATTATCGCCAAGTGCAAAGCGGAACGACCGCTCAATCTCCCATGTCTCTGCATCAATTTTCAATAAGCCAGGCTGTTCGTATCCATATGGACTACCCTCAAATCCGCCATCGGTCAGTACCCAAATCTTATTATACTTATCAAGAACCATACTGTTGGGCTGTTTAAACACCTCAATGGAATCGACTAACTGATCTGTATTTGAATCAATGACCAGAATTTTATTGTCATACGACCAACAGTTAACAAAAACCAGATTCTTAAATTGGAGCATCTGCTCAGTCGGATGCTGGTTGAATTCTGATTTCGGATTATTAACCGGGATATGGCCAGTTATCTGGAATGTTTGCGGATCGAAAACCGTAATTTTCCGTGCATAAAGATCAGTCACGTAAGCTTTATGCGAATCAACAACATGTACATATCTGGGCGAACTTAAACCAGAGATGTTTCCTTTAAATTCAGCCGTCCGGCTATCAATCACATATATTTTGCCCGAATTGTTTACCACAACAAAAGCCAGATTATTCCAAATCTGTATCGATTGGGCCACATCGCCCAATGGAGCGCTGTTTCTGGCCTGAAATACGTCATTGTACACCCTTTTTGCTTCAGGATCATAAAACGACAACGACGAGTTGCCATACATGAAATTACCCTCATTAACGATGTAAACACCTTTATTGCCTGAAAAATCAAAAAACACAGTATCCAGCGGATTTTTAGAACAAGAAAAAAACAACTGAACCACAAAAAACCATAGCAAGATACCCCAGACACTATGCCCTTTGCTCAATGCCCCATGCTCTATGCCCCAAGCCTTTTGCCTTCGGTCATCGGTCATCGGTCTCCGGTCTTCTTCCATTTTCGTATTTCCTTTCACTTCTTATAGCTGATTTGAATGGTTAATGAATAATACCGACCAGGCATTGGCCGCCATAAAATAGCCATATAATCTGAATTTGTGAGATTTTCGACTCCTACCACAACATCCATCAGAAAAGGTTTGAAATCGATCCGTCGGCCAACACTCATATCAAGCAACCAATAGGGATTCAATACTTTTTCATAGTCAGATTCCACATTATTGCTTGAAGTGTATCGCTTCCCGGTAAACGGAGCGTTTAATTTCAGGTAATATTTTTTGTAATCGGCTTCGGCAAACAAGTTCGCTTTATCTTTTGGTATGTAAATCAACTGTTTTCCCCGCGATCCGTCAACCGATGGAACCGCATCGATGTTCGATGTAGCTGAATGCGAATAATTTCCTTTCAGGTCAAAAGTGAGATCATGCGAAAATTGAGAGTGTACTGAAAACTGAACTTCGACGCCCCGGGCGAAAACCTTACGAAGATTATTTGCTTCCCAATAGGATGCACCACTTGACGAAGGTTGCCATACAATCCAATTATCGATTAGCGATGCAAATCCGGTAATTTGTCCTGAAAGAATAACCCTGTCGCTGCGTTTCGAATACGAAATGGCCAGATCGCCCGAATAACCATCTTCCGGTTTTAAACTGGAATTTCCGCCTGGAAACCAATATAAATCGTTTAAGCCAGGTTGGTGATAATTGCGTGAAACATTCAATTTTAAAGCAACATTTTGCTTTTTATCCACCAAATATTCGGCCCCAAAAGAAGGAATAAACCCAATTAACTTGCGATCATATAAATCTGTCCGGAATAAAAAAGAAAACAACCATTTGGAGTCAGGCTGAAAATGAACTGCATTCAACAACGAAAATTCAAGCCGGTCGTGATCGTAGCCAATCTTCTGTGCCCGATCAAAAACTGAAACTTGATGATAACCTGAACTAAGCGACCAATCCAGGCTCAGTTTCTCTTGTGGTTTCCAGTCAAAATTAAGGTTTGCGGTATAACTCTTCTCCTTACTGCGACTATCAAAATTCACAAAACTAGCTTCAGTACTCGACCTGAAATAGTTAAGTTGATTCCGATTCAATCCTACAAGCAATTCCAGCTTACTTTTTTCTGTCATGTATTTCCACGAACCAACTGCCCGAACATTCCAATCATTCTGTGTTTCCTTTCGAACATCGCCTTCAAACGACATCAATTGAGGCAAATCACGATCATTCTGATAAGCCCACAATTTAGCCGAAAGAGTATGTTTCGCCAACCGGCAATAAAGCTCCTGAAGCGCACCCAGCTTTGCATATCCGGCATTCTTCTGAACCGACTCGTGCATGGGCAAAACGCCATAATTGAAATACGGAAAATCATTTTTGCTTTGATCAGAAAACAAACGTGTTTTCAACTGAGTCCGGCCATTTCCAAAACCGACGTTCAGGTATTCTTTGGCGGTAGAAAAACTTTCCAGCTTTTGTACATAGCGGACGCTAAACCGGTCAGTCCAATCGGGCTTATTGTTGATCAAAACACTCCCACCGAGCGCTCCCGAGCCCGACTGCAAAGAACTTCCTCCGTGAAATAAACTAATATCATCAATGAAATAAACCGGGAACAACGAAAAGTCGACATCGCCGCGCATGGGCGAATTAAGTTTCATTCCGTTCCAAAACACTTGTGTATGCGATGGGGCAGTTCCCCGAAACGAAGCCGTTGCAGTTGAACCTCTTCCGTAAGATTTCATAAAAACCGGAGAATACGACGATAACAATTCCGAAATCGTTTGTGTTTTCATCAATTGAAGTGATAGTGTATCAATGTGAGTAACCATCGAACCGGCCTCCTCAATTTTCCGTTTACCAAACACCTGAACTTCCTGAATACGAATTGTATCAGTTAATTTCTGTGCTGAAATTTCATCAGAAAAATAAATCAGGAACAGGATACAAAGCAGTACTTTGAATTTGATACGGATGAGATTTCTTATTTTTGCTCTCACCTTTCTATCTTTTTACAATTTTCTGCTGAAATACCTGATTCCCGGATTTTACCCGAAGAACGTATAAACCCGAAGCTAAATTCCTTAAATTCAATTCAGTTGCCGATCCTTGCTGAACGTGAATCAGAGCACCTTCAATTGTAAATAGTTCCACAGAATCGATGGGCGATGAGCAATTTATTTTAACGGTTTCGGTAAACGGGTTCGGATAGATAGCACACCGCTGGGGCGCTTGCTGTAGCGAATTTGCTCCGGTAACCATCTTCACAATCAACCGCGAGGAATCAATTCCTGAACGAATCAGGTATTCGCCCGACTGATTTGCTGTGAACGACGCTTTTCCAAATTCGTCGGTGGTAAGCGACACCTTATTGGCCTCAGCAGCATTGGGCATGGCAACAACCAACTGACTGGCAATTGCTTCAGATGAATTAATAGCCACATTTCGATTGGCATCCATGGTACAATGATACTTTTTCAACTGAACTTCAACAGATTGACCAACCTTTACTGTATCATCTCCTGAAGTTAACTGAGTTACTGTCCATGCCAGATTATTATCAGTGATGTGATAAATTAGAATTTCATCATCGTTATTTACTTTAATTTTGTCGAAACCCGAAACAACAGGCTGTTGATTGAGCATCACCACCCAGGTTTTCCGATAGGAATCCGCAGTACGCGAACCTCCATACCCAAACGTGTAAACCGTCGAACCATCTTCAATCGCCGGAACTTTCCACAAATACAAAGCAGATCCGCCTTCCGCATCATCGCGGAAAGCCCAGTCGCCATCAAATCCGGAAGCTTTAAAAACAGAAGCAATGGCATGTGTAAGTGAAACAAAGCTGATCTCCGTCAACCCATAGTTTTTTTGATTCCGGTCAACCTTTGCTGTCAGATCAACTTGTTCAACCCAAACCGATTGCCGTGGAATAACCGTTTTTTCACTTGTCTTTACCGAAATGTAAACTTTCTTCAGCTCCGATTCGGGCAAAACCTCAATCTGTATCGAATCACTAATCGATGGATTATCGGCGACTTCAAAATGAAGCCAACATTTCCCAACCTGTTTCCCTTTCAGATAGTACTTTCCGTCTAAGTTGACAATTTCAGCGATCTGAGCATCATCAATTCGCCATGAAGTATTAATTCCAGTCAGGACAGCTCCATTCTGATCCGTAAGTTTTCCGGTCAATTCCAGTTTATCATTGACTTTCAGGCTATTTGATTGAATTGTTATTGAAGCTTTTCCAACCGAAAAAATCTCAATTTCCTTTTCAGAATAAAGATTAGGATTGGTTGCCAATACAGCCCGCAATTGAATTGTTCCGGCTTTTTTTGCCACCAGTTTTCCGCTGGTTATTGTAGCCAATTGCGTATCGCTGACACTCCAAACAATCGCAGCATCGGCCTTCCTGATCCCGCTTTCAAAAAGAATTGCATTCAAATCGAGGCTTTGGCCAACTCCTGTTTTCTGCGCCATTTCCTGAATAACAATCACCGATGTTGATCCGGTAATTGTTGCTGGTTCCACATCGCGTATTCCGGTAATTTCAGTCGAAATTTCGCCCAGCCATCCGCCCAAGGCATTCATTCCTGTATAAATCCGGATAAAGTGAATTTCGTCCAGATTCACAGGCTTTTTATCCTGATCAACGGCCCAACTGATGTCAATCGCATCGCCACCACTTCCTTCAATTGTTGAAGTGTAAGGATTATCGGGCAATTTTTCAGTTAATGATTTAACCGGAGTATTATCAGCATAACCAAACGTTTTTCGGTACGAAATAACCGAGCCCGGAGTCGACACATCAATTGGATTCGTTAGCCGGGTACCTTTAAGCGTGTATTTATCAGTGGCAATATTTGGGAACAAATCAACTTTGGGATAGTAGGTTTGCGCGTGATAACTGTTTTCAGGAATAACACCCGAACCTCCCAGATTATCAGACCAATGAATGTCACTGGCTTGATTTAAGCCAGAATTCTGGTAAGTGACCTCATAGGATGATGTTGTTGTATTCCAGAAATGCTCGCTTCCGGCAATTTCATACCAGTTTTCGTCCGGAATGCCATTATGGTTTTCATCTTTCATCACCTGAATAATTCCGGGTTCCGACCATGTTGGTGTTGGATTTCCATAGATCGTAAAATCAACACCATAAGGATTTGCCGGATCATTTTGAATGCCCTGAGCAAAATAAACGGTGATTGATCCGCCAAAAGCGCCCAGACTAACCATTCCTTTATTGATTCCAACCAATGAATTAGCGGCAGATGGCGTCCCAATAAAATCGGCATTGGTATATTGGCCCGGAGCAGGCGAATAATCCAACACTTTGGAAACAAACTGGGCATCCACACGTCCAGACAAAAACATCAGCACACTGATGATGAATAACTTATTTATGTGTTTAAATTGAAACATTTGCTGTAAAATCTGATTCTTAGTTTGGATTTTGCAGCTTTTCAGAAATGAAAAAATGAAAAGGATACACGGTTTTTTGCTTTTTCGCCGAAAGCTTCAAAATCCAGATTTGTAAAGGCAGGTCTTCTGACTTATCCCCTCTTCAACGCCTTCCCGCTTCCCATGTCGGGAAACAGTGGTTTACTGTTAAAAAGTTATTCAGGAATTACAGCAGCGGGAACTGTACAGGAATCGTCGTTAACCGGACTCACCTGTTTCCCTTTTAATTCTCAATGAGAAACCTATTTGGCCACAAAGTTATACAAAAGAATGGAAGAATAATTTCTTAGTCAAGCAGATTCCTCCTCTAGTTCATAAAATGCCATAACATGAAATCAAATATTTAATCACATCACTGATTAATAACACAATAAACACCAATAAGAATCAAAAAATTGATTGTTAACAATTCTTCATCTGAAACTCTGAATTCACACTAAAAATCTCTTAAAAGTGATTAATTTTGCACCTCATACAAAGCTGCAATCATTTATGTTTGAAAAGCTAATTCATCTTGAAGGGATTGATCCACTGGAATTTTTCGGCGTTAACAATGCCAAAATGAACCTGATCAAATCTTTTTTTCCGAAACTAATTATCGTTTACCGGGGCAACGACGTGATCATCAAGGGTGATGACGAAGAAATCCTGAGGTTCGAATCCAAGTTTCATTTAATCATCGACCATTACAACCAGTTCAATGTACTGCCTGATGACGTGATTAATCAAGTTTTCCTGAATGAATCGGAAGGAATCTCCTCAGAAACGCTGGATGAAGATAAGGATGTCTTGCTTTTCGGGATAAACGGTAAAGCCATTCGTGCCCGGACACCCAATCAGCGGCTTCTGGTTGAAGCCAGTAAAACTTCTGACCTCATCTTCGCCATGGGTCCGGCAGGTACAGGAAAAACCTACACCGCCATTGCCCTGGCTGTCAGGGCGCTAAAAAACCGGGAAATCAAACGAATCATTCTGAGCCGTCCGGCTGTTGAAGCAGGTGAACGACTTGGATTTCTTCCGGGAGATTTAAAGGAAAAAATTGATCCGTATTTGCAACCGTTATACGATGCCCTTCTGGATATGATTCCGGCTAAAAAGCTCGACGAATTTATGAAAGACGGTACGATCCAGATTGCACCACTGGCATTTATGCGCGGACGAACACTGAGCAATGCCTTTGTAATCCTAGACGAAGCTCAAAATGCCACCGTCCTCCAGCTAAAAATGTTTTTGACTCGCATGGGACTCAACACTAAATTTGTAGTCACCGGCGACGAAACTCAAATTGATTTGCCCTTCCAGAGTCCGTCTGGATTAATTCTGGCAAAAAAAATCTTGAAGAACATTAAAGACATTTCCTTTGTTCAGTTTGATGTAAAAGACATTGTCAGACACCGATTGGTGCGCGACATTGTTTTGGCTTACGAAAAACATCATGCACACGAACTTATGAGGAAAGAAAAAGGAAAAGAAAATTTAAAAACAGATAAAACAGAAGAAAAATGAGCAAAGCATTAACCCGTACCGATTTTGATTTTCCGGGACAGAAAAGTGTTTACCACGGAAAAGTGAGAGATGTGTACAACATCGACGATGAATATTTGGTCATGGTTGTCAGCGACCGTATTTCGGCCTTTGATGTGGTTCTGCCCAAAGGCATTCCTTACAAAGGACAAGTATTAAACCAGATCGCAGCTAAATTTCTGGACGCTACCAGCGACATTGTTCCGAACTGGAAAGTGGCAACTCCCGATCCTAACGTAACGGTTGGTCACCATTGCGAACCATTCAAAGTAGAAATGGTTATCCGTGGTTACCTTACCGGTCATGCCTGGCGCGAATACAAAAGTGGCAAACGCATGCTTTGTGGAATCGCACTTCCGGAAGGAATGGTTGAAAACCAGAAATTTCCGGAACCAATTATCACTCCTACTACTAAGGCTTCGGAAGGACATGACGAAGACATTTCAAGAGAAGAAATTATTGCACAAGGTATTGTGCATGAGCACGACTACGAATTGCTTGAAAAATATACCCGTGAAGTATTTCGCCGCGGTACGGTGATAGCTGCCGAAATGGGATTGATTCTGGTTGATACCAAGTATGAATTTGGAAAAAAAGATGGCAAAATCTACCTGATTGACGAAATCCACACTCCCGATTCATCGCGCTATTTTTATGCTGAAGGATACGAAGAACGCTTAGCGAAAGGCGAAAGTCAAAAACAGCTATCGAAGGAATTTGTACGTCAGTGGTTGATTGAAAATGGCTTTCAGGGCAAAGAAGGACAGGTAATTCCTGAAATGGACGAAGCTTTTGTGGCTTCAGTATCTGATCGATACATCGAATTATTCGAAAATATCACTGGAGATAAGTTCGTCAAATCAGATTTATCCGACATTCAGGGACGAATAGATAAGAACGTAAGGAATTTCCTGAATAACTTATAAAAAAAAGATGGCTGCCTCAGAAAACTAAGGCAGCCATTCTTAAAATATAGAATACCGAACGATTGATTTTTAGTTTGAGCTAAAACCTTGCAGAGATACTGATGGCCGGTAAATTAACCAAAGCATATCCTCTGGGTGAAAGTTGAAAGTATAAATCTCCATTTCTGAAAAAGGCATTTCCATTTACATAAACTCTTTCGCAACGAACAGGAAGCTCTCTGAAATACACGTTACGTGGAGCATCAACTAAACAATAACCTACTCCTCTTCGATAACTGTAAAAATGATTGCCGTAATAATAATAATCGTCTCTATCGTGATGAAACACTACCGGACTGCGGTCAAATCGCTCATAAACACGTCCGTATCTAGGATGTTCGTAATAATCAGAATTGTAGTGTTTATATTTATTGGCATATTTCGGGCGATATTCCCTATTGTTTTCACGGTTATTCCAGTTTTTCCGTTCGTAATAACCACTCCGGTCATCTCTCCTGTCGTTATACGCTGACCTGTCATTGTCATGACGTGATTCCCGATATTCCTTCCGTTCGTGTCCGTTTCCTTTTTTCCCTTCTCTGTGATCCTCTGCTTTTGCTTCAATTGTAGAAGCGATCATTACTGTTGCAAGTGCTAAAACTGGAAAATATGTTCTAAAATTATTTAAAGTTTTCATGGCTTTTCGTTTTAAGGTGAATCAATAATTGTTTGAACTTTACCGGTAATTGATTAGGTTAAAACAAAGCTTGTGCCAAAATAAAATAAAATTGAACAAAAAATTTAACACACAAATATACTGCACGTTACAAAACACTTTCATTTCTTAAAATGAAACAAAAATATCGATTTAAGAATTCCGTCGCATTTTTTAATTTATGAAAACCATGAGATAAATTAAGCCATTACTGAGATTGTTTTTTGAGAAACACATGCCAGAAGATCAAAAACCGTTCAGTTTCATTGTTACCGTTGGTATCAATAACAAAAAACCAACAATAGTAAGTAATAAAATAAGTGGCCATGCCCATTTAAACCATTTATTGAAAGGAATTCTGGCTATTTCGAGTACTCCAATCAGCACTCCTGATGTTGGGGTGATCAGGTTTGTAAATCCATCGCCAATATGGAAAGCAGTTACTGTAGCTTGTTTCGACAGGCCAATCATTTCAGAAATATCTCTTAGAATTGGCATAATCAACGCCGCTTTTGCCGTTCCGGAGGTGATCACCATATTTAAAGCCGACTGAAAAGCATACATCAATGAAAGCGTTGCCACTTTGCCCATGCCAATCATCGATCTGGAGATTCCATGCAATATGGTGTCGATCACTTTACCATCTTCCAGAATAACGATTATTCCTCCGGCTAAACCAACCACTAAAGCTGCCGACATGATATCTTTTGCACCCGTTACGAATAATTTGGTAATGTCGTTAGGCCCTTTGCCCATTGCCATCCCGGCCACAAGAGCCATAGTAAAGAATAATGCGGCGATTTCCATCAAGCTCCAGTCGAAACCCATCACGCCAGCCATCAGATAAGCAATGGTAAACATCAAAAGGTTCAAGACGAAATACTGCATTGATTTTCGGGCTGAAATGTATCCGAAAACAGCAAACAGAATACTTAAAATGGGTAATAACGGGATTACAAATGCCGATTGACCTACTTTAATGCTGTTCATCGGCATCATTACTGCATAGATTAGCGTTGCCATCAAAACAAAGGCATAAGCGATCCATGTTTGGATTAATGAAGGCTGTCGTAAATCAGTAGTCGCCTGGCTATGATGTTTCCGCCAATATTCGTCCTCCGTGTAAACTATAGATTTATTTGGATTTTTCTTGATTTTGGCTGCATAACGCAACACATAACCAATACCAACAACATTCACAACGATCCAAATAATCACCCTGTATTCTATTCCTGAAAATAAAGGCAAACCTGCAATTTCCTGAGCAATTCCAAGTGTAAAAGGATTAAGCATACAACCCGCAAAGCCAATTCCAGCACCAATAAAGCACATACAAACCCCCACAATCGAATCGTAACCCATTGAAACAGCTAATGGAACAAATATGATAATAAAAGCAATGGTTTCTTCGCTCATGCCAAATACTGCACCAAAAAAGCTAAACATCAACATCATTAAAGTGATAATAATATTGTTGACACCAAGTTTCTTAAACACCCAGAATTTCTCAAGCGTCTGACTTTTCTTCAGAAACGAGTCAACACCAGCGTCAATTGCCTTGCTTTCATTTAAAATCCAAAATGCACCGCCTAATATCAGAATGAAAACAATGATTTTAGGTGACCTTACAAAGCCTTTGTAAAAGGCCGAAAATATTTGCCAGGTCTGGGGCTGTTGTTCAACCTGATGATAAGAGTCGGTTTGGATAACTTCACGTTTATTTCCGTTTGTTTCCAGCATTTGTCGGTTAAATTCACCGGCAGGCACAAGCCAGGTAGTAATTGCCGCCAAAATAATAATGGTAAAAACGATCACATAGGTATGTGGAAATTTTTTAGTCATATCGGCTTAGTTTGATTTTGAAATTGAGAATTTTTCGCCCGGAAGGTATATTTCGAGCTGAATTTTTCCAGCTCCCATTTTTGTGCCAAGTCGTTTAGCTGATTTACTATTATTGCGGAACACAATGACCTGTGAGTCACCAACAACTTCCGCAGTATCGCCACGAACGAGAATCGCGGTGGATTCATCAATCCCAATTCCGGGTAGATCGGGATTTTCGAGCACCGAAGTAATCAATCTGTTGTAACGGCTTCGTTTCACAAAATGCTGATCGACAATTGCAGTCTTGAGCAATCCAAGACCATCAGCATATTCAATATTTTCGGCTTCGATACACTTAAAAGTCTCACTGTATTGCGGATATCGTAATTCGTTACCTGTAATCATCTTTTTGCTCATAACAGCGGCACCTGCGCTTGTTCCGGCAATCACAGCGCCATTTCTGAAAGCTGTGTGAATAGCATCAAACACAGTCGATCCCGAAACGGCTTTCATGAAGCGCGCCTGATCGCCACCGCAGATGTAAATAAGCGAAGCATTTTGAAGTGAATCGATCAATTGTTTTCCGGGTAATTCCTTTTCATGAAAATTATATCCGGATATGTTTTTAATACCATTTCGGATAAATTGATCACCTGACCAAATGATAGCCGAATCGGCTGACTCGCTTGCCATTGGCAAGATGAATACATATCCTTTCTTCCTTAACGAAGCCTCATCAATCAGGCGGTTCACCATCAAATCCGATCGGCTGCCTCCGCCAATAATAAAGAGTTTACCTTTTGGAACCTGCTCCTGGGCAACCAATTGCTGGCTTTTTGATGCTAGAAAAATAATGAGAAGAACTACGATTAAATGCTTCATAGACTTATTTTTCGTAGTTTCCTTTTTTAAGCGAGATGCCATCTTTTACCATGAGTTTTCCCATTGCTACAACATGATGAATGACAAAATCAGCATTCAAAATGACCAAATCGGCATCTTTTGCGATCTGAATCCGGCCTTTTTGCCAAAGTTTCAATATATCAGCAATATTTGAAGTAAGAACTTTCACCGCCACTTCCAATGACATGCCTTCCTCGTTAACCAAATCAGATAATTCCGTATAAACCGACATGGGATAGCCCATTTCAAGCCTTTCGATGTCACCATTTTCATTAAAGCTTGGCAACGATCCGCATCCATCGCTACTCATGGTAATGTGCTCAATTGGGACTCCTGCACTTACAAGTTCTTTAATGGCTTTCGAAGGTTTTATTTCGTATTGAGGAAAGAATGGATACGAACTTGCAGTGATGTCAACATATCCTTTTTTCCCGTATTCTTTTGCTTCTTCAAAAATGTAATGGTTGCGGTTGCAATGGGTAGGTAAAAACTGCTTAAAATTTAGTTCGCTCTGCGCCACAGCATCATAAATGGGTTGAAACGGATGTTCAGCATCGCCCATATGGATATTAACGATTCCAGCTTTTCCGCCGAGCATTCCGCCAACACGCGAATGGGCCGCAATTCGGATCAGTTCATTAACTGATGGGGCTGAAGACCGATGATCAGAAATAGCAATTTCGCCAGTACCAATCACTTCATCGATCATAGCAATATCTTTTCCAACATCCCCTAATATGGTAGTCACCGGAACCTGGTACGAACCGGTATAAATCCAGGCACTTACTCCTTCCTGCCTGAGACCTTTGGCTTTCATCAGCACAGATTCAACACTTCGGGTTAATCCATCGGTTCCTAAACATCCTATCACAGTGGTGACTCCGGCTTCGAGTAATTGACTCAACTGAATCTCAGGAGTTCGTGTAGCCGGACCACCTTCGCCACCAGCGCCAGCAATATGTACATGAGCATCAATCAATCCTGGAATCATTCGTAATCCTGAACAATTAATTACCTCCACATCAATTCCAGAAGGAATTTCAATATGATCCGAAATCGCCACTATTTTCTGGCCAGCAACTAAAACATCCTTGATACCAAGAACTTCAGGAGCAAATATTTCACATTGTCGGAATAAAATCATTTTCAAATTTATTAGATAAATCAGATAGAATCATGAAGCAACGAATTTACAATTTCAGACTGATTAATAAACAGAACTGTCTATCCGGTTTGTTTAATTTTAAACAGAATTCGATGAATTACAAGCCACACAAATCGAAATCATCAGGCTAGCATACAGACAGATAGCTCATTACTGATTCAAACATTTATAAACCAGAGAAATTATAGCCTAAATATTGTTATTTTTGCGACAAAATTGAACCTTGTGGGACGAATATTAGCCATCGATTACGGGAAAAAACGTGTTGGAATTGCGGTTACAGATCCGATGCAGATGATTGCAACACGTTTAACAACTGTTTCGAGTCATGAAATCTGGATCTTCCTGAAAGACTACTTTGCAAAAGAAAGTGTCGAAAAAGTAATTGTAGGATATCCGATGCAAATGAACAATCAGCCATCCGAAGCCGTTCTGTATATCAATCCGTTTTTGAAGAAATTTCAGAAAGATTACCCAGACATGCCTTTGGAACAGGTTGATGAGCGATTTACATCCAAAATGGCATTTAGAACCATGATCGATGCCGGGCTAAAAAAGAAGGACAGGCAGAATAAAGGGACAATTGATGGGGTTAGCGCCACCATTATTTTACAAAGCTATTTAGAACAAAAAAATTACATTAAATGATTTATCCGGTTACCGTATTTGGCGATCCAGTGCTTCGAAAAAAAGCAGAACCAATTACAAAAGATTTTCAGGATCTGAAAGGTTTTATACAGAATATGTTTGACACCATGTACAATTCGGATGGTGTTGGATTAGCCGCGCCTCAAGTTGGACAAGCAGTACGTATTTTTGTAATTGACTCGGATATTGATGATGAAGATGAACTTCCCGGAATAAAAAAAGCGTTTATTAATCCAGAAATCGTTGAGAAATCAGGCGACGAGTGGTTAATGAACGAGGGCTGCCTTAGTTTGCCTGAAATTCGCGAAGACGTTCTGCGTCCTGAAACTGTAAAAATCAAATACTTGGACGAAGAATTCAATGAACACATTGAAACATACAGTGGATTTACCTCGCGGGTTATTCAACACGAATATGATCATTTGGAAGGAGTAATGTTTGTTGACTATCTTAATCCTCTGAGGAAAAGGATTCTGAAGAGCAAATTATCAGCGATTTCCAAAGGAAAAGTAATTCCGAAATATCGGATTAAAGTTCCGGGGAAATAAAAAGGTCGTTTCATTAGTAAAAACAGGCCGTTCGAGTAAAAAATCGGACAATCAGAAAAATTTAACTTTTCAGAAAAAACCAAACATAAGTTTCTAGCGTAACTGGTAAAAAAGTCAAAAATGCCAGTTACAAGAAGCTTTTTCCAGAAGATTCCTTTTATTCGGATAACTAGTCTTTTCCTGATAGGCATTCTGGTCAATCATTTCTTCAATCTTGATATACGCCTGATTGCCATTGTTTTGGCAATCCTCATTTCAACACTGATTTTATTCTGGCATACTAGTAATTTTGTTTCCATCAGGATTCAAAATGCAATACTCGCGCTAACCATAGCACTTCTGGGAGCTTTTTATCCGAATCATACCGTCGAAAAAAAAGATCTTGATTTTATCAGAAAAGACTATTATTTGGCTGAAGTTTGCCAAAAGCCAGGAGAAAAAGCAAAGACTTTCCAAACCATCCTGCTCATTCAAAATGATAAATTAAAAGCGCCCGAAAAAGTTATTGCCTATTTCAGCAAGGTTGGATTTGATTCGACAATAACTACCGGAAATCAATTGATTATCCTAGCTAAACCGCAAGCGATCAAGAATGCAGGTAACCCATTTGAATTCGATTATCAGTCATTGATGCACCAGCGAAACATATGGTTTTCAGTTTACCTAACAAATGGAATGTATTTAAAGACGGGTCATCAGATTATTCACATCGGTAATTTGGCAGAAAAAGTTCGCGATCGGCTTATCGCATTGCTGACTGAAGCTTTGCCCAACAAAGAAGAGCGATCAGTGGTTTCGGCGCTGACTTTGGGGTACCGCACAGAGCTTGCTCAGGATACTCGTGATTATTTTGCATCCACGGGAGCCATGCATGTGCTGTCGGTTTCAGGATTGCACGTAGCCTTAATTTACATGATTCTCGGATTTCTATTGGCGTTTCTGAAACGAGGGAAAATTGGACCAATTATTTTCTCAGTGGTAATGATTTCTTTTTTGTGGATTTATGCCTTTATTTCAGGATTTTCGCCTCCAGTTCAGCGGGCAACGGTGATGTTTACCTTTGTCATTATCGGAAATAATATCCGAAGGCCAGTCAACATCTACAATTCGCTTACCGCCTCTGCCCTATTCCTGATTTTGCTAAATCCTAACGTCCTTTTCGATGTTGGGTTTCAACTTTCATACCTGGCAATCTTTGGAATTGTTCTTATTCAACCGGCATTAAACAACATTTTTGAGTTCACAAATCCAATACTAAAATGGACATGGAGCTTATTTACGGTTTCTGTAGCGGCACAGCTCATGACTTTCCCTCTGGGATTCTATTATTTCAACCAATTTCCGAACCTGTTTTGGCTAAGTAATTTTGTGGTTGTTCCAATAACAACTTTCATTATGTGGTTCGGCATTGCTTTCTTCATTCTTAGTCCTTTTCATGGCCTTGGCTTATTTATTGGCAAAATCATTCAAAAGCTGACGTACGCTATGCTTGCGGCGCTTAAAGAAATGGATGCTCAGCCAATTGCTGTTTCTAAAGGAATTATATTATCAACGGCACAAGTCTGGCTTTTGTACGGCACTATAATAATGCTTTTAATTTATGGATTTTCGAAAAAGAAACAATGGTTGTTCTATGAACTTTTCCTGATCATAGTGTTGCAATGCTCGGTGTTATCAACGAATTTCAAATTACTGAACCAGAAGCAAATTTTTGTTTACAACACCCGAAATACTATGATTCACCTAATAAACGGGCGCAACAATTATCTGGTAACAAATGGTTCAACAATTCCTGAAAATGATTTAAAAATGACACAAAAAGTAATTGCACAACTAAAACTAAATAATCCAGTTATTCTTTATAAATCAAGCATTAACAATTTTCATTCGGTGGATTTAGTTCTGGACGGAAGTAATCTTCAATTTTTAAACTGCTCAATCGAATTTAAAGAACATTCAAAATTTAAAAACTCCGATATTTTATCTGTTCAAACACAAAATAAAAACACAAATATTTCCACCGGATATCCAAATTACAAAGTAAATCAGGAATTTACAATCAACTCTTACACCAAATCAGATGGCGCATACCTTCTTAATTTGAAATAATGATTCAATAACTGGACGGACTACTTCGACTTAGGCCTGCGAAACATCGAAAAGAAGTATAGCTCAAAATAAAAACAGGAATAACCTATTATTCAAACTTTTTTGAATTCTGAAGAATGTATTTTTTGAAATCTAATCGAATTGAATTCGATTAAAAAATACGAAACAACTGATTTACTTCAATTTGAATCTAACACCCAGACAAATGCTTAACAAACAGGAAACATTAAACAGACAAATTAATGTTTTTCAGCACATTTATTAATGTTCGATTAACACCTATCTCATTTCAACAGCCTATCTTTGTAACGTTATCACATTTCATAAGTTAGGTTTGATTAGTTTTATTGGTTTAGTTAGTTTAGTTAGGTTTAGTTAGGTTTAGAGAAAGGGTAGATTAGAGAATCTATCCTTTTTTCTTTTTTTTGTGACCGACACTTTCGTTAATACTCCAAATTAGTCTCAAGGTAATCCTCTTTTATTAATGATTGTCCGGATGGCAAAAACAACTCACCAAATGGTCATTAATTACACCGGTTGCCTGCAAATGTGAATAGATAATGGTAGATCCCACAAATTTGAATCCCCTTCGTTTCAAATCATCGCTAATACGATCGGAAAGTTCTGTTTTTGCAGGTATTTCCGAGAGTTTTGTCCAATGATTAACAATTGGCTGATGATCAACGAAACTCCACATATACGAATCAAAACTTCCAAATTCTTCAACCACCTCAAGAAAACGCCTGGCATTATTAATACTTGCTTCAATTTTCAATCTGTTTCGGATAATTCCAGAATCCGACATTAACTCTTCAACTTTTTGCTGATCAAAACCGGCCACTTTGTGAACATCAAAATTCTCATACGCAATCCTGAAAGCTTCTCTCTTTTTCAGGATAGTTATCCAGCTTAAGCCTGCTTGCATACCTTCTAAAATCAAAAACTCAAACAACTTTTGATCATCGTGTAAGGGCTTTCCCCATTCTTCATCGTGATACTTCGAATAAATCTCGTTCTTTTGTGACCACTCGCATCTATATAGCATAATAATTTAATCTTTTAAATGTTCATATTCTGACAATTATAAATAAGATAGGAAACACCATCAAAAAATCTTGTATTGGCGATTGGTTGTCAAGGTTAATCTTTTCAAAAAATAATTAAAATTCTCAAAAGAAATCCATTTCGTCTAAAATATTATTTTTGCTATGTATAAATTGCACCGCTTGAAACGTACAAGCTATAGCGTTTCTCGTTTAAAATGGCAGTGCAATTAAATGAGTTAAAAATAATTTCGAAGTGGAAGCCTCCCAATCTGCGAGTTCCATAAGAACGCACAGTATTACAACACATTAACAACATATTTTCGAGTGAAAAAACTGATACTTATACTCTTTATACTAAGTTCAAATATGGCTTTCAGTCAGTTGAACATCAACTATTACATGGAAGTAGGCGAAACGCGCATTCAGATCGGTAATTATGTTGGGGCAATTGAAAATTTCAATATTGTTATTCGGTTTAGGCCACACCTGCCCGAGCCTTATTATTTCAGAGGAGTTGCCAAACATCAGCTCGAAGACTTTCGTGGTGCCATTCAGGATTACGACAAAGCCATTGAAATAAAACCGTACTATCCTGACGCATTTATGAACCGTGGATTAGCTTACTTACAGATTAATGATTTTGCAAAAGCTATTGCTGATTACGACCGGGCAATTGAGCTAAATCCCAATGATGCAAATATTTACAACAACAGGGGGATTGCCAAAATTTCGATGAAAGATATTGATGGTGCTATTGCTGATTACAACAAGGCGCTGAAAATCAATCCAAAATTTACGAATAGCTTTATCAACAGAAGTAATGCGCTTTTGATGAAGAATGACATTAAGGGAGCAATTAAGGATCTAAATCAGGCAATAATAATCAGACCTCATTATGCAAACGCCTATTTATTAAGAGGTTTAGCCCGATTCGAGTTAAATGATTATGCTTCGGCCCTACGCGATTTTGACCAGTGTATTAAACTTGATCCACAAAATGCGAATGCATTTAATAACCGGGGGATTGTAAAACAGAAACTTGAAGATTTTAAAGGAGCCATAAACGATTATAATCTGGCATTACAACTTGATCCGACAATGGCAAATGCCTATATGAACCGCGGAATTGCTAAAGAAAATCTAAAAATCCCGGGCTTTGATCAAGATTATGCCATTGCAGCCAAACTCGATCCAAAATTTGCATTCAATCCGAAAGATGTTGATTACAGCGCCTTAGCTCAGGCTAAGAAAAAAGCCGGACAACCGGTTCAACCTACTCAACAAAATCAGAATCAGACACAGGCCACAACTCAGAGCCAGGCACAAACAACTCATAATCAAAGCTCAACGGCACCGAATACTGGCACTACTGCACAAAAGTCTGATCCGGATGAAAATGCAGAACCTAAAAAAGAAACGAAGGAAGAAAGAGACAGAAGACGGTACAAGTTGTCGCTTGCCGATACACGCGATTTACCTTCAGCAAAAGAAGAAGTTATTGACGATGGCCGCATTCAGAACAAAAATATTGTGATCGATTTACAGCCCATCTTTGTTCTCTCGTCGCACAACAAAAATTCTTCGGATTACGACCAGATTCAATATTATAATTTTGAACTGGAAGCCATCAATAATTACAACAATTATGATCCGGTAGTAACGATCTCCAATAAACCAGCCGTTGATCAGATAGACAACTATAAAAACTACATTTTATATTTCAACGAGAGAATAAAAAACAACAGTCAGGAAAGCATGAATTTTTTGAGCAGAGGTATTTTTTACTGCCTGATTGACGATTATACCAGCTCGATGAACGACCTGCAAAAAGCCATTAATCTGAATGATAAAAATGCTTTGACCTACTTTTCAAGAGCCAATTGCAGAATGAAAATGGCAGATCTGGTTGAAGTAATCAACCAAAAGTCCGATGCAATTAAAGTTCCATTAAAAAGCAATCCAAAGCAAAAAAACGAAACGACAACAGAGACGATAACAGATTACACCGATGTTTTGAACGATTATGCAAGCTGTCTCCAGATTAATCCGCAATTTCCTTACGCCTATTTCAATCAGGCGTTTGTGAAATGCAAAATTCGTGATTACCAAGGCGCTTTGGCGGACCTGAACAAAGCGATTGAAATTGAAAAAGATTTTGCTGAAGCGTACTTTAATCGCGGATTAACCAAAATTTACCTGGACGATGTTGAAGGTGGCGCCATGGATTTAAGCAAAGCCGGTGAACTGGGAATACAGGATGCGTACAATATCATTAAACGGTATTGCAATTAACTGTATCTTCGGCTGAGAATAAAAAAACAACTCAAAACATTATGCAATTTGCCAACCAACCTCTTGCTGAACGCTTGAGACCCGCTACTTTAGATGATTATATCGGGCAGGAACACCTGATTGGTGAAGGAGCTGTTTTGCGCAAAATGATTGAATCTGGCAAAATCTCATCCTTTCTCCTATGGGGACCTCCGGGAGTTGGCAAAACAACTCTGGCAAAAATTATTGCAAATACACTAAATAGGCCATTTCACACATTAAGTGCCATTAATTCAGGAGTTAAGGACATTCGGGATGTGATTGAAAAAGCACAGCGAAATCAATTTTTCAACCAACCCAATCCAATTCTTTTTATTGATGAAATTCACCGGTTCAGCAAATCGCAGCAAGATTCGTTGCTGGGGGCTGTCGAACAGGGAATTGTTACGCTGATCGGTGCAACAACTGAAAATCCATCTTTTGAAGTGATCTCGCCACTTTTGTCTCGCTGTCAGGTTTATGTACTTAAACATCTGGATAAAAAAGACTTGCTGAAGATCGTTGAAATGGCCCTAACTAAAGATCCTTATCTGAAAACAAGGAAGATCGAAATCAGGGAAGATGAAGCTTTGCTACGTTTTTCAGGGGGAGATGCCCGCAAGCTCCTCAATGTACTCGAATTGGTAGTAAATGCTGATGAAAACGAAAATACTATTATTACCAATGAAATGGTAATTGACAGGCTTCAGAATAACATGGCCATTTACGATAAAAACGGAGAAATGCATTACGACATTATCTCAGCTTTTATCAAGAGTATGCGCGGAAGCGATCCTGATGCTTCGGTTTACTGGCTTGCCCGCATGATTGATGGCGGCGAAGACGTAAAATTCATTGCCCGGCGGATGTTGATACTCGCTGCGGAAGATATTGGACTTGCCAATCCAAATGCTTTACTTCTGGCGCAAAGTACCTTCGACGCTGTTCACAAAATAGGTTATCCCGAAGCCCGGATCATTCTTTCGCAATGTGCCATTTACCTCGCCACTTCAGCAAAAAGCAATTCGGCCTATATGGCCATCGATGACGCACTTGCTTTGGTAAAATCAACAGGCGATTTGCCTGTGCCATTACACATCCGTAATGCTCCAACTAAACTTATGAAAGAGCTGGGCTATGGAAAAGATTACAAATACGCCCATTCGTTCGAGAAAAATTTTGCTGAACAAGATTTTCTGCCTCTGGAAGTTAAAACTCACCGATTTTACACTCCTCAGAATAATCCACTGGAAATAAAAATACTCGAACGTTTAAAAAGCCTTTGGGGAAAACGCTATAATAAATAGGCGTTTAATAAGAATCACCACAAACAAAAAAAAATCCGTTGCACCTTAGTTATCAGATTTTTAACAAAAAAAACTACAAATCGATTAAATTATTTTAGCGAGAAAAGT
Organism: Prolixibacteraceae bacterium; assembly: GCA_028683385.1. Lineage (GTDB taxonomy): Bacteria > Bacteroidota > Bacteroidia > Bacteroidales > Prolixibacteraceae > Aquipluma. The sequence continues at coordinate 174,448 of JAQUIJ010000009.1, read as the reverse complement.
AGGGTTGCAATTTGTATGCTCGGATTTATAATTGTAGAACAATTGTGCAGCTATGATTCTACATCTAATTAAGAAATTATTGCATTCAAATGAAAAGGTTATTACATTAGAAAAAAGAAAAAGAGTAGCTTAGCGCAACGAACCCAAACTATGAACTTAATTCAAAATACCATACTATCCTTTAACAAAGTAACTTTGGCCGATTTGGATCAAGTCAAACTCATGGACAGGATTGATCAGAAGTTTTGTTTACATATAGCAGATTTACCAACTATTTTAGAAGCGATTCAGAGCCATTATTCGGTTTTGTCCATTGATGGCGAAACAATTTTCGAGTACGACAATACTTACTTTGACACGGCAGATGATCAAATGTTCCTTAGCCATCAGAATGGCAAACTAAACCGATACAAAATCAGAATCCGGAAATACGTACAAACAAACAACAACTTCCTTGAGGTAAAATTCAAAAACAACAAAGGACGGACAATTAAAGAACGCATGGAGCGATCCAATTTTGAGTCGAATTTTACTCACGATGAGCTGAACTTTATCGGCAAAACAACATCATGTTATTCAGGTCTGAAAATCGAACCTAAAATCAGAAGCTATTTTAACCGACTCACATTGATAGATAACGAATTTACAGAACGAATAACCATTGACTTCTTTCCCGGATTCAAAAACAACGAAAAAGAAATAATTCTGAATAAGCTGGTTATTATTGAAATAAAACAAAGTAAAGCGGCTAAACCAACATTATTTATTAACGCTCTGAAGGAAAACAAAATCAGAAAGCAAGGATTTAGTAAATATTGCATTGGGCGCTCCTTACTAGAAGAAAATATCAAGAAAAATAATTTTAAACCACTTCTGATTAAGATCAGAAAAGACTATTACAACTAAATAATCAATTATGCACTTATTGAACATGGTGTTACAAATTGTCCAGAGCTCCGAAGAGTTAAAATTTTTCGGTATCAAACTAATCAACATGGAAGATTTCTTATCGTTACTGATAAGGTTTTCGCTTAATCTGCTTGTAATAGTAGCCATTGTAGTTGGCTTATACGCAAAAAACAGCAAACGCAAAGATTTCTATTTCAGCTATATTGCGGTAAGCATGGTTATATTTCTACTTTGCTTTCTGTTGGTCAGTGTAAAGATCGAGCTGGGCTTTGCACTCGGACTTTTTGCAGTTTTCGGAATTATAAGATACCGAACCGACGCCATTCCGATCAAAGAAATGACCTATTTGTTTGTCGTAATCGGGATTTCGGTAATCAATGCGCTTGCCAATAAAAAAATCAGTTATGCCGAATTGATTACTACCAACCTCTTAATCGTTGGTGGATTATATGTACTCGAGAAAATTCTCCATCTGCGGCAAGAAATCTCATACCGTGTTATTTACGAAAAGATTGAAAATGTTCAGGCAGGAAAAGACGATGAATTACTTGCCGACCTAAAACTTAGAACGGGAAAAAACATCAAACGATTTGAGATAGAACGTATTGATTTTCTGAGAGACGTAGCTTACATCAATATTTTCTTCGATATTAATGGCAAAAACAAATCAGATTTATGAGAATCAGAATCTCTTTACTAATACTGGCCATTCTGTTTAATTTCTTTACCTATGCCCAAACCGATCCGTCAACCTGGATTGAACTGGGTTTTAGTAAGAAGGTGGTTAAAAACCTGAAAGTTGAATTTAATCCGGAAATAAGACTGTTTGGTGATTTTAAGATGGATACCTACATTTTGGAAGGTGGGCTTTCTTACAAACTTCACAAATACCTCACTATTGCAGGATATTACCGGTATGAAAAGGCATGGGATTATAAAAAAAGTACTGGGGCTTATAAAGGTCAGGTGGCATCAAACCGAATTGCCTTCGACGCTAAATCTGGATTCGATTTAAATCGATTCGATTTCCAATTCAGGTTAAGATATACCAGTGGCGCTGACTTTGACCAAACCACTGATGATAAGGCGTCCTATTTCAGATACCGAGCAAAAATCGACTATGATATTAAAGGAAGTAAATTTGCTCCTTATGTATCAGTTGAAGCCTTTCACGATTTGATTTTAGATCATGTTGACAAAGTTAGATATACAGGTGGATTGAATTATCCGTTAAGTGACCACCATGAACTTGGTTTATTTTACAGATTGCAGGATTATTCTGAAGCAGATAAATCAAGTACAAATATCATCGGAATTGGATATAGCTTGAAATTTTAATAAAAAAGGTCCAATAACCCAGAAGAACAAAACAGAAGCCTGCTTCCATTTTATTTTGAAATGAGCGGTTAAATGAATTATCTTCGCTAAAAATATTCGATGATGATACCCAAATTAAAATACGAAAACTCAAATTTCCTTTTGCTGGCCGGACCGTGTGCCATTGAAGGCGAACAAATGGCCATGGAAATAGCTGAAAAAATCGTTAAGATTTCAGATAAGCTTCAGATACCTTATATTTTCAAAGGATCGTACCGAAAAGCCAACCGGTCGCGACTTGATTCATTCGCCGGAATTGGTGATGAAAAAGCGCTTAAGATTCTCCGGAAAGTGAGCGAAACTTTTGATATCCCAACAGTAACAGATATTCATACAGCACTTGAAGCCTCAATGGCTGCTGAATACGTTGATATGTTGCAAATACCTGCATTTTTATGCCGTCAAACCGACATACTGATTGCTGCTGCCGAAACTGGCAAAGCTGTCAACATAAAGAAAGGCCAGTTTTTATCAGCAGAAGCCATGAAATTTGCAGTGACCAAGGTTCGTGAAAGCGGCAACGACAATATATTCTTAACTGAACGTGGTTCAACTTTTGGATATCACGACTTAATTGTTGACTACCGTGGAATTCCTGAAATGCAACGTAATAATTGTCCTGTAATTCTTGACATTACCCATTCCTTACAGCAACCCAATCAATCGAGCGGAGTCACCGGAGGGCAACCCCAGCTGATTGAAACCATAGCTCGCGCCGGAATAGCTGTTGGCGTTGATGGCATCTTCATTGAAACACATCCAGATCCGGCCAATGCAAAATCGGACGGTGCAAATATGTTGCAGATTGATTTACTTGAAGGACTTTTAACCCGGCTTGTACAACTCCGACAAGTCGTTAAAACATTCTAGGGTATGGAAACCAGAAGAAATTTTGTAGCCAAAATAGCTGCCGGAATGGCTGCAACAGGATTCATTTCAGTTTCAAACAGCGCGGATGCAAGCGAAACTCCAATAAAGGACACTTTTATTCATCATGTATTTTTTTGGTTGAAAGAACCAGAAAATACAGAAACCCGGAAACAATTTGAATTGGGATTGCAAAACCTGATTAAAGTTCCGCAAATTCAGTCGTACCACATCGGAACTCCGGTAGAATCGCTCCGCGAAGTGGTTGACGATTCGTTTACTTATTCATACATGGCTTTTTTCAAAAGTAAAGAAGATCAAAATACCTACCAGACACATCCCATACACCTTAAGTTTATAGAAGATTGCCAACACCTTTGGGAAAAGGTAATCGTGTATGATGCGATGTAAAAACCGGAAATAATTAGTATCGTTTCCTTTTGATCAACTGAACCTTGATTATCCGCACATCCTTTACCGGACGATCATCCGTTTTTCGGGTTTCAACACCGGCAATCTGGTCCACAACATCCATTCCCTTCATTACTTCGCCAAAAACAGTGTAGTTTTGATCGAGATGCGGACTACCGCCTATTGTCCGGTACACCTGTCGGTGTTCTTCCGGAATACGATAAGGAACCATTTGCGCCTGTTCAGTTTTCACCAGATCATTTAATTGCGATTCGAGAATTGGAAGACTATCATTTTTGCTTTCAGTCAGACTTAATTTACGTAACCTACCGACGAGCTTTTGATTTGCCGGATTACGAACAACATGGTTATAGGCCCGATAATAATTGATTCGCTTCTCTCCCACGTCAATCAAACTATCGGTTAATGCTTTCCGCTGTATAAATGTAAACTGGGTACTGCTCGAAGACTGTTCAGGGTTTTCCAAATCACCTGTACGAGCGGCATTAACAGCTCCTCGCTTATGAAAATAGTATTTATTGATTTCGGCGGGAATAACATAAGGTAACTCGCCATTTCCCAATGAAGCTTCGGGCAAAGCACGCTTACTTTCAGGATCACCCGTTTGAATCAAAAAGTTATTGATTACACGATGAAAAATGATACTGTCGTAAAAGCTTTGGTTAACCAATTTCAAAAAATTATTCCGGTGCAAAGGAGTTTCATCATAAAGCCTGAAGATAATTGAACCTTTATCTGTTACCAATTCAACATCGCGGTTCAAATCACGTTTTCTGACTCCATCAGCAATCCAGGGATTACAGCCATAAAGTGACAATAAAACCATAATTATCAATAAAATTCTTTTCATTGGGTTTGCTTCAGGATTTAAGTTTTAATGAAAAAACATGTAAGCCATCAGAATGGCTGCCACTGCTCCTACAAAATCGGCAATTAACGCACATGTCAGTGCATATCGGGTATTTTTAACTCCCACCGAGCCAAAATATACGGCCAGAATATAGAAAGTTGTATCAGATGAGCCTTGAATGGTACATGCCACGCGCCCTACAAAAGAATCGGCGCCATACATCTTCATCACATCAACCATCATTCCTCTTGATCCACTCCCACTCAACGATTTCATCATGGCCGTTGGCAATGCAGGAATAAAGTCGGTATTAATTCCCAATTGCTGAAAACACCAGGCAATTCCCGAAATAAACCATTCCATTGCTCCTGAAGTCCGAAAAACGCCTATGGCAACCAAGATCGCAATCAGGTATGGGATAATCATAACAGCGGTATGAAATCCATCTTTTGCGCCTTCAATAAAAGCATCGTAAACATTTACTTTCTTTCGAAAAGCCAGCAACATAAAGCCAATGATAATCGAAAAGATAAACAGATTGCTTGAAACACTCGATATCGTCTGAATCTGATCTTTTGGCAGCCCTGAAAAATACCAGATTATTCCGGCAATAAAGAGAGTCAGGCCACCGATATAAGAAATGATAGTTTTATCAATCAGATTAATTTTCTGATGCCATGCAACCGCCATTAATCCAGCCAATGTTGCGAAAAAAGTAGCCAAAAGAACCGGGATAAAAATATCGGAAGGATTTACGGCTCCGAGCTGAGCCCGATAAACCATGATACTAATTGGAATAATTGTCAAGCCTGAAGCATTCAAAACCAAAAACATAATTTGCGCATCAGAAGCAGTTTCTTTGGTTGGATTGGATTCCTGCATCTCCTTCATTGCCTTCAGACCCATTGGAGTAGCAGCATTGTCGAGATTCAACATGTTTGCAGCAATATTCATCATTATTGATCCATATGCAGGATGTTCTTTTCCTAGCGATGGAAATAACTTATTAAAAAAAGGCCCTACAAAACGTGAGAATATTTTAACCACGCCCCCTCTCTCACCTATTTTCATAAATCCCATCCACAAGGTCAAAACACCGGTTAAACCAATAGATATTTCAAAACCTGTTTTTGCCATCTCAAACGACGAATTCATCATTTGAGAAAAAATAGCGACATCACCAAGGAAAATGAGTTTAACCAGACCAATAACAAAAGCAACAACAAAGAAGAAAATCCAGATATAATTCAGCGCCATGCCATATAATTAGGTATTACGCACTAAATATATATAAAAAAGCGGCTGCTCCATATCAAAATGAAGCAGCCGCAATTATAAATTAACCAAATAAACTAGTAACCGGCATTTTGCTTTAAAACACCAGGTTCCAAATCAAGTTGAACTTGAGGAATAGGTTGATATTTATCCTTTTCATCAAATGTAGCACCTTTCATTACAAGCGGTCTTACTCTTTGATCAGCAGCGGCAAAAGCTTCCAGAGTGGCTTTCATACTACCTGGTTTAGCTTTATCCCAACGTCTCAAATCGAAGAAACGCATACCTTCAGTTGCAAATTCAAGGCGTTGTTCCCATTGAACAGCCCTCATGGCTTCATCTTTATTTGCAAAAGCAGTATAAGTTCCAATTTTATAATTGGCAGCAGGAACAGTGAAGTCAACATACTGTTTCCATGCATCACCATCATTAATAGACTTATCACCCAGTTTATAAAGATTAACTTTACCCATAACAACTTCTTTACCAGCTCTGGTACGAATCTGATTGACATAGTTCAATGCAGTAGCCAAATCGCCTTCAGAAGCAGCAACTTCAGCTCTCCACAATAAAATATGACCTAAACGAAGATAACGGAAATTGTTGGCATTGATACCTGTCTGCCAGCCTGTAGTTGTTGATAAGCTATTGCGTTCAGCTTTGTAGAAGAACGTTTTTTCAACAGTTACATAAGGTCCACCCCATGCCTGGTCGCGGATCCAGTCAGAACCACGCATAATACCCCAATCCATGTATGGAAGTCCACGGCGACCCATAGTAAAGTCGATACGAGGATCAAGCAAATCAGTAGCTGGAATAAATTCATCACCTGAAGCAATTCCGGCGTCATTCTTTAAGTCGGTATTGTTAAAGGTATCAAACAATGGTAACCCGGCAGCATCAACTTTGAATGCATTGGCTAAGTTTTGAGTTGGCTGGTGGAAACCGCAGCACATACCCAATTCAGGAGCATAAGGTGCATTTAAGCCAATACCCATTTCACCATTCAACGATTCGTTGATGTCATTTACATTCCGTTGGATTTCAAAAATTGATTCTGAATTGTTATTTTTTGCAATACGGAAGTTGTCAAAGAATTTGTCAGCCAGAGTAAATCCTCCATTAGCGATAATGTCGTCTAACAAAGGTTTTGCGCTTGCATAATCCAACACTTGCATATATGCACGGGCAGCCAAAGCTTTTGCAGCCCATTTGGTTGCACGGCCAGGTTGTGCCTGTTTGGCAGGAAGGTTAGCGGCAGCAAATGCGAGGTCATCTTCGATGAATTTCAAAACTGCACCTGGAGCATTGTCATTGCTAATTGTATTAGCAACATCAACCTTATCTTCAGTGATCAATGGAATTTTATCGCCAAAAACCAACCATGATTCGAAATAATACATGCCTCTCAAAAAGCGTGCTTCAGCTTGGAATTCAGTAGCTGTTGCAGCGGCTAAGGTTGGAGTTTTAGCAATTACATTCAAGACAATATTACAACGGTTAACACCCATCCCAATATTTAACAACCATTTATCCGCAGGATAATTGTTTGTTGTTGACATATTCCATTGTTCTATTTCATTAATTGGAATCTGGTCGCCAATATATGAACCTTTACCAGCATCATCAGATGCAACAGATCCGTAGGTCCAGTTTGTGATAGATGCACCCCAGCTAACAGACCATAAAGCTGACCCTTTAACCATACTGTAAGCTCCGGTCAACAAAGCACTAACGCCCTTTTCGCTGTAGAATACATCTTCGGAAGTCGATCCAAGCGGCTTTTTATCCAAAAATGAATCAGCGCAAGAGAAAGATATGGCCATAAGAAAAACGGAAGCCATTATAATTGATAATTTTTTCATATCATCCTTTGTTTTAAATTAATACTATTCACAAATATTACAGACCAAGGGTCAAGCCCAATGTAATCTGACGAGGTGTTGGCCATGATCCTTTGTCAACGCCCATCCGGTTACCTTCACCAGCGACATTTGACAATGTATTTACTTCAGGATCGAGTCCACGGTACTTAGTAAGAGTGAACAAGTTTGTTGCCTGTACATAAACTCTCAAACTTTTCATTTTCACTTTGTCAAGAACATTTTTTGGTAAAGTATAACCCAATCTCATTGTCTTAAGTCTTAAGAAAGATCCGTCTTCAATAAAGGCGGTAGAAGCCTCCTGTGAACGTGATGCTCCATCAAGCATAGGCAATCTTGCGCCAGTGTTTGAAGGTGTCCATGTATCATTAAGAGCATCCTTGCTTAATCCACCAACGAACTGACCGTAGTCGATCCAACGGCTTACATAGTTGATCAAGTCATTACCGTAACTTCCGTAGAAGAACATATTCAAGTCGAAAGCGCCATAACCCAAATCAACGTTTAAACCTCCAACAAACTTAGGATGAGGGTCGCCGATAAAAGTACGGTCTTTGTCCATTGTAATTAAGCCATCACCATTTAAATCACGGTATTTATAGTGACCTACTGTGGTATAATCAGCAAACTGAGGTGCAGCAGCAGCTTCAGCAGCTGTCTGAATAATACCATCAGCGATTAAACCATAGAACATTGGATAAGCCATGCCTGAAGTAGCACGGGTATATTCAACCTGACGTTCTGAGTATCCAACAACTTCTTTTAAATTGTTTGAAAGAGATACAACTTCGTTTTTATAATGCGACCAGGTAGCATTCAAAGCATAAGATAATTTGCCTGCCAATGCAGTATTGTGGTAGCCAACTTCAATGTCAATACCGGTATTTTTCATTTCACCAATATTAACAAAAGGTGGAGTTGCAGTACCCATTACCTGAGGTACACTTAAACGATAAAGCATATCTGAAGTTTTCCGCTGCCATACGTCAACTGATGCAGTCAGTTTTTTATTCAACATAGAAGCATTAACACCTGCATTGATTGTTTGGGTTGTTTCCCAACTTACATCAGCATTACCTTTTGTTGATGGTTCAAATCCAGCAATAGCTGAGGTTGGTGATCCATTTAAATTATAAGCAGCAGTGTAACCGTTGGTTCCAAAGGTTGAATACATGTTATATTCTCCGATTTGGTCGTTACCTGATTTACCCCAACCTGCTCTAATTTTAAGAAGGTCTAACCATGTTTTTGAACTGGCCATAAAGCTTTCCTTACTAACTTCCCAAGCAGCAGAAGCAGCAGGGAATACTCCGTAACGATTGGCTGCTCCAAATCTTGAAGAACCATCACGACGAACTGTAGCTTCGAAGAAATATTTACCCATCAAGTCATAGTTTGCACGTCCGAACTGAGAGAATAATGACCATGATGATCCGTTTCCATCGTTCACTTTATTTGACTCACCTGAAGTAAGTTGCATATAATCAGGTGCCAGTGAGAAGTACTGACTGCGTCCGGCTGACATCCATTGGTAAGTATTATTTACGGCTTCAGTACCTACAACTACGTTGATGGTATGAATGTCTTTAATGGTCGTGCTGTAATTAATGGTATTCGACCAGTTCCATAAAATCGAATAGTTTGAGTCAACAGTTAAACCGGGAACCATGTTTGGTTCGGCATTTTCGTAAGTTGGAATGGTATAAGTTTTGGCATTCCACTGTCCCATATTGTATCCGAATAAACTCTTAGCTGTTAAACCTTTCATCAAGGTAACTTCACCATAAATATTACCGAGTACGCGAAACCATTTACCATCGTTATTTTTTGCATGATCGAGCATAGCAACAGGATTGGCTGCATTACCAGTTCCTGGAGCTTTTGTGCCTGCAAAATTACCCATGATGTCATATACAGGAACAATTGGCTGCATACGGTATGCCATTGAAACCGCATTACCTTCACCATTGTTTGCCAAATCTCCATTTTGATGAATCATAATAGCCTGAAGAGACTCTCCAACTTTCAGCCAGTTACCAAATTTGGTATCAGCATTCACTCGGAAATTGTATCTTTTAAAGCCGGTATGAATCAAAAAACCTTCTTCGCTCAAATAATTTGAAGATAATGAATAGGTAGATTTAGCTCCACCGCCAGAAATAGAAAGATCGTATTCCTGAATTACACCTGTACGGTAGATTTCGTCAAACCAATTGGTACCTTGTTTGTTGGCCTTAATAATCTGGTTGGTAGGATAGACGTATTTCGAAGCATCAGCAGCAGGATCGCCCTCCATAGCAGCAGTAGGCAGAATATAATCAGGAATTACAGGAGAAGTTCCATTGCCATATTGTGATGCAAATGTATAACCATTTTTCTTTTGCAGAAAAACAGCCTGACCATATTCAGCGGTATTCAACATGTCGTATTGGTTGGTAGCTTGAGAAATACCTGTCCGTACCGACAAAGTTACAGTTGCTTCCTGGTTTTGGCGACCATGTTTGGTTGTAATCAAAATTACACCATTTGCACCGCGGCTACCATAAATAGCTGATGAAGAAGCATCTTTTAATACAGAAATCGACTCAACGTCGTTAGGGTTAATATTATTACCTGGACCAACAGGAACACCATCAATAACGTACAACGGATCGGCATTATTAATAGTACCAATACCATGGATACGAATTACTGCATCAGAACCTGGAGTATTACCAGCATTTACTGTTACCCCAGATATCTGTCCTTGCATGCGGCTAACAACACTCGGAGCACTCGAAATTTTCATCTGTTCGTTTGAAACAGTTGAAATAGATCCGGTTATTTCCTCTTTCTTACGAGTACCATAACCTACAACTACAACTTCGTCAACACTGACTACATCAGCAAGCAAAGTCACTTTAAAACTGGTTTGAGACCCAATTTCAATTTCCTGACTTTTCAATCCAATGTATGAAACGCTTAAAGTTTTAGCATTAGCTGGCGCTGAAAAAGAGAATTTTCCATCCATGTCGGTAATCGTACCGGTTGTAGTTCCTTTAACTACTACGGTAACTCCTGGTATCGGACCACCGTCTTCACCAATAACCGTTCCGGATAGAGTTTTTTGTTGCGCAAATGAGGTAAGAGCTAAAAAGCACGAGAACAACAGCAATGCTGAAATTCTCCAGATACCTTTTAATTTACTTTTTTTCATAAATTTTAATGTTTAATTTGTGATAATAACGTGATTAGAAACAACTTGATTAAAGAAAGTCGAATGAGTGACTTCTGGATTCTTTAATTTCAGAGACTTACATAGGCATTTAGTTTATATGAATAATTTGGTTCGTTACTTATTTAATAAACTCCCTCTGGAGTTTTCCTTTAACTAAATGCAAACATCAAAACATGAAAAATCAGCCGAAAGGCCTGCGAAATTTTTGAAAGAGAACAAACCAATTACACCATGTAGCTGATGATGTAAAAAAGCCTGAACATTAAAAATACCCAGTTTCTTCGATCTTGTTTGTGTTTGCGTGCATTAATTCAGTTTTTGCGTGATTGAATTAACGATACTAAAGTATATTAAATATGACCAAAGTGGTTAATGTTAATATGTGTTAAAAAAAACATTTTCCAGACTAGTAGAATTTTAATGGCATTTTTCAATACCACAAACCAAACTTACACGAACACATATCATTAATTAACAGAAACTTAACACACAGCAAGATCAGAATATTTAGCTGCATTTCATTAAAATTCAGTGCGGTGAATTGAGAAAATAATTAATTTTTTATCGGATTTATAAAAATTTAAAGGGTTAAAATCAGTTTTAATTCCTGATTTTAACCCTTTAAATGATCGGATTACCTATTCTTTAATAAAATAAAAAGACTAAAAACTCCTTTTTACATCGGAATTTCATTTTCACCTTTCACATAACCAAAATTGGCAAGGATACCACCATCAACATAAAGGATATGTCCATTCACAAAATTACTGGCTTTTGATGCGAGAAAAAGTGCTGCATTTGCAACATCTTCTGGTTCGCCCCAACGACCTGCTGGCGTACGGGTCATCACCAAATCGTTGAAAGGATGACCATTTTCGCGAATTGGGCCAGTTTGAGCCGTTACAATATAACCAGGTCCAATACCATTAATCTGAAGGTTATATTTTGCCCACTCGCAGCACATGTTGGCCGTTAACAATTTTAAACCGCCTTTTGCTGAAGCATATGCAGAAACAGAATTACGACCATAAACGCTCATCATCGAACACATATTGATAATTTTACCTGAACGTTTGGCGATCATTCCCGGAGCAACGCGTTTCCCAACGATCAGCGGAGCAACCAAATCAACGTCGATAACCTGTTTGAAATCGGCAACTGGCATATCGAGAATTGGAATACGCTTGATGATTCCTGCGTTATTAACCAAAATATCTACAGAACCAACTTCTTTCTCAATAATCGAAATTCCCCGGTCAACATCAGCTTCATCGGTAACATTAAATACAACAGTAAAAACATCGATTCCGGCAGCTTTGTATTGTGCCTTGCAAGCTTCAAGCTTTTCTTCACTCAAATCATTCACACAAATTTTAGCCCCTGCCTGACCGAGCACTTTACCAATAGCCATTCCAATACCATGAGTTCCACCGGTAATCAGGGCAACTTTTCCGGTTAAATCAAATAATTCATTCATATCGCTTATTTTAAATTTGTTTTGAATTAATCATTAATTGCATGATCAGCTTTAAAATCCTGACCACTCCATATTTTTCTGGAAGTCCAGTCCATCGGAGCATACGCCCAGAAAGGATCAGAAGCAGGCAAACCCAATGGTAGTAACCCAACTGAGCACAAATACAAACTTCCGGTTGAAATGTATGATTCTGCTATATTGGGTTGATGACCAAAAAAGCCAATGCGCAACCAACCGTTTGAATCGAATACACCAGGAGCTTCTAACATTCGCTGAATAACCGCCGATAAAGCAGATCGAACCTGTGCCGGGCTTAACTCGTCAGACAAACGATGCTGCAATGCCATTTGCGCTAACAATTGAAATGCGCCGAATCGGTATGGCAACGAACGTCCGATGGCAGGAAAAGTTCCTTCCGGAGAAATTAAACGTTCCTGAATATCGGCATATCGCTGTGCCCGCTTAACCACAGTTTCAGCAGTCTTTTCGTACTTTTTACCGTGCTTCATCAGTTCTCCTAAAATATCAACTAGCATAGGTTGAATAACATAGCTGTTGTAATAGTCCCAATGAAAATCGGGACCATCGCCATACATCCCATCACCTTTGTACCATTCCATGTGTTTTCGAATAGCCAGATCCATTCGTAATTCGTCGTGTTGCTCGCCTGCAAAAAGCAAAAAAGCTTCGACCATTGCACTGAACAACAACCAATTGCTATAACCAGGAGTAATCACCCGACTTCTTTTCATCGCTACAACGATTTGTTGTTTGGTGGTCTCATCCAATTGTTTCCACAAAACATTTGGTGCACGCAGAATGGCGTGAGCCAGAAATGCCGCATCTACCAATGGTTGTCCACCTTCGGTGAAATTCATAAAATCAGGTGACTTGGGATCAACCGCCATTTTCATGCTCTTCTGTGCAAGAGCAATGTATTTTTTCCGAAGTTGTCCTTCTTCACTGTTGTCAGTACCCAATTCTAACCAAGGTGCCATTCCGGCCATTAACCGTCCGAATGCTTCCAAGTAAGTCACTTTTCGGCGATCGGCATCCATGCCTGGTTTGCATTCAACAGGCATATTTTTCCGGAGTTCTCCCCTACTCAGCGATTCCAATAGAGGATCGGCGATTTTGACAAGTACCTTCAACCAATATTTTCGATCAACAATTTCAGGAGCAACAACCGGAGTTGATGCCTGAACGCGGGCAGCCAAAGGTGCCAGACCCAGAATGGATAAAAATTTGAATGCGTTGCGCCTGTTCATAAAGATCTTCTATCTTAATTGGTTGGGCTGAACCACATCCATATCGGTGTAATCCATATTTTCGCCAGCCATACCCCAAATAAATATGTAGTTGCTCGTTCCGGCTGCCGAGTGAATTGACCAGTTTGGAGAAATTACAGCTTGTTCGTTCTGCATCCAGATGTGACGGGTTTCCTGAGGTTCTCCCATAAAGTGACATACAGCCTGCCCTTCAGGAACATTAAAATAGAAATACACCTCCATGCGACGACTGTGAGTGTGTGCAGGCATGGTATTCCAAACACTTCCGGGACGTAATTCTGTCATTCCCATTTGAAGCTGGCAGGTTTCAACCACTTTACTAACCAACAACTGATTAATCTGGCGTTCATTGGATGTAAGCTGAGACCCCATTTGCAACACATTGGCATCTTTTAAGGTAATGTGGCGGGTTGGCAATTCTTTGTGCGCTGGTGTTGAATTCAGGTAAAAACGTGCCGGCTCGCTTGCACTTTCAGATTTGAAAGTGATCTGTTTGGCTCCTTTTCCAATGTATAATGCTTCCTTGAAATCGACTGAATATTCCACTCCATCAACAATCACAGAACCTTTAGCTCCAACATTAATAATACCCAATTCGCGACGTTCGCAAAAATAGGCGGCTTTCATCGGATCAATTGCAGTCAGTTCCAATGTTGCGGTTGCGGGAACTGCGCCACCAGAAATATAACGGTCGTAATGCGAATAAACCAAACGGATTTGATCGGCTCCCATTACTTTTTCGATCAGGAAATTTTCGCGTAACTGTGCAGTGTCATACTTTTTCACATCCTTAGGATGAGCAGCAAAACGTTCTTCAAAAATGATTGACATGATATTTGAATTTAAAAGTTCGAATTTGTTTACAAACATTACTAAATTACCATTCTTCCATAAAAATGATAAAATCAATAGACAAAGATAAAAGTTATTTGCGAATGCGCAATCGATTGCATTTTTATTTTAAGTTTCATGTTTAAAAAAGAAATTATTAGCATATTTGTACAAATTACTGAATGATTATGAATAGAAATAAGAATACCGAACCAACCATTCATGACATTGCCAGGGAACTGGAAATTTCAGCGTCAACCGTGTCGCGGGCATTGAATGATAATCCGCGAATTAGCATGAAAACAAAGGAGAAAATCAAAGCAGTTGCCGACAAATTGGGGTATCGCCCAAACACACTTGCGTCCAATCTTCGAAACAAAAAATCAAATACCATTGGAATCGTGGTTCCGCTGATTAACAGGCATTTCTTTTCATCAGTAATTAGTGGCGCCGAAGATGTGGCGTTCAAGGCCGGATACAATGTCGTCATTTCGCAATCGAACGACCTTGCGGCAAAGGAAATCAGCATTGTGCAATCAATGTTTTCGAACCGGGTTGATGGACTGATCATTTCCATTGCCATGCAGACAGACACTTTCGATCATTTGAAACTTTTCAGTAAAAAACATATTCCATTGGTGTTTTTTGACCGTGCTGTTCCCGAAATTGAAACCGATAAAATTGTAGTTGATGATTTTGCAGGAGCTTTCAGGGTAACTCAGCATTTAATTGATCAGGGATACCAGCGAATTGGTCACCTTGCCGGACCACAAAACCTTACAACCTACCTCGACCGAAAAAATGGCTATATGGATGCACTTCATAAAAATGGAATCGTTTTCGACGAATCATTGATTATCGTGAACACGCTGACCAGCGAAGAAGGTGTTCCTGCAATTCAGCAATTAATGAGCCTGCCAAATCCTCCGGATGCAATTTTCTGTGGAAATGACACGACCGCTCTCAGTGTTATGATTTATTTGCGGAATAAAGGAATCCGGATACCTGAAGATGTCGGAATCGTAGGATTCAGTAATGAACCCTTTTCAAAAGTTGTTTCGCCTTCCATATCAACCATCGCGCAACCAGGCTTTGAGATGGGGCAAAAAGCTGCGGAATTGATTATCCGGAAAATTGAAAATAAGGAACGAACTTACCAGACTATTACATTACCTACAGAATTGATTATCAGGGAATCTTCAAGCAGGAAATAGGAAAATGTCATTAGTCAATAGAAAATGTTAATTTGCAACTTTACAAATGACTAATGACTTTTTACTTTACCTGATTCGGTCGATGGAACGGATCAAAGCTTCGTCTTTATCAATCGCCAGAATGGCCAAATAATCAATAACAATTGCTACAAGAGGTAAAATTGCCCCGATTTTTAAGCCGATTTGAGCGCCGCTGAAAGAAAGGTAAGTGTAGAAAATAAACAATCCAAATAGTGCCAGCAGCAGCAGTATTGTATAAATAACAATCATTTTTTGACGCTTGCGGTTCTTAAAACTTGAAATAGCCAAACCGTGCAAAGCCATAAGAACTACTATAAAAACAGAGATAGCTACACCACTCTGCTGAACAGCACCATCCAATAAAATTCCTTTAAAATTAAAGGTGTAAATAGCGCCGTCTTTAACTATTTCGGCAAAGGGCAATAAAAACAAAAGACCAAGCAAAAGGGTAGAAACTAAAAGATATACAGATTGAATTCGTTGTATCATAACTTATTTTTTTGTGCAAAAATAAACTTTTTTCAAAGGGTTGTACAAAAATAATTTTCTGATATTGATTTTAATTCTACTTTGACAAACTAAACATGTTGCACGATTTTTCTCCTGTTTTACCCCTGCCCTAGAGGGAGCCAGGAGAAAAATCTGGCTGTTCCCTTTAGGGTTCAGGGTAAAAACAGCCCGATTTTTCGAATGTGTCAAAGTAGAATTAATTAAACCTATACCGCTACCCTTTTATTTGTTTTCGTGTACCAGATGAATCCTGAAACATTTTCGAAACCACAGTTTTTCAATTCGCGAATGTAGGTTCGCAACTGATATTTGTAGTTATCTGATTCCAGTTCACCCGATTTGTAATCGACCACCACTACCCGATCTTCTCCAATCATGATCCGGTCGGGTCGCTTAACTCCATTCGATCCGGTCAAAATGCTTCGCTCATTCACTACCCTGAAAGTTCCGTCGAACCACGATTTCACCTCCGGATCGTTGAGCAATCCGGTTAATTCTACAATCATTTTCCCGGCTTCGCCCGACCCGATTTTGCCTTCCGTTTCGATTCGTTTCATGGCCTTTTGCAAATCGCCGGTTGTTTCAATCAACGATAAAATTTCGTGTATCAGTTTTCCTTTATTGATACCGCTTTGCTTTTTGTTTTCACTGCTAAAAAAATCTTCGCCCCGCTTCCTGATGTTCAGGAATTGCCTGAAATCAGCAAATTCAAAAGCCGACAGTCGCACATCTCTCATTCTTGGCTCTTCCTTTTTCTTTTCCTTCAAGGCTGAATATTCACCAATCTCAACCACTAATTTTTCAGGATCATAGGAAGTTTCAAACTGAACCGACTCCTCTGCATTTAATCCGCAAGAGCCCAGACTGGTTTGCTTCTCAACAGCCAGTTTCAGCAAATCTCCAACGGTAGTGAGCTTACTCGAAAACGATGCCCAGATGTACAAACCAGCTTTCGCACGCGTAAAAACCACGTACATCAGGTTCAGGTTATCAATGTAAGTATTAAACTTTTCGGCAAAATATTCGCGGTAAAAAATCGATTTACCAACATCCGATTTAAATCGCACCGGAACCAGTTCCATCTCATTAAATGGCTCAACATCGGGCTGACACCAAAGCAATGGAGCCATTTCGGGCGATGAATGCGGGTGAACCGACCAATCGAAAAACGGCACAAAAACATGGGTGAATTCCAGCCCTTTCGACTTATGAATGGTCAGCACATTAATGGCATCAATGCTGTCCGAAACCGGAATGGTAAACCGGTCGCCATTTTCGTCCCACCAATTCAGGAAGCTGGTCAGTTCCGAAGCATGGTTTCGCTCGAACACCGAAATCTGATCGACAAAAGCCTGTAAATAAGCCAATTCATCGGCCAGACGAAACAAATCGAATTTCTCGCAAATGCTGTAAATAATCTCCAGAATAGGCTTTCCGGCCACCAGTTCCTCAAACTCTTTGCTTGCAATGTATTGCGACAAAGTTAGTTCGGAGTTCAAAGTTTGGAGTTCTGAGTTTAAAGTTTCATTTTCGGACCACAAATATTCTTTGCCGTCTGCTTTAGCTGACGGATTTCGGTCCCCAGTCTCCGGTCTCCCTTCGACTGATTCGCGCTCTGGCTGCGTTGCTTCGAACAACTGACTCCAATCTTCTTTCTCCGTTTGCTCCAAGCCCCATGCCCCATGCCCAAAGCTTCTTTTCCGGTCTCCGGTCTCCGGACTTCCGTCTTCGGTCTCCCTCTGCCCATTCAGCCTCGGCGTTATTTTCCTGTAATACAAATAATTCAACTGCGCTTTCACCACCTGGTCATCCGGATTCAGAAATGCCGTCAGGATAGAGATAATCAGGCTGATAACCTCCGAATTGTTGATGTATAATGATTCTCCGGAAAGAATATCAAAGTTGTAATTTCGGTTCTCCGGAAGGCTTTTCTGTTCCAGAAACAGGTCTGCAATCAGGCGGGCTTCCTTTTTCTGGCGAACCAGAATAGCCATTTCAATCGCCTTGACTCCTTTATCCTGAAGAGATTTGATGGATTCGACCAATTCAGAAAGAATCAGCTTTTCATTCTCGTTGGTCAGTTCTTTTTTCGCTTCCAGAAACCGCACCCGAACCTGTCCCAAATCGGATACCTCTTTGTTCGAAACCTCCTGAACACTGTCGGCATACACTTCGGGAATGGTTATCCCAACCGGATTTTCAGCAATCTCAGCTTCTGCAAGTTCACCTTCGATGTGCTGCTGAAGCAATTCGGGAACCAATCTGAAAATCGTATTGTTAAAACGAATTACCTTGCCATGACTGCGCCAGTTACTGCTCAACACTTCATTCTGAAGACCAAAAACCGGGAAACTTTCGCCCAGTTTGCCGGCCAGTAACCGCCAATCGCCGCTGCGCCAGCGGTAAATGGCTTGCTTCACATCGCCAACCACCATTCCCAGATTACCTTCCGACAAGGAATTGCTGATCAATGGCCGGAAGTTATTCCATTGCAAACCCGAGGTATCCTGAAACTCGTCGATCATAAAATGCGAATAAACCGATCCCGTTTTTTCATACACGAACGGTGTTTCCGAGTCGGCAATCACATCTTTAAGCAGATGCCCTGAATCGGGAATGAGCACAATGCCCTTTTCGCGGCACAACTCTTTAACCGATTTGCGCAAATCCACCAGAATACCCAAAGTATATAACTGATTGACGATGAGTTTGGCAGTAATATATTTGCGTTTTTCGGTATCGATCAGCCGAATGGCTTCCTGCAACTTAGGCATCATTTTGGTTTCGGCCACTGCCAACAATTGCGATTTCACAGGTTCTTTCACTGTTGCAGTTACCCAGGCCGAAGCATCGCCCGAGGCCTGCAGAACCGTATTGGACGGATCAAAATTCAGGTCCTTCAATTTCTGAAAACTTGCTGCCGGTCCCCTGCCTTTTCCTTTAAAATCGTCAACCGAAAGGCCTTCCATCGCCAGAATATTCAAACCTTCCTGACCCAGCGATTTCAATTTATTTTCGTACAGAACGATTATTTTGCTGAGTTTTCCGCGGTAATCTTTCAGAAAAGCGCGGTCGTTCAGCTTTTCGTACAAACTATCGTTCAGCGACTTAAAAGTCTCGTTGTAAATCTCGTTTCCGAGGCGCAAAATATCTTTTTTCAGGTTCCAACCTTTGCCTTCCCGAATTTTATCGGAAGCAAACGCATCGAGCCATTCCAACAGTTTCGGATCGTCTTCCACCGATTGAATCATGCGGTCGGCAGCCTCTTCCAAAACGCTTTTTTCGTCCAGCTCCACATTGTAAGCCGCATTGATGCCAAGTTCGCGGTTGAAAGCCTTGATGACCCGCTGAAAAAAGCTATCGATGGTACTAATAGAAAAGCGCGAATAATCGTGCAAAATGCGTTTCAAAACCAATTGCGCCTGCCGCTCCACCTGCATCGGGTGCCAGTTCAATTCCTGGGTCAAAACATCCATGTAAACAGAATGCTTCCCTTTGGCCAGATGATACAATTCGCCAATGATGCGCGATTTCATCTCGGCAGTAGCTTTGTTGGTAAAGGTTACAGCCAGAATGTGCCGGTAGTTCGACTCGTTGGTGAGCGCCAGTTTCATGTATTCGATGGCCAGCCGGAAAGTTTTCCCGGAGCCGGCAGAGGCTTTATATACTTTAAGTTGCGACATAATTTAATGTAATTCACCACAGATTACACGGATTAACACAGATTGAAAAACGTTGAGTCTTTGTGCCTTTGTGGCAAAAATTTATGCTTTTAAAATTGAAAAACTAAAAGTAAGCATATCTCCGATACGGCAAGCACGATTGGGTTTGGTTAATTGATAAATTGTTGAAAAGTATTGGGGAAGAATGAGTTTTAAGGTGGTGAACATATAGGAGAAAGGTTGTAACTTTAGAAACTCTAAACAAATTGAACATGAAACCAAAACACCTATTACCCACCCTGCTATTAATGCTTTCCACGATTCATTTCTCCTATTCCCAATCGGGAAACTGCAAGGTTTTGAAACCGGAAATAGCTACCACCTATTCCGGAGAATGTAAAAAAGGTTTGGCTAATGGTAATGGCATTGCCACCGGAACCGACAAATACGAAGGGAAGTTTAAAGATGGCTTGCCTCAGGGGAATGGCACGTACCTGTATGCCAACGGCGATGTTTATGTAGGCGATTTCAAAGAGGGAATGAGAAGTGGCAATGGCAAATTTACTTTCAAATTTCTAGGTAAAGATTCTACCTACGTTGGAATGTGGAAAGAAGATAAACTGGTAAAAAAAATAGTTCCATTACCTTATCAGATCTCTCAAAAGCAAAATCTTCAACGGTACACTGTTCAGAAGGTAAAAACGGGAAACCGTGTTATGTTTTCCTTTATGCAGAATGGCGGTAATAACCGATCGGTAACTGGTTTACTATTTACCGAAAGCAGTGGTACGCTTATCAACTTAGGACAGGACCAAGGCTTTGACAATGTTCAATTCCCATTCAACTGTAAAGTGTCGTATAGTACTTTAAATTCATTTCGATCAGCTAATACAGATGTTATTTTCGATATTCAGATTAATGAGCCCGGCCAATGGCTGATTACGCTTTTTAATTAGCAACTACTTCAACAACAATAACTTATATGACTACAAAATATTAAAATCAACATCATGGGTCTATTCGCAATTTTTCCGATTCTGATTGTCATCATCTATTTAGGAATCATATTTGGTATCCTTTATTTGATTTATACCTGGGTCAACAAGTTCATTGTTCTGAAGCAGGAACAAAACGATTTGTTACGCGAAATCATAAAAAAGATGGATCCGAAAGAGAGTTGAAAGGAGGTTTATATGAATACTCTACCTAATAAAAAACATATCTCAAAGTTTTCTTTGATTTCTTTGGTTTTCCTGACTTTATTTATTCAGGTTGTCGCCGGACAATCGTTATATGTTGGGAAAGTCGGGTCTCAAGGCAAAGCATTAAAAAAGTACATTGAGCCGTCGGAGTTGAAAAAGCTCACCGACAACCCAGTCGATTCAATTTGGATTATTGATGTCAGGTCGGAAAAGGCATATGCAGGCGGCCATATTCCTACTGCTAAGTCCTTTCCTGCAGGAGATGTAATGAACCGATTAAATGAAATACCCAAAAGCCAATATTTGATTATTTATTGCACCGTAGGAGCAAACGCACAAATTGTATCGAAAAAACTAAAAAAAGCAGGATATAAACGTTACATGAATTGGGGTGGCATTTCTCGTTGGGAATGGGATAAGGAGATTGAATAATTAGCTGTCATTGTGGTCATAACATAAAATTATGTGTCGCTGTAAATACATCTATTAAACTTAAAACTAAAGCAAACCTGAAAATCAGTCGACAAACAAAATCAAAATAGAATTACTTTTCTAAAATTTGTTGTAATTTTCCACTTCCAAAACAAGAAAACGCCATGAACTTCGTTATGAATTTGAATGTAATCGCACTTTTCCGTACCCATGACAAATCTGAAACATATCAATAAACCGGAAATAAAGGTTGATGAGCTTTTATTGACCATAGATAACATTAAATGGGAAAATGGCCACGAATTTTCTTACAACGGAAGCAGTTTTTTGCTCTTTTTGCTAACGCTGGCAGAACACGAACAAAATGAAAGCCATGAAGAAGCTGAATATTTTGAGTCGACCGGAGGAAAAGACGGATGGGATATTTATTTGCTTGAAACGCTTTCTGAAGAAAAAAGGAGAAAAAAATTATTTCATGAGATAGTCGAATGCAATCTACGCGATCAAGAATATTCGAACTTTGAAGCGCACCACATTGCCCTTGATGAAGAACAAAAAATCTTTGGTGAAAGAAAGAAGTAAATCTGCATCTAGCTCTAACTTTCAGTAATAAAAAGACTCATCAGAATTGTACGATCGAACTTCCATCAATAAAACCAGGAAGCAAGTTTAAATTCAGACATTTTTTTTTCTTCAAACAAACATCGATTTGTGCTTGTAATGCAATACTGCATGTGAATACCAATTGGGTTACAAAATAAAAAAACTTTTACTATGAAATTATTTAAACTTAGATCGCACCTGGTTGTATTGACTATTTTGACTTTGGTTGCAACAACGAATGGTTATTCTCAGAAAACCCGCGAGGAAATACCTAAAAAATACAAATGGAATTTAGCTGACCTGTTCACTTCAGACGAAGCCTGGCGCACCGCGTTTAGCGATATAACAACCCGACTGGATCAGGTTGAAAAGTTTAAAGGTACGCTAACCCAATCATCTGGAAATCTGCTTCAGGCACTCGAATTCAACACGTCAATTTCCAAAGAAGCTTCGAAATTATACAGTTACGTCAGCATGAATTCGGATCTCGATACCCGAAACATGAAATATACCGGGATGAAACAGGAGTTACAACAATTGTTTTCAAAATTCGGCGCCAAGGCTGCATTTATCGAACCCGAAATTTTAACCGCCGACTGGGAGAAAATCGATGGGTTTATTAAACAAGAGCCTAAATTAGAGGTTTACCGCAAAGGGTTAGAAGACATGTTTCGTACTAAAAAACACACCTTAAGCGAGCCTGAAGAACGCATCATGGCACTTTCGCGTACGATTTCAGGAGTTCCGGAATCGGTATTTGGCACTTTTTCTGATGCTGAAATGCCTAGTCCTGAAGTAACTTTATCAAACGGCGAAAAAGTTAAACTTACCAGCTCGGAATACAACAAATTAAGGGGATCGGCCAACCGGAAAGATCGTGAAATTGCATTTAAAGCTTACTGGGACAATTATGCAAAATTTAAAGCCACCTTTGGCGAAACTCTAAACGGGAAAGTGAATGCTGATCTGTTCCGATTCAGAGCAAGGCACTACAGTTCATCGCTTGAGGCTTCGCTTTATCCCAATAACATTCCGGTTGAAGTGTATCAATCGCTCATTACCAATGTCAATAAAAGCCTGCCTTCGTTTCACCGTTACCTGAATATCAAAAAACGTATGATGGGTGTTGATACCCTGAAATACCTCGATTTATACGCACCGGTGGTGAAAGACGTGGATCTGAAATACAGTTATGAAGATGCTACCAAAATCATTCTGGAAGCGCTAAAACCAATGGGCGCCGAATATGTAGCTACAGTAAAGAAGGCCATTGATGAACGCTGGATTGATGTTTATCCTACACCGGGGAAACGCACCGGAGCATATTCAAACGGATCGTCGTACGATGGGCACCCCTACATTTTACTCAATTACAACAATTTCTACAACGATGTCAGCACGGTAGCACACGAACTTGGCCATACCATGCACAGCTATTTCTCGAACAAAACCCAACCCTATCCGCTCGCCCGTTATGAAACTTTTGTTGCTGAAGTTGCTTCAACGTTCAACGAAGTGTTGCTTTTCAACTACATGATTGGCACTGTAAAAGACGACGATGTTAAACTTTCGCTCCTGATGAGCTGGCTCGACAATTTTAAAGGAACGCTGTTTCGCCAGACCCAATTTGCTGAATTCGAACTCAAAATTCACGAAGTGGCCGAGCAAGGCAAACCGCTAACCGGAGATACCTTCAGCAAAATTTACAAAGACATTACCGACAAATATTACGGAAACGACCAGGGCATTTGCAAGGTGGATGATTACATCAGTATGGAATGGGCTTACATCCCTCATTTCTACCGTACCTTCTATGTTTATCAATACAGCACATCATTCACAGCATCTATTTCACTGGCCGAAAAAGTGATGAGCGGCGATCAGAATGCGCTGAAAAATTATATGAAATTTCTGTCTGCCGGAGGTTCCGATTATCCCATTGAAATTTTGAAAAATGCAGGTATTGATATGACCACTTCGGAACCATTTGAAAAAACGACAGCCGCTATGAATAAAGTGATGGATGAAATTGAAAAGATTTTGGATAAAAAGAAGAAATAAAGAAGTTCATCGTAGTTTAGTAATTAAACCAATATAATGTCGTGTTTTAAGTTCACTCACCCCGAAGACCTAAGGCTCAGTTTTCTCCCCTCTCTACGCGTAGAGAGGGGCAGAGCATCGCAGCTGCGATGGGGTGAGTCAAGATAGTTGACCAATATTATATACGACATTCTTTTAACTTAAACTCGCAAAATCAATCGTCATGAAAGAATTTATTCTACTGTTCAGAGCCAATTACCAAGATATTGCAAGTATTTCAGCAGCAGAAACCCGGGAACGAAATAACCGGTGGATGGACTGGATAAACGATTTGGTTGACCAAAACCATCTGGCCGAAGGAGGAAATCATTTGACTTCGAAAGGAAAAATTATTCGCAGCAATGGCGAAATTTCAGTAGAATCAGTTCCCGAAAATAAAGAATCCATACTGGGTTACATTCTTATTCTGGCCTCCTCGCTCGACGAAGCCACCGAACTCGCTAAAGGCTGCCCTATTCTGGCAGGAAAAGGAACTTCAGTTGAAGTGAGGGAAATCAGTAACAATTAAGATTAAGGATTCCATCCCTCTAAAAAAGGATGGAATCCTTAACTTCAAACAAACCGAATTTCTATTTCCTCCCCTTTCTGATTCAGGGAAAACAGGCCTTTAGAAAACAATTTACAGCCCCGTTTTTTAAATGACTGAGTGAGCTGATCCAGGATTTCAGTCTTGGAATCTGGCAGACAATCCACATGGAAATAGCAATAAAGCTTTTTGTCGGTTTCAGCATCAAACTCAATCATGAATGCCGCATGTTCCGGAAACACCAGATCGTCGTAGGCGTAAGCAACATCAAGGTCGGTGGCCTCTTTTATTGATGCTCTCACTTTTTCTAAATCCCGAATTATCATCGTGTCAGTTTTAATTGTTCGTGGGTTTTCCTAAAGCACATCAAACCAGAATTTGATTTGATGGATGCGTTCAGCCTCTTCGTACGACTGGCATTTTACCAGTTGCATATTGATGGCATCTTCAAATTCTGTTTCATTAAAATCAAGATTTTTCAGAAGTTCTTCTTTCGAACTTTTATTGCATTCGTGTCTGAATTCACTATCCTTAATGAATTTCCGTATAAAATTGATTGATTTTCCCAGTGCCATAATTTTTGTTTTTAAGATTGACAAGATGTTGAGCTGCACGAACCGCATGAGCTGGTGCAAGCCGAACCGCTCTTTGAAGTTGCATTGGTCAGAGGTTTCAGCCGGTTTTCGGTAAACATGCGAATGTTTTCCTCAATATTTCCACTCTCAGCTTTGTAAACAGTCAATCCGCTATCGGTAAAGAAACCAAGCGCCATTAAAGGCATCTGGTAACTGATTACAGCGCCTATACCAATTCGCTTAAGCGCGTCTCCCAAATCGCCTGCATCCCTACTGATGCTTTGGGTTGGTAGCCATTCTTTGGTTTGATTGATGCAATTGTAAATGCACGCCAAATCGGCTTTGTAAAAACCACGGGCAATACTTCTTCCTGAAGCGGTATCCTCGGTAACCGGTAAAATAATCTTCATGGCTGTGAATTTTAGTTTCAAATATTCTCTCAGTAATAAATCTTGACGATCGAGCTCATTCAAAACTTATACCTCAAAATCTAAAACATTAAAAATTTGCACATTAAACGTATTGGCCTGAAAAATATCCTACATTTTCGTACTGTTTTCACGGCATATCTTACCAAAATGTAACGATTACCAATCTTCCGGGGTTTGTCGACCCGATTTGCATTCCATCCGGTTCTTTCGTAGTTTTAGGTTTTAACATTACCGACAAAATATGGGAATTTTACTGCAATCCATTCTTGGTTTGTTAACCAGTTTCTTTAGCTTTTTCTATTTCAAAGACGTGTACCGGAATCGGAAATCGCTTTCCAACAAATCCGCCACCGGACTACTTGGAATTGGCTTTATCACCAATTTTCTTGACACATTAGGCATCGGGAGCTTTGCACAACAAACAGCATTATTTAAACTTTTCAAGATGGTTGACGATCGGCTTATGCCCGGAACGATGAATGTAGGAAATACGTTACCGACAGTCGTTCAAGCCTTTATTTTTATGACTTCTGTTCACGTTGACCCGGTTACTCTGGTATCGGTATCGACTGCTGCACCTGTCGGAGCTGTTCTGGGTGCAGGAATTGTTTCGCGGATGCCACGCCGAAAAATTCAGGAAGGAATGGGCTTTGGTCTTTTAGTTGTTGCGACAATCATACTGGCAGGACTTCTAAATTGGTTACCGGTAGGTGGTGAAGCCATTGGATTGTCGGGATGGAAATTGGCCTTCATTATAGTGATGAGTTTTATTTTTGGTGCCCTGCAAAGCATTGGCATTGGATTTTATGCACCTTGTATGGCAATGACCTACGGCTTGGGTATGCATCCATTAACCGCTTTCCCAATTATGATGACTTCCACAGCCATGTTGATGGTAGCCGGAAGTTCGAGGTTTATTAAAGAAAATGCTTACGACCGAAAAACAGCCATTGCTCTTACTGTGGCTGGAATTGCAGGAGTTTTTCTTGCAGCTTACGTAGTTAAATCGTTGCCGTTGGTTATCTTGAAGTGGATTGTTTGCGTCGTTGTTTTCTATACTTCGCTAATGATGCTACGATCGGCACATATTGAGAAATCAAGATAGCAGACTGAAATTTAAATTCAGTCTCAGCTTCAAAAGATCACATTACCTTGTAACTTTGTTTGCAACAAAATCGACAGAATATGATCCTGAAAATATTGTTCGTCATTGCTATCGTACTACAGTTTTTTGCTGTTGGAGTAGCCGTCAAACTAACTCGTGTCACCAAGTATAATTCGTCGTGGATGTTGCTCACACTGGGTTTTATCCTGATGGCCATAATGCGTCTGGTCGAGTTTCTGCCTTATATCAGCGACATTAAACCTCAGGATTACCGCGAAATTTTTGTCTGGGGAGGTGTAATCACTTCGCTGGCTTTCGCCATTGGGGTTTTTATGATTCAGAAAATTTTTAAGTACATGAAACGAACTGAAGATTCGCGGCGGCTGACCGAAAAAATGTTCCTGAATACCATCATTCAAACCGAAGAAAAAGAGCGAAAACGTTTCGCCAAAGACCTGCACGACGGGCTTGGGCCATTGCTTTCGAGCGTGAAAATGTCGGTTTCGTCGCTGGCACAAATGAAACACGACGAAGCCTCGCGCGAAATTGTTGAAAATACTGAACTGGTCATTAACGAAGCCATCAAAAGTCTGAAAGAAATCTCGGATAATCTGAGTCCGCATATCCTGAATAACTTCGGATTGGTGCGGGCACTCAACAACTTCGCTAGCAAAATCAACATCACAAAAACCATACGGATCAACCTGATTACTGAGCTGAAAGATGAACGGTTTGATGCCAGTGTTGAGGTCGTTTTGTACAGGGTTATTTGCGAACTGATAAACAATACCATCAAACATGCGCATGCAAAAAAGATTAACATATCTTTGACGATTACTGATAATGATTATATCACCATCATTTACAGCGATGACGGTAAAGGTTTTGACGTGAGCAAAATAATTGAACAACAAGGCGGTAGCGGAATGGGATTTTCAAATATTTATTCACGTATTAATTCGTTGAAGGGTGAAATAAACATAGAAAGTGAGAACAAAAAAGGAACTTTGGTAACCATTAAAGTACTGATGCATGACGAGTAAACCAACAAAACGAAAAGTAATTATCGTCGACGATCATACCCTTTTCAGAAATGGGTTGCGGATTTTATTAAATACGCTTGAAGACTACCAGGTAGTTGCGGAGGCCGCCAACGGTAAACAATTTATTGAGCTGCTTGAAAAAGATGTACCCGACTTAGTTTTGCTCGACATCAATATGCCGGTTATGGATGGAATTGAGGCGGCCACAATCGCGCAGAAGTTGTATCCCGACATCAAAATCATCACTTTATCGATGTATGGTGAAGAAGATTATTACTACAAAATGGTGAATGCCGGCGTGAAAGGTTTTGTTCTGAAAAATTCGGACATTAAAGAGGTAAAAACCGCCCTTGACGTGGTTTATGAAGGCGGATCGTTCTTCTCTTCGGAATTGCTTCAAAACCTGGTTGCCAGCCTGAAATCGTCATCAAGAAGTAAAGAAGTTCATGCTGAACTTTCGGAGCGCGAAATGGAAATCCTGATCCTGATTTGCCAAGGACTCTCCAATCAGGAAATTGGCGATAAACTCTTCATCAGCAAACGCACGGTTGACAAGCACCGCGCTAATATTCTCGAAAAAAGCGAAAGTAAGAATACCGCCCAACTGGTGGTTTACGCTATCAAAAACAAGCTTGTCGAGTTGTAGAATTATTTTTTATGTCTTGAAATAAAGGACTTTATTCTTACTTTAGTTCCTCTCAAAGACCTAAACGATGAAGAAACTTGTACTTTCAATTTCTCTTATCCTTTCGTTAACTCTGGCATACGCTGTTAAACCACATTTTTCATTTTTCTGCGAACTTCAGGGCAAAGAGTTTAGCGAATTGTTTGCTGATTCGGCGCTTATTAATCAACTAGTAAAAATGAAGGTCGAAGTTCGCATTGGCCTTCATGATTTTAGTCCGGAACGAACGATGACCATTCAAAAACTGAATCAGGCAGGTATTCCAATTGTTGCATGGTTGCTTCTACCGGAAGAGGAAGGCTATTGGTTTAACATGTACAACGGGGCAAAAGCTGAAAAACGGTATGCCGATTTTAAAGCATGGACGGCTGAAAACAATTTGAAATGGGAAGGAATTGGGATTGACCTTGAACTCGATATAAACGATGCTAAACTAGCTATTTCACACCCGTGGCAGTTAGCATGGAAAGCATACAAGCGACTTTACGATGACCAATCAATTGAGGAAGGGAAAGAAGTATATCAAAGATTAGTATCGACGATGAAAAATGATGGCTATACAGTTGAAAGCTATCTCATTCCGTTCATTTACGAAGAAAGGGCAAAAAAAACCACATCGGCACAAAAATTAATGGGAATAATCGATATCAAAACTGATATTGAAATTCCAATGTTATACACCAGCGCACTGAACAATCCGGCAATCATTCCTGTCTATCATCAAAAGGATATGCCAGTTGCATTGGGCAGTACCGGAGGTGGAGTAAAAATCGAAGGAGTTGAACTAAAAGCAATCACCTGGGATAATCTGGAACGCGATATTCTGATTGCTTCACAATTTACCAACGAAATTCATATCTTTTGCCTGGAAACTTCGGTTCAACAAAATTTTCTAACAAAGATTGAATCGATCGATTTTAGTCAGAAGACTCCTGATATTCAGAGTGAAATAACAAAACAACAGAAAATAAACAGAGCCATCGGATTCATCTTTGTAATTTTTGACCATCCATTCCTCCTAATGGTAGTGTTCCTGGCTGTTATTGCTTTAGTAAGTTGGGGATTGTATCGATTGTTAAGAATGATATTTCGATTACTGAAAAGAATATAAAAAATTTCTCCAGCCTATAAATCCGCCGATTCAGATTCTTCTGACGAAGGATTCGTTTTTGCTTTCCTTCGCCTGAATTTATTTTTGATTTTGACCAAAAATTCCTTGCCAATCAGGAAAATACTGAGGTAAAAGGTTATCTCACCAGCTACGATCAATCCGGTAGTTATTGCGGCAGCCTTCCCGACAGAAAACCCCAGAAACGGTACTGCCGGAATCAACAACCACACCAACATGGAAATTCCAAATATAATATACCCAATCGTTTTTGTCATTTGAGTTTTTCAAAGGTATTCATGGGTTATTTCAAGCGCCTGTTGCCCATACGAAACACCAAACAACAGGTAATGGTTCAGAACATGGTAAAGCTGGTACAACCGGTTTCTTTCTTTCCAATCATCCGGAAGCGGAAACTCTTCCTGATAAGCTTCCCAAACGCGGGAAGAAAATCCACCAAATAACTTCATCATTCCCAGTTCCATTTCGCGATCGGCATAGTAACAAGCCGGATCAATCAATGCAGAGCCATTGGCCGTGTACATGTAATTTCCCGACCACAAATCGCCGTGAATAAGCGATGGGACCGCTTGATTTGGAAGCAAAACAGGAATTCGGACAACCAGTTTTTCATAGATTTTCTGCTCTTCTATCGACATTCCCCTCGATTTCTTTATCTGTTCAACCAAGCTCCAAATCCGACGCTGAGCATAAAATTCAGGCCAGCTATCACTCCAGGTATTATCCTGAAGGGTTGTTCCGCAGTAATTCGAATGATGGAAGCCAAATGCAGAAGCGGCTTTTCGGTGAAGCTGAGCGATTCCTCTTCCCAACCGCTCATCCATTCCATAAGTATTACTTGCCGGCTGCAAATATTCCATCAGCAATAGTCCGGGAAAGTCATCAACTTCTTTACTCCAGATAACCTCAGGAATGACCAGCGAAGAACCTGCAAGACGCATTTCATTTAGGCCAAAAGCTTCTTTCAGAAATAGTTCAGCATGATCCGTAGCATTCCATTTCAGGAAAAAGTCGCCAACCGATGTGCTTATTTTCACGGCATTATTGATACATCCGCCCCCAACTGATCGGGAGTCCTTCAATCGAACCGACGAACCATAAATGTTTGTCAGCCTTTCGATGCACAATTGAATAACATCCTGTTCCTGAAAACGATTCATAAATTCGGGTTAAGTTTTGTAGCTTTTCAAATTGTTTTTTTGCCCATAGAGCATTCATATCAATAGAAAAAAAATCAACAATAAAATCTATTGTCCGTTAGGACATTAACAGTTAAAATGTTAATTCCCTAAGGGAAATCTGGTTTAATGATGTGCTTTTTCTATTGATATTTATCTCCTTACGGAGAAATTTAAACATTTTCTCAAAATCAATAAAACCAACGATTACTTCCACTCAATGACCATAGTTTCCTCTGGAGAAATAGAAATAGTTTCGCCAGAAACAGTTCCTTTTTTGTCGGCAAATAAGGTAGAGGGCTTTTTAAACTTATCGGTAGTATTTAGAGCAATCCGTTTCAAATCTTTTGATTTATTTACAAAAATGGTAATGTACGAATCACCCGACTGCAATGTCTTCATTAACATTCCTTTTTGCTGCGACGCAAAAGAATAAGGCGCTTTATTGAAATTAGGCTTCAGTTCCTGAGCCAGTAATTGAGCCAATTGTTCGTTTCCTCCCAAACGTGCCCCCAAACCAAGTAAAGAAGGAATCCATAAGGTTTCGCCCTTTCCGAATTGGTTTCGGGTAGCCACAGGTTCGCCATCAACAGTCGAGATTACTTTCCCGGATGTATTCCGGATAAAACCTCTCCAAAGGTGAGCCGGCAAAGTGAGCTGATCTATTTTTACGTCAAACAAATTATCAACAGCCTTGAATTCACTGATATTTCCCCCCAACAATTTGGCAAAAGGGAATCCAGTTTTAATAGTGTTGTGCAGGTTATCGTCAAAAAAACCAGTCAATCCATCGACAATCAACTTCCCACCTTTAGCGACAAAAGCTTCCAATTTTGGAGCATATTCTGATGGAATGGAAATCTGATGTGCCAGAATAATTGTAGAACCAGAATAATCATCCTTCGTGAAATCAAACTCACCGAATTCTTTCAGGCTGCAATTGATGCCCAATTCCGAAAACGTTTCGAAATAACCTAAGGCCGATTTCATGACTCCGCCAACCAAACGGCCTTCATAATTTTGCACCGAAGGCGATGCCATTTTCTTCTCAGCCCAAAGCGACTGCCGTACATACAAAATGTTGATTCCGGATTCTACTTCACGTGCATTGGCAAACAGTTCTGGTTTGGAGTCAATTACTTTTGAAACTTCAGCAGCGGCAATCAACCGATCCGAAGGTTGATCCTGAAAATCGAGCATGGCCCACTCTCCTGCTTCAATTCCCGATGAACGTGGATTCAGCGACCAGAAGATTCCACCTTTGCCCTGAGTTCCGACGGTGACCCACATCCATTGGGCAATCTCGTTTTTAGTCGGGCAAAATGGCGCCATTCCGCTGTATGTATTGTTTCCTCCCTGAATTTCGGTCATAATCCATGGCAATTCGCCCGCTCCGGAACGCACAATTTCGCTATTAGCAGACATAGCCATGGCGTACTGTTCACGCTTGAAATATCCAAAATGCCAACTGGCATGGGCAGAACCACCCAAAGTGGTCAGGAACTTCCGCCATTCCGGGAAATTGTATTCGGCACAGTTCTGAAACATCGCATGATTATTGACGTGCAGCACGTGTTTAGCATCCCACTTCTTGATTTCAGTGGCAATCCAGTTCAGAAACCAGGTATTGTAATCAAGTAAAAAACGTTGATCGGTCAACTCAACCAAAATTGGGTAACCATTTTTAACAAACTCGCTTTGTGGATTTTTTTGCAACCATTCCTGGTATTTGGCTTTCGTAAATTCAGTAGACGGAATATTTCCGGAAACACCAGGTTCGTTGATTAAAACCCAACCATACATGCTTTTATACTGACTGAAATGTGTCACCAGCTTTTCAATAAACAGGGCGATTGATTGAAGATGAACTTCGTCACGTGGAAATTTGAACCCACCAATATCAGTTTTTTCGGTGTATGGGAAAATGGTACAATAAACCTGAATTCCATATTTATCGGCTGACTTAAAAGCCAAATCAAACAAACTGAAATCCCAGGTTCCATCCGCTTTGTGCATGTACGATTCGAACATCCGGATCCGTGTGGTTTTCATGCCGTTTCCTTTCAGCATCCGAAACCAGGTATCAATATCTTCCGGAGTTTGACCTGGTTCGATAAAAATCTGTGCTCCAAAAACAGGCACATCAGACATCGACTTTTGGGCTACAGAAGATTTAGCAAATGAAAAAAACAGGATGAGGAATATAAATAATCGTTGAAAAGTCTTCATACAGTTTAGGTTGTTTGGTTTGTGGTTTAGTTTGAATTTACTTTTCACAAATATAACAATCTACACCGATCAAATAAAAAAGAAAAGCCGTTTGCGAAACAATCACAAACGGCTTTTTACGCAAATATCTATCCTTATTTATTCAGTAAAAACTGTTTAAAATTAGCAAATTCGGTATTCAAATTAATCGAAAGCTTTTCGCCTTTCATAAATGCAGCAAGTTTCTCCGGAAGAACAACTGTTCCTTCACCCAAAACACTTTCAACCGTTTCAGTGAACTTTGCCGGATGGGCTGTTTCAAGAAAAACACCAACTTCGCCCGCTTTTAAATCGGCTTTCAAGGCGCGATAACCAACCGCTCCATGAGGATCAAGCATGTAGTTTTCTTTCTCAAAAACCTGTTTCATGGTTTCGCGTATTTCATCATCTGAATATCGATACCCAACCATGTCGTTCGCAATATCCTGATGTGACTGATTATACAATTCCAGTATTCGGGCAAAATTACTTGGAGCGCCCACATCCATTGCATTGGCGATGGTTGAAACCGATGCCTTCGGTTCATATTTTCCCGACTTCAGGTATTTATAAACAATGTCGTTTTCGTTATTTGCAGCGATAAACCGGCTAACAGGCAATCCCATAAATTTGGCAAACAATCCGGCAGTCAGGTTTCCAAAATTGCCACTTGGAACTGAGAACACAACATCACTGTCAACTCCAGCTTCGCGCAAACGAGCATAGGCATTGAAATAGTAAAAAGCTTGTGGAAGGAATCGCGCAACATTAATTGAATTGGCAGAAGTCAGTACCATTTTTTCGTTCAATTCGATGTCGAGAAATGCCGATTTTACCAAACGCTGGCAGTCGTCAAATGTCCCATCAATTTCGAGTGCGGTAATATTTTTGCCCAACGTAGTAAACTGCTTTTCCTGAATGTCGCTCACCAAACCTTTCGGATACAGCACATATACTTTAATCCCCGGAACATCATAAAATCCATTGGCAACAGCGCTCCCGGTATCTCCTGAAGTGGCAACCAGCACATTAACTTCTTTCTGGAATCCCTGAAGAAAATACCGAAGCAAACGAGCCATAAACCGGCCACCAACGTCTTTAAAGGCCAGGGTTGGCCCATGAAACAATTCAAGAGAATACATTGAATCGTTAACTTTTACAATCGGGCAATCAAAATTCAGGGTATCTTCAACAATCTCTTTCAGCGTATTTTCGGGAATATCTTCTCCAAAGAATTTTTTGGCAACTTCGAACGAAATTTCCTGGAAGCTCAGCTTGTGTATTCGTCTAAAAAATTCAGGACGGAATTCTTCGATCCGTTCGGGCATAAACAATCCATTATCACTTGCCAATCCTTTGGTAACTGCCTCCATTAGTGATACTGAAGGAACAGTTTTATTGGTGCTAAAATATCTCATTTCAGAAGTTCAAATTTAGATGCTAAAGTTAAAAATAGAGGTTGAAACCTATCATCTCCAACATTAAAAAATCATTAGCTAATTGATAATTTTGGTCAATAGTGCTTTCATAAACTCATCACCTTTCAATGTACCGTACGAGCCTTTTGTGACCTCAAATTCATCGTAAAACTGAGCACTATCGGGGCTTTCGCCAGGTTTATAAATAATAAAAGGGACGGCTGCACGAGTATGAATTTTTGTTGCGCAAGGCGTTGGGTGATCGGGTAAAACGGCAATGGTGACAGGCTCATCCATTTTCCCGGTTTCCTCAACCAGGTATTTCACAATCCTTGAATCTAAATAGCTTATGGTTTTGGTTTTCAGCTCCACATCACCTTCGTGCCCGGCCTCATCGCTGGCTTCAACGTGCAAATAAACCAAATCATGATCTTCTAAGGCATCAATTGTAGCCTTAGCTTTTCCTTCGTAGTTGGTATCGTACAATCCTGTAGCGCCTTCCACTTTAATCACATCCATTCCGGCGTAAACACCAATTCCCTGAATCAAATCAACCGCTGAAATAACCGCCGATTTTTCAATACCAAACAATTCTTTCAAAGTTGGCATTTGAGGCTTATAGCCTGGAGACCAAGGCCAGATGCTATTGGCAATTTCTTTGCCAGCTTCCTTACGTTTCAGGTTGACCGGATGTTCTGCCAACAATGCCTGCGAACGCAAGATCAGGTAATTCAGTAATTTGGCAGTAGCCGCAGATTCTTCATTCTCGGCTTTAATTAAAAACGGACGAAATGGTTTTCCCGGAACATCGTGAGGCGGGGTGCAATTCATGTGCTTTTTGCCACCTTTTATAACCAGCAAATGACGGTACGAAACGCCAGGGTAAAACCTGATCAGTTCGTTACCCAGTTTTTTATTCAGGTAATCGATCAACTCGTATGCTTCTGCATTTGAAATGTGTCCGGCAGAATGATTTTTTATGTTTTCATTTTCGATGGTAAGCAAATTACAGCGCAGCGCCAGATCATTTTCGCCCAGAGTTACGCCAATACTGGCAGCCTCAAGTACACCACGACCCTCAAAAACCTTCTGCACATCGTAACCCAAAACCGACATATTGGCAATCTCACTTCCGGGGTGCATATCATCGGGAACCGTTTTTAGGAGTCCTGTCCTGCCCTTTTTAGCCAGACTGTCAATCACAGGTTTTTCGGCCATCTGAAGCGGAGTTTTTCCACCATAAACAGCCAATGGCTCATCGGCCATTCCATCACCCAAAACAATAATGTATTTCATGTTCTTCCAAATTTTCTAATTCATCATCCTTCCACTTTCTTCAGTTCTCCTGTCCTGTCGGTTTTATATTCGGTTTTTTGAAACGAACCCGATTCAGGAAGAAGCATCTCAAATTTTCGAATTTTATCGAGTTTTAATTTTCCTGATTTCAACCGGAAATCGAGTAAATGTCCACCCGAGGTTTTGTCATCCGACAAATAATGCAGGTGATAACCAGGCATATTAATTCCCTTCACAAAATCAGGACAGAAAAAACCTGTCAATTTTCCTTTTGTTTCCTGAATCGAAAATTCAGGTTGGTTTTGTGTTACAACAACCAATGCAGGATATGGTTTTTGCTGAGCAGGAACACTTCGGGTATGTACCGAATCAAATTCGCCATCTAACCGAATCGCAAAAAAGTAGTTTCGGCTTCTCATCAAACTGTCAACCAGTAATTTTAGCCGTGCGAAATCCAGATTATGAACTTCCAGCGAATCTTCAGGCAAAAAATTAACAATTGAGGCAAAAGGTGTCTTCAGTTCTCCGGAAGGACGATACACTTTTCCATCAGATTTTACCTGATAAAACTGTCCCTTTTCAATGACCAATTCGCCATCAAGTGCATTAACGGTTCCAATACCGAAATCACCTTTCGAGGAAAGCTCGTTCAAACTTGTATATCCATCGTAATCGCCCTGCAATAGCGCATCAATAGTCGAAACCTGGAACAGACTCTGTTCCTGAACTGCTGATGGTTTGGGGACACAACCGGTCAAAAAACCAACAACCAATCCGATTCCGATTCGATGGATTTGCATGAGTTAGATGTTTGAAACCCTGATTATATCGGCAAAAACACCGGCCGCAGTTACCGCAGCGCCAGCGCCATAACCCTTAATAATCATCGGAAATTCAAGATAACGCTCGGTATTAAACATGACCAGATTGTTCGATCCCTGTAAATCGGCAAACGGATGGTTTGCTTCAATTTGCTGAAGTCCGATTTCGGCTTTTCCGTCTTCAAATTTGGCAACGAAACGCCAGAAAAGTCCTTTGTCAGCCAATTTTTTCCGGTTGGCTTCAAATTCGGCATCCATTTCAGGTATATTTTTCCAGAAATCGTCAACACTTCCTTCAAAATACTTTTCAGGAATAAAAGTGTTGATTTTAATGTCTTTCATGTCGAACTGGTAACCCGATTCACGAACCAAAATGAGGAGTTTACGCGCAACATCAACACCACTAAGATCGATGCGAGGATCAGGCTCAGCAAATCCCTGATCTTTGGCCATCCTGATGGTTTTACTCAATGGAACGGTTTCGCTAATGGTATTGAAAATGAAATTGAGTGTTCCGGAAAGAACAGCTTCGATTTTCACAATGGTATCGCCCGAATTAACCAAATCGTTCAAAGTGGTAATAATCGGCAAACCAGCGCCAACGTTGGTTTCGAAAAGGAATTTAACACCTTTTCGCTTGGCCGTTTTTTTCAGGAGCGCGTAGTTTTCGTATTCTGAGGAAGCTGCCACCTTATTGGCTGTAACAATCGAGACATTGGCATTGAGCAGTTCTGCATATAATCCTGCAGCCTGATCGTTGGCGGTACAATCCACAAAGATTGAATTATACATATTCAGGCCGATAATTTCATTTTTAAAATTTTCGAGACTCGATTCCTGACCTTCAGTCGTCATTTTTTCGCGGAAAGTAGCAATATCAATACCTTCCCGATTAAACAGCATTTTTTTGGAATTGGCAACTCCGGCGAGTTTAATCTTGAGGTGCTTTTCCTTTAGCAATTTGGGTTGTTGCTGTTTGATTTGTTCGAGCAGATTACCGCCAACCAAACCAATTCCCAACAAGAAAACGTTCAACTCAACATTTTCCGACAGGAAGAACGATTCATGAACGACGTTCAAGGTTTTGCGTAAATCAGAAATCTTTACAACCCACGAAATGTTCAACTCCGAAGCTCCCTGCGCAATAGCAATGATGTTAATCCCATTTTTACCGATAGTATTGAACAGCTTTCCGGCAATTCCGGTAGCATGCTTCATGTTTTCGCCAACAATAGCTACAATGGCCAGATTTTCTTCAATCGTAATCTTATTGATCTGGTCGAGCTGAATTTCACGATCGAACTCTTGTTGGATGGCTGCTTCAGCTTTTGCTGAACTGGATGAATCAATGGCAAAACTGATTGAGTTTTCGGAAGAAGCTTGCGAAATCAGGATGACATTCACATTCTGGCGAGCCAAAGCGCCAAAAAGCCGGGAAGATATACCGGTAACACCCACCATACCCAATCCCTGTATGGTTATAAGGGTAATGTTCGAAATGGATGAAATACCTTTAATCGGCAGGTCTTTCCCATTGTGTTTGCTATCGGTAATTAAAGTTCCCTCGTTTTCGGGATCCATTGTATTTTTAATGAGAACCGGAATTCCCTTCTTGTAAACCGGCAGAATAGTTGGCGGATAAATAACCTTTGCACCAAAATGCGAAAGCTCCATGGCTTCTGAATAACTCAGCATTTTTATGGTGTAGGCTTTGCTAATTACTCGCGGATCGGCAGTCATGAAACCATTCACATCGGTCCAGATTTCGAGCGATGCCACATCCAAAGCCG
This sequence comes from Prolixibacteraceae bacterium, assembly GCA_028683385.1. Classification (GTDB taxonomy): domain Bacteria; phylum Bacteroidota; class Bacteroidia; order Bacteroidales; family Prolixibacteraceae; genus Aquipluma. Next base: position 136,053 of record JAQUIJ010000009.1, on the reverse strand, counting down.
CAGCCAAAATAGCTCCGGTATAATCGGAACCACCACGACCCAAAGTGGTATATTCGCCAACTTCGTTGCTCGAAATAAATCCCGGAACGATTGCAAGTCCTGAAAAGGAGGCAAAAGCCGTTTGAATGAGTTGATTGGTTTGTCCAAAATCGACTGTAGCTTTACCAAAATTACTGTTGGTCTTGATCAGCTTACTTGAATCAAACCATTTCGATTCAGGAATATATTCTGAAATAATGAGTGATGACAAACGTTCGCCAAAGCCGCCAATTTTATCGAGTGTTTTTGGGGTGAGTTCACCAATTAACGAAACTCCCTGAATAATACGCTCAAGCTCGTCAAGTAAGATGGTGGTTTTCGCTTTAATATCAGCCTGTTTTTCAGCAACAAATAATTTTTCAATCGTCTCGAAGTGGCGCGTGTTGATTTCCGTCAATTCAGCCTGAAAGTAGCCGGTTCCAATCGCAGCCATTTTTGCTGCACTCAAAATCTTGTCGGTAATTCCACCCAAAGCCGAAACCACAACGATTACATCGTCCGTCTGCCCTTTCAGGATTTCTTTTACCCTTTGAATATTTTCAGCACTTCCAACAGAAGTACCTCCAAACTTTAAAACTTTCATAATTCTTGAATTAACGGAAGATCTTAAAATATACAAGCATTTTAAGCTTCCCGATTGATATTTATTACAAATGAACCACGATTCTTAATAATCTATCAGAAATCGCGGCAAAAGATACGACTAAAAAAAAGTCCGGGTTTAACAGCACAACTGCCAAACCCGGACATGACTGTATTTTTAAACTTTATTTAATTTACCGTCGTCGTTGTAGTGATCGCTTCAAATATTTTGGCTTCCAGCTCTTGTGCCAATTCAGGATTATCGCGAAGTACTGTTTTAACCGATTCGCGTCCTTGTCCAAGTTTGGTTTCGCCGTAACTAAACCACGATCCGCTCTTTTTGATGACGTTGAGCTCGACACCCAAATCAACGATTTCGCCGGTTTTGGAAATACCTTCGCCATACATGATGTCGAATTCAGCCTTTTTGAATGGAGGAGCTACTTTATTTTTTACCACTTTCACACGGGTATGATTTCCCTGGGCATCTTCCCCGTCTTTAATCTGGCCAATGCGACGAATATCCAAACGTACCGAAGCATAAAATTTCAGTGCATTACCACCGGTGGTCGTTTCAGGATTACCAAACATGACACCGATTTTCTCGCGCAACTGGTTGATAAAGATGACACAGGTTTTAGTGCGATTGATGTTGGCAGTCAGTTTACGTAAAGCCTGAGACATCAAACGAGCCTGAAGACCCATTTTTGAGTCGCCCATTTCGCCTTCAATTTCAGCTTTTGGAGTCAATGCTGCCACCGAGTCAATAACGATAATATCCACGGCTCCTGAACGGATCAGGTTATCAGCAATTTCCAGAGCCTGCTCTCCATTATCAGGTTGAGAAATCAGCAATTCGTTGATATCAACGCCTAATTTGGTTGCATAACCAGGATCAAACGCATGTTCAGCGTCAATGATCGCAGCAATTCCACCAGCTTTCTGAGCTTCGGCAATGGCATGAATGGCTAAAGTTGTTTTACCTGACGATTCAGGTCCATAAATTTCGATGATTCTTCCTTTGGGGTAGCCACCAACGCCCATTGCAATGTCCAGTCCAATTGATCCTGAAGAGATTGACGGAACGTCTTCAACCACACGGTCGCCTAATTTCATAATCGAGCCTTTGCCATAGCTTTTCTCGATTTTATCCATTGTCAACTGTAGAGCCTTTAGCTTTTCGATGTTCTGTTTTGATTTTTCGTCGTTTGCCATTTTATTTGATATCTAATGCTTTAATGATTTGATCGGTATGGTTTTTTGTATCTACTTTCTCAAAAATATCTTCAATAATTCCTGATTCGCTGATCACAAAAGTGGTACGCATAACTCCCATGTATTTTTTGCCATACATACTTTTTTCGCCCCAAACGCCATAAGCCTGAAGTATCTCTTTTTCAGTATCTGCAATAAGGTTAAACCCGAATTGGAACTTATCGGCGAACTTTTTGTGTGAAGCAACACTATCCGGACTAACACCAACAACCTCGTAGCCTTTGGCCAGCCAAGCCTGGTAATTATCATTCAGGTTGCACGATTCTGCGGTACAACCCGGAGTATTATCTTTCGGATAGAAGTACAAAATAAGCTTTTTACCCTTGAACGTTTCCAATGAAATGGTCTCATTGTTTTGATTCAGCCCATGAAATTCAGGAGCTTTATCACCTTTACTTAAAGATGTCATTATTGAATGTTTTTAAGTTAGACAAATATACTTGAAATATTGATATGATTCGGACGTAACAAAACGTTGTTAATAAAATAAACCGGTTCAATCGTATAGCGACCTAGTTACATTTTTTGTAATTTTAAGGCCAAATCAAACATATACCGAATATGTTAATTCAATTCACAACAAGCATAAAAACAACCTTAATTCTCCTATTGTTTACAATTGGCGGATTAAATTCATATGCAGTTATTTCACCTGCAGGCCCGATCCAAAACGACACAATTGTTACGATAAAACCACCAGTTTCTCAGCCTGAAGTATTTGTTATTCCTGAAAATGCAAGAAAGGCTGCAATCGATTTTCAGGTGAATTCGGAAATCAGCTACTTCAGTTTTAGCAATTTTGTAAAAGAAGAATCGAAAAAAATATTTTACTCGGCCTGGCTGAAAGAAAAAGAGGTCAGCAAGCTTTCGGCACAAACCGACAGTTTACGAAAATCATATTCCGATTCTTCTGACGATCAGAAAGAAAAAATTTCGGCACTGATTTTAAAAGCAGAAGGACAAATGATGACCTTGAATGAAGAGATTCCTAATTTATACGAAAAAGCCCGAAGCGAGGAAAAACAGTATTGGCAATCCGCTTCATCAGACGAAAAGGCGAAGTTTCAGGAAAAAATCAAAATTTACCAGGATAGCATACAACAAGCAATTGCCGCTTTGAACAAACAAAAAGTACCCGACACGATTACGTATTATAAATCGGAGTCGAAACCGGTCGCGAATACTGAACCAGCTACTTCAGTAACCTATAAAATTCAGGTTGGAGCCTTTAAAGGGAAATTACCCGACACTGCTGCCAAATCGATAAAAAAACTGGGGATGCTAAGAAAAGTAGAAAATTACAAGGACGAAAAGGGTGTTACTGTTTACACAACTGGCAGTTTGAAGCGCTATCAGGAAGCCTTGACTTTACAAAGTCAGGTTAAGCTTGAAGGAATAAAAAACGCATCTATTGCAGCATACAACAACGGGAAAAGAATTACGCTGGATGAAGCCCGCAAATTAAATAACGAACCTGATAAGCCTTAGTGAATTTTTAATTTACTTGTAACAAAAAACGATACGAATTGTATTAGCTTTAGGGTATTTCAAGCACAAAACTTGAAATCGAGTACAGGCAATCAGAGTACGAGGTTTTTCAATTTATTAAAACGTATTTAATATCCAAATCATGACACGAACAGCTCCACATAAAGAAAAAGATGAAGAACAAGACTTTCAGGACAAAAAAGAAAAGTATTTGGTTCTTCACAACGACGACTACCACACGTTCGATTACGTGATCGATGCCTTAATCACTGTTTGCGAACACGATATGATTCAGGCTGAACAATGTACCCTTTTGGTTCATTATAAAGGAAAATGCGACGTAAAGAAGGGAAGTTTTTCTTATCTTAGACCAATGAAAAACGCTCTGGTTCAAAAAGATCTCAGGGCAACCATCGATTAATCCTGAACTATGAACTTCCTGATCATTATTTTCCTGATTATTTTGGGTATTGTTTTATTGCTGATTGAGGTCACCATTTTGCCCGGAATAACCGTTGCCGGAGTCGGAAGTTTCCTTGTACTTGTTTACAGTGTTTACCTGGCATTCACAGGCTATGGCTCGTTGGCAGGATTTCTGACACTTGCTTTTGTGCTGATCGCTGCACCGTTACTTGTTTATAAGCTATTTAAAAGCAAAGCGGGCAAATCCATGGTGCTTAATGCAGTTCTTACCGGTCACACCAACGAAATTGATCCTGAAAAAGTAAAAGTTGGCGATATCGGAGTTACAATCGGCCGTTTAGCCCCTATGGGGAAAATTAAAGTAAACGATGAAGTCGTTGAAGTACGTTCAACCGGAACATTTGTCAATCCGGGAGAACAAGTCAGAATCATTCACATTGAAAAATCACTGATTACAGTTGAACCTTTAAATATATCATAATGGAGCAAATTCAAGGTCTTGGAGTATTTGGATTGATCATCGGGATTTTTATCCTCATGGTCATACTTTTGTATTATGTCCCAGTTGGACTGTGGTTTTCAGCCCTCGTGTCCGATGTTCGTATTTCACTGATTCAGCTCTTCCTGATGCGGTTTCGGAAAGTACCGCCATCAGTTATCGTTCGTGCTATGATTGAAGGAACAAAGGCTGGATTGGTACTTAACCGCGATGAACTGGAAGCCCATTACCTAGCTGGTGGACATGTTGAAAAAGTGGTGCATGCCTTGGTTTCGGCACAAAAAGCCAACATCGAGCTTAGTTTTAAAATGGCTACCGCTATTGACCTTGCCGGACGTGATGTTTTTCAGGCCGTACAAATGTCGGTAAATCCGAAAGTAATAGATACTCCACCTGTGGCGGCTGTTGCCAAAGACGGAATCCAACTGATTTGTAAAGCAAGGGTTACCGTTCGTGCCAACATCAAACAATTGGTCGGAGGTGCCGGTGAAGAAACTGTTCTCGCCCGTGTTGGAGAAGGTATTGTGTCGTCTATTGGGTCGTCGCATACACACAAAGCCGTATTGGAAAATCCTGATTCGATCTCGAAAGTTGTTTTGGGAAAAGGTTTAGATGCCGGAACTGCATTCGAAATTCTGTCTATCGACATTGCCGACATCGACATCGGCAAAAACATTGGAGCCGGATTGCAGATGGACCAGGCTGAAGCCGATAAAAACATTGCGCAAGCTAAAGCAGAAGAGCGTCGTGCAATGGCAGTTGCACTTGAACAGGAAATGAAAGCAAAAGCTCAGGAAGCACGTGCCAAGGTTATCGATGCCGAGGCTCAAATCCCAATGGCTATCGCTGAAGCCTTCCGGAGTGGAAACCTGGGAATCATGGATTACATGAAATACAAAAACATCATGGCCGACACTTCCATGCGTGAATCCATTTCAGCGGAGGAACAAAACAAGAAGAAGAAATAGTGCGGACAGGACATGTCCTGTCCATACCTCTCAAAAAACCTTGTCGTTTTGCGACAAGGTTTTTTTTATGGAGTTTTCTCAAAGCTGAATTACAGAGTTATCCTCAGATACCGGTTATAGGCTTCATCCCAATCCAGTTCACCCGAAGGAATAAATCGTACCAATTCGCTCGAATTGGCAATAATTTGACGAATCTCAGTTAAAGAACCAACGTAACCCAATGCTTTCGCCTGAATCATGATATTCCCGATCGCTGTTGCTTCGGTAGGACCAGCAACAACATCCAGCCCAGTCGCATCGGCAGTTAGCTGGTTCAGGAAATGGTTATTGGCTCCACCACCAATGATATGAATCACTTCAATCGGCTGATCGGAAACATCGCGGATTTGTTCCAGCGTAAAACGGTATTTCAGCGCTAAACTATCGTAAATACAGCGAATAACTTCGCCATGATTTTGCGGTGTTCCCTGTGCCGTTTGATAGCAAAAATCGCGTATAGCCTGAGTCATATCTCGTGGATTCAAAAACATGCTGTCATCCGGATTAATCAGGAATTGAAATGGTTCTGCTCTCCGGGCCAGTTCAACCATCGCGGGCCATGTGTATTTCATTCCCTCGGCCTCCCAAATGCGCTGAACTTCCTGAATAAGCCACATACCCATAATGTTTTTCAGGAAACGGGTTGTACCATTTACCCCACCCTCGTTGGTGAAATTGAGCTGGTGAGTTTGTGCTGAAATGTGAGGTTTCGGGCATTCGATTCCCATAAGCGACCAGGTACCTGAACTGATGTATGAAAAATTAGTCTCCGAACAAGGAGTAGAAACGATGGCTGAGGCGGTATCGTGTCCGGCAACAGCAATAACCGGAACCGATTTGCTGCCAGTTTCATTGGCTACTTCATTGGTGATATTTCCAAGAATAGTTCCTGGTAGAATAATCTCCTGAAGAATTTGTTTCGGAATCCCAACTTTTTCGATCAACCCGTAATTCCATTCGCATTTCCCCGGAACAATCATCTGGCTGGTACTGGCAATCGAAAATTCGCTCTTCTTTACTCCTGAAAACAAATAATTCAGCGCATCAGGCATAAACAAAATAGAATCGGTAATCTCCAACAGCGACGATTGGTCTTTTACCATCGAGAACAACTGAAACAGGCTATTGAATTGCATAAACTGAATTCCGGTCTGTGCATAAACTTCTTCCTGCGGAACGATCTGAAACAAATCGTCCATCGAGGTATTGGTACGCGAATCGCGGTAAGCAAAAGGAAGTGAAATAATTAAACCTTCCCTGTTCAGATGCACAAAATCGACGCCCCAGGTATCAACCCCAATGGATTCTGGCTGGATTCCGTACTCTTTGACACACTTCTTCAGTCCGGCTTTCAATTCATTGAATAAGCTGAAAATATTCCAGAAATAATGCCCGTTAATCAACTGCATCTGGTTGGAAAACCGATGAATTTCAGTCAATTCGAGTGTATCATTAATTAAAGTTCCTAGAATGGCACGTCCGCTTGAAGCTCCCAGATCGAAAGCTAAAAAGTATTTTTTATTCATGAATTAGAATCTTAATAAGGTTACAAACAAAGAAACTCAATTTTGCAGCAAATGGAATCCTGTACTATCCTGAAAACAAAAAAAGTGTCTAAAGTGAACTAAAGTTTGGAGTGCCTAAAGTTTAAAAATTCAATCCTTCAGTAATTCAATCCTTCAGTTACTTAAAGAACTTATCGGCAAACTTGATATACTGCGTCCAGTCGTACAAAGTCAAATCATGTTTTCCGGAGCGGATATGGTAACCAATTGTGCCCATCACCGGATGGTCAACTTCAGGCATTTCCTGAACCGGCAACCCTTCCGTACCAAGTAGTTTATACACTGCTGAAGCATATTTAGCTGATAAAAATTCGCCTCTCGGGTCCGACCATTTGTCGCCTTCGGCACTGGCCACATACAGAGGTCGTGGTGCAATTAAAGCTAAAAGCATGTGTTGATCAACCGGCAATTCAGATTCATTATCACTGTATTTCTTGAAATTTCCACAAAACCAGTGAGGAAAATGATTATTAATAATCTGAACGGTTTCACCAAATTTACGCATCGAAAGCGCTGCTCCACCACAACCCGATTCGTTTGAAATAACCATCGCAAACCGCTGATCGTTAGCGCCAGCCCACAAGGCCGTTTTGCCTAACCTGGAATGGCCTAAAACAGCTACCTTTTGAAAATTAACTTGCTCATCCTTCTCCAAATAATCCATCACCCGAGATAATCCCCAGGCCCAGGCTGCTATAGAGCCCCACTCGTCATATTTCGGGTGAGTTTGATTCGGCTGGTAAAAAAACGGCTCGATTCCATCCGAAAAATCATTTCTGTCAGGGTCAATGTCACCGTAATACACAGTTACTAAACCGTACCCGGCTTTAATAATATTTTCGACTGCCCAACTATCCGAGTCGCTCCCCCGTGATTGCTCAGTCACGCGATTATTGATGATTCCAACAGAAGGATTATCATTGACCCAAGATTCGGTTAACCGAATATTTGGATCGCTATAAACGGTATGATTTCCGGAGAAATTATACGCCAGAAAAACCGGCGCTTTTCGTTGTGATTTGGGCAAATACATCAATACATTTACCTCCAGATTCCGGTCGTTTTTTTTGAAAAACAAGGATAATTGCTTGCGGATGGCTAAACCATTTATGGCATCATTTGATGTTTCCCAGACTTTCACATCCGATATTTCTAATTTCCCGGGAACCTTTCCGTAAACCTCTTCTGTAAATTTCTTCAAAATCTCCGGACGTTGCTTTTTATACCAAACTTTGGCCAATTTCACCTTACTACCATTAAACCGGGTTAAAACATCGGGAAGTTTATATTCCGGAACATTCGCCTCATCATAAATCACATTCGGTTGTTGAGCCGGGGCATCCTTAAAAATCAGCAAGGAGAGAAAAACAAAAAATGCAATACATTTCATGGTTTAGTGGTTTGAAGTTTCAATTCATAAAGATAAAATCTTTACATCGAAATTAGCCCAAACGAATCACTGAAAAATGTAGGTTAACACTTAATTCGGATAATCGAGCGGTTCAATTTCGCCAGTGGCCACTCGCAAAGCATTTAATGCCAATGCTTCCAATTCGTCTTCGCCCGGATAAACATGAACTTCGGAGATGAATTCGACTTTCGAAGTAATAAATCGGGTAAGGTATTTACTGTATGCCAAACCACCGGTGAGTAATATGGCGTCGACATAACCATTCAACACTACGGCCATTTCACCAATGGCCTTCGCTACCTGATAACCAAGCGCATCCTGTATTTTAATGGCCAATTCTTCGCCATCAGCAGCACGTTTTTCGACTTCCATAGCATCATTGGTTCCCAGGTAGGCCACGTACCCACCTTCGCCAATCACCATGCGGCGGATCTCATCTTTCTGGTATTTTTTACTGAAGCATAAATCAATCAACTGTCCGGCGGGCAAGGTTCCGCTACGTTCGGGACTGAACGGGCCTTCACCGTCCAATGCATTGTTCACATCAATTACCTTTCCTTTGCAATGCGCACCAACCGAAATTCCTCCACCCAAATGTGCTACAATCAGGTTTAGCTTTTCATATTTGCGTCCTATTTTTTTTGCATGAAGCCGGGCTGTTGCTTTCTGGTTCAGTGCATGAAAAATCGAACGTCGTTCTAAAAGTGGATGGCCAGAGAAGCGGGCAATTTCGTCAAGCTCATCAACAACAACAGGGTCGGCCACATATGCATGAGCTCCCGGAATCTGAAGTGCAATATAATCGGCGATAAGTGGCCCCAAATTACTGGCATGCTGTCCGTAAATTCCGGCTCGCGCATGTTCCAGCATCCGATTATTGACAAGGTAAACACCCGATTTCAAAGAATAAGTCAATCCACCCCGGCCAATAACATACTTGATCTTATCTACATCAAATCCTTCCTCAACCAGCGAATCGATAATCAGGCCTTTCCTGAATTCAAACTGATCGATGATATTTTCATAGAGCGATAATTCTTCGATGGAGTGGCGCAAGGTTTTTTTCAACTTGCATTCTCCTTCAAAATAAACGGCAAACTTGGTTGACGTTGAACCGGGATTAATAGCCAGAATTCGAATATCGCTCATGAATTGGATAAATTAACTTAATAACGCTGCAAGAGCAATTGAGTTCAGTTTTGTTTGTATGCTGTCGCCTCTTGAAGACAACACAACAGGCACATTGGCGCCCATCACCACTGCCGCCTGATCGGCATAACACAGTTTAGTATTCGTCTTATAGAAAACATTTCCTGCATCGATATTGGGGAATAGCAAGCAATCGGCGTCTCCGGCCACTTCTGAAGAAATACCTTTAATTTGAGCCGACTCCAGATCAATCGCCACATCCAATGCCATTGGACCAAAAACTACTCCTGGCTTAAACCGACCATCTTCAGCAGCTTTCATCACTTCAACAGCATCGGTACACGAAACCAGCGAAGATAAAACCTGCTCGGTTGGAGCAATTAGAGCTACTTTTGGATGGGTAATTCCCAAATCGACAGCCATTTTTGTCAAATACTGAACCATGCCTATTTTTTGCGGAATGGTAGGATATGGAATAATAGCCACATCGCTAACAATTAGCAACTTGTGATAATTCGGATTATCAATCACCGAAACATGGCTTAGAATATTTCCTGAAGGCAATAATCCGGCTTCCTTATTGAGAATAGCCCTCATAAATTTATCGCTACTGATTAAGCCTTTCATTAAAATACTACCTGAAATCTGCTTCACCTGATTAATCGCAAGCATTGCTGCATCTTCTTCGGTTTCGGCATGAATGATTTGGAATGATTGGTGATCAATCTCATGTGCATTACATAATTTGATAATCTCGTCACGGTTCCCGGTTACCACGCCCGAAACAATTCCAAGTTTAATGGCTTCAGAAATGGCCTCAAGTGTATGTAAATCAACTGCATTTACAGCAACCAGAGTCCGTTTCCGGAGCGATTTAGTATAAACGAATAAATCAGCTAAGCGTTCAAGTTTCATTCGTATATTATTTGTTTTTAATTGTCGAATGTAATTCGCATGATAGAAAATATTCATTTCTGTTTATATTTCCATGAATCATGCTCATTTCATCCGAAGTAATTTATAAACACAAAATTATCATTTCGGGCCTGATTAATACGTAACAAACATCATCAACTAAAATGTTTTTAAACCGCTGTAAAATAAAACGTCCGATGTTATTTAACACCGGACGTTTCAATATCTTCATAAGAAAAGAAGCCAACTTATAATCTTTACTTCAGGCTGTCTATATTGCTTACAATTTATTTCGACTTACAACAATTTGTTCAGTATCTAAAGCAATCATCAATTCTTCATCGGTAGGTACAACGATAACCTTTACTTTTGATTCAGGAGTACTTATAACCCCTTCTTTCCTGAAACCTTTGTTTTTCTGATGATCCAAAGAAATCCCCAAAAAATCCAGATCACTCAACACACCTTCGCGGGTTGTATCAGCATTTTCGCCAATTCCTCCGGTCATAATCAAAATATCAAGTCCTCCCATGGCTGCAATATATGAGCCAATGTATTTTTTCACCTTGTAATCGTACATTTCGAGTGCAAGAGCTGCTCTTTCATCTCCCTTGTCTCTTGCCATTTCAATTTCGCGCATATCCGACGAAATTCCGGTGACACCAAGCATCCCCGCATGTTTATTAAACAAAGTATTGGCCGATTTTATTCCGATTTCCTCTTTTTCCATGATGTAAAGCACAACACCAACATCTAAATCTCCGCTACGGGTTCCCATTACCAAACCTTCGACTGGCGTAAATCCCATCGACGTATCAATCGATTTCCCATTCTTTATTGCAGCAACAGAAGCTCCGTTGCCTAAATGGCATGAAATAATTTTCTGGGTATTGTAATCAACTCCAAGCAATTCGCAAGCACGTTTAGTTACATAACGGTGACTTGTTCCGTGGAATCCATAACGACGAATCCCATATTTTTTGTAGAGTGGATAAGGAATTCCATACATATATGCTTTGGGCTCCATAGTCTGGTGGAAAGCGGTATCGAAAACTCCAACCTGTGGAATTCCGGGGATCAACTCTTCCATCGCCTTGATGCCTTTCAGGTTGGGCGGATTATGAAGCGGTGCGATATCGATGCATTTGGTTACTTCTGCAAGTACGTCGTCGGTTAAAAGAACGCTCGAATTAAAAAGCTCGCCACCATGAACGACACGATGACCAACAGCATCCAATTCTTCAAGGCTTTTCAAACAACCGTGTTTTTCGCTGGTTAAAATCCCTAATATATACTCAACACCTATTTTGTGATCTAAAATTTCACCTTCGAAAACGACTACCTGACCATCCTGACGGACATGCTTCAAAAAGCTGCCTTTCATCCCCAGTTTTTCAACACCACCTTTGGCGATTACCACCCGGTCGGTCATTGAGAATAGCTGATATTTGATTGAACTACTTCCGCAGTTTAAAACCAGAATCTTCATGTGTATCTAATTTGTTTTTTACTTGCCAGATTAAACTCGTCAAGGCATATCCATACTCTTACCTATGAGCTATTTATGCATGACTTGTTTCATTCTATTTCTATTTATTTTTCAATCCATTGAGAATTAACACCGTTGATTATTCGGTTGTATTACTCGGTTCCCATTCTCATCGTATTTGTAAAAACCATCGCCGGATTCAATTCCGAAATGCTTGGCGCGAACCAATTTACGGAGATAAGGATTTGGCTTATACCGGATGTCTCCAAATTCGTTGTATATGTTATCCATCCAACGTAAAACTTTATCAAGCCCCATTTTATCAGCCAATTCGAATGGACCTAGGCGCATACCAAAACCTATTCTCATAAGCTGATCAACATCCTCAATGTTCGAAATGCCCTCCATTAATACCTCACATGCTTCATTGAGCAACACAACAAATAACCTAACGCTAACCAGGCCAGCTGATTCCAGAACAGGAACAATCTTGCGGTTGATCAATGCAACAAACTTGCAAACTTTCTGATACGATTCGTCAGTGGTGTACAAACCACGCACTACTTCAATAACTCTGGCTTCCTGATGGTTGACAAAGAAATGAAGACTAATGCAACGGTCGCGATACTGCAAGTCAGATGAAAGTTCTGTTATTACAATTGTTGTAGAATGAGTAGCAATGATACAATCAGGCTCAACAACTTCTTCTATTTTGCGGAAAATTTCTTTCCGTTCTTTGATCTTTCCTCCACGATCAATAGCCCTGATGGCCTCGATCACAAAATCGCATCCTTTCAGGTCTTTGTAATCCAAAGTTCCCTTTATCCGCGAAAGAATAGCACGTTTCTCACCTTGAGTAATTCCCCAATGCTCAATTCGTTCATCCAAAACCTTTTCAATATTTTTGTAGGCTTCGCGAATTTTATCCTCACTAACTTCAATAAAAACAACTTCAATTCCGTAGAAACTGGCAACACGTGCTATGTTTTGGCCAACAAGACCGCAACCAACTACCCCAATTTTGGAAAAAAGTGTTTTGCTTATGCTTTTTTTACTTAAACCGAACTCTTCAATCGGTTCGTAAATAACTTCACTCGGCATAATTATTTGTATTGATTTTATTTATTCAAAAAGTGCAGCAGCCTGATTTGCTGTAATGGCTACCATATTAACAATATCGCTCACCGAACATCCTCTCGAAAGATCGTTAATTGGGGCGGCCATTCCCTGAAGTACCGGACCAACAGCTTCGGCTTTACCCAAACGCTGAACCAACTTATAACCGATATTGGCAGATTCAAGACCTGGAAATACCAATATATTGGCGCGACCCGCAACTTCACTGTTCGGAGCTTTTAAACGTCCAACTTCAGCAATCAATGCGGCGTCGAGCTGCATTTCTCCATCAATCTTCAATTCAGGATCCATTTCCCGGGCAATTCGGGTAGCATTCCTCATTTTATCAACTAACGGATGCTGTGCACTACCCATTGTAGAAAAACTAAGCATAGCCACTCGGGGATCCATACCAACAATGGCTTTAGCTGTTCTAGCTGTAGTTACGGCTATTTCAGCAAGTTGTTGTTCATTCGGATCAGGCATTACGGCACAATCGGCAAATACTAAAATACCTTCGTGACCAAAATGAGGATCGTTCACAAACATCAGAAATGCGCCTGAAACAACACTTACGCCCGGCATCGTTTTAACATACTGTAAGGCTGGACGAAGTACATCACCTGTAGCATTTATCGCTCCAGCCAACTCGCCGTCAGCATCACCACTTTTAATCATTAAAGGCGCAAAATAAAGCGGATCGTTTAACAATTCGAGTGCTGATTCTTTTGTTAGCCCTTTTGATTTACGGATTTCAACCATTAAATCAGCATACTGCCCCCTTCTTGAATCTGACTTCGGATCAACAATTGTTGCTCCCTCAATATTAACCCCAATCTCATTTGCTACCTGATGTATTTCTTCCGGATTTCCCAAAAGAATAAGCCGGGCAAGTTTCTGATTTAAGATAATTTCAGTAGCACGTAAAGTCCGTGGTTCTGTTCCTTCAGGTAACACTATCCTTTTCTGATATTTTTGAGCGTTTTGAAATACACGTTTTAAGATTTCCATCGGTAATTTAAAGTTTAAACTTTGGAGTAAAAAATTCGAGTCAAAAGTACTTAAAATATGCAGCGGTGTATCTTCAGTGAGCAAAAATTATTGGCTAAATTGACAAAACTCATATACGAAATGACTTACTTATACACCTTAAGAATTATAAAACAATCGATTGCACAACCTTTCTATGAAAGTTAATTTACCTATTTTTGGAAAAACTTTTCTCATGAAGCCAACAGATCCTTTCTTCTCGCTCAAACAGTCACTCGATGGCGATGTGTTTACCGATCAGGTACAAAAGGTAATTTACGCCACTGACGCTTCATCGTATCGCGAGATTCCGCAGGCTGTCACACGACCAAAGAGCAAAGAAGACATCCGAAAAATTATCGCTTTTGCAAGGGAAACAGCGACTTCGGTGATTCCACGTGCCGGGGGAACATCTCTGGCCGGACAAGTTGTTGGCTCCGGAATCGTAGTTGACATTTCGAAATACCTGAATAAAATTGGGGAACTAAATATTGAAGAACGATGGATTGAAGTTGAACCCGGTGTGATTTTGGCTGAATTGAATCAGCATCTGGCAAAACAAGGTTTTCAATTTGCCCCTGAAACCTCTACAGCCAATCGCTGCTGCATTGGCGGAATGCTCGGAAATAACTCGTGCGGGCTCCATTCGCTGATTTATGGCAGCACACGCGAACACATTCTGGAAGTAGAAGGAATCCTGTCTGACGGATCTGATGTTATTTTCAAATCACTCCGAACGGAAGAATTTCAGGCAAAATGTTCGGGAAATTCGGAATTGCTGGAAACCAAAATTTATCGGAATATCCAGGAGACTCTTACCGATAAATTCAACCAACAAGAAATCCGGAATGAATTTCCTGACCCCAAAGTTACTCGCCGTAACAATGGCTACGCTTTGGATGTGCTATTGGAAACCGATCCTTTTACCAATAATGGGAAGTCGTTTAATTTCTGCAAACTGTTGGCCGGATCGGAAGGAACGCTTGTATTTGTTACTAAAATCAAGCTGAATATTGTTCCGCTCCCTCCCAAGTATCAGGGACTGGTTTGTGCACATTTCAAAACGCTTGAAGATTCGTTCTACGGCAATATTGTTGCCTTACGGCACCATCCAGATGCCATTGAACTGACCGACGATATTATTCTGAACTGTACCCTTGAAAACATTGAACAGCGTAAAAACCGATTCTTCATTCAAGGCAACCCCAAAGCGATTCTGACCATAGAATTTTCAGCCAATTCAGAAGAAGAAATTCAGGAGAAGGCCCGAAAATTGGAAGAAGATCTCCGAAAAGAAGGCTATGGCTACCATTTTCCTTTGTTTACCGACAAAGAAAGCATCAAAAAAATATGGGAACTCCGGAAAGCCGGTCTGGGCTTGCTTTCGAACATTCCGGGTGATAAGCGTAATGTAACCGTAATAGAAGACACAGCCATTGCGCCCGATTATTTACCGGAATACATTCGTGAATTTGACCTAATTATTGCCAAATATGGACTGACCTGCGTGTATTACGGGCATATTGCCACCGGCGAATTGCATCTGCGCCCCTTGCTGAACCTGAAAGATCCGGAAGATGTGAAGATTTACCATTCTCTGGCAAAAGAAGTTGCTGAACTGGTTAAAAAATTCAGGGGTTCGCTCAGTGGCGAGCATGGCGATGGCCGATTGCGTGGCGAGTTTATCCCGTTGATGCTTGGCCAGCACAACTACGAACTGATTCGGAAGCTAAAATACACCTGGGATCCGCAAAACATCCTGAATCCAGGCAAAATTGTGGACACTCCATCGATTACCGATGACCTGCGAATATTGATGGGACAACCATCATTTAAAGCAAATACGCTGTTTGATTACGCGCCGCACGGCGATTTGCTGCGCTCGGTTGAAATGTGTAACGGATCGGGCGACTGCCGCAAAAGCAACCTGATTGGAGGAACGATGTGCCCAAGCTACATGGCTACCCGCGACGAGGATAAATCGACCCGGGCCCGGGCCAACGTGCTGCGCGAATACCTCACCCGTCCACAAAAAGCAAATATTTTCGATTCGGAAGAAGTGATGCAGGTACTGGATTTGTGTTTGTCGTGCAAAGCCTGCAAATCGGAATGCCCGTCGAACATTGATATGGCCAAATTCAAAACCGAATTTTTGCAGCAATACTACGATCAGCACGGATTCCCGATGCGATCGCTGCTAATTGCATATTTGCCTAAAATCAACCAATTGGGAATGGCATTCCGGCCATTAACCAATCTGATTACAAGCGCCAAACTGTTTAAAAAAGCGATTGGTTTTGCTCAGGAAAGGAATATACCCGAGTTGTCGAAACTAAGTCTCCGGAAATGGTATCGGAAACCGATTTTACCGGGTCAAGACAAAATTGGGAAAGTCTACCTGTTTGCCGACGAGTTTACCAATTTCAACGAAAGTCACATCGGTATCAAAGCCATTTTACTGCTGAATAAATTAGGCTACGAAGTTGTTATACCAAAACATCAGGAAAGCGGAAGAACCTTCCTTTCGAAAGGATTGCTGCGGAAAGCCAGGCAAATCGCCAACTTTAATGTGAATCAACTCTCCGGAATAATTTCAGAAGAAACACCATTGATTGGGATTGAGCCATCAACTATTTTAACTTTCAGGGACGAATATCCTGAATTGGTTGATGCGCCACTTCAGGAAAAGGCGAGAACGTTGGCAAAAAACGCATTAATGCTGGAAGAATTTCTGGTTCAGGAAATGGAAAAAGGAAACATCCGAAGCGAGCAATTTACAAACGAGACAAAAACCATTAAACTTCATGGGCATTGCCAACAAAAAGCGGTTGCCTCTACCCTACCTACCCACAAAATGCTCGGATTACCATCTAATTATATCGTTCAGGAAATCAAAAGCGGGTGCTGTGGAATGGCCGGTTCGTTCGGTTACGAAAAGGAGCATTACGAATTGAGTATGCAAATCGGCGAACTGGATTTATTTCCGGCAGTAAGAAACTCACTCTCGGAAGAAATTATTACAGCTCCCGGAACTTCGTGCCGCCACCATATCGAGGATGGAACAGGCCGGGAAGTGGTGCATCCTGTGGAAGTATTGTGGGATGCGGTATTGAAAAATAATGTATAAACGTGAGGCTGTCTAAAAAGTCATGATGATAGTGGAGCGCGTCATCCCGAATTTATTTCGGGATCTGATGTGCAACATGTTTAGATCCTGAAACAAGTTCAGGATGACGTGTTTAATGACTTTTGAGACAGCCTCACAAAGAATTCCCTTATTTGGATATTCCTTCCAAAGTAAACAAGAAGGCAAAATTCAGAGCAACATCTTTCAAATAATCGAATCGTCCGCTGGCGCCACCATGACCAAATTCCATGTTGGTGTGCAACAGTAAGACATTCTGATCTGTTTTCATGTCCCGCAGTTTAGCCACCCATTTAGCCGGTTCGAAATATTGTACCTGACTATCGTGCAAGCCTGTAGTGACCAGCATATTTGGATAGTTTTTCTTTTCAACGTTTTCGTAGGGACTATAACTTTTCATGTAAAAATAAGCATCCTTTTCTTTTGGGTTACCCCATTCGTCGAACTCGTTTGTAGTCAAAGGAATACTTTCGTCCAGCATGGTATTAACCACATCAACAAAAGGAACCTGCGCAATAATTCCATGCCATAAGTCTGGCGCCATGTTAACAACTGCACCCATTAGAAGACCACCGGCACTACCACCCATCGCATAAAGATGTTTTGGGGATGTATATTTCTCGGCAACCAAAAACTTACCACAGTCGATAAAATCAGTAAACGTGTTAATCTTTTTCATCAATTTACCGTTTTCGTACCATTGGCGCCCCATTTCCTGACCACCCCGGATGTGAGCAATGGCATAAACAAAACCTCTGTTGAGTAAACTCAGTCGTGTACTGGTAAAGCTGGCATCCATACTGGCCCCATAACTTCCATATCCGTAAAGTAACAATGGCGCATTGCCATCTTTTTTGAATCCTTTTTTATAAACCAGCGAAATAGGAACTTTAGTCCCGTCTTTGGCCGTTGCATACAATCGTTCGGTTACGTAATCGGTTGAATTGTAGCCACCAAGTACTTCCTGCTGTTTTTTCAACGTCTTGACTTTAGTAGCCATGTTATAATCGAATGTTGAATATGGAGTCGTTAACGAGGTATAGCCATAACGTAAATTACTGCTATTGTACTCCGGATTAGCTCCAAAGTTGGCAGAATAAGCAGGTTCTCCAAAATCGAGGTAATGCTCTGTATGATCTTTCAAACTCCTGATACGCAATTTTACCAAACCATCTTTGCGCTCGTTAATCACAATAAAATCTTTAAATTCTTCGACACCCTGAAGCAGTACACCGTTACGAACAGGAATAACTTCTTTCCAATTTGAAGCTTCGGTTTTTCCCAACGGGCATTCCATGAGTTTAAAATTCTTTGCGTCGTCTTTGTTGGTTCGAATCAAAAATTTATCTGACAATGGAATTACATCGTACAAAACATCTTTCATTCGAGGTTGAAATACATGAAACGAATCGTTGGGTTTGCTTGCTTCAATCATTCTCCACTCCGACGACATGGTTGCATTGGAAACAATGAAAATATATTTGTTGTTTTTGCTCTTGCCAACCCCGATGTAATTGCTCTTGTCTTTTTCCTCATAAACCAAAACATCCTTGGCGGGATCAGTCCCGAGCGTATGGCGTTGAATCTTCTCGGACAAGAGGGTTACCGGATTTTTCGAGGTATAAAAAATCGTTTTATTGTCGGCAGCCCAACAAGGATCTCCTTCTGTATTCGTAATCACATCGCTTAGAATTTCGCCCGTCTCCAGGTTTTTTACATGAATTGAATATTGTCTGCGGCTCACTAAATCGACTCCGTAAGCCAACAACTTATTATCTTCACTTACATCAAAACCAGTAGCCGCAAAATAAGAATGACCTTCGGCCATCTGATCTACATCAAGTAAAATTTCTTCTTTCGCATCAAGCGTTCCCTTCTTTCGGCAGTATTTGTAGTATTGTTTGCCATCTTCAGTCCGACTGTAATAGTAATAGCCATTCTTAAAAACCGGAACGCTCTCATCCTTCTCTTTAATTCTGGCCTTCATTTCAGTAAACAAATCAGCCTGAAAAGCTTTTGTCTCACTCATTGTCGCATCCAAATAAGCATTTTCAGCTTTCAGGTAATCAACCACTTTAGTACTATCTGGTCCTTTGCCGAAATAATCGTACATCCAATAATAATCATCCAAAACTTTCTCATCGTGGATATTTCGCCAATGTTCTTTTTTATCGGCAATAGGCGCTTTTGCTTTCTGAAATTGTGCGTGTAAATTCATAGTAATTAAAAACAAACTGGATAATAGCAAGACATTTTTCATAACTTACTGTTTAAAATGAAGACTGATAAATTGTTTTGACGAACAGATAATATGACAAGAAGTTCATGCCTGAATTACATGTTGATGAAGATTTATTTCAAGGATAGAAAATTCTATCCTTGAAAACAACTGATAAATTAATCTTTGACTTTTAATTAGAAATAGAAATTTAGAATTTATTCAACCTGCCCCACAATCACAACATAATTTTTGCCATACTTTTTGGCACATTTCGGACAGGTAGTGTACCACAAATAACATTTGTTGATGGTATAACCTTTGATTTTGGCCACATTATCAAAATCCTTACACCATTTTTCTGTATCACGAAACGGTCCTTCATAAACTTTGCTGTAATATTTACCTGACATCGTAATGTTTACAGCATCAGGAACGACCTTATCAACAGCAAGATAAAGATCCATGTTCCATTTTGAAGTATGATCCGAAAGGCAAACCCAGTCAGCCATTGTGGCTCCGGTAGCTTTAATTTTACGATCAAGCCGTTTCATCACTATACCAAAATTCATTGGCATATAAAAGAGAGTACAAACTTGGTCTTTGATGAATCGCTTATCCTTCCACTCAACGAATTGATCATCCCAGGGAATTGGGTCAAATTCAGGACAACAAATTGATTCATTACCGGAATTTGGTTTCATAATAATTTGAAATTATAGAATAAAAGAAATGTTTCTTCTTTCCGTTTCGAATTCTGATCCTAATTCAAGGATTGCATACCAAGAAGTTTTATAAAATGCAATTTTTATAAAACAATCATGATTTAAATAGAATTGCAGTAAGGATTCCCATTCCCAAGTATGGTAATATCATTGGATTTATCATATCTATAGCCAGAACCAGAACTATTATAACTACTAACGAGATAATTATCTTTTTCATGTTTTTTATCGTTTAGTGAAATAACAAGTGTTCATTATCAAAAATTTGAGGAAGTTTATACTCAAGACTATTACTCTAATCCTTTATTTAATTTGGTAATATCTTCGCTTTAAAGAATTAAATTCAGGCTTTTAAATCGAATTTCATGTCATAGACCGCTTCAACTAGATGGCTAATTATGCGTCACGTAATTTTGGAGCACGGATTTACAGAAAATGGCTAAATTACCATCGGATTCATACGAATCCGATCAATATTGAAGTCAGAGAATTTGCATTTTTGCATTACAAAGATCTAAATCGAGGGGCCATACAAATCATTTATTCCAACTTTTGCAACCAAGGAATCAACAGGTTGTTTTTTAGGTTGGCAAACAGCACTTATCATTGCAATCAGAAATATCCATTTGTTTTCATTGGAATTCGTCATCTGATCTTTTAATGAAAGTTCAATTAACAGTTAAGTAGTCCAAATCCTGACCGGAAGAAATTAGATAATTTCATAAGAATAAGTTATGCCCTTTAGAGAAGTTTGCCGCTCATCATGCGACAATCAGGCAATTGGGTGCTAATGCCCAATTGGGTGGTAGAGTCAAAAAGAAGATCCGCATCCGCTACTATAAATTTACAAAATTCGGTAATAATAAACTAATAACAAGTTTAGAAGAAATTTATCAGAACTGAATATTTTTATTTTTTGAATATACGCAGGTTAAGAAAAATGAACTCATTCGTTTAAAATCAGTGAAACGATTTCACGACAATTTTTTATATCGATCTTCTTGAAGAAGTACCCGAGGATAGAGTAATTTTCCACTAACATACCTTAAAAGTCTTTTAGTGAATCTTAAAGATTAATTGAGGCGATCATATCTTTAAAGGCATTTTTGTAGTTTTCGCCAACCGGAACAAACGTTTTCCCGATTACAATGCGGCTGCGTTGTATGGAATCAATCTTTGGCAATGACACAATAAACGAACGGTGAACCCTTACAAAACGTGATTCGGGTAACATTTCCTGGAGTTTTTTCAAGCTGTTCAGCGTTAAAACTGTTCTTCCGGTCAGGTGAATCTTGATATAATCTTTTAATCCTTCAACATACAGAATGTCGTTCAGATTAATGTTTATTGTACTATAACCGGTTTTAACCATGATGAAATCGGATTGCGCTTCTTTTTCAGGAATGGCTGCAATTCGTTCATTTCCTTTTTTGCTCTGCTTGTTGATGCTGTAGGCTTTATTAACGGCACGCAAAAAACGATCGAACACTATTGGTTTCACCAGATAATCAGTAATTTCGAGGTCATATCCAGCCAGAGCGTATTTCTCGTAGGCTGTAGTAAATATAATAAGTGGCTTCGATTGCAGGCATTTTACAAACTCAATTCCACTCAAATATGGAAGTTCAACATCCAGAAAGACCAGATCAACCTTATTCTCCTGAAGGAAACCCAAAGCTTCAATCGGATTGGTAAATGTTCGTTCCAATTCCAGAAATGGAATTTTTTCGATGTAATCTTTTAAAAGGTCGAGCGCCAAAGGCTCGTCATCAATTGCTATACAGTTCATTTTTCTTGAGTTTCATGGATAGATTGATCTGATATATATCTCCTAATCGGTTGTTTTCCATTTTGAAATTACCCGGATAACACAACTCCAATCGTCGGATTACATTGTTTACACCGATGCCCATACTTCCGGCCTGGCTCAGCTTTTCACGTAAAACCGGATTACTTATTTTAACATGTAACCAATCATCAATCATTTTCAGTTGAATAGAAATACCTGATTCTGTACCGGGTAACGATCCATATTTAAAAGCATTTTCGACCAACGGATTTAATATGAAAGGCTCGATATAATAGTTCTCCTTCACATTATCTACAACAAAATCAACATCAATCGAATTTTTCATCCATAACTTCTGAAGGTCAATGTAGTTTTCAATCATAACAATCTCCCGGGTGACTGGAATCTCGCTACTCGGACTTTCGCTCAACATATAACGCAATATTGCCGAAAGTTTCATAATGGCTTCTGAGGTCAAATCTGACTTACGATTAGCCAGTGAATGAATGTTATTCAATGAGTTAAACAAAAAATGAGGATTAACTTGTTGTCTCAACATCATCAATTCGGCATTCAACTTTTCATGCTGATAACGTTGATTGATGTCTTCTTCCCTCTTTAATTTCTGAAAAATACGCACCGAGGATGAGAATGTCAGGAATGTAAATAATAAGAAAAACATTCCCGGCGACATCATCGGTGAAAAAAGTCGATTATCTCTCGGCCCTTTGCCTGGGAATTTATCAAAAGGTGGCAGCGTTTTAAATTCGGGTGGTACATTTCGTACAAAATCATTGACCGACAATTGATGAATCAAAGGATCGATCACCAATAAAGAAAACAAGGCAATTACCAAAATTGAAAGCGAAAAGGCTAAATACTTTTTTGGCAATAAAAAACGGGGCGTTAGAAAAAAATAATTCAGGTAAAAAAGTAGAAATCCATAGAAATAAAGTAGAACCATAAACACAGGCATACTTTCATTCCGGCGAAGCGAGAATATTGAAAAAGCCACAAACAGCATCAGCCAGATCGACAGGTGCACAAAAAAGAGAACCCACTGCTCTTGCCTGATATTTTTAATGAATTGTAACGACTTGTAGATTTTCTTCATATTTATCCCCTAAACAACGGTAACGATAAAATCTTTAAAATTAAATCCGCAGAAAGTTTGTTTTACCATACAACTTGTAGCTTGAAAAATTAAAAATTCTTTCAAATTCCAGCATACCTTGTCTGTCGGCACATAATTTTTTGTCAAGCTAACTGTGTTTTAATCATTCACTTTCAATACCGACAAATGTCGCTATTGAGCTGCAAAATTGTTAGTTAATTCATACTTAAAAAGGTTAAATAAGAATAATTCAGTTTTAAGGTTTGGAAAGGATAAGTTGTCGTTTGTAAAAAGATGCAACTAAATTGGCAGAGGTTGCTTTAACCTTCAGAAAAAGAAAATAAAAAACTGTTCCCTTTTGAGGAACAGTTCAATTCTAGAAAGTATGATTAAAAAACAGGTTTTAATCCTTTGGGTATTCATATTCGATTAGTCATCAGTATCCGATTCTTCGTATGGCCTCCATTCCCAAACATCATCGAGATAATAACTACCCGATTGACCTGTTGCCACAATTGCTTTAGTACCTACAGTAAAAGCAACCGCATTGGTTCTGGCTGATCCTTCAAAATCTGACATCTCAACCCAGGTATCTTTTGCAAAATCGTATTGCCAAACAGTACCCAGGGTACTGGAGTTCTCGCCTAAAAAAACATACGCTTTATCGTCCAATACAAATGAGGAAGCATTTTGACGAACAATTGTCCAATCTGAATCATCGTCCAAATCAATTTTCTTGGTCCAGGTATCGGCTGTCGGGTCATATTCGTACATATCAGTCAGAGCAACACCGTTATTCACTCCGGTACAAACATAAGCTTTACCACTATAGGTAAATGCAGTAGCACCACGTCTTTTCGATCCACTAATACTTTGCACCTTTAACCATTGGCTACCGCTTGCTGCTGCCGGATCAAAACGATAGAAGTCATTTTTATCAACGGCATCATCACCATAACCAGTACCAATGTATCCATATTTATCAAGTGCAAAACCAACCGCTTTGTAACGTGCACCACCTATAAAATCGTCTTTCTGAGTCCAAACATTTGTAGTTGGATCATATTCCCAAACGTCTTTTAACTTGTTATCTCCATCATAACCTGTTCCAATATAACCCTTGCCGTTAATCGAAAACCCAACAGAAGAAATACGTCCTTTGCCTGGAAAAGAAGCTATTGCATTCCACTTATCAGTTGAAGCATTATATTCCCAAAAGTCTTTCAAATACCCATTATTGGTATCGTCATCATCATTGTAACCCAATCCAACATAAGCTTTATCGCCAATCACAAAACTAACGGAGTTTCCCCGGGGATGTCCTTCAAAATCCGATTTTTTGACCCAGTTTCCCAGTGGATCATCATCACTGTTGTTACATCCAACCAACAGGAACAATCCTAATACTATTGTCCAAAACGTTTTCATAGTTTTTCTGTTTTACAAATTTCAAGCTCAAAACTAAATCCCCCTGAAGTGGATTAAAAGAAAAATCATTCAAACGCAATCGATGAATCGACGGATAGGCCTTTTTTATCTACAAAACCGATTCGTCGAACAAATTAAATGCAACAGAACAGCTAAAATCTACATTACAACTTATCTATCAACACATTACAACACCACACCAAAATTCCTAATAAGTTTATATCGACCAAATGGGGGAGTCGGTATATTTTAATTCTGAAAATTAAGTTTCCCGGTTACATTCGCTGAAAATTAGAAAGCCATGAGCTGGGATGAATGTCGTTCCATGGGACAATTATGAGACATCACATCAGAAACTGCCCAGCTTCATCCTTCCATTTATAAATTAATTAGGAAAACAGAATGAAAACAATTCAAATTCTAAGTTTAATGCTGATACTGTTTTTGTCGGTGTCGTGCTCTATTTCGTCTGTTGAAGACTTTGTGGTGGGCGATAACTTCATTAAAGACCAAACAGGAGTTGTGATGATCGATACACTAACCATCCAAAGTTCGTCAATCAAATACGATTCTATCATCTCTAATTCTTCAGGTAGCTTTCTTGTCGGGAGTAATTACAATTATTTTTCCGGATACAAAAATTCAAACTCCTTCTTGACTATGAAGTTTGATGATACCATTGATGATACCGAGTTTGTCTTCGATTCATTAGGGCTTGTATTGAATTACAACACGTATTATGCAGGAGATACAACAGTTACTCAAACATTAAGTGTGTATCAACTTCAGGAACAGATGGAACTTACTGACACTTATCTGTACACAACCAGCAATTTTAAATGCGATCCAACGCCATTGGCTACCATTAACCTGAAACCAAAACCCAATTCACACCAGGAAGTCAGCATAAAACTGCCCAACAAATTAGGTAATCGACTTGCGCAAATGATTAAAGAAAAAAAAGATACGATTACCAATCAGGATTTATTTATCAAATTCTTTAATGGATTGGCAATCAAATCCGAATCGAATGTAAAAGGAGCAATAGTTGGGTTCAGGACTTCAGACTCCGGAACTACAGATGAAACAAGCACTACAAAAAGCACCATCGAGACAAAGCCTGAAATCAGGTTGTACTATCATAAATACCCAAATCCCAACGATGTACATGACTTATATTACAAATTTTCATTTGTAACTGATGGTATTTACTTCAATCAAATCTCGGGTGATCCCACAAACAGTTTGCTTGATGGCATTTCGGCAACAAACAATGAACGCAGTTCGAAACTGACCAACAATTACACCCTGTTACAATCAGGCATTCAAGTTTTTACAAAACTGAAAATTCCGTACATCGATAATTTATTAAAGATTGGTAAGAACTCGGCATTAGTAGGAGCCACATTGCGTTTATATCCAATAAAAGGAACATACAGCAGCACCAGCCTATTACCTGATACGATGTATGTGTATAGCGCCGATCATCGAAACAAGCTGATCAACCAAATTACGTTACCCGGCAGTTCCACAGATTATGCATATGCCTATTTAACGATACAGAAAGATGTGGAAGAGACAGTTTTCTACGAAATTGATGTCAGCGGTTTTATTGAGTCTGAACTGAAGCAAGAGCTGGAAACTAACCTTTCGCTGATGATCGGTTATGGATCGTCGGCTGCAAAGAAAACAGCGGAACATGTTATACTGGGAGGTTCAAATTCCGGGAAATATTCGCCAAAGCTTAATGTTTACTACTATCACAACTAAAAACACCCGAAATGAAATTCAAAATAATATTATTCCTATTCCTGATAGCACTTCCTGGAATTACGCTGTTGGCTCAAAATAGTACCAGTTCGCCCTACTCCGGATTTGGGATCGGCGAACTCGAAATGTCATCCGGAGGAAGAAACGCTGCCATGGGCCAAACCGGAATTGCTACACGTTCGAGCCTATTTCTGAATACTGCAAACCCAGCATCACTTACAACTATCGAACCTCAAAGTTTTTTACTTGACATGGGTTTCAATTTAAAATATACCAAACTGGAAAACTCCACCAAAAGTGTAAATGTTACTGATGGCAATATAAGCTGGGTTCAAATAGGCTTCCCCATCACCAAAAAATTATTTGGCGGATTTAGTTTAAACCCGAAAAGCAGCGTTGGCTACAGCATATACTCCGCGAAAACAATTGAAGGAACTTCAATCAAGTATCCGTCAATTTATGAAGGCACCGGCGGATTAAGTGAAGCCGCAGCATTAATGGCCTGGAAGCTTTCAAAAAACATATCGTTTGGTGCCAAAACCGGCTTCATTTGGGGTAATGTTACCCAAACCATGAACCAAAGTATTGGAGTTTCGTCAACCACATACGAACTGGCTCAGGAAGATCAAACTCACTATTCAGGAGGTTATTTTACGCTAGGAACACAAATCAGTATTCCCATAAATTCAAAATCGAGTATTATATTGGGAGGTATTGCAGGCATTAGCAGTAAGTTAAATGCAGAAACTTCAACAACCATTACAAAAACGTACAGCAGCACATCTGAAATTGTTTCAAGCGATGTAAAATCTACCAATTCGATGAAACTTCCGTTGGATATTGGTGGAGGTATTTCCTATTTATATGGATCGAAATGGGTTGCAACGATTGACGTAAAGCAAAGTAACTGGAAAAATGCTACGATAGATTATAATCCGAATAAGCTAACAACAAATAACAGCTATCGGGCTGGTTTGGAGTTTTCGCCTAAAGACGATCAGCGTTCTTTCCGACAAACCACTAAATACCGTATGGGATATCGTTACGAAACCGGATACCTGAAACTTTACAACAACCAGATTCATGAGCAAGCTATTACATTTGGTGTTGGAATACCAATCCGGAAAGACCGAAGCTATGCAAATTTCTCAGTTGAGCTGGGAACGCGCGGAACAACAGCAGCACATCTGGTTAAAGAAGATTATATAAAACTGAATTGCAGCTTTAACCTTTGGGACAAATGGTTCATCAAAAGGAAGTTTGAGTAAAACATAAAACCTAAATGCAAATTTATCGCCGATTCTTGCCTTAAACAAAATACAAATATCACCCTGAAATTTCAGGATGATATTTGTATTTATATTACATAGGCATTGCCTGCAATGTCTCTACAATCTGATTAATTTTTCAGTACACCATTTTCAACCAAAACCTTACCATCAACTTTCAGCGTACTCCCGGGTAAAAAAGAAGCCATTGAATACGGAGATTTATTTTGGCCACCTGCCCAAACATTGTTACCAATTCCAATGGTAACCATGCCTGCGGGCATCCAGGCTACCAGTTTACTTCCAGGTTTTACGGTAACATTTGGGTTAATCCCTAAATCAACAAATGCAAATTCTTCCTTACCTGATCCGGCAGCATCGTACATTTTTTTGAGTGGCTCAAGTCCTGATTTAGCCGTCATTGAAGTTAGTTTTCCGGCTTTAAATGTTAGGGTAAGACCAAGAACTTCTTTGTCCTGAAAAAATTGCCGATCAACCACAACTGTTCCTTCGGCAGTGCCTGGTACCGGTGATACATAGGCCTCTCCGGCAGGGAGATAGGCTTGAGAAGTCGCATAACCTTTTTTCAGGTCTTCAGCCGATAATACACCGTCACTAACAATTACCGGGCGCTTTTCGATGAGCATTTTCAGATTGGTTCCGTTCGGGTTGGTCAGAGTAACTTCTTTTCCAGATGCAAGCAATGACTGAATAGCTTTTCCAGATGCCTCCAGTTTGGTATAATCAACATTTACACCGTTCCAGAACAAATCAGACAACTCTTTTAGTGTCAATCCAAACTGCTTGGCACTTGACTCGGTCGGGTAAAGTCCGTTCCCCAAATTCACTCCTTTTACATTTCGTTTGGTCACCAGATCATTCACTGGCTCATAAGCTTTGCCCCTTGCTACAAAACGTTCAGCCGGAATATCCGACAGCAATCCAATCGTTTCTCCATAATCAACGCTAATTACTGCCGTTATAAATCCGAATAGTTTTAAATCAACTTCAGGTGTACGCGTATCATATTTTTCAGGTACTTCCGTTACCCACCTTCGGGTTAAACGGTCACTTCCAATGGTCAAAATCGGATAAGCACCTTTCTTTCCAACATTAATCGCAATATCTTCCAACAATTCCAAATCGCGCACTCCCCCTGATACCAGGACAAATTCACCTTCGTGAATATTCGCACACTGGTTGACCAGCTTTTGAGCCAAAGCTTCATTTTCGGCCTTGCCCTTGTCAGCCATCGGCTGTGCATTTAAAACAAATAAAAAACCCATAAAAAAAATAACAATTGCTAAAATCCTTTTTGTTTTCATACAATTTTCTCCTTTGGTTTTAATAAATTGAAATACATCATGTAGATTTCTGTGTTGACAGGATTGAATAATTTCGCAGAATTATTGAAGATTTTTGGAGAATCTACCGTTTATCAGACGGTACTGAATCAATTTGGAATTCGCTTTCGTGAGGTTTGAAAACCCATTCAGAAAATCCAACTGATTTGCAGAAGTAGTTGAATTGCCAGATTTCAAAATCATAACTATTTGACAAAAAAACTAATATTCTTTGCAGTTAGATTGATCTGACCTTTTACTAAATTAGATAACAATGACAATAACAAATAGTTTACAAGACGCTGAAATATAGAAATTTGTGGCAATCCGAAAAATCAATAAAAGAAAAAAGACCATCTCGATTTTTCAGGATGACCAACTCTTTGACCAATATAAATCAGCTGTAAATCGACATTTAGAAGTACTGCTTCAAAAATCGGGTTGAATTTTTTAAAAAGAAATTTTCGACAATATCTTCTGCAGAGATTTTTTTGTTTTCAGGTAAGCTCAACGAATTTTCATTTCGAAGATAATCTTTCGCCAATTGCAGAATTGGTTCGCAAATAAAAGGGAAATATTCAGCAGTCCAAACTCCGGGTAAAGGATCAATGGTTCCATCGTAATCACTTCCAATACATGCAACTCCCCAACCAAAATAGCCAGCATCGTCAAGAACTTCGGCTATATGCTTTATCTGGTACCAGATCATTTGAGCAGCCAAAACGGGGTCTTCTTTCTTGAATAATGACGACAATTTTTTCTTCACAAGCTCTTTACGGGCAATTCGCCTTGCATCGAACTGAATGGCAAATAATCCGTCGTTTTTGGCAATATGAACAATTTCCTCGTCGTAGAAATTTATATCAGCAGGATGGAAAACTGAAGATGAATGAGTATCTAAATTTGACCATTTTAACCCATTAACCGCACCATGACTAACTATTGTTGGATACCTTTTATTGGGAAAATCTGTTTCCAGCATTTCAAAATATTCTTTTCGGGCAGCAAAGCTCATGTGTTTAATATCAATATAAATTGGCCTTCCATTCTCAGTAGAAAGAAGTGTTTGCAGTACTTTTTTCCCCAATATGGTAAAGCCAGCATTTAAACCGTCACTCTGATCCACAAATATACTAATCGGGTCAAGGCTGCTGGCATGACCACAAAAATCGTTATTAAAGTTGTGGGCAAAAGTCATAAACAGTGGCGGAAATTCCCATTGTTTAATTCTCCTGATATTTTCGAGTACCTCCTCTTCATGAACGGGTTTGCCAAATTCTTTTAGTCCGGAGTTAAAAACATGAGTTCCTTCAATAGTTAATATGACAGCAATTTCATTATCCGTTTTTAGGCTTTCTTCAACTTCTTTCCACGACCGCGTCAATGTCCATGAATATGCTTGTCGGTTGATAATTTTTGACTTTTGGCTCTGCTTTAAAAACAGATATTCTTTTTCCAGATCATCAAAATAATTGGTGTGCTGTTGTATATTTCGAACCCTCTTAAACCCGATTCCTGTAACTAAATCTGACAACCAGGCCGACAAATTATCGCTTCCTGCAGCATTTATAAAAAATCCTTTTTCAAACGGATAAAGCGATGCAAAAATCACCTTAGCCCCACCTTTGTGAAGTGTTGTAAAATCGGCTTGTGAAAATCGGGTCACTCCAGCTAAGGTGCTTAATAGTTTGGAGAAAAAGCCCGGAGGCTGGTAATACCAAACATTGCATTTTTCACTGTTATTGCATTTATCGAAGGAATGCCCATAAGTTTTCAGATTTGGATGGCAGTGTAAGTCGGCAAATTCAAAATTATTTTTCATGAGAGATATTGCTTAAAGTTCAATATCATCAATTTGCAGAGCTTTTGAGCGGATTAGCTCGTAATGTTTCTTTAAAGCCACTGAAAGTGGAAACGACCGATAAGGTATTTGATTGATCAAAGCAAATTCCTTTACCACTTTGGTAACTTCAGGAGCATATACACTACTTATTCGCGGGAAAAGATGGTGGGCCAGGTGAAAGTTAAAATTGCCCATAACATTACGAGTAAACCAATTAGAGTTTTCAATATCATTGGTAGTAATGAACTGAAGGTGAAACCAAGAAAATGGAATTTCACCTGAAGGCTCTGGTACAGGAAAATAATTCGTAGCATTAATATGAGAAGTCAATAGCACCAGTAAGGCCAGCAAACTTCCTGATATGGTAAAAATTACCATTCCAAAGAGTGACTGAAGTAAAGTAAAACCTATCACAAGCCAAGGAATACCAACCAACATAAAGAGAAACAATAATTTGAAGAAAAATAACTTAATAAATTCAACAAAAGGAATATGAATTACTTTTCGAATAATTCGTTTGTCTGAAAAGAAATCGCGAAAATCACGAACAAAGAGCCAGTTGATTAAAAATAAGGGATAAATCAGAAATACATATATATGCTGAAAGCGATGGTAATAACTAGTTTCATCATTGGAACTTATCGACACAAGACCTCTTTGCTCTATATCAGCATCCCAGCCGCTGGTATTCGGAAAACGATGATGCAAAAGCAAATGCCTTTGCCTCCAAACATAACTATTAGCACCTAAAAAATCAAACAGATAATAGACTATGGAATTTAATCCGGGGGATTTAAAGAGATTGCCATGACAAGCCTCGTGTATTATATTGATGAAAATTACTACTACCATCAATCCCATTAATGCATACAAAAAATAAAAGAACACCACATTTTCTCTCTGCATTAATGCCGACAAATACAATGAAAGGTATATTACCGGTAAAATAAAAATCTTGATTTTTAAATATAATAAACGTGATTCTGGCAATGAATTAATTTTTTCGTTCACTTCATGATAGAGTTTCATCATTAAAGCTCTATCCTGCTCATTTACCATATGAAAGGGAATCTTATCCATGGCCATGAAAATAGAATAAACGTCATCACAGAGATTTAAACGAAACAATAATTTAAGTTTTAAGTTCAAGTGATCAGTAGGCTATTTTTAATTTCGGTAGTGAAAAGAAAAAAGGTCATCCCGAATTTTCAGGATGACCTTTGTATTTGTTGGGTATAGACGCGATGCATCGCGTCTATACAATGATTAATCTTTGTATTCGTCCCAGCTTTTGATGGTCAAATCTTCAATTCCGTATTTGCAGAAAGCATAAATAAACGCGCTGGCAACACGGGCATTGGTGATCAGTGGAATGCTGTAATCAATCGCACTGCGGCGAATGGTATATCCGTTGGTAATTTCACGGGTAGTATGATCTTTCGGAATATTGATGACCAAATCAATCTTCTTTTCCTTGATGTATTCCAGCGTATTCGGATGTTTGTCGGTTTCATCGGGCCAGTACAAACGGGTTGATGCAACACCGTTATCAGCCAAAAACTGCTGTGTTCCACCGGTCGCATAAAGGTTAAAACCACGTTCAGACAGCATTCTGGCGCTGCTCAACAATTCGATTTTCGAGCGGGTTTCGCCGGAAGAAATCAAGATATTTTTCTTCGGAATAGAATATCCCACCGAAAGCATCGATTTCAGGATGGCTTCGTAGAAGTTTTCGCCTATACAGCCCACTTCGCCAGTTGATGACATGTCAACACCCAGAACCGGGTCGGCATTCAGCAAACGGGCAAACGAGAACTGAGCAGCTTTCACGCCGACATAGTCCAGTTCGAACAACGATTTATCCGGAGACTGAAACGGAGCGTCAAGCATCACCTGAGTCGCAATTTCAATCAGGTTGTATTTCATTACCTTCGACACAAACGGGAAACTACGCGATGCCCGAAGGTTACATTCAATCACTTTAATGTCGTTATCCTTTGCCAGCAACTGCATATTGAAAGGCCCGGTAATATTGAGTTCTTTCGCAATTTGACGAGCAATCTTCTTAATCCGGCGGATAGTTTCAACATACAATTTCTGTGGAGGGAAAACGATTGTTGCATCACCCGAGTGAACCCCGGCAAACTCAACGTGCTCCGAAATCGCATAAGCTACCACTTCTCCATTTTTAGCAACCGCGTCAATCTCTATTTCCTTCGCTTGTTCAATAAATTCAGAAACAACCACCGGATGTTCTTTCGATACATTAGCTGCCAAAGTCAGAAAATGCTGCAACTGATCTTTATTCGACACCACGTTCATAGCTGCTCCTGAAAGCACATACGATGGACGAATCAGAACCGGGAAACCTACTTCATCAACAAACTTATAGATGTCTTCGATGCTCGTTAATTCCGACCAGCGCGGCTGATCGATGCCAATTTTATCGCATAAAGAACTAAACTTCTGGCGATCTTCGGCACGGTCGATATTTAAAGGAGAAGTTCCCAAAATTGGCACATTTTGCCGATGCAATTTCATGGCCAGGTTATTCGGAATCTGACCCCCCATCGAGAGAACCAAACCTTTTGGCGCTTCCAGATCAACAATATCCATTACACGTTCAAAAGTAAGCTCATCAAAATACAGTCGGTCGCAGGTATCGTAATCGGTACTTACAGTCTCCGGATTGTAGTTGATCATGATTGAACGGTAGCCTTCCTTGTGAATGGTTGTAATCGCATTCACGCTACACCAGTCAAACTCAACCGAACTTCCGATGCGATATGCCCCAGAACCCAAAACGATCACCGATTTGTCGTCGTGCTGAAACTCCACATCGTGTTCGTTGCCGTTGTAAGTCAGGTACAGGTAATTGGTTTGTGCCGGATATTCACCTGCAAGTGTATCAATCTGTTTAACAGAAGGCAGAATGTTTTTGCTTTTACGCCAGTCGCGTACCGTAAGCAAATCCTCGTTAATGGCTTTGTTCGATGACTTCAGCACCAAACGGGCAATCTGGAAATCGGAATATCCTTCTTTTTTAGCCTGAAGCAACAGCGAATCGTCCAACGATGGAAGTGAATTTACCGCTTCAAGTTTATTTTTTGTGACATGAATGTTCTGTAATTTTTGCAGGAACCAACGGTCGATCTTGGTTTTCTCATAAATATCATCCACCGAATACCCTTTATTGAAAGCCTCGGCAATTGCAAAAATGCGTCGGTCGGTTGGGTTGCTCAATTCTTCATCAATCTGCTCGATGGTGATTTCTTCTTTATTAGCAACAAAACCGTGCATTCCAATTCCAACCATGCGGATGCCTTTCTGGATGGCTTCTTCGAACGAACGGCCAATCGACATAATTTCGCCAACTGATTTCATCGAGCTTCCCAGATTTTTCGATACTCCTGAGAATTTATTCAAATCCCAGCGGGGGATTTTACAAACGATATAATCGAGTGCAGGTTCGAAAGCGGCCGTAGTCACTTTGGTTACCTGATTGTTCAATTGGTGTAATCCGTAGCCCAGACCCAATTTGGCAGCCACAAAAGCCAACGGATAACCGGTTGCTTTTGATGCCAACGCAGAAGAGCGCGACAGACGGGCATTTACCTCGATTACGCGGTAATCTTCCGAATTCGGATCGAGTGCGTATTGTACGTTACACTCGCCCACAATTCCGATGTGACGGATAATCTTGATGGCCAATGCACGCAGTTTGTGATATTCAGAGTTTGAAAGTGTTTGCGATGGGGCAACCACGATACTTTCGCCAGTGTGAATTCCAAGCGGATCGAAGTTTTCCATGTTACAAACAGTGATACAGTTGTTGAAACGGTCGCGAACCACTTCGTATTCAACCTCTTTCCATCCTTTGATCGATTCTTCGACCAATATCTGTGGCGAATAAGTGAAGGCTTTGGATGCCAGCGCTTCCAGTTCTTCGTCGTTGGCACAGAATCCGCTACCCAATCCGCCCAATGTATATGCAGCGCGGATAATAATTGGATAACCTACCGTCTTAACCGCTTCGTAAGCTTCCTGCATGTTGACACAAGCAATGCTTCGCGGAGTTTTTACGTCTATTTCAGCAAGTTTTCCGGCAAAAATTTCACGGTCTTCGGTATCAATAATCGATTGCACCGGAGTTCCTACCACCTTCACATTGTATTTTTCCAGAATTCCACCTTTAAAAAGTGCGACGCCGCAATTCAGCGCAGTTTGTCCACCAAAAGCCAGCAGAATACCGTCAGGTTTTTCTTTTACAATAACCTGTTCCACAAAGAATGGGGTCACCGGAAGGAAATAAATCCGGTCGGCAATGTCTTCCGAAGTCTGGATGGTCGCAATATTCGGATTGATCAGGATGGTCTCTACACCTTCTTCTTTCAGTGCTTTCAGTGCCTGAGACCCGGAATAGTCGAACTCACCAGCCTCACCAATTTTCAGCGCCCCAGAACCCAGTACGATTACTTTTTTAATGTCTTTATTTATCATGTTTCGAAAAGTTTCAAGTTCCAAATTTCAAGTTTCAGGTTATCCGGTCTCCAGTCTTCGGACTCCGGACTTCCTACTTTTTTACTTCTTCGTCTTTTTATATTCGATCACATTATTCATGAAATCGTCGAACAAAAACTCTGTATCAACCGGTCCGCTGGCAGCTTCGGGGTGGAACTGAGTCGAGAAGAATGGTTTGGTTTTGTGGCGTATCCCTTCATTGGTTTGGTCGTTTACGTTGGTAAACAAGGGTTCCCAATCTTCAGGCAAAGTTTTGGTATCGACCGCGAAACCATGATTCTGCGAAGTGATAAAACAACGGTCGGTTCCCTGCAACAATACCGGTTGGTTGTGGCTTCGGTGACCAAATTTAAGTTTATAAGTTTCAGCTCCGGCAGCACGTGCCAGCAATTGATTTCCTAAACAAATTCCCATGATTGGCTTTTCGGCATCCATCGTTTTACGAATGTTTGCAACCGTTGCATCGCACAAAGCCGGGTCGCCAGGGCCATTCGAAAGAAAGATACCGTCAAAATCTTCGTTGTTGAAATCGTAATCCCAAGGCACAACGATTACAGTTGCATTTCGCTTGATCAAACAGCGAATGATATTGTATTTTACACCGCAGTCAACTAAAACGATTCTGTGTTCTCCATTTCCAAATACTTCAACTTTATCGGTGCTGGCAATGGCAACAAGGTTTTCCTGATTCGGATCATAAAAATCGATCACCTCATCGTCGAACTCAATTTTACCAAGCAATGAACCTTTTACACGGATAATTTTGGTCAACGCACGGGTATCAATTCCAAATAATCCAGGCACTTTTTGCTCTTTCAGCCAATCGCCCAGACTCTTAATGGCGTTCCAGTGGCTATATTCAAACGAATAATCCGAAACAATTAAACCCGTAATGTGAATCTTGTCCGATTCATAAAATTCGTACATATTTTCGTCTTTCGAGTCACTTGGCACACCATAATTTCCAATCAACGGGAAGGTTGAGACAAGGATCTGGCCCGTATATGAAGGATCTGTTAAACTTTCCGGATAACCGGTCATAGCGGTGTAAAAAACGACTTCTCCGGCTACTGACTTTTCATATCCGAACGACTTTCCTTCAAAAGTTGTCCCGTCTTCAAGAATCAATCTGACTTTTCTAAGTTGTGTCATCGTTGCAATGCTAAATATTAAAAAAAATGCGTTTGGCTACGGCTGTAGGGCAAACGCATGGTTGTTATTTTGTAAACAAACTTCTTTCCTATGTATCTTCGGATTTTCAACCCGATACTTTTCAAGTTTCAATTCGTTTGTGTGTTTTAATTCTGCCACAAAAATAGATATTATTTTCTGAAAAAAAAGCTTGCAATTAATATTTTTGCATATTTTTGCACCAGAAATGTATAAATATTCAAAATGAAGAATCGCACAAAAAGACAGCTTGCCATTAAACAGGCAATTCTCGGTGGCCGGATTAGCAGTCAGGATGAGCTTTTGCACATCATGAAAGATCAGGGTTATGAATTGACACAGGCAACCTTATCGCGTGATTTAAAAATTTTGAAAGTTGCAAAAGTTTCCGATCAAGCTTTGGGTTATGTATATGTTATTCCAGAAGGTGCAAATACCGAAAATCAACGTGAAAATTCGCGCATGAATTTTTTGGCCGACGGGTTTCGTGATATACAGTTCTCAGGAAATATGGCGGTAATAAAAACAATGCCTGGTTACGCTAGTAGTATTGCTGTTGTTATTGACAATGCCGAGCCATACGAAATCATAGGAACCATTGCCGGCGATGATACCATACTGCTCATCATGCGCGAAGGAGTTACGCAAAGCGACATGATCAACAGTCTGATATTGATTATGCCAAAACTGGAAGATAAACTGGGATAAAAGTGATCAGTATTCAGTCTCAGTTGGCAAACAGATTGCAATTTTGAAATGAGACAATATCCTTTGCCGTCTGGCTTTAGCAGACGGTCATGAAAACAAAAAAGAAAAGCCGTCCGCAAGAAAGCGAGAATAAGAGTGACAGTTGGATTTCGGACGGAAATGAAATAACGATCAAAAGAGATTAATTAAAAATGAAAGATTTAAAAAATATTCAAATTTTCGTGGCTACTGAAGAGCACCTAAAATATGTTGATGAGGTGAACGATGCCATCGACATTGCTTCAAAAGAGCGCGGAACCGGTATTGCCCGTCGTACACACGAATACATTGCCGACAAAATGCTTCAGGGCAAGGCGATTATTGCTCTCGAAAACGGCGAAACTTTTGCCGGATTCTGTTACGTAGAAACCTGGGGCGCCAAAAGCTTTGTGGCCAACTCCGGGTTGATCGTCGTGAAAGAATTCCGAGGAATCGGACTTGCAACTGAGATCAAACGTAAAGCATTTTCTCTTTCAAGAAAGTTATACCCCAATTCCAAAATCTTTGGTTTGACTACCGGCTTGGCCGTAATGAAAATCAATCATGAATTGGGCTACCGTCCGGTTACTTTTTCGGAATTGACAGACGATGATGTTTTCTGGAATGGATGCAAAAGTTGCGTGAATCATGATATTCTGGAACGCACAGGCAGAAGCAAATGTCTTTGTACCGGAATGCTATTCGATCCGGCATGGGAACAGGCTAAGAAACCCGAAGAAAAAAAACAGAATGGTGGCTGGGCAATCAAAGGAACTTTGCTCGATATCATCAATAAATTAAAACCAAATAAGAGCGGAACTCAACCTAAAGAAGGTCGGAGATTCTTCATTTTTTAAATTATAAAAACACATCGAAAACACAATGGGAAATGATTATCAATGTGTCAGTGTGGTTAAAATATAACAATCATGAAAGATAAAGTAGTTTTAGCATTTAGCGGAGGTTTAGACACTTCGTATTGCGCCAAATACCTGTCGGTAGAGAAAAATCTGGAAGTTTACACAGCCATTGCCAATACGGGCGGATTCAGTCAGGCAGAACTGGATGCCGTTGAGAAAAAAGCCTACAATCTTGGGGCAGTCAAACATGTTGCTTTAGATGTCACCGACACCTATTACGAAAAAAGTATCAAATACATGGTTTTCGGAAATGTTCTCCGAAACAATACTTATCCTATATCTGTAAGTTCAGAGCGTGTATTTCAGGCCATTGCCATTATTGAATATGCAAAGCAGATTGGCGCTAAATATGTAGCCCACGGAAGTACCGGCGCCGGAAATGACCAGGTTCGTTTCGATTTAACGTTCCAGATCCTTGCTCCTGAAATTGGTATCCTCACCCCTACCCGCGACCTCGAACTCAGCCGTCAGGAAGAAATTGATTACCTGAAAGCGCACGGCGTTGAAGCCGACTGGAAAAAGATGGACTATTCCATCAACAAAGGACTTTGGGGAACCAGTATCGGCGGAAAAGAAACTTTGAAATCGAACAAAACTCTTCCTGAAGAAGCTTATCCGTCGCAACTTACAGAAACTGAAGAAAAAGAAATCACGCTCGATTTTATTGCAGGTGAATTAAAAGGTGTGAATGGTGAGATTTTCGAAAATCCGGTAAATGCAATTCGTGCCTTGGAAGCTGTAGCATCTCCTTACGCTGTTGGCCGCGACATGCACATTGGCGACACCATTATTGGCATTAAAGGACGTGTAGGTTTTGAAGCCGCTGCACCAATCATCGCGATTAAGGCACACCAGATGCTCGAAAAGCACACGCTCACCAAATGGCAGCAATACTGGAAAGAACAACTGGGCAACTGGTACGGAATGTTCCTGCACGAAGCGCTTTATTTTGAACCTGTGATGCGCGACATCGAGAAATTCCTCGAAAATTCACAGCAAACGGTTACTGGTAAAGTAATTGTGAAACTTAAACCATACAACTTCGTTCTGGTTGGTGTTGAATCAGATCACGATTTAATGCGCTCTGAATTTGGTGAATATGGCGAGAAAAACTCTGCATGGACTGCCGAAGATGTGAAAGGCTTTACCAAAGTGCTTTCTACTTCGCTGAAAATCCACAATTCGGTAAATAAAACATTCTAAGAGGACCGAAGACGGAAGTCCGAAGACGGGAGATCCGCTCCCTGAGCGCGAAGCAGTCGAAGGGAGCATTCAATTAGAGACTGAATAGTAAATCGTTTAATTGTAAATTAACATCATATGAAACTGGCTCTTCAATCTGTTTTTCTAGCTGTTATTATCACATTCCAATTCTCCTTGGTAACAGTGGGGCAAACGAATACTGCGAATCCTGTTTTGGCGGTTGGAGAGCTAAAAGTTCGTGTGCTTCAGGATGCTCAAATTTACCTACAGAACTCGTACCTGACTGGAATCGAAGCGAATGAAGCAAAGAAATTGACTGGAGGCACCGACTCTGTGTTGACTCCGGTAAATGCCTTTTTAGTGCAGACACCAAATCGTATAATACTTGTTGATACAGGGGCTGGAAAATATCCGGGAGAAGATTCCGGGCATCTGATGGAACGATTAAATGATGCAGGAATTGATCCGGCCAAAGTTGATCTGATCCTCCTCACTCATTTCCATTTTGATCACATCGGCGGATTAACATCTCCTGAAGGGAAAAAGTTATTCCCCAACGCGATTGTCCGTGTATCGAAAGCTGAGAACGATTTCTGGATGCGCGACGCTTCGTTGATACCCGAAAATCTGCGTGAACGGGCGGCAAAAATTAAATCTATTCTGGCTCCTTACGTTTCAACAAAATCGTACCTCCCATTTCTTCCTGATGAAAATCTCGGTGAAGGTATTAAGGCAATAGCTGCAAACGGACATACTCCCGGACATACTGTTTATTCTTTCACATCGAAAGGAAAAGAACTTTGGTGCATTGGCGATTTAATCCATTTTGGAGCAGTACAGTTCGAACATCCATTAGTTGGCATCAACTTCGACAGTAGCGGTCAAATGGCGATTGCTTCACGAATCGACTTTTTCCAACGCGCTGCAAAGGCTCATATCGTCCTTGCCGGAGCACATTTACCT
This sequence comes from Prolixibacteraceae bacterium, assembly GCA_028683385.1. Classification (GTDB taxonomy): domain Bacteria; phylum Bacteroidota; class Bacteroidia; order Bacteroidales; family Prolixibacteraceae; genus Aquipluma. Next base: position 95,920 of record JAQUIJ010000009.1, on the reverse strand, counting down.
GTAATGGTAAGACTTGAAAAGAAAGGTGATGCATTCGTTGCAACGCCAGTGAATGCTTATTAATCATTGAAAAACAGATCAAATGATAAAAGTTGGAATTATAGGTGGCGCCGGATATACAGCCGGTGAATTGATCAGGATTTTGCTGAACCATCCGCAGGCTGAGTTGACTTTTGTTCAAAGCGGCAGCAATGGAGGCAATTTACTGTCAGACGTTCATACCGATTTGCTGGGTGACACCGAATTAAAATTTGTAGCCGAAGCAGATTTTTCGCTGATCGATGTAGCTTTTTTCTGCATGGGGCATGGAAAATCGAAGGAATTTCTCCAGAAAAATACAATTCCTGAAAATGTAAAAATCATTGACTTGAGTCACGATTTCAGGTTAAAGCGCGAAGGAAACGAATTCGTTTATGGCTTGCCCGAATTGAACCGTGAACTAATCCGGAAATCGGACCGCATTGCCAACCCGGGATGTTTTGCAACCGGAATTCAACTGGCCATTCTGCCTTTGGCTGCCGCTGGTTTAATTAACGATGAACTGCATGTGAATGCCATAACCGGTTCAACCGGAGCAGGACAAGCTCCAAGCCAAACCTCGCATTTCAGTTGGAGAAACAACAATGTATCGGTTTATAAAGCGTTCGAGCACCAACATTTGGGCGAAATTGGCCAAAGTTTCAAACAACTTCAACCGAATTTTAACTTCGACATCAATTTTATTCCCGTCCGGGGAAATCATACCCGAGGCATCTTTGCCTCTGTTTATACCAAATTTGACGGTTCTTTAGAAGAAGCCATCAAGCTATATCAGGATTATTATGCGGCTCATCCATTTGTATTTGTGAGCCAGACCAATCCTGATTTGAAACAAGTGGTAAACACCAACAAAGCGATAGTTTACCTCGAAAAACATGGAAATAAACTGATGATCCTTTCGGTAACCGATAATCTGCTGAAAGGTGCCTCCGGACAGGCCATTCAGAACATGAACCTGATTTTTGGTCTGGAAGAAACGCTAGGCTTAAATTTGAAAGCTGTGGCATTTTAGAATAATTGATGCGAGTTACGTGTTGCAGGTTACTAGTAAATCCCAACACGAAACTCGCAACCCATAACTCGTAACATTTTTATTATGAATCTATTCGACGTATATCCATTACAAGACATCACTCCGATTAAAGGAGAAGGTTGCTACATGTGGGACGAAAACGGAATCAAATACCTTGATTTATATGGTGGTCATGCTGTTATTTCAGTTGGCCATTCACATCCACATTACATTAAAAGATTAACCAGTCAACTCAATGAGATTGGCTTTTATTCCAATTCAGTTCAGGTTCCACAGCAAAAAGAGCTGGCCGAAAAACTGGGGCAAGTTTCGGGTTATCCCGATTACCAATTATTTCTGGTCAACTCAGGAGCCGAAGCCAACGAAAATGCACTAAAACTGGCGTCATTTGTAACTGGACGCAAAAAGATAGTGAGCTTCAAAAAAGGATTCCACGGGCGTACTTCGGCGGCTGTGGCTGTAACCGACAATCCTAAACTGGTAGCTCCGATCAACGAATCTTCCAATGCCGTTATTATTCCATTCAATAATTTGGAATTACTGGAAGAACAGCTAAAAACCAATGAAATTGCCGGCGTAATTATCGAGGGTATTCAGGGAATTGGTGGAATTCACGTTCCTGCTGAAGGCTTTTTAGTTCAGGCCGAAAAACTGTGCAAACAATACGGAGCATTGCTGATTCTGGACGAAATACAATCGGGATATGGTCGTAGCGGGAAATTTTTCGCACACCAGTACACCACAGTAAAACCCGATTTAATCACTGTAGCCAAAGGAATGGGCAACGGATTTCCGGTAGGTGGTCTGTTGATCGCTCCTGAAATCAAGCCTTGGTACGGCATGCTGGGAACTACTTTCGGCGGAAATTACCTGGCCTGTGCTGCAAGTCTGGCCGTTTTGGAAATTATGGAGACCGAAAAACTGGTCGAAAATGCAGCAGAAGTTGGTGAATATCTGATCAATAAGCTTAAATCCTTTTCAGGAATTAAAGAAGTTCGGGGACTTGGTTTGATGATTGGGCTCGAATTTGATCAACAAATTAATGACATTCGTCATGTTTTATTAAAAAAACATCATATTTTTACCGGCGTAAGTGGAGCAAATACAATAAGACTACTTTCACCGCTAACTTTGACCAAGGAACAAGCCGATGTCTTCGTTGAAGCATTGACTGAAACGCTTGGATAACTAAATTTTATAAAATGATTGACCAGAAAATTACGATTATAGGTGGAGGAAATTTAGGTGGGGCAATTGCTTTCGGTTTAATTAAATCGAAACAAATTCAGCCTTCAGCAATTACAGTCACCCGTCGTCGGTTAACTCTGCTTGAAAAACTTCAGGAGCAAGGGGTAAAAATTACCAGCGACAATGTTGAAGCATCGAAAAATGCAGATATTATTATTCTCGCTATCAAGCCGTATCAGGTTCTTGAAATCATTCAGGAAATTAAACCTGTTCTAAATTCGAATCAAATTCTCATTTCGCTCGTAGCAGGAGTTGGGCTCCAGAAATTGGAAGAAGTTGCGGGTTCTGATGTTCAGATTTTCAGGGCAATGCCAAACACAGCTATTGCCATTCAGGAATCGATGACCTTGATTTCAACCAATGTAAAATCGGAAGAATTACGCAATTTGGTTTTGCACATTTTTAACCAGCTTGGTCAAACAACAATAATAACTGAAGATTTGATGGCTGCGGCAACAGTTCTGGCATCGTGTGGAATTGCTTTTGCACTTCGCTACATGCGGGCTGCCATGCAGGGCGGTATCGAAATCGGGTTCGGCGCTGAAATGGCTCAGTTTATTACAGCTCAAACAGTAAAAGGTGCAACTGGATTAATCCTTGATTCGGGCCGTCATCCGGAGCAGGAAATCGATAAAGTGACCACTCCTCGCGGAATCACCATTACCGGGCTGAATGAGATGGAACACAAAGGCTTTAGTTCATCGCTGATTCAAGGGTTAATTGCCTCTTTCAACAAAATTGAAAAAGGCTAACAAAACTGTTTTGAAGACACTTTTACGCTATAAAAAAATAACTGTCAAAGTTGGCAGTAACGTTCTAACCAAGTCTGATGGAACATTGAATGATGCCAATATTTCGCATTTGGTTGACCAGATTGCTTTTTTGCATCAGGAAGGTGTTGAAATTGTTCTGGTATCTTCCGGAGCAGTTGCAGCAGGTCGTGGCGAAATTGGCAATGGCCGAAAACTGGATACGGTTTCGGCGCGGCAATTGTGGTCGGCTGTTGGTCAGGTAAAAATGATCAATAAGTGGGCTGAGGCGTTCAACCAATATGGTATTGTGTGCGCCCAGGTTCTAACCACCAAAGAAAATTTCAGTGATCGTGTTCATTATTTGAACATGAAAAACTGCATTTCGACCCTGATTGAAAACAAGGTTATTCCGATTGTGAACGAGAACGATACCATTTCGGTTACCGAACTGATGTTTACTGACAATGACGAACTTTCAGGATTAATTGCCTCAATGGAAGATTCTGAAGCTTTGATTATACTGAGCAACATTGACGGAATTTTCGATGGTTCGCCCGAATTACCTGAATCGAAAGTAATTCGCGAGATTACCTCAAAAAGCAAACCGCTGAACGAGGCCATTTCAACCAGCAAATCGAGTTTCGGTCGTGGAGGAATGTTGACCAAATACCACATTGCCAAGAAAGTAGCTAAGGGCGGCATTAACGTTCACATTGGCAACGGAATGAAAGAGAATACGCTCCTGAAGATTATGAATCCAATGGAGGATTTTGTTCACACTTCATTCTTGTCTGAAATAAAGAAATCATCGAATGTAAAAAAATGGATTTCATATTCAGAGAGTTTTGCTAAAGGTGAATTAGTTGTGAATCAAGGAGCAAGCAACGCACTCCTTTCGAGCCAGGCCACCAGTCTGTTACCTGTTGGAGTTGTTTCAATAGAAGGCACATTTGAAAAAGGTGATTTGGTGAAAATCAAAGATGAAGATGGAAAGTTGATCGGAATTGGCAAATCAGAGTACAATTCGGAGAAAGCTGAAAAATTCAAAGGCAATAAAAACAAAAAAGCAGTGGTCCATTATGACTATTTGTACATCATGGAATAATAATAATAATAATAATATCGACTCGGGATTTGTGTACTGATACCCTTTTCATAGACCCCTTAATTAACGCCTCAATGGCAAACGATTCCTGAGTTATATTCCCTCTTCCTCCCCTCTAGGAAGGGGGATTTTTTACCTCTGGGGACGATTTTAATAAAACGAAAACTCACTCCACACCAAATGGTTGGACTTCAGAATATCGAAGATGTGGCAAGGTGAGTCAGTAATAGAAAACTAACGATGCAAGTAAAAGAACAACTCACGCTGGTTGTAAAAGCCAGTCGAAAACTGAACTTAGTTTCAGAAGAGAAAATAAATAAGGTTTTACTGGATGTGGCTGAAGCTGCAATTGGAAACACCGCATTCATTCTGCAGGAAAATGCAAAAGATCTGAGTCGGATGGATCCAAGCGATCCGAAGTATGACCGCTTGATGTTAACTGCCGACCGAATCAAAGGAATTGCATCAGACATCAGTAATGTAGCCTCGCTCCCCTCACCTATTGGCCGTATTTTAAGCGAAACAATTCGTCCAAACGGACTGCAAATCACAAAAATAAGCGTGCCTTTTGGTGTAATAGGTATCATTTTCGAAGCTCGTCCGAACGTAACTTTCGATGTATTTTCGCTGTGCCTGAAATCGGGAAATGCTTGCGTTCTGAAGGGAGGAAGCGATGCCAATGATTCGAATGTGGCCATTGTAAAAGTCATTCAGGAAGTACTCCGGAAACATGATTTGGATGAAAACAGTCTCGCACTACTTCCAATCGACCGCGAATCAACAGCCGAACTTTTACATGCCCATGGTTTGGTTGACCTGATTATTCCTCGTGGTTCGCAAAGCCTAATCAATTTTGTACGCGAAAATTCATCAATTCCGGTAATTGAAACCGGCGCAGGGATTTGCCATACTTATTTTGACAAATCCGGAGATGTTTCAAAGGGTAAAGAGATTGTTTACAATGCAAAAACACGTCGCCCGAGCGTTTGTAATACACTCGATTGCCTGATTGTTCATGAAAACCGGTTGAATGATTTACCATTGCTTACTGAGCTTCTTCCACAAAGCCAGGTTGTTATTTATGCCGACGAAAAAGCATTTCAAAAACTCAACGGTAAATATCCATCGGAACTGCTCGAACATGCTACGGAGGAATCGTTTGGAACAGAATTTCTTTCGTACAAAATGGCTATCAAAACTGTTGCTGATCTGGACGAAGCACTGGAACACATTGCAACATTTAGCTCAAAACACTCAGAAGCAATTGTTTCTGAAGATCAGGACGCACTAGAGATATTCCGGAAATCAGTCGATGCCGCAGCCGTTTATTGCAATGTTTCAACGGCTTTTACCGATGGTGCTCAGTTTGGACTAGGGGCAGAAATAGGCATTTCAACTCAAAAACTCCATGCCCGTGGACCAATGGCACTTGAAGAGCTGACCAGCTATAAATGGATTATTGATGGCGATGGGCAGATCAGGCCGAAATAAGATCAGAAAAAAGTCGTTAGTCAATAGAAAAGACGATTGCTTGTCTGTAAAAAATAAATCAAGAAGAGTGAAATATTTATAGATAAGGAGAATCAAGAAGAAAAATCGTCCGTGACGCTAAGTTGTAAAAAGCAATAGCCTCTTTTCTGACGAAACTAGGTTCATCCTCTAAAATGAATAAAAAATCCTTTTCAGAATTGAAAATTGCTGTATCTTTATCCAATAACACATATCCGAATAAAGCACTAAAGCACAATAAATTAAGCCAATAAATCAACACATAATGAGACATTTTACATCAGTCCATGATCTCGAAAATCTGGATGAAGCTTTAAAACTTGCATTTGAACTTAAAAAATCACCATACAAATATCAGGAGCTGGGTAAAAACAAAACACTTTTGCTCGTTTTCTTCAACTCAAGTCTTCGCACGCGTTTAAGCACACAAAAAGCCGGATTAAATCTGGGAATGAACGTGATTGTTTTCGACATTAACGAAGGAGGCTGGAAACTGGAAACCGAACTGGGTGTGATTATGGATGGCGACAAACCTGAACATATCCGCGAAGCTGTACCCGTAATTGGTCGGTATTGCGACATTATCGGAGTACGCTCATTCGCCAAATTCGAAAATAAAGAAGATGATTACGAAGAAAAAATAATCCAGCAATTTGTTGATTATTCAGAAGTTCCGGTTGTAAGCATGGAAGCTGCAACGCGCCATCCGCTTCAATCGTTTGCCGACCATTTAACCATCGAAGAATTCAAAACAAAAGCGCGCCCGAAAGTGGTTTTAAGCTGGGCCCCGCATCCACGGGCTTTGCCTCAGGCAGTTCCCAACTCATTTGTGGAGTGGATGCGCCAAACTGATTACGAATTGGTGGTTACACATCCGGAAGGCTACGAGCTTGCACCTGAATTTATGGGCGACCTGAAACCTGAATACGACCAAATGAAAGCTTTTGAAGGCGCCGATTTCATCTATGCCAAGAACTGGGCTGCTTATGGCGAATATGGACAGATTCTGTCGAAAGACCGTTCCTGGACTGTTTCGGAACGCCAAATGTCCGTGACCAATAATGCCAAATTTATGCATTGCCTGCCGGTTCGCCGCAACATGATTGTTACCGACGAGGTAATTGACGGTCCAAATTCAATTGTCATTCAGGAAGCTGAAAACCGTTTATTCTCGGCACAGGCAGTATTAAAAATGATTTTAGACGAAATAAAATAAAGAAGTTCGGAGTGCCTAGAGTGCCTAGAGTTTGAAGTTAAAACTTCAGGTACCGATAACTTTAGGCACTCCGAACTCATAACTTTAGGCACTTATTTATGGAAAGATTAACCATTGTAAAAGTTGGTGGAAAAGTAGTAGAAGAAAAAGAATCACTGGATTTGTTGCTGAATCAGTTTGCTCAAATCAGGGGAAAGCGGATTTTGGTGCACGGTGGCGGAAGACTGGCTACCACACTTGCTGAAAAACTGGGAATTGAAACCCAGATGGTTGAAGGTCGCCGCATCACTGATGAAGCTACTCTTGAGGTCGTAACAATGGTTTATGCCGGATTGGTGAATAAAAATATAGTTGCAGGCTTGCAGGCCAAAGGATGTAATTCTATCGGACTTACTGGTGCCGATCTGAATGTTATCCGTGCAAAGAAACGTCCGGTAAAAGACATTGATTATGGTTTTGTTGGAGATATTTTAGGCGTAAATACTTCAGAACTAAGGTTACTCCTGAATGAAGAAGTGGTGCCGGTTATGGCTCCTATTACACACGACTGTCACGGGCAACTTCTAAATACAAATGCGGATACCATAGCTGCCGATCTCGCTATCGAGTTATCGAATTACTTCACGGTAAATCTTTTTTACTGCTTCGAGAAGAAAGGCGTATTGCTTGATGCAGAAGACGAAAATTCAGTGATCTCAGAATTGAGTTTTGACCGTTTTAAACTGCTTCAGGAAGAAGGGGTGATTAAAGAAGGAATGATCCCGAAACTTGACAACGGATTTAATGCCATGCGAAACGGAGTCAGTCAGGTTTTAATTACCAATCCTAATCTGATTTCGATGGCTCGGGGTACCCGGTTAAGCCTTAAAGAAGATTAAATAACCATACTGCATATTGAAAAATCCGGCTCAACATTGAGTCGGATTTTTTTTGCATGAATTTGTTTTCCTTTATCAAAAATCACTTAAAAACGCATTTACAACATTTAAGATCGCGACTGAAAACGAGTCAGTAGAATTCAGAACCTTTTCTGCTTATTTTCGTTTATACATTTGCAATTCAATCAATAAATCATTTGGATTTTGTAGGCAAATGACTGATTAAGTTGACCTCTGTAATTTATAATTTCAGGTTATGTTGGAATAAATTTTTAAGCGCAATTTAGTGGTGATTGGTTTTTTAGTGTGGATTGATTGTGTAGATTAGGAGAGCCGTTTCAAGTATTTGCTCGAAACGGCTTCTTCTTTTATAAGGAATACAATTCTTAACTTCCTTGCAAAAAAAATAGTTTATCGATCTAATTTTTGACGTATAAACGATCTGTTTTTGCGCATAAAATTATAGATTTGAAATCCAATTTTAAGTTCACAACTGAATCATTCTGTATGATCTGTTACTCGGGGTGTAGCGCAGCTTGGTAGCGCGCGTCGTTCGGGACGACGAGGTCGTCGGTTCAAATCCGGCTACCCCGACAAAATAAAGTTCAAAATAAAAACCTCTCAAATTCAATGATTTGAGAGGTTTTATTTTTATCCTAATCGATTATTGAAATCTTTTTAGAGTATAATTACCTTAAAAGTGCAGTGGCACACCACAAAAGAGGAGCTTGTCCATGAAGGTCACCAACAATGCGCTTGCGTTGCATGTAATGATTTCTATCGTTTTGAATGTTGGTTCCCTCACACACTTCAGTCAGTTCATCGTTGGCATTAATGTAATTGGTCAATGCCAACCAACCTTTTCGCGCCGCTGCTCCATACGTTTTCTGGTCGAGCCAGCCATTTTTCACTCCAGTAATCATGGCATAGGTAAACATGGCCGTTCCTGAAGTTTCTTTCCAGGCTTCCGGATCATCAATAATTTGTCGCCACATACCATCTGTTTCCTGATATTTTAATAAGGCGGCCATCATTTTATGGTAGCCTTCCATGATGCGGTTTCGGTTTGGATTGTCATTGGGCAATATTCGAAGGATTTCAGCCATGCCAACTGCCATCCAACCATTTCCACGGCCCCAGCTGAAATGGGCATCCGGCGAATGGTAAAACAATCCGTTTGCCAATTGTATTTTATCGAGGTAAAGTACCATTTCTCTGGCAGCCCGATCGATGTATTTGAGGTCGCCGGTTGCCCGGTATGCCTGTGCCTGAACGGCTGTAATCATGAACATATCATCAATCCAGATTCGCGTTTGCCACGAATACCCTTGCGAAGCAAAATCTTTTTGTTCTGACTTCGCATCTTCAGGCAATGTCCATTGTGTGTCGGCATATTTCAAACCCAGATCAAGATATTTCTGTTGTTTGGTCTTTAGATATAATTCAAGTGGAACCGATCCAAACACATTGTTATCAACATGATTTGGTTTGGGTAGAAGATTTGCTTCCTTATCGAACAGCGGAGTAAAACGACTTTCAAAACGATTAAAAAGTGCATCATTTTTGGTCACTTCGGCAAACCACATCCCGCCCAGCCAGGTACAAACATCAGGATAAGTAATTTGTGTTGGAGGCGTTTCCGGATGCGTGTTTCCGTATTTGGAATGAGCAGTTTTCAGAAACTTTTCGGCTATTCGGGTGCCAATTTCTAAAGGCGATTTACCGTTAGGCCAATGTTTTAAGTCATATTCCTTGGATTTGGCATTCAGTCCAAAAACGACAAATAGTAACAAAACAAGTAAAAGTGATTTCTTCATAGGTTATAGGTTTAAGTCACATAAAGATAAAATTTTAGAATTATATTTCAAGTATGGCCAGAAATCCAACACTAGTCTGGAACTACCTGAGATACAATAAATTTATTCCTCTTATCAATGTACAAGAAAAACCAGACCGCCGCACCCAAAGCAATTACAAGACCAACCGATAAGGAAACCATGTACGACAGCCCAAAACCTTCTGGAGCAAATAACAAGTAGCTGGTAATAACGACAGTCATAAACACAGCCGGAATAAGCGTGATCCAGTAGAATTTCTTTTCCTGAGCCAGGTAAACTGTTATGGCCCAAAGTACAACCATGGCCAGCGTTTGGTTCGACCAAGCGAAATAACGCCAGATCACAGCAAAATCGATCAAGGTTAAACCATAACCAACAGCAAACAACGGAACGCTGATTAGTAGCCTATTTTTGATTGGTCCTTGTTTATAACTCAGGAAATCGGCCACAATTAAACGGGCACTACGGAAGGCTGTGTCGCCCGACGTAATTGGCGCAGCAACAACGCCCAATAAGGCAAGCGCTCCACCCAATTTGCCCAATAGCGAATTCGAAATTTCGTTCACAACAAAAGCAGCATTTCCTTTATTGGCAACCATTACATCGTTGAGCGGACCTACTCCATTGTAAAAAGCCATGCCGATGGCCGCCCAAATCAGCGCAACAATTCCTTCAGTAATCATGGCTCCATAAAACACTCCCCTGCCCTGCTTTTCGTTGGTAATGCAACGAGCCATCAATGGAGCCTGCGTTGAATGAAATCCGGAGATGGCGCCACAGGCAATGGTGATGAACATCATCGGGAAAATTGGAAACTTTTCGGGTTGATTGTGAAAGTTTGTCAGATTGCTTAAAGTCAATTCAGGAATACGATAACCTTCGACAAAAAGGGCAACCGTTAATCCAACAGCCATAAACAACAGTGCAAAACCAAAAACAGGATAAATCTTTCCTATGATTTTATCGATGGGCAACATAGTAGCCAAGACATAATAAATAAAGACTACCCAAACCCAGAAATTCATTGTTAGTGTTTCAGGAGTTAAACTCTCAAGAATTTTAGCCGGCCCCATAATGAAGACTGCACCCACAATCACCATTAAAACGACTGTAAAACCGCGCATAAACTGTTTGGTACCAACTCCCAGATAAATACCAACAATTTCGGGAATACTCAAACCTTTGTGTTTGACTGATAACATTCCGGAGAAATAATCGTGAACAGCTCCGGCAAATATCGACCCCAGAACAATCCAGAGAAAAGCGACTGGACCCCACATGGCACCTGCTACAGCTCCAAAAATAGGACCGAGACCGGCAATATTCAGAAATTGAATCAGAAAAGTTTTCCACTTGGGCAATGGCATGTAATCCACTCCATCGTTCATACTCATGGCTGGTGTTTCACGGTTTTCGTCGACACCAAATATCTTCTCCATCAACTTTCCGTAGAAAATATAACCCAATACCAAAGCCACAATCGAAACAAAAAAGGTAATCATGTTAGCTAGTTTAAGTAATTATCTTCATTCGCTAAAATACAGATTTTTACTGCAGTTTAAGCACCTGATTCTTTTTCTTCAGCATTTCCTTAAGCACATTGTAATCAACGTCCTGAACTCCAATTCCGCCATCAATTGCATTGCAAGCTGCCACTGCCGCTGACTGACCCAATATCAAAAAAACAGGTTCCATGCGAATCGATCCATAGGCAATGTGACTCGACGAAACACAAACCGGAACAAGCAAATTGGTACATTCTTCTTTCTTTGGGATTATGGAGCCATAAGAAATAGAGTACGGAGCTTCGGGCGAAACACCGATATCGCCTTCATCCTGTACAAATCCTTCGGAAGTTACATATCGCTGTGCATTGTGCGAATCCATCGCATACGACCCCATTCCAACCGGTTGAGGGACTTCGCGTTTAGCCAAAACATCATTTTCTGTAGTCACATAAACGCCAATCATTCGCCGTGCTTCGCGAATGTACAACTGTCGCGACCAGTTTCCATTCTCCGTAAATTCATCTTTTGCCAATCCCCACTTTTGCATTTCCTCGTGAATTTCCTTCGGAACACGCGGATCGTTGGCCACATAATAAAGTAAACCTTTTTGGTAATTTTCATGCTCCTGAATAATTTCCTTGCGTCGCTCGTACGAAGCTTCAGGATAATCGTAATTCATACCGATAAAATCGCTGCTGAACGGACCGTGGTTATTGGTGTCAGTCTTGCGGTTTGGAATCAGGTCAAACTTATCAAACCACTCTCTCCAACCGGCATCAAACACGCGACCAAGCAATTCGTAGTTGGCGGGATCGTAATTTTCAGGTTTCGGGAAAGGCACTAAATTATCGGGATTACTACTCATACACAAGCGAAAACAATAGGCCTGAATTTTGTTATCACCAGAGCAGTTTGGTGCAATCGGTTCGGGCGAAATACCATACAGCAAGCCACTTTCAGGTTTCCCTGGGATTTTGTACGGATCAATCTGATCTTTGAAATGATGACCATGTTGAAATACTTCAGCCTGGACGCCATTCCATGTTTCGTTGTAAACCGAGCAAGCTTCGCGGCCAACATGATAAGTTACGCCGGCAGCCGCCATCAAATCGCCTTCGTAAGTGGCATCGATAAACATTTTGCCGGAGAATGTTTTTCCCGAAAGCGTCTTGAATGATACAATTTTGCCATTCTCTTTTACCAATCCGTTGGTTCTGTCAAGCCATTCGTTGCGCAAAACGGTGATTTTATTTTCAGCAATAAAGTCTTCGAAAACCTGTTCTGCCACGTGAGGTTCGAAAATCCACATGGTCCGGTTTTCGCCGTCCATAGCAACGGTTCCCTGACCTTTGTTGCCAAATTCCGAGTGTTTCTGCCATTTCCATGCTGCTGAATCGTTGTAATGCAACCAAACCCGGTGATAAAACTCGCGGGAAAGTCCACCAATGGTCGATTTGTCACCAGTATCTGTAAAGCCCAATCCGCCGGAAGAAAGTCCACCCAAATGTTTATCAGGAGAAACAACCAAAACTGTTTTGCCAGACTGAACGGCTTCTACTGCCGCGGTAATTGCCGCTGATGTTCCGCCATAAATAATGATATCTGCGGAATAGTTGTTTTCATCACCTCGACTACAAGAAGTTATTGTAAACAATATGCAAAAGATTATTGTTAGCAGATTAATTAATTTTAAAGTATAGCCCATTTCCAATATTTTGATTATTAATTTGACAATATAACTCCTGAAAATATATTTCACAAGACAAATAGACGATTAAGTAATAAGAACTATTCAATTAATGTATTTATAAAGGATAGAATCTTTATTCCTTTAAAATGAAATATGCATCATTTCGTTTTTTATATTTATTTATCACAAAGAATGGAAGATCATTTCCGAATCGCCTCTTTAATTGTTTTTGCTTGCTCTGCACTTAATATATTTAAGACGTTCAACATCAATGGTGCAAATACATTTAGTATTTCTGAGTCATTCAATATTCGGTTCATGAATATACTTTTGCTGTATCCGTCAAGATCAGGAAACTGCAACGCAAGTTTCCTGTTTTTCTCCTGATCACGAAATGGCAAAGGCGCCCTGTTTATGATGTATGCTCGGATCAAAGGGCTACTTTTCCGAATGACTTGAAAAAGCGATTCAAAACGACTTTCGTATTGTTCCTGTGGAATTTGCTTTAAAGCGAACAACTGAGTTTCAAAATTATCAGAGCCCAACATCTGTAAAGCTATTTGTTCAGAATAATTCCTGAGGGTAAAAGCGCGGATACTATCTTTGATCTGTCCGTTAACCAAATGCCACAAGGTATGCGACGAATAAACAGCCCCTTCGACAACAGCATTTTTTATCGTTGCCGGAGTTGCTCCGCTAACTGCATCAACTGTGGTAGCTTTTAGCTTGATGCTTTTATCCACAAGATCGCTCTTTTCCAAAACCCGAAGCATACTATTCCGGTCTTTTAAAATCTGATCCAGCTTTTTATAGTCGGCATCACTAAACCGCTTGTGATCAAATTTGGTCAGAGGCTTACCCGCGATTGTATCAAAGCGCACATAATTTCCGGCCAAATCCCAGCATACTTTCAGGACCACATTGGCACATAGTTTATCGTCACAAACTGCCATGTTTAGTGCAGTTTCGTAACCCACCGGAACTTGCGCGGCATTGCGGCATATGTCAATCGCATTGGCAACTGCATAATCATCAGTTTTAAACAAAAATGCCTTTCGGCAAGTTTTTAAACTATCCGGAGAGCTTGAAACTGCGCTAATTGCGTGCAGCGAAAAACTTAAGATGATCAGGGCAATGCCAGTTAATCGCATCTGCTTATTTTTGAGATTCAATCAAATTGAGGTACTCTTTTAAATGCGACAGGTAAATATCGCGCGGATCGACATTGTATTTTTTGCAAAGCGACGCCGCAAATCCAACAGCAGCTCCCATTTGTCCGGTGGTACGCATCACCCGCGGTCCGCCCAGTCCAACATGTGAACAACTAAAATCTCGCCCAGCCATAAACAGGTTGCTGATATTTTTCGAGTAGAAACAGCGATATGGAATGCTATACTGATCGGTTTTGTAAAACATGGCTTCCGACAGAAAATTGGGTTTTTCGTCGTCGAGTAGGTTTACCTGGTAATGCACATCAACCTCGCGCTTCTCGAACACCACGGCATCTTCAAACTTTGTGGCATTTCGCTCGTCGTTAAACGTGTAAATGTAGTCGCCAACCAGTCGCCTCGATTCACGTTTTCCAAGCAGATATGAAACCCATTTCAGCTGTAAGCTGTCAACTTTTGCCTGCCGCTTACTCATATCCACAGTCGCCATTTTGGCTTTATCCGACAGTTGCGTGTCCTGAGTTGGGTGCTTATAATTGTAAAACGAACCATAAATTGCACGGAACATGTGATCGCGAATGGTTTCGGCATCTTCAATCTGGCTCAGGTCATTTTGCGAAAATTCCCATTGCCACTCGCCGTTTTTCTCGGCATATTTTTTAGCCACATCCATCGCCCAAGGAACCTCCGGAAATTCGACCCGTTTCCCAGCATTTTCTGATCCCCATAAAACAGAAGAACCCATTACAAAGTTGTCTGCGGTTTCCGGACTCCACAATAATCCGTGCTCATCCCAGCTTTCGTTGTATTTCGACGAAGCTTCCCTTCCATAATTATATTCGGCGCCAGCCCAGTAGCCAATCCAGCCGTCGCCGGTACAGTCTATAAACAATGGCGCTTCAAAACGAACAGACTCCCCGGTTGAGGTTTGCCGTGCATCGACCGAAGTAATTTTTCCATCTGTAGCATTGGCGCCGTACGCCCTGAAGTTGAGAAACAGATCGATATTCTTGTATTTTTCCACATTCGTCATACGCTTTTGGTCCTCTTTTAAAGCATCTGCTGACCCATTGGGATAATGTTCGGTATCCAGCATTTTCAGGATGCGTTCAAACTTCCCGTAAATACCGAGTGTATGAACCCGTATTTCACCACTGGCATTTCCACCTAAAACAGGCCGATCGTGCACAAGCGCAACTTTCAGGCCTTGCTCTGCAGCTGCAATGGAAGCAGCACAACCGGCAATTCCTCCGCCAACCACCACCAAATCATAATTAGCCACCTGTTGAGGAGCAATAGTTAGTCCGGATTGTGCTAATCGCCACTTTTTCAGCACTTCATTTTCGGTTGGCAACTTTTCATTTTCCGATTGGGTCAGATAAATAGCATCGCAACGACCTTCGAAACCGGTCAAATCTTTAAGCGAAAGCTTTTTATCCCCTTTCGAAAGATCCATATTCCCTGCATATTCCCAGTTCCAGCCTGGATTTTTCCCTAACTCCCGTTCCAGTTTTTTCCCGTCAATAGCAACATAAAAGCGGCCGGGAGCTTCCCAGTTTCCGGGAGCCCAGTTTTTTGTACGAGCCCAAACATGATACTTTCCGGCTTTCTTAATTGAAATATTCGTTTCGGCATCTTTTACCGGCTTTCCCATTCCGTGCGCCAATAGGTAAGGCGATCCCATTTGTTCAACAAATTGTGGATCGACCACCCAACCACCTTTGCTGGCAAAACTTTCGGCTTCGATCAAAACTGAATTGTTTTGAGCAAAAACATATCCTGAAATCAGCATCAGGAGCGCAATTAAAACTCTTTTCATGGTTTATTCTTTTAGGTTAATCTTTTCATTTTTCTCCAGGTAACCGTGCCTGACTAAAAAATTGTCGGTTAACTGCCTGATGGTGTAAAAATCGGGTGTCAGCGTTTTTGCATAGTAAAAAATCGGATGTCCCGCTCCTTCGATCAAACGAAGCTCACACTCCACCCCATTTTCATTCATTCGTTTCTGAAATGCTTCAGCCGTTTTTACAGGTATCAGCGCATCTTTTGTTCCCAATATAAACAAAGCGGGCGGCGATGTGTGGTCAATATTATGCAACGGCGAAATTTCAGTATATCGGCTTTTCAATTCAGCAGAACCATATCCTTCAGGACCAATGTCGATTACCGGATAATAAAGCACCAGCAAATTGGGGCGTGCCTGAGAACAAGTTTCATTCCGGTGAATGATTCCGGTTGCTGCAGCCAGATGTCCGCCAGCAGATGCTCCGGCCGCTGCAATCCGTGCAGTATCCAGATTTAGTTCGGTGGCATGTTCCCGAAGCCAGCAAATGGCGTCGCGGGCATCTTCCAAACTTTCGAAGGCGCTGGTCTGGTGAAGGTACGAAATCCGGTATTCGGCCGATATGGCCACCATTCCTTTTGAGGCATAATATGAACATTCGCGATAAAACTGCAACGGAGTGCCCAATGTCCAGCCACCTCCAAAAAAGAAAATAATTGCCGGCCGTTTTTCGCCTTTCTTCAGCTTTTCAGGCTTAAAAATATGGAGGTTTAAATCGCCCTGACTGGCCCGTTTATATCGGATTATTTCAGGATTGAACGATTGAACCGGCTTTGGTAAAATTTGCTGCAGAGCCTGAAACCATACCTCAGCCATTTGCTCAGCACCTGCCTCATTGGGGTGAACCCTGTCGTTGATAGTATGCTTCTGCCAGTCAAACCCTTTAGCCTGATTTACCAAAATTACATTCGGATTGTGCATTTTTTCAATTGCATTGGCTATGCCTTTATTTAACTCCTGAATGTATGAATATTTGGGTAGTTTTCCACTCGGGATTACCTGCGCCACAAGGATTTTAACATCGGGGTTTATGGCCTGTATTTTTCGGATGATGGATTCCTGAGCCCGGACAATTCCAGTCACCGGTTTCTCTGTATCAAAATGGTTGTGCCCGGCATGAAGTAAAACTACATCAGCCGGATATTGCCGGTAAGTACTGTCGATATGTGCATCTAAAAATTCAGCATTCTTTCCGCTAAAACCGCCATGATTCAGTGTCCCAATCCGACATTTCGCTGCCCTCGGACCAACAAGGTCGAACTGATAACCGGCTGTAAAAAGCCGCTCCAACAACGGGAAAAGGTATGACTGAAAATTCGCTCCACCTTCCGTAATCGAATCGCCAATTCCCATAATGGTAAACCGTTTAGGCGAATCTTCAACCGTTGACTTTTCCTTTGCCGCAAGCGAATTGTAGCAAAGGAAGAGCCAACCAAACAGAAAGAAAAGGATCTTGCAGTTCATACCTTTTACAAACTAATTATTCGTATTTCAACCAGGCAGTTGCCGAGCAATCCTTGTCGGCTGCAAAGCGAATCCAGCGCGACTGGAAGGTCTCAGGGAAACTGTATTCGAAACTTTCGCCCGATTTTACCAATACCGTTTGATAAGTCATCCACGGACCATGACCAATGGGCTCAACTTCGATTTTGAATGTAACTGTTTCTTTCGAATCGTGCGAAAGTTTCAGGCTACGTTTGTCGTAAAATCCAATCAAATATGGATCAGAAGCCACACCAGCTTTTACTGCCGAGTTTTTCCACGGACCGCCTTCACCAACCGGTTTTCCCATTCGCCACAAATCGTCGATTACACCCGCCCAAACAGCAGCTTTTCCATCTTCTGAGGTGATTACATGTGGATTCCCTTCTGAAGCCGATGCATCCAGTCCTGTTAAAATCAACATTCCACGATATGATGCGTAATCAAAAATCCGGAAGTTATGCGAAGCAATCGGACGAACCTTTGCAAATCCATCGGCATTTTCAGCCGGTAGTTCGTAAAAAGTTCCTGAACAATTCAACAAATCGCGTTCGGTGGCCACTTCACGACAAATGCGCAATACGGAATTTTCGGTCAGATCGGCATATTTCGGATTGCCTTTTGGAAGTCTCCAACGACGTCCCGATTCGTCGGTAATAAGAACAGACGCATCGTCGATGGTAATTACATTGTTTGGAATGGTAAATTTCTCGCGAATAAAGGATGCGGTTTTAGGATCATCAACCTTCACCAGGTTCATCAGCGAATCGAGTTCATAATATCCTGATTCAGTAAACGATCGATCAGATACAGTTCCGGCCAGAATACCCAATTTGCGACGGTTATTTCCCAAACCCCAAAGTAATCCGGCACTGGTTTCGGAAGTCGAGACATTGGCCACTCCGGCAAAAATAGGATCAGCAAACAAGTTACGCCTGTCTTTTTGTGCGTATGAAAACTGAACCGTAGTTTTAGTTGCCTTATCAACCTTTACGCGAACCCATTCTCCTGCTTCGGCAGCAACAAAAGGAACATCGTTAGCCTCATCAGGGTTCAACAAAACAGTTTTCAATGTTTTCCATACATTATTACCTTTTTCATCCACTTCAAATGTATACGAAACGGACTGTTTGCCTTCATTTTTAAGCCAAGCCGACCGAACATCCCAACCCGAAAAAAGGAAAGGTTCAGAAACATCACCGGCTTTAACATCTTCAGAAATCCAAACTGCACCTTCCGCAGTATTCGGACCTAATTGATCAGGTTTCTCAGGAGAAGTAAACCAAAGGTTTGAATTAGACTGCCCGGGACCTTCAATGTTACCTTTCACTTTACGCTTGTTAAGAAATTCTTTTTGTGCAGAATCGTCACACCCGAAAACGAGCTGATCGTTCCATCGGGTGAAGTCTCCAATTACTTTTAGGTAGGCCGAACGTGGGCGAATACCAGCCGAATTTCCGGAAGAAAATGATCCAGGGAACCGCCAGAACATGCCGTGCATAGTCATCAGGTAATCGGGTTTTGCAGCAGTGCCAATGTCGCGGATGCGGGGCCATTCGGTGTTCCAGCCGTGGGCGCCGTCGTAACTGTGACTGGCTTTTGGTAAACGGTAAAAACTCCAACCCGTTTCAGGATTGCGAACGCCAACCAAAACCGATTTATAATCCCAACCGGTAGCCCAAATCGGATCGGTTGCCGGATTGGCATTGCCGTAAATTCCGCCCGGACCAGTCACTTCTACAAACTGGTTGCGGCGAACCACTTTCCAGTCTTTACCGTTCCATTCGGCCAAAACTCCGGATTCGATATCGAATTGTTTCAATGCAAGCGGATTGGCTTCTCCATTATTCGAGAAAACCATTACACCCTGTCCGGAATATAAACCCTTTCCGTGCGCTCCCGGCAAAGTGGCGCTCTGAGGATTCACATCGGTATCGTTGTGCGTAATTATACTTCCCTTTGCATTATTACCATCTTTGTATAGTTGAGTCGGCTGAAGGGTTTTCACATCCACTTCGTAAAAACCTTCTTCCATGGTTCCGTAGTAAATTTTTCCAGCCGGATCGGTTAAATGGCGGGCATTTCCGGTATGTCGTCCCTGCATAACCGAGTATGGAATCGCGTTCACTCTTCCTGTTGCATCGATGGCATAAGGACCAATAAAAAGCTGGTTACTTTCTTTATGAATCATGCGGTTGGCAGGTGTTCCGCCGATGCTTTCCGGACGAACGATTTTCTGCAAATCAGGGGTAATTTCATAAAGTTTATCAGAAGACCCCAACGGAAGATGCGGCCCATAAGTAATTACCCAAAGCTTGTCGGCCCAAGGAACTACAGCACCAGTACCACATTCACCTTCATTGTTGTAATATGCCAGTTGTGGATAGATTCCGCTAAACGATTTTGCTGTTTGTTGCTTTTTTTCCTGAACGGCACAGGCGGCAAAAAACAGTGTTACTAAAACAATCATCCAGCTGCGCTTACTTATTCTATTAGATTTTCGCATGATCATTAAATTTGAATTGGTTATTAAAAAGGGTGACTCAAAGCCACCCTTTTTTGGAAACTCATGGTTAGTGGGTTCAATTGGTATATGTTGGTGAATATTGAGGGGGCGAAATAAAGTCATCCCCTCAATAGAAAATATACTTTTTAGTATCCTGAATTTTGTTTCAGGTTTGAATTGATCAAAATTTCCTTGGATGGGATTGGCCAAACGTACTGTTTCGCGGGATAATTACGTATTGCAAGTCGTTTAATCAAGCCAGCATTATAGATCGGTTCAAAAATCGCGGCACCATCGTCATCAATTTCAGGCGTTTGCGGGAAAAACCACAATCCAGGCTTGATTACCTTTAGTCTCAAGTCAGCAACATCGAGCATTCCGTATATATTTCGGTTCAGCACTTTTTCAGCCAACTTCCAACGAATAATATCCTCGTACCGACGATTTTCGAATGCAAATTCCATGCGTCGTTCAATACGTAAAGCTTTGCGCAGTTTAGTTTGATCGGTAACATTAACGGCTGGATATTTAGTTTTATCGGTTACAGCCACTTTATAGGCACGGGCACGAACCCTATTAATTGTTGCGTCAACCATAGCCTGATCAATTTCATTCAATTCGATTTTTGCCTCAGCATACATCAACAATACATCAGCATATCGCATCAGAAAAATTTCATTTTCAGCCTTATAATCATCAATCCAGTCTTCATCAATTGCCTTTTTCATCATCAACCCGTTGAATGAGGCAAATGCAGCATTCGAACGTGTATCATTGTTGGTGACCTTTAACCCAGTCTTAAAATTGGTTACCTTCAATGAATCAGGATGCGGTTGATACATAAATCCTAACCATGGAGTTTGAAATTCAACAATGGATGCAGTACAGCGAGGGTCGCGATTTTTGAAAGGAAGACGCGGATCGAATAGAGGTGACTCATCAATGGGCAGTCCATCAGTACAAAGATAAGAGCAGAATAATTCCCATGAAGGTGCACAAACGCCCCCCCAGCCTCCTGACAAACGTGAGATCCAGTTTTTAGTATCGCCTATGGTAACATTCAAAACAGCCGACCGGGGAAGCCCGAAAATTAATTCTTTCGGGTTCTTTGTTTTCGATAAAAACAGCGTTGAATAATCTGCAAATAGATCATACGCATTCAAATCCATACAAGCTTTGGCTGCGTCGCGGGCAATGGCAAAATCTTTATAGAAAAGCGCAATGCGAGCTTTCATCGCTAATGCAGCACCTTTAGTCGGATGTAAGTTTTGGCTACTACCATAGGTAGTTGGCAATTTAGAAGCCGCAAAATCATAGTCATCGTAAATTGCCTTCAGGATTGTTTTCTGATCGGTTTTTGATAGAGTAAATGACTCTTCCAGATTCAGAATGCCGGTGAAATAAACCACGTCGCCATAATGAGAAATCAACATGGCATATTGGGCAGCCCTTACAAACCTTGCTTCTCCGGCAAATTTATCGATAGTCGCCTGAGGAAATTTATCTTTTGATTTTTCAAGATTAAGTAGAATGGTATTAGCTCGTGCAATGCACTTATATGAATTTGTCCACCAAGTGTTTATTGTTCCATCCTCGCCATTGAGAGTACCATTTGTTATAGCAGTGGTTTGATCTCTTTGAGTCCAATCATCACTCCAGTCATCACCATCTCGTGGCCAAAAAACCTCACGATATAAATCATTCAGAGCCATGGTAACCTCACTTTCGTTGGAATACCAGGTTTCACTCGAACCTTCAGATAAAGGATTTAAATTTAAATCAGTACATGACGAAATGAAGATAAATCCTGTAAGAAACAGCAGTTGTAATATTTTATTTTTCATGATACCGTAGTTTTAAAATGTGACTGATAAACCAAAGACATAAGACGCAGTAATTGGGTATCCACTTGAAGAAACTTCAGGGTCCCACCCTTTGGGGTATTTGTTGAAGGTTAAGATATCCGATGCGCTAGCATATACTCTGACTTTCTGAAGACTTACCTTCTGAGCCCAAACTTGTGGTAAATTGTATCCCAGTGTAATATTCTTCAAACGCAGATAAGCACCATCAAACAGCCAATAGTCAGACATAAGATAGTTGCTGCCACGGTTATTCTGAGTTAGTCTTGGGTATTTAGCTGCAAGATTCTGTGCTTCTGTATTGTATTTACTCCAGCTTGTGCCATCCAATATTTTTGGTACAGATCCCCAGTTTTCCATCAATGGCTGAACCATTAAGCCTTCAAGTCGTGTGGTAACTTTACCTACACCTTGTAAGATTAACGAGAAATCAAAGTTCTTATAGTCCAACTTAATGTTTGCTCCATACATGTAGCGTGGTAATGACCCACCTAATAATTTACGATCATATTCAGGAGAAATTTTCCCGTCAGGGACTCCATTGGGTCCGCTAATATCCCTGTATTTCACATCACCAACTTTCATGGCGGTGTTTAATTTGGGAGAAGCTGCTAAATCGGCTTCTGTCTGAAATAGTCCATCAGAAACATAGCCATACCATTCATTGAATTCGCTGCCTTTTTTCTTAATCTGGTCGCCCAAAAATTCGGTTCCACCCAAATCACCCATAATCGATTTAAAATCAGAAATATTTGCGGAAACGGAATAACCCAGATTTCCTATTTTATCGTTCCAACCGATCTCAGCTTCCCATCCTTTGGTATCCATCTTTCCCGTATTCTGATCAGGGTTGTCAAATCCAATATAATCCGGAATTTCAAGAGCAAGTAGCATGTCCTTTGTTGTTTTTTGATAATAGTCGCCGGTAAATCTCAATCGATTATTCAAAAAATTGGCATCAACTCCAAAGTCTATTGACTCTGTGGTTTCCCATGAAATATCCTGAATCACATATTTAGTTTGTGCTGCTGTTTGAGCTGCTGCAACATTGCTCCCTTGAAAAAACAAAGCATTTGTAAAGGCAATTGTCGCCTGATAAGGATAGTTTCCAATTCGTTCATTTCCCAATGTTCCCCACGAACCGCGCAATTTCAGAAAAGATAGAGCAGGAATATTTTTCATGAAAGATTCTTCTGAAAGTACCCATCCAGCAGAAAAAGATGGGAAAGAGCCCCAGCGATAATCTTCATGAAACCTTGAAGAACCGTCGTAACGGATGTTTCCTTGTAAAAAATATTTGTTCTTATAATTATACATTGCACGTCCAAAATATGAACGGTAGGCATTTTCGTATGCGCTTCCGCTGTTGTCGCGGAATTCAAGAGGTCCCAGATTTAAATAAGGGAAAGTAGTTAATTCGTATTTATCACGAGAGGCTCCCATGGTTTCATTAAAGGCGTAATAGTTTTCGTATCCAGCCATAAAGTTGAGGCTATGTGCACCAAAATCCTTTAGATAAGTACCTATTAACTGAGTTGTAACACGTGAATAATCGGCTCTGCTTTCTGTTAATTTAGTTGTAGCTCCCCATTGAGTTGTTCCATTATATACAGTAGGATCGTCAGCTGAATAGTAAGATACTTTTTTCTGAAAGTTTTTTCCCTTGTCGAAACCCAATGTTGGAGATAAAACAGCCGAGAGTTTAAATCCTTTAAACGGTGTAAAATCGAGAGACATTTTGCCACCAACCTGATTGTAGCGGTTATCAACATTACCCCCGTCTTTAATCTGAGCATAAATGTTGGCTCCGGTTTTACCTTCAGCAATACGTCCATCGGCCCAGGTAGCTGCATAAACAGGTGCTGAGATAAATGTCATATAAATGGGATCCATGCTTGGCTGAAGAGAGATTGACCGTTTAAATGAAAAGTCGATGCTTGCTGATAAATATTTGGTAATCGTTACATCGTTATTAAAACGTGCGGTCATCCGTTCATAAGAACTTCCGTCATATAGAGCATCTGTTTTATCGTAAGCCAACGATACTTTGGTTCGGATTGCTTTTGTTCCGGCAGTTAAACTCAAAACATGACTCTGGCGGGGAGCACTGCTGTTCAGCATTAATCCCACCCAATCTGTATTCGGATATTTATTCGGATTTTCAGCATTTAATGCAGTATAATTGTCGATCATATCCTTTGGATAGAGTGGATTTTCGTTTGCATTATTGTTGTTGTCATTCCAACGCAATTCGTTTGCCATCTGCATGTATCGCTTAACATCAACAAATTCTGGCAAACCTGTAGGTTTCTCAAATCCATACTCAACATTATAATTTAATGACACTTCTCCGCTCTTGGCCCGCTTAGTGGTGATCAAAATTACACCTGAAGCAGCACGCGATCCATAAATTGATGCAGATGCAGCATCTTTCAATACCGACATATCCTGCACATCGTTCGGGTTAATATCATTCATGTTATCAACAGGTACTCCATCTACAATAATCAACGGATTGCTATCACCAATTGTAGTTACCCCGCGAATACGAATATTTGCAGTCGCTCCCGGAGCATTGTTTGAACGGGTTACCATAACACCCGACACAGCACCCTGAAGAGCTTGTGATAATTGCGTTGTTTGGCGATCGGTAATCGATTCACCTTTTACCGAGCCAACAGCACCTGTAAGGTCGCTCTTTTTCACGGTACCATAACCAATAGCTACCACCTCTTCAATACCAATGGTCTCATCTTCCAAAATAGCATCAACAGTGCTCTTACCTCCAACGCCAATTTCGATCTTTTTCATTCCCACGAACGAAAATACAAGCGTAGCATCTCCGGGAACATTGGTCAGATTATAAACCCCATCAGCATCGGTTATTGCGCCATTGGTGGTTCCTTTGACCAATACGGTAACTCCAGGCAACGATTCGCCGGAAGCATTTTTAACTGCCCCTTTTACTTTGACCCCGGATTGCTGAAAACCATTACCTGCTGGATTGACCGCTTTTATAATGATATTTTTTCCTGCAATTTCATAGGTAAGGTTTAAATCCGACACAATTGCTTTCAGAATTTCGTCAATGGTTTTGTTTTTGTAGTCAACACTGATGGTTCTGTTTTCATCAATCTGACTTTTGTTGTAAAAGAAATACACTTCCGATTGCCGTTCAATTTCATCAAAGATCTGTGAAATGGTGGCGTTCTTCATTTTCAAGTCCAGTCTCGTATTCTGTGCTGAGACACTGGCCGAGACCTGAAGGACAGTCAGAAGAATCAGAAAAAAGTTAAGTTTCATAATTAACCAGATTTTTTTGAACGAAGGCAAGAAGCCCACATTCGATTGCCGAATAATTTTCATAAATTTGGTTGTTTTAAATTAAAAAAATGATTTTCGTTTTTTCGCATTCTGCGTTTTTTAACAGGGACAGTTCGCAGCTGTTCCTGTTTTTCATTCCGGAAGTTCGGAACTGCAGAAATAAAAGGCAAAGCAGTTATTTCATCATAGACATTTCAATTATAAGTTTATATTTAGTTAGTTATTATATTCTTTAATATCTTCTTTCTGTCCCGGGGTTACATTCGTTCCCCATTTACCGTTCGACTGAGCTCACCCCGAAGCCCCAGGGTATTGATATTTTACCCTTTCTGAGTAAAAAATTAAATCTTACTAATCCTGAACAATGCGAAACTCGAAACTTTGAACCTGAAACTTGAAACTCTATTGCAACCAGATATCTCGTCCATCCATCCGGTATTTCAGGTTAGTTGTTCTTTCAAGGGTTTCCAGTGCGCTAAAAATATTCTGTTCGTATTCAAACATTCCCCTAAAGTGTAACTGCATCAATGAATCGTTCTGTAAATGAATTCGCACATCGTACAAACGCTCTAATTCAGTGATAATAGTTTTTAAATCGGCATCTTTAAATACATATTTTCCATCCTTCCAGGCCGTGAGCAGGTAAGTGTCTACTTTACTCATGGTCAACTTATTTTCAGAGGAATTAAAAACGATCTGCTCTCCCGGCTTCAATTCAACAGGTTTAGCCGAACTCCCATTCAGGCTAAATTCAACACTCCCTTCTTCCAAAGTGGTCTCAACGTTGCGATCTCCCGAATAGGCTTTCAGATTAAAAACAGTTCCCAACACTTTGATATGCGCATATTTGGTTGTTACCACGAACGGTTTATGCTTGTTTTTCGAAACTTTGAAATAAGCTTCGCCATCCAATTTCACCTCGCGGAAACTACCTTTTAAACTCGGATCGTACTTAATGGTTGTTCCAGCATTTAACCAAATCTGAGTTCCATCGGCAAGTACACATTTTGAAATCTGCCCTTTTGGTGCTGTAACTTCACACATGGCTGTTTCTGCGCTATTTTGGTCAGAACCCAAATACCAGCCAATACCCAACATAACCGGCAAGGCCAAAATTGCAGCAACACGGTATATCCAAACCGATAAACCAACACGTTTTTCAGGTTTAGAAAGTTGCTGAATGATTTGATCTTTGATTTTTTCGCGGTCGGAAACAATCTCTGAAGCAGAGAAAAAAGGATGACTCTTTTCCCAAATGCGCTTAGCTTCATCGAAAAACCGTTTATTCGCTGGCGATTTTCCAATCCAATGATTCAATTCATTGGCTTCTTCAGGAGTTGCTTCACCACTGAGGTAATTGGCTATAATGAGATCTATCTGATCGTGTTCGTTTTGCATCGGTCAATTGGGGAATTCGTTTATTTAACCCTTTGACGATTAGCTGCTAAATTACCCTGTAAGGAAGTTGCGTTTTTTTTGAAATAAAAAAAGTTAAAAGCTGTATCATCTGATAATCAGACAAATCCTTTCGAAGTTTTTTCAAGGCAATACTAATCTGCATTTCAACAGTTTTAACCGAAATATTTAACTGATCGGCTATTTCGGCATATTTTAAGCCTTCAAAACGGCACAATAAAAAAATCTCACGACATTTCTCCGGAAGGTTTTGTATGGCCAAATTGATCCGCGCTGCAAGTTCCGCTTCTTCCATCAAATCAGAGTCAACTACTGTTTCATTCTGTTCAAGTGAGGACAGATAGCGCGATTCAACTTTTTTGTGTTTAAGCACATCCAGCGAAGCATTGCGAGTTGAATTATAAAGGTAAGCCTGAAGAGAAGCTACAAGCAGTCGGTCGCGCTTGATCCAAAGATCGACAAATACCTGCTGTACGATTGATCTGGATAAATCAAAATCGTGAAGAATCTGATCGGAAAAAAAACAAAGGCGGGAATAATACAAATCAAAGGCTTTATTAAAAGCTTCTTCGTTGCCTTTTCTGATTTCTGTAAAAAGAATATGTTCCCTTTCCTGAGTCATAGGTGGTAAATGTAGTAACATTTTTCAGGAAGGAGAATATCATATATTGAATACTTCCAAAATCCTATGGTTAAGTAACCATTCCCCACCACCCTAAAGATCTTAGATTACTGGGCTGGAGTTATCCGAATAAAACCTGCTGTAGGAACGACAAAATCAACTGCATTTTTGTTCTTACATTTAACGATCCCTTTCTCCGTACTCACACCTTTACAATCGAATATTTCGTAATTATAATGGGCATCAGCCTTATTCATTAAAAACTGAATATTTCCTGTAGTTTTTGAATGAATAACATCCATAGGCTTATTCAGAACAACAGGCAAATTGATGGTATAATCTTCGTACACCATGTATATAATTTTCTGCTCATTCTCAACCTTAATTCCCGGATAAAACCTCGAAACCTGCATCGGCTCAAAGCTTCCTTCAAAAATAACTTTATGGTTCTTTTTCCAATAGTCAAGCCAGAATCGTATCGTTTGCTTTGAAGCTTCAGGAAGAGTAGTTGCGTAGAATGAGAGGTAAGGATTTCCAAACAATACCGATTGCAGTTTACGTGCGATATCTTCCTCTGATTCTCTCGGATTAATTGCAACGACTTCCATAAATGGGGTAAACTTTCCATAAAGCAAGCGGTTGTTTACCATCTTTTCGCGCACAACCTGTGTATTTTCAACACCGACAAATCCAGTCAGGAAATTTTGATAACTAACCAGATTTGGCCCAACAACCGAGAATATTTGCCCCATGAAAAAATTTGGTTTTATGGCATTGAGCCTGGTCTTCATGTCGGCATATAATGTATCGACCGCTAAATCGATGGAAACAAAATCGCGGCCTTTATCTGGATCAATAACAGCTCCTTCTTTCGGATAAAAACCCTTTAAAAAGTCGAACCAATAACCATCAAAATTCCATGTCGATAAAAAATTTGCATAAGTACTGACCAAATATTTTCTTACATCTGAATACCTTGGATCGAGTACATACATCTGGCGAGGAGCTCTGTAACGGATGTATTTGCCATCAAACTTCTTTAAAACAACCGGATTACCTCCAATAAACGGGATGGAATACCACAAATATAAAGGAAGCCCCATATCAGAACATTTCTTCTTAAACAAACTCATTGTTTTGAAGCTATTCTCATCGTAGGAGTAAGCAGTGTCTATTTTCATCTGAACTAAACTCTGCCATCCGTCATCGACTAAAACGGACTTAAAATTAAAGGTCTTCAACGAATCCAGATCTCTGGTAATATTTTCGAGCGGAATATTTCGATGCATGGGATACCAAGTTGAAAACACAGGAACATTTGTGGTATCGGCGGTAGCAACACCCTTTTTAAATTCGTCATCCAAAAACCAGGATGATGCGTCATAGATTGCCTTTGAAAAATGAATACTCCTAAAATCGACCCAAACTTCGGCTTGGTAATCCTGTAAATTGGAAAGAGGGGGATTGTCTTCAAAAAATCCAAGACTAAACACAATCGAATCGCCCTCTTCTTTGATGTTTGAACTCACAAATTTGGCTTTATAGGCATCTTTGCAAGTCACTGTAATCTGATTGTGGTCGTTTATTGTAAGACCTGAAATAATAGAAAAATTAGCGGCTGCCCTGTCGTACGAAGGGATTGTAAAATAGGATTTATTTGACCATGTTTTGGAATTCCATATTTGATTGATTTTATCTTTCGGAAATTTCACCGATAGATTAAACGAGGGCGGAGCAGCGGCAAAAGCAGAGTGAAGGTAAATATTCAGAATATATTTTTGGAGGCCTTGTTCCTTGATGTCAATAGTTGCTTCAAATGGCGACATTAAACCCTCAATATGTATTTTACTTCGATTAAAAACATATTTACCGTCAGGTTCAGTTCCAAATATCTCAGCTTCATTAAATAGGTTCAGAAATAAAACCACCAACAAAGCAAACCTCAAACTGATTCGAATACTTAAGTTCATAAAGCGAAAAATCTTTTGTTTCGTAAAGATAAAAAAACAAGCATATCAAAGTCATCCAAGATTAATCTATTTATAATGTTGCCTTACAAAAACAAGCACCAACAATAGTTTTTTGACCTAATTTAGTCGAAATTTGCTATCGAATAAAGTAGCACCAATCGCTCCTTTACTACACTTAAACATTAAGAAATGGAAAAACAATTACAAGATTTAATAAACCACTTGCAGCATATCGGCATTCCAGTCTCAGATATTGCTGTTTCAGAAGCTTTTTATAGTCAATTGGGATTTAATAAAGTCATGCAATCAACCTTTGATGAAGAAGGAGAATCGGGCACTTGCATCATGTTAAAAAACAAGAACCTAATCCTTGAATTGTACCAACTTCCTGATAAAAAACTCAAAGAAATCAGGGAACGAAAGGATGGCCACATTGATCATATCACTTTCGATGTTGATGACATTGACTTGACTTTTAATCTGCTGAAAAGTTCTTCGTTTAAAGTGATCGAGGAACAGCCCGTATTTCTTCCTTTCTGGTCGAATGGGTGTAAGTATTTCAATATCCTTGGACCTGACGGTGAGCGATTAGAGTTTAATCAGATTTTATAACCAATCCTCCACGCGTTCTTTTATCGCAGTTCCAATCTCGAAAGTGCTACAAAATTCAAAATATTGCAGATAAAAATCCGACATAAACAATAATCCAAACAACGAAGTGTATCAGCAGCAAAATAAGAAAATCCTATTCCGATGAAAGGAACTTTGTCTGGCTAAAGACAAAACAACATATAGGTCACTTTTCATGAGTGATCCCATTGTTTAGAGTAGAGAGATAATCAACAACCAAACTGATGCCAAACAAAAAACCCCGCTTTTCAGCGAGGTTTCGTATGTTTATTCACCCAATTGGTGATGACCTATTTCACCTTATCAACAATTGCTTTGAAAGCAACAGGATGATTCATTGCTAAATCAGCCAAAACTTTACGATTGATTTCGATATTTGCTTTTTTAAGCAAACCGATGAACTGTGAATAAGATAAATCCTCAGCGCGAACAGCAGCGTTAATACGCTGAATCCATAAAGCACGGAAGTTTCTCTTTTTTGCTTTTCTATCTCTGTAGGCATATTGCAAACCTTTTTCCCAGGTATTTTTTGCAACTGTCCATACATTTCTACGGGCACCGAAGTTACCTCTGGTAAGCTTCAGGATTTTTTTTCTGTGAGCCCGCGATGCTACTGCATTTACTGATCTTGGCATAAAACTGATTTTAGAATGGTTAGCGTTCCTTTCGGAATCTTCAAGCTAATTCATTCGATTAATTACTTAATTGAATTACGTTGAAAAAGAAAACAAAACTAGATAGTCAACATTGCTTTAACGTTTGGAATGTCAGCTTTGTGAACGGTTCCCCAATAAGTCAGGTTACGTTTTTGCTTGGTGCTTTTCTTGGTCAAAATGTGACTTTTGAAGGCATGTTTTCTTTTAATCTTTCCGGTGCCGGTTAATCTAAACCTTTTTTTTGCTCCGGAGATGGTCTTCATTTTTGGCATCTTCCTAAAATTAATGTATGTAAGAAATTTATTTCTTCTTTTTAGGTGAAATAAACATGGTCATTCTTTTCCCTTCGAGTTGTGGCAACTGTTCAACTTTGCCAACTTCCTCCAATTCCTGAGCAAACTTTAATAATAAAATCTCACCTTGCTCTTTAAATAAAATCGATCGGCCTTTGAAAAACACATAAGCCTTTACCTTGGCGCCTTCCTGTAGAAATTTTTCAGCGTGGCGCATTTTGAATTGAAAATCATGTTCATCGGTGTTCGGACCGAATCGGATTTCCTTAACTACAACTTGTACCGTCTTTGCTTTTATTTCCTTCTGTTTCTTTTTTTGCTGATAAAGAAACTTCTGGTAATCAGTTATCTTACAAACTGGCGGGTCGGCATTTGGAGAGATTTCTACAAGGTCAAGTTCAAGTGCATCAGCCATTTTTAGAGCTTCAAACAGCGAAAAAACACCAGGATTTTCGATGTTCTCGCCTACAACACGAACTTGTTGTGCACGAATTTTCTCATTTATTTTGTGCTGAGGAGCAACTTCTGCTCTTCCACCATTGTATGGTCTTTTTACTGCTATGGCCAATTCCTCCTATTATTAGTTTATATTCTTTAGTTGTATAACGACGATAATTGTTCTTTAACTTCAGCTTTTATAAAGTCAGCAAACTCCTGATGAGTCATTGTTCCTTTGTCACCATCGCCTTGCTTTCTTACTGAAACCATTTGATTTTCAGACTCTTGTTCACCAACTATCAATAAATAAGGGATACGTTTCAATTCGTTATCCCTAATTTTACGACCAATTTTCTCATTCCGGTCGTCAATTAGCGTGCGAATATCGCAATTATTTAGAAATTCTGAAACACTTTTTGCATAATCATTGAACTTTTCACTGATTGGTAACACCACAACCTGTTCGGGTGTTAACCAAAGCGGAAATTTTCCGGCAGTATGCTCAATCAAAACTGCCACAAAGCGTTCCATCGACCCAAATGGCGCACGGTGAATCATTACTGGGCGGTGACGTTTATCATCAGCACCAATGTATTCCAATTCGAAACGTTCCGGCAAGTTGTAATCAACCTGAATGGTTCCCAATTGCCAACTGCGTCCCAAGGCATCTTTCACCATAAAATCAAGTTTCGGACCGTAAAAAGCAGCCTCACCTAGCACGGTTACGGTATTCAATCCTTTTTCTGCCGAGGCTTCTATAATGGCCTGCTCAGCCTTGTCCCAGTTCTCAGTTGAACCAATGTATTTTTCAGGTTTATTCGGATCACGCAATGAGATCTGAGCCGAGTAATTCTCGAAGTTTAAAGCTTTGAAAATGATAAAAATGATATCGATAACTTTCTTGAATTCGTCCTTAATTTGATCAGGGCGGCAGAATAAGTGCGCGTCATCCTGGGTAAATCCGCGAACACGGGTCAAACCATGCAATTCTCCGCTTTGTTCATAGCGATACACAGTTCCAAATTCAGCAAAACGAACCGGAAGATCCTTGTATGAACGTGGTTTAAATTTGTATAATTCACAGTGATGAGGGCAATTCATTGGTTTCAGCATATATTCTTCACCTTCGGCGGGAGTTTTAATGGTCTGAAACGAATCGGCACCATACTTTTGGAAGTGTCCTGAAGTTTTGTAAAGATTAATATCACCGATATGCGGAGTGATTACCTGCTCATATCCGAATTTCTTCTGAACGCGTTTCAGGAAATTTTCCAATTGCTCACGTAATAATGCTCCTTTAGGTAGCCACATCGGCAAACCCTGACCCACATTCTGCGAAAAAGTAAATAATTCCATCTCCTTACCAATCTTGCGATGGTCACGCTTTTTGGC
Source organism: Prolixibacteraceae bacterium (assembly GCA_028683385.1). GTDB lineage: Bacteria > Bacteroidota > Bacteroidia > Bacteroidales > Prolixibacteraceae > Aquipluma. The sequence goes on along the minus strand of JAQUIJ010000009.1, from coordinate 63,501 downwards.
TTCTTCAACCAAAATCAGGTATTCTTCCAGCATTTTTTGTTTTGGGAAAGTAATCCCGTAAACGCGGGTCAACATCTTATTTTTTTCGTTGCCTCTCCAGTAAGCTCCTGCAATTGAAGTCAATTTAACAGCTTTGATAAATCCGGTATTTGGCAAATGAGGTCCGCGGCATAAATCAGTGAAATTTCCCTGATTATAAACGGTAATCGTTCCGTCTTCCAATTCGCTAATCAATTCTTCTTTCAGTGCATCGCCTTTTGCCGAAAACATTTCCAAAGCATCCTTCTTCGAAATTTCTTTCCGAACAATATCGTGTTTTTCACGAGCCAGTTCAATTATTTTCTTTTCAATCTTTTCCAGATCTTTTTCAACTAATTGCTGACCTTGAGGCAAATCAATATCATAGTAATATCCGTTATCAACAGTAGGTCCAATTCCGAATTGAGTACCCGGATAGAAAAATTCAATGGCTTCGGCTGTCAAGTGAGCCGAAGAATGCCAGAAGGTCTCCTTCCCTTCCCGATCATCCCAAAGAAATAATTTTATGCTGGCATCTTTATCGATAGGTCTGGACAAATCCCAAACTTCACCATCGACAGAAATCGACAGAACATCTTTGGCCAACCTGGTACTAATTGACTCGGCAATATCGTATCCGGAAACTCCACTTTCGAATTCCCTGACACTACTATCAGGTAAAGTAATTTTAATCATTGATAATTTTGCTTTAAAAAACAGGGTGCAAAGATAAATATTAATAGCTGACATTAATCAATATTTGTCTGTTTTTCAAACCTAAAAATGACTCAAAATAAGCTAAAATAAAACCGGTCATATCATGTCCCGGATTTGTACATGATATGACCGGCTAAAAAACTTTTTTGCGCGATTATCTAAAACCAAAACTGACACCTGCATTATACGAAGTGTATTCAGCTTTATTTACAGATCCGAAAAGGCTAAAAAATGCAAACTTTAATCGAAGACCTGCATCCATGCAAATATTTTTGGATTCAAATGTAAGGTCAATCGGATCAGTTAAATCAAATATCAGATCGCCAGTCGAAGTTTCAACCCTATATTTACCAAGCAGGTTAATTGCTGTCTCACTTTTACTGTGACCAATTCCACCAAAAACAGTTAAAATACCAATCTTCTTGGAAAGTACGAGACCAAACTTACTGGTCTTTGTATTAAATTTCAGCATCTGATTTGTTGCATTATCAGCGGTAAGACGAACATCACCATCACTAAAGTCACCAGGTCTAATCGTAATTTCACTTTGTGCATTCATTTCAGAATAGCTTGCGAAAACGGAGGCGTCAAAAGGAAGCGATTTAATTACCGGAATCCATTCCTTAAAATTATGCTTCACTCCTAATCCCCAAAATCCAATTTTCATTTCATCACCATTATTATCATATTTCAATTTTGGGACGAACCTTCCAATAACATCCGTGTGTGGTAACAATCCAAAGCCAATTTGAGCCATTGGCACTGGCACCACATCTAGCCCTAATCCGTTAGGTGTATTAAATGACGAGATCGTATTTCCTTCATCATCTTTAACTATAACACGAGGTCCTACCTGATCCTTACCTGCAACAGTCGGAGCAATATGGTTCGCTGCATTTTCCGGACTCAAATTGGTTAACCCGAGTAAATTTAAGTCGAATGTTGTTTCGCTTTTAGGAATCTGAATTGCACTAACACTAAAATTAAAATCGAATCCAAACTGCTTATGTGTCTTTGCGGTGTTATACCAACCATTATTCAAGCCATCACCAAGAGCCATTGCATAAGGATTCAAATAAGCCATGGCAAGAACATTGGCATCTTTTTTCCCGGCTTTTAGAACCTGGATTACATCAGTTTGCGAGTAGACTGTCAGAAATAGAAATCCCGCACAAAAAAGTAAAATTATTTTTTTCATAATCAGAACAATTAGTGTTTTTAATCCAAGTTAATTTTCCCTTTGTCCTTCTTCTTTCACGGCAAAGATATAACTTTCGAAGTTTATCAATATATTGTTATGCTATTTATTCCACTTTCATTCTAGAAAAAGAATGAAAGTGGAGGTATTATGACCTGCCCGTTTTTTTATATGAAAAAAAATTCGAAGTTTTAACATCACAAATATCCATTTAACTCGAAGAATTATGGGAATCAAGAAAAGCTTTTTACTTATCCTTATAAGTATTTCACTGACTGCATTTTCACAAAAAAAGATAGAACTTAACGACGTCGCTGGCCGACGCGCCTTTGTTCAAAAAAATATTACAGGTTTGCGATCCATGAATGATGGGATGAATTACACCTCTGCGGAAAATCAAACCAAAATTGTAAAATACAATTATAAAACCGGAAATCAGGTTGAAGTTTTATTTGATTTATCTAAAATAGAGAACCCCGGATTTACCGGATTCAGTGATTATAATTTCAGCAACGATGAAACTAAAATCTTGTTTACAACAAACCAGCATCCGATTTACCGTCATTCGTTTACAGCCGATTATTTTGTTTGGAACCTGACGACAAAAGAGATGACACCACTTTCAACAAATGGGACTCAGCAATTGGCAACTTTTTCGCCCGATGGAGAGCGTGTTGCTTTTGTAAGAAACAACAATATTTTCGTAAAAAGTCTGAAGTTTGGAACTGAAAGTCAGGTCACGCGCGACGGCAAAACCAATGAAATTATCAACGGCGCACCTGACTGGGTTTATGAAGAAGAATTCAGTTTTAACAAGGCTTTTGAATGGTCGCCCGACAGCAAATTTCTGGCATTTATTAAATTCAATGAAACTGAAGTTCCGATGTTTAATATGCCTATGTATCAGGGACAAAAGCCCGAGTTAAAAGAAAATCAGCTTTACCCCGGAAGTTACAATTATAAATACCCAAAAGCTGGTGAAAAAAACTCTGTTGTGAGTGTACTCGTTTACGATTTAAAATCGAAAAGCAGCGTTACCGTCGAAACCGGAGATGATACCGAACAATACATACCCAGAATTAAATGGACGGCTGATGCTTCTGATTTGGCAATCATGAAATTAAACCGTCTTCAGAACAAGTTGGATATTGTTTTGGCCAATCCGTTCACCGGAGATACCCGGGCCTTTTTTACCGAAAAGAATAAGCGTTATATTTCTGAAGACTTTTTTGATAGCTTTATTTTCCTTCCTGACAACAAATACATCGTTCTGAACAGCGAACGAGATGGCTATTCCCATCTTTATCTCTACGATCGCCAGGGGTTTGAAGTGAAGCAACTGACTAGTGGCAATTTCGATGTAACCGCTTTTTATGGCTTCGATCCGGTAAAAAAGATATTTTATTACCAGGCAGCCAAAGAATCGCCCATGCGCCGCGAAGTTTATTTTGTAAGTCTGGATGGTAAAAAATCCGGAAAGTTATCGACTCAAACAGGTAGCAATCAGGCTGATTTCAGCTCAGGATTTCAATATTTCATCAATACGTTTACAAATACCGAAACACCGAACGTCATCACCCTTCATGATCAGACCGGGAAGCTGGTTCGGACGCTTGAAGAAAACAACGATCTAAAGAAACTTCTGAAGGATTACGCCATCAGTAAAAAAGAATTTTTCAGTTTTAAAACTTATGAAGGAGTTGATTTAAATGGGTGGATGATTAAACCAGTCCATTTCGATCCGGCCAGGAAATATCCGGTTATAATGACCCAATACAGCGGACCAAATTCGCAGCAGGTACTCGACCAATGGAGCATTGGGTGGAACGACTATCTGGCTCAGGAAGGTTTTGTAGTGGCTTGTGTCGATCCGCGAGGAACCGGCGCCCGTGGCGAGGAATTCCGAAAAATGACCTATCTGCAATTGGGGAAATTCGAATCTGACGATCAGGTTGAAGCCGCTAAATATTTAGGGACTCTCTCGTTTGTCGACAAAAACAACATTGCCATTTGGGGATGGAGTTATGGCGGATTTATGGCCGCCCTTTGTATGGAAAAGGGAGCCGATGTTTTTAAAGCTGGTATTTCGGTAGCTCCGGTTACCAACTGGCGCTTTTACGACAGTGTTTACACCGAGCGCTACATGCGCACTCCAAAAGAAAACCCCGATGGATACGATGATAATTCGCCATTATCACATGCTGAAAAAATCAAAGGGAATTACCTGATTATTCACGGATCGGCTGACGATAATGTGCATTTGCAGAATACCATGGAATTTACAGAGCGAATGGTTCAGGCTGGTGTTCAGTTCGACATGGCGGTTTATACCAACCGGAATCATGGCATCCGTGGTGGTAATACCAGCATGCACCTTTATACCAAGATGACGAATTACCTGAAAGAAAAACTTCGATAAGAAAATTATCTTTGCGAGGGAAGGTATATAAAGAATAGTTCCTTTTGCTTTCCCTCGCTTTAATAAAATGGACAAACAGTATCCCATATTCAACATTACAGCTCTCCGGAAAGGCGAAAAAAAAGCTTACGAAGAAATTTATACTGAATTCTTTGGGGTACTTTACCATCTTTGTCTTCATTACCTTCGCAACGAAAAAATTGCAGAAGAACTTGTTCAAGATACTTTTTTGAAATTGTGGGAAATCAGGGAAACCCTAAATGAGCAAATCAACATCCGGAGTTTTCTGTATACTATTACAAAGAACAATTGCCTCAACCATTTGCGAAACCAGAAAATCTCCCTGAAACATCAGGAAAACATGAAGTACCTGGAAATGCAGTTCAACTACGAGGCCCTTGAAAAACTGGGAAATTATATTCAGTTTGAAGAACTCCGGAATAAAATAGATGATGCCATTTCGAAACTTCCGTCAGAAATCATTGAGACTTTCAGGTTAAGCCGGTTCGAGGAGTTTTCGTATAAGGAAATTGCCGACCAACAAGGTATTAGCATAAAAACAGTTGAAGCCCGAATTTCCAGAGCCTTACGAATTTTGCGCGTTGAGTTGAAAGATTACCTACCTATCATCTATATGATTTCGAGAATATTCTGCTGATCTGGAAAAAATATTTCACTATTTTTTATTTTTTCGATAGGGTATTTGTAGGTTTATGTGTTTAGTCACTAAATCACATCAGACCATGTCAGAAGAAATTTTTCATAAAATACTGAACAATACGGCCGATGAATCTGAAAAACAGGAATTTTTCCGATCAATTGAAATCGACCCTGAGAAAAAAGAAGAATATCTACAGTACAAAAATCTTTATATCCTTGGTAATCTGAATCCAGACCAATACCGCAAACAACAAGATGAAAGCTTTTCAAATTTCTGGGATCGGGTACAATCTGCAAAACCTCAACGTTTTATCGGTCAATGGATGCGATATGCTGCTGTTTTCATTCTGGCTTCAGTTCTGAGTTTCATGGCCAACTATGTGCTTTACCCTAAAGAATCAGCAGATTCGGGCAACCATATTGAATACAGCTCCGAAAAAGGTAGTGTTTCGACTGTCCATCTCAAAGATGGTTCGTCAATATGGCTTAGTTCCGGGACCAAGTTAGTTATCGACAAAAACAAGAAAGGCGAAACGATTGCCCGATTAAATGGCGAAGCATTCTTCGACCTAATTTCCAATCCAAACCGAAAATTTATTGTTGATCTTGGACAATTTCAGATTCGTGATATTGGTACAGCCTTCAATGTGAGGGCATACGAATCGGAAAATACCATTTCAACAACTTTGGTGAAAGGGCAGATCGATCTGATTAAAGACTCCGGAAAATCTTTACTGACTATAAAACCGGGAGAATACGTGAAATACGATAAAACCAACAAAGAAATCGCTGTTAATCAGCAAGATCCATCAATAGCAACTGCATGGAAAGATGGGAAATTTGTCTTTATTAACCAACCGCTTTCCGAAATATGTATGGAACTGGAAAACTGGTACAATGTTGAAATACGAATTGATGACCTAAAATTAGCCAACACCAGATACACAAGTGTTGTAAAACGGAGCACGACGATTGAAATGGTTTTGAAAATACTTTCAGTAACCGATCAGATACAATATGAAATAACCAATAAAAAAGAAGGAAAAGACATTATCCGAATCAGAAAATGAAAAATGCACCCGTGGAGGGGTGCATCCGAATTTCATAAAAACGAAACTGAGTGGAGTCAGTTTCCAATATTAACTTAATTCAAAACAAACGTATGAAAAATTGTTGTGAATTGTCGTGCCTGGCACGACGAAGGTGGAAAAAAATTACACGAGTCATGAAACTAACTATTACACTTCTGTTGTTTGCGATCCTAACCGCAACTGCTGGCTCAACCTACAGCCAGTCAGCCCGCATCAACCTTAAAATGAAAGATGCTTCATTGGTAGATGTCTTTCGTGAAATTGAGCGGACCAGCGAATTTGGATTTTTTTTTAAAAGTGAAGAGATGGATATAAACAAGCACATATCCATTGATTTAAAAAATGCTACTATAGAGGAAATCTTGAAAAAAGTCTTGATTGATAATTATTCTTACCGGATTTTAGATAAGAATATCATTGTAACCCGCACAAATACCAATTTAGAGTTGCAACAAAAAAAGATTTCAGGAAAAGTCAACGATAGTTCAGGGAGCCCACTGCCTGGGGTATCTGTAGTTCTTAAAGGAACTGCCACGGGAACAATTACAGATATAAACGGGAATTTTTCCCTGTCTAACATCTCCGACAACCAGACTTTGCAGTTTTCTTTTATTGGGATGAAACCACAAATGGTCAATGTAGGTTCAAAGAGTAACTTCGTTATTGTAATGGAGGTTGAAACCTTCGGTGTTGATGAGGTTGTTGTTACTGCACTTGGTATACAGAGAGCAGAGAAAGCTCTTGGATATTCAGTACAGAAGGTTTCGGGAGAAAGTTTGCAAAAAGTATCAGGAGTAGATCTTGCTTCTTCTCTTACTGGAAAAGTAGCCGGGCTTTTGGTCAAAAACTCGACAGATTTTGCTGTTGCACCAACACTTACAATTCGAGGCGAGTCACCTTTATTGGTTATTGATGGTGTAGCTTATGCAAATAAAACACTTAGCGATATATCCTCAGAAGATATAGAAACAATGAGTGTATTGAAGGGAGCAACGGCTTCGGCTCTTTATGGTTTCCGTGGGGCAAGCGGAGCCATTCTGGTTACAACAAAAAATGGAAGTACTAATAAATCGGGAGTTACGGTAGATGTTGCAACAAATACAATGTTTACTGCAGGATTTTTGGCTATCCCCAAAAAACAAAGTGTCTATGGTCGTGGAAGTAACAATACTTATGATAAAAATTCTGATAGTGCATGGGGAACAGTAATGGACGGAACAATCCGAAATCAATGGGATCCCTTTTTAATGGATTACAGAGATTACGAATATTTACCCATTGGAAAAAACAATTTCCAGAATTTTTTGGAGCAAGGTTACGTAACCAACAATAATGTGAATATTGCATATAAAGGAGACATCGCTTCTATTCGAAGTTCGGTTAGCTGGACTGAAAACAAAGGACAATACCCTAATTCAAAATTGGATAAATATACTTACACTCTGGGCGGAGACATTAATCTGGATAAATTCAAATTAAGTTCAAACTTATCTTACGCTAAAAAAGAATCTCCCAACATGGGATCTAATGGCTATACCTCATACGACCCAATGTATTCCTTACTAATCTGGTCAGGCGCTGATTATAATATTCTGGATTACAAAAATAATTATTGGCTGAAAAAAAACGAGGTGCAGAATTTCACGTATCGCTGGGGCTCAAACAATCCTTATTTTGATAGATACGAAAGGACGAATGAAGTTTCACGCGACATTTTTAATGCCGATATATCAATGAGCTATCAACTAACCAAATGGATAAAAGCCAATGTTCGTTCGGGTCTTGACTTTTACATCGATCGCGGAGACCAAAGAGTTTCCTGGGGGTCTTATACATCTACAGGTAACACGCCTATCCCCGGGAACCCCTGGACATGGAATGGAGCATGGACTGGCGCTTATAATACAGGCCAAACCCAAGGAATCAGTATGAACAATGATCTTCTGTTTACAGGCGACAGGTCGTTTGATAAATTTAAGGTTGAATATCTTGCCGGAGGAACATTATACTTCAAAAAAGACAATAATATATTCGCGAATACGGTAGGTGGCATCTCTGTGCCTGGTTTTTTCTCGTTAAAAGCATCGGTTGACCCTGCCAATGTATCACAAAGCACTCATCATCAACAGGTAAATTCGCTGTTTGGCCGTTTCGCTATCTCCTGGAATAAATTAGTGTATGTTGAAGCAACGGGTCGTAACGACTGGAGTTCTACATTACCAGCCAGTACCCGTTCATACTTTTATCCATCAATAGCGGCTAGTTTTGTGGTTTCAGAACTGCTGCCTGGAACAAAAAGCTGGCTTGACTTATTAAAACTAAGAAGTTCCTGGACGATGTCAAAAACACCGGCTGGAATTTATGACATCAATAGCAGCTATTCTGTTATTAGCGCTACCTGGGGAGCACTGAATGGTGCAACAGCCCCGTCAGACTTATATGGAGAAGGTTTACTTCCGGAAAGCTCCAATACATTTGAAGTCGGGATTCAGGGAATGGTATTCAAAAATCGGTTGATGGCTGACGTATCGTACTATGATAAAAAAATGTACGACTTTTTGAAATCAGCGCCACTATCGTCAGCTACCGGCTATACTGGCAACTACATTAACACAGATGAAGAAATATCTCGTCGTGGTTGGGAGCTAGCAGTTAATGGATCACCAATAAAGGGAAAAAATTGGCAATGGGATCTAGGTATCAACTGGTCAACCTATAAACGTATTTATACCAAGCTTGATGCTACCTATTCCGACAAGAAACCATGGATAAAGGTTGGTGAACGTGTTGACGCACTTGCAAGCAGAGACCTTCTGCATAGCCCATCAGGGGATCTTATATACAATAATGGAAGGCTCCAATATAGTCAATACGATTCAAATTTTGGATGGACTGATCCCGACTGGATCTGGGGTGTAAATTCCACATTGAAATATAAAAATTTTAGTTTGTTCCTTTCTCTTGATGGTGTAGTTGGGGGGCTTATGAATACAAGAACTGAAAGTTACATGTGGCAATCAGGAGTTCATCCGGGTTCGCTTACAGAGGCCAGGGCACTGGACGTTGCTACACCTGGTACTGCAAACTTCTTGGGTAAGGGCGTAAAAGTTGTATCAGGTGTGGTCACTTACGATGCTGTTGGTAATATTACCAGCGACACTCGTACTTTTGCGACCAATGACATATATACTACTTACAAACAATATATAATAGATTTGCACAACAGTAGTGCCTGGGGAGGCAATGGAAGCCCGGCAGACACCTATTCCAAAACATTCTTTAAACTACGTGAAATATCTTTAACTTACAATGTTCCAAGTAAGTTTTTGCACGGTGTGGCAAAGGCTGCATCAGTAAGTTTTGTGGGGCAAAATGTCTTGCTATGGGCAAAAGACTTCAAATATTCAGATCCTGACGGAGGTACTGAAGATTTTTCAGACCCATCGGTAAGGTATCTTGGAGGTAATATCAAATTTACATTTTAATCAATCTAAGATGAAAAACTTAAAGTATATAATTTTAGCAGTATTATCTCTTTCAATTGCAAGTTCATGCAGCAAGTTTGAGGATTTTAATACTAATCCGGATGTACCAACCACCGTTTCACCTGACATGCTCGCTACTCAAATACTGAAAGATACTTATCGGTTTTGGAATCCCAACCAATATGATTTCTCAACGGCAAACTTATGGTGTAAGCATACTGCAATTCTTCAAACCAACCCAAACCCTTACCAATATTATTATTCTTATTGGCCTTATGGTGGATTCGATTCTTATAAAAAGCTGACTGATCTCAAACGGATGGTTGAATTTGCTAAAGGAAGTCAGGCTGAATCTTCATTTCAGGGTCTAGCATTATTTTTAAAAGCTTCTTATGGCTTGGGGATGACATTAGACATGGGCGATGTCCCGTATTCTGAAGCGGGAAAAGCTGAGGAAGGAATAACTAAACCTAAGTATGACAAGCAAGCTGATGTGTTCGTAGAAGTTTTAGCCGATTTTAAGGCCGCAGAGGAATTGTTTGCCGCAGGAAAAAACTTTGATGGTGACATCATGCTGGGTGGAGATGCTACTAAATGGCGGAAACTTTGTAATGCAATGCAGCTAAAGGTATTGCAAACAATAAGTAAAAAAATAACAGCCGAACAAAAGAATCGATTTGTAGCAATAGTCACCGCGAATAATTTAATGACAGGTAACGATGATAATTTTCAATTACAGTATTCTGAAAATTCAAACTCAACCCACCCTTTCTGGAACGGAGAGGATATGAGGATTTATGTTGGTGTTTCAAATTTAGTGGTTGATGAATTAAAGAGATTGAAAGACCGCAGGTTATTTTATTTTGCGGAGCCAGCAGAATCTTTGATTGCAGGAGGTAAACTTGAATCTGATTTTGATGCCTATGAAGGTGTCCCGACCGAAGTATCAGCGGAACAACTAGCCCTAAATAACCAATCTGGCAAGTATTCTTTACTAAATAAACGGTACGTCCAAAATAAGGCTGGAGATCCTATGATAAAGTTTACTTATGCAGAACAGTGTTTCATTATTGCTGAATCAATTGAAGAAGGCTGGGTCACTGGAAACGCCAAGGATTACTATGAAAACGGAGTAAAAGCAATGCTCAGGTATTACATGAACTTACCTTCAGCCGCTTCAGGAACTCATGGGATGGCTATTACCCAAGCTTATATTGATAACTATTTTACGGGCGCTGCCGCTTATGCAACAAATGGAACTAAAACTGATCGTTTACACCAAATATGGAAGCAGAGATGGCTTATCGATTTCTTTCAGGGTAATGGATTAAATTATTCTGAATTTCTTCGCACAGGATATCCTGAATTTCCTCTTGATCCTGCCACCAGCATGAATCCTGATGACAAAAAAATATATCCTAAACGCTGGAAGTACCCAACCAGCGAACAAGTTACAAACCCTGAAAATTATCAGAAGGCGATTGATGACCAGTTTGGTGGATATGATGGAATTAACGAAATACCCTGGTGGTTAAAGTAAATCTGTAATACAAATACATGGTGTGGGCTATTCAGGAAAACTTAAAATGTATCCTAAATGGCTCACATCTTTTTTATTATTTTCAACAACATACAATTATGAAGAATTTTAAGAATATTTATTTCTCAATACTGATCACCTTATTCTCTGGTTTTTCTTTAATTGCCAATTGCCAACCTTCGGCAAAGGACACAATTCCCGAAAATGAGCCCAGTCAGAAATGGCAAATGGTTTGGAGCGACGAATTTAACTACAGTGGATTACCCGATAGTACAAAGTGGAGTTACGATGTTGGAGGGAGCGGATGGGGCAATAACGAAGCGCAATATTATACAAAAGCGCGGTTAGAAAATTCAGAAGTAAAGAACGGGCTCCTAAACATAAGAGCAATAAAAGAAGATTATCATAACCTTAGATATACTTCAGCACGGCTGGTTACAAAATCGAAAGGTGACTGGTTGTATGGCAGATTCGAAGTTCGGGCAAAACTTCCCGATGGACGTGGAATGTGGCCAGCGATTTGGATGCTTCCAACCGACTGTATTTATGGAGGTTGGCCAAAAAGCGGGGAAATAGACATTATGGAAAATGTAGGCTACGATCCTTATGTTGTTGTAGCTTCTGCGCATACTTCTTCATACAATCATGTGCAAGGAACTCAGAAAAACAATAAGATTACTGTCGATGATTGTTATACCAATTTTCATATTTATGCTCTGGAATGGGAAGCGAATGAGTATCGTGTTTATGTTGACGACAAATTATACTTTACATTTAAAAATGAAAAATCGGGGTATAAAACATGGCCATTTGACAAGCAGTTTCATTTGCTCCTCAATGTTGCCGTAGGTGGCAACTGGGGCGGACAACAAGGCATTGATGAAACTATTTTTCCTCGCTCAATGGTAATCGATTATGTCAGGGTCTATAAAAAGGAACAACCATAAAACTGTTTGAAACGTTAAAATGCAGTTTGATAGAGAAAAGAGGGTTTGAGAATTTTAGAACAAGCTCTAACGAAAAACGAAGGAGATTGTCTCGAAAGAGTACAATCTCTTTTTCATTAATATCACTAAATTTACATTCAATTTGTAATTTATTCCAACGTAATAAAGTATTAAGATGAAAACTACATCAAACCGAATAATCGTTTTTTTCCTTTCAATCATTTTATTGGCAGGTTGCAGCAAAGAATCCACCTCACAAAACCCACCAGCGAATAGTTCTTTTGCAAAAGGCGCTGACATCAGCTGGCTGCCCCAAATGGAAGCTACAGGATACAAGTTTTATAATGCTAATGGTCAGGAAGAAGATTGTTTCAAGATTCTGAAAGATCATGGAATTAATTCCATCCGGTTACGAACATTTGTGAATCCTTCGGATGACAAGGCCAGCGGGCATTGCAGCAAAGACGAAACGGTTGCAATGGCTGTTCGGGCACAGAAATGGGGAATGAAGGTGATGATCGACTTTCATTACAGCGACACCTGGGCCGATCCGGGCAAACAAGCAAAGCCGAAAGCATGGGAAGGACACGACTTCCCTACCCTTCTGAATGACCTTTATTCTTACACTTTTGATGTGATGACAACCTTGAAAACTGCCGGAGTTTCACCCGATTGGGTTCAGGTTGGAAACGAAATTCCCGGAGGAATGGTTTATCCGGAAGGAAGTTCGACAAACTGGCCTCAGCTGGCACAGCTGATCAACAAAGGTTACGATGCCATTAAAGCCGTAAGTCCTGAATCGAAAGTCATTCTGCATGTCGATCAGGGAAACAACAACGAACGCTTCAGATGGTGGTTCGATGCTGCCAAGGCAAACGGGGCAAAATACGACATGATTGGCTTATCCTATTATCCTTACTGGCTTACCGGAAACCCTGATTATACGCTCTCGATTGACGATCTGGGGAAAAACATGAACGACATGGCCTCACGCTACGGAAAAGAAGTGATGGTGGTTGAAGTGGGCGGCGAGGACGTAAAGGTTCAAAATACGTATGACATGCTGATTGCTGTTCAGAAAAAAGTAAAGGAAGTACCCGGAAACAAAGGCTTGGGAGTATTTTACTGGGAACCTGAAGGCGCCAGAAGCTGGAGCCATTATGCGTTGAGTGCCTGGGGCGACGATGGAAAACCAACAAAAGCCATGGATGCTTTTCTCTGGAAGGACAATTAAACACATTTATAAATACTGAGAATCCGGTTTCTTCCGTTTAATGAACGCAGCATCCTTTTTTACCAAATTAGGGTAATTCATCGTAGAAACGGTATAATTGCAAGGCCAATTCAGTAAACCATGAAAACAAAAGACAGATCTATTCAGAAAAGCAGAATCATCAAAATAACAATACTCACGTTTGTACTTTTAATACTTAACACCGGATTTATAATTGCACGTGAAAAGAAAGTCAAGGAGAAAAAAGCGACTCCAACGTTTGGCATACTTACCGGTTTTGTTGTCGATGATGAATTTAACGAACCGCTCGAAAAAGCAGTTGTCACCATTCCCGGAACTTTAATCAGCGTATTAACAGATCAACAGGGCAAGTACATGCTGAAAATGAAGGGTGGCGATTATTTCATGGAAGTGAATTATCCCGGTTATTTCAAAAAGCAATACAACATGTCGGTTTCTGATGGCATCACCACCCCCATGTTCATTATCAAGCTCCAGGCCAATGCTGTTGGACGAACCTTGCAGCGCAAAATCACCTCTTTCGAAAATAAACACCAGTTTCCGCAAAATCTTGAGAACTTCTCAACCTGGCAAACAGCAGAACAAACAGGCCATCAGGAATTCAATGAAATCTTCCGAGCGATTCCTTCAGTGAACTTTTTAAGCAATGGTAGCGGTTTTAACGACTCCGGAATTGGCTTCCGGGGAAATGATGCCACACATACTTCGTACACCTTCAATGGCATTTTGCTGAATAATCCTGAAACCGGCAAAGTCAGTTCATCGATGCTTTCGGGCATGACCGACTGGGCCGGGCAAATTCAGGTGGTTAGTGGGCAAGCAGCCAATCTTCAAAGTCAAACCAATTCAGGAGGATTGGTGAATGTGCTCCCGATCGCGCCACACGAAAAGGCTGGTGCCGACATTTTGGCGGTCTATGGGAACGAAGGATTCCTGAAAACTTCGGCAACTGTTCATTCCGGATTATCGAAAAAAGGACTGGCTTCATCCTTCCAGATTTCACGTACGACTGGAGACGGATTGGTCCAAAACACCGCTTTCGAACAATATGGATTATCATTGAATATTCAGAAAGAATTCAATCAATTTCACACACTTGTTTTTAATGCAAATACGGTTATTCAGCAGCACGACCGAAATTTTTCGGACTCGATTGGCGCCTATAACCGCTACGGAACGAAATACAATGCGGATTGGGGGTTTCTCGGCAAAAAGCCACTCTCAACCAGCACAAATTACGGGCGAAGTCCGATGGTTAGCCTAACTCACGATTGGCACCCACGCGTTAAAACACACGTCATCACTCAGGGTTATGCTCAATTTGATCGCTCAACTCAAAGCATGCCTGGCGGTTCTGAAAATGTTATTTTGCCAAGAGATGATGTCGGTTTAGTTCTGTTCGATCAGGTTACCGATTGGAACAAAGGTATAGCAGTTTCAACAATGGGCACTTCTCGACTTCCTGATGCCAGTGGTAAATTTATCAATTCCGAAACTTCAGGAATATCGGTTCTTTCAAACATTAGCAGTGAAACACGTCTGGGATTGCGCACCATCGTCACCCGAAACATCAATAAACAAACTGATTTTAGCGGAAGTATTAACTTTGAAGACTACAGAGCCAACCACTTTGGTTCAGTCAACAATTTATTGGGCGCCGATGGATTTACCAGTTACTCCGATGTCAACCGGGCGGAAGGATTTCCGGTTGAAAACCTGTTTCAATCCCAATTCCTGACCAAATACAATTCACCTGACAAAGCTGGCTACAATTACGATTCCGAAATTCAAACCGGAGGGGTATCAATGCGGCTAAACTACGAAACGAAGCGGATTAATTGGATACTGGCAGGATCGGCATCTATGCAGAATGTGCTTCGAACTGATTATTTTAACTATTTGACGACTGATCCCGGGAGGAAAACTGAAGCCACTCTCCTACCTGGCGGACACCTCCAAATCGGAATAAATTTTAATTTCAGGAAATACCATTCCATTCATTTGAACTTAAATTATGGTTCGTATCAGCCTTTATTTACTACACTTTTTCCTTCCGGAAACAATTGGAAAAATGAAGGTGCAACCAATGAACAGGTTTTCGATGCTGAACTGGGATACACAATTTTCAGCCGGAAACTAAAGGTGGAAGCGTTGGCTTATCGTTCTCAAATAGCTAACCGATCAATGGTCAGATATGCCAATCTGAATGCGGATCATGCTTTTGGAGTGGTAAACGATTTAGCCGAAGTACATCAGGGCGTTGAGCTGAAATCGTCGTACAAACTCACCAAAAATTTACAAATAAACCTGAATGGTTCGTTGGGCGACTGGAAATACGACAAAGACGGCCAAGCCACAATCTATGACACGAACAAAGAAATCACTGCAAAAAACGGACTGGGAATAAAAGGGCTAAAGGTTGCGAACGCTCCTCAGCTCAGTTTGTTTGCAGAAGCCGAATATCGATGGGCACACAACTTCTATATCAGACTGAATTATTACCGCGCAGAGAAGATTTATACGCCTTTGGGATTGTACGATTTCAAGGATTTGAATACAGTCGATTACAAATACAAACAGGCCCAAATTCCGAAATATGATTTAATTGGCTTCAGTGGAAATTACCTGCTACAGCTCAAGAAGTCGCTCACATTGAACCTAATCTTTGGCGGACAAAACCTGTTGGATACCGAATACATCGAACAGTCGTCAACCAATATTCCCGAAGGAAGTTCAGGCTACTCCAGCAATCAGGTTTATTATGGCATGGGACGAACCTGGTTTGTAGGAATGAAAGTTCAGTTTTAAAAATAGCACTTAGGCTATTTTGCGATCTATTTATAAATTGATCCAAAATCATTACGTCCCCTTAACACCCTCCATATAAAAAAAAACGCTGCAATCTTCTCGATTACAGCGTTTTATAATTTCTAAAAGTGACCCAGCTGGGATTCGAACATTAATCATATTCTGCTGATATTCAATGCCTTGAAAAACACTTATTTTACAGGTCTCGCTATAGTCCCTCTTTGTATTTCAATCTCTGATAGGATAAATATAGTAAATTTCTGAAATATATTCAAACTAATTTGAACTCAATAGTTATCCATTACCGCGTACTTGTGTGCATGTTTTTTTCGGTTTCCATTCATTGTTCCGGTACCTTTCCATACAGGCACGGTGAAATTTACGAAGCTCGTCCAGTTCCTCTTGCGGAATTACATCAATTTGCATGATTTGTTCCCGTTCATTATTTAGTGCATAATACGGGATGAAAGGACATTCGGCAATTGGTTCCCCAAACGGACAAGCAGAGATTGGATTAATCAGATCGGCATTTTGGCGGATTTTTTCTGTGTTGATTGACATGGGTTGATATTTTATTGATTAAGATTTCTAAATTAAAATCAAAAAATAGGCGCGAGCCATAACCTCACTGCTTCTAGGTACCGCCAAGCACCTGCATAACAATCAGGAATAACCCACGCCATGGCATGAGCATCATCCATTTATTCTTGTTATGCTTTTAAAATTGGCGGTTTCAGAAGCAAGAATAAAAAGCTAACGCTTTCTATATTTTCATTTTAACGGGATCTTTGTCCCTATGAATTCTTATATCATATTCTCAACGGGACAAAGATATAAAACATCTTGTATTGACTCATTTCGGAATATGACTAGTTCGATATTTTCTAAATTTTTATCCATCCTTTTCATCGATCATTCGCCGCAAGATGGCTATCAGTTGATTCAAAAATTTGGTCTTTTCAATCTTCCTTTGCTGAATGTCCAGACGGTAACGATAAATATCCTCCTTTATTTCAACATTAAAGATTTGTTCAAAAGCTCCTGCCAAATCCATTATTTTGGCATTTCCATTGTTGACTGCATCTGAATATAGAAGGGCATAAATTATCTCTCCCAAATCAATTTTATGTGCTGTCCATTTGAGAGGAGATTTGAAATGGCTTTGATTGAATTCCGCAGGTTTATCGAGCTTTTCCAATTCATTACGGATATAATCGATCAACATTTCATTAGCCATGATCATTGAAAAGGTATGATCGTGCCAAGTAAAGAAATCCTCATCCATCAAATGATGACTGTCCCTGATTTCCAAAGGAATATCCGTATCTTTACGAACAAAGTACTTCTCGTCCAAATGTATATAATTGCATCGGAGATATTGGACTTTTATTTGGTGCTGTATCATGTAATCCATGATTTTGTCTAGATTTTGCTCAAAATACTTCCTAAGCCTTTCCCTGTCAGTTTCGTGACGATTACTTTCCAATTCAAAAACTGCTCGATAGTATAACATTTTGCTATAAACAGAAGGTTTTACTTTTTTAAAAAAGTAGATTTCTGATTTTCGGTCGGGAAATCCTTCCTTTATCACTAGTTCGCGCATTCGGTCTAATGCTATCTTACAAGGACCGATGGCATACTCCATTTGTTCCAAAACAATTTCAGATACATTTTTTATTTTGGACAGTTCGTTTTCCAAATCCAAAATGATTACACAATACGTTTCCATGATAAAAATCAAACTTGTTATGTTAATATTAAAACACTTAGTAACCCTTTAATAATTTTCATCCACGAAATTCTATAACAGTCCAATTTTTACATTTAACTAAGCATTATTTATTAGATTGATCAAAAAACAGATTCTTTTTCAAATATTAGCATGATCTCCTCCTTTGTACATTGAAGAAATCAGCGTAGCAACCTGCGGGGAAACAATCGACAGCTGGTAAAACGTGGTAATTTTAATAAGTTCACTTTGTCTATCAATTACCTAGAGAGACCGCAAATGAGTTTTGTTTCCATTAAGGGTATTGTGAAAAATCGCCTTAACTTGATACTCTTTGCTTAACCTGAATTACTCATTCATATCTTTATAAAATAATTATTTCAAAAATTAATGTTCAAGACTATCTCTGCTGTCTGTCATCCGAATGTATATTTGATGAACAGGAACAAATGTTTTCAACTTTAACTGCAATTGGAATAAACATGTTATTCGCTATTCTATACTAATAGTTTCCTTTTGCGATGTATATGCTTTGAAATAGCCCAAAGCTCCATTATTTATATTTGATGTAGGGTTGGCTGGCGTAGCGCTCGATTGATTTATGTTTTCGTTTAAGCCAAAGAAATAATTATACACGGTATTGTCGATACATTGCATATCTATCGTTAAAGCATCGCCTTTGTCTGCTTTTACCCTTAACGGAAGATGCGAGGAACTACCGTTAAACCCAACATCGCTTCGTATAAAAATATCATTCACTAATGTATCATTTCGAGTGACCACGAATTGGTAGTAATTTTCAGAATCAATAGGATCGATATAATTAGGAGTTATTTGAATGCTGGTTTCTGAATTGCTGTTGCTCCCTGGCTTTCCGGAGCCACCCGGACCGAAATGACTCTCTGAGCCAGCAAGGGTTTCCTGCACAAGTGAATCAAGATTTACATAGTAGGGCATTGTGGAAATGGCTTCAAAAATTTCATTACCAATAACAACTTTCAATGTGTAGGTATGTCCTTCAATTCCAGTTAAACTGGGCTTAATGTAAATTCCAGTAGTTGATTCGTCGAGAGTATCAGTTTGATTCAAGATATTATCAGTAATAGTAACCAGCGCCCCGCTAATTAACGGATATGTAGTTGTTTCGTCAAAATTGAGTGTTTTACTTATCATCACTTTTGATTCACTGGCTTTATTACTTAAATTACCCTCGATCACAAACCTTGGATTGCTTTTATTGAGGTCAATGTCAATTACTTTTTCGCAACTGATTAGAAAAAGAAACGCAAACGATATAACGATATATTTTTTCATTTTTTCTATTTGAATTTAAAGTTCCAGGAAACAGAAGGTATCCATCTGAACAATGATGTTTGAACAGCAACAGTTTTATTAGGATCTGTATCGCTTTGTTCAAACGTGATGGTATAAGGATTTTCGCGTCCATAAGCATTGTAAAGGCCAAACGATAATTCCGAATTAAATCGTTTTCGTTCTTTGAGTTTGAAGGTTGCACCCAAATCCAACCGGTGGTAGGCTGGCATGCGGTAGCCGTTGCGTTCAGTATAAAGCCAGGTGGTTTGTCCTGCCACTTCGTATTTTCCACTCGGAAAAGTAATTGCATTGCCTGTTTGATAAACCCATACTGCCGACACATTCCAGCGTTTTGAAATATCGTACATCGTTACAATGGAAATATCGTGGGTACGATCTTGACGGGCAGCATACCATTGGTTCTGATTGATTCCGTCAATCTGTTTTTCGGTTCGTGAAAGGGTGTAACCCAGCCAGCCGGTTAGTTTTCCTTGATTCTTTTTGAGCAATAATTCTAACCCATAAGCCCTTCCTTTGCCATATAACAATTGTGTTTCAATAGCAGGTGCACGTTCGTCAGCGTTATCTTTATAGTCAATTTGGTTTTGCATTGATTTGTAATACGTTTCAGCGCTAAACTCAAACATATTCTCTTTGAGATTATGAAAATAGCCAAGCGATACCTGATCGCCAATTTCAGGCTTAATAATATTGGTGTTCATGATCCATTTGTCAGTAGGATTGGTGGTTACTGAATTTGTGATGAGATGCATATTTTGGGTATTGCGTGTGTAGGCCACTTTTAAGGAGCTGTTTTTATTCAGGGTATAGCTTAACGAAAGGCGGGGCTCAAAATTCAGGTAGCTTTTTACCGGATTGCTCTGGCGAATGGTGTCCGTGATATTTTTATTATCGTCCAAAGTGTAGTAATCGCTTCCGCCCAACACTATAAAATTGCTCAACCGAAGCCCATAGTTAATTTTTAGCTTATCGGTGGCTTGCCAGTCGTTGGTTGCATAGATAGCCGATTCAATTCCATCTCGGAGCTGATAGGGATTGTCGGTACTTTCTTCGTTTGTAATTTGACCGGGAGTAATGGCGTGGTAAATGATGTTATAACCAAATTTCCATTCGTTTTTGGCATTAGAGAAATATTGAAACTCTTGCTTTACGTTCCAGTCACGGATTCTTGAAAGGATAGAAAATGGATTGACATTGTTTTGGATGTCAATATTATAGTCGTAATTACTGTAAATAAAAGAGGTGTTCGAAAATAACTTGCTGTTAAAAAGGTGGTTCCAACGCAGAGTAGCGGTCGCGTTTCCCCAATCGATACCAAAACGATTGTTTAAGCCTAATCTGTCCCGTCCAAAATAACCAGAAACAAAAAGCCTGTCCTTATCCGAAAGATGGTAGTTAAATTTTGCATTCAGATCGTAAAAAGACAAATTGTTGTCCTTAAACTGATCGGTTAATTTTAGGAAAATATCAGCATAAGTCCTTCTGCCGGTGATTAGAAACGAGGATTTACCTTTTTGTACAGGCCCTTCAATGTTTAGTTTGGAAGAAATTAGGCCAATGCCTCCGCTTACACCATAGTTTTGATTGTCGCCTTCGTTCATTTTCACATCGACTACCGACGATATGCGACCTCCAAATTGTGCAGGCGCTGTTCCTTTGTAAAGCGTTACATCTTTGATAGCATCCGAATTAAATGTAGAAAAGAAGCCTAACAAATGTGACGCGTTATAAACCGGTGCATCGTCCAGAAGAATGAGGTTTTGATCAATTGAACCGCCACGAACCGTAAAACCACTCTGACCGTCGCCACCCGATTTTACACCTGGAAGCAATTGCATCGTTTTCAATATATCTTTTTCGCCAAAAAGCACAGGCAATTTGCTGATAGTTCCCACATTAACCTTTTCGACACCCATCTTTGACTGGCTGATTTTTTCGTTGACGCTGCTTGCTGAAACAACCACCTCACCAATGTTTGTACTGAACTCTTCCAAACCGATATTGATAGTCTTGTTTTCAGTCAGGCTTATATTGATGGTTTGCTCTTGGTAGCCGATAAAAGAATACGCCAACTCGTAGCTTCCTTGCGGCAATGTAATCGAGTAAAATCCATATTCGTTACTTGTTGTGCCTCTGACCGCTTTATTCATGACCTGAACAGCTGCCCCAATCAGGGTTTCACCATTCGTTTTGTCGTTAATAAATCCACTAATTGTAAAGGATTGCGCCAGAAGCACCAAAGGCGCAATGAATAAAGAAAAGAGAAGTGTTATGTATTTCATATTTGGACTAAATTTTCTTATCATGATCAATAATTTCGCCGTCTTCCATCTCAATATTCCGATCCGATTTGGCAGCGAAATCATTATCATGAGTAACAGTAATGATGGTTTGCCCGAACTCTTTTGATAGTTGTTGAAATGTTTCGAGAACAATCCCTGTATTCTTACTGTCGAGGTTCCCTGTAGGCTCGTCGCACATAATAATTTTAGGAGAATTAATCAATGCGCGGGCAATTGCAACCCTTTGTTGCTGCCCACCCGAAAGTTTTGAAGCAGGTTTTAGCGCCTGATCTTTTATGCCCAGAAGTTCTAATTTTTGATAGGATTGTTCCTCAATTTCCTCATAGGAATATTTGCCTAATTTCAGGGCAGGGATCATTACATTTTTCAGACAACTGAATTCAGGCAACAGATAGTGAAACTGAAATACAAACCCGATATTTTGGTTGCGGATAGCTGCAAGCGTATCTTGCTTTTGGCCTGTTATTTTTTGACCTGCAATAAACAATTCGCCTTCGTAAGCTGTGTCCATTGTGGAAAGGATATAAAGTAAGGTCGATTTTCCACAACCTGATTTGCCAATCATAGCAACAAACTCGCTTTCAAATACCTCAAATGAAACATCATTTAAAGCTTTAAATTTTACGGGTTCGTAAAAATACTTGGCAATATGGTTTGTTTTAAGAATAACTTGTTTTTCCATCATTTTCTAAATATTTCAATGGGATCGATCTTCGCCGCGTTGAGAGCTGGAATATAGCCGGCGCCTAGGGTTACGAGCATCCCAATAATAGCGCCTGCAATAAAAATTGACAACTCAAATCCAATGGGGAAATACTCCCGGTCGCCACCAATATAAATTCCGCTTACAACCTTAATTAGTCCGGCAGCCAAAAGCAATCCGAATAATGTTCCTATAAATCCCATGATTAGTGTTTCTTTGATAAATATATTTATTACATCTTTCCCTGAGAATCCTGTTGCTTTAAGAATAGCAATGTCATTTAGTTTTTCCTTAATAGTCATGTTGATAATATTGTAAATTCCGAAAGCTGCGACTAACAAAATTGCCAGCGAAATTGCCCCAAACATAACCGCCCTGGTTTTTTTACTCGACATGGTTTGTTCATTGGCTGCCTGCCAGTCTTCAACTTTATAAATTGTGACGCGTTGAAGCCGTTTTGAAAATTCAGGAGCTTTGTCTGGATCCTTAATATTAACTAAGATGTCAGTCACAAAACTTGAACTTTGATGAAGCAATTGCTGTGATACAGCCAGGTTTACGTATGATTTAGTCAGATCAATGTTCGAGTTACTGGTTTTAAATATCCCTTCGACCTTCATCACCTTAACAACTCCAACCGATGAGGTAATATTAATATTGTCGTGCAATTGAATGTTTAATTTTCTGGCAATTCCGACCCCAATTAATATTCCGTTCGGAGTTGCCACAAGATTTCGCACATCGCCAGCCAACATGGTTGATTGGATATTGAACATCGCATTGGCTTCCAGAATATTTACACCGGAAGCTACCCCGTTTATCTGGGATGTACCATTGTTGTAAAACAGATTAACCGACACCTGTGGGGCAACAGTTACCACATCTTCCTGTTTGATTAAATCAGCCATTATCTTTTCTGGATTAATCAGGGCATTAGACACATTAGTGATTTTCGGATTGACAATCACAGTAGCGTAACCTGAGTTGCTTTGAGGAATCAGCGGCTGGCTTAACATGTCATCTTTATAAATTCGCAAATGTGGAGCGGCTTTGAATAAAGCTTCATCGGAATAGCGATTGAAGCCGACCACTAAAGAAATCATAAAAATAAATATTCCAATCCCCACAGTTACACCCAAAGCAGCAATCATTGTTTGTTTTTTTCGGGTAAGTAAATGAGTTAAGGCAATATCCGAATCTACATTTAGTCTCATTTTGTCTTGTCTGTTACAATTATTGAATTCTCATCTAGGCCTTTTACTATTTCAACCCAATCATTCGAAATGAAACCAGTTTCAATTGTTAATACGTCTGAATTTTTAAGCTTTACTTTATTGCCATAACCAAGGTAATTTCGTGGAATGACCAATACATTCTTTTTATTCCCGATGATGATATTTCCCTGAAGCTGGGTGCCTGATATATTAAAATCAAGTGCCTCTTCAAATTCCACTTTGCAATAAAACGATTGCGATTGCTGGTCGAATGCCGGATATATTTCGGTTACAACTCCATTGTAGTTTTTCTGCAATTGGGTGTTTAGTTGAATGATTGCAGGCTGTTGCAGCTTTATTTTAGAAATATTGCTTTCGTCAACACTCAATAAAGCATATAACTTTTCATGACTTCCTATTACCGCAATGATATCGCCTTTTCGAACATAATCGCCCAGTTCTTTTTTCATTTCATATACCTTTCCACCAATAACTGCCTTAATTTCGTTGAAATTTCTGGAAACACCATTCACGTCTTTTTGTGATTTCTGTATAATTATTTGTTGATCTGCCTGTTGCTGGAGCAATTTGTAATTTTCCTGTAGTGACAAAAGACTGGTTCTTGAATTCTCCAGACTAAGTATTGCATTTTCGTATTCTAATTTCGAAACACTGTTTGTCTCAAAAAGTCTTTTATATCTTTCTGCCTGTTTTTCGTCCTGACTAAGTTTTTGAGTGGCGAGTTCAAGATTGATTTTTACCTGTTTTAATGCCGGTGCATTGGGATTCGCATTACTATATGCGATGTCTAATAATTCGTATGAACTTTTGGCATTTATACTGTTTTGTTCGTTATCTACTATGGCCAAAAGCTGATTTGAACTGACGATATCGCCCTCTTTAAACTTCATTTCTATGATATATCCATCCGATAAAGAGGTTAAATTATATTGACTGTCAGGTACAAGGACACCCGAAGCGAAAACAGTTTCAGTAATATCCTTTCTTTCGGGTTTAGTTTCGGTTGTTTTTTTCCCACAAGAGCCTAATAATACCATGCTCAGAAAAAGCAAAGTAATTTTTGTTGAATTCTTCATTTTATCGAGTTGTTTATTTTGATTTTCGATTCGGTATAAAGTATGTTTGCCAATGAATTGCTGTAGTTTAAACGGCTAACAAGCATATCGTTAAAAGCAGCCAGCAACCTGTCGGAAGGAAGAATTGACGCATTGAACTGGTTTAATGCCATCCGGTAGTTTTCTTCTTTTAGCAAATAGATTTGCTTTGTTGTGCGAAATTGAGAAAACGCTTTTTCGTAATCTAAATTCATTTGAGCATTGGTGATATTTTCCTGAAGTTTTGTGTGTTCTGCATTTTGCAAGGCAATTGTTTTATTGATATTTGAACTTTTTGATAGCGTAAACCGATTAATATCAGGGAAAGGCAAACTAATTCTTAGCCCGAAGTACTGTGAGTTTCTCCAATTCACGTTGTTGTCGAAAAACATATTCTTACTATTCTGCTGCCAGGCATCATAAGCAACCAATGAAACCGTTGGATACTGCGATAAGCGGTTGGTATTCAAATCAGCTTTCGATTGTTCAACTTTCAGGAGCGCTGATTTGTACTGTAATTCATTACTTGCTTGCATGCCAAGGCTAAATTGTTGATTGTAGTTTAACTTTTCGGTAATAACAACCTGATCCGTTTCAGGTATATCGCATAAAATTTTCAGCCCATCATATTGCTGTTTTATTCCAATTTTCAATTGTTCCAATTTGTCGGCCAAGGTAATTCGGTTGATCATGGCATCATTCAAATCCTGTTGACGAACAATTCCTTCGGTATATTTATTCTGCATGATCATTTGCAGCGTATCGGCTGCAAAAAGATTCTTACGGGTTATCTCAATTTGTTCATTTATGGATATTATATTAAAGTAACTCGCTGAAATAGATTCAAAAATCATTTTTTTGACAATTAAATTATTTACATCAGTAAGTTCCGAATTGATATTTGCACTTTTCAGCTTAGCCCAACTTGAAAGATTAATAATATCAATTTGTGGTGCGATATTCAAATTGCCCATGTATTGCTGGCCTGTTGTTACTTCTTTAAAAGTGCCAGGCTCACCGCCAAAAGCCTCTGCAGGAAGATAGGTCACTGGTAATTGGATATTGTCGGTGAGCGAAAATGATGTCTGAACCTTAAAATTCAATATCCCCGCTTTAGCTGAAATTTTTTGCCATTTTGCCAAAAGAATCTGTTGTTCACCGGTTTTAATGGAAATACTGTGGTTTTCGACATATTTATAAAGAGAATCAATGTTGTTAAAACTTAATTCGGTTTGGGCATGTGCAAACTGAATAAGAAAAAGCAAACTGAACAGGCTGTATAGAAAACGTTTCATTTTATTCTTATTAATGTATATGATTTACTGATAAACTATGGACATGCTGTTCATTCAAGCCACTTTTTTTTGTTTATTTTTTCGTCCCAGTCATCCTGGTATAATTCTTTAAGGTTTTTAGAAATGCATCATCACAAAAGGACAATGAAAAATAATTTAAAAGTTACCTGTACGATTCGTCATGGAGTATGAAAAAATAAGTGTTATGCATTTCAACTGTTTATAATTCTGGTATTTAATTGCCAGATAGCCTGTCCCGATATATCGGGAGAAATCGCCATCATGATCATTCCTTTGTGTGATTCTCTCTCATGTTACCTTAATGTGTTAACGATAAATTGCTACTCCAAAACCAAATTCTACGATATCTTTTAATGGGATTGAAGAGTTTCCAAATTTACTTGCCAGGTATAAACCCCGACTTCCCATACGAACATAGAATGCCGTTCCTGAAGCAGGAGTAAAATTGCTTAATAATTTTGTTTTTACTTCCCCTCCCAGAAATATACCAGCATTTCTTCCCGGCGCCCACCAGTAATATTTTTCAGGATAATGTGAAGGCAATTTTATCCAGTATTCGTTGCCAAATGAATGATGAATAAACCACCCTACATTCAATGGTATTAATTCAATATTTTCATTGACTTTAATCCGCATCAATTTTGCAGTTAATTGTAAACTTACGCTGTGCAGGTCGTCAATTGAAACAGATTTTGGCACATAACCATAAAACCCTGTTATATCTAATTTGTCTTTAAAAAAGCTGTATCCAATACCTGTAGATACGAACCCGATACCTCCGCCAAATTGAATTTTTACATAGTCAGGCAAATACTTTTTATACTTTGCAGAATCAGTATTTTGCGACTCCTGACTGTAAACATCAAATGAAATAAAATGCAACACAGAGCTTATCAATACTATTTTAAAAGTCAAGTGTCGTAACTTCAAATTGATCATTTGATATTTTAATTACATTAAATTTATTGTACTCAATACCATATACATTTACGCAGGTAATGTCATCATTATAAGGCTTGTAAATTTCGAAGTTGTGGGAATGTCCGTGAACTGTAAATAGAACATTGTTGTAGCGCATCAAGGTGTTGTGAAACGATTCGTCCAGTGAGGTATCAAAATCTCCATGCATGGGTAATACATGAAAAATCACAACAGCTTTCGTAAATTCCATGCTTGGTTTTAACTGATTATCAAGCCACTGAATGTTTGGAACCTTCCCGTTGAATAGAAATTCTCGGCTATTTGTATTTAAAAAAACAAATTTCACTTTGTTATAAATGAAACTGAAATCCAAAGAACCAAACATTTCGTTGTAAGCTGTAAGGCCATTCCCAACTAAATCGTGATTTCCAACAACAACAAAATATGGGATATTCAATTTCAGCAAATACGAATTTCCCCATATATATTGTTTGGGTAACCCAAAGTCAGCGATATCACCAACGTGTATTACAAAATCAACAGATGGTTTTTGATTTACTTTTGCTACAAACTTTTCTGTTTCATCAAACCAACGATGGGTATCGCCAGTAAAGGCAATTGTAATTGTATCGTCTTTTGTCTGATAAGCTAATTTTCCAATATTTTGTTGATTAACATTTCTGTTTTCTTCGCTAAAATCAATTAAGTATGGAGAGTAATCAAGCATACCATCACAAGAGGGTAAAGCAATAGCAGTAATGAAAACTATCAATATGTTTCTGATTGTCATAGTTTTGGTGCGTTTATTCTAAGCCCATCTCCTGTGGCGTGATTATCCAAGCCTGTTTTTCTTCTTCAAAAACCGAATCGTTAAATAACTGACGAGCAATATTCCCCCAATAATTAAGAAGTAAATGAAGCTGATGTGTTTTTGATATAACAGCAAGAGTAGCAATCCTCCAAGATAGAGAAAGAAAGAGTTGTACTCTTTTCGGATCACTTTTTTCAAATTGAATTCCTGACCTTTAAACGCTTGATTGATTTTTGTGAAATCAGGAATAATTGCATTGACATTCTTCTTGTAAAGATTATATTCTTCTCCGAATTTATTTCCCAGAAATGATTGTTCGGCCAATATAATCGCAGCGTACAAAATCATGAAGATGGGAAATGTCAGGAAAACAAAAAGCGCTGAATTTGCGAAGACACCTACTCCCAACAATATCAATATGTTACCAAAATACATGGGATTTCTGCAAATGCTGTATATGCCCGAAGTAACAAGTTTATCGGCATAAATTTGCCTGTAAAGTCCACCCCGGACGATGTATTCCAGCCCAATTGTAATACCACGTGACATTACTCCAAATAAAAAAAATGCCAGACCCAGCCCAATTTGAATACTCAAATCATCGGTAAGAGTAAACGAAGGGATGAACATTGTTATATAAAGAATAGCGAAGAACCAATTGCGGTTGTGAAAAACCCAATTTCCAAATTTAACCATAACTCAGATTATTTAATTGCGATAATACCGGCAAAATTGTACCATTTAAAAAAGACTTCGGTTTTGCTAAATCCAGCTTCAGCCAGCATCTGCAGATTTTCACTTAATTTATAAGGAATTAATACATTTTCAAGAGCTTCCCTCTTTTGCGAGATTTCCATTTCATCGTAGTTATTCCGGCGTTTTAAATCATAGTAATAATTAATAAACTGCCGGTTCAAATCAGCGTCTTCAGCCAAAATCTTTTCGACTAAAATCAAACAAGCTCCATTATTCATTTGCAGATAAATAGACTCAAGCATTTTCTGTCGGTAAAGAGGTCTTATAAACTGAAGTGTCAGGCATAGGATTACAACTGATGCATTTTTAATCTCAAAAGGTTTGTACAAATCGGCTGTAATCAGATCATATTGACGGGTAAGTCCATTATTTCGGAAGTTGCTGTTTGAGTTCTCAATCATTTCTGCTGAAGAATCAACACCAACAAAACGGACAGTCTGATCCAGCAGCTTATCCAGGGAAAGAAGAGTTGTGCCTGTAGAGCAGCCAAGATCATAGATTGATGTATTTGGTCGCACATAATCAGGAATTATCTCTGACATCATTCGCTGCATTTCAAGATAGTAAGGAACCGAACGTCCAACCATATCATTAAATACATCAGCCACCTGTGCATCGAATTTAAAATCGGTTGATTTTTCCATTGGCGCTTTAAAAACCTGATCTGTTTTCATAAATTTTAACTTTTAATTATTAGATACTTATGAGCTATTTCAACGATTGTTCCGTTGATTCAATTTTGTCCAGCAAACCCTGATTAATAATTTTTGAAAAATGATTTGTAATCAGGTTTTCTAAAAGATCAAGGTTTTCAGGATAACTAAAAATGGAGGTAATTAGGTTACTTATTTTATCGTTGGTCCGAATCATTTCTATAATGAATTGATTATTAGTTCGAATCTCGTTTATTAAAAACCAGGCTATCCTTTCAGTTTCTTTATTTTGGGTAACATCTGGCGTAAATGGTGCGCTGGATTTGTGTGCAGAATAGAATTCGTGGTGATTTAATACATCAAGAAGCTGAGAGAGGTTATTCAAAAGAACAATAGAATAGATATTCTCTTTTGATCGAAAATAGTAATGTATTGCAGTCTTATTAACTCCTGCTTTAGTCGCAATTTGTTGGAGAGTAGTTCCATGATATCCGAACTGAAGAAAGATACTATTGGCAGCTTCCAATATTTTAGCTTCTGTGTTTAACTCTGTATTTGCCATACTTTTAGATTTAAAATCTTAATTTCTCGGTCATTAACCCAAATCGAAGAACATCCAACCTGTGACTGAAATACATGTTGTAATAATCCAACCCGTGATAATATTGAACGAATAGCCCGATATCCTCCAGAAATTTTGGGTGATAATAAAAAGTCAAGCTCAGGTTTAGCCTGTCGGATGAAACCCGATCCCAATTGTTCACGGCTCCAAACATCCATGTAGCTTCGCCTTTAACCGAGATATCCGCATTTTTTCTGGGATACCGGTCATTTTTAGCTGGAACCTTAAATATAGAAACCGCATTGTGCCAGCGAACTTTACTGTAAATTCCGTCGAGTTCAGCGCTGCTAGAGCCTGGCGGATGGATTTCAACAGAAGTTTTGAAAAACTGGTAAGCATTTAGTCGTTTATTTACATTCGTAATGATGAATCCCGGCTCAAGATAATTGGTAGCAAAATCGCCTGATTTTAAATTCAGATCGCCATTTTCCAGAAAAAAGTCTCCTTCCTGACCGTTTGAATGATGTGCCAGCCTTACAAATAAACTTTTAGTGCGTGATTTCGATTGACTTTTAAACTGATAATAGATCGTTATCTGTGGCATATAACTCGGAGTACGCACAGGAAAAGAAGGCTCATTATACATTCGGATGATAATCTGCGGTGTCAGAACTCCCATTAACCGGGAGTTTCTGCTTTCACGGAGGTAGAAATTCGGGATTACGTTTCCTTCAAACCATAACGGTTCAATGTTCCCAATATCAGTTGGGAAAGTGATATAGCTATTGCCCTGGTTTACCTGAGCTATTATTGGAAGTCCAATCTGGTGTATCGAGTCTCTTTCCTGTCCTAAACCTGAACGGACAATAAATATAGAAATCAATATCAAAAGTGAGCATCGTTTCATCTCTTACAAGTATATAATATTTACTTTTATCTTTTTGTCGTTCAGCACACTAAAAGATGCTTTAGTAAATGATGGCCGGTTTGAAAAACCAATAGATTTATAATTTGAAAAACCTATTCCCTCTTTGGGCAAGATGATCCCCTTTTTTATTTTACCATCATTGTCTTCATCGTGCAGTACATTTACCGCATATTTCCCTTCTGGCAGATTTTTGAATGTTACAGATGATGCCCCGTTGACTATTTTTCCGGTGAGTTTTTTGAAATACTTTTTGTAATGCTCATCGGGGAATGCATCCTCTCTGTTGTACAATGCAAAGAGTACTGTACCATTTGAATTTCGTAATTCGCTCACGTCAATTGTTAATGAGCAAGTTTCCTGCTTTTGAATGCTAAATGAAGGCAGCAGTACAATAGCCAAAAATGATTGAAGGATTATGATTATTTTATTCATTTTATTTGTGATTTTTATTTGTGATTTTTATTTGGATTTTCTCTTTAATTCGATCTACCACATAGTAAACCATCGGGACTAAATAAACTGTTAAAATCATGGACGACAACAAACCACCGATGATCACCCATGCCAAACCATTCTTCCATTCGCTGGCGGTGCCTTTGGCCAAAGCAATGGGCAACATTCCGATGGCCATGGCAAGCGTGGTCATTAAAATGGGGCGCATTCGCTCTTTGCCTGCAATGATCAATGCTTCTTTATAATGTTTGCCCTGCGCTTTGAGCTGGTTCGTAAAATCTACAATCAGGATGGCATTTTTTGTTACCAATCCCATGAGCATAATTAATCCTAACTGAGCAAACAGGGTTAGATGATTGAGCGATAAGTTTAAGGCAAGGAAGGCGCCGATAGCTGCCATCGGTATGGCGAATAGCGCCACAAACGGGTAAATATAGCTGTCATAAAGGGCTATCATAATCAGGTAAATCAGTATAAAT
Organism: Prolixibacteraceae bacterium; assembly: GCA_028683385.1. GTDB lineage: Bacteria > Bacteroidota > Bacteroidia > Bacteroidales > Prolixibacteraceae > Aquipluma. The sequence goes on along the minus strand of JAQUIJ010000009.1, from coordinate 32,085 downwards.
GAGATTAGAAGCACCGAACCCAAAGCCCCGAAACTTTCATTTTGTGTCTTGATATCTGCACCCCAGGTTAATTTTACACCTTCGGGCAATGGTTGCTTTTTCAGAAAGCTAATTGCTTCATCAGCAAGTGTCCCAGATGGCCTGCCAAACGATTCGGAAGTTATAGTTACTGAAGGTTGACGGTCCAATCTTTCGAGCAACGAAGGCGAATTATCCTGCCGGACATCAGCAAATTGTGACACTTCAACAGGGATGTTCATCGGGTTGACGATGGAAAGACGTTGTACATCTTCATAATTTCTCCGGTCAAAATCATCCAGCCATATCCTGATCGGATATTCGGTTCCATTTTCGGTTAACGTTGCATCATCGTTTCCGGTAAAGGCAGTCCTTAAATTTAACCCGACATAAGCAGTCGTCAATCCCAACCGCTGCATCTTATCTTTGTCGGGGATAATCTTGTATTCAGGACTTCCTTCTTTTACTGATAGCTGAACATTATCGGCACCTGGTATTTTTTCAATCGCTGCTTTCAGTTTATCCCCGGTTTTCATTACTAAATTCAGGTCGCTTCCGCTTAGGGTTATTTTGATTGGTGCTTGTTTTGGCAATAAGCCTAAAACTGCCATTGAAAAGGTTACTCCCGAAAACTGCTTTTTCAGTTCCTCCCGAAGCGATTTCATAAACGCTTCTGTTTTGATGTCCCTTTCCTCTTCCGGCTTTAACTGTATGGTAAATTCAGAGATATTGGCAGAGCCCACCCCTAAACTTCCGATACCTGTACTTGGCCCAGCAATATTGCTGAAAAGTGTGGCTACTTCAGGTTGCTGAAGGATAAAGTTTTCAACCCGTTGAGTTCTTATATTGTTCTCCTGAACTGTCGTTGTTTTATCATATTCAAGGTTCAGACGAAACTTTCCCTGGTCGCCTGTCGACATCATTTCTTTTCCGATAATGCCTTGTTTCATCATCACCCCAGTCATTACCAAAAGAAAAATAACGATTCCGGAAAAAATAAGTTTATGGCTAAGAACCCATTCTAACTGACGTCCGTACCAATCGATAAATGTTGTTAATTGCTTTTCAAACCAAAGTAAAAAACGGTTCATGAAGTTGGTCGGTTGTAAATCTTCCTTTTTGCCTATTCGCGAAGCTAGCCAGGGAACCAGGGTAAAACCCACCAATAAACTGGTAAGTGTAGATGTTATTACAACGATTGAAAATTGTTTCAGCATATCGGCCACAAATACCTGCAAAAACAGAATGGGCAGGAATACAACCACGTCAACCAGTGTAATTGAAATGGCTGAAAAACCAATTTCCATACGGCCTTCCAATGCTGCAGTAGCTTTGTCTTTGCCCATATCGAGGTGTCGCTGAATGTTTTCCAGAATTACGATGGCATCATCTACTAGGATTCCAATGATTAACGACATGGCCAGCAATGTCATCAGGTTTAAGGTGAAGCCCATCAGCCACATCACAGCAAATGCGGTTATTAATGAGGTTGGGATGGCAATTAAAACAATTAAGGAATTTCGGTAACTTCTCAAAAATAAAAACATAACCAACGAAACCAGTATTACCGCTAAAATCAGATCGTCAACTACTGAATTTACTGCCGCAATGGTCATGTCGGTTGAATCATCGGCAACCACAAATTTTACCCCATAGTTGGTGTTTGCATTTTCAATTTGTTTGAGTTTCGCATGAACTAATTTTGAAACTTCTACCGCATTGGCATCGCCTTGTTTTTTCAACAAAAGACCTATTCCGTTTACGCCGTTGTAACGGCTTACTGAACTTATTTCTTTCACACCATCGATAACCGATGCCAAATCTTTTACATAGACCGGCATTCCCGGCGCAGGCATAGCAACCTGCACATTCATAATGTCAGTTACAGTCGAAAATTTTCCGGTCAGACGGACTGAATTGTTTTCCTTGTCGGTTTGTGCTTTTCCGGCAGGTAAATCAATTCCGGAGCGGTTAATGGCTTCAACCACCTGATAAAGCGATATCTTGTACAATTTCAGTTTATCCTGATCGGCCTTCACCTGAATTTCCCGTTCTTCGCCGCCAAGCAACGTAATTTCAGCCACCCCTTTCAATTGTTGAACTTGTGGCAGATATTCGTCCTTCATTTTTTGATAGAATTCAGTCGCAGGCAAACTGCTTGTTGCACTGATCGAAATGATTGGCAAATCGTTGGGCGAAACCTTGCTCATCACCGGACTTAAAATGTCAGCGGGAAGATCTTTTTTAATATTGTCAATATACCGCTGGGCATCCTGCATAGCAATGCTTAGGTTCGTTCCGTATTTCAGATTGGCAATTATAATAGAGGCGTTGGGCATCGACTTGGTCTCCAGATAATCGACTCCTTCGAGATTCGACAAGGCATCCTCAATTTTTCTCGAAACAGAGGTTTCTACTTCATTGGGTTCGGCGCCAGGGTACATTGTTTTTATTACAACCACCGGCTGGTTGAAGTCTGGTAACAGTTCATACCCCAGGTTTGTAAATCCGATGATTCCCAACAAGGCGAATACGCTGAAAAGAACGATGATCAGCGATGGACGATTGATTGCTATTTTTGTAATATTCATGATTCTTAGTTGCTAATTGTCACATTTGCGCCATTAAAAAGATTGATAAACCCGTTGGTAATTATTACATCACCTTCGGTTAAGCCACTCGAAACCTGCACTTTATTTTGAAACCGGTTTGAAGTGGTGATATTTTGTAGAATGGCTTTACCATTTTTGACCAGATAAATCTGTGGCTGAATGTTTGTTCCAACGATAGCAGATGCCGGGATGATGATTGACTTTTCTTTACCATCGTTTTTCAACTGTACATTTCCAAACATTCCTGATTTGATTTTTAAATCAGCGGTGTTGTTCACCGAAAATTGTACCGGAAAACTATTCCCCAGATTGGCTTTGCTGCCGGTGAGAATCACCTTGCCCGCCAACACCGTTTCAGGATAAGCATCTGCGGAAAGAGCGTATTGTTGATTGGTTTCGAACTGACTTAACTCCTGTTCCGGAACATTTACAGTAAATTTCAGACTTGAGATATCGGTGATTTGGAGTAAAGGAATACCTGGTGCCGCGAAGGCTCCTTCTTCAGTTAGTTTTGCGGTAACAATTCCGCCGAAAGGCGCAGTAATATTGGTTTTATTGATTTGCTCCGTTAAAGTAGCCTTCTGTACTTTTGCTGATTTTAAAGCCAATTCGGTCTTTTCCAACTGAACACCTTGAATGGCATCGGCATTGGCAAGCACTGTATAACGTTTTACATCTGCGTCCAATCCTTCAATCTGAATTTCAACGGTTTGCAACTGTAGTTTAAGTAAAGAGTTATCTAATTGAACCAAAGCTTGACCTTTTCGGACAACACTTCCAACATCCACCAAAACTGCATTAATCTTACCCTGAATATCCGCGCTGATTCTTGTTTCTTTATTGGGTTCAAAAGTCCCCGTGTATGAAATATCATTTTCAGGACTTTCAAGCTTCAGGGTAATGGCCTGCACATTAATTGCCTGTTCTTTATTGTATTGATAAACCCTGTCTACAGTTGTTTCTTTATTGGTTTTCAGGCGAATTGCCACTACGGCGATTAAAGCCAATGCAACTATGATGTAAATAATCTTTTTCATTGTTTCAGTTTTTAATTGTAATTAAGTTTCCTGTTACCCGTTTGTATTCCAATTCAGCCTTTCGAAGATTTACCATTGCAACGATGTAGTTTTGCTGTGCTTCACGTAATGAATTGTCGGCCAAAAGCAAATCGGTAATGTTGGCTACGCCTTGCTTGTTTTGCAGCACAGTATTTGTATAAATCTTTTTTGCCAGTTTTATTTGATTGTCAACTGTAGTAATATTCTGGTTTGCAAGCGCGTATTGCATTTCTGCGTTTATCAGATCGAGTTTTGATTTTTCGGATACCAGTTCTTTCTGAATATTTGTTTTCTGTATATCTATCTTTTTCTGTACAATCTTGTGTTTTGTAATCGTGCCATTAAACAGTGGGATAGACAGTTGAGCGCCAACATAACCGATTGGATGAAAATTGAAAAAGCTATTGGTGCCAGTTTTGCCATAGCCAGTCGTACCATAAACTCCGTAAGCACCCAGCGAAGGCAATTTTGAATTGCGAAGACCTTTTAGTTCAGCGTAATTAAATTGTAATCTCTTATCAATCAACTTCATGTCTGTAGTCGCTTGAATCTGAGGATCCAGTTGAACCAAAGTGTTTTCAGTTATTGCAACCTGGATGGTATCAGGAATTGGTTTGCCCATCAGAAATTTGAGCGCATTCAGGACTTGTTGCTGCTGCGAAATAACAGTATTTCTTTGATTGGTTACCTGATCCAGTTGTAATTTCAGCCTGTCCACATCAGTCCCCTTTGCAATTTGCTGTTGATGCAGTAAAGTTGTTGTTTGCACCAGTTTATCGGTATTGATCATGTTACTATCCAAAAAAGCCAGTTGATAAAGCAGGATTTGTGCATTGTAATAGGCATTTGAAACCTCAAGCACCACGTCTTCGTCGGTTTTAATTTTCTGAATTTCAGAAAGTTCACTGGCAATCCGGGTAGTCTTTGCCGCATCTAAAGCTGTTGGATTGTAAATTGGAATTGCGAGTTGAAGATTGGCATTCAGGCTTTGCGGCACACCAAATTGCACTTCTTTATAAGTTCCTGCAGGTCCTCCAAAAGCATCAGCAGGCATTAACTGATAAGGCAAATCGGTATAATAACGATAGTCAGTCATCCCATTCAGTTTTGGAAGCAGGTTGCCTTTTATCTCCTTGTTCTTTTCACTTGCAATATTTACGTCCTGCTGGGATAGCTTAATATTCCGGTTATAAATAAGCGCTGTGTCAATGCATTGTTCCAAAGACAATGTTTGAGCATGTGTTGCGACATTCATCGTAAGTATTACAACGAGTAGAAGGACTATTTGTAATCTTAATTTTCCTGACATGTAACTAAATTGCACCATCTGTTTGATTATATTTAATTGTTTTTAATAATCCTTTTCGTTTTTACTCCTTAACATCTTTAAATTCCTGACCAGATTGATACTCACCATCTGCTCGTTCATAAGCAAGCGAAAACTTACTAAGATTCTGTTAACCAATGATCTGGAGCTTGTTTTAGTATTATATATTTTCTTGTTTTTTCCTTGGGTTATAACTTGTAGCAGATACATTTCTGCTGCCGTCCTGATTCTTAATAAGATGTCATACAGTTCAGAATCCATTTCAGTTAACTCAGTGGAAAATATCAAGGATAAGTAATAAGGTTTTCGGTTGAATAATTCATACAAATCCTTAAAAAGGTTCTGGAGCTCTTCTTCAGGTGATTGATTGCTGGCCACAAGAGTATTAATCAATTTTTGAATCTCATTATCCAAACTGAATAACATCATCTTTAGAATATCATTGTCTTTTTCGAAATAAATTGAAAGTTCAGAATGTAGTATTTCCATTCTAAAAGCTAATGTGTCAATTGTTAAAGCATTTATGCCTGATTCGAGGATGATCCTTCCGGCAGCTTCAACCATCTCTGTTTTTTTTGATTCCATATTTTATAAATGTTAGTAAATGTTCACCAACTTATATTGAAAAAAAATTTTGCTTAGTTTTTTTTGTACTTGTTTATCGTGAAATAAGCAAGTGCTAAAAATACAAGCGTTACAGTTATTCTGAAAATCATCGCACCAATAGTTTTAGTTTCGTAAATTCCACCTGTGTTGATGTGGAAAAGTAAACCTACAAATGCAGATATGAGAACTATGGTGGAAATACCTAAGAGTGGTGCAGTCCATTTTTTGCTTTCGATGAACCCATAAGCTGCAATAATATAGGTAATACTACTTATGAAATTTGCCCATACTACGAGTAACACGTAATTGCCTTCTTTGGCTCTGACACCAAATAAATCAAAAATAACCGAACTACTTAGAAACAAAGTAAGCAGGCCAAAAGCGACTAACACTGAAGCCAATAAGTAGGGAAGAATCTTTTTCATTTACTTATTTTTAATTAATGTAAGAATTGATTGTACCATATTTTCTCCTACTCGACTTATATCAAATTGAAAATTGGCTATTCTCCATTTAAACATTTGTAGCTTGAATGTTCCCATTACTACATGTATCAGTTCTTCGGTTGTAATAGCATTTGTAAATATTCCCTTTTGCTGTCCTTCCATAACTATTGGCATCAAATGTTTCATTTTCACATTCATTAATTTAAGGATGGTTTCATTAATAAGCTGGCTTTCTTCCATTAGCCCATCAGAAAAAACGGCTACAACAAAATGCGGATTAATACTAAAGAACCTGAATTGCTCCTGAAATAATGCTCTAAATTTCTCTTCAGGACCAGATAAACTATTTATATTAGACAGCCGTTCATTTATGCTATCAGCCAAATAATTAAGCATAGCAATGATAATTTCCTCTTTGCTGGTAAAGTGGCGATAGATGGCACTTTCTGAAAACTTCATTTCTTTTGCCAGGTTCTTGATGGTTAACCCACTAACTCCGGATGAAGTGAGTATTTTACCGGCTGCTTCAACAATCTCAAACTGACGGGGAGTAATATCCATAGTGATTTAATTTTTTATCGTAATTCTTGAAATTTGTATTTGTTTATTCTGTCTTTGAGCTTAAAGCACTCTGGTCAGGATAACCGGTCTGGGAGCCTTAACAACAAGTATCCTGGCTAAATTATCAGATTCATTGCTAATATAGTGAACAATCTCGGCAGGACTTTCAATAAGCGTATCAGCTTCGCATACTTCGCTTTCATCACCAATGTGAATGGTCGGCGTTCCTTCAACAATAAAGAAAAATACATCGACCGGAGTTTTATGCGGTTTTAAACTTTCACCCGGGTTTAAGGCCATTAACATTGCCTGTGCTGATTCTTTGTTATACATCTCCCTTACATCAATTCGGTGAGGAGTACTTTTTACTTCTTGATCGTGATATTTAATAATTTTCATGGCTTAAAATTTAAAAATATTTATAAAATACAGTTAGTGAATATTCACATACAAAGATAAAATTAAAAATTATTAATATGCAAGAGATCTATTAATTTTTTTATCTTAACATATTACAACTTGTCAGATATAAATTTATTAGCTGAAATTTTCAGGCAAGATAAATTCTGAAATACCTTTTTATTTTTAACTTTGATTTAAATACTATAAAAAGGTAGTAAAATATGATTCTTAATAAAACCACTGAGTATGCACTTACTATTCTTGGATATATGGCAACCCGTAATGAGAATATGTATTCTGCAGAATACCTTCACCAGCAATTAAATATTCCTCGTCGATACCTCCGAAGCTTGTTAACCGATTTATCGAAGCATGGATTTCTTAAAAGTTCATCAGGGCGAAATGGTGGATTTGTTTTTGCCATGGATTTGAAAGAAATAAATCTGGCTCTTGTGATCAATAAAATGGAAGGAATTGATGCTATGTGTACCTGTATTCTTGGCTTCAGCTGCTGTATCGTTGATAAACCATGTATTATGCATGAACCATGGATGGAAGCACGTTCAAAAATGGTCGAGACTCTTACAAATACAACACTTGCTGATCTCAAAGAAAAGTATCAGATTGATCTTTTGAAAAATCTTAAGTTGATATAAACACAGTTAATCAAAACATCTCTTTGTCTAACTAAAATCCACCATAAATATTAACTATGAATCAAATTAAAGTTAAGGGTACTCCAGGCCGTGGGCTACTTGGAACCACACTGGGTTTCTTTTTTGGCTTCGCTGCCGTCTCACTCTATGGCCCGACAGCTATAAAATTTAAAGAAGCCATGGATCTGACTCCAGCAATGATGGGCCTTTTGGTTGCCATTCCAGCCCTTTCAGGGTCTTTGCTTCGTATCCCCTTTGGGGCCTGGGTCGATACCACGGGCGGCAAAAAGCCATTTCTGATTCTGCTGATATTATCTGTGATTGGATTGGGTGGCGTTACGATGCTTCTAAACCTCTCCTATCCCGAAAAAATGCATGGTTTGTACGGTCTCATACTTTTTCTTGGATTTCTGAGTGGAGCCGGGATCGCTACCTTTTCAGTAGGAATAGCACAAACATCTTACTGGTTCCCAAAGAAAAAACAAGGTATGGCATTAGGGACTTATGCCGGACTTGGGAACTTGGCTCCTGGCGTTTTCTCACTCATTCTTCCGTTTTATCTTCAAAGTTTTGGTTTTATTTCAGCCTATTTTGCATGGTTCCTTTTTCTGGTAATCGGAACCATTGTTTATGCCTTCGTTGGCCAGAATACCTATTATTTTCAATTCAGGAAAGCTGGTAAAACTGATGAAGAAAGCCGGAGAATGGCAACGGAATTAGGTCAGGAAATGTTTCCGTCCGGTAATGTAAAAGACAGCCTGATTAATTCAGCAAAAGTCAGGAATACCTGGGCGCTTGTGGCACTGTATTTTACTACTTTCGGTGGGTTTATTGGTTTAACCGCCTGGTTTCCTATCTACTGGAGCCAGTTACACGATTTTTCCGTGATTAAAGCAGGGATTCTTACTGCCATTTTTTCTCTTACTGCTTCAGTATTAAGAGTCTATGGAGGAAAATTTGCCGATAAATCAGGAGGAGAAAAGGTTAGTCTTATCTCATTAATAATAGTTCTGGTTGCCTCAATCATACTTTCATTTACACAATCAGTGACTATTGGATTTTTATCGGCTTTACTTCTTGCTGTAGGCATGGGTATTAATAATGCTGCCGTTTTTAAACTGGTTCCCGATTATGTGCCTAAAGCAGTAGGTGGAGCTTCTGGTTGGATTGGAGGTTTGGGGGCATTCGGCGGGTTTGCCATTCCTCCCATGATGGGGGCAATTGCCAGTTCTTATGGAAAAACGGGATATGCACTCGGATTTGTTGTTTTTATCATTTTGGCAATCATTAGTATCGCTATCGTTGCGGTATTAAAGAGACAACATCAGAATCAAAAAGTATTATGAGAGATTTCAGTCGTTATCGGGATATGCAAACTTTAAAATATTAAAACGGTCACCATGGACTTATTAAATAAATTATTCTATTTCAGTAACTCGGTAACAAAAACTGCGGATAAACACATTGCAATAACCGGTGAAAGTCGCGATTGGGAGCGTATGTACCGGAATCGCTGGCAGCACGATAAGGTTGTTCGCTCCACTCATGGAGTAAACTGTACAGGATCCTGCTCGTGGAAAATATTTGTAAAGAATGGGCTTGTGACCTGGGAAACCCAGCAAACCGACTATCCACGTACACGGCCGGGAATGCCCAATCACGAACCGCGCGGTTGTCCTCGGGGCGCCAGTTATTCATGGTATCTCTACAGCGCCAACCGGGTTAAATATCCCATGATCCGCGGAGAATTGCTGACTGCATACCGGGAAGCCAAAGGCCGCCTCTCCGACCCGGTAAAAGCCTGGGAAGCAGTAGTCAGCGACCCGGTAATTTCAAAGCAGTATAAAGCAGCACGTGGACTGGGAGGTTTTATTCGTGCCGAATGGGATGAAGTAAATGAAATCATTGCAGCTGCAAATATATATACCATAAAAACATACGGACCCGACCGTCTTGCAGGGTTCTCCCCTATTCCTGCCATGTCGATGGTTTCTTATGCGGCTGGCACGCGTTATCTTAGCCTGATAGGGGGAACGGTGCTCAGTTTCTATGATTTCTATTGCGATCTGCCACCGGCATCACCACAAACATGGGGCGAGCAAACCGATGTTCCTGAAAGTGCCGATTGGTATAACTCATCATTCCTGATGCTCTGGGGATCGAATGTTCCGCTTACACGCACACCTGATTCACCTTTCTACACGCAAGTTCGCTATAAAGGGACAAAATCGGTAGTCATTGCCCCTGATTACAGCGATGCCGTTAAGTTTGCCGATTTGTGGATGAAACCCAAACAAGGTACCGATGCTGCTTTGGGAATGGCAATGGGACATGTGATTCTAAAAGAATTCTACATAAAGAACAAAACCCCGTATTTCGAGAAATATGCCCGTCAATATTCTGATTTACCATTTCTGGTGAAAATTGAGAAAAAGGACAGAAAATATATGAGTGGAACTCTTCTCAGAGCCAGCGATCTTAAAAATATGCCCGATGCAGGTGAAAAACCGGAATGGAAACCTGTTTTACTCGACGAACTGTCGGGCAACTATGTGGTACCAAACGGAACCATCGGATCGCGATGGGAGAAAAAGCAAAAATGGAACTTAGAGCTAAAGGATAGTAAAACGGGTGCTGATATTTTGCCGAAACTTTCTATGATCGAACAGCATGACGAGGTAATTCATGTGCAGTTCCCCTATTTTGGCGGTACTACTTTTAAACACGAACATTTTTCAGCAAGCGACCATGACGATATTATTGAACGTAAAGTACCAGTCAGGAAAATCAAAACCATTCAGGGTGAAATTTATATCTGCACCGTATTTGACCTAATGGTGGCCAACTATGGAATTGACAGGGGATTTGATGATCCGAATGCGGCTGAAAATTATGATGAAGACCTTCCGTTTACTCCAAAATGGCAGGAGAAAATAACTGGTGTTCCGGCTCAACATATCATTTCGACAGCCAGGCAATTCGCTGAAAATGCTGCTGCAACTGAAGGAAAATCGATGATTATTATAGGAGCCGGAGTTAACCACTGGTATCATACCGATATGATTTACCGGAGCGCTATCAACATGCTTGTATTTTGTGGTTGTGTCGGCCAGTCGGGCGGTGGTTGGTCTCATTACGTTGGTCAGGAAAAACTCAGGCCTCAGACAGGTTGGTTACCACTGGCATTTGCCCTCGACTGGAACCGTCCGCCAAGGCAAATGAATACCACCTCATTCATGTATATGCACACCGACCAATGGAGGTATGAGAAAGTGAAACTAAACGAATTGCTTTCTCCTCTTACCGATAAGTCGGAATGGGAAAATCTTTCACTCATCGATTGCAATGTTCGCGCAGAGCGCATGGGTTGGTTACCGAGTGCTCCGCAACTGAGCAAAAATCCGTTAACAATTGCCAAAGAAGCAGAATCTGCAGGTGTGACTTCAGAAGAATATGTGGTTTCGCAATTAAAAAGCGGGAAACTGACTTTGGCCTCCGAAGATCCGGATAATCCGGCCAACTTTCCACGTAACCTTTTCGTATGGCGGTCAAATTTGCTGGGATCAAGTGCCAAAGGGATGGAATACTTCATGAAACACCTGCTGGGGGCTCAAAACAGTGTTCAGGGAAATGACCTCAAAGAACTTGGGCATACTTTACCTTCCGAAGTCAAATGGCACGACGATGCCCCGGAAGGAAAGCTCGATCTATTGGTGACCCTCGATTTCAGAATGTCAACGACCGGATTGCATTCAGACATTTTGCTTCCGACCGCTTCATGGTATGAAAAAAACGATCTGAGTACCAGCGATATGCACCCATTTATTCATCCATTTTCACGGGCAGTTGATCCTGTATGGGAATCCCGAACAGATTGGGATATATTTAAAGGACTGGCAGAAAAATTTTCAATCGTGGCAAAAGGGCATCTGGACAACGAAACAGATGTCGTGCTGCTTCCGCTTCAACATGATACGCCGATGGAGTTATCGGAAACCACCGACGCCAATGACTGGAAAAATGCGGGTTCAGAAATAAAGCCTGGAATCAATTTCTCCAAAATCGTAACTCTGAAACGGAATTATCCGGAAACCTACAATCGGTTCACCAGTCTTGGGCCACTGATGAAGACTCTGGGCAATGGCGGTAAAGGAATTAACTGGAACACAGAGGCAGAAATAGACCTGCTTACACTCCTTAATAATACCAAAAGTGAAGAAGGTGAAACCAAAGGTCTTCCGAAGATTGTAACGGACATTCAGGCTGCTGAGGTTATTCTTTCACTGGCTCCTGAAACCAATGGAGCTGTTGCCGTTAAAGCATGGAGTGCATTGGAAGCAATTACCGGACGCAAACATACCCACCTGGCCATACCCAGGGAAGACGAGAAAATACGCTATCACGATCTGCTTTCACAACCGCGAAAGATTATCACTTCGCCTATCTGGAGCGGCATCGATTCCGAAAAGGTATCGTACAATGCCGGTTATACCAATGTGCATGAACTGATCCCGTGGCGCACACTCACCGGACGGCAAACCCTTTATCAGGATCATCCGTGGATGATTGCCTTTGGTGAAAATATGGTCACTTACAAACCCCCCATCAATACCAAATCAATTCTTGAAGTATTGGGTAAAGTGGACAAGGAGGACGAGTACATGGTCATAAACATTATGACACCACATAATAAATGGACCATCCATTCTTCGTGGTCTGACAATTTATTAATGCTTACCCTTGGCCGGGGAGGTCCGGTAGCCTGGATGAGCGAAACAGATGCCGCCAGCATTGGACTTAAAGACAATGACTGGATTGAAGTCTTTAACAGCAACGGAGCATCCATTGCCCGGTTGATTGTATCACAGCGGATTCCTGTCGGTGCTCTTATCATGTATCACAATCAGGAACGAACTGTTAACATGCCCGTTAGTCAGTTAACAGGTAATCGCGGCGGTGTGCATAACTCAGTGGAACGGTTGTGCCTGAAGCCAACACACATGATCGGCGGATATGCTCAATTGTCTTATGGATTTAATTATTACGGAACCATCGGATCCAACCGTGACGAGTTTGTGGTCGTCCGCAAACTGAAGAAAGTGGAATGGAAAGACGAAGAACTAAAGGATTAACACGTTTAATACTCATCAGATTATGAAAATACAGGCTCAAATTGCAATGGTATTAAACCTCGACAAATGCATTGGCTGTCATACTTGTTCGGTTACCTGTAAAAACGTGTGGACAACCCGCAAAGGGATGGAATACGCCTGGTTTAATAATGTTGAAACTAAACCAGGACAGGGTTATCCCACCGACTGGGAAAATCAGGATAAATGGAAGGGTGGCTGGATACTCGATAAATCGAAGCTTCGTCCGCGTATGGGGAATAAGGCAGGTATCATGAAAAATATTTTTTCAAATCCGTACTTACCTCAGATCGATGACTATTACGAACCGTTCACCTTCAACTACAGCATTTTACATTCATCTGGAAAATTTGCGACTCCACCTACAGCCCGGCCTCATTCAATGATTACCGGACTTCCGATGGAGAAGATTGAGAAGGGCCCAAACTGGGAAGACAACCTGGGCGGCGCATTTAAAGAGCGCAGTAAAGAGAAGAATTTTGATGACATTGACAAAGAGATATACAGCAAGTTCGAGAACGCCTTCATGATGTATTTGCCGCGCCTGTGCGAACATTGCCTCAATCCGACCTGTGTGGCTGCCTGCCCTTCCGGTGCCATTTACAAGCGCGAAGATGATGGCATTGTTCTCATCGACCAGGATCGTTGCCGGGGATGGCGCCAGTGCGTCAGTGCCTGTCCATACAAAAAAATCTATTTCAACTGGAAAACCAAACGTTCTGAGAAATGCACGCTGTGTTATCCGAAGATTGAAAACGGTGAACCAACCATTTGTAGTGAAACCTGCGTGGGAAGAATAAGGTATATCGGTGTAATGCTTTACGATGCCGAAAAAATCATGGAATCGGCCTCATCCGAAAATCCGGTTGATTTGTATCAATCCCATCTCGATATTTTCCTTGATCCCCATAATCCTGAAATTATAGCAGAAGCCCGCAAACAGGGAATTCCCGATAATTTTATTGATGCGGCTCAAAAATCGCCGGTTTACAAAATGGCTGTAGAATGGAAAGTGGCTTTCCCTCTTCATCCCGAATACCGCACCTTGCCGATGGTTTGGTATACTCCGCCTTTATCGCCTATCCAGGAAGAAGTTGAAAGTGGGAAACTGGGTTTCAATGGCATTATTCCGGATGTAGATATGCTGCGTATACCTGTTAAATATCTAGCCAATATGTTCACTGCAGGCGACGAAAAGCCGGTAAGGGAAGCCTTGGTAAAGATGTTGGCCATGCGTGCGTTCATGAGGAGTAAAACTGTTGAAAACAGTGAAGATAATGGGGTATTATCTGGTACAGGCCTGACGCCTGCGATGGTTGAAGAGATGTACCGCTACATGGCCATTGCCGATTACGAAGACCGCTTTGTAATTCCCGTATCACATAAGGAATATGCTTTTGATGCCTTTGGCGATAAGGCTGAGTGTGGGTTCAGTGATGGAGAAGGATGCGGTAATATGGAAAATCGTTTGAAAAACTTGTTTGGAGGAATGTAAGATGCTGAAAACTTATAAAATAATTTCACTGTTGATTACTTATCCCGACGAGGAAATTTATGACTTTTTACCTCAGGTTAATTCTTTGCTTAAGGAGGAGAATTTGTTGAACGCCGAAGCCATTTCCGGAATAGACATTTTTGTTGACTTTTTTGCAAAAAAGCCACTGAGATTCTGGCAAGAGCACTATGTTCAACTGTTCGATTACTCGCGTTCGGTTTCTCTTTATCTGTTTGAACATGTACATGGTGATTCAAAAGACCGTGGTCAGGCCATGGTTGACCTGATCTACCTTTACACTGAAAATGGATTGCAGATAAACCGTCCGGAATTACCTGATTATCTACCCGTATTTCTTGAGTTCCTTGCCATACAAACGCAAGAAAAAGCGATGGATTATTTGTCGGAGATCATTGATATTGTAGGATTTATCCACAAAAAGCTGGAAGATAAGGATAATCCATATAAATATCTTTTATCTGCCATCATACAATTATCTGCCCGCAAACCTGCCGAGGCCCGGATTGAAAAAATGGTATCCGAAATACCTGAAATCAGTATTGATGAAGCTTATGAAGAAGAACCTGTAACATTTGGAGACATAAATGCTTGTTTAAATTGTAAATCATAACGATTATGAATACTTATATCAACAACCTGTTTTTCACCTATTTGCCACATATCGCCATGACTCTGTTCTGGTTTGGTGTCATCACACGTATTGTAAAAACATCAAAATCGTTACAAGCTGAATCGAGCCAGTTTCTCTCGAAGAAAGGCCAGCAATGGGGAGGCAATCTGTTTCATTATGGCATTATCCTGGTTTTTATCGGACACTTTACGGGCCTTTTTACACCTGAACATTTTTATCACCTGTTTATGACCACTGCAACAAAAAAGATATTGGCAGTTATAATGGGGTCTGTTTTTGGCACTGCTGCCGTGGTCGGAGTAACTATACTTCTCGTCAGGCGACTGAAGGATCAGCGGATCAAAATTAATAGTACACCCGCAGATATTCTTCTGATCGTTCTGCTTTTATTTGAAATGGGACTGGGGTTGATCTCTGTAGCCATTTCTGCCGGATCTTCCGTTGAAAACTATACAGCGTTGGGTGAATGGGCGCAAAAGGTCATTACTTTTCAACCAGATGCAGGGGCCGTAATCGTAGGTCACAGCATAATATACAAATTGCACATAATAACCGGGCTTTTCATTTTTATGATTTTCCCCTACACGAAACTCATGCACATGTTTGTAATGCCGATTGCTTATTTTTTCAGATCGGGATATCAAATGGTGAGACGCGGATTTACAAAACTAACGATATGAGGCACATACTATTTTTTGATTCATGTCAACGCGGAAAGAAGATATGTGGGGTATAAATCTACCCTCCAACAAATTGCAGCCTTTGCAAGTGATAAAAGGGCCGCAATTCATTATATCATAAGGTGGTAATTAGGGTCCATAGTGAGCATGATAACGAAGTATGTATATGGGTTACAGTTCTAAATTAGATGATAAATTATGCTATGTATATACTCAATTAGTGGAGCATTTTTTAACTAAACCTTACGTACATTTAGAATACTGAGACACACCTGCAACTAATCATCATCACTGCTCTCATAATATTTTGGTTATTCAACTATTATAAACCTTTCATGGAGTTATTCATGGATTTAAATACTGAGTAAAAAATACCATTTAGCGGAACTTGAAACTATGAAAATATAGTCTTTAAGAATAGCGGAACCTCAATTTATACCAGGTAACACAAATTGAAAATTAAAAGTTCCATCGTTCGTTTGGCATGGAATAACAACTCACGAACGAAATGTTTTTTTCGCTTTCACCTTTACAACCACATAAGTTTTAACTTTTAAAGGAACATGATTCTTGCATAGATATAAAAAGTTAAAGGAGAAAAAAAGCTTAATTTAGTGCTTATGAAATTTATCTTCTCGATAGCATCATTCAATGCGTTCTTTTTTGCATTCTTAATACTACAGAAAAGACCAAGGGTTTTACACGATATCATTTTGATTTTATGGTTGTTGTATTTGGGTTTATTTATTGGAATGTATTCATTTTACACACATGATTTGTTTACTCATTTCCAATTGCTATCAGTCAGTTTTATTTCACTATTTATGCTGCATGGACTATTCTTGTATTATTACATATTAACCTTAGTTTCAGATAAAAAACAGTTTCAGAATAAAGACTTTCTCCACTTCGTCCCATTTATTTTATTTAATCTTTATCTTCTGAGTGCCACTTTCTTCCCGGAGACAGCGATAAAACTAAATATTGAAAAGTTATCAATGGATAATGATCCCCCTTTTTTATTCTTGTTTTTTTTAATACTAACATCATTGTCAGGTACTGTATATTTTTTATTCGCCATCAAGCTCTTCAGGAAGCTTGATATTAATATTTTTAATAATTACTCCAATTCTAAGGATATTAACCTCTCCTGGCTAAGAAGATTAGTTTTCATTTTTGTTATAATTTGGACTTCATTAATGACTGTTACAATTATCCACCACGTTTTTCATATGTTTTCGATGGCTTTTTGTACAGATGGATTATTCCTGTCCTTGTCTGTTTTCGTTATTCTGATAGGATACTTTGGATTAAAACAAAAGGTCATCCTTTTCTCGGAGTCTATAATAGTCTCATTAGATAGCTCGGAGATTCAGACAAAATATGCTGGTTCCAGGTTAAAGAATTCGGAAGCAAAACTATATGTTGAGAAACTGGAAAAGCATATGGCTTCGTCAAAACCCTATTTAAATCCGGATTTAACTCTACTGCAATTAGCTTCTGATATTAACATTACACCTCATATGCTGTCACAGATCATAAATGATCATTATAAACTCAATTTTTTCGATTACATAAATCAATTCAGGGTTCAAGATTTTAAGGTTGCAATTGCCGACCCTAAAAATAAAAGTTATTCAATTCTCGGAATTGCATTTGAATGTGGATTCAATTCAAAATCTGCTTTTAACAGGATATTTAAGAAATCTACTGGTCTAACTCCTTCTCAGTTTAAAGAGGCCAGTTTATAAGGGTTCAACAACTTTAACTCAAAAATTCAATAGTCCCATTTTATACTTTGGGGCTAATAGAACCATTTTAACAAGTCCCACTTTATAAAATAGAGCGATCTGCTTGGTGCGGCTTTATAATTTTGCTCAGGAAATCATTCACAATCAAAATTAAAAGTAAATAAAGGAGAATTAATTATGACAAAAAATTATTCAACCATTTATGAGCATACCCGCAACATGATTGGTAGTTACGCAAAAGAAAATCCTGAAATGATGACTGCATTTTCGAAAGTACATCAAATCGGGTCAAAGGATGGAGCTTTAAAATCAAAATTTAAAGAACTCATTGCTTTGGGTATCTCGATAAATACACAGTGCGAGGGATGCATCACAATGCATATTCACGATGCAGTTGAAAAAGGTGCCACCCATGATGAAATTATTGAAACAATAGGTACTGCAATTTATATGGGAGGTGGCCCATCGGTAGTATACGGCTCCAAAGCTTTTGCCGTCCTTCAGGAATTTGAGGCTATTACAATCAATCCATTAATAAATAGTATTAACAACTAATAAAAATAAAAATCATGAAAACGAGTGCAAAAATTCAGTCAAAAGAAAATTCATTGCATCAAAAGAGAATCAATATCAGAATTAAATTCAGTTTTTTATCCCTACTTTTATTTTCAGTTTTATTTCTTTCTTCCAAGGTAACATTTGCGCATTGCGATACCATGGATGGACCCGTAATTGCAGATGCCCAAAAAGCTATCGCTCAAACAAACGTAAATTATGTTCTTAAATGGGTTCGCTCTCAGGATGAAGCGGAGATAAAAGAAGCCTTTAACCTCAGTATGAAAGTTAGAGTACTTAGCTCTGAAGCAATGGAACTTTCGGATAAATACTTTTTCGAGACACTGGTTAGGGTTCACCGCACTGGCGAAGGAGTACCTTTTACCGGGGTTAAACCATCAGGTACGCCCATTGATGAGAAAATACTTGCCGCTGATAAATCAATTGAGTTGGGAAATCTTTCTCCCCTCAAAGACCTTGTACCAAAAGACAATATGCCTGAATTGACAAAACGTTTCGAAAAAGTAATGTCACTCCGGAATTTTAATGTCAACAATGTTGAAGCTGGCAGAGAATATATTGAAGCTTATGTCCAATTTTTCCACTTTGCCGAAGGGGAAGTAGAAGGACACGATGCCCATAGCCATGGAAGTGAAGGAAATACTGCCTCTGGTATTCACAGCAGTGAAGCGCATACCGAAGCCTCCGGACATACCTCCCATATCCCATGGATTTTGTCAGGGTTCTTTTTCATTACGGCAGGACTCTTTGGCGCATTATACTTAAAGAAAAAATAAATTAAGGTAGTGCGTTATTAAGTAATAATAGGAGATATAATTATGAAAAGAGCAAGTGAAGATTTAAAACATGAACATGAAGCCGTAAAAATAGCTTTAAATGTATTAGAGAAAATAGCATCAAAAATTCAACGGCATGAAAATGCAGAAGCAAATGATTTGAAAGAAATGGTAGATTTTCTTATACTATTTGCCGATAAGTGCCACCATGGGAAGGAAGAAATTTATTACTTTCCTGCTCTTCAAAAAGCAGGCATCCCCGGAAATGGCGGTCCTATTGGTGTTATGCTCCAGGAACATGAACAGGGCAGACTCAATATCCGGCAAATGAAAGATAGCGTTTCGGGACTTAACGCGGATCTAAATGCTTTCGCAGATGCCGCTTCATCATACGTTTCGTTAATGAGAAATCATATTGAAAAAGAAAACAATATCCTATTCATGATGGGTGACCAACGTTTACCGGAAGAAACGCAAACCGAACTTTTAGCAAAGTTTGAAGAGCATGAAGAAAAAGTAGTTGGTGAAGGAAAACATGAAAAACTTCATGCACTATTGGAAAAATTTGAGAAAAAATACCTGGAATAGAATAGTTGGAATCTCCAGACAAACAGCTCCTTCATAAAGGCAGCCATTAAATACCTGGTATTATTAATTTCAAAATATGACTTGTGTCTTAGGCGAATAAAAGCTGCCAGGTATATGCTACCTTTTCTCAATCTCAGAGTTCTAAGTTTTTCAAAGTGAAAAATGAAACTTTAGACACTGATATTGATTCGAACTTCTTAAGGTTTTTTTAAAAATATTGAGAGGATTGTTAGTTATTTATAAAAATACATATATCTTTGTAAGCGAACACTCACTTACATTGTTATGGAACGACAGAGCACTGATATTCGCCAGGAACAAATTAAACAAGCAGTAATTGATATTATCTCAACCCATGGAATAAAAAATCTATCAATCAAGAATCTTGCTGAACGGATTGGTATGAGCGAGGGAAGTATTTTTCGTCATTTTAAATCTAAAAATGACATTATCATATCCATCTTCAACGATATACAAGATAATTTCATCGGAGAATTAGGAAGAATAGCAAGGTCTGATGAAGAGCCTTCCATCAGGTTAAATAAATACCTGAGCGCGACTATTGAATATCATACTGAGAACAAAGGAATAAACATGTTGCTCTTCTCTGAAGCATCCTATAAAAACAATCCGGAACTAAAGAAACGTCTGCAACAAATATTTCAAGATCAAAAACAGTTCGTGATGGAAATAATTACAGATGGTATTCGTACTGGAATATGGGATAAAAATGTCGTTGTTGAAAACGTAGCATTAATATACATGGGCATTCCTCTCGCGATGAATATGGAAATGTTGATTGGTGGAAAAGGTTTTCAATTCGATAATTTTTGCAGCCAAATGATACTATTATTATTGAAAATGCTTAAAAAATAAGTGCTTTAAAACTTAAAAAAATTTGACCAGCAATGTAAGTGAGCGTTTATTTGCATCTAAATAAAATCATTAAATACGAATTACTATAAAGGCAAAAACAAGAAAGTTAATTAAGCAATAGATGTTCAGCATACTTAAATCTTAAATAGATATACGATGAAAAAGAAAATGATTCTTCTGTTGTTCAGCTTATTACTAGTATTAGTAAGGCCATCTATCGGACAGAATTCCGAAATACAACAAGATACCGGATTTGTTAAAAGACCCGTATTTATCTCAGTATTAAATCTTCAACCTTTAACCCTCAGTAAAAATAGGATACTTTGTAGTTTACAGGCTGTATACCCTGAATACTACAAATATCTGAATTCGAAAAATGGAAAGACAGAGCAAGTTTCTGAAACTACGGTCCTAAATGAGGCATATTACTATGGTCGTGCAGTTTATGGACTAACAGACCGTATTAATTTATTCACCATACTTCCGCTTGCTTCAATTCATTATTTTTCTCCAACAACAACAATTACCGACAAAGGATTCGGAGATTTTGCAATAGGGGGTAATTATAGCCTGCTTGAATCGAAAAATCTCGAGAATAGCCTGACCTCAAGCATAACTGTTGGTTTTCCAACCGGGAAATATAAAAATATTGGAGCGAATGATTACCCGCTTGGTCATGGGGCATACAAGTTTAAAGGTGATGTAACCGGCCTACATCGATTCAATAATCTGGATATGATATATTCAGTCTACTATGAGTATCGTACTGGCAATTCTCAAGGATTAAATGTAGGCGATGAAGCAGGCGCTTACATAACCTTTCAAAAAGAGTTCAATACAAATTATGGAAATTTTGGTCTTGAAGGCGGTGCCTATGGTTTCTGGAATTTAAAAGACAAAAAAGATGGCTCCTATATTTCATATACCGACGATTACAATGCCAATCTTTTTGTTGGCGCATGGTACAATTATTTGAAAGACTTTTACCTCCGGTTCGGAGTGCCATACACGATCTATCAAAATAAAAGCTGGTTAACCAAATACACTGCTTTAATACAGCTTGATTATTATTTCGATTTGAAAAAAACTAAATAATACAAATTACTATGAAAGCAAAATTAATCCTGATGATTTCACTATCGCTGATAGGTATCATCCTTTTTTCCTGTACAAATTCGACAAAAAAAGAACCTACTCAACATCAATTTATGGGTTATATTGAAAATACGCAGGTCAATATAACCGGACGTTTACCCGGGAAAATTTCATCAATATATGTTGACGAAGGAGACACTGTAAAGCAAGGTGATAAAATTGCCCACCTTGATACGAGGGAATTGGATGCAAACATGGATGCAATGAATTCTCAACTTAAAAACATCATTCTGAATAAAAGCCGGATTGAACATTTATTTCAAGCTGGTGCCTTGCCTCAGCAGAAGGTTGATGAGATAGAAACATCTTATGAGGTGCTTCGAAGTAATATTTTGGCATTAAAAACCAAAATAGAAGATATGCTTATTACCTCGCCAATTGATGGCATCGTGAATGTTAAGGTTTTGGAAAACGGACAAATATTATCGCCAGGAATGGCAGTCGTTATAGTTACTGATCCGGATGGAACCTGGGCAAGATTTAGTATACCTGAGAGATTCATAGACCAAATCAATATTGGACAGCAATTTGAAATAAAAAGTAATACTTCCGGACCAGATTATGCAGCAAAGGTGGTTCAAATACTTCCTTTTGCTGAATTCGCGTCACATACACCAACAACACTGAGGGACGAACGCGACGTAAGGACTTTTGATGTAAAGATGAAATTGGTGGATACTCCTCGACATGCTTCAATAGTCACCTGTAAACCAGGCATGTATGTCTATCTTACGCTAGAAGATCCGGGTAATGACAATTCGAACCCAATTAAAAACCAATAGACATGAAAATGCTAAAACTTCCTATGATGATTATCATGCGAATCGTTATAGTTTCATTGGTGTTGATCTTGTTTTTCAGCATGATGGCAGGAATGTATTACAAGACTGCTCCACGAAATATTCGTATCGCTGTTGTGGATGAGGACCATTCGGCATTGAGTCGTTCAATCTTATACAACATTCGTGCTTCCGATTATTATCAAATTGTAGATCAGCCCATTGATTACCTTTCGTTACAGAAAATGATCGATAGGAATGAAATTGATATGGGTATAGTTATTCCTCATGATGCCTATCATGACATTCAGAATAATCTTGGAGTCAGAATAATGGCTGCATTAAATGGCACTGCAAATCCATCTATTCCGGGGACAGCGCTTTCAAAATTAAACCAGATTATTTCGACGCTCAATGGTCAACTTGCATTACATGTTCGGGTAGAAGATTTAGGTAGTATTTCGAATAGCCGACATTCAAAAGAACCTCTAATCAGTGTTGCCGAAAGAGTTTATTATTCACCAACTCTTAGTATGGAGGCTTCTGTACTTCCTGCATTTATGGGTTTAGCCATGCAAACGATTTCAATGATTACAATACTTTTTGCTTTACTTGGAAGCCTGAAAATTTGGAAACAAAAATTTCCATCTATTCGAAATGCGAGACAAATTCCGGCAAAAGAACTTATCAAGGCAGCTATAGTTTCCGGAATTGTTGCAGGTACATCAATTTCTGTTGCATTCTATTCTACAATGCTATTATTCAGTGTTCCATTTGATCAGTCCGAGATTTGGAATGTGATATTAGTTATCTTCCTATTCACAATTTCAATGGAAAGTATTTCCTATTTTCTTGTTTTAAACATTAATAATAGTGGAATCTTAGCTGCCATTATCACACTTATCGTTCTCCCCGCATTTATGTATTCAGGATACATGGTGCCGTTCGAGCAAATGGCTGATTTACCAAACCGAATCGGAGGTTGGTTCCCATTAAGATATTATCTAAAGGCACTTTATCTGGTATTCAATCATCATCAGCCACTAACTGTAGCACAACCATTTATGAATAAACTCCTTCAATTCACAGGATTATTTTTCTCCTTGTCAATCGTGTCCATAATTGTTGGTCAATTTGAAAGAAAACATCGCGAAAAAAAATCGAAATATGAAAATGTTAAATTAAATATTGAGGAGATTCAATCATGAAAAAAAGTATCATTATTTATTTTCTGATGTCACTTGCTTTATGGAATACCGCATCATTTGCACAAAAGGCACTTACACTTAATGATGCCATCAGGATTGCTTTAGATCAAAATCCAAACATAAAGATAAATGAAAGCCAAATTAAGGAAGCTGACGCCAAACACGATCAGGTCTATTCTAATTTTCTCCCTCAGGCAGAAATACTTTCGAAGTATTTTTATTCCAATAATACGGCGGGATTATTCCCACTTGAGGGATCCAGCGTTCCGGTAAGGAGCAATGGAATACCAACCGGCGAAGATATCATTATGAATTCGAAGGCGCCTTTCCCAATACTAGACAGAGATGTATTAACCATGGACATGAATATGACATACACGTTATATTCGGGAGGGAAACGTAAAAATGCCTTGGAAAGCACCAACGCTTTAAAAGAAGCCTACCAGAAAGACCTTCAGGAAACAGAAGGCAATTTAAGTTTGAATGTTAAGACTGTATTTTACAATGTGCTCTTTCTGAATGAAGTTTTGAAGGTTAATGAGCAGGCCTTGAGCCAAATTCAGGAACATCTCACTATGGCTGAAAAATCTTATCAGGAAGGTGTTCGTTCGGAATTTGATGTTCTTATGTTCAAAGCTAAATTGAAAGATTTCGAAAGTCAACTCCTTGAACTTAAAAGCAAAAAAGAAATTACACTCGATGCTTTAAAAGTTTTGCTTAATCTCTCAGATACCACCTCCATCATTTGTATAGGTAGTATTTCCAATCCTATTGATTACTCAATGCTTTCGTCAGAACAACTTTCAGACAGTATTAATACCGGGAATAATAAAATACAGTCACTAAAAGCGATGAAAAGTGTTCTCGATTATAAAGAGAAAGTTGAAAAGGCTGAAAATTTGCCAACTTTATTTGCGTTTGGTAACTACCATGTCTATCACGGACTTGACACCCCTCCTTTCGATCAGGCATGGAGACAAGGTTATGCGATTGGAGTTGGTATAAAAATCAATTTGTTTGACGGGAATTTATCGAAAAGTAAAGCTCAGGAAACCAGAGCCGGTATTGAAAAAGTTGAAGCTTACGAAGAAAGTTTCATGCTTCAGTTCAAAAATAAATATTTAACATCTATTCAACATATCCATTCACTCAATGCTCAGCGTGAATCGGCATTAATTAACTTGGAAGTAGCAAACAAAGCCTATGAAATTGCAGTGGTGGGTTATAAAAACAGTGTTATAACCACTATCGAATTGAATGACACGCAATTAAATATCACTAAAGTAAATATTCGCTTGTTGAATATAGAGAAAGATATCGTACTTGAACAGGCTAATCTTGAATACTTATTGGGTGAAATTAATTGACCCTTTAAATGTTAAGATACCTTTTTATTTTTAACTTTGAATTAAATACTATAAAAAGGTAGTAATATATGATTCTTAATAAAACCACTGAGTATGCACTTACAATTCTGGGGTTTATGGCAACCCGTAATGAGAATATGTATTCTGCCGAATACCTTCACCAGCAATTAAATATTCCTTGTCGATACCTCCGAAGATTGTTAACCGATTTATCGAAGCATGGATTTCTCAAAAGTTCGTCAGTAAGAAATGGTGGTTTTGTCTTTGCCAAGGATTTGAAGGAAATAAATCTGGCACTTGTGATCAATAAACTGGAAGGAATTGATGCAATATGTACCTGTATTCTTGGCTTCAGCTGCTGTATTGTTGATAAACCATGGATTATGCATGAACCATGGATGGAAGCACGTTCAAAAATGGTTGAGACTCTTACAAATACAACGCTTGCTGATCTCAAAGAAAAGTATCAGATCGATCCAATTAAAAATATATAGTTAGGAAAAATAAAGGTTATTTATTGTTTAACTTAAAAACAAGGTATTATGGTTGATTCAACTGTTGTCTTGTGGGGTCAGACACTGGCCTACACATTCTATTGCCTTGCTATCCTGGCGCTTATGGGATGGTTTGGCTACAAAATTACCCGAAGGGGACGACAAGGAGTGATTAAGAATACACTCTTCTATTCCTTCGTAACATTTTTAATCGTACTTGGTGTTTCACTACACATCATTACTTACAACACCATTCCATGGGCACCTATCGATCTGAATCGATCTGAAATCAGAGCCGATAAAGTGTTTGATATCGTGGCCGAAAAACATCAGTTTATCCTTCCTGCTGAAAAGTTGGTAATAAAATGCCACGAAAAAGCCCTTTTTAAGGTCACTTCCAACGATCTTACTTATGGTTTTGGGCTATTTCGGCAAGATAACTCAATGGTCTTTCAAATGCAGGTAGTTCCGGGACACATGAATGACATTCTCTGGCAATTTGACAAGCCTGGCATCTACACAATTCGTTCAACCGAGTACTCAGGTCCGGCAGGCGTTAATATGTTGGTGAAGGACGCAGTTATTGTGACTGGCGAAGAAACCTCACAAAATAACTAGAAAGCAAAAACCTATAAAACTGATAAAATGAACTTTATACAAACATTCTTACATGGAGAAGAAGGCGTATTTAAGCCAGACAGCATGACGCCAATGCAAAAAATGACACTTCGCTTCGTAGTTGTTGGATTAGTTTATTATGCTTTTGCTGTAATCGAAGGCATGATTATGCGACTATACGAAGTTCAACCAATTCCGTCAATCCCTTCCGAACAGTTTTTTGCTATTATGACTGCACATCCTTTGGTTGGGATATTTGGCTCCACTTATTCAATTGTGTTCGGGGCATTCTTATTTCTTGTCCCTTTCCTAATGAAAAAACCCTTGTGGAGCATCACATTAGGTAACTGGACACTTGTACTTATCGGAGTAGGTACATTCGTATTTTGGTTCTCCGGATTTATAACACATTATGCACCATTATACACTCTGTACTGGCCATTACCTGCAGATTTTACTCAATTCAGTGTGATAGGCGGTACATTTTTTATCACTGGCATTGCTTTAGTGATGCTTGGCACAATCTTTTTTGTGATCAATATCTATAAAACACTTACCTATACTCCGGATGGATGGGCACAACAACCCAGCAAGGAAATATTGAAATCAGCATTGGGAATTACTGCTTTCAGCAATCTCTTCAGAAAGAAAAAAACAGAACAACTCGTATCGCTTCCTGTGGCTGCTGTTGCCCAGGGAACTGTTGATGTGGCCTTTAATGCGGCAATAATACTATTCACCGGCGTACTGATACTTGTTTATATGGTGGCTGCTTTACTAGGTTTTGACCTCAAATCATCAGCAATAGATGCCTTGTTGTATAAAAACTGGTTCTGGTGGGGACTTGACCTTGTTGCCGATGGTCTTGTATTGATATTTGTGGCAGGAACATGGTATCTGCTGGCAACACTCATAACCGGTAAAAAACTTTATATGGAAAACGTTGCCCGTATTGCCCTACTGGTGGAACTCGTGGTATCCTGGACTGTATGGTCGCATCACTTGTTGAGCGACCAGGCTCAGCCAGGAATATTAAAGGTAGTATCAGGCGAGATGGTAACTGCATTCGAATTGATCACTCAAGGACTTGCATTTTTCATAACCCTTTATACCTTATGGAGTGCTCGCCCGCTGAAGATGACAAATCCTCTTAAATTTTTACTTGGCGGTTTACTCGGTTTTGCTCTTGCAGTTCCTGCGGGAATTATGCAGGCTGATATTGGACTGAACAGGATTTTACACAATACGCAATGGGTCATAGGCCCTCATGTGCATGTTGCAATTCTTGTTGGCCTAACCATGACTCTATATTCGGCTATTTACTTCCTCTTCCCTATTCTCACAAACGGTGCTAAACTTTACAGTCAAAAGTTAGCCAATTTTCATTTCTGGGCACAGTTGCTTGGTGGTGTTGGAATGGGTGCGTTTATGGGCATGGCAGGACTCCATGGTATGTTGCGCCGTTCACTGTATATCCATGGTGAATTTAACACGTATATGGTTTTGGCCGCAATAAGCGGGAGCCTGCTACTTTTAGGATTCCTTGCATTCTTCTTTAATATCGTAATGAGCGTTGGGTTTAATGGTGTTATTGGGATTTTTTCACCCTCAAAATTAAAGACGAAAGATCTTTTGCCATAATTATTGTAGTAGAAATTTCAATTGAACTTCATCAAAAACTCGTCCTTCCTATACCTGGACGAGTTTTTTCTTTGAAATAAGTTTAGCAAAGATTACAATAGAAAACGAAGTAACATTCTACTGATTTTTCAAAATAAAATAGGTTTAGATATTTGTTTTATAATTTTTTCATTATCTTTGTTAGTGAATATTAACTAATATAAATATGTTTACAGAACGACAGCTGGAAATAATAGAGGTATCCATGGAAATAATTGCAGAGCTTGGAATACAAGGTCTTACCATTAAAAATATTTCCAAGAAAATTTTAATTAGCGAACCTGCTATATATCGTCATTTTACCAGTAAAATTGACATTCTGGTGGCAATATTAGATTATTATAAATTAACAGCACAAAATATCCATGGGAGAATACTTTATTCTGAGGCAAGTCCATTCGAGCAAATTAAATTGATGTTTAAGGCACAATTGGAACTTTTTGTCACTCGGCCTTCATTGCTATCAGTCATTTTTGCTGAAGAAATATTTCAAAATGAAAAAATATTAGCAGATCGGGTTTATTCCATAATGAAAATTAATGAAGAAATTTTATCTTCATTATTATTGAAAGGGCAGACAAAAGGTAAAATAAGAAAAGATATGGGCGATAATTCCATGATATTTATAGTTATGGGATCCTTACGACTACTGATTACTCAATGGCGCTTATCAGGATTTTCATTTGATCTTCTAAAAGAAGGTGATGTGCTTTTTGATGACATTGAAAAGCTTTTAATAAATCCGACATCAATGACCTAAAAAATAAAATTGCTTTTGAAGAGATGATTTTTTTGATTTTTAAGTTAGTGAATATTAGCTAACACAAATGATCTCAGTGTTAAATTCTTGACTATTGTAAAAACATCTATTAATAAAGAAAGGAAATTGTACCATGGATGATTCTGCTGAAAATAAAATTCTCATTGCAGCGAACGAAACCTTTTTACTTCTTGGTTTTCATGGTACGACCATAGCTGAAATTGCCAGAACTGCAGGGGTAAATAAGACCGCTATTCACTATTACTTCAGATCAAAAGAAAGAATTTATTCTATTGTTCTTAGAAAGAACCTGACTTTGCTTCTTAACGCAATGAATAAATCCAATGAACCATTAACACCGGATGTTACTCAAAATATAGAAGCTGAAATGATAGCCTGGTTTTTAATAAGCGAGATTCGAACCAATAGTCAATTGATTAGAAAAATGATCAGGACCGATGATATGATGTGTAACCTAATTACCTCCATTTATAGTTATCCTGAAAACCTTGAGATTTTAGAAAGTCTGATTACCAGTCAATTTTCAAAAATTATAGATCAGGATCTAAAAACATTTTGTTTAAAAGGAACTAATAAGATATGAATAAAATAGTTGTAAAAATAGATTTTCACCATTACGATTTTTGGCTGATCCGTTTATTTTTTGCTTACAGGATAGATTTTCAATCTGATAAATTCAACTTTTTAACAAACATAAAATAATAAAAATATGAAGAAAAATGAGATTGGATTAAATGCCGGAAAGATTTGGCAGATAATTGATAAAAGTGGAGAGTTAACAATTAATGAGATAAAGAAGATTACCGAGTTAAATGATCTTGAAATTGCGCTATCGCTGGGATGGTTGTCACGCGAGGACAAAGTGTATTTTACTGAACTTGAGGATACAATGTATATTGGCACAATTGATAATTAATTCGCTTTGCCTTTTCCCCGTCAAAAAATTCACCGAATTCCGATTAATAACCTAATCAGACAATCATACGAATTCGGAAAATAAGGATAGTAATTCATATAAAGTTCAGAAAACAATCCTTGTCCCTGTTCCAATAATTGGTTTTCTCAATTCCTGAAATTGGACTGGGACATATTCACATGTCCATTCTGAACATAAAAGAATAAGAGAACGTTGTAAAAAATAAGGAAATGTCGAAAATTCAAAATGGAGAAAAATCTGACCTATTACAAAAAAGTTATCTAAAAAAAAATGAAAACAATACAGCGAATGACGAATTCACAATCGTAGTTCCTGTTTTCAACGAGCAGAACAACATGTCGGCACTCGAAGAAAAGCTTTCTGCTTTTGTTGCGGAATCGTTACTGGATACTTGTGTATTGTTCGTAAACGACTGTTCGACAGACCAAAGCTTGGAACGAATCGTCGAAATATGTGGACGTCAGGAGCACTTTTGCTACCTCAGTTTTGAGGAAAATGTAGGATTGAGCGCCGCACTAAAAGCTGGCATAGAAGCCACACAGTCCACCTTTGTTGGCTACATCGATGCCGATTTGCAAACAGCTCCTGAAGATTTTAATTTGCTGATTCCTTATTTGCATGAATATGAAATGGTTATGGGCATAAGGGCCAACCGAAAAGACTGTTTCGTCAAGAATGCGTCTTCAAAAATTGCAAATGGATTTCGCCGGATGATGACCAACGATGGAGTTTCCGACACAGGCTGCCCATTGAAAATTATGAGAAGTGACTATGCTAAACGAATTCCGTTGTTTAACGGCATGCACCGTTTCCTTCCAGCTCTCATTCAGTTGCAAAATGGCAAAGTCAAACAGGTTCCCGTTCGCCATTTTCCGAGGGTTGCCGGGCAATCGAAATACAACCTCCGGAACAGGTTGGTCGGACCGTTTATCGACTGCTTTGCCTACCGGTGGATGAAAAGTCGATACATCAATTATCAAATAACTGAAAATAATATCGACTTATGATAGTCTATGTTTTGGGTTTTATTTCTCAGGTACTTTTCTTTATGCGGACCCTTCTGCAATGGATCCTTTCGGAACGGGCAAAAAAGGTACTCTCACCAACTATTTACTGGGTGCTAAGCATTATTGCCTCCTATCTTTTCTTTATCTACGGATGGTTTCGCAATGACTTTTCTATCCTTCTGGGGCAAATGATTTCCTACTACATATACATCTGGAATTTAAACGAAAACGGAGTGTGGAATAAGATTAACGGATTAATCAAGTTAATTCTCATCGGCACGCCAATTTGTGCTGTAGGATTCTTGATTAAAGAAAGTGCTCACTTCATCGACAATTTTCTGACAAACAAAGATATCCCGCTGCAACTGGTCATTTTTGGCTCTCTGGGACAAGTCGTCTTCACCCTACGATTCGTTTACCAGTGGATTTATTCCATGAGACGAAATGAATCGCTTCTCCCTTTAGGCTTCTGGATAATCAGCCTGGTTGGCTCAGGAATAATTGCAATTTATGGAATCATCCGGGTTGATCCTATCCTGATACTGGGGCAATCGGTCGGGTTTATTGCCTATATACGAAACATCATGCTTTACAAAAAAGAGCAAAATAAACGTTTACAAAATGAGCCGATATTTAACCAATAATACATTGAGGTATGCATTGTTTTTCATAGCCGTTTTACCGGCTTTCATGTTCCGCGACTTTACTCCGGATAATGAATCGCGGTATTTAAGCATTGCTGACGAAGCCTTACGCAATGGCACTGTTTTTACATTTGCCGATCACGGAATCATTTATGCCGACAAGCCCCCACTTTACCTTTGGGTTGTGATGTTCGGCAAATGGCTTTTTGGCTATCACAACCTGTTGTTTTTAGGGCTATTCTCTTATATCCCGGCTTTAGTTGTTCTCTACATGATGGACAAATGGGTAAAAAAAATCCTTTCTGAAAGAGAGCGCCTGATAGCACAACTGATGCTTTTAACGAGCTGTTTTTTTGTTGGCACTGCCATCGTGCTTCGAATGGATATGCTGATGTGTATGTTCATCGTTTTAGCGCTTTACACGTTTTTCAAAATGTATATTGGGGAAGGAAAGTCCCGCGATTCCTGGATGTTTCCTCTCTTCGTATTTATGGCCATATTCACTAAGGGACCTATCGGGATTATTGTTCCACTAGTTTCTACCATCACTTTCCTTATTCTGAAAAAAGAACTCAGAATGGTTGGCAAATTTTGGGGGTACAAAATGTTACTCGTTTTATTGGTTTTGTGTGGAGTCTGGTTTGCAGGGGTTTATGCCGAAGGTGGCAGCCAATACCTGAATGATCTGCTTTTCAATCAAACGATTAACAGGGCAGTGAATTCGTTCCATCACAAAGCACCTTTTTATTACTATTTTGGAGCATTCTGGTATTCGCTTGCTCCATGGTCGATTCTGATTGCCGGAATTCTGATTGCCGGATTTAAAAAGAAACTGGCTGCAACTGATCTGGAACTTTTCTTCCTGGTGATTGCACTTTCGACAATTGCGACTTTGTCTCTTTTTAGCTCCAAACTGGCCGTTTATATGCTTCCTTCTATTCCATTTTTTGTGTATCTGAGTTCCCTGTGGCTGGCAAAGTTAGGTTCGCCGCGTTGGATGTTTCTACTTGCCGGCATTCCTGCAGGAATCCTTATCCTGATCTTTCCGGGAGTAATTGTGGCTTCCCAGCTCCCAAAAATCAATGAAGTTGGTATCTCTCCGCTGGTTTTTATTTCCTGTTTTATTTTATCTGGTGTAGGAATTCTGACATTTCGCTTTCTGAGAAAGCATGAGTTGAATAATGC
>JAQUIJ010000022.1 GCA_028683385.1 Prolixibacteraceae bacterium | reverse complement strand
TAGCCTTGCATTAAAAAAATGCAAAGTTACTTTTCATTTCAAATCAAAAAGTCAAAGAACGCCTGTAAATATATTTATATCAATAAGTTACAACGAAAAATAAAAAATTAACGCACCATCAGTAATTAAGAATGTTGAAAAGATATTGCTAGCTTTAGATGTTTCACTCTCTGAATTCTTCAATTCGAGCTATTTTCTTGAATCAAAATAAATAGACTTTTCCAAAATCTTACCGATCTAATGTCATAATCCTTATTATATCTCCATATCCTGCATCTCTCCGCGCTCATTCGGAAATCCTATCCGTCCCTCCGCTTCCTTCCTCCCCCACTCTGCTGGTTTAACCCGACTGTTAGCTGAAATTTTGCGTCGCATAGCTGATTAAGCTCACCGCTTAGTTGATTCGTTCCGGCACTTAGAAGCAATTTACGACGGTCGCAAACTGCTTCTGTGTGCAACAATACGATTCGGCACGGAACAGTCAGCTTAAATTACCGGTATTGCTCCACTCCACTTACAAACAGGCTTCGAAGGAAGAATATAAAACGGCATTGCTGGCCAAAGGATTGAAAGAAGAAGAAATTGAGATGCTAAATGGCCTGGCCACGGCGATCGTTGAACAAGACGCTGCCCAACAGCAAGCAAAAAAAGCACGTTCGCTGACTGCCAGTGTACGTATTCAAACAATGAACGCCGTGTGGGAAAAGATGGCCATGGTTTGCCAATGTGCCAAACTGGTGTTTCAGAACAATGCCGCCAAATATAATCTATTCCTGCTTACCGATGCCGAAGCTCCGGCCAAAGAGACTGTGCAGGCTCCCACTGCACTGAACTAATATTCGAAATGGACAGAAAAAAAACCGGCACTGCGGAGGAATCTGTGGTGCCCGTTTTGTGTTGGGGGGTACAGGCATTTTTGCGATGTAGACTATTTATTGGGCTAAAGCCCCCTTTGCGATGGGAATCTTCATGCCCGTCACATAAATGTGACGGCAAAGGATATTGCTTTGATCAACATTCCTTCTCATTCATCGCGCTATCCTTTGCCGTCTGCTTTAGCTGACGGAAATTGAGAATGCAATAGAATCTGGGCTGTAGTCCAATTTTCCACAGCGGAGGAATCTGCAATGCCGGTTTTGTGTTGGGGGGTACTACAGGCATTTTTGCGATGTAGACTATTTATTGGGCTAAAGCCCCCTTTGCGATGGGAATCTTCATGTCCGTCACATAAATGTGACGGCAAAGGATATTGCTTTGATCTACATTCCTTCTCATTCAATGCGCTATCCTTTTCCGTCTGCTTTAGCTGACGGAAATTGAGAATGCAATCGAATCTGGGCTGTAGTCCAATTTTCCACAAAGGAAATCCTGTTCAGGTTTTTTCGCTCTCCATCTTTTCCATTATCTTTCCAACCTAAAACCTCGCATTTATGATCTGGGAAAAACGCGGATTTCAAATAACCATTTTAATGGTTCTGGCTTTTATCTGGGGCAGTTCATTTATCCTGATGAAAATCGGGCTAAAGAGTTTCAGCCCCGAGCAGGCGGGCGCTTTACGCATTTTGCTGGCTTCGCTGGCGCTGCTTCCATTATCGATCCGCAACTTAAAAAGCATCAGGAAAGAAGATCTAAAAAGCTTGCTAATTGCGGGGTTCATCGGTAGTTTCTTCCCGGCCTTTTTGTTTATGAAAGCCGAAACGCAAATCGACAGCTCGCTGGCCGGAATGCTTAATTCGCTCACGCCGGTATTCACCTTAATTGTAGGTATGATGTTTCACAAAACGGCTTTCCGCTGGTTGCAGGCGATTGGGTTGTCGCTCGGACTGGCAGGTGCAACCGGCCTAATCCTTGCCGGAGACGGATTCCACCTGGGAACGGTTAACAGTTTTGCCTTTTACATTGTGCTGGCCACTTGTTTTTATGCCATCAGCATCAACCAGATTAAAGCGAAACTACCACATCTTTCAGGAATTCAGGTTACTTCGTTATCCTTTTTATTTATTGGACCGGTGGCACTGGCCTATTTGCTCACTACCAATTTATCGGCGGTGGCCGCCAATCCTTCGTGGCCGGTTCATTTACTGGCTCTTGCCGCGCTTGGAATTGTCGGTACTGCGCTTGCCATGTTGCTGATGAATAGTCTGATTCGTCACTCATCGGCAGTAGCAGCCTCGTCGGTTACCTACATCATTCCCATTTTCGCCATCCTTTGGGGTGTACTCGACGGCGAAAAAGTGACCTTACTTCACCTCATCTGCATGTGTTTTATCCTGACGGGTGTTTACCTCATTAGCCGGAAAGGCGTAAAAAAAACGGTCTAATTTGGTCGGGGCAACAACCATGTATTTCAATGTGATGTTCACGGCCACGATAATACACCCCCAGAATAACATATGTTTGTTTGCTTTTCCACGGCCACGACATGTCGTGGCCCTACAGTTTGTGCGAACCGCTTACGTTGAAGAACCGCAACCGTTGTAAGGTCACGATAAATCGTGACCGGAAAACAAAGCATTTTCAATGATTCTGATTAATTTCATACCAAAATTTCCGTATGGATTTTCATAACAGAAGAAATATCAGGAAAGCAGATCATGATTATAGTAAATCGTGCATTTATTTTATAACCATAAACATACGGTTTGGACAATGTTTATTTGGCAAAGCAATATCCCCTTCCGAAATGGAACTCAATGAACTTGGGAAAATGGCACAAAAATTCTGGATTGAAATACCTGTTCATTTCAGTCATGTCAAATTGGGCGAATTTGTCATTATGCCCAATCATATGCATGGGATAATTCATGTTGGAGAAATGGGAAATGACGACATGTTGCAATCACATCTGACAGAAGTAGGGCCGCAACATGTTGTGACTGAGAAAGCCCCTGTTTACAATCAATTTGGACCTTTGCCTTCAGGATCATTGTCTGTCATTATCGGGCAGTATAAATCTGCAGTTACCCGGTGGGCAAACCAGAATAAGTTTGGTGGATTATTTTCATGGCATTCCCGCTTTTACGATAGGATTATTAGCGATAAGGAAAGTTTAATTGCGGCTCAATATTACATCAGGCAAAATCCGGAGAAATGGTGGCAAAAATACAAAGATTCGATCTGGTAAATATTCCGTATCAGTTTTTCACATTTTATAATTTTCATTTTATATGGAGCAAAAAAGAGCTTCCCATCAGGAAAGCCCTTTAATTTTAGGATTGAATCCCCCTTCAAACCCAACAACTACAAATATTTTTTAATTACCCCCGAAAGGTCGGCATAGCTAATCACACCGTTGTAGCTCCACACTTTTTCGCCATCTTTAAACAGCACAAATCCGGGAATCGTTTGCACCTGGTAAGCTGTTGTTATGACTTTGTTAGCTTCAATATCCACCTTTTCAACTTTAGCTTTTCCCTTAAATTCGGCCGAAACCTGATCGATAACCGGACTCATTGCTTTACACGGCGCACACCAAACGGCATGAAAATCGACCAGCACCAGCTTGTTGTCTTTCAGCAATTTTCCAAACGATTGTTCGGTGTAAGTTGTGCCGGCACTAGCAACCACATTGTTACTCTGTTCCAGCGGAAATCCCTGCCGACTCCAGGTCATAATGCCGTACTGCAAGGTGTAAATTTTCTTAAACCCTTGTTTGCTCATGTACCCGGCAGCAGCATCGCTCCTACTTCCCGACAGGCAATAAATTAAAATGGTTTTGTCTTTTTGCAAC
Organism: Prolixibacteraceae bacterium; assembly: GCA_028683385.1. Taxonomy (GTDB): domain Bacteria; phylum Bacteroidota; class Bacteroidia; order Bacteroidales; family Prolixibacteraceae; genus Aquipluma. Next base: position 86,544 of record JAQUIJ010000022.1, on the reverse strand, counting down.
ATGCCTACTTTCGTTGCAAAATTGCGATCAGATATATCGATCAACGTTGAACCCTGAATGTGTCCCCGCGAATATTCACCCGGCGTACGCACATCGAGAAGAATCATATTTCCTTTGCCGATTAAATCCTTGAATTTTACGGCATCCACATTTTCGACCGTCTGTGCCTTTAAGTCAATGAAAAGGCCTAAAATAAAAACCAAAATTACAATTGTTTGCTTCATATCTATAAATCTATATACTTTCATATTAAGCGTACGAAAGTATAAAAAGTTCACTTCAACAACAGAAAAAGTTGGATTATTTTTTTTGAGCGGTAAATTTGGTATGATCAAGATATATGCTAATCCTCATTCGTTCTTTCACGAACCTTAATAAAAAAAAGGATTCCATCTGTAATTCAGATGAAATCCTTTTTCCTATATCACGGTCTCCCGTTTCCGGGCTCCGTTTATCCTTGCACTTAACTAGAACTCGATATCGTATAATCCTTCAGAGTCGATTTCAAACTGCTTTACGCTGATGTCGGTCATGGGATGTTTGATGAGCTGATACAACAATTCAGGATTGATCGTTGCTGAGTGTGCACCGGCCATGCTGGTACGATAAATCTGGTCGACGGTTTTAAAACTGGCTGCAAGTACTTTGCCATTCAACCCGTATAAGGCAATGTTTTCAACGATATCCCCTACCACTTCAATTCCGTGCGACGAAATATTGTCCAAACGGCTCACGTATGGAGCCACAAAATCGGCACCGGCCTTCATCGCAACCAAAGCCTGCTGCTGCGTAAAAATAGCAGTTGCAGTTACATTAATTCCGGCATCTTTCAGAATTCGCATGGCACGGTAACCATTGGCTGTAACCGGAATCTTGGCATAAAAGTTATCACCAAAATCGAAATAACTGCGGTATTTTTTGGCTTCGCGCACCATATCATCCGATTCAGACGAAATCATTTGCACGTGAACCATTCCTGAACCAACCAACTCCTGAATGCCTTCGATGGCTACAGAAAGTTTTAAGCCGGCATGGCTCAAAATAGTTGGATTGGTAGTTACTCCCTCCAAAGGGAAAAATGTGTACAGCTCCCTGAGTTCATCCAGGTTGGCTGTGTCGGCCATGTAAATCATTGTTTTATCTCTAATTGTTTATGCGGCAAAGGTACCATCAATAACGTATCAAGACACAAGTATCAAGTATCAGCAGAAGAGATATTACATAAAAGAAACACAGTATACAAATCTTCTGTAGAGACGTTGCATGCAACGTCTCTACATGCAACGTCTCTACCGATTTTTAATTCGCCAGCAAATATTCTTCAGCCTCAACCGACCACAATCCCTGGTGACGGTCGCAGATTTCGGCCAGCTTTGCAAACAAAAGTTCTGTCTTTCCCTTTTCAGCAAAATCGGCAATAGCAGTCAAAGGCATTTCCAGATGGGTATAAATCAGTTTCTTTCCACCCGGAATATTGGGCAAGTGCAATGTGGTTTCGGCCACTGCGTTCAGCCCGCCAATGTGGGTAACCAATCCTGCAGGATCGAGGCCAGCCGTCATCACATCAATAGCTTCTTTCATGTCGTCGGTGTTTCCTCCTGAAGTTCCCACGATATGCGTGTAGGCATAATGCACGTTGTAAAAATTCATTTTAGCCTGAAGGTTCGGATCGGATGGTCCGGCGAAGAAATTCAGACAACCATCGAAAGCCAGGATAGCATCGCCCTGCTCAATTACCGGAGCCACCGGAGCAAATACAAACACATCATCGTAGCCGGTTCCTCCTGAAAGTTCTTTCAGTTTAGCCACCGGATCTTCAATTTTGGTATTCAGGTAAACGAGTTCGATGCCGCGTTGGGCTGCTTCAGCAACGGTATAAATCGAAGCCGCACGATCTAAACGTGTTTGGTCGATATCGGTAACCACGCACAATTTAGGTTTGCGATCGGCTCGGTGGATCACATAATTGATGGCAGCCAATCCCATCGGACCAACGCCGGCGAGGATCGCCATTTTGCCATCGGCTACAATTTCCATGTTGTGGATGTACGAACCCGGAGTGGTGTGGTAGTTGGCATGCATGGCGCCAATCACGCACGAAAGCGGCTCGGCCAGCGAGGCAGGATAAAAACCCGGGCCGTCGTAAGCCAGCAAACAATCCTGAACCAGCACATCTTTCGGGATGATCACATAAGTGGCGTCACCACCGATGTACTGGTACGAATATCCAGGAGCGCTCAACACACCCACCGGACCTTCTTCGTAATAAATGGCCGGCTGAATCGAGAATTTTTGTCCGGCCTTGAATTTGTGTTTCCAGTTGTCGCCAATTTCGACCAACTCGCCGCTAAACTCATGGCCTATAATGATGGGGTTTTCGGCAATATCATTCGGAACACGTTTGTGATCGGTAGCCTGTTTGGCTGCTTTGTACGACGACATGCAAATGCTGTCGGACACTACTTTTGCCAAAATTTCGTCGGCTGTGATCGCCGGAAGTTCAAACTCTTCAAGCCTTAAATCTTCTTTTCCGTATAAACGAACTGCTTTTGTTTTCATATTCTTTTTGGTTTTGCCACGAAGGCACGAAGACACTAAGTTTTTGTTTACCCCTAAATCCCCTAAAAGGGACTTTAACGAATTACCATGACTTGCAATTCTGCAGTAAAAGCCCCCTTCAGGGGGTTGGGGGTGTAAAGAATTTCTTTGTGCCTTTGTGGCTATTTCACATTTTAATTCAACATATTTTGTCCACCGGTTACGGGCACGGCCTGGCCGGTTTCGTATTCCTGTTCGATGATGTAATACACGGCGCGCATCACGTCGAGCGGAGTGCAACCACGACCTGCCGGAACCTGTGCTACATAGAAACGTTTCACGTCTTCAATGGTTTTGGCACCGGGTACTTTACCGGCATTCAGGTATTGCACAAACAATCCTTTCTCTGGATCAGCCCAAAGCGGACCGTCGTAGAAATTGCCCGGACAAACCGAATTGACCTTGATTTTGGCTGGCATCAGCTCCATGGCAAACGATTGGGTCAAGCCTATTCCACCAAATTTACCACCTGCGTAAGCAAAATTTTTGTTGCTGCCTTTCAATCCCGATTTGGAATTAATCTGGATGATATCGGTAAAATGATCGGGTTTAAATTTGTTCTGAAGTTTCATGACTGCCGAAGCATATTTGGCGCACAGGAAGTAAGCCGAATAGTTCACTTTGGTCATCAGTTCGAAGGTTTCAGGAGTCATTTCTTCCAGACCACCGGCACGTAAAATACCGGCATTGCTGATGAAAATATCCAGTCCGCCAAATTCGCAAACGGTTTGAAATACCAAACTCTCAACCGAAGCGGCATTCGACACATCGGCTTTCACAAAGAAGGCTTTGTTTTTGCCTTTACCGTCGTTCAGCGATTCGGCAAATTTCACGCCCAGTTCTTCATTCAGGTCGGCAATCACCACATTGGCGCCATTTCCCATCAGATTCTCCACGATTCCGGCTCCAAAACCCTGAGCGCCTCCGGTAACAATCGCAATTTTGCGATCGACACGTCCGGCGGTAGCTCCCATTGCAATGGCACTGCGGTATTGTTCCACTTCCCAGGTATCAATAAAATTAACCTGTTCTTTGGTCATTGGGCTTTGTCCTCCAAATTTTTCGGAATACAGACTCACCAGGCAAGTGTCCATCATCACATCTTCCAAAGTAGCAACAGCCTGCGCATTATCGTTGGCCAGAATGCAGCCTATTCCTTTGATACAAATGATCTTTGGAGTTTTAGGCTGCGTTTCGGTGTATGTTTTTATTTTTTCGGAAAGTTCATTCAGTAAAGAATTCGCATCACCAGCATATTCAGCATAAATGAACGATGAATTGCAATACACAATTCCATCAGGAATAAATGGCAATGCTATTTTCTGAAATTCGGTTTCCGAAGAAAGGAAACGCTCGTAATACGAGTTATTGATGACTTTCAAGGTTTTCAACCCATTTCCGGAAAGCATCATGCGGATGGCCGGAATGATTTTCGCAGCAACCGGATCAACCGGAAGTTTTACCAGTGGCGCGATTTCGCCAATGGCAACGTCCAATTTCGCAATTACTTTGGTGTAAAGTTCATGGATTTCGGCAGTGTTGTCGGCTGCCACAAAAATTCCGTGGTTCTGCAACAGAATGATCTGAGGTTCGGCTCCTACCCGACTGCGATAAGCATTGATGCGGGTTTCCACTTCCTTGTACAAAATGTACCCGGGATCGACATAAGGCACAAACACCACCTCGGTGCCAAACAGTTCGGCGGTGCGCTTTTCAGCATCCTTGCCACACATCAGTCCGTTCACTTTGGTGCTGTGGGTATGAACCACAAAGCGGAAATCAATTAAATCGTGCAGCGAAGTTTCAACCGATGGGCGCTGGCCTTTTTCGGGATGAACACGCGAATTCAACAGGTCGTTTTTGATCTGATTTTCGCGTTTCATCACATCTTCCGAATAAGTTTTCCCAGCAATCAATTGCAGCCCTTTGCGGTCGAGCTGCGCAAAACCATCTTCGCCAATGGTTGCAAGGCTGTGTCCGCTGGCCTTGATATAAATATGGTTTTCGTCTTTGTACGACGTGTTGCCTCCACCGGCAATGACAAAATCTTTCTGCTTGCCGTAGAACTGTGATATTTCGATTAATTCCTGAATTTCTGGTTTCATATACTTTATTTTTTTTGTGGTAGGAGGCTGTATCAAATGTGATTATGTTTTTTTCAAAAACTTACAATTTGAAAGTACCGACACTGTTAAAACCCCTAAATCCCCTGAAGGGGACTTCAAAGCCGCCCCTTCAGGGGAGGTTTGGAGGGGTGAAATGAAGTTGAACTTACAATTTGAAAGTTGAATTTGTGAAATATTGACTTTTGATACAACCACCTACATGAAAATCTGATCAAATTTATTTTTCTCCAATAAAATGATTAATTACCGCCTGACCTAATTCAACGAACGCGTCGTATTCTTTGGTTTTGGCATCGCCATCGGCATTCAGGTAACCTTGCTCGCCTTTTGCAATCAGGTATTGGTGCGCCGCAATAATGCAGGCTCCTTCGAATCCGATTTGTTCGAGTTCTTCGTCCAACTCGACGCCTCCGCTACACGAAACTTTTACAGGATCGAGCTGAGGGGTATTGTGTTCGGTACCAAATGTGATCAGGAAGTCTTTCGAGCGGAAGAAAGTCACAAAATCTTTCAGCACAGCAAATGTATTACGTCCGGGAATCAACTCCAGACTATACACACCTTTGATTTTAAGGGTTTCGTAAAGTTTCACAAAGTTGCCTTCGTAATCCGTAAAATTGCCTTTGGCATCGTCGAGCAACACGGGATAGCAAGGAATTCCACCGGCAGTAATAATAATGTCTTTCACCTGTTCGAGGCTTAAAAATGCTTTCGGATCTTCAGGAACAAAAGCACGGCCACCAGCCTTCAACAGATTGCCTCGGATCTCATTTTCCAAACCTGCAACATCTGTCAGTTTCGATTTGACTTCCTTTCCGGAGAAAACCTGAGTATAAAATGCCTTCTTTTCTTCGGGGTTGCTGAATTTTTCGTCGATGGCAATGCGCAGCGCTTTGGCGATGTGACGTTCGCGCAACATGTTCTTCGCATATTTGGCTTTCAGGTCGTCAAAGTCGAAGCTAAAACCGGCATGGATTTCAGCCAGCAATTCGTTCAGTTTCTTCACCATTTCGGCAGTCTGAACATTGCTTTCGTGCTGAACCTGTTCCAGCAACCGCAACTGTTCGCCGCCCAAAACAAGCGGACTGGTCAAGCCTTTTCCGGAGAAATAGGTACGGCCCGGATTGGCAGGATCGTTTACCCGAACATTGGCTTCCTGAAGGTCTTTCTGCAACGACATGAATTCGATGTTGAACAGCGGAAAGATTTTATATTTCAATGCCAGTTCGGCAAATTCGGCATATCCGTCGGTGGTGTAAAAATCGTTGATCCCAAGTACCTGAACACCTTCGGCCTCGGCCAACTTAAACGGTTGCTCAATTTCGGTAAAAGCACTGAATGAGAATGGCGTATGGAAATGACCATTTACCAGAAGCACTTTCGGTGTTCCGTTCTTTTTCAGTTCTTCAAGCAGTGCTTGTTTGCCCGGATAGCCGACGAATAATGATTGATTGCTCATTGTATTTTAGTTTTTAAGTAGTTCATCAATTTCGGAATAAAGTAAGCCATTTCCTACAGGTTTTGTATCCTTTGGTATCCTGTGTTTTATTCAGGAAAAGGAATAAGGAAAAGGGAAAGTTGCTGCGGGCAGCGGGGGTGCACAGATTAATGTTACAACTGGCAACGCTTCGCGACTTAGAATCTGTGTGCTTATTGGCCACTTAACCCCGAACGGGTGTAATGATTATAGCCAATGAAATGTGAGATCAATGAAGGCACACATGACTAAGTTCGTTAAAAGGAGAATATGGTATGCGCCGCAATGAGAAGGCAATCTGATGAACGGCATCGCCGTTTCGTCCGGAGAACGATTTGCATTTTAAATGGCATTTACACTCGGATGAATAATTTTTCTTCTGGCTCTTTATTTCTACAATAATGGCACCGCTTCGCGCTTAAGAATGCGACTGCCAACTTTTCCGGTCTTCGGTCTTCCTGCTCCGGTCTCCCTTTTTAAATCAGCAACTGAAATAAATCGGGTCGTTCGTTGATGTATTCGGCCAGAAACCCGTTGGCTTCCATGCGCTGAACCAGACCTGGAAAATCATCTTTATCCAGAAGCTCAATCCCGATTAGGGCAGGACCTTTCTCGCGGTTGGTTTTCTTCGAGTAATCGAACATGGTAATGTCGTCGTTTGGCCCGAGAACCTGATCAACAAAATCGCGCAAAGCTCCGGCACGCTGAGGAAAGCGAACGATAAAATAATGTTTCAAGCCTTCGTAAAGCATCGATCGCTCCCGAATCTCTTCGGTGCGGGTGATGTCGTTGTTGCTGCCCGAAACCATGCAGACCACATTTTTCCCTTTAATCTGCTCACGGTAAAAATCGAGTGCCGTAATGGCCAGCGCCCCGGCTGGTTCAACCACAATCGCATCCTGATTATACAATTCGAGGATCGTTGTGCAAACTTTTCCTTCAGGAACGGCCACAATATCATCGAGAACCTGCTGGCAAACCTTAAATGTGAGATCGCCAACACGCTGAACAGCAGCGCCATCAACAAATTTATCGATAGTATTCAAAGTTGTGACTTCACCCTTTTCGATGCTCATTTTCATCGAAGGCGCCCCGGCAGGTTCAACCCCAATGATTTTGGTACCCGGGCTGATTTGCTTGAAGTACGCTCCTACCCCGGCAGCCAAACCGCCGCCGCCAATGGGCAAAAACAGGTAATCGATGCTCCCTGAAAAATCCTGAAGGATTTCAACTCCTGAAGTCGCTTGTCCTTCGATAATCTGCGGATCGTCGAACGGATGAATATAAACCATACCTGTTTCTTCGCTATTGCGGTGTGCGGCTTCCGAAGCTGCATCGTAGGTATCTCCTACCAAAATCACTTCGACTTTATCTTTTCCGAACATTTTAACCTGCGTTATTTTCTGCTTCGGCGTGGTAGTTGGCATGTAAATTTTGCCCTTGATATCCAACAACTGGCACGAATAAGCCACACCCTGCGCATGGTTTCCGGCACTGGCACAAACAACTCCACGAAGACGCTCCTCATCGGTCAATCCCGAAATTTTATTGTACGCTCCCCGGATTTTATACGAACGGACAACCTGCAAATCCTCCCGTTTCAGGAATACATTAGCCGAATAACGGTTGGAAAGGTTCGTATTTCGTTGAAGCGGAGTCGTTTCTACAATGGTATTCAGGTTCAGTTGTGCCAACGTGATGCTACGCAGTGTTGGGTAATATGATTTCTGTTGTGTCATGGTGTTTTCTGTTTTCTGATCGGTGCGCAAAAATAGTTTCAAAAACAGACATAATCTGCTTTTCGCTGTAAAAACAGGCTTCCTTCAGATAAAGTTTACAGAAGAACAAAATCAAATCCCGGAATATTAGCTTCACGTTAAATCAGGAAACGTGCAAGGATACTCCAACTGAAAGTAGAATACCTTTGCGGCTTCATTTAAATGTTCAGGAACGATGTACGAGAAAATATGGAACCGCGATTTTATACTCCTGACATTGTCGAATTTCTTTATGTGCATCACGTATTATGCGCTCATTTCGGCACTCCCTGTTTACCTGGTCAACGAGTTGCACGCCGGAAAGTCGCAGGTTGGTCTTGTTCTGGCAGCTTACACCATTGCATCAGTCATGATCCGACCATTCTCGGGTTTTGCACTCGATAAATTTGGCCGGCGAACCATTTTACTACTCGCCCTGATCTTTTACACCAGCCTATTCGCCGGATACCTCATCGCTTTCAGCATCGTTGCCCTTATTTTTCTACGATTTGCACAAGGACTGACCTGGGGCGTTACCACCATCTCGGGATCGACCATTGCCGTTGACATTATTCCAACGGCCAAACGTGGCGAAGGAATTGGTTATTTCTCGCTGTCGACCACCATGGGCATGTCGGTTGGGCCCATAGTTGGCGCTTTCATCATTCACCACGGCGGATATTCCGAGTTGTTCCTGTCGGCACTGTTCATTAGCCTGATGAGCCTCATCTTTGCTTATTCCATCAGATTACCCCGGAAACTGACAACCCGAAAAGAAATCGATTTCAGCGTGGGAAATCTCTTTCACCGGAAATCGATACTTCCATCGATCAACCTGCTTGTGATCATGACCACCTATGGCGGACTGCTCTCGTTTATCGCCCTGTTTGGCCGTGAAATCGGCATCGAAAACACATCGCTGTTCTTCCTGATTTTCGCTGCCGGAATTGGCATTTCGCGCCTTACCGCCGGAAAGACATTCGACCGGAAAGGACCACTTGGCATTTTAACGTTTTGCCTGATCCTAATGATTGTAGGTTTTCCGCTGCTGGCCTTAGTACGAAATGCGGCAGGATTTTACATCTCAGGGCTGATTATCGGTTTTGGCATTGGCGTAATTTTCCCAACATTCCAAACCATTGTGAATAATCTGGCCGACGACCGAAACCGTGGCGCTGCCAACTCAACGCTTTACACTGCGCTGGATTTAGGCATGGGGCTCGGAATGATCGTCTCCGGATTAATTGCCCAATACATTTCAATCCAGGCCTTATTCTTGCTGAGTTCGCTGGTGTGCGTTGCAGGACTGGCCTTTTTCAGGCTGAAAGTAATTGGCCCCTACAACCAAAATGCAAAATAAGTTTCCTGATTCCGTCTCCTGATTTTATGGAAACCCTAACTTTGGCTTATTAAACAAAAGTCATGTTACTTGAATCTGAAATCAGCGAAATACTTACCCGTTGGGGAGCTACTTTTGTTCATTTTGTGGACATCTCCGATCTGTCTTTTCAGCAAAATAAGGGGCTCAATACGGCTATCCTGTTTGGCTTGCCCTTATCTCCTGAATTTATTCGGGAAGTAGCAGAAACCGACGACTATGTGGAACAACTTGTTCGCTCAAACCGTCAGGATGAAGATGAATTTAGCCTGAAAGAACTAGAAGCGGGACGAATGGCTGACGATCTGGCGGATATGCTGCAATCAAAAAACTATCTGGCCTTTTCGCAATCGGATAAAAACCTGGAAAGAAACGGCTGTTACGATTTTCAAAACCACGCTACAGTTTTGCCCCATAAAACCATTGCCGTGTTGGCCCGAACGGGCTGGATTGGCAAAAACAACCTGCTCATTACGAATGAACTGGGTAGTGCATTAAGCATGTGCTCCATTCTGACCAACGCACCCTTACCAACATCCACCAATGCTGAAGTTCATCCGAAATGTGGAAATTGCACCATTTGTAAAGATGTTTGCGCGGTAGGTGCCATCAAAGGAATCAATTGGACAAAAAGCATCGCACGCGACGAACGGATTGATGTGTACCAATGCACCACTTGTCTGAAATGCCTGGTACATTGCCCCTGGACACAGAGGTATATGCAAAAGAGCCTTTCTTAATAAACTCAACGACTTCTCACTCTTATTTCTGCTCAGGGGGGTACCTCAAAGGTGGTAGGGGGTACCTCAGAGGTACCCCCTACCACCTAAAAGATGCAATGGCGGACCTTTTAGGTACTCCCTACCACCTAGAAGAGAGAACGCCGGAGCTTTTAGGTCCAACATTCCCCGAAAAAGGTAGGAACTTGTACCTTTTAGGTATCCACGACCACCCCAAAGGGAGGATTGCGGAGCTTTTAGGTGGAAGGTTGCACCTTTTTGCTGCAAATTTGCCTTTGCAAGGTGGTTTACTGATCCGATGACACAAAGTCATCGGATCAGTTGAAAAACTACAAACTATATTTTCTTACCAATATAGAATACATAGCCGTAATAAGCCTTGTATTTGGTGTACAGTTCGGCTTCATAGCGCTGAAACCCGATGAATTCCTCAGCCATTTTATTACCTGCATACTTCTTCAGAAAAAATTCCTGAACAGCGACTTGCGGAACATGGTAGTTTTCGATCCAGCAATATTCGGGCAAGATAAAAGTGGCAACGGGAATATATCCTGCCTTTTGCATCTGTGCAACTTTATTGGGGATCGTGTCTATTTCAGGATAAGCATCCATCCAAAATTCGTTGATTTCGGCAGGTCGCTCTTCGGTAAACCACGATGCTTCCGTTACGGCTACATAACCTCCGGGTTTCAGGAATTTCCGCCACTCGGTCAACCCACGTACAAAGCCAATATTATAGATTGCACCTTCCGACCAGATCAGGTCTAATTCTTCATCTTGAAAAGGAAGGTTATCCATTGAACCAACAATCCCTTTCACCCGATCCTGAAGATTAAGTTTCGCAGCGTTTTGGTTGAACAGCCTGATAAAATCGGGAAACAAGTCGATTCCGGTAATTTGCCCGGGAGCATGCTGGCCTAAAACCATGGTTTGTCCACCCGATCCGCAGCCCAGGTCAGCAATGCGCGATTCGTCGGTCAGATGATCGATAAAGCTTAGTGCCTTAATGGTGGCTTCAGGACTTCCGGGCCCTTGCCGTTCGGTACTTGAGAAATATTCGCAGATTAAACTAAAGTCGAATTCGTGTATTGATTTATTATCGTTACTCATGATGTTTAAATGTTAATGCCCATCAAAAGAAATCAATCTTCTGACAGTATGTTTTTGTAAAATAAAGACATAAAAACAACTCGAACCAGAATTGGCCAGAGTAAACAAGGGGATAACTTCAGATTAAAAAAATAAGAAGTTATTTACTTCACAATATCCGAACACAAATTAAACATCCAAGGGTTTTAGAGGCAGCAAAAATAAGGATTTTTTCGATTTGAATAAATTTCAATCAGGTAATTTGGGCGGACAGATCCTGAATCCCCGCCTGACAAGCAAGCGGGCAGGAAGTTCAGGATGACCATATGGAAATCGGACCAGTAATCTTCCTCTAAAGTCTCCTTGCTTTAACATTGGAAGAAAAAGTCGGTCACGAACTGCATTTCACTCGTTTTCCATTATTTTTGCCCAACTTTTACAAAGCAAATGAAATACTTGATTATCCTTTTTTCGTTATTCCTCCTGAAATCAGGAACAACACCGGCTACATTCAGAGAGAAGCAACTGAATTACACGCGGGTGAGGGAGGCTTACTCGAATAAGGAGAAAGTGGTTGCCAAAACGCTTGCCGATCATGGCATTTCACGCGACAGCATGGAAATTTACCTCCGCGCCTTCAAAACCGAAAAGAAAATTGAAGTATGGGCTAAGAATACCTGCGACACGGCGTTTACTTTGGTCAAAGAATTTCCAATCTGCGAAATATCAGGAGAAATTGGCCCCAAAAGGCGTTCGTACGATTTGCAGGTTCCGGAAGGATTTTACCACATCAACGAACTGAACCCTTACAGCAAATATTACCTTTCGATGCGCATCAATTACCCGAATGCTTCCGACAGCATACGCGGCGTTCGCGGACACCTGGGCAACCTCATCTATATTCATGGGAATTGCGAATCGTCGGGCTGCATTGCCATTACCGACGAAAAAATCAAAGAACTGTTTATTTATTGCATTGAAGCCTACAATGCCGGACAGCAAAAAATTGACATTAGCATTTATCCGGCAAAACTGGAAGATAAAACGTACAAACGTTTGATTACCGGATATAGCAAAAACAAGGATAAGGTAAGTCTGTGGACTGATCTGAAAAAAAGCTACGACTTATTCAACCTGAAGAAAGTTCCGCCAATGGTGAAGTACAACGCCGACGGGACACACGAAATCAGCATTTCGCCTGCAACAAAAGTACAATCGCATGGAGCAATTGTACCGATTGCAATACAAGGCCCGACATTAAACCAATAACATTTCTTCGACAAAGAATATCGAAGCTGAACTAAAAAGGCTCCCTGCTTGCGCAAAGAGCCTTTCCCCGGGTGCGGCGATTTCCAATCGCCACTTTTCGCGGTTAAAAACCGCGCCACCCTAGTTTTTGCTAATCCAATCGGCAATCCAATCTCCTACTTCCGAAGTAGAATATGGTTTTTCTGTTGAAATGTCAACAGTTACCACTTTCGCGTCGAGCGAAGCATCAACCGCTTTGCGGATAATAGCGCCTTCTTCCATCAGGTTGAATGCATATTCGAACATCATGGCAGCCGACAAAATGGTAGCAACCGGGTTGGCAATATTTTTACCGGCAGCCTGCGGATACGAACCGTGAATGGGTTCGAATACCGAAGTGTGAATTCCGATAGAAGCAGATGGCGACAAACCAAGCGATCCGGTAATTACCGAAGCTTCGTCAGTCAAAATATCACCGAACATGTTTTCGGTAACCATTACATCGAAGTTTTTTGGCCACTGAATGATTTGCATGGCAGCATTATCCACAAACATGTATTCGGTAGTCACTTCAGGATATGATGGCGCCATTTCCTGAGCCACTTCACGCCACAAACGTGAGCTTTCCAATACATTGGCTTTGTCAACAACAGTCAGTTTTTTGTTGCGTTTCATGGCGTACTCGTAACCCAGTTTCAGGATACGTTCCACTTCCATGCGCGTGTATTCGCACACGTCGAAAGCAGTGTTGCCATTGTCTTTACGGCCTTTCTCACCGAAATAAATACCGCCGGTCAATTCGCGGATAGCCACGAAATCGGCGCCTTCAATCAACTCGCGGCGAAGCGGCGATTTGTGCAGCAACGAAGGGAAAGTAACTACCGGACGAATGTTGGCATACAAACCCAGTTTTTTGCGCATCAGCAGCAAACCTTGTTCCGGACGAACAGGCGCTTTCGGGTTATTGTCGTATTTGGGATCGCCAATGGCGCCAAACAAAACAGCATCCGCTTTCATACACAATTCGTGTGTAGAATCGGGATAAGGTGCGCCCAATTCATCGATGGCACAAGCTCCGGTTAATGCAAATTCATATTCCAATTCGTGGTTGAATTTGGCAGCAACCACTTTCACAACTTTCATGGCCTGATCGATAATTTCAGGTCCGATCCCGTCGCCGGGAAGAATGGCTAATTTTAACTTCATATTTTTGGTTTTATTTATTTCTGTATTAACCACATAGGCACATAGTTCACATAGAAAATTATAAAAATGTGTCCTATGTATCTATGTGGTTCCTATTTTCTTGCGCCAAAGGCTGCAAAATTAAAATGTTTATGCAATACTATTGTTTTCGAAAATCCAACTTGTTTCATCAGATCGAGTTGATAACTCAAGGTACGCGGGGTATCTTCCGATTCGTAACGATTCAGATACATATTAACCTCATCCTCATCGTGGTGCTTTCTCATTTCATCAATCCAACCCTCCAACATCATTTGGTTGATTTCATCGGTTTCGCTTAACACAATGTCGTTGATCCAGAATGTTCCACCCACTTTTAGCGCGCGGTAGATTTTCAAAAAAACCGATTCCCATTCCTGAGCTTCCCGAAGATGATGAAGCGTGGTACCGGCAGTAATCACATCGTACGAATTTTCTTCAAACGCAACTTCACGGTAATCACCCTGAATGGTTGTAACAGAGCCAGAGATATTTTCAGAAACGCGTTCCTTTGCCTTTACAAGCATATTTGCACTCAGATCAACTAAAGTACAATCGACATTCGGAAGAAAAGACGATACTTTTACCGCGTAATTTCCGCCGCCGCAGCCTAAATCCATGATTCTCGCTGCTTCAGGATTAAGCAATGCAGCCGACCGAGCTACCAATTCCATGCACAAAGGCGAATCGACAGCAGTTGTTTGTCCGGTTTCCAGGTTTGAAAACCGCTCAACTTGTTGATCGAAATTATTCCGAATAGTTTCCGGAGATGATTTTTGTTTGGTATAAGTCATTAATTCTTAGATTCAATCATATTCAGCATACGCATGGTAGCCTTAATAGCTGCGGCTGTCTGGTCCGAATCAAGTCCACGGGTTTTGAATTCACGACCCAACTCCCAGGTGATCAAGGTTTCGACCAAAGCGTCGGTTTGACCTCCAGGAGGAATGGTTACTGAATAATCGAGTAACTTTGGCAGCGGTTTATTTAACTCACTGTATATCATCTGAACGGCATTCATAAAAGCATCATAAATACCATCACCAGCAGAATTTGCTTCATACTTTTCACCTTTAATCTGTATGCACACAGTTGCCGAAGGCCTGAGGTTCATTCCATGAGCCAATGCGTAGTTCACCAACTTAATTGCCGCTTCTTCATCTTCTGAATTAAGCACATCGGCAACAATGTATGGAAGATCTTCAATCGTTACGGTTTCCTTGCGATCGCCCAGTTCAATGATACGATCTGTCACCAGTTTCAATGCAACCGGGTCGAGTTCAATGCCCAATTCTTCCAGATTATTCTTGATATTGGCCTTCCCTGAAGTTTTTCCAAGCGCATAAACACGAGTACGGCCAAAACGCTCAGGAAGCAAGTCGTTAAAATACAGGTTATTTTTACTATCGCCATCGGCATGAATTCCACTACATTGCGTGAAAACGAATTCGCCAATCAACGGTTTATTTGTTGGAATGCGGATTCCGGAGAACGATTCGACCAGTCTGGAAATTTTATTAAGCATCGATTCATTCACCTTTGTCTCCATTTTCAGGTGATCTTTCACGGTTGCAATCACACTCGAAAGCGGAGCATTTCCGGCACGTTCTCCGAGTCCATTTACGGTAGTGTGAACCGTGCGAATTCCGGCCTTGATAGCGTGAAACACATTGGCACAGGCCAAATCGTAATCGTTGTGCGCATGAAAATCGAAATGTCCATCAGGAAAAGATTCAATCATTTCGCGGCAAAACTCATAGGTTTCATCCGGATCAAGAATGCCAAGTGTGTCGGGCAACATGATGCGGTTGATGTTGAGTTTGAGTAATTCGCCAACCATAAAATGCACGTAATCTTTCGAACTGCGCATCCCGTTCGACCAATCTTCGAGGTAAACATTTACCCTGATTCCGAGTTCATCGGCGTACTGAACAGACTTTTTAATGTCTTCAATGTGTTGCTCGGGAGTTTTCCGGAGTTGTTGAGTGACATGCTTGTATGAACCTTTGCAAAGTAAATTCAACATTTTTCCGCCAGCAGCATTAATCCAGTCGAGCGAAATCTGGCCATCGACAAAGCCTAAAATTTCAATTTTCGGCAAATGGCCTTTCTCTTTTGCCCATTCCATTACCCGTTTAGCCGCAAGAAATTCACCGTCAGAAACGCGTGCAGAGGCAATTTCTATCCGGTCAACTTTCACATCTTCCAGCAAAATACGGGCGACACTCAGTTTTTCCATGTCAGTAAACGACACGCCGGATGTTTGTTCACCATCCCGCAATGTCGTATCCATTATACTAATCACCTGATTTTTAACCTCAACTACTTTTCCTGTCATAACAATTAATTTAACCACGAAGGACACAAAGAAATCACGATGAAATAGTCCACTTGGTTTTCTTTGTGCGAAACTTTGTGTTCAGTGTGTTTATTTCGCTTCGAAAGCTGCAATTTCTTCTTTCATGCTGACCAGATAATCGATATCATCGAGACCGTTAGTCAAACAATGTTTTTTGTAGGGATTAATCGTAAAACCAGCCGATTCGCCACTTGCACAAATCGTAAATTTCTGATTCTGAAGATCAACCTCAAACTGAGCATTCTGATCGGCTGAAATAGCCGCAAATATCTTCTCCAGGAACTCAGGGCTTACAACCACCGGAAGGATGCCATTGTTCAAAGCATTTCCCTGGAAAATGTCGGCAAAAAAGCTGGAAACCACCACGCGGAATCCATAATCGTAAATTGCCCAGGCAGCGTGCTCGCGGCTCGAACCACTTCCAAAATTTTTACCCGCTACCAAAATTTTGCCTGAATACTTTGCCTGATTCAGCGGAAAATCAGCAATCGGCTGGTTACTTTTATCGTACCGCCAGTCGCGGAACAGGTTATCGCCAAAACCTTTGCGTTCGACGGCTTTCAGGAAACGAGCCGGAATAATCTGGTCAGTATCAATATTTTCGATGGGCAGCGGAACTGCCGGCGATGTCAATGTTGTAAATTTATCGTATGCCATATTTCTTATTTTTGATGATTTCAGTATTAAAAAGTAATTCTTTTAATATTGAACCCACTTCGGGGTTCTAAAATCCCTGTTATGTTTTGCCACCGGTTTCACCGGTGGTTATTCATATTCAAGTCCTTCGGACTTTTCTTCGTTAAAATCCTGAAAGGATTTAATTTGAATAACCGTGGGTGTTAACCCACGGAACCCAGCCCCAAGTATCAACAACCCTGAAGGGGTTGAACTATAGTATTGCTTTTACCCAAAACTCTAAAGGAATTCTCTCGGATCGGTAATCTTTCCTGTTACTGCAGCAGCGGCGGCAGTCAACGGACTGGCGAGCAATGTGCGGGCGCCCGGTCCCTGACGGCCTTCGAAATTGCGGTTCGAGGTGGAAACGGAATATTTTCCTTCCGGAATTTTATCGTCGTTCATCGCCAAACAGGCAGAGCAGCCAGGCTGACGCAGTTCAAAACCGGCAGCTTCAAGAATTTCAACCAGACCTTCAGCAATAATTTGTTTCTCTACAGCATGCGATCCGGGAACAATCCAGGCGGTTACATTATCCGCCTTATGTTTGCCTTTAACAGCATTCGCAAATGCCCTGAAATCTTCAATTCTTCCATTGGTACAACTTCCAACAAAAACATAGTCGATTTGCTTACCGACCATTTTGTCGCCCTGGTTGTAACCCATATATTTCAACGACTTTTCGTAAGTCAGCTTATCATTTCCAACTAAACCATCACTGGTTGGAACATTTTTCGAAATACCGATTCCCATTCCCGGGTTGGTTCCGAAAGTGATCATCGGTTCAATATTGGCTGCGTCAAATTCGTAAACAGAATCAAATACGGCATCGGCATCCGATTTCAGTGTTTTCCAGTAAGCAAGCGCTTTATCCCAGGCTTCGCCTTTCGGAGCAAACTGGCGACCTTTTACATAGTCAAAAGTCGTTTGGTCAGGAGCAATCATACCACCACGTGCACCACATTCGATGCTCATGTTGCAAAGTGTCATACGGCCTTCCATCGATAAACTTTCAATAGCCGATCCGGCAAATTCAACAAAATGGCCAGTTCCGCCAGAAGTTGAAATCTGAGCAATTACATATAAAGCAATGTCTTTGGCGGTTACTCCTTTGTTCAGTTTACCATTTACCGAAATCAACATTTTCTTCGGTTTGGGTTGCATGATGCACTGACTGGCAAACACCATTTCCACCTCGCTGGTACCGATTCCGAAAGCAATGGCTCCAAAAGCACCGTGAGTTGATGTGTGGCTGTCGCCGCAAACGATGGTCATTCCAGGTTGGGTAAGTCCCATTTCAGGACCAATAATATGAACCACACCATGCCCTTCGCTTCCAAGTCCATGATAAACAATACCATGAGTGGCGCAGTTTTTCTTCAGCATTTCAACCTGATTGCGCGACAATTCGTCTTTAATGCTCAGGTGCTGGTTGATTGTTGGCACGTTGTGGTCGGGAGTAGCAACAGTTTTCTCCGGACGCAACACTTTCAATCCACGTTTTTCCAGACCAAGGAATGCAACCGGGCTGGTCACTTCGTGAATCAGATGCTGGTCGATGTATAAAACACTTGGGCCGCCTTCAACCTCTTTCACCACATGCGAGTCCCAAATTTTGTCGAATAAAGTTTTTGCTTCCATTATTTTCATTTAAGAGCCTCATCCATAATAGATGAAACAAATATTTATTTTATTTCTTTTTAAAACCTCATTTTCAAAGGTTGTTACAATTACGTCCGAAATTAAATATCCGCTTTTGCCGACTTTATCTCGCGGACGGTTATTCTATCTAATTCCGTTTACCCGGGGTGCCACTCCTTCGTCGTTTTACTCCGGGCTATTCATATTAAACCCTCTCAGGGTATATGTTTTTAGGATTCCTGTTGGCGATTGTCGGTTGATCAAACAGGATTAATCCGACACATTTCCCCGACGGTAAACTTCGACTTTTCCGTCTCCCGTCTTCTGACTTTGGTCTCCTTTATTATTCTTTCTTAGCCTTCACTCCTCCCGGAATTTTATTGATGGCATCCAGAAAAGCTTCAACAGATGCAGTAATAATATCGGTATTCGCGCCAAAGCCATGGTAATTACCCTCTTCGTGTTTTACCTGCATGTGCACTTTACCTAAGTCGTCGCTACCATGAGTTATAGCCTGAATCAGGAATTCTTCCAAAACAACCTTGCGGTGAATTATTTTCTTTACAGCTTTCAACGCAGCATCAACCGGACCATTTCCGGAAGCTGTTGCATCCAATATTTCACCGGCAATGTCTAATCGTACATTTGCAATTGGCACCAGACCTTTTCCGGTTACAACCTGTAAGAAATCAAGCTTAATGCGGCGTTCTTTCTGAGTTGCATCCCCTAACAAAGCAGCCACATCATCATCTTTCACGTCTTTTTTCTTGTCAGCCAATTTCAGGAATTGTTCATAAACTTCGTCCAGTTTCTCTTTGTCTAATTCAAAACCCATGATTTCAAGACGATGCCTCAACGCTGCACGTCCGCTACGGGCAGTTAAAACAATGCTCGATTCATTGATACCCACATCCGCAGGGTCCATAATTTCATAGTTTTCGCGATTCTTCAATACACCATCCTGATGAATTCCGGAGGAATGCGCAAAAGCATTGCGACCTACAATAGCCTTATTCGGCTGAACAGGCATATTCATCATGTTCGAAACCATTCGGCTGGTTTTGTATATATTTTTGGTATTGATGTTGGTATCAATATTCAAAATCGCATAGCGGCTCTTTAAAATCATAACCACTTCTTCCAAAGAAGTATTTCCTGCACGTTCACCAATCCCGTTAATGGTTACCTCAGCCTGACGGGCTCCGTTCATGATTCCGGCGATTGTATTGGCCGTGGCCATTCCTAAATCGTTGTGGCAGTGTGTCGACAAAATTGCTTTGTGCACATTGGGTACATTGTCGATCAGGTATTTAATTTTTGCACCAAATTCGTGCGGCATGGTATAACCTGTTGTATCCGGGATATTCACTACAGTTGCACCAGCCTTGATAACAGCCTCGACCACTCTGGCCAAATATTCGTTTTCAGTACGGCCGGCATCCTCTGCATAAAATTCAACATCTTCAACGTAACGCTTGGCATATTTTACGGCAGCAATAGCACGTTCAATAATTTCGTCCTGATTGGAATTCAGTTTGTGATGTATGTGATAAAACGAAGTTCCGATACCAGTGTGAATACGCCCTTTTTTCGCAAATTTGAGCGCTTCAGCAGCAACATCAATGTCTTTTTCGACTGCGCGGGTAAGCGCACAAATAGTTGGCCATGTAACCGCTTTTGATATTTCTACTACCGAATTGAAATCGCCAGGGCTTGAAATCGGGAAACCGGCCTCAATCACATCAACGCCCAATTCCTCCAAAGCTCTTGCAACCTCAATTTTCTCAACGGTGTTCAACTGACACCCAGGGACTTGCTCTCCGTCACGTAATGTGGTGTCAAAAATGTACAATCTATCACTCATAACTATTTTTTTAATACGTTTTTTCAATACTATTTATCTCTACATTCTCCAGACATACATCTGCCCGAAGGCTTCCCCTCTCCTGCGAAAGAGAGGGGGCTTGAGACGAATTAGTTGCGTTTAAATATCTGTTTCCTTGTATATTCATGATCTCTTATATAATTGAACTGTAAGAAAAAAGGCCATCCCCTGTTTTGAGAATGGCCTTTAAAAAGCTCTTTATAGTTTTACCCATACCATTCTCAATCGTGCATCCAAATAAGGAGAATACCGAGAATGAGACCTAGAAGGGAAATGTTAGCAAAACGTGTCATTTCTGAATAATTTGATGCAAATATGAACATTATTTTTTAAACTGAAAATAAAACAGACTTTTTTATTCGGATTACTAATAAAAAGATGAAATTGTCTTTTTATTGAATCGTTTTGATTTTCAGAATTTATAAACACAATTTTCAGGAGAAAGTTTAGCAATACTAAAAATTCTGAACAAACTTAGCCCGAAAGTAGCATTTCATCTCCTTTTTAAAGTTGCAACCACTTCATGCCTCCTGAACAAATTGTGGACACGGTGAATTCAATAAGAAGCTAAAAAACAGGCATACCTTTAGTGAACCGAAGATTATACCGATACTATTCTAATTTCTAAAACTCTAAACGCAGTATGGATTATAAAGTAACCGGAGCTAATTTCGCACGTTTGGTTACCTTTATCTTGGGATATTTCAGATGGTGAAAACTCAGTTTACCATTTGGTTTTTGAAAGACATTCACGCGAGCCACATAAAAATCATGTTCTCCGTTGAAAATAGCAATTGGTCGATTTACATCACCAAGTTCAAGTTCCGATTCAAAAAAGAGCTTAAAAATAACATCAACAGAATCTCTTGATTGCACAATATAACTATGCTTTGTCCGATCAGTAAAGTCATCAACTGTAATGTAAAATCCATTACTGGATGAAGCTAAAGCAGCAGCCTTTTGGATCGACGGGCGGAATGAAAAACAAAAAACAGCCAATAACAAAACAATACGAATTTTCATTTTCAACAAATTATTACACGATAAATTTCGGTTCTCTTTCCTGAACTTTGTTACACATTCTTTCAAAATAGCTGTATAATTTACATTCAACTACTTAAGCATCACTCAAGCACAAACAATGTTTTATAAACTGGCATTTAATTTTCCTGAACTGCAACACCAAAACCCAGTGAATCATCCTAAAAATCAAGAACGATTTAACGAGCCATAAAACTAGGGAATTGTAATTCTTGAATGATCACAATGATACATATTTATCAACAACAATCCATTATTTCTTAACAAAGAAATGCAAGACAGATACATACCGTACTTAAAGCTACATGAAAAATCAGTCAGCTTGTCTTGGATACCATTTATTAATCGTAAAACGACCATGAAATTCCAAATCGGAAAGTTCTCCTGTAATATGGATAATCTGGTGCCATAAAATAGTTATTACCAACAAATCCGGAACCAGCATTCATCAGGATGAAAAAGAATCGGGTGCGTTTTAACTTGAGGTTTGCATGTAAATCAATATACGGGTATTTCCCGATTAGCTGTGTATTCTGGAGATAAAATCGGGCTGTTGCCGGATCGTATGCATCTGCGTAAAAAGCTGAATTATATCGGGTATCGGCGCCAATCTGAAAATGCATGACTTTTGAAATGATTGTTCTGTAATTCAGGCTGATGAATCCAGCAAAGGCAGGCAAATGTATGACGTTTTCGTTGTTTGCTTTCTGCACCAAAGCCTGAGTACGAAGAACCCAGTGGTCGCTTTCGAAATCCTTATTGAGGTAAGCCGAAAGGATCAGCAATTCGCTTTTCGATTGAGCTGGCATGGCGTGAATATGATTGTAGATGTAGTTTCCAATCAATGAATAATTGACACCAATCGTAGTTTTATATTCCTGTGAATGAATACTCGATTTGATCGTCATCTCATTGATGTTGCTGAAGATATTCTTCCACACAAAATTATTAGAGAAGAAATACGAATCATAATATTCAGGCACCAGCGTTTTTAAGCTCCCTTCAATCCGAAGGCTGGTTGTATCTCTACCGATTTTTAGTGGCTTATTGACATATCCATTGAGTTCTGTTTGCCCGGTGCGATATCCGGCCAGATAAATTCGACCATCGGCCTCCCATTGCCAGAATTTCCCCTCTTCCCTGAATATTCCTCCCCCAATATATGTATTTGTCTGTTTGGAAAAGAATAATCTTTCGGTACCAAAAAAACTGCTTAAAGGACTTGAAATCTGATAAAAATTTGAACCAATTAAAGGAAACGGATGTGCACCTAAATCATCAAGTTGAGTAGATGTATGGTACGATATTTCATCGTGCCCAATGTATACGCGCTTCCCAAAAGTATATTTCCGATCCGGAGCTTCGTAAAATTTGATCTGAAATATATTTGTCAATCGGTTATACCTTACACTGTCGTTTGTAAGTCCTGTATTGACGTAATTGTTTGCAAAAAAGTCTTTAGACTTATCCTTTTTTGTGAATCCTCTTTTGTTTCCCGAGAACTCAAATTCGTGTATAAATCCCACCCGTGGAATAAATCGTTTAATCACATTTTCAGCAGAGTCGGCCTCAATCGTTTTACCCACCCGATATTCGTTGACTGTAAAAATCGTATTGTTCTGGAGTTTATTAGCTGCATCATCCATCCGAACACTGAAATTTTCAGTTTTATCAGTTAAGTCGAGGGGTTGATTCGCCTCAATTCCCCCATTCTCCTGCCCTTCCAGACGGTTAAAAATGATGTTCGTATGAGACAGAAAATTATTGGAATTATACGAAGAAACCAATGCTATACTGTGAAACTTATTCGCCTGATATAAATACTGCCCCTGAGATTTTGTCTGGTTATAAATAAATTCGAAGTTGAGTTTCTTATTCACATTTTGCGAAAGGAAAACATTAAACCTTGTTTCGTTTTTTGTGTTTTTGCTATCACTTTGGCTGTAATCGAGCAGCGAAAAGGGAGTAGTAGTATTGAAATAATTGATTTGCGATGGAGTAAGCCAGTAAACATCAAACGATCGGGCAAAATAGAAATCAGAATTGGGCTTCCGCTGGAAAAAGTCATTGGAAATGTAGGCTCCCCCATTATTCCCAACAAAGGTATTGCTTATACTTTTTTGAAAAATTGGTTGGTAAACATGATAAAAAGTCATAGCCGTATCCAGTTCGTTTTTTTCAATCCGCGAACCTTGCTGGCTAACCTGCCATGTTTTTATATAAGAAGGAATCTTAGGCTTAACGGGTGCCTTGTTCTTCTTTGAAGTTGATTCCGAATTCTCCTCCGAATCATTTTGTCTATTTGAATTCGAAACTCCCGGCCTGACTTGCGCATTCGATTGGAATACAATCAGAACTGCCGCAATAACTATATAGATGTACTTTTTAAACATGTCGGCGCAAAGATAATTAAAATAAACCCTCATCAATATTCTGAAAAGAAGTTCAAATCTGAATTTTTAAAAACAGGATTCGGTTCGTGAAATTTAACAATGAAGACCAATCCAGTCATTCCACGCCTCATTAAAACGAATGAAAACTGAGAATAATGTGATGATTTAAAAAATCAATTTAAAATCGGAATACGCACCTGTAAACCAATCGGATAAATACACTTATTCTCAACTTATTTTTGAGCTAACCCACAGAAATCCGAATAAGTTTTCAACCGCCAATTGTTAGTTAATGTCGGACTTCTGAATTTCCAATCGACTTTTGTTTTCTTTATATTTGTTGCAAATTGGAAGGGAATATGATGCCGAATTATGATGAAGGTTCAATAAAAACGCTCGATTGGCAGGAACATATCCGGAAAAGACCCGGAATGTATATCGGTAAGTTGGGTGATGGCTCGGCGAGCGACGATGGTATATATGTTTTGTTAAAAGAAGTGATGGACAACTCCATCGACGAGTTCATGATGGGAAACGGAAGGAGGATTGAAGTCCGCGTCAGCAATGAACTGGTTTCAGTGCGCGATTATGGTCGCGGCATTCCATTGGGGAAACTGCTCGATGTTGCTTCAAAAATGAATACCGGAGCCAAATACGACTCTGAAGTATTTAAAAAATCAGTAGGACTGAATGGCGTTGGGATCAAGGCAGTGAATGCCTTATCAAGTCATTTTTTAATCAAATCATTCCGTGAAGGTGAAGTTAAAGAAATAAGCTTTAGCGAAGGCATTGTCAAAGAAGAGCAAGAAGTTGTTCCAAGCGATCAACCCAACGGTACTTATGTCGCTTTCACACCTGACATTACCGTTTTTAAAGCCTATCATTACATTGACGACTATGTGGTCAATATGATGAAAAACTATTCTTTCCTGAATGCCGGCCTTACGCTGGAATTCAATGGAGAAAAGTTCCATTCCAAAAACGGGTTACGCGATTTGCTCGAAGAAAACATGGAAGGGGAATCCATTTATCCGGTCATTCACTTGAAAGGTAACGACATTGAGATTGCCCTAACACATGGAAACCAATACGGAGAAGATTATTATTCGTTTGTAAACGGACAACATACAACACAGGGAGGAACTCACCTCGTTGCTTTTCGTGAAGCTCTCGTAAAAGCTATCCGCGATTTTTATAAAAAAGATTTTGATCCTTCCGACATACGTGCTTCAATTGTTGCGGCCATCAGTATTAAAGTTGAAGAACCTGTATTTGAGTCGCAAACCAAAACCAAACTGGGCTCCAAAGACATTGGACCGGAAGGACCTTCCGTAAGAACTTTTGTGACCAATTTTGTGCTGAAGGAACTGGATAATTACCTGCATAAAAATCCAGACGTTTCGGAGGTTTTGTTACGCCGGATTCAGGAATCGGAACGCGAACGCAAAGCCATTTCCGGAATTAAGAAACTGGCCAAACAGCGCTCAAAAAAGGCCAACCTGCATAACAAAAAATTGCGCGACTGCCGGGTGCATCTGGACAGCAATCATGAATTGCGCGAAAATTCGTCAATTTTTATTACTGAAGGAGATTCGGCAAGTGGATCGATCACCAAGTCGCGCGATGTAAATACACAGGCTGTATTTAGTTTGCGGGGTAAGCCACTCAACACTTTCGGATTAACAAAGAAAATTGTGTACGAAAATGAAGAATTTAATCTCCTTCAGGCAGCTTTGAATATCGAAGAAAGCATAGACGATTTACGTTACAACAAAGTGATTATCGCTACCGATGCCGATGTCGACGGAATGCACATCCGGTTGTTGCTCATTACTTTCTTTTTGCAGTTTTTCCCCGAAGTGGTTCGTCAGGGACATCTCTTTATTTTTCAGACCCCGCTTTTTCGCGTCCGCAACAAAAAAGTAACTTACTATTGTTACAACGAAGACGAACGGGTTGCAGCCATTCAGAAACTTGGGAAAACCGCTGAAATTACCCGATTCAAAGGTCTGGGAGAAATATCGCCTGATGAGTTTAAAAACTTCATCGGACCTGATATCCGACTCGACCCAATTCTGATGAAAAAGCACGAATCGGTAGCCAATATGCTTGAATATTACATGGGCAAAAATACACCCGAACGACAGGAGTTTATTATTGAAAATCTGTACGTTGAGAAAGACGACTTTTAAGAAACGCGAGACTCAGCGGGGTACCTAAAGTCACCTGTTGAGTAATACTGCATAAAATGCGAATGAAATAAGTGATTGCAAAAAGCAAAAATGACTGAAGAAAACATCAATAAAGAAGAATTTCCAAAAGAAGAAAAAAAGGACGGAATAGTCTATTTGTCAGGAATGTACCAGCAATGGTTTTTAGATTATGCCTCTTATGTTATTCTCGAACGCGCAGTACCTTATGTCGAGGATGGCTTTAAGCCAGTTCAGCGAAGGATTTTGCACGCCATGAGTATTATGGACGATGGTCGTTTCAACAAAGTTGCTAATATTATCGGGCAAACCATGCAGTATCACCCGCACGGGGATGCTTCCATTGGCGATGCATTGGTTCAGCTCGGACAAAAAGAACTGTTGATCGATTGTCAGGGAAACTGGGGAAATTTACTTACTGGTGATGGAGCTGCAGCTCCCCGTTACATCGAAGCGCGCCTTTCGAAATTTGCACTCGATGTGGTGTTCAATCCGAAAACCACCAACTGGAAATTATCATACGACGGACGTAACCGTGAGCCACTGGCTCTTCCGGTTAAGTTCCCGCTTTTATTGGCTCAGGGAGTCGAAGGAATTGCCGTAGGTCTGGCCTGTAAAATTCTACCTCACAACTTTCTCGAGTTGATCGATGCTTCCATCGCTTATCTGCGTGGCGAAGACTTCGTGTTATATCCTGATTTTCCAACTGGCGGATCGGGTGATTTTACCCGCTACAATGACGGTATCCGGGGTTCATCAATTAAAGTCAGGGCTAAAATTGAGAAAAAAGATAGCAAAACGCTGGTCATTACAGAGGTCCCTTTTGGAAGAACAACAGCTTCGCTCATCGAATCGATCCTCAAAGCCAACGACAAAGGCAAAATTAAAATCCGGAAAATTGACGACAACACATCCGATAAAGTTGAAATCCTGATCCATTTGGTTCCCGGAATGTCGTCAGACAAAACCATTGATGCCCTTTTTGCTTTTACCGATTGTGAGGTTTCTATTTCGCCCAACAGTTGCATCATCGAGCACGACAAACCAAAATTTATTGGTGTCAGCGAAATCCTGAAAATCAATGCCGATCAAACGGTTGCACTGCTGAAGCTGGAACTCGAAATCCGAAGAGGCGAACTGGAAGAAGCCTGGCATTTTTCGTCGCTCGAAAAAATATTTATCGAAGAACGCATCTATAAGGATAAGCAGTTTGAAGATTCAGCCAATATGGATGAAGCGGTCGACCATATTGACATGCGACTTACTCCATGGAAACCAAAATTAAAGCGCGAAGTAACCCGCGATGATATCCTGAAACTGATGGAAATCCGCATGGCTCGAATCCTGAAATTCAATACAGATAAAGCCAACGATCATTTATTGGCCATCGAAGCCGAAATTGAAGAGATAAACAATAAGATTGCCAATATCATTCCTTTTACAATCGAATGGTTCGAGCGCCTCCGGAATAAATATGGAAAAGGACGCGAACGTAAAACCGAAATTCGGAATTTTGAAAACATTGTGGCCTCGAAAGTGGTAATTGCCAACGAAAAGCTATACGTCGACCGGATTGAAGGCTTTATGGGAACCAGCCTCAAAAAGGCCGAATACATTTGCGATTGTTCTGACATCGACGATGTAATCGTATTCAGGAAAGACGGCACATACATCGTTTCTAAAGTATCCGAAAAGGCGTTCATCGGTAAAAACGTTTTGCACATTGCCATTTTCAAGAAAAACGATAACCGGACCATTTATAATGTGGTATATCGAGATGGGAAAAATGGCTTTGTTTACATGAAACGCATGGCTGTAACTGGCGTCACCCGCGATAAAGAATACGACTTAACGCAAGGCACTCCAGGTTCGCGAATCATGTATTTCAGCGAAAACCCGAATGGAGAAGCTGAAGTTTTGCGTGTTACTCTGAAGCCAAAACCGCGTATTAAAAAACTTATATTCGAAGTTGACTTCAGTGAATTGGCGATTAAAGGCCGTGCTTCGATGGGCAATATCCTGACTAAATTCGAAATTCATAAAATAGCGCTCAAGGAAAAAGGTGTCTCAACTTTGGGTGGCCGTAAAATTTGGTTCGACGAAGATGTGCGGAGACTTAATTCTGATAACCGTGGCAAGTATCTTGGCGAATTCACCGGCGACGATATGATTTTTGTAATCTATAAGAACGGTGAATACCTGATCTGTAATTTTGACTTGTCGAACCATTTCAACGATGGCATATTACTCATCGAAAAATTCGACCCCGGGAAAGTCCTTACCGCAGTGTATTTTGATGCTGAGCAAAGCTTTTATTACGTGAAACGATTCGAGATTGACGAATCACAGAAGGAGGCCGGGTTTATTGGCGAATTCCCTGGAAATCGGTTGGTAACTTTTACCTGGGTCGGTCATCCTCGTTTGGAACTCATATTTGGCGGTAAAAATGAAGGTCGTGAACCAGAAGTGATTGATGTAGATGAATTCATCGGTATTAAATCATACAAAGCCAAAGGGAAACGACTTTCTATCTATGAAATCAGCCAAATCAATGAACTTGAGCCAACGGTTATCGACGAAGAAGTTGAAGAGCCGGAAGAAGAAGTCAAGTCAAACGAAATTGTGATTCCGGATATTGAAGACTTATTGTTTGGACCAGATAAACCAGGCGAAAACGAAGATCCACCAAATCAAATGACTTTGGAGTTTTAATCAATTACTTTTGCCTTTTTTACTTTTATCTTGATTTATGAGAATATTCCTGATTGGCTTTATGGGTTGCGGCAAATCTACTCTCGGACGTTCACTTGCTTCAGAGTTAAATTTGACCTTCATTGATTTGGACTCTTTTCTGGAAGAAAAATATTTTAAAACGATACCACAGATTTTCGCCGAGGAAGGAGAAGAAAGTTTCCGCAGAAAAGAGCGAAACGTGTTGGAAGAGGTTTGTGGCTTCGACGATGTTATTTTAGCAACTGGCGGCGGCGCTCCTTGTTTTTTTGACAACATGGAACTGATGAATGATTCCGGTTTTTGTGTTTTTCTTGATGTTGATGTTAGTTCGTTGGTAAGCAGACTAATCCATGCAAAAATTGAACGGCCACTCATCAAAGGAAAATCTCCGGAAGAACTTCACCAATTCATTGAAGGATTACTTGCCAAACGACGTCCTTTTTACGAAAAGGCAAAGTATATTCTGAAAGGAAGTGAAATTGCACCAGCCCAGGTTGTAGAATTGTTGGGTAATTAGGCGTACACAAGACTCTCGATTAAGTGAAAAGAGTCATTGGGAAATTTCTTTTCACTTTTTTCCAATGACTAATGACTAATAAAATCAATAACAAATAATCAATCAATAAAGTGATAGAGCTTTGTGCACTGGCATCGGGAAGTAATGGAAATTGTTACTATGTAGGTAACGAAACGGATGCAATTCTGGTCGATGCAGGTGTTTCTGCCAAGAAAATATTAATACGAATCCACGATGCAGGATTAGATGCATCCAAAATCAGGGGAATTTTTGTGAGTCACGAACACACCGACCATGTGAGCGGAGTTCGTGTTTTGAGTAAAAAGCTGGGTATCCCGGCGTGGTTTAGTCAGGGTACTTACAATGCATTACGCGAAACAGAGCAACCTGAACTTTACCATATTTTCATTCCCGGGAAAACGGTGAAAGCCGGAACATTAAGTATTCATTCCTTCCTTAAAAACCATGATGCTGCCGAACCGTGTTCATTTCGGATTGAGCACGACGACTGGCATATTGGTGTTTTTACCGATATTGGCGAAGCTTGCGATCAACTGAAACATCATTTGCGTAAATGCCACGCCTTATTTCTGGAAACAAATTACGACGAAAAAATGCTTTGGGAAGGTTCTTACCCTTATCTTCTGAAACGAAGAGTGGCCTCATCCCACGGTCATTTATCAAATGATCAGGCTTTTGAGTTGATTCGCGACCATGCCGGTCCCGAGTTAGTTCATGTATTTCTGAGTCACCTTTCAGGAGAAAATAACCGCCCCGAACTAGCAAAGGCGAGGTTCGAAAGTTTGACCGACCGATTTAATGTAAAACTTACTTCGAGGAACACTCATAGCGAATTGTGCCGTTTGCGCTAATTTCCGTAACATCAGGATAATCCAAAGTAGAGGGCAAAAGAAAAGCCCTGCAAAAATGCAAGGCTTCGAACTTTAAATCTTAAAAATATTAGACTACTTATGCTAGTTTAACATTTACCGCGTTTAATCCTTTTCTTCCTTCTTGAAGTTCGTAAGTTACGTCGTCATCTTCTCTGATCTGGTCAACCAAACCTGAAACGTGAACGAAGTATTCTTTATCAGATTCACTGTCTTTAATAAAACCGAATCCTTTAGATTCGTTGAAAAATTTAACTTTACCTGTTTTCATAATAATTAATAAAAAAATTGAAATATTGTTGCAAATATAGGCAATTTTCAATGCAAACTAATTCTAGCATTAAAAAAATGCTGATTTTGAGTAAAATAAATGAGTGCATCGTTCACTGAGCATGAAGAAACTACGGAATCAGTCTTTCCTGATTTGTGATGCTTATTTTTTGTACTTCGGAGAGAATAGAAAATAAAAAGAGCTGCCAACGACTGAATATCAGCAGGGCAGCTCTCTGTATTGTTTCGCTCTTAGGCTTATGTATTCAGCAAATTATTGCTCAATGCCTGAAGCGTTTGCTTTTTGAGTTCTGTTTTTACAAGCACAGAAATGTTGTGACGACTACCCCCGTATGAAATCATTCGAATTGGAATCTCTTTCAATGCCGAAAATACATTAGCCGCAAATCCAACTTCTTCCGCAATCATATCGCCAACAATACAAGCAATAGTCAGATCAGTATCAACTTCCACTTCGCCATATTCTTTCAATTCCGAAATAATTTCTTTCAGATGTTTTGTATTGTCAATGGTTAAGGATACAGCAACCTCAGAAGTAGAAATCATATCGATTGGAGTCTTAAAGAATTCGAAAATTTCGAAAACATTTTTCAGGAAACCATAAGCATTCAACATTCGGTACGAACGGATTTTAATGGCAGTAATCCCATCTTTTGCCGCAACAGCTTTAATTCCATGTGAACTTGATTTAGATGTTATCAAGGTCCCGGAATCGCTTGGGTGCATCGTATTTTTCAGGCGAACCGGAATATTCTGTAATTTAGCCGGAAGCACCGTTTGCGGATGCAGGATTTTTGCTCCGAAATAAGCCAACTCAGCAGCTTCGTCAAACGACAACTGATCGATCTTTTTGGTGTTCTCCACAAACCGAGGATCGTTGTTATGGAATCCATCGATATCAGTCCAAATCTCAACTTCTTCTGAATCAATTGCAGCGCCAATCAATGTTGCGGTATAATCACTTCCACCACGCTGTAGGTTGTCAATATTTCCTTCTGCATTGCGGCAGATAAAACCCTGAGTAATATAGTAATCGGCAACCTCTGATTGCTCCAGTATTTTACCGATGTTTTCCTGAATAAAGTGAGAATCAGCAGCTTTATCGCTGTCAATTTTCATGAAATCCAACGCAGAAAGATAGACTGCTTTGTATCCGTTTTCAAGCATCAGTTCAGCAAACAAAGCGGTTGACAGCAATTCGCCCTGTGCAACAATGGTATTTTCGCCCACTTCATTAAAATCGCCGGCGGTTAAAGATTTTATCGTTTGAAAAATTCCGGAAACAATAGTTTTACCCTTTTCCTTCTTCTCCTCTGTTTCGTATAAATCGTTGACTACCTTGTAGTACTTCTGTTCCAATTGGCTGATCACTTGTCTGGCTGCATCCTTGTTCTTCTTCTGAAGGTAGTTGGCAATTTCAACCAGCGAGTTCGTCGTGCCCGACATGGCCGACAAAACGACTAATTTTTGATTTCCATCGGCAATTAACTGCATCACAGCGCGCATGTTTTCTACCGATCCTACGGAGGTTCCTCCAAATTTTAATACTTTCATAATAAACCTCTTATTTAAAAGGAGTTGAGTAAATATTTATATGTGAGACAAAGATGAGAATTATTTTTGAAATCAAGCGCTTGATTTACGATCTGGAAGTAAATATTGGGTATTATTTAAGAATTCGTCTTTTTTGATACCAATTTGAGCCTAATTGCTTACATTTCGAAAGTTGCAAAAAAAATATACCTGGTATCTTTTTTAAAACGTTCCGAATATCGAATGCTTGGCCGAATTAAAAAAGATAGTCGAGTAAATATGAAATCCATCCCGGTTTGTATTCAGCTTACGTTCCATGCTCAAAACTGGATCGCCAACTGGAATATTTAGCAATTGTCCAATCAATTGATCGGCTTTAATGGCTTTTAATTTCTGCTCCCCTCCCCTAATTTCAATCTGGTATTGTGTGCGAAGCGTTTCGAACAGCGATTTGTTTTCAAACGAACGACTCGAAAAGCGGGGCAGATTGATATTTGGTATTCGGTTGATGTCGTAAAAAACAGGCTGCGCATCAACCAGTCGAAGCCGTTCCATGTAAATACAGCCCGATTCACGTTCAATCTCAGTCAAATCAAATGGGAAACGTTCGGGCCAGGGTTTAATCTGTGGCTTTTGCAAAATCTGTGTCTGCAAATATTGATTTCCAATGGCCGATGCTGTTCCCGAAATACTAAGAATTCCAATATCCTGAGGCGGCTTTCTGACGATACTACCTTTTCCCTGTTTTTTCGAAATAAAACCATCATTCACCAAGGCTTCAAGCGCCTGACGAACGGTAGGTCGTGTGATGTTATGAACCGCACACAATTCATTTTCAGACGGCAAAAGGCTTCCTTCTTCGTAAACGCCTGTTAAAATGTGCTTCCGGAGGATTTCGTAGATTTTTTTGTGCTGTGGTATTTTATTCTCTTCGGCCATAATCGAATGAATTTGAGTCAAAAGTAATAAAAAATATTAAAATTTAAAATTTAACTTGTAAATACAAGTAGAATAATATAGTTTTGACGAATGATATGTGATAGTATTTTAATTGCTGACTTATTAGCTATTTAAGCTGAATAAATACATGCAGTTGTGTTTACAAGTAAACTAAAGTTGTTAAAACAAATCAAATATGGCAATTCCTGTATTAATGCCTCGTCAGGGGCAATCGGTTGAGACCTGTATTTTAGGTGAATGGGTTAAGAAGAAGGGTGACGCTGTGAAGGTAGGCGACATCCTTTTTTCGTATGAAACAGACAAAGCTTCGTTTGAAGAGGAAGCCAAAGCTGACGGTATTTTGTTAGACGTGTTTTTTGCTGAAGGCGACGAAGTTCCGGTATTGGTAAACGTTGCAGTCATCGGTGCTGCCGGTGAATCGGTCGACGAATTCCGTCCGGGTGGACAAGTAGCCGCTCCTGTTGCTGAAACTGCTGCTGCCGCTGAGGTAGTTGCTGAAAAGGCTACTGTTCCGGAAGTAAAAACGGTTTCGGAACCATCAGGAAAAGTAAAAATTTCGCCCCGTGCGAAAAATCTGGCTGAAAAGTCAGGTGTTGCTTATCAACAATTACATGGTTCCGGTCCTGAAGGTCGTATCATTGAGCGCGACATTGAAGCTGCGGCACAGGTGATGCCAAAACTCACTCCGCTGGCTCAGGAAAAAGCCAAAGCAGAAGGCCTGAAAGTTGGCGAAACGACAACTGGATTGGGAGGAAAAGCAGTTGCAAAAGACCTAATTTCGTACAATCCGATTTACAGCGACGATTTCGAAGTGAAAAAACTCACCAACATGCGCAAGTTAATTGCCAAAGCAATGCATACTTCGCTGCAAAACTCAGCTCAGTTGACTCACCACATGAGCGCCGATGCCCGCACCATCATGGCTTTGCGCAAAAAATACAAGAAAGCACTCGATGCCGGACAAATTACGCAGAACATCACCATCAACGATTTGGTTTGTTTCGCGGTGATCAAAGCTCTAAAGAAATTTCCACAGGTAAATACCCATTTTATTGGCGACAGCATGCGCTGGTTCAAGAAAGTTCACCTTGGTCTGGCTGTTGATACCGATCGCGGATTGATGGTACCTGCCATTAAAAATGCCGATGATCTTTCACTAGAAGGACTTTCGGGACAGCTGCAAGCCATCGCCGGACAATGCCGCAAAGGCAATGTGAGTCCGGAGTTACTGGCACCTGAAGCTGCAACTTTCACCATTTCCAACCTTGGAAACTACGGTGTCGAAATGTTTACTCCGGTCATCAACATTCCGCAGACTGCTATTTTGGGCGTTTGTACCATTGTTCCACGTCCGAAAGATTTGGGCGATGGCGTTTACGGATTCGTTCCGATGATGGGTTTGTCGCTAACCTACGACCATCAGGCATTGGACGGCGGCGAAGCAACGCTTTTCCTGAGAGAGATTAAAGAACAAATTGAAAATCTTGTGATTTAATTGTTGCAGGTTACGAGTTGCGCGTTTCGGGATGTCGAAATACGTCGATTTGTGCATCGAATTTAAACTGCGTAGCGGTGGAAATATTGTAGCCCCGGGTTTCAACCCGGGGGAAATAGAACAAAAGCAAAATCGTCCGCGAGCAAATGATGATAAATGTGAGGATCAAATTTCGGACGAAATAGATCAAATCAAGATTAAAAAGAACAATAAAAATACAATGAGCAAAATATACGATTTAGCAATTATAGGCGGAGGCCCTGCAGGTTATGTAGCAGCAGAACGTGCCGGAGCCAAAGGCATGAGCGTTTTGATATTCGACATGCGTTCGCTGGGTGGTGTTTGCCTGAACGAAGGTTGCATACCAACCAAAACACTTCTGAATTCGGCCAAAATGCTCGAATATGCCGAAGAAGCAGGCAAATACGGAATCAATGTGGAAAACATTTCCATCGATTTCAAGAAAATCATGCTCCGCAAAGACAAAGTGGTACGCAAACTGGTTGCCGGAATTGGCGCCAAAATGAAACATGCCAAAGCCGATGTGGTGATGGCCAAAGCAACCATCAAGGAAAAACGTGGCGAAGTAATTACCATCGAAGCTGATGGTCAGGAATATCAGGCGAACCGTTTATTGGTTTGCGCTGGTTCTGAAGCTGCCGTCCCTCCAATTCCGGGACTGGATGCCTCGCAGATTTTGACCAACCGCGAAATTCTTCAGCTCAAGGAAAAGCCTGAAAGCCTCGTCATTATTGGTGGCGGTGTGATCGGTTCTGAATTTGCCGATTTTTTCAACGCGATGGGAACCAAAGTGACTGTCATCGAAATGCTTCCGGAGATTTTAACCGGAGTGGATGAAGAAATTGCTGCTTTTGTTCGCAAAGAATTTGTGAAAAAAGGAATCGAATTCCACCTGAATGCCCGCGTAACCAAACTAAACGGCAAAGAAGTGGTCTTCGAAAAAGACGATCAGGAAATGAAAATTACTGGTGATCAGGTTTTGCTTTCTGTTGGTAGAAAAGTCAATGCGACTGGAATTGGTCTCGAAAATATCGGTGTTGAATTTACGCCACGTGGAGTAAAAATCGATCAGAATTGCCGCACCAATGTGCCGAATGTTTATGCCGCCGGTGACATCACCGGATTCTCATTATTGGCACACACGGCCAGTCGCGAAGGTGAAGTGGCGGTAAACCACATGCTGGGTCGGAAAGATATGATGCGTTATGATGCCATTCCTGGCGTAGTTTATACTCATCCTGAGATTGCCGGAGTTGGACTTACCGAAACCGCAGCCAAAGAAAAAGGCATTGAAGTGGAAGTGAAACAACTGCCAATGGCTTTTGCCGGGCGGTTTGTTGCCGAAAACGAAGGTAAAGACGGTTTCTGCAAAGTGATTGTCGGTAAAAAATACCGCGAAATTCTCGGGATTCATATGGTTGGCGGAGCTTGTTCCGAAATGATTTGGGGAGCCTGTGCCATCATCGAAGCGCAACTGCGTGTTCAGGACGTGGAAGAAATTGTATTCCCCCACCCGACCGTGAGTGAGATCATCAAGGAAACGATCTTTCAGTTTTGAAAGTCCTGAAAGGACTTAATCTGAATAACCGTGGGTGAAACCCACGGAAGACGAAAAACAATACATCAACCCTGAAAGGGTTGAATATTAGGGCTGTAATTAATACAACCCTTTCAGGGTTGGGTATTTGTTGTAGTTCTTTTCCACCGGTTTCACCGGTGGTTATTCAAATTTAACCCCTTCGGGGTATTAAATTGCAGCTTTTAAAGTGGAGTTAAAACAACGAAAAACAATTTTAAAACAAAATACGATGCCAAAGTCACAATTTATTGATCCATCAGAAGTCAGGAAAGCTGGTGAGATTACCTTCAATCCGATTCCTGTAAACCAGTACAGTAAAACTGTTGAAGAAGAAAAAGCAAATTTCAGCAATGAAGATTTGATGCGTATTTACCGCGATATGGTGGTGATTCGTGAGTTTGAAACCATGTTGAACATGATTAAAATCCGTGGCGATTACAACGGTATCGCTTATGATCATCCGGGACCTGCTCACTTGTCAATAGGACAGGAAGCTGCCGCGGTTGGAATGGCTTATACGCTGGGCGTTGAGGATTTTATCTTCGGTTCGCACCGTTCACACGGCGAAATTCTGGCCAAAGGCTTGTCGGCCATCGCGAAACTGAGCGACGAACAACTGATGAACGTGATGGAAAGTCATTTCGACGGAATCACTTTTGCGCCTGTAAAAAAAGGACATACCGGAACGGTAAAGGAACTGGCCATTAAATTCCTGATTTATGGAACACTGGCTGAAATCTTTGCGCGTGAAACCGGTTTCAACAAAGGATTGGGTGGTTCGATGCACGCATTCTTTACTCCTTTCGGTGTTTATCCGAACAACGCGATTGTTGGAGGTTCAGGAGATATTGCAGTAGGTGCCGCGCTTTATAAAAAAGTAAACCGCAAAGAAGGAATCGTGGTTGCCAACATTGGTGATGCTTCGATGGCTTGTGGTCCGGTCTGGGAAGGTCTGACTTTCGCTACGATGGATCAATTCAACGAATTGTGGGAAGGTGATATGAAAGGTGGTCTTCCGTTGATCATCAACATCATGAACAATCAATACGGAATGGGTGGGCAAACTTGTGGCGAAACTGCAGGTTACACAGTTGCTGCCCGTATTGGTGCTGGTTTGAACGCCGATCAACTTCACGCAGAGCGTGTAGATGGGTACAATCCGCTTGCTGTGATTGACGCTTACAAACGCAAACGTAAAATTCTGGAAGAAAAACGCGGACCGGTTTTATTGGATGTTTTGACTTACCGTTACAGCGGTCACTCTCCTTCAGATGCATCTTCGTATCGTTCGAAAGAAGAAGTGGAAGCCTGGGAAGCACAGGATTCGATTGCCTGGTTTGGAAAAGAACTGGTTAAAACCGGAGTAGCTACTGAAGAACAATTAACCGGAATTAAAGGCGACACCATCAGTTTGATGGAATCGAGCATGAAACTGGCGATTGACCTGGAGATTTCTCCACGGATGGATATGGCAAAAAATCCAAACCTGATTGGTGAGATGATGTTTGGAAACGAATCAGTTGACCGCATGGAAGACCGTGCTCCGGACGTAAATCATCCAATGGAAGAAAACCCACGCGTTCAGCAATTGGCTAAAAAAGAACGTTTTGCATTTGACGAAAATGGCAAAGCACACTCAAAAATAAAAACTTACGCCTACCGCGACGGAATTTTCGAGGCAATCGTTGATCGTTTCTACAAAGACCCAACTCTAATTGCCTACGGTGAAGAAAACCGTGACTGGGGTGGTGCGTTTGCTGTGTATCGCGGTTTGACCGAAGCGCTTCCATATCACCGTTTGTTCAACTCTCCGATTGCTGAAGCTGCCATCGTTGGAACAGCAATTGGTTATGCGATGTGTGGCGGCCGTGTCATTCCTGAAATCATGTATTGCGACTTCCTTGGCCGTTGCGGCGATCAGGTGTTTAACCAACTCCCGAAATGGCAGGCGATGAGCGGAAACGTGATCAAAATGCCGGTGGTGTTGCGTGTTTCGGTAGGTTCGAAATACGGCGCTCAACACTCACAGGACTGGACTGCTTTGACTGCTCAGATTCCGGGATTGAAAGTGGTTTTCCCTGCGACTCCATATGATGCCAAAGGTTTGATGAATGCAGCATTGCAGGGTACCGATCCGGTAATTTTCTTTGAAAGCCAACGTTTGTATGACATGGGTGAAATGTTCCACAAAGGTGGTGTTCCTGAAGGTTATTACGAAATTGCCATTGGTGAACCGGATGTGAAACGCGAAGGAACAGATGTAACTATTCTGACCATTGGTGCAACTTTATACCGTGCCATTGAAGCTGCTGATATTCTTCAGGAAAAATACGGAATTTCGGCAGAAGTAATTGATGCACGAAGTTTAAGTCCGTTTAACTACGAACCCGTTTTGGCTTCAATTAAAAAGACGGGACGGATTTTAATTTCAGGAGATGCCTCAACCCGTGGATCGTTTATGAAAGAAATGGCACAAACCATATCAGAACTGGCCTTCGATGATCTGGATGCTCCACCAGTAGTGGTTGGTTCGCGCAACTGGATCACTCCGGCTTACGAACTCGAAAACTCATTCTTCCCCTGCGCAGACTGGATGATCGATGCGATCCACGAAAAAATGCTGCCATTAAAAGGCCATGTGGTGAAAAACAATTTTACCAGCGCCGAACAGATCAGGAGAAATAAATTGGGAGTATAATATTTGATTAAAATAGGAGGTATCTTAAATTTTAAGGGGCCAGTCATCCTGAACTTGTTTCAGGATCACACCATGCTAAATATCAGATCCCGAAATAAATTCGAGATGACCAAAAATTGGGTTTTGTTACTTTAAATTTAAGCACTTCTTAAGATACCAATCATTTGAAAAATAAATCAAGCCCTCGTTGTCCGGAAAAGGATGGCGGGGGCTTGTTAGTTTATAACGATTATATCGAACATCTCAATTATCCAATCAGTCCGTATTTGTCAACAATGGCTTGTCTTTTTTCAGGAAACATGGTTACGCCAAATCTTTTATCAAGATCGGCCATGCGTTTATGGATACCTGGATCCATGGGTGTTAAATTGTTTTTAACCATATCAGGAATAATACTGTGAAATAATTCTTCCAGGTAATCTTCAAAGTTTTGGTTGAAATACATGTCCATAAAACGCAATGGTTTATCTGAGGCATTCCAGAATGTATGTTCGAGTCCACGTGGGCGCATATGCCAGCCACCAGTCTGGATTTCGTCGATTTTACCGTCTAAAATTACTGTAGCAGTACCTTCAAGAACCAGCATGATTTCATCCAGACTTTCATGCAAATGAGGTGCAGGGCCCATATGTTTTGGTGCAACGGCTGTTTCAACATTCGAAAATTGCATGTTGGTTTGAGAGCTTCGAACCCAGGTTCTGATATTGAGTCCACCTGGACCGGGTTGTAATGGTTCTGCCGGAGGTAAATAAAAGGGCGATAACTTTGCATCTCCATTTTTAGGCTTGTCCGTCACTTCTGGCTCATTAAAAGATTTGAACGAAAAGAAACTTAGGGCAGCTGTGCTCAAAGCCATTTTTTGTATGGCATTGCGTCTGTTTGAGGCATTTTGATTTTCATTCATGACCATTTACTTTAAATTATTACCTCCAAAGATTATTCGATTTGACAAATATAAACTTGCAATAACCCAGTACAAGTGTAAAAAAACGACATCTTTTAAACCAAATTAAGTATTCTTTCAGTGGCATTAAGATGGTTGTTTAGCATAGTGGTTGGGGTGGTCGACGAAAATTGTTTGAAATCTCGGTTCATGTGCTGAAAATCTGAATATCCACAGTTTAAGGCCACATCAAGCCAGTCCATTTCCGGATGACTTTCTTTCATTTCGAATGCCTTGTGAAACCGTGCAATTCTGCAGTATAAAATTGGGCTGACGCCAAAACGTTCCAAAAACTTCCGTTCAAATTGTCTGGGACTTAAACATGCCTGATTTGCAAACCATTTTAAGGAAAACTGGTCTGGTTGACGGTTTAATATGTATTGAATGTGATCCATTGGTTGATTGCTGAACCGTGTGTTTCTGACTTTTGCCAACAGGTAATCTTCGATTATTTGAATCATATTTATATAATCGGTTGCATTGGCCAGCTGTTCGTTTACCGGGTCAATTTCAGTATTGAGTATCAGGGAGGCATCAACATATCCATTGAATTCGTAAAGTGGAACCCCCAATAATTTAAACAATGCTCCCGGCTGAAAAACTACTTTTATCATCAAATAATCCGGATCGAAGCGCAGATCATAACAGGTGCTTTGTTGTCCGGAAATATAGCTGCTGTTTCTTCGTTGTTTTTCTCCGGTTTGTCTGTTAATTGCGGTGATGTGTCCTCTTGGGTCAAAAGTCAGACATTGTTCCGGACAGGGCGTGTAATCTCTCTGTGGATTAACCGAAAGCCCGGTAAATTCAAAATGAAGCAAAAGATATTCCTTGATATATTCTTTTAATACAGGACGAGGCTGAAAGAATTTGTAGATCATCTTTTTTAGTTATAGACTTTTATTTCAGTATTTATTTAATCCCGAAATACAGATTCCTTTTGTTTTAAATATTTCGATTATGAACAGCATTTAATTCAATAACTTAAGGAGTTTGAATATACTAAAATAAATAAGAGATGTGTGTGTCTTTTATTTTAATTCTAATCGAATCAGTTTTCTATATAAAGCATCTGATTACTGTCCGATAAGCATATTTAAAGCGATTATCCCTAGCCGTCAGTTTTAACTGACTGGCTTTTGAATGATTTAGTTGTAATCAAAATTTAATCTTTCGATCCATACAATTGATCTACTTTTGCGACTGAAAATTAGCCCTTCAACATCAAATGATCAGCAAAATGAAGCGGAGAGACTGGGTAAAAATAACCGGAGTAGCAGGAACTGGCCTTTTGTTGTCCAGTTACATGAAATTTGGATACACTAAAATGGGAAGTAATAAAGCATCAGTCGATGCAGCATTTAATTTAAGTAAAGCCGATTTTGGCCCTGATTTTAAGTGGGGAGTTTCTGCGGCAGCCTACCAAACCGAAGGTGCGTGGAATGCGGACGGGAAAGGCGAGTCAACCTGGGATCATTTTTCAAGAAAATCAGGCAAAATTGAACGGGGCGAAAATGCCGATGTTGCTGCCGATTTTTACCACAGGTACGAAGAAGATATCGACTTGATCAAATCGATGAATTTTAAAGTCTTTCGGTTTTCAATTTCCTGGCCCAGGATTTTACCTTCAGGAACAGGTGAAATTAATCAGGCCGGGCTGGATTTTTACCACCGTGTGATCGACAAATGCTTAGCTGTCGGCATTGAACCCTGGATTACCATTTACCACTGGGATTTACCTCAGGTACTCGAAGATCAGGGCGGTTGGACGAACCGGAAGATTCTGGACTGGTTTTCGGAATATGTCGAAGTGGTTACCAAAGAGTATGGCGGCAAAGTAAAAAACTGGATGGTGTTAAACGAGCAATTTTCGTTCGTCGCAGGTGGTTACCTTGCGGGATACATGGCTCCCGGACGCCGAAACATCAGGGGATTTCTGAAAGCAGTTCATCATTCGGTATTGTGCAATGCCGAAGGTGGCCGCATCATCCGGCGAAATGTGGCCGGGGCTAACATTGGCACCACTTTTTTTACCGCCCACATCGAACCGCTCAATCAGGAACAAAAACACATTGAAGCTGCCAGCCGTGTTGATGCAGGAATTAACCGGCTTTTTATTGAACCCGCGCTTGGTTTGGGTTATCCGGAAAATGCGCTACCTGTACTGAAAAAAATCCACAAATATTACGAGCCGGGCGACGAGGATCGGATGATTTTTGATTTCGATTTCATTGGCGTTCAGTATTATTTCCGGGCCATTGTCGAAAAGTCAATCATCCCGTATATTCAGGCCAAAGAAGTAAAAGCCAAAGATCGTGGTGTGCCTGCTAACGAGTTGGAATACGAAATCTATCCGGAAGGACTTTACCATGTCCTGAAGAAATTCAGCGAATATAAAGGTATCCGGAATTTACTGGTGACCGAAAACGGAACGTGTGTTCCCGATCGTGTTGAGGGTGGCAAAGTTCACGACGCCCGGCGAATAGAATATTTCAAAAATCACCTGCAATCCGTTTTCAAAGCCAGACTGGACGATGTTAACGTAAATGGATACTTTGTCTGGTCGCCTACCGACAATTTCGAATGGGATAAAGGTTTCCGCACCCGATTCGGACTGGTTTATATCGATTTTCAAACTCAGCAGCGAATCGTGAAAGATTCAGGTTTGTGGTTTCAGGAGTTTCTAAAATAAGCACAATTAATCTTTTTACTTAACACTGATCGTCCGATCGTTGGCCAAATCCAGCACACCCAAATAAAGCAACTTGGCAGCATCTTCCATAATTTCAGGTGTCAGCGCTTCGGTATTATCAAGCGGCGCATGGTAATAAACGGGTTTTACCGTGCCAGAGGTAGACAAATCCAGCACTTTGTATCCAACTTTTTCAAAAATCGCCCCGTCGGTACGTGGCCTGCCATAATTCACATGAGTTTCTGAAGCTTTGAAATCGCGATGAATGTATTTATCATTGGCTTCTGAAAAATGATCTAAAATTTCAGGAAATGATTTTCCGTTTCCCAGACGGAAGCCTGTTCCGTTCCCTACCATATCGAGGTTAATCATGCAAATTACCTTTTCTTTTGGCCAGACAGGCGATTCCACGCATTTCTTACTTCCGTAAAGGCCACACTCCTCCCCTCCGAAGAAAACAAAAATGACGGTACGGGCAGGTTTTACTTCGGACTTTGCCAGCGCCTTTGCAGCGGCCAGGATGTCGGCCGATCCTGAAGCATTGTCGAGTGCTCCGGGAAACAAACATCCGGGACTTCCGACAGCATCGAGGTGTCCACCAATAATGATGGCCTCATTCTTCAAAATGGGGTCAGAGCCTTCAATCATCCCGATTACATTGCACGAGCGACTATCCGGAAAATAGTTGGTCGAAGCCGAAATTCTAACCTTTTTATTCAGCAAGAACGAATTTGGCTTGATATTCTTCACAATTGCGGCATGTGTTTCGGCGTATTTTTGACCAGTTCCGGCAAAGAGTTCTTCGGCAACAGGTTCGCCAATGTGCGCGTAAACAAATCCTTCGAGGTACGATGTATTTGGATTCGCAATTTTGCTGACATACAATAATCCGGCAGCACCCAGTTCGTGAGCCCGTTGAAATTTATACCGGTGATAGCTATAGGGTTCCCATTTCTGAAGAGTGCTATCGTTGCGTGTGTATGGCACGCCGGTTTCCATCAATACAATTTTACCTTTGACATCGATGTTTCGATAATCGTCGTAATTCAGTTCGGGCGCCGAAATGCCGAATCCAACATAAATCACCTCGCCGAAAACAGTTCCAGAAGCAGAATTCGATCCGGGATAATAATCATCGGGGAATTTGTATTCTTTTTCAGGATTGTCTTTACCAGCAAGCAAAGTCACGCTGCCAGGAGTCAGTACATCGCTGTATGCATTCGGGAACCATTGAAAATAATTATCATCAGACAAACCCGGTTTTACCCCGACCTGTTTAAGCTGATCGGCCACCCAACTGGCAACAGCCGCATATCCCGGAGAGCCGGAAAGCCGTCCATTGTATTTTTCAGAACTTAACTCAGCAGCATAATTCAGCAAATCGTGACTTGAAATGGAATGAAATGTAGATAGAATGGCTTTTTCCTGATCCTGAGAATTGGCACGGATAAAGAACAAACACAAGAAAAGCGAAACCAGGTATTTTGAATGCATGTACAGAAATTTTTATATCGCCTAAAATAAGGAAATAGTAATCAACTTAACAAAAACTAATGGTGTATTAACTTGATTCTTTCGGAATCTGGTCATCCCGAATTTATTTCGGGATCTCATCATCGAAGAGGAGGTTGTATCAAAAGTCAATGTTTCACAAATTCAACTTTCAAATTGTAAGTTCAACTTCATTTCACCCCTCCAAACCTCCCCTGAAGGGGCGGCTTTGAAGTCCCCTTCAGGGGATTTAGGGGTTTTAACAGTGTCAGTACTTTCAAATTGTAAGTTTTTGAAAAAGCATAATCACTTTTGATACTGCCTCGACATTACGTCAAAAGATCATTAACACAACACTAGATATTTTGGCCACCTAATCGCCCGATCATACAGTTACTTGTTTTTTCAGAATCTCAATTAATTCGGATAAAATCATTGCAGTAGCGCCCCAGATAAATTCGCCATCATAAGGGTAGTATTTCACCCGAAGTGCCCCTGTAACCGTCTCAAGCTCGATTTCTGAAATAACTTCATTGGCAATAAAATCGCTGACTGGAAATAAGATCAGCTTTTCAACTTCACCAAAATCAACTAAAAACTCAGGTTTCTGATCGGCCCAGGCCAGAAATGGCTGAATGGAAAATTGACTAACCTCAATATACAGATCGGATAATTTCCCCAAAATTTCAATTTGATGGTGATCAATACCCACTTCTTCCCTCGCTTCGCGCAAAGCAGTCATCTCTGCGGAAGTATCGTCTTTCTCAACCTTTCCTCCGGGAAAACTGATTTGCCCCGGATGGTGCTTCATGGTATGCGGGCGTTTAGTTAAACAAATGTACAACTGATCACCTTCAGGAAAAAGCAGCAACAAAACACTGCTCATTTTTACCGACGGAAGTTCATCGGCGTTCGTCTTTAAGCGCCTGCCGGGAGGAAGCATTTTTGAATGCGCATTGATGCCAGGCAATTCGCCCTGCAAATATTCTTTTAGATATGTTTTAACAGCAGAATACATTGTCTAAAATTAACGAATTATGACCTTAACGCAGACAAAGCTTCAATTATTTTCCGAAGAAAAACATGATTTAATGTTGGCTTAATTCATTGTAACGGACAATCAAAAAAGGAAGAACCCTAACCTTTCAAAAGATCATTTTCACAAAAGCAATCAGCCATTTTATTATTCGAAGCGAATTGTTTTTTCAGGAGAAACTTTGGTGATGA
This sequence comes from Prolixibacteraceae bacterium, assembly GCA_028683385.1. GTDB lineage: Bacteria > Bacteroidota > Bacteroidia > Bacteroidales > Prolixibacteraceae > Aquipluma. The sequence continues at coordinate 41,636 of JAQUIJ010000022.1, read as the reverse complement.
AATAGGATGGCAAAAGCAACATCAGCACTGTTATCAAGACAGTTCCGACATTCAGCAAAACCAGGTGCAAAACAGTCAGATGTATTGGAACATATTCAAGGTAATACGAACTTGGATCGAGCTTGAAAACATGCGTGTACAACTGAATAAGGCAAATGCCAATACCCAGAATATTTCCCCATACCAAGGCTTTCAGAATCAGCATAACCGAAAAATAAAGGAACACCTTTCGAATACTCCAATTACGTGCTCCCATGGCTTTTAGAATTCCAATCATTTGCGTGCGTTCCAAAATAATAACTAACAGACTTGATACCATATTAAATCCGGCGACTAAAACCATCAGTGTTAAAATCACCCAAACATTCATGTCGAGCAGACCCAACCAGTCGAAAATATGCCTGTATTTTTCCTTGATACTTACAACCTGTAAAACTGGGCTGTCGGGAGTCGTATTTCTCAGGAGCAAATCATTTACTTCCTTTTCAACAGGCTCAAGTTGCTTGAAATCGTTGACCAGAATCTCGAAACCACTGACCTGATCTTCCTTCCAGTTGTTTAACCGACGAATGTGATTGATGTCAACCAAAACAAACATCCGGTCGAACTCTTCGAGACTGGTCTTGTAAATTCCGGCCAGTTGAAATTTACGCTGACGTGGTACAAACTCCGATCCATTGATAAAAAACATATTGAGGTCGTCGCCCAACTTAAGCTTAATCAAGTCGGCCATTTGTTTCGAAATCCAGATTTTGTTGCTTCGAACGGTGTCCTGAACCTGAAAAGGTTCGCCTGCCACTTTATTTTCCTGAAAAAATGACCAGTCGAAATCAGGTCCGATTCCCTTCAGCACAACGCCCTGAATTTCGTCATCGGTGCGAATTATACCAGGTTTAGTCGCAAAAATCTGAACATGACGGATGCCTTCAATACTCTTGAGTTCAGGAAGAAATGGCTGATTTTGGCTAATTGGACTGGTTTCGAACGATTGGTTGGAGTCGAGATTGACAACCTGCAAATGAGAGCCAAACCCGATGACTTTACGCCCAACCTCCGATTTATAACCGGTAACAATAGCCACTGACAAAATCAGCACCACCAAGCCGAGAACAATACCGAAAAGGGCAATGTTTACGATCCGATGCGAAAGGTTTTCCCGATTTTCTTTCGAAGAAAAAATTCGTCTGGCTATGTAAAGATTTATATTCAAGGCTATTTACTAATTTACTTTTGGGAAAAAGTCATTGTCATTGGACAAAGTTAACTCGCTTTTCTATTGACTAATGACTATTTTCTAATACTTCTTCGCGTTCATTTACAAATGGCAGAACCAATACTCCAATAAGGCCAAGCACAATCAGCATAACGGTTGAGGTTCCATGGGCAAGTAAAGCAAATACTTTCCCGTCAGCCCTGTCAACTCCATAAAGGGCAAGTCCCTCAATGACCATAAAATGCCAAGCGCCAATACCACCCTGGACCGGAGCCACCATACCAAAACTACCCAAAACAAAAACAGTTAATCCTGCCAATGGACCTAAATGCGAAGTAAATCCAAATGAAAAGAATATCAGATACATCATCAGGTAATACATTACCCATATAAATACCGAGTGAAAAATAAATGAACCTTTCTTCTTCATTTTACTAATGCTGCGAAAACCTTCGACGAACTGACCAACAAAACCCATCACTTTTTTCATCAATGAACTTTCACGAATCTTGTGACGACTAAACCATAAAACGGCCAGAAATAAAAACAATCCACCAATCAGAACTGGCGAATAAATTACTTTTTGCAGCTTTTCATTTACTTCAGGGTTATTGTTCAGAAATTCAAGAACCTGTCCAAATTGAGTTAAAACAACTATTGCCAAAAGAATAAGCAGCATCAATACATCAATCAGACGTTCGGTAACGACGGTACCGACCAACTTGGTAAACGATATTTTTTCGTAGCGTGCGATCACACCACACCTCGATATTTCGCCCATCCGCGGCAATGCCAGATTCATGAGGTAGCCAACCATAACCGCTAAAAAAGTATTCATCAACCGTGGTTTCCTTCCGAGCGGTTCAATCAATAAATTCCATCTTATCGTCCGGCTGACGTGGCTTAACAATCCAAGCAAGAGTGAAACCACAATCCAGAAATAATTAACATCGTTGGTTAAAACACTTTTTATACGTTTAAAATCCTGATCTTTATAAACCATCCAGAATATGAATATTCCGAGTAAAAAGAAGGAGACAAATTTGAGGGTTTTAAGTATACTTTGTTTCAAGCTCTTTTATTTATTGATATAAATGCGTTTGTAATAGCAGCCGAATTTAACGTACTTTTGTCACGGCACAAAATCTGCCATCGTGGCAAAAATACAGATTTGTTTTAAATCGGGCAGTTTTTTATCAATAATTAAAACCAAGTCAGGCAACTCATAAAGAATTATGGCAAACGTAAGGGCAAAAAAGAATTTGGGGCAACATTTTTTAAACGATAAGAATATTGCGAAAGAAATCGTTGAAAGTCTTCGGGCAACCAACGTAAAAAAAGTATTGGAAATTGGCCCTGGAATGGGAGTTTTGACTCAATTTCTATTGGAAAACAAAGCGTATGAAACTTCGGTGGTAGAGATCGACCGTGAATCGGTTGATTACTTGAATACTCATTTCCCTGAAATTAAAGAGCGGATCATTTCTGCTGACTTTCTGAGATTAAATCTGCATAACCATTTTACTGAACCGTTTGCTATCATTGGCAATTTCCCATATAACATCTCCTCTCAAATATTTTTCAAGGTGCTCGAATACCACAACCAAATTCCTGAAGTTGTTGGCATGTTGCAGAAGGAAGTTGCAGAGCGTTTGGCAGCCGGTCCCGGATCGAAAACCTACGGAATATTAAGTGTATTTCTTCAGGCATATTACGACATTGAATACCTTTTTACCGTAAACGAAGATGTATTTACCCCACCGCCGAAAGTAAAATCGGGAGTCATCCGCCTGACCCGCAACAAAACAGAGAAGCTGAACTGTGACGAAAAGCTCTTTAAAGGCATCGTAAAAATGGCGTTCAACCAGCGGCGTAAAACCATGCGGAATTCGTTAAAAACCATGATTACCACCGACGAATTAAAGGCAAACCCCATATTCGACAAACGTCCGGAGCAATTGGGTGTGACTGAGTTTGAAATGATCGTGAGGTTGATTGGGGAACAGTCAAAAAACAGTGATCAGTCGCTTTAAACAGCGAATAAACCATAATACTAAAACTATGAATATGAATCATTTAATCAAATCAACTATCGCATTTGCGTTACTGTTTAGTTTTAGTTCATTCACTCCTTCAAACGAAAAATGGGTCAACTTACTTGATAAAAATCTTTCTCAATGGGAAGTTTACCAGAGTTTCAGCTTCTCAAACAGCTTTAACGGACAACAACCGAAAGATGAAAATGGCAATTTGATTGAACCTGTTGGTTACAATAAAAACAAGAGCAACGTTTTTACGGTTGACGAAGTAAACGGCGAGCCGGTACTGCACATCACCGGTGAAATTTACGGCTGCGTATTTACCAAACAGGAATTTGAGAATTACCATTTGACCTTGAAAGTAAAATGGGGCGATAAAAAATGGGAACCTCGCATCGAGAAGTTGAAAGATTCAGGCTTACTGTATCATTCAATTGGAGAATGTGGCGTAGATTACTGGCGTTCATGGATGCTTTCGCAGGAATTCCAGATTATGGAAGGACACATGGGTGATCATTGGGGAATTGCGAGTTCGGCAATTGATGTTCGGGCGTTTATTCCGGAAGGAAATATGAACACGGTAGCCAGCGAAAAGCAACCCTTCCTGCCAATTGGTCCGGGAACGGGGCGGGATGGCTTTTGTTTGCGCAGTGCCGATTACGAAAGTCAAACCGGTGAATGGACAACTCTTGAATTGATTTGTTTTGGCGACAAAAGTGTTCGAATCGTTAACGGGCATGTAGTTATGGTTCTGCAAAACTCGAGATATGTAAAAGACGGAAAATCAATTCCATTGACCAAAGGAAAAATTCAGCTTCAAAGCGAAGCCGCTGAAGTGTATTTCAAAGACATTCAGATCAAATCGATCGAAAAATTACCAGAAGGATATTCCAAATACTTTAATTGATAAATAAATGGAGAAATCGATGTTCTACAAAACCGATTTCGCATAAAATTAGTCAGGGCTTCACTTTGGAAGTGAAACCCTGACTAATATCTCATACGTGAAGCACTGTTCTCGTTAAAACCTATTTAGCTATTCCACCAATTGTTTTAAGCTAAAAAACCATACAGTACAGCAAACAAAGTAAGCGAAAGACTAATTATTAAATAAGGAATCGACATCAACAAAAACTTAGCAATTGTTTTGCCCCAGGTTTGATTGTAGTTGTGCTTTAGTGATGAAATCAGATAGATCAGGCATACCAGAAATGCCCAAAACCACAGTTTTCCACCCACAGTATCGCTGATAAAAACCTGAACAGCAAGAACAAAACTTAGGATAAGGAAAAAGATCGTATGTATATGAATGGAAAAAATCAGATGTTCATAGTAATACTTCCTGCGATAGAATATCAGCAGAAGCAATATAGCCGTGAGAGGCATCATAATAAACATAGTCAGTGAGATACTTTTTAAGATCGCGTGAGTAATCTCTTTGATATCATCTTTGTTTTTCCAGTCGAACTTTCCAAGCTTTTTTAACATTTGCCGGTTGAACCAGGTTACCTTTTCACCTTTCGATATTAACAAAGAGTCAACCTGTTCATCGGAATAATCGTGAATCTGTTCTTTGAATTTATCATACTCTTCCTGCGACGCGAATTCAACTTTGTTAAAGAGGTTGATGCGAAACTTCGCGGAATCTAAAGCCTGACAGTGTTCAGGAATAAGGTCAAGCAAGCTGCGGAGGTTCTCCCGGTAATATGCTGTTGTATCAATTTCTTCCTTCATCAACAGCTTGTCAATGATCGAATCAGGTGCAGATTTCAGTCGCTTCAAATCCTCTCGGAGGCTGTCTTTCGAGGTATAGTCAAACTCCATCATGCGTAACTCCATCATGCGGACATCACCTGAATTCTTGCTGTGATAAATCCTCTTGTTTTCCAACAGTTCGTTTAGCGAAATACTCATCGCTTTATCATCACCTTGTTTAATCAGGTGCTTATTTTTGCTGTTTTCGATGGTATGGTCGCTCAGTTTTCCCAACAGTAAGAAAAAGATAAAACTGATAAAAATGTAAAGTTTAACGGGTGGCACATAACGGGCTCTCTTGCCCTCCAGGTAATCAGTTGTAATTTTTCCGGGCCTTGTAAACGTGGTTTTAATGGTGTTCCACAACTTTGTGTCGAAATGAAAAAAGTCTTCAAAAGTTTCAAGCAAAATGTGTTTTAGTGGAATGATGTGCGTGGTGTTTTTTTGCCCACAATTTGGGCAATAATTATCTTCAAGACGCAAATGCGTTTCACAATTCAAACAGGTTTCGGATTTAATTTTATTTGTTGACATAGACAAGATTCAACGCTCGAAGGTTGTTCATCGACCGTAGCGCTAAAATACATAATGTATTATGTTTCCCAAAGGGAAATAAGTTTCAACCTTCTTTAAAACGTAAATTTCTTAATATTGCGAACAAAGACAATCAGGGATTCACTATCCGAATCAGTTGTTATCCTCTTTTTTCATAGCCCGTTTTAACGAACTAACAGAGCCAAAGCCTCCGATGTCGACTAATTCTTCTTTTGTTGTTTTGGGGTATTGTTTTAGGTAATCTTCGATATAACGCACCCGAAACTGATTCACAAAAACATTAAAATTTACTCCAAAATCACTATTGATAACCGAAGAAAGATAGGTTCGGTTCGTTCCAATAACCTTACTTACTGCGGTCAACGTAAGGTCGGGTTGTAAATAAGGCTTCTCCTTTTCGAAATAAGCCATTAGGGTTTTAGCCAACTCCTCTTCCTTTATTTTAAGAGAATCGCTATTCACGGCAGGCTGTTCCTGAATTGAATCCAAAGCAACTTCCGGTTTCTTCTGCTTAAACGACCAAATTCCAAGAACCCAAATAAAAGCTGAAATAGAAAACAGAAACAGGATCAGGAAAAAGTCATTTTTTTCGTGAAATGGATTAAACATGTAAAAAGATATACATAATAGTCCAATGGAAACAAACGACACATTAAACCATTTTAGCCAGTTGATAGAGAAATTCTCGATATTGGAATATTCTTCATTTAATTCAAGCTGGTATTTATTCGGGATCCGGATAAATTTTACTGAATAATAAATGACTTGCCCAACAATTAGGATAACATCAGTTGAACGAAAAACAGAAACCATTTTAATGTTCCGACTCGCAAATTGAACTCCGCTCCTGTAATTCGACAAATAATAGATTTTTTCGTCGTGGCTCAATAGTAACCCGAAAAGAATTGCTGAAGTCAGTCCAAAAACAAGCCCCGGAAGGAAATGCCAAAACTCTTTTTTCAACTGTTTTTCACTTTCAGCAATCGATTTTATGTAAAGATATATCGAAGGGAAAATCCAAAGAACAGTAGCAATGTGCAAACTGTGAATGTATGAATAGGTGTCGAATAACTTATAGAAATAAATATAATTGGCCAGAAATACAAAAAAGGCATTCAATAATCCAAAACCCATAATCTTTTTCGACAAATTATTCTTCGAAGAAACGAACAATGTAATTGCCAGTACCAGAGGAATTGTAAACGACGAAACTAATAAGGTTAGTTTTAAATGATCCATAAGTCAAAGTCAATACCAGTTAGTTGATTTTTACGATTTGAACCTCTCATTTTGTTCATTTGAACCATCCCCCATTCCAACTTCAACTAATTTTATCTCAAATGTAACCATACTATACAATACAAAAAAATCAACAACCAAAATTCAATTACTATGAAACCAAAAATTTTTTCGCTAACTATCCTGTTTAGCGCTTTCTCAGCATTTACTTCCTGTCAAAAAGATGACTTATCTGTTTTAGGCGGCTCCCAGTCGCCAGTTGGTGAAGTTGGTCACACAATATCGTGGGGACCAATTCAAGGTGTCGCAGTTAAAGGGATGACTGTTACAAAATTAGAGGGAGATGTGTCAACTTTTTCCTGTTCGGGAAGCACAACAAACAGCACGTATATCGATATATTAAAAGCGGTACCAACCGAAAGATTTCCCGGCACAGTTACTATTTCAGGGAATACGGTTAATGCAACTGTAAACGCAAAAATAACTGATGAAGGGGCTCAGGTCGTCTTTAACGATGGAAGTAAGCTTACTTTGGTGAATTACAATAGCAAAGTTGGAGATAAATATTCGGCAAAAGTTGGTGGTGTAACTTTGGAGAACGAGGTTATCGAAAAATCAACTGAAGATGATTTTTACTGGGGAGGAATGTATATTAAAGTCATTAAGGTTAGGTACAAAAGTCATTCGCCAGGCATTTTGCATGTCGACGCTATTTATAACCACAAATTTGCTCTTGTTGGATTAGATGTTTATCTTGAAGATGGAACGGTTAAATACATTGGGTGCACATGTTAAATCCTGAAAGTAGTTTGAAATTAAACCTGTCCATTTTCCCCTATAAAGCAAAGTACATTGGGTTTCTATTGATGGCTTTGTCTGTGCCGTTTATTTATTTATATTTTTGGGGAGGGAAGCCTGAAATATTTAATATAAAAATATTTGCGATTGTTACTACTTATCTTCAAACGAAGTATTTTGTTGTATCTCAGACCAATATTTTAGATGAATTGGCTGCAATATTTTTAATAGGTGGAATTGGACTGGTTTCATTTTCGAAGGAGCAAAATGAAAAATTCAATTATAATTTTCTGCGTATCAAAGCGCTTATAAATTCCCTCTTTTTTACTATTCTGCTTTGGTTAATTTCGTTCTTATTGGTCTATGGAATGGCTATTTTCATTGTATCATTTTCAATTCTCATCATCTTTTTGCTTGCTTATAATGTATTGTTCCGTTTATATCTCCATCAGGAAAAAACAAAGGGTAATTTGCTCTAATCATTTAGCAATTTCAGGATGAAGCTTAGTAACAATTTATACAATAGAGTTTTAATTATATTGTATGCACTTGTATTTATCTGGTCGTCTATATTCCCGAAAGATTATTATGTATGGATGCTTGAGATTACAGGAGTTATATTTATTATTCTGGTTTATATCTATTTCTATCATAAAATCAGATTTACAAATACAACGAATTCATGGGCATTTATTGCTGCGTGTATGATTTCTGTAGGAGCACATTATTCTTTTCCAAACGTTCCCATTTTTAATGATATTAAGGATTTATTTGGAATGGAGAGAAATAATTTCGATAAATTAGGACATCTTGTTCAAGGAATTCTCCCGGTATTAATCGCAAGAGAAGTAATAATCAAACACGATATTATTCGGAATTTTTCCTGGATAAATTTTTTCTCATTTTGTGTCGCAATCACTGTGAGCGGAATGTATGAGATTTTTGAGTGGTTTTTTATAATCGTATTGGGCGACAACCAATACACCTCCGATGTACTTGGAACGCAGGGTTATGTTTGGGATGCTCAATCTGATATGTTGTGCGCTTTGATAGGTGCAGCCCTCACCATTTTATTTGGGCATAAGCATTTGGTCTCAATTGCTAATTCCGTTCATTTGACTCAGCAGAACACTCAACAATCCCCTTTAGAAACAAGTCAGGGCTTCACTTTGGAGTGAAACCCTGACTAATCGCGTAACTCAGAACTCGCATCCCGCAACCCGACTAAACGCTGTTCATCGCCTCAACCGGATCGAGCCGCGAAGCCGAAAGGGCAGGAATGAACCCAGCCAGGATGCCGATGACTCCGGAAATGGTTAAGCCCAGAATAATATTTGCCATGGACAAGGCAATTGTCATATCGGCAACATAACTAAAGATAAGCGTACCTATAAATATAAGGATGAGTCCGATGACACCTCCAACCAAAGAAAGCACTACTGCTTCGAAAATAAACTGAAGCAGGATGAAATATTTTTTGGCACCAATGGCCTTTTGAATTCCTATAATTTTTGTTCGTTCTTTAACCGATACAAACATGATGTTGGCAATACCGAAACCACCCACCAGAATGCTGAAACCGCCAATGATCCATCCTGCAAAGTTAAAGACCTTAAAGAATGCATCGAACCTGTTCGAGATCACACTCACTTCATTAATCGCAAAATCGTTTTCTTCCAAAGGTCGTAACCGGCGTAAAGAACGCATCTGCCCTTCTATTTCAGCAACAAATTCATCATGATCGGCGTCAGGCTTGGCTTTTATATTAATGGCCTGCCCCTGGTCGTGATCGCGCACATCAACCATGCTCATGGCATAAACCACCGGAATATGAACCCGTTTATCCATGCTGGTATTGAACATATCAGTTCCCTTTTTCAAATAAACACCTATTACCTGTAACCGATGTCCTTGAATTTTAATCATTTTACCGATTGGATCCACGTTGTCGAAAAGCTTAACCGCAAGCTCGCTTCCCAAAATCGCCAGACTAGCTCCTGAGTTCGATTCTGACTCAGTGAAATAACGCCCCTTTTCAATGTCGAGACTCCAGGTATTAATTAAGTCGTGAGTGGTCGCCAATATTTCTGTATTTTCAGCCTTGCTGTTTTCGAACTGCACGGTACGGTTAAAACCAAAAAAATAAACGACATCTTCGATATTCTTCGAACGACGACCCAATTCCTCGGCTTCCTCCATGGTAGGCACGGGCCGGTTCATGTATTTCCACCAGGGATATTCCGATTCACCTTCAGGAGGAGCCCATGGCCATTTCTGAATGTAAACCATGTTGCTACCCAAAGAATTCAGGCTGTTCCGAATGTATCCTTCCAAAGAATCGATTACTGTAAAAACGGAAATAATGGCAAAAATGCCGATGGTAATTCCCAACAACGAAAGAAATGTGCGCAACTTATTTCCTCTGAGCGAACCAAAGGCAAATGAAAAACTTTCTATTATTAATCTGGTTAAAAGCATATTTCCCCGAATTGAAAAGTAAATATAAAACAATCCTGAAACAGAAACAGCAATTGCTTTCTAAAAACCACAAGTAAGCCAAAAACGGAACCGGAATTTCCGGAATCTAAAAAATTAGTTACTGATTTCTGAAATGATTACAAATAAATTGAAAAATTGAAGGAAATAAAATCGGATAATCTACCAATCAACCTCAACCCGTTCAAAATGAATACAAAAAGAAACTTTCAGAATAAAACCTGACGATAAATACCGACACTACTACAAACTCTTTATTCGAATGAATCTCACTTTCAGCTTTTTATTTGTTTTTACTTTCTATAACAAAGAAGCAATCCGTCCGTTAGAATATTTATATCAGTGCGGCAAGGATACATCACCGAAATTAGAATCTAATTATAAATGTTAGATTAAGCTTAATTAGTAAGATTCGTAGCGGAAAAAATCAAGGTGTTTTATTATCTTTGAGCCCAAATTACAAAAGGATTATTGATGAAGGACTTAAAAACACTTAAATCGGCGTTAATTTCAGTATATCACAAAGATAAGTTGGATCAGATAGTTAAAAAATTGGACGAAATAGGCGTCACTATTTATTCAACCGGTGGAACACAATCATTTATTGAAGAACTTGGAACTCCCGTTATTGCGGTAGAAGAACTTACAAGTTATCCTTCAATCTTGGGAGGACGCGTAAAAACCCTTCATCCAAAAGTATTTGGCGGAATTTTGAACCGCAGAGACAACCTGGGCGACCAACAACAAATTGCCAAATACGAAATTCCTGAAATCGATTTAGTTATCGTCGACCTTTATCCATTTGAAGAAACCGTTGCTTCAGGAGCGTCTGAAGAAGACATCATTGAGAAGATTGACATTGGCGGCATTTCTCTGATTCGCGCCGCTGCCAAAAACTTCAACGATGTGGTTATTGTATCGTCGCGTAACCAATACCAGACACTACTCGATTTGCTCATCGAAAAAGAAGGAGCAACTTCACTTGCCGACCGTAAAGAATTTGCCCGTTTAGCTTTTGCAACTTCATCGCATTACGACAGCGCCATCTTCAATTATTTTAACGGCGAAAAATCAGAAGAAGCCCGTATTAGTGTTAACGATGGACAGGTTTTACGCTACGGCGAAAACCCTCATCAGTCGGCTGCCTTTTTCAAATTCAACAATACCAATTCAGACATCACCCTTTCTAATGCAAAAGTATTGCAAGGGAAAGCACTTTCGTACAATAACATGCTTGATGCCGATGCTGCATGGAAATCAGCAAGTGATGCCTTCCATTCAGTAACTCATTTAGCAAATAAAGTTGCTGTTTCGGTAGTCAAACATTTAAATCCATGCGGACTTGCTGTTACTGATGACATTCTGAAATCGCTAGAACTGGCTTGGGCTGGCGATCCGGTTAGCGCCTACGGAGGCATTGTTTGTTTCACCGGAGTGATTGACCAAACAATAGCCGAATGGTTCAATAAACGATTCGTTGAAATAATCATTGCAACTGGCTACACTCCGGAAGCTCTGGAAGTGTTGGGCAAAAAGAAAAACCTTCGCGTATTGGAAACACCTGTAAAACCTGAAATCGCAGGTGAAAAACTCTATCGTTCGATCAGCGGTGGGTTACTCATTCAGGATGAAGACGAAGGTTTGGAAACAGAATTCAAAAATGTAACAAAAATACAATTTGACGATTCGAAAATGAATCTGTCGAAATTTGGCATTACCGCCTGCAAACATTTAAAAAGTAATGCGATTGCCCTGGTAACACAAAATCCGGACGGATCGTTCTGGCTCACCGGAGCCGGAATGGGACAACCCAACCGACTAGATAGTTTGCGCCAATTAACCATTCCGAGATTCAATTTAAAAGAAGGCATTAGTATTGAAGATTCAGTATTAATCTCGGATGCATTTTTCCCTTTCAGAGACAGCGTTGAAGCTGCCAACGAATTCGGAATAAAATACATTGTAGAACCTGGTGGCAGTATTCGCGACGAAGAAGTAATCGCGGCCTGTGACGAATTCGGTATTGCAATGGTATTCACAGGAGTGAGACATTTCAAACACTAAAAACAGAAATTAGTCATTAGTCGTTAGGAAAAAATCCTAAAGACTTCAAGCATTGACATTTTACAAATGACCATTGACTGTTTAATCATGTCAAACGACTGTTAATTAAAATTTTAAACAAAGAAAAATAGACATACAAATGGGATTGTTTTCATTTTTAACGCAGGAAATTGCCATCGACCTTGGAACAGCCAACACCATTATTATCCACAACGATAAAATTGTTGTTGACGAGCCATCGATCGTTACCATCGACCTAAAAACTGAAAAGCTTGTTGCAATAGGTGAAAAAGCCCGGCAAATGCAGGGAAAAACGCATGCGAACCTGAAAACAATACGTCCGCTGCGTGACGGTGTAATTGCCGACTTTAACGCTGCTGAACAAATGATCAGGGGAATGATCAAAATGATGAATCCCAAGTCTCGCTTTTTTGCACCTTCACTTCGAATGGTAGTTTGCATCCCTTCCGGATCAACCGAAGTTGAAATCCGTGCTGTTCGTGACTCGTCGGAACATGCCGGTGGACGCGATGTTTATATGATTTATGAACCAATGGCTGCCGCAATCGGTATCGGACTAGATGTTGAAGCTCCTGAAGGAAACATGGTTGTTGACATCGGTGGTGGTACTACCGAAATTGCTGTAATTTCACTGGGAGGTTTGGTTACGAATAAATCAATCCGCATCGCTGGCGACGATTTGACTGCTGACATCATGGAATACATGCGCCATCAACACAACATCAAAATTGGTGAGCGTACTGCAGAAGAAATTAAGATCAATGTTGGATCAGCGTTGTCGCAACTCGACAATCCACCAGCAGACTATGTCATTCAAGGTCCAAACCAAATGACAGCCCTTCCGATTGAAGTGCCTGTTTCATACCAGGAAATTTCTCACTGTCTTGAAAAATCGATCAATAAAATTGAAACAGCCATTTTGAGCGCACTCGAACAAACGCCTCCGGAACTTTATTCCGACATTGTTGCCCGTGGAATATGGCTGGCTGGTGGTGGAGCTTTGTTGCGTGGATTGGCCAAACGATTTACTGATAAAATCAACATCCAGTTTCATGTTGCCGAAGATCCATTGCGTGCAGTAGCTCGTGGTACCGGTATCGCACTTAAGAATGTAAATAAATTCTCTTTCCTGATCAGATAAAACTGAAAAGGAAGGGGTAAACCTTCCAAATTAAAATGAGAAGTTTATTTCGTTTCTTACTACGAAATTATTTTGTAATGATGTTTCTGGTTCTTGAGGCAATTTCGTTTTCCTTGATAGTCAGTCTCAACAATTACCAACGGGTAGCATTTGTTAATTCCAGCAACGATATTGTTGGAACTCTTTATGAGCGGTTCAGTCATTTTGACGACTATTTCAGTTTAAGCCGGACAAATGCCCGATTGGCTGCCGAAAATGCCTCCTTGCACAAACAGCTTGAGTTCAGGATCAGGAATCAGGAAAAATATCCGATTAACCGACCTGATACAGTGGATGCACCTGCCTACTATTTTGCATCAGCAAAAGTAATAAGCAACTCGGTAAACAAGCAATTCAACTACATTTCCCTGAATAAAGGCTCAAGGCAAGGTATCAGGCCCGACATGGGAGTGATTAGCGCAGACGGGGTTGTTGGTGTAATCACCAATGTTTCGCCAAACTATTCAACCGGATTATCATTGCTGAACAAGCGCCTGAGTATTCCGGCCAAAATCAACAAAAATAATTATTTCGGAGCTTTGGTATGGGATGGTGAACATGCGAATACTGCCGACCTGAAAGAAATTCCGTTTCATATCATTGTAAACATTGGAGATACCGTGGTAACAAGTGGCTATTCGAGCATTTTTCCTGAAGGAATTATGATTGGAACCATTAAGAATTTTGATGTAGAAAGCGGAACAAATTTCTACAACATTAAAGTTGAGCTTTCGACCAATTTCAGAACCCTGAAATACGTGGAAGTTGTTAAAAACACCAAGCAGGACGAATTGAAAAGACTTGAATCTAACAACGTAGGTGAATGATAAAAGATTTGGGGAAATACGTTATTATGTTTTTCGTACTTGTTCTGGTACAAGTGCTAATTTTGAACAATATCCAATTCAGTGGACTGGTTAATCCATATATATACATTCTGTTTATTCTGTTGCTACCGTTTACTATTCCAGGATATTTTCTATTAGGTATTTCTTTCATCCTGGGTATTACGATTGACATTTTTGGAAATACGCCGGGAATCCATGCCGGTGCAACTGTTTTATTGGGATTTTTGCGCCCTGGAATTGCCCAACTGGTTTCATCGCGCGAACTCATCGAAAAAGGGACCACGCCCAACATGACCCAACTTGGATTCGCCAGTTTTATTAAATACACAGTCATCTCAGTTTTAATCCACCACTTATTTCTCTTTTTTGCTGAGGCATTTTCGTTTGCCGACTTTTTCGAAACTTTACTCCGCTGGATTCTCAGCAGTGTATTTTCGATCATCATTATACTGGGCAGTCAATTCATTGTCTTTAAAAACTAAATTGCGGTGGATACATTTTCTAAACGGAAACTTATTATTGCAGGTATCATGCTCGGGGTTGGTGTGATTTTCATTCTCAGACTATTCTCGATTCAAATTACCAACAAAACATACAAGCAATTTGCAACACGCAATGTACTTCGATTTATAACGATCTACCCTGCACGAGGGCTTATTTACGACCGTAAAGGCGAGCTGATGGTGTACAATAAGGCTGCTTACGACCTGATGATGATTCCTCGTGAAGTAAAGACTTTTGATACGACAGAATTGTGTAACATCGTGCAACTCGACCGGGTTGAATTAAGAGAAGCGATCAAAAAAGCGAAACAATATTCTCGCTATAAACCGTCAATTGTTGTTGGCCAGATTTCGCCTGATATTTATGCCCCACTTCAGGAAAAATTATACAAATACCCTGGTTTCTATGTTCAATCGCGAACTTTGCGCGAGTACCCAAGTAAAAGTGCTGCCCAGGTATTAGGATATGTTGGCGAAGTCAATCAGAGAATCATCGATAATGATCCGTATTACTTATCGGGAGACTACATTGGTGTAAGTGGTCTGGAAAAAGCTTATGAAAAAGAGCTTCGTGGAATTAAAGGAATAACCAAATCGATGGTTGATGTCCACAACCGCGTGAAAGGAAAATACAACGAAGGAAAGGAAGACTCCACTGCTATTCTGGGACAAAACCTGATGACTGGAATGGATGCCAGCCTTCAGGCCTATGCCGAATTACTGATGACCAACAAACGGGGAGCCGTTGTAGCTATCGAACCTTCAACAGGTGAAATCATAATGATGGTCAGCGCCCCTTCGTACGACCCCAACTTGCTTGTTGGCCGTCAACGAAGCACCAATTACAGTATTCTGGATCGCGACTCGATTGCTAAACCCATGTGGAACAGAGCCGTAAATGCACTTTATCCTCCCGGATCTACATTTAAACTTGCCAACGCACTGATTGCACTTGAGGAGCATGCCATCACGCCATTCGACCGGTTCTCATGTTCCGGCAAAGGATCAAAACCTATTTCATGCACACACAGCCACGTTAGTCCATTAGCTATTCGTGAAGGTATTCGTGAATCATGTAATTCATTTTTCTGGAATGCCTTCAGGGAAATCATGAGTCACAAATCAAATTCAGCAGAAAGTTATCAGGTATGGCGCGACTACATAACCAGCTTTGGCTTTGGCACGAAGCTCAATCCTGAATTATCTTCCGAAAATAAAGGAAGTATACCTGAAGTGAGCCTATACGACAAATGGTACACCCCAGGGCACTGGAATGCAATGACCATCAGATCGCTGGCTATTGGCCAGGGCGAAATCGAAGCGACACCGCTGCAAATGGTCAACTTGTGTGCAATGATCGCCAACCGGGGGTATTACATTACACCACACATTGTTAGTGCAGTTCAGGATGCCAACAGGGAAGTTCACAAACTTGAATACGAAAAAAAAATGGTTAATATCAGTCCTGAACATTTCAATACTGTAATCGAAGGGATGGAGGCTGTAATTTCGGAAACCAGATTGCAATACACGGTAAAGGAAGATAATTTCATTGTTTGCGGAAAAACTGGTACCGTTCAAAACCCTCATGGAGCAGACCATTCGGCATTTGTCGGATTTGCCCCAAAGGATAATCCGAGGATAGCCATAGTCGTTTTTGTTGAGAATGCCGGTTTTGGAGCCACGTATGCTGCACCAATTGGAGGGCTTCTTATGGAAAAATACCTGAATGACTCGATTTCTCCAAAACATAAAGAATTGGAGCAAAAACTGATTGAAACCGACTTATTAAATGTTGTTGAAGTAAAAAAGAAACTTTAAGGTGGAAAAGAAAAACAACGTTTGGGAAAATGTCGACTGGATAACCATAGGCATATATCTGGCCATGATGCTTATTGGCTGGATAAATATTTATGCCGCTGTTTATAACGAAGATCACAAAAGCATTTTCGATACAACCCAGCAATATGGCAAACAGTTGATGTGGATTGGTGCCGCGATTTTTATTGCAGTACTGATGATAAATACAGACTCGAAGTTCTTTGTAACTTTTGCCTTCCCGATTTATATAGCCATCATTTTTTTATTGATACTGGTCCCATTTATAGGCACGACCATAAATGGTGCTAAATCGTGGATACAGATTGGAGGATTTTTACTTCAGCCATCCGAATTTATGAAAATGGCAACATCGCTTGCCCTGGCCCGATATATCAGTTCGTACAACTTCAAAATGCACAGCTGGAAATCATTACTGACCATGGCTGGTATTCTTTTCGTACCGGTTGGCCTGATATTTTTGCAGAATGACACCGGATCCGCAATTGTTTTTGGAGTATTTCTTTTGGTACTTTACCGTGAAGGCCTTAACGGAATCGTTTTGTTTTTTACCTTCCTGATTGCCCTGGTCTTCATTTTAACCATGGTTTTAGATCCACTTCCTACGATCATCATCTTAACCGTTGCCGCTTTCTTAATTAATTATTTGCTGAAAAAGAAATTGCAGCGCACCCTGATTGGGATTGGCGTATTTACAGGCATCTTCGGCTCTCTGTGGCTTCTCAATTTAGTTTTAGGAGGTTCAGTCAGTTCTGTCTTTTTCATCCTGATTGCTGCCGTAATAACTTCAGGGTTATTTTTTACCTGGGCTATTCTTTTGCACAAACGCAGTCTTGCTATTCTAATAGGCATCTACCTCGGAAGTGTCCTTTTCTCGGTTTCTGTTGACTATGTATTCCACAACATCATGGAAGAACACCAACGGAACAGGATTAATGAGTTACTGGGGATTCAGACCGACATTCATGGTACCGGATACCATGTAAACCAATCAAAAATTGCCATCGGATCAGGTGGATTTTTCGGGAAAGGGTTTCTTCAGGGAACTCAAACCAAATTCGACTTTGTACCTGAACAAAGTACCGATTTTATCTTTTGTACTGTTGGCGAAGAGTGGGGATTTATTGGTTCAGTAACTGTTATTGGGCTATTTCTGGGTTTACTGATGAGGCTTATTTTTCTGGCCGAACGTAACCGTTCCAAATTCAGTCGGGTTTACGGATATTGTGTTGCCTCTATTCTCTTCTTTCACTTCGCAATAAACATCGGTATGACCATTGGCCTTGCTCCGGTTATTGGGATACCTCTGCCCTTTTTTAGTTACGGAGGTTCTTCGCTTTGGTCGTTCACCTTACTTTTATTTGTTTTCATCAGGCTCGATGCCAGTAGATTTGAGCAATTGAGTTTCTAGAAAAACCAAATTATTGATGGACTGACTTACTGAATAATCTGAATTTTACGTTCTCCGAAGTTCTACTATTGTTCTTTTGATTTCGGGTCGCGAAATAATGATCCCAAAATTAGTCTCAACATAGTCAATCATTTCAGCAAAAAAAATGCGGAATAAAGCATCAAACTGATCGTATTCCTGATGCAAAATCTGCATCGCCCATTCGCTGTTAGCCGGCAAAGAAGTTCTACGCGACATGATTTCCAGAACCTGGAACATCGAATCCCGATGAGCATACGATTCGAGTCGCTTGTGCTGAATCAGGAATGGCAAAAACTGCTTGACCCGAAATGGAAGAAGTAAAAAATTGGATAAAAAAACGGCATGAGCATGTTTTGAAAATTGCCGTAAAGTACATTCTGAATACTGATTCCAGTTAGCAGCAAGGAAATGATCAAAAAAAACATCGGTCACAATTCCGGCATAGCGACCATAACCCGGCCTCAGCATATTCATACATTCTTTTACAAGAGGATGTTGGTCGGTAAACAAATCGATACTCCGATGAAGACGAATGCCATACGACACCTGCTCCGGATAATCAAGATATTTATTCCCTTTCACAAAATCAGCTATAAAATTCCCGAGTAAAATATCGTCGGAATCTCCTGATAAATAGATATGAGCCAAATAATTCATATTTCCCTCTAAAATTCAAGCAGCGACTTACAACACAATGCAAATAGTCATTAGTCATTTGGGATAACACGTTATAATATTTTCCTAACGACTATTGACATTTTACTCTTCGTCAAGTTTAACAACAGACAAAGATGTAAATTGTTAGTTTAAAAGTAAACTGATTAAGTCTACTTCGTTTTTTGTTTTTTTTTTAACTTGCCACCGTTTTAAAAATGGAAATATGCCGAAGAAAATTGCAGCATTTGGTGAATTACTTTGGGATCTTCTTCCTGACAGAAAAGTCTTGGGTGGAGCGCCTGCTAACTTTATTTACCGGATTAATTCTTTCGGCGACAATGGCACTCTGCTTAGCAAAGTAGGAAACGATAAAGCCGGAAGAGAAGCCCGTGAAGCACTCAAAAAACTGGGGGTATCAGATGAAAACATACAAACTGATTATGAATTTCCGACAGGCTCAGTAAAAGTAAAGATTGACAGCTACGGAAATGCCGACTACAACATTATTACTGACGTAGCATACGACCATATTGAGATTAATGCTGAAATGATAGATGCCTTTAGCCAGGCCTCATGTGTTTGTTTTGGCACTTTGGTTCAGCGGTATGGAATTTCGAAAAATACCTTGCGCGAATTGATACACGAGTCGCCGGATGTAGTCAAATTTTTGGATATAAACCTGCGAAAAAATTGTTACACAGCAGCGAGCATCGAAGAAAGCCTGAGGATGACAAACATTCTGAAAACGAATGATGAAGAGCTCCTGATCACTAAGAATTTGTTGAATTTAAAGCATGAAAATCTGAAAGAACTTGCGCAGGAAACCATTGAAAAATACAATCTTGAAATTATTCTATGCACGCTTGGTTCGAATGGTGCATTCTGCCTGACAAAAGAGGATGTATTTTATTACGATTCAGGATACCAAATTAGTTTGGGTGACACTGTTGGATCAGGTGATGCTTTCTCCGCCGGATTTGTTCATTATTACATGAATGATTATCCAATCGATGAAGCCCTAAGTTTTGGTAATGCTGCCGGTGCAATGGTTGCAAGAACAACAGGAGCGACTTCGCCTATTAGCAAAAAAGAAATTCTCGACTTTATGGTAATTCCTCACAACCGGAACTCGGTAAGGTTTCATCAATAACGACAAATTGCTTTTATGGCTTAATTGATATTTGGCTAGATATAAACCTCGGCATAACAATTAAACCATTTGACCATTCTTTTTCCCGACCCGAATTATCCCTGCCTGAGCCATAGTCATAACCAAAACTCCAGCAATGGTAATCCCCCCACCCCACAACTGAACTGCTAACGGGAATTTATCTAAGTAGAAATATGCGATAATCAGAACAAATATCCCTTTTAAACTTTGAATAATGGAAGATCGGGATGCAGTGATATACCGATAAGAATAGAAGAACGACAGTAATCCAACAAATGAGCCGAAGAAAGCCCCAAGCGCGATGTTTTGAAAGGCTTTAACAGGAATAACAGCGGATTGCCCACTCCAAAGAAAATAGCCCAAAAAGAAGAGAAAAATCCAGCCATTCGAATTCAGGTTAAAAACTTCAGGACTTGCCTTTTGAACATTCTTTTTCACAATGATCGAGACCAGAGCAGCAAGAAAAGTATTCATCACTACAAAACCAGTACCCGGAATAAAGAATTTCCGCCAGTCAAGCTCACCTGAATAACTAATAATAAAAGCTCCGCCAATGGCCATAAGCGCTCCAACGGCTTCAATCATTGAAAATCGTTCCTTTAAAAACGAAAGCGCTAAAAGCGTCATAAAAACCGGGAATAAATTACCGAGAAATGAGGTGATCGATGGATCAGGAATGGCACGGATGGCCATGAAAAAGGTAATGTTCGAAAGAATATCAATGACACCAAGAATAACCAACAACCCGATCACATTCTTCGAAATTCCAGAAATCAGCCGGTATTTTCCTGAAGCCAGAACAAAGACTAGGTTTAGGAGAAACCCCAGCCCAAAATAGTAAAGTCCGAATTGAGCCAGTTCAACCTGATTTAAACCTGCCTTGCTAAACACATAAAGGCTCGAAAAAGCAATGGTACCAACCAATGCAAATACATATCCTTTCCACTCTTCCGATTGCTTTGTTTTCATGTTTAATTTTGTTTGAACCACATTGAACACATAGGAAAAGTTGATTGTCCGTTTACTTACCGATCCGGTATTTTGCGTCAATCAATTGTAGTCATTAATTATCATTTCAAGGCAACGAAATGACAATTAATGAGAATTGAATGACTTAGCAACATTGATTAATATGAACGGAGATCCAAAAAAAGATTAAAATCTATGTGACCTATGTGGTTTTCATAAAAAGCTGATCAAAAAAAAGAGAAACCTCAACAAGGAGATTTCTCTTTCGAAAGTTATCGTATTTTTTGGATTACAACCGCTTTTTAATCGCTTTTGTTGCTTCTTCGTAACCAGGTTTTTCGAGCAATGCAAACATATTCTTTTTGTAAGCTTCAACTCCGGGTTGATCAAATGGATTAACACCCAAAGTATATCCGCTCAAGCCACAAGCCACTTCAAAGAACTGAATCAACTGACCAAGAAAATATTCGTTCAGTTTAGGAAGAACGATCTGGATGTTTGGAACTCCACCGTCGACATGCGCCAACATGGTTCCCAATTCAGCCATTTTATTCACTTCGTCAACGCGTTTTCCGGCGAGGAAATTCAGTCCATCCAAATCGGCAGCATCGTTAGGGATGCGGACTTCACGATCGGGACTGGCAACTGAAAGTACTGTTTCGAACAAAGTGCGTTCACCTTCCTGAATGTATTGACCCATTGAATGCAAATCGGATGAAAAGTCAACCGCAGCAGGGAAAATACCTTTGCTTTCTTTGCCTTCACTTTCGCCGTAAAGCTGTTTCCACCATTCAGCAAAAAAATGAAGTTTTGGATTGTAGTTCACCAAAATCTCAACCTTTTTCCCGTTTTTGTATAGTTCGTTACGAACAGCAGCATATTGAGCTGAAAGGTTTTCTTCGAAAGGAACATCAACTCCGGTTGCCTTTTCCATATCAACAGCGCCCTGAACCAATGCACGAATATCAAATCCAGCAACAGCAATGGCAAGCAAACCTACTGGAGTCAGCACTGAATAACGGCCGCCCACATCATCAGGAATAACAAATGTCTTGTATCCTTCGATAGTAGCTAATGAGCGCAATGCACCTTTACTGGCATCAGTAATTGCAACAATACGTTCGTTGGCTTCAGTTTTGCCATATTTATCTTCAATATCCTGTTTCAACAGACGGAAAGCCAATGCAGGCTCGGTAGTTGTTCCTGATTTGGAAATCACGGCCATCGCATACTCTTTGGTTTTCAGCAACTCGCGAAGTTCGAACAGGTAATCTTCGCTGATGTTTTGTCCGGCGAATAAAATGAACGGATTTTTACGTGTTTTGAGGTGAGCAAAACTATCAGAAAGTGCATCGACCACAGCTTTTGATCCGAGGTAAGAACCTCCGATACCGATAACTACAAAAATATCAATATCTTTCGATACCAATTTTGCAGCGGTAGCTTCGTAGTCAGCCAATTCTGCTTCAGAAATTGATGTTGGCAAGTTGGTCCAACCTAAAAAATCGTTGCCTTTTCCTGTTTTATTGAAAAGTGCGCGGTTGTGATTCTCAATAGCTTCTTTGTATGAGAAAATCGAGTCTTTTGAAATAAAATCAAAAGTCTTATCAAAATTTAAAGAAATTCTTTCCATTTTACTTTTATCTAAGGTGTTCTGTTAACAATCGGATTTCGATAGCCGGGGAGATGTTTTCGTACAAAATATTATAAACCGCTTCAGCAATAGGCATATTTACCCGGAATTCTTCGTTGATTTCCTTGATGGATTTAGCCGCATAATAACCTTCGGCAACCATGTGCATTTCAAGCTGAGCAGAACGTACGGAATAACCTTTCCCGATCATTGTTCCAAAGGTACGATTTCGGGAAAATTGTGAATACGCGGTAACCAGTAAATCGCCTAAATATGCAGAACTCTTAATATCGCGGGTAATCGGGTGAACTTTATCGACAAATCGTTTAATTTCCTGAATGGCATTCGAAATCAGAACAGCCTGAAAATTATCACCATAGCGCAATCCGTGAACAATTCCGGAGGCAATGGCTACAACATTCTTCAATACTGAAGCGTATTCAGTTCCATAAATATCGTCGGAAACATGGGTGCGGATATACGGACACTCGAGCCTGAAAGCAAATGCGCGAGCCTTTTTTACATCAGGACAGGCAATTGTAAGATACGACAAACGCTCCAGCGCCACTTCTTCTGCATGGCACGGACCTGCAATAACCCCGATCTTTTCGTAAGGAATGTTGAAATACTGGTGAAGATATTGCCCTACAATCAGGTTATCGCCGGGCACTATACCTTTAATGGCCGAAACCACAAACTTTTTGGATAAGTCAACCGTAACCTCCGACATCGACTCTTTCAGGAAGGCAGATGGAATTGCCAATATAACAATATCAACATCTTCAATGGCCGTACTTATATCAGTAAAAAAGTTAATCCGGTTCACATCAAACTCAACCCCTCTCAGATAGCTTGGATTGTGCTTGAACCTTTTGAATTGCTCAATATTATCAGAGTTGCGGAAATACCAATTGATACTATCGACATTGTGCAAAAGAATTTTAGCCAATGCTGTAGCCCAACTTCCACTTCCGACTATTGCTATTTTGGAGTTTGAAAACATTTTATAGTTTACAGAGTTATGACAACCATTTGGTTACTTCGTCCAATGATGGGTTGTCCAGGCCCAGTTTGTTTTTTTTGTTGTAGCCACAAATGTCGTTAAAAAACTTTCCCGTTTTGATTTCTTTCAAATCTTTAACTTTTTTTAACCCTATTTGCCTGATCACCGAAATCCATTCGGCAGGAATACCTATTTCAAGAAACTTTTCATCCGGATCGTTGGTTTCAGCAGCTTTCTCTGGTTTCATTTGCGGGAAGAAAAGAACATCCTGAATCGACAGGTTATTGGTCATAAACATGGTCAAACGGTCAATACCAATCCCCATTCCTGAAGTTGGCGGCATACCGTATTCCAATGCACGCAAGAAGTCCTGATCAATAAACATAGCTTCATCGTCGCCTTTTTCCGATAATTTCATCTGATCTTCAAACCGATCACGCTGATCAATTGGATCATTCAATTCTGAATAAGCATTGGCTAATTCTTTTCCGTTTACCATCAGTTCAAAACGTTCGGTCAAACCTTCGACTGAACGGTGTTTTTTAGTAAGCGGCGACATTTCTACCGGATAATCAATAATGAAAGTTGGCTGAATGTAGTGGTGCTCGCATTTTTCACCAAAGATTTCGTCGATCATTTTGCCCTTGCCCATGGTTTTGTCGGTCTCGATACCCAACTGCTTGCAAATATCGCGAAGCTCGTCTTCCGATTTTCCAGCGATTTCGAAACCAGTATATTCTTTAATGGCATCGTACATGGTTACGCGCTTAAACGGACGTTTGAAATCAATTTCGTTTTCGCCCAGTTGAACTTTGGTGGTTCCGTGCAAAGCCAAGGCAACACGCTCAATCATTTCTTCCGTAAAATTCATCATCCAGATGTAGTCTTTGTAGGCCACATAAATTTCCATTACGGTAAATTCAGGATTATGCGTGCGATCCATTCCTTCGTTACGGAAGTCTTTAGCGAACTCGTAAACCCCATCAAAACCGCCAACAATGAGGCGTTTCAGGTAAAGTTCGTTGGCAATTCGCAAATAGAGGGGAATATTTAAGGCATTGTGGTGCGTAATAAATGGGCGCGCAGTTGCCCCACCTGGTATCGATTGTAAAATCGGCGTTTCAACTTCCAGATAACCCTGTTCGTTGAAAAACTGGCGCATGGTATTGATGATTTTCGACCGTTTGATGAAAGTGTCTTTCACCTGAGGATTTACAATCAGGTCGACATAACGCTGACGATAGCGCATTTCAGGATCGGTTACTGCATCAAACAATTGACCGTCCTTTTCTTTCACGATGGGCAATGGCCTGAGCGATTTACTCAGCACAACAAATTCTTTAACATGAACAGAAAGTTCGCCAACCTGGGTGATAAATGCAAAACCTTTTACACCAACAACGTCGCCAATATCGAGTAGTTTTTTAAAAACATCGTTATACAGGCTTTTATCTTCGTCAGGGCATATTTCATCGCGGTTAATATACAGTTGCAATCTTCCGGTTGAATCCTGCAATTCGGCAAATGAGGCTTTTCCCATGATGCGGCGGCTCATAATACGACCAGCCAGAACCACTTCCTGATAATTACCCTTTTCTGCATTATAGTTTTCTTTTATTTCGGCGGTGGTTACATTTACCGGGAATTCAGCAGCGGGATAAGGATCAATTCCCATATCCTTCATTTTTTGCATGGAGTTTCTCCTCACAATTTCCTGTTCGCTTAATTCAGATATGCTCATTGTTGGGACTATTTGAAATTTAGAAAAAAATTTCCGCAAAGATAACAAACTATTGCATACAAGAAGTGACCGCAAAATTTGAGTTCAGTTTTTACTCAAAAGCAGTTTTTTTAAAAAAAAAGGGTCGAGTCAACAGGTATTTTACCATGTCTGTTTAAACATCAGAACAACACTCTATTTTAGTCTATTCAACTTTGTTTTATACTCGAAACAGCAATAAATTAAATTCAGAAAAATAAGCAACTAAAACCTGAAATTTATTTAATAATGCTAAGGTTTTGAGAAGATGAACATTACAAAATCACGACCTGAATCCTGTTAACAAAATGTGAATTAATGTGGTTGATTTAGTTTCCAGTTCTAAGTTCATTTTCTATCTTTGAGAAATTTTTGTCAAAATTAAGATTGTTCTGAAACAAAAAGAATGGATAAAGTCTGGAATATCAAAAAGGAGGGCGATATTAACATCATAAAACATTTATCGGTCGCGTTAAATGTGAACATGGTAATTGCCAATCTTTTAGCGCAAAGAGGCATTACTAGCTATGCCGAGGCTCAGGCTTTTTTCAGACCAAAATTATCAGATCTCCACGATCCCTTTCTGATGAAAGACATGGATAAAGCAGTGGAACGACTCGAAAGAGCCATTGACAACCAGGAAAAGGTATTGATTTATGGCGATTACGATGTTGATGGAACAACATCGGTTGCCATGATGTACCAGTTTCTCCGCAGCCGGTTAAAAAATCTCGATTATTATATTCCCGACCGATATTCAGAAGGATACGGTATTTCGAAAACCAGCATACTTTACGCTGCGGAACAAAAGATCACCTTGGTTATTGTACTCGATTGCGGGATTAAAGCCATTGAAAAAATTAAGATGGCTAAAGATTTGGGCATCGATTTTATTATTTGTGATCACCATAATCCTGACGAAACCATACCTGAAGCTTATGCTGTGCTCGATCCCAAAAGACTCGACTGCCCCTATCCATACAAAGAACTTTCAGGATGTGGCGTTGGCTTTAAATTTCTTCAGGCATTCTCAAGAAAAAACAACATTCCTTTTACAGAACTGACAGAACTACTTGATTTGGTTGTTGTAAGTATTGCTTCCGACATTGTTCCGGTATCGGGTGAAAACCGCGTTTTAGCTCATTTCGGGCTGAAAAAACTCAATTCATCGCCAAGTATCGGGCTTAAAACGATCATGAATTATTCAGGATTAAATACCGAAGAAAAATCGGTTAGCGATATTGTTTTTAAAATCGGACCACGCCTGAACGCATCCGGAAGAATTGAACATGGCAAAAAATCGGTTGCTATTCTGACTGCAACCAACGAACAGGAAGCATTACTGCTTGGCGATGAGATTAATTCGTACAATGAAATCAGGAAAACGCTCGATCGCGACATCACCCTGGAAGCGTTGGAAATGATCAGGCGCGACCCTGAACATGAAGGAAAAAATGCAACTGTTCTGTATAATCGCGATTGGCATAAAGGAGTTGTAGGTATCGTTGCCTCCCGCCTGACCGAACATTTCTACCGCCCAACGGTAGTTCTGACTGAATCAAATGGTCTGGCAACAGGTTCGGCACGTTCAATTCGCGATTTCGACTTATACGAAGCAATAGGCGCTTGCAGCGATCTGCTCGAATCGTATGGTGGACACATGTATGCTGCCGGCTTGACCTTGAAAATTGAAAACATCTACGAATTTTCGCGCCGTTTCGAAGAAATTGTAACCAAACAAATAACCAATCAGCAGCAAACTGAATCGATTGAAGCTGACGCCAAAATATATCTTTCGGAGATTACGCCAAAGTTCTACCGGATACTGAAACAGTTTGCACCGTTTGGCCCTCACAACATGATCCCGGTTTTTATTTCTGAAAATGTTCTTGACAGCGGCACCAGCCGGCCTGTTGGGAAAAACATGGAGCATCTGAAACTGGATTTGATTGAACCGACCAGTAATTCATCGCAATTTTCAGCTATCGCATTCAACCAGGCTCATCATTTCGATTCGATTAACCAAGGATTGCCCTTCGACATTTGCTATTCAATTGCCGAAAATGAGTTCAGAGGAAAAACGAGCCTGCAATTATACATCCGCGACATCAAGTCGAAAGCCTATTAACGGACACTACAAACCATTCTCCACAAAGCATTTCTCACCAATCGATCATTTTCTTCCTCTTAAATAAATGAGGAAAAATTCGGTAATATGGTAATTTCCGAACATTTCAAAGGCGCGGACTGATCTGACATCTCTAAAAAAAGTACTTTTGTTTATTCTTAACCAACAAATAATACACCATGAAAAATGTTCGTTTTTCCTCAATATTTAGTGGCAAGTTCCACTTCTTATTGATTGCCATCACTTTATTTATCGCCATGCCTTCTATTTCTTTCGGAAGCAATTCAAATGCCGGAGAACAGCCCATTATTGGCCGTTGGGATCTCCTGGTTCAAATGGAAGATCAATCTGTTCCTTCCTGGCTGGAAGTTAAACTTTCAGGAATAAAAACACTTGTAGGCTATTTTGTCGCTGAATCTGGTAGCGCAAGACCCATTTCAAAAGTAAATGTGACCGACGGAAAAATTTCGTTTAGCATTCCGCCTCAATGGGACAACTCTGACAAAGACATGGTTTTTGAAGGAACCCTGGAAAATGACAAACTCAAAGGAGTGATCACCAGCAGCTCTGGTGTTAAACACAACTTCACAGGTGAGCGCGCCCCTTTACTTAAACGAAACAACACTTCTCCGGAATGGGGAAAGCCAATTACGCTTTTCAACGGAAAAGATCTGAAAGGATGGCATCCTCAAAATCCGAACAACCAGTGGGTAGCAGAGGACGGCATTTTAAAATGCCCAAAACCGGGAACCAACATCATTACCGATCAGAAATTTGAAGATTTCAAATTACACATTGAATTCAGGTATCCGGAAGGTGGTAATACCGGCGTATATTTAAGAGGCCGTTATGAAGTTCAGGTTGAAGACAGCAAAGGAAAAGAACCAGCCTCGATTTATCTGGGTGGAGTTTATGGATTCCTGACTCCAAACGAAAATGTTGCCAAATCTCCGGGCGAGTGGCAAACTTACGACATTACATTGATTGGCCGTCGCGTTACAATTGTAGCCAATGGCAAGGCTATTATTACCGACCAGATTATTCCCGGAATTACAGGTGGAGCATTAGATAGTAAAGAAGGAGAACCAGGACCAATTATGTTACAGGGAGATCACAGACCTGCTGACTACCGGAATATCATTCTTACACCGGCGAAATAATTGCAGTCTCAGTGTTCAGTCGCAGTAGGCAGTTTTGTTACTGCTAACTGAGACTGAACACTAAATACTACACTATGCTTCTTTATTCATCACATTAACTTTCCCGAGCAACCAGAAGATCAGTGACAATACGACTCCAACAATAGCGGCAAAAGCCATTCCTTTGAGCTGAACTGATCCGATATTGATACTTGCACCACTTACCCCAACAACGAAGGTAACAGCTCCAAGAACCATGTTACTGTTTTTGCTGAAATCAACTTTTTGTTCCACAAACATGCGGAACCCTTGAACTGCAATCACACCGTACAACAGCATGGTGATTCCACCCATTACTGCGTTAGGAATAGTTGAGATAGCAGCCGAAACCTTTCCAATTAAAGAGAACGCAATAGCTAACAAAGCTGCGCCACGAATAATCCAAACTGAATAAACGCGGGTGATTGCCATTACGCCAATATTTTCGCCATAAGTAGTGTTTGGAGGCGAACCAACAAATCCGGATAAAACATTGCTAATACCATCGCCAAGCAGCGATTTGTGCAACCCAGGATTTTCCATCAAATCAGTTCCTGTAATTTTACCGGTTACAATCAGGTGACTGATGTGTTCGGCCAATACGACAATACATGCCGGTGCGATAATAACAATTGCATTAATATCGAAAACCGGAGTTTGAAATTTGGGTAAAGCAAGCCATGAAGCATTGGCAATCGCAGTTGTATCAACCATACCCATTCCCAAGGCCAGTAAATAACCGGCAACTACGGCAAAAAGGATTGGGATTACCTGCATAAAACCTTTAAAAAGTACAGATCCTGCAATACCTACAACTAAGGTGAAC
The DNA here is from genome assembly GCA_028683385.1 of Prolixibacteraceae bacterium. GTDB lineage: Bacteria > Bacteroidota > Bacteroidia > Bacteroidales > Prolixibacteraceae > Aquipluma. The sequence goes on along the minus strand of JAQUIJ010000022.1, from coordinate 12,330 downwards.
ATGGAAACAATCACCACATTGGGAGACATCACAAAAGGCTGAACGACTTGTCCGACAGCAGTAGGCCATGGAGCCAATCCTGCTTGCTGAGCTGCAACAGGGGCTAGTTCCAATCCGATGATAGCAACAACAGCACCCATTACTGCAGGTGGCATCACAATGTCGATCCATTTAATTCCCCAAAACTTAACTACAAACGATATCAGTATAAAGAACAGACCAAAAAAGATAAATCCCGACTGAGCATGTGCAAAACCGCCATAGGTACTGATAACCAACATGGCCGGCGCAATAAACGCAAAACTGGATCCGAGGTAAGCCGGAATTCCTCCTTTGGTAATCCATGTGTAAATTAAGGTGCCAATACCATTCATCAACAATGCAATAGCAGGGTCAACTCCCAACAATATGGGAACCAGGATTGTTGCGCCAAACATGGCAGTCAAGTGCTGGAAACTGAGCGGTAAGCTCTCTAATACAGGTAGTTTTTCATGAATACCAATGATTCGTCTCGCCATTTGTAGTTCTCCTTTAGTTTTTAGATTTGGTTATTTATAAGTGACAATGTGGATTTGGTTAAAATCGGATGAAAATAGTGATAGTTTTGAAATATGAACTTCAGGAGATGCAATTAGATATGAGTCAGTTTTCAACAGATATTTACGATGTAGCATTTATACGGAGTATTGCCATGTCTTTATTCTTTTCTAATCGGATTTCTATTTCACCAGCAATTGCAGCAAATTAGCTTCAAGTTCCTTGCCTGAAATATTTCTACCGATAAAAACCAGTTTGCTGAAACGCGTTTCGTTGCCCCACGGCTTTCCCACTTCAAACATAAACGAACTGCGAACGGCATGAAAAATAAACTGATCTTCGGTTTGGTCGAAACTCATGACGCCCTTTACCCTAAAAATATTCTCGCGATTGAAGTACAGGTAATTCTGCATCCACAAACCAAATTTATTGACATCAAAACTGCCTTCAAACGTAAAACCCACTGATGAAATATCATGCTTATGGGTGGATTCCTGACTGTGAAGGTTGTGCACAAATGACTTTTGTCCAGCTTGTTTATTCTCCTGAAGATCCATTCCGAAGAATGACAACGTCGATTTCTCAACAACCTCGCCAGAAAATGAATTGGTATCCAAAACCGCGGTTCCATCAATGTTGCAGAACGTCGTATTGACGATTTTAGCCATCGGTGCAACCTGTTTAATCAGCTCGGTTAAGCGCGACAAATAACTGGGATGCACGCAATCAGTTTTATTCAGTAGTACCAAATCGGCCAAAGCCAACTGCAAGCGCACTTCCGGTTGCTCATCAAATAAATCTTCCATATTTTCGGCGTCAGCAACACAAACCACGCTATCAATCCTGAACCGCTCCTGCACTGTATTTCCGGAGATAAAAGCATCGACGATACCGGATGGGTCGGCAATGCCAGTAGTTTCAATCAGCAAATGATCGAATTCGTACGAACTGCCCAGCAAAGTTTCGAGTGTATGCAAAAAATCGTCGCCAAGCGAACAACAGATACAACCATTGTTCAATTCAAAGATCGCGTCAGTAGCAGTAGCAATCAACCCGCCATCGATGCCAGTTTCACCAAATTCGTTTTCGATGATGGCAAATTTCTTATCCGGATGTTTTCCAATCAGCTTATTCAGCAAACTGGTTTTTCCGGCACCTAAAAAGCCGGTAATAATGGTCACCGGTATTCGTTCCTGTTCCATGAAGTTTTAGTATTAACCCAGCAATTGCGAGATCGAATCGATAACCAAAGCGCCGGTAGACTGAAGTACTTCTTTTGATTGATGCCCGTCGGCTATTAAAACACATTGACAGCCCAGTTCGGTAGCTACTTCAAAATCGTGAACTGTATCGCCAATCAAAACCAGTTCGCTGGCATCCAGCTTCAGATCAGCAATCAGCCGATGTCCGTTTTCAATCTTTGAGGCTGCATAAATATTATCCAGACCCAAAACATATTCAAAAAAACCACTGATTTGGTAGTTGGTCAGACAATTCTCCAAAACCTCTTGTTCCATCGCAGAAAGAATATATTGCCTGACATCAATCGATCTGAAATATTCTAATACCCTTACTGTATTTTTCTGAAGTTTGCATTCAGTTACCCGGCTGTTGTAGCAATCGATGAATTCCTGTGCCGGAACTTCAAAAGGTTCTTTCTGAAAATCGAAACCTATCTTTTTGTAGTAATCTTTAACGGGGAAAGTAAATACTGACTTGTAATCATCAACCGAAAGCACCTGGAGTCCGCGTCTTTCAAGCATTTGATTCATGGTTTGAACAGCAAGATCGGCATCATTGAGCAAGGTGCCATTCCAATCCCAGATTATCCCACTGATGTTACCAATCATCTTACATCAATGATTTACGTTTGTTGATTAACGGATTTACATACATCTGCAGGAACATGGTTCGTATCACTTCTTTGTCACCTGAAATTGTTTCTACGGCTTCATTAAGCATCGTGGTAAAACGATCGAACTGTTCGGGGGTATATTGGTCGAGGTTGGTATTGGTATGATTCAGGATATCTTCAGCAATATAATTATTTGGCCAAAGCTTAAAGTTGCTGTAAATTTTGGCATCAATAATCTCGGCCAATTTTTCGATCTGATTCGAAATGGGTTCATCCTTGCGAATTAAATCAATCTGACTGGTAATGGGTTCAGCAAATCCAAAATGAACACGTCCTTTGGGTCTTACAAGCCCCTCTCCCATACTTCTCAAGTCGTCATCCTGAGTCTTTTCAAAACCCTCAGTTTGCTTTTTGTACAACTCTGCAACTTTAGAAATACCACAAGGTTCAATTTCATAGGAGATCGAAAGTGGAACAATGCGCAATTCTTTAAATCCTTCACCTACTTCATGAATATTACTCAAATTCAACATTTTAAGCAAAGCTTGCTGCGTTTTATCATTTCCATCTTTTGTTCGTCCTTCGCGTTGGGCAATCCAAACCGAGGTATTTTCGCGGGTAATATCTCTCCGGATATATTCGGAAAGCTTTTGTGAAGCCAACAGCAACTCCCTGACAGGCAGATTTCGACGAACAACAAAAGCACGGTTAAGCTTAACGGTATATTCAATCCATTTTTCAATGAGCAAATTATTTCCAATTGCAATCTCCGTAGTATTCATTCCTTCCAGAACGATCAAAAAATTCATGATTGCAGCATCAAGAATAATATCCCGATGATTCGAGATAAAGAGATAGCTGGTGTTTTTATCGAGTAAATCAAGTCCACTTGAGGTCAGCCCATCTGTCGATTTTTTCAGGATCAGGTCCTCAATCAGTTGATAAACAAACTTTAATTGCAAATCTTTAATGTTATGAACATTGGAAAGAAGCAACTTGATCTGATCAATCTTTTCCTGATCTTTGAAAATGAATTGTAAAATATGCTGAAAACCTTCATCCTGAAGCAGTATTCTCAGGCTTTGATTAACCTCAGAATCATTGAATGGACGAATATCGTCGAAATTAATTTTATGAACCATCCCTTTTTCTATTTTGACGTGCAAATATAGTAATTGAGAGCGAACTATACATATGGCAACCTACAAAACGCACAAAACATTGATTTGCAACACGCACGCAGCTTCAGAAAAAGAACTTTTCCTATGACTTGTATCCTTATATCTACAAGCCTTTCACAAAAGAGTAAAATTGGATCAAAACTGATAGCGAACCTGAAATTTCACCTCCGATTTGGTCGAAGAATCAACGATCGTTGAAGCCAATTGATGAGTTGTTGCAAATTTCAGCCAGAGCGTAAACTTACTTCCGAAGTTTTGCTGAAAATTAAAATAGGCACGAATTCCTTTTCCGTAAAGTGCCGGAACTGAAAACGAATATAACAAATCATTTTCGTAGGCATAAAGTCTTGAATTATAACTATCTGTTGAGTAAAACGCAAAACGTCCATTCATTGAAAAAGACTTTTGAAGCGGTTTAAACGCGACATCCTGGTAAACGAGAATGCCCTTTTCGTTGCTTTGCTTTGAGTAAAAAGAAAACTCAATCCTGCTTTTCAGATTAATCTGTTCAGTTAAATCCTGTGTAAAATTTAGCCTTAGCCGATTAATCAACTGTTGCTCGTTGTATCTTAAGCTTTCTGTAATCAATCGCTGTTCCTTTTCTTCCTGAAAAAACCTCAGATAAAAACCAGTTCGACGGGATGGACTGTACGAAACCTGCGCCAGGAATTCAGTGCCAGACGATGGCGCCGCCGTGGTATATTTCAGCCATTGATGTTGAAAGAAATCGGCATAAGCCCAAAGAATCCAACGAGAAGCCGGAAAAACTTTTAACCCCAGATATAATCCATGCTCATCGTTAGTCCTTGAAGACTCGGTAAACGCGTTGGAGAAAAAACTAAAATAAGTTTTATTGATGTTGCGGTAAACCACCGATAGTTCCGCATTCGATGCCGGTTTCATCATAACTCCAGTCAATAAAGCCTTTCCTGAATTCCTGCCTACTGCGGCTTCTCCAAAAAAGAATATTTTCTTCAACGAACCTTTCCAGTCAAAACCTGCCACCAAATAATCCTTTCCCTCCGGAAGAAATTGATTATACGGCTCGTCACTTCGATCCATAACCGCATTAAAACGGGTATAAACTGAAGTCAGACCCAACGACCATTGATTGTGCGAATAAGTCACATGACCGCCACCCACAAGCTGTTCCAACGAATTCTCGCCGGCAATTTCAGAACTTGTCCGATGATATCCGCTCGTCTGTAACGCGCCAAAATAGGGCTGTCCATCCAATGTGTCCAAACTGGCGTCTAACTTGTGTCGCGAAAGAAATGGATAAAAAGTAAAATTTCGATAGTTAAACCGACCTGCTACTCCTCGAAAAAACTGATTTTCGTCGGTTGACGAATAAGATTTAATGCCCTGATCAGAACGAGAAACCTGAGTCGTTTCGGCAGACTTACCCATCGAAAAGCCTTGCCAGGCAACTAATCCCTGCCCGAAACGCACATGATAGCCCCCAACATAAATTCGGTTATCCTGATGTCCCAACCTGAAATTGGCAAAAGCATTGGTGTAATCGAATCCTCGCTTGTTCGAACGCCGAAAAAAGGCTTCGCCGGGATCTTTCTCAGCAACTACACCATACTCCATTCCATGGGAGACGTGTTTAAATCTCACACAGTACCGTTCCGGAGAACCTTCATATTTGGCCTGGTCGGCTTGGCCAACCGAATAAAAAGTCCGGTTCGAGCGCACAAACAGATCGGTTGACGAACGTTTCTTTCCAGATTGTGGCTCCAAAATATCAAACGAAATAAATGGCTCCAACTTTTGCATTACATCCGGAGTAAATTCATCAACAGCCGCCAACTCATACAAACTATAAATAATACCCGTTTTCTCTCTGTACGCAATCAGGTTATTAATCTGAACCTCTGACAACAGATGTAATCGGAGCAGATCATCTCTTGAAGCCAGATTGATTTTCAAGGGATTTTGACTGAAATCCTCCAAGTCATCCAGAATTTCCTGAATATCGGAATCATCACTCATATTTTCGCCAACCGATTCAAGCAGATCTTCGGTAATTTGGGTTACCTTGGGGTTCTGTGCATTTGAAAACACAGCTAATCCTGAAATCAATATCAGTAGAAATATTCGCTTCATCAGAATTGATATTGAAATGAGACTGAAGGAGAATTGCCCAAGTACTGATTATAAACAGTCGCCAAATCAAGCGTAAGCCGTTTCACCTGAAAACCAATTCCGCCCGAAAGCTGGTAGGGTTTCCCTGCCACCCCGGCACGTAGGAAAAGCTTTTCGAGAATGCAATATTCGATTCCTGACTTCAAAATAAAGTGATCGTCAAAGTCATTTTCGAGCTCGGTAGTCAGGCGAAACAAATTGGTAAGTTGGTAAAACGATCCCACCCGGATGCGTGAAGGATAATAAAACGTTCCGGATGCCAATTTTACGCCGGTTCGGTATGGATTCGTTGCGTGAATCCCAACCACAAAACGATCGGTAAATAAATACTGAGTGCCAAGTTCAACACCAAAAGAACCGACCGACCGGTTTTCTTCCGAAAGAAAAAGCCGATAACCATTAAACTGCAAGCCAAAATTGAGTTTTGGAGAGACTTTTCGGGCAAATGACAGTCCATATTTTTCCTGACGAAAAGGAATCTGCCCAAATTGGGAAAGTGAAAAAGCAAATACTGAAGACTGAAATGGATACACAATCAAACCAGATCGAGTCGACAATTCACTAACCAGAAATCGATTCTGGAATGAACCACCAACTGCTGGCCGTTGAATCCCTGCAAGTCCTGCCTGATTTCCGAAAACAGACCAGCAATCCGACAGTCCAACCGAAGCATCAGACAACGCCTGATAGCGTGAACCTGACCCAAACACATCCTGTGCTATGCATTCTCCAGTTGTAAAGAAGAACAATACGGACAACAAAAACGTCGGTAACAATTTCATAACATTGAGGCAAAAAAAAAATTCCTGATAAAACATCAGGAATTCATTTGCTACCTAAAAGGTACAAACTTTTTGTTAAAAAGTCAAGTCTAATTCGTTTTGTACCTGAATTTTATCTCTGCCAGATCCTTATTAGCCTTTTCAATCTTTACTTTCAGAGTCTCTTTGAAATTTTCCAATTTGACCGCCAGTTCGGCATCGCCCAACGCCATCATCTGAACAGCAAGAATACCAGCATTTTGAGCACCATTCACAGCAACCGTAGCAACTGGAATTCCGGGAGGCATTTGCACAATAGCCAGCAACGAATCAATACCACTTATCGAGGCATTAATTGGCACTCCAATTACCGGAAGTGTTGTCATTGCAGCAATAACCCCAGGCAAGTGGGCTGCCATTCCTGCTGCAGCTATGATAACCTGTATCCCGCGAGCTTTTGCACCTTTTGCAAAGACTTCCACTGCTTCGGGTGTTCGGTGTGCCGATAAAGCATTGATTTCGAAAGGGATCTCAAACTCATCCAATATTTTAGCTGCTGCTTCCATTACTCCCAAATCGGAAGTACTTCCCATAATAATACTTACTCTTGGTTCCATCTTTTGAGAATTTAATTTTTCCAATATAAATTAGTTTTGTTACTTTGTCGCTTTATTTTCAAACAAAATTAGTCGAAAATAACTCATAAAAAACCAAATCTATCTCAAAATACCAGCAAATGAAAAACGTAAAAATACATGACAAAGAGTTTGAGCTTTTCATCACCTATGAGAAGATCAGATCAATCGTTGAAGAAATGTCAGAGAAAATGAATAACGATTTCAAAGATAAAAACCCTTTGTTTCTCTGTATTCTAAACGGTTCGTTTATGTTTGCTGCTGAAATTTTCAAGCGTATTTCTTTACTAGATGCTGAGATATCGTTTATCAAACTAGCCTCTTATTCCGGCACACATACTACCGGAACAGTGAAACAATTAATTGGACTAAACGAAGATTTGACAGGTCGCACAGTAATTGTGCTCGAAGACATCGTTGATTCAGGCATCACCATCGTTAATACCATTGAGCAAATAAAAGCAATGAACCCTGCTGATATCAAAATTGCAACCCTACTTCTAAAACCCGACGCACTTCAGGTTAAAGTTCAACTCGACTACATCGGAATAGAAATTCCGAATGATTTTATTGTTGGCTATGGTCTGGATTACGATGGAAGAGGTCGTAATTTGATTGACATTTATAAAGTAACCGAAAAAAAGTAATCTATTTTCAAATGTTAAATCTAGTTTTATTTGGCCCTCCTGGTGCAGGAAAAGGCACTCAGGCTGACTTTTTGATTGAGAAGTTTAGGCTTATTCACCTTTCAACAGGTGATTTATTACGTAGCCAGATCGCTGCAGAAACAACTCTCGGAGTGGAAGCTAAAAGCTATATGGATAAAGGATTTTTAGTTCCTGATTCTATCGTTATTGGCATGATCAAATCGAAACTCAACGAAAACAAAAGTGCCAACGGATACATTTTTGATGGCTTCCCACGGACAGTCGCACAAGCAAAGGCACTCGATGAATTGCTAGCCGAATACAATACACCGGTTTCAGGCATGCTTTGCCTGTTAGTTGAAAATGAAGAGCTTATCAACCGATTGCTATTCCGTGGAAAAACATCTGGCAGGCCAGATGATCAGGATGTTTCGATCATTGAAAACCGAATCAAAATCTATCACGAAAAAACGGCTCCTTTGAGAGATTATTATCGCGCACAAAATAAGTATTATAAAATTGATGGCACTGGAACGATAGAAGAAATTGCTCAACGGCTCAGTGATACAGTATCAACTCTTTAAGATTCTCATAATAAACAGAAAAGACGGATGGTTAACTTACCATTCGTCTTTTTTTTGCTTAACTTGCGCCCCCAATAAAATGGCCAGTGATCAGTCGCAGTAGTCGTTTGTTTCGCATCATGAAATTGTCATTTATTGCTGTCTTTACTATAAAATGACAGTTGAATGACAATCAAGGACTAATACTTGGGACTTTGAACTTTGAACTTTGAACTTTTTTTATGGCAGATACTAATTTTGTTGATTACGTTAAAATATATGCCCGGTCAGGAAACGGAGGTCCCGGCTCAGCGCATTTCCGGAGAGAAAAATCGGAACCCAAAGGAGGCCCGGATGGTGGAGATGGCGGTCGTGGAGGACACATTATTCTGGTAGGCAATACACAAATGTGGACTTTGCTTCATTTAAAATACCGCCGGCATGTTTTTGCTGGCCACGGAGAATCAGGCGGAAAACAATGCAGTAGTGGTTCTGATGGTGAAGATGTTTATTTGGATGTTCCGCTGGGAACTGTTGCCAAAGATGCTGAAACAGGTGAAACACTCTTTGAAATTACCACTGAAGGCGAATCAAAAATTCTGGTGCAAGGTGGTCGTGGTGGACTTGGAAATGTACACTTCAAATCGGCTACGCAACAAACTCCACGTTTTGCTCAACCAGGCGAGCCTTTTATCGAAGGTTGGTTTACGCTCGAATTAAAGATTTTGGCTGATGTTGGTTTGGTAGGATTCCCAAGTGCTGGCAAATCAACTTTACTTTCAGTTGTGTCGGCTGCAAAACCAAAAATTGCGGATTATCCATTCACAACTCTGGTTCCAAACATCGGGATTGTAAGCTACCGCGACAATCAATCGTTTGTGATGGCCGATATTCCCGGAATTATCGAAGGGGCTCACGAAGGCAAAGGTCTGGGACTGCGATTTTTGCGGCACATCGAAAGAAATTCAATGCTTCTGTTTATGGTTCCTGCCGATGCCAAAGACTATCGCAAAGAATTTGGTATTCTGATGAACGAATTGCAGCAATACAATCCGGAGCTGTTAGACAAAGATCGTTTCCTGGTGATCAGTAAAAGTGATTTTCTGGATGATGAATTGAAAGTGGAAATCAGCGAACAACTGAAAGACATTCCACACTTGTTCATTTCATCGATAACCGGACAGGGAATCACGCAACTAAAAGATAAAATCTGGCAAATTCTGAATAAATAAGTGCGAGGTGCCTAAAGTTCGGAGTGCTTAAAGTAATGCAGCCATTCCGAACTCCAGGCGCTCTAGTCACTCCGAACTTACTTAATCAATGAAAGCAGACCTTTTGGCAAACTATCAGGCTCTTGCCGATCAATACCAATCGCTAGCGAACAAAAAGAAAGATCAGCTTCGGTTCATCGCCATGGCACGCCTGATCAGTTTTGTCGGAATTCTTCCGGCGTGGTTTTATCTAAGTCCAATCAATGAAATACTGGCGGCAACAATTTCTGTTGTTCTTCTGGTCGCTTTTTTTCTCCTGATCAAAAAATTCATTCAGGCCGAAAAACAACTTTTCTATTATCAGTGCTTATTCAAGATCAATCGCGACGAGATTAGCGCCTTAAACCGCGACTTAAGTTCGTTCGATTCAGGCAAAGAATTTATCGATCCGCACCACGACTACAGTTACGACTTGGATTTGTTTGGAATCGGATCCCTGTTTCAGTTCCTGAACAGAACAGTTACAAAGCAAGGAAAAAACCAATTGGCAACGCTCTTGAAGCAGAGTCATCGCACTTCCGAAGAAATCAGGAGCAGACAGGATGCTATTCAGGAACTTGCAGAAGATATTAGTTGGAGGCAGGATTTCATGGCCAAAGGCATGGAATCTGATGGGAATAAAGACCACTACAACGAATCGATCGACGAGGTAATAGGCCTCAAATATATTCACTTCCTAAAATATCTGCTAATAATACTTCCGGCTCTAACCATTGTCCTGATTGGATTAAGTATTGCCGAAATTGATACTCATTCATTTTACAGGCTTGCACTTTTGGCACAATGGACAATCATCGGGCTTTACTTTAAAACGATCTTAAAATTTCACCAGAAATTCGAAAGTCAGGGTAAGTTGCTTCGTCGTTATGCCGAAATGCTAAGACAAATCGAAGGCTTCAATTTTAAAAGCAGTTATCTGCTTTCGCTCAAAGAAAAGCTTTCGCACCAGGGGAAAACAGCAAGTACAATCACTTCTGAGCTACAGAAAATATTGGATCAGTTCGATTACAGCAAAAATTTACTGGTCGGATTTGTGCTCGATTCTATTTTTCTATGGGATATTGGTTGTTTGGTAAAACTCAACAAATGGCAGCAAGATTATGCCGGCGTTCTTCCGCGTTGGTTCGAGGTAATTGCGGAAATTGACGCTCTGACTAGCCTCTCCAATTGCAATTATAATCATCCGGCATGGGTTATTCCTGAAGTATCACCAAACACGTTTGCATTTAACGCCAAAGGCATGGGGCATCCGCTGATCGACGAAAGCCGTTGCGTCAGCAATTCGTTTCAAATTCTGAATGAAGAAAAGATCGTCATTATTACAGGAGCCAATATGGCCGGGAAAAGCACCTTTTTACGAACCGTTGGAGTTAATTTAATACTTGCTTCAAACGGCAGTAAAGTTTGTGCTGAAAGCTTCGAATTTAGCCCAATTCGCATTTACACCAACATGCGCACATCCGACAATCTGATGAACGACGAATCGTATTTCTATGCTGAATTGTTGCGGCTTCAATCCATGCTCACGCTGCTCCGGAATGGTGAAAACCTGTTTGTCATTCTTGACGAAATGCTGAAAGGAACTAACTCAGTTGACAAGCTGAACGGATCGAAAGAATTAATACATCAGCTTATTTCCTTAAAAACACACGGAATTGTGGCCACCCACGACCTGGGACTTACCGAGTTGGCACAAACCATTCCGGCAATCAAAAACCAATGTTTTGAAGTTCAGTTGAACAACGACGAGCTAAACTTCGATTATAAACTGACCAACGGGGTAACCCGAACCATGAATGCCACCTTCCTGATGAAAAAGATGGGAATCATTCCGAAGGAGTAAATGGTTAAATTGCTAAATAGTTTTATGGTTTTCCATTAACAATTAAACCATCCATCCATTAAACCATCAACCTATGCCTTGTGAAACACTCTTAGTCCAACAATTCCGGTCACAATAAGCAGGATGCAAACAGCCTTAATCAGGTCTATCGGTTCTTTAAAGAAAATAAGTCCGAAGATAACTGTACCAACAGTACCAATCCCGGTCCAAACCGCATAAGCAGTACCCAAAGGCAACGATTTAACAGCCAGCGACAGAAAATAGAAGCCAATTATCATAGAGACAATCGTAAATATGCTAGGATAAAGCTTTGTCCAACCTTCAGAATATTTCATCCCAACAGCCCACACAACTTCTAATATACCTGCAATAAGTAAATAAATCCAAGCCATAGTTTGAGTGATTTTAATAAGGCACAAAGATGCAATTAATTGGTCGAAGGTGAATAGATGATTTATCAATCAGAAACGTATTCTAGCTTGAAACCTTAATCCAAATAAACTCTAATTTGCTTCAAACCTGACGCATCAAATTAAAATTAGAAAGTTAGACCTGACAACAAAGGCAATCGAAGAAACTTGGTCCCATAATATGGAATATTGACTCCGCAAATTGGTTTTTCGATTCCGCCGATTGAAAATTTCATTTCGTAAGTTAGAAACAATATTTCACATTGTGAATAGTTAGAAGTAATTAACAAGCTATGCCAAGATATTCGTTACCGTTCCGCTTTAGCGAACAGATACGGCAATACAGGGCAAAAAAAAACCCTTCGTCTCAATAAAGAAACGAAGGGAATTAAAGAATGGCGACGACCTACTCTCCCACAATAATTGCAGTACCATCGGCGCTGGCGGTCTTAACTTCTCTGTTCGGAAAGGGAAGA
>JAQUIJ010000031.1 GCA_028683385.1 Prolixibacteraceae bacterium | reverse complement strand
CCACAGCGCTCTGATAGATTAGCCCACTCTTGCGAACAATCAGTTTTCGCACATTCTCCGGTACAAGATCCCCAATCAAAAGTTCCGACATTCTTGACGCCGCCACATTTATTAATAATTGCAATCCATTCAGCATGACAAAGGCCGGAATCCTCATCAGTCAACCCCGGTATAGTATCCCCAGATTCGCAAGATTCACCAGTGTAGGTGTATTGAATGTTGGTAAGTACAGAACTATTAACAAAAGCACCGATGGAATCGACGACTTTGCCTGAAACCTTGCAGCCTTTATAACATTGATCAGAGAGATCAGGGGTCACTTCGCCTTGGGGTAGCGTAGTGGTAAGATAACCAGCAGAGGTGCCAGATTTAGAACCACAAATATTGGGACAACTAGGCATGGCCGCAAGAATAGTGGCTTGATCGATACTTGAAACTGATTTTGAATAAACACCGCCAAAGGCTGCAGTTGGATTAGTGATGAACTGATTGGTATAGGAAGAGGAAAGCTGAGTCCAAGCAGTACCATTAAAAGACCATAAAGCCCAGGTGACCTTGAGATATGAAGTACCAGCTGGCAATAGTTGTGATTGATTCGAAACTGCGCCGGTTTCTGTGTTTATCGTGTAAAAATTATACGAATCAGCGGCAGTGGATATATTGGTCGACGAATAAAGAATTTTATAGAAAACAGCTGTACAATCACTAGCAAAAACATTGCTAGTTGTAATTATTAGCGAAATAGTTAAAAATAAGAATAAACGTAATGATTTCATTTGTTTGGCTCCGAAATCTTCTCTTTCGAGACCTGAAGCGATTCAAATCGATTTCTGCTAACCACCTGCGGAAACATATCATCAGCGCACTGGCAGCGGGAATGATCCTGGAACGGTTGAAAATCCTGGCCGATGCACTGAAACTTGAACATGTCCCCGCGCTCTTTGCAGGACCGTTCACAGATGGCGAGGTATTCGCGGCAAGATTTGGGCTCTCGTTTTCTTAACGGTGCACCTGTGGACGAGATCCGGGGGACCACGTATTCCTGAGGAACGTTTCCGGAGGGCGAAACCTTGTAGGATTCCGACCCGGAAACAGAAGGGGCAGGTTCATCGGCAAAGGCGGTATTCAGGGAAAGGATAAAGAGCACGGCGATGAATTTACGCATAACAAGCCCCTGGTTGAATAATTTCATAATGATCTTGGATGATTGAAGCGTCTGTAATTGCCCGATATTTTTCTTTGAGTTTTTCCGCTGCTGTCTTGTAGTATGTCTGAGGGTGCAGCCCGAGGTGCTCAAGGCCGAACTCCTCTTCAAGCGCATCGTCTTTGAAAAGTTTGAATGTGTCGTAGAGGTCGCAGGTGTCGAAATCCAATCTGTAGGTGAACTTGTCTTCCATCATGCCTTTAAAGGTGCCTGCGCCGTTGACGATGGATTGGGTTGCAAACCGGGGGTGCTTGTAGAAGTGGCCTAGGGAAATGCCGAGAATCTTTCTTTTCTGCATGTTCCTGCACCAGGTCACCAGGTCGACCTTGCCTCTGATTTGCTTGTCAATGTCTTCGTCGTTATGGGTCATGAAGATAGCCTGGATTTTGAGTTTGCGGATATTGATGAAATATTCGATAAATTGATTGTTTCGTGGTTTGTGGTAGTCGCGGGCATTGAAGTAGAGGCTTGCTTCATCGAAAATTTGCAGGCCCCACTCTTCACGCGTTTTTGCTTGTTTGCCGGTCGCGAGCTGGGCAACCTTTTCGGCAAAATCGTAGCAGGATTGCACTGAGCCGAAGCGGAAAGCCCGGTTGTAATAATCAACCGCTGTGTCCAGTATTTGTTGTTCCGAGGCATAGGGCGGCAAGATCCGCGAGGCGTATTTAACGGCCCAATCATCAACCAGCGGATAGTTGAAGCCAATCACGCCACCACGCCGGAGAAACTTGAAGGCCAGGGAATTAACTATGGCGGATTTACCGTTGCCCATGGCACCGCAGAACATTTCAATGACAGCCATGTTATTTGAAGATCATGAAACGAGAGAAAACCCGAAGACCGGCAAGCGCGGCGAAGAGCGAAACGGTAACCCCGAAGATGCTCAACACCGCGATTGCCAGCCAACCGGAAGCTGCCGTTGCCATGCCAATGTAGGAGATGACCGGCAGGCTCATGATCAGCGACCAGAGATCAGACGGCTAAACATGGACAATCCAACTTGGACCCCTTTGATAGAGCCAAAGATCCCCATACCGCCGGTGATGGCCAGGGCGATCATGGCAGTGACTTCGGTTGCAGCGTCGGTAAAATTGGCAGCAGTAAGCATGGTTATTCCTCCTATGCTTGATGAATGTTTGGGGCTTATTCCCCGTTTACAGCCAGATAATGGATTTCAGATATTGGAACACAAGGTTGACTCCAAAAGCTGAAATCCAAATCAGCAGGCCGACCGCGAAAGACGAACCAAAAATGGTGATGAAATCGAATTCGCTCATTACCGGCCCAAACGTATTTGAATGGTTGCGGCTACGATGTTGGCGGCTACCAGCCCGGCATTGATTGCCAAGAGAGTTGCCAGCCAATAGCCAATTGTTCTCAGCTCTTCGAGATGCCCGAAGAGGGTGAGGACATCTTCGGCGGTCATGCCAGGTTAAAGCCTATGATTCGACCCTCGTAAAAAGAGGGGAGGATTTTCACGGCCACGGGTTCGAAATCCTTGAACTGGGATAAATCGGTATTGGGCTGCACCTCTATTTGCAGAGACGAGGTAGCGCCGGGGAGGTTGACTAATAGTTGGGTGACGACTTCGCCGGTTTTCTTCCTGGTGTAGCGGCGGAAACCATTACAGATACCTTTGATGAAGAGGCCGTAGTTCATATCTTTCCGTTGCTCAGGTGCTTGCTCAGCCATTTGTATTTCCTCTAGTTGTGAAGTTGTGGGTTAAAATCATGGTTCGGGGTCAACGGGATTGGGTAATGATCGGCATTGTTGCCCCGGACCTCACGGGCCGGAGCAACAGTGCCGACAGTATCAACGGGGATTCTGCTAAGGCAGCACGGACAGATCAGGAATTCGCAAGTTCGCCCACGGGTGAAAATGTTGGCCGACTGATAACGCACCTTGCAACGAGAGCAGATGATAACTGCCGCCTCGTAAAGGGGAGTTTTAGGGGGAATTGCTGAGTCTTTCCGGTCCTGAATGTTCATTGCGCGACCTTGCACGGGGGAGCCTGTTCTTCCTGGTCGGGACGATCGATTTCGTGTAATTTTTTGAATAGGCGGTCGTAGTGCTTTTCCAATTTGGGATAGAATTTGATGTGGAATCGCAGCAGTAACTTGAGGAGTTCAAGATAGATCATCAGGCCAAAGCCGAGAAAGATGATGAAAAGGCCGAAAAGGATGAACACTTCAGTCAGGGACATGCGGTTACCTCATTAGGTCTGGTTGTTTGTAGGTGGTCAGTGGAATACGCATAATTTTCCGCCCCGGTGTACTGGTGAAGCAATGCCAGCACTGGAGATAGTCTTGATAGTGGCCGCCTTCGATTTCTACGGTGGTCACTTCAAGCGGTCTGCCGCAGTGGTGACAAAGAAGCTCTGAGGGTTTAGGGCGGTTGGTTTTCATTGTGAGAAAGATTTACGCATTAATTGAATCAAAGATTGCCTCGTCGACCTCAACAATATCGGCGACATAGCCGTTTCTGAGGCAGAGGTCGAAAACCATCATGTGAATTGTAGAATGACTAATATTTTCAATAATTTGGCCGAATGCTGATTCAATCCATTCCATGGCTTCATGAGGGAAAAGAACATCATTCATATCAGCGGCACGAACAAGAAGTTGCTGGTATTTTCGGGATTTTCTGTAGCTCTTCATGGTTGGCTCTTTGGATGGTTTTCGTGTTTTGGTAGCTGTGTGGTATATATTTACTTTAAAAAATGTGATTGATTTTTCCATCATTCAAACCTTTATATAATGGAAAAATCCCTCAGTCAAGGGAAAATGATGAATAAATCCATCGATTCAATGTTTGATGATATTTACGAAAGGATCAAAACTGAAACTGACATTAGAAGTTTGCGTCAACTCGCTAAAATTATTAAAAAAGACCAATCAACGATTAGCGCAGCAAAATCTAAAGAAAATTTCCCCGCTAACTGGGCATGGGAAATTGAAAAAAAATACGGATTATTGACGAAATGGATAATGACCGGAGAGGGGCCAAAAAAAATTGAAGAAATGAAAGGTGATTTTATTTTTTACGAAGAGCTAGAGGAGTGGGCACGAGAAACAGGCCAATCTAAAAATACTCAATGGCTACGTAACCAAATCGAGAGCTTTTTCCCGATGTTCAAAGAGTGGAAGAAAAGAAAAGAGGAAGGGAATCAAAATAGAGATAAATTCGCATCATCGAAAATAGCCTGAGTCTCAGGAATGAAAACCCTATTATTTTGAGTAATTATTCCGTAGATAACTAACTATCCTAGAGACGCTAAAATTATTACCTGTTTATAAAAGGTAAATAAATTTTAAAGTGGAAAAAAGAGATATTTGCAAATGAACCCCACTTTTATTTTAATAATAATTGTTATAGGAATATTTTATTTTAAAAAAACATCGTACTTTAAAGGTATGATAGGAGAATTTCATGTAAATTTTATTCTTTCTAAAATGCTTGATAAAAATAAATATATCGTGATGAATGATATTTTATTACCAACAGAGGACGGATCAACTCAAATTGACCATGTAGTACTATCTGAATTTGGTATTTTTGTAATCGAAACAAAAAATATTGCTCATTGGATAATATCAAATATAGGTCCCTACTGGACGCAGATAATATACAAGAAGCAATATAAATTTCAAAATCCAACTAGACAAAATTACAAACACATAAAAACTCTCGAGAAAGTTGTAGGCATTGATGAAAAAGAAATGATGAATGTTGTAGTATTTACCGGAGACTGTACATTTAAAACTGATGTGCCTAAGGGAGTATTAAAAACAAAAGACATTATAAAATATATTGAATCTTATGATCAAAAAATAATTGAAAGAAAAATAATTGATAATTATATCAATAATATTGAAAAAAATAAAATAAAAAATTCAATAAAATCTAGAATCAACCATATATTACACGTTGAAAAAATTAAAAGAGAGAAAGGAAATGCTAAATTTGCAAGTTCAAGGAATGGTAATAAATTTTCAACAAATTTTCGATTGAATATAATTTTTATTATAATTTTAATGCTGATTATTCTTGGTATTTCAAGTAATAGTAAAAATAATTTTCCAGAAATTATCAAAAAGAATAAAGAAAATATTGCAAAAATAAACAAAAAAATAGTCAATAAAACTGAAAATATTGATAATATACAGATAAATGAAAAACAAATAATTGTTAATCCTATTAAAACAAATCCTTATATAACTCAAAAAATAGAGACGCGTATAGAAAAACCTCAAAAATATAAGGGTGTAATTTACAGCTGGAAAAATGAACGTGGACAAAAAACTTTCTCAAACAAAGGTTTCCCGAAAGATGGGAAATATACTGAAGGAAAACTTGAATGGTATTGAGCCGAAGAAACTAAGGAACCAAATAATACTAATGGATAAAGGAGGGAAATATTTTTCGACTTTGTCATATCACCCAATGGTTATTCGTAAAAAGATGTTATTTATGAAAAATTATTTTTAGCGACGTCAGTTATTTTTTGAAAAAATTAGCATAATAATACTGTTAAATGACAAAATGAATAAAGAAACTATCGACATCATAATTATTCTTACAGCAATAGTTGGGATAATATTGCTTGGAATTTTTATGATAATGGCATCTCGATGGGCTCGACGTAAAAATGCATCTCTCAATAAATCTCAATGTTGTACACAAAAGGAAGCAACAGCATTAGCATTAAGGGAAGGCAAATTGCCGTTTACGTCTACCGCTTTTTGGACAGGTGATTTATCAAAGGCAGAAACAGTTTTTGGAAAAATTTTGGCATTATTTTTAATTATTGTTTTTATAGTTTTCTTGGGATTTGCTTGTTTAGTAGTAATGAAAATCATTTAACAAGCCAGTGCAGGTGACAGCCAGGGCCGGGCGCGCCTGGAAAATAGGTCCAGCCTGGAAATCATCAGTTACTTAAAATGTCAGTGGAAGCCCTGGCTGCCCCTGACCGCATCGTTAGAATAAGGAATGAAATAATGAGTAGATTGGAACAGATCAGAGATAAAATTAAATACGCAGAGCATCAAAGACAAAATTTGATGAATACTCTCTTTGATTCAAAAAAAGAAAAAATTGATCCAGAATTTTTGGTGCATACTGCTTCCGATATTTTGAGTAGCTCTAGAGAGTGCTATGACTATTGCGCTCAAGACATATTGAGCCTGCTAATTATTCCCAATACCGGTAATCAAAGATTAATAGAAAGATATAATAACAACCTCATTCATGCATATTTTCCATTTTATGAAAATCAATTAACAAACAACCAGAACCCTTTTTATGAATTAAGAATCATATCGCCAGAATTTTATAATTATTTAGTTAAGTTATCGCAAGACATTGCAGCAAATAAAGAAATTCCAAATACGCTATTCATGTATGGGGATATTCTACTCTTAAAAGATATGGTCAATGAAAAGAAACATAATAAATTAATTGCACTTGAAAAAAATGAAAACCAGGAATTATTAATTGAAAACCCAGGAATGAAGATGATCATTCCTCTCAAAGACCAGAAAGGATGGAATCGAATAAAAGTTTCACACGAGTCTAATCTATCTCGAGTTGTAGAATTCCGATTCGAAGCGATCGATAAAGAAATCGCTAAATTTTGTTTGTTTGCTACTGGATCAACAAAAATAATCCTGGAAGATATCTACTCAAAATATTTACAATAATCTAACGAATAAGGTTAGATTTTGAGAGCGCAGCGAACCAAAATCTGAACCGTTTGTTGGACAAGCCCGGTGGGCCTCTATAGAAAAGAGCTTTTTGGTGCCGAGGGATTGAATCAGGCGGTGGGGT
>JAQUIJ010000030.1 GCA_028683385.1 Prolixibacteraceae bacterium | reverse complement strand
GCATCGCGCATGTTCAACGCATGGGGCTGATCGACACAAAAAACAATGGATTTATCCATCGGGTTGATGTTGTCGAGAATGGCCTGTGCAACCAGTTCGATTTGTTTTGGAATAACGATCACCCGGTTGAATTCACGTTTTCGATAAACCCGCCGGTCTTCTACCGCGCCCTCCAGCACCTTATCGGCATCGGTATAAATATAACTATCAATATTGGTTCTTACTTTTTTGACCTTGTAGGGACTCAGGTAACCATCGTTGATGCCGTCTTTCAGCGAATATTCATAAACTGGCTTCTTAAAGTAATTATATGTGTCAACATTGTCATCACGTTTGGGCGTTGCTGTTAGTCCCAGATGAACCGCTGAACTAAAATAATCAAGAATTTCGCGCCACGAACCTACTTCGCTGGCGCTTCCACGATGACACTCATCGATAATAATCAGGTCGAAAAAGTCTTTGGGGTATTGTTTGTAATAACCGTCAATATTCTCTTTTTCGCCAATGGCCTGATAAATGGCAAAGAAGAGAAAAGCATTGGTGGGAACAACTCCGTTTCGGGCACGGACTTCAGAGCCATCAATTTTAATCAAATCCTTTTCGTACGGATCGTTAAAAGTATTGATGGCCTGATCGGCCAGGATATTGCGGTCGGCCAGAAACAATATTTTGGGGCGACGGTCGGCTTGGTCTAAATTCCATTTAACCGTCAGTAATTTGTGTACAATCTGAAAAGCGATGAACGTTTTACCGGTTCCGGTAGCTAATGTTAATAGTATACGCGGTTTTTCATCAGCAATGGCTTCTACTGCTTTATTAACGGCTATTTCCTGATAATACCGGGGCTGTTTGTCGCCCACTAAATAAAAAGGAACCGCAAGCAGTTGCTTTTTCAGCAATGTAAGATTGACAATTGATTCCTGAAAAAGTGTTTCGGGTGTAGGAAAGTTGTCGATGTAATCACCAGTTCCGGTTTTCATATCAAACTGATAAATCTTTTCGCCGTTGGCAGCAAAAATAAATTTCACTTTGAGTTTATCGGCATACCTGATAGCCTGTTGCAGCCCTTCTGTAGGATGTTTGCCCAATTTTTTGGCTTCAATGATGGCAAGGTTGGTATTTTTATACCGGAGCAGGTAATCGGCGAAAAGTCGTTGACCGCGTTTACCTCCCAGCAGTTTTCTTCCGTCGGTGAAATAATGCTCGCGGATTACAAAATCGTCCCAACCACTTTCTTTCAGCTTGGGGTCAATAAACTTTGCTCGGGTATCAGATTCGGAAAGGTGCATTTCTTTCGGATATTTTAGTTCTTCTAGTGAGGTACAGAACGCTCCACCGAAGATAATTGATTAATGATTCTTTTTTCAAAAATAATCATTAATACCAGAAACAAACATAAAGTTGTACAAATAGTTAGAAATGATTTTGCAAAACTAAAAACACTTGTGGATTCAACGAAGTTTCCATTATACGGAATTTAAACTGGAGTTTTTTGACTTCCTAACTGAAACTGAAGTTTAAATATATTTTACCTATTTGATTCTACATGTTTACTAGCAAGATTTCACAAGAGGAGCCATAAAAAAAGAACCTTGCTCTAAAAAAAGGTGAACCAAATAGTATCAAATTGCGTTGTGCTAAAAAATCAACTATCCTCCTAGCATCGATCGAAAGATCCGACATCCTTAGCAAAATAAGTAATGTAATTTAAGACTGTAACGCTGGCATAAATCTATGTTCCCGTTAATGCGGCAAATTGTTGATTTAAAGATTTATTCATAATTTTTAATTACCTAATTGTTAATACGATAGGTATTTTAAATGTTTATTCTAAAAATTTATTCTATGAGACAGGCAAAGTACGAGGAGAAGAATTTAATAATTGATATTCTTACCCAATCATTTGAATCCAACCAAAGTGTCAATTATATAATACCGCAGGATAAGAAACGAATGAAAAGAATTCGGACCCTGATGGATTATTCTTTCGAAGTATGTTATTTATTTGGAGACGTTTTCATTTCTGATGATAATAATGCATGTGCACTTATTGTATATCCTGACAAAAAGAAGACTACGTTAAAATCAATATTATTGGATGTCAAATTGGCAACCCGGTGTGTTGGCGTCAAAAATATAAAGAAGACGCTTGCCAGAGAAGCTCTGATTCAGAAAATACAACCAAAAGAAACAATGACCTATTTGTGGTTCATTGGCGTAAATCTGGCAGAACAAAATAAAGGGATTGGTAGCTTGCTACTCCAGGAAATCATCCAACTAAGCACTCAAAATAACAGACCCATTTATCTGGAGACTTCAACCATTAAAAACCTACCGTGGTACAGCAAGTTTGGGTTTAAAGTCTATTCAGAGCAAGATCTAAGCTATCACCTTTACTTTTTAAAACGGGATTAAAAAAAGAATTGCGATGTTGGTATTTGAAACACAAATGCATATTATCACATTCTTTTTTGTGAGCGTAGAAGTTGTTATCTTCTTTTACCTGGTAATATTCCGCTTGGCAAGACCAGATGACCGGACAGTATTTTTAAATATTGCTCTCATTTTCTTGTTGCTAATCTACAATATTACCGGTGGGCTGCTGCCCGACCCTAAATTACCCGGATCATATTTTTTACAGGTATCAATTGCCTATGCTACCGGTTTTATAACACCGTGCTATTTCCCTTACTACGTATATAAAGCTTTCGGCTTAACCAGATTAAAGTATCACGCATACAAAGGTGTCTTTCTGTTCCTGATAATACCTTACTTCCTTTTTGTTGCTGCTTTCGCAATATCCGACGATTTAAAAGTTGCACAAAACCTACTTATACTTCCTGTATTGTATTCATCATGGCTTATAATCTTGGTAATTCGTTCAATCCGGGATAAGTATAACAATAACTTCAGCAGCATGGAATCAAAACAAGAATTATCCGTGCTACTTTTAAGTCTGGCTCCCTGGGTAAGTCTTCCGGTTATAAGTTTTCTTGATATTGGGCAGGCAATAGAAGCTTCTACTACAAATATTGGTTTTTTGCTGCTATTTAGCCTTCAGGTAAAGCAAAATATAAAACAAATCAGAGTTGACCATGAAAAATTGCTTGAATCGGAATCGAGATTAAGAGCCTGGAATACTAATCTGCAAGACGAAGTAAATAAGAGAACAAAAGAATTAGAAAAAGCACATCAGACAAGGAGTACTAACTTCATCAACCTTGTGCACGAAACTAAAACACCTCTGACCTTGATACAAAACTATCTGGACGAATATATTAACAAGAATGGATCAGCCGAGGAGCTTGACATTATAAAAGGTAGTGTAGATAAGTTGACTACCGATGTGATTAATCTGTTCGACATAGAACGGTTTTCAAAAGGAATTGATGTTTACAGGCACAATAAGGTTTCAGATTTCAGTGAAATTCTGAAAAGTAGCCTTCCTTTGTTTGAATACTATTGTAGCAAACAAAATATTAAACTTAGAAACTCAATTGAGGAAAATATATACTTAAAAGCTGACCCCAATGCCATCAATCGCATCGCAAATAATATCATTGAAAATGCGATTAAATTTACTGATGAAGGCGGCGAAATAACAATATCGTTAATCCTAGAGGGCGGCAATATCCTATTTTCAGTTCAGGACAATGGTGTGGGAATATCCCCATCATTGCAGAAAAAAATATTTGAACCCTATTATCAAATTGGAAATAAAAATACAAGCCTTCAGGGTATGGGACTCGGACTGCCAATTGTGAAAAAAGTTGTCGATAGTTTAGCCGGAGAAATTGTTATAGAAAGTAATCCCAGTCTTGTTCCCGGAACTAAAGTCCTCATTATTCTGGCAAAACATGATTTAAAGGCAGAAGATATTCCCATTCAAAGCTCAAAAGAAGCCAGTAGTCCCAATTATCAATTTGCTGATTATGCAATTGAAGATAGCGCCTATCTCCCAGAAAGACGATCCATTTTTATAGTTGAAGACAATAAAGCGATGGTACATTTTCTATGTACCAAGTTTCGTGGAAAATACAACGTTTATTATGCTTTGAATGGTGCTGACGCATTAAAAAAACTATCAGAATTGCCAGTTATACCGGATCTTATTCTTTCAGATATCATGATGGATAAAATGGACGGTTTTGCATTTGCACAAGTACTTTCAGATCAAGCCAATTACAACCATATTCCAATTGTCTTCTTAACCGCAAAATCGACACCTACAGATCGGCTTAAAGGTCTAAAGCTTGGCGCCATTGATTTTGTGTCAAAACCCTTCTCTTTTGAAGAGTTGAATCAAAAAATTGAAACTATCCTTTTAAATATCTCGAAGCAACAAACGGCAATTATAAATTCCTCAATATTAAACCTAAAGACGCTCAAAAATATCAACATTGAAAATCCACCTGTTATTTATGATTCCAAATTCGATCAAAATATCAGATTGCTAAGCCTGACTAACCGAGAAATTGAAATCGCAAAATTAATTGTAAAGGGAAAAATTTACAGAGAAATTGCAACTGAATTATTTATCTCGGAGAAAACTGTGACTAAACACATCCAAAACATGTTTGAGAAAGCAGATGTCTCAAATAAGGTGGGATTTATTAATAAACTAATGCTTTAGCTTTTGTGAGCTTTTAAAATACTACGTTTTAAGTATAAAAGTACTATAAACTACTTATAGTTTTTCGTTCTATTCAACCTGAAATTTGCATGTAACAAAATTTTGTCACATTCAAAGGAGGGTTTATGAGCGAAAGATATACATTGGAATGGATGGATACTTTGATTACTGTAACACTTAATCCAGCGAAAGGTAAGTTAAGTTCTATTCAAGAAGAAGATATTTCAAAATTTCGAATCCAAATTAAAACTGAAAGAGATAAAGTAATGAGTACGATTAAAAGTTTGGTTTTTAGCATGGAAAGCGAAATTAAAATTGCATTTGGCATAAAACAATTTCATTCCACCCTCATTGCTTTACTCGATCAGGCCTTGAGGAATAAAATTTGCAATTCAAAATATCCGGAACTGAAACAAATTTTAAATGAACTCATTCGCTGCATTAGTGAGTTACTCGCATTTATTGAAGGTCGATTTATCGATTTTTTAGACATAAATGGTATTGTTCCAACTGCTTATTTTAATATCATCAAAAAGGAACTTATCAAAAGAATCGAGGGAATAGGTGACCGCTTAAATAGTAATTTTCAGTTAGAACCTGCCTTTGAAATAATGATACAATCTCTGGTGAACTTTCTTAATTATTCTCCTGATGAACATTCGTTCACTTTTCAGGAAATAAGATACATTAAGGAACTATGCAAAAAGTTTGATCATATCGAAATTACTAAAAACACAAAGGTATTTTCTCAAATTGACGAACTACTTATCTCATTGAATTTTAACGATGTGCGCTATATCGAACATCTTACTGAAAAGTTATCCCATCTGGTTAGCAATCAGGAAAAACCAGAGACTAAAATTGAAAACCTGCTATACTACTTTAAGTCATTTAAACAGTTACATAGGAAGCAATCGGTCGTCTTCAATTCGAAATACGCAAATCTGAATGATGAAATTTGCAACTGGTTCTTTCAGGAAATCTTGTACCTTGAAAAGAAGATGCGCATCTCGGTAATTCCATTGCAAGAACATGCTGAATTAGCCAAGTTGAAAGCAAATCAGGAGAAACCTAAGCAAAAAGTAATGTGTATGCTTTCAACCGATCAAACGGGGCTGATATTAAGAGCCACGGATGAACTACGCATACTGGTCGCCAAATCAATGAATGAAGTTTTCAAAACCATCGTACCGCATTTATCTACACCCTACAAGGAAGATTTATCCTATGATGGTATGCGCAGCAAATCCTATGTTGCAGAGGATAGAGACAAGCAAATCGCCATAGAAACGCTGGAACGAATCATTAAGAAGATTAAACAATACTAATCCATCAAAACAGATTACCATGAAAAAGTTATTATTCACTTTAATTTTAGCAGGCGTCATCCTTTCCGGATGTAACCAAACCCCAAAACTCACTCAGGATGAAGCTCTTCAAATCATCAATAAAGAGCTGAAATATCCCAAGGTGATTGATTACGATATTTTTTGCAGTGACCCTGCCCATGCGAAAAACCTTCTGGATGCTGGGCTGGAAACCAGCGGCATGGTAACCGTGCAAAAGACGCAAAAGTTAAAAGACATAGGAAAACCATTGGTGCAACTGACTGAAAAGGCTAATCCGTATCTATTACTTACTCCGGACAAAGATAAAGCGCTTGATGTTCAGAAGGTAAAAGTCGCTGATGAAGAAGTGAAAGACCTTAGTATAAATCCGGATGGCGAGGATAAGAATATTGTTTGGGTTGAATACACTTCCGTTTATAAAAACATCACTCCATTTTCTGTCCTGATGAAAAGAGATTTGAATGAACAGGTCAGGCACAAGGTTCAGTTTTCGTTGACTGATAATGGGTGGATTTTGCAGAAACCCATTCACTAAAATATTCTCTTTCTACCCACACAGAATGCAAGCCTCTTGATCTCAAGAGGCTTTTTTATTTTACCCCGAAAAAAAAATCAACTTTCAAATACCCTGTTTTATATAGGGTTACAATGGGTACAAAAAGGGTACAACAAAATGTTGGACTTGTAACGCCTTTCATGACGCCGTTACTTTGCTCTCGAAACTTAAAGTAAATATCCTGAATGCAAAGTCGGATTTATTAATGTAAAACGAATAAAATGAGAAGCGTATGTTGACCAACATTTCATGGACAGACTACATTATTGCAGTCGCCATATTATTAGCAGCTTATTACTTTTTTGTAGTGATGCGGTATTTTTTCGCTGACCTAAAAAACCTGGTTTCAGGAAAAAGCAATCTAAAGTTCATGGTAGGTATATCCTATGACACAATTGGAGAAAGTATTCAGCCCTCAGAAAAGAATTACAATGGCGAAAGTCCTGCGTTTGAAACAACCACGGATGATGATTTTGCAGAAGTGGAGCACCTGATTGAACGCTTAAAA
>JAQUIJ010000021.1 GCA_028683385.1 Prolixibacteraceae bacterium | reverse complement strand
GATTTTGAGCATCTCAGCTTTCGATAAAACCACTATCGCTGAACTCCTTACCGAAATTCATTCAAATCAAAATGTCAAAGAACAGCCTACACTATTTGATTAAAAAATTAACGCACCAGTACTAATTTAGTATTATGAAAACGATTAAAAAAATTACCTCAGTATTTATCATTGCTTTTGTTTCAGCAGCATTAGCAATTATTTTGAACAACAAATTTGGAGATGTATCTGCTAATCAACTGCTGATCCATGAAAAGACACCCGTACATCTTACAAGTAATGTATCTAATAGTGGCCTCCAGACACAATTACCTGATTTGACCGAGGCGGCAGAGAAAAGTGTTCCAGCAGTGGTTCATATCGACGTAAAAATGCATGAACAGATGAATGAAATGGCGGATAACCCGTTTTTCAATTTCTTTTTCGGCCCCAATGGACCACAAGGCAATACTCCCCATAGATACAAACAACAACCACAATTTGCAATGGCTTCAGGTTCCGGAGTAATTATTAGTCCCGATGGTTATATCGTAACGAATAATCATGTCGTTGATGGATCAGTGAATATGGAGGTTATTTTGAACGACAACCGCAAATTTACGGCCAAGGTAATCGGACGCGATCCCAACACTGACATCGCATTGGTAAAGATCGATGCAACTAATCTTCCATATCTTACCTGGGGCAATTCTGATGCACTAAAACTCGGAGAATGGGTACTGGCAGTCGGAAATCCATTCAACCTAAACTCAACAGTTACGGCAGGTATAATCAGCGCAAAATCGAGAAGCATTGGAATTATTAGTGGTCAAATGCCATTGGAATCTTTCATTCAAACTGATGCGGCAGTCAATCCCGGAAACAGTGGAGGCGCTTTGGTTAATACCAATGGCGATTTAGTCGGAATTAATGCTGCGATTGCGTCTCAAACTGGATCCTATACTGGTTATTCCTTCGCAATACCAGCCACTCTTGCTCAAAAGGTGGTCATCGACTTAAAGAAATATGGCGAAGTACAACGCGCAGTACTGGGAGTTGTCATGCAGTCGGTTAACGACAGTATTGCCAAGGCTAAAAAACTTGATACTGTTGAAGGTGCATATGTTAGAAGCACAACCAAAGAAGGCGCGGCACAAAATGCAGGAATAAAAGAAGGTGATATTATCGTTTCAATTAATGGGAATAGTGTAAAAACGGGTTCTCAATTACAGGAACAAATAGGCGAATTTAGTCCGGGAAACGAAGTTACCGTTGGTTATATCCGAAACGGCGAACTAAAGAATGTTAAGGTTGTTTTGCGCAACATGAAAGGCGATACCTCCATTGTAAAAGAACCAATGTCGGTTCTGGGAGCAGAATTTGCACCTTTAGCTGATAAAGAAAAAGAGAAACTTCAAATCGATGAAGGAGTTCAAGTTACCAAACTGACAGATGGAAAATTAAAAGATGCCGGAATGAAAAGCGGATTTATCATTACTGATATTAATAAAGTGGCTGTTGCCAGCCCAAACGATATTGAAAGTGTATTTATGCACACCAACAATAAAGAACCGTTATTGATTGAAGGTGAATATCCTGATGGCAAGTATGCATACTACGTCATCAAGCCAGAAAGTTAAATTGAGTTTTCAATATAGTTTTCAATTGTTTTCGGGTTAATTTGTAGATGAAGGGAGCTAATGCTCCTTTCATTTTTTTTTGACGGATCATACCGAACGTTCGACTGAGCTCACGTCGAAGGCTTGTTTCGGCATCTTTAATTTGAAAGAGACCCTGAAACCCCGACTGACAAGCGAGTTGGCAGGAAGTTCAGGGTGATTGGTATTTGACACTACCAACAAAGACTCGGATATTTTACAGTGGAGAATGTCTGGTATGAATTCCGACACTTGCAATTATTCCACGTACAATACCAAGCCCTTCAAGTACTCACCTTCGGGGTGATACATATCTACCGGATGATCGGCTGGTTGAACCAGTTGGTTCAGGATTCGGACTTTTCGTCCTGAAATGGCAGCGGCAGAAAATACAGCTTCCCGAAATTTGTCTTTGGTAACTACCTGAGAGCAACTGAAAGTGAATAGTATTCCGCCGGAAGCTATTTGCTGAAAGGCTTTCAGGTTAAGGCGTTTGTAGCCTTTGAGTGCTTGTGGCAAAGCGCCACGATGTTTGGCAAATGCCGGCGGATCGAGAATAATCAGGTCGTATTTGTCTTTATTCTTATCCATGTAATCGAAGCAATCGGCTACAAAAGCTTCGTGTCGGGTATCTTCCGGAAAGTTCAGTTTCACATTTTCGTTGGTCAGATCGATAGCTTTGGCCGACGAATCAACCGAATGAACCATTTTTGCTCCACCACGCATGGCATAAAACGAAAATCCACCCGAATAGCAGAACATATTCAACACACTGCGGTCTTTCGAATATTCCTGAACCAACCGCCGGTTTTCGCGCTGATCGACAAAAAAGCCGGTTTTCTGGCCTTCCACCCAATCTACATTGAAGCGGTTGCCATGCTCCTGAACTTCAAATATTTTTGATTCACCAAGCAGGTATCCATCTTTGGGTTCCAGATCAGCTTTAAACGGGACAGTCTTTTCACTTTTATCGTAAACGGCAACCAGGCGGTCGCCCATCACTTCTTTCAACGCTTTGGCGATTGTTTCCCGAATCACGTACATTCCGGCTGAATGAGCTTGCATTACCGCAGTTCCGTTGTAAAAATCAACGATCAATCCGGGCATTCCATCGCCTTCGCCATGCACCAAACGGTAAACGTTGGTATCAGGATTATCAACCAAACCCAGTTTTTTGCGCACATCCAAAGCGCGATCGAGTTTTCCTTTCCAGAAGTTAAAATCGGGTTCTACTTTATCGAACGAAAAAATGCGGACAGCGATCGAGCCAACCTGAACATGACCCATGGCCAAAAATTCTTTTTTGCTGGAAACCACTTCCACCACATCGCCTTCTTCTACCCTACCAACAATTTCCTGAATTGCTCCGGAAAAAATCCACGGATGAAAACGCTGAAGCGATTGCTCCTTTCCGGATTTCAAAATAACCCGGCTATACTTTTCTGACATGTTTATTGCTGATTGAGTGATTCAAAAATACGATGAGAAATCCAGGCGTCGGTGGCGGCATAAATCTGCTGTGCTTCAGTCAAATCAGGAGCTTCCCAATTGGTAACCCGCTGGGCTTTCGAAATGCGGTAACCCAAAACAATTGCCGATAATTTCTTCAAGCTAAAATCCTGAATTCCAAAATCTTTCACATGATCCTGAAGTTCAACAAATCCGCCCGGTTTAAAATTATTCAGTTTCTGAAGACCTTTGATGTCATCGCGAATGGCAACACCTATTTTTTGTATTTCAGGATTTTCAAGGATGCTTTTTAACCCGTTTGGCAAGCCTATTTTATTCAATCGGAACAAAAAGGCACGCTCTTCGGTAGCCAATTGCAACAATGCAACTTCGTAAACAACCCCTTTTTTAAATGCAGGTTTGGTTTCAGTATCAAATCCCAGCAAAGTTTGCTGAGACAAGTATTCTATCGAAGCCAGATAATCTTCCTTCGACTCCACCAATGTAATATCGCCTTCAAACTGAATAAGTGGTAATTCTGCTAATTCATCTTTATCAATACTTTCCCTGTACATTTTTTATTCTCCCTGAAACGAAAACCGGTCGTTCAACCAGTCCGGATTCTTATTCTTTAATTCATTATTTGGGTTTCCCTCCTGAAGGGAATCTTCATCTGTATTATTTTCACTGTAAATCAGGTTGTGCACAGCACGCAGGCAGTTTACAAGTTTCTGCCCCCAAATCTGGGCAAAATTGCTTTGACATTCCCAAAGCGCCTGCTCCATAACCTCATCATTCATAGTGCGAAACGACATAATCAGATCTTTCATGTCCTGATAAACATCAGCCACATTTTCAGCGATACTTGAAGTTAGCGCCGATTCGCTAAACTGCATTCCCTGGATGAATACTTCCTGATAATCGTCTCCGGCTCCAGTGTGGGCAAGTATTTTTTGCTGAATGAGGTTGTATTCTACCTCAGTTACATACTTTTCAAGGTCGTCATCAGCCTCGAATTCAAACTTGGGAAGCAAACTGGCTTTGAGGTATAAAAGAGGAAGCATTTTTTGCAGCCGGCTCAGGAAATCAGCCGATTCCATTTCATCCGACCGTTCGAGAAAACTACAAAATTCGTTGGCAACGGTAATTAATTCAATTACATTTTTCGAATACACCAAACTGTTTAATCCTTCATCACTCATGAAAATTGTTCTAAAATTGGGTCAAAAGTACAAAGAATTTTTGTTCTGAGAGTTTTAACCCAAGTCAATTGTTGTTGATGATTATCAATCAGTAACATTATAAAATTCTACAACATATCAAATCACTTAAGATTTCACCATGTTTAAACGACTATTTTTTTCAAGACAATGTTGTGCGTTAAAATCTATTTGTATATTTGTTGTATAACCTTGTGTAAGGTTTAACTTTTGAATATGGGGAAATATGTAAAAGTTGGAGAAGCCGCCAAGATATTGGGAGTAAGCAGCGAAACGCTTCGTCGCTGGGATAAATCAAAAAAATTCGAGAGTGTTCGTCATCCTATAAACAATTACAGGGTTTATCCTGAAAGCAGCGTTTTATCAATGGTAGAAGAGTTGCAACTTGAATTGAAATACGGAAATCAGAATCTATTAGAGCTAGAAACAGAACCTTATTTTGAAACTGAATATGGGAAATTTTATCAAATTGATGCCATTGAATTTCTAAAAACATTAGAGAATGAATCGGTTGACCTAATTTTCGCCGATCCTCCGTATAACATCAAAAAAGCAGAATGGGATACATTTTCTTCGCAAAAAGAATATGTTGAATGGAGCATGATGTGGATAAAAGAAGCCCATCGGGTTTTAAAGAAAACAGGTTCACTATATATCTGTGGATTTTCAGAAATATTAGCCGACCTGAAATGGAGCGCTTCGCATTTATTTCAAGGATGCAAGTGGTTAGTTTGGTTTTACCGAAACAAAGGAAATTTAGGAAATGATTGGGGGCGGTCACACGAAAGCATTTTGCACCTTCGAAAAAGCAAAGATTTTATCTTTAATATTGATGAAGTGAGAATTCCATACAATGAACACACTCTCAAATATCCAGAAAGAGGGCAAGCAGAAACCTCTCAGTTTGCGAATGGGAAAAATGGCAATTACGAATGGACACCAAACCCTTTAGGTGCTAAACCCAAAGACGTATTTGAAATACCAACGATTTCGAACGGATCATGGGAAAGAACTACCCACCTTACTCAAAAGCCTGTAGAGTTATTGCGTAAAATAATCCTTTCATCATCGAATCCCGACAGCTTAATTCTTGACCCATTTGGAGGATCGGGAACAACTTATGCCGTAGCCGAAGCCTATAAAAGACGTTGGATTGGCACCGAGCTAGAAGATGAATATTGTGAAATAATTAAACACAGACTGAAAGACAAAAACCACATCAACAGGATATTACAAGGAAAAGACGAAGTAGAATCACAAAAAAGGCGATCAAAATTAAGAGGTTAATAAGCTCCAGATATCCTTGGTAACTAGTTCTGAAAATGGCTTCATGTAATTGTTATACGGTTCTTTCAATGAATTTGGCGGCGGATCGAGATAATATATTCCTTCAAGTTCAGTCAAAAAATTTGAATAAACCATAAATAATCCAGAAACCAATGTAAAGCTGATGTTATTGTCTTCTTTCCGCTGAACATCATTCAAAAAAATCCCAATTACTTTCTGATCATGCTTTACAAACCGTTCCAGTAAAATCTTATCAATAAACATCTTACCCATTCTATCTTTCGATGTAGTCTTTACCGAGACAACAATTTCGTGTTCGTCAAGATGTCTCCCGGTTGATTTTACGCTGGGGTATGGAGAAAGAATCAGATCGTTTTCGCATTTGTAAGTTTTCTCTCCTTCATCAGTCTGATATGGAATCTGAAGTACAGTCTTTTTATTGGCAACACCGATTTCTGTAAAAATAACTTTTACCAATTCTTCAAAACGATTTCCAACATGTTTTCTGGCGCTATTTGGATTTGCAAGTAAATCAAATCCAGCTCCAATTGACTGCTGTATTGTATATAAATAACTATCTATCAATTCCTTCTCAGCAATAGTCCAAAACTCATTCCTTATCTTCATTTTTTCAATTGCCTGCCTAAAGCTAGCCTGTTTACTTTTAAAATCATCAGCAGAATAGATGAAAAGTCTTTGATTTATAGGCCTGATGAATTTTCGTGTCCCTGCACTTTCAGCCATGTGAATGTTATATCCATTTTTCTTCATTAGTTTCTCGTTGAGAACGTTCGGAAGATATTCCAAAACCCTTACAGCTATGCTTTCAAACTCACTTAACGAGTTTTTCTTTTCCTGAAGATCGTTTATTAATGAAGACATAATTCTTTTTCTCGCTAAGATAAGTATTACAATGTTAAATCATAATCTCAAGTTGATTTATTTTAGCTTGATAAAGGATGCCTCTTTAATCCTCGTCTTTTCCGCTGTACCGCTTTGGATATTTGCCTTTTTCTTTCATCGCATACCACAGAATGCGGTTAAACAAATCGTCGTCACCCGAATCAATTCCGTCGAATTGCGGTTCCATACTTTTCTGGGCATAACGGAGTGAAGTTCCTTTCAATGCCGAGAGTGGCGGGTTCATTTCATCCAGCGGAATCTGGTTTTTAATCGTTTGGTATGGCGTTAAATCAGCTTTTCCGCTGAAACAGTCGAACATAGGTTTGGCCGTGGCATCCATAATGTTCATTGGCGGAAGACCCAATATTTGCTCGATGGTGCGTACCATCGACGGCTGATTGTAATTGGTGCGCATAACTTCGCCCGTCCGCGAATATGGACTGATCACCATTCCAACGGTGCGGTAGGCTGACACGTGATCCCAACCCGACTGCGAATCGTCTTCGGTGATAAAAACTACAGTATTTACCCAAAACCGGCTTTTGGTAAGCGCTTCAATAATTTGACCCAGCGCCAGATCGTTGTCGGCAACCATGGCACGCGGCGTGGGCAAGCCAGGGCGGGTACCTCCCGTGTGATCGTTAGGAAGCGCCATTACCATCAATTCGGGCAACTGATCGCCATCCATCGCTTCATATTTTTTAAGTTCATCGATAAAAGTCCGGGCACGCAAAACATCCGGAATCTGGTGATCATCGTACGACGGATAAGTCGGACTCAAAATAGCTTCGACAGGTTTGATGGTTGTATGATTGGTGAATTCAAATTTTTCCTGATTCAGAAAAGTTTTATAAATAGAAGTCCAGGTATGATTTTTATCGTATTCAGGAGTTGAAGCCTCGCCATAAATACGCACGTTTTTACCATGTTTCAATGCATTGTCCCAGATAAATCCAGTTGGAGCATACACCAAGGCATCTTCCTGAACATGCGGATAACTACGAATCCAGGCGCGCACATCTTTCTCAATGTAATCGGTCACGATGGAAGCATCGGTCCACTGATGTCCTTCAGCAGAACATTTTCCGGAGACATAAAAATTGTCGAGCAACATGTATTTATCGACGAGTGAGTGCGTGTTCGGCGTATTTTTTTGCCCAAAAATGGTGAGCGTTGAATCGCCATCACCTTTTTTTACATCGCCCAGAATCTGGTCATACGTGCGGTTTTCCTTGATAATGTAAAGCACATGTTTAAAAACGGAAGGTTCGCCAATCCGTTCAGGAACGCAAACAGGTTTCGCCGTTTTTCGTGGCATTTTTTCGAGCAAAGCCAGCCTGAAAAGCTGGTTTGACTGCTCAACAGTTTTGGTAAATGCTTTTAGTTGTTTCTCATCAGGAACAGGAATAATTGAAACCGAAGCTGTTTGTTTATGTGAATTATATGAAACATTGAGCGAACCAACTGCCTGAGTTGGAATCTTTGCACTTTCACCTTCAATATTCGCCACAAAAAGTTTGTTTTTACTCGTTTCTATTACTGCTCCCGGATAAGCTCCGGTAGGTATAAAACCCTCTATTTCACTGACATTCTCAGAAGATTTTGTGGCTGATTTTTTACCCAACTCGATTACGGCCAGCGCATTGTCCATTCCATTAGCCACGTACAACTTTTTGCCGTCTTTCGACAGCCCCAAACCATTGGGCGAATCGCCCCAAAATGTATTTTTGTCAGGATTTAACCTGACCGAAATGGTTTCAGCAACCTCGTCAGTCGATGTTGAAATGGCGCTGACGTTATCGCTGTTGGCATTGGCCACAAAAATAAATTTCTCATCGGCGCTGGCAATAATATCATTCGGATGCAGGCCAACAGTAATTTCTTTCAGCACCATACCGGTTTTCGGGTCTAAAACCGAAACGGTTCCTTCGCGCGTAGCGCCAGTTCGCGGGTCAACTTTTGCGCTTCCCCAAGGAACTCCGGCCACATTAATGTCATTTTTATCGGGAACTGAGCCAGCCCAGTTGGTCACATAGATTTTCCCGTTGGCTTTGGCAATCCCGAAAGGTGCCACGCCTACCGGGCTTGTCCATATTCTGGCTTTTGTGTCAAAGTCGAGTTTTACGACCTGATTGGTACCATTCAAAACAACGTACAGATAATTTTTGCCAGACTCTTTTTGAGCCAAAATCTCGTTGGGTAGAGCCGAACCGGCGGGTGCTTCAGTCTGAAAAATAAAGGAATCACTTCCAACTAATTTCCTGCCATCCCATACAGCTTCCAGAGCAAACGAAACACCTTTGTTTCCAACGGCTCCCCAGTATAATCTATACTCATTCGCTTCCTGAGTCCAACAAATTCCGGAGAAGGTATTCATCAGGTTTTGTGTCGGAACTAATCCAGTCAATGGCAAGTTGGCAACCAGCTCCCCGCTTTCGGCTGAAAGAATAACCACTTCGTAGCGGCCTTCAACGGCTACCCACTTTTCGTCGGGCGAAAGGGCAACATCCAATGCGTGATTTTCTAAAACGGGATTGCCAAAATAAACCTGAATTCCAGCGGGAGTAATCCAACGGTTATTCGACAACAAGTTTGGATTATCTTTTGGCGAAAGTGTTTTCGTCTCATAACTGGTGTCGTATTTAGCTTGTTCTTTGCTCTTTTTCGAGGATTGAGCAAAAGTTGAAGTGAATGCAATTAGAAGAGCAACTGTTAAAAATAGTTTTGAAATATTCATTGAATAAGAGGTTAAGGCAATTTTTAAATATCGTAAAACAATACACAAATTAATGACAAAAGAAGTGAAGTTTAAATATTTTACAACTGACCTTACGCAACTATTTCTAATTGCCAGTCATCTTTAATTAAACTGTAACAATACAAAGCCAATTTATGAAAAAAATATTCATACTTCTTATAACAATATTCGTTGTTGCTAGTTGTGGTAAAGATGAAAATACGAACAAATCAGTCTGCAATTTAACCGATCCAATCGAAGAACTATCGTGGTTGAAAGAGATGAAAAATACAATGACTAACTGTTCCTGCGAAATGTCGATCGTACAGGCAAATTACAACAACCAAACTGTATTTTACACGATGATGACCGACCCATTATGTAATGGAGTTCAAACAATTATTTTGTATGACTGTGAGGGAAAAATTGTGAAGACTATAGCCAACAGCGAAATTTCAAGTTATAAAGCTGAGGAAACAAATATGAAAGTTTTGTACCGTTGTAAAACTTCAAATTAATTCCGGCTGTGGCAACTGACAATTACCTCTTCATCAGCCACGCCATATTTTCACTGATTAAATACGTACGAAATAATGTTCGCTCCCATTTGCAGGGCTTTTTGGCGAACATCTTCGGGGTCATTATGTACCGAACGGTCTTCCCAACCGTCACCCAAATCGCATTCGTAGTTGTAAAAACATACCAGCCGACCTTTATAAATCAGCCCAAAACCCTGAGCAGGTTTGCCGTCGTGCTCGTGAATTTTAGGAAGGCCATCAGGAAACTGGTATTTCTGATGATAGATTGGATGGTCGAATGGAAGTTCAATAAAATCGAGTTCAGGAAAAACCTTTTTCATCTCGCGACGAATAAACTGATCGATTCCATAGTTATCACTGATTTGCAAAAAGCCTCCCGATTCGAGGTAAAGGCGAAGATTGGCAGCTTCGGAATCGGAGAAATACACATTTCCGTGGCCGGTTAAATCCACATAAGCGTAATTGAACAGATCGGGACTTCCAGGCTCAACCGTTCCAGGCTCAGGATCGATATCAGTTTTCAGGTTGTCGTTGCAAAAAGTTATAAGGTTGGGCACCGATGTTGGATTGGAGTACCAGTCGCCGCCACCGTTGTATTTCATCACGGCAATTTTCACCGATTTGGCTTGCGAAAAAACCAGCATCGGTAAAAGAACAAACAGCATCAATCCAAATTTTCTCATCATTTACAAATAACCATCCTGATTTTGTTTTCCATCCTCCGGTCTCCTTTTGGGTTGCCCAAAGATAAAAATATTGAATGGTTTCCGTGATCTGTGGAATTTGAATTTGAAGAATTACCGGTATTTCTGAAATAATTACCAAATTTGTCGTTTAAGCAACAAAACTAAAAGCTGAGGCAATCGTTTAGAAGGTGTCAAAACCAAATTTTATTAAAATGAAAAATTTTACAACCCGCTCGCTCAATATACCTTTCCCGAAAAAAGATCCACATAACGCACTGGCTATGCCAATCTATGAGTCAGTGGCATTTGAATTTAATTCGGCTGAAGATATTGCGGCCAACTTCCGTGGAGAACTTCCGGCACACACCTATTCCAGAACGAGTAACCCAACAGTTGAATACTTCGAAACCAAGGTAAAAACATTGACCGGAGCACATCAGGTATTGGCTGTTACATCAGGAATGGCAGCAATTTCAGCAACCATGTTGGCCGTCTGCAAACAGGGCGATAACATTATTTCAGGGAAAAACCTTTTTGGCCATACGGTTGCTTTGTTCGAGCAAAGTCTTTCGGCATACGGAGTGGAAACCCGCTTTGTTGACACCACCAAACCCGAATTAATAGAACCGCTGATTGATAAAAATACTCGCGCCATCTATTTTGAAACAGTTACCAATCCACAACTTGAAATCTCAGATATCAGTCAGATTGCTGAAATTGCAAACAAGCACAACATATTACTGATTGTTGACAGTACCATCACCCCGCCATCTGTTTTCAGTTCGAAATCGCTGGGTGTTCATGTTGAAGTAATGTCAACTACAAAATTTATTTCAGGTGGAGCTACTTC
The DNA here is from genome assembly GCA_028683385.1 of Prolixibacteraceae bacterium. GTDB lineage: Bacteria > Bacteroidota > Bacteroidia > Bacteroidales > Prolixibacteraceae > Aquipluma. The sequence goes on along the minus strand of JAQUIJ010000021.1, from coordinate 81,335 downwards.
GTTTGGCGGATTGATTATTGACAATGGATTGTACGACTGGAGCAAAAATCCGAATTGCCTGAAGTTCTCTGAAAAGTTCGGAAAAGATGCTTTCATAGCCCGTCTCCGGAAAAATTATTACCGCAACATGGGAATGCCAATGACTGCCCACACAGCCAATTATATGATTGCAGGACTCGACATTCTGGAATTGCGGGTAGATCGCTGTTATCAGAATTGCATGAAATTGGGTGAATACTTTCAGCAAAATCAAAAAGTAACTCGTGTTGATTATCCTGGACTAGAAAGTTCGGAATATTATGATTTGGCCGTGAAACAATTCGGTGGAGTACCCGGATCGGTTATGACTTTTGATCTTGCAAATCAGGAAGAATGTTTCCGTTTTATGAACCGACTGAAGATCATTCGCCGTGCCACTAATTTGAATGACAATAAATCGTTGATCATTCATCCCTACTCAACCATTTATGCCGAATTTCCAGAAAGCGAACGTCAGAAGATGGGAATTCGCCCAGGCATGATGAGGCTTTCGGTTGGTATCGAGGGGGCTGAGGACTTAATTGCCGATATTGAACAAGCACTCAGGACAGATCAGCCTTAGAAACTAAAAAAAACTAAATTTTAATGGATAAGAAGATTGCATATATTATACTAGTACTATCCTTTATTCTTGGAATTCAGGTAAAATCATTACATGGCCAAACCTATTGCAATCCACTTAATTTGAGTAGTCAATTTAGTTCTGATCAGTCTTCAAACCAAGCTCTTGACGACCCGACGGTTGTTCTTTACAAGGATAACTATTTTTTATTCGCATCAAATGCCGGGGGTTATTGGTTTTCCAGCGACTTACTTTCCTGGAAATTTGTTTCAGCGCCCGACCTGCCATTGGAACAAAGTCAACCAACAGCCGCAGTAATTGGCGACTGGCTCTATTTCTTTACTTCATTTACAGGCACGATGTACCGTTCAAAAAATCCGGCAAGCGGGAAATGGGAAGTGTATGGAAATTCGATGCTACTATCGATGATTGGCGATTTTACCATTTTTGTAGATACTGATGGAAAGGTTTACAGCTACTATGGCTGCACCAATAATGACGGAGTAATGTCGCGCGAACTGGATGCAAAGAATCAACTCGAACCTCTGGGAGTTCCCATTGTCTGTAAGAAAACGAATCCACTAAAGAAAGCCCTGACAAAATCGAAAACCAATTCAGCCAAAACCGAAAGCCCTGGCGTTAAAGGTTCGTGGATGAATAAATACAATGGGAAATACTATTACCAATGTGCCGAACTGAACAAAGAATTTAATATTTATACCGACGCGGTGTATGTTTCGGATACTCCAACTGGCCCTTTTGTATATGCCGCTAACAATCCTTTTTCAAACCGACCTGAAGGATTCCTCCGTGGTGCCGGAAATGGGTCAACTTTTGCAGATAAATATGGAAACTGGTGGCACATTGCAACGATTACAACTCCCGCAAATCGTGGTTTTCAATCCAGATTAGGGCTCTTCCCTGCAGGATTTGATAAAGACGGTAACTTATTCGCAAAAACTGATTTTGGCGATTACCCGATCATCATGCCAAACCACAAATACACCAGTGTCGATAAACTCGATCCGGAATGGGCATTGCTTTCGGATAACCTTACAGGGCAGGCGTCTTCCAGTTTATATGCAAGCCCGGTCACATCAGCTTTTGATGAAAATTTGGGAACATACTGGAGTGCTGAAACCGGCAAAAAAGGCGAATGGCTAAGTGTCGACTTAGGTTCGGTTTGCACGGTTAATGCTTTTCAACTTTTTTTTCCTGAAAATAAAACGCAAATCGTAAAAAGCGATACCGCGCATACCCGTCGCTATCTTATTGAATATTCTATCGACAAAAGGAATTGGAAGAAATTGAGCGACAAAACAAAGAACCTCGAATTCCAGATAAATCCGTATGAAGAACTTAAAAATCCAGTTGAAGCCCGATATTTAAAAATCACCAATTATAGGGTGCCCGATGGTCCTTTTGCCATTGCCGATTTGCGGATTTTCGGAAATGGGACACACCGTAAACCGAAAAAAGTGAATGAATTTCGTGCAATAAGAGATTACCGCGACCCCCAGGCCATTAAAATATCGTGGAAAAAACAGAGAAATACGACTGGTTACAATATCAGGTATGGGGCGGATAAAGATAAATTATACCACAGCCTTCAGGTCTATAAAAACGCTCGATTAACCATTCATTGCCCCGATAAAAATAGGATTTATTGGTTTCAGATAGATGCATTTAATGAAAACGGAGTTTCTCCTGGCAAGGCCATGCTGGCAAAATAGTTTCACAAAAAGATTTGACCCAAAAGATATAAGCTCCGATAAGGTAGGGTAAACTCATTTTAAATTGTATCAGGTTAAAAGTTGTAAAATGCAGCAAATAACCGACATCTAATATTTATTCGGAAGACCAGAAAATAAAGGATGAGGATATTATCGAATAAAAATCAGGCTGAAACCGGACTTGATCAAGTTGGTTTTGAACAGTTATTTGATGCTTATTATGATGAGCTTCAGCATTTTATTTTCTTCAAAACAGGAGATACTGAAATTGCCGAAGATATTATTCAGGATGCTTTTTTGAAACTCTGGGAAATGCGATCGTCAGTTAGGGTCGAAACAGCACGGGCGTTGCTTTATACCATAGCAGCCAATCTGTTTGCAAACCGGTACAAACGAATGAAACTGAAGCTCAAACTTCAGCAAACCATTGTCGAAGATCGGACTTTCGAAACGCCTGAATTTGAAATGGAACTTAAGGAATTTGACCAGAAACTTCAGCGGGTGCTTTCCGGACTCAACGAAAACAACCGGACTGTCTTTCTGATGAACAGGATGGAACAAATGACATACAGCGAAATTGCTTCAGCACTAAATATCAGCGTAAAAGCGGTCGAAAAAAGAATGAAAAAGGCACTTGAGCACGTTCGAAAAGAAATAGAACAAAAATTTTAAACAGTGGAAACGGATAAAAACAGACATATTGATCCTTCGGCTCTTTCAAAAGCGCGTTTTGATCGGCTGAGTACCGACGAAAAGGTTGATCTATTCGTCGAGGGATACCGTGTTCCGCAGAAAAGGAGTAAAGCCGAAGCGCTCGAATTGCTTCGTACGAAGCTGGATCAGAAAAGCACGGGAAAACCCATCCGGAACCTCCGGATTTACTGGTCGGCTGCTGCTTCCATTGTGCTGATAGCCCTTTTGACGACGGTTTATTTCTTCCAATCGACACCCAGCCAAATTGTTGCGGCCAAAGGACAGCACCTTGAATATACACTTCCCGATGGTTCGAATGTAATCATCAATGCCGATTCAAAAATTAGTCTTTCAGAATCAAGTTTTGCCAAACAGCGCACTCTGAATCTGGAAGGCGAAGCATTTTTCTCGGTTCAGAAAGGAAAACCATTTGTGGTAAAAACCCATACAGGTACAGTTGAGGTTTTAGGTACAAAGCTGAATGTATTTAGCCGAGATAACGAACTCAGTGTTTCGTGTTTAACCGGAAAAGTAAAGGTAACTTCCAACGGCCAAAGCGTAATTATTGAGCCAGGAGAAAAAGCCGATTTGGTTTCTGGAGCACTCCAAAAGTCAACAAATATACAAACAGACCACATGGCCGGATGGAGAAGCGGTGAGTTTCATTTTGACAACGTGCCATTAATTTCTATTTTTGAGGAGATTGAACGTCAATTCAATGTTGAAATAGCAACAAAAGGTTTGGAAAACCGTTTTTTCACCGGAAGTTTTTCGAATAAAAACCTGAACGAAGTTTTGGAAACAGTTTGCTTACCGATGCATTTGGACTATGAAATCAAAAACGGAAACAAAATCAAAATCGTACCAAAGGCGCAATAAATTCTTGCAACTCATTTCCTTGTTCCTTATTTTATTCCTTTTACTCTCCCCATCAACAGGTTTTGCCCAATCTCCTGCGTTCAACTTCAGTAATACCACACTTTCTGATGCACTGAAACAAGTTTCAAAAATCATGAATATCCAGGTTGCCTTCGACTCTAACGCAATGAGCAGCCATCAGATTTCAGGGACATTTCAGGGACAAACTCCGGAAGAAATTTTAGCGGAACTTCTTAAAAACACGGGCTATGTAGCCGAAAAAAGGTTTGGAAACTACCTGATTATTCCCGTTTCACCGGAAAAAATCAGAACCACTCCCACTCTCTGTCGTATTTCAGGACTGGTAACCGACCGGAAATCGGGTGAACAGCTTCCTTATGCGAGCGTTTATCTCCCCGATCAAAATTCAATCCGGACAACTTCGTTAAACGGAACTTTTGTTTTTCGTATTCCGGCGGTTCAATCGCTGCGTATTGCTGTTCAGTACCTGGGCTATCAACCAATCGACAGCACTTTCGCGATTACCGATACGACTGCGGTTCTGACCTTCAGGATGAAACAAAAGAACATGGAATTGGCGCCGGTTGTAATTCGAAAATCGACACTAAAAATGATTGATCAGAACAATGAAACCAGCCATTCGACGATCAATCCGGTTGGGTTTGTGAATTTGCCCAACATGGGCGAAACCGATATATTCAGAACGATCCAGATGCTACCGGGAATTGGATACACCGAAGGCTCGTCGGGCCTGAATATTCGCGGCGGTACTCCCGACCAGAACCTGGTACTTTTTGACGGGTTTACACTTTATAACCTCGATCATTTCTTCGGAACTTTTTCGTCGATCAATCCCAATGTGGTGAAAGACATTCAGATTTACAAAGGTGGATTTGATTCGCGGTATGGAGAACGACTTTCAGGAATCATTGACATTACCGGCAAAACAGGGAACAAATACAGTCCGAAAATATACGGTGGGATGAATCTGATCAGCGGAAACCTGACTGCTGAAATTCCTTTTTCAGAAAAGCTGACACTGGTTGTGGGCGGAAGGCGTTCGTATGCCGATATTTATTCGAGTTATATGGTTAACGCCATGCTCGAAAATCAGGTCGAAGATGTGAATTCATCAAGCGGAAACAGCATTGTTAAACTAAAACCCGGCTTCTATTTTTACGATTACAACGCCAAACTCACATTCAGCAAAAGCGAACAGGAAAAAATGTCGATCAGCGTATATGGAGGTAAAGACTTTCTGGCCAGTACCGGCGCGGGAAGCATCAAACAAACATTTTCAAACACCAGTACCGATGCTGACTGGGGCAATTATGGATTTAGTTATTCGTGGATTAAGCAATGGAAGGAAGGTTTCTTTTCCAATTTAGAGGTGGGATACTCAGGCTACCAAAACCAATACACCGAACAAACAGAGGTTACAACCAGAAAAGGTAAAAATACGACGACCACTTTATTCGACACTTACGAGAAAAATAAACTGAATGACTTTTCCGCATCGTTGAAAAATGAATTTGCACTCGGACTAAAAAACACGGTAGATTTTGGGTTTCAGACGAAATACAACGAATTTACCTACCAGAAAGACGCAGGAACCGATGCCTATTACTCCGACATCGCCAATTCGTCGTGGCTCTATTCAACGTTTTTACAGTTGAACACGCAAATGGTAAAAAACCTGACAGTTAAACTTGGCGGAAGGATAAACGGCTATAACCTTTCCGGAAAACTTTATTACGAACCACGTTTTTCGGCCAACTACCGCATTGGCGACCTGGTTAATCTGAAATTTGCTACCGGAAGGTATTATCAGTTCCTGAGCAAAGTTGCTCCTACCCAATCGTATGGCTACAATCGCGATTTTTGGGTCATTGCCGACGATGACAAACATCCGGTACTTTTGTCCAATCACTTCATTGGAGGAACGACATTTACTTATAAGCATTTCTCTCTGGATGCCGAATTCTATTACAAAACCATCGACGGACTTCAGCTTTTCCTTTACATTCCTCCATTCCAAAGAAATCTTTCCCCCGGAGGATTTATACCTCCCGGACAGGCTAAAAGAGTTCAACTTCCGAGTAAATTTATTACCGGCACAGGAAGTGCAACGGGACTCGATTTGCTGCTGAAATACGAAAGCACGCATTATACAGGCTGGATATCTTATTCGCACAGTAAAGCCATACGCAATTTTACAGAGATCAATCACAACGAAGATATTCCGGCGCCTTTCGATAAAACAAACGAATTCAAGTGGACCAACTTGTTTACTTTTGGCAAATGGAATTTCTCGGGAATGTGGATTTATTCAACCGGTCAGCCATACGTTAAGAATCAGACGGTTGACAATACCTTAACTGCGATGTTTACCTACGACCGTTTGCCCGATTTTAAACGAGTTGATTTAGCTGCCAATTACAATTTACAAATTCAAAAAGTCAGGGTTAAATTAGGGATGTCGGTAATTAACGTATTTAACCAGGAAAATTACAACGACATTTATTCGCGCGATTTCAATTTCGACACCACTACATTCAACGAAACAACTTACATGCGGTCGCTGGGAATTACCCCAAATTTCTTTATTAGTTTTCAGTATTAAAACATTGGTGTCCGGTTAAAAATCAGAGATTCTTCGCTTCGCTCAGAATGACAGCTATTTATAAGTGTATAGAGGAAGGTAGGGTAGGTTTGCGGCTTCGCCGCAAACCTACCCTACCTTCCTCACACAACTCGTTGATTGTTCATTTCGAACGAAGTGAGAAATCTCAGCGTAACATGCATTAAGATAATTTTGCCGGACTATAGTGTATTAAAAACAGATGATCAGCCAAAGTCCATAAAAAAAGCTGTTACCATATCCGGCAACAGCTTTTATCAAATTCTATTTTTGAACCCTTTGGAGTAAGGTATTTCCTTTATGGATTTACAGTAACAGTTGCAGTTGCAGTCGCCATTTGAATATCCAAAGTAGTTTTTTCTCTTGCTTTCACAACTACCGGATCTATAGTCACGGCGGTATAACCGTCCTTTTCACAAACTACCTTGTAGGCACCACTAGGAAGACCAATCATATGATAATTTCCGGCAGCATCAGTAAGTGCCGAGCTCAAAATGGTATCAGCAGCAATAATCTGAACATGAGCTTCTGCAATTGGAGTTGTTGTGTTTTCAAAAACTTTTCCATCTACAGATCCGCTATACTTTTGGCATACAGCGCGAAGAACTGGTTTGAAAATAAAACCTTTAATTCCGTTCTTTGCTTTCATATTACCTTGTACTACAAACGATTTGCTTACATCAAAATCGAGAATAACTTCGCTTTCAACTCCACTTTCGATGACCAGATTAGGAGTCATTTTAATTTTTAGTCCGCTGGCAAATCCGCTTGGCACTTTTAAATCAAAATTAGATCCATCTTTAAGAAGAACGCTTGCGTTGGTCACATGCATACGGATCAGATCGTACGATCCAGCTGCAATATCCATACTTAGCAATTCGGTGGTAATTCCGTTTTGTAAATCGAGCAAATCAAATTCCATCGGATCGCCATCATACAATACGGTAAAAAGTTCTGAATTATTGGTAACTTCTGTGGTTGACGAAACCGTTGCGGTCGACCGTATTTCAATCTTATCAATGGTTACCAAAGCTTTGTCAACCAAACTCACCGGGAAAGGTGCATCAGTCAACGACAAAACAATTTTTCCTTTTCCTCCACTTTCTGAATCACTAATCTGATTACATGATGTAGCCAGTATCAAGATACCTGCTAAAAACATCAATCCATTTTTAAATAAACTTTTCATGACTTTTCTGTTTTAATAATGTTTCTTAAAATTTTCCAATCAACTAAGATTTATTTTGAAGAAATGTCCAGAACCTTAACCTTTTACTATATAAACTAAAATACCGAATTGATTGATTAATAACAAAGTTTGATTACAAAATAAGACATTTTAATCTTAGTTGATCTATATAGTCCTGAAAAGAAAAATACCCTACCTGAAAAATAGAAATAATTCAAAAAAAGAACAGAAGTGACTAATTGAAGTCAAAACAACAATCAGGCAAACAAATCAATACATAAAAATTTTGGAATCCGAAACCGTAGATTAAATCTCGTTCAGCAAATTAAACGTATGACAAGCCACAACACCAGCGGTTTCGGTACGCAAACGACTATCGCCCAAACTAACAGGAACAAATCCTGCATCAATAGCCATTCGTATTTCTTCCGAGGAAAAATCACCTTCAGGGCCAATTAAAATCAAATAATTGCCGTCAAGCTTTATCGCATTTTTAAGTAATTCCCGATGCTGTTCTTCGCAATGGGCAATAAATTTTTGTCCTGTGAATGGCTGACTAATGAAATCATTGAATTTGGTTAATTCGTCGAGTTGTGGTAAATAGGCTTTTAACGATTGTTTCATTGCCGAAACCATTACTTTTTCGAGCCTTTCGCTTTTAATTTCTTTTCGCTCGGAGTAACGGCAGAGCAGCGGAGTTACCCGATCGATTCCAATTTCAGTAGCTTTCTCCAGAAACCACTCAATCCTTTCTATGTTTTTTGTTGGCGCAATAGCCACCTGAACCTGAAAATTTCGCTGTCCGAAATTTAATTCCGATTTAATCACATTTACAGCGCATCGTTTCGGATTCGGATCGGCAATTTCGGCAGTAAACCATCCGCCGCGTCCGTCAACCAGAGTAATTTCGTCACCTTTCTCAAGTCTCAAAACCCGAATGCAATGTTTCGATTCTGTTTCGTCGAGTGTATATGTGTTTCCTGAAAGTTCAGGAGTGTAGAAAATGTGCATTTTACTATTTTTTAAACAGATTTGGGTGTCAGTTGAAAAGCTACCTGAGCTCCTCTTGCAGAAACTTCCGACCATTTCTCAATCGGAAAATCGAGCCCAACGGTAGAACACGTTGGCATGTCAGAATTGAAATATTTTACGAGATTATATGCCAGATAATAAACTGTTGGATTGTGCCCAAAAACGAAAACTGTCTGCACCGATTCAGGTAAAGCCTGAAGTAATTCGATAAAATCCTGTGTAGTCATTCCTTCATACAAATCAGCAACCTGACGAATTTTAGTCGCGTCATATTCCAGATTTTGGCAAAAAACAGATGCAGTATGCATAGTTCGTGTCGCCGGACTGGCAATTACTAAATCTGGAGTTACACCTAAACTCATAAGTTTTGCGCTAATTTTTGCAGCATCATCTTCTCCCCTTTCTGTCAAATCCCTATAAAAATCGTCATCGTACCCATAGGGAACAGACTTCGCATGTCTAACAATAATTACACGTTTCATAGCTTACTGTTTTCTGCAAAATTAATCTATTTTTAATGCGTATGAAATACATCTTTCAATGAAACGAATTGGCTTATTATCAGATACGCACGGAACGCTGAGTTCAAGAATCTTTAAATTTTTCGAGCCGGTTGACGAAATATGGCATGCCGGCGACATTGGAAATGCTGAAACTGCCGACCGTTTATCAGCGTTTAAACCACTCCGTGCAGTTTATGGGAACATTGATGATCATGTTTTACGACGCATGTTTCCAGCAGATCAGCGTTTTTTTTGCGAGGAAGTTGATGTATTGATGACCCATATTGGTGGTTACCCTGGAAGATACGAACCACGCATCCGCAACATTTTTAAAATAAAACCACCGCAGCTGTTTATATGCGGGCATTCGCATATCCTGAAAGTAATTCACGATCCGAAATACCGTTCGCTGCACATCAATCCGGGAGCTGCCGGAAATAAAGGATTTCATCAGGTTTGTACCGCTGTCCGTTTTGTGATCGATGGTAAAAACATTCGCGATCTGGAAGTTTTGGAATTCGAGCGAACCGCCTTTCAGGAAATATAGAAACTGTTTAAAATCTGAAAAGATACCAAAATCAAAAGAATTACCCCTACCCTAAAGGGTGCTTTTTGATTTTTCGGGCTCCCTTCAGGGTTCAGGGTAATGCGAAAAATCAAAATGAACTAAATTTAAACAGTTTCATAGTCATCCGATTTTTTTCCGATTGGCAATAGTTAATAACTCAACATTTTGCGCCCCTGTCTGTTTTGAAGTGAAATGCATATAAATTACCAAATTCCTTTTCATTTTAATTCTATTTAAATGTCAGAGCATATCAGTTACGGGCAAACAGAAACTGCAACTTTCGGTGGCGGATGTTTCTGGTGTACCGAAGCCATTTTCAGAAGCATGAAAGGCGTTGAAACAGTTGAGTCAGGTTACTCCGGGGGGAAAACAAAAAATCCAACTTACCAGGAAGTATGTACAGGCGAAACCGATCACGCGGAAGTCATTCAGATTACATTCGACCCGAAAGTAATCAGTTTTAGAGAACTGCTCGAAGTTTTTTGGAAAACACACGATCCAACTACACTAAACCGTCAGGGAGCAGATTCGGGAACGCAATACCGGTCGGTAGTTTTCTATCATTCTCCGGAACAAAAAGAAACAACCGAAAAATATAAAGTGGAATTAAACAAAGAAAATGTATACAATCAGCCCGTAGTAACCGAAATTACGGCATTTGATCAATTCTACAAAGCTGAAAATTATCATCAAAACTATTTCGCAAACAACCGGTCTCAAGGATACTGCCAATTTGTTATTGTTCCAAAAATCGAAAAATTCAGGAAGATTTTTAAAGACAAATTAAAGTGAGTTTCTCATTATCGCTAATTTTTTTCAAATTCAAACTCAACATTTTGAAATGAAAATCAAGTTAAATTTCAGAATAATTATACTTAGCAAGTGAGAGATTATTTAGTACCTTCGTTCAATTGATTTAACCAACTAACTATAATTTCGGTTTGGATAATAGCCAGCATATTGAATTGCTATCGAAAAAAATAAGCCAGCACTCAGATCAACAGGCGTTTAAAGAATTATATCTGGTCTATTTCGACCGGTTATACAAGTTTGCCTTTTCGATACTTCATTCCGCAGAGTTTGCTGAAGAGGCTGTCAACGATGTTTTCCTAAACATCTGGCAAAAAAGATCAAGCCTGAAAAACATCGAAAATCTAAGAAATTACCTTTTTATTTCAACCAAAAATACGTCTTTTAATTACCTTAGTAAGTTTAGAAAAGAAAGAAATACTACACTTGATGATGTTCTGGTTCGATTTGAAATAGACGAATTAACACCTGAAACAGCATTCTTCACCAACGAAGTCCGCAATGAAATTGAACAAGCCATTAATCAGCTTCCACCAAAAACAAAACTAGTTTTTCAAATGGCTAAAGTTGAAGGTCTCAAGTACAAGGAAATTGCAGAAATCTTAAACATATCAGTAAATACGATCGATAACCACATTGCAACCGCAATTAAGAAACTAAGCATTGTTCTAAAAGATCTATCCACTGAAGAAACGAATCTTATTCTTTTCCAGCTATTTACCCGATTTAAGTTAAATAATTCAATAATAAACCAAATTTAACTAGTAGATTTTTCGAAATCTGTTGTCTTTAACTTTGAATTTCAGAACACCATGGATACCATTTGGAGCATAATAGGAAAAAATTTAGAAGGAAACATTTCTCCAGATGAGGAGAGTGCTCTGAATGAATGGATTAATTCGTCGACCACAAACAAGCAAGTATATTTTCAAATCAAAGAACTCTGGTACCACAAACAAGATCAAACAAACAATTCGCAAGCAATTGCGGCGTACGACAAATTAATTAACAGGATAAAATTTGCTGAGGTAATTCAATCACAATCCAGAGTTCAACGGATCTCCTCTCAGGTTAATCAATTTGTCAAGTACGCCGCAATTATCTTTTTCTTTATCTCATTTAGCTTTCTTTCTTATTATTACATAACCCAAGAGAGTTCAAAAAACGAATTTTGTACGATCTCGGTTCCCAAAGGGAATAAATCGGAAATAGTTTTGCCTGATGGAAGTAAAATTTGGCTGAACAACAATAGCAAATTGACCTATCCTAAAAATTTCAATCAATCAGTACGCCAGGTTGAATTAATTGGAGAAGGCTATTTTGAAGTACAGCGCAATGTCAAAGTACCTTTTATAGTAAAGACTTCTGACATAAGTATTAAAGTACTAGGAACCAAATTTAACATTAGCGCCTATCCGAACGATAAATTCATTGAAACAACTCTGATTTCAGGAAAAGTTACTGTTCAATCAAACGAAAACCCTGAAGTTATCAGTACGCTTAACCCCGGAGAAAGCATGACCTTCGATAAACTTAATAATCGTGCGGCAATTGCCAACGTTGATACTAAATTTTATACCTATTGGATGAAGGGTGAATTTGTTTTCAAAGACGAGAGATTTGAAACCTTGGCCAAACGGATAGAACGAATCTACAATGTTGAAATCGTTTTTGATGACCCTACTTTAAAAGAAAAAACCTATACCGGCGATTTTAAAGTTGACGATAATATCTACAGCATTCTCGAAATTTTCAAAAGGTCGACATCGGAACCAATTGAATATATTACCGATCGAAATAAGATTACTATCCGCAAAAAATAGCCGTATTGGATCATTTAATAATTGTTTTTTGCTGATTGTCCAAGTTATTAAACAATCAGGCACTCAATTCCGTTAAGGCATCTATCAATTTCTAAAAAAAAAGTTGATATTTACAAGGGTAAAAATTTATTCGGATGCCTCTGTGTCTATGAGAGTAAAGTTTCTGTTGGTTATCTTTATTATTCTACTTTCTGTGAAAGCATTTTCCCAGAAACAGAACATTTCACTTAATTTTAAGGATGTAACTCTTGAGCGAATCATTCTTGAAATTGAGAAACAAAGCGAATATCGATTCTTCTTTGAACAATCAAGCATAAATCTCCAGCCAAAAGTCTCAATTCAAATTTGGAATGCTACAATAAATGAAGTGCTTGAAAGGCTATTTAATAATACGCCATATACTTTTCAAATTATTGACCAACACATTATTTTGTCACAGGGTAAGGAAGTTGTTCCTAAAAATATAAACAACGAATCGTACCGCACGATCAAAGGTACAGTTACCAACAAAAACATGGAAACAATGCCTGGAGTTACCGTTATGATAAAAAATACCTATACCGGTACAATAACCGACAGAAATGGGCATTATAAAATCGAAGTTCCATTGAATTATGATTCTTTGGTTTTTTCGTATGTTGGAATGATGAGATTTGAAGCTTCTATAGGAAAAAAGCAACAGATTGATGTATCCCTCGAACCCGAAATCATTGGGGTTGACGAAGTAATAGTTGTTGGCTATGGAGACCAGCGAAAATCAGATCTGACTGGTGCAATTACAACTATTGAGGTTGACGGAACCCGCAAGATGCCAGTAACAGGATTCGATCAGGCTCTGCAAGGAAGAGCCGCTGGTGTCCTTGTTACATCAACATCAGGATCGCCTGGAGGAGGCACATCGGTCAGAATTCGTGGAATTGGAACCGTAAATAATAATAATCCATTGTTTGTCATCGATGGCATACCTACTGATGACATTCGCTTTTTAAACATGAGCGATATTGACAATGTTGAAATACTAAAAGATGCTTCAGCCACTGCTATTTATGGGAACAGGGGGGCAAACGGAGTTATACTGATCAATACGAAAAAAGGGAAGCCTGGTAGTCCGATAGTCACTGCCGAGTCGTATGTGGGAGTGAGCGATGTGTGGAAAAATCCACACATGGGCGACAGCAAACAATTTGCGACAATTAGTAATCTGGCTGTAAAAAATGGAATTGAAAGCGAAGGTGTAGGCGCCTATCAATATATCGAGGAGTTTAATAACCCAGATAACTATACCGGCGGAACCAATTGGTGGAAATTAATTACCAGAAAAGCAATGGTTCACAACCAAAACGTCTCCATTTCAGGTGGAAACGATATGAACAAGTATTTGATGAGTTTATCCTATCTATCTCAGGATGGAATTATAAAAGGATCAGAATTCGATCGATTGACTTTCAGGGTTAATAACGAATATAAACTTTCTGATAAAATTACCATTGCCTTCAATACGAATCTAAGTCATGCCAAAAGACAAACCATCAGCGAAGATGATTTGGACGGTGGAATCGTTTTTACTGCAATTGTACTGGATCCGATTACATCTGGTGCCGAACGACCCGTTGACGATCCGATTCGGGTGAAATACGGAGAATTTTCACGCTGGTATGAATCTGTTTACAGTAATAAATTTAATCCGGTTGCTCAAATTGGGCGTTCCATCAATTCATGGACTCAACTCCGGTTCTTTGGAAATCTATCATTCAATTATGATTTAACTAAGCACCTGTCGTATCATTCAACTTTCGGAATGGATATGCGACGTTCAGACTATGATAATTTTCTGCCCTCATTCTGGATGGATTCTGATTCAAAAAACGACATTAACTCAGTAAGTAAAGATTCCGGGAAAAATACCGATTGGGTTTATGAGAATACAATGACTTACAAACAAATGTTTAATAAGAATCATAATTTTACTGCATTAATTGGAATGACTACCGAAGGTGGAAAATATGAAATTGTAAAGGCTTCTAAAAGAAACATACCTGCAAACAGCGATTATCTTCGTTACCTGAGTGCTGCCACAAGCGATCCAAATGTGACTGGCGAAGTTTCTGATTATGGTCTTATTTCATACCTTGGACGTATCAATTATGACTTTAAATCAGAATACCTTTTTACAGCCTCCATTCGCGCTGACGGTTCATCGAAATTTGCGAACGGTGAAAAATGGGGGTATTTCCCATCATTATCAGGAGGATGGCGTATTTCAAATGAGAAATTCTTCTCAGCCTTAAAACTCTCCGACATTGTTGATGATTTAAAAATACGTTTAGGTTGGGGACAAGTCGGAAATCAGAACATTTCGGACAATGCTTTCAGAACCATAATCGCCGGGGGCGATACAAGGAGATATTTGTTTAATCAATCTATCGCTCAAGGCTATGCGCCAATAAACCTCGGGAATAAGAATCTTACCTGGGAAACAACCGAATCGACTAATCTTGGAATTGACTTTACCCTTTTTAACAGTAAACTTTCGGGAAGCCTTGATTTTTATAAAAAGCAGACCAAAAACATGCTTCTTAAATTACCCGTTCCAATGTCTGCCGGATTACCCGATTCTCCCTGGACAAACGCAGGTGAAATTGAGAATAAGGGATTCGAATTTTTCTCGACGTATCATAACAAATGGAAAGAATTAAATTTCAGCGTAAACTTAAACGTATCGTCCTATAAAAACACGGTTTTATCGCTTGGTGGAGGCGAACCCATTATGGGTGGGGAGCAAAGACTTGGATATACAACAAAAACGATGGTTGGTATGCCTATTGGCGAATTCTTTGGATACATTGTAGAAGGTGTTTTTCAAAATCAGCATCAGGTAGATCTCGCCAATGCCTTATCTTCGGAAGATACATATTATCAGGATTTTCTGACTCGTCCCGGAGATTTTAAGTTCAAAGATCTGAACGGCGATGGACGGATTACTGGTGAAGACCGTGCGTTCATAGGCTCACCTCATCCCGATTTCACATACGGAATAAACCTTTTTGCTGAATATCACCGATTCGATATCACTTTATTCCTTCAAGGGAGTCAGGGAGGTCAAATTTTCAATGTGTTTAAATATTATACTTATCAGAACACCGGATATTTCAATTCTCCGGCCAATATGATTGAAAAAGCTTGGCACGGCGAAGGAACTTCGAATACGCAGTTTCAGATCTCAGCCAGCAATGCAAACAATAACCTTAGGCCTTCATCATGGTATATCGAAGACGGTTCATTCCTGCGAATTAAAAATCTTCAGATCGGTTATAACCTGAATAAACGACTTTGTCAGAAAGTCGGACTCTCGGAATGCCGTATTTATGTTGGAGGTCAAAATCTCTATACCTTTACCCGTTATAGCGGTCTTGATCCTGAACTGGCCGATCTAAGCGGAAGTCCATTGAATTCAGGTATTGATTTTGCAAAATATCCTCAGGCACGAACTATTTTAACCGGATTAAGTATTAAATTTTAGATTACAGACAAAATGAAAAAGAAGTGGATACATATTTCCTTTTTACTGTTGCTGTTTTCAGCCTGTGATCAAAGCTTTATTGACCGTCCACAATTGGCGGTGCAGACGTCGGATAGTTTTTATAAAACAGAAGCAGATGCCGTAGAAGCAGTAACTGCCGTTTACAACTATTTTCAGTCGTACGATTTTGAAGTGTCAAAATTCGAATTTGGTGACATTGCTTCAGACGATGCTGAAAAAGGCGGTGAATCAGATAATGACCGGCCTTTCGTAAAAGATCTTGAATATTTTAGAACCCGGTCTGATAATTACTCATGTCGGGCTATGTGGAACATTTGCTACACAGCAATTTTCCAGGCAAATAATGTCATTACACACCTGCCTGACATTGCAATGAATGAATCACTTAAGGAGCGGCTATTGGGCGAGGTCCGATTTATTCGGGCTAATTATTATTTTTACCTGATCAATATCTTTGGTGATGTTCCACTCAGTATTAAAACTCCTACTCCTGATGAATATCGCCTTTCCAAATCAACCAAAGCTACGATCTGGGATCAGATTGAAAAAGATTTGATTTATGCCAAAGACCATCTTCCTGAGAAATCAAAATATGCAAAAGCTGATTTAGGACGGGTTACTAAAGGAGCAGCAAAAGCTCTTCTGGCAAATTCCTACCTATTTCAGAAAAAATGGGCACTTGCACAAAAAGAAGCAAAGGAGATTATACTTTCAGGAGAATATCAACTTGAACCTGAATTTCAGGATTTATTTCAGCTAAGGAAAACCGATTTTGGAGTAGAATCGGTGTTGGAAGTGCCCCATATGTCAACCAATACAGGTTGGGGCGATGAAAATGAAGGTACTGTTATTCCCGTATTTTGCAGAAGCCGCAATTCAGGAGGCTGGGGTTTTAATGCGCCTACCTACGATTTACTGTCCGAATTTGAACCCGGCGACCCGCGTTTAGTGCATACATTCACATTCGATGGTGATGATTTTGATGGAGAAATCCAGTTTAATCAATTTAGTCCGTCACACTTATGTTCCCGAAAAGTGTTTTTAACCCCTTTGGAACGGGTAGGTTTTGAGAATTCGGACGCTCCGCTTAATCTTAAAATAATCAGGTATGCTGAAGTATTATTAATTCATGCTGAAGCTGCATGTGAAAATGGCGATCTTCCTGAAGCACTCTCTTCACTCAATCAAATACGAAAACGTGCCCGTCAAAGTAGCGCCATCGATAAAAAAGCAAACTTTAAAAATGTGAATAAGTTTCAGGTTTCGAAAAATCAATATGAAGGATACAAATTCCTGAATTACGATTACTGGGCAGCCAACAGCGACCATCAAAACTTGCTGCCAGACATCACTACGAATAATCAATCAACGCTTCTACAAGCCATCAGGCACGAACGACGTGTTGAACTGGCGATGGAAAACAAACGGTTTTACGACATCATCAGATGGGGAGAACCTGAAACCCATTTTCACAATTTTGCTGAAAAATGGAAGACTGGCAAAGGCAGCCAATTCAGGAAAAACATCAACGAAGTATTTCCGATCCCTCAGGACGAACTTGATTTAAATCCAAGAATGACCCAAAATCCAGGGTATTAGCAAGCTAAAACAAATAGTTTAATCCGATATACATTCCTGAAGTTCCATCCTGCTTATTCGCTGCTACACCATAATCAACTGCGATTACAAAATTCTCATTCATCACAACCCGCAGACCTCCACCATAAGATGTGTGCATTTTTTCAGCATCAATTTTGTTATAGTCAGGATCTGAATTGGTAAACCCCGATGAGCCGGCAAAACTGAACGCAACTGGGATTTTATTGGTTACCTTACCAAAATCGAGGAAGGAATTTAAACCAATGTAAAAATTGTTGTTGATCCAGTTAAAGCGAACCACTTTCCAGCGCACTTCTGCATTTCCATACAAAAATCCATCGCCAACAACCCTGTTGCGGAGAACACCGCGAAGAGTCTTTCCTCCTCCCAATCCTTCGGATAAAGCACCAGTCAAAACTGAAGTAATGACCTGCGACTGGTAATAAAAAGGAGTATGCCCTGCAACTGTTGTCTGATAAGCCAGCCGATAAACAAACGAAAGATTTTTAGGAACCAGTGTGAAATACTGCCGATGAATTAAACTGAGTTTTAGAAAGGAGCTTTCAGCGCCTAAAAAAGATGGAGCACCTTCCAGAACAGCCTCCGTCCAGATTCCCTTCATTGGATTTGGACGGTTGTCCCGGCTGTCAAATACAATTCCTCCTTTGATTGTTGGAACAAATCCGCCATTGGCTTCTTTTATATTTATAATGCCCCATTGTTGATATTTCTCAAATAAACCATCAACTACAGGCAAAACATCATTTCCTTTTTTCCCTTTATTCAGTTTGTCGAGGTTTACACTTTTAATGGCAAAATTCTGAAGATTAAAACCCGCAGCCCAACGAACATGGTTGCCCGCAAGTTTTCCCTGAAGATCAACTTTGAACCTGAATAATTTCCGATCGTACTTGTAAAACATCCGAGTTTTATAGTTTGAAGCTTCTGTATCTACCCAATCGGCATTATAAACCGCATCATAACCATTAAATCCATAGAAATCATAGGCCTGATCGGAAAGATAACTTAAGTCAACCGAAGTTTGCAATCCTTTAATCAATTGATCGGAATCGTAATAGAAGCGGTTTATTCCACTACCCTTTGTATATCTCGATACTTCAAAATAGAGCGAATGATTGTATTTGGGAAACCGGGTTCCATCGCCATAGTCATATAAATTAACCAACGCACCATATTGAAAACCCAAATCGGTATCAAACGTAATGGTTGGTAAACCACCGAAATTCCAGTTTTTCTTGATTAACTCATCCTTTTTTTCGGTTTGACCAAATACCACCAACGAAAGGAAAAAGCATGCTACAGAAAGGAGATTTTTTTTCATCTGTCTATAATTTGATTTTTAATTGCCAGATGGAATTCCCTTCGGGGATTTCCGCTTCGCTACAATTCGCCATCATAGTCATACTCCTGTGTGTGAGGTTATCTCTCATGTCTCGTTTCATATTAAGGATTTGATTGAAACGAAGATAGGAAAATTCAGTTAGTTCCTCCGATTCGCCTCAGAAATTTGGATTCAGGTTTTTATTTACTATTTTCAACACTTTCAAAAGAAATTAGCCGTAGACCTAAACCAACTGAAAGTCAATAAAATTGAAAAATACTTATATTTTATCAACCTGCCTTTTTTTGCTTTTGGCAGTGAACCATTCATTCGCCCAAATTTCTGCAAAAGCGATACGAGTTACCACACCACCAAATATAGACGGACACATTAACGATGCGGTCTGGGACGAAGCCTTTAAAATCGATCAGTTTGTTCAGCGCGAACCAAATCCAGGACAAGCAGTATCCGAAAAAACCATTATTTCGGTTTGTTACGACAACAACTACCTGTATTTTGCTGTAAAATGTTACGATGATCCGAAGAAAATAACCGCCAAAGAAATGGCACGCGATGTAAGTTTGGGAAATGACGACCGTGTTCAGATCATTCTGGATACCTATCTCGATCACCGAAATGGCTATTGGTTTCAGATCGGACCACGCGGATCCATTGGCGATGCACTCATCAGCGAAAACGGCGCATCTATGAACAAGGAATGGGATGCCCTCTGGACCGGTAAATCGAGCATTAACAGCGAAGGATGGGAAGCCGAACTGGCCATTCCATTTAAGACCATAGGCTTCGATCCTAAAAACACGGTTTGGGGAATGAAACTAATCCGCAACATCAAACGAAAGCTCGAAGCTTCATACTGGCCGGTTGCCAACCTAAATACTTATCGTTTCCAGATTTCCGATTCAGGATTACTTGAAGGACTTGAAGGAATTACCCAAGGAATCGGACTCGATCTTTCGCCCTATGTAATCGGTGGAATGAACACAAAAAGAGGTGAGAAAGATAAATACCACTTCGATGGCGGATTAGATATGTTTTATCAGATCACTCCTCAGTTAAAAGCTTCTCTTTCGGTCAATACCGATTTTGCTGAAACTGAAGTGGATGACCGGCAAATCAACCTCACCCGGTTCAGTTTGTATTTCCCCGAAAAACGCGACTTCTTTTTGGATGGCTCAAACTATTTCAAATTCGGGATTGAAGGCGACGATAACAATCCATACCGAAATTCGGTGTCGCCATATTTTTCCCGAAGGTTAGGTCTCGATGATGCTGGCAATATGATCCCGGTGAGGTATGCCGCTAAAATTACCGGAACTCAAAAGAGTTGGAACATCGGTATGATGTACGTCAGTGATGAGCGCAGCTATGGGAACTCAAACCTTTCGGTTGGGCGCATCAGTCATAATCTCGGGAAACAATCGTCAATTGGAGTCATTGGAACATGGGGAAATGCGGTTTCGAACACAGAAAACATGGTTGGTGGATTCGACATGAAACTGGCAACTTCCAGATTTCAGAAAAATAAAAATCTGGCCTTTACCATGTTTGGAATGCTTTCGCGAACTCCGGGATTGAACGATAAAAACTCATCATGGGGTGCCGACATCGCCTATCCAAATGACTTTCTGTATTTTAGCCTGGGTCACTATGAGGTGGGTGAAAATTTTGTTGCAGGTATTGGGTTTGTTCCCCGGAACAACATTAAAGCATCGTACGGAAGCTTTTCGCTAGGCCCACGACCTGATAAATGGGGAATCCTCCAGATAAAATCAGGAGCTGGATTTAATTACCTGACTAACTTTAACAATGTGATGGTTACCCGCGAATTGAATATTTCGCCACTCGGAATCCGGTTCAAATCGGGAGAAGAATTTTCATATTCAATCAACCAGCAATACGAATTTTTGGCAAAAGACTTTTTGATCTACCCCGGATTCAGTATTCCAGTAAACCAATATACTTTCTGGAGGCAAAATATCCAACTCACATCGGCAGGCAGTCGTAACCTGGCCGGAATTGCGAATTTCAGCACCGGCAACTTTTACAACGGACGGCGACATGACATGAAACTTACGATTAATTACAAAGTCGCCGTGCCTTTGTATGTAGGAGGCAATTATACACAAAGTCATGTATTTTTGCCTGAAGGTGACTTTACGGCTCGCGTCTATCAAATGAACCTGAATATATTGGTTAGCCCAACCGTAACACTTTACAATTATTTTCAGTACGACAATGCTTCAGAAAAAATGGGTTGGCAATCGCGGTTTCAATGGATACTGAAACCAGGAAATGAAATTAT
Organism: Prolixibacteraceae bacterium; assembly: GCA_028683385.1. GTDB lineage: Bacteria > Bacteroidota > Bacteroidia > Bacteroidales > Prolixibacteraceae > Aquipluma. The sequence continues at coordinate 60,058 of JAQUIJ010000021.1, read as the reverse complement.
TCTGGCTTGGACATCGGGTTGGTCGCAACCTGGCAGTCAGTGGATCATGAACGATAGCGCCCTGCGCCTGAAACTGAAATACAACATCCGATTTTAACTTTTCAGATCCATCCCCGCAATTTGTAATAACCCAATGCAGTCATTTCGCGGGCAATCAAAATTTCGTATTTCAGGTGGTTCCAGAATTGGTACCGAACAGAAGTATGGCTTCCAACATTAGGGATCAGTGTTTTATTGCCACCCAATTCATCATCCTTAAAAATTAAATCAGCTTCAAGAGCATTTTCGAAGGCAGGAAGTGCGCTGATTCGGGTGAATCCGGCCTTTCTGAATACCAATACGGCACGTCGCATGTGCTCCGGAGACGTGACCAGTAAAATCGCTTTGGATGTCATCTGTTCGCCATTGAGCTTTTGCATGCAAAGAGCCTCCATGCGAGTATTGGTTCCGGTTTGCTCATAAAGAATTCGCTTGGGGTCAATTCCTTTACTGGTGAGTTCGGCTGCTATCAACCGGGCAGCGCTGTTTGAATCTGCCGTATCACCCGGACATGCAATCACAATGCGACTTTCCGGTGATTCCTGAGCAGCCTTAAACACAAAAAATGCACGCATCAGGTTCGATTCGCTTGGCATCCCACCTCCGCTAAGCAACACAATAAAATCAGGCTTTTCGGTGATCTTCGACTTGCTGGTACCCAACCAGTAATAACCCCAGAAAGGCAAGGTTGTGAAACTAATGATCAAAGCGAGTAAAAACAGCACTCCCAAACCACCAAATAAACTGCGAAATAAAAACAGGAAACGGTAACGAATATTCTTTTCAGCCATTAGCGATTGTTCTGTAAAACCGAAAGATAGAAAAAATTTCAGGATTGTTTGCCAGTAAAAATTAGCTCATAAACACCAAATTCAAATTGCTATTATTTTAAAATTTATTCTAGCAATATGAATATTTTGTAAACAGTTATAATCCATTTGATACATTTTAAACTACATTTTGCATTTATTGGTAAATTGCACAGAAATTATTCATCTTTTAAATTAAAGAAAATGAAACTAAGTGCAAGAAATCAGTTAAAAGGTAAAATCCTGAAAGTTGACGAAGGTTTAATTACCTCAAAGGTAGTGCTCGATTTGGGCAACGGAAACATTATTTCAGCCATTATTTCGAAAGACGCAATTGCTGATTTAGATCTAAAGACAGGCGATACAGCTTTTGCAATCATCAAATCAACTGAAGTGATCATCGGAACTCCATGCGATTGCAAAAGCGATAACTGCAAATGTCATTAACCATGATCGAAGTCGAATGTCACATTTCAATCAAAAAAGACGGTGTTATGTTTTTAAATCCATTGAAAACCCAATTACTACAAGAGATTAAAAAGAGTGGTAGCCTAAGCGGTGCTGCTAAAGAAATGGATATCTCCTATCAGCACGTCTGGACTATGATTGACGAAATGAACCGAATAGCCCCGTCGCCATTGGTACAAAAGCAACGTGGTGGTGCCAATGGTGGTGGTACTGTCATTTCGGGCTATGGAGAACGAATGCTTCAGGAATACCTCTTAATACAGGCTGAAATCCAAAAAGTGGTCGATCAGATCAACGTCGAAATCAACCTTTAATTTTTTTAAATACCGTTATCTAATTTTGTTTATATCGAAATTTAGGATTATGAGTTCAGAAATCAGTTATCAACCCATTGGCTACATTCAAACTCCGTTCATGACTATTTCGGATATGCCAATTCAGCCAAGTGGTGCCAATTGTGCGGAAGGAATCATTGAATTGAATCCCGATTTAGTTCCCGGTCTTTTAGATCTCGAAGGCTTTTCGCACCTTATTTTAATCTATCATTTTCATTTGATCAAGGAACATAAGCTTTCCGTGATACCGTTTATGGACGATCAGCCACATGGAATTTTCGCCACCCGGGCGCCTTCCCGCCCAAATGCCATTGGAATATCAATTGTTGAACTCCGGAAAATCGAGAATAATTTCATCCATATTTCAGGAGTTGATATGGTAAATGGCACACCCTTGCTCGACATTAAACCATTTTTCACCAAATATGACAACCGAACAGATGCGAAAGCCGGATGGCTGGAAGAGAAAAGTCACATTAATATTGCAAAAATAAAATCGGACAACAGATTCGAATAACAAAAAGTCCGGAACTCAATCGCTGCAAATGATCAAGAATTCCGGACTATTAAAATTCACTATAATTTTAACGCTTAAAAGTACAAAAAATGAGAAAGGTTTACACATTAGCAGTCTTCGGATTAATCGTTTTGCTTAGTTTACCCGGGAAAAGTTATGGGCAAACGACCATTGATGCCGAATTCAGGCCCCGGTCGGAGTTTCGCCAGGGTTTTAACCAACCACTAACCGACGGCACAAAATCAGCACTGATTACACTTCAGCGAACCCGGTTGAATTTTAACTACCAGGGAGGTGTCGTCAGTGCACGATTGGTATTGCAAGATTCCAGAATATTTGGTGAAACCGATACCAAGCAGCCATCAACAGCTTCGAACGGAAGCGTTGGCGTTTATGAGGCATGGACCGAATTGCTACTTTATTCAGGAACCAGCTTTAAGATTGGCCGCCAAGGCATACAATTTGAAGATGGCAGGCTTTTCAGTCTTTCGCCTTGGAGCAACACAGGAAATTCGCACGATTTGGCTCAGCTCAAATACTCGGCTCCCGGATTTGACATTCAGCTTGGTTATGCCTATGGCAATCAGAAAGCCTATAATGCTGATACTTCGTATTACTCCGTAAGCAAAATGTACAAGGAGTTGGCTTTTATTCACCTTACCAAAACGCTTGCAAAAGGGCTTGATTTGAGTTTGCTTCATGTGAGCGAAGGTTTTAATAAAAGTAAAACCGACCTTAGTTTGTATCACCGCAATACTACCGGAGGAACTTTACAACTAAAAAACGACAAAATGCCTCTCGGATTCCTGCTGACAGGGTATTACCAATCAGGGAAAAATGCCGCCACAGTTGACCTTGATGCGTATTTACTGGCTTCAAAAGTCGCCTATTCGTTCAACGATAAAATTGGCGGGTTGCTGGGAGCCGATTATTATTCGGGATCGGAAAGTACCATTGCGGCCACAAAAACCAATACGTTCAGCAAACTGCCCTATGGCGTAAACCATTCGTTCAACGGGTATATGGAATACTGGGCGTCGTTGCCCAAAGGCGGCTTGTTTAACTATTTCGGGGGAGTGAACCTGAAAATAAATAAAAGGCTAAGTTCTGACATCACCTATTACGCGTTTAAACTGGCAAAGACTATGAAATCGGGAACAACCGATATTCAGAAAAACATCGGTTCGGAATTGGATTTGGTGCTGAATTACAAATTTTCGGCTGAAACAGCCATCCAGTTTGCCTGGTGTACTTATTTTGTAAACGACGGCACTAAAATGCTCAAATACAAAAGCACGTCCATCGATACTAAATTTCCGCAATACGCCTACGTTATGCTGACCATCAAGCCCAAGTTATATAAAACCCCGGCGGTTGCTGAAAACAAATAATCCATTAATTTTAAAACTCGAATATGAAAAGAATATTAACAATTATAGCCCTATTTGTGGCTCTGACAACTCAGGCTCAAACAGTAAAAGTTGCTGCCGCAGCTAATCTCCGGTTTGTTTTCGACGAAATTAAATCGAGCTACAGCAGTGCAAATCCGAAAGTCACGATTGCCCCAAACTTTGGTTCGTCGGGTGCATTGCTTCAACAAATCCTGAATGGCGCCGAATTCGATATTTTTATGGCTGCCGACAATTCATTCCCGGTAAAATTGAAAGATCAGGGGGCAGCTTCGGGCGAAATAAAAACGTATGCACTGGGAAAACTCGTGCTTTGGAGCAATACCGTTGATGTATCGAAAGGCTTGGAAATGCTGACTGATCCGTCGGTAAAGCGCATTGCCATTGCCAAGCCAGAACTCGCTCCTTATGGCGATCGTGCAATCGAAGTATTAAAGTCATCAGGCTTGTATGAAAAAGTGAAAGACAAAATTATTTATGCCGATAACATTTCGCAAACCGCACAGTTTGCCCAAACCGGGAATGCCGAGATTGGGTTTCTGGCAATGTCACTCACTTTAACTCCTGAAATGAAAGGCTCGGTGTATGTTATCGATCCCAAATCGTATAAGCCCGTTGAACAGGCTATGGTGCAGGTTAAAAGCTGGAAGACAAATCCGGAAGCAGCAAAATTCATGAAATTTGTATTGAGCGACCAATGCAGACCCATTTTCGAAAAATACGGCTATATTGTACCGTAATAAAAGGAAAAGGGGAAAGGTAAAATGTTACGAGTTTCGAGATACAAGTTACGGGGAAACGCGGAACCTGAAACTCGGAACTCGCATCATATATATCACATTTTACAAAAGCGTTTCGAGATACAAGTAAAGAATAAAGAAGCTACCAAAGAATATGAACAAATTACCAGGAAAGATATCCAAAGTACAGCAATCGGGAGCGATTCTTCTGGTCGACGTGGATGTGGATGGGCATGGTTTTTCAGCCTTGCTCATCGAATCGGCGACGCATCCGGAATGGTTGCAGGTTGGTAACACCATTGACCTTGTGTTTAAAGAAACCGAAGTTACGCTGGCCAAGAATCTTTCAGGAATAATCAGCATGCGAAACCGGATGAAATGCACGGTTCAGCGTATAGAACGAGGCGAGTTGCTGAGCAAAATCAGCCTGAAATTTCAGGAATATTTAGTTACCTCGGCCATCACCACCCGCGCCGTTGATTCGCTCCAACTGGCCCTTGGCGATGAAGTGGAAGCGCTGGTAAAAGCCAACGAGGTTTCGCTGATGAAGAAGTAGTTGTATATCGTCATTTGTTGTCATTCGTACCTTGTCATTAGCTTCGCGTTTGGTTATGCTTGTTTTTACTATGAATGACAATTGAATGTCCACGATTGACTATGAATGACTTGGAATTTGGAACTTGAAACTATCTAAATATGGATGCTCAATTTGCACAAACGCTTTGGATCACCTTAAAACTGGCCGTTTCGACGACAGTTATTTTGATCATCATCGGCCTGCCTTTTTCGGGATGGCTTGCCTATACACGAATCAAAATAAAACCGTTGATCGAGGCGCTGGTCAGTATGCCCATGGTACTCCCACCTTCGGTAATTGGCTATTACATGCTGGTCATTTACAGTCCGCACAATTGGTTTGGCGAATGGTTGGGGCAGATTTTCAATGTTCGGCTGGCCTTTTCTTTTGAAGGGGTGCTCATTGCATCGGTCATTTTCAGCTTGCCATTTATGATTCAGCCGTTGCAGAACGGGTTACGCTCGTTGCCCGACAGTTTGCGTGAAGCATCGTACACCCTCGGAAAATCAAAAGTGCGCACTTTTTTCAAGGTTTTGCTGCCCAACATCAAGCCATCAATTATCACTGCGGTGGCGCTTACTTTTGCTCATAGCATCGGCGAATTTGGGGTTGTGCTGATGGTTGGCGGCAATATGCCGGGCGAAACGCGGGTGGCTTCTATCGCCATTTACGACGAAGTTCAGTCGCTCAATTTCGAAGCAGCCAACCGGTATGCCTTAATTTTATTCCTGATTTCGCTAATCCTGCTAACAACCATTTACAGTGTCAATAAAAAATACGATACATGGAAAATAGTGTAATCTTTATTGATATTGAAAAGCGGATGTTGACCGCCAATGGCCCTATGAATCTATCCATTCACACAACGATTCCGGCAGGTGAGTTGGTCGCTTTGTTTGGTGAATCAGGAGCAGGAAAAACCACGCTGCTGCGAATCCTGGCAGGTTTGGTAACTCCGGATAAAGGGCTGATTAAATTTGGTTCAACCATTTGGTTCGATTCAGAAAAGAAGATTAATATTCCTCCACAGCTTCGGAATATCAGCCTGATGTTTCAGGATTATGCCTTATTTCCGAACATGACCGTGGAACAAAACATTCAGTTTGCCCAACCTGAAAAAGATCAGTCGAAAGTGAATGAATTGCTGGCCTTATTTGGTTTAACTGAATTCAGGAAAAGAAAACCGACAGGGTTATCAGGCGGACAGAAGCAACGGGTAGCTTTAGCTCGCGCCCTGGCCCGAAAACCGCAATTGTTGTTACTCGACGAGCCACTCTCGGCTTTGGACGCTGAAATGCGAATTGCGCTTCAGGATGAAATTGCGCAGGCACACCAATTATTAGGTGTTACTACAATCATGGTGAGTCACGATTTAAACGAAGTTTTCAGGTTGGCCACTCAGGTGCTTTGCATTGAAAACGGCTCGATTACCCGCACCGGGAAACCGGAAGAAGTATTTTCTGACAACAGCATCAGCGGGAAAGTGCAGATAACTGGTCAAATAGCTCGGATTGAAAAGCAGGATACCATTAATGTTGTGACAGTTATCTCCGGAAATAACCAGATCATTAAAGTCATAGCCTTTGAAAGTGACCTCGAAAACCTAAAAATTGGCGATCGTGTGATGGTATTCTCAAAAGCATTCAACCCAATAATCAGTAAATTAAGGTAAATCTTGTAATTTTGGACTTCAATAGCAATTAAAAATTATGCTAATTTTGGCATAATTTACTGGCAAAGTCCGCTATTAAAATTACTGATGATGAGAAACAGAATTCTGACCTTATTACTTTTACTTATTTCAACCTCGGTATTTGCACAGAATATCGACATCAGAATCCTGCGATCTGTTTATTCTCCGCACGATTTAAAAAGTGATCCGTTCATGAAGTTCGTCTCCAATTCGAATAACTATATGGTCGTAGGAATCCCAATTACCGTTGGAATTGTTGGTCTTATTAAGCATGACGAAAAATGGATTAACAGTGCTTGTCAAATCGTTGTTGCCAATGCCATTAACCTTGGGGCAACCTATACGTTAAAATACACCATCAACCGCGACCGCCCATTTTTAACTTATCCCGACATCAGAAATAAAGTTAATGAAGATAGTCCTTCCTTTCCTTCCGGCCATACTTCAAGTGCTTTTGCAACAGCAACATCGTTAAGTTTAGCCTTCCCGAAATGGTATGTCATAGTTCCATCTTATATGTGGGCCGGAACTGTTGGTTACTCTCGAATGCAACTTGGTGTGCATTATCCGGGCGATGTTTTGGGTGGAATGATTACAGGAGCCGGCAGCGCTTACCTCACCTATAAATTGAATAAATGGATCAATAAATCGTATGCAAGGAAACATGAATAACGAGAAAACCGGATTCAAAAAACGCATAAAAAGTTTTGGTTTTGCATTTACCGGCTTATACGAGTTAGTTAAATCGGAACCCAATGCCCGGATTCATTTAATTGCTACAATCTTTGCAGTATTGGGCGGGTTCATCCTTCGGATAACGAATGCCGAATGGTGCATTATTTCAATTGCTATTGCGCTTGTTTGGGCCGCCGAAGCTTTCAATACAGTAATCGAAAAACTCGTCGATCATTTATTCCCGGAGTATCACGAAACCGCCCGGATTGCCAAAGATATTTCGGCTGGCGCTGTTTTGGTTTGCGCTATAGCAGCCTTAATTTGCGGATTGATTATATTCTTTCCCAAACTTGTTTTAATTATTTCCTGAAATTTTTAATTCGCGATTCACAAGTTATATTTCGGTGCACTGCACCTATAAAAGTCCTGATTATTCAATTTCTACAACTATTTCGCAGCACTGCTGCTTTTAATTGATCGAAAAGGTGCGGAGCACCATGATATTTGTAGAAAAATTTATGTGTCTGTCGGTGAGGTGCAACGCACCGAAATAATGGAGGGCGCTTTAAGCTTTACTAAACTGAATTACCTATACGGAACAATCCTTATGATTGGGTTTCATGTTTCTACCAACCGATTTTCTCTACGGAATAAGTTTAAACAGCATCTTAATGTTTTAAGTATTTATCCAGAAATGCAAACACCTTGTTAATGTTTTCCCCGGTAGTAAAACCGGGGCCACCATGATCATCATTTTCAAGCAATTCGAAAGTAACTTTCTCTTCCCCAATAACAGCTTCGAGCTTTGACGCCAGATTTGCAGATTGCTGATAGGGAACCAAATGATCGAGTTTGCCATGTTGAATAAAAAACGGGGGATCATAAACAGTAATATAGGTTTCGGGATTGACTTTTCGAACAAGATCCGGAGCATCCACCAGATTTTTCCCAATTAATTCAGATTCGGGCGAATCAGGAATTGAATGTACCTGAGGGTTCTTCACCTTACTTTCCTTCAGTTGTTCATCCATTTTCAGAAAATCAGTCGGGCCAAACCAATCGACAACCGCCTGAATGCGGCTTGTTTTTCCCGGATTTCCCATTGTTAAGTCTTCCAAATCCAAAACGCCGCCCGAAGTTCCAAGCAAAGCAGAAAGATGACCACCTGCAGAACCACCCCATGCTGCAATTTTATCCTGATTTAGTTTGTAATGCCTGGCATTTGCCTTAATCCAACGAACAGCAGCTTTAACATCATAAATCTGGGCCGGGAAAATAGCTTCGGGACTTAACCGGTAGTTTACTGAAACAACAGCATATCCTCTCTTCAAGCCTTCCAACATGGGAATTAGCTGATTGTCTGCTTTATCACCTCCCTTAAAGGCACCACCGTGTATCGAAACGATGACCGGGAAAGGTCCGTTTCCATCATTCGGCAAATAGATGTCCAACTTTTGGGCTCTGGATGCTTTTGCGTAAGGAACATCCAGCCATTTCTGCTGAATATCATCCGTATTCAGTCTCTGCGCGGAAACTGATATGGAAAGGAAAATACCAAATAACAGAAATGAAGTCCTATTTTGCATGAAGCGATTTTTAAACAATGAGTTATGATTTGGAACGCCCGGTTTTAACGTTTATCAGGAACGATTCCCATTAATCATTCCTGAAACAATACCTTTTATTTTACCATTTTCGGCAATAATAACACCCGCTAAATGAATGACAATAAACGCATACATGAAATATTGAATGAAGGCATGAATGTTTTTCAAGCTACGAAACACTTCACGGGGGAAACCCAAATCACGGCCAAAAGCCATGCCCAACCCGGTGAGCACCATACAGAAAAGCAATAGGAAAAAAGCCATATAGCTACGTCGCACCATATAGTAATGCTTGTATTCGGCCACATTTTTATCATTTTGTTTGATCATTGCGGACACTTTTCGCAGTTTGTGGCTAATTTTTTCTTCTTCAGGTTGCGTAAATTCAATTACAATTCGAGCCAGAAACAAAAAAGCCAATCCATAACCAAACAGTTTATGTACATCCCACATTTTATCTTCGTACTCGTGCGAAACAGCAAAAGCTTGCTCTTCCGTAACTGTGGCTCCTTTCTTTGAAAGTTGTTCCTGAACCAATTTGACATTATCGCGGGGCGACAGCAAAGTTGAATTAAACAGCACGGTGACAATTGAACCCATTATAAATAAAAAGGTTAACCAATGCCAGATTCTTAATGCCGCTGAATGCGATTGAATAAAAATGGAAGTTTCAGAATTGGAGGAAATGTCATTGTGAGCCATAGTTTGAGTTTTTAATTATTTTCAGGAGAAACAACAAAAACGAATCAGATGTTTTAAAAACCTAAATTTAAATAAATGAATCATTTTATTCCGGAAAGTGCTAAAATAAAAGATAAAAATACCGTATAAACTGAATCGTTTTTCAAAACCATAGACTAAGCTCCAACCCAAAGGTTTAAAACAAAGAATCCCGGCTGCTCTTCACAACCGGGATTCTCCTTTAATGACCAGAAAAAAGTCAATAGTCATCAGGAAAGAGGAAAACCGTTTTTTCTAATGACTAATGACCCTTTTTCCTGATTTTTTTCGTCATTTATTTCTTTACCGAAAACTTGTAAATCGTGGTCGATTTTAAGGTTTCACCCGGCTTCAGCAGGGTATTCGGGAAATTGGCGTGATGTGGGGAATCTGGATAATGCTGAGTTTCCAAACACATGCCATTGCGATAATTGTAAGCATTTCCACGTTTTCCGATGATATTTCCAGTCAAAAAATTCCCGGTATAAAGCTGAACGGCTGGTTCGGTAGTGAAACATTCTAAAAAGCGGCCAGAAACTGGTTCCAGAATACTGGCACAGAAAGTCATTTCGTGGCCATCCTGATCTTTATTGAGGATGTAGTTATGGTCGTAACCTCCACCCATTTTCAATTGAGGCATCGGATCGTTGATGCGTTCGCCCACAGTATGAGGAGTCGTGAAATCCATGGCCGTTCCGCGAATATCAACAATTTCGCCTGTTGGGATTAAAGTAGAATCGCCAACAGCAGTCGATGAGTTAGCATCAACAACCAATACGTGATCCAGAATATCGCCCATTCCTTCACCTTTCAGGTTAAAATAAACGTGGTTGGTTAAATTGAAAAAACAAGATTTATCAGTAGTAGCTTCGTAATCAATCTTCAAACCATTGTCTTTGGTCAAAGTGTAAGTCACTTTTACATTTTTATTTCCAGGAAAACCCCACTGTCCATCCGGGCTCTGCAAGGTCATTTCAACAGCAGGACCATCAGCGGTTTGAATTTCTTTGGCATCGTACACCTGACGATAAAAACTTTCAGGACCTGAATGTAAACAGGCTTTGTGGTTGTTTACCGGTAACTGATAAACCTGACCATCGATTTCGAACTGACCGTTTGCAATACGGTTGGCATATGGGCCAACAACAGCACCCTGTCCGGCATCTCCGGCAACATATCCGTCAATGGATTTATATCCCAGCACAACGTCTTCCATTGCCCCATTCTTATCGGGAGTAAATACTGAAACAATTTTTGCACCGTAATTAGTAAGGGTTACGATAATTCCGCCTTCATTTTTCAACGTAAATAAAGTGGTCTTTTTGCCATTTACTTCCTTTTCAAAATCAGCCTTCGAATAAATAGGAGTAAACTCTTTTTTGGGAGCCGAACACGAAACAATCATTCCGGCAATAACCAATGAACCGATTAATTTCTTCATACAGTTGTGATTTGTGATTAATAGATTTAGAAAGGTAAAGATAAGTGTTTATGCGACACATCAAAGTAAAAATGCTTCGCGACGCGGGTAAAAAGTAACACCATTCAGAATTTGTGAAACATGCGAAAAGTACAAACCATTAAGAAACTGGTTAAATTTCAATTAAAACTATATTGAACCCACTTCGGGGTTCCATTTTATTCTATTCATTTGCCTCCGGTTTCACCGGAGGTTATTCTGATTCAAGTCCTACGGACTTTTGTTCTATGGAAATCCCTGCCTGCCGGCCGCGGGCAGGGATTTAATTTGAATAACCGCGGGTGTTAACCCACGGAAAATGAGACTAATAATATGACAACCCTGAAAGGGTTGAATTGCTTCTGGAATAAATCAGATTAAATTTAAACAGTCTATAAATTCTGATAGCCTGTTAGCTCTGGAACAATCATTATCAAAAATTTAAATGTTTTATGAAATAGATTTTGATAGCCAACGAAATACATATATTTGATCGGTAAGAAAAACAATTATACAACGACATGATCAAATCAATTATATACTTCTTCCTTTTTCAAAGTTTTGTCGTTTGCATATTCAATGTTTCGGCAAGCGGAATAGATCCCGAAACTCAGGAAAAGAAAGCATTTCGTATCGTAAAACAGAACGCAGCTCTTTTGGACAGCATCAATCAGCTTCTCGTTGTTTTTAATGAAACGGCTGAGCGTAATTTGGCGACATTGGTAGCAATGGAGAAAAAAGGCAGCCAATGGCATGTCGCTTCGGCTCCAATGCAGGCAGGTATCGGGCGCAAAGGCTTTGCAGCACCCAATGCAAAACGAGAAGGCGACAATCAATCGCCAACCGGTTTTTTCCGTTTGGGTAAAATGTTTTGCTACGAAAAAGAGGTTGATACAAAAATGCCATTCATACAATCCACTCCGGAAGATAAATGGATTGACGACCCCAATTCGCCTGACTACAATCGGTACATCAGGGGAACGACAAACGCTAAATCGTACGAAAAACTTCTGCTGAACGGAAATGATTACCGGTATTGCATGGTGATTGAATACAATACGCATCCGGTTGTAAAAGGCAATGGCAGCGCGATTTTCCTTCATCTGAGTGAAGGACAGGAAATCAATTCATCTTCAGGCTGTGTGGTAATCCTTCAGAAAGACATGGAACAGTTAATCAAATGGATGAATCCTGAATTAAAACCTTCGATACTGATGGGAACAAAAAAAGATTTGATTTCAGGATTAAAAATCAAAAAATAACTGTTCACTTTTGACTGAAAACAATTAGTTATTACTGCGTCATTAGTGATATAAATTTTTATTTTTGATTTTGACAATATGTAATTAAAAAATAGAAAAAAAAGACCATCTTATTTGCTAATGCATCAAAAGACTGACATCATCACTGTAGAACAATTATCACATACTTTTGGTGATAAAACCGTTCTTCAGGACATAAATCTTTCCATCGGGAAAGGCGAATTCGTTACTATTTTGGGACCATCGGGTTGTGGCAAAACAACATTGATGCGACTAATCGGTGGCTTTCTGAAAGCAAAAAATGGGAAAATTACCATCGGAGGTCAAGACATGACCCAGACTCCACCTCACCTTCGCCCGGTTAATACAGTCTTTCAACGGTATGCGCTTTTCCCTCACCTGAATGTTTTCGAAAACATTGCCTTTGGGCTTCAGTTGAAAAAACTTCCGAAAGACGAAATCAAAAAGCAAGTGAAGAAAGTACTGAAAATCGTAACCATGACCGACTACGAGGAACGCGATGTGGATTCGCTTTCAGGAGGACAACAGCAAAGGGTGGCCATTGCCCGCGCCATTGTGAATAAACCTGAGGTTTTGCTTTTGGATGAACCTCTGGCTGCGCTCGACCTGAAAATGCGCAAAGACATGCAGATGGAAATTAAAGCGATGCACAAAAAATTGGGGATCAGCTTCCTGTATGTCACTCACGATCAGGAAGAAGCCCTAACGCTGAGTGACCGCATTGTAGTGATGAGCGAAGGAAAGATTCAGCAAATTGGCTCTCCGATTGAAATATACAACGAACCGGCCAACTCGTTTGTTGCCGATTTTATTGGCGAAAGCAACATTTTGAATGGAATAATGATTGAAGACGAGCTGGTCGAATTTGCCGGTCATCGGTTTGAATGCGTTGACAAAGGGTTCGCCTCGAACGAACCGGTTGATGTGGTGGTTCGGCCCGAGGATATTTACATTTTCGAGTTATCGGATGCCGCGCAATTTACCGGACAGGTAACTTCCAGTATTTTCAAGGGAGTACACTACGAAATGATGGTTACGACACCTGAAGGTTACGAATTTCTGATTCAGGATTACCATTGTTTCGAGGTGGGCAAAACAGTGGGCATGCTCGTAAAACCGTTCGATATTCAGGTGATGAAAAAAGAAAGGCATTGCAATACGTTCGAAGGTACGATCGTCGACAAAACGCATGTTCGCTTTCTTGGCACTACATTCGAATGTGCAAATACCGCTTTAGCCAATGGCACTGAAGTGAATGTGAAAGTTGAGTTCAGGAATGTAATTCTTCAGGATAACCAGGAAGATGGTATGCTTAGCGGTGTGGTGAGTTTCATTTTGTACAAAGGGAATCATTATCACCTGACCATTTCGACCAGCAACAACGAACAGATTTTTCTGGATACACAAGATGTGTGGGACGATGGCGACCAGGTCGGGATAAGCATTTCGCCCAATAGCATTCAAATCGAACCTATCTAAAACCACAGAATCGTGCAACGGAAAGTTTTGTCATTTTTGGGGCGAAGAAGGAACTGGACCATACCTTATGTGCTTTTTCTTGCTTTTTTTGTGCTGATGCCCTTGGCGCTTATCGTGTTTTATGCCTTTACCAATGCCGATGGTGCATTTACATTTGCCAACATTCAGAAGTTTTGGGTGCACCCGGAAGCCATGCAAACTTTCTTGTATTCGGTTGTCGTGGCGCTGATTACTACTGTTATTTGTATTCTCATTGGTTATCCGGCAGCTTATATCCTGAGCAAAATGGAGCCACGAAAAGCTAAATTGCTGGTCATTCTTTTTATCCTTCCGATGTGGATTAATTTTCTGATCAGGACTTTGGCAACAGTGGCTTTGTTCGATTTTTTCAAGATTCCGCTGGGCGAAGGCGCCCTCATCTTTGGGATGGTGTACAATTTCCTGCCTTTTATAATCTACCCGATCTACAACATATTGCAAAAGACCGATCAAAATTTGATTGAGGCGGCACAAGACCTTGGCGCCAATCCGCGACAGGTATTTATTAAAACCATTTTTCCATTGTCGATTCCCGGAATTACCAGCGGAGTTATCATGGTTTTTATGCCGGTTATTTCAACTTTCGCCATTGCCGAACTGCTTACCATCAACAACATCAAACTGTTCGGAACCACCCTTCAGGAGAATATATACAACGGAACGTGGAATTACGGAGCAGCGCTGTCGCTGGTCATGCTGTTTTTTATCGGAATTACCGTTTTGTTTAACGGTGAAGGAAGTTCGAAAGCTGCAGAGGAGGGCAACCTGATATGATTAAGCGAATACTTTCCTCTTCGTACCTGGGCATTTTGCTGGTGATGCTTTATGCACCAATCCTGATTATCATTATTTTCTCGTTTACCGAAGCCAAAGTTCTGGGCAACTGGACAGGATTCTCACTGAAACTGTACTCTTCTATTTTTCACGGAGGAATACATCACTCGCTCACCAGTGCATTGTGGAATACACTCATTATCGGGTTGATTGCCGCAGCAGCATCAACGGTATTGGGAACAATGGCTGCCATTGGAATTTACAACCTGATGCCGCGCGCGCAAAAGGCTATGCAAATGGTTAATACCATTCCGATTTTGAATCCCGATATCATAACAGCGATCTCGTTGTTCCTGCTCTTTGTCAGTTTGGGCATTTCGCAAGGATATACCACAGTCATTCTGGCACACATCACGTTCTGCACGCCATACGTGGTTCTGAGCGTTTTGCCACGTTTGCGCCGCATGAACCCGAACCTTTACGAAGCAGCTCTCGATTTGGGAGCCACACCTTTTCGGGCAGTATGGCGAATTTTACTTCCTGAACTAAAACCAGGAATGATCAGTGGTTTTATTCTGGCGTTCACCCTTTCGATTGACGACTTTGTGGTGACATTGTTTACCATCGGGAATGAAGGGCTCGAAACGCTTTCAACCTATATTTATGCCGATGCCCGCCGGGGCGGACTGACTCCTGAACTTCGGCCACTTTCGGCCATAATTTTTATTGCCGTTCTTTTACTGCTGCTGATTATTAACCAGCGTGCAGCAAAAAAGAAACTGTGACTCTAACCCTTAAAATGATATCTATGAAAAAGATCATCCAATCCAAATTCATGAGCAAACTGGTTGTTCTGTTGCTTCTCGCAACTGCGTCAATCGCATTTAATGCCTGTAAGCAAAGTGACGATTCGCGTAAAAAAGTCCTGAAAATTTACAACTGGTCAGATTACATCGACGAAGATTTGTTGAAAGAATTTCCGGTTTGGTACAAAGAGCAGACTGGCGAAGATGTAAAGATTGTGTACCAGGTTTTTGATATGCCTGAAGTAATGTACACCAAAATCGCCATGGGAAAAGAAGATTTCGACCTGACTTGCCCTACCCAATATGTGATTGAAAAAATGCTCAAAAACGACTTGTTGTTACCAATCGATCGCAATTTTGGCAAAACAGGAAGCTTCCTCGATAATGTTTCACCGTTCTTACGTAACCGGATGGATGCCTTTAGCGTTCCGGGCAAAAAAGCCGAAGATTACATGGTTCCATACATGTGGGGAACTTCAGGAATATTATACAATACCGATAAAGTATCGAAAGACGAGGTTCAGTCGTGGGCTTGCCTGTGGGATGCCAAAAATAAAGGCAAAATCCTGATGAAAGATCATTATTGGGACGTTTACAACATGGCAGCGACTTATGGTTTTTATCCTGACATTGTTTCGGGTAAACGCACGCGCTACGATGTTTCGAACGACCACACCGACGAAGATATAGCCATGGTTGAAAAACAGTTGAAAGCTTTGAAACCTAACCTTGCCGGCTGGGAAGCCGATTTTGGCAAGGAAATGATGACAAAGGGCGAGGTTTGGATGGATTATGCCTGGAGTGGCGATGCCGTTTGGGCCATTGATGAAGCATCAAAAGTGGGTGTTAATCTCGATTATACTGTTCCTAAAGAAGGTAGCAACATCTGGTTCGATGGTTGGGTTATCCCGAAATATGCACGCAACGTAAAAGCTGCAAGTTATTTTCTCGATTACCTTTGTCAGGCGCAGATTGCCTTGCGTAACATGGATGTAAGTGGTTATTGCAGCGCAGTTGCAACTCCAAAAATCATTGAAGCACAGTCAGATTCAACAATTACTGAAACCGTTAACCTGAATTATTTCTTCGGTCCGGGCAATGCCAAATTGCACATTAACTCTGTTCAGTACCCCGACAGCAGCGTAGTTGACCGCTGCGTATTGCTTCACGACTTCCTCGATAAAAACGATCAGATACTCGAAATGTGGAGTCGCGTAAAAGGCAATAATGTGAATTAAAACCTCCCAAGATATTCTGTGGATAAGTCAGGGTTTCACTCGAAGTGAAGCCCTGACTTTTTTGATAGCATTACCATCCATCCGAAATCATACATTTACGTAGTCCAGCAGGTTTATCGCTACAAAAATGTAGGTTTAGAGAAATAGCTAAAACTCATTATCAGCGACTTGATCGAATGGCAAAGTTTTTGTTTTTTCCCATTGAAAAAGCTAAAATCAAAAACTATGGATGCGAAAGAAATAAGTGAACTCGAAGTTTTAGTCAATAAACTGAAATTTAAAGCCAGCCAAAAAGCAAGCGACCTGCACGATTTAATTGAAGACAGGCTATTAACCGATTTTGAAGACATCCCTTCATTTGCTGAAATGGCTTATCAAGCTTGCAACGAATGGAGCACTAAAAACAAAGAGCTATTGGCAGCCAGGCAGAATCAGATAAAAATCTGAAAAGAATTGCTTTTAGTAACAATTCAGGAATTCAAGCATTATTCGATGATTTTTAGGTCAGTCAACTAATCTTTTTGGCAACACAACTGTTATAGTTTACATGAAACCCAATTAAATGTCGGACATGGATTCATTTGACAGCGAAGGAAATATGAAGTTCATTTTGGAGGAAATCAAAAAAGCTGACACTTTTTACCACTCCTTCCAGAAAGAGTTTTCAGAGTTACTCCTGAAGATCATTCGGAAGTTTTATCCTGAAACCTCGATTGGCGAAGAAATAGAAAACCTGTTGCTGGCCTATTCGGTTGCGATTTTAAATTCAACGGAGTCGGTAATCGATAAAGATCGTAATTATCCTTTTTACCGGTTAGAAGAAGAGCTTGAATCGATGAATCGGATTACGCTAAATTTATTTCAGGAAAAAGAGTATAACGATTTCGGAGAGGCCGTTCATTTAAAAGCGAAAAAACTAATGGTTAAGCATTTTGCGGCTATCTACGACTTATCTTCCAATGGATTCCGTTTGCTGGAGAAAAATGCGAGGCTATACAACTGGGAATTTGTTTCAAATTTTCAATCCATTTCTTTATAGAAACCGCCCTTGCCCGAACAATAACAACGGAAGAGCACCTAGTCTCAGAATTCTTTATTTTGACTTTGCGATAGCCATATACTGTAAAAAAAGTCAGGGCTTCACTTGGAGTGAAACCCTGACTTAAGACAGATAAAACGCTGAAATTTTATTTCATTCCAAACTCTATCAGTTCGCCTAATTTCAGGTATTTGGCATACAAAACCTGGTATTTGGCTGCATTTTTGGCATCGGGAGTATAAGTCTTTTCGAAACCACCACCCATTTTCTTCTGTGCTTCAGAAATGTTCGGATAAACTCCTGCAACAACGGCTGCAGCCATAGCTGTGCCCAATGCACAGGCCTGTTCCGAACGAGCCACTTTAATTGGCATATTCAGCACATCGCAAACAATCTGCATCACGAAAGGCGATTTTTTAGCCACACCACCCAACGCAATTACACCGTCAATGCGAACACCTTCGCGAACAAAACGATCGACAATGGCTTTCGAACCAAAGGCTGTTGCTTCAACCAAAGCACGGAAAATTCGTGGCGCATCCGATCCCAGATTAAGGCCTGAAATAACGCCTTTCAGATTCTGGTTGGCATCCGGAGTACGACGGCCATTCATCCAGTCGAGAGCCACGATACTGCTTTCTTCAATTGGAATGAGTTCAGCAGCCCGGGTCAGTTCAGGAATGATTTTCGATGAAATTTCATTGATCATTTTCACCTTTGTTTCTTCGTCAATCAGGGTACTGCTGGCAATAATCTGTTCGGTTGGCCAGGTCAGCACATTTTTAAACCATGCATAAATATCGCCAAAAGCCGATTGTCCGGCTTCCATTCCCAACATGCCCGGAATGATTGAACCGTCAACCTGTCCGCAAATACCAGCGATAAGTTTGTCACCCACTTCTTCCATTGGCGCAATTAACATGTCGCAGGTTGAAGTTCCCATCACCTTGCTTAGGTAATATGGTTCAATTTCGGCGCCAACAGCTCCAAGATGAGCATCGAAAGCCCCTACCCCAATCTTCACATCGGCGGGCAAACCTAATTTGGCAGCCCATTCCGGAGTTATAGTTCCGGCAGAAACGTCGCAGGTGAACGTTTCTTTGAACAAACGATCTTTCAACCCACTCAACAGCGGATCAAGTTTTACGAGATATTCTTCAGTTGGTAAACCGCCAAAAGCTTCGTGCCACATGGCTTTGTGACCTGCAGCACAGCGCGAGCGTTTCAGCGTTTTTGGATTTGTATTTCCGGTAAGGATGGCAGGAATCCAGTCGCAATGCTCCACCCACGAATAAGCAGCACGGTAAACACCAGCATCTTCGCGGATTACATGCAACAACTTGGCCCAAAACCATTCCGAAGAATAAACTCCGCCTTCAAATTTGGTAAAATCGATGTTCCATTCTTTCGATAGCTCGTTAATTTCGTCGGCTTCTTTCACTCCGGTATGGTCTTTCCAAAGTACAAACATGGCGTTGGGGTTTTCTTCGAAGCCAGGAGTTAATGAAAGCGGTGTACCTTTTTCATCCACGGCAATTGGAGTCGATCCGGTAGTGTCGATGGAGATACCAACTACATTTTGGGCGACTCCGGCAGGAGCTAATTTTAAAGCCTCAACAATGGTGTATTCCATACCTTCCAGGTAATCTTTCGGGTGCTGACGAAACTGGTTGTTTGGGGCATCACAATACATGCCTTTCTTCCAACGTGGATATTCAAAAACTACGCTGGCAACTTCTTCGCCAGTTTCAACATTCACTATCAGTGAACGAACCGAATCGGATCCATAATCCAATCCGATGGTAAATTTGGGTTGACTCATTTTTATCAGTTTTGTTAAACGTTTAATTATAATGGGTTGGGTTTTAGAGACGCACGATCGTGCGTCTCTAAAATTCGGTATTTACAATCTATTTCTGTCCGTAATACGCATTCTTACCGTGTTTCCGGAGAAAATGTTTATCCAGCAAAACCTGATCCATGCTGGTTGCCGCATTTAACTGCAAACTCCGGAAGGTCATTTTTGCCACTTCTTCGATTACCACAGCATTGTGAACGGCATCGTCGGCGTTCTTTCCCCAGGTAAACGGCGCATGATTGTTGACTAAGACACCGGGAATCATATCCGGATCCAACCCTTTGAAAGTTTCGACAATGACTTTCCCGGTTTCCAGTTCATATTCGCCTTTGATTTCAGCTTCGGTCATTTTACGGGTGCACGGGATTTCGCCATAAAAATAATCGGCATGAGTAGTTCCGACAGCAGGAATGCCACGGCCAGCCTGAGCCCAGCTTGTTGCCCATTCGGAATGAGTATGTACAACCCCTCCAATATTCGGGAACTGGCGGTATAATTCGAGGTGAGTTGGCGCATCGCTCGATGGTTTCAGGTTGCCTTCAACCACTTCTCCTTTCAGATTCAGCACCACCATGTCCGATGGTTTCATGGTGTCGTATGAAACACCGCTGGGCTTGATAACCACCAAGCCACTTTCGCGGTCGATGGCACTTACATTTCCCCAGGTAAAAATTACCAATCCGTGTTTTACCAAATCCAGATTGGCTTTGCAAACTTCTTCTTTTAATTTTTCGAGCATATATTTTCAGTTTCAAGTTCCAAATTCCAAGTCATTTATTGTCATTGTGGTCATTAGATGGTCATTAATTGTAAAACCTTGAAGGATCATACGCAAAGCGAATGACAACAAATGACACAAAGTAAATGACCAAAAGCACATTAGACACTTTAGCGCATTCCAGACACTCCGAACTTTATTTCATAGGCACCAGATAAGCGGCAAAGCCCCCACCCGACACCATCGTAATTTTCAGGATATCGCCTTTGACCACATCTTTCGAATTGCGCACTACCTTTTCAGCGTCAATGGCTGATTCAGGAATATCTTCAAAAGAAACCAGCTTATACTTTCCTTTATCCAGAAAATCAAGTTTGATTTCGAGCGAACGGGCATCACTGTTGGTCATCGAGCCAATAAACCATTCGTTTCCTGAACGGCGTGCCGAAGTGATGTATTCGCCAACTTGTCCGTTCAAAATACGAGTATCATCCCACATGGTTTTGACTTTCTGGAGGAATTCGGATCCCAATTGTCCTTTATAATTTTCAGGAGCATCGCAAGCCACCATAAACGGACTATCGTAAACCACAAACTGAGCCAATTGGAGCGCCCGTGTTCCCAAAACCTGTGCAGGCGTTCCGTTCTGAAATTTTTCAGGCGTACGGCTCAGGAAACCTCCGGGAGTAAAATCCATCGGTCCGGCCAGCATTCGCGTAAAAGGCAAAGTAACCATGTGTTCAGGAGTAACCCGAAGCGACCATTTATTGTATTCGTTGCCCATCACACCTTCGCGGGTAACCAGGTTTGGATAGGTGCGGCGGAAACCATCGGGTTTGTATGCTCCATGGAAATCAACCATCAAATGATGCGCGGCGGCTGTTTTTACGATACGGTGATACCAATTTACCATTTGCTGATCGTCGCTGTCCATAAAATCGATTTTAACACCTGCAACGCCCCAGCTTTCGTAGGTCGCACAAGCTTTATCCCAATCGGCACGATCGACATCGGTATTGTAAAGCCAAACCCAGCATTTTACATTTTTGCTCTTGGCATAAGCCAGAATTCCGGGCATATCGAGCTGAGGCGCCACTTTGGTAATGTCGGCGTCCGGAGAATTGAACTTTCCGTACCATTGCCAGTCGATTAACTGGTATGGCCAACCCATTTCGGAAGCCAGGTCTATGTATTTTTTATTGGTTTCATTGTCCATTTTTACTTCGCCACTCCACCAATGATCCCAGGCGCACATGCCAGGTTTAATCCACGATGGATAGGCAATGGCGCAAGGTTCATTCAGGTTCATCACGATTTCCGATTCAAGCAGTTTACCAGGCGAATCGCCCAACATGATCACCCGCCACGGTGTTTTATGCGGAAAATTAAATTTGACTTTATCGCCGTTATCGGGTTGTTTTGGAAGTGGCGAAAGGCTCGAACGTACTGAAAATCCGGATGCTGAATGGCCAGGTTTCAGGTACATTCCGGCGTAATCGGTTATCTCAGCTTCAGTAATGGCGGCATAACAGTCGTCGGCAACTTTAACTGTCATCGGCAATCCAATCACCATTTGATCGGTAATGTCAGAAAGTTTACGCTTGAAAAATTCATTTTCCTGAGAAGAACGGTACGATCCGTGGTTTGCCGCCCAACAAGTATGATCCGAAGTAAAATTGAAAGTAGTGAGTTCTTCGGTCATCACATATTCGTGTTTGTTATCAGGCCCGACAAACTCTGTGCGAAAAGCAACTCCATCGTCGTATGCACGAAATACAACATTAATCAGTCGACGTGGAAAATTTTTCTCCTGAAGTTGTAAAGTCAGCTCATTGCAATTGTTCAGGATTGTTGCTTTCCGCTTTAAGACCGGAGTCCATGTTTCGTTAATTTCAACTGACGAGCTTTTCAGAACAATCAGATCGTCGCCCAAAGGTGGCGCCTGCCTGAATTCGAAACGTACCGAGGAGTTGGTAACCACTGGCTTTCCATTGAAATAAACACTATAGAGAATCTGACTACCAATTTCAACTTTAGCTTCAACGCCCAAATGTGGCGATACCACCGAAAACTGAGCCTTTGTAGCTCCGATAAAAGCCAAAAGACAACATGATATTAATAAAAGTCGTTTCATTTGCTGAATAGTTTAGTCGTTTAAGCACAATTATTATCAGGTCTGAGATTCACCTTAGCGTATAAAATGTAAATTTAACACTTATCTTTACATCTCAAAACCATGAGTTTTTATTCAACTCATTTTCCAGGCTTTCACGCTATATTTTAAAGTTAAAAATCAACCAAATAAGTGCCATTCCAAATAACTCCGGTGCAATTAATAAATGCTGAAATTAACTGATTTATATAAAAAATGACGCTACTTTACCAGACATTTATTTTCGCAGATGACAAACTTTCGACCTGATCTAAACGTTTAAAGTATGTCGTAAAACACAAAAACAGACACTTCGTTGGTTTCGGCCAAGAATCAAAAAAAAACTAAAATGCCAGTAAATATTCCTGAAACAGCCCAAAAGCGAATTGTAATTATTGGAGCAGGCTTTGGTGGATTGAAAGTCGCCCAGAAACTCATCGGATCGGGGTATCAGATTGTTTTGATTGACAAGAACAATTACCACCAGTTTCAGCCCTTATTCTATCAGGTTGCCAGTGCCGGAATCGAGCCAAGTTCGATCCTATTTCCACTTCGGAAAATTTTCCAGAATCAAAAGGATGTCTATATCCGTGTGGCTGAAGTTTATTCGGTCGACCCAAAGAAAAAAGAACTTCAAACCAGCCTCAGCACAGTGTGGTATGATTATCTGATTATTTCTTCCGGAGTGAATTCAAATTTCTTCGGAATGAAAAACATGGAAGAATATGCAATACCCATGAAATCAGCTTCGGAAGCGATGGCGCTTCGCAACCGTTTACTTCAAAGCTTCGAAAAAGCAGTTACACTGCGCGACCAAAACGAAAGAAAAGCTTTGCTAAATGTAATTGTAGTTGGTGGCGGACCAACCGGAGTTGAGGTTGCCGGAGCCATTGCTGAAATGAAAAAATTTGTTCTTCCCAAAGATTATCCTGATCTGAATTTTGATGTGATGCAGATAACGTTGATCGAGGGTTCTCCGGGACTTTTAGGGGGAATGTCGAAACATGCATCAGAAAAGGCCAAATTTTATCTTCAACGACTGGGAATTACGGTTCATTTGAATACCCGGGTGACCGATTTTGACGGGAGTATCCTCAGTATTGGCGATGGCACTCATATCGAAACCAAAACAGTAATCTGGGCGGCCGGCATCAGTCCGGTTGTTCCTGAAGGACTTCCGGATGAGGCAATTGGCTGGGGAAAACGGATTTTAGTTGATCGCTATAACCAAATCAATGGATTGAACGATGTTTATGCCATTGGCGATGTCTCAATAATGCCAACTCCGGATTATCCGAACGGGCATCCGCAAGTTGCGCAAGTCGCCATTCAGCAAGGAAGGAATCTGGCTAAAAATTTATTATCACTGAAGAGAAATGGCGAATTAAAACCATTCAAATACGTTGATCGCGGCTCGATGGCTACCATTGGCCGTAACCGGGCTGTTGCCGACCTTTCGTTCGTGAAATTCAGCGGTTTTATTGCGTGGCTTACCTGGATGTTTGTTCATTTAATGGCCATTGTTGGTGTTAAAAACCGTCTACTGATTTTCATCAACTGGATGTGGAATTACCTGACTTACGATCAGTCGTTGCGCCTCATTTTATGGGCTGCAAAAAAAGATCCGAACAAAATCATATCGCCTCTCGACAGAAAATAAAAAAGAGATGCCAGCTAAATCACTTTTTAGCCGGCATCTCTTTTATTCAACTATTCATTACCAAATCACAGCTCTATCGGCTTCTTTCAGATACATGTAATCACCTTCTTTTGCATCAAAAGCCTTGTAGAATTCGGGCATATTGCGAAGTGGCCCTAAAACCCGGAAACGCCCGAGCGAATGCGGATCTTCTTTAGTACGGCGAATAATTTCCTTGTCGCGAATATTCTGAGCCCAAAGGTGCGCGTACGCCAGGAAAAAGCGTTGATCGGGCGTGAAACCATCAATCGGCTGCTCGTTACCAGTTGATGCTTTTTTCATCGCGCCATAGGCGACATTTAAACCACCCAAATCGGCAATATTTTCACCCAAACAAAGTTCACCATTGGCTTTCAAGGTATCGAGCACTGTATAATTATTAAACTGATTGGCCAGCACTTTTGTCCGTTCAGCAAACAATTTCGCATCATTGTCGGTCCACCAGTTTGAAAGATTTCCAACTTTGTCGTACTGGCAACCTTGATCATCAAAACCATGGGTCATTTCGTGGCCAATAACCACTCCAATAGCGCCATAATTCACAGCATCGTCAGCATCGACATAAAAGAATGGTGGTTGAAGAATAGCTGCCGGAAATACAATTTCATTCATTGTTGGGTTATAATAAGCATTCACTTGCTGCGGTGGCATTTGCCATTCAAAGCGATCAACCGGCTTATTTACTTTCGAGATCATGAAATTAAAATCGAACTGGCTGGCACGTAAAACATTAGTTAAATACGAATCGGTTGAAACTTCGAGGGATGAATAATCGCGCCATTTATCAGGATAGCCAACTTTTACGGTAATAGCGTCCAATTTTTCAAGAGCCTTTGCTTTTGTTTCATCGCTCATCCATGCCAGTTGTTTAATGCGTTCGCCCAATGAAATCCGTAAGTTCTCGACTAATTCAACCATCCTTTTTTTGGATTCAGCCGGAAAATATTTTTTCACATACAATTGCCCGATAGCTTCACTCAGCGCATTATCCGTGGCTTCCTGAACTCTTTTCCAACGTGGACGCTGAGCCATTTGTCCAGTGAGGGTCTTCCCAAAGAAATCAAAATTCTGATTCACGAAAGCAGTTGACAAATAAGAACTTGTACTTCGCAACACTTGCCATTTCAGATAAATTTTCCAATCGTCAACCGAAACCTCTTTCAGCATTTTTCCCAATTCAGCAAAAAAATCGGGCTGACCAACAATGAAATCACCAGGATTTGCAAGTCCTAAACTTTGAAATTGCGATGACCAGTCAATTTCAGGAGAAATCTTCTGCAATCCTTCCAGATTTATTTTGTGGTAAATCTTGTGTGGGTCGCGCTGTTCGAGTTTTGTCATTGACTTTGACGCAAGTCGTTTTTCTAAACTGTAAACTACTGAAGCATCTGTTTTCGAAGTTACTTCATCCGAACCTGCTAAAGCAAACACCTTCCGGAGATGCTCTTCGTAAGCAGCCTGGACACTTCTGCTTCGTTCATCGTCATTCATATAGTAATCACGGTCAGGCATTCCAAGTCCACCCTGGTAAAGATAGGCAACCACCATCTCCGAATTTTTCTGATCGGCATCGGAAAATATCGAGTACAGCGGGCGAATTCCTTTCGTTTGCAAATCAGCAACCACTTTTAATACATCTTCCTTATTTTGAATACCTTCGATCTCATCAAAGAGTGGCTGAACAGGAGCCAATCCATCTGCTTCAATTTTAGCGGTATCCATTCCGGTATTGTAGAAATCGGCAATTTTAAGCGCAATTGATCCTGGCTCCTGTTTTTTGGAAGCAATGTCAATTATCAGTTTTTGTACTTGTACCTCGCCTGTATCAGCAAGCAAATCGAAAGATCCAAACCGGCTTTTCTCATCCGGAATTGGGAATCGCTTTTTCCAGCCGCCGTTGGCATAATTATCAAAATCGGTAGCCGGACTATATGATTTATCCATATCAGCCAGGTCGATTGCCTTTGATTTGGGAGGTTCCTGTCGACAGGACAGACTAGTCAATAGCAACGAAATCAATACAAATCGGTTCAAATTTCCCATGTTTCAAATTATAAATTATAAATGTTCAGTGCTCATATTTGTACTCCAATTCAAAAATGATTACAAATAAAAAGGAAATACATGATTTTATTCAGTCATTCAAAGACTTTTCTAAATAGAACGAAATCAGAAAAACTCACCAATAAATCACTGAATCATTCTATTCAAAAAATTGAAGTTACAGGTTTGTGGAATGATTAAACATCAGATAATTTATACCTTTAGGGTTTCTAAACCAAAATACAAAATCATGAACCAACTTACCAAAAGACTCGAACGAACATCAATCTTGATTATTATTTTCATTTTGTCCTTTTCGGCCTCAATTTTTGCCGCCTCACCCGATTATTACCAGATTCAGGTTTACCGACTAACCGGGAAAGCTCAGGAAGAAAAGATTGATAATTTCCTAAAGAACTCCTATTTACCCGCTTTACATCGCGCCGGAATTCAAAAAGTGGGCGTGTTTAAACCCCTAGAAAGCGACACAACTTCAGGCAAATACGTTTACATTTGGATCCCTTTTACCTCGCCCGATCATTTTGTAAAAATTCAGGATGTTCTGGCTCAGGATCAGGAATACCAAGCCAAAGGAATTGGTTTCCTGGGAGCACCATTTGACCAAAGGCCATTTATACGTAAAGAATCCATACTTCTGAGAGCCTTTCCGGATGCCCCAAACTATTTTATTCCAAACCACAAAACCGCGCCATCAGAGCGGATTTACGAACTGCGAAGCTACGAGGGGCCTACTGAAAACTTATTCAGGCAGAAAGTAAAAATGTTTAATGCTGGTGGAGAAATCAAACTTTTTAAAAGCCTTGATTTTAATGCTGTGTTTTATGCTGAAGTGATTTCGGGTAGTACCATGCCCAACCTGATGTACCTCACTACTTTTGCTGACATGACAACCCACGACGAGCGTTGGGATGCTTTCAGGGCACATCCTGAATGGAAAGCCTTGTCGGCTTTGCCGGAATATCAAAATACGGTTTCCAAATCGGTCAAATTGCTTCTGCACCCAACCGATTATTCCGATTTTTAGCTTGAGTCAGTAGACGGAAGTCCGGAGACAGAAGTCCGAAAAAAACAAATGTTGCTCCGATGACTTGAAGTCATCGGAGCAACATTTCTGTCTTCCATCTTCGGACTTCGGACTTTCTATTCCCACTCAATAGTTGCCGGTGGTTTTGAGCTGATGTCGTAAACTACGCGGTTGATTCCACGCACTTTGTTTATGATTTCGTTCGACATCTTGGCCAGAAATTCGTAAGGCAAATGTACCCAGTCGGCAGTCATTCCGTCGGTTGAAGCAACAGCACGCAGCGCAACAACATTTTCGTAAGTGCGTTCATCGCCCATTACACCAACTGACTGTACCGGAAGTAACATTACGCCAGCCTGCCAAACTTTGTCGTACAAACCCCATTCTTTCAAACCTTCAATAAAAATGGCATCAGCTTCCTGAAGAATGCGAACTTTTTCGGGAGTCACATCACTCAAAATCCGGATGCCCAATCCTGGCCCAGGAAATGGATGACGACCTAAGAGCTCAGGTTTCATATCCAAAGCCTTCCCTACCCTGCGAACTTCGTCCTTGAAAAGCAACTTCAATGGTTCAACCACTTTCAGGTGCATTTTCTCGGGTAATCCGCCCACATTGTGGTGAGATTTGATTGTTGCCGATGGTCCGTTCACCGAAACAGATTCAATAACATCCGGATAAATAGTACCCTGTGCTAACCATTTTACATCTCGTATTTTGTGTGCTTCCACATCGAACACTTCGATGAAGTCGCGACCAATAATTTTACGTTTAGCTTCCGGATCCCTAACTCCGGCCAGGTCATCCCAAAATTTCTGGCTGGCATCAACTCCAATGACATTCAATCCCATGTGCTGATACGAGTCGAGTACCTGTTGAAACTCGTCCTTTCGCAACAAGCCATTATCAACAAAGATACAGGTCAGGTTCTTGCCAATTGCACGATGTAAAAGCACTCCGGCGACAGAAGAATCAACTCCGCCAGAAAGGCCAAGAACCACCCGGTCATCGCCCAGTTTGGCTTTCAATTCTTTTACTGTTGTTTCAATAAACGAATCGGGTGTCCAGTCCTGTTTGCAACCACAAATATCAACCACAAAATTCTGCAAAAGCTGAGTACCTTCTGTGGTATGATAAACTTCAGGATGAAACTGAATGGCAAATGTTTCTTCGCCTTCAATCTGATAGGCTGCATACTCCACATCGGCAGTACTGGCAATTACTTTATAGTTTTCAGGAATACGAACAATGGTGTCGCCATGCGACATCCAGACTTGTGTGTGCTGACTGATACTTTTAAGCAACGAATTTGAATTATCAACAAATCCGAGGTTTGCACGCCCGTATTCGCGTGAATTCGAAGGTGCAACTTCGCCACCAAAATAATGTGCCAAATACTGCGCTCCGTAACAAACACCCAGCAAAGGCATTTTTCCTTTGATTAGCGATAAATCGGGTTTTGGAGCATTGGCATCGCGAACTGAAAACGGGCTTCCGGAAAGAATGACACCTTTAACAGTCTCATCAATAGCTGGATAATGATTATATGGATATATTTCGCAGTAAACATTTAACTCTCTGACACGACGGCCAATCAATTGAGTGTACTGCGAACCAAAATCGAGGATTAGAATTTTTTCCTGCATGAAGATAATTTTTAATTGCGCCAAAGATAATTAATTTACAATTTGCCATTTACCTTTTACGCATCTATCACTGACCATTTAACCATTTGACCATCTAAACAATTTACAGTTTACTTATTTCCGATTTAACTATTACCCGTTGAAATTGTAAATAAATTATCGCCTCACCACCTTCTCTGTCAATAAAATGCGGTTGCTTTGGCTAATCTTTAACACATAAAAACCACTACTCAAGGTATTTCTTCCTGAAAACTCAAGCCGAATTACACCATTCTGAATTATTACATTTGATTTCAGTAATAAAGATCCGCTCGTACTGTAAATTTCGGCACAACCGGCACCATTATTATCCGGAGAAAGATGAATAGTTAATTGATCGGAAAATGGGTTTGGGTAAATTGATTGTGATTGTGAAATCAAATTATTATCAGTACCGGTAAAGTTGTAAGGCCACTGATAGTCCAGGTATGACAAACGATCGGCAATCCAATTTTTCATCCAGTCAACTTCCGAAGCGTATGAATATCCTACATAATAATTAGGCCATATCTTCTGACCAATAACATTGTTCCATCGTTGGTAATTTCTGTCTTTGGCTTCCGAAATTACAACAACCAAACTATCGATCACAAAAGTGACGCGTTGATTAGAAAGCTCCTTTTTACGCAAAGAGGTCCACCTTTTCTTCAGATTATTGACATACGACTGGTCGCGAATTAATTTGTCCCACCAAAATGGATTTTGCCAATTATCGGCACCTAGATTAGCCTGATATTGAAATCCATATGGTGTCCAGGCATTGTAATAATCAGCATTTCCATAGCCCAGATTAAAATCCCAGATTGGGCCACAATTCATCCGGTCATTTTTCCCTTTATATAAATAGGAACTCAATCGATATCCATCCACATTCTTAGAAAGTTCATTGATAATCATAAAATCGATAAACGACGAGTCATTCAGAAAATCATGATAACTTCCCGTCCCGGTATATTTTCCCAGGTACAAAGCAGTCTCCATGCTCCTTGTATAATTCTGAATATATGTTCGTTGTGACGAAGTTATTACGTCTGATTTCGGATAATCATATTGATAATAAGTATATCCCGATACATTTGAATAATTTGAATACCAACCAGTTCCAGAACTACCAGTGGTTTTATCAATTTTGATAATGTAGCCGCCTGTCAGGTCTTCTCCGGAATTATCAGTCGTAGTTAATTTTGCAATATCAACCCGGTTCTTATTTCGCTTGATTTTTTCCATCAAAACATAAACGCCTTCATAACTTCCGTTCAGAAAGAGTTCAACAAACCTACATCGGGGTGCCCAATGCCCAAATGAAGCGTCGAGTGTATAGGTGAGAACATTACGAATCATCGTTTTATCGGTATACGGAGCATAAAGTATCCAATCATTTTCTTCAGGCATATCAAGCAATGGAAAATCGGTTGTTACCAAATCGTTGGATTTCGTTTCAAATCCATAGCTTTTTTTGGGGAACATTTGCGACGATGACCCCCTGAGTTCGATCCCAATTTTACCATTGTAATTATTCTTTGGGTCGCTCAGCGAATTGCGTTTACCTGATCCATTCCAAATGATTCCCATATCTGCGATAATCTTTGGATCGTCAATTATTTGTTTTCCATTTGTATTGATTACAACCAAAGGAAGATCTGATGAAGTAAAATAGATCTGAGAAAAGACAGAGGACGAAAAGAAAGAAAAAAATACAAAAAAGAAGGCGCACCTCAGCTTAGAAGTCATTTGTTTGTGGTTATCGTTAGATCAAAAAAAACAAAGCTTTCTGATTTCAGAAAGCTTTGCCAAGATATAAATTACAATTCTCGTATCCAAATATTGCGGTAGCTAACCGGATTCCCGTGAT
Organism: Prolixibacteraceae bacterium; assembly: GCA_028683385.1. Lineage (GTDB taxonomy): Bacteria > Bacteroidota > Bacteroidia > Bacteroidales > Prolixibacteraceae > Aquipluma. The sequence continues at coordinate 29,300 of JAQUIJ010000021.1, read as the reverse complement.
CCTGAAGAATAATTGGCCCTGCTCCGTGAGGTTTCACGAAATACTCAGGAATACCAATATACTCGGTTGGTCCGCGTAACGCCACATGATTCTGAACCAATACACCATTCTGCAAAACAGTTACAGTTGGGGGGGTAAAATAAGTGCCATTGGCATTAAAGCGAGGTGCAGTGTAAATAACATCATAAACCTGCCATACACCAGGACCTTTGCAAACATTTACCAAAGGTGGATATTGTTTGTAGAAACTTCCGGCCTGACCATTACGGTAAGTGCGATTATTATAGTTGTCTAATACCTGTAATTCATACAATCCCTGAAGGAAAATACCACTATTTCCACGTCCCTGACTTTCGCCAACTACTTCAGCAGGAGTTCTCCATTCGATATGAAGCTGGAAATCGTTGAATTGCCTTTTTGTTTTAATAACTCCTGAACCTTTAGCCACTGTAACACAACCATCGGCAACTTTCCAGCCGGGTTCTGCGCCTGCATCATTGGTCCACTCCGAAGTAATTACTTTCCCATCAAAAAGCACAATGGCATCCGCCGGGGCATCCTGAGGTGTTGCACCGGGAGTAACTACTGAAATTTCCGGATCCCAGATTTCAGTCATTTCAGGTTTCATAGGGAAATCAGTTCTTCCCTGAGCAAAAGTTGCAGTTATGGCTAATACGCCAACCGCTGTAATCAATACACTTTTCATTTGATTTGGTTTTAGTTTTTATTTATTAATACTTGGTTCAGACTACAAATCGAGCTCTTGCATGATGGCCTCAATCTTCTCATCGGCTAGTTTTTCAACAGCATCGTAATCGGCACGTTTGTTAAACTCACCAGAAACCTCAAAATAGAATTTAATCTTTGGCTCAGTTCCTGAAGGACGAACAGATATTTTTGTTCCATCCTCGGTAAAGAATTGCAGAACATTCGAGGTAGTTTTTTGATTGATCTTAGTCTCTTCCCGGGAAAGAAGATTCTTTGCAATTAAAGTTTCGTAGTCTTTTACAATCTTCAGTTTTGAGCCACCCAGTTCTTTTGGTGGGTTGGTGCGGAAATTAACCATCATCTGCTGAATTTCTTCGGCGCCTGTTTTTCCTTTGCGCACCACATATTTCATTTTTTCGCGTGAATAGCCATATTCCAGATAAATATCCAAAAGCATTTCGTACAACGATTTGCCCTGATCTTTCGCCCATGCAACTATTTCGGCCATCAATGCACACGACGAAACGGCATCTTTATCCCGAACAAAATCGGCAGGCATGAACCCGAAGCTTTCTTCTCCACCTCCGATGTAAACTTTCTGCCCTTCCAAATCGCGAATGACCTCAGCAATGTATTTAAAGCCCGTAAATACATCGTAAAAATCAACGTTGTTGCGTTCGGCAATTTTTGCAATCAGTTCGGTGGTTACTATGGTTTTTACAATGAACTCGTTACCTGAAAGTTTACCGCTTTCTTTACGCTTACTGATAATGTAATATATAAATACCAGGGCTGTTTGATTTCCGTTCAGAATCACGAATTCGCCCTTGTCATTTTTAACGGCAACTCCAATCCGGTCAGCATCAGGATCGGAAGCCAGTACCACATCTGCATCGGTTTCAACGGCTTTTGCAATCGCCATTGAAAGCGCTGCAGTTTCTTCCGGATTTGGAGAAACAACTGTTGGGAAATCGCCACTTACCACATCCTGTTCAGGAACATGGATGATATTGGTGAATCCAAAAGCACGCAAGGCGGCTGGAATCATGCGAACGCCAGTTCCGTGAATTGGCGTATAAACTATTTTTAAATCTTTTTGCCGCTGAACAACTTCCGGAGAAATTGAAACACTTTTCACTTTTTCAAGGAAACGGTTATCCATATCAGCGCCCAAAATAGTAATCAGGTTTTTATTGCCCTTGAATTTGATGTCGGTAGCTTTTACTTTAAGCACTTCGTCAATGATGTTTTCGTCGTGAGGCGATACGATCTGTGAACCATCGTTCCAATATGCTTTATAGCCATTGTATTCCTTTGGATTGTGGGATGCAGTCAGGATTATTCCACTCTGGCAACCCAATTCACGAATAGCAAAAGACAATTCCGGAGTTGGCCGTAAATCCTCGAACAGATAAACTTTGATGCCATTTGCAGAGAAAATATCAGCGCTGGTTTCAGAGAATAATTGGCTGTTATTGCGACAATCGTAGCCAATGGCGACTTTAATTTCAGGAAGGTTGGCAAATTCTTTTTTCAGGTAATTACTTAATCCCTGAGTTGCAGCTCCAACAGTATAAATATTCATGCGGTTGGTTCCAGCACCCATTATGCCGCGTAAGCCACCGGTTCCAAATTCGAGATCGCGGTAGAAAGAATCGATAAGTTCCGTCGGATCTTCATTGTTGAGCATCCTGCGAACTTCTGCTTTTGTTGTTTCATCATAAACATCAGTCAACCATTCAGTTGCCCTTAGTTTCACACTTTCTAATACTTCCTGATTCGTTGCCATATCAAACTATTTACAATTTAACTATTTTACAATTTACAATTCTTGGAAATATCCAGTCAGGCTGTCTCTCCAATGTGGAATTTGCAAGCCAAAAATAAGTTTAATTTTCGATTTATTCATGACACTATATGCAGGCCGTTGAACCGGTGAGGGATAATCTTCCGTTGCAATCGGTTTCACCAAACAATCGATTTTTGCAATGTCGAAAATTGCTTTTGTAAAATCGTACCAAGAAGCAACGCCCTCATTAGAATAATGGTATATTCCGGGAACAAAAGGTTTTTCGGCGCTTATGTCAGATGAGATTATCGTTAAAATTGCAAGAGCCAAATCGGCAGCATTGGTTGGAGAACCAATCTGATCGGCAATAACACCAATCTCTGTTTTTTCGCCGCCCAACCTAACCATAGTTTTCACGAAATTATTGCCGAAAGCCGAATACAACCAGGAAGTTCGAATAATCATGCTTTCAGGATTATTCTGCTGACATAAAACCTCGCCTTCCAACTTCGTACTTCCATACACTGACCTCGGATCAACCCTGTCTTCTTCCTTGTATGGTCTCGGTCCACGGCCATTAAAGACATAATCAGTAGAAATGTGAATCATTTTACAGCCAATATCAGCAGATTGCTCGGCCATAATACCAACAGCGGTTGCATTTAGCAAAGTTGCTGTTTCAATATCTGTTTCAGCCTTGTCAACAGCAGTATATGCGGCACAATTAACCAGAAATTGTGGCTTATTTTTGGTCAGATAATCAGCCACTTTCCAAGGATCTGTAATATCAAGTTCATCTACATCAGTAAAAGCGAACTCCATTTCTGGAAATGTTCCTGAAATTTTTCTGATCTCCGATCCTAACTGTCCATTTGCCCCGGTAATTAATATTTTAACCATTTTATGCGAATTTGAAGTTCATTTCAGCATCAGCCAAAAAAGGATGTACTTTATCCTTATCAGAAATTAAAGAGAGTTCATCCGGAAGTCTCCAATCAATTTTCAACGCCGGATCATCGTATCGGATTCCGCGCTCTGCCTTTGGATTATAAAATGCATCGCATTTATACGAGAATATAGCATATTCGCTCAATACTGAGAAACCATGTGCAAATCCTTTAGGAATATAAAATTGCCTTTTATTGCTTGCACTTACAATTACACCATACCATTGGCCAAATGTTGGAGAACCTGTACGTAAATCAACAGCAACATCATAAACAGTTCCTCGCACAACCCGTATCAGTTTTGTTTGCGCATAGGGCGCAAGCTGATAATGTAACCCACGAATAACGCCGTAATGCGATTTTGACTCATTATCCTGTACAAAATCAGAAATCAATCCATTTTCGGCAAATTTGGTTGCGCTGAAACTTTCAAAAAAATATCCCCGTTCATCAGCAAAAACCCGAGGCTCTATAATTAAGAGACCCGGGATAGGTGTTTCAATTATCTTCATTCTTAAATTTACTTCTGTTAAAATGATAAAAATTTACGGTTGGCGAGGTTAATTAAATATTCACCATACTGATTCTTCCTCAACGGATCAGCCAACTTAAGCAATTGTTCTTTTGTAATGTATCCCTTCAAATAGGCGATTTCTTCGATACACGACACTTTTAAACCCTGGCGTTCTTCGATGGTATGAATAAAATTCGAAGCCTGCATCAAACTTTCATGGGTACCGGTATCGAGCCAGGCAAAGCCACGCCCAAGCAATTTCATATTTAATCGTCCTTCTTCCAGATACAACCGGTTAAGGTCTGTTATCTCCAATTCACCTCTTTTCGAAGGCTTTAATGCAAGTGCCTTCTTGACCACATCGTTACTGTAAAAATACAAACCAGTAACGGCATAATTGGATTTCGGTTGCAGTGGTTTTTCTTCAATCGACAGCACTTTCCCTGTATCATCGAATTCGGCAACCCCATAGCGTTCAGGGTCATTCACATAATACCCAAACACAATGGCGCCATCTTTTAAGGCTGCTGCTTCTTCAAGGATTGAACTAAAATTATATCCGTAGAAAATATTATCACCTAAAACCATACAAACCGAATCGTCGCCGATAAATTTTTCGCCAATGGTAAAAGCCTGTGCTAATCCATCGGGCGAAGGTTGAATGGCATATTCGAGTTTTATTCCCAACTGACTGCCATCTTCCAACAAATCCTGATATAAATGAATATCTTTTGGAGTTGAAATGATCAGGATTTCACGAATGCCGGCCAACATTAAAACCGATAACGGATAATAAATCATTGGCTTATCGTAAATTGGTATAATTTGTTTCGAAATGCTTTTAGTTATTGGATACAGACGTGTGCCTGATCCACCTGCCAGAATAATTCCCTTCATCGAGCGTAAGTTTTAATTTTATTTCCTACAGAGAAAACAATCAAAAATAAGGATTATTACTTAACCGGAACAAAAAACATTAGTGAATTTCAAATTTTACATATTAATGAAGATTCATCTATTGAAAATAAAAAACAAACCGTCAGTTAATTCTGCAACGTAACTTTATCCTGACATCCAAAAAATCACTTAAAAACCTTTGGTTTATAGTGGAATAGTCTTAATTTTGCGGCGCATTTATTTAATATATAGTCTAACTCATTAATTAATTGATTATTAAATGGTAGAAAACAATTCAGAGAACCTTGATCCAAAGGTTGAACTCGAACAACAGGAAACTGTTGAAACACAATCTGTAGCAGTTGAAGAAACTGTTGCACCAGTAGAAGTAGCTGAAGAAGTTGTAGCTCCAGTTGAAGCTGCAAAAGAAGAAGTTGTTGCTCAGGCTGAAGAAAAAGCAGCAGAATTTGCTGAGTCCGTAGTTATTCCAGTAGAAAAAAAGGCAAAAGCGCCTAAAGTTGTTGTTGCAGAACCAGCTGATTTTGACTGGGATGCTTTGGAAGAAGAAGACAAAGGTTTTAGTGGAAGAACAAAAAAAGATCTTGAAACTCTTTATGAAAAAACCCTGACAACTGTTCAGGAAAAAGAAGTGGTTGAAGGACGCGTTATTTCAATGAACAAACGTGAAGTTGTTGTTGACATCGGTTACAAATCAGATGGTATCGTCAGCTTAAACGAATTCCGTTACAACCCAGAATTAAAACCAAAAGATTTAGTTGAAGTTTACATCGAAAGCCTTGAAGATTTAAAAGGCCAAATGATCCTTTCACACAAAAAAGCAAGAGCATTACGCTCATGGGATCGTGTAAACGAAGCTCTTGACAAAGATGAAGTAATCAAAGGTTACATCAAATGTCGTACTAAAGGCGGTATGATCGTTGACGTATTCGGAATCGAAGCATTCCTTCCAGGTTCACAAATTGATGTGAAACCAATCCGCGATTACGACATGTATGTTGGCAAAACTATGGAATTCAAAGTGGTTAAAATCAATCACGAATTCCGTAACGTAGTAGTTTCTCACAAAGCATTGATCGAGGCTGAACTCGAACTGCAGAAAAAAGAAATTATCTCTAAACTTGAAAAAGGACAAGTACTTGAAGGTACTGTTAAAAATATCACCTCATACGGTGTATTTATCGACCTTGGTGGCGTAGATGGATTAATCCATATTACTGACCTTTCTTGGGGCCGTATTACTCATCCAAACGAAATCGTTGAATTGGATCAGAAATTGAACGTTGTAATTCTCGACTTCGATGATGACAAAAAACGTATCGCTCTTGGATTGAAACAATTAACTCCTCACCCATGGGATAGCCTTGGCGCTGAATTAAAAGTTGGTGATTCAGTTAAAGGTAAAGTAGTGGTTATGGCCGACTACGGTGCATTTGTTGAAATCGCCGCCGGCGTTGAAGGTTTGATCCACGTTTCTGAAATGTCATGGTCACAGCACCTACGCAGCGCTCAGGACTTCCTGAAAGTTGGCGACGAAATCGAAGCTCAGATCTTAACATTAGACCGCGACGAACGCAAAATGTCATTGGGCATCAAACAATTGAAATCTGATCCATGGCAGGAAATTGACACTGTATTTGGTGTTGGAACAAAACACAAAGCAACCGTTCGCAACTTCACCAATTTCGGCGTATTCGTTGAAATTCAGGAAGGCGTTGACGGCTTGATCCACATTTCAGATTTAAGCTGGACTAAGAAAATCAAACATCCATCTGAATTCACTTCAATCGGTTCTGAAATTGATGTTGTTGTTTTGGACATCGACAAAGACAACCGTCGTTTGAGCTTAGGCCACAAACAATTGGAAGAAAATCCATGGGATGTATTTGAAACTATTTTCTCAGTTGATTCAATTCACGAAGGAACCGTTGTTGAATTATTCGACAAAGGTGCAACTATCGCTCTTCCTTATGGTGTTGAAGGTTTTGCCACTCCACGTCACTTGGTAAAAGAAGACGGAAGTCAGGCTCAGCTCGAAGAAAAAATGGAATTCAAAGTCATTGAATTCTCTAAAGCTGCTAAACGCATCATCCTTTCTCACTCAAGAGTATTCGAAGATGAGAAAAAAGCTGAAGAAACAGCAAAACGGAAAACTCAGGCTAAAGCTACAACTAAAGCCGTAAAACAAGTGAAAGAAACCAATAGTGCTGAAAAGACTACACTTGGAGATATTTCTGAATTGGCTGCTTTGAGATCTCAAATGGAAGCCGACGAGCAGAAAGAAAATTAGTCTGTTTTTAGTATAAATAAATCCATGAGAATTCCTTAAATTGCATCTATGGATTTCGAAATAGTAAAAATAGCAGACTATACACGCATAAAAGTGCTGAATGACAGACTGGATACCAGCAATGCTCCGGATCTGAAATCAGAACTTGTAGCGGTAAATGCGAATGGCGAGAAAAACATCATTCTGGATGTCAGTAATTGTGAATATTGTGATTCTTCCGGCTTAAGCGCCATTTTGGTGGCGAACCGGCTTTGTGAAGATGCAATCGGAACATTTATTTTGACTGGCCTTCAGCCCGATGTTGAACAGATTATCAGGATTTCGATGTTACATACTGTTTTGATTATTACCAAAACAGTTGATGAAGCAGTAAACCTTCTGATCGAAAAGGAAAAACTTTAGTCTGACCATGTCAGGTATAACAATGCCTTTTCAACTGACAATTCTCGGAACAAGTTCTGCATTACCTACATCAAACAGATATCCAACCGCCCAGGTACTTAATGTATCCGGGCGGTTTTTTTTGATCGATTGCGGAGAAGGCACGCAAACTCAAATGCGGAAATACAAGATTGGATTCTCCCGAATCAACCACATTTTCATTTCCCACCTTCATGGCGACCATATTTTTGGATTGATCGGGCTCATTTCGACCTTTGCACTAATTGGCCGCGAAAACGATTTGCACATCTATTCACATTCTGAATTACAGAAATTTCTTTCACCTCAGGTTGAGTTTTTGTATGCCACAGAACTCCCTTTCAAAATAATCTTTCACCCTTTGAATTTCAAGAAAGAACAGAAAATCTATGAAGATTCGAAGGTTAACGTGTACTCGTTTCCTTTAGATCACCGGATTTCGACCTGTGGATTCCGATTCGAAGAAAAACCGGCTTTGCCTAATTTATTACCTGAAAAGATTAAAGAATACCAAATCCCCATTCGAGACCGGCAGCGAATCAAAGAAGGCGGAGATTTTACTACCAGCGATGGTCGCATTATTTCCCATTCAGAACTGACAACGAATAAACATCGCGCACGAACATTCGCCTTTTGCAGCGACACCCGTTATAACGAATCGTATATCGAATCGGTTCGGAACGTGGATTTGCTTTACCACGAAGCCACCTTTGCCAACGACAATAAAGATTTAGCACAAAGCACCTATCACTCCACAGGAGAAGATGCCGCCCGGGCTGCCTTAAAAGCAGATGTTGGCAAGTTAATTATCGGGCATTTCTCTGCCCGGTACAAAGATCACACAGTTATTCTGAATGAAGCTCAGGCAATTTTTCAGAATACTGAAGCAATTACTGAAGGGGAAGTATTCCGTGTGGATGAAAAAGGTCAATAGTCATTGGGGAAAAAGTAACAGGAAAGTCTAATGGTCAATAATGACTACGGTAACTTTTAGTTTTTAGTGAGCAGGTAACTTGGAGTCTCCCGCTCCCTAAGTCATGCTACTGTTGAAATTTTTTTCATTGCTTTGGGATGGCAAAATCATTTCGTGAGTCTATTGAAGATAGAAGCAATAATCGAATCTATTTCAAAATTACTTTTTGTGCTTTGATATTCTTCTGATCTGTTTTTATAATGTATATACCCGGAACATTTCCACTTAAATCAATCCACGATTCCTTTTCGTATATCAACTGTTTAAAAAAACTCTTCCCCATAATATCATTTACGGTTATAGATATTCCATTTTGTGGAACCTTGTCAAATACAAGTAATATCTTTCCGGTTGTTGGATTCGGATACACCTTGAATTCCGTGTTGATCGATAGTTGGTCGATCCCGGTAATGTTTTTCCCCTCTTGGGTAACCGTAATGGTTTGAGGCACATTGGTCGCCAAAACAGTAACTATCGCTGTACGTTGTCCTGCAGAAGCATTTTCCTGGGCTGTAAAAGTTAGTGTTTGATCTCCACTACCCGATGACTTATCTATGGTTAGCCAAGCTTGGTCGGAAACTGCAGTCCAGGTAACTGTGCTTTTTATGGTAACCGAGGTGGTACTGTTCGCTTTGGCCGCCACTTTGGTTTCTAATGCATTTAAGGTTAAGTCAGGCATTTCAACAATGTTCGTAAAATCTTTCCATTGGTTGGCAGCTTTATATAACGAGGAAGTGCCATAAGGTACATAAAGCGTGCAGGTAGATTTATCAACGAGCCAAAAAGGATCATCTGCGGAATAAAGAACGGCTGGAACAAGCCCTCTTACACTTATTGAAGATAGGTTCTTGCATAACCCAAATGCCAACCGTTGTATTTGTTTAACTGAAGATGGGATTATAACGGAGGTTATATTCGAACAAAAATAGAAAGCTTCTTGTCCAATCGAAGTCACTGTTTCCGGAATGATAAAACTTCCGGTTTTAGAAGTAGGGTATTGGATAAGTGTGGTTTTGGTTTTGTTGTATAAAACTCCATCTAAACTTGAATAATTTAGGTTGGCAGTATCCACATTGAAGAGAGCAGAAGTTCCCGTGAAAGCTTCCTCATATATGATTGTAACCGACGATGGTATGAAAATACTGGATAGATTTTTACATCCTGAGAAAGCAGAAGAATCAATATTTTGGAGGGAAGAAGATAAAGTCACACTTGTCAGACCAACACATTTCAAAAAAGCATAATCATCAATTGATCTGGTCGAAGCAGGAAAAATAAAAGAGCTAAGTTTCGTATTTTGATAATTGCCCAAATTAAAAGCAGATTCAGGTATGACATTGGCCTGATATTGAATGTTGCCTTGGAGCGAAGTTCCTTCTTTCCCACTATAAGCTACTATATTTGTTGCGCTTAAATCAATCGATGTCAGTCTGGGCATCAAATCGCGCATGGTCTTAAAATCACGTGCATCAATAGTTCCGGCGAGTTTGAGCATTGTCATGTTTCGTAATTCTTCAGACGTAAACAGGTTTGCCAGGTTTCCTGCAGTAACTTTAATCGCAGCACCATCCTGTATTACGGTAACATACTGATTTTTGAAACCGACCGATGAAACCGTTATTTTGGCAATGCGCGAACCTTCCGATGTTTTTCCCTGTACGACTAAAGTGAGCGTATTATCACCTGTACCCGATGCCGGACTTACAGATAACCAGGATTGATCGGATGAAGCTGACCAATCCACATTGCTTTTTACCGAAATGTTAGTAGTACTGTTGGCTGCCGATGCTAGATTAACTTCGGTAGCTCCTAAACAAAACCCATTTTGTGCCTCAACAATATTTTTAAAATCGCCCCATTGGTAAGCAGCCCTGTAAAGTGCGGCTGTTTTGTATGGTATGTTCAGTGTACATTTATCTTTATCAACAGTTAAAAAAGCATCATTGGATGCTTTTAAATCAACTGGAGTCGGACTACCAACAGTAATGGAAGTTAAGCTTCTACAACCAAAAAATGGTGCGTCTTCAATCACATTAACCGATGAGGGTATAGAAATTGAAGTCAAAGCAGTACAACCACTAAAAGCCAAGGCTTCAATGGTGTTTACTGATGAAGAAACAGAAAATGAGTTGATTTTCATACAATTAGTAAAAGCACTATATCCAATTGTTTTAACAGTTTCGGGTATTTTAAAATTACCATTATAGGTATTGGGGCAATATAGTAGTACTGTTTTTGTCTTGTTATAAAGCACCCCATCGAGGCTCAAATAGTTTGGGTTATCACCATCAACGTTTATCGATGTCCCATTATAATAGATTTGTTTACCAATTGTTAATACAGAGGAAGGTATAAAAATGCTTCTTAGACTGATACAATTATTGAAGACAGAATTACCGATTGATTGAAGCGAGGGTGGAAGCAAAAAGTTGGTTAAACTCAGACAAGCATTGAAAGCAGCATCTCCAATTGATTTAGTAGAAATTGGAAATATGAAGGAGCTTAGTCTCGAACTTTCAAACCTTATGCCGAATGCAAAAGCATTCTCCGGTATAGTATTGGCAGAATAAAAATTGTTGTTTCGGGAAGTTCCTTCATCACCTGAGTAAGCAACAATTGCGGCCTCGCTTAAATCTATAGATTCCAGTGATGTCATCAGGTCGCGCATGGTCTTAAAATCGCGTGCATCAATGGTTCCCTTCAGGCTTAAGTTGGTTAACGATGTCAAATCATTACCCAAAATTTTGCTCAGCCCACCTGCTGTTACATCATATCTGTGAAATTGTTTTATTGTTATCTGTTGTGAGGCATAGCCATCAGCAGCAAGGGCTACTGTTGCTATGCGGTCGAGATTTGTTGAATTTTCGATAGTATGAAGGTTTAATATTGAAGTACCTGAAGTGCCAGTTCCTGAACTTAAGCTAAGCCACGACTGGCTACTCGTAGCCGTCCAATTGGAACTTGATGCAACAGTTACCTGAACCGGGTCTGAAACACCTTCTTTGGCATTTAGAAGCAACGTATTGGTAGAAAGGATAATCCCTTTGTATCCATCTGGTAAATGATTGGGGGTTATCTTTAATATGGCGCTTGGGGAGCCATCGAAGGTTTGCGAATCAGCATTCAAACTTTCTAAATAATAGTATCCATCATTTGCACCTTCCCATCCCCAATTAAAATGAAAAAAATCCTCTCCCTGATATCCATCACATACAAGGGCATGTGAAGTCTCGGATGGTAGTTTAGTTGAGTAATATATGGGATGACTAAGATCTAATTCTGATTTTAAAAGAGTAGTCCATTCATTCGTGGTATAATCTTTACGGTTTATGCGCTTAATATTTGAGGAATAGTCGAAAAGATCAACCATCACACTAGGCAACAAATTGGTTGCTGAACTGCACAAGCTATAATCCATATTTGTAGCAACCCCACAATGATACATCAAGGTAGCTACTGCTTCATTCTGACCTGTAAGTTCATTCGGCATTTGGCTCCATTGATAAGTGGTAGCTCCAAAATCAGCCATTATTGTACCATAACTTGAACTTAAATAAGAATTTGAGCCTTTACCTTTAGTTGGGTAGTTCCAATATTTCATGATTTGAGCCACGGCTGTCGCAACACAGCCTGTAGGAACATGACCACAATAGCTACTCCTACCATCAGATGGACACATCTCGTTGTAATAACAGCCTTGTCCCCATTTTGTCTTCAGAAGGGGTTCAACTGATGTTGAACTTGTTGAAGCACTTTTAAGGCTTAGGTTTTGCCATGAAGCTACTGTTGTACTACCAGGTTGAAGATTGTTCCTTTTGATGGATTCAATTTCTTTTTTCCGGTTTTCCATCCATGCAGTAAAGGCTTCTGGCTGTTTTTTTTCGTTGAAGCTTCCTTCGGTTGAATACCCCAGAATTGGCCATGCACGCTTGTCAGCCGAAACGATCACAAACCCCTTATTGATCGTATCGTTCAGGATATAGTAAAGCGTATCGTTATTTTCAACAGTTGCCTTTACCGAGGTAAATTGAAAATTTTTCCCTTTGCTTCCTGCCGATTTCAGTGATGGCCCACTAATGGCTGCCAGATGATTTTCGGCAATGGCCTTAGCCGTAATGATGTCGACAGGTTGGGCAATTAAAACGCTGCTAATTGAGCATAGGAAAGCGGTAACAAGGAGTTTGATTTTGGGCTTCATAAAATGTCTCTAAGAAATAACTATATCACTTGTCGAGTACAATATCTTCCAAATTAGGACCAATAAAATATGAACAACAATAAACCTATTTCAATATCACTTTTTGCGCTTTAATGTTTCCCTGATCTGTTTTGATAATGTAAATACCAGGAACATTTCCACTTAAATCGATCCATGATTCTTTATCGTGCATCAGTTGTTTGAAACAATTCTTCCCGACAATATCATTTATTGTTACTGATATGCTGCTTAAAGGAACCTGATCAAACAAAAGCTTTATCTTTCCTGTTGTTGGATTGGGATATAGAATGAATTCAGGGTCTATCGATAACTGGTCAATTCCAGTGGTATTTTTTGCCTCCTGTATTACGGTAATGGTTTGAGGCACATTGCTCGCCAAAACAGTAACTATCGCTGTACGTTGTCCTGCAGAAGCATTTTCCTGGGCTGTAAAAGTTAGTGTTTGGTCTCCGCTACCCGATGTCTTATCTAAGGTTAGCCAGGCTTGGTCAGAATCGGCAGTCCAAACCACATTACTTTTGATGGTAACCGAGGTGGTACTGTTTGCTAGGGCAGCCACTTTGGCTTCCATAGTACTTAGAGTTAAGCCCGGCATTTCAACAATATTTGTAAAATCTTTCCATTGGTTTGCAGTACGATAAAGTGATCCAGAGCCATATGGTACATTTAATATGCAAGTATTTTGGCTTACATTCGAAAAAACATCCCTCGAATTATCTAAATTAACAGGAGATTTTGAATAAACAGTTATGGCTGTTAATCCATTGCATCCCGTAAAGGCAAATCGGCCGATAGAAATAACAGAAGATGAGATAATTATTGATTTCAAACCAGTACAATATGAAAAGGTTCCTTCCTCAATCGAAGTAACTGATGAAGGAATAGTGATACTTGATAGTACATTACATCCGCGGAACGCAGTTGCTTCAATCATTTTCACTGAGGATGGGATAATATACTCTCCCTCTTTCGAACAGGAACATTGTATCAGTGTTGATCTATCTTTATTGAAAAGTATACCATCCAATGAGGAGAATTGGGGATTATCAACATCAACAACCATCAAACCCTTAAAATATGTAAACGCATGATACCCGATAGAAGTAATAGAAGAGGATATATTTATTGAATTTAGACCTGAACATCTCCCAAATGCAAAACTACCTATTGAAACTGCCGAAGTGGGAAGGACTATTGATTTAAGTGTTTCTTTTCCGACACTAATGCTCCCATTGTAAAAAGCCTCCGAAGGAATTTCATTGGAAGGATAGCTAGATAAATAGTCAACAGCGGGGCCATCAGTGCCTGAATATGAGACAATTGCTATGTCTTTCATATTTATTGAGGTTAATGCTGGCATAAAGTCTCGCATAGTCTTAAAATCACGGGCATCGATGGTTCCCGTGAGAGTTAGTTCTGAAATATTGGTCAATTGACTCCCAAGTATAGATTTCAAATTTCCCGCTGTAACTTCAACACTACCGTACTGAATAACTTCGATTGTTTGGGATTCAAAACCAGTTGCCGATATGGTGACAATAGCTTTACGTCCTGATGTGGTTGGATTTGCTTTCGCAGTAAATAGAATTGAACTACTACCTATTTTACCTGATCCCGGTGTTATCGTTAACCATGGTTGATCAGAAGAGGCTATCCAATTTGTGCTTGAAGAAAGGCTTACCTGGGCTGTTCCCCCACTGAATCCAATACTAATATTTTTATCCGAAACGTATAGGCCATCTCCTGTCATTTCAACAATGTTCGAGAAAACCTTCCACTGTTTGTTGGCCTGATATATTGACTTTGTACCCAAAGGAACATTCAAAATACAGTTTAATGTATCAACAGTACCAAAAAAAATCAAGGGCGAATTCATAATATTTGGAGGTATAGGGGTATATAAATAAATAGAACTTAAGCCTTCACAATTAAAAAAAGAAGAAGAACCAATGTTCTTTACCGATTGTGGAATTATTAAAGATGCAATATCTGTACAGGAATGAAAAGCCTCCTCATCGACCATTGTAGTTGCTGAAGGAATTGTATAGACTCCAGCTTTTGAAACCGGACACTCTATTAATTCGTTTTGTTTTTTATCAAATAACACTCCATCTAAACTCGAATAATTAGGATTGTTGGAATCTACGTCGATTGAACCCTTAAATCCGCCAAATACTCTTTGTCCAAGTGATGTTATCGATGATGGAATTGTAATTGCAGCCAATCCGGTACAATTATTAAACGCATATGCTTCAATTGATTTAACTGATGATGGAATCATCACTTTTGTTAAGACGCTACAACCAAAAAAGGCATTATTTCTAATAGAAGTTACTGTTGAAGGAATCGTGACGTCTCCAGTTTTTGAAATCGGACACTGAATCAATCTTGTTTGCGTTTTATTATACAAAACTCCATCTGCGCTTGAATAATTAGGATTCTTGTTGTCCACGATTATTATTCCCTTAAAACTTTCAAATGCATCACTTCCAATAGATGCAGTGGCTGCAGGAATAATTAAGGAGGATAAACAACTACATTCTAAAAAAGCGCCATCGCCTATCGAAGTTACTAATGGAGGAATTGATTCAATTGTTAAATTTTTACATCCTAAAAAAGCATAATCATTAATAGATGTAATCGAGGGAGGAAGAATAATTGATTTAAGCCGGGTTTTTGAAAGTGTCGACTCTGGAAGTAAAAATGCAAAATTTGGAATAGCATTTGCCGGATATGTCCAGCTATAATTTTTAATGATTGTTCCTTCAGTTCCAGTATATGAATCAATCCTAACATTACTCAAATCGATATCTGTTAATGCAGGCATTTCATCACGCATAGTTTTAAAATCGCGAGCATCGATAGTACCGGTAAGACTAAGATGTGTAATTAAAGATAATTGCCCCCCAAGAACGGTTTTCAGATTTCCAGCGGAAGTTTCAATAATACCATACTGCGTTACTTCAATCGTTCTCGGTGTTAAACCCAAAGCCGATATCGTAACAATAGCTTTACGAACTTTTGTAGTTGGATTTGCAGAGGCTGTTAATGAGATCTTATTGCTTCCTATAGCCCCAGAACCAGAATTAATGTTCAACCAGGATTGATCTGTTGAGGCCGACCATTCTGAACTTGAGATTATTTTTGTATCGGTAGTGCCTCCCTTATTTCCAACGCCAATTGTGTTGGTAGAGAGGAATAATCCTTTGTAGCCATCAGGCATCTTATCAGGAAATATTTTAATTATAGCACGTTGAAAAGTTGAAAACGAAAAGATTAAGTTTGGATTTAAGTTATTAAGGTAAAAGTATCCATCTGCAATACCACCCCATCCCCAGTTAAAATGAAAGTAATCTATATCTTGATATCCGTCGCAAATAAAAACATGACCTCCACCGCAAAGTTGGTCTGTTCCCCAGTAATAAATCGGGCGCCTCAGATCGAGTTCTGTTTTCAATAGATTTACCCAATCACTATACAAATAGGCTTTTTTATCGACATACTCGGCTTCAGATGAATAATTGAAGTAATTCACAAACTTATCTGTTGAAATCAAAGCCCCAGACTCTTTGGGACCATATCTCATATTATTTGAAATTCCACAATGAAGCATCAACTTAGCAACTGCATCATTGTAAGTAGTAAGTTTATCAGGCATTTGGCTCCATTGGTAAGTGGTTGATCCGAAATCAGCCATAAATTTACCATAAATTGAACTTAAGTATGAATTTGATCCTTTCCCATTGGTAGGGTAGTTCCAATATTTCATAATTTGAGCCATGGCTGTCGCAACACAGCCAGTTGGGGTATGGCCACAATAGAAACTTCTGGCGTCAGATGGACACAATTCATTATAATAACAGCCTTGGTTCCATTTTGTCTTGAGAAGTGGTTCGACTGATGGTGTTTCAATTACCGCACTTTTAAGGCTTAAATTATTCCAATATTCGCTTGTTTCTTGATCGGGTTTAATATTGTTCTTTTTGATGGATTCAATTTCCTTCTTCCGGCTTTCCATCCAGGCAGTGAAGGCTTCGGGTTGTTTTTTTTCATTGAAACTTCCTTCGGTTGAATACCCTAGAATTGGCCAGGCACGCTTATCGGCCGAAACGATCACAAACCCTTTGTTAATGGTGTCGTTCAGGATATAGTATAGGGTATCCTTATTTTCAACAGTCGCCTTTACCGAAGTAAATTGGAAGTTCTTTATTTTGCTTCCTGCTGATTTCAGTGATGATCCATGAATGGCAGCCAGATGATGTTCAGCAATGGCTTTTGCAGTATTGATATTAACTGGTTGTGCAATTAAAACACTGCTAATTGAGCATAAGAAAACCGTAAACAAGAGTTTGATTTTTGGTTTCATAGAAAGTCTGTTAGGAGTCAGAAACAACGATTTTCTAAATATAACATTTAATTTTATTATGACCAACAAAACTAATATAAACGACTATCAAAAAAATTGTTAGAAAAATTTGGCTATCTTTTCCCTAATGAGCAATGACTGTTTCCTGATGACGTTCCTCAAAAAACTCTTTGTGGTTTTTATTGAGCAGGTGACTTGGAGTCACCCGCTCAATAAGCCCAACTACTCCTCAAAAAACTCTTTATTGAAATTCACCAGATATAATCTTTCCGTGGGGCGGGTAAAGGCTGTATATAACCAACGCATAAATTCAATGTTGATCATTTCCTCAGTCAGGTAGCCCTGATCGACAAAAACAGCTTTCCATTGTCCGCCCTGCGCCTTGTGGCAGGTAACGGCATACGCAAATTTCACCTGAAGCGCGTTAAAATACGGATTTTCCCGAACCTTCTCCCATCGCTTTTTCTTGCTCCGGATATCCATATAATCTTCTGAAACAGCATCGTATAATTTACGGTTTTGATCGCTGGTTAACGATGCAGATTCAATGGCTAGTGTATCTAAAATAATTTTGCAGTCAAATTCAATATCCGGATAGTCGATCAAACGGAGGCTCACGTTGGCAAACCGGAAACCATACAAATCTTCGTATTTCCCAATCGAAATGATTTCGGCAATGTCACCATTGGCTATAAAATCGATCTTCTCATTCGCTTCGAGCCAGAAATAGTTGTTCTTCACCACCATTATCAGGTCGCCAACGGAGATGTCGGCTTCTTTGTACAAAATCGTGCTGCGTATTCCTTCGTTGAATTTATTGGCACGTTTGTTCGATCGGGTAACCACAATGGTCTCAAACAGCCCGAAACGGTCGTAACAAGTCGAAATCTCTTCAATCAGATCGGCGCCGCCAATTCGGCGAATATCATCAAAACCGTTCAATTCCAGAGGGAAATAACCCGGAGAAAAATAGGTATCGGTAATCAGGTTCCGGATCATCGTAGCATTGTGCAAAATTCCGGAGTTTTGATTTTGCCGAACCACATCAGTCAACTCATATTCGAAAACTGACCGATCATAAAACTCAAGTTCCACTTTCGACAATGCTGGGCTAATATCGAGCCCAACCGGTGGAAGCTGTGCCGTATCGCCAACCAAAATGAGTCGGCAATTTGAACCGGAATATACATATTCAATCAAGTCTTCGAGCAAACGTCCGGAGCCAAAAATAGACGATTCGGCATTTGAATTGGGAACCATCGAAGCTTCGTCAACAATAAAGAAAGTGTCTTTAAAAAGGTTCTTGTTCAGCACAAATCGTCCAAATCCGTCGCTCGACGATTGCTGGCGATAGATGTTTTTATGAATGGTATAAGCATTTTGTCCGGTATATCCCGACAGAACTTTTGCAGCTCGTCCGGTTGGCGCGAGCAAAACCGACCTGAATTTAAACGCAGTAAAAGTCGCGACCAGTGCACTCAACATTGTGGTTTTACCCGTTCCTGCATAGCCCTTCAGCAGAAATACAGAATCCAAGTCCGATCCGGCAATAAAATCGGCGAACCGCAGCGAGAGTTCCTCTTGCCCTTTGGTTGGCTCTTTCCCTAAATACCTGATTATTTCCGACTGAATGTGCTTGGTTATCATGAATGGGTAAAATTAACAAAACCAAAGATTCTAAATTAGTTTTTAATGGCAATTGGTGAAAATAGGGTAAAATGACCATTGGAACAATAGACATAAATAAAAACCAGTTTATTATTCAAAGGATGAATTTCCGAAAGGATAATTTAAATCGAATTAAGACTTCTCAACATAGAAAAGAAAGACAAACATGCCATAGCACTTCCAGTAATCTTCCATATTTCGCAGGATTATTGTTATACAAAATACAGTATATTTACAAAATAAAGCTAGTTAATGGAATCAGGAAAGAAAATATCCGTTATTGTACCTTGTTTTAACGAAGAAGAAGGTCTGGCAACATTCAACCAAACGTTGATTCAGTTTATCCCTAAAAGTTATGCCTACGAGATTATCTATATCAATGATGGCAGTAAAGACAATACTTTTCAGGTTATATTGAGCCTTGCCCAAGACAATCCAAACATCCGATACATTTCATTTTCACGTAATTTCGGGCACCAGAATGCACTAAAAGCAGGTTACGATTTTGCTACAGGCGATTGTGCCATCAGCCTAGATGCAGACTTGCAGCATCCACCTGCTGTTATTCCTGAATTGATCAGGAAATGGGAAGAAGGTTTTGAAATTGTGAATACCATCCGAAACGACCATCAAAGTATTTCATACGCAAAAAAGATGTCCTCCGGATTATTCTACAAACTCATGAAGAGTCTATCGGATGTAAACATCGAAAACGGGATGGCCGACTTCCGTCTGATCGACAAAAAAGTATTGAAACAATTGAAACTTTTTCCGGAGAATTTTTTGTTCTTCCGGGGAATAATTCCATGGATGGGATTTAAACAAACCACCGTCACTTTCGTTGCCAACGAACGTTTTGCGGGCACAACCAAATATACCTTCCGTAAAATGCTGAAGTTCGCATCCACCGGATTGACCGCGTTTAGCGTAAAACCACTTCGAATTTCCATTTACCTGGGTTCTGTAATTGCGGTTCTATCGTTTAGTTACGGATTGTACGCTGTTTACACACACCTTTTTACTGATCGTGCAGTTACCGGATGGACTTCTATGATTATCAGCGTTTTATTTATTGGTGGCATCAACCTGCTGATGCTTGGCATCATTGGTGAATACCTCGGAAAACTCTTCATCGAGAATAAAAGAAGACCCAATTATTTGATCTCAGAAACGAACATCAAAGTTTAGATTTTATCGTTTTCGTAAGGAATATCTCAAATTTGCACACTCAATCAGCATATCGAGATTCATAATAATAACCTGATTTTATAATGGAAAAAGGACAACAAATTATCCTTGATTATTTCGAGACCACGGCGCACAAACGTGATAAGTTAAAAAAAAGAAACCGTTTTTACCAGAGAACCATCGAAAGGCAATTTGCTTTTATCATCCCGGAAGGCGCAACAGTATTGGAACTTGGCTGTTCAACCGGCGATTTGCTGAACGCCGTTAAGCCGGGGAAAGGAATTGGAGTCGATTTTGCGCCATCAGTCATTGAAATTGCCAAACAAAAATATCCACACCTCGAATTTCAGGTGGCTGACGCACTTGATTTTACTCCGGAATTAGCAATCGACTATATAATTGTTTCCGATTTAATTACCTCGTTGTGGGATGTACAGGCCTTCTTTCGGAAACTGAGAAGCTATGTTAATCCAAGAACCAAAATCATTATTTCGAGCTTCAATTACATCTGGGAACCCGTTGTAAAACTGGGCGAAACTTTTGGACTAAAAGCCAAGCAGCCACTTCCAAATTGGCTGACAATTAAAGACATTGAGAATGTGCTTCATCTCGAAAACTTTGAAATCATTAAAGTAGAGAGAAAGCTACTGCTTCCCAAATACATTCCCATTTTTAACCTCATTTTCAATAAATTTCTGGCCAACCTACCCGGATTTAACAGTCTCGACCTGATCCAATTCATCAGCGCCAGACCAGTTTATTCCGAGCCTGAAGATTTTTCGGTCACCATAGTAGTTCCTGCCCGAAACGAAAAAGGGAACATGGAGAATGCCATCAAACGAACTCCTCAATTCGGGTCGCATCAGGAGTTTATTTTTATTGAAGGACATTCAAGCGACGGTACCTACGAAGAAATGCTTCGGGTGCAAAAAGCATATCCTGAAGTGGACATGAAAGTGATGAGACAAACCGGAAAAGGAAAGGGAAATGCGGTTCGCGAGGCTTTCGATGCTGCTACCTGCGACATTCTGATGATACTCGATGCCGACCTAACCACACCGCCTGAAGATATGCCCAAATTTTACGATGCTTTGCGCGATAACAAAGGCGAATTCATCAACGGTTGCCGGTTGGTTTACCCAATGGAAAAAGAGGCGATGCGTTTTCTGAATTACCTGGGCAACAAATTCTTTGGATGGTTTTTCTCGTATCTGCTGGGTCAACGGCTGAAAGACACATTGTGCGGCACCAAGGTACTCTTCCGCAACGACTATGAAAAAATTATTGCCAACCGGAAATATTTTGGCGATTTCGACCCATTTGGCGATTTCGACCTGCTTTTTGGTGCGGCCAAACTAAACCTAAAGATCACAGAAGTGATTGTGCGATACCGCGACCGCGAATACGGATCAACGCAAATCAGCCGTTTTAGTCACGGATGGTTACTGATCAAAATGAGCCTGTTTGCTGCACGAAAAATCAAGTTTAAATAGAATCAAGTTAATGAAGTCGTTCAAACAAAAACTAATCGTTTCTATTTTTCCTTTTCTGGTTATTATTTGGGGAATATTCATGCTGACGTTCTTCGATCCGTTTTATTCGAAATCGTCCGATCCTGAATTTCCGTATCTGGTAAATGGTTTAAATTGCGCGACTCTTAAATTCAATTACATTGGGCACATCGATCATCCGGGAACACCGTTTCAGGTTTATAACGGGATTATAATTCGAATCACCCATTTCGTTTCAGGAAAAGGAAATATTGCCCGTGATGTTTTTGCCCGTCCGGAACACTACCTGAATGCAATTTCAAATTCACTGATACTACTTCAGTCTGCATTAATGTTTGGCATTGGACTTTTGGGGTTCAAGCGAAAAATCCCATTTTGGCAAGTTGCATTCTTGCAGGCAAGTTTATTCTTTAATGAACTTTTGATGTGGCTGTTTTGCCGGGTCAACCCAGACCGTTTTTTTGAGATTGTAGTGTATATTTTTATCTTAATTTACTTGAAACACGGCTACGAAAACCGTTCGCCGCGAAAATTTGCACTGTGGAGTGGTACGGCTATGGCATTGGGTTTGGCCACCAAATTCAACTTTCTTCCGGTACTTATACTTCCTCTGTTATTAATCGATACCAACAAAAATCGGTTGATTTACATTGGATCGGGCATGGTTTCTTTTTTCATATTCATAGCTCCAATCATCACTAAGTTTGATGAATATTTCCGTTTTCTAACCAGCATTTTCAAGCACGACGGCCTTTATGGCGGCGGAGAATCGAAGGTGTTGAACTTTCAGAAAATGACAGACAGCACTTTCGAAATTTTCAGATTGAATCCGGAACTTCTTGTGCTAATCATAGTTCTGATCGTTCTAATTGTAATCGCTATCCGAAAAAAGAATAAGGGAATACGAAAATTCAGCTTTCTTTTTGCCGGTTATCTTTTCATCATTGCCTTGCAAATCCTGATGGTTTCGAAGCATTTCAAAAACTATTACCTGGCACCTACTTTTATCATTTATGGCTTTATGTTTTTTACGATTTCGAATTTTCTTTCCGGAGTCATGAAGAAACAAAACCATCTAATTCTGGTATCCAACATACTGCCACTGTTATTTATTCTGGCCACTGTGACAAAAGTTATAAACGATTATCCCCTGATTTCCCAGCAAATTGACCATCGCAATAAAATCAGCGCATTTGTTGACACGAAGATTACGAAAGCCGATTACTGGTTTATTGAGCCCACGTGGGAAAGCGGTCCGAATGTAGAGAATGCCATCGTTTATGGGTTAAGTTATTGCGGACACCGGGATGATTATTTACCTCAACTGATGTCAGTTAACCCGAATGTAATTACTTATGAAGATAACACGGAGCAGGTAAAACTTTGGCGTGGCGAATCAGTGAGCCTTGATAGTATCGTAGCTACCGGAAAAAACATTCACATCTATTCCACACCGGGAAGACATGCTTCGATATTGGTGCAAATGGTGAAAGATGCCGCCAGCCGAAACAACCTTGAGCTGTCGATTGATACCGTTTTCTCTGACAGGGAAACACAAAACGAAATTATCAAAATAAAAGCCATGAATTCAAACTCACGGTGGACTCCGAATAGTATTTTAACCAATACCCGACAACAAAAGATCGAAGAATACGTCCGTTCAATCAAAAGCACTCCCGAGTGGCTCGAAAAAGTAAAACAGAAAGCTGTACAAAAGAATATTCCGCTCGATTCGATGATTTTACTGGATGCCATTTACATGACGGACTCTGAAAAGTAAGGTTTAAAGATTCCTTATCATTAACCTTTCATTACTAGTTTCAGCACCTCTGTTTTTCCTGAACATGAAATCCGGCAAACATAAACTCCGGCAATGGCTTTTACAGACCCGTTTTGCCCCGGAACCCATTGTACCTGATGCTTCCCCTGTGTTTGTCGGTCAGCAAACAAAGTGGCAATCTTCCGGCCTGTCAGATCATAAATACTCAAATCAACATTACCCGATTGCTGAAGATTGTATTCAACGACTGTTTCTGATGTGAATGGATTGGGGTAAGCTTTGGCATTGAATCCGCTTATTTCCAACTGTTCCGCAGCAGAGGTGATGGGCGAGCCATTGATTCGGATTTCGTCGAACCAGATTTTTTGTGTTCCCAGCGCTCCGGTTTCAGTAATAATCTCCAGGCGGTCAACCGCTTTCCAGTCGAACTTTCCTTCCGGATTGAACCACGAACCGTCCCACGACCCAGTTTCGGTAAAGCTTTTTAGTGGTATTTTCAAATGCTGCCAGGTTCCGTTAAAGGTCACTTTTGTTTGGTCAATGTCGCAACTCATTCGCCAGGGATGATCGCCCACAACGGTAGATTTGGTATCCAGAAACCTGATCTGGAATTTTGTGCCCGGCGTATCACCCTTCACCCAAAAATCAAGTTCATAATTGTTGGTAACCAGTTGCGAAAAGTCCTTATCTGGCTTGAAATCGAAGCCCAGACCAGCATACTGATTGCTGCCAGTCCAGTAAATGGAATATTTGCCTGTCTGTGCGGCGGAAGAATAATAGTCGATGGTTCCGTTTCCGGCATTTCCAGATTCAAAAATCGACTGACCGATGTAGTCGGTATAAATATCGAATGGCTTTGTTTCAGGAGTGATTACAAATACACTTTGTGCGGGAACCGTAAAATTCAAACTCTTCAGAATTTCGGTATCCAAATCGTAATCAAACAAATCGTTACTTCCTTTTTTAAACAGACCAAATCCTCCCTGGTAATCCCAGGTTGTCCACGAAATTCCTTTTTCTTCCAGGTATTTGCGTACCGCATCGTACCAATAAACCCGGTCAGCATGCGGACTGTTGGGAATGTAAACACCAAATTCGCCACAAAACAATTTTACGTTTCTACTGGTCTTAAAATTTACCGCAACATCGAGCAATTGTTTTACTTTGGCTACTGTACCTTCATTTTTATAATTATTCAGCGAACTTTCAACCCAGGTTCCTTTTGCGCTGGCCGGGGTTGCCGGCATTCGGGTGGCATCATACGGGAAAGGCACTCCCGACACATCCTGCATGTAGTTGGTCCATGTCGCTCCCTGATGCGTGAACATAAACGGATCGTAAAAATGAAACGTGTAAATCAGGTTCGTATCGGTATAAACCGGCATGTTGTTCAATTCGGTGTAGCTGTTGTATCCTGAAGCTCCAACAACGATGGTATGTTTGGTGTCGATTGCCCGGATGGCGTCAATCACTTTTTGCTGAATCTGGCACCAGAGAGCAGTTGTAATTCCGTGTGGTTCGTTCAATATTTCGTAATACACGTAATTCGACCGGTTTTTATAGTGAGCAGCCATTTGCGGCCAAACTTTCAGAAGAACAGATTCGATTGACGGTTGTGTATCCGCATTCGGATCGAACGTATGATTGTCGAGCAAAAGATGAATCTGCAATTCTTCGGCCCAATCAACCACCTGGTCCAGAAAATCAAAGAACAATGGATCGATCACGTAATCGGGTGAACCATTGGTCATGAAGTGCAGATTAATCGGTAAGCGAATAACATCGCAACCCAGACTTTTTATCCGGACTAAATCCTGTTTGGTATATTTGGTAAATTGTATTTGACGGGCACTCCCCGTTTGGAACCAATTTGTCAGGTTTACTCCCTTCGAAAAGAAAGTTTGTGCATGAAGCGATGACAAACTAAAAACGAATACAAGGATTGATACTATTTTAAACAGGCACTTCATACTTTTCTGAGTTGATAAACGAATACTAAAATCTGATCCACTAAAGTATCGAAAAATTGAGTTAATTTGTAATTGTACTTTTTACATTTTGACTTTTAATCGAACGACCTAACAAATTCCTGAAATGAGAATATCATCGTCTCTTACAATTTTATTCCTTTTGCTAATTGTTGGCAATCCTGGTTTTGCACAAAACCCAATTCGGGTTGACATTGATTTAACTAAGCCCACCAAGCCAGTTTCTCCGTACATCTACGGCAAAAATAATGTTCTGCCAAACACCTTTTTAACATCCGGAACATCTGAAGAAGTTACCAAAGCCAAAGAAGCCGGAGTCCGGTTCATTCGCCAGGGTGGTGGGAACAACAGCACCAAATACAATTGGCGATTGAAGCTTTCGAGTCACCCCGATTGGTACAACAATGTGTATGCAAACGACTGGGATATTGCTGCAAAAACCATGTTCGAAGAACTACCTGGAGTTCAGGGAATGTGGTCGTTTCAGCTTCTTGGTAAAGCCGCCTCAAATGCGAATAATAATTTCAACGACTGGTCGTACAATCAATCGCAGTGGTGGAGCGGAATCACTCAGAATCTTGCCGGTGGTGGTACGCCAAACAAAGCTGGTGGATCAAAAGCTTCAGTCGAAGGCAATCCAAACCTTTACCTGATGGCCTGGACAGCCGATTCAACTGTAGGGATTCTCGATAAATGGTTCGGCGCCAAAGGATTGGGATACGACAAAAGCAAAATCCAATATTGGAGCATGGACAATGAGCCTGAAATATGGTCTGGCACGCACGACGATGTCATGAAAACCCAGTGCTCGGCTGAGGAATTTATGCAACTCTATTTTAAAGTAGCCAAAGCTGCTCGTGCCAAATACCCGGACATCAAACTTTCAGGACCAGTTCCGGCAAACGAATGGCAATGGTACCGATATGGCAATGATGGCATACCATCGGATGGAAAAAAATATTGCTGGCTCGAATTTTTCATTAAACGAATTGCTGAAGAAGAAAAAGCAAGTGGCATCCGATTACTTGATTTACTTGATATTCATTATTATCCTGAATCAACTGATGCCGCCAAATGTGTCCAATTGCATCGCGTATTTTTCGATCGCAACTATGATTATCCTGAAGCGAATGGAGTTCATACTGTAAACGGAGGTTGGGATTCAAATATCAACAAGGAATATATTTTAGGTCGATGCTCCGATTGGCTGACACAATACATGGGTGCCAATCATGGAGTAGGTTTGGCAGTTACTGAAACCGGAATGAAATCAACCAATGCGAATGTTCAGGCAGTTTGGTACGCCTCCACCATGGGCGAATTCATGAAAAACGGTGTTGAAGTTTTCACTCCGTGGAGTTGGGATATTGGCATGTGGGAAACGCTTCATTTATTCAGCCGCTACAACCAGAAAAACTATATACAAGCTGCCTCTCAGAACGAAACCCTGATCTCGGCTTATCCAACTATAAATACGGCTTCCGATTCAATGACTGTTGTTCTGGTTAACCGATCGTTGACCGAAAAACAAACTGTCGATCTGAACTTTTCAGGATTTCAGATAAATCCGGGCTCCTGCCCGATGTATTCGATTTCAGGCCTTGGCTCCACCGAAACTTTTATTTCGCATCCAAACAATGCACTAAAAAAAGCAGTAGTTCAGGCTCTAGCAACCCATATCAGTATTGAGCTTGCGCCCTTGTCGGTAAATACAATAACCATGCAGTCGCTCGTAACAGGTTTAACTCCGACACTGCAAAAGAATCCGTTCAATGCATCTGTTTATCCAAATCCGGCGAGCGAACAAACCGTTCTAAATTTTTCAATTCCTGAAAAGAGTCGAATGAATATTACGGTTTTCAATTCAAACGGACAAATCCTGGAAACGATTATCAATTCGGTTTTTGAGGCCGGAAATCATCAACTTAATTTGGACTCCAGCAGATATCCGGATGGAATTTATTGGATAAGATTCAATTCTGAAACTAATGTTGAGACCATTAAACTGATTAAAACTAAAAACCAGTAAATTAGCCAAACACAAAAATCACTAAACCAAACTGTCATGCTTAAAAAAAACATTTCGTTATTACTGATTATTCTTTTAACAACAGGACTTTCACTCTCAGCAAAAGAAAAAAACCTTTCTCTCAAGAAATTCAAATCCACCGACATCGGGAATCCAGACATTTCCGGTTCATCGCGTATTCAGGATAACAGCATCACCATTACTGCCGGTGGAGCCGATGTTTGGGGCGTTGAGGATGAATTTCGGTTTGTTTACATGGAGCAAACCGGCGATTTTGATTTGGTTGCTCAAATCGAAAGTCTTTCAGATCCGCACCTGTACACCAAAGCTGGACTGATGGCGCGTGAAGATCTCTCGGATAATAGTCGTCACATCTTTTTTCAGGTATTTCCAAACAACAATCCGCGAAACAAAAACAATGGAGGATACGAGTTTCAATACCGGAAAGATAAAGCTGGCGAAATGAAAGCCATTTATCCTGCCAAATTCGATGGAATTCCAGAATCTCCCGTTAATTACCCAAATACCTGGATCAGATTGAAACGAGTTGGAAATGATTTTATCGGATTTTACAGTGCCGATGGAAAAACGTGGAAGCAATATACAACCTTCAATATGGAAATTTCGGAGAAAGTTTACCTGGGTTTTGCTGTTACCTCACACAACACAAAAAAAGCGGCCACTGCCATATTTAAAAACATTTCAGAATTATAAGGAATAACACGAAAACCATGAAAAATTTATTAGTCTTTCTATTCTTGCTTTCCGGATTAGCAACATGGGCCGCGAAACCAGTACCTTCAGACCCGAAAGCAACTCCGGAAGCGGTTAAGCTCTACCAAAAAATGCTAAAACTGGAGTCTAAAGGAGTGATGTTTGGACATCAGGATGCCTTTGCTTACGGAACAACCTGGTATGCGCAGGAAGGCCGTTCGGACGTGAAAGACGTTTGCGGCGACCATCCGGCGATCATCGGCTGGGAACTGGGTCATTTGGAACTCGGAGGCGCTTACAGCCTCGATTCGGTCTATTTCGACAACATCCGGAAAGGAGTAAACTATGCCAACAAAATTGGGGCAATCAATACAATTAGCTGGCACTTCCGCAATTTATTGACCGGAGGAACTGCCTGGGATGTGAGTTCGAATAAAACTGTTGCTTCCATTCTGCCTGGTGGCGAAAAACACCAGCAGTATCTGGAATACCTCAATAAACTTGCCAGTTTTATGCTTAGCCTGAAAACCGATGAGGGGAAATACATTCCGATTTTATTCAGGCCTTTTCACGAACATACCGGAAGTTGGTTCTGGTGGGGTAAAAACCTGTGTACTGTCGATGAATACAAAGCATTGTGGCGGTTTACAGTGAACTACCTCCGAAATCAGAAAAACATTCATCAACTGCTTTTCTCTTATTCAACCGACCGTTTCGCAACAGCCGACGAATATCTGGAACGCTATCCAGGTGACGACCTGATTGATTTGCTCGGATTTGACTTATACGACAACGGACCTGATTATCAAACCACGTTGAGTAATTGTGCCCGAATTGTTACACAGATAGCCACACAAAAAGGCAAAATTGCTGCAGTTACCGAAGCAGGTGATCCAACAGGTAAAAAAACAGAATGGTGGACTAAAGCCATACTTGAAAACCTACGTCAGTTTAATCTTTCGTATGTTTTGGTGTGGAGAAATTCGTTTACGAAAACGAAAGATGTACCTTTTGGTCCATACAAAGGCAGCCCCAGCGAACAGGATTTTGTCAAGTTTTACAACGACCCAAAAACCTTGTTCCTGAAAGATATTCAATAAAACAAGAAAGAGTCAACCGACAGCATTTCGCTCTGGGTTGACTCTTTTTCTTTTAAGGCATATTACTGAAAAATGGTTGGTAAAAAGCTCTGAACCCCTAGTTTTATTTGGGATTGTAGAAAGTTTGATGAACTTAGTTTCATCAAACTTTTTATGTTTATGAAAAAATCAAAAAAAACGT
>JAQUIJ010000008.1 GCA_028683385.1 Prolixibacteraceae bacterium | reverse complement strand
TTCGATTAGTACTTGTTCCTTAATTGTTCATGTTCAAACCAGGTACTTGCTCGAAACCATCCCGGTTTTAAAAGTTAATTGAATCACATATAACCCGCATAATAAGCTCGATTTTTATCGGGCTTTATGTGTTTATTAGAATCTGTAAAATACATCATTTGACTTTTCACGTTCATCAAAGTCAATTGTAAATCATTCAAAAAAGAAAATTTATCTCCTTCTCAAGTGGTATATTCTGTTCTGATTTTTTCCTACATTTACAACTAACTAACAAGATCATAAACTTATGAACCCTTCGAATCCTTCTTCAATAGGCTTTAAAATCCACACGACTCATCTAACAAGTAATCCATTAGATTCAATCCTAAATAATCTACATAAATATTAACTAACAAAACTGAGCTTATGGAAAATGTAAATCAAAAAAGACTATTTATTGCAGCTTGTCTGGCACTATTAGTTACAGCAATTACTTTTGCTATTAGGGCTAAAATTGAGGGCGTTTTTTCAACTGACTATGGCTTAACTAAGGAGCAAATTGGCTATGCGTTTGGGCCAGCTTTCTGGGGATTTGCTGTTGCCATGTTTGCTGGAGGGTTTATTATTGACCTTGTAAAAACCAAAACAATAATTAGGATGGCTTTTGGAATGCATTTAATAGGGATTGTGCTTTTACTATTAGCCAAAGACATGACTTCATTATTTATAGCAAATGTATTTATTGGTTTCGGAAATGGCAGTGTTGAAGCTGCATGTAATCCGCTTATTGCCACTTTATTCCCTAATAACAAAACGAAAATGCTAAACCGGTTTCATGTATGGTTTCCAGGGGGCATTGTAATTGGAGGAATACTGGCGTGGCTAGTAATGGATACACTTAACCTTCGCTGGGAGATATTGGTAAGCCTATTATTCATTCCATTGGCAATATACGGAGTTCTGTTTTTTGGACAAAAAATTCCGGAAACTGAACGTGTTTCGAGTGGCGTAAGCTATAAAGAGATGATGCGGAATGTTGGTGCCCCATTTACAATAATTGCGACCGTAATAGGAATGATCCTGATTGCGTCAGTTCCATCATTAAGCTTAAATTTCGACAGTATTTATCCTTACATCGCTGTTGGCGTTATTTTAGTTTTAGTCGTTATTGAAGGAAGAGCAATCAATAAAATTAGCCTGTTATTTCCCTTGGTATTGTTTTGTATGTTATTAACCGCTTCAACCGAGTTAGGGACAACACAATGGATTAATGCACTATTGGAGACCAACGGAATTAATCCAATGATTATACTGGTTGTTGTTACAGGAATTATGGCCATTGGGCGTTATTTCGCAGGCGGATTGATCCACCGTTTAAATCCAACAGGAGTTTTACTGGGATCATCAGTAATTGCTACAGTAGGTTTATGGTTGCTCAGTATTTCCAATGGTGCTGCTATGACCTTACTTTCAGCAGCAGTTTTTGCCGTTGGTGTCTGTTATTTCTGGCCAACTATGATTGGCGTAGCGTCAGAGTATGTGCCCAAAAGTGGTGCATTGGGCATGTCAATTTTGGGTGGGGCCGGTTTTGTTGCCACCTCCATGGTTCTACCTATTATGGGTAAATCAATCGAAACTTCCGGACCACAAACGACACTAAGAAATATGTCCGTTCTACCCGTTATTTTGATTTTTGCTTTTATCGGACTTTCAATAATTATTAAACAGAAATTCCCTAAAACAAAATAAACTTCCAATAGGTAGAATAAATTCAGAAGAAAGGGATGTCAAACAGACATCCCTTTCTTCTGAAACAAATATCCATTGAATATTTGATTATTGTAACAGTGTATATCTGGAAAGAAATCAAGATAAATGTCTAATTTTGTTTAACCAAATTTTTAAAAATACGACATAAAAATACATATAATGAAACCAACTCTTTTAATTCTTGCGGCTGGTATGGGTAGTCGTTTTGGCGGACTAAAACAAATAGAACCTGTTGGCCCAAATGGTGAAACGATTTTGGAATATTCAGTCTATGATGCGATCAGAGCTGGCTTTGGTAAAGTTGTCTTTGTTATTCGAGAAAGCTTTGCAGAAAGCTTTAAAACCCGCTTTGAATCCAAGCTTGCAGGCAAAATCGAAATCAGCTATGTATATCAGGAAACGAATATGCTCCCGGAAGGATTTCGGTTACCAGACGGCCGTGAAAAACCTTGGGGAACTGGTCACGCAGTGTTGATGGCAAAAGATGCTATTAACGAACCGTTTGCCGTGATAAATGCCGATGATTTTTATGGAGCAGAAGCATACCGAGTCATTGCTGAATATCTGACGCAACTAATTACTCCGGGAAAATATGCAATGGTGGGATACCGTTTAAACAATACCTTATCTGAATTCGGATCCGTTTCAAGAGGAATTTGTGTAACTGATGAAAAAAATCAGTTAACGAAAATAACAGAGACGCATAAAATAAGACCTGAAGGTAACCAAATACTCTGCGAATCAGAGGGAAACAAAACCATTGAACTAAAAGGCAATGAAACAGTATCGATGAATTTCTGGGGATTTCATCCCTCCATCTTTGAAAACATAAAAACTCAATTCATCGACTTTCTTTCGCACAATATTAATCAGCCTAAATCGGAATTTTATATTCCCTTTGTAGTTTTTGAAATGATTAAAACTAAACAGATTAGCGTTGAAGTTTTACATGCCGATTCTCCCTGGTTTGGAGTTACTTATCAGGAAGACAAACCTTTTGTGATTGAGCAGATACAGAATTTAACGAATCAAGGAATCTATCCGGAAAAGCTTTGGTAATTAACATCCGCTATCAGGTAAAGCTCTTTACCTGATAGCGGACGAAAAAGTAAGTGATTCGCTACGAAACTGCCCTATTCTTAATTCATTTTGCTATTTCAACAGCACCTTTTCGCATTTCACACTTTGACCGATGAATGTGGCAGCATTTTTCTCGAATATTTCAACATTCTCAGTTGTGTAATATTTTACTAATCCTGATTTCGAACATCTTTGATCCATCTCAGGATGACGACTTAGGTATTCGACCAATTTACTGGTAACAACCTTGCCCTGCTCTAAAAGCTGAATGCCTTCAGGAACAAACTTCTGAATAACAGGCAATAATAAAGGATAATGAGTGCAACCCAGAATAATTGAATCAATCTCGGGATCAGACGACAATAGATTAGCAATATTCTTCGAAACAAAGTATTCGGTTCCCGGTGAATCAATCTCATTATTTTCGACCAAAGGAACCCATATTGGACAAGCCTCCTGAGTAGTTTTCACAACCTTCCCATTGGCCCATTTCTCCAACTCAATCGGGTAAGAGTTAGAAAGTACGGTTCCGGTGGTTCCCAGTATCCCCACATGCCCATTCCGGGTAAAATCACCTATCGCCTCAACAGCAGGGCGAATAACGCCTAAAACCCTTAGATTTGGATCCATACGAGGCAGGTCGTTCATCTGAATATTCCGGAGAGCTTTGGCAGAAGCCGTATTACAGGCTAAAATCACCAAGGGGCATCCCATTTCAAAAAGTTTGGTCACCGCCTGAAGCGTATATTCATAAACAACCTCGAATGAACGCGAACCATATGGCGCCCGGGCATTATCGCCCAAATAAATAAAATCGTATTCGGGCATGACGTTAATGAAATCTTTCAGGATGGTTAATCCGCCATAACCTGAATCAAAAACTCCGATTGGTTGAAATTGACTTGACATATCTCTGTGAGTTTGAGCAAAATTAAAAAAGCCATCTGAAATCAGATGGCTTTTCCCAATATTTTAATTGACAATATTATTGAATTCCCAATTTAGTCTTTACAAAAGGAAGAATATCAACACTTTCTTTTGAATTATAAAGGATAACACGGGCGCTCATATCGAACACATAAATTAAGCCTTTTTCGGCACCAACCTCTTTAATGGCTTTATCAGCTTTATCAAATACTGGTTTCAATAGTTCGGCCTGTTTAGTCTGAAGTTGCTGGCTTGCATTTTGCTGATAAGTCTGAATACGTTCATTTTTTGCATTCAAATCATCTTCCTTCATTTTTCTCACGGTTTCCGACAAAGAATCTCTTTTTGCGGCATAATCCATGTATAGTGATTGGAAATCTTTCTGCATAACACCAAGCGCATCTTCTAACTCCTTCTGGTATGCGGTAAATTGTTTCTCAGCAGTAGCTCTCTCTGGCATAATCTGTACAAGAGCCTGCAAATCGATATGACCAAATTTTGGAGTCTGAGCATTGGCAAAACCTGCTGAAAGCAACAGTATCCCTAAAACACAAATTTTGAAAACACTTTTCATACTTTTCTAGATTTAATTTATTTTGACAAATTTATAATATTAATTTTTATAACCAAGTTTGGTCAAAACCTGATCGGAAAGATCAAATTTTGGGTTTGTATAGATTAGTGTAAGACCATTCGCTTTATCAAATATCACAGCGTAACTTCCTTCAGTGGAGATTTCCTGAATCGCATTAAATATGTCGTCCTGAATAGGCTTTACTAATCCCTGACGTTTTTTAAACAAATCACCTTCCCTCCCGAAGTATTTGCGCTGCAACTCTTTGTATTCCTTTTCCTTGGTAACAATCACATCTTCACGTTTACGTTTCATTTCATCCGAAAGCAATACACTTTCAGATTGAAAGTCTTTGTACATCTGTTCTAATTCTGCATGCATCGATTCCAGTTCCTTTTGATACTGTCCGGATAATTGATCCAATTGTTCCTGCGCTGCTCTATAAGACGGAATGTTTTCCAGAATGTATTCTGTATCAACGTAGGCAAATTTCTGTGCAAATGTAGTTACTGTTGCCAGTAATAAAATCCCTGTGATAATAACTAATTTCCTCATTGCGTTATGTTTTAAATTATTTCTTTAGAGGGTTTAGCAAATTCCAGACCAAACTATTCAATTAAAATTGTTGCCCAATTACAAAATGGAATTGACTTCCGGCTGCATCGCTTTGACCAGGAACCTTATCAAAACCATAACCCCAATCGATACCCATTAAACCAAACATTGGTAAAAAGATCCGGACACCTGCACCAGCCGAACGATGAAGTTTGAAAGGGTTGTAATCGTTAAAATCGTTCCAGGCATTACCAGCTTCAAGGAATCCAAGTACATAGATGGTTGAAGATGGTTTCAGGATAACCGGATATCTAAGCTCCATAGAAAGCTTATTGTAAATATTCGATCCCTGAGAACTACTCAAACTGTAATCCTTGTAACCGCGAAGTGAAACAATGTCGCTTCCGTAAAGATTATATCCTGACATACCCGATCCCCCAACGCGAAATCCTTCAAAAGGAGACTGCCTGTATTTGTTATAATGTCCCAAGAAACCATATTCAAATTTGGTATGCAAAACTAAATTCGTGTTTTTCGAAAGTGGCGAATACCAATCGCCTTTAAACATCCATTTATGGTATTCAATCCATTTATATCGTTCCGACAATCCCACTTTACTGTAATCAACTCCATTTAGAAGCGAGTACGGTGGAGTCAATTGAAGAGATAAAGTAAAGCTTGATCCTCTGCGGGTGTACAATGGATTATCCATTGAATTCCGGCCAAATGCTGTTTTAAAACTGAAATTATTAAATCCACCATTTCCTGTCCCGGTGCCATCATTCAGGAAATAATAATACCCAGCCATATTCTGCAACTGATAGTGCTGAAATGAAATTTCGTGGTACATGGTAAAATAATCATCAGGCCAATGTAAACGATAGCCGTATCCAATAGAGGCAGCTGAGGTAACCTGAATTTGATCACTGGCCGAGGATTGATCAGTATAGGTATAATTCGTTCCATAATCATACGAGCTACCGTAACCTCCATAGCCATATCCATAAGGTGAATAACCACCATAACTACTACCATAACCGCCGTAACCTCCATACCCGCCGCCATAACCACCATAACTACTGTATGGATCGTTATACATGCTACTGTATGAATTATTTGCCGAATAATTTACTTTAGAGTGAGAAAACGAAATAGTAAACGAATTAGGTTTCCTGCCTCCAAACCAAGGTTCAGTAAAAGTAAAACTATACGATTTATAAAACTTCCCACTTGTTTGGGCCCTGAGGCTTAATGCCTGCCCGTCACCTGTTGGTAATGGTCTCCAGGCTTCTTTATTAAAAATATTTCGGACAGAAAAATTCGAGAATTTCAGACCAATTGTTCCAACAAACATATTTGCTCCCCAACCTCCTGAAAGCTCAATCTGATCATTTGCTTTTTCAACCAATTCGTAATTAATATCAACGGTTCCGTTTTCAGGATGAGGTCTTACATCAGGATTAATCGCTTCAGGGTCAAAATGACCTAACTGCGACAACTCTCTAACGGTACGGATAATATCTGCTTTGCTAAAAAGATCGCCAGGTAAAGTCCGAAGCTCCCGACGTGCAACATGCTCATTAGTTTTGGTGTTTCCAGAGATGATAATTTTATCGATTGTAGCCTGACGTCCTTCCTGAATGCGCATTTCAAGGTCGATAGAATCTGCATCCACACGGGTTTCCATTGGCGTAAGATTAAAGAATAAATAACCATGATCGAGGTAATCACTACTTACTGCATCTTCATCGTCTTTCGTCCGTTTATCCAATAACTTCTGATCGAAAACATCTCCTTTTTTAATTCCGAGCCGGGCTGACAAATATTCACTTGGATATATAGTATTTCCAACCCATTTAATATCGCGGAAATAGTATTTATTACCTTCATCAACCCAGATGTCCAAACGAACCTTGTCGTTATCGAGTTTTGTGATCGAATCTTTGGTCACAGTGGCATCCCGATAACCCTTTTCATTATACTTTTTAATCAGGTTTATTTTATCTTCATCATATTTTTCAGTCAGAAATTTCTTCGAGCTAAAAAAGTTCTTTATCTTTTTTGCCTTAGTCTTTTTCATCGATTTTTCGAGCATACCCGCTTTAAGGTTTTCGTTTCCGTGAAAAACAATTTCGCTAACCTTTACTTTTTCCTTCTTATCAACATTAATATCAAGAATAACACTATTGGTTTGTGTGGTATCGTCACGTTGAAGAACATTAACGGTAGTATTCAAAAATCCTTTTTCAAGGAAAATATTTTTAATGATTTTTTCGGCTGTACGTAACTGATTATCGGTAACCTGACTTCCTTTTAGAAGTAAAACCTTCTTGGTAATATCGTCTTTTTCCGACTTTGAGACCCCACTAAAATTCACATCGGCAAGTCGCGGACGTTCCTGCAAATTAATACGAAGCCAAATATTATCACCTACAATTTTATCAGCAGTTATCTTTACGTCTGAGAACAAACCATGATTCCAGAGTTTTTTGATTGCATTAGTTACAGCATCACCTGGAACGGTAATTTTGTCACCAACAGCCAGTCCTGAAATCTGCAATAATACCTGCGTATCCAGATATCGTATTCCCTGAACATCTAAACCAGAAATTACATATTCCTTTGGACTCGAATAATAAATGGAAAAGTTAGTGCTGTCACTTTCAGCTTCTTGGGAAAATACTTTTACGCTGATTAACAGCAGAATAATAAACAGTTTTATTTTATGCATTCTATTTCGTTATTGAATTAGCTTATAAGTTGTTGACTTGTTTTACCAAACCTTCTTTCTCTATTCTGAAAATCAAAAATGGCTTCAAATAAATCTTCTTTTCGATAATCGGGCCATAATTTAGGTGTAAAATATAATTCGCTGTATGCAATTTGCCACAACAAGAAATTACTGATCCTGCATTCGCCGCTTGTTCTAATTAATAATTCAGGATCGGGCATTTCCGAAGTATTAAGATAGCATTCCATGAGGCTATTATCGATTTCTGAAGGTTGAATTTTTCCCAGTTTTACTTGTTCTGCGATTTGCCTAACTGCCTCAATGATTTCCCACTTCGAACTATAACTGATAGCAATTACAAGAGTTAAACCCGTGCATGAATTCAATTTATCGATCGACCACAGAAATTTCTCCTGAACATTTTTAGGCAAACTGGAAATATCACCAATGGCTCGAAGCCGAACATTATTCTTCAATAATTCATCGGTTTCTTCAGAAATTGCCTGAACGAATAATCCCATCAAAGCATCAACTTCCTCTTTGGGACGAGACCAATTCTCGGTAGAGAAAGCATATAGTGTTAAATATTCAACGCCTATTTCTCCAGCACCTTCAACAACTGAACGCACTGCTTCAACCCCGTGTTCGTGGCCGAAAGTCCGTTCATTGCCAAATTGGGCAGCCCAACGACCGTTTCCATCCATAATGATGGCAACATGTTTTGGTACTTTATCCTTTATCAGTTTATCTTTAAATGACATTTTCTATCGATTAAACAATCTCATCCAATTTTTTCCGGAGCCAAAAATACTCTAAAATAATTGGTTTACTCCCTTCTATTTTTATTCTTAATACCCCAATCTATCATGTTACGTTCTTTTACCGTCCTCAATTCCCAATTCTGATTTCCGTAAATTAATTTGTAGACCAGATGAATGCCCATATAAGCTGTCCAGTCATTGTTATGAAGCTGATCGGTATATTTAATTTGAACACCATCAGGATTAACATAACTGACCGGATCATCCAGATTATCTAACTTGTCTGAGAACGATTTTCGTAATCCCCCTTCGAATCCAATTCCCCATCTTTTGCTCAAATTATATTTGACACCAAGGCCAAACGGGATAGTTGGCGCTATTTCTGAACCATCACTGTTACCATTAACGGTTTGAATGCTATACTTATATGTCTGTATTCCAATTCCGCCAGAAATAAATGTCGACCATGGAGTTGATTTATCGCCTACAATATATTTAAGGTAATTCCACTCAAAGCTCAATGAAATATCAAGTACATTCTTGCTAAAATTCCATGAAAGATCTGTTGGGTCAGGATTATAAAGCTGATAATCATATTCTCCTTCGGCTCCAATCGTTCCATTAATTACATTAAACCGTAGGGCGTACCTCGGATTAAAATTGTATCTGACAAAACCGCCATATGCTGGATTAATGGATTTCTGGAAATCAACCTTGGTCATGTCACCCAAATAGGTACCTGCTCCTCCGAAAACACCGATATCAACACTTGGTTGCGCAAGTGCTTTAAATGCCAGAAATCCTATAAGAAAAATTACCAATAATTGCTTCATCGAAATACATTTTTGAAAGGGGTTTCCACTCTATAAATCATTCAGGCACTATCATTTAGACTCTGAACATAACACCTTCCAAGTGCTACAAAAGTAATACAATTCTGATATATCCATGCCTGATGCATATTATAAAACCCAAATAAAGATTAAAAATTGTTAAGTTGAGCAGAAATCAATTTCGTTTATCCACGCCCCACATGAGTTTATTCCGAAGCGTTGAGAAGAAGCTGTGATCCTTGAGTCTGATAGTCTTGACTTTAAATGGTGCCTTCCGAATTAGAAGAGATTCGGTAAAATATATAGGTTCTGACTTGGAGTCAATCGATGCAAGAAAATGAAGGCCACGACCTTCAACCTTTAAGGTGATGGAATGGTGATCGGGAACAACCATTGGCCTGACGGTTAAATTATGCGGAGCAATTGGGCTTATCACAAAATTCTCCGAATCCGGTGTCAGAATAGGACCACCTACACTCAATGAATAAGCCGTAGAACCTGTTGGCGTAGCAATAATTAGTCCATCGGCCCAATATGTATTCAAGAATTCATCATTCATGTAGGTATGAATATTGATCATCGATGAAGAATCGAGCTTGGTAACTGCGATTTCATTCAAGGCATATTGAAAAACAGATTGTTTGTTGGATACAATTTCCAGTTCAAGTACTGTGCGTTCATCAATTAAAATATCCCCTGCTAAAATATCACTCACCGCGCTATCAATCTCATCCCGCGAAATATCAGAAAGAAAACCCAATCTTCCGGAATTAATACCAACCAGCGGTATTGAACCGTTTTTAGCGACCAAAAATGATTTCAAAAATGTTCCGTCGCCACCCAAACTGAACATATAACTAATATCATCAGGTAAATCGTTACTATCTTCAAACTGGCCAGTAACTTCAGGATAAATTCCACAGTCCATGTGTAAGTATTCCAGAAATGGCCGATAAACAAAACTTTCAATCTGCTTTTCTTTCAACAAAAAGAATAGTCTCAACAATTCCTCAAAAAATTCAGGATTAACTGTCTGTCCGTATAGTGCTATCTTCATGAATGGAACTTTGAAACGAAAATTAAATATTCATAAACCTAAACAACTGATCAAGGCGATCGTCATACATTTCATTAATTACAGAATCATCCATATAAACCGCGATAATGTTATAATCGTAACGAACAAAGGTTTGAATAATTGCTGACAAATCAACCACATTTATCTTCAAAGTTACTGTCATTCGTTTCGATTCAACTTCAGGAGAAATGTAAAAGCTTAAAATCTTCGCATCATTGCCTTCAACAATCTGAGCAATTTGCGATAGTGAATAATCAATCGAATTTAATTCAAGCACAATTACTCCTCCAGGCTCTTGAACAGCAACCAGTTCAGCAAATTTTTGAGCCAAATCAAAAACAGTTATTACACCACAATATTGATCGTACAAATCGAGCACCGGAACAGCACTTAATTTGAGAACCGAAATGGCATTAAAAACTTCGTAGATATGTTGATTTGTATGGATGTGAGGCGAAAGCAAATGACCTGAATATTCACCAACGGGCTTGTCTATAATATTCAGGTCATAAATAATTTTATCCGATATTAGTCCAACCAAACGCTTCCCATCGACAACCGGCAGATGAGAAATCCTGAAAATTTCCATCCAATTCAAAGCCTTCTGACCATTATCAGTCAGACGCAAAGGAGGAACAACTTCAGAAAGCAGGTTTTGTGCTATCATTTTTTTTAAGTTTTCAATATGGCCTGAATCAAATCTTAATCGTAAATTGCGCTCATAAAATTCGGATATGACCAGACTAAGTGTAAATATAAACAAAATAGCAACATTACGAAATTCGCGCGGAGGAAATACCCCAAGTGTTTTAGATGCGGCTATCAACTGTCAAAAATTTGGTGCTCAGGGAATTACAGTTCATCCAAGACCTGACGAAAGACACATTCGTCGTCAGGATGTATTTGATATCAGACCAATTAT
This sequence comes from Prolixibacteraceae bacterium, assembly GCA_028683385.1. Classification (GTDB taxonomy): domain Bacteria; phylum Bacteroidota; class Bacteroidia; order Bacteroidales; family Prolixibacteraceae; genus Aquipluma. The sequence goes on along the minus strand of JAQUIJ010000008.1, from coordinate 265,677 downwards.
CACTACTGAATTTAACATTGAAGGCTATCCCAGTGAAGATTTTATCCAGATGGTAATCGATGTAAAAGCGCATCAGGTGACCCTTGTTCCCGACTCGCACGACCAACTTACATCCGATCACGGTTGGGATACCATCAAACACATGGATTTTCTGAAAGAAGTTATCGCCCGATTCAAAGAAGCCGGAATCCGAACTTCTATTTTTGTTGATCCTGATTTATCTGCAATAGAAGGAGCGAAAGAAACAGGTACCAACCGCATTGAATTATACACAGAGCCTTTCGCGACAATGTATCCAGTTGATCCAATCAGCGCTGTTGCCCCGTTTAAAGAAGCAGCAAATCTGGCTCACAAACTTGGATTGGGAATCAATGCCGGACACGATTTAAGCCTGAAAAATCTTCGCTTCTTCCACGATCATGTTCCTTTTCTTGACGAAGTTTCCATTGGTCATGCACTCATCGCCGATGCGCTTTACATGGGTTTGAGAAGCACAATCCAGGATTACCTCTCCTGTTTGTAATAACCACTGAAATGAATCTTTTTTTCAGAGAAGAAGGCGAAGGGTTTCCGATTGTAATTGTACACGGACTCTACGGATCGTCGGATAATTGGCTGACTGTCGCCAAAAAGCTATCAACAAGCTACAAGGTTTATATGGTCGATCAGCGCAATCACGGTCGTTCTCCAAATTCGGAAGAACATAGCTACGACGCGATGAAAAACGACCTGGCCGAATTCTTCGATCAACAAAAAATTGAAAAAGCCATTTTAATGGGACACAGCATGGGCGGAAAAACAGCTATGTGCTTTGCTGCTGATTATCCTGAACGCATTGAAAAGCTGATTGTTGTGGATATTGCACCCAAAGATTATTTTTTACTGAACGACGAAAGTCAGTACTATTTACACAACAACATCTTACGGGCAATGCTCGAGTTGGATTTCAGCAAGATTGAATCCCGGAAACAAGTTGAAGATTTCCTGAATGAGCGAATTGACAGCACCCAGATTGTTCAATTTCTTCTGAAAAATGTACACCGGAATAAAGAAAATCAGTTGTACGAATGGCGGTTGAATGTACCGGTTTTGTACGATAATCTCGACGAAATTATCAAAGGTGTGAATGCGAATTGGTTCGACGACCGACTGCCAATTACCAATTACCCCGTGCTGTTTATTAAAGGAGCTAATTCAAATTACATTCTTCCTGAAGATTATGCTTCAATCCACCGCATTTATCCTGAAGCCGAAATCGTACAAATTCCGGATGCCGGGCACTGGCTTCACGCCGAACAGCCACAACTTTTCATGGATGCTGTTCTCAATTTCCTGAATAAACATTGACTTGAACTGATTCGTTTTACTGAGAGTCATTGATAGTCATTTGTTTCACGTTATTCATTGTCTTTAGCTCATTATTCGCCACAACATAATGACAATCAATGACGACTTAATGACAATAATCCTACCGATTATACTTCTGCGTAATCTGTTTCAGAAACAACTTGTGATTTGAACGTATCTGACTCCAGGTAAAGCGCCAATTCCAATTGCCGGCTGGAACTCCTGGCGTATTCATGCGGGCATCTGTATCAAGCCCTAAAACATCCTGCATTGGTGCAATAGCAGTATGTGCAGCCGATGCCCAGGCCTGTTCCATAAAGTTCCTGACAAACTGTTTCCCGCTTCCAGCAACATATCGATGCAGCAATTTTCGCTCTTTCTTATCGATTGAATTAAACCATCCCAGCGAAGTGTCATTATCGTGCGTACCGGTGTAAACAAAAAAATTGGAGGAATAATTGTGAGGAAGATTCGCATTTGAGGCATCCGACCCAAAAGCAAACTGAAGCACTTTCATCCCAGGCAAATCAAAGTCATCTCTTAGCCTTTCGACTTCCGGAGTGATAATTCCTAAATCCTCAGCGATTACTTCCAACGTTCCTAGCTGCTCTTTTAACTTACGAAACAATTCATGTCCTTTTGCGGGCAACCATTCTCCAATAATGGCTGTTTCTTCTTTCGCCGGAATCGACCAAAAAGATTCCAATCCACGAAAATGATCAACACGAACCTGATCGAACATCCGGAGGTTAAAATGAATTCGGGCCAGCCACCAATCGAAATCGCGCTCGGCAACCCGCTCCCAGTCGAATACAGGATTTCCCCACAACTGACCGGTTTCGCTAAAATAATCAGGCGGAACTCCTCCAACCTGCGTTGGCCGGGAATCTCCATCGAGAAGGAAAATATCCTGATTGGCCCAAACATCTACACTATCGAGCGAGACATATAGCGGAATATCACCTATTATCCTGATTCCTTTCGAATTGGCATACAACTTCAGCTTAAACCATTGCCTGAAGAAAATAAACTGCAAAAAACGATGGAAATCAATTTCGGCATGCAATTCTTTAAAAGCTTCGTGTAGAACCTGTTTGTCGCGAATAACCAATTCTTTTGCCCAGGTATTCCAAACAGTTTCGCCATATTTTGTTTTCAATGAACGAAACAGTGCATAATCGTCGAGCCACCACGAATTGTGCTGCATAAACGTATGATATTCTTCTTTGTAGCGGTCAAAATTCTTCTGAAACCCATCAAAAGCTTCGCGAAACAAAACCGTCTTCCACTCTCCTACCCGCTCAAATTCAACGACTTTAGTCTTGAAGTTTTGATCGACAATTGACTTTCTGGAAATCAGGCGATCAGAAACTAATTGCTGAACATCAATAAACATCGGGTTACCGGCAAAAGCTGAATAACATTGATAAGGCGAATTTCCATATCCAACCGGACCAAGCGGTAAAATCTGCCAGATCTTTTGTTTGGTTTGTGACAGAAAATCAACAAACTGGAAAGCATCTTTCCCCATACTACCAATACCATCCTCGCCCGGAAGCGAACTAATGTGCAGCAGAACGCCACTACTTCTTTCCATTATCTTGTATTAAATCCCTATAATTTTTTAAATATTTGGCAGTTTCCCGAACTATGCGCTGAACAGCTAAGCCATGCTTCAGGTCGGGCATAAATGCTTTCGGATCATTTCCACCAAGAAAAATATAATGAGCATGAATCATTGATCGTAACCAACCCGGAGGAACATGCCCCGACGGAAAACTGGTGATTGGCAAATAATTGCTGCCCACAACCTGTCGAGTCCATTGTCCGGTTTCTTCGAGGTAATACTCGAAATAGTCAACCGAATGCGATGAATAGCGCAGCATTCCATTTTCAGCATAAATTTCGAGTGAAACCAAATCTCCGGTTCCTGAACTGATGCGACTGGCCGACATTGTTCCGGCAGCAAAACTTTCAGGCTGAACCAATGACAATAAACTAAATAAATCGGAGTCTTCGGGAACATCGGCAAACTTTCCAGCCTGAACCGCACTTGTAATTTGTAGATTTTCGCCCAGGAATGCCATCAGCAAACTGATTCCGTGCGAACCCAAATCGGCCATGGCTCCGCCATCGGGAGACGGAGTCAAGCGGGTTTGCCGTTTGTCGCGGTACGATTTCTGCAAATAGTCGCCATGGTAATATTTCAAATCGAAATGGATAGGAGTCCCCAATTTTCCGGAGTGCCAGAAAGCCAAAGCTTCGCGCACCGATGCTGTTTGAAGGTACTGAAAACCAACCTGAATTTGTTTTCCAGAGTTAGCAGCCAGTTGAGCCATTTCCTGTTCTTCTTCCAGATTGGAACAAACGGGCTTTTCCAAATAAATACGAGTAACCGAAGGCATTTCCAGCGCCAATTTCAAATGCTCGAAATGAACTTTATTGGGTCCAAGAATCAGAACGGTATTGATTGTGGTATTGGCTTTGAATTCTTCAAGGGTTAGCGATTTCTTGAATCCGAATTTGACAGCAAACGCATCGCTGCTCTCTTTTCGGGCAGAACAAACCGCTTCCATCTCAATTTCAGGAACTACTGAATAGAAAAATTTTAGCGAATTCAAGGCAAAGGCATGCGACCGGGCAATTCCGCCGGCACCTAAAAAGCCAATTATTATCTTTTCTGAATCCATGTTTGGTATAGTAAAAATCGAAGCTCCAAAATTAACCGATAAAACGAAATGAAGACCATTCAGAAGAATAAGATTATCATTCAAGCAAAAACAGCCGGATTGACGAATCAAACCGGCTGTTCTTTATAGTATCGATAACGATTGACAATCGCTATTCAAGCTCTAAAACGACAAGTGATTTTCCCGGAATGCTTACTTCCAATTTATTGTCGGTCAACTTTTTTGCATTCTTAAATGCTGTTGGCACAATAGTTTCGGGCTTTTCAAACGTATTTACTGTATTGAATGCTGCTGCTGTCAAGATAGTTCCTGAATTGATTTTGGCAAAGCCTTTTCCTGAAAGATTAATTTCGAGTTTAATCTCTTTTGAAGGATTTAGATTGCTGATTGTGACATGAATTTTACCATTTTTATCAACTGAAGCAGAACTACTAATTGCAGGAATCTGATCGTTACCAAGTTTGTATGGCTCGCAAATCAGGTTCGATGGGAGCAAAGTTGCATTCTGGTGAACGTTGTACATTTTGAAAACCTGATAAGTTGGCGTTAAAATCATTTTATCGCCTTTGGTCAGAATCATCGCTTGCAACACATTCACAACCTGTGCAATGTTAGCCATTTTAACGCGGTCGCTGTGTTTATTCAAAATATCCAGGGTGCTCGAAGCAATTAACGCATCGCGCATTGAGTTTTGCTGAAATAAGTGACCGGGATTTGTTCCGGGTTCAACATCAGTCCAGATTCCCCATTCGTCAACCAGCAAGTCAACACGTTTATCTTTATCGTATTGATCCATAATAGCCGAATGTTTACTCACCAATTCGTCCATGTATAAAGCTTTTTTCAGGCCTGAAAAATAAAGATCTTCGCCAAAACCGGTAGCTGCCGATTTATTGTTCCAACTTTCGCCGGCAATGGTATAATAATGAAGCGACAAACCATCCATGTTGTTGCGTCCTTTTTCCATCAGTACTTTTGTCCAGTTAAAGTCACCTCCATTCGAGCCACAGCCAATGCGCTGAAATTTATCGCCACCATACATTTTCGCATAGTTCGAATATTGTCTCATCAGGTCAGCATAAAATTCAGGAGTCATTTCACCACCACAACCCCAGCTTTCATTGCCAATACCAATAAATTTCACATTCCATGGTTTTTCGCGACCATTCTTCTTACGAAGCTGCACCATTGGAACATCATCATCCGAAGTCATGTATTCGATCCAATCGACCATTTCGCCAACTGTACCCGAGCCAACATTTGCAGAGATGTATGGATCACAACCCAGCATTTCGCACAAATTCAGGAATTCGTTGGTACCAAAGCTGTTATCTTCAACAGTTCCACCCCAGAATACGTTTTTGATTTTTGGGCGATCGGCCAAAGGTCCAATGCCGTTTTTCCAATGGTAAGTATCTGCAAAACATCCACCTGGCCAACGTAGCACCGGTACTTTCAATGCCTGAAGGGCTTCAAGCAAATCTTTACGGTAACCGTTTACATTTGGAATCGGCGAGTCTTTACCCACCCAGATACCGTCGTAGATACAACGTCCGAGGTGTTCGGCAAACTGACCATAAATATTTTTATTGATTTGAGTTTTTCCGCCAACTGCATCAATTTCCAGCACATTGACCTGAGCCTTTAAGGTAAAAGTGGTAAGTACCACAAGACATAACAGCATTAACTTTTTCATTTCTAATTATTTTGGTTTAAGATTAAGTCTCATCGATTTAATTAACCAAAACAACAAAAAAATAATTGTCTTTCAAACACTTTAACTTTTATAACACAAAAAAATTAGTAAGTCAGATCTAAACTTGTCTTTATCCAACCGAAATTAAACTTTCAGCAAAAGCAAATTCTTCAATTGCCGTCAGCAAAAATCCATTGTATGGCGCAAATTGTTCTTTTCGCTTACGGATATACGAAAAGTGAAATGGCGAGAAGCCTTCAAAAGCAGTTACATATTTTCGGCTATAGGCTTCCGGAACCTGAGCTATGGCTTCAGTAACGAAAAGATCCATACTCCTGCGCATGAGCGATTTGAACAGTTCAATGTGTTGTCCATCAAAAAACTCAAGGCTTTCCATTACCTGTTCTCCAAACCAATAAGTTTTATTCAGTTTCTCATCCAGCGAGACACGAAATACTGATCCGGAAAACACAGTCATCAATCCGGCTGCATGATCCTCTTCCACATCCTGAATATCGTCGAGCAACTGAAGATAGGCACCATAACCAAACAAGAAGTAACGTTGCTCCTCAGTTAGTTTTCCGGCAACCAGATAACCATCGGCCAATACCGAAGCGCCACCTTTTGCCAGACAAATTTTAAGAATTTCAGCCTCGTCAATTAGGTTCTTTTGCTGAAGGAGTTTCAGGCTGTTAGTTTGGGCATCGTGAATACCCAAAAGACTTTGATACACCTCAGGAAAATCATTCCGCGAATATTCATTTTCAATCATCCCGACCAAGCGAAAAATGGCACTTTCGGTTTTATTCTGCGGTTCAAGTTTTATTCCTGAAAGCCGGTCGCGAAAACGTTCACTGAAAACTAACTTTTCAAAGCTTGAAATAGTTGGATCGTCGATCAGATTATCAGTGTAAGGATACAACATGCAATAAGCAAAAATAGAAGGCGTAACCTGCATGGGGATTCCCATAATCAACTGCAATCCATTCATGATCCACATGTTGCGACAAGCCTGAAAAATATCATTAAAAGCTAAATCAGGATCAAAAGCCTTGGCTTGCCTGACAAACATGCGGGTAATTTCAACCATCTCATCCGAAAACATCAATTCGAGTTGGTCGTCAGTAAAATCAAGCCCGTTGCACAAAAAGCCACGTACATTACTGAGAAACAACTGTTGTTCTCCTTCGGAATAAGATTTGCCACGAATTCGATCTTTTCGAAAAGCTTTGATTGCTTCAAGAAACTGATCCAGAGACTTTTCTTTACTGCGCTTATCTCCCTTCAAATAAACATTTGAAAACTCAGGCATCTGAATGGAGCACTTTTCCCAAAGCTAAGCATATTGTTCTGTATAATTTTGAATCATGGTGACTGAATTCTTTATTGAACCTGCAAGCTCAACAATCTGCAACCAAAACCTTACGATAAAACGACTAAAGCATGATTTTTACCGATAAACGACAGGTAGCCGGAGGATAACTTACTGAGTTTGTTTATCTAAGAATAGCAAGCCTAAAGGAAGTCGTACTTTTTAAATTTTTATGTACGAAAACCATTCACCGGAAATTAAAATTTTCTATATTTGCTGCGCTTTAAAAGAAAAGCAGAATGCCCGGATGGTGAAATTGGTAGACACGCTAGTTTCAGGGACTAGTGATCGCAAGGTTGTGCAAGTTCGAGTCTTGTTCCGGGCACTAAAAATAACAAATCACTCTAAGCCTCTCATTGAGAGGCTTTTTTGCGTTCGAACATTCTTAAACCCAATTTCGCAAACCAAAGTTAGTGCGCTCGTAATAAGCACATTGAAAAGTTCGATTTGTGTTAGAATCTCTTGATTTAGCCAAGCTTTCAAAAAATAAAGGTGTCATGTTGGAATTGCTTATTTTTGCATCAGAAACTCAAGTCGTAAACAAAATAAATTGAAATCTGAGCTATGAGCTATTGCACCTACATTCCGGTAATGAAAGGGCCCAGCCAAAACCTGCACGCGAACTATCACGACAACCACTACGGTTTCCCGATTCACGACGATAATGAGTTGTTCGGGCGATTGATTCTTGAGATTAACCAGGCCGGATTGAGCTGGGAAACCATCCTGAAAAAAGAAGAGGGATTTCGCCGGGCATACGACCAGTTTAACATCGAAAAAATCGCCGCATACACCGAAACCGACAGGGAAAGACTACTTAACGATGCCGGAATTATCCGCAACAGGCTAAAGGTGAATGCCGCCATCGAAAATGCCAAAACAATTCTTCAGTTGCAGAAAGAATACGGCAGTTTCGAAAAATGGCTCGAACACCACCACCCAAAGACTAAGGAAGAATGGGTGAAGCTGTTCAAAAAAACCTTCAGATTTACCGGCGGCGAAATCGTCAACGAATTTTTAATGAGCATTGGTTACCTGAAAGGAGCACACGACGAAAATTGCCCAGTTCACCAAAAAATTATTGAAACCAAGCCGATGTGGCTGACAAACTAAATGGACGAACGACTGATAAATCCGCTGGAATACTATTACGACAAGCAAAACGTAGAGACAAAAGCCTGTTTGCTCGCGCTGAAATCGATCATTATGTCGGTCGATCTGCAAATTGTACATTTCAGGAAATACCAAATACCATTTTTTAGGTACAAAAACTTCGGCATCAGCTTTTTGTGGGTAAACAAAAAGAAGATATTGCTTGGCTTCGTTGTTGACAAAAAGGTGATTCCTCAGAAAAATGGTCTACGGCGAAAAGACGGGATTTCAACCCTCGAAATAAACCCATTGGAAGATATTCCGATTGAACGAATTCAGAATGAACTGCGAGGCCTAATTGAATGCTACGAAAAAGCATTGCAGAAGAACTAAAAAAGGCCGACATAATGCAATGACGGTAGAGAAAGATGAAAAAGGCCGACATATTTTGATTGATGCTAAGAAATGTACAGCTTGCGGAGATTGTATTCCTGCATGCAAATTCAATGCTTTGGAACTAATTGATCGTAAATTGCATTGATTATCAAGATATTTATAATGAAGTGCGTCAACGATAACTAATACAAAAGCGGCTACAGAAAGCATATGCTGGTACGCATTTTTCAGATTCAAACTAGGTAAATAAACTGTAGCAAAACTTCTATCAACGAAAGAGTAGTCTATTGCTTCAAAATCACATCTCGCAACCGGTCAGCATTCTTATCTCCCCAGTCACCCAAAGCGGCAAGAACCGGGATAAGCGTTTTACCGAATTCAGTCAGACGATATTCCACCTTGGGTGGCACCACCGGATAAACGGTTTTCTCTACCAATTCGTGTTTTTCCAGTTCGTTGAGCTGGATATGAAGCACCCGTCGTGAAGCATCAGGTATTTTGCGCTGTAACTCACTTGGGCGAAGAAATCCTTCGTTGATAAACCATAGAAGGCGAATTTTCCACTTGCCATACAGCACCTCGCCGATAAGGTCGAGGCCGCAATTGAGACTTAAGGGTATTTTTCTGTCGTACATAGTGCAAAATTAGTACCATTGATCAGATCATGCAATAGGTGAATAATTTATCCCTATGCAATTCGTTTTTCCGTACTTGTGAGAAAGCAGGCAGGGCATTTACTTTGCAGAAAAAAGGTATGGAACAAATCTTCAATTTCAACAACGAACTCTCTGGAAAAACAGCCTTGGTAACCGGAGGGACAAAAGGTGCCGGCCGGGCCATTGCTGAACGCTTGCATCAGGCAGGAGCAACTGTAATCGTCACAGCTCGCCAAAGACCGGAGAATAGTAACGGGAATTTTTACTTTATCGCTGCCGACATCAGCACTCCAGAAGGAACGGAAACCGTTATCAGGGAAGTTTCAGAAAAATTCGGAACATTGGATATTTTGGTCAACAACCTTGGAGGGTCGGAAACTCCTGGAGGCGGTTTTGCCGTGCTGACAGATCTGGATTGGGAAAAGACTTTTCAAACCAACCTGTTTGCTCCTGTCCGTTTAGATCGTGGATTTCTACCCGGAATGATACAAAAGCAATCCGGCGTTATCATTCACATTGCATCTATTCAGGGACGATTACCGCTTTATGATTCAACCCTGCCTTATGCAGCAGCCAAAGCCGGACTGATCAATTACAGCAAAAGCCTTTCTAACGAAGTATCGCCCAAGGGGGTACGTGTGCTCACGGTTTCGCCGGGCTGGATAATGACCGAGGCAGCCAACCGAATGATGGAACGAATTGCAGAAAGCTCCGATACTACCCTTGAACAGGCCACTCAAAACGTGATGGATGCCTTGGGCGGAATTCCGTTCGGAAGACCGGCACGTCCCGAAGAAGTTGCCGAATTGGTCGGTTTTCTGGTTTCCCCGAGAGCCGCTTACCTCACCGGAACAGAATATGTAATCGATGGAGGAACTATACCAACAGTTTAAAATTAAGAACAAAAACAATATGATTATGAACTTACCAAAAGTAATAAACAAGCTACTTCAAGCTCAGGCAGATTTCGATAGCCGTGCTTATGCCGATTGTTTTGCAGAAACGGCCGTTGTATACGATGAGGATGAAATGCATGAAGGGAAAGAACGGATAAGCCAATGGAATGAATCTACCAACGCCAAATACCGGACGGTGCTCGAACCGGTTGATTTTAGTCAGGATGGAAGTAAGGCTGTCTTGACGGTAAAGGTTTCAGGTACATTTGATGGTAGTCCTGTATTGTTAGATCATCATTTTGAAATAATAGATGACCAGATCAAATCATTAGAAATCACAATTCACCAATAATTGAAACGATGCCCGCATACATTATTATCATCCGGGAAGAAACCATCGATCCCGCCGAACTACAGATTTATGCACAAATGGCGCCTGCCGGCTTGGAAGGTTTTCCTGTTTACATCAAGGCAATATATGGCAAAAATGAACTGATAGAAGGAGACGGTCAACCCGAAGGCATTGCCATTTTGGAGTTTCCAACTTATGACGAAGCGATGACATGGTACACCAATCCACTTTATCAGGCAGCCCGAGTGCATCGTTTGAAAGGAGGCCGATACAGGAGTTTTATTGTGGAGGGGATTTGAGTTACGATTATTTGACCTTTTAAACAAAGCAATTTCGGACTTTAGAGCAAAGTTGCTCCATTTGGTTGCTTGTATCTTTGTTTCATCAAAACAATTAAAAATTGAAAACGATGAAACAAAACAACAACCGGGGAGCGTTGCAAAAACCGGTAGGTTCGGGATTTAACGCACAATCAACAACAAGCGATGTAATTAAAGGCATCGACCTTACAGGTGAAATCGCTATTGTAACCGGAGGAAATACCGGCATTGGGCAGGAAACCACCCAAACGCTGGCAGCCGCAGGTGCGACAGTTATTGTACCGGCACGGGACATTGACAAGGCAAAGAGAAATCTGGCAGGCATTGCCAATGTAGAAATTGAACAAATGGATTTGATGAATCCCGACTCCATTGATGCTTTTGCTCGGAAGTTCCTGATATCCGGCAGGCCGCTTCATTTATTGATCAACAACGCAGGTATTATGTGGGCGCCGCTACGCCGCGATAAACGGGGTATTGAATCGCAATTGGCTACGAATTACCTGGCGCAGTTCAGGCTTACGGCACGGTTGTGGCCAGCCCTTAAAAAAGCAGATGGAGCAAGAGTGATTAACGTCTCTTCACAAGGGCATCAGTTCGCACCTTTCAACTTTGACGACCCCAACTTTTTGTGCCGGGAATATGAAACCTTGCAGGCTTACGGCCAATCGAAAACTGCTGTTAACCTGTTTTCTCTGGAGTTGGATAATCGAGGAAAAGCTCACGATGTAAGAACCTATTCGTTGCATCCGGGTTCTATACACGGTACAGAACTGGGAAGAGAAGCTTCGGTGGAATTGTTTCAGAAAATGGGATTCTATGACGAAGAAGGAAACATGAACCCGGAAGTTGTAGCATCGCTGAAAACAATACCGCAAGGAGCCGCAACAACCGTTTGGGCTTCAACAAGTCCATTGCTTCAAAATCTTGGTGGTGTTTATTGCGAAGATGTGGAGGTTGCTGAAATCAACCACGAACAAACTTTTTCTGCTGGAGTGAAATTGTATTCGCTCGACGAAACCCATGCCAAACGGCTGTGGAAATTGAGCGAAGAAATGACCGGCATCGTATTCGATGTTGATTGATGGCGAAATAATTATTTTTGTATTGCCCGGTTCTTTAATTGCGATATTAAAAAGGAAACAGATGGATTACAAGGCAAAATACATTACTGATGATATCAAACTTTCCTGCTACGACGATAAGTTTTTCAAATCAGACATCGTGTTTGAACATCATATGCTGGTCTGGTTTATTTCCGGAGAAACAAAAATTGTACAGGCTGATGCCACATATCTCTTTAAAAAGGGCGATATTTTTCTGATTCCCAGGAACCAGTTGGCAACCATCATCAATTATCCCAAAGACGGAGAGCCTCACAAAACAGTGGTCATGCACTTGTCCACCGCGCGACTGCGGGATTTTTATGCCAGACAGGATGTCAAAATTCAGCCGTTTGCTTCGCAGAAAATTCTTTGTTACAACAATCATCCTTTGCTCGAAAGTTGTCTTTCTTCCCTAATTCCATATTTTGAAATGAAAGACATTCCTGAAGATATTGCTAACCTGAAAATTACGGAAGCCATCAGTATACTCCGGACGATTGACAAAGGAATAGACAATGTACTGGCCAATTTTGAAGAGCCGGGGAAAGTTGATTTGGTGAGTTATATGGAGCAGAATTTCATGTTCAATTTGCCATTGCAGAAATTTGGCTATCTAACAGGCCGTAGCCTGACAACTTTTAAACGCGATTTTGGTAAAGCGTTCAGCACCACTCCCCAGCGATGGCTCACTCAAAAACGATTGGAACTGGCACATTATCAATTTGCTGAAAAGAAGAAAAAACCGATTGATGTTTGCTATGAAGTTGGATTTGAAAACCTATCGCATTTTTCTTATGCGTTTAAAAAGCAGTTCGGCTATTCGCCGACACAATTGTTAAAATGAGGAAGATTATACTATAAACGGAGGTAACTCTTTCGTGTCCTTTCACTTATAAACTTCGATATGGCATCAAAATCTTCAATCAGAAAGTTCGATACTTCTCCGCCTGGGTGCACTCGGTCGATTTGGCTTCACAGAGGTATGATTTGTCTTCATACCTCTGTTTTTTTCATTTCTATCAAAAGACGATGGCTGTCTATGTGGTTAAACTAAAAGTCTCTCTGCAAATATTTCTCCCAGAAATTAATTTAAACCCCATCTCATAAAAGAGAATTCAATCATTTACACCAATAAAAAGATTCATATTTTTAATCTGATCATTCAATAGAAAATATGAAGCTTAAACAAAAGCGCAGCATATCCTAAATAACTACAAACTATTGCATTGTCATAATGGACTGGAAATCCTGTTGTGTTTTCGAGCTTTAATAAATCTAAAAAATCAAAACCGCATTTTATACTAAAACATGCCCATCAATAAAGTGTCGTACGAAATATCTCTTACTTTTCAAAGAGAGAGGAAGCACCGATATGCTAATAGGTAAACAAATAAAAACACAACACTATATGATTTAACGTTCTTAGTTTAAATATCTACAAATTAAATTTGGATCATGATCCTTTCGGAAATATGATTGTTTCTTTATTCATCAATTTGTTTTCGAAGCATTTCATTTTGGGTCGCCTTAATTTTTAAAACTATTCTTGTTGGATAATTAAGCAAAATGGGATTATTAGTGGTTATACTGTTTTTGGCTTGGCAGTGACTCTGTTAACTAGCTTTCTAAAAAAGTAATAACTTTCGAGTTGGATATTTCTTTTTAATTTCTTGGTATGACCAGATTAACAAACTTTGTACGGACAACCCTACGATTGTAAACGAACAACAAAAATAACATGACACAACAAAGCCATATTCAGGAAATATTTTTCAAGTATCTCTTACAAATTCAATTTGATGAAAAGGGTTTGGATTATTCGGTAATAAATAAGCATACATCTGTATTACAAACTTTGTCTGACATTGGTAATTCGGGAACCGGAATATTTGATTTATGCAAACGAGAAGTTATTTTTTATTCCTCGAATTTCGGTGCGCTTTTAGGTTATGAGCCTAACGATTATAAAAACATCGGACAACAATTTTTTGCCGGTAAAATTCATCCTGATGATGCTCTGAAATGTAGTAATATTGGCGTTTCTGTTTTAAAAATATTAAATAACTTTTCAAGCGATGAAAAATTGAATTACAAACTGATTACAGAATATCGTATGTTGAATATCCAAAATCAATACGTTCGATTAATAGAGCAGTATCAGGTTTTGGAGTTGGACTCTAATGGTCAAATATGGCTGATGATGAATGTTGTGGATGTTTCTTCAAATCAGGATGCAGTAGAGGAAAGTAAAAGTCAGTTAGTAAATTTCAGAACTGGCAAAATCATCCCGATGGAAGTTTCCCGAAAAGTACAGGTTGAATTGACAAAAAGGGAAATAGAAATTTTGAAGTATGTAAAAGATGGACTTCTAAGTAAAGAAATATCCAATAAATTAGCGATTAGTGTGCATACGGTTAATACACACCGACAACGGTTTTTAGAAAAATTAGGGGCAAACAATTCATTAGAGGCGGTGATTTTCGCTGCAAAATTTGGACTTTTAGAATAGGCATACTGATAAATCAGTATTGTAGGAAATTGGAGTTAGAAAGACTTTTACACTTTCTAATATTCAAATAATATGATGCGATTTATTTTTGCTTTTAGCCTTTCATTTTTGACGCTACAATCAATCGGCCAACCAACTCAAAGTATTCGGGGGTCGGTTGTCGATCATGCTACAAATACACCAATAGCATTTGCATCCGTAGTATTACTCGGTACAAATCCTTTAATCGGCACAACAACTGATTCATTAAGCAATTTCACGATTCCGAATGTACCAGTTGGAAGGTATGATTTAAAAGTTACTTGTATTGGATACGAACCAGCTATCATTCGGGAGGTAGTAGTGAGTTCGTCTAAACAAACTTTTTTGACACTTCAATTAAATGAAAACAACACACTACTCAGCGAATTAGTGATTAGACCACGCGTAAATAAAGAACAGCCAATTAATGCAATGGCAACCGTAAGTGCAAGAATGTTAAGTGTGGAAGAAGCCAAACGGTATGCTGGCGGGTTTGATGATCCTGCCCGTTTAGCAACTTCATTCGCGGGAGTTGCAGGAAATACCGGGGACAACGGGGTTATTGTCCGAGGCAATGCCCCTAAATTTTTGCAATGGAAAATGGAAGGAGTTGAAATACCTTCTCCCAATCATTTTGGTGATTTGCAATCATTTGGAGGCGGTTTATTTACGGCACTAAGCAGCCAGATGTTGGCAAATTCAGATTTTTTTTCAGGTGCTTTTCCGGCAGAATACAACAATGCAATATCAGGAGTTTTTGATATGGCCATAAGGAAAGGAAATAATGAAAAAAGAGAGCGTACTTTTCAAGCTGGTATTATTGGTTTAGAAAACTCACAGGAAGGTCCTTTCAAAAAAGGAGGTCTTTCTTCCTACATTTACAATTACAGATATTCAACCCTGGCTTTACTGGCACCGCTGTTGCCCGAAGATGCAAGTAGCATTAAATTTCAGGATCTTTCATTTAAGTTAAATTTTCCTACTAAAAATGCAGATACCTTCTCAATATGGGGAATCGGTCTGATTGATGGTGCAAAATCTAAAGTAAAAGCAGACAGCACAGAATGGAAGTATTATAATGATAAAGAGGATAATAACATCAAACAATATATGGGCGCATTAGGTGTTAGCCATAAGTATTTCCTGAAAAACAATGCTTATCTGAAAACGACCATAGCAGCCACTACAAATGGCACTGAATGGACTGCTCAGAAGCTCAACTCCTTATCGACACTAATACCACAAAGCAGTATAAAAGTTGCAAACTCGAATGTTGTACTATCATCATTTGTAAATAAAAGATATAGTTCAAAACATACCAATAAAACCGGAATATTACTAACAGGAATGATGTACGATTTGCTTTTAAACAAGTCGTTTTCCCACAATTCCCCACCTCAGGAAATTGTAAATTCAAGTGGATTTAGTACTCTACTTTCGGCATACAGTAACTCAACCATCAATCTTACAGGTAAATTGCTTATGAATATTGGGATTAATGGTCAATTTTTCACCTTGAATAATCATTATACAGTAGAACCAAGGCTTGGATTTCGGTATCAATTCAAACAAAATCATTCTTTTGGATTAGCTTATGGTTTGCATAGCAGGTTAGAGGGTTTAAATTACTACTTCAATAATTCCTTGACTACTGGAGCAAAAGCTGTAAATAAAAACCTGGATTTTACAAAATCACATCACTTTGTGTTCAGTTATGACTGGAATGTTTCTGATTTGGTTCATTTTAAAGTTGAACCTTATTATCAGCAACTATATTCAGTTCCGGTAGTAGCAAATAGTTCATTTTCATTTCTCAATCTTCAAAATGATTGGTTTTTTGCTGAAAAACTGCAAAACACAGGCGAAGGAAGAAATTATGGAATTGACCTTACTCTTGAAAAATACATGTCTAAAGGCTACTATTATATGTTGACTGGTTCGTTGTTTGAATCGGAGTATAAAGGTGGAGATGGTGTGTGGCGTGATACACGATACAACCGAAATTATATATTAAACTTTTTAACCGGAAAAGAGTGGCAGGTTGGTAAAAACAATCAGAACACATTGAGCATTAATGTCAGAGCGACATACCAGGGTGGGAACCGTTACTCACCCATCAACAATGCAGCATCGAATTCCTCAAAAGAAGTCGTCTTTGATGAAACTAAGGCATTTTCCATGCATTTCGACCCTGCTTTAAATGTACATTTCACTGCCAGCTATCGGATAAACAAAAGTAAGAATTCCCGGGAAATCGCTTTGAAAATTGTAAATCTAACACGCCAACCCGATTATAATGGCTTTAAATACAACCTTATAAATAATAAAATAGACCAAGACAAACCAGCCTCAATCATACCAAATCTGACCTACAAAATTGAATTTTAATGGGATGGAACTATTGGCTTCCGGATAATCAGCTAACTAAAAATAATTGGGAATTTTAAAAATGCTATTTCCAATCTTTTCTCTTTTAATTTTGATGGCAATTTTGACATAAACAAGACAATATTTCTAAACAGAAAAAATATGACTAGATTATTTTGCTTAACAGTTTTTCTATCTATTACTTCCTTAATAAAGGCTCAAACGACGGAATCATTAAGGCACAAAATAGAACAAATCGTTGCGGGGAAGAACGTTACTGTGGGCGTTGCCATTAGTGGAAATAGCGGAAAAGACACCATTTCTCTTAATGGTGATAGACAATTCCCATTACAAAGCGTTTTTAAATTCCATATTGCATTAACAATATTATCTCAAATCGATTATGGCTTATTTGCATTAGACCAGAAAATTGAAATACAGAAAAAGGATTTACTACCCGACTTATGGAGTCCTCTTCGGGAAGAAAACCCTGATGGAGGTAGTTTCCCAATTTCGAAACTAATAGAATATGCAGTTTCGCTGAGCGACAATGTAGCTTGCGACGCTTTGCTGAAACTTGTTGGAGGTCCAAATGTGGTTGAAGATTACTTCAGGAAAAATAACATTCGCGGTCTGTCGATAAAATTGGATGAAGAAACGCAACAATCGAACTGGGATTTGCAGTTTCAAAATTGGACAACACCGAAGGCGGCAAATGAAGTGTTAACAAAATTTTATTACAATACAGAAAAGTTTCTTTCAAAAGAAAGTTACGATTTCATTTGGAAAGTAATGAAAGAAACAGAAACAGGCCAAAACAGATTAAAAGGACAATTGCCAAAAGGAACAATAATTGCGCATAAAACAGGCTCTTCAGGAACAAATAATGAGGGTTTGACAGCAGCGGTAAATGATATTGGAATTGTGTTTTTACCGAACGGACAACATTTTTTCATTAGTGTGTTTGTCACAAATTCCAAAGAAGATGCAGAAACAAATGAAAAATTAATTGCTGATATCGCAATTGCGACCTGGAACTATTTTATATTGAAGACGAAATAATACTGACACCAAAATGATAAGTACCAGATTGGTTCTATTACTGAAGCAATGACAGCGTTTATTCTAAAATAGTTTGAAAATGAAAACCTTTAACAACACTTTTTTACTACGTTTCGCACTGGCAACTATTTTCTTATCGCATAGTTTGCACGGTATTTTTACCAATAATGATGTAAATGATTTTGGCAATTTGTTTTTAAATCAAATTGGGTTTGCTCCCTTTGGAGTTTTCATTGCCTGGGCAACAGTAATTTCTCAAATAGTCACTTCATCGCTTTTATTGGCCGACAAATACACAAAAATTGCGTCAATCATCAACATTATAATTTTAATATCAGGAATTATAACAGTTCATTTTAAAGAGGGTTGGTTTGTAGTTGGTGCGGGAAGAAACGGAATGGAATTTAGCTTCGTGCTAATCTTCATGTTACTGACCTTAATTTTTTCAGACGAGCGACGATAACATAAATATAGATATACAGGTGAAACTCCGGGGACAAAAAGAATTTTCGATGCTTTACTCAGACAGTAACCTGCTGACTTTCGGAGAACGTGTTTAGCTTAAGAAGAACAAATAGTATTAACATTCATGAAAAGACTGCTTCCATTTTTATTAATCGGAATTTCGACAATATGCTACGGACAGAAGACTGTTCAATTTGCAGATTCGATCCGACAATCATTTCATATTCCTGAAATAAGTTATGCGGTAATTGACAGTAAATCGACCTTGGAAATTGCGGCATTGGGAAGACATTCGGTTGATCTGCCAGACACGGCAACTTTAAACGACAGGTTTCATATCGGATCGAATACCAAGGCAATGACTGCTTTTATAATTGTCAAATATGTTGAAAAAGGGAAATTGCAATGGACAACCAAGTTTTTCGATGTATTTCCTGAATGGAAAGCCAAAAGCAAAACCGAATACGAGAATATAACTTTACAGGATTTGCTTTCGCACAGAGCAGGAATACAGCCCTTTCAAGGTGAAGGGGACCCTCAGATTCCAGACTTTAAAGGGACAAATCAACAGAAAAGAGAACAATTCTGTCAGTTTGTTCTAACCTTAGAACCTGTGTTCCCTGACGAACAAAATCCATTTATTTATTCAAATGCGGGATATACTTTAGCCACACTGATGGTCGAAAAAGTTACAGGTAAAAGTTGGGAGCAACTGGTTGAAAAAGTGTTCAATAAAGATTTAAAGTTAGATGTGAAATTTTCATGGCCAGAAAACCAGCTACACAAAGACACCTGGGGTCATATTTATGAAAACGATAAATTAAGCCCCGTTCCTTCTTCAACAGATTACCATTTGAATTATACCGAACCCGCTGGAGATTTAAATATAAAACTCAAAGACTATATCAGGTTTATCCAGTTGAATTTACAAGGTCTTCAAGGCCGGGACAATTACCTGAAAGCCGGAACATATAACTTTATTCATAGGGGAATGGAAAATTATTCATTGGGCTGGTTTAATATTTATGAAAACGGGAAAGAACTTTCCACTCATTCGGGAACAGCAGGAACATATTATACACTGGTACATATTGACAGGCTAACATACAAGGCTTATATTATTTTCACAAACTCTTTTAATAATGACACACAGCAAGGAGTAAGACTATTAATGAGAAAGCTGAAAGAAAATTACTGCAACTAACTTTCTGTCATCCCAATACAATGAATAAGGTTGTTCCTAAACCGACAACTTCTGATACCCAATAAAAAGAAAGCATTCCATAGTTTTATAAGATTTCTGCCTGAAGTTTCAGGGGACAAAAAGTAATGATAATTCAGTATTGTATAAAATTATCTCTGAAACGATTTTTGCTTTATAATTTTAATCTTATAAAAATGAAATCACTTAAACGAAACTTCTTGCTTTTTTCAGTGTCAATTTTGACAATGTTATTTACATCCTGCTCTAAAGATGATGACAACAGCAGCTCTTCCTATCCAAAACAGGTAAGCATCACTTACATAGTATCAAGCACCACTACGTCAAGTGCGTCACTTATAATATATCAAAATGAAATAGGTGGCAATACCAATGTGGCAAACCCAGCCTTGCCCTACACAAAGACTTTTACCAGAACAGTGAATAAAAATGATGTGTTGTCATTGGGATATGGCACCAATACCAATCAAACGGTGAAGCTGGAAATTTTGATAAACAACTCAATAGTGAAGTCACAAACATTTACTTCTACTTCGGGAGCTATTACTTATCTATTTGAATAGAAGAAAACAGGTAAGTGTTATTGTTACAATGGCGTGAATGCTTTTTTGCAGTCAAATCAGTCATTAAGTAAGCTGTTAGAACATCTGGAACAGAATTCGACGGCTGGACGCAGGCGGCAATTACAAAACCAATTCAACAAAAATATAATTGGCACATACATGAGAAAAATATCTTTTATACCGGCAATAATATTTTGTATGCTTTTTCTAAGCATATCTTTTGCTCAGGGAAAAGTAATACCACTATATTCAGGAAAGATTCCAAATTCAAAACAAACACCTCTAAGTTATCAGGAAATTAAGGATACTACAAGGGGGTATTTTACAAATATTAGTGTCCCTACTTTAACAGTTTTTACTCCCCCTGAAGGCATAGAAAACGGAACGGCCGTAATAATCTTTCCAAGCGGTGGTTACAGAGTGGTTGTTGATGAAGGCGAAGATTTTGCAAAAGCGTTTATTCGTAAAGGAATAACAGTTTTTGTTTTAAAATATCGCTTACCCAGTGATGAAATAATGCAAGATAAATCCATAGGAGCATTACAAGACGCTCAAATGGCTATTAAGCATATTCGCATGAACGCAAAAGGTTATAACATCGATCCAAATAAAATTGGTTTTGTAGGACTTTCGGCAGGTGGGCATCTTGCAACAACAGAAGCTACACACCTTGACAAAGTGGTAATTGACAATAAAGAAAAGGTTAATCTTCGACCAGATTTCATGATACTATTATACCCTGTTATTAGCTTTACACAAGCTAAGGTCAATGCAACAATAACAAAACTACTTGGTACAAACCCTTCTGAAGATTCCCTGATTTTTTTAGCAACGAAAAACATGTAACTGGTGATACACCCCCTACATTTCTGCTTCATGCGGCAGATGATGAAAGAGTTTCTGTACAACATAGTTTGTCGTTTTTCGAAGCCTTACAAAATGCAAAAGTGAAATCTGAACTTCATGTTCTCCAAAGTGGAGGCCATGCTTTTGCTTTAGAACATCCGACAAGAGGAGATAAATGGTTCGATTGGTGCAT
The DNA here is from genome assembly GCA_028683385.1 of Prolixibacteraceae bacterium. Classification (GTDB taxonomy): domain Bacteria; phylum Bacteroidota; class Bacteroidia; order Bacteroidales; family Prolixibacteraceae; genus Aquipluma. The sequence continues at coordinate 244,506 of JAQUIJ010000008.1, read as the reverse complement.
TGACTGGTTAAACGAAAATGGTTTCGGAATTCAAACTAAAAAGAAAAATTAATTTGCGAAGTAAAATATTTAACTGTTGCCCCAAATAAGTTTGCCGGTAAGCCTAGGAGAAATAGGCAACTATCAGTGGATTCTACTTGGAAAATTCTATACAAAAAAAGACAGCTACAAAATGAAAAAGCTAACAGGAGACTCCAACGTAAATATCAGAATCAAGCTTTCTGCATATTGGCAAGCGTAAAAAGACCACTTACAATACAAATGGGAAAATTTTAAACCTAACTGTGATTTTTTGAGACTCGTTGCGAATAATTAGGAAAATTAAGTTTCATGTAAAATTATTCACAAAATGAGAATGACAAAAATTATTTCAATCGTAACACTGTTCCTATCTGTTACAACTGCTTCAGGACAAAGTATTCTACAAGATTATTTCAAGGGGAATAAAGATAGTATGGTAATAGAGGCAACTAAACTTATCAATATGCCAGAACCCTCTTTTAACGCTTCGCAGCCAACGAACACTGACCCGGAGGCAATAAAGGAAATGGGGTTTGAACAGGTTTATAAATCCGAAGACTATTTCTTCACCGTTAGGGATAAAAAGAAAATATTTGCTTACAAATTCCCTAAAAAATCAGACAATACAATAATCCTAATTCACGGTGTGGCAAGCACTGGTTATCTGTATAATAAGACCGCAGGACTGCTGCAAGAGGCGACACAAGCAGAAGTATTTGCAATTGACTTAAGAGGACATGGAAAATCAGATGGCAAAGATGGCGATGTTGATTATATCAATCAATACGCAGACGATTTGGCTGATATTGTCAGTACCATTCGTAAACAAAAACCTAAGGGAAAAATTATCATAGCAGGACACTCTATGGGTGGAGGCGTTGCCTTGAATTATGCCATTCAGAAAAATAAAGACAAGATTGATGGCTTTATCCTGTTTGCCCCACTTATTGGGAACAATTCACCAGCTATTCAGCAAACATCGCCGGCAGAGAACAACAATATAGAACCATTCATGAAAATTCATTTTGCCAGAATTATTGGTTTAAAAATGTTTAATGAAATTGGTGATCACTCACACGATAGTTTGCCCGTACTTTTTTTGAATTTACCTGAAAATGTGCCTTCAAGAAAATATACCTTCAGAGCAAATATGAGTATGGCACCTGAAGACTATATCGTTGGCTTAAAATCACTTAATGTGCCGACTTTAGTTTTGATTGGAATGAACGATGAAGTTTTCAATTCAGAAGTCATGAAAAAAGTAGTGAATGAAAACTGTTCAGCACAGGTTCAAATTATTAATGGTGCAACTCATAATGGTGTAAGGCACAATCCTGAATCTTATAAATTCATTAAAAATTGGTATGCCAATTTGATGCTATTAGGTAATAGCTCAAAAATTAATGAGGTAAAAACTCAAAAAGCAAAATTGAGTTGGGAATTTGGAATTGGGCAATCCAACTTATTGAATACCAACACTCTGAAAAATCGTTTGAATACAGAATTTCAGCCATTAAGTTTTAACTATTATTTTTCTGTTAGTTTACCCGTAGTCAAAAATTATGATCGTTTCGGATTTAAAATCGGTATTGGACCACAATCCAGAGTTTTTGGGTTAAATAAATTGATTTCGGAAACGAACAACAGGTTAACTTTTATGGAAATACCTGATTCTACAAACATTAAAACAAGTACATTCCAACAGTTTTTAATTGAGTTACCGTTTTCTCTTTATTTTGATACCCCCAAAAACAAGAATAGCAGATTTATTTCATTTGAATGGGGAGCAGTATTTGGAATTCAGGCATATAACAAATGGAAGACTTATGCAAAAAGCGACAACATTGTAACAACAAGGTATAAAGAAAATATTGGCGGTACAGAAAATTTCCAGTTAGGACATAGTTTTAAAATGGCTTTATGTAAAGAAAGGAAAGCTATTTCAAGTAAATTTTTTCTGCAAGGAACGTATTATTCCACAAACATTTTTAAGTCAATTTCAAATAGTCCTACGAATAGTTATGATATAAAAATAGGCTTACAGATAACAGCAAGAAATATAATATGAGAAGCGACAAAGAACTAAGCAAAAAGTTTCAGCTAATCATTTTACAGCATAAAGGTATTTTATTCAAGGTTGCCTTAACTTATTGTCGAAATAATGATATACAAGACCTTATACAGGAAATGATGATGCAAATTTGGATATCATTGGACAAGTACAATGATAAATTTGCTATCACAACCTGGCTATATCGTATTTCATTAAACGTAGCAATTTCATATTACAGAAAAAATGCAAAAAGGCAAGTTTTAAACAATCCGATAATTGAGGACCTTGCATCAATCCAAGATGAAGTTAGTAACGAAAAACAAGAGCAATTATACCTTCTGGAAAAGTTCATTTCTGAACTCAACGACCTTGATAAAGCCATAATGTTACTGTATTTAGAAGATAAAAGCCACGCCGAAATTTCAGAAATAATGGGCTTATCAGTAACCAATGTTGGAACAAAATTGGGACGCATCAAGGAAAAACTAAAAAAGAGATTTTCACAAATAAATACATAATACAATGAACGAACAAGAGCTTAAATTACTTTGGCACTCTACTAATGAAAAATTAGAAAGCAGCCTACGAGTAAATAAAAATAATACTGATGAAATTACAAGGTTGAAAGCACAAAATGTTCTTGCCTCAATGAAACCAACAAAATTATTTACACTTATTGTAGGTATCATTTGGGTAATAGGACTTGGAAGTATTCTCGGCAACTTAATAGTCAATCATTTAGGCGATGTTAGTCTGTTTTTCTTGCTTTCTGCAACAATCCAGGTATTGCTTACAGCCATCACCATAGGTATTTATGTTTATCAAATAGACTTAATTAGCAAAATTGATTTTAGTGAGCCAGTGCTTACTATTCAGGAAAAAGTTTCAAAACTTAAAATATCAACACTAAACGTAACCCGACTGCTTTTTTTACAACTTCCTGTTTGGACGACTTTTTATTGGAATGAGAGAATGTTTTTAGCCGAAAATTGGTTATTGTGGGTTCTACAAGCGATAGTTACGATTTCATTTGTATATATAGCATTATGGTTGTTTTTCAATATTAAATACGAAAACCGAAACAAAAAATGGTTCAAGTTGATATTTAGAGGTAAAGAGTGGGAACCCGTTCTTCAATCAATGGAGTTGCTTAACCAAATTGAGCAGTATCAAGAACCAGGAGAAGAAGACGCCGCTACCCATTTTTGACAATCGTAATGCTTTGCTACATTTATGGTGACTGTTTTGAACTTGAGCTTATATATTAAAGGAGCTAATTAAAACAATGATGAACAAATAGCTATTTAAAATCTCAAAATCAAACAGCGGCAATAAACATCTGAATACCTACACATTGCAATAATACATTTAAATATTGACGCATCGCATTGAACAAACGTTTGACAACCATAGTATAAATCTAAATAATGATTTGAATGAAAGCTAAGTTTATCTTTACACTGTCCGCTATTATTGCAATAGTTATAACAACAATGCTCTTCAGTTTCTGTACAAAAGAGAAACTATCAATTGATGGGGTTTATTCGATTGTCGAGGTTCAAACTGTTAAATCTGATGGTTCCTTGACATCTGTATTTCCAAAAGAAAGTCTGGTTTCTTTTTCAAACAATTATTATAGTTTTTGTTGGACAAGCAACATTTCGGACGTTCACACATGGCAAATTACAGATAGTATAAAGTTAAGCCGGTATAATCAATCAATAATTAATGCTGGGACTTTTGAGCTTAAAGACTCCGTGCTAACCACGAAAGCCACCTTTGCACTAAATCCTATGTTTGTAAACGGAATAGCAAAATTCAAATGTTCTTTTATTGGCGATACGCTAGTGTTGAGAGGATTAAGTGTATTTTCCTCCGATAATATTCCGCATCCTGTTTATGCCAATGGTTCGTACATAGTAAGTAAACTTTTGAAAGCTAGAGATAAGTAAGTTCGTAGAATGGATGGATTTTTTTATCATATTTTTCCTCATATCATAGACGTTAATCTTATTTTTAGTTAATGCGACATCTAAAAATCAAAAGCCAAATAGTCTTACAAGATATTTTTGTTTTTTGGTCAGTACTATTGTTTTTGAAAGAAGATATTTATAGTTGGGTGCGATGATTTTATGGAGAGATAATCACTACAATTCCAAATCCTTTCTCCGGAATAAGTAATATCTTTTCATTTTTAGCAGACATTTCGATCCTTTAAGAACCTTGTATTTTCATGGATATCACAGGAGGATCAACATCATCTGTTTATAATTTAAATCTTTTCTTCTCCATTTCAGCTTCCATAAACTTCGTCACTGCCTCATAATCTTCCAACGAAAAGTTCGATACTTCTCCGCTTGGGTGCACAAAAGTAGAAGTCAAATCAGATCAAAAGTGCTTAAATTCAATGATTTAAGCGCTTTTCATTTCTAGCTAAAAACTCAAAAATCTTCATTAAAAGTCATGTTTTTAGGGACAAAATCGAGACCCTGATTTTCATCACTGCCGATGGTCGCGGCAAACTCTGCAACTAATTGAATACAAATATTTTATTAGATTCACTTTGAGGCTCATTTAGTAAACATGAATGGAGAATCATACCGTTTAAGGGAAACAACAAAAATGATGAAAAAATGAAAAATAAGAATCAAAAAATCCGGGATCCAGTACTCATCAGATCGGGGTACCCCGATCTGATGAGTACAACCTTTTTATTTAATTTAAAAGGTATACTTTTGGACTAAACTACTGGTATACTTTTCGATTGAAATAAACAAGTTAAGCCATTGGTGTATATTTCCAGAAAATCAACTACAAATATACACTCAAACTGAGCTTGAATATGAAACGAAGGGAATGGCTTGAAGGTTTGTGGAACCATTCAAATCAAGTCAGTCTGCCATTTAAGTTTTCTAACGCGTAATTTGGGATAAAGGTAAATTGACTGCCGGCCGCACTTTATTTTTAATATTAACAGCTAGCTGTCAACAAATTAAGATAACTCATCCAACTAATTCTAAATATAGCTCATAGATTTCCTCTGCGATTTGCTAAAATATATCTGTATTGCGAACTGAACCGGATCAAAAATATTCTTCGATGGGTAAGCCGGAGAGCAAACAAAAATCAACTTTTCCCAGTTAAAACGAGCCGGGAGGATATGTAATTGGTGGGGCGTTTTTTATATCCGTTTTCTACCCAAAACAAGAGTTTTTCGTAAATTTTCTCACCCTGATTCTGACACTTTAGACGAGAAATCATTTGACTAGCGTTTGAAATTATCAGCACCCATCTAGTGCAAAAGACACACTCTAATCACACCCGCTCAGAGCCGTTCCAAAAGTCAGGTTATAGTTCCTGATTTCTTGAATATATAAAAGCGGGTCATCTGGGAAACTGCGAAACTGGAATTGAACACAAAATACGTTTATATGTTGTTAAACAATGATAATCATCGTCTGATTCTTTGTAACTTTGATCAAGTTGAGAGAAATAAAGCAACTAATGGCACTCTGAACCTGCTTATATCAAGCATGAAACTGTTCTCATAGCTGAGACGATCAGCGAACTTCAACACTTTGAAAGCAGAACATAAGGTTGTTGACCCTGAAATTGCTGCAAAACTATTTTTAAGAAGGTAAAATCAAAATTGGACATTGGCATAAAAGGGTCGTGCTAGACATTTTCAGCTAGATCGATGTGTGCTATGATCAATTTAAATGCATAAATATTAAATCAAATTGCTGATTATCAACAATAATAAAAATAAAAAAAACGCCATATCTCTGGTAGCATAATTTTCAATGGCACAATTACCTGAATATAGTTCGATAAATACTTTCTAATTATGGTGAAAAATAAAATTAGGTGGATAACAATTAAAAATATTTTATTGATGGTTTCATCAATACTAATATTAATTATACCAAACATAGTCGGAGGAGGCAATTTAAATTTTACATATTATTTACTTTACATAATATCTAAAATTTCTATATTGATTTTTTTTGGAATAATCATTTTGCGGATTACAAAATCATATTATTATTCATATTTAATTATTGGAATTCCCTATTTAATATCTTCAATTGTAGAAATTCCAAATTTGATACTTTTAAGTAAATATATTTCTACTGATGTTATGAAGGCTTTATTTTATACCAATATGATTGAAATTGAAGAATTTATTGGTAAATTTTATCTATATTCTTTTCTGCCGTTTACCTTAATTGGTATATATATTTACATATTAAAAAAGTATAAATTTATTTCTTATAATCTATATTCTGGAAAAAAAATAATCTTTACATCCTTGATACTATTATCGATTTCAATTGGAATTTCTACATATAAATATACTAATTCTAAATATTTTACTTATCCAGGCGCGAAAAATTTAACCTACAGTGTGATGAAAACTTATTATATAGAAGACCCACCTATTAACCTTTACTATAGAATTTATAACTTTCTGAAAATAAATAGAAATATTAATAAATATCGTTCAGAAAAGGAAAATTTTAAATTTGAGGTATCTAATTCTAAGGATTCCATAATGCCTAATATAGTTATATTCGTTATCGGAGAGAGAATTAGATATAGTAATTGGTCTATTAATGGTTATGATAGACAAACAAGTCCTCAATTAGAAAAAATAAAAAAATTAGTTACTTTTCAAAAACACTATTCAAATGGAAATGAAACAAATAATTCAATACCTTTAATCATTACAGAAGCAACTGCACAGAATTTCAATGATGTATACCGCCAAAAAACTATAGTATCACTTTTTAAAGAAGCTGGATACGAAACATCTTGGATTTCAAATCAGAGCAATATTTTTTTATATCTTAATAACCAAAACGAACCTAATAAATTATACATTTTAGATAAAAATCAAATACGAAGTACCGATTTAGACATAATTCCAATATTTGACACTATATTAAATAAAAATACTAATAAGAAAAAGTTTATTGTTATTAATATGGCCGGAGGTCATGGGAAAGTGCCAGCTAGGTTTAATAAATTCATACCAAATACTAGTGGGAAAGCATACCCGTTTATAGCCCAAAATGCTCATTTATTCATTAATGATTATGATAACATTATTCTATTTCAGGACTATGTACTTGGAGAATTAATAAAAAATACAGAAAAACGGAATTTATCTTCAGTTTTTATATTTACACCGGATCATGCATGTCATTTATTTGATGGGGGATCCTTGTTTGGTTATGGTTCAGACAATCCAACTGAATTAGAAACTCACATTCCATTATTTATATGGGGCTCAGATAAATATATTTTTAATAATGAAGTAAAATATAGAAATTTAATAAAGAATAAAAATCTATTAACAACCAATGATCAATTATTTTATACAATTTCTGATTTAGCTAATATTAAATATAAAACTTTTATTCAGGAACTAAGTTTTGCAGATTCAGCATATTATGAACCAAAATCAAGATATGTTTATACAACTAAGCAAGTCTTCGAATTCAAAAAATAAATAATGGAAGCTTCCTATGCACCGCAATAATTTTAAGATTTAAGTATGTTCCTTTTAAAATTCATCAGATTTGCAATTCAAATGTCCAATTTAGACTTGCAATCGCGGCAGAGATGCACGCTCTTCTGATCAATGTCTTCAACATAAGTACTCGAACGCATAACACATGTCGGACTTAAACAGTGAATTAAACCAAACATATGGCCAAGTTCGTGTATAACCTCTTTTTTGAACCGTTCAAGCATCAATTGTTCGTCATGAACCATACCATACCGCTCATTACTAAGCCTGTAAAGTGAAGCGATACCAGTTTGCCCGCCCAAAAAAGCTTGTCCAAATATAAAGGTCAAAATCGGAATAAAAAGATCAACATTAAATATCCCTAGGTTCTTATCCGATTCAGGAAACGACATGGAATGAACCTGCTTCAGTAATGTATTCGCATCATATTGTCTACGGGGTGCATCGTAATATTCACTTAAATCCAAATGCCCATCTTTAATAACGACAGAGCTGTGATACTCCTCAATCACAGCTTCAGCAGTCTTCTCTAAAATGTCTTTTTCGAAGAAACCGAACGAAACTAAAGTAATGGTTTGCAGTTTCATTTGGCAACTTTATTGATCTGCCAATTTTAAATCGTATTTCTTGATTTTGTTGTAAAGAGTTACACGGTCAACTTTCAGTGCCCGGGCAGTACGCGAAATATTCCAATCGTATTTAGTAAGAATCTGAAGTATAAATGCCCGCTCAAAATCGTCGAGACTTTCGGCTGAATTACTTACAAAAGTCTTATTCAACGGAAGATCTTTCAACGTTATTTTTTTCCCATTTCCGACAACAATGGCTCGTTCGATCATGTTTTCAAGTTCGCGGATATTTCCAGGGAAATTAAACTCCTGAATTCGATTTAACGCTGCCTGGTCGATTGATGCAGGAGGTTTATTCATTGATGTACAATACTTGTTTATAAAGTAATTGACCAATAATGGGATATCATCTTTGCGATCGCGCAAAGGCGGAATTTGGATGTTTACTACATTTAAACGGTAAAAAAGATCTTCACGGAAAGTTCCCTTTTCAACCATGCTTTTCAAATCTTTGTTGGTAGCACAAATGACCCTGAAATCGGAACTAATTTCCTTATTTCCACCGACACGCATAAATGTTTTTGATTCCAGAACCCGAAGCAATTCAACCTGCATTTTTGTTGAAATCGTTGCTATTTCGTCTAAAAATATGGAACCACTGTCGGCCATCTCGAACCGACCTTTGCGATTGTACATGGCGCCAGTAAACGCTCCCTTTTCGTGACCGAACAATTCACTTTCGAGTAAACTTTCGGTTAATGCGCCACAATGAACACTCACAAAAGGGAAAAATTTACGTGGAGAATTGGCATGAATAGCACGGGCAATAAGCTCCTTCCCAGTACCACTTTCGCCGGTAATAATAACAGAAGAATTGGTTTGAGCCACACTCTCAACTTGCTTCAATACGTTTTTCATGGCCTCACTCTTTCCGATCAGATCTTCCACATTTTCGAGTGAAGTTACCTTTTGCTTTAAGGTTTCATTTTCTTCAACCAGAGCGATTTGTTTGGTGGCGTTTCGAATCAAATGGGTCAAATCATCAGGGTCAAAAGGTTTCGTTACATAATCATAAGCGCCATCTTTGAGTGCCTTTACGGCTGTATCTACAGTTGCGAAGGCTGTCATAACAATGACAATTGAATCAGGTTTAATTGATTTAATTCTCCGGAGCATTTCAAGACCGTCCATTCCTGGCATTTTAATGTCTGCAAGAATGATGTCAAACTGGTCAGATTCGAGAATTGTCAGCGCTCTTTTGGCGTTTTCAGCACATTCAACGCGAAATCCATCTTCCAGAAACCAATTGTATAAGGAATCTCTCACTGATTCTTCATCATCAACGATCAATATCGAAATCTTTTTTGCCATTCTTCAACCTCCTTAACTTTTTATCAATGGTAAATTTACTGAAATAGTTGTTCCCCGGCCCAACTCGGAATTTACCTGAATTTTACCTTTATGGTTTTGAATAATGCCATGAACAATCGCAAGACCTAATCCAATGCCGCTGACTACTTGTTTTGTCGAGAAAAATGGCTCGAAAATATGGGGAATGTCTTCTTCCGCAATACCCGATCCATTGTCTGAAATATCAATACAAATGGTTTCCTCATCCAAATTTTTGGTCCTGATCGTGATTTCACCGTTTTCCTTAATCGCTTCAGAAGCATTTACCAGAATCGCAATACAGGCCTGTTTAATCTGGTTTGGATTACAATAAATCAGGTCTGAAGTGGCTGCAAAATCGTATTCAAATTTGATGTCAGCAATTTTGATCGGGTGAGTCATTAACTCATAAGTTTCCTTCAATATTTCATGTAAATGTTTAGGTTCAAAGTCATTCTGATCTTTCCTCGAAAAATCAAGCAATCCTTTTACAATGTCGCCGCAACGCTTTGTTTCCGATTCAATCAATCGTAAATGTTTGAGCATCGACTCTCGTTTGGAGGCATACAGTTCCGGATTGCCTACCTGTTTCAAAAGCAATTTGGTGTAAATCAAAATTCCGGATAAAGGATTATTGATTTCGTGCGCTACAGAAGATGATAATTTTCCCAAAGAAGCCAATCGTTCAACGTGCATCAGTTCATTCTGAGCGGCACCCAGTTCCTCCGACTTTTTCTGAACTTTATATTCCAATTGCTGCGACCAGTTTTCCAACTCAACAGTTGCAGTTTGTAAATTATCCAACATGTCGTTAAATGCTTCGGAAACCACCCGCATATCGTCCAGTTGGTTAGGTTTTATTTCAAGGCGGGTACTTTTATCGCCACTGGCTACTGCAACGCTAACCTTAACCAATTCATTCAACGGATTCTTAATTTTCTTACGGGTGAAGAGTAACAAAAATGAAGCAAGCAGCATGGTTGCCAAAATAGCCAAAAAGAAAAACTCGGTTGATGATTTTTGAATGGCCTGGTCCTGTGCTTCAAGTGGGATTTTGATGACGAGCGAACCCAAAAGAGTATCGGACTCCTGATGAAAATGACAAGAGCTGACATAACACGATCTTTCGTTCAGAATTGGCGAGCGAATGAGTAAATGCCGGCTACCATTATCGTTTTTATTCATCAAACAATCCGTGTTTATATCGATAATTTTATACGACTTCTCTAAGCCTGGAAACAATGACCGGATATTTGTGTGACAACTTATACAATTCGGATCGCTATGACTCTTGTCCGTATCCTCAGCAAACGAGGAGTAAACCAGACTATCGTTACTATCGTACATATTTACCTCATCGATTCCTGGCAGCGTATTAATAATATCAAGGGTGTTCTGAAGGGCTCCTTTATCGTTTTGACGCATCGAATGATACAACGCTCCTTCTACAATTGAGCCAATATTATTACCGCTCTGACGAATAATTGTATTCAGATATTGTTCGTTAACCGACTGAAAAATAATGTTGAATGATACAAAAAGGAAAACAGATAAAATAGCAATTATAAAAACAACTCTCCCATATATTGAAGAGCGAAATTTCACATAATGACTAATTATTGGACTCCCTGCAATATTCTTTTTTGCTACTCTTTTAAACCAATTCATGAAAAATAGGATTAAATTCTTAAGCCATTTTACTGAATGCTAATTTAGTCTCAAAATTTTAAATTCAGCCTCAACTATTCGATTTTGTTTCAGTGAATTGTATGTTTAATGACTATAAAACTCATTCACAGAAGTAAAAATTAAGAAAGCGATGATTTCTCTCATCGCTTTCTTACCAAACAACTTATTATAAATCATTTAGAATTTTTAGATTGACAAATTCATCGAAAAATCAATCATTTTTCAACTTCTCCGGTTCCCGAAAACAGTTTTTTCGTCGGCATAATACTTTTTTACTCATAAATTCTTGTTGGAAATCCTGCCAGATCTCGTTTGAAAGTTCTGAAAGCACTTGATCACGCAATTCGCCACCATCTTGCAAAACTACAGATGAAGGATCTGGCGAATATTTCACAATCGATTCGCTCAAAAAATCTTTGAATCTAGCCAACTCTTGTCTTGCCCATTGGCTGGCATCCTCGGCCAGAAAATATGAATGAGTATCGGCCACCCAACTTGTGGGTTTAATTTTGTATATCCACCCTTTCAAGTATGGATCTTCATTCATCAATTCAGGATTTTCAGTGAGCAACGAATTTGTTTCCATTATTTCTCCGGAAATAGGTGAATAAACTTTGAGTCGTTTGTCATTCTGAACTATTTCGCCTAGAAAATCTCCTTTTTTAATCCGTTCACCCGAATCCAAAAGTCGGCTTAGTTTAACTTCGCCGGTAATATGCACCAACAAATCGTCGAGTCCAACTTTAGCAACTCCAGATCTTTCAAGGTGAGTCCAGGTATGAAATCTGCTAAAAAATAATCCTTGAGGAATTTGCAACGAATTAGGTACTAGTGTTCCTAACGATTTCTGAGTATGCTTCTTCGTTTTTACCTCTTTATTTAAAAATATCCAGAATGGAATCAGAATAGCGAAAAATGCAACGATCGCCAAATATTCAATCCCTTTCATTTCGAAAATGTTGTTGTAAGTAAATCCTTCCATTGCTATTATTTTTGCGCCATCGCTTAAATAGTTGCGATAGCTGATTAATTTGCTTTTATTATATTTCAACCAGTTCTGAGAACTGTTGGTTTATCAATTTTATTCTTTGGCCCATGCGGGTGATTCCCTGAGAACCGGCATGCGACGAATAACCCACCTGAATATCCAGATTTCAGTAAAAATGACGGCTAAAGTTACAACAATTTCCATCCATGACGGAACATAGTGTACTGCCGCATCCCACCTGAAACCAATCACCGTAACATTCAAACGATTCAGTACCACTCCAATCATGGTTAAAATTGCAGCAAAACGTATCAGGAAAATATTGCTTGTACGATAGCTGTAAAAAAACATAACCATTGGAATAAACACAAATCCTATCATTTCAAGCAAAAACCAATAACCCATTGGAGTATTTAATAAACCCCATCGTTTGGTATGAAGAAAAACAAGAATTTGTAAACAAAAATAGGCAAACATGGCAACTGCACATATTTTTGAGAGTCCATGGATGATACCATTTTGCGAATGATAATTCTTTTCACTGATTTGGTCGGAAAATACTTTATGACTGATTGATCCCTCAAAAATGACCATTGAAAGCCCGGCAAAAATACTCGAAACCAAAAATAGCATAGGTATAAATTCGGAATACCACAGAGGATGAATTTTTTCTTTGGCCATCAGGTAAAGCGCTCCTAAACCGGACTGATGTAAGGTTGACAAGGTAATACCGAAGATAACCGCGGCAATGGTCATTCCTGATAGAATTCGCTGTGCGTGCCGCGACCCGAGCCATTCAGCAATAGCAGGCGAAAACTCGATCAGTTCGGCAAGCATGTAAAGTATAAAATGCCATGCAACTAAAAAGAGTACAGAACTGGTTCCATAACTATTTCCGATTACAGGATTAACTACGTGCCACGGGCGACCCAAATCGAGCAGTAATGCACCGGTATAAAACGCGTAGGCCAGGAAGCCATTCAGTACAGTAACCCTTACAATTGGATGATATTTTTTCATATTCAGGACGTAAACCATAAAAGTGACCACATATGCACCCCCGGCAAATGCAACACCAGTAACTACATCAAACCCGATCCATAATCCCCACGGAACATCCTGTGTGAGGTTAGTTATAGACCCCAACCCTTTCCAAAAACGTATTACGATTAGGGAAATGCCTAAAAGTATAATTGGAATCGAGATTATATTGAATGGGGTAAGCCATTTACCTTTCGGCTTTAATTCGCTAAACAAAAATTTCCAACTGAATTTATGTTCTTTTTCGTTTTCTAAAGAGTAGGCCCGATTATTCATTGTCGTCTTCTTTATGTTGTTTGTTTTTGGTTGCAGTATATATGCCTAGCAAGAGTGGTGGCAGTAATAAATCGACTGAAGGAACACTATACAGGAATCCTTTTGTCAATGAGGGATATGATGATTGTTGCAAGTTCGTATTCATACCAAGTTCTTCAAACGGAACTGGAGAAAGGTAAAGCCATCCGGTACCTCCTACTTCATGTTCACCATAAATATGATCTGTATATAAGTCAGGGTTTTCATAGATTCTCCGGCGTGCCTCTTTAATCAAATCACGACGTTTACCATACATTAGCGCGTCATTGGGGCAATTTGTCACACAAACTGGCTTTTCCCCAGCATTTTGCCGATCAAAACACATATCACATTTCTGAATTTTGGGATTTGTACTGTGAAATTCAAACTTGGGGCTATCAAACGGACAGGAAACCATACAATAGCGACATCCCATACATTTATCGCCATTCCAGGTAACAGGTCCTGTTTCATTTTTATGCATGGCTTGTGTCAGGCAAGCAGCATCGCAGGCAGGTTCGTTGCAATGCATGCACTGACGCTTGATGTAAACCTCGCCTTTGGTAGTTTGAAATGTATTTACCACGGTATTGCAGGTCTCATTTGTCTTGCGAATTGGTTCAACTTCTGATAAAGGTTCGGGAAGTCCATGTGCCGCTGCACATTCATATTCGCAAGTTCGACAGCCCACGCAACGAGTCGAATCATACAAAACTCCAGAAAATTCAACATTGCTTTTATCCTTAGACGATGCAAATGTATTTTTACCAATAGCAAGTGTAATACCGGTTGCACCCAGCAGGCCAAAAAAGCCTCTTCGATTTATACTCATAGCTTTATTATTTATTAGGTAGTTAAGTCCTAGAATTAATTTTTAGCCTTATTTTGAAGTATCAATAAACTTTGTCTGAAAATCATCCCAAACTTCAGGTTCAAGCTCGGCTAACGGATGGTCAGAAAGTTCTCCGCCATCTTGCATTGTAACGTAAGCAAAGTCATGAGAATTGGCCTTTATCAATGTTGTGAAAAAGTCTTTTAATCGGGTAAATTCATCCTTTAATGCTTCTTTATATTTTTCAGCGATCAATAAATACTGAATTTCAAGTCCCCAATTCAATGGCTCAATCAGATATACCCATCCCTCAGAATATGGAGATGAATTTAGCAGTGAAGAATTGGATTCCAGATTTTCATTGACTTCAGTAATTGTTCCAGATATGGGTGAATAAATGTTCAGAAGTTTTCCTTTCCGAATGATCGACATCAGGAGTTCTCCTTTCTTAACCGTTTCTCCTGCGCGCTTTAACTCAACCCTAGTTATCTTGCCGGTGACATGCTGCAGAAAATCATCAATCCCAATTTTCACCAACCCATTTTTTTTCATGAATGCCCAGGAGTGAGTTTTCCCGAAGTAGAGTCCTTTGGGAATAACTACTGACTCTTCATTGAAGACACCTGTTGAGACTGATGTTATTTTATGACTGACTTTACTTCTTTTTCTAAATACCCTGAAAACCAGCTCAGCAACAACTCCTGTTATTACGATGAAAACCAAGATTAATAGTAATACTGACATTAATGAACTTGTACGTTCCATAGGAACTGTGGCATAAAAATCAGGTTGACCGAATTTTCCTAATTGGGCAAGTCTTTCATTATATACAAGATCGCTATAACCATTTTCATTCAAGAAACTCTGACCATCAGTGAGTACCCATTTCAGAAATGCAACCTCTGAAATATTATTTGGATTCGTTGATGAAACAGAATAAATATTGGATGTTAAAACTTTGGGGTATTTTCCAATCCACACACCTCTTGAAAACGATTCAATGCTAGTATATATGTTTTCCACATAATCAATCTTTCCATTCCCGTTTTTATCAATCGGAACGAACCTCAATCCTTCCAGAAGGTTTTTATTGTTTTGGTCAGAAATTTGTGTCAGGTTGAAAAAGCCAATTGCATTCGGATCGTTTTGAATTGCCAGAATCATTTCGGCTGTGCTTGACGATTGAATCCCATTACTAATTGATTGATGCAAGTTCTTCAAACTTCGCAATACCGACGCAGCTGATTGATCATTGGTAGTATAAAAATGGACAGGAATCTTTTGGGCACTACCAATGAGATCTCCCCAATTTCTATTTTCAGGGTTTGAAATAATTTGAGACAATTCTTTAGTTGTAATTCCTTTAAGACAAATCTCGTTCAGTAGAGGATTTTTGGAGCTCATAACCGGTACAATCACGTCCCGGCCGACAACCATACTCCAAGTTGAAGAATTGTTTAATTTATGAAAGAACTCTTCAGATACAATCCCCAATTCTCCAGAACGAATCATTTCTGAAACATTATTTTCTGAAGCTTTACTCACATTGATTTTCTGGTTTGGATTCAACCTGCTGTATTCGTTTGCCCACTTCATTGTCAGGTCGTATAATTCTGAAGAAGTGGCTACATTTATTGAACCTGACAAAGAATTAGAATCTCCTGAAGAAACTTCTTTACTATTTGAATAAAGGCAATTTAATAGAAGAAATGTGACGATTAAAAAGATCCTGGTTTTCATGATTTTTCCCTTTTAGAATGATAATACATGGGAATTCAAAACCAGTGCCAATGAAGAAAACACAACACAACAACCTATAATACTGCACTTTAACAAATACAAGATTAAAAACAAAATAGAGGATATTGTATATTTATTCAACACAAATGCAACAAACAACAACTATCTAACTCATTTACTATCACTTAACACAACTGCATATATTTTTTACACCTGTTGAATTTATCAGCACTTCAAATCATAAAAATTCATTTTTTACATTTTCCTGCTCTGAAATAGCCAAAATACTTCAAAAAAAGAGTATAAAACCTAAACAAACTAAAATCTAGCCTTAGACTAATCCAAAATCAAAGACATAAAAAAAACCTACCGATAAACGATAGGTTTTGTTCAAACATAAAAAGAGAACTACTAATTATCCTTTTTTAGCATTTGAAAGCATTGAATTAAACAACCTGAGCTGTTCTTTCATTGCAGTGATTTTATCATCAGGTTCTATTCGGGCTTCAAGCAAGATCCAGCCATCGTATTTCATTTCGTCAAATAAACTAAAGAGTTGTTGATACGGATATTCACCTACATTCAACTCACGAACATGGACAGTATCGCCAAACCACTTTTTCACAGAATTGAAGTTGGCTTCCAATCCGGGTGGCAACAAATCCTGGTCATTACAATTCCAGCACATCTTTACATTTTTTTCGGTCACCTGTTCAAAAATAGCTTTCATGTTTGGAATTTCCTGAGTTAATTCCCCATGAACCTCTACCCTCACAATTTGTCCATAATCTTTGGCAAACCGACCAACTTCATTCAATGAAGCAGCAATCTGGGCGATTGTTTTCTCTTTTGAAACTTCTTTTGGCAGGTTATTCGGCTTTACTTTTATACCCGTGGCTCCAATATCTTTACAAAGTACAATATATTCTTTCGTCTGATCAATATTCTTTCGAAGTATAGCCTGATCGGGACTGTGATATTCAAAATTTGCACCATAACCCAGACAAGTAACAGCGCTACCGGCAAATCGTTTTTTAACTTCAGAACGTTCATTGGCAGTTAATGATGTTTCAACACCATGAGCATGTCCGGTGCGAAGTTCGACACCTAAAAAACCGGTTTGTTCGCAATTAGTAATTAGTGTTGGTAAATCCCAGTCTTTCGCCCACTGATAAGTTACCAAGCCAAATTTCATTCCTGATTCTTTAGCTTTTGCGAATACAGACATTGGTTCAATCAAAGAAAGGCCAATGCCAGCGACAATGCTTCTTTGCAGAAAAATGCGACGTGAAAGATTATTTTCCATGTTAGTGTTAGTTGGTTTATAGACGGTTAAATATAACTTGTAAATATCATTTTCCCAAATAAGCCAAATCAACTAATTTATCTGCAATATCTTCAAGCTTTAAGCGAAAATCCGGACTGGCAATTCGCTATTCAGCTCTGGTTAATGCTGGAGCAATAGCCGTACATGTATAACATGTCGTAAAGTTAAATTGCACGCTTATGCCTATAGCAACAAGCTTATTTATCGGAAATATGGATTGAAAAATTCGGGAAGAAAAGAAAATTGTGCTCCCGGGACAAAAAAACGATACTAATTTAAACCGCAAATCCTAGTTCTTCTTTACGACCTGCGAAAAAACCTGCCCTGACATATTCACTTTAAGAATATAAATTCCCTGCTTTAGGATTGATAAATCCAGTTGAAATTGCTGCTCTCCCATTGAAAGATAAATTGGCTCAAATTTTTTAACTTCAGTTCCCAAAATATTGTATAGGCTGACTTGTATATTTCCCGAACTTACAGTATTAACATCAACTGTAACTATATCTTTTACAGGGTTAGGAAATATCTTTTTGATAGAAAATGACTGATTCTCTGCAATTATTCCTGAAACCAAAGCGCCATCTTTTTGGCTGACCAAAGGTTTAACTTGCGAATAAGTACTTATAATTGAAACAAATAGAAATATAATTGTAAAAATTGTTTTCATAGCCAATGTTTTTCTCTCTACTCTAAAGACAAAAATCAGACCAGATAGTTGCAGACAGCACAAAAAAAAGAAGCTGATCTTTATAGAACAGCTTCTTTTAGCTTTATGTCGACCGGAAATTACTCAGCAACAGAAATTGCATCAACCGGGCAAACTTCGGCACACGAACCGCAATCGGTACAAAGATCTGCATCAATTTTATAGATATCTCCCTCAGAAATCGCTTCTACAGGACATTCGTCAATGCAAGTACCACATGCAATACATTCTTCTGAAATTTTATAAGCCATAACTCAATTTTTTAGGTTTTATATTGGGCAAAAGTACGAAGTTTGACAAAAAATCAAAAAAATTGCAAAAGTAATTTCAGCCAAAATGAAATCATTTAATATTAAGGCAGCTCACCTAATAAGCTAAACTGCTGAATTTGATTCCGTTTTCGATCTAAAAAACGCACAAACATTAGTCAATCCGCACTTTTCGCACTTCGGAGAGCGGGCCAGACAAGTGTACCTTCCGTGCAAAATCAACCAGTGATGAGCCAATGGCAATAATTCTTCAGGAAAGAACTCAACCAACTGTTTTTCTGTCTCCAGTGGAGTTTTCGAATTGACACTCAATCCAATTCGGGCGGCCACTCTAAAAACATGAGTATCAACAGCCATTGCCGGCTTATTGAAAACCACAGACGCAATTACATTGGCTGTTTTACGTCCCACTCCGGGTAATTTCTGCAATTCATCAATATCATCCGGAACAACTCCTCCAAAATCGGAAACCAACATTCGCGCCATTCCAACCAAATGTTTGGCTTTATTGTTTGGATAGGAGCACGAACGTATGTAATCAAAAACCTCAGCAGACTCAACTTCAGCCATCTTTTCAGGAGTTGGAAACCGTTTTAATAAATCGGGAGTAATCTGGTTCACCCGCTTGTCGGTACACTGAGCCGATAAAATAACAGCTACCAGCAATTCGTAAGGGGTTTTGTAGTCGAGTTCAGTTTCTGCAATGGGCATTTCTTTCTGAAAATAACTAATCACCCGCTCAAACAATTCTTTCTTTTCCATTTCAATCCTGATTTTTGAATTTCAAACTTAAACAAAAACCGCTAAACACCGAGTCTTTGACCTGAGTTCATTTTGGTAGGCGTAAAATGTTATTTTTGCAGAAAAAAATATGACTCCGTATTTACAGGCTGAAAATTTATCGAAGCGATTTGGCGACCAATTACTCTTCGAAAATATTTCATTCACCATATTCGAACATCAAAAAGTTGCGCTTATTGCCCGAAATGGCACCGGAAAAACTACGCTCATGGAAATTCTGGCCGGGAATGACACTCCTGAATCCGGGCAAATTACCAAAACCGGCGACATCAAAATTGGCTACCTGAAACAAATACCTGATCTGGATGATAACCTGACGGTTTTCGAAGCCGTTTTTCAATCGGGTGATGAAATGGTAGAGACCATTCGTAACTTTGAAGATGCTGTTCTCCACAATCGGAAAGAAGATATTACCAAATATACGGAACTGATGGAGATCCATCATGCCTGGGACTTTGAGTTTAAAGTCAAGCAAATACTAACTCAACTAAAGATTTTTAATTACGATCAGCGTATTTCAGAACTTTCAGGAGGACAAAAAAAGCGTGTGGCAATGGCAAACGTTCTGATTAATGAACCTGATTTGCTGATGCTCGACGAGCCTACCAACCACCTTGACCTGGAAATGATTGAATGGCTTGAAAACTACCTCGAAAAGACCAAAATCACGCTGTTTATGGTAACGCACGACCGGTATTTTCTGGATCGTGTATGCAACGAAATTCTGGAAATGGAAGGCAATACGATTTATCGTCACCGCGGAAACTATTCGTATTTTCTTGAAAAACGGCAGGAACGAATGGAATCGACAGTAACAAGCGTTGAGAAGGCAAAAAATCTGCTTCGCACCGAACTGGAATGGTCGCGCAGGATGCCCCAGGCGCGTGGACACAAATCGAAATACCGTATGGAGCGCGTGGATGATTTGATTGTTAAAGCTGGTCAAAACCTGAATGAGAATAACATCGAATTGAGTATGAATTCGTCGCGGATCGGGAATAAAATTCTCGATTTGGAAAACATCAGCAAATCGTACGGCGATCTTTGTCTCATCAAAGACTTGACTTACAAATTTCAGCGTGGCGAAAAGCTCGGGATAGTTGGTAAAAACGGAACTGGAAAATCCACTTTTCTGAATATTGTTACCGGAAACCTTCAGGCTGATTCCGGAACAGTTGAAATCGGCCAAACCATTCGTTTTGGTTATTACCAGCAAACCGGGATCGAATTTAATCCGGGCGACAAAGTGATTGATGTGGTGAATAAAATTGCCGAAGTCATCAATTTCGAGGATGGCAGAAAACTGACTGCGTCACAATTACTGACAACTTTTCTGTTTCCACCTGATACCCAATACTCGTTCGTGGAGAAACTTTCAGGAGGAGAAAAAAGACGATTGTATTTGTGTACTATCCTGATGACGAATCCGAATTTTCTGATTCTGGATGAGCCAACCAACGATCTGGACATCATGACACTGGCCGTTCTGGAAGATTATCTTCGCGTTTTTCAGGGATGTGTAATTATAGTTTCGCACGACCGGTATTTTATGGACAAAATCGTCGATCATTTGTTTGTATTCAAAGGAGATGGAAACATCAAGGATTTCCCGGGGAGTTATACGATATGGCGAAACAAGCAGTTGGAGGAAGAGGAACTGGAGAAGAAGCTGAAAAAGCCGGAAACTAAAGCGTCGCCAAAACCGGTAAAAGAAAAGGAAAGAAAGTTAACTTTCAACGAGAAAAAGGAGTTGGAGCAACTCGAAAAAGACATTGAATCGCTCGAAACGGAAAAGGTACAGATTGATATCGATTTAAATTCAGGGACACTCGATAGCGACCAACTGCAGGAGAAATCGCACCGGTATGGAGCAATTACAGATTTGCTGGAAGAAAAAGAAATGCGCTGGCTGGAACTGAGCGAACTGGCGTAATTTTTATAGATGCTGAAACAAGTTCAGCATGACTTGAAACTTGGAATTTTAAACTTGAAACTCGTTATATATGAAAACATTCGGACTTATTGGACACCGGTTGGGATACTCGTTTTCCAGAAATTTCTTTACTGAAAAATTTGCCAAAGAAAACCTTCCGGAACATGAATATGTGAATTTTGAACTTGATAGTATCGACGAATTCCCAGGCATTTTTGACGGTGATAAAACCATCTGCGGATTAAACTGCACCATTCCATACAAGCAACAAATCATGCCTTTTCTGGACGAAATTGATGCCGAAGCAGCTCAGGTTGGAGCAGTGAATACGGTTAAAATTACCACAAAAGATGGGAAGCGTCATCTAAAAGGATTCAATACCGACGTTTATGGATTCGAGAATTCGCTTCGCCCGATGCTAGAAGAAAAACACACCAAAGCTTTGATCCTGGGAACTGGCGGGGCCTCAAAAGCAATTAAACACATCCTGAATAAATTACAAATCGAGTTTGTTTCTGCATCAATCGAGGAACAATTGTTCGAAAAAGAAATCAGGTATAGCCAGATTACTGATGAACTACTGAAAGAATATCTGATCATTATACACGCCACACCAATCGGAACTTTCCCAAATGTGGACAAATGCCCTGACATTCCTTACGAATCAATCACCTCAGACCATGTGTTGTTCGATTTGGTTTACAATCCCGAAGAAACGTTGTTCCTGAAAAAAGGGAAAGCGCAAGGTGCAAAAATCAAAAATGGATTGGAAATGCTCCACCTGCAAGCCATCCGTGCCTGGGAGATTTGGAACGCTTAAAGAGTTACGAGATTCGGGTTACGGGTTTCTAAACTCGGAACCCGAAACTCGCATTATATTTTTCAATCACTATTTCTCATTAACACTTACAGACGAGATTTTCTTCGAACCAGAATAAAGCTCGTATTTCCGGAAACTGCATTCCAGCGAACCATTCAGGATTGGAATTTTACGTGACGGACGTAATCCGATCGATTTCAGGCATTGCGGCGTGCTGATCATCCAAACCGTTGCATTGGTATAATGGTGTTTCAAACGTTCACCAATCATACCGTAAAAGTTAGTGTCGTCGGGAGTCAACCGTTCGCCATAAGGCGGATTGAACAACAAAAAGGGCTTTTCTGATGCAGGTTCAAGTAATCTAAAATCAGACACCTTAAAATCAATTAAGGAAGCAACGCCTGCTTCGTTAGCATTTTTTGATGCAATATCAATATTCCGGCGTAAAATATCGGAAGCCGAAATTTTAACCGGTGTTTGGGCAACTGGCTGAACCTCATCTTCCATCCATTTAAATAACTCAGGTTTAAAACTACGCCAGTTCTTAAAGCCAAAATTTTTGCGAATACTTCCCGGATAAATCCCGTTGGCCAGCATGGCTGCCTCGATGGCAATGGTTCCGGAGCCGCACATCGGATCAATCAATTCGCTTTTCTGGTCCCAATCCGACAGGCGCAACAATCCGGCGGCCAGGACCTCGCTCATTGGAGCTTCGTTCTGCCCTACCCTGTAACCACGTTTGTGCAGCGATTCGCCACTGCTATCGAGCGAAATGGTGCAAAACTCGGCGCTGATGTGCAGGTTGATCAACACATCAGGATTTTTGGAATCAACATTTGGCCGTTTGTCAAATTTGTATCGGAAACGATCAACAATCGCATCTTTCAATTTAAGCGATGCATACATCGAATTATCGAACAAATCAGAAAAAACAGTACTCTGAATCGCGAAAGTCTGATCGCAATCAAACAGTTCTTCCCATTTGAAATTTTTTGCACGTTGATACAAATCGTCAACCGAATAAATCTTGTACGAATCGATTGGAACCAATATGCGCAAAGCCGTGCGCAGACAATAATTGGCCTTGTAAAGCATTTTTACATCGCCGCTAAAATAAACCGACCGCCGTCCAATCTGGACTTCGTCAGCGCCAATTTCAATCAATTCCTGGGCCAGTACTTCTTCAAGTCCGGCTAATGTGGTGGCAGTATATTGCTGTTTTTTCATCAGTAGAGAATTTGTTTTTTTAATTGTCTGATGGAACTCACATGTTGTTGGAAATTATTTCCATCGGTGTTTTTACTACCGTACAACATGTTCGTTTCAATTTGTCTATTTTAAGTTATGCAACGATTCTATATTCACTACAAAAGTCTAAAATATTTGCAGAAGTTTCTATTCCTTACAACCTTTAATTATTCCACGGGTCGAGTTTCGGATAAAACGAATGATTTCATCCCGTTCCGGAGTCATTTTAAAGTTAGTTTCAATCAGTTCAAGCGCCAGAGATATGTTTCTTCCCTCCTGAAAAATTATCCGGTAAATCTCTTTCAACTCGTTGATTTTACTGGCCTCGAATCCTCTGCGATTTAATCCGATCGAGTTTATTCCTTCGTAAGTCAGTGGATCTCGCGCAGCAATTACATACGGCGGAATATCTTTCACAATTTTGCTGAGCCCACCGACCATTGCATGAGCGCCAATCCTTGAAAACTGATGAATCCCAGTTAATCCGCTGATATTTGCCCAATCTGATACAATAACCTCGCCGGCCATCCCAACATTAAACCCAATCACACAATGATCGCCTATCACACAGTCGTGTCCAATGTGCGAATTTGCCATGATCAGGTTGTTGTGTCCTATAACTGTTTTTCCCCTTGAAGCTGTTCCTTTGTTGATGGTGACAAATTCACGAATAATAGTATTGTTTCCAATCTCCAGAGTTGTGTATTCGCCTTTAAATTTAAGATCCTGTGGATTTCCGGCGATCACTGCACTTGCGTAAACTTGGCATTTTTCACCAATTCTGGCTCCGTTTTGAATATTGACATAGTTGCCAATCCAGGTATTATCGCCGATAACAACATCGTCATCAATTGTCGTGAAGTTTCCAATCTGAACATTCTTTCCAATCCGGGCACTTTTGCCAATTATTGCACTTTTCGAAATCATAGCATTTCTGTTAAGTTAAAAGTGCAAATGTTGCTTAAATAAAAAAGAGTTTATTTGATGTAATGTCAATTAATCGATGCGCGGATACGGCTCAGAGTCTCTTGGCTTACATCCATCAATGATGCAATGTGCTTAAGCTTGGCTTTCTTTACAATTTCAGGAAAATAAGTCAGCAGGTACGAATACTTCTCGTGGGCATTCATCAATTTATATTTGTGATGGAATTCGTTAAGTGAAGCTAAATATTGTCTGAGCATCTTGATGTGAAACTTCGCGAATAGCGGATATTCCAGAAGCCGTTGCTCATCAGCATACGACAGGGAATAAAGTACGGTCTTTTCGCAAGTCTGAAAATTTTCAAACGAAGGTTTCTGTTCGAAAAAGCTGGTCATCGAAGTCAGCCATTGGCTACCAAAGTAAATCCAACTCGTAACATCCTGACCGTCATTAATGTAAAATTTACGAACTAATCCTGATTTGAGAAAACTTACTTTGGTGCATATTTTCCCTTCTTCGAAAATAAATTCATTTTTCTCGTAAACTTCCGTTTTGAAATAGTCAAGTATAGCTTGTTCTGTTTCTGAATCAAGTTCAACAAAGCGATTTATGAATTCAATAAGTTCTGTCATTTTAAATTCCGGCTCCGTCGCTGAAATCAGTTTCTTTGGCTTTCGACTGAACGAGTTTTGAATTTGGCGGCAAGCTACTGGTTACCCACACGTTACCTCCGATTACTGAATTGGCTCCAATCCGAATCCGGCCTAAAATGGTTGCCTGAGCATAAATAATCACATTATCCTCAACGATTGGGTGACGAGGAATACCTTTAATTGGATTCCCATCTTTATCGAGCGGAAAACTTTTTGCTCCCAGTGTTACTCCCTGATAGAGTTTCACATTTTTGCCAATGATACAAGTTGAGCCAATTACCACACCCGTTCCGTGATCAATTGTAAATGCTTCATCAATTTGTGCCCCCGGATGAATATCGATGCCAGTTTCGGAATGACCCATTTCTGAAATGATTCGGGGAATAAGCGGAACTCCCAAATTAAGTAATTGATGAGCCACCCTGTGGTTGATAATTGCCCGAATGGTTGGGTAGCAATATATAACCTCGCTTTGGCTATTGGCAGCCGGATCGCCCAGATATGCAGCTTCAACATCGGTAATGAGTAATCTGCGGATTTCGGGTAAAAAAGAAATAAAATCAGATGCTAATCCCTGCGCAAACTTCGACCGTTCCTGCATATCGACCTGCTCCGGATTAGCACAGGTAAAACATAAACCTGCCAGAATCTGTTCCGAAAGAAGTTCAAACAGCTCATCAATATATACACCGATATAATGTTTGATCGTATTCGAACGCAAACTCGTATTCCCGAAATATCCCGGGAACAAAATCTCGCGGACAATTCCAACAAACTTATTCAGCTTTTCGATTGACGGCAATGGTTCGCCAATGCGGTGTTCGTGGCATACCAGATTTAAAGAATCCTGATTGGCCAATTGCTCAACGGCACTCCGCACTTTGTGTTCAATATTTATTTCGGAAGACATTTTACAGGAATTTATTACGATTAATAACTGTTTTCATTTTCACTACTAACATGAAATTCGAATGAAATTTGATATTCAGCAAAAATCAAATATTTAGTGATGAATTCAAACTCAAACTGCTGAAAGTTTTATTGCATCTGATAAAAATTGCGTACGGCATCAATTGCATTATTTAAGCGCTCCTCTCCCACACCGCCGATTTCAACAAAGTTAAAACCATAATGTTTCAATTCTTCGATGTAAAGTTCAAACAGCTTAAGCCGATTCTCGCCGCCATTTTCGCGAACAGGATCGGCCTCCCAGGGCAAATCGGGTCGGCAAAGCAAAAACAAGTCCATCTTGCAGTTGCGAATTTCTAGATCTAACCATTCCGGCATTTTCTGAAAAGACCAGATAAACCATACTTTGGTAATGATAAGCCAGGTATCGAAAAAAAAGATATTATCGGAGCTGCTTTTTGTTAACCGATATTGTTCAACCTGAGCTTTTGCGATGGCTTCAACATCGTCGAAAGTGTAATGATGCGGTAACTTCCCGATATATTCCCGTGCAAATTCAGGAATAAACTGGCCATTAAACTCTTTAGCCAATTGTTGGCTTAATGTTGATTTTCCAGTCGATTCAGGACCAGTTACAGCAATTCGTATTTGTTTCGGATTATTCATTGATGCAGTGTGAAATACAAAAGTACAAGAGTTCGCGACAAAGGAGGCTTATTGCTCAACATTTAACTCTTGTTTCCATTCACGATAACCGATATAAGCCATAACCGTGTATACGACAAACAGAATAACTGTTGGTAGGAGATCTTTATACCAGAACAATCCAACAGAAAAGGCATCCACAAAAATCCAGACCAGCCAATGCTCCAGAATTTTGCGGGCAAGCATCCAGGTAGCCACAATGCTAAGCGCAGTTGCAAAACCATCAGCCATCGGAACAGGCGAATCGGTGTAGTTTTTCAGGATATACCAAATCAGGACAAAGAGGAACAAACTGACAATTGAAAGGGCAACTCCCAATTTCACAGAAAGACGACTCACTTTTAAGGGTTCTGAATGATTCGATTTATTTCCGCGTAACCACTCGTACCAGCCATAAATGCTGACTACCACATAATACATCTGCAAGCCCATGTCGGCATACAGCTTCGACACAAAAAACACCCAGACATACAAAATTGATGTCAACAAACCAACCGGCCATGTGAGTATGCTTTGCCGGATGGAGAAGAAGATATAGGCAATACCTAAAATGGCTCCCAGGAGTTCAATGTAGTTTCCTGAAAGCCATTTAATTATTAGTTCCATAAAAAATTTCAAGTTACGGGTTGCAGGTTACAGGTTGCGGGTTTTCCTCGGAACCCGTATCGCGCAACACGCAACATTATTTTCTCACCACCTTTTATTTTCCAGACAGAATCCTTTCGTACTCTCCCCTTTTGTTGATTACCTCAACTGCTTTTTTAATCGCTTCATCGTCGCCATTCATAATCTGGAAATATTCACTAATTGAGAAAAGATCGCGGGCAATCAAGCCTTTCATTTGTTTTTTCAGTAAAGGACGAGCAAAATCAATACTTTTTTGATCAGGTTTAACGCTCACTTTCTTCAACTCAATCGGATTTTTCTCTGGCTTTGCCTCAACCAGATTACCATCTCCGTCGTCAATTAACTTATCAGCATCAATTTTATCACCTGCAGCAATGATTTTATCAACCATTTCGTCAGTCACCTCGAACTTGTCGCTAAAAGTTTTGAAATCTGTATATTTCTGCTTGAAAGCGTCGCGATTGGCATCCATAATATCGAGGACACCGGTGTACACCACATTTTTGCGATTCAGCGTATTGTAGTAAATGTAATATTTTGAAGTATCAAGCGGGATAAACAAATCGGGCATAATACCGCCACCGCCATAAACTGTACGTTTAGTTGTTTTGGTCAAAAACTTTTCAGTATTGTTCTGAACGACGCTGTCTTTCGAGAAAAGTTCACCATTCTCAATGCGGTGCATATAATCCTTCTGATAGGCTTCAACACCATCAGTATATGGCTTTTGAATGCATCGGCCACTTGGTGTATAATAATGCGCTGTTGTCAATCGAATCATCGAACCATCGGTCAATGGGAATGGCTGTTGAACCAATCCTTTTCCGTAAGAACGACGGCCAATCAAAACACCACGATCCCAATCCTGAATGGCACCCGATACGATTTCGCTGGCTGAAGCGGAACCTTCATCGATTAACACGATCAGTTTTCCCTGTTCCAGTTCCCCCAACGGAGTTGCGCTGTATTCTTTTTTCTCAGCATGAAGCCCTGAAGTATAAACAACCAGTTTATAGGCTGTTAAAAACTGATCAGCTAATTCGATGGCTGCGGTCAGATAACCACCGCCATTTCCGCGTAAATCCAAAACCAAACTATTTAATTTAGAGCTGGATTTTAACGCCTTAATCGCATCGTAAAATTCGCTGGTTGTAGTGGCCGAGAACTTATTCAATTTAATGTATCCGGTATTCTCATTAAGCATATACGATGCATCAAGACTGTTGATTGGAATTTTATCGCGAATAACGGTAAAATCCAAAATGTTAAGCTCTCCTTTACGTTTGATTTTCAAATCAACCTTTGTACCCTTTTTACCACGCAATAAGTCGTACACATCAGTATTTTTCAGACCAATCGATGCTATTTTTTTCGCATCTACCTGAACGATCCGGTCGCCTGCCCGAAGTCCAACTTTTTCAGAAGGGCCACCAGGAATGGTAGTTACAACCATTAACGTATCGCGAAAAACATTAAACGAAATACCGACTCCTTCAAAGTTACCCTGAAGTGGCTCATTCATTTTTTCTACTTCCTCTTTCGAGATATAAACCGAGTGGGGATCCAGGTTTCGCAAAACCTCAACGATGGCTTTTTCTGTAAGATCACCAATTTTTGTTGAATCAACATAGTAGCTATCCACTAACCGAAGCAACCGGCCAAATTTCATGGCGTTATCCTGAACTTCTTGTGCTTTCAATTCGCCAACACCTGCAACCACCATTAACCCCAACAAAATCGAAATACCTGCTATTTTATATTTAAATCTCATAATTGTATGTATTAAATCGGATTGGTATCCTAATCAAAATCCATTCAACTCCAAACCAATCTCAAATTTATTTGAATAACAAAGATAACGGATAAAACCTGCCATCAATTGTTGTCCTTCTTAATATTAGTTAATATTCAGTACCTATTTGTGTTCATTTGTACCGGAACGATGGATAACATTACACGCAATTAGATTTATGTTCGATAAATTTTCCATTCATAAAAAAAACCGGTTTTAACCGGTTCTTTATTTAATTATTGTTGCTTATAGCTTACGGTTTCCCTTGGAAGAATCAGAGCCATTCCGAAATATACCAATATCAGGTATGGATTGAAAAAGGTAATCCAGGCAAATGCAAGTCGTAAAAATACAGGGTCAAGTTCAGGATTTACATAGTTTGAAATTCCGCTGATTACACCAGCCACTAATTTGTCGTTTGAGCGTGTTAACCGTTTCATGATTTTAAGTTTTAAATTGTTTCTATTGTTTTGTTGTTATCGTTTGTTTTTAACTGATTACTGAGACAGACCACTCCTTATTCTTTTATCGAAAGTCCTTCGGGAGTCATTGCCCAGGTTTTACCTGTCATTTCCTTCGACCAAATGTTATTCACATTATCGAAATCGAAATGCAACTGATCCAAATCATTACCCAGATAAACCTGTTTGCCAACCGGAACTTTTAGGATAATTTGAACCTCTTGCTTTCTCCATTTGGCCTGATTTCCGATGTTAAAAAACCGATTGAGTGTCAGCGTGGAATCCTTGCTCGTAAATTCGTACTGAATCAAATTCAGGTTATTTTGTACTTCTGCGGCATTTCGTCCACGGGCATGTTTGCTGATCACTACCGAAAAGTCAGGTGCAGTAGTCGGTTCTATACGAAGACTTGGGTTTCCGACCAATACATTTTCTCCATTCGATTTGATCAGCGTAAAATCATCGAATCGCACATCCGAATCATTTTCAACACTTTCAGGTGAAGTCCCAAGTTCGATTCGAATAGTTTTGACATTCTGGCAATTAAGCTGTTTCGCTGAAGAAATGGTGTTTTTCTGGCTGAAATTATTGACCTGACCAGCAGTGACTCCAATCATTGCAACCAAAGCCAACAACCAGATTCCAAAAGCGCCTAGGCCTATCAATTTATTATTTGTTTTGTACCTGAAAACCAATTTGGTTCCGACAAAAAGGATCGCCAGCAAAGGGATACCGATTAACAAAACCATCAATAAAATAGATACACTTACCAATCCAGGACTAACCACATAGCCTAAAAATCCGCTTAAATCAACACCAGAGTTCATTCCTGAAACCGAACTGTGAAATACAGAACCGCCAACTGCAAGCGAAACCATTGCAGCTATAAATCCAACAAATCCAGTCAGAATAAATAAACTTCCGAAGAAGACTGCCACAAGCCGCCCTAAACCTTTAGCAACCTGAACTGTAGCTTGTCCTGCTTTATTTGCAAGATCTTTACCTTTTTGAACCGATTCCGAACGATTCATTTTCGAAAAACTGTTCTTTACTTCATTCACTTCTTCCTGAACGGTCTTTTGGATGTTCGAAATTGTGGCGTCCTCACCCCGCATTTCCAGTCGTTGAGCGGTCGTGCGTGCTTTTGGAACCACAATCCATAAAATCAGGTAAACGATAGCCGATACCCCAACTCCAACGAAAACCAGCAATACAAAAAGTATCCGGAGAAATACTGGATCGATGTTGAAATAGGCGCTCATTCCGGAACAAACTCCACCCAAAACGCGGCTTTCACCATCGCGATACAGTCGTCTCTTCGTTTTTTCGACTTTCAATTCTTTTGCTGAAGTTTCAGTATTTTCGGTTTCTTCCTGATCCATAAAATCTTCAGGGGTTCCCATTCGTTGCATCACTTCGTCAACCCATTCGTTCGTCACAGCGCCCTGTCCTTCGTTTATTTTTTCCTGAAGCAGTTCAGCAATGCGCGATTCAATATCCTGCAAAATTTCCTGCCCACCTTTCTGGGTTTCAAAAAAGCGATTCAACAGTTGCAGATAATCCTGTAGTTTTTCAAAAGCATCTTCTTCGATGTGGAAAACGCTCCCGCTAATGTTTATTGTGAATGTCTTTTTCATGGTTTCTATTGTTTAAATTGTTTCTGATTCTCTTTTGATTACTTTGATCTATTGCTGACTGTTAATCCGAAAAACAGCGTCAACCAATTCCTTCCAGAATTTCCCAAGTTCTGTCAGGAATAGTTTTCCCGGCTCAGTTAGTTCGTAATACTTTCGTGGTGGCCCCTGAAACGATTCTTCCCAATGATATCCAAGGTAGCCTTCGTTTTTCAGCCGGGTCAGCATTGGGTAAAGTGTGCCTTCCACAACAACCAATTCCGACCTTTCCAGATTTTGAATAATGTCGCTGACATAAAGAGGTTTGTTCTCAAGAACCGATAGAATACAGTATTCGAGTACCCCTTTTCTCATTTGTGCTTTTGTGTTTTCCAGTTTCATGATTTTTCTCCTCCTCAGTTTTATTGTTTTTTGGTTTTCTGTTTTTAAAAGTTTGTTCTCAATTCCTATGACATCAGTTTTTTGTTTTGGTTACAAACTGTATAGTTCTTTTTTTAAACCTATACCTTTCGTTGCATTGTTATTTGTACTGCAAATATATATCTTTTATATGATACCATGCAACACATAGTACCATATATTTTTAAAATATTTTTCAGCATAAATATAAAATACTGATTTATTGACAATTAAAAATTTAGGAATTTGAAATATTTTAAAATGTCATATAAAACAAATAACGTTTTGCATTGAATAAATAGAATTTGGGTTTAAAAAAGAGTTATAAAAGATCTGAAAAGAGAATGAATAAACCCGATTGTCTTATCTTTGTCACAAAGTCAAAACAAAATCCGAATGTCACTTATTATTGAAGAAAAAGATCTGGATAAATTTATACTGATTGGCGACCGTGTACTTATACGCCCCAAAAACCCCAAAGGCCAAACAGCCTCAGGATTGTACTTACCTCCCAATGTTCAGGAAAATGAAAAAACACAAAGCGGTTACATTGTCAAAGTTGGTCCGGGCTACCCCATTCCGGCCATGACTGATGCTGACGAACCGTGGAAAGAAAAGAAGGATCAAGTTCAGTATGTTCCACTTCAGGCCAAAGCGGGCGACCTGGCAGTTTACCTCAATAAGAGCGGATGGGAAATTGAATTCAACAAAGAAAAATTCATCATTCTGCCACATTCTTCAATCCTGATGCTGATTCGCGACGAAGGGCTGTTTGAATAGTGTCCAGTTATCAGTCTCAGTATTCAGAAATACAAACAAAATCTTGAAAACGCCACAATTAAATATACAGGGAGAAGGCCAACCATTTATTTGGCTTCATGGAATGCTGAATTCAGTTGAATCGGACTCCGTGTATTCATTGATTGATTTCGAATCTCTTCAGAATCTTGTTTCGGTTGTCAGGTATAATTACTGCAACAAATCTGTTTACGGCGATTATTCGTGGCCCGCATTAACCAACGAACTAATCAGCGTTTTGGACGCTCAAAAATATGGGAAAGTCTTGATCGGGGGACTGTCCATGGGGGCAGGAACGGCAATTCATGCAGCAGTTCAATTTCCTGAGCGGGTAAAAGCTTTGATTTTAGTAACCCCACCACCAGCCTGGGAAATGCGCGAAAAGGTAAAAATTGTTTATCGAAAGGTCATTACAAAAACAAATAGTAAAACTGTTCCTGAACTTCTGAAAAGAATTATTCAATTGAATCAGGATCCACCCGAATATTTTGAGCAAAATCATCCGGGAACACGACAACAATTACTTGAACACCGACTGAGTTTTGAACCTCAATATTACACTCAAATATATCTTGGAGGTGCAACTTCTGATTTTCCATCACGCGAACAAATTTCCGAAATAAACGTTCCAACCTTGATTATTGCACATCCGGATGATTCAAATCACCCATTTGAAACTGCTCAAGAGCTCAACAAGCTGATTAAAAAATCAGAATTGGTGATTATTTCGGATTATGAGGATTACAAAAAATCACAAATTAAGATAAGGCATTTTTTAACCGAACACGGCTCTAATAACAAATCGTAAATTTTTAGGCCGTTTTATTTTCAAATCGAAACAACAAAGAGAACAAAATAAGTTTTTTTCTTATCTTGCACCAATAATTAATTTGTAATTAATCACATCTAAAGATCAGTTATGGAGAGAGTTTCAGACAGAGTAGCGTGTTTATCCGAATCAGCCACCCTGGCTGTGGCCCAAAAAAGCCGCGAATTAAAAGAAAAAGGTATCGACGTGATCAGTCTAGGCGTTGGTGAACCTGATTTTAACACCCCCGATTTCATCAAGGAAGCTGCAAAAAAAGCCATTGATGATAACTATTCAACGTATTCGCCAGTCCCTGGCTACGCTTCGTTGCTTAAAGCCATTTCTGATAAGCTAAAGCGCGACAATAATCTGGATTATGCAACCAATCAGATCATTGTATCAAACGGTGCAAAACATTCTATAGCTAACCTGCTTCAGGCTTTGATTAACAAAGGAGATGAAGTAATCATTCCAGCTCCTTACTGGGTTACTTACATTGAGTTGGTAAAACTAAACGAAGGCGTGAATGTGATCATTCCAACTACGGTTGACAGCGATTTCAAAATCACTCCAGCTCAATTGGAAGCTGCAATCACACCTAAAACCCGCGCGTTCCTATTCAGTAGCCCAAGCAATCCAACCGGAAGCGTTTATACCAAAGCAGAGCTAAAAGCTTTTGCTGATATTTTTGCAAAACATCCAAACATCATGGTAATTTCTGATGAAATTTACGAGCACATCGTTTATGGAATCAAACACGAAAGCATTGCACAATTCTCTGAGATCAAAGATCAGGTAGTTGTTGTAAATGGAGTTTCAAAAGCATTTGCCATGACCGGATACCGCATCGGATACATAGCTGCCCCACTTTGGCTGGCCAAAGCAATTAATAAATTACAGGGACAATACACATCTGGTCCATGTTCTGTATCACAAATTGCCTCAGTTGCCGCACTAAATGCACCACTCGACACTGTACATGCCATGGTTGAGCAATTCGAAAAACGTCGCAATTTGGTATTGGCCAAACTAGCCGCGATACCCGGCGTTAAAACCAGCAAACCTGATGGCGCATTTTACGTTTTCCCTGACATTTCATCGTTCTTCGGAAAATCGGATGGCACTTTGACAATAAATAATGCTGACGATATGGGATTATTTATCCTTTCGAATGCCTTTACTGGTGTAGTTTCGGGCGAAGCCTTTGGTGCTCCTGAATGCATTCGCATTTCGTATGCCGCTTCTGAAGCCGATCTGACTAAGTCGCTCGATCGGATTAAAGATGCTTTGGCAACCTTGAAATAAAAAGATTTTCTTTTAAACTTTAGATATTATGCCCGGTAGATGAATTTATACCGGGCTTTTTTCTGCTTGAAGGGTATCTGCGCCAAAATTATTTGATCAGCTTATTTGCTGATTTTATACAACAAAAGTTCTTCATCGTCATTCGGAATTTTTGTTGTTCCTGTCAATCTCATTCCCAACTTTTCCAACAGTTTTTGCGAAGAAGCATTATCCTGAGAAGTAATAGCAACAATCTCTGTTATTCTAAATTCATCAAATACAACTTGTTTCAACTTATTGGCCGACTCAAAAGCATAACCATATCCTTCATATTCAGGAAGAAAAGCAAACCCAATATCCAAACCTTCCAATCCATCCCGATCGTAAAGTCCGCAAATACCCATCTTGGCCTGATCAGATTTTCGAATGACAGTATAATTGCCAAATCCAAGTCGATCCAACTGCGGCAACATTTTGAATTTGATGTATTCCCTTGCACTTTCTATCGATGTAACATTCCGATTTCCAATGTACTTCAGCCAATTTGGCGAGTTTAATAATTCAAATATAAATTCAGCATCCTCTTCAACGGTAGGCTTTAAGAAAAGCCTTTCTGTTTCGAAAGCTTTATATTCGGTCATCGCATTAATTTAGAAAATTGATATTGATCCTGTGATACTATTGCTTCCGGGCCCGATCCATTTCGCGGACATCGTCTTTTAGTTTCAGGGTTTCGCGTTTATCGAAGGTCTTTTTCCCTTTAGCAAGTGAGATCTCCAACTTGGCCAATCCACGATCGTTGATGAAAAGTTTAAGTGGAACGATGGTAATACCGCCCTCTTTGGTTTTCTTTTGCAATTTATCCAGTTCTTTTCGGTTGAGGAGTAATTTGCGGTCACGTTTGGCAACATGATTATTGCAGGTACCAAAATCATATTCCGAAATATGCATATTCTTTACGTACAACTGAT
This sequence comes from Prolixibacteraceae bacterium, assembly GCA_028683385.1. Taxonomy (GTDB): domain Bacteria; phylum Bacteroidota; class Bacteroidia; order Bacteroidales; family Prolixibacteraceae; genus Aquipluma. The sequence continues at coordinate 209,282 of JAQUIJ010000008.1, read as the reverse complement.
TGGCAAAAAAAGAACAATACGAATCAACCAATCCGGCTTTACCACCACGAATTGATTTAATTTCGGTTCCAGCCAGTTGAATACCGGCATAGAAAGTTTCAATGATCTCGTAATCAAAGAATGCCTTTTTATTCTTAATGCTAATATTTTGTTGTTTGTGTACCATTCTATTGTAAAAAATCTCAAAAGTTAATCCAATGCCACAAAGGCACGAAGTCACAAAGCTTCACAAAAACAAATGAATTTTGGTGTTTCTTAGAGTCTTTGTGCCTTCGTGGCAGAAATTCATCTGATTGAAACTTACATTTATAATTTGCCTTGCAAAAATACATTTAATTTGCACTTCGAAAACCTCAGAACACATGCACAACGAAAAATATAATCTAATCACCATTCTTGGGCCAACCGCATCAGGAAAAACAAGCGTAGCGGCTAAGGTAGCCTCGGCACTCGATGGCGAAGTCATCTCTGCCGATTCGCGACAGGTTTACCGCGGAATGGATCTCGGTACAGGAAAGGATTACGCCGATTATATTGTAGACGGCAAACCAGTTCCATATCATCTCATCGACATTGTTGACGCGGGTTATGAATACAATGTGTATGAATATCAGAAAGACTTTTTGAAGGTTTTTGCTGACATCAGCGAACGCGGAAAGCTTCCGGTCATGTGCGGTGGAAGCGGCCTGTATCTGGAAGCTATCCTGAAAAACTACAAACTCATTCAGGTTCCGATAAATGAAAAACTTCGCGAAGAGCTAGATGATAAATTACTTTGGGAACTTGAAATCATTCTGAAAGGCTACAAAAACTACCTGCACAATCAAACCGACACTGAAAGTTCGAAACGTGCCATCCGTGCCATCGAAATTGAAGAATATTACCTGACTCATCCTGAAATTGACACCGGAATGCCCGAAATCAGAAGTTTGGTGGTTGGTGTAAAATTCGAGCGCGATGACCGCCGAAAGAAAATTACAGTTCGGCTTAAACAGCGCCTGAAAGAAGGAATGCTCGATGAAGTTCAGCGATTACTCGATAGCGGATTAACGCCAGAACAGCTTACTTATTACGGTCTGGAATATAAATACATGACTCAACACCTGACCGGACAACTCACATATCAGCAAATGTTCGACGGATTAAATGTGGCTATTCATCAGTTTGCCAAACGCCAGATGACCTGGTTTCGCCGCATGGAAAACCAGGGAACAGGAATTCATTGGTTGGATGGATTTATGCCTTTGGAGGAAAAGGTTGAAAAGGTATTGGAATGGTATTCAATTGGGTTGAGGGTAGAGACGTAATGCATTACGTCTCTACAATTTCGAATCTCTCGCCCTCCACACAATCCGCATCACGCACAAATCAGCGCTATCCGATTCACGAACTAAACAATTCAGGTATTCATTTCCGGCTAATTGGGTTCGAGTTACCGCAATTCTGTCACCAGCCTGTCCCTCCTTCAGGTAATTTACTTCCAGTTCTGCCGGTTCATGACTGTTCAGAAAATCAATACCGAAATCATCGAGCACACGTTCCACATATTTTACACTATTAAAGTGCTTATTAATGTCTAGTTCGCTGAATAAAACCGGATAATAAATAAGCTCATCCGTATGAGCATCAGGTTTAATTCTTTTAGGTGCCCGACAAGCATTCGGATCAATTCGTTTAGGAAAAGTGTCTCTAAATTCACTTAACCGGAATATTTTGTGTGTTTCCATATCCAAAATCAGCCAGGCAGAACTGGCACGCAAAATCACTTCGCCTTTATCATTCTCGAGAATGTATTCGCGGTAAGCATACATGCCATCCGTTCCGGCCGACCAGGTATTCAGTGTAATCTGATCCTGCCATGAGGGATATTTTTCGACCTGAAAATACATGCGCGAAAGCACCCAAAACAGATTGTTACTTTTCAAACTGTCGTAACCCCAATCCATCACCTGAGCATGTGCCCAGGCTGCTTCGATCAAAATATTGAACAACGAAGAAATGGATGCCTGTCCGTATTGATTCGTATGATACGACTTAATGCTGATTTGTTCCTGATACTTTTCCATTTGGAAACAGATATTTTAAACCTTTGTGCAAATCTATTGTTCAGTTTTGAATTACCAATCGATTTAACGACTTTTGCACAAATTTTAAATGTGTCATGGAAAAGATTATCATAAAAACTCCGGCTCAGATTGAAGGAATCCGGAAAAGCAGCAAACTAGCTGGCCAAACGCTCGAATTTATCGCACCGTTCGTAAAAGAAGGTGTTTCAACAGAATTTCTGGATCAAAAAATAGAAGCTTATATACGCGAAAACGGTGCCATTCCTGCTACATTGGGTTACGGAGGTTACCCAAAATCATGCTGTATTTCACTCAACGAAGTAATTTGCCACGGAATTCCTTCAGAAAAAACCATTTTAAAGAATGGTGACATATTAAACATTGACGTGACAACCATTCTGGATGGCTACTATGGCGATACCAGTAAAATGTATACGGTTGGAGAAGTATCACCAGCTGCGCTCGAATTAATTGAAGTAACCAAACATTGCATGGATCTGGGCATTCTGCAAGTAAAACCCGGAAATCAGTTTGGGAACATCGGTTTTGCCATCAGCAAATACGCCAAAGCCAAAGGATTTAGTGTGGTTTATGAATTTTGTGGACATGGTTGTGGAGTTGATTTTCATGAAGAACCTCAAATTGATCATACTTCGCGCCGGAATACTGGCCCATTAATGAAACCTGGCATGACTTTCACGATTGAGCCAATGATTAATCAGGGACGTGCAAGTGCCGTTGTTGACAAAACAGATAAATGGACGGCCAGAACAATTGACAATAAGCTTTCAGCACAATTTGAACATACCATTCTGATTACTGAAACTGGATTTGAAGTGTTGACTGACGTCACCGGAGAATACTAGTGAAAAGTGTTCAGTCTCAGTGTTCAGTAAAGCCAATTCTGCAACTGAACACTGATTACTGCGACTGATCACTCTTTAATTCAGGCATTCTTCAGAATCACCATCGTGGCGCCATAGCCATATTCCTTAAAACTGGCATCCTGAAAGTAATACTTTTTGTATTTCGTAGTCAATTCTTTGCGAAGTTCCTGTTTGAGTGTCCCGTTTCCGATACCGTGAATAAATACGATCCGGCGGGTTCCGTTGGCAATGGCTGTATCCAGTTCGTTGCGAAACCGGCCCAACTGTACTTCCAGCATTTCGTGATTGGCCAAACCACGAGTATCTTCCAATAATTCATGAATGTGCAAATCAATTTCAACCAAATCAGGAGATACTGTGCGCTTTACAACCACCTTGGGCTCTTCCTTTTCGAGTACAACCTGAGTCATATCAGCATCAGAAAGTTTGGCAACTTCGGTTTCCATATCAGGTTCAAGCAACGAAAAAACAATGGCATTTTGAGGGAAGTACCTGGTTTTCTCATAACTATTCAGGCGATAAAACTTAACCGGATTCAGGCGAAAACTTTTTACCACAGGGCTTTCGAGTGATGACGATTCTTCCCTGAAAAACACTAACTGAAACTGAAAATCGGGAAGTTCATTCAAATCCATTCGGGTAAAACTTTCAAGATACCGCTTGCTGTTCGGGTTCATCTTGCCCGATTCAACGCTGCGATAAACCTTATTTTTCAGGTGGCTATAGTTATAAAGCACAAAATTATTGCTGTTATTCACGAGATAAACTTTCAACTCACCTTCAACCGGATTCGCTTCATTCTGGGGAACAAACGCAAAATAGCAATCGGGTGAATCTTTTCCGGCAATGTATTTGGGTTCAACCTTGGGCAGTTCTTTCTTCACTTCTAAGGCTACCTTTTTCTCGTCTGCCCGGATTTTAGCATGCCGTTTTTCTGAATTCATCGAATTGGCATCATCCACAACCACCAATTCACTAATCAAGGTCGGAACTTCAAAACCATCGTAATCTTCAACATTTACCATGGTTTTATTGATCACCGATTTCACAACCCCGCCTCCAACGGCATTCAAAAACCGAACTTTGTCTCCTGCTTTTATCATTTTCTGAAAATTTTACACAAAACTACGATAAAAGTCCGAAGTGGGAAGTGAGAAGTCAGAAGATTCAAGACCCGGAATTCAAGATTCAAAAGTTTCCGTATTTTTGGCCACCAGAAATCTATGGAAAACACAAATAACCTTTTGGAGCAAGTAACTGGCATTTCGATTAGCGATTATGCTTACGATCTGCCGGACGAAAAAATTGCAAAATATCCGCTGGAAGAGCGCGACCAGTCGAAACTGTTGGTGTGGAAGAATGGTCTGATTCATGATTCACAATTTGGAAACTTACCTGAATTTTTACCTTCAAAAAGCCTACTAATCTTCAACAACACGAAAGTTATCCGGGCCCGACTTCATTTCCAGAAGGAAACCGGGGCTAAAATCGAACTGTTTTGCCTCGACCCAGTTGATCCGTCCGATTACCAGATTTCATTTCAAACCACCCAATTGTGCGTTTGGAAATGTATGATTGGGAACCAGAAAAAATGGAAAGGCGAACCTTTACGCAAAATCGTCAGGATTGATGATACCGAAATTGAATTGTGTGCCGAACAAACCGATCCAGTGAATAATAAAAGCCTGATTCGGTTTAGCTGGAACAATCCAGATTTCGAGTTTTCAAGAATTATTGAAAGCGCAGGTTCACTGCCCATTCCGCCCTATCTGAACCGCGAAACTGAACAAAGCGATCTGGAACGATATCAAACCGTTTATTCCAAAATAAAAGGCTCGGTAGCCGCACCAACTGCGGGCTTGCACTTTACTGATAAAGTTTTTAATCACCTCACTGAAGATGGGCATAAAATTGCAGAACTGACCCTGCACGTTGGGGCTGGAACGTTTCAGCCAGTAAAAAGCGAAACCATCTCGGGGCACGAAATGCACTCCGAACATTTATACATCAACCGCGATTTTTTAAAAAAGCTTATTCATCACTTCGGAAAGAAGATTGCAGTCGGCACAACTTCCGTAAGAACATTGGAAAGTCTTTATTGGCTGGGACTTCAGGCTCATCGAAACCCTGAAATGAGCATTGCTGATTTGAAAGTTACACAATGGGAAGCTTATCAGGCAGAAGCTTGTTCAATTGACGCAACGACTGCTTTGCAAGCGCTAGTCCAGCTACTGGAAAGAAACCAGACTGATTATCTTTCGGCATCAACACAAATTATCATTGCACCCGGATATCAATTCAGGATAGTTGACGGATTGATTACCAATTTCCATCAACCACAAAGTACATTATTGCTGCTGATTTCGGCTTATTTAGGTGATGAATGGCAAACCATATACAATCATGCCTTGCAGAACAATTACCGATTCCTGAGTTATGGCGACAGCAATCTGTATTTGAAAAGCTAACAATGACGGTTGAATTTTTGTCCAGCAGGCATTGTTATTCAAGAAGCAGATTAAATTCCTAAAGCTGTAATGGCCAAATAAACCAACCCTGCAATAAGCATACTCACCGGTATAGTTAAAATCCACGCAATAAGTAAATTATTCGCAACACCCCAACGAACCGCCGAAAGTCGTTTGGTCATTCCAACACCCATGATAGCACCCGAAATAGTGTGAGTTGTACTTACGGGAATACCCAGCCCCTGAGAAACACCAAACAAGGTAATTGCGCCAGCAGTTTCAGCGGCAACACCTTCAATAGGAGTGACTTTGGTAATTTTCGTACCCATTGTTTTTACAATTCGCCAGCCGCCCATCATCGTTCCCAGTGAGATTGCAGTATAACACGAAATTGGAATCCATGTAGGAACATGTAAGTGTGTTTTACCCATTGCATCCAGGGTTTCCGTTACATGCACCCAATCAGGAATTGCCAGTCCTTTAGCGTTCAAAGAATGTATGTAAACCAACATAGCGGCACTAATGATACCAACTACTTTCTGCGAATCACTACCCCCATGGCCTAAACTCAATGCTCCGGAAGATACGATTTGTCCCCTTCGAAACCACTTGTTCGCATGATGAGGATTGACCCTTCGGCTGCTCCAGAGAATGATAAGCGTTATCAGATAGGAGATGATCATTCCGATTATTGGTGACAGAAAAATAAATGCTACCGTTTTCAAAATTACTTCCTCACTAACTACAGAAAAAGTTCCGGTATGTGCCACCGCAGCTCCAGCAAAACCACCAATTAACGTATGCGATGAGGAAGATGGAATACCAAAATACCACGTTAACAAATTCCAGATAATAGCGGCAATTATTCCGGCCAATATTACCTGAAGTGTAATCGCACTGCTGTCAACCGTTTTGGCAACTGTATTGGCCACTTTGAGATCGAATACCCAATAAGCGACAAAATTCCAAAATGCAGCCCAAAGGACGGCAGGGAATGGTGCAAGTACTTTTGTGGAAACAACAGTTGCTATTGAATTGGCAGCATCATGAAAACCGTTAATCAAGTCGAAAACAAAGGCAAGAACAATTGTAACAATTAAAATGGTAAGCATAGCCTGAAATGAAGAGTTTAAAACTAAAATGACCCTGATTAAGCGTATTTAACTAAAATTGTTTTCACAACATCCGAAACATCTTCCATCTTATTGGCGATCTTCTCGATATTCAGAAGAATTTCTTTTTGTTTGATTAGTTCAATAGGATCTTTTTCGTTCTCGAAAAGGCTCGAAATAGCCATGTGATAAAACTCATCTACCCGACTTTCGAGCTTATTAATGTCTTTACAAGCCTTTAAAACCTTAGTGGAGCTTTTAAAATCATCAAGGCCACCTACAGCTACTTTTATTAGCTGACATCCATCAGAAATTAAGGCAACCATATCTTTCATAAACGAGCTAAAAACAGTACACCGATATATCTCTATTTTTGTTGATAAACTATAAATTAAATCCACCACATCATCAATTGTTGAAGTTAACTCATTGATATCTTCCCGATCAAATGGAGTAATAAAAGAGCGATTTAATACATCAAAAATCTGATTGGTAAATTCATCTCCTTTTTTCTCAATTGCCTTAATGGCTAGTCCAATAGACCGGCGATCTTCCAATTCCGGCGAATTGATGAGCTTAACCAACGCAGCTGAGGCTTCAATTGTATTTTCCGCAGCCTGATTAAACATCACATAAAACTTCTTTTCTTTAGGGACAAAATACTTAAGTAAACCTGAAAAATCCATATCCTTAATTTTAATGTATATGAGTGTTCAAAAACATTACAAAGATGCGAATAAGAATTATTTCATTATGGAGTATTTTTAATTTTATTCGAACTAAAATGCAATCCGATCTAATTTGTTAATGATTTTTTAGCAACTTCTAAACTCATACCCCTATCCATCATTTATTGACAAAATAATGATAACACAACATCACTTCATACTGACAAATATCAATGCCATCAAACAATACCATTCATCCATTATTATTACATTTGCGACACAATAAACAAACAAAGACGATCGTTTTTCAGGCGAATCGTTTAAGATCAATTGTTTAACTTTAATTCTGAGTAATGTTTTTTTTAGGACTATTATCGACACCTCTACCTTATTTGCTGCTAGCCGCATTTTATTTTTTCGGCTTCGCAATGGGTATGTTCAATAATAGCACCGGAGACGAGGCTATCGAAACTGTTTCATCAGTTACTATACCCGTCGAAGTCAAACAAAAAGCAGCAGACCATTCGATTTATTATTTCCAGGTCAACGACCAAAAGATTGAAAATCAGAATACCATTTTAAAGCCTGAAGCTAAAACTACAGCATTTATTCCAGATACGGGAACTATTATTTTTCAGGTCAGGAACATAAAAGTTCATGAATTCCTTTTCTCCGGATTCCAATTTTCACGCCCTCCTCCATCAGGGTGCTAGAAAAAAAAGTTAGCACACTTTTCATTTTCAGGCATTTTGTATTTTTCAACTTATAATTAAGCTGAAACTGCAACTATTATTGTGCATAATTGTTTTTCGTTAGCAATCCTGATAAGATTATTTTATGATAGGGGTGATAGGAATAAGCTATAAGACAGCGCCATTAGAAATCCGCGAGTTATTTTCATTTCCAAAAGACGAAATTGTTCCATTTTCAGAACTACTTCAGCAAGAAACAGACATTGCTGATTTGGTACTCATTTCGACATGTAACCGGACTGAGATTTATTTCTCACAGGATAAACATGACAATCAGACTGCATTTGAGTTGATTTATGAAGCAATCAAAAAATTCAAAGGAATTACCGATCATTGCTGGCAGTACTTTTACCACCGGTCAAATGCGGGTGCTGTTCGTCATTTATTTGAAGTGGTTTCGGGACTCGATTCACTGATCATTGGAGAAGACCAGATTATTGGACAAGTAAAAGAAGCTTACATTACATGTACTGAACTGGCGCTTACCGATGCTGTTTTAATGCGACTTTTCCAGAAATCTTTCGAAGCAGGGAAACGTGTTCGTACGGAAACGGGCATCAAACTAGGAATCACTTCGGTGAGTAGTGCAGCAGTTGAAATGTGTGCCAACATTCTGGGTGGAGTAAGTGACAAATCGGTTTTATTGGTTGGGGCTGGTGAAACAGGAAACCTGGCTCTTCAAAACATTCATAAAAAGGGAGTTAAACAGATTGGCGTATCCAATCGTACAATTGAAAAAGCAGAAAAAACAGCCGCCAAATACAACGGAATGACCATTTCGTTTGACACATTCGGAAAATACCTTCACGGATTTGATATTGTGATGATTGCAACATCCTCTGCTACACCTGTTATCACTGCTGAAATGGTAAAACAAAACCAATTGGTTAGGCCAGGACACAAACAGGTTTATATTGATCTCTCGGTTCCCCGTAATATTGAAGCTTCAGTTGCTGAATTAGAAAATGTTGAAGTACTTGGTGTTGACGACCTTCAGGAAATAGTTAAACAGACTACCGAAAACAAGAAGGAAAGCGCAGCAAAAGCACATCTTATTTTGGACGAAGTTGTGGCCGATTTTTCTGAATGGTTGGCCAGTCGCTCACTTCGCCCGGCAATAAGCACAATAACTGCAAATTTCCAGTCTATAAATCAGGAAGAACTTTCGACCTACCGCAAAGTAAATACTCCGGAAATGCAGCAAATTGTAGATGATTATGCACAACATCTTACCCAGCGATACACCCGTTTGCTGATCAAAAACCTGAAAAATTTAACGGATAACGGAAAAAATATCGATTCGTTAAAAATCATCAATGATTTATTTAAATTCGACTAAAATATTTTGCAGGCAAATCCGGTTGATTTGCTTTTGACCGATCAGAATGAAAAAAACGATACGTATAGGCACAAGAGGAAGCCAACTGGCACTCTATCAGGCTAAAAAAGTAAAAGCAACACTCGAAAATATTTTTCCGGAACTTCAGGTTGAACTGAAAATTATCAAAACAAAAGGAGATAAAATTCTCGATGTTGCGCTCTCAAAAATCGGAGACAAGGGGTTATTCACCAAAGAAATTGAAAATGAACTGATCGACGGAAGCGTTGATTTGGCAGTTCACAGTTTAAAAGACCTTCCTACCAAATTACCAGATGGCCTAAAATTAGGTGCCGTTTTGGAGCGTGGCGAATTCCGAGATGCACTGGTAAGTTTAAATGGCAAAAAGATTGCTGACCTGAAAGCAGGCGATGTAGTTGCCACATCCAGTTTGCGCCGGATTGCAGGGCTTCTGAAAATAAATAACCAGATCGTTATTAAAGATATTCGCGGAAACGTAAATTCTCGTCTTCAGAAAATGGAAGATGGGTATTGCGATGCCATGATTATGGCAGCCGCCGGGCTTCAACGCCTCGGTCTCGAAAAATACATCACCGAAATTATTGATCCTGAAGTAATCATGCCAGCGGTCAGTCAGGGCGCAATTGCCATTGAAACCCGGCTAAATGATCCTGAAGTTGATGAATTAATGGAAAAGTTAAACCATTTGAATACCTGGAATACGGTGGTTGCTGAACGTGCGTTTCTGGCTCATCTTGAAGGTGGATGCCAGGTTCCGCTTGGATGTTATTCAAGGGTTGAAAACGGAACCCTAAATATGAGCGGATTTGTTGCCTCTATTGACGGGAAGCAATACATTCGGGAAGACATTTCAGGAGAAATGACCGAAGGAGCTAAATTGGGAGTTCAAATGGCCGAAAAAATGCTCGGAAAAGGAGCAAAAGAAATTTTAGACCAAATTAAATCAAGCAACAATACTCACTAAACCAAATGGGTAAAATACTCGAAAACAAAGTATTTATATCAACACGGCCAGCCGGTCAGTCTGCTGAACTTGAAAATCTGTTATCTGAAGATTCAGCCACCCTGATTTCAATGCCGACCATAGAAGTCAGGCCATTACCTCTTGATGAGTTTGCCTGGCAACAATTAAAAAATATCGAATCGTTTAACTGGGTAGTTTTTACCAGTCCAAACGGATTACGCTATTTCTTCGCCCGACTTTTTGAACTTCAAAATCATTACGGCCTTCCTGAGCATTTAAAAATAGGTGTTGTTGGCAAGAAAACTGCCGCTTCGCTTGAATGTTATGGGACATCAGCTTCATTTATAAATTTAGGAAACACTGCTGAGGATTTTGTGGTAGATTTTTTTCACCGGGTAAACCCTGGCGACCGGGTACTCTTCCCTATTGGGAATTTAGCCCGTACTGTTATTGAAGACAAAATATCGAAAAAGGCCGAATGTACCCGCATTCTTTTTTACGAAACGGTTCTTCCTGAAGTCATTAATACTGAAGCTATAAAACTTATACTTGATGATCAGTACGACATGATCGTACTTTCAAGTCCATCGTGCTGCAAAAATTTACTTCAACTGCTTTCAGGAAAAATTGACCCTACAAAACTCCGATTGGTTTGCATTGGGCAAACAACCTCAGCCGAAGTAATCCGCAATGGAATTGAACCATTGATAACTGCCGGGACTGCTAATTCGCAAGGAATACATTCAGCCATACTCAATTATTTTCAGAAGAAACAACTTTTAAACAATTAGAACCATGTCTTTCCCAACTACAAGACTCAGAAGATTAAGACAAACTCCTGTTTTACGAAATTTAGTCAGAGAAACAATATTAACCCGCGATGACTTGGTCATGCCGCTTTTTGTTTGTCCGGGAACAAACGTGCGAATTCCAATTTCCTCCATGCCAGGCAATTTTAACCTTTCAGTCGATCTGTTGGTTGAAGAATGTCGCCGGTTATACGGATTAGGAATTCAGGCGATTTTGCTTTTTGGTATTCCCGAACACAAAGACGAACACGGGCTTGTGGCCTGCGAGCACAACGGAATTGTACAACAGGCCGTGCGTGCCATAAAAAGCGCTTTACCCGATTTATATATCATTGCCGATATTTGCAATTGTGAATATACATCACACGGTCACTGCGGTACTATTGTTAATGGCGATGTTCACAACGATCTTACATTGGTTACACTTGCTAAGCAATCAGTTTCAATGGCTGAAGAAGGTGTTGATATGGTTGCGCCTAGCGATATGATGGACGGACGCGTTGGAGCTATCCGCAAATCGCTCGATGAAAATGGCTTTTACAACACACCAATTATGGCTTATTCAGCCAAATATGCTTCGGCTTTTTACGGACCTTTCCGCGAAGCTGCCGATAGCGCTCCAAAATTTGGAAACCGTGCTACTTACCAAATGGATCCGGCCAATGGCAACGAAGCATTACGTGAAGTTGCTCTCGACATTGATGAAGGTGCCGACATTGTGATGGTGAAACCAGCTTTGAGTTACCTCGATATTATTCAGCGTGTAAAAACAACTTTCAACATGCCTATAGCCGCCTACAATGTGAGCGGTGAATATGCAATGGTGAAAGCTGCCGGAGCAAACGGCTGGATCGATGAAAAACGCATGGTTCGCGAAATTCTGACTTCCATTAAACGTGCCGGTTCCGACATCATCATTACTTATCACGCTCAGGAAATTATCAAAGAGCTGTAAAAGTAAAGGGCAAGGAGCATGGGTAAAAAGTCGCAATATTCAGTCACAGTTAGCAGTTGACTCAAAACTCCGTATCCCGAAACTCGTAACTTGATTAAAAATTAAAGCATGAAAAACTATACCCAAAGCATCGCTGCTTTTCAGGAAGCACAAAAACATATTCCAGGTGGAGTAAATTCACCGGTTCGTTCGTTTAAAAGTGTTGATGGTGACCCATTGTTTATTGCCAGTGCCAAAGGTGCCAAAGTTTTCGATATCGACGGTCACGAATACATCGATTATGTGGGCTCCTGGGGTCCAATGATTTTAGGGCACGCCCATCCTGATGTGATTATGGCTATTCAAAAAACAGCAGCCAAGGGAACCAGTTTTGGCGCTCCTACCCTGCTCGAAACCGAAATGGCGCTTCAAATCAAAAAGATGGTTCCTTCGATCGACAGCATCCGCATGGTAAACTCGGGAACTGAAGCCACAATGAGCGCTTTGCGTTTGGCCCGTGGATACACCAACCGCGAATTGGTTATTAAATTCGAGGGCTGCTATCACGGCCACAACGATAGTTTCCTGATTAAAGCAGGTTCGGGCGCCCTGACATTTGGAACTCCCAATTCGCCGGGTGTAACTTCAGGAACAGCAAGAGATACGCTGACTGCAGGATACAATGATCTGGATTCGGTGAAAGAATTATTCAATCGCTATCCTGAGCAGATTGCAGCTTTGATATTAGAACCGGTTACCGGTAATATGGGAGTGGTAATTCCTGAACCTGAATTCATTCAGGGAGTTCGTGACCTTTGCACGAAATATGGAACAGTTTTGATTTTCGACGAGGTGATGACTGGTTTCCGACTTTCAAAAGGTGGCGCACAGCAAATACTTGGGATTACCCCTGATCTAACCTGCTTCGGAAAAATAATCGGTGGCGGACTTCCTGTTGGCGCTTATGGTGGCAAACAGGAAATCATGGATAAACTGGCGCCAAAAGGCCCTGTTTATCAGGCCGGAACACTTTCAGGAAACCCATTAGCAATGGCTGCCGGCTTAACCGCATTGAAAATTCTGGATGAAACCGATGGTTTTTATGATATGCTTGAGGATAAATCAGCTCAATTAGGCGAAGGCATCAAAAAATGCCTGGCCGATCTGAATTTCCCGGGAGTAGTAAACCGCGTTGGCTCCATGTTTACTTTATTCTTTACAGAAGAAGGCCGTGTGAATTCTTTTGCTGATGCACTCAAATGTAACACCGCCACCTACGCTAAATACTTTAAGATGGCTTTGGAAAGTGGTATATATCTAGCTCCATCGCAGTTCGAAGCGGGATTTATGTCGGCTGCTCATACATCGAAAAAAATCGATAAAACCATTGAAGCAACCTACGAAGCTTTGAAGGTCTTGAAGGGATAAAAACACGATTCCAAAACCTGAATCAAAATTGGGAAAGAATTTGGACAGTGAAATAAGTCAAATTTTGTAACATTCTGATATTCAACAAACACACTAAACAAATTAAAATTGGCAGATTTTTTGAAGTAGCATGTGTACTGATGAGAATTACTATTCGAAAATTCAGTAAAAACAGGAAACAATTAATACTTACGACCATGAAAACAAAAATTGGAATCTTAGTTTTAGCTTTAAGCACATGCTTCTTCAATTTACATGCCCAACGACGTGTAGTGACTACTGCACGTGCAACCAGCTACGATATTAGCGACAATCTCGATTTGGATGCTGTCGCTTCTATGTTTGGCGATTCAGAAAATCTGGAAGACTTTGAACGTCGGCTGAATGATCCAAACAACCCGATTTCTAATCTCGACTTAAACCAAGACGGCTATATCGATTATTTACGGGTTGTTGAAAATTCATCGAATCAAAATTCACTTGTTGTTGTTCAGGCAGTCCTTGACGACAATGTTTTTCAAGACGTTGCAACTATTGAAGTTGAACGGGTTCAAAATGGCAATCCACGGATTCAAATTGTTGGCGATCCATATATCTATGGTTCAAACTACATTATTGAGCCAGTCTTTTATCATACCCCTCTAATTTTCTCGTTCTTTTGGGGTCCACGTTACAGCCCATGGATTTCGCCCTATTACTGGAACTACTACCCAAGATGGTATAGTGTTTACAGACCTTGCTCGCCATTTAAATACCGCAGGAATATTTATGCACACATCAATTACGAAAATAAATATCGTCGTATTGACAGTCCTATTATTCACATTTCAGGAGATAACTATAGCCGAATCCGCAGAGATGATTTTGCAAGGAGATATCCCGACCGGGCTTTTGAGAACAGGCATAATGGTGTAACGAATAGAAATGAATTGATTCAAAGGCGTTCTGACCGTTCAGGTGCAGGATACCAACGAAACAGCAGTGCCCAAAGACCAAATAGTACGGTTAGACCAGAAAGGCAGAATTCAAGAACAGAGAGTAGTCAAAAACGACAGTCAACAAATGAATACCGTCGTCCGGCTTATCAGGAAAAGTCAGGATCAACTCAAGCTCAGCCAAGAGAATACAACAGAAATTCGAACAGAAGCAGAACTCAGAATAACAATCAACAAATTCAGCAGAGAAGTGAAAACAGAAGCCAATCTTATGAAAGGCGTTCTGCTCCTGAACAACGTTCGGTTTCAACTCAGCAACGTTCAACTCAGAGGGTTGAATCTTCACAGAGAAGTTCTGCCCCCAGAGAAAAATCGGGTTCAGTAACAAGACAAAGTAGATCCAACAATACGGCAAAACAGAGTCAGAGGAGCAGTCAAAAAACCGAATCGACTAAAAAAGAAGATAAAAAAGAAAACTCAAACGGAAGAAGAAGATAAACTGATTCATAATTAAAACGAGATATTTTGACAACAAATTCAATTCTATTAAAAACACTCCGGGGTGAGAAAACTGAACGTCCACCAGTTTGGTTTATGCGTCAGGCAGGTCGGGTGTTGCCTTCGTACATGAAAATTAAAGAGGATTACACCTTTTGGCAGATGATGCAGAATCCGGAAATCGCAGCTAAAGTTACGTTGCTTCCGGTTGACGATTTGGGTGTTGATGCCGGAATTCTGTTCTCCGATATATTGGTGATTCCACATGCGTTGGGAATGGGATTGGAATTTAATGATAGTGGTCCGCTATTCGATCAACCCTTGGCGTTTCGCGAAAATCCGTTAGCAGGATTGAATCCAGATCCGTCGAAATTGAATTACATCTACGAAGTGATTGACGAAATCATTCGAACAAAAAAGGAAGAAACACCGTTGATTGGTTTCTGTGGCGCTCCCTTGACTGTTTTGCTGTTCATGCTTCAAGGGTTAGGACGTAAAGGTGATTTTCCGGAAGCCATTAAATTCATTTATGAAAATAAGGAGACTACCAAAAAGCTGATTGAAGTTGTTACTGATCTTTCGATAGTTTATGCGCAAGGACAAATTGAACACGGCATCGACGTTTTCCAGTTGTTTGATACACATGCCGGATTGATTCCTGCAGATTTGTATCAGGAACTGTTTATGCCCGCAACTAAAAAGATCGCTGCTGCCGTGCGCGAAAAAGGCATTCCATTTATTTTCTTCCCGAAAGGACTGGGAACAGGAATCGCCCAGATTACTCCTGAAGATTGCGATTACCTAAGCATCGACTGGCAAACACCTCTCGATTTGGCGAGAAAATTAGTCGATCCGAAAATTGGGTTACAAGGAAATGTCGATCCTCGTTTGTTATATGCAAGTCAGCCTGAAATTGAAAAGGCGCTGCAACCTTATATTGAATTTGGCAAGAATAATCCGAACTGGATTTTCAATCTGGGTCACGGATTCATGCCAGGCATTTCTTTTGAAAATGCCAAGTTTTTAGCCGATTGGGTGAAACGCACCGATTGGAAAAGATAAAAGAGTTGCGTGTTGCGAGTTAAAACCCGTAACACGCAACCCGTAACCCGTAACAACAACATCATGATCAACCGCGAATTACTCGAAAAATACAACCATCCGGTTCCACGGTACACCAGCTATCCACCGGCAAACTTCTTCACCGAAGAATTTAGTCCGGCCAATTATCTGGAAGCCATCGACGAGTCGAATCAATGGAACCCGCAGAATATTTCCATTTACATTCACATTCCGTTTTGCCTGAAATTGTGCTATTTCTGCGGATGCAATTCATACGCGCTCCGGAAAGAAGAAGTGGTGGAAGCATACCACAAAGCCCTGATCAAGGAAATTAAGATGGTGACTTCGCGATTGGATAAAAACCGGAAAGTTTCGCAGATTCACTATGGAGGTGGAACGCCAAATGCCATTCCGGTAGAATATCTTCAGGAGATTAACGAATTGTTGTTTTCAACGTTCGAGTTTATACCCGAACCTGAAATCGCTATTGAAGTCAACCCGGCCTACCTCACATACGAGCAAATGACGGGACTGAAGAAGGCAGGATTTAACCGTTTCAGTATCGGTATTCAGGATTTTGACAATGATGTTTTGGATGCGGTTAACCGCGAACAATCTGTTCTTCCGGTTGCAGATATAATTGCTTTCCTGAAAAAGGATTCGCCCAATATGGCCGTTAATCTCGATTTTATTTACGGTCTTCCTAAGCAAACGGCTGCTAACTTCTCGGAAACAATCCGGAAAGCCATCGAATTGAGACCCGATCGATTGGTCACTTTTTCGTACGCACATGTGCCATGGGTCAGCAAAATTCAAAAGAAATTGGAGAAAGAAGGGCTTCCGGCTCCTGACGAAAAAATCAAAATGTTCGAAGCTGCATTTTCACTCATGACGCAAAATGGCTACGAAGCCATTGGAATGGACCATTATGCCAACGCCGCTGACGAATTAACTGTGGCGCGCAAGAATAAACAATTGCACCGCAACTTTCAGGGTTATTGCACTCGCCGTACCACCGGGCAGGTTTATGCTTTCGGTGTAACCGGAATCAGTCAACTGGAAGGCGTTTATGCACAAAACACGAAGTCAATTGACGAATACATTGCCAAAATCAATCAGGGTGAGTTAACCACGATTAAAGGTTATGCACTGACCAAACAGCAGGTGGTTGTGCGCGAAGTAATTACCGAACTAATGTGTAACGAGCAGATTGTCTGGAGCCATTTGGGCGAAATACTTGGCATGACATCCGAAGAAGTTAAATCACAAACCGTTTACAATCAGGAACTGCTTCAACAATTTGCTGACGACGGAGTAATTACCCTTTCCGACGAAAAAATACAAATTACACCGGATGGACAATTGTTTATCCGCAATGTAGCCGCCTCGTTCGATCCGCTTATTCAGGCCGGACAAACCAACTTTTCAAAACCAGTTTAATTATGGCTGAATCACTCAAAACCGAAGTCGTAATTGTTGGCGCCGGATTGACCGGGCTGACGATGGGTTTATACCTGAAAAAAGCAGGAATCGATTTTAAAATCATCGAAAAATCAGCCAAAACCGGAGGAGTGATGCAAACCATCAGCGAAAAGGGTTTTGTGTACGAAACAGGTCCAAACACTGGAGTAGTTTCTTATCCTGAAATGACCGAGTTATTTGAAGAACTGGCCGGGAAATGCGAGCTCGAAGTTGCCGATCCGAGCGCCAAACGACGCCTGATCTGGAAAAACCAGGCATGGCACGCTTTACCTTCAGGATTAATGTCGGCCGTTGGCACTCCACTTTTTACCTGGTACGACAAATTCAGAATTTTGGGCGAACCTTTCCGCAAAAAAGGAACCGATCCAAATGAGAAACTGTCAGAACTGGTTATACGGCGAATGGGACAAAGCTATTTGGATTATGCTGTCGATCCGTTTATCTCCGGAATTTACGCCGGTGATCCGACCAAACTTGTTACCAAATACGCCATGCCCAAGCTCTGGAATCTGGAGCAGGAATACGGAAGTTTCATCAAAGGCGCCATGAAAAAGGCTAAACTTCCGAAAACCGACCGTGACAAAAAAGCAACCAGAGAAGTATTTTCGGCCAAGGGAGGATTGAGTCGCCTGACCGAAGCGCTGACTGAAGCAATCGGATCCGAAAATATTCTGTTATCGGCTGAAACGATGGTGAAACCTATTACAAATGGGTTTCAGTTACAGGTTACCACTCCTGAACATTTATTTACCCTCGAAACTTCGCATTTGGTCACCACCTGCGGAGGTTATGCCTTGCCCGGCTTGTTGCCATTCCTGAATGAGAATGAAGTTGTCCCGTTCAACGAATTAAAATACGCTGCGGTCACTCAGGTTTTGCTTGGATTTGAAAAATGGAAAGGCATGTCGCTGAATGCGTTTGGCGGATTGGTTCCAGGAAAGGAAAACAAAAATATACTTGGTGTGTTATTTACCTCGTCGTTCTTTAAAGGCCGCGCCCCGGAAGGTGGTGCTCTGTTGTCTGTTTTCATGGGAGGAACCAAACGTCCGGATATCGCAAAAATGGATAATTTCGAGATTGAGACACTTCTGAACAAAGAACTTCCGCGAATGATGAGCAACCGAAGCCTGAGTCCGGATATGATTCGGATTCACCGCTATCCGAAAGCCATTCCACAATATACCGAAAGTTCGAAAGAACGTTTCGAAATGATTGAACAGCTTCAGCAGAAATACCCCGGATTGATTTTAGCCGGAAACATCCGCGATGGTATTGGAATGGCTGACCGGGTGAAACAAGGGCGCACAATTGCAGAAGAACTGATTGGGAAAATTCAAGGTCATTAATGGTCAATTGTTGTCATTAATAGTCATTCATTTGAACCTTCGAATAGTCCTGACTCGAAGCTAATGACAACTGAATGACACGAAGTAAATGACATTTTTAATCCAAACACGACAACAGTGAACGTATCGAAAACCGCCGCTATATACAAAAGCTTACAAAAAAACATTTGCCAAACTTTGGAAGAAGCCGATGGAACCGGAAAATTTACTGAAGATGTTTGGGAAAAGGAGATTGGTTCAGGTTTGACTCGCGTCATGCAAAACGGATCAATCATCGAAAAAGCAGGGGTTAATTTTTCTCACGTAAGCGGTAGTTATAACGATAACATGGCGAAACTTCTGGGAGAAAAAGCAAACTCTTTTTCTGCTACAGGAGTTTCGTCCATTCTTCACTCCGGAAATCCATTTGTACCAACGATCCACATGAACGTTCGTCATTTCAGTCTTGATAATGGTTCATCGTGGTTTGGCGGCGGAATCGACCTCACTCCTACTTACATCAATCTGGAAGAAGCGCGTTGGTTTCATCAAACGATTAAGGACATCTGCGACAAATACGATACTTCCTTTTATCCGGCATGGAAAACGTGGGCCGACGATTATTTTTACCTCAGTCACCGGCACGAAACCCGTGGTGTTGGCGGAATTTTCTTCGACCGAATTCAACCAGCTAACGAAGTAGATTTGGAGAAAATGCTGAACCTGACTTCTGATTTGCTGCGAATTTACCCCGTTATTTACAGTCGCCTGATGAAGGATAATGGGCAAAAACCGTTTACCGAAGCTCAGAAAAAATGGCAAAAAATTCGTCGCGGACGCTACGTTGAATTTAATTTAATCCATGATCGCGGAACCAAATTCGGTTTGGAATCCGACGGCAACATCGAATCTATCTTGGTGAGTTTACCTGCCGAAGTGGAATGGGTGTATCAATACCAACCCGAAGCCGGAAGCCCCGAAGCACAAACTCAGGAGTTGCTGAAAAAGGGGATTAACTGGTTGTAGAAAAGTTATTTTCATAAATTATTTTCAGTAGGATTTCTCATTCTATTTCGCTATTTTAGTTGTTCCCATATCATCGTTATGATGAATGACTGGGAAGGATCAAAGAGGTATAGGCTGATTGATTAGATAAGTTTGATATCTGTTCCTCAAAATCCAAATTTCAACAGGGTGATCCATGAGCGTGTTCGCTTCACGAATCAGGTATATTTCATAATTTGCAAATGGTCGAATGCCGTCCAATTCTTTTTCTTTTCACCATTTCATAAAAAGGAGTTAGCTTATTTCCATATTCACGATACATATTTCGATTATAGGATACTTCACTCATTTGTAATGGAAGATACTAAATCAACATTCGCGAAAAGATGGCACTGGTTCATCTTGCTGATCTTAATTATTTTGAGTTATTATTCAACGGCAAAACTGGGTTTGATTTTTGCATTTGAAGGCACTGTTGCATCGCCGGTCTGGATGCCAGCAGGAATTGCTCTTGCGGCAATTTTACTCGCAGGATACAGGGTTTGGCCAGCCATTTATATAGCAGCCTTTTTGGCAAATCTTCAGGGTTTAATTGTTTCTGAATTACCCTTCCATTCGATACTTATTCTTTCATTGATTACCGCAATGGGTAATACATTGGAAGCTCTTATTGGAGCAGGGTTAATTTCTCGTTTTTCCAACAATCCTAATCCGTTGGAAACATTAAAAGGAACAACACTTTTTATCTTCTTTGGCGCATTACTTGCACCTCTTATTGCTGCGCTTGTTGGTTCTTCGTCGTTTTGCATTTTTACAAATCACTGGGAAATTTATGATCACTTACTTTTAAATTGGTGGTTTGGAGACACCTTGGGTATTCTGATTTTGGCACCAATTATTATTAATTGGAATCAATACAAATTCAATGAATGGAACTACCTGAAATTTGCAGAATTAGTAGGCTTTATTATTGTGTTAGGTTTTACATCCTATTTGATATTTTTTACGATTTATAACCTAATTTACCTGTTTATACCTGTTTTGTTATGGTCTATATTCAGATTTGGCAAATTCGAAACGAGTGTGTTTGTTCTAATAATAAGTGGATTAGCATTATGGTCAATTATGCATCATGCCATTAATAATGCACTTCAGCAAAATGAATCAATACTAGTAATTCAAAGTTTTGTTGGCATTGTAGCAATTACGTTTCTTGTGCTTTCGTCAGTAATTTATGAGCGAAAAAAAATGCAGTTAAGTCTGTATGAAAGTCTAACCAAACATCGGTCATTGCTCGAAAATCTACCTCAAAAGATTTTTGTAAAAAATAGCAACTTAATTTTTGTATCCTGCAATGAAAATTTTGCGAAAGAGCTAAATATCCAATCATCTGAAATTGCCGGAAAAACTGATTATGACTTCTTTCCTATTGACTTGGCTGAAAAATATCGGAAAGAGGATTCTGCTTTTTTAGCATCAGGCAAACTATTGGAAACCGAAGTATGCGAGACTCGGGCCGGACAAACCTACTGGACTCAAGTTGTTAAGGTTCCTATTAAAGATGGAAATGGCTCCGTTATTGGCATTCAGGGAATTTTCTGGGACATCACAAAAAGAAAACAGGCTGAAGAATTGCTAAGGCTAAACGAAGAAAAATATCGATTTCTATTTGAGCGAAATCCTGTTCCATTACTAATTTATGATACGGAAACATTAAAATTTCGTGCCGTCAACGAAGCATTTATAAAACAGTATGGTTTTTCTATGGATGAAGTGTTAGCCATGCAGTTACCCGATCTTTACCCGGAGGAAGAAAAAGAGGCTCTTGTTGAGGTAGCCCAAGGTTTACATGGACATGCCTATGCAGGCGAATGGCATCACATCAGGAAAGATGGCTCGGTTATTTCGATCATTGCAACTTCGCACGATTTGGATTATATGGAACGCGATGCCCGCATTGCCGCAGTAACCGACATAACCGATCGAAAACTGGCAGAGATGGAATTGGAAAGATACCACAAGCATTTGGAAAATATGGTTGAAGAACGAACTGCCGAGTTAGAAATAGCCAAAGAACGCGCCGAGTCGGCCGATCAGTTAAAATCTGCATTTTTGGCCACTATGTCGCACGAACTTCGCACCCCATTAAACTCGATCATTGGGTTTACCGGAATGTTGCTTCAGGAATTACCAGGGCCATTGAACGAGGAGCAGAAAAAACAACTCCGTATGACCCAGAAAAGCGGTCGCCACCTGTTATCGCTGATAAACGACATTCT
The DNA here is from genome assembly GCA_028683385.1 of Prolixibacteraceae bacterium. GTDB lineage: Bacteria > Bacteroidota > Bacteroidia > Bacteroidales > Prolixibacteraceae > Aquipluma. The sequence continues at coordinate 187,248 of JAQUIJ010000008.1, read as the reverse complement.
CGATTTATCGAAAATTGAGGCTGGCCAGTTAAATTTGAGTACCGACAGGTTTAAAATTTCGGAAGTTATTCAAAACGTCATCGACCTGTCAAAACCATTTGCCACCAGCAAAAATTTACTTTTAACAGCCGAAATAGAACCTGACCTGCCTGAAATTACCAGTGACCAATTCAGGGTACAACAGGTCATTATCAATCTGGTAAATAACGCACTGAAATTTACTGAAGTTGGATCAGTGAAAGTGGAAGCACTATTACAGGACAAACATCTGGTAGTTCGGGTAATTGATACCGGCTTGGGCATCGAAGAAAATCAGATAACAAAGTTGTTTAAACCGTTTATACAAATCGATTCGGGAATAGCTCGGAAACACGAGGGTACCGGACTGGGACTTTCAATCAGCAAAAAGCTGATGACCATGTTGGGCGGATCAATTTCTGTTGAATCAGAGCTTGCAAAAGGTAGTACTTTTATTATCAGGTTACCTCTTGATAACAATTACTGATGTAATCAAAAAAAATGAATATGAAGCTAAAAGCATTAATTATTGAAGACAACGAACAAAACATGTATATGCTCAGTTTTTTGCTCGAAAAGAATAATTATGAAGTATTTCAGGCATTCAACGGATTAGACGGTATTAAAGCTGCGACGAATTGCCTGCCTGATGTGATATTATTGGACATTCAACTGCCGGAAATGGATGGTTATCAGATTGCACGGGAGTTGAGAAACAGGAACGATCTCAACACGATTCCGATTATCGCAGTCACTTCTCATGCCATGGTTGGCGACCGCGAAAAAGTGATGGCTTCTGGGGCAAATGGCTATATTGAAAAACCAATCGATCCTGACAATTTTATACAACGGATGGAATCCCATTTTCCCAAAGAACTTTTGCAAAGGAGGAATCAATTATGAAACGAGCCCTAATTGTTGATGACATCAAAGAAAACCTGTATCTACTGGAATCGCTACTTAAAGGGTATGGTTATACAACCGTTACTGCAAACAATGGCGCCGAAGCGCTTGGCCTCGGCTTGAAAGAACCGCCAGATATTATTATTGCTGACATCCTGATGCCCGTTATGGATGGTTATACCCTTTGCCGCGAATGGAAAAAGGAAGACACACTAAAAAACATTCCATTCGTTTTTTACACTGCCACATACACACATCCAAAAGACGGAGAATTTGCTTTAAGTCTTGGAGCCGATAAGTTTATCATTAAACCTCAGGAGCCTGAAGATTTCATGGCCATAATTGAGCAGGTATTATCAGAATTCAGAAATGGTAAAATTCCGGTATCGATAACACCTGAGTCATCCGAAGTTTCCATGCTGAAGGAATACAACGAAACCCTGATTCGCAAGATGGAAGACCGAATGATTAAAAGCGAAGAAGCCGAAATGAAAATCAGGATTTATGCCTCGCAACTTGAACAGGAGATAGAACAGAGAAAGCAGGCAGAACTTGAATTAATAGAAGCGCTAAAACGAGCAGAAGAAAGCGATGGTTTAAAATCGGCGTTTCTTGCCAATATGAGCCACGAAATCCGGACACCAATGAACGGTATTCTTGGCTTCGCCGAACTATTGAAAGAACCCGATCTTACAGGCGAACAGCAACAGGAATATATTAAAATTATAGAAAAAAGCGGCGCCCGAATGCTGAATATCATAAACGATATCATTGACATCTCGAAAATAGAATCGGGACAAATGAAGGCTGTCCTGCAAGAAACCAATATCAACGAACAACTTGAATTTATTTACCAGCTTTTTAACAGAGAGGTTGAACACAAGGGATTGTCTTTCTCCTTGAAAAAAGTTTCATTGCCGCCTGAATCAATCGTTGAGACCGATCGGGAAAAGCTTTATGCTATACTAACCAATTTGGTCAAAAATTCAATTAAATATACATCAAAAGGTTTTATTGAATTTGGTTGTGATGTTGTAGAGACTAATCATGAATTGTTTCTGCAATATTTCGTAAGAGATACCGGTATTGGGATCCCCAAAAACAGGCACGAAGCTATCTTTGAACGTTTTATTCAAGTTGATGTTTTTGATAAAATGGCTCGCCAGGGTGCCGGTTTAGGATTGGCCATTTCGAAAGCGTATGTCGAGATGTTGGGTGGAAAAATATGGATTGAAAGTGAAGAAGGAAAAGGTTCGACATTCTATTTTACTATTCCGTATCTTCCGGTATCAAAAAATAAAATCGAAATTGGACATGAAACTCTGGCCCCAATCGAAGAAACCCAGTTAAAGAAGTTGAAAATATTGATTGCCGAGGACGACAGATCATCGAGCCAACTCATTTCAATTATAATCCGGAAAATTGCAGGAGAAATAATCAGCGTAGAAAACGGAACAGAAGCCGTTCGAGCCTGTTTTGAAAATCCTGAAATCGATTTAATCCTAATGGATATTCAAATGCCAATAATGGATGGCTATGAAGCCACGAGACGAATCCGGGAATTTAACACAGAAGTAATTATTATTGCACAAACAGCCTATGCGCTATCTGGTGACAATAAAAAAGCGATAGAAGCAGGCTGTAACGATTATGTTTCGAAACCTATAAAAACGGATAACCTACTGAACTTGATTAGTAAGCACATAAAACAATAGAAATATACCTCTTTGTACAATCAGATTACACTTTTGATCGGACTATTCCATTGTAATTCTCAGAATCCGTTTGGTTATCGAGGTAATCTTGAATCGGTCATCCAAGCGTTTGCCAACGATCCAAATTGGTTGATTGCCGCTGGCTAAAATCCAGGCACTTTCTTTATCCGGAATGGAGTATTTCTCATCAACGAAGAAATCGCTTAGCTTTTTCATGCCAGTCATGCCCAAGGGCTGAAAGTACTCACCTTCCTGCCAGCGCCGTAAAATAAGCGGAAAAACAAGCTGATCCAGATCCAGATCGGCTATATTCTGATGCGTTGAGAACCGAAAATCAGATTTCCGATCAATTATTTCAAGCGAAAGATGAATGGGATAGTTTATTTTGAGACAATTCTCTTCGATGTAAAAAACCTGATCTTGTTTCGATAAGAATGGCGAAATAAGCAAATATTCGCGATCTTTCACCAAACGGTACTCACCTGAGAAAAATTTACGTCCCGATTCTTTGGTCAGCGAATCAATAATATCGTCAACCTGTTCTGCCTGAAACCCAAATTCGCGGATCAATTCAAACAAAATAGTCCGAATTGGATACAAGGTCAGCAACTTGTCGATGTGAATCATGGCTCCTTGATCATCTTCCGAATAAACCCAGGATTTTATTTCGCTCATCCGCTGATGAAATAGCAGCCCAGTTTCGTGAAGGTTTCCTATGGTTTTCAAAGCATTTCTCCGGAAAGCAGGGTTCACCCGTTCGAGCAAAGGCAAAATCTGCTGACGAATCAGATTACGTTTGTAAACGGTATCGACATTACTGGAATCTGTCCGGAAATCAATTTTTAATCGCTGGCAGTAATCCAGAATTTCAGTCCGGTTGGTAAAAAGCATCGGGCGAATAATCTTTCCTGACTTGGGCTGAATGCCGCTCAAACCTTTTATTCCACTGCCCCTGGAAAGGTTGATCAGAAATGTTTCAATCACATCGTCCTGATGATGCGCAGTCGCAAGAAGATCCAGGTTGTGTTTCGAGAGCAAACCATCAAACCAGGCATAGCGAAGGTCGCGGGCTGCCATTTCAATCGAAATACCTTTCTCCAAAGCATAATCCTGGGTATTAAAATGCTTCACATAAAAAGCCAGATTGTGCTTGTCACAATAATCCGCAACGAACTGTTCATCGCCATCCGATTCGACACCACGTAACCCGAAATTACAATGAGCAACAGCCACTGAGAACCCAGCGTTGGCGAACAAATGCAACATGAGCATCGAATCGGCTCCGCCACTCACCGCCAGCAAAATTCGCTGCGACGAATGAAACAGTTTCTCGTTGTGAATGTATTTCAGAAATTGCTCAACCATAAATTTTTGTTACGGGTTGCGGGTTGCGGGTTGCGGGTTTAACTCGAAACCCGTATCTCGTAACTCGCAACAATTTTTACATTTTTGCAACTAATTCAGCAATCCGCACAATCACCTCAACGGCTTTTTGCATCGATTGTACCGGTACAAATTCGTACGGACCATGAAAATTATGTCCTCCGGCGAAAATATTGGGACAAGGCAAACCGTCCCACGAAAGCCGGGCGCCATCGGTTCCACCGCGGATAGCTTTTATTTTTGGAGAAACACCAACATCTTTCATCGCCTGTTCTGCTAAATCAACGATGTATTTCACTGGCTCCACCTTTAGCTTCATGTTGTAATACTGGTCATGCATTTCAAGCGCAACAGTTCCTTGTCCGTAACGAAGATTGATCAATCCACAGATTTCTTTCATCAGTTTTTTCTTGGCTTCAAATTTCGCCAGATCGTGATCCCGAATGATATATTCCATTTTTGTAAGTGAAATATCACCTTCAAACGAAGTGAGGTGAAAAAATCCTTCGTATCCTTCGGTGTGCTCCGGACGTTGTTCTAGAGGCAATGCTTGAACAATCTGGTGAGCTACCAGAATGGAATTAACCATTTGATTTTTGGCTGATCCAGGATGAACGCTGCGTCCTTTTACTGTAATTTTAGCACCAGCTGCATTAAAATTTTCATATTCAAGTTCACCAATCTCACCTCCGTCAAGCGTGTAAGCAAAGTCAGCCCCAAAATTGGCAACATCAAAATGATCGGCTCCACGTCCCACTTCTTCGTCGGGCGTAAAGCAAATCCTGATTTTACCGTGTTTAACTTCAGGATGAAGAATCAAATAATCCATTGCAGAAATAATTTCGGCCAGGCCGGCTTTATCGTCAGCTCCAAGCAACGTTTTTCCATCGGTAGTAATCAAATCCTGACCAACATATTTCAGCAACTCAGGAAAATCAACCGGACTTAAATTCAAATCCAGATCGGCATTCAACACCAATTCCTGTCCCTGGTAATTTTTCACCATCTGAGGATTCACATTTTCTCCTGAATAATCAGGACTGGTATCCATGTGAGAAATAAAGCCAATTACTGGCACAGCTTTATCCTGATTGGAAGGTAAAGTGGCTGTAACATAGCCAAACTCGTTACGGGTGACCTCGGATAATCCAATTTTGCGCAATTCGTTGGCTAATTGATCCGCAAAAATCAATTGGCGACTGGTACTCGGAAAGGTTTCACTTTCAGGATCTGAAGTGGTAAAAACCTTGGTATATCTTAAAAATCGATCTAAAACTTGCTCCATTTTTTAATGATTGAACTGAATGATTCTCTGCACCAACATAGCCCACAATGATCATTCACAATTTATAACTTATAACTTTCTAAATGTCGTCTGAATTAAATTTAAACCCTAATCGCTTGCCCGTCTGAATTTTGGAATGATTAATCTCTGCATTCATCTGGTCAACAGTAACAATTTTAACCTGATCGTAAGGCGGAACCAGCAAATCGAAGTCGATGGCATACTGAACCGCTGTCTCAATGATCTCTTTCATGTATTCCTTGGTCATTTCGTCGCTGCCAAAATCTTTAACCAACTCGCCCGACTGTCTCTTGCCTTCAACAAAGAAATGGTTTTCGCGGTTCACAAAAATCCGTGCAATAAGGTAGCCCAAATCCTCCGATCGATTGTATTTAAAACTATCGGCCAGAAAATTGTAAATATTAAACACCCCACAATACGAGTTCAATGGATTCGCTTTGATGTAATCTAATTTCCAGATTGGATGCTCACGATTGAAAACAAACACGTTGGAATGCATGCTGAAAATAAGCATATCTCCTCCCAACCTGAATTCGGCTTCAAAAGGCCCCTTTTCCTGATAAACAGGTAAGACACTGTCGTCAACCTTATCTTTTAGCTTTACCCGATAATCATCCGCTAATTCTTTCAAAACTTCCTTCAACAAGGCAAACGAACTAACCGCTTTCCGGTAAACTTCCTGTTTCAGGTTGGTTTTAAGGATCATTCCATCTAACTGATTAACAGTTTTTTTCTTTGCGTTCATAAATCTTGATTAATAATCCCATAAAAATAAGAAAAGCAGCCAACTTTGACTGCTTTTCCTGTATCTGATTTTAATCTTTTAGTATGCCAGTGCAAATAAAACACGACCTTTTGATGGCTTCCCTGAGTAAATACATTTGCCTTCTTCAGGAACCTGATCAAACGGGATGCAGCGGATTGTTGCTTTCGTTTCGTCTTTAATAGCTTGTTCGGTCTCGGGAGTACCATCCCAGTGTGCCGAAATGAACCCGCCTTTATTTTGAAGAACCTCTTTAAATTCTTCATAGGTTTCAACCGGAGTTGTCATTCCTGTGCGATAATCAAATGCCTTCTTATAAATATTTTCCTGAATGGCATCCAATAATTGTTGAATATACAATTCAATTCCGTCCATCGAAACAACTTGTTTCTCAAGCGTATCGCGTCGCGCAACTTCTACAGTTCCATTTTCCAGATCCCGGGGACCAATAGCAATGCGAACCGGAACACCTTTCAACTCATACTCGGCAAATTTCCAGCCTGGCTTTTTCGTGTCGTTGTTATCGTATTTAACCGAAATTCCAAGCGCTTTCAATTTGGCAACGATACTGTCAACCTTTTCTGAAATTGCGGCCAATTGTTCGTCCTGTTTATAGATTGGAACAATAACCACCTGAAAAGGTGCCAGTTTAGGAGGAAGTACCAATCCGTTATCGTCGGAATGAGCCATAATTAAAGCACCCATCAATCGGGTTGAAACACCCCATGACGTTGCCCAAACAAAATCTTCTTTACCTTCTTTATTGGTAAATCGAACATCAAATGCCTTGGCGAAGTTCTGACCAAGAAAATGTGAAGTTCCCGACTGCAAAGCTTTTCCATCCTGCATCAAAGCTTCGATGGTGTAAGTTTCGAGCGCTCCGGCGAAACGTTCGTTGGCCGATTTAGATCCCTTAATTACAGGCAAAGCCATAAATTCTTCAACAAAAGTGGCATACACATTTACCATTCGTTCTGCTTCTTCCATTGCTTCCTGACTGGTAGCATGTGCTGTGTGCCCTTCCTGCCATAAAAACTCAGCAGTACGTAAAAATAAACGGGTACGCATTTCCCATCGTACCACATTCGCCCACTGGTTAACCAAAATAGGTAAATCACGGTAAGATTGAATCCACGTTTTATAGGTACTCCAAATAATGGTTTCAGAAGTTGGTCGTACAATCAGTTCTTCTTCCAATTTAGCATCCGGATCAACAATGATGCCTTTACCGTTTGGATCGTTCATTAAACGGTAATGCGTAACCACTGCACACTCCTTAGCAAAGCCTTCCACGTGGCTGGCTTCTTTACTAAAAAAGGATTTCGGAATAAATAACGGGAAGTAAGCATTTACGTGTCCGGTCTCTTTAAACATCTTGTCAAGCTGTGCCTGCATCTTCTCCCAGATTGCATATCCGTATGGTTTGATCACCATACATCCTCGAACCGCAGAATTATCAGCGAGATCTGCCTTGACTACCAGATCGTTATACCACTGTGAATAATTTTCGCTGCGTGAAGTCAATTCTTTTGCCATTTTTAAACTTTTGGTATGGTATTTGCGTTTTTCGTATTAGTTTTAATGCCTACAAAGAAAGTAAAATTATCATTCATTATAAAGGAGGGTGTACTATGAAAACCAAACTTACCGTCATCTCAATTCTAGCAATTTTAGTCAGCGCATGTACTACGGGGACATATATGACTAAAGCGTATGATGATGACATTTATTTCTCTCCCGCAGATGTTCCACCAGTAGCTGTTGTTGAGAATGAAGCTCCGGCGAGAGAAAAATCAGCTAGGATTAGCAATAATGATACCAGAGACAAAAAAATTGTTCTTAGTCAGATGGATCGTAATGTTGATGGTACATCTTCTGTGAACAATTACATTTATCAGCCTGACAACAACAGCAATCCGGATAGTCAGAGTTACAACATGGACAATCAGGAACTGGTTGGATCTGATACAACGGCCTACTACAACGACGACGATGTTAAATATGTGATAAATAACTATTACGACGAAAACGACAACGATCTTGATTTTTCGTATCGTATAGCAAGGTTTCACAATCCCTACTATTACAATCCTTTTTTCTACGATGATTGGATGTATAGTGGTTATTACTCACCATGGTATTCAGGATATTACGGAATGGGATATGGCTTAGGATATAATGGATGGTATGGAGGCTTTGGATACCCATACCAATATCCTGCTCGTTATTATTCTCCTTTCTCATTTGGACTTGGCGGATATTGGGGTTACGGTGGTTATGGTGGATACTATAACGGCTATTACGATGGATATTATGGTGGCTACTATGGCGGTGGTGGTTTCTACAACACTCATCAGGTTGCAAGAAGAAGATCAACCGACATGAACCTCCCAAATACCAGTAATGGTTATACCAAATCAGCAAACGGAGAGAGGTCATCTGTAAATACCGGAAGAGCAAATTCAAACAGCACAATCGACGACAGTCATTCAAGGACTCGTTCAATTAATACGACCGGCGATAATCAGGATACAAAGAGCGCAACGATTGTAAACGACCGCAGATCAAATACAGGAAGACAAGTTAATTCTCAGACACAACAAAATGTGGCTTCAGGAAGTGCAAGAAGGTCGTACGAACCATCTACTACCGGAAGAACCTATGACCAGGGAAGAGTGGTTAGACAGAGCCAGAATTATACACCGAGCTACAACAAACCAAGAATTGTCAATCAATCGAATTACAATAGCAACAACTATACACGTCCTCGTACTGCAGGTGCTTATAATCAGCCAGCTTTAAGAAGTGCAAACTCAAGCAGTCAAAATCAGAGCTATACTCAGCCTAGAAGTTCTTCAAGTATGAGACAGACTTATCGTTCAAGTTCATCTTATTCTACAGGTTCTAGTTCTACCGGAACCAGAAGTTCTTCAAGCTACAACAGGTCTTCGGGCAACTCAGGGTCAACCTATAGCGCTCCGGCAAGAAGTTCTTCAGGTTCTTCGTACAGTGGGGGAAGCAGTTCAAGCGGCGGCTCATCAGGTGGCAGCTCAAGTGGCAGTAGCTCAGGTGGTGGCGGTGGTTCTGGCCATAGAAGATAATATTGAACACAAAAATGAAATCTGACTTCAAACAAACAATTAATACAGAAAACATGAAAAAATTAGTATATACCCTTAGTATCCTGCTGATTACATTCAGTGCTTTCGCGCAGGATTTGCAAGATGCTTTAAGATATTCAAACTACAAAATTAGTGGCACAGCCCGTTCATCAGCCATGGGAAATGCCTTTGGCGCATTGGGCGGCGATTTCACTTCCTTGAGTATCAATCCGGCAGGTGTTGCAGTTTACCGTACAGGAGAATTTACATTCACTCCATCTTTTGGGAAAATCAGTGTTGACGGAACTTACCTGGGAAGTACATCCACTGATTCAAAATACAATGTTGGAATCGATAATCTTGGCTATGTAACCACAATTCCTACCGGATCGAATAGCGAATCAGGTTTGGTGAGCTTTAGTTTTGGTTTGGGATTTAACAAGTTGGGAAGTTTCTCAATGAATTCTCTTGCTGAAGGTGCAAATTCGAACAATTCAATTCTGAGTTATTTTTCAGATAATATGAATGCAAATTACGACAATATATACGGAAACGAGGATGCTACCCTGGATCCTTACTATGAAAAACTGGCCTGGGACACTTATCTCATTAACCATGATGATAATGCCAAAGAATATTTTAACGACGTTAAAGATGCCGGATATGGGCAATCTCAGCGGAAATCAACCGACCGGAGAGGTTACATCAACGAGTATTTGATTTCATTTGGCGCTAACTTCAATCACAAATTCTACCTTGGTGGAACAGTCGGAATTCACGATGTTTATTTCAAAGAAAATGCAAACCTATATGAATGGGATGCTAAAAATAACATTGATTATTTTAATGATTTAAACTTCAATACCTATTTAAAAACAACAGGCAGTGGGTTCAATTTGAAAATTGGAGCAATCTACAAACCAACTGAAAACCTGAGATTAGGTTTGGCTTTCCATACTCCAACTTTCTACAAGTTCAACGATGAGTATGATAGCAGTATGTCGACATCAACTTACGACAACGGAAATCCTGTTTCTCCGGATAAAGCTGGTGTTTACGATTACGAAATTGAAACTCCAATGAAAGCCATTTTAAGTGGAGCTTATGTCATTGGAAAATCAGGATTAATCAGTGTTGATTATGAGATCGTTGACTACTCAACTGTCAAAATTAAAAACGGGAGCGATGGTTACGACTTTTATAGCCAGAATCAAACCATTCAAAATGCATATAAAAGAGTAGGAAATCTTCACATTGGCGGTGAATACCGTGTAAACAAGAATTTCAGCCTTCGTGCCGGATACGAAAATTTTCCAAGTGTGTACAAAACATCTTACCTGAATACAACAAATTTGAATAGTAATACTTCTTATTCAACTGTTGCAGGAGGTTTTGGATTCAGACAGGGTAACGTATTCTTTGATGCTACAATTAAACACATTCTGAATGACGAAAACTTAAAACTTTACCCAGGTTCGCCTGAAATGGCCAAATACTCAACAACACAAGACAATATCATTTTTACTCTTGGATATAAATTCTAATTGAAACATATTAAAGCAAAGCCGGTTAAATTATTAACCGGCTTTTTTGTTGCACTAATAAAATATTAAACCTAGGGCATTGTGGTCATGATTTCTTTGATAATGTTTTTTTTTCACCTTGCTTTGCCTTAAATTAGCTCAATCATACACATCGAACATGTCTCATTTTATTGCAATTGATTTCGAAACAGCTCTAAAGTTTTTTGAAGAAGCTGAGACAAATGGCAGCAGATGGCGCCTTGGAGATTTTTCAACCTCAAAATGGATTCAAAAGAACAACCTGAATCTGGACGAAATTGTCGATTTTTCCAAGAACATGCCAGATTCAAAAATTGTAGTAATTGGCGAAGGATCGGCAGAAGGATTCTACATTTACTCTCTAAAACAAAAAACATGTTTTAAATTTGAGCGAAAATTAGCCGAAGTTTAATTCATGGAAAACGAAAGTATGAGCCCACATTTTGATGACCCCATTGGAAGAGCTGTCCACGACTTTCATTATCATTCCATCAATCAGCCCATCATTGTTCATTCCGACGATTTTGATGACGACACCATCGATACTTCTTACTTATTCAGGACGTACAAACAGATGCCGTTACTAGAGAAAAAAGCCATGAGCCTTTGCTCCGGAACTATTCTTGATGTTGGAGCCTGTGCCGGGGCACATTCAGTTTACCTGCAGAAAAAAGGGTTTGAAGTTACAGCTCTCGAAACTTCGGCGCTTTGCTGCGAAGTTTTAAAAGACCGCAACATCGAAAAAGCTGTTCAGCAAGATATTTTTAAATTCAACGGTCAAACTTTTGATACCATATTGCTGCTCATGAACGGCACCGGAATAGCCGGAAGTTTGAGCGGACTGGAAGTGTTGTTGCATCATCTGAAAACGTTACTGAATCCAGGTGGTCAAATCTTAATAGACTCATCAGATCTCATTTATTTGTTTGAAGAGGAAGATGGTTCGGCCCTGATTGATATTTCAGCCAGCAAATACTATGGAGAACTGACCTTTCAAACGGAATATAAAAACTGGGTAAGTCAATCCTTTTCGTGGTTATATGCCGACTTGAACAATCTGGAAAATGCGATTGAAAAAAATCAATTGAAACTGAAAAAAGTATTTAAAGGTCAGCATTACGATTATTTGGCTCAAATAACTTTTTAAAAACAAACAACTTGAAAGACAATCAGGATTACAGACCACTTTCCGCATCGGAAATAGAAATTCTAAAACAGCAAGGTGTTTCGGCCACAGATTGGGATCAGATTCTTGTAAGTCAGGTATTCATTCCTCAGAATATTCGAAATGTACAATTCTCCGGATGCATAAAAATTGGCGACAACTCCGGAACTGTTGAGTTCAATGGTGGAATTGTCAGAAATTGTGGCTTGTACAACTCGACCATTCACAACTGTACCATTGGCGACCATGTTTATATAAGCCAGATTTCGAATTACATGGCCAACTACGATGTACACGATCATGTTATTGTTGAGAACATTGAATTGTGTTACATCGACGAAGAAAGCACCTTTGGAAACGGAATAAAAGTCTCGACGCTCGACGAAACAGGTGGCCGCGGTGTTATAATTTACGATAAATTATCAGCACACCTGGCTTATTTTCAGGCCTGGTATAAACATCGTCATTGCCTGATTGAAGAGTTAGAGTCGAAAATTACAGACTATGCCAATTCGGTGAAAAGCAACCGCGGAACCATCGGTGAATATTCTGTAATCCGAAACTGTCGCCTGATTAAAGATGTAAAGTTCGGACCTTACAGCCAGGTTAAGGGTTGTACCCGACTTGAAAATGGATCGGTAAACAGCAACAAATTTGCCCCGGTAAAACTAGGCGCTGGTATTTTGGCCGAAAACTTTATTGTTTCTTCCGGAGCTGAAATATCCGATGGAAGCATTGTCTCTAATTGTTTTATTGGTCAGGGTTGTACTTTAGGAAAACAATATTCGGCTGAAAACTCTTTGTTTTTTGCCAATTGTCAAGGGTTTCATGGCGAAGCCTGTTCAATTTTTGGCGGCCCATACACGGTAACACATCATAAATCGACTTTATTAATTGCTGGAATGTTCTCGTTTTGTAACGCCGGTAGCGGCTCCAATCAGAGCAATCACATGTACAAACTTGGACCTATTCATCATGGAATTGTAGAACGTGGCTCGAAAACCACCTCTGACTCATACATTCTCTGGCCTGCAAAAATAGGCGCATTCACGCTTGTCATGGGCCGACATTATAAAAATACCGACACCTCTGACCTTCCGTTTTCGTACCTGATTGAAAATAAAGACGACAGTTGGATTGCTCCCGGAATTAATCTTCGAAGTGTTGGAACCATTCGTGACGTGATGAAATGGCCTCGACGCGACCGACGCAATGATCCGGAGAAATTGGATTGCATCAACTTCAACCTTCTCAGTCCGTTCACCATTAAAAAAATGCAAAAAGGACTTGATATTCTGCACAGTTTGAAAGAAATTTCAGGAGAAACAACCGAAGTTTTTGCTTACCGGAATACACTGATCAGCAGAAGTGCTTTGGAAAAAGGAATTAACCTCTACGATAAAGCTATCTATAAATTCCTGGGAAACTCTGTTATTTCGCGCCTCGAAAAATGCAACGTTCAAACATGGAAAGAACTTATTGATTGCCTGAAACCAAAACACAGCATTGGCGAAGGAGAATGGAGCGATTTATCCGGATTGATTGCTCCCAAGACTGAAATCCACAAGCTGATCAAAAGCATAGAACGTAAGGAATTGGCAAGTTTGGAAGAGATAGAACTGGAATTCAGAAACTTGCACAACAGTTATTATGAATACGAATGGATTTGGGCCTCGCAATTATTAGTCGAAAAAACCGGTAAAAAAATTGATGACCTAACCATAAATGACGTTATTTTGCTGATCAAAAAATGGAAAGAAAGTGTGATCGGATTGGACGAAATGCTTTATGAAGATGCAAAAAAGGAATTCAGGTTGGATTCAATGACTGGCTTCGGAATGGACGGAAATAAAACTACACAAAAACTTGATTTCGAAAAAGTTAGAGGCAATTTCGAAAACAACGATTTCGTCAATGAAATTGTCAGTCACATTAAAAGGAAGACATTGCTTGGCGAAAAAATACTTGAAAAATTATCAGTAATTGAAAAATCAAATCACAACTAAATATTATGAGACTTATTATTCAGGACAACTACGAACTGGCATCCCAATGGGCTGCTAATTATATGGCACGGAAGATTATTCTGGCTAAGCCAACTACCGAAAAACCTTATGTATTGGGGCTGCCAACAGGCTCTTCGCCGCTGGGCATTTACCGGGAACTGATCAAATTACATCAGGCAGGCGTGGTTTCGTTTAAAAACGTAGTAACCTTTAACATGGACGAATATGTAGGTATTCCGAAAGATCATCCACAAAGTTACTATACATTTATGTGGACGAATTTCTTCAGTCATATTGATATTCGACCTGAAAATGCGAATCTACTGAATGGGAATGCACCTGACCTCAAAGCCGAATGTCAGGCCTACGAAGATAAAATCAAAGCATATGGCGGAATTGACTTATTCCTTGGTGGAATTGGCGCCGATGGGCATGTTGCGTTCAACGAACCCGGATCGTCACTGGCATCGCGCACCCGCGACAAAGAATTGAATTTCGATACCAAAGTAGCCAATTCGCGCTTTTTCGACAACGATGTGAATAAAGTGCCTGACTCATCTCTTACTGTTGGCGTTGGCACTGTAATGGACTCGAAAGAAGTTTTAATCATCGTAAATGGCTATAACAAAGCCCGCGCTCTGCAACATGCCATTGAAGAGGGTGTGAACCACATGTGGACCATTAGCGCACTGCAATTGCATCCGCGTGGAATGATTGTATGCGATGAACAGGCAACCTACGAATTGAAAGTAGGAACCTACAAACACTTTAAATCAATCGAAGAAAAAAATCTCAATCCGGGCAGTTTGCTAAACTCTGATTTGATTTGGTAAAACCTGACTGCTCATCACCCCGAATTCATTTCGAGATTCAATTCATTGCTCTATTGAGATCCTGAAACTCCGCCTGACAAGCGAGCGGGCAGGGAGTTCAGAATAACGTATAATTTAGTCAGGGTTTCACTCCAAATGAAGCCCTGACTTTTTGTTCCGGATCTTTAAAACGACTACAGATGAACAAACGAATAATCGCTTTAAACGCCATATTGGTGCCGCTTGCCGTCATCGCAGGCTGGACACTTTCCAAAGCATCACTCGTTGGTAAAGTAGGAATCCATGTTTTGCATCGGGAATACAAGTTTTTAAGCTCCTGGTGGAAAGGAGCCTTATTGATCTGGGTCATCTGGGTAGTTTTGGAAATCGTTCAATATCAGATTTTGAAAAGATACCGCCGAAGTATCAATCTGACTATCCAGGCTGCTTTTATATTCCTGGCCGTACTCGGTCTGTATTATACTTATTTAGATTTCAAAACATTCTCACACGGAATATTGGGTGATCGTTTTCATATCGGAGGATACCTGTTCTGGATTGGATGGATCATCATCAGCATCTTTTTCATCAAACCCCGGAAAAACGAGATCGCAATTCCGGGAAATCAGGATTGAGATTCTAAAAGTCAGGCACTAAATCTAAATACGATGATTCACTGAATCGTAGGTAAGTTCACGATCTAACCAAAAACATTAAATTCCATTTGATTAAAATTTACCACAGACGATTGCCTTCTCCAAAAAATATTTAATTTTCCGCATCTAAAAAAACTACCCCTGATGCGACTTTTATACGTATTTATTGGTCTTTTATTCGCTACAACAACTTCTGGCCAAACTAAAGTGGATAGTTTATTGAGCCTTTGTGAAAAAGCCAGCAATGTCCAAAAGACAACCATTTATTTAGAACTTGTAAATGCGACTGTTAAAGATTCCTCTTTAAGTAATCGATACAATAAAAAGGCATTTGAACTCGCAGTTGCCAATAAACAATTACCCGAACAAGCCACCTCAGTTTACTATTCAGCGAGAATTCTTTACACGGCCAGAGACTTTACCGAGGCAATAAAAAAATACCAAAAAGCTTTGGAAATGTATCGTCAACTAAACGATACTTCAGGCATGACCAAATGTTACAGATACATTGGCATTTCGAATTTCAATATGTCGAGAAGTAAAGAAGCCATTGCCAGCTATCTTGAAGGAATAAAATTGGCAAAAAGAGATTTGGATTACACCGCTGAACTTCTTGGCAATATTGGATTGGTGCATAACGAGATGGATAATGTGAATGAAGCAATTAGTTATTTCCGGAAAGCAATAAACATCAACCAAACCATTCACGATACCGCAAGTTTGGCTATTGATTACGACTATCTGGGGGCAACATACAGCCGAATGAAAATGCCAGATTCTTCATTGATTAATTACCATAAAGCCTTGTACCTTTTTAAGAAAGTCAGGCAAGATGATCGCTACGCAGTTTCACTTTCGAACATGGCCTGGATTCTGCCAAATTATCCGGATAGCCTAAACAGCGCAATCAACTATTTCAATTTGGCCTGGAGAAAATTTCAGGAGCTTGGATGGCTCCATTATGAGCCAAATATCCAGTTTGGCATAGCCAATATTTTAGGAAAACAAGGCAAATTAGATGAATCAATTTCAGCCTACAAAAAGAGCATACAGCTTGCTAATCAATTTAAAAGAGAGTTATTCCTAAAAAAGCAGCTTTATCAGGGTCTGTCGGAAGTTTACCAAAAGAAAGGCGATTACAAGCATGCCTTAGAATACCGCATTCTATCCTCGCAATACAACGATAGTATAACTGAAAAACAGAAGCTCGATCAGATTGCCAATCTCGAAAAACAATATGAAACAGAAAAGAAACAAAATGAAATTATCCGTCTGCAAGCCCAACAGGACTTAACGGATGTACAATTGCAAAAAAACCGACAGCTCAAGATACTTGGATTTGTGACGGCTGCATTACTGCTTATTTTCGTATTTTATGTACTCATCAGGTATTACGACAAAATTAAGTTGAATCAATTACTTGAACAAAAAAACAAAACAATTGAGCAGAGCGAAAATGAACTCAAAGTATTAAATGCCTCAAAAAATAAGTTCTTCTCGATCATTGCGCATGATTTAAAGAACCCATTTCACACAGTAATGGGGTATTCGTGGCTATTGAGTAAAGACTATGAACATTTTACTGAAGATGAACGAAGAAAGTTTGCTTCAGATATTCACCATTCAACCAACAATATTTTCCGGTTGCTACAAAACCTTCTCGAATGGTCGAGATCGCAAACTGGAAGACTAATATTTAGTCCCCGTAATATTGAATTTAAAAAGATCATTGAGAATTCGGTAAGCGTGCTGCGATCTTTAGCCGAACAAAAGAATATCGAAATTAAAATTGAATACGACAATGATCTGATCCTGTTTGCTGACCCGCTGATGATTGAGACCGTATTGAGGAACCTCATTAACAATGCAATTAAATTTACTCCCGAAAACGGGCTGATAGAAGTATCTGCAATTCAAATCACCGATCAAATCAGCATTTGTGTTAAAGATTCAGGAATAGGCATTTCCGAAGAAGATGCACGAAACCTGTTCCAAATCGATTCGACAGTCAAACGTAAAGGAACTAACAACGAAGACGGTTCGGGACTGGGATTAATCCTTTGCAAAGAATTTGTGTATAAAAACAACGGGACAATTTGGGTAAACAGTTCTCCGGGTGTAGGGAGCTCATTCTATTTCACCATTCCGGCAAAGTCAGCAGTTTAATAATCGACTGAATGCCGTATTTATAACTATAACAAATCTTATTTCGATTGAGCCGATTCGATAATTTTAAATAAATCCTGTGGCTTTTCGCTAAACTTCTCCTGAAATAAAGAAATGGACAATGCGATAAAAGCAATAAAGCCTAAAACAATAAGGATTTGTGTCCACGACGTTTTCTGAATCTCATGCCGGTCTTTTATCTCGCAAACCTCGCCGGGGCAGTACTGCGCTTTCTTTCCGTAAAACCATCCATAAAACAGGCAACCCAAACAAATTCCGAAAGCCGATTCAAATAGCAGGAATATCAGGCAAATCAAACAGATCAAGCCGGTAATTGCACTGTATGAATTGACGAACACAACCAAAACCAGCATGATCAATACTAAAACCAGCCCAATTACCCAGGCAAACTTCTTTTGAGCTGCACCTACATATTCTGGTGTCTGTCTGCGGACAATGAGTCGTCCAATGATCAGGGTTGGCGAAAACCTGGGGCTGATAAATAACCGAATCAGAAAATCGACTAGAAAGGCGAGAATAAAATACTTTAGAGAAACAAAACTCCCTTTCATAATAGCCATCAGAACCGAAAGAAATGCCCAAACAAATAATATTCCGGCAGCAGCACGTATTTCCCGTTCATTTAAAACCGGAATTTCATAACCTTTAACATCTTCACCAAATTTGACCACTTTACTCATTTTTATAGCGTTTAGTTTAACATTCTGAAATCGAGCAAAAAAGATACGGAATAGTTTTGAATTAGCAATTCATTTGTTTCATGCCTCAGTCAAGTGAAACGGTCGAAAAACAACTCCTTATGTTTGTTTGTAAAAATATGAGCATTGCTTGAAAATTTATTAAAAGTCAAAAAGAAAATCTAATAAATTCTCCTCTTCATTTAAACCGTCAACTATCTACGGAAGAATATTTATTCTATAAAAAAAACCATCCAACCCGCTGTTTGTAATGCAAAAACTGAAAAATCACTTATAACATGTCATGAACTGGCATTGAAAATATCACCGTTTATTCAATTACATTAATGTTTAAATGATTGCATTCAACTATGACATTTCATTGTTTATAACCAACATAAAGGCTAATAATTATTTGGCTCTGGTTATTTTTTGAACAAAAATACATGACCAAAAGATTCCGAACTTACCATACAGACTGAGTTAAAAAGTAGTAATGTATTGTGGGATTTATGCCGTTTTCAGTTTCCAGTTTTATATTTCTATAAATAGAATTTCTAATTATAAAAAACAACAAAAACATCTGATGCTTTTCCAGTTTAATAAGCCACAAACAGGAACTAATTCTTTTTTATTTATTTAAGTAATTACAAATCATCAATTTAATGCAGGGCGGAAATTACCTATTGACTCAAACAATTATCCGCAATATATTTACTAAACAAAATAACAATAATTTCTATTGTCATTATTTTTAGAATATTCTAAAATAATTATTAGAAAATCCATTATCGCAATAAATAGATATTTACATTCAGAAATTTTAAGTTCTACTAAATAATTTTAAAATATGCACTATGAAAAATGTTATGATTGAAAAGCATAAGATATTAGATAAGTGGGCAAATTTAATTTTCGCAATAATGACCATAGCATCTTTATTGCTATCACTAACTGTTTTGTGGTTAAACAGTTATTAGTGCAAGAAAAATCCAACGAAACACATTGAGGAAAGAAAAGCCCTATTCCTGCAATTTTCTATGTCGCAATAGCCCTTATACTTGTTATTTGAATGGATATAAAGAAATTGCTTATCCTCTAAATAATCTCCAATTCCTCAATAATAAGCACACTTTGACCTATTGATTGCTTTTTGGTAACCGAAGGCAAACTATTCATTCCGCAGCGCCTGCACCAGATTTTGTTTGAAAGCCATTCGGATAGCAATCAGGCTAAAAATGGTCCCGCTGAAAATAACCAATACCGAAATGGCTGGTAGCCAAATCCACAGTCCGGCGTAAAGCGAAGAAAGTAAGGTTGGCAAGCCGCTCAGTACTGCCGGAATCAGGCCAATCAATACGGCAACTACCATGAGGAAGAACTTTTCGCGCATCACCATCCGCTGAATAATGGATTTGGAAAAACCCAGCGAAAGCAGCAAGGCGTATTCGGGAATTTGCTCAAAGGTGATCCGGAAAATTAGAATTCCAAGACCGAGTGTGCCGATTAAAAGTCCCAATGCACCCAGCATCAGGAAAATATTCAGGTAAGTATTTTCGATGGTATAAAAATTCAATAACCGATCTGTCGTTTTGCTGACTTCAGGGCCGTAATTACGCATTCCGGTTTGTAAATCGGTTGCAACCGATGTGGTATCCGGCGCATCAATCAGGAAAATGTTTGAACCACTCACCGAGGGGAATGCCCGGTTGAAATGGTCTTCGGCAATAATCACATTGCCCTGAAAAACCGAATTGGCCAGTCCACCAACCAGTTTCAGTTTCAAATTCTTGCCATCCTCGGTTTTATACAAGATGGTATCGCCAATGCTTTTCATCAGTCCCCACTGAATCACGGTTTGGTCAGCAATTGCCGGAATGACATCGTCAGCAAGGGTTTTATTCAGCGTCAGCCACGGATGCTGTGCATCCAAATCGTCCATTCGCGTGGCAAAAGTAAATGCACCCCGCAGATCGAAAGCCGCCGGATTACAGGCAATCAAACGTGGTCGCGAAATTTTATTCAGGTTCAGGCAACTGGCATCGTCGCCCGGTTGCGACTGAAACTGCACTAGCTCTGCACTAGTCGGAATATTCAGGTCTTCCCTACCCTGCTTGCTGCTGGCGTCAAACAGCACAGGCATGGTCGTTTCCACAAAATAATTGTACCCGCCCGTACCCGACGACGGCAAATCGGCATGTGAGGTCAGGTCTTTGCGGTTCAGTCCGGTGGAGACTACCAGATACACGCCCACCGACAGAAAACTCACGATCATTACATTACGGTGGCGTTCACCGGCAATCCGTTTCAGCAAAAAAGAGCGCAACGAGAATTGAAAGGTTTTTTCCTGAACCGCTAATCGGAGCATCCAAAAGTCAAAAATCAGGATCAGTCCAGGCAGTAATCCAAAACCACTGATAAAGAACATTTCAGGATTAATTTCACCACTCCGGAAGCCCATTGAAAACAAAATGATGATTGAAAGAGCAATCAGCGCTAATCCAATCCAAAGTGAACGTTTTCCGCTTTTTACTTTTCCGGAAACCGATTTTCGCTGCAAGGCAACTGCTTCGTTTTTCAGAAAACGATTCAGTATAACCCAAATGGCAGTGAAAGACATTGCGGCAATAATCAGGCTTCCCATCATCAGCGAAACCGGACGAATGTATATATCGACAATCGAAGTGCGCACAATATCAACCCAAATTGTATTGATGGCTTTTAAAATCAAGTGGTTGTAATAGATCCCAAACGGAATGCCGAGCAAAATACCTACCAGTACAAATATAGAAGCTTCGTCCACAAACAGTTTTCGAATCGCCGAAAACGAAAAACCAAGTGCAGATAACGTTCCGATTTCGGTTTTGCGGAATCCGAGATAGAGTTTGAACAACAGGAAAGCCAGCAATACCGCTGCAAACAGCACAAAAAAGCTAAGGCCGATAAACAAACCACCAAAATCGGTTCCCCCACTGGCAGCCGCAAGTCCGTCGGTTTTTACATCTTTCACCTCGAAACCCAATTGAGCCGGCAAAAGTCCGTCAAGAAGTTGTTTTTCAAATTCAGCTTTCTTCAATCCGCCGACGCGAATAGCTGTCGATTGTCCGAAGCGGTTTCCCCACAGTTTTTGAGCCGTTTCGAGCGAAACAAACGCTTTAGGAGTTCCTTTGTAAGCTTTCCAGTAGGCTTCATCCTGTGGGCGGATTTGCTTCAAATCTACTGGTACGCCTGTCTTCCAGTCGCGGCAATTTCCGGCATCAGAAAGTCCGGGAATCACCGGCATCAAATTCTGATCGGCTTTTTCTCCGGTCAACGTATAACTATCTTTAACCACAAAGGCAGTATCTTTCAAAACCAGTTTCCGAAGTGGGCCAACCTCGAAATACGAAACTCGGATGGTATCATTCGGTTTTACTTTCAGATCGTCGGCCAGCCATTTACTCACTGACATTTGATTTCTTGTAAGTTTCGGGTCGGACGAAACAAACGAATACGGTGTTTGCCTGCCGTTCAGGGTAAATTGATTAATGAAATAGCTGAAAATAACCTGTGAATCCGGTATTTTGTTCAGGCAAAACTGCGAAACTGCCGGTTCAACAAACACCCGATCTGAAATCAGTTCAGTATAGCTTAATTCCTGATTTTCCCTGATCTTCAGATTCACATCATCCAAAGTCCAGCATTTTTGCAAATTCTGAATCAAATCGGCATCAGAAATGACTTCACCGACCAATAAAACATTGGCCTTTTGCTGAAGTCCCATCTGTTGGTTAAGCCATTCCAGATTCAGGAAAACATTGCGTGGAGCGGATTGTATATTTCGCAGATTAAAATTTCCTAACTCATCCGGCTTCAGGATTCGGGCAACCGAAACCCGAAACGAAACGGTCGCCTCTTTTTCAGAAACAAAAGGCGTATTGGCCGGAAATGTATTTAATTTATCGACCCGAAGCAAGAATTCGTCGCCCACTTTCAGGCCTGACAAAGAAGCCAGGTTTTCGTTGATCGCCACTTCATTGTTTTGCAATTGAAATACTTCAGGATAATTGGAAAAATTCCCGATCGTCGCATCAACACCCCAAACGGCCAACTGATTGATCCGAAGATCGCCACCATCAATCACCCCAAACCCGTTGGCGCGAAGCAAAGCTGCCGTTTCAGTTCCGTTTTTTTCAGCCAATTCGGTGGCCAATTGCTGCCTAAACAAGCGTTCGCCAGCAGTAATCACCTGTGAGGTTTTTCCCAACCGTTGAACTGTAATCTGCTGAAGACTGTATTTCACCGAATCACCAATGATGAGCGCACCAACCAGAATGGCCGTGCTTAAAGCAATTCCGAGGATAATCGTCAGGTTTAGTTTTCGGTAAAACCAAGCCGATTTCAATATGAGTTTGTATAGCGACATGCAGTTGAAATAGGTATTAAAAAAGATAAACAATAATTCCAAAATTATTCAACCCCTTCAGGGTTGTAACTTCTGTCCTTTTAGCTTCCGTGGGTTAACACCCACGGTTATTCAAATTAAACCCTTTCCGGGTTTTCAAAAAGTACAAGTCTGAAAGACTTGAATCTGAATAACCTCCGGTGAAACCGGAGGCATTGCAATGCCTCCTATAAAGAACCCCGAAGTGAGTTCAACATTAGCCCAATTTCTTACATTACTGCAAAACCATTTCATGCAATTTCAGTACGGTTTTCCAGTTTCGGGTGGTGGCAGGCACTTTCAGCTTCGACTCGAAAAACGAATTGACCAGTTTCGACGTGCCATAGCCGGCCGCGCAGAAAATAAACACATTACAACCAATAATCTCATACCGGTCGGGTAAATATTGATATCCCTTTATTTTTTCGAGGAGTTCAGGCTTAGGCAATTCCTTTAGAACCGTAAGATGCAACCGCTCAATATCTAAATTTTCTTCTTTCAGAAATGGGTTTTGGGCAATGGATTCAGCCAATTCTTCGTCAGTGCGAACAATCACCGGAATATCAAAACCAAACGTTTCTGAAAAAGCCTGCTGCAAACGCATTTCCAACATCAGAATTGCCTCTGGTCTGCCCAGTTCGAACACCACATTTCCGCTTTGAATATAGGTTTGCACATTCTGCAATCCGAGTGACTCACACAGCTTTTTCAGATCGGTCATCGGTACTTTCCGGCCCGATCCCACATTAATTCCTCGAAGAATAGCGATGTATTTGCTCATAACTTTTTGATTGATCATGTCCGTCAGCTAAAGCAGACGGCAAAGAATATCTCGTTACACCTGGAACCTGAAATTTGGAACGTTGAACTCAAATCAGTTTGCCGTTTTCAAGTCGATAAATCCGGTCCATTTTTTTGGCCACGTCAATCGAATGTGTGACTACAATCAATGTCACTCCTTCTTCCTGATTCAATTCAACCAGCAAATCAGTCAGGTTGAAAGCCGATTTTTGATCAAGCGCACCGGTTGGTTCGTCGGCCAAAATTAGTCCGGGACGGTTGATCAGCGCACGGGCAACCGCGGTCCGCTGACATTCGCCACCCGACAATTCCGAAGGTTTTTGATGTGCCACTTCTGCCAGTCCCATTCTGGAAATCAACTTCTGCGCACGTTGCAACGTTTCCTTTCCCTGAAGCTTTTTATCCGTCAATGTTGGTAAAAGTATGTTTTCGAGTAAAGTGAGTTGCGGCAACAAGTGATGCATCTGGAAAACAAATCCGATTTTTTCGTTTCGGAATGCAGCCAGTTGCTGATCGGAAAATGCAGATAGATCCTGACTTTCGAAGAACATTTTGCCCGAATCCGGACGATCCAAAGTTCCGATCAAATTCAGCAATGTTGTTTTGCCTGAGCCCGATGGACCAACAATGGCAATACGTTCTCCGGCTTTAATTTCCAGATCAAGCTGATCGAGTATTGTTCGATCTTTGGAGTAGGATTTCGTTATTTTTTCAAGTTTAAGAAGCATATCTCTAAATTTTAAACGTCACCCCGAATTTATTTCGGGGTCTGTTGAATTTCGCGGAGATCCTGAAACAAGTTCAGGATGACTTTAATGCACTTTCATATACCGCCACCATTTTCTTTGCCTGGGCATGAATATCGAAATGGGTTTTCACACCTAAAATTCCGGCGGCGCTTAATTCCTGAAGGCGGATATCGTCAAAAATGAGTTCACCGAGAGCCTCAGCTAACAATTCAGGTTTATTATCGCCATATATAACTCCACCACCGCTGAGGTTGATTACTTCGGGGAAAGCGCCCAACGCCGGTTGAATCATAGGTATTCCGGAAGCGATGGCTTCCAGTTGGTACAATCCAAAAGCTTCACCATTTAACACAGGTACTGAAATAAGCCGAACTGAATCAAAGAACTTTTGTCGTTCTTCCCCTTCAAATTCTTCAGCCCAAAACACATCGTTTTCCAATCCGGCTTTCGAAATCTTTTGCTTTTGTTCCTTGATGAAATGCAGATCGTCGCCCGTTTTTCCACCGGTAATTTTAAGTTGAACTGCCGAATATTCCGGATTTTCCCTGAGGATAAGATAAGCATCAACCAAAACGGCCAGCCCATTTTCTTCGCACATTCGCGAGAGATAGCCAATCATAGGTTCCTTTTCAGTTATTGGTCTCGGGGAATAATCAGCAACATCAACCCCCAAATAAACCGTCTGAATCTTGTTTCCAGGAATAACCATTCGTTTGTGAATTTCGGCCGCAAAATAATTGCTGACAGGTATAAACACATCCACATCTTTGCCACGTTCACTCATCAAGTCCCAAACCTCTTTACGGAAATGATCTTCCATGGCATCTACCCAAACATCTTCGTCCTGGAGCGAGCAAACAACCGCCACATTCATCCGCTCTTTTATCCGGTGAGCGAGTCCCAACAACAAAGCATTCGACAGGTGAACCACATCGGGTTTCGCCTCATCTGCCAGCCAATCGACTAATCGTTCAAGTTCCTCCTTTTGTCCACCTTCTTCACCTAACAACATCGAAATAGTCATTCCCTCCAGCCCTTTTGCGCGGGTTGATCCTGCTTTTCGGGCAGCCATTTCCAATACACTTTTCGAATCGAGCACATGTTCGACAAACGCAGGCATGTGCCGGAAAATAGGAAATTGCTGTTTGAGGTAGAGATTCACTGCCCCATAAAATACAGGCACTTCATCCAAATCGTGGGCATCGTCGAAAATGGGCAAATATAAAGGCACTTTAATCACCTGATGACCCAAGTCTTTCAGCGCACGGATGTATTTGCTGTCGCGAAGGCAGTTTCCACAGTAAAAACTACCGCCAGAGCCCGGAATGATGTGTGCGATTTTCATCTGTCTATAATTTGTTTTTAATTGTCAAATGCCTGCCTGTCGGCAGACAGGGAACTCGCCATTATAATCATTCTCCTGTTTGTGAGGCGATCTCTCATGGCTCGTTTCATATGCTACAATTCGTATTCAAGTCCTAAAGTTAATCGAAGTCCGCTCCAATCTGGATTTTTTACGATTTTAATATCACTGTTCGCCTCGTATTTATATTTTTTAACCAAATCAAGCGAATATCCGGCTGTACCAACCAGAGATAAACCCTGAAATAGTTTATAATTCGCAGCAAACGAAGGCAGCGCATACCAACTAAGGCCCTTAAGTTTATCAACCTGGCTGTCTGAATTTCCACTAAGTGTTAATTCTGAATCCATTTTCCATTTGGTAAAGCCAACTCCTGAATTCAACTGAATCAGGAAACTAAACCGGTCAATTTCAGCTACCACAAATCCCATTTTTAAACCGACCGTATGTGCATGCAAATACTGATCGAACGAATATACTCCTGAATAATCTTTTTGACCCAAACGCGATCCTGTATAATAGTAACGATATTCAGGTCCTATCCAAAACCGGTTAAATAATTGATATTGAGCGTAACCTCCAAAATTAAAGTTTGGTTCAAACTCGTCAATGATTTTTGCATCGAAAGGCAACTGATCAATTGCAGCCTGATTTAAGGCTTTTGGGGCGCTGTGATTAAATGTTCCATAACCACCCGAAATTCCAAACCGGTATTTAGATTCCTGCTCTTGTGCGCTCAGTAAAAGTGAATTCAGAATAAATATAATGAGCAATATCTTTTTCATAGCTAAATTTCTTGGTAATGTTTGACTACTGAATAAGGTAATCATCAATTTTTATCGATCTCCCGTTTCCAGCGAAAACCGTTCCGTTCGAGAACAAGTATTGCTCTTGTCCGACAAATTGCACCACCTTGGATTGTTTTCCTGTTTTTACATCCAACATATACGAGAATCTTTTAATTGGGAAAAATTGATACTGCCCAATAACCCGATCGTTTGTATAATCATAGGCGATTGGAATGAACCATTCAGGCATCGGTAATGAATTTTCAACTGCTAAAGTCTCCGGATTTAAAATATCGATTTTGTAACTGTACATTCCCAAATAATTGAAATGGATTATCTTCCCATTAACAGGCGAATAAGAAAAACTTGACTCGTAATCATACCCAACTCGTTCGTATCTTCCATTCTCAATCAGCGTTCCACTTTGAATGGAATAAGAAATCAGCAAACTTTTATTTTCAAGAGAATTGCTATATCTTAAACACACATTTTTACCGTCAGGTGAAAGCACTGCTCTTTGAATTAATTGCGAACCTTCAGGCTCCTTCTCCAGTATTTTTGTGCCCGATTGTAAATTAAATATCCGAAGATTATTATAGATATCAACCGTAGCTACCATTCCATTATTTGAAATGGAGACCGCACTTAAAATAGAATTAAATCCATCGTAAGCCTCAATATCCATTTTCTTAACCAAAGACCAATCGCTTGATTTTCTTACGACGAACTGCTTATTTTCGAAATAGCCAAACAATTCACCACTAGCCGAACTAACAATAAATCTTTGGTAAACACTTTCAATCGGTGTAATTGCAAAAGAGGAAGAACTTTGATGTGTAGAATAATTGTACCTGAAAAAATTTCCAGCCTTATATATGAGTAGTGAGTTTGTTCCTTCAATGAGAAATCCACGCTCAAATGCCGGTATTGAATCGCCTAAGGCGAATTGGGTAAGTCCGCCTTTTACCTCAAAAGTATTGTACCCATCATACCCTTTGGGAATATACCGAAGTTGCATTCCGTAGTTTCCACCAAAACCCAATTTTTCATTAAACGTAACAGTTGTCTGAGCCAGATCGGCTATTTCCTTGTCTTCAGTATATCCAAATGTTGGAATAGAAGTTTTCAGGTAATACGATTTCACGTTTTGTAGATACTTTGATTGGCTCCAATTTACACCAATAGTTCGATCGGAGTTGATTGTTACTTTTGGCTTTTTGATCTCTTCAACGTATGATCTGGAATCCATTGCAAATCCGTCCATGTAGGTATATAAACTATAGGTCACATAGTCGCCTTCGATATAATTATTATCAACTACCGAAGTTAAGTATGGATTTTCCGTGTTCACTAATTCTCTGGACTGATTTGGAATAATGGAAGATTTACCTACTGTATATCTTTGAAAATCGGCATAATCGTATTTGAACCAGGAAAGTTTAATTCCAGTTGGAATAACCTGAAGATTTGTAAATTTCATTTGATCCTTAGCTTCTTTATTAACTACTACAGGCCACGTAAACTCATACAAATAACCTTCAGCCTGCACTTTATCAGCAATGCTTCCTGAATTCGTAGAAGTGTAAGTTCTAACCTTTAGCTCATGCAAACCATCACTTATCTTAGACGACGATAGAGTTGTAGCATAATGCCCATTTGCATCGTTAAAAAGAGTACCCATATCGGTACCATCCAATAGAAATTTAACCTCGTAAATCGTGAGAGAACCAACATCAACCTTATAAGATACATTAACCGAAGTACTGAGCATTATTGTATCCATTTCAGGAGTTAAGTCAATTGAAATAGAAGGCGCCTGATCTGACGGTTTTTCAACTTCGGTTAAAGGAATTTCGGAAGGAGAATATTCACAGGAATAAGAAATTAAAAGTATGCTCAGAATAGCTAAGAAGTGGAAATTTATTTTTTTCATAGAATACCGAAGATGTAATTATTCGTCGTATAAAATTAATGCCACTTGATTAATTTACAACTTTATTTATCCTAAATAATCTGAAGATTTATCCAAACACATAAATCCGGCCGTCGCCTGCTCCAACCACAATCTTTCCTGAAATTACTGCCGGACTGCCAACAATTGGGCTGCCCAATTCGTATTTCCAAAGTTCAGCACCAGTTTTTAGATCATGGATGTACAACATTCCGTCCATGGTTCCGGTAATCACTTTTCCTGAAGCAATCACCGATGACGACTCAACCCGATTGCTGGTTTTTACTTTCCATACGATTTTACCATTGGATTTATCAAAACAGTAAATAAACTTGTCCTGATTGCCAATGACAATGAAATTTCCACTTAAAGCCGGAGAAGCAATAAATGGTAGGTTTTTATCTTTTTCGTGATAAGTCCACGCGATTTTACCAGCCTCCAAATCAATACCAAAAAATTTACCTTCGTAATCGCCCACGTAAGCGAACTTACCTTCAATCACCGGCGATGATGCGATGTAAGTCTCCAAATGAATCTTTTTAAACACCTTTCCTGTCTCGACATTTACCAGATGCAAAAAGCCATCGCAACCGCCGAAAACCGCATATTTTCCATAAAGCGCAGGAGCTCCGTTGATGTAATTATCCGATTCGTAGCGCCAGATGCTGTCCCCCTTGTCAAAACCGAAACAATGCAGATTATAATCGTAACTGCCTACAAACAAACGCACTTTTCCGGCAACTTTCAGCCAGTTGGCCGAACCCATAATTTGGTTATCGGTTTTGTATTTCCAGATTTCCTTCCCGGTTTTTTCATCCAGGCGGTAAAACAATCCATCGAGCTGACCAAACAACACCGATCCATCCATGACCAATGCCGGAGCCTCGATTGAATTTCCGGAAGCAAATTTCCATTTCAGCTTTCCGTCCAAACCAATCGCATACATTGTTCCATCAGTCGATCCGCAAAATATGGTTTGCCCATCCATTACCGGTGTGGCTTTTATATCATCACCGGTTTGATATGAGGTAAGTAATTTTGGCTTTTCCGGAATGCTGGCAGAAGTGGCACCTGTAAGCTGTTGATTGCCACGAAAAATGGTCCAGGGTTGCGCTGATGCTTCAAAAACGAAAAAACTGCAAAAAATGAAAATTTGGAAAAACTTCATACTGAATAACTGTTTTAGGCTTTGTCTCAAAGTTATTAAAATTTATATCTAATGCGCCATTTCAACACTTCCTGTCCGTTTCAGGAAACCCCATGCTGCAAGTTCACCTTTCAGTGCCCGCACATAACCTTTCACCAAAACATACCATAAAAGCTGACGGTAAATGATTCGCTGCAAAAACAGATTACCAGCTACGCGCAGGGTAAACTTTTCGCCATCGAACCGAAAAGCAAGAATTGAAATGCATAAATCCAATGCATAGTAAGCAAAATAAAGTAACACGATTATCCCACCTTTTGGCATGAAAATCGAAATCAACAGGGTAATGTCAACTAAAGGTGATAAAAGCGGCAAAATGAGTTGGAATATCAACATATTGGGCAGGACAATCCACCCCAAGTTAGGATTCCGGCGAACAAAAAGATTGCCCCGATGTTTCCAGAACGACTGCATAATTCCAAATGTCCAGCGAAAGCGCTGTTTGAGCAACATGTGCAAAGTTTCCGGCACCTCAGTAAAAGCGAGGGCTTCGTTACAGGTTCGCACTTTATAACCTGCACTTAGTAAACGCAATGTCAGGTCACAATCTTCGGCAAGTGTATCGGTGGTAAACATTCCAACTTTCATTACGGCGTCACGTCTAAAAGCGCCAATTGCACCGGGAACCACCATAATGGCATTCACAACGTCGTAGCCACGCCTGTCGAAATTCTGGCTGGTAATGTATTCGATAGATTGCCAGCGTGTCAACAAATTCTTAAGGTTCCCGACTTTAACGTTTCCGGCAACTGCCGCCACTTTAGGATCGTCAAACCCGGCGACCATCCGGGGAATAGCATCCGGATTAAGAACCGTATCGGCATCGATACACACCAGAATATCGCCGGTAGCAAATCCGATTCCGTAATTCAAGGCCGAAGCTTTGCCTCCATTGGGCTTGGTAAGCGCTTTAACTTTCGGATGATCGCCATAAAGCGATTGTATATTCCTGAAGGTATTGTCTTTCGAGCCATCGTCGACAAACACAATTTCAATATCCGGATAATCGGAAAGAAGAAGGTTCCCGACTGTTTTAGGCGCTGTAATTTCTTCGTTGTAACCCGGAACAATAACACTGACTTTGTAATTTACTGACAATATTGGATTTATCCCCAGTTTCTTTGATTTTCTTCGTTGACGAATTGCCAGAATGGCAATACTTTTCAGTTTTAGCAACGAAAGGATCATTGCCAGAAAGAAAATAGCAGATACCACGCGATTGAAATAATAACCCGTTTTAAAAACGGTTGCATCAGCCGTTTGAAGATATTTATTGAATGAACCAACAGCTTGTGGCATAATGTCGTCGCGCTTTTTATCCATTAACGATGCAAGACTCACAAACTGATAACCATGCATTTTATAATATTCAATGATTCGGGGCAATGCGGCAACTGTTTGTTCCCGCTCTCCTCCCGCATCATGCAACAATATAATGTTTCCCAGTCCGCTCTGTCTTTCGGCTCTGGCGACAATCGTGTCAGCCGAAACACCCTCTTCCCAGTCGCGCGGATCGATTGAGGAACCAATGGTCAAATATCCTTCCTGTTTGGCGGTATATATCGGGCGTATCTGAATCGGATTTGTCGGCTCAGCATCGGTGTCGTATGGTGGACGAAACAAGGTAGTCGCATGACCGGTTATACTTTCAATGATGTATCCGGTCGACCGCAATTCAAGTTTCAGTCGGTCGTCTGATGTCAGAGTCAGATTTGGATGCAAAAAGGTATGGTTGCCAATCTCGTGGCCTTCGCGATAAAGACGCTTTACCAAAGGAAGATTCTGTTCAGCATTAATTCCGGTTACAAAAAATGCAGCCGGAACTTTGTATTCGCTCAGAATATCCAGAATCCGTGGAGTATAGCGTTCATCAGGGCCATCGTCGAAAGTAAGCACAATCTGCTTTTTCTTCTCACCAGCTTTGTTAATCACATATCCTGAAGGCAAACTGATATATTCTTCTTCGGCCACCAGGTTGTCGGCTTTATTGTATTCAATATTGAATTTTCCGGGATGAGGAACTGAAAGGATATTCAGTACTTCACCAGCACCTACATAATCAACGCTATACGACGACTGTTCCTCTTGAAGCAAATTCACATCGAAAGACTTGTTCGTCAGGGCCGGAGCTGAAAGATCTTCGCTATAGAATTTCCACAATCGCGGATCTTCAGAACCTAATCGCCAGATTGCCACTCCTGAAGTTTCGAAATTGGCTGCTGTGCGCATGCCGTTAAAAGCTGTTGCCGCATCGGCAAAATAAACATGATGAACCTTATCGTTATCATCGTAGTAAGTATAGTCAAGGTTGTAGGTATTGTTATCATACTTCACTTTACCTTCACTTTCGAGCGCCGTTGAAATCGCTTCCTGATAAGTCACATCTTCGCCCTGAAAACCATCCTGCCAATCGTACCCGAAAGCTGCAAGACAAAGTACCACTTTATCAGAAGGAACTTTCTTACATAAATCGCCCAAACCTGCTTCGAGCCATGTTTGAGCTGCCACAGGCCCAGCCTCGGATGTTGAATTGTGTTGATCGTAACCCATCAGAAACAGGAAATCAGTGTACTTTGCCAGTTCTGTCACATTGTAATCTTCGTTAAACGGAGCAATATCCTGGGTCACCAAATAACCTCTGCAACTCAATTCGTGATGCAATTCTTTCATGAAAATAACAAGGTATTCATCGGTTTTTTCATCCGTCAATTCTTCGAAGTCGATGTTTACACCATTGAACTTGTATTTATCCAGAACATCGATCAGGCTTTTGATCAGCGTAGCCCGTCTTTCAGGCGAAGTGATGATGCGGTGCACATTCTTCCCGTTCCACACATTTTTGAAATAGTTCGAAACCATGGGAACAATGGCCAAATGATTTCGTCGCATAATTTCGAGTGCCGATAAATCAATATCAGTCGACACCACATCGGCTGTATCCTGAATAAACAACCATTCAGGAAGAATCATATTCATTTTTGAGGCATTCTGATCAAGCGAATATTTCGATTGAATATCCCAGTTCACATAAAATCCGGCACGAACGGGCATGTATTTTCTGATTTCGCCCGGAATAACTTTATCTTTCTTGTAAAAATTATGCTCCTTACGGGTGCGTGCTTCCAATGCCAATTTCCTGAAATGCTCACTCTCCGCAGCCTGCAAATCAGCGCTGTTGTATTTCAGATTTTCGTTCTGAGATAGCATCAGATTCTCATGCAAAGACGGGAGTTTAAAAACTTGTTTGTGCAACAAAGAAAACGACAGGCAAACAACACCTATAAGAATTAAAACAGTAAGAATTTTAACTCCCCATAAAAATCGTTTCCATCGGGAAGAACTGGTGGAGTAAAAAACCGGTTTTGTTGACGTTTCCATAACTTATTTCTGAATGGAATTTATGATTCTGATTTTTGAGATAAGAACCCAATTTTAACTTCAATGTTTTACAATTAAAGTTAAAGTTTCTTAACGGAATCGCCTTATTTTACTGGTTCTTTTCTGAATCAATGTGATGCCAGTGAAAAGGAAAAAACACACGAAATCAATGCCCAAATCAAAAAGAAAGCCCTCAGGAAATCAACTTATTTTTTCAGCACAAATTTTCTGATGGTTGACTCTTCTGCAGTAGGAAAATCAGAGGGAACAGCTTGCGTGACTTTACCGGTTGCCGCCCATTCAACTCCACGTAAAAAAGTAGTGATGAATCCTACACTTTCGCATGAATAATCATCATGTCCAAGAGTGGTATGAAAAATTCTTCCTTTTCCATAAGTCAACGCCATAAGCATAGGCTCGTTTCTGTCGGTTGGGGCTTTTCCCGACATATCTTTTCCGGTAGCCAGAATGATCATATTCTCACCTGGACCACGTAATTTTGCATAGCATTCGTCCTTTGCGGTTAACCAAACCTTAGGCAATCCTTTTGTAATGGGATGGTCGGCAACACGAATTGTAACCGGAATGATGTGTTGTGGCCCATGCGCTCCGGCGCTACCTGGAGAAGTATCGCGAACCAATTCGCCATCGTTGGTATAGTAAACATACGGTCCATCTTTTTCGGTCCGGTCGCCCCATCCGCCAAGACCAATCATTTTGTTATACTCCAACCAGTTTGGGAAAGAGTTATCAGCGGCATGTACCGAAACAAAACCACCGCCATCCTTCATAAATTTCTCAAGAGCTTTTTGCGTGGCTTCGGGCCAGTCGGCAGCTCTCCAACCAAAATTGGAAACTACCACATCATATTTTTTGAAAGATAAAATAAAATCAGGATCAGTCTGTGGCTCCTTTAAATCCTGAGTTTCGCCCACACCGGCCAAAGGAAGATAGGCTTTTTCGCGTTCGCCCATCCAGGTAAACTTGGTACGTTTGATGTCTACCGAAAACAAACCGGTTTCTTCCAGGTATTGTTTCATCATGATGGTAGATTTAGGCCAAACCTCGTGATTATTCTGGCCGTCGACAATGAGTACTTTTATTTTCGCTTCCGAAGAAAGCGACAACAACAGAATACAAACAATACTTAAAGTGGTTTTCATAGAATGGTATTTAGGTAGTTTAGATTTGTTCCTCATTATTATACATGGCAAGCGCACCAGTTGGACAAGCTTTGGCAACAATTGATGCAGTTTTTTCTAATCCTTTCTGAACGCTTTCGTTAAACGGCACACCTACTTTTACATCGAAACCACGGCCAATAAATGTAAATCCAAATTCTTCCTGATGATTCCGGGTCAAACGAACACAAATGCCACATTTGATGCACTTGGATGGCTCGTAAACAATTCCTTCGCGATGAATAAACTTCTCCACATTAAACCGTTCTTCGCCTTGAAAACGTTTTTGAACAGCATGATAACGATCAGACAATTCGCGCAAAACACACGATTCCGGATTCCGACAATCACAGTGCATACAGCGTTTGGCCTCCCGAATAGCTGCTTCTTTAGTAAATCCTGACTGATCAGCTTTTTGTCGTGGTGAATTTTCCGAGTCCTTTTGATATTGAAGAAATTCCGCCTCAGCCAATCGTCCAAATTTGGAATTAAACCGCTCCGGATACCCTTTAATTTCTGAAGTCTTCAAATAGTTATCGATAACCGCTGCCACTTCTTTTCCCTGACCAACTGAGCGTACAGCCATTTTCGAGTACCTTACAGCATTTCCGATAGCAAAAACATTCGGGCTAGAAGTCAGGTAACTGGTTTTATCAGCAATGACTCCCGTACTGATCGTTTTTAATCCGTAATCGTATGTATTTTCATTAACAGCTCCAAAAGCTACAACAACCGCATCAAACTCCTTCTGTAATTCTAAAAAACGAAACTCATTAATCGATTCATTCAATCGAAGTTGAACTCCGGTTGCTACGATTTGTGCTACTTCCTGATCAATGATTTCAGAAGGTAATATTTCATTATCGATCTGAAGCAATTCGCCACCCGCACGATCATTCTTGTCAAAAACTACAGCCTGATGCCCTTTAATCTGCAAATAATAAGCAGCAGCCAATCCGGCAGGGCCAGCACCAACAATTGCAACCTTTTTGCCTGAAAGTTTGGCCAATTGCGGCTTATACGGTCTTTCATTTTTCAGATCTTCATCGCCTACAAATCGTTTCAGCAAACAAATTGAAACTGCTTCGTCAACCTGTTTACGGCGACAACCAGATTCGCATGGTGCAGGACAAATTCGACCCAAAATAGAAGGTAATGCAATGTCGCGCTTTACCACTTCCAGCGCCTTAGCAAAATCGTCTTTGGCAATCAGTCGGTTCATCAACGGAATATTCATGTGAGCCGGACAAACCAACTGGCATGGGGCTTCACAATCACCAACGTGTTCGCTCAATAGCAACTCCAGCGCAGCTTTCCGCGATTCGATGGTTTCCTCATCATTCGTAATAATGGATTGACCTTCAAAAACCGGTGTGGAACAGGAAGCAAAAAAACGTCCGTTCTTAGCGTCTTTTACCAGGCAAATCATGCACGAGGTAAAATGCTCCATTCCTTCCAAATAACACATGGTCGGAATTTCAATCCCAACCGATTGAGCTGCCTGCCAAACCGTAGTTCCGAAAGGAACTTCAATGGAGTGATTATCTATGGTAAGTTTTATCATTTAAAAAATTGTTGCGAGTTACGTGATTCGAGTTGCGGGTTATGGGTTACGAGTTGATTTCCAGTTTTCTTCGATATATTGAATAAACTTATTGATTTTAGCACCCAAAACTTCATACTCTTCAAGTAAATTGTTTAAGTCTTTATTTTCAAAATAGATTTCATTGATCATCGTCAATTGCGAAATTGCTTCATCACATGATGAATGCGCAAAAACCTGAAAGCGAACAAATTCATCTTTATACCTTCTTCTGCCAAAACCTTCAGCAACATTATCTTTAATGCTTTTTGATGATCTCCGAACCTGACTCCCTTGTTCATACAACTCATATTTCGGCAAAGTCATGGTCATTTTGTGAACCTCTATTGCCAATCGGTAAGCCAATTTGTAAATATCAAGTTCTTTATAGCTGTTCATGTTTTTAAATTGTTGCGAGTTATTGAAAACTGTTTCAAGTTTCAAGTTACAGGTTAAAAAACTCATTTCCATCTACTTTACTCAAACAATCAGTCATATTCTCATTATAATCTCATTAGATCATCACAACTACAATCTTCGCGACCGAAAACTCGTAACCCGTAACCTACACGATCTCCACCGCATCAACCGGACAAACCACCCGGCAGGCATCGCATTTGATGCAGAGATCGGTAATGACTTCGTGCTTTTCGTGTGGCTTGAACAAAATGGCATTGGTTGGGCATTTCTGCGCACATTTGGTACAACCGATACACAAATCGTTGATCTGATATTTAATCAGGCTCTGGCATTTGCCCGATGGACATTTACCGTTGATGTGGGCAATGTATTCTTCTCTGAAATACTTTAAAGTTGATAATACCGGACTTGGAGCCGACCGTCCCAGCCCACACAAGCTTCCTTTTTGTGTCCATTTAGCCAGGTATTCCAATTCATCCAAATCTTTTAGCACTCCCTTTCCGGCAGTTATTTTGGTCATTATTTCGAGCATTCGTTTGGTCCCCACCCGGCAGAAGGTACACTTTCCGCACGACTCATTCTGCGTAAACGATAAAAAATAGCGGGCAATATCCACCATACAATCGTCTTCGTCCAATACAACCAAACCACCCGAACCCATCATCGCGCCAACTTTCAGGAGCGATTCGTAGTCGATTGGCGTATCATACAATTCAGCAGGGACACAACCTCCGGAAGGTCCACCGATTTGAACCGCTTTAAATTTCTTTCCATTCTGCACGCCACCGCCAATTTCTTCCACAATCTGACGAACGGTAATTCCCATCGGTACTTCAATCAATCCACCCCGATTCACCTTTCCGGCCAATGCAAATACCTTGGTGCCTTTGCTCTTTTCACTTCCAATGCCAGCAAATTTGGCCGATCCTTCGCGAATGATGTAGGAGACTTGCGCAAAAGTTTCGGTATTATTGATCAACGTAGGTTGTTTCCACAAGCCTCTCACCGCAGGGAAAGGCGGACGAATACGCGGGAAACCACGCTCTCCTTCTATGGAAGCCATCATCGCAGATTCTTCGCCGCAAACGAAAGCACCAGCCCCTTCATAAATGGTCATATCGAATGAGAAGCCGCTTCCCAAAATATTTTCGCCGAGATAATTATTTTCCCGACAATAGACTAGCGCCTGACGGATACGTTTAACAGCTAACGGGTATTCGGCACGTATGTAGAAAAATCCCTGCGTGGCACCAACCGCTTTAGCGGCAATAACAGCGCCCTCGATTACCCGGTACGGATAAGATTCGAGCAACATCCGATCCATGAATGCTCCCGGATCTCCTTCATCACCATTGACAATCAGGTATTTTACATCCGAATGATTATAAGCCACCAAATCCCATTTCATCCCTGTCGGGAAACCAGCTCCTCCTCTTCCACGCAAACCGCTGTCTTTAATGGTTTCAATAATCTTTTCCGGAGAAAGCTCGAACAAACAGGTTTTCATGGCCTCAAAACCCTCGTGCTTTTTGTATTCTTCAATATCGAGTGGATTGATGATACCACGATACTGAGTTGCTATTGGGATTTGCCGATCCAGAAAATCGGACACCGCCTTTTCGCGGGCATCAATCGAATATTGCTTTACGCCGTCCCAAACCGTATCGGTCTGCACGCTTTCAAAGAACTTATAAACGCTGCTTTTCAGCATTCCAAAAGTACTTTGCGGTTTAAAATGGTTAGCAATAATCCCCTGTATTTCTTCGGGTTTTACCTTGGCATACAAAATTGATTTTCCATCCTTCGGAATAATTTCAACCAATGGAACCTGATGACACATACCAACGCAGCCGACATTTTTCAGACTGATATGAATTCCGGTGTCGGCAATCGTTTCCTCAACCGCTTTTTTAACATCTTCGCTTCCCGAAGCCACACAACAGGAACCCAGCCCCAATCGGATTTCACCCTGAATTTCTTCACCATCAACATTTCTGAAAAGTCCTTTTTTACCACTCGAAATTCCGGCATGTTTCTCGAAATCGGCAAGCACGTTACCAACTTTGTCTGAAGCCACATGTCCGTAAGTAATTTCATCGATCTGAACCACAGGAGCCAAGGTACAACAACCGAGGCACGATACTTTTTCGATGGTATATTTTCGCGAAGCATCAGTTTCTTCGTGCCCGGTCAGGTTAAAATGACGGCGGAAAGCATCGTAAACCTGACCGGCGCCTTTCACATGGCAAGCAGTTCCAACGCATACTTTGATGATGTGCTCACCAACCGGCTGCATTCGGAACTGCGAATAAAATGAAGCCACCCCGACAATTTGTTCCGGAGTAATTTCGGTCTTTTCGCAAACGTATTTTAACGCTTCCTCCGGAAGATAATTGTATGTATTTTGAATCGCCTGCAAAATCGGAATGACGGATTTTCCTTTCACCCCTTTTTCAGCGATAATTTGATCAACAGTTTCGTGTATGTTTTTTGATTCGCTCACTTTTTGTTTTATTTATTATCCTGTCCGTCAGCTAAAGCCAACAGGCATACAGCCATATTTACTATTTACCCAGACAATACAGATTATTCATCCCTCGTAAATACACCCTTCCATCCTGGAAAACAGGCGAGCAAACCGCTTTCTCACCCAATTCGGGAGTTCCTATTAGCTGATAATCTTTGGATGCTTTTACAATATGCGTTTTACCTGTCATGTCAGTAATGTAAACTTTTCCATCGGCATAAACCGGTGACGAATAAAAGGCATCGCCATATTCCTGACTCCAGTTTTTGGTACCGGTTTTGGCATCGTAACAGGCCAAAACGCCATAAGTCGTCGCGATAAACAAAAGCCCGTTTACTGCCATAGGACTCGAAACTTCCGGCAAAAACTCATCGGCTTCCCAGACAATTTCAGGAGTTCCACCACCAATTTTTATTCCTACTAATTTGGCATATTCGTTGGCGGCGAACACCATTCCTTCGGCATAGCCAGCTGAGGGTCCAACTTCTCCGGAAAGACAAGCAATGTTCCAAAGCTCCTTTCCTGTTTGAGGATCGTAACCATTTACATTCGGATTGGTGGTCAAAATCACTTCTGTCCGGCTTCCGGTATTGACCAGAATTGGCGACGACCAGGAAATTTTTGAATTACGGGCAGTTTCCCATGCTGTAGTACCGGTTTGTGTATCCAATGCAATTAATTTTCCTGACTTGTTGGTATCGTATTGAATTAACAATTTGTCTTTATAAACGATCAGCGATGAGCCATGGCCGTAGTGATTATCCGGAACGCCAAGATTGCGAGCCCACAAGCGTTTTCCACTCATATCGAGGGCTATCACATCGCCGGTTGCAAAAATGGCAAATACAGCCCGGCCATCGGTAGCCATGGTTGGAGCCGCCAACCCAGTATCGGCAGTTACTTTTGGCATTTTAGCCGGCGAACCTTCGATGTTGTCAGCAGCAGCTTCCCAAAGCAATTTACCGGTAGTTTTATCGTAGCAATAAACTACTCGCGACTGAGCATCGGCGCCAGTTACAAATAACTGATTTCCCCAAATAATTGGAGAGCTAAAACCTGCTTTCGGAACTTTAACTTTCCAGATTACATTTTTACCACCTGCGCCATTCCAGTCGGTTGGCGTGCTTTTCTGAAAAGCGACTCCATCACCTTCCGGCCCGCGGAAAAATGGATAATTGGCTTTCAATTCGGCTTGAGTTGGTAATCCGGCAGGTTTTGCAGCTATTGTGGCTGCAGGAACAACAGTAGCATTAGTTTCAGCAGGAACATTTGAAGATACTGCATTCTCCGTGGTAGTAGGAACAGCAACAGGAACAGCTTGATCGACCGGAGTACTAGCCTGTTCCTGAATTGCTGGATCAACGGCTGTTTCAACAGGTTTTTCTTCCTGAACAGCGATGTTTTCATTCACCATGTAATCTTTGAGCGAATTGGAAGCCAGAAACCCGGAACCAAGTGCAAGCGCAATCAATCCGGAGCCAACATAAATGACCCATTTTTGAGCCACCAGTTTATCCAGTTCATTCACTTTTTCAACGCTATCAATTTCGTTCAGTTTCGACTTTGCAGCCAAAATATACCGAATCGCCAGAATCGAGATGATTACTCCAAGAAACATCAGGTAAATACCTGTACGAATTTGCCATTGACTGGTAAAATAGGCTTTCCTTGCCATCAGGTCGAATGCACGAATCTCCGTTTTCAACGTTTCGTCGCCCGGATTTTCGCTGAGCCGTTTGACAAGCTCCGGAATGGTTTTGTTGTCAATGGGTTTGTTCAACTTTGTTTGCGCAAAGTTGGCAATCAGCAAAACAGCCATGATCAAAGCGAATCCAGCCGCCATCCATGCAATGCGTTGTGCCAGTTTAATTTTATCGTCTTTTGAGATGTTCATTATATTTTGAATTCAAATATTAGATATTTCCAATCAACATTATGGCCATTCCGTCCTAAAATAGATTTCTACTTTTTTGATCATTTCCCGCGGACGGTTCTTTATTTTTTATTCTTTCCCGGAATTCCGTTCCACTTCATCCCGGGCTACAATACTTTTCACCGCTATGCGGTTTCTTTTACTTTAGTATCTTCTTACAATACGCTTCGCTACTCAGGGAACAGAGTTCCTGTTTCCGTATTCCTTTCTCCCTTTTCCTACTCTTCCTTCTTCACCGGGCAATAATCCATGCATCGACCACAGCTCAGGCAATTGGTTTTGTTCGGCTCCCAATCTTCACGTTTCCTGAATTTCGACAGATTGATCAAGCTTGTTCCGATGACCAGTCCCATGAAACCACCTAGTAGCCAACCTCCCCAATAGAACTGACGACGAATAGTATCGGCTTCCTGAACCAGTTGTTCGGTCGATTTCCCGGAGCTCATAAATGTACGGACATCAATATTCTTTGGATCATTTTTTACTTCAGGATGTTCTATGATTTGTTCGGCCAAATAAACCGTTTGATTAAATCGAGAAAGTGGTACATGCATCATTGAACCTGCAAATCCTCCAATTCCAATCCATAATGGCAGAAGTACAAAATAGGTCATCAAACGATTCACATTACTGCGACGTTTTCCGGTTTCAACCACTGGCTCGTCAATGGCTCCAAACGGGCACGAATTGGAGCATAATTTACACTGAATGCATGCAGCGGGTGTGATGGTCATGTGACGAGACGAAAATTTCGACATCCAGCCCAGTAAAACACCATATGGACAGAAGAACCGACAATATGGTCGGGCAACAAACACTCCAACAGCAAGAAACAAAATTCCCAGAATTAACATGTTGTATGGCGCATCAAACCGGAATAGTCCGACAAACGGATCGTAACGGCAGATGATAAATTCGGATTTAGTAGCTACGTACAAAACAGCCAGCCCGAGGTATAAATAGGGAATCAAGCCCAACACTTTCTGAATCCATTTGGGCAACTCAATGGGTCGGATCGCAACAATATCCTGAATGGCACCGAGCGGACAAGCTCCGGCACAGAATGTCCTTCCGAAGAAAAGCGAAAAAATCAACGGTAAAAGAAAAAACAAAAGAGCTGTAAATGGGATCGCATAAGTCGGATCGACCATTCCCAAAACCACATTTTGGATGGATCCGATAGAACAAATACAACCTTCGCGGTAAAAACCGAAATACAGCAATGAAAAAACCGAAGTCCAGAAAACACCTTTCCGTGAACGTTTTTTCAGTACAAACCAGGTAACTACCGACAAAACAATCAGCAACACCAACACATCGAAATATTGCAAAAGCATGTATCGGGGCGATGGCGCAGTAGTATGCGGCTGAACATATCCTGTATCAAATTCAGGTTTTGGAAACCGCTGCTTTGCTTCGGCCGCGAAAGATTGGATTGCTCCGTAAAGCATCACCGAAATCAGTAAAAAATATCTTTTAAGTTGATTCATATCTAGTTTCAAGTTCCAAATTTCAAGTTTCAAGTTAGGGATTCCAGCAGCAAGCAGGCCAGACCCTTCTGCCAACTGAGACTGCGACTACCTACTTTTTTATCCTTTCTTCAGTTTATCCTCGCTGTTTCCACCTTTCGTAAATCCGCCCTTAATCAGGTATGGGGTATCAGCCGGAACACGCTGAAAAGCCTCAGCCGGACAAACACGTGCAATAGAGCAATCGTTGCAATTTTTACATCGATCGTGTCTTACCTGCAAATGCAGCGAACCATTCCCGAATGAAGTGCAACCAGCCACACACTTGGCACAGCCTATACACAGGCTTTCGTCAATCACATATTCGAAATAGGGTTCTTCGATATATTGCCGCTTAATGGCAGCGGTAGGACAAAGCTGATTTTCAGCAGCCGTGGTTCGGGCATTTGCATCGGGTTTCAAATAACCACCGCACAAATCGCAATAGCCGCACAAATCGTAGGCATGCACACATTTAACTGCCGAAGGAGTCATCACACATTCGTCGGCACAACGACCGCATTGCACGCATTTAAACGGATCAATCTGCCAGACCAAATCCTTCGAAGTCGATTTTAGTAGCGAAACACCGGCTACACCACCGAGCGAAACAGCCAGCGCCATCTGCATCCCGCTTCGGAGAAACCGACGCCTTTCTATGCTTTTGGGTTCCTTTTTATCGCTCATTTTCCTGATATTTCTTTGCCTTGTCCAACGAGCAAGTCGTTAGCTTCTGGCATTTCTTACAAAATTGATTATCAGCACAACCATCCAACTGCACCCTGTCCTTGGCCAACAAATAAGCTGAACCTCCAACCATCGCAGAAAGAAAAGTTAGCTGCGCTGCCTTTCTGAAAAAGTCTCTTCTAGTTGTTTCCATCTTTTTTCTTTTCAAAAATTCGTACCTGCTGACGTTCAAAATCAAGAGCGATCACGCGCTGTTGCTCATCTACTGCAATATCGGGAGCCAATGAGCCGCTGAAAGCCGCGGGAGGCGCCACCACTCCAATAAATTGTCCGTGCTGATCGTACAATTTAATACGAGGCATTCCTTTTTCGCTGGTTATAAATGAATTATCGTTAAAAATTGCGAAATGCGCCGGATTACAGCAACCACTAAAACCTTCAATCTTGAAACTGGTCACACCCCATGAAGTTCGAAGTGAACCATCCTGATTGTAATTTTCGAATGTATGCCGACCTGTATTGGCCGCCCATAAAATGCCGTTATCATCAGTTGCTACATCGAAGTAAGGACTCGGAATCACGAATCCCGGTATCCCCTTTTGTTCGTCCTTCTCCCCTATTTTCTGAACCGTCTGTCCGTTGGTATTGCACTGATAAACAATCCGATTTCCGGCATCGGCCACATAAACATTTTCTCCCGAAACAGCAATGGAGGTAAAAACAGCACGGTCGCCAAACGAATTCCAGCGTTTTACCAATGTACCGTTCTGATCGTACATCACCACATAATGCCGCATCCCGATCCAAATCTGGCGATTCTCGTCAACGGTTACGCAAGTTGCCGTATCAATGGTTTGCTTACTGAATATCTGTTTCCCTGATAAATCGAATTTCAGTAAATGATTATCAGTCGCCACAAT
The DNA here is from genome assembly GCA_028683385.1 of Prolixibacteraceae bacterium. Lineage (GTDB taxonomy): Bacteria > Bacteroidota > Bacteroidia > Bacteroidales > Prolixibacteraceae > Aquipluma. The sequence goes on along the minus strand of JAQUIJ010000008.1, from coordinate 143,576 downwards.
GATCGTTGAATCGGACACAGCAATGCCCGCCCAGTAATGCGCTTTAACCGGGAAATGAAGTTTCTCCGTATATAGAATTTGGGTGGAATCTACTTTCCGAAATTCATCGATGTTATATTCATATGGATTATCCATGTTTTTTCCGGCCTTTTTCCCGACAAAATCTTTTCCGATGATGACGACAATAGCTAAAGCCAGAACGATCAATACAATATTTACGAGTTTCCGGTTCATCGCGATTAATTTACTTTTACACAGTACATCTTTTTCGCATCACGCAACAATAAAAAGCCATCGGCCAAAGCCATTGGTGCCCAGGCATCCTGCCCATCAAACAGTTTTTTCTGAGCCAACTGGATGTACTTTTTACCGTCGGGTTTAATCATAGTCAGCGTTCCATCATCGCTTAGCACAAACATCTTGTTATCAGCAATTAAGTATGGGCCAAGGCCAAAACGGCCATCTTTCCCTGAAGTCCAGATTACTTTGGTGACATCCGAAGGGTCAACACAAATCAACTGATTGCGCAGCGGTCCGGCATCTTTGGGTTCAATTGCAAGCATTTTTCCTTCCCAAATAACAGGAGTCTGCTGTTCGCAGGCCATCCCTTCTTTGGGAAGGTATTGTTTCAAAACATCCACTTTATATTCGCTTCCTGAAGGAGTTACTTTGATCATCATACTTCCAGCGCCATAGCCTGCCGTTAAAAACACTTTTCCATCCGGAAAACAGACAGGGGCAGGGGCAACTACCGCATGATTCCAAGCCGTTGACTGCCAAAGGATTTTTCCTTCATCAGCACCTTCGGCAGAAACACCTATAACAGCACCAACCGCACTATACACATACATTTTCTTGCCATTCAGTGTCCAGGGCATAATGGACGAATGCGACATTTTTATTCCACCCGGATTAGGTGTTTCCCACAAAACTTTGCCTGTCGCCATATCCACTGCAATCATAACTGAGGTTCCGCCTGGCGCCAGAATTGCTTTATTTCCATCAATCATGGGACACTGACCGGTAAACCACAATGGCACTTCAGTCTGATATTGCTGAACCATGTCGAGCCCCCAAACCAAATCGCCTGTTTCGCGTTTCACACACATTACGTGGCATCGTGGCCCAATAGTGAGAATAAAATCGGCATTCACAGCAGGAACCGTTCTCGACATTCCGTGATTGCGTTTCAGGCTCACATTGTATGAACGTCGCCAAAGTTCTTTGCCGTCTTCAAGCGAAAAACATCGCAATGCATCTTCGCGCTTTGTTTCATCGTAGTCCATCACATACACTTTACCTTCGTAAATGGAAGGTCCGGCATGACCTTCGCCCAATTCAACCGACCATTTAATTTCAGGATCGTTACCTGCCCACGAATTTTTAAGTGGCAACGAGTTTTTAACGATATTATCGAAATCAGCGCCTCGGAATCGGGTCCATGTTCCTTTCAGGTTTGATGTTGAAGTACCAAAAACCTGAAAGTTTTCCCCAATCTTTACCGGTGGGCCAACACTCGTAGAGTCGGCTCCACGGTTATCAGCGCCAGGAATACTTTCAGCGAACTGACTGGTCGGATCTTTCATCAGCCACCAGAAAAAGAGGATTAGCAAAACTGTTCCAGTGCTCCACAAAATGTATTTGATGTTCTTTTCCAAGATTTTTTAATTTTCCTTTTGTGACATTTATTGATCGTTTGTGCTATTTCGTCCGAAAAATTAAATTCGCTTTAATTGACGCATAACCGCGGACGATTTTAATATTTACCTTTTTACCCGGGGTGCCGTTCCTTCGTCACTTTACCCCGGGCTATTTATATTATTCCCTTTCAGGGAATCACACCTTCCGATATTTTTAACTTTAGGCACTCCAAACTTTAGCTCACTTTAGGCACTAATTCTTCAGGTTATAAACCATCAGACTTTCGCCATGCCGAACGAACAGTTTTCCATCGAAAATGGAGGGATGAGCCCAATGTGGACCTTCACCCTTTGTGATCTTAAATGAACTGATTACATCGAACGTTTCAGGATTTGGCCTGACCAGTGCCAGATTCCCTGATTTTTCTTCGTAGCAATACAAAAGGTCATCTACTGAAATGATCGAGCCTTTGTTGAACCACTTCGTTTCGTACATGGTTTTTCCGGTATTCCAATCTGCACATATCCAGTTTCCGGTTGTATTGGTTATCCAATTTGAGCCAAAGACGTAATTTCCAACTTTTACTACACCACCAATGTGATTATCAAAATCAGGATTGGTCCACTTAACCGAAACAGATCGTCCATCGTCGGCAAGAGTTAACATGATTGCCGGATGATCGTAACCACTCGTCAAAAAGATTTGGTTATCAAAATAAAGCGGTGTGTTTGTGTTAGCACCTTTACCAGTTTCTCCGGGATGATACTTTACCAGGTTGAAAGACCATACTATTTCTCCAGTTTCAATGTTTATAGCCATCAAATCATTGGCTGTTTGAGCCAGCAAAAGTTTCAATCCGGCTTTTTCGATGATTACAGAGGAAGCATAAGCACGAACTCCGCCTAGACTTTTTGTTTTCCAAAGTAATTTACCATCAGCTTTATTCAATGCAATTACTGACGTTTCTTCTCCTCCAGTAACATAGAAAACAGCCTTATCTGAAATCGCAACCGATTCGGAAATGCCCCAACGGTGCGGTTCGCCCTTGTAAATTGTTTGTGCATCAACCGACCAAAGCAATTTTCCGGAAAGAGCATCAACACTAACCACCTGACCCATACCACTCACCATATAAATGCGATTATTTTCAATGGTAGGCGTACAGCGAGTTTCAGGAAAAGTGCGCGCCCAAGCCCGGCCATAAGGTGTTTCCCATTTTTTCTGTCCGTCCATTTCATAAGCAGAAATCACATCGAGGGTATCTTTACGTCCGGTGACAAAAATGGTATTTTTATAAACCACTGGCGACGAATAACCATTCCCGATTTGATCCAGCTCCAGCAAAAGTTTTGGTCCGCTTTCAGGCCAACTTTTCAGCAGATTTTGATCAGGATAAATTCCTGTCCGGTTTAAACCTCTCCATTCAACCACATCCTGAGAAAAAAGCTCCCCAGAAAAAATGAATATCAATAACAAAACAGTAAATATCCTCATTATCGTCTCCAAGAATCAAGTTATGCTTTAATGTTATACACGAACAAAACATCGCCATGTCGCAGATACAGCTTCCCATTTGCAATGAACGGATGCGACCAGAAAGGACCGTTTCCGCCCTGCAATTTGAATGAACTGATTACGTCAAAACTTTGCGGATTCGGATTTACTAAAGCAACGGTTCCCGTTTTTTCTTCCAGAATATAAAACATACCGTCATCATAAATCAGCTCACCTTTGGTCAACCATTCGGTCTCATATTTTGTTTCCCCTGAATTCCAATCCATACAAACCCATTTGCCTTTGCTGTTGCTTTCCCAATTCGAACCGTAAATGAAACCATCGAGTTCAATCAAACCGTGGTGATGATTATCCAGAATTAAGTTGCTCCATTTTTCGGTAACCGATTTTCCATCTTCGCTCATCGTTAACATCACATTGCGGTAATCGTAACCCATCGAAAGAAAAATATCGGCTCCTTTAACAACCGGAGTATTCGCCCAAATCAAACCGGGTTGATCCCATTTTGATCCATCCCAATATTTGAAAGTCCAGACAACTTTACCTGTTGCCGGTTCTAGCGCGATCAGATTCGTTCCGGTAGCAGCCAGAATATAACGGAATTGTTTGTATTCATAAATAATTGGTGAAACATAACAACGAGGTCCACCAACGGATTCACTTTGCCAGACCGGTTTACCTGTCATTTTATCGAATGCAACAACCGAAGTTTTTGCCCCGCCGGGAGTACAAATTACTTTATCATCAACGATCAATGGTGATTCAGAAACTCCCCAAATGTGCCATTCAGATTCGTAATCCTTGTCAACATTTACTTTCCAGCGAATAGCTCCATCATCAACATTCAGGCAAACCAATTGGCCGGTTCCGCTAATCACATATACACGGTCGCCTTCAATGGTAGCAGATCCACGAGTTTCCGGAAAAGATTTAGTCCATGAACGACCATAAGCCACTTTCCATTTGATTTGGCCTTCAGGAGTGATGCACGATAAATAATCGAGCGTATCGATCATTCCGGTTGCGAAAATATATTTATCGGTAGCAATAACAGAGGAGTAGCCTTTGCCAATTCCTTCCACTTTTAATACTAATTCAGGACCAGCATCAGGCCATTTTTTCAGTAACCCGGTATCCGAAAATTTACCGCTTCGCTCTGGTCCGCGCCATTGTGTTGGTTGAGCAAAAGAAATTACTACACAAAAAAGAAATGCAATCGCAAGGTTTATTCGTTTCATATTTTTTAGTTGGTTTATTTTAAAATTAATGACAGAACTTCAAAATCGCTTTATTCTGAAATCCGATAGGCAATCAGCGTATTTCCATGACGCACGTACAAAACTCCATTATCAATTACCGGATGAGCCCAATGTTGTTCGGTTCCCAAGGTCACTTTTGCTTTGCTGATTACCTTGAAAGCTGAAGGATTAGCCTCAGCCATAAACAATTCGCCTTTTTCAGAATAGCCAATCAACATTTTGTTTGCAGCTATGGCGACACCTTTGGTAACTTCGGTTGAAGCATATTTTCGCGCACCGGTTTTCCAATCAATACACTGCCAACTTCGATCCTTATCACCAGATCCATAGAGATAACCATCAATTAAAACCGCTCCGCCAATGCGGCTATCGAAGCTCTTGATTTCCCACTCTTTTGTAATTGAACTTCCGTCGGCACTCAACTTAAGGTTTTCGCCACCTTGTCCATATCCGCTAAAAACGAACAATCCACCATCCGAATAAATCGGGGTATTTGGGTGAACGGCCCACTCATTGGGGTGTCCGAAACTCCAAAGTAATTTTCCGGTTGTGGCATCAATTCCCAAAACATGGCTGGCTGTGTGCGTAACCAATAACTGACGAGCCGGTAATTTAATAAGTAAAGGTGTGCAATAAGTGGATAATTCGCCTAATCCAGGGCAACTCCAGATTGGCTCACCCGTCATGCGATTGAGAGCCATCACATTATTCTTTTTTCCACCCGGAGTGCAATAGAGTTTATCTCCATCTACCAAAATCGATTCGGTATATCCCCAGGTAATGTTAGTTCCTTCAAATTGAGCGATAAAATCTTTTACCCAAACCGGCTTTCCGGTCTTTAAATCGAGACAGGTTAGTTTTCCATGGCCGGTAAGTAAATAAGCCAAATCACCCACAATTGTTGGAGTTGATCGGACTCCTGAATAGCTTTCGTCAAACTCTTTTCCGTATTTAAATTGCTGAAGCTTTTTCCCGGTTTGATCGAGAACAAATAGCACAGCCTGTCCGTCAACCATCCCGTTGATGTAAATTTTGTTGTTGGCAAAAACAGGTGAGGAAAATCCCTGCCCAAGGTCGCTGGATGACCAAAGAATTTTCGGACCTTCAGCAGGCCATTGTGGTAAAAGTTTTTCAACCTTATAAATTCCGGAAGAATTAAGGCCACGCCATTGAGTGGCCTCCTGCGAATTTGCATGAATTGACAGGGAAATGAATAAAATCAGAAATACAAATAATGGTCTCATTGGGTCGGCTTAAATAGTTTTTTGTAAAAGTATTAAGGATCGATCAGTAATCCAACACGATACAGAATTTAATAAGGTTCTAAATAGTAAGATTTATTAACAAATCAATAACACTTAAGCACATCATATAGACCTGTACAGCAAACAGTTAATTAAGAAGATTTTTTTATGCTATTTTACTTTAGATAAGTGTTCTTAGCCAAACAACAAAAATATAATTCAGGAGAAAGAATCGAATTAGCTGTTCTTATCGCCATACTGAACTGATTTCAGAGCGAAAAAAGGTACAAGGAGACTTGATAACCGATAAAATTTGGGAGAAATATTAGACTAAAAGAGAAATAAATTTATTCAGTTTCTCAACACGGACTGGCTTTTCAATTAAATCATCCATTCCGGCCTCTAAGCATGCTTCTTTATTTTCCTGAAGTTCGCTTCCGGTAAGAGCTATAATTGTCGCCCGACATGGGGCTTTTGTATCGTTTTCAAATGCACGAATCAGTTTCGTCGATTCTAAGCCACCCATAACTGGCATTTGCAAATCCATAAAAATAAGATCGTATGCTTTTTTCTGGTACATTTCAAATGCTTCCTTCCCGTCAGAAGAAACATCGCATTTAAATCCCATTTTGCGGAAAAGTATTATTGCTAATCGTTGATTAACCTCATTATCATCAACAACCAAAATTTTCAGATCTTTCAAAATTTCCATATTTACTTTTGTTGATCGAAAAGCGATAAAAAGTTCTATGATCAAATTTAGTTAGGCAAAGATAAAGAACTTTAATCAAATACGTTGTTCTGTGTTGTCAGGATTAAATTAAAGTTTATTTAAACAAACCTCAAAAGAGACTTTGCTACAAAGCCAAAAACAGAAATAAAACTAGACAGAATTTAATTATTTAACTGGTTTTCGCGAGACCTTAAGCTTCTTTAAATCATCGATAAAGGCCATTATGAAAGAAGCATATATTTTAAGATTTCCGGATAAAACCTGCAGATATTTGCTGATAAAACCATCAAGCTCATCCTCTCTATTTATGAGTTGTAGTTCATCTAAAAACTCCCATCGCTTTTTCTCAAACCAATGTTCATTCCGGAGCATGCGCCTGTCACCATAAATTTCGAAATAATGGCTGTATAATTTTTTGGCGCTTTTAACCGAATGATCCGCATTCAATTTTGAAAGTGCCGTTGAATAAGCTCGCAACAAATACCAATATCGATTTAAACTATCAGAAAACTCAACCAAGTATTTTAAGTCAGATAAAGTCTGGTAAAAATAGTTAACATGACCAGCTTTCAGATATGAGTCAAGTAATTCAAGCTTAATTGGCGTATAAAAAATAACGTCTGTAAAAAACTCATCTGCAAGCTTTTCAGATACAGATTGATCTATTTTACTAAAAGCTTCTTCAAAATAATTCTTAAATGACAAGGTTACTTTTTTCATTTTTTCAATTCCTTTTTCAAAGCTAAACTAATTGAAAATTAAAACCTAGTCGTTAAATCAGCCACTTTCTAAACCACGAGAATGAACTACCATTCGATTGATCTGAATGATCAAAGCCTGCCAAAACAAAAAAATCTTCTGCGAATAAACGAGTTACAAGATTATGATAGTTTTTTTTTTAGATTCCGGCATAAATAATAAGGCCTATACCTAACAAAAACAAGAAAAACATGGTTACCAGAAGACCAGTTATACCTTTTACTCCATAAAACTCTTTCCAGACAAACACACCCCATAAAGCAGCTACCAATGTTGCTCCCTGACCCAATCCGTAAGAAATTGCAAACCCTGCCTTACCGGCAGCTATTATACTGAAAGTCATCCCAATACTCCAAATCATTCCACCAAGGATTCCGGTAAAGTGCTCTTTGCCAGTTCCGCCAAAATACTGAGAATAAGTAACGGGCAGGCCTTCAAAAGGTCGTTTCATCAAAAGAGTATTGAAAACAAAATTGCTGATCAGGATACCTACTGAAAATACAAATACCGCAGTGTATGGAGTTAAAAGACCAGCTTCGGGTTGTTCCATATTGGTGATCATCGAACTTGCTACAAAGCGGTAAAACAAAGCCATCAGAATTCCACCAACGATCGACAGTACTATTCCTTTGGTCGGAACTTTATGAGATTGAGACGTTTTTTTGCGGTAAGCCACCGCATCAATTACAATGGCAACAGTAATCAATGCAACACCAGTAAACAGCCACATGGCATTTCCCTGCGGGCTGGCAACGTAATTTACGATTACCCCCAACACAAGCGCGATACCGATGCCAACCGGAAAAGCAACCGACATGCCAGCGATGGAGATGGCTGCAGCTACCAGGATATTGGCTGCATTAAAAATAATCCCACCCAGAAATGCATTACCGATGTTGCTCATTTCGGCTTGACCAATGTCGCTAACAAAACCGCGACCAAGTTCACCGGAACTTCCCATGGTAAATGCGAAAACCAACGACATCAGGAGAATTCCGAGCACATAGTCCCAATAGAATAACTCGAAACGCCACGACTTTTGCGCCAATTTCTGGGTATTGGCCCACGAACCCCAACACAACATAGTAATCACACAAAGAATTACAGCTAGAAAATATGAACTAACGATGTACATGACTTTGTTATTTAGTATTGATGATTGATTTTTAATTCAAGGAAAAAAGTCATTAGTCATTTGAAAAATTCAGGAACAACCTTTCCTATTGACAAATGACTATTGACTATTTTTTGGGTTCGTAAAGCATTAAATCGTCCAGAATATCTGCGATCTTTTGATACGGATATTTGTGAACAAGGAAGGAATGATTCGAATTTTTATCCGCATTCCATGAGTTCGATCCGTCGGGATTGCACACAAAAGTTCCGTTTCCAACCACATAAAAATAGTTTTCCGGATTACGCACAGCGCACAAAACAGCAGTATGATCCCATGAATTGCGGTTCTCCGATTTCCGGTCTTCGTAATTCGACAAACAATAGTTGTAAGCCCACTGAACCGGACTTCCTTTAGAGCCCAGCGTTGCCACTTTGTTGCCAGTCATGATTTTCACACCAATTTCAAATCCGCTGAAAAGAACCGGAGTTGGCCAGTTCTTGATCACATATTCGGATGCAGAGGGGTGTCGGTTTACATTAAATTCACTTCCTTCAGGAAATATACCGGCCATAGCCACCCATTTTTTTACCTTTTTAGCCACCAGTTCTTTTCCTGAAAGCGAACTATTCTGATCAGGAGCTGATTTCAACAAGGCCTCCAAATTCGATAAAAATCCAACTGTTACAATGACCACACTTCCATCGGGCTGAGCTGCCAAAACCTTTCGGTAAACTTCAGTTGCCGGAGGATAATCTTTGTTGGTTTTCAGTTTCGGCAAATAGTTCACGACCAAAGAATCGTTCCAGTGATTCGGACACGAAAAGTTAGGCGCATCCGGCCCTGGAACGCCAATTGGGATTTCGGGCTTCTGAAAATAGCGGTTAAAAACTTCGAGTGTTGGCGCAATGTATGGATATCCGTCACTGGCCATGGTTGCCAAGATTTCACATTCACCCTTTGCAGCCAATGCGTGAAGAATAGTAATGGCACCAATATCGTCAAAATCGGGTCCCATATCCGAATCGAAAATAATCTTGACAGGCTGAGCTAATGCGCTTACAACAGAAAAAAGCATCAGGAAGAATAGGATAAAAACTGTTCGGCTAAATGAATTCATTGGTTTAGTTGTTTATGATTATGATTTACTTCTGAAGTGAGAACTTATAATTTTCGTTGATTTTGTCAGCAGCTTTAAATACCACTGCTTCAGTAATGTAAACATTTGTGCCAGCTGATTCAGGTCGTTTCTCGCCTTTTACAACAACTTTAATCGTATGTTTTCCCTGCGCCAGATTGGTTATATGATACAGATCCATATTCTCGTGCTGTTGATTCGAATAATTAAAATAGCAGTCGATGCTGCGTTTAAACTGACCATCAACAAAAACATCAGCTTTTCCACCATCTTTAAACCAGTTTCCTGAAATCGAAACACCGGTTCCTTCAAACGTAAAACTAATCTCATCGCCGGCATTTCCGCTGAATGTGGCCTGAGATCTTGCTTCAAGCTTAGTCGGATCTTTAGGACCAACATTGCTCCAATGTCCTTTAATTTGAACTCCTTCAGTGGCAAAGGCGCTTATTTTCCGATCAAACACAAGTTTTGGAAAGGCCACTTCCAGTGCAAATGCCTGTGGTTGTTGAACTTTAATCTTTAATTCTCCGGATGCCGATTCTCCGCCATTTTGAACTGCCAGTTTTTGTGCATAGTCCAAGGTTTTATCCACAGCCTTGTTGAAAGAATAACTGGTATTAATAAATGTTGAATCGCCAATTGCCTTCACCGCATCCTGATACTCAACAGGCAATCCGCTCAAACCTTTGATTACACCTAAAACGGCCATGGCGTTCGAAGGGTTGCAATCCGAATCCTGTCCGCAACGCGTTGAAATTTCCATCGTTTTAGCCGGATCGCCATCGCCATAAAGCAATCCCATAACAATAAAGGCTCCATTCAGCTTGGCATCGATGTTAAATGAAGTTCCGGCACCACAAATCTGAACTTTTCCCCATTTGGCTTCAAGTTCTGTCCAGGCCGCACGCCAGTCAGCCGGATAGTGTTGATGCAGAAGAATAACATCGTTTACAATCTTGGCATAATCGCTTTCGGCCGGGATCGAGAGCAACGCCTTATCAATGATTTTGCTGATATCGTTATCGAAATAAGCTTCAGAATAAAGTGCGGCAACAAATTCACCTCCATACACACCATCGCCATAATTCATAATATGGCCAATTTTATCCGCAATCTGATTGGCAGTTGCAGGCATGCCGGGACACATAAAACCAATGTAATCGGCTTCAATCTGAAAATCAATATCATCAGCATGAAGGTTATAATCGGGATGACCCGACTGAGGAGGAAAAATACTGTCGTAATAGTTTTTACGAGCCTGAACATTGGCGTGCCACAACATATATCCAGCTTTGGCAAATAACTCCTGAAACTTTTTAGCAGGAGCGTCAATGCCATATTGATCCATTGTCATTAAAAAAGTAAGCTGTACATATATATCGTCTTGCCAGATAGAACCCTTCACATCGGCAGGTTTCCATTTGATCGAATCTTCGAAAGTTTTTCCCTGAGCTTTAAATTCGGTTGGAGCGCCATAAGTTACACCAATCATCTTCCCCGCCCAGCCACCAGCAATTTTATCTTTCAGTGTTTCAATGGAAATTTTTCGTGTATCCGTAGATTTCTGGTTTGAACACGAAACAAAAACGAGAATAATTAAGGGGAATAACCAAATAATAAAATACTTCTTCATGCTATGTAATTTGAGTTTAGTCTATAATTTCATTCCGGTAAGGTACCGATGATTGTGCGCCTATACGGGTAACCGAAATTGCGGCAGCTTTATTGGCAAAAACGATAGATTCCTGAATTGTTTTCCCTTCGGATAAGGCAACAACCAATGCTCCATTGAAAGTATCGCCCGCAGCAGTAGTGTCGACGGCTTCTACTTTCGGGGCTTTTATAAGTTCTGACTTTCCATTGTTAAGAAGAAATGCTCCGGTGGCACCCATCGTAATAATTATAATTTCAACTCCTTTTTCATGCAAAGCCGAAGCCGCATTCAAAGCCGATTTCTCGTCAGTTACTTTTATTCCAGTAAGCAGTTCCGCTTCTGTTTCGTTGGGAGTGATGATGTAGAGATTTTGCAAAAGCTCGTCAGATAATTCAGCTGCAGGCGCAGGGTTCAAAATTACTTTTTTCTGTTTCTGAGCCGCAATTCGGGCAATGTATTCAACCGTAGGAATAGGAATTTCAAGTTGCATTAAAACAAATTCCGATTCGTTGAATTCGGACAAAGCCTTGTTGAAATCTCCCGGACTAAGTGTTCCGTTTGAGCCAGGAGCAACCACGATGGTATTCTCTGCCTTCCGATCAACTGTTATCATGGCCACCCCACTGGGATTCTCATGATCGACGGCTACAAAATTTACATTGATTCCTTCGTCTTCCAATTGCTGAACTGCTTGCTTACCAAAAATATCATCACCAATTTTTCCGATAAAAGTCACCATTCCGCCTAACCTGGCTGAAGCAACAGCCTGATTGGCGCCTTTTCCACCAGCATTCATTAAAAATCGCCCGCCTAAAATGGTTTCTCCCGGTACAGGAAAGTTATTTGTTTTAATGACCATATCGGTATTCGAACTTCCAATAACCAATATTTTCTTCGGATTCATAAGTAGGTTTTATTTACTGAATCAAATTTAACTGATCTTATAAAACAAACATCACCGATAATCTTAATTATTTATATTTTTAAAACGTATTTCAAAACCATAAAACAACTATCAAATATCTGTATTAATGCTATTTAAATTACAACAAATATTTACACTTTATATATTTTTGATTACACGTATGTACTTTCACTGTTATAAAACATTCATATGTCAAAATTGGATAGCCTGATTGTATTAATTAACTCGATGGACAGCTCCGACAAACGCTACTTCGGGCTCCACAGCCAAATTTACGAAGGTGAAAAAGACTACCAGCTCCTATACCAGATCATTCAAAAATCAACATTTGATGCCGATACAGTGAAAAATGAGTTTAAGAAACAGAGACCGCAAACCAGTTTCGAAATCATCTGCAATCACCTGTATCAGGTATTGCTTGAAAAGCTTTCGACAAAAGATACCGAAACTGAAATTGAGTTTCAGGTTTTAAAAGCTTATCAACAGGCCCGATTTCTTTTTAAGCGGAATTTGTGCGACGAAAGTCAGCAGCTAATCAAAAAATTCAAACCGATTGCGCTTGAATATGAACTTTTTAGTCATTTTATACTCTTGGCAAAACTCGAAATCCGAATTTATAATCAGCTGGAATTCGACCAAATTGACGAGGACACGTTGGTCAAAAAGCAATCAAAAATTGAATCAATATCGCGTCAGCAACGAGCAATTGAGAACCATACCGGACTCTACAACCTGATTTCGCTGCGGCAAATCAAACAAGGTCAGGTAAGAAATGAAGCGGAGAAAACAAAACTAAACGATCTGGCTTTTAACGAATTACAGGCGATATCAGGCCAAAGTAAGGATTCATTTGAAGCTCAAAAGCTCCATTTATTGTTTCAATCTGCTTATTTTATGAAAACGGCTAATCCCAAATCAAGCCTGAAAGTTTATCGGGAATTAAACGAATTATTTGAAAACAACCGAAAGCTCTGGGGAAATCCACCCTATTTTTATCTAAACCATATCAGAGGAATCCTGAATAATCTTCGTTGGTTCGGACATTACAATGAAATGCCCTATTTCATTGATAAACTAAAAAATCTGCAAACCGAACACCCATCTGCTGTCACAACCATCCAACCACTAATTTTCATTTTCGAAAGTTTAATGCTGACAGACCAGCACTTATTTCAGGAAGCTCTGAATCACCTTGTTAAAACCCGAAACGACCCTTCAGAGAAACAAATTAACTTAACATTTGCAACTCATTCAGAAATTGCCCTGCAAACAGCAACTGTGTATTTCTGGAATAAAGATTATCGTCAGGCACTAAAAATATTACGTCCGTTGTTGAATGTTGGTAAGCCTTTTAGCCAGTTAACACAAACAAAATCAGTTCGCTTCCTGAACATCCTGATTCATACCGAACTTCATGATTTTGAATACCTCGAATCAGAAATCCGCTCGTTTGAACGCGATCAGAAAATGCGCAACAAGCTCTTTCAAAGTGAAAAAATAATACTGAAAAGTATCCGCCTAATCGCAAATAAAAATGATCAAATTAAATACAGGAAGGAGCTTCAGAAGCAAAAAGATCTACTTATTAAATTAAAAGATGATCCGTTTGAACGACAATTACTCAATTCGTTCGATTTTATTTACTGGCTTGAAAAGAAAGTGGAAATCAAAAATACCTTGGTACCCTAGCTTTGTAGTCTAGGTATTCGTCGCCAAATTCCCGCTCCAGAAATTTTTCTTCGCCAAGAATGATAAAATGATGGACGACCATTCCGTAAAGCATAATTGCAAGCAATAAAAGGCTGGGCAGAAAAAGGAATGTCGCCGTATTCAGGAAAATAAAGCTGGCATACATCGGGTTTCGGCTAATTCTATAAATACCACCGGTACGCAATTCGTGTTTACCCGTCGGAAGTCCGATATTGGTAACAAGTCCCATTGACAGGTATGCCGGAACAATGATCAGATTGGCCGGAATAAGAAAAACACAAGCCATCAGCTTTTGCACTTCAGGAGTAAAATCCTGAATTAAAAAAGGAACAGCCGAACGATATTCAGAAAAAACCGCAATGAATGCAAATAAAGCCCAAACGGCAAACAGCAAAAACTTTCCGGTATAAAAGAAGAACGGCTGAATAGTAGGTTTTCCCATTGCACTTTTGCCGTTTTGTGCCAGAAAAGCTCCCAACACAAACGTAGCCAGAATTGGCATACTTATCAAAATAGCCAATGAGTAATCAATCCAGCTCATTATACTTCTCCTTTGTACTGATAGCCAAGATCAGTTACAATTCGTTCAATTTCAGGAAAATTAATTTTTGAACCTCTGATTTTAACCTGAGAAGTGTTTTTATCGGCTACCACTTCTTCAATGCCTTCCATTTTAGAAAGGTTGCGGTTTACGCTGGCTTCGCAATGCGAGCAAGTCATACCTTCAACACGAATTGTTTTGAATGTTTCGAGTGTCATTTTTTTATTTTTTTGAATTCGTTCGATAAAATAACCAGCAATAATTGAAACTACCAAAACCAATGACGATGTAATTCCGATCCATTTTGGCAACATTTCGTGAGCTTGGCCATGAGCCATTAAATGGTTCATTTTGCTCAGAAAAAAACTGGCGGGGATGAGCCAATTGGTAAGCATACCAAATAAAACTGCACCACCAATTATAGAACCCAGATAAATAAAAAGAGATTTCTTCCCCATCGTTTTGCCAAGTACGGTGATAGTAGCCACGTTGGTTGCCGGACCTGCCATCATGAAAACCAATGCTGCTCCCGGAGAAACACCTTTCATTAAAAGCACAGCAGCAATTGGAATTGATCCGGTGGCACAAACATATAACGGAATCGAAGCAGCCAAAACTACCAGTATTTCAATGAATCCATATCCTTGAAACATACTAAAAAAATCATCAGGCAATAAAACCGAAATCAATGTGGCTGCCAAAAAACCGATAATCAACCATTTTGAAATATCCTGAAGCAGTTCGACAAAAGCGTAGTTAGCAGCTTTAATCAACGAATGAGTTTCCTCTTTAGGAGGCGTGTGGCAACCACAGGAATTATCGTCACATGCTGCTGAAGTTTTCTTTGAATTTGGAATATCCATTTTCAAGCCAGCAAACATCGGATTGACAATTGGTTTGGGCGCAGGTTTTTCTTTTATGAGCAAATTAGTTAATGCACCACCCATAATTCCGGTAGTGAATGCGACCAAAGGACGCAAAATAGCAAATGGCCAGCCCAACATGGAATAAGTTGCAAATATGGAATCGACACCTGTTTGTGGCGTTGAAATCAGGAATGAATTCGTAGCACCTTTGGATGCTCCATTCTTGTAAAAAGAAATAGCTGTAGGAATTACCCCACAAGAACACAAAGGAAGTGGAACGCCAAGTAATGAAGCATTTACAGTAGATTTAAAGTCGGGTTTGCCCAAATATTTATCGATGTGTTTCTGTGGAAAATAAACTTTCAGTAATCCGGCAAAGACCAATCCAAAAAGCAACCATGGCGCCATTTCATTAAACAAATAGGCCAATTCAGAAAAATATTTGATTACAAAATCCATCATGTCGTTCCTTTCGCTTTAATTCCTCATACGGTATTTCTCAATGTAATAGTGCCAAAGGTAACACAAAATAATACATACAATTATCTGCATATATTAATTTTACATGAAGGCTATCGTCGTTCAAACAATTCGGTCATCACTTTACCTTGAGAATTTGGAAGGGAAATGCCGAGCAATTTGGAAACCGTTACTGGTAAATCAATTTGTTCTCTTGAAACATTTAACACTATATTTTTTCGAAAATCAGGCCCGCAAGCAAACAAACTGATATGTCTGCAACCGTCACATCCATCGCCATGTCCGGCAAATCCATCACCAACTCCATCTAAATGTCTTCCATGATCATTGGTTACAAACAAAGTTGTTGTGTTTTTGTAAGTGCTATTGGTTTGAAGAAACTGCCACAGACGGTAAACATATTCATCCGTTGTGCGGATTCCTTTGATATAATTAATCCAATTTCCGGTATGTGCGGAATAATCAGGATCGCGAAAATTAATTAATACCAGATTAGGATGATCTTCACTTAGAATTTTAAGCGCAATTTTTAAAGTAAGGCTATCTTCACGATAACCACTTCCAACGCCAAGTCCATCAACACCACAATTTGCTGATGGAGTATATTTACCCATCCAATATGGGTTTTTACAGTCGGCCAATACAGCAAGTTTATCCTTACTCGTTATTATCCACGACTTTCGTTGATCATTTCCATAGACCTGATTCCAATACTGAAAAAAAGAGGGATTGTCGGGTAATTCCTTTCCATTGTTATCAATAGTTTGATAAATACCCGTAGTCAAACTTGTGTGTCCGGCCGAGGTATAAGTATCACCCAAATTGTAAAAATGCGTATTGACAACACCGTCTTTCGTCAGAATTTCTGCCATCCGGGGAATGTACTGATGAGTTAAGTCGCCCCACCCTTCTGAATACCTGAGGCCATCAACAACAACAACAATTACATTTTTGGTTTGATATTCGCGATCAACTTTTTTTGCCTGAAAATTATCGTACTCATAATTCTGAACACAGGAGCTTATAATTCCTGAAAAGATGATCAAGAGCAGGCAAAGCTTCAAAGCTCTAAAATTCCTGATTAGTTTTCGGTATATCATATGATCGTGTTTATTGATCTGATTCAGTTTTCCCAAAAATCATTCAGAAACATAAACTGCGTTTGAACGCTATCAGGATTCTGGCATGTGTGCTGAAAGAGATAAGTTTTACACTTTAAAATAAAACGAAATTGAATTCAATTTGTTCTCTAACCTTTAACTCACTTATCCATTGAATATGAAATCTAATCGGTAAAAACGAAACGAGGCCACCCTTGCAGGCAGCCTCGCATCATATAATATCTTGAATAGATTATTTAAGCGCTTGTTCACAAGCTGCTTTTAGCTGCTTGGCTGGTCCGTTATTCGCATCATAACTCAATGCTTTTTCGATTAATGGCATTGATTTTTCAAATTCGGCTTTGGCATCTTGAATTGCCGTTTTATAAGCATCATCAGATGCCTTTAATTTGCCGGCAGTTACGTCAGCGTTGGCTTTTGTGATAAGCTTACCACCCTTTGAATAAACGGCTGATGCTTCTCTGGCATAGTAATTAGCTAATCTGGCTTTTAACGTTGCATTATTCGGATCAACCTCGTAAGCAGATTCGAGAGATTTCAAATTACCTTCCATATCCTTCATGGCAGTATAAACATCGGCTTTAAACATATAGGCAGTTGATTTCTTGTAATTCATCGAAATCGCCTGATCGAAATATTTCAAAGATTTCTCATAGTCTTTAGCTTTCAATGCACAATATCCCATATTAATAATCATCGCAGAATCGGCAATTGGTTGGTCTCCCCATTTAGCCATTGCTTTTCATAAGCATCCAATGCTTTGGGATAATCCTTACTTCTTATTGCCGCATTACCCTCATTTTTAAAATCTGCAAACGACTTCTCAACCTCCTGCGCGTTTACAGCCAACGCGACAACAAACAAAACAAAAACAAACAAAATACGCTTCATAATCAGAAATTTTAAGTTATAATATTTAGTTAAATTATTCCCTATAAATCATTACCAGAATTCAAAAATAGCATTTACAGCGGATAAACCTAATTTTTTAACAACTTTTAGAAAATCAAAAGCGAATTCAAATCGATAAAAATATTATGTAATCAATAAAAAAAGCTAAGGATTAAACATGTCGGGAGTGAAATATCCCAGTATATTTTGAGCCATCTGAAAGCCCGATTTTGCCTCCGGATTATTCGGCTCAAGTTCTAAAACCGATGAAAAATCATTCATGGCGTCGCCCCACTTTTGCATTTTATAATAGATACGGGCACGAAGCTGAAGTGCCGAAACGTCGGTTGGATCTACCCGGATTAGCTCATTTAACAGTTCCAATGATCGAGACAATTCATTCTGATCAACCAATTGTTTTAATTCTGTAATATCCATTCTTTTTCCCATTTTCATTTTGCTAATCGGCTCGCGAAACCGAAAATACACCATTAATGCTGCGTAGTTTATTCATCAAAAAATCCAGATGTTCCAGTCCATTGACAAATACCCTTAAAGTTCCATCGAAATCGCCATTGCTGTTTTCGATATTTATTGACCGCATCTGCACACCAATATCTTTCGAAATAACGTGCGAGATTTGAGCAACAATTCCAATCTCATCGGTACCGGCAATTCGAATAGTTGCCTGAAACGAGGTTTTCTTTTTGGTATCCTGCCATTTCGCTTTGATTACGCGATAAGGATACCGTTCGATCATTTGACGCGCATTGGGGCAACTTTCGCGGTGAATTTTAATTCCTTCGGAAATGGTCACAAACCCAAAAATATCGTCACCAAAAATCGGATTACAGCAGGGAGCCAGCTTATAAATTACATTCTTAATGTTGTTGTCAATAACCAAATAATCGTCACCACCCGAGAATTCAAGCTCCTGAACCTTATCCTTGGGCAATATTTCAGTAATCATCTGTTTGGCCGACTCTTCCTTTTTATCGACCAGAATATCTTTTATTTCAAGGGTATCGATTTTCCCGATCGAAACATTGTAATACAAATCCTGTGCAAGCTTAAACTTGTAATGCTTCAGAAGCTTACGAATACTGTCATCGTTATATTCGATTTTCCAGTTTTTTACTTTCCGCAGTAGTATTTCCTTTCCATTCTCAGCTTCCCGCTTAACTTCCTCGTTTAAACTAGCTTTGATGCGATTTTTGGCTTTCGTAGTCACCACAAAATCGAGCCAGTCCATTTTTGGCCGCTGATGGTTTGCTGTATCAACCGAAATCTGGTCGCCATTGTGTAGTTTATGACGAAGCGTAACATTCTTTCCGTTCACTTTGCCACCAATACAACGATCGCCAACCTTGGAATGAACCTCGTAGGCGAAATCGAGCAAAGTGGCTCCGGCCGAAAGTTTTCGCAAATCACCCTTGGGCGTAAAAACAAAAATTTCGTCGGCATAAACGTTCATCTTGAAATCGTCGATGAAATCGACCATATTTAAATCCGGATTTTCCAAAATTTCGCGAACGTTCGCTAACCAGGTTTCCATTTCAGAAGTTCCGGAACCGCCTTTGTATTTCCAATGAGCCGCCAATCCCTTTTCAGCGATTTCGTCCATTCTACGGGTACGGATCTGAATTTCGACCCATTTACCATGAGGCCCGAGAACAGTGGCATGCAACGACTCGTAACCGTTCGATTTTGGAATTGTAATCCAATCGCGCATACGTTTTGGGTTCGACTGGTATTCTTCGGTAACAATGGAATAAACCTGCCAGCAATCCGATTTTTCGTTAGCCAGTTCAGCATTGAGTATAACCCGAATGGCAAATAAATCCATTACTTCATCGAATTCGACCTTTTGCGCCTGCATTTTGCGCCAGATGGAATTGATTGATTTGGTACGCGCTTTCATTTCGAAAGAAAATCCACGTGCATTCAGCTTTTCTTCGATCGGCTTCACAAATTCAGCTACGAAATTGGCCCGTTCGCGATCAGTTTCCTGCAACCGAAGCGAAACCGCATGGTATGCTTCCGGATTTTGATATTTCAGGCATAAATCCAATAATTCGGAATTGATGTAATACAAGCCCAGACGATGCGCCAGCGGAGCATACAGAAATGAAGTTTCAATGGATATTTTTATTCTGACTGATTCAGGATGAGCATCCAGGTGTCTCATCACTTGCAATCGATCAGCAATTTTAACGAGTATTACCCGAACATCGCCAGCCATGGCAAGCATTAGCTTACGGTAGTTTTCCGAATGCAACTCAACCGTATCGGTACCCATTGCATTAATTTTGGCCATTCCTTCAAGTATTGTAGTTACCGAACGACCAAACCTTGGCTCAACCAATTGTGTTGTTGATTCCTGATAATAAACATTGTGAAGCAGGGCAGCTATCACGGAATCAACACCCAAACCGACTTCCTGAACTACGATTTTGGCTACATCAATGGAGTGAATAACAATGCTCTCGCCTGATTCCCAGCATTCATCGCCAAACACCTCGCATATCATTGCATGGGCATCGTGAAGTTTGGGATGTTCCTTCTCCGGAATATTTGCTTTGCAAATCTCAAAAAAACCTGCAAATGCCTTTTCAATACCTGTGATCATGATCCTATTTTTGATTTCAAAATTAAAATTTGTAAAGATAGCCGATGACTTTGCATAGCTTTACATTTCCACAATACGCTAAAGGGTATAATCGCCGGCTGCTTCGGGTTGATAAATGATCCGATCTATTCTGATTTTGGTCAGCCCCCCAGGCAGCATCCATTCGATCAGATCGCCAACCCTGAAACCCAGCAATGCTGTTGCAATGGGCGAAAAAATAGAAACCTTTTTCTCTTTGAAATTAGCTTCATCCGGATAAACAATCTTAAATTCCTGTTGTTTCCCCATTTCAGCAAAAGAAATTGTGACGACCGAATTCATTGTAACTACATCGTTGGGGATTTCATGTGGTTCAACAATGGTTGCAGAATTTAACTCATTCAACAGTTTCTCAGCTTCCGAAGCATCGATAGTTTTTTCCTGAATTGCTTCATTTATTCGTTTCTGAATTCGCAAATAATCTAATTTATTTACAATAATGTTACTCATAGCTTTAAGTTTAAAAGTAAGTATTAAAAAGTATAACCTTTCTCTTTGATTGACAATACGAATAAAAGAGTTTGGTAAACAACAAATAAAAAAGGCTACCGTATGGCAGCCTTTTCACAAATATATTTTGAAAAAATTTAAACTGCCGCATTTGGATCAACAAAAACACGCTGTCCTAATTCACGATCCATCATAAAAATACCATTACCCTGACCATTGATGAGCTTTAACGTTGCCAGAATTTTTTCCACATTAGCTTCTTCTTCAACCTGCTCATCGACAAACCACTTAAAAAAGCTCTGCGAGGCGTGGTCGCTGGCCGCAATAGCTACATTCATCAAATTATTAATCAAATCAGTAACATGATTTTCGTGAGCCAAAGTCTTTTCGTAAACGTCAACAATGCCGTCAAAATCAACCGGTACCTGGTCTATTGCTTTCAAAACAACTCTTCCTCCACGGTCGGTCACATAGTTAAAGAATTTTAAGGCATGCGCAGCTTCTTCCTGATATTGCACTTTCATCCAGTTTGCAAAACCTGAAAGCCCCATATTCTCGAAATAAGCGGCCATCGACAAATACATAAATGCAGAATAGGATTCAGCATTAATCTGTTCGTTCAGTGCATCTAAAACTTCCTTCTTAATCATAGCCTTTGGTTTTTCAATTTTGAATAAAAGTACAAAAAATTAAATTCTCTCCCACCTGATTTTGAAATACGAATACAACAAAAATGTTAAATATTCAGAAAGAGTTAACAATCAAGCATTAAAATCGAGGTTGAACTTTTGCTTTAATTCGAATAATTCAGGATTCTTTTGCATGAGTATTTGTAACTTCTCCGAATCGTTGAAGTGAGTACGTTCCGATTCAATCTTTTCAATACTCGTCGCCAATTCTATTCCTGAATTCCGGAGTTCTTTTCTTAGAAAATTAATTAACTCTGGTTTAATTTGCCTGACATCCTCTTCCTGAACCGAGTTGCCGATTTTAAGCAATAGCTTATTGCCGTTAGTCAATTCCGGAACATTCGAAAGTGTTGAAACTAAATTTGGACGATCTGAGATGAGGCCAAGAAATTCGGTCCATTTTGCAGTCAGCTGTTCCGAAGTGAATTGCTCACTGAAATTTTCATATTCGTTGTACTCCGTCTGGGCAATTTCATCGATAATACTTTTCTCGGTTACCTTACCGGCAAGGGCATCTTTGATTGAAGGTGTGAATGAACTACCTACCCTGCGAATTGTTTTCACTGCCGACGGTTTTTCGATGGGCTCCAGATTGCCGACCGTTGATGAAACCTGAGTTTGCGGTGATGGGCCTGCTGTCGCAGACTGCTGTACCAACTGTTCTCCCCCGCTAAATAGCGGAAGAAGCGACTGATCGTCAGTATCGTCAGCTATTTTTTTTTTAAGGTCAGTTGCGCTATTTTTATGGTAGCCAGTTCAACCAACAATCGTTTATTCTGACTGGCTTTGTATTGAAGGTCGCATTCGTTGGCAATCTGCAAAGCGCCAATCAAAAAATCGTTGTCGCAGCGGGTTGCCTGAACTTTATACTTTTCCCTGATTTCGCCACCTACTTCAAGCAACTGAATGGTTACTGGATCTTTGGATACCATCACGTCGCGGAAATGCGAACTCAGACCAGTAATGAAATGATGACCATCAAACCCGTGATCGAGAATCTCGTTGAAAAGCAGCAAACTTCCGGAAATATCATTGGCAAGAAACAAATCGACTATCCGGAAATAATAATCGTAGTCGAGTACATTCAGGTTCGAAATAACATCTTTGTAAGTAATGTTCCGTCCTGAAAAACTTACAATCTGATCGAAAATCGACAGGGCATCTCGCATCGCTCCATCAGCCTTTTGAGCAATCACATTTAAGGCTTCGCTTTCAACCGAAACACTTTCGCTGGTAGCTACATGCTTCAAGTGGCTCGATATATCACCAATTTTGATCCGGTTAAAATCAAAAATCTGGCAACGCGATAAAATGGTTGGAATAATTTTATGCTTTTCGGTAGTTGCCAAAATAAAAATGGCATGGCGAGGCGGTTCTTCGAGGGTCTTCAGGAATGCATTAAACGCAGCCTGCGACAGCATGTGAACCTCATCGATGATGTAAATGCTGTAATGTCCAATCTGTGGCGGAATGCGAACCTGATCAGTCAGGTTACGAATATCGTCAACCGAGTTGTTCGATGCGGCATCCAACTCATGAATGTTGTATGAACGACTTCCGTTGAAAGCCAGACATGATTCGCATTCGTTGCAAGGTTCAATATCAGCAGTCAGGTTTTGACAATTAATTGTCTTTGCAAAAATACGTGCACAAGTAGTTTTTCCAACGCCACGCGGACCGCAAAACAAATAGGCATGAGCAAGCTGACTGTTTTTAATCGCATTCTTCAAGGTTGAAGTAATTGAGGCCTGCCCTACAACTGTCTGAAACGTATCGGGTCTGTATTTTCGTGCTGAAACAATAAAATTCTCCATAAAACTTACTGAATTGAACGACCAAATATACTAATTCTGATCAATCGTCAAAGTCAAAACTTATCAACAGAATCAGGAATAAACTGACAGAATCAAGGTTAAAATATTAATTCATACCGAGTCACAAACTTTTGTCAGGCTGAATTGTTTCTTCCTCAGTATATATTTAAATATTTAATCATGAAAAAACTCAGTTTGGTTTTTGGTTTAATCATATTGACAACTGTTGCTTTCAGTCAGCAATCGTTCTACGATTTCAAAGTAAAAGATATTGATGGAAAGGACTTTGATCTTTCGAGCCTGAAAGGTAAAAAAGTATTGGTTGTAAATACCGCTTCGAAATGTGGATTTACGCCACAGTACAAGCAACTCCAATCGTTGTTCGAAACTTATGGTGGCGACAAATTCACGATTATCGGTTTCCCAGCTAACAATTTTATGAGTCAGGAACCCGGAACCAACAAGGAAATTGCTGAATTCTGCGAAAAAAATTACGGGGTAACGTTTAAAATGATGTCGAAGATTTCAGTAAAGGGCAACGACATGCATCCATTGTATAAATGGCTTACAAGCAAAAGTGAAAACGGTGTAATGGATTCGGATGTAAAATGGAACTTTCAGAAATATCTGATTGACGAAAATGGTAAACTGGTGAATGTTTATTACTCGAAAACATTACCTGACGATGAGCAAATCGTAAGTTGGATTAAAAAATAGCATTTATTGAATTGGTGGATTGAATTTCCGGCGACTTTCGCAAGAAGGTCGCTTTTTTATTGTCGGTGTTTAAAAGAAAATCTAAAAATCGCACAATGCAAATGATGTTTAAACAATCTTAAATACGGAAAAATACAGTTTAACATTCTGCAAAAGCATATAAAAAAAAAACGGTCATCAGGTATAAATCTGAAGACCGCAATTTTTTAGTTTCTAAGTATTATCTTACTGATTTACAATACATCTGTTCTTTTATTTGAGTACCCTTCGCTTTTTGTACAAATCGAAAAGATCCTCTTCGTTATCACCATTTTTTATTCCGCTAATCAGCAGAGCCAAAAGAACAGGTATCTCTTGTTCAGTGAACCCCGACTTTAAAGCAATTCCTGTTGCCAGGCGCATTTCATTGTTGTCAATTTTACCATCGGCAAAAACCATCTTAATGACATCATAAAGTTGCCCAAATCGTTTTTCAAATTCATACGGAGGAACATATGCTGACTTTTTGCTCGTCTCAAGCAAATCATCAACCTCCTGAGTTGTTAATCCCAACTTACCGCCAAACTTATGCAGCATTTCCAATTCCGAAGTTTCTATTTTTCCGTCAGCCATTGCAATCTGTATAAGGTGGCCAAAATGCTCTTTGTCTTGCTTTCGGCTTGGATGGTCAAATTGTTCTAAAAAATTCATAGTCGTATTTTTAAGTTTTATCTATTTTGAAAAAATTGATGTGATCTGTTTAATTATCTTGCGAAGAACGCCCACTATCAAGAATCGTAAATAAAGTTTAAACAGATTTTTTACTGATAAAGAACTTCTCTTCATCCGTAAAAATGCAATTGAAGATAAAATCAGGAATTTTGAGGCGGTTGCCAGAATGTGAAGTTATATGTCGCATAAAAAGAAATCTTTTCAGGATAAATACGCTCTTTTACTATTGACATACAGTTACAGAACTCTGTAACATCGATAAATCCCTCATCGTCGTGTTCATCAAATTCCTGGAGTAAATCTTCATTGGAAGACTGTTTTTCATCCTGATTTTCGACCACAACAAGCTGCTCTCCGGATAAGGAAACTGAATCTCCAAATCCATGAGAAAGTGTTAGAAAGAACACGATAAAAAAACTTATCTTCTTAAGTATCTCCATTCAGGTGTAATGATAATTAAAAACGTTGGACTCTATGTTTCTATTGCCAATTCAAACAATTATTACTTGTAAAGGTTGTTGATTCAAACGTTAATAAAAGTAAAGAAGCAGGCCAAATGACCTGCTTCTTTACTTGAAAAATCGAATCTCTAAAAAATTCTATTATAAATCTGTAATCGGTTTATACTTCGGCACCAATGATTTCATTACAGTCCATCCAATCAGGTAAGCCACAGCACAAAAAATGAATACCATGAAATAACCAGCAGGTTTTCCTTCAAATCCAAGAAAAGTCATTTTGGTTTCGCCTGCATAAACGAATAGAGCTCCGGCCGATTTTTGCAGAATCATGGAACCGACTCCACCAGCCATTCCACCAATTCCGATGATTGTTGCAATGGCATGTTTGGGGAACATATCGCCAACCGTCGTGAATATATTTGCCGACCACGACTGATGAGCTGCACATCCGAAACCGATAAGTATAATCGGAAACCATGGAGAAAAGGTTCCTAAAGGCTGAGCCAACAAAACCAAAAGTGGAATAAATGCAAAAATAAACATGGCCTTCATTCGGGCTGCATAGGGGTTCAGTCCGGTTTTTTTGATAATAATTGAAGGTAGTTTTCCACCATAAATTGAAAGTGTGGCAAGGGCGTATAAGGTGAAAATAAGAGCTGCACCTAATCCGTCAGATGTTTTAATTCCAAACTGCATATTCAGATACGATGGAGTCCAAAACAGAAAGAACCACCAAACGCCATCGGTCATAAACTTACCAAATGCAAATGCCCAGGTTTGTTTATACTTGAAACAATCGATAAACGAAACTTTCTTTTCCTGAACAGCAGAGGCTTGCATTTCCAACTCATCTTTCGATTCCCTGTCGGATAAAATATAATTTAGCTCGGCACTGTTTACGAATTTATTTTGTTCCGGTTTTTTATACAAGAATACCCAAAAACCCATCCAAAGAAATCCTAAAGCACCAATCACGACGAAGGACATTTCCCAACCATAAGCAGCAGCCAAAAAAGGAATTGAAAGCGGAGCAATTAGCGCACCGACAGAAGCACCGGCATTGAAAATACTGGTAGCATAAGCACGGTCTTTTTTAGGAAAATATTCAGCAGTAACCTTAATGGCAGCCGGAAAGTTTCCAGCCTCTCCAATAGCCAAAATAATACGTGCAACAATAAAGGCATACATACTAACGGTGGAAATAAGTACAGCAACATCACCAACAGCCTGTGCCAGTTCAACCGCAGAATGCAAGCCAACCCAACTTTCAGTAACTACACCACAAAGAGCGTGCATACAAGCACCTACCGACCACACTCCGATTGCCCACAAAAATCCTCTTTTAGTTCCCAGCCAGTCTACAAAACTTCCGGCAAACAACATTGAAACGGCATAAACAATTGAAAAAATGGAAGTAATCGTTCCGTAATGATTTTCATTCCAATGAAATTCGGGCATAATAAACTCATCCCAGGTTAAGGACAAGACCTGACGATCGAGATAGTTAATAGTTGTGGCCACAAACAAGAGGGCAACTATTGTCCATCGGTAGTTCGTCATCTTCGCAAGGCTATTGGTCGATTGCATAATTTAGTTTTAGTGATTAGTACTGGTTTATATTTAATTACGTTCTTAGTTTTTTAATGATTTCCAATGCCTGGCTGCATTTTTCAGCGATAGCACCATAGTTTCCAGCTTCAATTACCTCTTTCGGAAACAATTGCGAGCCCATGCCCACACAATGAACTCCGGCTTTGAACCAGCCTTTCAGGTTGGCTTCGTCAGGCGAAACGCCTCCTGTTGGCATAATGCTGGCCCAAGGCATCGGGCCTTTTACTCCTGAAATAAAATCAGGACCACCAACCGATGAACCCGGGAATACTTTAACCACTTCGGCACCCAATTCATGTGCACGATTAATCTCTGTAACCGAACCGCAACCCGGGCTCCAGGCGATTTTACGACGATTGCAGAAACGAGCTGTATCTTCATCAATCAATGGAGAAACAATGAAATTAGATCCCAACTGAATGTATAATGCAGCCGTTGCGCTGTCAATAACAGAGCCAACTCCCAAAATCATTTCCGGAGCTTCTTTAACAGCCCATTTCGACACTTCAGCAAACACCTCGTGTGCAAAATCACCACGGTTTGTAAATTCGAAAACACGAACGCCACCTTCGTAACAGGCTTTCACCACCTGTTTGCAAACATTGGCATCTTTATGGTAAAAAACCGGGACCATACCGGTTTCCTTCATTTTTAATGCTACTTCTATTCTTGTAAAACGTGCCATAAATTCAATCTTATATTTATTGGTAGAGACGTAACATGTTACGTCTCTACATAATTATTTTTGCTTATCTTGCTAC
Organism: Prolixibacteraceae bacterium; assembly: GCA_028683385.1. Lineage (GTDB taxonomy): Bacteria > Bacteroidota > Bacteroidia > Bacteroidales > Prolixibacteraceae > Aquipluma. The sequence continues at coordinate 116,103 of JAQUIJ010000008.1, read as the reverse complement.
ACGACCCGAAGCATCGCCACCCATGAGTTTTTCTACTTCGTCAACAGTTACCTGGTTGTAGTCTCCATAGATGGTATGTTTCAGGCACGATGCGGCCACTGCAAAATTCAACGCTTTCTGATCGTCGCCGGTATAAGTCAGCAAACCGTAAATTAAACCACCCATGAATGAGTCGCCACCACCAACGCGGTCAACAATATCGGTAATCTGGTAAGTCGGAGCTTCAAACAATGTTTTTCCGTCCCAAAGCACACCCGACCAACTGTTGTGATTGGCATTGATTGATCCACGCAAAGTAGTAATTACTTTTTTACAACGCGGAAATTTAGCCATAATCTGTTTTGAAACAGATTCGTAAGCAGCAGCCTCAACATGACCGCCAGTTACATCAACACCTTCAGGTTTAATTCCCAATACTTTTTCGGCATCTTCTTCGTTACCCAAAATCACATCCGTTCCGGCAACCAGTGCAGGCATCACTTCGCCAGCTTTTTTTCCGTAGTTCCATAAATTCTTGCGGTAATTCAAATCGCACGAGACGGTGATCCCTTTTTCGTTGGCTTTCTGAATAGCTTCCAGACAAACATCGGCAGCACCCTGCGAAATAGCTGGAGTTATACCAGTCCAATGAAACCAGTTTACGCCTTCAAAAACCTTATCCCAGTCAATCATTCCTGATTTAATTTCTGAAATGGCCGAATGTGCACGGTCATAAACCACTTTCGATCCACGGCTTACAGCGCCAGTTTCAAGGAAGTAAATTCCCAAACGATCGCCACCATATACAATCTGATCCACTCCGACTCCGTATTTCCGCAGATCCATCACACAACTCTGGGCAATGTCGTTTTTAGGCAAACGGGTTACAAAACCAACCGGAATGCCAAAATTTGCAAGCGAAACGGCCACATTGGCCTCACCACCACCAAAAGTGGCTGTTAAACTATCTGTTTGATTAAAACGCAAATAACCAGGAGTTGCAAGTCGCAACATGATTTCTCCGAATGTAACTACTCTCATCTTAATTCTATTTACAATTTATTGATTTACAATTCACCATTTCAAGTAACTGACTTTAAAATTATTGCTACTTGGTTCGGGGTGCGGGATACGCGTTCCGCGTTTACCCAAGCTCTTCGCTCCATGCCCTAAGCAAGCTTTTAATGCAATCGATTGCAAATCTACCAATTTTATCAATTTCACCAAGTTCTGTTTGTACCAAAAGACGCGAAAAACAACTTATTCTTAAAAGTTGAAATAGTTTTTTGCATTGTTGAAGCATATGTTTTCAACCATTTGCTCAAGTAATTCCATATCGTTCGGAATTTCGCCATTTTCCACATCGTTACCTAAAATATTGCAAAGGGTACGACGGAAATACTCGTGACGGGTGTACGAAAGAAAACTTCTGGAATCGGTTAACATTCCTACAAAACGACTTAGCAGACCGAGGTTCGATAACGCATTTATTTGTTTTTCCATTCCGTCTTTCTGATCGAGAAACCACCATCCGGAACCATATTGCATTTTGCCTGGAACGCTTCCATCCTGAAAGTTGCCAATCATCGTGGCATACAATTCATTATCGCCCGGATTGAGGTTATACAAAACCGTTTTGCACAATTTATCTTCCATATCCAGACGGTTCAGTAATTTAGATAAAGGTTCAGCAACCGGTTTATCGCCAATTGAATCGAAACCAGTATCAGGGCCTAATTTATTGAACAATCGGGTATTGTTATTACGAAGCGCTCCAATATGAAATTGCTGTGCCCAACCACGTGAATGATCCATCACACCAAACTCATACAACATGCACGATTTGAACTTCAAAATTTCTTCGGAAGTCAAGTGATTTCCAGCCCTAACCTTAGAAAAAATCGCCCGAATTTCCTTTGCAGTATAATCTTCAGCGAAAGCGGTATCCAAACCATGATCAGACAAGCGACAACCATTTTCGTGGAAATACTGATGACGTTTATCCAGTGCAGTAATTAAGTCGGCAAACGAACTGATATCCATTCCTGCCGCTTCTGCCAACTGGAAAATGTAGGCATTATAGAATATTGGATCGTCAACCATCATGGCTTTATCGGGACGCCATGCCGGAAGTACGGCGACTTCAAATCCTGAAGCCTTAATTTGCTGATGATACTGTAAATTGTCAATCGGATCGTCAGTAGTACAAATCGTATGCACATTGGCCATCCGGATGATATTGCGGCAACTGTATGCCTGAGTCTTTAATTTTTCATTGCAGGCGTCAAAAATCTGGCGGGCATTTTTCGGGCTTAAAACTTCATTGATTCCAAAGAATTTCTTCAGTTCAAGGTGAGTCCAGTGAAACAATGGATTCCGTAAAGTTTGAGGAACGGTTTCTGCCCACTTTTCGAATTTCTCCCAATCGGAAGCATCGCCGGTGCAATACTTTTCATCTACACCGTTTGTACGCATAGCGCGCCATTTGTAATGGTCGCCAGCCAGCCATATTTCTGTGATGGATTTAAACATCCGGTCGTCGGCAATATCTTTTGGATTAATGTGACAGTGATAGTCGAAAATTGGCATTTTAGCTGCATGTTCATGGTATAATTTCTGTGCAGTCTCAGTTTGCAACAGAAAATTCTCGTCCATAAATGGTTTCATATTTTTTTGATTTACTATTTATTAATTTACTATTTAAAATTTTGAGTTCAATTCAAAAAATCCGAAAACTCAAAAACAGTTCTGAAAGGACTAAATCTAAATAACCGTGGGTAAAGCCCACGGAAATAAGGCCAGTCAAACCATCAGCCCTGAAAGGGCTGAATACAAATAAGACAACAGATTCAACCCTTTCAGGGCTGACTATTTATCTTGATTCATACTCCGTGGGTTATCACCCACGGTTATTCAAATTGAACCCTTTCGGGGTAATTATAGATTAAACAGCCTTTTCAAATGGCGTTCGTAAATATTTTCTTCGACGCACTGGCCAACCACTTCAGCATGTTTTTTCAGGAGATCGGTATAGGTTGTTCCCATTTCAGAAGCAACTTTGTAGCCTACATGAATCAACTGACGAAGATTTGGATTATAATCCGGATGTCCGGGAATATGACGTAAAGTATTGGCAAATTTTTCGCTCGACCAACCAGCAACTTCAGCAGCCGAGGGCAATTTCGAATCATCAATATCAATGACATCGGCATAAGGAGCGCACAATTCATCTTTGCGACCTAGCGCTATGGAGTAAATCGATTTGGCGGCTTCCAGAGCTTCACCACCGGCAAGTGCCAGTCCGATTACTTCTTCGAGCCAGGTAGTACCTGCTGTTTTTACATGAATTCCTTTGTCGTATTTTTTGATGATACCAGCCATGATCGGATAAATCGTGAATTTATCACTTCCGGAATGTACGCTGAGTTTTAATTCTTCAGGAAGTCCAAATTCTTTCACCGCAAAATCAATGACCAAAACATCTTCTTCAAACTCTTTGGCAAATTGCTCAACGTTTCCGGTGTAATCAACTCCCTTATTGAAACGACCAGTAAATTTTGGAGCAATGGTTTGTGCCGGAACACCTTTATCGGCCAACATTTTCAGGATAAAAAACAAATCGACCGGTGTTTGTGGGTTTTCAACTTCGTCCATCGAAACTTCAGTAATGAAATTTCCTTTTCCTTTTGACGATTCTAAAAAATTATAGATTTCGCTGGCCTGCTGGGTTGCAGCTAAAAATTTATGCGCTATTTTTTCAATCAATTCTTCTGAAACTTCAATCGCATGGTCAATTCCTGGAATATTTAGTTTTCCAACATATTTTGAACACGAAGCGACAAACGCTTTCACTTCGGCATCCGGACTTTCTTTCCCGATAAACGACGCTACGTCGAGTGTAAAAAAATCGGCAGTTTCAACAAACGGAGCGACCGTACCCATATTAATATGGTCGGCATCTACAAAGTATTTTCCGGAGAAACCCAAAGCGGCAACTGCTGCATCAGCTTCTTTCCGAACATCGGCCGGATGAGAATGCACGTACATGTGTTCGCGGTTTGACTTGTTCCAAACCGGACTAATGTCTAAACCTGCCTGATTGGCTTTTACAATTCCACGAAGCTGAGCAACTCCCTGATGTGAGAAGCGGTCGCCAATTCCTAAACTATACTTTCCGAGTTTCATATACTATTAATTTACTGACATATAAATAAACCAATCCAAATTCCGTGTACGGACACGAAAGTATAGACAATATCTTTAATCTGCAACGATGATAAACTAAAAATCGTTAAAAATGTTATAGAATACTTTTTCCGTGTTCGCACACGACATCAAAGAAAAAATACATAGCTTTGTTCCTGCTCAATAAATTTCATCATTAAAATTGGATCATTATCAAAGCAATTAATCATACCCGAATAAAGGATATCGCACAAAAAGCAAACGTTTCAATCGGAACAGTTGATCGTGTGATTCACAATCGCGGCGAAGTATCGAAAGCCACCCGCGATAAAATTCAGTCGATTATTGAAGAGATGGAGTATCAGCCTAATTTACTGGCAAGCGCACTGGCTTCAAAGAAAACATTTTCATTTGCATTGCTCGTGCCTGAACCTATCTCAGCCGAATCTTACTGGAACAAACCTTTGATTGGTGTCCGGAAAGCCTTTCAGGAAATTCATCAATATGGTGTAAATGTTTCAATACATCTTTTTAAACAATCTGATCCGCTAACATTTAATCATGAAGCAAAGATTATTCTTGAAAGTAATCAGGAAGGCGTTGTGCTGGCTCCATTCTTTTTCAGGGAATCAAGAGAGTTTATTGCTGAACTGATGAAGCGAAACATTCCATATGTATTTATTGATTCAAACATCAAAGAATGTGACAAGCTAAGTTACATTGGTCAGGATTCGTTTCAATCGGGAACATTGGCTGCCAAATTACTCGATTATTCTGTTCCTGCTGAAGCATCAATCCTGATTCTGCATTATGCCAAACAATTGGATAACATGAACCATTTAGTGCAGCGCGAAAAAGGGTTCTACGAATATTTCAGTAAACGTAAACCCGAATCCGCAAGAAATCTGATTACTCAGGAAATTGCTGATCCGACAACAGAAGAATCACAAAACATAATCGAAACACTACTACAAACAAACCCTCAAATTCAAGGTATTTTTGTAACCAACTCGCAGGTTTATTACCTGGCGAGCATTCTTGAAAAACTGAATTTGACTGGCATTCGGGTTATAGGTCACGATTTAATTCATGAGAACATTAGTTTCCTAAAGAAAGGATTTATCGATTTCCTGATTTGTCAGCGACCTGAAGAACAGGGATATAATGCGATTAGAACGCTTTTCGAACATCTGGTTTTGAAGAAAGAGGTAAAAAACGAAAAATATACTTCCATTGATATTATTACCAAAGAAAATCTGGATTATTATAAATAATTAAACGAGATGAAAATGAATGCAATCAGTTTTAACGACCTAAGTGGTAAAGTATGTGTAATCACGGGTGGCGGTGGAGTTATCGGTTCAGCAATGGTTAAAGCAATGGCCTCAGTAGGGGTTAAAGTTGCGATAGCTGATCTCAACAAGGAAACAGCCGAAAGAGTAGCTGCTGAAATATCAAAAGAATATAATGCTGAAGTAATTGGTGTTGAAGCCAATGTATTGGATAAAGAATCGTTAATCAAAGCGAAACAAATCATCAACGAGAAATTAGGTGACATTGACATGCTGATTAATGGCGCAGGTGGAAACCACCCAACAGCAACCACTAAAGTGGAACAAATGGACGAAAACAGCCTCGATCACCTGGAAGATACGTTCTATGGTTTGTCGATGGATGGTTTCGACAAGGTATTTGCACTCAATTTCAAAGGAACTTTGCTTCCATCAATGGTTTTCACAACCGATATGCTGAAGAATAAAAAAGGCGTGGTTCTGAACGTTTCGTCGATGAACTCGTACAAACCGTTGACTAAAATTCCTGCTTATTCAGCCGCCAAAGCATCAATCAACAATTTTACAGAATGGCTTTCCGTTCATTTGGCAAAGGTTGGAATCCGTGTAAATGCTATTGCTCCCGGATTTTTCATTACCGACCAGAACCGTTTTTTGGTTCTCGATAAGGAAACCGGCAATTTCTCAGCTCGCGGACAGAAAATTGTAAATAATACGCCAATGGGCAAATTTGGTGAGCCGGAAGATCTTCAAGGAACTACGTTATTTCTTCTTTCCGACATTTCCTCTTTTGTTACCGGAATCGTAATCCCTGTCGATGGCGGATACAGCGCTTTTGGAGGAGTCTAGGCTTCGACAAGCTCAGCCACCGACACTCTAAAAGACAATTTTACACGTTCGGAATAAATAATAAATAACAATTCATAAATCACAAATACAATGAGCTTCGAATTAAAAAAAGATTGTAAATATTCCCTTTTGGTTCCAACCAGCATGGGTGTTCGTATTACACCGGTGAACGGACAGCCGGTACACAGCAGCAACTTATTCGAAATGCAGGCCACCAGCGCCGAAACAAACGTTGCAAACATTTCGTCGTCACTTGGTCTTCCGGTTAAAGTACTCACTACTTTCGTGAAAGATAGTCCTATTGCCCTGTTTATTAAAAGTAGCCTTCGCAGCCGGAACATGGATTACGAAGGGCCAGAAGTGGCACAAGGCGATCCATGGGGTTATCGCCACCAGTTCAACATTGCCGATAGTGGCTTCGGAACCCGCGGCCCTCGCGTGCAAAACGACCGTGCCGGTGAAGTTGGCCGCACACTCAACGTGAAAGATTTCGATCTGGAACGCATTTTCGGTCAAGAAGGCGTACAGATTGTTCACCTTTCAGGATTGATTGGCGCTTTGTCGCCCGAAACAACAACCTTCTGTCTGGAAATCGCTCGTGCAGCCAAAAAATACGGTACCCGCATCGCCTTCGACCTGAATTACCGTGCTTCGTTCTGGAAAGGACGTGACAAGGAATTGCGCGAAAGCTTTACTGAAATTGCTTCTGTAGCTGATATACTGATTGGTAATGAAGAAGATTTTCAACTGTGCCTTGGCATTCAAGGACCTGAAGCCGGAGGTAAAGGTATTGAAGCCGAAATCGAAGGTTTCAAGGGAATGATTGGCCGCGTAAAGGCTGCTTTCCCGAATGCCTCGGTATTTGCAACTACTTTGCGACAGGTGATCAGCGCCAACGAACACCTTTGGGGCGCCATTATGCTCGAAGGCAACGACTGGCATGTTATTGAACCACGCAAAATTACTGTGCTCGACCGCATTGGTGGCGGCGACGGTTTTGTAGGCGGTTTGCTTTATGGTATCCTGAAAGGTTGGGAACCTGAAAAATGGCCGCAATTTGGCTGGGCAACAGGCGCTTTGGCAACCACTTTCCTAACCGATTATGCCCAACCAGCCGACGAAGACATGGTGTGGAGCATCTGGGGCGGAAATGCGCGCGTTAAAAGATAATTGATTTCTATGTGACCTATGTGGTTCATAAATTGTTAAACCACATAGAACACATAGTTTAAATCTTAAAAAACACAAACATGCTATACTATCAGATTGGCTCAACAGAACTGGAATTAAGTGCGGATGATTTGAAGAAGGGTTTGTTCGAAGCATTGGAAAAGATGGGACCAAGGAAGAAAGTGCTTGCTATTCCGCCGGATTACACGCGTTTGCCCAGTCGCGCCGGTGAACTGACCGAAATGACATGGGAATTTTATGGCGATGCTTTGACAGATGTGCTTCCGGCTCTGGGAACACATTCGCCCATGACAGATCACCAGATTTCACACATGTTTGGTTCCATGCCTGCTTCATTGATTCGCGAACATGACTGGCGTAACGATGTGGTGACAGTCGGAACTGTTCCTGCTGAATTCGTGAAAGAAGTGTCGGGAGGTGCAGTTGAATTTCCATGGCCGGCTCAAGTCAACAAATTATTGATTGAAGGTAATTTCGATTTGATTTTGTCGATCGGACAGGTGGTTCCTCACGAAGTAGTGGGAATGGCCAATTACAATAAGAATATTTTCGTCGGAACAGGAGGTGTTGAAGGGATCAATAAAAGTCACTTTGTAGGTGCAGCCTATGGAATGGAGCGAATGATGGGACATGCCGATACACCGGTACGTCGCATTTTCAATTATGCATCGGAACATTTCACCAATCATATGCCGATTGTTTACGTGCAAACTGTGGTTGGACTGGACAAAACCGACGGCAAAATCAAAACCCGCGGATTGTATATCGGCGACGATTTTGAAGTTTTCGACAAAGCTGCAAAGCTGGCTTTATTGGTCAACTTCGAAATGTTGGATAAACCACTGAAAAAAGTGGTGGTTTACCTCGATCCAACCGAATTCAAAAGTACATGGTTGGGCAACAAATCAGTTTACCGTACCCGCATGGCCATCGACGATGAGGGAGAGTTGATCGTATTGGCACCTGCTCTGAAAGAGTTTGGCGAAGACAAGGAAATCGACCGCCTCATCCGCAAATACGGTTATTTTGGAACACCAAACACGCTGAAATGCTGTGACGAAAACGAAGAACTTCGCAACAACCTGAGCGCCGCAGCTCATCTCATTCATGGATCTTCTGAAGGACGTTTCAGTATCACTTATTGCCCCGGAAAAGGTAAAGATAACCTGACACAAGCTGAAATCGAAAGTGTTGGTTTCCATTACGCCGATTTCGATCAGGTAACTGCCAAATACGATCCGGCCAAACTGCGCGATGGCTACAATACGATGCCCGACGGAGAAGAAATTTTCTACATTTCAAATCCCGCGCTAGGTTTGTGGGCTTTTAAAGACCGATTCAACTATTGATTAACAATTAGAGATTGAAGATTAACGATTGTAGATTAAAAGAAATCGTTAATCAAAAATCATTTATCGTTAATCGTTAATCTAAGTGAAGATGTATAAAATTCAGGATGTAAACTGGGGAATTATTGGCTGCGGAAATGTAACCGAACTGAAGAGTGGTCCGGCTTTTAACAAGGTGGAGCATTCAAGATTGGTTGCTGTGATGCGTCGGAACGGGGCGTTGGCCGAAGATTACGCCAAGCGACACGGTGTGCCCAAATGGTACGCTGATGCAGATCAACTCATCAACGATCCGGAAGTTAATGCCATCTACATTGCCACTCCACCCAATACACATGCTTCGTATGCCATTCAGGCTATGCGCGCCGGCAAACCTGTTTATGTAGAAAAGCCAATGGCATTGAATTATAGCGAGTGTCAGGAAATGAACCAGGTTTCCGAAGAAACCGGGATACCGCTTTTTGTAGCTTATTACCGCAGAACTTTACCAGCATTTCTAAAAGTTAAAGAGCTGATTGACAATGAAATTATTGGTAAGTCATTGACAGTAAATATTTGCCTGCATAAATCAGCTCCAGAACGTGATTTAAAACCTGAAACTCAATTCTGGCATGTAAATCCAGAGATTGCAGGTGCAGGTTATTTTTATGATCTGGCATCTCATCAGTTCGATTACCTCGACTTTCTGTTTGGTCCGGTAATTCAGGTTCATGGCATAGCCGCAAATCAGGCAGGATATTACAAAGCTGAAGACACTGTTACCGGAACTTTTCGGTTTGGAAACGGTGTAATTGGCACCGGAAGTTGGTATTTTGTAGTTGCCAAAGGAAACGAAGAAGATATCATTGAAATTAACGGAACCAAAGGCAAACTCAGTTTTTCCAGTTTTCAGCATGGCGATGTAAACCTGACAACTCCGGAAGGAACAGTCAGTTTCAGTTTCCAAAATCCTGAAAATATACAGTACAATCTGATTACTCAGGTTGTGAAAACATTACTGGGAGAAAGTGAATGCGTAAGTACTGGAAAATCAGCCGCCAGATCAAGCGCAGTTCTCGAAGAAATGGTAAAAAATTATTACGCACCGATCCACAACGAGAACAAACGAATTAAAGGCAGTTGCCGAAATATTTAAAATAAACTATGAAGATAATAATCGACGATAAAATCCCTTACATCCGGGGCGCTTTTGAAGGAGTGGCGGAGGTCGTTTACCTGCCCGGTTCAAAAACTACTCCTGAAGTGGTGAAAGATGCCGATGCCATTGTGACCCGTACCCGCACCATTTGCAACGAAAAATTGCTGGCTGGTTCTTCGGTAAAATTCATTGCAACCGCAACCATTGGCTACGACCACATCGACACCGAATATTGTGACGCCGCCGGAATCAAATGGACCAACGCACCGGGCTGCAACAGCAAATCGGTTGAACAATACATCGCCTCAACATTGATGGTTCTAGCCGCACGAAGAAATCTGCAACTGAATGATCTCTGCATTGGAGTTGTTGGCGTAGGAAATGTGGGAAGCAAAGTTGCCCGAATCTGCAAACTGTTTGGCATGAAAGTATTGCTGAACGACCCGCCACGCGAACGCGCTGAAGGTTCTGCTGCATTTGTTAATTTGAAACAGGTGATGGACGAAGCTGACATTATTACACTTCACGTTCCCCTGAATATGAAAGGCGAAGATGCCACATTCCATTTGGGCAACGAAGAATTCTTTTCAGGATTGAAAAAGAATCCAATCATGATCAATTCCTGCCGTGGCGAAGTGGTTGAAACGCTTGCCGTAAAAACAGCATTAAAAAGTGGACAGGTCTCAGGATTTGTATGCGATTGCTGGGAAAACGAACCCGACATTGATCTGGAATTACTGGCTTTGACTGAAATCGCGACGCCGCACATTGCCGGGTACTCGAAAGACGGCAAAGCCACCGGAACCGAAATGAGTGTTCATGCCATCAGCAAATATTTCAATTTGGGACTGGAAAGCTGGCAACCTTCAGGAGTGGAGCAACCCATAAACCCTGTTTTTGAACTCGACGGAACAGGATCGAGCGAACAGGAAATTATTGCCAAAGCTATTTTGCACAACTACGACATCCGGAATGATGATCAGAATTTCAGGAAAAACACGGCGCAATTTGAACAATTACGTGGAGATTACCCTGTCAGAAGGGAGTTTCCGGCGTTTACAATTATTACCAGGAATATCGGGAACGAAACGTTAGAGGTGTTGCGAAAAATTGGATTTAAAGTACAAACCACATAGCACACAATAGAAAAAACGAATAAAATCTATGTGACCTATGTGGTTCAAACAAAAAGATAAATTATTAACTATACAAAATGAAAAAATTAGCAGACATTGGATTAATCGGGTTGGCCGTAATGGGCGAAAACCTGGTATTGAACATGGAAAGCAAAGGCTTTACAGTTGGTGTTTTTAACCGCACAACCGCTCGTGTTGACGAGTTTATGGCAGGTCGTGGCAAAGGCAAAAATTTCATTGGTGCTCATTCGATTGCCGAATTGTGCGCTTCGCTCGAACGTCCACGCAAAGTGATGATGCTCGTAAAGGCCGGACAACCGGTAGATGATTTCATCGAACTGATTATTCCTCACCTGGAACCGGGCGACATTATCATTGACGGCGGAAACTCGCATTTTCCTGACACGATTCGCCGTACTAAATATGTGGAGAGCAAAGGTTTGTTGTTCATCGGAACCGGCGTTTCAGGTGGTGAAGAAGGCGCACTGCTCGGACCATCAATGATGCCAGGCGGATCGCCTGCTGCATGGCCTGCTGTAAAAGAAATTTTTCAGGCCGTGGCTGCCAAAGTGGAAGACGGCTCTCCTTGCTGCGACTGGGTTGGCGAAGGTGGTGCCGGTCATTTCGTAAAAATGGTTCACAACGGCATTGAATACGGCGATATGCAAATCATTTGCGAAGCTTACCAGTTGATGAAAGAAATGTTGGGCATGAGCGCCGACGAAATGCACGACGTTTTCAAAACATACAATGAAGGCGACCTGGATTCGTACCTGATTGAAATTACCCGCGACATTCTGGGTTTCAAAGACGAAGACGGACAACCAATGGTGGAAAAAATTCTCGACACTGCCGGACAAAAAGGAACTGGTAAATGGACTGCAGTGTCGGCTCTCGATCTCGGGATTCCATTGACATTGATTGGAGAATCGGTATTTGCACGTTGCTTATCGGCACAGAAAGATATGCGCGTTGAAGCTTCGAAACTGATTAGCGGACCGGTTGTTGACAAAACAATCGATAAGGCTCAGATGATTTCTGACCTGAAAGACGCTTTGTTTGGAGCCAAAATTATTTCGTATGCCCAGGGCTATAACCTGATGATGGAAGCTGCCAAAGAATACGGATGGAACCTGAATTACGGCGGTATTGCGTTGATGTGGCGTGGTGGATGTATCATCCGTTCGGTTTTCTTAGCTGATATCAAAAAAGCATTCGAAGTAAACCCAGACCTGCAAAACCTGTTGTTTGCTCCTTATTTCAAAGAAGTGGTTGAAAAAGCACAGGCCGGATGGCGTCGTGTTTGCGCCATTGCGTTGACCAACGGAATTCCGGTTCCGGCATTGACTTCAGCGCTTTGCTATTTCGACGGAATCCGCAGCGAGCGTTTGCCGGCCAACCTGTTACAGGCTCAGCGCGATTACTTTGGCGCTCACACCTACGAACGCACCGATAAACCACGTGGCGAATTCTTCCACACCAACTGGACCGGAAGAGGTGGCGACACTACTTCAAGAACTTATGTAGTTTAGCCTGAAACTCTTGTTAGTGAGCGGGTGACTTGGAGTCACCCGCTCACTAACAAAATAAAAAAGCCGCTTCCCATTTCCCTGGTAGCGGCTTTTGGCATTTGATCCGATGACTGGAGTTCAACGGATCAATATTCTTAATTCTTACCCTCAATCAATCCAAGCTCTAATTTTATCGATCAATCCTTTACTTAGTTGCTCAGGAGTTTTATACAGAATATGCGGATAATGATTCACATCAAAATGAGAATGATTATCAAAGTCTTCTTTTTCACAACAATAAATTACTGGGAGGCCTAATCCCAAGGCAAAACCAGCTTCGAAATAAACATTTGGTTTTTGCTCTGTAAAATCGGATATAACAAATTTAGCTTTTTTTATTCCCGCAATTATTTCATCATTAATCGTCCTATCGCTTTCAAAATGTTGCTCATTAATAATGATCGGATTATAATTAGTTTCTTTGAGTGCAGCTTTTATTGCTTCTTTTATTTCCAACTCTTTTTCTCCCGAAAATGACATAGCCACAAAACAGTTTCTCGAGTTTCGCCCATGCTCTACAATTGAAGCTAAATACTCTATTCCCTTGAAAGTAATATCTATTGAATAAACTGTTTCTCGAATTAAAATCCCTGAGATTACTACATTTTTATTTGACTCTAACTTAGAAATATAGCCAGAATTAATAAAGTGGCTAATATAGATATCAAACTCCTTTTCTGATGGAAAGAATGTCAAATTGAACAGATTTCGCCGTTCGATTTCACCACAAAACCAAGGAAATATTTTATTCAACAAAACTAAAAGTTGACCGGCCTTTTCATTTGGAGTCCTTGGTATAAAAGTTTCTTCAATTAAATTTAGCAATCTATCTTCTGAATAAACGAACTCAAGATTTTGCTTATCCACATGAGTTTCTACTGTTTTTATCTTTCCATTAAACAACAACCATCTAATAATATGCTGTAGTCCAACTAAAGCAGAACTTTCACAACATTCAGTTGTAACCCAAAGAGTAAAAAAATAACGGGCGCACTTGATATCATACCTATATCCATTATCTTCTATTATATCTGATACAATCTCCCACCCAGTTAATGGGCAAACTCCACCATTCTTTATCTCTTTCATATCACTTTAATTTGAGGAATAAATTTAGAAAATAATTTTGATAAACGGTGGAGGCTAGTCAGGGTTTCACTCTAAGTGAAGCCCTGACTAAAACACGGCAATATCTTGACAAAAGAAATCAGCCGGTCACTCAGTCAGCCCCAATTCATTCGCCAATTCCCGGTTTACGAGTTTGCCTTTTCGTCCGCAGTAGTAATCGCGATAGGAAGAGAATTCCCAGTCTTCAGGATTAGCAACCACTTTGCCGCTAACAGGGTTTTGGTGGATATAATCGAAGCAAACATTCAGGTAATTGGTTTCGGGCAAGTCGAGGTTTCCCATCATTCCGAAATGAGTGTTGAAATAAGCCGGAGAAACAGTCTGCGGTTCAGTGAGGCAAAGGGCTTTGGTGCGATTCTGGAAAAGACTTCCAGTTATACGCTCCTGCTTTTGAATTGCCCTGGTGTAAGACCGAAGTAAAATTGAAATTGAGTCATTCAGCGACCTTGTTTTAGTGAGCAGGTGACTTCGAGTCACCTGCTCACTAATTTCAGTTTCAACACAACTAACCGAAATTTGAGACAAAGTCATCGGATCAGGCGCTGAAAGATTCATCGGCTCACTTATCTCAAACTCCACCTGCTTCACCGAAATCATCAAATGAAAATGATTCGGCATCAGGCACCAGGCCAGAATATCGGCGTGAGGTAAAATGTGCGTTCTGATCTTTTCGAGGAAAAACATGTAATTTTCGTGATCGAAAAACACGGTTTGAGAGTTGTTTCCCCGATTATAAACGTGGTAAATATTCCCTTCAGCAAAATTCATAGCTATTTTTCCATCAAGTTACAGCTTTTCGTTGAAATTTCCGGCCTCAGGCAATTTATCATTTGCATTATCGTTTCTGATTTTTAACCTTTACAACCAGAAAACTTATCGCTATGTTTAATTGCATCATTTTCGATGTCGATGGAACCTTAATCGACACTGAGTTCATGGTAAAGAAAGCACTTCAGAAATTACTTCTCGAAGAAATCGCACAAGAACCATCATGGGAAGAACTTGATTTCATTTTAGGAATTCCGGGTGAAGTTACTCTAAACCGATTTGGAATCGTCGATACGGAAAAAGCAAGTCGAAAATGGAACGAGTACATGATTGAATTTAAGCACCATGTGAAAATTTATGCCGGAATTGAAGAAACACTGAAACTCCTGAAATCACATCAAATTACAACCGGATTGGTTACCTCAAAAACCCAAACTGAACTTAATACCGACTTCATTCCATTCGGGCTGATGCCCTACTTCGATCATTACGTGAGTGCCAGCGATACGCAACGCCATAAGCCTTTCCCCGATCCGCTGCTCAAATTTCTTGAGATCTCGGGATACAAAGCCGACCAGACCATTTACATTGGCGATACCATTTACGACCAGCAAGCGGCCAGCGCAGCCGGCATTCCGTTTGGACTCGCATTGTGGGGAACCAAAACTCCGGGCACCATTCCTGCCGAATTTAAGCTGAAAACTCCGCTCGATGTGCTTTCGCTGATAAACTAAATGACCGATGAAATCAGGAATTTTCAGGTATTGATTATATTTGAAGAAAACTTCGAGCAGCTAATTCAATTATGATCCCTGAACCTGGAAATACCGATCTGAATTTTGTCGATTTTGTGATTTTGCTTGGCGTCGTTCAGGGCATCATGCTTTGTATTACCAGTCTTTTCAGAAAGGGCCGGAAAGAGAAATTTAAAGCAGCAATGTACTTTTTCCTGACGTGCATCATTGCCGAAATTTTTCTGAACCGCACTGGCTACATGTATTTTGTTATTCCGCTGGTCGATTTTTCTGAACCATTCCAGTTTGCGCTTCCTCCGCTCATTTACCTGCTCGTTTTAAGCATAGACCCCGATGTTGTGCTCAGAAAATGGGAACTCCATTTTATTCCGTTCATTGCCTATACCCTGTTTTTTCTTCCGTTTTACCTGGCGCCCTATGAATACAAATTCGAAAACTATTACTATGTGCACCACATGGTTGAGTGGAAAACAACCGGGCATTACGAAATGCTTCATGTGCTTGGAAGTATCAGACGGTTCCAGATGTTCTTCTGGTATTTCCAAACGATAATTTACCTGGTTTTGTCGTTTCAGAAATTGGCGCATTTCTACCAGAACCCTAAACCGGGATTGTGGCGAATTGAAATCAAATGGTGGTTTGCATTTAGTGTTATCATTTCAGTATTGATCGTGGTGACCTTGGTTGTAAAAATGACTTACGTCCGCGATTTTGGCGACCACATTATTGCCACTTTTCTCACCGGAATAATTTATTGCAGCACACTTACCGAATTACTTCGCCCAACGGTCGCTCTGCATCAAGTTGTTCCCGGAATGGGAGAAACTCCTGAAGAGCTTCCGAGAAGTGCAGCTTCAGGCATCAAAGACGAAAAGAAACTCGAAATACAGCAAAAGTTGCTGGTGGTTATGGAAGAAGATAAACTATATACCGACAGTCTTATTTCAGTTGGGAAACTGGCGAAACGGATTGGCGAACCAGCCTACGTGGTTTCGCAGGTGATCAACGAAAAAATGGAAGCCTCATTTTACGACTGGATTGCCCAATACCGCGTTGAAGAAGCCAAACGACTGCTGACCAACCCCAAAACCGGGCAATACACCGTTGAACAAATTGCCGAAGAAGTGGGGTACAACTCCAAATCGGCCTTCAATAAAGCTTTTAAAAAGTTCGCAGGGCAAACGCCATCTGAATTCAGAACCAACAGTACTCCAGAAAATTAACAGGTGCTGATTTGCGAATGCGTACTCCGTTTTTGCCAACGCCAACACGCAGTTTGCCAGCGCATTCGCTGAAGCAGTTCACCGCCACATAGCTTTGCCGGAAACATTTAAAACCCTCAAAGCCATGAAACGAATTTATTACATCGACTGGTTGCGCATCCTGGCAATCGTTACCGTTTTCTTCTTCCACACCTCTCACTTTTTCGATCCCATGTACTGGCATGTGAAAAACCCAGTAAAAAGCGAATCGGTTTTGCTTTTTCTGGGGTTCATTAACCTCTGGATTATGCCGCTTTTCTTTTTTCTTTCAGGAGCATCGGGAGTATTTGGCGCACGAAAACCGTTTTTATCGTTCCTGAAAAGCAAAACCCTTCGCCTGCTGGTCCCTTATGTGATGGGCGTTTTACTCCTCATCCCGCCACAGAAATATGTTGAAGCATTATCGAACAACAAGTTTACGGGTGGGTATTTCGATTTTCTGCAAACCTACTTTTCCGGAGGAATTTTTAATTACCCGATGGGTTTCGATCCACTTTGGATCGGTGCAATCTCCTATCATTTGTGGTTCCTGGGCCATCTGTTCATCATTTCCATCCTGTTTTACCACCTGATGAAATACATCGATGCAAAAGGAGAGCGCCTGATGAACCGCTTGAGCAAAATAACATCATTTTCAGGAGGTGCTGTTTTACTGTTCATTCCGGTTGCCATTGCCGGAGTATTGCTTAAAAAACATTTCCCGAACTACACCAGTTGGGCCGATTTTGCCAAATATGCGCTATTCTTTTTCCTCGGATTTTTGTGTACCAACAACGAAGGTTTGAAACAATCGTTCCTGAAATCGCGTTTAGTCGCGCTTGGAATTGGATTGGTGTTAACGGTAATGTATTTTGCATCATTTAGCCTGAAGGAAACCACATTTGGACAATTGTTTCAGAACACGCAGGTGTATGGGTACTATGCCTTTCAGGAAACGGCTGGAGCTTTGGTAACCTGGTGCTGGATTATATTCATCGTGGCAATTGGGATGAAATACCTCAACAAGGAATCGAAATACCGCCAGCCCTTGAACGAGGCTGTTTTGCCATTCTACATATTGCATCAAACCGTTTTGCTGCTTATTGGATTCGTGGTTGTGCAGTGGAACTGGGGGAATTGGGGCAAGTTCGGATTTATCGCACTAAGTGCTTTATTTACAATTACTGTCGTTTACTCGCTTGTAATTAAGCCATTCAACTTCACTCGATTCATCTTTGGAATGAGTAAAAAACCGATTGAGATGAACTAGAAATTAAAAGATAAGTGTAGATTTTTCATTTCTTTTTATGACTTTTGATTTCGAACTTGAAACTGTTTTTATGAACCCAAATGAAATCGCGCTGGCCTTCAGCGAAGCACTAAAATTAGATAAATACGAACTCTGTGGAGTCTATTTCAGCAATGAAAAACCAGCCAATGCGTTGGAATTAAAGAAAAAAGGAAATGGCTGCATTGTTCCGCTCATTATGAAAGCATCAACCGGAATTCCCGTAGTATTTGCTGAAGAATCAACGGGCTGGCCTTGTTCTGCGTTTTACCTTGGGTTTCAGGATACTATTTTTGAAGGCATCGAGTATTTTCTGTCGAACAAAGACGATTTTTGGCGGCCATGCGAACGATTTATCCAAAATCCGGGTTTGGCTAAAACCCTAATCGACAACATTCACCCGGTAAAACCCACCAAACCTTATCTGGTCATTAAGCCGCTCGACGATTTCCAGGCTGATGAAGAACCTGAATCAGTACTGTTTTTTGTGAATGCCGACCAACTAAGCGCGCTGGTATTTTTATCGCATTACGACTCGCCGGGAAGCATGGACCGCGTGCTGGCGCCATTTGCATCGTCGTGCATGTCTTTGGTCACTTTGCCGTTGAAACTTGCCCGAAAAAAAGAAGAAAAAGCAATCATTGGAAATTTCGACATAGCCGCACGAACCCGGATGCCTGCCGATTTGCTGTCGTTTGCACTACCCTATGCTTTCCTGAAAAAGCTGGCAGGCTTCCTTCCTGAAAGTTTTGTCACCACACACAACTGGAAAACGATAAAGGAGCGGATTTAAACAGAAATTCGATCAATATGCAACTATGATAGCTGACCAATGGCAAGGGAAATTGTCATTAGTCATTCGAAAAGTCACGTTTAAGCTTTTTCCCAATGACTACTGACTTTTTACAGTGAAAATCATTTTTCATAAACCAAGTCAGGGCTTCACTTGAGTGAAACCCTGACTTTCAAATACTCTTTATGCCTTAATATTAAGTCGATTTCTTCACAAATTTAGTCAGGATCACAATTTGCTGTCCTTCTACGCGACCTTCAATGTGTTCCGGATTATCGGCAACCAGTCTGATTCCACGAACTGCTGTTCCGCGCTTGGCCGTGAATCCACCTCCTTTTACATCCAAATCTTTTATCAGCACCACAGTATCGCCACCCTGAAGCACAACGCCGTTACTGTCTATGTGTTTCACCACATCTTCAGCCGAAATTCCTTCGCCTGTAGCTTGTGCCCATGCCATTGTTTCTTCATCGAGGTAAAGCATATCGAGCAAATCGTGCGACCAACCTTCGGCACTTAACCGGTGCAACAATCGCCAGGCCATCACCTGCACCGCTGGAACCGGACTCCACATGCTATCGTTTAAACAGCGCCAGTGATTGCCATCCATCTTATCCGGATTTTCAATCTGTTCCAAACAAGTATCGCATACCAACACGCATTCGTCGGCTTTTCCATTCGAGGTTGGCGGAACTTCATAAACTTTCAGGTCATCGGTTGCTCCACAAAATTCGCACTTTGAGCCGCTTCGAGCCTGAATTTCCTTTTCTACACTCATTATTCGTATTTTAATTTGGCCGCAAATCTAAGATTTAAAACCAACTATCAGAAGATAAAAATACATTAGTAACCTTATCTGAAATTTAGCAGACTAAAAACAATATCCGACTAATTTGAAATGGGAAATGGTCATAAGTCATTCGAAAAGTGGTTTTGAAACAATTTCCCATTGACCAATGACTTTTTTCGGTCAGTAAAGAGAAACGAATCCGTTTCAAAATCGGCAATAAGCCTGTTGTTCGACTAAACAATTAATCTCAGTTGGATTATCCTGCCGGAGGATAGCTATCGATGAGTTTGTTTTGACGTCGGGCAGCTTTCAGGAAATCAATAAAACTCATTGGTTTGTATCCGCGTGATCGGTTGAGTGCAGAAACCTTAAATAACAAACTTTGTGTCTGAAATAACTCGCGATACAGCTTGAAAATTGACACTTCAGGATCCCAGGCATTGATGGCTTCGGAACCTGCGCCATTGATTTCGATGATTGAGAACCCTTTGCCTTCTTTGAGTAAATCGGTTGATTCAAAACGAATATCAAACCGGCCAAAATAGAATTCGGGCATGCTTAATGCAATCTCATCAAATCGTTTAGTCATTTCCGGCGTGATCAGATCGCTGGCATCGCGATAAAGTCCACCAACCCTGATACTACCGATAAACGACAACCTAACCAGTTCTCCTTCCAAAGGAATCATTTCCAGATATTCTTTCTCAAATCCCATGTGTTCTGATTTTCCGCCAAGATAAAAACCTGCCCTTAGTCTCGAACGTTCATTGTTCTGAATCAGTTCCTGCAAAGTAGATACGCCATCGCCATATACAAAAGGGAAATATCGTAAGGTGACAGACAGAATGCGTCCATGTTCCTCTCCGGGCAACCTGACATAGAAAATACCGGCCTCACCATCATGAGGAATTGGTCGCTGAAGCACCATTTTTTCGCCCGTCGGATAAATGGAAATGTATTGCAACAAATGACTGCTATCTTCAACCAGCCTGACACCATAACCCTGCCAGCCAACATCAGGTTTGACAACAATCGGGAAAGTAAGACCTTTAACATCCATCATCGACAACGCATCTGCATAATCAGATTGAGCGCCTTTGCCATTTCGGTGGAGAGTAACAAACTCGGCAACCCACGATTGTTGATCGTCACCCACCTGACCCATAATATTGCTTTTTGATTCACCCCAAAAACCGCCGGTTTCGATCATCGGATTGGAAACTGTTGGTAAAGTGAGACTTCGGTAGCGCACAGATAATACTAACCAGCGCAGGCCAACCGGAATGTAGAACAGTCCGTTTGGTAAACGTTCCGCAAAAGAAACCACCCTTTTTATTCCGTCGAGCGACGGCATCCCATTGAATTTGTGTTTTAGGTGGGGCATATGCTTTTTCAGAACTTTCAAAAAAGAGGGAGGAAGATCGCCCATGGCCTGTTCTGTTGTTTTACTCCACCGAGGCTTAAATGAGTTCCTGATTCCAAATCCGACCACAACACCTACCAATAAAATCCAGGCCCAATAGTCAAGATGTACCAGTACCAAATCACCAAAAAGTATAATTACTGAAAGGACAATAGTAGAATAAACAATACCTGACACAATGGTTACCAAAGCAAAACGACTGAATGGAATTTTGAACCAGCCACAAGCCACAAAGGTTGGGAACAACAATCCGGGAGTGATGCGGCAAAGTAAGAGCACACGCACGAGGTGAGATTCGAGCCACAATTTAACCCGCTCGACTTTTGGACCAATAACCTTCGATCGTAACCATGCATTCTTTTGAGCAAAATGACCAAGACCATATATAATCAGATCTCCTGAAATAATACCTAAATAGATACTCACATAAGCGTAAACAAGTGGCATCCCATGTTCAACGCGCGAAAATGCAGCGGCTAAAATAGCAGCATCCTCATGCAGAAAAGTCATAAAATAGATTACAATACAATGTTGTAGCCAAATCAGTGATGAGGAGTCGAACATAGATTTTATTTGATGGCAGATTAGGGTTTAACGATTATCAATTATTGGTCGTTTAGCAAATTTACTTCATTTACATGAAGATTCAAGTCATTCATAATTTATTCTATCCTAAACTAATCATATGCCCTTAATATTGTCTGTTCGGATTAATTCCTGTCAAATACAAAATCGTTCTCTACTTTTGCTATGCGTACTTTAAAAGCTTGATACCATTCTCTCCGACCTTTTTCACGGGCAAACGAGTGCTCCGAATTCTCCTTCCATCTCCTGATAGATTCCAGATCGAGCCAATACGAAACAGTTATCCCAACTTCGTTTCGGGCAGATTCAACACCAAGACAACCTTCCTGTTGGCTGGCTAATTCAACCATCCGATCGGCCATTTCAGCATAACCGTTGTCGCCATCGGTCCTGACTGAAGTAAAAATTACGGCATAATATGGTGGAGATGGCGTTTGTGCAATCATGAGTCATTATTTTGGTTAAATCTTAAAATAAGTCAGGGCTTCATTTGAAGTGAAACCCTGACTCAAAACAAAATATGGATTTATATTTTCGATTCTACTAACCTCAGAATTTCTTCTTCCTTTGAAAGCGTTTGTTGAAGAAGTTGAGACGCTTTCGCCAGAACATCTTCAACAAAAACTTTATCACTTAAGCCTCCTGCATTTATCCTGACATTGAGATATGCACCGTAAACGGCTGTCCTAGCACACAAGGCGCCAACTCCTGCATCGGAGAGCGAATTTGGGTTACCAATAGTAGCCATCGCCTGAATAACTTCCAAAGAACTATATGCTGTTTGCATAACCTCAAACGGCACTTCTATGGCATGTTTGGTTGCGCTCTGAATGGCTGCCGAGCGATTTTTTTTCTCCTGATCAGTATTTTTGGGCAACCCGAATGCATCCATAATTGCGTTAAAAGCAGCAGTATCTTCATCAACCAATTTCAAAAGTCGGTCGTGTGCTTGTTTACCTTTTTCGGCCCAATCGGAGAATTCGTCCCAGCGGTCGTCCCAACCACGTTTGTGAGCCGAAAGATTTGCAACCATCGAACCCAACGCGGCGCCCAAAGCACCAACATAAGCCGAAACAGAACCACCACCAGGAGCCGGGGATTCAGATAAAGTCTCGTTTGAAAAGCCTGACAAACTCATATCAACCAATTTACTTTGCCGATCATCAATCAGGTATTCAATGATTCGTTTCTTTGGATCGAAAGGCGCCAATTCGTCCAAACCAATCGATTTGACAGCTATTTTAATAATTTCGGCATCTGGAATTCCAACTGAGCGTTCCTGTTTCCGAAGAAAATATTTACCGGCATCGAGCATAGCCTGCAATGGTATAACCCCGATGAGTTCAGATCCGGTAACGCGGATTCCGCGGTCGCGGGCTCGTTCCGATACTTCGTCAAATGCCTGGTGCATCGAAGTTACTGTAATATCAGTCAGGTTCATCGAAATTTGAGCAATACCATATTCCTGAATGTACCACCCAATGGCGCGGACTTTTTTCAATGTTCCGGGAATTCGCAATGGTTCGCCGTTTGCGTCATTTACGATTTTACCTGTAACCGGATCGCCTTCGCGAACCACTCGCCCAGCCTCACGAACATCGAAAGCAATGGAATTTGCACGACGGACCGATGTGGTATTTAGGTTGACATTGTAAGCAATCAGGAAATTACGAGCGCCAACGGCCGTTGCACCCGCACGTTCATTCAATTTGTCTGGTCCAAAATCGGGTTTCCATTGCGGATTCTGAAGTTTTTCCTTCAATCCCTCGTATTCGCCGGCACGGCAATTGGCCAGACTGCGACGTTCTTCGTTTGATGCAACAAATTCGTAACAATACACCGAAATGCCTAACTCCTCTCCTATCCGCTTAGCCAGTTTCTGTGCATAAACAACCGTTTCTTCCATGGTGATGTTGGCAATTGGAATCAACGGACAAACATCGGTAGCCCCAAAGCGTGGATGCTCGCCTTTGTGTTTGCTCATGTCGATTAGTTGAGCTGCCATTTTAGCGCCCTGAAAAGCGGCTTCAATTACCTGTTCAGGTTCACCCACAAAGGTCACTACCGTGCGATTGGTAGCTTTTCCCGGATCAACATTCAACAATTTAATGCCGTCCACACTTTCGATGGCGTCGGTTATCTGTTTGATTATTTTTTCATCTCTCCCCTCCGAAAAATTCGGAACACATTCAATCAGTTGTTTCATATTTTTAGAAAAAAGTCATTAATCATTTGAAAATAGATTCAAGTATCAGGGAAACACGTACCCCGAATCCCTGAACTCGTAACATCTACTGTATTTCCCCATTCAAAATCACCGTTTCAATCAGGTTGGAGCCGAATGAATACGGAATCGCTGCATACGACGAAATATCTTTGGTGATAAACAAATTGGCCACTTTCCCTTTGGCAATGCTGCCATAACTTTCACTAATTCCCATGGCATAAGCCGAGTTAATTGTGGTAGCATGAATGGTTTCTTCAGGTGTCATTCCGTAGCGAAGACAGCCCAATGACTGAATAAAATTCATATTTCCTGAAGGAGAAGTTCCCGGATTATAATCAGAAGCCAAAGCAACCGGCAAGCCAGCATCAATCATTTTGCGGACAGGAGCCAATCTCAGATTCAGGAAAAAAGCTGCGCCCGGCAATACAGTGGGCATGGTTTCGCTGCCCATTAATGCAGCAATTTCTTCATCATCAACAAATTCGAGGTGATCGGCCGAAAGGGCATTGTATTTTACACCAACTTGCACGCCGCCTGAATTAGCCAATTCGTTGGCGTGTATTTTTCCCTGCATACCTAGTTTCATCCCAGCCATCAGAATTCGTTCGCTTTCTTCCATGGTAAAAAATCCGCGATCACAAAAAACATCCACATAATCGGCCAGTTCTTCGGCAGCGATCAAAGGCATCATTTCATTGATCATCAGATTCATATATTCTTCACGTTTCCCTTTAAATTCAAGAGGGAAAGCATGTGCAAGAAAAGTGGATTTGATCATCAAGGGCGAATGTTGTTTCATGCGGTGAATCACCCTCAGCATTTTCAATTCCGATTCGGTTGTTAGTCCGTAGCCACTTTTTATCTCAACAGCGCCAGTTCCGGTTAAAGCAATTTCTTCGAGTCTCAACATGGCCTGTTCGTATAATTCTTCCTCCGACATTTCCTGAAGTCGTTTGGCTGAATTCAAAATTCCACCTCCATTTTTAGCAATTTCCTCATACGTAAGACCTTTAATGCGGTCAACGAATTCAAGTTCTCGGGTGGCCGCAAAAACCAAATGAGTATGCGAATCGCAATAGCTTGGGAAAACCATTTTACCGGAACAATCAATTTCCATGATCAGGTCGTCGGCTTCAAAGTCAGAGTGACTAAGTTCTTCCATTGGACCAAAATCGACAATTTGCTCACCTTTAATCAGAAGAAATGCATTTTTTATGGTCTGAACTTCAGCCATCGACTTTCCGGCAACCCATAACCTATTTTGGGGATCAACCTGAACAAGTTCTTTTATATTTTCAAGAATCAGTCTCATTTCTTAGGGGTTTGATGCAATTTTTACTTCAATATTTCATTTGTTCCGGACTACGAAACACAAGTTACTTTCTTGTGATATGTCTTTATTTTTCGAATACAATTAAAGAAAGTCATTGCAGGTTTTTCATGCAATAGATCATAAATAGGGCAAATTTCTGTCTATTTTTAGGGTATTATTAAAGAACAAGTTACGATGATCTATCGAATTAAACAATTAGTCGTTAGTTTTTATTCAAGTAATAACCTTTGGTAATATATTCGGAAAGAAATTCACAAGCATAAAAAAAGCGCTTCAATCTAATGATTAAAGCGCTTTTTATTAATTTCAAATCTGTATCCCGGTTGGGATTCGAACCCAAGACCTACGGCTTAGAAGGCCGTTGCTCTATCCAGCTGAGCTACCGAGACATCCTTTTTAGCGGCTGCAAATATATCAATTTTTGTTAACCTTTCGCCATGATTTATAACAAAAACTTACAGAAACCAACATTCATCAGAAAGAGTTCTAAAATTGGCGGTTTCATTGTATTTTCAGATCAATGCAATGCTATTTTCCTTACAGATAGTTTTCATTTCATCAGGCCAAATGCTCGATTGGATCTCTCCAATGTGAGCTTTTCGCAAAAAATACATGCATAAACGCGATTGACCAATACCTCCGCCAATTGAAAGTGGAAGTTCGCCATTGAGCAATCGGGCATGCCAGTATAAATTTTTACGCTGTTCGGTTCCTGTAATTTCCAATTGTTTTAAGAGAGCTGCTTTGTCTACACGGATTCCCATCGACGACAATTCAAGCGATGTTTCCATTACAGGGTTCCAAACCAGAATATCGCCATTTATCCCTTTGCGATTACCTACTGTTGGCGTAGTCCAGTCATCATAATCAGGAGCACGTCCATCGTGCTTTTCTCCTCCCGGAAGTATTCCTCCGATTCCAATAATGAATACTGCCCCATACATTTTTGCAGCTTCATGTTCTCGTTCTTTTGGTGTAAGATCAGGATATTGTTCTTCCAATTCCTCTGAATGGATGAAGGTTATTTCTTCAGGAAGTATAGGTTGTATTTGCGGAAAATTTTCGGACACAATAAATTCGGTACGTAAAAAAGTTGAATATATTTTTCGCACAATCTTTTTCAGAAAATCCAGATTTCGTTCATCTTCTGAGATAACTCTTTCCCAATCCCATTGATCAACATAGAGCGAGTGAATATTTGAAAGTTCCTCGTCAGGACGAATAGCATTCATATCAGTGTACAAGCCATAACCTTTGCTAATATTCAAATCAGCCAAAGTCATTCGTTTCCATTTGGCAAGCGAGTGCACGACCTCGGCCAAACTATCACCTAACTCTTTAACCAGAAATGACACCGGACGTTCAATTCCGTTTAGATCATCATTGATACCTGTACCTTTCATCACAAACAAGGGTGCTGTAACGCGACGTAAGCGTAGTTCTGATGCTAAATCCTGCTGAAAACTGTCTTTAACAAGTTTAATCGCCTTTTCTGTCTGATTCACATCCAATAAAGGCTGGTAATTTTGGGGGATAAATAACTTCATTTTTCTAGTAGATTTTAATTAATAAGAATGAAAAAACTTTTATCAATCTTTTCGTAAAAAGCATTAAACTAATTAATATGATCGATAATTCAAAGCATTTCCTCAAAATATCAGGATTATATTTATTTGTTTAAGTCGTAGTTGGCATGATAGAAAGTCTGTTCAAAATCAACAATTTTTATGCATAAATTGTTGTAATTTAGGTATCAGGCTTCAAAAAACTAAACATTATGAAACAAGTAATTCTACTTATTATCCTCTTCTGCTGCACGCAACCAACAGAAGCCCAGCTTTTAAAAAACCTTGAAAAAAAAGTCCAGGACAAACTCAAACAAAAAGTTCAGAAAGATGTGGAAAATTCTGTCGACAAAAAGGTCGATCAAGCTTATGATTCACTAAAAACAGATGCCACTGATATACTCAGGAAAGATGCGTCTTCGAATGAAAGTAGCATTCAGGAAAATACAGAAACCACATCGAATCAGGCTAATGAAATGATGAAATCAATCATGGGAGGGATGAATGAAGCCAAGTATAAAAACACCTATTCTTTTCCACTAAATGCCAAAATAAGTTATCAGACATTCAAAAATGGGAAAGCAGCTCAGGAACAAACTATGGTACATTATTATGCTGATGATGCCATAATGATAGAAACAGATAAAAACACGAATACGATGATATTATATGACTTTGCAAACAACTCTATGCTAATGATAGACACAAAGAAAAAGACACTTCAACCGATGTCGCTGGATTTTCTTCAGAAAATTGGCAAGGGAAGCAAAATACAATCTCCCGACGACAAACCTTCCAACTTTTCTTTTCACCCAACCGGAAAAACAAAATCCATCGCAGGGTATTCGTGCAAAGAGTACGAATCTTCCACATTAGAAGGGAAATCGTTAATTTGGTTTACAAATTCACTTGATTTTGATTATACAACCTACTTAAAAAATTTCTCCAAAATCTTAGGGAATGATATGAATGACATGCCAAATGGATTTGGCTATGTAATGGAAATGACTGACTTTGATAAAGATGGAACTAAAAACATGTTTATGCAGGTTCAGTCTGTCGACAAAAAATCAGAAGTCGTTAACACCGACGACTACAAAATCCAAAAGCTTAATTAATTTTATTCCGTAACTAATTTTGGATAAAACACATCGGTCTGTTGTATACAACTGCAAGGTGGATTCTTTGATCAAAAGGCTCGGGTCTTTGTTTTCAGTCTTTTCAAAATAAAGATTTTTTCCGTTGCATTTTCTACTTTTGCAGTTGATGATATACAAAGACCTTCCAGCCAACACCCTTCAGTTATACCTGATCAAAATTGCCAAATGGTTTAATCTGATCATGCCAATCGTCGTCCTGTTTTACCAGGAGAATGGGTTGACCATGTCGCAGATATTCATCCTCAAATCCATCTACTCCATTGCCATGGTAGCCACCGAATTGCCTTCGGGTTATCTGGCTGATGTTTGGGGATGCAGGCGAACGCTGCTTTTGGGGGCAATATTGGGAACTATTGGAATTGGAATTTACTGCATCTCTGCCGACTTTGCCAGTTTTGCCGTTGCTGAAGTCATTTTGGGTGTAGGTTTTAGTTTCATTTCAGGCGCGGACTCCGCCCTGCTCTACGATTCGCTTAAAGCAGAAAATCGTGAAGAGGAATACATCAAACATGAAGGAAGGATAACTTCAGCCGGGAACTTTGCAGAAGCTCTTGCAGGAGTTGCCGGTGGGTTATTGGCCACTTTCAGCCTTCGAACTCCGTATTATTTTCAAGTTTTTGTTGCAGCAATTGCTATTCCTGCCGCCTATTTCCTGAAAGAACCCCAGCACATTCAGGAAAGGATTAAGTTAACGATGAATGAAATTCTGTCGATTGTCAAATTGACCTACCTGCAAAAGGAAATGCGTAGTGCGATCATGATTTCGTCGTTTACAGGGGCAGCCACTTTAACTTATGCGTGGTTTGTTCAACCCTATTTCCAGGAAGCTGGATTACCGGTTTCAGTGTTTGGAATCTTATGGACTCTGCTCAACCTTTCAGCAGGAGTTTTCTCGATGTATTCGTATAAAATCGAGCGACTTCTCGGAAACAAAAAATCATTGCTGTTCATTGTCATTTTTATTTCACTTGGCTTTATCCTGACGTCACTGGAAATAAGCCTTGCCGGAATTGCCATTCTGTTTGGCTTTTACATGGTTCGTGGAATTGCCACTCCTGTGCTGAAAGACCAGATTAATCAGTACACCGACTCGAAAGTGCGGGCGACCATTTTATCAGTCCGGAATCTGGAGATACGCATCATTTTTGCTGCGATTGGACCTGCCTTGGGTTATCTCACCGATAAATTCAGCTTAAGTACAGCATTAATGGTTACCGGAATTATTTATTTCGTTGCTGGCATGATGAGCATTTTGCCGTTCCTGAAAAAGTAAAAATTAGTCATTCATTGTCATCAATAGTCATTTGTCGTTGTTATAAGAACAATAAATGACCACCGATGACGTGAAGCAAATGACAAACAAGTGACTAAACCTACTTAAACAACTTCTTCAATTCATCGCCAATCTTTTTAACCGACCCTTTCAGTTCTTCCACCGAAGCTTTTTTTACTTGTTGCTCAATCTGGGCGCGGGCTTTGCTCAAGTCGAGCGAAACTTCAGGTTTAGTCAACGATCCCTTCAAAATTACCGATGCATCGATCATCTTAATATTCTGCGAACCCGGCAAAATATCAAGTCCCTTATTGATGTCAGCCCCCAAATCTTCACGATTGACTAAGAAATCCATGTTCAGGTTAATTTGGCGCGCTGCGGAAAGACTTCCGTAGATGGTTGCCTGCTGATCGGCAATGTTGGTTTTAAACGGATTCATTTTCAACTCGCCATTTTCGAACTGGAACTTCGCCGTAAAATCATCCACTTTCACATTTTTAAGCTTTTCTTTCTTGATGATTCCACGAATCTGATCAAACACCGGAGAATCAACAATCATCAGGTTTTGGGTATTGAAAATGCCCAACCCATTCAGGCTGGTAGGCACAATATTCATTTTTTCGTTCATTGTTCCTGAAAGACCAAATTGTGTTGAGATTTTACCCTGACTTCTGGCTGCAATTGGCAAATAATGCCGCATCGTACTTAGTGATTGATAAGCTGTTGGCAAGTCGATGTTTTGCATGTCGAGTTTGAAATCGAAAAGTGGCTTATTTTCTTTGTTACTGGTATACGATCCATTAATCGCCAGTTTCCCCTGAAGCATTTCCATGGTCAGGTTGGTGAGATCCATTTTCTGATCTTTAATCTTTACCAATCCGTTGATGTTGTTGATTGGCATCTTGTCGTAAACGGCTTTTTGAATCGTAGATTGAAAACTCAGATCCAGATTTTTAGGAACCTGAAACGCAGTCACCGAATCGGCTGGTGCGACTGGCGCTGCTTTTGCATTTGCATCGGTAGCTGCCGATTGTGCGACAGGTTTCTGAATATTCGACAATTCGGAGAAATTCAGGAACTCAGATTTCAGGTTAAAATCACCTTTAAGCACACCATTCTTAAACATATAAGCCAGATAGTTGCTCACATTTCCCCGAAGTGAAAAATCGCTCTGCCCCACTTTGGCATCAAAACGTTCAATATTGATCTGTTTTGTATTTGCTTTTACTTGTCCCTGACTGATTTCAAGCGGTTTGGTCAACTGATTACTCTGTATCCTGAAATTCTGAATTGTTGCTTCACCACTCGACTGAAACTTTTCATATTCCTGCTTTTCGATCGAAGACATCCGACCGGCCATTTGCATTTTGGCTTTCAGGATACCAGTAATATCAAGGCTGTCGATTGGAATGGCTTGTTTCAGCGAAGCAAAATCAATGGTTCCCGAAAATGAAGCGTCAATATTTGGATCGGTCATCGGCTCAGTCACCAACAAACGCAAGTCCATTGGATTATTTTTAATCGAAGCGTGAGCCTTTTCAACATTCACTTTCAGCAAATTCAAATCGCCTTCAGGTTTGGTAATTTGAGCCGAAACCTGAATATCCTGAACGCTTTCAGGCAGATCCTGATATTTAAAACTGGCATTACTTGCCGAAAGTAAAACATCGATTGCGGGATAAATCTCGTTGTAAAACAGTCCTTTTACAGAACCTTTGAACTCAGCAGAACCTTTAATGTCGGCCTTTTCAAGGTATTTCTGATAATCAGCCGGAACCAACGATAAAATAGTAGCAAAATCGCTTTTTTCGCTCTGGAAAGCCAAATCAAATTGCATACTGTCGTTTGGCATGGCAAACGAACCGTTCACTTCCAGCGGCAAATTATTGATCCACAATTTCCCCTGATCGAACCCAAAATTCATTTTCTCGTAATCAACCTTCAGCAAAGTTTCGGCTTTTAGTTTGGTTTTCGAGATGTATTTTACCGAGTCGTATTCGAAAATAAATTCACCAACATCACCCTTCAGGTTAAAACTGGTAACAGTTCCGGCAACATCACCCGACGAAGTTATGTTCGTATTTTTAACCCAAACCTTCATTGGCATGGCCAAATCATTGTAAAGTAAATTCAGGTTATTTACCCGAATATCACTTAGTTTCATTTTAAATGCCTCAGTTGATGCTTCAGCGCTGGCTGCTTCAGGTTTAGCTGTTGCTGAAGCTTTGGCAATATCCCAGTTAACTTTTCCGGCCTTATCCGAAATCAATGAAATCCGTGGATTTTCAATGGTCAGGCTATTCAATTCCAAACCCTTGCCGCTGATCATTTCCATCAGTGAAATATTGGTTGAGATGGAACCTGCCGAGAAAATAGTATCGCTGGCAAATTCGTCGATCCCAACCAAACTCAAATTCCTGATTTCCATTTCAACTTTCGGGAATTGAGAAAACAACGAAAGCTTAAAATCGGTGAAATCGATTTTTGCATTCACCTGGTTATTCAAGGTAGTCTTTACTTTGGCGAGCAACTTGTCTTTGTACAAAAATGGTAAAGCTGCCAATATTCCAAAAATCAAAACTACAATTCCGAAGATAATTAATATTTTACGTTTCATATGAGCGCTGAATTTTGGTTTAAGATAAAGATACGTAATAGATTTAACGCAGTATGGGTTGTACGTATTATATTCCGCTCCCGGTTATGCTTAAATATATATTTTTTGCTTATCACTCCTGAAGGTCCGGCCACCGCAATCCAAACTGTCCCAACCGGTTTTTCGTCCGATCCTCCGTCAGGTCCGGCAATTCCGGTTGTTGCCACCGAATAATCGGTTTTTAATGCTTTTTGAGCGCCTATGGCCATTGCTTCGGCAACTTCCTGACTTACGGCTCCAAATGAATCAAGCAATTCCATCGGGACACCTAGCAGCCTGTTTTTGATCTCATTCGAATATGCCACGACTCCACCTTTAAAATAGGCCGAACTTCCGGCATTGGAAGTTATAAAATGAGCGATATTGCCACCTGTACAACTTTCAGCCAGGGCCAAAGTTTTTCCTGATTCAACCAGCATCCGGCCTATGGCAATGCCAAGATTATCGTCGTCAAACCCAAATACAAATTCAGGAATAATTGTCAGTAACTCTTTCACTTGCCGGTCAACCTCAGCTTCAAGCGCAGATTGATCGGTTCCATAAGCGCTAAGCCGTAAACGAACCATCATCGGACTTGGCAGATAAGCCAGCTTGATAAAATCGGGTAAACCGTCTTCCCAGCTTTCAATCTTTTCGGCCAGCATCGACTCGGGCAAACCAATGGTTAAAACCGTTTTGTGCACAATCGACTGAGTAATTCCCAACTTGACGAGCCGTGGAAAAACTTCCTCAGACATAATGGCTTCCATCTCGAAAGGAACTCCGGGCATCGACACGAAGATGGTGTTATTGCGCTCGAACCACATTCCTGAAGCAGTTCCAGCAGAATTATGCAATACTGTACAATTGGCCGGTAACAGCGCCTGATCTTGATTTAATTGATTGATGGCAACATTCCGGGAAGACAAAAGTGAACGAACATGTTCAAGTACTTCAGGATGAAAAACCAGCTCGGTATCGAAATACTCACACAGGCATTTTTTAGTGATATCGTCTTTGGTTGGTCCCAAGCCACCAGTAATCAGCACCAAATCGGCATTTTGTTCCGCTTCAGCAAAAGCTTTCAGTATATGTTCGTGATTGTCGTGAACAGAAGTTACCTGATACACTTCGATGCCTAAAAGATTCAACTGCTGGCCCATCCAGGCTGAATTGGTATCAACAATCTGCCCGATTAAAATTTCGTCACCTATGGTAATGATTTCTGCTTTCATAAATTCATTGTTGGTAAAGACGTTGCATGCAACGTCTCTACATTATTGTTTTAATGCCCGTAATCTTTGTAACAGTGTTGGATGCGAATAATGAAAAAACACATAAGCCGGATGTGGCCTCAGGTTGCTCAGGTTCTTTACCGATAGTTTTTTCAAAGCCGAAGCCAATTCATTCGCATCAAAATATTTTGCTGCAAAGGCATCAGCCTCATATTCATTCTTTCTGGAAAAAACATTCATAAATAAGCCAGTTATCATCGAAATGGGCGAATACAAAATTCCAAAAGCAATCAGCCCGATGTGAAAACTAGGCGCTTCGACTCCTAACGCTGCCGAAAGTTCGGGACTCCCTACAAACAGCGAAAAAATGAACAGTACGATCCCGGTTTGCAAAGTCCCCAACAGCAGGCTCCAAATCACATGATGTTTTTTGTAATGACCTATTTCGTGCGCCAAAACAGCCACAAGTTCGTTGGTGGTCATGTCGTTAATCAGCGTATCGTACAAAACAATTCGCTTTTTTGCGCCAAATCCGGTAAAATAGGCATTGGCTTTGGTTGAACGTTTTGATCCGTCGATGACATAAATATTATCGAGTTTAAAACCCACTTTTGCTGAAAATTTTTCAATGGCAGTTTTTAATTCCCCCTCCTGAAGCGGAGTTTGTTTATTAAACAACGGAACAATCAGGCTGGAATAAAACAGCACCATAAATACCGAAAATCCCGTAATAACCAGCCATGCATAAATCCAGAAGTTGGTCGTAGTAAGCTGATAAATATAGATGATCAACGCCAAAAGTCCGCCGCCAATAATCGCCCCAAGCAGATATCCTTTCAGTTTATCAAGGACAAACGTTTTAGGCGTAGTCTTGTTGAAGCCAAACTTTTCTTCGATAACAAAAGTGTCATAGATTGAAAACGGTGTCGTCAGGATATCGGAGGCCAACAAGAGTATTCCAAAGAATACCAAAGCTGTTAGGATCGGATTCACTGAAACAGACAATGCCCAATTATTCACCAGTGCAAATCCGGCAAAAAGCACCATTAAAAACATCAGCATAAAACTGAAAGAAGAACTAATCATCGAAAATCGAAAATTCACTTTTTCGTATGCCTGCTGTTTTTGGTATTCCTGCTCGTCGTAAATATCTTTTACCTCCTCCGGAAGCTGATCGCTCCATTGCGTTGAATTCAGATATTCGAGGAAATGTTCAAGAATAAAATCGGCCACCAAAAGGCCAATAATGATATAAAATAAGAGTTGTGACATGCTATTTAATTTAATTCAAAAGTAGTAAAAGCTTTCCGCTCTTCCGGCAAATGAAGTTCAAATTGACTGATAATCTTCCATTCGGTTAATATTCATAAACAAGCGGGGATGCTTTTTGATCAACTCATTACAATCAACATAGCTGGTACTTAGTTTCGAGAGCAGGTTTGTAAGTCTGTAATCTCCGGATGTAATCATTTTTTCAATTACCGGTAATGTGCGTCGATGATAAAGCCCAACTAATGGTTCAACCCCGAAATTATGTTCCGGAATTATACAATCAGACTCACCTGTATTTGAAATCAGGGAAAGAAATAACTCATCATTGACAAAAGGGACATCGACACTTACCATCAAATTCCAATCAGAATCAGAATACTTCAATGCCGAAAAAATACCAGCGATCGGGCCACAATCTGAATATAAATCAGGAACCATTTCGATGCCAAAACTTATATAATTCGAATTTTGCCCACTGACGGCAACCTTTTCGCACAAAGGTTCAATTAAGCTAATCATGTGCAGCAATAATGGGTTATTCTGAAACATCAATAACGCTTTATCGGTTCCCATTCGGCTGCTTTTCCCGCCAGCCAAAATAAATCCTGAAATGCTTAAATTATCAGCCATGCTAACAAATGTTCGTTGAAAGTATAAACTTACCAATTTTCAGATTCAAAAAAAGCCTGGAAAAACATTCAAAAAAATGTCTTTCCAGGCTTACTTAAATAACCTAAAACTAAATTTTAAATCCGGATAGTTACAAGAGCTTTATTCGGAAGCGCCCGAAGTATAGCTTTTGCTTCATTCTCGGGTATACTAATTAATATTTCGGGATTATAATCTGGTTTAGTAAATCGAAGAATATGTTGAAACGAGCTGGCAATATTCTTCAAATTGCGTTCAAACTCAAAGCCCTTTCCAAATTTATATTTATTCTGAGCTTCTGCGACTGAATCAATTCCCTGAATATCCAGATCAAAGCCGCGATCGAGTTTTACTGTCCAAAATACATTTTCATCTTTCAGTGAATCCTTTTTCATCGCAGCATCGACAGCAGCCATGGCGGCGATGGTGTCCTTAGGCGCTTGAACAACTTTGAAAGGATTTTTTGCAATTGACGATTTAAACTGTTGGATAGTCAATGGAGTTCCAAAAGTTGAAAAATACACGTTACCATCCATTTTACGAAAGAAACCCGATATTGAAGTGTCCCGAATTTTAGATGATAATAGGACTACTCCCTTTAGTTCAAGTTGAATACGATGTTGTTCCAAATCAATAGACAACCCGATAGAATCACCGGCTGCCATTTTCAAACGTGACTCAAGCCACGCCTTTTCTTTTAACTGTGTTAATAACGAAGAATTGATCTGAGGGCTACCTTCTGCCTGAACTTGAGCAAGCTTCATTCGATCACGAACCGAGCTGACCGATAAATAGGCATAAATGGCAGTTAAAACCAATACCGACAACACAATAATAATAACAATGTATTTTACACCACTGCGTTTATCTTCAACAAATAAACTATCAAAGTCTTCCTCCGAATTTTCTTTCATACTTAGTAAATATAAACTTTTGAACCTACTTCCATCGCCTTATATACAGCTTCCAGATCGTCATCAAGTAAACGGATACAACCATGGGTAACACTCATACCCATCCGGCGTTTATATATAGTACCATGAATCATATAACCATCACCAATTTCCATTTTATAGGCACCAAGGGTGCCGGTTTCCCATCGGGAAGGGTCGTTTGCGGAAGGAATAGGCATACCATCTTCAATAAAAGCCCAATCAGGCTTTTTCCAAACCGGATTGGTTGCTTTACGTAATACTTTACGGACACCAAATGGAGTATAAAAAACGTGTTCGTATTTTCTTTCAGCCGAAACCAATTTTTCGTTTTTTCCGGTTGAACATACTCCATCCCGAATCAGTTGCTTACCCTTGTATAGAAAGAAATGGTTATCTGACGTATTTACAACCATATAAGCATTTGTAGGTGTAAACGAATCAAGGCGCTTCTGAAGTTTATTAACATCAGCTTCAATGGATTCCTTATCAGTTCCAACTTCACCAGAACCAGAGGAACTTGAGGAAAGACCTGTTAAAGCAAGAGTTGATTCTTGAAATGCCGGAATAGCAAAAAGTACCATTGATGCAAAAAACAGAATCCCAACAATCAAAACTGCCAGATAAATAAAGAAATTACGAATCATAGAATTTGAATTATTATTAAACCTGTTTTATATATCATATCAATAACATAAACTTATATTTCTCAAAAAAGTTTCAACGCACATTAAAAATCTACACCTCCGGTAACTGTAGACAGAGGCTCAATAGATCCCACAATAGTTACACGGGTACCGGAACCAACAACACGATACAAATCATCAATATCCCTATCTCTCATACCAACACAACCACTTGTCCAGTCAAAACCACGACCACCATTGCCATGTATTTCAATCAGGTTTCCGATTCCGGCTCTTTTGGAAATCAGACCCTGGCGTTTCATTTGAGCAAAGTGAGCCCGATCTTCTGCATTTGGATAATCAAGTAACATTGCCTTATTATATCCAGTGCCACCTCCGGCTTTTTTACTCGTTATATGATAATTTCCTTCCGGAGTTGCTTTATCTCCTGCCTGTTCTTTATGTGCCATCCAATTAGGTCCAAATTCAACGTCATAACTACGTATTATTTTTCCTGACTGATATACATACAAAATATGTGCAACTTTATCTACTAAAATCACCTTATTTCCTCCACGCGAAGCTGCAATGGCATCATTAGCTAAACTTTTCCACCTGCCGTAATCATTGAAATAATCGCGTAACATTTTTGCAGCTGCAGTATTGGCATGGTTGGCATATATTTCGGCCTTTTTAAAAAGTATTTCTGCATCTTTTAATTTACCATTTCCCTGAGCAATTTTTGATTCGCTAAAAAACATTTTAGATTTATTATGCGCATCAAAAACAGATCGAGGTATAGGTAGACTCTTAAATAGCTTATTATACAATTCAATCTTCTTTTCCATACTCACAAAAGCAGCATCTACGTTCTTACTTAAGTCGTCTGCTTTTGCTATGGATTCTTCTTTCGATTCTTCTGCAATCTTTTTTGCCTTCTGAGCTGAACTTATCACACTGCCATAATCTCTGACAAGAATAAAACGATCGTTTTCCCTTGACCAATTCTTCATGGCAGATTCATAAATCTGCGTTGCCTGCTTATACTTTGTTTCAGAATAAACATCAGCTTCGGCTTCTTTGGCTTCGGATAAAGCTTCGCGTGCAAATCTCAAATCATCGTTTGGTTGTTTCCTTTGCGAAACAATGATAACACAAACGGTAATTACGAGAAAAACAACTGACAAAGAAATAACAGTTATCCACTTAATTTTCTTCTTATTCAAGGCCATCACATTTTTATTAAAAAAATACCCGGGGGGAAAGCCCCGGGTATTTAAAATCCCTAACTCTTATGAGTTATTATTTTTTACCTTTTTTTGCGATAGCTTCTTCTAATT
The DNA here is from genome assembly GCA_028683385.1 of Prolixibacteraceae bacterium. Taxonomy (GTDB): domain Bacteria; phylum Bacteroidota; class Bacteroidia; order Bacteroidales; family Prolixibacteraceae; genus Aquipluma. The sequence goes on along the minus strand of JAQUIJ010000008.1, from coordinate 78,396 downwards.
CAGCTTTGATAGAAGTAGCTTTTTCTTTGGCAGCTTTAATTTTGCTGTTTGAACCTAAAAGGTCGCCATTAGCTAACAAACCTTCAACTTCAGTTACAGTAGTTTCAGCTACAGCCAAGTCAGCTTTGATAGCTTCTAAAGCTTCTCTTCCTTCTTTACCTCTAGGAGCTTTTGCAATCAAACCTTTGTTTTCTTCAACAAGAGCTTTAACTTCAACAATAGCAGCTTCAGTTTCAGCTTTCAATTCAACTTTACGAGCTTCTGATTTAGCTTTAGTATCAACAGCCATCTGGCTAACAACAGCTAAAGTAGCTTTAGCTTTTGTGTAGCTTGGGAACCATTTTGCTTTAGCTACTTCTACTTTTTCGTTAGCTGATTTCATTGAATCAACCAAAGCCTGATAAGCTTCTGGAACATACATGTCTGCACCAGCGTCTTTTACTTCCTGAATTGCTGCAGTTGCTGCATCAATTTCTGTTTGTGGAACTTTCTGACAAGAACTAAATAACACTGTAAGACCCATTGCTGCAACAGCAATAATTAATTTACTTTTCATACTCAATTTTTAAATTTGTTTTTCTCTAAAACTATTAACTCTAATATATAACTAAAAACTTTTACAAAGTTCTATTTTTACATCGGATTATCAAAGGACTTTCTGACAAATTTATCATTGTGACGGAGGTTTTAGGAGAAGTAACACAACTTTATATCTTTTTTTACACATTTTTTTATATATTTCACATTTCCAATAACATATAAATGGCATCAACCACCAAATATAAACAGAAGTCTGACGAAGAAATCGTTCTTCTAATTATAAATTCCGGGAATCAGGAATTATTTGAATTGATTTATTTAAGATATTTCAAAAAAGTCAGGGACAAATGCTTCAGTTTTTTAAAAGATTCCAAATTATCTGAAGAATTTGCAAATGACATATTAACCAAAGCATACGAAAAGATTCACGGATTTAAAGGCAATTCTTCATTTTCGTCCTGGCTCTATTCTATAACGTACAATTATTGCATTGATTATTTAAGAGTCAAAAAGAAACTTCACTATCCGGAATGGAACAGTAATAACGAAATTCCCGAAATCATTGATGAATCGGAAACCGATTTTGAAGAAGCAAGCTACGAGAACCTGCTTACTATTTTTGAGTTAATACATCCTGAAGAAAAAGTACTGCTTCTGATGAAATATCAGGACAATCTTCCTATGAAATCAATAGCAAAGACTCTACGAATTAGCGAGGATGCGGTTAAGATGAGACTTAAAAGAGCCAGATCCCGGGTTATTTATATGTATAACCAAAAATTTAATTCGGCCGATTAATTTTTCTTATGTGTTACATTTATTAAATATTCCGTCTATAAGTAAGAACAGCTAGAACCTTTATTTACAAATCGTTCTGGATACCATAAATACTAAAACCCATAAACCTAAACCCAATATTACACTACCGATTTATGAAAAACATTTTAAGTAAAATATTTAAGTTTTCTAATGTTTCACTTCCTGAAGCAGTAAAAGACTCATTTTTTCAGAAATTTGGAGATTCTATTAATGTGGAATGGCTCCATTCCGATGATTTCTACGAAGCTATTTTTTACCTTGAAGACATTGAATACATTGCTCATTTCGATTCTGTGGGTAAACTGATTAATCTAAAAAAGAATCTTCCTATTCATGCGACACCCGAACACATTAAACAAAAAGCTGCCCTGCACGGCGAATTGATGAATGTTATCGAAATAATAGAAGAAGAGATTGTCGGCTACGAACTGATTATTCGCGATGAAGCGCTAATTAGGTATTCCTTACTTTTGAACGAAAAAGGTGGGCTCATTCAAAAAAACAAACTTTAAACATGATCACTATTTGACAGACTAAAATATTCAGGTGTAAACCTCGCCTGTAACATTCTTCTCGTCAAATATTTATCAATAATTTATTTTGCTTAGTAATATTTTGCATCTCTATCGCAGTCAAAAAAAACTAAAAAACGTATCTTTCCTATTGCACAACTAAAAAATTTAATACTATATTTGCAACCGCAAAATCATACACGGTGGTTGTAGCTCAGCTGGTTAGAGCACTGGATTGTGGTTCCAGGGGTCGTGGGTTCAAATCCCATCATCCACCCATCTAAAACCCAATTACTTATATCAAAAGTAGTTGGGTTTTTTCTTTACCCGGCAACATCTTTTGCACGACTTACTTCATCAACCAGATAAACGATGGATTGATGCGAAACACCGGAATGCAGGCTGAGACCAATTTCACAGGTTCGGCTGGTTGAATAGCCATATCGAACACCTTCAGGTAATTGAATTTTCAGATTGCGTAATCCATGTTCATTTAACTCCGGAAATGAAAACCCACGGTCACCGGCAAAACCACAACAATTGGTTTCCGGAACAACCACTTTCGTCGCACATCTTTCAGCCAACTCTACCAGCTTATTTTCCAAACCCATCTTCTTCATACTGCATACCGGGAATACGGTGATGGTTTCCTGCATTGGTGTAATCTCCAGATTCGAAAGTAGATGATCGAGAATAAATTCAACCGGTTCGTAAAGTTTCAGACCTGTTTTCATGTTCTCTTTCATCGTAAACAGGCATGGGCTCATGTCGCAAAGCACGGGATACTTCCCGTTTTCGCTGGCTTTCAGCAAAGCCACTTCCAACTCGTTCGATTTTTTGGTTCCGGCTTCGGTGTAACCTTTGCTCGAAAAAGCCATTCCACAACACAAACTGTTTAGATTTTCAGGATAGATAACCTCGAAACCGCCTTTATTCAGCAATTCAAGCATCTTTTCAGAAAGCTGTTTTTCATTGCGAGTTTCTTTTGAAACGCCCATCGCCCGGTTAATACATGATGGGAAATACACAACTTTTCTATCTGTTTTGGCTTTCTGTAACTGGTTCGTATTTATTTTTTTTGCCCCAAGTGGCATAAATGCATTCCAGCGCGGAATGTGATTCCCGGATAAAGTTCTTAGTCCTCCGGAAATGCCTTTCATGATTGGAGTCTCCAAAACCGTATGAAAGAATCCAACAATTGAAAGCGCACCACGAACCGACGAAGTTACTCCACTCATATGATCTGCAATCCAAACCGCCCGATTTTGATGTTCTCCTATCTCTTCCTTTCGCAGGGTTTTGATCAACTTGCCCGTGTCGATTTTTACCGGGCAAGCAGTGGCGCACAAGCCATCGGTAGCGCAGGTTTCGTTCCCAGCATATTGATACGATTTAGCCAACGAAGCTGCAATATGCGGTTCATGGCCGCTCCTTGCCAAACTGGCCATCTCGCGATAAACCACGATGCGCTGACGAGGCGTCAATGTCAGTTCAGCCGAAACACAGGTCGGTTCGCAAAAACCACATTCAATACATTTGTCAATCTTTTCGCTGGCTGCCGGAATCGGCTTCAGATTTTGCAAATGTGCTTCCGGATCATTATTCAGAATAACTCCCGGATTGAGCAGGTTTTCTGGATCAAAGATTTGTTTGATCTGCTTCATCAGTTGGTAAGCTTCACTCCCCCACTCCTTTTCAACAAACGGAGCCATATTTCGGCCGGTTCCATGCTCAGCCTTCAGCGAACCATCGTATTTCGAAACCACCAAATCGGCCACATCGGCCATAAAGTTGGCATAGCGATCAACCTCGCTTTGAGAGCCAAAATCCTGAGTAAAAACAAAATGTAAGTTCCCCTCCAACGCATGGCCAAAAATTACAGCTTCGCGATACTCCCATTTTTCGAATAAACGATGTAAATCGAGTGTTGCCTCTGCCAGACGTGCCACAGGAAAAGCTACATCCTCAATAATAACAGTAGTTCCCGTCTTTCGAATGGCTCCAATGGATGGAAACATTCCTTTACGGATTTTCCAAAGCAAAGCATATTCTGATGGGACTGAAGTAAATTCAATGGGTATTTCAGAAGGAATTGTCTTTACAGTATCCAGAATGACGGCTATTTGCTGATTAAGTTCGTCTTGATGAAGAGCACGGGTTTCAACCAAAATGGCGCTTGCAGTTGGACTAAGCGTTTTCAGATAGCTGGGAACGCCTGCCTGATCTTCAACCGATCGCAGCCCTGCCCTATCCATTAATTCGACTGCCGAAACCGGTGCCAATTTCAAGAGTGAAACTGCATTACACGCCTTTTCAATATCCGGGAAAACCATCAGCGAACTGGCCTTAAACGGATGTTCAACTACGGTTTTGTAACTTATTTCAGCAATGAATCCGAGCGTTCCTTCCGAACCAATCATCAAATGCTCAATAATATCAAAAGGATCAGCAAAATCGACCAGCGCATTCAGGCTGTAGCCGGTGGTGTTTTTCATTTTAAACTTCCGGGCAATCCGGCCAGCCAATTCGGCATTGGCTTTTACCGATGCGGCCATCTCCGTAATATCCTGAATCAATTGCGGATGTGTTTGACTGAACTGATGTTTGCTTTCAGGATCGGAAGTATCAAGCACTGTTCCATCGGCAAAAATGACACGCATGCTGGCAATTGTTTTGTACGAATTCTCGGCTGTGCCACAACACATACCGCTGGCATTGTTGGCTGCAATTCCACCAATCATGGCGGCATCAATCGAAGCAGGATCGGGACCAATTTTTCTTCCGTAACGAGCTAAAAGTGAATTAACTTTTCCGCCGGTCAGTCCGGGTTGCAAGCTGATTTTTAATCCATCGGGATCGATTTTGAATTTTGTCCAGTGGTTTCCGGCAATGACCAGCACCGAATCGGAAATAGCTTGTCCGGAAAGACTTGTTCCTGCGGCACGGAAAGTGACCGGAATTGCCAGTTTGGAACTTTCTTTCAGGATGAATGAAACTTCTTCTTCGTTTTTGGCCTTGATAACCATTTTGGGAATGAGCCGGTAAAAACTCGCGTCGGTTCCAAAAGCCAAGGTATGTAGCGGATCGTGAAAGATTCTTTTTGTATCAATTGTTGATGTAAATTGCTGATAGAGTTGTTGGTATTTTCCGGAAAGCATGTCTAAAATCTTTGAAATTAGTTCAGGTAAAAGTATAGAAATATCTAGGTTTTAGAAGCAAAAAACTTACAATAGCTTGATTTAAAACGAGCCATCTGAAAATAAAAAAGTTGAAAGAGTATTTCAGTGACTTTGCTTGTATTTAGTATGAATTAACGATATTCGCAAAACTAAAAGATTTAGCTAAACACTCAACCGATATGAAACACTCACTTTCCTTACTAATTATCTGTCTGATCTGGATCAATACTTTCGGACAGAGCCTTTCTGAATCAGAAAAATTTGTTCAACCTGTATATAAGGAATTACCACTTGGAGCAATTCAACCCGACGGATGGCTAAAACATCAACTGCAAATTATGCGCAATGGGACTTCAGGCCATTTAGATGAAGTTTATGCTAAAATAGGAAAAGAAAATGGCTGGCTCGGTGGAACCGGCGATGCCTGGGAAGAAACTCCTTACTGGCTTGATGGCGCAGTACCGCTGGCCTGGTTACTTAAAGATTTGACCCTTCAGAAAAAAGTAAAAAAATACATCGACTGGACCATCGAACACCAACGGTCATCGGGATATTTTGGTGGAATTACCAAATATGAACTCAAAAACGACACTGTAGTTACGGTTAAAAACATAAAAGAAGCAGGCGACGACTGGTGGCCAAAAATGGTAATGCTGAAAGTAATGAAACAGTATTATCAGGCAACTGGCGATATGCGGGTAATCGGATTCCTGAAAAAGTACTTTCAATTCCAGATCAATGCGCTAAAAAATGCGCCACTGGGGCAATGGACTGAATGGGCAACCTCCAGAGGAACAGAAAATGTAATGATGGCGCAATGGTTGTTTCAGATCACCAAAGATGAATCGTTGCTTGAATTGGCCAGTTTAATCGAGTCGCAATCGTTCAATTGGAGCGAGTGGTTGGGAAATCGCGATTGGGTAATCTGGGCCGCAGCCTACCAGAACGGCGACCGCTGGATGCACCGACATGGAGTGAACGTTGGGATGGCTATTAAATCTCCTGCAATAAACTACCAACGTACGGGTGATGAAAAATACCTGAAAGCCCTAAAAACTGGCTTTACCGATTTGATGACGCTGCACGGATTGCCCATGGGGATTTTTTCGGCAGATGAAGATTTGCATGGGAACGACCCGATTCAGGGAACTGAACTTTGTGCCATTGTTGAATCAATGTATTCGTTGGAAGAAATAGGCGCAATTACTGGCGATCCATTCTATATGGATGCTTTGGAACGTATGGCGTTTAATGCACTTCCCTCACAAACAACCGATGACTATAACAACAAGCAATATTTCCAGATTGCCAATCAGGTTCAGATTTCGCGCGGAGTGTTTAATTTTTCGCTGCCCTTCGACCGTGAAATGAATAATGTGCTTGGGATGCGAAGCGGCTACACCTGCTGCCTTGCCAATATGCATCAAGGTTGGCCAAAATTCGCCCAACATTTGTGGTACAAGAATGAGAAAAATGGTTTAGCTGCGTTGGTCTTTAGTCCCAATACGGTCAAAACAACCGTTGGAAGCGACAATACTGAAATTGAAATTGTGGAAAACACAACCTACCCTTTTGATGAAAAAATTCAGTTCGATCTGAAAATGAAGAATTCGGTTGAATTTCCGTTTGACATTCGAATACCAGCATGGTGTAAAAATCCGTCGATCAAAATAAACGGTAAAAAGTTACCTATTGAAAACAATGGTCAAATCGTCTCGATCAATCGCAAATGGTCGAACCTCGACCAATTGGTTGTTTATTTTCCAATGGAGGTCACCACTTCGAACTGGGGCAGAAATTCCACTGCAATAGAACGCGGGCCATTGGTTTATGCGCTTAAAATTAAAGAGCGCTGGGAAAAAGGCAATGACGAAAAGGAAGGCGACTATTTTTCGGTATTCCCAGAATCGGATTGGAATTACGGGTTAGTTCAGGATGCGGTTTTGAATCCAAAGGAACATATAAACGTTTCGGAGGTTAAAACTGCAAATTCTGATTTTGTATGGAATCTTAGTCATGCGCCAATCGAGATAACTATTCCCGGCAAGCAAATTCCAGGTTGGAAAGCCATTGAGGGAGTTGCTTACCAGCCAGTAACCGCTAGGGACGGTGTTTATAAAGGAAAAGTCTCGGAGAAGACAGAACAATTAACACTAGTTCCGATTGGTTGTACAAAGGTCAGAATTGTGGCATTTCCGGTTGTGAAATAGAATTCAAATAATCCGTAAAACTCAGATAATGAATTTTACGGATTTCTTTCTTCTTATTTATAACTCTAAACTTCTTTGTACCAGCTTGAATACATTCCATAGGCTTTGGCAATACGTTTAATTTCGCCTTCGAGTAATTCTGGTCCTATATCTTTTATCTTCTTCGCTGGAATACCTGCGTAAACCGTACCACTTTCCACTCGGGTTCCTTTGCTGACTACTGATCCCGCGGCCACAATGCTGTTGCTTTCAATCACAGCTTCATCAAGAACAACGGCGTTCATTCCAATCATCACATTGTCATGAATAGTGCAGCCGTGTACAATTGCACCGTGCGCAATAGTTACATTATTCCCAATGTTGGTGGGCGATTTCTGATAAGTGGCATGGATTACAGCATTATCCTGTACATTTGTATTGTTGCCTAAGCGAATGTAATGAACATCGCCACGCAAAACGGCTCCATACCAAATGCTACAATCATTGCCTGTAACAACATCACCAATTATCGTTGCCGTTTCGGCTAAAAAACAGTTTTCGCCAAATTCCGGAGTTTTTCCTAAAATTGTTTTTATAAGTGCCATTTCAGAATTCATTTTAAAATTGAAGAACAAAGATAGAAACAAAAGGAAGAACTATTCTGTCAAAATATTCAGACTCCCATCTGACATCAAAAAAGAACAAAAGAAAAGCAATTCACACAGCTCCGCAACAAAACACAATAGCACAAGAACTTATATAAATATAACTACCTAAAAATTAATTTTTATGGTGACAAAAGTCAAGATAAATAATTCAGATTATCCTATTCCGCTTAAAATTAATGGTTATTTTTGCTGCTTCAATAAATAAAATATTCAAGCAAAATGAGCTGGAATTTTTCTGTTTAATAATCTCGGAGCCGATCCTACAACAATTTCAAAGCAAAAAGACCAGAATTAAATTAATATATCATATGAAACGAGCTATAAGAAAGATTTTCTTCTTTGAGGATGATATAATGGCGAGTTTCATCTTGCAAATTAAAAAACAAATTACAAACAGATGAAAGATGCAAAGGTTATTGAACTTGAGGAGGTAGCCATAAGGTTTTCCGGAGACTCTGGCGATGGAATGCAGCTGACTGGAACATTGTTTTCAGACACTTCAGCACTGTTCGGAAATGATATTTCTACATTTCCGGATTATCCCTCCGAAATCAGGGCTCCTCAGGGAACCGTAGGTGGAGTATCAGGTTTTCAGGTACAATTTGGGAAAAAGAAAATTACCACACCGGGAGATTTGGCACATGTGCTTATTGCCATGAACCCTGCTGCCTTAAAAGCAAATGCAGCATTCATGAATCCGGGCGGTACCATTATTTTTGATGTAGATTCATTTTCTGAAAAGAATTTTGCCAAGGCACAATTTCAGACATTAGATCCTTTTGCTGAATTAAAACTGGATGATTATTTCAAAATTCCGGTGCCAATTACCAGTCTTACCAAAGAAAGCCTTAAAGATCTGGAGCTTGACAACAAAAGCGTTTTGCGTTGTAAAAATATGTTTGCCCTTGGCTTGATTTGCTGGATGTTCGAACGTCCGTTGGATTATATCGAACGGTTTATCCAGAACAAATTTGGCAAAAAAAGTCCGTTGATTGCTGAAGCTAACCTGAAGGTTCTTCACGACGGATATAACTACGGCATGAACATGCAGCATGCAACTCCACGGTTCATTGTGCATCCTGCGCCAATCGAAAAAGGAATTTACCGAAACATTAACGGAAACCTTGCAACTGCCTGGGGACTTTTAGCCGCTGCCGAAAAATCTGGACTGAATCTGTTTATCGGTTCTTACCCAATCACTCCAGCTACAGATGTTTTACAGGCTTTAGCCGAACGGAAAGACCTTGGAGTAAAATCATTTCAGGCAGAAGACGAAATCGCCGGAATCTGTACTACGATTGGAGCTGCATTTGCAGGTCATTTGGCAGTAACATCGACATCGGGTCCCGGATTTGCTTTAAAAGCAGAGGCTCTGGGACTTTCGGTGATGGCTGAATTACCCATTGTTGTAGTGAATGTACAGCGTGGCGGTCCTTCAACCGGACTTCCAACCAAAACAGAACAATCCGATTTATTACAAACGTTATACGGAAGAAATGGCGAAAGCCCATTGGTTGTGCTTGCCGCAAGTACTCCATCCGACTGTTTTTACTATGCTTTCCTGGCAGCAAAGATCGCTCTCGAACGAATGGTTCCTGTAGTGCTTTTAACTGATGGTTTTTTAGGTAATGGAAGCGAGCCATGGAGAGTACCTAACATGAGTGAGTTGCCATCGATTACACCACGCAAAGCAACCAATCCTGAATTATTTAAACCATATAACCGTGATCCGGAAACATTAGCCAGAGAATGGGCAGTTCCCGGCATGGAAGGATTTGAACACCGAATTGGCGGATTAGAAAAAAATGCAGCCGGCGGCGTCAGCCACGATCCTGAGAACCACCACATCAATACCCAAATCAGAGCCGAAAAAGTTGCAAAGGTCGTTGATATGATTCCTGAATTAGAACTTGTTGGTGAAGCTGAAGGTGATTTACTTGTGGTTGGCTGGGGTGGAACTTATGGTCACATGATCAGTTCTGTTCGCGCGATGCAGGAAGCTGGCAAGAAAGTGAGCCTGGCTCATTTTAATTACATTAAACCATTACCAAAAAATACAGCTGAAGTTTTCAGTAAATTCAAAAAGATCGTTGTTTGCGAATTAAATCTGGGACAATTTGCCAGCTATTTGCGCGACAGTGTACCTGGATTCCATTACTATCAGGTAAATAAGATGAAGGGACTACCATTCTCGGTACACGAATTAGTTGAAAACTTTGAAAAAATACTGGAGGCTTAATCATGACAAAATTCAATTATACTGCCAAAGATTTTAAAAGCGCCGCTGAAGTTCGCTGGTGTCCTGGATGTGGCGATTATGCCATTATGAATGCGGTGCAGAAGACAATGGCCGATATGGACATCGCACACAAAGATTTTGCTGTTATCTCCGGAATTGGTTGTTCTTCAAGGTTTCCGTATTACATGAGTACTTACGGATTCCATACCATTCATGGTCGTGCTGCAGCTATTGCTTCCGGTGTTAAATCAGCTAACCCGGATTTAACGGTTTGGGTAATTACCGGTGATGGCGACTCATTGGCTATCGGTGGAAACCATTTCATTCACCTGGTTCGTCGTAACATTAACCTCAACCTTGTTCTTTTCAACAACAAAATATACGGGTTGACTAAAGGCCAGTATTCACCTACATCAGACCGCGGTAAGATTACCAAAACTTCGCCGTTCGGAACCATCGAAGATTCGTTTGTTCCGGGACAATTGGTTTTGGGTTCACGCGGAACATTCTTTGCGCGAGCTATCGACAGTAATGTAAAACACACGCAGGAAGTTCTGGCTGAATCAGCAAAACACGAAGGCACTTCTGTAGTAGAAGTACTTCAAAATTGCGTGATTTTCAACGATGGAATCCACGATTACGTTGCTGATCCGAAATTCCGCTCTGAACGCCAGCTATTCCTGAAGAAAGGCGAACCAATGATTTTTGGAGAGCAGGAAGACAAAGGTTTGATTCTGGAGAATGGACATTTGAAAGTGGTAAAAATTGGAGAAGACGGCATTACCCGCGAAGACATTTTGGTTCATCATCCGGAGGAAGACAACCTTGGATTACAAGTTGCGTTAATTAACATGGCGCTTCCGGAGTTTCCGGTGGCAATGGGTGTTATCCGAAGTGTTAAAGCACCAGTTTACGATCAGGAAATGAAAAAGCAGATTGAAACGGTTCAGGCCAAACGCAGGGTAACCTGCATGGACGAATTGTTACAATCGGGAAATACCTGGACTGTTGATGGCGAAAACTGCAGCGAACCGGTTAAATTTTTCGATAACAAATGTTTCGGATAGATTAAAACGATCCATAATATTCAAAGGCTGAACGGGAAACCATTCAGCCTTTTTTGTTTCTTTATTTTGCAACATTTTCTTCCATCGTCAGTCTAATCGCGTAAGTGAGCGGGAACAAGGAAAACATACAGAAAGATCGGTATTGGATTGATAGGGTATTGGGCGGAGACACCAATGCCTTTGCAACTATTATTCAAAATACCGAAGGTTTGGTTACCCAAATCGTTTTTAAAATGATTAGTCGCACCGAAGACCGGAAAGACATTGCTCAGGACATTTATCTAAAAGCATTTAAAAGCCTGCCTGGATTCAGGTATCAATCGAAACTATCGACCTGGATTGCACAAATTGCCTACAATACCTGTCTTACTTATCTTGAAAAGAAAAAGCTGGTTCTTATTGATAATCGAAATGAAAATATCGAAACAGATGATGATTCTCTTGAGTTTGTCGGCAGCAAATCAGTAATTGGCTTATTCAATCAAACTGAAAACGATATTTTTCAGCGGGAACTGAATGAGATACTTAAGTCAGAAATTGAACTGCTTTCGCCTTTGCACAAAACATTGATCACGTTATATCACAATGAAGAACTGAGTTACGAAGAAATAGCACGCATCACCCAACTTCCGGAAGGAACCGTGAAGAATTATTTGTTCAGGGCAAGGCGATCGTTAAAAGACAATTTATTACGCAAATACAAAAAAGAAGAACTATGATAGCCGAACATCTTTCTGAAAATGAACTTCAGCAATACGTTTCAGACTCGTTGCATTGCGAACAATCCATCAGGGAGCACATCAAATCGTGCTATATCTGTAAAGAGAAAGCGGAAACTTATCAAATTCTGTTCTCAGGAATTCAGCGACAGCAAAAACCTGAATTCGACTTCAATTTAACTGATTTGGTAATTGCCCAACTGGAGCAACCGAAACGCTCCTTTTCAACAAATATCGTAGTCGCTTACCTGCTTTCCTCCATCGGAATAACGGCGGTATTGATTTCATGCTTCCTGTTTCACGAGTATTTGTCAGGTTTGTTTATCCGCTATTCCAATCTGCTTATTTATTTGTTCATGGCTATTACCGCTGTGGTTTTTCTGTTTCAGTGCATCGAAATCTGTCGAAAATACAAGAAACAAATCGGCGTTCTGAATTTATCCTGAATGTTTTGCAACAATACACATACCTACCAGTCTAATCGATTACAAACAATAAAACACACAAAATGAAAAGGCTCATTCTTCTATTCCTTGCATTTACAACTCCTTTTTTAGTTTCCGCCGAAGATTACCATTTCACCGAAGGAACTTCATTTTCGAGACCATTATTCGAAATTTCAGCCACAATCTTTGCCGCATGGTTAGTGATTAATTTATTAATTTCCCTGGTTCGGATAATCCTGGACAATCGACTAAAATTAAAAATGGTTGAAAAAGAGGTTTCGGATAAAGTAGCAGAACAAATCCTCCAACCGACGAAAAACGACAACAAAAGCCAGGCATTCAAATGGTTTCTGATTTTAGCCGGAATGGGAGTCGGATTAGGCCTCGTGAGTGCAACAACACCCTTCGGAATACACTCAATCGCAATCATCGTCTGCTGCCTTGCCCTGAGCTTCCTTGGATATTTCTCATACCTGAAACGATTAGAAAAGTAAAACCTAAGTAAATAATGACTTAAGATGAAATAGCCATGTGTGCAACAGCCCGCACAAACCGGAAATGTATAAATGGCTATTCCAAGAGGTTGAAGTATGATTCAAAAAGATGACGTTAATACCAAAATGTAGAATGCTAAACAAAAATTTATACTCATGAAAACGATAAGAAACATATTCACAGTGCTGATCATCCTCTTACTTACAGGTTCGTGCCATAACAACGGAAATACAATCATTGTAAACAATGGAAAAGACAAACTTGAAATCAATTATACCGGTGAAATCAAATTTACCGATGATGAAGCTGCCATAAAAAGCATGTCGAAAAATAGCTATTTGAAGTACTGGAAAAATGACATGAAGTTACGGGTCAAATGCAATGCCAATGGAGAACTTACTTACGAGATGTTCGAAAATGGCCGGAAATTAAACCCGGAAGATGCCGAAGGCAAAAAGTTTTTGGCCGAAGCCATTCAGGGAATGATTTCAGTAGGGTTTGATGCCCAGAGCCGAATAAAGCGCATTGTTGAAAAAGGCGGTCTCCGTGCTTTACTGAACGAAGTAGATCGCCTGGACAATGACTTCATCAAAAGTATGTACCTCGAAAACCTGATTACCAGCGACAGCATTCACCCCGAGCAGGTAACCGAAATCGCAAAAAAGATCAGTACACAAATTGGTTCAGATTTTGAAAAAGGGAAATTACTTCAGAAGTTTTCACCGACTCAATTGAAAGATTCGCTGACATCAAAAGCTTATTTCGAAGCAGTTGGAAGTGTTGGTTCCGATTTCGAAAAAGCCAATGCCCTGAAGCACATCATCAAGCAACCGCTCTCCAAAGAGCAGTTCAACTCAGCACTAAGCGCGTCAAACACTGTAGGTTCCGATTTCGAAAAAGCAAATATTCTGAAAGAATTACTTCATCAGGAAATAGTGGCAGGAGAAAATTTAAGTCCATTTTTAAATTCAGCAGATCACGTCGGTTCTGATTTCGAGAAAGCAAACATCCTGAAAGAATTGATAGATAATAAACAGTTTGAAGGCGAAAATTTTACGAATTTACTAGGCTCTATTAATCGCGTCGGGTCGGACTTTGAAAAAACAAATCTGCTCAAAAAGCTGGCCAATAAAGAGCTTCAAACTGAAGAACAATGGATTGGACTCATCAATGAAACAGCAAAGATCGATTCTGAATTTGAAAGAGGAAATGTTTTGGTGCAGCTTGCAGAAAAAATGCCAAAGAGCGAACAGGTAAAAACAAGCTACATGAATGTAGCAAAAACCATCAATTCGGAAGTGGATTACGGAAAGGTTGTAAAAGCAGTAAATTAATTGATTCAGAGCCGAATCTTTGGATTTAATTCATCACAGTCAACACTTTGTTTCCGCTGGGGCTCAAACGAAGTGTTGACTATTTTGCGTCTTTGACGCATTTTTTTCGCATCGAAAACTCATTAGTCAAACAACGTCAGGATTGAATGAATTTGACTACTGCAAATCATTGCTTATTTAAATCCTTTACGCTACAATTGCAGAATAATCAATGAATTATTCCCAAATCAGGTCATTCCTATGCGTAAAAAGCTAATCTATATTTTCTTATTCGTTTTAATATTGTCGACGGATGCTTCTGCCGAAATAATAAATGTCGGGGTTCCGTATATCCATAACTTTCTGAAAAGTGAATACAAGGCCGGGACCCAAAACTGGCAAATCGAAAGAAACAGCAAAAACTTCATGTATTTTGCCAACAATAACGGACTTCTGGAATTTGATGGTGCCCACTGGCAACTTTATGGATTGCCCAATCCATCGATTATCCGCTGTTTGAAAATTGATTCGAACGACCGAATTTATATTGGTCAGCAAAATGACTTTGGATACTTTGAGCCTGACGTAACCGGTCAATTAAAATATCATTCCTTATTAAACCTTGTACCAAAAGATGACCGGAATTTTAAGGAAATCTGGAAAATTCACATCACCACCTTTGGAGTTGTATTCCAGTCGTACACTCATTTATTTATTTATAAGGATGAACAGATAGCCTCTATTCATTTAGAGAACAGAATAATATTTTCCTTTTACGTGAATGACAAACTGCTGATTCAGGATGAAGTTGAAGGTTTGATGGAATACAAACAAGGTCGTTTGCTCGGAATACCCGGTCATAGTTTGCTGAAGGATAAAAAAATATGGGCTATTCTTCCGGTCAACAATACAAACCTCTTAATTGCGACTGATCGCAATGGAGCATTCATATCCGATGGGAATACACTAACTCCGTGGCAGGGTGAAGCAAACGACTTTCTGAAAAATAACCAATTGTTTTCAGCAACTCTATTTAGCGAAAACCATTACGCATTGGGAACGGTTCAAAACGGAATGATCATTACAGATGAATCGGGAAGAATTATACAACATATCAACAAAAAGAAAGGACTTCAGAATAATACGATATTAAGCATCGGAACCGATCGCGATGAAAACCTTTGGTTAGGACTTGATAACGGGATAGACTACATCGACACCGGTTCTCCATTCACCTATATGTTCGACCCGGAAGGATTAGGTTCAACATATTCATCGATAGTTTACAATGGGAAATTGTATGTCGGAACCAACCACGGACTCTTTGTAAAAAACTGGCCTGAGCATTCAAGTGTTGACCCCGAAGGATTCAGGCTTATTCAAAAAACAGTTGGGCAAGTATGGTATTTGGGAGTTCATCAGGGAATCTTGTTATGCGGACACGACAATGGCACTTATATCATTGAAGGTGAAACGGCTTCCCAGATTTCTAATGTAAGTGGAGCCTGGATGTATATTGAACCCATCCAGAACAAGAACTACCTAATTGGTGGAAATTATTTGGGCATGACACTGTTTAAAAAGTCGGCAGACAATAAACGCTGGCAATTTGTAAAACAAATAAAAGGATTCAATGAATCATCGAAATTGCTGGCACAAGATAAAAAGGGAAATATCTGGATGAGCCATGGATTTAAAGGTGTGTTTTGTATATCCCTGAACGAAAAATTGGATAGTGTCACTCATTATTCGTTTTATAACTCGAAAAACGGACTTCCATCAGACTTATACAATAACCTCATGACTATTGGTAAAAATATCATTTTTACATCATTAAATGGTATCTATACTTACAATGAAACTACCGACCGTTTTGAACAATCAGCATATTACAACCACATCTTTGAGCAACCAACAAATATTGACTACATTAAAGAAGATCAGTTCAACAACATCTGGTATGCCAGTGGGAACAATCTCGGGGTACTCCGTTTTCTTGAAGATGGAACTTATAAAAAGGTAAGCGCACCATTTGAAAAATTGTCGGATCGCATTATCTCCGGATTTGAAAACATCAACATAGTCGACCGTCAAAACACATTTATCGCCCTCGAAAATGGACTAGCGCATTACACACCCAATTATCAGGCGAACAAAAAAACAGAACTAGAACCATATATAAGGGAGGTCGTAAACCTTAAAAATCAGCGAATATTGTATCCATCGATGATTCCACAAATGCTACCTGGAGATTCTACAACATATGCTTATAAGGGAAATAACCTCGAATTCAGGTATTCAAGCCCTGACTACAAAAATTTAGAACGAATCAAGTACAGCTATTTTCTCGAAAATTATAGCAGAGAATGGTCGGCGTGGTCAGAAAAACCCAATTGCGAGTTTATGAATTTGTACGAGGGTAATTATACGTTCAAGGTCAAGGCAATGGATCCATTTCAGAATGAGAGCAAAGAGGCCAGATTTACATTTTCAATTAGTCCTCCTTGGTACCGGTCATCTGTGGCATACTTCATTTATTTGCTAACCGCTTTAATAATTATCGGAGTTATTGTATGGGTAGTATATCATCGGATCCAGGTTTCGAAAAGGAAGGAAAGATTAAAAAATATACAGGAATACCGCGAAAAAGTTAAGCAGTATCAGCGCGAAGCATTGATCTCTGAAAAAGAGATTATTAAACTTCGAAACAATCAGCTTCAAAGTGAAATGATTCACCGTGATAAAGAACTTGCCAATCAGACGATGGATTTAATCAGGAAAAACAAATTTCTGGTCAAGATCAAAGAGGAGTTGGAGAAAGTAAAGAAATCCAGTTCAGATGATTCGATCAAAGATAAAATTACTTCACTGACTGTTAAAATTGACAAAGACATTGACCATAAAAAGCAATGGGAAATATTTGAAACGGCATTCGACGAAGTTCACGAAGATTTTTTAAGACGGCTAAAAGAACAATATCCAAATCTCACCCCAAAAGAACTAAAGCTATGTGCTTACTTACGGATGAATATTTCGACCAAGGAAATTGCCCCATTGATGAATATCTCAGTTCGGGGAGTTGAAATCTGCCGCTACCGGGTTCGAAAAAAGCTCAATATCGACCGCGATCAAAATCTCACAAGAATGATTATTGATTTATAGTTCCAAACTTATAGTGTTGTACTCTTCTGATTCCAATGTTGTATTGTTACATTTCAGTTAAATAAACTCAACAATCTAAAATACAACTATATAAAATACAAACTGATGTATTATTGATGTAATACAATTTTACCTCTGTCGTATTTTTGCAGTAGAATTTTGCTTCCTCCAGAGTAAATAATAGAATAGTTTTGTGCTCAAAATTGTCTCACAAAAGCAATTTACTATTAATTCTTTTAGAAACCATTTCTAAAAAACTTATTTATTTATGAAAAAAGCAGTTTTAGCTCTTTTAATTTTGATGAGCTCTTTTGCAGTATTTGCACAAGGGTTACAGGTAAAGGGAGTTGTCACATCGGCTGATGATGGACAACCGATCCCTGGGGTAAGTGTTGTTGTTAAAGGAACAACCACTGGTACAATTACTGACATTGACGGGAACTATTCCATCAATGCTTCCGGTAACGCAACGCTGGTCTTTTCCTTTGTTGGTATGAAAACTCAGGAAATTCCTGTTTCTACGCGGACAGTTATCAATATCGCATTAACAACAGAACATACCGACATTGATGAAGTTGTCGTGGTTGGTTACGGAACCCAGAAAAAAAGTCTGGTGACTGGTGCAATCAGCAAAGTTAGCAGCGACGATTTGAAGAAGACTTCAGACATGAGAGTCACACAGGCCCTTCAGGGGAAAACCGCAGGTGTGGTTATTTCAAGTAATTCTGGGCAACCAGGAGATCAGGTTTCAATCCGCATCCGTGGAGTTGGAACAAACGGCGATGCTGAACCATTATATATTATTGACGGTTTGCCAATGAGTGGTTCAGGAACCGATTTTTTAAACTCAAGCGATGTTGAATCAATTGAAGTTCTGAAAGATGCTGCATCAAGCGCTATTTATGGAGCCCGTGGTGCCAATGGGGTTATCCTCATTACCACAAAAAGTGGTAAAAAAGACTCAAAGATGACGGTTAGCTATGACGGTTATTATGGGGTTCAAAATCCATGGAGAAAACTTCGCTTGCTCGATAGTCAGCAATACATGATGTTGACTAACGAAGCTGCAATGAATGGCGGGTTGAGTCCTAAATTTTCGGCTGCAGAAATTGCTGACAACACCATTAATACCGATTGGCAGGATGAAATGTTCAATTACGATGCACCAAAACAAAACCATTCTGTTTCGTTAAACGGAGGAAATGATAAAGTTAGTTATTCATCCTCGATTAACTATTTTAAACAAGACGGTATTGTTGCCAAAGGGAAATCTCAATTCGAAAAATTCGGATATCACTTAAACACAGTTGCCGAATTTGGCTTTATGAAGTTTGGCTCCAATTTAAACCTGGCTTACATTAACAGTAAGGGTATTGACACCAATAGCCATTTCGGAAACGGGTTGGCACAGGCAATTAATATGCCTCCTATTGTTCCCGTAAAATATGCTGACGGAACATGGGCTACTCCTGAAGATTATGGAATCGGCTTACAGGAAATTACCAACCCAATGGCTTTGCTTGACAAAGTGAATTCTCAAACAAAAACGAGTAAAATCGTTGGTGGTCTTTTTGCTGAAGTTGACTTTGGTAAAATCAATACCTCATTGAAAGGTTTGACTTTTAAATCAACATACAGCGGCGAAATGGCATTGGTGAACGAACGTAATTACTATCCGTTCTATTACATTGATGCAATGCACTTTACTACTACCGACAAGGTATCGCAAGGCATGAAAGTATATTCAAGATGGAACTTCGAGAATGTTTTAACTTTCGATAAAACCATCGATATTCATCATTTAACCTTGATGGCTGGAACAACTGCCTTTAAAGACATGTACCAAAACCTTTCAGGCGAAAAATCGGATGTGATTTTTGACGATTTTGGACATGCCTACATTGACAATGCAACCAATCCGTTAAGTGCAAGCGCTGGTGGTGGTTATTCTGAACACACTGTCGCATCATTGTTTGGCCGTGTCAATTACGATTTGATGGACCGGTACATGTTAACTGCTACTATTCGTCGTGACGGATCATCGCGCTTCGGTTCTGAAAATAAATACGGTTATTTCCCGTCGGTTGCCGCTGGCTGGGTTATTTCAAGAGAAAATTTCATGAGCGCAGCAAAAGGGTCTGTTGATTTGTTGAAATTAAGAGCCAGTTGGGGTCAAAACGGAAGCGAAAACATTGGCGATTTTGGATACACTTCAATTATTGGAAATCAAAACGTCTATTATTTTGGCGACAGCAAAACCCAATACAATGGAACACAGCCAACCCGGATTGCCAATCCATCGCTGAAATGGGAAACTTCAGAACAAACCAATATTGGCCTTGATTTCGCAACACTTGGCAGCAGCCTGAGAGTTACGCTGGATTACTATGTAAAAACAACCAAAGACTGGTTGGTTACCGCTCCGGTTCCAATGTTAGTTGGCAACTCTGCTCCAATCATCAACGGGGGCTCGGTAAGAAACTCAGGTTTTGAAGGCGAAGTAAGCTACAAGAAACAATTTGGAAAATTATATTTCAATGCTTCGATCAACGGAGCCTACAATAAAAATGAAGTTCTCGACATTCAGAATGCTGAAAAAAGGCTTCAGGGTGGAGACGGAGGATTCGGACAATCAGGAGTATTATATGCTTCGGTTGGCTCACCAATGGGAGTTTTCTACGGTGTTAAAACCGATGGAATTTTCCAGAATGAAAGTGAGATCAATGCCTACGTAAGCTCTACCGGTGGAAAAATTCAGCCAAGTGCGAAACCTGGCGACATTAAATTTATTGATGAAAACGGCGATGGCAAAATTTCGGATGCCGACCGCGTTGAAATGGGCTCGCCATACCCTGTATTTACAGGAGGTTTGAATCTGAGCCTTGAATACAAAGGCTTTGACATGAACATGTTTGTATATGCTGCTTTGGGGCAGGAAGTTTATGACGCTACCAGACGTTACGACATGAATGGAACCAACTATCGTCAGGAATGGCTGAACCGTTGGACAGGCGAAGGCACATCAAATTATTACCCACGTGTAACATTTGTTGATGACAACCAAAACATGAAAACAGTAAGCGATTTCTTTATTCACGACGGAAGCTATGTACGACTAAGAAACATCACTCTTGGCTACACGCTGCCAAAATCGGTTGTCGATTACCTGAAAATTAAAAACTTGCGTTTTTATGTAACTGCAGAAAACCTGTTGACATTTACCAGCTACAAAGGCTACGATCCTGAAATTGGTGGAGGTGTATTCAGCAATGGCATCGACCATGGTATTTATCCACAAGCCCGCACCGTTTTAGGTGGTGTTAACATTACATTTTAATAAAGCCAATACTAAAAAATAGAAAAAGATGAAAAAGAATATAATATATGTGACCTCATTTTTGGCTTTAGCTTTGAGTAGCATTTCCTGTTCAAAATCATTTCTTGAACTGGAACCCAAAACAGGTCAGGTTGAAGCCAACTATTACAAAACAGAAGATCAGGCCTTCCTGGCGTTAACTGCCGTTTACGATGCCTACTCTGTTCAGAACTGGCAATTTGTTCCGACCATGTCCGATATTTTTTCAGACGATGCATTCTGCGGTGGTTCAAACATCTCGGATATGAGCCAATGGCAGGAAATGGAAATGTTTAAAATGACTCCTGAAAACAATTCGTCAAGCGATTTGTGGAACCGTTGTTACTCCGGAATTTATCGCGCCAACCTGTACCTGCAGAAACAAGCCGATATCGATTGGAAAACCGATGGTCTGAAAAGCCGTTACGAAGGTGAAGCTTTATTTTTAAGAGCTTATTTCTATTGGGATTTGGTTCGTCACTACGGATATGCACCGCTTATTACAGAAGTGCTTCCTAATGTTGAGGACTACAAAAATATTCCTCAGAATACACCTGCTGAATTATTTACACAAATAGCATCCGATTTGCTCAAAGCAATTCCTGTGCTGCCAGTTTCAGTTTCATCAGCCGAAAAAGGACGTATTTCAAAAGGAGCTGCTCAGGCATTAATGGCTCGTATTTACCTTTATCACGAAGGTTTTGCCAAACCAGTGATGTCGGTTCCCGCTTTCAGCGATGGAAAAACAACTATCGACAAAGCATACGTACAAGCCGCTTTAGAGCAGATTATTTCAAGCAATGTCTATTCACTACTTCCTAATTATGCCGATTTGTGGGATTGGGCTAATCAAAATAACAAAGAATCATTGCTCGAAATCCAATATTCCGAAAAAGCTAAATCAGGCGACTGGGGCGGTTGGGGAATCAATGGTAACTTCTCTTCGGTTTGGTTAAGCGTACGTAATCCTGAAGGCGATAATACTGTTTATCCGGGATGGTCGTTTGCTGTTCCAACATGGAGTTTAGCCGATGAGTTTGAAACTGGTGACCCAAGAAAAGATGCCACGTTGTACAATGCCGATGTGAAAATGACCAAATACAACAAAGCTTACATGAATACCGGCTTTTTCAACAAAAAATACATGGCTCTCAGCGCTTACATTGGAGTTGGTGGTGATCCAAGTCACAATTTCCCACGCAATTTCACCGACATCCGTTATGCCGATGTGTTGTTGATGGCTGCCGAATTATTCCTGACTGACAATCCGGCAAAAGCTACCGGTTACCTGAATCAGGTCAGAACCCGTTCACTTGGAGCAAGCGCTGCTTTGACAAGCATTACACTCGATAACATCTACCATGAAAGACGTGTTGAATTTGGAGGCGAAGGTCTTCGCAAATGGGATCTTTTAAGAAGAGGACAGGCCTATGCAGCAGCTAAAATCAACGCCAGTTTTAATGTACCTCAAGGTATTCCTAATCCATCTGATTTTACGGTTAGAACTTATAATCCCAATACATGGGGTATGTTCCCAATTCCAGCATCTGAAATCAGAAATACGAACAAGGATGTGTTGAAACAAATGGTGCCAGCTTATAAATAAGCAGGTTCTATAATCTTGTTTTTAATTAAAATTTAAAACTTTTTGGTAATGAAACGAATAAAATACATACAAAAACTTGCCGGTTTGGCTGCACTCATAATTGTTATGTTTGCATGTAAACCTGAAATGGATAGCTCCATCGATATCGGACAGGCTCCAACTGAAGATCAGCTTGATTTCACAGCTACACCAACAGCTGCAAAGGCGAACATTCTGGAAATAAAAAACACATCGCAGATTGCTGGTATTGTAACCTGGGATTTTGGCAACAATACAAAAGGCAAAGGAGAATCGGCAACCGTTGAATATCCTTTTAAAGGGACTTACAATGTTGTTATGACTTTATATTCGAAAAGTGGTTCTGTATCTAAGTCTAAAACAATTACAATTGCCAATGATGACATGTCGATGCTCAATACGCCGATGTACACCGCGCTGACCGGTGGTGCAAGCAATTTGGCAGGTAAAACATGGGTGTTCGATCAATATCACGACGGACATTTTGGTGTTGGACCGGCCGATGCATCGAGCCCAAGTTGGTGGAGCTGCCCTGCCGAAGGAAAAACTAAAAGCTGTCTTTATACTCAGGAATTTACGTTTACCCAAGTGGGCATAAAAATGGTCTGGAAAAACAATGGTTCAGTTTATACCAACGAAAATGGCCGTGTAGCTCTTTCAGCTCTGGGATACCCAAATTCAGTGGTTCCCGGCGACGGTGATTTTGACGTGGCGTATGCTCCAAAATCTTCCTACACTTTTACATTGAAAGAATCGGCAAAAACTCTAACACTTAGTGATGGTGCATTCTTCGGTCATTACGCAGGTACATCGACCTATGAAATTATAAAACTTACTGAAGATGAGTTGTATATTAAATGTGTAAGTACCGTAGAACCTGGCAATGGCTGGTGGTATCGATTGATTCCTAAAGAAAAAAATGTGAAGCCGATCGTTATCATTCCACTGAAAGCAACTCCTTTATCTGAAGATTTTGAAGGAGCAACCAGTAAGGTGGAATTCAAATATGAAGACATGGGTTCTTTGGTAAGTGCCAGTTATTCAAATCCGGCACCAGTACCGGTAAACACCTCTTCAAAAGTATTCCTTTACCAGAAAACTTCTGCGTTCTATTCAAACATCTACTTTTCGACAAACGCCTATAAGTTTGATCTGACTGAACAGAATAAAGTGAAAATGAAAGTGTTTATTCCATCATATAATGACTATCTTGGAACCTACGATGTTGCGGGAAGTTGGATCTCGGTGAATCAGCTTCAGCATCAGGTGGCTGTAAAATTGCAGGATAGCAGTCTGGGTGGAAATGCATGGACAACACAAACAGAAGTGGTAAAAGCAAATCTGGAATCAGACAAATGGATCGAACTAACTTTTGATTTTAGTTCTGTGAGTAATCGGCAGGATTATGACAAAATCGTAATTCAGTTTGGTGCTGAAGGACATGCAGCTCCAGGTATTTTCTTTTTCGACGATTTTACTTTCGGGAAATAGATTGGCAATAAAAACTCCTGGCTATCTGGCTCGCCAGATGGGCAGGAGTTAATTTACCCCTGAAAAACACAACTTATATGAAACAATTGTTCTTCTTTACAATTCTCATTTGTTCAACTTCGCTGTGGGGTTGCGCCAAAGACAACAAATCGGAACCAACAGGTGTAAAGCCAGGTACCGGCACCGCAACCGGCAATTACGAGTTGGTTTGGAGTGATGAATTTGACTATAACGGTTTGCCCGACAGCAAAAAATGGAGTTATGACACCGATGGAAATGCCAACGGATGGGGAAATAACGAAGCTCAATACTACACCAGCGGTCAACTGAAAAACTCGGAAGTAAAAGACGGATACCTTTATATCAACGCCATCAAAGAAGATGTTGAAGGCAAAAAATATACTTCTGCTCGACTGATTACCAAATCGAAAGGTGATTGGCTGTACGGAAAGGTTGAAGTTCGGGCCAAACTTCCGGAAGGAAAAGGAATGTGGCCAGCTATCTGGATGTTATCAACCGACTGGACCTATGGCGGTTGGCCGGCAAGCGGCGAAATCGACATCATGGAAAACGTGGGATACGATCCGTATGTCATTGTTGCGTCGGCTCATACCCAATCGTACAATCACGTACAAGGCACACAGAAAAATGCAACGACTACCGTTTCCGACTGCTATACTCAATTTCACAACTATATTCTGGAATGGGAATCATCCGAATACAGAGTTTATGTAGATGACAAATTATACTTTACCTTCAAGAACGAAGGAAAAGGCTTTCCGGTTTGGCCATTCGACAAACGATTTCACTTGTTGCTGAATGTAGCTGTTGGTGGAAACTGGGGCGGACAAAAAGGCATCGACGACACCATCTTCCCTCGTTCGATGGTGGTTGATTATGTCAGGGTTTATCAAAAAAAATAAAATAGGGCATTTAAATAGGGGCATTAATATCATATCCTGACAGGTATTTTATATCTGTCAGGATTATTTCTTAAAGTCAATCAGAATCATCAACAGTACAAAAAAATTCCATTTTAATCATTTGATTACAAGAAAAAAAGGATTAATTCATTCTGTGGAATTTCAATTTAGCCAACTAAAAATGAGAAACATGAATTTACTTTTCACTTTACTGATATTGCTTTTTGGTTGTTCGGAGAGCACTAAAAACGACAATTATCCCGATAGGCCAAATCCGACCGATAATCCCGTAAAAACAGAGGTCGAAGCATGGGTGACCAGTCCTTTGACGAATGTACTTTTCGAGAGACAAAACACAAGCCTGAATTTCAACACTTCAGTAAACCAATATCCGACCATTGCTATTGACACAACAACAACTTTCCAGACGATTGATGGCTTTGGGAATTGCCTCACTGGCGGAAGTGCAACACTGCTCAATCGAATGGAAAACACAAGCCGGAATAAAATCTTAAAAGAGCTTTTCGCTACTGATGCAAAGAATATCGGCATCAGCTACCTGCGAATCAGCATTGGAGCTTCTGACCTAAGCGACCATTTGTTCACTTACAACGATTTGCCAGCGGGACAAACCGACGTAAACATGGACAAGTTCAGCCTTGAAACTGAAAAAGCTGATTTGATTCCAGTTCTGAAAGAAATTTTGGAGATCAATCCGAACATCAAAATTATGGGATCACCATGGACGGCTCCTATCTGGATGAAAACCAACAATTCGTTCAAAGGTGGTAGTCTGAAACCAGAATATTTTGACGCCTATGCCAAATATTTTGTGAAGTATATTCAGAAAATGAAGGCTGAAGGAATCGACATCGATGCCATCACCATACAAAACGAACCCTTGCATCCGGGAAATAATCCAAGCATGTACATGACTGCTGCCGATCAAGCCGATTTTATCAGGAAAAGCCTTGGACCAGCTTTCGCTACCGCTGGAATTAAATCAAAGATTATTGTTTACGACCATAATGCCGACCGCATTGATTATCCGCTTCAAATCTTAAACAATCCGGAAGCGGCCAAATATGTCGATGGGTCTGCTTTTCATCTGTATGGCGGAACAATTGAAGAATTGAGCAAGGTTCACAATGCCTTCCCTGCCAAAAACCTATATTTCACAGAGCAATGGGTGGGCGCACCAGGCAATCTGCCAGGCGATCTTGCGTGGCATGTGCGTACCCTCATTATTGGCGGAACGCGCAACTGGTGCCGCAATGTACTGGAATGGAACATGGCCGCGGATCCGTCAAACGACCCACACACCAACGAAGGTGGCTGCGATCAGTGCTTAGGCACCATTACAATTAACGGTAATGCAGTAACACGCAATCCGGCTTATTATATTTTGGCTCACGCATCCAAATTTGTTCGTCCGGGCTCTGTTCGAATCGACACCAATTTGCCAGCTAATTTGCCAAATGTTGCATTTAAAACTCCGGAAGGCAAAAAGGTATTGATTGTGCTGAATGACGCCGGATCGCTCCAAAATTTCAACATCAGCTTTAAAGGCAAATCAGTCTCTACATCGCTGGCACAAGGCGCTGTAGGCACTTTTGTGTGGTAGAAAAACGAATTCCACAAACAAGAATAAATCCGCAGAAAAGTGGGAAAAGGAAAGAGCAATCTTTCACTTTTTCCGCTTTTCCTTTTTTACACTATTCGAATCAACTTTGATACTGTATCTTTGTTTCATTCCTGAAATCAATATAAAAAACCATGATCATCGTTATTTCACCAGCCAAATCGCTATATGACCATTGTCCAATTCATTTTGAAAAGTCTACTGAAATAGATTTTCTTCCCGAAGCCGAAAAAATTATTTCAGTGATGAAAAAGAAAAAGCCAGATCAACTAGCCAAACTAATGAGTATTTCACCCAAGTTGGCAGAATTGAACTTTAAGCGATTTCAGGCTTGGTCTCCTACTTTTACCCCCGAAAATTCTTGGCAGTCGGTATTAATGTTTAATGGTGATGTGTATCAGGGATTAAAGGCGGAAACGTTTACTGAAAGCGAATTTGAAATTGCCAAGCAAAAGCTTCGGATTCTTTCAGGAGTTTACGGATTGCTAAAACCGCTCGATTTGATTCAGCCCTATCGCTTAGAAATGGGAACCAACGTATCGGTTGCCCGAAAGAAAAATTTATACGATTTCTGGAAAACAAAAATTACGGCAAAGCTAAATGACGAACTCTCGTTAAACGACCAGAAAATTTTAATCAATCTGGCATCCAACGAGTATTTCAGCGCCATTGATACGAAAAAATTAAAAGCGCAGATAATTACGCCTTCGTTCAAAGAAAATAAAGACGGCAAATATCAAATGGTGTCGTTCTTTGCGAAACGCGCCCGCGGACTAATGAGCCGGTTTATCATTCAAAACAACATTTCCAATCCGGAGGAACTGAAAGCATTTGACTGGGAAGGGTATTATTTCAACAACCAACTTTCAGGAGAAAACGATTGGGTATTTACGCGATAGAAAGTTTCAAGTTCCAGATTCCAGGGTCAAAAGCTGCCGTCATTAATGGTCATTAAGTCATTGGTAGTCATTTATGACCAATAATGACAACGAATGACGCGAAGCAAATGACAATGAATGAAAATTTTCACCCGCTAGTAGCGAACTCCGGGCATCAGATAATTAGTGATGTAATCATCGACGCCATCCTCTAAGGAGTAAAACGGTTCTGAGTAACCTATTTTTCTTAACTTCTGAATATTAGCACAAGTATAGTATTGATATTTACCGCGCAAATCCTCTGGGGTGTCAATAAAACCAATACTTTCATCCAATTTCATCGACTTAAAAACGGCTTTGGTCAAACTCAGGTAAGTCCTCGCCCCACCTGTTCCCACATTATAAATTCCTGAATTTTTGCGATTATTCATGAAGAACAAAATCACTTTAGCGATATCTTCCACATAAATAAAATCACGAGCTTGTTCACCATCCCGGATATCCGGATGGTGAGACCTGAAAAGCCCCATGTGCCCTGTTTCTGAAATGGTATTAAATGCCTGAAAAATAACAGAAGCCATTCGCTCTTTATGATATTCATTAGGCCCGAATACATTAAAGAACTTCAATCCAGCCCAAAAATAAGGCTGTTCCTTTTGCTCAAGTGCCCAACGATCGAAATCATGTTTCGACTGAGCATACAAATTTAAGGGCTGTAGTTGTGAAATAAGCGATTCATCATCGTCAAAACCCAAATGACCGTCTCCGTATGTCGATGCCGACGAAGCATAAATCAATGGCAAACCATATTGAATGCAGGCATTCCATATTTTTTGGGAATAATCGAGATTAAGTTTTTGGTAGATTTCAGGCTCCTGGCCAACAGTATCGGTGCGAGCCCCCATATGAATAATGATCTGTACAAACTTTTCATTGACGGCCAGCCAATCAAAGAAATTATCGCGATCAACGATTTCAGAATACGTCTTCTCCTGGTAATTTTGAAACTTCAAAGGATCATCGTATTTATCGACTAAAACAATGTCTTTAAATCCTTCTCTGTTGAGTTTCCCGACAATATAACTTCCAATAAAACCAGCTGCTCCGGTAACTACAATCATAAATACAGTTCATTAACGTTAGTTAATTTCTGAGACATTGTTTTCATAAATATAACTTCGATTCAAAGTATATATTGTACACAAGACCAAAAATAATTAACTTTTTTTTACACTTTCAAACAACACTTAACCGGGTATTTTTTCGAATTAAACGTTCTCATTTTCCGGATTGTCTGAAGCCTCATCGAATAACCGATGCAAAAATAAAAAATTCAAAAGATCAATCCTCTTTTTAACCCAACGGATTTCACGTTAGATTAAAGTTTAATCGATTTGTGTGACATTTCTGACAAAATCTTAATCCCGAATCCTGAGTAAGACTGAACTTACTACCTTTGTGGTTGCGTCACTGTACAAAATTATCTCAGAAAGGAATTAAAAATGGAATTTTCACTAAACGGAGAAAACGGGAAGTATCGGAAGATTGAGCAATATGATCCGGAAACGACTAACGAAATTGGCGGGCTCTACAAAAAAATAATTGAATTACTTGGCGAAGACTCCAGTCGCGAAGGATTGCTCCAAACTCCCATGCGTGTAGCCAAATCTATGCAATTTTTGCTTCAGGGTTACGAGCAAGATCCGGAAGAAATTTTACGTTCGGCCATGTTTAAGGAAGATTACCGGCAAATGGTAATTGTCAAGGACATCGAAATTTACTCGATGTGCGAGCACCACATGCTTCCTTTCATTGGCAAGGCACACATCGGATACATTCCCAACGGATACATTACCGGCCTCAGCAAAATTGCCCGTGTAGTTGATGCTTACGCCCGCCGGTTGCAGGTTCAGGAACGGCTGACCACTCAAATTAAAGAATGTATCCAGAATACGCTGAATCCGCTTGGCGTGGCTGTTGTTATTGAAGCACAGCACCTTTGCATGCAAATGCGTGGCATTCAGAAACAAAGCTCGACGACGACCACTTCCGACTTTACCGGGGCATTCGAAAGGGTTGCCACAAGGGAAGAATTTATCCGCTTGATTCGGGGGTAATTGTTGTTGAAGTTAGGGTTGTAAAAATGGTTGATTCGTAGAAGAGGTTAAATGGTTAAATGTCGTCCCAACCATTTAGCAATTTAACCGTTTAACCATTCAGCAATTTTTCAACTCCAGACATTCCGAACTTATTATTTCAAAAACTGCAAACAAACCGGCGAATCATTCGGAACCTTAAAGCCAGTATATTTTAACTTTCCCGAGAGTTGATCGATTTTAAAAACAGTAATGTCGTTGCTTTTCTGATTGGCAACCAACAAAAACTTGCCCGACGGATCGATAGCAAAATTACGCGGCCAATTACCTTCCACCGGAACGGTCTCGATCATTTCTAACTTACCATTATTCTGATCGCGTTTGAAAACTGCAATACTGTTGTGTCCACGGTTTGATCCGTAAACAAACCGTCCATCGGCCGACAAATGAATATCCGCGCACCAACTTTCACCTTTAAAATCTTTAGGCAAAGTTTTAATCGACTGAACCTGCTTCCATTCGCCGCCATATTTCATCAAAACGTCAATGGACGAGCTTAACTCGTTAATGACATATATAAAACGGCCATCAGTTGAAAAATCCATATGGCGTGGACCAGAACCTGGCTCAAGTTTTACATATGGCTGTGCTGAAGGTGTAACCATCTTTTCTCCTGAAGGAACATCGTATATTTTAAGTTCGTCAATTCCGAGATCAGCAGCAAACAATAACTTTCCGGTTGCATTAAAGCGAGCCGAATGGGCATGCGGTTCGGTTTGCCTTCCGGGGAAAGGGCCACTCCCCTCGTGCTGAATTCGCTGCACCATTTCAGATAAACTGCCATCAGGCAAAATATTGAAAAACGACAAATTTCCACCCGTATAATTCGAGGCCACCAACTTTTTCCCATCAGGCGAAAGGCTTACATGGCAAGGATTTGCACCATGTGTTAGTACATGGTTTATCAAAGTCAATTTCCCGTCAGACTCAATTCTGAAAGAAGACAAACCTCCACTTTGGCTAATCGAATCCAGATTATCGAGTTCACCCACTGCATAAAGAAATTTCTTATTTGGAGCGATGGCCAGAAATGAAGGATTATTACTGATCGCTGGCTTCTTCAAATCGACCAAACGTCCGCTCTGATCATTAAACGAATAAACAAAAATACCATTGGTCATGCCTTTGGTATAAGTACCAACATACAAAAGATGTTTTTTGGCTTCAACTTGCTGACCAAGGAAAAGCGCACATAATAAAGTGATTGCAAATATCTTCATTATCTATTTTTTTGAGTTCGTATAACTAAATTCAATCTAAGCTGTTTAGATTAAAGCAAACCAAAATTAAAAATTAAAAGTTATAAATCGACAACCATGGGAAAACCGTTAATTGCTGCAAAAATGCCAGCTCATGTCAACCTAGAACAGGGACAATATTTCTGGTGTGCATGTGGTAAAAGCTCCAATCAGCCTTTCTGCAATGGGTCGCATCGTGGGGGTGAATTTACCCCGGTACTCTTTAAAATTGAAGAAAAACAAGAAGTCTGGCTTTGTCAGTGTAAACAAACCAAAAATCCGCCTTACTGCGACGGAACTCACAAAACACTTTAGGAATGAAGGTATTGACGAAGAAAGTCAGGCCAAAATTTCTAATCTTGTTTATACTGAAAAAATTTCCTTCTTCAGTAATTGGTATTCATGTTCAAAATTCGGAGTAAAAACATCATTGCCAATATTACTGTCAATTTGTTTCTGTGTCCAAAACCGTCCTTCTTCTACTTCGTCAGAATGCAGATGAATTGATTTAAAGTCGTGACTAACAAAAACGTAAACCAGCTCCGATTCGATTTCGCTATCCCAACGGTAAGTTTTCACCAGTCGTGCGGCAAAATTCTGAAGACCAATTTCTTCCCAAGCCTCGCGTTTCAGAGCAGTCTCGAGTGTTTCGCCTGCTGAGATA
Organism: Prolixibacteraceae bacterium; assembly: GCA_028683385.1. GTDB lineage: Bacteria > Bacteroidota > Bacteroidia > Bacteroidales > Prolixibacteraceae > Aquipluma. The sequence continues at coordinate 47,077 of JAQUIJ010000008.1, read as the reverse complement.
TGCCCACCAACAGCAGTATCCCACTTCCCGGGCTGAACCAGTTTATTCAAGGGCCTTTTCTGTAAATAAACATGCTTCTGATTATTCAAAACGTGTAAATGCACGACCGGATGCAGCAATTTTTCGCCACAATGACAAACTGAGCGTGGAGCTTTTCCAATAACCTGACCAGATTCGTCAACGATTGGCAACCATTCTTCATCTTCAGGAATTAACAGTGGTTTACGGCTGAGTTTTTGCTTCAGAAATTCGTATCCAAAAACAACCGCAAACAAAATATAAAATAAGCCACCGCTGATAAAGGCCCAGGCTCCGTCGGACATATAAAATGCGGCATAAAATACCAACACCGTGTGAAGCAGAAATACAAAAAACATGAGTTGCATGGTTTTCCTGAATTGCGCCATTTGCTGGTCGTTCAGCTCCATGTCCTTCATGTAGCGCTGAGTCATCATTCCGATGATATTTAGTTTCGAGAAAGCTGAAACAGCCAGAACTGCACACAAAATCAGTTCTACCAATCCGGGCTTCAGCTTAAAAAAGATGTCGTTATCGAGAATCAATGAAACAGAACCTAATACGACGAGCAAACCGGTATCGAACAGAACAAATTTATCGAATCGCTTTTCCTTTATCCATATCCAAATCATCTCGGCAACGCCAATAACCAGGGCCGCAATTAAACCGGCCCGTGTTCCCCAAATCTCGTCAATCGCAATAAAAACGAATAAGGGAATGAATCCGGGAAGTAGTTTCTTAAGTAATTCAGACTTGCTCATAAATGTCAAGGCAAAAGATAAAAAAACACAGTTATACAGCTAAATCTTTATACAAACAATAGCAATAAAAATCCCGCAGGAAGCCTTTCGGTCAACTGCGGGAATATCTGGCTTATATTTTTTATTGTGCGGCTTGCTCTTCGGGCGAAATCGCCTTCTTGACATAAACAGTTGCCAACAAGGTTGAAAAGCGCGGGACTCCAATTGTAGCTGAGTTTTCAACAGCTTTAAATGCAAGTTCCGAAGGAATGACCATAAACGCAGTTCCTCCAACCAACATTTTTTTCAGGCCCGAATGTAATCCGGCGATTTGCTGTACATACGCCTGATTAATTGTTGTACTCGTTGCGTCAATATAAAAAGTATACTCTTCGTAATTATGACCATATTTATCCTCGGTTGTAAAAACAACTGTTCCGTCGAGCAATGTGATTTTAAAATACAACTTTACGATATAACCTGATTTTATAGAATCGCCTGTTCCTTTTATGCTATCCTTAAAATAGATTCCAGAAACATCTTTAAAATCTGCAAGGTTCTTATCCTTAACATACTTGTCGCGTGCAGTAACCTCGTCTTCATGCAATGCGTCCAGAGTATTTGTTTTACACGAAGTATAAATTCCGGAGAGCATAGCCATCAAACCGAGAATGTACAGATATTGTCTCATAAATTATTTTTTTTTTGCGAAAGTACAAATTAAAATCAGCTTCTATTTAATATCAACCACTTCGATAACAAAAAATAACGGAGTGTAACCAGGAATTGAATAATATCCATATGGGCCATAAGCCAGAGAAGATGGAAACAAAAAAGTGCCCTTTGCTCCCTTATTTAACAATTCAATACCTTCTTCCCAACCTGCGATCATTCGCGAACTGGAGGATTTATGCACATAAGTAAAGTTATCTGAAGAATCGAAAATAGTTCCATCCATATAAGTACCAGTATATTTAACAGTTACAGTGTTTCCTGTTGTCACATTTGGACCAGTGCCGACTTTCGTCTTATCTATAACATAAAATATCTTGGTCGCGGTTGAATCGTAGGCAATATTCTCGCTTTTCATCTTGGTCTTCCACGATTTAATTTGAGCCGCTTCGGTTTCAGCAGTATTGCCTGAACTTGGATCATTGGATTTCATACACGATGAAACAAAAGCAGCTAAAAACAAAAGCAGTACAAAATATTTAAAAACAAAATTCAAATTTTTCATAGTTAATTATTTTATTGATTGTTTAATTCGATCTTCAAATTCAGGGAGCAATTTCTCGAATTGATCCAAAGCTTCTCTTAAAGATGCATAAAGCTCCCCTCCGGCTGCGTTGCGATGACCTCCTCCGTTAAAATATTTTTCAGACACTTCATTTACAGCAAATTCTCCTTTTGATCGGAATGATGCTTTAACGTATTTTTCCTTCTCAGTGAAAAGTACACTAAATACAACTCCTTTTATCGAAAGTGGCATGTTGACAAAGCCTTCGTTGTCACCTGTCTTAAAATTAAAAGCCTTCTGATCTTCCAGAGTAATGAACATGCAGGCAGAGTGATATTCAGGGTAAACTTTCATTCGGTTACTCAGACAAAAGCCCATCAGGCGCATCCGATCTGCTGAATAATTATCGTACACTTTAGAATGAATGTCAAGTTGATCGATACCCATGCGGGTAAGCTGAGCCACCACTTCAAACGTACTCGGATTTGATACATTAAAATCGAAAGATCCGGTATCAGTCATAATACCGGTAAAAAATGAGGTAGCCGCATTCCTGTCAATATATTGAGCTAAGTCAGTAGACTGAAGCACTGAAAATATTAATTCGGCGGTAGAACTAAAGGTGATGTCAGAAATTAGCAGATCGGTAAAATCACCGGGATATGGATGATGATCGACCAAAATCTTTTTCCCGGCATAATTTTCGACCAGTGATTTCATATCTCCAAGTCGTGAGAGCTGATTAAAATCCATACAAATCAACAGATCCGACTCTTCCAAGGCTCTTGCTGACTGTTTGGGATGATGGCTATGAATGATTACTTCATCATGCCCATCCATCCAGTGATAAAATTCGGGGTATTTCGTTGGACTAACAACTTTTACTTTATGTCCTGCATTTTTCAGAACACGCCATAAACCAAGAACAGAGCCCATTGCATCGCCATCCGGATTTGTATGTGGAATCAAAACTATCGATTTGGAACTATTCCTTACTAGCTGCCCAAAACCATTAATTAATTCAATATCAACTCTTTCCAATTATTCAATTTTAAAATAAGTTACAAATATAAAAATAAAGCCGATGGAGTTGAGTTAACAAAATGAATTTTCACTAAATTGGGTTCCGTTTAAAAACACATAAAACACGATTGATATGTCAGGAAATCAAACCTTTACGATAATTAAACCAGTCGCAGTTCAGAAAAACTACATCGGAGCAATACTGCACATGATCACCGAGGCTGGATTCAGGGTAAAAGCAATGAAATTCACCCACTTAACTAAGAATCAGGCCATGGAATTCTACAGCGTTCATGCCGGAAAATACTTTTTTGAAGATTTAACATCTTTTATGAGTTCAGGACCAATTGTTGCAGCAATACTTGAAAAAGAAAATGCCGTAGAAGATTACAGGCATCTGATTGGCGCAACCGATCCCTCAAAAGCGGAAGAAGGAACAATCCGAAAATTGTATGCCGAATCCATGTCGCATAATGCAGTCCACGGATCGGATAGCGATGAGAATGCCATTATTGAAAGTGATTTCTTTTTCTCAAAAACTGAAAGATACTAAATCCTTTATTCCTGATACTGCCAAATTAAATTCTGATTAATCTTTACTTGCCGATTACACTCCACCGCATTTTGATTATACATTTGGGGACGGAGAATTATAACTGACAAGATTCGCATGTTCATAAATTTGAAAATCATGAATAAAAGACTTTTGACCTTTCTTATAGCTGGCATTATTGGAACCTCAACAATGGCACAAAATTTCGATGAAAGCGACAATTTTACGATAAAACGAACTCCTGAGCCATTCTTATTTTCAATAAGTACATTAACTCCTGAGGATTTAAAATGGAGTCTTGATTATTCAGGGAGTTATGGTGAAAGAGTTTCCAGCCCATTTGGATATGATGGAATAAACCAGCAATTTGCAGTAAAAGGGTACTTGGGGAAACGCTTTACCTTTATCGCCAATGCCTCTTTGGGTTTTCCTCTTGAAAACAATATTGCAAGCGCTCAGCAAATAGAGGTTATCCGCGACATTCTGGGAGGCAAAAAAGTTCTTGGACTGAGAGTTGGAGCTGGGTTAGGAGTCAGAAGAGATTATAGTGATGTAAAATCGTTACTGAGCAGAATTACCTTTTCATACGAAATGCCACAATGGAAATTTAGCGGCAACCTACTTCTCGAAAAAGCACTAGCCTCAAAACGTGATCAAATTGATGTTATAACCAGTTTGGGAATTCACTATCGCTTATCCGAAAATTTTTACGGTGGAATTGAAGCTGTAGGTGAAGATTTGGAAGGCTTTTGGGATAAAGAAGAAGCCGAAGGTGGAGCTAAGATGCTGATTGGTCCTTCTCTAAGTTTGTCACCAAAAAAATCAAGACTGTCATTTGCTCTTTCAGGCGGACCTGTATTTTATGCGACACAAAACCAACTTACAAATCCGGAAGCAATCCGTGAGCTTCCATCGGAAGCGGGTCTAATGGTAAGAGCAAGAGTAATATTTAATTTGTCGGGATCATGAATAGCAGAAATACCTGTAGAGATGTAACATGTTACGTCTCTACGCATCTTACCTAAATATGATAGCCTTAATCAATTCTTCGCCAACCACCTCATTCAGGCGAACGCGGATTTCTTCTTTCATCATCAACAGTTCGTTCCGAACAATTGGCGAGGTTGTTTCAACAAATAAGGTGCTGTTTTGAATGTACAAATTTCCAGTATAGCGCGATACCGTTTTTCCCATTACCGATTCCCACGATTTAATCAGGTCCAGTTCATTCAGTTTACGTTCAAGGTGATTTTCCTGAACATAGCTTTTCAACACACTACTTATACTTTGAGTATTACTTTTTCTCATTAAATTCTAATTAAACTACATTTCCATCACTGATGGTAAAAATCCGTGATTCAGTTTCCAAACCAGCAATAATCTGGTCGAGGTGTTCACGATTGGTGTCGGTAATAAAAATCTGTCCAAAATGGTCGTCAGCAACCAGTTTCACGATCTGTTCCACACGGTTCTTATCCAGTTTATCGAAAATATCATCCAACAATAAAATCGGAGTCAATCCCGAAATGGCTTTCATAAAATCGAACTGAGCCAATTTGAGGGCCACAAGGTAAGTCTTTTTCTGACCTTGCGAGCCAAATTTCCGAATCGGATAACCAGCCAATTCGAACTCGAAATCTTCTTTATGAATACCAGTTGTTGTGTATTGAAGCATGCGATCCTTTCCAATTGAATCTTTCAGCAACTGTTCAAAACTATTGTTGGTCAAGTCAGACTGATGCTTCAAGCCAACAATTTCTTTTCCGCCTGAAATCAGTTCATAGTAATTCTGGAAAATGGGCTGCAAATTCTCGATGAAAATCTTACGAACCTCGTGAATCTGCTGTCCATATTTTACGAGCTGATCATCCCAAACCTCAAGAGACTCCATTTGAAAATTATTTCTTCCCGCAAACTGCTTAAGAAGGTTATTCCGTTGCTGCAAAGCCCGGTTATACCGGATCAGATTTTCAAGATAAACCGCATCGTACTGCGAAATAACTGCATCAACAAAACGGCGGCGTTCATCACTGCCTCCTGAAATCAGGTTAGTGTCTGATGGAGTAACAATAATCAATGGGATCAGCCCTATATGCTCCGATAACTTTTTGTAATCCTTCTGGTTTCGCTTGACGATTTTCTTTTGATTTCTTTTCAGGCCACAATAAATGACCTCATCCGATTCGAGCCGGGTGTATTTCCCCTGTATCATGAAAAATTCCTGATCGAACCTGATATTTTGACCATCGACTGAATTCAGGAAACTTTTACAAAACGAAAGGTAATAAATAGCGTCCATCAGGTTAGTTTTACCTGCACCATTATTCCCAATGAAACAATTTAAGCCATCAGAAAACTTAAATTCAGCATGTTCAAAGTTCTTGAAATTAACAACCGACAATTCTTGAATATACATTTTAAAGCCTGTTTAATTCAACAAAACTACAAATTCCGGCGGTGAAACCGGATAAAAAAATCGTTATTCAGGATAATAACATCAATGTGTTGATTAATATTCATTTTTATCTCAGAAATCTGCCGTTTATTTTTGAAAATAATATATTTTTGCCTCTCGATTTTCGAACTATACTTTAAAAGATGGCAAAAGACAAAAAAAACACTCAGGTGGATAACCTAACCGAAGTAGAAAGTGCATTAACCAAAACAGAGCAATTTCTTGAATCAAATTCCAAATTAATTGGTATCGTAGTCGGTGCAATTGTAGTTGTAGCTGTTGGTTATCTAGGTTTAAACAAGTTTTACCTTGAACCACGGACAAAAGAAGCCCAGGAACAAATGTTTATGGCTCAGAATTATTTTGAAAAAGACTCTTTCAATCTGGCTTTGAACGGCGACGGTAACAATCCGGGATTTTTGGATATCATTGACGATTTTGGATCGACAAAAGCTGGTAAACTTTCATACTATTATGCCGGGGTTTCATATTTAAACATGGGTCAGTTCGACAAAGCAATTGACTACCTTAAAAAGTTCGATACCGACGACGCTCTGTTAGGCCCGATTTCTGTTGGAGCTCAGGGTGATGCTCAACTTGAACTTGGGAAAACAGACAAAGCGCTCGATTTATACACCGAAGCCTATAAAATGAATGACAATGAACTAACAGCGCCTATTTACATGTTAAAAGCAGGTGAGTTACTGGAAAGTTCAAGCAAACAAGACGAAGCTTTGAAAATCTACGAAACGATTAAACAAAAATTTCCTGAAAGTAATGAAGGAAGAAGCATTGATAAATACATTGCAAGAGTTAAGGCTAAAATGTAGTGGCGAGCTACATTATAATAATATGAAAAGGTCCCCTCATTGCAGGGGATTTTTTATTTTTACCTATTTAAAATCAGAAAAATGGCTACAAAAAATTTATCAGAATACGATTTAACGACAGTTCCATCGGCCGCATCAATGAAGTTTGGGATTGTTGTTGCAGAATGGAATTACGAAATCACAGGAGCATTGGCACAAGGAGCTACCGATACTTTAAAAAGACATGGAGCTAAAGATGAAAACATCATCATAAAACACGTTCCGGGGACTTTCGAGCTGACTCTTGGAGCCCAATATCTGGCCGAATATGCAGGTGTTGATGCTATAATCGTTTTGGGATGCGTCATTCAGGGAGAAACCCGCCATTTCGACTTTATCTGTCAGGGAGTTACCCAGGGGATCACCAGCCTGAACATGAAATACAACAAGCCTTTTATTTTTGGAGTTCTCACCACCGACAACCAACAACAAGCACTCGACCGTGCAGGAGGCAAACTTGGAAATAAAGGCGACGAAGCAGCAGTTACAGCCATTAAGATGCTCTCGCTCAGAAATGATTTGAAAACGCTGTAACAAAAAAGCTTTTGTTTTGTTAAGTGTTCTAAAATTCTTTCATGAATAACTTTTCTCATTTATTCGTGATTAAAATCTTCTGCACTCTCAAATTAGAGCATTTATGAAACACTACAGCTTCCTGTTAGCATTAATCATTTTGCTGATACTTCAATGTAAACAAGTTCAATCTCAGGAAAATAGTAAATACGATCAACATGCTGTATTTAATTCCAACCTGATTAATTTTTCTGAATCGTCTATCCGAAGTGCCGGTGGAATTCCGGGAGAAAAGTATTGGCAGAATAAAACCGACTATGAAATTGCGGTTAAACTCGACACTTTGTCCCAAACTATTTCAGGAAGAGAAACCGTTACTTATACAAACAATAGTTCCGATAACCTTTCGTATTTATGGTTCGAATTGGGTCAAAATTTATTTATGGAGGGTTCTCGTGGAAGCAGCATTGGGAATATTCCAACTGAAAACTGCGGATTTAAATTGAAATCTGTAAAAGTTATAAGCGAACAGTCGACCGTAGACGCACAATATATTATAACTGACACGCGAATGCAAATCAGACTCGATCAGCCTGTTCAGGCTTTGGGAGGGAAAATACAGGTTAAAATAGAATATTCGTTCATCATTAGTGACAAACAATTCCGGACTGGCAGGGTTACATCCCCAAAGGGTACTTTATACGATGTTGCACAATGGTATCCACGACTTTGTGTATACGACGATTTACGGGGATGGAACACACTTCCATATTTGGGAAACGGAGAATTCTATTGTGAATATGGCGATTTCAACTACGAGATAACCGTTCCGTGGGATCTGATTGTTGTTGGCTCGGGCGAATTAGTTAATCCGGATAAAGTGCTGACAAAGACTGAGATTTTGAGATTAAAGAAGGCTGGCACCAGCGACAAAACAGTATTTATTATCAGTCCCGAAGAAGTTGCAAATCCATCAACCCGACCTGTAAATACAGGCACACTCACCTGGCAATTTAAAATGAAAAACAGCAGAGATGTTGCCTGGGCCGCCTCAAAAGCTTATGTATGGGATGCTGCCCGGATTAATCTTCCGAATGAAAAAACAGCTTTAGCAATGTCGGCATATCCTTTGGAAAGCATTGGCGATACTGCCTGGAGCCGTTCAACTGAGTACTTAAAACAATCTGTCGAACATTTTTCTTCAAAATGGTATATGTACCCCTACCCAATCGCTTTAAATATTGCCGGATCGGTGGATGGTATGGAATATCCGGGGCTCAGTTTCTGTGATTGGAAAGTCAATACTTCACATGTCATGTATCTTATCACGGCACATGAGATCGGGCACAACTGGTTTCCGATGATAGTCGGTTCTGACGAACGACGTTTCCCGTTTATGGATGAAGGATTCAACACATTTATCGACGTTTATGCGCAGGACGCTTTTAACAACGGCGAATTTGGTCCAAAAAGAGATGGCGAATTTGACCCGAATGGGAAAAACCCAGCCCGTGACCTGGCTCCTTATTTAATCAGTCCTGAAGCTCAAAACATAATGAATTTAGCCGATGTTCAAGGTGAACAGACACATACTTTGAGTTATTATAAAGCTGCGTTGGGATTGGTAATTGCCCGTGAATATATTCTGGGTCCAGACCGTTTCGATTATGCATTTCGTGAATACATAAAAAAATGGACCTTTAAACATCCGTCTCCAAACGACTTTTTCAGGCTGATGAACAATGCTGCAGGTGAAGATCTTAACTGGTTCTGGAACGAATGGTATTATCAAACCTGGACTTTGGACCAAGGAATCACAGAAATTAAATATGTTGACAACGATCCGGTTCATGGTGCAAAAATTACACTTTGTAATTTGCAGCAAATGGCCATGCCGGTAAAACTGAAAATAAAGGAAAAGAACGGCCTGGAGCAGGTCATAAAACTTCCGGTTGAAATATGGCAAAACGGAAGCAACTTTCAGTACAATTATAAATCGACCAGTGAAATTGAATCGGTAATTATAGATCCCGATTTAGAATTGCCCGATGTAAATGACAAAAACAACCGCTGGCCTAACGAATCCAAACAACAGTCAATTAATTAATTATAAACCAAATAGAAAATAAAAAAGGGGCAAAATGCCCCTTTCTCTCTTTTAACCAACAAAAACTATTTATTGAGGACCGCCAAATCCACCCATTCGGCCTTGTCCATTTTTTCTCATTTCTTCGCGCTTCTTCTGATTTTCATCGAAAATTTTTACTTGCTCAGGGGTTAATAGCGCTTTAATTTCCTTGTTCTTTTCAGCCTGTATTTTTTGCATCTCTTCGCGCATTTTGGCACGCTCTTCATCACTGGCATCGCGCATCTTTGAGAAGTCAAAAGACTGTTTCCCCATGTATTTCTTATTGATCGCGGTAACTTTAGCTTCCTGATCTTTGGTTAATTTAAGCTCGTCGACCAAACGTTGAGTTTGTCGCTTAAGCATTTCTTCCGGATTCATTTGAGGACGGGCTCCGCTTCTACCCTGTTCCATTGTTTTCGATGGTCGTTCATCACTACCTCTTTGTGCGTAAGTAATTCCCGAGGCAAACAAAAGAATCATAAATAATACGCCTAACTTTTTCATGATTTTATTTTAAAGTGATTAAATCTGTTTCAGCTTCATAGACTATATTCCAAGCAAATGGTTTAACCTTCATATTTTACTTCTTTGAAAAAATTCAGTATCAAGAATCCTAAATGACCAATCAATATGTTTATTTTTGAAGGAATTCAAATAAGCCACAGTGAAAGCACTACTTTTTGCAGCAGGACTCGGAACAAGATTAAAAGAGCACACTCAGGATAAACCCAAAGCACTGGTTAGTGTAGCCGGGAAACCACTTCTTCAACATGCCATCGAACATTTGAAACAATTCGGAATTTCGGACATAACCATTAACGTTTTTCACTTTGCAGAGCAAGTCATTTCTTTCGTGAACGAAAATAACTCATTCGGAATTGACATGCACATTTCTGATGAACGCGATCAACTTTTGGATACTGGCGGCGGATTAAAAAAAGCTGGCACTTTCCTGAAAGGAAACGAACCAATCCTGATCTACAATGTAGATGTGATCAGCAATCTGGATCTGAATTCCCTTCTGAAATACCATCAGGAACAAAAAGCATTGGCAACTTTGGTTGTCAGACAGCGTGAAACCAGCCGCTACTTGATGTTTGACCAAAATCTGCAATTGGCAGGTTGGAAAAACTTCAGCAATATCGAAACAATTGTTAGCCGTGCCGAGTCATTTGCCAATGCTCATCCATTCGCATTTAGTGGAATTCATATCATTCAGCCTGAATTTTTGGAATTAATAACCGAAGTTGGTAAATTCCCGATCATGGATCTTTATTTACGACTTGCCAAAAATCATTCCATTAAAGCTTTTATCGACCGGTCGGATCTATGGATGGATTTGGGAAAACCTGAACAGTTATTAGCTGCTGAAAAGCTCTTCGGTAAAAAATAGAAAAGCCGCTTCAAAACTGAAACGGCTTTTCAATAATGTGCTCTATTTTTTCTACTTCGCAGCCTCAGGTTTTAAGGCTACTCCGTAATAATTTTTAAAATCGAACCATTTGTTTGCCGCAGCCTTTATATCGTCAACCGTAAACGAATTCACAATACTATCGTAATCTCCAAACTGGCTAAAATCGGCATCGCTGTAAAACCAGGTATTGCTCAAAATACTCAGCCAATATCGGTTTTCGCGCAGGTTTGTTTCGCGCTCACGGAGCAGTTTTTCTTTAGCTTTTTGCAAATCAATTGCCGTTGGTCCGTTGGTGGCAATATCTTTGATCTGGGCAAAAACGGCTTCTTTCAATTCGGCTAATTTTGCAGGATCAGCGCCATAATTGATGGCAATGCTGTATTTCGCTTCAGGAAATTTCTCTACCGAAGGATTGGCATCAATGTAATACACGCTGCTTTTATCTTCGCGAATGACTTCCAGTAAACGGGTTGTCAAGATTTTACTCAATGCATTGATCAACAAATTATTTCTTCGGCTGTATTCATAATTACCATGAAAAACCAGGTATTGCATACTTTTGGCATCCTGACCTTTATAAACGGTTTTCTCTACAACTCCGGAAGGCGCATTAATACCATCATCCTTCCAATTTTCATTTTTATGAGTCGATGGAATGGAGGCCAGATATTTTACAACCAGTTGTTTTAATGCTTCCTTATCAATCTTTCCGACGAAAAAGAACTTAAAGTCACTGGCATCGCTGAAACGCTCATGATTGATTTCGGTTATTCTGGATAAATCTGCTTCCTTCAACAATTCAGCAGTCATCGGTCGCTTACGGGGACTGTAATTGGCCGAAACTACCTGCAAAGTATCCTGAAATGCTGCTTCCGGAGATGTCTTTTTATTCTCTAAAGCACCGGAAGTTCGCGACATAAACGAATTAAAGGCCGACTGGTCGGTGCGTTGATCAACAAAATACATATAAATTAACTGAAATAATGTTTCAGCATCTTTAACCGAAGAACCGCCGCCAAAACCTTCGCGCAAATCGCTGATATACGGACTTATTGCAACCGCTTTTCCTGAAAGGAGTTTATCCAGCGATACTTTATCGAAATCGCCCAAGCCACTCAAAGCAAGAATTGATGGAGCCATTTCTGCAGAAACATCATCTTTCTGCCCGTAAAGCGAACTTCCACCCAAACTGTATGCCGAGAAAAGGATTTCATCATCTTTAAAATCGGTTGATTTTACAATCACTTTTGCACCGTTCGAAAGCGTCCATTCTTCGGCATCAACCTGATCAATTTTCCGGATTGATGTAATTGAACCGGCAGTTGGTTCTTTCGAAATGAGTGGTTTATCAGTAACATTATCGACATAAGGTTTAATTGGTGCCTTTTCGACTTCATCGAGGTATTTCCTGATGTCGGCTTCAGTTGGAACGGCAACACCCTCAATTTCAGGCGCAGTTAAAATGACCACCCGGTTTTCTTTGGTAATCCATTTTGCAGCCAGAGCATTTACTTCTTCCAGTTTAATTTCAGGAATAAAGGCCTGATAATACTTGTATTCATTTTCAATACCAGGGAAAGGTTCTTCCGTAGTCAGGAAATTTCGTTTATATTCTTCAGCATAGGCTTCCGATTTTTGTTTTTCCCGCTCATTAAACGCATTCTCCATCGATGTCATCATAGAAGCCTTCTGCCGATCAAGTTCACTCTGCGTAAACCCAAACTTCAACACCCGTTCATTCTCGGTAAGCACCGTCTTAATTCCTTCTTCAATCTTTCCATTTTGACAAACTGCGACAGAATTGTAAACACTTTTAGGGCCAAAAAGCGCTCCGTAACCCGAATTGGCCATTAGGAAAGGAGGATTTTCTTTCTGAGTTAGTTCTGCCAACCGATCATTAATCATCGCATTGTACAAACCTTCAACAATCCCCTTACGATAATCGCCAATGGTTTTCGATTTCTCAAGCGGATGTTTATAGAAAATCTGCGCAACGGCATATTGCGCTTCCTTGTCGGTCACTACCGAAACTAAAGTTTCCTTGTGATTGGGGACATCATACTCATTTTTCTTTCTTGGATTTTTGACTGCCGGAATTTTTGAGAACATTTCGGTAATTTGCTTCACCATAGCCTGCTGATCGAAATCGCCGACAACGACAACAGCTTCCAAATCGGGACGATACCAATCTTTTCGGAACTTACGCAACAGTTCCGGTGCGAAATGATCGACGATTTCCATTTTACCAATCGGAAGCCGATCGGCATATTTCGAATCGTGCAGGAAAACCGGAAGCCATTTTTGCATCATGCGTTCATCGGCATCACGTCCACCGCGCCATTCCTCGTGAATAACTCCCCGCTCCTTATCAATTTCATCGTCGGCATCGGTCACCTGACTGGCCCAATCGTACAATACCTGCAATCCTTTATCCATGAACTTTGTGCTATCGAGCGGAACTTTAATCATGTAAACAGTTTCATCGAAGCTAGTATAAGCATTGATCTCGGGACCAAATTCCATTCCTATTGATTCCAGATAATTGATCAGTTCATGCTTCGGAAAATTTTTAGTCCCATTAAATGCCAAATGTTCAGCAAAGTGAGCCAATCCCAATTGATTATCATCCTCTTCAACAGAACCGGCTTTCACAACCAGGTAAAGGTCGGCCCGATTTTTCGGTGTACTGTTCGCTCTCACATAATAAGTCATTCCGTTTGCTAAAACCCCTTTGGTTACTTTTGGATCAGTGGGTAATGGATCGCTCAGTTTAAACTGCGGCTGAGCAAAGCAAAGCGTTGCTGCCAGTATCCAAATTACGGTGAGTGTTTTTCTCATTTTTAATGTGTTTTACTGTTTCTAAACTGTTTTCTGTTTCTTATAAATGTTTTTCGATGGCCCTTGCAAAAGCATTTTCTTCGTTCGAGCTGGCCAACAAAAAGCGATTTTTCATTTCATCAGGCCCATTTTCAACGATGTACGAATAATTGGTAAACTCCAGCAAATCTAAATCGTTGAAATCGTTGCCGATGCCCAATGTATATTCATGTTCAATTTCCAGTGTGTCGCAAACAAATTTTACCCCATTGCCTTTCGAGACTGACCGATGAAAAATTTCCATCCAGATGTACCCGGTTTCCAGAGGCGAGCTTGTCCGAACCACTTTCACCTCCTGAAACTGATTCTCGATAGCACTTTTAAGAGACAAGAAACGCTCTAAATTGTTCGGGAAAACAACCAGAAACTGACAAGCTTCTGAATTGATTAGCTTGTTGTGCGGCAATGGTTCTGAATGCGACCGGAGATATTCGAAATAGCTCTCAAATTCGGAACATGTAACACCTCCGCGATGATACCAACAGTTATGGTTCTCCGGAACAGGCTTAAAAAGGTGAAAATTGAGATCGTTTTCAACAAAAAAATCAACCAACTGCTGGACAACTACTTTACTCAGATTCTGGCGATACAACAGCTTACTGTTTTTTTGATCATACACTCCGGCCCCGGAAGAAAAAACGATGTAATCGAATGGAATTTCCGAAGGAATAACCTCAATGGTCTTTTTAAGGTTTCGACCGGTAGCAATTACCCGCACAATACCATTTTTACCTAAAGAGTGAAGCATATCAATATTCTCTTTGGAAATTGACTTGTCATTCTTCAAAAAAGTTCCGTCCAAATCAGTTGCAACAAGTTTTAACATAAATCATCATTCAATTTCAGAAACTGTTTAAAATTTGAAAAGCTACCCAAAATCAAAAAAATTACCCCAACTAAAGGGGACTTTTTGATTTTTCGGGCTCCCTTCAGGGTTCGGGGTAATCCGAAAAATCAAAATGAACTAACTTTAAACAGTTTCATTTTCAATCACGAATGTAATCAGAAAATAACACCGTAGGCCTAAAAAGATGGAATTTTGAAGCGCTATCAAACAAGTGAATAAAAGCCAAACGGTAGTGTTTACCGGAGCAGGAAACGCGTTTATCGAAAAAATCAGATTCCTTTTCCATGTATCACTATATTAGCCTTGATTTTATATCTTTGTTGACCCAAAATTAGAACTACTAAGGATGAAGATTGCATTAATCGGTTACGGAAAGATGGGGAAAGAGATTGAAAAAATAGCTCTTAACCGCGGACACGAAATAGTACTGAAAATTGATATTACCAACCCTGATGATTTGAATTTGGCTAATCTGAAAAAAGCAGATGTTGCGATTGAATTCACTACGCCTGCTTCGGCCACAGCTAATTATAAGTTATGTTTCGAAGCTGGAATTCCGGTCGTAAGCGGAACAACAGGTTGGTTGGAAAAGCAAGCTGAAATACATCAATTGTGTAAGGATTTGAATGGAACGTTCTTCTATACTTCAAATTTTAGTCTGGGAGTGAATATTTTCTTTGCTCTGAATAAAAGACTGGCCGAATTGATGGCCAACCACAGCGAATATAAGGTTGAGATGAAGGAAATCCATCATACCCAAAAGCTGGATGCACCAAGCGGAACTGCCATAACTTTGGCTGAAGGAATTATCGAAAATATTTCA
The DNA here is from genome assembly GCA_028683385.1 of Prolixibacteraceae bacterium. Classification (GTDB taxonomy): domain Bacteria; phylum Bacteroidota; class Bacteroidia; order Bacteroidales; family Prolixibacteraceae; genus Aquipluma. The sequence goes on along the minus strand of JAQUIJ010000008.1, from coordinate 31,580 downwards.
ACTAAAAAATCATGGGTTAATCATACCACTGGTCTTGCCGACGAAATTGGTATTATTTCGGAGCGCGAAGGTCAGGTTCCCGGCACACACATCATCAATTACGATTCGGAAGTTGATTACATTGAAATAACCCATTGTGCTAAAAACCGCAAAGGGCTTGCTTTCGGAGCTGTTTTAGCTGCAGAATACAGTTTCGGCAAAAAGGGAATTTTGTCGATGAATGATTTGCTAAATCTTTAAAATACAATAAAATGAAAGAATTACTTTCTAACAAATGGTTCAAATTTGCCTTGGTTGGTTTTATATACTTGCTTTGGGTAATCTGGATCGAAAGCTTTTTGTGGCTGATTGGCCTTGCCGTAATTTTCGATATTTACATCTCGAAGAAAGTTCACTGGGCTTTCTGGAAAAAGAAAAATACTCCCGACGGAAAACAAACTAAAGTAGTTGAATGGGTTGATGCCATTATCTTTGCGGTAATTGCGGCCACCTTCATCCGTATGTTTTTCATCGAAGCATATACAATCCCAACTTCTTCGATGGAAAAATCGATGTTGATTGGCGATTACTTGTTTGTAAGCAAATTGTCATACGGGCCAAAACTTCCAAATACGCCGCTTTCATTCCCGTTTGTGCATCACACCATGCCTTTCTCGAAAACCCAGAAATCGTACGTCGAGTGGATCAAAAATCCATACAAGCGCATTGCTGGATTTGGAAAAGTAAAAAACAACGATGTGGTGGTTTTCAATTTTCCTGAAGGTGATACCGTCGCCGTTAATGTTCAGAACCAGAGCTATTATTCGTTGGTTCGCAATTATGGTCGAAAGCGCGTTTGGGACGAAAAGGAAACTTTTGGCGACATCATCGCCCGTCCGGTTGATAAACGCGAAAATTACATCAAACGTTGCGTAGGTATTGCCGGCGATGTGATTGAGCTGAAAGGCGGACAGCTTTATGTAAATGGTAAAGAGCAAACTCATTTCCCCGGAATGCAGCGCGAAAGCATTGTAACCACCGACGGAACCGGTTTGAACAAACGGATGTTGGAGCAAATGAATATTGCCGAAGATGATCGTCATGTGATATCAAATACGCAGTATCTGTTTCCATTAACGCTTGAAAACGAACAGAAGCTGAAGGCCTTGAAAAATGTAAAATCGCTTCAACCAACAGTGGTACCTGCCGGAAACTGGGATCAGAACATTTTTCCATTCAGCAACAAATACCCTTGGAATGTGGATAATTTCGGGCCGCTCGAAATTCCGAAAAAAGGTCAAACGGTGAAACTCACCTTGGATAATCTTCCATTGTATGAGCGCATTATCGACTTATACGAAGAAAACGACCTCAAAGTAAAAGACAGTACCATTTACATTAACGGCTCGGTTGCCGACAGCTATACTTTTAAAATGGATTACTACTGGATGATGGGCGACAACCGCAACAACTCAGCCGACTCGCGCTACTGGGGTTTTGTTCCTGAAGACCATATCGTAGGAAAAGCAGTTTTCATTTGGCTTTCGTTGGATAAAGATCAACCGTTCTACAACAAGATTCGCTGGAGCCGACTGTTCTCGTTTGTACACTAGAATCAATCATATAACGTGAAAAAGGATAACCTCAAAAGTTATCCTTTTTGTTTTTTAGCCCAGATATAAGCGTTTGTCGAAAAAATAAGTGCGCTTATCGAAAAAATGAGGATGCTCATCAATGGATTATGATATTTGCGTATCAGCAAAATTATCAAATACATGAAAGCATTTCTTATTAATAAGTGGTTCAAATTTGCAGTAGTTGGTTCTGTTTATCTACTATGGGTAATCTGGATTGAAAGCTTTTTGTGGCTGATTGGTCTTGCCGTAATTTTCGATATTTACATCTCGAAAAATGTTCATTGGGCATTTTGGAAAAAGAAAAACACTCCCGACGGAAAGCAGACCAAAGTAGTTGAATGGGTTGATGCCATTATTTTTGCAGTAGTTGCAGCCACCTTTATCCGTATGTTTTTCATCGAAGCCTATACCATCCCAACATCTTCAATGGAAAAGTCGATGTTGGTTGGCGATTACCTGTTTGTAAGCAAATTATCGTACGGGCCAAAACTTCCGAATACACCGCTTTCATTTCCGTTTGTGCATCACACCATGCCTTTCTCTAAAACTCAGAAATCGTATGTGGAGTGGATCAAAAATCCATACAAGCGTATTGCTGGTTTCGGAAAAGTTAAAAACAACGATGTCGTAGTTTTCAATTTTCCTGAAGGTGATTCCGTTGCCATGAATGTTCCGAATAACCAGAGCTATTATTCGTTGATTCGCGATTATGGCCGGAAACGTGTTTGGGACGAAAAGGGAACCTTTGGCGAAATCATTGCCCGTCCGGTGGATAAACGTGAAAACCTCATCAAACGTTGCGTAGGTATTGCGGGCGACGTGATTGAACTAAAAGGCGGTCAGCTTTATGTAAATGGTAAAGAGCAAACTCATTTCCCAGGAATGCAACGCGAAAGCATAGTAACCACCGATGGAACCAGTTTGAACAAACGAATGTTAGAGCAGATGAATATTGCCGAAGATGATCGTCATGTGATCTCAAATACACAGTATCAGTTTCCGTTAACGATGGAAAATGAACAGAAGCTGAAAGCCATGAGAAATGTAAAATCACTTCAACCAACAGTGGTACCTGCCGGAAACTGGGATCAGAACATTTTCCCATTCAGCAACAAATACCCTTGGAATGTGGATAATTTCGGGCCACTCGAAATTCCGAAAAAAGGTCAAACGGTGAAACTCACCTTGGATTATCTACCATTATATGAGCGCATTATCGACTTATACGAAGAAAACGACCTCAAAGTAAAAGACAGTACCATTTACATTAACGGCTCGGTTGCCGACAGCTATACCTTCAAAATGAATTATTACTGGATGATGGGCGACAACCGCAACAATTCGGCTGACTCGCGCTACTGGGGTTTTGTTCCTGAAGACCATATCGTAGGAAAAGCAGTATTCATTTGGCTTTCGTTGGATAAAGATCAACCGTTCTACAACAAGATTCGCTGGAGCCGACTGTTCTCCTTCGTTCATTAGAAACACGAATAGAAAAACAATACTAAAAGAGGGTAATCTGCAAGATTATCCTCTTTTGCATATATGGTAATTCATTTTCACGGAAAATCTCGTTTGTTATCGATCAGGCTTTTAGTTACTTTTGTAGCAAATAATACAAATCCTATGTCCTGGAAAGTTATTGTGTTTTTTATCCTCACGGTTTTGTTGGTCATCTTTACCGTTCAGAACCAATTGCTGCTGAACATCAAATTTATCCATTGGGAAATGGAAGATGTTCCGGTGGTATATGTTCTGCTTTTCGGACTGATCTTCGGCTTTTTACTATCCATGATGATACAGCTACCAACCATTATGAAACTTAGAAGAGAACTGCGTAAAGTAGTTCATGAGATTGAAGATAGCGAAAAAATTGAACCGATTAAGGATGAGGGAGCAGAATCGGAAGATGTGAGTATGGGCAGCGACTACAAAGGTGGTTTTTTTAACGAATAAAAATGACACAACATACCGGAATTCTGCTGAGTACAGCATATTTTGCGCCTGTCAGGTATTTTTCAAAACTGGCGGTTTATCCTGAAATTTACATTGAGCAGCACGAAAATTTCGTCAAACAAACATACCGAAACCGTACGGTTATTTTGGGTGCCAACGGCCCCATTTCACTTATTGTTCCGGTTGAAAAAGGACGTTCGCAAAAAGTAAGAATCAAAGATTTACGGATTGCTTACGACGAAGAATGGCAGCGAAACCACTGGCGAACCATCTTTTCGGCCTACAACTCCTCCCCTTTCTTCGAATATTATGCCGACGACATTGAAATGTTCTTTCGAAAAAAGCATGAGTTTTTGTTCGATTTCAATCAGCAAATCACCGAAACAATAGTGGAAATCCTGGAAATTCCGGTCAATTTAAACCTGACCAAAGATTTCGAACAAATTCCTGAAAGTTGCCTGAATTTCAGAGAACAAATCAGTCCAAAAACTCATTTGATTGATCCCGATCCGCATTTCATTGCTCAACCTTACACGCAAGTTTTCGCCGAAAAATTTGGGTTCGTTCCCGATTTAAGTATTTTGGATTTGCTCTTCAATGAAGGCCCTTCGGCGCTTGGGATATTGGGAAACTCATATATTTGATAAAAGTTAAGGCCAGAACTTTGTCTGACCCTAACTTCAATACTTAGAAGAAACTTTCCTAATCCAGCAACACCAATTCTTATTGAACCGATTTAATCAAACTCTTGTCGACATCTATTGAGTTTTCCGCCACTCCCTTCAGGATAATTTGCGGATTGGAATCATTTTCTTCGATTTTGATTTTTCTCATATCCAATCCGGCCACATCATCAAAAACACAGGCGGGCCTGTAATCCGTGTTTTTGGCTTTTACCGATATGTTTTTCATTTTTAGGCCAATCGCATGGCGAACATAAAAAGCCCATGCAGGCAATTCACCAAACATCGAAAATTCAGGATATTCAGCTATTTGTTCCGGAATTTCTGAAAGCGAGTCGATGGGACAGTTGGCAATTTGAACGTTTCCACCACCTTCGTAAACAACCTCTATGTTTTCAAGAGTCACATCTTCAACCGGATGACCGTCAAATCCTGAAATTGACGATGGAAATACATTGTGCGGATAATATACAAGTGGCCCTTCCTCCGGATAACCTTTGTCGGGTTTGGTCGCCGGAATTTCAACCTTGACATTGGCAATATGTACGCGGCGTAATTGGCTGATCACCTCGTCTTTGTTGCGGTGCCCCAATCGGATGAAAATAGCATTGCCGGTATTGGTAGCCGTAATATTTTGCACATCAACATCCTCCAGAATTCCCCCATCAACCGTTTCAATAGCAATGGCCGAGCGATAAGTATCGTAAACCGTAATGTCGCGAATGGTAATATTCCTGAACCCGCCCCATGAAGCTGTACCCAATTTCAATGCGCTGGCGCTCGAACGAACCCGGCAATTGGCTACATACACATTTTCGCAGCCTTCGTTCCGGAGCGACGATTTCAGGCAAATGCCATCATCGGCACAATCGATGTCGCAATTGGTGATGCGGACATTTTTGCTGTCGGTAATGTCAATCCCATCGTTATTCAGGAAAGTTGTACTCCGTACTTTAATGCTGTCGAGAGTCACGTTGGTGCAACTGCGGTAATCCTGAACCCACATCAACCCATTTTTTATGGTTATGCCAGTCACCTGAATGGAGTCGCAATTCTGGAACAGGATAATCTTGGGCCGGTTGCGCTCTTCGGGACGCTTCTGGTGCCACGGATTGTAAGTTTGCCACTCCGTATCTTCCAGTATTCCGGCATTCAGCATCACGTAAATATCTTTGATCAATTCCTTGCCGTTGCCGTCAATGGTTCCTTTTCCGGTGATCGAAAAATTATGCTGACCTTGAGCCACAATCAACGGCGAAGCATCTTTTGGGCCGTAATCAATCCGTTTTGCACTTCCCAGCCAAACTGCATTTTCGGCGAGGTTGATTTCCACGTTCGATTTAAGGTGAATTACCCCGGTCAGGAAAGTACCTGCCGGAACGATTACCTTTCCGTTGCCGCTGGCTGAAGCCTCGTCAATGGCTTTCTGAATGATCAAGGTATTGTCGGTCACACCGTCGCCTTTGGCGCCCAGGTCAACGATGTTGATTTGCTTTTGCTGACCAAAGCCAAACAGTGGTAGGAACATCAGCAAAAGCAATGAGTTTTTTGTTATTCGTTTGTATTTCATAAGTTTTGATTTAAATTATTCTTTGCAACTAATAAAGTCCATACATCACAATCCTATTTTTCATTGATAGGTTTCGCTCCTCTAGAGCTTCATTTTCAGGAAACTTTTTTATCTATAAATATTTCGTTCCTAACGGAACTGGCTCGTGCGCCAGAGGCGCAAAATATTTATAGATCGGATTCTTTCTCTGGAGAATGAAGTGCCAGAGGCACGAAATATCTCAGAGTAGCCCTATTTTCACCACCCATATTCTTATATTTTGATGTAAACCTTCTTTTTATCGAGCCACCAGCCCAGCGACCAACACAGCAATGTGAATACAATGGCTGTAGCCAACACGCCAAAAGCGCCCGGGAAAATCGCCTGAAAAATTCGTTCGCTTACCCATTGAAAAACATCCATTCCGGAGCTCACAGGAATCATTCGAAGCACTACGTAAAAGAGTTCGGAAAACAGGTAAATAAAGAGCGGGTTCTTGCCAAAGACATCGAAGAATTTAACACCAAACTTTACTTTTTGCAATTCAATGGCATAAATCAGAATAGCCATGATCGACAGGTCAAGCCCAACGGTTAAAAACACAAACGGACTGGTCCAAAGCTTTTTGGAAATCGGGAAAATCAAATTCCACCATTCAGCGACTGCAAACAACAGAAAACCAACCATCAACAGTTTGGCAATTCCTTCGAACGACTTTCCGTTTTTCTGAATAAAAATTCCGGCCAAATAACCCATCATTACATTGACAATGGCTGGCAGCGTGCTTAAAACTCCTTCAGGATCGAACGGGATTGCATCTTTTTTGTAAATGTGACCAATACCCAGTAGCCATAAATCAAATTTACTGCCTGCATTGGTTGCCATTTCCAACTCGCCTCCAGGTTGACCAAATAAGTAAAGAATTCCCCAGTAGCCCAAAAGCAGAACACCGGAAATTATCAATGCTGCTTTCTCCGATAAATAATAAAAGATAACTGACGCGAAGAAATAACACAAAGCAATTCGCTGCAAAACGCCCATTACGCGGGTTTCGGCAAAGGGTTTCAGCATCCAGCTACCATCGGCCCCAAGTTTGAAGAACGGAAACCAATACATCAAATACCCCAACAAAAAGATGATGACCGTGCGTTTAATGATTTTTGTCCAGACTTCGCCGACGGGAGCCTTCTTCATCCGACCCATCGAAAAACTCATTGCATTCCCCATGGCGAACAGAAATGACGGAAACACGAGGTCGGCCAGCGTAAATCCGAACCACTTGGCATGAACCAAATATGGATACAAACTGGCACCTGTTCCCGGTGTGTTTACCACGATCATTAATGCGATGGTCAATCCCCGGAACACATCCAGCGAAAGAAATCGCTCAGGTTTATTTTGAATCGCTTTTTCCATATCAGTAATCGTATTTTATTGGAGTCATTTTTTGAGTCAATGGCACAATCTTGCCGTTGTATTTCTGATACAATTCTTTGGCTACTGAAGTTGAACTTCCTTTTGGATTTATCGGATAATCTTTACGCGAATTTACCCAATTCCACTCCCATTTTTTAATCTTTTCATCAGAACCTGACTGATCAAAACTGCCCCAGTTGGCTTTCACGTCGCTAAAAAACTGTTCCCAGCGCGGTTTGTAAAAATCGGTCATTAGTCCGCTCCACTGACGGCAGGAGTATTCGAAAAGCCGGTTATTGGAATTGCCCCAAAGGGTGATCAAATCGCGTGCATTCCGCTCATAAAGAGACTTTTCGCTTTCGGTTGTTCCACAGCTTCGTGCATCGGCAATCCAGGTTCCCAACAGAAAATCCTGTCGCGTGGCCAGCAAACGATCCATATCGTCAATCAATTCAATAAATTCACCACTCAATTTATCGAACTTCACACGATCGTTTTCGCGATATGCGTTGGCCATTTCCTGTTGAAGTGGCAAAGCATAGTTCGCCAGCACCTGACGGGTAACATCGACCAAATCGTACTGAAACCCATCGGATTTTCCACATTCAGGTATCGTTTTTACAAAAAGATCCCATGCAGGAAGCAAGTCTTCAGGAGCATAATTAAGCTTTGTACGGGCCCATCTGCGGAAACCTTCGAAAGTTGGGCGCGACACGATGATCGATTCGGCGCCATCGCGGATGACTTTGCCATTGTAAACGGTTTTCACCAAGATGTCCCATGCTTTTATCAGGCTGTCGTTTGTTTTTCCATACCGGTTCAGCATGTACTTTTTGAGCCATTCGTTCAGCTCAATTGGTGTATTTCGCCAGGTATTGTCAGTCATCAGTTCGTACAAAACCGGATTTTGCTCGATTCCTTCCATCGTTAAACCAATGCCTTTCAATTTTCCTGAAGCCGGATCGTTCAACGCAGCCGCCGGTTGCGTGGCAACGGTTTCGATGCGGCCAAACATACTGATGTTGCCTCCAAAATTATGAAGCATATTCCAGATCCATTGCTTGCCGTAAAAGGCTTCCGTGCGTTTCCAGACCGGTTCAATTTCGGCAGCCAAATCGAGGATGATCATCCGGTCGTTTGGAACGGCTTCGAGTAAACCTTTTATTTGCGGGGCTTTCCAGAAATCGCGGTGACTAATAAACAGCCAGCCCTGCATCACCCAAATGGCATCAGGATCGGCATCCTTCATTCCCTCAAAAACATTGCGGCTTAAATCTGACAAGTATTTGGGGTCATCGGATGGTGGTGTATTTTCGTTGAACGTATCAGCCGAATACAGGTGATTGGTTCCGTATATTTTCGACTGCATTTCCAAAAATTTCTTTCCAATTTCGGCAAACAATGGATCATTGGCATCCAAAATATAAGTATCGCCAAAATCGTTTCCCCAGTTGGTTTGCTTCAGTTTGGCTGCCGGAAAAAACTTTTTGAAAGAGGCCGGGACATGCCCTGTAAATGCAGGCAAAACCGGTTTCATCCCGAGTTCACGCTCGCGATTCAGGATTTTCAGTTGCAAATTGCGGTGGCTTTCCTTCCAGCTTTTGGGCAGCGGACCACCCCATCCATCGAGGTTTCCCATCCAGAACCATGAAAAATAGGCTGGTCCACTGAAAAACGAGTCCAGATCGGCATCCGTAAAACCATACGACCGGTAAACTTCGTCCCAGATGTATTCTTCGCCGGTAATGGCCAGCGGCATGTTGATTCCGTGCAGAGCCATCCAGTCAATTTCCTTTTCCCAACGGTCCCAGTTCCACCAGCTCATGCTGTAGTTGAAGGTGCAATAGTTCAGGTAATAGCGGTATTCGTAAGGCGTTTTCTTATGAATAGGTGTTGGTACCAACGGCAGTTTCGCCGGAAGTTTCAGGTTGGTACCATTCCAGGTAATTTGGCAATGCGCATACTCGGTGAGGTAATAATACAGCGCCGAGGCAACGGACACTCCATTGTTTCCCCTCAATACTATTTTGTTGCCTTTCGATTCAAGCTCAAACCAATCGGTATCACCCGATGAAACCACTTCAACACTAAAGTGCGAAGCGTAATCAGGCAAGATGCGCTGGATTAACGTTTGTGATGCCGGGCGGTTATCTGCTGCTCGGCCATTATTTGGGAATCCAATAAGGAGCAGAATTCCGCACAACAAAATGATTTTTAATAAATTCTTCATAACTATCTTGTTTAGGGCTAAAGCCCAGTTCTTTCTTAATTCTCATGTCCGTCCCTATCGGGACGGCAAAGGATTGGACTTTGAACGATCAGTTTAACCGAGCAGAGCATTATCCTTTGCCGTCACTTTAGTGAACGGGCATCAGTATATTTCGATCATCCGATTTCGATGGTGGCAAAATGGCCGTTCCCCAAGTTGTTGAAGGTGATTCGCCCATTTCCAGTACCAGTGTACCACCATCAACAATATCCTGATGCTCAATCCATGATTTATTAAATGGTTTCCCGTTTAAAGTTGCCGACACGATGTATTTGTTCTTTTCAGACAGGTTTTTAGCTCTTACCTTAAAATCTATTGCGTTCTCCTGATGGATAAAACATTTCTATCGCCTTCTGACCCGATCTGCGGATCGACAAAACGATAGTATTGAGCCCCTGATAAAATAGGTTGAACCTATAAAAGTATTACCAGAGTCAGGACACTTTTATATTTTAAATAGTTCGATTAATTTCGGTTTAGAAAATACACGAGATTAAATATACTTCAAAACAACAATAAAGGAGAAGAAGATTTGACCCTTCCTCTCCTTCATTTAATAGTAGCGTATTCTAAACCAATAATACACTACAAGCAATTATCACAAATTAATAACCGGGATTCTGTACCAATTTTGGATTTAATTTAGTGGCATTCGTTGGAATTGGTAAAATACGGCGATAAGTATCAGCATTGGTTTTAAAACCCCATTTGCCTTCGAATTTTCCAAAACGAATCATATCGTTGCGGTGCCAATATTCATAAACAAATTCGCGGCTACGCTCTTTGTACAAATCTTCCAAAGTAACACTTGTCCATGCGTCAGAAGTAGACCGGTTCGACCTGATCAAATTAACCAGCGATAAAGCAGTTTGACCTCCAGTTGCTGTACCACCACGAAGAATAGCTTCGGCTTTCATCAGGATAACATCGGAATAACGAAGGTATGGAACATCATTGTTCTGATTACGGCTTGTAGATGTTTTGTCAGGATAGAATTTGATGTTGCGGTATCCCATATTCCATGCAATTTCGTCGTTACCGCAATCAAACAACTCAGGATTCTGACGATAAATAATATCAGGTGTCAGGTTCACCTGATAGGTGTATGAAGCACCACCATCATCGCCTGTATAGAATTGATCATATCCTTTTTTAGTCGTTGTAACTGTAACCGGCGTCACACCATCACTCATAAACTGAAGGCCTGTAAGCCATTGGTCGTTTCGGATATCGCCTGCATCGTTAAAATAGGCATAGAATTCAGGAAGAGTACTCATCGGGGCACTTGGAGTAAAAGCAAGACCGAACTTTGCCCTCTCAGAACGTGGAACATCATATCGTGAACGATACATCATACCGTTTGTACCAGGATAAGAGTTTCCTGACGGATCAAAGGGAACGGCAAAAATAAATTCTTTCATTTGCGGGCCGTTATCCGGATAAAACATTTTCAGGTAGGATGAACGAGGTTCCACAGCAAATTTACCTGAGTTTATTACTGCATCGCAGGCAGCAATACAGTCGTTCCAACGAGCAGTACCTGTATAATATTCTGCATTCAGGTACATTTTGGCTAATAGTGCATATGCGGTCCATTTGGTTGGGCGGCCATAAGTTGCAGAACCTGTTTCTTCTCTCAGGTTGTTGATCGATTTTTTAACTTCAGTTTCGATGTATTTAAAAACTTCGGCTCTTGGGGTATTGGGTTTCGATGTAAAATCTCCATATAATGTATCCAATGGCACATTACCATAAAAATCCATCATCGTAAAGTACGAAATTGCTCTCATCATTCTTAGCTCAGACAAAGTGGTCTTTTTATTATCACCTTCAGGCATAACAGTATTCAAAAGATAATAGGCCTGATTCGTAACTCCAATTGTTTTTTCAAGCCAGTCCCAAAGCGAGTTTGTACCGCCATGATCTTTATCCCATGTATGATAATGCATCTTCATGTACCCGGCATTGTCGTACCAGTTTCCGCCTCTGGCTGGAAGAATACCTTCGTCAGTACTTATGGTACTCATAAAAAAAAGTGTTTGTGCATACTCTCCCCTGAAAACCGAGTAAACAGCTCCGGCAGTCTGAGCATATTGTTCATCGTTTTGTGGGAAAACATCCGGTGTCATTTGCGTTGTAATTGGCACATCAATATCATTGCAGGATATTATGAAACCAACAAGCGCCGGAAATATGAGGTATTTTATTAGTTTTTTCATCTGTAAATAATTTGTTTTTTAATTATCAAATGGAACTCGCCATTACGATCCCTCTCCTGCGTGTGAGGCTATCTCTCTTGGCTCCTTTCATTGTATTCAAAATTTATATTTTTTAGAAAGATGCTTTTACGCCAAACAACACCGTACGTGTTTTAGGATAAAAGTTGTTTGAATCAACACCTGGTGCAATACCACCTTGCTCTACTTCAGGATCGATACCTTTGTATTTGGTAATAATGAACAGGTTGCTTCCAGAAACATAAAGACGTAAGTTTTTAACAGATTTACCCAGATTTTTAAAATTATAACCCAAGGTTGCATTATCCAAACGAACATAACTACCATTTTCGATGAAACGGGAAGAGTATTTATAAACATTAATATCTGTTGGTGATTCATTGGCCACATCAACTAGAATATTAGACGTATTGGCTGTACTTGGGCGGAACAAATCGGCACGGGTTGCATTGAAAATTTTATTGCCAAACACTCCACGGATGAAGATATTCAGGTCGAAATTTTTATACTTAAAATCATTGGTCCAACCGATTAACACTTTTGGCTGAGGCGAACCCAAATAATGGTAATCAGTTCCGATTTCCGGATTAGTTGTCAGGCTGCCATCTTTGGCAACATATTGCGATATTCCAGCGCTGTTTTTCCCTGCGTATTCAAGTGTAAAGAACTGGCCAATAGGTCGGCCTTCTTTTAAAATCTGGAGCGTACTTCCTGTTTGACCTCCGCCATCAGGCTGGGTTATACGAACTGAGTCTCCACCTATAAACAGGTTATTTGTAAGCTTCTCAATAACGTTTTTGTTGTGCGACAGATTGACGTTTGTAGTCCAACTGAAATCGTTTGTCTTTACCGGAGTTGCCGTGAGGCTTACTTCGATACCCTTATTCGACATTTCGCCACCGTTTGCAGTAATCGAGCCAGCTGGAACCATTACCGGGTTTACAGAATAAGAGTAGATCATGCCAGTAGTTTTCTTATTGTACACTTCTACATAACCACTTAGTTTACCATTCAAAACAGTGAAATCTAATCCAAGGTTTCCTGTAGCTGTTTTTTCCCATTCCAAATCAGGGTTTGCAGCTTTGTTTGGACCGTAGGCATAAATTTGTTTTCCCTGATAATAATATGTTCCGAGTGGACCAACAATAAACTGAGCAGTATAAGCATCAAACCCGGTAGAGTTACCTGTTATCCCGTAACTTCCGCGTAATTTTAAATCCTTGAATACACTTTGTGATTTCATAAATCCTTCCTGATCAATTCTCCAGGCCAAACTCACTGAAGGAAAATATCCCCATTCTTTGTTTGCACCAAATACAGAACTACCATCTCTGCGGATCGACGCTTGTACCATGTATTTATTACTGAAATCGTAATTTAAACGTGCAAAGTCTGAAATCAACCGTGTTTTTTGGTAGGCATAAGCATCCCCAAAATTTACAATAAACCCATTTACTGAACTGTAATTTCCAAGTGCAAGGTTTCTATAACTAACATCATCAACAGGGAAGTTGGTGTTATTTGCTGAAAATCCATCTCCCTTTTCATCCTCTTGCCAAGAATAACCAAGAACTGCATTTATACTGTGTTTTCCAATCACCTTATTCCAGGTAACAAAATTTTCAAGAATCACATTTTTGCTTTGATAAGTGCTTCGACTTGCCAATCCATTTGATCCAAAATTAATAATATAGTGGTTTGCCGGTGGATCAGGATTGTTATAGAACTGTGCACTATTGTAATTCTTGGCATAATAACTATTGTAATATTCACCATTCAGCGATGTGTTTTTCTGGTAGGCAATGTTTAAGTTATATTTTAATCCTAACGGAAGCGTAACTTCGGTAGTGAAGTTGCCTAATAAGGTACTTACCTTTGAATCATCGTCAGCCTGTTCAATAATTGCCAGCGGGTTAAAATAACCGGAGTGGTTGAAGTTTTCGAAGTAAGTTCCATCATCATTTTTAGGTTTGCTGACCGGCAGATATTTTGCAGCCTGAAGAAGTGCTGTATTTCGCTGAGGAACCTTGGTGTTTCTAACATTTGAATTAGTAACATTCAGGCCAAACTTAACTTTATCATTAAACGCCTTTTGTTCGATAGCCATACGGGCAACAAGGCGATTCTGTCCGCTACTGATCAAAACACCCTGTTTGTCGATGTAAGTTATGCTGGCAATATAAGTACTGCGATTGGTACCTCCACTGTATGAAACGTTGTGGCTCTGAGAAATTGCAGCAGAACGTTGAATGGTCTTTTGCCAGTTTGTATTAGCGCTCTTATCATCTTCAGGAGAAAATGACATATTGTTTTTAGTAAGGAACGAACGTAACTGGTCCGAATTCATCATGTCCAAATTGTTCGACACAGTTTCAACACCAAAATATCCGTTATAGGCAATTTGCTCGTTGTCTTTATTCCCTTTTTTGGTAGTAATCATGATAACACCGTTTGTTGCACGGTTACCATAAATTGAGGTTGCCGCGGCATCTTTCAAAACATCTACTGAAAGAATATCGTCAGGCGTAACCAAAGAAATATCGGCTCCCGGAACACCATCGATAACGTAGAACGGGCTCTGTGAGCTGTTAATGGTTGAAGCACCACGCATAATAATTGTTGTTCCACGAGTTGGGTCACCGCTTGAAGAAATATTCAATCCCGAAACTTTTCCTTGTAAAAGCTGACCGACATCGCTAATAGCACCCTTATTCAGCTCATCCGATTTAACTGAAGTTACGGCACTGGAAAGATTTTTTCGTGAGTTTTTACCATAACCAACAGCAACAACCTCCTCAATACCAACAGTTTCTTCTTCCAACACTGCATTCACCTGTGATAAACCAGCGATTGCTATTTCCTGAGTTTTCATTCCCACAAAAGAAATAACTAACGTTTTAGCATCACCAGGGATCGAAATCTTGAACTTTCCATCCATATCGGCAAGTGCACCTATTGTCGTACCTTTCAAAAGTAAAGTAGCCCCAGGAATTGGAGCTCCGGTGACATCTTTAACCGTTCCCGAAAGATCTCTTTTCTGTTGCGAATTGATGATGACATCGCCAGCTTTACGGATCACGATCTGCCGCTCATAAACATCATATGAAACATTTTCGCCCCGAAGTGCCTCATCCAGAATCTGGTTGATGGTAGCATCTTTAAGGTTTACAACGACTTTTTTATTTACATTGAAATCTTCATTCCTATAGAGAAAAACAAATTCAGAATTCTCTTCGATATACCCAAAAAGGTCGCGGATTGAAGTATTCGACAGATTAATGTCGAGACGGGTTTTCTGTGCATAACTGTTTGCAGAAACAGTCAACATGCATCCAAACAGCAACAGGATTGTTAGTCGCATAATTCGCATGAGTTTTTTTAGGCTATCCCCATAGGGATGACCGGTTAACCACTTTTTTTTCATAGATTTGAACTGTTTTAAATAATAAATACTGAACTAGTAACTCGTATTTGTTTAACCGGGAAATGTTCCACCATTTTCCGGTTTTTATTTTTTCACCATATATTGGTTTTCGTTTACTTTTTTGATATTCGTCAACGATACTTTCTCCAGATATTCAAGCACTTCGTCCTTGCTCTTTTTCAAATCAAGCTTGCCACTTATACGAATTGTTCCAAGAATTGGCTCCGAAAAATTTACAGAAATATTATAGAAGCGTTCAACCTTTTTCAGTATGCGGTTGAAATCAACATCATCAAAACTCAGTAATCCTTTGGTCCACAAAGTGTAATAACTGGCATCCACATCATAAAGCTTAGTCTCGTTCGAGCCTTTCGAGAATGATGCCATCTGGTTTGGCTTTAGAACAACCTCTTTATCAAAAAAAGTAGAGTTGTTTTGGCGAATCGCAACACTTCCTTCTTTCAGTACCGTTTGAATCACCTTGTCTTCGGTATAGGCCGACACATTAAATTGAGTTCCAAGTACTTTAATTTCAATGTCAGAAGTTTTAACAATGAAGGGCTTCTCTGCATTTTTTGAAACTTCGAAAAAGGCTTCTCCAAACAGAAGAACTTCTCGTGTTTTACCGCTAAAAAAAGTAGGATAAACCAAACGGCTACCTGCATTCAGCCAAACAACAGTATTGTCGGATAAAATCAGTTTAGATTGGTTTCCATATGGAATAACCAACTGATTCATCACGTTAGGGATGTCATCGGCTGCCTTAATAACTGAATCACTGTTTAAAACGATGGTTCCGTTACGTGTATAATCTACACTTGAATTTGATTTTTTAAGATCAACATTTTCTCCGGTTGAAGTAATCAGCAATGGTCCCTGCCCCGTCAAAGGAATCTGCACCATTTGTCCGGCAAGCTGCTGGTAAATCGACTTATTGTCCGAATTTAAATAAACAGCAAGACCTCCAATAACAGCAAAGGCTATAGCAACAGCAGCATATTTCATGAAAGAAACGAATATTGATTGCCGCTTATTCTTTTCAAGATCCAGATTGATTCGCGATATAACTTGCTGCTCAATTTGCTCTTTTTCAAACTGTAACATAGTTTCATCTGAATACTTCAATTCCGAAAGGCGGGTTTTAAGCTCAATAATCTGTGCTTCTTCTTCTGGATGCTCCAAAAGATATTGTTCCCAATATTGATCGACCAATCGGTTGTTATGGAATATCCATTGCAGGAACTTTGGATCCTCTATGAATTTTTGATCAGAAAAAGTCATTATTTCAATGTTTATATCTCAAAGAGTAGCGACATTGAAAAAAGGGACAAATTTTTGAAAAAATATTTTTAGCGTCTGATGGAGATCATCAACAAGGAAAGTAATTGATCGCCAAATTTATCACGAAGATTGTCAAGGGTACGATAAACCTGCTTTTTAACAGCGTCTGAGGTCATTCCAACAAGTTCACCAATTTCAGAATAATTTAATCCGGTACTGAATTTAAGAAACAGTAGTTCCCGTTTCTGGGGATCAATAGTTTGAAGTATTTTTCGAAGAGCATTCACCCGTAATTCATTCGATTCAACATCATGAATATCCTGCTCTGCCTGAAATTTTAAATCGAACTGAAACATTCCTTCGTCAGTCAAACTTGCTTCGTGATAATTCTTCCGAATTTTGCGAATAATGTCATTTTTGAGTGATCGGAATAAATAGAATTCAAGATTTTCAGGATTTTGCAATTGAATATTATACCGATAAAGATTATAAAATAAATCTTGTATGCAGTCTTTAAGTAATTCACGGTCGCCTGTAATTTTACTTCCATAAGCAAATAACACATCGGCAAACTCTTCATAGATTTCGCTAAATGCATACCGATCGCCCAACCGAAACCGCTTCCATACACCTAACCACTGGCTTCTATCTCTGACCACTTTTCATTCGTAATTTTGAGGTAAAAAAATTTGACTCGCAAATGTTTCACACAACAATTATACGAATTTAATCTGGAGGGAGTAGTTGAAGAGTTAAATTTGACTGGAATGCAATACTTTATTTAGCAACAGTATATTGGGTTTTAATGGCATTCAACTGATCGACAAAAGCCTGAATGGACTGAAGTTTGGGATCATTTCTAGTGAAACGAATGTAATGATTTTCAGTTCCGTTTTTGAAATATATCCAATCATCACAACCATCAAAACTAACATTTGAACTGTTCAGATCAAGCTTTTTCAGTTCGGCAAAATCAAGTTTGGCAAGCAATGCGTCAAGTTCCGTGGCATTTATCTGCCCGGCCTTTTCCACTGAAGGTTTATTTACATTACAATTCGTATAGTTCACATACCTGATTGCATTTCGGGTGATGGTTAATGTATCGTTGACCGAACACCAACCGCAAACAGTCCCTGTTTTTATAATCAAATCCGAATTGTCGCTTTCCTTGACCAACGAATCGTAAGTACAAGAAATGACAACCGTTAAAACGGCACATATGAATAGAAATTTCCGGAGCATGTTAATTCTTTTTAATTCAGATGGACGAAACGCTAAAAAAGTTGCTCGCAAGCAAGCATTTTTTTTGCTTTGTACCAAACAATTAAACAAACGCAAAATGATCGATCTTTTACGCACCAGGCGGAGTATCCGGAAATTTACCGAACAGCATATCGAACCAGTGAAATTTGACATACTTAAAGAAGCCATCCTTCGCGCTCCAACTTCAAAAAACTCGAATGCCTGCGAATATATTTTTATCGACGAACCTGAATTGCTTCAGAAATTAGCGCTTTGCAAACCACACGGAGCTGCGTCTTTGCAAACAGCAAAACTGGCAATTGCTGTTTTAGTTGATGAAAGTAAAACGGTTGCATGGATTGAAGATTCGTCGATTGCAGCTTTCATCGCACATTTAACTGCGCATTCGCTCGGGCTAGGCAGTTGCTGGATTCAGATTCGTGGTCGAGAGTATTCTGAAGAAAAAACCAGCGAAGCTTATGTATGCGAAACCCTTCACATTCCTGAAGGATTCCGGGTTTTAAGCATTGTTTCTATTGGCCATGCGCAACGTGTTCACGAAGGCAAACCATTTAGCGAACTGAATTTCGGAAAAATTCATTCAAACGGATTTTAAATATTGTCTGTTATTGCGGATTTAACATTTCGCCTGTTATTTTTGTGTTGACTAACAAGCAACTCATGAAGAAAACAGTTACGCTTCTATTGATCCTTTTTACAGCGATTACAGGCTTTTCAAGAATTGTAAAGAAACCAATTCCGGACAAACTAGTTGTATTAACTTTCGACGATGCCACTGCCAGCCAATATTCTGTAGTTGCTCCACTCCTGAAAGAATATGGATTTGGAGCCACTTTTTTCATTTGTGAATTTCCACCCAACTTCAACGACACTGCCAAATACATGAACTGGCGACAGATCGGTGAACTTAATCGAATGGGTTTTGAGATTGCTAACCACACCCGAAATCATCCGGCTATTGCGAAATTATCCAAAGAGAAAATTGAAGAGCAACTTAATTACATTGAACGGAAATGTGATTCGATGAAAATCGCACGCCCAACAACTTTTGCCTACCCGGGCTACAGCCTTAGCTTGCCTGGATTAAAAGTTCTTCAGGGAAAAGGTTATCAATTTGCCCGAGCAGGTGGAAGCCGGGCATACGATCCATTAATCGATCATCCACTTCTGATTCCAAGCTGGGCCATGAATTCTGAAAACAAATCACAAATCATGGAAGCTTTCAGTAATGCTCGCGATGGAAAAATTGTGGTGTTGACCATTCACGGAGTTCCTGATGCAGAACATCCATGGGTAAATACAACCCCCGAATTATTTAAAGAATATCTACAATATCTATCTGACAATCATTTTAATGTAATCGCTTTTCGCGACCTGGGAAAATACATCAATGCGAAAAAAGCGATGAAAACAATTGTTCCTGACCTAACTAAAAAACTGAAAAACTAAAAATATGAAACGATTTGCCACTATTTCAATCCTGTTTGTGTCGTTGCAGCTCTCAGCACAACAAATTATTCCGCTTTATCCAAGTGTCATACCCAATAGTACGGATTACCCGATGAAAGAAATAAAAATGGAAAAGGACGGTCAGTTGTTGGGGTTTCGAAGCATTTCACAACCGACATTAGCCGTTTATCTTCCGGATGAAAAAATTGCCACTGGAGCTGCCGTTGTTATTTGCCCGGGAGGTGGCTACGGTATGGAAAGTTACCGACTTGAAGGGACTAATATTGCTGAAACATTTCAGAAAAACGGGGTCGCAGCTTTTATCTTAAAGTACCGTTTGCCCAGCGATTCCATCATGACAGACAAATCCATTGGACCATTGCAGGATGCGCAACAAGCTATAAAAAGCGTTCGAGAGCACGCTTCTGATTGGAAAGTGGACCCAGCTAAAATCGGGATTATGGGATTCTCAGCAGGAGGACATCTGGCGTCAACTGCTGGTACACATTTCAACAAAGCATACATTCCCAATCCTGAAAACATCAACCTTAGACCCGATTTTATGATTCTCGTTTATCCGGTCATAAGCATGCAAGATGGTTTAACACACGGCGGATCAAAGAATAATTTACTGGGGGAATCACCTTCAGAAAAACAGGTTACGCTCTTTTCGAACGATCTGCAGGTCACAGCGAATACGCCACCAACCTGGATCACGCACACTGGTGACGATACTGTTGTTCCGGTTGAAAACAGCATTCGTTTTTACCAGCAATTAATTAAAAATAAAATTCCCACCGAAATGCACCTTTATCCTTCAGGAAATCACGGTTTTGTGCTGAAATTACCCTGCGACGAATGGATGCGACCATTGTTTGAATGGATGCAGAAGAGCGCAATTACGAAGTAAATATGGAGTTTCAAATTCGCACTTTGGTACTTATCCCAAGCACATTGTAAGCTTTCCAATCGGCGGTCGATCGGGTTTGCCAATTGCAGTAGTAAAGGTCAATTCCCCAATGTTCTTTTTTGAACATATGAAAACCACCGTAAATTCGAATCGTTTGAACCTTTCCTGAATTTAAATTCGAAAATAGTTCATCCATCAGATAAGGCTTGGGAAATTTGCATTTCGATTTCGTAAAGAAATCGATGTTCGAAATATTGTCCAAGCCATATTGGGTGTCGGCTGTCTTACTAACTTTTGCGGTAAGTCGGTTCGAAAATTTAATCTTCATATCAAAAGGATTGAAGAACAAAATCCCATAGAACAAATAGGTTTGCCCCGGGTTCCAGCCGCTCGGCTTGTAACTTTCGGTCTGCCGCAACCCAAGTCCAAGTGAAAATTTATTGGTCAACTTGCGATAGCCAATCAGTTCAAAATGATAATATTCGAGCCTGTCAATCTGATTACTATAGTGTTCTTTATTGCCAAAAGAAAGTTCAGTTTTATCATTAAATGAATAGGTGATACTTGTCGAATTCCAGAGATAGGAACCATCAGAACCAGGCCCTGCGAAGCATTCTTGAAAAGCAAATACCGTCAGAAAAAGCAGTAATCCTGGAAATTTTACCCTCATTTACAATGTTTTTAAAATCTGAATTTTATCTTTAGCGTTTCGGAAGGCATAAAAATACATTTTATTAGTTTCCTTCCACAAAATTCAAAAACCAAACTAAAAAAATAACCATGAATAAACTTCTACTTCTTGGAGTTTTTTTTCTCTCAGTTCTTTACGGACAATCGCAAAACAATCAATTATTCGATCAAAATTCAAAAGTGACCAAGGCTGGTGGCGGTTATGCCTTTACCGAAGGGCCTTCGGTTGCTCCTGATGGTCGGATATTTTTTACCGATCAGCCAAACGACAAAATTTTTATCTGGGATGAAAAGGGCAATAAAATCACTACTTTTTTGCAATCGTGCGAACGGTCGAACGGAACCTATTTCAATAAAAAAGGAGAACTGGTTGCCTGTGCCGATCTGCATAACCGCTTAGTGATTTTCGACAAAAAAGGAAAGATGAAAATCATTGCCGAAAATTACAACGGTGAACCACTAAATGCGCCAAACGACCTGTGGATTGCACCCAACGGCGGAATCTATTTTTCCGATCCATATTACGCCCGCGACTATTGGGAACCGGGAAGAAAAGAACTTCAGGACAAACGGGGAGTTTACTATTTAAATCCGGCAGGAAAAGTAATTCGCGTGATTGACGACTACAAACAACCGAATGGACTGATTGGAACTCCGGATGGAAAAACGCTTTATGTAAGCGACATTCAGGATCATAAAATCTGGAAATACGACATTCAAACTGATGGATCGCTTGCCAACAAGACCTTTTTTGCTCCTGAAGGTTCGGATGGAATGACCATCGACAACCAGGGGAATGTATATCTGACCAACAATGTTGTATCGGTATTCAATCCAAAAGGTGAAAGTATTGCGCGAATTGAAGTTCCGGAGCAACCTTCGAATGTATGTTTTGGCGGTAAAAAGCGGAATATCCTTTTCATTACGGCACGCACTTCGGTATATACCCTGAAAATGAACACCAAAGGAGTTAACTAAATCAATATAAATGACTAAAAAACAATTCATCTTAATGCTGGCAATCGGACTGATTTTCGGAAACTGCACAGCACAGACTAAACAAACAAAAACCTCCGGAAACCCAATTATGGAAGGGTGGTATGCCGATCCGGAAGGTGCAATTTTCGACCACACCTTTTGGGTTTATCCAACTTATTCGGCCAAATACGAAGAGCAAACATTTCTCGATGCCATTTCGTCTGAAGATCTGGTACACTGGAAAAAGTACTCGCACATTATCGATACAGCCGCTGTAAAGTGGGCTAAAAGAGCCATGTGGGCGCCATGTATCGTTAAAAAAGATACGAGCTATTACCTGTTTTTCTCGGCTAACGATATTCAGGCTCCATTCCGCGACGGATATGTTGCTGCCGACAATCAAATTGGTGGAATCGGTATCGGTATTTCCTCAAAACCCGAAGGTCCATTCCTCGATTACCTGGGGAAACCGCTAATTCAGGAATTTTATAACAAGGCTCAACCCATCGATCAATTTGTTTTTCAGGATAAAGACGGACAATATTACATCATCTATGGTGGATGGGGACATTGTAACATTGCCAAACTCAACAACGATTTTACCGCACTCGTTCCTTTTCCTGATGGAAATATAGTTCAGGAAATCACTCCGGAAGGTTATGTCGAAGGACCGCTCATGTTTATTCGCAACAGCAAATATTACCTCATGTGGTCGGAAGGCGGATGGACAAACGACACCTATAAAGTGGAATACGCCATTGCCGATTCGCCTTTTGGTCCGTTCAAAAAATTGAATACGGTTTTGAAATCAGATCCATCGATTGCGATGGGTGCCGGACATCATTCGGTTGTGAATGTTCCCGGAACCGACGATTGGTATATTTTCTACCACCGCCGCCCCATTCCAAACGAAGGACGCGACCACCGCGTGGTTTGTATTGACCGCATGTACTTTAACCCCGACGGAACCATACAACCTGTAAAAATGACCAACGAAGGAGTTTCGGAAAGAAAAGTACGGTAATTCGAAATGTTACCAAATCATCAACGATAAAAAACAGCAAAACAGCAACCGTTTTTAATTCGGAAATAATTTTTTCCTTTGCTTACAATTATGAAGAAACAATTTATCCATATCCTAGTCGCAATCGTGGCCACATTCGTGGTTTCGGGCAAGGAGGGTATGGCATAAACGACAATATATAATCCGATTATTTAAGCCATTCCCTCAAAAAGGGAGTGGCTTTTTTATTTGAATCAATTGAGTATGAACAAGCTTTTTATTCTAGCGGTAGTGGTCATTTTCGTGAACGAGTTCACATAGGGAAACTATTGCCAGAAACGATATAAAGCCTTTCCCTATATCCATGGGAAAGGCTTTTTTTTGCTCCGCTTATCACCTTAAAATCAAATACTATGGAAGTAAATTACAAAAGTCTGATCTCAAAAAATTGCAAAAACATTCCTACTTCGTTTGTCCGCGAAATACTTGCTGTATGTGAACAGCCCGACATGATTTCGTTTGCAGGCGGACTGCCAAATCCAACCTGTTTCCCGGCTGAACAAATGAAACAGGCCTTTATCCAGATTATGGAAAACGAAGGAGCCGAAACGCTTCAGTATGCCGGAAGTCAAGGTTATCTGCCGCTTAGGCAATGGATCTGCGACCGATACAACAGTAAGTACGGTCTATCAATTTCTCCTGAAAACATCCTGATCACCAATGGTTCGCAGCAAGCGCTCGACCTTATTGGCAAATTGCTTATCAATCCGGGCGATCCGCTGATGATGGAAAAACCATCCTACCTGGGAGCCATACAGGCATTTTCGGCCTACCGTCCCGAATTTCACCAAATCACCTTAAATTCAGATGGTCTGGATCTGAACGAACTGGAAGATACGATCCTGAAAACCGAGTCGCAGGTACTTTACGGCATCCCGAATTTCCAGAACCCGACAGGAATTACGTATTCGGCAGAAACCCGTGAGAATCTGGCCATCCTGCTCGACTGGCACAACATCCTGTTTGTGGAAGACGATCCGTATGGAGAAATCCGTTTCGAAGGTAAATTTCAGGCTCCCGTTTTTGCCTTAAATCCTGATCACACCATTTGGTGCGGATCATTCTCGAAAATGATTTCGCCCGGACTTCGAACCGGTTGGATTTGCGTTCCCAAAGAACTGATGCCGTATTTGCTACGCATCAAACAAGCCACCGATTTGCACACCAACAATGTAGTTCAACGAATCATTTATCGTTTCCTGACCGACAATAATCTGGAAGATCACCTTTGTAAAGTCAGATTAGCTTACAAAGCTCAGAAAGATTGTATGATTGAGTCGATCAGGAAGCATTTCCCGGAGGAAATTAGCTACACCAATCCTGAAGGAGGAATGTTCATTTGGGCAACACTACCTGAATCGATGAACTCCGAAGCGCTCATCCAAAAAGCGATTCAGGAAAAAGTAGTTTTTGTCCCCGGAAAATCATTCTTTACTGCCGATGAAGGACAACGAAACATGCGCCTAAACTATTCCAATTCGTCAGAAGAAATGATTGAAGAAGGCATTAAACGGTTGGGAACAATTATAAAAAAGGCACATAAAAAAACCTCGATTCGTGCATCAATGGCTGGCTAAATGCCAATATCTTATTACTTTTACCTGATGTCGCTTTCGTTCAACCGAGGCGCCATCAGTAAATTTAAACTCAGAAACCATGACACGAATCCCATTTGACGAAATGAAAGCCACCATAAAGTCAGCTTTTATGAACGCCGGAATGCCCGAAGACAAAGCTGATGCTTGTGCCCAGATTCATACCGAATCGAGCAGAGATGGTGTTTATTCTCATGGACTGAACCGCGTTGAACGGTTTGTCGATTATTTGGGGAAAGGCTGGGTCGATGGGAATGCTGTACCAACGCTGGAGTTGAATCTCGGTTCGATGGAAATCTACAATGGCAACCTTGGTCCCGGAATTTTAAATGCCCTGTTTGCAATGAATCGGGCAACCGAAATTGCAGCACAGAACGGATTGGGCATGGTAAGTCTTAACAATACTACTCACTGGATGCGCGGTGGTGCTTATGGATGGCAGGCTGCCGAAAAAGGATTTATTGGCATTTGCTGGACCAATACTGAATCGTGCATGCCGGCCTGGGGTGCAAAATCGTGCGGAATTGGAAACAACCCATTTATCATGGCTGTACCGCGAAAAGAAGGGCATGTTGTGCTCGATATGGCCATGTCGCAATATTCGTATGGAAAGCTGCAAACAACCCGCCTAAAAGATCAAAAACTCCCTTACCCCGGCGGATTTGATCAGGAAGGAAAGCTCACCGACAATCCCGGCGAAATTGAGGAAACCCGACGGATTTTACCAATGGGATTCTGGAAAGGTTCAGGATTTGCCGTTATGCTCGACCTGATTTCAGCATTACTTTCAGGAGGACTCACCACTGCCGGAATTGATAAAGCAGGCAAAGGAAGTTGCGGAAGCTGTTGCCAGATTTTTATTGCAATAGACCCTAGGAAAATTAACACACAGGAATTCATCGATCAGGCATTGCAAGAAACCATCGAACAACTCAAATCGTCGGTTCCTGCTGATGAAAACGGTGAAATATTTTATCCGGGTGAACAATCGCTAAAAACACGGCAAGAAAATATGGAATTGGGTATTCCTGTTGACGATGGTATTTGGGCAAACGTAAAAGCGTTAGCCAACAAAAGTTAGTTTATTCGGATAATTAACCCTGAGTAGTTTTGTTTAATCAAAAAGAGCCCTCTGCAATATCATGCAAAGGGCCCTTTCATTTGAATCTGCAAACTCTATTTGACGATCATTTTAAAATAAACAGGGAAATGGTCGCTAACACCACCAACATATTTGTTACCCACATACGAGCGGTTTGGAGTTTTATCACCATTTTTATTGGTGTAAATCATCCAGTCATTACTAAAAATGTTTCCTTTTCCGCCTTCAACCGTCATCCCTTTTCCCTTCAGAACGGTTTCCGAAACGACCAGATTATCCAGCATATTCCAGTTGCCGCTATAAAAATAGGTTCCTTTTCCGGCAACATCATCAGGCATCATCAGGTTTACAAGCGGTGCTCCTGAACCAGGTGCTGTGGCGCCAAGCGTTTCCTGTAAACTTTTGTTGGCAGGTTCATCATTCATGTCACCCATAATGATAATGCGTGCTTTCGGATCTTGTACAAAAATCTGGTCAACTCTCTTTTTCAGAACTGAAGCCGCCAAAACCCGTTTAGGTTCAGTTTTATCCTCACCACCAATGCGCGAAGGCCAGTGATTCACAAAAACATGAACGGTTTTATTTCTCATTTTACCGGTCACGTGTAAAATGTCACGTGTTTTAAACTCCGGATCGTCAGGAAAAGTCACAGGCAACACTTCGTGTGTGATTTCTTTAAACGCATCTTTACGGTAAATTAATGCCACATCAATTCCGCGGTAATCAGGACTTTCTTCGTGAATAATGGCATAATTCTGACCATTCAACTTGCCAGTTTTAATCAGATCTTCCAGCACCGTTTGATTCTCTATTTCAACCAAACCAACCACTTCGGGTAATTCCTTCTGATTTACTTCCGAAATTACTTCAGCAATATCGGTCAACTTCTTCTCATATCGCTCATTATCCCACTTCTTTTCACTTGTAGGAAGAAATTCCTCATCCGGAATTTTTGGGTCGTCAACCGTATCAAATAAATTTTCAACATTATACGAGACTACCGTATATTCCTGACGAAGAGACTTTTTAACGGAAGTACAGGAGAATAAAACAACTCCCGAAATAACTAAAATTCCAATTTTTACCTTCATTGTCCAATTGTTACTTTATAATATTCAGTTACATCAACAACCATCATTCCGGCAGTTTGGGCTGCTTGCATGCCCAGAATTCCATCTTCAAAAACTTCGCAGTCTGAGGGATCAACTCCCATCAGTTCGGCACATTTTAAAAAAGTTTCGGGATGAGGCTTGAAGTTGGCAACATCTTCGCTGGTTACCAAAATATCAAAATAACCTTTAAGCCCGATAATCTCCAGCGTTTTTAACGACAATCGCCTTGATCCGCCAGTACCAACAGCCATAGGTATCTTCCCGTGGTATTCCCGCACCAAATCTGTCACAACTTTAATTTCAGGAGTAAGGTGCATATTTTTCTCAAATTCTGCTTCTTTGGAATCGCCCATCTCCTTTGGATCGATGTTTGTTCCAAAAATCTCATTAATTTTTTCAACAGAAGGATAAACCGGAATACCTGCCATCTGAATAAACAATTCGGGCGTGTAATTGATCCCGTATTTAGATGCGGCATTTTTCCATGCAATATAATGAATGGGCATTGTGTCAGCGAGAGTGCCGTCAAGATCAAATATCAATCCCTTCGCTTTCGGATTGATGGCGAGATTTTTCTTTATCATCGATTACAATTCTGAGTTTCGCCAAAAATAACCAATAAAAGTATTCGGTAGGGATTAAATATTTTTTGTTTGGTCAAAAATGATCACTTTTGTCAAACAACAAAAATTTCTCAGTATGGTTTCAAATTCCTTATCTGGTGTGGCAAGTATCTCACAATGGACTCTTTTTCTCGGTATTGGATTAATCTTTTTTAGCTGGATTGAGAAAAAGGAAAAGCTAGCACTAGCCGGGCAAGTTATCTTTATTGTTTTGGGATTGATTTCGTTGTGGGTTTTACTTACAAACTCAATTGTTATTCCTGAAGTTATTGGAAATACAATTCCGAAAGAAGTGAAAATTCTTAGCTATTTCAAATTAGTTGCCTTTTTTTCCGGATTTAACCTGATTTCTCTTCTACTTAATCTTTTTAAAGTCCGCTATCATAAGTTCAGTCTCTATCTGGTTGTCTTCATCGGTTTAACGTTATTCTTCATGGTGTTTGGTATTTTGCAAACGCCAAACTAAAGTAAATCCAAAAGCTTACAAATTAGCCACTCTATAAAACAAAAATACCGTAAGCTAAGCTCACGGTATTTTTGAAGTTTTTAGTGACATCTGCAACTTTCCTTACAGAATCATTTTAGAGAAAATCCTACAAATCGATCAAATTGAGTTATATAGAGAAAACAAACATCAAAACAACAATTAATCTCAAAAACCATTACCAGACTTCTATTCGTCAATCTTTATCTGGATATTATTTTGATGAAACAAATCTAGCATTGTATTCGCGTTAAGTCAGTTAGAGGGCAGTTAGAAAGTTATTAGAAATTCATTAGAATTGTTATTTATTGCTAATAGTGTCTTAGTTTTGCGTCAAATTATACAGTGAAAATGGTTGAAACTCATATATTGATTGTAGAAGACGAATTACGACTGGCAGAGATCATTCAGAAACAATTGCAAGAATCAGGTTTTAAAGCAGATGTGGCCAATGATGGGTATGTTGGGAAAAGAATGATGGAAAACTCCGAATACGATCTCGTTATTCTCGACATCAATTTGCCACTCATGAATGGCTACGAACTGTGCAAGGAAATCAGAAAAAATAACAGCAAGGTTCCAATCATAATGCTAACTGCTCTTGGCACTTCTGAGAATAAACTGATTGGGTTTGAAGCCGGCGCCGACGATTATGTACTGAAACCATTCGATTTCAGAGAGTTACTTGCCAGAATCAATGTTTTCCTGAAGCGAAAAAATGTTACGATTCCAGAGTCAAGGAAATTAAGCATTGCCGACTTTGAAATGGATCTGGATCGAAAAACAGCTACACGTGCCGGCCAGAAAATTGATTTAACCTCGAAAGAGTTTGCTTTGATGGAAACCTTCCTTCTGAACAAGAACAAACTTCTATCGCGCGAATTTATTATCGAGAAAGTCTGGGATCTTGATTTCGAAACCGGAACGAATATTATTGATGTGTACGTGAATTACTTACGAAAGAAAATCGATAAAAACTTTGAACCCAAAATAATCCATACTAAATTTGGGTTTGGCTTTTATTGCAGCGAAAAAGAATTGTAAATTGCAACAAGCAGTCCTTTGATTTTTCGTTAAGGGTCTGCTCGAAAAGCGATAAAACGCAGTTCAAATTCGACTTTTCCGGCATACCAATTCCAGAAGTACTGACAGGTGTTCAAATACATTAATACGACATTTTCGAATGAACATTATAACGCGATTATCTCTTCAATTTACAAGTATCGTATTTGGAATTCTTATTTTCTTTTCGGTACTGGTTTATTACTTCTCGTTTACCAGTCAACGTTCAAAGTTTAGAGATAATCTTCTGGAGAAAGCGCAAAATACAGCCATCCTCTCCATCAACATTCAGGAAATCGACTCAACACTGTTAAAAAAAATACATCAGACCACCCGGTCACTTGAAAAAGAAGAAATTGCGATTACCAATGAGTCGAACAAACTGCTTTACAGCAATAAAACAGAGTTACTATCGGCAGACAAAATAATCAGCCATACCTACAATTCAAAAATTGCTTATTTTTCGATTGGCGACAAAGATGGTGTCAGTTACAAACATGAGGCAAACAATCAATCTTACCATGTTTTTGTGCTGGCACACGACAGGTATCGTGCCGAGAACGTTCATGAATTAAAGACGATTCTGCTTTGGAGCATCCTCATTAGCGTAATATTATCAGTAACAGCAGCTTACTTCTTTTCTAAGTCGGCGATCAAACCTATTTCGAATATTATCACGAAAGTAAAAGAGATCAATTCGTCCAGACTTAGTGATCGATTAGACGAGGGCAAGCGTCAGGATGAAATTGAACAGTTGGCAATTACATTCAACCGAATGCTGTCCGATCTGGAAAAAGCATTTAAAAGTCAGGATGAATTTGTATCAAATGCCTCTCATGAATTAAGAACGCCATTAGCAATTATGATTGCTGAATCGGATTACATTCTTAGCCGAACCAGAAATACAGAAGAATATACAAGCCATATTTCCGGGCTGGTTGAGGATTTGCGGAAAATGAATACCCTCATCAACAGTTTACTTGAACTGGCACATTTGAGTGGGCACGAAAATATCCAGATGACAAATTTGCGTATTGACGAGTTAATTTTTAATGCTATTCAATCAACCAAGTCGAAATACCCTGGCCGAAAGATTATGCCTAAAATTGAATATTCTGACAATGAAAACGATCTCATTATCTTTGGCAATCAGGGTTTACTCGACATCGCGTTAAAAAATCTATTCGAAAATGCATGTAAATTTTCTTCCGGAGATGTTGAAGTTAAAATTTCGATGATCGAAGAAGCGATTTCAGTACTAATTTCCGATCATGGTGTTGGTATCCCGGAAGATCAGATTGGCAATATTTTCAATGCTTTTAACCGCTCGACCAACGTAAAATACATTGGTGGTTTTGGTATCGGACTTTCGATTGTGGCAAGAATCATGAAACTACATGCTGTTGAAATAAAAGTACACAGTACGATTAATCAAGGTACCCAATTCGAACTTTTATTTGGGAAACAAACGACAAAGAACATTGAGGCTTAGGCAACAATGTCTCAGAAACCTTATTCGTTTCTAATTTTCAATTTCAACTTTATTTTGAAGCATCTTTTCGGGTTGTGGCCAGAACCATCTTAACTCCAACTTTATTTCCCAACTGTAAAACATCTACCATCGATTGAACCGCAATGGTGTTGTCACATCTGACAATAGCAAATGCGTTATCGTTTCCCTTTTTAATCTTTAGCAATTCAGGTTCAATCTGAGCAAACTGAAGTTCCCTATCGTTGATGAAATATTTCAAATCTTTTGTAATAGAAATTGCAATTTTCTCAGTCTGTTTATCCATCGACGGAGATTTATCCGCCTGCGGAAGGGCAAGCTTGATCGCTCCCGGAGTGATCATCGTCGAAACAATAAGGAAAAACAACATCAGGAAAAACATGATGTCGCTGAAGGAGCCTGTAAAGACCTCAAATTCCTGCTTTCGTGTACCTCTGAAATTCATGGCCAATTATTTATTAATCAAATCAATAAACCGAACAGAACGAAATTCCCAGTTTTGTACCAATTTATTAATTCTATTATTTAAAAAGTGATAAGCAGCATATGAAATAATACCAATCGTAAGTCCAACTCCCGAAGCAATAAGCTTCTCGTACAAACCGCCAGATATCAATGAAATACTGATATTGTCGGCAAGAGAGATATTGTAAAAGATCTTTATTACCCCGATAATTGTACCAATAAATCCCATCATTGGAGCAATACTGGCAATAACACCCAAATAATATAGGTTGCCCTCGTAATTATACACCTCTAATTTGCCTTCCATTTCCATCTGATCCTGAATGTCGCGGATCGGTCTACCCAGATTTTGTAATCCTTTCATCAGAATTCGCGATTCGGAACTATTGGCCGACTCGCATAAACTAATAGCAGCTTCAACTTTTCCCGATCTGATCAGTTCGTTCAGTTTCTCAAAGAAAACAGGTTCAAGTCGCTTCTGTCCTCTCAAATAAAAAAATCGATCGAAAAATATAAAAACGGCAAACACCGACAGCAAGAATAAAGGGATCATCATTATTCCGCCCTTCATTATTAAGTCCATGTATGAGACTTCAGCAGCGGTTTCTAATAAGAATATCATAGAAAGCATTTTTTAGTGATTATTAATTAATTTCAGGTATTTAACGGATTAATAGCTTACTTGGTATAATTTGAAGTTGACTTTTTATATTGACAATTAGTACTGGTGCGTTAATTTTTTAATCAAATAGTGTAGGCTGTTCTTTGACATTTTGATTTGAATGAATTTCGGTAAGGAGTTCAGCGATAGTGGTTTTATCGAAAGCTGAGATGCTCAAAATC
>JAQUIJ010000026.1 GCA_028683385.1 Prolixibacteraceae bacterium | reverse complement strand
AATCGAGAGACTGAAAGCAGAAAATAAAAAGTATATGGAACATATTACATTAAAACACTTAAGTGAACCTATTGTTTTTTGTGCTAGTTGTTCTGAAAAAGTAATTATGTTAAAGGATAACAAATGACACTAAGAGAAAAAATTGAAACAAAATATAAGGGTTACTTTATAACACAAGATGGGGATGTTTATTCGTTAAAAAGCGGAGAAATTAAAAAGATGAAACCTCTATTGTTGCCGAATGGTTATTTGCAAGTGCAACTTAGCTATGGGGTTGGAAATAGAATTATAAAAACTGTACATAGACTCGTTGCTGAAACACTGATTGATAATCCTCTCAACAAAGAACAAATAAATCACATTGATGGCAACAAGATTAATAATAATATAAGCAATCTTGAATGGGTTACTGGAAGTGAAAATTGTCAACATTCATACAGAACAGGACTATCAAAGCCAAGTGATATTCAAAAAAACTCAGTAAGAGAAAAATGTAAAGAAACTGGTCTTAAAAGAGCAAAATTAAGCAAATCAGACATTGAATTCATACAAAAAAATTATATTCCAAGAGATAAAGATTTTGGCTCAATACCATTAGCCATTAAATTCAATGTATGCAGAGATACTATAAATACCGTTGCACATAAAAGGGGACACTATGGACATTAGAAGCAAGATTGAAGTAATGGAAGCCTTTGAACGAGGTGAGGAGATAGAGTGTGCTGCTGCTGGGTATGACACTAATTGGCATTACGTTAAAACACCTTCTTGGGATTGGAGAGAAAACGACTACCGCATCAAGACTAGACAAAAGGAAGGGGTGGTGTTGGAAACTTGGTTAATAGGTTCTCATTCATTAGAAATGTTTACTATTGAAGGAACTAAAACTTATTGTAGTAACTACACAGGAAAAGTAAAACTACTAGCAACAAGGGAGGTAGAATTATGAGAATTAAAAGACTACATGAAAAAGCGATACCACCACACTACGCAACAGAGGGCAGTTCATGTTTCGATATATTTTGCTACGAAAAGCCCGAATGGACTATGGAAAAAGGCAAATGGGTATCTACAATAAAAACTGGTTGGGCAGTTGAAATACCACATGAACACGCTTTAATGCTTTATTCACGAAGCGGTCACGGATTTAAAAATCTTACTACTTTAGTAAATGGCACGGGAGTTATAGATTTTGACTATCGAGGCGAAGTTATGATTAAGCTTATTTGTCATGCAAATAGCTATCCAAAGATTAAAGCTGGTGATGCAGTAGCTCAAGGGTATATCGTTAATACTCCAAAAACTTATTTTATGGAAGTAGATGAACTTAGTGAGTCAGAAAGTAACCATATTGGCTTTGGGAGCACAACTAAATGAAATGCTTAGTATGTGATTGCATATTCCCAGCTTCGTATGAGAAGTGTCCAGTATGGGGAAGTTATTCTATAAGAAGAGAACAATTTACTACAAATGTAGTTGAGGTTGAAGAACAAGAACCAATTACACCTTAAGAGTAAACAACAAAAAGATTGCACTAGGGTATTTTAAAACTGCACTAGAGGCTGGTTATATTTATGACAAATATGTAATAGATAATAACCTTGAACATACAACAAATGGATTATATAAGGAGGAACTAAAATGAATCACCCACTAAAAAATCCTGATAGTAAACATTATCAAATGATTGATGGAGTTGAGGCAGTTGAACGATTGGAACAAATGTACTCTAAAGAGGAGTTGGCTGTATGGGCTAAGATTTCAGCTATGAAATACAGACTCAGAATAGCAAACAAAGATGCAGTGGAAAAAGAAGCAACTAAGATTAGAGGCTTTGAAGCCTACTATAAATACTTAACGGAGTGAGATATGAAGAATATAAATGACTACCCAAACCAAGACGACTACGAAACAGAAGAAGAGTTTAACGAGGCTCAAGAGATGTATTGGATGGAGTTAGACCGCCAATACGATGAGTGGAAAGATGAACAATTAGAAAAGGATAAATAATGGAGATTATAGGTATTGGCATTTTATTGGCCATCGGTTTTTATGCAGCACCATTTGTTGTAATGATTGTAGCTGGAATTGCCGCTTCAATAGGATATTTCTTCTCAAGATTATTCAAGTGAAACATTCTAGTGGATATATAAATGAGTTATGCTACATATCATTGGCTTTTGGTTTAATGGACGCAGCAGAGAAGGTAGAAGAAGGTGAATGTCCTGATGATGGTGTTATTACACGCAAAGCAGATTATCAAACAAATAAAAGACTCAAAAGAAGAATATCGAAACTAAAAGATAGTCTGCTTGGCTTTTTAAGGTCACATAGCTACGAGGTAGGGCAATTAGTCCAAAAAAGAAACCAAAGGCTTTTTAGAGCCGTTGTAGCCTCACAAAACCACATACAATTAGATTACTTCGCTTGTTGGATTTTATTACTGAGATTTCAACACCACGAAAGAGATAAACCATTGGATAGTAAATTTAATTGGATATGTGAAAAAGACAGTGAACTTATGAATATAATTGATTTGTTAGATATGACACCATCATCCAATTCAAATAGTAATATGTATGAATTTGCTACAAAGATAGTAAGGGAGTTATAAATGGGTAATGGAACAGAGGGATATTATCTAAGTGATGAAGATATATATTTAGCACAACTACAAATGAAACAGGAGGAACGAAATGTATCTAAATCCAATATTGGTAAAGTGCTTTTGGTGCGGGGAAGCATCAAGTATAGCAATACCAAAAAAGATGTCAAAAAAAGAAGAAGGCTATCGAGAGTGCGTAATGAATTACGACCCTTGCGACAAGTGTAAGGAAAAATGGGGTAAAGGTGCTGTAATTATTGAAGCATCTGAAAGTCCAAACGGAAAAAACCAACCTGCTATACAAAAAGGTATTTATCCAACAGGTGTATGGTGGGTGGTTAAGCGAGAGCTTTTAGATGATGACATATCTTTTGTCACAAAAGAAATAGCTAAAGAAATGGGGTTATATGATGAAGTTCACAAACAATAAAAACATACCGTTACCGATTGCAATATGGTTGGCTACAAACAATTACGAGTACGACACTGATGATAGGGTTATTAGTGCAACAACTTTACTTAAGCCATTAAAGGCTATTCACTTAGCACGGAAGTATCGTGAAAACCAAAAGGAAGTAGATGTAGCTGACTTATCAAATTTGGTTATGGGTTCAAGTATCCACGCAGGTATTGAGGAAGCATTAGAGCCATCAAATATCAAAAATGTAGCTGAACTGTTAGGTTACAATCCAGATAAGGTTTTAGAACACTTAGTAGTTGAAAAGAGAACCAAAAAAGAAATTAATGGCTATGTTATTAGTGGTCAATTCGATATGGTTTATAAAGGCACTGTATGTGATGTAAAATCAACATCTACTTGGAAATATATACTTGGAGATGGTGATGATTACATTAAGCAAATGAGTATCTATAAATGGCTTAATCCAGAATTAATTACATCAAATAGTGGTTGGATTTTTTATATCTTTACTGACTGGTCAAAGGCTGAATCAAGAAGAAAGTCAGACTATCCTCAAGATAGAATCCAATCAAAAGAATATATACTTGATAACTCTATTGAAGAGTATATCAATAAAAAGACATTGGCTTTGAGAGCTTTAGAATCTATTGAAGATGATAAGTTACCTGATTGTACTCCAGAGGAACGATGGGAGAAAAAATCAGTATGGAAGTATTATAAAGGTGCTTCAAGAGATAGGTCAACTAAAAACTATGACAATCCAAAAGAAGCTTATGATGCAGTTGCAAAAGGTGGCGGAACAGTTGTGGAAGTTAAAGGTGAATCAACTGGCTGTAAATACTGTAGTGTTCAGAATCTGTGTAAACAGTATACTGAATTAAAAATGCTTGGGATGATAGGAGATTAAAATGGCAAGAGTAAATAAGTTTAGAGCAATAGAAAAACTATTGGTTGACAGAGGTTATATTACAAATGTTGAGTGCCTAGATGGTTCTCTTGGATTTAGAACAAATAGATTAGGTGCAGTTATCTGTGAACTAAGAAAAAAGTATGTAATTGATACAGAAATCAAGAGATATCCAAATGGAGAGTATAAAGACTGTTTTTATAAGTATAGAGGTGTACTATGATTAATATATTATCCAAAGAAGCATTGTTTGCAGTCAGTAACTCAGGTAAAGTAATTATTGTATCAAAAATTACTTATGAGCCAAAAAAGACTGAAGACGAAGATGACTTCTTTAGTAAGGTAGGTGTCGTCAATAAAAAAGTAGATATTTATTCAAGTGAACCGTGTGATAAATGGATTTCTAGCTCAACCAAAAAACAAACAGTTGACTTCTCGAATATACCAGAGTCAATCGTTGATACTATTACGCAGGCAATAGAGGCTACTAAGAACTTTGATAAAAATTCAAATTATGAAAAAGGCTCGTTTACTGACGAGCAAGAAGCTGATATAATGGAAGACCTCCAAAAAAATATTGCTCAATTTAACGACAAGCTAAAGAAGCTGTCCATCACTGGAGATGGATTAGATATTTTAACTTTCTCTAAAAGATATATGTTTAAGAAGCATGTACTAATTAAAGGTGAGCGTGGGACTTCAAAAACATTTAGCATTGATAAGTTTCTCAACGATAATGAACTTCATACAATCTTTATGACAGCACATGAAGGTATTGAATCTCAAGATATGGTTGGTTACTATACTAAGGACGCAACAGGAGGTCTTGTATGGCTTGATGGAACACTCACACAAGCATTCAGATTGGCTCAGAAACAAAAGGTTGTTCTATTTATAGATGAGATGCTAAGAATACCAGCAAGAGAACTTAATGTTCTTATTGGTTCAATTAGTCCAAGCTCAAAAGGAACATTCAAACTACGAACCAACAGAATCGTTAACATCAGTGATGGTATTGGTGAAACAGAAATGCTAGAAGTTCCTCAAGAAAATCTATGGGTAGCAGCAACAACGAATGTTGGAGCAAAATATAACGTAGAGGAAATAGACCACGCTCTTAGTGATAGATTCAGAGTTTATGAAAAAACACTTACTCCGTATGAAACAAGACAGATTATTACGTTTTGGCTTGATATGCGTGGGTTCGATTCTAAATGGGTTGACAGATTTGTTAACCTTGAGGAAAAGATTAGAGCATTGTTTAACAGTGGCGAAATTGAAAATATTATAAATATTAGACACATCTCAGAGCTAATCCAATATGCAGAAACAGAGAGTGACTTCATTAGTTATGCAGTTGATTTACTTCCAAATCTATGTGGGGTAGATATGAATGGTCAAATCGAAAAGACAGAAAAAGAGTTAATACTTAAATTAATTAAGAATACACTCAAATAAAGGATTTAAAGTGTTAGAAGAATTTAGCTTCAATGAACCAACAAAAAAAGAATTGACTCACGATTTAATCAAGGATGAGATTCTTGATATGATTTTAGACAATGACCAAGTGGTTAGGGACTTATTTAAGAGTAGAGACTTTACTATTGTAGTTCAAGGAAATACAGAAGAAGTTAAGTTCTCTAAGCTTGATGATAGATACTTTTGTGAGATACCATCAAGTGCAGTTGACATCCTTACTGATGAGAAAGATGTTCGTAATCTGATGTATGGCATTAATGACGCTCTAAGGGCTGTAAAATCAACAAAAGAGATTACAGCCTTAGATGATATAGCAAATAGTACAGTCGTTCAAAAAATGCCTTTTAAAGCAACGTATAACGTGACTGATACACCTCCAGAAAAAGAAGAGCCTAAGCCAAAAGAAGAAAGCTCAGAAGAAGAAGGCGAAGGAGAATACATATCAGACAAAGCGAAAGGTGCGGGTCACGACGGCTACAGTGAAATCAATATGTCAGATTACGACAAAGAAACCAAAATCAAATATGAAGATATTGATATTTCGCTAACTGATACAAATAAGGAAGCATTAAATGGTACACACTTTAAAGGAAGTGAGCTACCTAAAAAGAACATAGAACAAGTAGATATTCTTGCTAGAAAGTTGCTTAAATCTTTTAGAGGCTATAACGGTAAACAAGTTTCTACTAATCCAAGTAAAAGACTCAAAGCAAGAAAGCTGTGTGAAGACAGTGATAATATCTATGTACGCAAAGAATACAGAGGTGGTCACAAGATTGATAACATTAATTTCTTGGTTGATATGTCTGGCTCAATGAGTGGAGACCCTATTAGAAATGGTGTTCAAATATTGGCTGTATTTAACAAGTTAGCTAAACAGAAGTATGTTACTGGAAACATAGTTTATTCAGACGACAGTGGTTATACAACTATACAGATGCCAGTGCCTGATGAGACTATATATAAACTAACTAGAGCAAATGGTAGTGCTGAAGGTTTACATAAAAATATGATGCTAAACACTCATATACTTAAAGAGTCAAAAATATTGTTCTGTATCACAGATGGACAAATAACTGACCAACCAATAGATAAGTCATTTTATCGAAAGCATCATATTAATTCTATTGGCTTGTATGTAAATGATGTTCCAGATATTATGGCTTATAGTGGAAAGTTAAATAGATGGTTTGACAAGTCTTTAGTTAGAAGAACTGTTCCTGAATTGATTGATAAAATAGTTGCACTAGCATTAAGGGGGTAATATGCCAGAAGAAAAGAAAGATTTATATAATGAAATAATTGTTCAATATTTTGGAAAACTTGGATGCCTTGTTATGCCAGATAGACTAATTAAAATAAGAAACTCAATAAACAATGGAGCAAGTGAAGAATTGGTTAAAAAAGAAATTATGGATAATATCCCATATATAAAGTTTTAAAGGATGAAACATGAAAGTATTGAATAGAGATTCTTGGGATTTTGTATGTAGCAAAGTAGGTATGGATGGTGATTTCACTTATGATGTTTACATAAGTGGTTCTATAGCTGGATTTCAATATACTTATGCAGACGATAAGATGGTTTGTGTTTATATAGCTAATGATAAAATACCTATGATTCATATAGCAATGTTATATGTCAAAGAGAAATACCGCAAGAAAGGTTTAGCTACTAACTTTATCAATAAATTAAAAGAACAATCACCGTGTATATCTTTATCAATCCAAAAAGAAGGGCATCAAGAAATGCGTGACTTAGTAGAAAAGCTTGGCTTTGAAAAAACTAAATTTGTTGT
Source organism: Prolixibacteraceae bacterium (assembly GCA_028683385.1). GTDB lineage: Bacteria > Bacteroidota > Bacteroidia > Bacteroidales > Prolixibacteraceae > Aquipluma. The sequence goes on along the minus strand of JAQUIJ010000026.1, from coordinate 24,192 downwards.
TGCAGGTGTTGACTGCACACAAGAGGATTGTGATTATTATGAATTTGACGCTAGTCTTAGATGACAACTATTTCCCACCAGAGATTCAAGTCTTTAGAGGTAAGTTTATGGTTACATCAAAAGAGGTCAAAAATATAATGGAAGAGTTTAATAAATTAGATTTAGGAGGTAACGTATTTGAGGATATTAAGCTAAAGAGAACTGTAAACCAAATAGATAAATTATTTGGATGCACGAAAATAACTATAAAGGAGAATAAGTGAATAAATTGCAAGAAGAAATAGTTGACATTCTATGTTCAAAAACATCTGTTAAAGAACGATTGTTTTTCAGAATATTGGTTGTCTATAAGTTTGCACAAATAGCATCAATGATGAGAGCCAATATAACTTTCGCTGGAAGCAAGAATATACCAGTAAATGTTTATGCCTTAAATTTAGCTGAATCTGGTTTCAGTAAGGGAAGGTCATTAGGTATTCTGGAAGATGAAATCTTTAAGAAGTTTAGAGAGAAATTTACTTATGATGTATTCAGATTGGTTTCAGAAGATGAGCTAATCAAAGAAGCAGCATTCTTGAGTGGTAAGTTTGGTACAGACCCAGCAGACCAATTAATCCAAGTGAAGAAACAATACAACGCTTGTAGTAAATTTCAGTTTGCATTTCCATTGTCAACAATAGAGGGATTACGCTCATTAAGATTGAGATATGCTTTAGCTGGTGTAGGCTCAACATGTATGGAAGCAGACGAGATTGGTAGCGTACTTACAAACCAATCAATGTTAGAATCTCTAGGTCTTGGCTTAGAAATATACGATATGGGCAAAGGAAAGTCTAAATTAACAAAGACTGACTCAGCTCCAGAAATGACAAAAGGTGTTCCATCAAATATGTTGTTGTTTGGTGCACCAGTAAAATTACTAGATGGTGCAGACACAGAGAAGGCATTAATTGACTTATTGGATACTGGATATGCAAGGAGATTATTGTTTGGGTATATCAAAAATTTTACTACTGAGGTTGAGTTAACTCCAGAAGAAAGATATGACCAATTAATATCCAAAAAGACAGATACTGAGTTGACACTATTGTCAGACTATTTTGAATCATTAGCTGATGTATCACAACACAATAAAGAATTGACTGTATCGAAAGATGTATCTATTAAGCTATTGGCTTATGAGAAGTCTTGTCAATCAAGAGCTAATGACTTTAGAGAACACGAAACGCTTAAAAAAGCAGAGACCATACATCGTTATTGGAAAGCTTTGAAGATAGCAGGAGCATATGCTTGGGTTCAAGGTAGAGATGAAATCTTAGAACAAGACATTGATGATGCTATAGAGTTAGTAGAAGAATCTGGAGAAGCATTCGCAGGTATCCTATCAAGGGAGCAAACTTATGTTAGATTGGCTAAATATATTGCTGATGTAGGTAGAAAAATTACTCAAGTAGAGTTGGTTGAAAACTTACCGTTCTACAAAGGCTCAGAAGGCTCTAAAAAGGAACTTATGAATTTAGCCATAGCATATGGTCATAATAATGGTATCGTCATTAAAAAGACCTATTCTGATGGTATAGAGTTTATCTCTGGTTCTAAGCTTGAGCCAACAGACTTAGATAAGCTAATAGTTAGTTATTCAGAAGATATTACTACTGGATTTGTGCCTAAGTTGGGATTATGGTCTAAGATGCACCAGTTAACCAAAAAGACTGGTTTGCATTACTGTAACCATCACTTCAAAGACGGGTATAGAAACAGTGAGAATGCTTTGCATAAATTTAACTGTGTAATGCTTGATGTGGATTCTGGTTTAAATATTGAGACATGTAAAAGCTTATTAGCTGAGTATACATTCTTGATTTCTACAACCAAGAGACATACTGAAGCCAATAATAGATATAGGATTTTATTACCTATGACACATTCTATTGAACTGCCACCAGATGAGTATAAGCAATTTATGAAGAATATATTTGAATGGCTACCATTTAGTAGTGATGAGCAAACATCTGATATTGCAAGAAAATGGGAATCATTTAACGGAGAGCATTTCTATAACGATGGAATATTATTTCCTTGTATGGATTTTATACCATCAACCAAGAAGCAACACGATATGAAAACCAAACTAGAATCATTTGGTTCACTAGATGCACTTCAAAGATGGTTTGCACTTAATATAGGTGATGGCTCTCGAAATAATATGATGCATAGATATGCAATGACTTTATTAGATAAAGGTTTAAGCAGTGATGACATTAGATATAACCTTGAGGACTTAAACTCAAAGCTAGAAAAACCATTAAGTATGGTTGAGGTTGAAAGCACTGTGGTCAAGTCAGTTATCAGAGAAGAATACAAAAGACAACTTGCCGTTAAGGATTAAAAGATTAAACTTTTAGCTAAATAATATTATTAGGTATGTGTATAAACAAAACGAGAAAATCTCATAAAGGATTTTTATGGGAATTTGCATAAAATCCATTATTAGGGAGGAATATAAACGACAAATGAAGGAGGCAACATGACACCTAAAGAGTGTTTTGAGAAATGGGATGCACAGTATGTTACTCACGGAGGAGCTGATTATCGACAAATGATTGAAGATATAAAAAACACTAATGAGACACATGATGTTGTATTAGTAGGAGAGTTTGACCTAATTATTGCAATAGCATTTATGATTGGTTTAAAACCAGATTTAGTGACTATACATGTAAGGTTGAAAAATGGAGAATCAGAAGATATTCCTAGTTATTGGAAGTAGCGGTAGTGGCAAAACGTCTTCATTGAGAAATATGCCACTAGAAAAAACTGTTTTAATAAATACAGAACTTAAAAGTATGTTGCCATTCAGAGGTCATGCAAGACTTAAAAAGCATTGGCTTCTAAACGATGTAAACAAATTGATGGCTGGGTTAACTCTACTAGAGAAAGACCCAGACGTTGAATATATAGTTCTTGATTCATTAAGTTATTTAATGAATATGTACGAGTTACAAGTTGTTAAAACATCTACAAATGGGATGCGTGCATGGGGTGAGTATGGAGACTTTTATAGAAGCTTAATTATGCTTATTAAGAGTTCATCAAAAAACTATGTAATTATGTGTCATCCAAAAGAAGTCTTCGATGAGAAGGCTGGAGAAATAAAAGTAAGTGCTGCTATTAAAGGCTCACTTAGTGGTTTAGTTGAGGCTGACTTTAATGTTGTTGCATATACAGATGTGTCTGCAAACGAAGAAGGAATGCCTTTGTATAGATTCTTGGTTAAAAAAACCAAAGAGAGTCTTAGTAAGTCTGTTAAAAGTCCGTTCGATATGTTTGATGAGCCATATACGCAATCAAATGATGTAATGGAAGTTTTTGAGGCAATAACAAATTATATAAATGGAGAAAATTAAAATGGGTTTATTTGACGGTATGGATTTAGGTGGCGATACAGTAGTTGCACCTGAAGAGAGAGTTGCTGGTAGTTCAAACTTTATTAATAAGACAGGTGCTTATGATGTAGTTATTCAAAAAGCATATATGGATGTATCAAGTGGTGGAGCTATTTGTTTTAATTTAGTTCTTGAGGACAAAGACGGTAAACAAATGAATGTTACTGAATATATTTCTAACGGTAAAAAGGAAGTATATTACACTGATAAAAAAGATGGTACTAAGAAGTTTATGCCAAGTTACACAAGAATGAAAAACATTGACTTCTTGCTGACTGGTAAACCTCAACAAAATCCAAAGACTGAATCCAAAAAAGTAAAAGTCTATGACTATGATGCAAAAGGTGATGTAATCAAAGATAAAGAAGTTATGGTTGAATGGGTTGGTAAGCCGTTGACAATTCTGTGTATGAAGAAAAAGAATTGGAAACAAGCTAAAGATGCTTCTGGTGTCTATGTCAATACAACAGAAACTCAATTTAGAACTGAGATTGACTTCTATTTGGATGCTGTAACTAGAAAAACACACAACGAAATCAGTGGCAATAAAGATGCTGACATCTATAAAAATTGGATGGAAAAATATGGTTCTGATGATACATATGTTTATGATAGAACTGGAGTAAAAGCATCAACTGCAACTGCACCTGTTCAGATGACGATGGAAGATGTGTTCGCTTAGTATATGTCCAATCGCTATAACTAAAACGAAATGCCATACTATAAGTGGTGTTTCGTTCTTTTTTAGAAAGAAAAAATTAGTTACAGAAGTGTATGAAGTTTCAACAAAACTATTAGTGCTTGTTTCTATGCGTTCTATGGAGGAAATTTTGAACTTTCTGTACGAAAGGATAGATTATATCAAGTCAGAACTTAGTGTTTAAAATTAGCCCTGTTCCTGCATCGAGACCACGAGTAACAAGATATGGAACATACATAGCTAAAACGTATGCTCAATATAGAAAAGAAATGTGTAAACAGGTAGATGACTTATCTATTAAGAAGTTTACTAATCCAATCTATGTTGAGACAGTATTTTATATGCCAATACCAAAATCATTTAGTATCAAAAAGAGAAATTTATTGGATGGTACATTTTGTGATGTTGGTGGAGATATGGACAATTTGCTTAAAGCGTTATGGGATAGTCTTAACGGACACGCCTATACTGATGATAAGCAGATAGTGTGGTCTCAAGAGAAAAAGATATATTCTTTTGAACCAAGAATAGAAATATTTATAAAGGAGATTTAATGAAATATATGGAGGCGTTGTGTTTAAGTAGTGCTAATGCTATGGCTAAAGCAATGAACAAGTTAATAAAAGAAGAAGACTATATATCCTTCTTGGCAACTCATGTTGCAATAGCTAAACCAATAAAGAGATATTTAAATAATCAAGCTGCTGCTGAAGAATATGCTGAAAAACTAGGTAGTTATTCAATTAAAGATGTAGATAATTATTTAAAATCATTAAAGGAGGAAAAATGAAGATTAGTTACTCTAAAGAAGAGATTAAAACTCTTATTGAGAAAGACCTAAAGAAGATGAATGCTACAAATGTTAGCATCGAGCTTGTAGCCAAACGGTCTAGTGATTCATTTGTTGATGTAACATTTGATGTTGGTTTAGCAGAAGAAGTTAAGCCAGTAGAGTTGAAGATAAATAGAGGAACACAATCAGTGTTTGACGATTTAGTAGAATAAGTTATATAATACCAATATCAACATTATCAACTGTTATTGATGTGGAAATTCCATCAAAAGTTTTTTCCACATCAATGTTTTTATATACTTCACTATGCAAAAGGAGTAGATTCAAGCCCTGCTCCTAATTCCAAAACAAACATATATTTTGAGGGATAGTTCAATGGTAGAACCCTACGCTTTGACCGTAGTGGTTACAGGTTCGAGTCCTGTTCCCTCATCCAATTACAAGAATGGCACATAATCCAATGTGTGTGGAACTAGCTCATCCAATGGATTAAGCATAAACAGTCTATTCAATGGATTTCGTCTAAAGAGTGATGAATCATCTATAGATGAAATATCGAATGTTATTCTTTGAGCCAACATAGAAGTCATCATTGGTATTGGATTCTCTATTAAGTTTCTTGCAATAGCTTTTTGAATTCTAAACAGATATTTACTAAACATAAAGATACTCATATCATCTGCATACTTAACCCATTTGTTTTGAACCAATGAATAATCTACAAACATATCAGATACTAACTTCATAGCTATATTAGAAGCCATACCTTTCTTTTTTGTTTGGAAATCATAGAGTGCATACTTAGCAACAAAGTCACTATATTGAACTACTTTTAATAGCTTCTGGAATGTCTCTGTATCTTTACTGATATATGCTTCGTCTATAATTCGTCTCGCTTCCTTCGGAAGCTTGCCGAGCATTGCATCGCCATATAGTTCAACTATGTTTGTAGAGTCCATCTTCTCTAGGTTGACATCATCAATGATTGACTGGAATTGACCTTTTTTTAGTAATGGCAATAATGGAGAATTGGCTATTTGTTTTGCCAACTCTTTGAATCTAGTTTCGTTTATTTTTTTACCAATCTTACGCTGAATATCTAAACCAACCCATTCAGTCTTTAATGCTCTATACTCATCCAACAACTTAGCACCTTCTAACTGTTTGAGAACTGCTTGTTCTGGAGACATACCGTGAGTAATAAGGGTGTTTGTATTAGAGATTATATTTCCACCAACAACTCTTGGATTCTTAATTGTGATTCCCTCTCTTGAGTGTGCGACAAAATCTTGCCATATCCTCTCAGCCCAAGCCAATAACCTACCAGCTTTCTTGCCTTGAAGGAACTTAATGTCTTGAACAGTAACATTTCTATATCCAAACATAGTTTCAATCAAATCTTTATGAACCATCAATGGCTCATCTTTTGGCTTAATAGAGTTGAGATACTCTAGTGTCTTCTTGGGAATCATTCTATAAAAGTCTTGATATTTACCATATGCAGTAACAGGTACAAAGTTAGACAAGTCTTTTGCATCATGTTGCATCTTTAACATCTCTTTGATTATCTCTTGGTCGATGGCTATAGATGAAATCTTTCTATAATTATCTCCATTCATATTTCCAAGAACTTTATCTATCTCGTGATTCTGACCTAAGATGTTTCTTTTATTCTCTTTGGACATTGTATATCTATAATTGACTATCTTACCAAATGGGTCTAACACAGGGACTAATTGGTGTCCTGCTTTTGACCTAAAATTAATAATTCCTTTACACTGTTCTGCGTATTGGATTCTTGTCATATCGGCAACTACTTTTTCGCTACCAGTGATAATATCTCCATTAACTCTATCTGCAAAATTCAACTCATTTAGCTTAGTACCTTTGACTGCAAAATCTTGGATACTTAATAATCCTTGTGTGTATTTAGGAACTAAGTTATATCTAACAAACACACCCATCTGCTCTTGAGCATACTGACCATCTATTGCTGAAGACGATTCTGGCTTACTGATGAACTTATACTCTTGTTCTTCTAGCTGAGCTTTCTCTCTAAGCGGTCTTACAACAACATCTACAGTTTTGCTGTTGAGCTCAGTAGTATATCCCTTAATATAATAATGACTATCTCCAAAAGCATCGAACAACTTAGCCTTACTCTCTTTGGCTACAACACCATGCATCTTAATAACATCCTCAACTGCTTGTTGGTTTGCAACTGCATATTGGTATGCTTCTAATCTTACTATTTCATTTGTAAACTCTATCGCAGAAAGTGTTGCTAAATTCTCAACCAATGAAGCATCTAGCTTTACTTTCTTAGTAGAAGCAGGAGCATTCTTTAATATATTCTCTATATTCAAGTATTGGTTTCCACGAAGTCTAGCTGAGTTCTCAGCCATATAGACACCAAGACCTTCTGACTGATTAATCACATAATAAATATACTCTTGCTCTTCTCTGCTTTTAGCCATAGAGAGTAATTTATTTCTAATCTTCTTCATCTCAGAATATCTGTACTCATTCTTTCCAACCAAATCAATCATTTGTGCTGTTGTATAGCCACTTAAAGCTTGCATATCTGTATCAACCATAGAAAGCTTTAATGCTTCTCGTTCATTGATTGTAGAGCCTGCTAGAGTGTTTCTTATAGCTACTGTCATACCAGTAGATATTGTCTCAGAGTCTTGACTGTATTTATTCTTTTGTTGGCTTATCTTTAGAACGTTTTCCCACTTGTCTGTACTGTGCATAATTTGATTTGCAAGTGACCTAATTAAAGCCATCTCAGATATTCTCTTCTTGGTTAAAATAAATGCTACCTCATCTACTGTTTTAACTAATTTACCACCAACTTTATTGACAGCACGTAGCAACTCTCCGCTATACTTGATTAGCATTTCAGCAGCTTTAGCATTGAGTTTACTATTAAAGAATTGCTCATACTGATTAAAGACACTCTGTTCAGCAGTAGAAGAGAATTTCTTATTGGTTAAATACATATCGTTTAATAATTTATCTGCTCTCTCAGCTACTGTTTGACCATCTATTTTGTAAATCAACTTATCTATTAGGTCTGCTATGAAATTATATACCTTACCAAACCAACTCTCATTCTCATGCTTCTCAACACTTACATCAAGACCTTGAACGACATCTCTAAATCTTTCATTGGTTGCAAAGAATGCAAGGAACTCATGGTTGCTACTAAAAATATAATCATATGTCTTCTTAGCCATTATAGCTTCATCTTTTGTGTTATATAGATATGCTACATTTCCTTTAGAGTCTCTCTCTAATAATAAGTTAAATCCACCTTTAGCATCCATCTCTTTCTTGACAGCATTCATTAATTTATTGGCTTCATTTCTATATCTAACATTTGCATCTAACGCATAGCTAAATGCCTTATGCAATAATTCGTGAGCAAATACTTCTGCCGTACTTAAACTATTGTGAGTCATAAAATTGCCTACAGCTATGTCTATGTTCCCAGTCTTTTTATCATACGCTCCGTGAGAGTCTCCAATGGCTTTAAAAACGTTAATCTTCTCTGTCTCAGTAATCTTAGCCATATGACTGCTAATCTTCGCCACAAGGTCACGCAGGTAGCCTAAATGAGTTTCTTTAGTCTCTTCTGTTGACATACTCTTTAATTCATCAAAGACATTCAATAAAGCATCTCTATTGTGAGACAAATCAAACTCTTTTATCTTCTCAGTAAATTCAGCTTCTGGGTCTGAAAATAACTGGTCTAGGTATTCTTTTGTTATCGTAGCAGATTCCATTTGGTTTACGTTTGATACTTGACCCAATACGGAATGTTTGTCTCCGTACTTTAGTTTGTCAAATATAGCCTGTATAGAACCACTAACTTTCTTTCCACCTATTTGTTCATAAGTTACTGCTGTATTTGTGTCAACTCCTAAACCAACAATAATTTCCATCAGTTTATCTAGGACATTTATTCCAGTACCGATTTCCATAAAGTTCTCGTTATACTTACCTGATGTATCGTTTATTAAGCCCTCTATTGTTCCAATGAAGGCATCGTGGATAAGTGATGTATCGCTATCATCGTTTGACGACTCTGAAGCACACAGTGCATCCAAGAAGTGTGTTATAACTGGTGCAGCCTTAGAGTTGGAAGCATCTGGCATAAAATCCATTGAACCAAAAGGTAGAGATATATTTCTCGCACCACTCTTGTCTGTAACAGTTATGCTTTGGTTTACTGTTTTGCCAACTCCTACTTTTGTCATAACTGTCTTATAGAGTGGTATCTTGTTTTTAACTGCATCTCCAAATAGACTTATTGACGGAGCATACTTACGCATAAAATCTGATTTGATTTTGTTATACTCTTTGAGTGTAGTCTTCTCATTAATCTTATCGTAGAACTCTGTCTTTACTTTGGATTGAAAGTTCTTATACATAATGTCATATGTCTTTTTAACTAAAGCAATATATGGCAATAGTCTTGCATATTTGATTCTAAGTTCACTATCAATCATTAAAGCCAATATATTGATTTGCTCTTTCTCTTTTGCGTCATAGTCTATTTTATTTTCTTTACCTGCTTCTATAATTCTATTAGCTATTCTCTCAATAACATTCTTAGAACTTGAACCATATAAGAACTCTGTAAATGATTTCTTGACTAAGTTTCTGTTAATAGTTACACCTCGTACAGAACCAGTAAACTTATTCACAATAGAAGCAGAAACTTCTTCGTAACCATCCATAACTTTATCTTTTATATCTGTAGTTACTCCAACCTTTGCAAGCATATCTTTATTGTCTTTGTATAATTGCATAACTGCAAATGCAAACCCATTTGTTTTACCATCGACTTCTAGGTATAGTCCAGTCTTGTGATTAGACTCATTCTCTAAATAAGACTTATAGTCTGATATAGCTAATAGTGTATGTACACCTTGATGAGCTTTAGCATAGTCAAGATATTGTTTATCAGTTAGGTTATTTATCTCTTCTGTGATGTCATTAAAGTCTGAATCTATATTTTGGCTTAGTTTACCTGTAACCCCAAATATAACTGCCTGTTTATAAAACTGCATATTCTTATCAATGACTTTAACTTTCTTGTTGAATGTGACCATATTTCTAGCAAAGGCTTTATCAGTCTGAATATTAGCTACAGTCTCCATAATATATAAACGACTATTGTTTCCAATCTTGTATGTGAAGTTAAATGTTTCATCTTTAATATATCCAGCAAACTCCATTAATGCAGTGAGTCTGTCTTTTTGACTAACATTATTCTCATAACCTTCTATGTTTAATAGGTCATTATCTGTAATGCCGTTATCATCAAGCCAACTAATAAAATCAGTATTAATAGAGTATTCAACCTTCTCGTATTTATTGACTGCTTTCACTTGTTCTTGAGTTGCTTCAAACATTTCAGCTCTATCAATAGTGATATTGGTTTTATCTTTTCTGTCTGTATTTAATACTGGCTCTAATTGTAACTGTGCAGATAAGAATTGTCTTGCTCTGTGTGGTAGCTCTATATCTTTTACTTTCTCAACATAAGTCTTGCCATCTCTTTGTACAAACTTAACTACACCTAATTGACGCATAGTCTCTATACCTGTTAAGCCAATATATGTTTTAGCATTTTGGCTATCATCAAATGTGACATTGTCTGCATAACTTAATCCAAGAGACTTAATAGTGCTTGTTCCTATAGTGCTAACCATTGAATACAAATCAGCACCAGACTCATCATCATCATCTACAACTTCTTTGCTAGATAACTTAGCTATCGTATTCATAAAGATTGCTTCTTGAAATCTTTCGTCCATAAATGCAGATGGAGCTATAACTCCTACATCAAAGCTTGTGTAAACACCTGATACTAACTTCATAAACTTACCAAAATATTCAGTAGTCTCTTTAGGAACACTTTCATCGTGTAACGCAACTGGAATATTTAAATATCCAAGTGGCTTAAATGATTCACTCTTCTTAAATATATTAAGAGATTTAAACACATACTCTATATTATCGGCAAGAATACCAGTCTTAGATTCTCTCTCTTCAACTGGTATGGATTCTATATTGTCAAAAACACTATCACTTACTTTTTCTTTGGTGATTTGCAACCCATTTGGTTCTCCTTTTGGTTTAGATGTATTTACATTAGCTCTAATTTCCTCTTCGGACTCTGGATGAGCAACTGGATTATTCAATAAGCTTTTTCTCTTCGTAGAAGGCTCTATAATCGACTTTGTCTCTTTAGGAGTAGATTTACTCTCGGAAACTTTATTTGTTGATTTTTGACCCACTGGAGCTTCTGGTTTAACGTCTTGGAATGTCTCTTGTTTTGCATTTGGTTTAGCGAACAAATCTTTAACCATAACATCTGTTTGTTTGACTGCTTCTATGAATAGTTCTTTAGCTTGAGTTGTCATAACTTCTTTTTTGCCTCTAACAGCAGGAGCTATTCCAGTAGGGTTTTCTCCGAACATAGCCTTATAAGCCAATACAAAATTATTATATTCTCTCAGTCTGGCTTCTTTTGCTTCGCCAGATACATTTACTCTTTTGGCTTCAGTGTTATACATACGAGCCATATATCTATTCATGTTGTTTTTAGTGTATTCTAATCCCATTCTGTTTTGAGACTTGGTTGCTGTCTCGAACATCTTTTTAAAACCAAGAATATCATTGTGAATATCTTTAGATACTGTATCTATAGTTGCATCTGCTTGTGGATTAAATCTACCAGCATAAATATCTTTCACTGTAAATATAGAGTCATCTCTTTTTGTATCTATATTTAATTCTTTACCAGTTGTTTTCTCAAATAGATTCTTTGAACCAAGTCTAGTCTTATCACTCTCAGACATAGCTGACTTTTCCCAATCATTAAGCATAATAAACTCATCATTCTCTGATGTTGGTTTAGAGATTAATTCATCTACTTTTATTTTAGATGCTTCTTGACTATTGGCTATTTCTTCAATAGGCATACTTGCTACTTGTTCTTCAGTTACAGGCTCAACAACAGGTGCTTCCTCTATTGGTTGCGTGAGCAATTCTTTTTGTTTTGTAAGTGCTTCAATTCTTGTTTTGGCTTCAGATTTTACTTGCTCTATGTTTTCAGGGCTATTATCTGGATTAGCCGAATACTCTTCAACTATCTTATTGAGTCTCTCTATATTTGCATCTATCTCTTCAGGTGTCTTGGTTATAGCAGAACCACCTGTCTCTGTAGTGGCTTTAGATTCTACTGGGTTAGTAAGTAGTTTGTATCCAGCTTGTTTGATTGATTCTCCAACACCAACAGTAGCACCCAATAGTTTACCAGCACCATGAAATCCAAGACCGCCTATAGAACCCATAAACCCTTGAGTCTTAGCATCGTTCCAATCCACAGAGCCTGTAGAGGCATAGCTTTCATTTACTGCTTGTGCAAACTCCTGTATCCCTTCTCCAACCATTGCACCACCAGCACTAAGAACTTCTTGTCCTAATAGCTTTGCCACAGATGGCATACTTCTACCAAGAGCGTCTGCTCCTAGCTTTACTGATTGATTAAATCCAGCTTTTAATATAGATATGTCTGCGTAGTTAAATGCTGCACTTAAAGCTCCGTGAGCAATCATAGTAGGGTCTGTTTCCATTTGTGCTAAATTAGCGTGTCTGGCTTCTTCAGGAGTCATCCCTTGATGAATGGCTTTTTGTTCAGCAATGGCTCTTGTATATGATGGAGTTGTTGTAACGATACCAGCAGTTATATCTAATGCAGTCTTTTCTTTAGCCAATAAAGCCAATGCTTTAGTAGCTGACTCTACAGCAACTTTATCTCCAATAGCTGTAGCAGTCTTTAATGCGTTACCAGCAATGGCAATTTTACCTGCCAACAATGGAGCAGCAATTTCTCCACCTGCTGTCATAGCAATCATGTGTGAAGCAGACTGTGCAAACATCTCAGGTATAGATTTAACTACATCTATTGGATTGTCAACAATAGCTTTTCCAAAACCAAGAAGACTTCCAACGAAGTCTTTATCTTTGGTTTGTTTACTTATCTCATTTTGAATGTTCTGGTAGCTATCTGATGGTTTGTAGTAAGTGTTGTCTTCAGCCTCTCGAAACCAATTAGATACACTTTTTGGAGGTACAAAGTCTTTATCAAACTTTTGAACAAGAGAACCTCCTACATCTTCGATGAATGATGAGGTATCTCCAAGTAGTTTAAATGTACTTGATGTAAAGGCTGGCAAAGCACCAGTCGCACTAAATTGTTTTAATCCTTCTGATTCTGCTACTGTCATGCTTTAGCCTTTAATAATTAATAGTTTCAATATTGTTGTCGAGCACTTTTGATGATTATTTCTTAAATGAGCCATCTGCATTTAATTCACGCTTACCTATAGCCAACAATCCATCTACATCAGCAGAGTTCATTAGTTGGGCAGCTTCATATGCAACAGCAGGATTTGTGCTCATCATCAATGTCTTTCCTGTTCCATATGCACTATTGATTGTGGAGTTTAGATGCGATGTTCCAAGTAATAAGTGTCCTTGGTCATTTGCTCTCTTTAGAAAGTCATCTTGCTTTAACGTTTTTGCATCATTAACTATATTAGCTCTTTGTTGCATTAGCTGTGCCGCTTTAAAACTTTTGTTTTCATAGTCCCTAGACAAAGTTCCATCTACATTTCTAACTATACCATCTGCTTCATTTTTCAAATCAGTAATAGCGTTATTTCTATTTAGCTGACCTAAGTTCATTTTTAATGTTGCTGCATTTGTATTTGCATTCGTTTGAGCAACACCAACATTTGCAAGACCTAGTTTTAGAGCGTTAGCATCTGCAATTTTTTGTTGCTCTAGCTTACTAGTGCCAAGCAGTTCATCTGATTTATTGTGTCTTGATGACTCACTAAGCGTATCTTTCTTAATTCCAAAATCAGCATCTTTGAACAAATTAGCTACAGCCTCTTTCCCAACCATTTGATGTTCAGCATCTGCTCTTGCAAGCCAAGGAGCTAATGCTTGTGCTTGAGCCATAGGGTTCTTTGCATCCATTGGTTGAGACAATATCTCTCTAACCTTTGTGTTGGCTTCTTCTTTAATCATGGCATCGTTTCTATTCTTGATAGCATCTACGGCTTTACCTAGACCACTTGTAATTGCAGAACCTATATTTGGTTCAGCTATCTTATGTGAAGCTATGTTAGACATTCCTGCGAGTAAATTAGCCTGTCCAGCAGGTGCATCAAACCATCCCATAGTATCTCCTTATTTAGGCACTGAAGCATCATAGTTGGCTTGTGCATTTGCACGCCTTGCTTCAGTATCGTTATATTGTTTTTCATATAAACCAGCAATTCTATTTTGGTAATCAGCCTGTGCCTTCTGTGTTTGGTACTTAGTGTAAGCATCAAATAGACCACCAGCAACACCAACACCTGTAGATATATTTCCTAGAGAGTTTTTTGCTGCATCTTTAGAGCTAAAGTCAGTGAAGTTATCCATAAATGAATATGGAGTAGAAGCACTGCCAACAGCGTTAGCAGCTAGTCCGCTTGTAGGGTCAGAAACATTATATCCACTTGGCATTTCAACAGGCATAGACATATCCATTGGATTAGTCATTTCTTGAGTTGGATTACTCATAGTTGCATTTCCTATGGTAGGCGCACCATTAAAATTGCTTGCTTGATTTGACGCATACAGCATTGGAGAAGGTGTTGATGATTGTGTTAGTGTATTACCTGCACCGATAGGAGCTTTAGCTACTGTATCTACTTGCGTAGGAGTAAAACCAACTGATAATGGATTTTGTGCTCCAACACCATTATTCCATAGACCATTACTTAAATTTCCAGCACCAGTAACTGTTGATTGAAAGCCACTCATATCCAACGGCTGAGCCTCTACTGGTCTACTTGGAACAATAGATTCATATAGTGGCTTATCTGCATATTTACCAGCAGATGTGTCAAACAATGGCTTGTCTAAAACAGTTCCTGTTTTTCCAGTTGTAACAAGATTTGTTGCACCGTCTAGTGCAGACCTAAAAAGATTACTAGGAGCTTCAATAGTAGCTTTTACGCCTCTCCCAATAGATTGTAAACCAGCCCACAAAGAATCGGCATTAGCTTTTTGATTAACCGCCATTTGAAACTCCTTTCTTTTATTTATACAAAGCTAACGAAAAACTTAGGTACATATTCAGTTTTGCTGAAACCAGTTACTTCATCTTTTGTATGTCTAATATCTTTCAAACCTTTAATCATATCTATTACTGGAATAGGAATCATTATTTCTTTGCCCATCTGTACATCACATAAATATTCGTTTACGCTAAATACTTCGTGTTGTTGTTCAGGGTCTCTTGATTCAATGATTACTTTTCTGCGTGGATAGTCAGACACTCTATTGTATGATTGTTTTACTTCGACAGTAACTTCTTTTTTGGTTTGACCTACTTCTTCATCTATAGGTAATGATACATCAGGATTCTCAGCTAAGTGTGCCTCAATCTTCTCAACCATTTTTGCTTTGGTTTGAGTTGGTGCAACACCTTTGATTCCCAAATAAAAACCAATCTCCTTTAGTTCTCCTAAAGTTTTCTCGATTAACGCCATTGTATATCCTTTCGTTTTTTGGTTTAGTAACACAAGAAGAGAGTCCGAAGACTCTCCATTCTATTACTCAATAGTAGTAGCGTCAGAGACAGTACCAGTATTGTCAGAATATCTAATAAGGTCGCCAACATCAAGAGTTGCAACAGATTCAATTCTAACCATAAATAGTTCGTTAAGAATCTTAGCACCACAATACATTTTCCAACCAACAGAACCAACTTGGTTAAGTGCGTTTTCAACACCACCAGCAGTCAATGGTTTGAAAATCATTTCAGTTCCATTCTTACCACGAACAGATACAGAAGCGTAAGCATCTTTACCCATAACCAATGTAACATAAACTGGTCTTGCACCACTTGCGTCAACCAATGCGTTTGTATTCTCTACAAAACGAATGTCTCCCCAAGAGCCAATCTCATTCTCCATAATATCTGAAGTGTAAGCATAGTCCTCAATATTCTTCCAGCCAGTAAGGTTTCTTAGGTCTTCAACAACGTTTGGATGAACGATACCAACATATGCACTTCTGATAGGAGTTGAACCAATCTTTGTTGAACCACTATTGACTGCCTTGAACTTTTCAGCTCTTGCATTCTTTAGATTCAACGCAGCAAGTTTAAGGTCTCCAACTTCAACCAACTTAGTACCACTGATTACTGTAGCTCTTGAGGTAGCAGCTCCAGCATAAATAACTCTTGTACCAGCAGAGATTACATCACGGATAACAACATCACCAGTAAGAGCAGCTTGGTCTCCAAGAATGTCTGTAAACTGTGATTTCATATTGTCAACATCAAATGTATCTAGTTGGTCAGAATACTTAATAAACGAACCATACTGAGCAACAGTATAGTCAACTTTCTCTCTCACGATTGCAGTCTCAGTAGGAAGCACACCTTCAGTCAACGGAGTAGTTGCTGGCTTAAGACTTCTATATCTGAAACAGAACATTGTTTTAACACCTGAGTTAGCAGGGATAAACTGAGCCAAAGCATATTTGTCAAACATCATCATTTGAGTTACACGCTTTAAGTGTAATGGATTGTAGAGTTTAGAAAACTCAACACCTGTCATTGTATTGGTTGATGCGGTAAAACCACCATAGGTTTGTAAAGCCATAATTAATTCCTTATTTTATTAGCAGCACTTTGTATTCGTGCAATCAAATCAGCATCACTCAATCCATCTTCCCATATATCAATTTCTTCTGGAGCAGATGAAGAGGATGAACCAGTAACCATAGCTTTCTGCTTGGCTGTTCTTTCTACTTCGATATTTGGTTTAGCTACTACAGGCGGAGCAACAACTGGAACAGTTGGGGCGACAGCCTTCATAGACTCTGCAATCTTCATTCCTACATGACTATAAATCTCTAAGAAGTCAGCATTTGGATTAATAGCTTTTAGTTTTACTGCCTCTGGTAGTATCCTTTCAGCCATACCACTTTTGACATCGTTGGCATACAATCTTAGCATATTAGCATCTGTAGCTAACTTCGACCTAAAGTCATCAGGTATATGTTGATTCAAGCTTTGGATTTTAGTAGCAGTCTCTGTATCTTGCATAATACTTTCTGCAACCAAATCAACCTCACTAGGAATGCTCATTCTGTTAGCCTCAGATGGCTTATAATCAACGTCAACATCTAAGGCGAACATATCTACACCATTTTGCTTTGCGATTGATTTAAGGGCATCTGCGTTACCGCTTTTGAGGTCAGCCAATAAGTGCAAATCTTCCTGTGTTATATTGTGCTTAGATACATAGTCAACTATTGGTCTATGCTTTGCAAGCTCTTGTGTCTTTTGAGTGTAATTCAAACCTTGTTGAGCCAACTGGATTAACTCATCCATACTTTTTGCCTCAATGGTTAAATTCTTGCTCTTTAACGGAACTGGTACAAAGTCAGTCGTAGTAGCTGTGACATCTAAGACTTCTTCATTTTTAGTTTCAGTTTTAGTTTCAGGTATAACTTCAGCCGTTTCATCTACTTGGCTTTCTTCGGGTTCTTGAAGCTTTAATGCCTCAGCCCTAATTGAGTCAAGCAACTCGTCATCAGTAAGTTCTGTGTCAGTAGTGGAATCATTAGTTTCTTCAACTAAAGGTTGCTCCAATTCTTTATCTTCCATTATTCACCTTTCTCTTGATTTTGTTCTACATAATTAATAAAGTCTTTAGCCTTATTTCCTTCTTCGATTAGCTCCATCAAGAACGCATTTAGATTACCTCTTGAAGCAACCTTCTCTAATAGTCTAGGTCTGTACTGCTCAGGACAACTTGCATAATCCAATGAAGATGTAATCAGTGTCTCTCTGATATACAAATCAATAATTACTTTCTTGAAGTCCTTATTTTTAAATAACCTTTCTGTAGCCTCTGCTAGGTCAACATTCTTATTGGCTTCAGCTAAAGCATCTGCACTTGCAAACTCATTCATTATATACCTTTCGTTTTGGTTTGTTTTGCATCATTCATAGTCTTGTCTATATCAACACCTTTTTGAATTATATCCAAATCTTTAGTCATTTCGTGATGTTCTAAATCTTGTTTAATTCTCTCATTCTCTAAACCAGTCTTCTCTGACTTATTTACATGACCCAATGCTTGAGCAACAGTGTTCCTACTTTTTGATTCATTAACAGCAATCTCTGATTGTATTAAAGCATTCTCTAGCATAAGCTTTTGAATAGTCAACTCTTGAATCTTCATCTGTGCTGGGTCTGGCTGTGGTTGATATGTTCTTATTTGGTCAGCTTCTTCATTCTTGCCAAACGCATCAAACATTTCTGCAACCAAATATGGAATAACCATAGGAGGAATCTTTCCTTCCATTTGATGTGCTTGTTGTAAGAACATATTAACCTGTTGAATCTTTGATTGGTTTTGTGCATCTACGTTGATATTTAATTCTATATTATATTCTCCTTGCGTTTGTTGCTTCGCAACCTCCGCAAGCTGTCCACTGATTTTAAATGCTTGACCGTCGTCCAAGAATGCTTGGTTATATTTATACCATTTAGTGAACATATCTTTGTACATCTCTGAGATACTAAGTATTAAAAGATTAACGTGTTTCTGAGCAGCTGACATGACCATATTTACACCAGCAGCAGTTCTGCCTATGGTTGCATCATCTATACCATCAAAGTTCCTTCCTACGCCTGTGAGAGACTCTGCTTCTTGTGTAACCATATCATAGACATTAAATGTAGATGCAGGTATATTATTATAGCTACCATCTTTAAAGCCTTCAATATCATTGACTTCGATATATTTCTCTCCGTTAGACATCTTCTGCATATTGATATAATCAATAGCTCCCTTACGGAAGAACTTCTGTCCATTGTTAGACAGCGATAAGTTATCTATAAAACCTCTCATAATAGCTGTATGGATTTTCTGGTTATCACTAATCAAATCGGCTACACCATTGCCCCACATTGCGAATGGCTCTAAGTCATATACACAACTAACAAATGGAATTTCTTTATCTGGGAATGGATTCTCGTCACATCTAAGCACAATGTCAGTACCTTTAACCCAAGCAAGAACAATCTGCTCATTAATACCATCACCATCTAAGTCATATTCTCCCCAATATTCAAGGATGGTTATTTTCTTACTAGCTTTGGCATCACTCATAAAATTATTATCTAAACCATTGTTATATGTCTCTTGAAATCGTGTTTGACCTAATGCAGTATCTTGAGATGAGTTTTTGCTTGCATGAGCTTCAAGTGCTGAATAATCTTCAACCATATCATAGATAGCTTTTTGCTTTCTAATGTCACTTACTGACTTGTCGTACTGATGTATTACGAATTTAGAATCACTAAACTTTTCTGCTGTTGGGTCAGTAAAAATGTGTTCATTTCTACATACAATAGAAGTAGGTCTATTTTTAATTAACTTTCTATTGACGGCAGTGATTGAAAATAATCCATTCTTATCTTGTTTAACATTCTCTATTTCTTTGACAGATTGTTTTAGCACAGTTAGAGCTTCTAAATCCAATCCTTTTAATGTTTTTTTCTCAACCTTCTCTTCAAATTCCCAACCAGTCTTAACAACAACTGTACCTTCTCTAGGTAAAATAGTTGCAATAGTTTTAATAAAGTGCAATGAATTAAATTCATACTTATATTGATGGTTTAATATATCAGCGTTATAGCTTGCAGACGACTCAGTACCTATACGAATAGCTGATGCCTTAATAAGAGAGTTGCTTGCCATAAACGGTTCAACAATAGAAGGTATCATAGACTTAATTTGTTTCTTAATATCTTTAACAACTATCTTACTTCTATTTTTTACCTCATTGCCGTATGGGTCTCCATTGTATTCCTTAATCCATCTGGAGATAGAAGAGTCAATTCTATTCTTACTTGTACGACTAGAATCGTGGTCTTTTTTAATTATGGATAATATCTGTTTTGATTCTTTCATTTTTTTATCTCCATTAAATTGTCGGAATTATATCATACATTATGATGTTCTTACTAAATCCAATCCAAGAGTCTTTGTTATGAAGTCTTGTTTTGGTATATACATGGCATCGACATCGAACTGATATTGAGCCAAATCTATTCTTGGTTTTGTTGAACCATCAAACGGTTTAGCTACATCTATTGGTATGTAAAGTTCTCTACTTGGTTGGTAAATATTATACATTGGTTGACCAGCAAAGTTTTGATAATACTTACCTGTTGCAAACTGCATAGTCTCTGCAAAACTCTCATTCTTTAATCCATCATTATATTCTTTAAACTTTTGATATATAGAATTATATGACTCCTCAAGACCAGCCTTCATCTGTAGATAGCCCTGATATTCAGCTACAGTATTATATATGCCATACGCAGCCTGCATAGGGGCTAAAAACGCTGCTCCACCTCCGAGACCTATCATGCCAGCTACAGACTGTGTTGCGTGTGAAATAGCCCCGAAACCACCTGTATAGCCAAAAGACAACATTGAAGCCAAAGGCAACAATGATGAAGCCAATCCTAATGATGGAACTTGTTGTGCTATGGCTGCACCTGCCGCAGAAGAAGCAAGACTTACACCTGTTGATATTGCAACAGTTACTAAGACTTCTGTAGCTAATTTAGTAAGTATAATAGTGTTTACTTCTGTCATTGTAATTGTAGACATAGACATAGCTAATTCTACTGCAACTGCATTACCTATTGACTCAGCAAGAACAGAAGCTCCTTTACCTGCATACCAAGCAAAAGCCAAAACAGCAGCAATCATAATTAAACCAGCTATCTTCATAGCAGTTTCTTTGCCTAAAATTGGAGTGAGTATTGCTGCTATAATATTAAGAACATCTGTAATAACTTTACTTATTGTTTCCATGATGTCATCATAGATTTTATCCCACTGAAAAGTAACAACATCTATGGTTACATTTATCACGCCTTCTATAAGGTCTCCAACCAAATCAAAAGCCGATTCAACTGCATCTGCAATAAAACCCATTAGCTTAAGCACCCAGTATATTGATATATGCACATTTTAATTTCCTTGCTATGTCTAAGAAAACTAGCAACATCTTTTGATGTAAACACTACAAACCAATCTTTATGTAATTCATCAAACATTCTCTTAACTTTAATCATTATCCTTTTGGATTCAAAAGAACCATCAGTATATAAATGAGCTATGTATGCACTTTTTGGATTATTACCATAACACACTATAAAGCAATAAATTAATTTATCATCAAGAAATACTCCGAATTTAAATCCTTCAGCTTTGAGCTCTTTTTTAAGATGCTTGTCTTCAGGAAAATATTTCTTTAACTTCTTATAGTGAAGTTCAGTTAAATAAACCAATGAAGCTTTTCTAATCATGATATGCTCGTTAATATACCATTTGTAAAATGCAACACGGATGTTAACACAGATGGAGTTGTTTGCGTAACAACAGTTACATCTTGCGTCAATCCATTTGCACTGACTACACCTGTACTAGAATCATAAGCCAAAGGAGATGTTGCGCTTATTACGCTTCTTCCTCTAGCAGAAGTAAAATATAAGTTAGTCCCCTCTGGAACATTTGATGTAGTAGAGCCACTAGATAATGCGTTTGCTTTGGCTTGAGAAATCATCCCAACTAAAGTAGCATCTCTTCCTCCGTTATTCATCACACAGCCTTAGTATATGTTGTGCCAGCAACAAAGGTTATAGCACCTAGTGTTCCTGTTGGATTTTTAGCTCTATCATAGACAACTTGTCTCAAAGCATTTGCAGAGTTAAAGTCAGCAGTTGATGGAACAAGACCACCAGCACCGATAGTTCCTAACTTAGTATCTTGACTCTTTAAATCTTCAAGGATTAAGTTATCTATTCTTGATTCTGTAACAACAGTTGTTCTGGCTTCTGTATATAGTTTCTCAGCACCTTGTTGTAAAATCTGAGCTGAAACCAATTCTTGATTCTTGAGGTTCTTGTTATGCTCGTCAGGAAGCAGCGTAGTAAGCTGATAGAGCTTAATCTGCCTGTCAGCCTCATTTGTTTCTATCTGTTTATCTACTAGCGATTTTTGAGCCGTTACAAGAGCTGTTTGGGCTGCCTGTGTATCTGTCTGCATAGACATTGTAAGTGAGCCTTGAATAATTGCGTTAATAGCCTGTGCTTGAACCGTTGCATAGTTGGTGTCTTTTAATCTACCTTCATTATATTCTATAATCATATAAGTAGAAACTTTTCCACCTATCTCATCGAATGCATCACTAAATGTTGGATTAGCCATTTATTTATCCTTTTTCCATTAAAATTACATTGCGTTTACTTCTATTGCCTACTTGAACATACCAATTACTGTCTTTCATCTGTCTGCTTGCTTCTGCAAAATCTCTATTGCCTAAAGCAAACCACATCTTCTTAAACTTCATTAAACCACTAAAACCGATATTAAAACACATGTCTAAAAGAACTGCTTTTCGTGTAGGTGAAAGCTTAGAATAGATGATGTTTTGAGAGAGTTTCCTCTCGCACTCTATAAGCTCTTTTAAAGCCCACTTAGTAGCTGTTTCCTCACTTACAGTACCATCATAGTCAAGCTCGTTCTCTTCTTCTTCCGTTAGTGGGTGTACTTCTAGGTTACGTCCGTACCCTTGCGTAATCTTGCCAGCAGGGCAGAGGTAACGTGTAGCACTAAAACCTTCAGATTCTTTCACTAAATCCAATGCCATATCTAATTCTAAACTCATTTACTTATCCTTTAGAATAATTTAAAGAACACTAATAAGTGGTCTCTTACTTCTTTAATTGTAAACATATATAATCCAATACAAGCTAATAAGGCTATCTTATGATATTCCACAATAGCTATGATAGGCTTAAGAGTTTTTAAATCTCTCTCACAGTCCTCTATTCTATCTTGATGGTTTGCAATCTTCTTAACATAACTACAAAGTTGTTCAATGTTATTAGCAATCTTTTTAAAATCTACATCTGAGTGTCGCCGTTCTACTTGTACTTCTTTCATATCAAGTTCAAGCTTGAGTAGTCTATCTTCCATTTATCAACCCTTGCCTATTAGTTTTGTATCAACACCTATTTTCTTTTCATACGTTCTCAAACCAGCAACACCCAACATTGAACCCAATAGTGCAATAACATCACCTACTCCTAAGTCAGGAAATTGTGGTAATATAACATCCAAAGCTTGACCATTAATAACTAAGTAGGATTGGTATGTCCATATGATAGTAAGTACAATTGCTTTAGGTATAAATGCCAAAGCTAAACAAAGCATTCCTACCCACCCAATACTTGGACGCCAGCCAGAAACAAATAGATTAGGATTACTAGCTTCAATCTTATTTATATCAAGTTGTCCCATCATTTGTTGAACTACGGAATTAAGTTCTGCTATTTGTCCATTTTGCTTTAATGTTTCTAGCTTTAATATCTCTTCTGCTCTCTGTGTTGGGTCTGGCCATATTTTCTCTATTGCTGTCTTACCTAAATCAAATATAGCTGTTAGTGGGTCTAGTGCCATAGTATTACTCCCCTATTTCTTCCCAATCTTCAGCCAACATATCTGATTGACTGGCTACCCAAGGTACAATTTGGTTATCTGCTGTTTTCATATCAATATGAGAGCGATAGTTTATCTCTGTACCTTCAGGGTAAATACCTAAAAGTGGTGGTCTATTTACTTTAAAAGTACTACCTTGTACTAAAAACAAAAACATACCTTTACCATTCCAACCTCTTCTAGATACTTTAGCCCCATCCTTTAATCTATCTATTGCCCATCCAAAACTTCCTATTCTTTGTTCCATATTATTCTCCTAAATTTTTTAATTGTAAATATTTTCAAACTTATCTAATACCTGTGAACAACTTACCTACATCACCTAAGCTGAAATCTATTAAGCCCATAGTATTGCTCCTACTAAAACAATGTCTTGCTCTAAGCCAACAATACCTTCACCAAGCTCCCATCCACCTTTAAAACTAAGTCCAAATTTCTCAAAGCTAATCTTACCACTAAGGTAGTAGCCTAAATCATATGCTAAAGGAAATCCAATACTAAGGAATAAGATACATAGCATCAATATTTCAGCACTAAACCCTACAAAGTAAAGTGGGGAAAGTGTTAGAA
>JAQUIJ010000020.1 GCA_028683385.1 Prolixibacteraceae bacterium | reverse complement strand
GGAATACAAAACCATGCCCAGCAAAATCTTGAAACAGGATCGCGAATATGCGATTTACCTACCCAAAAGTTATTCAACTAACCCAGACAAAAAATATCCTGTGCTTTACTTACTGCATGGTGGGGGCGGAACTCATACCGATTGGCCTGAGAAAGGCCGTTTGACTGATGTTATTAATCCATTGATTGATTCGGGCGAAGCTGCCGATATGATTGTGGTTTGCCCTGAAGCCGGAAAGAATTTCATGAACTACTTCAATAATCCCGACTGGATGTATGAAGATTACTTCTTTCAGGAATTGGTGCCTTTTATTGAATCCAATTACCGGGTAATTGCTGATAAAAAGCACCGTGCCATTGCCGGTTTGTCGATGGGTGGAGGTGGAACTGTTATTTATGCCGCTCATCATCCTGAACTTTTTTCTGCTGCATATTCCATGAGCGGATATTTTTATCGTCACGACAATCTTTTCTGGATTAATTTCAACGACCCGGTAGTAAAAAAGGTACACCAACTCGTGGAAGACAACAACTGCGTTAAGTATGTGAAAAATGCCGACAAGACAAAAATTGAAGCGATGAAAACGGTAAAATGGTTTGTCGATTGCGGCGACGACGATTTCACGTTTAAAGCCAATACCGAATTTGTTTTAGCAATGTCCGAAGCAGGAATACCTTATCAATTCCGCGTTCGCGATGGTGGTCATACCTGGGAATATTGGCATACAGCCTTGTATATCGCGCTGCCTTTTGTATCCAATTGTTTCAGAAATTAACCTTCAAATACCATGATCAAAACAGTAAAGAAGATAGCTTTTGTTGGAATTTTAGCAGGTTTCTCACTGACCGGAAATGCCCAGTTTCCTGTTTATAAACCGACTCCCGGCGACACACTGAAATCGATTCGTATTTCAGCCGATAAAAAGGTAACATTCAGTATTTATGCACCTAAGGCCTCGGAAGTTACTGTTTCAGGAGACTTTCAGCAAACGTATGGTGCGTTGAAACTTCAGAAAGATCAGATCGGAATTTGGTCGGTAACAACAGATCCGATTACTCCTGATTTATATACCTACGATTTTTCGGTTGATGGAATGAAGGTTATCGATCCGAAAAACATCCAGTTGAAGGAAGGCGCTGGCGGATATTCTAACCTGCTTGAAGTTCAGGGCAAAGAAGCCGATTACCTGGCCGTGAAAAATGTACCACACGGAAAACTCGAAAAGGTATGGTTTAACGCCGGAACTTTGGGGAAAACCAGTCGGGTACATGTTTACACACCTCCGGGTTACGAAAATATGAAAGGCAGATTGCCGGTTCTTTATTTACAGCATGGTGGCGGCGATAACGATGCCTCGTGGGCAACGGCCGGACGAGCCAATTTTATTTTGGATAATTTGCTGGTTAAAGGGAAAGTGAAACCTATGATCGTTGTCATGCCTTTCGGAAATCCTGGCGGAGGTTTCTTTTCAGGCGCCGGGGTGGACGCCGATCCGTATTACAACTATTTCTTCAAAGATTTGGTACCTTACATCGAATCGCATTACAACGCAGGTACAACTCGCGAAAGCCGCGCATATGCAGGGCTTTCGATGGGCGGACTCCAGGCATTAAATATGGGCATTTTTTATCCTGAAAAGTTTGCCTACGTGTTGCCGCTAAGCACTGGTTTCTTTCCCGAAATCCTGAAATCGATGGAAGAAAAGTACGCCTCGAATTTGAAAAATCCTGAAATCAATAAGCTGAAGCTTTTCTGGATAGCGATGGGTGGTGAGAAAGATATTGCTTACCAAAACGGCGAAAATACCAAAGCGTTGTTCGACAAATTCGGTGTAAAATACCAAACCAACAGCTATCCTGCCGGACACACATTCATTACCTGGCGGCATAACCTGGATGAATTTGCACCATTGCTTTTTAAATAATTTACAACCTTATATACCACAAACTAAAACATATCCAATGAACCGTTTGATAGCCTTGTTTCTGGTTGCTGTTTTCTTTGGCTGCTCCACCGCCCCGAAAACCGACAACATCGATGTAAATTCAGTTCAGCTTAAATCTGGAAAAATATCCGGAAAAACCTCTGATGATCAGGCTGTGAAAATTTTCATGGGAGTTCCTTTTGCTGCGCCACCCGTTGGCGATTTGCGCTGGAAAGCCCCTCAATCTGTTGCTTCATGGGAAGGCGTTCGTGCCTGTGTGACTCCACCGGCATCGGCTATTCAAGCTCCGCCTAAACCGTTTATGTGCTGGTCTAAAGAGTTTATGGCTCCTGAATCGCCGCTCAGCGAAGACTGTTTATACCTGAATGTCTGGACTACAGCCAAGACCGCACAAGATAAAATGCCGGTTATGGTTTGGATTCATGGTGGCGCATTTACTGGAGGTTCAGGTACAGTGCCGCTTTACGACGGCGAAGCGATGTCGCGAAAGGGTGTCGTGTTTGTGACCATCAACTATCGGCTTGGCATTTTGGGCTTTCTTGCTCACCCTGAACTTACAGCCGAATCGGAACTCAAGACTTCAGGAAATTATGGTATTCTTGATCAGATTGCAGCCCTGAAATGGGTAAAAGAAAACATTGCTGCATTTGGTGGCGATCCGAATAATGTGACTATCGACGGGCAATCGGCCGGATCGTTCAGCGTGAATATGCTGGTTGTATCTCCATTGGCAAAAGGCTTGTTCCAAAAAGCCATTGCACAAAGTGGCGGAATGTTTGGCAAACAACTTTCGCTGGGGCAGACATTACAGTCGGCTGAAGAAAATGGTAAACAACTGACCGAAAAACTGAAGATTGCCAACATGGCGGCTTTCAGGGCTATGCCTGCCGATTCGCTGTTGAAAATTCAGACACGAATTGGTGTAACTGTTGACAATGTGGTGATTCCACCAGTTTACGATACGTTCGCTGCCGGAAAGCACAACGATGTGGCTGTAATTTCGGGCTGGAATGCCGACGACGGCGTTTCTTTCGGTCCTGCACCTAAGGCAGCCCAATTTCAGGAGAACATTAAAAAACAGTATGGCGACAAAGCCGAGGCGTTCCTAAAACTTTTCCCGGCTAAAACCGATGAGGAAGCTGCACAATCGCAGAAGCTGATTTCGCAACTTTTCTTTGGCTGGAACAACTATGCCTGGGCTCGTTTACAGGCTGCGATGGGTACCGGAAAAGCTTATCTATATCAGTTTAAACGAGTGCCTCCGGGCGAGCCCAATTTTGGTGCTTTCCATTCGGCTGAATTTGGCTATGCCCTACACAACCTGAAAAAATGGAACCGCCCGTTTACCGATGTCGATTATAAAGTTGAAGATTCGATGAGCAGTTATTGGGTGAATTTTGCCAAAACCGGTGATCCGAATGGCGAAGGATTGCCTGTGTGGCCAGCTTTCAACGAAAATGATCCTCAGATTATCGAGCTCGGCGACGAAGTAAAAGCCGGTCCGCTGCCGTACAGAGAACAATTGAAATTCATGGACGAACTCAATAACTAAACGAAAAAGGATTTCGACTGACCTGAATACACAAAGTAATGCTAAACAATTAATATAAAACCGATGAAAAAAATTCTGTTATTCATTTTTTGCCTTGCATTCATTGCAGGGACTCAAGCCCAGGAACTTTCCAATTTTATGAACCAGAAACCTATCGTTTCACCTGAAATTGGAGCAAAAGAAGTAACCTTTAGGTTAATGGCTCCTAATGCCGACACCGTTAAAATTAATGGTGGATTTACGCCAACTGTTAAGATAAAAACCTCATTTGGGACTATGGATGTTCCGAGTAGTGTAAATCTCAAGAAAGACGAGAAAGGACTTTGGTCAATCACACTGCCACTTCCAGAACCCGAACTTTATACTTACAGTTTCATTGTTGATGGAGTAGCAGTTAACGACCCAGTCAACATTTTTATGCAACGCGACGGTACCCGTTACCTAAGCGTTCTGCTTGTTCCGGGGAAAAAAACTGAAAATTATTTTGAGGCCAAACAACGCGGCAACCTGCAACAGGTTTGGTACGATTCGCCAACCATTGGGCTTAACCGTCGCATGTTTGTTTATACGCCGTACGGCTACGAAACCAGTGGGAAAAAATACCCGGTTCTTTACCTGTTGCATGGAGCCGGTGGCGATGAAGATGCCTGGAGTACAATGGGACGCGCCCGTCAAATTCTGGATAACCTGATTGAAAAAGGTCTGGCAGTTCCGATGATTTGTGTAATGCCTAATGGAAATCCAAATCAAATGGCAGCTAAAACCACCATGCTTCCTGAGAGTGAATTTGATTTCAGGGATCCGTCGAAACAGAACCTTTACATAAACAGCATTGCAAAAGACATTGTCCCATACATTGAAAAGAATTACCGGGTAATTGCCGATCCTGATCACCGGGCCATTTCAGGTCTTTCGATGGGTGGCGGGCACACCATCGCTTTGGCCAATGAATATCCGGGTATGTTTCAATATATATGCCCATTAAGCATGGGGTTGTGGGGAGAACAGCCCGACATCGATTCAAAACTGCAGGGACTTAAAAAGGCCGGTTACAAAATGTACTGGCTGGCATGCGGCAATACCGATTTTGTTTACGATAGTGCTAAAAAGCTTGATGCCAAATTAACTGAAAACGGATTGAAGCATACCTTCTTTGTAACCGAAGGTGGTCATACCTGGGCAAACTGGCGGGTATATCTGAACACTATGGCACCACAATTATTTAAATAGTAAAACTCAACAACTGACACATGAAAATAGCTGGATTGACAATCGTTATTACGATGTTATTAATTTTAACAAACCAGGTGAATGCCCAAAAACATTTATCGTCATTACTTCAATACGACAAACAGATTGATGGCATCATTAGCCAAATGACTTTGGACGAAAAAGTAAATATGCTTCATGCTAAGTTTATGTTTGTTTCGGCTGGCGTTGAGCGACTGGGCATTGCTGACATGAGATATGCTGACGGACCATTTGGCGTGCGCGAGGAAATGCAACCCAAAGGATGGATGCCCTTGGGCTGGGAAAATGATAAAGCTACTTTCTTCCCGACAGGTTCTGCGCTGGCAGCAACATGGAGTCCTGAACTGGCTTACAGTTACGGCACCGGAATGGCCCGGGAAACACGGTTACGCGGAAAAGATATGATACTTGGACCTGCAATCAATATCCAGCGAATTCCTACTGGTGGAAGAACTTATGAATACTTGAGTGAAGATCCTTTTTTAAGTTCGAAACTGGCTGTTGGCTATACCAAAGGAGTGCAGGATAATGGCGTTGCCGTTTGTGTGAAACATTTTGCGCTGAACAACCAGGAAAACAACCGTGGAACAGTAAATGTAATTGTAGGTGAGCGAGCTATGCGCGAGATTTATCTTCCTCCTTTTCGGGCAACTGTTGAAGAAGGTGACGCTTATGGATTCATGTCGGCTTACAACAAAGTAAACGGTTGGTGGTGTGCCGAAAATGATATCCTCCTGAATAAAATTCTGCGTCAGGATTGGGGTTTTGCCGGAATGGTTATTTCTGACTGGGGCGGAACTCATAGCACAGTAGGCTCTGTAAAAGCTGGTCTCAACGTAGAAATGCCGGATCAGAAATTTCTCGGACAAGCCTTGATTGATTCGGTAAAAGCTGGTAAAGTTTCTGAAGAAGTTATTAATCAGCGAGTACGTGAAATTTTGCGTGTTCGGTTGGCCATCAAGCCGATTCCGGAAACTGAAGCAAACAAAGAAATGACCTCTCAGCCTGCCCAGCAGAAAATAGCCTATCAGGTTGCAAGTAAATCGATTGTTTTGCTGAAAAATGATGGTATTCTTCCATTACAGTTGAAAAGTAATCCAGTAATTGCGGTTATTGGCGCCAATGCTACACAAATTATGGGATCAGGCGGAATGGGTGCCGGTGTGAAAACATTGTATGAGATTACTCCTCTTGAAGGATTAAAGAGCCGAATTGGAGATAAGGCTGAAATCATTTTTG
Organism: Prolixibacteraceae bacterium; assembly: GCA_028683385.1. Classification (GTDB taxonomy): domain Bacteria; phylum Bacteroidota; class Bacteroidia; order Bacteroidales; family Prolixibacteraceae; genus Aquipluma. The sequence goes on along the minus strand of JAQUIJ010000020.1, from coordinate 92,757 downwards.
CACAAGGATATGATCCGGTTACTTTCAGCTTTGCAGATATGTTCAGAAAAAAAACGCCGGAAGAAGTTGAAAAAAAGGCTCAGGAAAAAAAAGTTATTGCTGAAAAACTGACCAGGGAAGCGCTTGAAGTGGTTGCCAAAGCTAATCTGGTGCTGTTTATCGGAGGTGATAACCGGGCCGTTGAAACCGAAGGAAGTGACCGGAAAGATATTTTCCTTCCTTCAGGACAAGACGAGCTGATTAAAAAAATTGCTGAAGTTAACCCCAACATTGTTACCGTGCTGACAAGCGGTGCTCCAAATGATCTGAACGTGGTGAACCCGCTTTCAAAGGCATTGCTTATTTCATGGTTTAATGGCTCAGAAGGTGGAAATGCGCTGGCCGATGTGCTTTTGGGAAACATCTCGCCAAGCGGACGTTTGCCATTTACTTTGCCTGTAAAACTGGAGGATTCGCCGGCTTATGCACTGGGGAATTATCCTCAGGGAGGAAAGAATGCGGATGTTTTTGCTAACCTGGTTTCTGAAACTGATCCAGCCGGAAAAACTCAGGCCAAAAAAGAGGACAAACCGAAGGATGATCCAAATACCGCCCAGTACTCCGAAGAATCGTTGGTAGGCTATCGTTGGTTCGATACGAAAAAAATCAAGGTGATGTATCCGTTTGGTTATGGCCTTACTTACACCACTTTTCAGTATTCCAATTTGAAAACTAACAAGGTGAAGTATGGCAAAGATGAGGTGATTACGGTATCGTTTGAACTTAAAAATACAGGTAAGTCGATAGCTGATGAAGTCGCTCAGGTTTACGTTCATCGTATTAATCCATCGGTTGAATGGCCTGAAAAAGAACTGAAAGAATTTTCAAGGGTGTCGCTTAATCCGGGTGAAAGTAAGATTGTAAAACTCGAAATACCGGTAAAAAATCTGCAATACTGGAACGAAACCAAACAGGCATGGAACGACGATTTGTGCAAACTCGAATTGTTGGTTGGCGCATCAGCAGGCGATGTCAAACTGAAAAAAGAAGTAACTCTTAAATAAGCTGTTTTAAATCGACTAAATAAAACCCTAACTATGAAAACCAACAGACGTAATTTTTTCCAGACTTTGGGAGTTGGAGCGGCCGGGCTTGGATTGAGTTCAGTGCCATTCATTTCCAGTGCATCAACTTCATCAAAAGATGATAACGATGACCAGCAATTGCTGATTGGAGATCACATTGCCATTGCTGAAACCAAATACGGCAAGGTAAAAGGTTTTATCCTGAGAGGAATAACCTGCTATCGTGGAATTCCCTACGGTGCTGATACTTCAGGGAAAAATCGCTTTATGCCGCCGCAACCGCCCAAGCCCTGGACCACAACTTTGCCGGCCGTTTGGTGGGGAAATACTGCACCACAAATTATGGATAACCGTTATGCCAATGCCTATTCGTCGTTTGTTGACCACTGGAACTACGACGATGTAAGTGAAGATTGCCTGAAACTGAATATCTGGACTCCGGCAGTTGATACCAAAAAACGCCCTGTACTGGTTTGGTTGCATGGCGGTGGTTATACCAACGGAAATGGCATTGAACAGGATGGATACGATGGCGAAAACCTCAGTCGCAAAGGGGATATTGTGTTCGTTTCAATCAATCATCGTTTGGGCCCAATCGGGTTTAGCGATTTATCCGGAATCGGCGGATCGAAGTTTGCCGATTCAGGCAATGTGGGAGCTTTGGATATGGTTGCCGCTCTCGAATGGGTACGCGATAACATTGTCAACTTTGGTGGCGATCCGGGCAATGTGACCATCATGGGTCAATCGGGTGGGGGTGCCAAAGTTTGTGTGTTGTCCGCCATGCATAAAGCCAAAGGATTGTTCCACAAAGCTGTTCCGTTAAGCGGATCAACCATAAAAGCAATGGATCAAACGGCTTCTCAAAAACTGGGAGAATATATCCTGAAGGAAGCGGGACTCTCTGCTTCTGAAGTTGAAAAACTTCAGGAAATGCCTTGGAAAGATTACATCTTATTGGCCAATAAAGCTGCTCAGAAATTCGCTGCCGAAAATTCAGGAACTGGTGTGCGTGGCGGATTCAGCCCTGTAGCCGATGGAATGAACATTCCCAAAGGTCAGTTCTTCTCCGATGCGTCAGGTGTCTCATCCGATGTTCCAATGATGATTAGTACCACTTTCCACGAATGGGGAATGGCCCGCACAATGCCTGAAATGGAACTAATTACAAGAGAAAAGGCTATTGATATGCTGAAAGAGCGTGCCGGAATGGGTGGTGGACTTGGAGAAAAAGCTGCAACAGTGTATGATGCATATGCCAAAGCGTTTCCAAATGCCAAACCTATCGAAGTTATGACTTTGGTTAGTAGTAACCGTAAGGGAGCTATTGAAACCGCTAATGCAAAAGCCGGGCAAAAGGCGCCAGTTTATCTGGCCTGGTTTGGTTGGGAACCGCCAATGTTCGATAACCGGATGCGCGCTTTTCATTGCCTTGATATCTGTTTCTGGTTTGCCAACACCGATTTGATGCTCACACATACTGGTGGGGGAAAACGTCCTCGTGCGTTGTCCGAAAAGATGTCGGGCGCTTTGTTGCAATTCATGAGAACCGGAAATCCAAATAAAGGTGGACTTCCGGAATGGAAAACATATACTTCGGAAAAAGGTGAAACCATGATTTTGACCGATAAACCGGAGTTAAAGAATGATCCTGATCGTGAAGCCCGAAAGCTAATCTGAGAAATCTAAGCGAATACCACAACAATAATTATAGTTTATTTCTCAACTTCCAAAATCGCGTTCTGAAACACATTTTCAGGATGCGGTTTCTGGAAAACCTGTAATTTTAATGCCTTTTTCCTGATCAGCACGATTCAGGACACCTGTTGTATAATATATCTTTTCCGGCTAAAATGCTGGTAATTATTCCATTTTCACGTTTCTCCGATTTTGAATTCAGTAATATATCAACTATCATTGCGTCGTCGTGACACAAAGAATTTTCAAACTAAAAAATGATACAAATGAGAATTAAATGGCTCCGTTCAACAATGGTTTTTACTGTTGTATTTTCCATGTTTCTATTGGCTTTTCAGCTAAAAACTACTACTGCAAAATCGACTGACGATCAGAAGGTTCAGCAAATCATTTCAAAAATGACTCTTGAACAGAAAGCTCAACTGGTTATCGGTACTGGTATGTTTTTCGAAATGCCTGATTCTATAAAAGCTAAAATGCCTGCTGGATTTGGTGGTGAAGGCGACTCAAAAGATCCTGTTTATTCTGAGATGGTGAAGCGCATTCGCAAATATCTGCCAGGATCTGCCGGTAATTCAGCCGAATTTCCTGAATTGGGAATTGCAACCCAGGTTTTAAGCGATGGGCCTGCCGGTTTGCGAATTCAACCAATCCGCAAAGGCGATGCAAAGACATATTACTGTACCGCTTTTCCTATTGGAACCGTTTTGGCTTCGACCTGGGATACTGATTTGGTTTATAAAGTTGGTCAGTCAATGGGAAATGAAGTAAAAGAATATGGTTCCGATATTTTGTTAGCCCCTGCAATTAATATTCAGCGCGATCCGCTTTGTGGCCGTAACTTTGAATATTATTCAGAAGACCCGCTTGTTGCAGGCAAAACTGCTGCCGCCATGATCAAAGGTATTCAGTCGAATGGCGTTGGTACTTCGCTTAAGCATTTTGCTGCAAACAATTCTGAAACAAACCGCATGTCGGTAAATACAATTGTGAGCGAACGTGCATTGCGCGAAATTTACCTGAAAGGATTCGAGATTGCCGTGAAGGAAGCTCAACCATGGACAGTAATGTCTTCTTACAATAAAATTAACGGAACATATACTTCAGAGAGTAATGATTTGTTGACCAAAATTCTGCGCACCGACTGGGGTTTCAAGGGTTATGTAATGACCGACTGGGGTGGTGGCAGTGATGTAGTTGCTCAAATGATTGCCGGAAACGATATGATTCAGCCTGGCCAGCCTAAGCAAATTGCTGATGTTATTGCTGCTGTAAAAGATGGAAAGCTTGATGTGAAAATTCTGGATCGTAATGTTGGCCGGATTTTAACCATCATGATGAAAGCTCCCCGCTACAACAAATATCCGTATTCGAATACTCCTGATTTAAAAGCACATGCCGAAGTTACCCGTCAGGCAGCTACCGATGGTATGGTTTTGCTGAAAAACGATAAAAATACACTTCCAATTCCTTCAGGAGTTAAGAATATTGCAGCTTTCGGAAATACCTCCTACGATTTTATTGCTGGTGGCAGCGGTAGTGGCGATGTAAACGAAGCTTATACCATTTCGCTGTTCGAAGGTTTAACCAACGGCGGTTATACCCCTGACGATGTTTTGACTACTGTTTACGGTGCTTATATGGATCACATGAGGGCTCAGGCGCCTAAATCAAACAATCCGCTCATGGCCTTGATGATGGGAAAACAACCAATTTCGGAAATGACTGTAACTGCTGATTTAGCTAAGAAATTTGCTGATAAAGATGATATTGCATTAATTACCATTGGCCGTAATGCTGGAGAAGGTCGCGATCGTACCGATACCGAAGGTGATTTCAGACTGAATAAAACGGAAAAAGACATGATTAAAAACGTGGCCAGTGCCTTCCATGCCAAGGGTAAAAAAGCCATTGTTGTGCTGAATATTCCCGGTGTGGTTGAAGTTGCTAGCTGGCGCGATTTAGTTGATGCTGTTTTGGTTGCATGGCAGCCCGGACAGGAAGGTGGAAACTCTGTTGTTGATGTATTATCAGGAAAAGTGAATCCTTCAGGAAAATTGGCCGCTACTTTTCCAATGACATATGCCGATGCGCCTTCAGCAAAAAATTTCCCTGGAGTTGCAGAGAAATCTGATAAGAAGGATGATGCTGCTGACCTTTCAGGATTCTCATTTATGCGCCGTACGCCTTGGGAAGTGATTTATGAAGACGATATTTATGTAGGTTACCGCTATTACAATACCTTCAACGTACCAGTAGCTTACGAGTTTGGTTACGGATTGTCGTACACCACTTTCGATTATTCAAACCTGAAACTTGCCAATGCAAATTTCGCCGGAAAACTTACTTTCTCGGTTGACGTTAAAAACACGGGATCGGTTGCCGGCCGCGAAGCTGTTCAGATTTATGTTGGTTCTCCTTCAGGAAAACTGAAAAAACCAGAAGAAACACTGGCTGCTTATGCTAAAACTAAACTGTTGAATCCAGGCGAATCGCAAACCGTAAGTTTTACAATTGAAACCAAAGATTTTGCATCGTTCAACGAAGCAACATCTTCATGGATTGCTGAAGCTGGAAATTATATTTTGAAAGTTGGAGCTTCATCATTGAATATTAAACAAACAGCAAACTTTAAAATAGGTAAGGAATTGAGTGCAGGTAAAGTGACCAAATCCTTAGCTCCATCACGCGAAATCAATAAGCTGGTTTCGAAATAAGATTAGTTAATTAAATTGAGTTGGTTTAGGAATATGAATCCCTGCTTTTAACCTTTATGATTTTAAGCGGGGATTTTTTATTTTTAACATTGCACCAGATTGTTGAAACTTAACTTAAGCGATAACTTCAAAACCTTAACAATGAAAAATCTAACTAAACTTTGTGAAATGGGACTAATTGCATCTTTGCTTTTGAGCTTTGGTTGCAGTCCCAAATGGTCCGAAACAGATAAAGGATCATTTAAAGTGATTAGTAATGAAGGTGGTCAAACTTTAGGCTATTCTCCTAATTCAGGAGTGAAGATTCTGACTGTTGACCGACTTGCATTTAAAGACCTGAATAAAAACGGTAAGCTCGATCCTTACGAAGATTGGCGATTGCCGGTTGAAGAACGAGCCAAGGATTTAGCATCAAAACTGACAGTTGAGCAAATTGCAGGGCTGATGTTATATAGCGCTCATCAGGCGATCCCTTCGGGTGGTGGAGGTCCTTTTGGCGGCTCTACCTATAATTCAAAGTCGTTTAAAGAAAGTGGTGCAAATGCAAGCGATTTATCCGATCAGCAAAAGAAATTTTTAACAGACGATAACCTTCGCCATGTGTTAATTACCACGGTTGAAAGTCCGGCTGTTGCCGCACAATGGAACAACAATGCACAGGCTTTGGTCGAAGGTATTGGTTTTGGAATTCCGGCAAACAACAGCTCCGATCCACGTCATGGAACCGATTCGAATGCGGAATACAATTTGGGTGCAGGAGGTAAAATTTCAATGTGGCCTGCAACTGTGGGTGTTGCTGCATCTTTTGATCCGGAGTTGATGAAACAATTTGGCGAAATCGCCTCAAAAGAATACAGGGCTTTGGGTATTGCTACAGCCCTTTCTCCTCAGATTGACCTGGGTACAGAACCTCGCTGGAGCCGTTTCGAAGGAACAATGGGTGAAGATCCAAATTTGGCTGTTGACATGGCAAGGGCTTATGTCGATGGGTTCCAGACTTCGGCTGGGGCTGACGAAATTTCAGGCGGCTGGGGCTATAAAAGTGTGAATGCGATGGTGAAACACTGGCCTGGCGGTGGTCCTGAAGAAGGCGGACGCGATGCTCATTTTGGTTATGGCGAGTACGCTGTTTATCCGGGCAAAAATATAAAAGATCATTTAAAACCATTTACTGAAGGAGCTTTCAAACTCGAAGGCAAAACAGGAATGGCTTCGGCAGTGATGCCTTATTATACCATTTCGTTTAATCAAGATACCGTAAATGGTGAGAATGTAGGTAACAGCTATAACAAGTATCTGATTACCGATTTGCTTCGCGGAAAATATGGCTACGATGGTGTAGTTTGCACCGACTGGATGATTACCAAAGACACAAAAAATGTATTTGTTTTTCAGGGAAAATGTTGGGGTGTAGAAAAATTGACTGAGCCAGAACGTCATTACAAAGCCATTGAAGCAGGCGTTGACCAGTTTGGTGGTAACAACGAAATGGGGCCTGTGATTGAAGCCTATCAAATGGGCGTGAAAGAACATGGAGAAGAATATATGCGCAAACGTTTTGAGCAATCGGCAGTGCGCTTGTTACGCAACATCTTCCGGGTTGGTTTGTTCGAAAATGCTTATTTGGATGTTGCCGAAACCGAAAAAGTTGTTGGCAATCCTGAATTCATGAAAGCTGGATATGATGCTCAATTACGTTCGGTAGTGATGCTTAAAAATCATGAGAAAGCATTACCGCTGAAAAAGCAGATGAAAGTCTATATTCCGAAGAAATTAATGCCAGGCGGAAAAAATTGGTTTGGAATTGAAACGCCTTCAAGTTGGAAAGATGCTATTAATCCAGTGGTTGCAGCAAAATATTTTCAGGTGGTTGAAAAACCCGAAGAAGCCGACTTTGCGTTGGTTTGCATTGATAGTCCGAAAAGCGGTGTTGGATATTCAGAAGATGACCTGAAAAAGAATGGGAACGGGTATGTGCCAATTAGTTTACAATATGGTCCATACAAAGCTGACTTTGCACGCGAAACCAGTATTGCCGGAGGTAGCCCGTTCGAAAGCTTTACGAACCGATCCTACAAAGGAAAATCGGTTGTGGCTTCCAATCTTCAGGATATGAAAACCGTAATTGAAACCAAAGCAAAAATGGGATCAAAACCGGTGATCGTGGTTGTCAAAGTTTCCAATCCAATGGTTTTTTCTGAAATTGAAAAAAGTGCAAACGCTATTCTTGTACACATGGGTGTTCAGGATCAGGCACTCATGGATATTTTAACTGGTGCAACTGAGCCTTCTGCCTTGTTACCCTTCCAGATGCCTGCCGATATGAAAACTGTTGAGGAACAAAAAGAAGATGTACCACGCGACATGAAATGCTATACCGACGCAGATGGAAATACGTACGACTTTGCTTTCGGATTGAACTGGAGTGGAGTTATTAACGATGCCCGAGTAGCCAAATACAAAAAGTAATTCTGTTTTTCAGTTTAATAAATAGAAGTTTAGTTTTTTTCAAATAGTCATGCTCAAAATTCCTGCCCTTAGTTTTTCAGAACGGGGCGGGATTTTTTGTAACCCAAAGTTATGAAACTGATCCAACGTTTTTTTAGTGGATATTCATTTCAGAAATATGAGTATTTGAATGACTTGTTTCATCGTCAATTTTAATAGATTTGTCTATCGATAAACCAATAAACTAAATTTTTCAAGATGAAACGATTCTTTTACTTACTGTCCTTTCTCACATTGATGAGTACAGCACTTATTGCTCAGGAACAGGAGCGTCCGGGACCAAAACCAGCAGCAGAAACAGGCGAAAAATTCCGTGTTGGAATGGCTGGTTATTCATTTGTCAAGTTAAATGATTTAGACAAATCACTCTCAATCATGCAGCGTGCCGATGTCCATTACCTTTGCATTAAGGATTTCCATCTTCCATTAAAAAGCACCACTGCCGAGATTGCAGCATTTCATGCCAAATTGAAAGAAAATGGAGTAACTGGTTATGCTGTTGGACCAATCTATATGAAAACTGAAGCCGAAATCGACACTGCTTTTGCGTATGCCAAAAGGGTAGGAGTAAAGCTGATTGTTGGCGTTCCAAATTATGAGCTTTTGCCTTATGTAGATAAAAAAGTGAAGGAATACGATTTCAAATATGCCATTCATTTGCATGGTCCAGATATTAAAATTTATCCTGATGCTGAAGATGTATGGAATCATGTAAAAGACCTTGACCCGCGTATTGGAATGTGCCTGGATATTGGTCACGACACCCGCAATGGAAAAGATGCAGTTGCAGATTTACAAAAGTATATAACCCGTATTTTTGACATTCACATCAAGGATGTAACCGGTAAAACAAAGCTTGGATATTCCATAGAGATTGGTCGTGGAGTAATTGATTTTCCTGCATTTGTTAAAATGCTCAGAACCGTTGGTTACACGGGGGTTTGCAGTTTAGAGTATGAAAGAGATATGGCAAATCCGGATATGGGAATCGCCGAATCTTTAGGTTATTTCAGAGCAGTAATCGCCACGACGAAATAGATTTGTAATTTCCATCCGAAATACCTGCTTCTGAAAATGGTATAAAACGATTCGTTTTATACCATTTTTATTTGGCATGCTTTCAATTTGTTCAGTCGGAATTGAATGGTAAATGAATTGAGTTGTGGTGGTTCAGGAACAGAAATGTAATAACTAGCAATCAAATTTGGATTGTTATATAATAAAGTGCTTCTGAATCGTAGGTAATTATTTTGACAGGTTTTTATTTGATGGTGATGAAGCAGGGGTTTTCGAAAGAATGTCTTTGTTGTCAATTCTAAAATAAAAGCGAGATCCTTTGTTGAGTGTCGAAGTGTATTGTAGATTGCTGCCTAGCAATGTAATTAAACCTTTGCTGATGGCAAGTCCAAGTCCGAATCCGCTATTTCCAACGATTTGATTTTTACCTTTAAAGAATGGCTTAAATATAAGGTCTTTACTCGATTCATCAATGCCGCAACCCGAGTCCTCAACAAATAACTCGATGCCAGATTCTGTTACTTCGAACCCAAAATTAATAAAACCATCCTTGGTAAAAAAGAAAGCATTATTCAATAAATTTCGAAAGACCTGCATGAATCTTACAGGATCAGAGAATAGTTTAATTTCTAAATTGTTGTTTTCGCGTATTAAACTAAAAATAACTTGATTGTGTTGGCTTATCAGGTCTGATTGCTGGAATTCAAGATATATTTCGTTGAGTAGATCATTGAGGCTAAATTCCTTTTTCGAAATGTCAAATTGATTTTCTTTTATTCTTGAAATGTCTATGACATCGTTTATCAACTTGAGCAAATCGTTCCCATTTTTGTTTAAGTTTTTTGCAAAAATTTTCTTGTCATCGCTGGTAAACGAATCATCAAGAATTAGTTCAGAGAATCCTAAAATTCCGTTTAAAGGAGTCCTGATTTCGTGCGACATATTTGACAGAAATGCAGATTTTAAGATATCAGATTCTTCAGCTTTTAATTTAGCCTTGATCAAATTCTCTTCTATCTGATTTTTTTTGATTATTTCTTTTCGAATTAAAAAGAACAGTAATGTTGCAGTTATACTAACAAAAAACCAACCTTTGTATGTCTGTAAAATAGTAACAGAATTTCCAGATCCAGCTATTGAAAGTATAAACTGATCAGAAAAAAGGATCCACAGAAATCCAATGAGAAAGTAAATTAGAGCTATTTTTAGAGCTATTTTATTTTTCATTTACTTTTTTGATTTTAACAGCAGAATACAATAAATGTTCATAAATGATTGAAAAGATGATGATTGACTCAATAAGTTGTGCGTTTAAAGTCGATGTTTATTTCTCCCATTGATTGTTGTGTAATTTAAAATATTATGTATGAATTTGATTTTGTCAAATGAAGGACTGATGGATGAATCTTCGTATTCAGATATTTCTCTTTATTCAGACCAATCGGTTTACGAAGTTATACGAATAATTGATGGAGTTGCTCTTTTCCTTGAAGATCATTTTTTACGGCTGGAAATTTCGATGCAAATTCAGGGCTTATTAATCCAAATATCATATTCCGATTTTAAGCAAAATATTGCTGAGCTTGTCAGGCTAAATCACAAAAAGGAAGGGAATGTAAAATTTGTCTATTCGGTTACCAAAGGAAAGGTACATTGGGCTTTTAGCTTTATTCCGCACAATTATCCCATTCCTGAGAATTACCAATTCGGTGTAACAACTGATTTCCTTTTTGCTGAACGTCAGAATCCAAATGCCAAGGTTATTCAGGTTGGGATAAGGGATTTGGCTAACCAAATGATTACAGACCAAAAATTGTATGAGGTTTTGCTCGTCGATCGGGATGGGATGGTTACAGAGGGAAGCCGTTCGAACGTGTTTTTTGTAAAGTCAGATGTGTTTTATACTGCTCCTGACAATATGATTTTAGTGGGGATTACCCGAATAAAAGTGTTTGATTGCCTGAAAGAATTAGGTTATACAATCGTTGAAGAAGCCGTCTCAGCAAACGAAATCGACGATTTTGATGCTGTTTTTCTAACTGGAACGTCTCCTAAAATATTACCAATTCGGTCAATTGGCAAACGATTGTTTGACGTTCAAAATAGAGCTGTTATCAAACTAATGGATAGTTATAACCAAATGATTCGGGAATACATTGGGAAAGAATTGACTGGCAGTAAAAGCTAATTGTATTGTTACTTTTTGACTGAATCTTAAGGATCAATTCATATTCTTGTGGGAAGGAAAAAGATGATCAAGTTGTATTCAAACGTTTCAGTCCTCTAGCCGGACTGGCTCTTCCTTTTCCATTCCCTGCCCGCAGCAGGCGGGGATGAAAAGGAAGCAAAAATCTTGTCAAAACGAATCCTCCGCCGGGCGTTTTGACGGCCTGCCCACTCGCTTCGATTGAGGCAAAACTAAGCCCAAAGGATACCAATTAAATTGGACATTTGATTTAAAAATCATTGCAATGCATTGCCTTTGTTCCGCCTAAGGAGAAAAAGCGTGAAGAAAACGATGAAGTGAGCGTTAAGAAAATTTCCCTGTTTGACGACCAGAGGGAGGAGTTTGGAAATTTTCATCGAAACGTATTCGTTTTTAGTTTTTTATCCTTCAGCGGCGGCTCTTTTTGGTTACTTTTTCCAGCTGAAGGGAAAAAGTAACAGCCTGTCCGGCTGGAGGACGAGGTAAATGAGTTTGGGTTTTCTTATTGTAGGACTTAAATCAGAATTCAAAATTCCCCATAACAATTTCATGTGATCCAATCTTAATTCCCATTTTCTTTCATCCAATTTGTCATTCCTGGTCGAAGTACAAATCTGCGGTGCTTGTTATCCGTTCGTATTTCCAGATTTTCTTCCTCTGTAAATGGAGTTCTAAAGTAAACATTGTAGGCAGCAGGGTAGGGAACAAGTAATTTTTGATGAGCACCGGCTGGAAGCACAATTCCCATAATATCGCAGTACCCGCTTTCTTTCCAGACAATGTCGGTGACCATGTTAACAAACAACGAATCGGTCGATTCATTGACAATTGTAATTCGTTTGAATGAACGCTCGCTTTGCGAAATTTCGAAATCCGTATTTAATGCTCCCGAAACAAACATATTGGCGATATTCGCAAATACGTCGACAACATTTCTACCCGACCGGTTTGCCCGCATGTCGTGCTGACGATCAACGCTTTTTGAGTCGGTGAGGTAACGGGTACTGGTACAGCCCCCACAACAAATGAGGACTGTCCATACCAGTGATGTAAATTTCAGATGATTCATCAAATCTGTGAATAATCCGTTGGTGTCAGGAATTTTCGGCGAACTTTGCTTACCGTATCAGCATAAATTGGTTTGGCCGACATGGCTTTCCATTCAGGGCTGTCAACGAAAACTTTCCAGTTGGCTTCCCTTTCGTCCATATCCTTAAACCAAAGCATATACATTAATGCGGGCATGAATTTCCCGGCCAATATTTTGCTGAAAAATACCGGGTGAAGTTGCACCTTGTCGAATAATGGTAGTTCCTCATCGTTGAACATGGCAATTTTCCTGCGGGCGGCGTCTTCGTTATAGCTTTCGTAAGTGCGGAGTTCAAATAATCCACGGTTTTTCTCCGGAAACCGGAGTTTTGGTAATCCGTCGAAGGCTTCCATTAAAAAAGTTTCGTACCGTTCGAATACCGGTTTTGCAGCAGGTAATTCGAAATAGGTTTTAGCTGCTGCCAGATAATCGGTATTGGTTGTAAGCTCTTTCTGCAGTTGGAAATAAACCTGCGAAGACGGATATACAAACAAAGTATAAACCTTTGGCGGTTCTTCTTTATCGAGTTCTTCGAACGCTCCGAGTTTGATGCCAAACTTGCCGAATAATGGCAATAAGGCTTCAGTCAAGTAAGCTTTTAATGTGCCTTTTGCACCGCCACCAGTGAGCTGGTAAATCCTGAATTCGTAGAATTCTTTGTCTTGTACTGGTAGGTTGCTGGCGGCCATTGCACCACCAGTTGCTGTAACTGCAGCCATAGCAGCTGTGCTTTTTAGAAAATTACGTCGTTCCATTGTTAGTTTGGTTTTAGTTTGCATAAAAATAAACATTTTAATAAAAGAAAAGCGATTGCTGATCATTTACTTTTGCCGTTTACCGTAATATCTTCTGACTAAATCGTAACGAAAAAACTCCGAAGTAACTAGTACTCCGGAGCTCTTTATGTTCGATCCTGATCAAATTTGGGTTTGATCCAGACCTTATCTGGATTGGTTTTTTACTTATTCCGCAGTTGAATAATCAGCAGCAGCCATCCTCTTGTAACCGTTGTATCTCCACTTTGCATTTTCTTCAGCAGCAGCGAAAAGTTCGTCGGCTACTTCAGGGAACGCTTTTTTGAGGGAAGTGTAACGTACTTCACCATTCAGGAAGCTCTGGAATTTCGACCAGTCAGGAGCATTTGAGTCCACAACCATAGGGTTCTTTCCTTCTTCTTCGAGTAATGGATTGTGACGGAACAATGACCAGTAGCCACATTCAACAGCCAGTTTTTCTTCTTGCTGTGTGCGACCCATCGAAGCCCTTAATCCGTGGTTAATACATGGAGAATAAGCGATGATCAATGAAGGTCCTGGATATGCTTCTGCTTCGCGGATTGCTTTCAGGTATTGAGCCTGATTAGCTCCCATAGCTACTTGAGCTACGTAAACATAACCGTATGACATGGCCATTACACCAAGGTCTTTTTTACGAATACGTTTTCCTGAAGCAGCAAATTTAGCAACAGCTCCAACCGGAGTTGATTTAGAAGCCTGACCACCTGTGTTTGAATACACTTCGGTATCCATAACCAAAACGTTAACATCAGCTCCTGAAGCCAATACGTGATCCAAACCACCGTAGCCGATGTCGTAAGCCCATCCGTCACCACCGAAAATCCATTGCGATTTTTTAACCAGGTATTGTTTCAATCCCATGATTTCCTTCGCGTAAGCGGCAGTGCTTCCGGCCAATACTTCACGAACTTTTGCCGAAACGTCAACAGTTGTTTCGCCATTCAGTTTGTTTTCGATCCAGGCAGTGAATGCTGCTTTTTCAGCTTCGGTTGCACCATCAGCAATCGCTGCTTTCATGATCATTTCAATACGATCGCGTTGTGCTGCAACACCTTCCGACATACCAAAACCGTATTCAGCATTGTCTTCGAACAATGAGTTTGCCCATGCAACGCCCTGATCGCTTTCTTTGTGTTTGCAATAAGGAGTTGAAGGAGCTGATCCTCCGTAGATTGATGAACATCCGGTTGCATTAGAAACCATCATGCGCTCACCAAATAACTGTGTAATCAGTTTGATGTATGGAGTTTCGCCGCAACCAGCACAAGCTCCTGAGAACTCGAATAATGGCTGAGCAAACTGTGAGTTTTTAACTGATTTATTTTTCTCAACAATTTTTTCCTTGTAAGTAACCTTGGTATCCATGTGCAACCAACGAGAAATTTCAGCTTCCTGAGTTCCAAGTGGTTTCATTTCCAAAGCTTTTGTTTTCGACGGACAAACATCGGCGCAGTTACCGCAACCGGTACAATCCAACACGCTAACCTGAATTTTGAAATTCAAACCAGGGAATTGTTTGTTTGGAACAGCAGCAATCGTTTTTGTTCCATCAGGCAATTTGGCCATTTCTTCTTCGTTGATCAGGAATGGACGGATTGCAGCGTGAGGACAAACGTAAGCACACTGGTTACACTGAATACAGTTTTCAGCCTGCCATTCAGGAACATTTACAGCAATGCCACGTTTTTCGTAAGCTGAGGTTCCCGATTCGAAGGTTCCGTCTTCAGCTCCGTTAAATGTGCTAACTGGAAGTGAATCACCTTCCTGGGCATTGATTACATCAACTAGGTTTTTAATATAAGACGGACGATCGCCTTCTCCATCCTCAGTGCTGAGAACGATTTTTTTCCATTCAGCAGGAACTTCAACTTTTACAACATTGTTTCCGCCAGCTTCAACGGCAGCGTAGTTCATGTTGATTACCTTTTCGCCCATTTTGCCATACGATTTTACGATGGCTTTTTTCATTTCGTAAACCGCAGTTTCAAACGGAATAACTTCAGTAATTTTGAAGAATGCCGATTGCATGATGGTGTTGGTGCGCGATCCTAAACCAATTTCCTCTCCCAGTTTTGTACCGTTGATGATGTAGAATTTAATTTCATTTTCGGCCAAATACTTTTTCATGGTATCCGGAAGTCTTTTCTTGGTTTCTTCTTCATCCCAAATTGAATTTAGCAGGAATGAACCACCTTTTTTCAAGCCTTTCAATACATCGTATAAATGTAAATAGGCAGGCACATGACATGCTACAAAATCGGGTGTATTTACCAGGTAAGGCGAACGGATTGGCACATCGCCGAAACGAAGGTGAGATGAAGTGAAACCTCCCGATTTTTTAGAGTCGTAAGCGAAATAGGCCTGGCAATATTTGTCGGTTGCAGTACCGATAATTTTAATTGAGTTTTTGTTGGCACCAACGGTACCGTCAGAACCCAAACCATAAAATTTAGCTTCGTAAGTTCCGGCAGGAGCAACGTTAACTTCAGCTTTTAAAGGAAGCGATTTGAAAGTCACATCGTCAACAATACCGATAGTGAATTGATTTTTAGGTTCGTTCAGTTCAAGGTTTTCGAAAACCGAAAGAATCTGAGCTGGAGTAGTGTCTTTTGAACCTAATCCAAAACGACCGCCAACAATAAGCGGAGCATTTTCTTTTCCCTGGAAAAGTTCACAAACGTCCAGATACAATGGCTCTCCGTTTGCTCCTGGTTCTTTGCTGCGGTCGAGAACTGAAATACGTTTTACCGATTTTGGTAATACATTTAGGAAGTATTTTACTGAGAACGGACGATAAAGGTGTACCGAAATTACCCCAACTTTTTTACCCTGAGCAATTAAGTAATCGACAGTTTCGCGGATCGTTTCAGTAACCGAACCCATTGCAATGATAATGTTTTCAGCATCTTCTGAACCGTAATAAGTGAATGGGTGGTATTCACGTCCGGTTATTTTTTTGATTTCCTGCATGTAACTTTCCACGATATCAGGAACTGCATCATAGAAGCGGTTCGAAGCTTCTCTGGCCTGAAAGAAAATATCAGGATTCTGAGCTGTACCGCGGGTTACAGGATGTTCTGGATTTAATGCTTTGTCTCTGAATTCCTGAATCAGATCCATGTCAATCAACGGAAGCATATCCTCCTGCGAAATGACTTCGATTTTCTGAATCTCGTGTGAAGTACGGAATCCATCGAAAAAAGACATAAATGGAACGCGTGATTTTAATGTGGCAAGGTGAGATACACCTGCAAGATCCATTTCTTCCTGTACAGAACCGGCAGCCAGCATGGCGAAGCCTGTTTGACGGGCAGAATACACGTCGCTATGATCACCAAAAATGGATAAAGCATGTCCGGCAAGAGCACGTGCACTGACATGGAATACGCAGGGAAGTAATTCTCCGGCAATTTTGTACATATTTGGAATCATCAGCAACAATCCCTGTGAGGCAGTGTAGGTTGTAGTTAACGCGCCTGATTGCAGTGCTCCGTGAACAGCACCTGCAGCTCCACCTTCGCTCTGCATTTCGGCTAAACGAACTGGACGACCAAAAATGTTGGTTCTTCCGTTTGCTGCCCATTCGTCAACATATTCGGCCATGGTTGATGATGGCGTAATTGGGTAGATACAAGCTACCTCGCTAAACATGTAACTGATATGCGCTGCGGCATAATTTCCGTCACATGTAATGAACTTTTTTTTGTTTGCCATTTTTGAAAATTTTAATTCGTGTTTTATTTTTTATCTGTTAATATTTCTGATTAATATAAAAAGCCAAAGAGCCACAAAGGAATAACATCTCCTTTCCCAATTTCAATCATATCAGCCGCCGCAAAATGTCCATTTTCTTCAGGTACAGTATATTTCCCGCCAACGCTGAAGTGAATCTGATCATTCACTTTAAAATCGGCTTTTTCAGAACTTTTTATCCGATTTTTGTAGCCTACCTGATTGTAAAAGAACGTTTTTCGAAGTATTTTACTATTGATGTTTGCATCGTCAATGGCATACATCAGATTGGTGTTGTGCAAATAAACAAGGTCAGGTTTCTTAATTTCATCTTCGTTACCATTCGAGAACAGCATATTGATAATTCGCGCATTTTTCATGTACCTCAGGTAGTTCATAATGGTTGCCCTTGATGTTTGAACATCGGCGCTTAATTTACTTACGTTTGGCGAAAAAGGAACCTGGCTGGCGATAATTTGCAACAGTTTCCGGAGTTTCGGAAGGTATTGTAAGTCGATTTGATTGAGATAGGTAACGTCGATTTCGAGCGCCAGATTGATGTGCTTTAAAAGAGTTTCGCTGTAAAAACCTTTGTTGTCGAGAAAATACGGGTAGAAACCATCTTTTAGATAATCGTTGAAATAAGCCAGAGGTTTAACTTCCTGAACAATTTCCTGGGCAATACTGAGGTGATTGGTTAATATTTCCTGAAGAGAATACCTCCTGAAATTTAGATTCGACTGATAATTCAGATACTCTCTGAACGAAAGACCTTCAAGGTGATATATTTTGGCAATGTCAATTAATTCATTATTTCCTTCCAAAACGCGAAGAACGGGAGAGGCTGAGAATATAATTTTCAGTTCCGGGAAATTAACATAGCAGGTTTTTAACTCAGAAGCCCATTCCGGATATTTGTGAATCTGGTCAAAAATGAGAGTCTTTCCACCGGTTTTATAAAATTCATCAACAAACGATACAATCTTGCGCTTGGTGAAGTAGAAATTATTCAGGTTTACATAGAGGCAGCTTTTGTCATTCAAATACCGTTCTTTCACAACATTAAGTAGGAATGTTGTTTTTCCGACTCCCCGAAATCCTTTGATTCCGATGATTCGGTCATCCCAGTTTATATCATCCATAAGTTCTCTTCGGATGGTATTTAGGGTTTGTTCTTGTAAAGTATTATGAATATTGACTAAACTTTGCATTTGCAGAAATTTATGCAACAAATCTAATCATTGTTTTCAGTAAATTGTAATCCGTAGATAGCAAAATTGTTTTAAAAATGTAATTTAGATTTGTTAAAAATAGTAATTCATTGTAATGTGCAGTTCGTAATTATATTAAATTCATGTCTGTCGCTTGAATGACCGAAGGTCCGCATTTCGGAATTGTGGAGTTGACTTGTTGTGGAGTTGCCAAATTGAGTAATTTTACGCCGTAAATTTTTCCCAATGTTAAAACAGAAACCTGAGTTATTAGCTCCAGTTGGAAATATTGAATCTTTTTACGCTGCTTTGAATGCTGGAGCTGATGCCATTTTTATGGGACTTCAGGAATTTAATGCCCGCGGACGGGCTAGTAATTTTACGCGACCATTGCTTCAGTTGGCTGTTCTGAAAGCTCGCGAGAAAAATGTAAAAATATACGTCACGCTGAATGTTCTGATTAAGAATCGGGAACTCGATCAATTGATTGATGTACTCGCTTTTCTTGACGCGGTTAAAGTAAAAGGTGTGATCATTCAGGATTGGGGAACTTATTACCTGGCAAAGAAATATTTTCCACGACTGGTATTGCATGCCAGTACTCAAATGGGAAATCACAATTCGGTTGGCGTTAATTATGGCGCTTCAAAAGGAATTGTTCGTACCGTTTTGGCTCGCGAGTTAACCATGCCCGAACTGGAAACTATTGCCCAACAAAGCAAGGCTGAATTGGAAGTTTTTATTCATGGGGCATTGTGCTATTCATTTTCAGGAATGTGCCTGTTTAGTAGCTATTCCGGAGGACAGGGGGCCAATCGGGGTATTTGCAAGCAAAGTTGCCGCCGGATTTATCAAGAGGGGGGAGAGCAACATACTCTTTTTAGCCTGAAAGACAATCAGCAAATTGAAAATCTTCAGAAATTAATGAAATTGGGCATTCGCTCCTTGAAAATTGAAGGTCGTATGAAATCGGCTGACTACGTTTACCAGGTTTGCAAGGCCTATCGAATGGCGCTTGATAATCCGCAAAATACTGAGTTGGCAGCACAAATGCTTGAATTGGATATGGGCAGAGAAAAAACTGCATGGTTTTTAGGTGGAAATGTAAGCGATGGAATAACTGACGATCCTTCTATTGGTATCCATATTGGGCAGATTACTGACGTTAGCCGGAAAACCATTTCGTTTACCAGTTCTGAAAAACTGGACGAAGGTTATCGGATTCGGGTTCGAAATGCGAATGACGACGAGCAATTGTACGTGAAGATTGAGAATTTCAGTCAAAATGGAAATGTATATCAGGTTTCAGCAGATTTATTTGGACAGATAACCAAAGGCGATGATGTGCTTTTGGTTCGGGTTAAAACGCAAAGTTTTTCATCCCGGTTGGGAAATGTAAATTCTCTTCCGGAGCTAAAAAAAATACCAATAAAAAAACAGGAGATTAGAAGAGGACTCCAAATTGAGGGTGGCAAACAGCAAAAGCCAATGTTATTGGTCAGGATTGGAAGTCCGGCATGGTTGCCCAAATTACGTTTCGACGATTACGATGCGGTAATCCTTTCCTATAAACGATCCGATTGGGAAAAATTCGACCCAAATTCTACCGTTCATCAGCAAAATAGACAAAAGATTCGGATTGAGCTTCCTAAGTTTATTTCAGAGAAGCATCTTGATTTTTATCGAAAATTTGCCTTGAAATTGGTTGCCTCTGGATTTAATCACTTTTTTATTAGTCAATTATCTCAAAAAATGCTACTTCCTTCCGGAGCGAAAGTGAGTTGTAACGAAAATGTGTATGTTTTGAATGATGCTTCAGCGCGAATGTTGCATGAAGAAAAAATTGCCGAGTTTACCTATCCGCTCGAAAACGATCTGGATAATTTACTGTCGATGAGCAATAAACAGGGAATTGTTCCACTGTATTTTTATCCTGAGTTGTTTTATTCCAGAATGCCGGTTAAAGTAAATCAGGAAAACAGTTTGTTTGCTGATGAAGCCAATAGGAAATTCAAAGTCTCAGTAAAAGACGGGACTACCATTGTTCATCCATCCATTCCAGTGGCATTATTCCATTATCGGAAACAATTGGAAAAGAACGGGTTCAATAGGTTTTTAATCGACTATTCCGGTGAACTGATGACTGCCAATGTGGTTAAGCGTATCCTGAAAAAGTTTCTCGATTCTGAACCCGTTCAGCCTTCCTCAAACTTCAACTTCAAATTGGGACTAAAATAAAAAAGAGAGCTTTTGGGGCTCTCTTTTAGTATATTACAGTAAATCTGTTTATTGATCGTTCATTGAGACCAGGAATTCTTCAATCGAATCGGTTCTCATGATTCGTGTTTTGATGAATTCCATCGCTTCAATTGAGTTCATATCGCTGAGGAAATTGCGTAAAATATAGGTCTTGTCGAGCATATTTTTGTTCATCAGCAAATCTTCGCGACGTGTACTTGAAGAAGTAATATCCACCGCAGGGAAAATTCGTTTGTTCGATAATTTCCGGTCGAGCTGTAATTCCATATTACCTGTACCCTTGAATTCTTCAAAGATTACTTCGTCCATTTTCGAGCCGGTGTCAATCAATGCAGTTGCGATAATAGTAAGTGATCCGCCTTCTTCGATGTTACGAGCCGCTCCAAAGAAGCGTTTTGGTTTGTGCAATGCATTGGCATCAACACCACCCGATAAAACTTTTCCCGAAGCCGGAGCAACAGTATTGTAAGCGCGAGCTAAACGTGTGATAGAATCCAGAAGAATTACTACATCGTGACCACATTCAACCAAACGTTTGGCTTTTTCTAGTACCATGCCTGCAACACGTACGTGACGTTCAGCCGGCTCATCAAAAGTTGATGAAATAACTTCAGCATTTACATGGCGGGCCATGTCGGTTACCTCTTCAGGACGCTCGTCAATCAGCAAAACCATCATATAAACTTCAGGATTGTTGGCCGCAATAGCATTGGCAATCTCTTTCAGTAAAACGGTTTTGCCGGTTTTTGGCTGAGCAACAATTAAACCACGCTGTCCTTTGCCGATTGGAGCAAAAAGGTCAACGATTCGGGTTGAAAGATTATCATGTCCGTTTCCGGTCAAATTGAATTTTTCGTTTGGAAATAAAGGAGTTAAATGCTCAAATGGTACGCGATCTCTGATGTAATCAGGAGTTCGTCCGTTAATTTCGATTACCTTGATCAGCGGGAAATATTTCTCACCTTCTTTCGGAGGACGAATTGTTCCTGTTACAGTATCACCAGTTTTCAAACCAAATAACTTGATTTGAGATTGTGATACGTAAATATCGTCAGGTGAATTCAGGTAATTAAAGTCTGATGAACGAAGAAATCCATAACCGTCAGCCATGATTTCCAAGGCGCCGGTGTTACTTATGATTCCATCAAATTCGTATGGTTTTTCCTGATTTTGTTGTTTCTGGGGTTTTGGACCTTGATTATCGCGATTTTCCCATTTCTTTTTGTTCTGATTGTCATTCCGTTTTTCGGTCAAATCATCAGGTCTGGTTTCTTCTTGAGGCTGTTGTTCTGTTTTGAACTCTTGATTCGATGATTGAACAGCCTGTTCTTCATTAGGTTCTGCAATGGCGATTACTGATTCCGTTTCAATTGGATCTTCAGGAAACAGAATTTCCTGTCTAACTTTTGGGTTTTGATTGAATTTCGGCTGATCGTTTTGTTTCTGATTGTTTTCAGGATTCTGGTTCGGATTTTGCCGCTGA
The DNA here is from genome assembly GCA_028683385.1 of Prolixibacteraceae bacterium. Classification (GTDB taxonomy): domain Bacteria; phylum Bacteroidota; class Bacteroidia; order Bacteroidales; family Prolixibacteraceae; genus Aquipluma. The sequence continues at coordinate 70,975 of JAQUIJ010000020.1, read as the reverse complement.
TTTGGATTTATATTCTGTTTTGCATTCGGATTCTGATTTGGATTGTGATTTGACGATCCAGCTTTAATGTGCTCTGTACGTGGTCTTTTCTTGATCTGAAGTTCTCTTTTGCCCTCTTTTCGTGGTTCATTTTCTGCAGAAACAACTGGCGTTTCCAAGTCTTGTTTCTCTGCTAGCTTTTCTTCAGAAATCTCCGCCGGCTTTTCCTCTTTTTTTCTACTAAATAATTTAAAGACAGAACTTTCTTCGCGTTTTGGATTTACATCTCTCGGAGACTTTAGTTTTTTATCATCCGTTTTTTTTTCTGAAGCCAAAATAGCTTGAGTATCAAGAATTTTATAAATTAAATCTTGTTTTTTGAAAGATTCGATTTTTTTAATGTCAAGTTCTTTTGCAATTTCTTTTAAGTCAGGAAGAAGTTTTCTGCTTAATTCAATAATATCATACATAATTTTTGATTGATTTGTTAATATCCAAAAGGTCAAGTGATTAGAAAAAAGAAAAGTGGAATTGATAATTTGGATGATCGATACTTGTTCGAAATTTTTTGCAAGTATAGCTAAATCCTAAATTAAAGCCAAGTAAAAGATGAAAAATCGACTTAAAAACCGGATTCTGGAATTTGAATTCATGTTTTTAGGGTAAAACTTCAAAAAATATTTTTCTTGAAAGTGTCATTCATTGGCTTATTAAAACCATTCAAGTAAAATAACGTACACTTCATATAAATTTATGGTTTAGGTTAAGTGAAAGAATTCTATATTAATTACTTTCGTCATGAATAATTCGTATTTGCCGACTTTTATTTGAGAGTGAACCTTCATAAGTTTAGATGATGAGACAGCTTAAAATTGCAAAACAGGTTACAAACAGGGAGACATTATCGCTTGATAAATACCTGCATGAAATTGGGAAAGTTGATTTGGTAACTTCGGACGAAGAAGTTGAATTGGCCAAGAGAATAAAGAAAGGTGATAAAGATGCCTTGGAGACATTAATTAAAGCCAATTTACGATTTGTTGTGTCTGTAGCAAAACAATATCAGAATCAGGGGCTAAGTTTACCTGATTTAATCAATGAGGGTAATCTTGGCCTAATTAAGGCCGCTCAGCGTTATGATGAAACACGTGGATTTAAATTCATTTCCTATGGGGTTTGGTGGATTCGTCAAGCCATTCTTCAGGCATTAGCAGAACAGGCACGTATTGTGAGATTGCCGTTAAATAAAATAGGTTCAATTACCCGGATTAACAAAACGTTCAGTCGTCTTGAGCAGGAATATCAACGTGAACCTACGGCTGAAGAAGTGGCTTTTATGCTTGAAACTTCCTCTGATATTGTGGAAGACGCTTTAAAAGTATCGTCACATCATATTTCAATGGATGCACCGATACATGATGAGGAAGGCGGAAACATGTACGATGTTTTATTGAATGAGGATTCTTTAAGTCCGGATAAAGGCTTGATGACTGTGTCGCTTTGCAAGGAAATTGAAAGAACCTTATCAACTCTGGGTGAGCGCGAAGCCGATGTTATTCGTTATTATTTTGGATTGAGTGGTCAGCGTCAGCATACGCTTGAAGAAATTGGTGATGAGTTTGGCTTGACAAGAGAACGTGTCAGGCAAATAAAAGAAAAGACGATTAAGAAAATGCGAAATCATTACCGCAACAAATTACTTAGAACCTACTTGTAAATTCAATAAAAGCTGCTTTGGGCAGCTTTATTTTTTTTTGTAGATATTCGATAAAAAGGATAAAATCTTACATTTGGCATAAAATTGTTACTTATGAAACTTGTCGCACCATCAATACTTGCTGCTAATTTTAATCGACTAGGCGAAGAAGTTGAAATGCTTAATCGGAGTGAAGCTGATTTTATACATTGTGATGTTATGGATGGTGTTTTTGTTCCTAATATTTCATTCGGTATTCCAATCATTCAAGCTGTTAATCAGATAAGTACCAAACCGCTTGATGTTCATCTTATGATTGTAAATCATGATAAATATATCAGCGATTTCTTTAAGGCAGGCGCTTCGATTATTACTGTTCATTACGAAGCTTGCACTCATTTGCATCGCACCATTCAGCAAATTAAGAGCCTTGGAATAAAGGCAAGTGTTTGTCTCAATCCGCATACACCGGTAGCTTTACTTGAAGATATTATTTCAGAATTGGATATGGTTTTGCTGATGTCGGTAAATCCAGGCTTTGGTGGTCAGTTATTTATCGAAAATACTTATCAGAAAGTTGTTGCATTGAAAGAGATGATCTTAAAGCGAAATTTAAAAACCCAGATCGAGGTTGATGGTGGCGTGAATTTCGAAGTGGGGAAAAAACTTTATGAATCGGGTGTTGATATTTTGGTTGCTGGCAGCTTTGTCTTTAATGCAAATAGTCCGATTGAAACCATCGCGGCACTGAAACAATTATAATTGCATCCTGAATTGATTATAATTTGTCGGTTTGTCTTTTTTGAATTGCTGAATTTCTTTTATTTCACATCCGCCTGAACATCCACTACATTTTGTTGTATTGCCAGATTTTTTACCAACAAGGTTGAAAAACTGGAGAATATTTAGCGCCAATGCGCCAAAAGCAACTGATATAATTAGATAGGCAATGATATTCTGTATCATGATTGTATTACATTAAGATGTATGTTGAAACCCGAAACACCAAAAATGAAATTATCCAGGCAACACTCGTCGTGTAAACAACTGTAAATAAAGCCCATTTTATTTTTCCTGATTCGCTTCTTATTGTAGCAATAACACCTAAACATGGGAAATAGATCAATACAAAAGCAAGAAAAGCCAAAGCAACTGGTATTGAGATCACTTTTTCTCCTTTCTTTTCACCTGAAATGTATTCTTCCTGAGTTAATTTGGCACTCAGCCCAATGTTTTTATGATCCTGTTCAACTTGATACAAAACGCCCATTGTGCTAACGATTATTTCTTTAGCCGGAAGACCAGCCAATAGGCTAACACTCATTTTCCAGTCGAAACCTAATGGCGACATAACAGGCTGAATAAATTGTCCCAATTGTCCCAGATAGCTATTTTGCAACCTTTGGCTTTGACTCTTAACCAGACTGGATTGATTAGTAACTATTTCAGGTATATTGCTGTTGTCAGATGGAATTTCTCTTGGAAAGTAGCCTAAAGCCCAGATGATTATAACGCCGATTAATATTACTCCGCCGATTTTCTGCAAATACTGTCTGGCTTTATCCCACATGTGAATAAGAATGTTTTTCACAGTAGGTAGCCGGTAGGGTGGTAGTTCCAACACAAAAGGTGTTTCTTTACTCTTGAAAATAGTCCGGTTAAGAAGCTGCGCTGTTAAAAAGGCAATTAGTATTCCGGAGAAATAAATAGCACTTAACACCAAAGCAGGATTTTGTGGAAAGAATGCCGTAATAAAAAGCACATAAACCGGAAGCCTTGCACTGCATGACATGAAGGGAATTATAAGCATGGTTAACAAACGGTCACTGGGGCTACGAAGCGTTCGCGTTGCCATTATTGCCGGAACATTGCAACCAAAACCCATTACCATTGGAATGAAAGACCTTCCATGTAATCCAAATCGGTGCATTATTTTATCCATGATAAAAGCAGCTCTGGCCATGTAACCAGAGTCTTCCATAAAGGAAAGGAAAAGAAATAAAATCAGGATATTGGGTAGAAACACCAAGACACTTCCTGTTCCATCAATGATGCCATGAATAATAAGATCTTTGAGCATGCCATTAGGCAGGAGTTCTGAAATATGCTGACTGATAAATGCAATCAGGTTTTCGATCCAATGCATCGGGATAGCACCAATTTTGAAAGTTGCAAAAAAGGCTAATGAAATGGAAAGAATGAAAATTGGGAATCCTAATATGTTGTTCGTGAGTATTTTGTCGATCTTTTCCGAAGTCTTTGCAGTATTCTTCTTTCTTTGTTTGTAGGTTTCCTGAAGAGCTCCTGAAATAAATCCATATTTCGCATCGGTTATAACTGTTTCACTATCTTCATTGTATATACTCTCAATTCTCTTGATTTCACTTTGAGCAGCCTTTTCAATTTCCAGATAATTGGGGTACGAACTCAGAGACTCGCTTGTTTGTTTGTCTCGCTCAAGTAATTTAATAGCTAGAAATCTTGAGGAAATATGATCAGTAATTGGCTTTTCAAGTTTTATCTTTTTTCTCAGCGCTTGAATTGATTTTTCGAGCTCAATACCATAATTGATGTGAATGTGTCTTACAATTGGATCCTGATCTTCATATACTTCAATGGTTTTCTCAATCAACTCCTGAATGCCTTTCCCTTTGGAACTTACCAAAGGAATAATTGGTATTCCGATGAGTTTTCCCAGGCTCCGATAATCAAATTTTCCGCCGTTCTTTAATAATTCATCATACATATTCAAGGCAACAACCACCTTGATGTCCATATCAATTAATTGAGTTGTCAGGAAGAGATTTCGCTCCAAATTGGACGAGTCAATCACGTTAATTACAATATCAGGAGTTTCGTCCATGATAAAGTTCCTTACGTAGATTTCTTCAGGTGAATAAGCTGTTAAGGAATAAGTCCCTGGTAAGTCGAAAATATTAAAGAGGTATCCGTTGTTGGTGAAAGTTGCTTTCTTGGCATCAATTGTAACACCACTATAGTTACCTACATGTTCTTTTGAGCCTGAGAGAAAATTAAATAAGGTTGTTTTCCCGCAGTTCGGATTTCCAACCAATGCAATATTGATAGTGCGTTCTTTCTCTTTTGCTGAAATTTTTAGATTTTCATAGTCGATAACTCCTTCGAAGTTTTGAGCTACAAATGTATGCGCTTCGTCTTGACTTACGACTTCAATTAGATTGGCTTCAGTCCGGCGAAGAGTAATGTTGTAATCCAAAATTTTGTACTCAATGGGACCATTAAAAGGAGCATTCTTGATTACGGTAACCTCCTTACCCTTCACAAAGCCCATTTCAGTGATTCTTTTACGAAAAGAACCATGACCTAAAACCTTAGTGATTATTACAGTTTCTTTATTTTTTACTTCAGAAAGTCGCACGATTATTGTATGAGGAGCTATACTAATTTAAACTAAATAAGAATAACCGCGCAAAGATATTTAAGTTTTAATAAAACTCTTAAAAAATATTGCTTTCTTGAAGAATCAAAATTGATTCGGTTACTTTTGCATTTCAGGAACAATAGTATGGACGAAGATAATATTTATAAAAAGATTCAGGAGGCGATTTCTTCTTTACCCGAGAATTTCAGCATACTTGAGGAGCAAATTGATGTTGAGCTTCAGATGGAGTACTTCAACTACAGTAGGGATCTAAAATCGGGTTTCCCGGCTGAACTTATTCTTCAACATCAGGATGACCTTTTTGATCCGAACCTGGCACTTGATGAAAAGAAAAATTTATTGGTTCTGCTGGCTTCGCAAGAAAAAGTTGAAGCCTTTCGAACAATCGAAAAATATGCTCAACATCCGGATCCGGAGTTGAGAGAATGGAGTATTTTAGCTTTGCAGGAAAGCAGAATGGTCATTCAAAGTTCTCTAATGGATGAACAGCAGGTTTATATTTCAACCGGACTTGGTGGGAAGGATCAGAAGCTTAGATATTTTGTGGTTTTTATTGGCAATGAGAATGTCGAAAAATATTCAACAGTTCAACGTAAGTTGATTAGAACCGAATTGGAGTATGCTCTTACTCATAGTAATGGTATTCTTGAGGAAATCAGTTTTAAAAAAGATCTTGCCATTGCGATCTTACTTTTACCTGTTAAGTCTGATATTCAGGGTGTTTTCAGCAGCGTTATCAATGAATGCAATCAGTACGGCGATTTTGTTCGTCCGGATATAATTATTACAAATGTGAAACGCATGAGCGTTGATGAAATCAGAAGGTTTATCAATCGGGAAAAATAATAAAAATGAAACGAGCCATGAGAGCAATACCCTCACACACGAGGTTGACTAATATGGCGAATTGTAGCGAAGCGTAAATCCCCGAAGGGAATTCCATATGGCAAATATGAAACAAATTATAGATATATGAAAAATAAGATTAATTTGGCAATTCAAGTGTTGCCCAGGTCATCATCAAAAGGAACATATGAATTGGTTGATGTTGCTATTGAATTGATACAGAAATCAGGGCTTAAATATCGTGTTTGTCCGTTTGAAACGGTGATTGAAGGCTATTATGATGAGGTAATGATGCTTGTGAAAGACATTCATGAGGCTGTTTATGCTGGAGGTGCCGAAGAAATGATAACCAACATTAAGATACAAACACGTTATAATCAGGATGTTTTTATTGATGACAAAATGAATAAATACGATTAGCTAAAAAATATAGATTTGAGAGTTGTTTTTATTCTCTTAAGTATTATCTTTGCAACGCTTTTAGCAAATGGCCCCGTAGCTTAATGGATAGAGCATCTGACTACGGATCAGAAGGTTGTAGGTTCGAATCTTACCGGGGTCACTTAAAATCAAGCAGTTACAAATTAAAATTGTAACTGCTTTTTTATTTGATACACGATTTGATACACGAAATACCAAATTGAGGTATTTTGGCCGTCTCTTTGAACCGATCAATAACAGCCAAAAAAGCGACTCGTGGAATTCCTAAAATCCTCAATGAAATAAGGGATATCTTTTCTTCAAAGTATGATTTCTACCAGTTTATTCCTTGGATACATTTCTGAAAAACAATCCTTAATATTTTCAGTAATGCGCTGCCTGAAATTTATATAAAGCAGTGGAAGATTTGTCTCACAGCCCATACAAATCATTCAGACACGAAATGAATCCACTCATTATTTCCTCACACTTCGGGAATTGCACATTTTCAATGATCAAATGTATTTAAATTTTAGATGTCAACTTCTAATAGTTAAGGTATGGTTTTGATATATTTGTGATTTAAGATAAACAATGTGAGTCACCTACCAGTAATTCAGAAATGAATATTAACAAGCGAATTACTCAATACGCATAATTCATGGCTACCAATAAAAATGCCGCCATCCGGTATCAGGCACTTAATCAATGTTTCCGAAATCCAGGAAGGATCTATTACATAGATGATTTAATTGAAGCCTGTAACAAATCTTTGCTAGATATTGATCCAAATTCAACTGGTATAAAAAGGCGACAACTTTTTGATGATATTAAGTTTATGCGTGATTCGCAAGGTTATGATGCACCAATAGAATCATTTAAAGATGGGAAAAAAGCATATTATCGTTATAGCGATTTGTCTTATTCAATAAACAATCAGCCTTTAAATGAAAGGGAAGCTCAACAGTTGAAAGAATCATTGATGACCCTATCCCGGTTCAAAGGGTTACCACAGTTCGAATGGGTTGATGAGATGAAAGCCCGTTTAGAAGTAAGCTTCAGGTTAAAAAGTCAGGAAAAGGTCATTGAGTTTGAAGAAAATCAATATTTGACAGGTAAAGAACATATAGGAGCTTTATATGATGCAATAATCAACAAACAAGCTCTGAAAATTAAATATCATCCTTTTAAACGTGATGAATCTATCCTGATGGTTTTGCATCCTTACTTCCTGAAGCAATATAATAACCGATGGTTTTTATTTGGAAAAAGTGGAGATGCAAAAACTGTTACAACCATTGCACTCGACCGGATTGAGCTAATTCAGCCTGTTTCCGAAGTATTTCAACCCAACACGGAAATTAATTTTGAAGAGTATTTTGAAGATGTTGTTGGTGTTTCGGTTCCTTATGATGGCATAGCAGATATAGTCATTTTGAAAATTGATACTGATAGTTGGCCTTATATCAAAACGAAACCTATACACGGTTCCCAGAAAGTCAAAGAGCAAACATCAAAATATACAATCATCGAACTCCAGGTTATACCTAACTTTGAACTGGAGGCAGTAATTTTTTCTCATGCTGAAAAGATTGAAGTTATTAGTCCGGAAATACTTCGTCAACGAGTTAAGGATCGAATAATTCAACTTAAAGAGAAATACACTTAACTATGCAGAATGACTGCACAGTTGCCTTGTTAATTTGTAGCGATAATAAAATTCAACATTATGGGACTTTCAGAGTCAATCGAGAAGATTCTTCAAAATACAAATGGTCAACTAAGTTTAGATAAGATCACTGATATTTTAAGTAAAAAATATGGTCGCCAAACCATTCTGGATTTTTTGCAAAATGAAAAGAACCTAATAACATTCGATGGTGAAACTATTACCTTATTGAAATATCCACTTCAACATTTCATTAGCATATTGGAGAAGTTCATTCGGAATACAGGTGCAAATCAGAAAGACGTATTTTATTCAGGAGCATTTTATCTCTTTTTAAGAAGGCAATTTCCAAAACTAGTACCAGAAGAGGTCCTAGATTTTATTAAAAACAGAAAATATTCTGAAATAGAGGATCATAATCTATTTGAAATAGAACAGATCGCAATGCTATTGGGAGATTCTTTCGTTCGTGCAATGAATCATTTCTTTGATTCTGGATGGATTGAAAAGCTTGATTCTAAAGAATTTTATTCTTTTTCACGAGAATTTTACGAATACTACATTAACTCGTCAAGTGGTGTACGGGAACTTTTCACAACGCCAACTACTTTAGTTCAATTGATTTGTCAGATTATCCCAACAAACCGATCTCTCAGGGTTTATAATCCTGCTGCTGGAATGTTGAAATTGATGACAGCAATAAAGGTAAGCTCCAGATTTGAAATCATGGCTGTAGCTTCTGAAATTAATAAGGAAGTTTATAAAATTGGACAACTATTTGCAAGAACAAATGGATTTGAGCTAAATTTCAACAATCTTGATTCATTGGATGAAATTGAGCATTTGGGATCATCTTCTTTTGATCTTATTGTTTCTATTCCACCATTTATGTCAAAGGTTAATATCTATGAAAGGTACAATTTAGCCTATAAAGATTTAGCTTTAAATATTATTTCTAGCTCATTAAAAAAACTTCGGGGAAATGGAATGGCAATCTTTCTGGTTCCTGATGGAGTACTTTTTGGTACCTCACGTGATTACAACAGGTTCCGAAGGGAAATCATCGAAAGCAGATTAATTCATACAATTGTTTCTCTTCCAGTAAATCTTTTTTATCCAACAACTTCAGTTAAATCCAGTCTGTTAATATTTCGAAAAGGAGTTGATCATCAGGCTGTTCGATTTATTGACGCATCTTCGAAACAGTTTTATTCAATTACAAGAGAAAAGTCAGTCTCATTGGAAATTGATAAAATTGTCGATCTAATCGAAAGCTCTTCTCATCCAAACTTAATACATGAAGACCAAGCTCAATATGGTATTCCGGAATCCTTGGAATTTGATTTTCAGCAATTAAAAAACGAAGGATTTTCATTGAATCTGAATGATTACTTCATCAAATACATTCAACCACAGGAATCAGGCTATATAGAATTAGGGAAATTAATAACTCAATTAAAATTGCCTGTAAACAATAGAACTGCTTTGCCTTATTTAAGGATTACCGATTTGAATGGGGGGTCTATTGATGAAATAAACAGACTTTCGAATAATAAAAGCCGTACCAAGGGCAAAATATTAAGTGAACAAGCTTTTTTAATTGGTACTGTTGGCGGGAGTTCAAAACCGAGTTGGTACAGATTAGCCACTCCGGTTGAATTGTCTACCAATATCGTTGCACTTAAAATTATTCCGGGAAAAGCGCACTATGAATATTTGCTTCAGGAATTGAATTCGGCATACGTTCAGAAGCAAATGGAGTTTTTATCGCTTGGATCAACGACCTTGAAACATTTGAGACTTGAAGATCTTTTGAAGGTTAAAATTAAACTCCCTTCATTGGATGATCAAATCAGAATAAGCAAGGAAAGAAGCGAATATGTTCAGGAACAATCACTTTCTGCGAAGAAAGATACCGAAACTATCACTGATGTTGCCATTTTCAAAACCATTAATCATGAAATTGGGAATATACTGAAAGGTCCTGATGGATTTCTAAATCTTCTCCCTCAATTTTTGGAGCGTAATCAAATTCAATTAGATGTTCCATCCTCTGGTCATAACCAAGCCAGGCCTATAGGTGAAAGAATTCAAAGTGCAAAAGATGATATTGACAAAGTTTATCAGATCATGGCAAATATGGAAGGAATCCTGCTGGCAGAATCATCTTTTTTTCGACCCGAGAAAACCGATCTGGCAAATTTCATGCGTAAAAAATTTGACCAACTTAAAGATCACCAACGATTTGATTTTATTATAGGTACTAATGGTAGCTATTTAAATCCTGGACACATACCAGCAGAAATTGATAAAATGCAATTTGAGCACATTATCACCAATATTTTTTCAAACGCAGTGAATCACAGTAACACCTCAGTTGATGAAAGCTTAAAAATTCTTATCAACTTAGTTTTAATAGAGAATAAAATTGAGATTCATTTCATGAATAATGGCGAACCTTTGCCTGCTGATTTTACACTAGAAGATTTTATTGGTTTTTCCCGAAAATCCGGGAAAAGTTCGGGCCAGGGAATTGGTGGATTTTTGATTAATAAGGTAACGAAAAACCATAGCGGGCAAATCAGTTTTATGCCACCATCCAGTTTTCAGGTCAAAACTAAAGACGGAAGTTTTGACTTTAAAGCTAACGTTGATATCGTAATTACTATCCCTCAAAAACAATAATATGAACTATCAACCTTTAATTGTAGTTGTTGACGATAACCACCGGATTCTGGAAAATTTTCAGGATGCTTCGGCAGGACAGAATGTGAATATTGAAGTTTTCGAAACCTGGGATCTGGCTCAACAATATCTCGAAAGCATTGAGGGAGTGGACGGTTTGATATTAGATGCCAAAGGAAAACTAACCGCTGACCGGCAAGAATCTGAAGCACATTTACAGCAAGCACTTAAATGGGTTAGTAAACAAGAAGGCAAAAACAGAATTATTCCTTATGCTATTCATACCGCCTATTATGATGACCTTGATACATTTTCAGAAGAACTGGCTGCCGGAAAAATGTTTAAGAAGAGGCCAAATTCTGAAGCTCAGGTTTTAGATTTTTTGAAAACTGAAATTGAAAAAACGCCTAAACTCAAAATCATAAATCAATATCCCGAACCGTTTCAGTGTTTTGGTTCAAAATATCTGGATAGAAGATATGAGAATCTTCTCCTGAGTATTATTCAGGTATTGGAAAATGATCAGTTGACTAATCCCGAGGACCTCCTTTTTAATCCTTGTCGGATTTTATTGGAACGAGTCTTTGAGAAAATTAATGAGGTGGATGAAATAGTTTTGCCGTATGCTCTCCTGAATTTTGATGACCAAAGAGTTGGACTTGTAAATTGTTCCAAATATTTGTCTGGATTGGCTGTTACAATCAGAGTTGATAGGGAAAGTATAGAATACAAACGCCGCAAATATTGGGAAGATCATCTATCACAACAAGTCCAAACCATTATTAAAGTCTGTCATCCAGCCTCGCACGATATTCAAAAATATTCTTCTTATACTTTTAAATCTGTCCTTTGGGCTACTTTCGATATATTGATTTGGTTAAAACAATTTATTGACGAACGAAAATAAATTTTACTGTGCATAATCACTGCACACATCCTTTTTACATTTGTTTTGAACAATTCAGCGTAGTATATAATGTTGATAACTACCTGTTTTTATTCCGGCTAATTAAGCCGTTTTGTGATATTTTTGTCATTCATATAAAAACTGAAAACTATGCTTACAGGGCAACAACGTACTGACATTGATAAAATTTGGAAAGAGTTCTGGCAAAATGGGATGACTGACCCTTTGAGCATCATTAAACAGATTACCTATTTGCTTTTTATTCGCAATCTGGACAGGCAGCAGGAGCTGAAAGAGAAACAGGCCAATAAACTGAAAATGCCGATTCAAGATCCAATTTACCTCGAAGAACAGAGGGAATTGCGCTGGAATGTTTTCAAAACCAAAGATCCGGAGCAGATGTTCCGGCTTTTCCGCAAAGAAGATGGCGTGTTCGATTTCATTAAAAGTATTGGTCAAAAAGGTGGACTGTTTGCCGAAACGATGCGCTATGCCAATTTCGATATCAATAGCCCCAAGTTGTTGGATCGTATTGTGCAGATGATCGACAAACTGAAAATCGATGATATTGACTCAAAAGGAGATGTTTACGAATACCTGCTTTCGAAGCTGGCAACGGCTGGAATAAACGGACAATTCCGTACACCCAAGCATATTATTCGCCTGATGGTTGACTTGCTGCAACCGCAAACCGACGAATTGGTTTGCGATCCGGCTGCCGGAACAGCGGGTTTTTTGGTTGGTGTGGTCGAGTATCTGCGCGAGCATTACCCCGATGAATTTTACAAGAAAGAATTCCGCCAGCATTTCAACAATGGTATGTTCAGCGGTTTCGAAAGCGACAATACCATGGTGGGGATTAGCGCCATGAACCTGCAAATGCACGGCATCGACAATCCGAAGTTGAAATACATGGATGCGCTGTCGAACGACAACACGGTGAAAGACAAGTACAGCCTGATATTGGCCAATCCACCATTTTCGGGTTCTGCCGATTACGATGGCATTGAACTGAGCCTGAAAAAGTCACTCGATTTGGGCAAGAGAGCAAAAACAGCCAAAACCGAATTGTTGTTCGTTTCGCTTATGCTGCGCATGCTGAAGCCGGGCGGACGTTGCGCTGTAATTGTTCCGGCAGGTGTGCTGTTTGGAAGCACCAAAAGCCATTTGGCCGTTCGCCAACTGTTGGTTGACGAGAACCAGTTACAAGCCGTAATTTTGATGCCAAGCGGGGTTTTCAAACCTTATACCGGAGTTGCTACGGCTATTCTCCTTTTTACAAAAACCGGAACCGGCGGCACCAACCGCGTTTGGTTTTACGATATGAAAGCCGATGGCTATTCGTTGGACGATAAACGGGAACTGTTGGGCAAACCCGATGAAGACAATCCTGACTTGCCTTCGATGCGAAACTACAAGTTGGAGGAAAACAATATCCCTGATATTATTGAAAAGTTCCACGTTATAGCGAGCGGAGCAACGGTCACTGAGCTTGTCGAAGTGGATAGAACTGCCCAGCAATTCTTTGTTACAGCCGATGAAATCCGTGCCGAAAACTACAACCTTTCGTTTAACCTTTACCAGGAAATTGTACACGAACAGGTAAACTACACAGCCCCCAAAGTTATCATTGAGCGAATTAGCAAAATGGATGAAGAACGCAAGCAATTGATGAACGAATTGGGAGGATTGCTGGGATGAAATATTTATTCTTAAATGAGGTAATTTCTGAAAAAATCACCGGAGATTGGGGCGATGAAGGAGAAAAGGTCAATGTTCTGAGAACTACCAATTTTACAAATGATGGGGTCATCGATTATTCGAATGTAGTGACCCGGGATATACCAGAAAAAGTAATTGAGCGGAAAAAATTAGTTCAAGGTGATGTTATTATTGAAAAATCCGGTGGCAGTCCAAGTCAACCAGTTGGTAGAGTGGTTTATTTTGATCGTAAAGATGAAGTCTTCCTTTGTAATAACTTCACTGCAATTCTAAGATCAAATGATTTGGTTTTTCCAAAATATCTCTTCTATTTCTTATTTTCATTGCATAAGTTGGGTATTACGTTGAAATTCCAAAATAAAACAACAGGGATAATTAACTTGCAATTGGATAAATACTTAGATAGAATCCAAATCCCTCTTCCTCCGTTTCCAGAACAAAAACGCATTGCCGAAATACTCGATAAAGCCGATGCTTTGCGCCTGAAAAACAAACAACTTTTGGCTACCTACGATGAGTTGTTGCAGGCTACTTTTCTGGATATGTTTGGCGACCCGGTAACCAATTCGAAAGGATGGGAAAAGAAACTGATTAAAGAAATAGGGAACGTCGTTACAGGAAATACTCCACCAAGAGCAACCCCGGAGAACTATGGAAATTATATTGAGTGGATCAAGACTGATAATATTAGTTCAGAAATTATTTATCCAACTAATTCACGAGAATTTTTATCAGAGGTTGGGATGAAAAAGGGAAGAGTAGCTCCTGTTGGTTCCATTTTAGTAACATGTATTGCTGGTAGTTTGAGCTCAATTGGAAATTGTGTTATCACAAATAGAGAAGTTGCATTCAATCAACAGATTAATGCAATTATTCCAAAGAAATGTAATTCGTACTTTTTGTATTCAGTAATGCAATATTCAAAAAAAGTAACACAAGATGCAGCGACGAAAGGAATGAAAAAGTTACTTATAAAATCAAATTTTGAAAAACTAACGATAATTTGTCCTCCAATCAAACTTCAAGACCAATTTGCCCAAATTGTTGAGAACATTGAAGCGCAAAAAACATTGGTGAAACAAAGTTTGCAGGAGAGTGAGTATTTGTTTAACGGGTTGGTGCAAAAAGCGTTTGATGGAGAATTGTAGTAATATATTTAGATTCTTACATAATATGACACGGCATAATGTCGCATTTGATAAACTGTCAACAGAGAAATAATGCGACTGACAAAATGCCGATTTTTAACAAATATTAACAGTGGTACAGCAATTGTAAAGTTGAACCAGAAATTATAAAAAACGAAAAAGGTAAGAAACATTGAAATAAAAAAGTCGCCTTCGTAAGCGACTTGGGATTTGGAAAAATGCTTGCCGGCGGATCGAGGCTTACCACCTCGATGAATTTCCAAATGAGGCTGCAAATATAGATCTTTTCTTCATTATCCACCCTCCCTCCCTAAAAAATTGCGAATTCGGTTTTAATTGACCTCTCCGAGTGATCAAAAGAGGGAAGGTATGGATTATTCACCGGGGACCCAAACCCCATAAAAAAAACTAAAATGACGCAAAAGCATATAATTAAATATTACCCTGTCGATAACGCCGACAACACTTTAATAAAGTTAAGTGATGACTCAACAATTCAGATAGACTGCCAGATTCGGGATGGAGAAGAAAACTCAAGTGGAGTGAAAATTTACGATGTCAAAAAGGATCTTTTGAAGGAGTTGAAGAAGGACAGCAATAAGAATCCTTTCGTTGATTTATTTGTACTATCGCATCCACATAAAGATCACTGCCTCGGATTCGAAAATAATTACTATTGCGGTGATCCGGCTGATTATTCGGATGATAACAGAAAGAAAGATGAAATTATTATTGGTGAGTTGTGGGTTACTCAACAAATCTTTTTACATGATGTTTGCCAACATGCAATATTAATTCGTAAAGAGGCCAAACGTAGAAGACAACTTTTTGAGGATGATCCGAAGAAAGCTGATACGTATGGTAACCGAATGCGAATCATTGGTTATAATGACCAGGACAAAACTGTTGAAGGGTTGCATTATGCTCCTAGCGATATAGTCAATAAATTCAATGGAAAAGTTTCTGACTATATCGAGTTTTTTATTCATGCTCCATTCAAAAGTGATTTGGTAATTGGAAAGGCCGAAAAGGACCATAATTCGACAAGCATTGTTTTTCAGGCTTCATTCCGATTAACGAAGGGTGGAAGCATTAAAACACGGGCTTTCTTTGGAGGTGACGCCGACCATTATATCTGGGAAAAGGTTTTGAGAATTTCAGAGAGTAACAATAATCAGGATAAATTGAAGTGGGATATCTTTTTATCACCACATCATTGTTCATGGTCATTCTTTAATGATAGACCGTATAAAAATAATTCAACTCCGAAAGATTATGCATTAGAATTATTGGATTATAAGCAAGGCAATGCATATGTTGTTGCTTCATGTCTTAAAATTGAAGATGATGATAACAATCCTCCCCATCATCAGGCAAAAGAGCAGTATGTCAAAAAAGTAGGTGCCGGATACTTTCGGAATACGGCAATAAATAAAAGTTCAAAAGCTCCTGAACCACTAGAGTTTATTATAGAGGACGATGGCATCAAACTGACAAAGGTTGAGAGTGCTGCCGCTATTGGAATTATAAGTAGTTCAGCACCTAGAGCAGGAAGATAATATGAATTATTCCTATCCAATAATTGAAGGTGCAGAAATACAACCTGCTGAATTTAAAATAGCAAGAGCTAAGAACTTAGCTTTTGCTATTCAGCAGCATTCTTATTGTTTGGATGAAAGAATGGTATGTAAGCGCAGAGCTGATGGCTGTGAGGTTATTCTTGTGACTTTGGATATTGAGATTCCTCAAAATCCTTTAAATGGGATTCAGGTTTATGAGGATATCGCGATTATTTGTTCTGAGAATGACAATGCTTTTCCAGAGGTATATGCTTTGCGCGAAGATTTTGAAGGAGGGTTACCTCATACTTATCTTAGCCCCTTCGAGCATCCGGTAGCTCTTTGTGTGACGGAACAGTCGTTCACTGAAGCAAAGCACAGATTAACTGAATTTGAATTTCTCGGATATATTTTTAGGTGGTTTTCATTAACATCGGAGGGAAAGTTACATCAGGAAGATCAACCATTGGAACCGTTCTTTTTTTCAAAAGGGTATGTATTATTAACGAATCCCTATGATCCTGAAAAATACACGCACTTAAACCGAATTGGTGAATCAAACCTGTTTGAATTAAGCACTGAACCAGACGGTCAATCTCCTTTCCATATGTTTGGGTTTAAATCCGATCCTCAAACACATGGCTTTATCAGGTGTCAGCCAAAGATTCTATCTGATATTGCAGGCATCTTTAAGATTGAAGGAACCTCTTTCCCGATTTTCTTACATAGGATACTAAATGTAAGATTAAAAGAGTTTTTACAAAATCAAAAACTTGTCAAGGATAAACTGGCATTTCATGGTTTGATACCAGTTAAAAGACATGTGGATGATGTAGAACCATCCTCTTGGGAATACCTCTTTTTTTTAACAAACCAGAGCATTCTTGATTTAGGCGAGAAATCAGGGTGTTTGTTTCAAAAAGATGGTGCGATAGTCCCAATCATCAATAAGGAATTTGATCTGGAAGTGATTAATAATATTCCTATTGAGTTATATTCTTCAATGCTCGATTTTAATCCTTCCACGTCAGCACTTTTTAATAACATTGAAAAAAATGATAATCCTTTTATCTTAATTGGCGCAGGGGCATTGGGATCACAGGTATTTGATCAATTTGTAAGGATGGGATTTGGCACATGGACCATTATCGATCATGATAATCTTTATCCCCACAATCTAGCCAAACACACACTAGACCGGAAATCGGTCGGTTACAATAAAGCGATTAAGGTATCTGAAAAAGCAAATGAATTGCATCGGATGGAAATTGCAAAGCCAATAAATTCGGATTTTCTTACGATAAAAGAAGATGATTCGGTAATAGCAAAGCTTAAGGATGCAAAGGCCATCATTGATATGTCAACATCAATTGCTGTTGCCCGAACACTGGCGAGGGATTACAATGAAGCAATTAAAACTCCTCGTATTTCATCTTTTCTAAATCCTGATGGCACTGATCTGGTTGTTTTAGCTGAAGATAAACATCGAAAATTCAGATTGGATTTTTTGGAAATGCAATACTACAGATGCCTGTTTCAGGAAGAATCGTTGCATGATCACTTGAAATATGATGATTCACTGAAAGTTCGATATAATCGTAATAGTTGCAGAGAAATAACAAATAGGATAAATCAAACAGACGTTGCTCTGAATGCATCTATCTGCACAAAGGCGTTAAAGTCAATCATAGAGAATGGTAAGCCAACAATCTCAATTTGGAGAGCTGATAAAACAACATTTGAAGTCAGGAAATATTCGTTCGAACCAACAAGATGGATACGGAAGGATGTTGGCCAATGGAAGATGTATTTTGATTTATGGTTGCTCGACCGGATGAAATCTTTTAGATACTCTAAATTGCCGAACGAAACAGGCGGCATATTAATTGGCTCCTATGATTTTCAGAGGAAAGTAATTTATGTCTGTGATTCTTTATTTGCGCCGCCTGATAGTATTGAAGATAAGTCCACATTTGAACGTGGAGTAGAAGGGTTACTCGACGAATATAATGAATATCTTAAAGTTGTTGATAATCAGTTGTGTTATTTGGGAGAATGGCATTCTCATCCACAAGGGTATTCAACTAATCCAAGTACTTATGATTTTAAATTGTACGAATATCTGTATAATAAAATGTCGCGGCAGGGTTCCCCTGTTTTAATGGGTATATTAGGTGATAACGATTGTACTATAATTTTTAAACCATGACACATGAATGATCTTATCAATAAAATCTCGTCCTACAACCTTTTCAATTACTTATTTCCTGGAGTATTATTTGTGGTTTTGCTCGATAAGGCCACAAATTTTCACTTTTTGCAAGAGAATGTTTTGGAAGGTGTTTTTCTTTATTATTTCATTGGTATGCTTATAAATAGAGTTGGTTCACTTTGCATTGAACCAATTTTAAGAAAAACCAAATTAGTTGTATTCCAACCTTTGAAAGATTTCAACAAAGCAAAAACCTTGGATGCCAAAATTGAAATTCATTCCGAAACCAATAATATGTTCCGGTCTGTGGCAGCGATGTTTTTGGTTCTATGTGTATTCATTGCTTATGACATGACAGGGATTAAGTTTGATTGGAATGCTGGGTTTGCGAAATTAGCAATTGTATTAGCATTGTTTGTTTTCTTGATTCTTTCGTATCGGAAACAAACTAAAATTATCTATGATCGGGTAGATACTGCTTTGTCTTCCGAGAAAGATAAAAGTTAAAATTATTTTAGGAAGAATGCTTTTTAACAATATTATCTTAATTTTAGGCTTTAAGATTCTGACTTAAACCTGAATAAATGGCTAATTCAAATTTCCACTTCCTTCAGAACGAATGGGATTTCCTTTATCAATCGGCTTTTGAAGCAGAACAAAGCGCTAAAACAGCACCGGTTACATCAGCTTTTTATGCCCGCCTTTCGCTCGAAAAAATGGTGAATTGGCTCTACGAAAACGAAGGATGTCTGAATCAGCCATATAACAGCAACCTAGCTGCACGCTTGGGAGAGCAAACCTTTAAGGAAATCATACCACCATCTATTTACCGCGATATTGACTTTATCCGGAGGGAAGGGAATTTAGCTGCACATCAGGGCAAATCATCCTCGAAAGTAAGTGTTCCCTGCGTCCGTTTTTTGTTTCGATTTCTGAGTTGGACAGTGAAAATGTATAGTGAAACTCCGCCGGAAATTGCTGCATTTGATGAATCATTTATTCCGGAAATCGGAAATCAGGAAAAATCACAGGCCGAGATCAAACGATTGGAAGACGAGAATACCGGGCAAATTGAAATTGCCAACCGTGAACGGAAAAAACGTCTGGAAATAGAAGAAGAACTTAGGAAAATTAAAGCGCAGTTTGCTTTAACTGAATCCAGAAAACAGCAAAATTCACCGGTAATCATACCGGCAGCTCAGTATTCCGAAGCTAAAACCCGTGAACTTTATATCAACTCCATGTTGCGTGAAGCAGGCTGGAACCCGGATGCGACCAATGCAACGGAATTTCCGGTTACAGGTATGCCCAAATCCGTGAATCCAACAGGCAACGGATATGTTGACTATGTGTTATGGGGTGACAATGGTTTGCCCCTGGCTTTGGTTGAAGCGAAAAAAACTTCACGAAATATTCATGAAGGAAAGCATCAGGCCGAACTCTATGCCAATTGTTTGGAAAGAATGACTGGTCAGCGACCGGTAATTTATTACTCAAACGGATTTGAAACCGAGTTATGGGATGATTGCTTTTATACGCCCCGGAAAGTGCATGGCTTTTATACCAAGGACGAGCTGCAAGTGTTGGTCAATCGTCGGAAAGATCGGATTGATCCACGGATGCAAACGATTAATAACGCCATTACCAATCGGGTTTATCAGAAACTGGCCATTAAAAGTGTGCTCGACAAATATCTTAAAAACACACCAGAAGGATTAAAAGGCGGTTCGCGCAAAGCATTGGTAGTAATGGCCACAGGTTCAGGAAAGACCCGAACAGCTATTTCATTTGTCGATGTTTTGATGAAGGCAGGCTGGATCAGTCGGGTATTGTTTTTAGCTGATCGTAACGCGCTGGTTACTCAAGCCAAACGAAACTTTAATAAACTATTACCTCATTTGTCATCGGTTGATTTAACCAAAGAAAAAGAAGATAAAGAGACGCGGCTGGTGTTCTCCACTTATCCAACCATGATGAACTGCATTGACGGTATTCATAGCGGCGAGCAGCGGTTTTATTCTGTCGGGCACTTCGATTTAATCATTATTGATGAAGCTCACCGGTCGGTTTACCAAAAATACGGTGCCATTTTCGACTACTTTGATGCATTGATGTTGGGATTAACGGCCACGCCCAAGGATAGTACCGATTACGATACCTACCGTCTTTTCGAAGAAGAGCAGGGAATTCCAACTTTTGATTACGAATTGCAGGAAGCTGTTGACGAGAAATATCTGGTCCCGTTTCAGGCGAAGCAGGTTGATCTGGGTTTCATGACCCGTGGAATCAGATATAATGAACTAACGCCGGAGGAAAAAGTTCGCTACGAAGAAACCTTCAGGGATGAGCAGGGAAACCTCCCGGATGCAATTAGTCCTGCTGCCATTAATAATTGGTTGTTTAATGAAGATACCGTCGATAAAGTTTTGGACATTTTGATGAATGAAGGTGTTCGTGTTGAAGGAGGCGACAAAACAGGCAAAACCATCATATTTGCACGCAACCATGCACACGCTGAATTTATTGAAGAACGCTTCAATTTTATTTATCCGCAATTCAGCAATAAATTTTTACGTGTAATCGACAACTACGAGAAATATGCGCAAGACCTGATTGACGATTTTGAAATGGTCGAAAAATTACCGCAGATTGCTGTTTCGGTGGATATGCTTGATACGGGCATTGATGTGCCTGCCATCGTGAATCTGGTCATCTTTAAACCCGTTTACAGCAAGGCGAAATTTTGGCAGATGATTGGCCGGGGAACCCGCTTGTGCGAGGATTTGTTTGCTCCCGGCGATCATAAACAGTTTTTTAATGTTTTTGATATCTGTCGAAACTTTGAGTTTTTTCAGGAAAATGCAACAGGGATCGTTCCGGTTAATTACGATTCGGTGTCAGCCCGGATATTTAAAAATGTAATTGGTTTGGCTGAAGCTTTTCGACAAGACCCCTATCTTGATGAATACCACCAAAAAGCAAGAACTGAATATCTCGATTGGGCGCACGAAAGTGTTTCAGCTTTAAACAGAAGTAGTTTTACCGTTAAAATGGTATTACGGCATGTTGATCAGTTTTCTGACAGAAACAACTGGAATGCACTGACGAATGAAGATAAGCACAATATACATACTCATCTGGCCAAGTTGATATTTATTCCGGAAGATGATGAAAAGGCAAAACGATTTGATCAATTAATGACGAGTTTTCAGTTGGCTGTAGTCGAAAATGATGTCATTCAGCAACGTTATTGCAATAAAGTGCGAACGATTGCCAATCAGCTTTCGCGTTTATTAAATATTCACGAAGTTGCAAAAGTTCAGAATGTTATTCGTTCTGCTATGACCGATGAGTTCTGGGTAGAAAGAACACATTTAAAATTGGAGACTGTCAGAGAATCATTCCGTCAGCTCATTAAATATATTCCTGCTACTGAAACGGTTATCTACCAGACTGATTTCGAAGATGAGTTGATTGGAATCAATACGATTACCGACGTTGAAGGAGGATATCGGAAAAGCGACAATTACAAATTAAAGGTTGAACGTTACATTCGGGAAAACATATACCACATCACCATACAGAAACTTCGGAAGAATATAAAACTTACCTCTGCTGAGTTACAGGAGCTGGAAAGACTGGTTTTTATAGATTCCCATCTTGGCACCAAAGATGACTTTGTCAAGCATTACGGAGAGCAGCCTTTGGGCAAATTTATCCGTTCCATTTTGGGGATGGACGAGGAAGCAACACAAACTGCCTTTTCTGAATTCATTGATCTTGGTAACCTAAGAGCTGATCAAATACAGTTTATCCGGAATATAGTCACTCATTTTAAGAATAACGGAATACTCGAATTATCTCAACTAGCACAACCACCATTTACTGACATTAACGACCACGGTATATTTGGCCTTTTTGAAGATGAAGATCAAGACCGGATTATTCGGATTGTGGAGCAGGTAAACAACAATGCAGTAGGTTAAAATAATCTGGATATCGTTTGTTTCTTTAAAAATATTACGATATTTGTACTGTGAGTACAAATAATGAAATAAAATTAAAGAAACTTCTGGATTTGCATGTTCCGGGAACAATAGTGCTTGCATCATGGCTTGATGCAAACGGATTCTCGCGTGACCTGCAACATCGTTATTTAAAAAGCAGTTGGCTCCAATCAATTGGGGTTGGTGCATTCAAACGTCCGAATGAAGTTGTCGATTGGCAAGGTGCACTTTATTCCCTGCAAAAACAAGCTAATTTGCCTGTTTACATTGGTGGTCCAACAGCTTTATCTATGTTGGGATTTTCGCATTACATCCGCACCGGAGCCGAGACTGCTTATTTATTCTCTCAATTGAATATGAGATTGCCAGCTTGGTTTAAACAATATTCTTGGAATGAAGCAGTAAGCCACCTCAAGACATCATTTCTTCCGGTAGGGATTGGCATAGATGAATTTCAGGAAACACAATTCCCTTTGATCATTTCTTCAGCGGAAAGGGCAATTTTTGAATGTCTTTACCTTACTCCGGAAAAGTTGGATATCATGGAGGTTTATCAAATCATGTCCGGATTGGTAAATCTAAGGCCGGATTTGTTGCAGAAGCTTTTGGAAGGATGCAGTTCGGTAAAAGTTAAACGTTTATTTTTATACATGGCGAAAAAAGCAAATCATCAATGGTTCCAATTTCTTGATTTATCTTCGGTCACTCTTGGAGAGGGTGACCGCAATATTGTCAGTAATGGTTCGTATGATTCCGAATTTCGCATTACAATATCCAAAGAATTAGCTCAATTATGATTGATCCAAAATATAAAGCACAAGTTGATTTATTGTTGCAAACGCTCCCGTATGTTGCAAAAGAAACAATATTCGCGCTCAAAGGGGGAACTGCCATTAACCTGTTTGTCCGAAGTATGCCCAGGCTATCAGTAGATATCGATTTAACTTATCTTCCCATTGATGATCGGGAAACGGCATTGAAGAATATTTCAGACGGACTAGCACGAATCAAATTCGATCTGGAACAATCTATTCCAAGAATTAGTGTAACAGCAGCATCACGCGAAGGACAGGATGTTAAAATTAATTGTCAGCTACCTGGCGCTCAAATTAAAATTGAAGTAAATACCACAACCAGAGGGGGTATTCATCCAACCAGACTTATGAGGGTTCATGATTCTGTTGAATCTGCATTCGGCAGATTTGCTGCCATTCATGTTGTTTCAATGGCTGAACTTTATGGAGGAAAGATTTGTGCTGCATTAGACCGGCAGCATCCCCGCGATTTGTTTGATGTCAGGCTTCTTTTGGATAATGAGGGTTTCACGGATGATATAAAAGACGGTTTTCTTGTTGCGCTTATTTCTCACATGCGACCAATCAGTGAGGTAATCAGTCCAATGTTTATTAATCAGCAACAAGCCTTTGAAACTCAATTTTCAGGTATGGCAAATATTCCTTTTAGCTATGACGATTATGAACAAACCCGAATACAGTTAGTTGATCAAATCCAATCAAAACTAACAAACAGCGACCGGCAATTTTTAATGAGTTTCAAGGATGGCAACCCGGATTGGGAAAAATTATCCGTTAAAAATGCCAGAGAATTACCAGCCGTTCATTGGAAATTGCAGAATATTGAAAGATTAAAACACGATAATCCCAGGAAGCACAAGGAGATGGTCTCTGTTTTAGAGAGCGTGTTATTTGGCTGATCACAAATTGATAAAATATTTAACTGCACTTGTCAAATATTATCGTAAATTTAGGTTAGATTTTTTTGTCACAGTAAAAAGAATTAACGCAGCTTTTTTTGTTGTTATAGAGGTGGAAATTGAAAACCCTGGTCACTGACTAGGGTTTTTTACATTTATCTTATAACCTAATTGAAAGATATTCTACCTGTTTAAAGTTTCTATTTTAGCCTCTTTATAAACAAAATTTAGAGAAGTACTACTCTCACTTAATTTATCACAAAGGTATTTACGCATCCCGGAAAAGTCAAGGGTGGCTTTTCCTTCCACACTTTCTGCCACCGCCACGCTTCGCGCTCGGTCAAAAACCTAACACCCCTCGACAGCTTCGCGCCCAGGGATCGTTCGGTTTTGTGACATTCGCCCTTGACTAGAATCCGGTCTGCTCAATGGTTCACGGTTCAAAATTAACCGGCGAGCCAGATGCCAAAATAAGTCCGTAAGGCAACGGCAAGATCAATGAAAGATTCAAATGGATGGGAAATTGTTTCCACGTATTCAACCAAACAAGCTGTTGATGACGGGTTTCTTGTAAAGGTTGACGGAGAAGCCTCAAAGGAAGCAGGAATTAAGTTTCCGGTTTACCTGACACGTGCTGTATGGGACAAGTACGTTGAAGTTCCGAAAGGTATGGAGCAGATTCAAAACCTTTCAGGTCGCCTTTGGGATGTGCTGTACATGTTTGCTTTTCAAGCCCGGAAAGTTTCTTCCAACTTTTTACAGTATGATTTTATCAGCTACCTGCCTGATGAAGGTAACTGGGAGCCCAATGAAACGCTTGAATCTCCCGAAAATCGACTCAACAGACTGGTTACCCTCAAAGCAGTAATTCAGGCTCAGGATTTCGACGATCCATCTCCAGCTATTTTTATTATGAAGCCAAGCGAAGACTGACCATGGCAACCGAAAAATCTTCAGAAAACTTCCTCCAGTCGGGGGAAGTTTCTTTGAAAGGCTTTATTGCCGGACTTGCCGAATCCAAAGACAAGTACAACCGACACAAAAGCATGGTACTCTATGGGTCCACTTTCGTTATTTCAGCATACCGAACCGGGGAAAAGCTGTTGGTGAAACAGGAATTCAATATTGACGAACTGACCAAAGCCCGACGTTTTTACCGGTCTATCCGCTTTTTTAAGAATCATTCAACCTGGTTGCAGGAATAAATAACAGAATTATGGAAAAACACTGGACAGCTTATCTGCCGGAAGCCGGTAGGATAAAACGAAAAGGAGAAGACATTCTGTACCTGAATCGATTATTGGGGCAGGCAAAAGCCGAAGTTCAGCAGATTACCAGAAAGATTGCCGAACTGGAAGATGAAACCTTTCAAATGGCAAAGGTGGATTGGTCAATCTAAGAAATCACAGAAGCCAGACAGAAGGCTAAACAAAAAATGAGTTAATCATTGGGGCTTTTCGCCCCTTTTTTGCTCGGTAATATTTCCGATCATATCCAAGCAACAAAATCCATCTTTATTAAAAAACTATTGTACTCCCCGTAATATAAGCCTTCCTGACTTTTCTATTTTGAAGTAGATCATAAAACGAACTACCTGTTTTTCTCCGCTTTAGGACACTTTTCCTTTCAGGCTGTGCAGTATCTTCATCATGCAAATAAAGGCATAGTCAGGTGAATCGCCTAATTTATTCGGTTCATTGGCTTTCATAACTGCATCTTGATCCGATACAAACAATAACAGCTTTACCTTACCAACGAACTATCCGGTTCAAGTCTATCCTATCATAACCCTTTTCTCCAATGGCTTTTCGGGCAAACGGGTCATAACTAATTTTTAAGGCAAGCTAAGAATTCTCTGCAAAGGTTGGACACGTTTATGGCGTTCGGTCCCCTCAATCAAGGATTTTCCCGGCATATCCTCCCCCGAATACTCGGGGTCCGGTATTCCAGTTCCTCCCTGATTGCTCCAAAATCCGCGTCCTGCTTGACCTGGCATATAATTTTAACTTTAAAAATTTACGTTATGACAACTTTTGAAAAGCATTACATTGGAAAAGGAACACAGGTTAGTAATCTTGACATCGTAAAAGTAGTTCTCCCAGTAGAAGGTATTGAAGCAGCAATATTCGAAAAGGAAGGGATCAAATACCTTGGTTTCGAAGTGGCCAAAATGAAAACACCTGACAAATTCGGCAGAACACATACCTGTTATTACCAAACCAAGGAGCATAAAGAAGATGCTTCTGATGCACAGCCTGAGAAGCAGAAGAAGGCTAAGAAAGCTTCGAAGAAAGAACCAGCGGTTCCGGAAGAAGATGATCTACCATTCTAAAAAACCTAAAAAGCCGAAAGGCTTTTTTTATGGTCGCCCAATAAATGGGGTTTAACCTGAAATTCCAGATTCAAATTCTGCTTGATACTCAATAATGTTGACCACCATCTTTTTTAGCTGATCAGGTAAGAGTTTCATTGCTTGTTTTTATGAAATTATACGCGAAGATGCAGGGTCCATTCGGAACTGCCTGGCAGATTACACAAAGAATTTCCGGCATATCCTAAAAAATGTTCCATTTTTCTTAACGGTATTCCGTTCCTGTTTGTGTATTCCGAAGTGGCCCCAACGGTGAAAGGCATATAATTTTTAAAAACTATCGCATGAAATCTTACACTTCAAAATCAGCCAAAGACAATCAGGATAACAGTTCCGTTTGGGAATCTTTCACCGAATACCTGAATTCAGTTTATTTCGAAGGAGCTTCTGAATCCCTCGATCCAGAACTGATTAGTTTTGAATATGCAGCTTATTTGAGTAGTTACGGGAATTAACCGTAACTACTCAAATGAATTTCAGAGGCGAAAGCCTCTTTTTTATGGTGCAAATGGTGATTCCACGGAATATTGTTGATATAATTTTAAAAGAATCATATTTATTGCTACTTGATATAATTTTAGAATTCGTAAATTTGATAAAATCAGGGAAAGGGGATAATCTATAGATTAGGTTGTTGTGTCCCTTTTATATCATGGGTTACGTTAATTTATTGGCTTTTTATAACGAATCAATTCAAAAATGAAAAATGAATTTGAAATAAATTTGACGCCATCTGTTATGGATTTAAAGGTGATTGAGATGTGGCTTAAAGAAGAGGACAAAAAGCATAAATTTGGTTTTTATTGTAATTGGAACATAATTGAGAAATCATTTAAGTCAAACAAGCTGATAAGTTTTGAGTTGAATAAAAGTGTAATTGGCTTTTTGATTTATTCAATTGGTGATATTTACATTGAAATTGATATAATGGAAGTACACCATAATTACAGAAGAAATGGATTTGGAAAAATCTTTTTTGAAAAAATTGAAGATGTATTCAAAAAACAAAAGATTCTCGCAATTAAGCTCTTTTGTGAACCAAGAGAATCAGAACATTTTTGGCGAAAAATGGGATTTATAAAGTTTCCCGATAGAGGTTATTCTGAGTCTGACCTAACATTTTATAAACCAATAATTGAAGTACAAGCATCTACAGAAATCCCCAATAGTCTAAATAAACTCGAATTATGGGATGTAGAACCATATCAGGCAACAAATACGAATCCTTGCTGGAGATGGGATATTGAACTCGAAAATGAAAAGTTAATAAAACCTATAATTCAACCTTGCAACATTAATTGGAATTTGCGATGGACAAAAAATGGGAAAATTGTAAAGGAAGATAAAGTAAAATATTTTTCAAATTCAGATAATCCCATCGAATTTAGTCCATTTATGTATGTGGAACAATTAAAGGAATAAAGCTTATACATTGGGTTCTAGCTATTTTGTAATTCTTTTAATGATATATTAATAGTGTGTTTTCTAATGATTTTAAGGTCTTACTGACTAAATTTACAAGTCCTTGATTTAGTGTGATTTATATTTTTATCTTTCATTTGACCCTAAAAGAGTCATAAGGCTTGGTATGAATTTTTCAGATTGATGAACGTTTAATGCGAAATAAAACTTTGATATATAGGTAAATATGAATTACGAAGACAGAGTAACGGTTTATATTGATATTCTCGGTTTTAAAGATATGCTTTCCGAAACCGTGGAAAAGGGAGAGGACAAAACGGATAAAATTGATGAAATTTTATCTGCATATCATTCTATAAGGGATGTATGGAATTTGGACAATGATGAAAAGGCGTTTAGTAAAAGTAAAAAAGTAACAACATTTTCTGACTGCTTGGTTATATCTTTTAAAGCTTCTGAAGAAAGCGAGATTTTTTTTACTTTGTTAGAAATCAAATGGATGATTATACGCTTAATCTATAAAGGAATTTTGGTAAGAGGTGCTATAACTTATGGAAAATTAATACATAGAGACGATGTACTTTTTGGACCCGCACTTGCTGAAGCTTATATTTTAGAATCAAAGGCGGCACTTTATCCCCGAGTTATACTTCATAAGGATATTATAGATCTAGCTGGTAAATCCAAATCTTTTCATCACAGTTCAAACCAAGAAAAAGAGCATGTTGAGTCTTTGCTTGAAAAGGATTCGGATGGGATGTATTATATCGATTATTTTGGAAAGGCTCAATCGGAATTAGATGACCCAGACTATGATTTCCCTGAATACATAGATAAGATTGGAACAAAGATCAGAAAAGGATTAATGGGATCAAGCAGTATTTATAAGTCCGATATAAAGGTGAAATATCGCTGGATGAAAGAAAGATACAACAATTTAATTGAAAGATTGCAGAATAAGGATTATATTAAATTATTGAGAGAAAACGGAGAGTTTGATTTGGCAGAAACATATTTGACATTTAAGAAAATAAACCCTAGTGCCTAACAGATCAGCTTAATTCGATTTTTTTCAAATAAATATTTTACACCTTTTATGATTATACATTTCAGGTTTATCAATTGGAAATCCGATATGACTATGCTGTAATGATGTAATCATCAATTATAAGTTATTACTCTCACTCAATTTCTCACCAAAGTTATTTACGCATTCCGGAAAAGTCAAGGGTGGCTTTTCCTCTCGCTATTCCCATTCAAGCCACACTTCGTGCTCGGTCAAAAACCGAACATCTTTTGACCACTTCAGGCTCAGGGAATGTTCGGTTTTGTGACATTCGCCCTTGACTAGAATCCAGTCTGCTCAATGGTTCACGGCTCAAAATTAACCGGCGAGCCAGACCAGCCCGGAGTTAGCTGAAGGGTGCCAAAATAAATCCGCAGGGCAGCGGTAACCGAAATGCAACGTTATTCCAATGATCCAAAGCAGCTCAAAGCCAGATTTGATTCCAGTTGTTCCAAATGCGCTGCCAAAATCAGCAAAGGTCAGGAAATTTACTACTGGCCATCTTCCAGAGAAATGTTTTGCCTGAAATGTGGCGAAGTACCTTACAATGAATTTCTGGCTTCAGCTCAGGATGAAGAAATTTACCAGAGTTGGTATCGATAAGAAGGGAGGCGAAAATGCCTCTTTTTTTTTATCGGCGAGCCAGAAGCCCAAATAAATCCGCAGGGCAGCGGTAAAGCAAATGTTGAATTTTTTTGAAAATGTGACAACGCTAACCGAACTTAGGAAGGAGTACCGGAGATTGGCATTTATCTATCATCCTGACAAAGGTGGCGACACTGTGCTGATGCAGATTCTGAACGATAGGTACGATCGGCTATCTGAAAAGTTCATTAAAGGAAATGTCGACTTTTCAGAAGGACGTAAGGAATATGAGATGCAGGTTTCAGAAGAAATCCGGGAGATGCTGAACCGCATCATGTTTTTGCAAGGTGTGGATATTGAAGTCATTGGCGGGTGGATCTGGATTACTGGAAATACGTTTGCTGTCAGAACAACATTAAAAAGTCTGGGATTCATGTTCAGTCATCCAAAAACTGCCTGGTACTGGCACAAAGGAGAATACCGGAAGAAAAACGGAAAGATTCAATCCATGGATGAGATGAGAGATTTCTGGGGTACTCAGAAAATTGAAACCCAACCCGAAACATCCAATCAATTAAATTAATCAACAGGGCGTGCCAGATCACCTTAGTTTTAGAAGGTTGCCCAGATAAGTCCGCAGGGCAGCGGCATTTCACATGAATATGGAATTAGATATTTCAACCACCGATAGGCTTCTCAATGCCATCATGTTCTGTTTAGGACCGTCTTTGGACGACAACAGTATCAGGGAATCACCCTGGTTACTTGAACTGGCCGAGTCTTACAACGAAATCGTTGCCAAGGTGCCGGTTGGGTGGAGATTAGACCATCATCAGCTTATCCATTTTTAATTTATACGGGCGTGCCAGATGCTAATATAAGTCCGTAGGGCAGCGGCAATACAAAATGTATAATCCGGAATTCGAACACAAACACATTAAAGGAATGACTTGCCAGATTGTAAAAGAAACGAAGCGAGGTTGGCAGGTTTTGCAACAGGACAATCCCCGAAAAAACCTAAAACCCAGTTTTTTGATGCCATTTATTTTTCGAAAGATAAAGGTGTCTGGCAAAAAATTATTTCTCAATAAACTCAACTGGGCGTGCCAGATGCCGATACAAGTCCGCAGGGCAGCGGCATTATACCATGAATTATTATTTTATAGATGTAAGTGCTTATACGGCACTGAAAAACAATGCAGAAAATGAAGCAGTTGGCTTGATTCAAAAGTTTCACCGCTTTGTTATTTCAGACGAAGATTTAAAGCCATTGGTTGAATTTCTGACTCAACAGACCGACCGTATCAACAAAAAGCATAAACGATGTAGTAATATTCGGTTTTGTTTCAAGGAAGGCTATTCCGAAGGAAACTGGATTTTCGAGTTCTGCGACAGTTACAAGATTTCATTTCGCCTGATCAGCAAAGGCATGGAAAGGATCACAAACGGCCAATGTCTTTCAAAGCCTGAATGGGCTGCATCACAACTTACTTTATTTTAATTTACAAGGCGAGCCAGACCAGTCCTGAGTTTATCGAAGGATGCCAATACAAGTCCGCAGGGCAGCGGCAATCCCTATGGATTATTTAGTCGTTGGTTCGAACGGTTTTGCACAAGTTGGCGATCCGGATTATTTCACTAAAGCGAAAATCGAACTTCGGATTTTATTTGAATTTCTCCAGGTGAATTACCCAGTTCCTGACGAATTTGCTTCAAATGCCTATTATTACATCAAAGCTTTCAATCATGATTTTGATGCTTACCATGAAGTTGTTGTCATTTTTGATGACCAATATCTTTCCACACTGGCGGATTCTGAAATATCAAACGGGAAACGAATTATTAAATGTGTGAATTGTGTAATTTATTTTCATAATTGTATAATGTTTTCTATAGATAAAGTTTTCATTTTTGGCTGATGAAACATTCTGAAATCTATTCTGAAAAATGGAATTGAGAAAAATAAATGGAAGCTGGGAAGAGCAAAAAGTTAAGCTCAAAAAGAGATTTGTAAAATTACAGGATAGCGATTTGATACTTGAAGAAGGTAAAAAAGAGGAGATGATTTCAAAACTAGAAATCAAGCTTGGTAAAACAAGAGATGAATTACAAAATATCCTTGCTGGGCTTTAGTATTGTATGTTGTTGAATTTTTAATCGGTTTCCTACTTAAATTAAGTCAAAAATGACAATTTATAAACTTCCTGATGGAACGGAATTTAATTTATCAGATCAAATCCACAAAGAAGAAAGATCAGACGGCTGGTATATTATCGGAAACGATCAGGAAGTCAAAGTCAAAGATGAAGCAAGGGCGGATCGCTATATAGAAATATATAATAGAGATAGATATAAATATTACATTATTCATTAAGTGGGGGATTAAGTCAATTGATAAAGCGACTATATGAACAGAAAAATATATTCATAGTTTTAATGTGAGTAAATTAAAGAATATTTACATTTTAGTTATATATAACGATTTATAATGCTCTCACTTCTATTTAGTGCAGATGATTTGAGTTTTCCCTATTCACTCAATTCCTTTTTTATAAGTTTTTTACTCTCACTCAATTTTAGCGCAAAGTTATTTCCGCACTCCGGAAAAGTCAAGGGTGGCTTTTCCTTCCACACTTTCCACCAGCGCCACGCTTCGCGCTCGGTCAAAAACCTAACGCCCCTCGACTGTTTCACACTCAGGGGACGTTAGGTTTTATGACATTCGCCCTTGACAAGAATCCGGTCTGCTCAATGGTATTCGGCTCAAAATTAACCGGCGAGCCAGAAGCCAAAATAAGTCCGCAGGGCAGCGGTCAAGAACAATGAAAACGTATAAGAAAATTCTTCCATTAATCACTTTGAAGAAAACCAAGTCAGATTTTCCATGTGTGAAGATTGTGACATCAACAGATGCAAATGAATTTATTCGCAATTTCTACTCAGATGACATTGGGATTTTTGAAAGCTTTTTCATCCTGTTGATGAATAGGAGCAATAATACGATTGGATACGCAAAGATTTCGCAAGGCGGAATTGTCGGAACGGTTATAGATGCCACCATCATCGCCAAGTACTGCGTAGAAGCCTTGGCAACTTCAGTTATACTTGCACATAATCATCCTTCAGGGGGGCTTGTTCCCAGCCAGCAGGATAAAGACATTACCCGAAAAATAAAAGATACCCTGAAGATTTTTGACTGCACAGCTCTTGACCATATCATACTTACCGAAGATTCCTTTTTCTCTTTTGCCGATGAAGGGATGATGTAAAATGAGCCTCACGGGGCTTTTTTTTAATCATTTTAATTCACATCAATATGGAAAAGTTATTCAGTTTTTCAAATTACATGGATCAGCTGGCACGAAAACATGGGGTTAGTCATGTTTTCTCCGATTTTCTGGAAATGACTGTTTGTGCCCTTTCATTGGGACAAATGGAAGATCGCTATTTTGAAATTATTAAAGGTTATGACAAGGATGAGCTTATGGTTTTCTCTTCTGCATTGGCATCTATTGTAATAGAGATGGAAAACGATGGTGAGGGACTGAAAGATGGCTTTGGCGACTTCTTTATGGAACACATCAGTTACGGCAAAGCCGGGCAGTTTTTTACCCCTGAACATATCTGTGAAATGATGGCATTAATTACCATCGGGGAAATCCGGGATGGTGAACGGATTGCCGATCCATGCTGCGGTTCAGGCAGAACGCTATTGGCAGCAGCTAGGATCAATAGAAATGCACGGTTTTACGGAGCCGATATCGACCGGACATGTGCCATGATGTGTTTGGTCAATATGTGCCTGAACGGAATGTTTGGAGAAGTTGCCTGCATGGATACCCTGACCAACCAGTTTTTCTCTGGATGGCAGGTGAATCCACATCCTATAACCGGAGCACCATACATTGTTCCGATTTCTGAAGACCAGAGTTATATGGTGCTGCAACTTCCCAAACACAAAGATGAACAGCCAAAGATCAAACAACAAGTACTGCCAGTTTTCGATCCGGTTGAATTATCACCAATATCTAAACAGCCGATTAAGCAACTGTTGTTTGACTTTTAATGCCCTTCGGGGCTTTTTCTTATCGTTTTTTGAAATTTCAGGAAATAGGCCCATTGTTTTTTTTGCTCGAAAAATCATCCTTTTAGGTATTGTCCATTAGGCACCAAA
The DNA here is from genome assembly GCA_028683385.1 of Prolixibacteraceae bacterium. Lineage (GTDB taxonomy): Bacteria > Bacteroidota > Bacteroidia > Bacteroidales > Prolixibacteraceae > Aquipluma. The sequence continues at coordinate 37,372 of JAQUIJ010000020.1, read as the reverse complement.
AGAAGAAATTGTGTTGATCAAATCTTAAAATCAGTCAACTCTCAATAAAAATTGTTAATTGTCTGAATATTAAGTGTTAAAAAATAAAAAATTGAAACTTGATTAATTAGCAATTTATTATATTTCATAATCAATTCATATTTCAATATCATTTTAGATAAATGTGACGTTTGGGAATTAAGTGACGGTATAAATAACTCACATTGTTCTTTTTAGGTTTGTTTTAATCAATTCTCTGGAAATTATATGATACAACTTTCTGTAATTGAGAAACACGAGCAAATCATTACTGATTTGGTCTCAAAACTGGAAAAAATTGACGCTCATTCTGATAAGATTTTGGAGCAACTTGAAATGTCAATAGTCTATTGTAAGCAAGCATTGAAACAAATGCGGGAAACAGTTATTCAGGACGGATTTCCAGATCAGGAGTGTGAGATTTACTTTTTTAAGAAACTGAAGCCTGAAATTTTCAGTAAGATGCTTTATTATTTGGAAGTCTATGACATTCAAAGTAAACTTCCTGTTGCTAAATGTCAGTGTCAAATTCAGTATTATCAGAGGAGAATAGATAGGATTAACGAATTTATGCAGGAGAATCAAACTGAATTACAATATTTTAAATGTGGTTTTTGCCATTTTGACAAATATTACTTTACACGTGATAGCTCAGAAATACCAATACCCAAGAGAAACGAATATTTTTTGATAGACGAAAAATTCCATACCTGGCACGATCATACATTTTCGGAGATCATTGCCAATCAAATGCTTATTGAATATATTCAAAAAGAACTTCGCATATTAGACGGAGCAAAGGGAGCCCAACAACCATATTTAAAATCCAAATCTAAATGGACCGGCAAAAAAATATTCTTGATAGAATTAGCATACGGAGTACATTTTACTCAAATGGTAAACGATGGCAATTCTGAAATAAAAGATATCATTGAAGGTTTTGAACAGATGTTTAATATCGAATTAAAGGAGTTTTACAGATCCTTTGTCGAAATTAAGCGAAGGAAGATTGATCGCACAAAGTTTTTGGATTTAATGAAAAGTAAGCTCGAAAACAAAATATATGAGTCTGATCTATAATAATCACCATAAATAAGCATTCGGATTGGATGCCAGATCATCTGAGTATCACAAATATTCCGATATTTTATCCCTGATTCCCAGAACAAGAATCATTTTTATTTTTACAAAAATAATTGTGTTGAGACAAATCAACATAGATTGTTTCAATTGCGATTAATTTGACTTGAATATTAAACAAAACCATTTCCAACTGCAATCAAAGATGGTCAAATAAGATTATCAATTCATAATTTATTTAACCATATAAAACACCCAACTTGGGGACACCTTGGTAAAAAAGTATTTCTGAAATATTGATTTTTGGATGAATTCAAATTGTATCATTCAAAGATAAATGTTATGCCTTCAGAAATTGTAACAACAGATGATCTCCGGGAATTCAAGATCGAATTGCTCGTCGAGATAAGAAGGATGTTAAAGGAACATCGTGGTCAACCAGATCGAAAATGGTTGAAATCCCAAGAGATAATAAAAATGCTGGGCATCTCCCCTGGAACACTTCAAAATTTTCGGATAAACGGAACAATCCCTTTTACCAAAATTGGGGGAACGATATTCTATGATTACGAGGATATCCGAAAAACGCTTGAATCAAAAAATGAAAAAAAACTATTCGGTTTTGAAGCCAGGCGATGAATTATATCAGACACCTGAATGGATTTTTTGCACGGCTGGCTGAAGACAAGCGCATGTCATCTTATCACATCAGCCTGTATTTTGCCCTGTTTCAGCAGTGGAATGCAGACCGGTTTGGGGAACAGTTTGTAATTACCCGGACAGAAACAATGTATATGTCCCGGTTAGGTTCAGTTAATACTTACGCCCGCTGTATGAAGGAACTCTCCCTGTGGGGTTATATCCAATACATCCCTTCATCCAATATACATTCAGGCAGCCGTGTCTCCTGTATCAGATTTGATACTGCAAGTGATACCGCAAACAGTACAGGAACAGATACCGGTATTGAAAATGATACCGCTGGTGATACAGGAACTGATACAGGAAGAAATACCGGCACATCCTGCAATCTCATAAATGATACAGCAACTGATACTGCAAGGAATACCGGTATTAAAAATGATACTGCTGGAAATACCGGAACTGATACAGCAAGTGATACTGGTATTTCCAGCGATCTCAAAAGTGATACAGGAAGAAATACCGCTGGCGACAAAATTGGTGGTGCCGGTATCAAAAATGATACAGCATGGAATACAGCAACTGATACACCTTTTATAAACAGTTTAAACAAAAACAAACAAGAAGAAGAGTCAGTCAGAAGAAATCAAAAATTTGAAATTGATGAAAACGAAAAAAAACAAAAACGATTCCGAACGACAAATTCCAAAAATCTTCCGGATGAGAAATCTCAGGTTCCGGATTTATCCGAAACTGAGCAATTTTTTGAACAGAACCAGTTTCCGCGCAGCGAGGCGCAGAAGTTTTACGCCCACTACCAGTCGTCAGGCTGGAAGACCGGGGATCAGATGAAAATACTTTCCTGGCAGGCCGTTGCCCGGAAATGGATGAACAATACCCAAAGTTTTAAACCAGATGAACGAGAACCCAATCAAGTCGGGACCAGCAAACTTAGCGTCACCGTCAACAAAGATTATTCTGAACCCCTATGAGCAGATCGCCGATTACCGCGGCGGAGTGTTTAATTTCAGCTTCCCGGTCAGCCTGCAATGGATGGAAGAGCGGGGCAAAATCCTGTTCGGGAACCATTTTTCACTAGTCGAATCCGACTTCGAGCTGATCTACAAATTGTTGGTTTATGCCATCGGGGATCAGGAAAATGCGGCCAATCACGGGATCAGCCTGAGAAAAGGAATCCTCCTAACGGGTCCGATAGGCTGCGGAAAAACTTCACTGATGCAACTCGTCAGTTTCTTTTTTCCAAGAGAGACCCAATACCTCGTTAAACCAACACGGGAGATCAGTTTTGAGTTTGAAAAAGATGGATTTGCGGTGATCAACCATTACAGCAAAGGGTCATTTGTCAAATATGCCAATATGCCTTTTCTGCCTAAAGTGTATTGTTTCGACGATTTGGGACTGGAACAAACCCCGAAATATTTCGGCAACGAATGCAATGTGATGGCCGAAATCCTGTTAAACCGCTATGACCTGTTTGTATCCAAACGGATGATGACCCACATCACCACCAACCTTTCAGCTTCAGAACTGGAATCCATCTATGGTAACCGGATTAGAAGCCGGATGCGGGAAATGTTCAATTTAGTTGCCTTTGACAGGGATACAAAAGACAAAAGGGCTTAGAAGGAAGCCAAACAAAATTCAAATCCCAAAATTAGCTATTTGCTGATGTTTGGTTAGTTGGTTCTGCGGCCTGTTCGCGCTTTGGCTCCGCCAGACGCGAACAAGCCTCGATTCTGCATGAAGAGTTGCCCAAGCCGGTTTAAAGCTCAATTCCTGGCATTTCTTGCCTGAATTGACTTTCACCAAACTTGACCACACTTCCCGTTTTTTTTAAGGTTTTCAGGCTGTTTTCATAGCAGAAAATTGTCGAATATTAATTCCTTCACCCCACTTCATCCGGCACATTCACTTCACTCGCTTCTTCGCTCCCTAAGCCGGTTCGTACCTCACCGGAACCGTTCGCTCAGTCTGCTCGCTGCACTCATAAGCCGGATTTGACCCCACGGCAAGAGCGGTTCCTTACCTTGCATTATGCGATTTCCTGCCCAAATTTCATTTCGTCTGCTCCGGTCTTTCCAAAACGCACAATCCGAAGCACAAAGTCCGGAAACAAGCTCCATTTCATCTCATACAATCGCTCCATTCCAGTGCAGTAACCACACATGCCTTATGCCCACACGCTTTTGTAAGGTTACAGTAATTGTTTTGTAAGCTTAGACTCCTCACGCCAAGTGTAAAAAAGAAACTCAAATTTAGCCGGTCTCCCTGCCAGTCTTTCGTACCGTAAAACTGCAAGGCCAGTGCGAGTGTTCCGGTTTTTTATCCATTTTCGTTTGTTTTTCAATCAACATTTTTAAAAGTTAACCGGAACAGCCTTGCATTTTTGCCACAACCGGCAATGAAAAGGACTTTCTTTTTCTTTTTTGCCGTTTTTTCTTCCTCTTTTGAAAATAATTTGGCTTGTGCAAAATCAATCAAATGAAACTAAATTCAATTAATTTGAATAGTCTGTTGAACAAAGCCATCAACAAATCATATCAAAATCGATCAAATAAAATGATCAGAACATAATTTGGTTAACCATATAAAACACCCAACTTGGGGACACCTTGGGTAATTTATATTTTTCGATCCTTCAATTTTGCGGTGCCCGGTTTCGGAAAAGTAATTCCTGATCATGATCTGATCAAGGTCCGATCCGGGAAGAACAACCCAGTATTCACCTTTAAAATTGAAGCCTTATGTTTGGATTGGATACCATCAGTTGGACCAAATTTACCACCATGCTTTTTCTGCTTTGCAGCGTCTATTACGCCGCAGTTTTCATCCGGGCCTGGCTCAGCCGTTCTGGCCGGACATCCGGTAATCTGTTCGAGAATGCCGATGAAACAGACATCCACCCTGAACGGATGCTTCCCATTTTGGTCTCAGCCTCCGATTATCCTGGAGAACTGATTCCTTTTAATCCCATCGAACCTGTTGACCTGAAAGTGGACTTCTACCGCGAGAATGGAATAGATGAAGGTTACAATGTCGAACAATTTTATGAAGACCATCTTTCCCACAACCCGGAAATTCTGGAGAACATCCAGTTTCAGTCATAAGTCAATCTCAATTATTCATTCTTAAAAACTCAAAGTTTCATGAAAACAAAAGTTCAGTGTTTTTTTAAACGGGCAGAAGCCCTTGTTGCTTTGCTTATTCTTGGTGTTTACCAGACCATGGCTCAGTCAGCCGCAGGTATTGATCAGGCCACTGCTGAAGTAAGTTCCTACGTTGACCCTATCTCCAACCTGATTATTGCTATTGGAGCAGTAGTTGGATTGATCGGTGGGGTCCGTGTTTACATCAAATGGCAGAGCGGTGACCAGGATACCCAGAAAGCCATCATGGGCTGGTTTGGTGCTTGTCTGTTCCTGATTTTGGTTGGAGTCGTAATCAAAGCATTCTTCGTCTGATGCAGGGCTATCCAGTCAAAAAGGTGGATACCCGGTTGTATATCAAAGGGCTTTCAGGCCCTTTGGTATTCCGGGCACTGTATGGCATTATTGCCACCTTCTTTTTATTCTCTGCACTCTACATTCTGGCCGGGGTTTTTCCTGCCGTGCTGATCGGAGTTCCAGCCTTTTTTGGATACCTCTACCGGCTAAATACCATCCAGAAAAAATACGGACCTGAAGGATGGGGCAAGAAACAGACCGCTCGTAAACTGCCTCAATTCATTAGCTGCAAACGACGAATCCATCAAATTTCTTAAAGATGAAGATCAAAAATCTTGAAAGTATGCTACCTGTAATGGGATTTAACGGGGATGTTCAGGTTTCCAATAACCTTGACCTGACCATTGGATTCCGGCTTAGGCTTCTCGAAGTATTGTCGTGTAGTACCGAGCAACTTTATATGTTGCACGATACCTTTCAGCGGATGATCAACCTGCTGCCTGCCGGAAGTTTTATCCATAAACAGGATTTTTTCCTGATAAAAGAATTTCAACCACAGGAATTGGAAGATCAAATCGGCACAAACAATACTGACAGCCTTAATGATTCTTACCTGAAACACTTTGATGGACGGCATTACCTGAAACATGATTGCTGCTTTTACATCAGTCTGCTGAATAAGGGCCTTCTGAAAAATTACCTCGAATCCGCTTTGATCTTTTCCAGAAAGGAACGAAACCTCGAAAAATTGCAGTACGACAAGATCAATGAACTGCGGAGTAATGTGGTGGCCATTTTTAACCAGAATGGAATTGGATGCGACCCCATATCAAGGGAAGAAGCCATAGGCGATCAGCACTCCCTGGGGCTGATCGAACGTTTTCTGAGCCTCAATTTTACCGAGAACCACCCGGCATTGGGAGGAATTGATTTCCGCGATAGGTTGAAGGTCATGGATCAGTTTGTGGAGGTATTGTCATTAAGCGATTATTCCCACATTCCGGCAGAACTCAGGCCAGCATCAGAACATCCGCAAACAGGACTACCCGTATCGCTGGTATACCCGGTGACTTATCACCTGCCATTTTCGCACATCACCAACCAGTTTATCTACATTCCCGATCAGCAGGAAATCAAGGGTTTTCTGGAAAGTAGCTACAAAAAAATCTTCAGTTTATCCAAGTTTTCTTCAGAAAACAAGGTCAATGCCGGGCTGATTGAATCCTTTCTGGACCAGGTGCAAACTTCAGGAGAAAAAATCGTGAAAACTCACTTCAATGTAATGTTATTCGATTCAGCCCTGAAGGAACTGAAGCAACACAAAAGCGAAACCAGTTCTGCATTTTCAATGATGAACTGTTTTCCTTATCAGCACACCCACGACCTGCCGATGCTGTTTTTCTCTTGTGTGCCTTTCTCCACGCAGCTTCCTGAAACAGAGCTTTTTATCACGCAGGTTCCCCAGGCTTGCTGTTTGACCAACTTTGAAGGAGAACTGAAAAGCAGCACTTCGGACTTTACCATCCGGCTTTCCGACCGTCTGGAAGGTTGCCCGGTAAAAATTGACATTTCGGATGAACCGATGCACAAGCATTTGATCCATAACCGTAACAAGATCATTATTGGCGGGTCTGGCTCCGGAAAATCTTTTTTTACCAACCATTTGCTGCGGCAATATGCTGAAAGCGAAAACTGTCACATTGTTTTGTTAGACGTTGGCCGAAGCTATGAACTACTGACCCATTACTTAAATGAACGGTTAAAAGATCAGGGCGGAGCAATGATGGTTGAGTTCACTACAGAAAATCCGATCTCGTTCAATCCATTTATTCTGGAAGGAGAACTGGATATTGAGCGCAAGCAAACGATCCTTTCGGTGATCTATACCATTTACAAGGAAAACCTTTCGGAGATGGAAAAGGATGTGATTGCACATTCATTGACTGAATTCTTTTCTGCTGGTTCAGCAGAACGTTCTTTCAATGGTTATTATGAGTATTGTCAAAGCTACATTCCGGCACTGGTTACGGAGCAGTCAATCCAGTTCAACAGCAATGAGTTTTTCTTTATCCTGGGCAAATACTACCGGGGAGGGGAATATGACTATCTGTTGAATAAAGAAATGGATACCGATGTATTTTTTCGTTGTCCGTTTATTGTCTTCGAACTGGATAATATCAAAGACCACGCAACGATTTTTCCGGTCGCCACTCTGATCATTATCGACATTTTCATGCAGAAAATGAGGCGGTTAAAGGGGGTTCGCAAGGTGCTGTGCATCGAAGAGGCCTGGAAAGCCATTGCCACCCCTCAAATGGCCAGCTATATCAAATACTTCTACAAAACCATCCGCAAATTCTTTGGAGAAGCGATGGTTGTTACGCAGGAAGTAGACGATGTGATTTCTTCACCAGTGATCCGCGATGCCATTATCAATAACGCTGACACAAGAATTCTGCTTGATATGAGCAAATTCCGTAACAAATTCCAGAGCATCAGCGACACCCTTGGATTGTCGGAGTTCCAGAAAGACCAGATCCTTTCGATCAACAAAAACCTGCCATCAGGTCGAAAACTAAAGGAAGTCTTTATTGGCCTTGGAAGCTACTCACAGGTTTATGCACTTGAAGTAAGTAAACCTGAATACTACTGTTACACCTCTGAACAAAGCGAAAAGGAAACGATCCTGAAAAAACTTCAGGAAGGACAGAACCAATCCTTTGTCGAGATCCTCAAATCCATGTAAAACATCAACAATTACAACCATGAAAACAAAAGCAACATTTTTAATCCTCGGGATAGTTGTTTTATTCAACATACTCATCCCAAAAAACACTTTTGCCCAGGCTCCGGTGACCGATGTTGGGGCAGGCATCCAACGGGAAGCTTTATGGGAGCAGGAAAAGGGAATCCTGTCTGAAATCAACTGGTACAATGTGCTGATTAAAATCCTGAACGGCGACATCAAAGGGCTAACCTCAGAACTGGTCGGGATCGATCAACAGAAGCTGGCAAGCCTTCAAAAGGTTTCGTACCTGATCAAAGATTACAAGCGCATCAAACAGACCAAAGAGATGCTGGATAAGATTATTTACATCTACACCACTAAACTGCCGTTGTTGGTTCAGGACGAAAACTTTACTACCCGTCAGGCTGCCGTGATTGTCGAATCTTTTGATTTGGTGCTTGATGACAGCCGCCAGCTGGTAACCACCATTTTGAATACCATCGTGGAAGACGACCTGTTTATGATGGACGACAAACAGCGGTACGACACCATCAACGGGATATATACAGAAGTTAAAAAGCATTACGGAACCATCTGTTACCTCTATAACAAGCTGGCTTGGGCTTCTTACCAACGCAGTTTCAATACCGGACAGATCGAGAAGTTCGCTTTTTACTACACGCTTTACGATTAAAGTCCTATCCACCAAATTAACAGAAACAAAAAAACAAAGCACATGAAAACGATACTTTTCATTCTCATCTTTCCCTTGGCAGCACTGCTGCCGGGGAAGGAATTGAAAGCCCAGGTTTTTGACATCAAATCGTGGAACGGGACTTATCCCGAAATGGAAGGAACTTACCCGCTTTCCTTTATTGCCTTCAAAGGCTGGTTAATTCCGGTCCCCCATGTGTTTATCCGTACCTGGCCGACTCACTACTATATAGAAGTTGATGCGGCTTTGGTATATGACACGGAAGAATACGCCGGAATGTTGAAAACCAACCTGCTGAAAATCATTGAAAGGCTGATTGAAAAATCGCAGATGGAGAAAAGGCATGAGGAAACAACCCAGATCAAAAACAACACAGAAACTCAAAGGGATATTGAAAAAAAAATCTTCGATGCCAATTCCGATCAGTTGCCCGATGTGTACAGTTTAGCTTCCGGTTTTATCCGGCTATATGTCAGCATCGCGAACATGGACAAGCTGCCCAATTGCAAATGGCTCCGCCAAACTTACCAGAAAGAGGCCGATGAACTGCTGGCGCGGTTTATTTCTGTCAACCTGTTTCTGACCGACCACGGCAAAAAGCTGGAAGCCTTTGACGAAATCCGTTGCGAACTGAACAAACAAATTGGCGAGACGGACTACACCTACCGAAAGGTGCTGCACCTTCAGGCTTTCAACAACAATGTTCCGCAATCCTACGCATTCCTGAAGGATTGATACTCTATTTTCCAGAATTAAACATTAACCATTTAAAACTTGATTCATGCTTTTACAAGTAATGAGTACCCAAAGCTTTTTCCAATTTACCGATGTACTGGTCCGCGGCGGCCTGGACAATGCACAACTCTTGGTGAATATGGCTCGCGCCATTGGTGGTATTGCCGCTTTCCTGTACATCTCAAAACGCATCTATGAACAGCTGATTGCTGATAATCCAATCTCACTATTACCACTTCTCCGGCCTTTTGCGCTGGTGTTGGTGATTACTTTCTGGGCTCCCTTTGTCCAACTGCTGATGGTTCCCACCAAAGGGCTGACCAAACTCTCTGAAGCCATTTATGCCGACAAAAAGCATATTGTGGCAGCCAAACTCGAAGAAAAGCAGGATGCCATCCTTGCTGTTGATTTGCCTTCATTTCAGGAAAACGAAGAGAAAGAAGCATCCCTGTGGGATAAAGGCGTCAACCTGCTGTTGACCACTTACAACATCGTTTCCGGAAGGGCCTTGCAACACCAGATCAACTTTTATTTGATGGACAGTGTCCGGCAGCTTTTGGAATCCTTTTTTGAAGCGCTCGTTTACCTGATTGCCTTTTTACGCACCGTCTTTTGCGTGTTGCTGATCATTTTCGGGCCACTGGTATTTGCCGTCTCGATCTTCGATGGTTTTCAAGAGAATTACCTTCAATGGATTGCCCGGTTTGTGAATGTGAACCTGTATCTGCCCATTGCCATGATCGTCCTTTCCTTGGTTCAGGAAGTGCTGATTTATGTACTTGATGCAGAGATTACTGCCACTAAAGCCTCGCTGATCTACCAGCCCTCGCTGTACTATGTTTCAAATATGGTTGTTCCGGTTTGCGGCATCGTTGGCCTGATGATGGTTCCCAAGATTGCATCGTGGATTGTCAGCGCATCGGGAACAGGAAGCGGCGGGGGACGGATGGTGAAAACCGCGGCCATGATGATGATCACCAAAGGGGCTATGAAATAATCCAGTAGAAATATCTTGAGATGAATCTCCAATCATCAGTTATCAATACTAAACAATCAATCAAACGATGAATAAAATATTTGATATACAGCGTAAATTCCGGTTTACTGTTTACATCCTTTTGGCCGTAAGCCTGCTGATTACCGGATTCAGCACCTTTGTTTTCACCCGTTCAATCGGGTTGGTCGAACGCTCCCGGCAGAAAATCTATGTTCTGGACAACGGTAAATCCCTTTTACTGGCTCTTCGTGCCGACATCACGGACAACCGGCCTTCAGAAGCCAAGGACCATGTGAAACGCTTCCATGAACTGTTTTTTACGATGGAACCCGACAAGCAGTACATCGAGAACAATTCTCGTGAAGCACTGTATCTTGCCGACGGTTCGGCCATGAAGCAGTACCAGTCTTACAAAGAAAACAACGTCTATAACCAGATCATTGCTTCCGACATCAGCATGACCCTTTCAACCGATTCGGTTCAGATCGACTTTTCCGCTTATCCTTATCAGTTCCGGTTTTTTGGCAGACAAAAGATTGTCCGCAAATCCAACATCACGATCCGCAATCTGGAAACTTCCGGACGGCTCCGCAACATCTCCCGGACTGACAATAACCCGCACGGGTTCATGATCGAGGACTGGCTGATAACCGACAACAAAGATTTGGAAACGCTGAAGCGTAAATCCTTTTAATTCTTAAAAAACCGACGATTATGAATACAGAAAATAAACAATCCAAAAACCTGGTGACCCGAATCAGTGAGGCCATCCGCTTCCATGAATGGATCTACCGGCTGGACCGGAAGGATCAAAAACTGGACCCGGCCAAGCGGAAGAAAAAATGGATCATCATCCTGGTTGCATCGTTCCTGATTTATGTGATTTCGTTCTTTATTTTCCCAAAACCGGCGATCACCTACGATCCCATTCAACCGGTCAGTGAAGGAACCCCGAATACAGCGAAAACCCTGAAACACAAAAAATCCCTCTCCTTTGAAATGCCTGTTGACTCGTTTGAAACCATTCTAAAACAAGATATAAATGAAAAGTTACCTGAAAAGAAATAAGCCGCTGCTTTTCCTTCCGCTGGTTTTGATCCCTTTTATTGTCCTGATATTCTATGTATTGGGAGGTGGCGAAAAGAAGGAAAAGGAAGAACAAAAGCAAAAAGAGCAGCAAGCGGTAAAGGGAGCCAATTACACCCTGCCGGATGCTGATAAAAGCGTCGCGATTTACGACAAGATGGACAACTATTCCTCGAAAAAGGCAGTCACCACCAGTCGTAATTACAACATTGCTGGCGAGAGCGATTCCACCAATGAGGAAACTTTGGCGGATGAAACGTTGACCGAAGAACAACTACTTTCCGAAAAGAAACACCTGTATAAGAACGATCCGGTTCCCGAGTTGAATGCTGATGTTTCCACCGACCTTATGGCACATATCCGGCAAAAGGAAAAGAAAGTCAGGGAAGATTTGGAAAACAGCCAGGCAGAAGCAAAATCACAAAATGAGGATGCAGACTCAAATCAGGACGAGAAAAACAAAAGGGATTACAAGGATCAAAAAGGATCAACTGCAATTGCTCCAACCGGTATTGAAGAACTGGACAATGTTTTCCGGCAAAATAGCAGGTTGGCCAAGCAGAATGATTCCTTGAACATACGGTTAAAGGAAACCTCTGCTAAAAATGAGAAGCTGGAAGCAGAAAAGAACAAACGTTTTACACTGGAGAAAAGTGGAAAGTCAGGGTTTAAACCCAAAGATACAGCAGTCCCGGTTATTGAAGCTGAAGTTTATGAAACCACCACCGTGCTGACCGGCAACCGGGTTAAGCTACGACTATTGGAAGAAGCCTGGCTAAACGGGGTGAAAATTCCGGTCAACACCTTTTTGTATGGCATCTGTGAAGTCACCAATGAACGCCTTCAGATTGAAGTGCTGCAAATACCAGTAGGTGAAAAATTTGTTCCGGTTCAGGTATCGGTTTGCGATCTGGACGGATTTCCAGGCCTGTATGTTCCCGATAACGCCTCCCGAAAAGTTGCCAAAGAAGTTGGCAGCAGCGCCAACACTTCCTCTATGTTCGGTGTAAGCAACAATCCGCTGACTTATATGGGGATGCAGGCAGCCGACCGCACCGCACAATCCTTGTTAAAAATGATCCGAATCAAAAAAGTCACAGTCAAGAAAAATACCCTCGTTTATTTAATCAATAAAAGCAAATAACATGAAAACGTTCTTAGTCATCCTAATTTCATTAGTAAGCAGCATTACATTCGCTCAAAATAGACTCACCGTATCCGATACAAAAACCAGCCATCTGGTTTGTCCAGATAAAGTCCAATATGTACAAGCCGGAGATTATTCGATTGTTCAGGCAGAGATTGTTCCAGAACTTTCAAACCTGATCCGTGTCAAAGCCGTGCAGCCTTTTGATAAACCTACCTCCCTGACCGTCGTTTGTGCTGACCAGATTTATTCTTTCGAATTACAGTATGGAAACGATGCACCGATCACGTACCCGATTGAAACTTTTGATTCACAAAAGGCCATGACTTTTTCCGGAAAAATGATGCCAGACCATTTGCTGAAAGACCTTTGTGATCAGGTTTTGGACAAACACAAAGTTCAGTTTAGAAAGCGCAAGACCGAAAAAGATGGGATTAAAATTCGGTTGAATTCCATTCACCTGAAAAACGATGCACTCTTTTTTGAGCTTCAGATCACCAACAAAACCAATATGGCTTATGATGTCGAAAGTTTTAATTTCTGGATCACCGATAAGAAAAAAGCCAAAGCAACCAATGTTCAGGAATACCAGGTTTTCCCGCAGTATCAGCAGAACAAGGTGCAGCGCATTCCGGGAGAAGTTACAGTTCGGGAAGTATTCGTAATCGAAAAAATGACTATTCCGGATCAGCGTATCCTGAAGATCGAACTCAATGAAAAAGCATTGGGCAATACTGGCCGAAAACTCACCTTCAACCTGAAAAACAAGGATATCCTTAAAGCCAGATCCCTGAAATAAATCAAGCGAGAGGAAAATTCAATCATAAACCACACACGTTTCTTTATCCTGCTTCCTGCGATTCCCCGAAAGGGGACGCAGGGCTTTATACCCTGAAAATGGAACACGAATCTCATGAACTGGTTAAATTGCATGAAGGCTTTCGGTTCTTCAGCTATGTACTTCTTTTTTTATCTATGTACCTGAACCAGTTGGGTTACTTTACCATGCACGGGTTACACATTCCGGCTTTTCATCCGCTGATAGCCAAACTGCAAAACCTGACATTTCTGGCAAATGTTTATAAATCAAAAACCGTTTGCCTGGTGTTTCTGGCCATAACTTGTGTGGGAACCAAAGCCCATAAGGATCGTGAACTCACCGTTTCTTCCATTGTCGCGCAGGTGGTGACCGGTCTGATTCTGTATTGGGGAAGCCTGGTCCTGTTTAAATCTTATCCTGTATCTTATCTGACCCTGACTTTCTTTGGCTTTGTTCTGTTGAACATCGGATTTGACAACATCTCCAAGCTGATCAACGTCAATTTGATGAAAGATCGGTTTAATGTGGAGAACGAGAGTTTTCCGCAGGAACAGATACTAAAGGAAAACGAATATTCGGTGAACCTGCCGACAAGGTATCTCTACAAAGACCAACAGCAGGAAGGCTGGATCAACATTGTCAACCCATTTAGGGCGACGATGGTTATTGGAACACCCGGTTCCGGCAAATCCTTTTCAGTAGTGCTGCCTTTTATCCGGCAGCACCTGAAAAAGGGTTTTTCGATGTGCGTTTATGATTTTAAGTATCCGGATTTATCGATGGTTACTTACAACCATTTTCTGAAAGCCAGGAAAAGCGGAAAGCTCCCGGAATCAAGCCGGTTCTACGTGATTAATTTTGAGAACATCCAAAAATCCTACAGGTGCAACCCATTGGCACCGGAGTGGATGGAAAGTCCAATCGATGCCTTTGAATCTTCGCGAACGGTACTTTATAACCTGAACAGGGAATGGATAAGAAAGCAGGGTGAGTTCTTCTCCGAATCTGCCGTTTCCTTTTTTGCCGCCGTGATCTGGTTTTTGAAAAAATACAAGGATGGTCAATTCTGTACTTTGCCACATGCCATCGAATTGCTGCAAATGGATTACGATGATCTATTTGCGGTGATGGAGCAGGAAAAAGATGTCGCGAATATCATCAATCCTTTTATCAATGCCCACAAACGCGGAGCCAGCGAGCAGTTGGAAGGACAGCTCGGAAGCCTGAAGATTGCTATTTCCAAGATCATCAGTCCTGAGATTTACTGGATCTGTTCAGGCGATGATTTTTCACTAGACATCAACAACCCTGAATCACCCAAAATCCTTTGCCTTGCCAATAATCCATTAAGAGTTGAAATGTATGGGGCTGTTTTATCGCTTTATATTACCAGGATGCTGAAGGTCATCAACAAAAAGGGACAGCAACCATCTTCGCTGATTTTTGATGAGCTGCCTACCATTTACTTCCGGGGACTAGATACGTTGATTGCCACGGCGCGGAGCAACCGGATTTCAACCTTGCTGGGAGTTCAAACCATTGACCAATTGATCCGTGATTACGGAAAAGAACAGGCAAACGCGATCACCAGCAACATCGGCAATGTGTTTTCAGGTCAGGCAGCCGGAGAAACTGCAAGGTTTATTCAGGGGCGGATGGGCAAAATCCTTCAGGAACGGCAATCGGTCAACATCAACCGGAATGTCCAATCCTCCACATTCTCCACACAGCTCGACTTTCTGGTGCCGGAAGGAAAGATTGCCACATTACCACAAGGCTATATGGTGGGTCAGGTTGCCGACAACTTTGGAGAAGCCATTTCCCAGAAGAATTTCAATTGCCTGATCAATGTCGATGTGAAAGCACAGGAAAACGAAGAAAAGCGCTTTGTGCCTATTCCTGATTTTTACCGGTTCGACAACATTCCAGATGTTTTGGAACGCAACCGGACCAAAATACAAAACGACATCCGGTCAATTATCATTCATAGATCGGTGTCAGATCAACCCGATCAACCGGATCAAACCAAACAAAAAACTTTAACTACTAAAAAATCCAAAAAATCATGATTCAAAATACCGTTTACTTCAAAAGCAGGCCATCCCAATTGATTAATCTGGAAACCTTCCTGTTGACAATTCTGGCAGTACCGGTTATCCTTTTAATGGATGGGATTCTAAAACAGCAACTCCCTGTTCAATTTATCCCTGCAAAACTGACTTTACATCTTTACCGGTTACCCCATTATCTGGGTGTGTTTATTTTACTGAACCTGGCGTATCAGGTTCTTCGGGTTTACTGCATCCGATATGAAATTCACGCTGAAGAGCTCAGGTACTATTCAGGAATTTTCCGGAGAAAACACGAGTTTATAGAAAACTATCGGATCAAGGATTACCGTGTGGAAAGGCCTTTGATATACCGCCTGTTTGGGCTGGGCAACCTAATCATTTACACCTCAGATAAAACGACTCCTATATTCCGGTTGAATGCTATCAAAGATCCGGAAGAAAAGTATAAAATCCTTCGTGGTTTGGTTGAACTGAACCGCAGGGAGAAACATGTATTTGAAGTTGATTAATCATTTAAAAAGTAAAAATTATGGAACAGAAAACGCGCATGAGCATGGACCAGATTCCGTTTGAGAAACTGGAAAAAGTAGGCATCGACCGCAGCTTTGTGGGTAAGATGGAAAAGCAGGAACTCAATGATTTTCTGAACGGATTTCGTTCGGACAAACTCTACACGGTTAACGCCAAAATTGGTGGAGAAGATTTCAAAATCCCAGCAAAGATTCGTATGCAAAGCAAGGAGGACGGATCGGTCGGTATCAAAGTACACCCGATCCAACGACTGAACATCCCGGATGAGTATATGGGGCATAAGTTCACCAAGGAAGAAAAGGGAGCTTTACTCAATGACAAAAACCTGGGCAAGGCGGTTGAACTGACTCCTAAAGTCGGGGAACGTGGACCATTTTACCTGAGCATTGATTCCAAAACCAATGAGCTGATTCCACTGCGGACAAGCTACATTCAAATCCCGGACAAGATCAAGGGAGCTACCTTATCAGCTGAGCAAAAGGAAAACCTGGCAGCCGGAAAGAAAGTGACCGTTGATGGTATGACCAGTAAAGATGACAAGAAGTTTTCAGCCGCTCTTCAGATTGATGCAGCATCGCGAAGAATTGGGTTTTCTTATTTCAAGCAGGAAAAACAAGGTCAATCCGAAACTGCTAAACAGGAAAAATCGGAAGGAAAACGACAAGGTGCAAAGCAAAGTGTCAATTAGATTTTCCAGTTTTCAGAAGTGAAAAGTCATCAAAGACGGGAAGAATTTCAAAAGGTTTTTCCTGTCTTTTTGATTGAAAAGGACGTTCAAAGAAGGGAGGGAATCTCATGAAAGAGGGGAATGCAAGATGTGTTTTTGTTCCACAAAAACCTTGACAAAGCTGTCCTACGGAGCATTCCCCTCATTCCCTAAAGGTTGGTAATAATGATTCCCCTCTTTCAAAAAGCAAGTTAAAAACACAATTCAATAGGTTCAGAAAAGTAGATTAATGAGGCCTCTAACCCCGAATGATAAAAAGCTTGGTGAAGGAATCCGGGTTCGTCTGACCAACCGGGAAAAGGAACTGTTGACTGAACGGTGCCGAAAAGAAGGCTACTCCAACCTTAGTGATTTTGGCCGGGCCAAACTGTTGCGAAAAAGGGAAATCCTGAGAATTGAAGCCAGTAAGGAATTTTCGGAATTGATGGGTCAAATGGATTTTGAACTCAATAGAATTGGAGTTAACCTAAACCAGATTGCCAAAAAACTGAATACTTATTTGGGATATCAACTCGATTCGGAGGATAAGCGAACCCTGAATTACTCTTATGAAACGCTCAAAAAATGCTTTGAGCTTTTGCAAAAGTACATGGATCATATTCCATAATGACTAACCATAAGAACCAAAGAAATGGTTATCGTCATCCACCAGGCATCAAGCACGGCAAATGCCTTTTTTTACAATGAGCGGAAAGCAAAAGAAGGTAAAGCCACCTTCTATCATAGCCGAAATACACCTTCCGCGAACCCATTTATTTACTCCGCTCAGCATCGGTTTCAAATTTTTAAGCGAATTGAAGATTCAAATACTCGTGTTAAGAATAAAGGATTGCATATTTCTTTTAACCCTACAACGAATGATATGATCCGAATGGGCGAAAAGGGAATACGAACTGAACTTGACAATCTGATGAAACAACTTGGATATGGAAATCAGCCCTACTTGGTTTATCGTCATGCGGACATTGACCGCGTACATTTTCATATTGTTTCCACCCGGATTGACAGACAGACAGGCAAAAAGATCAAAGACAATTTTGAGAAGGAGAAAGTACAGAAGTTCATCAAAGAGCTGGAACAAACGTATCAGTTAACCAACAATGAGCCAAAGGAAAAGATCAATCTGAAATTCACGGCATACAGCAAGAACTTGAAACAGAACCTTGAAAACCTATTCACAGAACTCAACCGAATGGATTTTATTACCAGTAAGCAAATGTATAATGATGCCTTAAAACTGTTTCATGTTGAAATTCGGCAGGTTCAGAAAGGGCATCTGGTATTTGTAACTGATGGACAAGGAAATCCGGTTCGGCATCCAATTAAAATGTCTGATTTTGAGGAAAGGCCGAGGTTTTATCAATCGAAAGGGAAAGCTGAAAAGATTGAGCTTGGAAATGGTTATACTACAGACAAATCTGTCAATACTATAAAGAATTATCAAGAAAATTCGAAGAGACTTATTGATTTACTTCGGTTGATACCCAACTATTCGGATAAGAATAGTTTTAGGAAGAAGCAGCAGATATTAAAGAAAAGGAGAATAGGGCAAAGGAGATTGTAAGTTTGTTGTTTTGTCTTTTTCTGGCAACCAAATGTCTCCTTGGGCTTGTAAAGACTATTCACCTGTCTCTTGTAATGATAATTCAATTATTTATGCTCATGCCTGTGGTGTAAATCAGGATCATGAGGATGCTCATGCGTTACAGGATTATGGGTATGCAGGTGCGAATGCCATTTGCGCTCCGAAATGGTTTCTCCATCGTGCGAATGGTTATGATGCCCATCGGTATGTTTATGATAATGGATATGCTCCATAACTACATGAGTATGCCGATGTTTATGTGAAAACAAATTGGTAACGATAACAGCGCTTGCCAAAAGTATAATTGAAATGAGGTGAACCCATTGGAAAGGCTCATGAACAAATAAATACGATAAAAGCACACCCCAAATTGGCGCAGTTGAAAACAAGATTTGACTACGGGTTGCCCCGATGTTTTGTGCTGAAGTGACATAAAGCACAATGCTGAAACCATAAGCGAAAACGCCAACAATTATTGCCGGAACTACATTTCCCAATATCATAACCTGACCGGCAATGAGGCAGCCAATCACTAAATTGACCGAACCCGCCACTATTCCTTTTACGAAAGTAACTATTTGAGGTGAAGCGCCGTCAGTAAGGGCTGTCAGGTGATTATCTATGCCCCAGCAAATACAGGCTGCAGTAATAAGCAATCCTGAAATGATACCGCTTGAACCTTCTCCAAACGATACAACAATTCCGGCTATAATGGTTAGAAAAACGCCAATCCATGTATTCCGGTCGAGGGCATCTTTAAAAACTAAAGCGCCTAAGATGGCGGTTGCTACCAGTTCCATATTTAGCCAGATTGAAACCGAAGCTGCATTAGCCATTTTCAAACCAGCCAATAAAAGCAAAGGCCCGGCGAACCCTCCAAAGAAAATGATCCCGATGGTTTTTGACCGGTTACCCGCTTGAAAAAGCAATTTCAGGTTACTGTTTTTCCGAAATATATATGGCAACATGGCCAGAGCCGCACCCAAATAAAGCAACCCAGCTAATTGAAAGGAGTTTAATCCCGACAATAACAGCTTACTAAACGGAGTGGCTATTCCAAAAAGAAATCCAGAAAGAATACCTGTTACAATTGCAAACCGCTTCATTATCGAGTTTTATACAAAGTTCGTCAATTTTTTGAATATTAAAATGGGCTTGCAAAAGATGCATTTTCTGATCAGCCCAACAATCCATGAATTATCATTCGATTTGAATTAGGTATGACATATTCTCAGAACTGGCACAACTATTAATGTTATCATACGATTAGGCTGACCATATTCTTCATCGTTTCTTCATGTTGTGAGCCTACCTTTACAACAAGACAGAAAAAAATTGCATCCTCTGATAGTAAATGTTATCTGACAACTTTATTTCAGCTAAGATGTTAAAACAAAATAATCGTCTTTAAACAAACCTGAAAATATGGCAGTCAAAACAGATCAGAATTATACACTCCGTCAACTCATCCTCTATTTTTTCAAACTCGGATATTCCGGGTTTGGCGGGCCGGTTGCGTTGGTTGGCTATATGCACCGCGACTTAGTTGAAACCCGAAAATGGATTTCGGAAGAGGAATATAAAGAAGGTCTTGCCCTTGCGCAACTTGCACCCGGTCCGTTGGCAGCACAATTGGGAATCTATCTGGGATATGTCCATTACGGTATTATAGGTGCTTCGCTTTGTGGAATGGCATTCATTATCCCATCGTTCGTAATGGTTGTTCTGCTAGGCATCGCCTACAAAATCTATGGCGGATTGCCTTGGATGCAGGCTGTATTTTACGGTGTTGGGGCTTCTGTTATCGGAATCATTGCAATGAGTTCGTACAAGCTTACAATTAAGTCTGTCGGAAAAATCAACCTGCAATCAGTCAGTCAAAATTGGATGCTCTGGTTGTTTTATATTCTGGGTATCACAATTACAGTGATTACAAAAGCCGAGAATGTTTTATTCTTTGTTACTGCCGGAATAATATACATGATTGTCAAAGCTCCGCCTGATTGGATCAGGAAGCCCCAAACAGTAAATAGCATTTTGTTACTGGCCGGAATTGGTTTCTGGAGCTATGAATCGGGTACCTTATGGGATATTGCATTGTTTTTTGCAGAAGCTGGCGCATTTGTTTTTGGAAGCGGATTGGCCATTGTTCCCTTTCTTCACGGAGGAGTGGTTGTAGATCATCAATGGCTCACAGAGCATCAGTTTGTTGATGCGGTTGCAGTTGCTATGATTACGCCCGGCCCTGTGGTAATCACTGTTGGATTTATAGGTTATTTGGTGGCAGGTTTCCCCGGTGCCTGTGTAGCTGCATTGGCTACCTTTTTGCCTTGTTACTTACTCACAGTTATTCCGGCTCCTTATTTTAGAAAATACGGTCACAACCAATCAATCAAGGCATTTGTCGATGGAATCACAGCCGCAGTGATCGGCGCTCTCGTTGGTGCAGTCGTAATTATTGGCACCCGAAGTATAACCGATATTCCAACCATATTAATTGCCATTGCAACCGTGTTTGTTATACTTTACTTCAAAAAGGTTCAGGAGCCTTATATTATAATTGTTGCCGCTATTATTGGATTAATTTTAAAGACATTGATATGAAATGGATCACCAGAGAACGACCAAAGATTGACCGCATAGCTTGTCCGTGGTTGATTAAGAATTTTGTTGACAAAGAAGCCGAGTTTATATATGTACCTACTGATCAGGTGCTGTTAAAGGCGAATGAGTTGGGAGCAACTCCGTTTGATATTCCGAACGTTGAATATTCTCATGAAGGTGAATTTTGCACTTTTGACACCATAGTAAGGAAACACAATCTCACCGATCCTGCACTTTTACAACTGGCGGTTATTGTCCGTGGAGCAGATACTGACCGTTTTGATTTGGCAGGACAATCAGCAGGGCTTTGGGCAATATCGGCAGGGCTTTCCCACAATATAAAAGATGACCATGAAATGCTGAATGTAGGCATGAAAATCTATGATGCCCTGTACAGTTGGGCAAAATACGTTTCAAATGAACGACATACTTGGAATCCAGATTTAAAAGTATGATGCGATTTCCAAAATACATTTTGTATGTTGTTTCCTTAATCGTTTACTTTAGTTCTTGTCAGGATGAAAAGCAACAATGGCTGAATAAATATGCTGAAATAAAATGTGCATATATCAGCGATACCATAAATAAGGCAAATGACAAGAGTGTCATTATCAAAGAGTCGATCAAAGAAAAAGAAGCTGCGGAGAAGAATCTTTCAAAAGTAAATGCAGTATATAAATCAGAGATAAAGTTGCTTGAAGAAAAGATTATTAAAGAAAACTCGGAATATCTTAAAAAATACAGGACAGAAAGTGATAAACAATCCGATCTTTATGGACATTTTTCAACTCCCGCCTATGAAAAGAAAATGTATGCACTTAAATTGAGTTTAGCAAAGAACATTGAAGCGTACAATGGCCAAATAGAGCAAATAAAAATGCAGCGGGATGCTGATAGCAAATACAAACAATGCCATGACCAAGTTCAAAAGATTACAAATTCTATTTTGGAAGAAGAAAAAAAAATAGATACAAAATATAAAACTTCGATTGATAGTTTGCAAAAATTATTGAATGAACAAAATTCAAAATTTAATGATATTGCAGCAAATTTAAAGGGAAGTGAATTGCTTGATTTCAAATTAAAACGTGATAAATTAAAAGAGAATCCTTGCATAAAATAAATTCAGGTATATCTGTATTCCAATAATAAGGTTTTATGAATATTTTGTTGATTGAAGATGAACCTACAATTGCTCAAAACATCAAAGAGCGTCTAACTGCTGAACTCTATCGGGTGGAGTGGGCAAACAATGGAATCACAGGTTTGAATAAGGCTTTGTTTGAAATATATAGCTTAATTATACTTGATATTTTATTGCCTGGATTAGATGGACTCTCCATACTCAAAAAACTTCGTGCTGAAAAAATAACAACCCCGGTACTTTTACTTACAGCTCTTGGCGATACAAGAAGTAAAGTTGACGGATTGGATTTGGGCGCAGATGATTACCTGACCAAACCCTTTGCGATGGATGAATTATCGGCAAGGGTACGAATGTTGCTGCGAAGAAAAAGCAATCAGAAAACCAGTTCCATCTGTATTGATGATCTGATAATTGACACAACTAAACGTGAGGTTACCAGAGACGGGCGGACAATAAATCTTACCTCCAAGGAATTTCAGATCCTTGAATTTATGGCCTACAATAAGAACAGGGCGCTTTCCCGGCTTACCATTGCAGAACACATCTGGCAGGATAATTACGATACGATGACTAACTTTGTGGATGTCCACATTAAAAATATCCGAAAAAAAGTTGATTCTGATTCACCGGGAAAATTGATCCAGACAATCAGAGGTTTAGGTTATATGATAAAAGATGAGTAAAATGCAATTAACCATACGGGGAAAGTTATCGGTTTTATACACCACTATTTTGTTTGGACTCTTAACAGGGTTCTGTGTCATATTGTATTCCTCAATTGCGTACTCACTTAAATCAAAATCGAGAAACGAATTGTTAACCTATGCCCATAAACTTTCCGAAACATTCGATAAAGAATCACAATCGTTTTCAGACCTGCCTGAAGGTGATTTTAATGCGAATCCGTTGTACTGGTTCCGGATAATTAGGCCTGATGGGATCCTTTATCATCCAGCTCCGGTCTTCTCGGTTATGCCGGAAACCGCAAGTATTCAGAAAATTATCCAGAGTTCAAAAGTAACTCATTGGTTTTACGATTTTGAAGACAAGGAGCAATGGTTTTCGTCGGTTGTTTTTCCAATAAACGAAGGGCTTCAATTTTCAGGATGGGTTGAAGTTGTAATTCCTGTTTCAGATGAAAAACGAACACTCGAACGAATAGGTTTCTTAATGGTGTCACTTGGTCTTTCAATCGTGATGTTTCTCTTTTTCAGCGGGCGTTTTCTGGCACGAAAAACACTTGCACCCGTTGAACAAATCAGGAAACAGGTCGATACTATTTATGAAAAAAATCTTTCACAACGAATCATTAGCCCCAATCCGGATGATGAGCTTGGTCAACTGTCCGGAACTTTCAATAATTTGCTCCAGAGGCTTGAACGGGCATTTTATTCTCAACAACAGTTCATTGCGGATGCTTCTCATGAATTAAAAACACCATTGGCCATATTGCGCACACAGTGGGAAAAACTGGCAGAACAACAAGATTTACCTTTAGATTTTCGGGTAAGGATACAGTCGGATGTTGAAGAATTAGCACGGCTTTCAAACCTGATCAACAATCTCTTGCTTTTGGCTTCCACAAAAGAAATATTCAATTTAAATGAATTTCCTGTAATTAATCTGTCTGAATTGGTTCATTCATTGAATGATGATCTTCTGATCCTTTCTGAAAGTAAGCATCAGGAGGTAGTGATATCCATAACTGAAAATTTGGAAGTGAATGGTGATAAATCGCGATTGTACCAGTTGATGTTGAATCTGGCTGACAATGCCGTGAAATATACTCCTGAAAATGGGAAAATAGTTATTGAATTAACAAAAGATAATAATATGGCCGTATTCAGTATCTCCGATACAGGTATAGGTATTTCACCCGAGCATTTGCCATTTGTCTTCGAGCGCTTTTACCGTGTCGAGAAATCACGCTCTCGGCAGAGCGGCGGTTATGGTTTGGGGTTGGCCGTATCAAAATCCATTGCTGAAGCCCATTTTGGAACCATCTCAATTTCCAGCGTTCCCGGAACCGGTACAACAATTAATGTAACTTTACCTTTGGCCTGACTATCTTCTTCATCGTTTCTTCATGTTGTGAACTTACCTTTACAACAAAAAAATGAAGAAAATCGTATTTCACTTTCTTTTGATGCTGGTGTTTTTTACGGCTTGCCAGCCGAAAAAGTCAACTACTGTCCAATCGAACAAAACAATTGATTCGCTATTCGTAAATGCCGATTATACCGAAACTTTTGATTCGATAAAACATGGGAGAATACCTTCCGGATGGTTTACAGCGGTTACTGGTAATGGTACTGCCGGGCAATGGGAAATTATTGAAGACGAAAACGGAAAGGTTGTAGGACAGACATCTGGCAGTGGCTCAGGATATTTATTCAATCTGCTAATAACAAACCAACCAGAACTGAAAGACCTTGCCTTGTCGGTTTCATTCAAAGCCATAGATGGGAAAGAGGATCAGGGCGGTGGCTTGGTCTGGCGTTATCAGGATGCTGAAAACTATTACATTGCCCGAGCAAATCCGCTGGAAAGCAACCTGCGGGTTTATAAAGTAATAGATGGCAACCGGAAGCAAATCGAAAGCTACAGTTTACCAATAACTGCCCAAACATGGCACAATCTGGCTGTAATCAATAAAAAAAATAACATCCAGTGCTATTACGACGGCCAGCTCTTTATTGATACCAAGGATTCTACAATCAGCAAAGCAGGAAAGGCAGGTCTTTGGACTAAAGCAGATGCCCAAACCATGTTCGACAATTTTAGTATAAAAAAATAAACACCTAAACTAATGAAGAAACTATTTTTTATTCTTTGCCTCTCGTCTGTTTACAATCTTTTTGGACAAATCCCATTCGATCAAACGACTTCTCTTTTTCCTGAAAATATCATCAAAATAACCTTTGAGAAAAGTGACCGCATAAAATCCGCGTTTTATAATCTTGAATCTGCGAAGTGCAATTTTAAACTATTTGAGAGTGAATACACACAGTTCAATCCATTGATAGTTGATTCAAAAGTTCTGTCCGATTCAAAGGGTGTGTATCACAGCGATTTATCAACTGGCATGAGCAAGGAATTTTTCGACGGATCATCCATAAGCGCTTCCGTTGGGAATACGAATGATTGGGGGCGTAATGCAGTTAACCAAAACGTCAATTTTATCGAATCAGAGATTAGCTTCCCACTGTTTACGTCTGCCCGAAAACTTGACCGCCTGATCAAACGAACCTTTGAAGAAAATGAACTGTACACTAAAAATCTTGACTATGTTGACGCAGTCAAGACTAATATTCACACTGCCCTGGAGCAATACTACGATATAGTGCCACGCATTAAAACTTATGAGATGCTTAAAAGGTACCGGGCTGAATTACAAAGTTTATTAAGCAATGATTCAATCAAAAGTAAAGAACAAATTGTAAGTGAAATCACCACCTTAAATTCTAAAATCACAGGTTGGGAAATTACATTATACTCCATTAAATTAAGTATGCAGCTCTATATGAACGTGAAAAATATTGATCTGTCGCAACTGGCTGTAATAAATGTTGATTATTCCAAACCTGATTATTTCGGAAGATATTACATTGAAGAGCCAACAGATAGTATTTTCAAAAAAGCGCTTAATAACGACTCCGAATTTAAAGTTTTGGGTATCATCAAGAAGAATGCGGAGGAAAAAAAACGACTTGCCCAGAAGGGGAAATGGGATGTATTTGCCACAACCGGAGGAAGGTACAATTACTATGAACTTCAAGGAGGAGCGCGACAAGATAATTACCTGATTGCTGATGCAGGTTTAAAAATTAAACTTTACGACAACACCGTACTGAAAAACACAATTGCCAAAGCACAGGCCGATATATCAGCTATTGAATACACGATTGCCGACCGTGAAAAACTGATTAGCTCTGATATTGAAAAATTAAAAGACGGTCTGATTAAGAAGAAGGAACAACTCATTAATACACTTGAAAGCCTGAATTCATGGAACAAAATATACCAGTCAAAAAAGCAAATGTACCTTTCTGATCGGGAAAGTGTTGACAATTTCATCCAATCGTTCCGGTCGCTGGTGACCACCGAAGAAAACCGTTATAACCTTGAAAATAATTATCTCGACACCATCCGGGACTTCGATTTCATCTGTGGCACTTACTTCGAATACATCGAATTAAAAAATTAAACAAGCGTAAATATGAAAAAAAGTAGGTTTCAACTGTTTTTCCAATTTCAATTTATCCTGATATTTATTTTTCTTGGCCTGATTTCGTGCAACCGGAATACATATGAAATAGTTGTTTACACAAGTGTTGATCAGGTGTTTAGCGAACCTGTTTTGAAGGTGTTTGAGCAGAAAACAGGGATAAAAGTGAAAGCAATTTTCGATACCGAAGAAACCAAATCTACCGGTGTGCTCAATCGCCTGATAACAGAAAAAGATAACCCGCAATGTGATGTTTTCTGGAGTGGCGACCCAATGCGTGCAGATGTACTGAAACAAAAAGGAATTACCGAATCCTACAACTCCTCAGCTTCAATAGGTATCAATCCTGTTTTCATCGACAAAGATTACCACTGGATTGGTTTCTCTTCGCGTGCAAGAATACTTTTGATTAATACTGATTTAGTTTCTGCGGAAGATATTCCGCAATCAATTCTTGATTTGACCTACTCAAAATACAAGGGGAAAGTAGCCATTGCCAATCCCTTATTCGGCACCACTTCGTTTCATATTGCTGCCCTGTTTGCAGAATTGGGCAATGAGAAGGCAAAACAGTTTTTGTCGGACCTGAAACGCAACAAGGTTGTAATTGCATCAAGCAATGGCGATGTGAAAAAGAAAGTTTCAACGGGTGAAGTTTCGATGGGATTAACAGATACCGATGATGGAAACGAAGCCATCAAAGAAGGCGCTCATGTAAAGATGGTTTTCCTAGACCAAAATGGTTTTGGAAACCTGATTGTGCCGAACACAGTTTCTCTTATTAAAAATTCCCCAAATCAGGAGAATGGGAAAAAACTCATTGATTATCTATTGTCGGTTGAAGTGGAAAAAATGTTGGCTGAAAGCTGCGCACAAATGCCCTTGCACAAAAATGTTCCAATTCCTGAATCGGTTCCGTCGCTTGACAACATAGTTGCCATGAAAGTGGATTATAGCGCTGTTGCTCAACAATCAGATTCAATAAAAGAATTTATTAAACAGTGGTTAGAACAGTAATTATTTTAAATCTTAAAGGTAAGTTATGAAAATTAGAAACATTCTGAAAGGCTCAACCGCATTGTTAATGATGCTGATAGGGCTAAGTGTATATTCACAAACACCGTGTGCATATATTACGAACTTTAACGACACAACAGTTTCAGTCATCAATTTGACTACTCTTGCCAAAGTTGCAGATATCACCACCGGGAAAAATCCCCATGGAGTAGATGTTAGCCCAAATGGTAGTTGGGTGGCAGTGAGCAACGAAGGCAGCAATACGGTTTCTGTAATTGATGCAGGTTCAAACAAAGTAATTAAAACAATTTCTGTCGGTAGCCATCCACACCAATTGGCTTTCAGTAAAGATGGGAAAAAGCTTTTTGTCACTATAAATTTTGACAATTCCTTAACAGTAATTGATGTAACCAAATGGGAAATTGACAAGACCGTTATTGTTGGACGAAATCCTCATATTGTGAAGCCTTCGCCTGATGGAAAATTGCTTTATGTGACCCTTGAAGGCGATGAAAAAGTGGTGGTACTTGATATTTCAACATTAAAAACAACCGGTGAAATCCCAGTATTTGGCTGGCCGCGCATACCTGATATTACAAATGACGGCAAAAAGCTTTATCTGTCACTTCGTTGGCTCAACGGAGCATTGGTTATTGACACAGAGAAAAAGCAGGCTATTAACTGGGTGCAACTTCCACAAAACGAAAAATTCCCGTCCGAAGGTAAAGCATCGCACGGAATTGCGTTGTCGGCTGATGGTTCGCGTTTATACATTACCAGTCAGGTGCGAAACAGCGTAAGTATTATTGATACAAAAACGTTGCTTCCCGTAAAAGAAATTACGGTAGGAACAGACCCAAATTGGATTGATTTTACTTCTGACGGAAAATATGGAGTGGTTAGCAATACCGGTTCGAACGATGCGTCAATTATTGATTTGCAAAAAATGCAGGTTGTGAAAACCATTTCAGTCGGTAAGGCACCAAAACGGCTGAAAGTTGGAACAATCAAATAATAAATGGAACAAACTTTTATAAGGTTTTATTTTATTAAGCAAGCATAGTTCTTTTTAAATAACTATCGCTCTCAATATTAAAGACTATTTTCAATAAACTGGTAGCATGAACAAAACAATTTCAACGCTCATTTTTCTCTTTTTAAGTAATTATTTTGCGGTTTACAGTCAAAATAAGATGGGTTCAATAAAAGGCAATGTGATAGAAAATGACAGGCCAGTTGAATTTGCCGATGTATTTATCACAACTCAATCGGATAGCACTAATATAATTTCAGGAACAAATACCGATAGTTTAGGACGCTTTATTGTTGATAAAATTCCATTTGGGAATTACATCTTAAATATCCAATTTATTGGCTATGTTCCTGTAAAAACAAGTGTAGCTATTACTTCTTCTAATCACGAAATTGATTTAAAATCTATTGAAATTAAAGTTGATGAGAATGTTTTACAGTCAGTTGATGTAATTTCTTTTCGTAAGAGCATTAAAAGAACCGAGCAGGGATTTGTTATCAATGCCAACGACAATTTAACACAGGCATCAGGCAATGCGGCCGACTTGCTTAAAAATATGCCAACCGTTATGGTCGATGCCGATGGTGCGGTTACAATCAGGGGTAAAAGCCCGTTAATCATGATAAACGGACGTGTTTCGGGCTTAACCGGAGTTGATGGTAGCGCTCAATTAGAGCGTATTCCAGCTAACAATATTGAAAAAATTGAAATTAACAACAATCCTTCAGCTAAATATGATGCAAATGCCTATGCCGGTATTATCAATATCGTTTTAAAGAAGAATGTGGAAGCGGGTACAAATGGAGCTTTTGCCCTTGGTTTGGGTTATGGGGCGAAGGAACGTTTAAACGGTTCAGTTATGCTCAATCACAAAACGAATAAATGGAATGCAGGGCTTTATTACAACAACTGGTATACCGTGAGAGAACGAAATGTTGATGGAGAAAGGACTGAATTTAATTTGCAGGACGAGCACTTTCTAACCCAAAAAAGGTTTGACAGCAGGTTGGTAAAAAATCAGGAACTCAGGCTGAATACGGATTATACACCAAACAAATACAATACCTTAAGTTTTAATGCAGCCTGGGCGTACAATGAGCAGGATAACAATGAAACGTTGACCAGTACCTTTCGAAATCAGGATAGTAGTTTTACAAGAAGTAATACACGCCAATCAATTGAAATTCGAAAATTTAATGCTCTTGAATTCGAAATGAACCATGTTAAAACATTCAACCGGGAAGGGAAAACCTTAACAACAAATGTTACAACCAGTTTCGACGATGAAAAGGAAAATACCGATATCAATGTGAAAAGACTGTCAGAAGATAATGTTCAGTTGGGTGAATTAGACCTGGAACGAACGAGTAGTTATCAGTTAAGCAATATGACAATTGCCTCTGTTGACTATAAACAACCAGTTAGTGATTTTGGAAGTATTGAAACCGGTTACAAATTTACATTTCGGCACCTAGATGCTGATTACCAGACACAAGCTAATGTAAATGGTGAATATATAACCAATTTTCAGCGGAGTACTATTTTTAAATTCAGGGAACAAATACATGCGTTATATGCACAGTACAATGCTTGGGTGGGAAGTAACGAACGCCCCAAATGGAAATATGATTTGGGCGTAAGGGGCGAACAGGTTTTTAATTCAGGTAAAACCACCGACCAATCACAGGATTTTAACAAACAGTATTTCAAGTTATTTCCATCGGCAAATCTTGTTTTTTATCCAGTTGTTTCCGATTTTTATCGGTTAAGCTACAGCCGCAGGATAAATAGACCCGGATTGGGTAATTTAAACCCTTTTGTTGATATTACAGACTCTTTAAACCAGCATAGTGGAAATCCTGACCTTGACCCTGAACTGATTAACTCATTTGAATTGGCCTATAATCACGATTGGAAAAAAGCTTCCCTTAGTTTTGCAATCTTTTATCGTCAAACAAATAATGTAATCATGCCTTATTTATCGGTTATCGATTCAGGAGCTTTTCTTTCTAAGCCAATGAACTTCGGAAAGGCTGTCAATTATGGATTTGAAGGTGTTTTAACCATCAATACCAATAAAATCTGGAATGCAAATTTCAGCTATTCACTATACAAAAATGAAATTTCCGGCGAAGTAAATCAACAGGAAATTGCAAAAAATATGTTGGCCTGGTACACCAAATTCATCAATAATTTTTCCCTTTGGGAAGGTGCCAAAATGCAAGTTTTAATCAATTATACTTCGCCGGTATCCATTCCACAAGGCAAGCAGCTTGAGAATTATTATATGGACATGGGCTTCCAACAAAAATTTAATAATGACAGAGGCCGGGTAGGTATTGTTTTTACTGATGTTTTCAAAACTCAGCAATCTGGTTCTGTGGTATCTGATGATACTTTTTATTTTCATAGAATTTCAACCATTGATAGCAGGGCAGTTCTGGTCACTCTCGCTTATACATTCGGTACTTCAGTAAAAGAAAAATTAATGGAAAATCAATTTAAAAATGAATGATTATGAAAATACTTATAATATCACTTGCATTGATTAATTTGAAATAATTTCGATTAAATCTTGAAAACGATAAACTCAAAATATGTCATCTTGCTTCCTGCACTGCTATTTGCAGCAGTCATTTTATTGCCATTGCTTTCCTTATTGGTTACCTCCGTTTTTGCAGATGGTAAATTGACCATCGAGAATTTCAGTAGCATTTTTCAGACAACTACACTGAAAAGTATAGGTAATAGTCTTATCATTGCTGCATGGGTTGGTTTTGTGTCGGTTGCATTTGGTTATGGTTTTGCATTCCTGTTTACCAAAACAAATCTGCCTTTCAAAAACACCCTGCGTTTTCTTCTGTTACTGCCGTTGCTGTTGCCGCCTTATATGATTACAGTTGCCTGGACCGATGTATGGCTCTTTGCTGGTTTCCCAAAAACATTTATTTACAGCTTGCCTTCCGTGGTTTTCATTCTAACCACCATTTACATACCCCTTGCAACCTTCATCATTTCGGGCAGTTTGCAAAATATTACTGCTTCCATCGAAGAAGCTGGTGAAATGATGACCTCCTATAAAACCGTTTTCCTTAGAATCATTTTGCCATTGATCCGTCCGGCGCTATTTTCATCGTTTATCCTGATTTTCATTCTTTCGGTTTCCGAATTTGCCGTGCCATCTTATTTGTCGGTGAATGTTTTTACCACCGAAATTTTCACCCAATTTGCAGCCTTCTATAATTTTTCGGCAGCCATTGCCCACGCCTTGGTGCTAACCGGTATTTGTTTGTTACTCATTATACCTGAAAAGTTTTATTTGTCGCAGGCGCCATTCATCTCTTTTGGAAAGAAATCATCAAGCTATAAAATCCTTTTACTCGAAAACAAATCGAAATGGACACTGATTTGCCTGGCGTATATCTTGCTGTTTGTTTTACTTCCACTGTCTATGCTAGTCTGGCAGTCGGTAAGCGATAATAGCATTTCTTTTTGGAGTATCATTGAACAACTCTTGCCGTCATTAACTGACAGTTTGCTATTAGCCTCGTCTGGTGCATTACTTATTACTTTGCTCGGCTTTGCTTTTTCAACCCTCATTATAAAATATAATATTAAAACTGCCGATTTCCTTTTGCTGTTGGTGTTTGCCGTTCCTGCCCTTGTAACAGGAATTGCTCTCGCAAAATTTTACAATACACCTTCTTTGAATCTTATTTATGGCTCATCGCTGATAATTCTAATCGCTTTTACGGCGCGGTTTCTTTTTATTTCTGAAAAGATTATAGCCAGCAGTATGATGCAAATACCTGCGTCATTTCAGGAAGCGGCTCTTCTGATGGGGGCATCGCCCTTATACGTGTTTCGGAAGATTACATTACCACTGCTATTCGAAGCCTTGTTTACTTCATTTTTCATCATCCTTATTTTTTGCATAGGAGAGCTTACCACCGTTATAATGGTATATCCACCTGGCATATCATTATTGCCGGTAAGGATTTTTACATTGATGGCGAATGCCCCGCAAAGCGCTGTGAGCGCCATGTGCCTGGTAGCATTGCTATTTACATTATCCCTCATTGCTCTTATGATGGGTGGCCATAAAATACTAATCAATCAACAATGGAAGAGAAATCAATCATAGCATTTCAGAATTGCACCAAGCGTTTTGGCAATAAAACTGTTTTAAATAACATCTCTTTCTCGTTAAGCGATGGTGGTAAATTTATCTCCATTCTGGGCAAATCGGGAAGTGGCAAAACAACCCTCATTCGTTTGCTGGCAGGCCTGGAAAAACTGAATAGTGGTACTCTTTTTATCCATAACAAAATGGCAAGTGAGAATGGGAAAATCATTATCCCACCTCACGAACGTGATATTGGCTTTGTATTTCAGGACCTTGCCCTGTTCCCGCATTTTACGGTTTTTGAGAATATTGCTTTTGGCTTAAAAGTGAAAAAGGTTACCGACTATAAAGAAATAGTAGTAGCTATTTTAAGACAATTCAATATAGAAGAATTGACAGCTTCATATCCAAATCAACTATCTGGCGGACAACAACAACTGGTCGCACTTGCAAGAAGTTTGGTTTTGCAGCCGAAAATCCTTTTAATGGACGAACCCCTTGCAAACCTTGATGTAAAACTGAAAACTCAAATCCGAAGTCTTTTAAAACAAATTATAAGTGAAAGAAATATCACATTACTCTACATCACTCACGACCACAGCGAAGCAATGGAAATGAGTGACAAAATTCTTTTTTTGAATGAAGGCAGCATCGAATTTTTGGGAACACCCCAGGAGATGCGCCAATCAGACAATCCGAATGTTCAAAATTTTATTGAGTTATAAACCAATTTAAAATGTATCGTTATGAAAAAGTTTATTTTCACTTCAGTTGCAACACTTTTGGTATTTGCTTGTGTAAATGCTTCATCGCCCGAACGAAAAGCTAATTCAAAACAATTAACCAACGTAAGTTCAAACAAGAATGAACAAACTCAACTTTCAGCTTCCGAAAAAACGGGTTCTGAAATTGTTTTTGATTTCGAAAAATATGCTGTAAACAAATTGTCAAAAGGTTGGTCGCAATACTATTCCGGTTCAGGCGGCACCGATTGGAAAATTACCGACGACGGAGGGAACAAAGTGCTGGCTCAACTTTACAGCAGCAATCCCAGCGGCCATTTTAATATGGTTGTGAACGACAGCATAATTATAAAAGATATGGAACTCACGGTTCGATTAAAAGGGGTTGCCGGAAAGCATGATCAGGGAGGCGGGTTTGTATGGCGGTTTATTGACAAAAACAACTATTACCTTGTTAGAGCTAATCCGCTAGAAGACAATGTCGTATTGTATAAAGTAGAAAACGGCAATCGCACAGACCTTCCTGAAGTAGGGAAAGGTAAAACCTATGGAGTAGATGTTGACAAACTGGGTAGTGGCTGGAACACATTAAAACTACTGGTAAAAGGTGATTTGTTTACTGTTTCCCTGAATGGTAAGGAGCTTTTCAAAGTGCAGGATACCACATTCCCAAATGCCGGGAAAATTGGTTTTTGGACAAAGGCCGATGCTCAAACCTATTTCGATGATTTTATTATAAAAAAGTAATCCAACATGCCTATTATCTAAATTTGTAAAACAAACAGAACGACTTTGTAGATAATCTGTTCAGCATTATTAATTGGGACAAAGCTGTGCAATGGCTTGATATAGCATTAGAATTGGTCAGATAATTATTAAGTACTTTCATTTATTATGTAACAAAATCCTGATACCTTATTCATAATGACTTCTCAACCAAATTCAAAAATCCCTATTCTATATTTTGATTACACAGAATCCTTGAATAGAAATTTCAGCGAAGTATTTAAAATTATGAAACTGATTTAAGTTCAGAGAGTGGTTTGGAACGATTTTTCCCAACATAAATTAATAACTCTGATTCGGTAAAGAGCCAACGTTTCCCAAGTTTAGTACCACCAATTGATGGTCGATGTTTTCGGAATGTATTGATTGGCATCCTCAAGTATTCTGCTGCTTCTGGAAGAGTATAAAAGATTGGTGTCATAGCTTTAATTTTTAATTGTTTTCACTCAAAACTATCTGTTATTTTAATACCTGTCAACTAGTTGATTTACAATTAATTTATTATTTATTGATAATCTTTGAAAATATTGATTTATTGTTTAATATTTTAAATATTTGTTAATAAGAGTATTATCTAAATTTTTTCACAAAGAGCATGAAAGTTTTTGAAAGTTTCTTTTGAAAATTTTTCTTCATTTAATTCTTCACTAAATCGATAAAATTTTGTTGTAATAGTTGATAATGAGAGCCTTACGCCAAAGTTATTTATTAGGATTTCTGCAATGTTTTTTCCGGTGCCTTGAATAATTTTGTCTTTTTGAAGTATAGTCATCAATTTTATAAGTGTATCATAATTGTCTTTTTCAACGGAAAGCAGAATTTGTTTTTGAGATTGGTCATTGTTGATGTCAAAATTTAAATCCCTTTTTTCTTTAATCTGCCTTATGAAATTCATGGTGTCTTTATCCGAAGTATGGTATTTGCCAAGAATATTCGTTGTGTGAATTGCAAAGTAATACTTTTCATCTTCTTCAAAATCGGCTATAAATGACATGAATTTGCGGATACTCCATTTTGTCGGTTTAAACTCTTGCTCAAAATCTTGTGGGTATCTGAATCTCTTACCTTTAAAAATAAAATCGCTTGTTTCCATTTCTTAAAATTTAGTCGCTAGATTAAATGCCTCTCTGATTTGTTCATCTTCAAACCCATCCAGATAAGTTTCAGTTGTTTTGGTGTCATGATGACCTAGTTGATCACCAATGAACTTAACCGAAGCTCCAGATCTTAATAATTGCGTTGCAATAGAATGACGGGCAACATAAGTGGTAGTTTTTTGGCTAATCTTTAAATGGGAGGCAACTTGTTTCATTGTGCTATTTATCATCTTTACAAATTGAGCAATAGTGGCTTTTCTTTGAGTTGCATCCATTGTATCTTTTATAACTGGTATTAAATACGGATCTTTTTTATCTGATATTTTCCATTTATCAATTATTAATTTTACTGGAGTGGAATATGGTACTTGGATTTCTTTTGGTTCATTGCTTGTTCTTTTAGTCTTTTGCCTAAAAAAATATACAAATCCGTTCTTTATATTGCTTTCGCGAAGCATACAAACATCGGTTGGATTGGGGCCGCCAAGTAAATACATGAGCTTCCACATATCGAGATAAAAAGAGTTGGGGTGTTTTTTTGAAAGTTGGAAGTCAAATATTTTTTGAAGTTCTGGCTTGTTAAGTGCAATTTTTCGACCTTTCCCTTTGGGTATTTTGAACCCTTCTTTCCCTTTAATGAATGGGTAATGAGCAGTTATTCCGGCTTCGATTGATCTGTTAAATAATGCTCTCAAAGCTCTCATATAAATTCCAATTGTAGTGTCAGAACTGGGCTTTTCGCCACTTTGCATCCAGATTTTATACTTTTCTAACTTTTCTTTTGTGAAATATTCAAAGGGGACATCTTTGTCTCCTGTAAACTTCTTTAATGAAGTAGAGGCGCATTGATAACTGATTGCCGTGCCTATGCGGTCGCTTAATTTTAACTCACTAATTAGCTCATCAAATTGTAAAAATACTAGGTTATTTTTATTTCTTTTCTTGCTCATTTGAGACTTAAAAGCATCAAGAGTAAATGGCTCTATACTATCTGCAATCTTTTGAGCTTCCAGTTCTATCCCTTTGAAAACAACCTGAAGTTCTTTGAGTATTCCGGTAACCTTTGGATTTAGTGTTTTTTCAAATATATCTTTGTCTATAGAATAATTACCTGATCCATCAAACCTATATTTTTCAAGCCTAGAATTGTTCAATATATTATTGATACGATTTCTCTCAATTCCCAGATATAATCTTTTTCGTTCATAAGTTGCCCTGATTTTAACTGGATAAACATTGTCTGATTTCTGAATTCTAGTATCAAGGAAAATAGATATGGTTGCACCCATGTGTATCAAGTTTAGATTTATACAACACTATTTGATACACAAATATAGCTAATATTAGAATATAATGATTTTTTTCTGAGTAATAATATTCATGTAAATACCATTAAATAAGGGTATTTGATGATGATAATATATTGATGGATATGGCTAAATTTATGACTACGGATCAGAAGGTTGCAGGTTCGAGTCTTGCCGGGGTCACAAAAAAATAGCTGTAAACAATTAGTTTACAGCTATTTTTTTTATTTAAACAGTTGTGCAAACAATCTTTTAATGTATTGCCAAACCAACTGTTGAAACACCGGTTGAAAGGTCAAGGAATAATCCAACCCGGTTGCTCAGGTGATATTCGGTACCAATGTGTAAATCCAGGAACAATGGATTTGCTGTCCGGTAGTCTTTATTGCCTTGATAACCGTCATCCCATGAGGTTTTTACGATTGAAAACCCCAATGAACCCGCGAGATAAAAATCCCAGTTTGAATTAGCATTTAAAATTTCATCAAAATAGTAGCTGCCTTTCACGCCAATCGGGATAACTGATTCTCTGTAACCGTAGTTATTGTAATAATCGTGATAGGAAACAAAAGTGATAAAAGGAGCCAATGTGAAATTATTTGCCACATCGAACTCGTAATTCAGACTAAAAACCGGCAAAGTTCTTCCATAATATCCATAATATCCGCCATATCCACCAATACCCAGTCCTAAGTTTAATGCACCTCCATGGTTTTCAGAATAATTTTTGTTCTGAGCCGATAAATTGGCACCAAAAATCAGGAATATGGATAGTAATGCGAGTGTTAAGATTCTTTTTTTCATCTGTAAAATTACTGATGGTGCGTTAATTTTTTATTTTTCGTTGTAACTTATTGATATAAATATATTTACAGGCGTTCTTTGACTTTTTGATTTGAAATGAAAAGTAACTTTGCATTTTTTTAATGCAAGGCTA
>JAQUIJ010000007.1 GCA_028683385.1 Prolixibacteraceae bacterium | reverse complement strand
ATAGCCTTGCATTAAAAAAATGCAAAGTTACTTTTCATTTCAAATCAAAAAGTCAAAGAACGCCTGTAAATATATTTATATCAATAAGTTACAACGAAAAATAAAAAATTAACGCACCATCAGTAATGTTGAATTAATTAATGAACTAGTGAAGTTTTGAACTAAGAATAATTTTTTTTGTATTGTAAGATGTTTCATTAATAACAGTTATGAAAAAAATATTTCCTGAAAATTGGGCAATAGACCATTCTGTAAACGGCTCAAATATTCTTTTTTTTAGGAGGATCTGTCCTTGTGAATTCATTATCTCAACTAAAACGCCGGTGGAAGTCATTTGGGAAATTTGAAGTTGAATTTTGTCCTGAGTTGGGTTTGGAAATAAGTTGAAATTTTGCAGGTTTGGTCGGTTCACAGCAGAAACTGGCAGCGCAATTATATATTTCTTCTGAACGGTACTTTGCGATTCATCATTTGCTTTAGCAATTACATTAATTGTTCCTTGCGAAACTGTCGTTAATAGTCCATTTTCATCAATAGTGCCTTTCCCAGAAAGATTTTCTACCGACCACAATATGGTTTGTTGGGTTGCATTTGAAGGATTAATAGTAGCCTTCAATGTTAATTTTGTTCCAATTCCTTTTATGGTATCACTCGCTAGATTATCGATGATTGAAATATTCTGAACAAGAATGGATTGATTTGATATTGTTATTACTAATTCCCCTGTTATTCCAGAACCATCGTTAGCTGTCGCTATTACTTTTACAGTTCCATTTTTAACGGCTTTCAGTAAGCCCGTTGAATTAATTGTTGCTTCCCCGGTTAAATTGGAAACACTCCATGTAACTGATTTTAATAAGGCATCAGTAGGCACAATGGAAGTTTGCATTTGCAGGCTTCCATGATCAACCGTGATTTCTCTTTCTCCACCCTGAGTGTTTATGGAAATACTTGTAATGTAATAATTGGTGGTTAGGACATCAACCACTGCTTTAGAAAAAAAAGGGCCAATGGTTTGATTCGCTAATGCATTGGGGTGTGAATTATTGGAAGTATGACTCCCTTCATATTCATATTTAAGGCAATATTGTTTCCCATTAGTAGGATTCTCATTCATTTCAGCAGCCAATGAAAAGAAATCAAAAACAAAAATATTGGGGTGCGACTTACCATCTTCAGTCAGCCAATTGTTTTTAACCCATTTAACAAATTCATATGCTCTGGCTGCTTGTTCAGGTGTGGTTGCCAAGCGATGGAGAGGAACCAAGGTCCAAACCATAAACTTTTTATCCGGCATTCCATCCATTAAAGTTCTCAATGCACGATACTGCAATTTGTAATTTTCAAGGGATTTTCTGCTTGAAGTAATATCAGGTGAACCGGTATCAGGGTTAACACTGGCTCCCGGATAACAATGTTTAAAAATGACCAATCCATAATTACTGGCAAGGGAAGGAAGACATTCAATATTCGGATTAGTGTTGTCACAAGCATTGTTTACCCATAGCTTCCAATAATCGTATGGATAGTTTTCCCAAGGCCACGGTGTATCCGGGTAACTTCTTTCTGTAATTTGGAAATTTGTGCTATTTGCAGAATTATAAGTTTTCACCCAATCGGAGACTTTCCCTTGGCTATATAGACCACCCCCGGTTGAATGATGTAGAAATAGGGCTTTGTTTTTCTGACTGAAGCTATAAACGGTAAACATACAAAGCACGAATGAGACGATTATTCTTTTCATATCCGTTAATATTAGAATTGTAGTTTTACACTTGGAACTATGAATTTCGGAAATAGAAACATGAGAAAATGGAAAGTCACCACTTTTTTTATCAGAGCTCTTTCAGCCTTGGTCGGTGAAGTTTCCTAGAGCAATTGATAGAGAATAAATATCTTAGTTTCTAAAGTTTTGACTGATCTATAAACCGATATTTCTTTAGATTATCAATATTTGCAATTATCGGTTCCTCTATGAATTTTTTATATAGAATTTGGGTTGAAAGAATTCCAACAATTGCCATCTGATCAATTTCGGATATTAATCCATGGGTTTCAATTTTTGCAAGTAAGTTTTTTACTTTTTCAGGATTGAAAATGCCAAATGAACTTAGTGATTGGTCTGAAAGCATATCTTTTAAATAGCTTGTTGACTTCTGAGTAATAAGGCTGTTAATAGGTGCACGATAGGCTTGTTTTGATCTACTCGTTATGGAGTCTGGAATCTTACCTATACTTAATTTTTTAAGAATGAATTTTTCATTTAATCCATTTAATTTGTAGTTATCCGGCATCTGATTGCAAAATTCAATAACCCGATAATCTAAGAATGGGTAGCGTCCTTCTACCGAATTGCCCATAGCCATCCGATCGCCTTGAGAGGATAACAAATATCCGGACATGAAAATATTGGCTTCAAGAAATTGAGATTTTGAAAGATTACTCCAACTCCCGAAACTTAGCGGGAGATTATTGGAAATTTTGTTTAATGGATCATTTCCATTCAGAGAAGAGGCATAATCATCTAAAAAAAAAGATTTTATTCTGCTGGTATTGTGCCAACGG
Source organism: Prolixibacteraceae bacterium (assembly GCA_028683385.1). Lineage (GTDB taxonomy): Bacteria > Bacteroidota > Bacteroidia > Bacteroidales > Prolixibacteraceae > Aquipluma. The sequence goes on along the minus strand of JAQUIJ010000007.1, from coordinate 275,885 downwards.
AGTAGATGAGAATAAAGCGGATCTTCTGTTTCTTTCAGTTTATATCCGAAGAACATTTTTAAAGCCAGATCTGGAGAATCTTTCAGTAGAGGAATGTAAGGATAAAGTTTTGTCAAGAGTTTTGGTCTTGCAGTCGAATTCGGTTCGTTTGCCCAAAACCTTCTGATTTTTGCTTCCTTGAATATATTGTAACCGCCTAGAAATTCATCAGCACCTTCTCCTGTTATTACTACTTTAATGTTACTTTCCCGTACCTTTTTTGATAAAAGAAACATTGGAGTAGGAGAGGTTCTTAAAATTGGAAATTCGGTGTGCCAGATCGTTTCTGCAAAATTTTCAGCCAGTTCTTCCGAAGTACATGAAAATGCCGTATGATTTGTTCCAAAAAATTTTGCCGCCTCTAGCTGAAATGCTGTTTCATCGTATGTTTTATCCGTAAATCCAATCGAAAAGGTATTTAAAATATGTGGGTCAATATCCTTAATGTAAGCAGTTGTAACACTTGAGTCAAGGCCACCACTTAAATATGCACCTACCGGAACATCAGCTCTCAGTCTAATCTTTACCGCGTCATTTAGTAATTCATCAAGTTCTTCAACTGTTTCAGTGAAACTTTTGCTTTGAACTTCTTTACCGGAAGTAAAATTCATGCTCCAATACTTCTGAATATGAATACCGCTTGAATTCACTTTCATGAAATGACCTGGTTGCAGCTCAGCTATATTTTTGAATGGAGTTTTAGGGGTAAGAGTGGTCCAGAATGTAAAAATCTGGGCGAGACTTTCCTGATCAAGAGATCTTTCAATCCGGTTAAGCGTAAAAAGCCCTTTAATTTCAGAGCAAAAGGCAAATGTGTCATTTTGCGACCAATAGAATAATGGCCGTATACCAACTCTGTCGCGAGCCAAAAACATTTCTTTTTTATTCCTATCCCAAATACAGAAAGCAAATTGACCATTAAATTGTGTTAGGCATTCTGATCCATATTTGGCATACATTTGAATTACTACTTCGGTATCACAGTTGGTTTTAAACTTAACTCCAATGCTCTCTAGCTTTGACTTTAATTCAAGATAATTAAATATTTCGCCATTATAAACGATCCAATACCTTCCTGTTTCATCGCACATGGGTTGTTGGCCAGACGAAAGGTCAATAATGCTTAAACGAACATTTCCAATCCCCAAGTTTTCATCAAAATAAACTCCACTTTCATCAGGTCCTCTGTGGTTTATCATCGAAAGCATCTTCTTTACGTTTTGTTCTGTAGAAGGCTCTTTTGATGAATGATAATTATGTATTCCAGCGATTCCGCACATGGGAAATGAGTTTAGATTTGATGTTTAAAGGCTTGCGCTGACCTTTCTAGCTTTTAATACCCGAATATTTCCGTTTTCATCGCAGATCTCTACGACCTCTCCATAGTAAATATTTGAACGAAGTTTTTTGCCCAGATATTCCCCTTGTCCTAATCCACACTCAAAAATCAGGTATCCATTGTCACACAAATATTCCGGAGAGATTGAAATAAGTTTGTTGAAAATTGATAATCCAAATGGTCCGGCATCAAAAGCTTCTGACGGTTCATGATTGGCAATTTCTTTTGCCATTTGCTTTACTTTTACCGTTGAAATGTATGGTGGCGCGCTAACTATAATATCTACCTTATTTTTTATTTTCATTGATTCAAACGGGTCAAACATGTCAGAATTGTAAAAGGAAACCTTATTCTCCAATCCAAAATGTTTTGCATTTATAATTGCAGCTTCAATTGCTGGCTTGTAAATATCTGATCCTAATGCTATTGAGTTTTTACAGTAATTAGCAATTGCAATTGCAACGGTCCCAATTCCGGTACACAAATCGATTACTGTGACTTTTGATTGCATGGAATAATCTTTTAATACTAATTTGATTGCCGTTTCGGCTAAAAGCTCAGTTTCTTTCCTGGGAATATAAAGACCTTTATTTACAATGTAATCCAAGCCCATGAAATTCTGTCTTTCAGTCAAATGAGCAAGTGGCACTCCCAGCAATCTACTCTTAATTAAATCTTCAAGAGTGCTAATTTGATTGGGATCCAGATGAGGTAATTCAAGGTTATTCGCTTTAATTGGTGAAACTCGATTTCCAGCAGCAGTATGCCACAATGCACATAACGTATTTCGAGCATTTTCCTCACTCTTATCAGCTAGAATGCTTAATTGACTTTCAAGCTCAGTTAATTTTTTTTGAAATATGGCATCTTGTTTCATCTAAATTTTTCTTTAATTTTCCAATGCTATTGGCATTCCCTCTATGTGTATGGTTGTTTTTGAATAGGTAAGTTTTTGAATAAGCTTTCCATCTTTGAAGTACAAAACATCAACGCCACGTCTTATTTCATTTTTACCTTTGTAGCCCGACAAGCGGGATGGCCATTCTAACTTCCACATGAATATCATTTTTTGTTCATCTGTATCAAAAAAAATGCCTTCCTCCGTAAATATGAAATTTCTGTGATTTATAAACCATAGTGTCCAAGCTTTTTTTAGCGCCTTTTTGCCAATAACCTTAGCCCCTGTCCAATTTTCAAATACAATATCTTCATGAAATAAATCCATAACCCGTTCTAAGTCGTGTTCATTCCATCCCAGAAGCCATTCATTAAACAGTATTAAAACTTCGGTCTTTGAAAGATTCATTCTTGAGATTTTAAAAATAATTTATTGGTTTAAAAGCTTTTTTAATTCTGATTTGTCAAACTTTCCATTGCTGCTTTTGGGCATCTCTGAGAGTATAATAATTTTCTGTGGTACCATAAAAGGTTCAAGTTGAGCCATACATTCTCTTTGGATTTCCCTTTCAATAATTGTTCGATGATCGTGAGTAGTTACAAAAGCAATTATCGATTCACCTAAAATGACATCCGGAATGCCTAATACCACTACTTCTTTTATCCCATCTATTTTGTATATGATGTTTTCAACTTCAACAGGACTTACTTTTTCGCCTCTTGTTTTAATGATGTCATCATTTCTTCCCAGAAAATATAAAAATCCTTCCTCATCCATCTTAAACAAATCATGTGCACATAAAATACGTTCGCCAGGGATTAATCCGGGCTTCAACATTTTATTGCTTAATTCTTCATTGTTCCAATATCCAGCCATAACATGAGGGCCACGCACATGCAGTATTCCAGTCTCTCCCGGACCAACAAGATTTCCTTCAGGAGATAAAAGAAAAACTTCAGTGCCAGGTATCGCTTTGCCAACAGAATTGGGCTTTTCATCGTTTAATTCAGGTTCCAAATAGCAAACCCTTTTACATTCAGTTAATCCATACATTTTAAAGATGAGGGCATTGGGAAATATTTTTTTCAGGTCGGCAACAAATTCTTCGGGAAGTGCAGCCGCTGTATTGGTTACCTTTTTTATAGAATCAAATGTAATTCCTGTTTTTTTGTGCATTGCAATCATTACTGCATAGATTGATGGAACTCCAGGAAAAATAGTGGGTTTTAATGCCTCAATTTGCCTGAATATCGTTGGAGGGAAACTGAAAGATTGTTCAATTAACAGCGTTCCCCCAACAGTAACTGACATGATTAGCTGATAGAGTCCATAATCAAAAGCTAATGGCAAAACAAGCATAATGCGTTCGTTTTCAGTCATCCTTAAATACTCGATTAGACTCCAGGATGTGAAAACCATGGATTGGTGAGTCATCATAACACCCTTAGGAAATCCAGTGCTGCCAGAGGTGTAAATCAATGCCGCCAAATCATTTGGAATTATGCTTGGCAGGTTTACAATTTCACTTTTGGAAATGATTTCTTCAAAGTTTGTAAACTCAAAGGCCGAATTATGTGTATGGAGTTCCCACTCAGTCAAAATAATTTCCTTAATATCATTTAGTCCTTCAATTGCAAGTTTCAATTCGGATTGGAGATTACCACCAGAGATTACAACTTTAGAACCACTATCTTTTAAAATGTAATTCAATTTATTTGCTTTTGTCTGGGGATTTATGACCAGAAAAACGCCACCGGCAAGAGTTATACCGTATATTGAAACGATAGATTGCCATGAGTTATTCATGTATATTGCAATTCGATCACCTTTTTCAATTCCTGCATTTACCAAATGAAAAGCTAAGTTTTTTGCATACTTAGTTATTTCTGAGTACGAATACTCCTTTTCTTTAAATATGGCTGCTGTTTTTGAAGGATGATTGATGCAGGAGAATTCCAAGGCCTCTCCTAATAATCGTTGTGGTCTTGAATGCATAAAATTGGCATTTAAATTTAAAATCTAACACACGTGATGTGTCTAATTGGTTTTGCAATCTATAGTCATTCCAAACTATTTTGGGCGCGTATCCTATACCTAGGGTTGCTCAAAGTTCAATATGACGATCCAGTCGATAGCTAGATAACACACATGTAGAAGCCTATTTGTTGTCATTGGTATTTAATTTCCGGAAAACAAAATCTGCTATCGCATTAATTGACTCAAAGTTTGCTTCTAGAAGCTCATTGTCGTTTGTTGTGATAGAGAAATTATCTTCGATAAAACCAATGATCGAAATAAAACCCATCGAATCCATTATTCCCTGTGCAAAAATGAGTGTGTCATTATTGACTTGATCAGCTGAAACATATGAAGTTTTGAGAATAAACTGCCTAATTTGTTCCTGAATATTAAGAATATCTACCATATATTGTTTATTTAATTTAACAATTTTTTGTTTGAAAATGTTTTTGCTTTTCAAATTTAAAGTCTTATTTGAAAGGAATAATGATACGAAATCGAGCAAATATATTATTGTCAAATTTAATTTTAATTACTGAAATTAAATAGTATCAACCCTTTTTACTTATAAAATTTTCAATATGTTATTGGGGCCATTCTTAAATATTCTGTTGTCTTTTTTTTGCGGATTAAATTGTTGTAAATATGCCTGATTTCTTCTTTCGTTTTTCCCACGACATTTCCTACTAATTCTTCTGGAACTCCATTTTCCAATCCATACCATATAAGATCCATTTCCAGATAGGGCATCTGAAAGAAGAACTCTTCCTGAGTTTGTTCAGCAGAATAGGTGTCAGAAGTAGGTGTGCGCTTGATGATCTCTTTCGGAATGTCCAAGTATTCAGCCAATTGGTAAACCTGCGATTTATATAGATGCGCGATAGGCATGATATCGGCTCCCCCATCGCCATTCTTTACGAAGAACCCTTGTTCAACCTCATGTTTGTTTGGTGTGCCAATCATGGCAAAATGCAATCGTTCTGCATGGTAATAGAGCATTGACATCCTGCAACGTTGTTTGAAATTAGATGCTGCAACAATTTGTAAATATTCCTTGATAGGTAATATTTTACTTTTTTCATTTCCATTGGGACCGATTATTGTTAATGAAAAAACCGGAGGTAAAAAATTGTTAAGGCCACTCTGGTTGATGCCTATTTTCATTTTAAACCTATCCGGATTGTATTCCGGGAAAATTGCATTTACTGCTTCATCCCTTCGCATGTAACATCCGAATCCGATTAAAGCATCAGTTATGTCTTCCTCCAAGGTTTTAACATTTAATTTGCCTGCCAGTTTTAAGGCAAATTCTTTGCTTTCAGGACTCGAATCTTTTTCAGGTAACATGATACCTAAAACATTCTCGGATCCAAGAGCGTTGACTGTTAATGCCAGAGTTACAGATGAATCAATTCCTCCACTGATTCCAATAACTGCACCCTTACGTTTTAGTACTCCCAGGATATCATCTTTTAATCTTTTGGAGATTCGGTCTGCTTCTGCTTCCACATTTTCAAATTTTAATATGTCTTTTGAAAATGAATTTGAAATTTTTGAATTCATAGTATTGGGGTTGTAATTTGATGGTTTAAGAATTCAATTATAAATAATTTGTAACTAATAAAAAATGAGTTTATAGGTTTTGACTATTTCCAATGTATCAGTTAAAACATAGTTGTAAATCATATGTTTAGTTTGATGAAAAATTATTCTTATAAAAACTGCAAGAATTTTTGACTTTTAATTATTGATCTCCTGATGATTATGTTGACTGTCGTTGCTTCTGGAATTTACGATTTGCACTAAGGAATTGTTCTTGATGTTTTTATCTGTTTCTAAAAAAACTCAACAAATACAGACGAGATTTTATGGCTGAGATTTACATGCTATACTGTATGCCATTATTTATTCAAAGTCTTTTTTAAGAAATATTTTACTGATTGTAGAATTGTTTCTATTAAAAGGAAAGATAACTTATCGACTTTGATTTTCAACCTTGACCACAACACAAATATACAGCGATAAACTTTATTTTCATTTAAGTGCCGCTTAGCAAGGGCAAATAATGGCAAAGTAACGTAACAGAATAATTCGCAAACAAGGCAAAACTCACTTTTAATGTTAACTTACAAGGTCTTGCTTCATAATTTCCCAATGCTATCGCGATTCTTTCGTCTGTTCGCAATAAATCTAAACTCAATAAAAAATGATCAAGATTTCACTGAACTATTTATTTCATTACGACAAGCGTTTAACTTAGATAACATTTTTGAGCAAAGTATTGCTTATGTTTTTTTCAATAATAACATTTATATAATTAAAGTCGAATAATTTCCGCACACCTGTGTGAAATATCTTAGTGAAAATAAATCTTGTAAAAAGATTTTTTTTTTTTTTTTTTTTTTTTTTTTTTTTTCTTTTATTATATGTGTTTGATATTAAATGCTTTGGTGTTTTGTTGGCTAATTTTACTGGTTAATTTTAAACTTTGGAATACAAATTGAATTTGTTGATTCGTTAGCAACTATGTTGTTCTTTGCTTACTGAATGTATTCATTCTATATTATTGATTGTAAACAATAATATTTTGAATAGATCAGGTGGAGATGAAGATATGAAGGAGAAGGTTTATTCGGTAAAAAAACTAGAGCGATGAAAAGTATTTACAAGAAATTTAAAAAAAGAATTTTATTAACAATAATCATTGCATCTTTTTCAATGATTAGTTTTTCTGCTACATATTATGTTAGTAGTAGTGGCAATGATTCAAATTCTGGGCTTACCACTAGTATGGCCTGGAAAACTTTGGCAAAAATTAATTCAACTTCTTTTAAAGCTGGAGATCTGATATTGTTTCAAAGGGGGGATGCTTTTTACGGTTCTTTAATAGTTAATAATTCTGGAATCGCAGGCTCTCCAATAACATTTGGATCATATGGAACAGGTAATAACCCAATTATAACAGGTTTTACATCGATTAATTCTGGTTGGAAAAACGAAGGTGGCGGAATATATTCAATATATATATCCGCTGAATCTTCCCCCCAGATGGTTACTATTGATGGTGTTCAATACGCAATGGGCAGATGGCCAAATACTACATGGAGGACAATTACCGGTGTCTCTGGTAGCACACAAATATCTGATTCAGGATTAAACGGAACGCCTAATTGGACAGGAGCGGAAGTCGTTATTCGCAAAAATAGATGGATTATTGATCGCAGCACAATTTCCAGCCAAAATACTACTCAACTTAATTTTGCTGCAGGGTCATATAATGCACAAAATGGGTGGGGATATTTCATTCAAAATAGTTTAAGTACATTAGATACTTTTGGGGAATGGTACTATAACCCAAAAACAAGTACATTTTATATGTATTTTGGTGCTATTGATCCCCTTACAAAAACGGTAAAAGTAAGTAGTGTTGATAAATTAATATATTCAAATGGGTCAAAGTATATTACAATTGATGGAATTGCATTAACTGGTTCTAATTTGGGTGCTATATATCGGAACTCACCCGATTACACCGCATCTAATTTTATAATTCAAAATTGTGATATTTCATTTTCTGGTAACTATGCTGTCTTTGGTGAAAGATCGTCAACAATGATTGTTTCCAATACAACGATTACTACTACAAACAATACTGCAATACTTTTAGATGGTAATTATGGGACATCAAATAAAGTAAATAATTGTACAATTACAAATACCGCAACGATACCCGGATTAAGTGGTAGTGGTGATATGCAGGGGCTTGCAGTAAAATCAACAGTAAGTAACACTTTAATTGAATACAACAATATAATCAATACAGGTTACATTCCCATTTATTTTGGTGGTGTAAATACGATAGTCCAAAATAATTTCCTTGATACTTTTTGCTCAATCAAAGATGATGGTGGTGGCATTTATAGTTATCACGATGTTACGGCAAATAAGAAAGTTTTAAACAATATCATTTTACATTCTAATGGTGCTTTTGGAACAGTAAGTTCAAGTGGAACACCTGATGTAACTTCGTCAGGAAGGGGATTGTATTCTGATCAATTATGTAAGAATATTGAATATTCGGGTAACACAATTGCCTATATGTCAGCAAGTGCCATTCATGTAAATACATCTGATATTTTAACAATAAAAAATAATACAATATTTCAGACATTGTCATATCTTGACATTAATAGATGGAGTTCTTCATGGTTTACTGATTCAATTTCAGTAACTGATAATATTATAATTTCAACAGTTAATAAAGAATATCCCAATAAAGGAAATTTCTGGTACAGTGTTCAAACATCGTCAACTTATTTAGATGGAGGTACAATTGATTATGAAGTATCAAAAATTGGGGCAATAGATAATAATTATATCTATTCAAATATTGATCACCACGGCTTAGTTTATACATCAGCTAGTCCATACACATTGCATAATTTTACTTTAGAGCAATGGAAAAATACATCTGGGTTCGATACTCATTCAACATTTGTAAAGGGAAATACCGATCCAGCATATTATAGGTTTGAATATAATGCTACGAAATCACTCAAAACGATTTCACTAAGTAACCCAATGATAGATGCAAAAGGTGTGAAATATTCAAAAAGTATCACTTTACAACCTTATACCTCCGTAGTATTGATGAACGATCTGACTGTTGCAGCTGTTCCAAGTGCTCCGACTTCTGTTGTTGCCTCAGCAGGGAATGCAAGTGTATCGGTTACGTTTGTGGCTCCAGCGAGTGATGGAGGATCGGCTATCACTGGTTATACTGTTACTTCTATACCTGCTGGTGGAATCGATTCGAATGCAGGTTCGACTTCACTCACTCATAAAATTACTGGTTTAACCAATGGTACTTCCTATACTTTTACAGTTAAAGCTACTAATTCTGTTGGAACTTCAGTGGCTTCTATAGCTTCAAATTTGGTAATTCCAACTGCTCCAGTTGCAACCTCTTTCACATTTACCGGCCCATCTTCCGGAAACGTAAACAGTCCTTCTGCAAATTTTACTGTTACACCTAATAATGTTTATACTGGAACTATAACTATTACTCCAACAGGTGCAGGCAGTGCTGGACTTTCATCGAAAGTGCTTACATTTTCCAATTCTTCGACGGCACAAACATTTTCAATAACACCTACTGTTGCGGGAAGTATTACTTTAATGCCAACCAATAATGGTACATTAACTAATCCATCCAATTTGATCTACAATGCAAAAGCTATTTTACCAGATGCTCCAACTTCTGTTGCTGCCACTGCTGGAGATGCAAGCGCATTAGTTACTTTTGTAGCTCCAACGAATACCGGAGGCTCGGCTATTACAGGTTATACTGTTACTTCAATTCCTGCAGGTGGAGTCGATACTAATGCAGGATCAACTTCATTGACTCATTCTATTGGAGGATTAACCAATGGCACTTCCTATACTTTTACAGTTAAAGCAATCAATTCTATTGGAAGCTCTGTTGCTTCAATCGCTTCAAATTCGATAACACCAAAAACTGCCGATGTTATTACGAAACAGGGTGATATTATTCCTTCACATTTTAAAACCGTTTGGGAAGGATTAAATGGCTTGAACCATATGAATATCAATGTTGTATCAGCTACTTTGGAAGATGTCCCATTATCGGTTGACGATGAAATAGCCGTATTTAGTGGTTTAAAATGCGTAGGAACTACTAAATTAACAAAATCGATTGTTTCTTCTGATAATACTACGTTCCTTTCTATTTTGGCATCACAAGATGATGGCTCTGGTAATGGTTTTAGCGATAATGATACTATTGTCTTTAAAATTTGGGATAGCAAAACCCAAAGCGAATTGCAGGTAAATGGAGTTGTTTATCGCAACGATGTCTCTACCTGGAAAACAAACGGAAGATATTCTCCTGGAGCTACTACTGTAGTTGAAATTGCTTCTTACAGTGTAATTACTCAAAGTATTGAACTTCTGAAAGGATACAACATGATTTCTACTTATGTTTCTGTTCAGAACCCTAACGTTAGCGCTGTTACCAAAAGTCTTCAGGATCAAGGTAGCTTGATTAAAATGCAGGATGAAACCGGCAATTCATTTGAGAATTGGGGCGATTTCGGAGGTTGGATCAATCAGCTTGGCACAATGGAAGAAACCGAAGGCTATAAAATTCAAGTTGCTAACAATTGCACCTTACAGGTAACTGGAAGATCAATTGCAATGCCTTTTGATATTTCGCTAAAAACAGGTTGGAATATTATTTCATATCCACGTACTGATATGGTCAATGCAATGAATGTATTTCAAACCTTGATTGATCAGAATAAATTAGTTAAAGTTCAGGATGAAGCTGGTAATTCAATCGAGAACTGGGGACTATTTGGAGGTTGGAAAAATGGTATTGGTAATCTTATTCCTGGTAAAGCCTATAAGGTTAAAATCAGTGCTGATGCAATACTTACATTTCAAGAGAGTTATCCCAAGTCTGCTGTTGTATTAGCCAAAGCAGAACAAACAGAGTATTATCATTCGTCAGTTGAAGGCAATGGAACTGATCACATGAATATTAATATCACAGGTCTAAATGGTATAGGCATTTCAGTAGGTGATGAAATTGCTGCCTTTGATGGATCGCTTTGCGTTGCAACTACTAAAATCACTGAAGCTAATATTTTGAGTGGTGCAGTTAGTTTAGCATCTTCTTTTTCAACCAATGACCAAAATCCAAATGGCTTTAAGGTTGGAGATCAAATTCAAATCTCAACATGGAGTAAACTTAGCGGTGATGAATCAAAAGTCAACACGGAAGTTATTACAGGACAGATGAAATACGAAAAAAATGCTACTGTGCTCGTCAAGATGAAGTCTGCAACAATTGCAACTGCAATAACCAATTTAAATGATGCCGTAAAAATTGATGTATTTCCAAATCCATGTCAAGATCAGGTTACTGTTCGTTTTTCTAAAATTCCTGAAGCCGATAGCCGAATTGAAATATCCGACATCTCAGGACGAAAACTTATTACAAGGCCTATTTCCGGAAATACAGAAGAAATTAATTTAGATTCTTTCACACCCGGTTTATATCTTGTAAAATCAATTTTAGGTAAAAATGAATATGTACAAAAGTTGATCGTTAATAAATAGTTTTGGTTCGATTAAGAGTTCCTGGGTAATTCTAGGAACTCTTTTAAATTATAATGGGTCAACAAAATGAAAAGCTTAGCTGATTTTTCCGTTCACCAGAGTTCGTATTTCGAAGTCATAAATATTACCTTATCTTATAGACAGTTTTCCCCTCAGTACTTATAATTTTTTTAGCATGTAAGCTCTTTAAATACGATAATTTATAAAGAGCTTATTGTTTATTAGTTTTATTTGCCCTTATCATTCTATAATTATCAACTTTTTTGTTAGATTCCATTGTCGATTAATTGATTTAATATAGTATGTTCCGGACGGAAATCGACTAATATCGATACAATTTGAAATTGAATTGACTAATTGATTTAAAACTGTTCGCCCAGTTCCATCAAAAATAATGATTCTTGTTTCTAACTCGGGCATGAATATATAATCAATATTTACGATAGATTTGGCTGGATTTGGGTATAGTTTAAAATTATTTAATGATGTATCATCGCTTTTGGAAGAAAGAGTCATTATCGTAGGTTCAGTTTTTGTAAGTTCTGGGATAGTTGCAATTTTTAGATTCATTGAGCTTAAAGTGTAAGTACAATATATAGAATAATTATAATCAGCATAGGTTGATGTGCCAAATTCAGTCGGCATTCCTGCAGACCATGTTGCTGTTGATAATGCCCTGCCGGGTGTTCCCGTAGTATATCTCACACCTGTAAGATTTTGAAATACAAACGTTAACCAAATTGTCTGACCTGCAGTAACGGGAACTGGGCTTGAAAGTGATACAGTCTGCCATCCTTCTGAAGAATTGATAACTGTGGATTCGGTTAATCCCAACCGTGATGAAGGTAACCCAGCTTGATCAGAATACACGCCTAGCAATACGCTACCAGTACCCCCGCTGTGATAAATTGAAATACTATTTATTTCTCCATTTTCACTGAATGTTACAGGAATAGCACGTCGGTTTGGTGCTGCAGATGTCAGACTATAAACAGTAGAGTTCCCGGTGGTATTGTAACTAGGTGGTTTCGGATCTTGAGTAACTGTTACAATCTTATTGGAAACACCAGTACCTGTGATAGTAACGATAGCTGTTCTTGGGTTGGCTCCCGTATTTGCTGAGGTTGAGGTCACATTAATCGTTCCATTGTTTATGCCTGAAACAGGTGATACGCTAAGCCAGCCGACATCATCGGTTATACTCCATTTCGTATTCGAGGTAATGTTAAATGTTGTACTCGTTCCTGAAATATAAATCAATGGAATACTTGTTGATGATATATCTAATGTTGGCATAATAGCGACTGAATTATAATTACAGTATATAGAATAATTATAATCAGCATAGGTTGATGTGCCAAATTCAGTCGGCATTCCTGCAGACCATGTTGCTGTTGATAATGCTCTGCCGGGTTTTCCTGTTGTATATCTCACACCTGTAAGGTTTTGAAATATAAACGATAACCATATTGTCTGTCCTGAAGTAACCGGCACAGGACTTGAAAGTGGTACTGTCTGCCATCCTTCGGTCGAGTTGATAATTGTGGATTCGGTTACTCCCAACCGAGATAAGGGTAAGCCAGCCTCATCCGAATATACTCCCAACAATACGTTGCCAGTACCGCCGCCGTGATAAATTGAAATACTGTTAATTTCTCCATTTTCACTGAATGTTACAGGTATCGCCCTCCGGTTCGGTGCTGTTGATATTGAATTATATACTTCAGTGTTACCCAAGGATTTAGTATTTAATTTTTCTCCAGAATTATAATTACAGTATATAGAATAATTATAATCAGCATAGGTTGATGTGCCAAATGCAGTCGGCATTCCTGCAGACCATGTTGCTGTTGATAATGCCCTGCCGGATGTTCCCGTAGTATACCTTACGCCTGTAAGATTTTGAAATACAAACGATAACCAAATTGTCTGACCTGCAGTAACGGGAACTGGGCTTGAAAGTGATACAGTCTGCCATCCTTCGGTCGAGTTGATAATTGTGGATTCGGTTACTCCCAACCGAGATAAGGGTAAGCCAGCCTCATCCGAATATACTCCCAACAATACGTTGCCAGTACCGCCGCCGTGATAAATTGAAATACTGTTAATTTCTCCATTTTCACTGAATGTTACAGGTATCGCCCTCCGGTTCGGTGCTGTTGATATTGAATTATATACTTCAGTGTTACCCAAGGATTTAGTATTTAATTTTTCTCCAGAATTATAATTACAGTATATAGAATAATTATAATCAGCATAGGTTGATGTGCCAAATGCAGTCGGCATTCCTGCAGACCATGTTGCTGTTGATAATGCCCTGCCGGATGTTCCCGTAGTATACCTTACGCCTGTAAGATTTTGAAATACAAACGATAACCAAATTGTCTGACCTGCAGTAACGGGAACTGGGCTTGAAAGTGATACAGTCTGCCATCCTTCGGTCGAGTTGATAATTGTGGATTCGGTTACTCCCAACCGAGATAAGGGTAAGCCAGCCTCATCAGAATATACCCCCAACAATACGTTGCCAGTACCGCCGCTGTGATAAATTGAAATACTGTTAATTTCTCCATTTTCACTGAATGTTACAGGTATCGCCCTCCGGTTTGGCGCTGTTGATATTGAATTATACACTTCAGTGTTACCTAGCAAATTTGGCGTGGTTGTAGATAAAGTTATCAAAATATTGTCACTAAAACTATCAGATATGTTGTTTGAAGCATCTTTTACCCAAGCATATAGAGTTTTAGAACCAGTAGATGTGAAGGTATATATTGTCGGTTTTACTGATGACCATCCTATAGCTTCTGCAGAAGGTTTAGAGATGCTTTCGGTTAACAAATAACCAGTAACACCAATGTTGTCAGTTGCAGTAAACGAAGATATTGCCACTGTAAGTGTTGATGATGTTGTAGGAATTAAAAAAGATGTAATAACCGGAGATATCAAATCAGCCAAATCAGGATTAGGATCTTTCATCAAAATTGTCGAAGTATAAGGCTGTAATGTGATACTTTTTGAATATTTTACACCTTTTACATCTATCATTGGGTTACCAAGTGAAATGGTTTTGGGTGATGTAGTTGCATTATATTCAAACCTATAATATGCCTGATCGGTATTCCCTGTTACAAATGTCGAATGAATATCGAATCCGAATTTACTTTTCCAGCTATCATTTGTATAATATGTTTTTATATAATCAGCGGGATTAGGTGTCAGTGAATAAGTAAATGCTAAAGTTGATGTATTTGAATAGTAATAATTGGAATCTATAAAACCTAAATGAGAAACTTCCTGTACAAAATCGTTATTATAATATGGTAAGTCTAGTCCATACATTTGAACAGAATACCAGATGTTACTTTTAGCGTGTGGAATTTTGCTTGGATTATTTATAGTTGATACAACAATATTATTAGTAATAGATAGGTTGGAAATAAAATCACTTGAGGGTATTCTTGAAACATCAAAAAATGAGTATGCCTGAAAGATAGTATTATTTGTAATTGTTATATTGTTTACACCGGTCATGTGTAATCCAGAAGCACTTATGTTGTATAGAGTGTTTCCTGAAAATGTTATGTTCGAAGATAATTGATCAGCATATAATCCTCTGGCCGATGAAGTTGATTCAGGTGTTCCGCTAGAATTCACTGAGCCAAAAGCACCGACAGCATTTTTAACGATATTATTTAAAACTTGTTTTCCGGTATAGCTATCTCTAAAGCAATATATTCCACCACCATCATCTTTAATTGTACAACAGGTATCGATAAAATTATTTCTAACTATTGTATTTTGTCCTCCAAAATAAATAGCAATATATCCTGAATTTATAACTTTATTATATTCGATTAGTCCATTCTTACCAATACTTTTTATTGCAATACCATTTCCATCGCCACTGACACTTAATCCAGGTATAGTTCCAGTATTTGTAATTGTACAATTATTTACATTGTTAGATGTCCCATAATCGCTTTCAAAAAAGATTGCATTGTTGTTTGTATTAGTCAAAGTTGTGTTAGTTACTTTTACAAAAGTTGCTCTTTGAAAATAAGCGCCATCTGTTCCAGAAAAAGAAATATCACAATTTTGAATTATAAAATTTGAAGCTATATAATCCGAAGAAGTTCTGTAAATAGATCCTACATTTGAACCTGATAGCGAGAGCCCATTAATTGTAACATACTTTGACCCGTTTGAATATATTAATTTATCAATACTACTTACTTTTACAGTTTTTGTAGCGGGATCAATAGCACCAAAATACATATAAAATGTACTTGTTTTTGGGTTATAGTACCATTCCCCAAAAGTATCTAATGTACTTAAACTATTTTGAATGAAATATCCCCATCCATTTTGTGCGGAATAGCTTAATGCCGAAAAATTTAACTGCGTTGTATTATGACTTGTGATTGTATTCCTATCAATAATCTCTCTTCTTTTTCTTATAACGACTTCTGCTCCAGTCCAATTAGGCGTTCCGGTCAATCCTGAATCAGATATTTGTGTGCCACCAGAGACACCTGTAATTGTCCTCCATGTAGTATTTGGCCATCTGCCCATTGCGTATTGAACACCATCAATAGTAACCATCTGGGGGGAAGATTCAGTGGATATATATTTTGAATATATTCCGCCACCTTCGTTTTTCCAACCAGAATTAATTGTTGTAAAACCTGTTATAATTGGGTTATTTCCTGTTCCATATGAGCCAATTATTATTGGAGAGCCTTCGGTTCCTGAAGCGTTGATTTTAATCGTACCTGTCCATTCATCGCCACTTTTGAATAAAATCTGATCTCCAGGCTTGGGTGTAATACTGTTTACTTTATCCAATGTTTTCCATGGAAAACTTGAACTTGTTCCTACGTTTGCATCATTACCTGATGAGCTTATATAATAATTAGTCGCAGTTACAGTGTTTGTAAAGAAAAATATAAATGAAAATAAAAGAAAATATGTAGTATTTTTCTTTTGAAAAATACTACATATAACTAGTTTCAGAATCCTTAATATTAGGGAGTTGTTCGTTTTTGTCATTAAAATATACATTTTCTCAAAAAATAAATTAACAATGAAATATTGATTTTATGCATGTATATTTGCAGCGTATCCTTATTATGTATCATACTTTCAAATACATACAATTTATTTTTATTCAAAAAAACAATAAAAAAATAAGAAATCAAACATTATTTAGAACAATTATAAATAAAAATAAACTGTACATATTAATAGACACATACTTCGCCATAATATTTCTATCAAATTTAATATGAATGAATATGGATGTAAGAGAAAAACTAGACACCATTTGTTTGTTTAATTGCTTACGAAACAAAACTGTCCATAAGGCAAACTAGTTTTCAGAATTGAATATGGATTTTTGTATCTCAAGGAATAGTTTGTTCTTGCAGTTCTTTGAACCTATATCATTTAAAATACTTTCTTTCGCAGTTCGTAAAAATATTGGATTCTCTTTTGTTTGTATGATATAAGTTACATTTGGAGTAAGCCGAAAATGACTTTTGTCGCTAAAGTAAAGATCTATGAATCCGCGATCTTCCAATTGTTTCAGGCTTTCTATTTGTCCTTGTTTTAATTCAAATTCATCTTGTTAGAGTGATCTTTTTAAATACAGCCGAGCTCGTTTCCATCATATATTCAAGACTCGTATAGTATGTTTTAATTCTTCAGCCGGTTGTAATTGGAAGAGAATTCACGCCCTATTTTTCACACTTATAAACTAGCGTTCGATAAGTAAACGGTCAATATAAAAATGTTGGATAAACCAATAATTGTTCTTCTTTGGTAATATAAAGAGTGTATTGACTCGATTAGTGGGTAAAATTGTCTCCGGTAATGAGATTAATATTGCTTGCATTTAAGGTGTCTGTTAGTGTTGAAATTTTGTTTTTTAGGATATGTTGCTTATTGGGTTTATTTAGAAAACCTGATTCTAAGAGAGAATTAAAGAAAATGGAAAATTTTTTTGCTCCCCTATAATTTAAATGCGAGAAATCACCAAATTCATTGTTTCGTAAAGGAAAATCTTTGAAATCAAGAAACTCATAATCCGAGAATTTAGTCCCAAGAAGTTCATTTAAATATTGTTCGTTTTCTAATCCTGTATATTTGTAAAGAATAGGGCTTCTTATTAAAAATACTTTTACTTCATTTAGCCTGCATAAATCAATAATTTTAGAAAGATAAGTAATACTTGTCTCAGAAATTTCATTTTTGGTCTTTTCAATATTGGGTTTCTTTTGCAAGTTATTAATTAAAGAATCTGTTTTATCACGTATGTTGTATGAGTATCCTCCAAATCTATAAGAGGTAATTCCTTTTTCGAAATGTAATGCTTTTAAATAGTCATATCCTATTGATTTTATAAATGATTGAGGAGCACAATTTAAAATAGCCTTAGAATTTTTGCTCCAAAGAAGCTTGAATTCTGGATATGTTAATAGTGGAAAATATGAAGGGAATTGAGAATATATATTCTCGTCACCCCATGTCCACAAATCCATTTTTTTATCAACTGAAGTATTATCAAACTCTATAAATACAACCTTAATTTGTTTGTTATTTGGAATGATTTTTTTTACCTTCAGATAGGTATAGAAATAAGCTTCCCCTGAAGAACTATAATTTGACATATTAGTAATTAATGAATCGTTAAACGCATATGCTGAATGTGAATGGCCAAATACAATAAAACGAGTTTTATCTGGAAATTTCCAGAAGCTTGAATTGTTAATCAATTTATAGTTAATAAAAGTTACAATAAGTACTAAAATTATAATGATTAATACAAAGGATAAAAGTTTGGAAATAAACTGTTTCATTTGTTTAAAATTGGAAATATATAAACGGTTGTTCTTTTCCTGAAAAATAGACTATGATCAGGATAATGGCGTAATACATCGCCCATCTTACAGGTTTATACCATTTTGTTCCTAAATGAGCGATTGCATATTGTTGTTCTCTCCCAAGCCATTCAACGATTAAAAATATGCTTGTCAGAAAAACTATTGGCACTGCTTTCCCAATCCCTGGGAAATGGGGTATTGTAAACAATGAACTGGAAAAAATTTCAGAGATATAAGTAAAAGCATGCGCAACATTGGCAGCACGAAAGAAAATCCAAGCAAATACAGTCAAGCTAAAAGTAATTCCAATAGCAAAAAACTCTTTTATTGTTGGAAGGTATTTCCCTTTTGCAACTATGTCAAGGTTGTTTCTGTTTGTATTGAAAACAATTGAAGGCATTATATATAAAGCATTTAGAAAGCCCCAGACAATAAAAGTCCAATTAGCGCCGTGCCAAAAGCCACTTACAAGAAAAATGATAAAGGTATTCCGAATCTTTATCCACATACCTCCTTTACTGCCACCTAATGGAATATAGAGATAGTCCTTAAACCACGAGGAAAGTGAAATGTGCCAACGTCTCCAAAATTCGGCAATGTCGCGTGAGAAATATGGGAACGCAAAGTTTCTTAAAAGGTCTATTCCAAATAGATGAGCTGTACCAATTGCAATATCAGAGTATCCAGAAAAGTCACAATAGATTTGAAAAGTAAAAAACAATGCACCTAAAACAAGCGTGCTACCGGAATAGTCCGGTGAATTATTGAAAATTGTATTTGCATATTCCGCACAATTGTCTGCGATAACAATTTTCTTGAATAAACCCCACAATATTTGTCGCAATCCATCAACCGCTTTTGAATAATCAAATTCCTTTTTTTTTAGAATTTGAGGTAAAAGATGCGTTGCTCTTTCTATAGGTCCAGCCACAAGCAAAGGGAAAAAGCTAACAAAAACAGAATAGTCAATAAAATTTCTTTCTGGTTTTATTCTGTTTTTATAGAGGTCAAGAACATAGGACAAACCATGAAAAGTATAAAAAGAAATACCAACAGGCAATATTACTTGTAAAGAACCTAAATTTGCTTTAAATCCTAATAGTTGTAGTCCATCGGCAAATGAAGCAGCAAAAAAGTTGTAGTATTTAAAAACTCCAAGAAAACCTAAATTGACACCTATACTAAGCCACAACCAAAACATTTTCTTTCTCTTGTTTGCAGCCTCATGTATTTTAATGCCAGTAAAATAGTCTAATAAGGTCGAGAATATAAGTAAAAACATAAACCGCCAATCCCAACAAGCATAAAAAAAGTAACTTGAAATGAGCAGTAAAATGTTTTGAAGTCTTAAATTTCTATTAGTGACAAACCAATAGAGTATTAGCACTATTGGCAAGAATATTGCAAAGTCAATAGAGTTAAAATGCATTTAATTTATTGATTATCGAATTTATTGAATCGTTATTTTGGGTTAAATGCCGTATTATAGACTAAATAATGCATTTTTTGCATTTTTTAATGTTTTTAATTAAAATATAGTGGATGTATTGTGTGGTTTCTTTATCTAATGATTTTATAATTATTTTTTGTGATAAAGAATATGAACCTTTCAGTCGAGGAGGAAACTTTGGTGTTTGGGTCCTATAGATTTATTAATTTCCTAGTAATACATAATTGAATGTATTTGATTTTTATAATTTTATTTATTTAAAGTTTCAATTGATAATATTTGTTCAAATTGCTGCGGTAGCATTTTGTTAGGCCTGTGATTGCTTATAGCTTTCATTTCTTTCATTTGAACTATATATGGTTCATGTTATAGATATGTTTATTCTATTCCAAAATGTTTTTTTACCAAATTCATGGACTCTTTGTGAGTAAGATTATTTGTCTTAACAAATCCATGACTATTTCGAAATATCATTTTTTGAATACCCATTCGATAAACTACTTTGGCGGGATTTCCAAATATTACTGAATTATCTGGAAATCGACCCCTAACAACACTCCCTGCGCCAATTATACAATTATCACCTATTACTGTATTGTAAATTATAATACAATTAATACCAATATTTACATTATTCCCTATTTTTATTTTTCCGAAAATACCACCCTGAATTTCATCTTTAAAGCATCTTACAGATCCGTCGTGTGTGATAAATTGCGTCCCACTTGCGATTGAAACATCATTGCCAATTTCTATTAAAAAGGGTTCCGTTGATAAAGACATTGTATTTAAAGTGCAATTTTGACCAATCTTCATCCCTAACTTACGGAAATATTTGATCTTTGTCCTTGAAGGGCTTAATTTTATAATTTTAAATACGGTATGATCGTATAAAAATTCTAATATATTCATTTTGTTTGGTTTTATATTTATTTAACCGATTTCAGAACTACATTATGTTTATTCTTATTGCTCTTACACCGACCACTACTATATTACTACAAGCGCGATGGGAATGTTTAAAATAAATTTAGTTACATAAACTCAATCAAGGTTTATTAAAAGCAAAACAGTAGTTGTAATGAATATAGCCTCCATATTCTAATTTATAGGAATCATCTCCACGTGTTAAATCAAAAAAATTAATTGTAGGGATGTTTTTAGAAAGATGGTTTATTGTTTCAACAAGCAATAAAATGCCTGGTCGATACTTGAAGAAACTATCGTCGAAAGAAATTCTTAAAAGATATAATGTTTCATTTCTTGAAATACAAAGCATGTATGCAGCCAGAAGATTATTTATTAAGCATTTTGCAACGAATATTTCTGCATTATTTGAACAGAATAGTGAAACCATATCGTTTTTATTGCCGGTACAATTATGCAAAAATTGAAAACTATATAACAAAAATTGCTTAGAAAGTGAATAATTATTTTTATTAGTTTTTCTTTTTATATAATGGTGCAATAAGAAATTTAATTCTTTTTCTTCAATGATTATCTGATTAAATGAAAAACTCAGCATTAAACTATCTGCATCAATCCTATTAAGTCCTTTTTTCCAGTATCTCCTCGGATGCAATTTTACTTTTGATATAAGTTGATCAATTACTGCAATTTTCACACAATTCTTTTCCTGAAAATCTACACTAACTTTCATGCAAGCATTTCTCATTTTAATATTTAATTCATTGACCCTGTCAAAAACAAAATTAAACTGAGGATATTCTTTCTGTAATGCCTGAATACAAATGATCAGAAATTTTTCAGATATCTTATCATTAAAAACAAAACTTAAATAGTCGGTAAGGTCTTCTTGTTGTCCAAAGATATGGATTTTAGCTTTGTTTGTATAAATGATTAATGGTGCAATTGCGTAGTTTTCATTTTCAGAGAAGGTCCAATACTCAATTCTAGCATATCCGTTTATAAAAACTCTTGATAACCAATTGATTGGATGTCTAAATTGGTTTTGTAAAAGTAAATTCCAAGTGTAAGATTGATAAGGGGTAAGCGTAGGGTTTTTATCATATAGTTCAACCCATTCAGATTTTATTAATCTAATATCATTAAACTTTTTAATTAGCATTATTTCGTATTTATTTGGATTGGATTTTTGGTATCGCTAATCTAATTTTAAGGCAGTAATTTAAAATTTTATAGCCGTCCATCCACTTCTTCCAATCTAAATAATCCTTTTACGTCATAAATTATACATCCCCTTTCTTTGTGATCCTTTAAATTAATGTTTAAAAACTCATTGTGAGCTACAACTAAAATAATAACGTCGTAACCGTTTTTTTCAGGATACGTGACAAGCGTTTTAATATTGTACTCATGCTTAACTTCTACCGGATCAGCCCATGGATCATAAACGTCAACAACTGTTTCATATTCTAACAGCTCGTTGTATATGTCAAGTGCTTTTGTATTTCGAATGTCCGGACAGTTTTCTTTAAAGGTTATCCCCAACATAAGAACTTTTGCACCTTTTACTTGAGTTCCTTTTTTGATCATTAATTTGACTACTTCAGAAACGATGTATTTCCCCATGCTGTCATTTAGCCTACGTCCTGCTAAAATAATTTCAGGATGATATCCAAATTCCTGAGCTTTTTGAGCCAAATAAAACGGATCAACTCCAATACAATGACCGCCCACAAGACCCGGTTTGAAATTTATGAAATTCCACTTTGTACCGGCAGCTTCTAAAACAGCGTTTGTGTCAATCTTCATTAGATTGAATATTTTGGCCAATTCGTTTACAAAAGCAATATTGATGTCTCTTTGACTATTTTCAATTACTTTAGCAGCTTCTGCAACTTTTATGGAAGGTGCTAAATGGGTTCCGGCTTCAATCACCGATCGGTATATTGAATCAATTATTTTAGCTGCTTCAGGAGTAGAACCCGATGTAACCTTCTTTATTTTCTCAACGGTGTGTTGCTTGTCTCCGGGATTAATTCGTTCAGGGGAATAACCAGCAAAAAAATCAATATTGTATTTTAATCCTGAATTTATTTCGACAACCGGAATGCAATCATCTTCGGTTGCACCGGGATAAACTGTTGATTCATAAACAACGATATCACCATTGGAAATAACTTTTCCAATGGTTTGACTTGCCTTTATCAGGGGAGTGAGATCCGGACGATTGCTTCGATCCACAGGTGTAGGCACAGTAACCACATAAAAATTGCAATTTTTGATGTCATCCAGGTTGCTGGTGCAATATAGTCCAATTGATTTTTCCCTTTTTGGGTCTGGGGAAGTTGGATTAAATTTTATCAGGGCTTTTTTTAATGTTTCTGTTTCAATTTCCAGCGTTGAGTCATTGCCGGAATTGATTTCCTCTACACGTGATTTGTTTATGTCAAAACCTACTACGGGATATTTGGTCGCAAAAAGACGTGCGAGCGGAAGACCTACGTAACCAAGTCCAATTACAGCAATTTTAATTTGCGTTTCCATAAGAGTATTATTAAGTTGAATTTGGTTTAATATTTTTTGATTTGATTGCCTAAAGCTAGAAGTAAAAATATAATAGTTCTAATTGAGTCCTTAACATTAATATCCTGACTATTTAAAATTGAATAGATTATCTGGTCGCTAAAATATTTTTCAGTTTACTTTTCAAGAACGGGAAACAACGTTATGCTGAACACTTGATAGCATGCGCTGATTTGAGTTGTATTTAAATAATTAAATGTCAATCTTATTAGGTTAGCCATCATTATTTAAAACTATTTCAGGTTTTGCCAATACCATAAAACAGCTTCCTTCAATCCATCTCGCAGATTAAATTTTGGATTGTATCCCAATAGTCGTTGGGCTTTGCTTATAGAGGCCAACGAATGTGGAATATCACCATTGCGCTTTGGCCCATATTGAATTTCAATGGATTTTATTTCCGGGTCAAATTCTGCGAGAAACTCTTTAAGATATCCAATTAATTGATTCAATGTTGTCCGATCACCAAATGCAGTATTGTAAACTGTATTAATTGCATCAGGATTTTGTGTTGTTAGGGCTAGCAGGTTCATTTGGATTACATTATCTATGTATGTGAAATCGCGTGAGAATTCACCGTTGCCATTAATTACAGGAGATTGGTGATTAATTAATTGCTTAACAAAAAGAGGAATGACCGCAGCATATGCACCTTCTGGATCTTGTTTACGTCCGAATACATTGAAATAACGCAACCCAATACATTCAATCCCATATAATTTTGAAAACACATCTGCATATAATTCATTTACATATTTGGTAACTGCATAAGGCGATAATGGTTTACCAATTACTTCTTCCAGCTTGGGTAATGCTTCCGAATCTCCATAGGTGGATGAACTTGCTGCGTATACAAATCTTTTTACTTTGGCATCACGAGCTGCTATGAGCATATTTAGGAATCCACTGACATTTACCTCATTTGAAGTGATTGGATCATTTATTGAACGTGGAACCGAACCCAGAGCAGCTTCATGTAAAACGAATTCAACACCTTTCACTGCGTTTTTACAATCTTCTAAATTTCGGATGTCTCCAGTGATCAATTTAAAATAAGAGCTTTTTAACAACGATTCAATATTGCTAATTTTCCCGGTAGAAAAGTTGTCAAGACATACTACATTATTCCCAAGTTTTATTAAGTTTTCACAAAGATTGGAACCAATAAAACCAGCTCCACCAGTGACAAGTATTGAGTGATTTGTAAACATATTAGTGCGCAAAATAGTTGATTTAAAACGTTGTTGATTTTCCTTTGGGGCAATTTTTTTAAACTGCGTTTTTCGAAAAGTATGTGCTTAATTTCAATGCATTGCAATCTTCTCTTTCTAATATTGCGTTTTAGAAATTTTCAAAATATTCCTTAAATGGTATTTATTGAATATTTTCTTTAATGTCATTACCCATCTTGATTTTATTGATAGTAGCAAAGAAATAGATGCATATTACTAATATTATAAATGAACCTATGCTTTCAAATATCTCAGTAGATGCATCCTCTAAATCATTTTTATACAAATGATTGTGCACAAACCAATAAGTTACCCAATTTATGAAGAAAAATATTCCTACGGATATTGGTGGCACCGGAATTTTTAATTTCAGGGTTATTTGATTCACAAATTTAATATGGTAAGTTAAAATTGGTAAAACAATCCCCCATAGCATGGTAAATAATCTGAACAGAAAATTCATTTCAAGTAGACGCTCAAATCCTTTTTTCATGCGATGCTGTGAATCTACACCATTAAAAGTTTCTAAATTATGAAAATTAAATTCCCATTGTACATTTTTTTCTTTTATGCTGGCAGGAGTTTCAAATCCTATGATTCGTTGTCCCCATGAAATTTCTTCACCGCTTCCAAAAAATAATATAATAGACAATAAAAGGATAAAGTAATTTCTGGTTTTAAGAAAATATATAAACAAGATAACACCACTAACAAATAAGTAGATTGCAGTCATCCATTCAAAAAAATGATCTTCTCTTCCAAGGTCGGCTGCGATATCATCATTGAAAAATAGAAAAACAGAATAGCTGCCAATAAGGACCAGAAAAACGGAAATTACATAGGTTTTCAAATATTTAAATTCTTTGAAATATCGATCGATGGTGTTCATTATGTATTTTGAGGTTTGAAAAAACAATCCGGAACTTATTTTCTCAGTCATTGTGTTAATTGTTTAAAAGTAAATTGAATAGGTCTCTTTAAGAAATGGACAATGATTTAAAGGTGGAATTTAGACGATTTATTATTAATAATAGAATAGTGCAAACATAAATAATATTTGATTGTAAAAAGAAAAATATTAATGAATTAAAGGGTAAAATAAAAGCAAACGTTATATATCTAAATGAAGAACTCTCCGTTGTTAACTTGCTTTAAAAGAATCGGATTTTTTTTCATTTCTGTTATATATCAACTCTTTAAATATTTGCCATATAAATTTTGAATTTCCTATGAGGTATCGACGCCACATGCGCTTTGGTTCACGCAACAGACGATAAAGCCATTCAAACCCAATATTAATTAACCACTTGGGAGCACGTCCGACAGTTCCTGCATAAAAATCGAATACTGCTCCAATGCAACATACATGACCGGCATTTAGCTTATCGAAATTTTTATAGGCCCATTTCTCCTGTTTAGGCGCAGTCATTCCAATCATTAACACGTCAGGTTGGAAAGAATTAATGGAATCAATCATCGAACTATTATCTTCATCACTAAACTCGGATTTATAGGGTGGGGAATAGCTTTGAACCTTTATATTTGGGTATTCTTTTCTTATCCGGTTGTTGATCTTTGTTAGTGTTTTATCTGTACTTCCAAGAAAAAAACATTTGCCTCCTGTTTTCTGCAAACGGTTCAATTCATAAAAAAACAAATCGGCGCCTGCTATTTTCTTTATCCTTTTGCCATTTAACCAGCGAATTGCATGAACAATGCTAATTCCATCAGGTAACAATACATCACAGTTCAACAGGGCTTCATGATAGAAATTATCTGTTAATGCCAGAATGTAGCAGTGCGCGTTAATGGTATTTATTAATTTTTTACCATCTGCAATTTGGCTCAGTGACTGATCAAAAATCGAAAATTCTTTTAACATGTTTAATCTTTTTCAATAACGTCTTTCAATATGTCAATCATCCGGTTTTGAAATATTTCCAGAGTGAAATTTTGTTCGTATTTTTTTCTCCCGGCTTTCCCCATTTTTTGTCGAAGATATGAATCAAGAATAAGTATTTCCAGCTTTTCTGCCAATTCTTCTGCGTTTTTCTGTGGCACAAAAAAACCGGTAATCCCATCTTCTACGATATCGCTGATACCACCTTCAAAAGTTGTTACAATAGGTAAGGAATGACTCATACTTTCGACCAAAACTAAAGGGAAACAATCTTCATAAGTTGGAAATACAAAGATGTCAGCTTCTTGAAAAGCACTATTTTTCTCTTCTCCAAATTTCTTTCCCTTATAACTTACGTAATCTTTAAGTCCTGATTTATTTATCTTTTCATTAAACTGAGAGGCTGATATATTTCCTTCCCCACCAATAAAAACACATTCAAACCTGATCCCTTTTTTTACCAATAAAGAACATGCATCAATGAGAATAAAAACTCCCTTTGATTCAATCAGATTAGAAAGAAACAGAATCTGAGTATTTTTTTTGGGGAGAGGCAGTTTGTTGTCCATTAAGCTTATCTGCTCATCTTCAGAGGAATTCTCATATGCGAATGATCTTACTTGTGCTTTAGGAACTTCATCATTGACACCATTCGGACAAATATAAACCTTTTGAAAGGGAACATAAGACTGAATATCAGGGTAGAGTTTTTCTGATAATACAATTACTTCTGAATTTCTAAATACAAAATTATAACAAAAATTGTTAAAAGTTTTGTATTCATACTGGCTTACTCCTTTATTATGCAGATGATAAATTCGCTTAACTCGGAAAACCTTTAAAAGTGCGATTAATATAGAATCTTTAAAGAATGCAGTGCCAGTTGTGCTGAGTGCCATGTAACAAAGCTGAGGACGATTTCTCAACAGCGAAATAAATACTTGGTAAAAGGTTCGAAGAAAGCCCAATATCTTACCAAAACTAACTACGCCTGATTCAGCTACGTTCTGTGATGCTAGCAGATTTATATAGCTACAATTGAATTCTTCGTTTATTAATACGCTTTCCTTAATGAAAAGGCCTACAATCGATGAGCCATGAACAGGCGGTGGTATATGGAGCAGGAAGAGAATTTTTTTTTTCATTAATACAAATCGTATAATATTTTGAAAAGGAATAAAAACTTAATCGTGATTGTTGATTGGTTTTTATTCGGAAACTTTATTTTATCTGGATGACACTAGTTTTGAAATTTCATAATTTGTTTTTGTCTCAATTTGAAGCTTGTTTATTAGTTCTAAGATACTTTCAAGACGGGACCATTGATTGTTTTTTTCAATTTCCCATGAATGACCCCATAAATGAATAATTGTAATTTTATCAACAGAATCATTGGCCAGATGTTTTTCCAATATATCGCGTAATAAATTATCCCATTGTTTTTTACTATTGGATAAGATGTCCATGAAATATTCAAAAAAGCCGATCATATTAATCCTTTTTAGCAAGTGTTTGTAATAAGTAAATCTTGAGTGATCATACGCTTGTAACGTTGTGTTCAACAATGACGTTTTATTTGTTGTATAAAACATCTTTGTCGTTCTTGCATATGAATATCCTGCTTGGAAAACAATATTTAAATGTGCTTTTCTAAATTTTCCACCCGGAAAACAAAAACCATTAACTGGTTTGCTAATTATTAATTCCAGTTCTTCCTTTGATTGTTCAATTTCTTTCTTAGCTTCTTCTTTTGATATTCTGTCCAAATAAACATGGTTGGTTGTATGAGCCCCAATTTCAAAATTATTTGATAACTCCTTAATTTGTGATGCATTAATAACATCTCTGTTTTCCATATTCTTTAGCGGTATATAAAATGTAGCACTGTGATTATGCTTTATTAATAGTTTTGACAATTTTATGTCATAAATAGCACCATCATCCCAACTTGATGTGAAGTATATCATAATTGAATTTCTCGTTTGAAAAGATTGTATAAAGTTGCTCCTTTTGAATATTTAAATAGTTCTCAATTTATAGTAGATTCTACTTATCCTTACTAATTTCCTCACCTTTTACTTGTGATTCAGTATTCCAATATCCCAGTAAGTCCTTTTTTAATCGACTTGTTGAGTATTTATTTATTTCATTTGATTTATCGATTAAATCTTTTTTTGAAATGATTAGAGATTTTTTCATATTCTCAACAAAATCGAACTCCTGCCTGCTTTCACAAATGAAGCCATTGATACCTTCTGATACTAATTCTGTCGCACTAGAGAAATTTGTAATACAAACGGGTACTGCACATGCAATCGCTTCAACTAAAGATGTTGACCATCCTTCAATGTATGATCCCATTATGAAAATATCAGATGCATTTATATATTGTGCGACAGCTTTCGGATCTTGCTTCCCTTTTAGAAACACACTATTCGTTAATTCTTTTTCAGCAATATATTTTTCAATCTTTGAACGATCTTCTCCATCACCAATAAAAAAAAACTGCGAATCAGGGAAGGATGCTTTAAATAGTTCAAAACAATCAATCATGAATTTCCAGCCTTTTTTTTCACCTAACCGCCCAGTTGTTACGATTAATTTTCGTTGTAATTCAAAATCAATTTTTGATCTTACGAGTTCACGATCCATGGGTTTAAAAATGTCAGTATTAATTCTTGTAGGGAATTGTACGACCTGATTAATCTGAAGTTTATTTTTACTTCTTGAGCAAAAATCTTCAATTGATTTCTTATCTGAAGAGGCAAGTACCAAATTTACTTTCTGAAGATAGGAGAACAGGATTTCTTCATAAATTTCTGAAAAATATTTTGCGTACCAATACCTTGAGCTAATTAACATGTTTACAGTACCTGGCGATCGAAAGCAGATATTTTTAATACCCCATTTATTTATTGCAAATAAAACCTGTGGAGTTTGAATGAAAACATTCTCATTCTTTAGAAACGCCAGCTCTTTTTTACACCTGGATAAATGAAAATATCCTTGTAATCTACTGGGAATTATGGGTTTATTTGAAGTTTTACGGACTTTCCTCACAGAAAAAAAATCATAATATGTACCATTGATTTCTTTCTTAATCCATTGCTTTACAGGTTCAGAGCCTGTTGAATACCCAATCAAGGCCATCTGTTCCCCAAAAGCTGACATCATTTGCTTTGCGAAACTAAGATGTCCTCCTGTTGGATAATCTTCAAAATTACACAGTTCTATGATATAGATTTTACTCACTTTTTGAAATTTTGTTTTTTACATAGTCCCATATCCCGTAAACTTTTGAAAGCGCCTCATAATATCCTGCATCATCATTTACACATCTTCGAGGGATAGAAAACACATCTAATTTATTCAATTCTATGGGAATAGTTTCGCATGAAAAGCAAAGCCTGTATCCAGATTCTTTAGCCAAAATTTTGAGCCGTTCAGTATAATCGCCCATAGGATAGGCAAAATAGTTTACCTCTTTGTTGGTTAACTTTTCCAGTATAATTTTAGAATTCAATAGTTCTTTTCTTTGTGCATTTTCAGATATATAAGGCATAGAAGGATGCGTGACAGTATGCGACTCAATTGCAATTAGGGGATTCGTGGTCAATTCGATGAGTTCCTGCTCTGTAAGTGCTGTTCTGAATAGATGAGTCTTTGCTTTAAGATTATTTATTTCTATAGCAAAACTATTCTCATCCAATTTTTTTAATCGTATTTTTTCACGAGTAATGGTCTCTTTTGATTGGCCTTTGTCTCCAACAAATTCAAACCAGAAATTGCCCTCTTCTATGGCAGATGTAGTAACAAAAATAGTAGTGTAAACATTGTATTTTTTTATAATATCAAGAAGGTTTAAATTATTCCTAAACCCATCGTCGATCGTGATTACAGCAATCTTTTGGTCTAATTTTTTTGTTCGTATTACTTCTTCAAACTGGTTTAAAGGAGTGAATTTATATCCCTTTTTAGTCAGGTATCTTATTACTCGTTCAAAAACAATTGGCGACGGATTGTGAAAATAAATTGATAGTATTTGTCTTTTACGATAAGGAATAAAAATTTTAACCAGAAGTAAAATCAACCCAAGAAAATTCTTTATATAATGTTTGTATGTTTTATTCATTTTTTCTACTTGTTATGTTTCTATTCCGGACTATTACTGTTTTGTTTTGGGGTTTTGAACTTGCGCAACATATGGTCAAGAACAGAAATATTTGTGATAATTTTAAAGTAAATTTATATAAAATAGTTTTTTTTAAAGTTACCGTTCACTATATAACTTCGAATATTTACTTGCACATTGCACAATGCCGTATTTTTGATGGTAGGTGTTAATGAGATTAGCTTTGTCAATGGTATCCTTGTTTTTAAGATATTCCTTTAATGCGTCAAGATAATCTTCTTCAGAAACGGTCTTTGATAGAAATCCTGTAACACCATGTTCTATTGCGTTAACGCAACCACCCACAGGTGTACATATCGGAACACAGCCACATGAAAATGCTTCAATCAATGATATGGGCATTCCTTCATAATTTGAACTTAGACAAAAGGCGTCTGAAGCATATAAATAGTCGGTTACATTAGTTTTTATACCTAAGAAGTAAATTCGATTATTTGCAATCTCCGTAAGTTCTGTTATAGCTTCAAAACCTTCTCCAATAATCAACAAAATTACATCATATCCCTCATCAATAAGCTTGTTAAAAACAGTAACAAGCATTTTTTGATTTTTTTGCTGCTTATGATATCTGGACGGATGACAAAACACTAATGTGTCTCTTGTTGGTTTTAAAGTGTTGATTTCATTTGTAACCTGTTTATAATTAATAGTCTTTTCACTGAATTGTCTCCCGTTGTATATTAATCTCGTGTTGAATAGATTATAATATGTCTGATAGGAGTTTTCAGTCTCATTGGAAATTGCAACGGGAATAAAGAACTCATATTTAAAAAAAAAATTACGTATAACTTTTTCAATCCCAGATTTAACTTCAACTTTAGCTGTATTGTGGATGGTATAAATGAAGCGAATTTTTTTACGCAATAGTATAGACGACAAAAAAAAGTAATTTATCAGATTCAGATGGCAATGAACAACATCGGGCATTTCCCTTTTAATGATTTGATAAAACTTCCAGATTAAAGATGGTTTAAAACCATTCTTAATCTTAAGATTGACATAGTTTACATTTTTAGATATCTCAGGTCTATAAAATCCTTGATCTCCTACAGTATCATCTCTTAAGGTGTAAAGTACTGTTTCGTTAACCTTGGATAGTTCATTGGTCAGATCTACCACAAAACGTTCAGCCCCACCAGGTACTAAAGAATATATAAATTGAAG
The DNA here is from genome assembly GCA_028683385.1 of Prolixibacteraceae bacterium. Classification (GTDB taxonomy): domain Bacteria; phylum Bacteroidota; class Bacteroidia; order Bacteroidales; family Prolixibacteraceae; genus Aquipluma. The sequence goes on along the minus strand of JAQUIJ010000007.1, from coordinate 244,115 downwards.
TATTTTCATCTGTTTTTTTTGCGCTTTGACTATGAATTATTAGTAATTGAATATTACAAAATTTTGAATAATGGTGCAAATTGTTACGCAATTTATAAAATATAATCAGATAACAATTAGTTTGGTAAAAAGTAGGGTTCCTGTTGATGAAAGTTACAATATTATAATTGGAAAGACAATAAACGTTTGTTTCAAGTATATTTCCTAACCATTCAAATAAATCATTTAATAGTTTAAGTATAACTGATGAGAATTGAAAATTGTTTAAAAACGATAAGACTATTTGTCAATAATATAATCAATTTTGCTGTTGTAATAAGATTAAAAATCTATCAGCAGCTGAATTAAAATCATGAAATTCAGATACGTAAGAAATTAGTCTATTTTTATCAATATCTTGTGTCTCTTCCAATTCAATGCAAGTCTTCATTTTATTCAAATTGCCATCACAAAACAAACCCAAATTATATTTATTAATAACATTGCCAGGATTCACATTCAATGATATTACCGGAACGCCCGTTGCCCACGCTTCCAGAAAAATATTGGGGAATCCTTCAAAATTAGATAAGTTGATTAATCCTTTTGAATTTGCGATTAAACGGAGTGTTTCCTCATGGTTCATTCTCCCTTTTAGAATCACATTATCAAATTTTCTTAATTGGGTATATATTTTATTGGATATGCGCCCCTTTGGCTGACCAACTATCATGATTAAGTTTTTTCTATCTAAAATTCTAACCAACTGATAAAGATTTTTAATACCCTTCATTACAGTTAGGCTTCCAACGTGAATATAATAGTCTTTAGATTGATCTTCAACAACTGGTAGATTCCGTTGATCAAAAATGTTGGGAAAAATACCTATTTTCCCTTTGACTGAATTTGTTTTAATTTTCTGCCCGGAATGTTGTAAGGTGATATAATCGGATTTCTTTAAAAGATAATTAAAAACTAAATCATTCGGTAAATCGAGAGTGAAGAACTTATATATATTGAATTTGTAATCGTATTTAATATTTTGAATTATACCTAATGTATCAAGGTCGTGAGCAATACCTATAATGAATTTTCCTTTAGTCTTTTTTGCGGCCAAATATGGAATAAGGTGCAAATATTCGCGCATACGAACGTAATAATAGTCAGCATTTTGTTCTGTAAGCATTTTCCATAATAGAGGGATACGATTAAGAAACAACCGAACTCCCTTAATTCCTTTATTCCATTCTGGTACATTAATAAGAATTACACCCTCTTCTGTAACAAAGCTTTCTTTTGAATATGGGTCTATTATTACAACTTCATGACCCTTTAAAGCCAATGCTTTTGAAAGTAAGGCAACCTGAAGCTCAGCGCCTCCTGGAGTTAGCCCTTTTAAAGCACCTGCAAAACCACCATAAAAGCAAAATTTCATATTATCTTGGGAGTTTATTTCTTAAACGATCGTTATCTTCTAGCTTTTATTGATTCAATGAATCCAATTATTCTTTTAGCTTGGAAATTATAATTAAAAACGGTGTCTGTTAATTTTTTCCCTTTAGTAGCTACTTCAAGGGCAAGAGGATAGTTCTCGAGTACGTAATCTAATTTTTCAGCTAACCGATCACAATTCTCCGGTTCAACAATAAAAGCATTTAATCCATCAGTTAAATAATTAGAAATTTCACCAACATTTACTGTAACTAAAGGTATTGATGTACAGAGGTATTCGGTTAGTTTCGAAGGGAAAGACGCCTGCGATTCCATATCGTTACCCCTGACCATTACTAAAATTCGTGCATTCGTAATGTAGCTTAATATTTCATTTCTTGACAAGTAATTCAATACTTCAACGTTCGAAAAAATCTGAAGTTTCTGAATTAAATTCTGAATTTGCCTATTGTCTTCTTTTGAACCGAATCCTCCTAAAATCAGCCGGACATCAGGATACTTTTTATTAATTGTTGAGAATGCTTGTATTAATAGATTAACATTGTCTCTTTTAAATGTTAATCCTCCAAAATACCCCAAATACTGATATTCGGGAGGATCTACCGATGTCCTTATGAACCTGCTTGGATCGACAGTGCTTGGAGTTAAAAATAATTTATTCTCAGAAATTCCAAAGTTTTTATACAGTTCGATTAAAAATTGTGAAATGCATAATATGCCATCAGATAAATAAGACTCAACATAAAGTTTTATCAACCCTTGTCGTTTTTTGAAAACACTATTCTGGTATAGTCTTAATGGGTGTTCTCCACACTCCTTTATCAATATTGATTTGGTAATTCCGGATAAAAACCAAGCGAATAAATGAGTGGAAAGCTCCATTGAATAAACTAGAATTGCCTCAACCTTATCATTTTTATTTATCTTTCTAATTAATCGAACTGTTTTGAAGTATTTTGTGAGTTTAAACCAACTCCTGACAATAAAATATTCACTTCTTTTTCGTTGACCGAAAGGATGATGAAAATTTATTCCATTTATCGTTCCTTTTTCCAAATTGTCGTAACTACTACCAAAACTAATAACATAAACACTTTTATCGTTTTCGTAAAACCCTTTTGCATATGTATGAACTCTGTTAGTGGCAGCTTTCCCGTCAGGAAATGTAAATGAGTCACCTAGAATTAAAATGGCCATAAGTATTGTTATGCTTAAATAGTTGTAGAACTTCTATGGTTAACTATTTAAAATTTGTTACTAAACCGTTCAGTACTGTATTAATATCAAAAAACTCTAATTCTGTTGAAGTCAAAATATTTGAGGTTCAAAATTAATAAAACGACTTTTTAGGAAATATTTTATGTGGTTCAACGAATGAGAACATCCAAAAGCACGTAATTAGAGGTCGCAAGATAATTGTATAGCTTATTGAAATGGATAATATTATGAGGAAAAGTAATAGTTTACCTTTATAATTGTATCGTTTCGATAAGTAAAAAGAACTTTTAATCGATAATATACTGAAAAATAAGAATCCAACCAGCCCATTTTCAGCCAATAAATCACCTATCCCGGAAATAACTGAAATATTTGCTCCAATTTTCTCTGTCCAACTCTCGTTTTCTCCACCTTGAATACCCAATATCGGATTCTTTATAAAATCCTGAAATCCAATCATAAATGAAACAAAACGTTGCGGATTTTCTGTTTCCTCATTATCTCTACTGTTTTCTACTATTGTGTTCATATCATTCGCTTCATTTACGATATGGATTATTTTATCTCCCATAAACGGAAGCGAAAATACATACAACATTGCCATGATGATAATAGGTAAACCAATAAAAACAATATTCAATTTTTTATTCGCATAATAAAATGATAGAATTATTAAAAGGATTATAAAACCAGTAGTTGATTGAGTGGTTATCAAAGCCAAGACTAATACCCAAAAGTGAATTCTATTACTTTCTTCAGATTTTGTAATAAAAAGATTAATAAAAATTGCCAAACATAAATAAACTGCAAAAGCACCTGGTTCCCATGCAAATCCACAATTTCTTGGAATACTAGACCCTAAATTATCTAATGTAAAGAATGCAGCGGGTTGTATGGTATAAATTATAATATTTAAACCATGACCTGTCACATAAGAAAATAAACTAATACCAGGGATTTTACTAAAAACATTAAATAAAGAATCTCCTCCCAATATAAACTGAATTGACCACAATGCAAGTGCAATAAATGCCAAATGATATATTAAATATTCATAAATTTTAAAAAAATTAAAATTCAATGCTTTTACAACAGTATATACAATGAAAAATAGAGCTAAAAAATTAATTAAAATAGTAATGTGAATTTGTTGATACTTTATTGAACTGGCGAGAAAGTATATACCCACCCCTAAAATTAAGTAATAAAATCTCTCACCAAATATTACTTTCTTCCGTATTGCTAAAATAATAGACAATAAAATAGGAATAATAAAAGAAACTTGATTGTCCTTTATTGAAGCTGATTGAACAAAAGTATTTGCACCTCCAGCGTATAAGATTAATATTAACACAAACAAATAATCAAAAAAAAATATTTTTTGATTGTGAATAGTATTTAATCCTCTTTGTGGTGAATTTTGATTCAGCATTATGATTATATGTGAAAGAATAGTATAATTATATTGAATGACAAAGATAGTTTATTGATCAATAGCTTCATGTTTTCTATAACTTCTTTAAAAGTAATGAGAATCCCATAATAGATAACTGTTTTTCAAAGTATAAAGAAATTGCCAACAGCCTAAAAATTAGACTAAGTTTTTCCGCTATTTTATTCCTCTCAAAGCATTTTAAAATTTTAGCTTCTTCTTTTAGTATTGATCTTGCCTCTTTCTTTCTGTTTAGCTTTATTAAAGCTATTGTTTTGAATATAAATAATTTATAATCATAAGGGGAGTCGTCTAATCCCATCGTTGAAGCTTCCAATAGCTCATTGTATTGATTTGCTTTTAAGTATAATTCACAAACCTTGTTTAAACTAGACGGAATTGGCAAATTGGTATTTGCAAGTATAAATTGTTCCGTTGCTTTCTTGGCATCGTTGTTAATTAAAAATAAATCACCTAACGCCGTATAACAAAGATTATTTAAAGCCTTTTCCTGATATTCATTGTTATGATTGTAGCTTGATTGCCAAAGATAATCGGTTACTCTTCTATGATCACATACATTTTCAGATTCAGCAAATGGCAATATGTACTTGGTTAATAGTTCTGGATATACTTTCCCGTAAGAAATTGCTTTTTTAAAGTTTTCTTCTGAAAGTCGATATTCTTTCTGGTCAAATAATATTCTTCCATGCAAATAATAAGTCCATGCATAATTCGGGAAAATTGATTTAAGTTTAATGATATATTCCAGTGCTAATTCATATCTGTTAAGAATAAATGCCATTCGGGAAGCTTCAACTAAAGGTGGAAGTAACGTTTGCTCTTCTTCATTTTTATACGCAGCAATAGATTTGTCTATTCGTTGAAAATATACCTCTTTCCAATTATTCGGAATACTATATTGGGAAAAATGATAATTAAAATATAACGGCGTAGCCAAACGGTGCAATAAAGTAGTTTGGTCAATTGAATCTAAATACTTGATTCGATCTGAAGGAAGATGAGTTGATTCTAAAGCTTGATGGAGATGACTAAGGATTGAATCTCCCCAACTAATTGGATTTGTATTTAGCTTTTTTAATGCATTTGTAATTATTTTTTCTGATTCATCATCATGTAATACGTAGTATTCAACTAGTTCTATAAGATTTGAATTATTAAAAGGAATATATTCCTCCCATGGTTTCCAAACCTGTTCAATTACTTTATTATCTTCATGACTAAATAAAAGACATCCGTTGATTGCAGCTTCGTAAGAACGATTTGCCAGCGTATACGACCAATCAATAATAATTTTTGATTGGCGGTAATAGTTGTTTATTTCATTTCTTTTTACTGCAATTAAGAACTTTATTTTAAAATTTTGGGGCATATTCTTTGCAAGTTCAAAAAATAATTCATAACGGGTATGATAACTAAGACTGATGTAATTTGCTATTGCAATTACATCTATTGGTCTGTCTTTAAATTTCCGAACTCGTTTTTCAATCTTTGAATCTTCAAGAAAAGTTGGACATCCGGATAAAGGCATTAAATTTGGATTAAAAGAGATATAGCTGTCTCTATCAATTCCATCATACCTAATAAAATCAAAAAGCTCAACGATTCCTTTATTATATATTGTATCTATCCATGCGTCCCGAGCCATTAAGTAGGTCTTAACTGGACATTTATAAATATCCGGAATTATATTGAGTACTGAAGTTTCACAGGTAACAATATCAGGATACCATTTCTCAGGAAGAGCATTGAAAAGTTCATTTATGCTTGTTTCATTCCAAATTTTAATAATTGGTATTTCTTTTTCCTCAAAAACAAATCTATCTTCAGGTATTGGACCGTAAAATATTATATCCTGTCTAAGAAGTGAATTAAGACCAATACTTCCACTATTTTTTATCCGACTTTCTAATGCTCCTAATACAAAATACAAAATTTTCATAAATTTTCAATAAATTAGTCGTAAAATCCTAATTTCATTTTGAATGAAACACCTATTTTACATGTGATTCTCAATGGAAACAAAATCGATCAATGATTTATTTTACTAATCTATTGATACTGTCGCATAGATCAAAATGTTCGTGTGTTATAGTCATAATATAGAGAATTTGATTTCAAGAAATTAAAATTATTTTTTTTGATTGTCTTGAAGCCTGAGATCAATAATATTATATTCTATATTATTTTGCATCAAGTATTTTAATAAACTTAGCTGGATTACCTCCAACTAAGGTATAGGGTTCGACATTTTTTGTTACAACTGCTCCAGCGCCAACAACCGCATATGCACCAATTTCTACGCCAGGAAGAATTATAGCTTTCGAACCAATCCATGCTCCTTCGTTAATAATGGTTCGCATAGGTTCAGCTCCGTGATTACCTAGTCTATGTGTTAATTTATATAGATCATGCTTGTGCGATAGAATATGAACACCATCAGACAGTGTTACATTATTTCTAATTATTACTTCACCAGAATAGTCAATAAATACATGTTTAGCTAAAATAACATTCTGACCAATTTTGATTTTGCCATTTAATCCATGCGTTCTTATTAACCAAACATCTGACTCAATGCCAATATTTTCTCCTATATCAAATATTTTTTTGTACGCTTTAATGCGCCATTTATAAGTAAAATTTAAAGAGAACCAATTTGAGCTATAAAATGTTATCATTAACCGTCTTTTTCTCTGCTCTTTCTTATAATTGTTCATATTATTTATTTAAATAAAGTTTATATTCAAATATAGAATCGACAATTTTGCACATATCATAACTTGGATACCAATTCATTGTTTCATAAAATCTTGATGAATCCAAAATAGCTTTAAAATCAATATCTGAATCCAATAAGTTAATATTCACATCGAGATTATATTTTGATTTTGCTACAAAAGAAATCAAATCAGCGATTTCAGTAATAGAATAACTGCGTGTATATCCAAGGTTATAATTATTTCGCCATAGACTTAATGGCGTTTTTAGCAATGAAACAATTGCATTGGCAGCATCTCTGACATCAATTTGTGAGAATACTTGTTTTTCTCCAATAATATTAATAGTTTCTCCTTTGATGGCGAAATCGACAAACTTATTTACCATTCGATTTTCTGTGTCTTGTCCTAATAAACCAGCAAGCCTCAAAGACGTGGTTACTGTTTTATTATATAGTGATACATTATTAGTGAAAATCTCACTTGCATATTTTGCACAACCATAAACTGTTGTTGGTGCAACTGGCGTCTCTTCTGTCCAAACTAACCCTTTAGTTTCTCCATAAACTTCTTGAGTTGATATATTAATTAAAGCTTGAATGCTACTATTTGAAATATCATGGAAGAAATCATTTGTAAATTTTAAACTCATCGCTATTTCTTTGTTGCCTTTTATTGCTCGGGCAAATGCCAAATGAATTACGATGTCAATTTCTTTAAAAATTTCTTTATTGTTTAGCTGCCAATTGGATAATGAATAGAATCTGATGTTATTAAAACGACTGAACTCTTTCGGCATCATGGTTTCAGAAATATCAAAAGCAACAATCTGATAATTACCGTCCTTTAACAAATTTCGAATTAAGTATTTTCCAAGAAATCCAGCTGCGCCAGTAATTAAAACTGTTTTCATATTAAAATCGTATTGTAATCGAAATCCGAAATCAGCATATTTTCCCCATTTTGATCTACAACAGAAATTTGCTGTTTTATTGTCTGCATTATATTAGCCAATTGACTTTTGGTATCTGCCCAAACAAAAACTCTGGCAACAACTTGGGCCAATGTACCTAATGCGTTTAATGGTATTTCATCGCCTTTTTTATAGGAAAGTACAATATCAATTACATTGTCCAATTTCTCAATTTCCTTTGTACCGTTTATTTTCCCAATTATACCGGGTTTAATTAAAAATGACATGTTGCTATAAACCTTATTATTAAAGTCTGGATTAAATCTTGTTTTTTGATTATTTAAACCCATATTTCCGGTTAGCGAAAAATTCACCATCATATCCAAAGGATTTAAACCGCAAGAATGGTTAATGAGTTTATACTCCAACGACCCAGTCAATCTATAGCCAATTTCATAAAAAATACATTCGCCGTTTACTACAAAGGATTGAATAAAAAGCATTCCATTTTTCAGTCCAATAGATTTAAACATTTCCACAACTTTATTATGAAGTTGCTTTTTATAAATATCTAAATATTTCGACGGGAAAAAATATCCAATTGGTAGCGGAATAATGTTATCCTGAATATGCTTAACAAAACGATCACCCATCGCGGTTAATGTAATATTACCATCGTCTATTAAATAGAATATTGTAACTTCTTCCGCCTCAATGTAGCGTTCAATCAAAACATTTTTTGAAGGAGAGAAGGACATTGATTTCTGATAATTGGATTCAAAAGTTGATGCATCTCTACAAATAGTAATTCCACGTCCCCCACTATTATCGGCAGGTTTTAATAAAACCGGATAATTAAAGTTATTTAACTGTCTAATATCAAATGGATTATTTATGAAGTATTCTTCAACAACCGGAATGTTAAATTTCTTACATAAATTTTTGAATTTTATTTTATCTGTAAAGAGTTCAATTTGTTTTGCAGTAGCATAACAATATTTTCCGGTTTTCTCACATAATTGCTGGTAAAATGGAAGTAATAAATCGATATATCCGGTCAGGATACCATCAATACTTTCTTGTTTCACTAATTCAACTAATGCATCTATGTTAACTGTGCTTATCATAAAGCTTTTGTCAGCATAATTTTTTGAAGGTGAGTCTTCAAGATAGTCAGTAACATATACAATAGCACCTTGTCTTTTTGCACTTTCAATTATCTCTTTTGAAAGTGCAATACCACCTAATATTAATAATTTTTTTTTGCTTGAATTAGACATTTTTTTTTATTAATTGAATTATTTTTTTCATATCCATTATTCCATATCGCTGATCAACTGGCAAAGGCAAAATTCTTTTTGCAAATTGATATTCGAGCTCATTTTCAGAACACCAATCCATAACATTGGGCCAATAGGTAGCAATATAAATATTACTTTTTAGCAGGTTTCCCCTCAATTTTTGATTGTCAGAATAATAGGGGTAAACCATTGGAACTTGGTCATCAATTAGCTCTATTTTTAATTTGTTCGTATTTTTCAGATAAGAATGCAATTCATAGAAATTCTCTATCCTTTGTTGTTTTATTATATCATAATTAATTGAAGATAAAATTGCATTTGTTAATTTCGACATCTTTCTTATAGGATTATTTCTCAACACATCATCGTTTCTTTTGAAATCATCAAAACCAAATTCAGCAGAACAATCTGTTCTTTTTAAAAGGTGCGACATTCGTTCATAAGATACATCTAATTCTAAATCTTGTTCTAAATATTTATCGATATATAGATAAGCACCATCTGACACTCCGAAAAACTTTCGAGGAGAATAGAAGGTGTCGATTTTAGGTAATGGCTTTGAGAAGAATGACTGAGAATTATCGATAATTAAATTCGTGCATCTCAGAGAAATTTCAAGAACCTGCTTATCGCAGATTCCGAAATAGTTCGTGTAAACAAAGACTTCATGTTCTTGAACCTGAGAAAAAATAAAAATTGGAAATAAAGAATTATCAATATGATAAAACTCAAATTGGATATCCAATTTTATAATTGGTTCGAGCATTACCTCACAAGTAAAGTATGGAAGATAAACCTTTTTATAGTTTTTTACTTTAAGTATATACTCAAAAGTATTTCTTCCGGTATTCAACCTAATTGAATTTTGATGATATTCTTTGCCTTTTGATAATTCAAAATCAAAATAACCGCCTATCGCATTCATATCAACTCGTAATTATCCAACATTTTATAAATATCTTCTTTTGAGTTAAACATAACAATGTCTAGTATTGAAAGACCTGAAATGAACTCATTGTTAAATTGTTTGTATGTCGTAAATTTTGTATTTAGAAAAAATAGATCAATTTTTTCCTTTTTAAAATCTTCTTTATTGTACAACTCCTGACCCCCAATTGGATTAATATAAGTTGATGCATTATTCCGTTTGCAAATTGCCCTAAGCCTTTCTGCTTTATCCATTCCTTTTGTATCTGAATAATTCTCACTACTGATTTCTAATTTTATATCAATATCTAAATATTCAATAACTTTTTTAACGGAATAGATAGCTAATATGCCAATATGTTCTGTCTTGAACATCAAACAATCCTCAATAATTGGCCAAACATCATTATAAAATGGGGCCTTTTTGTAAGCCAACTGTATGCTACTTTTGAGTTTATGGCGATTATCTGTAAACTCAATTTCATTTATTAATTTATTAGGACTTGCTCCTTTTAATTGAACTGTAAAATATTTTTTTGTGTTGTTAATTACTATTTGATTACGATTAATCCATCCATTTTTTATAAAATTCACATCATCATAAAAAATAAATTTATCAACTGATCTAATTAATTGAAAATATCCCAGATAAGGGAAAAAATAAGGTTGCATTACAGCTAGTTTCATAAACTCTATATCTTAATATTATCAATAATGGATAATATTAAATCCATACTTAATTCAGGATAAATTGGCAGGCAAATGACTTCTTCGGTTATTCCCGTAGCAATCGGCAGGTTCTCCGGTTTTGATGAATTTAACCCCCTGTAAGATGGAAACTGGCTAATCAATGGATAAAAATATCTTCGGCCAAATATGTTATGCTTTTTTAACTCTTCATATAATTCATCTCTGGATTTCCCATAAGCCTTAGTATCTACAAATATTGGGAAATAGGGATAAGTGTGATTTACCCCTTGCATATCATTAATACAACGAATTCCAGGTACATTCATTAATTGCTGTCGATATAATTCGGCAATGGATTTACGTTTCGCAATATTCCCATCAATATATTTTAACTGCAATAAGCCATAAGCCGCTTGTACTTCGTTCATTTTTGCATTAATACCTGGGGCAATTACAGTAGTTTCGCCAGCAAAACCAAAATTTTTCAAATAATCAATGCGTTGTTTTGTTTTTTCGTCATGGCAGACAATCGCACCACCTTCGATGGTGTTAAAAACTTTGGTGGCATGGAAACTCAATACTGAGAGATCCCCATAGTTTAATATTGAATTATCCTTAATTTTTACTCCAAATGCGTGTGCTGCATCGTAAATTAATTTCAGTCCATAGGTATCTGCTATTTGTTGTAATCTTTCAACATCAGCTGGATTCCCATAAACATGTACAGGCATAATTGCTGTAGTTTGCGGAGTAATTGCCGCTTCTACCTTTTCCGGATCAAGATTTAAATATTTTGGCTCAATGTCAGCAAAAACCGGTTTGATGTTATTCCACCATAATGAATGTGTTGTTGCAACAAAACTATAAGGAGTAGTAATTACTTCTCCAGTTATACGCAGGGCTTGCAATGCTGTCATCAATGCTAGAGTTCCATTTGCAAATAATGAAATATAATTCACCCCTAGGTAATCCGCTAATTCTTGTTCGAATCTTTTGTGAAATGGACCATTATTGGAAAGTATTCGATTATCCCAAATCTGTTTCATTAAATCGACAAATTCATCGAGAGGCGGCATAGCCGGTTGTGTCACATATATTGGATTGTTCAGTTTTTCCATTTATTTATTTTTAAGATCTGTATATTTTTCTAAAACAATTTGTTTGATGTATAAGTAATCTTTTAATTGGAATAGCTCTGATATGATAAATGTAATAGAAGCTCCAGCAATTAGTTGAACGGTTAGTATCCATATTGGAGCGGCATTCATTATAATTCCGATAATAAAGACTATTACTCCCATAAATACTGCAAGTAGGATAGAAGGTGAAATATCAAAGATCTGCTCTTTGATCGAATAATTAATCATTTTTCCAGAGTAGTAACTATTCAAATAATAGGCAATCAAAGTGTTAAAAAACATTCCTAAAATCATTATTTTAATACCAAAGAAAATACCAACTATAATAGTTGGCACTGCAAGTGTTTTTTTTATAATTTCTAATCGAAGGAAAAGATCTGACCTTCCCTGAATATTCAGCATACTAAGATTCATCGCATGTAGTGGGTAAAACATACCAATAAAACAAAGCATTTGAAGATAGATTACTGTTGGGAGCCATTTTTCACCTATTGTTGTTAAAATCATTGGTTTGGCTATTGCAGCCAAACCAAGCATTAATATGGATGTAATGAATATTGTACTACGTATCATTTTTTTATACGCCGCCTTTAGTTTAACCGGATCATCTGTCATTGTAGCAAGTACAGGATACGACACTTGATGAACTACGCCAGTTATGTTTTGTGAAGGCAATTTTCTGAATTGATCAGCTCGCGTATAAAAGCCTAATTCTTGAGGAGAAAAATATTTTCCAATGATAAGGTAATATATGTTATTATAGGCTGTATCAATCAATCCACTTATTAATAGCTTACTCCCAAATCCAAATAATTCCTTAAATGCTTGAATATTAAATGTTATTGTGGGTTTCCAATTGTTCCATAACCATAGTAATAACGTTGTGAATATGTACCCACTTAATGTTCGCGCGACTAAACTCCAAACGCCATAACCCGAATATGCCATTCCAATTCCAATTAATCCTGAAGTGAGAGCGGATATAACCGAGATTTTTGTTTGAAGTTTGAAATCAATTCTTTTTATGAGTATAGTTTGCTGTATTAGAGATAAGGAGCTGAAAATTAATCCCAGACTTAAAACTTGCAATATAGGTTTCAGTATGGGCACATCAAAGAATCTACTAATGGCGCCTGCTGAAAGAATTAAAACAATTACAAAGAAAACACTAACCGCAAGATTGAAGAAGAAAATAGTAGAATAATCGTTTTGAGAACAGTTTTTTTTGCGAATTAATGCACTATTAAAACCACTATCAATAAATGATTCAGATAATGCTATAAAAATCGTAATCATTCCAATTATTCCAAACTCTCTAGGTGCCAAAAGCCTTGCAAGCACCAACCCTATGATAAATTGTACTCCTTGATTTGAAAAATTTCCGATAAAACTCCATATTAATCCATTAATCGTCTTTTGTTTAATTGTCATTGTAATATTTATAAGTCACCAATAGTAAAATATATTTGGATTAAAGGGTTTAATATCAGACTTCTATGTAAATGCCCAATATGCTAAAAATTTGATTACTGAGCTTGGGTAATAAAGTCGACAAGATTCCGAATTAACTATGAAATTTTGTAATTTTTAAACCAACTCACGAATTCGTGAACTCCATCGTCAATGTTAGTATTCGGTTTGTAATTACAAAATTCTCTTAATTTTTGAGTGTCGGCCCAAGTTCGTTTAACGTCGCCTGGTTGCATAGGAAGAAAAAGCAATTCTGCTTTTTTCCCCATATACTTTTCAATTGTCTTTATATAATCGAGTAGATTTATTGGGGTTCCATTTCCAATGTTAAAAATTTGGTAATTATGTTCTAGCTTTTTATCAGATACCAATAGCTTAAAAATTCCTTCAACAATGTCACTTACATGCGTAAAATCACGTTCCATATCTCCACTATTAAAGACTTTTATCGGTTTTTCAGTTGCAATTGCATCAGCAAACAACATTGGGGACATGTCTGGTCGTCCCCAAGATCCATATACTGTAAAGAAACGTAAGCCGATTGTTGGGATTTGATACAAATGACTATAAGCATGAGCCATTAGTTCATTACTCTTTTTTGTAGCCGCATAGAGACTTATTGGTTCATCCGTTTTATCATTGGTTGAAAAAGGTGTCTTGAAATTATTGCCATATACACTAGAACTGGAGGCATATAGTAATTTCCTTACTGGGAATTTCCTACACGCTTCCAATATGTTAAAGAAGCCGATAATGTTACTTTGAATATACTGATTCGGATTTTCAATACTGTGTCTTACACCAGCCTGTGCTGCTAAATGAATAACATAGTCGAAATTTTCGGAAGCAAACAATTCAAATAGAACTTTCTCGTTTTCCACATCAGTGCGCATAAATCGATAATTGGAATATAGATCCGAATTTATAATTTCTCCAAATTTGATTTCTTTTGAACTCAGATTCTTATTCTCATTTATTTGATTTGAATGGATAATTCCAGTTTCTGCCAATCTTGCATATTTAAGATTAATATCATAATAATTATTGATATTGTCAATTCCCAAAATATCTAGACCTTCCCCAAGTAATCTTTTAACTAAATGAAAACCAATAAAACCAGCAGTACCAGTTACTAAAATTTTTGTCATTGGATTTTAATCATATTTTTAAGAATTATTTCTTTTTCCACCATAACTTATTTACCGGTGTAGGAATAGCTTTATCTTCAGGACATATCAATTCAAATATTTCTATCCAAGAGGGAAGTCCACCAATATTACGGTCATCAATGTATATGTCGGCCAATATCTTGCGGCTATCGTTTACATCCCAGACTTCTTCCGGATAATTTTTATTAACAGCATAAAATTCGATGCCATTTGACAAACAAAACTCTACTGCTTCATCCAACTTTTTTCCAGCTCTGTGACTCCATAGGATTAAACGATGTCCATTTGCCTGAAACTTACTAAGTGTTTCAAAAGCTAATGGACGTATGCGTCCTATGGATGGGTAGCGATGCTCAACAATAGTTCCGTCGAAATCTACTGCAATTATTAATGAACGCCTGAATGATGTTCTAATGTCCATTTTATTGTAATGACTCAGAGATTAAAGTATTGGTTAAACGTTTAAATAACTGGTGTGCATTGCATTATCAAAGACTAAGATGTTGCTTTAACTTTCTTTTTCCTGAGAAACTTTTTCTCATCTTCTTCCTCGGAATAATAACTCCTTTGGTCGGCTTCGTACTGATAATACTTGTAATAGGTATTCCCGAACGAATTTGGTTTGATGTCATTTACAACAAGAGCAATATTTTCAATGGTTTTCTGATTAGCATACTGATTAATCATTTCGATCTCATGTTTACGTGAATATCCATATCGAAGAATAAATATATTGAGGTCGGACAAAAGGCTTACAATATGACCATCAGTTACCATGGCCGTAGGTGCATTATCAATGATTATATAATCGAATTGGGAACGAAATGAATCAATCAAGTTTTTCATCTCCGGTTTTCCCAATATTTCAGCAGGATTTGGTGGTATTGGCCCTGAGGTTAATAATGAAAGATTTTCAACCGATGTAGGGAAAATAATCTGATCGATTGAATCAATTCCAATAAGGTAATTACTTAGACCGTTTTCATTTGAAAGATTAAATACTTTATGAAGCCTTGGTTTTCGTAGATCGGCACCAATAATCAATACTTTTTTATTATTCATTGCAAGAATAGTCGCCAGATTGACTGAAAAGAAAGATTTGCCTTCTCCTGGATTAGTAGAATGAATACTTAAAACCTTTCCCAAAGGACCTGATAGCATAAACTGTAAACTAGTGCGTAATGCTCTAAAAGATTCGGCAATATTAGATTTTGGATTTTCATGAACAACTAGATCGGATTTTGTTTGACTATGCATGATATTGCCTAAAATTGGTATTCGAGTATTTTTTTCTAAATCCTGTTGTGTTCGGATGTGGTCATCGAAGAAATTAAAGAGCAAGAGAAACGCAACAGGAAGGCCAGTACCTAAAATAAATCCCAGACTAAGTAAAATTCTGGGGCTATAACCCATTGGACTGGCTAAATCGGGTCTTGCTGTATCAATAACCTGAACATCAGGCATCGTTGATGCCAACGAAATGTTTGTTTCTGCCCGCTTCTGAAGCAAAAATGTGTAAATATCATTTGTGAGGTTAAATTGACGTTGAATACTAACCATTTTTTGTTCCTTCATAGGCAATTTAGTCATCTGAAAATTGATTTTATCTTGCCTTTCCTTCTGACTGTTGATATTTGCAGTGGCATTGTCTATCAGATTGCGTAGGTTCTCGTTTAACTGATTGCGAACCTGATTCAATTCTTTATCAATCATGATCAAAGTGGGATTGTTTTCTTTGGCGCTAAAAGAAAGCACCTGCCGACGGTTGTATAACTCGCCCAGTTTAAGCACAAGCGCATTAAGCGAAGCATCCTGTATGCCAACTACTGAAGGAGAAACGATTTCCTTGAGATCACTATTATCTTTCAAGTATTTAAGTAAATTTTGAAAATAGTCCAGTTGCATTTTACTTTGAGCACGTTCCGATTCAATTTCTTTTAAACTATTCATAACGAGAGTCCCTTCAGCTCCTAAATCAATAATGTTATTTTGTGATCGGAAGTTTGTAAACTTTGCTCCTGCAGTATTGAGTGAATCGGAAATGCCTGCCAATTGAGTATTAATAAAATCAAGAGAGCGACGTTGTGCTTCACTTTGAAAATTCATTTTTCCTTCAATGTAGACTTTGATCACCTCATTTAAAAAATCACATCCTCTATAAGGCTGATCACTCTCAATAGAGCAAACAATAATATCTCCCTTCTTATCTGTTATTGTTGCATTGAGTTTATTCTGATAAGTTCGAGTCAGATTGTTTATATCATTAAATACGAAATAATATTGACCAGATATAGTCTCGAAATTATTGATTTTTTTTAGTAATGTAAAGTTGAAATATTTGTTTGCAAATGGCTGACCAAAAGTTCCAGAACCTTCAAATTTTAAGT
Source organism: Prolixibacteraceae bacterium (assembly GCA_028683385.1). Lineage (GTDB taxonomy): Bacteria > Bacteroidota > Bacteroidia > Bacteroidales > Prolixibacteraceae > Aquipluma. The sequence goes on along the minus strand of JAQUIJ010000007.1, from coordinate 227,297 downwards.
CAGTAATTTGTCCATCCTTTTCAATTTTTGCATTATAAGATATTATGTAATTATTATCTGTAGTAGGTTTTATGTATACAGCAATACCTGTTGTATTTATGAAATTTGGGGTCTCTTGTACATCAAAAGGTTCCTGTTTATATATATCTCTCCATATAAACAAATTTTTTGAGTACCAACTTGTTCTCCAGTTCAGGTTTAAAAGGGCTTGATTTATATTATAATAGGATTTTATAATTTCAACCTGGTTATAAATATTATTTTTTGGTACATCAACAATCCCCTGAAAAATACTTTTCATGTTCAATGCATCAGACTTTTCGGGAACTAATATAGATGTGCTAATTTGGTATCTTGGTTTAGTAATTTTGTTAAATCCATATGCTAATAGTAATCCCAAGAAACCAAAAAAGGCTAGCCAATACCATTGACGACGTATTAGATAAATGATTTTTTTTATATCAAACTCTTCTACTTGAGTTTCTTTTTCTGTGAAATTTATTGGGTGATCGTTCATCTTAAGATTATTTATAAAGTAATTAATTGATATGTATTTCAACTATATAGTCGAAGATAGTTGATATGTGCCTTTAAATTTACTTTTTCTTTCTTTTTTCTTTCTTTTTTCTTTCTTTTTCCTTTAAGTTAACTCTCTTTCTGTATGTTGGAATTAAATTATAATTTAGGAATTACAAATCCAAGTACAGCTATAAGTACAGACAGTGAAGATAAAACTAAAGAGTATGCTTGGCTATTTAGTTGAAAGTTTTTGTATTTGTCTGGTTGTACAATAATAAAATCGTTTGGCTGGAGATAAAAGGCTTCTGAGAGATAAGCACTTTTAGAGCTCAAATCAAGCATGTATGTTTTTCTGCCTTCTGGCACAGGTCGCACCACCATAACTTTTTTTATCGTGGCATAATCTGTATTTCCGTTTGCCATGGCTAAAGCTTCCAAAACATTGATTGAATTATTGTAATTATAATAATCTCCAGGCCTACGAACCTCACCGGAAACCGTAAACTTAAAATTCAAAAGTTTCACCTTAACAATAGCATCTTTGAGAAATTCATCTGCTTTCTTTTGTACAACAGATTCAATTTGTGAAATTGGGATCCCTGATACATTGATTTTGCCCAACATCGGTAGTTTAATATTTTCTTCCGGATCAATTTCAAATCCATAAAGGTAAGCTCCACTTGGTGTTGTATACTTCTGATAACCTTGCCCTGTGCTGTTTTCCATGTTTGATTCAGGATTGTACAAAAGGTTAACTTCAGGGTTCATAGATTTTATACTGATATATAATATATCACCTGTTTTCAGTATATACTCGGCAGGCAAGCCACGATTAATTTCATTATTGGTTACATCTTTTAAAAAAATTAGATCCTTGCTACTACGGCAAGAAAATAATGTCGAAATTGAAATGATTATAATGAGTGTTATACCATTTTGAACACTTAATTTGGATTGATTTAAATTCATTTGAAAAGTATTTGTATGTTTTTTTTAAGGCTATTTGATATAGCTAAAATATTCAATAAATCCTGAAAATAGTTGCGTTTGACTTTCTGAATACAATATTATCATTTTAATTATTGGCCATCACCTGTTAACACGACCTTTATAGTCTTTAAAAGGATAATTAAATCTAATTTTAATGACCATGTGTCGATGTACTGCATATCCATTTTCATCCATTGGTCAAAAGGAATATTGTTTCTTCCGGATACCTGCCAGATACAAGTTATTCCAGGCTTCATACTTAATCTTCTATTTTGCCATCGTATATATTGTTTTACTTCAGATGGAATTGGTGGTCTCGGACCAACAACTGCCATTTCACCTTTCAAAACGTTTATAAACTGAGGTAACTCATCCAATGAGGTTTTACGTAAAAACTGACCAATTCTAGTTACTCTCGGGTCGTGCTTTATCTTGAAAACAGGACCCTCCTGCTCATTTTGGGCTTGAAGTGATTCCTTTAGACTTTCCGCATTAACAACCATTGTTCTAAATTTGTAACAAAAAAATTGTCTCCCATTTAAGCCCATCCTTTTTTGCATAAAAAAGACTGGCCCGCCATCAAGTTTAATCAAAAATGCTATAATTAACATAATTGGTGAAAAAATGATGAGAACAGAAATGGAGATTATATAATCGAGCATTACTTTAAATTTTAGTGCCAGATAATTATCTGGTGTATTTCTAAAGGTTAAAAATGGCATTTGATTTAGAAAAGAGAGCGTAGATTGCATCTTTATGTAGTTTAGTAATAACGATTGCATTCGAAAAACAACTCCAACTTCTGCACATGAATATATATACTTCTGAATTTCATTTTGTTCTAATGAGCTTTTGCAGTAGAACACCTCGTCAATCGACTTATTATCAATTACTTCAGAGAGATCCTTTGCGCACGGTATAATGTGGAATTCATTGCCATATTTAGATTTAATAACTTCATCATCAGTCATAATTGCCCATATTCGATATCCCCAATCTTTAGTTTCCACCAACCGGTCAATAAAATAACTTGAATCTTCATCCGCAATAATCAAAATTAATCTGCTATTCAACCCCTCTCTCCGAAGGTATTTCATTGTTGCTGATAAAATGAACTTATAAGAATATAATACTATTAAATTTAATATTGCAAAAATGCCTAATACTAATCTGGATACTTCATTGAGATCTAGAAAAACAATGGCGACATAAAGTAAAACATTTCCAATAATTATCGAGGTTAAGTATTCAATAAATAAGACTGAATACATTTTCAAACGGCCAATTCGGCCTAAATTTGACTGGTTAAGGATTAATAACCAAAGCGGAACAATAATGAAGAGTAACGTTTTATATTGTGTTAGGTCACTTTGTACAGGTACAAAAAACTCATGTGTCAACCATTTTGCACCATCAAAACATAAAATGGTCAAAATTACCTGAAAAACTACATTTAATTTTTCAAGAACTGGTTCTCTTTCCTTAAGCATTATATTTTGTTGTTATGTAAAAATGAAAGAAAAAGATTGTGCAATTGAATTTATTGGCTATTCTATCAACTCTTTAAATGTCAAAATAAAAAGCTAGATCAGAGAGTTTCGCAAATTTTGACGAGAAGATAACTCAAATTAATATTAAATGCTAAAATATTAATTTTCATTTTGTTGGTTATGAATTAACAATCATAACTGAGTTTTTTTTGTGTGTAATTGTCTTCAAGTAATTTTACATCATCTCTGGAAATGTTAACATAAAGGCTACAATTTAGTGAGTCAATTCGAATCAAAAGTCTCGTTTGTCCATGAATATTGACAACTTCACCTTTTACACCTTTTAATGATCCTCTTAATACCTCTACAGAAGCACCCTTTTGAATATGATCATAAGTTAGGGAAATCTCTTGATCACATTGGCAAAGAAAGTTTCTAACGCTGTTAATTTGATATTCAGGGATGGGTTGCGCTCGTCCACCAAAACTTATATAACAAATAGCTCCGGCGGTGTTTAGAACATTAAAGAACTCTTTGTAACTGACTTTTACGAAAATGTAGCACTTAAACAATGGTTCTTCAACCCATTTTTTTCGGTCGCTCCAAGTTTTTAACACCCTCCTTGTTGGTAAATAACATTCGATGTTTTTTACCTGCAAATTGTCAAAAAGTTTCTTTTCTCCGTTTGCTCTAGTATATATTGCATACCATTGATATTTTTGTTTTTCCAAAATCGTCATTTCATAACATTATTGGTTCTATTTTAATTAGAATAATTTCTAATTAATTCTAATTAGCACAGTGTGTGTGCCTTTAGAATTTCTTTAATGCTATAAAATTAAGCTAGAAAAACTTAGGAATCAATACGTGTTTTCCGACATCACTCCTGATTTTAATTTTAAGTATCTATCCTTATAAATATGGAGTTGCATGAGTTTTGTTATGTAAAATAAATCTTGTTTAAAATATACTTGTTGTTTGATATAACATAAAACTATTATTGAAATAATTTTCTAAAAATTCTAATTTCTAAAAATAGTGGTTACTTTGATTTTTCTAATTTACCTTTTAGTATAAGGTTCTCAAGACTTAAATCAGCAAACATTCTTTTTAGTCTGTCGTTCTCTTCTTCTAATTCATTTAATCTATGGATTTCGGATATATTCATACCCCCATATTTTACTCTCCAGTTGTAGATTGTAGCTTGGCTTATTCCATATTTTTTAATAAGCGCTGGAATTGTAGTTCCATTTTCATTTTCTTGTAGAATACGATAAATCTGTGATTCTGCAAATCTTTTTTTTGTCATAGTTTGCTGAATATTTAGTTAATAATTAATTAATAGTGTTTATACAAATTGCCTTGTTCTGTACAGGCGTGGTATAATTTGGATTTTTGTTTGTAAAGTGATGCTGATTTTCAGGCACACAACCAAAAAGATTAGAATTCAATCTAATCTTAATTCGGGTAGATGTAATTAATAAGGGTATTGTCTATTTGAATTATTATAGAAGTAAAATATCAAATTCAAAAAACTAGCTGAAGATGATATATTTATCTGTAAAATTTAAATGAAACTTATAGGAAAACCTACTGTTATCCACATTTTCTGTGGTATAACACTACTTATTCGGAGATGTATTTTAACTCTAAAACAACTAAGAGTTAGAAATGTTTATCATTTTCTAAATTCATTCCCTTAATTACAATGCTTAGAATTTACTATGCAATTATATAGCTTTTATTTCAAAAAAAAAAATAAAATTTATATCACACTTGTGATTTTATTGTTTCACACGATTATGATGGATATGTGTTGTCCAACTTAAAATATCTTTCATCTGCCTATAAGTGTCCGATTTACAGCGAAAATGTGGTTTGCAATTCCAATTGAACAAATTTGCAATGATTTTAAGAATTATATTGTCTTATATTTCCAAACACTATTTAATTGCTACATTTTTACAAAGAATTTCTGAGTCCGTTTTACTCGAAATTTCTGCACTTTTTGTTATCGACATGCACACGATTTCCGCGATATCGTGAACAGGCAAGATACGACTTTTGGCGAATGTTTTTTTGCATAACGGACAGGCAGTTGCTAGGATATCTGGCTCATAATTGCAGTATTCTTCCAAAGCCTTATCCCGAATTTGGGTGCGTTCATTCATCTTAATTTTGATGTTGGCTAAACTTCCACCACAACAGTAGGCAGATGCTTTTTCATTTTGTATCGGAATTAATTCAACATATTCGTCCAGTAATAATCTTGGCTGAAGGTATATACCGCTTCCACGACCAAGTTCACATGGATCATGGTAAACAATCCGAAGAGGCATTTTATTTATCGGCAGACGCCTGTCAGTTATTAAATTAAGCAAATATTCGGAGTGATGCTGAACGGTTATGCCAGGTAATGCATAATCTTCTTTAAATACTTTGTAACAAATAGGGCAGGAGACTACCAGTTTTTTGACTCCTGAAGCGAGTATTTGTTCGCGGTTGTGATCAATCAATTTTTGGGCTGCATTATATTGTCCAATCTGCATCAATGGACGGCCACAGCAAGCCGTTTTGTCCTCATCCATAAACCAGTATTTTACATCAGCCACAGCGAAAATTTCCTTCATCGATTTAATGATGGCTGGGGTTAGATGGGTCATACACCCCGCAAAATATATAACTTCAGTTTGGGGACTGACATTTACTTTACCGTTCTTCAGGTATTCGTAGGACGAGTTATATTCTTTTGTTGACTCAATACGCTGAGTCATTCGTAAGCTATTCAATTCTAGTCCAACAGGACAATCGGGTTGACATCTTCCACAAAGCATGCAATTGAATAGTTTTTCATCGGTAATTTTTCTATTTCTGATGTGCTTCAAAGCATATACCGATTGTGTATCTTTTATCGCAGCATGGGTCATTTGACAACTGTCAAGGCAAATGCCGCAACGCGAACATGAATATATCTGGATTCTGGAGTAGCCATCGATTCGCTTTTGAACCTTTATCCCGTAATTTCGCAAAAAAATCATGACCACCTCAACGGGGATGTGCATATAACGAGAAACAGGCAGAGCGAAGAAAAATAAACCCAATGCTCCTGAATAAGCCCACCATAACGGCATTTCCACCGATTGGATTGGTAAAAATGAAGAAAGCAAATGCCCGGTTGGTTGACTTATGATGCTTCCGTTGTGATGAACGCCAGCAGAAACACTTTCAGCAAGAAAACGAAGGGGAAAAATGAGCCAAAGGGCAGTTAAAGCAATACGGTCACCAGTTTTAAGCTGTGTGGTTTTCTTCATTCCAAACATCCGACTATTCATCCGTTTGTAGTAGGCTAACACGACACCTGAAAGCACAAATAAGAGCAATAAATCCATACTTGCTGCCAGTATTTTTCCTGAAAGTGTAATGGATTGCTGAGTTATAAAATAGCGCATGAAAATTGCTTTATATGCAGGAACACTGAAGCTTTGATAATGAATGTAGGCTTCGATATGACCAACAACAATTAGCAGGAACCAACCAAATGCCAGGCTCATGTGCATGTAACCCAAAACCGGATTTTTCCTGAATATTTTTCGGTGAAGTAGTGATTCTGAAAATGTTTCGCGAATTGCTAGCAAACTTTTTCGAGTGAAAATATTATGGACAATCCGGCTTTTATCGATTTTCGAAAGTTCTGAAATCCAAATGCCTACAATAATGACCAGGAAGCAGGAAATAAACAAAAGCCCGATTGTAAATGGTAATATGAAAGATGGAGGAAATTTCATATGAATCTACAAATTGACAGGTTTATATTTATGTATGCTCTTTTTGATGAGCATGATTACATTTCGGAGGTTGATTCCACGAGGGCAGACCAACATGCATTTGCCACAGAGCATGCATTTTTGAATTTCAGTTTCGAGTTCAACAGTTTCTCCACGACGAAGCAATAGGTTCATTCGCCGTACATTGAAACTGACCAAATCAGCAGCGCTACAAGTGGCAGTGCATCCTCCGCACGATAGACATACCTTAAACGAGGGTTCCATTTCTAAAACCTCATTCAAAAGACGGCCGTCAAACTGATCGTAGTCGATGGTTCGCTGTTTGATCACTGAAAAGCCAAAATCTTTCATTAGTTATTCTTTTTTAGCCAGTTATTTACTTCTTGGGCCGCAGACCTGGCATGTAAAATGGTATCATTGACCGACATGGGTGCGGTGCAACTGCCTGCCAGAAATATTCCTTCTTGCTCTGAGAAATTCGACATCAGAAATGGGTCAGAAGTTCTCAGAAAACCTGATTCTTCGCAGCCGATACTACAGGCTGCCGCAGCTTTTGCGGTTCCTTTTCCGGCTTCCATGCCCACAAGCAAAACCAGCAAATCAACATTCATTTTGAGTGGCCTGCCTGAAAGCGTATCTTCCGATTTGATCAGCAAACTTTTATCGATTTTTTCTGACGCTTCAGACAACCGCCCACGGATAAACTGGATGTCGTACTTTTCCTGTGCTTCACGGTAAAGTTCTTCGAAGTTTTTCCCGTACATGCGCAAATCCATGTAGAAACAATAAATCTCGGCTTCAGGCAATCGTTTTTTAAGTTCAATGGCTTGTTTAACGCCAGTTATGCAGCATACTTTGGAGCAATAATGATTGCCCGATTTTTCATCACGCGATCCCACACAATGTACAAATGCAATCCGTTTGGGATTTTGGCCCGCAGCGACTGAAAGGTCTCCGTCAGGTAATAATAATTTTTCCAGATCGGCCGATGTGATTACATGATCATATATTTTGTATCCGTATTCTTCCTTTCGGGAGGCATCAAAAAGTTCGTATCCAGTGGCGACAACTACAGCATCAGCTTCTAACTTTTGCTTACCCGAAGTTTCGATGTTGAATTTGTTATTTTGGCGGTTAACAGAGAGGACTTCTGTCTGGCTTAAAATCGAGAAATCTTTTTCACTGTGTTTTTCCAGAAGTGCGTCCAATATCTTATCAGCGGGAGTAAAGTCCGGGAAAAGGTATGACCATTTGTTCAGCTTTCCGCCTACCTGTTCTTCTTTTTCGATTACAGTTACCCAATGTCCTGCATCAGTCAGAGCGCAAGCTGTTTCCATTCCGGCAATTCCGCCACCTATAACTACAATGTGTTTCACAAGCTAAGTTTAATAGTTCCAAATTTCAAGTTCCAGGTTAGCATTGATCAGATTAGAACTTGTTCATTATTTTATGTTTTAAATCCTCCAATTGCCTGAAATTTTCAACATCCGCAACTCACCATCTTTGGTTTTCCGATCAGTTTCCCGTCTTTCCCGGCATATTTTAAATCAGTGTCGTAATGAATTCCCATTTTATCCAACAATGGCTCTACATTGGTTTGGTGCATCTGCATTCCCATGTTCCACGGATCGTAACCAAGTACCAGACCTGCCATTTCTTCGTAGGTTAGAACCGGGATTCCCTGTCCGTTTTCGCCATATGTTTTACCTTCCATTTCTTGAATAACATACTGCCACCGATCGAGAAACATTGGGCAACCGGGGCAATTGCAAAGAATTGCATCGGGCTTGTATGGCTCCATCGATTCAAATTTCTTCCTTGAATTGGAAACAGAGTAACCACGGTTAGACATCACCAGATATTGCCTGAACCCAAATCCGCAGCAATGACGACGTTCAGGATAATCAACCACTTCGCCACCCCAGGATTCGATCATTCCAACCAGTACATGAGGAAACTCTGCACCGCCAACTCCTTTCGAAGGAAACATCTTTGAATAATGACAGCCAATGTGTTCGACAATTTTCAACGGTTTGCCTGTCTTCTGATTGACAAGCCGGTTTTCCCCAATTGAAGCTATTTTATCCCTGAATTTGTATATAATATCGCTTGCATGAGCCACATTTTGAGGTATTTCAAATTCGCGTCCGGTAGCTTTTTTCAGGAGTGAGCGTACTTTTTCCAGTTCCGAAGGAAACTCTTTCCATGTTTCGATGATTTCGTTGTAAATACCAAATGAGGTAATGCACGAAACTGCCAGGTTCTGGTAGCCAGCTTCGGTCATGAGTGCAAATTGCCGCGCAACGATGGTTTGAATGGTGTCGAACGGAACAATATCAGAATGGTAACCAATTCCAGAGCAACTGGTGTGATGTGGATTTTCATAAATATCTTTATTCAATTCCCTGCGCAGAATTTTTAGAAACGTTTGTTCTGATCCAGGAAAGAAGTTTTGACGTATGCAACTTCGCACATAGAAGTAATGATCATCGGCTATATCCTTCTGATAATCCTGCCAAACTTGTATTTTACCTTCTCGTTTCATTATTGTCGGTTGTGTTTGCCATTATTGGTAGTGAAGATGTGGTTTACATAGTCCGAATAATTGTTATCATTTTCGGTAAATCCCATGTTTTTAGCTTTAAGTTTCGAGAAATATTCAATTTTTTCGAAACGGTCAATACCACCTGTTATTTCGAAGATTCGGTAAATTTCGTCCATCGATTCCTGTGGAATCTTACGTAAAGCACCTTCACCATTACCATTGTAATTAGCTCCAACGCGTTCGTAAACTTCTTCTTTATTGTCATAAATCCATTCCCCAACAGGTCCTTGTTCGGGGTGCATTTCAGGAATAAGGTTTTCGGGAAGGACGCAATAACCTTTGGATATAATGTTTTCGCCAACTACACGCTTGATCGCCAATTGCTGTCGACCTTTTTCTGATTCAGCAAAGTAGCCCAGTTCCTGTGACAAGCTTCGCAGAGCCATGATGATTAGTCCAACAGTATTGCCCCGTGGACAGCGGGTTTTGCACGACATACATTCGCCACAATACCAGATGGTCTCGCTTTTCAGAAGTTCTTCAATCCGTTTTTCATCTTTTGATTGTACAATACCGGCAATTATTCTGGGGTCGTAGTCGTAAAATTCGGCAGCAGGGCAAATGGCCGTGCAAACGCCACAATTCATGCAGGATTTCAGGCCTTCCACAAACCGAATATCTTTTGTAAGTTCCTGGTAAAGTTCCATTTTGGTTTTTGGGTAATAACAAGACGAAGGTAACTTTTCAAATATTGGGACGGTTCAGTCTAAAACTGTATTTGATATAGGTCTTTGTGCGTATTCTTATTTTATGAAGTCAATGGAAGCTAATCACGAGTTGATTCTTGATGTTGTAATTTTTACTGCACCAATTTTGGGAAATAAGAAATTTACAATGAGTTTTTGTGGTTGCGCATAGAATATTGCTAATCCGGCTGTTTTTTTCGCTTAAAGTATCTTTCAATATTGGCTTCTGGATGAATGTAATTTGAATTTCCAACCAAATAATCTGCGAATTGTTTGGCAAAATAGGGCCCTAGCAGAACCCCTTTTGAACCCAATCCGTTGAAAATTCCTATTCGTGGATTATCCGGAAGCAAGCCGATTACTGGTTTCCGGTCGTGCATCGTAGGGCGAATTCCAGCCTTTTGACTCAATACGTCAAATGGTGCTGAACTGATGTTTCGTAGTTTGTTAAGTAATTCCTGCCGGGCTGAATCTGTTGTGTCGTAGTTTAATTTGTCCCAGGTGTAGGTTGCACCAACTTTGTAACTGTCGTTTCCAATTGGCATCACAAATACTTCATCGCTGACGATTTCGTTCAGTTTCAATTCCGGGATTTTTAGTTCCAGAACTTCGCCTTTCGAGTGTTTGAATTTCAGATTTTTGAAAAAAGGATTCTGAGCAGCGGCCGATCCTTCGCAAAAAATGATCTTTTGAGCAGTAATATTATCATAAGTTGTGGAGTTGGCGAATAAAATCAGTTTTTCGTAATCTATCTTTTCATTCCTGATCAAATTTTGCTGCGCGAATAATCCTGTGAAAGTTGAAATAAGTTTTTGAATGTCAAGCCGTCCAGACTTGTTAACGCAACCGAAACTAAAAGCATTTGATATACCCGGATTTTGGAAACTTTGAATGGGTTCAACTTCCAGATAAGTCTCCAATCGATTGGCGAAGGCCTTTTCTTTCCAAAAATCAAATCCGCCTTCGCCTAAAACTTTCAGCATTCTACCTGGAAAATAGAGTTGTTCGTGTAGTAATTCTTCCAGCTCCCGGTAAGTTGTTTCCATTTGAGGAAAGGCATCATCAACCAACCAGCTTTTTGTCATTCGCCGGAAAACAACGGGGTTGATTATTCCCGCCGCAACGTCAGACGATTTGAGCTGACCGGGATCGTTAAACACCACAAAGGTTTTGTTTCGCCTGAATAATTCAGAAGCAAGCAATGTACCTGCGAGACCTTGACCAACAATGATAAAATCTACTTTCATTGAAACACAAAGCAAACAAAAGCCTGAATTGTTCAGGATAAAAGATTACTTTATCGCTTTCTTCAGTTCAAGGTTTACGAAAACAGGTAAGTGATCGGATGGATACTTCTGATCTTTTGAATCGCTTAATACGCCGTATTGCTTCACTTCCACAAGGTCGTTTACAAACACATAATCGATGCGTTCGTTAAGCGGACTATTAAATTGAAACCCGTTGAATGTTCCATTGGGTCCGTAAGGTGCTTCTTTTGTAATCGAACGTGAATCGTGAAGTTCTTTGGTAATTACAGCAATGGGCTCTTGTTCAGGAGTCAGATTGAAGTCTCCCGTTAGGATTACGGGTAGTTTCGTAGGATTTAACTCTTTCATTTTTCGTAAAATCAGTTTAGCTGACTCAGTTCTGGCTTTAACTCCCTGATGATCGAAATGGGTATTGAATACCATAAATTGCCGATCTTTTTTGTCGGTTTCGAGCAAAATCCAGGTGCACACCCGATTGCAGGCAGCATCCCATCCCAGTCCCGGCTTTTCAGGTGTTTGCGAAAGCCAGAACCAACCACTTTTAAGTGCCTTAAATTTCTTCGAATTGTAGAAAAGAGGGGAGAATTCACCTGCATTTTTGCCATCGTCGCGGCCTACACCAACCCAGTCCATATGGGGTAACTGCTTTTTAATGTCTTCAATCTGACCAATTAAAGCTTCCTGCAAACCAAAAATATCAGCTTTATGGAAGTCAAGTAAAGCAGCTACATCCTTACTTCGGTTAGGCCAGGCATTTACCCCATCATCCGGATTATTAAAGCGAATATTATAAGTAATAACCCGGACATTTTGCGCGATTGCAAGGTTACTAACGAAAACTAAAATGATAAAAAAGAAGCGTTTCATTCAGAACAAAAATTAAAAGATTGGTATTCGCAGGTGTTGTTGTTACCTTTTATTATTGTCGTTTTTTGCTCGGTTCCTTTGTTGACGATATAAGAATAGCAAAATTCGATAATCTCATTCAAATTGTCCGACATGGGTTTACCTGCAATCTCGTGCGAAGCATTGCAATAGGTGTAAAGCCAGTATGGCGTTCCGAGTTTTTTGAGTTTTTCGGCAATCGTGTACGAACCGTGCAAAATGAGGTATCCGGGTTGGCCTTCCTTGCAATAATGATGTGGCGCTGTAGCATATGGAACCAGGTTATCGCAGGTTCCGTGAAAAAGAAGTGATGGAATTGCTGATTCCTTGAAAATACGGGAAGTATCAGGAATTGCTCCTGCCATTGAAATAACGCCGGCATACGAAACGGGTCCACTATCCAAACCATAACAGTAAGGTGGCTGATAGGCTGTATTCAGTACAGTTTCGGCACCGGCACTGCTTCCTGAAATAATTATTTTTTGCGGATCGATTCCCATTTTATCGCGCTGCTGAATCATGAAAAAGGTTGCATCCTGAAGATCTTCAACAGCATCGTTAAAGGTATTTCTCTTGTCAACAGCCGGACAATCGCATCCAAAACCACTTTCTTTCCCTTCACGTGTTAACCGGTACGAAATGGATGAAACTACATATCCATGCATGGCAAGTTTTTTGCAAAATACCTGAATTCCGGGGTCATTTCGTTTTCCACCAGAAAAGCCTCCACCGTGCACATAAAAGATTAAAGGTCTTTGAGTTTCATTATCAAAGGCAGGAGAATATACATCCATATCGAGCGATTTACCGTCTTTAAATGCATACGTAAACGTTTCAACCCTCGCAGAGTCAGTAATCTCTTCTTTGTATCGTTCCTGTGCAAAAATATTCAGGCTCAAAAAACATAGAGGGAGAACGACTTTCAGGAATAGTATAGAATGCTTCATGATAGGCAGTTTATTGTTTAGGTTATTGCAGAAAAACTGCTTAAATGTAGATAAAAAATCGTTGCTATGTCAATAATCACAAGCAGAACCAACTAGAATGGGCTAATTGCATTTATTTGTGAAAAGTGCTATTCATGTTTCTACAGAATACAGTCATTAGTCATTAGAAAAGGGAAAATGACTTTTCTGTTGACTAATGACTATTTTCTATTTAGATTTTCACTTTCACAACTACTTTCTTTACCTTCTCCGGACCGTCAATCTGCATACAAGGTCGGTGAACATCCTGTGGGTAAAATACCGCAAACATTCCTGCTTCAACAATCATCTGGGTGGTTTCTCCTGAAAAAAAGACAATGTCTTTCTCCGGAAGGTATTCTGCAGTTACAGTTTGTCCGTTCAAGGATGCAAAGCCAATGGCTTCTCTTCCTGAAACAATGTACTGAATGTCGGCATAAATCTGATGTGCTTCCAATCGGCAATCCTGATGAGCTTTGCTTTCATATTCGCTAACCAGGGCAAATACATTTTTGCCATCAATTTCATAATTCCCAATTTCAAGAGCCGGTAGATTTGTATTTTTCAGGAAGTCGAATCCTCTTTTCAGGTTTTCGCTGATGCAGGAATAGAGCTCAGCATTTTCAAGTTTATCAAGTATCATAGGGTGTTCTTAAGTATATTGTATGAATGAATCCAACAACAATCGATTGCAATTGGTCGTGCAAATATACAGTTTGAAATTTTAATTTGTCAATTAGGCGATTAAACAATTCGATTATTACCGATTCAATTTGAGCTTTATTATTTCAGTAAGTTTTGCTAAATACAATAACTTAGCTGAAATAAATCACAACTAAACTAAATCCATCTAATCTATGGAAAACAAAGACTTTAACAGGCGTATTTTTATAAAGACAACGGGTGTTGCAGCTATTGCTACCGCATTGTCCGGAAACCTGGCATTCGGATCATCTATGGGTGCATCTTTACAAAACTCTATTCCGCGCTGGCGGGGATTTAATCTGCTTGATTATTTTGGGGCTTTTCCTCCGAAAGGCGAAACACAGTCGAAAACCACTAAAGAAGATCTGAAATGGATGGCTGACTGGGGGTTCGATTTTGTTCGGTTGCCAATGGCTTATCCACGCTACATCATCTTTGACAGCCAAAAGGATGTTACTCCTTCGGATGTTTTGAACATCAATGAGAAAGTAGTGGACGAAATTCAGGAATTAGTTTTTCAGGCACAGGAGGCTGGTTTGCATGTAAGTATTAACCTTCATCGGGCACCAGGATATTGTGTAAACGCCGGATTTAATGAACCGTACAATTTGTGGAAAGATCAGGAAGCATTGGAAGCATTTTGTTTTCACTGGGAAATGTGGGGTAACCGTTTTAAGAATATATCATCGAAAAAAATCAGTTTCGATTTGGTCAATGAACCAAGTTGGCGCGAAAATATGAACGATCAGTTTGGTTCGCGTACAACAATTCCGGGAGCCGTGTATCGAAAAGTTGCATTGGCTGCTTCGCAGGCAATCCGCAAATCAAATCCTGATCATCTGGTTATTGCTGATGGAAATGATGTTGGTGCCTCAGTAATTTCTGAGATTACCGATCTGAACATTGCCCAAAGTTGTCGTGGATATTTTCCTCATTACGTGTCGCATTACCGTGCGCCATGGGTATTTAAAAATCCGGATGACGCACCCATGCCAGTTTGGCCAGGAGTCATTGATGGTAAATCGTTTAGCCGAAAAAATCTGGAAGAACTGTATCAACCTTGGATTGATCTCGTGAAACAGGGGGTTGGTGTTCATTGCGGCGAATGCGGTTGCTGGCGGGAGACACCACATGATGTTTTTCTCGCCTGGTTTGGCGATGTGCTGGATGTTTTAACTGAAAATCAGATCGGTTATGCGCTTTGGAATTTTAGAGGCGATTTTGGTATTTTGGATTCAGGTAGAAAAGATGTTCAATACGAAGATTGGTATGGACATAAACTAGATCGAAAAATGCTTGATTTACTTCGGAAACATTAATAAAAAAACCGCTGCAAGGCGGTTTTTTTATTATGTGTGAAATCTAATCGCTTAGGGATTTGTTCCCCACCACACTGCGGCGGAGAAGTTCATTTTCAAATTTCAGGTTCCAAGTGGCGTTTTCTGTCTTCTGTCTCCGGACTTCCCTGCTCAAAGCTTTCTGAAAGCGTACACCACCCAGTTGTTTTTCTCCTGAAATCCAGCATCTGCGAGCCCAAGCGATTCTGCTTTTGCTTTTACATCAGCCATATCGTGAGTATAAAATCCGCTCAGATAAAGTTTTCCTCCTGATTGAAGTACACTTTCATAAACCGGCAAATCGTTAATGATTACATTCTTGTGAATGTTGGCAAATATGATCTCAAACGTTTCTGATCCCAGCAAACTGGCATCACCCAATTTGGCTTCCAGGTTCAGGATGTTGTTGAGCCGGGCATTTTCAACGGTGCTTTCAAACGACCAGGTGTCGATGTCGATTGCGGTTACACTTTTTGCGCCTATGAGCGAAGCCAGCATTCCCAGAATGCCTGTTCCGCAACCCATATCCAGAACCTTTTTCCCGGCTAGATCCATATTCAGGATTTGCTCGGCAACTAAAGTAGTGGTTTCGTGGTTCCCGGTGCCAAAAGCCATTTTGGGTTCAATCACCAGTTCAAATTCGGCCGACTCATATTCTGTATGAAATGGTGCGCGTACCAGACAGCGATTGCCGATCAACAACGGCTTAAAGTAGTTTTTCTCCCACACTTCATTCCAGTTTTTATCCGGAATCAGTTCGTTTTTAGTAACAACAGAAAAGGGCAGGAGAGAGGTAATTGCTTCGATCTCCTCAAAATCTACAGATTCTCCGGGAATGTATCCCATAACTTGTTCTTCCGATTCATCAAAACTTTCGAAAGCCAGATCGGAAAGCATAGCTACCAGAATTTCACGGTTTTCTGTTGTGTCGGGATTCAGCTTAAAACGTATTTGTGTATAGATCATGATAAAGGAAGTTTAAAGGCAAAATGTATAAAGTTAAAAATCAGAAAACCAATATTGAGGGTTTCGCTTGTTGGGCAAATGTAATACAAAAAGAAAGTGACTGGATCAAAAGTGAAAATATTAGCAAGCCCCGTCGAGGCTGTATCAAAAGTCAAAATGCTCGCTGATCAGGTCATCCCGAATTTATTTCGAGATCTAATATACAATGCTTTAGGATCCTGAAACAAGTTCAGGATGACGGGGGTCAATGACTTTTGATACAGCCTCCTCTTTCCATCTAAAAATTGATTCGATAAAGAAATGAATAATAAACCGGTAAATACTTGTAAGTAGAGTTTGTCAGGGATTCGTAAATCAGCGACAACGGTGGGTAATTGAAAATTAGTGTTAAAAGTGTAATTGCCAATCCATAACATCAAAGTTTACTACCACAAACCAGTGTTGTAAGCCGGTCAAGATTTTGCTCGTTACTCGGTTCTACGATATGAGCAATATTTTTAGCGACTTCTTCATTATCAAAATCCTGTAACCAATTGATCGTAGTTCCTTTTTCTGAACTTTTCATCGTAACCGTTAAGGTGAAATTCGGCTGCGAGTGATGCCTGATCACAACTTTTTCATTCGGTACGATTTCGATAAATTCAGATTCATTTGGATAGTTTGCACCATCAGGACCGTGCATTATGAACGACCATTTCCCTTCAGGTTTAAATTGAAACTGATTAAATGTGTTGGAAAAGCCGTTTGGTCCCCACCATTTTGCAAGACTTTCAGGATTGCTGAAAGCAGCAAAGATATCTACCGGCAGAACCGGAATATCTCTCAACGTTTGGAATGCTTTCATCGTGTTTGTTTTTAAACTATACTTTTAAAGATACAATTATATGTTTAGTTAGAATTCACCGCAACCACCATTGATAAATCGTTTTTGCATGACCACTGACTTTTACTTTAGCCATTTCCTATATTATCAATGAAAGTTTCTTGCTAGTCAAACAAACAAGTAATGCGAGCAATTGTTAATTCTCGAAAAATTATTTTTTTAAACAATTTTAATCACTATTGTCCGGCAAAATCATCTTCAATGCATGTTACGCTGAGATTTCTCACTTCGTTCGAAAATGACAATCAATGAGTTGTGTGAGGAAGGTAGGTAGGTTTGCGGCGAAAATAAAGTACCTGCCAGAACCAGCGATTTTACTTCCTCCGGATATTTCTTGTAGACTTCCATCCTCTCCAAAGAAAAAGGGAACAACCCTTTCGGATCATTCCCTTTTAATATGTTTTCCCCTTCGACAAGCTCAGGGTGCGGTTCTCCGGTCTCCGGTCTTCCGTCTCCTTTTTAGTATGCAGTAATTATTCCTAAGAAATCTTCAGCTTTCAGTGAAGCGCCACCAATTAAACCACCGTCGATGTCTGGCTGAGAGAATAATTCAGGAGCATTTTTAGCGTTGCAGCTACCACCGTATAGGATTGAAGTTTCTTCAGCAACAGCTTTTCCAAATTTTTCGGCAATCAAGCTACGGATGAAAGCCAACATTTCCTGAGCCTGAGCTGTAGAAGCCGTTACGCCAGTTCCGATTGCCCAGATTGGTTCGTAAGCGATTGAAAGTTTCGCGAAATCTTCAGCACAGAGGTTGAAAATCGTTTCTTCCAACTGAGTTTTTACGTAAGCATTTTGTTCGTTGGCTTCGCGAATCGCCAAAGCTTCACCGCAGCAATAAATCGGAGATAATCCGTTAGCCAAAGCCAAAGCCACTTTTTTGTTCAGGATTTCGCTGGTTTCGCCATAATATTCTCTGCGTTCAGAGTGTCCTAAAATAACATGAGTAGCGCCGGTTGACTTAACCATAGCAGCTGAAACTTCGCCGGTGAAAGCGCCTTTTGCTTCAGCAGCACAATTCTGTGCAGCAACATGAATAAGTTTGGTATCAACAGCCGAAACAACGCTGGTAATGTGTGTAAATGGAGTTCCCAAAACAACAACAACATCCTTTACTCCTGATTTGTCAACTAACTCAGTTACAGCTTTAGCCAATTCAACACCTTCCTGAACGGTTGTGTTACATTTCCAGTTTCCGGCAACAATTTTTTTTCTCATTATCAATGGTTTTTAAATAGTTTTTTTAAAATTTTCTCAAAAATAGGAAAAGGCTTTTGAACATCCTAACCGACCCATAAGGCTTTCACCTTTATTAACTTTAGTTTAATGAGTCCGAAGCCCGAAGTCGGCAGTCGGGTGACCGCAGCACAGCTCCCTGAGCGCGAAGCAGTCGAAGGGTGGTTATTCCGGATCGGAGCCTTTGATTCCAAGATCGCGCTGCCAGTCTAACTGGCGTTCAATCGCCGATATCATCATTCCGGCAATGTCTTTTCCGGTGGCTTGTTCAATTCCTTCGAGTCCCGGCGACGAATTCACTTCCAAAACCAATGGTCCTTTGTTCGACCGGATAATGTCAACCCCTGCGATTTGCAGTCCAAGCACTCTGGCGGCTTTCACAGCCAGTTTCTTTTCTTCATTCGTAATTTTAATCACCGATGCTGTTCCGCCCTGGTGCAAATTGGCCCTGAATTCGCCTTTAGCCGCTTCGCGTTGTATGGAAGCCACCACTTTACCATCTATGACGAAACAGCGAATGTCTTTTCCTCCGGCTTCTTTAATAAATTCCTGAACCAAAATATTGGCCTGAAGACTTTTGAATGCGTTAATCACACTCTCGGCAGCTTTAGCATTTTCAGCCAAAACAACACCTTTCCCTTGAGTTCCTTCAAGCAGTTTAATAATGAGCGGAGCGCCATTGACCATGTTGATCAGGTCGTTGGTATCGAGTGGCGACTTGGCAAAACCTGTAATTGGAATTTGAATTCCGTTTTGTGAAAACAACTGCGATGAATAAAGCTTATCGCGCGATTTACCAATGGCATCCCACGAGTTGGCGCAAAAAATGCCGAGCGCTTCAAATTGCCTGATTAACGCCAGACTGTAAAACGTCAGGTTGGGCCGGATTCGTGGTATAACTGCATCCAGGTTATTCAGAATACTTCCTCCACGGTACCGAATTTCAGGGTTTACGGCATCGAGTTTCATGTAACATTGCTGCACATTCAGGAAGATCATTTCGTGACCATGTTCTTCGCCAGCTTCCATAATTCGCTGATTGCTGTAAAGTTCCGAATTACTTGCCAATAATCCGATGCGCAATCCGCTCTTGACATCCCGTATGTGCTGGTAAAACTCTTTCACCCGTTCTTCGGAATAGTTGCCTAACAAAAAGCTATTGGCCGGATCAACCAACACCCGGTTCTCCATGGCTTCGCGGCCCAGCAGCATCCGAAAACCCATCGAATCGCGGTTGGCCAGAGTTAATTCAATCTCCCATTCGTAGGTTCCGATTTTTAGTATCGATTTGATGACATATCTCTTTTCGGCAATACCGCTCGAACTTTTCACGCTCCGGTGATCAACAATTTTCGATTCGCAGCGAACCGTAATCCGGCGGCTATCCTGAAGTGGATGAACCTCGAAACTGACCCACTTTTCGCCTTTCCGTGTAAACTTCTGAATGTTTTGCGCATGAATGGCCGAAGTTCGTGCTCCGGAATCGACTCTGGCTTTGATTGCCGGAATGTTTAGTCCCGGAAATGCGCACCACTCCTCACCACCAATGATGATATGTTTTTCAAATTCCATGTATTTTATCTTTTTCAATTTGCCCAAATGGAAATTCATTCAGACCGGAAATTAAGGGAATAATTTGCCACAAATTGTTGCAGTTGTGTTAATTCTTTGCAACAATCGAGAATGAAGAAAGTGCAGACACTGTTAAAACCCCTAAATCCCCTGAAGGGGACTTCAAAGCCGCCCCTTCAGGGGAGGTTTGGAGGGGTGAAATGAAGTTGAACTTACAATTTGAAAGTTGCATTTGCGAAATTTTGACTTTTGATACAACCTCAAAGCATCGCAGATGCGCGGGGTGAGTGGGGATAAAATCATTTAGCCAAAATACGACAATATATTATTGCAATTGCTTTATTCTTTTTAACTATAGGAGCGAAGAAAGTGCGGTCAGACTTTAAAGATCGAGTTTTTGGCCAGTTCGTCGGTAATACAGAAAACCACCGGGCAAACTTCGCAGTTTTTATGAGTCAAACTTAGGATCTGGTACATACGTTTTCGGTCGGTGTGCGGGTATTCGCGGCAGGCTTTGGGCCGGTCTTCGTAAACCATGCAGTAATTATCGGGCATCAGGAAAGGGCAGGGCGTTTGCTTGAAAACGTAGTCATTGTCTTCGTCTTTAAACAGGTATTGCCTGATGAAATCAACGGCCTTCATCCTCACTCGTTTGGCCAACCGTTCCACATCTTTTTCGGTAATCGCCGGACTTATCGTCGAGCAACAGTTGGCGCAGGTCAGGCAATCGAACTGATCGAAAGCTTCGTCGTGCAATTCATGAAACACATCGTCGAGATTCTTCGGTTTTTTGGCTTTCAGTTTCTTGAATAGCAACGTGAAATCTTGCTTCCGGTTATTCGAGAATTCTTTCAGCTTTTCAGGTTTGATATACGGGATGCGTTCCATTTTCGGTTTACGAGTTGTGACTTGAGTCGCCAAAATTAAAAAAAGGAATAAGATGGGAGACCATTCTTATTCCTTTTAAGCGTTAATCTTGATATTGTCTGGCAAAGTCACCCTGAACTTGTTTCAGGGTCTCATCTAGGAAGAGATGCCGAAACCCAGCCTGCCGGCTGGCAGGAAGTTCGGCATGACAGATTCTAGTTTTGAGATTCCTCACTAATTCTTTCCTGAAAAATCAATCGGAATCAGCACTTTGAAGCTGATGTTGCGACCCATGTTATAAATTCCGGTACGTCCGGTGGCATAGTTAACCGCAGCATATTTCAAGCGGCTCAAATGGCTCTGATAAGCGACATCGGTCAGGTTATTTCCTGAAATATAAATCGAGAAAAGGGTTTTGCGTCCCGAAGTGAAATCGGTTCCAATTCCCATATTCAGCAAAGTATAACCCGGTGTTGCGGTTTCGGTGTCGTAAGCTGCATAATAATTGTTTTGCGCCCAGGTTTTATCAATCCCAATTTTGAAATAGGCGTTTGCCATAAAGCGATTAAGCTTATTGAAATCGACTTTTACATCCGAAACCCAAACCGGCGCCGGAATAAAAGGTAAATGGCGCGATTCTGCGGGTTGATTTTTTAATGTAGCGTTTACGTACGAGAATGAATTTTCAAGATGCAACCAATCCAACGGATGTGGGTGAATGTCGATTTGAAATTCGCCACCATAGAAACGGGCATTTCCTTCCGAAAATTTGTACGCTGGAAGACCGTCATACAAGTCCTCCGTACTTAGTTTTTTACTGAAGATGTAATGATCGACATTGTTGGTAAACAAGTTCAGTTCGGCCGAAACATGGGTGGTATTCATCCCGATGGCATAATCGAATTGCAGACTGGTTTCAGGTTTCAGGTTTGGATTGCCAATTTCGTAGCGTTGTGTACCTTCATGCACACCGTTCGAGGCTAATTCAGCAATGTTGGGAGCCCGAAATCCCCGCGAAATATTCAGTTTGGTGTAGATCGATTCGCTGATTTGATAGGTGGCGCCAAGACTTCCGGTTGTTCCCTTGAAGGTTTGATCGAAAGCGCTAAAACGTTGTGTCGCATTTGCATCGGAAGCTAAAGCTACGCCGCCATCTTCATTCAGGAAAAGCGCTTTGCCGGTTTCCGAACGGGTATCAAACCGAATTCCCCCGCTGATATCTAATTTCCCGATCTTTTTGTTGGCAATAGCAAAAATGCCGAAATCAAACAATTCGTATTCCGGAACCAGGAATTCGGTTCCTTTGTTTTGCGAATTTTGCCACATTCCATTCGTTCCAACAGTGAGTTTCCAGTTGTTTTTCTCAGGCAAAATATATTTGATGTCGTAATTCAACGTATTCAGCAAAAAATAAAGTCCGTATTCGTCGGGTGTTTCAAACTCCTTTCGCCTGTTTTGCTGAAACCCGATGGTGGCTTCCAGTTGACTTTGTCCGACAAATAAAGTATTGTTCCACACGGCTTTATAATGATTGATCTTCTGGAACGGAGCATTGGGCTGATAGGAATGAAAGTCAGACGAACCTGCGATTTCATCGGTTGTTTCACCATCGCTGTTAACGGTTGTCTTCAAAAACTTGCCGGTCAGGCTGTCGCGCTCGCCTTCAACAATACCCGGTTTCAAATCATAGTAACTAAGGTGCAGGTGCGAAAATCCCCAGTTGCGGTTAATCCCCAGCATTGTGCTGGCTGCTTGCTCGCGGAAGCCCGAATTGTAAACAAAGCCGTCGTATTTGTTTTGGTACGAATGTGCCATTTTGTTGCTGTACCGGGCATCCCAGATCAGTCCGTTTTTATTTCCGGCAAGGTTTACTGAATTATCGATCAAGCCATTGTTTGTCTGGTAATTACTGCTGATGTTTCCCCTGGTTGTTCCTTCCGGCAAGGTTGGCGCCGAAATCATGTTAATTACCCCGGCCATTGCATCCGAACCGTAAACCAAACTGGCAGGCCCTTTCAGAATTTCAACCCGATTTACGGCGTTCCCGTCAATCTCAATGCCATGTTCGTCGCCCCATTGCTGGCCTTCCTGCCTGATTCCATCGTTTACAACAACCACGCGGTTGTAGCCCATTCCGCGAATAACCGGTTTCGAGATTCCAGCTCCGGTGGTTACCTGCGAAACTCCCGGAACTTTCGACAGTGCATCAATGATATTGCTCGACGAATTTTGGAGCATTTGCGTACGTGGTACAACCGCAATTGGCGAAGGTGTCCGGTTGTTCTCAATACCACTGGACTGCCCGGTAACCACAACTTCGCCAATTTCAGTGGCTGTTAACTCCAACTCAAAATCGGCTGTTTGTGTTTTCGCCAGATCGAGTTGCCTCGACTGCATTTTATAGCCCAGGTAACTGACCTGAACGAGCAGTTTTGTTGCCGGCAGTTTGTCGATAAAATAACTTCCATCGTCTTTAGTGACCGTTCCGTTTTTCAGGTCCGGAAAATAAATACTGACTCCTGGGATTGATTCGCCGGTCGATTTATCCGTTACTTTTCCATTTAAATGAGCACTGCTGCTATTGGGATATGTTGTTGCGAAGCCTGAATAGGACACGGTTAAAATAATCCAAATCAGGAATATAATTTTTTGTTGCATGGTTGTGTTTTAAAATTGTATAATATGAATGACAGTTCATTTCCCGAAGAAATCCGGAAACAAACAGCACATCAGTCCGATATAAATTGATTATATCCTGGGCTTTAATGTGGATTGATTTTTAAACGAAATGGATATTGATCAGGCGACAGGTGGCGCTCTGAGCGAGAAGTAATTAATGAATGGTATGAATGCGGCCTGCGGATCGGGAGAGTTATACACCGAAATACAATGCTGCGAAACCAATACGGCATTGGATGCGGCTGGAACGAAATTATAAAATTCGAAATCACAAACCGGACAAGAATCTTCGGGCTTGTCAACGCTGGCGCAAGTCGAAAAGCCATGCGAAATCCGCTCTCCATGATGCACGTGAAAAGTCTTGCTCACCAGCGGATAGGCCAGCAGCAGCAGGTGAACAAAAATCAGCCTGATGAGATTATTTCGATTTTTCCTTTTCACGATGACAAAAACAGATATATCACAAAAAGGTTCAGGCCTGATAAATGGGCGGTGTTCCTTTTCTAAAACGTTTCCAATTGATTTGTGCCAGAAATAATCCGGAGATAACAATCGCAATTCCGATCATCTGGTGAAAATTCAGTTGATCGCCCAATATGATGTAGGCGAAAATAGCCACACAGATTGGAATTACATTGATAAAGGTATTCGACTTGTTGATTCCCATATTCCGGACACTATAGGTAAACAAGATAAACGCAAACGTTGATGCAAAAATTGCCAGTTTGATAATCGCCCAGAATGCTTTGGCATTAAAAGTAACCTGCGTAAAATCGTTCATTTCAAAGATCAACCAAAATGGAAGAAAAAATGCTGCGCCAATCAGGTTTTGATAAGTGATGATGGTGAACGTATTGTAGCGATGCGAAATACCTTTCAGGACACTTGCATAACCAATGGCTCCAAAGACAGCAAAGAACTCGAGCGCAACACCCAATGGCGAAGCGGTGAAATTAAACGACGTGTCGAGTACAACCAGGCTGACTCCGAAGAACGTAATAACCAAGCCAAACAGATTGGTGCGGCTGAGTTTTTCCTTGTAAAAATACCAGGCTGCAATGGGCGAAAAAAGTGGAATTGTGGCCACAATAACAGAAGCTACTGTTGACGAAACGTATTTCAGACCGTAGCTTTCGCCCATGAAATAAAGGAATGGTTCGAAAAATGCCAGTAAAATGAATAATTTAAAGTCGCCGGGTTGTATCTTCTGAAGTTTCCGGGACAGGACGGTGAAGATCAACATTAATCCGGAAGAAATAAGTAACCTGAATAAAACAGTTGTTAGCGGCCCATAAGCCTCATAGACAATTTTTATCCAGACAAACGAAAAACTCCAGAAAATCATCGATAAAATAGCGGCACCAATTGTAACCCAGGATTTATTCTTCATTTAACCGGTTTTATGAGCGGCAAAAGTAGGTTTTATTGGGTAGATAAAAAAGATGAAATTAGTCAGGGCTTCACTTCGAGTGAAACCCTGACTAAAATCGGAAATGATAATATCAGAATTTTCCAAACTTCATAACAATCCCAATATTGGTGCCTTCCAGAATGTCCGGGTTTGTATCCGTCATTTCAACTTTAGAGGTAAATCGGTATCCTACCGAGCCAGCCAGTCGTAGATGCCGGGTCAGATTGAATTCGAGTTCGACCGCCGGTTCGAAGACCAGGAAAACATCATTCTGCGAATCATTGTAAACCCAAGTATCCCAATTGTCATGAATACGCGAGATGCCTCCAATTCCGAATAATACAGGAACCGAAATGTGAACGGGCAATCTTGGTGCAATGATTGGTTCAAGATAAATACCGCCATAGCCTCCTGCCAGGTTATCGTTTAATTCATTGTTTGGCCAATGATGGTAATTTACATCGTTAATAAAACCAACTCCGCCCAGTCCAATGGCAAACGAATGGTCAATAATCCACGAACCTCGGGCGCCCATTACAAAAGCATCTTTTCCGTCGATTTCCGAATAGCCAAACGATAAGGCTCCGTAGCCGCCATTTGATCTGGTTCTTGAAAAGATTGTCGAAATCTGATTGTTGTCTTTGTCATCCTGGGCTGAGGCCAATAGGAAACCTAACCCAAGAAAAATCATGAGTGATAACTTTTTCATTTTTAACTGTTTAAATAGTTGTTTTGCTTTCTGAAGTATTGATTTGTTTAGAGGTATTTATTGCTTTTTCCTCATTTTTTGCAGGAAACGGTCATTGGTCATTCGGAAAAAGTTTAATGGCTACTTTTCGAATGACTAATGACTACTTTTCCATTGACATTCCTTTATATATTGTTTTTAGTCCGACTCTATGTGGACAAAATCGCTAATGACAAATGACTAAAAAGTATATTTTACGGTAAAGGCAAAATCGAAGGGCTGGAGCTGAAAGAAGCTCTTTCCGAAGAGATTAAAATAAGGTTTTACCTCCACTCCAAATACAAAAGGAATTTCCTTTACCGTATATTCAATTGCAGCCAAACCATCCAGCCCTGCAATAGGGCCAGAGCGGCGTTCACTGTACGATGTCTGTGGAAGTGTATCGTAATAATAGTAATTGTGCCACGATTCAAAACCGACATGAGCTCCAAAACCATAAACAAAAGACAATTCTTCTTCTCCAATATCGAAAGCATCGGCTACATGGAATTCTTTCATGCCGGTTAACTGCAAACCCTGTTTCCGGAATGAAAGCAGTGCTTTATACGACGTTAAATCGCCCGAGTAAACGCGGTATTCAAATCCGGAGGAAAGCCCACCGCGAATACCAGCAGCTTTAACCGGTTCTTCTGAAAACCCGCTGAATGCGAGGAGTAATAAGCCAACGATTAAATAGATTTGTTTCATTGTTTCAATTTTATTTTTTGTTTTCTAATGATTTTTTCTTTTTTCTGGTTTCATTAATTCTTATCGACTACATCGCCTGATCCGGAAATGCTGGTATGCACGATAGGGTGATTGACAAAATAAACCCTTCCGCTCCCTGAAATCCGGGCATCAATAAATTGGCTGGCATTTACATACATATCGCCCGATCCGGAAATTACTGCATGGCATTGATCCTGCAAAAGGTTATAAGTCTTTATTTTTCCCGAACCGCTAATCACAAAATTAGTGTTTATGGCATCACCTTCCATATAAATTGTTCCGGAGCCCGAAATGTTCGCGTTTACCTTGTCGCTGCTGATTATGGTTTTGATATCACCCGATCCGGAAACTGACAAGTCGAAGTCTGAACTCAGAAAACTTCCGGTTTCAATTAATCCCGATCCGCTTAATGCTAATCCATTTAGTACCGGTGTGGTGATGAAAATCTCAATTGGTTCGTTCTGTCGAAGTGAATGTATTCCAGTAGTTCTGATTTTCAGTGTTCTTCCATCTACATTGGTTGAGATGTAAGGCAATAAATTCGATTCGGCTGTTACTTCCACCGAATAAAAGTTGCCTGGCATTACAGTAACCGTGAAATCTCCGCTCGAACTTATTTGATTGAACCCTTCCGCATCACGGGTTTCTGTTCTCGAAATTCCGTTGCCTTCAATAAATAGTTCGTCGAGACAGGAACTTGTTCCTAATAAAAGCACGAATAGTGCCGTAAGAATTTGAATTTTAGTTGTTTTCATAGCTTTGAGGATTGCTTGTTTCTGATTGTTTTCTGTTTTTCTGATTGTTTTCTGATATCATAGACAGGATTTTATTTTCGTGGTTGCAAATCCTGAATAAAAATTTTAAGTTTTTTAGGTTAATGTATAGTCATCCCGAATTTATTTCGGGATCTGACATAGAATGCTTCTCCAACAGCGCTTAGCGCAGTGCAATCAAATGTAATTGTTACATTGGCTGTTATTATGAATTTCTACACAGGTTGGTTTGATTGCTTTTAACTAAGTCTCATTCACTAGCAAAATTGAATCTTTCATCGTGAAGGAAAGAACATATTTTGCTAAATCGCTTGTATTACCTGATGAATCGTACGAAATCAGATATGAATCAGTCTTTCAGTAATTCAATCCTTCTATCCATCAATACGACAGAATATTGGTTTCGCCACCAACGGCGTTAATGATGAGCTGATCTTCTTTCATTTTCTTGCCGAAATAGCCTGAATGGCGGACTTTATTTTCTTTCGAATCAATCACTTCTTTGTCCTCCTCTTTCAGTTCCCGTCCCAATTTTAGATCAGTTTTGGTTTCGGTGATTTCGTAATTAAATTTGGCTTCAGGACTAAAATAAAGGTTTAAATCTGCCGATCGTGATTCGACGTAAATGCTGCTGAACGAGTTCAGTATCTTTTCCATTTCGAGACTGCCGTAACTTAAGCGCAGGTTCGCCTTATCCTTTAATTCTGAAATTCTGAATTGGCTGAAATTGCCTGTTGCATCCAGTTTATTTGCAATCCTGATCCGGAATTTATCGCGTCGCGAGTCGATGCTCAAATCTTCAGCACTCATAATTTCAATGGTCGACGATTTACTTTCGAAACGCAATATTCCTGAGTTTTTAATCTCAATATCGCTGTAATTGCTGACGATTCGAGCGTTGGGCAGGTTGGTAATCATGGCATCGGCAAAGCTCAGGTTCATCGTCGATCGTTTGGGCAAGTCGCCGGTTTTCAGTTTGCCGTTGCTCAGTGTAATTTGAGTTTCGCCTTTGTAGTCGCCCATAATGATGTCGCCAAACTTGTTTTCCAGCCGAAGTTCACGATTGTCGGGCAACCACACCATCATGTCGATGCGGATGCTGCCATTGGTCTGAAGAATTGTTTCTTTAAATTTCAGGAATTCGCTTTCAATTTGGCTCCGGTTTTTGTCGACCAGCGTTCTCACCACCAGGTAATGCTGACTGTTACTGATGTCGAAGTCCAGATTATCCAACGTTTTTTCGAGCTTGATCGGCTTCTTTTCGTTAATTTCCATTTTAAATCTGATGACCACCGAGTCTTTATTCCAGGTATTCAGCTCTATTTTACCATATTTGTTCGTAATGTCGATGCGCGTTTCGGGCTGAATGGCAAAACGCTTAACAAATTCCTTTGTCTCGGTAAACTGTGCATGACCGGCTAAGCACATCAGGATGAATAAACCTGAGGTAAAAAGCCGACTGCCGTTTGTTTGCAAAAAATTCTTCATAACCATAAGGCTAACAATTTATTTGTTCCAGAACCTCGTCAACCAGTTTCATCCGGTTGCGGTTGTTCTCAATCATCGCTTCAATAACTTCCTTGTTCGAGATATTCTCTTTTAGATCATTTTTTAACGAATGATACATCATTTCCAACTCATTTAAATCCCCCTCAATCTCTATCTTTATTTCAGGATGAACTTTGTAGCATTTATTTATTTCGGCCATTTTCCCTGAGACTTCCTGCGCGTAATAAGCCTCAGCCTCAATTAATTCCTGAATTTCAGGATCGGCCTGAACTGCTTTTGCCGATTGTATATGTTCCGAAAATTTAACCTGATAAATAACTGTTGGAATTGCGAGCGCTAAAACCACAACTGCGGCAATTTTCATCCACGAAGATTTCCTGATTTTGCTTTTCGGCTCCTCGTTTAGCTGTTCGCTGATAGATTCCCATATCCGGTCTGATGGCTCCAACAGGTCGAATTCGTGCCGGTTTTCATTTACAAACTTTTCTAATCGATCTGGTTTCATATCGTACTTGCTTTTGTTTGTTTCATTATTTCATAAACCCTACGTTTGGCGCGCATATATTGCGTTTTCGAGGTCGATTCGGTGATATTCAGTATTTGTGAAATCTCTCCGTGGTCGTACCCTTCGAGCAGGTAAAGTGAGAAGACGATTCGCCCTCCCTCCGGAAGCTGATTCATCGCCTCCAACACATTTTCGGTGGTGTACAAGGCTTCTTCGGGTTCTTCTTCGGCTGTTTCGAAGCGGTGTAAATCATCGATGTAACGGATGTCCAATTTACGTTTGTTCAGGGCATTGATACAAGTGTGGACTGTAATTGTCTTTATCCAGGTGCCAAAACCCGATTCGTTCCTGAACGATTCAAGTTTCTGAAAAGCCTGTACAAAAGCCTCCTGCAACATATCTTCAGCATCCTCGCGGTTATTCATCATGCGGAAACACACGTTGAACATCGCTTTGGAATATAACTGATAGAGCTGGTAGCGGGCTTTGTTGCTGCCTTTTATGCTGTCGGCTATCAAATCCTGATGTATGAATGCTGTCTGACTCAAATGTTATCGTTTTCAGTTTTATTGACAACTGTTTTTCTGAAGGGTTGCAAAAGCTCAAATAAATTTTCGTTTTTCCCGTTTTAAGGATCAAATTTGGATATTTTTGCCTTCAGAATACCAACAAAATCAAAGATAAATTGATAAAATAGAAAAAGAATATGTCAGACAGACGAATGTTTATTAAAACCAGTGCGTTAGCCGGAATTGGAGTTCTGGCCGCCAGCAAAACAAAAATTATTGCCGGTAATTTGCTTCCGGCGTTCGAGAGCAAACGTCCGCCACTTGCCAAACGCAACTTTGTGAGCGAATCGGTTGAAAAAACCATTATCAAAGTAAAAGCATCGATTTCCAATCCGGAGTTGGGCTGGTTGTTCGAAAACTGTTTCCCGAATACACTGGATACCACTGTGGATTTTGAAGTTATTGACGGAAAGCCTGATACCTATGTGATCACCGGAGATATTGATGCCATGTGGCTTCGCGATAGCACTGCCCAGATTTGGCCCTATTTGCCATTTGTGAAAGAAGATGCCAAATTGAGAGAACTTGTGAAAGGAGTGATTAACCGTCAGGCCAAATGCATTTTGCTCGATCCGTATGCCAATGCTTTCTATAAAGATCCAACCCAGGAAAGTGAGTGGAAGAATGACCTGACTGACATGAAACCAGGAATCCACGAGCGGAAATGGGAAATCGATAGTTTGTGTTACCCCATCCGGTTGGCTCATGGCTATTGGAAACTAACTGGCGATGTAAGCTTGTTCGACAGCAAATGGAAAGAAGCCATGAAGCTAGTTCTGCAAACATTCCGCGAGCAGCAGCGTTTTCACGATAAAGGACCATACAGTTTTCAACGCACAACTGCCTGGGCAACCGATGGAGTTCCGTTGAGTGGCTACGGTTATCCGGTTAAACCTTGTGGGCTGATTGTATCTACTTTCCGTCCAAGCGACGATTGTACTTTGTTTCCCTATCTGATTCCGAGCAACATGTTTGCCATCGAAGTACTGGGTTATCTTCAGGAAATGTTTTCCACTCCTGAATTAAAAGATGAAGCTCTTGTTGCCAAAGCAAAAGAAATTCAAAATCAGGTGAAACAAGGACTCAAAGAAAATGGAATCTTTGTTCATCCGAAATTTGGCGAAATCATTGCTTTTGAAGTAAACGGTTTTGGAAGTTTCCACCTGATGGACGATGCCAATGTACCTTCGCTTTTATCGCTGCCATATTTGGGAGCCATTGAGCCCAATAGTCCATTGTACCTCAATACCCGGAAAGTGGTACTGTCGGAAAATAATCCGTTCTTCTACAAAGGAACGGCAGGCGAGGGGATAGGTGGCCCACACACCGGAGCCGACACCATCTGGCCAATGAGCATTATTTTACGCGCCATTACCAGCATCGATGATGCCGAAATTAAACATTGCATCGATATGTTGCTGAAAACACATGCCGATACTGGCTTTATGCATGAGTCGTTCCAGAAGGATGATGCTACCAAGTTTACCCGCAAATGGTTTGCCTGGGCCAATACGCTGTTTGGCGAAATGATCCTGAAAGTGTACCATGAGCGGCCGCATTTGCTGAAAGGGTAAGCTTTTTACCACAGATTATAATGCAAAATTCGAATACAATAAAATCCTCCAAAGTTTAAAGCCTTGGAGGATTTTTTACTTTCACATTGAATTTCATCCAACATTCAATATTTTGATGAATCAGATTCCGGATACGACCACACCATCAAACACCAGACTGGGTAGTCTTGCGGAGCTGTAAATCCACGGATCGTTAGCAACTTCTACCAGCTTATTCCAGAATTTCAGATGATTGTCGGCCATATTCATCTCTGCCACATTTTGAACGAATTGACCTTTGTTGTAGAGTTTGCCGATAATACCCACCGAGAAGTCACCGGTTGTTGAATTGGAATTTCCACCAATGAAATCAGTAATTAGCAAACAGCGATCCATGTCTTTGATTATCTCTTCTACACTTCGGTTTCCCGGAGGAATGATCAGATTTGAGATTGAACCGGAAGTCGGTTCCCATCCTAGTTTTCGGCTATAATACCAGTCAACCAGAAACTCATTCAAGGTTCCCTCTGTAATTAAGTTTCTTTTTTTTGTAGGGAAGCCGTCGCCATCGTAATACTTCGATCCAAGTGCGCGCGGAAGAAATGGATCATCCTGAATGGTGAAAAGTTTACTGCCAATGGTTTGACCTTTTTTGTCGGCAAGAAACGAACGTTTTTGCTGTATGTTTCCAGCCCACATTGGATCCTGAAGACCGCCGAGTACACGGCCCACTCCCCGGTTTTCGATAATAACCGGAAGAGTTTCGGTTTGTATTTTTTTGCCTCCAAGTAGGTCAAGTGTTCTCCGGGCAGCAATTTCGCCTACTTCATCGAGCGATGGAAGGTCGGCCCGATAGCGACATCCAACCCAGTGATAACCGGAAGGTCGTCTATCGCCTTCATCCTGGGCGGTCATTGTTGCTCCGGTCCAGCATTGCGTGGTGCGGTTAGCGCCAACAAAACCATTACTCGATTTCACAAATTCGTCAGAAGTATCATCGTATTCGCCAGCTTCAATTGAAATAACTTTGCTGCCGCCTTGTTTCATACAGCCTTCTTCCACTTTTTTTGCCATGATATGCCGCTCTTCAGGCGTTAAATCTGAATGAGTAGGATCGGCTAGCTGAAGGTCGCTGGTTGATCTTCCGGCATAATACTTTGGATCGGGGAGCGTTCGAAACGGGTCTTCCTCCATGATTTTTGCACTTTCAATAACATCGGCAATAAAGCCTGCCAAGGTTGATTTTCTGAAATCGGGAGTTGATTGAGATGCATACCTGTTGTTGATAAAGACCTGAAGATTCAGCCCCTGAGTGGTAGCTTCCTTGATTACTTCCGGTTTTCTATCGCGGTAATTGATCTCGACGAACCGTCTTTTGGAGAGGTTCACTTTACAGTCCTTTGCACCGGCTTTTTTTGTTTGGTCGATTACCCAATCAGCCAGTTCCTGAAATTCGTTTTGGTTGTTATTTTCGTAACTCATGACTGACCTCCTTTCTGTTGGGTACCTCCAACCGTTAATGATTTAACCAGGCAGGTTGGCAATCCGAAGGAAACAGGAACGCCCTGATTGTTCTTGCCGCATTGACCTGCACCACCATAGTCCATTTCAAGATTATTGGCCAGCATGATGATGTTGGTGAGCATTTTGGGACCATTGCCCATGATGTTTACATCCTTGATTGGAGCAGTCAGTTTACCATTTTCAATCATTCGTCCACGCGATACATAAAATGCAAAATCGCCTTCCCCAATTTTTACCTGTCCGTTACTGACATCTTCAACATAAATGCCATTGCCAGCTTGTTTAATAACGTCTTCCGGATTGGCAGTTCCGCCAAGCATGTAAGTGTTGCGCATGCGTGGAATTGGATAATTCTGGAAATCCTGCCTGCGGCCATTTCCTGTGGGTTCGACTCCGTAATGTTTGGCCGATATTTTATCGTGCAGATAACTGGTTAATATGCCATTTTCAACCAATACCGTCTTTTGTCCGGGAGTTCCTTCATCATCAACATTAAGGCTTCCGGCGAGGTTCATGTTGGTACCATCATCAATGATGGTCACAAAAGGTTCTGCCACTTTCTTTCCAATCATGTTACTGAAAGTTGAAGTTTTCTTCCGGTTAAAATCGGCTTCCATGCCATGGCCAATGGCTTCATGTAATAAGATTCCGGTAACACCGGGTCCCAATACAACAGGGATTTCACCTGCCGGAGGCTGAACTGCATCAAATTGAATAAGTGCGTTGTTTACAGCTTTGGTAGCAACCTTGTCAACGACATCATCAGTATAAAATGAAAAATCGCGGTGCCCGCCCAAATTGTAAAACGACTGTTCTCGTTTGCCGTTTCGTTCCGCGGCAACTGAAGCATAAACAAATCCATGCGGAATCAAATCCTCAGCCATTACGCCGTCGCTGGTGACAACCAATATGCGTTTTGCAGAACTGAGAAATCCTGCACTCACTTTAACAACTTCAGGAGACAGGCTAAAACATTTTTGATTGATGCTTTGCAGCACAGGCAATTTTGAATTGGCTGGAATGCCATCATAATTAATTGCCACTGGATAATAATTTCCTGTTTTTAGTGGATTGAGAGATAATCTCACCGGAGCAGCTTTCAAATCGCATATGGTTGCCGCAGTTGCCGCAGCCGAAATCATTGAAGCTTCTGTCAGTTCCTGGGTAAAACCGTAACCAATTTGATCGCCTTTCACAGTGCGGATCCCGACACCCAGGGAAATGTCGCCATAAGAACGGTTTACCTTTCCATCTTCCAGTCCAAGGTAATTCATGACCGAATATTCGAAGTACAGGTCGGCAAAGTCGCCGCCTTTCGAAAGAGCTTTTGCCAGAAGTTTCTGGCAGAGGTTTTGATCAATCCCGAATTCTTTCAGGAAGTAGTTGCCTGACGTTTGCTTGTCGAGCAACATACTGGCTTCCAATTCGGGAAGGAAAAGCATCGCACCACCCGCAAGGGCAGCGTTCTGAATGAATTTTCTTCTCGATAAAGGTTTCATTTTGATTTTTTAAAAAACAACAGATAACAATAGATTCGTTTCAGAGGGAAAATTCTGAAGTGAGATTTTGCATAAGTTCAAATTGGAAAATCAGACCAATTGTGTTAGCTTTTTACAACCATAAGATGAAAAACTAACATACTAATTTACGAAAAAAAATTATTGTAATTATTAATTTATCAGAACCTTAAACTTAATTGTTGAAGTTAATTCATCCATTATTTAACTCAGTCACCACCGACGTACGCTAAGAAAAATATAAATGAATGTCCGGTATTATACCTAAACTGAAAATGGTTCTTGCTGGTGGCGACTGGCCTTGGCCGGTGAGCCGAAAAACAAGTGAAGGGGGCGTTAAAAAATCTTTTCTGTTTGAGCCCGAGTATTCGGGGGAGTTTAAAAGATTTTAGCCGTCGAAGTTAGTTTTTCGAGCGAAGCGTGCACAGCCTTGACTTTTTTTGATTCCTTTTTTGTGTCCCCGCCTGCCAAGCCTGTCGGGCAGGAAGACAAAAAAGGAATTAGGGGTAAGGGGCAAAGCCCCTCCGATTAAAACAATTAGGTAAGTAACCGGATATTCATTAAATATAAATAATAAATTTTATCCGTTTCTTAAAGCGGAACTGCCAAGGATAAATTGTCATCTTCTACATTTATGCATTGTCGTTTGCCTTTAGGCTTAGGACAATAATTTCTATCTCTATAACCCTGTCAGTTATGTCCCAATAGCTCTGAATCTATTCAAAACATTAGGACTTGTTGACCTGTAATTTTGAAAAAGTAGTATATATTTGGTGTTGTAAATTACAGCTATTTGCTTTAAAATATACTGACTTACTAAAAACCTAAACTAAACCAAATGACCAAAATAAGGATCGTTTATTTCTTGTTTGTATTTCTGTTTTTTAAAGGATTGATACCTGATTTGCAAGCGCAAAACAACCAACCAATCACGATATTGGCCAATCAGGTTGCCTATAACCTCGAAGGTCCAAAAACTGCAATTATAAAAAGCAATCAGGCAATCATTTCGGGAACATCATTTCATATTATCGATGAGCCCCACAGAAGAATCGTGTACTCCGGAAAAGTTGGACAATCGGAACAAGTAATCGATTGGGATCCGGATGTTTGGTATAGACGGATTGACTTTTCTGCCTTTCATCAATCCGGAAATTTTAAACTTCAGGTGACAATTGATGGGACGAAATATGAATCCTGCGAATTCAAGGTGGAAGAACAAGCATTGGGAAAGATTGCCATACCAGCCATTGTGAATTTTTTCAATAAACAACGGGCTAATTCGCCCGAAGAACTAGAAGCCGATAAAGCCATATTACTTTATGGAAGCGACAAAACAGTCGATCTTCAAGGAGGCTGGTGCGATGCTTCAGGCGATATCAGCAAATACTTTTCACATCTGGCATATACCAATTTTATGTCGCCTCAGCAAATTCCAATGGTTACCTGGTCATTGATCAATACCACAGTACGTGTTCCTGAATTGCTAAAGCAAATTGGTGTACAAGAAGCTTTGACCAATGAAGCCATTTATGGAGCCGATTACCTCATGCGTTCGCTTTCTCCTGAAGGTTATTTCTACATGACGGTTTTCAGCTACTTTGATAAAAACCCGAAAGCTCGGCGAGTTGTCGGGTTGCTCGCTGACAGCAAAACCACTTCCGATTACCAGTGTGCTTACCGCGAAGGTGGCGGAATAGCCGTAGCAGCTTTGGCCCGTATCTCGCAATGGGAAAAAGATGGTGATTTTACATCGAAACAATACCTGGATGCGGCAGAACAGGCTTTTGCGCACCTTCAAAAGTTCAGTACCAAATATGCTGACGATGGTAAAGACAATGTGATTGACGATTATTGTGCGCTGATGGCAGCTACTGAACTTTGGATTGCAACTGGCAAAGACGTTTATCGTGATGAAGCCCGCCAACGTGCCTCAAACTTGAACAAACGACTTTCGCCGGAAGGATATTTCATTGCCAACGATTCGAACCGTCCGTTCTGGCACGCTGCTGATGCCGGTTTGCCCATTATGGCGCTTGCACGTTTCCTCGATAAAGAGACCGATCAGACATTTCGGAATATAGCATTGGCAACTATCAAAACGGCGATCGATTACAACCTGAAAGTGACCAAAGAAGTGGTAAATCCGTTTGGATATGCCCGTCAAAGCTTTCTGTTCAAGGGAAAAGTTCAGGGTGGATTTTTTATTCCACACGAAAATGAAAGTGGCTGGTGGTGGCAGGGCGAAGATGCCCGTTTGGGTTCACTCGCAGCTGCCATAATTGTTGGCGGACGATTGGTTTATCCTGACAAAGCACCGTTTGGTGTGAAGCCGGAACTGGCTGTTTATGCCGAAAATCTGGTGTCGTGGGTACTTGGCTGCAATCCCTATAACATGTGCATGATGTATGGTTACGGACAGAATAATGTTCCGTATATGGCTTCGATGTTTGGACACGGATCGGGCAGGGGAGGAATCTCCAACGGGATCACCGGAAAAGATGGGAAAGGCGATGGTTCGGGCATCGATTTCAAAGTTGAAGACAACGGCAATGAATGGAGATGGAGCGAACAGTGGATTCCTCACACCGGTTGGTTTTTGCAGGCTGTTACCGCAATGTCGATGAAATAGGTTGTGTTTATCACCCCGAATTTATTTCGGGGTCTTAATCTTAAGTGCGTTGAGATCCTGAATCAAGTTCAGGATGACTTGAATATGAAAATACATGGATTTGTAATTTTGACTAAACCAATATTAAGATGAAAAATCAGATTTTTAAAATTCTGGCAATTCCCGGATTAATTTTACTGTTGCTATCCGGAGGTTCCGATTTGTTTGCCAAATCGCCTCAATTTAAAGTGCTTTTACTTACTGAACGTGGCGGACAACATGAAGGTTTTGTTGTTGCCGCACTCGATTGGCTGAAAACGTATTCAGCCGAAAAAGACTTCGAAATTACGGTAATCAATCATGCTACCGAAATAAACGAAACGATGTTGTCCAAATATAACGTATTCATTCAGTTGAATTATCCGCCCTATACCTGGAGCAAGGAAGCCGAAGCTGCTTTTATTAAGTACATTGAGGAAGGACGTGGCGGCTGGGTTGGATTTCATCATGCCACCTTGCTGGGAGAGTTTGATGGCTACCCGATGTGGAATTGGTTCTCTGATTTTATGGGCGGAATTCGTTTCGAAAATTACATTGCTGCAACGGCTTCCGGAAAAGTAAATGTTGAAGATGCCAAACATCAGGTCATGAAAGGCGTTTCAGCATCATTTGTTCTTCCTGATGACGAATGGTACACTTTCAATAAGAATCCGCGCCCCAATGTGCATGTGTTGGCCAACGTCGACGAATCGAGTTATCAGCCAGCTTCCGATATTAAAATGGGCGATCATCCGGCTATTTGGGTGAACGAAAAGATGAAGGCTCGCAACGTGTATTTTCTAATGGGTCACCATGCCAATTTGTTTAAATCCAGCGATTTCAAAACCATGTTCGGAAATGCCATTTTGTGGGCTGCCGGGAAATAATGAACCACTAACCAACCGTAACCAATCAATCAGAATTATGAAACAACTGAAATTTCTGTTTAAAGGCTTTATGCTTGTCATTGTAGCGCTCCTGTTTAGCCTGAACTTGCAGGCGCAGTTTCCGCGATTTAAAGTGCTGGCATTTTATAGCAAACAGGTTGAAAGAGACCATGTTTTATTCGCAAACGATGCAATCCGCTTTTTTAAGGATTTGACCAGTGGCGGCGGTTTTGTGTTCGATACCACCAGCACAATGACCGATTTAAATGATGCCAAGCTGAAAGATTATCAACTGGTGATGATGATTAACGATTTCCCGCACAATACGGAGCAGCGTGAAGCTTTCCGGAGATACATGGAAAATGGCGGTGGTTGGTATGGCTTTCATGTGGCAGCCTACAACGACCGGGATACCAACTGGCCATGGGGACTCGATTTTCTGGGTGGTGGTGTTTTTTACCGCAATAATTGGCCACCGATGCCCGCTAAACTCGTAATTGATGATCCAAAACATACGGTTACCAAAGGATTGCCCGCTTCATTTATTGCACCCATCAACGAATGGTATCAGTGGAAACCGAGTCCACGCGAGCGAAAAAACATCAAAGTTCTGGTTACGCTCTCACCGGATAATTATCCGTTTGGTCTGAAAGACATTGTTCCTGATGGTGACTTTCCGGTGGTTTGGACGAATACGGATTACCGCATGATTTACCTGAATATGGGTCATGGATCACAGATTTTTACTGATGCAACACAAAATAAGCTCATCATTGATGCTTTTCGCTGGGTAATTGCCACCGATAAAAAGGGAAATGTATTTGAGCATTAATACGTTCCTGATTTTAACTTTCCTTTTTTTAGCAGACCGGCGGAAATCACCTAATATCAATCCTCTATAAACAATCTAAATGAATTGATGTTAGGTGATTTGTACTTAAGACATGTGTGTTTTAAATTTAAATCAATCAAAATGAAATCTACATTCTTCGCAATCTTAACGATGACTTTCATTCTGGCATCTTCCATAACATTTGGGCAACTCCCGGTAAAACCACTTGCACCGCAAGACCAACTGCTTAAGAGTGACAATCAAACCCTCGAAAGCAATAAAAAACTTGTTTACGATATGTGGCGTGAATTTTTAGAGGGTGGACACCTTGAAGTAGCCGAGAAATACTTTGATGAAAATTACATGCAACACAATCCCAATGCAGCAACCGGGAGAAAGGCAGTTGTTGATTTCTTTTCGAAATTCTCAAAACCTCAGACCATAGTCGACACAATCAAAACCTCAGTTGTTGCAATTATTGCTGAACGAGATCTGGTGATGTTAAGTTTTGTTCGGGAAATACCCGATCCTGCCGACAAGTCAAAAAAATACACCACCACTTGGTTCGACATGTTTAGAATTGAAAATGGTAAAATTGCAGAACACTGGGATTGTGCTGAAAAGATGAACTAACTATTACGATTTCTGTGGAAGTGAAATTAGAAGTAAAAAGAAAGAAGAGTCTACAGTAGAAAATACACCTACCGGCAGCAAAAGTGGATTTAATGAATAAAAATAGAAAAGGAGAGTTGAATAATTTTCAACTCTCCTTTTTGGATTTCACTATTTTCAGGTGATGAAAACAGTAGGCAGAATTATTTGTATTTGATTACAAATTCGTCAGTCAATTTTCTGACTTTCTTCATTTTCTCCAACCAGTCATTTTCAGCATCGCGGTAACCCAACGGCAATAACAAAACACTTCTTAATCCTTTCGACCGGAGATAGAGCAATTCATCAAGTAGATCCGGGTTAAAACCTTCCATGGGGGTACTGTCAACTTTTAGCTCCGCAGCCTGGGCAATTGCCAGTCCAAATCCAATGTATGCCTGCCTTGCTGTGTGCACAAAATTTTGTTCTTCAGTCTGATTGAGATACAAGCTTTTTAACCGATCAGTGTATGAACCAAATCTTCCGCGAGGTAATTCCCTTTCATCGGTAATGTAGTCATACTGTCCATCAATTCTTTCAGCAGTATATTTATCCCAGGCAACAAATACCAACAGGTGCGAACAATCCGCAACAATTTGCTGATCCATTGCAATCGGAACTATCTTATCCTTTAATTCCTGATTGGTAATTTCGATTACCCGAAACTGTTGCAAGCCCGATGACGTTGGTGCCAGTCGTGCAGCCTCAATAATCTTGTCCACATCTTCCTGAGCTACTTTCTTTGTTGGATCGTACTTTTTGGTGGCGTATCGCCATTTTAAATCATCTAATAATGCCATAGTTTTCTGTTTTTCTGTTTTCTATTGTGGTTCTACTGATGGCGTGATTCCAAAATCATTATGCCAGTAGATTAACCCATTTTTTAGTTTCTTTTATCTGTATTCCTGATATCAGCATTTACTGAGCAGGTGACTTCAAGTCACCTGCTCAGTAGTCTATATAGAACGAATATTGTTTTAGCTTTCCCTTTTTCCATGCAACAACAAATTTACTGCATCGGCCAGGGAACCTGCACGAATTACTTCTCCGGAGTTGACAAAGAAGATTTCATCGGCATTTTCTATAGTATTCAACCGGTGGGCAATGATAACACGGGTTGTACTTGCAGGTAATTTCTGAAGAATATTTTCGAGTAATTGTTCGGTAATGGTATCGATGTTGGCGGTTGCTTCGTCGAGGATAAGCAGTTCGGGTTTACGCAGCACCGAGCGCATAAAAGCAATCAATTGTTTTTGCCCCAAACTAATGCCATCACCTGTCGTCTGAACTTTCGAATCCAATCCTGAATCAAACCGGCTCAGCAGACTTTCAAGTCCCGATTCTTTAATCACGGCAGCCAATTCATCGTTCGAAAGGTTTTTGTATTCCGGATTTCCATACAGAATATTGTCGCGCACGGTTCCGGTAAATAAAAATGGTTCCTGAAGAATAAACCCAATTTTGTTGGTTCGTTCTTCGGGTTGGTAGCTGCGAATATCTTTCCCGTCGAGCAATATCGTTCCTGTTGTAGCATCGTACAAACGGGCAATTAGCGAGGCTGTAGTGGTTTTTCCGCCTCCGGTTGGACCTACGAATGCGTATGTTTTTCCACGTTCCAGATTAAAATTGACGTGATGCAATACTTCTTTCCCATTCGGATAGGTAAATGAAACATTCCGGAACGAAAGATAAGAAGAAGCCGATTCAACAGTTGTATCCTCAATAACTTCCAGATTCGTGTCCAAAGATAGTATTTGCGAAATGCGGTCCCATCCGGCCATAGCGATCTGGAAATTGGCCCAAAGCCCAGCCAATTGGCGTAAAGGGTGGTAAAAGCTGTTCACATAGGCCAGGAAACTGATCAGCAATCCAATGGTGAATTTTCCGGTCATGATCAGGTAAATACCAAAGGCAAGAACAACGAGCTGACCTAAATTGGACGAAAATCCGAAAACCGGAGTGAAAATATTGTTAGCCAATCCGGCGCTAACAGCCGTTGAATAATTCTTCTGATTGGCTTCATCGAAGCGTTTCCGGAAATAATCACGTCGGTTAAAAGCAATGATCACCTTGAAATTATTCAGACTTTCCTGAATTTCGGCGCTCAATCCGCCGGTGCTTTTCAGGTTGGCCGCATTTTTTCGTTTGACCCACGGCGAAATGGCCTTGGTGAAAATCCAGATGATCAGAGCAGGTAAAAGAGCCGCGGCACCCAATTCAAGATTAATACTCAGCAGGAAAATACCAGCGCCAAGCATCGTGAATATGCTGCTGATAAACTGCATCAGCGATTGCGAAAAAAACTGGTTCAGTTTGTCGGTATCGTTGTTGATTCGCGAAATCAAATCGCCAGCCTTGTTTTGGTTGAAAAAATCGACGGGCAATTCCTGAAGTTTGGTAAAAACTGCGTTCCGGAGACTGTACAACATCCGTATTCCAACGCCGCCCATCATGATCATTTGCAGGTAATTGGTTGCAAATGCTACCATGTACATAACCAGCAAAATAGCCGAATACCTGATCACTCCGTCGTATTGTTTCGATTGAATATAGGTGTCGATGGTGTGGCCAATGAGGTAAGGCCCGAGCAAACTCAAGCCGGCATTGATAAAAATGATGATAAAGGCCAGAATCAGTGTCCGCTTTTCCTCCCGAATCAAATCGAGCAATTTCCGGAGCGCTGCCAGTGTCGATTTTTTCTGCTCTGCCGCCGTAGCGGTCTGATTGAGGTTATAATTCATTCTGACAAATATTCTGATTAAGTTTCTGCATTGTTTATTTTTTGACTCACCCCAAGCTCGCGATGCTCGCTTTGCCCCTCTCTACCTGTAGAGAGGGGAGAAGTCGCCTACAGGCGACTTGGGGTGAGTGACTGATTTAATACGTTTATATTATCGGCTACAATAGCTTTTTTATTATACTTCATAGTGACTTGTACTTCGTTGTGAATTTTCGATCTGTACATATTCGGTACAGGTTTCCATTAACTCGTGGTGCGTTCCGGTGGCAATAACCTCGCCTTCCATCAGTAGAATAATCTGCTCAAAATGCTTTACCGACGATACTTTCTGAGTAATCGACAGCAAAGTCAAATCCGGATAATTCTGTTCCAGATTGGAAAGGATTCTTTTCTCTGTTTCGTTATCGACACGAGCGGTAAAATCGTCGAGCAAAAGTATTTTGGGGTTGATGGCCAACGCGCGGGCGAGCATTATTCGTTGTTTTTGTCCTCCGGAAAGACTGGTTCCTCGTTCAGAAACGATGGTGTTGAGTTTCTCCGGAAGCGAATCGACAAAGTCTTTCAATTCGGCGGTTTGTATGGCTTTTTCGAGCGATTCGTCGGTTACCTGATCGCTGAAAGCAATGTTTTCGCGCAGGCTCATGTTAAAAATCACACTATCCTGAAGTACAAAACCCACCTGGCTACGGAACGATTCCTTGTCGTAGCTTTCAATGTCTTTCCCATCAAACAGAATGGTTCCACTGTCGGGTTTTACCAAATCAGTCAGCAGGTTGAGCAACTGGCTTTTCCCGGCAGCAGTAGGACCGATAATAGCCACCTGAGTTCCGCCTTTTACTGAAAGTGAAATATCTTTCAGCACTGGTTTGTCGCCATATGAAAGTTTAATGTTTTTAAGTTCAATATCGCCTTTTAAAGAGGCTTTTGTCGTGCCCGGTTCAGCAATTTCAGGAGCTTCCAA
Organism: Prolixibacteraceae bacterium; assembly: GCA_028683385.1. Lineage (GTDB taxonomy): Bacteria > Bacteroidota > Bacteroidia > Bacteroidales > Prolixibacteraceae > Aquipluma. The sequence goes on along the minus strand of JAQUIJ010000007.1, from coordinate 184,321 downwards.
AACCTCGTTGATTCGGGCGTAAGAAGCCGATGCCTGTGCCATAATGTTGCTCATGAAACCAATCATGATGATCGGGAATATGAGCAATGCCAGATAACTATTGAATGCAGCAAAATCTCCCAGCGACATTTCACCGGTAATCACAAAATGACCACCCAACATCAGAATGGTAATCATGGCGAGGTTGGAAATAAAGGTGATGATTGGTATCATGGCCGCAAATAACCGAAGGATACCCAACCCAACATCGCGCGAATCGGTGTTGGCTTCCATGAATTTATGGTATTCGGGCTGTTGCGAATTCAGTACACGAATAATGGCCGATCCCATGATGCTCTCGTTGATGACCTTATTTAGCCAGTCAATGATTTCACGACTTCGTTTAAACAAAACTCTGACTTTCCGGAGAACAATAAAAAAGGTGCCGCCGATCAGTGGAATGATTGCGATGATAGGCACTGCCAGTTTATAGTTGATCATGAGAAGCAGCACGCAGGTGCCAACAATCATAAAAATCGACGAAAAAATGGTAACTACCGCCATTGACACAAACATCTTGATGGAATCGATATCGGAAGTGAGGTTGGTCAAAAGTTTCGACGGATTGGTCTTTAGGATGTAGGAATAACTTTGCCTCGAAATTTTGTTGGACAGGCGTGTGCGCAAATCGCGTGCAACCCGCTCAGATGCGAAAGTCTGGACAATACTTTGCAAATAGGTGAAGAAAAAGATGATAAACGATGCCACCAGAAACTCCAGAACTACGGTCTTGAAATTGAAGTTGCCTGCGGTAAACGAATCAATGGCTCTTGATATGATTTTGGGCAGTAATAAATTGACTCCATTACTGAACAGGGCAAATAACACCAGAAAAGTGACCATACCCCGGTATGGTTTCAGTAAACTAAATACGTTTGGTTTTGATTCCCTTTTACCGGATTCCGGTTTTTTTGACTTACTCATTCTAGGATTATACTTGAAAATACTGACTACAAAGAAACTCGAAAAGTGTGTAAAAGTTTAGATTAGTTGGAAGAAAATGCTACAAAGCCACTAAGGTTTAAAGAATGAGACATTTTTAACCCGTCATTGCGAAGTAGCGAAGCGAATGAAGCAATCCTTTAAATAAAAGATTGCTTCACTTCGTTCGCAATGACTCTTTTTGTTCCTGTGTCACTGTGGCAAAATACGTTTTAACTCTTACGCCTTTTTTTCGCTTTCCTCTTCTTTGCAGAAACGATTTACCCATGGTGGACGATGAGAGTGCATGTGTTCGCGGAACTGTTCACGTTGTTCGGGAGTCATGTTTTCCCATTTTTCGTGCATATGCCGTCTGCAATGACCGTGGGCACGTCTGTGATGTCCTTTGAAGCCCCCCAGCAGAAGGCGCGATAGAATCAGTAACCCGATTGTTTGCCAGAATGTAATTTCAGGCAAATGGAATAACAGTGGCATAAGCCAGTTCCACAAATACATGGTAATGTACCCAAAAGCAACAAAGGCAGCTAGTATCAGGGGAATAAAGAGATACCATCTTTTTTTGAACATTGTTTTCATTTTTTATTTTTTTTAAAGTTTATTAATTCTTTTTTCTTTTTCGTTCCCTGTTCTTTTACCCCTCCAACCTCCCCTTAAGGGGCGGCTTAAAGTCCCCTTCAGGGGATTTAGGGGATAACAGTGCTGTACTTACTAAAAGTTTAATAATTCGTCGTAAATAAGCTGAAGACGCTCGCGCAAAACCAATACGGCATAGCGCTTTCTCGATATAAGTGTATTCACTGTTACTCCTGTTTGTTCCGAAATTTCCTTGAACGAAAGGCCTTTCAGTTCAGTCAATTCGAAGACAAGACGTTGTTCCTCCGGAAGTTCTTCCAGCGCTTTCTCCAGTTCAATCCAAACCAGCGACCGCAAATAATCGTCTTCGGGTGTACTTCCGTTATCGAACATCAGATTTCGTAGTTCTCCAAAGGAGCCTTCTTCTTCAGGATCAGCAAAGAATTCAGGCATCGATTCTGTCTTTTTCTTTCGGTAAAGATCGGTAATCCGGTTGCGGGCCACAGTGAACAGCCATGCGGCCATCTGGTCTATGGGTTTCATTAGCCGGTCGGCATCAGCCAGTTGATAAAACACTTCCTGAAGGATATCTTCAGCATCTTCGCTATTGCGCACACGCTTCCGGATAAAGCCCTGCAAACGGGCGCCATAGTTTTTGATGGTGTCAGCGATATGTTGTTTTTCCTTCACGGTAGTTTTTATCAGCGCGACCGACTGTTCGTCGATCGACAGCTCTAAAACCTCAATTCCACTCATATTGTTTTAGTTGAACGCCAACTGAATCTGATTTGAAAACGACTGATCTGTATACCGATCGAATAATCATTCAAACCCAATTGTGCAGCTTATAATGAGGTTGACGAATGAGGTTAAAGAATATTTTAAATGAAATGAATTTTTTAATCGCACGGTGTGAGGCTGTATCAAAAGTGATTCTGTTTTTTCAAAAGCTTACAATTTGAAAGTACAGACACTGCTAAAACCCCTAAATCCCCTGAAGGGGACTTAAAAGCCGCCCCTTCAGGGGAGGTTTGGAGGGGTGAAATGAAGGTAAACTTACAATTTGAAAGTTCCATTTATTAAATTTTGACTTTTGATACAGCCTCCAAAGGATAGCGCATTGAATTAGATTTATACAATTAATGAGGAGTCTTATCCTTTGCTGCCATGGAATTTTTTACATCACCGACTCACCAAATCTTTCAGTGTTTGCCGCAGAATGCTCACTTCCATTTCGAGTTCCTTTACCCGGTTTTGCAGCGTGGTTGCTTCTGTTGTGTCAACCACATCGGGTTCGGAGTAAGGGAGTTTGGATGCTATTTCCCTGAAGAAATTGTAATTCAGGAATTCGGAGAGCTCGGCCAGTCGCTGTACCTGTAGGGTAGGGCGCTTTAACATCCCTGCCACCGACGAATGGTTCATCTTTAGCCCGCGCGACAAATCGCTTGCATTAATTCGTTTGCGCGCCATTTCGCGCTTAATCATGGAAAGTATGGGTAGTTGTTCCATCGGATTGGTTTTAAAAGAAAAAAACATCAAATGATATTCTAAAAATAGTAATATTTATTCAAAAAACATCATGTAAGATTATTTTAGAATAATATATGATGTTTATTAAACAAATAAATATTCGTAATTAATCAAATTTAATTTGAATAGAATCATAATATATTCTTTTAGAATCAGAATTGTTGTTTATAGAATAAATATTATTGCTTTTAAGATAAATATTGCTGCTTTTAGAACAAAAATGCGTCTTAGAGGTGGGAGGGGGTACCTCGGAGGTACCCCCCTCCACCTCTGAGAATTGAAAATGGGATGATTTTGATGGATGAATTGGATTTTGCAACAAGGAGTTATTTTTTTAGTAATATCCAGCGAACTTCATTTTGGTTGAACACACTAGGGTTGACTTGGAGGAACTAATATTGATCGCCTTTTGTTTAAACCTTATTTTAGAAAGCTACCTCAGTAGAAAAGCCATACTTATAAATCACAACCTTATTACCTCATTATTTGGGGTTGATCGTCTTCTGATAGAATGTAATGAATGCCTCATATTGAATCAGAGTTTTAATGTTTTTCCTGATAATTGCACCATCGTTCACAAAAATATGGATCTAAAAGTCAGAATCAGAGATGTTTCGGTTAGATTTTTTGGCTTTAAAATGTTTTATTCACGTTCACTATACGCATAAACGACTTCTTCTATTCCATGTTTTTTGAATATTTTTACTTTAGCTAGACCTATCTTTGAAGAAACCCTTTGTGATGCTTTATTTCCAGCCTCGGAGTAGGAGTAGATTGATTTAAACCCTAATACTTCTATGGCATATTTTTTACAAGCTTGAGCTGCCTCTGTTGCATATCCCATATTGCAAAACGTTTTAATGATGTGAAAACCGATTTCAGGTAAAACATCACCATCAATATTCTGTAATGTAATACCGCAGTCTCCCAGGAACTGATTATCAGTTTTTCGAATAACAGCCCATAGTCCAAATCCCTCATTCTTATATCGTTCAATATTTCGCTCTATCCATTTTCTAACTTCTTCATCTGAAAATGCATGAGGATAATGTTTCATTGATTCTTGATCAGATAAGACTAAAGCGAGGTTGGAGGCATCTTCGAGTGTTAGCTGTCTGAGAAACAGTCTGGGAGTTTCAATTATTGATTCCATTGTATTTCCTCTTTCCTTTATCCTTTTTCCTTTCTGATCGAATATGCCATCAGCGCCTCGCCATGCCTGATATACAGCACTCCATCGTGAATCACTGGATGGGTAAAAAACTCTTTGGTTCCTTTGGTGACCTTAAACGAGCTGACAATTTGCATGCCTTCCGGCTTTGGATTAACCAGGTTAACCACTCCTTTTTCAGTATAAACGTACAACATGCCATCAGCAGCAATGGTGCTTCCCCTGAACATCTTCACAGAATCGGTTACCTGTCCGGTTTTCATGTTGAGGCATTTCAGGTACATTTGCCGGTGAGCCGTTCCGTAGATTTTATCGCCCAACCGAACCACTCCGCCCATGATATTGTCGAACGATTTATTTCGCCAAACTTCTGAGATGGCACTTCCATCTTCAGCAAGTTTCAGTTTAACGGTGCGGTTTCCATCGCCTTCGGTATAAATCAGGTCATTGCCATCGATAATCGGGATGTTCCCGTGCAGGTTTCCGGCAGTGTCCATTTTGTGAGTAAACAGCAACTCACCCGATTTGCCATCAAGCCCGAGAAACGCCATTTCAGAAAACGTCAAAAGTAAATCGCGATTACCTCTTTTTATCACGATGGGCGAACCATAGGCTTCAATTTCACCTTTGGCCTTTTGCGACCATACTTTTTGCCCGGTAAACCGGTTTAAGGCCACCACATTGTTTTCAGGACCGCCTGGCTGGCAATATACAAGATCGCCATTCACCAACAGCGATTGCGAATAGCCAAACATGTTGATTGTTCCCTGCAAATCGGAAATCATATTCAGGCTCCACTTTTTAGAACCGTCGTTTTTGTTGAAACAGGCAATGTCGCCTTTTCCGGAGCATATATAAACCAAATCGCCAACCACAGTTGGAGTAGATCGCGATCCGGGGAAGTTTTTCACCCATTCCTGGCCACAAGCCACTTTCCAAAGCTGTTTCCCGTTCAGGTTGTAAGCGTATAAAAAGCTGGTGCTATCGGTTTCCCCGGTGATAAAAAGCTGGTCTCCGGCAATAACAGGCGAGCCATAGCCACGTCCGGTTGAATCAATTGCCCAAAGCAACCTGGGGCCTTCGGCAGGCCATTGGGTGAGTAGCCCGGTTTCAGCATAAATACCGCTTCGGTTGGGGCCGCGCCATTCGCTCACAGGTTCTTCTTTCTTGGTAAACGCAAAAAACAGCGCGGCTAACAGGATGATCAAAAGGTTTTTCATTGTTTGTTTTTTATTTTAACCACATAGGTCACATAGGGTATAAGAATGATATTAAATGTTGTATTAATTTTTATTCACCCCTAAAACCCCTAAATGGGACTTAGCTCACTGCTAATCGGTTGCGTTATTCACAGCTAAAGCCCCTTCAGGGGTTTGGGGTAAAAAAATACAACAATAAACAGTTTACAGTACATAGGTCAGATCGTTTTTTTTCTTTTTTCGATGTGTCTTTGTGGTTTTTGTTTCTCTATAAAGTATCAGGATACTCAGGATAATTACAGTATCCCGCACTCAATATCAAGCCAAATTCATCAAAAAATTAAGTTTTCCTGAAATTTATGTTTCTCATTTAGATAAAACGAATACCTGTCTATCTTTGCCGCCCTGAAAAAAGAAAAAAAGAATGCCATACGTAAACAATACCATGATTATTCGCCGGCAACTGGTTCGAAAAGTCGTCCGGCTTTTTAATGAAGGAAAACTAATTGAAGGAATAGACCGCATTCCGTTGGAAATGTCGCCTCGCGAAATTCCGGCACAACGCCGTTGCTGCATTTACAAAGAACGTGCGGTGGTTAGGTATAAACTGATGCCCATTCTGGGGCTTGGCATTGAAGAGGAGCAGGACGAACTAACTCCCTTGTCGGAGTTTGCCCGTATGGCTATTGAGCGGAAAGAACCTTCGAAAAAAGTTTTGACGGTGGTTGACGAAGCGTGTACCTCGTGTGTTAAAGTAAGTTACATTGTCACCAATATTTGCCGGGGCTGCGTGGCCAGTCCGTGCATAATGAATTGCCCGAAAAACGCCATCCGGTTCAATGATTCCGGCACTGCTCAAATCAAGTCGGATAAATGTGTGAACTGTGGCCTTTGTAAAGAAGCATGCCCATATCATGCCATTGTTTACGTGCCGGTTCCTTGCGAGGAAGTTTGCCCGGTGAATGCCATTTCCAAAAATGAGCAGGGGATTGAATACATCGACGAAAGCAAATGTATTTATTGCGGACGTTGTCAAAATGCCTGTCCGTTTGGCTCGATATACGAAATCTCGAATCTGGTTGATGTATTGAAAAGTATTCAGCAAAAAGAAGAAATCGTTGCATTGGTTGCACCTGCCTTGTTTGGTCAGTACGATGTTCATCCGGCCAAAGTGATAAGCGCCATTAAAAAAATTGGCTTTAGTCAAGTAGTTGAAGTGGCTCGTGGCGCTGAAATTACAACACGCAATGAAGCTGAAGAGTTGGTTCACCGTTTAGCTGAAGGCGCTCCGTTTATGACAACATCGTGCTGCCCGTCGTATGTGGAATTAACACGCAAGCACATTGAGGGAATTAAACCCTATGTCTCTGACACCGGATCACCAATGCACTATACTGCTGAAATGGTAAAAAAACAAAATCCGGAAGTGAAAACGGTGTTCATTGGGCCTTGCATTGCCAAACGAAAAGAGGGAATTGACAATGAATTTGTCGATTTTGTATTGAGTTTTTCTGAACTTGACACAATACTTGAAGCAATGGACATTAAGCCTTCTGATTATGAGGAAATTGTTCTTGACAGAATCGACAGCGAAGCCCGTGGTTTTGCGCTTTCAGGAGGAGTGATCGCAGCAATAAAAGCACAAAAGCTACAGATTGATATCAAAAGCTTATCGGTGGATGGGCTGAATAAAAAAACGATAAATCTGCTGAAGGCATTCTCGAAGGGAAAAGCTCCAGCTCAGTTCATCGAAGTGATGGCCTGCGAAGGTGGTTGCATTGCCGGACCAGTAAGTCACATGAATGCTCAAAAGGGAAAACGTAATTTTGAAAAGGGTTTGGAAATGATTGCCTTAGACTGATTTTGCATCGATAGGGTCAGGAAAAGCAGGTAATGGATACAATCTTTACCTGCTTTTGTCATTTAGATCAGATATTCCCTTGTAAAACCATAAACCTCGATTTGATTTTGTATCTTGCATATGGGATTTATTTTTTAAGGTATCTGTCTGGTTTTTAAGACTTCAATGGATGAATTTCAAAATGTAACTAAAAAGAAGTAAAGATCGAACCTTACAGCTAAATACTTGCGTCTGTCAGTGGTCAGAGTTCATCAATAGTTTTTGTGCAACTAAAGGAGTAACTAAATAATTCTGATGTTATGCGAAAAAGCAGTATTCCAAAGTCTAAAAATCTTCGCAAAGAAGCTGAAGAGTTATTAAGCAAAAACGTAGAAAGGTCGATCGCACAGCTTTCGGAACCAGAAATTTACAAGCTTCTTCGTGAGCTTGAAGTTCAGCAGCTAGAGTTGAAGTTAAAGAATGAAGAACTCATTAGGACTAAAAAACAGGCAGATGCAGCTACTGAAAAATATACAGAGCTCTACGATTTCGCGCCATTAGGTTATTTCACCCTTTCTGATTCCGGTAAAATCTTAGAATTAAACCTCAGCGCGGCACAAATGCTTGGAATGGAGCGTTCGCGCTTAAAAAATAAGCCATTTCCAACTTTTGTCTCCCCAAAATCAAACACAATATTTAACCTTTTTTTTGAAAAAGTATTAGGTAGCAACACCAAAGAAACCTGCGAAATTACCCTAATCAATGCCGACAATACTTCAGTAATTGTAAATTTAACCGGCATTGTTCCTAAAAACCAGAACCATTGCTTAATCACTGCCATTGATGTTACAGATGAAAAACTGTCGGAAGCTATATTCATGGATATTATCGAGAAAAATCCGATGTCAATTCAGATCCTGGATATGGAAGGATTTGTTCTTCAAGCAAATTTGGCTCATACTAAACTTTTTGGGGTTCAGCCACCATCTGGTTATTCGGTTTTAAAAGACCCCCAGTTATTAAATCAGGGGTTTGGCGAGTTGTTTGAACAAATTAAAAGAGGTGAAGTTGTCTTTTTCCCTGATTCATACTACAATGTTCATGATGTTGATCCATCATTTCCGGATTCTCCAGTTTGGGTCAAAGCTGTTGGATTTACCTTAAATGATCACAATGGGAGCCCGGAAAGAATCGTTTTGATGCATGAGAATATTACTGAACGCAAGCGTGCTGAAGCTTTGCTAAATGACATTATTGAAAAGAACCCATTGTCAATTCAAATTGTAGATAAAGACGGTTATACACTTCATGGAAATCCTGCATACAGTAAGCTTTTTGGAGCTATTCCTCCTCCTGATTTTTCTATTTTTGATGATCTGCAAAACAAAAGCGAAGAACTTAAACAATTAATTAAACTTGCAAAAAATGGTGAAATAGTTTATTTGCCTGATATTTATTTCAATCCACATGATGAAGTATCGGAAGCTCCAGATATTCCACTTTGGATACGAGCAATGATATTCCCTTTAAACGATAGCAGAGGCAAGTCGGAACGTTTTGTTTTAATACATGAGAATATAACAGAGCGTAAAAAGGCTGAAATTGATCTCCGTGAACATGAAGTGCAATACCGAAATCTGGCAAACTCTGGCTTATCTTTGATCTGGACATCAGGTGCAGATAAACTGTGTAATTATTTTAATGAAACATGGTTAACCTTTACTGGTCGTACACTTGCACAGGAGTTGGGTAATGGTTGGGTTGAAGGAGTTCACCCCGATGATGTAGATCAGTGTTTTGATACCTATGTTCAGGCATTTAACCGGCGCGAATCCTTTGAAATGGAATATCGATTGATGCATTCTTCAGGTGAATATCGATGGATTCTTGATTTGGGTACCCCAAATTACAACAGCTCGGGCGATTTTATTGGGTACATTGGAAATTGTTTTGATATAACTGATCGCAAGAAGGCAGAACAGGAACTCATTACCGCCAAACAAATAGCCGAAGAAAACGAAGTCAAATACAGGCAAATATTTGATAACACTTTCGATATAATGGCCATTTATGAAGTTACTGAAGACATGCGATTTAAAGTTGTAACATTCAATGCTGCTGAGGAAAAATTGATCGGACCTGTTGAATACTTTCAAAACAGATATATTGATGAGTGCATTCCTCCAGATTTATACAATCAGTTTAAACGAAACTATGAACATTGCATTGAAGCCGAAGAATTGATTATCTATGAGGAAGATATATTGTTTGGTGAAATTGATAAGACTTTTCACACTCAGCTGATACCTCTTAAAAACAGTGCAGGACGAATTCATCGTATTATTGTTATTTCGCGTGATATAACCGAGAATAAGCGTTTGCAAACACAGTTGATTAAGCAAAATGAAGAATTAAAAAGACTCAACATCGATTTAAAATATTCAAAGGAACATGCAGAAGAAAGTGACCGGTTGAAATCGGCTTTCCTGGCTAATATGAGTCACGAGATACGAACCCCCATGAACGGCATTCTTGGATTTGCTGAATTACTTAAAGAGGCTGATCTAACCAGCGAACAACAGCAGTATTACGTCAATATTATTGAAAAAAGTGGTGCCAGAATGCTTAATATCATCAACGATATTATTAATATTTCGAAAATTGAGTCTGGACAAATGAATGTCAAAATTTCAGAAACATCAGTTAATGAATTGGTTGAAAATATATACATTTTCTTTAAGCCTGAAGTTGAGGGAAAGGGATTACAACTTTTAGTTCGTAATTCTTTGCCTGCAAAAGAAGCTATCATCAATTCTGATTGGGAAAAGATTTATGCTATTCTGACTAATCTGGTTAAAAATGCTATAAAGTTCACCAAGACTGGGAGTATTGAGTTAGGATACGAAAAGGATAATGGTTATCTGCGGTTCTTTGTGAAAGATACTGGTATCGGAATCCGTCCCGATCATCTGGATTTGGTTTTTGAACGATTCCGGCAGGCTGATGAATTGCTTACACGTGATTACGAAGGTTCTGGATTAGGCTTGTCCATCTCGAAAGCGTATGTAGAAATGCTTGGGGGAAAAATTTGGGTGGAAAGTAAGTTCAGGAATTCATCTGAAATCGATGAGGGCGGCTCAATCTTTTATTTTACCCTTCCATATATTACACCTTCGCAAAGCAAGAGTTCTGATGTTCAATCAGATTCGTCAAAAACGAAATCAGTTAAGATTCGAAAACTGAAAATTTTAATTGCTGAAGACGATGAAGGGTCTGAAATATTTTTGACTGCTATGCTCGATAAATATTGTAAAGAAATATTACTCACAAAAACAGGTACTAATGCGGTTGAAATATGTCGTAATAATCCTGATCTCGATTTAATCCTGATGGATATTAAAATGCGGGAAATGGATGGTTATCAGGCAACCACTTTAATCAGGCAATTTAATAAAGATGTGATTATAATCGCTCAAACCGCTTTTGCACAAAATGGTGCCAGAGAATTAGCCATTAATGCTGGTTGTACTGATTATCTGTCGAAACCAATCCAGCGGAACGAATTATTTGAATTGTTACATCAATATTTCGGAAACTAATTATTAAACCCTTCAATAATTACTAAAAAACCCAGATAACACATCGCATTATCTGGGTTTTCCCATTTCTCATTTTGAGGAATTTACAGGGACTTTATTTCATTTGCTCATTCCATCCCGAACGATCTGGTAGCGCAGGAGTACTCACTTTTTTTACTGGATTTTCCTGCAATTTTTTCAGCAATACTTCAACAGCTTTCTCAATGCAAGGATCAACACCTTTTGCCAATTGTTCAGGTCGGTCAACTACCTCGATATCCGGAGAAACGCCGGTTCCTTCGATGATCCACTGTTCGTTTTCATCGTAAATGCCAAATCGTGGAACAGCAATGTAACCACCATCAACCAATCCGGCATTACCCGACATTCCAACTAATCCGCCCCAGGTGCGGGTTCCAATCAAAGTACCCAATCCCTTTTTACGGAAATAGTATGGGAAAGCGTCACCACCCGATGACGAATAACCGTTGGTAAGCATCACTTTGGGTCCATTGTGAGCCACTCCGGGGGTTTTCATCGGTGATAAACCATTACGCTGCCAATAGCTGAGTGTTTTACGGTTGAGCAGGTCGGTCATTACATCTGGAATAAAACCACCGCCATTGTATCGGTCGTCAATGATCAGCGCATCTTTTTCGTTGTATTCGTACATTCCTCGGAACAATTCACGGTTCCCATCAGTTGAGGTATTCGGAACGTAGATGTACCCGATTTTACCTCCCGAAAGTTTGTCAACCATGGCACGGCGCTCGTTTACCCAGTTCAGTTGGAGTAATTCCAACTCACTGTCTATTGGTTTAATAGTAGATGTTCTGGCACCGGCAGCATCTGGTATCGAATTAACCGTGATTTCAACAGTTTTACCTACAGTATTTTCAAGCAATTCGTACGGATTCATGCTCAGATTCAGCGCAGTTCCGTTAATTGCCAACAGGTAGTCGCCTTCTTTTACATTTACACCTTGTTCAGTAAGCGGCGAGCGGCGAGCTTCGTTCCAGTTTTCGCCAGCATATATTTTGGCAATCCGGTATTTACCTGAAGCAGGATCAGCAACCAGTTCGGCACCCAATAAGCCGGTATCTACCCGTTTGACCTTTTCAAAATCGCCCCAATCTACATACGAGTGGCCAGTGTTCGTCTCCGAAATGATTTCGCCCAAAATGTAATCCAGATCAGCGCGGTGGCTCACGTAATTAACCAGCGGGCTGTAGCGTTCTTTGATTCCCTTCCAATCGACACCGTGCATGTTACTCACATAGAAATAGTCGCGGAAAATGCGCCATCCGTCAGAATAAATCTGTGCCCATTCTTTCTTCGGATCAATTTTCATTACCATATCATTCAGGTTCAGTTTTCCTGCTCCCGCTTTTTGTCCGGTAGTCAGTTTGGTAATCCCAAAGTCTTTTCCGGAGCGATATATCATCATTTTGCCATCGGCGCTAACCACCGCCTGGCTTATACCATCCATCATTTCTTCATCCTTTTTATCATCGATGGTATATTTATGCAACGAACCTTCGCTGATGTAAAGGATTCCGCCATCCACAGCTGCCAAATTGCGATATTCGCCCGATTTTAATGGGAAAGCTGTAATTCTGGAATTGATTCCTTCGAAATCGATTTGAACACTTTTAGGCAAAGCAACTGCCGGTATTTCTTCCTTTTTTTCTTTTTTCGCTTTTTTCGGCTCCACTGCTGGTGTTTCAGCTTCTTTCACCGGCTCCACATCATTTTTATCCTTGAATAGCTTTGGACAATCGGCGCACAAGGCTACTGCATAGATTTTTGCTGATTTGTTGTACAAGTAGTTAAACTCAAAACTGCTGAAATCGAGGTTGAAATCGCGGTCGGAAATAAAAAAAATGTATTTGCCATCGGTTGAGAATGTAGGAGCGCCATCGTTAAAGCGATCGTCTGTCAATTGTTTGTTCTCGGCTTTGTCGAGGTTATAAACCCACACAGCGCCCAATCCGTTTTCACCTTCTTTGTCGTAAGTGATCCATTTCGAATCGAAAGAAAATGAGTACGAATGAATTTCGTCGCGATCTGCATGCGTAACCACTGTGGTTTTCCCGGTTTCAACATCAACCAGCTTCAACTGAAGGGTACGGTCGAAATATAGCAGGTATTTGCTGTTTGGCGACCATTCCGAATCGTATTTCCAGGCCGACGAACCACTCGTCAATTGACGGGGAGTTGCACCTTTTTTATTTTCGAGTAGGTAAATTTCGTATTCACCTGTTGCATCCGAATAGTATGAAATGTATTTCCCATCGGGAGACCAGCGTGGATAAATCTCACGAACTCCTTGCGTGTTGGTCAGGTTATAGGTCGGGCCATTTTCAGCCGGAATCGAAAAGATGTCGCCACGTGCCGAAATTAGTGCGCGTTTTCCGGTAGGCGATATTTCGTATGCCTGTACAAAATCCTTTACATTCTTGTAATAGGGTAGGATATTCGGATTGTCGAAATGAATGTTGACAGTTACTTTTTCCTCTTTCCCGGTTTGCAGGTTCAGTTTGTATAGGAATCCTCCGTTTTCATAAACCATCTGTCCGTTATCTCCTGAAGGCCACATGCAATCGAAATCGGCATGCGAAGTCATTTGTTTCAGCGCCTTGGTTGTGGTGTTGTATTGGTAAATATTCAGTTTCAGGTCGCGATCGGAAGCAAAATAGATGTTATCGCCAAACCAGGTAGGAATCTGGTCGGTTCCTTTAAAATCGGTAATTTGTTCTGACGTATTTTTGTCCAGATCGTAAATCCATAAATCGGATGCCCGACCACCTTTGTAGCGCTTCCAGGTGCGGAATTCCCGGTCGATCGGGGTGAAACATAGCTTTTTATTGTCGGGTGACAAAGCGGCAAATCCACCATTTACAATTGGCAATGGCTTTTCTAAACCACCGTCCAGACTTACCCAGAAATATTTCCCGTTGCGTTCTCCAAACTCGGTCCGGTTGGCCCGAATCAGAATGTTTTTACTGTCAGAAGTCCAGTCCAGAGGTATATCGTCAAAACCACCGCGTGGTGGCATTACACCCACCGAATTGTAAAATGTAAGCTGACGTGGAGTTCCTCCATTTGAAGGCATTACATAAATTTGGCGACTTCCGGAGTATTCACCCGAAAATGCGATCCATTTCCCATCAGGAGAAATCTTTGGGAAAATTTCCTGTCCTTCATGTGATGTCAATCGGCGTGCATTGCCACCGTCGGCATCAACCGTCCAAATATCGCCGGCATACACAAAAGCAATCAGGTTTTTATTGATATCGGGATAGCGCATCAATCGGGCGTCGTCTTGTGCGCTGGCTCCAATCGAAAGTGTAAGGCTGAAAACAGCCAGAATCATTAATTTAAATTTGTTTTTTTGCATCGTTTCTGAATGATTAAAAGTTGTATGAGGGTATTGGTTAATATACATTTCAGGAAATTACAAGAATAACAACAAAAAAGAAAAAATGATGGGATAACGGTCATGTTTTCAGGTTCGAATGAGCCTTATTTTATTTTTATTAAAAATACCGTGTTACCATTGTATTCATTGGTTTCTGATCATACTTCGAAATACCTTATATTTGCCACAAATTTTGAAATAAATGACCAATCATAAAATCGTTGTTGCTATTGACGGACATTCCTCTTGTGGAAAAAGTACAATTGCCAAAGCGGTAGCTTCCAGGTTCGGATACATCTTTATTGACAGCGGAGCCATGTATCGCGCAGTTACATTGTTTGCCCTCCGGAAACAATTAATTTCTGAAGGTTCTGTTAAAGTGCAGGAACTAATTAATTTGCTACCCACAATCCAAATCGAATTTCGCTACAATCCTGAAAAACAAAAGAGTGACACATACCTGAATGGCGAAAATGTAGAGGATGAAATAAGGCAATTGCCCGTATCTCAAAATGTAAGTCCGGTGGCAGCCATTGCCGAAGTACGTTCTGCAATGGTTCGGTTACAACAAGAAATGGGCAAGGATAAAGGAATTGTAATGGATGGCCGCGACATTGGTACTGTGGTTTTTCCGGAAGCTGAATTGAAACTTTTTGTTACCGCATCGGCTGAAATACGCGCACAGCGACGTTTTGATGAGCTGACAGCCAAAGGAGAAACGGTTTCTTATGAAGAAATTCTGCAAAATGTTCAGGAGCGCGACCACATCGACTCGACCCGCGAAGCCAGTCCACTGCGAAAAGCTGACGATGCACTGGTATTGGACAATAGTTACATGACCCGGGAGGAACAACTGGCTTGGGTAATCGCACAGGTCGAAAAAAGTTTAAAGTTTAAAGTTTAAAGTTATCGTAAAATGCGAGTATTCTTTGTCGTTTGGCTTTAGTGTTCGACTGAGCTCACGCCGAAGTCCAACGGACATAAATTCTAAAATACTAAGATCGTGATCGTTGAAATTGATAAAAAATCCGGATTTTGTTTTGGTGTGCTGAATGCCATCGGGAAAGCAGAAGAATCGCTGAAAAGCGAAGACATGCTGTATTCTCTTGGTCATATCGTACACAATGAACTGGAGGTAAAACGACTTCAGCAGATGGGTTTAAAAACGATCAATCACGACGAATTCTTTCAACTCAAAGATTGCAAGGTATTAATCCGAGCCCACGGCGAGCCACCATCAACCTACGAACATGCCCAGTTAAACAACATTACGCTTATCGAAGCCACTTGCCCCGTCGTTTTGAAACTTCAGCAACGGGTTAAAAAAGCCAGTGAAGCCATGAACGAATCAGACGGACAGGTAGTTATTTTTGGTCATAAGGGACATGCTGAAGTTACTGGCTTAGTTGGGCAAACCGACGAAAAGGCTATTCTCATTGAAAATCCTGAAGACTATCACGATATCGATTTATCACGTCCATTGGTTGTTTTTTCACAGACAACCAAATCGGTTGATGATTTCAAGAAACTAACCGAAAACATTAAGAATCACGCACAAACAAATAGGGTAGAATTTCACGATACGATTTGTCGTCAGGTATCCAACCGCGTTCCTCATTTGCAGGATTTTGCTTCCAGATTCGAGTTGATTGTATTTGTTGGCGGACGTCATAGTTCGAATGCTCACGTGCTTTTTGATGTCTGTAAAAAGCAAAATGAGCACAGTTATTTTGTTTCGTCTGCTGATGATTTAAATGCCAGTTGGTTTGTTGGAGTAAATACAGTAGGCGTTTGCGGAGCCACTTCAACGCCTCAATGGTTGATGGAAAAGGTGGCAGAGAAGCTCAAACAGTTTTAAGTCTTCATTAACGTTAGTTCCTATTTAACTTACTTCAGCTTTTATTCCAAATACTTCAATTACCTTTAATCTGATTTTTTCATCAGCTAAATGATATGATTATGACAGTTAGAGATAATAGCATAGAACCAAGTCAAAAAAGAAAGAAACTACAGAAAATCGGCGTTTTTACCTCAGGTGGTGATGCTCCTGGCATGAATGCCGCAGTTCGTGCAGTTACACGTGCAGCTTTAGCCAATAAATTAAAAGTAGTGGGTATCCGCCGCGGATACCAGGGAATGATTGAAGGTGATTTTATATCGCTTAAATCAAACGATGTTAGTGGAATCCTGCAATTAGGAGGAACCATGCTGAAAACAGCACGAAGTGCAGAATTCAGAACACCAGAGGGGCGTGAAAAAGCTTATCAGCAATTGAAAAAAGCTGAAATTGATGCAGTAGTTGTGATTGGTGGAGATGGTTCGTTTACCGGAGCACTGGTTATGTCGCAGGAATACGATTTCCCATTTATTGGGATACCTGGTACAATCGACAATGATATTTATGGTACTGATTATACCATCGGTTACGATACCGCTTTAAATACTGTAGTTCAGGCTGTTGATAAAATTAAAGATACAGCTCGCTCGCATGGCCGGATTTTCTTTGTCGAAGTAATGGGTCGTGAGGCTGGTTTGCTGGCATTGAACAGTGGAATCGCTTGTGGCGCTGAAGTGATCTTAATTCCGGAAGCAAAAGGCGACCACGATCAGTTAAATAAATTTCTGGAGAAAGGCTATAAAAGTAAAGAGACCAGCGGTATTATTATGGTAGCAGAAGGTGATGAAGCTGGCGGTGCAATTCAAATAGCTGAACGGGTTCGTAAAGAACATCCGGATCTGGATGTACGCGTCTCTATTTTAGGGCATATCCAACGTGGAGGAAGTCCAACCGCAAAGGATAGGGTAAATGCTACCAAAATGGGTGTTGCCGCTATCGATGCCTTACTTGATGACCAAAAAAGTATAATGATTGGACTTGATAACGAGAAAATCGTTCATGTGCCGTTCAATAAAGCTGTAAAACTAAATCACAGTATTGATACCAATTTGATGGATATTCAGAAACTTTTGAATACATAAGTGCCTAAAGTTCGGAGTGCCTAAAATGTCTAAAGTTAATTCCGATAACCAACAACTTTAGGCACTTCGAACTCTAAGTACTTTAGGCACTTTTAATTTATTCCCTTTATTTTGAAGTAGGCAATTAGTTTTTTTAGATTTTCAGCCTGTTTGGAAATGTTTTTTGAGTTGATTGAAAGTTCAAATGAAGACCCCGCATTTTGCTGAGTAACCTTATTCAATTGCTGAATTCCAGCATTTATTTCTTCGGAGCTTATTTTTTGTTCAAGGCTGGAATCTGCGATTTGTTTAACCAGAATTGCTGTTTGCTCAATATCCGGAATGATTTCAAACAGAATATTTCCAGTTTCCTGGGCATGAAATAAACCCTGATTGGATAACTCGTCGATTTCTTTTGCTGCAAGCTGAGATTTTTCAGCTAGTTTTTTGATTTCGGCGGCAACTACTGCAAATCCTTTTCCCTGCATACCATAGCGCGAAGCTTCGATTGAAGCATTGATTGCCAATAGGTTTGTTTGTTTTGCAATTTCGCCAACAATCGAAATCTTTTCCACAATATTGTTCATCGATTGGATTAATGCTCTTGTTGATTCATTTCCCACCTGAATTCCTTTTGCAGCCTGCAAGGCAATTTTTTCGGTTTCCTGTGCATTTTGGGTGTTTTGTTGAATCCGGCTCAATACAAGTTCCATTGATGTCGAAATTTCTTCAGCCGAAGATGCCTGATTGTTTGCACCATCAGCAAGCTTTACTGACGAATTCAGCAACTCCACACTGCTTTCAGCAATCGTGTCTGAGCTTTGAATAATTTCAGTTATGATTTTAGTGAGTTTCGTGGCCATAATCGATAATGATTCTGCCAGATCACCAATTTCATCGTTTTGTCCTATAGATAGCTGTGTATTGAGGTCGCCAGCAGAAATAGATTTTGCAAACTCAACACCCTTTACAATTGGGGTACTAATTTTTAAGGCAATAAAATAGATAATGATATATAAGAAAAATAGCCCAAGTATGCCGGCAATAATAGTCTTAACTAAAACTTCACGAGCTTCACTCAAAATAACTTTTGTTGGTACTTCAATGCCAATGATCCAATTGGTATCCTTATTACCAATCAGGATAGGTTCAAATGAAACAAAATACTCCTTTCCTGAAATTGAGTTTTTGTAAGTGAATGATTTATTGGAGCTCAATTTATTACCTAAAGTCTCTTTTTTAAATATCAATGAGTCTTTAGCAAGTGAGCTAATAAAATTCTTCCCGGTAAGCGTCGTGTTGGTATGTGCAACAATAATCTCGTTTTCAGAGATCATATAGGATATAGCTTCTTCGTAAGGCTTTACACTGGCAATAAGCTGATTCATGTGCGAAAGAGAGATGTCAATTCCAATCATACCTTCAAACTGCCCGGCATCATTCTGAATTGGAGTAAGCAAACTTGTCATCAAAATTCCCTTCATTTCTTTGGTCGCCTGATCGTAATATGGATTAACAATTGTCTCTTTATTCAATTTGCGAACCTGATAATATGTGCCGGATAGTTCCTGATTGGTGGTATCCTCTATGGCTTTTTGATTAATGATTTGACCTCCTTCGCGGAAAAAGCCATTATAGAATCGACCATTTTTCTTTTTATATTCCTTGTTAAGCGCTTTTAATTCCCAATAAACTCCAACTGATAAATATTCAGGATGTTTTTCAATATTACTGGATAATAAATGATCAAAAAAAACATCACGATTTTGTAAGTTCAGTTTTTTGTAGTTTTCGAAAGCATTTTTCAACGTTCTTGCCGATTCCATCATTACACTTAATTCTTCTGAAATCTTGTTTGCATATTCCCGAGTCGAACTTTTTACAATCTCAACTGAGTTGCGATACGTAATTTCTTTTAAACGATAACTGATATACCCAATTGTTATACAGTAAATTATAGTTGCAGTACTGAGAATATAAACATTCAGCTTCAGTTTCAGGTTAAATCGACCCCGGCTCATAAATTTGGAAATTAAGATTGAATTGACGGCTTGTTTTGGTTCGATGAATAAGACCGATCATGAACTTTGACTAAGTTAGAATTATTATTTCAAATTCAAAAAATGCACAGAAAGTTCCCTTCCCGGAGATTCTAAAGTTAGCTATCGTATTCGGTTTTCCAGTTAAATTTTCCGGAACAAACTTTCACACAAATCTTCGAATCCAAAATCTTTTTTCGGTATTTTGCACCTATGATTGTTGAACAGCTTTTTGCCGATGTTATTTTGCCATTACCACTTGATTATCACTTCACTTATCGGGTGCCTTCGGCTTTTCAGTTTCGCATAAAAATCGGAACCCGCGTCATTGTGCAATTTGGCAAACGCAAGTTCTTTTCAGCTTTGGTTTATAAGCTTCATCAAAACGTACCGTCAGGCGAGTTCGAAATAAAAGATATTGATGCCATTCTGGACGATGAACCCATAATCGGTGAAAATCAGTTGAAGATTTGGGAATGGATTGCCAATTATTATTGCTGCACCCTCGGTGAAGTTTATAAAGCGGCGTTGCCAACTGGCCTGAAGTTGGAGAGTCAGACCAAAATTAGCCTGAATCCCGATGCAATTATTACAGAAGATTTAACTGATAAGGAAACTGCTGTTGTTCTCTTGCTGGAGAGCAGGAAGACTGCAAGTATTCAGGATTTGAACCAATTTCTGGGGCAACAATCTTCATTTGCCATATTGAAATTACTGCTCGAAAAAAATGCTGTGATTGTTGAAGAGCAGATGCGCGAAAGCTACAAGCCGAAACTTGTTTCAATGGTCAGGTTAAATCCTGAATATGATTCAGAAGAAAAGCTGAATGCGATGCTTGATTTGCTTTCCAGAAAGGCAAAGAAGCAGGAACAACTACTGAAGGTTTTTCTGGACGAAACACTGTTTGGTAATTTAAAATTGACAGAAATCGCCAAAAAAGATTTGCTTCAAATAGCCGATGCATCAGATGCTGCCTTGAAAGGATTGGATGAAAAACAAGTTTTGGAGGTATTCCAGAAAGAAATTGGGCGCATCGACCGGACTCATGATGCCGATTTGTTGATTAAAGAACTTTCGGAGCCGCAGCAAATTGCGCATGATGAAATATTAGCTCAATTTGAAACCCAGCAAACAGTCTTGCTCAATGGGGTGACTTCGAGCGGTAAAACCGAAATTTATATCCGGCTGATTGAAGAACAGATCAAGCAGGGCAAACAGGTTCTGTACCTTGTTCCTGAAATCGGACTTACGACGCAGATCATTACCCGTTTGAAAACGGCCTTTGGCGATCAGGCCGGAATCTACCATTCGAAATTTAACGATGCCGAAAGGGTTGAAATCTGGTTCAATGTGCTGAACGAAAAATCAGGAAAAACCGGTCAGCAATATCAGGTTATTTTGGGAGCCAGGTCCGCGATTTTCCTCCCGTTCAAAAATCTGGGGTTGATCATTGTTGACGAAGAACACGAAAATTCATACAAGCAATTCGATCCGGCACCTCGCTACAATGCCCGCGATATGGCTATTCTGATGGGAAATGTACATGGTGCAAAAGTGCTGCTTGGTTCGGCAACTCCATCGTATGAAACGTATTTCAATGCACGAAGCAACAAATACGGATTGGTTAATTTAACCGAACGTTTCCAGGGAATTGAAATGCCGGAGCTTTTTCCGGCAAATACACAGGAAGCTTACAAACGCAAGCAAATGCGCTCGGTTTTTACTCCTGAACTTTACGACGAGATTGCTTTGGCATTGCAGAATAAAGAACAGGTCATTCTTTTTCAGAATAGGAGAGGGTTTGCTCCGTTCGTTCAGTGTGGTAAATGTGGTTGGATCCCGAAGTGCAAGTATTGCGACGTAAGTATGACCTACCATAAAAATCGTTCGAGCCTGATTTGTCATTATTGCGGCCACACGAGATCGTTGGTTATTAAGTGCGAAGAATGTGGTTCGGACGAGATTAAAACACGCGGTTTCGGTACCGAAAAAATTGAAGACGAAATCAAACTTTTGTTTCCTGAAGCACGGGTTGCCCGGATGGATCTGGATACAACACGGGCAAAAAATGCTTATGAACAACTGATTTGGCAGTTCGAAACCGGTAAAGTTGATATTCTGGTTGGAACGCAAATGGTAACCAAAGGATTAGATTTTGATCATGTTCGGGTGGTTGGAGTCTTGAATGCCGACAACCTGCTGAATTATCCCGATTTCAGATCATACGAAAGAAGTTATCAGTTGATCATGCAGGTGAGTGGCCGGGCCGGACGTAAAAATAACCGGGGAAAGGTGATTGTTCAGACTACCCAGCCCAATCATCCGGTCATTCAGGATGTGATTGCAAACGATTATTATAAGCTTTTCAGCAGGCAAATGGCCGAACGAAAAATGTTCAGGTATCCGCCGTATTATAGGCTCATTAAAATTGTGGTGAAACATCAGAACAAGGAACGGCTCGATTTGGCCGCCATGAATCTCGCAACAGCTTTTCGCAACATATTTAATAAAAACGTATTGGGGCCTGAATATCCGGTTGTGGCGCGAATTCAAATGTGGTTTCAGAAGGAAATACTGATTAAACTACCTCGCGATGGCAAAATTCAGGAAGCGAAAACTAAAATCATGGAGATTATTAGCCACACCAAATCGCAACCCAATAACAGCCAATTGATTATTTATGCGGATGTGGATCCGATGTAAGGGTTTATTATTTCAACGCAATATGCTCAGGCCTTGTATGTTTCCAGCGCTTGTGCGACCACAACCATAATTCAGGTCGTTGGCGTATGATATCTTCGAGAAATTTGGTGTGTGCTTTGGTTACTTCATATTTATTAGTCATTGAAGCATCGTCAAAAAGCTTTGTAAATTCAACTTCATAATAGCCTCTCCTAACTTTTTGAATGTCCATGAAAACAACCGCTTGCCTGAATTTAGTCGACATGATCTCAGCTCCCGGGAAAACCGCTGTTTCCTGATTTAGAAACATCATCCAGTAATCGGTATCTTTCAATGCTGTTTGATCTGTCAGGTAATAGGTAGCAGATAATTGTCCTGTTTTTTCGAGCGTGAGCATGTTTCGTCCTGAAACGCGGGCCATCATCAAAAACATTCCAAATCTCGACCGCACTTGTTTCATGTATCTGTCAAATGTTTCGTCCTGAATCGGGCGGTAAATTACATTCACTTGATATTTGATAGCTTTAGGTAAAGATACGGTCCATTCCCAGTTACCATAATGACCCGAAAGTAAAGCGACACTTTTCCCTTGAGCATACAATTCATTCAAAACTTCAGGATTTTTATAATGAAAGCGTTTTTCGATTGCTTTCTCGTTCATCTGAAATGCTTTAATTGTTTCGACGACCAAATCAGCAAAATGATGATAAAATTTAATCGTTATTTCTTTAATTTCCCGGTCAGTCTTTTCAGGAAAGGAGTTTTTAAGGTTTTGTATAACCGTTTTTTTTCGGTAGCCTACGAGATAATAACAGACCAGATAAATGAGGTCAGCCCAGAAATAGAGAAGCCAAAACGGAGTATATCCGAGTAGTTTCAAAAATGAAATTCCAATCTTGGGCAGCACTTTTTTCATTGATTCTTGGATCTATTGTTTGATATTTTCGGTCTTTCGCTCGTATATTTCAATGTTTGCAGGACGTTTGTGTTTCCAACGTCGGTGCGACCAAAGCCAATATTCGGGTTCAGATCGAATTATTTCCTCCATTTTCTGTACATATGCCATCATGATTTCGATAGGTTCCACTTCCGAAGGATTCTCAATCAATTTATAAATAAAAGCTTCATATCTTGATCGACCTACTTTACGAATGTGGAAGAAAAGAACTGGTTGATTAGTCTTGACTGCAATTTTCATGGGACCAGCAAATAATGCGGTCTCCTGATTTAAGAAGGTTGTCCATAATTGTGAGTTCGCGGGTGAGGTTTGGTCGGCCAGAAGTAACAGCACCGCTGGACGTTCTGCCTGGTTAAGGGCAAGCGCAGTGCGGACCGAATGATTAACCACAACTGATTTAGCACCAAACCGCTCACGTGAGTTAAGAAGAAATTGTTCCAAAACCTTATTGTTCCTTATCGGATCGTAAACTACCAGAAGTTGTGCTTTGATTTGGCGTTGAAAATAAAGTGCCCATTCCCAGTTGTTGTGGTGCATTCCAAGCATAATCGCACTTTTACCCTGTTGATAATATTCCTCGAAAATTTCCGGATTATTTAGTTTTATGCGATCATTGATTTCCTTTTCGGTCATGTGGCTGAATTTAAGGGTTTCAATGCCCAGATCGCTCAGGTGATGATAAAATTTTCTGGCAATTTCTTTGATTTCTTCCGGACTCTTTTCCGGGAACGATTTTTTTAGGTTTGTGAATACAATTTTTCGACGGTACCTTACAACATAGTAGAGTAAAATATAAAATATGTCGGATAAACCATTGAGTACCCAAAACGGAAGCCATGCAATTAATTTACACAGACCCACGATCAAATGATCAATGAACGAATTCATACTATACTTCTTTATATCAAATATTTATAGATTTATTTTTATTCCCTTCGAATTATTGTTTTTATCCGGATGATTCATCGACCTTTCATGTAATTCAATATTTGCAGGCCGTTTATGTTTCCATCTTCGGTGCGACCACAACCAGTATTCCGGCTCGGTTTTGATAATCTCTTCAAGTTTATTTACATAGGCCATCATAATCTCCTCTGAAGTAAATTTAGCAGGATTTTCAATCAGTTTATAATGAAAAACTTCGTATCGTCCTCGTCCAACTTTACGCGTGTGGTGAAAAATTATCGGGAGATTGGTCTTTTTTGCAATTTTCATTGGACCGGCAAAAAAAGCGGTTTCCTGATTGAGAAAGGTCGTCCAAAATTGTGAGTTGGCCGGGGGAGTTTGGTCAGATGCCAACATCAACGCGCTATGCCTTTCATTTTCATTAAAAGCAAGAGCTGTCCTTACTGAATGATTGACTGGTATTGATTGAGCACCGAAACGTTCACGGGTTTGAAGCAGAAAATTTTCGAATCTTTTGTTGGTTCTTACCGGATTATAAACAACCAGGAATTGTGCTTTGATGAACCGTTGCATTGATCCGCTCCATTCCCAATTGTTATGATGCTGTCCCAGAACAATCATGCTTTTCCCTTGCTGGTAATACTCTTCATAAATATCCAAATTGTGAACTTTTAACCGATCATCAATTTGTTTCTCAGTCATTCTACTAAACTTAATGGTTTCCAAACCCATGTCAGTTAAGTGATGATAGAATTTCTTCGTAATTTTTTTGATTTCTTCGGGCGTTTTTTCCGGGAATGACCGAACCAGATTTTCATGAACGACTTTCCGCCGATAGCCAATGATATAATAAAGAAATACATAGAAAATATCGGCTAGGCCAAAGATTATCCAAAATGGAAGGCGTGCAGTTATTTTGCACAAGACAACAACAAGTCGATCACCAAAAGAATTCATAGGGGTTGAGATTGAACGCTGCAAATTTAACAAAAACGACTTCGCAGCATGGTATAGGCGCTGAAATTAAAATACTGGTCGGGCAATCATGATTCCGCTGTTTTTTGACTGAAGCTTGAGAAAGTCGGTGATCGGACCATCTGAAACCAATACTTTTTTCCCGCTTAGCGGCGCATGAAGCAAATAAAATTCATTGCCTTTCTTTACGATTATTCCGACATGGTTTACATCAACACCATCAATTGAACTGGTTAGTGCAATGATGTCGCCATGCTGTAAATTGCGATAAAGATTAGCAATGTTGCTCTTTGGAAAATACATAAATCCTTTTGCTGAAATCTCTTTTTCCTGCTGAGCAATTGTTGGGATCAACTCCGGATGATCCTTCAATACCGGATAATCTGACGGGTGAGTGCTCATATAATTAATGGCTTTGTCAGATTTTACGCCATTTTTATTGGCTTTCCCGCTAATGATGCCTTTTTTATCGTTATTCTCAATCCATTCGCAAAAATAATGAAGCCGCGATGGATATTGATTTCGAATACCATCACGATATCTTAAATTCTGAAGCTCTTTTAGAAACGATTCAAAATTATTTTTTTTCAATTTAATGGTTCGGGCTAAAGCCAAAGTGCTTTCTACAAAGGTTGTACAATCGAGTTCCCGAAGGTTAACGACGAGTTTTTCCTGCAATCCATTTTCGAGTGTTGCCGCAATATATGGAGTTCCTTGAAATGATTCGCCAATTTTGACCAAAAGATCAGCAATGGGTAAATCGGCTTCTGATGAAAACGTTTTTAGTTTTTCCTCGGCGATTCGCTGGTCTGCCGGTTGAAAAATACAATCATTCAAATTGACTTGCGATTTTGCATGTAGACTATTCAGCCCAATTAATAGAAATAGTAGTGTTTTGATCTTGCTTGCCATTTTCATCTTTTTTATTCCATTTGATAAAGGTAGAAAAGTTTGCGAATTCCATCGAAAATCATTGACTCCATTTGATTTTTTCTTCCAACACGAATATTTTATGGTCATTTAAAACTTGTTATATAACATGTTTTTGTTAATTCAACCTTAACTAATTGTCCTTTCTACTATTGGAAGATATTATGGTTCAGAGCGAAAGCGATTTTGTATTTTCTCATTTATAGTTCGCGGTTTATCTTGTATCTGCTTGAATATTTGAATCTAAAGAGGCTATTCCTTTTTATAATTTGTATCTTCGAGGCCAGTTTTAAAGGGTGTTTAATGTTAATTAATTCGTATGTATAAATTAAGAAATCTTTTACTTGTTGGGTTGGTGCTGGCAGCGTTCACTGTTTCAGCTCAGGAGAAGAAAGAAGAGGAAAAAGAAAAAGGTTATCAGTTTACTGCAATTAAAGAAATTCCGTGTACTCCGGTTAAAGATCAATATCGCTCAGGAACCTGCTGGTCGTTTTCAGGCCTTGGATT
The DNA here is from genome assembly GCA_028683385.1 of Prolixibacteraceae bacterium. Lineage (GTDB taxonomy): Bacteria > Bacteroidota > Bacteroidia > Bacteroidales > Prolixibacteraceae > Aquipluma. Next base: position 158,073 of record JAQUIJ010000007.1, on the reverse strand, counting down.
TTTGGAAGCCGAAATGTTGCGGTTGGGAAAACCGACCGTTGATTTATCTGAAATGTTTGTTGTAAACCATGAGTATGCTGATAAAGCTACGAAATATGTCAGGTTACATGGCAGTTTAAATTTTGGTGCTGGCGGCGCATTTCATGATGTTACAAACGCTATTAAGAAATATGGAATTGTTCCGGAAGAGGTTTATACAGGCCTGAACTACGGCGAAGAGAAACATGTTCACGGTGAGTTGGATCGTTTGCTACTCGAAAATGTCAAGGCTGTTGTTGAAAATCCAAACAAAAAATTAACTACAGCATGGCACGATGCATTAGAAGGAACTCTTGAAACCTATCTTGGAAAACTTCCTGAAAAATTTCAATATCAGGGAAAAGAATATACTCCACAAAGTTTTGCTCAGGAATTTGTTGGCTTGAACTTGGACGATTATGTTGAAATTACATCGTATACCCATCACCCTTTTTATACTAAATTTATCATTGAGATACCTGACAACTGGTCATGGGATGAAGTTTACAATGTGCCATTAAACGAATTCGACGAAATAATTGATAACGCCATCAATAGCGGTTTCCCGGTTGCATGGGCTGCTGACGTCAGCGAAAAGGGATTTTCAACTTCGCAAAAAGGTGTGGCCGTTATTCCCGAAGTTGATAAAGCAAACATGACTGATGCTGAAATCACCAAATGGGAAAAGATGAGTGAGAAAGAAAAGAGTGAAGATTTATACAAATTAACCAAGCCAGGTAAGGAAAAAGTAATTACTCAGGAAATGCGTCAAATTGACTTTGATAATTACCAGACTACAGATGATCATGGAATGGTGATTGTTGGAACTGCTAAAGATCAGAATGGTAACCTTTATTATAAAGTAAAAAATTCGTGGGGCGACTACAACGATTACCATGGTTTTTTCTTCGCATCAAAACCCTATGTTGAGTACAAAACAATGTCGATTATGGTACACAAAGATGCCATTCCAAAGAATATCCGAAAGAAATTGAATTTGTAAAATCTAAACCTCGTCAATTGGCGAGGTTTTTTATTTTAAATAATCAGTGGTATTGTAGTCCTTTTGTATATTTGGCGGACGAAATAAGCAAACAAATTGTTGAAATAAATATTTTCGAGTGAAACGAATAATTCTGATTCTCTTTTGTATCATCCCATTTTTTTCTTTCGCGGGTGATGACTTTATGTGGTGGAATATTATACATGGCTGGGAGCTTGGCATGCCCGGCTGGCGCAATATGCTGCACATTACCCCAGGTTATTTGGGTCCCAATGCGCTTCCGGTACCTGAAATGAAGAAAGGTGTTGTTCCTGAGGGTTCGAACCTTGAATTTGGTATGAATCTCTACTTTGAAAAAGGTGACCCAACTCAGGATATATCTGGCAAGTATTACCGTTCGTTTGCTGATGGTAAAATTGCTATCGAGTTGTATGGAGTTATCGCCGAGCATTATGCCATGTCCGACTCTGTGCGCGACGAACGGATTGCCCGTGACTTTGACGGCAAAGGAATTGCTATTGGTGATTTATACTTTTCAACGCTTATTCAATTGGTAAAAGGCAGAAAGTTCCCGGATACAATGGCGCGTATGGTTGGAAGAACTGCTTCCGGAGGCCATTTGGATGCAGCCAGACATTCAGATAGTCCTGGCTATTTTTTTGATTTCAGCTTCTCGAAGAATTATGCCTGCAGAAATGAAAAGATGTCGTTTATGCCATTTGCTTCCATTGGATTTTACTCCTGGCAAACCAACGACGAACTTAACTTACAAAACGATGCCTTCATGTATGGGGTAGGAGCCGACCTAAAATATTCAGTCTGGACATGGTCTAATTCAATTTCAGGATATTCAGGTTATAAACATGAGCGCGATCAACCGATGGTTTACACCTTTGAACTGAATCGTAAACTGAAAAAGAATGCCATCAGGCTGCAATATCTTTATGGTATCCGCGATTGGAAGTATCAGTCAATCAAAGTTTCGTACGTTTTAAATTTGAAAAGCAAATAGCTTTTACTGGTTAGGTTGTTGAACTTCGTTCTGCTTGTTTTCTTTGATCCCGAGAGTGTTGCGAATTCCACTGAATATTGATTTCCACCAATAATTTAGAATTGAACGTTTTTGATCTCTTGTAAAAGCTATTTCATCGGGAAGAAGTTCTTTCCCACGCGGATTTTTAGATCGAAGTAAAAGACTGTTTGCTAAGAAGCTGGCAAATTTTGATTCTTTTGTATTTCCATCTTTCATTTCAAGAACTGAAATTTTAAGGTCGTCGTACCCGAAAAACAACTGGCCATTCGAACTTGTCTGGTTCGCTGAAAAGTCAAAATCAAAGCGATTCACTTTTCCGGATCGTATAGATACCAAAGCCAACGGTTCCAAAACCGGATTTATAATTCGCATATTAAACTGACTGAGGCTTCCTTTTACTTTGAATAAATTTTCAGGACTATTCATCAGGTAATTCATGCTGACTTTTAGCTCACTCGAATCCTGAATGGTAGCTGTTCCATCCAGCTTAAAGTCGGGAATCACGCCATTTGCAGCCTTAATATTGGTAAATGGCATCATTCGTACGTGGATTTTTGAGAATCCGATCTTTCCTTCCAGATCGCCTGATGCGGTTTTTTCGGAATAAGTGACTTTTGCATTTGCCAGAATTAATGAATCGACTGAAACGGGAATTTTCATTGATTTGACCATTTCCTGTAACATTTTCGGACGCCGTGATTCATCAAAAGGCATTTGCTTGTCACGAAAAATATCCACATTTAGACCGTTAATTGATAAATACTTGCCAGCCAGTTCTTCCTGGTCGAACCATCGCCGGATATTCGGTTGTGAAATACTTACAGAATCAACTTTTCCAGAGAAATAGTCGGACTGAAAACCGACTTGCTTTTGATGGTTCTCTTTGCTGAAATTCGGTATAATACGTATATCTTTTGCTGTAACCCGATTATCTGCAGAAGAATAGGAAGTTTCGCCAATGGTGTAATGGTAAAGTTTGGTCTGCTTTTTTAGATTTGGAATTTTAAAAGAGAAATCGGCCGAATGCATAAATCCTTGCGACGGCTTATTGTCAATTCGAACTTTTGTTAAATTCAGACTGACCTGTTCCTGAAGTTTCTTTTGTCCGTTTTTGAGGACAGTTATATTCGCATTGTTAACATTCATTGATTTGGATGAAAACACGTCGGCAAAACTCTCAAAATGAGGATATAAATTAACCTTGAAAGGATTAAACCGGATTGAATCTTTGGCATTATTAAAGAGTTGAAAGGAAGGTTTGTCAATTACAATCGATTCAAAGAAATATTGATCGTTTTTATACGCTTTATCCATATCGAACCCATTCATGGAAAGAACAGGGATTTGAAGTTCAAATTGATCCTGCTTGTTGTTTTTCACTTTAGGCTTAACCACCAGATTTTTAGCCAGAATTTGGCGATCGCCTGTCGAAAAAGTAAGCTCGTCGATGCTGAACTGCTGATTTTTATCCTTTGGCGTAAATTTAAACTGGATCAAATTTCCGGTGTATTGGCCGTTTTTAAATTCAGGTTTGCCAGCATTTGCGTTTTTCTGGATGAGAATATTTTGCGCGCCCATTTTTATATCAGACTGAACCATAAGATAAGGCTTAGTTCCAATCTCAGAGAACACTTTTAAAGAGCCATCGCTCAACGTAAATTTACGTACGGCAATTGATTCAATTTCTTTAGGCAGAGGGAATTCAATTTCCTTAAGATTCTTGGAATCAGTTATTTTTCGTTTTTTGTACAGTTTTATTTCCGGCGATGTAATCATTAGATTATCCGCATCGATTTGATGGTCGAAATAAAATTTCTCCATATCAATTCCGGTAATTCTGATTTCGGGAATGGCCAGTTGGATATTCCAGGGGATGGATGAGAAGTCTTTGCTGTTTGTTTCAGGGTAAAGTTTGGCATTTAACACAAAAATCTCGCCGCGGCGGGTTGAGAAGCCAACTTCACCGGCTTTTAATACATGTACGTTATCCGAAAGATGGATTAAGTGGTCGCGAACCGAAAATTCAACATATTCTGAAAAAAGCAGTTTCTTTTGATTAAACTGACTCTCATTGATTTGCATATTTTCCAGTTTCAGCCGGAAGTAATTGTCCAAAGTAATTGTTTTATCTTTTTTGCTGTGATTAATCAATTGGACAGTCCCGTCGGGAATATCAACAATGTTGATGTGTATGTCGTCGAGATAGTTAGATATCAGTCGGAACAGATCTTCAAAATCGGCATTAGGCTTTTCTTGCTTGAGAAGCTCAAAATTTTCGTAATAAATCTTAGGCGAACTTATGCTCAACGTATCTACTGATAGCTTTTTATTGAAAAAGGCATTGTGAAAATCAGCGTTGGTAAGTGATAATTCAGGAATGGTAAATTCGTACAATTCCGATCGGCTATATTGTTTGAGTAAAGCCTCCATGTTTTCTTTAGAAACAGGGAAAAGGTGCAGATTTTGAAGCTTTGCCAGCTTTTTGCGTGTTGAAATGGTCAGGTTTTCGATCGTCAATTTATGCAACTGATCAGCCAGATGCATCTGGTAACTATTGAAATCCAAATCAATCTGATCGGCATAAAATAGTCGGTCAGTCCTTTCAACGCTTTTTTCATCCAGAGCAAATCCACTTAAGCGTAGTTTAATCTCTGACTCGATATTTCCGGTTTGTATCACTCCGGTTTTATTAACCAATTGAAGTTTCCCCTTCTGAACCGAAACCTGGTTCGCGTATATTCCATTAATGTATCTTGATATCAATTTGTAAATGAAACTGGAATTGTTTGCTTCTTCATTTTCAGTTGATGCTTCGTTCTGAATTAATTTCACTTCAGGATTAAAAATATTAATTCGCTGGAAAGTAAATCGCTTTTGATGAAACGCTTTTTTGAAATTAAACTTATCGAATCTAACGCTGTCACATTGCGCTTCAATCTTATTTTTCCGCGCGCGATTCTTCTCAGTTAAAGGATATATCTGGATTTTTTTTACCAGAACCGAGTTCTCTTTGGTCGAAAATTCAAGGTTTCCAACTTTGACCCGATGAATATTATCACCAAGAGTCAGTTCGTATTCGGAAGCCAAAAAATTGATGTTTTTTGCATAAAACACCCTGCTTGTATCCGTTTGCGAAATGGAATCAAGTCGAAAATCATTCAGGTTCAAGGTGATGTTTTTCAGTTCTTGTTGATTCGTCGAATCTGTTTGCGACCGAAACAGATTTATCTGCGCATTTTTTAGCTTAAAATCCTGAATAGTTATACCCGAAAATTCATCTTTGATTAAATCATTCAGATTGAATTCTTCAATGGGCTCCAAATTCGCAGTTGCTTTTTTCTGACCAGGCCAGTACTTTATTCGTGCATCTGTAAAAATGAGCGAATCAATTGGAATGGCATTATTCCGATAAAATTCATTGATGTGAGTTGTCGTTAATTTCGCATAAGGTACAAAGAAGTAATATTTACTTTTGGCTGAAATTTCCTGATTGATTGGCTTTAACTCAATGTTTTTGGCTTCGATAAATGATCGCTTCAGTGAATAAGTGATGCTCTCGGCACTGATTGTGTGAATACTGTCGGCCAGTTTATTCTGATATTTTTGCATCCGCAAATAAATATCGTCGGCATTAAACAATTTAGCAGGATCGGGTAACAGCAATGAATCGGTGTAAAAGTTTAGAATTCCAATGGTAATGTTTTCAGCATTCGACAGCTTTTTTGTTTCGCCCAACAGGTTATAAAAATCATAACTAGCATTGGCCAATTCAATTTTATCAATTTTTATTGACCTGAATGTTTTGGTTACCAAAGGCCTCAATTCCTGCAAAATGTCATTCAAATTATTCTTTTGATCTTCAGGTAATGATTGCTTGCCATGAATTTTAAGTTCCGGTTGACTTATTAGGATTTCTCCAATTTCAAGTTTTTTATGAAAGATAAGCTGCCCCAATTTAATTCCATTTAAGCTGATATTGGGTGACGAAAATGAATAAAATTGCTTTTTTATATCCGATTGATCAACCGTTCGGAGAATAGAGTCGGAGGGATGAAAGGAAACTTGATCAATTTCAATGCCCCAATGCCTGAAGTTAATTTCCAGATTTTCAAAAGTCAGTTCGTATTTTCCTTTCGACTTTTTCTCTACCAGTTCCGAAAGATTTTTATTCAAATAATTTTGGGCTCCAAAATACAACACCGCAAATCCAACTAATGCGATCAGTATCAAACCTGAAAGAATAATTGCGGGTATTTTTAATATTTTTTGCCTAACGGGTTTCATAAATATTAGCCTTTATTAGCCTTGCCTAATTTTTACTTGAACATATATCTTTTGAATAAAATTTTCGGATCGTTAATATAGATCATAAAATGTTAAAAAGGTTGCTTTTCGATAAAAATACTTTCTGCTGAAGTTCGTATCTTTTGATAATTAAACAACCGAAGGCGATAAAAGTCAACTGTTATCATCCAGATTCCTTTTATCGCCTTCAATAAATTTGTAGTTAATCGTTTACACTACATGCAAACCAGGCATTTATGCACTTAATTCGGCAAATGTTTTTTCAATAATATCCAGCGCTTTGGCAAGTTGCTCTTCGTTAATAATCAATGGCGGAGTAAAGCGTATGATGTGCTCGTGTGTTGGTTTTGCAAGTAATCCGTTATTTTTTAATGCGATGCAAACATCCCATGCACTTATTCCATTTACCGAATTAATTACAACGGCATTCAGGAGGCCTTTACCTCTAACAATTTCGATTAGTTTCGAATCGATTGATTGTAATCGTTTCCGGAAGATTTTTCCCATTTTCTCAGCATTTTCGGCCAGTTTTTCTTCCCTGATCACGTTGAGCGCTGCAATAGCGACTTTCGCAGCAATTGGGTTGCCGCCGTAGGTTGAGCCATGTTCTCCGGGTTTAATGCACAGCATAATTTCATTGTCAGCCAAAACACATGAAACTGGGAGCATTCCTCCGGAAATGGCTTTCCCGAGAATCAATATATCGGGCCTCACATCTTCATGGTCGCATGCAAGCATTTTCCCTGTTCGCGCAAGTCCGGTTTGTACTTCATCGGCAGCAAAAAGAACGCGATGTTTCCGGCATAACTCGAATGCTTTACTTAGGAAACCATCTTCGGGAACATAAACCCCTGCTTCTGCCTGAATCGGCTCAACCAGGAATCCAGCTACATTGGGATCTTCCAGCGCTTTTTCCAACGCCTTTATGTCATTGTATGGTATATTAACAAATCCCGGAGTGTAAGGGCCATAGTCATTGTAAGCATCCGGATCTGACGACATGGATATGATTGTAATAGTACGGCCATGGAAGTTGCCGTTGCACACAATAATCTTGGCTTCTCCTTTTGGTACTCCTTTTACTTTATAAGCCCATTTGCGAATTAACTTAAGCGCGGTCTCATCGGCTTCGGCACCCGAGTTCATGGGCAGCATTTTGTCGTAACCAAATAATTTGGTCGTGTATTCTTCCCATTCGCCCAGTGTATCGTTGTAAAAGGCTCTTGATGTCAATGCTAGCTTTTGAGCCTGACTGGTTAATGCCTTTACAATTTTAGGATGACAATGCCCTTGATTTACTGCGGAATAGGCCGAAAGAAAGTCGAAGTATTTTTTACCTTCCACATCCCATACAAAAATTCCTTCGCCCCGTTCTAAAACTACAGGTATCGGGTGATAATTGTGTGCTCCATATTGGGCTTCACGATCCATATAATCCTTAGCACTTAAGTTGTTCATAATTCAATGTTTTAGTTAATGACATGCAGAATTAGAAATATTTTAGTCGATTTCAAATGATTTTTGTCTGCTATTAAATATGACTACAATCCAGATGTTTAGTCATGTGGTATCAATTCAATTTTTTCCAGATACCCGAGCTTATAGATCCTAAAAAATAACGAGTGAAAAGTATTATATTTGTCTTCTTTACCTGACTTTTGATTGAATCTACTATGTGGCGTTATTTTGTTATTTATACATTAATATTTTTACTGGGTTCTGTCTCCTTTGGATATTCAAACCAAAATGATTCAATTTCAGGTAATTATGCCCAATTTGACTTGCTAATTAAAAAGGCCACCAAATTGTTGCCCATAGCCACAAACCATGACACTGTTGAAGCTCTGATTGATGTTGCTGATCAATTAGCCAAAACCAACAAAAATCCACATCAATCAGTTCATATTTTGATAATAAAAGGACAGAACGAATACTATTCAAGTAACTACGAAGATGCTGTAGCTATTTATTATCAGGCACTCGAACAGGCCGAACAATTACACGATTCGATTTTATTGGCAAAAGTGACTCTCAATCTGGGAATGGTTTATGACGAATTGGAAGATTATGATGAAGCCATTAATTTCTTTCATAAAGCACTAACAATCAGTCAGTCAATTAAAGATTCAAGTGTAATTGCCAAAACCTACCAAAACATTGCCATCAGTTATCAAAACAAAAAAGACCTGGCCAAGGCATTGGAATACAACGAAAAGGCAAATGAACTGGCAATCCTGAAAAAAGATACGACCATGATTATTGATGTCATCAATAACTTTGGAACCATTGCCTACGATCAGAAAAATTTAGTAAAAAGCCTTGATTACTATTCGAAGGCCTTGAATTTATACCAGAAGATTAAGGATAGAAAAGGCATTGCAATGGCCTACAACAACATAGGACTGGTTTATCTGGATAAAAATGAATACGAAAAATCAATTGACTATTTCAATAAATCGCTGGCTCTTGCAACTGAACTGAAGATGCATGGTTTTATTGGCGACATTTATAGTAATCTGACGATCTATTACCAACAAAAAAAGGATTTTAAAAAGGCATTTTATTGTTACGATCGGTTTAATGCCATCTACGATAGTCTGGCAGGAGAGAAAAAGAATAAGATGATTTACCAGATTCAGGCTAAGTATAAATTGGGTAGAAATACCCGTGAGCTTGAAGAGTTGAAAGTGAAAAATAGATCTCAACTAAATGCAATTGATTCGGCAAAATCGTCACAGTTTTATTGGGTAGCTATAACCATTTTAGTTATGGTGCTCATGTGTGCTACCGTTTATCTTTTATATAAAGAGAAAAAACTGGCCAACGAATTGAAAAACAAAACCAAAGAATTGTATGAACTCAATGTGTCGAAAGATAAATTTTTCTCAATTATAGCACATGATTTAAAAAATCCGTTCAATGTACTGGTAAGCTATACTGGCATACTAAAAACTGACCTTGAATTATTTTCAAAAGAGGAATTAGAGCAAATAATTTCAGATTTGAATGAAGCATCAGAAAACGGATACAATTTGTTGCAGAATTTGTTGATCTGGACCAGATCGCAAACAAATCGAATTCATATCCTCAAAACAAATTTTGTTCTGGCCGACATTTTTAATGAAGTAAAAGGACTGGCAGAATTGAACCTGACAAATAAAGAGCAAACGCTTTCGGTGGAAATTGATCAAAATCTTGGTGTTTATGCCGATAAGGATATGATTTCAGTTGTATTGCGGAATTTAGTTTTTAATGCGATTAAATTTTCTGTCAAAGGCTCAGTGATAAATTTAAATGCAAATCTAGTCGGGTCAAACGTGAGGGTTGATGTGATTGATTCCGGGATAGGAATCTCTGAAGAATCCATCAAAAAGCTGTTTACATTAGATAAAAATACAATGACTCACGGCACCGAAGGCGAAACAGGTACTGGCCTTGGATTGGTTCTTTGCAAAGAATTTGTTGAGAAAAATGATGGCACAATTTGGGTCGAAAGCAAATTGGGCGAAGGATCAGTCTTTTCATTTACCATTCCGGCAGGAAGAGCTTGAAAATCTTAGAAACGGTTTAAAATTTGAAATTATGCCCGAAATCAAAAAAATGACCCCAGCCCTAAAGGGTGTTTCTTTTGATTTTTAGGGCTCCCTTTAGAGCCTGTCCCGATGAAGATCGGGAGTTAGGGGTAACCCGAAAAATCAAAATGAATGAAATTTAAACAGTTTCTCAATTTTACTGAATCTCAAACACTGGCTTGGCGTTGCTTTAATTTTTCCAGAACCGGATAATTGCTATTTCGCAGAATAAGAAGAAAATAGCAGCAATGATGAAATATTTCCAAAGCTGTTTGCCATTGCTTAAATCCTGAAGTGTTTCACTGAAACTGACATTCGAAGATTCAATCACCTGAAATTGTTTAAATTCCCTGGATTGTATTAGTTTCTGCAAGTCTTCTTCCGAATAAAACTCAGGAATAGATTCCTTCCGCGGGTAGTTGTACGAAATCGACTGGATGGTTTCATTGCCATTCATAACCAAATAATGTCCGGCTTCCAAGGGGATTTCGTCGAGCAGCAATTGTTTCTTTTCTGTTCCGTGATTTCTTACCGAAGTTTTGAATTCATCTTTTGTTTGGATATTAATAACTCTTAATTCCTCCGAACTTGGGTTTTGATTCAGAATAACGGCTTCATCGCCTTCTGTCGAATAAGCATATTTTTGCGATTCACCACTGTACAACACCATGTTGTAAACAGTTGGAACAAAAATAATGTGCCTGACAAAATTAAAATTACTCTGATCGAGCGGAAAAGCAAACGTGTAAACAGCTCCATCGCCAAACGAATGTGTACTTAAAGCGCTTTTCCCATTGCGAAATTTCAGGAGCGATGTTTCCGGCTTTTGTATTTGATCGGCATAAGTTGTAAATCCTTTGATTACAGGCAAGTCAGCTTCATTCTCCTGTTTCTTGAAGACTTCACGATATAAATCGTGAGTGTAATTAATTTCCGAGATAGCCATCGAAACGGTATCAAATCCGGCGATTGTTTTGCCATTCAGGGCATTGAGCAATGCATTGTATTCCATATAGCTTTTCATCTTGCCGGGGAAAATAACCAGCGTTCCGCCACGCTCAACAAAAGAAGTCAATTCACTTTTTAAACCTGAACTAATGTTTTGATTATTAATCAGGAATATACACTGGTAATTTTTAAGCTGCGAAATCTGAACATTGTTTTCCGGAACTTCATCGTAACCAACCAGTTCATCGTCAGTAAATAAAGTTTTCAGGTAGTTTGATCCATTATCCTGTGGATTTAAAATTCCGAGTGCCCGCAGCTTTCCACGAACCTGGTAACTCAGGTAATACGAATTGTCGAAGATGATCGGGTAGTCATCAAGCTCAATCTTGCAAAGCTGAATTCCCTTCGAATTATTGGTGTAATTCAATTCCTGAACCGATTCTTCGCGGGCTGCAATGTTAATGTTTGCGATGGCTTTCAACGAATCGTTAATCGTTAACCGGATGGGAATATTCTGATATGCTTGCTCCGACAGATTTTTGATTCGTACATATAGTTTTTCTGCCTGACCAATTTTCCGGCCCGGAGTTTCAAACCAACACGAATCGATCAGTAAATTATTGGTTTTACCTGCCTGAAATGGAAACAGATAGGTCCAAGCCGAGGAATCAGGTTTAACTGCATCAAAATTGGTGCTGTTTTTCTGAAAGTCAGATAAGATGTAAAGTGTCTTTTCAGCTTTTTTTATCGAAGCCGAGATGCTGCCAATAGCCTGTGAATATACATCAGAAAGCTTAGGCGAGCGCGGACAATCTTTAATTTCAGAAACTTGCTTCACAAACTGTTCTTTGTTGAGCGGGAACTGATTCCCGGCATAAAAATCGTTAGTCAGAATCAGGAATTGTGTGCTTGCAGGATAGGAGTTGGCAATTTCAATCGCTTTTATTTTGGCCTGTTCCAATAACTGTCCTTTTTCTCCTTCGGCTTTCATGCTAAATGAATTGTCGATGTAGATTTCGACGACTTGTTGCGACGCATTTGAAGTTCGGTTGCTTGTTGGAATGTAAGGTTTGCTAAAAGCTATGACAAGTGACGCAATAGCCATCATCCGGGCAAGCATAATAAGCAATTGTTTGAGTTGTGATTTTTTCCGCGATTCCTGTTTGATGCGTTTCAATAACGGTACATTGCTAAAATAGAGCGTTTTGTATCGTTTAAAATTAAACAGATGTATAATTACCGGTAATGCCAACGCCAGTAATGCAAATAAAAAAGTCGGGAATAAAAAACTCATCTTTATTAATGTATCTTGTTAATCTGCTCTTAAATAAGCCTAAACGGCTTTATTTATCGGTAACAAAAATAAGAAAACAGGAATGATAATTGGCAAGTGCTGAGTTTTGTTTCAAAAACAATGGGGGAGAGGTGTACTCTAAATTTCCGATCAACGAAATACTGTCAATTTTAAAAATCTGTCAAAACCGATTACGTTTCCAGGAGCAACTAACCTGACCGCTAACGTAGGAAGCTACACGGGGGCGGGATTTTACCAGATGAACTTACCACGAAGGGCTGCCTTTTTAAATACTAATTTCCTGTCAACGAGCCACTAAAACCCGGCTTGTATTCTAAGACAAAACCAAATTTTCGGGTCATTTTTTATGCTGCATATTTCAAAAGATCCACGTAAGGTGTTTGTCTTTGAACAACAGCGAAAACCCGGTAGACGATTTTGTTTCGAATAATATTTAGTGTACTCATCTTGTTCTTGCCAAGCTCATTTACCCGTTTATTAAAGTACTGCAAATACTCTCCGTTGTATTTTATAGCCGCCATTGCTGCCAAATTTAATAAAGCTTTCAACATCTTGTTTGCAAAAGGATGTACCCGTGGAGTTCCTTTAACAGTACCTGACGAATAACTGAATGGAGCGATACCCGCAAAGCAGGCAAAGGCCCTTGCATTGGCAAACGAAGTGAAGTTGGCTGTATATCCGATCATGTAAAACCCTAAGATTTTGCCCACACCCCGGATAGTCAGAATGAGTTTGTAATTCATTGATATGCTTTCATCACTTTCAATGATACTCTCGATTTTTTGCTCAACCTTTATAATTTCATCGTTCAGGTTGCTTATCAGGCGCAGCTGAACTTCTTTTATTAATTCCGATTCGCCATCTTCATAGCAATCATGCAAGTCAGAAATGCCGTTTTTATAGGCCGTACGATGTTTCAGCAATTTCTCTCGCAATGATATTAAAGACCTGATCTGGTCAATCTTCGCACCGGGAAGAATTGTCGGTACCAGGCTTTCCCTTTTCTCGTAAGCATAATGGGCTATTCTCCTGGCATCAATCCGGTCATTCTTGCCCCTGGTAATTCCCAACGACTTTTTAATCTGAAGGGCTGATTCCATCTTAAATAAGATGTTTTCGCTTTGCAGGAATACGCTAAGCATTCGGGAGTACTTCCCCGTATTCTCAAAACAGAAAAACAACTCTTCCTTTTTGCATTTGGTTCCCGTCATTACCTTCTCCAACAGGCAACCCAAGCCCCGAGGATTGTTCTCAACAACAAAGTACAAATTAAGCCCATGAATAAAGACATCCAGTGTGGCTTTTGATACATCAATACCAACGAAAAACTGAACCTTTTTCATAACTTTGGTTTTAATTGTTACTAAAACGAAGTTGCCGAAACTATCACCTTTCAAAGACCCTGAGTCTATTATTCTAAATGGTTCTTGGCAACTGATCAAAAGAATGGGGACTAATACAAGTGATAGGCCTTAAAGCCTAGCGGGTAGCCAAGTTCACCCCATTCTTTTTTAATTAACAAGTTAAGAACTATCAACAAGAAAAGAAAAAGAAGCAAAAAGAAAAGAATATCAACATCTTGCATCATTCTACGTGTCAAAATACATTCTTCTTGTTAATAAATCCATGTAAACCTAAAGGACGGGTAGCTGAAGTTATGCGTTCGTGCTTTATTGTAAAAGAGTCAGTATTATAAATATTTTTTAAGTTCATGTCAATAAACTATAAAAGTCTCGCTTGTGTCTTTGGGTTGTCGTGAAATAATAACAATACCTTTTCTGGGTTACATCTGTCTCTATACACGTCTTCAATTTCTAGTTTCTTTTCGTTATTGTTTGCACCAAATATTAATATAATGCCTCTGAAATATCCATTTTGTAAATTAGTCATACAGTTAATGGTATTCATGTCTTTCAACAAGTTTTTTCCCTCTCGATTGTAGTCAGCACCATGAATAGTTTTTACTTCTACAATTACTAAGTTGTCATCTTCACCCATTTGTCCTGGATTATGAACTAAAAAGTCGGGGATAATTGACCCACAGAAAGGTGCAATTCTTGGATGTCCAGCTTTGTTTACTTCTCCGCTCAAAATATATGGAAAGTCGGCAGGAAGAATTTGTCTGATTTGGTGATAAAGTTCATAACAATATGCTCTTTCTCTGAAAACAAATTCTTGATTATAGGCAACCGGAAGATAGAAATACTTGTCCTCAATTTTTTCAGTTGCAGCAATTAAAGCATTGAAAAATGTTTCAAAGTGTTGTTGTTTCATACCTAAAAAAATTTCCGAAATCGGACTTGTAATTACTGCGTAAGCATTGCTGTCAAATTCCTCATGGAGTTTTTGTATTATTCTGATTTTAAATTCTTGTGAGGTTAATCCTTTTGCTATAAGTTCTATGTTTTGTTCACTATCTGCTATTTTCCCCCAATCATTATTCTCAAATAGTTGTTTTTCAGAAGTGCGTCCAGCTCTCGCAAGTCCATCTTCAAGTCCTCCATACTTTCTGTAAATATTTAGTTGGTCAATTGTTATCACAGTTGTTTGTCTAAATTTATTTTTGCACTCAGTTTATATTCCCAATGTCGCCATAGCATGACGCATAACGTAGGAAGCTACACGCAGGGGCGGATTGCGGACGATTTCCTGTCAAGCCGCGATGCTGCCCGAGAGGAAAGATGCCCACCGAAAACCACCGACGCCGAGCTTGCCGGGTAGCTGAAGTTATGGCCGAGTTGTTCTTTTTCCATCTTTTTGTTATTGAAAGCTAATCTTCAACAATAAACATTAAATCTTTCAAATCCGCTGGTTTTGCTTCATTCGGTTTTCCAAATGCAAGAGGTTTTTTAATTTCTCCTGTACTTTCCATAACACCAAGTATATCCCACATAATTTCATGGTATAATATTGTGATTGCTTGACCCTTTACTATGTTTGGGTTATTTGCAAGAACCTTTGAATAATCGATATTGTTGTTAAGATATTGTACGATTACATTAGCAATATTCTTTGATTGGCTGTAAATCACATCCGTACTATCTGCTTTTATTATTGGAATTTGCAAATTGCCTTTTTTGTCAAATAATTCGTTTCCTTCAAATGCCTTAAAAACTTCAGGATTAGTCACTCTTCCGTTTTCTTTGTAATCATTCAACATTTTTCTAAGCATTTTATAATTTAATACTGAAACTCCAGAATTATCACTCCAAATCACACTTATCGATAAGTTGCCAGATGATAAACTATTTGTCCCACAGGAAAATTCTCTTTTAGGTTCTATCATCCACATCACTCCGTCCCAGAAAGGTTTTTCCTTAGTTATCTTTGTCTCTTTAATTACTCCATTTTGCTCTAAAATATCCCATACAATTCCATCAAGTACAAATGCAAAAAATAAAGAATAGCTATTACTTTGTAATCCCTTTATTTTCAATGTTTGTATTAAGAGTTCATACTCCTTTTGTAGTCTTGGAATAATATTACCAGCGATATCCTTTGTTTGTTTACGTAATTCAATAGTTTCATCCTTAGATAAAATAGGAACTGTTGCGTGGAATAATGAATCTTTGACCTCAATGAGTCCGGATGCTTCTAATAAACTAATTTGACTTTGATTAAATTTAACACCCAATCTGTCCAACTCTTTAAGTGTTCGACCTTTTTTTAATCCAAACAATATTTCTAAATTATTGTCCATGTTTAATATTTTTTTTGGGTGTTCTAATCCAACACTACAAAAGCAAATATCATCATAATCCTTTATGCTTTCTTTGAATGAATTTTGAGAATACAGAATTCCTGTTATCCCTAAGAAAAAAACGATTAAAAGTAATTTCGTCATGTGACTGTTCATTTTTTATATTCGCTACCGTTTGGCGTTTGGGAACGCTGCCAACACCGATTGCTTAAACACTCCCAACGCATAAAAACCTATCAAATAACGCAACCTAGCCAAATACCACTGAAACACTTAATGGCTATACAGATTGTTGGTATTTCGTTGTTTTTTAATAATGCTATAAGTAAAATTGATTATGGAATCTCCGTAATTTGCAACTAAATAGTCAGGTATTACGCCTCTGTCAATATCTGTCCCCCCAAATTGAATAAATCGTTTGGGAGCAATACAAAAAGTAATTGCCGTGTTTGGTGTCGATATGTCCCAATAATCGCCATAATATCCAATTGTTCCACCAGTCTCTTCACCAATTATCACCCCTAATTTTAGTTCTTTAAAAACTCCGGCAAAAGTAGCAGCAGCACTTGACGATGTTTTGTCAGTTAATAAAAATAGGTTTCCAGTAAAACGTAATTTGTTATTTGAAGGACGTACAAGATTCATATCTGGAACCACTAAGTCATCAATCGCATATCTATCAATCCATTCATAACTTTCAGAATATTTTTCTTTATATCGTTCTTTGAGTTCTTGGCTTACCCGTATTTCAATCTTCTGATATTGAGTATATGGTTTGTCAGTTAAATAATTCATTAATGAATCGACAACCACACTTCGCCCTCCGCCATTGCCTCGGATATCAATTATCAATTTTTCAATTTTATTTTTTTTAATGACCAAGAATGCGCTATCAGCAAAAGCACAAAAACTTTCAAGTTGACCAAAAGTTTTAATTTTCAAAATCGAAGATTTATTAGCATTATCAATAGAAAGAGAATATAGTTCATTTTTCTGGGGATGAAACCGTTTTATGTTTCGTTGGAATTGTTCGTTTGTTACTCCGGGAACTGATACTTGAAGAGTCATATTTTGTTTATTCTTTATGACCAATTCATAATCGTTTTCGAAACCATAAATCATCCAAATATAAAATCTGAAATTATTGGCAACAGCTTTCTGGCGATTTGCAATAGAACTATCTCCAAAAAGATTTTGCATTTCTAGCACCATATTTGCGGAACTAATTCCGTTTATTTGGATAATTTCTTCACCACTAACGAATAGGGTACTGTCATCCCCATTGTATTGGGAAATGAAGATTTTACCGTCAATTATGTCAACAAAAAATGGAAATACAAGCCCTCCTGCCTTTGTATATAGAATACGCTGGTCAAAAGGTATCCGAAAGTAACTATGCCCATCGTTCAATGATGACAAAGAAGGCGCGATCAATAGATAAAACTCATTTTGAGTCATGCTATCCTTTAAGGACTTTCTCATAGCTGATAATTTGCATTCCCAATTACTTCTTAAAGTTTTGTCTAAAAAGAGAGGATGAATAGATGTGAGTTTTTCTGAAAAAAAGGCTAAATCTTTTTCTAATTCTGTTTTTGAATAGTACTTATAACTCACCTGTCCAAAACAAACAGCTTGGAACCAAATAGTAATAATTAATATCGCTGTTTTCATATTGTCGATTTATGTTGCTGATTCATTACTCAATGGCAAAAATGTGTCGCCGCCATTTTTTTGTGAATACCGTGTCAAACTGCTAAAATCTTTCAAAAAGTGAAAACCTAGAAACCACTTTTAAAAAACTATCAAAAAACTCGGCTCTGTCGAAACCCGATGTCGTTTCAGATACCTACAAACACTCTTTTCGTCAAACCTGCACGACATTTCACAGAGCGATTACAATTGGCCATAACGTAGGAAGCTACACGCAGGACGGGATTTTACCCGATGAACTTCCTACGAAGAGCTGCCTTTCAAAATACGAATTTCCTGTCAACGAAGCACCGAAACCCGGCTTGACGGGTAGCTGAAGTTAGCGGTAGTTTTTTGTCCAGAATACCTTTTGTTAATGAATGACACAACATTAATCATCAATTATTGATAAACTTTTGCCTCCTGTTGCGGGATTGATTCTAGTCTCCAACCAATTTATCCCTTTTAGTTTTCCCATTTTTTCAAGAGGAAAATCTTCAGAAAATTTTGTCATTAGCGAAAATAGAATTTGTGTGACAATTGTCTTTGGAAACCCGATCTCTCTCCCTTCAAATTGTCTAAAACCTCCATGTATGCGATCTCCCCAGCCTGAAAAAATCACATATTTTAGTCCGTTAATTTTAGTCTCTCTCACAATCTCCCATATTATCTCATACTTTCTTATTTCATCAAAGCCAGCTCCAACCTCTTTTTCTGTCACTAACTTGTGAACTAAAAAGAAACTGTATCCTGATAATTTCTTAAACTGTCGAAAAAGCATTTGATCGGAAAGATTAGTCATATGCAAATCCTCAACTTTTCGAGTTGGGTGATCAAAGATTTCTTCTGGTAATAATTCAAAATGTTTACAATTGGTGAAAAAAGCAATGCTCTCATGTTCATTAAATAGCTTCATATCAATAGTTTTAAACAATTATTTGTAAATATTATTCCAGATATTCCAGAAAATCTAGTCCCCTAACCTTCATAAAATTAAGAACGGAAAAATTATCTCTTCTAGATGCTGCTAAATTTATGAGAAAACGCATAATTACTGTTTTTACTAAATATATCTCAAGAGAAATTGAAACTTCAAGCATACCATCAATTCCTGAAAACACTAAATATTTTTCGTTAGATTTTACTTCTTCTCTGGTAAATTTCAACAATACAGGGCGTTTCTTTTCTTTGTCATTACTAAGACCAATAATTTCTTCAGTCAACTCAGTTGATATCATTAAATGAAAATTGCCAGTTTCAACTACATTTATTCCAAATTTTGAAGAAGTGTCGGTAATTAAATCAGTTTCTTCCTCTAATACTACTTTTCTAGATTTAACAAAAAGTTGATACGATTCTTCTCTGTTAAAGATTTTCTGTTTCATTATATGAGTTTGATTATTAGTTGATTATTGTTTATTGACTAGAATTCTAAATCCCAACCATTCTGTAAAATAAATTGAGCTCTTTTTTCCAAATCAGTCTCAATATATTCGTATTTGTTTTCCAGTACAAATTGAAGAAGATCATTTTTTGAATTATAAAATTCTTCTCTTATAAAATCACCTTCTTCATTTTTGAATAATTTCACTTTCACTTTATATCCCAAGAAACTATCAACTCTATGAAATGAGAGCTTGTAGTGATATACTTGATTATCATCTTTTAATTCAAGGTAACCATAGCAGACATTACGGTTTCTTTGATATAATGACTCCCTAAATTCAAGAATTATAGAATCTTTTCTATCAACAAAGTGGGAATCTTCTTTATCTACAATGTCAAAATAATATCTTTTGATCATCTCATTATTTTCATTAAAAACTTTCAAAGAGTCTAAAAAGTTATTTTTGGGATTGTATTCATAGACATTTATCTTTTTTTCATTAAAGACAATTTCTTTCTCTTTGAAGTCTTCGGTAAAAATGGAAAATGAATGCAACTCCTTCTTTTCTATTTGTTCTTCGTCAAAGATTACTGGTATTTTATAAGTAGTCTTTCTCCTAATATTTGGATTGTAGTAAAGCATATTTTTTGTTTTTTGATTTTCAGCTATTCTCAACAAGTAAAAAGTTTCACAATGAGTCTGTCGCACTTAAAATTACCGCTAACGTAGGAAGCTACACGCAGGGGCGGACTGCGGGCGATTTCCTGTCAAGCCGAAAAGCTGCTTGGGCGGAAAGATGCCCACCGAAAACCACCGCTGCCGACCTTGACGGGTAGCTGAAGTTATGGGCTGTGTTCATTTTCATCGTCGTTTTGAATCTAACCATTCCTGTTTGTTCCAGCTAACTTTTGTCGCACCAACTGGGTCAATTTTAAAATCTGGACTGTCCACTTGCGCTAGAACAATGAGTCTTTCTCCAAAGAGGATATGTTTCCTCGAATTGTCGGCAAATACGTCTAGCAGAATATGAATTGTCTTTATGTCGATGCTGTCCAAGTGATTAAAAACTACAATTTGTCCAGTCCCATTAATCTCGATGTCTGACAAACAATCGTTTAAAGCGTCAAAATTCTTCCCGTAATGGTCTGGAAAATTCAACTTTTGTTGGAGTTGTCCGTGCATTTCGGCAATGTCTGTCCACGATTTACAGTCGAATTCCACGATATTGTAATTCTCCTTCTCAAACCACTCTATATCTTTCGCCAAAATCGACTTTTTCCAATATAAACTTATCCATCCATTTTGAAGGATAGACCAGTCAAGTCGATGAAATACTTCTTCTATGTCATTAAATGTTGCCATTGTCGAATGTCTGTTTACATTGCCCATAACGTAGGAAGCTACACGCAGGGGCGGATTGAGGGCGATTTCCTGTCAAGCCGAAAAACTGCTTGAGCGGAAAGATGCCCACCGAAAACCATTGCTGCCGCGCTTGACGGGTAGCTGATGTTGTAGCCTAGTTGTTCTTTTTTTCTTTTCTTTTTCATTTCTTTTCCACCAGCGGAGTCGCTTCGCCACTTCAGTCCCAATCAAACGGTAAAAACCGTTCTGTCCAGGCACAAAAGTGTCGATTCGTAAATTCCATATTTTCCCTGCTTTTCCATCTCCGTCTATATTTTAAAATCCGATTCCGTGTCAAATGGTGAAAATGTGTCACCGATAAAATCTGTTTCAAATTGGGCTTGACTGTCAATGAAACGAAACTTGTACACTCCAATGACTTGTCACTCCAACAACTCGACTCCAATAACTTAAACACTCCAAACACTCCTAAAAACCTTTCAAATAGCTCACCTCTGTCAACCCCCAAAACCCCTAAAAACCCCTATTAAAAATCTCTCAAAAAACTTGGCTCTGTCGCACCCCCCAAAATCTCTCAACCTGCCAGAACCAAAAAACTCTAAAAACCTGTCAAACCCCGAAAATCTCTCAAACTGGAAAACAGTCAGTTTAAGATTTTATAGAAACCAGATACCGTTTCGAGTAGCGATTACAATTGGCTACAACGTTCCGCAAATACACGCAGGGCGGGAGTTAACCGATGAACTTCCTACGAGAGTTGCTTTTCAAATTACTAACTTCCTGTCAACGAAGCTGAAACCCCCGGCTTGCGGGTATTTTGCTGTTAGCGGTAGATGTTCTTGATTTTATTTTAAAAATTCTTTCACTACAAATTCGTTTATCTTTTTTGCGTTATCCTTGTCTTGCCTTACTCTAAGATTTTCGGACATACATTTTTCTAGTAATTCTCTGTTTTTAGTATTTATGGATTCATGCATGTTTTTCGAAATTATATCCAGTGAGGCTTTATACATATTATATCCAATCATTTGATTAGTGGATTTTTTTTGAACAAATACTCTGTTTTGTTCATTAGATATTATTGAATAACCTTTCCCGAAAATACAACCTTCATTTTGTATTATGATATTAATGATACTGTCATTTAAGCATTCATCTTCTGACAGAAGCTGAAGAAAGTCCCCGAGAATAACGGAGTTATCTAAATCTACTTTATTCCGTAATATCATGTATTCCTTGAGAAAAGATTTAACATTCTTGTTATCAGCATATTGCTTCGACATTTTCTCAACTATACTTTGAATATTTCGAGATGCAATTGCTTTTTCACCCATTTTAAGAAATTCAATACTTGTTTTTAAACCTCCATTCATATGGATTGTATTCCCATTTAAGGCTAAGAAGTAAAAACGAGGGACTCCTGTTGTCTTATTTCTAATTTTTTGACTTATACTGTCATTGTAAATTGAATCCCTGTCTAAATATACTTTCTTACACATAAAACTCTTGTTGTAAAAAGCCGAAACTGCTGAATCTTTAAATGTAGTTATTTCCATTTCTTTACATGGTTTACACCACGTTGCTGTAACATCAATAAAAATCAACTTATTGGAAGTTTTAGCAATTTCAATTAATGAGGGGATATCGAGATTACTGAATTTAATTTCTCTGGTTTGTGCTTGCACTTGAAAAATGAACAGAAAAAATACTAGAAATGTTAAGATGTTTTTCATGAATTAATATCAATTATAAATCGTTTTTCAAAATTTGTTTGTCTTGTACTCACATTTACCGCTAACGTAGGAAGCTACACGCAGGGGCGGACTGCGGGCGATTTCCTGTCAAGCCGAAAAGCAGCCCGGGCGGAAAGATGCCCACCGAAAACCACTGCTGCCGCGCTTGACGGGTAGCTGAAGTTGTGCGTTCGTGTTTTAATTATTAGTAAATTGTTTATACAAATATGTTATTCCGCTCATTAATTCTTTATTTGATGTAAAATATGACTCAAAATCCTGATATTCTTCACTATCCGAAATGAATTCACCTTTCCGTAATTTAATTTGCTCACTTTTTGTGATTTTTGCACTTGATATTTCATCCCTATTATTTACAAATTTTAAATTCATGAGCTTTAATAATTGATTATCGTATGATCCAATTACACATTCCATAAATGTAAAAAATTGGTCATCTTCCGTAATTTTATCAAACACTTTGTCACTTTTTACAACTTTCCCGTTCCAAGCTAATTCTCCGCTGTAACGGTAAATTCGATTTGAATCATTAAAGATGATTATTATATTATAAATGGGCATATATCCAGGATTTTTGGTTGCATAAAACCTCCAAACAGCATCAAATAGAGACCGGGGATAAAAAATTTCAACAGCTATTTTAAATGTACTGCCTTGTACAATGGTAGATCTGAAAATTTGGTTTATATGTTTTTGGAGCGGTTTATTCCATTGGAGACTTTTTTTAAGATTATTCTGAATTTTCTCAAGTTTCTTTGAATTTTTCGAGTCTGTAAAATCCAAATATCTTACTTCATTTTCTCCGTCAAATCCTTTAATCTCATTCAAAATTTGCTCATCAGAAATTCTGGGGTCATTTGAGAAAATTCCATTTTTATCAATTTCAGCGATATCCCATTGACCACTATTTATAATAGATGTGAATTTAACTGGATCAGAGGACTCCATTGAGTCATGGTCTTTATAAACATCAATTTTAATGTAGATGAGTTCATCGATATATCTAAGTTTGTGGTCTTCATCGTCAAACTCAATTTCATTAATTTCTTCATCTAGGTCTGGTAATATTTCATAATTCTTTGACATGGTTTGTCTTTGGAATGCGAAATATAAAGCAAATGGGAAAACAATTCTTTGATTTGAACCATTGCTATTTAGCTTTACTAAAACAAAATCATCTATGCCTATTTCGAGTAATTTGGATTTTATAATTTGTAAAAAAAAATCCCTTTTTGCTTCCGTATAAAAGAGCTCAACAGTTTGTAATGGTGATATTTTTCGTTCAAGAGTATTTGGCTCAATTGGGGTTACTGGACTTATCGATTGAGGGATATTTTGAGAGTTTATTTTTAGTTTATACCCTGAGATAAACACATAATCATAAATTTCTGAAAAGGGAACAATAAGTTCATTCCATACTGTTGAAATTATGATTAGTTTTATTTCGCTCTCCTGCGCTTTATACAACTGCTTTATTAATCCTTGATATTTGAGTAGTTCGTTTATTGTTTGTCTAGCAGCTTGTTCTGAACGTTTTATCTCAATTATTACAAAGTTGTTGAAGTTGTCTTTGGCAAGAATGTCAATATATCCTTTGGCTCCAATAATGGCAGGTAAGTAAAATTCTTTTTGGATTAATTTTAAATCTCCCGAAATAAAGTCAAGATTGTCGGCTAAATAATCTCTTATATGTTCTTCAATTCTCATTTAGTCTTTATTGTGTAGTACAGTTTAACATGACGCACAACGTAGGAAGCTACACGCAGGGGCGGACTGCGGGCGATTTCCTGTCAAGCCGAAAAGCAGCCCGGGCGGAAAGATGCCCACCGAAAACCACCGCTGCCGAACTTGACGGGTAGCTGATGTTAGCACCAGTTATTCATTTATTTTAATTTCTATTCGTTTTTGTTTTGGATCTAATAAACTAATCGAAGTTAATCCAGATTCGGAATAGTTAAAAATTATGTCAGGATTTGCTTCGTAAAACCAGAAGACCCAATTTGTCACGGACTCGGAAAAACTATTTGAAAGGTGATTATTCGTGATAAAATCAAATAAATAGCCCCAAGCCTTACCAAGTTTTTCCGGCATGCTCATACTTGCAAAGTCAATATAAAAAAATGTATTATATATATAAATACGACCTTGAGAATATAAGAACGTATATTGTTTCGGATATTTGCGTTTAAACTCTTCCATTTTATCTTTTGTCAATTTTGCCTCCTGACTAGCAATATGTCTTTTTTTTATTAACTCTCCATTTGTAGAGTAGATAACCATCTGGTAAGGATTCCACAACATTATCTTGGAAATCCCAATTATATATTTTTCATCTTTAGAAATCTCGATCCTAGATAAGGCAGAACATGGTTTTTTGAAAATTACCTTTCCAGTAGATTTTTCTTTACACTCAATATAAGCATAGTTGTTGTCCGATGTGAATGGATTTTGGTCCGTGCTTATCATTTTGAATCTGGCTTCGTTTGTCGAACGAGACCAATCATGAAAATGTGTAACGATATATTTTTTTGACTCAACTCTAATTGTTGGGGATAAAGCATACGAAATTGCGTCAGCAAATATTTTATTTGCAGTCGTCAAAAAGATTATCAATATCAATATTCGTGTCTTCATTGTATAATTGGTGCTAACGTAGGAAGCTACACGCAGGGGCGGATTGCGGGCGATTTCCTGTCAAACCGAAAAACGGCACGAGCGGAAAGATGCACACCGAAAACCACTGCTGCCGCACTTGACGGGTAGCTGAAGTTACAAGCAGTTTTTATTCTATCCATGTTGCTTTACTTTCTTTTATAATCCATTCATTATTGTTTCTCTCAAGCAATGCTTCTCCTCCTTGATAACCTACCCTAAAATCAATTTTTGCTTTAGTCAAGTCTTTGTTGAAAATTACTATACTGATGTCAGGATGAGTTTGAAGATGCCAGTATCCTCCATTATGGCCGTGAAGTATTGGAATATATGTTCTTAATACGTCATAGCGTTTTTTACTTTCTCCTTCTGCTCTGGATGGATTCATTATATTTCCTTCACCAAGTAGTGTTGATTCTGTTCCTAAAAACATATTAA
This sequence comes from Prolixibacteraceae bacterium, assembly GCA_028683385.1. Taxonomy (GTDB): domain Bacteria; phylum Bacteroidota; class Bacteroidia; order Bacteroidales; family Prolixibacteraceae; genus Aquipluma. Next base: position 132,897 of record JAQUIJ010000007.1, on the reverse strand, counting down.
TGGATTTAGCATATTCGTCTGTTAAATAAAGAACTTTATTTTTGTCTAAATTTATCGGTGGTCTGAAGTTTACTAATGAATCTTTTTTTGATTTTTCCCAGTCAAAATCTTCAAAGTTGTTGTCGGGGAGAACAGAAAAGAATATTTTATTTTGAATAACAACATATTTGCTTTCCGAATTAAGTTTATTTCCCCATTCCCATTCTCCGAGTTTTAACAAATCAAGCGGTTTATAAAATTCCTTGTAAACACTGAATACTGAATTAATTGTGTCATTTTGATTTATAAAATTGTCAAAATTTGGTTGTACATTCTTATTCCAGTCAATAAAAAAATCGTAGAAACGGTCTGGGTGCTCTTGCCTAAAAGTATGCTCTAATTTGTCGATAAGTTGAGAAACGGTATAGGTTGGTTTGTATGCGTCATTAACCTTTACAGTGTTACTTTTCTGTGGCTGTCCACAAGAAATAAGTCCTAAAAAAAATATTGCAATTAAGAAATGTCTCGTCATTGTTGTCATCTATAAAATTGCTTGTAACGTAGGAAGCTACACGCAGGGACGGACTGCGGGCGATTTCCTGTCAAGCCGAGAAACAGCTTGGGCGGAAAGATGCCCACCGAAAACCACTGCTGCCGGACTTGACGGGTAGCTGAAGTTATAAGCCGTTTTCATTTCAATTTTTGCCATCTCAATTTTGACATAACGATAATGTCAAAATTGGAATTCACCAAGGAATTATAGATTAGTAAGTTTCATACAAATGACTAACGCAAATTCCACAAACTTTCCTTCCTTGATTTGCACAACTTGTTCTTGCATAATCTTCTGACTGACAAGCAAAAATATTTTCCGAACTTTCGTCTGTACTCATTTTATTACAGATTGACTTATTCTTTGGAGTACATTTATCGTCCTCTGATTGAGAAGCTTCAAAAAGATGTAATTCATTTGTGTTTCTTTTCCTTTTTAATGTATAAACTACTTTTGCCATAAGATTAATTTTAAATGACTTCTTTGCTATTATAAATCGTTTTGTCTTACCAAATTTTCACGGTCCTAGCATTATATAAATTTACTTTACATTTAAATTTATTCTCAATACTCTTAATGTGTTCTAAATCAGAGTCAGAATATACCCCAATATAAATGCTATGTAATTTTTCGCCTGATTTTTTACCATAAAGCGCAGCTTTATTTATTGCGTCAATTATATGCGTATCATATTCCCCAAAATTGAATCCAAATGAAACCAATGAACCTTGAATAATTGAAAGTTGGTCGTAACAATTAGACAAATATTTGTTGTGCATTATGTGGTTCAATTTTTCTTTTGCTCCTCCTGCTGTTACAAAAATTGGATACTCTCTTTTCTCCATTCGTTCGTTTATCTTCTGTAAAAGATAATGTTGAGAATCATATTCTTCCTTCACTATGTCTATTCCTGTGTCGAAGATTGGAAGTGTACCATGCAAGTAAAAAACTGTTTGTTTCTTTTTATATTTTCCCCACCTTAATTCAGAAAATTCAGGGTCATCTCCCTTTATTGTTTCATCAGGATTCTCAAGGTCTCTACCAAAACCATCAATTGCAAACTCAGATTTATTTCTCATCAAAACCCAATACAATAGCAAATCATAATTTGTGGAAAAGATACTACCACTATTTGAAAGGTAGTCATTGAGGAAATTAAAACAAGATCTACTTCTTTCTTCTGGGACAAGAAAAACATGTTCTGGATGCAATTCCTTTACAGCTTCAATTAAGCTGTCCTTTAAAGTATTGCTAGCCTCTTTTATTTTTCCAACCAATTGGGTGTCCGAACTAAATATCCTTGCTATCTCAACAAAATTGTCAAGTTGTTGCATGACTAATTCAAAGTTTTTAGTATTTATTGTACTAAACAACTTTTTAAGTAACTCATTGGAAGTTTCGTCAATAAATGTACTCAAAGCATTGTATGAAAAAATGCCTGAATCATAGGACATACTAAACCCGTTTCCAAGAAGAAGATGTTTTGTCCTCCGACTTTTGATTAAATATTGAACTACTTCTTCATAGGTTTTTAAACTGTCAATTTTCATGCAAGTGGTTTTAAAATGGCTTATAACGTAGGAAGCTACACGCAGGGGCGGATTGCGGGCGATTTCCAGTCAAGCCGAAAAATAGCCCGGGCGGAAAGATACCCACCGAAAACCACTGCTGCCGCACTTGACGGGTAGCTGAAGTTATGTGCTGTTGTTTTTTTGTCCTTTTGTCATTCCAAATATTATACTTATTAATCCAGCTACTCCCAATAATCCACTTGCATAAAATTCATTTCTTACATCCTCGAATTCATAAAGGAATATTTTCTTTGTCAAATCTGCTTTCATTTTTAACTCTTGGCCAACCTCAATCTTACCACATAATCCTCCACCGATTTGCTTTGAATATTCCTTTATTTCACCATTCTCAATGTATTGAAATCTCAAATGAGGCTTCACTTTAGTCCCAAAACAAATAGGGGCATAAGTAATCTTTACTGTAATTATTTGTCCATGTTTTTGAACCTCGTATGAATCAATATCATTTTTTAATCCGATCAAGGCAAAAAACCAAAATGCAATTCCTCCAATTATATAAATCGCTCTATTTGTCATTTAAAAACCTATTTTATCTTAATGCAGTATCGAATTGTCGCACTTACAATAGCACATAACGTTGAAAGCTACACGAAGTGCGGGAATTAAACCCTAAAAACTCAATTGAAAATGAACGCTCAATTACAACTATTTCCTGTCAATGAAACACCACAACCCGCATTGCGGGTAGCTGGTGTTAGCAGTAGTTTTTTCATTCATCGGCTGTCTGGTGAAAGATTAAAACTTGTCAAATTATATGGATGTGTCGCAAAATGTGAACTCGAACATGAAATTATTGTGACTCAAAAACCATACTTAGCTACGAAAACTGCAATTTGTAACGTAAACAATTTAATTCCAATAGTATGAATTATACCGAAAAAGAAATCAAAAACATAAAAGACCATGCTTTTGATCGAGGATTTTATATTGGATTATTGATCGGTTTTATATGCGTTATTATTATCATTTTATCAACTTTAAACTAATGAGTATGAAATGCAATAGCTGTGAAAAAGAAATACTTGATAATTCTCAATTGGTATTTTGTACCGAATGCTCTGGATATGAAAATCATGTAGAAAAGAAAGTAAAAATAATTCTGCATGAATACGCATATCACTGTGGCGATGGTTGTTGTTTTAATTACGGAACAATTACAACCGTAAATGATACTCAACTCGACTACCACAACCAAGATGCTGAAACGATTGTCCGTCAAATACTAGAACATTTAGGTTATTCTGTCGAAATAGAAACTACCTACGATGACGGCGATTAAAATTACTGCTAACGTAGGAAGCTACACGCAGGGGCGGACTGCGGGCGATTTCCTGTCAAGCCGAAAAGCTGCTTGGGCGGAAAGATGCCCACCGAAAACCACCGCTGCCGACCTTGACGGGTAGCTGAAGTTATGGGCTGTGTTCATTTTCATCGTCGTTTTGAATCTAACCATTCCTGTTTGTTCCAGCTAACTTTTGTCGCACCAACTGGGTCAATTTTAAAATCTGGACTGTCCACTTGCGCTAGAACAATGAGTCTTTCTCCAAAGAGGATATGTTTCCTCGAATTGTCGGCAAATACGTCTAGCAGAATATGAATTGTCTTTATGTCGATGCTGTCCAAGTGATTAAAAACTACAATTTGTCCAGTCCCATTAATCTCGATGTCTGACAAACAATCGTTTAAAGCGTCAAAATTCTTCCCGTAATGGTCTGGAAAATTCAACTTTTGTTGGAGTTGTCCGTGCATTTCGGCAATGTCTGTCCACGATTTACAGTCGAATTCCACGATATTGTAATTCTCCTTCTCAAACCACTCTATATCTTTCGCCAAAATCGACTTTTTCCAATATAAACTTATCCATCCATTTTGAAGGATAGACCAGTCAAGTCGATGAAATACTTCTTCTATGTCATTAAATGTTGCCATTGTCGAATGTCTGTTTACATTGCCCATAACGTAGGAAGCTACACGCAGGGGCGGATTGAGGGCGATTTCCTGTCAAGCCGAAAAACTGCTTGAGCGGAAAGATGCCCACCGAAAACCATTGCTGCCGCGCTTGACGGGTAGCTGATGTTGTAGCCTAGTTGTTCTTTTTTTCTTTTCTTTTTCATTTCTTTTCCACCAGCGGAGTCGCTTCGCCACTTCAGTCCCAATCAAACGGTAAAAACCGTTCTGTCCAGGCACAAAAGTGTCGATTCGTAAATTCCATATTTTCCCTGCTTTTCCATCTCCGTCTATATTTTAAAATCCGATTCCGTGTCAAATGGTGAAAATGTGTCACCGATAAAATCTGTTTCAAATTGGGCTTGACTGTCAATGAAACGAAACTTGTACACTCCAATGACTTGTCACTCCAACAACTCGACTCCAATAACTTAAACACTCCAAACACTCCTAAAAACCTTTCAAATAGCTCACCTCTGTCAACCCCCAAAACCCCTAAAAACCCCTATTAAAAATCTCTCAAAAAACTTGGCTCTGTCGCACCCCCCAAAATCTCTCAACCTGCCAGAACCAAAAAACTCTAAAAACCTGTCAAACCCCGAAAATCTCTCAAACTGGAAAACAGTCAGTTTAAGATTTTATAGAAACCAGATACCGTTTCGAGTAGCGATTACAATTGGCTACAACGTAGGAAGCTACACGCAGGGGCGGACTGCGGGCGATTTCCTGTCCGGCAGGACAAGGAAATCGAGCGGAGAGCCGCCGACCGAATACCAACAGCCGCCGGACTTGCCGGGTAGCTGATGTTATGCGTTCGTGCTTCCTGTTTGTCAATATTTTTAAGCATATTTTAATTCTTGTAACTTATTTGTTTGTCCAAAAACTCATTGGATATTCGTCTAAAGAAAAAACAACTTGTAAATCTCCGTTGTCGGCCGAGTCGCTGTCCAAATAATGGTGTCCACCATTACCGTTGCGATACATTCCTGTTAATTTCTCTCTGAATTCATGCCACTTTTCTTTTGTCGCTCTCCACTCATATTGTCCGTTGGAAGTATGTCTCAAGCCGGTATTCTGTGTGTCTTTATATGCAATTAAGTTAATTCTAAATTCTTTATCCAACAAATTGAGTTCTGAAAAATTGAAGTCCGCAAGTCCGTCGGCAAGCTTTAAGAAAATACCTTCCATTTCTAATAATCCATAGATGTCTACAGATATTAAAATGCTGTCTTCTCCACTAAAGTCCTTGAAAAATCCGATACAAATCTTCTTATTCATTGTTGTTTTGTCTGTTTATTTCTTGCAGTCCTTCCTTGTCAGCTCTGCCGCCATAGCATGACGCATAACTAGTACATACCACCAAATATATGGTACTTTTTTCGATTAATCTTTGTATTTACCATATTTTATCTTAATTTCTTTTGTTCATCTACAGGGTGTATCATCCTGTCTAACGGACTGATAATGTTTTTAGCAGCCTTGGGCGTAATATGCGTATAAATCATCGTTGTGTTAACATTCGCATGCCCCAGCAATTGCTGTATGTATCGGATATCGGTTCCACTTTCGAGCAAATGAGTGGCAAAGCTGTGTCGCAGGGTGTGCACCGTCGCTTTCTTTTCGAGCCCGGCTTTCGCAACAGCTTGCTGCATCACCACCTGAACTGTCCTAGTACTAATGGCCTCGCCTTTGTATTGCCCGGCGAAGACCCATTCGTCGCTCGGGTAAATCGACCGGTAATTCTGAAGTATAGCCACAATCGAAACGGGCAGCATCACAATACGGTCTTTATTTCCTTTACTCTGTTTGATGTGAATTTTATGCTCGTCAAATAAAATGTCCTGCCATTTCAGCGTCGAAATTTCACTGCGCCGCAAACCCGCGCCATAGCCAATCAACAGCAACAATTTGTGCTTCGGATTATCGACAGAACCAAATATCCGGAAACATTCTTCCATCGTAAGTACAGCCGGAAGATGGTGTTCCCTGCGTGGTCGGGGCAACTTGATTTCAAAACTGTCCTTTTTCAATACCGTCCTGAAATAATACAACAGCGCATTAACAACCATACTTAAACTCGATGGCGAAAGTCCTTTTTCGGTCATCCACGACAAGTATTTTACAACCTGCATTTCAGTTAAAGTGTCCGGGTTTTGATATTGATGTACCCGCATAAAAACATTGAACCACTTCGTATAGCTACTGATGGTATTGGCGCTGTAATTCTGCGCCATCAGGTAATCGAGCAACGCCAGCGTATAAATCCGGGCATGGGGCGGAACCTGCTCCAGCATTTTCCCCTTTAAATCCTGAAATTTGGATGCCTTTTTGTTCACTTGTTTATTTCTGTTCAGATACCTGGCTGGAAGGTTGTTGTGAATTGGAATATTCAATTCGCCCGACAATTGTTGCAAATTTACGAGCATTGCAGGAGTAGCATTCAGCAAATAAGCTTTATGGGCATTGCTGTACCGGCTTCCTTCCCAGCGTTTCACCTGCTCAATCAGATAGGGTACAGGCGGACACGACAAAACCATCCATTTCTTGTCGGGCACACAAACATTCAGTTCCATAAAAGTATTCGGATCCGAAACAACAGTTTCCAGGTTGAAATATTCTGCCGGAAAAATTTCGCCGATTCCCAATAAAGCTTCAACCTTAATTTTTACATTAACATGCCGCAGTATAAAAAAGGCTTTTTGCTTTTTGTTCCAGAAAACGCCTTTGATGTCCATCAATTTGGGCGTAAGTTTTGCCTGAAACGGAACTTTTAAAATCCAGTATTTTCCTACACTTCCTGCGAAAACAATTTTGCTGGCGATTTCAGGAGTTAACTCCTTATGTTCGTCCTGAATTTCAGGCCGAAATTCGCTGATTGCCTCAGCTATGTGAACATTGTCTTGCCGTATGACAGCAGGTTCAGGTTGCCGCTCAGTGTTTTCATCCCTAACAATTTCAACATTGTCAAAGTTACGAAGTATCAGGTTATAATTTTCTTTGTTATACAGCACATACCAGCATTTGTAGGTCTGGCTCCAAAGGGCGCCAATACTTTTGGCCTTAGCCTTTAAATTCTCATCAAACCCCATGAAGATACCAATCTGGAAATTTCCCCGATGATGGATTTTCCGAAGTTGTATCATATTGCTTAGCTTCTTGGTGATAAACGAGGTGAAAAGATTACGTTGCAATTAAACCAAATATACAAAATTGCGATGATAAATTTTAAAAGTAACTAATTCTACTTTAACGGATTCTATTCGAATGATGATTTCTCGGCTTTTTAACCCCGTTTCTGAAGGGAGAAAGCTAAAAAAATACCCCCAGTCCTAAAGGGTAATTTTTAGGGCTGGGGGCAGAGCGTGTCGCGATGAAGATCGGGAGTTTGCGGTAACCCGAAAAATCAAAATGAGTAAAATTTAATTCAACTTTAACAGATTCAATTCGGAGAATTATTTTTTAGCTTTTTCACCCCGTCCCTGAAGGGAGAAAGCTGAAAAATCAACCTTTTCTCTTTAGGGATTAAGGGTAAAAAAGGTTGATTTTTTAAATGTGATTAAGTAGAATTAAACAGTTTCTTACCTTATTTTTTCACGGCGATCATTGTTTTGGGGCCTTCCGGGCTGTCAACTTTTCCGGTAAGTTTATTTTTATCGCGTGTAAGTTCAACGTTGATTGAGTTTCCTTCAACCGAAGTGGTGAATGTGATTTTATCGTTTGCAATTTTCAGGTCGCTTACAGCTAATTCACCAGCTTCAAGTTTTACTACACAAATGGTTTCTCCGTCCTTTTCAGTAAAGATTAAACTGCCTTTTTCGTACCCGTAGGGTGCATCGCTAACTTCATAAACCCATTCCCCAAGTAATGATTTATTCTTTACTTCAGCCTGAAGCTGATTGCCTGAAATCATAAGAATTGCTGATAGGATCAAAAACGAGCGCATTAAGTTTTTCATAATTTTATTATTTTTTGGTTATGGCTTAAAAATAGAGAAAAGAATGAATTTAAACTATAAAAATGATCAGCTTAAAACCTGAATCCTGATTTAAATTTACCTCGAAAAAAAGTTACCTTCGGGCTTCAATTTTACAGACTCAAAATGGATCAAAAAATCATACAGCTCATTGCTCAACAGGTTGGAATACAATTCATACAAGCAGCAAATACCATTCAGTTACTCGATGAAGGCGGAACGGTTCCATTCATTTCAAGGTACCGGAAAGAACGCACCGGAAGTTTGGACGAAGTTCAGATTGAAGCGGTTAAAGATGCCAAAGAAAAGATGCAAGAACTGCTCAAGCGCAAGGATACCATCCTGAAAACCATTCAGGAACAAGAATTGCTGACACCTGAATTGCAGAAGCGCATTGACGACTGTTTTGATTCGACCGAACTGGAAGATATTTACTTGCCCTACAAACCCAAACGCCGCACCCGCGCCATGATTGCCCGCGAAAAAGGACTCGAACCTCTGGCTGTAATGATCCAAAAACAATACGAATCGAATTTGGAATACAAAGCCCAATCGTTTGTCAAAGAAAAGGTAGAATCGGTAGAAGAAGCTTTGGCCGGAGCGCGCGATATTATTGCCGAATGGATTAATGAAAATGAACGGGCCCGTGGAATTGTCAGACGAGCATTTGAACACGGAGCTTTTATAATCAGCAAGGTCGTTAAGGGCAAAGAGGAAGAAGGCGCCAAGTACAACGATTATTTCGACTGGAACGAACCGTTGAAGAAATGTCCGTCGCATCGGTTAATGGCTATGCGTCGTGGCGAAAACGAAGGTTTTTTGCGTGTTTCGGTTACTCCTGAAAGTGAAGAACCCATTCACCGCCTGAAACGCTTTTTCATTCACAGCAACAATGCTTGCACCGACCAAATGGAACTTGCAGTTACTGATGCTTACAAGCGATTATTGGAACCATCCATCGAAACTGAATTTGCCAATTTATCGAAAGAAAAAGCCGACGAAGAAGCGATTCGTGTATTTGCAGAAAATTTACGTCAGCTTTTGCTGGCTGCCCCGCTTGGTCAAAAACGGGTTCTTGCACTCGATCCCGGATTTCGGACCGGTTGTAAATTGGTTTGTCTCGATGCTCAGGGAAATTTGCTTCACAACGAAACCATTTATCCACATCAGCCTCAGGAAGAAGTCAAACAAGCCGCCGATAGAATTTCTTCGCTGGTTCGTTTGTACCAAATTGAAGCAATTGCAATCGGCAACGGAACCGCAAGCCGCGAAACAGAAGCATTTGTTAAGAAGCTGCATTACGACCGTGAATTGAAGGTTTTTGTAGTTTCTGAAGATGGCGCTTCCATCTATTCTGCTTCAAAAATTGCACGCGACGAGTTTCCGCAATATGATGTGACAGTTCGTGGCGCCATCTCAATCGGAAGGCGACTGCTCGATCCGTTGGCCGAGTTGGTGAAGATTGATCCCAAATCAATAGGAGTGGGGCAGTACCAGCACGATGTTGACCAGAAGAAACTAAAAAATAGCCTGGACAAAGTGGTTGAGTCGAGTGTGAATATGGTTGGCGTGAATGTAAATACAGCTTCACAACATTTGCTGACCTATATTTCGGGATTAGGGCCACAACTGGCGCAAAACATTGTCGATTACCGAAAAGAAAATGGTCCGTTTAATTCCAGAACAGAAATCCAGAAAGTGGCTCGCATGGGCGCCAAAGCTTTTGAGCAGGCTGCCGGATTTTTACGTATTCCGGATGCTGTAAATCCATTGGATAATTCTGCCGTACATCCCGAATCTTATTTTGTGGTTCAGAAGATTGCCAAAGATTTAAAATGCAGCATTCAGAAATTAATTTCAAGCGAAGAACTTCAAAAACAGATTATTTGGGCGAACTATGTAACTGACAAAATTGGATTACCAACACTTGAAGATATTAAAAAGGAATTGGCTAAACCTGGACGCGATCCGCGAAGTGAAATCAAGGTTTTTGAATTTGCCCCAAACATTTATAAAGTTGAAGATTTGCAGGTGGGAATGGTATTGCCGGGCATTGTGACCAACATCACCAAATTTGGAGCTTTTGTTGATGTTGGTGTGAAACAGGACGGATTAGTTCATGTTTCGCAGATGGCCGACCGGTTTATCAGCGACCCATCTGAAATCGTGAAACTGCACGAACATGTACATGTCAAAGTAATTGAACTCGATTTGCAACGCAAACGAATTCAATTAAGCTTGAAACAAGTACAGCAAAACTAAAACGATTTTTCCTCTGGAACAATGATCCACATGATCAGGTAAGCCAATAGCGAGGCACCTCCTGCAAATGCGATGACAACAAATAAAATCCTCATGATTGTAGGATCGATGTTGAAATAGTCTGCAAGGCCGGCACAAACGCCGGCAACCATTTTTTCTTTTGATCTGTAAAGTCGTTTTGGTGATGTCATGTTAGTCGTCCTCCCCGTCTTCAAAATAATTGTCTTGATTTTCTAATTCAGCTTCAAGGAACTCTTCAGCTTCTTCAAGCAATTGAGTGATAAGATCTTTGTCTTTTGGTTTTTCGTCGATCCAGTAAATCGTCTGATTGGCAGAGAAATCTTCGATGTCGCTTCCAACAATAAAACGTGGATTCTCGTTGTGAACAACATAAAGCATATCAGGCATTTCCTGCGAATTGTCGGCAAGCAAAAATTTTGGTAGCATAATTTTCTGTTTGGTGAATTGTTTAAACAAATTTAGATAAAAATAGGAATTTTACGCATGATTCTGTACCTATTTTGTGCCTTTAGCTATCAATTACTTTTTCCTTGGTTTCCGGTTAAAAATCCGGGATTCTTCGCTTCGATCAAAATGATAGCTATTTAAGTGTTTAGAAGAAAGGTAGGGGCGGTTTACGGCTTCGCCGCAAACCGCCCCTACCTTTCTCGCACAACTCGTTGATTGTCATTTCGAACGAAGTGAGAAATCTTAGTTTAACATGCATTGAGAAGATTGTTCCTGACAATAGTGTGACTTTTGTATAAATAAGAAATCAATTTGAGCATAGTTTGTTAATATAAGATTTCAGGTTTAAAAGATATTGTTATTTTAGCACCTGATTGATCTTTTTAAAACAGGAATATGCAGCAATTGAACGATTTTTTAATCTTGATTGACAGTTATGTTGGTAGTTCTCAATGGTTTGTTTACTTCCTGCTTGGAACTGGCTTGTTTTTTACCATTTACCTGAAATTTCCACAATTCAGATATCTAAAGTATTCCTTCCGCATCGTCAGGGGAAAATTTGATCGGGAAAGTGATGTCGGTGATACATCTCACTTTCAGGCGTTGGCCACAGCTTTGTCTGGCACGGTCGGAACAGGAAACATTGCCGGGGTTGCCCTGGCCATTCATTTAGGAGGACCAGCAGCTTTGTTCTGGATGCTGATGACAGCCGTAATCGGTATGACTACCAAGTTTGTTGAAGTTACCCTTTCGCATAAATACCGTGAAATAGCCGAAGATGGAAGTGTTTCGGGCGGACCTATGTATTACATGAAGAATCGGCTGAACATGAAATGGTTGGCTGTAATTTTTGCCATTGCCACTATACTTTCCTCGTTTGGAACTGGTAGCCTTCCTCAAATTAATAGTATTGCCAGCTCGGCTTTCAGCACTTTTGGAATTGCTCCAATTGTTACAGGTGCTGTATTATCTGTTATTCTGGCTTTTGTAATTATTGGAGGAATTAAACGAATTGCAAAAATTACGGAAAAGCTCGTTCCCATTATGGCTATCATCTATTTCATTGGGGCGATAGGGGTTATTGGATATAATTATCAGAATATCATCCCTTCATTAGTATCGATCATCAGTGATGTCTTTACTGGTACTGCTGCTGTTGGTGGGTTTCTTGGAGCTGGATTTTCGTTCGCCTTTAACCGGGGAGTAAACCGCGGATTATTTTCGAATGAGGCAGGGCAGGGGTCTGCACCTATTGCACATGCTGCTGCCAGGGCCCACGAACCCATTTCTGAAGGTTTGGTCGCTTTGCTCGAACCTTTTATTGATACTATCATTATTTGTATGCTAACCGGAATGGTCATTTTATCATCGGGTGCCTGGACGAAAAAGATTGATAATCAGTTTCAATATTCAGACATGAGTATTTTGAAAGGAGTTTACACCGATCAAAACCAGGAAGGGAAAAGCAAACTTTATCAATACATTGCAGGCAAACAAGACCTGGATATGTTTACTGGTAATTTGCAGGTTACTGATGGCCGTATTACGAACGAAGTTTCAGTAGTTAATTCACGTTCACTTGCCGAAGATGTTATCGTACAGAAAAATGGAAGGAATCTGACTGGCGAAATTCCGGTACAAAACGGAAGAATTACAAATACTGAGAATTTATTATTTAAAGGTAAGTCGCTAATTCACAGTGCTGCATTAACAACTGAGGCTTTTACTGAAAGCTGGTTTGGCGATTATGGCCGATACATTGTTTCCATTGGGATTTTGTTATTTGCCTTTTCTACAGCCATTTCGTGGTCGTACTATGGCGGACGCGCAACAACTTTTCTATTTGGCGTAAAAGGCGACATTTATTTTCGGATTGTTTACGTGATTGGATTTTTCCTCGCATCGTTTACTGATACATCCATTATTTGGACATTATCCGGAATTACCATTGCTTTGATGACGATTCCCAACTTATTCGGGATACTGATGCTTCATAAAGAAATGAAATCAGAAATTGGTCTTTTTTGGAAAGAATGGGGCAATCGTTTTCCGGGCGAAAAGACACCAAATTACTAGAGTGATCATTTCAATGTATTTTTGGTGCAACTTCACACTGAACTTGTTTCAGCATCTACGCTGATTGTAACCTAAATTCGAATAATTCAAATGCCCTTAAACGTTTCGAATGGATTGAAAGGAGCATCGTTCCCTTGGTCAAGAAGGGTTGGATTGTTTAACTGAGTAGGATACAATCGCTTCACAATTAAGCCATTATGGCAACTACAACATTTGCTACACTATAACCTACCAGAAATATCGTAAATGATAACCGGTCAAAGATTTTGGCAAGACCAAGCTTCGAGTCATCTTCAGCAACTTTCATGACAATAATGGAACACAACACACTCAGGAAAATGGTAACCATTCCCAAAATATTGATCAAATCGCTTAGCGTAAGTATTCCTATTCCAGGAAGTTCGGTAGTGGTTACATAGCTACTTGCTACCGCAGCAAAGAAAGCTCCAATTCCCAAACCAACTCTTCCATCGCCCTGCGGATTCATAAAAAACACCAAAAGTGCAACGGCTACTGAGGCAAACATCGACTGGAACATTTTAAAATAAAGTCCCCAATCGGGTCGCTTAATTTCCAGACCGTATATCACCTGATCGTATATAATCATCCGATCCTTCTTGTATCTGGGATCTCCGCGGTTTGTTTTATACGGATGCGGTTTGGTGCTCAAAAATGTGTTGGTTATGGTGTAGTCAGGAAGTATGACCCGTGAACTTACATCGGAAACCTCCCTGTCGGCAACAAACTGCATTTGCTGCCAGGTATATACCTTGTTCTCTACAGGTATTGTTAACATGTGATCGTCGAGCGGGAAACGCATGACATTAAAAAATTTGGTAATTTTTGCGACCACACGATACAACTCATAATGCTCATCATCAGTACTTGTTGAGTCAACCAAATCGGATGATAGGATCTCGCCATCCATGATCTGAAAAGTATCGCCTGGGTGTATCTTTTTATCTTTCCAGCGAAACCAGATGTAAAAATCGACGGTCCAGTTGGTATTCAACGTCGATAAATCAACGATATGATCGACATACATACCAACAGCAACTTTTGGAGCTTCACTCTTTTGGTTTTTGGCTAAAAGAACCGGGTCGACCCATGTTCTGCCTGCTTCCTGAAAATTTGCATCCAGACTGTATTTATGGTGCTTTTCGGAGCTGATTCTGTCGTTTCTGACAATGGTTGCAGCTATTATTGTTGCAATTAAATAAAAGGCCACCAGGATAACCGCCCATAAAACAATCGCTTTTCTTTCTTTCAGACTTAAATTGGTCATTGTCGAATTCTTTCTTTAATAAAAAGTGATTACTGTTACTCCAAGCGTTAGACCTAGTAATAATGGCCAATAGAGTGTGGAATAAATGGTGCTTTTATACTGATAATACCAGGTTTCGGTTTGCAATATCCATCCAATGGCATTGAGCACCACGTATAGAATTAGCCCATAGGTGATGAAGAAAAAGTATTCGAGGTAAAATATTTCCTGAGCCGATATTTTCCCACGGATGTCGATATGGCTGAAAACGATTACGAAGAACATGGCAATGCAGATGTTGAATACCTTGGCGGTATCAATCCGATCCATCAGGAAAAGCATGAAAAAGAGCATCACCGAAACGATTATGAGCGGCGTCAGGTTCGAGATAAACGCATCAATGAAATTTCGCTGAATTTCGACATCAAAATAAAGAGCCGGAAAATCATCCTTATCAACGCTACGGGCGATTCCGAAATTTGAATTCAAATCATTGAGGCGAATTTCGTAATAGGAATTTTTCAAATTCCATCCCGAAATAAATGCAGCTTTATCAATTCCGGGTAATTGTGACGCACTTCTGACTTTGTAGGCATCTAAATCGGGGGTAAGTACAATGTTGTGATTCAGGTCTTTTTGTATGATTTGTAATTCAATGAGTTCTTCCTCCAACGGGTAGGTCCGGTGCGATAATTTTTGGCGAATTTCGGCACTAAAATGAAACTGAATGATTTCATCGCCATCCTGAATTGAACTGTTTATCTTTTGAATCGATACGTTTGTGGCTTGTGAAATCGTAAATTCTTTTGCGATGTCTTTCGGGAAATCAGGACCGTATTTTTGCCAGATGTATCCGGATAAAAACATATCGTTTGGGCCTGAAAATTTCAGTGCGTCAATGTACACTCCGGTCGGAACAAACAAGGGTGGTTCAAGATGGTATATTTCTGAACGATTTCGCTGATTCGCCAATGTACTTTGCAAAGTTGCTTTGTCAGAAATTTTAATTCCATTTATTTTATCGGCGGGATTATAAGTTAGTGCAATGCCCCAAATGAAGCCAATTGCAAGGATAACGAGCATCGAACCGGTAAAAATTATGATCCAACGGTTTCGTACACTGCTTAAAATATAAGTATAAATACATCCCAAAATGAGGATGAAAAACAGAAGAACCAAAACCACGATTCGGATGAGATTATGCCTGTACTTATCCACATTGATTACAATGTCTTTTTTTAGAAAAGTATTCTGAAGTGACCAGCGGGTTGATAGGATTGGTGCAAAAACGAGCCATGATTTCTCGTGGGTAGAAGTGCTAACATGATCGATAAATCCACCTTCGCCTTTTGTGACCTTTTCGGCCATAACCAACCGGTCAGGATCGTTCTTTTCTTTAGCCACTTCGGTTATTGTTTTTTTTGAAACAACATATTCCGAATTTGGATAATACATGTAGACGCCTTTCGACGAAGTCAGCGCTCCAAAGCCACTCGCGCCCAAATCAATGCCCTCAATTATTTTTTTTATGTTGTCCATCGAAATGTCAACGGTTACAACTCCCAATGGCGTTTTTTTGCCCGTTTCCGAATTGCTATCGTAAAAAACAGAAGAATAGGTAATCATCAGTGTTTTACCAGCCGAATCCCAGTAAGGTCCTGTCCAGCCACTTCCGTTCGTCATCGGCTGCATGTACCAATCGCTTTTGGTATAATCGTAATCGTCCTCCAGCTTAACAAATTTGAGTTCCTCTTGATTTCCGCTAATTCTGTGATAATATGGGGCAAACAGTCTTTTTGAAGGATCGTAACCCAAAGGACGGAAACAGATCGTTGAGCCGTAATAATTGGGGCTTTTTAAAATCAGTGTACTTATTTGATTCAATATCGCCGCTTTTTCGATCTTCCCGTTTGTCAGGTTATTGGCAACATTATCAACCTCACTCATCGCCTGCCGCACAATGGTATCAATATCTTTTGTTGCTTTTGTCGTTAATTCTTGCAGGTCAGTTTTTATATTGGCCAATGTTTCCTGCTGGTATCGAATATGATGAAAGATCGCACCAGTGGCAGCAAAGAAGCTTAAGACTGAGAAAGCAATTAGCATTAATTTAACGACTCTAATTCTTTGGTGAGGTAAATTCGTTTTTGTCTGATCAGTCATAAGTGGTCTTGTGAATGTTTATTCGATATAAATTGACTAATGCGGTTACTGTTTTTATTTAGATATACTTCATTGGAAGAAAATCACCTGTATTATCAATATCATTGCTTTGGTAAACACGAGGATTCAACTCTCGGTCTTCAGGTGTAAATTCCAGAATATCTGATGCCGGCATTGATTGAAGCGCCTGCTTTAATATGTGGTACACAACGGTTATATCAAGTCCATTTTGCATCATATCATAGAGAATGTTGGTTGCAGATGTGGGCATATTGCTGTGTAATGCATCAGTATCGGCAAAAGAGCGGATGAAATGATCTTTCCATGCCTCGGCATTCTCTCCAGGTTTTAGTGGCTGATTTTTGCCTTTACCACGTTTTTGAGTACGGGATGGTGGAATAGGTTTTGGTTTTGTACTGCGGATATTGTTTCCAGGAATTGCTTCTGTAGTGCGGTAAGCACGATCAGAAACTCTACTGTCAGGGTCCTTTTCTTCGTTATCAGCTACACTTCTTGGGATAGCTAATTTTAGTACTTCGGCAGGTTGCGGATTCGGATCTTTTCTTCCAAAAGGAGTTTTCCCCTCGAAATGGTTTTTATAATCTTCAGCCAAACCTCGGTTTCGGGTATAGTGTACTTTGCCTTTTGATTGAGCCTCGAACTGGGCATTTCCTTCAGCGGCCCCGGTTCCGCCGCGATTGGGATCCAGTCCACTGATGGTAATGCTTTCTACATTCGAAGATTTGGTGGCATGAAATGCGTATGTTTTCCAGGCAGCTATAGCGGCGCCACGTAACAAAATTTTGAGTTCAGCACCAGTTATGGCCTCTTTGCCTGCATTAGTTTCACGTTTTCCCGGGGGCTGCCACTTGGGGTTCGTCAAATCATCAACAACCGCTTTCCCTTTACCATTGAGTTGCACCACTCCAGTGCCGGAACTCTTAGACTGTATGGGAAGCCTTGATCGGCTGCCACTAGATGCGCCAAATTCAGAGGATAAATCCTTGCGACTATTTCTATTGACTAATTCATACAATTTACGTTGTGTAACTACTTCCGGACGATTATCTGTAAACTGAAAAGCAGATGTGCCTATAGTCCTGGTTTGGCGAACCTCGGTCAAACTTGTACTGACTTTATTTTCCTGAGTTTTGTCTGCGCGCGTATTCACTTTCTGTACTTTGTATTTTGATGGATTAAAGTGTATTACTTGAATTTTGTTTTTGTGCTTCCTTGCGAAAATTCGCCACCTGGATAAGTTGCTTTATTATTAGCCCACCATGTATTAGCCGAAGCGTGGTTTTTAAAAGATCCAACATATGTCCAAACTCCACCATTAGGTCTAACCCAATAGTATCGATCTCCATTTAGTTGTTTTACACCATCACTACTATTCAACTTCAATAAAGATTTTCTCTGAACAAGTTCTGGTTGCTTGTCGGCTAATTGTAATGCTTTTTCTCCCATCACATCTGCTTCATTTTCCAAACCTTCATCGTCATTCACATTTACTTTTCCCTTCATTTGCATCGTTGGTTTTACCCGTCCCTGCTTTTGCTGAACCACATGCCAGGCCTCGTGAGGCAAGTGTTTCTCCTGTCCGGGTGCAACATGAATATCCGTTCCCTGTGCATAGGCGTGCGCATTTAACTGAGCTGGTTTATCCGAATTAAAATGCACTTTTACATCATCTATCGAAATTCCTGACTGATTTTCTATTCCTGACTTTAGATTGTCTGGCAAACCAGTTTCATTTCGCTTTTTTTGCACAGTTTCAAACTTACCCTGCAGCATCTCTTCCTCTTCCATCGACTGCTTTTGGATCGTGTTAAATTTTCCCTGAAGAGTTTCTTCGTCTTCAATGCCTTTGGCTTGAATGATATTATTCGAATAACTGGATGCTATAGCCTGTAATTGAACTGCATGGCTGGTATGACTGCCAGTATTGGCCATCACCTGCAAATTTCGTTGCATACTGGTTTCTGCCCTGTTATCTGTAAACTGAGCATCTGATTCAGAAACATTTTGTTTTTGAGAATTCGTCAACGACAACGACCAATTCTTGTTCTCGGGTGTTTTTTCTGCTTGCGTACTCATAATTTTTAGTTTTAAGTTTTCCTGTCTATCCCAATGGTTTATTGAGAGTTTCTCAGGTTATTATTTAAAGTGAAATAATGTCTTATTTATAATCTTTAATTCTTTGACTCACCCCTCGCTCGCAGTGCTCAATCTTTCCCTTTCTACAAGTAGAGAGGGGAGAAGTCGCCTTCAGACGGCTTGGGGTGAGTGAATTTTAAAATGCGACAATTAATTGTTCTTATTACTTTTAAGCTTAACTAAGGCATATTTTTTCGTGCATATCTGTTTTTATACAATTTTCCGGCAACAATCCATGTCCCAATTACTCCTGTCAAAAAGATAATTCCAATAATTAAAAAATATTTCGCTCCATGATTGGCTCCTTCCAAAATGGTGGTCTTGGGAGCAAAAATCAAATAAAACCCGAATGCAAAGAATAAAGTGAAAATAAATATACCTCTGGAAACCAGCATGATATTAAGAATGGTGTCGTTGCTGAGTTTATACCTGGCCAAATACGAAGAAAAGCCCCATGTCACCAATAATAGTGCGAAGCAAATAATACAACACCACATTGAAAAGATGGAATAGATTTCCCATCTAACCCATAAGTAATGACAGAGAAGCGAATTTTCAATGGTGTTGACGTTATCCATATCATATTCTTGGTAATCTGTCCAAAGTGTTGGTGAATTTCGATAGGTCTTTAAGTAACTTGGGCTATAATCGCATTCACAGATCGAATTTTCTGTTTTTGGATCTTTATAATTTAGTCTACTTTCCATCGCCCACTGAAAGTCTTCAATAAATAAATTGATGTAATGACTAAAAGTCAGGGCTGGTTTGCCAGCGACATGCTTTTTATCGACATGAATTGTGTCAATACGAATAAGCGTAGCTCCAATTGCATCCCATAATTCCGAATAACCGTCATCCTCTCCAATCCCTTTTATACATACACCACCAAGTCCGTTTCCAAGTGCCCAATCATACTTTTGGTATAAACTCCTGAAATCTTCGTACCATATTTGTTCTTTATCTGCAGGATTCGGTCCCATGACATTTATGTAGCTAGCCATTTGATTCGGATCAAAACCTTGGAATACACTGCTTTTATTTACGGTTTTATTCAAATAATCATTGACAATCTCTTTGTAAGTAGGGTTTCCTTCAATTAACGAATTTGGCGGATTGCCCTCGAAATTGTCGACTTGCCATAGAGTCCCTGTATATGAAACAGTCATAATAAGTTTTGAAACCGGTATTTTCCCATTGGCATAGAATCCAATGGTCGATTCAATGGAATTTTTCCCGTATTTATCACTGCTTAAAAGCGGAGATGAAGATTGTGCTATGCCACTTTCCGAATCTGTAATATGATCGGTCATCACGAAATAGTAGTCAGCCAGATGATTGAGCTCTGAAAAGTCATATCCACTTATCTTTTTTAGGCTCACATCGTCGTCCGTTATTGCCGGAATTGTGATATTTAGCTGAATTGCATTATTCAGCATCTTTAAGTCATCGTGAAGTGTTTCTATAAATTGAACAAAAGCATTTGGGTCCGAAACATCACCAAAATAGATGTTTATTCCTTTTAGATTGCTCTTACTAATCAAGGTATCCAATTCGATGAGTAGCCTTTTTTGTGCAAGATTATCGCCCAGAAATTTTTTAATTTCTGATGAACTCTGATTATAAACAGTTAGGTGCAGATCACAGCCTTTGCTTTGTGCCAGTTCTATTATTCCACCTTTTTCCTGAAATTTCTGAATGTCATTTGTTTTCTTATTCTCTCCTTTAGATGACAAGTCATAACCGTATAAGTTTATGGATGATAAATAATTGTAGTTGTAATTCTTGAATTCATCATTCATTTCGGGACTTTGCCATCCAATAACTTTAATCTTTGGATTTAAGCTTCTCTTGAAGAAGTATATCGTATCTTTTTTTACATAGCTGTTTGTTCCGGCTAAATTAGAGGCAGCTGAATACTGAACTTCGCGTACATCTTTAAGAATATCGTTGTTTTTGGAGATTAGATCCCTTTTGGCCTGACTGTTTTCGTTCGCATTTTCCTGAAGAACTGCGCTCATTTGTGTTCTTAACGAATCAAAACTTGCACCCATTTGTTTTACCAGGTCATTAATAACGGATTGGTTCGCTATTTTATCCAGATCGTGGGTTTTAATAATCGAATTGATTGATGCTTTAGTTGCAGTATCCTGGGCTACAAGAGCATTAAATTCAATCATTATTTGAGATACAGTAGCCGTATCAATTTTCAGTTGTTTATTGTTAATTCGGTTATTCAAAAATTTAAAAATCCGATCGTTTTCCGTAGCATCTCTGTTGGCTCGAAATTTAATTGGTTTTACAATCTTCTTTAAAATACCCTTGTCAGGTTTTTGCTTTGAATCTGGATCTAAATTTATCTTCGATGGTGCTATTGTAACCTGAGCACTCGTTTCGGTTTGCGCCAAACAAGCAACAAAAATCAAGATCACTAATCCTGTTTTCGGGAATATTTTTCTCATTTGCATCAGGCTTTTCATTAGCTGTTTCATTTTAATATATTTAGTACTTAGATCCATTCCACGTAAATTGGCTTTTTCATCCAGGAGAGCTTGATCAGTGAAATATTCCAGGGAAGCGATTCCACCAATACATCAACTCCATGTTTATCAACCACAAGCGTTATTTTATCAGCGTCAAATCTCAAAATACCTTCTCTTTGCACGAAAGTTTCCCGTATCCCTTCCGGAGTCGAATTTTTAACTTTCTCCCAATTATTAATGAGCCCGTTTTGCAGACTTACCGCGCTCGCCATTTCATCTTCGGTTAATTCAATAATTGGCGAAAGTATTTCCTGAATATCCATTCCAACGAGTAATTTATTCAACACCAATTGGGTTTCCGGAAAATCGATACGATTAGAGGCCAGGTATTGAAGCAGGTAAACGGCCCGGTTTCGACTTTCATCGTCGACGAAACTGCCATTTTCCACAAATGAAAGAATCTCGAAAAGTCGCGTCAGAAAAGGCCAATACAAGATTAGTCCGGCATTGTAAACTTGAACTTCCGTTCCTGATCTATCCGATAATAGCTCGTTATTGGTATCCATGATTTCGATTTTTGCAGTAGAGTTATCAGTTTTAATGTTGATCAGTTGTTTTAGCGCTTCTGGAAATACAACACTTTTGCCCGATTTGGAAATTTGGGTAAGCTGATAAACCTGGCCTAGCATTTTTTCCCAATTGATTTGTGAAGCATTTCTTTTTAAGTGATTTAAAAAGTCGGAATGAAATCTGTTTTCAGAAGTTTCTGACACCGCAGAATCAGATTCAATTACAAATTCCAAGACCATTTTTCTCCAATATGCCGGATTGATATGCCTGAAATAGAAAAACGGTGAAAGGCTCAAATAGGCTTTAACCTGTTTGGCCACGACATCATTTTTCAAATTCAGAACAGGTAAAATCTCATCATCACTCAAGGCGTATAGCTTTTTGAATACGTCTGGTTTTATGTTCTTTGCATCTGGAAGATCTTTGTTCTGATTGTTTTCCTTCGAACGAACTGCTTGCCAAACATCTTTTAAATGACCATGTTTCGACATGATTTGATCGAATCTAGTGCTTGTTAATTCCGTAATATTTGGAATTAATTTTTCAAACAGTTGATCTTCTTTCTCCGATTGAAGAAACATTTCTTCAAATTCGCGAGGATGCAGATCACCAGTTCTATTTAAACCTTCAACGAGTTCGGTAAACGACAATTGGTTGGCCCACCAGGGCAGGAATCCATTCATCGCATAAAACTTAAGCAGCGAAAAATAATGAGCTAGTTTTTCGCCTGACAAATCAACTTCTGCTTGATCTATTTTAGTTGAGTCGCTATATTCTGAATGGGATAGACTTTTATCAGGCAGTTGCAATAAATTGTATAATTCATTGATATTCTTCAAGTCTGAAGTTTTCATTTGGTCGAGCAGTCGGTAATACATTTCTTCCTCGTTTACTGCTTTGAGCTTTTTTAGCAAATGCATTGCAAACGCTTTTGCAAATTCGCTCGGTGTGAATTCTTTTTCCTCAATTGAATTCAGTGCGGCAAAACTTAACGTTACAGATTTCCAAAATTCAGGATTTACTTTATCTGTTAAATCACCAGGCGAAAAGGCCAGAAGCTGAGTGATGTATGTTCCGCTTTTTTCAGCACTTGAAACGATCTTGCTGAGTGTTCCGGAATCTATTGGATTGGCGATCAATCCGCGGAACAAAACGTCGACATTCCTTATTTGCATCAAAGAAGAATCCTGATGTTGGAAATCAACGATTTTATTTTTGAAGTCGGATTCGGATAATAAAGCTTTTTCAACAGAGATCCATTGACTAGGTTCTGTATAAATCTTGAGTAAAGTGTATATCAATCGCAGATGATCTATGTTTTTACGAATCACTTCCACAAACGCGGTTGGGTCGATCGCGAAATGAAGAATGATCTTTTTGACCAGTTGTTGCGAATCATATTCAGGTAAGGATTCTGTGTTTCCTGATAAGCTGAAACGATTAATAAGCTGCTTTAGATCGCGTTCGATCAAGTTCTTCATTTGGTTATCTACAGCATTTACATCTGTTTCTTTCCTGATTTTTGAGTTCCAAATCTGAATGAAGTGAGCCGGGTCAATTGCAAATTGATCGGCAAGGTTTTCAATAACTGACACAACAAAAGCATTGGATGAAAGTCCTCCGTTGCTTTCGGCCAATGTCCGGATCAACAAACTGTTTTTTGAACTGATTTTGTTAATCTCTGGTGAAAGTTGTAGTCTTTCTTCGGTTATTATTTCAGTAAGAATTCTATATTCTTCCGGGAAAAAGTGAATGAGATATTCCCAAAGATTGCCTTCCATTTCCTTGGTTGTCAGGAGAAATAATCGATTGATTAGCTTTTGAGAGTCAGTGTTTCGATGTATGATTCTTTTCAGAAAATCATCTTTTTGTTGAATGAATTCTTCGAAAATTGTTTGTACATCATTCCTGCACAAATCAAAAAATGCCGTGGATATCTCACCGGTTTCCAGAAAATTACTGATGATTTTCCTTTTCGATATTTCGAAAAACTCAGCAGTAAGCTTGTCGTGAAGTTGATTTTCAGTTTGTTGAATCTTCTGATTATTCTGGCCTTTTGCAAGTAATTTGGACAGAGTTGAAATCTCTGGATCGTTTCGTTCTTCAGCCAACAAAGCACGTAGCTTTTGACTGTTGATGGATTTCTGAGTTTGTGCAAAATCGACTAATTCCTCTGTTTTGATCTGGCTATCAGGAAAGGCATACATCAGGAATACAAGATATTCTTCTTTATTGAATTGGCGTATGGCGCTTTCGCTCAGATAATTTGCCGTTAATAACACATGTTCAGCAATTATTGTCTTTGGGCTTTTTTGATTGCTGTTTCGGTGTTCAAATTTTTCAGAAAAAGAGGTGATCAATTTGAATAAGTCTCGTGCATTCGGGTCAAAAAGCTGAATCATCTGAATTAATCCTTTTTCGCTTAGTCTTTCAATTAAAGCATTTCGAGTTGCTTGGTCTCGCATCGACCGAATAATTTCATCTTTGAGTTGATAGCGGTTGGCGTCTCCAGAATTTATGCTTCCAGAATTTAGCAGTTCCAGAATCTGTTCAATGCCAAAACTTCGATCCTGATCTTTCTTAAGCGCAGCAAGTGTTTCGTTTATTATGCCTGAATTTGCGTCTTTTTGATTTTCAATTGAACGGATAAGTGCCTGTATTTCATAAGCTGAACCAATAGAAAGTTCATCAAAAATACATTTCGCAAATTTATCCCTGTAAAAAATTGGACTTGTTTCGTTAAGTAAATATTTAAAAATAGAATAGTTAATTGTTTGAGTCAGGTTTCCACGATTAAATGCATTTAATTTGGCATCAGCGCAGGCCTGAGCCAACGCTTTTCGATAGGTTATAATCCAATTGTAATTATCTGGCGCGACAACTTCCAGAAGTTTATTACAGGTAATCAAGCTTAAACTATTAGCCATTCTTCGTAAAAAACGTTCCTGATTTTTGTGCTTTTTCAAGAGGTCAATCAGACCTTTTTTGTTGTTTTGCAGCGCGGCTTCGATTAGGTCGTCGATTGTGGTTGACTGATCTAACCCAATAGGGAAATAGCCATTTTTAAAAAATATTTCGATCAATTCCAGAAGATATTCGCCATTCATTTGTACTTCACCAATGGTGTTGCCAGAACCTGATTTTATTTTGAATTTGCCATGCAGAGCTTCTTCAAGTGATAACCGGATTCGGCTGGCCAGGTTTGCAGTTATATCCTTTTCATGGATATTGCCAATGTTTATTTCCAGTTTCGATAACTCAACCAACATTCCGTCCGGAATTTTTTGAGAAATGGCTTTTTCAAGTTCAGGCAAAATCTGAGTGTTAAAGATTGATTCAATCACATCATTACACCTCGACGCGGAAGCTTTACTTCCGTATTCGAAATTAAAAATTGAGGTGTGAATTATGTTTTGACCGCTTTTCACTTTTTCATTTTTTTTAGATCAGTAATCAATTTATAGACTTCCAAAGCAGCTGCTTTTAAATCTGCCGAAAGAGCCTCCGAATTATTCAATTTTGATTTTTGCTCTTGCCATGCTTTATATTTTTTTTCAAATCGATTTAATCCATGAGCATCGACCCAATGGATTTCGTTGCCAATATGCGCCGGAAGCCTTTCATGAATCAGATCAATCAGATAATCCTGAAATCGTTCGTCCTGAAATCTGGCGGGCCAATCAGGTAAGATAACGGATATTTTCAGGTCGAAAAAATCTTCATTTATAATGTATCCATTCGAAAGTTTTCGCTGAAAAACCAGCCGACGTTGACCAAAGTGCTTGTCTTTGAGAATGGCATGACTTCCCATTAAACGTATTTTTTCAACTTCCTTAAGGATTAGCTGGCCATCGCGAGCAATCGACCAGTCGAAAAACCGGCTAATGCGCTTTGCCTGAAGCAGGTGATCTTTTGGATCATGCAATTCGGGATTCTGATTCCGGCTTTCAGGATCGCTGGAGGCAAGAATGCGCCCATCCTTTGATTTTATTTCCCATTTATCGGAAGTAGGAGAGTAGTCGGTTTGAACTTGAACCTGCGCGAAAAAATCTATCAGGCTTTTAGTCCTTTCCACTTCCGATTTGCTCCACGATTCGTCTTCGAGGGTAAGAAAAACAGGTGTTTCAAATTCGTCCATGAAACAGAAGCCATACTCACTTTCGTGCAAAAGATCGAGTAACAAAATATGGTCGACGAGATAAAATCCCTCTGATTGAAGGTTCTGTTTGATAAAGTAGTTTACAATTTCAAAAATATTTTGAATTGCAATTGCTTCGGTATCGCATTCAAATAAACAGACCCATAAATCGGGTTCTTTTTGAAAAATAACCTGAGTCTTTTCCGAAGAAGAATGAGCATGGGATATCCTGTAATTCTTGTAATCAATGGTCTCTTTGAACAACGCTTTTACTCCAATTTGCCCAAACGATGCCTCCGGAAGTTCTGACTTATCCGTTTGACGATCATTTTCATTGATCTCATCCGCAGTAAGCTCTCTGAATTTCTCGGCGAATCTTTGCCTGCTTCTTTGTTTTTTCTCTTCAAAATCTCGATGTTGCGATTTTGAAATCAGGAATTTTGGAATTAGCGATTGATCGCTTTGTTCTGCGATACCTGTTTTTGCAGTTATTAATTGCTCGATTCCTGATGCGTTCCTTACAAACTTTGTTTTATCATGAGATTGCTCTATTTGATTAAAGGATTCACCTTTTACTCGGCAGTAACTAAGTTCAGGTAGATTTTGTAAAAATTTTGATTTTTGAAGCAACAATTCTCTGTTGAATTCATCCTCGTCTTTTATCAGGTTTAAACGTAAGGCCACTTTCCATGGGGTATCGTTTAAATCTTCTCCAAATCGGGCCAATAAATGGTTGAATATTCGATTTTTCCTGTCGAAAAATGTTTTTTCCTGCTCCAGATAGGTATTCATATTTGGCGAATCTATCCTTATGAGATTCTCAATTTCCGGAACTGAATTCAACGATTGAGAAAAATAAGTTTTCCGTTCTCCATGCTCGAAATCGACATTGAAAAGCTCATTTAAATTTCCGAGCTGAGCCAGATGATTGGCCAGATGTTGCTCAAAAAGCATCAGGTAAGCTTTAAGCTGAAGCGCTTTGACTCTTCTGTCTTCCGGCTCATGTCTTGATAATCCCTCTTTCCCAATTCCGTAGATTAATGGGAAATGATGTTGAATGGAGTAATAATCAGTTGGATTTCGGTAAATGCCAGTCAATGCTTTGTCAAAATCTTCGTCTTTCGAACCTGACATTGGATATTTGCGGTATTTTTTCGACCAGAATTCAAAAAAGAGTGTATTTACCTTTTGCTTGTTGAATGAAGGAAGAATTTTATTATTCACAAACATCTTCAGATTCGAATAAATAGTGTCCAACCGTTCGTCTGGCATTTTTGCTTCCAGATCATTCAGTAAATTGAAAAAATGACCAGCTTCAACCTTTATTGATTTGGTATAAATTCGGCGGCCGCTTTTGATTTGTTCAACTTTGCAGTTGGTGACGCCGTTCACTTTGGAGATAAATCGTTGCAGTTCCTCAACATCAATCTCTTTTACCCGATCCTTCAGATTGCTGCTTTTTATAAATCCGTTTTTCAAACGTGGTCCCGAAAAAATTTCGGTAATGCTGTATCCTGCTTCAACCATCTCGTTAAAACTATTATACAACACCGGTGAATAAATAAACTCAAATAGCTTCAGAAAAATATTTGCAATCGTCTTCTCCACATCAACCTGATCAGTAAGATATATGCCCAAATGGATATGAATGGGTTGTGGATTTAACAGGCATATCTTTTCGTAAGTCTCTCCAATATTCCGGTTTTGTTTTAGAAAATCTGCAACATTGCTTTCATAAGCCCTCCTCGATTCGGCATCTTTTGTAAGTGATTTATGAAAATTCAGCTTAGGCAAAATTTCTATCGAGTACAGGCCATTTACCTGTTCTTCAAAACCAATGCTTTCTTTTTTTGAAATCCAAACATTCTGGATTTCTTCGAACTGATCGAGAATCAGCTTTCGCGTGTCCTTTATGGAGATAGGATGTGAACTTAAAATGGCCGAAGGTGCAAAAAACGCATTTTTCAATGCATCAATAGCTTTTCCTTCTTCCTTAGTTAGCAGGTCTTTAATAGGCAACGATGTACGGTAACCAAGATCTGTCAGTGCGTAGCACAATTGATCCAGTATGGTTACGCCCGGATCATGAAGGTTGTAATCGGTCCAAACATCACCACTGAATTTTTGGATGTACTCCAATCCTTTTTCACGCAGATCGATAAAATTTAAACTAATATTTTCAATTTTCTCACCGGAAATACTGACAGATTCTTTCATTTTTAATCCTTTATCGGGTCGATTTTAATTGAAACTTTTATCCCATAAAACCGAAATCTTATAGCTTATCATTTGTTGTTTGCCATTCTTTTTATTATCCTTTCTGCCATAATCGCTTTTGGTTCTAAGCTGTAAATTGTAGCGCAAAGTATCTTTAGCTTCCCAAATGCTTTTGAATTGTTTCCACCATTTTGCAAAGGCGAATATTTTTCTTTCTTCTTCTTTTTTAGGCTTTTCAATTCTTGATGGTTTTGATTCCCACCGAATATCGATTTTGTTCCACCAAAGGCCATGATGAGCGCATGTCTTTGTGATTTTAGGTTTTGAATTTCCATAGGTACATACTGCAATGGCATGCATGAGCGAATATTTTCCTTCGTTTTTTAATCCTTCAGCATAGGCCATTATTTCATAGGCATTACAGCCACTTAATGCCTCCGGCTCAAAAACATTATGCCATTCACCATCTGCAGGCAAAAATCCCTCCAGGTAGCTTCCCGTACGGCCATCTGACTTGATTATTCCCTTGACATCAAGTTTTTGCGTAGGATTATTTGTGCCTATCCCAACAGTCCCATCTTTTCTGAGAAAGAGTGCTGACTGGGGTGCACTATTTTTTGCTTTATTGTCATTCTGATCCGAAGCACTTAGCTGACTGAAATAGATTCCGCCGTCGGTTTTTTTCGAAATGTACATGACCCATTTTGCAGACGAATCATCTTTGTCCTCAAAAAAACTAAAAAGTCTTTCCTCATCATCCGACGGATAAATCATTAGCCCGTCTTCATTGATGTCGAGTTTGTCATCAGCTTTGTTAAACGTGGAATCTATGAGCTTTTCAAAAGCACTTTCATCCGGCAGACTACCTTTCTTAAAGAAGGTTTTAAGTTGTTTTCTATCTGTAATGTTTCTTTGATTTTTCATTACGTTGTATTAAATGTAATTTCCTTCACTGTCACTAATCACAAAATCTGATTCCAAGGTTAGGTCACCCACTCCGGATGGATTAGGTTTTGATGACTTTTCTTCGGATACGATTTCAATCTGATGCTCTGGTGCTGACGTTAAAATGGCATATGCCGAAATGGTTCTGAGATCTTCAATATGGGTAATTCTAGCAGTGTCTATTATTTTATAGTTTTTCTGCACATCAACCAGTTGTAAAACAGAAAATTCGG
This sequence comes from Prolixibacteraceae bacterium, assembly GCA_028683385.1. Taxonomy (GTDB): domain Bacteria; phylum Bacteroidota; class Bacteroidia; order Bacteroidales; family Prolixibacteraceae; genus Aquipluma. The sequence goes on along the minus strand of JAQUIJ010000007.1, from coordinate 103,880 downwards.
TCACAAAATCTACATAGGACCGGCTTTCGATAAAATTCAGGATTTCAGTTTTCGAAATGGCTTCATCAAAACCTTTTTCAACATCAATGTTTTCAATATCCGGAGATAAATAGCTGATTAATTCGCTGTTGAGCACATTTCGAAGGTATCCACCCCTTTGGAGTTCGTTAAATTTAACCTTGCATCTTACCTTTAACTCTTCATAAACCGGATTTGAAACTTCAACTTTAACGAACGGCGAAACAAATTGTGAAACGTATTCTTTCACTTCAAGAAGTGTATTGAAATCAACATTTAAACTGCGTTTTCGTGTCCCATTCACCAGGCTATTTTTTGGAATCAGAACGATCTGTACACTACTGCCTTTTACCAGTTCATTTGGTCGATTACTTTTACCATATACCCTTATTTTTTCAATCTGTTTAAACCGGTCGAGAACAAGCCTTTCGATATCCCAATTGGTCGATCCCTGATTTTTGTGCCTCAACTGGTCGCTTATCCCATTATAAAATGAGTCTGTGTTTTCATTCGCTGCGTTTATTTCCAGCGCAAATGGTCCGCTGATTTGATCGATACCTTTTTTGTCTTCAAAATAGATCTTCTTTATTTTATTCTCCGCGGAACGATCCGGAATATCATTGGAAACTGTATCGGTCGAAATTAATGCAACTGCTTGCGTGAAAACATTTTTTATTTTCGAATTCAGATCTTGTATTCCGTCGAAAGTGGCTCTTATCCAGAATTTTCCCAAAGGCAAGCGTGTGTTGTCATACTGAATGGTTTTAGGCATTCTGATTTTAACCAGACCCGAGCGAATTAATCCGTTAGTTGTGTCTTCGAGAAGCAAATCGCCAATCGGTTCCCATTCATTATTCACCATATACTGCCATTCAATGGTTGGAGCATTGATTACTGTATGGATATAGACCGCGGGTACCAATTCGAATCCAATACTAACAATGTCGGTTGATCTCACCTGAGTTAATCCGATATACAGGTTCCCTTTTTGATCGAGTTGGGGGAAAAGAAAACTTTGTGATTTTTTTGGTCCGGGGAAAACCTGAACGTGTCCGAAAGGATAAATGTGAATCAGTTTAACATCACTGTCATCGATATCCTGTTTTCTTAACATGACTTCCCTGGCAGCTGTGGTATAATTTACCTTGAGGTGTTCGATGACGGGAGTGTATGGCTGTTTCGGCAAGGCAATATCTCTTTTCCTGAATTTACTGCTTTTTATGGCAGCATCGGCATAAATTTCGGTAAACAGCTGGTGCCCAAATGCCATTTCCGGACTAGTCAGAACAATAAACAATGAACCTGAATTTTCGTCAACGATGGCGTTTTGTGTGATTTTATTGCTGAAACTAATATCCTGAGGATTGATAATAATCTCTTTTTCGTTCGACAGGTATTCCTTGTTGGTATCGAACAAGTCGATTTCCTTGTGTGCTTGAGCTCCTGTGGTGTTAATATTGTTTCGGACTGATGTCAATACCGCTTTAAATGCAGGATTGTCAATCTCACCAGGGTATTCGCGATAGTATTCGGCAAACCCATATTGAAGTTGTGGCAAGCCTATCCAGCAAATGTGTAACTCAAGTTTAGTCAGGTTTCGTTGCAGTATCAGTGGATTCTGAATTCGCAAATAGCTTCCTACAATGGGTGTGGGACCAAACGGAGTAAATGGAATGGTATTGTCGAGATTTCCGATTGAGTTCGAAAAAATCAGGTTTGTTACATCCGAAACGGTTGCCTCGATTTTGATGTTTTCAAGCTCGATGGTTTTCAGGAACTTATAGGCATGATATTGAGCCTCGTTGTTAAAAAGTATTTTGACACAAGGCCATTCCGACTCGAATCCTCCTTCATGAATCTTTGGATCGAACGAAATCATTTTGTCATTTTGTTCGTTTAACTCAAAATCGAAGGTTAGTGTTGAGTCGGTGTGATTGATTTTGGTTTTGCAAAAATCAATTGCTGTCCATCCGTTTTTGTCGGTAATAAAGATTTGAAAGGCTTCGGAAAAGAAGTTCGAGACAATTCTATGTTTCAGACTTTCTTTGTTTGCCAGTAAATTCGCTCTTTTTTCTGGAGTTGCAGCTACTTTAATTTCCTGTTTTACCAGTCCGTCAAATACTTTTTCGGCTGTTTTGTACGAATTAGAACTGATCTTAAAAATTAAACTGATTTTCTGATTCCCATTTTCAAGAATCAATGTAGGTGTGGTTACCACAATTCCTACATTACAAAACGTTAAGTTCCGATCGGACGACGTGAGATAGGTCCGTTCTTCGCCCAGTGTTGCCGGAAATTCAGATAATTCTTTCTTCTCAATATTTTCCCAATTCTTTTTCTCCTTTAAAATATCTTCTTCGTAAAGGATGTTAATCGAAAAATCGTCATCTTCAAACCTGTTGTTGAACGGCAAATAATCACTTCGGTAGATCGTTCGGAGTTCAGAAATTTCAGCCCTGTTAATGACAGTTGTCGACGTGGATTCAAATTCATATTGCCGTTTGTCTTCAAAAATAAAATTTACTTTATCGCCTTCATTAATTAATAATTCATCGGTTCCCGGTTGCAACTGAATTGCAATAAGCGCAGTATGCGGCTCCTGCTTTTTTCTCGTTTTCTGAAGCAAGTCGAGATAATAAAAATCGAGGTGTTTTTGAGTTAGTAAATTGATGTCGTGCTGAACGTTTTTGTACAGATTTAAAAAAGCAAAGAATAGACCATTGTGCGGAAGGTGACTTGAATTCGCAATTTCTTTTTCGAACCTCCTGGCGGCTTTTTCTTTAATGAATACCAAATTCCCGTATGCATTTTCATAGGCCTCATACGTCGATTGCAGTAATGGGAATTTTTCGTTGTTGGTATTGACGGATTCGATAAGTTGGTCAATCTCTTTGACTAAAGTTCCCCGATCGTTTGCACGTTTTAACAGTTCCGACCATTCGCCTATTTTACTGTAAATAGTTTGAATTTCTTTACTTATAAGCTCCTGATCATTTAACTCGTTTTGATTCCCTATTTTCTTACCTGAACTTATCTTAAATTTTTCAAGTTTAACATTGGCAATCATGGCATAAACGAATGCCGGATCATTCAATAAAAATGATTTCCAGTTTTCAATGGGTTGTTTGTCAACAGTGTAGAAAATAAGGTTTTCGGAAAATTTCAGGATAAATTGTACCATATCCAACATCGTTCTTTCGTCGATTGCGATATAGGCAGCATCGAGTGCTTTATTTTTCCTTAACTCCTGACTTGTTCCTTTATTCATTCCGGTCAATTAAAAAAGTTGAGACTTTTATAAATTTGTTCCCTCGTTCACATAAAAGGGGTAAACCATGTTACTCCTTGTATTTGTAGTGATTATTTTATAATAAATATGGATAAATATTTTTCCATCGATCTGGTTGTCAGCCGATAAATCACCATTTAACTGGCTATTATTACTAATGTCAATTTTTTCGAGTTTGATTCTGGGTTCGTTATACAGCAAGGCGTCATAGATCGCATCTTTTAGCATACTCATGTGAGTCGGGTCATTCGATTCGAAAACATACTTCCGGATGCCACAACCGAATGTTGTAAACATGATGCGTTCTCCGGGAATTGTCTCTATGATTATTCGAATGCTTTGTTTTATGTCTTCATCGGCAGCAACTGTTTCAACAGTTCCAAGTTCGAAATTGAAAGCTGGAGGAAATGCCCAGCCTCTGCCTAAAAATGAATCATCTTTTTCGTTCATTGCTTTAACCTCCTATAATTACGGTTGGACATCCCAATATGATGCTACCACCGTGGGCTGTAGTGTCGCCCATTCGGGCAGCCGGTTTACCGGTAATCAATACCGTAGCCGAACCTTTAACGATTGAATCAGGAGGCCCAACACAAACTAAATTATCGCCAACAACTGCTGCCGGAAGACTGCCAATCAGCACGGTAGGAGCTCCAGGGCCTATTATTGGTCCACCAACGTGTGGAATAGGCGGTAGTCCGGGCGTTTGCATCGGGCAAGTGTGCATATCGGTTAATCTGGCTGCTAATCCCATAGTTTCTAAGTTTAATTAATCATTACGATACCACCTTTTATGGTTGTTTGGCCTGAAGCCGAAACCTCAGCGGTTGCATTTCCTTTAGCCGTAAAACCTGTTTGGGCGCTTATCTGAACATTTAATCCATCAGCTTTAACATCAGACTTAGCAGACAAATTAAGACCTCCGGTTGCTGAAATAGTGATGTCACCCTTTGCAGTTAACTTGATGTCTTTGGGGCTATCCATGGTTATTCCAGAATCATCCATGATAACCGAATTGCCCGAAATGTCTTTGATGTTTATCTTTTTATCCTTGTCGTCCAGAGTGAACGAATTTCCTCCCGGAGTTTCGATATTCAGGATTTTATCCTCGTCATCAAACCTGATTTTGATGCCCGACCTTGAAAAAATGGATTTAAACTGATTTTTGTTGTCCGGTATTTCCTTTGGTTTATTTTTGGAACTGTACAACGAGCCGGTGATGATGGCAAACCGTGGGTCGTTATTGATGAAATTCAGCAATACTTCATCGCCCACTTCAGGAAAGAAAAAAAAGCCGGCATTGGCTGATGCATAAGGGAAAGCCAATCGGGCCCAAATACCGACATCTTGACCTGTTCCGGCGAAAGCAGGTAACTTTACCAGCACACGAAATTCTTGATCAGGGTCTTCTTCAATTTTTTTGACAGTAGCTATTTGAGTTCCGCCTGATGCTGGGATAATGCCTGATGCCCTTATTTCTTCAATATCGGGCAACGCAGCGTGCAACTGAACTGATTTTCCGACGGAAAGTGTTGTGAGCCAATTGCCATCCTGCAAAATATGACTCACTTTGGTGATGAACGCGTTACCGTTATATCTTGAACTAAAACCTGAAATTTCGACTACATCTCCGGCGAGTATGTCAGCTACACCCTGAATGGTAACTTTTCCTTGTATTTTACTTAGTTCGGCTTTGGTTGAAAGAGTTTCACCCCATGTTCTTAATTCGCTTTCAGGGATTGAAGCCGATGAATAAAAACTGGAATTTCCATTGTCAACTGCTTCTGACAATTTTTGAGCTGTGAGGTTTCCGAGCGACATGTTATTGGTTTGGCTCACATCTACAGAACTTTCTTTTTGCTGTTTAATATCCCAGGCAGTAAACTGGTATGTTCCGGCTATTTTTTCGCTGTCAATTGTCAAATCAATATCAATAATCGATTGAGACGCAATTAGTTTATATTTTGGGGATTGACTAAAATCTATTTTCTTAATAATCAATGAGTTTTTATCAGTCAGCACACACATGTTATTCATTTCGGCCCTGATAACGGTAAAGTCCCAATCGCTGCAATTGTATTGCATAATTACAGGAAGTACTGTTGTTGTGGCATCAACGGTTACCGACAGACCATACTTGCCGGCAATGGCTTGTATGGCATCCGAATCTTTTTCATTCTGAAAGATGGCATTAAATCGCCCCTTGGTCATTTTAACAGCTTCATCTTTGCAGATGACCAACAGTTGTGATCTGCCATTTTTAATTGATAATCCTTGTGAAATTACGATTCCTTCAAAAACCGGTTTGTTTATACTATCATATCCTGACGATATTTTTATTTTATTCCCTGGAATAAAGTCATTTCCTTCACTGTTTAAATAGGGTTCATTTACCAAGCCGATAACCCCACCATCAGAAATTACAAGAGATGCGGTGGTAATTTTATTCAACTCTATCTGAATAGAGATTTCGATAATCTCAACCGTATCCTTAATTCTGGTGCCATTGATAAGTATATCAAAGCTTAATACCCCATCTGATTCTTTAAATACCGTTGGCATATTTTCAAATTACTGGTGGAAAAAAGATTTTATCGCCTGGTTTTATTGCCCTGAAATTGGTTAAATCATTGACCTGGGCTACTTTTAGGTAGTAGGAGCTGTCACCATATATTCGCTGGCACATCAGCGGAAGATTGTCACCATCAGATACGGTTCGTACATGAGTCAGATCTGATGAGTTTTTCTTTTCTTCCAATGCCTTTTTCTTGGCACTTTCCGATGCAATTAATACTGCGGTAGCTTCAGCTCGCAATGGCGACCCATCCATATCAAGCATGGTGTAATTGACATTCCAGGATTTCAATCTTCCATGAAATAAGGATTGGGTACCCCAGTAAACTCTCAGAAAATTAGGCTCATGAATATCGCCGTTGTATTGATAAATCAGTTCTTTCACTTCTTTAATCTGATCATCAACTTTACTTTTCGATATGATTCCGGTGCCATCAAAAAAGAACACGATTTCAAACAATCCTGAACCACCTCCCTTATACTTGGCGGTCTGAACACTCGAACCATTGGTTGTATCTGAAGTAGAATACTGCTGCTCGTTCTTCAGTTTATAATTTTCCGGATTAACCAAAACGTCGTATTCCCCAACCCGGCTCGTGTAATCAGGATCTTTGAAAGCAACAATTTTCATTTTTGTTAATTCGCCCATAGTTGGTTATCTGATTGTTTTATTTTCAAGTTTTTGCAATACCTTTTCAACACAATCGCGCTCAATATCCTTTTTAATTTGTTCCAGATATTGAAGCAGCTCTTCTTTTCCAAGCGCCGAATCATTGATTTGCGAAGAGTCACTGGTTACAATTCCTCTTACGATGAGTTCCTTTACAATTAATGTCATTGGTTAATCTTTTCTGAAAAGCCGGTATTTTAACGTGAGTGTCTCTATGGCCAATTGGTTGCTGGTACTGTTAAGTGTCGATAACTCCCATGAAATCGGAAATGCACTAACAACGGTCCATGAATCAAGTATTTCTCCATTTGCTCCCAGTAGTGCAACTTTGATATCTTTTGGGTCAAACCTGAAATTCTCAATGGCATCGCGGCACCATTTGTCCAAATTTGAGTTAACTAATAAGCATCGTTTTAGAACAAGGTTTTCGTACTTCGGTGGAGTAGGGAGGTGATGAACAAAATTATTGTCACCGCCTTCCTTTTTCTCAACCGTTCCAATAGTTACTTTCAAACCCGATACTTCCTGAAAACTACTGTCCATATCGTCTAAGCCATTAAATTTTACTGAAAAGTAAAAAGATGTTGGCGGAGCATAATCTGGTTTGAAAAAACTATTATTTCCCATAATCATTAGCCATTTGCGATGGTTAATCCTTCGTGCATAATCTCGATGGTTTCAACTGCAACTTCATTGGCGTTCGACTTCAAATCAGTGGAACTGATTTTTGTTGGCCAGGCATTTAACAGTGTCCAGGTCATCGTTGGATTACCGCCTTCGTCCATCAGTTTAATAACCACATTCTGACGTTCGATAGTATTCATTTTGATCTTGTTATACCAGTCCCAAAAACTGTTGTCGTTGGCAAAAACACCCTTTTTCATGGTTACATTACTATTTTTTATAATGCCGGGCATATTAATTTCCGAAAATACCGGGCTGTTGCCATGCCGGTAAGGTATTGGCTGTGCTTCAATGTTTAAACCACTAACTTCCTGAAACGGGATATTGGTTGTGCTGCCCCAATCAACCATAAAATAAAATTTTGGTAGTGGCCAGTTTTTGTCTTGTGCTTCTCCTGCCATGATGTTTAATTTTTATAAGATTTATGATTAAATTTTTATTTATGATTTCTGCATTTGTTGTTCGAATGTCACAACAATGAATTCTGCAGGTCTGACGATTGCAAGTTTCACTGATACCAGCATTTTACCTTCCAGGATGTCTAAACCTGTCATGGTTGCCCCAAGTCCTACCTGAACATCGAATGCATCATCAGGTGAAGCTCCGGCCAATGCGCCCTGCTTCCATTTTTCGGTAAGGAAATTAATAATCATGCTTCGCACCGATACCCATGTGTTGGCATCATTTGGTTCGAACACATATGACCGCAGAGCCATTTTAATCGACTGCTCCAGCATGATCATTGTTCTGCGAACATTGATGTATTTCCAGTCGAGGCTATTTCCGTCAAGGGTTCTTCCTCCCCAAACCAGCGTGCCTATTCCCGGGAAAGTACGGATTGCGTTAATTGATTTTCCGGAAGTAGCATCAACATTTAGATCTTCCTGATCATCATGAGTAATGTTTGTTGTTGGCTTAACAACACTGTTAAGACTGATGTTTGCAGGCGATTTCCATACACCACGGCTGTTGTCAACCATTGTATAAACGCCGGCCATAGCAGCCGATGGAGGCAAAATATTTATTACCGCCCGGATCTCATCCAATAAATTGGAATAAGTTGGGCTGACAGCAATTAGCCCCAAATGGAAATTGCGTTTTTTGTTATCCTTGTATGCATCTAATAACTTTTTTACTTCTTTTGAATTTTCAACATCTAGACTGTTAAACGCAGCCTCATCAAACGAAGCATCCAATTTACCGTCAACAACAAAAGTGGTTCCATCGGGATTGTCTGTCTTTAATGCAAGGGCTAGTTCCTTCGGTTTATCTTTTAAAAGTCCAGATCTGAATTTATTTTCGCCGTCAGGATAGCCTTTTATAACTTCCGCAACTTTTGGTTCGGGCAAAATATCAGTCAAGACGACAGTAGAATGTAGATTTTCAAAGGTGATTTTATCGTTCTTAACAATATTGGTATTTAACCAAGGATAATAGGCAGCTCCATAATTGAGGTATTCCGAACCTATTTTCTCTCTGAAAAATGTAATAAGATCTACTGATGCATCACTACTACGAACCCGCGGTTTATAACCATCAAAAACATCAATGATTGCCACCCTGCTCTGCATCTTTGCACAATGTGCAAGAACTTGCTTGTACAAATCATAGGCATCTGCTTCAAGCTTAACTGCATCAGGAATTACAATCATAGTAGGCTCCTGCTCCTTCTTCAAAGTGTCTAATCCCGCCTGAAGTTTCTCCTGAGAAACTGTTACTACATCGCTGGGTTTGCCATAAGTGCCAACCGATACAATGTAACAAGCTCCACCACCATTGCTGAAAAAGAGCTTTATCCCGTAAAACATATACGCATCGTGATCTGTCACGTATTTAATTCCCCTTTTCGTTCCATTAATGGTGATTTCATGTTTCGCTGTTTCTCCGTCAGCAACAGTATCAAGCGTAAACATTGGATTAAATTCTCCACCAAAAAGGAGAGAATACTCCTGAAAAGAAGTGATTCTTACTGGTTGGTTCAATAAATCTTTGCCATTTCTCGAAGCTTTTTCGGTGTAACCTATAAAAGCCGGAATTGCGGTTGCCACCTCGACAACCGAGCCGGGGAAAGCATTTACCTCTTCGATGTAAACTCCTGGAGTCATTAACTTCTGTGCCATAATCTTAATAAGTTAATTGTTTATATATAAATATGAGAATAAGTCTTTTTGCCTGATTGTGACTCATCAACGAACAATTGTGCAGAAGATGCTTTAACCAAATTTTTCAAGATGATTTTGCCTGAACGGGTTCCTTTATCGAAATTCTCAACCAACTGAAAATTATCATCAGAAAACTCTACAAGTGGTATCTCATCTTTTGACTCAAAGACTAATGCCTCTGCATTTAGATAAACTTGTTGCTTTTGTGGCCCGTTAAAAGCTTGTTCCTTCACTTTGTTTATTATACTCAAGTTTTTGAATTTATGATAGATCGGATTGACCAGGAAATACTTCCAGGTGGTTTTTCTATTGTTGAAATTTACAGCATACGCAACAGTTCCATTTTTTTTAAACTGAGATAAAAGGCTATCTGTAAAAATTTCAAGGATACCCAATGGCTTTTTCCATATTGTGGCTGGGTTGTAATAAGTTCTCCCCAATTCGGTAGAACCGTCACTATATCGTATAAGTCCTTGAGGTAACTGTGAAATATTAAATACATCTGAATCGGGTTTAGCTTGCATGATGCTTTGATCAGCTATTTCATTTCCCGAAGCATCTGAAAATCGATACGTTTTTGTTGAATCGTATTGAGGCATTGTGATATATCCATTACAGACCTTTACAATGTCGTTATCTCCAACAAATTCTCCGGAATGGAGTAAACTGTTATTATTTTTTGAAGTACCTATTGTCAGATTATTGAAATAAAATAAGTTTTCGGATATTTTATAGTTTGGAAGTTCAGTATAGTTAATGTATTCAGGATCTTTGCAGTTTATATAAAACCGAATAGGATTGGAATTGCTGGTTGTTTTTAGTAATTCGGGATTTGAGGTAAGCACGTTAAAGCCTCCGGGGAAAGATTTAATGATAAGATCAAGGTTCTTTATTAATTTGGTTGTTTCCTCGTCACAGGTAATTTTAACCGACCTGAACAGTTTATCGTTGAAATACATGTGATTAAATTGGAATGTCAATATGTGGATGTAGTTTTGCAGCATAGTTAAATTTAAGATTGATTGTTAGTTGCTCTGATCGCTGGAATTATCCGACTAATTGGTGCATCATCAAATATTAGCATTCCAACTTTGTAAACTACCGATGGCATAAGCTTACTGCCAATAGCCGACCAAAGGTGACTTAGCTCCGTAGAATCAAGTTTGCATAATTCAAAACTTAGACGGTTTGCTTGGTGTCCTGAACTGCTCGTATCGTCAAATACGATTCTTTTATTGATCTGGAAAAAACGAATTAATGCGGATAAATAGCTCAACCCTTCAACATACATAGAACTGTCGAAATTGGCACAAAAAAGCAATTGCATATTTAAATGTAATGTCGGGTTCTTTTGAGCAAAAGAACTGCTTATTGGATTTGAAGATCTGTTGATGCTGTTTTTTAAAGTAGATTCTTCATCAAGATTCGTCAGAAAAAAGACAATCTTTTCATCTACATTTTGGGCAACCGACCCATCTGATTTTACAATATTCGAGAGTATAACTTTGTTTTCTGAAATTGAAAACTCATTTTTGAAATTCTCGTTGAGTATATCACGAATATAAGTTAAAGCAACATCTATCATCGTAAGTTGTATTATTTAAAAAATAATGCATCGAAATAAATTTCGAAAAACCCCTTTTCCTTACGAATGCAATGATATATTCTAGTTCTATTTAAACTTAATTATGAAACTCTTAAACCATTAACACAATTTCAAATAAAAAGTTTTATAAATATATATTTTAAGATCTAAATATCTTATATTATCTTTGATTTAATATTTTAAAGAATAGGTTCTCATTTTTAATGATAATTAAATATGATTCAATTCAACTTAAATCTTATTGATAATGATTGATTTAACTATTACTCCAAAACTCGTTATCTCAGTAATTTGTTCAAATTTATTTTTCGAGACAAATTCATTTATTATCATAGTCGGCTTTTTACTATTAATTGCTTTGGGAATTCTATCTTTTGGAGTGATGAAATATAAAAACAGGGCGGTTTTTCTGGAGGATGAAAAGGAAAAAGAAATTCGCGATTTACATGAAAAGCTAAGAATTAAAGAGAAGGAAATCAATCAACTTGGATCGAGGCTCCAAAAAGGTGAAGCGATGTGGGAGAATTGGGTTGATGAAAAAGAAAAGTTAGGTCGTAAAATTAAAAGTATGGAAAAAATTATTGAACAATACACAGCAAACGATTCCAATGAAAAGAATGACATTGTAATTGAGTACTATACGAATAAGAGTTAGCAGATAAAACTTTAATTAGTATTAGATCGTTCGAATTTAAACGATGCTTTTCCCTTCTTTTATTTTTTCCATGCGTAAGCCGGCCTGAATATCTTTTCTTTCAATGATTCGGTTATTTCGTCCCAGACACTTTAAAATGCTGTAATGCAAAACATTAATAATAGATGCAGCACTTAGTTCATGTTGCTCAGCTAAAACTTCCAGATCAACATCATCGGCATATTTAAATTCGTTGGTTATCGATTTCTTCCACAAGAAGTGTCTGTTATGTGCATCCGGAATATCAAAATCCAACACGAGCTGAAATCGCCTGAAAAAAGCTTCGTCGATATTCTTTTTAAAATTTGAGCATAGGATAACCAATCCGTCAAAATCTTCCATACGCTGAAGTAAATAAGACACTTCCTGATTGGCATAGCGATCATGCGAATCTGTTGTTTTACTCCTTTTCCCGAAAAGGGCATCTGCCTCGTCAAAAAAGAGAATCCAATTCTTCGATTCCGCCATATTAAAAACACCAGATAAGTTTTTCTCGGTTTCACCGATGTATTTCGAAACAACCATCGACAGGTCAACCCGATAAACATCCATTTGAAAATGTTTACCCAGAAGACTCGCTGTTAGTGTTTTACCTGTTCCAGGAGGACCTGTGAAAAGTACTTTAAATCCTGGTTTAATCTTTTTCCCAAATTGGTAATCAGTTTTCAATATTTTACCGTGAAGCACATAATCTTTAATCTCTTCGAGTCCCAGCTGCACCTGATCTGTGACTACCAAATCTTCCCACTCCTGTGAGGTGGTTATTCTTTTGGCAGGAAAATTTGGGCTAAAATCGGGTTTATATACATCTCCAACAGTTAATAATGATAAGTATTCCTGAGAAATTGAAAGCATCCCGTACAAAAGCGGTTCGTTTGACGATAAGCGCTCGAGTGATAAAATTCCGTCACGCTGGAAAAAATGATCTTTGGAGAACAGTGTTAATGCTTCAAATCTTTTTTCCAGATTGGCACCAACAAGCAGAAAAATAGCGGTTTCTCCAGTTGGAAGATAACCTTTGTGTTTGTCGTATCGAATTCCGCCAAATTCGGTAAAAGGTATATCGTAAAGGGTATTTTTCATATGCAGCAAATCCAGCATCGATGGTTTCACATGAGGAATCAATGCCAGAATTAAAACCAACCGTTCGGCCAAATTCATTGAATGATCTTTTATTAATTTGGCGTATGGCGAATGTTGGTTTTCAACGGATGGCAGAGGTAAATTCCAGATTTCTTCTTCAGTGACCGATTGTTCAAAGCTGATTTTTCCCCTTAACAAAATCAGTTGCTGAAACCATTCAAGTTCCATTTCAATGGTTTTTGCATTTTCAGAATTTATACTCATTTGCTGATTGTATAATGGTTGCTTCTACGATATAAACACATGAGCAGGCGATTGTTCAAAATCAGAGAACAGATATTTTTTAATTTGAAGCAACAACAGGAGAGTTTATCTGCTATAAAATAATTTCAGATCTTGAAGCTTAATGTCTTATAAATACTGGATTTGAATGCAATTTTTTAAACGAATGTATATTGAAATTGGAACTCGATACAATCTAAATCTCAAAATTTCAGTTTTAAATAACGGTAAAATGCATTCATAAAATAGAAAAGGATTATCAGAGCCTGATAATCCTTTTTCAAATTTAGTTTAGTTCGATCGGAAAATAGATATTGGTTAAAAGAGAAAAGGTTCATTATTTTTAAACCGTCACGAATATAATAGTTATTCATAACTCTTTTTAAGAATTTTTAAGAATTTATTAATGTTATAAATCCTGATAAAAATCAGCACTTCTAAATATCTGTTTTTCAGGGTGTATTTTTTTTTCGTATGTTTTATAATATCATGACGACCTATACGTTAAAACGCCGATTAAACATGAAATGCACACTTTTGGATATAAGCATTAGTGAATAAAATCGCTCTGGCAACTGCATAAAGTCATATTTTTACCATAAACATTTCTTCTTTTAATTGTTTTAAACTCCACGACACGGCAATAAAAGATCTATTAATCTTAAATTAATTGGCAATTTTTTATCTTTGCCGCAAAAAATAGTATGCGTTTATATAATATTGTCGATAGTAAAGTATTAAAAGAAGCTCTTTTATCTGAGACGTTTATCAGGAAAACCATATCCTTCTACCGATATTTCATCATCGATAACCCACAGCAATTTCGTGATCAAGTATATCAGGATTGGGCTGAGTTGAATTGTTTTGGTCGCATATACATTGCCCGTGAAGGAATTAATGCTCAGATGAGTGTTCCGGAATCTAATTATGAGGCATTTCTTGAAACATTAACTAAATATCCAATCTTTGACCAAATTCCAGTGAAATTTGCCATCGAAGACGATGGAAAATCGTTTTATAAGCTGACCATCAAGGTAAGGCCAAAACTCGTTGCCGACGGACTTGATGACGATGCCTTTGATGTAACCAATGTCGGACGACATTTAAGCGCTGAAGAATTTCATCATTTGGTTGAATCCGGAGAGCATATTTTAGTGGACATGCGTAACCATTACGAATCGGAAATTGGTCATTTTAAAGGCGCGATTTGCCCCGAAACCGATACTTTCAGGGACGAAATTAATCTGGTGACAGAAATGTTGGCCGACCAGAAGGATCGTAAAGTTTTATTGTATTGCACTGGTGGAATTCGCTGCGAAAAGGCCAGTGCTTATCTGAAGCACCATGGATTTGCTGATGTAAATCAGTTGCATGGCGGAATATTGGAATATGCCCGCCAAATCAAACAACTGAATCTCGAACCAAATTTTATCGGTAAAAATTTTGTTTTCGATGAACGATTGGGCGAATCGGTTAACGGACAAATCATCTCACATTGTCATCAATGTGGCAAATTATGCGATTCACACTCCAATTGTGCCAACGAATTGTGTCATTTGCTATTTATTCAATGTCCGGAGTGCGCCGAAAAATTTGAGAAATGCTGTTCTTTAGAGTGTCGCGACGTAAAAAATGCCTCAGTTTCTGAAAAACAACTCTTCAGGATTAAAAACAATCGGAAGTTTGGGAACAGCCGTCATTACCGAAAAAGCTTTCTCCTCGCAAAAAAAGAATAGTTTTGTCTCCGAATAAAAAATTAGCAATCAAAAACTCGATTTTGTATGTCAAATTTCTGGGATGAAATTCAGAAGCCCATATTTGCCTTAGCACCCATGGAAGATGTTACGGATACTTCTTTCCGTGAAATTGTTGCCCGGCTTGCCGATCCGAAATATCTTTCGATTCTCTATACCGAATTTACTTCTGTCGATGGAATGAATCATCCGGTTGGTAAAATCAGGGTGGGAGAGCGGTTGATCGTTAGCGAAACAGAACGTCAATTGCTGAAACAGAAGAACATCAAGCTGATTGCACAGATTTGGGGCAAAAAGCCTGAGCTATTTCATAAAATTGCCGCAGAAATAACTTCAGAATACGACTTTGACGGGTTGGACATTAATATGGGTTGCCCGGTAAAAAATGTAGTTAAAAACGGCTGTTGCTCTGCGCTGATCAACGAACCAAGCCTGGCAAAGGAAATTGTGCTTGCCACGAAAGAAGCCACTCATTTGCCGGTTTCAGTAAAGACTCGTACAGGGATAAAAAACCACGATACTGAATCATGGATCGCCAATTTATTGGATACGAGACCTGCGGCAATCATTCTTCACGGAAGGACCCAAAAACAACAATCTGATGGGTTAGCCGATTGGGACGAAATCGCAAAAGGTGCACGAATGCGCGATCAGATTCATCCGGAAACCAAATTTCTGGGAAATGGCGATGTCATGTCTGTTGCTCAGGGAGAAGCGCTTTGCCAAAAACACCAACTCGACGGCATCATGGTTGGTCGTGGCATTTTCCACAATCCCTGGTTTTTTAATCCCTTGCACACATCACCGACGAAAGCTGAGAAACTTCAGCAATTACTGCTTCATACTCAACTTTTTGAAAGAAGCTGGGGCAACCAAAAGAACCTCAATATTCTGAACCGGTTTTATAAAATTTACACCAACGACTTTCCGGGTGCGGCCAAACTACGTGCCGATTTAATGGATGCTAAAACATTTGAAGAAGTTTACCAGATTGTCGGTCGTGAAATTGTTTAGTTATTTCGATCAATCAGAATTCGCCTACGCTCCGTTTTTTCACAAAAGACTAATTTAAAGCCTTGTTTCTTAAGTTAAATTAACTTTATTTTGAAGTATTGTGCTCCAGAGAAATAGAATCGGGAGGATGAATGCTTTCATTAGATTCCATGGCTTCAGGGAAAAAACAAAATTATGCTTCAATGAATATTCGTAAAACATTAAGGTCGCTTCACCGCGATTTTGGTTATCTGGTGGTGGGTATCACCTTTATTTATACCGTTTCGGGCATTGCGATGAATCACCGGCAAGACTGGAATCCACACTACTCGCTGGTTACTGAAGATGTCACAGTTCCGGCAACTGACCAAATGGAATATTCGAAAACTGAGATTAACTCGTTACTTGGGAAATTCAATAATCGACTGGTTTACAAGAAGCATTTCATTACAAAAGATGCCACCATCAAGATATTTGTTGAAGAGGGCACCGTGATTTATACACCTTTGGAAGGAACAGCCGAGCTTGAATTGTTGAAGAAACGGCCGTTTTGGTTTCAAATTAACCGAATTCATTTAGCTCAAACCGACAGGATTTGGATCTGGATTTCAGATGCTATGGCTGTATTCCTTTTGTTTGTAGCCATTTCAGGATTATTTTTACTGAAAGGAAAGTACGGAATAAAGGGCAGGGGACTTTGGCTCACTTCTCTTGGGATTGTTATTCCGCTGGTGATTATCTTCTTTTATTTAAACTGAACATACTAAATAAATCTACTATGAAAAGAACATTAGGAGTACTTTTAAGTTTGGTTGTGCTTTTCTCATGCACCAATCAGACCAAACAGAAAAAAGACGAAAAATCAGCCGAATTAACGGTTTTGACTGTTGATGAACTTCAGGCTCAAGGAAAAGACCTTGTTGGAAAGGAAGTTTTGGTAAAAGGCACCGTAACGCACGTTTGTAAAGAGGCTGGAGCCCGTTGCTTTATTATGGGAAGTACCGAGGATGTCAGCGTTCGGATTGAAGCTGGTAGAATTGGCTCATTTACTCAGGAACAAATGGGAAGCGACATCCTGGTTCGCGGTACACTTCAGGAAGTTCAGCTTGACGAAAGCGATCTGGCTGAAATGGAAAAGTCTGCGGCTACCGGTGAATCGGCCAATAAAAACCATGCTTTGGGGCATGATGCACCTGCCTTGCATTCGGTTGACGGTGGAAACCACGATAGCATTAATCAGGCAAAAAAACTTGAAGTCATGAATCAAAAACTTGCAGAAAGTAAAGAAGGTTATGTCCCGGTTTATTACATCGACGGATTGGAATTGGTTAAAGCAAAAGTCGATTAAGGAAATAAACGGTTACTTTCAGTAAACTCATAAAAGTATAAGCCAGTCAATTACTTGAATCAATCATGAAATTGACTGGCTTGTTTGTTATTTCTGTGTTTCAGGAAGAAAATTGAGCGAAACTGAGTTTACACAATGGCGGGTATTTTTTGAAGTAAATCCTTCGCCAACAAAAACGTGGCCTAAATGAGCGCAACATTGAGCACAGGTAATTTCAGTCCTTCGTCCATCAGCATCAGTTGTTCGTTTTACTGCTCCTTTAATTTCATCGTCAAAACTTGGCCATCCACAATGGGCATCAAACTTATCAGCCGAGCGATAAAGTGGGGCATTGCATTTCTTGCATAAATACGTTCCGGCGTCAGTGTTTTGATAATAAATTCCAGTAAAAGGTCTTTCCGTTCCTTTACCTTCAATTACATAGCTTTCATATTCAGTAAGTTCATTGAATTTCATTGGAGTGCTTTTTCGTTTGCTTTTATCTTGTTCGTTCGCCACTGGTGCAAACACCATCTGTTTTATCACCCAGTGTCAAAGCATATACAACTCAGATGTCTGGATTGTTTATTAAAAGATCAACAATTTAATAAGATGGCCTGAAAACTCATATCTCATAGAAACGGGTAAATGTTGTATCTTTCGCAAAAAAAAGATGAAACGACTATTTACATACTTTCTTCAGGGACTATTGCTTTTGGGACCTTTAGCAGTGACGCTTTATAGTGTTTATCTGATGTTTAACTATGCCGACCGATTGATTGGCGACCCATTAAAAGAGCATTATAAGCTTGATATTCCGGGAATTGGAATTGTTGTGTTGTTTGTTTCACTGACGCTTCTCGGGTTAATCGGACAAACCATCATCGTAAAACCATTTACCTGGTTTACCCGCAGGCTTCTAAAACGCCTACCGTTATTGAATGTTATCTATTCTTCGATTAATGATTTATTTACGGCATTTGTTGGGAAAGAAAAGAAATTCACTGTACCTGTCAGGGTTTGTATGGACAAGGAAAACAATTTATGGAAGATAGGGTTTATTACTGAAAAAAAATTGAATGAATTTGGAATGGACGGCATGGTTGCTGTTTATTTTCCATTTTCATACAGCATTAATGGCGAAATGATGATGGTTCCCGAAAGTTCGGTGATACATGTTGATTTGAGCCCTTCGGAAGTAATGAAATTTGTGGTTTCGGGTGGTGTGACTAAAATTAATTGATATGCCGACAGAAGTATTATTGATGGGAGGTTTTCTTGTATTGATCATTTTTGTGTTAATGATTGATTTGTTGGTTGTTGGACGAAACTCGCACATTGTGTCCACCAAGGAAGCCTTGATCTGGTCAAGCGTTTGGTTCGTTCTTTCAATGGGATTTTATGCGTTCCTGAAATTTTATGGACACATGCTTCATGGCATAGAAACACCCGCCGAATTATCGGAGGTTATCAGCAAATATGCCCCAGGTATCAAATTCAGTTCGACTGATTTTGAAGGTATGGTTGCTGAATATCGCGACAACATGTCGATGAGTTATCTAGCTGGTTACTTTATCGAACAAACGCTTTCTATCGATAATGTTTTTGTAATACTGCTTATCCTTCAGGGATTTTCAGTTCCGCAAAAAAACTATAAAACAGTTTTGTTTTGGGGCGTACTGGGCGCCATCATTTTAAGATTTATTTTCATTTTTGCCGGAGCTGCGCTCATTCATAAATTCTCGTGGATACTCTATGTTTTTGGAGCGTTTCTGGTATTTCAGGGCATCAAAATTCTGGTAAAAAAAGATGATCACCAAAGCGACCCTCATGACTCTTTTATTGTCAGATTTTTGTCAAAATACCTGAATATTCTGAAGGAATACCACGGTGACCGGTTTGCCCTGAATTATCATGGAAAGGTATTTTTCACGCCCCTGACGCTGGTTCTGGTTTTAGTTGAGTTTACCGATGTTATTTTTGCACTTGACTCTATTCCAGCCGTATTTTCGGTCTCTCTTGATCCATTTGTAGTATTCTTTTCGAATATCTTTGCGATCATTGGTCTTCGCTCCCTATTCTTCCTGTTGGCAAATATGATCGATAAATTCAGGTTCCTGAATATTGGAGTGAGTATCTTGCTGATTTTTGTAGGAGTAAAATTGCTCGCTCACAACTGGCTTGATGAGATTGGTTTTAAATCATCGTATTCACTCTATTTTATTGCAGCCACTCTAGTCCTGAGTGTTGTTCTTTCGGCCTTGTTTCCGGAGAAGGATAAAGCAGGAAAAAGTCATTAGTCATTCGGATAATCCTTCCCTTTGACTAATGTTTCAACTTTTCTTTCGGAGTTTGCTTCAAACTATTGGCAATGAGCAATTTCATCTTTAATGATAAATTTTCGCCTAGTCTTAGTTTAATTGCTAAAATACCTTTATCAAAGGATTTTATTTACTTTTCTAATGTATTCAGTAATAAGCGGATTGGGATTATCAAAGCTTGAATCCATTTGAGGAACAAATGCGGTAATAATGAAAAATGGATGATTATTTAACTCCATCATACGAATGGTACGATTGACGTCCATTCCACTAACAATCAAATCACCGCTTAAAATCAATGGCCGATAAGCCTCATTGATTCCGTAACTGCAATAATAATCAACTTCGATGTTACTGGTGCCATAGATTTTACTTGCCGCGGTATGCTCCATAATATCTACTTTTCCACGCGTACCTTTTAGCGAACAAGCCATCAGGTCGATAAACAAATTATCGGCATTATTGGTATATTCGGCATGTTGGGCATTTTGATAACCCAATACATTCCGCGCATATTCAATGATGGTATGTTGAAATCCACTGCACGTACCAATATGCGGAATTTGGTTCTCGCGTGCATACCGAATGGCATTTAGCGAGCCATTCATACTTTTAAATGGACAACCGGTCGCACTCCAGATCCCATTTGTATTTTGCAGTATTTCGGCGTAACAATCCGTATCAAGGGTAGTCGTATCAATCCAACGATACTTGGTATTTACGCCAAGATGCCTATTCGAATGTTCTATCGAATCAGCAATTGCCAATTGAGTTTTCGAATTACGAAAATCACCTACAATAGCTATTTCCATATTCTTGATATACTAATTTTTAAAATGTGGCCCGGTAACTTAATCCAAGACTTCCAGCTCCCAAATAGGCAGGCAATAAAGCTGAGGTAGCTCCTTTATCGTGCCCTATTTTCGGAATCACCTGATGGCCTCGCGACGATACAATCTTACCACAAGTGTATCCAATAGCAATGGCCAGCGGATAATCACTCATCCAGTGAACTCCATTATTAAGCATAGCGTAGCCAAGCAATCCCATCAGTGAGTACCCAACTGGCTTAATGTATTTGTTATCGGGATAATTGCTGGCAAGAATTGTAATGGTAGCCATTGCAGTGGCTAAATGACCTGAAGGAAACGCATCGTAATTCGATACACTTTTTTGGTATTTGCCTGGTTTCGGAAAAGGATGCCAGTCGCCGCCAGGAACAGGATTTTCTGATTCCATCGCCCTGAACGGGCTTTGTCTTCCTGTTATCCGTTTCAGGAATTGAGTGGTTAATCCCAGTGCAAATATACCTTCGGCAATCTGAGAAGTGGTTTGAAGGGCACGGTAATCGTTGGCAACAAGTCCATAACTATACAATCCACCTGCAACAAACATACTGGCCCAACCTTCGCCTAAATAATAAATGGCAGAGTTGGCATTGTCCGGAATTTCCATCGCATTCACATGAAAACCGCCAATATTGAATTCAATCAGTGTTTTTGATGCTCTTGCCGGATTAAGATTAATGTACCGACCAAATTGTTTGGCTGCATCGGTAATTGGCTGATCGACGAGTACAAGTAGTGCCGATCCGGCCAGGATAATTCCAAGTTTAGGCAAGTTTTTCTTCGAGAAAGCTGTTTTGCCCATCGTATAAATGTCAGATGGAACATTTAGTGCAAACTGAAATGGCTTAGGTCTAAAATACAACATTTCAGCCTCTTCCGTATTAAAAATCTGAGCCTTTCGAATCTTCAATGTGTCGCGCCATGCCACATTTACAAGGGTATCTTTCTTTGATTCGGCCTTAACTCTTGTAGCAAGAAAAAAAACAAAAATGGAAACTATAAAATATTTGAATGCCCTAAAGAGTATAATTTGGACTACCATAATTAATCCCACTTGTTAAGTTTATTCTTATACACATAATTGGCCGACTGATAATAAATAATGGCTTCGTTTTCAATTTCAGGGTCAGTAACTTCAACCTTCATTTCACCGGTTTGAGCATTGATCTTATAATGAGTTATCTTTTGCTGAGGACTTAAAATTGATAAGCGGTCGTTTTTGATGTAACCCAGTTTCTGGTAGTTTGAGATAAACGCCCGTTCTTCTTCCGGAGTCATTTTCAGAATGTCTTTCCCAAAGAATTTTGTTTTATAACTCCAGTTCATAACACCTAACAAGGTTGGGGCAACATCAATCTGACTACAAAGTTTGCTTATTTGTTGCGGACGAACCAGTCCCGGATTATAGATCATAAATGGAATCTGATATTCCATAAATGGCAATTCGGCCTGTCCGGCGCTTCCGGCACAATGGTCGGCAACAATAACAAAAATCGTGTTTTTAAACCAAGGCTTTTCGCTTGCTTTTTGAATGAATTCGCCAATTGCAAAGTCACAATATTTTATTCCGCCGGCACGGGTAGTATGCGATGGAATATCAATTACTCCATCAGGATAAGTAAATGGACGATGGTTCGATGTGGTCATCAGGTGATTCAGAAATGGTTTTCCCGCCGCAAACGACTTGTCGCATTCTTTCAATGTCCGGTTAAACAGATCCTGATCGCATACACCCCAGGCATTTTTAAACGTAATTTCGTCCTCTTTCAGATCGCTTCGATCAACAATCTGGTAGCCATTGTGCGAGAAAAAATAGTTCATGTTGTCGAAATAGCCGTAGCCGCCATAGATGTATTTCAGATCATATCCGCGTTCTTTGAAGATTTGCCCAACCGAAAACATATTTTCATTGTTCGCACGTTTAACTACACTTTGTCCGGGTTTGGGCGGTGCCCCAAGAGTTACAGCTTCCAATCCGTATATGGTGCGCGTTCCAACAGCATAAAGGTTGGTGAATAACAGGGAATTATCGGCAATGGCATCCAGATAAGGAGTTACATTCCCTTTGTATTTGGTCACATTTCCACTGAAATCCCAAGGATTTTCTTTTTTATTTCGCTTAAATCCCAGAAACTCGGCGCTTAAACTTTCAACCGTGATAAATACCACATTGTACCGTTTTTCTTCGCCCGAATTGGTAATTTCCCTTGTTATATCAAGGGGCTCGCTACTCAGGTACTGGCTGTTTTCGCTTTTCAGCAAGCTGCGAAGTTGTTTGAAATTCTCCTGATTATCATGAACTGCATAAAAAAGATCGTAATCGAGTTCACTGTTTAGGAAAGCTGCAAATAACGAATGAATTCCGTTTTTAGCCAACTCATTGTTGTAGCGGTTTTTGGTAATTTCTACAGTTGTATTTTTAATCAGGATAAACGATAATGCCGGGATACAGATCAAAACCAATCCAGATTTCAGCCTGCTTTTAAAGATGCTTTTACTGGCCAACGATTCAACCAGTAACTTCTTTTTCACAACCAAATAAGTGAGAATAATGTCGGCTGTAAGTATGCCTGAAACCAATAATGGCAGTGGATACGATTCCTTGATATTTCCAAGAACCTCGGTGGTATAAACCAGATAGTCAACAGCTATAAAGTTGTATCTTACCCCAAATTCTTCCCAAAAGAAATACTCCGAAACACCATTAAATAAAAGAATATAGAAGGTGATAAAATAAGCCACATATGCAAAGATCCGGTGAAATGCTGAATTGAAAAACCGGTCAGAAACAAACATCAGGAAAAGCACGAAGGGAATCATGAAATACGAGAATGCAACAGTGTCCATGAACAAACCAGCGCCATACGACCAGATGATAATCAGCGGATTAAAGCTGACATCTTTGAACGACATACTCAACAAAACCGTTCTACTGACCAGTGAAATCGAGATGAAAACAAGATAAAGTAAAAGGATTCCGCCAAACCGGCGATGAAGGATATTTTTCAGATTTTTAATGCTCATTATTTTTAATGATTTATTTCAGAATGAAGATTTTGCCTAACAATCAATTTTATCAGTAAGACAAATATAGAATAATTCTTATTGTCTGCTTCTTGCAGATTATTTCATGTTGACTTATCCCTGATTTCCTTCTGAATTTTGTGTTAAAACTCGTGCTTCAATAGAAATGGTTTGAACGTTTTACCTGTTAATCCTGATGGATTGACTATATTTGTTACCGTTTCAAGCCCTTACGTTTGATACGGAATTAAATCTATTAATCACTCATTTACAACACTATAAAATGTCCAAATTCGCTTATCAAAAACCATTTCCGATTAAGAAAGATACCACTGCGTATCGCCTTTTAACCAAAGATTTTGTATCGACTGTTGAATTTGATGGTCGTAAAATTTTAAAAGTTGCTCCTGAAGGCCTTGAACTTCTGGCCAAAGAAGCTTTTGCCGATGTTTCGTTCTATCTGCGTGCTGCACACCTCGAAAAACTGGCATTAATCCTGAAAGATCCGGAAGCGACTGATAACGATCGCTTTGTAGCCTACACCATGCTGATGAATCAGGTTGTTTCTGCTGAAGGCGAATTGCCAACTTGCCAGGATACCGGAACAGCCATCGTGATGGGTAAAAAAGGTGAAAATGTTTATACCGGCGCAGATGATGCCGAATACCTTTCGAAAGGAATTTACAATACCTATCAGGAACGGAATCTGCGCTACTCACAAGTAGTGCCGTTTACCATGACCGATGAGAAAAATACGGGAACAAACCTGCCTGCCCAAATTGATATTTATGCTGAAAAAGGAAACGCCTACGAATTCCTTTTCATTACCAAAGGCGGTGGTTCGGGCAACAAAACATACTTGTATCAGCAAACCAAGTCTTTGCTTACCGAAGAAAACCTGACCAAATTCATTAAGGAGAAAATTATGGATTTAGGTACTTCGGCTTGTCCTCCATACCATTTGGCTGTTGTTGTTGGCGGAACTTCTGCTGAAGCCAATTTGGCAACCGTTAAAAAAGCATCAGCCGGTTATTTGGATCACCTGCCAACCGAAGGAAACGAAGGTGGACAGGCTTTCCGCGATCTGGAATGGGAAATGAAGATTGAAAAAATTGCACAGGAATGTGGTCTTGGCGCTCAGTTTGGTGGCAAATACTTTGTTCACGATGTTCGGGTGATTCGTTTGCCGCGTCACGCAGCTTCTTGTCCGGTTGGAATTGGCGTTAGTTGCTCGGCCGACCGCAACATCAAAGCAAAAATTACTGAAGACGGAATTTTTCTGGAAGAATTGGAAAAGAATCCGGCACGCTTCCTTCCGGCAATGGCTCCACACATGCAACCTGCTGTTGACATTGACCTGGATCAACCGATGGAAGATGTATTGAAAAAATTATCGCAATACCCGATTAAAACGCGCCTGAACCTTTCGGGAACATTGATTGTAGCACGCGACATGGCTCACCTTCGCCTGAAAGAAATGTTGGATGCCGGTCAGCCAATGCCTGAATACCTGAAACGGTATCCGGTTTATTACGCAGGACCTGCAAAAACACCAAAAGGCATGGCTTCAGGAAGTTTTGGACCAACAACAGCCGGGCGCATGGATCCATACGTTGATTTCTTTATGAGCAAAGGTGGTTCGATGGTGATGGTTGCCAAAGGAAACCGCTCACAACAAGTGACCGATGCCTGCAAAAAACATGGCGGATTCTACCTCGGTTCTATTGGCGGACCAGCAGCAATTCTGGCCAAGGATAGCATCAAATCGAGCGAAGTAATTGACATGGAAGAACTCGGAATGGAAGCCGTTCGCAAAATCCGTATCGAAAACTTCCCTGCATTTATTATTGTTGATGATAAAGGAAACGACTTTTTCAAGCAGTTATAGTCTAGTTGCTACAAAGGAGCAAAGAGGCAAATAGATATTTAATTTTTGTCTATATTTAGTGAGCGGGTGACTTCGAGTCACCCGCTCACTTTTTTATATTTTGAATTATCAATGATAAAAACCGCTGGAACCTTTGTTTAAGCTCTGTGTTCTCTGTGGTTAATAAACAATTTCGCCATGGAATTAGTCAACCTACAAAACAACAACATCGAATTTTTCCTGAATAAGGAAGACATCATCCAGGAAACAGCGCAGCAAATCATGAAAGATTTTGGCATGTTTGGCATTGAAATTACTTTCTCCGGAAATGTAGAAAATGCCTACCATGAACTTCATGAGCAACTGATTAACCAGATTTCGGTGTATCTCGACCGCGATTACAGCCGATTGATGGCCGTTTTGTACCAGGTTGATATTACTGAACACGAAATAGCTAAAACAACGCAGGAGCTGCCTTATTACAACGATTTGGAAGTTTTGGCTCATCAGGTGATTTTCCGCGATTTGAAAAAAGTGTTGTATCGGCGGTATTATAAATCGAAAACAGAAGAATAAAAGGGAAATAAAACGTCCTGTGGGGGAAATCGCACAGGACGTTTATTGCATAACTTACTTACCGAGTGAAGCAAGCTTATTATTTACCAACACACACCATTTTTCGGCCAGTTGAAGTTCTCCTGTTAATGTTAAACGATCAGTATTTGCATCAAAAAACTCAACAACAACATCAGCTTTGCTTTTATCCTTGTTGATGAATGCCAGATCGATCCTGTCGAACGCAATCGCATTACCTTCCTTGGGGCCCGATGTACGGCTCACTTCGATTACCCTGCACCGGAAAATTTCGGCAAGGTTTACTACAATACTGTTTTCTTTTTCCTTCTTTTTCCGAATTGCAAAAACAGTATTTTGAGTTTCGTCTATGCCTATAACCGAGTCGTTCCAAATGTCATATTGCGAAATTTTACAATTATCCTTTTCAGCTAACCGGCTAAGAGGTTGTAAAAATTGTGCTTCTTTTTTCTTTTTACTTCTGCTATTTAGTATGTAAAGAGTAATGCCGAAGAGTACGATTATAACTCCGATTACCATTGTATTTGAATCCATTTTTGATTTGTTTAAAACGTAAATATATGATCTGCCAGGGCATAGCTATGTCAGCCATGTCTGCAAAATGAAAATAGAATTGCCATGCGTCGGCAAGAAATAGGAATAAATGGATTACCAGAAATAATGGAAAGGAAATATAATGTCGGTAGGCTTGAACCCAATCGCCAGATTTTTAGAGCGATAAATGTAAGGTAAATATTTACTA
Organism: Prolixibacteraceae bacterium; assembly: GCA_028683385.1. Taxonomy (GTDB): domain Bacteria; phylum Bacteroidota; class Bacteroidia; order Bacteroidales; family Prolixibacteraceae; genus Aquipluma. The sequence goes on along the minus strand of JAQUIJ010000007.1, from coordinate 77,348 downwards.
AAAAGCAACTTACCAGCGGCAATCGGACAAGCAGAAAATTGATTAAAAGAGTTTTTAAATGTGGTACGAGAAAAAGAGCTATAAACACTTGACAGACTTTCGGTTCGTTCTGAGTTACAAAACAAACTCATCGAATCGGACGAAGTAAAAATAACCTGATTCCCAGATTTTGTGAGGGCATTCGAATTGTACACATTTCCGCTGTATATGCCTATCATTAAGGAATACAGAACAGAAATACTCAAAACTGTGCCTATCTTCAGAAATCTTTTCACGGCACAAAAATAAACTATTTGGCTAAATGTTTGCTTACAACAAACCGAATTTATGAAAATCGAGTGGTCGGGTTAATGTTGTTTTCATATCCATTGTCAGGAGTTTGTTCCAGAATCTGCTGGTTATATACCGATGCTGAATTAAATTAACAATGACAGATTCCTATTTTGAGATTCCTCTCTACGTATCGGATGACTTCCCTTCATTCGAAGTTTAACCAAATACTAATTTTTAAACAACTCCAGATTAAACTGTTCCTGATAGGTTTTATCCAGAAACCGATCAACCCAATTGTAGAACGATTGTATGTTTTGAGAGGTGCAATCTTTTTTCTCCAGATCCGATTCTTTTTCAAATATCATCGACTCAATGGGTTGCAGCAACTGCACATATCCGGTCTTTTGCTTGTTAATAACAGCCGACAAATTGATGTAATTATTCATCCGATCATAAGTTACCGGAAAACACTCTTCTTTAAACTTTAGGGCTGCCGAACAAATTGGCGATTTAAACTGATCGTTCATTGTTACAGCCTTGGGCAAGTTTTCGCCTCCTGCAATCCAAACCGGTATGGCGACTGATGTCAGCGGAAAACCCAATACTGTCCACATCATGGCCTGATCAACGTTTTCCTTATCTTTTGCTCCAACAATACAAATAGCCGCCGAAGTGATAACCCGAGGAATGTAATCGATAAAAAACTTAAATTCAGGAACATCTCTTTTTGCCGGAAGTTCGGCCCACAAATCGGTTTTGGTTAACGAGTGGGTGAGGTTGCGCGACAAGTGATTAAACAAAAACGAAGGTGTCAGTTTTTTATCAGCGGCAGCCTGATTTAATACTCCTTCGGCAGTGTGATACCGGCAGAAGCCAAAACCTTTGGTCAGATCGGCACGCATTGAATGATTGGTGCGTACTAGAAGTCCATTGGGAGCAATCGTCGGATCGTTGGCATCGTATTTTTTAAAATCGCGGTTACCCGTCTCGTAATAAGCTGCTCCACCAGAAGCATCAATAACGCCGAAATTAGCATCAACACCCATTGGCTTTGGCAGTGTTTCCAGCAATTTTTCAAAATCGGACAACGTTTGACAAGTTTGCAGAGCCAGCTTCATTACAACTCCTTCCTGATCCATAAATTTGGTGGTATCGCCCAGGTTATTGTTGTAAGCTGCTGTATTGATGATTGCAAATCCAGTTTCGTTGTATCCGCCCCAAATGGCTTTGCTCCAATCTTTCGTGCCGTCAACCAGACCAATGTATTTGTATTTGCCATCTGTAAAATAGGCCAGCGAATTTTGCATCTCGTCGGTATCGCGGTTCTTAAAAAGCATTGGCCTGCCATCAGCAGTATATTTTCCTGAAATAAGGAATGTTGTACACGCAAATGTCTGAACAACAAACATCAGTAGAAATCCGGTGATACATACGAGAGTTAACTTCTTATCCATTTGAAAATATTTTAGATCATTTTGGCTACTGCCAGGTCAACGTTATTACCTGAATGGCCGTCATTCGTTGACACGACAAAACATACAAAAGTGCAATTTTATCTGCTCAATTCCCCTTCAAAAGTATAATAACTATTGACCCAGCAATCATAATGGCTGTGCCAATTAACTTTTTGCGGATTCCCAGTTCTTTAAATATCCGATGTCCGAGCAATACACTAACAATCGTCGAAAGCTGAAAAAGCGACAACGCATATCCAACCGGCATATGATCAAACGTGTAATTGGTGGTAAACTGCATGGTTCCAACGCAAACGACTAAAAGGGCATACTTGCTTAAATCAGGTTGATCTACTTTCTTCAGTTCCTTTTTAAAATCGAGTCGATACACAAACAAGAGAAGGAACGAAAAAATGGCACCAAACCAGCACCAACTCACAAAAGCCAATGTTGGGGATGAAACGATTATGATCTTCTTTATAAAAACGGCTTCGATAGCTGTTAGTATCATGGCCCAAATCCTGAACTGAATTTCGCTTTTCTTCAGGATAGCCCAAGAAAATCGTTCTTCTGTCGTATCCAAAACGAAGTAGCTTCCATAAATAATTAATGCGATACCGAGAATTCCCCAAAAATTAGGTATTTCTTTCAGCAGAAAAATGCCTACAATTATTCCGACAACCGATTTATAGGAGTTGATTGGGCCAAGTACTGAAAGGTCTCCTTTTTGCAACGCCTTCACCAGAAAACCATTGCCCAGAGCGCCTGCAATTCCGCCCAGGACCGAATAAAACCAAAACTGTTGGGGCAACTCGTGCCAGCGAACGTTTAACGCGATAAAAATGCAAAAGAAAGAGAGTAGGAGGTAAGTCAGGAAATTAACCAGTAAAGGATGATTCTTTTTCGCCGTGAGTTGCTTTTGAAAAACGTTCGCAAACGGATTGGAAAGTATCCGTAGTAAAACAGCTCCTGTGGTTAATAAAGTCTCAATCATTATATTTTGATTTGATCACCAACTATTTTTGTTTTGCATCCGCATTCAAAAGTACATCATTCTCTAAAGCGTCAATCATTTCATCGGCTGAAATAACCACTTTGCGGATGATGCCATTCTTGTCAATGATGAAATGCGTTGGATATTCTCTTACATTTAAATCATAGAAAATAAATTGTTTTTGATCAGGAACAACGCCATATCGAAAAGGATTTTTCAGCAGAAAGGGTTCTAATTTTTCCTTTAAGTCAAATGCCAGACTGATAAAAACGATGTCACTGCGATTTTTATATTTCTCAACGAGTTCGTTCAGCTTAGGGAATTCTTCAATACAAGGTGCGCAGGCTATAAACCAACATTTCAATACAACGATTTTACCTTTTGTATTCTCGTTCGAGTATTCAACACCATTCAAATCTTTTAATTCAAATTTTGGAAAGAAAGAACCTTCAAGCCTGAAATTTTTAGATGCCTCCTCAGCAATGCTCTTTACCACATCGGGTATCGATTTGTCGGATGACTGATCGAGCTGAAAAAGCTTGTAATAAGTACTATCCGTAGAATTTAACTTTAAAGGAATGAAATCTCCCGTAGCCAAACTTTTCAGGAAAAGAGCTTTGCTAATCCGATTCGATGAATTATCCAGAGCTATAAAATTCGACGATAAAACAATGTTCTTGTTATGGTACGTCCACCATAAGGACTGGCTTTTCTTAATGCTTTCAAAATCAACATTGGGTTGACCATAATTCGGTTTTCTTGAACACGAAAGGATTGACATCAGGACAACAGACAATGCAAGTAAAATGTATTTCTTCATAAGCAAGGAATAAGAAAATAATGCAGTACAATATCAGAAACTATTTAAATTTTCTCCGGAAGGAGATCAAAGATTTAGATCGCTCCAATCGACTGCAATTTAGCTTCCAGTTGACTCGAGTTTTCAAAGTGAATTGCAATCAAACCAATCTCTTCGGCTGCGTTAATGTTTTTCACGTTATCATCGATAAAAATGGTACTCTCCGCTTTCAGATTATATCGATCGAGCAATAAGTGGTATAACTTTTTATCAGGCTTAATCAATTTTTCTTCACCGGAAACTACAATTCCATCGAACGCTTGAAAGAATGAAAACCGTTTGTAGGCAATTGGTATGGTTTCAGCCGACCAGTTTGTTAAACCGAAGATTTTGTATTTTTCTTTCAGTTGATACAACAGCGAAACCGTTTCGGGAATATCGCCGTGAAGCATCACTTCCCATTGGTCGTAATAAAGCTGTATCAATGAATGATATTCAGGAAATTTCTCCAATAACAAACGAGTACCATCGGCTAACGGACGTCCCCGGTCTTGTTCCAGATTCCATTCATCGGTACAAATGTGATGGAGGAAATGCTCCATTTTGCTTTCATCCTGAAAATAATTGCGATAAAGGTACCTGGGATTCCAATCGACCAACACACCGCCAAAATCAAAAATTATATTTTCTACTTTCATAGGAATAGTGTGCAAAAAAACGGGTTAAATTTAATACTATTCAAATATTTTGATGTTCAACCCCTTCAGGGTTGGATCAACAGTTCTCTCATTTTCCGTGGGTTATCACCCACGGTTATTCAAATTTAACCCATTCTGGGTTTTCACAAACAAAAGTCCGAAGGACTTGAATATGAATAACCTCCGGTGAAACCGGAAACATTGGAATGGATAAAATCAAGAACCCCAAAGAGGGTTCAACTTTAGTTTTATAAATTTATACTGTACTAACCCAATCCACAGCCGTTTTATCCAGTTGCTTCGAGAGTGTTATTGCTTCTTCAATGATCGATTCCGGATAATCATTGATTTGTAGAATTCGGATCGCATTCCGGTTTTTCAATTTTCCATCCTTTAGCGTATAATCAAAAGCAACCGTCTTGTGATCCACTTTTTCGCTGAAATGATACAACTCATATTCATCTTTCAACAAATCAGCCAGCTCAATGTCGTGCGTCGAAACAAAAACTAGGTTATTCTCTTTTGTCAAGGCCGAAAGTACTGCTTTTCCTGCCGAAATCCGTTCAACAGTATTGGTACCTTTAAATATTTCGTCGAGCAAAAACAGGTTCGGAATCGGACTGAAACTATTATCAACCATTTCCTTGATGGTTAAAACTTCTTCGAAATAATAGCTTTTATCATTCATTAAATCGTCGCTGATCCGGATGGCCGAGAACACCTTTAATCGAGGTAACGAAAAACGATCGGCGAAACAGGTATTCAGCGTCATGGCAGTGACTGCATTAATTCCGATGGTGCGGATAAACGATGTTTTGCCCGACATGTTTGATCCAGTCAGCAGGATTGATTTGTCCTTAACTGTAATGCTGTTTTTTACGCATTCAGGAATTAAAGGATGGTAAGCCTCTTCGGCAACGATGTGTTTTTGATGTTCAACTATTGCGGGAATGCAGTACTTTTCAAGTCCATGCCTGAAGGATGCAATTGAAATCAAAGTGTCAATTTGCCCGACAAATTCAAATATGGTCTCAATTTCCTTACGTTTGTTTTCCAGCCGTTTAAGTACACCGAACAAAAGTAAAGGTTCAATTAGAAATGCAATTTTAAAAATCTCAAGAATACCCCAGAAAAATGCCTGCATGTCGCTCTGAAGTTTCACTTCGAGGTTGAAAAGCGACATCCGGTTCCTTACCTGATCAAGAATGTCGGTCGATTGCTGAAGATTTGGATTGATTTCTTTGAGTGCATCATTTTTAAACAATTCCTTGGCCACTTTACTTAACTTGAGCAATTGAGGCAAGGAGGCTAAATATTCAAACAGGTTTTTCTTGTTCCAATAATGTACCCCCATGTTAATCACGAAAACTCCCAGAAAAATGAAAATCAGACTTGGATTGAAAATCATCATGACCAACGACAACAAGCTGGTAAAGGCCAGAAGCTGAATAGCGAAAAACCATCTAGGTGGTTTGATATGCTCTTCCTGAAAAAGAGAGGTGATGTAAAAAGCTTCGCGGTCGTTCAATCGGGCCAGCTCACTTTGAATATTGACCCGGAAGTCCGGTTCATTCGCAAATTTTTCGATTAATGTTTCAAAACCTGCGATTTCATTCGAATGCGCAGGAATCGTGCGCAACCGGTTATATAAAAATTGCTGCCCGATCTTTGAATTGGTGCGATCGACAAATAGGTATAATTCCTGAAAATCCAAATCTTTACACGTTTTATCCGACAAAACCTGAAAGGCTCCGGAATGATCCTTCTTTCGGAAATAACTTTCGATCTGCTCCATATCGAACGATTCGCTCTTCATTTTACCGAATGAATTGAGTAGTTTTTCGCGGGCTTTTTTAGTTCGAAAATTTGTCATTGTTGCTGGGTATGGTCACTTTACTTTCCGACCAATCGGACTGCATCCGATTGAAAATCGTATTCTTGCAATTGTTCTATATTTTTTGATAAATATAAATAACTTATCAACGATCAGGCTTGAATGCGAGCTTTATTTTTGTCAACCGGTTGACAGTTAATTCAAACTTCATTTTAAAATGATGAATTCAATAGGAAGTGCAGTTTTATAACCTGAAGAAAGCAAGTAAATAAGGGATAAATGGCTTTGATATCTAGCCACAACCCATTACTTTTAAAACAACATAAAAATCAAATACTTACAGCAGAATATCCCGGATTAATACTTTTTGAAGCTTTGAAAAAGGACAATGAACGTGGTGGTATTTTTTGTTGTAGCGTATAATATGTGCCCGAGACACATCAACTTCGATTTGGATAATTGTAACTTTAAAGTTACCTTTGATTTTATTTAATTGACACATGGAGAAAATTCGTGAAGTAATTGCATATAAGAACTATTTTGTGGATTTCTTGACAAAGCAGCCAATTAAGGTGCAGAATAAAATCTTCAAGATTATTGAAGCAATCGAGACTTTGGAGAGAATTCCGACAAATTATTTAAAACAAATTACTGGGACAAATGGACTCTATGAAGCTAGAATTCAATTAGGGACAGACATTTGGCGTGTTTTCTGTTTCTTCGACAAAGGGAAATTAGTAATCCTTTTAAATGGATTTCAGAAAAAGACACAGAAAACGCCGAAAAACGAAATTGAGAAAGCAATAATTTTAATGAAAGAGTATTATGAAAGCGGAAAATAACAGCAAAGACATTACAACTTGGTCTCAAATCAAAGATCAGGTTTATGGAGAAAAAGGAACAGAAAGACGTGACAATCTTGAGAGAGAAGCCGAATCTTTTAAAATTGGACTTTTGTTAAAAAAGGCAAGAGAATCTAGACACATGACTCAAGAAGAGTTAGGACAAATCATAGACAAAAAAAGAACCTACATTTCTCGCGTTGAGAATGATGGAAGCAATATAACATTGAGTACACTTTTTGACATTGTTGAAAAAGGACTGGGTGGAAAAGTTCGAATTTCAATAGATGTCTAATGTTAAATGAATTACGACGCCATAACTTCAGCTACCCGGCCCCGAGAACTCGGGGTGGTTTTCGGTGTGCATCATTCCCTCAGGTCGGCTTTTCGGTTTGATCCAGAGTTCTCGGAACGCACAATCCGCTCCTGCATGCAGCTTCCAAACTAGACAGCAAAGCTTGTAGCAATACAGAAATGACCAATAAAAATAAATGATATGAAAGCAAAAAGAGCATTAAGAAATTTTCTCGTTATAGTTATATTGATTTCAAATATTAGTTGTGACCAGATTTCAAAGGATATTGTCAGACAAAAAATTGAATATAACACTCATATAAATGTGATAAGTAAGTATTTAATTCTTACCAAGGTTGAGAATACAGGGGCATTTTTAGGACTCGGAAATTCAATTCCAAGATCGATCTACAAATTATTGATGATTGTATTACCATTAATTGTAATTGGATATGCTTTTTATTATTTGATGAAAAGGAATAATTTATCTAAACTTCTAATTATTGGGATAAGTTTTGCTATTGGCGGTGGATTTGGAAATATCTATGATAGAATATTATATGGTTCTGTGACAGACTTTTTGTACTTTGATTTTGTCTTGTTTCATACCGGTATTGTAAATATGGCAGATATTTCTGTGACAATAGGTTTTTTTATGATAACATACGAGTTGTTTATCAATCGAAAAGAATTTAAATCGATTACAATTGAGAAATAAAAATCCCAGATAACAATAGCAAAATACCCGCCGGATTTCATTGCTTCGTTGACAGGAAATAGATTCCGATATTCATGAGGATGACAAAAGCAAATCTTAGTTAGGAAGTCCATAGGGAAACTCCCGCCCTGCGTGTAGCTTCCTAAGTTAACGAAAACCCTCGACAAGTTTCTAAAAAATCCAGGCTTAATACTCAATGTTTCATCTTATGCAGGGCTTCTGCCACCACCATATTTAGCCGTCTATGCCGGAACAAAAGCCTATAATAACGCGTTCTCTATTTCATTGACTCGTGAAATTGAGAATATGGAAGTAATCTCATTACTGAAGGGTAGTGTAAACACCTGAAGTAACAAAAAGCCAGTTTCTTTTATGCGCCCAAGTGCTGATACGTATGCAAAATCGGTGTTAAAGATAGTGTGGGGTGTGGTCGGCAAAGTATTATGCCTTATTGGCCACATGCCATACAGACTTTTTTGATTTCAATGCTTCCACAAACATTCATAGACAAAGCCACTAAAGATGCTTTGAAAAAAGAACTCGAAACAAAGAAAAACTAATATAGATGGAAAAGAAAGGAGCGTCCGTTGTGATTACGCATCACATCAAAGACGGGAAACAGAAGGAATATGAAAATTGGTTGAATAAAATTGGCTCTGTCAGCAAAAGCTTTGATGGCAACATCGACTGGCAAATAATACGGCCTATTCCTGATTTGACATTCAATTATACGGTTATTATACGATTCGATACCATCGAAAATCTCAAAATTTGGATGGAATCAAAGGAAAGAAAACAACTCATTGAAGAAATAACTCCAATCTTTACAAAAGACGATAATTACCGAATCAAAACTGGATTAGACTTTCTTTTTGAATCGGAAGATGAGAAACCCAAACCTCCTGTTCGCTGGAAACAATATTTGGTAACGTGGTCAGCAATTTTCCCTTTGTCTGTATTCGTTCCATTGATCGTATTGCCAATCTTTAAAAGTATAAATCTTTCGGATAATCACTACTTAAATTCATTTTTGATTTCCGGAACAATCGTATTTCTTATGATATTTGTAATAATGCCAAATTACACGAAATTGATACGGAAATGGCTTTTCAAATAACCCAAAAAACAAGGTCAGCCATTAACATCAAAATGACCGGCAAGTCGGGTTTGGTTTCTTCGTCGAAAAGAAAAGTAATAAATTTGAGAAGCCATACTTCGGGGAAGTTCAACTCTGCATGTAGTTTCGGAACGTAGGCGGCATTTACAATAAACATAGAACTAGCAGATATACAGGATGAAATAGCCATAAGAGCAAATGCTCATACAAACCGCAAATGTATAAATGGCTATTCGCTTCGCGGATTTCGCAAGCTCAATTCCATGAGTACGTTTTAATTTTCAACAAAGCAAAAACATTTTATACGAATGAAATTAACAAAACTATACAAAGAATTTTTTGACAGCGAAAGGGCGGGTGGACTAATTTTAGTTTTTGTAACTGTTCTTTCTCTTGTTCTTGCAAACTCCGCCTGGCAAACAAACTATATCAATTTTTGGCATTTTAATCTGGGCGGCCATAGTGTTGTTCATTGGATTAATGATGGATTGATGACTATCTTTTTTTTGCTCATTGGGTTGGAATTAGAACGTGAAATATACAAAGGAGAGCTTTCCGACATAAAAAATGCTTCGTTGCCAATTGTTGGAGCATTGGGCGGTATGCTTATTCCCGCGGGAATATTTTTAGTACTCAACTTCGGAACGGCTACTCAAGCAGGGGCGGGTATTCCAATGGCAACAGATATTGCTTTTGCTGTAGGAATTTTATCACTTCTGGGTAATCGAGTTCCAGCTTCACTAAAAATATTCTTGCTGGCTGTGGCAATAGTTGACGATCTTGGAGCAATTCTGATCATTGCAATTTTCTACACAACCACAATCGTTTTTACAAATTTGTTTATTGCATTGGGCATCTGGGGTTTGCTTATTATTCTTAACCGACTTAAAGTTTACAATTTAATTCCTTATTTAATTGGTGGTATTGCCATGTGGTATTTTATGTTGCATTCGGGCGTTCACGCAACGATAACTGGAGTTTTATTGGCTTTAGCCATTCCATTTGGTAATGGCGAAGAGAAATCCCCTTCCTACATTCTTCAACATTTACTACATAAACCGGTTGCATTTCTAATTCTCCCCTTGTTTGCTATAGCTAATACTTGCATTTCAATTGGCGACAGTTGGCAAAGTGGTTTAGGACAAGCCAATAGTTTAGGTATTATTGCAGGTCTATTAATCGGAAAACCTTTAGGCATTTTCCTATTTTCATTTATTGGTGTTGGCTTAGGACTTTGTGCATTACCGAGCGACTTGAAATGGAAACACATTATTGGCGCAGGATTTTTAGCTGGTATTGGTTTTACAATGTCGATCTTCATTACACTTCTTGCTTTTGACGATACTGAAATCGTAAACAATTCAAAAATTGCAATTCTTATCGCTTCATTTATTGCAGGAACAATTGGATTCATCTTTCTTAAACTGACGCTTAAAACACAAGTAGAAAATGACGGAACAAAATGAAGGCAGAAAATCAATAACACGAGCTTAAAGATGAATTTTTCAACGATATAAAGAAAGAATAAACAGAAATTAGTAATTAGACCAATATAATGTCGCATTTTAAATTCACTCACCCCGAGCCCTCCTTGCGGAGTGCTTTTCCCCTCTCTACTTGTAGAGAGGGGCAGAGCCGCGAGTACTCTGGGCTTTGGGGTGAGTCAAGATTTTGACCAATAATATATACGACATTATTTCATTAACTAGTAATCTAAATGATTGAAGCATTTGTTAAAATAAGGCTAAAGCAATTCTATCGGGGAATGATAGGTATTGGATTGATTCGAATAATCTTTCTACTTGGATTAATAGCATTTATCGTATTTGTATTATTCATTGAAACATCGAAAGCCCCAGACTCTTACTATGTTACCGGCATAACCAGCCTTTTTCTATTCATGGTACAGGCGAAACGACAGGACAAATTGTTCTTAAAAGCTAATTTTGATCGCTATAAACGAATCTGCTTTGTTGAATATCTGATACTGGCATCAATCCCAATGGCTTTTCTAATTTTTCATTTCCAATGGATTCCTTTACTCCTTTTAATATCGGCAATCTATCTGATCATTCATCTGGATTTAAAGTCGAAACAGCGTAACCTTAACACCAGGCTTCAACAACTGATTCCGGCGAAATGCTTTGAATGGAAAGGAGGAGTAAGACAAACCTTATTCATTCTGATCCCGCTTTGGATGATTGGATTAGGTACATCTTTCTCTATCGGAAGCGTGCCGGTTGTATTGTTTATTCTTGGCGTAATTCCGTTCAGTTTTTACGAAAAAGGAGAGCCTTATCAGATGATTATTGCTTACGAAATGGGAACGAGCCAATTCTTATTTCATAAAATCAAAATGCAAATCGCAATGTTCTCAATTCTATCCATACCTTTAATCGCTGCATTTTTGGTTTTTCATCCCGAAATCTGGTATATCCCTGTCATTGAGTATTTTATCTTTATCTCGCTCTACATTTATTTGATCCTAACCAAATATGCTTTTTACGAACCAAATTGCAAATCCACATCGGCTCAAATCTTTGGAATTATTGGTGCAATTGGTGGGATTATTCCTGTATTTTTACCTGTGGTTTGGTTATTATCCATCCGGTTCTTTTTCAAATCAAAAGAGAATCTAAATATTTACCTGAATGATTACAATTAAAGATCTAAGTTTCTCTTACGATAAAAAGTCAAAAGTCCTTAATTCACTTTGCCTTTCTCTTTCTGAAAATAATATTCATGGAATTGTTGGACTAAACGGCGCAGGAAAAACAACCCTTTTAAATTCAATATATGGGTTAATTAAGATCGATTCAGGGATAATAAGTTCTGAAGGAAAAAATCTGACCAAGAAAGACATATCCTATTTAGTGACTGAGAATTTCTTCTATTCGAATATCACAGGCAGAGAGTATCTTAGTTTGTTCAAAAACGAAACATTTGATTCGGATAAATGGAACGGATTATTTTCACTTCCACTTGACCAAATCGTAGACGGGTATTCAACCGGGATGAAGAAAAAACTGGCGTTAATGGGCATTTTGAAACAGGATAAGCCAATTATGATTTTGGACGAACCATTTAATGGACTGGACATTGAAACATGCCGGATTATTCGTTCAATATTATTACGGCTGAAAGATAAAGGGAAAACGATAATAATAACCTCGCATATTATTGAGACTCTGACAAATTTGTGCGATTACATCCATTATCTTGAAAAAGGAACAATTAGCTACAGTAAAGGAAAGCACGATTTTGCCGAATTTGAGCGGAAATTATTTGAATCGATCGAGAATAAAAATGTTGAATTAATAACTGAATTGATTGAATGAAGCACGAATCGCTGATAGCGAGCAAACTGAACAAACAGTTTTTCTGGCTTTATTTAGAGAATTATAAAAACTTGTACCGATGAACTTACGACTACAACTTGATACGGCAAATATTAATTGGGACTTAGTAGTTGACATACTTCAAAAAGTTGGCATGGCTTATTATACGCCCGAGATTCACAAACGGGCTTTTAGTAATAGTTATATCGTTGTATTTGTGTTCGATGAAGAAAATCTGGTAGGTTTTGGCAGAGCTATATCCGATGGAGAATATCAAGCTGCTATTTATGATGTTGCCGTACTTCCAAACTGCCAGGGAAAAGGAATAGGTAAATTGATCATTCAAACCCTTGCTGAAAAAATCCCGAATTGCAATTTTATTTTATATGCTTCTCCCGGAAAGGAAAAGTTTTATGAAAAAGAAAATTTCAGGCGAATGAAGACAGGAATGGCTTTGTTTATTAATGGTGAACGAATGCAAAGGAATGGATTTACAGAATAGAATATACAACGATCTGCATGAAAAAAATGACATATCAACTGCTGTTTTCGAGCAAAATTGGAAGTTTTCGGCTCGTGGCAATGGTGTTCAAGTTCGACAGAAAATTGCCAGCGATCGGCTGATATTCTGATACTACAAAGAAATTGACATTTCAACAATTTAGCACCAAATAGAAAATGGAGAATTTTGACAGGAAGAAACATTGGGAGGAAATCTATCGAACGAAACAACTTAACGAAGTTAGTTGGTTTCAACCAACACCTGGAACTTCATTAGATTTTTTCAAACATTTCGACGTGCCGACCAGTGCAAAAATCATTGATATTGGTGGCGGCGACAGCTTCTTGGTTGACCATTTGCTTGCCATGGGGTATCTGGATATTACAGTTCTGGATATTTCGGAAGCCGCAATTGTTAGGGCAAAACAACGACTTGGTGCAAAGGCTGAAAGTGTAAAATGGATTATTGCAGACGTATCAACTTTTAGCCCAACTGAGAAATACCACTTCTGGCACGACCGGGCAGCATTTCATTTCTTGACAGACGAACAGGAGATTTCAAATTACATCGAAACCGCTCAACAGCATATTAATTCGACAGGTATATTGGTAATTGGTACATTTTCGGAACAAGGTCCAACAAAATGTAGCGGAATTGAAATCAAACAATATTCGGAAACGACCATGACCGAACGTATGAGCATGTTTTTTGAGAAAATTAAGTGCATTACAGTTGACCACAAAACACCATTTGACACAATTCAAAACTTTGTTTTTTGCTGTTTCAGAAAATTACAAACGATTTGATGTTATGAATAGAAAACAAAACTGGACGAAAATATTATTGCCAATAATTTCACTTGTAACACTTTTTGCAAGCTGTGTTTCAACAACAAAAACAAAAAATATGAAAGACAACAAAAATCAAACAGACAACTCTACTTCACCTGTTGATACAACACCAAAGGTGACAGGAATTGGAGGTATTTTCTTTTATTCAGAAAATTCGCAGGTAACAAAAGAATGGTATACCAAAAATTTAGGGCTTGAAATCAATGAATGGGGTTCGTCGAGTTTTGAATCCAGAGACATTAATAAACCTGACGAGATTAACTCTCTTCAATGGAGTCCTTTCAAAAAAGGAGATGAATATTTTTCCCCGTCTAAAAAGGAATTTATGATTAATTACCGGGTTCAGAATATAGAGGGACTTGTGAACAAACTCAAAGAAAACGGAGTAACCATACTTGACAGCATTGCGACCTACGACTATGGGAAATTTGTACATATCATGGACACAGAAGGCAACAAGATAGAACTATGGGAACCTGTTGACCGCAAAGAGTAAATTCCACATTGCCGGAATGCCACGACAACGACTAAAAGTCCGACGACGTTGCGTCTCAACTCACAAATATCATATTAACTCATTCAAATTATTGAAAAGAATTCTATTTGGATTGTTTTAGTTGCAATAAATATATTTTGAATTATAATGTATTTTTATTGTTTTTCAATAAATATAAATTATATTTGCGGCATAACTTTAACTTTAAAAATATGTCACAAAAAAACAACTTCGTATTTAAAGGCCTGCACATTGTTGCCTGGATTATCTTCGTTGGCTTGTGCATTGAAGCAGGAGGTTTGATTGTCAATTTTATTTTCAGTTTGTACAAACCTGAATTTGTCCAAAACTTATATCAAAAGTTGGACTTAAGTCAAATGTATAATCTTAACAAATGGGTATTTTTCAGTATGTATAGTTTTATACTGTTCATTTCTATTTTGAAGGCATGCCTATTCTACGTTGTCATTATGCTTTTAAACAAACTTAATTTGTCAAAACCATTCGACACCTATGTTGCCGGTCAGATTAAAAACATTAGTTACTACACGCTATCCATAGGACTCATAAGTTACCTAGGGCAACAAACAGCCAAAAGTATACAGCATTATGGATTTGAAATCGACATGCTAAACCAGTTTTGGGCTGACAGTCAGGCTTATATTTTAATGGCAGCTGTAATCTATGTTATTGCGACTATTTTTTCAAGAGGAGTTGAAATTCAAAACGAAAACGACCTAACCGTATAAGCCATGCCTATAATTGTGAACTTAGATGTAATGATGGCAAAGCGGAAAATGTCGTTAAACGAACTTTCCGAAAAAGTGGAATTGACGCTATCGAATCTTTCCATTTTAAAAACCGGAAAAGCAAAAGCAATCCGTTTTAGCACCTTAGAAGCTATATGTGTTGCTTTAGAGTGTCAGCCTGGCGACATTCTGGAATATGCAAATGATGAAGATATAAGAACAACCAACCGCTAACTTCAAGCTGCCGTCTTGCTTTCCGCTATAGTTGACAGGTATTGATTTATTGCCTGAAAGTTAAGGTGGGAGTGTGGTGTTTCTTTAAATTCGTCCTCGTGCCTCTGTGGCTAATTGTACAAAAAACGTTTAATCTTTTGAGTGGCAGTCTTTTCAAAAGGTTCGGGTTGAATGGTCACCAACTGCACCTGGGAAAACTTATTTACGTTTTCGTTAATGTAGATTTGTAATTCTTTCAAGACCTCGTTCATCTTTTGTTCAGCCTGTTGAGAACCCTTTTCAATCAGTTCCGAATATTTGGCTTGCAGTTCTTCCATGTTCAAATGTACGAGAGCCACCAATCTTCCTTTCTGATGAACAACCAGCGATTCAAGCACATCAGGGAATTCATTAATGACCGACTCAATTTCTTCAGGATAAATGTTTTCGCCACTTGCCCCAATGATGATATTTTTCAACCGGCCTCGAATATGCAAATACCCATCCTGGTCGAACGCGCCCAAATCGCCGGTTTTAAACCAGCCATCGGGAGTTAAAACCTCGTCAGTTAATCCAGGCTCTTTATAATAACCTTTCATCACATTGGCTCCCCGGGCCCATATTTCGCCTTCACCAGTTTTCTGATCCGGATTGTTAATTTTCAATTCAACGCCGGTTATTGCGGGACCGGTCGATTGGAGACGGAAAGCATATGTTTTCATCCCGGCCAAAAGCGGTGCCGTTTCGGTTAATCCGTAACCAATACTGTACGGAAAATTGGCTTCAATCAGAAATTGTTCGACTTTTCGGTCGAGCTTGGCACCGCCAATACCGAAGAATTCAATCTTTCCACCAAAAGTCTCCATTAACTTTTTACCCGCTAATTTGTTCAGCGTCTTCCTGATAAAAGGCACTTTGTACAACTGGCGAACCGTCCATTTTTTTGTAAAAGCCGGAAGAATCCGATTCCGGTAAATCTTTTCAATGATCAGCGGAACGGCGAATATCATAGTGGGCTTTACTTCAAGTAATGCTGGAAGTAAAACCGATGGAATTGGTTGTTTGCCAAGATAATAAACAGAAGATCCGCAAAGCATAGGCATCACAAAACCCAGGGAGTTTTCGTAGGTGTGCGACAATGGAAGAATCGAAAGAAAGCGATCATTTTCATTCACCGGCCTGACGCACAAAGCCTGTTCTGCGGTAATCGAAATATTTTTATGGCTCAGCATTACACCTTTCGGATTGCCTGTTGTACCTGAAGTATAAATGATAGCAGCCAAATCATCTTCCCGAATATCATACAAATTGGAAGGTTTCTGATTCAACTGATAAACTGGCACTTTATTATCCGTTTTGGTAACCGTGAAATCCTCTATCCGAATCTGGCGAATCGTTGTATTCGCTTTCAACTGATCTAGTTTTATCGCCAGCTTTTCTGAAACAAAGATGGCTTTTGTTTCAGAATGGTTGATGATATTTTCAATTTCAGAAACCGTAAAATCGGGTAGAAGCGGTACCGCAACAGCTCCCATAAAAGTAATGGCAAAATAAGCAATTCCCCAATTGGGCATATTGGTACTTAAAATCGCAACTTTATCACCGGATTGCAAACCCAGATCTTCAAGCAGCCTGATCAGTGCTTCGATTCTCTGATTTAATTCGGTATAGGTATATGGCTTTTCACTCACCAAAGAAAGAGAAGGCCTGGCTCCGAATTTTGCAACAATTTGCTTAAACCGCGCCGGAAGCGTATAACTGATCGTATTGTTCATTACTGATTGTTTAAGAGTGTTAAAAATACAACATTTATTGTAGGGTGAAACAGACATACAACGGAATAACCCTATATTTAAAACCTATTTCTAAATCTATGGTTTTTTCGCGCGTCTTATCTGTTTTTGGTTTTGTTGTTCTTTGCTTTGGAGCATTTTCGCAACAAAATTATACGGTAAGCGGAACGATTTCTGATGCTTCGAATGGCGAGGACCTGATTGGCGCCATTGTTACCATTCAAAACACAAACTATGCTACGGTTTGTAACTCATATGGTTTCTATTCCATATCCATTCCTGAAGGCGATTACACCATTAATGTCAGGCAAATGGGTTATGCCAATCAGCATGTCCCTTTGAAACTTCACTCCAGTCAACTTATTAATTTCAAGATGAATGCGATAAGTTACGAGCTTGACGATGTAGAAGTGAGTGGACAACGTGGCGACCGGAACGTTTCTTCGCTGGAAATGGGAAATGTAAAGATTAATCCGAAGCAAATTGAGAATATTCCGGTACTTTTTGGCGAGCGCGACCTGATAAAAACCATGCAGTTAATGCCCGGAGTGAAACAGGCTGGTGAAGGAAATACAGGCTTTTATGTACGTGGCGGCGGATTAGATCAAAACCTGATTCTGCTCGACGAAGCTCCGGTTTACAATGCTTCTCACTTGTTGGGCTTTTTCTCTGTCTTCAATTCGGAAGCCATTCGCGATGCCAATCTACTCAAAGGATCAATTCCGGCGGAATATGGTGGTCGTGCTTCATCGGTATTGGATATCCGGATGAAGGAAGGAAACATGAAAGAATATGAAACTACCGGAAATGTAGGATTGATTGCTTCGAACCTGAGTTTTGAAGGGCCGATAAAAGAAGATGTGAGCTCGTTTATGGTGAGTGCCCGCCGCACCTATGCCGACTTGTTCCTGCAATTCGCACCCGATAAAGACATTCGTGATGCCAGGTTGTATTTCTACGACATCAATATGAAAACCAACTTTAAACTGAATCCGTCGAGCCGGTTATTTATTTCAGGATATTTCGGTCGCGACAAGTTTCGCATTCCGGATCAATTTGGATTTGACTGGGGAAGCAAAACGGCAACCGTTCGGCTCAATCATACGTTTAGCGAAAAACTATTTTCGAACAGTTCTTTTGTTTTCAGCAATTATTCGTACCAGATTGATCTTTCAGGAGATAAGGATGTTGTTATGGGATCTCACATTCAGGATTTTAACCTGAAGCAGGATTTTAGCTGGTATCCAAATACCCGAAATACACTAAAATTTGGCATTAACCTGATTGCCCATAAAATAGTCCCGGGCGAGATCGATGCGTCGCCAACCAGTATTTACAATTCGCTGGCAGTGAGACCTCGCAGGGCATTTGAGAATTCAGTGTATATTTCAAACAGTCAGCAGTTATCCGGGCGGTTGCAGGTTTATTATGGTTTACGGTTGGCTTTGTTCTCGAATGTTGGGCCAGGTGATTTTTACCAGTTCGATGCAAATGGGAATCTTTTGCAATTGATTAGCTATGATCATTTTAAATGGGTAAGAACACAAGGCGGACCAGAACCTCGGCTGGCAATCAATTACCAGTTGAGCCAACAGGCGGCTGTTAAAGCTTCGTATAACCGCATCTACCAGTTTATTCATTTGCTTTCCAATTCAACGTCGTCGACACCAACCGATGTTTGGCTGCCAAGCAGCGATAACGTAAAACCACAACTGTCCGATCAGTGGTCGGTGGGATATTTCAGGAATATGAAACAGAATATGTTCGAATCATCCATCGAAGTTTATTACAAAAATCTGCAAAACCAGATTGATTACAGAAATGGGGCCGACCTGGTTTTTAATTCGACCGTTGAAGCCGAATTGGTTTATGGACGTGGCTGGGCTTATGGCGCCGAATTTTTATTCAGGAAGAATTATGGAAAGCTGACAGGCTGGCTGGGCTACACCTGGTCGAAAACGATGCAGCAGTTCGACCAGATCAACGACGGGAATCCTTTTCCTGCAAGGCAGGATAGACGTCATGATATCTCCATCGTTGCGATGTATAATTTGAGCCGGAAACTAAATTTTTCGGCGACTTGGGTTTACAATACCGGAAATGCTGTAACTTTCCCAAATGGTAAATACACCATCGACGGAAAAACGATAGGGTATTACACTCAACGCAACGGATATCGGATGCCCGATTATCACCGGCTCGATTTGGGTGTAACCTGGATCAGAAGACAGACAGCACGTTTTGAATCGAGCTGGAACTTTTCGGTTTATAATGCTTATGGTCGCGAAAACGCTTATTTTATCTCTTTCAGGCAAAATAAAGATAATCCTGACCAAACCGAAGCTGTCCAGATTTCATTGTTTAAGTTCATTCCATCAGTAAGTTATAAATTTAAATTCTAAATCTATTTGAATAAGTTTCTTTCTATATCGATCCTGTTATTGGCCAGTCTTGCATTTTCATCGTGTGAAAAGGTGATTGAGATTGATTTGGCCGATTCAAAATCCATTATTGTGATTGAAGCCACCATAACGAGCAATAAAGGGCCTTTCACTGTGTTGGTTTCGAAGACTTCGCCCTATTTTGGTGCATCATCATCCAATTCGGTATCGGGCGCAGTAGTGAGCGTAAGAGTTGAAAATGGAAAACCAAGGTATTTTAAAGAATCGTCGCCGGGCGTTTATAAATTAGAAAAGACTGTTGCACTTACAAATTACTGGTATATTGTTGATGTCGAATATGAAGGAATTACCTATTCAGCACATTCATATCTACATGAAATGGTACCAATTACTGACATTAGTTTAACTTATTTCGATGGCTTTGGGTTTTTCGATAGCGGTTATAAAGTAAATTGCTTTGTACGCGATCCGGCCGAAGTTGATAATTACTACCGAATGAAAATCTATGTGAATGGAAACGCTGGTACCAACGAAGGAGAAATCAACCTGTATTCGGATAAGCTTTTTGATGGCAAGCTAATTGGACTCGTTCAGCATTCTGCTGTTTTTAAGGAAACTGATAGTATAACAGTTGAACTTCAGTCGATTGACAAAGCTACTTACGATTATTTTTCGACACTCGGGAATATCTCCGGAATAGAAATAATTCAATCTGCTTCACCTGCCAACCCAATTAGTAATTTCAACAATGGAGCACTAGGTTATTTTTCGGCCTATTCTTTCGACCGTAAACCCATTGTTGTAAAGGACTATGTCAATAATTAACCTGTAATTTTCAGTACACGATTGAGAGGAATAATCGTCGAATTTTGTAAAACTGCTTTTTTTGAATTCCTTTATACATCATTTAAAACCTGAAACTTTGAAAATAGTAGTATTGGATGGATTTGCCATGAATCCTGGCGACCTCTCATGGAATAGTCTAAATGAATTAGGCGAATGTGTAATTTTCGACCGAACCAAGCCTGAAGAAGTTTTCGAAAAAGCCTATGGTGCCGATGCCTTAATTACAAACAAAGTCATCATTAATAAAGCATTAATGGCTAAGCTGCCTTCATTGAAATATATTGGTGTTACGGCTACAGGGTACAATGTTGTTGATGTTCAGGCTGCTGCAGAGCAAAATATTGTGGTAACCAACATTCCGGCATACAGCACCAATTCGGTTGCTCAATTGGTTTTTTCACATATCCTGAATGTGGCCAATCGGGTTGAACTCCATGCCAATTCAGTAAGAAACGGAGATTGGATCAGCAGTGCTGATTTCTCCTATTCAAAAAGTCCGCAAATCGAACTTGCAGGGAAAACGCTTGGAATAGTTGGATTTGGCCGCATTGGCCGTAAAGTAGCTGAGATTGGGCTTGCATTCGGGATGAAGGTTATCTTCCAAAATCGTTCAGAAAAAACTAATTTGCCATCCGGAATAATTCAGAAAAATCTAGATGAAGTTTTTGCTGAAAGTGATTTTGTGAGCTTAAATTGTCCGCTAACTGCTGACAACCTAGAATTTGTGAACCGGAATTTACTGACGACAATGAAACCAACTGCAGTTCTAATTAATACCGGAAGGGGCGGGTTAATCAACGAGCAGGATTTGGCTGATGCACTCAATGCCGGTCAGCTATCAGCGGCATGTCTCGATGTGCTTTCAACAGAACCTCCACTGCCTGATAATCCGTTGATTCCGTTGCAAAATTGTTTTATTACACCGCACATTGCCTGGGCAACATTTGAAGCCCGTCAACGTTTATTAAATATTACAATAGATAACCTGAAGGGCTTTATTACAGGGAATCCTCAAAATATGGTATAGAATCTATTGGTTTCATTTTGAGCAACCTGACGACTATGGTTATCGTAAATAAATGTAGTCAAATTCTAAAAAATCGGGTAAAATGAAAACTTTCGCTACCGTTGTTATCGTTACCTTGTTTCTGGCGTTAACTGGTTTTAGCCAGAATGATAAAAAAGAACTTAAAGCCAGGCAACGACTTGAAATGGCTCAACTTATCCAAAGCGGGCACTTTAAGTTTGTTGCCCGCTCTGCCAATTCAAATTTGGGAAACTTTAATAATTTATCCTCAAATTACGATCTGACTTTTGATAGCCTTCGGGTAAAAGCTTATTTGCCTTATTATGGGAGAGCCTATTCTGCTCCATATGGCGGTGGGAGCGGAGGAGTAAAATTTGATTTAATAGCAAAGAAAATTGATCGAACTTACAATGAGCGGAAAAAAATGTTCGTGATTTCAACGGAGTTAGAAGATTCGGATGAATCGTATGCAATTTTTTTGAATACTGGATTAGATGGATACGCTGATTTGAAAATTATTTTCAGGAACAGGCAATGGATTAATTATAACGGAACGATTGAAAAAATTGAGGCTTCGGCTAAATGAAAAATAGAAAGGACCAGAAATTCTGGTCCTTTGATGTTTTCGTGTAAATGTCAACCCCTTGGGAAACATTTATTTTATTTGGTTAAATTTTATTCGTCATCAAATTGTTCGTCGCTAAATTTATAATCAAGTTCATCAAGATTTTCATCAGCAAAATCGTCGTAAATAGATAATCTGCGTTTAGAACTCTTATCCTTGTGCAATTTGGTGTTTTTTATGGAATCACCATCCGTTTTTAAAGGTTCAATACCTTTCTTCGTGATTTTCAGATTCTTGTTAGTTTTCATCGCGAAAAATCTAAAAGTTTGATAATTAAAAGTTTAAAAGTTTATAAATTATAAAATTATTTGTTCGTTAAACTATGAAAAAAAAAGATACATCCAAGTATTTTAATCTGAAAATTATAGCCTAATTTTTTTGAGGCTCTGATAATGTGATTATTATGCTCCATACCTGAAAATGTATTTACTTTACGACTAAATGTATTTAAATGTTATTGGTTCGCTCTGAAAAATTTCGAGTAGTTTTAAATCCGTATTAGCAATGCTCCGTTCATGAAAAAATATTTTGTTTCTTTCTTTATGCTCATTTATTTATTTGCTTCGGGGCAAATCTCTTCAAATGAGAAAAAAGCAGGCAAGCTGTTCGAGCAGGCAAGAATTGCCTATGAAAGTAAACTTTTCAATAAATCGCTTAATTTTCTGGATGATGCATTGGCCATCAATCCTCAATTTTTAGATGCTTATCTGCTTAAGTCTGATATTTATATGGATATCGATTCTGTTGGTCTTCAGATAAAAGCCATTGAAGCCGCACTCCAAATTGCTCCGGATAAAAATTCAAAGCTCTACTATTTGTTAGGGAAAGCATATTACCGTTCAGGAAGATATCAAAATGCAAGTGATGCCTATGAAAATTATCTCAAACTGGTTGAAGCGAAAACTCCATTAGCAGTTAAAGCCTGTCAAAGCATTGATAAATGTATAGGAGCTGTAAACTTATTGAATCATCCGGTTTTATTTCAATCGGTAAATTTGGGCGATAATATTAATTCCGAAGATGATGAGTACTGGCCTACAATTACAGTCGATGGAAAAACACTTATTTTTACCAGATTAGTGGGTTCAAAAACAATCTCATCACAACATCCTATCGCTCAGGAAGACTTTTATACATCAGACCTTGTTGATAATGTATGGCAACCTAGTACGCCAATAGCATCAATAAATACCATATACAACGAAGGGGCGCAGACAATTTCAACAGATGGAAAACTCTTGTTTTTTACGGCCTGTACACGAAACGATGGTATCGGCAGTTGTGATATTTACTATTCGCGTTTTAAAGACGGAAACTGGTCATTGCCTCAAAATGCAGGTGAACCAGTAAATTCGCCATCGTGGGAGTCGCAACCTTCTATTTCAGCGAATGGCGAGATCCTGTATTTTGTGAGTAGCCGTAGTGGTGGTAAGGGCGGAATGGACATTTGGAAATGCAATTTGAAAGGCTTTTCATCATGGGGAACTCCAATTTGGGGAACTCCGGTCAATCTCGGCGATTCAATTAATACACCGGGAAATGAAATGTCGCCATTCATCCACTCTGATGGCAAAACGCTCTATTTCGCTTCTGATTACTGGCCTGGAATGGGCGGTTATGACATATTCTATTCCAGGCAGAAGAATGATTCTGCTTGGTCGAAACCTCAAAACATCGGCTATCCGATTAATTCATTCAAAGATGAACAAGGCCTGGTGGTTGATGCTGCCGGGAAAAATGCCTATTACTCTTCAGATCGGCCAGGATCAAAAGGAATGGACATCTATTCTTTTGAATTATACGAAAAGGCACGGCCAACACCCGTTTCGTACATTAAAGGAAAAGTGGTCGACGAAGATTCGGGAGCTCCGATTTGTGCCAAGGTTGAATTGACTGATCTGGAAAACTCAAAGTCGGTGATCAGAGGGGAGTCCTGCTGGGAAAAAGGTGAATTTCTGATGTGCCTTCCACTTGGTAAGGAATATGCCTTTAATATAACTAAGGAGGGATATTTATTTTATTCAGATAACTTTCAATTGAAGGAAAAGAAAGAAATTATTGATCCTTACATTCTTGAGATTAAAATGAAGAAGATAAAAGTTGGTGGCGCAGTAGTTCTGCGAAATGTATTTTTCGATACCGGCTCTTTCGATTTGCTTCCCGAATCAAAAGTTGAACTTCAGAAATTAATCGAGTTTCTAAACTTGAACAAAACCGTTTTCATAGAAATAGAAGGACATACAGATAATGTTGGAAACGAAGAGTTGAATCAGAAGTTATCAGAATCGAGGGCTAAAGAAGTTTACAAGTATTTGATTAATAAAGGAATTGATGACACCAGAATGAAATACAAAGGATACGGACTTACACAACCAGTCAGCTCAAACGAAACACCCGAAGGAAGGGCGCTAAACCGAAGAACCGAATTCATGATCATAAAAAGATGATGGAAACAAATCGGAAATTATTTTAATCCATTTTGTCGGAAGCACTCAGAGTACAGCTTGTCAATTTCCAAAATGTGATGATCAATCCAATCTTTCAGATAGTATAATAATTCGATCGTCAGCGTAACTTCACCGGTTTTTAATTCGGCCTTAAAGGACGAAACCTTTTCCCTAAAATCCTGATGTTCCTTAATATGCTCGGCAGAACCTTGAAAATTAAATCGTTGAAGGAAAAACTCTTCCTTCTGAAAATGAATAACAGCATATCTTTCTACGTCAGAAATAATTTGAGTTATAATAGCATTGGCTTGCCCTTGTTTCATGGCTTCAAGCAAATTGTTTAAATGCCTGAATAATTCTTTGTGTTGATTGTCAATTGACTGAATACCAACACTGTATTTTTCTTCCCAAACAAACATCAGGATTGCTTTAAAATTAAGACAGCAAATTTAAATTAACTTTTTAGAAAGCCTCCCAAAGTATCCTGAAATTAAGTCAATATCTTAGTTGTTAAATATCAAAGCATAAATTATCAAGAACGTAAGGAGTTTGCTGATAAACGTAATAATTCAGCCAATTTGATATCAGTAAATTAGCATGTCCTCTCCAACGCATCAATGGTTCGTTTTCAGGATCGTTATCCGGATAATAGTTGATCGGAATTTCAATTGGCAATTTTTTCTTTAAATCACGTTTGTACTCAGTATCCAACGTGTATCTCGAATACTCGGAATGTCCGGTCACAAAGAATTGCCGGCCATCATAAGTCATGACCATATTTACGCCAGACTCTTCCGATTTCGAAACAATATTCAATTCAATTACTTTCTGAATGTCTTTTTCCAAAACTTCAGTGTGACGCGAATGCGGGACAAAGTATTCGTCATCGAAACCTCTGAAGATGGGCAGAGTATCATTTAAATTCCGGTGCTTAAAAACTCCAAACATCTTTTTCTCCAATGGATATTTCGGCACACCATAAAAATGAAACAATCCAGCCTGTGCCGCCCAACAAATAAACAGCGATGATGTTACATGCGATTTCGACCAGTCGAAAATCTCTGTCAGCTCTTTCCAGTAGGTCACTTCTTCAAAAGGAAGTAATTCAACAGGAGCGCCGGTAAAAATCATTCCGTCATAATTTTTCGATTTCAACTCATCAAAGGTCTTGTAGAACGCCTTCATGTGAACATCCGACGTATTCTTTGACTCATGGCCTTTCATCCGGAGAAAATCGATTTCAACCTGAAGCGGGGTATTCGACAGTAATCGGATCAAATCAGTCTCAGTGGTAATCTTGATGGGCATCAGATTGACAATGATAATCTTAAGTGGACGAATATCCTGATGCGCGGCACGCGATTCGTCCATGATGAAAATATTCTCTTTCTGAAGAAGTTCTATTGCTGGTAATTGATCTGGAACATTAATTGGCATAATATCAATATTTTAATTGAAATGAGGCTGTATCAAAAGTCATTGATTCCGTCATCCTGAACTTGTTTCAGGATCTCAAAGTATTGCTAACAGACCCCGAAACAAGTTCGGGGTGACTGCGTTGAAAATACTAACTTTTGATACAGCCTTCAGGATTGTAAAATTAAGCAATTTGACTCAAGGCCTGTTCGAAATCGGCAATAATGTCGTCGATGTGTTCAAGACCTACGGAAACACGCAATGAGCTTGGTAATACTCCAGCCGCAAGTTGTGCTTCATCTGAGAGTTGCTGATGCGTTGTAGCTGAAGGTTGTATGATGAGTGTTTTGGCGTCGCCAACATTCGCCAAATGGCTTACCAATTTTAAACTGTCAACAACTTTAATTGCGGCATCTTTATCACCTTTCACTTCAAATGAAAGTACACCACCTGCGCCTTTTGTCAAATATTTTTGAGCCAAAGCATAGGATGGGTTGCTTTCCAATCCGGGATAATTCACACTTGCCACTTTAGGATGTTTTTCGAGCCATTTGGCCAGAGCCAGTGTATTTTGAATGTGACGTTCCATCCGAAGTGAAAGAGTTTCGAGCCCCTGAAGCAGTAAGAATGAATTGAACGGACTTTGTGAAGGGCCAATATCGCGCAAACCTTCAACGCGAGCTTTGATGATGAACGCAATGTTGCCAAATGGTCCGTCAAAATTGAAGATATCCCAATATTTCAGACCATGATAACCTTCTGAAGGTTCAGTAAAACCAGGAAACTTGCCATTTCCCCAATTGAAATTACCGGCATCAACAATCACGCCGCCAATACTGGTTCCATGTCCACCAATCCATTTGGTCGCCGACTCAACAACAATATTGGCGCCGTGTTCAATCGGGCGAATAAGGTAACCACCTGCGCCAAAAGTATTGTCAACAATAAATGGGATATCGTATTTCTTAGCCAATGCGCCAAAAGCATCAAAGTCGGGAACTACATATCCCGGATTTCCAATACTTTCCAAATAAATGGCTTTGGTATTTTCGTCAATAAGCTTTTCAAAAGCTTCAATGGTAAGGTCTGCAGCTAAACGTGCTTCGATACCTAATTTCTTGAAAGTTACTGTAAACTGATTGTATGAACCACCATATAAATAAGGCGAACTAACAAAATTATCGCCAATGCCCATGATGTTGGTAAAAGTTAAAAACTGAGCCGAATGCCCCGATGCAACTCCCAATGCGGCCACACCACCTTCGAGCGCTGCGATTCGCTGTTCAAACACATCTGTGGTCGGATTCATGATCCGGGTATAAATGTTTCCGAATTCTTTCAGTCCAAACAGATTTGCAGCATGTTCGGCATTATTAAATACATACGACGAAGTTTGGTAAATAGGAGTAGCCCTTGAATTAGTAGTAGGGTCAACCTGCTGTCCTGCATGTAATTGCAGTGTCTCAAAATGTAATTTTCGTTCAGTCATGATACTTTATTTTAAGGGTTAAAAATTCGATTTGAAAAATATGTTGTGTATTTCGGTTATTGCTTTTTGAGTATCCTTTTGATCAACAATCAGATAACTAACTAAATCAGAAGCGCCGGAACCGCTCAGCAGTACATTGATTTTGTGCTGTGCAACTGCCGTAAACAACTTGGCAGAAACACCATGATGTTGCTGCATGCCGTGACCAACAACTGCAATTAGCGAAACCTGATCTTCAATAACAATCTCGCTTACCGAACTTAGCGGTAATTGACTACAAATTTGCCGTGCTTTCTCGATTTCATTCTTATTCAGAATAATATTAATACTCACCTGTGAGGTAATTACCGATCGAATGTTAATCGCCGATTGATGAAATGCCGTTGTTACTTTAGCCAAAATTCCGGGTTTGAAACCAACGCCAGGGCCATTAAGTTTCAATACAGCAATTTCTTCGGTATGTACCACGCTTTTAACTACGTTGGGCGTAACAAACGATTCAGAATTGATAATGGTAGTCAACTCTTTTTCTTTGTTTTTCAGACGATAAACATGAATTGGGATATGATTGCTGATTAGCGGCTCGACAATACGCGGATGAATGGATTGCTCGCTGAAATACGATAATTCTGAAGCTTCAGCATAAGTCAGCCGTGAAATAAGCTGTGAATCAGGAATAAAAGCTGCATCCGAAGTTCTGAACTCGGCATCGAGTTCCCAAAGTTGAAGCGTATCAGCGCCAATCAATCGAGTAATTCCAGCTGCAGAGTAATCAGCCGATCGTTTGCCCAATCTGGCTACTTTTCCTCCTGAAGTAATTCCGTATGAACCGGGAATCAGATTTATACCTTTTGGCAGCAAAGTGGGAAGCTTGGCGGATTCATCATACAAAATCGTTGCGTTTCCGTATTCTTTGGTCACAATTAACCCGATATTTTCAGGAAAAAGGAGGTTTGAACTGACCTGGCTTTTGCCCAGAAATAGATGCAAAATGCATGCAGAAATACGCTCGGAGTAACTAATTACCTGATCTTTCAATGATACAGAGAAATCGCCTGTAAATTCAATTCCTTTCAGTAAATTCTGAAGGCTTTTCAATTCATTAATTAAATTCTCATCGAATTTGGATTGATGAAAAACATTCAATCGCTCATTAATATGATTCTGGATCTGATCAACAATGAGATCGGAAGTAACTGAATTGTTAATAAGTGATTCTATGCCCTGTTCAAGGATCTCGAGTATTTCTGGAACGGCGGAAACAACAACAGTTTCGTCATTTTCTGATTCGGATAAAAGACTCGCGAAAGCCTCAAGAACAGGAAATTTAGATAAACTGCTTCCGCCAAATCGTACTACACAATTTGACATGAGATAAGTTTAAAATTTGAAATTTGGAAAATTTGGATTTGGGTTCGAGCCTTTAAACAATATGAAAATCACACCGCCTAAAGGCTAGCGCATTATCATAGACATAAAGGACATCATAGAATCATTGCAACCCATCAGATGGGAAACACAGGAGGTTATATTTTTTGCTGAATGATTCATATTCGATTACCTGAATTAATGACTGCAAACATAAATAGTTTTGCTATATAGACAAAGAATTATCGGAATTGTTTCGAAAAAATCAGATTAAATAATTGTTAAGCACAATTTTTGTCTGATTTTAAGCCTTTTATCCTTACACCTGAAGATGGTCTTCTCCAAAAATCGTTTTAAAGTTACTGGCAATTATTCGTGACAGCTCGTTCTCATCAATCTTTAGAATTTGCGTTGCTAATGAATAGATCTCATCAATTGAGGTTTTGCGATCATCGGTTTCCAAAAACAAGCGCTCAATAGGAATTGATCGAAATATATCATGTTTCGATTCATCTTTCAGGAGTTGTTCTCCAACCGAAAAGTAAAAATCATGCTTATTCAAGCTCGAAGTAGTCTCCCAATTGCCTTGATAACCATGAATGATCCATGGTAACCCTGATTTGCTTTCTTTCTTCAGTTTCATCAAATCAGAATATGTCCGTACACAGTGAATAATCAATGGTTTACGATGATTATTTGCAATCAGTATTTGCCGTTTAAAACACCATTCCTGCAGTGCGAAGTCCACCAATACTGATCGATCAAGACCGCATTCGCCAACAGCAAGCATGTTTTTCTGAGCTGCTAAGCGATCAATTGCCTCAAAACATTCTTCCAGATTTACTTTCCCAATATGCCATGGATGAAGTCCAACCGAAAAAAGAAAATCCGGTTCATCTGGAGATAAATCCTGAGCAAAAACATTCAGAATCTGAGTACTCCCAGATGCAGAAGTTTGATGAGTATGTAGATTTATTAGCTGCATATTTTTATAAGCTTGCCCATATCCTGGCCTGCGAAACACCCGGAGCTTTAATATTTAAATCAAGAAAATATCCAAACGGAGTTTGTACAACCGAATACCCGGCATTCAAAAGCCTTTTTTCAGCCTCATTTAATAATTCCTTAGTAAATTCAGGAGAAGCTTTTGACTCGGATAAATGTGCAAAAGAATGAAGAATAATCGAATTGGTCTCATTCTTTCTGGCAACCCATTTCAAATGGTTAACAAGCTTTTTTTCACGAGATTTAAGATCGTTTTCTTCATCTGTTTGTTCAACTTGAATAAACGAAAGAATCGCTTTTGAAAATTGCTTCCCATCCAGAACTTCTTCTGTATTTTCCAGATTTTTCTGTTGAGGGAAATAACTAAACTCGTCAACGAACATACATAATACTTTCACATCTACTTTATTTTAATTTATCAAATTTACTCGCTTTTTGGTGAAGTATTCCTTGATTGATAATTTATCTTAAATTTGAATTCTATTTATACTAGAAAATGAACTTGAAATCGGCTTTTCAAACAATACTAATTCTTCTGCTTGTACTACCAATTGCGGTAAGCGGTCAAATCTCAAGAGGTGGAACCCCGATTCAAATTCTTAAACAGAAATCAGGATCATCTCAGACCGATTTGGTTGTCATGCCAGCTGTTGACAATTTGAAAATGAGAGCATTATACAGCAAGACTGATCAGAATAAACTGAAACCATTTCGTTTTGCTTATTCTTTTGATGTATCGTTAAACCTTAATAATTCAGGAACTTGGTACAATACGACACAGGTAAATGTATGGCAATTACGCATTCGTTCAACCGGTGCGTACTCATTAAACCTGATTTTTGATCAGTTTAATTTGCCTGAAAATGCACGATTATTCGTTATCAGTGAGAATACCGGTGAAATAAAAGGGGCTTATACTTCTGACAACAATTCAGAAAAGCACATTTTTGCCGTTGAACCCATTGAAGGCGATGAACTACTTATTCAATATGAAGAGCCTGTTAATGTTCCTTTTCGGGGAGAACTGCAAATTGCAAAAGTTGCCCACGATTATATTGGGATTGTGGCCAAAGATCATCGGCCATTGGGTATTTCAGGCTCTTGCAATATAAATGTGAATTGTGATATAGCCAACGGAACGGAAAATGTGCGCGATGGGATTTGCCGAATTATAATTGGAGGTACCGAAATTTGCACCGGAACAATGGTAAATAATACTGCTTTAGATGGAGCTCCATATGTCTTGACTGCCTATCACTGTTTTCAAACACAAAATTATCCGAAGCCAACACCATCTGAAATGGAAAAACTGGCACAAGCGGCATTATTTTTATTTAACTACGAATCGCCTTACTGCGGCTCAATTGATGGCGATGTAAGCCATTCATTATCTGGAAGTACTATCAAAGCATCATTCGATAGTCTCGATTTTGCTTTGGTTCGCCTCAATAACACGCCAACAGCTAATTACCGCCCTTATTTATTGGGTTGGAATCGAAAAAACATAGCGCCAAGCTCATCCATTTCTATTCACCACCCATTAGGCGATATCAAGAAAGTTTCGATTGACAATGATCCTGCTATAACCGCAAAATTCAACAGTAGTTATCTGTCTAATGGATTCTGGAAAATTCTCCGATGGGACTATGGAGTTACTGAAGAAGGTTCTTCAGGGGGTCCGCTTCTGGATCAAAACAAGCAATTAATTGGCTCACTTACAGGTGGGTCGGCAAGTTGCCCACCAGGATTACCAACCAATGATTATTTCGAAAAATTTGCTTTGGCTTGGGACTACAGAACAGAAAACAGCAAACAATTAAAAATCTGGCTCGATCCGATAAATTCGAATGTTGAGAAACTTGATGGAATGGCTTTAAATCCACCAGAGACACATTGCAGCGCTGTCACCAACTTTAAAGACACTGATACTCATTCAATTATTAAGATACCCGATGTAATAATGAAAAAGGGTTATTATGGTGGCTCAAATTCGGCAGGATTCACTGAATTTGCCGAGCAATTTAAGTTCTCTAAAAGCTGTGAGTTATCGGGCATTTCGTTGGGCATCGCAAAAGTAAAACTGGCTACGACAAACTCTACATCCTATATCAGTGTCCGGGTTTACGAAGGAACAGATAAGCCTGAGCGATTATTGGCAGATAATGAAAAATTCTATCTCAAGAATTTTTACGGCGATGCTATGAATTATCTTTCTTTCAGTAATTCGGTAAAAACAACCGGGAACTTTTTTGTGTCCTACGACATTTCGAAAATAAATGCAGGCGATTCGTTGGTGGTATATATGGCAAACCGGAAATCGGACTTCACAAATAGTTTTTTCCTTAAAAACAACTCAGTATGGTCAACATACAATTCAGTGAACCTGGAAGGAAATGGTTCCGCTTTGCTTTCCGAACTAATAGCCTGTAATATTAATGACACGGCTTCTGTCGATACAACAAAGTCTGGCTTACTTGAAGCGCATTTCTATCCCAATCCATTCTCCGGAAATACAACTTTAAATATTGAAACAACTGAAGCTATTGATACCCAGGAAGACATTGCAGTTTATGATCTGCTTGGAAAAAAGCAAAACGTGACCTTCACACAAACGGGATTAAATAAAATGAGTTTAAATTTCAATGGCAAGAGAGCTGGGATATATTTTATACATCTAAAATCGGGTGGTAAAAAAATTATCGGGAAGGTGGCCTATCTCCCTTAAAGCAGAATTGAAGGAACAGATTATTTGGCTGTGTCAAAAAATCCTGCCATTCGTGTAGCTTCAGCAGTGGTTATGAAATCAGCTTTTGATGTTTGAATCAGATCGGCCACAGTCTTATACGACGGACAATTTGCAATACTAATCTTCTTTTTTTGCGCATGTACCTTATCAACTAAGGCCTTGATCTTCATGAAATCTTCAAAAGGTATATTTCCGATTCCTTTCCACGCCGTTAATTCGTTGAAATCGACTTCAATCAATGGCATTTTATTTGAGTCGATATTTTGGTCAATATCTTTTAAATTGCCTACCAGACCCAGAAAGCTTGGCTTAATGCTATTTATTTTGTCGAGTTGCTCCTTGTCTTTGATCAAAATGCGTAGTTTCCCTTGATGTACTGTTCCATCGATTTTATAAGTCAGCATATCTGAAAAAGGTCGCATTTCATTAGCAAGTTGTTTATAGATCTGAACGGGTTGAGTTGTGAAATTTAGTATGAGAAAAATATCTCCGGAATATCCCGGAATAATTTCACCGCTATTCTTTTTAAACTGATTGTAAAGAGGGTAGAGGTATGCTTCGGTTAATGTTGGCAATTTGTGGTTTGCACTGTCGGGCATTAGCGGCGTGACATAGATTTTTCCATAGATATACATCACATCAGCCTGATAATTAAGGATTCCGTTGCCAATTGATTCCCACAATTCAGCTTGACCACTAAAATTGTGCGATGAGATGATCGGTTTGGCATTTTTTTGCGAAAACGAGAACTGAACCGTAAATACAATCAAAACGCCAAAAAGTAAGATCTTCTTCATGTGCCGAATCTTTTAGTTCAGTAAAATTACTTTTTTTCAATTTTAAATCAGAAAAGCGTCCTATTATTTTTTACAATAATATTTACAATTGCAATTTCTTGAGTACTTTCGAATTCCCAAATAAAAACCAAAATGATTTCTGAAAAGGCCAAAAACATTACTCCTTTTATCGTTATGGAAGTTCTTGAACGAGCTTCGGTTTTAGAAAAAGAGGGTAAAAACATTATTCATTTAGAAGTTGGAGAACCTGATTTTGATGTTCCGGCATGCGTGTTAAAAGCCAGTGAAACGGCCATGAAACAAGGCCGGACACATTATACGCACAGTCTGGGCGATCCGGAATTGCGACAGGAGATTTGCAACACCTACATGAAGAACTATGGCGTTCATATTTCTCCGGAACAAGTTATCGTTACTTCAGGAACATCGCCTGCCATTTTAATGGTACTTTTTGCGCTATGCAATCCCGACGACGAAATTATCCTTTCCGATCCGGGATATGCCTGTTATCCAAATTTCATCAGCCTTTCCGGAGCAAAAATGGTAAAAGTACCGGTTTACGAAGAAGATGGGTTTCAGTACCGGCCTGAGAATATTTGCTCAGCAATTACCGAACGCACCAAAGCGATCATGATTAACAGCCCTATGAATCCAACCGGGAACCTGCTTTCTCCGGAAACGTTAAAATCAATCGCCGGATTTTCACCCTATATTATTTCAGACGAAATTTACCACGGACTGGTTTACGAAGATCAGGCACATTCCATTTTGGAGTTTACCAAACGTGCTTTTGTGCTGAATGGATTTTCGAAATTGTATGCCATGACCGGACTTCGGCTGGGCTATGTAATTGTTCCTGAAGAATTTGTGCGCCCAATCCAAAAACTTCAGCAAAATCTGTACATCTGTGCCAGTTCTGTTGCCCAGCGTGCCGGTATCTCAGCTCTCCGCGAGGCAGATGCCGATGTTGAGCACATGAAAAACATTTACAACGAACGACGTAAATTCATGATTAGCCGGCTGCGCGAACTGGGATTCAGGATTACCGTTGAGCCAACTGGAGCATTCTATGTTTTCGTAAATGCTCAGCATTTATCAACCGATTCGTATAAACTGGCTTTTGACATTCTGGAGAAAGCACATGTCGGAGTGACGCCCGGAATTGATTTTGGCGAAAATGGAGAAGGATATTTGCGTTTTTCGTATGCCAATTCTCTTGAGAATATAATTGAAGGTTTGAACCGATTGGAGAGATATCTTCAGGAATTTAAAGGCTTGTAAATTTCTCCCAATGTACCATTTCAGAAAGGGCTTTCCTTGATTTTTGCGGAGCTTCTGAAGTCGTAAATCCCAATGGGATAAGGGCAATGGGCTCAATACGAACAGGCAATTGCAGTTTTCTTCGGGTCATTTCAACATCGAAATTACAGATCCAACAGGTGCCAATACCTAAATCGGTAGCCTTTAAAACCAAGTGATCGATTGCAATAGCAGCATCAACATCAGCAAAATCTTTCCCATCCGATTTTCGTTTCCATGATTGCCCATGATCTGAGCAAACTACAATACAGGCAGGCGCTTCCCTAAACCAAGCTCTATGGTACACTTCATGAATATCAGCCAGATTCTCCGGATCAGTAATAACAATAAAATGCCACGGCTGATAATTTACTGCCGATGGCGCCATTCGTGCAGCTTCCAATATTTCTAAAATGATATTCCGATCAATTTTTTCACTGGTAAAAGATCTGACTGAATAACGGTTCCTTATCGCTTTATCAAGTTCCATAACTGATTGTTCTGTATAAATACCGAATGTAAAAATCGGCTAAAAGTTGAAAATATTAAAAGTATTTAACTTCAAAAATACATGAATAAATCCGGATTCAAAGTCACTTCATGTCACCTTTTCAATGAATAGATGTGACTTTTTACTGATTTATTGGCAGTTATTTCTTCGAAAAAGGCAATTCTGACCGATCTTAGGTCGTTTTTTTCAATGGCATGATAATCGTAAAAACCAATTCGAGATTTAAACAATATGACTACATTTGTAACTTTCATTTTTTGATCAAATTAAAACCCAGATAATGGCATTCATAAACAAAATCCTAGGCAAATTTCTCGGCTCAAAATCAGATAAAGATATGGCTGAGATTGCTCCTCTGCTCGCACTCATCAAAAAAGAATACGAACGCATCAGTTTGTTGTCGAACAACGAATTGAGAGCCGAGTCGGCCCGTTTAAAAGAACTGATTAAAGATCGGATTAAACCGGAAGAAGATCGGATTGCTGAGTTAAAAGAACTCGTTGATACTGTTGATATTCAGGAAAGCGAAAAAATCTATCAGGAAATAGATAAACTTGAGGAAAAAATAGATGATAAATTAGAAGAGGTTCTGAATGAAATTCTTCCAATTGCATTCTCAGTTGTTAAAGCAACAGCCAAATTATTCACTGAAAATGAACGCGTTATTGTTTCAGCCACCGATTTCGACCGGGATTTGGCTACGACACGTAACAGTATTCTAATTGAAGGTGAAAACGCCATCTGGTTAAATAAATGGATGGCTGGAGGAAGCGAGATTACCTGGGAAATGGTTCATTACGATGTTCAGCTCATTGGTGGTATTGTATTGCATCAGGGAAAAGTTGCTGAAATGGGAACTGGTGAAGGAAAAACATTGGTTGCTACTTTAGCCGTATTCCTGAATGCTTTAACCGGAAGAGGAGTTCATTTGGTTACTGTAAACGACTACCTGTCGAAACGTGACTCGGAATGGATGGGACCAATCTTCGAATTCCACGGTTTGAGCGTTGATTGTATCGATAAACATCAGCCAAACTCCGAAGGTCGCCGTAAAGCTTACCTTTCGGATATTACCTACGGAACAAACAACGAATTCGGTTTCGATTACTTGCGTGACAACATGGCAATCAGCCAGCGCGATCTGGTTCAGCGGAAACACCACTACTCGATTGTGGATGAGGTCGATTCTGTTTTGATCGATGATGCCCGTACTCCGTTGATTATTTCAGGGCCGGTGCCAAAAGGTGAAAACCAGAAGTTTGAAGAATTAAAACCTAAAGTTGAAAAATTATACGCTGCACAACGAAATCTGGCCAATCAGTGTTTGTCGGATGCCAAACGAATCCTTAATAATCCGAATGCCACAAAGGAAGAAAGGGAAGAAGGTTCTGTTTTGCTGCTTCGTGCCCACAAAGGTTTGCCAAAGAGTAAGGCGCTCATCAAATTCCTGAGTGAAGAGGGAATCAAGGCCATGATGACCAAAACAGAGAATTACCATATGCAGGACAACAACAAGATGATGCATATTATAACCGATCCTCTGTTTTTTGTGGTCGATGAAAAACAAAATTCAGTGGAACTAACAGACAAGGGAGTTGACCTGATTTCGGATGACGTTGAAGATCAATCATTTTTTATTTTACCTGATGTTGGTTCTGAAATTGCTGAAATTGAAAACAATAAAGCGCTTACCAAAGAACAGGTTCTGGAGAAAAAAGATGATCTGTTGACCAATTATGCAATCAAATCAGAACGCGTTCATACCATCAACCAGTTGCTGAAAGCCTACGCCATGTTCGAAAAAGACGTGGAATACGTAGTTATCGAAAACAAGGTTAAAATTGTTGACGAGCAAACTGGCCGTATCATGGAAGGCCGTCGTTATTCTGACGGATTGCACCAGGCAATTGAAGCAAAGGAACATGTTAAAGTTGAAGCCGCTACACAGACCTTTGCAACCATCACGCTACAGAATTACTTCAGAATGTATCACAAACTGGCCGGTATGACCGGTACAGCCGAAACTGAAGCAGGTGAATTGTGGGACATCTATAAATTGGATGTGGTTGTTATTCCAACCAACCGGAAAGTTATTCGCGACGACCGCGAAGATTTGGTTTATAAAACCAAACGCGAAAAATACAATGCAGTTGTTGAAGAAATTGTTGAACTGAATAAAATAGGACGACCAGCCTTGGTTGGGACAACTTCGGTTGAAATATCGGAATTATTAAGTCGATACCTCAAAATGCGCGGCATCAAGCACAACGTGCTGAATGCCAAATTGCACGCTCGTGAAGCTGAAATTGTGGCTGATGCCGGGATGAAAGGAATGGTTACCATTGCTACCAACATGGCAGGTCGTGGTACCGACATCAAATTAACTCCTGAAGTGAAAGCATTGGGCGGTTTGGCCATTATTGGTACCGAACGACATGAGTCGCGCCGTGTCGACCGCCAGTTGCGTGGACGTTCAGGACGTCAGGGAGATCCGGGTTCTTCTCAGTTCTTTGTTTCGCTGGAAGACGACTTGATGCGTCTGTTTGGCTCCGATCGTATTACCGGGATCATGGACAAAATCGGATTGAAAGAAGGCGAAATGATTCAGCATTCGATGATTACCAAGTCGATTGAGCGCGCTCAGAGAAAAGTAGAAGAAAACAACTTCGGAATTCGTAAACGTTTGCTCGAATACGATGATGTAATGAACTCACAACGTGAAGTCATCTACAAAAAACGCCGTCACGCTTTATTTGGCGAGCGGGTTGAAGTTGATATCCTGAATACGATGTATGATGTAATTGATAATCTGGTTACTGAATCTCAGGCAAATGGTGATTTTGAAGAATTTAATCTTGAATTGATTCGTCTGATGTCGATGGAATCACCAGTTTCTGAACAGGAATTCTTGAAGATCAAATCGGATGAGCTGATTGACAAGACCTATCACGAAATGGTTGCAACATACACCCGTAAGATGGAAACCATAAGTAAGCAGGCTTATCCTGTCATTCGTGAGGTTTATGAGCAAAAAGCACACTTGTATCAAAACATCGTAGTTCCTATTTCTGACGGAATTCATATTTTCCAGATTATCACCAATCTTGAAAAAGCATATAAAAATCAGGGGAAAGAGCTTGTCAAATCGTACCAGAAACAAACCGTTCTGGCTACTATCGACGAGGCATGGAAGGAACAACTCCGCGAAATGGACGATTTGAAGCAATCGGTTCAGAACGCCACTTACGAACAAAAAGACCCGCTGCTCATCTACAAATTCGAATCGTTCAATTTGTTTAAGATAATGGTAAGCAAGGTGAATAAGCAGATTGTTTCTACTTTGGCAAAAGGTCATATTCCTGTAAGCGAACCTGAACAAATTCACGAAGGACATGAACGCCGTGGATTGGACATGAGTAAACTGTCAACTTCAAAATCTGATACGCCTGAAAGCTCGTCAAACCGACCAGAAGCGCCACGTGAACCGCAACATGTTCAACCTATTCGGGTTGAAAAACGAGTTGGCCGGAACGATCCTTGTCCTTGTGGAAGCGGTAAAAAATTCAAATCTTGCCACGGTAAAGATTTGGTAGACTAAGAAAAAAATAGAAAAACCGGAGTCTGGAAACGGGAGACAGGAAAATTAAATTGAAGTTTTCCTTTTTCCCTTCTCCGTTCTCCGGTTTCCAATCTCCATAAATTCTTTAAAAACCCATCAAATCAACAACATGGACATTCTCGCATTTATTCATTGGAACGTTAACCCCGAGATTTTTTCGCTAGGACCAGTGCATGTTCGTTGGTACGGACTTCTTTTTGCAGTTGGTTTCCTTTTTGGCTACAACCATGGCGAAAAGATGTTCAAACATGAAAATATTGACTTGAAGTGGCTCGAGAGTCTGTTCATCTATTTGATTGTTGCTACAATTATTGGAGCGCGTTTAGGACATGTACTTTTTTACGGTTGGGATTATTATTCGCAGCACCCCATTGAAATTCTATACGTTTGGCAAGGTGGACTGGCCAGTCATGGTGGAGTCCTCGGCATCATTATTGCCATGTTTATCTGGAGCAAATACGTGTCGAAACGCTCTATTCTGTGGGTTTTAGATCGGGTAGTTGTTCCATCGGTATTTGTAGCCGCATTAATTCGCTTAGGAAATCTCATGAATTCTGAAATTTATGGAATTCCAACCACATTGCCCTGGGGAGTAATATTCGAACGCAACCACGAGACTGTTGCCAAACATCCAACACAGATTTATGAGTCGCTTAGCTATCTGGTCACTTTTGGCGTGATGCTTTACATGTACTGGAAAACCAAAGCCAAGGACTATCAAGGTTTGCTGGTCGGCGTTTTCTTTGTCATGGTATTCTCAGCTCGGTTCTTCATCGAATTTATAAAGGAAGTTCAGGAACCGTTTGAAAAAGGCATGACCCTTGATATGGGGCAATGGCTGAGTATTCCATTTGTTCTTACCGGGATATTCCTGATAATACGGGCATTGAAAAAAGG
Organism: Prolixibacteraceae bacterium; assembly: GCA_028683385.1. Lineage (GTDB taxonomy): Bacteria > Bacteroidota > Bacteroidia > Bacteroidales > Prolixibacteraceae > Aquipluma. The sequence goes on along the minus strand of JAQUIJ010000007.1, from coordinate 37,889 downwards.
ACCTGTGATTTACCAAAATCAAGTAGTTTCAGGCAAAAAATAGAAATAGAATCGGATTTTGAAAACCCTGAAAATGTTAGCAAAAATGCTTCGTTTTCAGGGTTTTTAGTAATGTCTATATCTGAATATTTCGTATGAAGCAAACTAAATATTCCTGACTTGATGTGCTAATTTATCGATCTCCTTTTTTCGTAAGGCAAGTACTGTAATGTACCGCTTGCAATTCTCTCTATGATCTTCATTATTTTCCTTTAGTAGTGAATGAGATTGTACAAGCCAGTCAATGGCAACATCAAGTTTTCCTTCCATTTCGCAGGCCAGTGCCATATTGTAGCAAGCCTTTGCAGCCATACGGGGATTTTTATTTTTCGATTGTTTATTCCAGATTTCTGCAGCTTTGAGCCATTCATTGTTTAATGCGTATTTTTCGGCCAAAAGCATATAGGGATTATTCGATTTGTAATAAAGGCGTTCAACCGACAGCCACGTAGGAACGATTTTTGAACCAAAAGATCGTCCTAGGTATTCTGAAGAATTATTGACAAGCAAATTGAGTTTCGCATGATCTTTTAAATTAAAGGGGAAATCAGCGGCTTCATAAACCAAGGTATCCATTTGATTATACCAATAGCCTACAGTGTCGGTTTTAATTGCAATTGACCAGGAAAGAGCTGCACCATTTGCAACAACATCACTAAAACCATTAATGGCTACAACATTAAAATTGAAACGATCGAGAAAAATACAAATGTCTGATTTTGTCTTTTGAAACAATTCTTCAGGCGTAACTATTCCAGTTTCTATTGAAGAATAGATAACAGACAGACTATCGCGATAATTTTTCACTTTTCCGAAATATTCTTCCTTTTCGAAAAAACCGGACAACGCATTAACGCAATTATTTGACAACGCCCTGTATTTAACTAGTGTATCCGTTTGAATCTTATTCAGATTAAGATATTGGAAAGGAACACTGTCGCTTTGATAGGAGGCACGATTAATGATGGCAACTGTTCTAATCTCCTCAGGAAGATTAAATAATGCGGGTTTCATAATTTCAATCTGAGTAGTTCGGGCACTATCAGTTATCATGCAAGAGGATAGATTTAAAGCAAGCAAAAAAAACGATAGAATATTTCTAGCGGGTTTCATATTGGTTGTTTAGCTTGTTGATCTCATTTTTTCGCTGATGCAATACAGCCGAATATTTCCTGACAGCTTCGTTTTCAGATGACATAAATAATCCTGAACTCACTTTTGCTGCCTGATCAGTCAACTCGATTGCCTGATCAACGTTTCCATTCATTTCACTGGCTAGCGCTAAATTATACAACGCAGTTACTCTTTTCAATTTACTTTTGCTGTCAGAATATTTCTGCCAGATGGCAACTGCCTCTTCCCATTTCGTATTTTGAGCCAGTTTTGTTGCCTTTTTAAATTCGGGGTCGGTATTCTGCATGATGGTCCGGTCGACCTTAGTCCATGTAGGTAAAATATGTTTCGAGTAGTTTTCCCCAATCACCTCTGCGGCAAGCTTAATAGCACTCTTTTTATCAGGCATCCGTAATTTACGATATTGACCATTCTCATCCAATTCATCCCAATAAAGGGTATCAACTTGAGTAAAACGATCAATGATCCGTTGTTCTTTAGCGCCATAAACCGACCAAATATTGGAAGTTACAACATTTACCGTCGGATTCGGGTTGTCATTGGTCTGGCTATAAAAACAGGAGAACATATCGAGTAAGATCAGCGCATCTGCACCCGTTTTATTTGAAATCGCTTTATACCATTCGGGGTTAGCTGGTCTTATTTCTTTTACCTCATTTTTAGGAAAAGTATGGAATGGTAAAATTAAGATGCTATCGAATCGATTTTGTGCCAACAAATGTCCGGACAAACTATCCAAACAGGTCTGAATAGCCAGACTATCAAAATTAAATCTGATTTTGTCCTTAATCAGATGACGGTTTTTTACCTGATAATTTTGTAGTGTGTCATTTACATACTTCAGGTTTCGGGAAATAATTGCAATTTTTTTGACATTCGAGCCAAGGTGCAGTTCCGATGGCTTATATACTTCAATTGAAAATTTTTCGAAGCTCACGCATGAACTCAAAATCAACAAAAAAACAAACCAAAGTAATCCTGACTTAAGTTTCATACAATCATTTTTTTTTATGTTGTTTTCTACAATTTTCGAACCAACATTTATTTTTTGAATTCAAATTCGGTTGTTAGTCTGTCTTTTGTAACGCTAATTTTCTGGCTTCAAGTTTTTTCAAATAAGTCTCTGTCTGAAACCTGTAAAACGAATAAAACGATTTCAAGCCAAATTCGATGGCTTTATCAATATCACCGTTTAATTCATTAATAAGCGCCAGATTATATTCTGCTTTGCTTCGTATCTTTTTATTCATCGATTGAGCCATTTCTGTCCAATATTGGCCTGCTTCTTTGTAGTTATTTTCATTCATGAATTTCTGCCCTTTGTCATCCTTGCTCTTGAACAAAAAGTATCCTCTTTTTTCAGGAATCCAGGTAGGAGAGAGCTTTGTGTCAACATCAAGAGCAACCTTAATACCCGCATTGATCAATGCCTGTTTTACTGAAGGCAATTTACTGAAAAGCCCTTCGAGTGTATAATCTGCACTTTCCCAGTAAATGGTGTCGCTCAGCGCAATTTCCTTAACCAAAGTATTTTTTCCAGGCTTATAAATCCTGAAAAAGGCATCGTATTTCAAATCAAGAGTTGCATTGTAAGAATAGATGTTACCGTTATTCCCATCAAGAAACTTTTCCGCCGAATAATCGGCCATTGCTTTGGTTGAAAAGCGTTCAAGAACCATTAAAGCGTCGGTGTTGAAATTGGTGCAGATTTCGCGAACCTGAGACTGACTTAAGGTATCCGGAATAATGTCATAGGAAAGCGTTCTTTTGAAATTTCGTTCAAGCGGAACGACAACGTCGTACCGGCCCGACTCGAACATCAATGCAGCAAGAGCTCTAATCGTTGTGTCCGAAGCAGCGCTGTCGAGAACCACATTTGACAATTGAAATCCTTTCCGGTAAAAATACATTTGCAGCGAATCTTCCCGATGATTCTGAAACTGGCTGCTCATACTGCGATTCATCAATGTTATGCTCTGAATTTCAGGAGATAATTCTTCCTTAGCATGTTGTATATTTTCAATAGTTAGTAGCGCATAATTGCTTTTACACGAAACCAATATTAGTCCGGCAAGTAGAAATAGTATCGTTTTATAGGTTGTGATCTTTTTGAAAAATCGCATCATCTAAATTTCAATTACATCGTTAGTATATTCCCCAGTATTTACGGTAAAACCATTCGACACCGAGCAAAAGGATCAACAGAAAGAACAACAATTTCAGATTAATCCACTCAGTTTGGAGTGTCTGTCTATGTTGTTGAACTCCTATCTGTTTGTTTGCCTTAATGTCATCAAGTAATGTGCCATAATTTTTGAACGGGTAAAATTGGCCTCCTGATTGTTGAGACAATTGAAACAAAACGCCAAAATCAGCCTGATTGTTTTGTATCTCAATTTCATTCTTTACGATGCTAAAGTTTCCTTTCTCAGTAAAATTCTGATTTCCAAGCTTCGTCTGTGCTTCAAAAGAATAATCTCCCGGCTCTAAGTTTCCGGCATTAAGCTGATAATAATCGTCCGTGCGATCAAACAGATAGGTGAATTCCTTTAAACTATCGTTTTTTATCCGGATAGAAACATCCGGTGAATTTACCAATTGGTAACTGTCGTTGTACAATTCGGCAGTAAATTCAATATTATCAGTTTCCTGAAAAAGCGCCGGATGGTAAACATTAAAGTTGTCTTCGTTTTCTTTGAGTGCCAAATACTGTATGGTCTTCTGAATCAATTCGTCAAAAGCTTCATGATTACCGTTTAGCTGGAAATCGTACAAACGCCAGCGCCAAAGTCCTTCACCAACAACAAATCCAACTTTCCGACCTTTAACGGCCCCAAACGCCATCATCGTTTTATTGGTTTTAATATTTCGGATGTTTTGGTAGGCCAGATTCTGAATCGTTGGAGTCAGTTCTGTATTTCCGAAAGGCGAAAGCAAAGGAGGAGAGGACTCTATAATTTCTTTGGTTGCATCAGATAACACAAATAAAGAAAAATTAGGGTCAAAAGCAGACTGCACTTCTTCGGTATTCGAACTTGTCGTGATTTTCAAACCCATGTCCAGCGAGTTCAGTTGTGCAAGCATCGAATTTGGTCCAACAAGGAATAAAACCGGAATCCGGCTCTCTTTAATCCTGGTTAAAAGCTTACTTGCAACATTTTTTACCGAAGGAAGTTGATTCAAAACAATAAGACTGTACGACGAAAGACTATCTGGCATGCTATTACCTGTAAGTACCTTAATGTCATAATTTTGCAAGTCACTCAGACTCGTGCGAATAGCACCCAAATCAGGATGAGGACCATCACTGAGCATTAAAATTTTCTGTTTGTTCTCCATGATCTGAATCACAAACTCATACTCATTGTTTTTCAAATTAACTTCGCCATCAAAGGGTCGTATTTTGATTTTGTAGTGCTGCATTCCAACTTCTGATGCTTCCAGATTAGCAAATTCAAGCTTAAAATCATCATCCGAAGTAATTGAAACGGTAGTTGAATAAACCGATTTGTGGTTGTTTTCGATATCAATATAGGCAATCTTATTTTTAAGTTTCAAAAACTTCAATTCTATTTCAACGGGAAATTTATTTTTCAGGAAAGCAATCTTGTTAGTCTTGACATTTCGGATCGCAGCATCTGTTTTGCGGGTTGTATCTCCCACACCGACCGAATAAACCGGAAATTTAAGCCCGGAAGCAAAATTCTCAGGATCTTGTCCTTGATTGTAAATACCATCGCCCAATAAAATTAATGCACCAATATTTTTATTTAAATAATTGTTTTTCAATGCTTTTAACATCTGTCCGTAATCCGATCGGCGATCAGTTCCGGTAAATGATTCGGTATTTTCAACTTTTGATCCAAACGACCAGAATTCCAGTTGGTAATCATCAGCAAACTTATTCTTTAATGACTTCGCTAATTCGTTGAATGAAGCTTCGTAAGGTTGTACCGATTGCGAATTATCGAAAGCGACAGCAAGTATGGGCAATTGTTTTATTTTTTTTGATCTCTCAATCAAAGGCGATAGCAAAAACAAGAAAATCAGGAAAAGAGATAAGCAGCGTAGAATGGCTAAAAATATTTTTTGATAAGTCGTAAGACTCACACTATCAGTATTTCTGAAATAAAGAAAATAACTGATGCCTGCAGCCATAACAATAGACAATGCAACAAAAAATCCGGAAAGATTAGGCTCAAAAATAATTTCCAAAGTGCTTCTGTTTTTAGAACGATTCAAAATTAACAAACTTGGGCTAACAAGGCCTCCTTCCGAACTATTTTCTGATCAATAAATCCAGATTTCCGAGCAATTATAGGACCTATTGAATTCCTGATTCTACCACAAAACAAAATGGCTTTATACACTTTCCCATTTTGCCCCGTTTATTAAATAAATTGATTAGTTTTAAATTCTCACTTTAACCCCAATGAGGATCAGAAATCAAAAAGGACGGAGAATAAACAGCTATTTTTCAAATTGAATTCATGAAGCAAATTATAACTCTCACAATTTTACTTTTTGTAGTAATAGCACATGCGAATGCCCAGTATTTTCAGACAGGACAAGACCCTTCGTCGATCAAATGGAAGCAGATAAATACAACTAATTTTCAGGTTATTTACCCAGAAGAATTTGAAATACAAGCACAAAGAGTTTCATTTGTGTTAGATAAAGTTTATGAATATGGCTCCAAATCGTTGGACTTCCATCCGCGCAAAGTTTCAGTTATTTTGCACACCCGAACGGTAAATTCGAACGGATTAGTGGCCTGGGCACCCAAAAGAATTGAACTTTTTACCACCCCAAATCAACAAATTTATTCGCAGGATTGGTTGGAACAACTTTCATTGCACGAATTCAGGCATCTGGTTCAAATGGATAAAATTCAGAGTGAACTACCTATATTAGTGAAAGCCATTTTGGGAGAACAAGCCACCGCCATTGTTGCTGGTGCTTACCTGCCATTCTGGTTTTTGGAGGGTGATGCTGTAGTAACAGAAACCGCTCTTTCACACAGTGGGCGAGGTAGAATGGCTTCGTTCAGTATGGAATACCGTGCCCAGTTGATTGAAAAAGGAAAATATTCGTTTGACAAAGCTTATCTGGGTTCTTACAAAGATTTTGTAACAGACCACTATAAATTGGGCTATTGGATGGTTGGCAAAAGTCGGGAAAAATTTGGAACTAATGTTTGGTCTGATGCGGTACAACGAATCGGGAAACGGCCATTCTCAATAACTCCATTAAATTCTTCATTAAAATTATCGACCAAACAAACCAGCAAACAGTTGTATTCCGGCATTTTTGATAACCTTACTGAAGAATGGAAACAGAACCTATTAACCAGAGCAATTGATTCTTTTTCAGTTGTTTCACCTACAAAAAAATCATACACCGAATATTTATATCCTGAAGTTTATCGCGACTCAATCCTGTTTGCTTATCGGACTTCAATTAATGATATTGGACGGTTTGTGCTGATCAATCCGGATAAAACGGAACGTATTATTTATACACCCGGAACAATTTTCAAAGAATCAGTCTCGATGACTGATAACCTGATCATTTGGGCTGAAAATAGAGCTGATTTGCGCTGGACACATTCCGATCGATCTGTCATTCAGGTATATAACATTGAAAGTAAAACCATTCACGAAATCAAGCCTAAGAACAAATTATTCAGTCCGGTAATATCTCCAAATTTAAAATCGTTCGTAGCTGTTGAAGTCGATCCTGAAAATAATTTTTTCCTTTCGGTCTTTGATCTGGGAACAGGAAAGTTAATTTCGAGGCATAAAACATCTGATAATCAATATTTTTTCACACCATGTTGGGACGAGAAAGGGGAGAAGCTGTTCGTTGTTTGTTTGTCATCAAACGGAAAATACCTGGCTTCGCTGGATTTGAAAACCCAACAGCTTCAGGAATTGACAGACAAAACCTTTGCGAATCTGAAAAATCCGGTCTATTCAAAAGAGTGGATCATTTTTTCAGCCGATTTCTCCGGAATTGATAATCTGTATTCGTTGAACCTACAAAGTAAAAAAATTACTCCGGTTGCATCTGTCCCATTTGGAGCTGATTATCCTTCTGTCAATAAAGCAGGCAATCAATTGGTTTTCAGCAATTACAATTCTAACGGATATCAACTGGCAAGTATTCAACTTCTGGATAAAAATAAGAACAAAGAAATTAACGATATTCAATTAGCAACTGATCATCTTGCTGAAAATCTGGCTGCTCAGGAAAAAGGAGTACCCGATTTTTCAAATTCGGTTTCCGAAGTTTACCCTACAAAAAAATACTCGAAACTTGGGCATTTGTTTAATTTTCATAGTTGGGCTCCACTCTATGTCGATGTAAACAGTTATGAAATCAGGCCCGGAGTTTCCGTATTTTCGCAGAACAAACTAGGTACAGCCGAAACCCGATTGGGTTACGATTACGATGTAACCAATCGTACCGGAAAATACAAACTTGCATTTAGCTATTTAGGTTGGTTTCCAGAGATAACTGCTGAAATATCGGCTGGTAACGAAGCTTCAAACTATTACCAGATTACAAATACAGTTAATCAAAATCATCAGGTTATCCGGAGCGACACAACTATACAGCGTTATAGCTGGAGAGAAATAACCGCCGACTTGGATGTGCGATTGCCACTCAATTTTTCGAAAGGCAAATATTCACGCCTATTTTATCCTGAAATAAAATACTCTATGGTGAATACGTCAAAACCGGATTCTGCTTTAAGAGATTTTTATCCAGACAATTACCACGCATTGTCGTACCGAATTTACTTTTACAATTTATTGCATCAATCGCGCCAAAGCATCATGCCTAAATGGGGTCAACAGTTCGACATTATTTACAGACATACGCCATTTGTTGGTTCTGATTTAGGTAGGCTTTCCGGAATTCAGTCGGTTTTCTATTTCCCAGGATTTTCAAAAAATGATGGATTCAAGATATACCAAGGATTTCAGAACAAGAGTTTCACAAACAGTAGCTATAACTTTGCAAATTTTATTCGTGTTCCCCGAGGTTTTTATGGTTATCAAAATAATCAAATGTATTCGTTGGCGGCAGATTATAAATTCCCGCTCCTGTATCCCGATTTCAGTATCGGGAAATTGGCGTACATCAAGCGGATAAAATCATCGCTATTCTATGATTATGCTTGGCTTTCAATGCCAACGAGAGATAAGAACGGAACCATTTATCCGAACAGCGTTGAAATGAAAATGAAATCTTTAGGGATAGAACTAACCTCTGATCTTCATGTACTTCGGTTTTTTGCGCCGATCGAAATTGGGTTCAGATCTATTTATCGACCCGACTTTCAGGATTTCCAGTTTAATCTTTTATTTTCGATTAATTTCAATGGTTTTTAGTCCTGAATAATGTAAGTAAGGTTATTTCCGGATTCATTTCGATGCGGCCTGAGAATCCGATTGTTCCAAGCCCTCTATTCACATAAAGATACTGATTACCTGACTTATACAGCCCGCCCCAATACTTCTGAACAATGTAAATCGGGCTAAATTCTATACCAGCTATTTTTAATCCAAACTGTCCGCCATGCGTATGCCCCGAAAGCGTTAAAGGAATATCTGATTGAGGAAGCACAATCGCTTTCCAATGTGCCGGATCATGCGACATGAGTATTTTAAACGAGTTCGCCGGAACTCCTTTCATGGCAACATCCAAATTTGCATACTGAGGAAATGGTTTGTGACCCCAGTTTTCTACTCCAATCAATGCAAATGAGGTATCTTTCACAATAATCTTATCCCATTGATTTAGAAGCAGTTTAAATCCAGCTTGGGTTAAACCACTTTCAATTTGATCGAGGTTTTTCTGCTTACTTATCGAATCAGGCCACTCATAATAGTCGCCATAATCATGATTACCCTGAATGGCATACTTTCCATATCGGGCAGAAAGCTGTTTTAAATAGGGCTCAAAACCTTTCATTTCGTCACCAAAATTATTCACAATGTCGCCGGTAAATAGCAACAAATCAGGTTGAATAGTTTCAATCATTTTAATCGTCTTTTTCAAGATATCAGGATCATTTCGAAAACTGCCTAAATGAATATCAGATAATTGAACAATTTTAAAACTGTCAAGCTGTGCTGGCAAATTATCGAAGTATAAATCTTGCCTATTAATAATCACTTGATAGCGACCAATAAAAATTCCATATGAGAAAACTATAAAGATACCTGAACCAACCAGGAGCGAACCTAGCAAAGTAATAATCTGTTCCCGAAGACCAGCAATCCACCGTATTAAGTAGGAGAGGATGGTCATTAAGGCAAAGAATGATTTTGGCGCCAGATTTAGAAAAGAAACTACAATTACAAAATTGAAAAAAGTATAATCACGACTCTGCCGAATGCTTTCAGGGTTTGAAAAGGCATAAATGAGCATACCAATAGTAAAAAAGCTAATCAAAAAAAAGAGTAGACTCAAATACCATTGTATTTTCTTTGTTGCCTGATAAATCAGTTGCCTGAATCCCAAATAGGAAATAAACTCCACGAGGTAAACAAAAGCAAAAAATAAAGTTAAAACCGATGAAGGTATCCCTCTCATATACTAAAATTTTATTGACGTAAGAAAATTACCATTTTACTATCGATTTCAACGGTAAAAAGTACATTTTAACAACTAAGAGTTCAAAAAAGGCATTTTTTACACAGAATGCAAGAAATTTACGATTAGGAATTTATGATGTATTACTGTGATAATGAAATAATTAATACACATCTTATCTAAATCAAACTGCATTAGAATTCGTTATTTATTTTGAGGTTTAAAAGAAGTAGGGGAATTACGTTGTGATTTCCGGTTAAAATCCATTTTCATTTCATTTTCAATTTTAACCCGACAAATGGAACTCAAAAGGCAAAAAAGCAATTTCAATAGCAAAAAAGCTAGAAGGAAATCTCTGCGGAATTAATGAACAACCTGCACCAAGAGGAGAGAAGTAATCAGAATCCTGCTTGTTCACAAATGTCAACGAATAAAAAATCCACAATTCAATTTACATTTAGATACAATCGTGTTTTGTATCAAATGTAAATAGCATGAATTTACTTAATTATTCAAAAAAGTATCATTGATAATTAACATTACTAATGCTCACAACAGGCAATTATAAAGTCAATAAAATTAAATCATAAAGTACATTAAATAAGAATATTAAACGTATTTTATTGAACTAAAAAATTCAATATATGTTTACGTCTGTTAATTATCTGTGTATTTGATAGTATATATAGCATTAATATCATTTAATATCAGTATTTTATATTAATTAACTGAAGTTATATATCAATTAATTACAATCTAATTTTTCAACTTTTATGCAATAAAGTAACAAATGTAACTTTGCTAAATTGCCAATATTGAATGAATATTTAAAATTTATGTATTACATTTGTGTATTGCAAAATTTACATATCAATGGAAGACCGGATCAGAAAATTCATGGAGTACAAAGGAATTTCTCCTTCTGAACTTGCCGACACAATTGGCGTGCAGCGGTCAAATGTTACTCATGTTCTGAAAAGCAGAAATAAACCAAGTTTTCAGTTTATCGAAAAAATGCTTCAGGTATATCCTGACCTGAATGCAAAATGGCTCCTACTCGGAACCGGCCCAATGGTTGAATCTTCGACTAAGAACAGAACCCTTTTTGATCAACTAACAGAACAACCTGTAACGACTCAAAGTCCTTTACCAGAGAAAGAGGAGGTAAAACCAACGATTGAGGTAAAACCAACGATTAATGAACAAGCTTTCGTTGAAACCAAGGAAATAATTACGCCCCCTCCACCAATCGAAAAAAAAGCAACTGACAATACCATTCAGGATCAATTTTTTAGTCCTGAAAAGCCAATTGAACGGCTAATTGTTTTCTTCAAAGACCAAACATTTAAGGTTTATTATCCTTCCCTGTAAGTTTTTTAGACTATCTTTGCCGGCAAATTCATGTGCATGAAAAAGACGGTAATTGACTTCTTATTGCTTAAAAATAAGCAACTTAATAAAGATAATTTTATTCTTATACTTCAATCTCCTATCACTGTTTCTGATATTTTTCCAGGGCAGTTTATCAATGTTGAAATAAAGGAGGCAACAGAAATTTTTCTACGCCGGCCTTTTTCAGTTTTGGATGTTGATTACGAAAAACAAACCATATCATTACTGGTTAAAATCTTGGGAAGGGGCTCCCGTAAACTAACTGAAGCCAAGGAGGGACAAAAGATCAGTGCTATATTTCCACTAGGAAGATCGTTCACATTACCCGATAAAAAGGATAAGATCTTATTAATAGGAGGCGGAAGTGGAGTTGCTCCCATGCTATTTCTTTCTAAAATATGTGGATTAGATCCGGCCAACGTTGCCGTACTCATTGGCGCCAGGTCTTCATCTGACCACATTGATATAACAGCTTATCAACCGTATGGTAATTTTTTCTTCACAACCGAAGACGGATCGCTTGGCGAAAAAGGATATGTTACCAATCATCCGGTTTTTACAGACCAATTGACTCAGTTTAGTAAAATATATACGTGTGGGCCCGATTTGATGATGAAATCGATTGGACGAACAGCTATCGAAAAAAATATATTTTGCGAAGTTTCGCTTGAAAACATGATGGCATGTGGTTTTGGCGTTTGCTTGTGTTGTGTTGAAGATACCAAAGCTGGGCATAAATGTGTTTGTACTGATGGACCCGTATTTAATGTAAACGATCTGAAATGGTAGATTTAGGAATAAAGATTCATAATCTGGATTTAAAAAATCCGGTTATGACAGCCTCTGGCACTTGTGGGTTTGGTGAAGAAATTGCTGACTTTTTTGATTTGTCGAGACTTGGGGGACTAGTAGTTAAAGGAACTACCTTAAAACACCGCGAGGGAAATGCATATCCAAGAATGGCCGAGACTCCTTCAGGAATGTTGAATGCTGTTGGGCTTCAAAATAAGGGTGTAGATAATTTTATAGCTAATATCTATCCAAGGATAAAAGATCTCGACACACATTTGATTGTAAATGTAAATGGCTCTACGATTGAAGAATATGTGGCATTAACTGAACGATTAAATGAACTGGATAGAATACCAGCCATTGAATTGAATATCAGTTGCCCCAATGTTAAGGAAGGTGGAATGGCATTTGGTATTAGCTGTCCTTCAGCCGAAGCAGTGGTTAAAGCCGTAAGAAAAGTTTATAGTAAAACCTTAATTGTAAAATTATCGCCTAACGTTACCAGCATTGCCGAAATTGCAAAAGCCGTAGAAGGACAAGGTGCTGATAGTGTTTCATTAATTAATACTTTACTTGGGATGGCTGTAAATGCCGAAGCCAGAAAACCTGTACTTTCAACTATTACCGGAGGATTATCGGGCCCCGCAGTAAAACCAATCGCCATCAGAATGGTGTGGCAGGTTTATAATGCCGTAAAAATTCCTGTTATCGGAATGGGAGGCATCATGAATGCAACAGATGCGATTGAGTTTATGATTGCAGGAGCCTCAGCAATTCAGGTTGGTACCGCACTTTTTATCGACCCAACAATCCCGGTTCAGATTATTGATGGCATTACTCAATACATGGAACGACATAAAATTCAGTCTGTTAACGAAATAATTGGAAGTTTACAATGCTGAATTACTCAAAGACACATATGTACACTTTAAAAACTATTAGTTATAGCCTGATTTTCGCTCTGATTTTTAGTCAATGTACAAACACAAACAATACCACGAAGCCCGTTGAAGTACCAAAAAAGGTTCAGGAGGTAGATAAAAATAGTTTAAACTTCAAAATATCAAACGAATTATCCGACTTCTCAGGAAGCAGTTTTATTGCTAAAAAAGCTGATGATTTTCTGAAACAGTGGAATTTAGCCGGAATGACCATGGCCATTGTAAAGGATGGTAAGCTGGTTTTTGCACATGGTTACGGATATTCGGATGTTGAAGCAAAGACTGTCGTAACTCCCGGGAATCTATTTCGGATTGCCAGTGTAAGTAAGCTTATTACTGCTGTGGCAATTATGAAATTAGTTGAGAAAAAGGTCATATCGCTAGATTCGAAAGTATTTGGGCCAAAAGCTATTTTAAAAGATTCGATTTTTAATAAAGTAGTTGATAAACGGCTCTATAACATTACTGTAAGGCATTTACTTGCTCATGCAGGAGGCTGGACCCTAACATACGGTGACCCAGCATTTAATTCATTGGTAGTGCTGGAAAAAACAGGTGAAACCGGAGCCGCAACTATGGATTCATATTGTCGTTTTGTAGCCACCCGTAAATTGCATTTTGAGCCAGGCAAACGTTCATCGTATTCGAACATGGGTTACATGTTCCTGAGCAAAGTAATCGAAGCAGCTTCAGGAAAAAAATACGAGGATTTTGTGATTAACGATGTATTAAAACCTCAGGGAATCCTGGATATGCACATTGGTCGAAGTTATTTGGCTGATAGAAGAATAAATGAAGTAAAATATTACGAAGCTGAAGATAGTCCAATGATACCTTCGTTTGACGGTTCAGGAACGATGGTTCCAAAGCCATACGGAGGTAATCCAATTGAATTGCTTAGTTCGGCTGGCGGATGGATTGCCTCTTCCGTTGAATTGGCCAAACTTATGGTTTTAATCGACGGCTTCAGAAGTGTACCCGATATGATTTCGGGTCATTTGATTGATCAGATGGTTGTGAATAAAGATTTCAAAGGCCCTCTGGGCTGGAAAGTTATAAAGAAAAATGGCGACTGGATCAGAACAGGCAGCATGGCCGGAACTTCGGCAATCGTAAAACGGCAAAGCAATGGATTTGGCTGGGTAATTATTATCAACTCAAGCAGTTGGAAAGGTCCACGATTACCTGCATACGTCGATTACATGATGAGGCAAATTGAAAAGAAAATTACTTCGTGGCCCAAAAAAGACCTCTTCAAATATGAGCCGCCTAAGAATTTAAAATAGATGGAATTTTAAAATATTGAAAAAGGATGAACCCACAACGGTTCATCCTTTTTTGCTTTCAACAAAACTCATAAAAAGAAAATACGGACTTGCGTATCTATTATTTACCATTTAATCTGTAACTAAGTATCATTCAAAGAGCAAAATACATTTTCAGCTAAAAAGATTGGCTTTTAAATACTGAACTTTTCAATCTATATCTTGTTAGTTTGTCTGAAAACTAGAATTTATAAATGTTAAATAATATAAGAAAAGTATGTCAGAATTTAAAATCCAGATGCCTAAATTGGGTGAAAGTGTTCAGGAAGCTACCATCACAAAATGGTTTGTTAAAGAAGGCGATCGAATTGAAGAAGACGAACCTCTTTTTGAGGTTGCAACCGATAAAGTTGACTCCGAAATTCCATCGCCTGTTGATGGCTTTATAAAAAAGATATTTTATCCGCTTAATGCTTTGGTTCCTGTAGGTGAAATCGTTGCGATTATAACTACAGAAGATGACGACTCATCGGAAAAAACGAATGAAGTTGTAGCCGAACCTGAAAAGTCTAAAGTTCAGGAGCAAAAAGCAAAAGCCGAACCAGTTACTGTTAGTTCAACTACTCAAGCCAGTGAATCAAAGCCTGTTGTTCAAAGTGATGAAACAAAAGCTACACGTTTTTACTCACCACTTGTGCTTTCAATTGCCAATTCAGAACAGGTAAGTTTAACCGAACTTGAGACAATTGAAGGATCTGGACTAAATAACCGCCTCCAGAAAAAAGATATACTGAACTACATTGAAGCCCGGAAAAGTGGAAATAGTGTAAAAACTCCTTCTGTTCCAAATGTTCAGGCTAAAGAAACACCGGCACCCGCACCGGCAAAAGTTTCTGTTCCGGTGGGTACAAGCGATCAGATTATTGAAATGGATCGGGTTCGTAAAATTATTGCCGATCACATGGTGATGTCGAAACAGGTTTCGCCACACGTTACGGCAGTGGTTGAAGCCGATGTGACCAACCTCGTTTTATGGAGAACCAAAGTGAAAGATGAGTTTGCTTCGAAATATGGTGATAAGATTACTTATATGCCTGTATTTATTGAAGCTGTGGCTCGTGCAATAACTGAATTTCCATTACTGAATTCTTCAGTTGACGGATATAAAATCATTATGCACAAGGATATTAACATTGCTGTTGCTGTAGCCAAACCTGATGGTAACCTGGTAGTTCCCGTCATAAAAAATGCTGAACAAAAAAATCTGGTTGGATTGACGAAAAATATGAATCAATTGGCTGAAGCCGCGCGCAAAAATAAACTTGGTGTTGAAGATTATCAGGGCGGAACTTTCACGATAACTAACTTTGGCTCATTCCGCAATTTGATCGGAACACCAATCATCAATCAACCACAAGTTGCCATTCTTGCAACTGGAAGTATCGAGAAAAAACCTGCAGTAATGGAAACTCCGACAGGCGATGCAATTGTTGTACGGCACAAAATGTTCCTCTCTTTATCATATGATCACAGAATTATAGACGGCGCATTGGGCGGGGCTTTCTTGCGGCGAATAGCAGATGTTCTTGAAGAATTCAGTATTGATCGCGAAGTGTAAACTCAAAAAATAAACTCAGATATATGACTACAGTTCCTAAAGTATTTTCGGTAAAAACAACCCCTAAAGAAATACTTGAAAAATGGTACCGGCTGATGACTCTTGGCCGGGCTATTGATGAAAAAGCTCCGAATTACCTGAAACAAGCCATTGGTTGGTCGTATCATGCACCATATGCTGGTCATGATGGAATCCAGTTGGCAATCGGTCAAACCTTTGAAAAAGAGGTAGATCATATTTTTTTGTATTACCGAGATTTGCTGACAGCTTTGTCATGCGGATTGACTGCCGAAGAAATTATCCTGAATGGAATTTCAAAAGCTACGGATCCATCCAGCGGTGGTCGCCACATGTCGAATCACTTCGCCAAACCGGCATGGAACATGCACAACGTTTCCTCCTTAACTGGAAATCACACGTTGCATGCTGTTGGAGTTGCGCGAGCTATTAAATATTACGGAGAAAAAGCTGTTGCAATTAGTGTACAAGGCGAATCTTCCTTGTCAGAAGGATTCGTTTATGAAGCCATCAATGGCGCTTCCAAAGAAAAATTACCCGTTATTTTTGCAATTCAGGATAATGGCTTCGGGATTTCTGTTCCGAAGAAAGATCAAACAGCAAACCGGAAGGTTGCTAATAATTTCACTGGATTTAAAAACCTCCGGATTATACATTGCAACGGAAAAGATGTTTTCGATTCGATGAATGCCATGCACGAAGCCAAAAAGCACGCGTTAGAAACCGGAATGCCAGTAATGGTTCAGGCAAACTGTATTCGCATTCATTCTCATTCCAATTCGGATCGACACGAATTATACCGGTCGGAGGATGAACGGAACTATGTTCAGGAATATGACCCGTTATTCAAGTATAAAAGAATGTTGATCCGTTACGAACGATTTACTCCTGAAGAACTTGAAAGCATCGAAAATGAGGCTAAAATTGAGCTTAAAGAGGCTCACAAGCTTGCATTAAAGGCTCCGGATCCAGATCCGAATACCTATCTGGACTTTGTTCTTCCAGAACCTTATATTTCACAAAAATATCCTGAAGGAATACACCAGGATACAGGTGAAAAGAAAAAGCTGATTACCGCACTTAATGAAACAATTAAAGCAGAATTCAAGCTGAATCCGGATACCTTTATTTGGGGTCAGGATATGGCTAATAAAGACAAGGGTGGTATCTTTAACGTATCAAAGGGATTGCAGCAGGAATTTGGCCCCAAAAGGGTGTTTAATGCCCCAATCGCTGAAGACTTCATCGTCGGAACTGCAAACGGGATGTCGCGGTATAATGAAAAAATCAGGATTGTAATTGAAGGGGCGGAGTTTGCCGACTATTTTTGGCCTGCTATGGAGCAATATGTCGATTCCAGTCATGATTATTGGAGATCGAACGGAAAATTTACTCCAAATGTCACCATCCGGCTTGCGTCGGGCGGCTACATTGGCGGAGGATTATACCATTCGCAGAACATTGAGGGATCTTTAGCATCAATTCCAGGGGTTCGGATTGTATATCCATCTTTTGCTGACGATGCTGCAGGACTTTTACGAACTGCCATTAGATCAAGAGGTATGACCATGTTTATGGAACCCAAAGCACTTTACAATGACCCAAAAGCTGCAACTGTGATTCCCGATGATTTTGAAGTTCCTTTTGGTAAAGCACGAATTCGTCGTGACGGAGAAGATTTAGTGATGATTACATATGGAAACACGACACATATGTGTCTCGAAGCGGCTGAAAAGTTGTCAAAAGAAGGAGCTTCAGTTGAAGTAATCGATCTTCGTTCGTTGATTCCGCTTGATAAGGAAACAATTCTGAATTCAGTTAAGAGAATCGGGAAAGTGATGGTTGTTCATGAAGATAAAGTTCACTCTGGTTTTGGTGCAGAAGTAGCTTCCATGATCATGGAAGAAGCTTTTGAGTACCTCGACGGACCTGTTAAACGTGTTGGTTCATCTTTTACTCCAGTCGGATTTCATCGTTCATTTGAAAGGATCATACTGCCAAATACCGAAAAGATTTACAATACAGCCAAAGAAATTTTGGCCTACTAAAAACATATCAATCATGAATAAAACAGGCATATTCTATAGTTTTAATTCAACAAAGACGGCCAAAGCTGCTGAAAAAATAATAGAAGCTTTTGGTTCGGATTTTAACATTGTAAAGGTTAATGCGGAAGAATTAACAGAAGAGTTATTCCTTTCGTTTACTAATCTGATTCTTGGAGTTCCTACTTGGTTTGACGGTGAATTGCCAAACTACTGGGACGAGTTTGTCCCTGCATTGGAAGACTTAAATTTAAAAGGCAAAACGATTGCAATTTTCGGCCTGGGAAATCAGGTTGAATACCCTGAGAATTTTGGTGATGCCGTAGGAATTATGGGTGAATTGGTTCAGGAAAGAGGAGCTAAGCTTGTTGGATTTACCTCAGCCGAAGGTTACAAATATGAATCCTCGAGAGCTTTAGTTGAAGATAAATTTATGGGATTGGTTCTTGATCAGGAGACTCAGCCCCGTCAATCAAAGGAACGAATTGAGAAATGGGTCACTGACTTGAAATCACAATTTAGTTGATAAACATTTTTTAATTTAAGTATAAGGGCATGATTATTAACATCATGCCCTTATTTTTTAGTATCTAATGTGGATCTGTCTTTTGAATCGGAGGCCTACAGCAAAAGGTATGGTCAAATAACTTTATATTTGCACTAGTCCGTTTTTCGAGTATAAAAAAATTAAGCATATTGAAATGAAAAAGAAAAAAGTTATAGCAATAGTAGCTCATGACAATCGTAAAAAAGATATGATTGAATGGGTATCCTGGAATTGGAAAGAATTCATACAGCATAGCCTCATATGCACTGGCACAACAGGAAGTTTGGTCGAAGCAACACTCGTGGAAAAATGTCGGGAAAATGATGTTATTCCACCAGAAATTACTCGATTGAAATCCGGGCCTCTTGGCGGTGATCAACAATTAGGTGCACTAATTTGTGAAGAAAAGGTTGATATGCTTATATTCTTTTGGGATCCCATGCAACCTCAGCCTCACGATGTAGATGTCAAGGCTTTACTCCGAATTTCAACGCTTTATAATATTCCAACTGCAACTAACCGCTCAACTGCCGATTTTATCATTTCATCTAAGCTTTTCCATCAGGAATATGATCCAATCCTGAAAGATTACAGCACATACATCAAAAGAAATGTTGATTTTAACCAATAAATTAACTGTTTTTTAATGGAATAGTAAGCTTATTTAGTTGTGTATGGCGATTTGACTTCATAGCTTTGGTTAAACAAACAATTTAGCCATGAAAGAAGACAGATTGAAAAAGATGATCAAAACAATGTATCTTCTTCGTGAAGTCTTAAGACAGAAACAAGAAGATGACCATGCTTTTAGATTTAAACCAAAATCTAATGTTCTTACGGAAGTTGATGACATTATCGACCAAAGTCTCGAGGAGTTCTATTCTCTGAGAGTTAGTTAGTATTGATTTACTTTAACGATGATATTCCTAGATTTCATAGGAGTATCATCGTTTTTCATTTTATATTCTTTGCGTACAGCACGATCTGATTTAGATCATACTGAGATAAAACGATAGTTTAAAAAGTTAAATTGTCATATGTAAATCAATACAAAACATTGTTTATCAAGTTATTAAACCACATTAAATATTTTTTAGTTACAAATGTAATTCTTATTTAATCTAATTATTTTGTAAATTTTCAAGTATTTGATGTGCAGGCTTTGAGTTATTGATGGCTAAGTAATCAACAGGTGAAATTCAAATTATTTCGTGCAAAACAAATTCAGAAATAATACTTTTAAAATCAAATTTTGGATGTCACGTAAACCTTTTAAATTTTGCATTGCAGAATTTGATGAATTTTAATTAGAGATCTGCCTAATTTTTCGGAATTATTAGATTTTAAGCTCGCCATTTCGACTTAATTATGATAATATTATAATCGGTTTTGAAATTTGCACATTTGTCTTAGAATTAATATTATGTTATTTTCATACAACTAAAAAGAAGGAGCAAAAGCTCCTTCTTTAAAATATCGATTATTGAATGCTTTTCATCTTTTCGATAATCTCAGCATGTTTATCTAACATTTTTAAGCGATAATATAAAGTCTTCAAAGACTCTAAAGTAAATTTATCGGTAGGATTAATTTCATGTGCTTTTTCCATGTATGGAATTGCTTTCTTGAATTCAACATCAGCCTTATCTTTTTCTATTTCATATTTTTCGGGTTGATTGCTTGGAACAAGATTTGCTACATCAACCTGTTTTACTCCTTTATTGTAATACAGAGCTCCCAAATTATAATATGCATCAAAATAGTCTTCTTTATATTCAATTGCTTTCAGATAACTAGTAGCTGCTTCCTCAGGTTTCTGAAGTTTGTCATACAGTGTACCTTGAGCAAAGAAATACGAAGCATTTTTAGGATCCTGTGCAATAGCGATGTCTAAATACTTCATCGCATCATCAATTTTGTTAGCATTCAAATAAACATTGATCACTTCAACTAAAAGAATTCCATTATCAGAATATTCTTTTAACCCATCTTGCAATACTTGTAATGCACCAACGGTATCTTTTTTCTGGAAATAGCTATTAGCTATCAACGAATAAGTTTTTGCACCATTGTATTTATACTTAGCTGCTTCTTTATAATACTGAATAGCCTTATCATATTTCTGCGCATTGTATGCAGCTAATCCGGCATTGAAAATAATAACAGTATCCACAGCATTTGGATCATCAGCTTTGTAAACAGGTAACTGCTCAATGGCCATAATCTGTTCAAATGATGTCATTGCTTTTTCATAAGCTTCTTCATTAAAACCTGCAACTGCCTGATTTGTAAGGTCACCAATCAAAAGAGTAAGTTTAATTTTTACACTCTTTGAAAAACGATCTTTGTCGTCAAGTTGTAAGGCTTTCATATAAGAATCATATGCCACAGTCAATGGATCCGCACTAAGCTTTTTATAATTTTCATCTTTCGATTGAAATACAGCTTGGTAGATTTCACCACGTACTTCCCATGTTCTGGGCCATGTAACAGAACCCTCAGTTTTAGGGTTACTAGCATCAATAGTTTCTTCTATTGCTTCAACTGCCTTGTCGAGCTTACCAGCTTCTTTATAACTTAATGCACTGGTTACTTTGCCTTTCTGAGCGAACGCGCATGAAACGGCAAAAAGTAAAACAAATAAAATTGTCGTTCTCTTCATTGTGATAAAAAGTTTGTTGTTACGCTATAATATTTAATTAAAAGTTTAAAAATATCTATTATTCTTCAGGTTGAGAATCATTCTCGTCTGACAATTCAATATTTTCATCCAAAATTTCAGAAACTTCATCTGTATCTTCCGATGTTGGAACAATTGTAATTGAAGCTATTTGATCACCTTCTTTAAGATTTATCAAACGGACTCCCTGTGCTGTTCTTCCCAAAATTCTAAGAGATGAAATCGACATCCTTATCGTTAATCCTGACTGAGTAATGATCATTAGGTCATTGGTATCGTCAACACTTTTAATTGAAATTACCTGACCAGTTTTTTCAGTAACATTAATGGTTTTAACACCTTTTCCGCCACGGTTAGTCAATCGGTAATCACCAATTTTAGAGCGTTTCCCATAGCCATTTTCAGAAACAACTAAAATGTCTGCATTTTCGTTTTCAACACAAACCATGCCAACTACTTCATCCAGATCATGTCCAAGGGTTATCCCACGAACTCCGGAAGCTGTTCTTCCTATCGGGCGAACACTACCATCTTCAAAACGAACTGCTTTTCCGGAACGAACAGCCATCATAATGTGATGACTTCCATTGGTCATTCTGGCTTCAAAAAGCTGATCATCTTCACGGATTGTAATTGCATTTACTCCATTTTGCCTTGGACGCGAATAAGCCTCAAGAGAAGTTTTCTTGATGATACCTTTCTTGGTACAAAGAATAATGAAGTTGTTATTAATATAATCAGGATCAGTAAGATTGTTTACATTAATATAGGCCAAAATCTTATCATCCTGTTCAATATTAATCACATTCTGAATGGCCCGACCTTTGGAAGTCTTTGTTCCTTCCGGAATTTCATAAACCTTCAACCAAAAACACTTACCTTTTTCTGAAAACAGAAGTAAAGTATTGTGCATTGAAGCATTGAACATATGCTCAAGGAAATCGGAATCTCTTGTAGTACTTCCCTTTGATCCTTTGCCACCCCTACCCTGAGTTTTGAAATCGGTTAATGGTGTCCGCTTAAGGTATCCCAAATGAGAAATAGTAATAACCATTTCTTCGTCGGCATAAAAATCCTCCGGATTGAACTCTTCTGCATTAGGAACAATCTCCGTTTTACGTCCGTCGCCATATTTATCTTTAATCTCAATAAGCTCATTTTTGATTATTTCCATGCGCAAATTGATATCGGCCAATACACTTTTCAGATATTCAATCTGTTTCAAAATCTCTTCGTATTCAGCATGCAATTTATCTTGCTCCAGTCCTGTCAACTGACGTAGACGCATTTCAACAATCGCCCTGGATTGAATGTCAGATAATGTAAACCGTTCCATCAGGTTCACTCTGGCTTCATCCGGATTTTTTGCAGCACGGATAATAGCAATTACTTCTTCAATATTATCGCTGGCGATGATAAGTCCTTCCAGGATGTGGGCACGTTTTTCGGCCTGATCCAATTCAAATTGTGTTCTGCGGATGACTACATCATGCCGATGTTCGACAAAATAATGAATTAATTCTTTCAGGTTAAGCAGTTGTGGCCTACCATGTACCAACGCAATATTATTTACACTGAAACTATTCTGAAGTTGTGTGAATTTGTAGAGTTTGTTCAGAACAACATTCGAAATCTCATCTCGTTTGATGTCAAAAACGATTCGCATACCTTCGCGGTCTGATTCATCGTTTACATTGGAGATTCCTTCGATCTTCTTATCATTGATTAACTCAGCAGTCTTTATAATGAGTTCTGCTTTATTTACCATATAAGGGATTTCAGTAATTACAATTTTTTCACGACCATTCGGTGTTACTTCAATGTGTGCTTTTCCCCTGATAACGATCCGGCCTCTTCCGGTTTCATATGCTTCCTGAACCCCTCTGTATCCATAAATAATACCTCCAGTTGGAAAATCAGGCGCTTTGATTATTGGAATCAAATCCTGAATGTCAATTTCCGGATTATCAATGTAAGCAACAATAGCATCAATGGTATCAGACAAATTGTGGGGAGGCATGTTTGTTGCCATCCCAACTGCAATTCCTGATGCTCCGTTAACCAACAATTGTGGGATTCGGGTTGGTAATACTGTTGGTTCTTTCAGCGATTCGTCAAAATTAGGTTGGTAGTCCACCGTATTTTTCTCCAAATCGGCAAGCGTTTCTTCCGCTATTTTCGACAATCTGGCTTCAGTATAACGCATTGCTGCAGGGCTATCACCATCAACTGACCCAAAGTTACCCTGGCCGTCAACCAATGTGTAACGCAATGACCAATCCTGAGCCATACGAACCAATGTTCCGTAAATGGACGAGTCACCATGCGGGTGATACTTACCCATTACTTCCCCAACGATCCTAGCTGACTTTTTGTAGGGTCTATTAGAAAAGTTTCCCAACTCACTCATTCCAAATAAAACGCGACGATGTACAGGCTTTAAACCATCTCTTACATCCGGAAGAGCTCTTGAAACAATAACCGACATCGAATAATCGATGTAAGCTGACTTCATTTGCTCTTCAATATTAATCTTGATAATTTTTTCGCCTTCAGACATTTACTCCTCCTCTAAATGATTTTTGCTTTAAAAATTTTGATTGACAAAAATACAAAAATACTTTATGAATCAAGCGATTATTGCGCTTTTCATGGGTAAAATACAAATAAGATTTTAACAATGTAATGTTCGTAAAATCAACAAATTATAAGTAATGCCTGACTTTTATTGTGTATTTTTGAATAAAGAAAATGAGATTGAGTATGACAGTACCAACTTTTAGGAATACTTTTTGTTATTTTGGATGCGTAACTTTATTAATGTGACGAAGCATATGGATTCACAATTTTCACCACGAATTAAAGATGTTCTTTCATACAGCCGGGAGGAAGCTATCCGACTAGGAAATGAGAGCATTGGATTAGAACATATTTTCCTCGGAATCCTTAGAGATGGAGAAGGCGTAGCTATTGAGATTCTCTCTAACCTTAGTGTCAATTTGTCTGAAATAAAACAATCGATCGAAGAAAAACTAAGAACTGGCAAGGATATCGATTCGCAGGCCTCTGTGCAATTATTAAAATCAGCTGAAAAAGCTTTGAAGCTTGTTTATTTGGAAGCACGGGCTTTCAACAGCCCTACTATCAACACAGGTCATCTTCTCCTTGCTTTAATTAAGGACAAGGATAGCATGATCAGTAATATTCTGAGCGAGTACCACATCAATTATTATATTTTGAAATCAAGATTGGAAGATTATAAAAATCCGGAGGCAAAATCTGACTTTGATGATGAAGATTCAGATGATGATAGTTTCTCCAAATCACCTGGAGGAGCCGCGTCTTCATCATCTGCCAAAAAGCCTGTAAACCCAAAATCAGACACACCTGTGCTTGATAATTTTGGTGTTGACATTACCAAAGCCGCAGAAGAAAATAATTTGGATCCGATTGTTGGAAGGGAACGTGAGATTGAGCGATTAGCTCAAATATTATCGCGAAGAAAGAAAAACAATCCAATTCTGATTGGCGAACCAGGTGTCGGTAAATCGGCTATTGCTGAAGGACTTGCCTTACGAATCGTTCAGAAAAAAGTATCGAGGATTCTTTTCGACAAGCGCGTTGTTAGCTTGGATATCGCTTCAATTGTTGCCGGAACCAAATACCGTGGACAGTTTGAAGAACGAATGAAGGCTATTCTGAATGAGTTATCGAAAGTCAGTAACGTTATTTTGTTTATCGACGAAATTCATACCATTGTTGGTGCGGGTGGTGCAACAGGTTCGCTTGATGCGGCCAATATGCTGAAACCGGCATTGGCACGTGGCGAAATTCAATGTATTGGAGCCACTACCCTCGACGAATACCGTCAGCAGATTGAAAAAGATGGCGCTTTAGAAAGAAGGTTCCAGAAAATAATGGTTGAGCCAACTTCAGTTGATGAAACTATTGAAATTCTGAATAATATTAAATCGAGGTATGAGGATCATCACAATGTAATATACACTCCTGAAGCAATTGAAGCCTGCGTAAAATTAACTGCCAGGTATATTCCTGACCGTTTTTTGCCTGACAAAGCAATTGATGCGCTTGACGAATCGGGTTCGCGTGTGCATATCTCAAACATCAATGTTCCGGATCGTATTGTGAAGCTGGAGGAAAAAATTGAAAAGACCAAAGAGGAAAAAATCAAAGCGGTAAAAAGTCAGAACTTTGAACTGGCCGCCAATCACCGTGATAAAGAAAAGAGCCTTTTACAGTTGCTTGAGCAGGAAAAAGAAGAATGGGAAAAGGAACTGATCAGTCACCGCGAAACAGTAACTGAAGAAAAGGTTGCAGAAGTGGTTGCCATGATGTCGGGAGTACCTGTTCAGCGCATTGCACAGGCTGAAGGGAAACGATTGATGGACATGGGCAAACAGATTAAGGGAAGCGTGGTTGGACAAGACGACGCAATTGTTAAGATTGTTAAAGCCATACAACGAAACCGTGCTGGACTTAAAGACCCCAATAAACCAATTGGCTCATTTGTTTTTCTTGGACCTACCGGTGTTGGTAAAACACAATTGGCCAAAGTTTTAGCTAAATATTTATTCGACAGTATCGATTCTTTAATTAGAGTTGACATGAGCGAATACATGGAGAAATTTTCTGTTTCCAGATTGGTCGGAGCGCCTCCGGGATATGTTGGTTACGAAGAAGGTGGACAGTTGACTGAAAAAGTTAGAAGGAAACCCTATTGTGTTGTTCTTTTAGATGAAATCGAAAAAGCCCATCCTGATGTTTTCCATTTATTACTTCAGGTTTTAGATGAAGGACGGTTAACTGACAGTTTGGGGCGCAGCATCGATTTCAAAAACACTATAATTATCATGACCTCAAATATTGGCTCACGTCAATTATCAGAGTTCGGTCGTGGCGTCGGTTTTACCACCCAAAACAAAAGTGTTGACGATGGCGAAAATTCGAAATACATTGTTGAAAAGGCATTAAAGAAAGCTTTTGCTCCTGAATTTCTGAATCGTATTGATGACGTGATCATGTTTAATTCATTGACTAAAGAACACATCCACGAAATCATTGATATTGAATTAAAGGGTTTGTATGAACGAGTTAACTCACTGAATTACAAATTAAAAATTTCAGCAGCAGCCAAAGATTTTATAGCAGATAAGGGATACGACGCTCAATTTGGAGCGAGGCCATTGAAACGGGCAATACAAAAATATCTGGAAGATGAAATGGCTGAAGTTATTATTAGGGCTTCAGTTGTTGAAGGAGATACTATTTCTGTAGGTTTTGACAAGAAAACTGAAAAGATAAAAATCAAGATCTTATCTACGCTTCAGAAAAAATAAAATAGGAATTTAATTGAAACCAGAAGACCAGGCTTAAGCCTGGTCTTCTGGTTTATTTAGGTACTTTAAAGCTAAAAGCGAAATATCATCAGCTTGATTACCCTGTCCTTCAAATATCATAATGCTTTTCACTAATCTTTCAACGGCCTCTTCTGCGGTTAAATCAGTTAGGTTCTGAATGGTATTTTCTAATCGATTAGTTCCGTAATGTTTCTTATTCGTATCTCTTGAATTAATTACTCCATCGGTATATAGGATCATCAAATCGTTCATTTTAAGTTCAATACTACTGCTTTTATATTTTTTACCCTTATATATTCCAAGAGGTAACCCATGACTCTTTGATAGCGTTTCTAAAGTACCATCGGCACGTAATAGGTATGGAAAATTATGTGCAGCATTGCAGTAATCCAATAATCCTGAACGAATATCAAGTATTCCGAGAAAAAGAGTAACAAAATATTGATTCGAATTTCGGTCACTCAATTCGTTATTGACACGCTTGACAATATCTTTCGACGATAATATTTTAGCATGAGTTTTTATTAGCGTACTCGTAATTGCCATAAAAAGTGATGCTGGAATTCCTTTTCCAGAGACATCACCAATCGCTACTAACAAATGATTTTTATCGATAAAAAAATAATCATACAAATCTCCACCAATAGTCTCAGCTGGCTTTAGCATGGCATAAAGATCTATCTCCGGATTTTCCAGAAATGTTGGCTTTCCGGAAGGAACAATATTTAGTTGTATCTCTTGAGCCGATTTTAGATCTTTTTCAAATTTGATTTTGTCACTAGCCGTTTTCTTTTGATCGTTTATAAGCAATCCATACTTTTCCTGCCAATCTTCCAGGCTATTGACAAGCATCATAATTTCATTCTTCGATTCGTGTTCTCTATCCGGAGAAGAGGTGAACAGTTGAATGGCATGGGTAATTCGAACCAGTGGATCGAGCATCTTTTTGAATACTAAAATATTAACCAGAAATAATAGAAGAATTCCAAAAACCGAAACCACAATAATTTTTAGAAATATTTCGTGAAGTTCTTTAAACAGTTCTTTTTCAGGAATTACAATAATTACACTCCAACCAGAATTGGTGATAGGGGCATGGTAAAACCAGGCAGCCTGACCATTCAGATATTCAGAAATACCTAAACCGGCTCCGCTCCTACCCTGTTTGATTTCCGATTCGATTTCCTGACCATTATCCTTAAAAATGGTTGAAGTTTTTTCAAAAATATTATGTTGAAGAATCCAGTCAGAGCGTGGATGTGAAATGTAATTACCCAATTGATCCACGATAAAAATATAACCATTCTCTCCTAATCGAATTGCGGAGAGCATTTGTCTAATCGCATTTAACGAAATCTCACATGAAACAATCCCGGCAATCTGATTGCTTTCAGGATAATATATTGGCAATTTGTAGGAAACAAATAAATGCGAAGTATCCGGTTTAGAATAAGATGGGCTAGTCCAAACTCCATTGCTCAATTGGGGATTTCCGGATTTCAGATCAAGAATAAATTTATCATCTGCTAAATCATCAGAATTACAATTATCCCGGCCATTTTTAATGGAATAAAATCTCAAAAGATGTTTTGTATCCTTTCCAATCAACTGAACATGAATACTTTCAATAATAGTATTAGATTTAAGAACTTGACGGAGAAAAACATCCAAATCATTATTCTTATAATAATACAAGACTTGGGCTGATACGTTTCTTGCAATCTCTTCGGTTCCAACTGAAATCCTGGAAATCTTCGAAATGATCATATTACTCTGATTAACAGCTCCATCTTCAATTTTTTTCACCAATACCTCCTTACTCAGATGATAATTGATGTACACAATAGCTGAGATAATAACGATCGCGATGGTAGTTATATTGGAGTTCAAAAGAAAGGAGATCCTTCGCTGCTTCATTTTATCTGATTTTTTTTGCTTAACTAATATAGTAAAAAGTTAGCCAATTATGGTTGAGTAAAAACCTAAAAAAAGTTTAAGATAGAACTTTCTATTCCTGAGTGGCAAAAAAAAAGGCCGATACAAATGTAATCGGCCTGAATTGTATTGAATATTCGTTTCCCTAAGTATTCATTGCGCCACAAACATTTATGACTTGTCCGCTTACATACGAAGAAAGGTCAGATGCCAAAAATAATGCAACCTTAGCAACTTCTTCAGGAGAACCACCACGTTTCATCGGAATATTTGCTTCCCATTGTTTACGTGCATCTTCCGGAATTTTAGCTGTCATTTCGGTAATAATAAAACCCGGAGCAATTGCATTCGAACGAATTCCGCGTGATCCTAATTCTTTAGCGATAGATTTGGTGAAACCAATGATTCCAGCTTTTGAAGCTGAATAGTTTGATTGACCAGCATTTCCGCTTACACCAACAACCGAGCTCAAATTAACGATAGAGCCTGATTTTTGTTTCAGCATAATTTTTTGGGCCGCTTTTGTGAAATTGAAAACTGACTTCAGGTTCACATTAATCACTGCATCCCATTGATCTTCAGTCATACGCATCAACAAGGTATCTTTCGTAATACCTGCATTGTTTACTAATGCATCAACTGCGCCAAAATCGGCAACAATTTCGTTCACTACCCGATCA
Source organism: Prolixibacteraceae bacterium (assembly GCA_028683385.1). Taxonomy (GTDB): domain Bacteria; phylum Bacteroidota; class Bacteroidia; order Bacteroidales; family Prolixibacteraceae; genus Aquipluma. The sequence goes on along the minus strand of JAQUIJ010000007.1, from coordinate 8,818 downwards.
GTATCTTCAAAGTTAGCTGCATTCGATGCATATCCTTTAGCTTTTACGCCAAGGGCAGTCAATTCAGCTTCTGTGTTTTTCATGTTTTCGTCTTCAAAAAGATCGGTGAAGGCGATGTTGCAACCTTCTTCAGCAAATTTGAGGGCAATTGCTTTTCCAATGCCTCTGGATGCGCCAGTAATTATGGCCGTTTTTCCTTCAAGAAGTTTCATATTAAAGTATTTGATTTATGAATTTTCGAATTACGGGCAAAAGTAATAAAATATGCGAAACTGATCGTTTGATGCTTCTTTTATCAGCTTTTTCAAGCCAAACTAGACAAAATCAAATGGAACTTTTAACCGGTATTTTCGAAATCTCAATCGCCAATTATTTATAAAAATTAAAGTGCTATTTTTGGCTGAATAAATAATTACCTCTGCACAACTATTTAAATTGTACAATGTCAGGTCATTCAAGAATTAAGGTTTATGTTTTTTATTACAAGAATGGTTCAATTCTGCAAACAGATCCAATCTATCAGCCAATTATGGCTGGAAATGCACAGCATGAAGAAAAATCAGCTATTATCGGCGATGACTCTGGCGAAAATATTTCGCATAAAAACCCATACTTCAGCGAATTAACGGGCATTTACTGGGTCTGGAAAAATACACATCAGGAAGTAACCGGAAGCTGCCATTACCGCCGTTTCTTTACCGCGCAACCTGAACCATTTTTGTACAAACTAAAACGTCTGCTTTATTATCCGGCGGGACTATACAAAAAACGATATGGATTGATTTATACTGAAAATACTGACCTTTTTGTCCCCAGAATTCTCAACAAGCAGGAGTTGAATGATTTACTAAATCGATACGATGCTATTTTACCACAAGCCCGAAAGCTGAAATATACGGTTGAAACGCACTATCGCCGCTATCACGACATAAACGATCTGAAACTTCTTGAAACGATACTGATCGAAAAACATCCGGAATATCTGGAAGCTTTTCATGAAGTACTTCAGGGTAAAAGATTATATGCCAACAACATGTTTATTCTGAAAGATGAACATTATCAGGAATTTATGATGTGGTGGATCGACTTGCTGTTTGAGTTTGAACGAAGAATCGACCTGAACAATTATACCGATTATCAGAAACGAATTCTGGGCTTTATGGCCGAACGTTTGCTTACGGTTTGGTTTAAGAAAAAGCAATTGAATTGCATTGAGTTGCCTGTTATCTATTTCAAGAAATTCAAGTTTGAATAACAAACGATAGCTAATCCCTTCAAATAGTGTATTTTTGTGGCATTAAATTTTTGATTCATGCTCGACCAGTTAACCATTTGCGCCATAGCTACTTCTCCCGGAATGGGAGCAATTGCAACCATACGTCTTTCAGGAGAAAAAGCTCTTGAAATTGCCGATTCGGTTTTTCAGTCACCCAAATCAGGGAAGAAACTGGCTGAACAACAACCAAACACCTTACATTTTGGAAGCATTGCCGACGGAAATGAACTGATCGATGAAGTTGTCGTTTCAATCTTTCGGGCACCACATTCGTTTACCGGCGAAGATGTTGTAGAAATTACCTGTCATGGTTCGGTTTATATACAGCAACGAATATTACAATTACTAATCGCAAAAGACGCGCGTATGGCGCTTCCAGGCGAATTTACCCAGCGGGCATTCCTGAATGGAAAAATGGATCTTTCGCAAGCAGAAGCCGTTGCTGATCTGATTGCATCAACCAACCGGGCAGCCCAAAAAGTGGCTATCAATCAAATGCGCGGTGGATTTTCTTCTGAATTAACCAATTTACGAGGCGAATTGCTGCATTTCATTGCTATGATTGAGTTGGAACTTGATTTCAGTGAAGAAGATGTTGAATTTGCTGACCGGGATCAACTCAAAAAGTTAGTTTCGAAAATAGAATCAATCTTAAGAAAGTTAAAGGATTCGTTTCAATTGGGAAATGTGATCAAAAATGGTATTCCGGTTGCAATCATCGGGGAAACCAATGTGGGCAAGTCTACCCTACTCAATGCTTTGTTGAATGAAGAAAAAGCCATTGTTTCGGATATCCACGGAACCACCAGAGATGTGATTGAAGACGTTGTCAATATTCACGGAACTGCTTTCCGCTTTTTTGATACTGCCGGGATACGCGAAACAACCGACCAAATTGAAACGCTTGGAATTGAACGAAGTTACAGTAAATTTGATCTGGCAACCGTGGTTATTCTGGTGATCGATACCCTAAATGATTTTAATACTGTTTCAGAGCGAATCACCAAAATCAGGAAAAGAATTAAGGACCAGCACCTGATCATCGCAGCCAACAAAAGCGATATTGGGCGGGCTGAAACAATAGAAAAACTCCGGAAACTAAGCTTAAAAGCCAATGAAAAACTAGTATTTATTGCTGCCAAACAGCGAACTAATCTGGATGAGCTAATTTCAGAAATGCAACACGCCGTTTCTCTCGATTCAATTAGCGAAGACGCTGTGATCGTAACTAATGTGCGTCACTTCGAAGCATTATCAAAAGCTCTTGAATCCATTGAACGCGTGCAACTTGGACTTGACAATCTGATCTCAGGAGACTTTCTGGCACAAGACATCCGCGAATGCCTTCATTTCCTGGGCGAAATCACAGGAGAGATCTCAAATGACGAGATTTTAGGGCATATTTTCAAGAATTTTTGTATCGGCAAATAATTATGATTATTATTAATCAACAAATCTTAGCATTAATCACCAAATTATTGACATACAATTACTTATTTAATTATTTATTTATAGCTAGTAATTAAAAATGCTACTTGTTTTGATCAAATTTGTACCGCATTTGTACCGCAAAATAAAAATTTGTATATTAGCTCATGATTTCATTCAAAGGTTGTACACAATTTTGACTATAGTGGACTATGATATAATATAGTTGCATATAAATTGGCGAAATAAATGAGTAGTAAATTAGAAATAGAAAAGATTTGTGAATGGTGCGGCAATCGTTTTATTGCTAAAAAAACCACAACAAAATATTGCTCTCATGTGTGTAATTCAAAAGCCTATAAATCGATTAAAAGAGTTGATAAAATTAAGAATATAGGCGAGCAAGTTCGCATTCAGGAATACCAGAAACCACTCAAGCAATTAAAGGATAGAGAATATTTTAAAGTTGCAGAAGTTGCTCTATTGTTAGGTTTAAGCAAGCAGTCTGTTTATAACATGATTTATAGTGGTAAGTTGAAAGCCGCTCATTTTTCAAGTCGATTGACCTTGGTTAGTCTTAAAAATATAGAAGAGATGTTAGAAACATCTGCAGCCTATGAAACCCTTCAGGTTAAAGAGCCAGAACTTATTACGGAATTTTATTCAACAGATGATATAAAGACCAAATTTAATGTAAAAGAGAGTTGGATTTATAGAATCGCTAATAGCGGAAATATTCCACGAATTTTAAATAAGGGCAAAAGCTATTTTAGCAAAAAGCATGTGGACTACTATTTTAAAAGGAAGGGCTTTTTTGATAATCAGAATATTAAAGAGTGGTATTCTGTTGCTGAAGTTGGTGAAAGCTATAATATGACTTTGTCCGCCATTTATAGTTTTGTTTCTACCAATAAAATTCCGAAGAAGAAAGATGGCAGAACTGTTTATTATTCAAAAGAGCATTTTGATCTGGCCAAGGGAAGGCAACTACCAAAAGAGCCTGAATTCTATACGATTGCGCAAGCAATGCAAAAATACAACCTTACTCAAGATAGTCTTTATGCACATATCCGCAGTAAAAATATCCCCAAAATAAAAGAGGGTCGTTTTATTAAAATATCGAAGCCTTTTGTAGATCGAATATTTGAGAAAACTATAATATTCTAATAAATGGGTAGCACAAAAGTAACTTTACGGCAGCGAGAAATATCTAAAGGTCGGTATTCTTTATATCTGGATTTCTATCCGGCCATTCGCATTCCTGAGACAATGCAAATGAGTCGACGTGAGTATTTGGGAATTTACATCCATGCAAAACCTCGAACTGAAATTGAAAAGGAATACAATCGGGAAATGCTGACAAAAGCTGAAGCCATTCGAGCTATCCGGGTCCAGTCGATTATTAATGAGAACTTTGGGTTTTTAGACAAAAATAAGCGTAATGCAGATTTTCTGGATTATTTTTATCAGCTTTCAACCAGAAAAGACCCAAAATGGAGCATGGTATATGCCCATTTTGAAAAATTTGTAAAAGGAAAATGTTCATTTGGAGATGTAACAGTTGACCTTTGTAGGAAATTTAGAGCATATCTTCTATTTACTGATCAACTCAAAAGCACAAAATTGAAAGTTTCGCAGAACTCTGCGGCTGGTTATTTCTCAACTTTTCGTTCATTATTAAAAATTGCATATCGGGATAAATTGATCAACGAAAACATAAATGAATTTCTCGAAAGTATTGATATAAAAGACACAAAAAAGGAATATCTAACTTTGGATGAACTCAAAATTCTATCTGAAACGCCATGTGACATTCCAGTTTTAAAAAAGGCTTCATTATTTTCGTGCCTGACGGGACTGCGAATCAGTGATATTTTAAAACTAGATTGGAGTGAGATAGTCTTCGCTTCTGATGGTGAATACTGCATGAGACTATGTACTGAGAAGACCGAAACCGAAACCACCTTACCTATAAGTTTTGAAGCATTACAACTTTGTGGCGAGCGAAGCACCGGAAAGGTATTTAAGGGGTTGGAACGCAATATGACCCAACAACCATTGAAAAGCTGGATTACATCAGCAGGTATTGACAAAAACATTACCTTTCATTGTTTTCGACACACTTTTGCAACACTGCAAATTGCCCTCGGAACAGATATTTATACTGTATCAAAAATGTTGACTCATAAAAACGTTTCTACAACACAGATTTATGCTGATTTGGTAAATTCGAAAAAGCGAGAATCGGCAAATAAAATATCATTGAAATAAACAGTTGATGAAAAAAGACGAAGATCAAAAATTTGAGTTGGTTATAATCTACATGTTATGTGGATGTGCAGGCATTGTGATTGCTGCATTAGCCCGATTGTCTGCATTGAAATTAGGTTTAGATGTTTTCACAGCCAACCTTGTCTTTGTTGTTTTCATTGCAATTGCAGTTAGTATTTTTCTCTCGATTCAATTGACAATTAAGAACTTGATGTTCCCCTGGATAAAAAAGCTAGTATTAAAAACACCGCGTTTCAGTAATAAAAAAGAGGAAACGCCACCCTTGGTGGAGATAAATATCATTGAGCAGGAATCTGTCCCTTCCTTGAATGATTGGAGAAACGAACAACTTCACAATAAAGCAGAGGAAAAGGAAAGAAAATTAAAAGTGGCGCTTCGTTATTCAAAAAAGACTTTTGTATCCTACGCTTCCGATGAACAGATTGATATTCTTTGTGAGGACATTATCCATTACGCTAATAAATTGGATTTAAACAACTTAAAGCCAGTCATCACAAAGAGTGATTTATCGACACTCGATCTTTTGCACTTTGGATGGAACATCTGGAATCACTTTAGGATAAGTAACCAGCATAATGCTGCCTATTTTTTGAAACTAGTATTTGCCATTCCATTAAAAGATATGGAAGTAGAAACCATCAAAAAACATCTTAAAGATGATGAACTTAAAGGAATCATCAAGATTCAGGAAGACCTTTTGAAATAATCGCAGCTATCTATCATCAATAATCAGTGTTTTTCCTGTGTTCTTATTGTGTTTTTCCTGTGATGTAAAACACAGAGAAAACACATCGTTTGTTTGCACCATAACAATTAAAAACAATAATTATGAATGCAAACGAAATTTCTTTTGAAAATCTGCCAAAAGCAGTTGCGCACTTGGTGGACGAAGTAGCTGAGATTAAATCATTAGTACAAAAAGGGCAAACCCCGCTCCCACCTAAACGAATTCCCATTGGAATTGAGGATGCCTGTAAAATTATTGGTAAAGCCAAGCCTACCGTTTATGCTCTTGTTCGCAAGCGCCTGCTCCCATGTTACAAAAACGGTAAGAAACTTTATTTTTTTGAAGATGAGTTGATGGCCTGGATCGAGAATGGTCGAAAGAAAACTGTACATGAACTTACCGCGGAATTAGAAACCTCAGTGCATAAAAGACCATCAGGATTTCGAAATCGATAAGACCACAAGCATTAAACATCCTCAATGGAAAAAGGAAATGTAGATAAGTCTGCTTCATCGGTGAATATCTCTGAGCTTTGGCAAAAATCCCGGCTTTTAATAACGGATGAGTTTGTTTCTCCGCCAGTAATTGTGAAGGTGGAGGATTCAATCATCTGTACATTGGGAAATTTCAGCGCTTCAACCGGCAAGGCCAAGAGCAAGAAAACGTTTAATGTCTGTGCTATTGTTGCAGCGGCTTTAACCAACAGCACGGTGTTGAATTATTCAGCCTCTTTGCCTGATGGTAAACGTAAAATTCTGTATGCCGACACCGAGCAAAGCGCTTTTCATTGCCAGCGAACATTGAAACGAATCCTGAATCTGGCCAATCTTCCTTTAAACCAGCAACCTAATTCTTTGGAGTTCCTTTCCCTGCGTAAGTATTCTCCAAGAATACGGCTGGCCATCATCGAGGAAGCAATCTGCCACACTGAAGGTTTAGGACTGGTAATCATCGACGGAATCCGTGACCTGGCTTACGACATTAATAGCCCGGGCGAATCAACCGATTTGATTACGAAACTAATGCAATGGACTGACGAACAGCAGGTGCATATCCACACGGTCCTACACCTGAACAAAGGGGATGATAATACTCGCGGGCATCTGGGAACTGAACTGAACAACAAAGCTGAAACCGTTCTACAGGTAACCAAAGACGAGCTTGACAAAGACATCAGTTCGGTATCGTCCATGTATATCCGGGATATCGATTTTAACCCGTTCGCCTTCCGGATTAACGCCATTGGATTGCCGGAACCAGTGGAAGATTATCAGGTAAAGCAGGCTTCATCTCAAAAGGGTTTCGATTATCTCGAAGTTCCTGAGGCCAGGCACATGGAAGCATTGGAAAATCTGTTTGCTGATGCAGAACTGATCTCGTACTCCAGCCTGATCGATAAGTTACAGAAAAGCTATGCTCAGGTCGGTTATTCTTTCGGAGTGAACAAAGCCAAATTATTGAAAGTATTTCTGGAAAATAAGCGGATGATCCTCAAAGACGATAAATCGTACCGGTTTAACCCTGATTTTCACTTTTGACCGGTTTAGTTTAGTCTGGGTGTATATATAATAAACCATACTAAACCAGTTTAAGGAGTTTAAACCGGTTTATCGTACCAGGGTTCCGGTATGGTTTAGGTTAAACCACTAAACTAAACTCCAATCCGGGTTTATCAAATAATCAGGCTGGCCAAAAGAAAAAGATACGGATTAAAATACGATGGTATATACGGCCATTGGTATGTTGGTGCATAGTTAAGTACGTTGGTACAACAATACAACAGCACGTCAATGTGTCAATACAACAATCATTCAATTAATCAATTAAACTTTAATAACATGAATATCAATGAAGCAAAAAATATAGATCTGGCAGACTACCTGCAATCCATCGGGATAAGTCCCTGCAAAAAGCAAGGAAACAACCTTTGGTACTATTCGCCCTTCCGCAGTGAAAGCGAACCTTCTTTCAAGATAAACCTTGCCTTAAACCAGTGGTATGATTTCGGACTGGGTAAAGGCGGTAACATTATCAACTTTATCCTGGAGCAACACCAATCCGACAATGTTTCACAAGCTCTTCTAATGCTGTCCGGGACTGCTTCGGAAATTAAGCCCCATTCGTTTTCTTTTCGCCAGCAGGAGAATATACCTTGTTTCGAGAATATTCGTGTTAAACCGCTTGAAAACCCAGCTCTAATTCAATACCTGAAAGATCGGCAGATTCATGTTGTTTCTGCCATGAAAACCTGTAAAGAAGTACATTTCAGAACCAACGACAAGGCTTATTTTGCTATTGGATTTGAAAACAACCTGGGCGGATTTGAGTTGAGAAACAAGTACTTTCAGGGTACTCTGTCCCCAAAAGGAATTACGCACATCCAAAACGAAAAAGATACCTGCTGCATTTTTGAAGGATTTATGGACTATCTTTCATTTCTTACCATTGCACAGAAACAAACTACCAGTCCTGGCAGCATAAACAAGCAGGATTACATTATCCTGAATTCCGTTGCTAATGTTTCCAAAGCAATCAGCGCCATTGTAAGTTATAAGGAGAAGTATTGCTACCTGGACAATGACAAGGCCGGTATTTCCGCTTTCCGTGAGATCCAGGAGAAATGCGGACAAAATGTAAAAGATATGTCTGCCACTTACCGGAAATACAATGACCTGAACGATTACCTCTGCCAGAAGAAAAAAAACCTGGACTTAACTCAAAAATTAAAACAACCGGGATTGAAACGGTAAAACGTAATCCGGCGGGCAATCTTTGGTTTTATCGGGAAAGAAATATGTATTTAGCCCAGAACTGTAACCCGGTAGCTGAATAGCGAATTATGAATAATTCTGAACCGAAATAAATAAGAATGAACAGGAACGAATAGAAATAAACATTTTCGAATAGAATCAGATAATTTATTCATTATTAGTCATATTCATGCAGCACTATTCTGTCTGAGTGGGGAGCAAGATACTATAATAAAAAGCAAATTTTTGAGCAGATTTTTGATGGAGAGATGAAGTTAGTAATGTGGAAACGTCTGTCAAAGAGGCAATGCAAGATGTCAGTTTGTATATACAAACTGTCTTGCC
>JAQUIJ010000019.1 GCA_028683385.1 Prolixibacteraceae bacterium | reverse complement strand
TTAGGTGGTCAGTTTGCGCCGGCAAAGGGTGGTCAATTTGCGTCGGCAACCGGTGGTCACTTTGCTCCGAAACTGGTGGTCAATTTAAACTGGAATCAGGTGGTCAATTTCACCGTTTTTTCCAATTAATAAGCTTTTGTATAGGTCAATTGTCCTTTGACACATTTTTTCGACTGAAAATTCAGCATTGAATCTTTTTCTGGCGTTACTTCCATAACGTTCGCAAGTTTCACGATCAGATAATATGGTTTGAATTGCTTCGGCTAATGCATTGGAGTTTCTGGATGGAACGATCAATCCAGTAGAGCAGTGCTCATTGATCCACGATACTCCTGAAAAAGGAATACTGGTTGATACAATCGGTTTTCCGAACGACATGGCCTCAATTTGAACAATACCAAATGCCTCCGACCTTTCGCACGATGGTAAACAATACAAGTCACACAGCTCAAAATAAGTTGCAATTTCGTTCGCCGAAATATTACCAAGTAATATCACATGCGATTCCAAACGATTTAGCTTAATCTGTTCCAAAAGCTCATCATTTAATTCTCCGGTTCCTCCAATCAGAACAAGATAGTTGTCTGGTAATTCTTTGGCTGCATCTATCAGGTAATTGAACCCTTTATAATAGATCAGACGACCCAGACTGAAAACAATCTTTTTATCTGAATAGGTTTTTCTTAAATCACTTAATAGACTTTCATCAGGTAAATCTGGAGTATTTATCCCAATTGGGATAATAACACATTTATTTTTAAAATCCCTTAAATCTTCCGATCCTTCCAGGTATGGTGGTGATGTCACAATAATCTGATCTGCTCTTTTCAACAGAGCTTTCTGGAACGGAGCATAAAATTTCTTTAAGGTCTTTTGCCTGATAATATCGCTATGCCAATGAATAACTATTTTCCCTTTAAAATTAACTAACTGAAGAGCAATAGCACCCATTGGGTTAGGTAGATGAAGGTGAATTATGTCGTAATTTTGATGTATTTGCCTGAGAATTTTTAGTAATGAAATTGAAAATGGAGTCGATCGAAGAGTGAAAAGGTTTGCGGCACGGTATATCTTGTATTTGCCCTCTTCGTACAAACTAATTGAACTATCGTTAAAGCATAATACATCCGCGCAAATACCCTGCTGGTTAATGCTTTCAACCAAATCATAGCTTACTCTCTCTATTCCACCAAAGTGGGGAGGATAATATTTGCCCAGATGTAATACTTTCATTGGTTTTCGGCCTTAAATAGCTTCAGATAAATAATCCTTGATACATATTGAACAACAAATTGAATCCTGTATTTTAATTTGAACAGGATGTTGAATTTCGATTTGTTTCCCGAGGTAGTTGCAGTCGATTCGTGCCTTTGATAAGTTATTAATTTCTGGTCGATAAATGCAACATTCCCTGTTCCTTCAGCAATTAATCCAAGCCACATGTCGTGCGCGATTAAATGTCTTGGAAAAGGTAATGAATTTTTTAAGATTGTTTTATCAAAAGCCATACAACAACCCAAATATGAATTCTTGATCATATTTTTCAGAAACCCTGGTTTGGATTTTACAATTTTGAAGTACGAATCAGCTAAGACATTTTTCTGTTCATCCTTCAAAATCGCATCATGCAGAATCAGATTAACTTTTCGGGTCTCGAAAACGGTCAATATTTCTTTCACTTTTGTCTTTTCCCAGATGTCGTCCTGATCGGCTAAAAAGATAATATCTCCCGTGGCATGTAAAAGGGCATTTTCGAAATTCGTTGTGGCCAGATAGCTTGGATATTGATTTTTCTGGGGAAGTGATATTCTACGGTTTATTAATATGATTCGTGGGTCATGATACGCTTGAATAATACTTGTGGTATTATCTCCAGACCCGTCATCCGAAATAATAACCTCATCATTGGCTGATAACTGGCATAGAATACTATCAAGTTGATCCTTGATATATTTTTCGCCATTATAAGTTGCTATACAGACAGAGATGTACATTGCAATAGGTTCGTTTAAATCAACTTGTCAACAATAATTTCGCTAATATCAATAGGATCAGCTTTTTTTTGAAGGATTACCCGAAATACTATTAGGTGTAAAGCAACAAACAATAGATTAAAGTAGAAATATTTGTTGAAAGAAAATGCAGCTTTTGTAACTTTAGGAATATTTTTTATACCTAAAATTATACTCCCTGTTGCCATCTGAAATAACCATCTGCGCGATATCGCATTTGTCATTTCTCTCTTCTGTTTATTTGTGATACCTAATTTCTCTTGTATGTAAACATAGAGTTCAAATTGCTCTTTTAAACCATTGTAGTTTCTGGTATTCACCCCTGTTGCTTTGTTACTGTGTTGCCTGAAATAGTTAAATTCTTTAACGCAATATGCAAGATCTGATAGTTCAAGCATTTTTATCCATAGCAACCAATCTCCATTCAATGTCATCGTGGTATCTATCCCAGAAGTAGATCCATAAACTGACTTTCTAAATACTATAGCACTGGCATTGGGTATAACATTTCTATGAATCAGGCAGTTAGTAATTACAGTTTTACCATTGGCGATAAAACTCAAATTCCATAAGTTTGGCGAAAAAATGGTTGTTTGCTTTAACCAACTGTTTAAAGGCTTGTTGTTTTGATCAACTGATCGACTTTGACAGTATGATATCCCAACATTTGGGTGTGTATCTAAAATAGAAACAAGTTCACTTAAAAAATTGGATTCACAATAATCATCGCTTTCAGCAATCCAAATGTAATCGCCTGTTGAAAGTGCTATCCCCTTTTGCCATTGTTTAAAAGTACTGCCACTATTAAGCTCATTAAAAAATACAGTTGAGACTTTTGGATGATCCTGGTATTGTTCCAAGATATCACGACTATCATCCGTTGAGCAATCATCAAGCAAAATAACCTCAAAATCCTGATAGTTCTGATTAAATATACTATCCAGCCGATAAGGTAAAAATCGGGCATGATTATAATTGGGGACGATTACTGAAACTTTAGGCATATGAGAAAATGGATTATTTTATAATTCAGTTAATTAGTGCTTTTGTAATAGCCATTTGACTATATATTTAACGAATGTCCTTAATGGATGCTGTTTCTCAAACATAGAGATTGAAAATTGTGGGTATACTTTTTGGTAGGATTTATATAAAATGCGAATGTGCTTTTTGTTTATGTATTCAACTAGAATTTCATATTTCAGATTATTTTGTAATTCTTGAAGCATTGAATTTTCCACTACTCGATATTGGAAAAGTGGCTTTGGAATATAATGAAATTTAAAATCTTGTTCGGCAGCGCTTAGCCAAAAATCCCAATCTTCCCAGCCCATGATAGGCATATTTTCATCATATCCTCCAATCTTTTCCCATACTTCTTTTCGATAAATGGCGCAAGCATCAATGTAATTCATGTACATCATTCTCTCCAAATCAAAGTTCCCAACATGATCAATTCCTTTCTTTTTTCCGAAAAATTCTCTGTCAGTATATATAATTGATTCAGAAGGATATATCTCAAAAACAGCTAATACATTTTCTATAAAATCAGGCGAAATAGTGTTATCGGCATCAAGAGGTAAAATGTACTTTCCCTTAGCTATTCTTATTCCATTGTTACGAGTTCTCCCAAGTCCTTGGTTTTGTTGATTGATTACTTTTATCCCTTCATTTTCAAGTTCTTGTATTACTTGAATTGTATAAGGGTCAGTGCTTCCATCATTTACAACAATAATTTCACAAATTTCTATTACTGTACTTTTAAGCACGCTTTCTATTGCCTCGCGAACGTATTCCCCATGATTGTAGCAAGGAATGATAATTGAAATCTCGGGTTTCATAAATTTGGTTTTTTAGCCACAACAACGTAATTCATTGTATTTATTGGATTGTAATCAATTCGGTCCAACCATCCAAAAAATGTATTTATCATCCAAACTAATTTAAGTCTATAGAACAGGGATCTCATTACTCGTAAAAAGAAACTTCTGCTTTTGGAATTTATTAAACTTTGGACTAGAGCTATTCCTGTAGTACTCCACATTCCTCCATTTGGAAGAATTTCAATAACCTCAAATCCTACGTTTTCTAAAATATGAGTAAGCCCATATTTTGTAAATCGAAAATAATCGTAAGGTTCTTCATGGAGTGGCCAATAGGAAGGGCCAGAAATAATTGCTATACCCCCAGGGTTAAGTAGTCGGAATGCCTCATTTACCAATCCTTGATGATTACCAATATGCTCTATTGTTTGAGTTGAAAGGACTGTGTCAAAGGAATTATCAGGCAGTGGAATATTATCAGCTTCACAAATAACGTCAACTTTTGCTAAATCTGACTGGATTATGTCGCACCCAATATATTCTGATGCACTATCCTGAAAAAGCAATTCGTAGGGCTTATTCCCACAGCCTATATCAATAACCCGTCCTTTCCCGTGCTTTTTGATAGTATATTCGATGTCTCGAAATAGAGATATGTAGTGTAAATAGTAAATGTCTTTTTTGGAGGGACTTTGGATTTTTGAAAGTCTAGATATATTTTCTTTTCTCATTCAAATATTTTATTAAAATAATTCTAAAATGAAATTTAGTATAACTCCCAACTAAAATCTTCTGTATAGATGCAAACATCTTTTTGCCAGCCCCATTCTATGATTTTGCCAATCATTTTCACTTCAAATTCGCAAATATTGTCGATTTCCTGAAATTTTTCTCTCCCCTTAGATTCAGCAAGATGTAACTTCACATAGTAGGTATCCTGATATAATTTACATTTAGGTAGTATGCATTTAAATTTGTGGCGTCCTGTTTCTCTCAATATTGGCTGATCAACATCAAACAAATAACCATAAATCACTGGAAATCTTCTTGAGTTAAATATTTGAAATGATACAGACATCCCTTCAATGATTTTAGGCATGTTAACTTCAACTTCAATCTCTAAATCTTCTCCATTAAAATGAACGCCATCTGATTCAGAAGTTTTTACAGCTGCATATGTGAAGTTTGGTTTATTTAGATCTGGTTCAGCTTTAAAGATACTGCAAATGTTTAACCCATTTTGTAAGTAATAATTAATGGTGTCTCTAGTATTTCCCTGAAAAGCAATTTCTCCATTAACCAAACAAATTGCATTATTTGTGAGTGATGAGATATTCGCCATATCATGGCTCACAAACAACACCGTTCTCCCCTCATTTTTACTTACATCCTCCATTTTCCCAAGGCACTTTTTCTGGAATTCGGCATCGCCAACGGCCAGTACCTCGTCAATAATCAAGATTTCGGGTTCTAAATGCGCAGCTACAGCAAAAGCTAATCGAACATACATGCCGCTGCTGTATCGCTTTACGGGAGTATCCAGGAATTTTTCCACCCCGGCAAAGTCTACAATTTCATCAAATTTTTTACGAACCTCTATTTGGCTCATACCAAGGATTGCTCCATTCAGGTAAATATTTTCACGGCCACTTAATTCAGGATGAAATCCGGTTCCTACTTCAAGTAAACTGGCTACACGGCCTTTTAATTGTATTCGTCCGGTGGTGGGTTCAGTAATGCGGCTCAATACTTTTAATAAAGTACTTTTGCCAGCACCATTACGGCCAATAATGCCCACGCGGTCGCCTTGGTTCACTTCAAAATTAATGTCTTTCAAGGCCCAGAATTCTTCGATCTCGTTACCGGCAATGAGTTGTCCGCCTGAAAGAATATTTTTGGTTTTCGAGGCTACCTGTCGGGCTTTGTTGGCTAGGACATCGCGAAGAGCCACGTACCGCTCTCGCTGATGCCCGATAAGGTAAGATTTTCCGAGGTTTTCTACTTTTATAATTGTACTCATTTTTTATTTTTTATGCGTAGTCGGCCAGCATCTTTTCCGTTTTTCGGAAATATCTTATTCCCAACCATGCAAATGCAAGAATCACCACTGTCGAAATCATCAAACTCGTTAGGTTTAATGGTACGTCACCACCGATGATGCACCACCGAAATCCGTCAATTACCCCCACCATCGGGTTCAGCGAATAAAGAAGTTGATATTTTTCAGGCACTATCGAACTGCTGAATGCTACCGGCGAGATGTACATTCCAAACTGAACAACAAAAGGAACAATATACCGAAAGTCGCGGTATTTCAGGTTAAGAGTCGACATTAAAAGTCCAAAGCCAAATGAAGCCAGAAAAGTCAGGATAAAGAAAAAAGGCAGGAAGATCATGTTGATACTTGGAACAAACTGGTAAGGGACCATGATGAGCAACAACATCACAAAGGTGATCAGGAAATCGACAAATCCCAATACAATCGAACTGGCCGGGATCAGTATCCGGGGGAAATACACTTTAGTAAATAAGTTGGTATTCGAAATCAAACTGTTGCTGCTTTCGCTCAAGGCATTCGAAAAAAATTGCCAGGGCAAAAGTCCGGCAAGCGACATAATTGCATAGGGAGCATTGCCTTCGGAAGGCAATTTGGCTAGTTTGCTGAATACAACCACAATGACAACCATGGTTAACAAGGGACGTAATACACTCCATGCTACTCCAATTACTGTTTGTTTGTAGCGAACTTTGAAATCGCGCCAAGCTAAAATGTAAAACAATTCGCGGTAGCGCCATAAGTCGCTCCAGTAATTCTTTTCAATTCTTCCAGGTTCTATTATCAAGTTAAATTCTTCTGATTCCATGCCGCAAAGCTAATATTTTTTAAGCTGTAAGGGATTTGTTAAGTGATTTGTTTGAAGGTGAAAATCGAATCCAAAATCAAGTTTGGCCTATCTTTTCGTATAAAGTGAATACCTTAAATTGAGAATAAGTGGAAATTCGTCGAATTGATAAGTTCCCGGACTGACAGTTGCTGAATCATATACTTTATAGGCTTTTGTACCCATCTGGTATCCAAGTTCAACGGCAAAGCCTTTGCGTTTTATGCGTTTGCTGTACCATTCTTTGCCAATCAATATACCCGGAATGGGCAGGCTGGTTCTGTGATTTGAATCGTTTACATTGACCCATTTCCATTTTCCAACCACGCCAATGTAGGTGCGTTGGGTTCGCTCATAGATGAGCGCATGCAAAAATTTAAACCCTGCTTCTGCATCATTGGGGTTGAAATCGTTCAACTCTGAGGATATTCCACCAAACACCTCGAATCCGGTGGTTTTTGAAATCCAGGAACGATAATTCGGTTTAATACTTAATATTGAAAGCTCTCCTCCAAAGCCTCCAATTTTCTGAGCGAATGAACCTGCCCCGAAAAATAATATCATTGCCAGAAGAAGTATATTGCGTTTCATTGTACTGAAATTTTATTGTCCAAATGCCTTATTTATTAAAGAGTTAAAGCCACTTTTTTAAAGCATCCATATTGCGTTGATTGATAATGCTTTTTGCCTCAGGCGTGTACAGGAATTCAAGTTCTTTAGCAAAGTACTCTGTAATTTTTCCACGAACCATTTTCATTGTCGAGTTCAGCAAATGGTTTTGTTCGGTAAATGCTTCAGGTAAAACCGCAATGGTAGCCGGAAGCCATCGCTCCGGAAATGAGTTTTCGAACTTACCACCTGCTTTGTATGCATCAACTTCCTGCTGAATGATTTTTAAAGCTTCAACCAATCCTTCATCAGTTCCTGATTTGAGGCCGCGCTTTTCAATTTCACGGTTTATGGCCGACATATTGGGGACAATCATTCCTGAAGTATAGGCATTCTGGTTATTGTAGAGCATGCATTGATCGATAAATGGCGATTGGTCAACCAATGATTCTTCGATGCCTTCCGGACTGTATTTCTCTCCGTCGCTGCCAATCAGCAGGCTTTTAAACCGGCCAAGAACATAGAGAAAACCGTCTTCATCCATGTAGCCCATATCTCCTGTATATAGCCAGCCATCTTTGATGGTTTCTTCAGTTGCTTTCTGATTGTTCCAGTAACCTTTCATCACATTGTCGCCTTTAACCACAATTTCGCCTTTTTCGCCCTGCGGAAGCTGGTTGCCATCCATATCGCATATTTTCAGTTCCATGTGTTTAACCAGTCGACCCGACGACCCGAATTTAATGGCATGCAACGCATTCGAAGAAATAACCGGAGATGCTTCTGAAAGGCCATATCCCTGACACATGGGCATCCCGATGGCAAAGAAAAATCGCTGCAATTCAATGTCGAGTAAGGCACCACCACCGATAAACAATTGAAGCTTTCCACCAAACCCTTCGCGGATTTTCGAGAAAAGAATTTTGTCGTAAAGGTTCAATAGTGGTTTGTAGATTGCACGTGTACCTTTACCTCGATCCCAGCCGTAGCCATTGTATTTGTATGCAATTTTCAAGGCATGATTGAATAATTTTTCAGCGGCAGGACCTTTCTGACGGATGTTGGATTCAATGCTTTTCCTGAAATTTTTAGCCAGCGCCGGAACGCTCATCATAATCGTTGGTTGTATTTCCTGAATGTTCTTCGGAATATTCTTCAATGTTTCCATTGGTGTTTTGCCTACTTCAAGCGCTGCAATACTTGCACCATTAATCATCAGGCAATAAAGACAGGCTGTGTGGGCAAAAGCGTGGTCCCATGGAAGCAGAGCCAGCGTTTTCCAATCTTCGGTAATTTCCATCAGGGTATTCGACTGAATAACATTGGCGGCATAATTCAGGTGCGAAAGCATAATTCCCTTCGGATCGGCTGTTGTACCTGATGTGTATGAAATATTGGCAATATCGTCGGGCTGAATGGTTTGATAAGCAGCTTCGAAATCGCTCAAATTTGTTTTCAGATATTCATCTCCCAAAGCAAGAACCTGAGCGTACGAGATGTCGTTGGCACCGGGGTTTTCCTTTCCATCGAGGTAAATTACTTTTTCCAACTCCGGAAGGTCATTCCTGATTTCTTCCACTTTTGAAGCATGTCCGCTGGAAACAATAATCATTTTGCTTCCGGAATGTGCCAGTCTGAATTTAAGTTCATTCCCCGAATCCAATTTTACTGAAAGCGGAACATTAATACCTCCGGCATACAAAATTCCAAGTTCCGAAATGATCCAGGCATTGCGTCCTTCAGAAATCAGTCCAACACGATCGCCTTTTTGAAGCCCAAGAGCCATCAAGCCAGCACCAAACCGAAAAACCAAATCATGGGTTTGCTGGTAGGTCGTTCCTTCAAATTTTCCATTCTGTTTTTCCCAGAGGTAAACATGGTTTGGAAATTTGGCTACACTGGTTTCAAAAAGATCGATAATGGTTCTCATATTAATATAGATTTGCTGATGTATAGAATTCAAATGTACAAATTTTATTTTTCAGCAATTCACATAAAAAAAGGGCCGAAGCCCTTTCCTTTATTTTACGCCGAATTTGTAAATCGTTTTTTCGTAGAAATTCTGTCCAGGCGCCAGCGTAACCGGTGGAAAATGTGGTTTATTAATGGCATCGGGATAATGTTGAGTTTCCAGGGCCAAGCCTGAATAACTTCCGAATTTTTTCTGTCCGTCAATAGTTAATTCCGGAATCCAGTAGCCTGTATAAAGCTGAATACCAGGTTGGGTAGTGAATACTTCAACTTCTCTACCTGAAGTTGCTTCGCTCAGGCTACCGGCATAAACCAGCTTTCCGTCAGGATTGTCCAACACAAAATTCAGATCGTAGCCGGTTTCTTCAGTCGCAATGTCTTTACTGATTTTCTTTTTTATCAGGAAATCATTTGGCGTTCCGGCTACCGGAAGAATTTCACCGGTTGGAATACTGTCGATATTGAGTGTAAAAGTTTTCGCAGGCAATTCCAATTCATGATTTAAGATTTGGTCTTTTCCGCCAGTAAGGTTGAAATAAGTGTGATTCGTTAAATTTACAATCGTGGTTTGATCGGTTTCTGCTCCGTATTCGATAGTCAGATCGTTATTGTTATTTAAAGTATATGTGCAGCTAATTTTCACGTTTCCGGGATAACCTTCTTCCAGGTGAGGACTAAATAAACTCAGTTTCACGCCTACACTATCTGATTTTTCAATTGTTTCAGCAGTCCATAAACGGCGGTCGTAACCTATTAATCCACCATGCAAATGGTTCGCTCCGTTGTTTACTGCCAAAGTGTAATTTTTGCCTTCGAGTGTGAATTTTCCCCCTGCAATGCGGTTGCAGCAACGTCCGCAGACACATCCAAAATATGGATAACTACCGAGGTATTCCGGACTCAGGTAGTTTTCAAGCTTTTCGAAACCACAGGCAATATTGGCAAGTTCTCCGTTTTTATCCGGAGTAACAATAGACGTAATAATTGCACCGTAATTGGTTATTTTTACGGTTACCTGATTGTCATTTAATAAGGTAAATAGGTCAACTTCAATTTCTTCGTTGGTTCTTCCGAAGAGCGATTTTGTAATTTTCATGCGTTTAGATATTTTAGTTTTAAAATGTTACGTGTTCCTTGTGCATCGACCACTTTCATTCTGCTTACAAATTTAATTTTTTCATTCATACTGGTGGGTACTGGTTGTGTATTTTGTTGTGAAATATTTTTACTTTTGAGTTCAGTTAACTAAATCAAAACCTATACTTGTGAAATACATTCAAATTGATGATTCATTAGGTGTTCCCAAATACCGACAAATTATTAATTCCATCTATACCGCTATTTCGATTGGCGAATTGAAATTGGGCGATAAAATACCTTCACTAAATCAAATTTGCACAGAATTTGAGTTGTCGCGCGATACGGTAATGGTTGCCTTTAATGAACTTAAGGCAAAGGGAATCATCAATTCAATTCCAGGAAAGGGATACTACATCAACAGCATTGAAATCAACGTTGATCAAAAAATCTTCCTGCTTTTTGATGAACTGAATGCGTTCAAAGAAGATTTATACACTGCTTTTCTGAACAGTCTGGATAACAAATCGACTGTAGATATTTACTTTCACCATTTTAATTATCAGGTTTTTAAAGATCTGATTTCGGAAAGTGCAGGTAAATATACTTCGTATGTAATTATGCCCGCAACGTTTGATTATTCGGCTGACATAATCGGCAAGCTGCCAAAAGACAAGGTTTATATTCTTGATCGTTTAAAAGAAGATTTAACTGATTATCCGGTTGTTTATCAGGATTTTGAGCAAGATGTTTACGATGCATTGAACGAAGGATTGGAATTACTTCAGAAGTATAACAACCTGATCATGATTTACCCCGGAGGAAAAGAGCCGGAGGGACGCATGCTGGGATTTCAGCGCTTTTGTAAAGAGAAGGGATTCAAATCTGAAATCATACGAAATGTATCGACTAAGGAAATGAAATCGGGAGAAGCCTATTTTGTTCCTTCTGACCGTAATTTGGTGCGTTTGGTGAAAATGGCCACTGAAAAAAATCTTGAACTGGGCAGGGATGTGGGCATTGTTTCGTTTAACGATACCGTACTGAAAGAAGTCGTTGCCGGTGGAATTACAATTATTTCTACTGATTTTCAACTCATGGGGCAAACACTTGCCCGAATGATACAGGAAAGAAGTTCTGAAAAAATCAGAAATCACTCATCACTGATCAGAAGAAACTCGCTTTAAAATGTTTCAAAACACAATTTCATTTCGTTTGGTGAAGGGTAAAAGATCTATTTTTACCAACCAGTACCTACCAGTTTGTGGTGGATTGAATTTGTGGAAGTAACACAATGATTAGTGATCAACCGCAATAGGCAGAAAAGACTGATTCGGGTTACGAGTTTTGGGTTACGCAGTACAATCACGTAACTTGCAACCCGCGTCCCGCAACAAAATAATAACTAGAATACATAAATTAAATGAGTAATTTTAATATCGAAGATCATCCGCACAAGCGATTAAATCCGTTAACAGGCGACTGGATTTTAGTTTCACCACACCGATCTAAAAGGCCTTGGCAAGGTCAGGTTGAAAAAGCTGTTTCAGACCAACGTCCCAGCTATGACCCGACTTGTTATTTATGCCCCGGAAACGAAAGGGCAGGAGGGAAGTATAACCCACAGTACAAAGGGACTTTCGTATTTACCAATGATTTTAGTGCCTTATTAACTGATTCTCCTTATGGAATTGTTGATGAAGGCAATCTTTTTCAGGCCAAAAGCGAAACCGGTATTTGCAAAGTGATATGCTTCAGCGATAATCATAGTTTAACTATTCCTGAAATGAAGGTTGAAGATATTCGCAATGTAGTTGATGTTTGGTGTCAGGAATTTGAAGAGTTGGGAAACAACCCTATGATTAATTACGTTCAGATTTTTGAAAATAAAGGTGCAATTATGGGGTGTTCAAACCCGCATCCACACGGACAGATCTGGTCGTCATCAACGGTGCCAACTGAACCTGAAAAAGAATCGAAAACGCAAAAAGAGTATTTCGAAAAACATGGGAAAACCCTTTTGTCTGATTACTTGAAAGCTGAGTTGGAAAAAAAAGATCGCATTGTTGTTGAAAATGAGCATTTTGTTGCGCTGGTTCCATTTTGGGCTGTTTGGCCTTTTGAAACCATGATTATCAGCAAACGTGCGGTTCAAAATGTTTTGCAGCTTACTGACGAAGAACGAACTGCTTTGGCAGACATTTACCAGAAGTTGACGATCAAATATGATAATCTTTTTGAAGTTTCGTTTGCCTATTCTGCCGGTCTGCACCAGGCACCAGCCGATGGAGCCGATTATCCTGAATGGCATTTGCACATGCACTTTTATCCGCCATTGTTACGCTCGGCTTCAGTAAAGAAATTTATGGTGGGCTACGAAATGCTGGCGACTCCGCAGCGCGACATAACTGCTGAGCAGGCGGCCCAGCGTTTGCGGGATTTATCTGACGTACATTATAAGAAACAAACCAATAAATAATTAAACACAACAAAACGATGGCAAAGATTAATGCTTTAATTGAGAAAATTGCCAATGGAAAGAATCCATTGTTTCAGGAATTATATGGTGTAAACGAAGTTGTTCTGAAAGAACAGGCCGATCGTTATGCCGATTTGATGAATGAATTTAAGAAAGTTTACGGAGCAGATGATGTTTCGTTATTTAGTTCTCCCGGACGTACCGAAATTGGTGGAAACCACACCGACCACAACTATGGAAGAGTATTGGCTGGCGCTGTGAACCTCGATAATATTGCTGTTGCAGCTCAAAATGGAACAACGATCATCCGCATAAAATCGGTAGGTTATCCTGAATTCCAGGTTGATTTGAGTGATATGGAAATTGACCCGGCTCAATTCTATACTTCTTCGTCGCTGGTAAAAGGTATCTGTGTCCGCATGAAAGAAAAAGGCTATACCATTGGTGGTTTTGATGCCTGTATCGAAGGCCGTGTACCAAAAGGTTCAGGCTTGAGTTCTTCTGCATCATTCGAAGTGTTGATTGGCGCTATCATTAATCACCTGTTCAACGACGGAAAAATGAGTGCTGTTGAGAATGGAATCATTGGTCAATGGGCTGAGAATAATTTCTTCGGAAAACCTTGTGGTTTAATGGACCAAACGGCTTGTTCTGTTGGGGGGTTAATTACAATTGATTTTAAAGATCCTTCGAAACCAATCGTGAAAGAAGTAGATTTTGATTTTGTTAAGACAGGTTTTGCTTTGGTAATTACTGATGTCGGTGGCGGACATGACGATGCAGCCTCGCAGGCAGAATACGCATCGCTTCCAACTGAAATGAAAGCGGTTGCAGCAGTGCTTGGCGCTAAAGTTTTGAGAGAAGTTACACTCGAACAAATTGTTGATAAAATTCCGGAAATTCGTAAAGTGACCGGCGATCGTGCTATTCTTCGTGCTTATCATTTCCAGGGCGATAATCAGCGTGTTGTTGATCAGGTTGCTGCTCTTGAGAATAACGATTTTCAGGCTTTCCTGAAAATGGTCGTTGAGTCGGGATATAGCTCTTACATGTACAATCAGAATATTTTTGACGTAGTACATAAAGATGAGCAGGTTGTTTCATTGGCTTTGGCATTGAGCGAAATGATTTTGAAAGGTAAAGGCGCGTGGCGCGTTCATGGTGGCGGATTTGGCGGAACCATTCAGGCATTTGTACCGCAGGATTTGTTGGATAAATATGTTGCAACACTCGAACATGTTTATGGCAAAGGAAGTTGCCACAAGTTGTTTATTCGTGCCAAAGGATCAATCAAACTTGATTTATAAGGATATAGTGTTTGCTAGTCTTTCAAATCGAAAAAGTAGTTAATGTTTGTGGGATAGGATTTTAATGTTTTTTGCGCTTCAAGCATGAAATAATAAGTTATTTTGTGCAAATTCGAATCCTGAATTCACACAAACAATAATTTATCAATTAACAATCAAATCAACTAAATTATGACTCAAAACAAGAATTACACCGTGCCAATTATCATGATGATCATGCTTTTTGGTATGATTTCGTTCGTAACAAATCTGGCAGCCCCTATGGGTATTGTGTTAAAGAGCCAGTTTGCAGTAACTAATTTCTTAGGACTTCTTGGAAATGCTGCCAACTTTATTGCTTATGCGGTAATGGGAATACCAAGTGGTATTTTGCTCCAGAGAATAGGCTACAAGAAAACAGCCTTAATTGCTATTGCAGTTGGTTTTGTTGGAGTAGGTATTCAATATCTTTCAGGTTATTCAGGACAGGACTCAGCTTTTGCTGTTTACCTTGGCGGTGCATTTGTTGCCGGATTTTCAATGTGTTTGTTGAATACAGTTGTTAATCCAATGTTGAATACTCTTGGTGGTGGTGGAAATACAGGTAATCAACTGATTCAGGTTGGTGGATCTTTCAACTCAGTAATGGCTACTGCTACACCAATGATTGTTGGTATTTTAATTGGAGATGCTGCAAAAGCCAGAATCACCGATATTTTCCCTTTCATGTATGCTGCTATGGCTGTTTTTGCAATCGTATTTGTTGTTTTATATTTCGTAAGCATACCGGAACCTCATGCAGAAGCATCTTCTGAACCACTTGGAAATTTGATGGCTGGTGCAATGAAGTTTCGCCATTTCATTTTAGGTGCTGTTGGTATTTTTGTTTATGTAGGTGTTGAAGTGGGTACTCCCGGAGTTTTAAATTATTTTCTTGTTGACCCTGCTACCCCAAATGCTTTGAATGCTACTACTGCCGGATTTGTTGCAGGTACATATTGGTTTCTCATGTTAATAGGCCGTTTGGTTGGAGCATCAATTGGAGCAAAGGTTTCAAGTAAATCGATGTTAACTTTTGCATCTGGGTTAGGTCTGGTTCTTGTTCTGCTGGCAATGTTCACTCCAAGCACTATTCTGGTTTCGATGCCAGTATTGAAAAGTGTCGCAGGAGTAACCTCATTTGGTTTATTAGAGGTGCCTATCAATGCTGCATTTCTTGTTTTAGTAGGACTTTGTACTTCGATTATGTGGGGTGGTATTTTCAATCTTGCTGTTGAAGGATTGGGAAAATATTTGGCAGCAGCTTCAGGAATATTCATGGTCATGGTTTGCGGTGGAGGTATTCTTCCTGCACTTCAGGGATGGGTAGCCGATGTTGCAGGCTATTTGCCTAGTTACTGGGTAATTGTTGCAGGTCTTGGTTACTTGTTATTCTATGCTTTAGTTGGAAGTAAGAATGTAAATAAAGATATTGCAGTATAGTGCTGTAAAAGACACATTTCGCATTGTATTTTTAAAAATGGCAGAAGAAAATCTCTTCTGCCATTTTTTGTATCATTCACATATTTGACTTTTTTGTTTGCCAGTTAAGTGTCAAAAGCTGTTTTCCAACAGAAAACAACTTTTTTTTGATTTCTGTTTATAAAAGTAAAAAATACTTTTATACTTTAGCCAATAATATTTTCTGAAAAATTCTATGGAATTGTACAAAATACATCCGCAGCATTACGTTGCAGTTGATTGTGTGATACTGGGTTATCAGGATGAGGAAATTAAACTTTTGCTTTATCCGCGTAGCTTTGAACCATACAAAGGCAAATGGTCACTGTTGGGTGGATTTGTTCAGGATAATGAATCGGCTGATGAAGCAGCGGCGCGAATCCTGAAGCAAACAACCGGATTGGAACAGATTTTTCTGGAACAGGTTGCTTCTTTTTCTGATCCAAACCGCGATCCGGAAGCCAGAGTAATCAGTTTGGCTTACTATGCATTGATTCGTATCGATTTGCATGATGAAGAGCGAGTAAAAGAGAACGGAGCTTACTGGGTTTCAATTAGTAAACTGCCGAATCTGATTTTCGACCACCAGCAAATGTTTGAAAAATCTCTGGTTAAACTTCAGCAAAAAGCTGGTTATAGCCTTTGTGGAAGTGAATTGTTGCCTGAAATGTTTACCCTGATTCAATTGCGGAAATTGTATGAGGCCATTTTTCAGCGTGAATTTGATCCGGGAAATTTCAGGAAAAAAATATTGTCGCTTGGAGTACTGGAAAAACTGAGTGTGAAAGATGCCTCAGAATCAAGAAAAGGAGCATTCTATTACAAGGTTAAAAGCAATATCGGTGAAATCGATACTGATCGGATCGTTAAATTTTAAACTATAATAATCTAAACTATAAAAATTATGAATTGGAACTCACATGAATTTATTTGGCTTGACTGGACAGTTATGTCGGTCGGTATTTTGGCTGTTGGATGGGCTGTATGGCGTTCGATACAAAAACATAAACGTATGCAACAAGGCGCTGATAGTGAAGATTACCTGTTCGGTAAGGGCGAGCCATGGTATATCATCGGTGCTGCAATTTTTGCGGCAAATATCGGTTCGGAACACCTTGTTGGACTTGCCGGCACAGGAGCAAACGCTGGTGTAGGTATGGCGCACTGGGAGATGCAAGGCTGGATGATACTCATTCTGGGCTGGCTCTTTGTGCCATTCTACCAACTTATGAATAATAAATTGGGGAAAATCATCACAATGCCTGACTTCCTTAAGAACCGTTACACGCCTCGTACAGGCTCATGGCTATCTATTATTACACTTATCGCTTACATATTGACCAAAGTGAGTGTAACAGCGTTTACCGGTGGTATCTTCATGGAGAGCCTTCTTGGCTTGCCCTTCTGGTACGGAGCTATCGGCTTGATTGTCTTAACTGGTATCTTTACCGTTTTTGGCGGAATGAAGGGTGTTATGACTTTGTCGGCAATTCAAACTCCTATTCTTATCATTGGTTCATTCCTTGTGCTTTTCCTTGGACTGTCAGCACTCGGCGACGGCAGTATTGCTCACGGTTGGACAGCAATGATCGACTACTCTAAAACCCTGGGTAAAGGAGCTGACGGCGTCGCTTATGGTACAAACCATATGTTCCACTTTGAAACGGGTGATCCACTGTATGACGAGTATCCCGGTTTTTGGGTATTTATCGGAGCGACAATTATCGGTTTTTGGTATTGGGCTACTGACCAACACATCGTTCAACGTGTACTCGGACAACAAAAAGGCGAGGCTAATGATGTTGTGATGAAGCGCGCACGCCGGGGGACTATCGCAGCAGGTTATTTCAAATTGTTGCCTGTATTTATGTTCTTGATTCCCGGTATGGTAGCGGCGGCCTTAGCGGCACGTCCCGGCAGCGGTTTTACGTTAGAAAACCCGGATACTGCATTTGGTTCAATGGTTAAGTTTGTACTGCCTGCGGGTGTGAAAGGTATCGTTACCATAGGCTTTATATCAGCATTGGTTGCTTCTTTGGCGGCATTCTTCAACTCTTGTGCGACCTTGTATACCGAAGATTTTTATAAACCAATGTTTAAAGGCAAAACCGAAGCCAGATACGTGTTGGTAGGTCGTATTGCAACAATTGTTGTAGTGGTGCTTGGTATGGCATGGATACCAGTAATGATGAGTCTCGGTAGCCTTTACAGCTATTTGCAAGGTATTCAATCATTGCTCGCTCCTGCTATGGTAGCCGTATTTGTAATGGGTATATTTTCCAAACGAATTACGCCCAAGGCAGGGGAAGCAGGTTTAATTGTAGGCTTCCTTATTGGTATGGCACGCTTGCTGACCAATATCTTCACGAACACAGGTAAAGATGTCATGACAGGCTGGCTCTGGGAATCCACCAGATGGTTCTGGCATACAAACTGGCTTATCTTTGAGATCTGGCTACTTGTCTTTATCATGTTGTTTATGGTTGCCGTATCGTTTGTTACTGCTAAACCTACTGCTAAACAGATCGAGTTTATCACTTTCACAGGCGACTATAAAGCCCTTGTCAGGGATAGTTGGAACAAATGGGATGTTATTGCTTCGCTAGGTGTTGTTTTAGCTTGTTCTTTGTTTTATATGTATTTCTGGTAGAAAAATCAAACAAAGCTTATTTTAAGCTTGAAACATATTTTGTGAAAATTTAATTAAATTGCCCGAATAAACTATTCGGGCAATTTTGTTATGTACGACATTATAGGAGATGTTCACGGATATGCGGATCAGTTGAAAAGTTTACTAGCTAAGTTAGGTTACCAACTCATTAATGGTTGCTATACTCATCCAGCTCGTAAAGCCGTATTTGTTGGCGATTTCATTAATCGTGGGCCCAAAATAAGAGAGACTATCATTTTAATCAGAAAGATGGTTGAGGCGGGAACGGCTTATGCTATTTTGGGAAACCATGAGATGTACGCAATACTTTATTATTTGCGCGATACCGAAGGAAAATATTATAAAAAACGAATTCCCAAATATCAATTGCAGATTAATCAGACGCTTGATGAATTTGTTACCTGTAAAGACGAATTTAAAAGTCACCTGAAATGGTTTAGAACATTGCCTATGTTTCTTGATTTTGGTGCGATCAGGATCGTTCATGCATGCTGGCAGAAAAATAACATCAAAGAACTTAAGAGTGCATTAAATGAACCTAAAATAAGTAAAACGATTTTACGCGAAGTTGCTTTGAACGAGACTCCGTTTGCCCAGTGTTTTTGGGAAACCTGCAAAGGAATTGATTTTCAGGTGCCTAAAAATCTGCTGATTTTTGACGATGATGGCAGGCCACACCGTTCATTTCGTATGAAATGGTGGAATAATCCTGAAGGAAAGACATTTAAAGAAGTTTCAATGGAAAGTCGTTTCGAACTTCCAGCTTATACCATTCCGCCTGAAATTGTAAAATTCAGGACTCCTTATCCTGAAAATGATCCGATAGTTTTCTTCGGACATTACAGTTTGGTTGAGGGTTTCGGTATATTGAAAGATAATGTCTGTTGTGTTGATTCTGGAGTGTCCAGAAACGGTAAATTGTTGGCATACAGATGGAGTGGAGAGTTAAAATTGAATCCGGCGAATTTTGTAATGGAAGAAGGTAATATTTAATACTGCTGATTTTCAGTATTTTATAATATTATTGTTTTGATTGAAAAGTATGTGATTTTTTTTATTTGCCCTATTGCAGGGAAAGAAAGAAAGGCTATATTTGCAAAGCCTTTTGAGAAACGGATTTCAGGAGGTTTGTTCTTTAAAAGTGTTGTAAATTTTGTAAAAAAAACAGCTTGATTTATTTCAAATCAGGTCTCGAAAAAATACTCTGGTGCGGTAGTTCAGTCGGTTAGAATATCGGCCTGTCACGCCGAGGGTCGCGGGTTCGAGTCCCGTCCGCACCGCCCTCTCAAAATTTACATTACGAAAAGAATTAAGTGGTTTTAACCAGCCACAAAATTTAAAAATACTGAAAATTGGTGCGGTAGTTCAGTCGGTTAGAATATCGGCCTGTCACGCCGAGGGTCGCGGGTTCGAGTCCCGTCCGCACCGCAAAAAAGCTTCAAGAAATTGAGGCTTTTTTCGTTTTATCAATATCGAATGTTTCCATTACTTATTCGGATAATTATCTTTGATACGCTTTATATTGTATTTCAAAAATCCCGCAAAGAATGAAAGATTTCAGAAAGGGCATTTTACTGACCCTCGTTTTAAGTATTGCCGTTTTGTTTCTTTTCTTCGGTCCCCTGTTGAAAGATCCCAATCACGTTTATTTTGCTGCAGGAGGCGATGGTTTAAAATCTTATGCGGCATCAGTTTATCATCTCTCAACCGACACTAGCCTGTTCAGATCAAATATTCAGAATTATCCTTACGGCGAAATGGTTTTTTTTGCCGATTGCCATCCCATGATTACCAATCCGGTAAAAATACTAAGCAAAATAGGCATAGATTTCAGACCATACATTGTAGGAATTATAAACCTGTTTATGCTTTTGTCGATTTTGCTTGCTGCTATCTTTATTTATTTGATTTTTAATGAATTAAAAGTTTCATGGTGGTTTGCCGCAATTGCATCGGTTGGTATTTCAATGCTTTCGCCGCAGATCGGTCGTTTGGGAGGACATTTTTCACTCAGTCATGTTATGTGGCTTCCCCTGTTAATCTGGTTACTGATGAGGTTCGATCGGAACAAGTCATATTGGCTTTCTGCTATAATTGGATTCATTACCTTTTTTGCTGCAGGAATGCATATGTATTTTTTCGCCCTTTTTGGATTTTTATTCCTTTTTTACTGGAGTTTCAGTCTTTATTATAAGCAGATAAACATCCGTAGTTACCAATGGATAATTCACGTGTTTATTCAGTTGATACTTCCCTTAATATTGGTGCAACTCATTGTTGGAGCTAATAATACAGTTTTCGACCGAACTACCCATCCCTGGGGATTTTTTGCCTATCGGGCGCATCCGGCAACGATTTTTTTGCCTTTGCATAAACCATATGCTACTATACTGAAGCAAATCGGAATGAAATACGATTACGAATGGGAAGCTTTTGCCTTTATCGGCCTGGTTGCATTAATTGGTTTTATTGCCGGCGTGTACCAAATGATTATTCGGATCAGGAAAAAACAGCTATGGTGGAAAGTGTCTGAAAATAGTTTGATAACCACTTTCTTTTGGGCATCAGTGGCCTCACTTCTGCTTTCGTTCAGTATTCCATTCAATATGGGTTTGATGTTTTTGCTTGATTATCTTGGTCCAATTCAACAATTGCGAGCGCTGTCGCGCTTCTCCTGGTTATTTTATTACCTGATCAATATTCTTGTTTTCTACGGAATATTTAGCCTGATAAAGCGTGGTATCCGAATGAAGATTTTGGGCGTTTTGGCTCTCGTGTTCCTTATTTATGATGGTTATTTAAATGTAAATCAGTATGCGCCGCGTTTAAATAACCGGATTCCTGAACTTGACGACACAGCCAATTTAATGCCTGAAAATGCATGGATGGCAAAGGTTCATCCTGAAAATTATCAGGCAATATTGCCTTTACCTTATTTTCATGTTGGTTCTGAAAATGTGTGGCTCGAATCCAAATGCGACATGATGCGACAGTCGCTCATTGCGTCGTTAAAAAGTGGGTTACCTTCGATGGGAGTTGCTTTGAGCCGGACTTCGATATCACAAACATACAAAAGTCTTGCGTTGGCTTGCATTCCGGTATCTCCTTATCGGATTGAAAAGGACTTGCCTAATCAAAAGCCATTGTTACTCATGGTCGATAATTGCAACGAACTAATTCCGTCAGAAAAGAATCTGGTTTGTCAGGCTTCATTGGTTTGGCAAGGTCCAAATTTTTCGATGTACAACCTTCCCATTAGTGGGCTTGATAGTCTTGCAGTAAAGGGTGAAAAATTGTTTAAAAACGAAATGTGCGATCTCTATAAGGGTAAAGTTGACTCGACGCAAACCTTGTATTTCAACGGATTTGAGAACAACCCGGTTCAGGAATCATTTGCAGGTTCTGGCGCATTTTTAGGAGAGATGAAGAATTGGAACAACCTTTTGAATGAAAGAATCTTACATGGACTTCCGGGAGATACCTGTGAGATTTTGTTTTGGGTAAAAGGGTTTGAAACAGACTTGTTTGCACGTTCCAATTTCGAATTTGTGCAGAAAGATGGTGATCATACTGTCAATTATAAATACGATCAGTTTCAGCGATACTTCTGTTCTCTCAAGGACGGTTGGATGCGCATTCGCATTCCTTTTGTATTAAAAACAGCCAGCGATCGGGTGATGCTTTCTGTACGGAATGAAGATTTAAAGCATTTTCAACTTGTGGTTGATGATTTGATGATTCGGAAGAAACACCAATAACTAATCATCATTTTGCTTTCTTTTTTTTGCCCGCTGCTGAAATCCAGATTTTACCGGTATGAAATTTCTTCGATATTAATCCAATTATAAGGTTTGATATTTATTTTCACCCAACCATATAGCGTATCTTGTTCTATAAAGATGCGGAATCCAAGATACTTGTTAGCCAAATTACCCCAACCATCGTAATATTTATTTTCGAATTCATAGTATGGCGAATTAATCGAAATAACTTTATCTTTTGAATAAGAAAAATACAATCCGTATTCATCATTTTGCCATATTCCGTTATTACCTATTTTGTTGCCGTATTCCAAGATTTTTGGAGTTTGTACTTTAGAATAAATTGTAGAGGTATAGTGAAATGATGTGTCAGGATAATGATAATCAACCGTTTTTATAATTTTTTGTAAAGTTGTATCAACCAGTATTTCACAATTTTTAAATGTCTTTACCCGACCATTAATATTGAATTTTGATTGACCAAGAAACCATTCACGCTCTGAAATTAATTCCATATCCATGTTTGAATCATTGTTAATATCAAGCGCTAGATTGTTGTGAATCTGGTCAATTGTATCGTTTGTCTCCAAGCTGATTGCATTTGAGCTATTTCCAGCCTCAATGAATGTCCATTTTTTATGATCGAAAGAACACGATGCTTCGTTATCATGTTTCTTACAGTCAGTAAGGCATATAATACCAAGAAAGAGAATATACAGAACAATCTTTTTTTTCATTTTATTGATTCCTATTTGTTAAACTGTAAATTTTTATTCCGTTGTATTCACCAATTTGGTTGCTGATAAAAGGGGCAACATCGTCGCGAAGCAGGTTTTCATCGCCTTGAACGATCAGATATTTGGCTCCAAGTTCAATTTTGCGTTCAGTCCTTATTACTCCTTCATAATTATTCCAGTAATGATAATCGGTAAATCCTTTCTGTTGCAATAAGGTCAGTGTTATGTTTGGTGATTCATCAGGAATGGAAATGACTTTGTCGTCGAATTTTATGCCCAAACTGCGGATGTATGGAGTAATTCCTTCAAATTTTCCCCGATGAAGCTCCCAATCCCAATAGCAGTAGTCCCAATAATCTTGTATTTGTTTAGGTAACGGGAAATTATGTGTAACCAATTTATCTTTAGGGTTAAAGTGATCTCTGGTTATTACTACACTGTAGTTTAGAGATAAACCTAATAAAATGAATGCCAGAGTTTTTGTTATTATAGAATTGAACACTTTAAACGACAAACCTCTTAACGTTGTTAAAAAAGTAATGGTAATAGCTGGTATAATGACTGTTGCATCTATTAAAAAATACTCATGAGCATCCATTGCTTCAAAGAACAGAAGAATAAATACCACAATACCAAAAAACAGTATTGATGTCATTAAAAGGAGGGTTGTGTTCGTTTTTCTCCAAAGGGCAAAGGAAGTGACTAAAAGACCCCCTAATAAAATTAGAGCGAAAGGATTCAAGAAATAGATAATTGTATTTGCGTAGACAACATCTAATATTTTATGAATGTGCTCTGAACTTAAATTCCATATTGGGATAATATCCTGACGGAATAATCCGTCTGCATTTCTCGCATTATAGTGTTTGGAAAAAATATACCACGAGAATACCAGAGCAAATACAAAAGCGATAGAACCCAATTGCATTAGTAGTGCTTTTCTCTTCTGCTTAATCTTGCGAATATTCTGAAGAAAGAAAACTGCATTTATGGTTAGAAAAGCGAAAAGGCTCGAAATTTTCAGTAATGCTCCAAAAGCGAATAGTAGTGTTGCCAGAATTAGAAAATGAACTTTTGATGACGTATGGTATTTGTAATAATAATAGGTTGCTATGAGAGCAAACCCAAGCGCAGGAATGTTCGGAATAAAATTAAAACCATAATAGCCCAGAAGTGGTGATGAAAACATGAAGAGACTAACCAGAAATGACCAGAAGTGATCTCGGAGTATCTCGTATGAAAGTTTGTATAAATAGAACAACCCGACAAACAGGATAATTAAATTCATTAATCGGGGAACAACTGGATTTATGCCTGTAAACTTCCATATTTTTGCTGAGAAATAATATAAAACAGGAAACTCACTAACTGTTTTGCCTCCTTTGTCTTCTAATTCAAATAATACCGATGGCTCGAGAAGCTTGTTGTTTTCATAGTAATAATTTAAAGCGAAAGCATAACTATCACTTTGTCTGTACATATGTCTTGAAAATGGTCCCTTAGTTGCTACTTCCTCATAACCCATCAGATAAAATAACCCGACAGAAATGATCAGAAACAGGCTAATAGGAATAAGTTTCTTATAGAATCCCGGTTGTGGAAGTTTAAACTTGTTCATGAATATACATTCATTAATGAGATTTTTCTAAAGCAAATTGACTCATTTCGTGCAGAATTGTAAAAAGAATTGGTGTTCGTTTTTTGCAATGATTTATACTCATATAATTACGCATCAGATCATTAAATATTGCCTAAGTCTCAGATTTGATTTTCTTCAACAGACTTTTAATGTTCATGTAGTAAAGGTAGCTCTATTCCGTCTTTTAATAGTGGGTGAAAGTAAAAACAACTTTAAAATAAATGTTTTGATAAATTTTGATTTTTACAGATGTTCATTCTCAATATTATCGTTGACATAGCCTAATCTTTTGGATGGTTTTTGAAGTCTAACGCTGTTTCCTTCTTATCTTGCGACATCATATTTGAGCGTGTTGTGCTAATTTTATATCTAAACATATAAACCGATGTTTGAAAACTTTCCCAAAGAACGAACAGTATTATCTCCTGAATTTCAGAAAATTTATTCTGAACATTATAAAAATAATCGTGAAGGGTCAACTTCTGCATCGTCTTTGGCTCAAAAGATGGAAGCGTGGCTACATCGAAAAGTTGCCAAAGATGTCGTTGGAATTCATGATCAATCAACATTGGAAATTGGTGCAGGTACCCTAAATCAATTGATGTATGAAAATACAAAACCGTACGACATCATCGAACCATTTTCTGAACTTTACATCAATTCAAAATTCAAAGATCATGTCAGCCGGGTATTTCAGGATATTGATGATATTGATGTTTCGAATAGATACGACCGAATAACATCCGTTGCAACATTCGAGCATATTACAGATTTGCCTAAAGTTGTTGCTAAAACATGCCTACTTCTTAACGATAGTGGTACATTACGGGTGTCAATTCCCAATGAAGGTACTTTCCTCTGGAAATTGGGATATAAATTAACGACCGGCATCGAGTTCAAACTCAAATACGGTTTGGATTATAGCGTTTTAATGAATCATGAGCATGTGAATACCGCCGATGAAATAGAGGAGGTATTGAAGTATTTCTATGGTGAAATTAAATGTTCGTGTTTTGGAATAAGCAGGAAGATTGCTTTTTACCGGTTTTACGAATGCTCGAAACCCAGAATTGAAAATGCATTGGAATATTTAAAAATCATTGAATAGATTCAATAAAAAACTCTGATTAACAGATAGCGAAAAATCAAAATAGATTTAAAATTTCAGCACGCCATGACATAACGCAAACTATCCGCAATCAGAGTTTATATCAATTTCTTTTCTACTGTTTTTGGCAGTCACGAGTTTATAACAATTGATATTATTGACTTGTTTTCCGGATAGTAATAATACTGGAATTATTACCATGCAAACTCACTTCGCTTTTTATTGGATTTGCCGAAAGAATGATTACCGAAAATTATTTTAGTAACGGGGAACAGCATAATTCAAAACATCTTCGCGGGTAATTACTTTATCGCATAAAATAATCAATCGTTCAACCACATTGCGGAATTCACGGATGTTACCCGTCCACCGCATCTTTTGCAGCTCGCTAATGGCGTCAGCTTCAATCGATTTTTGAGGTATGCCATATTCGGTACAAATCAGGTCGATGAAATATTCACACAATACCGGAATGTCTTCAATGCGGTCGTTCAAGTCCGGAACATGGATCAGAATGACACTCAAGCGATGGTACAAATCTTCGCGAAAATTATTCACTTCAATTTCGTGGGCAAGGTTTTTATTGGTTGCAGCTATAACCCGAACATCGACTTTAATTTGGGCATCGCCTCCTACGCGGGTAATAATGCTTTCTTGCAAAGCCCTCAAAACCTTTGCCTGCGCTGGAAGACTCATATCGCCGATTTCGTCCAGAAAGATGGTTCCTCCGGTTGCCTGTTCAAATTTCCCTTTTCGCTGTTTTATTGCTGAAGTAAAAGCTCCTTTTTCATGACCAAATAATTCACTTTCAATTAATTCCGATGGAATAGCTGCGCAGTTTACTTCAATAAACGGACCTTCAACACGGTTGCTTTTTTCGTGTAGCTGGCGTGCAACCAATTCTTTCCCAGTACCGTTCGATCCGGTAATTAAAACACGTGCATCGGTAGCGGCAACGCGGTCGACCATGTCTTTAACCTTTTGGATGGAAGCCGAGTTCCCGACAATATCAAATCGTTTGTTGACTTTTTTTCTCAATACTTTGGTCTCGGTAATGAGCGTCGATTTATCCATTGCATTGCGCAAGGTGATGAGTAATCGGTTCAGATCGAGCGGTTTTTCGATAAAGTCGAACGCACCTTTCTTGATTGATTCAACCGCAGTGTCGATATTTCCGTGTCCCGAAATCATCACCACGGGGATGTCTGGCTTCAATTCTTCAACCTTCTGCAATACTTCAATGCCATCCATTCCCGGCATTTTGATGTCACATAAAATTACATCAAAGTCCTTGGTTTGCAGTAGTTCCAAGGCTTTAAACCCATCTTCGGCCAGTTCAACCGTATATTTTTCGAATTCTAAAATGTCTTTTAAAGTGTTGCGAATGCTGCGTTCGTCATCAATGACTAATATTCTTGACATGCTTCTGTTTTTTACTGAAAATTATTGCCCGAATTTAGCTGAAAATTCGTTCGTATAAAACCCCTTCCCGCAGCGCAAAATCGGTTTGGTAAATTTTTCTGATTTTTAAACGATCAATGACCAGTTTAATAAACAAAACGGAAGGGACAATCATCTCGATACGTATAGATTCCATTCCTTTCATTTCGGTTCTTTCTGCAGTTGTTGATTGGATCAGAGTTTCATATACCCGCGTAAAGTCGTCTGCTGCAATTTCTTGTTTAATCCTTGTTTTTGTTCCGGGATCGGTTTGGTCAATGATATCGGCCAATGTGTCGAAAGCTCCTGAACAGCCTATCAATAAGGGGATTTGAATATTATTTAACTGTTGCCAAAGCGACTCCAGCCGACTGCTAAACCAGTCGTTGATTTGCCCGATTTCTTCTGATGTGATAGGGTTGGAGGGAGGTATTTGTTCGATGATCCGAGCCATTCCCAACGGAAAACTTTGTTTCCAGATGGGCTTATTGCTTTGGGTCAGGATAAACTCATTGCTTCCGCCGCCAATATCCAGAATAAGTGAATGGTCGTCAATTTCATCAAAAGCCAGTTTCACTCCATCGAATATCAATTGAGCTTCCTTTTCTCCGGAAATAATTTGCAGTTCAAGACCCGTATTCTCCTTAACTTGTTGCTGAAACCATTCTTTGTTAATGGCTTCTCTGATCGCTGAAGTGGCGATTATTACTACTTCAGAAACATTGAATTTACTGATTTGCTCCTGATGTTTGAGGATAGCCAAAATAGCCCGGTTCAATCCATCTTCAGTTAGCCTGTTTTTGTCGATGCCGTTTTTGCCAAGCTTTACGACCTCTTTCCCCTGATATAGAATTTCGTAGGATTTATCCTGATATTCTGCGATTAGTAAGTTGCAGGTGTTGGTTCCGAGGTCGATGACGGCAATTCGATTGTTCATTTTAAGCAATGAGTATTTTATGCTAACGAAGTTAGTATTTCATATTAAGAATGCGCAAGATTGAAATTGAATTTTCCGCATTTTCATTACAAACAAAAAGGCCGGTAAAACCAGCCTTTTGTATTTTATAATTTGATTGAATATTAAAACAATCCTTCAATCGATAAATAACGTTCGCCGGTATCGTAGGCGAAAGTAAGGATTTTAGAACCGACAGGAAGTTCTGCAATCTTTTTGGCAACTGCAGCCAATGAAGCGCCTGACGAAATTCCAACGAACAAACCTTCTTCTTTCGCAGCACGACGGGCATAATCAAAAGCTTCGTCTTTCGAAATCTGAATGGTTCCATCAATAGCTTGTGTGTGCAGGTTTACCGGAATAAAACCGGCGCCAATTCCCTGGATTGGGTGAGGGCCAGGATTTCCGCCACTGATTACAGGCGACAATGCGGGCTCAACAGCAAATGTTTTCAGGTTTGGAAATTTCTGTTTTAATACTTCGCTTACTCCGGTAATGTGTCCGCCTGTTCCAACTCCGGTTATCAGGTAGTCGAATCCTTCCGGAAAATCAGCCAGGATTTCTTTTGCAGTATTTTGTTTGTGAGCTTCGATGTTGGACGAATTATCGAATTGAGAAGGAATCCAGGCATCGGGCGTTTCGGCGGCCAAATCGTTTGCTTTGGCAATAGCGCCTTTCATTCCCAATTCACGTGGTGTTAAAACCAGTTCTGCTCCGTATGCAGTAAGGATTCTACGGCGTTCAATACTCATCGATTCAGGCATAACCAAAATCAGTTTGTACTTTTTAACTGCTGCAACCAAGGCCAATCCAATTCCGGTATTTCCTGAAGTTGGTTCAATCAGAACACTTCCATGTCTCAAGATTCCTTTTGCTTCGGCATCCTCGACCATCGAAAGAGCGATGCGGTCTTTAATACTGCCGCCTGGATTCGTTTTTTCTACTTTTACATAGACTTCGTATCCTTCAGGATACAGGTTGTTGATTCGTACCAAAGGACTGTTCCCGATGGTTTCCAAAATGTTGTTTACTTTCATATTGTCATTATTTAGGGTTATAAACAAAAAAAGCCTCCCGGTGTTCGGAAGGCTTCGATATTATCTCTTTTTTTATGTATTTCAAATGTTCATTGAAAACATACCTTCTCCTGACCGTTTATAACAGCAGCACATATACATGTATGAGAAATTTGCTTTCATTCTTTAATCTTTGTGTTTGCAAGTATAACAAAAAATTTAAACAAAATACATTTTTGTCTTTTATTTTAATTTTTATAGAATAACCACTTAATAATTTCTTTAAGATTCACTTTTTTGCCGTACATCAAAATGCCAGTCCGGTATATTTTCCCGGCGACCCAGATTGTTCCAAGGATGGTTGCCAGCAATATGGTCATTGAAAGAATGATCTGCCAGACCGGAATCCCGAATGGAATACGTGCCATCATGGTTACCGGCGATGTAAAAGGAATCATAGATGCCCAGAAAGCCAAAGAGCCTTCGGGATTTTTGGCAACCGACATAACCATGATGATGGAAGCAATCAATGGTAAGGTTACAGGGAGCATCATTTGCTGAGCATCTTCGTCGCTATCGACAGCAGAACCAATGGCTCCCATGAGCGAAGCATACAGAATAAAGCCGCAAATGAAATAGAAGAACAGGGCGAAGATGATCAATGGAATGTTTAAGTTGCCAACTAATCCAATGATTTCAAGAACCTTGTTCTGGGCTTCGGGTGAGCTGGCTGCAAGTTGTTCCATTTGCGGGCCCGACATTACATTTTGAGCTTGAGTGGCAACTCTGGTTGATGCGTGACCACTAAATGCCGCGGCCCCGCTTGTAATGGCCGTTCCAAGTATAATCCAGATGGCAATTTGAGTTAACCCAACCAATCCGATTCCGACAATTTTTCCAAAGAGCAGTTGAAAAGGCTTAACCGATGAAATGATGACTTCTACGATACGGTTGGTTTTTTCTTCCATCACTCCGCGCATAACCATAGTTCCGTAGATAAAAACGAACATATAAATGATGAATCCGGCAACTAACCCAATAATCATTGCAATTTCGCTTGAGCTTTTCACTGCTTTGCCTTCTTCACCAATTTTGATGGTTTCAACCGTGATGTTTGTTTTGGTAGCTGCCAGTTTTTTTTCCAGATCAGGCACTCCGATTTCATCTATAATCTGCTTTTTCTTTTCTGTTTCTATAATCTTTTCGATTCTGTTTGAAACAAAGTGCTTAACATCCATGGTGACCTGTTTGTCTGAAATCATCTCGGCACGGTTGGTATTCAGGATATTGGTTGGGATGTTCAAAACAGCATAGTATTTCCCCGATTTAAAATTCTTACTAAGCTCTTTATATTCCTGTTCAGGTATATAATGAAACTTTGTAAATTCATTGCCTTCAATCCTGTTCAAAACGAGAGCGGTCGGATCGTAAACGGCGATAGTGCGTTCTTCTTTGTCGTCCATCATGGCCAGATAGGTAGGCAAAATCATCAAGGCAGCCATCATCAGCGGCATTAAAAGAGTCATGATAATGAACGACTTTTTCTTTACCCTTGTCAGGTATTCGCGTCTAAGAATTAAGAATGATTTATTCATGGCTACAACTTTATTTCGCGGTTATTTTTTTCTACAACATGGATAAACACATCGTTCATGCTTGGAATAATTTCTTTGAACGACACAATTTCAAACTGATTCATGAGTATTTTTAACAACTCATTGTTGGAATTGCCGTTCAGGAACTGAACTTTCATTTGTTTCAGGAACTTGCTGTCGTCTTGCTCAAGAACATTGAATTGGGCACCTAGCCGATGTTGAAAATCTGGAGTTTCTCCCTTGTAAGTGATCTCGAAAGTATTGCTTTTAAATTTTTCTTTGACTTCATCAATTTGCCCGTCCAGAATCTTTTTCGACTGGTTGATCAATGCAATGTGGTCGCAAATTTCTTCTACGGAAGACATATTGTGCGTTGAGAAAATGATGG
The DNA here is from genome assembly GCA_028683385.1 of Prolixibacteraceae bacterium. Lineage (GTDB taxonomy): Bacteria > Bacteroidota > Bacteroidia > Bacteroidales > Prolixibacteraceae > Aquipluma. Next base: position 82,464 of record JAQUIJ010000019.1, on the reverse strand, counting down.
TGGTTCCCTGCTTTTTCAATTCAAGAATTTCATTCTTCATCAAATTGGTGTTGATAGGGTCGAATCCGCTGAACGGTTCGTCGAAAATAAGCAAGCGGGGTTTGTGAATTACTGTGGTGATAAACTGTACCTTTTGAGCCATTCCTTTCGAAAGTTCCTCCACTTTTTTGCCCCACCAGGCCTGAATTTCAAACTTTTCGAACCAGTACTTCAGGCTCTTTAGCGCATCTTTTTTCGACATGCCTTTCAACTGAGCCAGGTAGAGCGCCTGTTCACCAACTTTCATTTTCTTATACAGTCCCCGCTCTTCGGGTAAATAGCCGATTTGATAAATATCCTCAGCCTTCATTGGCCTACCCTCGAAAAACAACTCACCGCTATCGGGAGCTGTAATTTGGTTGATGATTCGGATCAAGGTTGTTTTGCCCGCGCCATTGGGCCCCAACAGTCCAAAGATGGACGCTTCCTTAACCGAAATGCTGACCGAACTCAATGCGACATGACCAGCATATTCCTTAACAATATTGTTTGCCTGAAATATTTCCATGGTAATTTAGTTGTTGTATATTTTGTTAGTTTGTTGTTTGCACAAAAAGTTACAAAAGGACAAAAACTTATTTGAGAACTGGTGCAACTATGGGTGTTTTGAGTTCCCTCTTTGACTGTGGATTTAGGAGAGGCTACTTTCAAAAATGCTGAAATGTACGCTTCCGTATCGGCGCAATTCCTTGAAATTTGGATGTTTGGCATAATCGAATTGCCCTGAATGTTCCAGGATAAAAATACCGCCCGGCTTCAGAAGGTTATTATTGAAAATCAGATCGGCAACCTCGGCAAATTGAGGGTGATCGTAGGGTGGATCGGCAAAAATCAGGTCGAATTGCTCTTTAATCCGTTTTGCAAATACAAAGGCATTCGATTTCACGATCCGGATATTTTTTTCGCCCAGTCTTTCAATTACTTCTTTGATAAACTGAATGTGCGCCGGATTAATTTCTACGGCAGTTACATTGTCGCTTCCACGCGAGGCCAGTTCATAACTGATACTGCCGGTTCCGGAGAACAGGTCGAGTGTTTTTGTACCTTCAAAATCGATGTAATTCTGAAGTACATTGAACAGACTTTCTTTAGCCATATCGGTTGTTGGCCGGGCTTTGAATGTTTTTCCGGGAGTAAAAACCCGGCCTCTGTATTTTCCGCCAACTATACGCATGGATAAGTATTTAACAAGCTTACGAACTGATGTTTCTGTATTTTCTCGAAGGTATTTCCGTAGTTGAAATCCGCTGAAGGTTTCAAAAACCGGACATTACTGATGTATTTCTTTAACTGTCGGATGTAAGCTGAATCGTCGGCCACATAGCCACCGATCAGTATTTCATCGCGTTCCGGGTCAAATTGAAGGCTTTGCCAGGTGTTGAGCGCATAATAAAGAAAATCGGATTCGTTTTTGAAATAGAAACTGTTGTAAAGTTCGATTTGCATGTCTTTCAATGCAATCATGCGGATGTATTTCTTTTCAAAATTAATCACAAGAGTATTCTTTTTCTCTGCACGTTGGTCCACTGCTGATGCAATAAGAGCAATCGATTTATGCCGAAAACTGAAATCGATATATTTCCGGTGCAGCAAAGTCATCAGTTCTTTGGGATAACTGTAAATCAACTGATAATTGAAGCCGGGAATGTCGTTTGTGCTAATGTCTTCGCTTCGGCTGATGTCGCTGTTAATCGAGGCTATTTTGAAAAAACTGGCCGATCCGGAGTATTCTTTCGGAAGCAGTGTCGCTTTGTTGGTTGAGTAAGTGATTGAAACGCTTTTGAACGACGCATTTAGTCTTTCTTCCTGATCGAAAATCGTTTCAATTTTCCGGGATAGGAATTGGAGTTTGCCCACAATTAACGGAATGTGCGCAAAGACAACGTATTTATTTCGGCGTGTATCCAAAATACAAAAAGAAAATCCATCAAGACCAATCTGGATGGAAATATGATATTCTGAAGCGAGCCTGATATCGAAAGAATCGTCAATCCAATTTATTTCGTGCATATGGAAAATTTGTTCCCGTTTTACCTGATCTGCAAATGTATAAAAAGTAAGTAAGTAATTGAGGTATTACTGGTCCTGAATAAAATTCCATTTCATCAAATTGAAAAACGATTTTCTGGTTTACGGAGATTCATAAACAATCAAAGCTTCAGGAAACTGAGGCTTTTTTGTTCGAAAAAAAATCAATGATAAGCTTTCCGCATTTTCAATAAACCAATCAGACAATCACTTAGAAATATTCAGATCGTAAACTTTATGGGAAAACTGGTGTTAATGACTGTATAATTGAATTTGAAATACAAACTAATAATCATAAATACATTAAACATGAAATTCAACAAATTACTTTTATTCGTGCTCATTGCACTAGGCTTCAGTGCATGTAATTCAAAATCGGCAAAAAACACAGCCGATAGTAATGTGAAATATTACCGGAATATCCAATTCAGTGAAACCCCGTGGGATACCGAACGTGGTTCGTACGAACTTACTCCGGAAGAAGCCAAAACCATCAATAATTACAAATTCACCTTTAATGAAAAGGGGCAATTGGCTTCGGTTGAATACAACCGCAACAATGTTTTGCTTGATTATTCGTCGATTGGTGCCGCAAAAGTGACTTTTACCTATGAAGGTGACAAGCAGATTAAACGTTTTTTCAACGAGAAAAATGAAGCTATTAAAAATGGTGGTGCATCGGTTGCTGAATTCACGCTCAACGAATCGGGAATGCGGGTGGCTATGCGCTTTTTAGATGAAAATGGTGCGCCGATTGAAAACCGGAATAAAATTCATAATTACAAGTGGACTAAAATGCCGGATGGACTGATTCAGGAAATTCGATACAATCTAGCCGGGGAAGATGTTGTCATGAACGAGTTTTGTCCATTTCATGAACTTCGTTTTACATACGATGCAAACGGTTTTGTGACACGCATGGCCAATTATCAGGCTGATACGCTGACTAATTGTACTGCCGAAAACTGTGGCGATATTGGTGTTTCTTATTTTCAATTGGAGAACAATGAAAAAGGCGATGTACTTACTTTTTCGGTACATAACACAGTTGGACAATTGTCAAACCTATACTGGGGCTGGGCAAAACGTACAAGCGTAGTTGATCAGAACGGTTATGTTTTGGAATCGGCTCAATTTGATCAGGATAATGAATACCTGGGAGGCAAAAATGTGCCGGTAACCAAAATGGAGTACGATGAACATGGCGCTTTGGTTAAGCGGATTTCGATGGATAAAGACAAAAATGTTGTAAATAATCCGGGCGATGGTGTTGCCATTACTGTTTACAAATACGATGAGCAGGGTCACCGAACTGAAACCCTGAAATTCGATAAAGATGAAGTTCCGGTTGCAGAGAAAAGCTAATTTTTAGTACTATGAGAACGATCAATCAAATCACTGCTGTTGTTTTGCTGTTCCTTCTGGCAGCTTGTTCCGGAGGTGGGAATAAGCCCAAAACGCAGGAAGCTGCGGCTTCAACAGAGGTCAAATCGGCACCTGTTGCGGTAAACGATGAATCGCAGAAGTTACTGAAATACCTGGAAGAATCAGGAGATTATGTGAACGGACGAAATTTTCCATCCTTAATTAAAGCTTCGGCAGTGAATGCCGAACTGGGCGGAAAGATTAAAATTATCGATCTGAGGAGTCCTGATGCATTTGCGAAAGGGCACATCAAAGGAGCGGTGAATGTTGATTTCACAAAAATTCCTGACTATTTCACAAACGTTATCAAGCCTTTCGAATACGATAAAATTGTGATGGTTTGTTATGCAGGGCAAATAGCCAGTTATACGACCTCGCTGTTGCGTTTAATGGGTTACGGAAACGTGTATGCTTTGCGTTGGGGAATGAGTGGCTGGAACAAAGATTTCGCTGAAGATTCATGGCTGAAGGCTGTTTCTGACAAGTATGAAAGTAAGTTGGAAATGACTGAAAATGGCAGACCTGCATTGACTGATTTTCCGCAACTGAATTCAGGAAAGTCAACTGGTGAGGAAATTATGGCAGCACGCTTCAACAGTTTGTTTGCTGAAGGGTATTCTGATGCTTTTATTACTGCTGACCAGGTTTTTGAGCAACCTCAAAACTACTATACCGTTAATTTTGAACGGAAAGATAAATACGATTCAGGACACATTCCGGGAGCTGTGCGCTACAAAACCAGTGGAACATTGGGAATTGTTCCTGAAATGGAATCGATACCAACCGACAAAGATGTTGTAGTTTATTGCGGAACCGGTCACAACTCCGGATTTGTAACTGCTTATCTGCGTTTGTTTGGCTACAAAGCAAAAACATTGATGTATGGTAACAATGCTTTCATGCACAACAAAATGCTGAAAGATAAAAGTTCGCTCTCGTGGCTTCCTTTTACCGAAGCTGAAGTTGGCGATTTTCCGTATGTGAAGAATTAAGATTGAAGAGACAAAGTACCAGAGTAAAAAGAACAATAAAATGTATGTCAGATATTAAACAACCCCTAAATCCCCTAAAGGGGACTTGTTTCATTAGCAAGCTTTTACAATGCTAGCAGCAAAAGCCCCTTCAGGGGTTTGGGGTGAAAAAATACGACAATAATCAGGTACTTCATTAGATCGAATCTTGTTCCAGCCGGGCAGTTGTGTCGGGCTGGAATTTGTATTTTAGCTCCTCCGGATTTCCTCCGGAATTCAGAATAAATACATTTTTAAAACCCATCTGATTGAGGATAACCCAGGCTTTCGAAGCTGTTTCCACATCACCCGAATAAAGAATCAGCTTGCCATCAACTTCTTCCAGTATTTTCCGGTTCGTTTGATCCAACAGGTTTTCAAAAGGAATTTTTATCGAATGCTCAACATGAATGGAATCGGGCAAGTCGCTGGTTCCGATGTTAACCACCATCCACGATCCTTTCAACTGATGAAGTTGATCGGGTGAAAGCAAGTTGCTGTTATTCTGTGTCGCTTCAATGGCACTTTTTATATCCTGTTTAAACAAGTTTTGATCTGAATTCCGAATGATAACTAAAACCAAAATCACAACGATGATCAGGATGACAAACTTTAATTTTTTGAGTTGTTGCATAATTTCTGATTTTGGAATTTAGTTGCAGCCTCCGTCGAGTTTCGATTGATTAAGCCTTTTGGCATTGAAAAACTTTGTTTTCAGGCTGTCGGGCAAGCTGTTTATTTGCGTGAATGCTTTGCGGGCATTCAGCCTGTTTTCGAAGCGGGCATTTTCGGCAGGCGTAATTTTTTCTCCTGAATATTGACTGAGCATCACCGTCCGAAACCATTCGTTGAGGCCGCCTTTCATCACATAATTGTTCGGATAACCCAGTCCGGTCACAATTGTCCAGGCGTAGCTGGCCGTTTGGTCGCCGTTTCCGTAAAGAATGTTTTTTACCTTTTTCTGATTTAAAGTCGCTTCCCACATCGGATTCTGAAGATCGTCAAACGGAATGTTGATGGAACTGGGGATGTTGCATGCTCTGAATTGGGCAGCACTCCGGACATCAATAATTTGAACCGTGCTGTCTTCGCTGTTTACCGCACGGGCCACCTGATCAACCGAAATGTACATGCTGTCGGAAGCCGACCGGGCAAGTAATTCGTTCGACTTCAGTTGAAACGTTTGAGCCGCGTCGAAGGGCAGAAAGGCCAGGATAATTCCCACTCCGACCAGCAATACTGAATATTTGATTCGTGCATCCATCTTTTCTTGTTTATAAATCATTCGTAATATCCGACCGGCCAAATTTTTTCTCGGCAAGCTCAGCAACCCAGAATAAGGCAACGGCTGCTACAATTAAAATCAGCGTAAAAACTCCGGGCGAAACGCCCATCCATTCGTCGATTCGCATGGCGCCTTTGAAATTATCCAGGAATAAAGTTTCGATGAATGGATAAGTTTCGGCAAACAAAAAAGCTCCAACCATTCCGCCAACGAGGAAAATCATCGCGTCAATTTTCCCGATCGAAAGTGCGCTGATTCCGGTTCCGGGGCAATATCCGCCCATGATGAATCCGGCTCCCATGATCACTCCGCCAATAATTGCTGAGTTGATGTAATACGGATTCACATAAACCAGTTTCAGGTTTAAAAGGCCAAAGAAACTGAGCAACTGCGAACCAACCAACGCAACAATTGCTGCCGTGAAAAATACTTTCAGCACAGTGGTGTCGTAGCCGTAAAACATTCCGGCCAGCTTGCGGCTTGATGAAAAACCTGCTTGTTCAAGTGCGAATCCAAAACCGATCCCAATCAAAAACGCGATCAGAAGATTAAGCCATTCCGGAAATCCGGATATTATTGAAAGTGGTCCCATATTTTATTTTTTTGCCACGAAGGCACTAAGAATTATAAAGAATACTAATAAAATGATTTGGTGTTCCTTTGCGTCTTCGTGCCTTTGTGGCACAATTCTTTTAAATCCAAAGACTTTTGAAAAACCAGGCAAAGAGATAGGCCGAACCGAAAATGGCGATCATGGTTACGAAACCGGCAACCGAAAACACGGCCATGCCCGAAAGTGCTGCGCCGCTGGTACACCCACGCGCCAATTGAGCTCCATAAACAAAGAACACACCTCCCAGAAATGCAAAAAGCAACCGTTTGTTATTCGATATTTTGGGTGATTTTTCGACCTTAAATTTTAATCGGTGGGAGAGGGCTCCAGAGATGAAACCACCCAGCACCATACCGAAAACTTCGAGCGCCAGCCAGTTTTTCAACGGACTTTCTCCATTCTCGAAATACTTGCTGTAATAAGGCGTTTCCACGGCATGTTGATGATCGACAGCGCCTACAATTGCCACTACGGCGTATTTAATGCCACCGCTGGCACCAAGACCGCGTCCCGAAAAAAACATGGCCGACAAAAGAACCAACCCGAGCAACACGCCTGCCAGGTAAGGATTCATGTATTTTTGTTTTTCCATATGCGTAAACTATTTTGATTCCGACTAGTAAGACAAATTAAGTGCTTGTATTGTTTTTGCAAAAGGCAAAGCTTAAATGTATTTTAAACTCATTCATGCAGATTTAACGGCGAATATCGTTTCTGGATGCCAATAAGTGCGAAACACCTACGTTTTACCTACATGTAACCCACCTTCATTTTTAATTTTATGCTAAAGTGAAAACTTAAGTTCATATATTTGTATGGATTCTCAAAGCTGAGAATACTAATTTTAAAAATGTTTTTAATCTGTTGTTTATGAAGAAGTTATTTGTTTGTCTGATGGTTTGTTTCTCATTTTCTGTTCTTTTTAATTCCTGCCAGCAAGATGAAGCGTTTTTTCAGGAATCATTTTTGATTGGGAAATGGGTATCCGGGACCGTTTACTATAAGTATTTGAGCGATTACACAGGTTCTACCTGGGATACCAAGGATAATGTAAAAGAAGAAGAAGCTCAGCCGTTTACCTGGACTTTGGTAAAATCGGAATTGACCCATATCCACATCATGGAGATGGGTGGAAACATACCCAAAGTTTATACAGTAACCGAACTTACTGCTACCACGCTGAAATATAAAGATGCCTTTGATAAAACCTTTTCGTTTACAAAAATGTAAAGCATGCTAACTGTAATACACCAAACCCCTGAAGGGGCTTTCGCTGTAATCAATCGTAAACACTTGTCATATACCCAAGTCCCCTTTAGGGGATTTAGGGGTGAACATGAAAATAAAATCAGATGCGATGCAAAAAGTGTTTAAAACGATCGCCATCACGTTCGTATCGGTCATATTTCTGGTCATATTGGTCAGCGGTATTGCGGTTTGGCTGGTGTTTACGCCCGCCAAAATAACGCCCGTTGTTCGCACACAGATGGCCAAATACATCAACTGCGAATCGCAAATTGGAGAGGTGGAGTTAACTTTTTTCAGCACCTTCCCCCGGTTTGGAATCAAAGTGAACCGTTTTGCCCTGCTCAATCCCGTTCCTGAAGTTCAATCCGATACACTGGTTCGGGCTGATCAATTTGTAGGTATCGTCGATCTGGCTGCCTGGTGGAAACGCAATGAGTTGGTGTTTACCGAACTTCAGCTACAAAATGGTGCCATCAATGCTTTTGTTGATAGTTTAGGGCGCACTAATTTTGACATTGTGAAGGCTGACACGGTTGCCACTCCTGCGGATTCAGAGTCATCTTTTCGCTTCATTAATCTGGAAAACGTACAATTAAAAAGCGTCAATGTTTCGTACATCGATCAATCGATGAAGCTTCAGACGGACATTCGCGACCTGACTGCCCAACTTTCGGGAAAGCTGATTTCCGATACAATCAACACGCAAATCAATGTGGGCAAAGGAATCGTGTCATTGACTTACGATGGAGAGAAATACCTTCGGAGTGCGTCGGTAAAGGCGAACACCAATGCCCGGTTTAATCTTCCGAAAATGAAGATTGATTTCGGGAATTCGGAGGCGACTGTAAACAACATGAACCTGGCATTTAGCGGTTCGATTGAGAATGATTCGGCTCACAATCAGATTCTTTTCGATTTGAATTATCAGGGTAAATTGTTGCCGGTGCCCGAATTGCTTGCCTTTGTTCCGTCCGGCTATCAATCGTACCTGAAAGGCGTTGAAGCCGATGGATTGGTTTCTTCGGAAGGCAAAATTAAGGGCGCTTATTCCGATTCGGTGATGCCGCTGATGGACATACACATTGTCCTTAAGGATGGAACGCTGAAATACGATGGGTTCCCGGTTCCGTTGAGTCAGGTGAATGGCGAACTTCAGTTTTATTCGGACATGACCAACGACGACATTTCGTATGTGCAAATTGACAAGTTCAGCGCCAAAACGCCCAAATCGTCGATTCAAACGAGTGGAAAAATCACCCACTTTCTGACCGATATTCATTGCGATTTGACTTCCGAAGGCGATCTGGAGTTGTCGGAACTGGCGCTGATGATACCTACCAATCTGAAAACCAAGCTGGCTGGTCGTGCATCAGGGCAGGTAAAATCATTTTTTTCGATGTCGCAGATGGAAAAAATGCAACTGGACAAAATGAATTTTTCAGGCTCTGTCAGGCTTTCAGATTTCAACGTGGTTTACGATACGATATCGGTGCAAACCGACGATTCGAAAGTCGATTTTGCATTGCCCAACCCGACTGCATCTTCAAAAAATACGAAGTTTGTAGCCGCAAAGGTAAATACCAAAAACCTCGTGGTAAGTACGCTGAAAGGCGCCAATGCCTCGTTTGAAAACGGACAGATTTCTTTCGAATCGTCCGATTTCAGGGACAGCACGCGGATTCCGGAGGTGGCTTGCACGTTTAAGCTCGATTCACTTTCAGCACACATGGATACCATTCAGTTTGCCGTTCAAAAACCTGTCGGGCAGTTGGATATGATGCCGCGAAAGGGTAAAATCACAGAACCTGAAGTGAATGTGACTTTCAACAGTGGACGTTTAATTGCTTCGGCGGGCGCTGGCAAAGGCCAAATGAACAATACGAAGCTGAAAGCCTATTGGTTGAGCGATCCGGTTCAGCCGAAAATGAAGATCCAATATTCAGGAGAAAACCTGAGAATGGCTATGGGCAAGGACTCGGCCCGGATGAATAAAATGGTTCTGAATGCCGACCTGGCGAACGACCAAAGTCAAAAGGATGTTTTCCAGCAATGGCAGGCCAATGGATTTGTGAAAGTCGATCAAGGCGAAATTTCCATGTCGTCGCTCAAATATCCGCTCGAAATTCCTTCCATTCAAATGGATTTTACGCCTGAAATGTTCAACATCAAAGAGAGCAAACTGAAAATTGACCGATCCGATTTCAGCCTTTCCGGAAAGCTAAAAAATGTAATCTCTTATTTCAGGAAAGACTCGCTGCTTCGGGGTAATTTTAATTTTGTGAGCAGCAAAACCGATTTGGTAGAACTGATGCAACTCACGAGTGGTCTGGGCGAAACAAAACCCGATTCGGTCAAACCGGCACCATCTGCTGATGCTTCTACTGGTCCTTACATGGTTCCGAAAGGAATGGATTTGCAGTTGAATGTTGACATTACCGCTGCCGATTATGGCTCGGGTGAGGCCAAAGGCATCAAAGGGCAAGTTCGCGTGAAAGACGGCTTACTGGTTTTGGACGATCTGGTTTTTGTGACACCTGCCGCCAAAATGCAGTTAACGGCCATGTACCGCACTCCGCGAAAGAACCATCTTTTTGTGGGAATGGATTTTCACATGATGAATGTGGAGATTAGCGAACTGTTGAAAATTATTCCGGATGTGGATTCGATTATGCCCATGCTGCGCTCGTTTAGCGGCAAAGGCGAGTTTCACATGGCGGCCGAAACGTACCTCGATTCGCTGTATAATCCGAAGAAATCGACCATTCGTGGAGCAGCGTCGGTAAGAGGGCAGAATTTGGTTTTGATGGATGGAGAAACGTTTAGCGAAATTGCCAAAACATTAAAATTCAGCAAAAAAACATTCAATAAGGTGGATAGTTTGGCTGCCGAGTTTACGGTATTTAAGCAGGAAATTGATGTTTATCCGTTCCTGATTGTGATGGACAAGTACAAAGGCGTTGTGGCCGGAAGGCATAACATGGACATGACTTTTGATTACCACATTTCGGTGGTTGATAGTCCGTTGCCCCTGAAATTTGGAATTGACATCAGTGGCACGCTCGATAACCTGAAATACCGGCTGGCCAAATGCCGTTATGCCGAATTGTATCGCCCGGCGGCGAGGGGAGAAGTGAAAAACCGGCAACTCGAACTCCGGCGCATGATTCGCGAAGCGCTCACACAAAAGGTAGTGAATACGAATTAATCGGTAAATCGACAGATACGAAAAGCTTCAGGAAACTGAGGCTTTTTTGTTGTAAATCAGTTTGTAAAGTGTTTATAAGATTTGGTCTTATTTTCATAATTTTTGACGGAAGAACTATATCTTTGGTGAGATTTACAAGTTGGCGGTAAATTTAAAAAAACGAACAAACAACATTGAATAAATTATACAAATATCGTCCTCTTTCTGAGTTTCTATTCAAGGAGCTTTATTATCAAGAGTTGTATTTTGCTTCATATCTTGAACTAAATGACCCGTTAGATTTAAGTGCTCGAATTGAATTTACGACAAGTAATATAAATGCAATTGAGCATCTAATTAGATTTATTTTTAGTGTACAATTTGAGTTGAGAGAAACAGATTCAGAAAAGCAAAGTTTGTCTAAACTATTAAAATTTATAAAAGATAGAAAAGCCATTGAAATTTTAAGAGATGAGATTTTTGAGAAAGTAAAAAATGAAATACAGAAAAAAAAGCTTCTATGGACCTCGAATATTGTAGAAATAATTGAAAATTCAATAGAATCAACAAAAACGGACATTCTTTTCAATTCCGAAAAATTTAAAGAGGAAATTCATAGATTAACTGAGAAGTTTTTGAAAAGCAGTTATGTAACTTGTTTCTCTGAAACCAATGATGATTTTTTAATGTGGTCACACTATTCCAGTAAACATACAGGAATCTGCATCGAGTTTACAATGGAAAATGATAATATGTTCCCATATGAAAGGGCAAGAAATGAATATTCACGAGACAGAAAACATGATTTAGACAAATACAAAAGCAGAATGTCTGAATGGGAAGCTAAATCATTTATATTTTGGGACAATATCAGGAAAGTTGTTTATCAAGATGAACAACCCTTTATTAACTTTTTTGATTTTGCTGCAGTATTTGAAAATGAATATGATTGCGATTTGATTGGTTTATCTAAAAGCTGGACACATAAATACGCTCATGAATTGGAATTAGTGTTTTCAACTAAAACTAAACACTGGAAATATGAAAATGAATGGAGAGCAATTGAAATAAACTTTGATAAGCAGAAAGAACCTGAAGCAAGAATTAGACATTACCCAATCGAATCTGTTTCTGCAATATATTTCGGGGTACATACTCCTGAAACAATACGAAATAGGATTTTTAAAATATTAAACAACAAGGCGGATAAAATAAAATTCTTTGAAACAAAATTTAATGGAACAAGTGAAATCGAATTTGAACCATGGGAATATTTTGAAGAATAAAATCTACCGCTAACTTCAGCTACCCGTTCGGCAGCGGTGGTTTTCGGTGGGCATCTTTCCGCCCGGGCTGCCTTTCGGCTTGATCCCGAGTACTTGGAACCCGCAATCTGTCTCTGCATGGCTTTCCTGCGTTGTGGCAAGTTTGAATTTTCGCGAAAAGTAGTAACTTTGTAATTACAATCTAAAAATTGACACAATGGAAGTTTCTGTAATAAAAATCGGTAATTCAAAGGGAATCCGACTTAGCAAGACATTGCTGGATAAGTACAATATCCAAGACACAGTTGAGGTAATCCTCGAAAAAGGACAAATCGTTATAAAACCACTATCAAGACCGCGAAAAGGTTGGGAAAAAGCTTTTAAAAGAATGGCTGAGAATGGCGATGACAGATTGTTGATTAACGATGTTTTTGACGACGAAAACCTTGAAGAATGGAAATAAATCAATATCAAATCATTCTGGTTAATCTCGACCCGACACTTGGGAGTGAGATAAAAAAAACCAGACCGTGTGTTGTGATTTCACCTAACGAGATGAATAAATTTTTAAATACGGTTGTAATTGCTCCGATGACAACAAGTTCTAAAAATTATCCAACCAGAATTGAAGTTAGACATGATAATAAAATCGGATGGATTGTTTTGGACCAAATTCGAACTATTGACAAACAGAGAATAATCAAAGACCTTGGCCGATTGACGAAGTCTGAGATAAATAAATTAAAATCAGTTTTGAAAGAAACCTATATTGACTGAAAACCGCCCCATAATATATAGGACTTTTAGCGGTAGGCAGCACCCAGCGTGAAGTCCCGGTTTAACTACATCCGCATGCAGTACCTTTGGACTTATCAAGGTTATTTTGTTTGGGATAAAATTGATTTTCGGTAGCTTCTTTCCCCAATGTTGGGGCTTAAACTTACTTTTTTCGCGTTTCGAGGGAAAATTTTCTGAATTAGTATTCCCCGAAAGTTCATCGGTTAAATTCCACCACAGTGTATTTTCGCAACTTTTTTGGTCGTTCAGAAGTTGTATGTAATTATAAAACAACTTAAAAAAACAGGGTTATGGTTTCAGGTATTCAAAAAGACAAAGCTGAATTGTTCCTGAAATATCATCAGGACAAAGAAATTTTGGTTCTGTTAAACTCGTGGGACCCCGGAAGTTCCAAATTAATAGAAGCTTGTGGCTACAAAGCAATCGCAACAACAAGTATGGGAATTGCTGCCTCTTTAGGTTATCCTGACTGCGAAGTCATTCAATTATCGGAAATGATTCAGGTGATAACGGGCATCGTAAATGCAGTGCAGGTTCCGGTAACAGTAGATATTGAAGCCGGATATGGAAACAATGTAAATGAAATAATTGAATCGGTTACAAAGATCATTGCTACCGGAATTGTTGGAATAAACATTGAAGACAGCATTGAATTAAGTGCGGAATTAATTGACGAAAATGAATTTTGTGAACGGATATCAGCTATTCGTGCACTGGCTGATTCATTGGGCTTTCATTTAGTCATTAATGCAAGGACTGATTCGTTTTATACTTCGTCAGGTTCGACACGCGAAAAATTAGCTGAATCGATCAAACGTGGCAATAAATACCGGGAAGCTGGTGCCGACTGCATATTCGTTCAACCGGTGTGGGAAAAAGAAACGATTTCGACATTGGTTAAGGAAATTAATGCCCCGATTAATATTCTTTCAAACCCTACAATTGGAGGAGGATCACCTCTATCTGTCCGGGAATTGCAGGATTTGGGTGTTGCCCGTTTAAGTCTGGGTTCAGGTTTGATGAAAGCGACCTTAGCTTTAATTAAAAAAGTTGCTGACGAACTTTCAGAGAAAGGTACTTACAATATTTTACTGGATGGGTTGTCGCCAGTTAGCGAAACAGCATTGGCCTATAAAATGGCAATTGGGTTAAATAAATGAAAAACACTAGTAACAGGAAGCTGTCTTGCAAGCTGGGTCTTGGTGCTGCGCTGACAGTAAATTAATAATCCGGAGAAAGACGAAAAGAATGAAACACAACGCTGTATCAATCCGACCATTCATTGGGGCTAAAAACTTTGAAGTGTCACGAAGTTTTTACCGTGATCTGGGTTTTGAAGAGATTATTCTGACAACGAATATGTCGTACTTCAAAACAGTTGGATTAGGTTTTTATTTACAAGATGCCTACGTTCAGAATTGGGTCGATAATTCCATGATTTTTCTGGAAGTTGACGATGTTAACCGCTATTGGAACGAACTTTTGGATTTAAAACTGACCACCAAATACGATCATGTAAAACTAACCCCTATTCGGGAACTGGATTGGGGGCGAGAGTGTTTTCTTCACGATCCGTCTGGAATCCTCTGGCACTTTGGCGAATTTTTCTAACGAATGGATTGATTTTTAGTTCTCTTTTTTTGTCACCAAAACTGCATGTACAGAATCCTGAAGTAGCAGTTAATAGTTGACTCCGACTTTGCCATAATCCGGTTTTGTCAGGACTGTGCGGCTTTCAGGATATTCGTAGAACGAAATTTACGTTATTTTGAAATAAATATATTTGAAAAAAGCTAATGCTCATCGGTTAATTAGTATAATTTTAGGCGATTTGATATTGAATCATTTAATTTATGTAATTAGTTGATGAGTAATGTATTAAGCTTGCTACTGATTTTTTCTGTATTTTTTACTACCAATGCCGTTAAGGCACAAATCGCCCGACCAGATAGTCTTATCAATCTGCTGAAAGCTCATAATCTGGAAGATACCGCAAGAGTAAACCTTCTCAATGAAATGGCCATTGCCATTTATAAGAATGATTCGATTAAAGCATCGCAATATGCAACTGAGGCGGCTGAATTATCGAACAAATTAAGCTTCCGAAAAGGATTGGCGCAAAGTTACTATGTGACTGGATTATCGCTTTCATACAACAAGTCGGATAAACTAGCCCTGGATTATTTTCTGAAAGCATTGAAGATTGCAGAAGATATAAATTATAAAAATGGAATTGCTGTAAGTTCGATCGCTTGTGGGCTCAGTTATGGGGCTATCGGTAATATTTCTGAGGCAAGCAATTGCTACCAAAGGGCCTTGAAAATTGCTTCGGAATTAAAGGATCAATCTTTGATAACAAGATGTCTGGCAAATTTATCGGTGATTTATACAGGAAAGGGCGATTACAAGAAAGCGTTGGACGGATATCAGAAGATATTACAGCTATTGGAGCAGAAAGACAATAAAAAGATGCGTTCCGGGATTTTTATCAATATTGGGGAAATCAACAAATATCAGGGAAATTATCCTCAGGCACTTGAATCTTACCATAAAGCTTTAAAAATTAAAGAAGAAGTAAATGACAAATCAGGTATCTCATTGTCATTCATAAATATAGCGAGTATTTACACTTTGCAAGGCGAATATGAGAATGCGTTGGAATATTTACACCGGGCATTGGAAATCGCAGAGAAATTAAACGACAAACGACTAATTTCGAATTGTTATGAAGAAATAGGCAATGTTTACCTGCAAACCAATAAGCCGGAAGCACTTGAGTATTTTCAAAAAGCTTTTTCGATTGCAGAGAAACTGTCCTACCAAACACCAATATTGCGCGTATCAAGTAAAATCGGTGATTTTTATCGTGCCCGTGGTGAGTACAAAGAAGCCCTTGAAAACTACTCGCGAGCGCTAAAAATATCGGAGGAACTAAGCCGAAAACGAACAATTTGTGAAACAAGTATAAAGATCGGAAGCATTTATCTTCTTCAGAAGAAGTATGCAAAAGCTTTAGAGTACACTCAAAAAAGCCTGTTGCTTGCCAATGAACTCAAGTTACTGGATAACCGGAAGGATATTTATGAACAGCTTTCAGAGATTTATGCGGCTACAAACGATTATAAAAATGCCTATCTCTATCATAAACAGTTTACTGAAGCAAACGATAGTGTTTACAATGAGAAGAATGTAAAAAGGATAGCCGAGCTTGAGCTTACCTATAAATTTGAAAAAGAGAAACAAGTCATTGAACTGGTGCAGCAGAAAAAGGATGCCGTTCATAAAACGATTTTGTTTTCGCTTCTGGGAGGTTTTGTTTTGATTTCATTTTTTGCAGTTCATGTATTTCTATCGTCGCGGAATAAGCATAACATTAACCTTATTCTTACCCAACAGAATCGCGAAATAGAAGAATTAAACGGTGAATATTTGGTTGTAAATGAAGAATTACGGAGATCGAATGATTTACTTTCGATTACTAAAAAACTGGTTGAAGAGAGTGAGGAGAGGTTAAGACTGTTGATCAAAAATTCAAATGACATTTTGGTTTTAGTCAATGAAAAGGGTGAACAATTCTTCATTAGCGATGCCGCTGAAATTCTTACCGGATATCGCGTCGATGAGTTATTGGGGAACGTTG
Organism: Prolixibacteraceae bacterium; assembly: GCA_028683385.1. Taxonomy (GTDB): domain Bacteria; phylum Bacteroidota; class Bacteroidia; order Bacteroidales; family Prolixibacteraceae; genus Aquipluma. The sequence continues at coordinate 65,929 of JAQUIJ010000019.1, read as the reverse complement.
AGGAGGTGATTTATCCCGAAGATTTAGACGTTGTTCGGCAGCACTGGGAACGTGTTTTGACCATGAAAGATACTTCAGACAGTATTCAGTACAGGCACAAACACAAGGATAAGGGTTATGTATGGTTTGAAGTAGTTTCCCAGAATTTCCTTGATCATCCTGCAATTAAAGCGGTTGTGGCCAATATTCGGGATATTACCGAGCGTAAAAATGTAGAAATCGCACTTCAGGAAAGCGAAGCCATAAAAGCACAATTGCTGACCAATGAAATTGAACGCATAAACCGGGAGCTTGAAACAAATCAGCGATCGATGACTGCAGCCACTTTAAAACTGATTCAAAATTCGGAGCGCGATGCACAAACCATCGATCGGTTGATGGAAATAGAAAAAAATACTACTTCTGAAGGCAAACAAAAAATAAAGACCCTGATTGCCGACAACAAACGAATTTCATACAATTCGAACTGGGACGAATTTGAGATTTTATTTGAAAAGGTGCACAGTTCGTTTTACGAGAAACTGAATGCACAATTTCCAACCCTTACGGCAAATGAGCGAAAAATGTGTGCTTTCCTCAAGCTGAACATGAGCAATAAAGACATTGCTCACATTACGTTTCAATCAGACGATGCCCTTAAAAAAGCACGCTTACGTTTACGCCAGAAATTGGGTATCGACAGGGAAATCAACCTGTCGGTTTTCTTGCAGAATATTTAGAATTCAAACAGCGCTATCGATAATATTTTTGTAATTATTACTTTTTTCCTTCTTTGTCGGCCATTAAAACTGCATTTACCGAGCCATGCAGCAGTAACAACCGTTTGGCTTTTACTTCGTCGTAACCCAGTTCGGTCATAATCATCCGGGTGCCGCGATTAATCAATTTTTGATTGGTCAATTGCATATTCACCATTTTATTCCCTTTTACACGTCCGAGTTTAATCATCAGCGAAGTGGTGATCATGTTCAGGATCAGCTTTTGCGAAGTACCCGATTTCATACGCGTGCTGCCGGTCAAAAACTCAGGGCCAACAATGGCTTCAATCGGAATGTCAACATTTTGTGCCAAAACACTATCTTTATTGTTTACGATGCAACCTGTCAGAATGCCTTCTGTACGGGCTCTTTTAACAGCCCCAATCACATAGGGAGTCCGCCCCGAAGCCGCAATGCCAACAATCGAATCCAGTTTGTTGAGCTCGTATTTCTCCAGATCTTTCCAGGCCTGCTCTTCGTCGTCTTCGGCCATTTCAACTGCTTTACGAATGGCACGGTCGCCACCGGCAATCAAACCAATAACCAAATCGTGACCAACTCCGAATGTGGGTGGAATTTCCGAAGCATCCAAAATGCCCAAGCGCCCACTGGTGCCTGCACCCAAATAGAATAATCGTCCGCCCTTTTTCATGCGTTGATACACTTCTTCCACCAGTTTTTCAATCTGTGGAATTGCATCGTGCACGGCTGGTAAAACTTTTTTGTCTTCTTCGTGAATACTTAACAAAAGTTCTTTTATCGATTTTTTTTCCAAATCGTTATACAGCGAATCGGCTTCGGTGGTACTTGTTGTTGTAATTGTGGTGGTCATTTTTACTTTTACTTTATGCTGTAATATTTTTCCAACCCGTCAATGGGCTCTTTAATGATCGTTGTTTCGTCATAGCCAAAATAACTGGCCGTATTTTTCAGGATTGAACTGAAATAATAAGCTACCGAACCAATAAATCCGATTGGATATTGGGTATAATCGGGCAATTTACTTACGTTACGTTCAAAGAATTCCATAAAATTATGCTGCACAAACTCCTGACAATATGCTGAATTGCTGTGCTCCGATAAAAAAGGTACAAATTGCGCCAGAAATTGGTTGGGTTTTTCAGTACGGTAAACCCTGTTCAAAGCTTCTTCGCGGGTAATACCGAACTGCTTACTAAATTCGTCGCGTAACCGGGCAGGCATAACTTCCTTAAAATAGTCGCCAAGCAATTTTCGTCCCATAACTGAGCCGCTGCCTTCATCGCCTAAAATAAAACCTAGCGGAGAAATCCCATGTGCAATTTGCTTACCATCATACAAACAAGCATTCGAGCCTGTGCCCAAAATGCAGGCAATCCCGGCCTGATCTCCAAATAAAGCACGGGCAGCTCCCAACACATCGCTGTGAGTTTCCACAATGGCTTCAGGATAAATACGATTTAACGCTCTGCGGATGATGTCGCCCTTTTCTGCATTTACAATTCCGGCTCCATAAAAATAGATTTCCTGAATTCCGGTACCGGTTTCCGGGAAAAGTACCTTTTCAATTTCCTGAAAAATGCTTTCCTCTGGCTGCGAATAGGGGTTGAGTCCTGATGTTTTAATGTTTTTAACGTGGCCTGAACCATCAATCTGTTTCCAGGCGGTTTTGGTTGATCCACTGTCGGCAATAAGTCTCATTTATTATTCGAAATTGGTGATCATTTGTTTGCGGTGTCAAAGATAAGGATTTTGACGAAAAATGAAATGTATCATATAACATGTATTACCAATATTTGCAAGATTCATTAATTCCACTAATTTTGATCCATTATTTCGCGTGAAACTAGAGCCTAAATAATTTCTTACAGAACAGTCTATGTTCAATTGATTTGTATCTTTATGAAATGTAAGTTGTTTTTCCGAAATACTGATTCCAATACTTAAAGACCACGGAAGCTATGAGAACTCTTTTCTTAATCAGTATGATTTTTCTTATTTCGTTGAAAATTAGTGCTTCAACGGTAGTTCGTATCAATCAAATGGGTTATTTACCTCAATCGGTTAAGGTGGCAGTTTTCCTTTCCGATCAGGATGAGGAACTTACTAAGTTTCAGTTGTTCGAATCACTTTCAGGAAAATTGGTTTTTGAAGGCACCCCGGAACTTGCTGATGCCAGCATTTGGGGCAAACAGAAAGCCTACCGACTTAACTTTACAACTTTTCATCAAACCGGTGGTTTTATCCTGAAGGCTGGTAACTCGGTATCTCCGTCGTTTCGTATCTCGCCTGATGTTTATAATGGTACTGCCGATTTCATTCTTAATTATATGCGTCAACAGCGTTGCGGGTTCAATCCGTACCTGAATGATTCGTGTCACACGCATGATGGAATTATTGTCGATCATCCCACCAAGACCGGACAGCACATCGATGTGATTGGGGGGTGGCACGATGCTTCTGATTATTTACAATACACTACAACTTCTGCAAATGCCATTTATCAGTTACTGTTTGCCTATCAGCAGAACCCATCGGTTTATGGCGATAAGTTTGCCGCCAATGGCAAGCCGGGAGCCAACGGAATCCCGGATATCCTGGACGAAGCCCGCTGGGGTTTGGAATGGCTCCTGAAAATGAATCCGGCGAAAAACGAGATGTACAACCAGATTGCCGATGATCGTGATCACGCCGGATTTCGGATTCCTACCTTGGATACGTTGGGTGGTTACGGATTGGGAGTGTACCGACCGGTTTATTTTGTGACCGGGAAATCGCAGGGATTGGGTAAATATAAAAATCGCTCGACAGGCGTTTCGTCAACGGCAGCTAAATTCAGTTCGTCGTTTGCTTTGGGTGCTTCTGTGTTTAAAGACATTGATCCGAAGTTTGCAGATCAGATGCTTCAGAAGTCACGTGACGCCTGGGATTTTGCTAAATCCGATCTGGGAAATTTCCAGACAGCTTGCATGGTTTCGCCATATTTTTACGAAGAGGACAATTGGGTTGACGACATGGAACTGGCAGCCGCGACACTAATTCCGACAGAAAAGCAGACTGATTTTCAGAAAGAAGCCAAATACTGGGGCGAGTTGGAACCAGTAACGCCCTGGATGGAACTGAACCGTGCCCGGCATTACCAGTATTATCCGTTTGTGAATCTGGGCCACGCTTTATTGGCGCAGTCATCCGATCCGGTGATTGCCAAACAGTTTGCCGCTTTGATGAAACAGGGACTCGATCAAATTCGGAAATATGCCGGAAATGATCCGTTCCGGATTGGCGTTCCGTTTGTTTGGTGCTCCAATAATTTTGTGGCAGCAGCCATCACTCAGGCTAAATTGTACCGGAAAATTACCGGTGACAATACTTACGAAGAAATGGAGGTTGCTTTAACTGATTGGCTGTTTGGTTGTAATCCATGGGGAACATCAATGATATGCGGACTTCCGGCTGGGGGCGATTATCCAGAAAAACCACATTCGGCGATTACGCTTTACCTGAATAAAACCACAACCGGCGGTTTGGTTGATGGTCCGGTTTATACCAGCATTTATAAGAGTTTGCTCGGAATCCGTTTGTTGAGAGCCGATCAGTATCCTGAATTTCAGGATGGGAAAGCAGTTTATCACGACGATATTGGTGATTATTCGACCAATGAACCAACTATGGACGGAACGGCCAGCCTGAGTTACCTGCTTTCGTCGCTCGAAGTTGAAGGTCATACTTCAGGAGATGTTTTGGACAATCAGGGTGCTTTGGTACGGAAAAATCCGGCTGAAAAGAAAGTGTACCTGATTTTTTCGGCTCACGAATTAGGCGAAGGAGGACATCTAATTGCTCAAACTTTGAAAAAAAACAAAGCCAAAGGTTCATTTTTCCTGACGGGAACTTTCTATAACAATCCGGAAAATAAATCACTCATAAACGAATTGATTGCTGATGGTCATTATCTGGGAGCGCACTCCGATGGCCATTTGCTGTATGCCGACTGGACGAAGCGTGATTCGACGCTGGTTACTCAAAAGCAGTTCTCCGACGATTTGAAATTGAATTACAAAAAGATGGGAGCATTTGGTTTGACTGCCGAAAAAGCTTCGGTATTTTTACCTCCGTACGAATGGTACAATGCTGAGAGTGTTGACTGGAGTGGGCAAATGGGCTTGAAAGTGATCAATTTTACACCGGGTATCCGCTCGAATGCCGATTACACCACACCGGATATGACTGGTTATCGCTCTTCGGAAACGATTTTGAACGACATCCAGACTTTTGAGAAGAATGACCCGAATGGACTGAACGGCTGCATCATGCTGATTCATATGGGAACAGAACCAGCGCGTACTGATAAGTTTTACAATCGGTTGGGCGAACTTCTTTCATGGCTGAAGAAAAAAGGATATTCTGCTGAACGGTTTTAAGCTGATTTGTAAGGTGAAATAAACGAATTTGCATTATGGGAAAAATCACAATTAAGGATACGGAAATAACTGTTATTCAATATAAGAATGATGATTACATTTGTTTAACCGATATGATAAAGGTTAAAGACGGCGATTTTTTTGTTACCGATTGGTTAAGAAACAGAAATACGTTGGAATATCTTGGTATTTGGGAACAAGTAAACAATTCAGCTTTTAATTATGGCGAATTCGCCGCAATTAAAAATAAATCGGGTCTAAATAATTTTAAAATCAGTGTAAAGGAATTTGCAGAACGAACTAATGCGATTGGTTTACAGGCAAAAGCAGGTCGTTATGGAGGTACTTATGCACATAAAGATATAGCCTTTGAGTTTGCCATGTGGATTAGTCCTGAATTTAAGATATACATGGTTCGCGAATTTCAACGCCTCAAGGAAGAAGAACAAAAACTTATAGGCTGGTCGGCAAAGCGTGAATTGGCAAAGCTTAACTACCATATACATACCGATGCCATTAAACAAAACCTTATCCCCAAAGAACTTTCGGCAACACAAACATCGATTGTTTATGCCAATGAGGCTGATGTTCTGAACATAGCTATGTTTGGTATTACAGCAAAAGAGTGGCGTGATGTAAATCCCGATTTAAAAGGGAACATTAGAGATTATGCAAACATCAATGAATTAATTTGTCTCTCGAATATGGAAAATTTAAATGCTGTTTTTATCAATGAAAATATACCTCAAAAAGAACGGCTCATTAAATTAAACCACATAGCTATTCAACAAATGAAAATATTGCAAGAAGTTGAAAATCGAAAATTATTGAAATAATAAATAAATCAGCAAATTGTAAAGATGAAGAATCGAATCTCCCAATCGCCGAAGATCATCAGGAACTTGCTCTTAGTCGGAGTCTTTTTTGTTGCCTGCACTCCTGTGCCTAAAACCCCGGTTAATCTGACCAGTGTTGAGCAACTTGTGGCTTCCGGAGAACTGAAAAAGGCAGAAATGATTGCTGATTCGCTAAAAGCAATGGGCGGTTTGGGAGCGGCTGATTTGTATAAAATGGATTCTATCGTTGATATTGGCCGCCGCATTCGGCTCGATTTTCGGTTAACCGAATCGGATGTGAAAAGTCAGCTTGCAAAATATTTTCCTGACCTGAACCCTACAGAAATGCAGAACTGGGAACATGCACTGAAACTTGAGATGCGCACGATTGACAGCGAGAAACGCTATTTCAAAAATGCTGTGCCCAACTTGTTTCGGCTCGATGATGAGGCACGGAAATTCAAAGAAAAAGTCGATGGTTTTCAGGTTGATTCGCTTGATTTGTTTTGTTTGCAGCACACCTCAAAAGTAATTTCAGCAACCAAAACTTCAGGAGAACCGGTTTTGCCCGTGCGCATGAAATTGACCTATACGGTGAAAGCCAAGCCCAATGCGGTTCCTGATGGCCGGATTATTCGCTGCTGGATGCCGTTTCCGAGGGAAGGACATGCAAGGCAGAAGAACATCAATCTGCTGAAATCTGATCCTGAAAAAGCGATGGGTGCTCCCGAAAGCGACCTTCAGCACGCGGTTTATCTGGAAAAGAAAGCGGTGAAAGATCAGCCAACCGTTTTTCAGATTGAATTTGAGGTTGAAACCGCTGCTCAATACTTTGATCTGGAGCCGGCGAAAATTAAACCGTACAATACCGAAAGTTCAGTTTACAAGGAAAATACGAAGGAACGGCTTCCGCAAATCGTGTTCACCCCCCAAATAAAGCAGCTTGCTAACCGGATATTGGGAGGCGAAACCAATCCAATGTTAAAAGTTCAGAAAATATATAACTGGATCAACGATTCGGTTCGGTGGGCCAGTGCGCTCGAATACAGCACGATGTCGGATATTCCGGGATATGTACTGAAAACTCACCACGGCGATTGTGGAATGCAAACCTTGCTGTTCATGACATTGGCGCGTTCGCAGGGCATTCCGGTGAAATGGCAAAGTGGCTGGATGCTTCATCCGCGTGAAGTTAACCTGCACGACTGGTGCGAAGTGTATTACGAAGGCATTGGTTGGGTTCCGCTCGACCAGTCGTTTGGTTTGCAAGCTAGTCCGGATTCGAAAATTCGTAATTTTTACCGTTCAGGAATTGACGCCTACCGCTTGATTGTGAATGATGATTACAGCCGGAAATTAACTCCGGAGAAGAAATTTCCACGCAGCGAACCGTACGATTTTCAGCGTGGCGAACTGGAGTGGGAGGGTGGTAACCTCTATTTTAACCAATGGAATTGGGACATGGAAGTAAAATATCTTTAATACCCGAAAATGAAACGAGTTTTATTGTTGTTGGCCGATGGTTTTGAAACGTTTGAAGCAAGTGTTTTCATTGATGTAATTGGATGGAATCTTGTAGATGGCGATCATTCAACGGAACTATTTACCGGTGGATTGAGAAAGGAAATACGAAGTTCATTCAATCAGAGATTCATTGTTGATTATCAGATTGGCGAAATTGACGTTGATTCGTTTGATGCTTTGGCTATTCCCGGCGGATTTGAGGAGTATAATTTTTACAAAGATGCTTACGATGAGAAGTTTCTGGACTTGATCCGGACATTTAAAGCGAAAGACAAGATTGTCGCATCCATTTGTGTAGCAGCTTTGCCGGTTGGCAAGAGTGGCATCCTGAAGGATAAAAAAGGTACGACCTATAAAAATCCGGTTCGACGCGATGCATTGAAGAGTTTTGGTGTTCAGGTAATTAATCAGCCGATTGTGATTGACGACAACATCATAACATCATGGAATCCATCAACAGCGGTTGATGTAGCGATATTGTTGCTGGAGTTGCTGACTTCAAAAATGAATGCTGATTATATCCGGTCGATCATGGGTTTCGAAAAATAGAAAATGAATGTCAGGTATTTTACCTAAAATGGAAATGGTTCTTGTTGGTGGCGTCTGGCCTTGGCCGGTGAGCCGAAAAACAAGTGAAGACGGCGTTAAAAAATCTTTTCTGTTTGAGCCGTCAGGCGAGTTTAAAAGATTTTAGCCATTGAACGTTAGTTTTTCGAGCGAAGCGGGCACAGTCTTGACCTTTTTTGATTCCTTTTTTGTGTCAAGACAAAAAAGGAATTGGGGGCAAGGGGCAAAGCCCCTCCGATTTTAGAATTAGGTAAGTAACCAGAGAGTCATAAAATAGAATTATTAATGAGTTGCGAGTTTTTTTGATCATTGAAACGAATTAAATGAGTACAACCATTTTATTTATAGTGCTGGTTTGTTTTTTTGGATTGCTGTTTGGCATTTCATATTTAACCTCGAAGAATGTGAACAACGAAACATTTTTCACCGGAAACCGCAAATCCAAATGGTACATGGTGGCTTTTGCCATGATTGGAACCACGATTTCAGGAGTAACCTTTATTTCAGTTCCGGGAGAGGTTGGTCGTTCTGGTTGGACTTACCTGCAATTTCTGCTGGGTAACTTTGCCGGTTACTGGGTGGTTGCTTTGGTACTTATCCCACTTTATTACAAACTGCAACTCATTTCAATTTACACTTATCTCGATCAGCGATTTGGTGTGCGGTCGTATAAAACAGGCTCATTCTTTTTCCTTGTTTCGCGCACTATTGGTGCGGCATTTCGCATGTATCTGGTAGCCGGAGTGCTGCAACTTGCTTTTTTCGATGCGCTTGGAATTCCTTTCGCGGTAACCGTTGCCATTGCTATTTTTATGATTTTGGCTTATACATTTCGCGCCGGGATTAAAACCATCATCTGGACTGACTCACTTCAAACTACTTTTTTGCTTGCTTCTTTGGTATTAACAATTTTCATCATATCGAGGCAACTTGATTTGAGTGCGTTTAAGATGGTTAAAGTCATCGACGAGCACCCTTTCAGTAAAATTTTCGACTGGGATTGGCGTTCGAAAACTAATTTCTTCAAGCAATTCCTGTCCGGACTTGGAATTGTAATTGTGATGAATGGTTTGGATCAGGACATTATGCAGAAGAGTTTGACGTGTAAAAATAAGCACGATGCCCAGAAAAACCTGTTTTGGTTTAGTCTGGCATTTATTGTTGTCAATGTGTTATTCCTGAGTCTTGGTGTTTTGCTTTATGTTTTCGCCCAACAACAGGGAATTGCCATTCCGGAGAAAACCGACGATTTTTTCCCGCTTTTGGCCTTGAATTATTTTGGAACTTTTGCTGGGATATTGTTTTTACTGGGCATTGTTTCAGTCACGTATTCAAGCTCCGACTCAGCATTAACAGCTCTGACAACTTCGTTCTGCATTGACTTTCTGAACCTGGATACGAAAAAGCCAGAGAGCAAATTTACCCGGATCAAAGTTCATGTTGGTTTTTCAATCCTGATGTTTTTGGTGATTGTGCTTTTCAGGATCATCAACGATGAAAGCGTGGTTACCGCAGTTTTCAAAGTCGCCGGGTACACGTACGGCCCGCTGCTTGGCCTTTTTGCTTTCGGAATACTGACGAAGAAAAAGGTGAATGACCGCTACGTTCCGCTGGTTGGATTGCTGTCGCCGGTACTAACCTACATCATCAACGCCAATTCCGAAGCCTGGTTGGGCGGGTATAAATTTGGCTTCGAATTGTTGCTCCTGAATGGGCTGATCATGTTTGTGGGTTTGCTGCTACTAACTAAAAAACAAAATATACCGAATGAAGACAACGCAACGTTACCTCGCTCTTGATGTTCTGCGCGGCATGACCGTCGCTTTGATGATCCTGGTGAATAATCCCGGGAGTTGGACTCATATTTATGCGCCTTTGGAACATGCCAAATGGAACGGATGTACACCCACCGATTTGGTTTTTCCGTTCTTTCTCTTTGTGGTCGGGGTTTCCATGTTCTTCTCTTTCTCGAAGTACGGAAATACGTTGAATAAAGAATCGCTCCTGAAAATAGGTAAACGGACACTCCTGATTTTTGCCATTGGCCTGTTCCTTAATTCATTTCCACAATGGGCAACCGATTATTCGAAGCTGCGCATTATGGGCGTTTTGCAGCGAATTGCGCTGGCTTATGGAATTGGTGCAGTAATCGTTCTGGCCTCTCCACGCAAGTATTTGCCTTACATTGGTTTCGCGATTCTGCTTTTTTATTGGGGATTAATGTATGTTTTGGGAGGTTCCGATCCTTTTTCGCTTGAGGGAAATGCGACCATTTCATTTGATTCTGCGGTTCTCGGAGTTACTCATCTGTATAAAGGATTTGGAATCCCGTTTGATCCGGAAGGGCTGCTAAGCACGATACCGGCAGTGGTGACTGTAATTCTGGGTTATTTAATTGGCTCAGTTGTGAAAGAAGCCGAAAAGACTTCGGTACCAAAAAAATTATTGCTTGTTGGTATTGTCGCGGTTGCTTCTGGCTTGCTTTGGGGCTTTTTCTTCCCGATTAATAAAGCAATCTGGAGCAGTTCGTATGTTCTTTATACCGCAGGATGGGCGTGTTCAGTATTGGCTTTGTTGATCTGGATCATCGACTTAAAAGGCTATTCCAGATGGACTTCATTTTTCGTGGTATTTGGGATGAACCCGCTGTTCATCTTCGCGCTCTCCGGATTGTGGGCTAAAACATTGGGACGCTTGGTTCAGTTTACCGATCCCGATGGAAAAGTCATCAGTGGTTCGGCCAAACTTTATCGTGATGTTTTTCTACCGTTGGCAGGCGACATTAATGGTTCTTTGCTTTACGCCATTGCACATGTGGTGTTCTTTTGGATGATTGGTTATGTGCTGTATAAAAGGAAGATATTTATAAAAGTATAAAGCCCCCTTCTTATTCCCCCAAATGGGGGAAAGATTGGGTTGCGATTTGTTAAAGTATATACATGAATGAACGAATTGATAAAATGATAAAATTTGAAGGCAATCAAAGGCAGTTGTTTATTGCCCTGAAAGGGCTTTATATCAATAGCCCGGGGCAAGTGACGAAGGAACGACACTCCGGGTTAAAGGATCATCAATTCCACCGTCCGCGCGTTGAACTTGCTAAAAGCTCAAATCTTATTTCGGACGGAATGAATACATCTTTCATAAATAAATATTCCTTGAAAATAGGAATTGCTTTATTATTCTTTTGCCTGATAACAGGAACAACAAAAGCCGATAAATCCAGTCGTTTCCTGAAAAAAGCGAATAAGGCATCTACAGCATTTGCCCAAAAAGCTTCGGTAGGAACAGATTATAAGTTTAAGATCGATACGGTTTTAGTCGATGTTCAGTCGAAAAAAGTGAAACTGGGAATGAAAGAGACATTTGCCTATATCCCTTTCAGGCTTGAAAATACTACAGAATTTTACAATTGGTATGAAGATTTGCTTGGACGAAGATTTCGCAACTATTCGGTTTCCATCGAAAGTATGGGCAAGGAAATTCACGAATTAATTCCAAACATTTATCGGGATCAATCGGTTGCCATCGATGCCAAACGGTTGAGTCAGTCCGTAAATACGAAACTGCCAGTTGTTCGTAACATCTCGGCAAACGCCAACTTTCCGGAGGGATTGAGCAACAGAAACATCGCGCTGTGGCACAGTCACGGCTGGTATTACGAAAATACGCTCGATCGCTGGGAATGGCAACGCGCCCGTGTTTTCCTGACTGTTGAAGACATTTGGACGATGAGTTTTGTGGTTCCGTACATCGCGCCAATGCTTGAAAATGCGGGAGCTCAGGTTTTCCTTCCGCGCGAAAGAGATACCCAGAAGCATGAAGTCATCATTGATGCTGATGGCTCAACCAAAGGTTCCACGTATCAGGAATTAGGTGAAGCACTTCAGGATGGAAAAGAAAGTGGATTCGGACTGAAAGTACCGTTTCTGCTTGAAGGCGAAAATCCTTTCCAGATGGGCGGAACACGACAAATGATGGCCAATAGAAATGCCACATCGCAAGTTGTTTATACGCCTGAAATTCCTGAATCAGGACAATATGCAGTGTACATTTCCTATGTACAGAATGATGAAAATGTTACTGATGCGCATTATACGGTTTTTCATTCAGGAGGAAAAACTGAGTTTTTGGTGAACCAGACCATCGGCGGCGGAACCTGGATTTACCTGGGAACATTTCAGTTCGAAAAAGGAATGAACGGCAAAATTGAATTGAGCAATCAGTCGAATGAAACCGGCAAACTTGTTTCTGTTGATGCGGTTCGATTGGGCGGCGGAATGGGAAATGTGGTTCGTGGAAGAGCCGGCGATATGGATCAGTTACTGAAACTACGCGATGCTCAGGGATTTGCTCTGGATTCGTCGAAATGGTTGCCATTTGCCAGCCAGCGCCCCAGATATCAGGAAGGCGCGCGCTATTATTTGCAATATGCAGGCATGCCCGATACGCTGGTTTATATCCTGAACAAAGTGAAGGTCGATTATTCGAACCGTGGGAAAGATGCTGCTGCTTTTGCCAAACGCGAAGCCGGGAAGAACGATTATAAAGACGATTACCAGAGTCGCGGCGAATGGGTGAATTACCTGCTGGGCGCTCCAAATGGACCAACTGCAAATCCGGAAGTGAAAGGTTTGGGAATTCCGGTTGACATGGCTCTGGCGTTTCATACCGATGCCGGAACTACGCCAGATAGCACCATTATCGGGACTTTAATGATTTATGATACTACCAATGGACCTGACTCGTTTAAAAACGGACAGTCGAGATGGGCGAGCCGTGATTTAGCCGATATTGTGCAATCGCAGGTGGTTGGCGACCTTCAGAAATTGTATTTTCCGCAGTGGACTCGCCGTGGAATGTGGAACAAACAATATTCGGAAGCAGCCCGCCCAAAAGTTCCGACAGTTCTTTCCGAATTATTGTCGCACCAAAATTTTGCTGATATGGCGCTGGCTTATGACCCACGTTTTAAGTTCGATGTGAGCCGGGCTTATTACAAGGGAATACTGAAGTTTTTAGCCTTTCAGAACGGACAAAAATATGTGGTACAGCCGTTGCCTGTCGATCATTTCCAAATGAAAATGGAAGGACGGAATGTGCGTTTGTCGTGGGCTCCGGTGGCCGATGAACTTGAGCCGACAGCAGTCGCTAAATCGCATAAAATATATACCCGGATTGAAAATGGTGGATTCGATAATGGCATTGAAGTGCACGAGTCAACTTATTTGTGCAGCGATTTAAAACCGGGTGTGGTTTACAGTTTCAAGATTACAGCAATGAACGAAGGCGGCGAAAGTTTTCCATCTGAAATACTGGCTTGCAGCTTGCCAACCGACGGCAAGAAACCCGTTCTGATTGTGAATGCCTTCGACCGCATTTGCGGACCAGCAACCTATGACAATGGAAAGGAAGCCGGATTCCGGATGGGTGAAGATGAGGGTGTTGCCGATAAAACGGATCTTGCATTTATTGGCAAACAATACGATTTTAACCGAAATTCGCAATGGAGAGACGACGATGATTCAGGCTTTGGTTCGAGTCATTCTGATCAGGAAACACGCATTGTTCAGGGAAATTCGTTCGATTATCCGCTGGTTCATGGTCGGGCATTCCGAAACAATGGGCTGGGATTTATTTCGATGAGCGATGAAGCGTTCGAACAGAAGAACTGGAATGCATCCGATTTTTCAGCGCTTGACCTCATTTTCGGTGAAGAAAAAACAACCCGACCGCTTTTCGGACTTCAGAAAAAAGATTTTTCACTTTTTACTCCTGAAATGCGCCAGGCTATTTCTGGGTTCACTTCAGGCGAAAATGCAAAGCTATTTTTGTCGGGAGCTTACATTGGAACCGACCTGGAACTTTGTGGCGATACGCTTGCCCGGCATTTTGCCGCCGATGTGTTGCATTTTAAACAGATGACCAATCACGCCAGCAGAAGCGGTTGCGTGTATCCGGTGAATGCAGTGAAAGCTGATTTTCCTTCCGAAATGCATTTTGTTCAGGAATACAACCCGAAAATTTATAAGGTTGAATCGCCCGATGCAATTGAACCAAAAGGCGAAAACGCCAAAGTACTTTTTAGGTACAAAGGCAACAACAAAACTGCCGGCGTTTGTTTTGACGGAAATTATCACACAGTGGTAATGGGATTTCCTTTTGAAACCATAACGACGGATGATGAACGGACGCAGGTGATCGGAGAGATTCTGAAATATTGGGGAATGAAGTGATCAGTGTTCAGTCGCAGACAGAACAAAGGTTGTCATGATTAAAAAGTTCCGTAGGAACGAACCATTTTCCTTTGCCGTTGCGCTTTAGACTTCGGCGTGAGCTCAGTCGAACGCGAACGGTCATTATATCGATTTTAATGTCAAATAATTATAGAAATGAAAAAAATTACCTGTTTTATTCCATTCGGAACGCAAGCTGAAACGCTTGCAACGGTTCTCGAATTGCAAAAATCGGAACTGGTTTCGAGTATTATTGTGGTAAAAAATCCGGAACAAACCTGTTCGATTGAAGGTGTTGAAGTGTTGGATTCGGTTTCGATGACCAGTGGTAGATTCATTCAACAAATGGCTTCCAGAACCAATACTCCTTATACACTGATTTATACCCGACAAAGCTCGCTTCAGTTGGGCCAGTTGGCTCTCGAACGGTTTGTACAAATAGCAGACGATACGCAGAGTGGAATGGTGTATTCGAATTATCTGGCCGTTAAAAATGGCAAAGTGGAGAATCAGCCGGTGATTGATTATCAGGAAGGAAGTTTGCGCGACGATTTTAATTTTGGATCAGTCATACTTTACCGCACCGAGCTACTGAAAAAAGCGGCAGAAGGTATTTTCGCAGATTTTGCTTTTGCAGGATTGTATGCACTTCGTTTGGGCGTTTCGCAATACGCCGAATTGTTCCGCATTCCGGAGTTTTTATATACCGAGCATGAATCGGATCTTCGGAAATCGGGCGAAAAAATATTCGATTATGTTGATCCGAAAAACCGGGCGGTGCAAATTGAAATGGAAAAAGCGTGTACGCAGCACCTGAAGAATGTTGGCGCTTACCTTGAACCTGTTTTTACGCCAATTCAGTTCGACGAGCAGGATTTCGGGGTGGAAGCATCGGTTATCATTCCGGTGCGAAACCGTGTGCGAACCATTGAGGACGCCATCAAATCGGTGTTGTCCCAAAAGACCAACTTCAAATTTAACCTGATTATTGCTGATAATTTTTCGACTGATGGAACACCTGAAATCATTCAGAAGTACGCAGCTACCGACGAGCGTTTAATTCATGTTATTCCTGATCGCACTGATTTGGGTATTGGCGGTTGCTGGAATTTGGCGGTGAGTCATCCAAAATGTGGAAAATTTGCCATTCAACTCGACAGCGACGATTTGTATTTGGATGAAACTACCGTTCAGCAAGTGGTTGACGCATTTTATGCGCAAAATTGTGCCATGGTTGTTGGTAGTTACCAGATGGTAAATTTTGCGCTGGAAGAAATTCCTCCCGGCATAATCGACCATAAAGAATGGACGCCGGAAAATGGACGGAATAATGCACTCCGGATCAATGGACTTGGTGCACCACGTGCATTTTATACACCGGTTTTGCGCCGGATACCAGTTCCCAATGTCAATTATGGTGAAGATTACGCTCTTGGTTTGGCCATTTCGCGCCGTTACCAGATTGGGCGAATTTATAATCCGATTTACCTTTGCCGTCGTTGGGACGACAATTCGGATGCCTCGCTCAGTATTGAGGTGATGAATGGACACAATTTGTACAAAGACCGCATTCGCACCATCGAATTAAAAGCAAGGAAAAATTTAGGAAAATAATTAAATGCATTAAACCTGACAGGTTCTTAAAACCTGTCAGGTTTGTAATCCAACGAATATGGATCAATTGCTTGATATCATTGCAAAAACGAATAAATCTGCAACTCAGGTTCTGCATGAGTTTGTTGAGGCAGAAAAGTTAATGTGGCCTTTGGCTGCTGCAAACTATAAAGGATTGGAAAAGGTTGAGGAGAAA
Organism: Prolixibacteraceae bacterium; assembly: GCA_028683385.1. Classification (GTDB taxonomy): domain Bacteria; phylum Bacteroidota; class Bacteroidia; order Bacteroidales; family Prolixibacteraceae; genus Aquipluma. The sequence goes on along the minus strand of JAQUIJ010000019.1, from coordinate 49,798 downwards.
AGTTTTCAGTTCGATGGGTTTCAGGTCATGGCGCAATTTAATCCGGAGCGGATGCGTTCTTCGGTTGCAGAGGTTGATAAACAGTCGATTGCTGCGCGTAAATGCTTTTTGTGTTCCGAAAACCGACCTCCGGAGCAGGATGCCGTTGCTTTTGGCGACGATTTCCTGATACTGGTTAATCCGTTCCCGATATTTAAAATCCATTTCACCATTTCCTGTAACCGGCACATCGATCAGCGATTTATCCCCAACGTAAAAACATTGCTCGAACTGGCGAAAGCAATGGAACGATTTACTGTATTTTACAATGGCCCGGAATGCGGAGCTTCTGCCCCTGACCACTTGCATTTTCAGGCTGGAGAAAGCGGTTTTATGCCAATTTCTGAAGATTTCGAACGACTGAAGCAAACAGCCCGAAAGCTATATTCGAATGACCAAACGGAAGTCTGGGCGTTCGATAACTATCTCCGGAAGATGATTTCGATTGAAACCAATTCGATGGAAGAAGCGTTGAAGGTGATCAATATTTACTACAAGCATTTTGCTGCAATGCAACCGGAGAAGGTTGAACCGATGATGAATGTGCTTTGCTCTTTTTCTGATGGTTGGTGGAAAATTCATCTTTTCCCACGGAAAGCTCACCGGCCAACTCATTTTTACGAGGAGGGTGAAAAGCAGATATTGATCAGTCCCGGATCTGTTGATTTTGGTGGGGTTTTTATTCTACCCCGACGCGAAGATTTTGACAAAATCAGCAAAGAAAATATCGTTGATATTCTGGCTCAGGTGTGTATCGATCAGGATACATTTTTGGAATTGACTGAAGAAATCAGAAATGACCTAAACTCAAAATAAAATGATTACCACGAACAAACTTGATAAATCGTTTGGTCCGGTAGGATCTTTCTCCGGAGTTATTGTGTTTGTAGCTGGTTTGGCTACCGTCTATTTTTCATTATTCTCGTTAATTTTAGTTCTGATTGGGGCATTTGTTGGCTTCACTTATTCCAGTGTAGAAATTGATTTTGCAGGGAAAAGGGTTCGATTTTTGAACAACATCTTCGGAATTATCAAAACCGGGATTTGGATAAATGTAAAATCCAATATGAAAATTGGAATTGTAAAATCCGGAAAAACTTGGAAGAGTTACAGCCGTGGCAATCGCGAACTGGATATCACAAATGAAGATTACAGGCTGATTCTCTATAATTCTTCAGGAAAAAAGTTAATGCCAATAAAAAAAACAGAAAATATGATTTCCGCGAGAGCTGAACTTGAAACCATTTGCAGCCGGTTGGAAATTAAATCTATTGAAAAATGAAGTCAACCACTCTAAAATCAATTTTCCACTCAACTTATTCGCTTCGTACCGGATTAGTTCTTCTTTTCCTGTCAATCCTTCCCGTCTTTGGTGGCGTTTTGGCTTCATGCAACTGGGGTAAAAACCAATCAGATCCGGAAGCCGAACTGCAAAAAAGGCGACAGATTGAAGCTTCATTAACCTTGCTCGAAAACAGAAATCACCTCATCCCGTTTGACCGGCTTGATACGCTAAACATTGCAGCTCTTTCAGTAGGTGATCGTATTCCAACCGAATTTCAGCACATGCTGGCCAATTACATGAAGGTTGATTTTTATAACCTTCCGGAGCAGTTCACCGCCAAAGATTTAACCGAGCTGACAACCAATTTGAAGAAATATAACCTGGTGATTGCTGGAATTCATACCATTCAAAAAAGAGGATTGAAGGGCGCCGACAATAGTTGGAATGGGTTTGAGCAACTGAACGACTATTTAATTCGCGAAAAAACTTCGGTCGTTTGCTATTTCTGCGATCCGAAATTAGCCAGCGAAGTGAAATCGTTTGGTAAGCCCGCTGGTTTAATTATGGCCTTTCAAAATGATGATCTGACACAGTCGCTTGCTGCTCAATTGATGTTTGGAGGAACAGGCGCAAAAGGTAAACTTCAGTTTGACGTTTGGATAGATTATCATACGGGAGATGGCATTCTGATTGAAAAGGCCGTGAGGCTGAAATATACGATTCCTGAAGAAGTTGGAATAAAGACATCCGAATTGCAAAATCCAATTGATTCGATTGTAAACGATGCTTTGGATAAAAAAGCATTTCCAGGTTGTAATGTCCTGGTGGCTAAAGATGGAGAAATTATCTTCCGAAAAGCGTATAGCTACGAAACTTTTGAAAAGCAAAGGTCGGCTCATCTTGACGATATTTACGATTTAGCTTCGGTCACTAAAATCAGTGGCGGACTGCCCGGAATTTTGAAATTGTACGACGAAGGAAAAATCGCATTGGACAAGCCTGTTGCCAATTATTACCCCGATTGGAAAAACAGCTCGTCTCACAAATCAGATAAAGCGAATGTGACCGTTCGTGAATTATATACACATCAATCGGGGCTGGTTCCATTTATCAGTTTTTATAAAACGACCATGAAAGATGGGAAACCATCGCCCGAATGGTACACAACAACTGCCGACGAACAACATCCGCTTTGCGTAGCTCAGGGAATGTATCTCGATAAAAAATTCCTGAAATTTGTAACCGACACCATACGAAAAGCGCCGCTAAAAACCCGAGGAAAATATGTCTATAGTGATCTTCCTTTGGTAATAACGCCCGAGATTGTGAGAAATATTTCAGGAATTGATTTTCAGGAGTTTATTGAAAGTAATTTTTACCGACCATTGGGCGCTTCAGAATTAACTTATTTGCCTTTACAGAAATTTTCGAGCGATCGGATTGTTCCGACCGAGAACGACCAGTATTACCGTTTTCAGCAGTTACAAGGAACTGTTCACGATGAATCGGCTGCTGTTCTGGGAGGAATTTCGGGTAATGCCGGATTGTTTGCATCGGCCAACGATTTGGCAAAACTGATGGAGATGTATCTTCAGATGGGATCGTACGGCGGAAAGCAATATGTGAGTGAAGCCACCATGAAAGAATTTACGCGGGTTCAGTTTCCGAAGAACGACAACCGTCGCGGGCTGATTTTTGATAAGCCAGCCCTCGACAATAAAACCGTGAAACCTAAAGATGCTTACCCTTGCGTGGAGGCGAGTGACGAAAGTTTTGGGCATTCTGGCTATACCGGAACTTTTGTCTGGATGGATCCCAAATACAACTTGTTGTACATTTTTCTTTCGAACCGGGTTTGTCCAACGCGCGATAACTCTCTCATCAGCGACCTAAATGTGCGCACTAAAATATTATCAGCTATTTATAAGAGTTTTGGAATGTAATTAGTCACTTTTTTGAGTATTACCATGAAGAACAAAGTAGTTTTCTTGTTTGCTATATTTCTGTTCCTGACAACTTTCGCTTTTGGAGCATCAAAGGTGAAAACCGGTGTTGAGGTACTTCGCGAAAGTGGGTTTAAAATATTGCAGGGGAAACGTGTTGGATTAATTACCAACCCAACCGGTGTTGATTCACAATTAAAATCAACCGTTGATATTCTGAATGAAGCTTCCGGAGTGAAGTTGGTTGCCCTCTATGGCCCTGAACATGGTGTTCGTGGCGATGTTTATGCTGGCGACAAGGTAGAGACTACAATAGACAGACAGACTGGAGTGCCGGTTTATTCTCTCTACGGAAAAACCCGAAAACCAACTGCCGACATGTTGAAAGATGTTGACGTGCTGGTGTACGACATTCAGGATATAGGTTGTCGTTCGTACACGTTTATCAGTACAATGGGGCTGGCAATGGAAGCTGCTGCGGAAAATAACATTGAACTGGTTGTTCTCGATCGCCCAAATCCCATTGGTGGACTGAAAGTGGAAGGAAATATTACAGAAGATAAATTTGTTTCGTTTGTCAGTCAATTCAAGATTCCTTATATCTACGGACTTACTTGCGGCGAACTGGCTAAAATGCTGAATGGAGAGAAAATGCTCAACAAACAGTGTAAATTGACCGTAGTGCCCATGAAAGGCTGGAAGCGGAGTATGAATTTTGAACAAACCAAACTGCCGTGGGTGTTAACTTCTCCGCATATTCCGCACGCAACATCGGCTTATTATTATGCCGCATCGGGTATTTTGGGCGAGTTCAGTTTTATGTCGATAGGAGTGGGCTATACCCTTCCGTTCCAGATTTTCGCCAAAGATTCGATTGATGGATCAGCATTGTCGAAGCGATTAAATGACTTGCAATTGCCGGGCGTTTTGTTTCGTCCCATATTCCTGAAACCCTATTATGCCGTTGGGCAAGGTAAAAACTATTCAGGAGTGCAATTTTACCTGACCGATTATAAAAAGGTACGGTTGACCGAAATCCAGTTTTACGTGATGCAGGAAATGGCTGGCATGTATCCTGATAAAAAATGCTTTGGTACGGCAACCGAGAATCGTTTCGACATGTTTGACAAAGTTTGCGGATCAGATCAAATCAGGTTACTGATGTCGAAAAATATGAAAGCCGTTGACATGCTCGCTTATTGGCGTAAGGACGAAACCGCATTTCGGAAGCTTTCGATGAAATATTGGTTATACAAATAAATGAATATTAATAGCTGTGGTTATGAAATTACTTCGATCAGCAATTTGTGTTTTCGTACTTGTTTTAGTTGTTGTAGTTGCATCAGCACAAACCGGAATTAAAACTGGTGCTGAACAAACCGAAAAATACCTTCCCTTGCTGAAAGGCAAACGGGTTGCCATTGTTGCCAATCAGACTTCAGTTATTGGGAAAACATTGGTGGTTGATAGTTTAAAATCGTTGAGAATAAATATTGTAAAGATTTTTGGTCCTGAACATGGGTTTCGCGGAACAGCAAGCGCAGGAACTGATGTTGCTGATAGTGTGGATGCAAAAACTGGAATTCGGGAAATATCGCTTTACGGTAAAAAAAGCAAACCCTCAAAAGCCGATCTGGCTGATGTTGATTTGGTGATTTTTGATATTCAGGATGTGGGTACCCGATTTTACACCTACATCAACCTTTTGGCAAAAGTGATGGAATCGTGTGCTGAAAATAACAAGGAATTGCTTATTCTGGATCGGCCAAATCCAAATGGATTCAGCATTGACGGCCCAATTCTGGACATGAAGCTGAAATCTGGTATTGGCATGTTTCCGATTCCAATAACACATGGAATGACCATTGGTGAATTGGCCCAGATGTATAACGGCGAGGGTTGGCTGGCGAATCGCGAGAAATGTAAAATTACGGTGATTCGAGTAGCAAATTATTCGCACGATATGGAATATGTATTACCAATTGCGCCTTCTCCCAATTTGAATAGCCAACATGCAATACTCTTATATCCATCATTGTGTTTGTTTGAAGGTACGATAATCAGTCAGGGTAGGGGAACGCATTTCCCGTTTACTGTGCTTGGCAATCCTGATTTGAAAGGGAAATACGAATTTTCGTTTACCCCAGTGAGCATTAAAGGAATGAGTGAAACTCCGTTGCATCAGAATAAAATCTGTTATGGTCTTGATTTAAGGAAATATGACGCCAGTGAGTTTCGAAAGACAGGCAAAATAAACCTTTCATGGATTATCGAAATGTATCAGGCTTACCCGTTTAAAGAAAAATTCTTCGATTATAAGCAGAGCAACCAGATGGGGAATTTCGATAAACTCGCCGGAGTTACAACTTTGAAAGAGCAGATTATTGCAGGAAAATCTGAAAAAGAAATTCGGGATTCCTGGGAGTCGGGCTTAGACAAGTTCAAAATACTTCGTAAAAAGTACTTGTTATACAAGTAGCAATCGGTTTAGCAATTTAAATATGTTTGAAAATATAATCTCATATTGGTGAGATTGTAAGTGACATTCAATCAGTGGTATGTGTGTGTCTTTTTTATTGTGAATTTAAAATTGGTATTACATGTGACAAAAACACATATTTTTTCAGAATTAATTTTTAATTTTATATCGTTGTCGGTTAATTGCTTGATTATATTTATGTATGCCTAATTTATATGGTGTCTATTTCTTTGTTTGTATAATATATGTATGACAAATGATGAGCTATAGACTTTCAACGATTTTTTTTAATACTTAATTTCTATTTCTAAATGTAATTTTAACCTGTTTGTTATGAAAAAAACGGTAGTATTAATCTTTATTTTGTGTTTGATTGTCCAGTTGACAATGGCACAAAAACGGTCAGTTTCCGGAATAATTCGGGAGAAATTGACCAACGAAACACTTCCCGGTGTTTCTGTTCTTGAGAAAGGAACTAAAAATGGAACCATTACTAATGTTGACGGCAAGTATGAAATTTCTGTCAATGAAGGAGCAACCTTGGTTGTTAGTTACATTGGTTTGAAAACTCAGGAAGTGAAAGTCGGCAATACTTCTACAATTAATGTTAACCTTGAATCGTCGGTTGAACAAATTGATGAAATTGAGGTAAGAGTTGGTTATGGAAGCCAAAAGAAAGCAAATCTTACTGGTGCTGTGGCTAATGTCGATACAAAGGAATTGGAAGCCAGGCCTATCGCCGACGTTGGTCGTGGTCTTCAGGGTATGACACCTGGACTTAGTGTAGTAATCCCAAGTGGTGAAATTGGATCAGACCCAATCATGAAGATTCGCGGTCAGTTCGGTTCTCTAAAGGGAGGAGCTTCTCCATTGATTCTGTTGGATAACGTCGAAATTCCATCCATTCAGATGGTTAATCCTGATGATATTGAATCAATTTCGGTATTGAAAGATGCTGCATCTTCATCTATTTACGGAGCAAAAGCGGCATTTGGTGTAATCCTGATTACCTCTAAAAAAGGAGCTAAAACTGAAAGTGTAAATGTTTCATATTCAGGAAACCTTTCTTTTCAAAACATTTCCAAGAAAATGGAAATGGGCGGAATTGATGCTTTGGAATATTCTGTAAGCGCTTTCGAGCGTGTTGGTGGTACTGTGGCTGGTGCATTTTGGCAAGTTACACGCGAAGGTTATGAAAAGGCAAAAGTGTGGCAGCAGAAATATGCAGGTGTTGTAAAACCTAACGATCCGATGTTATATGGACGCGACTGGTATGTTGATGCAAATGGTCGTAAGATTGGCTTGAGAACCTATGATCCTTATGATTATATGATTAAGGAATGGACACCAACTCAGACTCATAACCTTTCGGTAAACGGTAGAAGTGGAAAGACTGATTATAACATTGGGTTTGGATATTTGGATCAAACTGGTATGATTAAACCAGCAAAGAAGGATGATTTTAAACGTTATAATGGATCGATTCGTGTTGGTACCGACGTGACGAATTGGTTACGTGTTACTGCTGGTGCGATGTATTCGAAACGTAATAAGCAATATGCATATGCTACGAGCTCAACTACCGCTGATCCATGGTTGTATTTATATCGTTGGTCGGCACTCTATCCAATGACTACCGAAGACGGTGATCCACTCAGAAGTCCTGCATTTGAGATGGCTGCAGCCAATACCGCATTTCAGGAAACAAACTATACTAGTCTGAATGGTGGAGTGGTTATTACTCCTTTGAAAGACTGGAAAATCAATTTTGATTATACACATGCTAATCAGGAGTACATTACCAAGAGACCTGGAACACGTTTTACAGCCCGCGATACCTGGTCTTCTGCAATTGCTAAAAATGATGCCAGTGGTAACCGGATTTATATGAATGATGCTGGCGAAGTTGTTAATTCGACTGATCCAGGAGCAATGCCTGCATACCAGTTAGCCATGAATACCTATACCGGTGTGGGTGCGAATCCAGATCATGTATATCGGTATGCAAAAAATGATCAGTGGAATACTACTAACCTGAATACCACCTATGATTTGACAGTGAATGATTTTCATAAATTCAAATTTATGGCCGGTATGAATAGTGTGAGCTGGGTAAATGCTTACAATTGGACACAGACTACTCAATTGGTTGATTACTCAAATCCTCAGTTTGACCTAGCTTATGGGACACAAACTGGTAGCGGTGGTGAATATTGGGAATCTCAATTGGGTTTCTTTGGTCGTGTAAACTATAACTATAAGGAAAAATACTTATTGGAAGGTAACTTGAGGTACGATGGTACTTCGAAATTTCCAACAGATATGAAGTGGCGTTATTTCCCTTCATTCTCATTGGGATGGCGCATAAACGAAGAAACCTGGATGGAATGGTCGAAATCGTTTTTAAGTGCATTGAAAGCCCGTGGATCATGGGGAACTATTGGAGACCAATCTGTTCCTGGCTCTCTCTATGTTCCAACAATGACCGGAGCGACCAACAACTGGTTAGTTGGAGGTGCCAGGGTTTATCAATTTGGTACTCCAGGCGCTGTTTCTTCTTCAGTTACATGGCAGGATATTACTACTCTTGACTTGGGACTTGATGCCCGAATGTTTAACAGCGAACTTGGTGCTTCGTTCGACTGGTACAGACGTGACACAGAAAACATGATTGTGCCTTTGGAAGGTATTCCGGTCACTTATGGCACAGGCGCTCCACAGAGTAACTACGGTTCATTGAGAACAAATGGTATTGAGGTTCAGTTAGATTACAATCACCGTTTCAAAAATGGTATTGGTATTAATTTGGTTGCCACTTTGGCCGATTCTAAAACAACAATTACAAAATATGGTACAACCAATAGTATCGACAATTGGTATGTTGGTAAAACTTACGGAGAAATCTGGGGATATGAAACCGACAGGTTGTATCAAAAAAGTGATTTTTCATACGATAGCGCTGGTAAATTAATTAAAGTAACCTCCAAAGACGGTTATAAGGTAAATCAATTGGCAGATGCTAATTCAGCTACTCAGGGAAGACTTCAGGCTGGTAATTTTGTATTTGGTCCTGGCGATGTTAAGTTCAAAGATTTAAATGGCGATGGTGTTATTAATCCAGGTAACCGGTTGATCAAAAATGCAAATGGCGATCCTGATTATGGCGATTTGAAAGTGATTGGAAACAATACTCCACGCTACGAATACAGTTTCCGTGCAGGCATGGATTATAAAGGATTTGATGCTTCAATCTTTATTCAGGGCGTTGGGAAACGCGATGTTTGGGGCGATGGATTCCTTGCCATTCCTGGCTATAATTCTTCTGATGGCGCCATGCCACAAGCTATTGCAGGCGATTTCTGGAGAGAAGACCGTACTAACGCTTTTTATCCGGCTCCTTATAATCAAGCAGGAAGTGGTACAACTTTAAATATGCAGGTTCAGTCAAGATATTTGCTTAACATGGCTTATCTGCGTATCAAGAATATTACAGTAGGTTACAGCTTACCTTCAAGTATGCTGAAGAAAATTTATGTTTCGAAATTGCGTGTTTATGCAGCTTTGGAAAATTTCTTCACATTTGATCATCTTCGAAATCTTCCAATAGATCCTGAAGCAATTAATGGATATTCATTATGGAATACGGATAACTATAATCTGGGTCGCACTGGAGTTGGCGTTCCTACATTTAAGAGCGCGTCAGTAGGTCTTCAATTGAACTTCTAAAAATTAAGAATCATGAAAAAGTATATATTCATTTTATTAGCAGTAGTTTCCCTCGTTTTTAGCAGTTGTGATGATTACCTCGACAAACCATCATTAACAACTATGAATGATGCTAACTACTGGACAAACGAGAATAACCTTCGTTTATTTGCGAACGGTTTTTACACCAACTACTTTGTTGGTTATAATTCAAGTTTCACAGTTGACTATGCGCCACTCCGTGGCTATTATTTTGCCGATGATTTTGCGACTTCAGGAAAACAGATCAATTTTGAAACGCAGGCTCCTGAATCACGTTATCCAACAACAACAAATCAGGAATTAGCTGAATGGCTGGTTACCTATGCCGGTCCAACCTGGAATTTTTCATGGGTTCGGAAATCCAACCTGTTCCTCGAAAGGATCGAAGCAATGAAAGATAAACAGATTACGACCAGCGTTTATCAGCATTGGAGCGCCGTTGCACGTTTTTTTAGGGGATTTGAATACAGTCGTTTGGTTAGCGTATTTGGCGATGTGCCTTATTTCGATAAGGTGATTGGCGATTCAGAACTTGATTTGATGTTCAAAGACCGGGACAGCAGAACTGTGGTTATGGACAAGGTGTACGACGATTTTGCATATGTTTTGGATAATATGCGACTTTCTGACGGAAATGCTCAGTATTTAAATAAATACATTGCTGCGGGCTTTATTTCAAGGTTTATGTTGTTTGAGGGAACCTGGCAAAAGTATCATTTGAATAATACCGAAAAGGCCAAAAAATATCTTGATCTGGCTGTAAAAGCTGCCGATCTGGTCATGAAATCAGGCAAATATTCTTTTACCAGCGATTTCCGTTCACTTTTCGGATCTCAGGATTTAGCTAACAACAAGGAAGTGATTCTTTACAGAGCTTATGATGCAGCGGTATCGCCGGCTGTAACACACGCTATCGCTTCCTACTCCAATTTATACGAAAGCCAGAGTACAGCGCCAAACTTAAAATTAGCTAAATCATTTGTTTGTACCGATGGTAAACCGTACAAGTTATCAGACGTCGCAAATGCCGATAAATTGGACATAAAAAATATGGTTGCTACCCGTGATCCTCGTTTTGAAGCAACATTCTGGGATGCACCTAAAAAAGAGTCAGGTACATTATTGTATGCTTGTAAATTCATTGATCGTGAGGGTGTGAAGCAATATCCAGGGCCTTATACCCCAATGTATGGTTCGAGTACAAATACGAACGACGCACCTGTAATGCGTTTGGCCGAAGTGGTTTTAAACTGGATTGAAGCTAAAGCTGAATTGGCTACTATGGGTGGAACTGCTGTTGTTCAGGCCGATATTGATGCTTCGATTAATGCAATTCGCAGTCGTCCGCTTGATGCTACTGCAATCGCAAAAGGTATTAAAAAAACAGCGGCACTATCGTTGGCCAGTCTTCCTGACGATCCAGATCGGGACTCTGATGTTCCAGCACTGATTTGGGAGATTCGCCGCGAACGTCGTATGGAGTTTGTTTTCGAACACACTCGTCTGATGGATATCAAACGTTGGAAGAAGATCGATTACATGAAAAATACAGATCCTGACAACCTTCTGGGTTTATGGATTAACTTCCAGACTGAATTTCCTGAATTCCTTGTAGCTTCGAAAAAAGATAAATTAAAGGTAAGAAAGACTGATGGTACTGTTGTTACATACGACGGAACCAATGGTGCTGATATGGTGGGTTATTACGTTCCTGAAAATGTTTCGAACAGGGATGCATTTACCGATAGGGTTTATTTGGCTCCGGTTGGAAATACCCAGATAAGCGAATACAAGATTAAAGGTTATACATTAACTCAAACTCCGGGTTGGTAGTGAGTTTTAAGTCATAGAATGGTTATTCACCGGGTGATTTTTAATCATCCGGTGAATTTTTTTTAACGCTTTGCAAACAAGAATTTATGAGACAATTATTCATACTATTTCTTTGCTTTTTCCTGATTCAGGCACAGGCTCAAACCTTCCGCTTTGCCCATGTTACCGATACACACGTAGGAGGAAGCACTGGCGCTGAAGATCTTATCAGAACCGTTGATGATATTAACAGGCAGACTGATCTTGACTTTGTGATTTTGTCGGGCGATGTGACTGAATTTGGCTCTGAGAAAGAACTTCTCGAAGCCAAATCCATTCTCAGTAAGCTCAATAAACCGTGTTACACGATACCCGGTAATCACGATTCGAAATGGTCTGAAAGTGGGAACAATGATTTTGTGCGGATTTTTGGTGCTGAAAGTTTTTCATTCGAAAAAAACGGATTTTTATTTGTTGGCACTGCCAGTGGCCCCAATATGCGTATGGCGCCGGGTTTGGTGCCGCGCGAGCAAATTGTTTTTCTGGAATCGATCCTGAAGAACATGAAAGATCCGAAACAGCCTATTATTTTTATTAATCACTATCCGCTCGATGAGTCCTTGTCGAATTGGTATGAGGTGATTGATCTGCTCAAAACCCGAAATGTCCAGGTGAGTTTACTCGGTCATGGACATACTAACAAATTGTTCGATTTTGAAGGAATTCCAGGTGTTATGGGACGTTCTAATCTTCGGGCAATAAATGAAATTGGTGGTTACAATATCGTTACAGTTTCTCAGGATACGATGTATTATGCAGAACGCACTCCCGGAGTAAAAAGCCTGCCAGCTTGGTGCAAAGTACCACTTGGCTTGAAAGAGTATCAGCAAGAACAACGGAAATGGCCTCGTCCTGATTTCTCGGTGAATGAGAAATACCCACAGGTAAAAGTAAAATGGCAATTTCAGGAAAGTAGCGATATCGGGACTGGGATTTCTGTTGAAGGTAAACTGGCTGTTTATGCCAATACCAAAGGCGAAATAGTGGTAGTACGGCAAAAGTCTGGGAAACTCCTCTGGCACTTCTCAACTTCAGGAAAAATATACTCTACGCCGGCAATAAACGATGGTCTGGTCGTTTGTGCATCGACCGATAATACTATTTATTGTCTGAACCTGAAAACAGGCAAACCGAAGTGGAAATTCGAAACAGGAAAACCTATTGTTGGCTCGCCTGTTATCGATCGGGAAACTGTTTTTATTGGTTCCTCTGAGGGAATTTTTCGGGCAATCGATCTGAAGACAGGTAAGCTAAAGTGGCAATTTGATGAGGTAAAGAATTTTGTGGAGTCAAAACCACTGATTTATGAGAACGCAGTTTATTTTGGCTCGTGGGGAAACGTGTTTTACGCGCTAGATCAGCAAACCGGAAAACTTCTTTGGAAACGCGAGAAATACACTAACCGGATGCTTTCGCCGGCTGCTGTTTGGCCGGTTGCTGCCAATGGAAAAATATTCATTGTTGCTCCCGACCGTCACATGACTGCGCTGGATGCCAAAACTGGTGCTGAAATATGGGATTCAGAGAAGTACACTTGTCGCGAGTCTATTGGTATTTCTGCCGATGGTAATCTGGTTTATATCAAAAATATGACTGAGGGAAATGTGATGGCCTTCGAAACGGCTACTTCAGAACAGAAATTAGCATGGAGCTGCCCTGCCGATTTGGGATACGAAATTGGCCCGTCACCAATTGTTGAAAATGGTAATTTGATTTTTGTTCCAACCTGCAATGGGGTAGTGGTGGCTATTAGCAAAGTAACGCATGAAGTGGTATGGAAATACAAATTGTCGAATGCCTTGATTAATATGGTTACTCCTGTTGCAGCAAATGAAATTTTGGTAACATCGCTCGATGGCCAAGTCGCTTGTCTTCAATTTGAATAAAATTAGACCAGATAAACTGCTCAAATATTCTAAATTATCACTTGAATCCCTCCAGAGAAAAGTAAAGTCTTACTGTATTTTCGCATTCATCGCTGTAAATCGTATCTAATCGCTTTGTAGTGCGATGTGTTATGCGCCGTCTTCGAAGAGTCCTGAATTAATCTTGAATGATATTTTGCGGCTCCGGATTGGTGAAGTTAATTTTATGATTATTTTAATTGGTTGATATTCAATTGTTAAAATTCATTAAAAATTAAATATTTAATAAATTGGTATTACATGTTACAAAAACATCTGTTTTTAAAATTATATTTTTAATTTTAGTCCCACAATTAAGTGCTATTCGATCGATATATTTTGATTTTTGTTGTGGTAGGGTCGATTTTGAATACACTGCTCCCCCTTTTTGTGTGTGAAATAATGGTTTTGATAATAAATTCATTCATACATATAATCTATTTCAAAGTTTAAATTTAACCAGTTTGTTATGAAAAAAACGGTATCATTAATCTTTATTTTGTGCCTGATTGTGCAGATGGCAATGGCGCAAAAACGATCTATCTCGGGAGTCGTTCGGGATAAGGTGACCAATGACCTTCTTCCTGGTGTAACAATTGTTGAAAAAGGTACAACCAACGGAACTGCCAGTAACTCCAAAGGTGAGTTTCAATTATCAGTAAATAACAATGCAACATTATCCGTAAGTTACATTGGAATGTCAACCCAAGAAGTTAAAATTGGGGCAAGCTCAACTATTGAAGTTTTTTTGGAATCAGCTTCTGAGAAAGTTGATGAAGTTGTTGTTACAGCGATGGGAATCATGAGACAAACGAAAGCGCTGGGCTACTCTGTTCAAGATGTGAAAGGTGAAGAGTTGGTCCGCGTTAAGGAAGCTAATTTGGTGAATTCGCTAAACGGTAAAATTGCAGGGGTAAATATTACCAATTCGGGCGGTGCTCCTGGATCTTCATCGCAGATTATCATTCGTGGAGGAACCTCGCTGTTGGGCGATAACCAGCCTTTATTTGTGATTGACGGTGTTCCAATTGATAACTCTACCTCTTCAGGTAACTCCGGAACTGACAGGGTTACGGCTACTTCTACTTCAAGTGGTAATAGGGCAATGGACTTGAACTCTGCTGACATCGAATCAATTTCGGTATTGAAAGGACCGGCAGCAGCAGCTCTTTATGGATTAAAAGCCGCTGCAGGTGCGGTTGTTATTACTACCAAAAAGGGAAAACAAGGAGTGCCACAAATCTCCGTTAGTTCTAAAATGAAGCTCGATGTAGTTAGTCGACTTCCGGAGCAACAAGGGTTATACGGACAAGGAAGCGGTGGCGCTTTTAATGCTGATACAGGCGAATCATGGGGAGAAAAAGTAGCTTCTGGTCAACCATTTTATAACAACATGAAGGACTTTTTTCAGCAAGCATGGGCTTATGACGTGAATGGAAGTATTTCAGGGGGAACTGAGAATGCGAACTATTTTATGTCGGTTCAGCGTCTAGACCAAAAAGGTATTGTGCCAACTACCGATTATGTGAAGAATTCGTTCCGTTTTAACGGAGAACAGAAACGCGGTTGGTTTACGATTGGAATGAACACCAATTATATTTATTCTACCACAACAAAAACGCTTACCGGCGATGGATTGTATGGAACTGGCGGTACTGGCTATATGCTGAGTATTATTAACTGGCCAAGAACAGATAACATGGCTAACTGGACTGAAAATGGCGTTAAAAGAAGATTGTTGCCTGGAGTTGCTCTGCAAGATGATATTGACAATCCAAATTGGTTGGTACGAAATAATCCGGTGACAGAAGAATTGCATCGTTTTATTGGATCGGGTTATGTGAAGGTTTCACCGGTTAAGTGGCTTGATGTAGTATATCGTGCCGGTGTCGATCATTACAATTCATTTAATCAAAGTATTACCAGTCCTGGGGCAGCTATGATTGCACCATATGATAAAGGAGCTGTTTCAGAAAAACTTCGTCAAAACGATTTGTTGTCATCAACGTTGACGGTTTCGGCGAATCAAAAAATAAATAGTTTCGACCTTAACCTTCTGGTTGGTCATAACTATGAGCAAACGACGTATTCGAACAACACTCAAACAGCTGTTGGGATGTTAAGCTCTGATTTTATCAGTATTAACAATGCTGCAGCTGCCAATAAGGCATTTGACAGTTACAAATCGCAAAAACGATTGACAAGTGTATTTGGAGAATTCCGTTTGGATTATAAAAACATAGCCTTCCTTGGGGTAACTGGTCGTAACGACTGGTCATCAACTTTGTCTCCTGAAAACCGTTCGTTCTTTTATCCATCGTTCAACGGAAGTTTCGTATTTACTGAGCTTCTCAACGAACGGTTCAGAAATGTACTTAGTTTTGGTAAGTTGCGTGCATCATGGTCGCAGGTAGGTAAAGATGCACCTGTTTATCAAACAGCTACTTATTTAAATTCTCCTGTTACCACAATTGGTGGAGGTTATAACGACAGTTGGACGGGTGGTAATCCTGACTTGAAACCTGAAACTACAACTGCTCAGGAATATGGTGTCGATTTACGTTTCCTGAAAGGTCGTTTGGGTGTTGATTTGACTTATTATAAGACAACGAGTGATGATCAGATTATTCAACCCCGTGTGAGCAACGCGATTGGTTATATTTTCAAGTATGTGAATTGGGGAACTGTAGAAAATAAGGGTTATGAAATCACCGTTAATGCCGTTCCAATTCAAACTCAAAATCTGAAATGGGATTTAAACGTAAATATTTCTCACAACGATGGCAAGGTGTACAACCTTCCAACCGGATTGGAATTGCTTTACGTTACCGATGTGCAAATTGGGCCTGCAAAACCTGCATCAGTTAATAACGGAGACTTTCTTGGTCTTACCGGTCAGAAATGGCAAAGAACAACTGATGGTCAGTTGATTTTGGATCCAATTACGGGTTACCCACTCACATCAACCGATGCAACCAAGTTGGTAGGCAACCGCGAACCCGATGTTATTTTGGGATTAAACAACAACATTGCTTACAAAAACTGGAACCTTTCATTCCTGATTGACATCCGAAAAGGTGGAGCTGTATATAATGCTACTGAATGGGCAATGGTTAAAACCGGTTTAAGTAAAGAAACTGAAAAACGTGGCGAAAACTATACATTCGAAGGAGTAACACTTAATTCAACAACCGGAGCGTACGAACCAAAATCAAGTACGGTGGTATTAAACGAAAATTACTACAAGAATATTTATAGTGCTGAAGCATCAAATTTCATTACTGATGTAAACTGGTTCAGATTAAGAACAGCTTCTCTTGGATATAAATTGCCTGATTATGTCTGCAAAAAAATCGGTTTTGTAAAAAGCATTGATGTTTCCATAATGGCAACCAATCTTTTTATAATTACGAATTACAAAGGAATGGATCCTGAAGTAAGTGCTGGAGGAGCAGGCGTTGTAGGAGCAGGATCTTCAGGGATTGATTATGCCGGAGTTCCAGCAACCCGCAGTTATTCGTTAGGTTTTAATCTTAAATTTTAAGAAATAAGCATATGAGAAAGTTAACACTAATATTTCTGGTAACGATAGGTTTAATTGTCACTTCGTGTGATTATAACCTGGATATAAATACATCACCCAATACACCCCAAACGGCTTCGCCTGAATTACGTCTTCCCAGTATTCTGAGTTATACCATGGATATTTACGGAAGCCACGGCGTCCGGACTGCCATGCTGTGCCAACAAATGGGATACATTTACAGTGCCAATGCAAGATACTACGAATTACAGAATTGGCATTTCCTGAATAACGCAGATACCTATGTATGGCAATCGTGGTACATCTATAGCTGGATTAATATTTCAAAAATGATAGCTGATGCCGAAGCTGCTGAAGCCTGGCATTATGTTGGTGTAGGTAAAATTATGCAAGCTTTTGGTTGTGGTTTTGTGGTTGATGCCTATGGTATTATGGCTTATCAGCAAGGTTTATCCGATGCAACATTTCTGCCTGATTACGATGATGCGGAATATGTTTACAGCCAGATTCTTCCATTGTGTGACGAAGCTATTGCCGATCTTCAAAAGACTCAGGCTGCTACTGCTCCTTTGTTAAGCACTGGTGATATTATTTACAAGGGAGATACTCAAAAATGGATCAAATTTGCTTATGGTGTTAAAGCCAGGTTAATGAGCCATTTATCTAAAAAGACCAAAGGAACAGACTTATTGCAATACAACCCGGATGCGATTTTAAGCTTGTTGTCAAAATCCTTCGCATCTAATGCTGATGACGCTGAGCTGAAATACCTTGTCAGTACAGTTTCGAATCAAAATGCGATTCAGTACCAAAACACTTCAGCAAGTGTTAAGCCTGGAAAACTTTGGACTCAATACTTATTGAATACTTTACCTGGAACAGGTAGTAGTTGGAATAGTGGAGTAGAAGATCCTCGTGCAAAAAAGCTGATCCCTAAGATCATTTCAGGAACAAATATTGGCAAATACAGTTACGGAGTTGATCTTACAACTACAGATGTTGATCCGAAATCGACCAACGCAAATTACGTGGGATTGAAATCGACGGACAGCAACAAGCTTTTCTATACCCAACAAGATTCGCCTTTTGATTACATGACTTATTCTGAAGCTAAGTTTATTGCGGCCGAGGTTTATTTCAGGAAGGGAAGTAAAACAGAAGCGCTTGCTGCTTATAAAGAAGCAATCAAAGCAAATATCGACAAGTTAGGCTGTACTCCTACCGAAAGGGATGCATTTCTTTCAAGTGCTGCTGTAGCTCAAACTGCCGATGAATTAACGCTTAGCCACATCATGATTCAGAAATACATTACACTTACTTACAGTCCTGAAGTTTGGACTGACTTAAGAAGATGTGACTATTGTACCGATGCATCAGGCGTTTATAATGAAAGTGCTGGGGTATATAAAGGATTTGATCGTCCGAAATTTGCGTATGCTCTAAACTTCCCAACTTCAAAAGATTATATACGCAGATACCAGATGGCATACATGGAACGCGATTACAACGCAGAAAAGGTTCGTCCTTTTGGAGTGTTTGATACTGATTATATGACGAAACCAGTTTGGTGGGACGTTGTAAAATAAATGTATAGAGTTAAGATCAGACCTGTTCCCAACACAAAGGGGGCAGGTCTTCTTAAATTAGGTTTTGCTTTAGCCACTCGATTTAAATCGAGAGGAGTAGCACCTGACAATAAATAATTGCAAATTGAAATCTAAATTATCAATTGATTTGTTTTATTACCGACTTAGATGAACCTGATTAATTCATAAGAATATCAATAAAAGAACGTATTTTTGTTTAGGAGGAAATAACAATTACGATAAGTAAATGATGAAAAACATTTTTAGTAAAATAGGTTTTGTAGTTCTGCTTGTTATATCCATAGGGCTCAAAGTTGATGCGCAAACAACAACTTTCAAATCATTGAACGCTGAGATTCAGCTGATTCAAAAACAGCTTGTTCCTGATAAACGGGTTGCAATTTTAAATGTTTTACTGAAAGACACTTTGCAGCGGCCAATAACCGTGAAAGGCGAAACCAACCTTCCGGAAGGGAAAAAACAGGTTGCCCAATTACTTGCAGCCAAAGGAATTCAGTTTGTCGATTCTATCCGGGTTTTTCCTGAGGCATCTTTAGGAGACAAGGTTTGGGGTTTGGCAACACTTTCTGTTGTTAATATGCGCTTCGAGCCAAGAGAAGCAGCCGAAATGGCCACTCAGATTTTGATGGGTGTGCCAGTAAAGGTATTGGAAGTGAAAAATGGCTGGTATCGAATTCAATCACCTGACCAGTACATTGGCTGGGCTGAGGATGCAGGGATCGCACTTAAAACTGAAGCGGAAATGAAGGAATGGAAACAAAGCAAGCGGTTTGTTTATAATAAAACTGTAGGTTATGCGCTTTCGGCTCCTAAGAAAAATGCTTCCCATGTATCTGATTTGGTTCTCGACAATCTATTCGAATCTATTTCCGAAACCAAGGGGTTTTTGCAGGTTCGGTTTCCCGATGGACGAACGGCTTTTGTGAAAAAAAGTGATTGCCTTTCTTTTCAGGAATGGACAAACCGGCCAATTGATGTTCAGTCTGTTTTATCGGTTGCCAAGCAATTGAATGGGATTCCGTATTTGTGGGGTGGCACTTCCTGCAAAGCTACCGATTGCTCAGGTCTGACGAAAACATCCTATTATTCGCAGGGAATTATTTTAGCGCGCGACGCTTCACAGCAAGTTCGTTATGGGCAACATCCCGATTTTACCGATTTCAGAAATCTGATGCCTGGCGATCTGCTTTTCTTCGGAAGTAAACGGGTTACGCATGTTGCTTTATACATGGGCAATGGTCTATATATTCATTCATCCGGATTCGTTCATGTCAATAGCCTCGATCCTGCCGATCAATTGTATAACGATAGATTACACCAGATTCTGGTTGGCTCAAGCCGGGTATTAACTTCATTGAATACCGATGGAATTGTTCAGGTTAAGAATCATCCGTGGTATTCAATCATCAATCAATAAAAATCACTATTCAAAATGACACATAGCCGACGTAATTTTATACGAACCGCCAGTTTATCAACATTGGTAGGTGTTGCCGGATTTGAATCTGTTTTTGCAAGTACGAAAGACACAAAAATGAAACATTCAGGAAAGGGTTTGAAATTGAGTTTTTTGCCTCATGATTTAGCCTTGAAGCATACGTTTACGATTGCCAACAGTTCGCGGAAGACTACTCCGGATATGCTCACACGCATTGAATTTGACGGCCTTGTCGGATATGGTGAAGCTTCCATGCCGCCTTACCTGGGCGAAAGTGTAGATTCTGCAACCAAATTTCTTTCAGCGCTCGATTTGGGGCAGTTTAAAGATCCGTTTCAGATGGACGATATTCTGGCTTATGTCGATTCGGTAATGCCTGGCAATTGCGCTGCAAAAGCCTCAATTGATATTGCTTTGCACGATTTGGTAGGCAAGATAATGGGGCAACCGTGGTATAAAATATGGGGCTTCGATCCGGCTGATACGCCAAATACGTCGTTCACCATAGGTATCGATACTCCGGAAGTGGTTCGGCAAAAAGTTGCCGAAGCGGCTCCGTATAAAATACTGAAAGTAAAGCTTGGAATGGCTACCGATAAGGAAATGATTGAGACCATACGCTCATCAACGAATGTTCCGCTTTGTGTGGATGTGAATCAAGGCTGGACTGACAAGAACAAGGCTCTTGAAATGATTCACTGGCTCAAAGAAAAAGGAGTCGTTTTTGTTGAGCAACCGATGCCTAAAACGGCTATCGACGATATGGCATGGCTCACAGAGAACAGCCCGTTACCAACTATTGGCGATGAATCGGTACAACGGCTACACGATGTAATTAAGGCTAAAGGCGTTTATTCCGGAATAAACATCAAGCTGATGAAATGTACCGGCATGCGGGAAGCACATCAAATGCTGATATTGGCCAGGTCGCTGGAAATGAAAGTGATGATTGGTTGTATGACCGAAACTTCGTGCGCCATTTCAGCAGCAGCACAGCTATCTCCAAAAACTGATTGGGCCGATCTGGATGGCAACCTGCTGATTTCAAACGATCCGTATTCCGGAGTTCAGGTTGTTGATGGAAAAATTTCGTTGATTGATAAACCTGGTCTCGGGATCAGTAATTTAACGCCTGTTTTTTAATAAACTGTTTAAAATTTGAAAAGATACCCAAAATCAAAAAAATTACCCCTACCCTAAAGGGTGATTTTTTTGATTTTTCGGGCACCCTTCAAGGTTCGGGGTAATCCGAAAAATCAAAATGAACTAAATTTAACAGCTTTTAAGCCTTTTGAGCTGTTGCCTGAACGTGCCTGTTTTACAAGTGCTTGAAAAACTTTTTGTAAACCTGCATGTTGCGATCGAGATGAGCTTGCATTTTTTCATAGGCGCGTTCAGCATCACGTTCGCGAATTGCATTCACTATTTCTTTGTGGTAGCCAAGCGTGATTTCTTTCTCGCCATCGACATTGGCATAGATAAAGTTGCGCATTCGCGGCAGTAAATTATGCACCGGTTCCATGGTAATAATTACAAATGGATTTTCGGTGGCGCGGGCAACTGCGAGGTGAAATCGATTGTCAATGTCTGATTCAAGTTGAGTATTGTCAGGATTACATTTGGCAAATTCAATCAAATTAGCTTCCATGTTTTTCAAATCAAGATCGGTGCGGTTAATGGCTGCCATTTTAGCAATTTCGGGCTCAAATGCCAGTCTTAATTCAATGATCTGACCAATCAGATTATCGTCAAACTTTAAGTCGTAATATAAGTTGAGCGAACTGATGGCATCTTTTAATTCAATTTTAGTGACGACCATGCCGCTTCCTTTTTTGATCTCGATCAAACCACGGGCACTTAAACGTCTCAAGGCTTCGCGCAGTGCGGTGCGGCTAACGGCAAACATTTCACACAGTTCGCGCTCGGAAGGTAATTTTGCACCAATTGGCAATTTCTTTTCCCGGATTGCTTTTTCTATGTTTCTCTCAATTTTTTGACTCAAGGTTTGAGTTGTGCCAATTTTTTGAAATATATCTTCCATGTTTTCCATCTTGATTCACTTTTTTCGTTTAATTCACAACGCTTTATTACAAAGAAAACGAAAAAAAAGAATTTGTATGCTATCATACCGAAAAATGATTCGATCAAACTCATGCAGACTAAGTTTGAATGTTCGCTTGGTTTAAATTTTTTAAAATGAAAAATTTCAGGTCATAAAGCTGAAGTCCTCAAAAATCAGTTTCTTTGATAAATAAACCCTAAGCCCGTTGAAATGAAGAAATATTTAGTTGTTTTGGTTTTTCTGTCCATTCTTTTTTCAGCCGAACTTTGTCTGGCACAATCAACAAACACGCTTTGGTACAAGCAACCTGCTCAGTATTTTGAAGAAAGTTTGGTTCTTGGAAATGGCAAAGTTGGCGCTTCCGTTTTTGGTGGTGTTACCACTGACCAGATTTACCTGAATGATGCGACACTTTGGTCGGGCGAGCCGGTTGATGCCAATATGAATCCTGAAGCATACAAAAACATTCCGGCTATTCGCGAAGCGTTGAAAAATGAAGATTATAAGTTGGCCGATCAACTTCAGCGAAAAGTTCAGGGTAAATTTTCCGAATCGTATTCTCCGCTTGGTACGCTTTTCCTGGAGTTCGATCAGAAAGGAAAACCTCAGGATTACCGCCGTGAACTTAATATTTCAGAAGCCATATCGAAAGTCAGCTATGAACTGAATGGGGTGAAATATACCCGGGAATATTTCATTTCTTATCCTGATCAGATGATGGTTATTAAACTGACGTCGAGCAAAACAGGCGTGTTGAATTTCCGAGTTAAGTTTGAAAGTCAGTTGAAAAACAAAGTTTCAATAGTCAACAATGAGCTGAATGTAAATGGATGTGCCCCGATGCATGCTGAGCCAAATTACCGGGGAAACGGACCTGATGCAGTAGTTTTTGATGAAAACAGAGGAACTCGTTTCTCGACTTTAATCAAGATAAAAAGTACCGATGGTATCCTTTCGGCAACCGATTCAATTGTAAAACTTTCAGGAGGAACCGAAGCGCTGGTTTTTGTCTCCATTGCTACGAGCTTTAATGGTTTCGATAAAAATCCGGCAACTGAAGGTTACAATGCTGAATTTCTTGCGGGCGAGCAGCTCAAAAAAGCCTTTCCTAAATCGTTCGATGCACTCAAAAAAGCTCACCTCGGTGATTATCAGAAATATTTTGGTCGGGTTAGCTTGAATTTAGGGAAAACCACTGCACCCGACCTCCCAACTGATGAACGGCTTCGCAGGTATGCTGAGGGGAAAGAAGATAAAAATCTGGAAGTGTTGTATTTTCAGTTTGGCCGGTATCTTTTAATCAGCAGCTCGCGCACACCAGGTGTTCCGGCTAATTTGCAGGGAATCTGGAATCCTCACATGCGCCCGCCATGGAGTAGTAATTACACCACAAACATTAATGCCGAAGAGAATTACTGGTTGGCCGAAAACACTAATCTTTCGGAATTTCATATGCCGTTGCTGGGTTTCATAAAAAATGCAGCAACAACAGGAAAAATAACAGCTAAAACTTTTTATGGAGTAAATGGCTGGACGGTTTGTCACAATTCGGATATTTGGGCAATGAGTAATCCTGTTGGCGATTTTGGTTCAGGAATTCCGAACTGGGCCAACTGGAATATGGCTGGAGCCTGGCTGAGTACTCATTTATGGGAGCATTACCAGTTTACCCGCGATACTAAATTTCTGAAGGATGATGCTTATGAACTGATGAAAGGAGCCGCCCAGTTCTGTCTGGAATGGCTGGTCGAAGATAAAAACGGACAACTCATCACCTCGCCATCCACATCTCCTGAAAATATTTATAAGACTCCGGAAGGCTACATGGGGGCAACAATGTATGGCGGGACTGCCGATCTGGCTATGATTCGTGAGTGTTTCCTGCAGACGATTAAAGCTTCTGAAATCCTGAATGAAGATGTTGAATTCAGGAATAAATTAGAATTGGCGCTAAATAAATTACATCCTTACCAGATTGGTAAAAAAGGAAATCTTCAGGAATGGTATTACGATTGGGAAGATGCAGAACCACAGCACCGTCACCAGTCGCATTTGTTTGGCCTTTTCCCCGGAAATCATATTACTCCATCAACAACTCCGGAATTGGCTAATGCTTGCCGGAAAACACTCGAAATTAAAGGCGATGAAACAACTGGTTGGTCGAAAGGATGGAGGATAAATCTTTGGGCACGTTTGCTCGATGGTAATCATGCGTATAAAATGTACCGCGAATTACTTAAGTATGTAGAACCAGATGGTGTGAAAACCGACTATGTGAGAGGTGGTGGAACCTATCCGAATTTATTTGATGCGCATCCGCCATTTCAGATTGACGGTAATTTTGGCGGAGCTGCCGCAATTGCCGAAATGCTGGTTCAATCTTCCGAGAATGAAATTCACTTGTTACCTGCTATCCCGGATGCATGGAATTCAGGTTCGGTTAAGGGAATCTGTGCACGTGGCGGTTTTGAAGTGTCTATGGCATGGAAAAATAAGTCAGTTAAAAAGCTTAGTATTTTGGCCAAGAGCACTGGAAAAACTACTCTGTATTTTGGTTCAGTGAAAAAAGAGATTAATTTGAAGAAAGGGCAGGTTTTCGAATTGAATTTATAAAACAACTGCTCTAACAACCAAATTGAACCTTCACTTATATCGATTACTGAATCTCCCGTCCAAACGGAGTCAGTGCCAGTGATACCAACTTGAAATGCTGTTTAGCCCATGGAATTCCGATGATGGTGATGCCCAGAAGCATTCCAAAAACCAAATGAGTTAAGGCAATCCAGATGCCACCAATGAGCAGCCAAATGAGGTTCATGATGGTTGACAGGCATCCAGGTGCCGAAGGTTTATACTCAATGGTTGCGCCAAACGGCCACAAAGCCAAGGATGCCAATTTGAATGCCTGAAGTCCAAAAGGTATTCCAATTATGGTAAGGCAAAGCAAAAAACCTGCAACCATATACTCAATAAAGACTAAAAAACCACCAAAAATTAACCAGATCAGATTTCCAAGGAAGCTCATAGTGTGTTGTTTTAAATTCTGATTTTAAAGATACAAATTTGGCTTCATCATTTTGCCTGTTTCTTATGAGAATAGATCACTGAAAGTATTTTACCGGTAAACAGAATATATATATATATGCCACCGTCAAATGATTTCTTTTCAGCAGTTGATCTGCAAGATTATTTAATGAGGTACGGATGAGTAAATTTTTTTCTAAAGAGGCTTTTGCGGTGATGCATATCCGCAATTTTCGATTGTTTCTGGCCTATCGGTTTTTTATGACTTCAGCTACGCTGATGCAGGCTGTTATTGTAGGTTGGCAATTGTACGACATTACCAAAAATCCGCTTTCGCTTGGAATGATTGGCCTTACTGAAGTAATTCCACAAATTAGTATTGCTTTGTGTGCAGGTCATTTTGTCGATATTTGGGACCGTAAAAAAATCATGTCGCGAACCAGTCTCATCTTATTGGTAGGTTCGGGAATCTTATTGTTTTCGAGTATTAATCCGGATGGAATATATTTTTTGAGCCGAACGGCACCTATTTTCATAACGGTATTTTTAGTTGGACTGACTCGTGGAATTTTGATGCCAGCTCATACTGCTTTAGTGGGGCAGTTGGTTCCTCGCGAGTTGCTTACTGGTGCTGCAACCTGGGGAAGTACAGCCTGGCAGATTGCCGCTGTTACTGGTCCCGCTTTAGGCGGATTGATGTATGGTTTCTTCGGGATTGTTGCGGCTTACATTTTGGTGTTTTCATTCTTCCTGATTTGTGTTGTTATTCTGTTTTTTATAAAAAGCCCCGGAAAAGTTATTCAGGATGAGAAACGTGATGATCGCATCTTTGCAAGTATAGGCGAAGGAATCAGGTATGTGTTTAAAAATCAGGTGTTGCTTGGAGCTTTTTCGCTCGATATGTTTGCTGTTTTATTTGGTGGGGCAGTGGCCATGCTGCCTGTTTTTGCTTCCGATATCCTGAAAGTTGGTCCTGAAGGTTTGGGCCTGCTGCGAGCCTGTCCTGCAATTGGCGCGATTCTGATGTCAGTATATTTAACCTTTTACCCGCCAATTAAACATTCAGGAAAGTTAATGCTTTACAATGTTGCTGGTTTTGGCCTCTGCATGATCGTATTTGCCATTTCGAAGAACTTCTATCTTTCGGCAGCATGTCTGTTTTTAAGCGGATCGTTCGATTTTGTGAGTGTTGTCGTTCGGGGCAGCATCCTCCAATTATTTACTTCCAACGAAATGAAAGGACGGGTATCTTCGGTCAATAGTATTTTTGTCGGTTCCTCAAATGAGCTGGGAGCATTCGAATCGGGTACGGCAGCCAGCCTTATGGGGTTGGTTCCATCGGTCATATTTGGTGGAGTAATGACATTGATTGTGGTCTCCATTGCCGCGGTTTCTTCACCCAGACTCCGGAATTTGTCGCTAAGAGATTGTGCCATTGAATAGAGTAAGGTCAGGACATGTCCTGACCCTACTCTATCAAACCTTCACCGTCTTCCATTTTCCTTTTCTGAAGAAATACCAGGCTGTCAGTGTCAATGCGGTTTCAGCAGCCACAATCGCTATCGAAATGCCATAAATTTTCAGGTCGAATACAATTGCCAATAAATAGGCGAGTGGTATTTCGAACAGCCAGAAACAGAAGAAGTTGATTCGGGTTGGAGTCACTGTGTCGCCACTACCATTAAAGGCTTGGGTCATGACCATTCCCATGGCGTACGAAACAAATCCGAGACTGATAATCCGCAAACTAACAGCTCCATTACTTATTACATTCGGATCGTTGATAAAAAGCCGAATAAATGCTTCAGGAAAAATAATCAAAACGATGCCGACTAAACCAAGTAAAATCATGTTGGCATAAGCCGTGATCCAAACGGTTCGCTCGGCCCGCTCGGGCTGTTTGGCGCCCAGATTTTGACCTACTAAAGTTGAGGCGGCATTACTAAGTCCCCACGAAGGAAGCAGAACAAAAACCACAATCCGGATTGAAATTGTATAACCAGCCATTGCTTCTGAACCTAAAATGGCAATAATCCGGTAAAGAGCGATCCAGCTTGAAGTTGCAATGATGTATTGTAAGATTCCACCAGCCGAAAGTCTGAACAATTGAGCCATCACTTTCAGTTTAATTTTCAGGTGATCCACTTCGAGCCTGATTCGTTTGTGACCATTGAATAACAGGTAAAATTGATAGCAAACAGCGATGGCGCGTCCGATAGTGGTTGCCACTGCCGCTCCTTTTAAACCCAATTCGGGAAACGGACCGATACCGAAAATCAACAGTGGATCGAGGACGATATTGAAGAGGTTTGCTACGATCAAAACCCGCATGGAAATTGCTGCATCACCCGAACTCCGGAACACTGCGTTGATAATGAACAGAAGCATGATGACGGCATTTCCGCCAAACATGATCGCTGGAAACATATACCCGGTTTCGGCCATTTCTTCGGAAGCGCCCATCAGCAAAAGGAAGTCTTTGGCAT
The DNA here is from genome assembly GCA_028683385.1 of Prolixibacteraceae bacterium. Lineage (GTDB taxonomy): Bacteria > Bacteroidota > Bacteroidia > Bacteroidales > Prolixibacteraceae > Aquipluma. The sequence continues at coordinate 22,368 of JAQUIJ010000019.1, read as the reverse complement.
AAATGATTCCCGGAATGGCGATCAGGATAGAAACGATAAACCCCGATAAAATTGCCTGAAACGCAATGACTCCAGCTTTCCCGGCTTTTTTCTCGCCAATACGGCGGGCGATCAGGGCGGTAGTGGCTGTGCTCAATCCCATACCAATAGCATAAACTATCGTCATTGATGATTCGGTGATTCCTACTGTTGCTACTGCGTCGGCGCCCAGTTTCGACACAAAAAAGATGTCAACAACGGCAAAAATAGATTCCATAATCATTTCCAGAACCATTGGGATGGAAAGGATAAGTAGTGCTTTGCCAATGCTGTCGCTGGTGAAGTCGCGGTCGCTTCCGCCGATGGCTTCCTTGATGTTAATCCAAAGTGACTTTAATCGTATCGATTGAAAAAAAGATATAGCGTTTTTATCAGTCATGATAAAAATGATTTTAAAATGAAAAAAAATAGTTGGATAATAAACAAACGAAATCCGCTTTCTGCCTTGCAGAAACTACCAGATTGCGGGATAACAGACCGCCGGAGTTGATGTAATTTTCATGATTCGGTCTTTTAGTGAGCTGCAAATATAAGTAATTTTGAAGTTTATATTTGAACCTGTTAACGATAAAAATGTTTCAGTGGTAAAAATATTCGAATGAAGAGCATACGTATTTCTGCAATTATTGGAATTGCCGTCTTTATAATTTCTTGCGGAAACGTGGAGAATGGACTGAATGTAATCAATTCAGTGTCTTTCCCGGGGAAAAATATTACGCTGGATAATTCAGTTAGTCAACGCTTATTAACTGATTCCGCTGCTAATATTTCCGAACAAAATCCGCTCACAGCAAAGCTTGACGAAATGATTTCTATGGCCGAAAGTCTCCGGAAAAATCAATCGGATAGTGTTTGGAACGCACTTTCAGCAAACTGGTACGACTTTGGAAAAGGCGATGTGTCCATTTTGTCAGCCGATACTCTGTCAAATTCTGAAGCATCAGCGATACTAAACAAGTGGGTCGATCTAAATATTACGTTGCTAAAATTATCGGGAGAAGTTAAGTTTGGCGATGCGATTGAGGATTTGCTTTACAAATTTCCAAGGCTGGTCTTAACTGAAACGCAGTTGAAATCGATCATCTACACCCATGTTGACGATCAGATTTTTATTAATGTTATTGGCTCATCGAATTTTAATTATCAGCACACAACTGGGGGAAATGTGAAGTTCACTCAACAGACTGATTATCCGTTGGGCAACGAAATGATTCTAACTTGCGAAGTTGGAGATGTGCGCTACATGGATGTTTTTATCCGTATTCCTTCTTGGGCAGTAAATCCAACAGTCACTCATGGCAATGTGAAGTATGTGGCTCGTCCTGGCGAATATTGCGAGATTTACCGAAAGTGGAATAACGGCGATGAAATTAAGGTGGCGCTGAAGAATTGAAATCAGTTACAAAAATCATTAACCCAGTCATCCCGAATTTATTTCGGGATCTCATATTCCTTGCAAAGAGATATTGAAGCAAATTCGGGATGACATGGTTGTATTTATTCCTTCGAATGCAAATAAATGTGGTTTCCTTCAGTATCTTGAAAAGATGCAAAGTACCCAATTTCGTCGGTGATTTTTGTTTTGGGCGTGATAATTTCTCCTCCTGCTCCATTGACCCGATTTAAAACCGTAAGCAAGTCTTTACCGCCATTCAAATAAACCTTTGCACCAAGCGAGGTTGGGGTATATCCGCTTCCCTGAACAATAGCGCCACCAACCCCTTGTGATTCCTGATCCATGGGTAAAAATCCCATTCGGTGGGCTCCCATTATCTGATCGTACATTTCGAAATCGTAAATCCGGGAGTAAAATTCCTTGGCCCTGGCGAAGTTGAGGACTGGAATTTCTACCCAATTAACTGAATTTGTCATCTTTTCCATAATCAGAGTTTTAAAAGTTTGTGGTTTAATAACAAGTACTACGTATTCACGGTTTAATTTGTGATGTTGACTTATTATTTTTTTCTGAAAAAGATTTTGTCAGTCACATTCATTTATCTTTGTGTGCATTCAAAAAATAAGTTATGAGTGAACGTCCGTTAATATTGATTAGCAATGATGATGGTGTATCAGCCAAAGGATTGAGAGAATTGACCGAAGTGATGCGCCTTTTTGGCGACGTGGTGGTGGTGGCTCCCGATGGTCACCGGTCTGGCATGTCGAACGCCATTACGGTTGATCATCCGATCCGTTTGATTAAAACAGTTGATGAAGAAGGTTTCCAGGTTTATAAATGCTCCGGAACGCCTGTCGATTGTGTGAAGCTGGCATTCAATCAGTTGCTCGATCGCTATCCCGATTTTGTGGTTTCAGGGATCAATCATGGTTCAAATTCATCAATCAGCGTGGTCTATTCAGGAACAATGGGTGCCGCGTTGGAAGGCTGTATTCATGGCATACCATCTATTGGTTTTTCGCTGAACGACTATGAACCGGAAGCCGATTTTTCGCGGGCTAAAATATATGTGGCTCGCGTTTTTCAGCAGGTGGCCGAAAACGGGTTGCCGCCATTTGTTTGCCTGAATGTGAATATACCCAAAGGAGATGTTAAAGGCGTTAAAGTTTGTCGCCAAACCTCCGGGAAATGGGTGGAAGAATTCGATAAACGGACTGATCCGCATAAACGAGAATATTACTGGATGGCAGGTTCTTTTCAGAATTTTGAGGAAGAGGTTGATGGAACCGATATTGCTGCTCTCGAAAACGGATATGTCTCAGTCGTTCCGGTAAATGCCGATATGACTTGCTATCAGACTTTTGAAAGTATGAAAACCTGGAGATTTTAAGATGCCTGCCCGTAAACGAAATACAGCAGACCGGCTTTTGGTTGGCTGGGTAATTGGAATTGTTGTTCCTCTGGTCTTTTTCCTGGCTTTTTACCAGATGAAATATAGCGAAATGCCGTTTATGGTTTATCTCCGGAATGTCTGGGATATGAAGATTTTCCTGAAAATAATAAGTCTTTGTGTGTTCCCGAACCTGGGATTTTTCTTCCTGTTTTATCGCAAAAAATACGATATGGCTGCACGTGGCGTTATTATGGCAACTTTTATGTATGCGTTTTTGGTGCTGGTGGCCAAGTTGATTTAGGGGAATGTCATTTGTCATTTGGAAAGAGGAAAAGAAAATTGGATGATCTGACAATCAATGACTATTGAAAGACTTAGTGACAATTAATGACGGCAGATTTGGAATTTGGAACTTGAAATTTGGAACTCATGAAATATTACGTTTTAGCCGGTGAAGCTTCGGGCGATTTACATGCTTCCAACCTGATTAAAGAAATCAGCCTGACCGATCCTGAGGCCGAATTTCGCGGATTTGGCGGCGACCTGATGGAAAAGGCCGGAATGACCGTTCTGAAACATTACCGCGATCTGGCCTTTATGGGGATTGTACCGGTAATTATGAACATCCGGACGATCCAGAAAAATTTCAGGTTTTGCGAACAGGATATGCTGGCTTTCAATCCCGATGTGCTGATTTTAGTTGACTATCCAGGTTTCAATCTCCGGATGGCCAAATTCGCCAAAGCACACGGAATACGTACCTTTTATTACATCTCACCCAAAGTCTGGGCTTGGAAAGAAAAGCGGGTTCACCGGATTATTGCCTATGTCGACGAAATGTTTACCATTTTGCCTTTCGAAACCGAGTTCTTCGCCAGATACAATTATCCGGTTAACTATGTCGGTAACCCTCTGCTCGACGCTATTTTAGAGAAGAAAACGGCTCCGGATTTTCCCCGTTTTATTGCTGAAAATAAATTGACAAACAAACCCATATTGGCAGTTTTGCCTGGTAGCCGGAAAGGCGAAATCAGCGTTTTATTACCCACCATGCTGGAGGCAGCGGCTCAATTTCCTGAATACCAATGCGTCATTGCCGGGGCTCCAAACATGGGAATTGAATTCTATCAACCATTTATGAAGGAAAGTTCGGTTCCGGTTATTTGGGGCAAAACTTACGAAATATTGATTCACAGCCGTGCTGCGATAGTTTCATCAGGAACAGCAACGCTCGAAACCGCTATTTTGAATGTTCCTCAGGTAGTTGTTTATCGGTTGACTCCCAGTTGGTTGTTTAACTTCCTGAAATATTTCTTCCTGAGAACTAAATTTGTTTCGCTGGTGAATATCATATTGGGGCGTGAAGCTGTTACTGAACTGATTCAGTGGAATTTTACATTGAAGAAGGTCGTTTCAGAACTCAATAAAATTCTTCACAATCCTAAAAATGAAAAGCGAATGCTCGATGATTACCGCGATATGATGATCAAGCTCGGCGATCCAGGTGCATCAAAGCGGGCGGCTGTGTTGATGGTGAATAAATTAAAGGTATCCTAAACAATACTTCAATAAATCAGTCATTCAAATATGTTTAGCTTATTAAAGAAAGAAATAACCAGTTTTTTTGGATCGCTCACAGGTTATGTGGTTGTGTTTGTGTTCCTGCTGGCAACTAGCTTGTTTTTATGGGTTTTCCCCGGAAACTACAATGTTTTGGAAGGCGGATACGCTTCGCTCGATGGATTGTTTTCGTTGGCTCCATGGGTATATCTTTTCCTGATTCCGGCAATAACGATGCGCTTATTTGCTGAAGAAAAAAGGCTTGGAACCATGGAAGTTCTGCTTACCCGGCCGCTTTCGGTGATGCAGATTGTGCTGGCTAAATTTTTGGCCGGACTGTTGCTGGTTGCCATTTCGTTGCTGCCCACCCTGATTTATTTCTATTCGGTTTATACATTGGGCAATCCGGTGGGTTGTATCGATACCGGCAGTACCTGGGGCGCGTATTTTGGCCTGTTTTTTCTGGCTGCGATTTATATGGCTATCGGTTTGTTGGCTTCAGCATTGACCGATAACCAGATTTTTGCCTTTATTCTGGCGCTGTTCCTTTCGTTTGTGGCATACCTTGGTTTCGATTTTGTGGGAGCCATGCAATTGCCTTCGGCGCTTCAGCAGTGGATAACTGGCTTTGGGATAAATGAGCATTATGCTTCCATAAGCAGGGGAGTGGTCGATTCGCGCGACCTGGTTTATTTTATTTCGGTTATTTTTATTTTCCTGTTCCTTACCAGTCGTATTATTCATTTCCACACCGTTAATTTCAGGAGAGAAATTAAATCAGGAATTCTGGTTTTGATTGGCGTTCTATTCCTGAGCATTCTTTCCGGACAATTGTTTTTTCGGTTGGATTTAACGGCTGAAAAACGATATTCAATTACTGATGTTTCCAAAAAAATAGTCAGGAACCTTGAAAAGCCTGTAACCATTACACTTTATCTCGATGGTGAATTACCGGCAGGTTTCCGGAAACTGAAAAAATCGATTCAGGAAAAGATCGCCGATTACAATGCTTATTCATCGAAACTGATCAATCTGACAGTGGTTGATCCTTACGAGATTTCGGATGCCAAGCGTCGTGATCAGCTTTTTGAAGAGCTTGCAGGGAAAGGACTTCAGCCTACTGACATTCGCCAGAATACCGATCAGGGAACAATAACCCGGCGCATTTTTCCCGGCGCATTGATTGAGTATGGCAACAAGATGATTAGCGTCAATTTATTGAAAAACAATCAGAATGCACATGCGGAAGTTAACCTGAACAATTCAATTGAAAGTCTTGAATACGAATTCTCAGCCGCTTTTTCTGAATTGATGAGTCCTGAAAAACAGTCGGTTGCATTTCTGACGGGACAGGGCGAATTGAACGATCATGAAGTTCACGACATCGCTACCAGCCTGGCTGAAAAATACAATGTTTTTAATGTCACAAGCACTGAACTGGCAACCAACGGATCACGGATAAAAGCTCTGATTGTAGCCAATCCGTCTCAGAAATTTACTGAAAGTGATAAATTCCAAATCGATCAGTATGCCATGAATGGCGGTCGAATTCTATGGCTGATTGATCCGGTTTCGGTTAGCCTGGATAGTTTGAGTAACGGAAATATGACTTTAGCGTTCCCCCGAAGCCTGAACCTGGACGATCAGTTGTTTCGCTATGGAGTTCGCCTGAATGCGAATCTGGTTCAGGATGCTGAGTGTTTGTTGATTCCAATTATTACTGGTACTTCGTCTAAATTTACCCCGGCGCCCTGGTATTATTCGCCTTTGCTGATTCCTTCCGAAAATCAGGTGATCAGTAAAAGTTTGAACCGGGTAAAAGGTGAATTTGTAAGCTCGATTGATACCGTTGGAAAAGGCAATCAGGTTCGAAAAACGGTTATCCTGGCAACATCGGCTTATTCTTTGGTTACTGAAGCGCCGGTCGAAGTTAGCCTGGCCAGTGCGAACAATCCGATTGATCGGAATCTTTTCCGGCAACCCTCGCAAGCTGTTGGAGTTTTATTGGAAGGTACTTTTACTTCGGTATTTAAAAACCGGATGGTCGATTCCTATAGTGTAAAATCTTCTGGAGTTAAAACCGAAAGCCAACCAACCAAAATGATTGTCTTTTCGGATGGAAATCTGATTGCCAACCAGTACCGGATTCAGGGAGGAATTCCGGAATACATGCCGCTTGGTTACGATCGTTTCTCGAAACAAACTTTCGGAAATAAAGCGTTGTTGCTCAATGCGGTGAATTATCTTTGCGATGATGAGGGCTTGATGGAATTGCGTTCGCGGGTGTTTAAAATCAGGTTGCTCGATAAAGTCAGGCTAAAGGAAGAAAAACTGACGTGGCAATTGCTGAATGTGTTGGTTCCAATTCTTTTGATTTCGGCTTTTGGAGCTGTGTATGTGTATGTTCGCCGTCGCAAATATAAATGCTAAATACTTTTGGATAAAATAATCGTTCATCAATAGGTTAAAAATGGCAAAGTTTGTATATTCGTGAGCTTCCGTTTAATTGTATAGGCAAGTGATTTCAAGGCGAATAAATTGTAAAAAGAATATAAAAACTCTAAAAAAATACCGATGAAATTTGTTGTTTCAAGTACTGAATTACTTAGTCATCTTTCTGCTATCAGCAGAGTAATCAACTCAAAAAATACACTTCCAATTCTCGACAATTATTTGTTTTTGCTGGAAGATAATCGTTTAACCGTTACAGCCTCTGATCTTGAATCAACTTTGATTACAAGTCTGGAATTGGAAAACACCAGTGGAACAGGAACTATTGCTGTTCCGGCAAAAAGGATGAACGATACGTTGAAAGAGTTTCCGGAGCAACCGCTGACTTTCCAGATCGATCCTGAAACTTTCCAGATCGACATTTTTTCGCAAAATGGTAAATTCAGCATCGTGGGTCAAAACGGAGAAGATTTTCCACAACAACCCATTCTGAATGAAAGTGTTGCTTCAACTATTAATGTGAATCACAGTGTGCTGCTAAGCGGTATCAACAAAACACTTTTTGCGACTGCCGATGATGAACTTCGCCCGGTAATGAATGGTATTTTTATTGAATTGACTACAGAAGATATGAAGTTCGTTGCTTCTGATGCTCATAAGCTGGTTCGCTACAAACGTTTCGATGCCAAGGCTGAAAAAGACGCTTCGTTTATTCTTCCGAAAAAGCCTGCAGCTATCCTGAAAAGTTTGCTTCCAAAAGAAGATTTCGATGTGAAACTCGAATTTGACGATAAGAATGCATTCTTTACTTTGAGCAATTATAAACTGATTTGTCGGTTGGTTGAGGGTAACTATCCAAGTTACAATTCGGTTATCCCACAAAATAATCCAAATAAACTGGTTATCGATCGTGTTGAATTTTACAATACAGTTCGTCGTGTATCGGTATTCTCCAATCAGGCAAGTAACCTTGTTCGGTTGAAATTAACTGAAAACCAGTTGGTTGTTTCGGCTCAGGATGTCGACTTTGCCATATCTGCAGTTGAACGCTTGAATTGCCAATACGAAGGTGATGACATGGAAATTGGGTTCAAATCAACTTTCCTTCAGGAAATTTTATCGAACCTCTCGGTTACTGATGTAAAAGTTGAGCTTTCTGATCCAACCCGTGCTGGTTTACTTTTGCCTGCTGAAAATGAGAACGAAGAAGAAAACGTATTGATGCTTTTAATGCCAATGATGATAAACGCCTGATCTCATTCAGGCTCACAGGAGAAACCTAATGGTGATGAGCCGTTAGGTTTTTTCTTTTCTGAATAATTACAAAATCTTAAATTTTTAATCGTGAATTTGAACCTCAAAAATCCGTTGATTTTTCTTGATCTGGAAACAACAGGAATGAATATAGTGACCGACCGGATCGTTGAAATTGCCTTGATTAAAGTTCATCCGGATGGAAAAGAAGAAGAAAAGCAATACAGGATTAATCCTGAAATGCCAATTCCGGAGGTAGTGACCAAAATTCATGGTATATCCGATGAGGACGTAAAAGATAAACCAACCTTTAAAGAAGTAGCCAAAACCATTGCCCAGTTTATGGAAGGTTGTGATTTTGCAGGATTCAATTCTAACCGGTTTGACATTCCTCTACTTGCTGAAGAGTTTTTGCGGGCCGATGTGGATCTGGATTTGAAGAAACGTAAATTCATTGATGTTCAGGCCATTTTCCACAAAATGGAAAAACGTACTTTGGCCGCAGCTTATAAATTTTACTGTCAGAAACCTTTGGAAGATGCGCATAGCGCGATGGCCGACACGAAAGCGACTTACGAAGTATTGAAAGCTCAGCTCGATGTCTACAAAGACGAAGAATACGAAGATGCACATGGTAAAACTTCGAAGCCCATTGTGAATGATATTCAGGCGCTCAGCGAGTTTTCGGCATACGATACCAATGTCGATTTTGTTGGTCGTATTGTATATGACGAAAAGGGCGTTGAGATTATCAACTTCGGAAAAAATAAAGGCATCCCGGTTGAGAAAGTTCTCCGCGAACAACCCGGCTATTACGGCTGGATTCTGAACAGCGAATTCCCCTTGTACACCAAAAAAGTGCTGACCGCGATTAAACTGAGAATGAAAGATAATTAATTGTCATTTGTAGTCATTTGGTCATTAATAGCCATTGATCGTGATTCAATGTAGCACAAAAACAATAAATGACAAGGAACGACTTGAAACTAATGACAATATTGTATTGAATTAAATTATGCGAAAATGAAGATTATCTGTGTTGGCCGCAATTACGTGGCTCATGCCAAAGAGTTGAATAACGAAATTCCTGCCGAGCCGGTTTTGTTTATGAAACCCGATTCGGCATTGCTCCGGAATAACGATCCATTTTATATTCCGGATTGGTCGAACGATGTGCACCACGAAGTTGAACTGATTGTGAAAATCTGTAAGTTGGGTAAAAACATCGAAAAGAAGTTTGCTCCCCGTTATTACAAAGAAATTGGACTTGGCATTGATTTTACTGCCCGTGATTTGCAGAATGTGTTGAAAGATAAAGGTTTGCCATGGGAAAAATCCAAGGCATTCGATCATTCGGCTGTTATTTGTTCAGAGTTTGTGTCTGTGGATTCATTACCTGATCAAAATGCAATTAATTTCAGATTAGATATTAATGGAAATACTGTTCAGGAAGGAAATTCAGCTTTGATGATTTTCCCGATTGATGACATTATCGCACATGTTTCGAAATACTTTACCCTGAAAATTGGCGATTTGATTTATACCGGAACTCCAGCAGGCGTTGGAAAGGTAAACATTGGTGATCGTCTTGAAGGTTATCTGGAAGGAACTAAAAAGTTTGACTTTTGGATTAAATAGATGGACAGTTTATGCGCTTTTTTGTTCTGGCGTATAAATGAAACGCCCTCCAAATCGTTTAATTAATTTTGAATTTGATATTCAATCTAGATATTCAGGATGTAAAAGTGCCTTATTGTAAAATTTGATAGCTTTATTGCATCTGATCAGTATATAGATTGATGTTATACAATAAAGGAAAGACTATGACTCAGAATAATGGCTTGGCTCAGTTAAACAAATCTTCAGTCGAACTCAATAAGTTACTACAGAAAAGAACTATTGTTGGATTACTTCATAAATATGGATATACATCGGCACCGGAACTGAGTAAGAAACTGAAAATAAGCTTGCCAAACTGCCTGAGTATTTTGAGCGATTTGATTGATTCAGGATTTATTGAAAACATTGGGATAGGAGTGTCAAGCGGAGGACGGAAACCCGCTCTTTATGGATTATCTGAGAGTAAGTGTTATGTGGTTGCCTGTGATGTTGCCCGTTTTTCAGCAAGTATGGCAATTCTCAACAGCGCCAATAAGTTTGTAACTCCCATCATTCAAATCGAAACACATATTGATGATAGTCAGTTTGTTGAAAAAATAATTGCAGCTTCTGAAAAATTAATTCACGAATACCAGCTTCCGGAGGCGAAAATTATGGGTTTTGGTGTTGATATGCCAGGATTGATCGATTCAAAGTGTGGAGTAAATTATACCATTAAAAAAGAAAAATATCAGAATGTAGGTTTTCTGCTGGCTCAGCGGTTCAAAAAACTGGTGTATATCGACAATGATGCACGAATGCATGCCTATGGTGAATATTGTTTTGGGTCAGCAAAAGGTTATGAAAACGCCATAATTATTCACTGGAGTTGGGGGCTTGGGCTTGGAATATTTGTCAATGGGAAGCTTTATAGCGGGAATCATGGTTTTGCCGGAGAGTTCTCGCATATACCGATTGTGGAGAATGGCGATTTGTGTATCTGTGGCAAAAGAGGCTGTTTGGAAACCATTGCTTCGTCGAATACGATACTAAAGCGAGTAAAACAAGGTGTAAGCGAAGGAGAGATATCTTCAATAGTAAACAGGTTTCACGATAACCCTGAAAGTGTTACTCCTGAAGATATAATTGCTGCTGCTCGATTGGGAGATGAATTCAGTATTTCGATACTGAATGAAATCGGCATCGGAATGGGCAAGGGACTTTCATACATCATCCAGTTATTAAATCCTGAAGTTATCGTATTAAGTGGTCCGATCTCAAAGGCCAATCAATATGTCTTATCTCCAATACAACAATCATTGAATCGCTTGTGCCTCGAAAAAATTTCCGGAAATACTTCCATTCTGATTTCCGATCAGGGCGATTTATCTGCATTACTCGGAACCTCAGAGATGGTTCTTCAGCAAGTTTTTGCCGGATTAAATTTTACTTAGAACCACTCCGTCTGAATTATTATCGTATCGTTTAATTTGAAAATGCACGTTCATTCTCCGCTAAACGCATAAATATTTTTTTAAAATCTCTTAGGTTTATTTTATATTACTGAATATGCATGTTATGGATGCATTCAGTTTTGCTATTGTTTGCGCTCACGAATTTTCCATATTGATTCTTACTCTACTTCAACTCCGGAATATTAGTTCATTTTTGTATGCAATGATCTCTGTAAATGCTTATTTCATAGTGGTTTGACTGTTTTATAAACTTTTTCCATTGCTTTGCTTTTCACTAAATGTTAAAATATGTCATAAAATATTATAAAAAGATAATAACAATTAATTACTTTATAAAATAATTTAATAACATTGCATTGGATATTTATATATATTATTTTGTTCTGTTTGAATAGTGTTTTTCATGATGCAATCCAACGAAATATCGTCTTCTTGTTTTTCCGCAACTGATTTAAATAAAATCAGGCAAAAGAAACAGATTCTGAATTGCCTTCATTCAGGTGGAAATATTTCAGCCCCGCAATTGAGTAAATATCTTCGGATAAGTTTACCAACTTGTATTGCATTGCTAAACGACCTTATTTCTATCGGATATGTTGAAAACATTGGGATAGGAGAATCGAGTGGCGGAAGAAAACCAACACTTTACGGTTTGCCAGATAATCAATTTTATGTGATTGCCTGCGACTTTGGTAGGTTTTCAGCCAATATGGCTATCCTCGACTGTTTTAACCATTTTGTAACCTCAATTATTGAAATTGATACTCATATTGATGATTCTCTTCTGACAGAAAAGCTCTATCATGCTGCACAAAAGTTGATGTCAGATCATCAGATTCCGGATGAAAAAATTTATGGAATTGGTGTTGATATGCCTGGATTGATTGATTCGAGCGCCGGAATTAACTATACAATTCAGGAAAATGACAGGCAAAATATAATGCATGATCTTCAACAGAAATTCGGGAAGCTGGTTTATGTTGATAATGATGCACGTATGCATGCCTATGGCGAATATCGTTTTGGTGCGGCAAAAGAATATCAGGATGCTATTGTGATACATTGGGGTTGGGGGCTTGGACTTGGGATATTTGTTAATGGTCGGCTGTTTAGCGGTAATAATGGATTTGCAGGCGAGTTCTCGCATATTCCCGTGGTTGAAAACGGTGAATTATGTATTTGCGGTAAGCGTGGGTGTCTGGAAACGATTGCCTCATCAAATACCATCATGAAAAGGGTTCAGAAAGGCTTTGCCGACAACGAAATTTCCTCGCTAATCAATCAGTTCGAAAGCCAACAGGAGAAAGTTACTCCGGAAGATGTAATTAATGCAGCTCGTCAGGGCGATGAATTTTGCATTTCAATTCTGAGCGAGGTCGGAAAAGCCATGGGGAAAGGACTTTCTTATATCATTCAGTTGCTTAATCCTGAGGTGATTGTGTTAAGCGGACCTTTGTCGAAAGCCAGGCAATATGTTTTATTTCCCATTCAGCAATCCCTAAACAAGCTTTGCCTTGAAAAAATCTCAGGAAATACATCCATAATTATTTCTGAAATGGGCGATCAGTCTGCTCTGTTGGGAACTTCCGAAATGGTTTTTCAAAAGCTGTTTAATGAAATTGAATTTAAGGAATTAGCTATAAGATAGAATAATGTGTGAATATTACTTATTACTTAATTTAAAAATTATGCGAAAGGTTTTATTATTGACTGTGATGTGTTTTGCTCTTTTGGGAAGTGCAATGGCACAGCTATCGGTATCCGGAACCGTGGTTTCCGAATCTGATGGACTTGGGTTGCCTGGTGTCACCGTGTTGGAAAAAGGGACAACCAAGGGAACACTTACTGACTCTGAAGGTAAATTTACCATGAAGGTGGCTTCGGAGAAAAGTACACTTGTATTTTCGTTTATTGGGTTGACAACCGTTGAAGAACCCGTAAGCAACCGTTCTACTATTAATGTAAAAATGAAATCGGATGACATTGGCCTTGATGAAGTTGTAGTAACGGCATTGGGTATCAAGCGCGATGCAAAGAAACTTGGTTACGGTGTGACCGAAGTTAAAGGTGACGAACTTGCCTTAGCCAACACGACGAATCCAATTCAGGCTCTTCAGGGCAAATCTACCGGATTGAGCATTGGCGCTTCTGACGGTGGATTGTTTGGTAACTCAAAAATTCAGATACGTGGAGTATCGGTGTTGAATTCAAACAGTAACCAACCGATTTTTGTTGTTGATGGTGTTATTCTCGAAAACGGAATATCAAATGCCAGTGCTGATTGGGATTCAAATGCAAACGATTTTGGTAATCAATTAAAGAACCTTAATCCAGATGACTTTGAATCAGTTTCGGTTTTGAAAGGAGCAGCCTCAACTGCCCTTTATGGTTCGCGCGGTATGAACGGCGCTATTGTAATCAAAACCAAAGATGGAGCCGGTTCTAAAGGTATTGGTGTAAATATTACACAAAGTTTAGGTATCGAAGATGTGTATGCTCAGCCTGATATTCAGTATGAATATGGATTTGGCGCTTTGGCCGGATATGTTGATTATGGCGACAAAGATGCAAACGGAAGGTATTATCAGTTTGCTCCTCAAACTCAATTCTATAAAAATAGTGCAGGTGTACCAACTTTGATTGAACATCCATGGACTTATGGTTATGGACCAAAATTCGACGGTAGGGATATTGAAGATTATGATGGTACAATGACCAAATATCTTCCGGTAAAGAACAATATGCGCGATGCATATGATACAGGTATTAATACCAATACAGCAATCTCATTAAGTGGTGGCAACGATAAAGGTTCATTCTTCCTTTCAGATTCGTACAATATGCGCAAAGGAACTTCTCCTTCGAACGAATTTAACAGGAATGCAGTAATGCTTTCGGGATCGTATAAGTTAGCTACCTGGTTAAGAGCTGAAGCGTCGATTTCACATACGATTTCAAAGCCAAAGAACCCGAATAACGATATTTCGGAGTTTTTCCTCGATGGTAGCGTTCCAAGCATGTATGATACAAAAAAATGGAATCGTCAGGAAATTTTCCAAGCCTCCCATGGTGGTGTGCCATCAAGTGATTATGGCGATAAATACGCCTATGTTCCAATGAACAGCCAGTGGTTTAACTACAAGTTTAATGTAAATTCAAGAGAAGAGCAGGTTACCCGCCCGATCGTTCGGTTAACAGCCGATTTTGCACCATGGATTTCGGTAACTGCAGAAGGCAATATGAACTACTACACAGTAGCCTCATCAATCAAAGAACTTGGTACTGGTTATGCCAATGAGGGTGGCAAATATGAGTTAGGCCACAGTATTGATGTTAGCCGTACCGCAAAATTAATTGCCAATCTGAAGAAAGATTTTGGTGATTTTACAACAAGCTTGATTGTTGGTGGCGAACTTTGGGATCAGCGCAAAGAAAATACCCGTGTTTGGACCGACGGCGGACTGATTGTTCCTGGAAAATATTTCCTGAAGAACTCTAAAAAGAATTTGGGTTCAGAGGGTAGTGTGAGCGGAACCAAGCAGATTAACTCGGTTTACGGGTTATTTAATGCAGGCTGGAAAAATCAATTGTTCATCGATATTACTGGCCGAAACGACTGGTCGTCAGCTTTGGTTTACAGCGATGGAACAGGTAATTTCTCTTATTTCTATCCATCAGTAAGTACCTCGTGGATCGCAAACGAAACCTTTAAATTGCCTTCATGGGTAACTCTGGCAAAAACCAGGTTGTCATGGGCACAGGTTGGTAACGATACAAATCCTTATTTTATCAATAATGGTTATTCTTCAGGAGACCCTGATAATAACAATCTTCCGGATGAAATGGGTGATGGAAAATTTGTTTACTACAATTCAAAATCAACAACATTGGTTGACCCAAGCATTAAACCTGAACGCAAAAATTCGTTTGAGGCTGGTTTGGATTTGAGATTCTTGAATAATCGCGCCGGTATTGACTTGACAGTATATAACGAAACTGTAAATAACCAGATTGGTGATATCCCAGTTCAATCAGAATCAGGATATGGTAAAATGATTACCAACATCGGTTCAATTACAAATAAAGGACTTGAACTCTCGGTACGTTTAGTTCCGGTTAAAATGCGTGGTTTTGAGTGGGAAACAACTTTCAATTACTGGAACAATACCACGATGATTTCAAACCTTCGCAAAGAAGTTGGTGAATACAAAACGCTTGGTGGTGATATTGCTTACGGAAACTTCCGTGTTGGTTCTGTTGCCTACGAAGATGGTGAGTATGGTGTTTTAATGTCGGATACCAAGCCTTTGGAATGGAACAATACCAGCGATCCAAACGATCCTCGCAATGGTATGAAAGTTCTTACATGGAACGATACCAGACGTGGTGCATATTACACAAGAAGCAACAAAGCCGAACGAATTGGTAAAATTCAGCCAGATTTCGAAGGATCTTGGAACAACGATTTCAAGTACAAGAATTTTGCTGTGTCGGTTTTGCTTGATGCACGATTTGGCGGATATATGGCTTCTTATTCGAATAAATATGGTACAGCCTATGGATTCCTTGAAACATCGTTGGCCGGAAGAGATGCCGAATATGGTGGTATCCCTTGGACAACAGGTTACTCCGATTCAAAAGGACAACAATTTGTTGACGGAGTTATTCCTGACGGAGTTTTCGCCGCCGGACAAAAAGTAACTGCTCCTAACGGACAGAGTGTTGATGTTGGTGGCTTAACTTACAAAGAAGCGATGGATAAAGGTTATGTAGAACCTACACATGCAAGCTATTTTACTTATAGAAATAATTCATGGAGTACCGGTGTTGTTAACGATGACTGGTTTAGTGAAGTAAATTATATCGCGCTTCGTAATATTTCTGTGAGTTACG
This sequence comes from Prolixibacteraceae bacterium, assembly GCA_028683385.1. Taxonomy (GTDB): domain Bacteria; phylum Bacteroidota; class Bacteroidia; order Bacteroidales; family Prolixibacteraceae; genus Aquipluma. The sequence goes on along the minus strand of JAQUIJ010000019.1, from coordinate 6,308 downwards.
TTTTGCCAACATCATTGGCTCACAAAATAAAAGCCTCATCGTTATCAGTAGCGATAAATGCAAGAAACCTTGGTTATTTGTATAACTCACTGCCTAATCATTTGAACCCTGAAAGTTTCCGTGGTACATCAAGTTCTGATTCATTCCGTGAACGCTCATTTAGTCCGTATACTGCTTCTTATACCATGACTTTATCAGTTGGTTTTTAATATTTAAAATTATAAACACATGAAAAATACACATATAATAGCATTTGCACTGATCCTACTGATGGGGTGGGGCTGCGATAAAGAGAAGTTTGCCGAATTAAATTCCGATCCGTCAACGATCTCATCTCCCGACCTTCGGTTTTCAGTTGCTACGGCAATCGACCAAATGTACTCTGATGATTATCTGGTATGGTTTTATAATAATTTTCAATACATATATCCTTGGACTCAGGTAACATCGAAAGGCGCAGGAAATAGCTCCGACTTTGTTGATATGGGGCCATCTTCAAGCTTTAACTTGTATTCCAGATTATTCCCGCAGACATTAGATGTCAGAGCAAGAATTGATAAAATGGCTGAAGCTGAAAAAGCATCTTACCAAGCCATGCGTGCGATTACTTATGCCATGCAAATTTTGCCGGCAATTCACAATACTGATAATTTCGGATCGTTGGTTTATACTGAAGCAGGATTGGCTCCATATACAAATCCTCCGTTGTTTACACCTGTACTCGACAATCAAAAAACATTGTACACTACCTGGTTAAAGGAACTCGATGATGCGATTGCCGTATTGGCAACAGCAAAAAGTCAGGTTGGACTTGGAACTCAGGATGCAATTTATGGTGGCGATTATACCAAATGGGCAAAGTTTTGCAACTTGCTGAAACTGAAAATTGCTGCACGTTTGATCAATCAGGATCGCGCATGGGCTCTTAAAATTGCAGCAGAAGTTGGGTCTTCACCTGTAGGATACATGGATGGTTTAAGCGATGATTTTGTTTACAACAAGGGCATCAAATATTATGGAACCGGAAACGGAATTTCTAGTGGTTACGCAAGCAAAAATCTGGTGGATTTTATGATTGGAAACCGCGATCCTCGTTTGCGTTTTATTTTCGAGAAAAATGGCTTTAATGCTGAAGTTGTTCAGGCCTTTCTTGATGCCGGAAAAGCACTTCCTCCTTACGTTGCGCAGTATGTGAATGTTGATGCAAACAAGAAGTTTACAGGTTGGAAAAGCCCTGGAGAACCTTGGGTTCGTTACCATGGTGCACCAGTTTCTCCTGATGCCAAACAGGATCCTGCAAACAACATTTATTTCAATCAAACTGAATTGAATAAACTTTCTGTTGGAAGTGTTCAGAAAACTTACGCTTCAACTTCGCTTTACTCTGAAAAAATGGTTCGTACATCGTATGATTATACTTACCCTACAAAACCGGGTGGACGTGTAATTGAGCTTAAAGACAATGATCCGGGACTGAAGGTGCTTTTGGGTAGTTCTGCTGAAACGAATTTGTTCCTGGCTGAATTTAAACTGTTGGGAGCATCACTTCCAAAAGCGGCTCAGGAGTACTTTAACAAAGGAGTTGAACTATCGGTTAGCAGAATGGATGTTTTGGCTAAAAACAACCAGATGCCTTATTACAACAGCGATCCGGTTTATACCAATGCTGACGAAGCAGAGGCTGCTGCCACAAAATTGAGAAGCGGTGAGATCGCCGATTTGTTGGCAAAACCGGTTTGTAACCTTACAACCGATGGGTTGGAAAAAGTATATATACAGCAGTATATTAACTACATGAATACTCCTGGCGATGTTTGGGCAACAGTTCGCCGTTCTGGTATTCCAAGAGCAGGTAGTTCATATCTTGCTTGGGAGAAGTTTACTTCCAATGGTGTTGAAATGACAATTCCTCGTAGGTTTGTAATTAATACCCCCGGAAAAGATGATGTTAACTATGCCAATAAAATGGCTGCAATAACCGAGCAGGGTATTACTCCAGCAACATTGGATGCTATAAAACTCAACACTGAAAGATTCTGGTTCGATAAACTGAATCCTCAATACGGGTTTGGTCCAAAATAGAAACGTGGTTAAAAGTGTATAGATAATTCGAGACCGTCTCACCCCCAAAAGGAGACGGTCTCTTTTTTATCCTGGTAACTCAATCTTGAAAATTATAACTTTATCTTTCTGAACAATTCAAATAAAAGTCTAAAATGTATAGAATAGCTATTTTTATTATCCTGAGTGCTTTTGTAACTGAAGGCTTTGCTGCGCCTAAAAAGATGCCCCAAAGTGTCAGGATTTCGTACCAAACCATTGTTAATGGTAAGCCCAGAACTGATGGCCCGTTAATCTCGTTACTTTGTTCATCATCGGCATCCCGGTCGTGGGTCGAAAATGATTCAAAGAAGTTGCTGCCTTCAATTGCCAAAGAGACCAGTTGCATCGACTTTAACACAAAAACCACTTTTCAGATCGCACAGTTTTCCGGCGGAAAGGTCATCAACACATCCATGGCTCTTTCGAAATATCCGGAATTAACCGAAACTGGCGAAACTGAAGTCATTTCAGGATACACCTGTAAGAGAGTCAAAACCTCTTTGCGTTCTAATTCCATCGACATTTGGTACACCACCGAACTCGGCGTAAAAGGCACTCCGGCAATGGCTTATGGTGTTCCAGAAGGATTGGTGTTGAAAATAGTCAGGAATGGAAACTATGAGATTTCGGCTACCGAAGTAAAGCCATTGAAGCAGAATGAGGCAGAACCCATTCTTCCGACAGAAATGGGAGAAACAATGGATTTGCCGCTCTATCGGCACCGCATAACCGAAAACCTGATTACCACAGTCAATGTTTTCACCGATGAGCAAATTAGTTTCGGGAACGAAATACAAAATCCGGCTGACACCGTTTCAGAAAAGACATTCAAATATTCTTCAGGAACAGTTATCCTGAAGAAAGTAAAACTGCCTGTTGTTGCCGATGATACCCAGTTGTTTGTCGAATTAAACCAACACTCCAATGGCGATGCATACGATCGCACCGGTTCTGTTTTCGTCATTCCTGAAGGTAAGGAGCGATCATTTCTCGATGGCTTGCAACAGGGAGTAAAGGTAATGCCCGAATATCTGGCACGAAATGGAAAGTCGTATCATGGGATTGCTGCAACCGATCGCTTTTTGCCGTTGGTCGAGATTTTAAGGTTTTTTACGCCATTCGGAGTTGGTTATTTTAATGATAAAGTAACAGTCTATGGCCAGCAATGGCAAGATTCTACCTTTTACAAACAGGAAGTTTCAGAGTTGCTGCCAGTTCTGCAAGGCGAATGCTGGATCGGTGTTTTTATTGGCAATTACGATAAAGGAGGCCATCGTGTAAGTTTGAAACTGAAATATTACCCGGGAAGTATGGATGTTTCGGATAAACCTTCGAAGAAATATTGGACTATGCCACTTTTCAACACAGTTAATGTGATGGAAATGTCGGGGCAGGAATATGGAACCTTGTTCGATCGGGATTCTTTAAAAGTAGAGGTGAACATTCCTGAAGGAGTGAAAAATATTAGAATGCGGTACATCACAACCGGTCATGGGGGATGGGAGAATGGCGATGAGTACAATCAAAAAATGAATACTGTTCTTCTGGATGGAAACGTTCTGTTTCAGTATACTCCGTGGAAAACAGATTGTGCCACCTACCGGAAATATAACCCAGCTTCAGGTAATTTCTGGAATGGAATTACTTCAAGCGATGGTAGTCGTTCGGGCTGGTGCCCGGGTACGGCAACCAATCCGTTGTTTTATCCGATAGAGTCGATTACTCCCGGAAAGCACCAGATTTCGGTAACAATTCCATTGGGTAAAAATGAAGGTGGAAGTTTTAGTGCGTGGAATGTTTCCGGAGTATTGATCGGAGAGTATGAGTAAGAAGTGTTCAGTGTTGAGTTGGCATCCAAACAAATATACTGTAATGCCTCGCTCTCTGCTCCACACCTAAAATAAAATCCACCAGTTCGGATTAAACGGCTGAAAAAGTTGTATTTTTGCAGTCCTTAATGCCGGGGCTGACTGGTTTTGACAGCGGGTAGAAGAGGTATGTAAGCATGACGGGCCTTGATCGCACAGCCCGTAAATCTGGGCGTTCAAAATTCAATTGGCGAAAATAACTACGCTCTTGCTGCGTAATCAACTTAAAGTAGATTACACTTTATTCCGGTACTAGGTGCTGGAACGAGACATTGCCCGGGTGCTACTTCCCTGAAGCGGCCCGATCAGGCGGTGCAAATAAATCGGGGATAGTGGAAGTGGTGCTTCGGAACTTCTGCAAAATTAAGAAGCTAAGGTAAAAGTCGGTGGCCCTGATCCAGCTTTTATTCGAAAATTAAGTCTGGGGATAAGCATGTAGAAAGCATATTGCTTCCTCGTTTGGACGCGGGTTCGATTCCCGCCAGCTCCACAAAGGACTCAAACCTACCAGTTTGGGTCTTTTTGTTTTACTATTCAATTAATTGATTATTAGTATTATAACCCAATATTTAATAATCTGCCACCGCCACTCAAACACTAATTTGGTCGCTAAATAAATAGAAAATTGTTACACCTATATTTTCTATTTAACAGCAGGTGTAAGAATTTTCTAATTCACTTTTCAAAACCCTTGTTCTGTCTTGCTTTCAGAGTGTTCAATTTTTAAAGAAAAAAATTATGGAGAGCAATTTCAAGGTCACTTTTTGGCTAAATCTAACCAAGAAAAATTCGCAAAATCAAGTACCAATTTATGTGCGTGTAAGTTTCAACTATGAACATTTTACAAAAACTACTGGATTAATAATTAAATCAACGGATTGGGACAAGAAAGCCATGAAGGTTCGAGGAAGTAGTAATGAAGTAAACGTGTTAAACAACCAACTCGATGGAATCCGATTGAATATACTTAAAATCATCAATCAACTGACCATTTCAGGTAAGCCTTTCAATCTTCAAACAATTAAAGGTATGTTGGAAGGAAATGATCAGAGACAAGTAACTCTAATGTACCTAATGAGTGAACACCTCAGTGAAATGAAGAAATTGCTAGGCAAGGATTTTGAAAAAGCTACCATTGTGAAATACACCAATACCAAACTTCGCCTTGAACAGTTTCTTAAATACAAGTATAAACGTTCGGATATATACCTTTATGAACTCAACCATCCCTTTATTAATGAATGGATTACTTACCTGAAGAATAAGTTTGGAAATTCAACGACAACATGTTACAAGCATTACCAACGACTGACAAGGGTATTGAGAAAAGCCATCAATTACGGTTACATGGAAAAGCACCCTTTCCCAGATTTTAAAATACGGCAACCAAAGAAACGGATTGAATATTTAAGCATGGATGAAATCAACCGAATCGAACAAACTGATTTTAAGGTTGATCGACTAAACAACATTAGAGATATTTTTATCTTCTGCTGCTATTCAGGGATGGCTTATGCCGAAGTTGAAAGTCTGACTCCTGATAATATAACCAAAGGTATGGATGGTGAATTGTGGCTAAATATCGTTCGCAAAAAGACCAAGAAAAATTACTTAGTACCAATTCTACCCAAAGCACTTGAAATCATTGAAAAATACAAAAAACATCCCTTGTGCCTTAAAAAAGATCGTCTCCTTCCAGTACCAAGTAACGTGAAGTATAACGCCTACCTAAAAGAAATTGCAGAAGTTGCTGGTGTTAAGAAGTACCTGACCACACATTTGGCAAGAAAGACTTTTGCATCAACGATCATGTTGGCAAATGGGGTCAATATTTCAGTTTTAAGCAAATTATTGGGTCATGCTAACGTTCAGGTCACTTTGGATTCTTATGCGTCTGTGGCGGATGAAATGCTGCTTAAAAACGTAAAAGATTTAAAGATTAAACTAAATGAACCCAATGACAATATCACCAGTGATGTAGTTGTTTCAGCAAAAGTTCAGGAAGAATTGGTGAAGCAAGCACGAAATCAAAACATGAATTGATTTAAGGTTTTAAAATGAAAAGGGTGGGGTTGTGGTCTAGTTTTCCACTCGACCAAATTAGTGTTTGAGTGGCGGTGGCAGATTATTAAATATTGGGTTATAATACTAATAATCAATTAATTGAATAGTAAAACAAAAAGACCCAAACTGGTAGGTTTGAGTCCTTTGTGGAGCTGCTAAGACCATAACCTAACCACTCCAACGTAATATTATTCAATTACATACACCTATTTCCAAAAACGATGGTGTAAGAATTTTCTAATTATTCTCGTCAAAACTGCAATGAACGGACTT
>JAQUIJ010000001.1 GCA_028683385.1 Prolixibacteraceae bacterium | reverse complement strand
TCTTCCCTTTCCGAACAGAGAAGTTAAGACCGCCAGCGCCGATGGTACTGCAATTATTGTGGGAGAGTAGGTCGTCGCCATTCTTTAATTCCCTTCGTTTCTTTATTGAGACGAAGGGTTTTTTTTTTCTATACTTTTCTTCCTTTTATTTTTGAACTTCAGTCATGTTTTTGCTTTACATTACTAACTTTATCCCCTTAATCATTGGTTACTAGTTGTGTTTGTTTGAGTAATTGAAATTGATTTGAGGTGGCGATCTTTCAAATAGGTATAGAGTTTAAATTTCTGGAAGATCAATAATTATCAGTTCGACTAGTTTTATGCAAAAAAATATTTTAGTTGTTTTTCTTATTATCTTCTTGATAGTTAAAGGTTATGGACAATCGATGTCCACTGATTCATTACGTGCCGACTATGATAAACTATACGGATTGGATGTTTTGCTCAATAATGGGAAAAAGTATTTCCCGGATAAAAATCCGATCGTTGGCCATGCCTTTTGGAAAAGTAAGGATCCCTTTTTAGCTGACGTGACGATTTCTGGAAGGACATTTAAAAATCAAAGCATTAAGTATAATCTTGACAAACAAGAATTTCTTCTCATTTACACCAATTTTAATGGGCAGCAAGGTCAAATCATTCTTAATACATCAGTAATTGATTCTGTAAACAGCCGTTCATTTTGCTTTGTTCCTAATATACATCCGGAGATCAAGCAGCAGTTTGTACAACTGATTTATCAGGGACGTTTGTCGTGCTACATCGGATGGTATAAAGAGTTAAAGATTAGTAGTATCAATGGAGTTAAATCTGGCTACGAATTCTCTGATGATTTCCATAAAAATTACCTTGTTTATAAAGGAACAGTCTATAGGTTCAGTAATAAATCTTCTTTTCTGCGAATTTTTAATAAGACAGAACGAAGTTCAATTAGAAAATATTTTTCAGCTAATCGAATTATCTTAAGGAGTTTAGATGACATTAATTTGAAGAAGTTAATTGATTATTGCGACGAAATTTTAATCTGAAATGAAGTTTTCTCTCATCTATATTTTTGCCTTTTTTGTCTTCCTGTTGGATTTGGCTGGGCAGGAGAAGAATAATATACAAATAAGTGGCTCGTTCCATAATATCACTTTTCCGGAGTTTGCAAGCCAGTTGGAAAAACAATACCAACTTCATTTTTACTTTGAGGATAAATGGGTAAGTGCTCTTGTTGTGAATCTTGAGGCGGAGAACCTAACCGTTCCGGCTCTGATGGAAAAACTGTTACTTCCAACCCTGTTGGACTTTGTATATCAGCCCCCTGGTACAATTTTTATCTTGCCGGATAAAAAATTTATTCATCAACTTCCCGAATATTATTTGTCAAGTTCTGGTCTTGATTCAACACAAAACCAACAGAGGAGTTTGACAGAAATGGAGCAAAAATATTTGCTGGGTAGGCAACCTGATCGAATTAAAACAATTGTTATTGGAAGTTGGGACAAAGCAAAAGCAGGCAAAATGGCTGTTATTACTGGAAAATTGACAGATGAAGAAACCGGGGAGTCACTCGCCGGAGCCATAATTTATGTTCCTGAATTGCAGAAGGGAGCCGCTTCTGATGCGAATGGATTTGCAACTCTCACGTTAAAACCTGGAATTTATGCAGTTGCTTTTCAGTATTTGGGAATGAGCGAGGTTAAAGGAAATCTGGATGTTCGTTCTGACGGTTATTTTTCTGTGACTTTGAAAAAACAATTCCATGCGATTGATGAAGTATTGGTACATGGACAAAAAGCACAAAAAAGAAGTTCGAAGTTGGGAATGGAAAATGTCTCGGTGAAAACCATGAAAGAATTGCCAACTTTAATGGGCGAAAAGGATGTGATGAAGGTTGCCCAGATGTTACCCGGAATAGTCAGTGTTGGTGAAGGATCGGCCGGGGTGAACGTGCGTGGCGGAAATGCCGATCAAAATTTATTTTATCTGAATGAAATTCCGGTTTATAACAGTTCGCATCTTTTTGGATTCTTTTCATCGATTAACTCCGACATCATTAATAATTTCACGATTTATAAAGGACAGATCCCTGCTGAATATGGAGGTCGTTTATCTTCAGTTTTTAATGTTGAACTCCGCAAAGGACATAAAAATACTTTCTTTACTCAGGGCGGAATTAGTCCCGTTTCGGCGAACGCTGAAATTGAAATTCCCGTTGTAAAAGAAAAAGCATCTTTGATTCTGAGTGGTCGTTCCTCTTATTCCGATTGGATTTTAAAACGGTTGAAAGACCCCAATCTGAGAAATAGCAAGGCTTCGTTTTATGATTTCGCGGGATCTTTCGATTATAATTTGAATGATAAAAACCAAATTAACATACTGGCCTACAACAGTAACGATAATTTCAACCTGAATGGATATACCGAATATGCATATGGGAATTTGGGCGCTTCAGTTAATTATGTACATCGTTTCTCTCCAGGATTAAAATCTTCTGTTTCTGCTATTGGTTCAAGTTATAATTTTGAAACGATTGAAAAAAGTTCAGCCAGCAAAGCTTATAGCCACAGTTATGAATTGAATCATTACGAATTCAGGGGCAGTGTGAGTTGGCTGGCCAATGAACATCATACCTTCAAGGCTGGAACTGATTTGATCATGTACGATTTGAATCGGGGAGTTATAAATCCTTACGGTGAAGAATCTCTTAGGCCATCTATAAATTTAGGAAGTGAAAGGGGATTGGAAACATCGGTCTTTGTTGACGACAACATCAGTCTTGGACCACGACTGAGTTTTTACGCCGGACTTCGTTTCAGTATGTTTACTGAGCTTGGGCCCAAAACGGTAAGGGAGTATTTGCCGGGAACATCGTTTAGCGATACGAATGTAAGCAGCACGAAGGATTACCAAAATGGCGATCGGATATCAAATTACAATAATCCAGAATTGAGGGCCGGTATGGATTTTAAAATCAGCGAGAATAATTCGGTTAAACTTTCATTTACACAAATGACACAGTATGTGTTCATGTTAAGCAATTCGATATCCATTGCCCCAAATGATCAATGGAAGTTAGTTGACTCTCACATCAAACCTCCAAAATCTGAACAGTATTCTGCAGGTTATTATCAGGATTTCAACAAGCATGGTTTGAATGCTTCGTTTGAACTTTATTTTAAGCAAGTACATCATGTTGTGGAATACAAAGATGGAGCCGATTTCCTGTCTTCACCCTATGTCGAGACTGCAATTCTGCAAGGCGATCAAAATGCTTACGGGGCTGAGTTCATGCTGTCGAAAACAACAGGCCGTCTTACGGGTTGGCTTTCCTATACTCATTCGCGATCTTTTATCACTGTAAATGGTGAAAATGATTGGGCGGATATCAATCAGGGGAAAAAATACCCTTCCAATTACGACAAACCTCATGTTTTGAATACCTTCCTGAATCTTGAAATATCCAGGCGATTTGCATTGTCAAGCAATCTGTCATATAGTACAGGGCGACCGGTGACCTTGCCACAAAGTGTATATTACATTGATGAGCAACCGTTTGTTGATTATTCAGGCAGGAACGAATATCGAATTCCGGATTATCTGAGATTAGATGTTGCTTTAAGAATTGAAGGTAACTTAAAAGTGAAAAAGCCAATGCACAGTTATTGGACCATTGGTGTATATAACCTGACCGGCAGAAGCAACGCCAATTCCATCTTCTTTTTATCAGAAAAAGGAAGGTTGAATGGTTACAAGTACTCAGTGATTGGAGTACCTATTTTAACAATATCGTGGAACTGGAAATTAGGGAATTATGAAAGCAATTAGTCAGAATTTAGTTGTTCTGTTGTCAGTGGTATTGTTATCGTCATGCATTGAGCGCTATCTTCCTGTTACAGAACTCAATTTCAGTCCCAAACTTGTAATCGACGGGATGATTGCCAATAATGAAAGCGATCATGAAATTGTGATTTCCGAATCATCACCAACAGAGAACCCTGTATTCGTGCCAGTGTCTGGGTGCAAAGTTAGCGTTGAAGATGGCCATGGAAATAGTTTCCTGTTTAGTGAATCGAAGGATAAAGGACATTACGTGGGTAGGATTGATGCTGCTCAAATTGTAATTGGTGAAAAGTATCGTTTACATGTCAAAACTTCGATGGGCGCTGAATATGTCAGTTCGTATGAAGAATTAATGCCTTGCCCTGAAGTGGATCGTGTTTATTATGAAGTGCAAACCAAACAGACAGAGAACCCAGATATTACTGAAAATGGATTGCAGTTTTATATTGATTTCAAAGGGGATGCAAATTCCGGGCATTTTTACCGGTGGCAGCTCACTCAAACGTATGAATATCATTCAAAGTGGCCATTGGATAAATGGTTGGGAAAGGATGGCTTTCACGATTTAGAAGAACCCGATTATTCTAATTTCGTTTGTTATAGAACCGATAAGTTGAAAAGTGTCTATGTGTTGTCAACGGATGGTTTTAGTCAGAATAAATTTTTAAAGTACAAGTTGCATTTTGTTGAAGATCAAACAGAGGTTCTGATGTATAAATACAGTTTGTTGGTCAATCAGTATTCACTTACCAAAAGAGCCTACAATTACTGGGAGAACCTCAGGAAAAACAATCAGGAGACCGTTGATTTATTTGGGAAACAGCCGGCTAATGTCAAGGGAAATATATCTAATGTCAACGATACAACCGATGTTGCCTTGGGTTATTTTGGTGTTTCATCGGTTAAAAGTAAACGGATAATGGTTACTCCGGTTGAAGGATTGAACTTTAATCACTTTTTACGTTGCCAGGCTGATGTCATTGATGGACCTCTTCCTGGTGAACGGCCTCTTTATTTTGTGACCGATTACGATGCGAACGGGAACATTTACACCGGACTCGGAGCCCCGTCATGTATTGATTGCACTTTGTTAGGCGGAACAACAGTGAAACCTCCTTATTGGGACGAGAAATGAAGACACTAAAAATTAAATATCTTATTTTGGTGTTGGTTTGTTGGTGTGAAATCCTGCATGCACAGCCCAAAATTGGTGTAAATGAAGCCAATCAGCTAGTCGAAAAAGTGGCATTATTTACTGATCGGGAAACGTATGTTGTCAATGAGGATATTTTATTCTCGGCCTTTAATGTTTCTTCGTCTGCGCTTCGAAGTACCGATTGGAGTCATATTTTGTATGTGGAATTGATCGCTCCGAATGGTGAAGCATTTGCCAGAAAAAAATATGAATTCGGTCAGGAAGGTACGGCCAGTAAATTAAGAATTCCTTCCGACGTGCTCACCGGAAATTACTATTTGAGAGCCTATACCCGTTGGATGCGTGACTATTCTCCGTACAACTATTTCTATAAAATGATCACCGTAATTAATCCTTTTCGTGGAGAATTGCTGGAACCTCAGGGGATTTCAGACCATGAAACTGCGACTGTGATTACTGGTAATTCTGCCGATTTCAATATAAAAACTGACAAGAAAATCTATCAGAAAAGAGATCAGGTTAGTTTGGATATTTCGGGTTCAAGCGTTGCCAATTCTGCCGATAAATATGTTATTTCAGTAATCCCGAAAGGGGCAGAAAATCAGTTGATTCCTAATCTGCCGGTTCAAAATGATCAAAAATTTTCTCCTGATTTTATTCCTGAAACTCGTGGTCTTTCCATTTCGGGTAAAGTGGTTAATGCGGCTGATTCTGTTCCGATGCCTTTCACACTTGTTGGGTTAACTATTTTTAAAGAAAATCCGGAGAATCAAAATGTTTTGACCAACGAAAAGGGACAATTCTTTTTTGACCTTTCAAAGCTTAAAGGTGAATACGAAATTTTCATTTCAGCCAAATCGAATGAGAATCCGTTGATTTTGGTTGACAATGATTTTTCGACGCAGAAAATTGAGTTGCCTTATGTCCCAATTGATTTATCCGAAAAATCAAAAAAACTCTATCAATTGCTGGCATTTAACAGCCAGATGCAAACGCTTTACATGCAACAAAAAGTAGAATCTGAACTGAAATCATTTTCGTCGGATTCTTCGTTTTACGGCAAACCCGACTTTGTGCTAAGGCTCGACAAATACATTGCCATGCCAGGCGTGAGGGATTATATTTATGAACTCATGCCGCAATTGGGGATTCGACATGAAGGGAAAAAGACCACATTAAAAGTACTTGGGGCCTATTCCGATTTGGCGATACACGATCCGCTTGTGTTAGTTGATATGGTGCCTGTTTTCGATATCGATCGGGTGTTGGAACTGCAACCCGATAAAATTGACCGGATTGAATTGGTGACCGTTCCTTATGTCCGGGGTGATATTGTTTTTGGTGGAATTGTCAGCTTTTTCTCGAAAAAAGGCGATTTAGCCGGAATTGATCTTCCTGCTGTCGGTCGTTTTATTACTTACGATATGTTGAGCCGCAATTGGATTGAGAACGTTCCTGATGCTCAAAACCGGCGCATACCCGACCTTCGGAATTGCCTGTACTGGAATCCTGATCTAAAACTGAAAGGAACTGAATCTGCAAAAATTTCGTTTAATACCGGCGATTGTGCCGGCGATTTCCTCATTGTTGTCCGGGGAATCGATCGGGAAGGAAAGGTTAAACTGGCGACTGAAGAAATTAAAGTAGAGTAGCGCACTGGCAATAATCTCCTGAAATACCATTATACTCGCTCATTATGCTTTTTTCGCTTTCGTAAAGAGTTTTAAGGGCAGTTGTGGTGATTGTTTGTTTTGAAGGGTTATAAACTTTGCCGAATCCATTTACTACTGTAATTAAAGTACCAAAGTTGGCCACATTTTTCGCATGGCCTGTTTCTGTTTGATTTGCCATAACTCGAAAATTAAAGGGTGAAAATAATATTGTTTAACTTCTGTAAATAAAGTTCGAACATTCGGTGTAATACATTGATATCCAATTGTAAAAAGTTATGAACAGTATAATTTTGATTATTTACAGAAACAACACCAGATTCCGCAACGATCTTATGAATAACTGCAGTTTCATTGTTCATAAGTTTTAGCTTGACTTGTGCTTATGGGCTTGATATTAAGGGTTATATTTAACGTCGAATCAGAGTTTTCGATGCCAGAGGCATCACACATTTGTAGAAAAAGTTAACCGATCTGATATTCGACTCCGTCGGGGTCGTACATTAAGTGAGGCATCATTTTTTATAGACAAGCAAACCCAGAAGGCTTGGGAAATGAAAGGTTGACAAAATTTATTTCAACGAAGAGGTTTATGTCTTGTTGATTGACTTATGATTTGGGCAAGAAGAAATAACTCTCTATATCTCAAATTGCAATGAGCAGACAAATGAGCATGGTAAGTGAACCATCCTATGAGTGGGGTGGACCCTGGACCGAAAAGAAGTTGGATGCATTTTCGAAGTATGTTTCGGCTTATTTGACGATTATGGCAAAACAACCTCATTGGAAAACTATCTATTTCGATGGCTTTGCCGGATGCGGAAACAGAAAAGAACACTGTAACTCTCCCTTGTATCAACAATTGTTTTTAACGTCTGAGGACGAAGGGGTTTATAAAGGAGCAGCCGAACGGGTATTGACCTTGCCGAATAACCTGACCTTTGACTATCATTATTTTGTTGACCTTAAAACTGAACATTTAGAGAAGTTAAAGGAGAAGCTTTTATCCTTACAGAAAACAAAGAAAACACCATTTCAATATCGGGACGGAGATGCCAATAAATGGCTCATTGAGTTGTCTAAAGCATTAAAAGCAAAAAAAAGTCTTGCCGCATTAGTATTACTCGATCCATTTGGGATGCAGATCAACTGGGATTCAATTGCCTCTTTTAAAAATACACGAAGCGATGTTTGGATACTGATTCCTACCGGTGTCATAGTAAATAGATTATTAGATAAGGAATGTAAGCTTAAAAGTTTGAATAAACTTCAGTCATTTTTTGGATTGAATGAGGACGAAATAAAGTCTTATTTTTACCGGGTGAAAACGTATCAAACTTTATTTGGAGAAACTGAAATAGTTAGAAAAATAAGTAACCCTATTGAGAATATTGCGGTATTGTATGCAGAAAGGTTAAAAACAGTTTGGAATTATGTAACTGAAAAACCTTTGAGATTAGAAAATTCTCGTGGAGTACCAATTTTTCATTTTGTTTTTGCTTCCAATAATCAAAATGCGGTTAAAATCGCAAAACAAATTATTAAGACAATTTAAACTATGGCAACAACAAAAATAGAATGGACAGAAAGTACCTGGAATCCGATCACAGGTTGTACTAAAATAACCACAGGTTGTAAGTTTTGTTATGCCGAGGTAATGGCAAGACGCTTACAGTCTATGGGACAGGATAAATATTTGAACGGTTTTGAATTAACCTTGCATCCCGAAACACTAAAGGAACCATATTCTTGGAAAAAACCTAAAATGATCTTTGTGAATTCAATGAGTGATTTATTTCACAAGGATATTCCGATTGATTATATCCAAAAAATTTTCAGAGTAATGAAAGACAATCCGCAACATGTTTTTCAAATTTTAACTAAACGTGCGGATATATTGCATTACTACGATAGTGAAGGTTGGCTGGATTGGAGCCACAACATCTGGATGGGTGTAACGGTTGAAGATAATACAGTGACTAAACGAATTGATTTATTACTAGAAACTGGGGCAAGAGTAAAGTTTTTAAGTTGTGAGCCTCTTTTATCAGATCTGCCTAATCTGAATTTGCAAAATATTGATTGGGTTATTGTAGGCGGCGAAAGTGGCAGAACTCCAAGGCCAATCAAAGAAGAATGGGTGATGAATATTCAAGAGCAATGTAATACTCAATCGGTAGCATTTTACTTTAAACAATGGGGCGGTACCAATAAAAAGAAAAATGGGCGTTTGCTAAAAGGTGAGATTTATAGCGAAATGCCTAAAGCGATTCTATAAAATTTAAACGAGCCATTAATAATATTTTCAAAACAACTTCGAAGAAACAAGCTCGGTCGATTAAAAGCATCATCAAACTGGATAAAAACTTTCATATTTATGTACATGGTCACCGTGAATTGATTGAACAAGGCGTAGACGAACGCGGCCGTAAATTTTACAAGATATATTACAACGAAGAGGCGTAGGACTTTAGATGCCAGAGGCATCATATGTTTATAGAAATCTTTGAACAATGTGGTATCCGACCCCTTCGGGGTCGTAAATTATGTGCGGCATCATTTTCTATACACATGCAAACCCGCTGGGTTTTAAGACGAATGATGGAAGCAAAAGATGCCAGAGGCATCATATGTTTATAGAAAATGTTGAACAAAGAGATTTTCGACCCCGCTGGGGTCGCACGTTCCATACAACATCTCGTTTCTATAAACATACAAACCCGCCGGATTTGTATTTGAAGGCAAACTTTAAAACTCAAGATATGGCTAATACCTTTTCACAAATTTACATTCAGGTGGTTTTTGCTGTTCAAAATCGGAATGCTCTTATAAAAACAGATTGGGAAGAAGAATTGTATAAGTATATCACCGGAATCGTTCAAAACAAAGGGCAAAAAATGCTTGCTATTAATGGCACATCAAATCATATTCATTTCTTTATCGGAATGAAACCTACTTGTTGCTTGTCGGACTTGGTGCGAGAAATAAAGAAATCGTCAAATGCCTTCATAAAGGAAAAGAATTTAACGCCCTATCGTTTTCAGTGGCAGGAAGGGTTTGGAGCCTTTTCATATAGCCATTCACAATTAACAGATGTGATTCAATACATTGAAAAGCAAAAGGAACATCATAAAAAGAAGACGTTTAAAGAGGAATATCTCGCTTTCTTAAGAGCTTTTGAAATCGAATTCAAGGATGAATATTTGTTTGAATGGATTGACGATTGATTAATTGCAGATACGATTCAAGATGCCGGAGGCATCGCATGTTTATAGAAAATATTGAGCAAATAGATATTCGACCCCGCCGGGGTCGTATGCTCTTTCCTTCGTTGTTGTTTCTATACACATACAAACCCGTTGGGTTTGAGGACGAATAATGGAAGCAAGAAGATGCCAGAGGCATTATATGTTTATAGAAAATGTTGAACAAAGAGATATTCGACCCCGGTGGGGTCGCACATTGTGCACTTCATTATAATTTCTATAAACATACAAACCCTCTGGGTTTGAAAATACTTGAACTAAACACAAAAATACCCGCCAGATTCACTCCGACGGGTATTTCTATTTCAGGTAAAATTATTCAGGATTAAACAGCCTGCACCAATTCCAGACTTTCGAACCCTTTTTGTACGGCTTCTAGGTTCATCGGAATCAGGTAGTGGTGTCGTGTTGGAAGCGATTTCTGCAATCCCTTTTCAACGCTTTCCATTTTAACCACTGGTTTAGCTTTCAGATAAGCGCCCAAAACCACCATGTTGAAGGTTTTCACATTGCCCAGTTCGGCAGCGATCAATGTTCCTTCAATTTTGTAGATGTTTATGTCGGTGCGTTTGGGTGGATGGATGATTCCGTTTGGATCGTAAATTAATACACCACCAGGTTTTACCATCGCCTCAAATTTATCCATGGATTGCTGATTCAGGATAATGGCTGTATCGTATTCGTTCAGAACGGGCGAGCTGATGCGGCTTTCGCTCAGGATCACGGTTACATTGGCTGTTCCTCCGCGCATTTCCGGTCCGTACGATGGGAACCAGGCCACTTCCTGATCGGCCATCACGCCCGAATAGGCTAATATTTTCCCCATTGAAAGTACGCCTTGTCCGCCAAATCCGGCTATAATGATTTCTTCGGTCATCGTCTTAGTTTTTAAGTGGTGTATAACTTTCAGGATCATTCTTCGAACTGTCCTTCAAATCGCCGGGAACGTAGAAGGGGAACATGTTTTCGACCATCCATTCGTTGGCTTTTACCGGTGTCATTTTCCAGTTCATGTTGCAGGTCGAAACAATCTCAACGAAGGAGGTTCCTTTTTTATCGATTGCCGCCTGAAACGCCTTGGTAATTGCTTTTTTGCATTTACGAATTGTTGCCGGAGTGTGTACCGACTGACGTGTTACGTAGGATGTTCCGGGCAATTGAGCGATCAATTCAGTAATTCTTAACGGGTATCCGTTTCGTCCGGCATCGCGGCCGTTTGGAGTTGTGGCAGTAATTTGCCCAAGCAAAGTAGTTGGAGCCATTTGTCCGCCGGTCATACCATAGATACCATTGTTTACGAAGATGACAACCATGTTTTCGCCGCGGTTGCAGGCATGCATAATTTCAGCTGTTCCAATTGATGCCAAATCGCCATCGCCCTGATAGGTGAAAACAACCTTGTCAGGATTCGTGCGGACAATACCGGTTGCAACTGCCGGAGCTCTTCCGTGAGCGGCTTCCTGCCAATCGATTTCGATGTAATTGTATGCAAAAACAGCGCACCCAACTGGCGAAACACCAATGGTTTTATCCTGAATGCCCATGTCTTCGATTACTTCAGCCAACAGCCGATGTATTACTCCGTGACTACAGCCCGGGCAATAATGCATTGTATTTTCGGTCAGTAATTTTGGTTTTTCGTAAACCAGGTTATTGGGGTTGATTATATCTTTCAGTTCCATAAATTATCCTCCTATCAGTTTTTGTTCAAGGGCCTCAACCACTTCTCCCGGGCTTGGAATGATACCGCCCATACGACCAAAATGTTTTACCGGAATAGAACATCCAGCGGCAAGCTGAACATCTTCAATCATTTGTCCGGCATTCATTTCCACAACCAACATGCCTTTTACTTGTTTGGCAAGCACTGCAATTGGTTTCTTTGGAAATGGGAATAAGCTAATCGGGCGAAGAAGGCCAACTTTAATACCTTTCTCACGTGCCTGATCTACAGCTTTCTGGCAAATACGCGACGAAGAACCAAAAGCTACCAATAAGTATTCTGCATCTTCACACTGTATTTCTTCAAAAAGCACATCTTCTTCTTCCATTCTGGCATATTTTTCCTGCAAGCGGAGGTTGTTGTTCTCCATTCTTACTGAATCCATTTCAAGAGAAGTAATGATGTTACGTTGCCGGTTATGCTTGCGTCCGTTGGTTACCCATGAACCATATTTTTCATTGATTTCTTCGTCGGTCAATCTTGGAATATAATCAGCCAGAACCACTTTTTCCATCATCTGACCAATTACACCATCAGTGAGGATCATGGCCGGATTTCGGTATTTGAAAGCCAGTTTAAAGCCCAATTCAACGAAGTCGTTCATTTCCTGAACCGAAGATGGCGCGAGTACAATCAGGCGGTAATCGCCGTGTCCGCCGCCTTTGGTCGATTGCCAATAGTCGGCCTGCGATGGCTGGATAGTTCCCAGGCCTGGACCTCCACGCTGAACATTTACAATCAGGCAGGGTAATTCGGCTCCCGCGAGGTATGATATTCCTTCAGCCATTAAGCTAATTCCAGGGCTTGAAGAAGATGTCATTACTTTTTTTCCGGAGCCGGCTGCTCCGTGAACCATGTGGATGGAGGCAATCTCACTTTCGGCCTGAAGAACAACCATTCCGGTTTCGTTCCAGGGTTCGCGATCCATCAGGGTTTCCATTACTTCCGATTGGGGAGTTATGGGGTATCCGAAATAACCGTCACAACCGCAACGAATAGCTGCTTCGGCAATGACTTCATTTCCCTTCATTAATCTTAATTCACCCATATTCTTTGAATTTGTTTGTTGCTTATTTTAACAAGTGACTAGAGTGCCTATAGTTCGGAGTGTATAGAGTTAAACTTCGAACTTTAGGCACTTCAAACTTCTTATAACTTTACCCGGTAAACCGTAATGCAAGTGTCGGGACAAACGGTGGCACAATTTGAACAACCGATGCAGGCTTCAGGGTTTTTCATAAACGAATAATGATATCCACGGCTGTTAACCTGCTTGTTTTGACTCAGGACGTCCTGAGGACACGCAACGACGCAAAGACCACATCCTTTGCACTCTTCGTTGTCAACCACTACCGCTCCAATAACTTTTGCCATAATTAGATTTTTATATTTTTAAAAGATTATTGTAATCCTTCGAACTGAGCTTGTTATTACAAAACTAGATGATCTTATTTTTTGACTACGCAACAAATGTTGCGAAATCAGATTTTATGCAACACTCTGGTGAATATATTCCGATGAATTCCCAAATATGATGCAATGTGTTGTCTTTGTACTTTTTGTACAAGTGTATTATTTTCTGCTACAAACTTCTTGACACGTTGAGCCGCGGTTAACGACTGAAAATCATAGACTCTTTTGAGCGCTTGGACATAACTTGCTTCGGCCAAAACCCTGACCATATGTTCCAATTGCGGATTTTGCTTTGTTAAATCGTCGTACTCCGTTTTTGTAATGTAAATAATGGTCGAATCTTCGTAAGCCCTGATTGATTCAGTCGATTTGCTTTCGAGCATAAAACTCTCGTGGCTGGTAATGATGGCATGGTTGGGCGGATAAAAAAAGTTGGAAATCCATTCCTGCCCTGTTTCTGATAAGTAGGTGGAATATAATATTCCGTCTAAAACGATTCCTAATTTTTGTGACTGGTCGCCATAATCCAGAAAATGCTCACCTTTTTTCAGTTTTTCAGGACTCTTCGTGGCGAAGAATTTTTTTAACTGAACCAAGGTTCTTCTATATTCAGGAAGGAGATAGTCGATGGAAGTCATTTTAATGTCCAAAGTTTTCGTTGAAAAGTCTCAGTCGTTTTTCCAAATCGTCAAATTGATCGCGTTTAACATGCGATACACATGCACGCAGTCCTTCTTTTTCGCTGCCTGTATTTTTTAGCGTAATCGCACTGATTCCATAATACAGCAGATTTTCCAGAAGTTTACCTCCGGTCATCCCCGGATAGCCAATGGTGAAATAGAATCCATCGGCAATCGGTTCGTCCCCATCTTTTTCGTAAACAACCTGAAACCCGTTGCTCACAAACAAATCTTTCATGATTTTGGCTTTTCGGCCATATTCTTTTACGTCTTCAACGAAATTGAATTCACCATCACTGGCTGCCTTAAGCATAGCTGCCAAAGCATGTTGGGTTGAATGCGTAATTCCGGAAGAAAGAGCATACAAAACCTGCATCACAATGGTGAACCCGAACGGTTTGCTTCCAAAACGAATCTGGAGGTTTTCATACTGACGATTCCACAGCGCATTCGAAATAGCCATGATGGCGCCTCGCTGACCGGCATATGAAAATATTTTTGAAGCTGAAATGAACAGCACGTAATGATCGGTGTATTTGGCTACACTTGGTTGATAAGGTGGTTTTCCGGGAGAATACAAATCTTTTCTGAAATCCATTCCGAAGTAGGCCAGATCTTCCATCACAATTACATCGTATTTGGTAGCAAGTTCGCCAATAATCTGAAGTTCTTCTTCCGTCATACAAATCCAGCTTGGATTGTTTGGGTTCGAATAGACGATTGAATTAATATTTCCCTGAGATAAATAGGATTCGAGTTTCGCACGAAGTTTTTCGCCACGGAAGTCGAACACATCGAACGATTCATATTTATGACCCATCACAGTCATTTGTTGTTTTTGCACAGGGAAGCCCGGGTCGATAAATAAGGTGGTATCTTTTTTCTGGTCAACATTTCCGGCAACCAAAAGAGCGGCAAAAGTTCCCTGCATCGATCCGCAGGTTGGAATACAACTTGCGGGCTCAACATCAACATCCATAAATAGTTTGATGAAACGGGAAGCTTCGTACTTGAGCGGTTTAATGCCATCCATCATCGGATAAATGGAAGCAACTCCCGATTCGAGTGCTTTAATTTCGGCTGCAACACCAACCTTTGCAGGCGGCAGTCCGGGAACGCCCATTTCCATGCGGATAAACTTTGTTTTGCTTTCTTCTTCAATGAAATTGATTAACGCTACAATTTCACGAATCGAAGCTTTACCAAGATCTTTAATCTGAAGCTGATCGATGTATTTTTTTACGATTTCTTGTTGTACAGGTGTATTATTCATCTAAAATGCTGAAAATGTTGAGTAAAAATAAGCAAAGTATTTGCTATAAATCAAATGTACCCAAGGTATTGCAAAACAGCTTTCTCAATTCGGAAAAACCAAGAGCCTCCGGATTTTAAATTGAAAGCTGGCAATAGCTTCAGGTTTTGATTTGACAGAAAATCAGGTTAAAAGGTGAACCTGTATTTTATCATGTTTCGGGTTTTTATAGCCCGAACGCTGGTTTTATGCCGGAAATCCAGTTTGCAACACGTTCGTCGGTTAGTTCCGGTTCAAAATCTTCATCAATCGGAAGCCCAATAAACATACCATCGAAAATAGCCTCCGACTCATCAAATTCATAGCCTGAAGGATCGACCTTGCCAACAATGGTTGCACCGTTTTTCTGAAGATCTTTGGCCAACATGCCCATCGCATTGACGAAATAGCTTGCATAAGTAATGTGGTCGCCCAATCCGAAGATTGCAACTGTTTTGCCCGAGAAATCTACTTTGCTGATGTTGGGGAAGAATTTACTCCAATCGGTATTTGAATAGTTTGAATCCCAGGTTTCTTTTCCAACGGTAGAAATTCCAAAAATGATGCGATCGAACTTTTCCAGATCAGAAAATACAGCATCATTTACCGATATCATTTCTACATTCTGTTCGCCCAAAGCTGCTTTTACTTTTTCGGCAACACGGTGAACTGAACCTTTTTCAGGACCAAAAAATAATCCAATTTTGCTCATAATATTTTATTTTACTGATTGTGAATAGCTAATTCTCCTCGCTCATATTCTCCTAAAACTGATAAGCTCGATACATTTTTCAAGATGGCATGGAGAGCTTTTTCGTAATTTTCTAATGAATCCCATTCCACGTCAATGTGGAAAGTGTACTCGTTTGGTTTCCCAATGATTGGAACCGATTGTATTTTCGTCAGGTTAATTTTATTCTCGGCAAAAGTATTCAAGACATTGGCCAATGCACCGTAATAGTGACCTACTTCGAAGCATACAGAGGCCTTATTGGCCAAGTCGTTGTGCCTGGCATGTTTCGATAAAATCAGGAACCGGGTATAATTTTGCCTGTTTGTTTCGAGGCCCGAATCAAGTATATCCAGTTCGTAAAGCTCTGCAGTGCGTTGATTTCCAATTGCGGCGGCATCCGTTAGCTTTTGGTCGTGAACTAGTTTGCCTGAAGCTGCAGTGTCCTGATTTTCGATGATGTGAACATTTGGAAATTGACTTTCGAGGTATTCGGCACACTGTTTAATCGCGATTGGGTGCGAATAAATGGTTTTGATGTCTTCTTTCGCTACACCCGGATTGGCCATCAGGTGCATTTGGATGTGGATATAAATCTCACCGATAATTTTCAGATGATAGTCGCGAATCAGGGCGTAATTTTGCAATAAGCTGCCGGCGATCGAGTTTTCGATGGCCATTACGGCAATATTAACCTGATCGGTATCAATTAAATTGCAAACGCTGGTAAAGGATTTGCATTCGACCACTTCAATTTCATCCTCAAAATATCTTCTTGCTGCATCTTCGTGGAAAGAACCTGCAATTCCCTGGATAGCTATTTTCTTCATCTTCTATATATTAGTAAAAGTCCCGGTAAAAGCCGGGACAATTTAGGTAAAAATCCTTACATCCTTCCGGAAAACCATCAGCAAAGATAACAAACGAACCGACAGGACTGTTTCGTAACCGGGAAGGAATTTATATTTTGTACATATCACTTGCACTCACCAATTCCAGTTTGTGAGCCTGAAGGACTTCAATACATTTCTGAATGTTATCGGGCTTCAGCACAATATTGGCTGTCTTATTATCCATCGAATAAGCATATAAATATTCAATAAATACACCTTCTCCGGAAAGAATGTTCAATGCTCTGGCAAGTGCACCTGGCTCATTCGGGCTGTTCAGGCAAACCACATCGGTCAGCCTGACTGAAAATTCGGACTCTTTCAGGATTGAAAGTGCTTTTTCAGGTTCAGATGCGATCATGCGCAAAATTCCGAATTCGGAAGTGTCGGCCAGGCTCATTGCCGACATGTTGATACCGGCATTGCCAAGAAGTTGAGTTACTTCATTCAGTCTTCCTGTTTTATTTTCGAGAAATACAGATAGTTGTTTGATAATCATGATTAGGTCCTCCTACAAGTTACGGTTGTCAATTACACGTTTTGCTTTTCCAGCGGTGCGTTCAATAGTTTTCGGCTCGACCAGTTTTACATCTACCGAGATTCCAAGTGTGCTTTGGAGTTTGTTCTTAATTTTTTTGCGCAAAGCTTCCAATTGCCTGATTTCGTCGGAGAAGAACTGTTCCTGAACTTCAACCATCAGTTTCAGCGTGTCTAAGTTACCTTCACGTTCAACAATAAGCAAATAATGCGGAGCCGTTTCGCTCATTTCCAGTAACACGCTTTCAATTTGCGATGGGAATACATTTACACCGCGGATAATCAGCATGTCGTCGCTGCGGCCTTTGCATTTTTCCATGCGCACCAAGGTACGTCCGCAGGCACATTTTTCGTAGTTCAGGCGGGTGAGATCGCGCGTGCGGTAACGGATTAGCGGAATACCTTCTTTGGTGATGGTGGTAAAAACCAGTTCGCCAACTTCACCGGCAGGTAATGGTTGTAAGGTAATCGGATCAATAATTTCAGGAATAAAATGATCTTCCATGATGTGCATTCCGGCCTGATGTTCGCACTCGCACGAAACGCCTGGGCCCATAATCTCACTTAACCCGTATATATCGATGGCCTTGATTCCAAGACTTGCTTCAATTTCCTTGCGCATATTTTCGGTCCAGGGTTCGGCACCAAAAATGCCGATACGCAATTTCAGGTCTTCCTTTTTAATACCTTTTGCCGCCAATTCTTCACCCAAATGGAGCGAATACGATGGCGTACAAGCCAATACCGTGGTGCCAAAATCTTGCATCAGTTGAAGCTGTTTGTCGGTATTTCCTCCTGAAATCGGGATAACCGATGCGCCCAGATTTTCGCAACCGTAGTGCATTCCAAGACCGCCGGTAAATAGTCCGTAGCCATAAGCTACCTGAACAATATCATCACGATGGACACCTGCCATGCAAAGTCCACGGGTTATCATTTCGGCCCAATTGTTCAGATCTTTTCGGGTGTATCCAACAACAGTTGGTTTCCCGGTTGTTCCTGAAGACGCATGGATACGCACAATCTCGCTCATGGGTACGGTAAATAACCCAAACGGATAGTTGTCGCGTAAGTCGGTTTTGAGGGTGAATGGCAGTTTACTCAGATCGTCGACCGATTTTATATCATCGGGAACAAGGCCAACTGCTTGCATTTTTTGCCTGTAGCTGGGCACATTGTGGTAAATTCTTGTGACTGTTTCTTTTAGTCGTTCCGATTGAATGTCGCGCATTTCGTCGCGGCTCGCACATTCTATTTTTTCGTTCCAGATCATTGTATTGAGTTTTTATTGTTGTGATACATGATAATGTATCAGTTGGTTCCATAAATGGACTGATCGGACATGATATTTAGTCCGGCATCCAGCAGCTTTTTTTTCGCCTGAGTCACATCCTCAGGATCGATAACAAAGTAGGCATTTTTATTTTCATAGCCCGATCGTCCGTATGCATTGGTGAAATTGACACCTGCGTTCACAATTTCTTTAAGCAGATCATCCAATCCTCCGGGTTGGTCGATCATTTCGATAACCACAATTTCGCGCAAGGCCGCCGACAGACCTTTCTCAAGCAACAGGCTATGCGCAAGTTCAGGATTTGAAACAACAAGGTTCAAGATTCCCCAACCATTGGCGGTATGGTTCAGGTTCATGGTGCGGATGTCGATTTTGGCAGCTTTTAATACGGCAGTAACCCGTTCAAGGTGGCCGATTTTATTTTCCAGAAATATGGAGACCTGATATGCCATGGGAGTTATGAATTAGATATGATGAGTTATGAATTAAGTGCTACGCGGAGTTCCTTGACCCGAACAGCTTTTCCTTCCGGCTTCGGTAGCGAATTGGGCTCAACGAGCTTGATGATTGGCTTAACCAAAACTTCGTCGCGAATTAAAGCGGTTAACTGTTTCGTCAATTTGTCCAGCCGGGAGATGTCGCCATTGAACCAATCTTTTTTCACTTCTACTTCGATGATCATTTCATCGTTTCCGTCAATCGTTTTTAAAGTTATCAGATAATCGGCACCTACTTCCGGAATTTTCATCAGAACGCCTTCAATCTGCATCGGGAAAATGTTGCATCCTTTTACGATAAACATATCGTCACTTCGTCCAGTAATACGGTCGAGGCGAATGTGGGTTCGGCCACAAGCACATGTTCCTGGCAAAATTCGTGTCAAATCGCGGGTGCGGTATCGGATTAGTGGCATGGCCTGACGATCGAGTGTAGTCAGAACCAATTCGCCAATTTCGCCGTCAACAATAGGTTCCAGCGTTTCAGGATTAATAATTTCGACCAAATAGGCATCTTCCCAAATGTGCAAGCCATTTTGGTAGGTGCATTCGAAAGCAACACCCGGGCCATTCATTTCAGTCAGGCCAAAAGAATTGTATGCTTTTACGCCATACATTTCTTCAATACGCTGGCGTTGTTCTTCGGTATGTGGTTCGGCACCAATCACAAAGGTATGCAGTTTGGTATCTTTTCGTGGGTCGAGTCCCTCTTCCAGAAAAACTTCATACAAACGGTTCAAATAACTCGGGATGGCATGTATGGCAGTTGTTCCGTAGTCCTGCATCAATTTAATCTGGCGCGAACTATTACCCGCTCCGGCCGGGATACTCAGGCAGCCAAGTCGTTCAACTCCGTATTGAAACCCAAGTCCTCCGGTGAATAGCCCATATCCGCATATGTTTTGAAAAACGTCAGTATCGCGCACTCCGGCGCAATAAAGCGAACGTGCCATTAAGTTTGCCCATGAATCAATGTCGTGGCGGTTATGAAAAATTACAGTCGGGTTGCCGGTGGTTCCGCTGGTACTGTGCAGTCGAATCAATTCTTTCGTTGGTAAACCTAAAAATCCGTATGGGAAATTCTCGCGCAGGTTTTGTTTGGTGGTAAAGGGTAGTTTTTGAATGTCGGAAACCGATTTTACTGAATCAGACGACAAACCCATTTGCTTGTACAGATTTCCGTAATACGGCGAATTCATGGCCGACTGAATGGTATTTTTCAGCCTTTTTACCTGAAGTTTTTCGAGATCGTTCCGCTTCAGAGTTTCAAGTTCATTTTCCCAATACATGATAGTTCGGTTTAGAAAGAATACATTAACATGAGCAAAATCCGGTGATTCGTTGCATTAACACCTGTTGCATATAATCCATCATTCAAATCAATGTTGCCGGTTCCATATTCTGCTGAAGTTAATTCATATTCAGCTACGAAGCGTATTTTTGAAATATTCAGCGCGAAGTGAGGGGCAACACGGTAAATTGAAGCTACATTGGGGAGTAATCCCGGAGTAACAACAGTTGGAGCCGTTGAACTTCCAAAATTATACAGAGCATCAGCAGTTCCCAGGTTTTTCAAATAACCACCGAAAAGGCCAACCTGATATTTTTTACCGTATACCGCATTTATAAAACTGGTGAACGAATTGTAAGGAGTGTAAGTCAATGCTCCTGTCGCTTTGTCTAGTGTTTTTACGCCATATCCGCCGGGAATACATAAGTGTGTCATATTCTGGCCCAACACCGCTTTAGCCCTGATGGTGAACATCTTTTTTACATACTGACCATATCCGACAAACGATGTCGCCTGAACCATTTCGTTTGACACATATTTGCCGGAACTACCAACGGTATAGAGCGTTGGTAAAATGTATTTCAGGCTAACCCCAGCGCCTAAAGTGCATCCTCCATTGTTCATTTCGATATTGCCAACCATTTCAGGAATTCCTGCATTGCGGTTAAAAATATCTAATTTCTCAATGGTCATGGTCTCAATCTTCGAGAACCCATACGATTTATATTGAAATTCGCCAACCATGGCGGCCGAAAGGATCAGTTTTGTGCTGGGTTTATAGTCGAACCTGACCTGTGGACTTCGGTTAAACGGCTGAAATGGAGAGCCGGTATTCAACCCAGCAACCGTTGGGAAGACTTTTCCACCCCAGAATGGATGCCAGGTTTGGCCAACCAGCAACGACGATTTCTTCCAGGTGAAAACAGCATTTGCCTGTCTTACCCGAAATAGAGCCGGATTGTTTCCAAGGTCGCCTGCAAAATCGGCCTCAATGTTGACTGATGTTTTCGCTTTGAAAATCTCAGGACCAGTAACGCGAACACCAAAACGGGTTGCCATCGATGCAAAATTATAGGTTGGAGTCTGGTTAATGTGCTTCCCATTGGCATCAGTTCCTGCGTATAGCGGAGCAATAAAAAATAAATCATTGCCAGCGTTTAATCCTTTGTATGAATCGAAAAAGGATTCAAATCGAACGAAGCCATAAAATTCGAGTGATGTTTCTTTGGGTTTGGTTTCCTGACTATAAGAGATTTGGGTACTAATTAGGAGGAGTAAGAAAAATAGTTTTTTCATGTGATGTTTGGTTCTTCTGATCATTGGCTGAATTAAAATCATAATACAGCAAACTCAGGCTCCGGCGAGGAACTCGGTTAATTAATTTTTGGTTCTTAATGTTTTTTAGCTCCGAATGATGTGAAATACAATAGACTAAGCCACAGCACTCTGAATCGAATCCAAAAGTATAAGTTTTATCTAATACTACAAATGAGGCAATAGTGTAACTGTAAGCAATTGGAGTCTTGTGCTTTCATTATCGAAGTTGAAATGTGTTAAAATAAAGCAATTATAAGATATGGTTTGATTTATATAAAAAAGTAAAAATGAGGTAATTTAGACTCAGTTTGAATAATGAAAGCTTTTGAAAGGAGATTGGCAAGCTGAAAAATCATAAACTCTGATCACTTTAATGGTAACGGAATAGTATTTTAGCTAAATTCTTATTTAAAATAATGGTGTATTTGAGGTTGCAAATATTGAGCATGGGTTCTAATGCGCGGCATTTTGGCCATACTCAATTGCAATCATGCGCTGGTCGTGAATGGAAAGTCAAACATGATTCGCTGTAACCAATTAAAGCTTAGGTTGATAAAAAAGTCAAAAAAAAATGCGTTGCCGAATAAAATCTTTTCCCAAACGTATTTTGAATTAAAATATAACTACTTTTGGAAAATATATTTATCCATTATTTAAACAGTTATTTATGAACATTTTTGTTGGCAGCCTTCCCTTTAAAATTGAGGAAAGCGAATTACAGGAAATTTTTGAAGAATACGGAGAAGTAACATCCGTAAAAATTATTACTGACAGAGCTACAGGAAGATCAAAGGGATTTGGTTTTGTAGAAATGACAAATGAAGAAGAAGCTAAAAAAGCAATTGAAGAATTGAACAACGCTGAGATTGAAGGCCGGACAATTGTTGTAAATAAAGCTGAAGAGAAAAAAGAAGGTAGCCGTCCTAGTGGTGGTTTCCGTGGTGGCAACTCAGGCGGTGGTTTCCGCGGAGGCAATTCAGGTGGCGGTGGTTTCCGTGGCGGTAGCGGTGGCGCTGGCGGCGGTGGTTTCCGTGGTGGTAGTGCTGGTGGCGGCGGCGGTTTCCGCGGTGGCGATCGTGGAGGCAACTCAGGCGGTGGTTTCAACCGTGGTGGTGGCTCAAGCGCTGGTGGCAACAGAAGATCTGAATACTAGACTATTTCCTGTTTTTAATGTGCTATTTATGTAAAAATTAATTCATTTAATTTTTACTACTACATAAAGGCTAATAAACAAAGGTGTTTCACCACAGTTTATTAGCCTTCTTTTTTGCCCAATATTTCAGGATATTCCTTGAAAACTGTTTACTGAGACTGAATACTTTTATTTCTCAATCCTAATCCGGGCATCAACAGCGATAATTTTGTCCCCATCGCCAAGAAGTGGATTGATGTCCAGTTCTTTGATTTCGACAGCAAAGCGAAGAAGCGTTGATAAGCGTACCATAATTTCGGCAAACTTACGTTCCTTCACCCCATTTTTTCCACGGTAGCCTTTAATAATGCGGTATGCACGTAGGTTTTTGATCATGGCAGCAGCTTCGCACATGGTTAGTGGTGCAAGGCCGGAAGTAACATCCTTGAATACCTCAACAAAAATACCACCGATGCCGCACAAAATAATGTGTCCAAACTTGTCCTCATATTTAGCCCCCAGAAAAAGTTCAATTCCTGAAGCCATTTCAGCCATCAAAACTGCAGTCGTATCTTTGATCTGAATCAGCCGTTTGAATTCGCGCTGAACAGTTTCCATATCCTGAACATTCAGGACAACTCCGCCAACATCAGTTTTATGTATGGGGCCAACTACTTTCATTACGAGTGGGAATCTCAGTTTTTTTGCTGCTTCAATAGCTGTATCTTCCGTTGTAACGGTGATTTCGTGAACCATTGGAATTCCTGCAGCAGCAAACAACCGATGGATTGTTTCAGGCGATTGAAATCCATCTTCAGCCCGATCGACAATCCGTCGGATTTCAGGAATATCTATATCATCAAGGAATATTTTTTCTTCGGAAGGTTTGGCGGTCTTCAAAATACTCGTCAACGCTTTTCCAAGCAAAACTTCATCCGGAAAGATTACGTTCCCTTCAGAAATAAAATAAGCCATATCGTCCTTCACATTGATCAGGGAAGGAAGAATTGGAAATATAGGTTTTTTACAGGTGCGCATTTTTTCGTTAAGAACCTGGTAGACATCCCGAACAGGAGATAGTCCCGGACTACCAAAGATAACAGCCATCCCATCAATTTTATCGAAGTCATTTTCGCAGGCATCAATAATGGCTGCCAATTGTTCTGCATTTCCGGTTGCCAGAAAATCAATGGGGTTTTCGACCGACGAACCTGCAAAAAGCTGGTTCTTGAGTCTGGTTTTTGCTTCGCAATCTTCGATGTGCGGAATTTTTAGTCCTCCATCTTCAAGTGCGTCGGTAAGCATAACTGCCGGTCCTCCGGCGTGGGTAATGATGGCCAACCGTTTGCCTTTCATTGGTTTGCAGTGAAAAATGTTGGCTACGGTTGTCAATTCCTCGCGGCCATAACAACGAACGATGCCCGCTTTGCGAAATAAGGCCTCAACAGCCAGATCCGAATTCGCCATTGCTCCAGTGTGGGATGCTGCCGCACGGCTTCCGGCCTCGCTGCTCCCGGCTTTAATGGCCGCTATTTTGCATCCTTTTCGGATCAATGAAGAGGCGTGTTTCAATAATTTATCAGGATTTTTAATGCTTTCGACATAAAGTAGTTTCACTCGTGTACTGGTTTCCGGATTAAACACGTCGTCCATGAATTCGAGAATTTCTTCAACGCCGTTTTGGGCTGAATTTCCTACCGAGAATACACTGGCAAAATGGAGCCCTTTCGGAATGCCTGATTCCATGATGAAAACAGCGGTTGCTCCCGAACTGGAAATGAGGTCACAACTCATTTGTTCGAGCTTGGGAATAGGAGTTGTGAACACGCTGGTGTGTGCGTATGTGATGACACCAATGCAATTTGGGCCAATCAGGCAAGCATTATTTTCTTCAATTATTTTTACAATTCTCTGTTCCAGAATCCGGCCTTCTTCACTTTCCTCGCTAAAACCTGCTGAAATAATGATAAATCCTTTCGTGCCTTTTTGTGTGGCCAAAATTTCAACTGCTTCCACGCAAGCTGCGGCAGGAATAGCCAAAACGGCCATTTCAACCGGAGGCAATTCGCTGACAGATGGATAGGATTTTACTCCCTGAACATCATTCGAACCTGGATTGACAACGTACAGGTCGCCCTTGAAATTATTGTCAAGCAAATTTTTCAGAAGTTTTCCTCCCGGCTTCGTCGTATTATTCGAAGCGCCTACAACTACAATACTTTGTGGAGCAATCAGTTCTTTTGTTATCATTGACAAGCTTTTTGTTTTGAAACAAAGTTAGCAAAAGCAATCTGGGAAGGAACTGACTTTTGCCTGCATTTGCAGGATGTTCATCGTTCCCAAAAATCAGTTATGTTTGCTGAAGCATTTCAGGTTGCGATTCTTTTTTGCTTCCTTAATCTATCATTAAAGCTCATGTCAAATTCTTCAGGACAAAAAATTGTGGTTATTTGCGATTTCTCCGAACGGATGAAAGAGGTTATTGTTCACGGAGTTCGCATGGCTGGTGTTTTAAGAAAGGAGCTTTGTTTGACGGCTATTTGGAAAGATAAAGTTCAAAAAAATCAACTTCAGGAGAAATTAATTCAGACATCGAATAGCCTGAAAGGAAACCTGCCCGACATGGAAATCTCATGGCTATTGCTCCAGAAGTCGTTGCTGGATAACATGCAAAAGTTGGTTGATGAATATGAAGCTGTTTTGGTTGTTCTTCATCAGTTGGACATCAAATGGGCGATAAAAGCCTTTCGGGAAAGTAGTATCGCTTTTCTGTTTGTCAATGGCGAAATTCCTCGGTTTTTAAGCTATAAAAACGTGCTGGTCCCGATTGATTTCAGGAAAGCATCGAAGGAAACTTCGCTCTGGGCTTCATATTTCGGTCGGTTCAACAAGTCGCAGGTTCAGTTAATTTATGCTCATGAAACAGAACGGGATCAGGCCGAAAAATTAATACGGAACCTGAATTTCTTCAAGAAATTTCTTTCCAGTATGAATGTCCGCCACCAGGAGGTTGCCGGAAAGACTTCGAGCTGGGGAATTTGTAATGAAGCAATTGCCAATGCAGACGACTTGAATGGCGACGTACTGATTTTTTCAGGAAGCAGCGCCATTTCCCTGATAGACTTGCTAATTGGACTTCCGGAGAAAAAAATCATCAAAAAAGCTGGCAACTTGCCCGTTTTGATGATCAACCCGCAAAAAGACATTTGTGTTTTGTGCGATTAAAGAAGCCTCATCCCCAACCCTTCTCCAAAGGAGAAGGGAGTTTCGTAATCGAAAGCTCCTATCAAGAGATCAATTATGAATGACCGTAACTTTACCTAATGAGTTTGGCCGGCGACCGGCCTCGTCCGGTGAGCCGAAAAATAAGTGAAGATGGCGTTAAAAAATCTTTTCTGTTTGAGCTGCAGGCGAGTTTAAAAGATTTTAGCCATCGAACGCAAGTTTTTCGTGCGAAGTGGACGTAGCCTTGACCTTTTTTGATTCCTTTTTTGTGTCAAGACAAAAAAGGAATTGGGGTTTGGGGCAAAGCCCCACAAAGCTTATTCATTTAGGTATTTTATCGGATATTCATTAAAAATAATGAAGCATTGCGATTCTCAAAGCCCCCTCTTTGGGAGGGGGTGGGGGACGCCTTTATTCCTCAATCACCATTTCGTTTAGTAAATAACCGGCTCCAGACAGCTTATCCGTGATGAAAAGCGCATACCGGATGTCGAGAATAATGTTACGGCAACGTTCCGGATCAAACATCAGGTCGCTCATTGTTCCTTCCCAGCAACGGTCGAAATTTACCCCGATCAGGTTTCCATTGGCATCAATAACCGGGCTACCTGAATTTCCTCCGGTGGTATGGTTCGAGGCCGTGAAACAAACGTTCATCTGACCATTTTTTCCGTACCTTCCGTAGTCTTTATATTGGAACAAATTGCGCAGGCTCTGAGGAACATTGTAGTCGTAAATGGCCGGATTATCTTTTTGCATAATGCCTTCCAGAGTGGTGTAATAGAAGTAGGTTACGCCGTCCATAGGTTTGTAGCCTTCCACTTTCCCGTAAGATACCCGAAGCGTTTTGTTGGCATCGGCCCACAAGGATTTGCCCTGATTCATTTCCATGATCCCTGCCATGTAGGTTTTCATTGTGCCATCAATTTGTTTCTGGAGTGAAGTGTAATACGGTTCAACTTTCGAATCGAATTGCTTTTTCAGACTCCTGAAAATTCTGAATACCGGATCTTGATTGATCGTTTTGAAACTTTTGGCATTCAAGTCTGAAGTAATTTTAGTTAGTTTTTCCTGATCTGAAAATATGGATTTTTGATATATTTTGCTGATCAAATTTTCCTGCGATGTTTTATTCATCAGTAATTTAAAATCTTCAGGAAGAAGTGCCTGATCCATGTCTTTGGCATAAAGGCTTAATAAAGCTGCAAAGACTTTTTCGTCGGTAGCCCGTTTGTATTCGTTGAAATACTCGTTTAGTTTAGGTTGAACAGCTTTTTGTATTTTTTGCTGATCGGCTGGTGACAAGGAGGGCCAACGCTTGTCAATGGCTTCAAAGAAAGAAATGATGTTGAAAATGTCGGTTCCACGGAGAACGATTTCCGAATAATAATCATTGGCTTTGGCGTAGCCTGCAATTTCACCGTAAAGCTTCTCGAAGCTCGGCAATACTTCGCCGTATCTACTTCTTCGTTCCGGATTGGCTTCGGCCCAATTCTTGAATTCGCTTTCGAAAGTCAGCTTGGTTTCGATGGCATTCAGCCGTCTCAAACCTTTTACTTCACCTTGCCATTTTTTCCAGGCATTGCTGGTGTTCGCATATTTCGATGCGTATTGAATCCGAACTTCAGGATCTTTATTCATCTCTGCTGCAAGCAGGTTAAGTTTTAGGTCGCGGATTTTAATTTTATCTGGATCACCCTGTTCCATAATTTGCCGGATCGCTTGTGATGGCAGGTATTCCTGAGTTTTTCCCGGATAACCAAACACCAGTGTAAAATCGTTTGGCTGGATACCTTTGATTGAAATTTTGAAAAATTTCTTCGGCTTGTAAGGTACGTTGTCAGGCGAATATTTGGCCGGCTGATTGTCTTTGTCGGCGTAAATACGGAAGTAAGAGAAATCGCCGGTATGACGTGGCCACATCCAGTTGTCGGTGTCTCCTCCAAATTTTCCGATCGAGGTTGGCGGCGCTCCAACCAATCTCACATCAGTATAAACTTCGTAAACGTAAAGGAAATATTGGTTTCCGTAGAAGAGCGGCTGAACCGTGGCCTCATATTTCCCTTTTTCGGCAGCTTGTACTATAATTTGTTTGGTGTTTCGGTTGATTACTACTGAAACTGAATCGCCTGGAATGCCTTCAGTACCAGCTAAAACCTGATCTGAGACGTCTTCCATCCGGTTTAAAAAGCGAACACTTAATTCCGGATTTGGAAGTTCTTCCTCACGATTTTTTGCCCAAAATCCATTGGTCAGATAATCGTGTTCGAGCGAACTGTGGTTCTGTATGGCGTCAAACCCACAATGATGATTGGTAATCAGAAGTCCATCTCCTGAAATCAATTCGCCGGTACAACCTGTTCCAAACAGGACAACGGCATCTTTCATGCTTGCTTTGTTGACGCTATAAACATCTTCGGCGGTAAGTTTGAAGCCCATTTGCTTCATTTCTTCGATGTTGTATTTATTGAGCAGGGTTGGAATCCACATGCCCTCTTTTGCCACTACGGGCATAAGGGAAAGCATAACAAGTCCGATTGCGAGTAGGTTTTTCCGGAACATTTTTATTCTGATTTTATTTTAAGTCGCGAATGTAATTAACAATTGGAAATATAAATCTATGCTTTTATCATGAACCAAAAAAAGCTGTTTTGATCCGAATTGTATCTCGGTTTTGTGCAAAATCCTATTATTGGTTTAATTCAGCCGAAGTGTGAAATCCGGAGGCGATAACTGTATTTTCAATATTATTTCGGTTAACAATTGAAGCATCAAGCAAAATCGATTTCACTAACGCCTTTCCGTTGCTTTCGTAGGTAAACTTCATTTTTAAAGGTTTTTTAAGAGCAAGCGATACGGCTAGTTCTGCAGTAATTGAAGCCATTTCTTTCAAGGGCTTTAGAATATCACAAGTTTGTGTTCCATTCATGATTGCTTTCACATTGTCTAACTCACAATCTTGTCCTGAAACCATTATTTTCCTTTCCAAACCACGTTCTTTCAATACTTCCAGTACGCCATCAGCAATGGCATCGCTTCCAGTAATAATGGCGGTAACCGAATCCTTGTTTTGTTCAAGAATATGTTTGGTATGTAAGACTCCCTCTGCCGGAGACCAGTCTTCGGTGAATTCGCTGTAAACTAGCTGAATGTCTCCGCTTTCCATGAAAGGTTGCAAGATATTCATTTGCCCCAGGAAAAGTTTCATCGAATTGTCGTCGTATTTCGAACCGCAAATCAAGGCATATTTGCCTTTGGGTTTTAGTGAGGTAAGGTACGAGGTCTGAAGTTCACCGATATGTGTACTATTTGTGGTAACGTAATAATCCAGTTTACATCCATTGATCAGACGGTCGTAAGCGATAACTTTTACATTGGCTTCGTGCGCCAATTCAACGATCTTAGCTGCTTCATCCTGGTTGATCGGAACTACAATCAACACCTGAGCGCCATCGGTGATCATCGTTTGAGCCTGTGTAATTTGTTTTTGCTGATCATTGTCAGCAACTTCAAGCATAATATCAGCCCCTTCTTTCGTCAGATTATCAACCAGATAATCTTTGTCTTTTGTCCATCGGGCATTTTCATAACTATGCATTAAAATTCCAATCTTAGGTTTTGGGTGCTTGCATCCAGACAGTTGAATGAAGGAGCCAATGACTATCAGAATAATCAACAATCGATATGATTTCATGGAAATGATTTTTTGATTGAGTTTGTGGCAAGTTACTATTTATCCGTTGGATTGTTACGAATGCAAATGCCTGTTTTAAAGCACCGAGGACTCTCTATTCTTTCCCTGGATTTTTCAGAAGGTTTTCAAATGTTCATAAACACTCTGAATCGGCAACCCCATAACATTGAAAAAAGAGCCTTCAAGTCTATAAATTCCAATATAGCCGATCCACTCCTGAATGCCATATGCGCCGGCTTTGTCGTATGGTTGGTAGCGCTCCAGGTAATAGCCAATTTCGTCATCGCTTAATTCCTTAAACCAGACATCAGTTAAAGCATAAAACGACACTTTCTTCTTCGTGGAAAACAAGCACACCCCGGTTATTACCTGATGCTTTTTACCCGATAAATTCTTCAGCATCCGGAATCCATCGGCATAATCGGTTGGTTTGTTCAGAACCTTACCATCGAGCCAGACAATAGTGTCGGCGGTTATCACCAATTGATTGTTTTTTAGCTGCGGACGAAATGCCTCTGCTTTCAGCTCAGCCAGATAAACCGACACTTCGGTCATTCCCAAATCATCAGGAAAAACCTCCGGAATGTCCATGGACTGAACGCTGAATTTCAGGCCCAAATCGGTCAATAACTGTTGACGGCGCGGAGATTTTGATGCCAGTATGATTTCGTATTGTTCAAGATTCTTCAGAAACATATGTTGAAAGTTCGGGGTTCGGAGTTGAAAGTTCGGAGTTAACCTTTTGGCACTTCGAACTTACGTTTTTTTAGTCTGCTTTGATTCCTGTAATTTCCTGTCCAAACCATTTTTGCTGCGACCGCATCACCTGTTCAATCACATCGCGAACACAGCCTTCGCCACCCTTTTTGTCTGAAACATACAGCGAAATAGCTTTGACTTCGGGAACTGCGTCCACCGGGCATGTCGGAATACCAATTTCTTTCATAATTGGGAAATCAACCAGATCGTCGCCCATGTACAAAATCTCATTTTTGGCAATACATGTTTTGGTGATAAAGTCATCGAGACATTCCATTTTCTGAAAGGAGTTCAGGTAGATGTGCTCAACTCCGAGTTTCTTATACCGAAGTTTAACCCGCTGTGTATTTGCTCCTGTAATGATAGCCATCTGAAAACCATTTTGAAGTGCGTAACGGATGGCAAACCCATCTTTCACATTTGCAGTTCGAACAGGATCCCCGCTTTCGTCGAGAGGCGAGGTGTCGTAGGACAAAACTCCATCGACATCGAAAATGAATGCTTTAATATTTTTTAATCTTTCTTTAAAGAAGGTCATGGTCATGTTTTTGTTGAAGCCGAAAAATACTTTCGGTGGCAAAGCTATAGATTTTCTGAAACTCCGGTTTGTCCTGAAGCATTTTTAATTGGGTCTTGATCGTGTTTTGGTCATTTCGTTTGGCAGGTCCGGTTTGTGCATCAATGGGATGCAGTGAATCAATTTTCTCAGCGGTTTCCCGAATGAGTGGTTTTAGAAGATCAAAATCGAGCTTTTTATCGTGAAGAATATCCGCACCAACTGCATACAGGTGATTGACAAAGTTATTGACAAAAACTGCAGCCAGGTGAAGTGTTTTCCGTTCCTCAGAATTAATTTGGTTAACCGAAGAGGATAGCATTTCTCCCAACTTTTCCAGCTTCAACATGTTGAACGGATGATTGGCTTCGATGCAAATCGGAATATCCGAAAAATCGATTCTTCTGGATTTTGAAAAGGTTTGAAGAGGGTAGAATACGCCGTAGTTAGCGCTGAATCCTTCCAAAATATTCATTGGAACGCTGCCGGCGGTATGCACAATCAGTTGATCAGCTTTTAACCGAAGATTTTCCAATATTTCCTGAATGGCCGAGTCTTTCACCGCAATGATATACAAATCGGTTTCAGGAAGAAGTTGAGACAGATCATTGGTAAAACTTGCATTCACTTTTTGGGCTAGTTCCGATGCAGATTCTGTTTTTCGGCTGTAAACTTGTTTCACCCGGATTCCTTTTTCGTGAAGGGAAAGAGCCAATTGAGTGGCCAGATTTCCTGCACCTATAATTACAACATTTTCAATCATGGCTTCAATATTTAAGCTTGGAAAGATACAAAAAATACGGCGGATGAATTGGTCTAAAAGTTAGTGAGCGGGCGACTTCAAGCCACCCGCTCACTAAATCACCGATAATCAAACTATCGGTTTTCGTATCGTTTGCTAACGACATCCCAGTTCACAATGTCCCAGAAATTGTCGACGTATTCGGCTCTTTTGTTTTGATATTTAAGGTAATAGGCGTGCTCCCAGACGTCGAGGCAAAGGAGTGGAGTTCCTTTTTTATCAACTACATCCATTAACGGATTATCCTGATTGAGGGTGTCACTTACGAAGAGATTGCCATCTTTTCCGGCAACCAGCCAGGCCCATCCACTTCCGAAGTGTTTCTTGGCGGCATTGGCGAATTCTTCTTTGAATTTATCCATTGTTCCAAAACTTTTGTCGATGGCGCCTTTCAAAACAACCGAAGGATTCGACTTTGTTGGTGACATGTTTTCCCAGAAAAGCTTATGGTTGTAATATCCTCCGCCATTATTCCGGATGGCTGCGCTCTGTTTGCTGATTCCCGCAAATAAGTCTGTTAAATCCATCTCGGCCGCTGGTGAATCTTTGATGGCTGCCAGAAAATTGTTGAAATAGCCTTTGTGGTGTTTAGTATAATGAATTTCCATTGTTTTTGCATCGATGACCGGTTCCAACGCATTGTAAGCGTATGGTAACTCAGGAAAGGTAACATCGATAGCCTTTTGTACAGGTATTTTGGAGTTATAAACATTTGACCAAACTGGGGCGGCGACTAATGAAGTCCCGACGAGGGCAATAAAATTTCTACGTTTCATAATTTCTAAATTTTGAAGTTCGACTGTTTTCTTAAATGACTAATTGTAAGAATTAGAAACAGTTGGATCGGTAGTTTTGTTTATACCCTTCGAATCAAATATGAAACAGGTTCTGGTTTGCCCGAATGTTACCTCTGGGCTTACAATATTCTATGGATTTTCAGAAATCCATTTTATAACCTCGGCTTTTGACGCAAATGCTTTAATGAAAGGTTCTTCTTTTTCGATGTCTTTGTACCGTTGTCCGCCTTCATCGGTCAGGACAATAATTTTTCTGACACCGTTTGATTTTAACGGAGCAATTATATTTTTTTGAGTAAACGAATATAATTCTGGAACAATCCTGAATTTTGAATTTAGTTTATTTATGATAACGTATCGTGGATAAATGGCTAATGCATATTCAAGAAGGACCGAGACTGAAGCGATGTAAGTTTTTTGATCTGAAAAATTGATGTCATCAATTAAAACTTCGAGGTAATCAAATTTCGAACTGATTTTAAAACAAAGGTTCTTATAGAAAATGTCTTTTTCTTCAGGCATTGCTTATTCGGAATTGTGGTTTTAGGTGTAGACAAAATACAACCAATTTTTGATATCTGGAATAAGCACTAGAAATAATTACATAAAAATACATTTGTTAATATCCCGTTGAAAATGAATGGGTATTACATAATTTCATACAAAATCATACTAATTACCCAGTTCAAACATGCTGGCCATATCGCTTTTCGAAAGCGTTTTGAAAGCTACCATCGACTCGGTCTGAGTTATCCCTTCCACTTTGGTTACTTTCTCTGTAATCAGTTCAGCCAGATCGTCGGCATGAGGAAGTCGGATAACTGCAACCAAATCGAATCTTCCACTAACGGAGTAAACATCTGTAATTCCAGTCAAACTGACCAATTGTTCTGCTACCGAATTGATTTTGGTGCGCTCTGCGTTAATAAGTATTATTGCGTTTATCATGTGTTTATCCTCTTAAAAATAAATTAAAATCTGAATTAAGGTTACGAATATTAGTGGCTGTCAATCCCTTCAATCATATACATCGAATGCTCGATGGTTGGAAGGATTTCGTTGCAATATTCGGTTACTGCTTTTACGCTTCCGGGCAAGGTGTAAATCAATGTTTTGCCTGAAACACCAGCAATACTGCGACTAAGCAAGGCCGCAGGTTTATCCATCCCATATTTTACCCGAATCAGTTCCATGATTCCCGGAATTTCCTTATCGAGCAAAGGGCGAACTGTTTCCGGAGTAATATCTCTTGGTCCAATTCCAGTACCACCAGTTGTAAATACCACATCAACCTGCTGCGAAATGGCGAACTCAATTAGTTGGGCAAGTTGTTCCGGATCATCAGAAATTAAATGATTCGTAACTGCAGTTTGTCGTTTAATTCCTGAAAAAAAAGTTTCGGCCAGATTTTTGATTTGC
Source organism: Prolixibacteraceae bacterium (assembly GCA_028683385.1). GTDB lineage: Bacteria > Bacteroidota > Bacteroidia > Bacteroidales > Prolixibacteraceae > Aquipluma. The sequence continues at coordinate 659,709 of JAQUIJ010000001.1, read as the reverse complement.
GGACCACTTTTGTCGGCATATTCGCCAGCGCTTGCGCGGTCGCTCAAGGTGATAATCTGAATATTGATCACTTTGGGCAGGTACTCCAGCTGGTCTCCCGCCTTCAGGTTTCCGCTGTGGATAACTCGTGCAAAGATACCTTCTTTGGGCATCACGCAATTGCCCACTTCGCGAAAAATGGAACAGTTATCACCGTGGCATTTTTTGCCAATCTGGGTGACTTCCAATTCCAGATTATCATTTCGGAAACGGTCGAGCGGACGGCATTCATGGAGTAAAAGTCCTTCCGTAGTAATGTTTTCAGCAAATTCGCCGAATTTAATGTTACGGCCAGCTTCTTCCGAGAATTTGGCAATGCTTTCGGTTGCCAGCAGGCTAACCTGACGGTGCCATTTGCCCGAATGCGCATCGCCAACGACTCCAATATCAGTTAACCGAATGGCATCGACTGGCTTTTTTACAGTTCCTTTTTTTTCTGAGGTATTTACTGAAAGGACTTTTATTTTCATTTTTCTAAGTTTCAATATTAGCAATACATATCGTGGTTACCATTTTTTACCTTTTCGAGCAAGGTGATTGCTCTTTCGCGTGCAACTCCGTGCATCGAACTGATTATATCTTCAATCAGGTTTTCACCAATCAGTCGGGTTTCGTACGAAGCATAGTCCATCAGGTATTCCATGAAAGTAGAAACAGCATTCGGGTTACAATGGTTCTTGATGTCGCCGGGTTTTGCGCGGTCCATAAAATCCTGTCCTGTGCGGCCAAGTCGGTAACAACCTGTACAGAACGAAGGAATGTAACCCATTTCGGCCACATCGCGAATCACTTCGTCCAGCGGACGATGGTCGCCTAGACAGAACTGGCCGCTGTCGTCATGTAAAGAATCGCTGTAACCACCTGGATTGGTGCGGCTTCCGGCCGAAATCTGTGAAACGCCCAATGCGAAAGTGTCGCGTCGCATATGTGCCGTTTCGCGGGTCGACATGATGATACCGGTATAAGGTACAGCCAGTCGGAGTATGGCTACAATTTTGCGGAAATCAAGGTCTGAAACAGCGTGTGGCGGATGAGCTGAAAGGTCAGATCCGGTTGCCGGTTCGATACGAGGAACGCTGATGGTATGTGGCCCAACTCCAAAAACCCTTTCAAGCTCCTGAATGTGTTGCATCAGGGCCAGCAATTCAAAATGGAAATCAGCCAACCCAAAAAGTACCCCGATTCCAACATCGTCGATACCGGCTTCCATGGCGCGATGCAATGCAGTAACCCGGTAGTCGTAATCTTTCTTTTTGCCACCGGTATGCACTTCGCTGTATATTTGACGATTGTAGGTTTCCTGAAAAAGCTGGAAGGTTCCGATTTTGGCCTCTTTCAGTAGTTTAAATTCAGGAAGATCGAGAGGAGCGATGTTGACATTTACCCGCCGGATTTCTCCATTGCCAACTTTGGCCTCATAAATTGATGCAATAGAATCAATGACGTACTGAAATCCTTGTTTGGGATAGGATTCGCCGGCAACCATTAAAATGCGTTTGTGCCCCTGACTGATGAGTATTTCGGTTTCGTGTTTGATTTCGTCCTGATTAAGCGAACGCCTTACAATAGCCTTGTTTTTTGCTCTGAAGGCACAGTAGCTGCATTCGTTCGCGCATAAATTGGAAATATATAAAGGGGCAAAAATGACCAACCGCATGCCATAAATCTTTTCCTTAATGTGATTGGCTTCTTCGAAAAGCTCGAACAACTGCATCGGATCGGTGATATTGGAGAGTACGGCCACGTCTTCCAAATCAAGGCCTTTCATTTCTTTGGCTTTGTTCAGTACCTCTTTAACTTTTCCAGGATCAGGATTTTGATTCCGTTCCAGAATTTGGGCAATCTCTATTTCATTGATAAAAGCAGACATGATGGTGGAATTCTAAATTATACTTCAAAGGTACTATTCAATCATCAAAAATGAATGATTAAAATTTCGAATAATGTGATATACTTGCAACTTGTTTTCAACTTATTCAAAACTGAATTTATGTCTGAAAATCTGGTTCAACAGATATCCATTGTAAGTGTGTCTCTTCTTAATTTGTTTATTACGGTCTGGTATTGCTGGCTAACTTATAAGCAGAAGATTAGACCAGCTTTGGCTATGTGGATTTTTTTCACCATTGCAGTTGCGATTAGTTTGGTAACCTATTTAAAATCCGACAATTTTAGTTTGCTCGATAATATCCTGAATACGACTGACCTTGTACTTGCATTAAGTGTCACAATCGCTATCTATCTTTGGGGCGACCATACTTCGCGTTTTAGTCGTTTCGATAAGGGTTGCCTTGTGGCAGTATTTGTTATTTTGCTGTTTTGGTTTGTTACCCGAAATCATGTGGTAACTCATACCTTAACTCAGGGAATTCTGGTAATTGCCTATTTTCCTGTCGTCAGCCGACTCTGGAAAACCCGCGAAAATTCCGAGTCGTTTCTGATTTGGATCGCCATGGCTGTTACCCCTGCTATTTCCCTTTTATCGAGTAAGGGAACGCTGGCAACCATTTATTCGGTGAGGGCGATCGTTTGTATTCTGGTTTTGTTGATGCTGATGTTGAGGGTTAAATATTTAAGAAGGAAACGTTCCGCTTCCGTCGGGCAAACTGAAAATCAATTTATAAGCTAGATTTTAGTAAACTATTTCCTCAGAGACATTATTCAATATTGCATTTTGCCAAGATGATTCTGTTTACCGAATTGATGGATAACCACCCGGAACACCATTTTTTGACAGGACAATTTGCCACAACTGATTTCGCCTGGCGCGAAATGAACCAGCAGAAGACAGTAAATAATATTTCCACATTCTGAAAAAGCGTTCAGAGTAGTTTCCTTTTATTTTGTCCCAATTCTTTACAAAGTTGGCGTACCACGCCATCAGTGTTTTGTCGTAGTCGGGACCAAAGTTGTGCCAATCTTCCATTACAAAACATGACCCAATGGCTTTGTTAATCTGAATGGCTGATGGTAACATGCCGTTTGGGAAAATGTATTTATGGGTCCAGGGATCAATTGCTTTTGGCGCTTTCATCCGGCCAATGGTATGCAACAGAAATAAGCCGTCATCTTTCAGACATCGGTCTGCAACTTCAAAATAAGTCTTATAATTTTTCGCACCTACATGCTCAAACATTCCGACACTCGCAATTCGATCGAACTTTTCATTCAGGTCACGGTAATCCATTAGTCTGAATTCAACCGGAAGTCCGGCACATAAATTTCTGCCCAATTCAATTTGTTCTTTCGAAACGGTAACACCAACTACCTCAACCTTGTACTTCTCTGCGGCAAATTTTCCGAATGCACCCCAACCACACCCAATATCAAGTACTCGCATACCGGGTTCAAGGTACAATTTCCGACAAATTAAGTCCAATTTATTTTCCTGAGACTCCTTCAGATTTGAGGCATTCTTCCAGTAACCGCAACTGTAATTCATACGAGGGTCGAGCATATTTCTGAAGAGATCATTCCCTAAATCATAATGCTTTTCGCCAACGATAAATGCCCTGTTTTTCGATTGCAAATTGAAAAGCCTCAATGTTGCCAAACGAAATAAAGTTGAAAGCTTCCCCTGAATTTTTTCATCAAGTTGAGCTTGTATAACTTTATAAATAAATTCGTCCAGATTTTCGACATCCCAATCTCCATCCATAAACGATTCGCCAACACCCAGAGAGCCTTCAGTAATTGCTCTTTTGTAGAAATTATCGTTATGAATTTGGATATCCCAGGGATTGTTTCCATTAATTTGAATACCGGCGATTCCCAAAATCTCTTCTGTAAATTTTCTATACTTGTTTTGCATAAAAGTGTCACATTTAAGATCAAAATCAGCATAGAGGCCAGCTTTGATTTATGATTTTAATTCTTCAGTACCATTGGCATATAAAGCAAATCTTCCTTTATTCCGATCGTGTACTTGTTCTTGCCTGGGCCACGGCCAGCCACCAAACTGGGTTTTCTGGTAATCCAGGTATGCTTCCTGAATTTCTGCTTTTGTATTCATGACAAAAGGTCCGTATTGAACAACGGGCTCATTAATAGGTTTCCCCTGCAACATCAGCAAAAAACAATCCTCATTTCCGGCATGAAGTTTAATTTCGTTGGCAGCGTTCACCTGAACGGAATGATATTCCGGAATAATTTCGCCTTCGATTTGCAATCCTTTCCCTTTGTAAAAATAGAGTGTTCGGTTTGCGACCAAACTTGCTTTTGGAAAAATCCATTCAGCACCCGCTTCAAGCTTAATGGTTAAAATTGAGACTTCGTGATCCGGGTTTGCCGCCCAGGAATCGGGGGTTGGGGCAGGAGCCTTGGTATTCTGAATTGAACCGGCTATCACGTTTATTTCAACAGATTTCCCATTTTTACCGCTTTGTTTCAAAACCGGAATGCTGTCTTTCCATAACATTTTAAAATACGGTTCAACAAATTTGCTGGCCTTGGGTAAGTTCAGCCAAATCTGGAAAAGTTCCATCGGGTTTTCTTTATCCTGATGGATGAGCGGAAACATCTCGGAATGTTGCACGCCTTTGCCGGCAGTCATCCACTGCACATCGCCTTTACCAAAACGACCTGCTGCACCCAACGAATCGGTATGATCGACCAGACCTTCTTTTACCACTGTAACCGTTTCAAAACCACGATGAGGGTGATACGGAAAACCAGGAATTTTCTGACCATGATACATTCGCCAGCCGTCTTTTAGCGTAAAGTCCTGACCAATGTTCCTATCTTTAAGCGAAGCCGCCGGACCCATTTCGGCATTCCCTTTTGGATATTCGTCGCGATGATGAACACAGAAAATAAATGGATCAAGGGTTTCCCATGGGAAACCGAGTGGTTTTATTTTGAGAATAGATTTTTGTACCATGACATTTAGTATTTTAATTCAATCAACTGTTAACAACAGATGAGAATCAGAATGGTTGATTGGAAAAGGGAATCAAGTATCTCTCTTGATTATTAACAGATTGAGAGATTATAAACCCGAATCTAAAATTGATGAGCTGTAACAGGGGCCAAATCAATGAAATTGTTGGTCATAAAAAAGGGCAGAATTTGCATCCTACCCTTTCTGTGTCTTTTGGCTCCGGTCTTCCGTCTCCGGTCTCCGGACTACCTTACTTTTCTATTTACATTGTTTTGCCCAAGTATCTTTCAACTGAACAGTACGGTTGAAAACCAGCTTTTCAGAAGTTGAATCCTGATCGATATTGAAATAACCCAAACGTTCGAACTGGAAGTGATCCAAAACCTTGGCATCTTTCACAAATGGTTCGATGTAGCATTTAGGCAGGATCTGCAACGAATCGTGATTCATGAATTCCTTGAAGTCAATGTCTTTGTGTCCATCGGGTTCTTCGTCTGAGAATAAACGATCGTACAGGCGAACTTCGGCCTCTACATTTTCAGTGGCTGAAACCCAGTGAATGGTTGATTTCACCTTGCGTCCGTCAGGCGAATTTCCACCGCGCGAAGCCGGATCGTAAGTACAATGTATTTCGGTGATTTCGCCATTGGCATCTTTAATCACATCGGTACAGGTAATGAAATAAGCGTAACGCAGGCGAACTTCAGTTCCGGGTGAAAGACGGAAGAATTTCTTGGGTGGTTCTTCCATAAAGTCGTCGCGCTCGATGTATAATTCGCGGGTAAATGGCACCAGGCGGGTTCCCATTGTGGCATCTTCCGGATTATTCACAGCTTCCATTTGATCCACAGTTCCTTCAGGGCAGTTGGTAATTACCACTTTCAACGGATTCAGAACGCCCATTACACGCTGTGCACGTTTATTCAGGTCTTCACGAACAGAATATTCTAAAAGTGCCACATCAGTAATTCCGTCAGTTTTGGTAACGCCAATACGTTCGGCAAAATTCCGGAGCGATTCCGGAGTATAACCGCGGCGACGCAAGCCACAAATGGTAGGCATGCGCGGGTCGTCCCACCCGGTTACATGATTGTCTTTTACCAGTTCGAGTAATTTACGTTTACTCATTACGGTATAGTTGAGGTTCAATCGCGAAAATTCGATTTGTCGTGGACGATAATCCGAATCTTTCAGTTGATCGACGAACCAATCGTACAGTGGACGGTGAACTTCAAATTCGAGGGTACAAATTGAATGAGTGATACCTTCCCAGTAATCGCATTGTCCGTGAGCAAAATCGTACATCGGGTAAATGCACCATTTGTCGCCGGTACGGTGATGTGGCGCTTTCATAATCCGGTAAAGAATCGGATCGCGCATGTGCATGTTTGGCGAAGCCATGTCGATGTTCGCACGCAAAACACAGTCGCCTTCGTTGAATTCACCGGCTTTCATGCGCATAAACAAATCGAGGTTTTCTTCTATAGTGCGACTTTTAAACGGACTTTCAGTTCCCGGACGGGTTGGAGTTCCTTTTTGTGCGCTGATGGTTTCAGCATCCTGATCGTCGATGTATGCTTTTCCTTCTTTGATCAGTTTAACCGCAAAATCAAAAAGCCTGTCGAAATAATCGGAGGCATAATATAGTCGGTCATCCCAGTTGAAACCTAACCAACGGACATCTTCCATGATGGAATCTACATATTCGGTTTCTTCTCTCGAAGGGTTGGTGTCGTCGAAACGCAGGTTGGTTAACCCTTTGTATTTCTGAGCGGTTCCAAAATTCAGGCAAATGGATTTAGCGTGGCCAATGTGCAGATATCCATTGGGTTCCGGAGGAAACCTGGTATGGACACGACCACTGTTTTTCCCGGCACTAATCTCTTCTTCAACAATTTGGTGAATAAAATTATTCGATTTCACCGCATTGTCATTTTCAATCACATTTTCGCTCATTTTATTCAATTTTAAAATCTCTTTTTCTGAATGGCATTAACTGCAAAAGTATAAAATGATTTCAGCTATCAGATATTTAGGCGTTTGAAAATTGAATTGCGGAACAATAAAATTAATTTTGCTTTTCTAAAACGGATTATATGGCACTGATTGAAATTGAAGGAATGGAGTTTTATGCTTTTCATGGGCATTTCGAGGTGGAAAAAGTTGCTGGAAATCGATTTCTGGTGAACATGAGAATTGAAGCAGACTTAGGCAAAGCCGGACAGTCGGATCGATTAGAGGACACGCTCGATTACCAGAAAGCTTATCTGGCAGTGAAAGAAGAAATGGCAATTCCTTCTGATTTGCTTGAGCATGTTTGTCAGCGGATCATCAACCGGATTAAATCTGAATTTCCGGAGGCTCAAAAAGTATCGGTAAAAGTTTCGAAAATGAACCCGCCGATGGGTGGCCAGATCGAAAAAGTAAGCCTGACGATGGAAGGATAAGTTTTTAGTCAGGGTTTCACTTTAAGTGAAGCCCTGACTAAAATAATCTATTTCACTTTCGAAAACCTTACCAAAACCGAGGCATGTGGCTCAACTGAAACAGTGAATTTATCAGCAACTGAACCTTTATCTTCCTTGCTCCACAAGTCTTTTACAGTGTAATTCGCGGTAGCACCAAGTTCAGCGAGAGTTACTGAAATTTCTGAAATCCCAGAGTCGTTGATGTTAAAAAAGGCCACGTATTTATCTTCAGTTCCGGGAACGTCTGCAGTCCAGACAATCAATCCATTTTCAGCTTTTAACTGCTTGTTTTTAGCACTGTTCTGATTTACCGCCAACACTTCGTCGTTCGTCAAAAGTGAAAGCGTAAACTCATCGTTCGTAGGCAAATCGCCGCCAAACATCAGCGGCGAGCGGAACATTGCCCAAAGATTCATCAGAGTATATTGCTCTGTTTTGGTAAAGCCTGTCATGCGATCGGTACCACGTTCAGCGCGTAAAGCAATGTGCCCGAGAGGAAGCATGTCGGCATCAGGCCAGTGACCTTCGCCAATGTAAGGAGCCCAGTCGGCACAGCGTTTAAACTGAGGTTCAAGCATTTTCCAGTTGTCCCAGAAGTCGTCGCAAATGCGCCACATGTTGGCGTGATTCACCACATGATTGGCCCATTTTAGCGGAGTCGCGCCGGGCGAAGTTGAGAAGACCATCGGACGGCCACTTTGGTCAATGGCTTTCCGAATCATCGAGATTTCGCCGTGATGATAGGGCCTCGACAAATCGTCAACTTTCACATAGTCGACACCCCACGAGGCATACAGGTTGAAAATAGAATTGTAGTATTCCTGAGCGCCCGTTTTCAGCGTATCAACAGTGTACATATCGTGAAGCCATCCACACTGAAGCGAATCGGAATAAATATCGGCAGCTTTTACATTCGTTCCCATCACCGGTAGGTTCTTCTTTACCGCTTCAACCGGAATTCCGCGCATCAGGTGAATCCCAAATTTCAGTCCTTTTGAATGAACATAGTCAGCTAAAGGTTTAAATCCTTTGCCATCGGCTGCTGAAGGGAATTTTTCCACGGCTGGCAATAGACGACCGTATTCATCCAGAGTGTAAACCGGATCCTTTTCATTGTAGCCGCCCGCTTTGTCGTTTGCTACAAACCAGCGAATGTCAACCACAATGTATTCCCAACCATGTTGTTTCAGGTTTGCAGCCATATAGTCGGCATTTGCTTTTACTTCAGACTCGGTAACGGTTGGCCCGTAGCAATCCCAGCTATTCCAACCCATTGGTGGGGTTTTGGCGTATTGCCAGAACTGTTTGTCCTGATTTTCGGTAACTGGTTTTGCTTGTTTGCCGGCACAAGATGCAATCAAAAACGCTGCAACGACGAATAGAAATAGATTGGTTCTGTTTTTCATGTGTGGAAATAAATAAGTTGTGTAATTCAGGTTTATCGTTTAAAGTGTAAATATAACATTTATAAAAAGATCGGGAAAACTCAAGGTTAAAGAATATTTTACAACAGGATGGTTCTCTGAGATTAGCCACGCAACCTTTTCAGGAGAGAATAAATCTTAGATTTTTATCCATGAAAATAAATCTTAAACGAAAACGAAAATGAAACGATTATTTTATTTGCTTTTACTGATCGGCTTGGTGGCTTGCGAGAACGATGACGAGGTGAAGGAGCCAACTTTACAAACAATTACCGTTACTCCTGTTGCAACAGTGAGTTCTGAAATATTTACGGATATTTCTTTCGGTACCAGTCAGGTAGGTTATATCTGTGGCTCGATGGGAACTTTAATAAAGACAACCGATACCGGGAAGACCTGGACTAAGGTTCAATCGGATATAAAGCCAAGTTTGAATTGCATTCAGGCGCTTGATGACAAGAATGTTTTTACTGCAAGAAATGAGCTTTATCATACAAAAGATGGTGGTACAACCTGGGAAACTGCCGGATTGGAGAATGTGGGCTCTGGTATTTTTGATTTATATTTTACGAGTCCTGCAACCGGATTTATAGCGAAAGATGGCGTGATGAAATCAACCGATTCAGGAAAAACATGGACTCTGAAATTTGATGCCGGTGCCGATGAAGAGTATTATGCCTTAAATTACAATCGGTTGCAGTTTTTGAATGCGACTGTTGGATTCTGCGCTGGCGGAAAAACCTACGATGGAAGCACAGTTGGCAACATGGTAAAAACCACCAACGGCGGCGAAACCTGGACTAGTCTGAAAATGAAGATGAGTCAGATTACGGCATTCCATTTTTTGGATGCAAACAATGGCTTTGTTTTTAACTTCAATCAGGAATTGTGGAAAACAACGGATGGCGGAACGACTTGGACAAAAGTTAGTTCTTCAATACCTGAAAAATATCCGGATTGTTATTTTGTGAATGAGTCGAAAATAATACTTCGTACATCCAACGCGATTTATCATTCGGTAGATGGCGGAATTACCTGGGTGAAAGACTATACCTTGACAGATACCACAGGCCAACTAACTAACATGAGATTTATTGATTCTCGCTCAGGATTTGTCATAGGCAACAACGGGTTCCTGGCTAAAATAACGCTCAACTAGTGTTGTGTTAACGAGCTTATGACAGATCGTCATGCCGAACGTTCGACTGAGCTCACGTTGAAGGCTTGTTTCGGCATCACTTAATATCATGAGGAGGTTGTATCAAAAGTCAAAATGCTCGCTGATCGGGTCATCCCGAATTTATTTCGGGATCTAATATACAATGTTTTAGGATCCTGAAACAAGTTCAGGATGACGGGGGTCAATGACTTTTGATACAGCCTCGACTGGTGCTTGACAAAGCCAAGCTAACACAACACTAGAGATAAAAGAATAAAAGCTGCCGGAAACGGTAGCTTTTATTCTTTTAAGACAATTAAACCGCCTAAAGCCTTTTAATTAAAGCCTGATGAACAATTCTTCTTTGTTTCTTCTCACTTTTGCGGCCGAGCTCAGGTGATCTTTTTCTGCATCACGATAGCCCAGTGTTAAAATTACGGTACTGTGCAGTCCTTTTTCAGCGAGACCAAGCGCGGTATCAAGTGCTTCCGGGTTGAAACCTTCCATCGGAGTCGCATCAACTTGTTCGTTTGCTGCGGCAACCAGTCCAAATCCTAATGCGATGTACGCCTGACGCATATTCCAGTTCAACAACTGTTCCGGAGTCTTCCCGGCAATACTGCCGCTGACCATGTTACGCATTCCATCGAGCGACTCAACCTGAATTCCACGAAGCGAGGCAATGTGGTTAATGTATTTGTCAACTTTTTCGTTGCTGTAGTCCTTCCATGCAGCAAAAACCAAGACATGTGAACCTTCGGTTATTTGAGGTTGATTGTAAATTGCCGGAGCTATTTTTGCCTTTAATTTAGGATCTTCAATAACCAGAATGGTGAAAGGTTGCATCCCCATTGATGATGGAGCCAGTTGTATGGCATCCAGAATATTCTCCAATTTTTCTGCCGGAACTTTTTGCCCGTTCATTCTTTTTGTGGCATAACGCCATTTCAAGTTGTTTAATGTGCTCATTTTATAATTGTTTTAATGAATCTATAAATTCGAAATTTGCTTATTAAAAATACAATAGTTACTTTTAGTGCCTCAATAGTACAAAGTAACTTTTGAATAAACAATAGCGCATTTTTTTAAACCTTGGGAACATGGAAGTAACTATTGCAGAAGATCAGGCGATTGACCTTCATAAAAAATTGGAAATATTTTTTCATGTAAAAGAAGAGAACCACGAATTTTGTCCGGTTCGAGATATTATGGATCGGTTTGGCGATAAATGGTCGTTACTGGCCATTCTTAATTTGGGCAATTCGGGTAAAACTAGGTTTAACGAATTAAAGGGTAAAATTGAAGGAATTTCTCAACGGATGTTGACCGTAACCCTTCGATCGCTTGAGCGGGATGGTTTGATAACCAGGACGATTTACGCCGAGGTTCCGCCACGCGTTGAATACGAATTAACTCCGCTTGGGAAAGGATTGCTTCAGCAAATTATGGAACTTGCACAATGGGCTGCCAACAGTATGGACGAAATTGTGAAAGCAAGAATGGATTACGACAGCAAACTTCAGTAGGTGTATTTTTTTCTTCAAGCTTAATTTTCCTTGTATGTTGGAAGATTTTTTTGTTATCTTTGCCCACCCAAAACGGGAAATAACCGGTATTGGTCGGTTGGCCGAGTGGTTAGGCAGCGGTCTGCAAAACCGTGTACGGCGGTTCGAATCCGCCACTGACCTCAACCAAAAGATGAAAAGGTATTCAAGAAATTGAATGCCTTTTTTGTTTGAATTTTTTGATTTTTCTCATACCTAAATCGCAATATATTTTTCTATGAATTCATTTCTGGTTCGATATTCAATTCTTTTTGCTCTTTTTGTTTGTCTTTGCAGTTGGGGTGAAAAAGCTCACCGCAAAATCAATTCATCATGCGTCGAATTCTTTCCAAAGGAATTGAATCAATTGAAAGTTTGGGCTCCTATACTCGCCGATCACGGTTCTGATGCCGACTTCAGGAAGAAAGATGACAAAACTGAATTTGTGAAGCATTTTACTGATATCGACAGTTACGACGATTTCAACCGCACACATCGGATTGAAGAAGATTTTGAAACGGCAACCCTAAAGTATGGTAATGAGAAGATCAAAAAAGAAGGAACTTTGCCTTGGACCACAGATTCAACCTACAACGCATTGGTTCAGAACTTTAAATCGGAGAATTGGGATCAGGCCGTTTTAACTGCGGCCGATTTGGGGCATTACGTTGGCGATGGTTTTATGCCGCTTCACATTACAGCCAATTATGACGGACAGTTGAGTACTCAAACCGGAATCCATCGCCGTTACGAAGAAACAATGATCGACCGAAATATTGATAAGGTTCAGTTTAAGCCTTTCACATGTAAGAAAATAAATGGTGTTAAGTCAAGTATTTTCGGCTATCTGTATGCCAATCACTCCTACGTAAGTTTATTGTTAAAGGCTGATAATCAAGCTTATATTGAGGCTGGAGATCAATACAGTGATCGTTATTATGAAAGTCTTTGGATGGAATCAGGTTCGTTTACAATCCAGCTTTTGGAAGAATCGTCTAAAACATTGGCGGGATTAATTTACACTGCCTGGTTAGAAGCGGGGAAGCCGAAAATCCCCGCAGGTCTGGGAAATTAGAAGGGAATAATTATTCAATTCTTGGCCTTTTCGATCGCTTGATAATAACTACAGGCTTTTGCCGTCTTTCAACTTTTTTCTCCGGAAGTGTTTTTTTTGTCTCTGCAATTGGTCCACGCTCGTAAATGATCAGTCCGTTCAGGAAATTCCGGAGCAATTGATCGCCACATTCCTTGTAGTTCGGGTGATCTTCAGCACGAAAAAGCGCGCTAAGTTCACTTTTGGAAACCTCAAAGTCAACCAATTTTAAAATTTCAATAATATCTTCGTCACGAAGCTTAAGTGCAACTCTTAGTTTTTTCAGAATATCGTTGTTTGTCATATCAGTACTGTTTGTATGAAAAGATGACGTCAAAGGAACAAAAAACTTTTGACGTAAGGGTTTCCCTTTTTGTGAAGCCTTGATAGTTATTCTTTAGGATATTGCACCTTGCCAATTTGCCGCCATGTAACCAGTTGGATGTTGTGTTCTTTGAGCGCTTTTTTGAACTCGGAACTCAGTACAAAATCCAGGTCGTGCTGCCGCCATTCGGCTCCAAAATCGGGATGATTAACCATAATGGCGCGGGTTTCGTCATTGTCGATAGCCAGATGAACAATGATTTCATTTAATCCGGGTTTCATGTTTTCAATGAATTTCAGGTAAGGTTCGCCCCACTGTTTCGCTGGGCTTGCCTGATTAAGCATGAAAAGATGATCCACTACTACATTGTCGCGGCTCAGCATTTCGAGCAATTGTGGCGAAATTCTGGCGATCATATCACCCGGAACCAAAACCGGCAGCTTATACTCGTGTCCTATTTTCAGCAAAATCTGGTAATATTCGGGAGAAGCAAGAATGGTTCCCATGTGGTTGTCCAAATGTGTTGGCTTGATTCCAAATGCCAGCGCACGTTCAATTTGTGCCCTGATTTCTTTTTCCACTTCAGCGCCGTTGGCGTGTTTGGCAAATTCTTCAACCGACGGATAAAAATATCCTTTTTGATTCAATAGATTTGGAATGGCTGATGCCGGAGAAACTCCTCCAAAGAAATAGTTATCCCACTCCGAAGTTAAAGTGAGATGAATGCCAATATCGAATTGCGAGTTGTTTTTTGCAAATTCTGCAATGTCAGGGAACCACGGACAAGGAACCATAATGCTTCCGGAAGTGATTCCACCTTTCTGAAATGCCTGAATAACCGCATTGTTCGTTGCCTGCGACAATCCCATGTCGTCGGCATGAATGATGAGTAATTTTGCATTTCGGTCGAAACCCAGTTTTTCCGCCAGATTTTGATTATTCTGCGAGAATGCCGGGAAGCAAAGGACGGAGAGCAGAGCAAGAGCAATAATGATTTTCATAGTTGGTACGTGTTTAAGTTTTGATAAGCAGCTTTTAAAAGTACCAATTATTTTTGAATTTGATCTTTCAGAAGGGCAATTGATTCTTTCGTTAGTTTCATGAATCCAGATACATAAACTTCAAAATACTTTTTTCAGAAGCTTGATTTTTTTGGTTATTTTGCAATCGTTTAAAACTGGTTTTGCTATGATCAAAAAATTGCTTTCCTATCTTCTGACTCCCATCTATTTGATCTGTTTTGGTCTTCTGCTTGTTATTTTCCATCCGATCCAGATGATCACCCGATGGATTTGGGGTTATCCGGTTCGTAAAAAGGCAGTTGATGTGCTGAATTACGGATTGCTCTATAGTCTAAGGATTTTGGGAACCAAAATTACCTTTCGTGGATTGGAAAAAATTCCGCAGGGTCGCCCATTGATTATTGTGGCAAATCATCAAACAACCCTCGATATTCCGGCAGTAATTGTTGGGTTCAGGAAAAACCATCCGAAATTTATTTCAAAAATCGAACTGGGTAAATGGATTCCCAGCATTTCGTATAATCTGCGTCATGGCGGTTCGGTGCTGATCGACCGTAAAAATCCGAGACAAGCAGTAAAGGATATTTTAGAGCTTGGCAAACACATCGAAGCCAATAATTATGCTGCCTGTATTTTCCCCGAAGGAACTCGTGCCAAAGATGGGAAACTCAAATCCTTTATGCCTGCTGGTATTGCGTCGCTATACAAAACAGCGCCTTCAGCACTCATTGTTCCGTTTGCCATTGACGGAAATTATGAACTGATGAAACATGGTTATTTCCCGATGACCTTTGGTGTTCACCTGAAACTAACCGTTTTCGATCCGATTGAACCAAAGGGTATGGACATGACCGAACTGACTCTAAAAATTGAAAATATGATCCGGAAGGAATTGGGGCAGGAAATTAGAACGGCATCGGTATAAATTCTTTTTTTCTATTTCCCACTCATAAACTCAGCTCCTACAAACTTTTTGATCCAAACCATCGAACCGTAATCTTTTTGCATGGCGGCAAGGAAAGCTTCAGCTTCGGCTGTCTGATTGGTTTCGTATAGATTCTTCAGGATAAAAGCGCGAAGTAACATTTGCTGCCAATCGCATTTCGAATCATTCTTTGCCTCAATCAACGCCAATGCTTTGCGATAAAATTTCAAAGCCTCTATTTTGTCGCCACCAAAAACAACTGGGCGGTATTGCAAGGAGTTGCCTTTTTCGATGTAACCCATTGGCTCCGACGGATCAAGTTCAATTGCTTTATCCATGTGATACATGCTTTTGGGTCCCAGAAATGGCGCTTTGTAAAACGCAAGTGCAATTTTATACCCGTAAAAAGCGCCTGCCAGGCTATGGAGTTGTGCATTACGGGGATATTTCTCCAAAAGGTTGTCCAAATAAACGTCCGCCTTATCAACATAGGTTCGTGCCATTTCTTTGTCGTGTAGGCCAAATTCATAGCCAACTAGTCCGTACATCGCTTTTAAAATCTCGGTTTGCCAGACGACATCTGCCGATTTTTCTTTTTCCATTTCATCAATCAAAGCTGGCCATGGCGACATGTTTCCGGCACGGTAACTTTCAAAAAAAGCGCATTGATAATAAGCCAGATCTTTCTTTTGAGCGGTAGCCACCAGAACCGGTAATATCATTAGGGTAAGGAGCAATAGGTTGTATTTCATATTTATATTCTGATTTTCATGCGTTTCGCAAACAAAAGAACAAATAATCAAATTAAATCCTGATTTTTCGTCCCTTCCATGTCGTCTCTTTTTTTATTCTCCTGAAAATATTGTAAAAAACGATGAACGTAAAACTAATGATCTGCAACGGATGCAGCAAAACTGACAAAAAAACATTTTGACGGCAGGCTAAGGATATACAAACCCGATTGGACAAAACCAAGAGTACAAATAAACCCAAAAAACACCACCCAAACGGAAAAAACACGATGAATGGCCCAAAACAAACGATGAGCCAGAAGGCAAGCATAACTATTCTTCGGCCACCAAAATACTCGTGAATATTCCGGGAAAAACCTACAATCGCCTCGTCAAAACTTCGGTACATTCGGCAAAATACATCGTTATTCCCAAGTAATACAGCTATTTTAAATTCTTCTGATTTGATCATTCGTGCCAGTCGGATATCTTCCACATTTTGGTTCCTGACTCGTGAATGCCATTGGTGAGTGCGGTAATTTTCAGCATCGAACATCATCAGTTGCCCGTTGGCCGCCGAAAGAGACGGGAACTTGCTTTTCTGAACCAAAACCATCGGCAATAAGCTTTGCAAAATCCAATTCATCACCGGAACGGTTACACGCTCAGCAAACGATTCCATTTTTTGTTGCGGAAAAACCGATAACAGTGCCAATCTGTTTTTCTGAAAAAAGGCGACAGCTTTGGTGATTGCATTCGTACTCAATTCTACATCGGCATCCAAAAAAATCAGGTATTTTCCTGAAGCCTTTTGCGCCAGTTGGTGACAGGCAAAATTTTTCCCTAACCAATCTTCCGGAAGTTTTTCTCCCAAAAACCAGTGAAAACGCTCATCTTCGCCGGCAATCCAGTTGAGAATTTCTTCGGTGTTGTCCGACGAATGATCATCGCAAACAATAACTTCAAAATCAGGATAATCTTGTTTTTCAAGGCTGTCCAATAAACGTCCGAGTACTGCCTCTTCGTTTCGCGCCGGAATCAATACCGATACCTTTGGAAAACTTGTGGGCTTTTTATCCGGAAGGTGCAATCGCGATACCAGGTTTACCAGCGAAATAAGCATCCGGAGAGCAAGAAAAACCAATGTAAAAATGGCCAATACTTCCATTATTCGGTTTGTTTGGTTATGCAAGTTTGATAAAACGAATGATAAGCTTTTTCGATAGCTTCAACAGTTCGATCACCAGAATAGTTTTGGAGGTAAATTCGGATTTCGGGACGTGCAAATCCAAAGTAATCGACCAAGAAGACAGCCAATACAATCTCGAAATGATCAGTTTTTCCGGTAATAATTCGATCGATTCCTTTTTGAAAGTGCATGATTTGCTGATGTTGTGTCAGCATTTCGCCGGTTGGATAGATGGCCACTAAATTTTTGGGGTTGCTTAAAATTCCGGTGGCATACTGAAGTGAATTCAAAAAATCGCGGTTGCTCTTTTTGATCGAGAATACTCCGCAGCGATTCAAAAACATGCGTTTTCGAAGTTGTTCTTCGAGCATCATGACATGAAATTTTCGCTTGAATATTTTTCGGCTCAATCCGTACGACCAATATCCGTCCCACCAGCTAAAATGGTTTTGAAATAAAAGCACCGACCGGTCTTCAGGAATAACAACATCGGTAACAACGCTCATCTTCCGAAAATGGATGAGGCTTAACAATCCGAAGTAATTCCGGAAAAACCAGATATATAAGTTATTGTGTCGCGCTTTAATCATCGGTTCAGGTTTTTAATCTGATACAATTTCCACCAGGGCGTTTGCGGCGATTCGTGGTGTTCGTAATGATATCCGAAGAAATAGCACGAAAGCATGGCCCAAAAGTGAGAACCATTTTGACTTCGGGCATTGTGTGGCAGCATCGATTTGGTATGCGGCAATCTGTGAGGCCGATAAGTTCCGAAATAAAACAGTTGGAATGTTGCCAGAATCGATGGCAGAACCCAGAACACAATCAGGTTTAGTTGATTGACCCAAATTTGCAAAACATTAAAAACTACAGCCATGGTGATGATTTGCCACCAGCTTATGTAATTTTTCAGGAACGAAAACCACCAGCGCCAGAAATTTTGCGAACCGGTATAATAGTCCGGATCAGCTTCTTCGCCCGGGAAACGGTGATGCAACTGGTGTTTCTGATTGAGCCGCGAATAGGAGAGTGCCGCAAAAAGCCAGGTGGCCGATTGTCCGACTATCGTGTTTATCGTGCGGTTCGACGAAACCAGACCGTGCATGGCATCGTGAGCCGTGATGAAAAGCCCGGTATATAAATAGGTTTGAATGGCGATGTGAATCAGCATAATTGGTGCAAATGATACTTCGACAAATACCAGCAAATAAACCAGATGTGCGAACCACAGCGAAAGAATGAGTAAGGCGATCAGTATTCCCATAATCAGGTGCGACTCAAAATGTTCAAAGCCAGGAAAAACACCACTTGCATGGCAAATAGAAAACCGGCAATCCGGTTGTTGATTTTAACTTTCAGAATGCGGATCATCAGGAACAGGAATCCGGAGACCAGAAACCAGTCGATGTAATTTTTACCCGGAATACCCGGGCATGCCCAATACCACATGTCGTTGGCAATGGCAACGGGTTCCATCAGCCAGTCGAAGCCAACCATTGTTGCGGCGCCAATTAACGGGAAATACCAGGTGTTGCGAATGGGTTTGGCCAGCGACGTAATGCAGTAAATTAGCACCAACCAGTTGAGCCCGATGATAAACGGTGTATTCCATAGTTTTGGCCCCAACGAATTTCCATAAATGTAGAATCCAAAAATGGCTTGTGTATTTACGCCAATCAGCTCAACAACAAAACCAAACAACGCAATCCCTGAAAAAACAAGTCCGTTTTTCAGGTTTTTTGGTTCGTGAAAAAACATCAGCAAGGCAGCAGCCATAACCATCCCGAAAGGTGTGAGCTGTTGAAAAAGAGGCTGCAACGGGCGAATCATAAATCCGATTATCCCAACCATATACCATAACCAGATTGCGATTTTTGCAATCTGATCTTTTGTGAGCGTTTTCATTTTTTTTGTTTTTGCAATTGTTCGTTTACCAATTTTGCAACAATGTTCGCCGACGACAAGCACAACGGAATTCCTCCGCCCGGATGCACACTTCCTCCCACAAAATACAACCCGTTGATGTCGCTTCGGAAGTTGGCATGTCGGTTAAACGAGGCATAACGGCTATTGGAACTGCTTCCATACAGTGAACCGTTGACTGAGCCGGTTTGTTTAAAAATATCAGGAGGCGACAGAATTTGTTCGCTGACAATGCTACCCGACAATTTTTTGCCCGACATTCGCTCCAGTTTTTCCAGAATGCGTTGTCGCGATTGTGCAATCAGTTCATGCCAGTTTTGCCCGACATCCGCAGGCGCATTAATCATCACGAACCAGTTTTCGCAACCTTCGGGTGCATCCGTTGGGTTGTATTTACTGCTGATATAAATGTAAACAGTTGGATCGTTGAATAAATCCTTTTGCCTGAACAAGTGTTCAAATTCGTCCTGATAATCAGAACTGAAAAAGATATTGTGGATGTCCAATTCAGGAAAGATGCCTTTCATTCCCCAGTAAAAAATAAGGGCTGACGATGATCGTTCTTCTTTTGTAATTCTTGCAAGTCGTTTTTTATCTGGCAACAGCGACGAGTAAAACCGATGAATATCAATGTCGCTAACCACAATATCAGCCGTGGCAAATCCTGTGTCGATTATAACTCCGGATACCTGATTCTTAGCCGTTTCTACTTTCAGGACAGGTTGGTTGAAATGAAATTTAACCCCAAGTCGTATCGCTTGCTGATAAAGCGAATCGGTAATTTGAAACATGCCACCTTCGGGAATAAAGGCACCCAGGTTGTGTTCCAAATGCGAAATTACACTCAGAGTTGCGGGTGTTTGGTATGGATTGCTACCGTTGTATGTGGCGTATCGATCGAATAATTGAACCAAGTGACCGTTGCTCAATTCCTGCCGATTGTATTCGTGTAAAGTATTCAAAGCCTGAAGATGCCGAAATTGAATCAGCGTTTTGAGCGATTTAAAGTTCATCAGGTTTTTAATACGATGGAAGGAGCCGAAAATGAAAAGGTCGGAAGTGAGTTCATAAACTTTAGCTGCCTTTTTAAGATAATTGACCACCTTTGACGATGGGATATCTAACTTTTGTCCGACCTCAGCAGAAAACTTTTCGACATCGCTGTAAGCCAAAACATGAGTTCCATCCGGATAGAAATATTTGGTAATTACTTCGAGCCTGCGGATCGGGAAGCGGAGGTCATCATCGAGCAGTTCATGCACCAATTCGGGTAAAGTAAGCAGCGAAGGCCCGGCATCGAACCGAAATCCATCGAAATTAAGCTGCGACACCTTGCCGCCGGCTTTGTCAGCCGATTCGTACACCGCTACATTAATCCCCTGACGGGCAAGCCGAATGGCAGCAGCAAGCCCGCCAATTCCAGATCCGATGATGATAGCTTGGGTCATAATTCACTAAATTTTATGAAACGAGCATGTTTGTTAAAATGTAATTTTGAGTCTGCTGCGAAAAGTCAAAAACCCCTAAATCCCCTGAAGGGGACTTTGAAGAGTTTATTTATTTTCAACGAGTTCCCCTTTACGGGTCAGGGGTGGCGAAGTTGAAAATCAATAAACTCGGACTTTTCGGAGTGGACTCAATTTTAGCAGTATGACATTACATGCGAGTTTCAACCGGAAGATACGGTAAAAAGGGCAAAAAAGTAAGAAACTGTTTAAATTTAGTTCATTTTGATTTTTCGGATTACCCCGAACCCTGAAGGGAGCCCGAAAAATCAAAAAATCACCCTTTAGGGTAGGGGTAATTCTTTTGATTTTGGGTATCTTTTCAAATTTTAAACAGTTTCTAAATTCAAAAGTTACTTTTGAATAATAATTTTTCTGTCAAGATGAAAAGCAAGACATACTCCAAAAATAAATTCGTAAATTACTGAAACATTTTACGTTTTGTTTGTTTAAGTATTTGATGAATTAATTAAACAGATGCAAAAAAAGGTAATTATCATAGGAACTGGTTTAGGTGGACTAACAACTGCACTGCGGCTTTCAACCAGAGGGTACGAAGTTGAGATGGTCGAAAAGTACCATCGTGCAGGAGGCCGGTTAAATCTACTTGAAAAAGGTGGGTTTAAATTCGACATGGCACCAACTTTTTTTAGCATGAGTTATGAGTTCCAGGAGCTGGCGAAAGATTGCAACATGGCCATGCCTTTTGAATTTGTTGAGCTCGATCCGCTTTATTCGGTCCATTTTGAGGGCGACCAGCGAAATTATTTAATATACAAAAACTTAAAAAAGCTTGCTGTCGAGTTTCAGGATATTGAACCTGACTTTGAAAAGAAAATCACTCGTTTCCTGAAGGCTGCCGGACAACTATTTCACGATACCGAGAACATTGTGATTCAGCGGAATTTTGATTCTTTGACGCAATATTTGCTGAAACTGACCACTGTTCCGATCAAACACGCTCCAAAAATGTTCTATTCGATGTGGCGTGAAATGGAGCGAAATTTTGACTCGTTCGAGGTAAAAGTGATTTTCTCGCTCGTAGGATTCTTTCTTGGAGCGACTCCTTTCGATACTCCAGCCGTATATACTTTGCTGAATTACACCGAATTAGTTCATGACGGCTATTACAATGTGAAAGGTGGAATGTACAAGATCGTGGAAGGAATCCTTCAGGAATTGGGAAACCGGGGAGTTCAGATTCATTACAATACTGAAATTACAAGTTTTTCGAGTAAGAATGGTGCGGTAACTTCGTTCATTGACAGTTCAGAAAAAGAATGGAAGGCTGATCTGTTTGTGGTGAATGCCGATGCTGCCTGGTTTCGTGGGGCGATTTTGAAACGGTCCGCATTTTCAGCAAAAAAACTGGATGCCAAGAAATGGACTTTGGCTCCTTTGACGATTTATCTGGGTTTGGACGCCAAAGTTCCGAACATGTATCACCACAATTATTTCCTGAGACGGAATTTTGAAGAGTATGCCGGAAAAATCTTTAAGAACAAAATAAAGCTTGACAAACCCTATTATTACGTCAACATTCAGTCGATGCACAACCCGGACTATGCACCTGAAGGTAAAGAGTGTATCTTTATACTTTGTCCGGTGCCCGATTTACGATATAAATCGGATTGGAGCGACGATCATGAAATTGCCGACGGTATTATTCAGGATTTGAGCGACCGGACCGGTTTTGATTTTCATGCACACACCGAAGTGAAGGTTGTTTTAACTCCTGAACATTGGGAGGAAATGTTTGGTTTGTACCGCGGGAGTGGGCTTGGTTTGGCACACGATCTCAATCAGGTTGGCGGTTTCAGGCCCAAAAACAAAGATGAAAAATTCAATAACCTCTATTACGTGGGTGCATCAACTGTTCCGGGAACCGGACTGCCGATGACCGTCATAAGTTCGCGTTTGGTAACCGAAAGAATACAGAACGACCATGGATTTGTACCGAAAAAATAACCTCGATTGCAGCAAAATTACGACTCGTAATTACAGCACTTCATTTTCGTTGGGCGTGCGTGTATTGAATGCGAAATACCGTGAAGGAATTTACAGTATTTATGGTTTTGTGCGCTACGCCGATGAAATTGTAGATACCTTTTTTGATCAGGATCAGCGAACGATTTTTGAGGAGTTCAGGCAGGAAACGTTCAAAGGGATTGATCGTGGATTCAGCATAAACCCGATCATTGACAGCTTCCAGATGGCTGTCAGGAAATACAAAATTGACCGCGAATTGATTGATGCTTTTTTGCTGAGTATGGAAATGGATCTGAGTCAGGAGGTTTATTCATCGGAACTTTTGAAAAAATACATTTATGGATCGGCCGAAGTGGTAGGCTTGATGTGCCTCCGGGTTTTCTACTTCGACGAACCCGAAAAGTACGATCAACTGGTAATTCCTGCACGCAAGCTGGGCGAGGCTTTCCAAAAAGTAAATTTCTTACGCGACGTCCATGAAGATTACAGTGAAAAGGGACGGATTTATTTTAAAGACATCGATTTTACAAACTTTTCCGAAGAAACTAAAAAGCAATTGGAAGCCGAGATTGATCAGGATTTTCAGGAGTCGATGGAAGGAATCCGCCAGTTAAAAAAGCAGGTGCGCTTAGGTGTTTATCTGGCTTTCAGCTATTACATTCATTTGTTGAAGGAGATCAAAAAAGCCCGTCCGGAAGAGATTCTCAAAAAGCGTTACCGCATTTCCGGTACGAAAAAAAGTTATCTATTGGTCAATGCCTACCTTAAAAATGCGTTGAATTTGCTTTAACAAATATCGAATTTCCCTTTATGGATTCTGGCAAGAAAATGAAACCTGAACAAACTGCTTATTAAACATTATAATTCGGTTCGCTCTTCAATTTTTCGTATTTTCGCAATTCAATTTATTCTGAAGGGTCAACATGTTCAAATTTCTTCTTTATCCTATTTCTGCTATTTATTGGTTGATTATTTCCTTGCGGAATTTTCTGTACGACTATAAAGTATTCAAATCAACTGAGTTCGAGATCCCGGTTATATCAATCGGAAACATTACCGTTGGCGGAACCGGGAAGACTCCTCATACCGAATATTTGGTTGACTTATTGAGTAAACAATTTACGGTAACAACAATCAGCAGAGGATATAAGCGCAAAACAAGCGGTTATCAGGAAGTGGCTTTTGATTCACTTGCAACAGCAGTAGGCGACGAACCTCTCCAGATTAAACGGAAATTTAAAGATATTCAAGTTGTAGTCGACGAAAAGCGTGTTCATGCGATCAAGAAAATTCAGGTACAGGAACCCAGTCAATTACCGGATATTATTTTGCTCGACGACGCTTTTCAACACCGGAGTGTGAGTGCCGGAGTTAACATCTTACTGATCGACTTCAACCGTCCGATTGATAAAGACCAGTTGATGCCGGTAGGACGATTACGCGAGTCGAAATGGCAGATGCGTCGCGCCAACGTCATTATTTACACCAAATGTCCGCAAGAGATTTCGCCAATCACTCGCCGGATTATCATGAAAGATGTGAATCTGCGGCCTTATCAGAACCTGTTTTTTACGACAATGGTTTATCAACCACTTACTCCGGTTTTTCCTGACGAGGCTATCGCTACGCCAAAACTGGCATCAGATAAGGTGAGTGTTTTATTGATTACCGGAATTGCTAATCCGGAACATTTGCGCAAATACCTGAGTACGTTCACCGAAAGCATTGCCGATTTAAAATATCCTGATCATCATAACTTTAATGCTTCAAACATTCAGCAAATCGAGCAAAAATTTATTGGAATTGATGCTGAAAATAAGATCATCATTACTACCGAGAAAGACTCGATGCGATTGAAAGACATGAATTTGTCGCCTTTAGTAAAATCACATTTATTCTATATTCCGCTGAAAATTAAGTTCCTAGACAGCGAAGGAAAAAATTTCGACGAAAAAATTGTAACCTATGTTAGAGAAAATAAAAGCAACCGCGACCTTCATAAGCGAAAGAATAAAAAAGCCAATTGATGCTGGAATCATCCTGGGTTCGGGTTTGGGCGGACTGGTAAATGAAATAACAGTTGAACTGACCATTCCGTATAGCCAAATTCCCGATTTCCCGGTTTCAACTGTTGACGGGCATTCCGGACAACTGATTTTTGGTCAGCTTGGTGGTAAAAATGTGCTTGCCATGCAAGGCCGTTTTCATTACTACGAAGGCTATTCCATGAAGGAAGTTACTTTTCCTGTCCGTGTAATGAAAATGCTGGGTATTAATACCTTGTTCGTGTCTAATGCTTCCGGCGGATTGAATCCTGATTATAAAGTGGGTGATGTGATTATTATTTCCGATCACATTAATTTTTTCCCTGAACATCCGTTGCGCGGCAAGAATATCAATGAACTCGGAACCCGGTTCCCGGATATGAGTAAATCGTACGATCCGCATTTGCGCAACAGGGCGAAAGCGATTGCCCTGAAAAACAGTATTGCTGTGCGTGAAGGTGTTTATGTGGGTGTCTCCGGACCAACTTTCGAAACCCCTGCCGAGTACCTGATGTTCCGTCATTTAGGCGCCGATATCGTTGGCATGTCAACTGTTCCTGAAGTGATTGTTGCCCGGCACATGGAAATGACTGTTTTCGGGATCTCGATTGTGACCGACAGCGGCGTTCCCGGGCAAATCGTTGAAATTTCGCACGAAGAAGTGCAGGAAGTGGCCATGAAAGCCGAACCCAACATGACACTGATTTTGAGAGAACTGGTTGCCGGATTATAATTAATTTCATGACTTTACCCGCCGGATACAAACAAATTCCTGTCAAAACCTGGTTCCTGATTTTTGAAGGAAGCTTGCCCGATATTTCCTCTTTTGGCGATTCGGTTCGAATGGAACAATGGGAAAAACCATCGGCAGCCGAATACCTCGAAATTTACAAAGCCGTTGGAAGTGTTTGGGGCTGGACAGGTCGTTTGTTGAAGACTTCTGAAGAACTGACTGAAATACTGAATTCGGCAAACAACGAAGTCTGGCTATTCCGGATAGAGAATGAAGTGGCTGGTTTTTTTGAACTCGTTCGTGCAGAAGGAGAAACTGAACTCGTTTACCTGGGACTTAAACCCGAATGGATAGGGAAGGGACTGGGCCAGAAATTAATTCAGGTATCGGTTTATGTGGCAGGTCAGAACGGAGAGAAAGTGTGGTTGCATACTTGTGAAAGAGACCACGAATCTGCATTAATGGCTTACCAAAAAGCTGGTTTTAAAATTGAGAAGGAACTTATTTCATTAGAATATTATCCTGCATAATCATGAATTTACCCACTTTTGAAGACATCAAATCGGCTCACGACCGCATTCGTCCGTACATTCACCATACACCGGTTTTAAGCTCAAAAAGTATCAACGAAATTGTTGGTGCCGAACTGTTTTTTAAGTGCGAAAACTTGCAAAAAGTTGGTGCTTTCAAGTTTCGTGGTGCCTGTAATTCTGTATTTTCTCTTTCAGAAGAAGAAGCTAAAAACGGGGTTTGTACTCATTCCTCCGGAAACCATGCTGCGGCATTGGCTTTGGCTGCCCGAATGCGCGGTATTCCAGCGTACATTGTGATGCCCGAAAATGCTCCGGAAATCAAAAAAATAGCCGTGGCCGGTTATGGTGCCCAAATTACTTTTTGCACGCCAACACTGGAAGCAAGAGAATCGACGCTAAAAAAAGTCGCTGCTGAAACCGGTGCCACCGAAATACATCCGTACAATTATTTCAACGTGATTTGCGGACAGGGAACGGCTGCCAAAGAACTGATCGAAGAAATTGGGTTGCTGGATGTGGTGATGGCTCCTGTTGGTGGGGGCGGATTGTTAAGTGGAACAGCTCTTTCAGTTAAAGCATTGCTTCCGGGAGCGAAAGTTATTGCTGCCGAACCTGCCGGTGCCGACGATGCTTTCCGGTCGTTTTATTCCAAAACACTCCAACCTTCAGTGTCACCCAAAACCATTGCCGACGGCTTGCTAACCTCACTCGGAAGCCTCACGTTCCCGATTATACTGAATGACGTGGATCAGATTGCAACCGTTTCTGAAGAAAGCATTGTAGCGGCCATGCGCATGATTTGGGAACGGATGAAAATCATCATCGAACCCTCGTCGGCTGTTCCATTGGCTGCCATCCTCGAAAATAAAGTGGATGCAAAAGGTAAAAAGGTTGGAATTATCCTGAGCGGAGGAAATGTGGATTTAGGGCGATTACCGTTTTAGAAAGCCGATTCTGCTGATACGAGTCTATTTTCTCGTTATTTTTCCAATTTTCAAATCATTACCAAACATATGGAATAATTTTGTATCGGGTTTTCCCGGAATATTCGGGATAACCTTTCAATTCATTTCTCAAAGTTTTATCCTCAAGATTAGTCCGTATGATCAGTAGAATAATCATCGCACATACCGGTATGGTGCTCCACAACGATCCAAAGATGAATGGAAATCCTATAGACTGGATAATCGAACCCAGATAAGCCGGATGCCTGACGATTTTGTATAATCCGGTATCGCAAACCGTATGATCTCTATCTGTTTGAATCCGGACAGTGCTTGAGAAAAATCGATTCTGCTTTTGAGCAATGAGAAATAAGAGTTGTCCCAATGCAGTTAGAATTGCCCCAATCAGATAGATGCTCCAGTGAAAATCGGGCGACCAATGGTAACGACCCGAATCAAGTCCGGCAATAACATACATTGAAATGGTGGCAAGGAAAGAGATTCCCAATAGCACCTTATCCCATCTCTTGGTATCTTCAGCAGGCTTTGAACGCTCTTTTGACAAATCCGGATCTATCCGCAGAACAGTATAGTTTAAAACTACCATCAGAAACCCAATTGACACATAAATAAGCCCTTGCCAATAATCGATTTTACCAGCACTGATAAACAGGATTGAGAAAAATATAAATGTGCCGATGACGTGTTTGATTAAATAACTTGCCTTCATAAGTTTTATATTTTATCAATGTCTTATTTTCTGATTGCGCTTGAGGTAGCCAAGCTTTGTCTATTCACTCGTACCTCCATATTCTTCCGGCAAATCCATTTTCAGGTGATTCGATCTCAAATTCAGATTTAGCGGACTGACAAAATTTAGACTTTTAGTGAGCCACGGAAACCTCTGGCGGCATAGTATGAATCTGCTCCGTTGTGATACAAAAATACCTGATTGTAACGACGATCACAAAAAAGTGCGCCACCAAGTTTTCGAATTTCAGCAGGTGTTTTCACCCAGCTCGATGTTTTTGTATCGAAATTTTCAAGTTTTTGCAATTGCCGATATTGTTCTTCTGTTAAAAGCTCTATGCCCATGAAAGCAGCCAGTTCAATCGCGCTATTTTCCGGTTTATGTTCTTTCCTCGAATCCAGCGCTTCGCGGTCGTAACAAAGGCTTCGACGACCTTTCGGACTTTCTGCAGAACAATCCTGAAAAATGTATTCGCCGGTCTTTTCATCATATCCAACCACATCCGGTTCGCCACCAGTTCTTTCCATTTCATGGAGCGACCAAAGTTTTTCCCCGTTTGCTTCCAATCTGGAATATACATTAACCCATTCAAGACCTGCGTGGCGGTTCACGTTTTTCTCAAAACGGACTTTTAATGTTTTGATTAGTTCTTCACGTTGTCCGGACGATAGCTCTTTCGTAATTTCCATTTTCTTAACGTGTTATTGTTATTTATTGCAATTTCTTGTAACAACGACGTGTCAAGTTTGGTTGTGCATGTATTTAGATTTGGTACAAACGATGTATTTAATGCTAAACCCAGAGGCCGTTGTGGTATTATTCTAAAACAAAGAATTAGGTCCTGCATAGGAAACATCCTGATAACCAATGTCGAATGCAAAGTTATCGAATACCACTATTAATTCAGGATCGGTTGCTCCTGCTTTAAATTGGTAATTCGGCCAAAGTTCTTCGTGGGTTTGGCTTTTGTTTCACTGATGCTTATTGTTTCATGTATTTATTATTGAACGTATAAACCAGGCTTACATTCCAAAGAAAATCCTCACCAACAGGAATTTCTGTATGTATGGTCTTGTTTACAAGTGTTGAGACTGATAGTGGAAAATTTCGCTTGCCCAGACTCAAGCTAGCGTTTACATAAAATCCGTGATTTTCGTCCATTTTCAGGTAATACACCGATGGGTTAAAGCCCATATAAAATTGTTCTGTCAGCTTTATGTTCGAAAATGCAGTTTTTAAAGCGAGATAATGTGTGTTTTTGATGGCATCTTTTTCAACGCCATATACATACATGTAGTAAGGAATAATACTAATGTTTTTTGTTGCGAAATAACTTGCAGTCAGATCTCCGGTCAATGTACGGCTAGTCCTTATAATGTTGTCAGTAACATTGTTGTTGGTTACAGATATGGTTTTAAAAACAACCGTCGGATTCGCTCTGACTTTAAAAAGAAACTTATCCGTTTTTAGCATATCATAGCGCCACCAAAAAATGAACATCCAGGGTTTACCATCCAGTGCAAGACGAAATTCGGGTTCAAACCGGAGCCTGTTTCCAACCGACATAAAAACAATTGCTGCAGGTTTGCCCAAAGTTAAATTAGGAATGGATGAAATTCCTTTATTTGTTACCGTGACAAAACCTCCAAAATTGATTGGATTCTTTGTGGTATCTGTCTTTTGTGAAAAAGTAGTCACAGGAATAATTAAAAAAATAAAAAGTAAAAATGAAAGCCGGCATTGAATCACTTTAATCATAAGGTTGTGCTGCAAGGTTTAGTGCTCAAAAGTAATGCTGTCGTTTTCGTACTTACAAAATGAATGGGCATGTAACGACTTCTAATACAACACAAAAATAAAGTAAAAGTCATACAACCGTTTTCCTGTGGAGTTTAAGTTAATTACCTGTTAATCATTTTTGCGCTTCCTCCTGAATAACGGTCACCTTGAACATCAATTTTTGATGAAGCGGCGTTTATTTCCTGAAGTTCGTCAGTTGTGAATTCGATGGCTGCAGCTCCGAGATTCTCATGTAATCGATGCAACTTTGTAGTTCCTGGAATGGGTACGAACCAAGGCTTTTGAGCCAATACCCATGCCAATGCAATTTGAGCCGGTGTAGCATTTTTCCGTTTTGCAAATGCACCAACCAAATCGACAAACGCCATATTGGCTTTCAGGTTTTCGGGCGATAAACGCGGAACTGTACTCCGGAAGTCTTTACTGTCGAAAGTGGTGTTCGGGTCCATTTTCCCAGTTAGGAAACCCTTGCCCAGCGGACTAAAAGGTACAAAGCCAATTCCTAGTTCTTCGAGTGTTGGAATAATTACCTCTTCGGGTTCGCGCCACCATAATGAATATTCGCTTTGCAAAGCAGTAACAGGTTGTACTGCGTGAGCGCGGCGGATCACCTGCACTCCGGCTTCCGAAAGTCCGAAATATTTCACTTTTCCTTCCTGAATCAGATCTTTCACTGCACCGGCAACATCTTCAATGGGCACGTTCGGATCAACACGGTGCTGATAGAACAAATCAATAGCATCTATCTTGAGTCGTTTCAGCGACTCCTCAGCCACTTTTTTAATATTCTCCGGACGGCTGTTAAGTCCGGTATTTACTCCATCCAGATAATTAAACCCGAATTTAGTGGCAATCGCAACCTGGCCTTTAAACGGTTCGAGGGCTTTGCCAACCAGCTCTTCGTTGATGTACGGGCCATACACTTCAGCAGTATCAAAAAAAGTCACACCGCATTCAACAGCCGACCGAATCAGGGCGATCATTTCTTTTTCATCAGAAATTGTTCCATAGCCAAAACTCATTCCCATACAGCCGAGTCCGATGGACGAAACTTCCAGACCGCTTTTTCCTAATTGACGTTTTTGAATTTTTGTTTCCATGATTTTATGCTTTTTAATGATGATACAAATATCAAACAGAATTACCCTGAAAAATAACAAAAACCAAACGATAAAATACGAAATTCAAACAATTGCGTTGAGTTATTCAATCTGCTTATCCAAAATGCTGATCAGGTATAAATTTCAAAATTAACTAATATCCAGATACTCAGAAAATATTCTTACTTTGGTGGGTATGAATTTGTTGATGGAGATTATTTAAGAACCTAACGAATCACAAATATGAAAAAGGGTGTAAAAGTTACATTAATAAGTATTGGATCAGTAGTGTCGGTTTTGGTTATTGCAGGACTTGTTGGATGGTTGTACCTGAGTTCTAAGTTTCTCAAGTTTGAAAATGATTATGCTGAAAATCACGACCTCAAAGAACTTACTGTTGATGGTTATAAATTTCTCGACAGAAATGGGAACGGCAAGCTTGATGTTTATGAAGACGACCGAAAATCAATCGAGGAACGTGCCCAGGATTTGCTCTCCCAGATGACAACTGAGGAAAAAATCCATATCTTAAAGGGATCGGGTCTTGCTTCGGCAATGGGCAGTGGTGATCCTAAAACTGGTATTGCAGGTGCCGTCGGAACAATTGTTCCTACACCACGGCTTGGTATTCCAACTGTTTATTTATCAGATGGACCTGCGGGATTGCGGATAGAACCAAAACGCAAGAATGAAGACAGAACTTATTACTGTACGGCTTTCCCGATCGGAACCATGCTTGCATCAACATGGAATCCCGAACTTGTGAAAGAAGTTGGGAATGCGATGGGTAATGAGGCTCTTGAGTATGGTCTGGATGTCATCCTCGGGCCAGGAGCTAACATTCACCGAAACCCGCTTTGCGGACGTAATTTTGAATATTATTCAGAAGATCCGGTTCTTACCGGATGGATCGGAGCTGCCTGTGTAAATGGAATTCAATCGAATGGAGTGGGTACTTCTGTGAAGCATTTTGCAGCCAACAATCAGGAAACAGAACGAACCATGAATGATGCAAGGATTTCAGAACGTGCACTTCGCGAAATATACCTGAAAGGGTTCGAAATTATAGTGAAAAAATCGCAGCCATGGACCATCATGTCGTCATATAACAAGTTAAATGGAACTTATACTTCAGAAAGCAAATACTTGTTAACTGATGTTTTGCGAGATGATTGGGGATTTAAAGGACTTGTTATGTCAGACTGGTTTGGAGGGCAAAATGCTCCGGCGCAAATAAAGGCAGGTAATGACCTGTTGGAACCGGGTACCAAGTTTCAATGGGATGCTTTGAAAAAGGCCGTCAAGAATGGGGATCTTCCAATGACATTTGTTGATACTTCGGTAAAAAGAATACTAAAGATGATTCTGGCATCCAGAAAAATGCAGCAGTATTCCTACCAAAACAATCCTGATTTGAAAGCACATGCAGAGACTGCACAGCAGTCGGCCTCAGAAGGTATCGTACTCCTTAAAAATGAAAATACCCTGCCTCTTCAGAATAATAAAAATGTAGCATTGTTTGGAGTTACTTCATACGATTTTATAGCTGGAGGAACCGGTTCAGGAGATGTAAATGAAGCCTATACCGTTTCGCTTGGAGAAGGCTTGAAAAATAAGGGATATGAAATAAACAAAGTGATCGAAAACAGTTTTGAAGCGCATAAAGCTGCAAACGCAAAAGCCTTTGTAAAACCTGAAGGCGGAACTGCCATGTTTATAAAGTACAATCCACCGCAATGGATTCCTTCATCCGAAGAGATCGCTCAAAGCTTAAGTTCAGCCAATATTGGAATTATAACCATCGGAAGAAACAGTGGAGAAGGCGCGGACAGAAAAGAAAAAGATGACTTTTTACTGACTTCGATGGAACAGCAATTAATTGAAACGACCTGCAAGGCATTTCATGAGGCTGGCAAGAAAGTTGTTGTCGTATTGAATATTGGAGGAGTGATTGAAACTGCTTCATGGAAAAGCCTGCCCGATGCCATTGTACTTGCATGGCAAGGTGGTCAGGAAGGAGGAAACTCGGTTGCTAAAATTTTAAGTGGAGAAATCAATCCGAGCGGTAAACTTCCAATGACTTTCCCAATTCATCTGAACGATCATGCCTCGACTGCAAATTTCCCGTTAGATAGCAAACCCATGGGAATGTTCGACATGATTGGCCCTACGGGAACAAAACCAGAGAAAGACCAAGTTCGGAATCACGACTATACAATATACGAAGAAGGTATTTATGTGGGATACCGGCATTTCGACAAAGCCAAGATTGAAGTATCTTATCCGTTTGGCTATGGCTTATCGTATACCCAATTTAAATATTCTGATATGGCTGTTGCCGTGTTGAATGATACGATGAGGGTTGATTTAACCATCACAAATACAGGTGAGATTAAAGGAAAAGAAGTTGTACAGATCTATTCGTCAATACCGAATTCGAAAATTGACAGACCGGTTCAGGAGTTAAAAGCATTTGCAAAAACACCAATCCTGAATCCCGGAGAAGCAGTAAATCTGACGTTTAAAATACTACTTAATGAATTGACTTATTGGAATGAACAGGATTCAAAATGGACATTAGAAAAAGGGCAATATATCGTGCACGCCAGTTCCTCTTCCAGAGATATTCGGTTGAGCAAAGAGATTATGGTTGAATAGATTATCGCCTAATAAATATAGGTCGCTGAATTAATTAGAACTGCTAATCATGTATTTTTTCAATAATTGCTGATAGGTTTCCATTGTATCCATGTCTTCCAAAAGTTCACCACCATCCACAAGTATTAAATTTTCGTCGTGGCGTTTAATGATTTTTTTAGCGCCTTCGTCATCTCTCAATTCGGTAAGTTCGTTGAAATAGCATGCATCAAAAAGCACGGGAACACCAGTCCATCCGGAATCGGAGTGTGAAACCAGGATTTGTTGCGAACCGGGTTGAAAGCTGGCCAGCATTTTTTCAATGTAGGCAGTGGTAATCAGGGGTTGGTCCAGAAGCGTGATCAAAACTCCGGAAACATCGGTAAATCGATCTTTAGTCTGGCTGATCCCGAATGAAATAGAACTACCCATTCCGCTTTTCCAGTCAGTATTTGTAAAGATATTTACGGAGTATTTTTCAATAACGGGAATGACAAGATCCGAATTTGAACCGAGAACGACATTAATCGGATTGTCGGTCTCTAGCAATGTCAGGATTTGATGTTCGATCAGAGTTCGGTTTCCCCAGGGCAACAACTGTTTGGGTTGTCCCATCCGGCTTGAACCACCTGCAGCCATCAGTAAAATCGGAATTTCAGCCATGGATTGAACCTACTTTATTTCGTAATGCTTCGGGCTTTGTATTTCGAATTGTACCCAGAATTTCTGCCAGAATGGAAACGGCAATTTCGGAAGCAGTCTCTGCGCCAATGTTGATTCCTGCCGGGCTGTGAATTTGTTCCAGGAATTCAGTTGAAATATCGGGAAAATAGTCGAGCAAAGTTGATAACAATCGTTCCCTTCGGTTTATTGAACCGACAATGCCAAGGTAAGCAGGTTTGATATCTTTCAGCGCCATCAGATATTGCACATCTTTATTATAACTGTGTGTCATAATTGCCACTGCCGTTTGCTCATCCACATCCGAGGTGTCGATGTTTTCGAAAAATGGAGAAATTAAAGCATCAGCACCCGGGAAATAATCACAGGATTTTGATTCATCGGCGGAAGCCACAATTGTTACTTCCCAGCCCAGTAATTTGGCGGCCTGGCACAATTGAACAGCATCGTGTTCGGCTCCAAAAATATACAATTGAAACAAGGGATTAAATTTCTGAGAAAAGCATTCCTGATCATCGATCTGACCGGATTCAAAAAATGGATTTAAGGAATATGTTTTCCCATTCAAGGTAATCACTGTTCCCGCATTTTTATATTCGCCTACTTCAGGATAGTAATAAGCATCCATCCTGAAATTTTGTCTGTGTTTTAATACGGATTCAAAGTTTTTTAAAAGTTCTTCAGAAAGAAAAACAGGTTCGATTAAAATATG
The DNA here is from genome assembly GCA_028683385.1 of Prolixibacteraceae bacterium. Lineage (GTDB taxonomy): Bacteria > Bacteroidota > Bacteroidia > Bacteroidales > Prolixibacteraceae > Aquipluma. The sequence goes on along the minus strand of JAQUIJ010000001.1, from coordinate 625,558 downwards.
AAGAATCCCTTCGCAACCGATTCGCAACCGACCATCGTAAGTCATTAATTTTGCTTTTCCACTGCGAAATACACTTTGTGCCTGACGTTCTATTTCAGTTTCAACGCAACCACCGCTAACAGCTCCTACCGAATCACCATCTTCGTTAAATGCCATGCGAACACCGGGACGCCTATAGGACGAACCTTCCAAATCGACCACAGTAACCAGAACAGATTTTTTACCGAGTTGTTGCCAGGTCTTTAATGTTTGAAATAAAAGTTTTATTTCGTGTGTCATTGCATTCGATTAAAAATGTCAGGGTTTCTCTATGATTCGAAGCTGTTTTTAATGAATGGTTGATGACGGTATCTATCTCCGGTTGCTTTATATAAAGCATTTGCCAACGCGCCCATCACAGGTGGATAAGGAGGTTCGCCAAGGCCGGTTGGATGAATTTCATTCTGAACAAAGTGAACTTCAATCTCTTTGGGAGCTTCGGTATGCCGGATCAAACGATACGAATCGAAATTATCCTGATCGGGTTGACCTTTACTAAATGTGAGCTGTCCATACATAGACTGGCCAATTCCATCCACAATGGCACCTTCAGTCATGTTAATTGCGGCATCAGGATTTACAACAATTCCACAATCGATGGCAGCATACACTTTTTGAATGACAGGATTATCTTTATCTCCGGTGAGATCGACCACATTTGCCACATACGAACTATGACAGAAATAAGCCGCAACTCCGCGATTTTTGCCGGCAGAATCTTTTTCCCAGCCTGATTTGTCGCGCACCAATTCAATTACTCCAGCATAACGGGCTGCATCGTAATCATTTTTCTCGCCCACCGGATTTTCCTTTGCCCGTTTCAAAAGATCGAGACGAAACTGAATAGGATCTTTGCCCATGGCTTCAGCCACTTCGTCAAGGAACGATTGCTCGGCCACAGCATTGAAGTTGGAGCCGGGTGCCCTCATCGCCCCAACGCTAATGTTCGATTCAATGGCCCAACTTTCGGCCAGGTAATTATCGACTGCTCCGGCAGGAAAACGGTTTGCATGGAGTGCATTTTCAGGAACACCACCCATCTTGACATGAAAGGCAATGAGGTTATTTTTGTCATCAAGCGCTGCACGATACAAAGCGTGATATGCCGGACGATAAATTCCAAATGTGATTTCATCTTCGCGTGTATAAATCAGTTTAACCGGCGCTTTTACTTTTTGCGAAATCAATGCGGCTTCAACCATAAAGTGTCCGTACAAGCGTCGTCCGAATCCACCTCCCATGCGCGTCATCTGAATGTCAATTTTTTCAAGTGGCAAACCGAGCCTTGCTGCCAAGGTCTTTTCCATATATTCCGGAGACTGAATAGGGCCAATTAATACTGCATTATCGGCAGTTACATCAGCAAAAAAGTTCATAGGCTCCATTGGTGTATGTGCCAGAAATGGTGCGGTATAGGTACGTTCAATCACCTTGGCTGCTTCTTTAAAAGCTTCTTCCGGATTGCCATCTCTTCGCTCAATCTTACCTGGTTTGGCCGAAGCTGCTGTCATTTTTGCGTTGTGTTCGGCTGTACTTTCAAGCCCGGCTGGAACATTAACAAGCTGATCTCCTCCCCAGCCTGCCATGGCGATTTTATAATCGGCAAAGGGCTCCCATTCAACTTTTAAATACGCCTTGGCGCTCATTACTTCCCAGGTTGAATTGCCAACAATGGCAACCAGTTCAGTGAACGAAGTTGTGTCGCACCACTGTGGTTTATAGTCGTCGTTAAATATTTTGATTTGAAAAACATCTTTGATTCCAGGTTTGGTCTTTACATCCGTTGCATCGAAAGATTTCAGTTTCATCCCAAAAGCCGGCGGATGGACGATCATGGCAATAAGCATTCCTTCTTTTTTGTAATCGAGGCCAAACAAGGGTTGGCCAGTTACTATTTTATGCCCATCCACATTTTTTTTAGAAGTTCCAATGATTTTAAAATCTTTCAGGTCTTTTAATTCGACCTCTTTGGGGACAGGTAGTTGGGCTGCTGCAGAAGCGACTTCGCCATAACCAGCCTTTTTACCACTATTTTTATGATATAATATGCCAAGTTCTGTTGTGATTTCTTCAACCGGTACATTCCATTTTTTTGCAGCAGCATCCATCAGCATTTTTCGAGCTGAAGCCCCCGCCATTCGAAGACCGGGCCAGCTTTGCTTTATGGAATCACTTCCACCAGCAAGTTGTCTGTTAAAAATAGCTGTGTTTAACGGAGCTTGTTCAACCAACACATTTTTCCAGTCAACATCCAGTTCTTCCGCGACAATCATGGGCATTGATGTTTTTACATTCTGGCCAATTTCAGGATTTGGCGACATGATGGTAACCACCCCATTTTCACCGATCTTTAAATAACCGTTGATTTCAAACCATTCGTCAGGAATGGACTGTCCTTTAGATGCAGATGTACTGCAGGCTGCTGCCAGCCAGTTAAAACCAATCAGCAGACCTCCACCGGTTAACAACGAACTTTTTATAAATGAACGTCTATTTAGTTCTGTTTTTACAATTGTCATGTTTCGTGATTTTAGGTTAACTATTTCATATGTCTATAATTTGCTTCTTAATTGCCATATGCCCGCCTGACAAGCCTTTTGGCGGGGAGGGAACTCGCCAATTTGTTATCCTTGTGTGTCCCGAGTACTCGGGATGGCTCGTTTCATCTGTCAACAAAGAAAATTAATAGCAGACCTGAAATGTAAGGTCCATTAAGAATTGGCCGCAGTTTTTATGGCTGCTTTGATTCGGGTGTAGGTTCCACAGCGGCAAATATTGCCATTCATCGCCGATTCAATTTCTTCATCGGTTGGATGTGGATTCGCTTTTAATAGCGCAGCAGCGTTCATGATTTGTCCACTCTGGCAATAACCGCATTGCGGAACATCATGTTCAATCCAGGCCTGTTGAAGCGGATGATCCCCATTTTCAGAAAGTCCTTCAATGGTTGTTATTTCTTTGTCTCCTACTGAATCGACAAAGGTTATACAGGAACGCACTGCAATACCATCAAGATGAATAGTGCAGGCGCCGCATTGTGCCATTCCACAGCCAAACTTGGTACCTACCAGATTGAGATGATCACGGAGGACCCAAAGCATTGGCGTCGAAGGATCAACATCCACCTGGTATTCTTTTCTGTTAACTTTCAATTTAAAAATTGCCATAGTATTTCAAATTTAGGATCTTTCAATTTAGCGAATTAGTCTGAATGAAATGAGTTAAGATTTTTTAAGTCAATAGCATAACAAAGAAAAAATCCATTTAGTTCACCCAACTGTTTTCTTTTGGTACGATCTGCCTAAATACTTGATTCTTCATGATTAATAATGGATTAACCAATTCGGGCGAACATAGGGATGACGTTGAACTATACTTTTTATTATCCATGCAAGAAATACAGAAATAGGGTCAACGAGTGATCGGCACGACTGAACAAATAAGTACATAATTGGTTAAATTAAATCATGATAAAGCTTGAAGACAATCTGGGGAGACGATTCGAAAAACTCAGGATAAGTTTATTGAATGAGTGTAACTTTTCATGCGTGTATTGTGTCAGCGAAGATTTCGGAAGCATTTCTCCAAAGTCAATCCAAAAACCAACTGCAGACCAACCTCTCGCTCCGGATGAATTTATTAAACTAATTGAGGCAGTGCATCGTTTGACCGGATTGAAAAGCGTTCGATTGACCGGAGGCGAACCGCTGTTACACAGCAATCTTTTTTATTTGATCAAGCACATTCAAAAAATCGGGATTTCAGATATTCGACTCACCACCAATGCGTATTTCCTGAAAGAAAGAGCTTCGAGACTTTTTGATGCAGGGGTTAAATCAATTAACATTTCCGTCGATGCGATCGATCAGGATATTTTCAGTGAGATTTCGCGTCATCCAAATACAGCAAAGGTTTTTCAGGGAATTGAAGCTGCCGTAAAAGCAGGAATGAATGTGAAATTAAACGCAGTAATCATGCGGGGAAAGAATGATTCTCAGATTATCCCATTGCTCGATTACGCTGCTGGGTTGGGCGTTAAAATCCGCTTTCTGGAATTAATGAAAATGGGACATTTGTACCATTCGGAGAGCGGGCTGTTTTTTTCGGAAAAGGAAATGCTTGCCGTCATTCAGGAAAAGTATACGATTGAACCGGTGAAAAGGGAACACGCTGAAACTTCCAATTACTGGCGGACTTCGGGTGGCGGAACTTTCGGGATTATTGCCAACGAATCGACTCCGTTTTGCCACGATTGTAACCGGCTGCGAATGGACAGCAACGGTATTTTCTACGGATGTTTGAGCAATGCGCACGGCGAAAAACTTTCACCTTATATTCACGACGATGTTCTGCTGACTGAGAAACTGAGAGGATTGCTGCGTCTGAAACAACCGGTCAAATTTCATGGAAGCGAATTATCAATGAGAAATATTGGAGGATAAAATGGATAAAAAACTGATCAAAATTGTCTGCTTTGCAGGGCTTCGAAAATATTTCGGGAGCGAAACAAGTGTTTTTGTGGAAGACGGGGCAAGCTATTCCGGAGTTATCGATGCCTTGAAAGCGCTAAATCCTGAAGCAACTGAAGTTTTACCGAGTTGCCGGATTGCGGTCAATGAAGCATTTGTTGCGTTAAATGAGCCAATAAAAAACGAAAATACAATCTTTCTGATTCCACCTTCAAGCGGGGGTTAATAAATTAAAACGATGAAACATTTACAATATACCGACCTGAATTACAGCGAACTTTTTGACGAATTCCGAAATCCGAATAGTGGGGCAGTGGTGCTTTTCAGTGGCGAAGTTCGTGACAATAATAAGGGCAGGGAAGTTACACATTTGGAATATGAAGCTTACGAGCCCATGGCGAATAAAATGATTGATGAGATTTTGTTGGAAGCCGTTTCCAGGTTCAACTTGAATCAGGCTGTTTGTGTTCACCGGTTAGGCCGGGTTGAGATTAGCGGTTGTGCGGTGGTGGTCATCACCGGCGCTGGGCACCGAAAGGAGGCTTATGACGCGAATCAATTTATCATCGACAAGGTAAAAAATGAAGTGCCCATCTGGAAACACGAGTTTTTTACTGACGGCACCAGTGAATGGGGACAAAATTGCGATTGTGTTATTGGCACGGGCGAACACGAACATGATCACCATCATGAGAAAGCTGAGTAAGGAAGATTTATCGAGATTTACCCGACATTTTTCGCTTCCTGAAATTGGGAGCGGAGGTCAGGAGAAACTAAAAAATGCAAGGGTTTTGGTAATTGGTGCCGGAGGTTTGGGAAGTCCGTTGCTGATTTACCTGGGAGCTGCGGGAGTGGGTACAATTGGTATTGTTGACGATGATATTGTAAGTCTGTCAAATTTGCAACGACAAGTTTTATACACAACTGCCGAAGTGGGGCTCAAAAAAGTAAAAATTGCAGCTCAAAAATTGAAGGCACTTTATCCTGAACTGGAAATTCAAACTTTTGACCTTAGACTCAACCCCGAAAATGCCGAAAAACTTTTTCAGAAATACGATATAGTTGCCGACTGCACCGATAACTACAAAACCAGGACACTGATCGGACAGGTTTCGGCGAAATTAAAAATGCCGCTGGCTTTTGCCTCAGTCCTGAATTACGAAGGGCAAATCACTGTTTTCAATTATCAGGGCGGACCGACTTTGGAAGATTTGTACCCCAATGTTCCCAAAGATGGAATTTATAAAGAAAATGAAATAGGCTTGTTGGGTGTTTTGCCGGGAATTGCCGGAACACTTCAGGCCAATGAAATCATCAAAATCATTACCGGATATGGTGAAGTAATCAGTGGTAAATTACTGGTTTTCAACATTCAGGAAAACAGATTTAATCTTTTCAGTTTTTAATATATTGTCTGTTTTCCTGAATTGATAATTGGTGAATTAATTTCAAGTTAAGATTTTATTGGGCTACTTTTACGCAAATTAACCGCTTTTGACTTTTTATTAAGAGTTTCCCATCGGATAGTGCAATAGGGGACCAGTTTTGATTGGTACCCACCACTCCAATTATCCTTTCGTTGCCAGTGATTCCACTTTCTTTTAATATACTTGCCGAAGCAATTGGTTTGAAGGCTGTTGGATCAGGTTGGATCAGGTAAAGCTTGGTTTCTCCATCGGTAGCCAATATCAGTCCGTCGGCAAAAATCATACTTCCTTTATTAAAAGCTGGTTCCCGTTTGGTTTTCCACATGATTTGTCCGTCTTTACTCATGCACACCAGGCCATCACGACGTTCATTCGTTGAATATTGGGCATAGAAGTAGCCATTGGCATACAAAGGTGGTTTCGTGTGTTCACCAAAATCAGCGGTTTTAAAAAGTTCTGTTACACTGTAGCTATTGCCGCTTTTCGCAATTTGAATCATTGCTGAGCCAGAATTATAACCACCTACAATCAGAAGTTTGTTTTCACCGGCGTCGAAAGCACTGGACGAAGGAATCCAGCAACTCCAGTTTTTGTAGCTCCAAAGTATATCTCCATTTTGCGGGTTAATACCCACCACATTACTTGGTTCTTTAGCTCCACCACCAAAGCCACCGCTTGATGCTGTAATCATTACGACCTGATCTTCGCCATCAATCTTTGCGATTGAAGGACTAACATATCCAAAATTTCCAAGAGGAGCCGATTTCCAGACAACATCTCCGGTGAGTTTATTAAAGGCAACAACTCCGGCCTGAGGAGCCTGTGATGCCACAATTAATAAATTACCATAAATTAAGGGGCATTGGGCAATGGCCCACATGGGGAATTTTCCTCCACCGGCCAAACCACTGAATCCACCTTCGGCTTTGCTGGCAGGTTCTCCGCCAAAGTCGGTCCAGACATTTTTAATCCATACAGGCTGGTGCGTATTTACATCAAAACAATACAAATCTCCGTTCGGGCCACACGAATAAACATGCTTGTCGTCAACTACCGGAACACTTCTCGAACCAGGGAATTCAACAGTTCCGGGAGCAGCATATCCATACTTCCAAAGCTCTGCTCCTGTTTTCATATCAAAACATCTCATGTAATCGCCATATTTATCATCTCTGTCTAATAAATAAGCTTTGCCATCTTTAATTACCGGGCCGCCATAGCCGATTCCAACCTCGGCAGACCAAAGTACTTCAGGCCCTTCAGCAGGCCAGGTTTGAAGCAAGTGTTTTTGGGGTGAAGTACTGTTCCGTTCAGGCCCAAGAAACTGAGGCCAGTCTTGAGCCTTTACATTTGATATGCCGGCGAAAATAATAGCCGTTAAAATGAAAGCGATTTTTTGTTTCATGGTAGTTGATTTTTTATTGATTATGGAGATTGACAGTTTTTATAAAACATAGAATATCAATGTACGAATAAGTTTAATCCATTTTGGAAGTTGGTTCTATCACTTAAAGATCTATCGTGCTTCAATGAATTTTTTGTTAAAAGTATAGCTCAGACCCACATTCCAAAGGAAATCATACTCCGATGGAATGCTTGATTTCAGTGGTTTATTTATCAATCCAGATATGGCGAGCGGGAAGTTCTTTTTACTTATTAAAAATCGGGAGTTTAAAAACACACCGTTATTTTTGTCCATTATCAGGGAGTAAATTTCCGGAGCAACCATTGCAACCACATTCTTTGTAATGGGAATGTTCGAAAAAGTGGGTCGGAACGAAATCATTAAGGTATTCTTGGTAATAAATGATTCTATTCCATAATTATAGAAGAGATACATTCCGGCACCGATATATTTGTTAATCCGGTAGCTAGGCTCGACTGCACCAACCAGATACCTCGTAGTCCTTATCAATTCCTGAGAAGTTCCGGCCGATGTGTAAGAATCAATGGACTTGTAAGAGAAAGAATAATTTGTAGAATAAGTCACTTTGAGCTTGTTGCTCACTGTTTGGTAATATCTCCACCAGAAAACCATAGCCCATGGTTTCCCGTCTTCCAATGCAAACCGAAATTGTGGTTCGAAGGTCAATTTTCGTCCAAGTTTCAAGTCAAATACAATTGCAGGTTTCCCCAAGGTCAGATTTGGTATGGTTGAAATGCCTTTACTTTGAATCGTAATCGCTGCTGTAAAATTATTTATTTTAGGAGCACTGTTGTCTTGATTTTGAGCAAACACGTTCTGCGAAAGACCAATCCAAAACAAGAGCGCTATCAGTTTTAGCGAATAAATTCTATTCATAGTCCTCCTCATACGCGATTTTTATTGCTTCATGTTCCCGGTTAAATGCCATTTGGTTGTAGTTTATCCCCTTTGTTCACTGCCTTTTCAATCACATCCAGTCTCGCCTTCCTTGGATCTTGCTTGCCGACTGGTTTTCCATCGGATTGGACATCGAGGATCTCGTTCTTTTTGGGATCATATACAGGCCATTTCGGCAGACCTGTACCATTCGGATCGCCAGTCTTGGCAAAGTTTACCCAATAGGCGTTCATTATCCTGGCAACCTCTTTGTCCTCAGTTGTCGGAGGGGGCGGAGGAGGACCAAAGCCACCGATTCCAAGGTTATCGAATGCAAATGAAATGTCGGTTCCATGTCCGGGGCCATATTTCATCCGCTCCTTCATGGCAGCAGGAACGTACGAGAAAAGAAAAATGTAGGCTGGATCACCAACCGCAGCAAACGAACTTGCAGTGAACCGTGCTGGCTCTGCCCAAACCTTGTCGGTGTTAAACCATGTTTGTACCTCTGCGAATTCTTTGTTACCATCAGGATCATAAGCAGCTTTTGCTTCATCTTTAAGTTCCCCGAACATTGAAAACAATTCTTCCTTTGACTTGCTGGCATTCACAAAACCTCCACCTATTTCAGCACTATTATTCCCAATCATGAGCGGAACATGTGCCTGTCTGCCTGCCTTGTACGCACTTTCGGAAGTTTCAACAACCAGTTTCCCATCGAGAATCGGGCCTGAATAGATACGCGGACCTCCTTGTCCATCCGTTTCCTGTCCCCCGTCCACAATCTCTTCAACTTTCAGGGCGCGTAGTTTGGACAGTGCGGCCGCATCCGTACCTTCAATTCCATGTTTGTGCGCAAAATTTTTTCCGATTGTTTCTGCGGAAACAGGGTAGTATGGACTTGCATTTTCTTTGTCGATTGGTCTACCGGTCAAAACGCCATCACGGCCGCCACCAGAATGACTGATTGCCTTTTGGAAAAGACCTCGTGCAGCCGGAATCGTCAACAGTGAATGTACCGAAACGCCACCGGCAGAGAAACCGAAAATGGTCACATTTTTAGGATTGCCACCGAACGCGGCGATGTTCCGCTGCACCCATTTTAGTGCGGCAATCTGGTCCATAAAGGCATAGCTGCCTTTGGGTTCTTCCGGATGCTCTTTGCTCAATGCCGGAAATGCAAAATGACCAAGTCGCCCCAAACGGTAATTGATGGTAATCAGGATGACTCCTTTTTTTGCAAACTGACCTTCAACGCCAGGGCCTGAGCCGCTGCCCATAGTGAATGCCCCACCGTGAATCCATACCATAACCGGCAATTTTGCTTTAGGTTTAGCCCCGGCAGGTCTCCAAACATTCAGGAACAAGCAATCTTCCGACGAGCCTGCCTGAATTGATCCCTGAGGGCCTCCCCATCCTGCTGCCGCGCAATTCGCGCCAAATTTGCTCGCATCAAGCTCTCCCTGCCATGCTTTCACAGGTTGAGGAGGGCGCCAGCGAAACTCGCCAACCGGTGCGGCAGCATAGGGAATTCCTTTGAAACTTTCGACATCTCCTTCTGTAACACCGCGCACGATTCCGGAGGCGGTACTAACTTTCGGAGACGCTTTCGGCGACGCATTTTCAACCTTTTGTTGGGCGTATAAACTGCAACTAATAATAATTGATAAACCTGCTAGTATTGTTTTCATACCTTGTATTATTTATTAGTAATTGATAACTTTTATCTTTATAACGAGCTATAAATCAAGCTTACGTTCTCCCATCCATTTTATAATGGCTGGGTCGCGATGATCAAAAAAGCTGCTTGTCTTTGTATCCAATGCTTTGATTGCTTCCATGTCTGCGGTGTTCAGTTCAAAATCGAAAATGTCAAAGTTTTCCTTCATTCTTTCCTTTTTAACCGATTTTGGAATAGCTACTATACTTCTTTGAGTTAACCAGCGAAGAATCACCTGTGCAATCGTTTTGTCGTATTTCATGCCAATGGAAGCCAGCAATTCGTTTTGAAAGATGTTATTCTTTCCTTCGGCAAATGGCCCCCACGATTCAATCTGAACTTTATTTTCGATTAAAAATTTCTGGATTTCAATTTGCTGATTGAATGGATGAGTTTCAATCTGGTTTACCGCTGGAACAACTTCATTGAAAGTGATCAAATCCATCACTCGGTCGGGTTGGAAATTGCTCACGCCAATGGCTTTAACCTTACCAGCTTTGTATAATTCTTCCAAAGCTCTCCATGAACCATGAACATCGCCATACGGCTGATGAATCAGGTATAAGTCCAGGTAATCGAGTTGCAGCTTGTTTAATGACTTTTCAAACGACTTTTTTGTGTTTTCGTAACCGGTATCTTGAACCCACAGTTTTGTGGTGATAAACAAATCTTCTCTTACAACTCCACTTTTTATAATCGCATTACCAACTGCAGTTTCATTCATATACGATGCTGCCGTATCAATTAACCGATAACCTGCTTCAATGGCGTCGAGAACGCTGTTTTCACATTCTTTTGGATCTGGTATTTGAAAAACGCCATATCCAAGGAGGGGCATTTCAATGCCATTATTCAGTTTTACTGTTTGCATTTTATTCTGATATTTTATTTATCCAATCCTTTTTCTTTTAACCATGCCGACATTAAATCGGCTATTTCAACATTGTTTAAATCAGAAAACGGGAAATGTGTATTGCCTTTAATTCCAATTTCAGGAAGATGAACCACTGTTACATCGCCACCGTTCTTATTTACTGCGTCGCGCCACAACCTTGCCATTTCAAGTCGCGCCCGCCATCCATCCTGCCCAGGGTTATCGATTGGTTTTTCAGGAATGTTGTCGCCGTAGTAAATAATGATCGGGATTTTGGTAAGCTTCATAAAATCTGACATCGGAACTCCCAAAGCGGACATTGTACCACCAGCCATTGGTATTGGTGCAGGTACTTCTCCTTCCGGAAAAACGAACCCACTTCCGGGCTCATACGCGACAATTGCTTTTATATTTTGATTTTTGATGGCAGTTGCCCAACCCATTCCGCCTGAATGTGAGTGCGTAACAAGGATTCCGGAGCCAATTTTATTGAACAGCGCCGAAACAGCATCCGAATTTACATTGATATCGATTGGTCCAATGTTGGGTACCATCTGACGGAAATACTGGTTAAGGGTGACAGAATCTTGCGCAAACTGAACACCATCAAAATAGTTGGGCCATATTCCGATTCGAAAAGTATCAAACCAACCTTGTTCATCCGGGGTCGGAGTTATAGTGGCAGCTACAGTGCTGCGTCCGGCATCGCCTCTTCTTGGCTGATCAATCAGATAAACAGGAAAGCGGCGGCGCAAAAAGATGTTCTGATATCCTTCCCGTCCATCGGGTGTGGTTTCCCATGTTTTGGAAAACTGTCCGATGCCGTGCCACATCACTAACGGGTATTGGCGTGCTTTGTCAGGAATCTGATAAAAAACGTAAGCATGATCGCCATGAAAGGTCTGTCCTTCCGGACTTGGTTTGTATGGATCAAATGTGCCGGGATTCGTAATCACTGTTCCACCAACGGCAAAGCTACCTTGATCCCGAATTACCAATAGCTTCTCTTTGGTTTTGGCTGACGAAGAAAGGCTAATAACAGTCAGAAATAGCAAAAGAAGGTATGTCGGGTTTGAACGCTTTTTACAGCCGGAAAGAATAATGGCGTATTGTACAAATTTTGGACTGTAATTTTCATTTCTCATTTTAGTGTTTTTTTAATCAACAAATGTAATGACTTGTCCGTCAGGCATTGGTATATAGATTACTGCTTCTTCTACCATTTTTACTGATTCGTACTTCGGTATGGTTACAACCAGGTTAGATTGTTTAAATTTGCTTCACAAAACAATACCGGATATGGAAAATATAAACCGATTTAATACTGTTCGTGAATACAATGTTTTTAATAATCATGAAACTTTACATCCTTTGGTAAGCGTCATCGATTTTTCGAAAGCTTCACCACGGAGGTTAATGCGAACCTATTTTGGGTTCTATTTAGTTTTGCTCAAGGATGTCAATTGCGGTGATCTTCGGTATGGAAAAAATACATACGACTATCAGGAAGGTACGCTGATATTTCTCGCTCCCGGCCAAATTCTTGACATGGAACCCAGTGTTGAACTGTATCAACCCAAAGGGCATGGAGTGGTTTTTCATCAGGATTTAATCATTGGAACTTCATTAGGACATCTGATTAACGACTATTCATTTTTCAGCTATCATGTAAACGAAGCACTTCATTTGTCGGAACGTGAGCGCCAAATCATATTGGATTGTTTTTCGAAGATCAGTTATGAACTAGAGCATGCCATTGACAAACACAGCAAAAAACTTATTGCCTCGAATATTGAATTGTTATTGAATTACTGTGATCGCTTTTACGACCGCCAGTTTATTACACGGGACAATGCCAACAAGGGCATTTTGGAAAAGTTTGAAGAATTGCTGAACGGCTATTTTTCATCAGACAAACCTCAAAAAATTGGCTTGCCTTCGGTTGCTTATTGTGCCGAAGAACTTCATTTGTCGGCCAACTATTTTGGCGATTTGATTAAGAAAGAAACCGGGAAATCTGCCAAGGATTACATTCAGGACAAGATTATCGACTTGGCCAAAAACAAGACTTTCGATGCAGGCAAATCGGTAAACGAAATTGCGTATGAACTGGGATTCAAATATCCGCAGCACTTTACACGTATGTTTAAAAACGTAACAGGGATTACTCCAAATGAATTCCGGTCGCTGAATTAAAAAATCAAATATTCCTGAATTTCAACGGACTCAACTGAATATTTTGTACCGGTAGAAACAGATTTGTGAACTGTTGTTAAGAAGATTATCAAGAATTAGATTTTTTCTTTTACCCTTGCTGTTGGTAACCTGCTCATCTCACAAAGGGGATCATCCGGTAATTTTATAGAAGAAACCGTAAGCGCTATTTTCGTCAAAGTTTCATAAATTTCAGGCTTGCTTGAAAGCAAAATAAACCTATTTTTGTGAATCACTCTCTTAAAAGCCCCCAGCTATGACAATCGAGATAACCGTTGGTGAGAAAATAAAACAGATTCGGGAAATGAAAAAGGTCAGCCTTGAAGAGCTGGCTTCCAGAAGTGGAATGGATATTGCAATGGTTCAAAAAATTGAACAGGAAAAGAATATTCCGTCATTGGCTCCACTGGTGAAAATCGCTCGTGCACTTGGTGTTCGCCTCGGTACTTTTCTCGACGACAGCGATTCGTATGGGCCTGTTGTAGTTCGTTCAGGCGAATATCAAAAGGGTGCAAGGTTTACTTCTCAAAGCAGCGAAACGCGTGAACATCTGAATTTTTTCTCGCTTGCATTCGACAAAGCTGGCCGAAACATGGAACCTTTTATTGTAGAAATTGAACCCGGCCAGAAATCGGATTACATGCTTTCATCGCACGAAGGAGAGGAGTTTATCTATGTGCTTGAGGGTGAAATTGAAATTAATTACGGCAAGGAGGTTTACCGGCTTGCAAAAGGCGATAGTATCTATCTCGATTCGATCGTATTACACAATGTACATGCAGGGAACAGTATGTCCGCCAAAATTCTGGCTGTTGTTTATGCTCCTTTTTAGATTTCAATCCATACTGAAAATAGAAATTCATGCAATTACTTGATTTTACTTTTGGCGAATTATTAGAGAAGTATGCCATTGAAGCTCCCGATCGGGAATTTATGGTTTATGCCGACCGGAATTTAAGATTTACCTATTCGCAATTTAACGAAAGGGTTGATCAACTGGCCAAAGGACTTTTATATATTGGAGTTTCGAAGGACGATAAAGTGGGTATTTGGGCCAATAATGTTCCTGATTGGTTGACATTTATGTTTGCCACTGCAAAAATCGGAGCAGTTCTGGTAACCATCAATACCAATTATAAATCATCAGAGTTGGAGTACTTGCTGCATGATGCCGACATACATACCCTTTGTTTGATTGATGGATTCCGCGACAGCGATTATGTGAATATGATTTTTGACTCGGTACCCGAGCTAAAAGATAGCCCGAGAGGAAACCTGTCGAGCGAAAAATTTCCCAAACTTAAAAACGTTGTTTTCATTGGTCCGCAGAAACATCGCGGAATGTATAATACTTCCGAACTTTTGTTGCTCGGAAGTCACATTGACGATTTTGAATTGGAGTTAATCAAAGAAACAATCAGTTGCCACGATGTGGTCAACATGCAATACACCTCCGGAACGACTGGTTTCCCCAAAGGAGTGATGTTAACACATCACAACATTCTGAACTGTGGCTATGCAACGGGCGAATTCATGCGTTATACAGCCCATGAGCGATTGTTGGTCTGTGTTCCATTGTTCCATTGTTTTGGGTGCGTGTTGGCGCTTTGTGCTGTCATAACACATGGAAGTACCATGGTGATGGTCGAGAATTTCGACCCGTTGATGGTTCTGGCATCTGTTGAGAAGGAAAAATGTACGGCGTTATACGGAGTTCCAACCATGTTTATTGCTGAGTTAAACCATCCGATGTTCGACATGTTCGATTTAAGTTCATTGCGTACCGGAATCATGGCTGGTTCACTTTGCCCAATCGAAACCATGAACCAGGTGATGCAAAAAATGAACATGAAGGACATCATCATTGTGTATGGTTTAACAGAGACTTCTCCGGGAATGACTGCGACACGAACCCATAATTCACCTGAGGTGCGCGCCACTACGGTAGGTTTTGAATACCCCAATGTAGAAGTTAAAATTGTTAATCCTGAAACCGGCGAGGATTGTCCGGTTGGGGAACATGGCGAAATTTGTTGTCGTGGATACAATGTAATGAAAGGCTATTACAAGAATCCTGAAGCTACAGCCAACGCGATTGATAAGGATGGATGGCTTCATTCCGGAGATTTGGCAGTGAAAACTCCTGACGGATTTTATCGGATTACAGGACGTATTAAAGACATGATAATTCGTGGCGGTGAAAATATTTACCCACGCGAAGTCGAAAATTTCATTTATAACATGCCTGAAGTTGAATCCGTTGAGGTGGTTGGCGTTCCAAGCAAAAAATATGGCGAGCAGGTTGGTGCGTTTATCAAACTTAAAGCAGGCAGTGAATTGTCAGATGAAGCTGTTCAGGAATTCTGCCGGGGTAAAATTGCCCGCTATAAAATTCCGCAGTTTATCTTCTTTGTTGATGGATTTCCGATGACTGCCAGTGGCAAAATCCAAAAATACAAACTCAGGGAATTAAGTTTGGAATTGCTTAATAAAAAGGGAGTTGAGGTTATTTAATCCAGAATTTATCTTCATTGGGGATATTTTTCGAATAGCCCAATTCCAGGGGATCAAAACGTAACATCCCGAATAAATACCAAGCTGTTGAGGAAACTGCCGGGTTGGTATCGACACCAGTCCAAAGTGCATCGCTTCCATACGAAGTTCCAAAATTGGCAGAATAGGGCAACGCGTATGATCCGGGGAAAGAGTTACTCTGAATCAGATTTTTCTTCATTTCCTGAAGACACTTTTGAGCTTCGCTTTCCATTTTTGCTTTGATAAAAGCCACTGCCATTTGACCGGTTCCTTCAAGCCAAACGACATCGCGATCCTCGTCGAAGCAGTATCCGCTAATTGGTTTTTTTGTTGCCGTTGATGTTTGAGTCGTTTTAAACCGGCTTGTCTTTGAAAGCACATCAACAGGAAAGTCTTCGAAGGAACAGTAGCCCCATGAAAGCACATCAAGTGCATATTTATACTTCGGATTTTCAGCCCATGCAATGATAAGCTTATCCGTTTGGTCCCACCTTACATTTTTAAAGTAGATCAGGAGTTTTTGATGAAACGAAGTGTATCCGGGAATCGCATTAAAAGCATCTATATTTCCTTCAGCAATTTTCGAAATTCGGGAGCCGTTTGAGTCATAGCCACCCCACAAACCTCCATCAGTATCCTGCAACGAAACGATCCAATTGGTTAATGCCGTTACCAGATTTTGGTATTTCGTATTTTGAGCTACATGATGATAATTATTCAATGCAATTAACAGCCAGGCATTATCGCCAAGCCATCGGTGGGGTGAGTTATCGACCGGAATCCCATCAGCTGTCCGCATTTGGCCAAATCCTCCGGGGCTTTTTAGCAGCTCCGATTCAAGTCGTCCATTAAAAAAGTCGAATATCTTTTCGGCCTTATCCAAATCACCATATGATGTAAAAGCCATTGCTGCAAGTGCATTATCGTAGAGAGAAACAAGCCTTCCTCCTTCACTGCTAAGTAAAAGTCCGTTCGCTTGTTGCATATTGGTTAACCATGAATAAACAGAATCTACTTTTAATTCCGGAGCAGGTATTTCGGTGTTACTATTTTTTTTACATCCTATCGTGAATGTAGAAAAGCATAAGAAGATGATTGTTAGTGGTATAATTGAGTTTTTCATTTCTATAAATTTTCAATTTAGTTCTTTTCAATTTTCGTATTACAATCTGTTTATAGCTATATATTTAACGAATGGAGTCGTCATTTTTACATTTTCAGTTAACTTTGGTACAGTTGGTTATTTTGTGTATCAATAATTCTCAAATGCATTAAATTATTTATCAGTAAGTTATAGAACAGGATTATGATTTAATTGTTCCCCGAAGGTAATTCATGATTGAAGAAATACAATAATTTTAATTTCTAAGTTGATAAGCAAATTCCAGTATTTTTATTGAAATGCTTTTTGTATCTTCGAAATCAAATCAATGAGACATTGTTGGAAAATGGGACAATACTCCATCCTGATTTTTGTAAGTGCTGGTGTTTAATGTAAATGATACGACGATGAAGCGAATATTAGTGGCTGAAGACAATAAATTGATTTTAGAAACGATTTTCCACAGCTTGAAACGCGAAGGATACGAAATAATTAAGGCAAATGATGGCAAAGAATGTTTGCAAATTCTTGAAGACACAGAAGTCGATTTGCTTATTACTGACTTGTACATGCCATTTGTAAATGGGAATGAAGTTATCACGATTATACGTGACGAAAGAAAGAAGAATATTCCGATTCTGGTTCTTTCGGCGGCCGGAGCAGAGGATAACGTTTTAAAAGCTTTTGATCTTGGTGCCGACGACTTTATGGTAAAGCCATTTAGTTTGGTAGAGCTTAATGTCAGAGTTCGTAAGTTATTGGCATTGAGACGTTAAATCATGTTTTAAGCAATTCCTATAAATGGTTATCAATGACACTACGCATCCGTAAGCCAAAAATATTCATCACTGTATTTTTATGTTCTATTTTCATTTTTATTCTTCCGATGTCGGGGGAAAGCAAAGATGACATTGACAATCAGATTAATAATTCAAAAGAATCTAATAATTTATCTTCAAGAGTTGACGACTCGCTGCATTCGGCTTTGCAGCAGGATGTAGCTGCCCCGATCGATTCGTCAGCTATCGTTTCCGGAGAACAGGGAAACCAGATTCAGGAAGAATCTACGTCGAAGATCAGTCAACATCAGAAGGAAGTTAATAGGTTTGTTCTGTGGATGGTAGGTGATGATAATGTTTCGGAATTTAAAAGCCGAATGATTGATTTTGGGAACAATAATTTGCCTTTGTTTCTACGGAAATATTACAGGCAACTTGTTGATAAGACTTACACTTACCCGATTATCATTCTTTTCATATTGTTTATATTCGTATTGATTCTCAATATCTCCATTGTTCTTCTGGTTATGTATTTCACCAACAAAATGAAAACCCGACGGGCGAGATATATTCAGATCTACCGAAATTCATATGAAGAGGTATTGAGTTCATATTTGTTTGGTGATATTGAATGGGATTTAGCAGTTTTGAAATTGAAGAAGCTAAAAAAGCCGCTAAACAGGAAAATATTAACAAGTGTACTTTTAGTATTCAAAGAAAATCTTCGGGGCGAGATGGATAATCAAATTCCACAGATATTTATAAATCTCGGATTGGAAAAGGATTCTTTAAAGCTTACAAAATCAATATTCTACCATAAAAGGATTGAAGGACTGAAGGCATTGACCAACCTCGATCCTGAAAA
Source organism: Prolixibacteraceae bacterium (assembly GCA_028683385.1). Classification (GTDB taxonomy): domain Bacteria; phylum Bacteroidota; class Bacteroidia; order Bacteroidales; family Prolixibacteraceae; genus Aquipluma. The sequence continues at coordinate 607,232 of JAQUIJ010000001.1, read as the reverse complement.
TGCCAAAGAAATTATACCAAATTATCTCAACGATTCACATTTTCTGGTTCGAACAGAAGCTCAAGTTGCATACGTCAGGCTTTATCCTGAAAACCCTTTCGATTTTTTGAAGACGTTAACAAGTCCATTTCCCCGCTGGACACAACTATCATCCTTTTTTACCTTCAGGCTTCATCAGGTTCCTGTTCCTGCATTTGTCGACTACCTCGATTCTGAAATTCCTACGATACGAAATTTTAGTTTGCGTATGATTACATTTTTTCAGCAACTTGAAAATGCCTCAGCAATTTATAAGTTACTTGATAGTCCTTTAGAAATGACCAGATTTCTTTCGATTCGTGCAGTGAATGATTTACGTCTTTATGACGGAAAGCAGATGATAAAGAATATGTATCAATCGGAAACCAGAAACAATAAGCTAGAAATTATAAAAGCATTAAAAAATATTGGAGATGAGGAAGATTTTGATTTCCTGGAGTCTATTATTCAATCAGAATCCACCTCGTTAAAAACTGAAGCATGCCGTTCGTTATATTATATGAATAGTGAAGGGCAGAAAAGGTTGGAAATTTTAAACCAGAACAGTGAATTAGAAATTGACCTATTCCTGGCCCATGTAACTGATCCCAGAAACTGAATCAAATGTATAAAGAATTCATATCAGGTATATTCGAGAATTTCTTTTTGATCTATGCAATCTGCATATTTAGTTTGTATTTATGGCTTGCCATAGTTTCTGCCAGAGAACTGATTCGGAATCATTTCGCGGCGCTTAAAACAAATTACGACGCTATCATTTCGTCGCCTTTTGCGCCAATGATTACAGTTATAGCTCCGGCATATAACGAATCGCTTACCATTGTTGAAAATATTAAAGCCCTGTTGGCACTTTACTATCCAAATTTTGAAATCGTGGTCGTAAATGATGGTAGTAAAGACAATACCCTTGAAAAAGTTATTGAAGCTTTTGATCTCGAGAAAGTCACTTATGTATTTGACTACAAAATACCTTGTCAGGAAATTCGTGGTATCTACAAATCAAAGAAAAGAGCATTCAATAACCTTACTATTGTTGATAAATTTAATGGTGGAAAAGCTGATGCTCTCAATTCTGGAATCAATATTGCGAAAGGCGACTATTTTATATCGATTGACGTTGATTCGATAATTGATCCATATGCACTTCAGAAAATGATTAAACCATTTCTGGAAGAACCTTACCGTAGGGTAATTGCAACCGGAGGCGTTATTGGAATTGCCAATTCATGCAAGATTGTTGACGGACAGCTCATTGAAATTGATGTCCCCAGTAATTTGTGGGCGCGCTTCCAGGTTATTGAATATACACGGGCGTTCCTGATGGGAAGGTTGGCATGGAGCCGGTTAGATGGACTTCTGCTAATCTCGGGGGCACTTGGACTTTTCGATAAAGAAGTTGCAATTGGTTGTGGTGGCTATTACACTAAAACGGTTGGCGAAGACATGGAATTGGTGGTGAGGATGAGGAAATACATGTCGCAGCAACATATCAAATACAAAGTCGCGTATGTTCCAGATCCATTGTGTTGGACAGAAGTTCCGGTTACTTTAAAAGTTTTGGGAAGCCAGAGAAATCGTTGGACCCGCGGAACGATCGACACTCTTTTCATTCATTGGAATATTTTCCTCAATAGGAAATACGGATTTATGGGAATGGTTTCTCATCCTTTTTGGGTATTTTTTGAGTGGTTGGCTCCGATAGTTGAATTGCTGGGAATTATTTATTTCTTGGTTATTGCTTTTCTGGGCAATCCGAACTGGCCATTTTTTTATGTCATGCTGTTCTTTGTTTATATTTTTTCCATAACTTTTTCGACCTATGCAATTTTATACGATCTTCTGGCATACAATAGGTATAAGAAAAAGCGCATGATTATTAAACTTCTGCTTACGGCATGGATTGAACCAATTATCTTTCATCCATTGGTTGTTTACTGGGCTTTGCGTGGAAATTTCGATTTCTTTATCCGGAAGAAGAAAACTTGGGGAAATATGACACGTGTTGGATTTGACGATAAGAAATAAAGAAAGGCATTCAGAAAAAATAATGATATGATCCGATTAAGAACTAATATAAAGCAAAAAACTTCAGTAAAGCCATTTTTAGTATTGGTTATTTTGGTATTGAATGGTTTATTTCTCAATGTTTCGGCTCAGTCGTATGACGAAGCAAGAAATTTGGCTTTTAACGGAAACAGGGCTAAGGCTCGCCAGCTTTGCCGAGCAATTTTGGCAAAGGGATTTGATTCGGATGTGGCTTTGCTTCTTGGACGAACCTACGCCTGGGATGGGAAATACGATTCGACCAGGATTGTGCTGAACGAAGTGCTTAGTCGCAACCCCAACAATATGGACGCGTTGGATGCTTTTGTGGATGTGGAGTATTGGTCTGAGAATTATGATAAGGCAATTGAATACTGTGATTTGGCCTTAAAAAAGGCTCCATATTCAGAAGACTTTTTGCTAAAAAAGGCCAGGATACTTCATAGCAATGAAAAATATAAAGAAGCCGTTGCCACGCTGGAGGATTTTATTCAGAAGTACCCGGGGCAGGCTGAAGTGTTGAAAAAATTACAGGAATACCGACCTGATGTAATGAAAAACAAATTGAAAATTTCGTATACTCTGGACTTCTTCGATAAGGATTTTAATCGAGACCCCTGGCAGTTGACGGCGTTCTCATATGGTCGTAAAACCAAATTAGGTTCCGTTATTGCCCGGGTGAATATGGCTCAAAGGTTTGGTGACACTGGTTTCCAATACGAACTGGATGCCTACCCCAAAATCAGTGAGAACAATTACCTGTATCTGAATTATGGATTTTCTAAAAGTTCGGTTTTCCCTGAAAATCGGTTTGGAGTTGAATTGTATCATAATTTTCCAAAATCATTCGAAGGATCAATCGGCATGAGGCAACTGTATTTTAGCAGTTCTAATGTATCAATCTTTACCGTTACGCTCGGTAAATACGTAAGTAATTATTGGATTTCTTTACGCTCGTATGTAACTCCGGGTTCTGATGGAACTTCCGTTTCAGGACAATTGCAAGCCAGGCGCTACTTTTCAGATCCGGAGAATTATATTGGATTACGCCTTGGCTATGGCGTTTCTCCCGATGACAATCAAAATTTGGTGGATATCAATTCGAAATCCAGATTAACCTTAAAAACGCGTTCGATTCGAATGGAATATAACCATATCATTAGTCGTATCTGGATTCTGAATGGAGGCGCTACCTGGGGAAATGAAGAATTAATCCAGGGAAGCTATTCAGGGTATTACTCTTTCGATATCAGCATAGCTCGATTATTTTAACACATTTTTAGGATGAATTACAGAGAATCAATACAGCTTATCGTTCGTTCATTAAGACGATTTCTTAGCCTGAGTTTTATTTTGGCATCTATGATTCTGATTGTTCGTTTTTACGAATTCGTAATTACTTCTAATTTCTCTAATTATCCGGAGGGCAGTTACCTGAGTCTGATTTCAGGGTTAAAATTCGATCTTATTTTATATTTGCGTGTTTCTGCAATTTTAATGCTTCCCTTCCTGCTGTTGGCCTATTTCAGTCAGAAAGCAGCCCGAATCTTCTTTATTACCATTAGCATCTTGTTGATTCTTGGCGACATGCTTTTAATGCAGTATTTCGCGACAGCCCGAGTGCCACTTGGCGCCGACTTATTAGGTTACTCACTTCAGGAAATACAACATACTGTTGCTGCTTCAGGTGGAATGAATCTTTTACCGTTTATTCTGATTGTCCTTTTCCTGACAATTATGATTCAGGTTTTTCGCAATCATGTTTATTTCAGATTAAAACCATGGTTTATTGGTTTATTAGCTGCTGTAATGATCATTTCTCTGCTTCCACTCAAACAACTTGAGACCGATTCGTCCAAATACGACGATGAATTCAGCATGTTTGTTGCTTCCAATAAACTCAACTTTTTCTTCGAAAGTATGCTTGGTCATTACCTTAATCAGGGATCATTAAACAATAAAACATTCACGTTTACACCGGTTACTTCTTCTTCTGAAGGAAATCCATTTACCTATATCAATCCGGATTATCCATTTCTGCACCAGGAAACTACTCCGGATGTCCTCGGAAAGTATTTTAATCTGGGGGAAACACCTCCAAATATTGTGCTTGTAATTGTTGAGAGTCTTGGGCGCGCCTACAGTGGCGAAAATGCTTATTTGGGAAGTTTTACTCCTTTTCTCGATTCGTTGATGCAAAAAAGTTTGTATTGGGAGAATTGCCTAAGCACCTCCGGGCGGACTTTTCAGGTATTGCCAGCAACTCTTGCTTCGCTACCTTTTGGTGATCACGGGTTTACCGAGTTAGGCGAAAATATGCCTGATCATCTCAGTTTGATCAGTCTGTTAAAAAAACAAGCCGGTTATACAAGTTCATTTACTTATGGAGGTGAAGCTGAATTCGATAACATGGAATCTTTTCTTCGTCGGCAAGGAACCGATCAGATTATCGACAGCCGTAAATTTGGCGCCGATTACACAAAACTCCCTTCAGGGAGCAGTGGGTTTTCATGGGGATTTGGCGATCGTGAAATTTTCCGTAGAAATATTGAGTATGTCACCTCAAATCCCGATGCAAAAAGACTTGATGTTATGTTGACTCTCGCCATGCACTCTCCCTTTGTTGTGACGAATCAGGACTATTACAACCAGAAATTTAACGATCGCCTGAATTCACTGGAGCTGACAGATAAAACAAAAGCATTTGATCATCAATACGATGCTCAGTTCGCATCCATTCTCTACTTCGATGACTCGTTCCGGTCTTTCATGAAAGAATACAGCAAATTAAGCTCGTTTCAGAATACGATTTTCATTATTACAGGCGATCACCGCATGCCTGAAATACCGATCAGCACTCAAATCGACCGCTTCCACGTGCCGTTGGTAATTTATTCTCCGATGCTGAAAAAGGCCGAAAATTTTTCGTCTGTCGTCACACATTTCGACATTGCACCATCATTAATCGCGATGCTCAATGCTGCGAAATACATCAAACGCCCAACGGTCGCCGCATGGATTGGCCATGGTCTGGATAACTCGGTTTACTTCCGAAGTTTGCAGACTTATCCGTTGATGCGGAATAAGAATGAAATTCTGGATATGATGAGTACAGATCAATTCCTATCGAACCAAACTGTTTATCGGATTGCGCCTGATTTGAACCTTGAACCACTGGGAAACAGCAACAACCAAAAGCAGATGAAAGATGAGCTGGATAACTTCCTCAGGAAAAACAATTACGCTTGTAAAAATAATAAACTCGTACCCGATTCCCTGAAGAAATACAATCCGTAATCAGGATATTGGAGTCTTGAATGTGGAATGGCCGCGCTTATTTCAGCATTCGAGATTCAATCTTATTTTTCCGGAAAACTTTATGACATCAAAAATTTACGAGCTTCCTCCAGATCTTCAGGAGTATCGATGCCTATATTTTCGAACGAAGTTTGTGCCGTTTTGATCCTGTACCCATTTTCGAGCCAGCGCAATTGTTCAAGCGATTCGGCCTTTTCGAGAATGCCAAGCGGCAATTGGGTCAACTCAAGCAGGATGTCGAACCGATAAGCATACATGCCAATGTGGCTGAAGAAAGTATTTCTGTTGATCCATTCCTCAGGTTTGCTGTCGCGCACAAAAGGGATGGGCGAACGGCTAAAATACATGGCTTCCTTGTTCTTGTTAATCACCACTTTGGGCCGATTGATGTTGGTTATTTCGGCAGCGTTGGAAATGGGTTTTATTAATGTTGCAATTTCAGCCAAAGGTGAATCGAAGCAAGCCTTAAGTCCTTCAATTTGTTCAGGTCGGATAAATGGTTCGTCGCCCTGAATGTTGATCACCACATCAAATTTTAGCGACTCTGTTATTTTTTGAGCCGCTTCGGCGCAGCGGTCGGTTCCGCTTTGGTGATTCGGCGACGTATAAACTGCTTTTCCTCCGAATGCTTCAACAGCCTGATAAATTCGTTCATCATCGGTTGCTACATAAACATTTTCCAATGCTGCTTTTGCATTTTCGTACACCCATTGAATGATGGGTTTACCTCCCAAATTTGCCAGCGGCTTCCCGGGGAAACGGGTTGATTGAAAACGGGCGGGAATAATTCCTATAAAGTCCATTTAACGATTACATTTGATGAATTCAAGTTAAAAAGCTAAAACATGTTAAAACATCCATAGCTTAAGGCTTTGAAATCAAAGTTAATTTAATTTTGAACGGCATTTAAACGTTAAAATAGTAATTTTGCAAAGTTAAACATATTGTCCTCATAATGGATATTCAGGAAATAAAACAACGATTCGGAATTATTGGTAGTTCGCCTGCTTTGCTGCATGTGATTGAGATTGCGGTTCAGGTTGCACCAACCGACCTTTCGGTTTTGATAACGGGTGAAAGCGGTACCGGGAAAGAATCTTTCCCGCAGATTATTCATCAGTTTTCGACACGGAAGCATGGAAAGTACATTGCAGTAAACTGCGGCGCTATTCCTGAAGGAACCATCGACTCGGAACTTTTTGGACATGAAAAGGGTTCGTTTACAGGTGCAATGGCGGACCGGAAAGGATACTTTGAAGAAGCCGATGGCGGAACCATTTTTCTCGACGAAATAGGTGAATTGCCTCTTTCTACTCAGGTTCGCTTGCTTCGCGTGCTTGAAGCGGGAGAATTTATGAAAGTGGGTTCGTCGAAAGTAATGAAAACCAATGTCAGGGTTGTTGGAGCCACCAACGTGAATATTTTGGATGCTATCGAAAAGGGAAGATTTCGTGAAGATTTATATTACCGCTTGAATACAGTTCCAATCAGGGTTTTGCCTCTGCGCGACCGACCTGAAGATATTCACTTGCTTTTCCGGAAGTTTGCCTCCGATTTTGCCGATAAATACCGCATGCCAGCAATCCGTCTGGATAATGAAGCCGTGGGAGTGTTGCTTAGTTACGGCTGGCCAGGCAATGTGCGCCAATTGAAAAATATTACCGAGCAAATTTCGATCATAGAAAAAGAACGTATCATCGACGGAAAAACTTTAATGCGCTACATCCCGGTAAGCAACGAGAATAAGCTTCCGGCTTTGTACCATAATGTTGATGAAAAAACGTTTTCATCGGAACGCGAAATTCTGTACCAGATTTTGTTCGATATGAAAAAGGATATGAACGACTTGAAAAAGCTGGTTCATGATATTATTCAGAATGAAACCAACATCGCCGATGTCCGCGACGATAATGCTCAGTTGATTCGTAAACTCTACCAAACAGAAAATGGCAATTATGTTCCGGATCAACCCGTTACCGCAAGGGCAAATGTCAAGCCTGTAGCACACGAAAATATTTTTGATACTGAAGAATTTGTTGAAGAATCATTGTCGCTCGAAGATAAGGAAGTTGAGATGATTCAGAAGGCGCTTGAAAAACACAAAGGAAAACGAAAATATGCAGCTCGCGAACTTGGTATTTCGGAGCGAACGCTTTATCGGAAAATTAAAGAATACGACATCGATTAATTATGAAACGAACGACTATATTCATATTGCTTTCTGTACTTCTCTGTTCGGTAGTTTTTACGGCGTGCAAAGTTACATACTCTTTTACTGGGGCGTCTATTGCCCCCAATGTAAAAACGTTCTCGGTTTATTATTTCCCAAACCGTGCGAAATTGGTTAATCCCAACCTGAGCCAACTTTTGACGCAAGGTCCGGATGGATTGGAGAACAAGCTGATTAAGCAAACTTCGCTTAACCAGATCAAGGAGAACGGTGATCTTGAATTTTCAGGTCAGATTACGGAATACGATGTGAAACCAATGAATATTTCTCAGGGTGACCTTGCTGCCCAAAACAGGCTCACGATTAGTATCAAGGTGAAATACACCAACAACAAAGATCATGAACAGGATTGGGAAAAGACATTCACTGAATATGAGGATTTTGATAGTAACCGGTCGCTTAGCGATGCAGAAGATGCTCTTGTTACCGAAATCATCAAAAAACTGGCCGATGATATTTTTAATGCTTCAGTAGCAAACTGGTAACCTATGACAGCCGATCAGATCTATCAATTCATGCAGCATCCTGACCGGATGAATCAGGAAACTCTTCCGCTTTTGAAAGAGCTGACTGAGCAGTATCCTGCGTTTGAATCTGGTTGGATCTTATACCTGAAAAATCTAAAAATCCTGAAGGATTCGTCGTTCGAACAGGAATTGATTAATGGTGCTATCCGAATTCATGATCGTCGGAATTTGTATTTGTTCCTGAATCAAAAAGCGGGTGAACCGATACCTGAACAATCTGAATTGGATCAGTCAGTACCCCCGGAAGATTCTGATGTTCTCAATCTCATTTTCCCAACCGAGTACAAACTTGAAACAACAGATGAAACTATGGGCGAAACAGCCCGGTCGATTCAGAATAAACCAGATAAAAAACAAACATTGATTGAAAAATTTCTGGAAGCTCAGCCTAAAATGCCACAGGTAAAAGTGCAGGAATCAGAATCGCCAATGAATAGTCAGAAGCAAAAGGAGTTGGAAAATGATGATTTTGTAACCGAAACTCTGGCAACTATTTATGCGCAGCAAGGATACTACAAAAAAGCAATCCAGATATTTGAGAAATTAAGTTTGAAATATCCGGAAAAAAGTACTTACTTTGCCGCTCAGATCGAAAAAATCAAAACTTTAATGAACAATTAATTCCATTAATATGTACACACTGATCACAGTTTTATTATTCATCGTTTGTATTTTACTGATTCTTATCGTGTTGGTTCAGAACTCAAAAGGTGGTGGTTTGGCAAGTAACTTTCAATCTTCCAATCAAATCATGGGAGTTCGCAAAACAACCGATTTTCTGGAAAAAGCAACCTGGGTGTTAGCCGGAGCTTTATTGGTTTTATCCATTGGAGGTACTGCCTTTATTCCAAGAGATGCCAGAAAGGGAGCAGAATCAGCAATTAAAGATCAGATTGAAAATGCCGTTGACCCTAATCAGGTGCCAAATTTTCCGGCTCCAGCTGATACAAAAGCAACTCCTGACGCATCTACTCCAGCCCCAGCGACTACACCAGCCCCTGACGCTAAGAAATAAGGAAATTCATTCAGAATTAATTCTGAACATGCTATAAATGAAAGTCTTCAATGAAAAACCATTGAAGACTTTTTTATTTTACCTGAACTCCTAACATCAAAAACTAACCTATTATGAATCTAGCGTTTCGATTATTAAGTCTGATTTTGCTGTGTAATTTGTTCATTTTCACTGGCTGTAAGAAGTCAGTTCCTCCACCAGCTCCTGTATTACCTGTACCTACCGATCGCCAATTGGCGTGGCACGAGATGGAACAATATGCTTTTGTGCATTTTACCACCAACACCTTCACCGATAAAGAATGGGGATATGGTGACGAGAAAGAATCGGTTTTTAATCCGACTGCCATGGATGTGACACAATGGACTAAAACCATTAAGGCCGCCGGATTAAAAGGGTTGGTTCTGACTTGCAAGCACCACGATGGCTTTTGTTTGTGGCCCAGTAAATACACTGAGCACTCGGTCAAAAATAGTCCATACAAAAATGGTAAAGGCGACGTGGTTGACGAAGTTGAGAAAGCCTGTCGTGTTGATGGCTTGAAATTCGGAGTTTACCTATCGCCATGGGATCGAAATCGTGCTGACTACGGTTCTCCTTCGTATGTTGAATATTACCGCAACCAATTAAAAGAGCTTTTTGATGCTCACAAACCTGTTTTCGAAATGTGGTTCGATGGTGCCAACGGTGGCGACGGATTTTACGGTGGCGCTAACGAAAAACGAAAAATTGACGGAAAGACCTATTACGATTGGCCAACCACATTAAAAATGGTGCGTGAGATGGAACCCAATGTAATTTTCTTTAGCGATGCTGGTCCGGATATTCGCTGGTGCGGAAACGAACGAGGATCGGTTCAGGAAACCAATTGGAACACCATTACACCTGACACACTTTATGCCGGGAAAGGCGGGATTGAGGATATCTTAAATACGGGAAGTGAAAATGGCACGAGCTGGATTCCGGCAGAAGTGGATGTTTCGATTCGCCCGGGATGGTTTTACCATGCCAAAGAAGATTCGCTGGTTAAAACCCCGCAACAGTTGTTCGATATTTACCTGAGCTCAGTAGGTCGTGGCGCTAACTTAATCCTGAATATTCCTCCGGATCGTCGTGGATTGATCAACGAGATTGATGTGGCAGCTCTTCAAGGCTGGAAAAAATTAATCGACGGATATTTTAAAACCAACCTGGCATTAAACAAGCTCGCTACAGCGTCAAGTTTTCGTGGAAATTCGGTCGATTACAATGCCTCGATGGTTACCGACGGAGATAAAGAAACGTATTGGGCAACCAACGATGACGAAAAAACTGGTAGTTTGGTAATCGATCTGGGCGCACCCAGATTAATAAGTTTTGTGGTTCTTCAGGAATACATTAAGCTGGGGCAACGCGTTAAAAACTTTTCAGTTGAGATTGCAAGAGATGGTAAATGGGTGTCGGTGGCCAAAGGTACAACCATCGGCTACAAACGGATCTTGCGTATTTTTCCAACTGAAGCACAAAATATTCGGATTGTAATTTCTGATTCAAAAGCCTGTCCGGTCATTTCAAACGTGGAAGTTTATTAAGGGAAGCCCCTCTAAATCTCCCCGAAGGGAAGGTCAACCCAAGAGAGACGATTGGGCTAAAGCCCCCTGGGAAATGAGATTTTTATGTCCGTCAGCTCAAGCAGACGGCAAAGAATATCGCTTTTATCGGCTAGATTGCTCATTCGCAGGCATATCCTTTGCCGTTGGCTTCAGCCAACGGACATGAGGCACAAAAGAGATGGGCTTTAGTCCTAAAAAGGTCATAGTTAATGGGGAGGCTTACTGACAGTCTGACACGGCAGATGACAGTCGTGTTTAAAGGTAAAACCGGTTTAAATTCAGGCTGTTATAGATTTTATCACGGTTTGGGTTCATTGTCAGGTGCAAAAATGTCCCATTCAGGAGATGAATTTCGGCACGAATCGATTTGGCACAATATCTGAATGGTTCGGGTATCAAAAAATAAAATTTATAACCAATTAAAATAATTCGAAAATGGCAGATTTAAAAGGAAAAATCCTGGCTGGTAAAATTTTGGTTCAGCCCAAGGAAGCAGAAAAGAAAACAGCTAGCGGAATCATTATTCCTGATTCAGCAAAAGAAAAACCACAAGTTGGTAAAGTAGTTTTGGTTGGTGCTCCTAAAAAAGATGAGCCAATGGAAATTAGTGTTGGCGATTTGGTATTCTACGGAAAATATTCTGGTACCGAATTGAACATCGATGGCGCTGACTATTTGCTGATGTCGCAAACTGACGTGTTATTTATTGCAGAATAATTGATTGACAACGATTTAAAAAGTATTTAAAAATGGCAAAAGAAATTAAATTCAATATCGAAGCCCGCGACCTTCTGAAAAAAGGCGTTGACAAATTGGCTGATGCAGTAAAAGTAACCCTCGGACCAAAAGGCCGCAACGTGGTTATCGAAAAGAAATTTGGCGCACCACAGATCACCAAAGACGGTGTATCTGTTGCTAAAGAAATTGAACTTTCTAACGCATACGAAAACATCGGTGCTCAGATGGTAAAAGAAGTGGCCAGCAAAACTGGTGACGATGCAGGTGACGGAACTACAACTGCCACAGTTCTTGCACAATCATTGATTTCAGTAGGTTTGAAAAACGTTGCTGCCGGCGCAAATCCAATGGATTTGAAACGTGGTATCGACAAAGCTGTTCTGAAAGTGGTTGAAAGCATCAAAGCTCAGTCTCAAAACGTTGGCGACGATTTCAGCAAAATTGAACAAGTGGCCAAAATTGCTGCCAACAACGACAGCGCTATTGGTTCGTTGATTGCTGAAGCAATGAAAAAAGTAAATAAAGAAGGTGTTATCACAGTTGAAGCTGCCAAAGGAACCGAAACTTATGTTGATTTGGTTGAAGGTATGCAGTTCGATCGTGGTTACATTTCTCCATATTTCATTACTGATTCAGAAAAAATGGCTGCTGATTTAGATCACCCATATATTCTGATTCACGACAAAAAAATCAGTTCTATTCAGGATGTTCTGCCAGTTTTGGAACAGACAGCTAAAGCTGGTCGTCCGCTGATGATTATTGCTGAAGATGTTGATGGAACAGCTCTTTCTGCTCTTGTTGTAAATAAACTTCAGGGTACAATTAAAGTTTGTGCTGTAAAAGCTCCAGGATTTGGCGATCGCAGAAAAGAAATGTTGGAGGACCTTGCAGTATTGACTGGTGGTGTGGTAATTACCGAAGAAAAAGGAATGAAACTGGAAGATACCACTTTGGAAATGCTTGGAAAAGCTGACAAAATCACCATCGACAAAGAAAAAACTACTGTTGTTGCAGGCGCAGGTTCTGAAGAAGCAATCAAAAACAGAGTTGGACAAATCAAAAAACAGATCGAAACAACTACATCTGATTACGATAAAGAAAAACTTCAGGAACGTTTGGCTAAACTAGCTGGTGGTGTTGCTGTACTTTATATCGGCGCTGCTTCGGAAGTTGAAATGAAAGAGAAAAAAGACCGTGTTGACGATGCTTTGCATGCAACCCGTGCTGCTGTTGAAGAAGGAATCGTTCCTGGTGGTGGTGTTGCTTACATCCGTAGCATCGCTGTTCTGGAAGGTTTAACTGGCGAAAATGAAGACGAAACCACTGGTATCGAAATCGTGAAACGTGCTATTCAGGAACCTTTACGCCAGATTGTTTTCAATGCTGGTAAAGAAGGCGCTGTTGTTGTACAGAAAGTTAGCGAAGGAAAAGCTGATTTTGGATACAATGCCCGTACTGATGTTTACGAAAACCTCTACGAAGCTGGTGTAATCGATCCTGCTAAAGTAACCCGCATCGCGTTGGAAAATGCAGCTTCAATTGCGGGTATGTTCCTGACTACCGAATGTGTATTGGTTGAAGAAAAAGAAGACAAACCAGCTATGCCACCAATGGGTGGTGGAATGGGTGGCGGCATGGGCGGAATGATGTAATCGATCGCGCATATCCTTCAAATAAATATATTTTAAAACCCTCTTTCGGTTCGCCGGAAGGGGGTTTTGTTTTTTTTGACTTTTGGTTCTTACTGCTATTAACTTCGGGTTAACACGAATAAAGGACAATTTTTATTAATTTTGATAAACATCAAAACAAGTAATAATTTTTAAAATTATTATCCCCCTATATGAAAAGAGAATTATCACTCAGATATTTATCCACCCTTTTAAAAGAACATGCTAATCCGTTTTTACGCGAGAACAAGAAGATTATACTTCAATTCATTTTTACCTTGTTTTTCGTTGCAATCGGAATTTGGTTTATTCAGCACGAGCGCTCCGAATTGTTTCAGGTGAAAGATGTGCTTCATTCGGCTAATTGGGAATGGGTTTTTGTAGGTGTTTCTTTAACAGTCGTTTATATTTTGCTTCAGGGATTAATGTATGTGTTTGCCTTTGCAGCAACCCGTCATAAAGTGTCGCTTTTAGATTCGACCATGTTATTTATCAAACGAAATTTGATCAGTGTCTTTTTGCCTGCCGGGGGTGTTTCGTCGCTTGCTTTTTTCACCGGCGCTATCGAGAAAAAGGGAATAAAAAATACGCAGATTCATTTTGCTTCTTCAATTTATGGCTTTATCGGAATTCTGTCGGTGGTCATAGTTGCAATACCTGCATTTTTATATGCTGTTGTTGAGGGCACAATTGGCTCGGGAGAGTGGTATGCTTTAGCGGCGATTATCCTTCTGAAACTGGCGTTGTTTTTTGCCTATCGTTCAATCCTTAAAAAGGGCGTTTTATACAATCTGCTAGTCAGATTTGTGCCAACAACCGAGGTTTTTATGAACGATTTACAGAATAACCGGATCGATAAAAAAGCGTTCATCTACACCGTATTGACTTCGGTAGTTATTGAGTTCATTGGAATTGCCCATCTTTATGTGGCTATGCTGGCGCTCAATTTTACTCCCTCGTTGCTTGCAGCAGTACTGGGTTACATTATTTCAGTTATTTTCCTGATTGTTTCACCATTTTTGCGCGGACTTGGAGCCATCGAAGTTTCAATGACGTACGTCCTTTTGCGTTTTGGTTTCGGAAATGTTGATGCAATTGCCATTACGTTCCTTTACCGTTTCTTCGAGTTCTGGTCGCCTTTGCTGGTAGGTGTTCTGGCATTTTTATCGAAAGTAAATAAACTTTTGATGCGCGTTTTTCCGGCATTTTTTCTTTTAGTTCTGGGAATCATCAACATCATTTCGGTACTTACACCGGCCATTTCCGAAAGGTTGGATATTGTGAAAGCGTTTTTGCCGGCCCAAGCCATTCATGCATCAAATTACCTTGTGTTAACTGCCGGTTTCTTGTTATTGGTTACTGCAGCGTTTTTACTGAAAGGATTACGAACAGCCTGGTGGTTTGCTATGTTTTTAAGTTTGGTCTCGTTGGTTGGGCACCTGACTAAAGCCATTGATTTTGAAGAAGCCATCATCGCTTTTCTGGCTATTGTCATTTTACTTGGAACCCGGAACGAATACTACGTCAAAACAAATCCGAAGATGCGAAATGTAGGTCTGCAAACATCGATTCTGACCGCTATAGCAACACTGATTTACGGAATTGTTGGTTTTTACTTTCTCAACAAAAAGCATTTTAATATTGATTTCAGTGTTTGGCAATCAATTGGTTATACGATCGAGAATTATTTTCTGATTAGCAGCGAAACCCTTGTCCCAACTAGTGCTTTTGCAAGCAAATTCTTACTTTCAATCAATATCAGCGGCTTCTTTTCCATCGCCTTTCTAATTTATACGTTTGTCAGAACATACGTCCCTCATGAAAATATTTCTGAAGAAGAACGGGAAATGGCTAATCGTCTTTTAAAAGAACACGGAAATTCGGCGCTCGATTATTTTAAGACTTCGGCTGATAAACTGATTTTCTTTTCTGAAAGCAATAAGGCATTTGTTTCGTATCGTATTTCCGGAAATTTTGCTGTGGTGCTGGAGGATCCGGTTGCTGAAAACAGGGAGGAGATGAAGACTTGTATCTTTGAATTCGATAGGTATTGCTACGAAAGCGGAATGAAAAGCATCTATTACCGGGTTCCGGAAGAAAGTCTGGAAATTTATAAGCAACTGCGCAAAAAAAATCTGTTTTTGGGGCAGGAAGGAATTGTTGATCTAACCACATTTAAGCTTGAAGGTGGCGCTAAAAAGCCAATGCGCAATGCTATCAATAAAGTGATCGACCGTGGTTTTAAAGCCACCATTCATGAAGCTCCGGTGAAAGATGGCATTCTTCAGAAAATTAAATCGGTAAGCGATGAGTGGTTGAATGATATGGAGCGGACAGAAATTATCTTTTCGCAGGGCATGTTCGATTGGGATGAACTGAAACAGCAAACCATCATTACAGTTGAAAGTCCGGAGGAAAAAATTGTTGCTTTCCTGAACATTATTCCCGACTACGCAAAAGATGAAGCGACCTACGATTTGATACGGAAAACCAAAGATGCGCCCAACGGAGTAATGGATTTCATTTTAGTAGAATTTTTTAAATACCTGAAATCGCAGCAGGTAACCTATGTGAATTTAGGTTTTGCGCCCATGAGCGGACTCGACGATCCGCATACATTTCCGGAGAAATCGATGAAGTTCGCCTACGAAAAAATCAGATCGTTCTCGCATTACAAAGGATTGCGCGAATACAAAGAAAAATTCGACCCGGTGTGGCACAATAAATATCTGATTTATCAGCACGATTATGAATTACTTCAGGTACCAACAGTTTTGACCAATGTGATAAAACCGTAGCAACATGAAACATGCTTTTCTGATTGTCGCAGTACTTTTCTTTTTAGGTAAATATTCTGCAGCAAACTCTGTTGACACCTTATCGTTTGCTGCTTTCGGAAAGGTTGCGATTTATCATCCAACAGGTGTTCCGGCATCGTTTGTGATTTTTATTTCCGGAGATGGGGGCTGGAATATGGGAGTTGTGGACATGACCAACAACATTGTAGTACAGGGCGCAATGGTTGCGGGAATTAACATAAAGACTTACTTGAAAAATATCAAATCATCAAAATCAAAATGCTATTATCCGGCCGCCGATTTGGAAGAAGTAAGTCTTACCATTCAGAAAAAATATAGATTTAATAAATACCTGAAGCCGATTTTGGTTGGTTATTCCTCGGGTGCGACTTTGGCTTATGGCGCTTTGGCTCAGGCTCCAGCCAATACTTTTAAAGGTGCCATTTCGCTGGGCTTTTGTCCCGACATTGAAATAGACAAGCCGCTATGTAAGGGTTCCGGATTGAATTATCATACCGTTAAAGAAGGTAGTACGTATATTCTTGACCCATGCATGAATCTCACTGCTCCGTTTATTGCAATGAATGGTACCATCGATCAGATTTGTAATTATTTTGAAACCAAGAAATATATCGATAGTATGCCAATGGCTGAAATAGTCAGTTTGCCTAATGTGGGGCATGGATTCGCGGTTACCCGGAATTGGTTACCACAATTTGTTTCAGCTTACAAAAAGGTGTTGAATGAACCTGAGTACATGGAGAAAAAATCGAATGAAAATGTTTTACTGCAAGCTCAGCGCGATTCGTTGTTTAAAAGTGATTTGCCTTTAGCAATTATACCATCGGCTGAAAAAAATGACCTGCCATTGGCAATTTTTATCTCGGGCGATGGCGGTTGGACGAGTTTTGACCAATCGGTATGCGAAAAGTTTGCTGAAAAGGGAATTCCCGTGGTTGGGCTGGATGCTCAAAAGTACTTCTGGAACGAAAAGCAGCCCGGACAGGTTGCTAATGAAATAGCACCTGCAATTCTGCATTACATGAAGCTCTGGAACAAAAAATCTTTTGTTTTGCTGGGATACTCGTTTGGTGCTTGTGTTGCCCCTTTTATTGCCAGTAATTTCAGCGATCCGGTAAAAGAAACCTTGAAAGGCGTATATTGTTTTTCTCCTGATTTGACTGGCGATTTTGAAATTCACCTCACTGATATGTTGCATATGAGAACCAAGGATAAATATGATGTGGTTAAAGAAATGAAGCAAATTAAAGCGATGAATCCTGTTTGTATTTTCGGGGCTGATGAGGACGAAGATTTACAAAAAACCTTTTCAACCAATGGAATCAGGATTGAAACACTTCCGGGCAATCATCATTACAACAACGATTATAATGCAATAACCACTATCGTCCTGAAGGATTTTAAAAATAGCAATACATCCGCTCCTTTGAAATAATCAGGACAGGAACACGGTGTTTTTGTGTATCTTGGGATAGTTTTAAATTCAGTTCTTTCAACAAAAAAAGCGAAATACTAATCCAAACATTTATTGTCATGAGAAAATTCCTGAAATTAAGCTTGCTGGTTATTTTAGTTGTTCTTGCTGTATTCATTTGGTGGCGATATTATTTTGTGTTTGGCGAAGGTGTAAAAGCTGGGAACCTCAACTTCTTTGTCAAGAAAGGATTTGTATTTAAAACCTACGAAGGTCGGTTAATTCAGGACGGGTTTAAATCAACAACTCCCGGCGCAGTGCAAAGCAATGAGTTCGAATTTAGCGTCACGAACGATAGTATTGCAGCTATTCTTGAACGAAACAGCGGTAAAGTTGTTGAACTCAGATATAAAGAATACCTTCATAGCTTACCATGGCGTGGCATGAGTACTTATGTGGTAACCGAAGTGTTGAAAACAGAAGAGAGGGCGGCAGAGAAGGATTTGCTGCCATATCAATAGGCTTGATTTTATTCGTTTAAATCATCGATTTATCCTGAAAATAATACGCGATTTGTCCATCTCTTGCATTTATGAAATGACAGCCGTGACATGAACTAAATTTTAAAAGTGGAATCGCTATGAATAAGCTTTACATTACATTTTTTCTATGCGTAGTTTTTCTGGCATTCAGCCTGAATTTAAGTGCTAAAAATGAGGTTTTTGTAAAGAATAACGATTCAGTAAATACAGTTATCCTTCAGAACTTCAGTAAAAAATTAAATCAATTCGAACAGCAACGAATTGCCGACTCGATCAGTAAAGTCAAGCTGGAAGAGCGATTGACCTTGTTAAAAACGAACGACCGGTTCGAGAAAGTTGAACTTCAGAATCAGCTTCAGGCACTAAAAGAGAAAGAAAAGAACCGGCTGGCACAAAAAAAAGCGCAAATAGATTCTCTCCGGCACACCGCAAAAGGATTTCCTGTTATTGGATTTTTTAACGATACGCTAATGCTCATGTATGGGAGGTTCGGGAGTTTCTCGGCCAAAGAAAGAGCAAATGCAATAAGTAAACGGATCAATGAATTGGCTTCCAATTTTGGGTTCAAACCTGACTCAATCCGCTTGGAAGAAACGGATGTGAGTACCGACATTGTGCTTGAGGATAAGATTATTATGAGTATTTCGGAGAGCGATGCGCTTTGGAACAATTCTACAAGGGACGAACTGGCAGAGCAGTACCGAAATGTTATTGTTTCTGCGTTGTTGAAATATAAATCGGAGATTAGTTTGGTGGTGCTTGGAAAGGAAATCGCCCTTGCGCTTTTAGTGCTGCTAATTATCGGATTAATTATATTTTATGTTGGGAAATTATTTAAATGGACTGCAAAAAAAATAGGAGAGCAAGAGGGACTCCTGATAAAAGGGATAAAAATTCAGAACTATACATTGTTCGATTCCAAAGCTCAGGTTGAGGTTGTGTTAAGGCTGAATAGCATCCTGAAATGGATCATTATTTTGTTGGTAATTTATATTGCACTTCCAATTTTGTTCGGGATTTTTCCGTGGACAAAAAATTTTGCTGAAACATTGTTCGGATACATCCTTAATCCGGTGAAACAAATTGTTTCAGGACTTTGGGACTATCTGCCCAATTTAATTACCATACTTGTTATTATTGGTGCATTCAGGTATGCGTTAAAAGGTCTGTATTTTTTGAGATCCGAGATCGAAAAGGGCGATTTGAAAATCACTGGTTTTTATCCCGACTGGGCAAATCCGACTTATCAGATAATTAAAGTTTTGGTTTTCGCCTTTATGGTTGTGGTTATTTTTCCGTATTTACCGGGCAGTAATTCTGCAATTTTTCAGGGAGTTTCGGTTTTTCTCGGTTTTCTTTTCACCTTTAGTTCAGCCGGATCGCTTTCGAACATTATTGCCGGATTGGTGCTTACCTACATGCGAGTATTTAGCATTGGCGATCGGGTAAAAATTGGCGACATAACCGGCGATGTTATTGAAAAGTCGTTGTTGGTAACCCGAATCAGGACAATTAAGAATGAAATTATTTCTATCCCGAATGCGACTGTAATGAATAGCCATACGATTAATTACAGCAGCGATGCTCCGGAAAAAGGACTGATAATACACACAACCGTTACCATTGGATACGATGTGCCATGGCGGGATATGCATCAGGTTTTAATTGACGCAGCACTGAAAACGAATTATATACTTCAGGAGCCAATACCTTTCGTGTTACAAACCAGTCTCGACGATTTTTACGTCTCGTATCAGATTAACGCCTATACCCGTGAAGCGAACAAACAAGCCTTTATCTACTCAATCCTGCATCAGAATATTCAGGATTTGTGCAACGAAAGAGGTATCGAAATCATGTCGCCTCATTATCGCTCGGCACGCGATGGAAATACAACCACTATTCCTTCAGATTATTTGCCAGAAGACTATAAAGCACCCGGATTTAAAGTTGACATGAAGAAGGATGACTAATGTTGTGCTAAAAACCTTTTGACAGATCGTCATGCCGAAATTGGCACGCTGATTTTCAGTAAATATATAGATATGAAAGAGTTATTGAATTATTCAATCGTAGAACTTGGAGATTATAACCTTAAAGTTTCAATTCTCATTAAGCTAATCTTTCTGATTCTGATCGTCTCTTTCCTACTGATTGGGATAAAAAGAACCATTTATAAGGCTCACCGGATTGAGATCGCCAAAAAATATTCGATTTACAGTTTGATCAAATATTTCATTCTGGTTGTAACATTCTTTTTTATGTTTCAGATTTTAGGGTTTGATCTAACTCTAATGCTTGGCGGATCTGCTGCTTTATTGGTAGGATTCGGACTTGGAATTCAAAGCCTATTTAGTGATTTTGTTTCCGGAATTATACTTTTGGTCGATTCAACCGTGAAAGTAAATGACATAATTGATATTGGAGGGCTGGTTTGTCAGGTGCAGGAAATTAATTTGCGGACCACAACTGTATTGACGCGAGACGATAAATACATCATTGTTCCCAATACCGATCTGACCAAAAACCAACTGATAAACTGGACGCACAGCAATATTGCTTCACGTTTCGAGATCAATGTTGGCGTTGATTATTCGTCGGACATACATTTGGTAATGAAATTACTAAAAGAAGCCGTTTTTATTCAGGAGGGCGTTTTAAAAGAGCCCGAACCATTTATCCGATTTACTGATTTTGGCGATTCATCGCTTAATTTTTCAGTTCACTTTTGGTCCGAAAAAGTATTTCGTGTCGAAAGTATCAAGAGCGAAATCAGGGTTCGTATTTTTGAACTATTTAAATCGAATAACATTCAAATTCCGTTTCCTCAACGGGTTGTCCATTTGGTGAAAAATAGTGTAAATGATGATTTCAAGGATACTGATGGGGAACTTTAATTCAGAAAATTGAGTGTGTATCGAAATGGGGGTTCACTCTTTATTTTCTGCTGGGCTTAAATTCCTTATCAACATCAACTGACTCTTTTAAGAGCATTACAATTGCCAATTCATCAATTTCGTCAACTGAATGAAAAATCTTATAATACACTTGTTTATTGGTTCCACGATCCAGGTAGTTGTCTGGATCGGCTAATTTGTATCCCTGACAAAACCCGAAAAAGACTCCATCACGAAATCCTCCCCAGGGAACAGATCCCGGCCAAATCATGCAAATCCGCCTATTTCCGTAGTAGTACGGCACATTGTATGCCAGTTTTTCTTTACAGGTTGAAGGCAGATTTTCAAGAATTATCTGCCTGAGTACATCTACAATAATACGTTCGTTATCTGGTAAATATTCCCAGAATTCGACAAACGACTGAAATTTTAAACATTTCTGAAAATCCATTTTTTCAAGTTGATGTTTACCTCTAATTTCTGGAAAAAGAAAGTGGCACGATAGATTTACCGCACCACTTTCAACAAATTAAATCTATCCGTTTAGAAAATGTATCGAATTGAAATAGCGCCACCGTCGCCATAAAAACCGGATGAACCTCCCAGGTCGATCATAGGTTTCCAGTCGATTCCAATGTTAAAAGGGATTTCTTTGAAATTGTATTCCAACCCCAGGATGCCATCGACTCCGATTACCGTATAATTTCTATCATTGTTGTAATCGCGGTAATGATCACCATTCCAGAAACCAATGTGAGCACCGACCCCATAATACCAGTTTAACCGGTCAACGCCAAAGGCTTGATTATGTACTTCGTATAAGCCGGTAACGCGGAAACCACGCCATTGCGAGTCAAAAATACCTTCAACAGCCTTATTTCCACCTAAAAAATGCTTAATGGTTAATCCGGTTCCCCAACCTCCCCGAAGACCAATACCAGTATTGTAATCCTGCGCATAAGAATTAAACCCCAAAAACAGGGCTACGAGTAAAACAGGCAATAATTTTTTCATGATATAAAAATTTAAGATGATTTAATTTTTAATGAATAAACAGCTAAACTAAACTTTGGTTCGATGAATTAATACAGTTAAATTGAAATTTGCCCCACTTAGTCTTGCAAAATAAATCCTACCTTAGGTATGTTTTCGATGGTAATTGATGGGTCTGGACTAAAATACTTTCGGAGTTTTGAAATAAAAACATCGAGGCTCCTTCCGGCAAAATAGTCATTTTCGCCCCAAATGGCAGTTAGAATCTGTTCACGGCGAATCACATTATTCTTATTCAGGCATAAAAATTTGAGGATCGTACTTTCGCGCTCTGTCAACCGTCGTTTTTGCCCGTCAATTTCAAGCGATTGATTCTGAAAATCGAATTGAAACCGGCCAATCTGAAAAGTGCTTTCGCCAGTGCCTTTTGATAAATGACTACGGTTTAAAATGGCTGTAATCTTATAAAACAGCTCATCCTCATCAAACGGTTTGGTAATGTAATCATCAACACCAATTTCATATCCTTTCATTTTGTCTTCTTTAAGCGAACGGGCTGTCAGAAAGATAATCGGAATCTGTGGATTCAGAATCTTCATTTTTTTTGCCAAAGTAAATCCATCCATTTTGGGCAACATCACATCCAGAATGCAAAAGTCGAAATGGCCATTCTGAAATCCGGCGAATGCGGTAAGTCCATCGCGATAAAGTTTGACGGCAAATCCTTTTAATTCCAAAAATTCAACCAGTAGAAATCCAAGGTTCAAATCATCTTCGACCAACAGAATATTTACAATCCGACTCATGATCTATTCTTTTTGATTCAGTTTTGCTTAATAACGGGCAGAACAATAATAAAATTACTTCCTTTCTGATTTTCGCTTTGCACTTTTATGGAACCCTGATGTGCCTTAATAACAGTCTTCACATAATAGAGCCCAATCCCAAACCCTTTGGTGGTGTGCAAATCGCCCGTTGAAATTCGGTAATACTTTTCGAAAATACGTTTAAACTCGCGGGGTGGAATTCCTATTCCATTGTCTGTTACTGTGATTTCAATCTTCTGATCCAAATTTTTAGTTTCGATCCGGATGATCGGTTTTTCGACGGAATATTTAAGACTATTCGATAGCAGGTTAATGAAAACGTCATTCAAATGAAGGGAATCAGCCAAAACTACCGATGCGGTTGCCTGAAAATTACACTTGACTTCAGCTTCATTTTGGCTTAACTGAAAAGTCATGGCTTGAATGGCGTCATCGATAATTAAATGAATGTCAACAGGAGCCTTTTTGTAGTCGAAGCCACTGTTCTCAACTGCGGCTAATTGCAAAAGCCGGTCAACCTGCCCTTGCAGTTTCTTATTTTCTTCTTTTATAGCAGTAACTAAATTTACCGTTGTTTGGTCTCCTGATTTTTGACTTCGGTTCAAAATCATATTTCCGGCCAGCGAAATAGACGAAATAGGGGTCATAAATTCGTGGGTGAGGTTACCGATCATGTCTTTTACCTGTTGGGCAAAGGTTCTCTCTTTCCGGTAATAAGCCAAAATCATGAAGAGCGATACTATGGTGAAGAGAATTAATAAGATCGAAGTTGCAAACATGATGCCTATTCGTCTTGCAATAAAAGCCCTTCTTCCGGGGAAACGAATGGCCAGATCGATACTTGCATTTGGATCGGGCGAATTGAACGACTGATGAAACAATTCTCCGTTTTTTACCTTCGATGTTGGTTTTACCGACAACGTATCTTCCCCGTTGATCAGGAGAAAATGGAAGTCGAGGTTAATGTGATACAATTCAAGCTCTTTCTGAACGGTTGAATCGAGCCGACTGATGATATTCTGGGTAAATACTTCTTGCGAGTTGATCAAACTGTCTTTTTCAATGCTATTCTGAATGGCTATATTCAATTCCTCGTCTTTAGCCATATTTAATGCAGTTTGCTGTAAAGCCATGTTTACCCCTTTAGCAAAAATAGCCTCCTGCATTTTTATCGATTCCATCAGCCAGTTTACCTGAATTACAAGTAGTCCAACCATGGATGCGCTAGCTAAAATAGTTAAAATCAATCTTTGTGATCTCTTGCTCAAACGGAATTTATGACGTTTCATCCTATTGGCTTTTAAATAATATCGTTGGTTGATTGACTATTTTACTTTCGGTTAAGTAAAGATATTTAATAAAAACGATGTTCGATGCGATTTTAACAAGGCATTAACATGTCGGTAACCTTCGTTAGGTTTTTCCCACCGTACATTTGAATCGTAAAACAACGGCAATTGAAAGGTAACAACAATGAAAACAATTTTAATGGTATTCGCATTGGCTTTTATGATGTCTCTTGCAGGTAATGCCTCAAATGTTTCCTCGGTAATAAATGGTCAGACAGAAAGCGTATCAGTATCGCAAATGAACTCTTCGTCTTCGACTGAATCGGGTAAATCGAAGAAAGGCAGTCATAAGCATCATAAAAGAACCTCTGGATCAAAAAGAACAAAGTAACAATATAGGTATCTCGAAGATTTAGAAGAATCAATTATAAAACAAGTAATCATTCAGCATCAGTAAAGAAACGATTGACAAAACTTGATTTCCCTCAATAATCATTTCTGAATCGGATGACTGATAAAAAAACAACAATTTAAAAATTAAAATCATGAAAAAGTTAGCATTAATTTCGGTTTGTGTTTTAGGTTTGGCATTTGCAGGTAGCGCAATGGTAACAGATCCAGTAAAAAAAGAAGCTCCAAAAAAGGAAACTGTTGCTCCTGCAAAGAAAGCTACTAAGAAAGATGCAGTTGCTCCAGTTGGTAAAAAAATTGAGAAAAAAGAAGCTGCTACTCCTGCAAAGAAATAGCACAAGTTTGTTGCTGCTTGAAATGCTCCATAAGTTTTATGGGGCATTTTTTATTTCCGACAATCGGTAATTTAAGCTCCGGAATGGTTAATTTTGCTGGTCTAACAGTGGCAATACCATGAAAGCATCCAAATCATTCCGTCTTCATATCGGTATTTTTGGTCGGCGAAATGCCGGTAAATCGTCTATACTGAATGCGCTAACCAGTCAGGAAGTTTCCATTGTTTCTGAAATCGCAGGAACAACAACCGATCCGGTTGAAAAGCCCATGGAATTGCTACCACTGGGACCCGTACTTTTCATAGACACCGCCGGAATTGACGACAGCGGTGCACTTGGAGAAAAACGCATCCAAAAAACCATGCAGGTTTTTGACCGAACAGAACTTGGTTTAATCATTTCAAAGGCTGATGAATGGGGCGATTTCGAGGAAACTATCCTGAAAGAGCTGAAAGACCGTGCAATTCCGGTGATCATTGTTTTCAATAAATCGGATTTGGTTCAACCCGGAAATTGTTTGCAAAGAAGCTTTTCAGGAGAAAACATTCCAGTTGTTGAAACTTTGGCAACTACCGGAGCCGGGATTTTAGATTTACGGCAGGCCATTCTAAATCATGCTCCTGACGATTTTATTAACCGCCCCGGAATTGTGGCCGACTTGGTTGGGCCGGGCGAAGCTGCAATTTTGGTAGTTCCCATTGATAAAGAAGCGCCGAAAGGCCGGCTCATCCTGCCTCAGGTACAAACCATCCGCGACTTGCTTGATAATGATTCGTTTTGCTTGGTGGTTAAAGAACGCGAACTCCGCGAAGCTTTTAACCGACTGAATAAACCTCCAAAACTGGTGGTAACCGACAGTCAGGCTTTTCTGAAAGTGGCTGCAGACACGCCTCCTGAAATTCCGTTGACCAGTTTTTCCATTTTGTTTGCACGGTATCAGGGCGACCTTCCGGAGATGGTAAAAGGTGCCATGGCGATTGATAAACTAAAAACCGGTGACAAAATTTTGATTGCCGAAGCTTGTTCGCACCATCCGATTGGTGAAGACATTGGCACCGTAAAAATTCCTCGTTGGCTGACCCAGTACGTGGGCGGAAAGTTGGAATTTGTGCATCATCGTGGCCATGATTTTCCGGAAAATCTGTCAGAATTTAAACTGATCATTCATTGCGGAGCTTGTATGTGGAACCGCCGTGAAATGCTTTCGCGTATGATGAAAGCCCGAATGGCTGGCGTTCCGTTGACCAATTATGGATTGACGATAGCTTATTCGCTAGGCATTTTTGAGCGGGCTTTACAGCCATTTCCGGCAGCGCTGGATGTTTACAATGCCACCAAATAATTAATCCGATGGAACAAAAAACAACTGAATTGTGGCATCGGTTTAGCGACAGCTTGCTGCATTTTATCCGGAACAAAGTAAAAGATGAAGCTCTGGCTGACGACCTGCTTCAGGAAACATTTATCCGGATTCATTCGAAAATCGACAACCTGCGCGATGAAGCTAAAGTACAGTCATGGGTTTTCCAGATTGCCCGGAACATAATCAATGACCATTATCGAAAAAATAACCCCATATCAGTTGATGATATTCCTGAAGTGATTGACGCAGAAGCTGAATCGGACGAAATGATGACACAAACCATCCGCGACATGGTTCTCTTTATGGAAGATCTTCCCAGGCAGGATTGTCAGGCGCTTTGTCAGGTTGAACTTGGAGGAGTCAGTATAAAAGATTATGCAGAAAAAGCTGGAATCTCATACACTGCGGCCAAATCTCGTGTTGCCCGAGCACGTTACAAGTTGAGCGACTTACTGATGAATTGCTGCCATTACGAATTCGACAAATATGGAACTGTCATCGGTTCCCATCCGATACATTGCTGCTGCTGCAATCAGCATAAATAAATACAAACCCTAAAACCTACAATCATGAGAATCAGATTCATTGCATTCATTTTACTGGTGGTATTTCAGTTACCAACTTGGGCTCAGCACACTTCCAATGTGTTAGCCGAAGGTTCTCCGGCAATCGTTGGCATTTCCGAAAAGCGACTTCAGTTGCTCGATCAGTTCATTCAGGATTACGTGAACAAGGGATATATTCCCGGAGGAGTTTTCGTGGTGGGCCGCGACAACCAGATAGTGTACAACAAAACCTTTGGATTCAGGAGTACCGATACAAAGGTGCCTTACAAAAAGGACGATATTTTCCGCATTTGTTCCATGACTAAAGCCGTCACCACGGTGGCCATCATGCAATTGTACGAAGAAGGTAAACTGGGTCTCGACGACGCTGTTCAGGATTACATTCCGGCATTTAAAAAGACGCAGGTACTCGATACTTTTAATGAAAAGGATTCGAGTTACACCACAGTGCCAGTCAAATCGCCAATTACTTTGCGACACTTGCTGACTCACACTTCAGGAATTGCCTATGGCGATTTTTATCCCGGAAAGATTATGGCGGTCTATAAAAAGAACAACATGCTGGGTGTTGGTTTGTCGCATCCAACCTGGAATACCGAAGAATTTATTAACCGGTTGGCGGCTGTGTCACTGACCTTTCAACCCGGAGATCATTTCATGTACGGACTGAACATGGATGTTTTGGGGCGGGTAATTGAAGTTGTTTCCGGAGAAAAATTGAGTGACTATTTCAGGAAGCATATTTTTGAACCGCTTGGGATGAAAGACACTTATTTTTATCTACCCAAAGAAAAGCAATCGAGATTGGTGCCCATTTACGGATACGATGCCAACAATAAGTTAGAAATAATTGTAAGTTC
Source organism: Prolixibacteraceae bacterium (assembly GCA_028683385.1). Lineage (GTDB taxonomy): Bacteria > Bacteroidota > Bacteroidia > Bacteroidales > Prolixibacteraceae > Aquipluma. The sequence goes on along the minus strand of JAQUIJ010000001.1, from coordinate 579,744 downwards.
AGAATTGTCTGGTAATATAGATTATCCGAAAAATACCGACATAGGCCATTATGCCGGAGGCGGTGGACTTTCTTCGACAGCAATGGATTATGCCATTTTTATTCAGTCATTATTGAATAATGGCATTTACAATGGCAAACGCATTCTTGGCCGAAAAACGATTGAAGTGATGACCGCCGACGAGATGATTACGTTGAACCAACAAGGGAAAGGCATAAGCCCACGTCCTGGTGATACTTTTTGCCTTGGGTTTGGTTTGAGAACCGACCAGGGAAAAGGCATTAATTCAAAATCGCCCGGAACCTACGAGTGGGGCGGATATTTTACCACAAAATTCTGGATCGATCCCAAAGAAGATTTGATTTTTGTAGGCATGATGCAGATTAATAATTTTCAGCATGGCGAGTTCTATGATCGGTTAGCTGCTATTTTGTATAGTGCAATCGAAGAGTAAATCGCAGGAATAAATTTTATTTGCAAAGGCTACCAATTTTCTGAAGTTGGTAGCCTTTGTTTTCTTAATGTCACCGTAACATATTCTTTTTCAGCGAAAACCCAGAATTGTTGCGGTTGGCAGGCGACATATCGGATTAATGACTACATTCGCGGCGTAAACATAAAGGCCAATCAAAAAAGTTTGATTCAAAGGCCTTTCCAAATTATTAAAATGTCATTTGAAAATTTAGATTTGATTGAGCCCATCCTGAGGGCTTTAAAAACAGAAGGTTACGAAACACCTACCCCAATTCAGGAACAAGCAATACCCATCATACTTCAGCGAAAAGATTTATTAGGTTGTGCACAAACAGGTACCGGAAAAACAGCGGCTTTTGCCATTCCGATTATTCAGATTTTGCACGAAACACATAATCCGGCCAGGGGAAAACGTAAAATCAAGGCCCTGATAGTAACACCAACCCGCGAACTGGCGATCCAGATTGGCGAAAGTTTTGCAGCTTACGGGCGACATGCCGGACTGAAACATACCGTTATTTTTGGTGGAGTGGGCGAACGTCCGCAAACCGATGCTTTACGCGCCGGTATTGATATTCTGATTGCTACGCCAGGTCGTTTGCTCGATTTAACAAACCAGGGATACATCGATTTCCGGAGTATTGAATTGTTTGTGCTCGACGAAGCCGACCGCATGCTCGACATGGGTTTCATTCACGACGTAAAGCGCATCATTGCTGAACTCCCAAGGGAACGTCAATCGCTTTTCTTCTCAGCAACAATGCCTAATGACATTGTAAAACTCTCGCAAACCATTCTGAACAATCCTTCCAAAGTAGAAGTTACTCCTGAAGTAACCACTGCCGAAAAGGTTGAACAGCAAATGTACATGGTAAATTATGCCGATAAGCGCAGTTTGTTGCTTCATTTGCTCAGAAACCCGGAGATTGTTTCGGCCTTGGTATTTACCCGGACGAAGCATGGCGCCGACAAAGTTGTTCAGTTTTTGCAGAAAAACGGACATCAGGCACAGGCCATTCACGGAAACAAATCGCAGAATGCCCGCCAGAAAGCCCTTTCGGACTTTAAAGGTGGAAAAATACGTGTATTGGTAGCTACCGACATTGCAGCTCGCGGAATTGACGTTGACGATTTATCGCACGTGATTAATTACGAAATTCCGAATATTCCTGAAACTTACGTTCACCGGATCGGAAGAACCGGTCGCGCCGGACAAAGCGGTATTGCACTTTCGTTGTGCGACAATACTGAAATAACATTCCTGCGTGATATTCAACGATTGATTTCTCAAACCATTCCGGTGGTTAGCGATCATCCGTATGCAATGACCGATTTTACTCCGGAGAAAGCACCTGCAAAACAAACGAGGAAACCCAGTGCACGTCAGCACAATGGACAGGCAGTGAGGGAAAATTCAGGCAACCGCGAGTCAAGACCGACAAATCATCCATCAGCCCAGACCGAACAGAAACCCAAAAGGACATTCTGGAGCAGAAGACCATAAACTTTAATGCGAATTGATCCGATGACTTGAAGTCATCGGATCAATATCTCATAGAAACCTCATCTCAAGTGGGGTTTTTGCATTTTAAGCCGTGAACCTTTTGCTTAAAATTTTGTAATCTTGATAGGTGAAAATTTATATTGAAATCCATGGAATTGTTTAACGAAAACAGCAAGCTTGCTTCGGTAATTCATAAGGATCACTCGTTGTTGCCGGTAATCAACCGGTTAGGAATTAAATTGGGCTTTGGCGATAAAACCATCCGTAATATTTGTGAAGAAAAGGGAATCGATCTCAACTTTTTTGTCGAAACCATCAACGTTTTTCATTACGAAGCGTACTTTCCGGAGAAACGGTTGCTCGATTTTTCGGTATCGATGGTTATCGAATACCTAGTAAAAACACATCAGTATTACAAAGATTACCTGATCCCGGAAAATGATCGGTTGATCGAGCTTTTCCTATCAGCCAGTCCGGATGAAAATGCAGAAAACGATTTGGTCAGGAAGTTCTACGCCAAGTTTAAAGAGGAGTTCGTCATCCACATCAATTTCGAAGAACGCGAAATGTTTCCCTACATTCTGGAACTGAACCGGGTGATCGAAAATCGGGCGTCCAGAGAACAATTCAAGTTGAAATATCCGGAGTATTCAATTTCCAGTTTCGAAAAAGAACACTCCAACATGGATGACAAAATGGACGATCTGACCAACATCATTATTAAATACTTACCACCCAATTACGATCAGAACCGGGGAAATGCTTTTCTGGCCAATCTTTTCCTATTCGAGAAAGATTTGAAAAACCATTCTCGGATTGAAGATCACATCCTGATCCCAAAGGTAAAACAGCTCGAAAAATTGTTGGTAAGCGATGAATAGCAATCAGAACATATCCGTTGTTGTAATCAGCCAATCAGACCTGGTACTGACTGGTCTTTTTGAGGTTCTGAAAGGTAGCCTGGCTAGCGAAGTTGTCTTGCTTCACCGGGGTGACGAATTGGTCGACTATCAGGCAATGAATGGTTCTGTTTTAATCCTGGCGACTTCAGAAGAACAGGAAAAAAGCAGCTCGCTTATGCGGCAAATACTTGTTTCGGCACAACAAATACATTTTATGACGCTTCATCTGGAAGCCGATTCAGTGTATTCCAATCAAACCATTAACCTTTTCGATGCACCAACTTTGATTTGCTACAAGGTGAACGAAATTCTGAATTCATTCCTTTCGGATCAGAATAAAGATACTGATACTGAACTTACCAAGCGCGAAATTGAGGTGTTGCAAATGGTAACCAAAGGCCATTCAAATAAGGAAATTGCCGACAGGTTGTTTGTCAGCACCCATACTGTTATTTCGCATCGAAAAAATATTTCCGAAAAAACCGGCATCAAATCGGCTTCCGGATTAACCATGTACGCTATTTTGAAAAAGATTATCGACATGAACGAAATCGACACTGCCGACTTGATATAGGTTTTGGAATAGTTCCCCGCTTTCCATACTTTTGCAGACCAAAGAAAAAGTTTCGAGTTTTGGGATTCGGGTTACGTGTTGCGCGAAACTCGCATCCCGAAACCCGTAACCGAAAATTTGGAACTTTTAACTTGAAACTATCTGAATGAGCCGTGTAGTAATAGGATTGTCGGGAGGTGTTGATTCGAGCGTTGCTGCCTATTTACTGAAGCAACAGGGGCATGATGTGATTGCGCTATTCATGGTGAACTGGCACGACCGCACCGGAACAATCACTTCGCGCTGTACCTGGGAAGATGATGCCATGATCGCCGAACTGGTGGCCAAGAAACTCGATATTCCGTTTCACATCGTCGATCTCAGCAAAGACTACAAGCAACGCGTGGTCGACTACATGTTTGCTGAATACAGTAAAGGCCGCACGCCCAATCCGGATGTACTATGCAACCGCGAAATTAAATTCGACATTTTTCTCGACGAATGCCTGAAATATGATGCCGATTTTGTAGCAACCGGCCATTATTGCCGAAAATCAGAAATTGAGAAAGATGGCCAAATAATTCACCAGCTTTTGGCCGGAAAAGACAACAACAAAGACCAGAGCTATTTTCTGTGCCAGTTGAACCAGTACCAGCTTTCGAAAGCCATGTTTCCGATCGGGCATCTCGAAAAACCCGAAGTTCGTGAAATTGCACGCCAGCAAAACCTGCCAACTGCCGAGCGCAAAGATTCGCAGGGCATTTGTTTTGTTGGTAAAGTTGATTTGCCAACCTTCCTTCAGCAGCAACTCGAACCCAAAACTGGCAATGTAATTGAAGTTCCGGCTGAATTCATTGCCAAGAAAAAGAACGTTGAAAAGACTGAAGAGAACTTCCGTAAGCTTTGCTCCGAATTTCCATATAAACCATGGAATGGTAAAGTCATTGGCGAACACCGCGGAGCTCATTATTATACGGTTGGTCAACGCAAGGGCCTCAACATTGGTGGCCACGAAGATCCATTGTTTGTCATTGGAACTGATGTCAACCGCAACATCATTTATGTGGGTGAAGGCACTGAACATCCCGGTTTGTATCGTCCCGGGCTATTTATTCCTAAAGATGAAATTCACTGGATTCGGCCTGATATGATTATGAATTCAGGAGAAAGCCGCAGGTACGATCTTCGTATCCGTTACCGCCAACCGCTCGAAAAGGCGACAATTTACCAACATGATGATGGCATGTACATCATATTCGATGAAGAGCAGCGTGGAATAACCTCCGGACAATTTGCCGCCTGGTACGAAGGCGACGAACTGATCGGGTCGGGAGTAATTGCCTGATGGGAGAGAGTCATTTGCCATTAGAAAATTGGCCGAATGCTCGTTCCTGATCACTTTTCAATTTTTCTAACACCTAATGCCTAATGACCTTTTCCTTTTTCTGTATCTTTAGAGCCTAAAACCATAATTTATGATCAGATCGATGACCGGATTCGGGAAGACCGAATTTGAAGTAGGAACAAAAAAAATCACCCTCGAAATAAAGTCGCTTAACAGCAAACAACTCGATATAAATACCCGTGTACCTTCGATGTACCGCGAAAAAGACCTCGAAATACGCCGGTTAATTTCCGAAACACTGACCCGCGGGAAAGTGGACTTTGCCATTTATCTCGATAATTTGGGAACTGAAAGCACCTCGCGGATTAATGCTGCAATCATCAAAGATTACTATGCTCAACTTAAAGCTGTTCACGAGGAGTTGGGTCTCGCAATTAACGAATCGATCATGCAGAGCATCATGCGCCTACCCGAAACGGTTAAAATGGTGTACGACGAACTCGATGAAACCGAATGGTTGGTGGTTCGCGAGAATCTGGTAAAAACCCTTGAAAATCTGAATACTTTCCGTGATCAGGAAGGGCTGGCGCTTAAAGCTGATATTGATGCCAACATTGCCAATATTCTCGATTTATTGAATCAGGTTGAGCCTTTCGAGACTCAGCGCATGGAAAATGTGAAAACGAAGATTAAAGAAAGTCTGGATGCACTTCAGTTGAATGGAAGTCTGGATAAAAACCGCTTTGAGCAGGAGTTGATTTATTACATGGAAAAGTTGGACATCAACGAAGAAAAAGTTCGTCTGGCCAATCATTGCAGCTACTTCACTGAAACCATGAATGAAGACGAACCTTCAGGCCGGAAGCTCGGTTTTATTGCCCAGGAAATTGGTCGCGAAATTAATACACTAGGATCAAAAGCCAACGAAAGCAACCTGCAGCGCATTGTTGTTCAGATGAAAGACAATCTGGAAAAAATCAAAGAACAGGTTTTAAACGTATTATAAGGAAAAAATTCTCAGCCACGAAGGCGAAAAGCCACAAAGTTTATTTTTTGAAACTGAAATTATCCTGGTTTTCTTTGTGTCTTTGTGGCAAACTTTTAATTTGATTCATGGTAGGAAAACTCATCATATTTTCAGCGCCATCAGGAGCGGGTAAAACAACCATTGTTCGTCATTTGCTCGAACAGGATTTAAATCTTGAATTTTCCATATCGGCTACAAGTCGTGGAATGCGCCACACCGAAACCGACGGGAAAGACTATTATTTTCTGACTCCGGAAGAATTCAGAAGCAAAATTGACAATGATGAATTTCTGGAATGGGAGGAAGTTTACGCCGGAACTTATTACGGGACATTAAAGTCGGAAGTTGAAAGAATCAGGTCAAATGGACAAAATGTAATCTTTGATGTGGATGTGGTTGGCGGCTGCAACATCAAGAAGTTTTATGGCGATGAAGCGCTTGCCGTTTTCGTAAAGCCACCTTCGGTTGAAGAATTACGTAACAGGCTGGTTTCGCGCTGTACTGATACTCCGGAAGTAATTGAAAAGCGGGTTGCAAAAGCTACTTATGAATTAACTTTTGCCAGCCAGTTCGATTGCATCATCGTAAATGAAGATCTTGCGAAAGCTTTTGAAGAGGCCGAAAACTGCATTCGTGAATTTATTGCTGCAAAATAGAATCATCGTCGAGGCTTTATCAAAAGTGATTATGTTTTTTTTTAAACATACAATTTAAAAATATTGACACTGTTAAAACCCCTAAATCCCCGTTCGACTGAGCTCACGCCGAAGCCTGAAGGGGACTTCAAAGCCACCCCTTCAGGGAAGGTTTGCCTGCCAGCCGCAGGCAGGGAGGGGTGAAATGAAGGTGAGCTTACAATTTGAAGGTTGCATTTGTGAAATTTTGACTTTTGATATAACCTCATGACTTTAAAAAATAAAATTGGAACAAAATGATTAAAACCGGACTCTACTTTGGCTCCTTCAACCCCATACATGTTGGGCACATGGCCATCGCCAATTACATGGTCGAATACACCGATATCGATCAGCTTTGGTTTGTTGTAAGTCCGCAAAATCCACTGAAAAAGAAAAAAACATTGCTCGACGACTATCACCGTCTGGAATTGGTAAACCGCGCCATTGGTGATGATTTGCGTTTTCGCGCCTCCAAAGTTGAATTCGGGTTGCCAAAACCATCATATACCATCGACACTCTGGCTCACCTGAGCGAAAAATATCCGACACACCAATTTTTTATACTGATGGGTTCTGACAACCTGGATAGCATTCACAAATGGAAAAATGCCGATGTTTTGCTGGCCAATTACGACATTATTGTTTATCCACGCCCTGGCTTTAATCCTGAAAGTGCTGAGAAATATCCACGTGTTCAGATTGCCAATGCGCCACTGATGGAATTATCCTCGACTTTTATCCGCGATGCAATTAAAGAAGGAAAAGATATCCGCCATTTCCTGCCATACCGAAGCTGGGACTATCTTCAGCAAATGAATTTCTACAAGAAATAGTTCCAGGTTCCAAGTTTATTCCTGAATATGAAATATGGAATCTTAAATTTGAAACTCATCCAGATATTCCTATATTTGCATATGTTTTTAATGCTCCGAGTTATAGGTACTAAGTGCTTTGCATAAGTATCTAAAAACCGATGGGTTGCAAGCAGAAACGCTTCAGCCTCCCGATTTCCACTGATGTGGAATGAATTGGAAAGGAGAACCCCGACTACCCAATTTTGTGGCTTGTCAGCGATTTTCTCCTACATGCAACTGTATTTAAGCCGCAAGAATGAATTTAAGATTTAAAGATTTATTGCTCGTCTCGGGCTCCGGTCGAAATGTTGGAAAAACGACTTTTATTTGCGACGTAATTGCCAGCAGCCCGCTGAAGAAAATGGCTGCCATTAAAATTACGCCTCATTTTCACGAGCCAGGCAAAGGTTTAATCCCGATTGTAGAGAATAGCAATTTCAGGATTTATGAGGAAACTGATTATACTTCAGACAAAGATACTTCACGGTATTTGAGGGCTGGAGCTGAAAAGGTTTATTTTATTCAAACAACCGATGATTATTTGAAAGAAGCTTTCCAGCTAACTTCTGTCCTGTTGGATCCCGATCTCCCTTTTATCGTTGAATCAGCCCGATTGCGACATATTCTGGTACCCGAGCTTTTTGTATTTGTACAAGGAAGTGACGCAATTGAGAAACCTTGGGCTATAGAAATGCGGCAACTGGCCGACACCACGGTATTTTCTGACGGTGAAGAATTTAGCTTTAATCCACGACACGTTTATTTTCATAAATTCTGGAAAATTGATGAGCATGATTACGCTTGAACAGGCCCTTGAAATAGCTTTCTCGAAAGCTCAAATGTTGGGAACCGAAACTATAGATTTTTTGCAATCGTCCGGATGTATTTTGGCTCAGGATGTTATTGCCGATGCCGATATGCCGCCATTCAACAAATCGGCCATGGACGGATATGCCTGTTGGCGCGAAGATTTAAATCGGGAACTTTCGGTTGTTGAAATTATTCCTGCCGGATCCACTCCAACGAAAAGCATTTCTTCGGGACAATGTTCCAAAATCATGACTGGTGCTCAGGTTCCTGAAGGTGCTGATACTGTTTTCATGGTTGAATATTCAAGCGAAACTGCCACTGGAAAAATAAAGTTTACGGGAGAAAAAACCAATCCGAATATTTGTCTGAAAGGCGAGGATTTGAAAGAGGGAGATTTGGTAATTTCGTCGGGAACGATGTTAAAACCGCAGCATGTCGCCATATTGGCATCTGTCGGGTGCATCAACCCGTTGGTTTATCAAAAGCCACAAGTTGGCATTATTTCAACCGGATCGGAGCTGGTTAATCCTGAGGTTACGCCACGATCATCACAAATTCGCAATTCGAATGGTCCTCAGCTTTTTGCTCAGGCCACAAAACAGGGGTTTCCGGTAAATTACTACGGAATTGTACCCGACGACGAACAATTAACCACTAAAATCATCGAGAAATCGGTAGCTGAAAATGATGTAACCATTCTTTCAGGAGGAGTTTCTGTGGGTGATTTTGATTTTGTCCCAAAGATTATTCAGAAACTTGGGTTCGAAATCCATTTCAGCAAAATTAACATTAAGCCCGGTCAGCACACCACTTTTGCATCGAAAGGAAATAAATTCATCATTGGATTGCCTGGAAATCCGGTTTCGTCGTTTATTCAGTTCGAGGTTTTTGCTTTGCCGTTTCTCCGGAAATTGATGAATTCCCAGCAGACTGAAATTCGCTTACCCATGCCGATGAGTCGCGATTATTTCAGGAAAAAGGCTGACCGTGAAGAATGTTTACCAGTTCAGATAACCAATCAAAACGAAGTTCAGATGGTTGAATACCATGGTTCTGCGCATATTCATGCTTATCATCAGGCATTCGGGTACATTTCGGTTCCTGCCGGAACAACTGAAATATTGAAAGGAGAACTCGTTCATGTTCGACCGCTTTAACCGAACGATAAACTATCTGCGCATTTCGGTAACCGACCGGTGCAACTTGCGATGCACGTATTGCATGCCCGAAGAAGGTATTCATTTGCTCCATCACGCCGACATCCTGAGCTTCGAAGAAATAGCTGAATTTACTAGATTGGCCGTTGCGAACGGAATTACTAAAGTGCGGCTAACTGGTGGCGAACCTTTGGTCAGGAAAAATATTGTGGATTTAGTTTCGATGCTTGCTGCAATTGAAGGATTGGAAGACTTGTCGATGACAACCAATGGTATTTTGTTACCGAAATATGCACAAAAGTTAAAAGCTGCCGGACTGAAGCGGGTCAACATCAGTTTAGATACTGTAAATCCTGAAAACTACTGCGAGATAACCCGAACCGGAAATTTGGAACAGGTTCTGGAAGGAATTGAAGCAGCTCGCGAAGCACGACTAGAGCCCATAAAAGTGAACTGCGTTTTATTGGGTCAACCCGATGAAGAAACACAGCAACTCAAACAGTTCTGTGAGGAGCGCGGATTAAAATTGCGGTTTATTCACCAGATGAACCTGAAAACCGGCGAGTTCTCGACCGTTGAAGGCGGCGATGGCGGAAATTGTAGCAAATGCAATCGTGTTCGGTTACTTGCCAATGGTGACATTAAACCCTGTTTATTCAGCGATTTATCTTACAATATTCGAAAATTGGGACATCAGGAAGCGTTAAATTTGGCTTTAGGCAACAAGCCGAAAAGCGGAACATACAATAAGTCGGGAGAATTCTATAATATTGGGGGATAAAATTACGAATCCTAGCCACAAAGGCACAAAGTCAAAAAGAATAATTATAAATTTTAACTTCGTGTCTTTGTGCCTTTGTGGCAAAACATCTTCTATGAAAAAACTATCACATACTGATGAAAAAGGAAAGGCAAAAATGGTTGATGTCAGCCAGAAGCCCGATCAGGAGCGGGAAGCCGTGGCCAGAGGTTTTATCCAGCTTCAGCCCGAAACCGTTGAACTGATTCGCCAGAACCAGATCAAAAAAGGCGATGTGTTGACTGTTGCCGAAATCGCCGGAATCCAGGGCGCTAAACGAACAGGCGAATTAATCCCACTTTGTCATCCGCTTCAACTTTGGAAAATTGATGTAAAATGTACACTTCAGGATGATGGAGTGCAAGTTGAATGTACCACTTTGTGTTTTGGAAAAACCGGAGTTGAAATGGAAGCGCTCACCGGTGTGAATGTGGCGCTGCTTACGGTTTACGACATGTGCAAAGCGGTTGACAAGGAGATGGTGATGAAAGACATCCGGTTAATCAGCAAAACAAAGAAGTAAATAATTGTTTAGCTTTGACTGATGAATAACCAAAAATCAGTTTCGCTCATGCAAAAATACCGGATAGAAACCGATCTTCTCGGAACACGTCAGATTCCTGCCGACTCGATGTGGGGAATTCATACTGAACGGGCATTGGAGAATTTTCAACTCTCCGGAAGAGCTGTTCATCCAGAGTTGGTAAAAGCTTTCGGAGCGGTTAAGCTGGCCTGTTTTCAGACAAACCGGCAATTGGGGTATTTCACCGAAACACAAAAGGCCGATGCCATTGAACAGGCTTGCGTTGAAATGGCTATAGGCAATTTGACCAAATCTATTGTTGTCGACAGTCTTCAGGGTGGGGCGGGAACTTCGACTAATATGAATGTGAATGAAGTGATTGCCAATCGTGCACTTGAACTTGCCGGAAAGGAAAAAGGCGATTATTCATTTATTTCTCCGCTCGAAGATATAAACCTGCACCAATCAACAAACGATACTTACCCAACAGCGCTTAAAGTTGCGGCTATCCTAATGATTCGTCAGCTCGAACAATCGGTGTTGGCACTTCAGGAAGCTTTTCAGGAAAAAGAAAAAGAATTTGCACATGTGGTAAAAATTGGACGCACTCAGTTGCAGGATGCGGTGCTAACCACACTTGGCCGCGAAATGGGTGCCTATGCTGAAGCTTTTAACCGCGACCGTTGGCGACTTTCGAAATGCGAAGAACGATTGCGTGTCGTAAATTTGGGAGGAACAGCCATTGGCTCGGGACTGGGAGCGCCTCGGCAGTTTATTTTCAGGGTCGTCGACAACTTGCGGGAAAATGCCGGAATTGGCTTAGCGCGTGCCGAAAATCTGATTGATAATACTCAAAATGCCGATGTTTATGTGGAAGTTTCGGGAATGTTGAAAGCATGTGCTGTATCAATTCTGAAAATAAGCAACGATTTGAGGTTAATGGCCAGTGGCCCGGATGCCGGATTTGCTGAGATCTTACTTCCGGAGAAACAAGCCGGATCATCGATTATGCCGGGGAAAGTGAATCCGGTTATTCCAGAAGCTACCGCACAAGCGGCCATGATGGTGATGGGAAACGACATTGTGATTGCACAGGCTGCTGCCGGAGGAAACCTGGAGCTCAATCAGTTTATGCCATTAATTGCTCATTCCCTTTTGGAAAGTGTCGATCTGCTAACCAAGGCTACGAAAATGCTGCGAGTTCATTGTATTCAGGATTTGAAGGCAAACGAAGATCAATGCCAGAAAAATGTACTGAATTCGACAGCTCTGATTACAGCAATTATTCCTGCGATTGGTTATGAAAAGGCCAGTGAAATTCTTAAGAATGCTAAAGACCAAAAGATTTCGGTAAGGCAGGCAATTCTTAATTCAGGAGTAATTAATGAACAGAATTTAACCGAGATGATTAGTCCGGAAGCTGTCTGTCGCCTGGGATTTGTATAGTTCCTGAAAACTCTTATTTGTATTTATTCCAAATAATTGTTAACGCGTTTTGTTATGATTGGAAATATATTTAGTTTGGCAGTAGAATTTATTATTAACCAATAAAAATGTATAGCATGAAAAAATTAGCATTGGTTCTTGCATTGGCTTTTACAATGGGCTTGGCTGCTTCAACAGTAAACGCTGCTACAACAAAGGACGATACCAAGAAAACTGAAAAGAAAGAATGTACTGCATCTGAAAAGAAATCTTGCTGTGCCGACAAAAAAGCTTGTTGCTCAAAAGATAAAAAAGCAGAAACAACTCCTGCAGCTCCTGCAAAAGATAAAAAATAGTATCTTTTGAACGCTTCGATAAACAAAAATGACCGGTATTTCCGGTCATTTTTGTTTTAAAGACTTTTATTCCTGCCCTTTTTAAGCTTCCTTTTTCTTAAAATATTCAACTTTGCCAGTAAGAGCAATGTGCTTTACCTTTTCTATCAGGGCTGATTTCTGTTCTTCAGTAAGTTTGGAAAAGGAGCGGGCAAGTGCAATTTTTTCACGCATGAAAGTTGCATTCTCATTACCTGAAATTAAAACAGAAACCGGTAGTGACCACACAAAATGCATGGCCTCTTTTATGCTTAGGTAGTTCGGAATCAATGGGTCTTCGGTTGTCCATCCGGCCTGTTCTTTATTCGCAAAAAATCTACCGTCAGCCAGTGATTTGATAGCCAGAATTCCCAGATTTCTTTCCAGCGCATTCGGCATAATATTTTGGGTGAAGCTGAAATAAGTCTGATCCAGCACGTTCACCGGCATCAATACCGTATCGAAAATATCACTTTCTTTGGTTCGCTCAAGCATTCGAGCGTGAGCAAACGGATTCTGGTGTCCAGTAAATCCAAGGTATTTGATTTTACCTTCGTCCTTAGCTTTCAATAAAACATCCAAAACACCCAACTCAATCCGGCTGTCAACATCTTCAGGCGTTGAAATGGCGTGAACCTGATACAAATCAAGATGATCGGTTTTCAGCCTTCGCAATGTTCCTTCCAAATGCTCTTTTACCGTTTTTGCATCTTTACCTGTCGATTTACTCATCAGGAAAATAAGATCGCGGTATTTTGGAGTCAGGTATTTACCATAGCGTGTTTCACTGGTTCCGTCGGCATAACTTTCAGCGGTGTCAAAAAAGCGGACACCACCTTCCAAAGCGGCTTCAATTACCTCCTGTGCATCTCGTTCGGTGGTCCAACCAACGTGGTAGCCTCCGGTGCCGAGCATGGTTACGTACTGATTTGTTCTTCCGAGTTTTCGTTTTGGGAGAACTTCCCCGAGTCGGTCTCTTTCATCGGCGGCCTTTGCTGAGCCTGCTAATGTGAGGCCTGCAGTTGCTCCTGCAAGTGATTTAAGAAACATTCTTCTGTCTGCCATAACTTTCAGATTTTGATTACCATTAAGTTATGAATTTTGAATGACTTTGCCAAGTCTAAATGCGAAGCATCAATTGAGTTGACAAAATCCGCTTTGATTTTTTGAGATATTTTCCTGAGACCTACTTTTTCGGAGCTGGCTTTGTAACGATTTTGCCGACTTTCTTGTTCGTAGCTGCATCTTTTTTCCGGTCAATCGACTTCCGGAAATCCCACGGAAGGTTGTAGTAAACCGAATAAGTGAAATCCATGTTAAATCCCTTTTCCGCTTTTCCGTAACCCGGAATAAAATAAGTGTGTGGCATCCCGAGGTCTTTGTTGTTGAGCTTTATCTTTCCCCGAATGGTCCAGCCCATATAGAAATTGTGTACAATTTCGCCTTTTATTCCAACCAAAAATTCGCCCCAGTGAGCAAAGTAATTCTGATTACTGAATCGTCCGGTAGTGGGAGTCCAATAGGAATCTATCGTATAAGAGTTCACTTGCTGACGAGCCAGTACAAATCCGTAGCGAAGCCCTACATAAAAGATATTTTTGTCATTTTTATTTTCGGCCTGCAGAAAATTGTAATCCATGCCGATACGCGAATAACTTCCGGAGCTTTTATAATCGATGTAATCGGTCTTGATTTTCATTACGTCGAAACCCGATTCGAAAACAGGAAATAGATTGGGCCATAACTCCATATCAGCCGAGAATTCAGTGCCATAGCGATTGCCTTTCGTCCATAAATCCTGAAATGGACGCGTAATATCTGCACCCAGACGAATACCTTTCATGCGGATGTAGTTGTCGGTTCGTTTCGGTTTGATCTTCTTTTGCGGCTCTTTTTGCCCGTAGCTAATTGCTGCCAGAAGACAAAGGACGAAGGTAAATCTTAATATTTTCATGCCATGTTTTGGTTACCAGACTGTCAGTAATTAGTATAGAGTCAATTCGGTTTTTCGTAAAATCGATGCTTCGCAATTTATATTCATTGTAAAATCCCGTTTCCATCGAATCGTATTCCAACGTGTCTTTATGGGTAAAAGTGATGGTATCGGTTATCGAATCGAACGAGACCAGAAAGCGTGACTTATTAGTACTTGTGGAAAGGGGCAGATTCAATACGCTTAAAGCAGTGTCTTTAAACAAGTAGGTTTCAATCCCGATTCCACGTATTGTTACGATTGGAGATATGGCTCCACCGGCATTCGAATTCAGAAGCGTTGCCTTAAGTAAAGCTTGCGGAGGCGCTTCGAACACTTCCTTGCATGCAGCTACCGCAATCAGGATCAAGATTAAATATGCAACTCGCTTCATTCTTTGCGTTTTATTGAAAGGCGTAAAGGTAGGCATATTCAGACTGAAACGGAATATGAAATTGAATTTTTGCAAAGCTTATCCCTGACAGGTTTTTAAACCCTGTTAAGGTTAACGAAATTTGAATATCTTTGCGGCAAATGTGATTGGAGGATTTGATTAATAAGGTTTTTAGAAATTTCAGGAATGAAGAACATACGTAATTTTTGTATTATTGCGCATATCGATCACGGAAAAAGTACGCTGGCCGACAGGCTGCTCGAATATACCAAAACGGTTGACGGCCGTGCGATGAAAGCTCAGGTTCTCGACAGCATGGATCTGGAACAGGAACGTGGAATTACCATTAAGAGTCATGCCATTCAGATGATGTACTCACTGAATGGACAGGAATATATTCTGAACCTGATTGATACTCCCGGACACGTCGATTTTTCGTACGAAGTTTCGCGTTCAATCGCTGCCTGCGAAGGTGCTTTGCTTATCATCGACTCAACGCAGGGAATTCAGGCGCAAACCATTTCTAATTTATACCTGGCCATCGAACACGATTTGGAAATTATTCCGATCCTGAACAAAATGGATTTGGATAACGCCATGCCTGAAATTGTTGAAGACCAGATTATCGGCTTGATTGGCTGCAAACGCACCGACATCATTCGCGCCAGTGGGAAAACCGGGCTTGGTATCGAAGAAATTCTGGAACGAATTGTAAATGATATTCCTGAACCCAAAGGAATTGATGATGCACCACTTCAGGCTCTGATTTTTGATTCGGTTTTTAATCCATTCCGTGGAGTTATTGCTTACCTGAAAGTTGAAAACGGAATACTCCGGAAAGGCGATCAGGTTAAATTCGTGAATGCATCGAAAGAATATGTTGTTGACGAAGTTGGGGCGCTGAAACTTGGGATGTTTGAACGTTCTGAATTGAAAGCCGGAAGTGTTGGATACATTATTTGTGGTATTAAAACGGCCCGTGAAGTAAAAGTGGGCGATACCGTTACGCACTCGAAAGCGCCTTGCGAAAAGGCTATCGATGGGTTTGAAGAAGTAAAACCAATGGTTTTTGCCGGAGTTTATCCGATCGATTCAGAGGATTACGAAGATCTTCGTTCGGCGATGGAAAAACTGCAATTGAATGATGCTTCGCTTACTTACGAGCCGGAATCTTCTGCCGCTTTGGGTTTCGGGTTTCGCTGCGGATTCCTCGGATTGTTGCACATGGAAATTGTTCAGGAGCGACTCGACCGCGAATATGATATGAACGTGATTACCACCGTTCCCAACGTGCTCTACCACGTGCATACAACTAAAGGAGAAACAATAAATGTTTATAATCCATCAGGATTACCGTCAACCACTACCATCGACGATATTGACGAACCCTTTATCCGCGCAAACATTATTACTGCCTCTGATTATATTGGTCCAATTATGACTTTGTGTCTGGATAAACGAGGAACACTTTTGAAGCAAGATTACCTGACTACCGATCGCGTGGAAATGGTATTTGATCTTCCGTTAGGCGAAATCGTGTTCGATTTTTACGATAAACTGAAAAGTATCTCGAAAGGATATGCTTCGTTCGATTATCACATGCTCGATTTTCGTCCGGCCAAATTAGTACGTTTGGATATTCTGTTGAATGGTGAAATGGTTGACGCTTTATCAACTTTAATTCACTTCAACAATGCCTATAGTTTTGGAAAACGGATGTGCGAAAAACTGAAAGAATTGATTCCACGCCAGCAATTCGACATTGCTATTCAGGCAGCCATTGGCGCCAAGATTATTTCGCGCGAAACGGTGAAGGCTGTTCGTAAAGACGTAACTGCCAAATGTTACGGAGGTGATATTACCCGTAAACGCAAGCTGCTCGAAAAACAGAAAAAAGGTAAAAAACGCATGAAACAGGTAGGAAATGTTGAGGTTCCGCAAAACGCGTTTTTGGCTGTGCTGAAATTAGATTAGATAGGATTTCATTGTTGTAGAGACAAGGCATTGCCTTGTCTCTACGCCTGAATCAACACAATATTTGCAAAGGGGGTTTTCCGGATTAAAACGGAGAACCCCTTTTTTGTTAAAATGTCTAGTCCTGAAATAGCGTTACACAAAAAGTAACACTATTTCAGGACTAGACATCTGATGAATCAAAAGAGCCGGTGCTATGCATCCGGCTCTTTTCTGTTGATCGCGGTTATAGAAACGATTTATACAAGAGCCTTTGGGACATAATGATATCAAAACCATCCCTGATTTATAGCCAGGTGAGTAATGATTTGGTACGGAAGTTTTAAAAAGGCACTTCATTAAAAATCAATAACTTGAAAATTATACTAATCAATAATTAGATTATTTAATAATATTCATAAATTTGAAGGAGTATTGCATATATAATAGAGTTATGCGTCATTATAGAATTGACAGATCATGAACAAAATTTCGAATTCGCCAACACTTCTAGACAAGACAGTAGATGATTTATTAAATGGGTTTACTGGTATTGCAATGTCCGACAAAGCTGGATTTGCTATTTCAGCAAATAGACTACTAAGAGGACTGAGAAGTGGAAAATTTCTGACAATATTAAACGAGGAATGGAAAAGATTCCAAGTGGAAGGGAAAATATCCACTAATTATGAATTTAGTGAAAGCTATTATGACTCATTATCTGAAATTCTCGAGTACTTAGATACAGACATTCCAAATCACAAGATTTTCAATGTCCTTAAAGATATTTTTATCAAATCAGCAATCGAAAATCAGAAAGAAGATTTGCTGCCAATTCAGTTTTTGAAAATTGCTAAAAGTTTAGATGAAGGAGAATTGATTGTCCTGAGTACAATTTATAGACTTTACAAAAATAAAGCCTATGCTAATAGCAAAACCAGACTTGAGACAGCTCACAACTATCTTGAATTAATTGCTAAGGAATCAGGGCTAAAATATAACTCATTAGTTGAAATTCATGAACAGAGACTTATAAGCAAAAAAATGTTATCTGCAAGGAAATATAGTGATGGAAGTGGTGTGGAGATAGAACCATTTTTTAGATTGACAAGCTTGGGTAAATCCTTTTGTGAATATATTGAGAATTACGAATAATGTCAAATAACGGTGCATAACTTCAACTACCCGCCGGGTTTCGGTAGCTCGTTGAAAGGAAATTAGTATTTTGAAAGGCAGCTTATCGTGGACAATTCTTCGGGAAACCCCGGCCTGAGTGTAGCTTCCTCAGTTGTAAGCAACCAAAGGAGTGCATGGGAATCCATTAAACAGACCAAATTTCAATGACGAAAATTATTTGTTAGGAATGATTATTCGCATACCATTCTTCAACACTGAAAAAGATTTATTATTCGGACTAACATCGGGGTATCCTTTTCGGAATCCAACAACTACATATACAACATGTATTTTACTGTTGTGAGCCATTTGTAGAGCTTTCTTAATCGATTTAACGACTGGTGTACTGTTAGTTAGTATTTTTACAATAGCTTCCTGTACATCCAATATTAAGAGTGCAGTGTTTTGTTGCGTCCTATTTTCTTCCATACTTTTATTGTTGTAATGCTTTTTAATTTGTATTGAATGATTGACGTAACCAATAATGCAAGTGGTTTACAAAAGATTTCAGTTTTATTCTTTCATTCTTTTAGCAAAGTTTGTTGCCGATATAATACTTATTGCCACCATACCTGCTAAAAATAAAAGCAATAAAAGATTTACATCAAAAGAAACTTTACTTGCTTTGAAAAGAAAAAATCCGATGATGAGATTGACAAATGCCCAAAACGTATTTGTTAGAGGGGAAGACAGACCTCTTCCCGATGGCTTTGCAAATGGGGTTGGAAAGGCGTTTCCCGAAAGTCCTTGTACCAAATGAGGAAAGGCGTTTAATAAAAAAAATCCGGCAAAAAATGCTGCCAAAAAATTATACCAATAAATTGTTTCCATATTGTCTTGATTTATTATTTGTTTTTTCTAAGTAAATACACGAATAAAAAGGTTATGATAACGGCAGAAATTCCCTGGAAAAGAATTACATTGGCAGCACCCGTAAGATCCGATACCATTCCAATCAACAATGCGCCAACTGGCTGAAGTCCAAAGAAAGCCATCATAAAAAAACTCAAAACACGACCACGCATTTCGTATGATGCTTCAAGCTGAACAATGGTTTGGCTAACGGTTGTTTGAAACATCATAGCAAAGCCAGCGATTGCTGCGAAGAACAACGCAACAGGTAAAATGGTTATATGAGAAAAGGCCATCAATGCAACGCCCAAAATTAATAGGCTGCCAAACAAAATTTTAATCATATACTTATTGCTCTTCAACGAAGCCAGAGCGATTGCTCCTATCAACGAACCTGTCCCGATCATGCTGTTGAGGTAACCGTAAGTGGAAGCATTCCCCTTAAACACAACTTTGGCAAACACGGGAAGAAGCGTGTTAAAAGGCAAAACCAAAAGGCTCACACTAGCGAGCAATAAAATGGGAATCCTCAGCGAAGGCGTATGCACAACATAATTGAAACCTTCTTTTATTTCAACAAAAGCATTACTGGAACGGGCTAGTGGAATATAGGGGTTTACTTTTATGAATGCCAATGCAATGATTACAGCTAAATAACTTAAGGCATTTATCAGAAAGCAAATGCCGGCTCCATATTTTGCCAATACAATACCTGAAACAGCGGGGCCAATCAACCAGGCAAGCTTTCCCATCGAAGAATTTAAGGCTATAGCATTTGGCAGATTTTCTTTATCCTCAATTATTTCATTAACCAACGACTGTCTGGCAGGTAAATCGAACGCGTCAATTATTCCTTGCACAATACTGAGGAGAATAATCCCCCAAACAGTATGATGAGTAAACAGCACCATACCCGTAAGTAATCCGGCCTGAACTAACAGCGAAGTTTGTGTTATTAATGTTAAACGGTAACGGTCATACCGGTCAGCCGCAACGCCGCCTAACGGAGAAAACAAAAACGAGGGAAATTGAGTAGCAAACACTACCAACCCCAACATAAAACTTGAGTTCGTTTGTTCAAATATAACCCAATAAACAGCAGTTCGTTGCATCCATGTGCCGATTAAAGAAATAGACTGCCCCAGAAAATACAATCTGTAATTGGGATTATGAAATGACCGAAATGTACCGATTTCCATACAATATTATTCTACCAGTTTTGTGAAGATGTCAGAAACCTGAGCCAATATTTTTTTTTCTTCTTCCGTACATCTTTCAGAAATGGACTTGGTCAACCATTCACTGGTTCTGTTTCTTTTTAACTCGATAAAATCCTGTCCTTTGGAAGTTGCCGAAATAAAAACTTTTCTTTTATCCGCTTCTGAAGCAATTTTCTTTATCAATTCAAGCCTCAAAAGCTTATTGATAATTTGTGACATTGCCTGTCCTGTTACTTGTTCTGTCCGAGCCAGTTCGGAAGGAGTGACTTGAGGGGTTCTGCTTATTAAAGACAGGGTGGAACGTTCTGTTAACGAAAGTTGTTCGTCGTGTTTTACTTCCCGTTTCATGACTTTTAAAATACGAGAGATTGATTCTCGTAATTTTGTTGCCAATTCATTATCATTTATTTCAGACATCACAAATAATTATAAAGTAGATTTGTAAATTAACTTTGCAAAGTTACTTTACTATTATTTATTATCAAAATCATTTAAACTAATTTTTAATGATTAGATTTGATTATGGACAAAATTTAAAGGGCTGCTTATAACTTCAGCTACCCGGCCCCGAGTCCTCGGGGTGGTTTTCGGTGGGCATCTTTCCGCTCAGTCCCGAGTACTCTGGATTGACAGGAAATTAGCATTCCCATAGAATCAGACAAAAGATTTCGGCTAAAGCCAATTTGTTCTTGTAAGAGAAGTTTGTCCACCAGCTAAAGCTGGAGGGAATTGATGGTTCGTTGAATTTTACTCGTTGTAAAGTAATGTAGCATTCGAAGCGATTGAATAGGATTGGGCTTTAGCCCATTTGCACAAATGATAATAAATGCACCAACCGGCTTTAGCCAAAAGAATTGGATGACTTCCGGGGAAAACAAAAAATCCCGCTTTGCAGCAGGATTTTTTTATATCTGGGTACGGTTTCAGCTTACATAATCAGCTTATAGCCTTTGCCGTGCACATTGATGATTTCAACTTTCGGATCGTCTTTCAGGTGTTTCCGGAGTTTGGTAATGTAAACGTCCATGCTACGGGCATTGAAATAGTTGTCGTCAATCCAAATTGTTTTCAGGGCAAAGTTGCGTTCTAAAACCTTGTTCGCATTGTTGCACAGCAAACGGAGCAGTTCAGCTTCTTTGGTGGTTAACTTTACTTCATCTTCTTCGCCTCCGGTGAGAATTTGCTTGCGCGAATCGAAGGTATAAATGCCCAATTGATAAACAGCATCTTCGTGAGAATTGCTATCCTGACTTACCCGCCGCATAATGGCTTCAATACGGAAAATCAACTCTTCCATGCTGAATGGCTTTGTGATGTAGTCGTCGGCGCCAATTTTGAAACCTTCCAATACATCTTCCTTCATGTTTTTCGCGGTCAGGAAAATAATTGGGACATCCATGTTAAGCAACCGAATGTCTTTGGCCAACGAAATACCATCCTTTTTAGGCATCATGATATCCAGAATACAGAGGCTGTAGGGTTGATTTTTAGTGAATCCTTTGTACGCTAACTCTCCATCGGGATATAAATCTGTTTCATATCCTTTGGCAATCAGATATTCTTTCAATAACAATCCAAGGTTTTCATCATCCTCGGCCAATAGCAATTTTACTTTTTTTTCCATGGTCTTCTGTGTTTATCGGAAAATATATCATGAATTTTGTTCCTTTATTTGGAGCGCTTTCAACTTTTATCTTGCCTTTGTGGGCATCAATAATGATTTTAACATAGCTCAGACCCAACCCAAAGCCTTTTACATCGTGTACATTACCGGTTGGGACACGATAAAAGCGCTCAAAAATCTGGCCAACATGTTCGCTTTGTATTCCAATACCGTGATCTTTTACCGAAACGATCAAAAAATCGTCTTTAATTTCGTCCGAAATGATAATTTTAGGTTCGTCCTTACTGTATTTCACAGCATTGTCGAGCAAGTTAAACAAAACATTCGTAAGATGTACCTCATCGGCCTTAATGATTGCAGGATCAGCTTTTAAATCAGTGGTTAACTCGCCATTTTTAGACTTCACCCTAAGTTCGAAGTTTAAAACGACAGAATTAATGAGCGTATTTATATTTACTTCTTTGAATTTTAGTTTCAGTTTTCCTTCATTAAATACTGCCATTTGAAGTACTTTTTCAACCTGGGTAGTTAACCGCTTGCTCTCCTGGAAAATAATTCCGGAGATATGCTCAATAGTTTTTGGAGTATTGGTAACGGTATTGTCGCGCAACATCTGACTGGCAAGTGAAATGGTCGAAATCGGCGTTTTCAGCTCGTGAGTCATGTTGTTGATGAAGTCGTTCTTGATGTTCGATAATTTTTTCTGTCGAAGGATAATCAGAATGGTGAAAACGAAAATGCCAATCAGCATAGCTGTCAGCACGAATGTTGGGATAACAAGGAACCCGGTTTCTTTCAGAAGATAGGTTTTCTGTTTTGGAAAGTATAGGAAAAGCCAGTTTGGTTGAAGGATATCATCATGCGGAAACAAGAGAATTTTGTAGTCATTTTGTTGGTCAGAGTTGAAATTTTTATCTCCGTAAACTAACTGTTCTTTCCCCTGGGGGAATGTCTTTAGTGCATATCTGAAATCAAGATTTATGCCTTGTCTTTTTAGTTCTGCCTTAATCGATCTTCCAAGAGTACTTACGTCTCCGATGCGGTCTTCAATTGGTAATTGTGAGAGGATCGCGGCTTGTGTTTGTAGTTCAAACATTCGTGCTCTCAAATCAAGTCTTGCTTCGTATTGCTTTCGGGCAAATCCGTCTGATTCGTGTAAAATATCGAAAGCATTTGGATACTCTCCAGGTCTTCCGCGTTCGCTTTCTACTTTGTCTGCTTCCTCATTACCAAAATCTATGGCAATTTCCTCACGATGAATTACACCTGAAGTTCTTTGGGAATATTGGTAGGAAAGAATTTTACTTTGTATCGTAAGTGTCCCAGAGGTTGATTGTTGAATACTCCCCGGGAAAATACCATTGCTTCTGGGAGTTGTAAAATCTTTAGCCAAATCCACAAGTAATGAAGCCTCATCCATTTCAAGTTGATACACAACTTTAGTCAGTGCGCTGTTTACTTGAGCATTAAATTGCTCTTCTTTTATTTCAAGTGCTTTCATGATCGAATTAGTCTGAACCAGAATCAAACTGGTCATCACCAAAGCCATGATCACAATTAATATAAGTATTACCCTTCTACTCATAGCACAAATATAATCTTTAAAAATGCTGATAATAAATACTTAACAATATTTAACACAGGTGTTTCTGTCAATAAACGTTAAAGTTTTAGCTCCTGAAAATAGAAATTGGAAAAGCTATTTCAAGTTCAGAATTAGTTTAGGCAACTAAATTATAAGAAACCCTTTGGGGGTTGAATGAAAGGAAAAAGGAGTTAAAGACGTAAAGGCAATTTCTATTCGGTCGTGTTTGGATCGGGATACCGGTCTTTAATTTTGTCGAGGGCAACCTTTGACGCATTTTGTTGAGCTTCTTTTTTTGACGCGCCAGAGCCTTTCCCAAAAAGTTCATTGTCAACTTCAATGACTGCGATGAACCAAGGTTGTTTCCCATCATTTTTGCTTTCGTCGGTAGTGTCAAACGAAACTGCTTTTTTATTTTTCTGCGACCACTCGATCAACTGACTTTTGTAGTTGGAGTTCGTGTTTTGTACTTCAACCAGATTAACGTAATTGTTGAGTAGTTTTCGGGTGATAAATTTTTTTGCTTCCGGATAACCTTTGTCCAGGTATATTGCACCGATAAGCGCTTCGAGCGTGTCACCGTAGATATGACTCGATTCGATGGTTGAAGTGGTGTTCGATTGAATGTAATGATTTAAGCCAATCTGATAAGTCAACTGGGTCAGAAAGCTTCTGTTGACCAGTTTCGAGCGCATTTGGGTCAGATAGCCTTCGTCCTGATTTGGGAACCGGTTGTAAAGAAAATCGGCAATTGCAGCTCCTAATATGGCATCTCCTAAATACTCAAGTCGTTCATTATTAATGTAATTTCCTTGAGAATCTATTTTCGAAGCCGATTTGTGAATAACGGCAATATCGTATATCCGCAGGTTTGTTGGATAAAAACCCAGCAGCGATCTTAAAAATAAATAAAACTCTTTTCTAGAAGAAGAAAAGAGTTTTATTCTTTGAACGATAGTTCGTATCACTTGTGTTAAATTTTCTTGAAAATAACAGTAGCATTGTGCCCACCAAAACCAAACGTATTGCTTAATGCAGTTTTGATTTTGCGCTCTTTAGCTACATTGAACGTGAAATCAAGTTTTGAGTCGATTTCAGGATCATCCTTAAAGTGATTAATTGTTGGTGGAATTATACCTTCCTGAATGGCGAGGATACATGCAATCGCTTCAACAGCGCCCGTTGCTCCCAGTAAGTGACCAGTCATCGATTTGGTTGAACTAATGCTCATTTTGTAAGCGTGTTCTCCAAATAATTTCTGGATAGCCTGAGGTTCAGCGATGTCTCCAAGTGGAGTTGAAGTTCCGTGTACATTAATATAATCAATGTCTTCCGGATTCATACCTGCATCTTCCAAAGCCCACTTCATGCATAAAGTTGCACCACCTGATTCAGGATCGGGGGCAGTCATATGATAAGCATCTGCTGACATACCTCCACCTACCAACTCGGCATAAATTTTTGCACCACGTTTTACCGCATGCTCATACTCCTCTAAAATGAGGGCTCCAGCACCTTCTCCCATCACAAATCCATCGCGATCCAAGTCAAAAGGACGTGAAGCTGTTGCTGGATCATCGTTTCTGGTCGAAAGAGCCCGCATGGAATTAAATCCAGCTAGGCCTGCAGGATTTATTGCTGCCTCTGAACCTCCGGAGATAAATACATCCACTTTACCCATACGAATATAATTCATCGCTTCGATAAGGGCTGTCGAGGAAGAAGCACATGCTGTTACCGTTGTGAAATTTGGGCCTCTAAATCCGTATCGGATAGAGAGTAAACCACTTGCAATGTTGGCAATCATTTTAGGAATGAAGAACGGTGAATAACGAGGCATCTCGTTTTTATAATTCAGTGTTTCTTCAAAGAAGGTTTGTAAGCCTCCAATTCCGGCACCCCACACAACACCAGCCCTGTCCTTGTCGATTTTTTCGAGATCAAGACCAGAATCTTCCATTGCCTGTGCAGCAGCTGCATACGCATACAATGTGAAAGGATCGTGTTTCCTGATTTCTTTTTTCTCTACATAGACCGAAGGATCGAAATTCTTCAGCTCGCAGGCAAAAGTTGTTTTGTGAGTGGTGGCATCAAAATGAGTGATAGGGCCTGCGCCACTTTTCCCATTTTTTAAGCCGTCCCAGAATTCTTCAATAGAATTACCAAGCGGGTTTACAGTTCCAAGGCCGGTAACAACTACCCGTTTAAATTCCATAAATTTCGTTTTGTTATTATTACTTCAAATTTGCTTCGATGTGCGAAATCGCTTCACCTACAGTTGAGATTTTTTCAGCCTGATCATCTGGAATAGCCAAATCGAATTCTTTCTCAAATTCCATGATCAATTCTACTGTGTCAAGTGAATCAGCACCAAGGTCATTGGTGAATGATGCTTCCAGGGTAACTTCACTTTCATCAACACCTAATTTGTCAACAATAATTGCTTTTACTTTTGCTGCAACGTCAGACATAACTCTAATTTTTGGTTAATATTAAAATTGTTTCAAAAAATTCGATGCAAAGTAATAAATTTACACCCGATATTTCAAACTAAAAATGAATTAAATGGTTGAATAAAGCTTGAATGATTTAGATAGTTGATCTACATTTGAACTTATTATTCTAAAATTCCATTAGACATAAAACAAATAACGAAAGATTAAATGAAACGAATTGCCATTTTTGCCTCGGGCTCCGGGACGAATGCCCAAAAGATAATTGAGTATTTCTCAACTAGTAAGGAGATTGTTGTTGATTCACTTTGGTCGAATAATGAAAATGCGTATGCACTAATCCGGGCAGAAAAACTTGGAATTGAAACTTTCACATTCGAGAGTGACGAATTTTACAGAAGTAACGAGATTTTGGACAGGCTCTATGATCATAGGATCGACATGATCGTGTTGGCTGGTTTTCTTTGGTTGGTTCCACGTAATCTCACGGAATTATTTACGGTTATCAATATACATCCGGCTTTATTACCCAAATACGGTGGAAAAGGAATGTTTGGGGCAAATGTGCACAAAGCCGTACTTGCTTCAAAAGACAAAGAATCCGGAATCACCATCCATCAGGTAAATCAGGATTACGATAAGGGAAAGATTATTTTTCAGGCGACTTGTCCGATATTGCCAAAGGATACGCCGGAAACACTCGCCGCTCGTATTCACGAGTTGGAGTATCAGCATTACCCTCGGGTAATTGAGGAAGTGTTACTAAGTGAAGAAGATGATGAGTAATTGTGCAAACTGATAATTCTTTTATAAAATGCCACCTGTTTTGGATAAACAAGTGGCATTTTTAGTTTATCTTCAGATAGATCGTTTTGAGTGTTTGAATAAGCCCAACCAACAACTTAAGATTGGGTGCTAATTGAAATGCTTGTAATATTGTTTTAAATTGAGATTGTGATTACTTTTAGAACCAAACTAACTTACCAATACGATGAACCAAAATATCTTAGTATTACTTATTGCAGTGTTTTTCAGTTTTGTCCGGAACGCTGAAGGTCAATCACCAATAGCCGGTCAAACACAATCCGCGATTTCTCAGAATGGTGAATGGATACCTCTTTTCAATGGGAAAAACCTGGATGGTTGGACTCTTAAAGTAACTGGATACCAATCAGGAGAAAATCCACTTAACGGATTTCGGGTCGAAGATGGAATCCTCAAAATCGATTACAGTAAATTCGACAAATTTAATGGCCGCTTTGGACACTTGTTTTACAAAGAGAAGTTATCGTCATACATTCTTCATGTCGAATATCGGTTTGTCGGAGAAATGTTGCCGGATGCTCCTTCATATTGTTACCGGAACAGTGGAGTTATGGTTCATTCTCAGTCACCCGAAAGCATGGATATTGACCAGAACTGGCCGGTTTCAATCGAAGTTCAGTTACTGGGAAGTACCGATTCGGTGAAACAGACTACCGCCAACTTTTGTACACCAGGAACAACCGTTTATTTTAAAGACCTGCCAACCAATGAACATTGCATTAGTTCCAATTCGAAATATTTCCCTGACGGGGAATGGGTTAACCTCGACATTGTTGTACAAGGTGGCAAAGCCATAACCAACATCGTAAATGGAGATACGGTACTTGTATGCTCGAAGCCACAAATTGGAGGATATTTATTGCCAAAAAACTATCCGTTACCTGAAGGTACCCTTTTGGAAGATGGCTACATTGCACTACAGTCAGAAGGTCAGCCTCTTGAATTTCGAAGAGTTGACTTGAAATATCTGGATAAATAGTTATGTGGAAAAGGCCAGGAAAAAAATCAAATGTGGTCACACAAAGTTAAGTAGTGTTGTTCGTCTGAATTATAAATTAGAAATATAAGCTGATGTCTGAAAAGTATATTTCACTGATTCCTTTCAATAATGTGATCAAACAAGTCTTCAGAACGATTCACCTTTCATTTTGGATCACATCCATTTTAATGTCGATTGCATTGATTAACCCATGTTTGGGTGCAGAACCAACTGCAACAAAGACGCTGCCAGAAGAAAATACTTCCTTTCAAACCACCGATTTTAGCAGCCTGTTTAATGGGAAAGACCTAACCGGGTGGGGGTATCGAAACAAGAAACAAGAGGAACTTGTCTTTGATTCATTCAATGGTAAAAATCAATCATATGATGGTCGTTTTAAAGTGATAGATGGTTCACTTGCTGTTAATCCCAATAACTATGTTGAGTTAAATGATCCATCCTACATAACTCTGTGGACGGAAAAGGAGTACCCGAATGATTTTATTCTTACCATCGAGTTTCGGGCAGCAAAGAATGCGGATAGCGGAATTTTCATTCGTGGAATACAGTTACAATGTAGGGATTACCTTGTTGCAGGACCATACAAAGACCTTAAGAATTACAAAGCGCAGGAATGGAATCGAATTGAAATTGTTGTGAAGGGTAATGTTGCACATTGCACCTGCAACGGCGAGCTACTTGAAGACGCGCTAAAGCTTCCGTCAACTGGCTCCCTTGGGCTCGAAGCTGATCGGGGACAGGTGGAGTATCGCAATATCCAGATTAAAGAATTACAATAAGAAGTAGAACATGTGATTTGATATTGATTAAAACCTAAAAACTAAACCAGAATGAAAAGACTTATTTGTGTATTTGCTACAATTTTTTTTTTAGTGTCGGCTTTTGCGCAATCCGGTGGTAAAGTGTCTGACAATTTATCGATGACCAGTAAAATTCTAAAAATGGACCGGAAATACGCCATTTACCTTCCGGCTGATTACGAAACTTCAGATCGCAGCTATCCTGTTTTGTATTTGTTGCACGGGGCTGGCGATGATCAGACCGGTTGGGTTCAATTTGGTGAAGTCAAGTCAATTGCCGATAAAGCAATTCAGGAGGGGAAATGCACTGCGATGATTATCGTCATGCCTGATGGTGATACTGGTCAACGCGGTTATTTTAATAGCCCGAAAGGAGACTGGAATTACGAGGATTTTTTCTTTCAGGAATTGATGCCATATGTTGAAAAGAACTACCGAATCCGCACCGATAAAAGATATCGCGCTGTTGCAGGTCTTTCAATGGGAGGTGGGGGTACATTTATGTATGCTTTACACCATCCTGAATTGTTTTCAGCAGCTTGTCCGTTAAGTGCTTATGTTGGGCCAATTTCGCTGGAAGAAGCGGCTATCCGTTGGGAAAAACAGTATCCGGGTATTTCAAAGGATGAACAAGCTAAATATTTTGCCAAATACAGCGCACTTGAACTCATTAAGAATATGCCAGATGATCAGAAAAAAGCGGTTCGTTGGTACATCGATTGTGGTGACGATGATTTTTTGTACGAGGGAAATAGTTTGATTCACATTGCCATGCGGAAGAAAGAAATTCCCCATGAATTTAGAATTCGAGATGGAGCTCACAACTGGACCTATTGGCGCGAAGCTTTGCCAACTGTTCTGGAATTTGTGTCACAGGGATTTCATCAATATTAGAAAGTTAATTAATACATACAAACATTTAAAAACACAAACAATGAAAACATCACGCCGTTCATTTATTCAAAAAAGCGCAGTTATGCTTGCCGGAACTGCTTTGTTGTCGAAAGCTGCTTTTGCTTCATTCAAACCAGGTGAAATTGTTGGTTTGCAGCTGTATTCTGTTCGTGACGATATGAAAAAAGATCCGATGGGAACACTTACTCAGCTGGCCAAAATGGGATACACGCATGTTGAACATGCCAATTACATCGACCGTAAATTCTACGGATTTTCAGCTACGGAATTCAAAAAAGTGCTGGATGATCTTGGACTGAAAATGCCTAGCGGTCACACTGTAATGGGCAAAAACCATTGGGATGCTGCGAAAAAAGATTTTACTGATGCATGGAAATATACCATTGAAGATGCAGCCTATATGGGTCAAAAGTATGTAATTAGTCCGTGGATGGACGAAAGTATGCGCAAGACCTACGACGATCTGATGGTTTATCTCGATGTTTTTGCCAAATGTGGTGATCTGTGTAAAAAATCAGGCATGAAATTCGGCTACCACAATCATTGGGCTGAATTCACTGAAGAATTAAATGGCATGAAGCTTTTCGATATCATGATGAAAACACTGGATGTAAATAAGGTGGTCATGCAACTCGATATTGGGAACATGTATATTGGTGGTGCAAAAGCGTTGGATGTTATTAGTAAATATCCGGGGAAATTTGAATTAATCCATGTGAAGGATGAAATTGCATCCACCAATGCCGAGAAATGGGAAAGTGCCATTCTGGGTAAAGGTGTTATCCCTGTGAAGGAAGTTTTGGATATTTGCAGAAAGACTGGCGGAACCCAGGTTTATATCATTGAACAGGAAGCCTATCAGGATAAAGCGCCAATTGCTTGCGTGAAGGAAGATTTGGAAATCATAAAAGGTTGGGGTTATTAAAAAGGACTCCTGAAAAATGGATTGTCAGTGATTTAAAAATTCCACTTGATCTGGTTAGATTAGGTGGAATTTTTTATTTTCCGCAATAAGCTAATGTTCAGGATAATTTTTTGTATTAAGCTTTTTTTCAATATTAAAATATGATGAATGTTAATTTTTTCTGACGTTTACATCTCCTAATGATCAAGAGACGGATTTTCACAATACTTTTGGAAAGATTAGTCTAATGTTCTTTTATAATCCCGCAGGATACTAAGGATGGGTAGTAGTAGGACAGATGGAGCAAAAAAGTATTAACTAACAAATTTTAACGGGATGGATAACTCAAAAAATCAAGAAGCTTTAAATTATCACAAGGAAGGGAGACCTGGTAAAATTCAGGTTGTTCCTACCAAACCATACAGTACTCAACGCGACTTAGCGCTTGCTTATTCGCCAGGTGTGGCTATACCTTGTCTGGAGATTCAAAAAGATCTTCAGTGCGCATACGATTACACAGCCAAAGGAAACTTGGTTGCTGTAATTTCGAACGGAACTGCAGTTCTGGGCTTGGGCGACATTGGCGCTTTGGCCGGAAAACCAGTAATGGAAGGAAAAGGTTTGCTGTTTAAGATATTTGCTGATATCGACGTTTTCGATATTGAAGTGAATGAAAAAGATCCGGCTAAATTTATAGAGGTGGTAAAAGCCATCTCACCAACGTTTGGTGGTATTAACCTCGAAGACATTAAAGCTCCGGAATGTTTTGAAATCGAAGAAAAGCTGAAAGAAGCTTTAGATATTCCGCTCATGCATGATGACCAACATGGAACTGCCATTATTTCGGCATCAGCGTTGATCAATGCACTCGAACTGATTGGCAAGAAAATCGAAGACATTAAAATTGTGGTTAATGGCGCCGGAGCTGCAGCGTCATCGTGTACCACGCTATATATGGCTCTTGGAGCTAAACTTGAAAATATAGTAATGGTCGACAGTAAGGGTGTTATTTCAACACGCCGTACCGACCTGAACAGCCGCAAACTTCCGTTTGCAACCTCACTTCCATGCAATACGCTTGCCGAAGCAGTTGCTGGTTCCGATGTTTTCCTTGGCCTTTCGGTTGAAGGTTGTTTAACTCAGGAAATGGTTCGCAGTATGAACGAAAATCCAATCGTATTTGCCTGCGCCAATCCAAATCCTGAAATTTCATATGCCGATGCAATGGATTCGCGTCCTGATATTATTTTTGCAACTGGCCGTAGCGATTATCCCAATCAGGTCAACAACGTGCTTGGATTCCCATATATTTTCCGTGGTGCGTTAGACGTGCGTTCAACCGGAATTAATGAAGCAATGAAAGTTGCAGCAGTGCTTGCAATTGCAGAATTAGCCAAAAAACCAGTTCCTGAAGTAGTGACTTCAGCCTATAATACAACTCACTTAAGTTTTGGACGACAGTACATTATTCCAAAACCACTCGATCCACGTCTGTTAATTACAGTAGCACCAGCTGTGGCAAAAGCAGCAATGGAAAGCGGAATTGCCCGTAAGCCAATTACCGATTGGGACAAATATGCTGAAGAATTACGTCAACGAATGGGTCTCGACAATAAACTTCTCCGTGGATTAACTGAAAAAGCAAAAGAAAATCCAAAACGCGTGGTTTTTGCCGAAGCAAACCACATCAATATGTTGAAAGCTGCTTCAGTGGCCAGAGCCGAAGGTATTTGTGTTCCGATTCTTCTTGGTAATGAAGAGCGCATTGAGAAACTGATTACTAAAAATCAGATCGAACTGGAAGGTGTTGAAATTGTAAACCTCCGTCACGACAGAGAGAATTCAAGGCGAAAAAAATATGCTAAAATGTTGACAGCAAAACGTCAGCGCGAAGGAATGACTTTTGATGAGGCATACGAAAAAATGTTCGACCGCAACTATTTTGGTATGATGATGGTTGAATCTGGTGATGCCGATGCTTTCATTACCGGAGTTTATACCAAATATCAGGATGCCATTGTTCCTGCCATCGAAATTGTTGGTATGCGTGAAGGGTTGAAGCACATTGCCGGGTTGAATATTGTGACTTCAAAACTGGGGACATTCTTCTTTGCCGATACCATGGTAAACAACCATCCTTCAAAAGAAACCCTGATCGATATTGCTAAATTAACTCACGATGCTGTTCAGTTGTTCAATACCGAACCGGTGATGGCCATGCTTTCGTATTCAAACTTTGGAGAACGTAATGTTGGAAGCCCGGCAATGATTCACGAAGCTGTTGATTATTTGCACAAGAATAATCCTGAAATGCTGATTGACGGAGAAATGCAGGTTAATTTTGCTCTTGACAAAGAGCTGCGTCACGAAAAATTCCCGTTCTCGAAAGTTGATGGAATGAATGTGAATACTTTAATTTTCCCGAACCTTAGTTCATCAAGTATTGCCTATAAACTGATGCTCGAAATCGGTATGTGCGATACCATTGGACCAATCCAGATGGGTTTGAACAAGCCAATTCACATCCTGAATGTTGAAAGTTCGGTTCGCGATATTCTGAATATGGTTACCGTTGCCGTAATTGATGCTCAGGTCGAGGAACAGAAGTCTTTGAATCTTCAGAAGTAAAACAGACACTTCAGGAGGTATCCTGAATAAAATAGAAAGAGCCTCGCTGATTTGTTTCAGTGAGGCTCTTTCGTTTACCAAGATACCATTTGTTATCTCTTTTTCGTAATCAATACTTTGTCAATCTTATTGTTGTCAATGTCCACCACTTCGATGGTGCAGTTCGATAAAATAACCTTGTCGCCCAACTCTGGAATTTTATTGATCTGGTTGAAGACATACCCGGCAACAGTCGAATAATCAATTTCTTCGAAGTCGATGTAGAAATCTTCAATCAGCTCGACCAATGTTTCAATGGGAGCGTCTCCGCTCACTAAAATTGATTCATCGGAACGAACAAATACTTCTGGTTCCGGAGTTTCACCTTCTTCTGGTACATTCCCAATGATATTTTCAATGATGTCGTGCAGGGTAATAATTCCTTCAAAACTACCGTATTCGTCAACAACAACCGCTGTGTAATTTTGCTTCTGCCGAAACATCTCCAACACTTTTTGTGCATCGGCATTTTCAGGAATGACAAGCGGATTGTGCAGTAAAGCTTCTAATTTATGCGGTGAGGTTGAATAAAAATTAATCAGGTATTCTTTAACATTCAGAATTCCGGTGAACTCATCAATCGTGTTTCGGCCAACAATAATTTTACTATGCTTAAGGTTCAGTATTTTAGCATGAAATTTTTCTTCCGATTGCTCACTGTCTATCCATTCCACATCTTTTCGGTGAGTCATGATGTGTCTGGCCTTTTTATCTGAAAAGTAAAATACTTTTTCGTGCATGCGGTTTTGCTCTTTCTCAATTACGCCTTCGTTTGAAGCAAACCTCATCATATGCCGCAATTCTTCTTCAGTAACCTGCCCTTCCGAAGGTTTAATCCCAATTAGTTTGTTTATTAAATTGGTTGAGATGGCCAGAAGCCTGACAAAAGGATAAAATATTTTGCTGAAGTAAAATACAGGTACTGCCACTTTGATTGCAATTTTTTCAGGCCTGTTCATTGCTATGGTTTTGGGCACCAATTCGCCAATCACAATGGAGATGTAGGTGATTCCTAAAACGGTAATTGAAAGTGCTATTTCGTGTGCATATTCCCGCGTAAAATCAAACTGACTGAAAAATGGAGCAATGTCATCGGCAATATTCACTCCGCCATAAACGCCAGTAACAATGCCAATTAATGTAATTCCAACCTGAATTGCAGAGAGAAAAACTTCAGAATTTTCGAGTAACGTCAATGCTATTTTAGCCCCGGAACTACCTTTAATTTTAAACTGTTCCAGCCGCGCTTTTTTGCTCGAAATCAATGCTGTTTCAGATAAAGCAAAAAATGCGTTCAATACAATTAGAAATCCAAGTACAATGAGTTCCATTTTCGAGATGATCAGTGATGCCGAATAATTTTACTGTAAAGGTATAACAGTATCATTAATTTCTGTAGCATCAATAATTTTATAAACCGGATAAGCATTGAACCCCTTTCCCCATTGAGGCAGCAGGTAACGATCCATAAAATTCCAGGTCAGCAGTCCATCGTTAGTTTGAGGTTCGAGCATGTAGACCGCAAGGTTGGCAAGCGGCTGAGCTGTTCGAATTACAAATGTGCCTGCCTTGAATTCCTTGTGCTGAGGCTCCCAATTTCCAGTTATCGTTTGGGTAAAATGTCCCTGATTCAGACGCTTGTCCGATTGGAGATCAGTGATCTTGAATGAAAGCACATCTAAATTCTGCGATTTGTTCAGTTTTTTGACTTGTATACCATGTCGTTGCATCAGATTAATCACTAACGGATCAGAAATTGTAACCAGATAAGCAAACGGAAATTTTACGCTTTTGGTCGCTTCGTAAGTTGCAATATATGGTACCGTTACCGTCTTTTTTCGATCTGTTTTTTTATAGCTTTTTTCGCCGTTGGCATTGGTAACTTCATCAACTTCATAAGTTTTTATCGTTACTTTCTCCTGAATAGGTTTTCCTATATATTCAATCGGGAACGAATCGACTGGTGATGGATTTATGCCACGAGCAACGGTCTTTCTGTCCGATTCGTTGATGAGTTGCTTGATTTCGTTGGTGTGCGAAGCGCAATAATCGGTAATTGACTGCAACAAAGCATAGCAGCCAAGTACCCGCGATTTGTAGTCGGCATACACATAATTCTCGTTCAGGATCGCCAATCGGTTACGAACGCCAATGTAATTGGTCATGTAGCGCGGTTCCGAAGCATATTCTTCCCAGCCTTTCTCCGGATTTTTCATGTCGAGAAATTCGCCGTAAAAACAGTTTTCAACTTTATATTGGTCGCGCAGGATGTTGGCTACTGAAGGCATCATCTGTTTTTCCATGTATTTAGTCAACGAGCGGTCGCCAGCCACATTCATCATCCACGAAAAGGTTACCGGTTCTTCGTGGTACGATCCGTTGGTGGTATGGCAATCGACAGTAACCTGCGGATCCCATTTCAGGAATACATTTTTGAGCAACCCATTCATTTCTGGTGTTTCCAATTTTATGCCATCGCGGTTTATGTCGAGCATCTGACCATTGTAGCGAACTCCAACTCCGTTTTTGGGGCCGTTCTGATGGGTGCGGTTATTTACGCTGATGGCTTCGTTTCCATCGGGGTTAAAATTGGGGCAGATTAAAATAATTACATTTTTTAGTACTTCCTTTTTTACTCCTGAAAGCAAATCGCGTGCAAACATCAATGAGGCTTCTTTTCCTTCCACTTCACCAGCATGTATATTGGCCTGAATGTAAAGAACCATTCGTTTGTCGTTAGCCAGATTCTGAGTGGATTTTGGCATCGGATCGGCAATAACCATCAGCGGAATTGCCCGCCCTTCAGTAGAAACAGCAATTGTTTCAACCTTTACAATTGACGAATGTTTTGTGATCGACTGGATAAAGTCATTGACATCTTTCTCTTTTGAGGTGGATTCAAAACCAGAGCTTTCGGCTACAGTTAACGTTTGTGCAAAACTCAGGAATGACGTAATAATTAAGGCGATTGCCAAAGCCAATTTGTGCATGATGAATGGATTTTGGGTTTGCATTACAGCAGACCATGTGGAAAGCAAAAGTAATTATCTCGCGAAATTCAGCAGTATTTAACCTCGAGTTTTTTTTACAATTTGATTTCGAATTTGGCACGCAGTCCGAAGGTAGGCGCTCCAAGAATTGATTTGTTGTTTACCCGCCAAATCGCTTCAACCCGAAATAAACGGAAGATATTTTCGACTCCGGCTCCCAATTCGAGATACGGATTGCTCATTTTGGAAATGCTGCTCGGAAATTCTACAATTTGCTGATTTTTATCGCTTAACGAACCGATCATTGTTTTGGCGGATAATACTTCGCGCAAACCAATTCGTTTTAATAATGGCACCCGGTTAAAAACAAATCCGTTGAGGTGATATTCGAGATAAGCATGCAGGTACTTGTCATGTAGATACTCCATGTAGTTCAACATATTGAAATCGTATGAAAATAAGCCTTGAGTTTCGTTACCGCGTGGAATGTCGAGCATCGTATACGGAAGTTTCCCGAAATACATTCCACCCTCAATGGCGTAATTAAAGGCAGTTTGTCCAATTTTTATGTATTGCTCAATGGTACTGAAAACCTTACCATAGTAATTTTCTTTTCCGGAGTAAAAAACCTTGCCACCGCCTATTGCTATATGAATAATCGGATAGTCGGTATTCATATAAACTCTCAGGAATTTATCATCGATTACTTTTTCCTGCCACGAAAAGCGTGTGTCAATACTGAAATCTACAGCAGAAACATAATCGACAGGTAGTCCGGCGCGCATGAAAGGATAAAATTCAGGAGAAAAATGACGGATGTAGTTGGCGCTAATTTTATTTGAAAGTCCCGGATGCCATTCGTATTCGTAAGATGTCGAAAGTTTCTGTTCGCGGAAGAGTTCGTCGAGTTCGTCGCGCTTGAAAACTTGCGAAATCAGGTTGTTTTCGGTTGGCGACAGGGCATTTTCGTATAGGAACAAGATCTTCTCATTTTCGCCTGAACGTACAATCTTATCGTCGTATGAAAATTTAATTATCTGGCGGTTTATGGTCGGGAATTTATAGCCATAACCTGCAATTCCGTTGAATTTTTTATTCCGGAAACCATAACCAAGTCCGCCCCAAATCATATAATGCGTACTAATTTCGCTACTTGTACGGGCACCGGCAAACAGGTGCAAACCCTCAACTTTGTTGGTATTTATGGTACTGGCGTAGGGGCCAAATTCGAATCGCCCAAGATCATAATATCCGGTCATCGACATTCGGGTAAGGTTGTCGACGAACTTGACGGCTTTAATCTGGCTGACTGAATCGATGGTGGCACTAACTAATTTCTCGCGCGGATTGAGTTCTTCCAGTCGGTGTGTTTCCCAATAATTCTGATCGCGATCTTTTGAATCGGGAAGTTTTATTGTTTCATATTTACCGTTACCCTTTGCAAGAATTACGTCCTTATCCTGATTGACTGAAACGCTGTCGATAACCGCCGACTGGGTAAAGAAGAGACTGATCGGTTTTTTCGATGGATTGTTTTTTAGCGGAACATAGTTGAAAATCGCGTCAATCTGGTTTCGCCTGAAAAATGGAACCGAATCGGACACAAACTGATAAGTACTTTTCAATTGCATACTTTTCAGGAAATTGAGGTAACTGGTTGATGCCAGCGTTCCATCCACTTCCAACAGCGAAAAATCTTTATTTTCAGTGGTCATAAATCCTTTGAAAACTTTGTCGCCAACACGCCGGGGAATGAATTCAATACGATAGTTTTTTACTCCGTTGTGCATGGTGCTGTCGGCCAGAAAATACTTATAATAAAACCAACCATTATCGGCCAGCGGGCTGACAAAATTCTGCGAGAACAGGTCGATGTAGTTATCGTAGAAATTAACTTCCATATCCAATGCGCTGGTAAAACCTGAGATTTCATAATCGTCAAGAACACCAACGCCTGAAGTTTTATCGGCCAACACTGTTGATTTTTGTTTGGAAGGATTTCGTTGAATCTCGTTATAAACCAATTGCTCCGAAAAGTAAATGGGCAAAAACTTAGTGCTATCTTCAGCAGTCTTAAATACATTTTGGTTGTTTTTAAACGCACGCGACTGCATCATCTTGTTTCCAACATTATTGAGATGATATTCCCATTTGGTGTATTTCCGATAAGAATAGCGCGGATACTTCGCCGGGTTATTTTGTTTCTTTCGCGCGATCATCTCTTTCAATATTCGCCTGACAGCTCCATCATTGGGCAATGCGATCACTTCTGAAATTTTGATCAGGTCGGGTTTGAGTTTTACATCTAATTCGTTAATTGTAAATGGCTTAATGCCAAATGATTTGCCAAGATATCCAACGGTAGTAAACTGAATTGAATCAACTTTATTTTTGCTGATGAGCTGAAAAACCCCTAAAGAATCGGTTGTGGTTCCAATAGGTGTCTTCTTAAAAAGTATTGTAACAAATGGAATGGGTTCGCCTGTTTCCTGATCGGTAACTTTTCCGTGCACAATAGTTGGCTGCGAAAAGGCCGGTATGAAAGTAAATAGCATTAAGATAAGTAGCTGGAACCTCCGGATAAAATGGAGCTCAACTAAGTTGAATTTTCTATACATGTTTTGTTTTCTGTTTCTGTAAATGTTCAGAATAAAATCC
The DNA here is from genome assembly GCA_028683385.1 of Prolixibacteraceae bacterium. Taxonomy (GTDB): domain Bacteria; phylum Bacteroidota; class Bacteroidia; order Bacteroidales; family Prolixibacteraceae; genus Aquipluma. The sequence goes on along the minus strand of JAQUIJ010000001.1, from coordinate 541,332 downwards.
ATGTGGCTGGCATGTTTATACCTTATTCGAACCAAAGATCAAAATTGTCGAAAATATTGAATTAATATGTAACCCTTTTAGATTTTTTAGCAATTGTTAAGTTTTTGTCATTTTCATAACAGAGAACAAAATTTACTAAATATTTTTCTGAAACAACTCAAAAAGAAAAAGGTTACTGCGAAGCAATTTGTTTTTGAAATTTGCTTATCAGTAAGTTGCTCTTTGATTTAGCATTCCGATCGTTCTGGAAAAGTATTCAATAGCATATAACAACTAGTTATATTATATGACGGATGATCGTTAATAATATTTTAATTATTTCAGATAGTTTTCAACAAAAGCATTTTTAGGATTGAAAACCATAGAATCCCAATTGCTTTTACGTTGGTCTGCGGTAGGCCAGGTATGCTCGCGGTAGGTAACCGGATATATTATTTTTTGCCCCTTGGCCTGATTAATGGCTGCATAAACTGATGTAGACGGGCAAGTATTGTCGACTAAACCGATTTCGACAACTATTGTTGCTTTCGAATCTTTTAAAAGATGTGCTGTATCAAAATAGGGAAGTACACTCTTCATTTTCTTCACATCGCCATGTTGTTCAAACGGTTGAGGCCAACCTCCTTTTCGTCCGACAAGTGTACCACCCCAATCGCACATGGCCGGAACTGTTGCAACCACCGCACTCACTCTCGAATCGAGACCAGCAGCAGCCAATGCTTGTCCACCGCCTTGGCTTTCCCCAATTACAAGAATGCGTTTTCCATCCCATTCAGGAAGTTTGGTCAGAAAATCAAGCGTACGGATTAAACGCAAATACATTCCCCGGAAATAAAAATCATCTCTGCTTTCCAATCCACTGATGTAATAATTTTTCAGTTCACCAGCTTCCAGATTATTGTAATATTCGTCGGGCTGTCCATCAAGCATTCCGTGCGCATTCAAATCAAAACACATGGCGCCTTTTCCCATTTTGGCATATCGAAGAGCTTCTTTGGGGTCTGATTTACACCATGATCCTTTTACTCCGGCGGCATGTACCAACAATACAATAGGGAGCGATTTTGGAGCTGCTTTTGTTGGTCGGGCGAAATAACCTCTAGCTGGTTTTGGTCCGGTGCAATTAATTTCAGTATCGAAACAAACAAATGGATACTCAGAACTCTCGTTCTTACCAAATTTTACATCCAACGGAAGTGCCTTAAGTGCCTGTTTTTCGGTAGCCCAGTATTTTTTGAGGTCTTTCGGAAATTTGGTTCCTGGTTTTATTTTTTGCGGGTCAACAATCAGGCCGATCAATTGTTTATTCCCTTTCATTTTTGCTTCAACGATAATGGAACAAGGGTTTTTAAAGGAATTTTCGAAAATAATAAGGGAGTCATTTGTCGGAATAATTGCTTTTTGCAGAATGACTTCTGTATTGTTTTGCAATACTTTCACCCAAAGAGTGTCTCCGGGTTCCTGATTTGATGAATAAGCACTTACTCTAATTTTATCTCCGCTTTTGTAGATCCCATTTTCATGAGATTGCTTTAGAGTGAAGGTTTGTGCCTGAGTTGTACAAATGAATCCAAAGAGACTAAATAGAATGAAAACGTGATGTAATTTGGCTTTCATATTAAGTTAGATGTCTTTATTATTTTTCTTCTTCCTGAGTGAATTCGGCAGCCAGTTCATTGTCTTCGGCTTCGTTCTCTTCGTAAATTTCGATAATTGGTTCGGTAAATGCTTTACTAACTAGTCGCTTGTCGAGCGTAAGCAAAAGCGAAGGTAAAACCATAATATTAAAGAACATGGCAATGAGTAAAGTGGTCGATATGAGGATTCCAAGAGCCTGAGTCCCTCCAAATTCAGAAACGATAAACACACTGAATCCCAAAACTAAAACGATACTTGTATAAATCATACTGAATCCAGCTTCGCGCAAGGCATTCAAAGCCGACAATTTTATGGCGCCATTATTTACTTTCAGTTCGTGCCGGTATCGCGAAAGATACTGAATGGCGTTATCGACCGAAATACCTAGTGCAATACTGAAGACAATAATGGTAGACGGTTTGATCGGAATGCCTGCAAAGCCCATAATGGCTGCAGTAATCACCAACGGGATGATGTTCGGAACCATCGAAACGAGAATCATCCGAAACGAAACGAACAAGAAAGCCATCAGGATAGAAATCAGGATAATGGCAATAATCACACTTTCGAACAGGTTGCGAATCAGGAAGTTGGTTCCTTTGGCATATACCACACTGTTCCCAGTTACGGTCACATCAAATTTTGAACGATCAAAAATGGAATCGACTTGAGGTAAAATATTGGCCATGAGCGAATCCATGTGGTTGGTTCCCACGTCCGCCATTTGGTAACTTATTCGGGTAATTTGCTTGGTGCTGTCAATAAACGATTTCAACAGATTGTTGCCATTTCCCGAAACATTTTGAGGAATATAGCCGAATATGAAATTTTTCTCCATTGAGCTCGGCAAGGTATATTTGCTCGAATCTCCATTGTAATAGGCCTGACGCGCAAATTTGAATACTTCGATCAACGAAAGTGGTTTCGAAAACTCGGGATGCTCGTTAATTGCATTCTGAAGTTTGTCAATTTTCTGAATGGTTGAGTAAACTAAAATGCCGTTTCGCTTTTTGGTATCAACCGAAATCTCGAATGGCATTACTCCGCCAAAATTACTTTCAAAGAATTTAAGGTCGATTAAAGTGGGGTCATCCGATCTGAAATCATCCACGATTTTTCCTGAAGTTTTCATCATACTCAGGCCAACAAATCCCACTACGATTAATCCTCCGGCAATGCTGTAGATCAAATTACGGCGATTGCTGATTAAGTATATGATTTTGTCGAGTACGGCGCCAAAGAAGTTATTGTCGAGGTGTTTGAGGTGTTTTGGAGTTGGTGGATCGACCAGACTAAATATAATTGGCAATAGTGTAATGGTAAGCACATACAGAACCATGATGTTGATGGAAGTTATTATTCCAAATTCGCGCAACATTTGGTTTGGAACCAGGATAAATGCGGCAAAACCAAGAGCTGTTGCTGCATTGGTCATAAGCGATGCGAATCCAATGCGGTGAATAACCTGCGACAATGCCCTCATTTTATTGCCATGACTCCGATATTCCCAATGGTATTTATTCAGAATATAGATACAATTCTCAATAACAATAATCACAATAAGCGAAGGAATTACTCCAGTAAGAATTGTGATTTTATATCCAAAGAGCACAAGGGTTCCCATTACCCAAACAATACTGATTCCAACAATTAAAAGGGAGCTCAGGATAACCCGTATCGATTTAAAGAACAGGAACATGATGAAAGTAGCAACAAAAATGCTTATAATGACGAACAGAAACAATTCGTGCTTAACCTTCTGCATCGTAACCGTCCGGATGTATGGCATTCCGGAGCAATGAATTTCTACGTTATTTTTTGTTTTGTAAGCGTTTACGGCTTCTGAAATGCTGTTTATTATTGCAATTCGGCTAATGTCGTTTATTTTTTTCTTGTCGAGCGTAACGGTCATCAACGTAGCATTGGTCTTCGGATTATAGAGTAACCCTTCGTAAAACTTCAGCTTATGAATCGTATTCTTCAAGCTGTCGACTTCAGCTTGTGTGGTAGGTTTTTGAGTAACAACAGGAACAATACTAAATTGGTGTGTTTCTTCGTTTTTAACCAGATTTATTGCCCTGGAAATATTCAGAACTTCCAGAACACCGTCAATTTTATGGATTTCGCTGCCTAATTCGGTCCATGCATTAAATTGTTCCAGTTTAAACAGTTCAGGATTTATAGTTCCAATTACTATCACATTCCCATCTTCGCCAAACAAATTTTTAAACTTTTGATACTCCATCCTTGTGCTATCCTTTTCTGGTAACAAAGACGAATTTTCGTAAGATAGCTTGACATTCTTTCCTTCATAGGCCATAAATAGCGTCAAAAGCGAAAGAATTACAATTAAAAAGGTTCGGTGTTTAAGTATAAATCGGGAGATGTGTGTAAACATTAGCAGAATATAATGATCTGTTTTTTAGGCAGATGTTTGCGATTAAATTTTGTATTGGTGGCAAAAATAGCACAATATCGGTACTTTACCAAGTTGGGGGCTTTAAAACGCAGAGTCGACTCTATTTTTAGAAAATTAGACATCCGGAAATTTCCTCACATATGACACAAAAAAATTTACCTTTGAGCGTGGATACTAATATCAGGAGTCCGGAGATTGCTTTTGAGCATTTATTTTGATTGAAACGGAATCAGATAAGATGGGTTCGATTCAAAGAACCCTAAAAAATGGTAGTCGTGAAAAAGCTTAACTGTTAAATGGATTACTTATATTTCCAAAATCTCCAAAGCGCTAAAGTTTAGGTTGATTGACCAGTTTTTATTCAGTTAAAGCAATAATGATTAATTTTTTTCATCGAAATAGGCAGTTTCAATCAGGATATTTCGTTTCAAAAGGCACTTTTCTTGTTGTATGGTTCTTCCTAATGATTAGCTCATTTTCGTTGAAGGGACAAGATCCTGAATTCTCGCAGTTTTATGCCAATCCGCTTTATCTCAATCCTGCCTTTACCGGTACCAGTGCTTTGTCAAGGGTGGCCATAAATTATCGCAATCAGTGGCCAAATCATGGAAATACGTTTGTAACCAACTACCTTTCGTACGATAAATTTGTAAGTAGCATGCGTGGTGGAGTTGGACTGCAAGTGATGTATGACGTCCAGCTAAATGGAATCATTAGTGATCTGAATACCTCTTTTTTGTACGCCCATCACTTTAAAGTAAATGATCGGTTGTTTTTTTCATTGGCTCTTGAGGCTGGATATATATACAAACAATATAAAGTCAATGAGTTGGTTTTTCCAGGGATGATTGATCAAAATACCGGTGAAATTTACGGAACTTACATACTCCCAACAGAAAACGGGCACAAGTTAATTCCCGATTTCTCAGTTGGAGTTGTTGGGCAGAGGGATAATGTATATTTTGGGTTGGCAGTTAACCACCTTACCCAGCCTGATGAATCAATTATGAAAGGTGATAATATAGGAAGACTTCCGGTTAAAATAACCCTTCATGCCGGAGCCAAAAGTCACGATTTTCATCATGGCTTATTGTCGCGCGCATATACTTTGTCGCCAAACCTTGTCTATCAACAACAGGGATCGTTCAGACAAATAAACCTTGGTATGTATATGAAGGAAGATTGGCTCACCTTTGGGTTATGGTACCGTAATAATTTATCGATGAGGCCAAATTCGGTCGTTGCAATGTTCGGCTATCAAAAGGAAAAATTTCAGTTTGGTTATAGTTTTGATTATACCTTGTCGAATTTGGCTGGTTATGGCTATGGATCGCACGAAATTTCATTGGTTTTCTTTTTTGGACGGCAACACAATCAAGTGTTCAACCGGACAATGCAGATACCACAGCTGTAACAAAGGCAATCAATAAACCAAAGTCACCGTACCTTTTTGCTGATGCTTAAAACCAAGGGAATCGGAATAATATAGAATCCATAAATAAGAACCTGCAGGTGCAAAAGAACCATTCTTCATTTTCCCATCCCAACCTTTAATTTCGTCTTTGACTTCGAAAACGATGTCATCCCATCGACTCAGAATCATGAAACGATACCCCTGACTAATTATCCCTTCAGCATTAATCAAAAACACACGATCTTTTGGCTCAGGAGCGTTAGGGGAAAATGCATTTGGAGGAAATATACGGTCAAATTCAACCATTACCGGATGAGAGATGGTGTCGCTACAGTTATATTCACTCATCGCTTTTAGCAAAACCCGATAATGACCAATGGCAGCATAACTATGGGTTGGGTTTTCATCGCTAGTGCTAGTGCCGTCGCCAAAATCCCATAAATAATTAACAGCGCCTGTGCTTGAATTTGAAAATTTTATTGTTGGCTTATTGTTATTTACAATTGAATGATCCATACTGAAGGAAGGTGCCGTCAATGGAGCTGCATAAACCATATCGTTAATGAAAACTGTGTTGATGCAATTGTCGCTGTTTGTCGCTGTTAATTGAATTGTATATTTCCCCGATTGTTGATATTGGTGAGTCGTGTTGGTTCCCGTCCCTGCTTTTCCATCGCCAAAATTCCAATCATATTTTACCAATGGATTTGGGTTCACAACAGAAAAATCAAACGACTCATCCTGACATTGAATTGTTGCATTAACTTCCGGAAGACTTAAGTCGGGGTTGACGAGGATATTGCTTACCGTGTGTGAATTTGTGCACCCATTCTGTGTTACAACAAGTGTAATTTCGCGATTTGACGCAGCAACGCCAAGCGGTATATTTACCATAGCGAACGAAGGTCCTGTGCCGCTTGCAATAGTGTCTTTGTCGAAAATCCAGCTAAAGTTAGAAATTGCTGGATCTGCATCACCAATGTAGGCCACGTCGAGACTGTAACCATAGCAGGTTGTTGGGTCAATCGTAAAATCAACTTTCGGTTTTGGAATCACATCCACAATAAAATCACGCTCTATGGAACAACCACCACGTGTAGCTACAACCGTATAAGTTGTTGTCGTTAATGGGCTGGCAACCGGATTGGCAATTGTAGGATTAGACAAACCTGCAGCCGGACTCCATTGATAAGTTGCCCGATTTGCATTATTATCAGGTTGGTTTAAAGTAACGCTCTCGCCTTCGCAAATTGGTGCAATTTCATCGGTGTTGAGAGTTATTGTATTTACTTGCAAATCAAGTGTTGCAGAAATTTCTACAACCAGGCCGACTGGCAGTCCGCCAAATTCGATCAGATAACCGGCAGGCACAAAATCACCTGTACCTCCTCTGTTCGGAAGATCGTTCCATTTATATGAGTTTGCCGGATTATTCGGAAAATAAGTGATATGGGCATAGTCTTCTTCGTGGGTTAATGCGGTGGGAGAATCGTTTGGCTCCCCCGAATTCCAATTTGTGTATTCTCCAGAAACAGTACCTCCTTGCCAGAATAACTGACCTTTCCCATTATCTTCGAGCCCCTCCGGGCCTGTAACCCAGCGCCATTCCCCTTCCGTTGGGTCATCCGATGCCCCAATCCAACCAACTCCTTTGGTTTTTAGCCTGATGAAATCGTTTTCCGCCTGACTGGTAACAGTAGCCAGATATCCCCTCAAACCAAAGTACATCGTTGATTCGGCTTCAGCCTTTGCAGTGGTCCAAGAAATTCCAGGTTTTGTAACGAAACGATAAAAATGTTGTGTTGCAGGCAAATAATCTGCATCAATGAGTGTGATTGATATTTCCCTGTTTCCTAAAGTTGGACCACCAACAGCATTCGTATTATTCTTATAAACAATCGATTCGATGGCCTTTTCGTAATCAGATGGAAGGGGATTTGCTGACCCAGTTGGCTGAAGGTACATGGTGCCTTGTGTTGCATTCCATGTACCGGATATGGTACCGACTGCTCCTGAATAAACCAATTCGTCTTCAGATGTAATAAAGCCATTGGTTATGGATACTTTCATTCCTGAAATCGAACCTGATGCGCTAATTGTTAGATATGGAGCCACAACAACCGGATCGTTACAATACTGTATCGGAGAACTGTTGTTTAGTTTTATGGTAAATGCATCAGTCCCTTTCGCAATACGAGCAAAAAGCAACATGACACAAACTATTATAATATTGATTCTCAATTGTTATTTTTTGAAATAAATGCTTCAATCATTTGATGAATAAAAAAGTGTCACTCTAAAAAAATGCCTTAAATTTTCATCAGGATTCTTACTGCCATGATTGTAAGTTTCTTGGAAATTTCCCGAAAGGTAGTATTTCCTAATAAATATTTGTTTTGATTTTTTTTACAATAGCTCTATCGAACATTACGATTGCCAAAGAATGTTTTTTCTTTTAAAAACCAAGTATAATTTATACAGCTTTCGTAGAAGCTCTTTGCAATTAATTTGGAGATAGTGAATCGAATTGAGTAAATCTGACTATTTTTGATTCGCTTTCAACTTAACTATGGCTAGAAAAAAGAACTATCTCCAACGTATCGATTTCAGGAAGGATTTACTAAGCTTAAAAAGTATTATCAACTGGATTCTGTTTGGCTTAACATTTGGCCTATTTGTTTTGGCCATTCGTGATATTGGGTTCCCCAATCCCGATAAAGATTCGATGTTTCAAATTCACAATCGTTATTTTCAGGCTTGTTATATCCTTATTGGGATTTTGTATATGATTCGTTCCATTTTCTTCAGAGGGGGCAACGGAAATCGAAAAGTATTCATTACTCAGTTCGTGATAGGAATTATTCTGGTGTTGTTCTTTTTGCCTGTATTTCTTGTAAGCTATGGCGATATTTTTGAATATTATCTTTATCGAACATCTGGGATTCAGATGTTTGCATTTTTTCTGTTTTTCCTCGAATTGTCGAGAATGGAAATTAACCTACTGATTAAGATACTCAATCCGGCACAGTTGTTTATGGTGAGTTTTGCCTTTATTATTTCTGCCGGAGCGATGTTGTTAATGATGCCTATGTCGACAACAAGCCCCATTAATTTTACTGACGCCCTGTTTACATCAACCAGCGCAGTATGTGTTACCGGCCTTACGGTTGTTGACACAGCTACACGGTATACTTTTCTGGGGAAATTTATTATTCTGGCGCTTTTCCAGATTGGTGGAATTGGCGTGATGACCATCACTAGCTTTTTCGGGATATTCTTCAAGGAAAAATCCTCAATACGCGAACAGACCATGCTTCGTGATTACCTAAGCGAAGACAGCTTTGATGTAATTGTGAAATCGTTGATGAAGGTTGTTCTCATAACGCTTTTAATCGAAGCAATTGGAGCCACATTTGTCTATCTTTCCTTAGAGAAAAACGCACTTGGATCGGTTAGCGATAACCTGAAATTTTCGATTTTCCATGCAGTTTCGGCATTTTGTAATGCCGGATTCTCTACACTTACCGACAATTTATACGATGTCAGAATCCGAACAAATTACAATGTTCATTTTTGGATCGCGAATCTAGTTGTATTGGGAGGTATCGGATTCCCTGTTTTGTTAAATTTATACCAATATTGTAAAAGCCAGGTCAAATGGATGGCCGAATATTTTAGAACCCGGAAATCGTATGTTCATCGGGTAAACATGATTACCTTAAATTCAAAAATAGTCATCTTTTCAACTTTTATCCTGATTGTATCGGCAACCGTTGCATTTATGTACTTTGAATGGGATCACACCCAGCAGGGTATGGATTTTAAAGCACGGTTGGCAACTTCCTATTTTCAAAGTGTTACACCGAGAACCGCAGGGTTTAATAGTTTTAGTATGGCTGCTTTGTCAATGCCAACAATCCTGATCATGACTTTTTTGATGTGGGTTGGAGCCTCTCCGGTTTCAACCGGTGGGGGTATTAAAACAAGTACTTTTGCCCTTGCCATATTAAATGCGTATCGAATTATCAGGGGAAAGAATCACATCGAAGTTCATCGTTACGAGATTCATGAGTACTCGGTCAATAAAGCATTTGCAATCATTACCCTTTCAATATTTATTATACTTTTTGGCGCTTTTGCTATTTATACCATCGACGGACAATTTGGAATGTTTCGTATTATTTTTGAATGTTTTTCGGCTTTCGGCACGGTTGGACTGTCACTTGATCTCACTCCTAATCTTTCAGCCTCTTCAAAATATATACTTATTATTTTAATGTATGTTGGACGAATGGGCAGTATCACATTGCTTTTATCACTGGCAAAGGGATTTGGCGGTTCTTCATTGTATCGTTATCCTAAAGAAAACTTGATAATCACTTAATTTCTATTTTAAAATGAATATAGTTGCAATCGGATTAGGAAATTTTGGAGCCTCACTGGCAAAAATTTTAACTTCGTTGGGTCACGATGTTCTCGGTGTTGACAATGATTTGAACAGGGTTGAATTTTTTAAAGACGTTGTTGCCAACACGATTTGCCTGGATGCCACCGATCCTCACGCGTTAAGGCTATTGCCGTTGAAAGAAGCTGATGCATTTGTGGTTTGCATCGGGAATGATTTTGGAATCTCGGTTCAGATTGCAGCATTACTTAAAAAGTTTGGTGCCTCCAGGGTTATCTGCCGTGAAAACTCCTCCATTCACCTTACTGTGTTGAATGCTATTGGAGTATTTGAAACCATCAACCCGGAGTATGAATCAGCAAGAATAATTGCTCAGATGTTGCCCTTAAAGGGAATCCAAAACCTGTTTTCGATTACCGACTCGTTTAAAATTGTTGATTTGCTGATACCTGCCTTTTTAATTGGAGAAAAAAGATCAGTGATCTCTTTCAGAAAAGAAACTCATTTGAAGATTATTGCCTTAAAAAGGAATCATCGTCTAATTTATTCATCGGCCAACGCTGCTGAAAACGACGACAAAATTGAAATCGAATTTAAGGAAAATGATACGCTGGTTCTTGGTGGCGAATTGAAAGACATTAAACGATTCATACACGAATAGCCTATTTTTTCTCTTCAACAATCATTTTTTTCATCCCATCAGTAAAGAAAACCTGATAATTTCCCTGCTGATCGCTGTAAACAAAATACACTTCAATCCCATTCAGTTTCTTTAGAAGCTCTTTGCTTTTATCGACTCCTAAAACCATGAATGTTGTTGCATAAGCATCGGCAGTTATACAATCGTTGCAAATAACAGTTGTACTCAATAGCGTATTTCGCGCAGGGAAGCCAGTTTTCGGATCAATCGTATGGGCATATTTTACCCCGTTTTCAACATAGAAAGCACGGTAATTTCCTGAAGTTGCCAAAGCTTTGTCATTAATCTCAATTATTGCCTGAAGCTCATTGCCCGGGCTCATGTTTCCGTCTGAAGGTTTGTCAATTCCAATATGCCAGAAATTGTCTTTAGCATTGGTTCCTTTTCCCCGAACTTCGCCACCAATTTCAACCAGGTAATTTTTGATGCCTTTTGATTTGAAAAAATCACATACTACATCAACTGAATAACCTTGCGCAAGAGCATTTACATCTAATTTTACCCCCGGATATTTTTTCACCACTTTGCGACCTTCGAGTTTCACCTTTTCCATCCCAACGTATTGAAGCAGACTGTCGATATAGGCTGTGTCGTGTTTTGCAATTGGTCCAGATCCAAACCCCCATGCTTTTACTACTGGTCCAACGGTAATATCAAAAGCCCCTCCGGAAGCTGCATCTACTTCTGCCGATTTATTGAAAACATCCACAAACCAGTCATCAGCCTCAACGTTTGGGTCATTATCATTAATCCTCGAAATGATGGAGGTTGAATCGTATATAGAACATGATTTATCAAAGGCTTTTAGCAAAGAATCGATGGCTTCGCTGTAATCTTTGTTGGTTGAATTTTCGTAGGTGATGTGGTAGGTAGTTCCCTGAGCAAATCCGGAAATTTTTGCGTACTCACTTTTTTTCTGGGTTTGACAGGCTGTGAGGAACAGAACAACAAGGGCTAATCCGATGAATTTCATGTAGTTTGTTTTTTCGATTCAGGTATAAAGTCTTTGATGCAATTTGGGTTTATTTTCTGACATTCTCAAAATGATTACTTAAATTTGAATGAAGCAACAAATTCGACTCAGCGATGAACCTTAAGGTTACCCATATCGATTATCGGCGATTAATCATACTTGCACTTTTGATCGTGTTGATGGCTGTGATTGCTTCGCTTACCATTGGTCGAGATATTTACGAATCAGGAGAAAAGAGTATGTACTCCTTTGCGATTGTGAATTTCTTCGGGTATCTGTTCTTTTTTCTGCTCATGCCCATGGAGCTGGCCTTCATCTTTTACCTCAGGACAGGGTACGATCCGCTGATGCTCAATTTAGTGGCAGTGTCAACAGCCATGGTTTCACAAACGATTGATTACCTCATAGGTTATTTCTTCAGCACAAAAATAATTGATAGCTTGATTGGACGGAAACGCTATGAAAAAGCAGAGGACGAAATACGAAAATATGGGAACTGGGCTTTGTTACTCTCTAATTTGCTGCCGCTTTCTTCACCTATTATTTCATTGGCTGCCGGAATGCTAAAATACCGTGTGAAAGATGCCTTGTTTTATAGTTTCACAGGGATGGTTTGCCGATATTTGTTGCTGACACTGCTGTTTCAATAATAGCTTATAAACCAAAAACTCCGGAAAAGTTTTTTTTCAAAGGGTTTTCCGGAGTTTGTATTTCTGATTGGACTTGGAGTTTTTATCACTTTCCTGTTTGAAGTTGCATGAATGTAAGCCTTCTAATTCCGGTTATAAATAAAAGTTTTGTTTTGCTTATCGCCCCAGCCTTTTGCCAGAATAGTACCAGTATGATCAAGGTAAACTCCACTGATATTTGGTTCTGCTAAAATAGTTTCGAATTGTTCAAAGTTCTGGGTTTTTAAAATGCCAGTGCCAGGTACAATTATATAGTAATAGGAACCAAATTTCTGAATGTTGGGTTCCATGAAACCATTGGCATAGGAGACTAATACTGAATGTATTTTTCTGAAAGATTTGCCCTGATCGTCAGAAAGGAAGAAATTAGAAGGAGTAGTATAATCAGAAACAATAATCTCTTGTTTTTCGGTCACATATAAATTCCCAAGATATTTTGGAGATTCAAAAGAAGTCCAGGTTTTGCCATTGTCTTCGGATCTCATTAGCAACTGTTTTGTTCCGGAGACAGAAATCAGAGAGCCATCTTTTAGCCTGTTTATCCCAACGATGTAGTCATTCTTATCTGCTCGATTTGCCGGATTGACCCACGTATTTCCTCCGTCGCTCGAATGCCACAACCCACTGTAATAACCTGTAGCCCAAAGATCGCCGTCATCGGTTATCCAAAAATAGAAGGAAAAGAATTGGTTGGGAATCGGGTTGGTACATTTTAACCAGGTAAGTCCATGGTCGATGCTTTTATATAATTGACCATTATAGGTTCCGATATAAATTACCCCATTTTTATCAATTTCAATTGACCTTGCCGATTGTATTTTTTGTTGGTTAATTTGCTGCCAATCCAGAAAGCCTGTTCCTCGTTTATAAATACCTCCGGAAGAAATCATCCAGCTTATTTGATTTACGGTGTCCGCAGCCAGGTCAATAAGATTTGAGAGTGGATAAATATCAACTTCATTCCATGCATTGCGAAGTATTCCATATGCTGTTATAGTTGCTTCAGGAAGTAAGTTGCCATCAGGATCAGTAACTTGTGCGGTTACAATTTGAGTAAACGAATCGGTTCCTAATTTCCAACGAGTTGCAGCCTTTCCGTCTTTTCGGGTGTTAACCTGTTGTTGGTCAACTGATCCGCCGCCTTTTGGAACTTTAAATTCGACAGTAAAACCACTGATATCCTGAGGTGATTTGTAATTATAAATTTGGACATAAATACTATCGTTCAGGTATTCGCCGCCAATCGAAGTCTGATTGGGATTCATATAGCTAACATTGTAATTGACAAGTGTTTCAGTTGAAGGATCAGGGTAATTGTTACATGAGTTGGCGACACAACCTGAAAGTACCAGTAATGGTATTCTAACCCAATTAAAAAGCAGATTGTTTAGTCTGTATTTGATTGTTAACTGTTTCATTTGATTCAGATTAGGCGGTTAGTGGGTAATGGGTATTTGTAATCCAAACTGAAAGGAGATTGTTCCATTCTTTATCGAACGGTCGTCGTTCGTATATAGAGTTGTATTTTCTTCCGGTTCTTTAATGATTGGAGAAAAGCTACCCGAATAGACGAATCCGAGGTCAAATTTCATATTCTTTCGGAACGGAAACTGAACTCCCATGCCAGTTTGGTACCCAAAGTCAACATCTTTATAATAGCCTTCAACTGCATCGTTGATATTTATCTTCTCAATAGAATAACTTGACGAGCTGATGTATTTTGTGATCGTTGTTCCGTGGCATAATGCATTGACTTTGAATCCGGTATATACGCCAAAATCAAAATAGAACGTAACCGGATCTCCGAATGAGAATTTGAAATTTAACGGAATAGTCAGATAATCAATGTCGATGTTTGTATCAATACTATTCCTTTTGTATTTGCTGTCAGATGCAAATCGGTGATAATAGAGGCTGCTGTCAGAAAGTGCATATCCTTTTCGCTCGAAAAGAATTCCGGTTTGTAATGATACTGTATTGTCAAGTCGATAGTCGAAAGCTAGTCCGGCGGTGGAACCCAGATTCGTTGAATAATTCCCGGGTTTTGATGAAGACGAATTCCATCCCAATAAAATACCAACAACTGGTTTGATGTAACACCTTGTTTTTGAGCTGTCCTGAACGTTTGTTTCAACCTCCTTGAAACTTTCCTTTTTGTTTTTTGGAGTGTATTTTAATCCAAATCCAAGTTCACTGCTTCCATTTTTGCCCTTCAAACTTTCAATAAATACCTTTTGCCCGGTTGCCAATCGGCTTGTAACAAAAAATCGAATCTCTTTGGTAACTGGATATGAAAGATCGGCTGAAAACAGGTAGCCCCAATCATGCGTGGGTGGATAGATGTTACGGTTTTCTTTTTCAACGGTATTCCTCTCTTCTTTTGTAAGTTCGTCATTCAGCAAAACGGAATAAAACACGCCGCCTCCAATGCCAAGTTGCAGTCGTGTTGGTGTTTTGTACTTGATTAATAAAGGAAAACGTAAAAAAGAGAAGTCCCATTTGTTGGGATCATACACCGGATACCATGTGTTGGAATAACCATGATAAACATCGTCGAAATACATAGGCGGATAGTACTTGCTATACGATTTCATCTCGTAATACTGGCTGATATAACCAATTTCTGTCTGCACCGAGAATAATCTTCCCAGATTGTATTCAACGAAGAATCCGGCTGAAGATCCTGACTTTGGCTCCCATTTATTTGAAGTCAGATTTCCGTGAAGGTTGGAGAAGTTTATGCCTGTATATTCTCCAAATGATAACTTTTGTGCAAAAGAAGTAGTTGCAGAAAACATAAGTATTGCACAAATACAAAGAGTTAAAAGGTTCTTCTTCATTGCGGTTTTTTGTTGTGTGATGGAAGTAGTTATAAAAAGGTTGCGTTATGTTGAAAATAAAAACTCCGGAAAATCTTCTTTTCAAAAGGCTTTCCGGAGTTCAAACTTTAGATAAATTAATCCGTTAGGTAATCCCAAGTTTTTTGAGCCCCATTGCAAGTCCTGCAGATCGGTAGCTTTCGTCTTCTTTTGGATGAGTGCATATCTTTTCAATGCCATCCAGCATGTCATTTACACAATTAAGATATTCCCGAACAGTTAATTGTTCCCCTTCTTTCAGGTTTAGGTAATTCAAAACCTTCCGATCCAGAGAATCGTTATATTTTTGCTTGGAGGGTTTGTCGTCACATTGAGGCAACACATCAACACAAATTGAATCAGCATTCAGCTTTGTACATGGAATGCAAATGTCATCAGCACCAACAACCAAAAGCAAAGGTTGATCAATGTCCTCTATAATTTTATTGGTAACAACATGTAAATCGTGCCCAAACAGATGTGGCTCAATTTTTCGTTCGTGGCCAATGTTCCGCACAATATCTAAAACATGATGGGGACGTAGCTTGAGCATTTTTATTTGTGTATTTATTAATCAGCGGGTGACTCAAAGTCACCTGCTGATTAACCGCATTATATCTTTTACAGCAAATCAGCTTCCAACAGCAATTCTTCCATTTCAAGCTGAACATTCATCGCTTCGTTGCGGGCTTTTTCGGCAAAGTCTTCGCCATCCGATGCATAAATAATCTGGCGAGACGAGTTAACAAGCAATCCACACATGTCGTTCATTCCATATTTGGCTACTTCTTCGAGGCTTCCACCTTGAGCGCCAACTCCCGGAACCAACAAAAAATGGTCGGGAACCAGTTCGCGAATTTCTTCCAATTTTTCAGCTTTGGTTGCGCCAACCACATACATCATATTGTCGGTAGTTCCCCAAGTCTGAGAAGTTTTCAGCACGGTTTCAAAAAGCTGTTCGCCAGTTTCTGTATTTTTCAGGTATTGAAAATCGGCTGCTCCTTTGTTTGAGGTCAGCGCCAAAAGAATCACCCAACGGTCGAGGTAAGTCATGAATGGTTTTACCGAATCTTCGCCCATGTACGGAGCAACAGTCACCGCATCAAAATCCATGTGATCAAAAAACGCACGGGCATATAAATTGGAAGTGTTACCAATATCGCCGCGTTTGGCATCGGCAATGATGAATTGCTCCGGATATTTCTCGCGGATGTATCTCACTGTTTTCTCCAGACTGATCCATCCAGCAACGCCTTGGCTTTCGTAAAAGGCAAGGTTGGGTTTATAAGCCACGCACAAATCTTGCGTAGCATCGATAATTTCCTTGTTGAAAGCAAAAATCGGGTCGCTGGTTTCGTTCAGGAAACGTGGTATTTTCAGAATATCGGTATCCAGTCCAACGCACAAAAAGCTGCGCTTCAGTTTAATCTGTTCAAAAAGTTGTTCTTTGTTCATGATATTTTTGTTTTAGAATAGCAGCTCAATGATCAACTTACTTACAGACCCCGTCATCCCGAATTTATTTCGGGATCTGTTGTTAGGTTGAGATCCTGAAACAAGTTAAGGATGACTATCTAAACAGCTACTCACTTTTTATTAAATTTCCGCTTCTTTCAGTCTTTCTGCGTTTTCTTCCACCTGCAGTTTGTCGATGATTTCGTCCAGATCGCCGCCAACTACCGCCTGAAGGTTATAAATGGTCAGGTTGATTCGGTGGTCGGTAATACGTCCCTGAGGCCAGTTATAGGTACGGATTTTAGCCGAACGGTCACCGGTTGAAACCATGGTTTTACGTTTCGATGCAATCGCATCCAGATATTTTTGGTGCTCTTGATTGTAAATTCGGGTGCGCAATTCGATCATCGCTTTTGCCAGGTTTTTGATCTGCGATTTCTGGTCCTGACAAGTCACCACGATTCCGGTTGGAATGTGAGTCAAACGAATGGCCGAATAAGTTGTATTTACCGACTGTCCGCCAGGTCCCGAAGAACAGTAGGTGTCTTTCCGGATGTCGCTGTCGCGCAGGTCGATGTCGAATTCTTCAGCTTCAGGCAAAACAGCAACGGTAGCTGCCGATGTATGTACACGGCCTTGAGTTTCGGTTTGAGGTACACGCTGCACACGGTGAACTCCTGATTCGTATTTCATCACTCCATAAACACCTTCGCCGGTAATAGTAGCCACAATTTCCTTAAATCCGCCTGAAGTACCTTCGCTGGTATTGGTTACCTCCATTCTCCAGCCGCGGCGTTCGCAGAATTTGGTGTACATGCGGAACAAGTCGCCTGCAAAAATACTGGCTTCATCACCACCGGTACCGGCGCGAATTTCCAGAATGGCGTTTTTACCGTCTTCCGGATCGGCCGGAATCAACAGCAATTTGATATTTTGTTCTTTTTCAGGAATCAAGGCTTCCGAAGCTTCGATTTCTTCACGCGCCATTTCGCGGATGTCCTCGTCGGTTTCTTCGGCCAGCATTTGTTTGCCCGATTCAATGTTATCGATTGTTGCTTTGTAATCTTTGAAAGCGTTGGTCAGCAACTCCAACCGCTTGTATTCCTGATTGAGTTTGACGTAGCGTTTCATGTCGCTCATCACCGAGGGGTCGGTAATTTGTGAGCCAACTTCTTCGAACCGATACCTGATCGATTCGTATTTTTCCATTAATGAATAGTCTGCCATATGATAAAGATGATAGATTTTTAATAAAAATATTAGTACAATGCCTGGGTATTCCTCAGGGCGTAGCTAATATTCGAATTCGCCAAACTGCGATTTGATGGTAAGTTTTTTGCCTTCGGCGGCTTCAACACGCCCAACGATGCGGGCTTCGATGTTGTATTTTTCAGAAATAGCGATCACCTCGGCGGCAAATTCAGGAGCAAGGTAAACCTCGAAACGGTGACCCATATTGAAAACCTTGTACATTTCCTGCCAACTGGTTCCCGATTCTTCCTGAATCATTCGGAACAGCGGCGGAACGTCGAACAGGTTGTCTTTAATTACATGAACGTTATCGACAAAATGCAGCACTTTGGTTTGAGCGCCACCCGAGCAGTGTATCATTCCATGAATATTTTTCCGGAGCGCTTCCAGTATATCTTTCACTACCGGCGCGTAGGTGCGGGTAGGAGAGAGCACCAGTTTCCCGGCATCCAGACCAACTCCGGCGATGGCTTCGGTCAGTTTTTTGTTTCCTGAATAAATGAGATCAGCCGGAACTTCCGGATCGAAACTTTCAGGATATTTTTGAGCCAGGTAATTGGCAAATACGTCGTGACGGGCCGAAGTCAGACCATTGCTACCCATGCCACCGTTGTATTCTTTTTCGTAAGTAGCCTGTCCGAATGAAGCCAAACCGACAATTACATCGCCAGCCTGAATGTTGTCAGCCGAAATTACATCTTCGCGTTTCATGCGGCAAGTAACAGTTGAATCGACAATGATGGTGCGAACCACATCGCCCACATCGGCAGTTTCGCCACCGGTTGGGTATATGTTCACTCCCATTTCGCGCAATTCGGCACACAATTCTTCGGTTCCGTTGATGATGGCTGCAATGACTTCGCCCGGAATCCGGTTTTTGTTGCGTCCGATGGTTGACGATAACAAAATGTTATCAGTTGCACCCACGCAAAGCAAGTCGTCGAGATTCATGATAATAGCATCCTGTGCAATGCCTTTCCAGACCGAAATGTCGCCGGTTTCTTTCCAGTAAAGGTAAGCCAGCGACGATTTGGTGCCAGCGCCATCGGCATGCATAATGTTGCACCAAGCTGGATCGCCCCCCAAAATATCGGGGATGATCTTGCAAAAAGCCTTTGGATACAAGCCTTTGTCGATGTTTTTGATGGCATTGTGCACGTCTTCTTTCGAAGCTGAAACACCACGCGCCATATATCGGTTATCTGCTGACATACAATCTGAATTACCTAATCAGTTAAAGTGCGGCAAAGTTAATATTTTTGGGGAAATAATTTATTGAGGAGTTTTATTGACCCTTGTAAGCTTATGAAATGTGTCAGGGCTAAGATTATACTTGGATGAGGTTTAATATTCTACCCCGCTCAGGATTTATTTTTAAAAAGCAAAAAGTCCGGAGTTAAGTTCTCCGGACTTTTTGACTTATTTGTTTTTCTTGTGCTTTTTATTGTGTCCCGGGGCATAATGCTTGGCACTCTTTTCTCCGGTCATTTTTTTCATATGTCCCGGTGGTACTTTACCATTGGGGTTGGTACGAACAATCACCGTTCTTGATGGATGGTGATACGCTGGACGAACCATCGTACAGCTATTTCCCAAGATTAGGAATGCAGAAATAAGAAAAAGAATTAGGATTTGTTTTTTTGTTTTCATATGTCTATAACTTGTTTTTTAATTGCCATATGGAACTCGCCCGAATAGTCATTCTCTGGTGTGAGGAATTATTCCTCATGGCTCGTTTCATCGTCGAATCTTACAGTGTTTATTTCTCTAAAGTTAGTAATTTTATTCTGCTTCGCTGAAATTCTGATTTACAAATTTCGTAGGATTGAATCTTTCATGCACTTTCTGAAAATGAAAAGGATTAGAACATTCTTCCTGTGCTTCCGGAATAAGATAACATCTGTCCAAACTTTATTTTTTCTTTTTCTTGGGTTTAGGCTTTTGCTCTTCGTCACGCATCAAGGCTTTCCAGTCGTTCGGATTATCCAGCGACAAATCAACTGTTGCGGTGTATTCTTCCTTGTCGATAATTAACGCGCTAACTTTTTGTCCAAGGAAGGTTTCTATTTCGTCGAGTATCGGTTTTTCTTCTGGGCTACAAAACGAAACGGCCAATCCCTTTTTTACTCCACGACCGGTACGGCCCACGCGGTGAACATAGTTTTCGGCCACATCAGGCAAATCGTAATTGATCACATAATCAACATCGGGAATGTCGATACCACGCGCACTAACGTCGGTGGCAATCAAAACCTTTACTTCTCCTGACTTAAATAAAGTCATCACATCCAGACGGTCTTTCTGCTCTTTGTCTCCGTGAATGGTCACGGTCTTAATATCAACGCGCTCCATGGCTTTAAATACTCGTTCTGCACGAACTTTAGTGCGTACAAAAACCAAAATTTTCGATTCAGGATGTTCTTTGATCAGCCGTTCAAGGAAAAAACGTTTGTCGTCCATGTCGATCATTGCCACAGAGTGAGTTACATTTTTTGCCACCGGATCTTTGGGTGAAATCTCAATCCGGATAGGGTTTGTAACCAGCGAGTAGGCCAGCTCTTTAATTTCAGGATTGATAGTTGCCGAAAAGAAAAGCGTTTGCCGGTATTTGGATAAAAAGTGAATCAATTGCCTGATGTCTTTAATAAATCCCAGTGCAAGCATGTGGTCGGCCTCGTCCAACACAAGTATCTGTATTTTATCGAGCAGGATGTGTCCCTGACTCACCAAATCGAACATGCGTCCGGGTGTAGCCACCAGAATATCTACGCCGCTTTTCAGTTTCGAAATTTGTGGTTCCTGATCAACTCCACCAAATACACAGGCTGTTTTTACCAGCGTATGTTTGCCAATTGTTTGAAAAACCTCGGTGATTTGCAAAGCCAGTTCGCGGGTGGGGACCATGACCAGGCAGCAAAGGAATTCACTTCGGCTGCTGCTTTTCTGCTGATGGATTATGTCGATAATGGGAATCGCAAAAGCTGCTGTCTTCCCTGTGCCGGTTTGAGCAATGGCTAAAACATCGTCGCCTTTCAGGATCGGTGTTATGGCTTTGTACTGAATGTCAGTAGGTCGGCGGAATCCAAGGGTTTCAAGGTTTCTCTTAATATCGGAAGATATGCGGTAATCATCAAATTTCATTGCAAGTGGATTTTATTCAGGTACAAAGAAACGCATTTTTGCCGGATTCTTTTTCAGGAGTAGATTACCAACGATTTATACCGAGAAACTTATTTGATCGATCTTTCAAAATAGATTTATCATTTTTTAAATCAAGACTAATTGTCAAGGTTAAAATTCTACATGCTAAAAGATAAAAGGATTCATTCAGATCATCAAAAAACGATAAGCAAATTTCTTACTGAATAATCTGAATTGATTTGGATAAAGTGGATTAAAATAATTCCTTTGAGATTACTAACTGAAAAACAAAAAAGAACAGTCTAATGAATTTTAAAACCTTCTTAAGAATCACTTTTTTGATGGTTTCCTGCCTGGGAACATTATCGATAAGAGCTCAGCAAGATATTGAAGATCTGACGCGTTATGTCGATCCTCTAATCGGTACCAAAGAAATGGGACATGTATTCCCTGGAGCCTGCGTTCCATTCGGGATGGTTCAGTTAAGTCCGGATACCGATACCATTCCATACGCTGTGAATGGCAAATACACCGGAACGGTTTACCGCTACTGCGCCGGTTACCAGTACAGCGATAAAACCATCGTTGGTTTTACCCACACTCACCTGAGTGGAACAGGGCATTCGGACTTGTCAGACTTTTTGGTCATGCCAACGGTTGGCCCGGTGCAACTAAACCCGGGTACTGCCGACAAACCTGAAAGTGGTTACCGTTCGCGATTCAGCCACGACACCGAAAAAGCCGAACCGGGTTATTACAGCGTGATGCTCGACGATTACAAGGTTAAAGCCGAAATGACCGCAACAACTCATGTTGGCTTCCATCAATACACATTCCCGAAGAGCGACGATGCGCATATCATCCTCGACCTGAACCACGGGATTTACAATTACGACGGAAAGGTTTTATGGTCGTACCTGCGTGTTGAAAACGATACGCTGGTTACCGGATACCGCATCACTAGCGGCTGGGCACGAACTAACTACCTTTATTTTGCCATGGTTTTCTCGAAACCGATTAAAACCTACGGAGGCAAAAACGAAGAAAACCTGGTTTATAAAGGCTTCTGGCGAAAATTTGATCAGGAACACAATTTTCCGGAAATGGCCGGAAAAAAGTTGAAAGCTCACTTCGATTTTGCAACTGCCGATGGCGAAAAAATCAAGATCAAATTCGCTATTTCTGCCGTCAGCACCCAAGGAGCGCTAAAAAACCTGGAAGCAGAAGTTCCTCATTTTAATTTCGAAAAAGTACGGGCAGAGGCAAAAGCCAACTGGCAAAGTGAGTTAAGCCGGATTACCGTAAAGGCCTCTCCGGAAAAGAAAACCACATTTTTTACCTCGCTGTACCATACGTTCATCAACCCGATTCAGTATATGGACGTAGATGGGCAATACCGTGGTCTCGACCACAACATCCATCAGGCCAAAGGATTTGTGAACTATTCGGTGTTCTCGCTGTGGGATACTTATCGTGCATTGCACCCATTGTTCACTTTAATTCAGCCTGAACGGGCTTCAGATATGATAAATTCAATGCTGGCACATTACGATCAAAGTGTTCATCATCTGCTTCCGGTCTGGAGCCACTTTGGAAACGAAAACTGGTGCATGATTGGATACCACGCTGTTCCGGTTATTGCCGATGCCTGGATGAATGGTATCCGCGGATTTGACGGCAAACGGGCACTGGCTGCTTGTGTGGCTTCGGCAACTCACCGAAGCTACGGAAACCTGGGCGAATACATGGATTTAGGCTATGTTCCGTATGAAATAAATGCTGTTGGTTCATCCATGACTCTGGAATATGCCTATGACGATTGGACCATAGCCCAACTGGCCAAATCGCTGGGAGAAAAAGAGGTTGCGGCTACATTTGAAAAGAGAGCCAACAACTGGAAAAACCTGTTCAATGAAAAGACTGGATTTGTTGGGGCCAAGGACAGTAAAGGCAATTGGAAATCGCCGTTCGATCCGATGCACACAGCCAACGAAGGATTTATCGAAGGAAACTCGTGGAATTATTCGTTGTATGTGCCGCAGGATATCCCGACACTGATTCAGAAAATGGGAGGCAACAACCGTTTTTGCGAGCATGTCGATTCGCTGTTTACCATGTATATGCCCGACAAATATTTTGCTGAAACTGAAGATATCACAC
Source organism: Prolixibacteraceae bacterium (assembly GCA_028683385.1). Classification (GTDB taxonomy): domain Bacteria; phylum Bacteroidota; class Bacteroidia; order Bacteroidales; family Prolixibacteraceae; genus Aquipluma. Next base: position 518,229 of record JAQUIJ010000001.1, on the reverse strand, counting down.
GCGAAGGATTGGTGGGTTGCTATGTTCATGGTAACGAACCCAGTCACCACGTAGCATACATGTACAACTGGGCCGGAAAACCCTGGAAAACGCAGGAACGCATTCACCAGATTGTATCTACCATGTACCTCAACAAACCCGATGGATTGTGTGGTAACGACGATTGCGGACAAATGTCGGCCTGGTATGTGTTCTCGTCACTCGGATTCTATCCGGTTTGTCCGGCTTCCGGAGAATATGCCATTGGAGCGCCATCAGTTAGCGAAGGGAAAATACAGCTTTCAGGAGGGAAATCGATGATCGTAAAAGCCAACAACCTATCGGATCAGAACATTTACATCAAATCGGTCAGTTTGAACGGTAAACCGGTAACTGCAAGCTTCCTTTCGCACGGCGACATTGCCAATGGTGGCGAACTGGTTTTCGAAATGAGTAACCGTCCGAATAAAAAATGGGCAGCAACAGTTTCATTTAGCAAATAGCTATACATTATTCAAGGTTGGTGTAATTTATTTTGCTAAAACACGGATTGATAACGATTTACACTGAAGAAAGTAGTCAGACGAGAATGGGTTTTGTAAAAAGCAAAAGCCGGTTAAATCCGGCTTCTTTTTACTTGGCGGAGAGAGCGGGATTCGAACCCGCGGTACCCTTTTGAGGTACACACGCTTTCCAGGCGTGCCAATTCAGCCACTCTTGCATCTCTCCCAATAAATCTGGCTTTATTTTTACGGGCTCGAAAGTACGAAAAAAACCAATAGAAAAGCTATTCGCTCATCTCGCCAATCAAACTTTTATTCAGGTGTAGCTTGATTTCTTCCTGATCTAAACCCTGTCCTAGAAGGAACATAAGTTTGGTTATCGCGGCTTCGGTAGTCATATCTTTGCCACTGACAACACCGGCATTTTCAAGTTCAACGCCGGTTTCGTAGCGCCCCATATTCACTGCTCCACCCTGACATTGAGTGACATTCAGGAATATTATCTTACGCTTAATTGCATTTTTTATCTGGCTGATCATCCATCGCGAAGTGGGAATATTGCCCGAACCAAACGATTCGAGAACAACTCCTTTCAGTCCCGGAATGTTCAGAATGTTTTCAAATACCATTTTCCCGATCCCTGGAAATATTTTCAACACAACCACATTCTCATCAAAATGCGTCCTGACTTTCAAGATCCCTTTATTCGGAAACCGGTTAATGTTCTCCTGAAAATACTTGATTTCGACGCCAGCAGTAGCCAATGGTGGATAATTTACTGAAGAAAAAGCACTAAAATCATCAGCATGTCGCTTCGAAATTCGGTTTCCGCGATAAAGCTTCGAATTAAAATACACACACACTTCAGGAACAATAGCCTGTTCGTTTTGCTGGGCGGCGGCAATTTGTATAGAGGTAATCAGGTTTTCTTTGCCATCGGTTCGAAGTATTCCAATGGGAAGTTGAGAACCGGTTAGGACGATTGGTTTATCCAGATTCTCGAACATATAACTTAGTGCCGATGCGGTATAAGCCATGGTGTCGGTTCCATGCAAAATAACGAATCCATTGTATTTGCTGTAGTTTCGTTCGATGGTATTGGCAATTTTCACCCAAATGGCGGGAGTCATGTTTGACGAGTCGATGGGTGGAGAGAATGTGACCACCTGAAGATTAACATCCAAACGGTTAAGGTCGGGAACTTCAAGCTGAATTTGGTCAAATTTCATGGGTACCAAAACACCACTGGATTCCCGCTGTACCATTCCAATGGTTCCACCGGTATAAATGATGAGAATCGAAGGTTTCTTTTCCACAAGATAAATTTTACTGATCAAACAAATGTGTCGCTGAAATAAAATCTAAATAAGCAGCACCAGAAAAGACTGAAAATATTGTTCGCTGAGGAAATCTCATAACATGAAAGTTCCACGAGCACGTAAAGGTAATTAATTTAAGAACGGAGATATTTTCGGGTGAACAACTTTATTTCAAGCTAAATCTCAAACAGTTTTCGGGCATTATCGGTGGTTATTTTTGATATGTCACCAATGGTCATGTGGTGAAGATCAGCAATTTTTTGTGCAACGTAAACAAGATACGAACTTTCATTTCTTTTTCCACGGAACGGAACCGGCGTCAGGTAAGGTGAATCCGTTTCCAGAATCAAATGCGACGGATCGATTTGACTGACAATCTGATCTAAACCGCTCTTTTTAAAGGTAACAACGCCTCCAATCCCAATTTTAAACCCAAGGTCGGTTACCAGATTGGCTTGCTCGATTGTTCCTGAAAAGCTATGAAAAACACCGGTCAAGTTATCGTCTTTTACTTCTGTCAGCACCTGGTAAACTTCGTCGAACGAATCGCGTGTGTGAATAACAACAGGCAATTTATACTGTCGGGCCAACTCAAGTTGAAAACGAAAAGCATGAATTTGTTCTTCCAAAAACGATTTATCCCAATACAAATCGATACCAATTTCGCCAATCCCATAAAACTTACGCTTTTTCAGCCAGTATTCAACAACCTGCAATTCCTCCTGATAATCGTGAGTCACCGAAGTTGGGTGCAACCCCATCAGTGGAAAACAAATATGAGGGTAGGTATCAACCAGATCCAACAGGTTTTTAACCGACGAACTGTCGATGTTTGGAAGTATAATTTTGCGAACATCGTTTGAGTATGCACGCTGAATTACTTCATCCAGATCGTGAATAAAGTCAGTAGAATAAATATGAGAATGAGTATCAATCAGCATTTTCGGCAAAATTTCATCAAAATAAGAGAAAATATACCACCTGAATATGAACGGAACATTATTTTATTGTGTAGAAAAAAGAAAATCGAGGTTGTTCGTGCCAAATTCGCTTAAATACCCAATTTTTAAAATGAATATCCCGTAAATTTAGTTCCGGAGAACTGATTTACGGGATATTTTTGAAGTTATCGATTGTATCGATTATACAATTCCCTGAGCAAGCATCGCATCGGCTACTTTTACGAAGCCTCCAACATTTGCACCAACCACATAATTCACTTTATTTCCTTTTTTGCCGTATCTCACACAGGTGTCGTGAATGTCTTTCATGATGCGGTGCAGGTATTTATCTACCTCTTCTTTTGGCCAGTTCATCCGAATGGAGTTTTGCGACATTTCCAAACCTGAAACTGCCACGCCACCAGCATTAACTGCTTTCCCCGGTGCATAAGTGATCGCTTCGGTCAGATATTCAACGGCTTCGGCAGTACAACCCATGTTCGAGGTTTCGGCAACGAGGAAACATCCGTTGCTGACGAGCATTTTGGCGTCTTCAATGTTCACTTCATTTTCGCAGGCACAAGGCATCGCAATGTCAACCGGGCATTCCCAAGGTTTTTTGCCTGGAATAAATTGCGCTCCAAATTCTTTGGCGTAAGGTTCAACCACATCGTTGTTCGATGCACGAAGTTCGAGCATATAATCCACTTTTTCGCCCGTGATTCCGTTAGCGTCGTAAATGTAGCCATCTGGTCCTGAAATGGTAACCACTTTTCCTCCCAGTTCATTAATTTTCAGGATAGCTCCCCAGGCAACGTTTCCAAATCCTGAAACACTGAATGTTTTACCTTCAATTTCTTTTCCAAGGTTAGCGAGCATATGCTGAACAAAGTAAACCGCTCCGAAACCGGTTGCTTCCGGACGAATTAAACTTCCGCCCCAACCCAGTCCTTTGCCGGTTAAAACTCCGGTAAATTCATTCCTGATCCGTTTGTACTGACCGAATAAGAATCCGATTTCGCGTCCGCCTACGCCAATGTCACCGGCAGGAACATCGGTATTTGGACCAATATGACGGGAGAGTTCAGTCATAAACGATTGACAGAAATGCATGATTTCGTTATCTGACTTGCCTTTCGGGCTGAAATCAGATCCGCCTTTACCGCCACCCATTGGCAAAGTGGTTAAGCTATTTTTAAAAGTTTGTTCGAAACCCAGAAATTTTAGCACACTTAAAGTTACAGTCGGGTGAAAACGCAATCCTCCTTTGTATGGTCCAATGGCTGAATTAAATTCAACGCGGTATCCACGGTTAACCTGAACTTCGCCACGATCGTCGATCCAAGGCACACGGAAAATAATGGTGCGTTCCGGTTCAACGATTCGTTCCAGAATTTTTGCCTTTTGGTATCTGGGGTTTTTCTGATAAACATCCCATATCGATTCAATTACTTCCTGTACGGCTTGATGAAACTCGCGTTCGCCCGGAGTACGTACTTTTAGAGCTTCCAAAAATTCATTGATGTCTGCTTTCATTTGAAATTGATTTATTTTTTTTTAGAAAACATTTGGAACTTACCATAAATAATCAAGCAATCATGTGCTGATAATATAAGGCTCGTTTCATCTCTTTAAGAATTAAAAAATGATAGCCAAAGTTATGACATTCATGTATTGGTTATTCTAATCGATGAAAAACAAATTCGAATTTATATTTCAGGCAATCAGGTAGTTGTGTCTGTAAAAATGAATGTTTAATAACACGGATGACTTTAGTCAGTATTTTGGACGTCGATAATTAAGCAATATCTTAAAATTGAGCTTTTGTCCTGAAAATCAGCGCTTAAATTTACAGTTTGTGGCAATACGAAGCATACTTTTGATCTGTTTGAAATCAATTTTCGTCAGAATATTGTAATTTCTAATTTAAACGTTGAAGTTGATGATATTTTGACAATTCGACGGGTGGATTTTTTGTCGTTTCTTTTGCGATCGGAATTGAGCGAATATTATAAGCCAAAATGCCAGTGAAAGTCTTTTTTCACTGGCATTCGATTTTATGAGATTACATTAGTTTTTACCTAATGTAGATTATTTCTTAGTCCAATTTATAAATGCGTTCCATCAATTGCCATTTTTCGTCGGCTGTGGCTTCAGCAGAGCTTTGTTGAAACCGGGAAACATAGGCTTCCCATTCGCTCTGGCGTGGTTTAGTCGCTAATTCTGCCATGGCTTTATCGTGGTCGAAATCAGCAACGGTATCCATAATCATAAACAAACGAGTTCCGTAAATGTAGATTTCCATGTCAATGATACCGACATCTTTCATGCCTTGTGTAATTTCGGGCCACGCCGCTCCGGGAGCATGTACCTTTTTGTAATCTTCAATCAGTTTCGGATCGTCTTTTAGCGACAATGTTTTGCAGTATCTTTTGGTTTTCATTTTTCTGAAGTATTAATGGGCAATGATAATCTTCTGATCTTCATCAAAGTTGACCGGGCCTCCTGGTTTTGATCCGACAAAAGCGTAATAACAGATATACAGATAAGCAATGATCGGTACGATCATCGCCAAAGCCAAACTGGTTGTTTTATCCGCAATCAGACCCATAACTGGCGTCCAAACGGCGCCACCAATAATAGCCATAATGATGAACGATCCGCCCAGTTTGGTATTTGCGCCCAGTCCTTTTACGCCCAGTGCAAAAATGGTCGGGAACATGATCGACATAAAGAAGCTGGTTACAATGAGCGACCATCCGCCAATGGCACTTGGCATAAGCACAGCAACAGAAACCAAAATCATGTTACAGATGCTGTAAATACCCATCAGTTTTGATGCCGGGACAAGTTTCATCAGGGCTGTTGAAGCAAAACGTCCGACTCCAAACATGGCCAGCGATGCAAGGAGATAGAATCCGGCTTCTTTTTCAGACTTGTGCAAATAATCTTTAAGGTAAGGGATCATGTAACTCCAGGTTCCAACCTGTGCGCCTACATAGAAAAACTGAGCAACAACGCCTTTCAGGAAATGAGGGTATTTTACAAGCATTGATGTCTGGCCATGTTGATGAACCTCATCTTCACCAGCCTTATTCTTGAATTCAGGAAATTTTGCCTTCCAGATCAGTACAAAAAATAAGAGAACAATAGCACCAATGAAAAGGTAGGTTGGCCCAACCCGTGCAATCTCGCTTTGAAGATAAGCCTGATAAGTTCCGTCAGTTTGCATGGCCTGTACTTTTTCGGCCGAGTGTTCAGTTCCTGAAAAGATAAACAAAGTACCGGCAACAACGCCAGTCATAGCTCCAAGTGGATTAAAAGCCTGAGCAAGGTTTAGTCTTTGTTCAGACGATTCGGATGGTCCGAGAACTGCGATGAAGGAATTTGCACCAGTTTCCAGAAAAGCCAGTCCTGATGCAATGATGAAAAGTGCAAAAAGAAAGAATCCATAAACGCCGACTACTGATGCCGGGTAAAACAAAAATGATCCGATGCTGAAAAGTAGCAATCCGGTAAGCAATCCGGCTTTGTAACCGAAACGATCCATCACTTTAGCCGCAGGGAACGAAAGCAGAAAATATCCTGCATAAAATGCCGACTGTACGAGACCGGCTTCAAGTCGGTTCAATTCAAAGGCTTTCATAAACTGCGGGATTAATACATCGTTGAGGTTATTCGGGAGAGCCCATAAATAAAAAAGGGCTGTTACCAAAATAAAGGTAATGGTATAACCCGGTGTAATTAGTTTGGTTGATTCCTTGACATTCATTAGTGTAGTTATTTTAGTTTGAATTTATCTGCCGGCTTGAATTATTCTTTCAAAAATCAACAATCCAATTCGATTTGCCAAACTCATTTAAGAAACAACAGGCTTGCAAAGCTTTGCAAAGTCATAAAAATGTTGAGGAACATTTTTACTGGTGATCTTTCGTTGGTGGACAACAACTGAAAAAGTAAGTTAGATTTCTACGAACAAGAATACTAATAAAGATAAATCTAACTATCCTGTAGTGTGCTGTTGTGCAACATGAGAAAATGTTAAGCATGCAATAAATCTCAGTTTGAGCAAAATATTGTATTTTTGCAGCCAATCTTTAATAATATAAAAATGAGCAAAGCAGAAATTTATACCAGCAAAGGGGTTATGAAACTGAACTTTTACGATGAAGATGCGCCAGGAACAGTTGAAAACTTCACTAAACTTTCTAAAAGTGGGTTTTACAATGGGTTGACATTTCATCGTGTAATTCCTGATTTTGTAATTCAGGGTGGTTGTCCTAATGGAACTGGCTCAGGTGGTCCAGGCTACAAGATTCCTTGCGAATTGGATGGTGAAAACCAATATCATGACCGTGGTGTTTTGTCGATGGCGCATGCCGGACGCAATACGGGAGGTTCACAGTTTTTCATTTGCCACAGTCGCCGGAACACATCGCACCTCGACCGCAAACATACCTGCTTCGGCAAGGTTTACGAAGGCCTCGAAGTGATTGATGCCATTCGTCAGGGCGATATCATTGAAAAGATCGTAATTATCGAAGAATAGATGATCTGAAACCCTCGCTAAGTGCGGGGGTTTTTTGTAAGTGTAAATTTTTAGGTTAGCTCATTTTAATCAGCTATTGTTCTGGATAATATCTGTAGTTTTGCGAAACTAACTTCGAACCAATTTTTATGTCCGATCATTCAAAAGGCATATTTTTAACTTTAGGCTCAGTTGTTTTCTTTGCGCTGATGGCTGTCTTGGTGAAAGCGATCCCCAATGTGTCGAGCTATCAAACCACCTTTTTCAGATTTGCCATCGGACTTGGAATCATCGGAATATTATCGCAATTTGGCGTTATCCAACTAAAGTTTAACAATCGGAAAGGATTATTTTGGCGTGGTTTGGTTGGAGGAATTGCGGTTTACCTGTTTTATCTGGCAATACTGAAGCTTGGTGTTGGAAAGGGGTCTGTGTATATTTATTCCTATCCCATTTTTGCGACTCTTTTCAGTATGCTTATCCTGAAAGAAAAAGTGGAACCCATTAAATTTGTTATTATAGCCATTTCGTTTGCCGGACTCATTTTGCTTTCTGTTGGTGGCGGAAAAGCTTCGTTGGCTGGAATGGGTATTTACGAACTGATTGCGATTGCCGGATCGGTAACCACCGGACTTGCCGTAGTATTTGTTAAAAAGTTGCACAACAGCGATAATTCATATGCCATTTTCTTTTCGCAGTGTATAGTCGGTTTCTGGATGTTCCTGATTCCTTCAGGTGCAACACAATCTAAAGGTAATTTGACCGAGTTATTGTTGCTCGTTTTGGTAGGTGTTGTTGCTACCATCGGTCAATTGTTTATGACCGAAGGTTACCGTTATGTGAATGTGGCAACTGGTTCGCTGATGCAATCGATGGTGCCGGTTTTTAACTTACTTGCAGGATGGCTCATTTTTCATGAAGTGTACACAACTATTGAGATGATGGGTGCGTTTGTTATTGTCGGCTCATGTTTCCTATTGGTTTTCGTTAATTTTAGGATAGGTAAAAGAACGCGTATTTTAAAGCTTGTAGAATGACATAGATCAATCTAAAACAGAATGTTAATCCATGTTTTTTGGGTAAATTGCCTCTTTCAAAACACTTAAAACGGGAAGTCATGGCAAGTTGTAAGATAACAGTTCTGAGAAAGATGATTAATAGAGATTTTGTTGATGAATATTCCAGCTTAGATCTTTCTGATCAGTGTTTGGGATGTCACCTTCTAACGGTTGGTCAGGAATTTTTGGTTGAAGATCACAACAACATTCCTGAAGGTTTCTGTGCCTGGGCTTGGGGCGACATTCAAAAAGATGTAACTCACATCATGTTTGATGGTAGTTACCCCTGGATGAAAAAGCCGGGAACGGCAATTAGCAGTTGTTCCGATGGATTAATGCCAGTTATATTTAAAATTGAAAAACTTACTGAATAACAAACAAATACATTACTAACCATGACAAGAACCAATTTTAAACGCTTAACTTTTGGCTCACTGTTTTTAACTGTGATTTTCAGCCAAATGGGGTGTAAACCTACCGATCTTTCAAAAGAGAACATGATTCCAAAACCGGTTTCAGTAGTTGCTACCGGTGGTGAATTTGATTTGACCGATCAAACCGATATTTACGTTCAGGGTGAATCTGCCGAACTGAAACAAATAGGGCAGTATTTGGCCGATAAGCTAAATCCTTCAACAGGATTAGGTCTGGAAGTAAAAACTACAACTGACATTCCGGCAAAAGGAAATATTTACCTGTCATTATCAGGTAGTGATTCTGAATTGGGTGATGAGGGCTATCAATTGACCATTACAGATAAATTGGTAAGTGTGGTTGCCAACAAGCCTGCGGGTTTATTCCATGGAATTCAAACCATTCGTCAGCTCCTTCCTTCTCAGGTTGAAATGTCGGCTAAACAAAAAGGACCATGGAAAATCGCAACGGGTACAATCCGCGATTATCCTACCTACGGTTACCGTGGTTCAATGCTTGATGTGGCCCGTCATTTCTTCGGTGTTGATGATGTGAAAAACTACATCGACCAACTGGCTTATTATAAAATGAATGTGCTGCATTTACACCTGTCCGACGATCAGGGCTGGAGAATTGAAATTAAATCGTGGCCAAACCTTACTGCGCATGGTGGTACAACAGAAGTTGGCGGAGGTGAAGGAGGATTTTATACTCAGGAACAATATTCAGATATCGTGAAATATGCTCAGGATCGTTTTGTTACCATTATTCCTGAAATCGATATGCCGGGACATACCAATGCTGCATCGGCTTCGTATCCTGAGTTGAATGGAAATGGTAAAACACCCGAATTATACACCGGAACTGAAGTCGGTTTTAGTACGTTGGCAACAAAAAAGGAAGTTACCTACAAATTTATTGATGATGTGATCGGCGAATTGGCAGCTTTAACGCCCGGTGAATATTTGCATATTGGTGGCGACGAATCGCATGCAACCAAAATTGAAGATTACATTCCTTTTATGAACCGGGTTCAGGATATGGTAGTTGCCCACGGGAAAAAAGTGTTGGCCTGGGATGAAATTGCTTTGGCAACAGTGAAACCGAATACCGTTGTGCAATATTGGGCAAAGGCCGAAAATGCAATTAAAGGAGTGGCTCAGGGAGCAAAAGTATTGATGTCGCCAGCAAAGAATGCCTATCTCGATATGCAATATGATTCGACCAGCACTTACGGGTTGCATTGGGCAGCATACATTGAAGTTGACAAAGGCTACAATTGGGATCCGGCGAATCTGGTACCTGAAATCAAAAAGGAAAATATTGTAGGTATTGAAGCGCCGCTTTGGTCCGAAACTGTAGGAGAACGTCAGCAAGCAGAGTATTTGCTTTTTCCACGATTGTTGGGTTATGCCGAAATTGGTTGGACACCAGCAGAATTACGCAATTGGGACGATTATAAAGTCCGTTTGGCGAATCATGGCGAACGGATGAAAGCGATGAACATCAATTTCTACCCGTCCAAATTGGTGCCTTGGGATGGACAGAAAGAAAAATAATTTAATTTGCAAATGAAACAAGAAACGCTCCATCATGGAGCGTTTCTTGTTTCATTTGATCAGATTCAGCTGATTCACCAACTGCTAAATAATCAGGATTGTGCATACACCGCAGCAAAAACAGGTGTAAAAGCTTCCAATTTTATCTTCCCAAATTCGGTTGGCTTATTCTTTATATAATCTGAAACCATTTCACCACTGCGTATTGCAGCTCCCATTTCTGCATAATTTTTGGCAATTTCTTCTGGAACTCCCGCTTGCAACATTCCTTCCAAAGTTTCTTCATCCTTGAAGTTCACCCATGGAAGTTCAGGTTTTCCAATAGCTTTTCCCAGAATGGCAGCCACTTCGTTTGTTGTTTTCTCGTCGCTGGTAATGTATCTGATACTCTTTCCTTTAAATTTCAGTCCCTGAATTTCTTCTGCCGCAACTTCAGCAATATCTGTTGGATGTACCAATACCAGCTTGGCGTTTTCTCCATAATTTCCACCAATAATGCCCATGTGCTTAACCATGCCAACATTAGCCAAAAAGTTTGTGTAGAAAAATCCGGGACGAAGGTGTTTCACATTTACCCCATCCAGAGCATTCAATGCCTTTTCTACATAGAATAGGCCACTCACCGGGCCGCAACCTTGGGGCATGTGAGCGCCCATACTGCTTAGGTTGACCACATTTTTTACTCCGGATGAATGAATTGCTTCAGCATAATTTTCCCCGATTCCGGCAATGTATTTTTTCCAGTCTCCCGCCCCAAAATTGGGCGGTACCATGGTATAAACAGCATCAGCACCAGTGAAAGTTTTAGTAAGGAAGGCAACATCTTCAACCGAACCAACGGCAGCGATGGCACCCAAAGCTTCAATCTGCGCAGTTTTGTCAACTTTGCTGCTCACTACAATCACCTTGTGTCCGGCAGCAACCAATTTTTCAGCAAGCGGTTTGCTGATGTTTCCTAATGAACCTGTTACAACGAATTTCATGGTTTTGTTTTTTTAATTGTTCCGATCTTTGAACGTTGATTTGGCGTGAAAAGTTCATTTTTCTTCAACTGAAACGAGAGCCCAAAGTTATCGGTTCAGTAATCAACACAAATCCACCTCCTCCGACTTTTAACTTGCAACTTTCTTTCTATCTTTGCGGCTCATTATCAAGAACCTTAATTACTCTCACAAAATGGAATACAATTTCTCTGAAATTGAGCCGAAATGGCAGCAATACTGGGAAGAACACCAGACGTTTAAGACAGAAAACGACTTCTCAAAACCAAAATATTATGTGCTTGACATGTTTCCTTATCCTTCAGGAGCGGGTTTACATGTAGGCCATCCAGAAGGTTACACAGCAACCGACATCATTTGCCGGTACAAACGTATGAAGGGTTTTAACGTTCTTCATCCGATGGGTTGGGACGCATTTGGATTGCCTGCAGAACAATATGCCATTCAAACCGGGACACATCCAGCAGTGACAACCAATAAGAACTGCGATAATTTCCGCCGTCAGATCAAATCACTGGGCTTGAGTTACGATTGGGATCGCGAAATCAATACCACCGATCCAAAATATTTCCGTTGGACGCAATGGATTTTTACCAAACTATACAATTGCTGGTTCGATCCTGAAGCAGGGAAAGGCCGCCCGATTAGTGAGCTGCCTATTCCTGCTGATATTCAGGCTCAGGGACAAGCAGCCATTAACAAATACATCGGTGAAAAACGCTTGGCGTATTACGACAATGCACAAGTATGGTGGTGCCAGTCGTGTAAAACGGTTTGTGCCAACGAAGAAGTGCTGACCGACGGCTCGCATGAGAAATGTGGTCATCAGGTGACACGCAAAAACCTAAAACAATGGTTGCTCCGGATTCCTCATTATGCCGAAAGATTATTGGAAGGTCTGGACGATCTGGATTGGCCGGAAGGTGTGAAAGACATGCAGAAAAACTGGATCGGTAAATCGACCGGTGCTGAAGTGGATTTTGTTGTTGAAGGATTGGATGAAAAACTTCGGGTTTACACTACTCGTCCTGATACTTTGTTCGGAGCAACTTATATGGTTGTTTCTCCGGAACATCCAATTCTGGAAAAACTGGTTACTCCTGAAAATGAAGAACAATTCAAACAATATATACAAGCCGCTTCGTTGAAATCGGATTTGGATCGCACCGAATTGGCTAAAGAAAAAACCGGAGTTTTCACCGGGAGAAATGCCATTAACCCAATTACCGGTCTGCCAATCCCAATCTGGGTAGCCGACTATGTATTGATGGGCTACGGAACAGGTGCTATCATGGCGGTTCCGGCGCACGATACCCGTGACTTTGAGTTTGCTCAGAAATTTAATATCCCGGTCATCTGCATTCTGGATCCGAAAAGTGCCGATGAAGAAACCCGTGCTAAAGTTCTGGCTGGCGATGCTTGTTGGACAGAAGATGGTGCTTATATCAATTCTGCGAATCCTTCGATTGGTCTTGATTTAAATGGCTTGAACAAAAAACAGGGCATTGAAAAAGTTGTTGCCTGGCTGGGAGAAAAGGGTATTGGCAAAGCCACAATCAACTTCAGATTGCGCGATTGGCTATTTAGCCGTCAGCGCTACTGGGGTGAACCTTTCCCAGTTATTCACTGGGAAGATGGCGAAGTGACTCTGGTTGAAGATAACCTTCCGGTTGAACTTCCGGCCATGGAAAAATACGAACCGGGCGAAGGTGGAGAATCTCCGCTAGCCAACGCAACCGACTGGTTGTATGTGACCGACAAAAATGGACGCAAAGGTCGTCGCGAAACCAACACCATGCCACAATGGGCTGGCTCATGCTGGTACTATTTACGTTACATCGATCCAAAAAATGACGAATCGATTTTCGACAAGAAACTCGAAAATTACTGGATGCCGGTTGATTTATACGTGGGTGGGGCAGAACATGCTGTTCTACACTTATTGTATTCACGTTTCTGGCACAAAGTACTGTTCGATTTAGGTATCGTTTCAACTTCAGAACCTTTCCAGAAATTATTTAATCAGGGAATGATTCTGGCCTTTGCCTACCAAACAGCTACCGGTGCGAAAGTAGCCAGCGATTTGGTGGAAGAAAAAGAAGGCAAGTATTTTCACACCGAAACAGGTGAGGAATTGAGTCAGATCGTGGCAAAAATGTCGAAATCGTTGAAAAACGTAGTGAATCCTGATGATGTGGTGGCCAAGTTTGGTGCTGACTCGCTTCGTTTGTACGAAATGTTCATGGGTCCGCTCGACGATACCAAACCTTGGGCAGAGAATGGGGTGAAAGGAGTTTTTGGCTTCCTGAACCGTGCTGCCCGTTTCTTCGGTACGCCTGAAAATATTGTTGACGAAGCTGATGACAAGGAAACACTGAAGCTTTTGCACCAGACAATCAGCAAAGTGGCTTTCGATATTGAAAACATGAAATTCAATACCGGAATTTCAGCCTTGATGATTTTCAACAATCTGGTCATGAAGAAAGGAAAAGTCAGCAAATCAACCGCTGAAGCTTTTGCTAAAATTCTGTCTCCTTATGCACCTCACCTTGCTGAAGAATTGTGGCAGATGTACGGAAATACAGAAACGCTGGCTTATGCTCCTTGGCCTGAAGTTGATCAGGCGATGCTGACCGAAGATGTTTTTGAATATCCCATCTCTTTCAATGGTAAAGTTCGCTTTAAATTGGAGTTTGCGGTTGGTACACCAAATACTGAAATTGAAGCCGCGGTATTGGCTCACGAAACTTCAATTAAATGGCTCGAAGGGAAAACGCCGAAAAAAATAATAGTCGTTCCGAATAAAATTGTGAACGTGGTGATTTAAATTGGTTTTTACCAATATGTAAAAAACGCAGAATCAAGGTTCTGCGTTTTTTTTGTTTGTGAGATACGAAAATCCTATGAAAATTGAAGCAAATCAAAAATTATAAGTTTTCTAAATTTTCAATAAAATTTATATAATTTCTTAATTACCCCGATCAAATCATTCGTTTTTCTGAAATAATTGTAAATTTTTTAGTGATTACCTATTTATTTACACCATAATTTCATTTTTTGTATATTTTTGTTATGCGATTACCGCAAAAGATATTCGACTAAAACAAAATATAAACATTTAAAATTTTCAATTATGGCACAGTTTAGATTTAGAGCTCTCGAAGAAGTTCTTAGCAGAAAACCACTCGAAGTAAAACGCGAGGAAAATCTGGTTTCTGATTTTTACGGAATGAATGTTTTCGATCGTCCGAAAATGAAGAAATACCTTTCAAAAGAAGCATACAAAGCGGTAATTGACGCTGTCGATAATGGAACTCCTGTAGATCGGAAAATGGCTGATCAGGTAGCTCAGGGAATGAAATCATGGGCTTTGGAAAATGGAGCAACACACATTACGCACTGGTTTCATCCATTGACTGATGGTACTGCAGAAAAGCATGATGCATTTATTGTTCATGGTGAAAATAGTACAGTGGTTGAAACATTATCCGGATCAATGTTATCGCAACAGGAACCTGATGCTTCTTCTTTCCCAAGTGGAGGTATCCGTCAAACATTCGAAGCACGTGGTTATACTGCATGGGATCCATCATCTCCGGCTTTCATTGTTGACAACACTTTAACGATTCCAACGATCTTCATTTCTTATACTGGTGAGGCTCTCGATTATAAAACTCCATTGTTACGTGCAATTGCTGCAGTTGATAAAGCTGCGACTGAAGTTTGTCAGTTGTTCGATAAAAATGTGACCAAAGTAAACGCAAATTTAGGTTGGGAACAGGAATACTTCCTTGTTGACGAAGCTTTATTTATGGCTCGTCCTGACTTGATGTTAACCGGACGTACATTGATGGGACACTCAGCATCGAAAGATCAGCAGTTGGATGACCATTATTTCAGTTCAATTCCAACACGTGTTTTCCGTTTTATGGAAGATTTGGAAAATGAAGCTTTCAAATTAGGTATTCCGGTAAAAACCCGTCACAACGAGGTTGCACCAAACCAGTTCGAACTTGCTCCTATTTACGAAGAGTTGAATCTTGCGAATGACCACAATCAAATGATCATGGACTTGATGAAAAAAATCGCTCGTCGTCATAACTTTGCTGTTCTTTTCCACGAAAAGCCATTTGCTGGTATCAACGGATCAGGAAAACACAACAACTGGTCACTTTCTACAGATACAGGTGTAAACTTGTTTTCTCCAGGGAAAAACCCAAAATCGAACTTACAATTCCTGACTTTTGTGGTCAACACTTTGAAAGCATTGTATGTTAATCAGGATTTGTTGCTTGCCAGCATCATGAATGCGCCAAACGCACACCGTTTGGGTGCAAACGAAGCTCCTCCTGCAATCATTTCTGCTTTCCTTGGAACTGAAATCTCTAAGATGTTAGATCTGATGGAAGAATCGGTTGTTGACCGTAAAATGACTCCTGAAGAAAAAACTGCTTTGAAATTAAATATCGGCCGTATTCCTGAAATTATTCTGGATACTACTGACCGTAACCGTACTTCACCATTTGCATTCACAGGTAACCGTTTTGAATTCCGAGCTGTAGGTTCTTCTGCAAACTGTGCTGGTGCTATGATTGCTTTAAATACTGCAATTGCTGATCAGCTTGCCAAATTCAAAGTTGAGGTTGATGCATTAATCGAAGCTGGCGTTAAAAAGGATGAAGCTATTTTCCAGATATTGAAGAAACTGATCATTGAATCAAAAGACATCCGTTTCAACGGAAATGGTTACAGCGAAGAATGGAAAGCTGAAGCTGCACGTCGTGGTTTAACAAACGTTACAAGTGTTCCAACATCATTGGAAGCATATCACAACGAACGTGTTGTTGAGATGTTTGAAAAAACTGGTGTATTGACCGAACGCGAAATCGAAGGACGTGTTGAAGTTGAATTTGAAAAGTACACTAAGAAAATTCAGATCGAAGCTCGCGTTTTGGGCGATTTAGCTATCAACCATATCGTTCCAACAGCAGTTCAGTATCAAACTACGTTGCTCGACAACGTAAAAAATCTGAAGCTTGTTTTCGGCGAAGAAGAATATGATACATTGTCAGCCGGCCGTATTGAACTGATCCGCGAAATTGGCGGAAACGTTTCGGCAATTAAAGCCAAAGTAAAAGAGATGATCGAAGCCCGTAAAGTGGCCAACGTGATCGAATCTGAAAAAGAAAAGGCTTATGCTTACGAAGGTACTGTGAAACCATATTTGGATGATATTCGTTACCACATCGACAAATTGGAATTGATTGTCGACAACGAATTGTGGCCATTGCCAAAATACAGAGAATTACTATTTGTAAGATAGTTTTTCATTCATTGAATAATACAGATCAAGGCTTCCGGTTCATTCCGGAGGCCTTTTTTTTGAATAAGGAGAAGCCCCACCTTAAAAATCAAATAATTATTCCGTTTCAGAATACTTTAAATAAACCTTTTTCGTTTTTTTTAGAATGGATTTAAATTGGTTACTTTTACCGCCAAACGTTTAATATCAAATGAAGAACCCAGCTTTCTCTAAAATATTACTTATCCTTCTGGTCATTTTACTTGGCTCATGTTCGGCTCGCAAATACTTGAATTCGGCTGCTACTTTATACGAAATTGGCGAATATTTTAATTCCATCGAAAAATATAAAAAGGCCTATCGCAGTCAAAAATTACGGAACGAAAAAAGCAATATTGCTTTTCGCGTGGGCGAAGCCTATTATCACTTAAGCGATTTCGCCAAAGCAGCGGTTTGGTACAAAAATGCCATTAAACAAAAGAATTCCGATCCAATGTGCATGCTTCATTATGCCGATTGCCTGAAAGCTACTCAAAAGTACGAAGATGCCATCGTTTGGTACCAGACTTACCTGGGAGTGAAACTCGACGATCAATATGCGAAAAATGGGTTGGAAGCCTGTAAGGCGGCACCCGATTGGCTCGATAAACCGAACCGGTATATGGTCAATATTGTCAAGGAACTGAATTCAAGAGACAATGATTATTGTCCTGTATTTGTTGGAGGGCGCGATAATGAGGTCATATTTACGTCTACTCGCGATGCGACGACTGGTGGTAAACGAAAGAGCGCCATCACAGGAACCCGTTTTGCCGATTTATTAACCAGTAAATTTGAAGTTCAGAAACAAAAATGGGGAACACCCAAGCTGCTCGACGAAAACCTGTCGATAAATACTGCAAGCGACGAAGGAGCCGCAACACTATCTGCAAGAGGTGATTTGATGATCTTCACTCGTGCCAGATACGACAAATCTAAAGATATGGGTACAGAATTACTGGTGGCCAATCAGTCGAGAGGGCAGTGGTCAGAACCGACAAAACTTGAATTGGTTGGCGACAGCATAATTGCAGCACATCCTTCTTTAAGTGCCGATGGCACCGAACTTTATTTTGTGTCGGATCGCCCCGGAGGTTATGGTGGTAAAGACATCTGGATGGCAAAGGGTAAAGGAAATGCTTTCGACAAACCAGTAAACTTAGGCCCCGAAATAAATACTCCGGATGACGAAATGTTCCCGTTTATCCGCGAGAATGGCGATTTGTATTTTTCGTCCAATTTCCATCCCGGAATTGGAGGACTCGACATCTTTAAAGCTGTAATGGGAGAAGATAAAAAGTGGCATGTTGAAAACATGAAGGCTCCAATCAATTCTCCGGGCGACGATTTTGGAATTACTTTTATTAAAGGTGAAGTTGAAAAGGGGATGTTCTCCTCGAACCGCAAAGGCTCGAAAAGCGACGATATTTATTCATTTTATCTTCCTCCAAAAGTATTTAATGCTTCCGGCGAAATCTTCAATAAAGAAACCGATCAGAAAATCGACGGTGCGATGGTTCGCATCATCGGAACCGATGGCACAAGCCTGAAAGTAAGGGCAAACGGAGGCCGTTTTCAGTATAAGCTAAAACCTGAAACGGATTATGTGATTGCCGCTTTTAAAGACGGATACCTGAATGATAAAGTACGGACTTCCACCGTTGGATTGACGGACAGCAAAGATTTCAAATTCATCTTTAAACTCTCGCCAACCGACGAGCCGATCAAGGTAAACAACATCAATTATGCCTTTGGAAGCTACCAAATTACCGAAGAATCAAAACTGGCTCTCGACTCTGTTGTTCAGCTACTTGTCCTGAACCCAACCATCAAAATCGAATTGATGGCACACACTGACTTTGTGGGTAGCGACCAGTTCAATTCTGAACTTTCGCAAAAGCGCGCCCAGTCGGTAGTCGATTACCTGATTTCGAAGGGAATTACAGCCGGACGACTGGTGGCTAAAGGATATGGCGAAACCTGGCCGAAGAAAGTAACCAAAACTATCGCCAAACAATACGATTTCCTGAAAAAAGGCGATGAACTCAATGAAGCGTTTATCCTGAAACTTACGCCCGAACAACAGGAAATAGCGAAAATGCTCGACAGGCGAACGGAATTCAGGGTTCTGAGCAACGATTTTCACGAGTAGAAAAGCCAAAATTTTTTGTACTCAGGATGCAAAATTAAAGATTAGCAGGCCACAATGGTAAGCACATTTATAATCAGTAATTTGACAAGCAAGCTGACCAACAAACTATAAGTCACGTTGATCATAGTCCCAGCAAGAAAAAACATACTGTTCTTGGCGATATCTTCTTTCCTGATAATTGTTTTTGCCGTAAAAATAATGGCCAATGCAGTGTACGACCCTGTCAGAACCATTAAATAAATGATCAGGTTTTCGCATTTGCCAATAATCAGCCCGGTTGAAATGCGTTCTTTTGCAAGCTTTTCTTCATTGATATCGGGTACGGCAACATTTTCTACATCATTATTAGCCGAAGCTAAATCCGTAAGATTTTTCTTGTAGATAATGTTCATTACCCGGCGTACAACAGTGCCACTTGTAAACAAAAGAAGCAGCGCGCCTGCAACCGCTAGAGGCAAAAACCAATAGTTAAGCAGAATTTCCTTTGTTAATTCCATAAGCGATAACTTTATATAGTTTTTCTTCCAGCAAATCCAGATTTTCGGCTTTTATCCCATTTAGCGTTTTGGAAACGTATTGCTGAGATTTATTGATTTGCCGGGCAATCTCTTTCTGGGGTTTTCCGGATTTATTCTGACAATAAATATCCATCTGGCTTCGTGTAAACAAACTCTTTAAGGAGATAAGCGCATTCAGGATAATTGAAATGGAATCGAGCAAAATAGAATGTTCATTCGTGATCGTTTCAACATATAATTTATTCTTTTTCAGACTGATCATTCCATCGGCCAGCGATGCAAATTCTTTATTATCCATTTCATGAACAGGTTTATCGATTTCCACATGATCAAAACCAGTCAAGACAAACCTTTGTTCAAATGGATGCAAAAGTTCCTGAACCTTAATAACCGTTTTTACGGCAAATTCCCAATCAGGAGAAATGATCATGAATTCATCCAGCCCTTTCCAGATGTCGAAAATTCCATATTCTTCATTACTCCTGAAGAATTCTTTCAGTTTATTGACTTGAAGTTCCAATTCGTTTCTTGACTGTATTTTTCTGGAATCAATTACATCAATATAAATTCCTACTCCACTCGCACTATTGCTCATTTGATTCAATTTGCATTTTTATTTGGTTGTAAATTTTATATACAACTTTAATACACTGTAAATATATAAAACAACCTTTAAGTATTGTGTGGTTTGCTGATTAAATTTACGGAAATAGTCAAATAAGGTTTAACTCCTTGCTGTGGTAGGTTGAATAAGGAATTTTAAATTTCGTAAGGCTTAACGTTCAATTTGAATTCCGAATCATCAGGTTCAACTTTGAACACTTTTGCATGTCGATATTTCTGTTTTTGAATAGATAAAATTTCTTTTTCCGATTCTGGTAAGACATTAGAGCCAAGAATAATTTCTTCAACTATTTCATTAGGAATATCAATTGCTATACTTGTTTGGTTATGAATGACCAATCTCCATTCTTTTTCGTATGACCAAATAATTGATTTTGAAGTGAGGTTATTAAGCATTTCATCTATCCTTTTGGAGGCAAAAGAACTTCTATATTCAGGGTATTCACTGAAATATTTGATTTTCAAGATTCCTAATAGATCATAATTATTTTGCATAAAATTAGTTAGCTTTTGTGTATTGTATCCAACGCAAAATCCTTGATTTGAATTACCGTAGTGAGACCACATTAAAATGTCATTATTCTTTTCACACAAACAAAAAATTCCCCTTTTTATTTTGGTGTTTTGTATTTTTATTGCTTCAATTGATCTTTTTTTATAGGTATCTGGACCTTCTTTTAAATTTTCTTCGTGAATATTTTTAGCCTCTTGCCAAAGTAAAGCAAAGCTTTTGGATCCATCTGCCTTTGCCAAATGAAAAAGTATATTCATTATCTTATCCTCTTTAGGTAAGTTCTCTATTTTCTTCCTGATTTGAAGATCAAATGGATCATTAAGTTGTTCATAACCTGCAAAATACAACTCTCCCTTAATTAGTGCATCTCTTTGAAATCTTTCATTTTTAATTACTTTCTCTTGAAAAGACCTATACTTATACAAAATTCTAGGGACACCATCTACACTCATGATTAGATTTTTATTTCTAAAAATACATAAATTAAAACAAATCATTTCCCGGTTGGGTAAGGCAGTAATTTTAAGCAAGGATATCGTTTGCTAGGCGAAAAAAAGTGAGGGCTTCACTCGAAGTGAAACCCTCACTAAAAATATTTTGAAAACTAATTCTCTTCTTATTTGTAGTTCTCAATCGGCTCGCAGGTGCAAACCAGGTTGCGGTCGCCAAAGGCATCGTCAACACGGCCAACTGGTGGCCAGTATTTGTTTTCCTTTAGCCATTCCAATGGGAAAACGGCTGTCTGGCGGCTGTACGAATGGTTCCAGTCGTCGGCTGTTACCACGCTTGAAGTATGCGGCGCATTTTTAAGCGGATTGTCTTCCTTATCGAGTTCTCCAGAGGCCACAGCCTGAATTTCGTTGAAAATACCGGTCAGCGCTTCAATGAAACGATCGAGTTCTTGCTTCGATTCGCTTTCTGTTGGTTCAACCATCAGCGTTCCATGAACCGGGAACGAAAGGGTAGGAGCGTGGAAGCCATAATCCATTAATCGTTTCGAAATATCGGTTTCCGAAATTCCTGAAGCGGCTTTCAGGTGACGGCATTCCAGAATCATTTCGTGGGCACAGCGGCCATTTTCGCCGGTATATAAAACTCCGTAGTTGTCTTTCAACGCATTGGCAATGTAATTGGCATTCAGGATAGCAATTTCTGAAGCCCGTTTTAAACCGTCGGCACCCAGCATTTTGATGTATCCGTAGGTAATTGGCAATACCGAAGCGCTTCCCCAGGGAGCAGCCGAAACTGCTGTAATTCCAACATGTCCGTTGTTCATGACCGGATGTGAAGGCAGGAATTCTACCAAATGGGCGGCAACACAGATCGGTCCAACGCCAGGGCCACCACCTCCGTGAGGAATAGCAAATGTTTTGTGCAAATTCAGGTGACAAACATCAGCTCCAATTCGACTTGGATTGGTCAATCCAACCTGGGCATTCATGTTGGCGCCGTCCATGTAAACCTGACCGCCGTTAGAGTGAATAATCTCGCACAATTCAGTAATCGACGATTCGTAAACTCCGTGAGTCGATGGATAAGTTACCATGAAACACGACAGCGTATCTTTAAATTCTTCGGCTTTCAGGCGCAAAGCTTCCACATCGATGTTTCCGCGTTCGTCGCAAGGCGTAACCACCACTTTCATGCCGGCCATAACAGCGCTGGCAGGGTTGGTTCCGTGAGCCGATGAAGGAATCAACACCACGTTACGGTGTTCGTCGCCACGGCTGATGTGGTATTGACGAATGACCATCAACCCGGCGTATTCGCCTGCTGCTCCCGAATTAGGCTGAAGGCTGACATCAGCAAACCCAGTAATTTCGGCCAAATCGCGACGCAGTTCTTCCATCATTTCGTGGTAGCCACGAGCTTGATTTTTCGGAACAAACGGGTGAATGCCATTAAATTCAATCCAGCTTAGCGGCAGCATTTCAGTGGCAGCATTCAGTTTCATGGTGCACGATCCAAGAGGAATCATGGAATGCGTGAGCGAAATATCTTTGTGCTCCAGCTTCTTGATGTAACGAAGCATTTCGGTTTCAGAGCGGTATTTGTTGAACACTTCCTGTTGCATGAAAGCCGAGGTTCTCAGGAATTCAGTCTGAATAGAGCAAATAGCCGGATAAGCTGTTACTTTTCCAAAAGGTTTATTGGCGGCTTTGGCAAATACTTCAATAATCCAGTTGATGTCGTCGAGGTTCGTGGTTTCGTCAATGCTCAAACCCACTTCGCCATTTTCGAAATAGCGGAAGTTCATTTCCAGTTCGAGCGAAAGCCACTCAATATCTTCGTGTTTTACGTGGCGTGGTAGTGCAAACCGAATGGTATCGAAATAAGTGGAATTCACTTGCGCATATCCCAAAGCTGAAATTTCTTTTTCGAGCAAAGCGGCTATACAATGAATGCGTGTGGCAATTTGTTTGATGCCTTCCGGTCCATGATAAACGGCATAGAATCCGGCCATATTCGACAACAAAGCCTGCGAAGTACAGATGTTGGAGGTCGCTTTTTCGCGTTTGATATGCTGCTCGCGGGTTTGCAAAGCCATGCGCAAAGCGCGGTTGCCAAGTGCATCTTTTGAAACTCCGATAATACGACCCGGCATGGTGCGTTTGAAAGCATCTTTCGAAGCAAAGAAAGCAGCATGTGGCCCACCGTAACCCATCGGGATACCAAAACGTTGAGATGTTCCGAAAACAATATCGGCGCCCCATTCTCCCGGAGGAGTCAGGATCGACAAGCTCAGCAAGTCAGCAGCTACCGAAACAAATATTTCATTTTCGTGGGCGGATTTTACCAGCGACGTATAATCAACAATTTGTCCATCTGAATTGGGATACTGAACAATGACTCCAAACGTATTTTCATTGAGTTCGAAGTTTTTCCAGTCGGCTATTTTTAACTCAATTCCAAGTGGATTGGCCCGTGTGATAAGCACATCCAGTGTTTGAGGCCATACTTTCTCGTCGACCCAAACCACATTCGCATCGGCTTTTGCTTTAGCGCGCGAACGAGAGTTGTGCATCATCACCATGGCTTCGGCTGCCGCAGTTGCTTCGTCGAGCAGCGAGGCATTGGCCAGTTCCATACCGGTCAATTCGCAAACCATCGTCTGGAAATTCAGCAATGCTTCGAGCCTTCCCTGCGAAATTTCAGCCTGATATGGCGTATAACTGGTGTACCATACCGGGTTTTCCAACACATTCCGGAGAATTACGGCGGGGGTAATGGTGTCGTAATAACCCATTCCGATGTAGGTATTGTAAACTTTATTTTTTGAGGCCAGTGCCAGAATTTTCCGGAAATACTGACGTTCAGTCAAACCGTCTTCCAGATTGAGCGGTTTTTTTAACCTGATATTTTCAGGAACCGTCTGGCTAATCAATTCATCTAATGTTGAAACGCCCAATGTTTCGAGCATTTCCTGAATTTCATGATCGCGCGGACCAATGTGGCGCATTACAAATTTATCGCTTGCCATATGTATTAAAAATTTCGTGTCTGATTTGAGGGTGCAAGTTTACGTGTTTCGCCTCAGAGAAAAAATGATTTTTGCAGTATAAATCAAAATAGATATAATCACTGGAAAGGCATAATTTAGACCGTCTTTAAAGTTTTTTGCTTATTCAGAAGCATTAAAATGGCTTTTTCGGCTCTCGATTGCCGGGTTTCAGCTTGTTTGGCCGAACCAACCCAATCGCAATAACCTTTTTTATACGATTTTGATAAGGTATCAAAAAAAATACTTGCCTCCGGTGTTTTATCAAGTAAAGTCTGGAGTTCTGGAGGAACTCCTTCGATGGTGTATCCTGATTGCATCATTTTGATGAATTTTGGTTTTTGGATGTTTATTTGGGCAGATAATCTCCCGGGAAACTTCGTGTTGGATATACTTCAAAAACAAAAATTCCGGCTTTGACACAAGGATCTTCTTCCATAATAATTCTGGTTTGATCAACATCTGCATTGAAGATTCCAATCCCTTTTAAGTTGTTTTCTTCAGAAACCGGACAAACAATTGATAATAATCCTTCTTCATGAAGAGCAAAGTTCCGTCGTACATGTTCCCAAAGTAAAGATTGTGCGTCATGGTGATCAACGGTAGGTCCGGATTTTAATAATACAGCAGTGTAGGGTTTGGCCGTCTGCATCATTTGCATCATGAACTCGTCGGTGATTGTTTTCATAATTTTATGATTTGAATGTTTGTTTTATAGATCGGCTATGTCAAATACGGATTATTCTTCTTCTCAAATCCAATGGTGGTTTCGGGGCCATGGCCGCAATACACAACAGTTTCCTCCGGAAGTGTAAGTAGTTTCGTCTTGATGTTTCCTGTCAGTTGTTCGTAGCTTCCGCCCGGAAGGTCGGTTCGGCCAATACTTCCGTAGAAAAGTACATCGCCTGCAATCAGAATTTTCTGTTCAGGATTGTAAAACACTACTCCGCCTGGAGAATGACCAGGTGCAGCAATGACCATGAGATACGAGTTACCAAAAGTGATTCGGTCGCCTTCCCTGAAGTATGCATCAGGCGCATCAATTGGTTCCATGGGGATACCAAAGCGGTCGCCCGAATCAACTGCATGTTCAACCAGGATTTCTTCATCAGGATGAATTTCGAACGGTACTTTATATTTAATTCGACAATGGGTAATTCCCATAATATGATCGAAATGGCAATGAGTATTGATCAGCCTGACCGGTTTTAATTGTTTTTCGGCAATGAACTGATCCAGTTCCTGACGTTCGTTTTCAAAATAACATCCTGCGTCAATGATCACACATTCGTTTGTTTCGTCGAATAACACAAATGTATTTTCCTGAACCGGATTGAAGGTAAATTTTTTGATTTGCATAAAAAGTGTCTAAAGTTTTGAGTGCCTGGAGTGCCTAGAGTTTATGGAGTCCTTAACTTTAGGCACTCCAAACTCAAGCTCACTCCGAACTTATTTATCTGTTCCTTTTAACATCGGAACAAAGACATAAGTTCCGTGCGATTCTTTATAATATTCGGTTTCGCTGGTTTTAACCACCACATACATGGTTTGTTTTTCGCGTGGCCCCATTGGGATTACCATTCGCCCGCCTACTTTAAGTTGAGTGAGCAAATCTTCAGGAATGACGGGAGCTCCGGCGGTAATAATAATTTTATCGAATGGGCCATAGGTAGGCAATCCTTTGTAGCCGTCGCCATAAAAAAACTTAGGATTGTAGCCGATTTGAGGAAGGATGGATTGTGTTTTCAGGTACAATTCGCGCTGACGTTCGATGGTGTAAACTGTTGCTCCCATTTCGAGCAGTACCGCAGCCTGATAGCCCGATCCGGTGCCGACTTCCAGAATTTTATCATGCCGTTCAACCTGCAAGAGAAAAGTTTGCATCGCCACGGTGAATGGCTGGCTGATGGTTTGTCCAGCGCCAATCGGGAATGCCTGATCTTTGTAGGCAAACTGAAGAAAGCTGCTGTCCATAAACAGATGTCGGGGTACTTTTGCAATAGCATCCAGTACTTTTTCGTCTTTAATACCTTTGATACGTATACCTTCCACCAATCTTTTCCGTAATCCCTGATGACGTAATGTATCCTGAAACTCCATAGAAAATCCTTTTTTTCAAAATTAGCCAAATATAGGCTCAAAACGGTTTGTAGCTGTAAACATTATTAACAATCGAAGTTGAAAAGTATTTCAACAAGCAATATTACAACTTTTAATTTATTCCTATTTTGCATGAATGATTAAACTCGGAATTTTTGGAGATCATACTACTAATCCTGAACTTCTGGACCAGCTAAAAATGATGCCCGAAGTTGAGATTATAGGCTTGTATTTCTCTGGAAATGCAACCGATCCGGATGGGTTTATCATGTTTTCGAGTCCGATTGGATTAATGGATGTTTCGGATGCTATCCTGATTTTGAGCGATAAAAGTATCAGCAACGATTTGGTGAAGCTTATACTCCGGAAAAGTAAACATGTTTATCTGAAATCGGTTCCGAGTGTGCACATCAGGGAAATAAAAGAACTGATTGATCTGGAAAAAGAGGCAGGAATTGTCACTTTTATTTACAACCCGTTCAACTACAATCCCTATTTTGATCCTTTCAGCAAAAAATACGAAAAACCTTTCCTGATTAATTTGCGGACATGCTTCGAAGGAGCGGTTATCAAATCATCGCACGAAATGCTGCTTTTGGTCACTGCGTTAAACAGGCTGGTTCAGAGTAACTATAAAAAGCTTGAAGTTTTCGGGTTGCTGGAAGCAAACAATCAATTGGTCATAAATCTCAGGATCGAATACAACAATGGATGTGTAATTAATCTGACTGTTTCTCAAGAAAAAATACCTGGATTTTGCGAAATTTTTCAGAAATCGGAACGGATTCAGTTTGATATTCAAACATCGCTATATATACAGTATCCTCATTTGAATCAGGAATATGCAGCGATTAGCAATTTTATCCGGTTGATTCAAAATCGGGATAAAAAATCCAATTCGTTTGATAGTCTCCTGAATGGAGTTCAAATTGTACATGAAATTAAAGAACATTTACGCTTTAACGGAATAGATTTTTAGCATGAATAGTCTACTTTTGCCGCAATATTTTAACAACTGAAGCGTTCGGTATTACGAAAGTAATTCCGACCAAACGATGTTTCTATGCATAAAAATCTACAAGTTTTAAGGTATTTGATTTTCGATATTATTGCAGCCGTTGTTAGCTGGACTTTATTCTATATTTACCGAAAGCTTTACATCGAACCGATTAAATTTGGCTACGATATTCCGATAGAATTCGACAGTAAGTTTTACCTCGCATTGATCTTCATACCCGCATTTTGGATTACCATTTATTACATTTCAGGACAATACACCAACATTTACCGCAAGTCGCGTTTGCTCGAATTAGGCAGAACAATCATGACTTCCATTGCCGGTGTTACGGTCATCTTTTTCCTTTTACTTCTGAATGACTGGATTCCGGATTACCGGAAATATTACAACCTTTACTTTACTTTGCTTGCTTTGCATTTCGGGTTTACCTATTTGTTCCGACTTATACTGACTACAAGAACCATTCACCGGATTCACAAGCGGGTTATTGGATTTAATACGCTTGTTATTGGTGCGAATGAAAAGGCAGTTCGTTTGCTTGAAGATTTGAGTAGCCAAACCCGTCCTGCCGGAAATAAGATCATCGGATTTTTAACGGTTGATGAGCACGATTCTTACCCGCTTGAAAAATTTGTTCCCAATCTGGGCTCATACCAAAACCTTCAGAAAGTCATTAACGATAATGATGTGGAGGAAATTATTATTGCACTTGAATCGTCAGAGCACCAGTTGCTTAGCAGAATTTTAACTTTACTCGAAAACCGAACACATACGGTTTGGGGTATTCCTGATTTATTTGATATTCTTTCGAACACCGCCAAAACAAATACAATTTTTGGAAGTCCGCTACTTAAGATATCGAATGGGTTGATGCCTGTTTGGCAGGAAAACGTCAAACGCCTGCTGGATGTGGTTGTTTCTGTTTTATCAATTATCATCTTCTTTCCTGTTTTTATAGCATTGGCTATTGGCATAAAAATGAGTTCGAAAGGGCCTGTGATGTATAAACAGGAACGTATTGGTAAATTTGGTAAGCCGTTTATGATCCATAAGTTACGTACGATGGTTAGTAATGCCGAGACCGATGAGCCTCTTCTTTCAAGTTCGGACGACGGGCGGATTACCAGTATCGGGCAATTTATGCGGAGAACGCATCTGGATGAAATTCCTCAGTTTTTTAATGTGATAAAAGGCGAAATGTCTCTGGTTGGACCACGTCCCGAGCGCAAATTCTACATTGACCAGATTGCCGAAGTGGCTCCATATGTAACTCATCTTCAGAAACTAAGACCTGGTATTACCTCGTGGGGACAGGTTAAATATGGATATGCCTCAAATGTTGAACAAATGGTAGAACGATTGCAGTACGATATGGTTTACCTGAAGAATATATCGTTATATGTCGACTTTAAAATATTGATTTACACCATTATGGAGTGTGTAAGGGGGAAAGGGAAATAGTCAATATAAAAGGGTCATTAGTCATTTGGAAAAAGGAAAAGGAAGTGTTCAGTCTCAGTGTTCAGTATTCATGATGTTTAAATCCATGGCTAATTCTGTTAACTGAGACTGACTACTGATCACTATTTTAGATCACTCCCATCTCAATAAACTGAATAATTTGTTCAATCTGGCGATCTTCTCCATCTCTGTACGGATCGTATTTGGCTTTCAGGTTATTGCCAAAAATACGCGCCACTCCTTGCCAAAATGCAGCCGGAACACCTCCTTTTAGTTCGTGAATCAAATCGTACGAGGCTTTATGTGTTTCGCGGTCGATCAGTTTGATTAAGATTCTTCCATCGTTGATCGACATCTTTTTCATGGTTGGCCCGTATTTACGCATCAGTTCATCTTCTGCCCGCCTTACATAAATCCGACGGTCGCGGCCACGAGCATTAGCCGGAACTTCCATCTCATATTTCCGGACCAAAACACCGGCTTCTTTGGCATAAGGCAACACTTTTTTTACGCGCATAACCAACCGCCAGTATTGCTGTTCCTCCGATTTGTTTTTAAAAACACGTGGTGGGTATATTCCTACTTCGGGCAAGTCAACGTGAGCAATAGTGTCTTTGCCAGCTAATTCACCCTGAATTATCTGAAGATTTTTAGGCCATTGCGCGGATGCAATAGCTGTAAAACTTACGCATATCAATATCACGAAGAGCCGTTTCATTCGTTTTGTTTTCTTCTGCGAAGATAATTTATTGTTGGCTTAGATATTCCTGCACGGGAACTTATTGAAATGAAACAATTGTCGCTGTCATTGATTCTAAACGTTCGCGACATTAAAAATGATATGTTATAAAAATGAGTCAATAACAAATACTTTACGGCTTCCAGATGTTCAATGTTTGTATCTTTGAGGCGTTAAATAAACAATTATGCAGGCGAATCATAAAATTGAAATTGATGTTAATTCTGAGTTTGGTCAGTTGGAAGGTGTGATCATTCATACTCCCGGACTTGAAGTAGAAGAAATGACACCCGAAAATGCCGAGCGGGCACTTTACAGCGATATCCTTAATTTATCGGTTGCCAGTAATGAGTATTCGGTATTTAAAGGTATTCTGAATAAAGTTACTACCACTTTCGAGGTGAAGGACTTACTCTCGGATATTTTAAGTATCGATCAGGTTAAGTCATCTTTGTTGAAGGAGATTTGCTTAAGCGAAGGGGCAATGGATATTTACCCGAAACTATTAGGCAAAAGTGCTTCTGAATTAGCCAAACAGCTCATTCAAGGTGTTCCTATCGAGCGCGATAATCTGACGCGATTCCTTAGTCAGGAGCGATTTAGCCTTCGTCCGTTGCATAATTTTCTATTCACACGCGATGCCTCCATGTCGTTCGGAAAAGAGGTGCTGATTGGCAAAATGGCAAGCAAAGTTCGCGACCGTGAGGCCGTGATTATGGATGCCATTTTTAATAACCATCCGTTGCTCGTAACCAAAACAATCAATCCTAATTCTCCTGAGAATCTTCATAATTTCCCCGGAATTTCGATCGAAGGTGGTGATTTTCAAGTTGGACGCGAAGATGTTTTGGTTATCGGAACCGGAATTCGCACTAGTACTCAGGGCATTGATTTTATTCTCGAAAACATCAAATTAAAGAAACAAGGGTTACAGCATATTCTGATTCAGGAATTACCCGATACTCCTGAATCGTTTATTCATCTCGATATGGTTTTTACTTTTCTTGACGTTGATGCCTGCATGGTTTATGAACCGCTGATTATGGGAACCAATCGGTTTCATACCATTCACATTCAGGTTGAAAACGGCAAGGTTACCGATATTAGTGAGCAGAAAAATCTGGTAAAGGCGTTGAAAAAACTGGGAATTGACATGCGCCCGATACAGTGCGGCGGAATAACAGGCGATTGGACACAAGAGCGTGAACAATGGCACAGCGGAGCTAATTTTTTCGCTTTCGCACCAGGGAAAGTAATTGGCTACGAACGCAATGTTCACACATTGGAACAACTCAATCATAATGGATTCCAGGTTATTCCGGCGAAGGAAGTTTTAAGCGGTACTTGCGAAATTCCTGAAGGGAAATGTGTACTTACCATTCCCGGGTCAGAACTTGCCCGCGGAGGTGGTGGCGCCAGGTGTATGTCGATGCCAATCCGGAGAAAACAAGTTTAAAAAAGTTCGAAGTGCCTAACGTTTGGAGTGCCTAAAGTTAGAGGCGCATAACTCTAGGCACTTTAGACACTCTAAATACTTTAGGCACTTATTTATGCGTAAATTAAAAAACTCAGAACTTGACCGTCTTTCGGTTGATGAATATAAAGAGATTGTAAAAACTCCGATAACCGTGGTTTTGGATAACATCAGGAGTTGTAACAACATCGGTTCGGTATTCCGTACTTCCGATGCTTTGCTGATAGAGAAAGTGATTCTTTGTGGAATTACCGCAACACCTCCCAACAAAGACATTCATAAAACTGCTTTGGATGCCGAGAAATCGGTTCCATGGGAGTATTCTGAAGAAACCGAAAGCGCCGTGCAACGGCTGAAAGAAAATGGGTACCGTGTATTTGCTGTTGAGCAAGTTGAAAACAGTATTTCGTTGCCCGATTTTATTCCGGGAAAAGATCAGAAACTGGCGCTTGTTTTTGGGAATGAAGTGAAAGGCGTGCAGCAGTCGGTGGTTGATATTTGCGATGGAGCCATTGAGATACCACAATATGGGACCAAACATTCGTTCAATATTTCGGTAAGCGCCGGTATTGTATTGTGGGATTTGGTGTACAAACTTCGAAAATAAATGGACGCCCAAAGTCAGAAGACCGAAGTTTGTTTTTTCTACTGTCTCCGGACTTCGGTCTCCCGTATGCGGACTAAATTTTATTTTTAGAATTCTTTTATTGCCGAAAGCTTGGTCATCATCGAGTCGCGGTGTGCCGTATACGATGCCATATATTTTTCAGCAATAGGTTCTGTTGGTGGCGATTTAACTTTTAACGGATCAATTGGCGATCCATTAAAGAAAACCCTGAAATCGAGATGTGGCCCTGATGCTAGTCCAGTCATTCCAACGTAACCAATTACCTGTCCCTGATGCACTCTTGCTCCGGTTGTGATTCCGGGAGCGTATCCGCTTAAATGCATGTAACTAGTAGTGTACACGGCATTGTGCTTAATCTTCAGGTAATTTCCTCCTCCGGCAGCCTGATAGGCTTTTGCGATTACTGTTCCGTCGCCAATCGACATAACTGGTGTTCCGGTTGCTGCGGCATAATCAACACCAAAATGAGGTCGGTAAATTTTCAATACCGGATGAAATCTATTTGCAGAAAATGACGAACTAATTCGGCTAAATTTCAATGGAGCTTTCAGGAATGCTTTCTTTAGGCTTTTTCCTTTATCATCGAAATAGCTGTCCTCGTTATTTTGTGTAAACCTGAAAGCATAAAAATCTTCTTTAGCGTGTACAAATTGTGCGGCAAAGATTTGCCCAATACCAATCGATTTTCCATACACAAAGTTCTCTTCATAGATCACTCTGAATTTGTCGCCTTTTTGTAATCCATAAAAGTCGATGCTCCATGCATAGATTTCAGATAATGACAATGCGAGGTTGTAATCGAGAGCCTGAGACGCTAACGCATTCCACAACGATGATGTAATTACGCCACTTGCCGATTTTACCAGTGTTTCGATGGGTTTTTTCTCTTTGTAAATCCGCAAACTATCTCTCAGTTGGTAAACAACGTAATCAACCGGATTAATTTCATAAATAAAATATTCAACTTTCGAAGCATCTTTTTTATTCATGAAGAAGTAGTAAGGATTACTAATTTTCATTTTCCGGACATCAAAAGTCAGGATTGATTTCTTTGATATTTCATCGATTTTGGACATTGAAATACCCTTTGATACTAAAATATCTGACAAGTTTTGTCCTGAACGTACCTGCCCCGGGACTACGGTGAATGAATCAATCGGGATATTAAAAAGCATGACAGGCTCAGGTTTTACTACTTCAGGCTCTTTGGCCAGTTCTTTCATTATTTGCCTGGTCTCGTAATAATCAAAAATAAAATAAGCAACTTGGAGCAGCAGGATAAAAGAAACGGCCCAGATCAGGATTTTTTTTAGGCGTTGAAACTTTTCGGGAATTTTAAACTTCATGGTTTTGTGGTTTCTGTTTCATAATCAACCGGGAAAATCTTTTTCATTAGGACGAAAGTACTTTCCCGGCTGTATATTTCTGTCTTTTCAAAACTAATAAAATTAATAGGGAATCGAAAGCTGAATTCTGGTTGACGATTGACAAGGCGAACGAAATCACCGATGTGAATGCGTATAAATGCTTAGTTATTCAGTTTTTAAGGCGGAGAATAAAAATCAATAAAAAACTGTTAATGAAGCTAAATAGCGAAATTAAACTTTCAATTTGTCGAATCCCTGACCATAAACACCCATGACACTGCCCATCGAGATGAAAGCATTTGGATCGATTTCTTTTACCATGCGGAAAATGATACTTGTTTCTTTCTTACGGACAATAGTCATCAGTATCTTAACATTCTGCTGTGTGTACCATCCCGTTCCGTCGATTACAGTTACTCCGCGAAATGATTCAGTATTGATAAAGTCGGCAATTTCTTCGTATTTGGGCGAGAATATAAAAATTTGAGCCGAAGCGTTTGAACCACTAAGGATGGAGTCGAGCGTATACGAAACAACGGCCATTGAAACAAAGCCGTACACCATTTTATCAATCGAATGGACAAGAAAATAAGACGACCCAATAATAATTACGTCGCAATACAAGATGATTCGTCCCGGACTGATATTGCGATATTTGTTAATCATCATAGCAATAATGTCGGTACCACCGGTACTGCCGCCGCGCGAAAATACGATGCCGATTCCGACTCCACCCATCATACCACCGAGAACTGCTGCAAGAAAATTATCTTTGATCAGGGCTCCAGGGAAAAGATCCTGAGGAATGGCAAACAACAAGGTAAGCGCAACCATATTAAAAACGGTTTTCACACCAAAGTTTGAACCCAGTACTTTTAAGGCTATCGCGATTAATACAACATTAATGGCAAAGTATGTTATCCCCATAGGGATTTTTGTGCTGTAAAAAATAACTGCTGCTAATCCGCTTATTCCCCCACCTGTAATTTGTGATGGTATTAGGAAGAGATTCCACGACAACACGTAGAGGATTAGTCCCACTAGCATAATGCTATAATCTTTGATTACAGATTGTAACTTTGGCTTTTTGGTCTGGACCATTTTTTGCAGATTTAATGCCATACAAAATACAGATTTTAAATTGAGTCGCAAAACAACTTTCTTTTAGACTCGCATTTTATGTGAAAAATCAGGAGTTAATAGACTTAATGAAAAATTGATATTGAAAATCAGATAGTTCCGAATTTTAATTTTGTAGTTATAAAGCGATTTTGCCTGAATAGATCATACTATAAGATGGCAAGGCATATTTTTTAGATACCCATTCACAAAAAAACAATTTTTAATTGCACCTAGGGAACTCCGCTTGGGGGGTGCTTTTTATTTGACTACAAAAAGGGTTTCTTCGATTTCGCTTTTGTGCAATCGAATTTTGAAAAACAGAACTCTTTTTATTTTGCAAATCCAATCATCGATTTTTCTATTTTTGCTTTATGATTTCATTCCCCAACGCCAAAATAAACATCGGGTTATACATTACCGAAAAACGATCAGATGGGTTTCATAATCTGGAGACCGTATTTTTTCCTGTCGGCTGGAGCGATGCGCTTGAGGTAGCCGAATCCGATGAATTGCGGTTAACCACAAGTGGAATCGTCATTTCTGGGTCTCCGGAATCGAATTTGGTGATGAAGGCGTATTCACTTCTTCAAAAAGATTTTGATTTGCCTGTCCTGAAAATACATTTACACAAGCAAATTCCATTTGGAGCCGGGCTCGGTGGTGGTTCTGCCGACGGTGCTTTTATGCTCCAGATGTTGAATAAGTTGTTCGATTTGAATCTTTCGACCGATAAATTACTTGATTATGCCGCGGCTTTGGGGAGCGATTGTCCGTTTTTTATACTGAATAAACCTGTTTTTGCTGCTGGAAGAGGTGAAATAATGAACGAAATAAACCTGAATGTTAAGGGATTGTATCTTTTGTTAATTAAACCTCCGCTTGAAGTTTCTACCGTCAAAGCCTTTCAGAATGTGATTCCACGAAAGCCAGCAGTTTCGCTTTCCAAATTAATTAATCTTCCGGTTCCTGATTGGAAAAACAACATAATCAATCAGTTTGAATCATCAGTGTTTCCGCAGTATCCCGAGATTGCAAGCATCAAAGCTCAACTTTATAATATGGGTGCTGTTTACGCCTCAATGTCGGGCAGTGGCTCATGCGTTTTTGGTCTGTTTTCGGAGCTTCCGGCAGGTATTGAAAAGCTATTTCCCGCACCATTCTTAACATTCAGCCAGCAAATCTAAATCCTTTAAGTTTTAATTAAGATAAGTTTATCTTTTATTTAACTCATCCGGATGTAACTTCCGGCGTGTTTCTCAGTCTTAATAGTGAAAACAATTTAAGAAGAAAACATTTGAAAACAATTAAAAGAAAAATTATGAAAACGAAAACTAGAACACTTTTAGCTATTTGTCTATTTGGATTTATTGCAACAATAAATGTCAATGCCGCAAATTACAAAAATGCCAACAACAATTTAGTTGTGGAAGAAGTTAAAAATTTGAGA
Organism: Prolixibacteraceae bacterium; assembly: GCA_028683385.1. Classification (GTDB taxonomy): domain Bacteria; phylum Bacteroidota; class Bacteroidia; order Bacteroidales; family Prolixibacteraceae; genus Aquipluma. The sequence continues at coordinate 482,923 of JAQUIJ010000001.1, read as the reverse complement.
AATGGGTCGAACATGACAGATGAAGTCTTTCCTTCATTGAGCGACAAATCAAACTTTTCTGAAAGAGATGCAAACTTTGAATCAGTTCAACTATTGCTAAGCGATGACTTGGATGCAGCAGTAGATCTTCAAAAGGAAGCACAATTGGTTACTAAGTTAATCGCCGATCAGGAAGAAGCAAAGTTGAATCAAAAGTTAATCGCTGAAGGAAGATTTGGTAAATTGAATGTGAAAGATGCATTTCAAAGTGAAGCACTGGAAGTTACCAAATTGATCGCTGATCAGGAAGAAGCAAAGTTGATGCAAAAGTTAATTGATGAAGGAAAATTGGGTGTTATCAATTAATCCGGCATCTTCCTCACTGATTTGTTTCAGTGTTGATTATGAGTGTTTTATTTCTAAACGGGGTGATACCCTTGGCATATAAAGAGAGCTGTTTCGATTTGGAACAGCTCTCTTTTTGTATATTATTTTGAATAGGAAAATGATCCGTATTTAGCCAATCGCTTTTTTCTTTTTGTTGAAGTCTGACTTTTTTATCGATTCTTTTCGGGTTAGCAACATCGGGATGGCTACCCCTGTTCCGAGAGCAATCAGCACAAACATCATCTTTGCCCCGTTATTCACTGTTTCTATCAGCGTCTGTACGTAGGCGTCAGTATTTTCCATACTGGTAAGGGCGATCATTCCAAGCATAAATTTATAGGCAAAAGCACCCGGAACCATGGGAATTACGGAAGGAATCGAAAAAACCAGCGGCGGACTGTTTCTCAGGTGAGCCATCTGGATAGCAATTACGGCAATACATACCGTTCCCATAAATGAGGCGAATACAATTCCAACATGATAGTTCATGGCCGTAAATTTGATTAATCCGCCTATTGCTCCAAGAGACCAGATTGGAAATAACGTCCGTCGGGGAACATTAAACAGGATAGCAAACCCAATTGCAGCGATGCCTGCCCAGAAGCTTTTTATAAGTATTTCGAGTAGGATCATATTAAATGTTTAAAATCATGCGTACAGAAAATAGTCCCATGGCAATCGAGAAAGAAATCATTAGTCCGTTAATGGCACGTATCAGCCCGTTTTGAATGTTCCCGTCCAACAGGTCAGTCACCGAGTTAATAAGCGGAACCCCTGGAACCAGGAATAATACTGAGGTGGCAAATGCCTTGTCGGGCTGAGTACCAATTTGAAAATGTTCGGCTAATCCGGCGATAAACGAGGCTGTAAATGCAGCAAAATAAACGCATAAATAGGGGTTGAATTTTACACGCACGGCCTCCTGCCTTACAAAAAGTCCGGTTACCGTTGCAACAAATGCAACAATCATTTCAACGTAACCACCGCCAAATATGCGGCAGAATGCGGCTCCAGCCAAACCGACAAACCCGAGAATCACTAATCTGGGGTAATGAGGAAGTGATTTTAACCGGCGTAATTCGTCTGCAATTTGGGTAATTGTCCAGTTCTGCTCCAACACGTTCCAGCTCATGTGGCTGATTCCGCTAACAATCCTGAAATTAACTCCATGCGGAGAAGTACGTTTCAGTCGGCTGAAGAAATGTTGTTGATCTTTTTCAATGATTGTCAGCATCAAAGCCCGATGCGTAATCAGCAATTCAGTCTTATAGCCAAGCCCATTGGCTATTCGTTCCAGGGTAACCCTGATTCGGTTTGAGCTTGCTCCCGAGCTCATGAGCATTGCTCCGGTCTCGAGTAAAATATTGCCAACCGATTGTGAATCTTCGTTTAACGTCTTTATTTTCAATGTGTCAGTTGTGTTTTTTTTAAGGTCACAAAAATAAGCTTTAAAAGAAAATCAGGATTTAACTCCTATCCTTAAACCATAAAATTGAACAAAAAGTTTACATTTAATACTTTTAGTTCGAAGTTAGTCTTAAATATTCAACATAGAAACAGTTTTGTATTTTCCCGCGATAATCGGCTTAAACCAATTTATCGTGAACTTGTTGTTCGTGTAATAAAATAGAATTAATGCAAAAGTCAGCAAATAAAAATCAGCAGTTTGAACTTGAAGAAGTTACTATTTCGGGAAACGAGGAAATTTCACCGGGGGTTCATCTCATTTCGTGGTTGCGAACCTGTAATTTCAGTCCCGGACAAGTCGTGAAAATTGCAGCAGATCCGATGATTGCACCCCGAATTTACAGTATTTGCAGCGGAAACGATGAATCCGAAATCAAGGTTCTTTTTAATGTAAAGGAAGATGGATTGCTGACACCATGGTTGGCCGGCGTAATTCCGGGCATGAAAATTTGGGTATCGAAACCTTATGGAAGTTTTAAAGACAGCAAAAAACCGGCGTGGTGGATTGCCACCGGAACCGGCATTGCTCCATTTTACAGCATGTTTCGATCCGGAATGTCTGAAAATAAAACATTGATTCACGGAGTTCGAAAACTAGATCAGTTTTATTTTGAAGATGAACTGGAATGGGCCATGGGCGACCGGTATGTTCGTTGCTGTTCGCAGGAACAATCTTGCAACGTTTTTCCAGGTCGTGTAAACAAATATCTGGAAGAAATAAAAGAACTACCGACTGACATTAACTATTATCTTTGTGGCAAGGCTATCATGGTTGTCGAAGTTCGCGATTTGCTCATTTCACGTGGCGTTCCGTACGAAAACATTTTAGCTGAAATTTATTTTTAAATCAGGAAATTGTCAATAGTCATTAGAAAAATGGGGTTTCTATTTCCTAATGACCTTTTCCTAATGACTTGTAGCTTAAAATGAAAGATTCATTATTCGGAAAGACACTTGTTGAACTGACTGCACTTGCAGTTGAACTGGGTTTGCCCAGGTTTACCGGCAAACAAATGGCTGAATGGCTTTATCAGAAAGACATTTCATCGATTGACGAAATGACGAATCTTTCGAAAAAAGCACGTGAAATTCTGAACAGCAAATATGAATTTGGCTTGGTAAACTCGACTAAAGTTCAGGAGAGTGTTGACGGAACTAAAAAATACCTGTTCCCAACAGTTCAGGGGAAATTTATTGAAACAGCTATGATTCCGGATGATGACCGCAAAACAGTTTGTGTGTCGTCGCAAGTGGGTTGCAAAATGGGTTGTTTGTTTTGCATGACCGGTAAGCAGGGTTTCCAGGGACAATTAACTGCCGGCGAAATCGTGAATCAGATTCGTAACATTCCGGAATGGCACAAGGTAACCAACATTGTGTACATGGGAATGGGTGAGCCATTCGACAACCTGGAAGAGGTTTTAAAAAGTCTTGAAATCCTCACTTCGGAATGGGGGCTTGCCATGAGCCCACGCCGGATAACAGTTTCAACCATTGGAATTGTGCCAGGAATGGTAACTTTCCTGAATCAATCGGAAGCACATTTAGCAGTGAGTATGCACACTCCGTTCGACGATGAACGCCAAAAACTGATGCCGGTTCAGGTGGCTTATCCGCTGGCTGAGGTGATTCGCGAAATTAAAAGTTGGGACTTTGGCCGTCAGCGCCGTGTTTCGTTTGAATACATTGTGTTTAAAGGATTAAACGACTCGCCACGCCATGTTCAGGAACTGTGCAAAATTCTGAATGGCATTAAATGTCGCATCAACCTGATCAGGTTTCACCCAATTCCAGGCACTCCGCTCGAAGGAACCGACGAAAATACGCTCCAGAAATTCAAAGAAAAGCTCAACGAAAAAGGCATCCTCACCACCATCCGCGCCAGCCGTGGTCAGGATATTTATGCAGCCTGTGGATTATTGTCGACAAAGGAAATGGTGGGATAACACTGTTGGTGAATTCGAAATTTTATATAGAATTTCTGATTTCAATTTCCAAATCGATGAATGTTTGCCGCCATTTACCAATCTCATTTCTGGCAGCTTCCAGTTCTTTTGCTACCATTTCCGGATCAGAATCAACGGTATCAGACAACTGTGCCAATTCCTGAAGCATTGACCCGACTGACCTTGCCGCATTAGTTTCTCCACCGATGTAATCGAACATTCGTTGATGGATTGTTTCAGGATTTTCAAATGAAGCTTTATTCAGTAATTTATATAAACCTTTGCTTTGAAGTTTATCCGTTGCTATACGAAGTGAATCGCACAACTGGAATTGTCGGTATTTGGCTTCCCAGCCCTGAAAATCGCCTAATTCATAGATCAACTGTTTTGCTCGTTGTTTATCACCGAATCGTAATTCAGAAACCACACTGTTAAGATGCAGTTTCAAGATGGTCAATGTTTCATCAATGAGAGCTGCTGTATCAGCAATGGCATCCCTCATTTCTTTTTTGTGATTTTCAGGAATTTGTATTGCTGATTTTACTCCTGAGAACAGGTCCTTTAAAATCCCAAATACTTCTTTAAATCCTTCTACAATTGCCGGCATATTTTTTTTTAAAACGGTTTCTAAAATTTACTATTTCAACCATAACTCAATAGTACCTTCCCTTGTCTGTGAACTAAGTCTGAATACAGGAGTAAGTTTAGCATCGACTCCTTCATCTTTTAGCATATTTTGTATAACTACTGCCGAAGATTCATCAGACTGCCTGAAATACCTGATCTCGTTGTTTTTCATCTTTTGAGCTACTGCTACTAACTCAATTCCCGGCGCTTTATAACCTAACCCAATAATTTTCCCGATTAGATTTTTGGCAAAACTGTGCTGATCTTCACTTCCAATCTGGATATAAACAACTGGAATGACCGTAGTATTTGGTAATACGATTGGCTGACTATTAATTCTTTGCGTCTCTCTAACGGTTTGTTCTGCCTGTTGTTTCTCTATTTTTTGCGACTCGCTGAGTTGCGTGGAGTCCTTATTTGCCAATTCTTTCAATTTCGCCTGAGCAATAGAATCCTTCTTTAAAAATTCGCGATATTCTACATTCACTTCCCGATAATATTTTTCCCAGCCATCGCGAAGTTTTTCCGAAGGAGTGACTTTTGAAAAAAACTGTGCCAGCATCCTCTTCTTCACCGGGTCATTGTTCAGGATAATTAGTTCTGTAGCATATTTGTCGTATTGTTGTATCTCCTGAAGTCCAGCCGCGCGATCCTTGAAGCCCCAGTCAATGATGGTCGTCATAACAACCAGAGCAACGCTTCCAATCAACCACTTGAACAGATCTACCTTGTATTTGTATTTCTCAAACGAAAGGCTTGGGTCGTTGGGTGAATTTTCTTCCATCCTATTTAAAATATTTCATCACAAAATTGAACGCGTTATCACCCATTACGCGGTTCACAATCTCTTCCGGATCAATTCGGTTAAATGAATTGGTCAATTTTCCTGAATTCGTATTCATGTAGGTGTGCGCCTGCATTAGCAAATAATCTTCGAGTGTAGGAAGGTTTTCGGCAGTCCAGAAACCATTGATCGGATCAATCATGCCGTCATAGTCGCTGCCAATGGTTTGTATTCCCCAGGCAAAAAGCCCCTGCGAATCGAGCAATTCGGCGATGTGCTGAATTTGTCGCCAAACCAGAAAGCTCGAATGAAATAACACTTTCCGGCGTTCAATACCATGTGTTTTCTTCAATTCAAAATCGCCATGTGCTGCAATGCGACGTTCGTCGAGCTGCAATCCAAACAATCCGTTTGACCGTGCAACCCTGATGATTTCATCATCATACAGATTGATTTCGGCATTCATAAACAAATGTTTGTCCTGATCATTGCCGATAACTGCACCATGGCTAACCACTACCGGAATGTCCTGACCTGCGTATTTGGTATCAAGCAGGTTAAAATATTCCAATCGCGAAGTCCGGCTCATGTGTTTGATGTCGATTAAAATCCTCTTGTTTTCGGAATTATCCAGCATTTTGTCAACCACTTCCAGTCCGAGCGGAGTAAATCCGGTGTTCATCATATAACTTTGGTCTACTGCTGATTTCACAATGCCGGTGAGGCTTTCGGCATGGCCACATAATTCGTTGAAAAAATGATGTGCAAGCGTGATGAAAATCGGACGGTGTTCCCAGTTCTTCACTTTATCCACATTGCCGAGCACGTAATTTCGGTTAGCAGGCTTTTGCTTCGGATGAATTCCGGTTCCAAACGAATGGGCACCTTCAATGGTAACAATCACCGCTATTGAATTCGATTTCCGATCCTCGATAGCGTCGGAGTCGAGGATGCTTGCGACATCCGAAGAGTTTCGAGCCAATGAATAATGGTAGCTCGCACGATCAGCCAGAGTCACCTGATTCCCGCTCATTTGTTTCAGGAATGCATATTCGTTTTCCAGATCAGGAAAATAATCGGTTACCGATTGTACGAAATCAATCCGTTCGCGGCCAACCGAAGTGACAAAGTTGAGCAGCAAATCGTTGAATTCACCGGTTCCGAGTTTGTTGTCGAAGAAACAGCGCTCCATTGGATACAACGAAGCAAAAACGATTCCGGCATTTCCATAACCCATAGCTGAGAAATTGCTTTGACGGTATTTCACAATTCCGCCCAAAAGGTCGATCATTTTTTCGAACAGGTTAGGTGGATCGTAGTACCAGACAGAACTTTTTGACTTCAGGTTTTTACTGTTTTCCTTTTTGGGGAAACTGTGTCCGTAGGGTTTCAGTGTTGGATGACAATGGATGTCGGCAAAATATTTCATAATTTACTTTTTAAGCTTTGAAATTACCTGTATCAACCCATTCGTTTTTGAGGAGCGACCACCAATCGTCGGCGAGTCCTTGAAGAACATATTCGTAAGGAAGCCAGCCATAACCATTCTGACCCCAATCGGTACCCCAAGAGTTGCGAATCAGGAAAGCTCCTGTCGTTTCGGTACTTCCATTGATCTCGTTTTTTATTTTCATTGTATCGTCATATCCGGCAACTACAATGGCATGACCACCTTCAATTTTTTCTCCTTTAGTCGGGAATGGAATTTTACCGTCGTTATTGCCTGCCTGACTTATTGAGCTGTAAACAGTAAATCCAAACATGGATGGAAGCCCTGCGACAAGGTTTGTTTTGATTCGCGATAACAACTGGTCTGCAGGTGTTCCAGGCGGATCGAGCCGGTAATAACTTATCGATCGGTAATTTTGTGCAAATGCGTAGCAAAATGCCGATGGTTCCTTGTCGAAACTTGCCACATTGTAGGGCCAGTATTCTTCTGGTGGTATGCCAAACAATACCAGTGCCCCCATTGCACTCCTCAGAAATGCGCCGGTATCACCTTTTTCCTTCATTAGGTTTCGTGTGGCTTTGTACAGAAATAATCTGGAAGCATCAACATGTTTTCCAAAGGCACGCCGTTCAAAATATTCGACTAACCCAACTCCTGCATTTGCGGTACAGGAGCCAAGATTACCCTGATCTTCAATGGGCGAAAACCAATTGATCAGATTTACCTTTTTAGGTGGCGCTGTTTTTTTAGAAACAGTTTTTGAAAGCATTTTCTTTATTGAATCTTTCTGTCCAAGCCCTTGAAGCCGGGTTGACACATCATCATGTTCTACTGTGAGATCCCTGAAATCGGGGTAATCAGGAAGCCATCCCATTGATAATTTTCTTCTAAATGCGCACATAGTTTTTAAGTTTAGCGATAATTCTGTCTTATTTACATATAGTAAAATTACCTACAAAATTTGACGATAGTCAATAGCACGAAAGTGCCATTTTTGCATAGAAGACGTTTGTAAATTAATTTTATCAGTCAAGCTAAGATTCCTTTAAAGTTGGCATATCCACCAAAGGCAAATCGAATAATAATCAGCTAATCAAGCCGCCATTATTCGATTCAACCAAAAAAAATCAACGTTACTATACTTGTGCAAAAACCTACGAAATGAAAATCAATTGATGTAAGCAATCTTGAACAGCTTCTTTTTCCTTCTAAGTTTTATAGGAGTACACTTTCCCTTCAAACGTAGAAGTGAACATCTAAATGGATTTACCTTTTCAAATTACTTTTATTTTGAATTGTCATTCATTACTAATGATTTGTTTTCCTTTTTGAACCACATGTAGCCACCTAAGTTATAATAGCTATCTTTAAGTTCAGGATTCGCAGCCAATTCATCATCGGTATATGGATAATGAGGAACAATAACATCATCACCACTTTTCCAGTTTGCTGGAGTGCAAACCATTTCACGATCTGCTGTTTGTAATGCGACTAAAATTCGTTCTATTTCCTGCATATTGCGACCAATCTGCATTGGATAGAAGTTTATGGATCTAACTATATTATTAGGATCGATGATAAAAACGCCCCTGATATCTTTGTTTGTACTTGCAAGTTCATGTATCATACCATATTGTATGGATACTGAATGTGAATGATCATCGATTAGCGGAAATTCAATTTTTTGAGATCCACGACCTTTATAATCCAAACCTTCAAGCCATGTTTTCCATCGCCGGTGTTCAATTACATTGTCGGCCGAAATAATGGCTATTTTAGTGTTTAATTTTTCAAAATCTTTCTGAATGTAGGCTAGTTCTGAAAGTTCTGAAGAACAAACCGGCGTAAAATCCTGAGGGTGACTAAACAGAATTTTCCATTTTTTTCCGTAATCATCTGGAAAGTTTAGAGTTCCGTTGGTTGTTTCTGCAGTAAATGATGGAGCTTTGGAGCCTATTAATGGAATTTTTACACTCTGTGCGAAAATTGTTCCCACTAAAAATGTTATCGACACGATTGTTAATACTAATCTTTTCATAATTGTAATTTTTTTGAGGATTTTTTTTGTTAAATGGTAGTCGAAATCTGAAGTAAAGTTTACCCCCAGCAACAATGTGGTAGGTCTTTGAAAGTGCAAAAAACAGAAACCGTCACAGTTTCGTTACGCGAAAGCTAAAAGTACTGATCAGTAAAAGCGGTGTCCTATGATATTGTAATCGAACGTTAATCTCAGTGATTGAGACTTTAGCCCTAAGGTTATAATCATTATTCAAATTTAGCTCTAAATTGGGTTAGCAGTCAATGGCACAAACGAGTCATCCTTAGGTGATTATGTTTCTCGAACATTTTATGCATTTTGCTGTTCAATCTTAATCCTCGAGTTTGTGTTTAATCGATTTGTAATGATTGTGAAGTTTCTATTGTATCGATGAACCGTTAAACCAAATATTTGAGTTGGGAGCCCAACCTGTTAAAAGGAAGCTTTCAGAAGTACAGAAACAGTTTTATTTGATTTTTCACATTCAGTTATATCTTTTCAGATTTTTAAAGTATGCCCATTTTAAATTGAAGTTTTGACTATGAAGAATGAACCCAAATCAAATGTTGATACTGTAGATCTTAATCATCCTGTAAATCGGGAAAACAATCCGGGTAATGTTATCACAAGTGGTAGTGCATTGCATGGATCTTTCCCTGCCGATTTTTTCAGTTCTTGTCTTATTGATTATTCAGGTAAGCAATTTTCCTGTACTCATGATCATTGTATAGAGCAGCGCAATTGTTTTAAAAGTAACCAGTTAAAAGATCGGCTTGATTTTCATGAACTTAATTGTCATCCTGAAGATCGTAAAATTTGGTGTGAATCAGCTTATCCGGACATCCTGCGATTTATAGATTCAGAACCTTTTTTAGAAACTCCCGATTACAGGTTTATATTCAATCACCGTTATATCCGGAAAGATGGTAGTATTTCTCAATTTATGCACGAGGGATCATTAACATTCGACGACGCGAAACGGTTACCCGTGCTAAATCTCAATGTTTTTTTCGAGATAGCTGATATTAAATCGGACGAAACCATGATTTTGACTTTATTCCGGTATAATTCAGATCAGGGATATCAAAAGGTTTTTACGAAGGTTTATGTGAAAAAATATAATTCAATTTTATCGCAACGTGAATTAGAAATAATCAAGCTTTGCCACGAAGGACTAAGCAGCAAAATGATAGCAGACAAGCTTAAATTAAGTATTCATACCGTGAAAAACCACAAGCGCAATTGCATGGAAAAAACGCTAACTCACAATATCACAGAATTGATCCATCTTTGTATTCAAAATCACTGGTTGTAACTTATTTTCAATTTTTTCTCTCTCCTTTATTATTCTGGAAATTACTCTATTTTTGACTTTCGAAAAATTTCATGTCAATGATGAAACAGGTACTTTTTGTATGTCTTGGTAATATTTGCCGCAGCCCCAGCGCTGAAGCGGTTTTTAACGCGATGATTGAAAAACAGGAACTCCAATCTGAATTAAAATGTGACTCGGCAGGAACAGCGGCTTATCATGCAGGAGATCAGGCTGATTACCGCATGAAGCAATTTGCAATAAAAAGAGGTTATCGGCTGACTAGCATATCACGTCCGGTCGATCCGGAGAAGGATTTCGACCGGTTCGATTACATCATTGGAATGGACATTCAGAATGTACGCGATTTGAAAGCGGTTGCCCGAAATGAAAATGACCGGAAGAAAATCTCGCTTATGACTGATTATTGTTCTGTCAAAAAATATGATTCGGTTCCCGATCCCTATTATGGCGGCGCTGCCGGTTTTGAACTGGTTCTGGATATTTTGGAAGATGCCTGTGAGGGGCTTATCCGGAAGCTTCAGGAAGAATTAAAGTGATCAGTGATCAGTCTCAGTTTCCAGTGCTCAAAAATTGGTCATTAGTTGTAAGTCATTAGTTGTCATTAGCTTCGTGTCGAATAACAATCATTGATCACAAATGACACCATGACTATAAATGACAAACTTGGAGCATCGGTCAGAGCTGATCGCAAATCTGAAGAAAAGTGTGGAACAAAAAAGGTGGGTCGTAACCCAAATCGGCTTTGCCAAAGCGCACAATAATCACATTCTTTTCGGGATACATGTAAATCAACTGTCCGTATAGCCCAATGGCATAAAAACTTCCATATTTTTTCGGGCCAATTCCCCAGTTGTAATGGTAAGTAAGCCGCTGTCCATTTTCTTTCGACGAACGAAGGCTTTGATCAATCCAACTTTCAGGAATAATTTGTTTTCCGTTCCAGTTTCCACGATTTAAATACAACCGACCAAATTTGGCAAAATCAATCGTTCGGGCATTCAGGCAACAAAAAGCTTTTTCGACTCCCTCTGATCCATCGTTACTTAAACTCCACGAAGCTGGATATTCCATGCCAATGGGTTTCCATATTTTCTCCTGAAGATATTCCGAAACACTCATTCCGGTGGCTCTTTGCAGAATCATGGCAAGCAACTGGGTGTTAATATTGCTGTATTCGAAATGCTCGCCTGGAGTATAAACCGGATGTATATTTAAAATGTCTTTTGAAAGATCTTTGCCCCAATAAAATTCGAGGTTTCCGCCAACGTGATTCTGGATTTCTTTGTAATGAATGCCCGAAGTATGGTCGAGCAGGTTATTTATTGTGACTGGTTCGAAGCCTTGGTTGGTGAGTTCAGGAAAATAACTGACGATACTGGTGTTTACCCCCGGAATTTTATCATCCGCGATGGCGATGCCTATTAGCGCTGAAATAAATGCTTTGGCAACTGAGAACGAAGTAACAATACTTGTATCACTTTTTGATTCATCGTAATACTGGTACAAAAGTGAATCGTTCCGAATGATTAAGAAAGACAGGGTTTTGTGATCTTTCAGAAACGAATCGAGTTTATCATCTCCGGCATCAATTCTTCGGCTGTCAACTTCGATTGTTTCACCTAAATTCAGGTTTGGGTTCGACGGGTAAAAATGAAATGTTTCGGCTCCGGATCCGATCGTTCTGCTGGCAAAGAGTTTATAATCGTTGGATTCTGGCAAGCCGATTTTGCTGATTTTCGAAAGTTTTCCACACGAGATAAACAATAAAAATACAACTAAAAGAGCACTGGCAGTATTAGTTTTTTTCATTTGCTGGCTCTAATCAATTTAGTCAGATTCATTCTGTTAATTTGGAAAGGTTGATTTTTTAGCTTTCTCCCTTCAGGGATGGGGTGAAAAAGCTGAAAAATCATTCTCCGGATTGAATCGGTTAAAGTAGATTTATCAAATTAGATTATCCGATTACGGCATCCAGAATTCGCTCGACATGAATTTTAGTCGTGTTGAGCATTTCAATGTCTTCCATATCACTTGATTTCAGGATAAGTGGCAATTCAGTACCTCCTAAAATCAAACTGTCTATCTGACCTTCATTATACATGCGTTTGGCAATCGACAATAAACGACTTTTTGTTTCTGGTAAAAACCGACCCCGAACCAATTCTTCCATGTAAACTTTATGAATGTATTTTCGCTCGTCCGACATCGGAGTTATTATTTCCATGCCACTGGCTTCAAAACCATCCTGAAAAAAATCTCCTTCCATAGTAGAAAGTGTTCCGAATAACCCAAGTCTGTTGTGCCCTTTGGCTTGCGCGTATGCGATGGTCGAATCGACAATGCTTACCATCTTTGTTTTAACTCGCTGAGCAAGTGGCTCAAAAACCAGGTGCGGAGTGTTTGAAGCCATGAAAATTACTTTGGCTCCTGCTTTTTCCAACGTAAATATTTCTTCCGACAAATAATCAACCAACTCATCTAAATGATCGTTGGTAATCAGTTCCATCATGTGCGTCATGTTGATACTGTTGATGATTATCGACGGATATTCGCGCTGACCGGTGCGCTCCTGAAATCTGGAAATGAGACGATTGTAATAGTCAACTGTTGAAGCTGGGGCAATTCCCCCAATCATTCCGATAGTTTTATAATGTTTGAGCATACCTGAAACGGTTTATTTAGAGCATCAATGAATTTATCAAATCATATTCTATTATCCTTCGCCACTTCCCGTCTGCTTTTTCCTTTTAGGCAAATCAGCCTCCTGTGCGTTTCACCTTGTAATTTGCGCTTTTGAGAATTTCAATCACTTTATTACAAAAATCACCTTGTATCAGGATTTCGCCATCTTTAGCCGAACCTCCCACACCACATTTGGTCTTCAGGATTTTTGCCAATTCTTTTAAATCCTCATCTTTCCCAACAAAACCGGTAATCAGAGTAGCTTTCTTCCCATTTCGTTGTTTCTTGTCGAGCTGAACCCGCAGATCCTGTTTGTTGGGCTGAAGCGTTTCCTGCTCCACGTCATCACCGCTCTCGTATTGAAAATTTGGGTTTGTTGAGTACACTGTTCCCAGTCTATCTTTCCAGTCGTTGGCCATCTGTTCCGAAATTTGCGATCAAAGATAACAGTTTTTAACACTGATTATTTTTTATTTGTTTCGAATTTGTATTGAAGACAATAAAAAAGATCAGGTAATTAGCATGTTCTTAATGTTTTGCCGATGAAATTTGAAAATTACAGATATACCCTGACTTTACATTTATGCTACAGTGCTTTCCCAGATAAGTTTACCATAAAACATCTTCCAGAATATTTCCTGAACAATGGTCTGGAATGGGCATGTGCAAAATCTCTAAAACAGTAGGAACCATATCCTCTCCCTGAATCTTTTTCCGGATTTGCAGGTGTTTTACGGCATTGCCGTACATGATGAACGGAATGTTGGAGTTGTCGTTGTATATAGTTCGCTCGTATTTATAAACTGGTTGCCAGCCATCTTCGAGCTGATACAGTACATCTCCTGAACGTTTGAAATTGTACGAATTGGCAATTACAGCAAGTTGTCCTTTTGAGTAGTCGCCCTGCTCGAATGAAGTGGATGGCAACGCAATCTTAATCCCTTCGAACTGGTTAATGAAATTCGCTGTTTTTGTCTGTATGTCTTGCAACGAAACGTTTTTGTTTTCAAGCAATTCACGGTTAAAATAGAGTTGCTGGTCACCTACCACATCAATCCAGTTGCCTTGTCCGTAGGTAATATTCAGAAAAGACTTCAGCAAGGCAATGGCGCTTTCAGGAGAAAATGTGCCAACCGGCATGTGAAATTCTTCTTTCATATAATCAACCGGATAGCTTGACGAGCATGTGGACGTGAGAACTACCAGCGAGTTGCCTTTGCCAATTGTTTTATCCAGGAAATCTAAAAGCAAGGCGATGTCCTGATCTAATCTCAAATAGGTATCTTCCATTTCAACTGAGGCTGGTCCAAACGAATTATTTTCATAATCCATCGAAGCGAAAGTAAGTGTCAGCAGATCTGGATATTCGTCTTTACCAAGGTTTTCGGACAAGATTAAACTGGTTGCAAAGTCTCTCACCAGGTTGTTCGCGAATGGCGTGGTCTTCAGAAATTTATAATTGACAGCCTTTTCCTTGAGTTTCTTCATGCTGTACGGAAACGTATTCCATTTGTCGTAATATCCTTTTTCAAGAACATAGTCGTCGGGCAGGCTTTCGTCGTAGCTGGTAATGGGCAGCAAGGTTGTCCAGTCGCGCTGGGTAAAGGTTTTGGCATAACCTTTTTCGTTGAACTGGCGCACCCACTCCGGAAACGTATCGACATAATAGGAACTCGAAATCATGTTGCCGTTTTGAGTATCGAACCAGTAAGCCCCATCGGCTGCATGACCCGCCGAAAGCACCGCACTGACATCGTTCATCGCTATACTAAATACTTTCGACTTGTTCCGGTTGTTTATTTTTATGAGGTCGCCTAAAGTGGGCGACAGAAGTTTTGTTGCCGAACGTTCGCCATCCTTCGAGTCGCTGCCAACTGTGATGTAGTAATCGTCGGCAATGCAGTTAATTTCTTTCTTCTTCAGTCGGTCGTACCAGCTATCGCTAACAATTCCGTGAGTCGCCGGATAAACTCCCGTAAAAAGGGTTGCCGTTCCGGTCGAAATTTTCTGGACATGCAAATCGAGTTGCGCATTGCTGCAAACTGCTCCTTCGTTCACCAGTCGTTTAAACCCGCCTTCCTGAAATTTATTCCAGTATCTTGAAAGATAATCGGTGCGCATTTGGTCGATCGAAAGTACGACCACAATTTTTGGAATATTGGCGTTGGTATTTTTAGTGTTTTGTGCAGTAAGGGAATTTCCGCAAAGGAATGTCAGTAAAATGGAAATACCCAGTATGTTTAGCTTTATCATGGTTGGCTTAAATTTGTGTGGCAAAAGTATAAAAACAAAGAATCATACCCAATTACTAACCGAAAACGTATCCGATACATGAAAAATTATTTAGCCCCTCTGTTTGTGTGTTTTATTGTTTGTACTTCATTTTCGCATCCATCAAATCCGGATCAGGAAAAATCTGCAATTCTTGAGAAAATTCATTGGATTATTGAACGGTCTGACATGAACAAAGTCCGGTCAGCATTTCATGAAATTTGCGATGAAAACCATTTTCCCGGATTGGTTTCGGACCTGAAGGATGGAACTTACAAAGGAGCCAGTCCGGCTGATGATTTTGGGTACAGGCATGAAGTGACTTTTGAAATGAAACGCGGGAAAATGATCTCGATTGACTACGATGAAATTCATAAGGACGGTCATGGTAAACAGCACGATGAAGCTTATTGCAAACAGATGCTTCAGAGCGGGACTACTCCGGCAATTGCCTACCCGAGCTACGAAAATCAAATGCTCGAAAAACAAGACTTCAATCGGATTGATGCAGTTAGTGGAGCAAGTTATTCGGATTACCGCTTTAGGTTGGCTATTTTATATGCCATTCTGAATTCGGGGCAACTGTAAAAACAGGTCATTCATTGTCATTGCTTCGCGTCATTCATTGTCATTCATTGTTGGAACTACAACCAATGACTACGAATGACTTAATGACCATCAATGACTTCTTTTCTGGTTACTGCGACTGAACACTTTCCTTTAAGCCGTTTTTCGATACCTCAACACTGCCAGACTCAAAAAGGTAATTCCGATAATGCTCATGGCAATAAATTCATGAATAAGGTCTCCAAAGTTCGATCCTTTTAACACCACCATGCGCATAACTCTGATGAAATGATAAATCGGATTGCCCTCGTCGACGATTTGCGCCCAATGTGGCATACTGTCAACCGGAGTGAATACGCCGCCCATCAGGATAAAGATCATCATGAAAAAGTAAGTTACAAACATCACTTGTTGCTGCGTATCGGCCAGCGTCGAAACGAATAATCCAAGCCCAAGAATACCAAGTAGGTAAAGCATCCCAAAGCCAAAAACCAGCCACAAGCTTCCAACAACAGGAAGATGGAAAACCAACTTGGCAATCAAAAGTCCGAAGGAAAGGTCGAACAGGGCAATTACAACGAATGGAATCAGCTTCCCGGCCAAAAACTGGATTTTTCGTATTGGAGTCACATTCAACTGTTCGATGGTTCCCTGTTCTTTTTCTTTTACAAGGCTCATTCCAGAAAGAAACAAACCGATTAGTGTAACCAAAATACAAAGAACGCCTGGCGCCATGTACCATTTGTATTCGAGTTCTGAATTATACCAGAACCTCGATACCGCATTGATTTGGTATGGCGGATTGAATTCGGGCAATCCTTTCCATTCGGCAATAATGTTTTTGTTGAAATCGCGAATCACCGAGGCGGCATACGAATAGCCCAACTGCGCGGCTTGCCCGTCGATGGCATTTACCAGCAACTGCAAACTGGCTTTGTCGTCGCGAATCAGGTTGCGTTCAAATCCCTGAGGAATGACCAATACCATGTGATCTTTGTTGTCCAAAATCGCTTTCTCGCCGTCGTCGGGATTAAACGAAGTATTGTTAATGGTGAAAAAAGGCGACGCATCCAGTTTAGACGCCAGTTCGCGCGAGGTTGACGACATGTCCTTATCGACCAGGTAAATATTGACGTTCTTCAAATCGTAGGTGGCTGCAAATACCAAAACCAGCATTTGTAACAATGGAATCATAATGATCATCCGGAGCATCGTTTTGTTGCGCCTCACCTGGATGAATTCTTTCTGTATGACGTAAAAGAGTGTTTTCATAATAATGTGTCTAAAGTTCGGAGTTCGGAGTGCCTGGAGTTAAATGTCGGAAGTACTTTAGGCACTCCGAACTTTTTTTACTCCAATCTTATCTTGAAATTCTTAATACTCAATGCAATAAATACGAATGCCATAAACATCAAAATCAGTGTTTCTTTCCACACATACATAATTCCGGTTCCTTTCAGCATGATGTTTTTAATGATCACAATAAACCACCTTGGCGGCATGGCGTGACTGATGATGCGCAATGGCAATGGCATATTTTCAATCGGAAACATGAATCCTGAAAGCAAGATGGTTGGAAGCATGAGTGCCAATACCGAAATGAACATTGCAACCATTTGGTTGGGTGCAACGGTCGAAATCAGGATTCCTAAACTGAGCGCCATCAGGATAAACAAGAAGCTTTCGGCCATCAGGAGAAAGAAGCTCCCTTTGATAGGTACGCCAAAAATAAACACTCCGATAATGATGATTGTAAGTGCATTCACAAACGACAACAATAAATAAGGCGTAACCTTTCCCAGCACAATTTGAATCGGTTTTAGCGGCGAAGCCAGCAACACTTCCATGGTTCCAAGTTCTTTCTCTTTACTGATGGAAATAGAAGTCATCATGGCCGAAATCAGCATCAGGATCATGGCCATAATTCCGGGTACAAACATGTACACACTTTTCAAGCCTTCGTTGTAAAGCATGCGCACTTCAGTATTTATCTGGTTTGGTAGCTCGATGTTTTTAAGCTTTTCTTTTTTCACATAGTCGTTTATTATTCCTGAAGCGTAATTAGTCAGGATTCGCGCGGTGTTCGGATCGGAAGCATCGGCCAATAGCTGGACGTCAACTTTTCCGTCGCGCTCCAGCGTTTGCTCGAAATTGGTTCCAAAAGTGACCACCATTTTTACTTTTCCTTTCCGGAAAACATCTTCTACATCGTCGCTGGGCATCAATTCTTCGCCCAATACAAAATAGCCCGAGGACATTAGCTTCGAGGTAATTTCGCGGGTCGTATTGTCGTGCGATTGATCAAGAATGGCAATTTTTGAATTCTGAATATCAGTATTGATAACCTTTCCAAACAGCAACAGTTGCACGATTGGCAATAGAAAGATGATCAGCATCGTTCGCGGATCGCGAAAAATGTGCAGAAATTCTTTCCGGAGAAAACCTATAAATTGTTTCATATTTAAAAATTACGGGTTTCGGGTTACAGGTTACGGGTTACGGGTTGAAGTTTTAAGAAACTCGAAACCCGGATCGCGTAACTCACAACAATTATTCTACGTTTCTGGCAATTTTCAGGAAAACCTCGTCCATGTTTTTTGCACCAAATTGCTTCTTTAGGTTGTCAGGCGTATCGAGCGCTTCAATGCGGCCTTCATTCATAATCGAAACACGGTTGCAATATTCGGCTTCGTCCATGTAGTGCGTGGTCACAAAAATGGTAATTCCGCGGTCAGAAGCTTCGTAAATCAAATCCCAGAATTTGCGACGGGTAATCGGGTCAACTCCACCGGTTGGTTCATCGAGAAAAACGATTTTCGGATCGTGAAAAATAGCTACCGAAAAGGCTAGCTTTTGTTTCCATCCCAATGGCAGCGAGCCAATCAGCGAATCTTTGGCCGATTCGAGATCGAGATCTTTCAGTAATTTATCCTGTTTTTCTTTACGGTTCTTGGGTGATATGCCATAAATTCCGGAAAAAAAACGGATGTTTTCAGCAATGGTCATGTCCTCGTAAAGCGAAAATTTCTGGCTCATGTAACCAATATTCCGCTTTATTTTTTCGGTTTCTTTATAAATGTCGAAACCAGCCACTTTCACCTGACCAGAAGTCGGAGAGGAGAGGCCGCAAAGAATCTTCATGGCTGTGGTTTTTCCTGCGCCGTTAGCTCCCAGGAAACCAAATATTTCGCCTTGGAACACATCAAAATTCAGGTGATCGTTGGCAACGAACGAACCAAATTTCTTTACGAGGTTGTGAACTTCAATTACTTTTTCCATTTTCTTTGTTTTACCACAGACGACACTGATTTTCACAGATTAAAAAACAATTTATACTTGGTGTTTCTTTGTGATTTTCTTCGTGATCTTAGTGGTTAAATCATTTATTCATTCATCATATTCATAAACACATCTTCAATGGTCGGTTGTATGTCGAAAACCTCTAATTCAACATGATCTTTTTTCAAGAGATAGTCTTCGAATTCAGTCGCTTCAACTTCGTCGTCTTTGCCTGTTACATGCAGATACTGACCAAATGCAAATGCCGAATCCGTTTTTTCGAACGACCGTAAATCCTGAATCAGCCGGTGCATGTCGTTTGATTTTATGGCATATAATTTTCGCGCATAGTTTTCTACCAATTTCTGAGGAGTATCAATATCCAATACTTTCCCTTTTTGCATAAGCGCCACGCGGTTGCAAAGCATTGCTTCGTCCATGTATGGGGTCGAAACCAGGATGGTAATTCCCTTTTGCTGAAGTTTTTTCAGCATATCCCAGAATTCCTTGCGCGAAACAGCATCGACTCCAGTGGTTGGTTCGTCCAAAACCAGAATTTCAGGTTTATGAATCAGAGCGCACGACAATGCCAGTTTTTGCTTCATTCCTCCGGAAAGCTTCCCGGCCAAACGGTTTTTGAAAGGTTCAATTTGAATATAAATGTCCTTGATCAGTTCATAGTTTTCGGCAACTGTAGTTTTAAAAACAGTGGCAAAAAAGTTCAGGTTTTCCTCAACGGTCAAGTCCTGGTAAAGCGAAAAACGTCCGGGCATATAGCCAACAATGTTCCTGATCTTTTTGTAATCCTTTATTACATCGAACCCGTTCATTGTGGCGTTGCCTTCATCCTGAATGAGCAAGGTCATCAGGATGCGCATCAGGGTTGTCTTCCCGGCTCCGTCAGGGCCAATCAGTCCAAACAATTCGCCTTTTTTCACTTCGAGCGAAATGTCTCGAACCGCCTGTGCATCTTTATAGGATTTGCTGATGTGTTGAATACTGATCATGACCGAAAGGTTGAATTACTGAAGGACTGAATTACTGATTTCATGCTATTTGCCATCTGTTTACTGAGCACTGTGGCTGCTTACTGAAAAACGACTTCCCCCGGCATTCCGATTTTCAGTCTACCGTCGTTGGCAACCGATATTTTAACGGCATACATCAGTTTCACTCGTTCTTCTTTGGTCTGGATAATTTTAGGTGTGAATTCCGATTCCGACGAAATCCAGGTGATTTTGCCACTCATGGGTTGCATCTCTTTCGCATCCGAATCGATCAACACTTTAACCGCATTCCCAAGTTTTACATTAGCTAGTTGCGCTCCCGAAACATAAACTTTCAATTCCAGATTGCTTAAATCGGCCATTTTCAGAACTGGTTTACCCGGAGTTGCCAATTCGCCGTTTTCGAGGTAAGTTTCCAATACAGTTCCTTTGATCGGGCTGTTGATACGGCATTTGGTCAACTGTTCGCTAATCAGATCTAGCTGTCGTTTAACAACTTCCATTTCGCTGCCAATCAATTGAAACTGGGTATTTGTAGCCGAAATCTGTTTGTCCAGAACATTCATTTGACCATTGATGTCGTCAACCTGTTGCTGCGTTGCGGCTTTGTCGGCAAACATTTTGGTAATGCGCTGTTGTGTGGTCTGCACGTTCTTTTTCTGTTCTTTAAATACATTGATCTGTGCTGCAACGTTTTGTTTCTTTGTTTCGCTGGCTTCGAGTTGTGCCTGAGTTTGTAGTTTTTTCAAATTCAATTCGGTGGTGTCAATCAGGGCAATCAGTTTGCCCGGTTCGAGCAGGTCGCCCTGTTTGGCATTCATGTTGAGCAGTTTGCCCGGCATTTCCGAAGAGACGATGGTTTCTACTGCCTCAAAATTTCCGTAGGCGTCCGATTGCTTTTCTCCGTTTTTGCAGGCTCCCAACACCAGAAAAGCCAATGCTATGATTTGTAGTTTTTTCATATTCATTGTGTTTATATCTGTTTTTTATAACTTATAATTCATCACTTATAACTCTACTGAACTCCCCTGATATTCTCAAGTTTAATCCGGGCTTCTTTCAACTGAATTTTGCGGGTTTCGAGCATCAGCCGGGCAGTCGTTTCGGCATTTAAATCCTGAATGTAATCGGCCATCGTAATGGATCCATTTTCAAGTTTTGAGGCTGATGTTTTCGTGATTCGTTCCCGAATTGCAATTAATTCCTGATCAGTTTTCAGCAATTCAGCAATCTGATTAATCTGCTTAGTTTGCTGGTCGGTAGCCAAGTCTATATTCCGGACAAACGATTCTTGTTTGGTTTGAACGATATCCTGCTGAAGTTTAATCATTTGTTTTTGCCTGCTGGTGGTTTTCCAATCCAATACATTCCAGCTGAATCCTAGTCCAACAAGGTAATAGGTGTCGAATTTGGTGCTGAGCATATTCATTCCGGGTCGTCCATAGCCAGCCTGCCCAAAACCAAATAATTTTGGATTGCGTTGTTTTTGAAGTATTTCGGAATTGGCATTTAAAAGCTCGTTTTGCTTGCTGAATAAATCCAGTTCCGGCCTTTTTATCGGCAGATCGGGAACGGACAGTTCTTCGGGTAATTTCAGATTATTCAGTTGTTCGGACGTTTTTCCTGTCAAGATCGACAAAGCATACAAAACCGTTTCGTTGTTGCTTTTGAGTTCGATGACCATCTGCTCTGTTTTAATGAGTTCGGCGAGTAATTGGTCTAATTTCGACGACAAAACCATTCCATTATTGACAGCCGATTCCAGACTTTTTCGCCGTTCAGAAAGAGTTTCTGTTTTCTTTTCCAGAATTTTCAGGTTTTCCTGAATCAGGAAAGAAGTAAAGAAAAACTGGTTTACTTTTTCTTTTACCTGATATAATTCCACTTCGGTTTGTTGGAGGTTACCGGCATTTTCGGCATTGTTAATCAGTTCTTTGGCTTTGCTCAAACCACCATCCCATATCGTTTGCTTAAAATCGAGATAAACTTTGTACTGGTCTTTGTCAACCGATGGAATTTTAATGTTTGGCAGCGAAATGCCAATTTTGGTCACTGCCGATTGGTAAGTTGCTTGTCCATTCATGCTGATCTGAGGTAAAAAGCTGGTCGAATTGTTTTCGTTTTTTAGATCGAGAATTTGTTGGTACAAATCCAGTTGTTTCAGAACCGGGTGATTTTCGTGAGCCCACTTTTGGCATTGTTCCAAGGTTACTGCGTCCTGTGCCATCAATAGATGAACTGGAAGTAGCAAGGCAACGAACAGTAGTTTAATTGTTTTCATGGATACTTATTTTTTTATTACTATCGCGTCGATTACAAATTTCTTGATCACTTCAGCCCGTTCGGCATAAAAGGCATCGAGTGCAACCTGATCGTCTTTAAAGAGTACAAAGCTGACCAATGGACGGGCTGCGAATGGAAATATACACATCGAAATGATGTTTGCCGCCAAATGCCGTGGTTGCATTTGTATAATTTCATCGCGATCCATAGCGAGTTGGATCTGATCGAAAATAACCTGAGGGTTTAATCCGAATTTGACAACTAATTTAAATAGGCCTGAAGGATCACGATTGAGTTCTTTCATGATAAAGCCTGGAATAAACGGATGTTTAATCAGTAAATCAATATAAGCATCAACAACCTGTTCTATTTTGCTGATAAAAGGTTCATTCGATTGCGCAATTCGAGTTATTTCCGGAAAGGCAAATTGGATGATTTTTGAGAAAATAGCTTCGAAAAGCTTTTCTTTACTCCTGAAATAATAGTGGAGCAGTGCTTTATTAATTCCTGCTTCATCGGCAATTTCCTGCATCCGGGCGCCTTCCATTCCTTTGGCAACAAAAACATTTTTGGCTGCTTCCAGAATTTTATCTTCAGTGCTATCTTTTTTTGTTTCCATTTTATTTTAAAGTTTAACTAGATGGTTAAATCATGTGGTCAAAAGTAAAATCTGAAAATGAATTTACCAAATGTTTTAACCAAAAAATTTAACTATCTGGTTAAAATAGCATAAGTATCAATAATACAGCTGTTTTTTGTGAATTAGTTATCTGGAAATTGGATGTTTTATGCGGATGATAGTTCGGTATTCAGGATAGAATGATTTTGAAATAAATATTTTAAGCATTGCAGATATATTTAACCAATTTAAACACATCAGCGCGGTATATTTTTCTACAAAAAATGATAAATTTGATCTGGAGTAAATCAAAATGTTTCCAACAAACGTTATGTGTTCAGAATTAGAATAGTAACCTTAAAAATAAAAGTTATGGCAAAAGGAGTAGATACTCGCAAGAACGAAAAAAAGGAACCTACAAAAACATTAAAAGAAAAAAGGCTGGAAAAAAAGGCTAAAAAAGATAAAAAGTAGAGTCTTTCCTGACTTTATAATTTTCGTTCAGCAGGGAGCCGGAACTATCAGATAGTCCAGCTCCTTGTTTTTTTGTACTAAGTTGTTTTTTTTGATTTACATAGTTAAAACATTTACTTATCTTTCAGAACCTAAATTATTACTATCATGAATAAAATTTATACACAAGTTTTTCTTTTTGTTTTTGTCCTTGGCATCGCTTCGGCATGTTCAACACCAAAACCTAAAGATGAAGGTTGGATTCAACTTTTTAACGGAAAGGACCTGAACGACTGGGATATAAAAATTAAGGGGTTCCCGTTGAATGAAAACTATGGAAATACTTTCCGGGTTGAGGATAGTTTGCTGAAAGTCAGGTACGATCAGTATCAGACGTTTGACGATCATTACGGCCATATTTTTTACAAATGTCCGTATTCCCATTATAAAATCAGGGTTGAATACCGGTTTGTGGGCGATCAATGCCCGGGAGGAGCTAGTTGGGCATATCGGAATAGTGGCATCATGATACATGGACAAAGTGCTGGTAGCATGAATCTGGATCAGGATTTTCCTGTATCGATCGAAGTTCAATTATTAGGAGGAAACGGCAAAGATGAGCGTCCTAACCTTAACGTTTGTACACCAGGGACAAACATTGTGCTTAATGGCAAACTTTGGACAGATCATTGTACGCTTTCTACCTCAAAAACGTATCATGGCGACCAATGGGTTACTGCCGAAGTTGAAGTTCAGGGCGATTCGATTATCAAACATATCATTGACGGGAAGGTTGTAATGCAATACACTCAGCCACAACTCGACGATCGTGATCCAAGTTATCAGAAATTGCTTCCTCCTGATGGAAATAAGCTGCTTAAGAAAGGTACTATATCATTACAATCAGAAAGCAATCCAATTGATTTTCGGAAAGTTGAATTGCTGAATTTGGGCGATGATTGTGATGAAACTGCGAATCAGAAGTAGAAATTAGAGCATAACAGAATCAATCTTAAATCGTTGAATAGGTGGTTTCCAAATCAGGGTCGGATCTGTTACATGATGCGACTCTGGTTTTGAAATTTATATCTGTGCATTTTTTTCGTAACTTGCATGTACTTTTTAAGCACAGAAACTATGGAACGATATTTTTGGTCGAAAGGAATTTTAAAGAATAAACTTGAAATATTTCATGGATCAGAAAGGATCGGCTCTATCGTATGGGAAAGCCTTATTGGTTCAAAAGCTCATGGAATGATAAACGGTCGTCGTTTTATCCTTAGCCGCGAATTCTTCCTTTCTAAACTTGAAATATTCGATGCCAATAATCAGGCTCTTTTAGGAACCATCATGATAAACCTTTTCAATCCTAAAAGTGATATTATTATTAACGGGAAACGTTTCGAGCTTGAAGTTAAAAACTTCTGGCAGTCGCGATGGTCGTGGAAATTCAACGGCGATGAACTAATAACTTACCAAAGCCATGAGTTTTTAACGAAAGATAAAGGTTCTATCGAAGTTTTCACAGCTTCAACCGAGGAGATTGAAATACTTTTATTACTGGGTCTGTTTGTCCGAAATCAGTTTATTCTGTTCATGCTGATGATTCTAATCCTGTTAATGATCGTCATTTTTTAGATTTCCAGCTTTAAACACAAATTCTTTAAGTCAGTATGTTTGTGCAACTTTAAATAGTCTAAAATAATAGATTAAATTTGCGCAACAAAAAATCGGTTGTCAGATTATATATTTATAAATACCTCATAAGGAGAATCAGCAAATGAAACGGGATAAAATTATTATAGGGATTTCGCAGGGCGACATCAACGGAATTGGATACGAAGTAATTATTAAAACATTGATGGAACCGCGCATTCTTGAAATGTGTACCCCAATTGTTTATGGTTCGCCCAAAGTTGCGGCGTATCACAAAAAAGCATTGAATATTGAAACATTCAATTTCAATCACATTCGCACAGCCAGCGAAGCTGATTCCCGCAAAGCAAACATCATCAATTGTATCGACGACAACATTCGGGTTGAATTGGGTAAATCAAGTGAAATGGCTGGCGAAGCTTCGTATATGGCTTTGGAAAAAGCTGTTGAAGATTTGAAAAACGGCGAAATTGATGCACTGATTACTGCCCCAATTAATAAGGATAACATTCAGTCTGATAAATTTAACTTCCCCGGACACACCGAATACCTGGCCGAACAGTTTAATGCCCGCGATTTTGTGATGCTTATGGTGAGCGAATCGATGAAAGTTGGCGTTGTTGTTGGTCATGTGCCATTATCCGAGGTTTCTTCAAAAATAACCAAAGGCGCTATCCTGAATAAATTACGGATCATCAATCAGTCGCTCGAAAAAGACTTTTTTGTGAAACGTCCGCGAATTGCAGTGCTTGGACTGAATCCTCATGCAGGTGATAACGGTTTGCTTGGGAAAGAAGAACTTGATATTATTATTCCAGCCATTCAACGTGCTAAAGACGAAGGTATTATTGCAGTTGGTCCATATCCTGCCGATGGGTTTTTTGGCTCAGGCGATTTTGTGAAATTCGATGCCATTCTGGCCATGTACCACGATCAGGGTTTGATTCCATTCAAGATGGCGTCATTCGATCGCGGCGTAAATTTTACAGCCGGACTGCCAATCATCCGTACTTCACCAGCTCATGGAACAGCATTTGATATTGCCGGAGAAGATAAAGCCTCACCCGATTCATTCCGCGAAGCATTGTATTTGGCCATCGATATTCATAAAAATCGTACTTTATACAAAGAGATCACCAAAAATCCGCTGAAGAAATACGAAATTAATCAGGGACAAGTTGATGAGTCGATTGATTTTGAAGCGATCGAGGAAGGAATTTAATTCAACATTCTGTGTATGTACGAATATATTAAGGGCTCTGTTGCCAGCCTGAAACCATCTCATATTATATTGGAAGCTAATTCGGTTGGCTACTTTATAGCCATTTCGTTGAATACATATACGCAATTGAACGGAAGAGAATCGGTAAAGCTATTCATTCATCAGGTGGTACGCGAAGATGCCCATTTGCTTTATGGTTTCGCTTCTGAAGCTGAACGGGAGCTATTCCGCATGCTTATTTCGGTCAGCGGCATCGGGTCAAATACGGCCATCATGATGTTTTCGTCCCTTTCTCCTGACGAAATCAGCAATGCAATCCTGAATGAAAACGTCAATCTCCTGAAGAGCATAAAAGGTATTGGGGTGAAAACAGCACAGCGGGTTATCATCGATTTAAAGGATAAGGTAGGAAAGTCACCAGTTAGTGAACAATTTGTGGCATCGGCAGACAATACATTGCGAAATGAAGCGTTATCTGCTTTAGTCATGCTGGGATTTGCGAAAAAGCCGGTCGAGAAAGAATTGGACAAAATTCTTGCCGCTCAACCCAATCTATCAGTTGAAAGTGTGATTAAATTAGCACTTAAAAGCCTTTAAACAGAAAAAGTTTTTGGAATTGAAAAAGTACGGCAGAAACATACTTATACTATTTATTGTATCTTTTTTTTATGCTCTTGTAGGTAATCCTATCCTATCAAGAACAACTCTCAGGAATTATAATTTACTCCCTGTTTTGTCGGCTCCAAAAGATACCGTCAGAATTGATACTACCGGAGTATTACCCTATAAGTTTAAGGACGAACCCGCATTTGCCTATCCCGATAAAAAAGACAGTTCAAAGCTTTTCCTGAAAACTCCTTCGAATATTAAAACCGAAGTTGAATACGATCCGGTAACCGGCGAATACAATTTTCTGGAAAAAGTTGGCGATCTGAATTACAGGTTGCCAAAAACCATGACCAAAAAAGAATTCCAAAAATACGATTTTGAACAGGCCGTTCAGAACTACTGGCGCAACCAGACTCACATTAAAAGCGTCGAAGATAAAGGTGGTTTCATACCCCGTTTAACTGTTGGCGGCGAAACCTTCAATAAGATTTTTGGTAGCAATACCATCGATATTCGCCCACAGGGTTATGTCGAAGTTAGTTTCGGTTACCAGATGAATTCCACCGAGAATCCATCAATACCTGAGCGATTGCGCAAAGTACCAACTTTCGATTTCAATCAGAAAATCCAGATGAATGTGACCGGAAAGATTGGCGATAAAATGGAAATGCGGGTCAACTACAATACGGAAGCCACTTTCGATTACGAAAACAAAATGAATCTGGGCTATACTGGCGATGAGGATCAGATTGTTAAAAAGATTGAGGCCGGTAACGTTTCACTTCCATTGAACGGTTCGCTTATCACCGGAGGAACCAATCTTTTCGGAGTTAAAACTGAATTGCAGTTTGGAAAACTGAACCTGACAACTATTTTTTCGCAGAGTAAAGGCGAAACTAAAGTAATTGAGTCGGAAGGTGGAGCCCAGAAGAAAACGTTTGAGATTGCAGCTTCTGATTACGATGCCAACCGGCACTTTTTCCTGGCGCAATATTTCCGCGATCATTACGATGCAGCGCTTAAAAATCTGCCAATTGTAAGTTCATCCATAACTATTAACAAAATTGAGGTATGGGTCACCAACAAATCGAGCAATTTTACATCGTCGCGTAACATATTGGCTTTTATGGATTTGGGCGAGCACGATCCGAATATTTACAATAAAGTTGGTGCTTTTCAGGAAAATTCGGGGCAAGCATATCCCGAATCTATTTTCCCTTTTAATGGAGCTAATGGGTTGTATAATCAAATTAGTACCAACTATTCCGGGGTTCGTCAATTTCCAATCATTAATAAAACCCTTTCACCGCTTGAAGCATCTAAATTTACAGGAGGACAGGATTTTGAAAAAATTGAACAGGCACGTTTACTTAGCGAGTCAGAATACACCATCAATAAAAACCTCGGATATATTTCGTTACGGTCGGCTTTAAATTCGGATGAAATACTGGCAGTAGCATTCAACTACACCGCTAACGGAAAAACGTACCAGGTTGGGGAGTTTTCTACTGATGGTATTAATGCCCCGGAAACTTTGATCCTGAAGTTGTTGAAAGG
This sequence comes from Prolixibacteraceae bacterium, assembly GCA_028683385.1. Taxonomy (GTDB): domain Bacteria; phylum Bacteroidota; class Bacteroidia; order Bacteroidales; family Prolixibacteraceae; genus Aquipluma. Next base: position 454,704 of record JAQUIJ010000001.1, on the reverse strand, counting down.
AACTAACCTTTCGCCACGGATTCCGGTATGGAAGCTGATGATGAAAAACGTTTATGACTTGAATGCCTATCAGCTAACCAATGAGAACTTTATTCTCGACGTTTTGTATCAGAACGATAAAGCCGGAACTAAAATCAATTATCTGCCTGAAGGAAGGTTGAAAGGACATATTTTACTGAATGTATTGAATCTCGATAAGGTCAATACTCAACTGGATTTAGGTCGGGATGGAATGTTCGATTACATCGAAGGTATTACAGTTATTTCGAATTCAGGAAAAATCATTTTTCCGGTTTTGGAGCCATTCGGGAAGTTCCTTGCCGATTCGATTGGCGATCCAATTCTGGCAAAGCAATATGCTTATACGACTCTTTACGATTCAACAAAAACGGTTGCCATACAGGATGCCGAACACAATAAATTCAAGTTGAAAGGGTCGTATAAAGGCTCATCGAGTAATGAAATATCGGTAAATGCGCAAAATTTGGCCCGAGGTTCTGTTAAAGTCACCTCAGGAGGGATCACCCTGACTGAAAACGTAGACTATACAGTAGATTATGCCTCCGGAATAGTGAAGATTATTAATGCAGGGTTGCTTGAATCAGGGTCAGCGCTCCAGGTCTCCACCGAAAGTCAGGACCTTTTCAGTATGCAACGCAAGACACTTATCGGGACACATGCTAATTATGCCTTCAACGACCGATTTAGCTTGGGTGCAACCGTTTTGCATATGGAAGAACGGCCATTAACGCAGAAAGTTAATTATGGCGATGATCCGATTTCAAATACAATGTTTGGATTGGATGCAAGTTATTCCAATCAATCACGGTTACTAACTAAAATGCTCGATAAATTACCGTTTTATTCAACCAAGGAAAATTCATCAATAGCATTTGACGGCGAGTTTGCCAAGTTGGTTCCTGGTCATTCCAAAGTTATAACAGGAACTGGTACAGTATATATCGACGACTTTGAGGCAACAAAGACTTCGATTGATATGAAAACGCGTTCTGCCTGGGTGTTGGCAAGTACCCCGCAAAAACAGAACATGTTTCCTGAAGCATCTTTAACTGATGATCTCGCATATGGTTTCAACCGGGCAAAGCTGGCCTGGTATGTTATTGATCCGCTGTTTTTACGAAACAGCCCTACAACACCCGATTACATTAAGAAGAATGCAGACCTTCAGTCAAATCATTTTGTTCGTGAAGTTTATGAATCTGAACTTTTCCCAGACCGACAAACACAAATAGGATTACCAACAAATATTCCGATTCTGGATCTTGCTTTTTATCCGGAAGAAAGGGGACCATATAATTTCGATAGTCAGCCTTCTGCATATTCACGTGGGGTGAATGCTGATGGAACGCTTCGCGATCCGGAGTCTCGTTGGGGAGGTATGATGCGCAAAGTTGAGACTACCGATTTTGAAGCAGCAAACATTGAGTACATCGAATTCTGGGTGATGGACCCTTTTATCAACGATTCGCTTAAACAGAACCAAGGGGGCGATTTGTATTTTAACCTGGGCGATGTATCGGAAGATATTTTGAAAGACTCGCGGAAGTCATTCGAAAATGGATTGCCAACCACAGCCGAATTAGCCAATGTGGACTCAACAGCCTGGGGAAGGGTCCCCAAACAACAGTCTCTTGTAAGGGAGTTCGATAATAATGTTAAAAGTCGCACGTATCAGGATCTCGGTTTAGATGGTATGAACGATACCGATGAACAAAATTTCAGAAAACCCTATCTGGAAACATTGAAAACTATCCTGAATCCGGTTGCACTTGCCAAAGTTGAGGCAGATCCTTCGAGTGATGATTTTCATTATTTCCGGGGATCTGACTATGATAAGGATCAAGTTGGGATATTGGAGCGGTACAAAAACTTTAATGGCCCGGATGGAAACTCGCCAACAGCAGAAATGTCGAAAGAGTCGTATACAACTTCAGCTTCCACACAACCCGACATGGAGGATATTAACGGCGACAATACCTTAAATGAATACGAACGTTATTTCCAATATAAAATAAGTGTTCGTCGTGAAGATATGGTAGTTGGCAAAAATTCGATTGCCGATATCAGGGTTGCCCGGAATGTTAAATTAAAAAATAATACAGTAGCGGATTCTGTGAGGTGGTATCAGTTCAAAATACCGGTCAAAAATCCGGATGCAGCATTTGGATCCATTTCCGATTTCAAATCGATTCGTTTTATGAGGATGTTTCTGAAAGGTTTCTCTCAGCCTACATTCCTACGTTTTGCCACGCTCGATTTGGTTCGTGCCGATTGGCGTAAATATACCGGCAATGTCGATGGTAATTTAAATACCAATTTAAACTCTCAATTCGACCTTTCAGCAGTAAATATTGAAGAGAATGCCAGCCGATCTCCGATACATTACGTGTTGCCTCCGGGAGTCGAGCGGGTTATCGACCCATCCAGTCCGCAGCTTCTTCAATTGAACGAACAGTCATTGGTTATGCGTGCAATTGATTTGGAGGAAGGTGAGTCGCGTGCTGCCTACAAGAATCTGAGTATGGATTTCCGTAATTATAAACGGCTTAAAATGGATGTTCATGCCGAAGCCGTTGAAGGGCTGCCATCGATTAAAGATGGCGATTTATCTTTGTTTGTTCGCGTTGGTTCTGATTATTATAACAATTACTACGAGTATGAGATTCCGCTTTCATTGACGCAACCGGGCCCTAATTATGAAAGCAATAACGAAGCCGACAGATATGCTGTTTGGCCCGATACAAACCGTGTGGATCTTGCTCTGGATGTTCTTACTAATTTGAAACTGAAACGAAATGCAGAACTTCGCACAGCTAATTCAGGAGTTAGTTTATCGAAAGTATATTCAATTCTGAAAGGAACGCGAACCATCAGTATCAAGGGAAATCCAAATTTGGGTAACGTGGAGGTGATGATGCTTGGTATTCGCTATAAAGATAAAGACCTCAACAATTATGGACCAAAGTCGATTGAAGTCTGGCTAAACGAGCTCGCTTTAACCGGCCTTGACGAAAGTGGAGGTTGGGCTGCAAACGGAAGGGTTACCGCACGTTTGGCCGATTTGGGAACAGTAATAATGGCAGGTAGCTACAGAAGTGTTGGGTTTGGAAGTATTAACCAGAAGGTGAACGAGCGAGCGATGGCCGATTTGAGCCAAATCGATGTGGCTGCCAACCTTGAACTTGGTAAATTTTTCCCTGAAAAGGCACAAGTTAAAATACCAATGTATTATGGCTATTCTCGAAGTGTTAGCAATCCGAAATACAATCCGGTTGACGAGGATATAAAGATGAAAGATGCGCTCAGCAACGCCGGAAGTAAGGCTGCAAAAGATTCGATCAAAAATATTGCCCAGGATTTGGTTGTTCGAAAGAGTCTCAATTTCACAAATGTAAAAATCGATAAAACCAGCAAGTCGGGCAAGCCACGGTTTTATGACCCGACCAATTTTTCGGTAACCTACGCTTATAGCAAGGTTAATCGCCGGAATGTCAATACCGAATTCAATGTCGAAAAAACATATCGGGCATTATTTTCCTACAATTTCAACAATAGGCCGGCAATTTACGAGCCATTTAAAAACTCGAAACTTCTGAAAAGCAATATTTTCAGGTTGATCCGCGATTTCAATATTTCGCCTATGCCGTCACAATTTTCATTCCGGACAGATTTGTACCGGTATTACAATGAAATACAGTTGCGAAATATTTCAAATCCAAACCTGATTGTTTCGCCCACTTTTAATAAAGAGTTTATTTGGAACCGCTATGTTGATTTACGGTATAATTTAACGCGCAGTCTGGAGTTGGATTTTTCGTCACAGAATACTGCCCGTATTGATGAACCGGCCGGTCGCATTAACCGTAACGACGATGACTACACATTAAAAAGAGACTCAATTATAGCCAATTTACTCAATTTGGGCCGTCCAACATTGTATCACCACGTGATCAATGCAAATTATATGGTGCCAATCAACAAATTACCATTGCTCGACTGGACTTCGCTTTCAGCTCGCTATCAGGGAATGTACGATTGGCAGGCCGGAGCAATTACTGATAAATCGGTGGTTCTCGGAAACGTGATCGAAAACTCGCGGAACCTTCAGATGAATGGCCAGCTCAATATGGTTACTCTTTATAATAAAGTGGGATTTTTAAAGGATATAAACCAGAAATACGGAACCAGTTCACGACAACAGCAGCGCATGGACAGATCCCGCCAAGGACAAGGACAGGGTAAGTCGGGCCAGCCGAAACAAGCGGCTCCTGTTAAGGAAAAGGCTGCACCAAAAATAAAAGTTGTTCAGTATTCGACTGACAATGTTCGGTTAAAAGCCAATACGCCCAAATCGATATTTCACAAGCTTAAAACGAAGGATGTTGAAGTAACTGCAATTGGTAAAGATGGCTCAATAGTTAAAGGGGAAGTTGTTGTTGTTAATGAAAACCGTGTCAGTTTTACTACTGATAAAAGTTTATCGGGAGTGAAGTTTGTGGTTAAAGGGAAAATTGAGGTCGTCCATGATTTAGGTCAGAAGCTGATTCAGTACACAGCACGTGCGTTAATGAGTGTTCGCAGCATTTCATTAAGTTATTCAACAACCGACGGAACTGTGATGCCCGGATTTATGCCTGAACCGCGTATTTTTGGAGTTGGTAATTATACACCTGACCAAACCATGTATAGCGATCTTCCCGGACAGACGACCGCCCCTGGAATTCCCTTCCTTCTTGGATGGCAAGACAAAGATTTTGCCATGAAGGCTGCAGCGAAAGGTTGGATTACGCGTGACACAACACTCAATGCACCATATGTTATGTCGCACAGCGAAACGTTTAGTTTCCGTGCCAATGTTGAACCTTTTCCTGATCTTCGTATTGATTTAAATGCGAACCGTACCTATTCTGAACGTAGTACTGAGTTTTATAATTACGACAGTTCAACTCATCAGTTTGATCAGGCCAATCGATCGGTAAGTGGTAATTTTACCATGTCTATCAATACCATGAATACGGCTTTCAGTAAGATGTCAAAAACGGATGCTGATGGTAATGTAACCTATCCGTCTAAAGCATTTGATGAGCTAAAGAATAACCGGGTGATAATTGCCCAGAGACTTGCCAATCAAAGGGCTGGAGCTCAAGGCTACAATCCGAATGTTCCCGATCCAAATACTGGATTTCCGGTTGGTTACGGTTCAACTTCACCTCAGGTATTGGTGCCTGCATTTATTGCGGCTTATACCGGACAGTCGGCCGATAAGGTTCCATTAAGTCCGTTCCCATCTATAAAATACATGCGTCCAAATTGGAGAATCACTTATGAAGGAGTTGTTTCTAAGTCAGAATTTCTGAAGAAATACTTTAAAACCTTAAGTTTTAACCACGCTTACCGGTCGAGTTATAATGTGGGATCATTTATTTCTAATCTTGATTACAACGAAAAATTATATGGCGATGGCTTTAGTTACGTGCGAAATACGCTTGGCGATTTTGTTGGCCCTAACGACATTAATTCGGTAAGTATTTCAGAGCAGTTTAGTCCGCTGATTGGACTGGATATGACGTGGATTAACGACTTTGAAACCAGAGTTGAGCTTAAATCTTCACGTAACCTTGCTTTAAGTTTCTCAAACAACCAGCTTACCGAGGTGTTAAGCAAAGAAATGGTTTTCGGGGTTGGATATCGATTTACCCGGATGGACTTGATTGTAAAAACAAAAAAATCGCAAAAAGCCTATTCCAATGATTTAAATGTAAGAGCAGATCTGTCGTTTAGAAAAAATATGACTATCCTCCGTAAAATTGTTGAAGAGGATCAACAACTGACGGCAGGACAGAATAATGTTACACTAAAAACTACAGCAGATTATATGCTTAGTGATCGTTTCCAACTGCGTCTGTATTACGATAAAGTTCTGAATCATCCGCTTGTCGGGTCTTTCAAAACTTCAACAACCAATTTTGGAGTAAGCTTTAGGTTTACACTGGCACAGTAGAACATCGTTCTAATGACAATTGACTTTTTTCAAACTTTTCGTTCAGAACACTTGTTATTCTCTTATTAATTTCATTTTTTTACATCAGATTTTAAAAACATGATTCAAAATACAAATACAATATGGCTTCCGTGGTGGGGTCTTCTTTCTAAAAAGTAAGAAGTAAGAGCCATATTGGTATTTTAAAACTATACTAAGGCCTGCTTCTCTCCGGAATAGCAGGTTTTTTAATTTAAGCAGAGAATGATGATTACAATGAAAAATATTTGGTGGTGGCACAGAAACTTTTCGCAATACCGTGGAAGGAAGTAGCTATCATTGTCAAAAAATGAACAAAAAAGCGGCTTATCGGAACACGGTAAGCCGCTTTTTTTATTCGAAAATTTTATAACAAAAACATACACATGAAAGAAATTAACGTAGAAGTCAGCGTAAAAAAGATCCTTGCCGACACCTTGACTCCGGTGAGCGTTTACCTGAAATTCAGGGATCTATTTCCCAACTCGATTTTGCTCGAAAGTTCCGACTATCACGGTCACGAAAATGCGTATTCGTTTATCTGTATCAAACCCATGGCGTGCTTTACAGCCGATTCGGGTGAAATAACCATCGAATACAATGGTCGCGAAAAGGAAACTAAAACCATTTCGCCGGAATGCCGGGTCGATCAACAACTGGATGCCTTTTTCAAGTCGTTCAAATTATCTGGAGAAACCGAAAACCTACCGGCAAATGGCCTGTTCGGCTATATTGGTTACGATGCGGTGAAGTATTTCGAGAAGATTGAAATCACAGCAGAAAAGAAGGAAGCATACTCGGTTCCTGAAGTGAAATATTGTTTTTACAAGTACATTGTAGCTATCGATCATCATAAAGACATGATTTATCTGATCGAAAACCTGATGGAAGGCGAGACTAAAGAGATTGGTCAAATTGAATCGCTGCTTCGAAACCTGACTTTTTCGCCAACGCAGTTCGATACGGTGGGTGACGAAGTTTCAAACATCACCAACGAAGAATATAAATACATGGTTAGCAAAGGCAAGGAACATTGTTTCCGTGGCGATGTTTTTCAAATTGTACTTTCGCGTCAGTTTTCGCAGCCGTTTAAAGGCGACGAGTTCAATGTTTACCGCGCTTTACGTTCGGTTAATCCATCGCCATATTTGTTTTTCTTCGACTACGGAACTTACCGCATATTTGGTTCTAGTCCTGAAGCTGAATTACGCATCAAGAAAGATCGTGCCATTATCAATCCGATTGCCGGAACTTTTAAGCGCACCGGAAACGACGAAGATGATCGTGTCGCTGCCGAACGTTTGTGCGCCGATCCAAAAGAAAATGCCGAGCATGTAATGCTGGTTGATCTTGCCCGAAATGATTTGAGCCGCAATGCCAGCAATGTAACCGTCGACAGTTATCGTCAGGTTCAATATTTCTCGCATGTGATTCATTTAGTATCCGAAGTCTCAGGAAAATTACCTGAAGATACCAACATGATTACTGTTTTGGGCGATTCATTTCCTGCCGGAACTTTGTCGGGAGCTCCAAAGCACATGGCGATGACATTGATCGACCGGTATGAAAATCAGCGCCGCAGCTTTTATGGCGGTTGCATTGGTTACCTTGGCTTCGATCATACCTTGAATCATGCCATCATGATCCGCTCGTTCCTGAGCAAAGGTAATACGCTCTATTATCAGGCGGGTGCCGGAATTGTAGCCGATTCGCAGGAAGAAAGCGAACTTCAGGAAGTGAATAACAAATTGGGCGCTCTGAAAAAAGCGCTCGAAATAGCAAAAGATATCAACTAGTTTGCAGTCTCAGTGACCAGTAAATCAATCATTCAGTAAATCAATCATTCAATCATGAAAATAGTAGTCATAGATAATTACGATTCGTTCACCTACAACCTGGTTCATGCCATCAAGAAAATATCGGGGTTGCCGGTTGATGTGTTCCGAAACGACGAAATTACTTTGGAAGATCTGGAGCAATACGATAAAATTGTACTTTCTCCCGGTCCCGGAATTCCTGAAGAAGCCGGATTGTTGCTCGACATTATCCGGAGATTCGGACCAACCAAGAGCATGTTGGGCGTTTGTTTGGGGCATCAGGCCATTGGTGAGGCTTTTGGCGGATCGCTTACCAACATGAACCGGGTATTGCACGGAATTGCCACACCGGTTACCACCACTAAAATACCCACAATCCTTTTCAATGGTCTTCCTGAAACGTTTTCGGTTGGTCGCTATCATTCGTGGATTGTCAATCAAAATGACCTTCCGGAGTGTTTGCAAGTGACCAGTTACGACGGGAAAGGCATGATCATGTCGATGAAACACACTATTTTTGACGTCGAAGGCGTTCAGTTTCACCCCGAATCGGTGTTGACACCGCTTGGCGAACAGATGATTGCAAACTGGCTGAAAAAGTAAATTAAATTGTTACGAGTTACGAATAGCGAGTTCTTTTACCCCGCAACGCGAAACTCGAAACCCGCAACATTATAAAAATGAAAGATGCATTAAATCATTTATTTACAGGAAATATCCTGACCAAAGCTGAAGCACACCAGATGCTGGTTCGCATTGCTGAAGGACAGTTTTCGGATAGCGAAATTGCTTCGTTCCTGACGGTTTTCAGGATGCGGCGGATCACCGGCGAAGAGCTGGCAGGTTTTCGTCAGGCATTGCTCGAATTGTGTGTGGCTATCGATCTTTCGGAATACAATACAATTGATGTGGTTGGTACCGGAGGCGATGGGAAAGACACTTTTAACATATCGACACTCAGCACATTTGTACTTGCCGGCGCTGGTTATAAGGTTGCCAAACATGGAAATTATGGATCGTCTTCAGTAAGTGGATCGTCAAACATGTTCGAGTATTTCGGCTACCAGTTCAGCAACAAACAGGACAAATTGAAGCGGGAAGTCGAAGAAGCCGGAATTTGTTTCCTGCATGCGCCATTGTTTCATCCGGCCATGAAAAGTGTGGGTTCGGTGCGGAAAGCTTTAAAAGTAAAAACGCTTTTCAATATGATGGGACCAATCATCAATCCATCGTTTCCCAGGAACCAATTGGTTGGCGTGTACGATTTGGATGTGATGGATCTCTATCATCAGGTTTTCAGGGAAAGCGGACAGAATTACATTATTGTAAACAGCCTGGATGGCTACGACGAAATTTCGCTAACCGGTGATGCCCGTTTTGTGTCGAATCTGACTGAAGACAACCTTTCTCCAGCCGATTTTGGTTTTGCCCCGGTTTCCCAGAAAGAACTTTATGGTGGTGAAACCGTTGAAGCTGCTGCAAAAATTTTCAAAAATGTTTTGGAAGGAACCGGAACTGAGGCTCAGCAAAATGTAGTAATTGCCAATACTGCTTTGGGAATTCAGTGTATCCATCCGGAGAAATCGCTTGCTGATTGTGTTGCTGAAGCTTCCGAATCGCTGAAAAGCAAACGGGCTTTGGGGGCATTCAGGAAATTAATGGAATTAAACGTATAAAATTGTTGCGGGGTTCGGGTTACGAGTTATGGTTTAACTCGCAACCCGAATCTCGCAACCCGAAACAGGAATATGACCATACTCGATCAAATTAACGAAAACAAACTTACCGAAATTGCGGAGGCAAAAAGCAGGGTTTCGGTCGAAGAATTAATGGCATCGCCGTATTATAAGCGGAAGCCCAATTCACTTAAGGCTGCATTATTGGCTGAAGGTGCAAGTGGCGTAATTGCCGAATTTAAAACCAAATCACCATCGAAAGGTGTGATTAACGAGACAGCCGAAGCTTCTGAAATCACTGCTGCTTATGTGGCTGCTGGTGCAAGTGGATTGTCGGTTTTGACTGATGATCACTTTTTTGGGGGATCATTCGAGAATCTGGCCAAAGCTCGTTTTGCAAATCCTGAAACTCCGATTTTGCGAAAAGATTTTATGCTCGATCCGTACCAGATTTACGAAGCACGGGCACACGGCGCTGACGTAATTTTGCTGATTGCCGAAAGTTTGACCAAAGAATTGTTGCTCTCTCTGACCTTGAAAGCCAAAGAACTGAAACTGGAAGTGTTGGTTGAAGTGCATAGCGCCGAAGAGTTGGAAAAACTAAATCCGAAGGTAGATTTGGTGGGTGTAAATAACAGAAACCTGAAGACATTTGAGGTCGATGTACAGACTTCGGTTCGCCTAAGCAAACTCATTCCGGATCAGTTTGTGAAAATATCGGAAAGCGGAATTTCTGATCCTGAAAGCATTGCCCAGCTTCGTGCTGCCGGCTTTAAAGGTTTCCTGATTGGCGAGACCTTTATGAAAACCGACAATCCGGGGATGGCTTGTAAAAAGTTTATTGAAAAATTGAAATAGAAATTTGGCGTACTCGTCACCCCGAACTTGTTTCGGGGTCTGTCATTAATAAGATGAGATACTGAAACAAGTTCAGGATGACAAAGTAATCAGTGAGAGTCAAAGCAAAAATAAATGATGAACGAGTTAAAAATCAAAGTCTGCGGAATGCGCGATCCTGAAAATATTTCAGGAGTAATTGCTGCAATGCCCGATTATCTGGGATTTATCTTTTACACTAAAAGCAAACGGTTTGTAGGCTTTGAACCATCAACCGAAGTAATGGCTGTTGTTCCGGATTCGGTTAAAAAGGTAGGCGTATTTGTCAACGAAACTCCTGAGAAAGTGCTGAAAACTCTTCAAAACTGGAAATTGGATGTGGTTCAGCTTCATGGAAGTGAAACTCCTGAATATTGCCAGCAAATTCAGGATTCAGGAATATCAGTTTTTAAAGCTTTTTCTGTAGATGAATCGTTTGACTTTGCAACGTTGAGCACTTATTCCGGAGTGTGCGATTACTTTTTGTTCGACACCAAAGGCCAACTGCCTGGCGGAACAGGGCAAAAATTTAACTGGCAATTGCTGGAGAATTACAAAGGCGATGTTCCTTTCTTTTTGAGCGGTGGTATTGGTCCGGATGATCTGGAAGCGATTCGGCATTTCGGTCATCCCCGATGGCGTGGAATTGACATCAACAGCGGTTTTGAAATCGGCCCGGCTCTGAAAGATGTTGAAAAAGTAAAGAACTTTATTTCCGGAATCCGGAAATTCAATAATAAATAAGCATTCATCAATCATAAATCGATCAAATGAATTATCAAGTGAATCAAAAAGGTTATTACGGCGAATTTGGCGGGGCATACATCCCCGAAATGATGGTGCCTAATATCGAAGAATTACGTTTGAATTATCTCGAAATCATCAATTCGTACGACTTCAGGCAGGAATTTATTGGCTTGCTCAAAAACTACGTGGGGCGGCCATCACCTTTGTATTACGCCAAACGGCTTTCAGAAAAATACCAAACAAACATTTATCTGAAGCGCGAAGATTTGAATCATACCGGCTCGCATAAAATAAACAATACCATTGGGCAGATTCTGGTGGCCAAAAAATTGGGTAAACACCGCATCATTGCTGAAACCGGCGCTGGTCAGCATGGGCTGGCAACTGCTACGGTTTGTGCCTTGATGGGTCTGAAATGTATTGTTTATATGGGTGCTGTTGATGTGGAACGTCAGGCGCCGAATGTAAAAAAAATGAAGATGCTGGGTGCTGAAGTTATTCCGGCTATCAGCGGTAACCAAACCCTGAAAGATGCTACCAACGAAGCAATGCGCGACTGGATCAACAATCCGGTTGATACGCATTACATCATTGGTTCGGTCGTCGGGCCGCATCCATATCCCGACATGGTGGCGCGGTTTCAGGCAGTGATTTCAGAAGAAATTCGCTGGCAGTTGGAAGAGCAAACCGGTAAAGAAAATCCTGATCGGATAATTGCTTGTGTGGGTGGAGGAAGCAATGCTGCCGGGGCTTTTTACCATTTTCTCGATCAGGAAAACGTGAAACTAATTGGCGTAGAAGCGGCCGGATTGGGTGTTGATACTCCGGAAACGGCTGCTACTTTGACTTTGGGTTCGCCAGGAGTTTTGCATAGTTCACGTTCGATTCTGATGCAGACCCGCGATGGCCAGATTACTGAGCCATACTCGATTTCGGCTGGGTTGGATTACCCCGGGATTGGTCCGATGCACGCTAATTTGTTCAAGACCAAACGTGCCGAATACTTATGGGCAACCGATGCCGAAGTATTGGATGCTGCGCTTGAACTGACTCAACTCGAAGGAATTATTCCGGCACTGGAATCGGCACACGCATTGGCCGCATTAAAGAAGATTCAGATGAAACCTGAAGAAGTTACCGTGGTTAATATCTCCGGAAGGGGCGACAAAGACATGGAAACTTATTTGAAACATTTTGGATATTAAAAGAATTGGAGATTCATCGGGCGACTCTAAGTCACCCGATGAATAATCAGGAACTGACGTCATCCTGAACTTGTTTCAGGATCTCAACATTCAGATGGCAGGAGGCTGTATCAAACGTGATTATGTTTTTCCAAAAACTTACAATTTGAAAGTCAGACACTGTTAAATCCCCTAAGTCCCCTGAAGGGGACTTCAAAGCCGCCCCTTAAGGGGAGGTTTGGAGGGGTGAAATGAAGGAGAACTTACAATTTGAAAGTTGAATTTTTGAAATTTTGACTTTTGATACAACATCGACCAGCACATTGAATGTTTGGTTTTTTGAGTTAGTCCACATGATTTAAACGCAGCTAATAAATTTAACAATGAACAATAGAATAAATAAGCTATTTCAGGAGAAAAAGGAACAGGTGCTTTCGGTATATTTTACAGCCGGATATCCAAGTCTGGAAGATACAGTTCCTGTTATTCAGGAGTTGGTTAAGAATGGAGTTGATCTGATTGAAATCGGGATGCCTTTTTCTGATCCGGTGGCTGATGGCCCAGTGATTCAGCACAGCAGCCTGATTGCATTACAAAATGGCATGAGCATTCGAAAACTGTTCGACCAATTGAAAGACATCCGCCAATCAGTTGAAATTCCGCTTATCCTGATGGGGTACATTAACCCAGTGCTTCAATATGGAGTGGAAGCCTTTTGCAAAAAATGCAATGAAATTGGAATCGATGGATTGATTATTCCCGATTTACCATTGGATGTTTATGAAACAGAATTCAAAGCTGTTTTTGAAGCCAATAACCTGCACAATATATTCCTGATCACGCCTCAAACTTCGGACGAACGACTTCGCAAAATTGATGAGGTATCAACCGGGTTTATTTACATGGTTTCGAGCAATTCAACCACCGGCGCCAAAACCAGTGTGTCCGACTTTCAGAAACAATATTTTGAACGTGTAAATTCAATGTCATTAAAAAATCCAAGGTTGATTGGATTTGGGATTTCAAATGCCGAAACATTCAGGAATGCCTGCCAATATGCCAGTGGTGCAATCATTGGTTCAGCATTTGTGAAAGCACTCGAAGGACACAGTACAATCGAGCAAAAAGTTTCAGGTTTTATTAATACCATTGCAACGAAATCGTAATCTGAAAGCTGTTGTTTTGTGCTGTAAAATTATGTCATCAAAGATGTTTTGAAACAGAATGTGAGTTTTAAATGATATTGACTTGTATCTCAGGATCTTATTTACAAAAATATATGTAAACGATGTTAAACTCTGTTAATGCTGATTTTGGACATACTTAGGACTGGTGAAAATTCGTTATTTTTAGGAAACAATTACAGAAACACAAAAAACAACAACAATGTTAGAGTACGCTAAAGTTATTTTACCAAAGGTTAGTTTTAGCCGCGAATTATTCCGGAAAGAACTGGCAAAGTGTATTAACTGGGTGAGTGAATCAGAAATTGGTCATTTAAAAGAATGGTGTTTCGATAATTTCAGGGAAATGTATCCTGACATCCTGACCAATGCCTTTGCAATGAGAGTTGCCTAGTTGCCCGGTTTAGTTTTTCAAAGTAGTTTTCCCCATTCGGTGGGGATCAGTTTAAACCCATAAGGCCTTCGGAAACGGAGGCCTTTACTATTTCAGGTAATCGGTTTAAAATAGGACTTTTACGAAAACAGTATTTGGAGACATGAATGGCGTTGGTATACTGTTTTTTTGCTTTCCTAATCGCAAAGCCTGTGTTTGTTGACTTATCCTTTTTGGCTTCATGTTTTGAAATAAATTTACTTCAGCTAAAAGAAACAAGAACAATAAAACTAAAAAACATGAAAACACGAATTGGATTTTTCGCATTGTGTTTGCTGCTGGTCAATATGTTTGCCACGGCAAGGGAAAGTGGAACCACGCTTATTAGCGGTCAATCATTGACAGAACTTGGTCAATATAGTATTCGTACTTCGAATGAAATGTTAAAAATTGGGGATGAAACGCTTAAGACTTACGAGTTGAGCTATGCAAACAGCGATTCTCCTGTCTTAATTGGCGTTAAGAAAACTAAAAAATGTATGAATTTCATTGTCCGTTCCAAGAACTTTGAAGTAGAATACGTTTGCAATAGGCATGTTTTTGGGGTAAAACGGATCAATAAAGAATATCAAACGGTTTCTTCGTTTGTGATAAATCAAATGATGGATAATGCCGACTTTTATTCTCAAAGAATTATTTCGCAGTATCCTAAAACGGAAGATGAATTGCTCGGTTTGATTGCCTGCTATTTCCCGTCCCTGATTAAAAATGATCATCTTGCTGAATTGTAATTGCCAATTTGGACAGGAAATTGAATCGCTGTTTTGACTTTCATTAAATAGTTGGGTAGTCATTTTTAAAATTCCTCGAATTTCACTTTCGAGGAATTTTTTCATATACAAAAAGGGCAGGTCATCCGCGGGACAACTTATTTCTACTTTAACACATTAAAAAGCTGAAAAATCATTCTCCGAATTGAATCTGTTAAAGTAGAATTATATCCAAATGAATATAACTCTGGCCGAATAACTCAAATCGCTGGCCAAACTGCATTGGTGTCCTATTGTGCTGCATTTGTATGTTCTTTTGTGGTATAAATAGCTGTTTTCTTTTTTCCGTTATCCTTTTATTAATTTAGTCTGAATTTCAGTAATTGATTGTCGATATAGGAACAAAATGCATGATGACTTTTCCCCTTATATGTATATCGCAGAAATTCGATAGTTTAATTTTAAACTTGTTTGAGAAACCTTAGAATTCAATTATTATACATGTTAATGAAATCGATATATCAATTTTTCAACAGTCGTCCGGTCATTCATTTTTTATTCTGGATTCTGTTTGTTCTGATGGGGTCGTTTATCTTCAGCTACCAGCAAAATTTTCCTTATCAGTTTTTCCTGCTCAACTTTTTGGTTCACCTTCCTCTTTTCATGCTGTTCACTTATGGGGTTATTTACTTCGTGGTACCAAGGTTTCTTTTGAAGCAAAAGTATTGGCATTTCTTTGTTATATTGATTTTATCAACGAGCATTGCAGCTTTGTTACGTGCAATAGTAAGTCGATATGTTTATTTCGCACTGTTTATTCCCGAAATCCTTTATCCAAATGAGTGGATAAATGTCGACATTTTCTTCATAAATGTGTTTTGGATGATTGGACCAACCATTGTTTTTGCGATGTTCAAATATTACAGAGACTGGTTAAATAGTCAGGCATTGGCAAATGAATCGGAGCGTAAACAGTTAGTTTCTGAATTACAGGTATTGAAAGCTCAGTTGAATCCTCACTTCTTGTTCAATACTTTCAACAACCTTTATGTTTTAGCCTTGCAGAAAAGCGATAAAACTCCTGAGGTTATTTCAAAAATATCAGACTTGTTCCACTATGTTCTTTACGAATGCAATTCGGAAGAGATTTCGGTGGAGAAGGAGATAAAACTTATAAGCGATTATATTCAACTTGAACAACTTCGTTATTCAGATCGGCTTTCGATCTCGTTTAAAAAGGAAATCGACAATCCCGAATGCCTCATACCGCCCATGATGCTTTATACATTTGTTGAAAACTGTTTCAAACATGGATGCAGTAATGACCTGGGTTCACCATGGATTAAACTTTTGATCAGGGTAAAAGGCAGCCGGTTTGAATTTGAGGCTTCAAACAGCATTCCAAATGCAACCAGTACAAGCGACGAGATCGTAGAAGGAGTTGGTTTGTCAAATATTAAAAGGCGTCTGAAACTTATTTATCCAAAAGATCATGTATTGGAAATCAACCGAAAAGCGAATGAATTCCATATCCGTTTGGAAATCAGTAAAGACTGTAATCAAAGATTAGCAGCAAATGCGTAAAATTCTTCTTCTTTTAGTTGTCATTGTTGTTGTTGGGGGCTGCCTTAATCAGAAAAAGCAGGCTGAATCCATATTACGCCATTATCTCGACCGTAAAACTGGCTTAATAAGAAATTATTACAAGGAAAGCTCACTTGCTTACTGGAAGGCTTCAGTTTCGGGTGATGAGTCAGATTATAAGAAGCTGATTGATCTTGAACTGGATTTCAGCAAATCGAACAGAAGTCTGCCGGAAAAATTTAGCCCGGATCACTTTTCAACCATCACAAAAAATGTTTTCACTAACGAGCAAGATTTTGATCTTCTGCAGAAATTGAAGAACTCAGGTTTAATAACAGATACATTGCTATCCAGACAGCTAATTTATCTGTATCATACTTTCACCAGCTCGCAAATCGAGTCGGACAAATACCAAAAGCTACTTGAAAGTGAAACAAAGTTATCGCATGCGGCATCAACCGTAAAACTGGAACTCAATGGCAAAGTTTATAGTTCCGCAAAAATTGATTCGATTAAGAAAAGTACGACCAGCAATCAATTAATGGAAGACATCGCAAGGTCTTTTCAAAAGACTGGCAAGGCAATGGCTCCTGATATCATAAAATTGGTAAAAGACCGAAACGAGGTAGCGGCTTCTTTTGGTTTTCCTGATTATTACCACCTGGTTCTTGAGGGAAAAGATCAGTCACCTCAAAGGATTCAATCTCTGATTGCAGAAATCGAACAGAGGACCAGAGATCAGTTCTTTGAAGTTAAAAAGATAATAGATAAAAAACTAGCCAAACGTTTTGGTATATCAATCGGGCAACTTCGTCCATGGCATTACAATGACAGTCGAACAAGCTACTTGCCCAAAAACTTTATCTCAAAACTCGATTCATTACTTGCCCCAATAGATCCAGTAAAGCGGGCTTCGGATTTCTTTTCAGGAATTGGACTTCCAATTCAGGATGTGATTGATAAAAGCGAACTTCGGAAAGGCAAGATGGATGTAACTGTCGTCATCGATTTTAGAACCGATATCCGGATTATTGGTGGAATAACTAATACTTTCGAGGGATTAACCAAAATTCTGCATGAGGGAGGGCATGCCACGCACTATAAAAATATTGATGATGATGTTCCATATTTATTAAAAGGCCCCAGTTCATTTATAGCTGAAGGAATTGCCAGTTATTTCTCGAATATGGCTTTGGATAGTTCGTGGCTGAGCAAGGAAGTTACTTGCGACGATAAAACGAAGAATCAAATAGCTTTGATCTGTCGGCATTTTCGGCAGGTTGATCAACTGTTCAGAATTAGGAAACAAATGGTATTTGCCGAGTTTGAGCGCGAAATTTACGCCTCGCCCGATCAGGACCTGGATTTACTTTGGCACGACCTGAACCTGAAATTTCTGGGGATTAATTTTCCCACAGAAAGCGGAACTTGTTTTTGGGCCGCAAATAAGTATTTCACAAGTTTGTCGTGCAACGTTCAAAACTATGTTGTAGCCGACGTTTTTGCGGCTCAATTGAAACATGCCGTTGGTGATAAAATTCTGAATAAAAACACCTTGAGTATTCAGGAGAACAAAGCTGTTGGCAAATACCTTATTGATAATTTGTTCCGATATGGTGATTTGCTGCCTTGGGAAAAACTGGTCGAAAAGGCTACTGGCGAACCATTGAATTCATCCTATTTTGTGGAGGAGCTGGTTGGTAACGATGTGAAAAACGGGAAGTGATTCAAAATAGATTTTCAGTTTTTCTGATAAATTTTGCGAAACGACGTAACATTTTCTGAATAAGTAAGTCTTTATATATATCGAAAACAGAACCGAAACACTGAAAACTTCTAAACATGAAAACCAAATGCTTAATTGTTGATGATGAACCCCTGGCCAGGGAACTCATTCGCGGACATGCACAAAAACTGGAAAATTTTGAAGTTGTAGCAGAATGCAGCGATGCCATGAAAGCCTTAAATGTTTTACGCGAAAAACAGGTTGACTTGATATTTATGGATATTCAGTTGCCTCAGATTACAGGTATTGAATTTTTGAAGACATTAAAACATGCTCCCAAGGTAATTATAACAACTGCCTATCGCGAATATGCACTCGAAGGTTTTGAACTTGACGTGGTCGATTATTTGCTCAAACCAATTACGTTTGAACGCTTTCTAAAATCGGTGAATAAATATTACCAGATGAACCAGGAAGATATTCAGGTTGTTCCCGGTAACTCAGCCGATAAATCGGTAGACGAAGCGTTTATTTATGTCAAGGAAAATAAGAAGGTTGTCAAAGTATATCTTTCTGAAATCAAGTACATTGAAGGGTTGAGCGAATATGTGCAGGTTTACACCGACAAACGCAAGATCATTACCAAAACCAGTATGTCGCAAATGGAAGAGAAGCTACCTTCCGAAAACTTTCTCCGTATTCATAAATCGTTTATCATATCGGTAAATAAAATTGAAGCGTTTACTGCCAACACTATAGAAGTTCAAGGGAAAGAGTTGCCCATTGGCCGTAGTTTCAAAAATGCAGTACTAAATATGCTAAATTTTAGTGGTTCTGTTAGCGGAGTTTAGGCATGAATAAAGGCTATGACTTGCCGTGATCTCTCTTTAGCAGGTTTCCCAAGTCTTTGCCAATTTTCTGAACTCGTTCGAGCCCTTGATTCAGCGATTCCGGATTAATATCGCCATACTCGCTGAATTTGCTATCGATGTGATGTGTTCGCGGGTAAATAATAATTTTGCTATTGTCTGGAAAATTCTTTTCCAGCTTTTCCTGGATATTTTCCATACAATTATCGTACGAAACAGATGTTCTACGCGCTGCCACATAAATCAGCAAATCATCCGAACTCATGCGGTTCTTCAACATTTTGAGATCAGTTAATTCAAATTCATTGGAGAAAGTAAATCCACTTTTTTGCTTATGACGGTGAAAAAATTCAATAATTGCTTCTTTTGACGTTGAATTACAGTAGCAGTGTACATTCAGACTTAATTCTTTTGATAGATTATTGACTTTAGGTATCCAGATTTCAAATCCCGGCTCAAGCTCACCAAGAGGTGGGCATACCAAAACAATTTTGTTGTGTCCAACCAATGGATGCTCAAAATTACAGATATAAATGGCTTTGCTTGTTCTCGAAATAATCAAGGCTGTTTTTGTTTCGATAAAACGCTCAATTAATCCGGTTTTACGAGGCCAACCAATCATTATTGTATCGGTCATTTCTTCGCGCGAAGCTCTAATGATTCCACCAGCAATGTTGTGATCGATAGTTGCCGTGATTTTTACTTTGGTTTCGTTGGCCAAAGCCATTTTCACTAGCGGTTGCAAGTTCTTTTTTGCCCTCACCAGATTTTTTTCGGCTTCCTCGTCGTTTGGAACGACCGACAATATCGTAATGGGGTTTATCGATTTTTTATTTTTCATGAAAACAGCAAACTCAAGCAATGTTTCCATATTGTTTAAATTTGCAATAGGAATCATAATATGTTCGCTGTTTTGAACCGGATATTCAATGACTGGTTCATCTTTTTCTGAAGTCAATATCCGACGTGAGGCATTTTCGGTAATTAAGGTTGCGATCAGGCAGGTTACAAGAATGAGCAAGATCGTTCCATTTAATGCATTTTCGCCAATAATACCAGTTTTGAATCCAACCATAATAACGGCCAGAGTAGCTGCTGCATGCGAGCTACTCAATCCAAAAATAAGATTTCGCTGATCAGACGAATACCTGAATATTTTACTGGTTGAGGCTGCCGCCAGCCATTTCCCTATCAATGCTACTATCGATAAAGTAACAGCTATGATTACAGCAGTTGGTCCGTTCATAAGTACCTTTACGTCAACCAACATTCCCACACTAATCAGAAAGAATGGAATAAAGATGGATTGACCAACAAATTCGATCCGATTCATTAAAACAGAAGAATAGGGTATGAGTTTATTTAATGCCAGCCCGGCAACAAAAGCTCCAATAATGGGCTCAATTCCTGCGACTTCGGCAAGGAATGCAGCAAAGAAGACTACTGAAAGTACAAAAATAAAATGTGAAGTTTTTTCACTTTCTAACTTTTGGAAGAACCATGCAGTAACCTTCGGAATTATCCAGAACATGATTCCTGAAAATACAGCAAGGGCCCCAACTAATTGTATCCAAAAGGATAAACTTAATCCACCCTTATTTGAACTCAAAATGATGGCCAAAAGTATCAGAACGGCAGTGTCAGTTAGAATTGTTCCCCCAACAGTAATTGCTACTGCTTCATTTTTTGAAATTCCGAATTTACTCACAATAGGGTACGAAACCATGGTATGGGTTGAGAACATGCTGGAAATAAGCAGGCTGGCCGTAAAACTGTAATTGAGGAAGTAATAGCAAACTGGGAATCCAATAACCAGAGGGATTGTAAATGTTAAGAATCCAAAGACCAAACTCTTATTTTTATTGCGTTGAAATTCTTTCAAATCGAGTTCCAATCCGGCAATAAACATGATGTACAATAAGCCAATGGTTGAAAAGAGTTTTACCGCTGAATCTTGTTCAAGTATTTTTAGTCCATGAGGCCCGATAAATACTCCTGAAATAATTAATCCGATAATGCCCGGGATTTTTAGTTTTCGAAGTAGGATGGGAGATAGCAGTATGATAAATAAGATGACGGAAAAAACCAACACCGGATTCTGAAATGGCCGTTCAAATTCATGGGCTATTTGATCAAAGAAACTGCTTCCCATTCTTAATCAACTTAAAGATTTAACGCCTGACAAATCTCTCGCAAGATAGCTGAATTAACCTTGATCCGTATCTTGTTTGAGGAATGTTTTTTTGCCGATTTGGAGAAAATTGATTGGGGAAATTGGCCGATAGAGCATGCCTAAAAATTTGGAATAAATAGTGTATTTATATGAATTTTAGTGTATTTCACATTCAACGTAGAGTTGTAAAGGCTCATCAACACGAAATCCATTGCCAACTACAAAGTTTATAGTTTGAAATTACTTATTCCCTTTATTTCAATCATTTGCCCTTCGGAATAATCCCAATATTGATAAAAATCTAATTGCCCTGATTAAATAAATATGTTTGGTGTGGCCGGCTTTCATGAAGCAGAATAGTATTTGGATGCCGGAAGAAAAGGGGGATTCAAAAACCATTCAAAATTCTGGCGTTCACTTGACTTTTGAAGTCGTTGACCGTCAATTCTCCCTTAATACAAGAAAGTAACAAATTTAATCGCATCGGTAATCTTCCCGAGCTCCGGTGCGCTATTTTACTTAACTCTAAATTTTAGTCTATGAAAACAGGATTTTTACTTGTATTTATTCTTGCCTTGAGCATTTTCAGTGGGGTAGCTCAATCAAGGGTACTTACCGGAACAGTGACTTCATCGGAAGACGGATCACCAATCCCGGGAGTTTCGGTTACGGTAAAAGGAACTACGATGGGAACGATTACTGATGTGAATGGCCTTTATTCCCTTACCATTCCAACATCGGCCAAAACATTGATTTTCTCATTCGTTGGAATGAAAAGCACGGAAGTTACCATAACTTCAGGAAGCAAAATTGATGTAACGTTAATGCCCGAAGTCATCGGTGTTGACGAAGTGGTTGTTACAGCTCTTGGCATTACCCGGGAGAAAAAATCGTTGGGTTACGCTACCCAGGAAGTCAAGGGTGATCTGGTTAATGGCGTGAAAAACTCGAACTTTGTTAATTCACTTTCAGGGAAAGTCTCAGGTGTGGTTATTCAGAGAAACCAAAACATGGGAGGATCGACCAACGTAATTGTACGAGGAAGTAAATCGATACAAGGCAGTAATCAGGCGCTTTATGTAGTTGATGGCGTTCCTATCAATAACAACATTGGAAAATATACTCCAATAGGTGAAACTTCAAGCCAGGCGACCACTGGAGCTGGATATGATTACGGGAATGCGGCCAGTGATATTGACCCTGAAAATATCGAATCGATTAACATATTAAAAGGAGCGGCTGCAACAGCTCTGTATGGATCACGCGCATCGGGTGGTGTTATCATGATCACTACGAAAAAAGGAAAATTAGCAAAAGCCGGACAGAAAGAGGAAATTGGGGTTTCTTTAAACTCTAGTTTTACTATTAGTTCTATTGATAAATCAACATGGGTAAAATATCAGGATCAATATGGTTCAGGTTACGGATATGGAGATCCACCAGCATTTGAGTACCGGACTTCCTCAGGAAGTTATACAACTGCTGATCCTGTTAATGACCCTTTAGTTCGTTGGACTGTAACTACAGAAGACGCTTCGTATGGACCGAAATTCGATGGGCAACCAATCTGGGGATGGTATTCTGTCGATCCCGAATCGCCTTGGTATAAGCAATCAAAACCTTATGAATTTTCGAAAAATGGGCCTATTACTTTTTTCGAAACGCCAACAACCATGGCTAATACGATTGCAATTGATAAATCGACCGAATTTAGTACGCTAAGGTTGTCTTATACTAATTACAATTCAGAAGGGTTACTCCCGAACAGTTCTTTAATGAAGGATAATTTTACGTTGAATGGTACCTGGAATGTCACAAAAAAAATGACGGTCACGGGATCTGCAAATTACATCAAACAAAAAGGCAAAGGTCGCAATGCGACCGGCTATAATGGCAATATCGCGACGAATTTCCGTCAATGGCAACAAACACAGCTTGATTTCAAGGAATTGAAGCAAGCCTATGAGCTTACTCATCGAAATTTAACCTGGAACTATAACTCAGCGTTAAACTATCCAATATTTTCAAATAACCCATACTGGGATGCCTACCAAAACTATGAAACTGATGAACGCACCCGTTTTATTGGTAATGCCTCTGTAAATTATAAAATTACAAGTTGGTTAGATGCTTTTGGCCGTGTTTCAGCTGATTCGTACAACGAATTGCAGGAAGAAAGAAGGGCTGTAGGTAGCGTTGCGATGCGTTTTGGTATCCTTAATGTTCCGGAAAAAGTTCAATCTGGATATATACGCAGGGATAATACCTTCAGCGAGTATAACTACGACCTCATGTTGAACTTCAGGAAAAAGCTGAGTGAATCGTTTAATATTAATGGGGTATTAGGATATAACGAACGGAGAACAAGGAACACGTATTTCTCGAATGGTACAATTGGTGGTTTGTCTATCCCTAATGTGTATTCATTGCAAAACAGCGTTAATCCAATATCGGTTCCAATTGAAGTTAACCAGATAGTTGGTGTGCGAAGCCACTACGCCAGCGTTTCGTTAGGCTATAAGGACTTTTTATTTTTGGACGGAACTGTCCGTCGCGATTATGCTTCGACCTTACCAGCTGAAAATAATAAGTACTGGTATCCATCTGTTACAGGGGCATTTTTGTTTTCCAATGTTCTTAAGCAAGATTGGCTGTCGTTGGGAAAACTGCGGTTAAACTATGCCCAGGTTGGTAATCTGGCAGGCTTCGATATGCTTTTCGATGTTTATCAGGCAAACACTCCATTTGGTGGCGCGAATAATCAACTCCCGGCAACGAAAAAAAATCCGAACCTTAAAAATGAGCGAACCAATAGTTTAGAAGGAGGTCTCGAATTGTCATTCCTTAAAAATCGCATTGGGTTAGACTTAGCTGTGTATCAAACCAATTCATTGGATCAAATCATTCCGGTAACCATTACACAAACTACCGGATTCCAAAATATGTTGGTAAATGCAGGTGAAATTCAAAACAAGGGCGTTGAGCTTGCTTTAAATCTCAATCCGGTTAAATTTGGCGACTTCAGATGGGATGTTACTGTAAACTGGTCAAAGAACAGGAATGAAGTTGTTTCATTATATCCCGGAATTACAAACCTTAGGTTGAATTCAGGAAATATGCAGGGAGGGGTAACTATTAATGCTGAAGTTGGTAAGCCTTATGGAGTAATTAAAGGTACCGATTATACCTATGACGCGAATGGTAAAAAGATTATTAATCCGCTTACCGGAGCTCCAGTTCCATCATCCAGTTCAGCTGTCAGTATCGGAAACTATACTCCCGATTGGATTGGTGGTATTTATAATTCATTTTCATATAAAAATCTGGCATTTAGTTTCCTGATTGATATGCAAAAGGGTGGTGATATCTGGTCGCTGGATATGTATTATGGACTGAGCAGCGGTTTGTATCCTGAGACTGCCTTTACAAACGATCTGGGTAATCCTGTAAGGGACCCGATAGTTGGAACTCCCGGAAATTATGGGGCAAACAGTGGAGGCTATATCATCGAAGGAGTAAATGTTGTAAATGGTGTAAGTACCCCAAACAAAACCCGTGTTGATGCTTCGAACGCTGATGGTTTTGGAACAGGTGTTTTACCTAAATCGGCTTTTATTTACGATGCCAGCTATGTTAAGCTAAGAGAAGTTTCGATTTCTTATGACCTTCCTTCTGAATTACTACAGAAAACCTTTATTAAGAAGGTTACCTTAAGTGCAGTCGGGTCAAACCTTTGGATCATACACAAAAATTTGCCCTATGCCGATCCTGAATCAGGTATGTCTGCCGGAAACATTCAAGGTTATTCTACCGGATCACTCCCTACTACCCGTGATTTTAGTTTCAGTGTAAAGCTTAACTTTTAATTAGAAAAACGATGAAAAAGATATTGACGATTATTTCAGTCTTCATATTGTTTTCTGCTTGCAGCAAACTGGAAGACCTAAATAAAAATGTAAAAGACTTCGCGGTGGTTTCAGGAGTATCGTTGTACAATGGAGCAACCCGGCAATTAATAAATAACATGTCGACTACGAGCGTTAACGTAAATAATACGAACACCTGGATGCAACATTTAGCAAATACCACTTATGCCGATGAAAGCCGTTATGATATGGTTACCCGTGGTGTCCCGCAATTCTATAACAATGTGCAATACAGGCTTGTACTTATGAACTACAAAGAAGCTGCGCGAGTATTGGAAACTGAACCTCTTGCGGGTATTTCGCAGGCACAACGCGATAATCAATTAGCCATTGTCGAAATCATGTCCGTATTGGCATGGAGTAATCTGGTCGAAATATTTGGTGACATTCCTTATTCTCAGGCTTTGGATGCGAACAAATATCCCACTCCTGTTTACGACGACGGGTTGACTATTTATAAGGATCTGATAACTCGGTTAAACGCTGCAATCGCTAAAATGACACCAACTGTTGGTGGTATGCCTGTTGGGTATGACAATATTAACCCATCAACAGCGGCAGGAACTGTTATGTGGATTAAATTTGCCAACGCTTTAAAACTCCGGATGGGAATTATGCTTGCCGATAAAGATCAGGCTTATGCAAAAACCATTATTGAAGCAGCGGCACCCAATGTTTTTGCTGCAGGGGAAAAAACAGCAATGAACTATTCGGCTTCTCCTCCAAATCAGAATCAGGCATATATCGAATTTGTAGCCTCTGGTCGTGACGACTATGTGGTAACCTCCAGATTGATTGATGCAATGCAGCCTACTACTCCTGCTAGTGATATTTTGACGGTAACAGTTGCAGATCCTCGTTTACCGTTCTATGCAACAAAATTGGGCGATGTGTACAAAGGTGGAAACTACGGACAAACAAACGGATATACCACATCTTCGCATGTTAACCCTATAAATTTAGCACCGAACCGGGAGTGGATTATTATGGATTATGTTGAAACAGAATTCCTGTTAGCCGAGGCTGTAGAAAGAGGTTTTAACGTAGGTGGAACGGCTGAAACACATTACAATAATGCAATCAGAGCTTCGATCCTTTATTGGGGCGGAACTAATACTCAGGCTGATGCTTATATGGCCCAACCTTCGGTTGTGTATTCTACCGTAGCGGGTAACTGGAAGCAGAAAATTGGGAACCAGGCTTGGCTGGCATACTACTTAAGAGGCTTTACCGCATGGAATTCGTGGAGAAGATTAGATTATCCAAGACTTCAGCCAGTGCCAGTTCCACTTCAAGGTATTACCAAAGTTCCGGTGCGTTTGTTGTATCCAGTTTCGGAACAAACTTTAAATGGCGCTAATTACGAAGCAGCAGCAGCCAAAATTGGTGGCGATAGTGCCATGACCCGACTGTTCTGGGATACTGAAGGTTACTAAATAATACAGAGATATCGATTATAAAGAATATGAGGCTGCCCTGATTTAGGACAGCCTCGTTTATTTAGTCATCTCAATTGTTTTAACCAAAGATTGATTGCCGGTTAATCATTTTGTAATAAAATAGTTACTACTTGCATGCAGTTATTAATTCCAGTGCTATATGCAGGAAGCTATTCGAAAAATAGATATTTCAGTTATTTCCGATTTCCATTTGGCAACTCATGCCAGCAAAGCAAAACCCCTTTTAAAGTATTTAAAATCAATTCAGCCTAAAACGTTGGTCTTGAATGGCGATATTATCGACTCCTGGCGCTTTAGCCGGAGTTATTTTCCAAAGCCACACATGAAGGTGATTCGCCAACTGTTAAAAATGGTTGAAAAAGGAGTTCGGGTCGTTTACATCACAGGTAATCACGACGATGTTTTCCGCAAGTTCAACAATACTAAATTGGAGAATTTTAGCATTGTCAATCAACTCGAATTGGATGTTAACGGACAGAAAACCTGGATCTTTCATGGCGATGTTTTCGATCACATCATTCATCATTCGCCCTGGCTGGCCAAATTGGGTGCTGCTGCTTACGGGTTTCTTACCGTTTTTAACAAATTCATCAATGTCTTCCTGAAGTTGTTTGGCGGAAAGGAAATGATCCTCTACAAATCGATGAAGGATCGGATTGCAAAGCGGAGCTCGGTGTTGACTAATTTCGAGAAAGCCATTGCCAATGCGGCTATCAGCAAAAGTGTCGATTTGGTAATTTGTGGTCACACACATATTCCGGTTGACAAGTGCATCGACACCGAAAAAGGTTCGGTTCGGTACATCAATTGCGGCGACTGGGTCGAACATTTTTCTGCCGCTGAGTGCGTTGAAGGTGAGTGGAGTTTGAATTATTTTTATTCGGAAGAGGAAGAAGAAGATGCTGAATCTCCCAGCGATGAACTTTTCATTCCGGACAAAAAGCAACTGTATAAGTCGATTGTAGAAGAATTGGCTGTTGCAGCATTCTTTTGAAGCAATATTGTAATTGAATTAATAAAGAGGAGTTTTATTTCAAACTCACCCCAAGCCCAATAAATTGGGTCTCCCCCCTCTCTTCAAGAAGAGAGGGGAAGAGCATCGAAGATGCGAAGGGGTGAGTTCGGAAGATTTTAATAAATAAAATATTCACCATGAAAATCTTATACGCTATACAGGGAACAGGAAACGGACATCTTGCCCGGGCTACCGAAATTGTGCCTATTCTGAAAGCAATGGCCGACACCGATGTCCTGGTCAGCGGAACACAAGCAGATTTGAAGGTTCCGTTTCAGATTGATTATCAGTTTTCAGGATTGAGTTTTATCATTGGCAAAACAGGTGGTGTCGATCTTTGGGAAACAGCTAAAAAAATGCCAATTGTTCAGTTTCTTAAGGACATTCGCAGTCTTCGTGTTGAAAAATACGATTTGGTAATTAGCGATTTTGAACCTGTTTCGGCCTGGGCATGTCGCCTCCGCAATAAAGAGTGTATCGGGTTGAGTCATCAGAATGCGGTATTGCACCCTTCAGCGCCCAAACCCGAATTTAAGGAATGGGTTGGAAAATTAATCTTGAAGCATTATGCTCCGGCAAACTATAAATATGGATTCAATTTTAAACCATTCTCTCCACATATTTTCCCACCTGTCATTCGTCACGACATCCGTAATGCCCGATCGACAACTGAACCACATTACACGGTTTATTTGCCCGCCTACAGCGATCAGCAAATTCAGGATGTTTTATCCAGCATTCCGGATATCGAATGGCAGGTTTTTTCCAAACATTCAAAAAACCAATATACCGTTGGAAATGTTCATTTCCAGCCAGTTTCGCTCGATGAGTTCACCAAAAGTTTTCTGAGCTGCACCGGATTAATGTGCACGGCAGGGTTTGAAGGCCCGGCCGAAGCGATTTTTATGGGTAAAAAGCTATGCGTCATCCCCATGAAAAAGCAATACGAGCAATATTGCAACGCCGCTTTCCTGAAATCGATGGGGATAAAAGTTCTGAATAGTTTCTCGAAAAGTGTTCCTGAATTGACCGAATGGGTTCAAAATTCGTCTGCTTTGGAGATCAAGTTTCCGGATATGACCAGCGAAATCCTTGAAGGGATTTTGACGAAACATGTAAATACAAAATCAAGTTTGTCATTTCCAGACTTAAAATTAGAGTTTGCCCGCCTGCTGGCAAGGCAGGGATCGCTTGACTTTTAGAGGACTCCTTTCTCCGGAAGGTATTTCCAGAATCGTTTGGGTAGAAATTGGCGGTGGACTTTGTCGTTTCTTCGTTCTTCGATGCAAATGCTCTTGAAATACTGCTTCCACAACCGCTGAAATAGCTTTTCATCTTCGGACTGAAGAGAAGCGTGCAACTGTCCGTTTTGCGAGTTCACTTTCAGGTCGTCAAAAACTACTCTCGAAACCGTTTTCAGGTCGTACAGAAATCCGTAATTGCGTTTCAGGTCGTAAATAATCCAGGGCTGGTCGGCAAACCGGTCGCGGAAATGTGGAATACACAGCGGAAGAACATCGTACATAGGAGCATACGAAGCGTAATAGCTACCTTCAACCGTTTTCTGGAACCGTGTAAACATGTGAATGCGTTGTGCTTCGCGGCAAACTTTCTGGTGAAGTTTGTTTACTTCAACCACAACAGGCAACGAAAAATTAGTTTCTTCATTTTTGGTCGAATCAATAATCACACGAATGTATTTCACCAACAATAAAGGAGTATCGGGCAATCCGGCTAGAAACACGCGGTAAATGCGGTGCGCATTGTCTTCCGATGAGCGGGAAACAATGCCATTCCAAACCCGTTCCGCTTTGCGGTCATCGGTCACAATATCGGTGGTCGATCCAAACAAAATGCTTTGGCTTCCTTCTCCTGAAAGGATTTCATCGGGGAACAGTTTTCGGCTGTAGCATTCAAAAACCAAAGTCAGCAGGCCTTCGAAAGTATTATCGAAAGAGAAGACGTTCATCTTTTACGGACTGAATTACTGAAGGACTGAAACATTGAAGTTGCTGTGAACTGTGACTGAATACTGAGACTATTTCAAAGCTGGCATCATCGGGTAAAACAATTTCAACTGAACGGAAGCATCACTTCCCAACGATTTTTTGTCGAGCAAAAGTTGACGAACTATTTCTGGTTTCAAATCCTGAACGTTTTGTGACCGTAGCTCGTTGCAGGTGATGAAAAACTGGGCACGTTTCATGACCACACCCATTTTTTTCAGGTGCGATGAGTTTAACCGGTTGTGTTTTCGAGCCATCAAAATCAACTGAACCGATTTGGTTCCAATTCCCGGAATCCGTAGTAGCATCAGTGGATCTGCGGTGTTGACATCAACCGGGAACAGATGCGGGTTGCGCAATGCCCAGGTTACTTTTGGGTCGAGTTCCAAATCGAGGTTAGGACTTTCGGTGCTTACAATCTCATCGCTTCGGAATCCGTAGAATCGCATCAGCCAATCGGCCTGGTACAAGCGGTGTTCGCGGCGGAGTGGGGGAGTAATTAAAGCTGGAAGCCTTGTGTCGTAGCTATTCACGGGGATGTAGCCTGAATAATAAACACGTTTCAAATCTCTTCGGGTATAAAGCGCCGATGAAAGTTTTAGGATCGTGTGATCGGTGTCGTTGGTAGCCCCGATGATCAGTTGCGTGCTTTGTCCCGAAGGACTAAACAATGGAGCGTTTCGGTATTTTTTTCGCTCCTCCTTCGACTCCAGAATACCTGTCGAAATCATTTTCATCGGTTCCAAAACGCTTTTGAAATCCTTATCAGGAGCCAATATTTTCAGGTTGTTCTCGGTCGGAATTTCAATATTCACGCTCAACCGGTCAGCCCAACGCCCGGCTTCAGTAACCAATTGCTGACTTGCGCCTGGAATGGTTTTCATGTGGATATAACCATTGTAGCGGTGTTCTATTCTCAGTTTTTTCACCACCGAAACCATCTGTTCCATGGTGTGATCCGGGTTTCGCAAAACTCCTGAACTGAGGAAAAGCCCTTCGATGTAATTCCGCCGGTAAAATTCGATGGTCAGGTTGGCAATTTCGTCAGGAGTAAATGAAGTGCGCGGAATGTCGTTGCTTTTTCGATTGTAGCAATAGGCGCAATCGTAAATGCAGTAATTGCTGAGCATGATTTTCAGGAGCGAAATACAGCGCCCATCCTCAGCAAAACTGTGGCAAATTCCCCATGCAGTAGCATTTCCAATTCCTCCATTGGTGTTGCTCCTTTTGGTTCCGCTCGATGCGCACGAAACGTCGTATTTGGCTGCTCCTGCCAATATTTTCAGCTTTTCAAGACTGCTTTCTGAAATCATAATTCGTTGTTTTTATGACAGCCAATTAATCAATGGTGCCTAAACAAGATAGCAGAATTGAGCGAAAAGTAAGACGAGAATGTAGATTTTTTATAGCAAAATTGAATTTGCATTGGAATGACCTGGCGATCATTCTTTGAACGACATAATAAACTTTGTTCCTTCGTTGACTTTGCTTTCTACGCTAATTTTGCCTGCTAAACTCGTAATGTGGTTGTGAACTAAATAAAGACCAATGCCTTTGCTGTCTTTAAAATTGTGAAATTTCTGATGCAATCCAAAAATCTTGTCTTTCACTTTATCCATATCAAAACCTAGTCCATTATCAGAAAAGGTCAATTGATTTCTTCCATTTACTTTTTCCGATTGGATGGAAATAACCGGGAAAAGGTCGGGTCTTGCATATTTTATTGAATTAGTAAGCAGATTTAAAAATACGCTGTCCATGAAAGCCTTGTTAAATTTGATTTTATCTAACTTCGAAAAGTCAACGTGAATGGTCGCTTTTGAAGATTCAATCAGGGAATTAATGGATTTAAGAACATTATTCAGGCTTTTATTCAGATCAACTTCCTCAATACTTGCCAGGTCCTGGTGTTTCTCACTTAAGGCGTCAACATAATTATCGAGTGTCTCTTTTAAGTACTCTCCTGATAATTTTATAATCGTTATCAATTCTCTTGCTTCTTCATCCTTTATTTTCGAAATGTCTAGCAGGTCGAGCACTGCCAGTAAATTGTTGACAGGCGATCGCAAATCATGTGATGTAGTATATGTTAGTTGCTTCAGGTCTTCATTCGTATTTGTCAGATTGGTAAGTAATGCGCTTCTGTCAGCCTCCAGTCGTTTGGTGTGCGTAATATCTTTGGCGATGGCAAAAACTAACTGGTCACTTTCAACCGGTAATGAGGTCCACGATAGCCAAATAATTTCGCCACTCTTTTTTACGTATCTGTTTTCAAAATTGAAAAGGGGTTTTGATTTCGCCAATTCGAGACGAGCTTGTTGTGTAGAGCGCTTGTCGGCACAATGTACAAAATCATTAATTGGCCTTGCATACAATTCCTCCATCGTATAGCCCAGTAATTTTGAAACCGCCGCGTTTACTTTTTTAAAATATCCATCGTATCCGGCAATGCAAAGTAAATCCGGCGATAATTCAAAGAAAAGTTCATATTTGAAAGTGGAGTCTGTCATAGATTTGGATATTAAATAGTACTCTCTCAATTCTGATCTCTATGTATAATCATACGCTAACTAACGTTTTTATCAGCGAATGGTTGATGAATTTATATCCTTTTTAAAAGATTAGTTTGGTAAAACTATTATCCATGTAACTGCTGAATGATTGGTGTAATTATAACAAAAGAGGCTGAACTCATTCGAGACAGCCTCGTAAGAATATTACTTGTGCAAATATTTCCTATCCAATCTATTTCTTACTGAGAGCTTTCTTAATTGCCGCTTCAACGAGGGGTTCCATTATTTTATATCCAGCCATGTTAGGATGAACTCCATCTCCAGACAATTCTTTTTTCAGGCCGTTGCGATCGTCAACTGTTGATGAAAAATAATCAAGGTAAACGATGTTGTTCTGTTCAGCATAGGTTTTTATCATTTCATTGAGTTTGACGATCTTTGGAGCAGGTTCCATGCCCGGTTTCCATGGATAATCGAAAGCAGGTAAAACCGAACTTAATACCACTTTTATTTGGTTGGCTTTGGCTAATTCTGCCATCGAAATAAGGTTATCCATGATCATTTCGAGAGTTGAAGGACCTGTATTGCCTGCAATATCGTTGGTTCCTGCCAAAATTACAACAACTGTCGGCTTCAAATTAATCACATCGGGTCGGAACCGAACCAGCATTTGCGGTGTGGTTTGTCCGCTAATGCCGCGATTTACATAGGATTTTCCGGCAAAAAAGTCAGGATCTGTGTTAATCCATCCTTCGGTGATGGAGTTACCCATAAAAACAACCCGATTTTCATCAGATGAAGGCGATGCCAGTTTTGCATTGGCATCTTTAAAACGTGAAGTATTGGCCCAGTCCTGAGCGGAAGCAGATGCGGACAGAAGTAATACAGCGAAAAGTGTAAAAGCTAAATTCAAGATTTTCATTGTTTAAGGTTTTAAAAAATTATTCGATTTGTTAGTTTTTGTTCAATGGTTATCGATTCCAATATACTAAAGAAACTTTATTTGTTAGTTTGATTTTTTAAGTGGTTTTTGATCAGGTATTAGCATAATTTCTTTTGTATTTGCCAATAGTGGCCAAAAGGATCTTTAATGGTGCCTTGTCTGTACCCGTATTCATAATCAACAACTGGGCTTATTTCAACGGCACCAGCAAGTATGGCTTTTTTCATTACTGAATGGACATCAGGTACAAATAAACCAATGCAGCAGGTGCAACCATTGTTTTTGTCGGGAGAAAA
This sequence comes from Prolixibacteraceae bacterium, assembly GCA_028683385.1. GTDB lineage: Bacteria > Bacteroidota > Bacteroidia > Bacteroidales > Prolixibacteraceae > Aquipluma. The sequence continues at coordinate 421,526 of JAQUIJ010000001.1, read as the reverse complement.
GAAATTGACAGATGTTATTTCATGAAGATGAAATATAGCCCCGTCAATACAAAGTTCTGCAACGTGAATAGTGCCATCATCGTTCGTTAAACATAAATTCTCTGTTGCTCCAAAAGCATTTTTATAGAATGAAATGTCTTTTACCCCATTATTTATATAAAGTTCTGGCGCGAAAAATGTTTTGCTGAAATTTGTTGTCATGTTTAGCACTTTTAGTAATTAAAAATCATTCTCACTTAATTCCAACGGGTTATTTGGTTTTTATGAAACTGATCAGTAAATCTCAATCGGAATATTCTGAAATGTGCATACAATTTGCCAAACGCAGCATTGCATTTACCAACTTTGTCTGGCATTTTTACGACCATTAGTTAATTTTACCGTTTACGTTTTTGCCAGCAGGAATACCTCTCCGCTTGCAGGCAATAAATTGTCGGTTCTGTTTGCAAAATAATAGTTCAACATCTCTTTTGTTGATATTGTTTTTGCTTCTTTAAACCCTGCTTCATTTGCTAATACCAATACTTCATTTGGAGCAAAGAAACTTACAAATGGGGTTCCTGATGCACTTGCACCTTTCTCTGCAATTTCTTGCATTGGCTTATCTTCTTCATCAATTAATTCAATTGGCAAATAAAATGTCATAGCCAATATTGAGCCCGATGCCATTGTTCCAATTTGTTTTAGTGTATCTGAAATTGCGTCTTTTGTCAGGTATAAACTAACTCCCGTGCATACAACAACCGCAGGGATGCTAGAGTCAAATCCAGCTTTTAGTAATCGTTTCCACCAGGAAGAAGTTTCAAAATTAACAGATACAAAATGTAGATAGTCAGGAATGCCAAAACCGATTTCAATTAATCGTCGTCTTTTCCACTCCAGCATTCCGGGTTGGTCAATTTCAAATATCTGAAGTTTTGTGGCAATATCTGGATTACGCTGAGCAAACGTGTCAAGGCCTGCACCAAGAATGACGTATTGACTAATTCCTTTTTTACATTGCTCGATAATTAAATCCTCAATAAAACGGGCGCGGGCAACAATAGATGCCCGAAGTCGTTTCGTAAATTTCATATCCGGACGTTTCTGCCAATCGTCATTTGGTGCTATCAATTTTAAACCTATTTCATCTTCAATTATGTATGGTTTATCATCAATCTGGATGTGTAAAGCTCTCCATAAAGCTGTTCTTACTGCTGTTTGGTCAGGTTCGATTATTTTTTTGTTTTGTTTCATTTTCAATGTATTGTATTTCAAAACATAGATAACACTTGAACACACAGGGCGGAAGATTCCCAATATACTTTCTGAAAAGAACAGCTTTCCTTCCCGAACACTCTGGATACTGTAACCTAAGAACGTTTTGTATTCTAAGAAAACCCAATTACTCGAATCGTTTAAAGCAGCCTAATTAGTAAAACCAGACACTTTAGATTCTAAAGAAAAGAGGTTGCCTTTGAAAGACAACCTCCAGAATATGGTTTTTACATCTAATTAACCAATTTGCATACTGACACAAATTTTCTTTGCGCCTAAATCTCAAAGAGCTTTCAGTCTAGCCGCATTTGGATGTTCCGCAGTCAGGACAAATCAAACAACCTTCCTGGTAAGTTACGTTTTTCGATCCGCATTCGCCGCAAATGGCACCTTCGGCAACAGTTCCGTCCGGAACATATTTTTTCAGTGCGCGGGCAACTCCGGCTTTCCAGCTATTGATGGTGTCGTTGTCGAATTGCAGGCTGGTAACCGTGTTGACAACTTTGTGGATTGGCATTCCGTGGCGCAAAACTCCTGAAATTAATTTGGCATAGTTCCAGAATACAGGGTTGAATTTGTACGACAGTCCTTCTATGGTAGTACGGTATCCTTGTTTATTGGTGTATTGAAAATCGTAGCGTTTGGTTCCGTCAGGATTTACGTTTTTAATGATTTTCCCGTTGACAACAGAACGTGGCAACAGAATTCCATCCTCATCGTCAGAAAGCCCTGTGAAAATCTCGTACGGACGTCCGTCGATGGTTCCAATGAAAGCCACCCATTTGTCTTTCGAATTCTGGAAACGAACTACGTCGGCTTCCAGTTCAATCGGACGTTTAGTTGGAAAAATGCTGTCAGACTTTTCTTCAACTTCCTCTTCCTTTTTATTCGAGATCAGCACTCCTGAACGTGATCCGTCGCGATAAACAGTTACTCCCTTGCAACCGCTCTTCCAGGCTTCGAAGTATAATCTTCCAACCAGTTCTTCATCAGCATCAGCAGGTAAGTTAATGGTTACGCTGATGGAATGGTCGACCCATTTCTGAATTTTCCCTTGCATCCGAACCTTGTTCATCCAATCCACATCGTTTGATGTGGCTTTGTAATAAGGCGATTTAGCAATCATTGCATCCAAATCAGCTTCCGGATAATTCTTCTTCAGTTCAAATCCGTTGATTGTCATCCAATCTTTGAATTTGTGGTGGAAAACCACGTATTCTTCCCACGAATCACCAACTTCGTCAACAAAATCAACCTTTACATTTTTATCATTCGGATTTACTTTCCGGCGACGTTTGTAAACTGGCATAAATACAGGTTCAATTCCTGAAGTGGTTTGCGTCATCAAGCTGGTAGTTCCGGTAGGAGCAATAGTTAGCAATGCAATATTCCGGCGGCCATATTTTACCATATCCTGATACAATTGCTCGTCGGCGGCGCGCAACCGTTTAATCATCGGATTATTTTTTTCGCGATCGGCACTGTAAATTTTAAAGGCTCCACGTTCTTTGGCCATCATCACGGATGAACGATAGGCTTCCAATGCAACTGTTTTGTGGATTTCTTCGCTGAAATCAGTGGCATCGTCGCTTCCGTAACGCAAGCCAAGAGCGGCTAGCATATCACCTTCAGCAGTAATACCAACTCCGGTACGACGGCCTTCTTTGGCTTTGGTCTGGATTTTCAGCCACATCGACCGTTCGATATTTTTGATTTCCTGATCTTCAGGATCGGAATCGATTTTGCCAATAATTCCGTTGATTTTCTCCAGTTCGAGGTCAATAATGTCGTCCATCATGCGCTGAGCCACCTGAACATGTTTCTTGAACAAATCAAAATTAAAGCGAGCTTGTGGTGTAAACGGATTTTCAACGTATGAATATAAATTTACGGCGATCAAACGACAGCTATCATAAGGACAAAGAGGAATTTCGCCGCATGGATTCGTCGAAACCGTTTTGTATCCCAAGTCGGCATAACAGTCAGGCACAGATTCCCTGATGATGGTATCCCAAAAAAGAATTCCTGGCTCGGCTGATTTCCATGCATTGTGAACAATCTTTTTCCAAAGGCCGTCGGCATCAATTTCTTTGGTGTATTTCGGAATCTTGGCGTCAGTTGGATATTGAGTCATATATTTTTCACCAGCTTCAACCGACTGCATAAAATCGTCGTGTATTTTAACCGAAACGTTAGCGCCTGTAACTTTTCCCTGTTCCAGTTTGGCATCGATGAACGATTCGGCATCAGGATGTTTAATGGAAACTGAAAGCATGAGTGCGCCACGGCGACCATCCTGTGCTACTTCGCGGGTCGAGTTTGAATAGCGTTCCATGAACGGAACGATACCGGTTGAAGTTAAAGCCGAGTTTTTAACCGGAGATCCTTTGGGGCGAATGTGTGAAAGATCGTGACCAACACCACCACGACGTTTCATCAGTTGAACCTGCTCCTGGTCAACCTTCATGATACCACCATACGAATCGGAATGACCTTCGTTTCCAATAACGAAGCAGTTCGATAGTGACGCGATTTGATAATCGTTTCCAATTCCAGTCATCGGTCCCCCCTGTGGAACGATGTATTTAAAATCTTTCAGCAATGCAAAAATCTCATCTTCCGACATCGGATTTTCGTAATTCTTTTCGATTCTTGCGATTTCTGAAGCGAGTCTTCTGTGCATATCGTCCGGAGTGTTTTCGTACAGATATCCGAAGGAGTCTTTCAAAGCATACTTATTTACCCAGACTCTTGCAGCGAGGTCATCTCCCTTAAAATAGATCAGCGAGGCTTCGTAGGCTTCGTCCTGGGAGTACGTTTTTTTTTCAGTTTGGGGCTCGACTGCCACGTTTTTAAATGTCATAATCAAAAAAATTTGAGCTTTAATAATAGATAATCGGTTGTTAGCGTGAAGAAGTTTACATTCACACCGTGTTGTTTTTGCTGTATGCAATATAAGACGGAAGTTTAAAAAAATGAATACGATTTTTGTAAAAAATTACAGAAGTTATCAACTTCGCAATGTTAGTATTCAGTTAATCAGCGTGTTTGTGTTTTTGGTATTACAAAAAGTTTACAAAAATATTAATCAAGATTCGAACGAGGAGTTTGTATTTTTCAGGAAATGAACTGAATGTAAGTTGTTTGAAGGATATCATTTCCTGACCGGCGATATCAACCCCGAAAAGTTATTACCTGTTGAAAACTTTGTTTAAGATAATTTGCGTGGCGCCTAGATTATGGTTTGTAAAACCGGTACATTCATTGGCAATCCAATTTCTCTTTTGGTTGTCGGATAGTAATTGATCGAAAATTAAGTTCAACGACGGGGAATCGGTTACAGGAAAGGCGATGCCTAATTTTACCATGCTTGTCGCTTCGTTAAACTTGAGGTAATTGGGGCCAAATACGATTGGCATCCCAAAAATGGCTGCTTCTAGTGTATTATGTATTCCAACCCCAAATCCACCGCCGATATAAGCTAAGTCGGCATATTTATAGATTGACGATAAAATCCCAATGGTATCAACAATCAAAACCTGTTTGTTCATAACCGATTCTTCAGTGGCTTCTGTATAACAAATAACCGGGGTTTTCAACAGACTTATCAACCTTTCTACATTTGCCTTCTTCGTTTCGTGTGGTGCAATAACGAATTTGGTTTCCGGATGGCTATGAATATACTGAATCAGCAATTCCTCGTCGGGTTTCCAGGTGCTTCCTGCAACCACCAACAAGCTGTTGCCTTTCAGTTTTTCAACCAGAGGAATGTTTTTGCCGTTTTGGGCAATTTCGGCCACGCGATCAAACCGGGTATCTCCGGCTTTGGTCACATTCTTGATGCCGACTCCATGCAGCAATCTGACCGATTGATCGTCCTGAACAAAGAATTGTTCAAAACCGAAAAGCATTTTTCGATACCATTTGCCCCAAGGTGTATTTTTGAAGAACAATTGGGTTTCGCGGAAAATGGCTGAAACCAGGTAAAGTGGAATATTTCGTTTCTTTAATTCGTTGATGTAGTGGAACCAGAATTCATATTTGACAAAGAACACAACCTCCGGGCGAACCAATTCAATCAGCCGTTCTGCATTTTTTTTGGTGTCGGCTGGCAGGTAGCAGATGTAGTCGGCCAGATCATAGTTTTTCCTGATTTCATATCCTGAAGGTGAAAAGAATGTCAATAGAATCCGATATTCGGGATGTTGCTTGCGAATAGCTTCAATAATTGGCCGTCCCTGTTCGAATTCGCCCAGCGAAGCGCAATGTACCCATGCGATTGGTTTGTCGTGTTTAATTTTGGACTGAAGGTCGGCAAATGTCAGTTTGCGCCCTTTGCTGATTTGCCTGGCCTTGATGTTGAATGGGGCTGTCAGTCTAATCAGAATGGAATAGAAAAATATCGAAAGGTTATAAAGGGCGTTCATTCAGTTTTCTTTTGAAACGGTAAAAATAGTGATTTGCATCGAATTACCTTGGGTTGGATCAGAGGCTGGCTAAATATCCGTTGTCTTTCTTTAATCGGGGTTGCATCGAAGCGGCAACTGCCAGTTGATCGCAGCGTTCGTTCTCCGGAATGTTGGCATGCCCTTTTACCCAAACAAATTTCACCTGATGCTTGGGGTAAATTTTCAGGAAACGGAGCCAGAGATCTTGATTCTTCTTGCCTTTGAACCGAATCTTCACCCAATTCCAGATCCAACCTTTTTCAACCGCATCAACCACGTATTTCGAGTCGGAATAGATTGTAACCACAGAATTTTCGATTTTCAAAGCCTCCAATCCAACAATTACAGCCAGCAATTCCATCCGGTTATTGGTGGTCAGTTCAAATCCTTCAGATAATTCTTTCCGGAATTGTCCTGAAAGCAGAACCGTTCCGTATCCTCCCGGACCCGGATTCCCTTTTGCAGCGCCATCGGTATAGATTGTAATGTTCAACGTTTAAATTATAAAGTTTGGCTTCGGCAAGCTCAGCCACCGAAGAAGCTAATTTGATTTATGCTATAAAACCGAAAGACCCGCAAAAATACGGGTCTTTCAGGTATAATAAAAATATATTATTAGTTCGCAATTGTCATTTCGTCAATCAGGTTTTGAGCGCCACCCATTTTATCGATGGTCCACAGTACAAATCGGATGTCGACATTGATACATTTCTGCAAATCATTCTCGAAAGCGATGTCGCCACTCATGGCTTCCCAGTTGCCATCGAAAGCGATCCCAATCAACTCGCCTTTCCCATTGATTACCGGGCTTCCTGAGTTTCCGCCGGTAATATCGTTGTTGGTCATGAAGCAAGTGCGTAGATTTCCGTCAGCATCGGCATAGCGACCGTAATCTTTGGCGTAATAAAGTTCTTTCAGCTTAGCCGGTACATCAAATTCATCGTCGCCCGGAATTTCTTTTTCAATATAGCCTTTCAGCGTAGTGAAATAGTTATACTTCACGGCATCGCGTGGAATGTAGTCGCCAACTGTTCCGTATGTTAACCGCATGCTTGAATTGGCATCCGGGTAGAAATTTTTGTCGGCTTCCATTTCCATCAGTCCACCAACAAACAAACGATTTCCTCTTTCGAGTGCTTCTGTTGTTTTACCAGTTTCGTCGCCAATTAATCCCATCATCCTGAAGATTTCCAATGAGGCCTGAAAGAGTGGATCTTTTTCAAGTACCTTAGCTTTTGGCGCTTCGAAGAAACGAACTAATCTTTCCTGGCTTCCGAAAATTGATTTGGCATACAATTCCTTAGTGTATTTTTCGAAGTCGTTTCCGTATTTTAGTTTTACTGTTTTAAAAAATGGGGGGTGATATTGTGGTGCAACATTTTCATCGTAAATTTTAAAAAGTGCAGCCGCTATTTTCTGGTCAGTTTCCGAATCGTAATCTCTAAAAAATTCATCGAGTCCACTTCTTACCCGTTCGCTCGCCAAGCTGACGTGTTCTGAGTTTTTATCCGACTTTAAAGCATCATACAATGGACGTGTACGGTATGCAAAATAGAAAATTTCAGGTCCGCGAACCATCGATTCAACCATGTACTCGAAGGCCTTTTCATCTTCTATATTTTTATACGAATTAGCGATCAGGCTGAGTGCTTCGCCATATTTGGCTTTGCGTTGTTCGTCGGCATTTACCCATTTTGTAAACTGATCTTCCAGTTGCCGTTTCTTTTCCAGAACGTTCAAACGCTTAAGTCCCTGGTTTTGTCCGATACTGTATTTGTAATAATTTGCACTACGGGCATATTTGGCTGAATACATGATCCTTGCTTTACGCGAAGTGTTCATAAATTCCTGCATGATGCGTTGTTTTTCTTCACGCACTTTAATTCGGATCGGATTGGTAATATTCATGGTATATTCAATTCCGTACGAAGTTTTGTATCGGTTAGTGGTTCCGGGATAGCCCAGGATCATTGCAAAATCGCCCATCTTGTATCCTTTCAGCGAGATTGGCAAGTGGTATTTAGGTTTGTAGGGAATATTATCTTTCGAATACGATGCTGGTTTCCCATCTTTTCCGCAGTAAATACGGAACATACTAAAGTCGTCGGTATGACGTGGCCACATCCAGTTGTCGGTATCGCCACCAAATTTACCCATCGATTGCGGAGGGGCACCTACCAGACGAATATCGCGGAAAGTTTCATAAACAAACAGGTAGTAGCGATTTTCGTTATACAAAGCCTGAACACGGGCTTCGTAATGAGTATCGCCAGTGGCTTCTTTTTCAATTTCATTCGACACTTCACGAACTTTTTTGTTCCGGTCGTCGGTGCTCATCTGGTCGTTTAACTGCGATAAAACTTTTTCTGAAACGTCTTCAAAACGAATTAGAAACGAAGCTGTTTTGCCTACATTGGGCAGTTCTTCTTCTTTTGTTTTCGCCCAAAATCCGTTTTGCAGATAATCGTGATCAACAGAACTATGTTCCTGAATTTCATCAAAACCACAGTGGTGGTTGGTCAGCAAAAGGCCTTCATCCGAAATCAATTCGGCGGTACACGACCCATGATCTAATGCAACCACCGCATCTTTCAAACTTGAATGGTTAATGCTGTAAATATCTTCAGCATTAAGCGAACACCCCTCCTGCTTCATTTGGTTGATATTCAGCTTTTCAATCAAAGCAGGCAACCACATCCCCTCGTCCGCCTTTACCATTCCAGGTAGGATAACCTGAATGAATGCGACAATTGCTAAAAAACGTTTCATTCGATGACTTATAGATAATTAATGAAAAAATGAGAGCGCAAAGATATGGATATATGGTTATCTGCAAATCATTTTTCAGTAAGCTTGTTAAAAATCATGTTAATATCATAAAATGATCAGTTCCGGAATGTCGGTAATCCGAATTTTTGTATGCTGGCAATCTAAAAGCAATGCTCTCCCTTTAGAAATATTATCTTTGTGCTGAAAATTTAATCAGCAGAATCATGGAAAGAAAAGTGAGGGTTCGTTTTGCCCCAAGTCCGACAGGCCCATTGCACATGGGAGGAGTGAGGACAGCCTTATTCAATTATTTATTTGCCAGAAAACACGGTGGCGATTTTCTGTTGCGTATCGAAGATACCGATCAGAACAGGTACGTGCCGGGAGCCGAAGAATATATCATCGAATCGCTAAAATGGTGTGGTTTGGTGCCCGACGAAGGTGTTAGTTTTGGTGGCGACTTGGGTCCATACCGTCAGAGCGAACGAAAATCCATCTATAAAAAATATGCCGATCAACTGATTGAAAACGGGAATGCCTATTATTCGTTTGATTCTGCCGAAGAACTGGACGAACTCCGGAAACAGGCTGAAGCCAACAAACAGGTTTTTTCGTACGACTTACATACCCGCAACGGATTAAAAAATTCACTCACGCTTTCTCCGGAAGAAGTTCAGGCAAGACTGAACGGAGGCGAGCACTATGTGATTCGTTTCAAAATGCCTGAAAACCGCGATATTGTTGAGGAAGATCTGATTCGTGGTCGGGTGTCGTTCAATACCAACCAACTCGACGATAAAGTTTTGTTTAAGTCCGACGGAATGCCAACTTACCATTTGGCCAATGTGGTCGACGATTATTTGATGAACATCACCCATGTGATCCGTGGAGAAGAATGGCTTTCGTCGATGCCTCTGCATGTATTGTTGTACGAATCGCTGGGTATTTCTGAAAACCGTCCGCGCTTCTCGCACCTACCATTAATCCTGAAACCTGAAGGGAAAGGAAAATTAAGCAAACGCGATGGCGATAAAATGGGATTCCCTGTTTTTCCTTTGCTTTGGAATAACCCGGAAACAGGCGAGTCGTACCGTGGTTACCGCGAAGATGGTTATTTCCCTGAAGCCTTTGTCAATATGTTGGCTCTTTTGGGCTGGAATTCAGGAACAGAACAAGAGTTTTTCTCGATAAACGAATTGATAGAAAGTTTCGATCTGACCCGCGTAGTCAAATCGGGCGCTCGGTTCGATCCGGAGAAAGCCAAATGGTTTAACCGCCATTATCTGCAACAGAAATCAGCCGCCGAGCTGGCTGCATTGGTTTTACCCGAATTGAAAGAAAAAGGAATCGATCCCGATCCTCAAAAACTCGAACGCATTGTAGACCTGATTAAGGAGCGCTGCGAATTTGTGAAGGACATCTGGGCGCAATCGCATTTCTTCTTTCAGGCTCCGGAAAGCTACGACGAAAAGACCGTGAAGTCGAAATGGAAAGGCGACACCAACGAAAAACTGGAGTCCATTTCAGCGCTTTTCGAAACCATTACCGACTGGAAAGCCGAGGCTATAAAAGAAACCTTCTCAGCATTTATGACTGAAAAAGGATGGGGATTTGGAGCAGTGATGGTTCCAATCCGTCTGGCATTAGTCGGAGGAAGCAGTGGCCCGGATTTGTTTGAAATCTTTGAATTGATAGGAAAAGAAGAAACGATCGGGCGGATCAAAAGGGCAATCAGCAAGATTCAGTAAAAAATTTCATTTCATTCCGTTCACTGAAGTGAACGGCAAAGGATAACGCATTGATCATGAATTGTGAAATATCCTTTGCCGTCACATTTATGTGACGGAGGTGTGAATGATGTTTTGTTTGGGCTTTAGCCCTGAAGAATATCACATTATTTTCCAATCAATTCCCATTAACAGCATTTCCCTTTAACTTGCCAATCTGTTTTAATCCACAGGATTTCTTATCTTTGGTAGAAAGTTTATTGTTGTGAGGATGAAACGAACATGCCACGGAAATAATTTTAAAAGAGGTGGCACAAAAAGGAATGAAAATCGTGGTTCGTAGAGAACATATCATGGCATGGGAGTTCCACGAGAACCCATAGATAATAAAATCAAGAACTTAAATATTTTCGAGTGAATAGTAAAGTAGTGCTCAATGATCTGAATGACCTGTTAAGATCGAGATTTGCAGATAGCCTGAAGGAGGTTGTGCTTTTTGGATCTCAGGCCAATGGGAAGGCGCATGAGGATTCCGATTATGATTTTCTGATTATTTTGAAGCAAAAGGCAGATTGGAAAACAGAGCGCGAAATATCGGATATTTGCTACGAGATTGACCTAAAGTATAACATTATAACCGATACGCACATTTTGAGCGAATCGGAGTTTACCACGTTACGGGGTAAACAGCCCATTTTTGTTAATGCACTTTCAAATGGATTACACGCATGATAGCCGAAAACGACAGGGATTCTTTGATTGAATACCGCTTAAATCAAGCGCTTGACACCATTGAACTGGCTAAATTTCTGTTAGCGAGCGATAAATTAGTTATTGCTGTGAACCGCATTTATTATGGAATGTATTATGCTTTGACAGCTCTTGCACTGAAACATGCGTTTGAAACTTCAAAGCATGGTCAATTGATCGGATGGTTTAACAAGGAGTTTATTTCAAACAAAAAAGTTGATCCCAAATACGGCAAGATTTTACGAAACGCGTATCAAAACAGGACTAAAGGCGATTATGATGCTTTTGTTTTGTTTTCAGCTATTGAGGTTGAGTCGATGTTAACCGAAATGGTTGATTTTATTGATGAAATAAAATTCCTTTTAAAGAAATAACTTCAGGCTCATTTTATTTTCGATCCTGACCACAACTGTGGTTATCCTCCTTTATTCATTTTGAACTTAATCACAAGTGTGGTTTATCTCCTTTTCTCATTTTGGAACAAACCACAGTCGTGGTCGCCTTCCTTTTCCCATTTTGAAGCAAACCACGAGTGTGGTCGGTGTGCTATTTTCGAATTGAGCCTGACCACAAGTGTGGCGGGTTTGAAGTTTTAACAAGTAAAACAAAATTATTTGGATGCCAGCGGCATCAAATATTTATAGAAACAGATTGCACAATGTGAAATATTCGACCCCACATAGGGGGCGCACTCTATACCCAATGATGGTTTTTTATAAACATGCGAACCCTCTGGTTTCGTTAGACTACTTTCAAATCAACTCCCATCAGTAATAGTGTAATCAGGATTAGGCCAACCACAATGCGGTACCAACCAAATACTTTGAAGCCATGTTTCTGGAGGAAGGTGATGAACGTTTTGATTGCGATCATAGCCACAATAAAGGCAACGATGTTACCGATTAATAATGTCGTTAAATTGTCCTTCATCATTGAAATGCCATCAGGATGAAGAATTAATTTGAGAAGTTTATACCCTGAAGCGGCTGCCATAGTTGGAACAGCCAGAAAAAACGAAAATTCGGCGGCATTGGTTCTGCTCAGTTTTTGCTGCATGCCACCAATGATACTTGCTGCAGAGCGCGAAACTCCCGGTATCATGGCAATACACTGCCAAAATCCAATTTTCAAAGCGTTACGATAAGTAACTTTCTGGTTTTCTTTTTCCTTTTTAAACCATTTGTCAACAAATAAAAGCAGTATCCCTCCCAATAACATGGTGATTGCTACAACCATTACACTTTCAAATAATTGGTCTATAAGATCACTCCCAAGTAATCCAATAACAGCAGCAGGCATAAAAGCAACAAGTAGCTTTTGATAAAACGTCCAGCTCTGAAGGAATCTGCGCCAATAGAGTACTACTACTGAAAGAATAGCCCCAAACTGAATGTTAACAGTAAATGCCTTGGTAAATTCATCCATGTTAACGCCTAACAAGGCTTCTGTAATAATCATGTGACCGGTAGATGAAATGGGCAGAAATTCAGTAATTCCTTCCACAACAGCAATAATTACGGCTTCTATAGTTGTCATAATTTATATTTCTAGTTTTCGGGTGTAAAAATAAGTCTTCCCTTCATTTTTGTCATCAAAATTGTAAATTTCTTTTCCCTTGTGAATCCGGTAAAAGGCAAGCATCGCAATATCGCCAGCACAAAACAACGAATGGAGGCACATCACACTAAGGAAAAAATACATGATTTGTTCCTTGTAAAAACCAATGATCCCAATCAAACAAATCAACTTCACAATAACAAAAGGAGTTAATGCAACAATGTGAAAGGCGCGTGTGGTAATCACCTGGCGGTCGGCCAAGGCATAAAAAATAAACTTCTTCGGGATTGCGCCGAACGAAATTCTCTTTGCTCCTGTAATCACATAGGCGAAAGCATGAAGCAGTTCGTGTACGATGATCAAAGCGGAAAACGAAAATACGACAGCTAATCCCACATTTATTAATGTTTCAGAATGACCTTTGAATACCAAAACAATACCTCGGGTCAGAAGAAATGCAAATATGATCATCATGATTACCTGATAAATGGAATAAATCCGGATAAGGTATTTTTCTTCGGTAATTTGTTCCACCACAAAATCACGCAGTTTTTGATGCGAAACTTCGGTGAGGAGTTCGAATTCGTTTTCGTTTTGTAAATCTTCAGGAGTTAACTTTCTGTTCATGCCTGCTGATCGTTTCGAATGATTTCTGTCAATGCTTTCAGGTTTATTAAACGGGAAATAAATGCAAATAATATGCTTGTAGCAATCATTGTTGCATAACCCAGATACCAGGTGTCTATTTGCCGGCTAAAATGCCCCGCCAGAAATACAAAGCAAACAAACAAAATCAATTTTCCGATTAAGCGGTAATTAATATTTAGTTTCAAAATAATAACAGCAAGTAATGTTTGTGCAATAGCAGTAAAGAGCTGTGTTACCATACTAGCCCAGGCCGAACCTAGGGCCTGAATGTGAGGTATCAGAATCAGGTTTAAACCGATATTTAGTCCCATTCCGACAACTGCCATCCAGTTTAGCTGCCTGATACTTCCATTGGCAGTGAGAAGTGTGCCAAAAATATAGGTGGTGGCTATGCCCAAAAAACTAACCATCAGCAACTGAAAAATTGATGCAGAGAGTTCAGTATGACTGTATTTCAGTAAAAGCATAATTTCCTGATCATAAAATCCGGAGGATAAGCTTATAATTATTGCCGGAACGAAAAGTAAAAGAAAAGAGAATTGTACCATCGATCCAATGTCCTCTTTTTGTTTGAGCATCCGGGCAAAAATAGGAAGTAATAATCCGGCGAATAAAACGCCAAACATAGAAACTGCATCGAGTAGCCGAAATGCATGGGCATAAATTCCTGCCTGCTCTTTTCCATCTGGCAATAATCGTTCGAGCATAACTGAATCGATGCGGTTGTAGAACGACATTAGTAAAATCAGTAATGCATAAGGGTAGCTTTTCCGGAGAAAAACGATAAAGAATTTGCGGTCGAAATAAAATTTAAGCTTTCCGGTTCGCGCCAAAACAACACCAAGAGTGATCGCACTTGCAATTAGATAGGCTGCCGACTGAGAATATACAAACCATTCGATCTTAAAAGTATGGTGGGTTATGTTGGTAAATAGGAGGATTGAGCAGATAATAATCATCAGCGAACGGTCGAGTACCGACAAAAGACTGTCGGTTCGGAATAGATGTAGCCCGCTAATGTTTGATCGCAAATAAAGCGTGAATGAGATGAGAAACTGGTTTAAAATCAGGAACGCAAGCAGGTGAAGTTGGACTTGCTTGTATCCGATTATCAGTGCAGTAACCATGCAAACTACCGCATAAATGCCCGCCAGCAAAAACTTTAATCCAACAATGTTACTGATGTGCTTTTTCAGCAACTGACCGTGTTGGGCGATGTTTTTATTGTTGTAACTAGTTATTCCGAAGTCGAGCAGGATATTCAGGATCATCGAAAAATTCAGAAGCGAGAAATACAAACCATAGCTTTCGTCTCCTACCAGATTTTGCACGGTGAGGTCGATTCCGAATATCCAGAAAGGTTTGATTAAAACATTCAGAAAAAGGAGCAGTAAAAGATTTGTAATAAACTTCCGTTTCAAGCGAGTGTCTTTTCCTGGGTTGATTAAAGTGAGTCAAAAGTAGCAATTTTTTGTGCAGACTTTGTACATTTGATTAGATTTCGACACGACAACCCAAACTATGATAATCGCCGTTAATACACGCTTACTGCTACCCGAAAAGCTTGAAGGAATTGGATGGTTTACCCGAGAAACCTTGTCACGGATAACTTGTGAACATCCGGAACATCAGTTTCTGTTTATTTTTGATCGCCCATTTGCCGAAGAATTTATTTTTTCTGATAACATTACACCTATCGTATTGTCGCCACCAACCAGACACCCTATTTTGTGGTTCATCTGGTTCGAAATTCAGATTCCGAAGATTTTAAAGAAGTACAAAGCTGATTTGTTTTTCTCGCCCGACGGCTATTTGTCATTGAATACACGAGTTCGCCAACTGGCAGCTATTCATGATATTAATTTTGCTCACCGTCCTCAGGATTTGCCCTGGCTAAAAGCAAAATATTACAATCAATTTTTCCCGAGGTTCGCCAGAAAAGCCAAACGGATTGTTACCGTATCGTACTTCTCGAAAGAAGATATTAACCGAACCTATAGGATTGATTCAGATAAAGTTGATGTAGTTTATAATGGAGTAAATACTTCTTATACGCCTACTTCCGGCGATGAAAATTCAAATACAAAAGCGATTTATTCAAAGGGTAAAGACTATTTTTTGTTTATCGGATCAATTCACCCGCGCAAAAATATTTGTGGATTGCTGCGGGCTTATGACGCTTTTCGTACTTCGATTGAGTCGGACACTAAGTTGCTGATTGTGGGTGAAAGCATGTTTAAAACCAGCGACATTGAGCTGACTTACGAAGGAATGCGTTACAAAGACGATGTTGTTTTTACAGGCAGACTGAATAATGACGAACTGCATCATGTATTGGGTGCTTCGCTGGCGCTCACTTTTGTGCCGTTCTTCGAAGGTTTTGGAATTCCGGTTATTGAAGCGATGAATGCAGGTGTACCTGTAATTTGTTCGAATACAACATCTTTACCCGAGGTAGGTGGTAATGCTGTTCTTTATGTTGATCCATTTTCGTTAAGCCAGATCAAAGACGCGATGATCCGGATTTTTCAGGAGAAAGATCTTCGGGATTCACTCATTGAAAAGGGATTTGTTCAGAAGGAAAAGTTTAGCTGGGATAAAACGGCTGAATTACTTTGGGGAAGTATCCAGATTTGTGCCAATACCTGAAAGAGTTCAAAGTTCCAAATTCAAAGTTCCAAGTTATGACAAAAGAGAAACTTCTGCTTTTTTTACAGAAAGGCAGACTGGAAGCCGGTTGCGATGAGGCTGGACGTGGGTGTTTGGCTGGTCCGGTGTTTGCAGCGGCAGTTATTCTTCCTGAAGATTTCGAGAATGATTTGCTGAACGACTCAAAAAAACTGACAGAGAAGCAGCGAAACGCATTACGCCCGATTATTGAGCAGCAGGCTTTGGCTTTTGCTGTAGGTATTGTCGATAATCACGAAATCGACCGGATTAACATTTTAAATGCTTCGTTTTTAGCCATGCACCGTGCAGTTGCTCAACTCAAAATACAACCGGAACATTTGCTTATTGATGGGAACCGGTTTAAAGCTTATCCCGAAATTTCGCACACCTGCATTATTAAGGGCGATGGGAAATATTTGCCTATTGCAGCAGCTTCGATACTCGCAAAAACTTACCGTGACGATTATATGGAAGCCATTCACCAGGAATATCCAGAATATGATTGGTCGAAGAATAAAGGTTATCCAACCTTACACCATAGAAAGTTAGTCAGGGAAATAGGTATAACTCCCTATCACCGGATAACATTTGCCAATCTGGCCGATCAGCTCAGACTGGACTTTTAATCAGAAAAAGATTTGGAATTTAATGCTAAGATTATGGCTAAATGTATTCAGGAGTGAAAAGCAATTTGCTTTTTCAACATCCTGACATACAGTATTTTTAAGCCAATCAGCGTCGGATGCTAATTATCCGACAAAAGACAAGTTTTGAAGATTTTTTAATGTAGTACGGGATTAATCCTCGTCATCATCACCGCCGTCATCGTCATCGTCGTCATCATCGAAGTCGTCATCGGCAACATCATCAATTTCGTCAACATCATCACTTGCAGCAAGAATATCATCGTCGCCATACTTGGTTTCATATTCTTCCTTCGCGCTATCCTTCAGAGAACCGGTGCTGTCATAGTCGTCATCTTCTTCGATAATTTTCTCAGCTTCATAAACTGTCATCCGAACCAGATAATATTTGTCATCTGTTTCGAAGGGCAATGCACTTACCCGCTTGCCATCTTTGTTGGTAAAATAGATTAAGTTTTCACTGTATCCGCTTGGATATTCGAGTTTGATTTTTTCCTGAATATCCGGATCGAGCTTGTCGTAATCCTTAATTACTCTGGGTTTACTTGGATTCATTGATAAATATTTTAGTGCAATTATATGAAAAAATTTAATAAATCTTCAGGGGCGAATATAAATGAAAATCTACCTTCCATGCAATATTTTTGAGTTTTATTCTGATTTTTTATCAAATGAGATTTGTCAGAAAAAATCGATCATTGCTTTAATCACTCCATCCTGATAGTTGGCAACCATTTCAAATGCTTGTTGTGTCGCTTCCGGCTTAAAATGATGAGTAACCATTTGTTCAACAGGTAATCCGTTTTTAATCAAGCCGATCGATTTTTCAACGCAATGATTCTGACGTCGGACATTTACAATGGTAATTTCTTTTCGGCGCATCATATCCATGTCGAAAGTATATTTCCCTTCAGGTGGAATGCCGGTTAAAACGAGTTTCCCTCCTGGTTTTAAAACCTTTGTTGCATCGTCAATGGCTTTCTGTTCGCCGCTGCAATCAAAAACCAGATCGAGCAAAAGTGGTTCAATTTCACTGGTTGTTTCAAGTGCATCTGTTTCGATTGGGTTAAATGCGTAGTTTGCCCCAAGTTCAGAAGCTTTCTTCCGACGGTAATCCAACGGTTCAAAGCAGAAAATAGTATTGTCGGTTTTCGACTTTAATACCATTAATACGCTTAGCCCAATTGGTCCAGCGCCAAAAATGCCAATGGTTTTGTCCTGAAAATTGGTGTTTGCCAGTTCAACGCTGTACGTTCCAATGGTTAAAGGCTCAACGAGTGCTGCCTGAATTGGGTTAAGCGATTCGTTTACTTCGAAGCAGCAGAATTCGGGCATAACGATATATTCACACAGGCATCCGTCTAATTGGCCGGGACAGCCCAAGAACATATTCTTGCGACAGGTATGTGGCCGTCCGGCCAAACATTGATCGCAGACACCACAATGAACACTTGGATCGATAGCAACCAGATCTCCCGGTTTTACGCGAGTAACTGAACTGCCGGTTTCTACCACAATGCCCGAGCATTCGTGCCCCACGGCAAATGGAAATTGAACGACCTGAGTTCCAATTTTGCCGGCAGCGAAATAATGAATGTCTGATCCACAAACCCCAACGGTTATCATTCTGATCAAAACATCAGTTGCATTTTTCAGTACCGGTGCAGGTTTGTCAATCATTTCAATTTTCCGGATTCCGGTTAAGACCAGTGTTTTCATTTGATGGTTCTTTAATTTCAGGAAAACTGTTGCCAAATAATGAAAAAAAAAGCTGATACATGCAGAAATACTGTATTATTTTTTTGATTCAGTGAAAAGGAATAAAATTCAATTTTAAAATGAATCGTTTGAACAACGTGGGAAGGTTACAACATATCTTTGCATAAAAAAACGGACTGCGTTTTATCACTCTTTTTACGATATTGAATCTATTACTTTGTTATGTATTAAAAAAATAAGATCATGTACGGAAAAATTCAAGAAGACCTAGCAAATACGCTACGTGAACTGAAAGAGCAGGGTTTGTATAAAACCGAAAGAATAATCACATCGTCGCAAAGTTCCGAGATTTCGGTTGGGAGCGATAAAGTAGTTTTGAATTTTTGTGCCAACAACTATCTTGGGCTGGCCAATCATCCGGAAGTAATTAAGGCGGCTCAGCAAACCATGGACAAATGGGGATTCGGCCTTTCATCGGTTCGTTTTATTTGTGGCACACAGCAGATTCACAAGGAACTGGAGAAAAAAGTATCTGAATTTTTGGGTACCGAAGACACTATTTTGTATTGCGCAGCATTTGATGCCAATGGTGGCGTTTTTGAACCGCTTTTGGGTGATGACAGCATTATTATTTCCGATGAGTTGAATCATGCTTCAATCATTGATGGTGTGCGTTTGTGCAAAGCTCAGCGAGCACGATACAAGCATGGCGATATGGCTGAACTCGAAAATTGCCTGAAAGAATCACAATCGCTCAAATATCGTTTGGTAGTTACCGATGGTGTTTTCTCGATGGATGGTGATTTAGCAAAACTACCCGAGATTGTTGCTTTGTGCGAAAAATATGATGCCCTGATTATGGTTGATGATTCGCATGCTTCGGGTTATATTGGCAAAACCGGACGTGGAACCGCCGAACATTTTGGATTACTCGGGAAAATTGACATCATAACTACAACCTTCGGTAAAGCTCTGGGCGGCGGAAATGGTGGCTGTACTTCAGGCCGGAAGGAAATTATAGAAATGCTTCGTCAGCGGTCGCGCCCGTATTTGTTCTCAAATACATTGGCTCCTGCAACCGTAGGTGCTACTTCAAGAGTACTCGATTTATTAACCGAATCGGCTGAATTGCCGGCACGAACAATGGAGAATGCCAGTTATTTCAGGAGCAAAATGGAAACTGCCGGATTTGATCTGGTAAAAGGTACCACAGCTATTGTTCCAGTGATGATTTACGATGCTCCGTTGGCGGTGAAATTTGCCGATGAGTTGCTTAAAGAAGGTATTTATGTGATTGGATTTGTATTTCCGGTAGTGCCTAAGGGCAGAGCTCGCATCAGGGTTCAATTATCGGCTGCTCATACGAAAGAGCAAATTGACCAGGCTGTAACAGCTTTTATTAAAGTAGGCAAGTCGCTTGGTATTATTTGATAATCAAGTTCTACAAAAAAGTGAAAGGCTGTCAGGTATTTATCCTGACAGCCTTTTATATATAGTACAACTTTCTTGGGCTAAAACGAAGCCCGCCTAAATTGCCCTGAATTCATGCAATCCATTAACTATCTGGATTTTCTCATGGCTTTATTTCTGTTTGTTGAGGATTGCATGGGGTGATTGAATTATTTTACCTGAATGACGGCGTATTTTGAGATTCTCCAGAATTCAGAAGGGTCTTCAATCTGAAGGTAAGCAATCTGTCCGTTTTCTTCAACCAACTTATATGAACTGCTTGGATGTTCTGAAATTACAACAGCTTTCTTTACATTCAACGGGATTGTTTTTGTTTGGCGAATATCCACATCGGTGAAATATTTTGAGTCAAAATTTCCCTGAACTGCTTTACCACCGCCAATTCCAAGAACTGCACCTTCGCGGCTTACAATACCTTCTTCCTTCAATTTCTTGAAAGTTCCCAAGGCAAAGTGAGCTGTATTCAGTTTATCGGTCTTGTCAATAATCACTTTTTGTTTGTAATTGATGGTGTCAGCTTGTTGTTGAATGTTGTTATTTAAGTCCTGAACTTTTGTTCCGAGTTCAGCGATATTAGCATTTTTACCTTCAATTTCTGTTTTCAATGCAGCGATTTCGGTATTCTGAGCTTCGATGGTTTCGTTTAGAGCCTGAAGTCTTTTTTCATACGACTTAATATTCATACCCGACTTTCTCAACTTTGCTTCCAAATCAGCAATTTTTTTACTGCTTTCTTCGAGCATGGTATTCATCAGTTTCACATCTTCGGCAATCAACTGTTTCTTATTTTTGCCTCCTTCAGTTTGCATGGTAGCAATCTGGCTTCTTTTTTCCCTGATGAAAGACATGTTGCTTTCAATTTCAGCGAATGTGCCTTCCATGTCGTTTACTATTGAATCTCTTTTTTGAATCGTTTGGTTCAATTCGCTTTTTTCCATTGTAAGCGTTTTGATTTCATCTTGTTTTTGGTTGTAAACATATACACCCCCAATAACTCCAACAACCAGAATAACAGCGATAATGATTGTTGCTAACTGCGATTTTTTTGTTTCCATAATTTTTTTATTTTAATAAGTAGATTTTAAATTCTAAAATCAGACAGCTATTACGCCTTATCCTTATCTGCAATCTCTCTCGTTAGCTTCAGTGCTGTCTGATTTCGGATTAAGGCATTGCAATGCATATGCCACTTATCTGTAAATTAAGTAAGTGTCTAGTAGATAGTGTTTTATGTATTTGTGCCAGGAATTTTATTTTCTCAAATTGATCAAATTGAAGTAGTGGCTGATAAAAATGAGAAACGACAGATACCTTATTCTTTGTTGTCTTCTTTCAACATCCGGTAGATAGTAGCTACCCCAAGATCTAGTTTTTCTGCTACCAGCTTGATGTTATTATCGTATTTATCCAGAAACTTTTTAACAATGCGAATATCGTATTCACGAAGACTGAGTTCATTACTGAAAATGTCGTCGAGCAAATCTTGCCCTCTGCCCAACACGATGTGGTCTGCCGAAATTTCATGCTGATCGGCCAGTGTAACTGCCAGTTCGATTACCGATTTCAATTCACGGATATTTCCTGGAAATGAATAGGAAAGCAATCGGGCTGATGCTTCAGGGGTTAAGATTTTAGTCGCCATTTTATTTTCTTTGCAGAAAACCTGAATAAAATGTTTGGCCAAAATGATAACATCGTTTTCACGTTCGCGTAATGGTGGTAATTCAATGGGAAGTCCGTAAAGTCGGTAATACAGATCCTGCCTGAAATTTCCTTTTTTAATTTCGTCCTGAAGGTCTTTATTGGTTGCAATAATAATTCGGCAATCAAATTTCACAGGAGTGTTGCTGCCAATCCGAATAATTTCTTTTTCCTGAAGGGCGCGGAGTAATTTGGCTTGAAGAGCTATATCCATTTCAGCCATTTCGTCAAGAAACAGTGTGCCGCCATCGGCTTCTTCGAACTTTCCAATCCGGCGGAAAGCGGCTCCGGTAAATGCACCTTTTTCGTGTCCGAAAAGTTCGCTTTCAATCAATTCTTTTGGAATAGCGGCCACATTTACTGCGACAAATGGTTGCTTTGAGCGGTTCGAGCTGTAGTGTATGGCTTTCGCAACAAGTTCTTTGCCTGTTCCGGTTTCGCCGGTTATGGTAACGGTAATGTTTGTCCGTATCGCTTTTTCAATCAGTTCATAAACCTTACGGGTTGCCTTGCTATTTCCAATTATTGTATCTTGCTCGGTGTATTTCTTTTTGACCTCCTGCCGCAAATTCACAATTTCTTTTTTCAGGTTACTGCCCTGCCTGATGTTGTTTACCGTATTCAGCAAACGCTCGCGAATGTCTTTCGACTTGACGATATAATCGAATGCACCGTTCTGAAGCAGAGTTACCACAACGCCAATATCGTCCTGTTCGGAAATGAGTATAATCTGAATATCTTCGTTAATTTCCTTGATTTGTTTCAAAACATCAAGCCCTTTCATATCTGGCAGTCTGTAATCCAGAGTGATGATATCAGGCTGTTGGTGTAAATTTGCCAGACAGTCTTTGCCGTTACCAAAGGCTTGGATTTCATAGTCGGGATTGAGTGACAGGGTATGAACCAGCAAGCGGCTGTACCATTCATCATCCTCAACTACAAATATTTTGAAGGCTTTTTCGGACATGTTTATTGCAATTTGCTATTCAGAATTTCGAGCCGCAAGGTAGCAAGTTTTTAGCTGAAATAGATTCGAAATTCTCATTTTGATAAAATTTTCATTGATCGGAGCTATTCTCTTTTGAGTTTCTGTTTCAGGATAGAATTGATGTGTTTAATATCCGATTCAATTAACCCAATCAGATTCCTTATCTTTTCCGGTGGAGTATTTTCAGCCCTGTTTTCAAGTTGCTTTAAGTGATCGTAAAGCGCTGTGGCTTGCAGATGTTTGGCTGGTGCTGCTAGTTTGTGGGCCGATTCGGTGATTGCATTCCAATCTGAGTTTTGAAGATTTATCTGAAATTTCACTTGGGCTTCCTCGCTCGAACGAATGAAAATTCTGAGCATTTCATCAAAAAAGTCGGTATCGCCGCCAGCCATTCGTTCCAATTCGTCCAGATCAATTGAGGATTCCTGAGAAATTGCTTCCTGACTCGATTCCTCCGATTTTTCCGGTACTATTTTCAGGATATTAGAGAGTAAATCAGATTCAGCAAAAGGTTTTTGTAAAAAAGCATGAATTCCTGAAGACTCCATTTTATGAATGTCAACTGATTTTGTTGTGGCTGTCAGTGCAATGATTTTTGACGATGGACGATGCTGTAAAATCTGCTTGGCTGCCTCGTATCCATCCATGATTGGCATTTGGATGTCAATAAGAATCAAATCGTAAGCATTTTCTTTGACAAGTTCAACGGCTTCCTTCCCGTTAAAAGCTTCGGTAAACGAAACACCCCATTTATTTAGAATACCTTTAATCAGGTAAAGGTTAAATTCTTCATCGTCAACAATCAGAAAATGAAGGCTCCGAAACCACGAAGGGACATGGATTAGTTCAGGCTTAATGTATCTAATATTTTTTGGATCGCCAGATTTGTATGGAATCTTCAGAATAAACCTGGTGCCCTTGCCTGGAGTGCTTTCAACATTAATTTCACCATCCTGAAGGTGAACCAGTTTTTTTACGATCGACAGGCCGAGGCCAGCGCCACGCTGTTTTTTGTTGAGGTCGGCTCCAACTTGAACGAACTCATCGAAAATGAACTGAAGGTCGTCTTCCGAGATTCCAACGCCGGTATCCGAGACTTCAAGGTGCAACAAATAGCTTTGTTCCGAAATTTTTTCTTCTGAAATGGACAGTGAAACCCGACCATGATTGGTGAATTTAATGGCGTTGGTAATCAAATTGATCAGGATTTGTTTCAATCGGATTGGATCGCCTTTTAGAACCAGATTTTTATCTGTTTCATTCCTGAAGATCAAATTGATACCTTTTTGCTGCGCCGAATCTTTATTCAGGGTGTGAACTTCTGTCAGAATTTCATCTGGCAAAAAATCAACTTGTTCAATTTTTAGTTTCTGAGATTCAATTTTAGAGAAATCAAGTGTGTCGTTCACCAGAGCAATCAGGTGTTCGGCTGATTTGAACACCACATTCAAATCGGCAGTCATTTCTTTCGAATCTGTTTTTCGAAGCATTTGCTCGGTTAGTCCGTAGATGGCATTTACCGGTGTCCGCATTTCATGACTCACTGTGGCCACAAACATTTCTTTGGCTTTGGCCAGACTCTCTGCTTCTGCCTTGGCTTTTTTCAGAATTTGCTGGTAAGTCCGGTCTTTCTGAAGGTTTCTGAAGAATAAGATCAGAATAATGATGAGCAACAGAACAGCGGCAATGGTAAAAATGGCCATTCCCCGATAGGTTTCAGCGGCCATTGAATCAGCTTCCAGAGTTTTGGTTACCATCCGCTCTTGTTCGATATTTTCAATACTGCTAATGTGATGGTTGATCTCCTGCGTTATCTTGACGTTTTGCTCAAATAAGGCCGTTTCATTGCTTTGTAATCGATTGGCCTGACTGGAGATTTCTTCTTCTATTCCCGCTATTTCCTTTTTTATGATTTCCTTTTCTTTGCTTTTGTCGATAATAACAGGGCGTTTGGTAGTGGTATCTTTTTTCCCAAACAATCGCTTGAGGAAACTTTTCTTTTCTTCAGGCTTAAACCGGATGGTGTCGGGTTGAATAATGACTGTATCAATTTTTGAATATAGGTTCGAAAATGAATTGTGCGCATCTGTTTTTGACCGGTGCAGGGCCCTTATTTTATCCCAAACCCGTAATTTGTGATTGGCAAGTAAAGCGATTGAATCGATATGAGAAATTTCTTCGGATCCAGGAACTGAATAGTTGGAAAGCGTTTTTAGTTTTTTCTGGATGGAATCACCAAGTTGCCGGTACGAACGTAAAAATGATGAATTGCTGGTCAGGCTATAGAGGCGGATGTTGTTTTCAACTTCACCCAAATCGGAAGCAATATCTTTAATCAGGATTAATTTGAGATCGGGACGGGCTTCTTTGTGTATGGTATCCACAATTTTGGAAAGGCTCTGATAAGCCAGATACCCCGAAACAACTACTGCTACTGCAATGCAGATGGTTAAAACGGTAACTTGTATTTCAATCTTTAATTTCTTCATCAGAATAAATATCGTAATTTAAACCATTCAGTTTGCCGATAAACGGAGAATCTTTTGCTTGAATTTCAATGTTCAACTCAGTGATTCCCGGTATTTGTTAGTAATACCTGCTTTCTTTGAGTGTTTCGTAAATGGTAGTTACCATTAAAAGCAGCAGAAATAAGTACGAAAAATCTTCAAGGGGAATATTGATAATCCGGATATTCATGATATGAGCTGAATTATATTTCACAACTGGCAGCGAAGTCAGAATTCCGTTGACGACCAAAAAGGGAATTAAAGAAACCAAAAAAGCAAAATAAAACTTGGTAATGTATGGCGTAAATTTGTTCCGGATTAGGGTGTAACACAGATACACGGCTGAAAAGAGAAAGGTCAGAAAAGTATAATCCTTATGCCTGAAAAAATAGCTGACCAGAGCAAAAACAACAATAAGGAGCACACTGAACGACTTTAAAATATTGGTGAACTGATACTTTTGCAGATAATATTTAAGAACCTCATAAATGAACATACAACAATAAGGAACAACAATAAAAAACAGCCATTCTTCAACAGGCATACCTATAAAGTTTAAGCCAATAGTATATTCCTGATTAAAACTCCAAATTTGAGCTTCAACAAATCGAATATCCCACACCCAAAAGATAATTGCGGTGACTATGATCGCGGGGAATATGTATTTCAGGTTTTTATAATACTGTACTTTCTTATCGAAACTGAGCAGTAGGGGAGCGGAAATTGAACCCAAGAGTAAAATCAGGTAAGTGAAATTTTTAAATTCCATGGTTGTGCTTTTATTTTCCGGCTATTTGTATTACAAAGCTAACTCAATACCGGAGAAGTTTTTAACATCAAACAGAAGAATTTGTTGCAGATAAGAGCTTCTGGAAAATAAAAAGGGTGCTCATCCCCCGATTAAGCACCCTTCGATAATACAAAATGATGTATTAGAATATTTTATAGCCAATGCCAAATGCAAAAGTAAATGTGTCTTTTCCGTAGGTTTCGGTGTAGTTTGGAGTGTAATCTGTAAATGTTTTGGTGTCATCTTTATAAGTGGTTAGCATCAAACCAGCATCAAGCACAAGTCTTTTATTCATGTTCCACTGAAATCCCAAACCAGTTGTATAGGAGTCGTTGCTATAGCTAAAATCGCTCTGGTATTGTTCACTAACACCAGTATTCGAATTTAAATAACCTGCGCTAAGAGCAAAATTCTCGGTTAACTTATATTCAAGGCCAAATGCCAGTTCCAAATAATTTTTATCGATTGTACGTTGCTCTTTGTAAACATTTCCACCCCAATTCACATTTTTGTCGAGATAGGAGTTAAATGAACCTGAGACTTTCAATTTTTCGGTTACTTTATAGTCGGCACCACCGGAAATTATAGCAGGTACATCGCTATTTGATTTTGCACCATCAGGGAATAAACCCGTTCCATCTACTTTGGTTGAATTTGTCAATCCAAGAATAGTCATGTGTTCATATTTTAGGGCGATATTCAGTTTCTCGAGGTGAATATCAATGCCAATAATGGGAGTAAAACCAATTCCAGTTTGTTTTGTATCAACATTTTTATCGGCAGTGGCGAGCGAATTAGCTTCCATGGCTGACGCCTTCCCGTTAAACCCGGTAGCAACAACATTTAGAGTTGCTGCCGCTGTACCAATATTCATACCGGTTGTACTAATTCCTGCAGCACCTAATAATTGGGTTATTGCAGCCGCAGTAGCTGCTGGCATCGAAGATACTGGTGTTGTTGCAGGAGTTCCGGCACTAATAGCAGTTGACAAACCAGTAGCAACGGTAGTTGAACTTGCTGCAAGACCTTTCAAGAATGTGTTTCCGTCGGCAAAAAATTGGGTTGCTGAAGTCATTCCTCCGGTATAGGAAGCTTTGAATGCCGGATAGTTTGGATTGATCATTACATCTTTCAGATAACCACTGTAGGTATTGTTGGCATTTAACATTCTGGCACCAACCGAAACCGAAATAATTTCATTGATCGCATATGTTCCATTTAACTGTATTCCCCAGAACACACTAGAACCTTCAAATTTAATATTGGTTGAATATGCTGTTGTTGGTATTCCAGAAGCTGTTAATGATTTTGGAATCGATGATATGAGCTTCTCAAAGCTAGGTAAGCCGGTACCATATTTAGCGCTTCCACCACCTCCATTAGGTCCAAATCCTGCAGAGAATGCCCATTTGTCTTTTTTATATGCAGCGAAGGCAGTTGGGAACACGGGTACTGTAACTTCACCTTTGTATTCTGCATTATTTAAAAGTGGATATCCACTGGTAATCGTCCGATTTTGAAAAATGCTTTGATTATGAAGCCCAAAGTAAAAGCCGTTATTTAGTTGAGTTAATCCAGCTGGATTGAAATATACCGCGTCCAAATCGGTGGAGGTATTTCGGGAAAGCATTCGCACGAATTGTGCACTTTGATTGGTATTGGTTAAGATTCCGCCAGCAAAGACATTAGTTATTAATAAAATCATCGCACACAACAGAACAGCTAATTTCTTCATGTTTTGGTTTTTTTAAGATTAGATGGGGGCAAAAATATAAATATTTATGATGAAGCAAAACAATATTACTGAAAATCAAACGATTACGAACATTCAACTGAAGAACTTTATTGTTCGAATAAAACAAGACCCAACTTGTTACAGGTTGAGTCTTGTTTGAAAATCCAAAATTGCCTTTGAATTTCTTGGCAGAATAGAATTATTAAAGGTGAATAACCTCATCGTAAGCAGCAGCAGCAGCTTCCATAATAGCCTCAGACATTGTAGGGTGGGGGTGAATCGATTTAATGAGTTCGTGGCCGGTTATTTCCAGTTTTTTGGCAACAACCAGTTCCGCGATCATCTCGGTAACATTTCCGCCAATCATGTGTGCACCCAGCAATTCGCCGTATTTAGCATCAAAAATAAGTTTCACAAAACCTTCTTTCTGCCCCGATGCACTTGCTTTTCCACTGGCAGTGAACGGAAATTTACCAACTTTAATTTCGTGACCGGCTTCCCGTGCTTTTTGTTCGGTCATACCAAGTGAGGATACTTCAGGATTTGTATATGTACAACCCGGAATGTTCGAATAGTCAATCGGATGAGGATTTAAACCTGCAATCTTTTCAACACAAAGTATTCCCTCGGCTGAAGCGACATGAGCCAGCGCTGGTCCGGCAATTATATCGCCAATGGCAAAAACTGTATCCACGTTGGTTTGGCAGAACTCGTTGACTTTAACTTTCCCTTTTTCAAGCACAATTCCCAGTTCTTCAATCCCAATATTTTCGATGTTTGGCGCAATTCCAACGGCTGATAAAACAATCTCAGCCTCAATGATTTCTTCGCCTTTCTTTGTTTTGAAGGTAACCTTGCACAATTCGCCCGAGGTATCAACCGACTCAACCGAAGCATTGGTTAAAACCTTCATTTTCATTTTTTTGAATGAGCGTTCGAGCGTTTTTGAAACTTCTTCGTCTTCGTTAGGAACAACATTTGGCAAATATTCTATCAAGGTAACATCGGTACCAATACTTTGATAAAAGTATGCGAATTCACTGCCTATGGCACCCGAGCCAACTACTACCATCGACTTCGGCTGTTTAGGCAAAGTCATGGCCTCGCGATAACCAATAATTTTTTCTCCGTCTTGTTCCAGATTCGGCAATTCGCGCGAACGTGCGCCAGTAGCCAAAATGATGTTTTTAGCCGGATGAAGTGCGCGACTTCCAGTTTCGTCAGTTACTTCTACGGTATTTTTATCGATTAATCGCCCAAAGCCGTTAATCACGTCAATTTTATTTTTTGTGAAAAGGAACTGAATCCCTTTGCTCATACCTTCAGCAACACCTCTGCTTCGCTTTACCATGGCTGTAAAGTCAGGTTTTATTTCTCCTGAAATAGCGACGCCATAATCGGCTGCATGTTTGGCATATTCCAATGCCTGAGCGCTTTTTAGAAGTGATTTTGTTGGAATACAACCCCAGTTCAGGCAGATTCCTCCTAAATTTTCTTTTTCAACAACCCCTACGTTTAAACCTAATTGGGCAGCTCTGATGGCGGCAACATATCCGCCCGGACCGCTACCTATAACTATTAAATCGTAACTCATAAATGATGGATTCTTTAGATTAAAATCAAACAGCATAATAACAGTTTTGAACGTCGAAAAGTTCTCCGGATATTGGAATTACTCTTGAGTTTTTTACTATTTCAGAAACAAGAAAAGCCGCATTAGGCGGCTCTTCGGTTCGATAATCTATTCCGGAGAATATTAGTTTGGAAATAATTCGGATAGTTTTTTTGCCAGTTGTTCGCCTCTCAGGCCTTTGCCAATAATTTTTCCGTCTTTATCGAGCAAAAATGATTGTGGAATAGCATTCACACCGTATAAACGGGCGGCTGCATTCTGCCAGTATTGAAGGTCTGAAACATGAAGCCAAGTCAGGTTATCGTCTTTGATTGCTTTTAACCAATCTTCTTTCGTTTTGTCAAGCGAAACGCCAAGTATTTCGAAGCCTTTGCTGTGATACTGCTGATACATCTTCACTACGTTTGGATTTTCCTGACGGCATGGTCCGCACCATGAAGCCCAAAAATCAACCAATACAATTTTTCCTTTTAGTGACGATAATTGAATCGGTTTGCCGTCGGCATCATTCATTGTGAAATCAGGCGCCACGGCACCAATTGCAGTCTTCTTTTGTTCCTGAACCATCTCGTTTAATTTAACTACATATTCCGATTTGCTGATTTCAGGAGCAAATTTACTGGTTATTGAATCCAATTCAGCACCATCAACCTGATTGGCAAGCTGGTAAAGAGTTATATAAGCAGCGACAATCGAGTTCGAATGTTCTTTTACAAAGTTTTTAGTATAAACCTTATTGTTGTCGATCATGGCCTGATAGTCGATTTTAGCTTTTTCAGCAGCTTCGGTGTTATTCATCGACATGGCACTCTGGTATTTATCCTGAAGATTTTTCACGTCATTGCTCAATTTTTCCATCTCAGCAATGTAAATTTTGAATACATCATGCGTTGGAGAGCCCGTAATTTTGGTGTTACGGAGACTGTCTTTGTTTGCAACAACAGTAATCGATGAATTATCGAGAAAGAACTGGGCAAAATATTCTTGCTCGTTTAAACGAAGAAACCGAATATCTGGCATTTCCATTTTACCTTTGAAAGTAAATTTGCCGCCAACGACATTGGCAGTGTCAACGCTTTGAGGCTGTCCATCAACGAGCTTTTGCAGATAGACTTTACCCGTTTCAACTCCCTTTATCGATCCTTTAATCGAATACTGATCTTTTGCCGACTGACACGAAAGAACGGCCAGGGCAAGTACTAAAATGGTTAATACATTTCTCATTAAACTGATATTTAGAGTGTGTTAAATATTTTTCCTGATTTGATCGTATAAATCGAGTAACTCTTTGGCAGCAACAAACGATGAAATTTCTTCTTTTAATACTTTCGCCTCAGAGTCAGCCATTAATGTTTTGATTTTTTCGTTCTGGTAAAAATTATTCCGAAGCTGTTCGTTAATTGTTTCATACATCCAGAATTTAGATTGTTCGTTTCTGCGATGCTGAAAATAATTATTCTTTTTCACATGCGTCAGGTATTCATCAATCGTATCCCAGATTTCAGTGATCCCTGTTTTCATATATGCCGAACAGGTCAAAACTTTCGGATTCCAACCAGATTCGGGTGACGGGAATAAATGCAAGGCATTTTGGTATTGAATTCGGGCTAATCCTGCTTTTTCAATATTGTTTCCATCGGCTTTGTTGATGGTAATTGCATCAGCCATTTCCATAATGCCCCTTTTTATTCCCTGTAATTCGTCGCCAGCTCCGGCAAGCATCAATAACAGGAAAAAATCGACCATCGAATGAACTGCTGTTTCGCTCTGCCCAACGCCAACTGTTTCAATAAAAATGTGGTTAAAGCCTGCGGCCTCGCATAAAATTATTGTTTCTCGGGTTTTTCGGGCTACTCCGCCAAGCGATCCGGCTGATGGGGAAGGACGGATATAGGCATTTGGATCAATTGAAAGGTCTTCCATGCGTGTTTTATCGCCCAATATACTTCCTTTGGTTCGCTCGCTACTCGGATCAATGGCCAATACTGCCAGTTTCTTTCCTTGCGAAGTAATTTGTTTGCCCATTGCTTCAATAAAAGTGCTCTTACCGACACCTGGAACACCGGTAATGCCAATGCGGACTGAATTTCCGGAGAAAGGCAAACATTTTACGATAATTTCCTGAGCAAGCTCCTGATGTTCGGGTCTTGAGCTTTCAACCAAAGTGACAGCCTGACTTAATGAGGTGATATCTCCATTCAGGATGCCATCAACATATTGTTGTACAGATAATGTGCGCTTTTTCTTATTTTTTAAAAATCGTTTGACCGAATCCTCGCTTACCGAAGGCAACGGTTCAATACCTTGATTTACATTTAGCCCTGAGAACTCTGGGTCATTTTCTATATGATGATGAGGTTGTTCTCCAATCATGTTCAATAATTTTATGCGAATGTAACGATCAACAAAGAAATTCAGTTATAGATGAATTGAAATCTTTCGGAATGTGGTAAAAAAAGCCGATTCAAAAGGTTGAACCGGCTTTCAGTTAAATATTTTGAAGATTACTGGGCTACAATATTACTCGAAATTCGTAATACTGAAGTCGGATTTTTTGGATCGTTGGTAATTACTGTAATGGTTTTATTTTGACGTCCACTTTTTCCGGTTGAATCAAATACGACTTTTAGTGGTACACTTTCACCAGCAGAAACAGTATTCTTTGAAGGTGAAACGGCAGTACAGCCACATGAGCTTTTTACGTCACGAATAATTAAATCTTTTTTACCCGTATTTTTTAAAGTAAAGGTGTGTTCATTTTTTGTTGCAGGCTTAATGTCTCCAAAATCAAACGATTCCAGATCATAAGTCACAACTGGAGCATTCTTTAAATCTTCCTCTGTTAATTTCGAAAAATCTTCTTCCAAAGTGGCGCTTACGGCAATAGAATTACGATAGTCGTCTTGTCCATCGATATTTAGGTAAATTCGGTGCATTACAAAGCCATATGCTTTAATTTTCGATGCATCAAATGTTGCTACAATATAACCCTTTTGTTTTGGGGCAAGTTTAGCCGGTTTAATAACTGCGCTTAAGTGTGGAGGTGGAGTTTTAAAGCTCAACTGAACGGGTTGATCTGTGTTGTTGATGATTTCTACGCTATCTTTTTTAACTTGATTTTCTTTGATTGTAGCAAATGCAACGTGATTTGTTTTCGCACGAAGAGGGCCTATCACATTTGGGTAGTCTTCTTCAATGGTCCTGGCACGTGGAGTAACTTCTCCTTGTATTGACAGAACTACATCAGCGTTTTCAGCATTTGAGCTTACCCTAATGGTTTTGTTAAAAACGCCTGGCCGGTTTCTTGGGTCGTAACTAACTTTAATTATTCCCTTTGCTCCGGGAGCAACAGGTTCACGGGTCCATTCTGGGGTGGTACAACCACACGATGCTTGCACATTGTTAAGTATCAAAGGAACTGCTCCGTCGTTTTTAAAGTTAAAAGCAACGGTTTGTACACCGAGTTCTTCTTTAAATGTACCAAAATTGTGTTGTAGTTTTTCAAATGCAATTCTTGATTTAGCCGACTGAGCCTGATTTGCAAGTGGCAAATAAAGTAGCAAAGCCAATAATAGCGAAAAATAAATTTTCATAAGTATTATTTTAAATTTTGATGAGATTTTAAAAAAGATAGATCAAAGATAAAATTCAATTTTTATTTATTGTTCTGCAACAAGAACAAATCTAAAAAACCTTTCCTTCAATTCCTGTTAATGACAAGCAAACTTTTGTTAATGAGATGTTAATGAATAAATCAGATGCATTTTTTGAGTAGTTTCGTATGGTCAATCAGATACAAGAGTTTAAAAATGAAAAGGAATTCAATTGGGTTTGTTATTATTATGGCTACTATTTCGGTGGTAGGAATTCTGTTGATCCAGTTTTTCTTTCTGAAAAATTCGTATGATCTCAACGAAAAACAATTTCATCAGTTAACAACCAGTGCATTAAGAAGTGTAGCCAGTCAGATTAATGATTACAATGCAAAGCTATTTCATCATGAAGTGAAGCCGAATGATGGATGTCAGGTCGAGCAAATTTCGAACAATTATTATGTGGTAAACGTCAATAATGTGATCGACTCAAACCTGCTTGAACACTTTTTGAAGACTGAATTTAAGAAGCGAAATTTAAATGTGACCTATGAATTTGCAATTTATGATTGTAATTCAGGAAAAATGGTTCATGGAGATGTTGTCAAATACGATTCAATTCCGCCCAAAATTAAAGATGAGAAAAATTGTGATTCTGCGGCTTGCAGTATGGAGGAAATCTTGTATGATAAGCAATACAATAAAGTCAAGGCAAAAGTAGAGAAGAAAAAGAATGCATGTAATTTACCGACATGTGAAAAATTTACCTATTATTTTGGAGTGCATTTCCCAGATCGGTCGCAGTTTTATAGTTCAAGGTTGTTGACCTGGTATTTTTTTAACGGGATTTTATTTTTTGTTGTAATCTTCTTTGGCTATGCACTATATGTAATTATTAAGCAGAAACAATTAAGCGAGATACAAAAAAACTTCATTAACAATCTGACTCATGAATTTAAAACACCTATCGCTTCGATTGATTTGGCGGCAAAGGTTTTATCAAATCCTAAAATTTGTGAACAGCCAGAGCGTCTGGCTGAATATGTGAAGATTGTTGGACATCAGAATAAACGACTTGCTGATCATGTAGAAAAACTGCTTCAAATGGCGACTATTGAAAAAACAAAACTTCAATTAAATCTGGAACAAATAGAGTTGAATGCATTTATTTCTGAAGCAATTTTAGAGTTTAAGAATAGTCAGAGTGGCCGTACTTATAGCGTAACACTCGAGCCTGCAATTGAAAATGCTTTTATTCAAGCCGACAAACTTCATTTTTCGAATCTAATATTTAACATACTCGACAATGCTATTAAATACTGCTCTGTTACTCCGGAAATCACCATCAAGATAAATGAAGATTTACACCACTATTTTATTTTATTTGAAGATAACGGAATTGGTATTCCAGCAAAGGATCGAAAAAAGATTTTCAACCGGTTTTACCGCGTGCCCACTGGGAATGTGCACGATGTTAAAGGGTTTGGACTGGGACTAGATTATGTGAAAAAAATTGTACAGAGGCATGGTTGGCGAATAAAAGTGATCGAAAATTCGTTGAAAGGAAGTACTTTTATTGTTGAAACTAAGAAATCAACAAAATGATCTATCAAGGTGAAAAAATATTACTGGTTGAGGACGACCAGACTCTTAACTTTATTATCAAAGATAATTTGGAGCAAAACGGCTATGTGGTGACCTCGGCAGAGGATGGTGAATCGGCAATGGTTTTTTTTAAATCGGATAAATTTAGTTTGTGTCTATTAGATGTTATGCTGCCCAAGAAGGATGGTTTTACCCTGGCCAAGGAAATCAGGGAGATTGATGATCATGTTCCAATCATATTTTTAACCGCCCGTTCGATGACTGAAGATCGGATTAACGGCCTAACCATCGGGGGTGATGATTATATGACCAAGCCTTTCAGCATGGAAGAATTGCTTCTGAAAATTCGAATTTTTCTGAAACGAAGTCTGAATATTGGGGAGGCGAATAATGATCAGAATTATTACAAAGTAGGACGTTTTAATTTTTACTTCGATAGTCTGAATTTGGATTGCAACGGAGAACGTAAAACTTTAACATACAAAGAAGCCGAACTTTTGCGGTATTTCTGCGATAACCCAAACAAGGTATTGAGTCGATCAGATATTTTAATACAAGTTTGGGGATCTGATGATTATTATCTGGGTCGAAGCCTGGATGTTTTTATTTCCAGATTACGAAAATATTTAAGCAGCGACGAAAACATCAAAATACTAAACCTTCATGGAATTGGGTTCAGGTTTAACGCTGCTATCCAGAAGAATTGATCGAATAAATCATTAGGGAGAACTGTTAAATTGTCTCAGATTAGCCATGATTTTGCTGGCAATCAGATATAAAAAACGGCCGACTTGTTTTAAAGTCGGCCGTTAGTTTTTATTCAATTTCTAAATCAATTATCTGGTACCACCAGCCCACCATACAGGTTCTGTATAAACATACTGACCTGTTCCGTAAGCGGTTTTAACTTCTGGGTTAGTTGTTGTGTCATCGTTACCATATGGGCAGCGAAGCGGAAACTGGTTTGGATTGTTTAATTTTATCAAGTTCTCTCCTAATCCTTTAAGTCTGCGAATGTCGTTATAACATTCTGTTGATTCGCCTGAAGCACCAAAGAATGCAAGATATTTCTGATTCATTGTTTCTTTTAGCGGATTGGCTGTAAAAAGAGGTTTTACACTTGTATCAAAATAGTCCATAGCTTCTGTTTCTGAAATAGCATCAGATGTTTCAGAAAGACCACCATAACTGTTAACAGATGGTGCATTCATCGCAGCCGCAACACTATTTTCAGTATTTGCAATAGCAGCTACAACGGCACTTTCCAATACAGCTTCTGCTTCAGTCGCTTTGTTCAGACGACAAAGAGCTTCTGCTTTCAGGAACATAACTTCATGGTAGCTCATCATTAAAGTAGGAGCAGTCTGTGAAAATACAAATACGGATGTATTGTATGTGTATTTAACCTGTTCGTTTTCACCATTAGGAGCCATATAAAAGTTCTCATCATCAGCTCCGGTTACCTGAGTCCAATCAGCACCAACAAATACCCTACGCAAGCGAGGGTCATTGCGTTCTATAAGCTTTTGTGACATACTCTCACTTGCAGCTAAACCATCACGACTCCATTGGAAATCGAATGTAGGATTAAGGTTAGATGCATCATAGATGGCAAAAGCAGCTTGTTCGTCAGCAGATTTAAACGATTTATCAGCACAGTCAATTACAGTTTGCAGAGTGGTTGCCGTATTCGCTGATCTCTTTAAAAGATGCATAGTATAGCGTGCTTTTAGTCCATAGGCAAATTTTAACCATTTGGCTTTATTTCCACCATATAGCAAATCGTAGGTTCCAAGAGGTCCGGTTGCATGGGCATCAGTCCCTTGTAGATCGGTGATTGCATCATCCAGATATTTCATGACGCCAGCATAAATCTCTTCCTGAGTATCGATTTTAGGATTCATATAGACAGGAGCTCCTGTTTTTGAAGGAAGTGCAGCTTGACTCCATGGTGCATTCCCAAACATATCAGCAATTATTCCTGAATTATAAGCTGCTAACACTTCAGCAACCCCTTTTGTAATCTGATTTCCTTCCTGACTACCACCTGCAGAACATTTTTCAATGACTAAACGGGCATTTTTTAATGTTCCGTAAAGACCACCCCAAACATTATTAAAGGTAGAGGACGCTGAAGGTTCTCCCTGACGGTGTTCCGCACGGTATAACTGGTTATCAGTACCTACTTCGTGTTCAACGTAAGCTGAAGTGTAGGTATTAATATCACCACCAACGTTACTAAAGGCTGTAGCGGTTATTACATCGGCAATAATAAACTTTGCCGGTGCATCTTGTGTGTGATTTAAGTCCTTGTTAACACTATCCATTGCATCTTCAGAACATGAGATCACAAGTGCAGATAAAGCTAATGTAGCAAGGAATCCTTTGGTTATATTGATATATTTTTTCATTTTTCAGACTATTTTAGAAATTTAAATTTAAGCCAAATCCATAGCTTGCTGCTCCGGGAAGAGAGAAGCGTTCAAAAGCGCCACTCATATTTGTATTTCCTTGTGTTGATTCTGGATCAAGACCTTTCATTTTTGACCAAACAATAATATTTCTGGCAAAAACATTAACATTTACCTTAAGTCCACTTTTGTCTAATAGAGGATAATTAAGTGATATTTCACGCATTTTCACAAATGAATTATCATAAATCATCGATTCAGATATATTATTTAAATTAGAAAAATACGTCTGAGCATCTGCTCCGCTAATCTTAATGTCATTTGGTGCGTAGGTTGGGTTTCCGTTACTATCTGTTCCGGTCACCTTAACAGCAGGTTTTTCAAACAAGAATGAATCAGATTTGCGATATTCACCTGAACGTTTGCTTTTTCCATAATAGTCAAGCAATCCAGCAGTTCCGCTATACATTTGGCCACCGTTTTTCCAATCGAATAATGCAGAAAGACGGAATTTGAAAACAGTAAATGAAGTATTGAATCCTAGTCTAAAGTCAGGAGATACAGTACCAATCACCTTTTCTTCGCCAGACTGTGGCATACCGTCAGCATCAACTACAATCTGTCCGGCATCGTTGCGTAAATAACTTACACCATATATTACTGGGAATTTATCGCCAATACCAGCTCTTACTTGTGGTTCGGTAAAACCTCCAAGGAAAATACTGTTTACGCCAGGAGCCAGCTTATCCACATAGTTGTCGATCTTTGAAAAATTAAATGCAAAATCCCATTTAAAGTTCTTTGTTTTGATTGGATTAACACCTAACGTAACTTCATGGGAATTGGTATGAATAGAACCACCATTGGTAACCAGACTTGAAGAACCTGTTGAACTAGCCAATGGAACAGAGAAAATCTGATCTTTAACATTTTGTCTTGAATAGGTATAACTAAAGTTTACTATACCTTTAAAGAAAGTAAGATCAGCTCCAAATTCATAAGATACTGTATTCTGAGGTTTTAGATTTGGATCGTAAACAGTAGAATAAGGAGTATATGCTACAACACCATTAATTGGGTAAAGAATTGGTGTGCCCGAAGAGAAACCACCACCATAGGCAGGTGTACTGAAATAACTGTTATAATAATTTCCAGCTTGTCCAACTTCTGCATAAGAAGAGCGAAGTTTTCCATAAGTCAGAATTTCATTTTTAAGTGATTCTAATTCAGTGAATATCCAGCCTAATGATACTGAAGGATAGAAGAATGAACGGTTGTCACGAGGCATTGTTGAAACGATGTCGTTACGACCAGTAGCATTCAAATAAAGCATGCTCTTATATGCTAAAGCCAAGTTTCCGAATACCCCAACAGTACGTTCTGTGCGATATGAATCAGATGCTTGATAAACTGAAGCATTGTCGATGTGGTTCCATCCAGAGAAGTTAAAATCCTTACCGTAGCCTTCGGTGTACTTTCTGCCGTATTCTACCCACTCATTACCCAAAACAGCATCAAATACAAGGTCGTCGTTTACTTTCCAGTTGTAAGCAGCTGTAAGCAATGAGTTCATCTCGTTAATCGTATAATTGTATTGATCAACTTCGCCTTTCCCATTTGAATGACCATATCCCCAAACATCACTGTAGTTGGTTGCATATGCATCATCTCCCAATTGATATTTTACAACCAATTTTTGATTTTCAGTATTGAAATTGGTATTGTACTCAGCATAAACGTTTCCAAAGAAACGTTGAGAACGTTCAGTGAATTTATTATTGTCGATTGCCCAATATGCGGCATCAAATCCAGCAGTTGAACGATAAGTGTTCTGCGTGTAAGGGTCGCCCTTTATGTACGAAGGTATTCCAGCCAGATCGTAACTTGGAGGTGCTGGATAAACAGTTGCGACAATACCATTGTTTGCAGAACTTTGTTTGGTAAGTTTAGAAGTTACAAAGTTGCCTGAAAAACCCATTTTCCAGTTTTTGCTTAGTTGGGCTTCTGCCGACATCTTTGCATTATAACGGTCAAGTCCGGTAGAAGGTACTATTCCGTTTGACATTGTATTTCCTAATGACAAGGAGAAATTACCTTTGTCAAATCCTTGAGCAATATTAAATGCGTTGCTTTGAGTTAAACCAGTGTTGAAAAATTCATTTGCATTGTCGTAAACCGCAGGGACAACCCATGGATCCAGACCCGCTTTAGCTCTCTGGGGCACATAGTACATACCTTGCTTCATACCATCTCGGTTGGTATTTGCATTCGTTGTATTCCCACCGTATTTTGCATCGTTTGCAAGTTCGGCAATTTTAGGACCCCAGCTGGTTGAAGCAGAAGGGCTGTATGCTCCACCAGTTCCCTGAGCAAATTCATTCTGGAATTCAGGCATTGTTGATATTACATCAAAGGCAAAATTTGTTGTAAATGAAAGCTGAGGTTTCCCTTTGCCTGCACCTTTTCCACTTTTCGTTGTAATAACAACCACACCATTTGAAGCTCTCATTCCGTATAAAGCAGAAGCAGCTTGTCCTTTTAAGATATTGATACTTTCAATATCACCTGGGTCAATATCCAACGCTCTATCGGCATAGTCAGTTCCGGTTACTGAGTTTCCTGTGCCAACATCGGGGGTAGAAGAGATAGGTGTTCCATCAACAATATAAAGCGGAGCATTGTTACCTGTAAAAGAGCGGGCTCCACGAATTTGAATTTTTGTTGAAGCACCTGGCATACCTGATGATGATGAAACTTCGATACCTGAAACTTTACCTTGAATGGCAGTTCCAAGGTTGGTATTGGCTGCTTGAGTTAATTCCTGTCCACCGACATTTTCAACAGCATACCCTAACGCTTTTTTCTCCTTGGAAATACCCATCGCAGTGACGACAACTTCATCAACTGAGATGTTTTCAGAAACCATCTTAACATTGATCTTAGTTTGATTACCAAGATCAATCTCCTGAGTTGTCATTCCTACAAAAGAAAGAACAAGAGTTTTGGCATCTTGAGGTACTTTAAGTCTGAACACGCCATCCATATCGGTGACAGTTCCAATTGTTGTTCCTTTTACAGAAACAGATACTCCGGGGATAGCACCTCCATCTTCGGCAGAGGATACTTTACCCGAGACCTCCTTGGTCTGGGCCATGAGTACCTGCAACCCAAATGTAAAAAATGCAAGTAATAGCGCGATTTTTTTCATAGAAAATCATTTTAAATTAAACATTGATTAAATTACTTTGTGGCTTAGAGCTGTTTCTAGAGCCTCATTATCATTTGATAATGAAATAGAACCTTTTGACTATTTGAACTTTAAATTAAATTAATGTATAAATGTAAAAAAATGTTAATTTAGATCATACATATTGTATAAAAAATGACGAATATCCTATAAAATATAACGATGAGTTTTTTTTTTAAATTGAAGTTGCATGTTTATTTTGCTATTACGATGGCTCAGGAGACTATGATTATAATTCATATAGATAAATTCCATAGAATTTGCATACAGGATTTTAAGAAAATCAGAACACGAGGCAACAACATAAAAAAGACCGCCACAAATTGAATTGTGACGGTCTTTAACTTATAAGTTTCCGACTGGAATCTTACGAAAATTCTCTATTTTAAAGAATCATAACTTTGTAAATCCCAGAATAATTTAGTCAGTGCATTATCACCACCAATAGCAGCAGCAGCAGCCTTATAGTTAGTACCATTCAGGGTCTGTTCTGAAACTGGATATGAATAGCGCAATGGGATACCGGCAACTTCGGCTACGTGCTTTTCTGCAGCTTTTAAGCGTGGGTAATCCAATCTTCTCCATGTCAACCATGAAGTAAATCCGCGCATGTAGTAAGCATAATAAGCTTGTTCCCCGATTTTTTGTTGCCATGTTCCAGTGGCAGTAGCATAAGCTACAGCTGGTTGGGCAAGGTAAGTATTGGCTTCAGCATCAGTACCACCCCAAGAGGTGATTGAAGCTTTGATTGCGTTATTGTAGTGAGTCGCAGCATCAGTAACTGCATAAGTACCGCGTGCAGCAGCTTCAGCCCTTAAGAATTCAGCTTCAGCATAATCCATCACAACAACTTCTCTTTCAGATTTTAACTTAGCGTTATCTACGTGAGTAAATGAAGCATATGAGTTTGGCATACCCTGAGCACCACCTTTATAAGCGCCATCAACTGTAGTCCACAGATAATAGGCACGACGTGGGTCATTTAATGTGTTCATTGGATCAGTAATGCTACTGGTAACAACGAAGTCAAATCGACCACTTACAACCAATTCAGTATAAACCGGATTTTGGTTTGGTGAAGCTGAAAGATAAGTCAATGCACATTTGTCGCCTGCAATAAAAGCTTTTGGTTCGGCAGCATCAACAATTGTTTTTGAAAGAGCAGGATCTTTATCAGCAAGAACCAAACCCATTCTCATTTTCAATGTATTGGCAAACCGAATCCATTTAGCTGTTCCGGCTACACCGCCACCATAGATGTTGTCGTAACCTGCACCCATTCCACCAAAAGCTGGATCCATAGTTGCAAGGGCAGCATCAAGACGGGTAATGAGGGCTTTGTAGATTGTAAAGGCATCATCGTATTTTGGTGATGGTATACTAAAATCCAACGCTTCGCTATATGGCATGTCACCAAAGGTTTCAACCAAATTGCTCCAAGTGAAAACGGATACGATTTCGATAATGGCAAGTTGATTTTTCCTTTGTTTGGCATCAATACCCCCAAGCGGTGCTGCTGAAAGTACATTTGAAGCATCCTTAAGGTTCATCAAAACAGTTCTGTAAAGAGTATTCGCATGATTTGCTGGAACCGGACGGGTAACCATATCATAACGGCTTTCGTCAGGATAAGTGGTCTCAGCAAAATACTGCATATACAACTGGACATTGTTGTTGTTTACGTTGAACGTATAAAGCTGGTTCAGAAGGCTACGAATCGCTCCATTGTAAATTCCTTCTCCAGGTACCGCGGTGAAATCTTTGGTGTTTTTATTGAGGTCTTCAAGCTTTTGACAGGCACTAAACGCCATCAAAAAGACCATTAAAATGATAAGTATCTTTTTCATGTTTCGAAGATTAGAAGTTGAATTTGAGGTTGAAACCAAAATCACGTGTACCAGGCAGTGATCCTACGGAATATCCCTGAATATTACCTGCTGAAAGACCTGCTTCAGGATCGGCATATGGTAGGTTTTTGTGAATGATCCAAAGGTTTGATCCAACAAAACTTACGGTAGCGCTTTTCACAAGTAATTTAGTTAGAAGAGCAGATGGTATATTATATGAAAGAGAAACTTCTCTTAGCTTGATGAATGAAGCATCATATACAAAGTCTCTGTGAGGACGTGCAGCTGTACCAAATCCAAAATCAGATGTTGAAGCATCAATACGGGTTTTGTTTGGTGTACTAACTCCATTTGCAACATTTACTCCTTCGATGATGTAACCACCACTGTTAGCTGCATAATTACCTGGAGTTCCAACAAGTGGGTCACGAACAGGATTACCTAAATCGTTAGTGAATACTGTTTCAGGATAGAGACCTGTGTACAGACCGTAATACATATCCAAAGAATAAATACTTCCACCTTTCTGCATATCAATCAGGAAGCTGAATGAAACACCTTTGTAACTAAATGTATTTGTAATACCTCCGGTCCAATCTGGATTTACATTGCCCAAATTTGATGTAGCTGTAGAAGTTTTAACAGGAATTCCAGTTTTGGCATTGATGATAATCTGGCCATTGGCATCATAGGTATAATCTTTTCCTTTTAATACGCCATAAGGTTCGCCTACCGTTGCATTTAAAGTTACACCACCCTGGAATGAACCTAACTGAAGATTTTCAATTCCTGGGTACAGAGAAACAACTTTATTCCGGTTTGTAGCAAAGTTTACATTAATGTCCCAGTTGAAATTTTTACTTCTTACTGGAGAACCATTCAATGTAAGCTCGATACCTTTATTTTCAATTTCACCGGCATTTACATACATGAAGTTGTACCCTGTTGTCTGGCTTAAAGTAACAGGCATGATTTGATCCATTGAGTTTGTTTTATACACTGCAAGATCAAAACCAACACGTTTGTTCAGGAACGACATTTCAAGACCACCTTCAAGTGATTTTGTACTTTCGTTTTTAAGATTTGGGTTGTTTTTGGTGCTTGGTAGTGAATAGCTAGCTCCAACGAAAGGTGTATTTACGTTGTATTTATCAAGTAATTGGTCAAATCCGGCAAGGTTACCAACTACGGCATAGTTCAAGCGAACTTTACCAAAC
Source organism: Prolixibacteraceae bacterium (assembly GCA_028683385.1). Lineage (GTDB taxonomy): Bacteria > Bacteroidota > Bacteroidia > Bacteroidales > Prolixibacteraceae > Aquipluma. The sequence continues at coordinate 378,593 of JAQUIJ010000001.1, read as the reverse complement.
GATAACCAGTTTTGTTTCACAACTTCTGAGAATACAAATGCACCTGTGATTGATGGGTAATAATAGGTACTTTTTCCTTCAGGAAGTGTAGAGGCATGATCTTGTCTGAAAGTTCCATCAAGGAATAACGTGTTCTTGTATCCTAAAGATACGCTTGCGTAAAGACCACGAACACCAATTTTTGATTCATATTCAACCGGGAAAGGAAGAGCGCTGACACTATTCTGTAATGAATAGATACCTGCTACTGATAAACCTCCATTGGTTGAGCTTGATAATCTTGATAAGTTTGTTCTACGTTCGGTAGCACCTAAGATTCCGCTAAGGTTGAAATCTTCATTGATAGCTTTATTAAATTTCAACATAAAATCATAGTTATACTCACTGAAGGTAATGTCCCTTCTCATATAACCTGATTTCTGTGTAGCACGGCTAACGCCAAACGCTGTACCAATACTACCTACAGCTCTTCTTTCTTCTTGTTTTTCAGCGTAATCGTCAACCGAAACACGAGCGTAAGCATCTAACCAATTGGTGACTTTATAATTCAAGGCCATATTACCTACAATACGATTTCTACTGTCATTTTCGTAGTTTTCGTAACGCTGCCAGTAAGGGTTGTCGGTATAAATAGGGTAATTCAGAGCCGAGTTGTAGTTCCAGGTTAAGTTTCTTTTTGTTGCGAAATAAGCTGTTTTCTGATCAGCATAATCCATGTTGGTTTGATACCACTGACGCATGTTTGAAACAATATTGTCGCTATATCCGGTTGAAGGACGTCCAGTAGCAGCCTGGCGTGTGAAGTTTGCAGTGGCTGTTGCTGTCAGTTTTTTAGTGACATTCCATGATCCGTTCACTAAAAAGTTATCCTTATGCAAGTCACTGTTCGGCATCAAATCAGATGTTTTGAAATTGGTATACGACATCCTCATTGTTCCATTATCGGAAGCATTGTCAATCGAAACGGTATTGGTATAAGTTATTGGCTTTTCAAAGAAAGTAATTGGACCATTCTTTGCAGCCTCCCAAGGTTTTGTTTGTTTATACCAAGGTGATTCAGGGTCAACTGAATACCATCCGTAAACGGGGTGTCCATCAAATTTTGCTCCGTATGATCCATCCTCTGTTGTTGGAACCCAGTCGAAGTTTTTTGAATCGTCCGATTGGGTTACGCCATTAGCATCACGTCTTTCAAACCATCCATCTCCATTAGGACCATAGAAATTACCATAACCAGCACCATATTGTTGCTGATAGGTTGGGAACGTTGATTTGTCAATGCTTTTGAAAGCGATATTGGTGTTAACAGTAACGCCAATGCCTTTTTTACCAACAGTACCTTTTTTGGTAGTAATCATGATTACACCACCAGATGCGCGTGAGCCATAAAGAGCTGTAGCAGCAGAACCTTTCAGTACGTTAATCGATTCAATATCGTCAGGGTTAACGTCAGAAGCAGCATTACCATAATCATATCCGGTTGCACCAGTACTCTGGCTGGAGTAACTTCCAATCTCATTATTAATCGGAACACCATCTACAACATAAAGTACCTGATTGTTATTTGTCAGCGATTTGTTTCCACGCATAACAACGTTGGTTGATCCTCCCATGTTATTACTCTTCTTGATCTGAACACCGGCAACTTTTCCGGAAAGAGAATTCATGAAGTTACTAGCCTTAACGGTGGAAATTTGGTCCTCTTTTACATTTTGACTGGAATACCCTAATGATTTTTTATCACGGGAAATACCGAGTGCAGTAACGACCACTTCATCAACAGAAATGTTTTCTGAAGATAGTTTAATTTTAAATGTTGATTGAGTACCAATAGCAACATCTTGAGAAGCCATTCCTACAAAGCTGAATGTAAGAGTTTTAGCATCTTGAGGAACTTTCAGTCTGAACGCACCATCCATGTCGGTGATAGTTCCTAACGTTGTTCCTTTCACAGAAACAGAAACCCCAGGGATTAAACCTCCATCGTCGGCGGAGGTTACTGTGCCTGAGATCTCCTTGGTTTGGGCCATGAGAACCTGCAACCCAATTGCAAAGAATGCAAGCAATAACGCGATTTTTTTCATGTAAAATAAATTTAAAATTAAACAGCATCAATTTTTAATGAAAAACTAGGCTGGAAAACTTCAATTAAAACTTCCCCTTCAAAAACACTTCATTCTTGAGAATTTGATTCCCCCAAATCAAATTCTCGGGAAATTCCACTGAAATTTTTTATACCCCCCCTTTTCAGTAAAGTAAAGCTCCAAGTTTATTGCAATACTTTATTGGAAAGACAAATTTAGAAAAATGTGGATAGGATGATTAATCTATAAAGATAAATATTGACATATTTTAACAGTGTTAACAAATATTAAATGTTAAGATTTCTGTTTTTATATCTGATCGTGTTTTTAATATCTTGTCTTGTAGATTGTTATATAGACATTTGTATATGTTTGCTCGGGTTGTTTAGAATTAATATAAATTACAAAAGTTCACCTAACCCAATAATTTCATCAATAAAATAGGTCTTGGTGCGCGGTTTTAGTTCCAGAAATGTTGCATTGGAGGTAAGTTTGAGCAATTTTACTGATTCTGGAACAGTATTTTGCCCGTGGTTTAAAAACATGATTTGATCCATTCCGAATTCGAGTGCTCCTGTTATATCAGTCTCCCAGGAGTCGCCAATCATTATGCTTCTTTTTTTAGAAGCATTGGTTGATTTCAAGGCATGTTCAAAAATTTCCCGGTGCGGTTTTGTAGTCTTAACTTCTTCTGAAATAAATACTTTGGTGAAAAATCTGGCTAACCCGCAATTAAAAAGTTTTGAATATTGTACTTCTTTGAACCCGTTTGTAATGATGTGCATTTGGTATCCCTTAGATTTTAGAGTAGTGAGTGTTTCCAAGGTGCCCGGAAATAATTGGGTTTGAAGAGCCATGTTCTCAAGGTAAAGGCTATTTAATTCAATCCAGTTGTAATCATCAATGCCAAATGCTTGCATCGATCTGGAAAACCGTTCAACAATAAGGTTTTGTTTGGTAATTTTTTTCGTGTGATAGTCGCTCCAAAGCGAATGGTTGATCCGCTCGTAAACTTCAAAAAAAACACCGAATGAAGGAAGTTTGGCGATGAGCCCATTTTGTATCAGGGTTTGTTCCATTGCTAGCCGGGAATTGGTCGTAAAATCCCAGAGCGTATTGTCCAAATCAAAGAACAGGTGATCGTAGATTCTCATTCGTCGTCTTCGTCTTTATTGGCTTTATCCGTAGCGTAACCTTCGAGAACAATTACAATTTCACCTTTGATGGTTTTTGAACTAAAATATTCGATGAGTTCGGCAAGTGTCCCTCTACGGTTTTCTTCGAAGAACTTTGATAGTTCGCGCGAAACAGATGCTCTTCTGTCAGGTCCAAGAAATTCGGCAAACTGTTCCAGGCTTTTAACCAACCGATACGGCGATTCATAAAAAATCATGGTTCGGGGTTCTGTGACCAGCTCCTTGATTTTTTTTTGCCTGCCTTTTTTCTGCGGAAGAAAACCTTCGAATGTAAATCGGTCGGTTGGAAATCCGGAATTGACTAAAGCTGGAATCAAAGCAGTTGCACCAGGCAAACATTCCACTTCAATTTCTTTTTCAAGGCAGGTTCTAACCAGCAAAAAGCCAGGATCACTTATGCCAGGAGTTCCGGCATCCGAAATCAGGGCAACATTTTTCCCATCTTCAATTTGCCGGGCTATCATTTCAACTGTTTTGTGTTCGTTGAACTTGTGATGCGATATCAGCTTGTTTTTGATTTCGAAGTGATCAAGCAGCTTGGATGAAGTGCGTGTGTCTTCAGCTAAAATTACATCAACTTCTTTTAAAATACGGATTCCCCGAAGTGTCATGTCTTCGAGATTACCTATTGGGGTTGGAACTAAAAATAATTTACCCATCTTTTTTGCAGGTCTTAATAAATCGACCGTGTATTTGCTGAAAATATTTATAAAAAATCAGGAGCAATGGCAGTTTTGGATAGCACCCCATCACTCCTGAATGAAATTTATCGTTTTATTTGCTGAAACGCCGTTTTAACAGATCGACGAATTTCATGCTGGTTTCGTTCTTCTGGAGCGTAATGTTCGCTTTCAGGAGTTCAACAGCTTGTTGCTGGTTTTCGAGCTTGTCCAACTGGTCGATAATTGAATTGTATTTATCGGTATTGTTGCCGAATATTTCGCGGATGAAAAGGAAACGATCGTTTAGTCCTATTGCAGCCCGCAAGCTTGTTATCGACCCATTTGGCAACAAAGGTTCTGTTGATTTGGTTTCACCAATGGTAGCGTTTAGCGACTTATCTTTAGCTGATGGTTCCTCAATAATTAGTTTCTCCTGAATCAATTCTTCAGGTTTTGGTATTTCGCGCATAACAGGTCGTTCAGTAACATCCGGAACAGGGTCGATCTTGATGGGTTCGAGATCGTCTTCTTCCATATCATCGATGTAAATTTCGCGAACTCCAGTCTGTGGATCAGTATTTAGCTCGGTAGGTTCAATGTTCGATTCGGGCTGCGACTCGTCCTCTTCTTCATTTTCTTCGCTGTTATCAGAATCGTTTTCACCAAATTCGATTAATCCTTCTTCTTCAATTTCTTCCTCAATAAAGTCTATATCATTTTCATCCTGATCTTCATCGTCTGTCAAATCATCTTCCGAATCTTCAAGGATTATTTCATCTTCTTGAAACTCTTCTTCGCTTTCTTCGGCGAAACTTGGTTGATCAATATCATCTTCGTCAGGTTCCGGAGCTTCATCCAATTCTTGTTCCTCGAAATTCACAATTTCGAGCTCAGGATCGGAAATGCTTATATCTGAAATTTCGTCTTCGTCAACTTCATTTTCTTCTGACGAATCATCCGTTGGTATTGCAAAGTTCTTTGCCGAAAGTTCACGTAATAATTCAAATTCCTGGCACAGAAGTCGGGATTTACTAATGGCGAGTCCAATAATCAGAGAGATATCGTTCTCGTCTTCTGCAACTTCTTCAGATAATACTTTTAGTTCTTCCAGTTCTTTTTCGATGATCTGGATCAATTTTCGTTTGTCCATTTTTATTTCTGATTTTAATCGGTAATTCAATCTGGTTTTTAATGGTAAAGATTTAAATTTACCTTTGTTTTCAATACCGGAATACATCTTCGCGAACAATTGGGTTCTGCGCTGATGCCGAAATTCAAGTAACGTAAAAGTACAAAAATCTTTAGCAAATCACATACATGTTTATCGAAAGGGGAATTGACCGACAAAAAAAAACTGGTAGTATTGAAGTTATTGCAGGTTCAATGTTTTCAGGAAAAACGGAGGAATTGATCAGGCGATTGAAACGAGCCAAGATTGCTCGATTAAAGGTTGAAATCTTTAAGCCGGCAATTGACACGCGTTATTCATTATCTGAGGTCGTTTCGCATGATGAGAATTCAATTCTCAGCACTCCGGTTGAAAGTTCAGGAAATATTATGCTTTTGAGTGGAGATGTCGATGTGATTGGCATTGACGAAGCTCAATTTTTCGACAATGGCCTGATCGATGTAACGATCTCTTTAGCAAATATGGGCATTCGGGTTATTATTGCCGGACTGGATATGGATTTCAAAGGAAAACCATTTGGACCAATTCCCGGACTGATGGCTGTTGCCGATCACATTACTAAAGTTCATGCGATTTGCATGCGATGTGGTGATGTAGCCCAATTTTCGCACCGCTTGTCAACTGCCGATAAATTGGTTTTGCTTGGCGAAAAAGATGAGTACGAACCTTTGTGCCGCTCCTGTTTTACTAAAGCAACCCGCTAATGCCAACTTTATCTGTTTCTCAGATTTCATCGGTTGTTGACGGAAAGTTACAATCGGATGAAAACGGTTCTGATATTTTTATTTCATCCATTTCTATTGATAGCCGAACTATTTTTGATCCTGTTGCGAGTGCTTTTTTTGCGCTGAAGAGTGAACGGAATGATGGACACCATTACATTCCTGACCTGATTCATTTGGGTGTACGGGTTTTTGTCGTTTCTGATTATTTGGATGAATACCAAAATTATACCAATTGCAGTTTTATAGTCGTTGCTGATACGCTGAAAGCCTTGCAAAAGCTGGCGGAATGGCATCGTTCTCAGTTTAATATTCCGGTTGTAGGAATTACCGGGAGTAACGGGAAAACGATTGTTAAGGAATGGCTGTTCGATTTACTGCATGACCGGGCTGTTCTCCGGAGTCCGAAAAGTTATAATTCGCAGGTTGGCGTTCCGTTGTCGGTTTGGAACCTTCGACCCGATTACGAACTGGCCATTTTTGAGGCTGGAATCTCGAAGCCAGGCGAAATGCAGAACTTATTCGAAATTATCAGGCCAATCGTTGGCATATTAACCAATATTGGCGAAGCACATCAGGAAAACTTTAAATCGCATCAGGAAAAGCTTGAAGAAAAACTGCTCCTTTTTAAATCCTGCGAAACGCTTATTTATTGCAAAGATCAGCCTTTGGTTCATGCTGAAATTTCCAAAGGTATTGTTATTCCTGGTGGAAAATCTTTTGCATGGTCGTTCTCTGACGAAACAGCCAATCTTTATTTGAAGAAGAATGAAGTGGATGCTGGAGTTGAAATTTGCACTGAATTTGAAGGGAAGAAATATACAATTGAGGTGCGATTTCAGGATGCTGCCAGTTTGGAAAACGCTGGCCATTGCCTGGCTTTTATATTAACTCAACATTTGGACGAGGATTCGGTACTTGAACAGTTCCGGAATTTGCAGCCGGTTGCCATGCGACTCGAAATTAAAGAAGGCATCAACAATTGCCTGCTCATTAACGACTATTACAATTCGGATATTAATTCGCTGCAAATTGCGCTAGGATTCCTGAACAATCACGCCCAGCACGCATATTTAGGTAAAACGGTAATTCTCTCCGATATTCAGCAGGCCGGAATTTCTGACGGGCAATTGTATGCCGAAGTTGCCCGTTTACTGCAACTGAATACGACAAGCCACCTGATTGGAATTGGTCCACGAATCAGGAAACATGCCGATCTGTTCGAAAAATCTTCGACGTTTTTTGATTCAACCGATCAATTTCTGGAGTCGGTTCAGACCGACCAATTCAGGCAGGAATGTATCCTTCTGAAAGGTGCGCGCGATTTTCATTTTGAGCGTATTTCGTCGGTACTTCAGAAAAAATACCACCAAACTGTTTTGGAAATCGATTTGAATGCGATGATTGGAAACCTCAATTTCTTTCGGTCACTCATTCGGCCTGAAACACGGGTTATGATTATGGTAAAAGCTTTTTCGTATGGAAGCGGAATGGCCGAAATTGCCCGAATTCTTCAATTTCATAAAGTGGATTACCTGGCTGTTGCTGTTGCCGACGAAGGAATTGAACTTCGGCAGGCTGGTATTGATTTGCCTATTGTGGTGATGAATCCGGAAGAACATAGTTTTGAAAATATGATCGAGTTCAGGCTCGAACCCAATATTTATTCGGAAGATATTTTCGATTCGTTCCGAAAGGTGCTTCAGCAACACGCTGTTGTTCGTTATCCGATTCATCTTAAAATTGATACCGGAATGCACCGTCTGGGGTTCGATTCGGCAGAAAAGGTTGGTGATCTGGTAACCAAATTAGTGGTTCAGGATGAAATGGTTGTCCGTTCGGTCTTTTCGCATTTGGCAGGTGCTGACGAAGCTGTTCACGATGAATTTACACGAGGTCAGATTCAGCGGTTTCAGGAATTATCTGCGCTGATTACCGAAAAATTACCTTATCAGATTTTCCGTCATATACTGAATTCAGCAGGAATTGAACGTTTCCCAGATTTTCAGTTTGAAATGGTGAGGCTGGGCATTGGATTATACGGAGTCAGTTCGTGTGGAAACCAACAGGTGAAAAGCATCAGCCGGTTAAAAACCAGCATTTCGCAAATTCGAAAAATCGAAGCGGGACAAACAGTGGGCTACGGGCGAAAAGGATTAGCAGGCAAGGCGTCGGAAATTGCTGTTGTGCCGATTGGTTATGCCGATGGATACGATCGCCGTTTGAGTAACGGAGTAGGTAAAGTATTTGTGAGTGGCCGGATTGCTTCGGTAATCGGTAACATTTGCATGGACATGTGCATGATTGATGTGACCGGATTGCAGGTTGCAGTTGGCGATGAAGTTGAACTGATGGGCGAACATATTCTGGTGAGCGATATGGCTGAAACAATCGGAACCATTCCTTACGAAATACTTACTGGAATATCACAACGTGTAAAACGGATTTATCTTCAGGAATAAAGTGTTCAGTCTCAGTTTACAGAAAAAAGCAGGAAGACCGGAGTCCGAAGAGCCGCTCCCTGAGTAGCGTAGCGTATCGAAGGGTAAACTCGTAACTCGAACCCCGTAACTCTTTTACCCCAGTTTGCTGATTTTTTCGAGCTTGTGAATATCCAGGATGCGGATTTTGCGACCATCAATGGCAATCACTTTTTCGCCGGCAAAGGTTGATAACGTGCGGATAGCGTTGGAGGTGGTCATGTTCGACAGGTTGGCAATATCTTCGCGCGACAGGTAAACTTTCAAGGTGGCACCATCATTTTCCCAACCATATTTTTCTTTCAGGAGAAGCAACGATTCAGCCAGACGTCCACGGATATGTTTTTGTGTAAGTGTAACTGTCCGCATGTTGGAGAATCCAAGTTCACGAGCCAATTTTTGAACCAGCTTAATAGAAAAATGCGGGTTGTTGAGTAAGTTGTTGTTAAGGTATTCCTGGGAGATTACACCTACAGTTGAGTCTTCAAGGGTAATGGCTGAACCAATGTGCAGTTCGTCTGCCAATAAAGCCCGATAACCAATCAAGCCAAGAGGTTTGGTCATTCGAATGATTTGTTCCCGACCGCCAACGCCTTCTTTGTAAATGATGACTTTTCCATCGACCAAAAAAGAAAATGTGGTTGGTTTTTCGCCTTCCTTAAAAATGAATTCATTCTTCTTGTAATAAGCCAAACTAATGTGATTCAGTAAATCCTCTTTTTCTTCAGGGGTTAGCGAACTGAAAATTGATTTTGGATTTTCAAAGACTTCCTTCATTCCCGATTCATGACTCAACATAGAAATAAAATTTACATGTTTTGCAGCATCAAAGTTAAATAAATTTGTCAAACAAGAAAATTTCGACCATTTATTTTCCTTCTCCGGTCAAAGCAATGTTAGTCTTATTTTTTCTACCGAAAAATGGACAAATGTCAGGAATACTTTGCAACTAATGGCATTCGCCGTCCGAACCCAAAAGCTTTGGAACTGATCCTCAGAATTGGAGGTGCCTGAAAGCGTTTGTATTCATTTGTATTCACCATTTTTACTGTTCTCAAAACCGTCGATTCGTCGAATCCTTTGGCTATTATTTCGTCAGGCGAAAGATTGAGTTCAATGTAATCGAATAAAATCTGGTCCAGAATATCGTAATCAGGCAACGAATCGGAGTCTTTTTGATCTGGACGAAGCTCGGCTGATGGTGGTTTCTGAATGGTGTTGATTGGAATAATTTCGGAGTCTCGGTTAATCCAGTTCGCCATTTTGAAAACATCGGTTTTGTACACATCGCCCAAAACAGACAAGCCCCCATTCATGTCGCCATAAAGCGTTCCGTAGCCCACGGCGCATTCACTTTTATTGGTGGTGTTTAGTAGGATATTTCCAAACTTGTTGGAGATCGCCATCAGCAATATTCCGCGGGTCCGGGCCTGAATATTCTCTTCGGTAATGTCGCTCCGGAGGTTGGCGAACACATCCGAAAGGCTTTGCTCAAAGCTGTCAACCATGGGCTGAATCGGAATAATTTCGTATTGAATGTCCAGATTTTTGGCCAGTTGAAGGGCATCGTTAATACTGTGATCCGACGAATAACGCGAGGGCATCAGCAAAACGCGCACGTTTTCTTTTCCCAGTGCACGAACCGCCAAAACCAGAACCAGAGCCGAGTCAATTCCTCCGGATAAACCCAAAGTTGCTTTTTTGAAGCCCATCTTGGTGAAATAATCGCGGATTCCCAACACAAGAGCATGGTATATTTTTTCGATGTAATCGGTTTTGGGCTGAAGGTTTTGAGCGGAAATTTCAGTATCAATAATCCGGAAATCTTCTTCAAAGTAGTTCAGTTCTTCCTGAATTTCGCCCTTTTTATTGAGGTAAACCGAACCACCATCAAAAATCAGTTCGGTATGAGCGCCAACCTGATTGGCATACACAATGGGCAACTGGTATTTGATTGCATTTTTAATCAGGATATTTTTTCTTGAGTTTTCCTGGTTGAACGAAAAGGGCGATGCCGAAATGTTAATAACCAGATCAGGTTTTAAAGCTGATAATTCTTTAAGTGGAGAAAGCTGATATAGTTTTTCTCTTCCGAATTCATTCTGGGTTTCCTGCTCGTCCCAAAGATCCTCGCAGATGGTGATGGCAATTTTTTTTCCACCAAAATCGAAAACCGAAAAGGTTTTGTTCGGCTCAAAGTGGCGGTACTCATCGAAAATATCGTAGGTGGGAAGCAACGATTTATTCACCACATGCTGAATGGCTCCATCGTACATGAAAAAGGCTGAATTAAAAAGCTTTTTACCCTGTGGTTCAGGATTGATGCGCGGTCCACCAACAATGGCGGCGATTCCGATACAATGGGCGGCAATCTGATTCAGAGCTTCCTCCGATTGTTCAATAAATTCTTTTCGCTCAAGTAAATCGTGAGGATAATAACCCGTAACCGATAGCTCAGTGAATACAACCAACTCGGCACCTTCGGCTTTTGATTTCCGGATATTTTCTATGATTTTCGAAGTGTTTTTTTCGAAATTCCCAATGTGGTAGTTTAACTGTGCAATAGCAATCTTCATAATTGTGCTCCTTAAAAAATCAGGCCTATTTTTAGTTTCAGCGAGTTGATAATGGTTTTGTCGGAGAAAGCATTATCGGTTGTTACATCCATTAATCCGTTTTGGAAAATCAGTCCGGTGGTTACCGAGTTGCTTCCATTAAGTTCATAATCGAAACCTATACCAATGTTCATTGCCAGATTGAATAGATTAACTTCGTCGTTTATGTTTGCTTTGTTTAGCTTACCATCGTTGCTGGTGCCCTTCGAAGCAATATTCACCATGGTTGAGAATCCCAATAGTCCCCAGTATTTTACCCCGTTGAATTGATCCGTTCTGAGCTTAATGTTTAGTGGGACTTCGACATAACGGATTTGATATTTAACTTTTGTCGATAATGACGAAAAAGTTATTCCGGCGAAAGTGGGAGCCGTGCTGGACTGATACGAAATTTCACCTCCTGTATTCGCTATCTGGAGGCCGGTTGAAAATGAATACCGCTCATCTTCCGAAAAATAGAAATCACCATTTAACCCGAAATCATATCCAAGTATCGATTTCCCATTTTCAGTACTCGAATTACTTGTTCGCATCCAATTCACTGATGGGTCTCCAACAAATGACAGTCTGATATTATACTGACTATATCCGGTAATGACTGTGGCAATTAAAAAACATGATAAAATAAATCGTTTCATCGTTTATCATTTAATTTGCTGTATGTAAAAATATACTGTTCTGCGGAAATTTTTGTTAAAACCGCGTTTCGATTCTGAATATATAACGTAAGATTGACTTAGTTTTGCCGGATACAAATCTCGAATTTTATATTCAAAACAACAATAAAAAAGCAAGTTGTACGTAAATACCCTAAAATGATTGAAATGAAACGTATTGTTTTCTCTTTATGCGCGATATTGTTGCTGGCTTCATGTAGTCGAAATCCACAAAAAATAGATGTGTCAAAGGTCTCGGTTGACTTAAAAATCAAGCATTTTGACATTACCTTGCTCAAGCTGAGGCAAGACCAAATGCAGTCAGCCATCCCTGCACTAAAAAGTGCCTATGGTGAATTCTTTGATATTTTTACTTACCGGATGATTTCTATCGGTGGTATTGAGCAGCCCAATTTTCCGGAGTTGCTTTATTCATTTGTTTCGGACTCGCTTATCCGGAAGTTGGAAGCAAGTGTCGCACTGAAAGTGGATACCATTCAGTTTCGAAATGAATTGGAAACTGCATTTAAGCATTACAAATATTATTTTCCTCAGAAGGAGATTCCAACGGTTTATACCTGTATTTCGGGATTTAACCAGTCAGTCGTAATTTCACAAAACCTAATCGGCGTCAGCCTCGATAAGTATATGGGAAGTGACAGCCCTTTTTATGAACAATTGGGTTTGCCTGCATACAAGCGGAAAAACATGCGTCCTGAAAAAATGGTTCCTGATATGATGCAAGGTTGGGCTGATGCTGAGTGGCCAAAATCGGAAAAAGACAATAGTTTGTTAAGCCAGATGATACAGCAGGGGAAAGTACTCTATTTTATCGATGCGATGCTGCCTGATTTGAATGATACCTTGAAAATTGGATTTTCTGAAAAGCAATTGGAATTTTGCCAGAACAACGAAGCCAAAATGTGGACTTACCTTGCTGAACACAAAATGCTTTTTACTACTGACCGGATGAGCATCAAACGTTTCATTGACGATGGACCTTACACCGCGGTGTTTTCTGACCAGTCGCCCGCCCGAACTGGTGTTTGGATTGGATGGCAAATCGTTCGCTCATACATGAAACAGAACAAAGACCTTAAACTGGCTGATTTGATGAACAACACCGATTACCAGTCGATTTTAAATCAATCGGGATATCGGCCTTAAAAAGTTCCAATTTCAGGTTCCAAATTCCAAATTGCCTTCGACTTTCGAAGTTGGAAATTTGGTTATTGCAGATTTCAGTAAATGCGCGGAATATCTTTTTCCGTCTGGCTTTAGCCGACGGATACGAAACAAAAAAGCCCCCTTTCGGAGGCTTTCTGTATCTTTTATCGATAGGATTAATCCATGTTTTTAATTTTCACATTGCGATACCATACGTCATCGCCATGATCCTGGAATCCAATAAAACCTTCCTTGGCAACATCGGCCCAATCTTTATTGTATTCAGGGAATTTACTTGCAGCAACCATTTTTTTCCAGTCATCGGTCCATAAATGGAATTCCAATACCTTTTCGCCATTCTGTTTGTAAACCACTGTTCCTTTGAAACAAATGATTTCAACGGAGTTCCATTCACCAAATGGTTTGGAATTTTGAGGTTTTGCGGGAATCAGGTCGTATAAAGAGCCAGCTTGACGGTTTCCATCCGTGCCCAACTGAGCATCAGGATGATTGGCATTGTCAAGCACCTGCATTTCAGGAGCCGTTTTCCAGATCGGCCAATCTTTAACTTCCTGAGCAAGGTAAAAAATTCCAGAGTTGCCACCTTTCGAAATTTTCCAATCAAGTTTCAGGTCGAAATTCTTGAACTTTTTATCGTAGATGATATCACCACCATTTTCAGCTCCGGCTTCTCCAGTCCCTGTGCCAATGCAATGCAGTGTTCCATCAACAACTTCCCATCCTTTTGGGAATTCGGTCTTGTTGTATCCCCTCCATCCTGTAGAAGTTGTTCCGTCGAACAATAATTGCCAGCCATTGCTGGTTTCTTCGGCCGATAATTTATTTAGTTCTGGAGCGGCTTCGGTTTTTTCTACCTGAGCCGATTTTTCGCCAGCTTTTTTCTGGCCACTTTGGCATGATACAGCAAAAACGATGCTGCCTGCCAGAAGAAGTGAATAGATTTTTCTCATGAGTAATTAATTTTTGTTTATTAAAAATTTAATGTGGTTTTCAGTTACAATTTGACAAAGCTAATAAAAAATGGAGTGAAATATAAATAGGGTTTTACCTGTTACGAAAAAAAAGAAGCCAATTTATTCCTTCTCGTTCATTCAAAAACAAGATCAGAGGCATTTTCTCTGGTATTGATTCCTCTGATATGTTGTCAATTCGTTAAGCCTTGGAAATGATGAATAAGAAGTGAATTTCTTTTTTTAATTTCGGTGAGTTTAATTTCCATCGTTCTTAATAACATTAAGAATTAAAACTCGTACCCATTAAACGTAATCATTTGCTATTTCCAATCAGCAGGTAAATTGTGGTGATTTAATTTGGGATGAACATGTTGCTAAAGAAGTTATTATAATCATTTTGAAAATTATACATATGAATCAGACGAAAGTAAAAAGGATTGGTATTTTGACTGCAGGTGGCGATTGCCCCGGATTAAATGCAGCAATTAGAGGTGTTGGGAAAACTGCCATTGTTGAATATGGCATGGAGGTGATAGGATTTTCGTCGGGCTATACCGGCTTGATTCATAAGCAATACGTGCAACTCAAGGAGAAAGACTTATCGGGTATTTTAACGCTGGGAGGTACAATAATTGGTACATCGCGCGAAAAACCGTTTAAGATTGTGACTGAAGAGGATAACGATAAACCTGCACTTATCAAACAAAATTATCACGATCTTGGATTGGATGGTTTGGTGTGTATTGGCGGTAATGGAACGATGAAAACGGCTCATTTGCTTTCAAAAATTGGATTAAATGTGATTGGTATTCCGAAGACCATTGATAACGATGTTTGGGGAACTGATCTGACTTTTGGATTTGATTCGGCTGTGAATATTGCTACTGAAGCAGTTGACCGATTGCATAGTACAGCCAACTCACATGGTCGGGTGATGATTGTCGAAGTAATGGGCCACAATGCAGGGTGGATTGCACTTTATGCCGGAATGGCGGGTGGTGGCGACATTATTCTTATCCCTGAAATTGACTATTCGATTGACAAGGTTTGCAATAAAATTCAGGAACGCTACGACAATCACAAGCCTTATTCTATTGTTGTCGTTGCGGAAGGAATTGATCACCCTAAAACGATGTCGGCGGCCAGGTATTTGTCTGAATCGATTCAGTCACGAGTTGATGTGGAGGCTCGCGAAACGGTTTTGGGTTACACACAGCGCGGTGGAAGTCCTTCTCCAATGGATCGTATTTTGGCAACGCGATATGGAGCCTATGCAGCTCAGTGTATTGCAGAAGGAAATTTTGGAACGATGGTTGCGTTAATCAAAAATGAACTGACTACTGTTCCGCTTGAAGAAGTTGGGGGTAAAATGCGTTTAGTTAGTCCAGATAATCCGTTAGTTACAAAATGTAGGAATATGGGTGTTTCGTTTGGCGACGAATAAGAATTTCAGAATAGCTTTAAATTAAAAGACGGGAGGTTCAATGAAGCTTCCCGTCTTTTTTATTTTCCGATAACCTTTAATTTACTTCCCAAGTGATATGATAAAAGTAGTCAATGAAAGTCCGGGGGCATCGTAGTTAATTGATTGATTTTCAAATTCAGGAGTCTGAATATTCGCACAGTTTTCGGAAGAGCTTGTTTTGTATCCTGACATTCCTTTTCCCGAAATCCTTAACGATTTTAAATTCAGGCTGAAAGGCTTAATATGATCCGCTTTGTTAATGATTGCGACAACCAATTCTGTCTTCTCCGGATTCATTGCGGCAAGAGCTTCGTCATTTCCGGTTTCAATCATCGTATAACCTTGTTTGAAGAAGCGGGTAATCTGCATTCGCACGTAAAAATTCTTTACGATTTGGTATTCCTGAGAATTAAAATTACAACGCATCAAACACCAAACTTCATTGCGTTCTTCCATCAATTGCCAGTCGAGCCAGGCCTGAGGTTTCATATAGCGCATGTCGTCGAATAGCTTTTGGGCCAATCCCAGATTCGATTCGAAGCTTGTTTTACTATTTCCACTTGGGCCGGTTTCCGATTGCCAGAATGGCTTTCCGATTGATTTTACCAACGCGTTGGCTTCAATTCGTTCAGGATTCGTACCCGAATAAGTGTGGGTATTGATTTGACCAATTTTTTCAAAAATATCACCAGCCGATTGATAGGCTTTCAGAACTTTTATTGTTGAGGCAATATCGGTTTCATCGGAAGCTGAAAGCATAGTTTTGAGTCCGGTAGCTGCCAGTTTGGGAGCTAAAATCCGGATGATTTTCATTTGTGTTTCAGGCGTAAAATGGCAACCTTCCTGACTTCCCAAATTGTACCAGTAATTCGATGTCGATTCGTTAAAAGGCTCCAGCGTTTTGAAATCGATATCGTATTGCTGCTTGTAATGCTGGCAAACGTCGAGCAGGTAATCGCAAAATGCGTTGTAAAATTCAGGTTTCAGATTATCCTGCATTGGATCAAAATTTCCGCCTGCACAACCACTGTAAGTCATCCAGTATGGTGGCGAATTCGAGAAAGCTTCGAAAACGGCATCCGGTCTTTTGGCTTTTATTTTCAGCATCAGGATGCGTTGGCCTTTATCTGCCTCCCAATTGTATGGCGCATCAATCGATGCTTTAAAACCTTCCATTTCGGCACGCTTTCCTTTGCCTTTCACCATGTGTCCGTCCAGATGTGAAGGATCGTCGCCTCCGCCAATGTTGTAGCGGAAAATATTCATGTTCAGTTTATCCGGAGAAGTGATCAAATCGACAATGCTATCGACTTTTGCTTCATCCCAGTTACCAACCTGGGCAGCCCACCAGCACAACGAACTTCCCCAGCCTTCAATGGTTTGATAGGTTTGACCTGGATCAATATTTATTTGTGTTACTGCTTGTCCGTTTTGTCCCAAACATACTTCACCAAACGAGATTAATGAACAAAAGCACAGGATTTTAATGAGTCGTTTCATTTTTAATTCGAAATTTATTAATTCACTTCCAGTTGTTGCCACGACGGTAACTGCGGAAATTTGGCGTGCGGATCGGCCTGATACCAAAAACAAACGGATGATATATCAGACTGTTGAGGCAGATAACGTCCGCCCTGGCGCCAACCTAAATCCTGAATAGTAATTTTTATATCATTTTCGAAACGAATGGGATCCATGATGTGCCAACGATAGAGGCCAAATCGCTGCTGCGATTTGTAAGATCCATCTGGTCTTATTACCTGATGTAATCCTGAGTATGGTGTGCAAAATTCCTTGTATTGTCCATCACGATCGAAATTATAGGAACCGCAGAAATAATCTTCAGTTCCGGTTCCGCAAATAGTTGGAAATTTAGTGTCACCATCGATGTAAAACTTGATCTCACCTTCGCCCCACCAGCCGTTATTGTTCACGCCCCAAGCAAGGTAAACTCCAACAAATTGACCTTTCCCTTTGATACCGTCGATTATGGTAAACAATGAATTGGTGGTTGGATTGGAGCGGCGGTACTGCGCATGAAAATAAGCCGCGTCATCGGGAACGTTGGTGAGGGTATAATCAACCTGGTAATAGAGTCTCATTTCGTCCTTGTCGTTGATATTCTCCATCGTGATTTTGCATTTTTTGCGGAATGGCATCGGCCAGTAACAGTTGAAGGCACTTCCCGGATTCACACAAACAGCGAGCGAGTTAAGCGGTGCATATTGGTTCCATCCCATGGCAAAAAAATCCCCAACCGGGCATTCAACTGAAGGAGTTGTTTCATCATCCCAGTATATCCGGATAATAGAGAATTTCCAGATTCCGGTAGGTGTCATCCAGATGTGCTGAATCGCTCCAGAGCCATTGATTTCTGCCATGGTGAATGTTTCACCCGGTTTAATAATGATGAATGGATTCACTTTCCATCCCTGTCCAAGATCACGTGCCGCGTCATAAGCATTCGCTTTGTTTCGTTCTGCTTTATCTTCCAAACGTGCCATTCCTCCTTTACCTTTTTCTCCGGAAAAATTCTCCGGACTGATGGATCGTGTTTGAGCATTCGACATCCGGTATAGGTTTCCCATATTCATGTCGAGTCCGTTAAAAACTGACTGCCCTTTGGCTTGAACCAGAACTAAAACAAAAAAAACAAGCGTGAAAAATAAATGCTTCATTGGTTTAGGTTTTAGGGTTATTTTATTTTTTCGGAACAACCAACCGATCGCCAGTTCCCTGAATCATGATACGTTCCCATTCTTTTCCGTAGCCAGGTTGAGCAGGAGATTTTGGTATGTTTTTGCCGTTTCCGTTATCGAGTAATTTGCGGCCGTCCGAATTTTTAACATTTCCATCCATGTATTTCATAAACAGATACTGGTAAAACACTTTCCAGTCGGCAACCAGTTTATTGCCGGTATAACCCGAATAGCTGGTCAGATAATCGGTTGCTGAAGCCTGATTCTGCTTGTAAAGTTCGGCAGCCTGTTGGTCTGTCACTTTCACTTCGTTCGCAAACTGTGTCTCAAGTTGCGACTGGTATTTTTCGATTTCAGGATGGATGAGGTTGTAGCGCGAATAAGCCCAGTTGTTTACCTGATTGAATGTCCAGAAAGCAGAAGTTTCCGACCAGGTAATCATCGAGCCATTTCCAAGGGCATAGCTTTCAGGAACTTTTTTGATTCCGCAATACATCGGGGCATAAACGCAGCCGTCGGTATCGTCGACACCAAACCAGAAAATGCCGCCAATAGGAGCGGGGAGCCAGCTGCGCGACTGGGCCACAAAGCTGTAGCCTGTTTGCTGGGTAGCAATGGCGCGTTCGCAAAGGTATTCAACACTGTCAACTTCGAATTCCATGGGGCGCCAGCGGTAGGGCGATTGATATGGTCCGGCTCCCGGATCGTTGCGCATATCCATAGGAGTGTCTTCGTAATGGTCGCGCATGGCCGTCATCACTTGTTGGAGCGTAACCGGTGAATCGGGTTTTACCCACAATGGCATGCGGTTCGAAACGTATCCGTTTGGGTTTGCGGTTTGATCCATCATCTTCGTATCGCGATTGAATTTTCCCATCGCATAATTGGTGTAATCCTGACTTTCGCGAATTTCTTTATTGATTTTCCGGAAGAAAGACCAAACGCGGGCGTCGCAGAAACGGGCGCCGCCAAAATTCAACGGATTGTACACATCCGAAAAACTGAATGATTCATCGCTTCCTTTGTAGAATCCATGTTTTTTGGCAAAGCTGATCGCATCCGGAGAATGAAAAGTGGTTTGTTTCGGGTCGCTCCAGTTGTTCGTTTTCTGAAACGGGAAAGTGGTGATTCGTGCCTGATTGGCATGGCCGCTCACGTATCCGTCGGGAATTTGGCGTGCTACCCAAACGGCGCCTTTTTCGTATTTACCTTTTCCGATCAACTCCATAATCCAGGCTTCGTTGGCATCCGAAATGGAAAAGGATTCTCCCGAGGTTGCATATCCATATTGAGCCACCAGTTCTGTCATAACCTGAATCATTTCGCGGGCAGTTTTTGAGCGCTGAAGCCCGATGCGCATCAGCGAGCCGTAATCCAGAATCGCGCCGGGTTGCGATTTCAGCGAGTCTAATCCTCCCCAGGTGGTTTCGCCAATGGCTACCTGATTTTCATTCATGAACTGAATGACAGAAAACGTATGGGCAACTTCAGGAATAGTGCCAAGAAGTTTGCCGTTTTCGTAATGAAAAACTTCGCACAAATCGCCGGGTTTATGGTCGGCAGCCGGATAAAAGCCAAGCGTTCCGTACCGCGTATGCGAGTCGGCAGCATAGGTTATCATTACCGAGTGGTCGTTGGTTGCGCCTTTGGTGACTATCAGGTTGGTACACGCAAAAACGTTGGTGATGCCTGAAGCAATGAGCAAAATCAGGCTAAGTGTAAGGATACGATTTATCATGGATTATTAGGATTTATCAATTTTTGTAAATGTAGGGAAATTGCATTCCCTTAAAAAATGATGAAAGCTCTTTTTTGAGAATTTGAATGATAAAAGCAAGGGCTATCCCCGAAAAAGGAACAGCCCTTGCTTTAAATCTGTATATTTTTCGAAGCTCGTTTATCAGATAACCACAGTCATGATCGAATGCGGCAAACTTGTGACAGGTGCAGCTTTACCTGCAATCCACAATCGGTAAGGCAATTTACTGTCAGATAAATTGAGGACAACCACCACTATTTTTCCGTCAGGATTGATAAATGCCGTTGATTGCAGTTTGTCGCGGTTGGTTGAACTGCTGATTCGTTTGGCCCCAGGTTGTATAAATTTGGAGAAATGCCCAATGTAAAAATAGCTGTTGGTGTAAATTAGTTTCCCGGTTTTGGTGTCGGCATGGATGGGTGCAAAGCAGAAGTTGCCCACGTGGTTTGGTCCGCCGTTTTCGTCCAGCAAAACATTCCAGTCGGTCCAGGCCACAGTTCCGCAGTTGAAATCGTTCACCATGGAGTTTCCGTAACGTTCGCCAAGCGACCAATCATTTACCCGGTTCAAATCGAATTTCTCGACACAACCTTCAGTGAAAATAAGTTCTTTGTCCGGAAAAGCTTCTTTCACCCGTTTAAGGTTTTCGAACTGCATCGCGCTGCCAGTCCAGGTTTCGTACCAATGAAATCCAATGCCCCAGATGTATTTGGCAGCTTCCGGATCGCTCAGTAATGTGGTTGCACGTTGATAGATCAAATCGCGGTTGTGATCCCAGCAAATGAGTTTTTTATCACTCAATCCGTTTTTCTGCAATGTTGGCCCGAGGTATTTCTTTACGAAATCACGTTCGTCTTCGGCTGTATAAAGGCACGATTCCCATTTTTGCTTGGCCATTGGTTCGTTTTGCACCGAAAGTCCCCAGATTGGCATTCCCATCGATTCGTAGGTTTTGATGAATTTCACGTAATGGTTGGCCCATGCCTGAGCATATTCCGGAAGTAATTTTCCACCCTGCAAAACATCGTTATTGTCTTTCATCCATGCTGGTGGACTCCAGGGACTCACAAACATAGGTAATGTTCCTCCAGCAGCAGCTATGGCTTGTTTGATGAAAGGAATACGGAACTTTTCGTCATGGGCAACACTAAACGAGTTAAGCGATGTGTCTTTATCGGTCACATAGGCATACGTGTCGCTCGAAAAATCGCAACTGGCAATATTGGTTCGGCTGAAATCGTAGCCAATGCCTTTATTTTTATCGTAATAGGCCGTCATGAATTCTTTTTGCGTGGCTTCCGGGAGTTCGGCAAAAACTTCGGCTGAAGCATCGGTCAATGCGCCGCCAATGCCAATAAAAGTCTGGAACGTGCGGGTTGGATCGACAAAAATGCACACCTGAGTTTCAAAAGGTTGCCCAAAATCTTCAAAAGTTGCATCGGATGTTTGAGACAACCTGAGGGAAGTGTCTCTGGCCGTAACGAAAATTTGAGCTTTTTCGGGATTGACAATCTTTAACGGTTTGTCAGCATTTTGCGTAGCTGGTTTATTGGTACAAGCCACTGTAGCCAGAAGTGATAACACAAAGGCGGTTTTAATCTTGTTCATGGTGGTTAACTTTGAAATTAATTGTATCCCGGTTTTTGCGTGACGGGGCTGCAAGATAGTAAAATGTGGTTTTTAATTGCACCTGGGTTACTACAAAATATTTTTCCATTCAATCTCAAAAGGTACAGATTTGTAATTACTGATCGCTACTCAGTTTGTCGAGTACAGTTAAACTACTAACCATGCAGTTATTCCAGAACTCAAAAAAGCCTGTTGACCAAAATGTTGGAATCATTCCATCGTCTTTCTGGGTATTTACAATACTATTGGCCAATGTCAGCGCTTTTTCGCGATAAATTGGATCCTTGGTTTTTTCGAACGCCAAATAAAAAGTATTGATCATCTGAACAGCACTTGCATCAATTGGCACATAACACATGTATTGCTCCAACACGGCAGGAGTATGCCAATCATCAGTCGAGTTTCCCCATGTGTCATACATTCCTGGCTTTTCCCAAACAACAAACTGGTCTTCGCAAAATGCAATCAACTCTTTGGCCAGGGAAATGTAAGTTTTATCTTTTCCTGAATTATTCAATAGGTATTGGGCAAACCACGAAGCTTCGTATTTCGAAAGGTTTTGATATGGTTTAACAGCAGCAACATCTTCGAACTGACCAGTCCAGTTGTACGTTTTCATCGGATTTCCCCAAATCCAGGCAATGGAAGTATCAATTGCTTTTTGGTATTTCGAATAATGATATTTGTCGGAAAGAACTGAAAGAAAATTCGTAATACTTATCGGAATACAAAGTTCCTCAGAGGCTTGCTTTCCGGTTTCTTTATAAATCCGGATGTACCATGTGCCTGAAGGAAGTTGGGTATGAAGATACGTGTCAGCTATTTTTACTGCCGCCTGCAGGTATTTCGTTTCGCCTGTCCGATCGTAGAGCGCCAGAAAGCTCATCCCGGTTGCAGCAGGTTCGTTCATGATCACTTCTCCTTTGTAATTTCCGGCAAACATGTTGGTACCTTCATATACTTTCGGGAAAAACTCCAGCGGACTTCCTTGTGGTTCGGCATTGGCAATGATATAATCGGCGGCTTTTTGTGCAATTATCAGAGAAGTATCATTCTTAGGGAAGTATTTATTGTATTGCAACATGGCATCTACAACGCTTCCAACTTCTAATGCTGAGTAGCAATATATCTGATGGCTTTTATGGTCGGGCTTACCGGTTTTGTACCAATTCTGGATGTGAGGCTGATTGTACATGAAATGCAATCCCTTAATAAGTGCATCCTTATACGAATATTTCGCTTCAGGATAAGGTGGACAAAAAACCGCAGTTTTATAAAACAACCTGCTGCCTACTAAAACAAAGTTTTTTTCATTCGAGCTAACGGCTTCTACTTTTAAGTACACTTCGCCATTGGGCAATTTACCCCAAATTGGTTTTAATGTTTCGTATGGAGTTTTAGCCGTGAAGGTGTAATATTGGTTGTCGGTAAAAGAGAAAGCTTTGTATCTGTAATACTTCGGAATGGGTACTACCCAACTTGTAGTATCGTTGTTGTCAAACGATGGAACGTATTTGAACATCTTGGCCTTTTCGTTCCAGAACGGTTGCTTGCCGGGTATTCCCGGACGTATTGTAACCAACGATTCTAACCGGCTTTGCTCGCAATATTTTTCATTTGCCGATTGGTTTTGTCCGAAGATTAATGATGGGACGAAACAAAGAATGTAGAGTAGGATATTTTTCATGTATTTGTATTTCAGTGGATTGATAAGATAAAATTCAAATCGGTTATTGCACAACAATTCATCATCCAACGGGCAAAAAGCTTATTAGCCGTTTTGCCCGTTGAGTTAATATCATGATGATAGGAATAGTTAATATCCTGGATTCTGTGTCAATTTCGGATTTACATTCCTTTCAGTGAGGGGGATTGGTAATAGCAAAAGATGCTCGTCCAACGTATACCCCAGTTTTGTTAGTGTGGAAACTGCTTTCCCGGTCCGTTTAAGATCCATCCAGCGGAATCCTTCAAAAGCAAGTTCGACCCTTCTTTCCTGTAAAATGGCATTTTCTACTTCATCAGCCGACTTCCCGGAAAGTTCGGCAGTTTTATCGTGAAGACCAACCCTGTCTCTTATGGTTTTCAGGTCGGCCAATGCTGCCGGTATATCGCCAAGTTGTGTTTCGGCCTCAGCTCTTAATAAAATTGTTTCAGGAAGGCGTTGTATATACCAATGATCTTCGCTGGCCCAGCCATTGTCGTGTCTCCATTTATAAATAAAAGGAACATTATTTCCCCAGTATTCGTCGGTCCAATCTGAAGCTTCAAAAATAATGGATGAATGTAATCTCACTGAATCACCGTCAGAACGCATTGTGCCAACTAAATCTAATGTTGGGGTCATGAATTTTCGCCAGTTGTCGCCGGTTATTGAGGTAGGCAACAACAAATGATATTGCCAAGCTGTAATATTCGGTGCCTGAAATTGAATTTCGATAATGGACTCGGTGTTGTTGTAGTGAGCCCCATCGAATAATTCGTCGAAATTTGGAAGTAATGAATAAACTCCCGTATTTGAAATTACATCGTCGCAATATTTCTTGACTTTCGTCCAGTTGGCAGGTTTTTGTGTGGCATAAATTTGTGCAAGCATTGCATTGGCAGCTCCTTTCGTTGCCCTTCCGCGAGTTTGCGTTTCATCGCTGTAACTATCAGGCAAAACGGTAACACAATACTCCAGATCTTTTATAATTTGTGCATAAACATCAGCCGCGTCGGTTCTTGCTAAATTAACCGATTCCAAATCGGTACTTTCGGTAGGCACCAAAGGCATGGGAACTCCACTAAACATCCTGACGAGATCGAAATATTTCATGGCTCTCAAATAAGTGGCTTCGCCAAGAATCTGGTCTCTCCGGGTATTTTCGCCATCCTTCTTTATGTCCAGTTTCGAATCTTCAATTAGAGGAACATATTTTAGTACCACGTTTGCCCTGTTGATCATGACATAACATGCTGACCAAAAATCAATGATATAATCGTCGTTTGAGGCCGAGAGTTGAAAAGCCCTTATCCGGAATAAGCTTGGATCGTCGCCACCGGCATAAACGTTGTCGTCAAAATTATCGACCAAACACATCCTTAGCCAATTTTGATGTCCGTCGGAAAGGCAGTTGTACACTCCAACAAGAGCACTCTCTGCATCGGTAGCCGTTTTGTATGCCACCGTAGCTGACAGTTCTGATTTGGGTTCCAGGTTCAAATAATCTTTGCTGCATTGGGTGGTTGTGAAGACCAATGCAATTATCGTTAATAAAAGACCAATTCCTTTTTTCATTTTTTTCATTTTTAGTTTTTGTTTTTAAAGTTCTACGATTGCTCTAGAAACTTAAAAAGTAACGTTCACTCCAAATGTGAAAGCGCGCACATTGGGGTAAGTTCCCGTATCAACTCCCAACGATGTTGGATTTGTGGAAACGCTAACCTCCGGATCATAACCGGTGTATTTCGTAAAAGTCAACAGGTTTTGGCCTGTAATAAAAACATTCAGGTTATTTATCTGTATCTTTTTGAGTAGATTACTTTTAAAATCGTAAGAGAAAGTTACATTTTTAACCCTCAAATACGATCCGCTTTCAACAAACTTATCAGAAACCTCAGAGTTGATGGAGCTGGCGAAAACGGCGCGGGGTATGTCTGTAACATCTCCTGGCTTCTTCCACCTGTTTAGCACCGATGTTGATGCATTTTTATATCCTTCCATCGATTCCAGTTCGAGGCGGGTGGAATTGAAAATTTTATTTCCATAGACGCCCTGCAACAGGATAGAGAGGTTGAACCCTTTATATGAAAATGAGTTAGTGAGGCCATAGGTAAATTTTGGATTTGGATTTCCTATAACAGTCCGATCCGAATCTGCATTCATTTCCAGGTAGCTTCCCAGTGTTCCATCCTTTTTGATGTAATCGACATCACCCGTTTGAGGGTTAACACCAGCAACCTTAAAACCATAAAACTCACTCATTGGATGGCCTTCGCGAATAGCTGTTACATAACCACGTTCGCGGATGATGTTGCCGGTATAGATTATTGCACTATTGCCACCTGCAATCCGAATAATTTTATTCCTATTTATTGAAATATTGGCATCGGTAGTCCATTTAAACTCTCCGATTAGGTTTCGGGTAGTAATTTCAAATTCAAAACCTTTATTCTCAACTTTGGCAAAGTTTTGTAGGCCAGTTGGATATCCGGTAGAAAGGGGCAAGTTAACCTCCATAAGCGCATCCGAAGTTTTTTTCAGATAAGCATCTAAAACAACTGTAATTCGGGAATCGAGCAAACTCAAATCAATTCCAAAATCAGCTTGCTTGGTAGTTTCCCATTTAAGCGATTCGTTTCCAATTGTTGAAGGATAATATCCTGAAATAACCCCGCCACTAAACGGATACAATGCACCTAACCCTACTTTGCTCAGGTGGGCATAATAATCAATGCCACTTTGGTTTCCGGTATATCCGTAGCTAGCTCTCAATTTCAAATCTGAAATGGCCGTAACGCTACGAAGGAATGGCTCTTTTGACATTCTCCATCCGACAGAAAAGGACGGGAAATTTCCGTATTTATTGTTGGCCCCGAATTTCGAAGAACCGTCTCTCCTGAAATTAGCAGAAACCAGGTATTTGTCGTCATAAGCATAGCTGACCCTGCCCAAATACGATAAAAGCGAAGACTCATATTTCTCGGTACCAAATGATGTAGCTGTTGAAGCAGCATTTAATGTTTGTACCGATGAATTTGGAAATCCTTTTGCCGAAAGCCATGAATTTTCTCCTTCGTATTTTTGACTGGTTATACCTGCAATGGTTGAAATAGCATGTTTACCAAAGGTTTTATTATAATCCAGAATGTTCTCAAAAAGCAAAGTAAGTCCTTGTCCTGCATTTGCTACTGCACCTCCGCCGGTTGAAACAGCGTACGCACTTTTTTCGACATAGGTAAAGCTGTCATAATTCGTAAAATTGGCATCTATACCAACTGACGTTTTAAATGATAAGTTCGGAAGCAGGTTGATTTTAGTAAAGACATTTCCCAATAGGTTATTTGATCGGGTAGAGGAATTACTTCCGTACATTGATGATAGTGGGTTATCCTGTCCGTTATAAGGATTGTACCCGAAATAGCCCTCTTCTGTGTATTTCTCAACAAATGATGGTGTGCTTAGAGCTCCAAGTACTGTCCCTCCTTCGTTTATAGTGGCATTATCATGTACATCTTTCGATTTGCTTTTGCTGAGACTAATATTTGAACCCAGAGACAGCCATTTATACATCTCGTGATCGAGATTCAATTTTAAAGTATAACGTTCATAAGCTGAAGGTTTTATGATTCCATCATTTTTTAAACGATCTACCGAAATGTAAAATTTTGTTTTTTCATTACCACCCGAAAAGGAAAGTTGAAGGTCGCTCGAAAGGGCAGTACTGTAAATAATATCCTGCCAGTTATTGTCTGTTTTTATAGTGTCAAGGTTTGTTGTGAGCGGCAACCCGGCGTTAACTCTTTCATCATTGATGAGTGAAACCAGTTGTTTTGTATTTAGTACATCAAGCTGTTTAGTCACATTGCTTATTCCAAAAGTACTCTTCAGTGTAACTATCGGTTTTCCTGCCTGACCTTTTTTGGTTGAAATCAACACAACACCATTGGCTGCCCTTGCACCATAAATGGCACAGGAAGAAGCGTCTTTCAATATTTGCATCGACTCGATATCCGATGAATTTATGGAGTTAATATCGTCAGTTGGCATTCCATCAACAACGTACAGCGGATTGTTACTCGAACTGATAGAAGTAGCCCCTCTGATTTGAATAGAGAAGTTACCATTCGGTTTTCCTGAGGCCTGAACTACCGTTACCCCTGAAACTTTACCTTGAATAGCCTGAGTGAGGTTTGCCATACTTTTCTTATCGGTATCCTCCATTTTAACAGTGGAAACGGAAGTGGTCAGATCTTTCTTTTTAACCGTACCATAACCAATTGCAACTACTTCGTCAATACCAATCGCATCGTCCATCATGATTACATTAATCATGGTTTTACCGGCAACCGTAATTTCCTGCGATTTCATTCCCACAAACGAAAATTGGAGAGTGGCATTTGGCGAAACATTGGATATTGAATATTTTCCGTCCATATCGGTAATCGTTCCGGTAGTAGTTCCTTTTACAACTACAGAAACACCTGGCAACGTGCTGCCTGACGAATCGGTTACTTTCCCCGAAACTGTTTTTTGTTGTTGCGACGTGGAGATTTGATTCTCAGAAGTAATCACAATGTAACGGTTTACCATTTCATATTTCAGATCTTCTCCTGAAATTAATTTTTCAACTATCGATTTAATCGATTCATTTTCAGCATCAATTGAAATTTTTCGATTAGTATTAAAAACATTGTTATCGTACATGAACGACAGATCAGTCTGGCGCTCAATTTCTTCGATAACATCTTTTACAGTCCCGCTTTTAACTTTTAGGTTTAGTTTTGTAGTCTGAGCATCTGATTCGGCATAGCTCGAAGCTAAGCCTACTACGAGAAGAAGAATTACAATCATTTTCATAATTAACAGTCGCTTTAGCCAGGGAGAATCGCTTAAAAGCCCTCTACCTGCAATTGGTTTTTTTTTCATAAATTTGGCATACATTTTTTGCATTTTTCACAATGACATGGAGTTGGCGCTTTAGTTTTGTGAAATTTGCGATTAATAAAAATTGATTTCTAAGAAGGTTTGTCTTTGTCGGCAAACCTTCTTGTTTTTAACTCGTGGTCATTTAATTAGCTGTTCTTTTTTTATAAAGTTTTACTTGTTTACCATTGATCTCGTATTTGACGGGGGTGATATGGTCAATAATCGAGAGAAGTTCAATCAGGCTTTCTGTTTTCACCTTGAAGCTTAATTTTGAATTACCCATTAGTGATTCATCCAGCGTAATTTCGACACCATACCATCGTCCCAGGTATTTAATTACGTTTTCAAACGTTTCATTTTCAATAACCAGTTCGTCATTTCTCCACGATGTAATTTGGTTAATGTCACTTTGTGGGTGGCTGAATTTATCTTCTTGAACATCATAGGCAATCACTTCTCCAGGAACCATTTTTTTCATCAGTTGCTTGTTGTGAAAAAGACCAACGCTTCCTTCAACCAGGGCCACTTCCGAAACATTATCCTCAGGATATGATTTTACATTGAATGTGGTTCCATATACCTCGAGTTGTAAATTTTTGGAATTTACTGTAAATAAACTTTTGGGGTTTTTGGTGACTTTAAAAAGTCCCTCACCTGTTAATTCGACATATCTCGATTCCAGGAAGTTGGCTCTATACCTCAATCTCGAATTCCCGTTTAACCAAACCTGCGAACTGTCGGGAAGTAAAACCATTGTTTTATGCCCGTAGGGTGAATAAACTTCGGTGAACGATTTGTCGGGTTGGTTTTGCAGAAACAAACTTCCACTAACGCCCAGAGCAACTAACAAAATAGACGCGGCAATTCGAAGCATGAATCGAACAATCACGGTCTTTTGTTTTTTTGTTGAAATTCGGGTTACAACATTTTCCCAGGCCCGTTCTTTTTGAGGAGTAAAAGACTCCGGAACATTTCCGGTTATGGAATAGATAACCTTCAGATCATCTAAAACGGCACTGTTCTCATCATCCTCATTTAGCCAGTTGGTGAGTATTTCTTCTTCGGGCTCATTCGGATTCCGAAGTTTATTTTGAATCTGTTCCCAAGGGGTTTGGTTCATTGTATATTTTGCTTTTCAGGTATAAGTAACTTAACTGTGGGTGTACCCCCAAGATGAATTGGAAAAATCTGGAAATTGTTGTCAGAAAGATAATCAGAACGAATGGCAATTCATTACAATATCCTCGATTGGCGCTACTATCGTGTCAATAAACTTTTGACGCAATGTCATGCAGAGACCTCACCCCAATAAAATTGGGTACAATGTGGTGGTGACAGGGAGAAGAGATTCCTCATTCCACTTCGTTTCATTCGGAATGATAGGTTCGTTCGAAGAGAACGTTTGGGCTGGGCGGCTTTGCCGCCCAGCCCAAACCCCAGTAAAACTGGCAATTGTCATCCCGAACGAAGTGAGGGATCTCTCGTGAAATCTGTCATTGGTAACTTGTTTCGGCATCTCTTCACGGATGAGGCACTGAAACAAGTTCCGGGTGACCTGCCCAACAATATTAAGTTGACATTGCACTACGATAGAAAGTGAAAAAGAAAAAGAAGGAATATTTTCTCGCGATATGGGGTAAGGTATTCCCGAAGTTTTTTGAGCGCAATGGTCATCTGGTTTTCGACAGTTTTGACCGAGATGCCAAGTCGTTCGGCAATTTCTTTATTGCTAAGCTCTTTTTGTTTGCTCAGCAGAAATATTTCTCTGCATTTAGGCGCAAGCTGGTCTACAGCCGAGCCGAGAATCTTCTTAAATTCGTCGATATCGATGTATGAATTTTCATAATCAGGGGTATAAATCGGCTCAATTCGACCAATTTTTTCAACAATTTTTTTCTGAGTTTTGGTGTCGCGTAGCAGGTTCAGACTTTTGAACTTCGAAGCAGAAAATAAATAGGACTTTACCGAGGTACTGATCTTCAGTTTTTCCCTGTTTTCCCAAAAATAGACGAAAATATCCTGAACGATTTCTTCTGATAAAGATTTGTCATGCAGGTAAATATGAACAAAAATGCACAGATCGTCATAGTATTTGTCAAAGAAATACTTGAAGGAGTCGATATCTCCGTCAATCATTTTCTTTACGATGAAGAGTTCTTCGTTAGTTGTTTCTTGGGTCAAAGCAAGTTCGAATTTGCTCCAAAACTACAAAATTTAAGTGAGATCAGGATTTTAAAAAACTCCTTCCAGCAAAAGCATGATTGCATTTTCCTCCTCCCGCTGATGGGTACCTTTCTGACCCATGTCGAAACGATATCGATCTATTATACAAACAAAAGCCCCCTTGCTATCTAAAGCAAAGGGGCAAACTTAACACTGATTCTACTATCTATGACTATGAATAGAATAAGTCTGGAGAATTGGTTTTTCAATTAATCCTATTTTAATGTTTTATCCAGAAAGCCTACCATTTGATCAACCGTAGGTTCGAACCATGGATGAAACAGCCAAAAACTATGTGGCGTATTAGGAATTGTCCGTACTTCGGAGTAGATACTATGCTTGTTTAGAATTGCTATTACGCTATCGCGCCCGGCATGAAACCGTGGTTGAGCGCTGTTCACAAACAAAATTGGTGGAGTGTCTTTACCTGCATAAATCAATGGCGATGCTTCGATCCACTTTTCAGTAGCTTCCTTAAATGTAGCCCCAAACCAGTAGGCCCCCGCAGAGCGTCTTTCCGGATTATCATCCTTCGCACTTTCATTTGGATCAGTAAAGTCGAGTATCCCATCTATGTCGATGATGGCCTGTACCTTTGCTGAAACCTTGCTGTTTCCCTCATCACCGTCGAATTTCCTTATTTCACTGGTCATTCCGACTAAAGCAGCCAACTGTCCGCCAGCAGAACATCCTGATATCGCCATTTTTCCCGGATCAATATTGAATTTATTGGCATTCTTTCTTAGAAACCTAATAGCAGCCTTAATGTCGTAGATGGCTGCCGGATAAAGAGCTTCGGGCGAAAGACGATACTCAATGCACGCTGTAACATATCCATTAGCGGCAATTTGTTGCGCCATAGGTATATCCATGGACTTGTTTCCAGACCGCCAGCCACCTCCGAAGATCATTATTAATGCTGGATATTTGCCGCTTTTTTCAGGGCGAAACAAATCAAGATGTAAGTCACGTTTACCGAAAGTTGTTTTGGGCAAAGTGGCATAAACTACATCTTGCATGGGAATAACACCTGAAGGAAGCTTGGCGCGTACAATTTTTATTTCAGGATACTCATTTTTAAGTTTTAACCATGTCTGATAAGAAGTATAAGATGTGTCGCGAGGTATGGGCAGTATTTTAGGAGTTTGTGCAAAGCCTGAAATTGAAAGGAATGACAAGATTGCACCCAGATGGAATAATTTCATGGATGAATTCAGATTTAAATGGAATAATCCGGGCGAAGTTCTCAGAAAAACTTCGCCCGAATTATAGATCTCAATTATTAATAACCAGGGTTTTGGGTGAATTCATCTTTATTTGTTATGGCATCCAGTTGAGTTTGTGGAATTGGCCTTAACATGTGAAAAGCTTGAATATTTGCAGCACCATCGGTATTGTATTTTTTTACATACTCGATCAGCTTATTGGTTCTTTTTAAATCGAACCAGCGAAGTTGTTCACCACAAAGTTCTCTGGCGCGTTCATCAAGGATAAAATCAATATTCAAATCGGCCGAAGTAATTTTCATGGCCTCTTCTGATCCGGGTACAGCTCGTTTGGTTCTCAGCCTGTTCATGTAATCGGTGGCCTCGGCAAGGTTGTTGTTTTGCATATCTGCTTCTGCAACAATTAGGTACATTTCCGAAATCCGAATGACAAATGCATCGCGTTTGCTTCTGAAATCGAAAGCTGCGGCACGTGTTGGATCCTCGTGTTTTTGCATTTCGATAAAGTTGCGGTTATCTTTTAGCGAACCATCGGCATTGTACATGTCGTTAATGTCCTGTACTTCGAAACGGGTTGCCCTTGCTGCTTTATACGCGGCTGATAACACATTGTGGCTCCAATATATAGCAGTATCACCCTGTACCATATCGGTATATTTTCCTTTACCACCGCCATTAGCTTTCCATACCTCTCTAAACGTTCCGTTATAACGCTGGTCGATTTTAGAATTGAATACTGATAGCAGGTGTTTCGATGTGGCATAGCGCTGAAATCCAATACCATTCAGGTCAATTTGCATTCCTGCATGGAAATCGTAACGAGGGCAGAACATTAAAAACAATTGGTTTCCTCCTTCGGGCCGGAATGCGTTAGCTTTACTATTGCCATCATAATCGTCCATTGCAGTGTTCAGCGTATTGTCTGTACTGTAATTGACAAACCAGACTACTTCTGAATTTAGCGCTCCATTGTAATTTGTTCCCGACATAGACCATACCGAAGCATAGTTGTCGTATAGTTTAAAGTTATAATCGCTGATTACTTTTTTTGCTAAAGTTGCAGCTTCGGCATATTTTCCTCTGGTAAGAAGCATACGGGCTTTAAATGCTTCGGCTGCGGGCTTTGTTACACGTCCTCCGGCAGCAGCAGTTTGGCTTTCAAGGTTCGAAATGGAAGCATCAAGATCAATAAAAATTTGTTCATAAAACTTATCGACCGAGGTCTTGTTGGCGGTAGTAATTACCCCATTGGTTTCATCGAGAGTAAAATGAACCCCACCCCAGGTTTCTACAATGTGCCAATAATAGAATGCCCTTAAAAACTGGACTTCGCCTAATCTTAACTTCTTTACGGAAGCCGAAAGTGGGGACGCATCAATTCGTTTAATTGCTGTATTGCAATAATTTATAGCGGCATAGAAGCGATCCCAATAGACTTGAATCAGTGGGCTTTGGCTATTGAAATTTATAGGGTCATACATCGACATTTCCGGATGGTGGCAATCTCCACCTTTTAAAAACAGGTCAGTCCCCAATTCTGTCATCGAAGCACCACCTTCTTTGCCGTACCAAAAGCGCAATGGAGTATAGCAACTGTTTACTAATGATTCGATTCCAACTTCGGTTACATAAAAAGAATCGGCGGTAAGCCCACTTTGATTTACCTCTTCCAGTTCGCATGATACGAGGTTAAAGGCCAATATTGAAAGAAGAAACAGATGTAACTTTTTCATATTTATCTTGTTAAAAAATATTAATACTAAATATTAAAAACTAACATTTACCCCAAGAACAACTTGACGAGTCATTGGAAATGATATACTGCCACCTCTTTCGGGGTCGTAAGGTTTCATCTTGCTAAAAGTGAAAAAATTGTTGCAGGTGGTGTAGAATCTTAATTTTGAGATTCCGATCCGATCAACAACATGCGAAGAAAAGCTATATCCTAACGTAATGTCTCTGATTTTCAGGAAAGACCCACTAACGTAATATAATGTGCTCATGTAAGCCGAATTTGCCGTTTTGCTTTGATCGGGGCGTGGATGTGAATTGGTCGGATTTTCTGGTGTCCAGTAATCGACTACAGGACCATTTTCCATACCACTAATCTTATAGTTTCCACTGGCCTCACTCATAATCGTTTGTCCAACACGTGCGTAAATGAATGTGGACAGATCGAACCCTTTATAAGAGAATTTATTATTGAATCCCAATGAAAATTTTGGTCGGGGTGTACCTACAATTACACGGTCGTTAGTTGCATCAATCTTTCCATCCTTATTGATATCTTCAACTTTAATTTCACCTGGTTTCTGACCGAATTTAAGAGCTTCAGCTTCTTCACCCAACTGCCAGATGCCAATCTTTTTATAATCGTACCAAACTTTTATTGGACTACCAACAAACCAGAGGTTCCCTAAATCACGATCAGATCCATTTGTCAGCTCTACAATTTCTTCATTGTTTTTTGAATAGGTAAAATCGCTGGTCCAGTTAAATCCTTTGGGATCGGAGCTTCTAAAGTTTACTGTATTTATCGCTATTTCAATTCCCCGGTTTCTGGTTTTACCAATATTCTCCATCACACTCGAAAAACCTGAAGTTCCTGGTAGAACTCTTGACATTAACAAGTCTCTGGTATTACTTTCATAGATCTCGATTGTTCCATTCACCCGATCTTTAAAGAACCCAAAGTCAAGTGCCAGATTGACTGTGCGTGTAGTTTCCCATTTAAGATTTGCATTTGCCAAAGCTTTAGGGTAATAACCATAGGCTGCTGTTTCGTCAAAAGAATAAGTCGTTTTTCCTAATCCACCTAACGTCTGGTAGGGCGAAATTGCACTGTTTCCGGCTTCTCCCCAACTGGTTCGAAGTTTTAAGTTTGAAATTACGTCAACATGTTTTAAGAACGACTCTTCGTTCATTCTCCATGCTAAAGCTACTGAGGGGAAATATCCCATTTTGTGGCCGGTTGCGAGTACCGACGAGCCATCAGCACGCAATGATGCTGTCAGTAAATAGCGATCTTTATATTTATAATTCAAGCGACCGAAATAAGACATCATCTGTTGTTCAACCAGGCTACTTCCT
Source organism: Prolixibacteraceae bacterium (assembly GCA_028683385.1). GTDB lineage: Bacteria > Bacteroidota > Bacteroidia > Bacteroidales > Prolixibacteraceae > Aquipluma. The sequence goes on along the minus strand of JAQUIJ010000001.1, from coordinate 344,126 downwards.
ATTGTTTTTTCAATGGCATTCGAATTCAAGTCATAAAAACTGGTTGTTTCAGAAACCTGATTGTTTCCTTTTCCGGTGAATGATTCAGATTTACTACTTAAATAACTGCTTCCAAGGAGAACCGTAAAATCGTTAAGACCGATAGTCCTGGAGTAGGTAAGTGTATTGTCAAAAGTGGTTCCTAAATAATTAGTTATTTCATCCCCGGAAGTTGATTTAGCACCAGCTCCACTAATTGTATTTTTACCAATAAAATATCCACGCCGTCCATCTTGTATATCCAATCCCAACGAGCTTTTGAACACCAGGTTTTTTAAGATGTTCCAATCGATGGAAGATGAAAAGAATATTCGTTTGTTTATTCTATTGTCCACATAACTTCCAGGTATTTCGTCAGCCAACGGACTCATATTATAAGCGCTTCCCAATATCGGATGAATGATAATGTTCCCGTTATCATCGTAAGGTTTTCCGATCGGAATTACTTTATTTGCCTGATTCAGTGGATCGTATCGTTTGTCGTTATCTTTGAATGAGTAAAGTACATTCGCCCCAATCTTTAAATTTTTTGATAAAGAATGGGTTAATCCAACAGATCCATTGTAACGCTTAAATTCATCATTCTTTAATAAGCCATGCTCATTATATAAACCTGCAGAAAGGTTAAAGGTCGTCTTTTCTGTTCCTCCGGTAATGTTCAGTTCATTGCTCTGTACAAATCCATTTTTAAGACATTCGTTCATCCAATTGGTGAATTCCCCATTTTTTATTCCGGTTAACTCATCAGCATTAAATATTTTGGTGTCATCAGTAATACCCTGTGTCCGATATGCCTCGCGTTTAAAAGCCACATATTCTTCTCCTGTTTGTATGTTGGCTAAACCTGAAGGGTTTTGTGTTGCATAGTATGAATTAAAAGAGATTACTGCGTCTCCTGATTTCCCTTTTTTAGTGGTTACCAGGATTACTCCATTTGCACCTCTCGAACCATAAATAGCTGTTGAGGAAGCATCTTTTAAAACCTCAATCGATTCAATATCAGAAGGGTTTATATCAAGCGTTGAACCATAAGATATCCCATCTACCAAAATAAGAGGGCTATTGTCGGCGTTAAGCGAGCGCGTTCCGCGAAGTGCAAATGTAAGTCCTGCACCAGCCTGACCATCAGTTTTTGTTAAATCTAATCCGGAAATTTTCCCTTGTAATGAACTTAAAGCATTGTTGGTTGGTAACAAACCAATTTCTTCTCGCTTAATGGAAGAAATTGAACCTGTGAGATCTCTTTTCTTTACGGTTCCATATCCAACAGCGATAACTTCTTCGATACCAATTGCATCTTCAACAAGTGACACATTAACTGTGGTTTTACTACCAACGATTACCTCCTGAGATTTCATCCCAACAAAAGAAAATTGCAAAACTGCATTTGCCGGAATGTTGGAAATAGAATAGTCCCCATTCATATCAGTTATACTTCCGGTAGTAGTTCCTTTTACAACTACAGAAACACCTGGTAGTGTGCCCCCTGAAGAGTCTGTAACTTTTCCTGAAATAGATTTTTGTTGATCCGTAAGATTGGCTTCAGGAATAGCTGTCGTTAAAACAATCTGACGGTCTTTTACCAGATAACTGACATTTGTATTTTCGAAAATCCGTGTTAGAATTTTGTCGATACTTTCGTTTTTTACTTCAATACTGACCTGGCGTTCAACATCTACCATTTTCTGATTGAACAGAAAGTAGAATTGACTTTCATTTTCAATCTTATTCAGAATGTCGATCACTTTTGCGCTTTGCATTTTAAATGTTAGGCGAGTTTCTTGAGAGTAAGTAACTGTTGCAAAGGTTTGTGCAACAAAAAGGAGTAAAAAAAATACACTTAGGCGCATAATTTTCCATAGTTTAGAGAGCACGCGGTTAGGCACAGGTACCCTGATTCGTTTTTTTTTCATAAATTTGAATCATTAAGTGGTTAAACAATTTAGTTAAGCGTTATTCTACTTGATTTTGACAGGAAGGTGGTACGAACACTTTCCTGTTTTTTATATCATTTGAATTGATTTATTTTTGATTGGTTGATTGTTAGAACTATTTTCCGCTTTTGAAACACACCTTCCTGATCACTCGTCCTTTTTTCCTCTTTATAGCTTAATGGTGTTGTAATTGAAAGTAACTTAAGAACTTCGTCGAGTGGTTCGTCAGCAAATGTTGCATGGAAAGTGTAAGTGTCGAGCATTCTGTCATCAACGACTACATCCGCATTATACCAGCGACTTAACCGGCGGGCAACTTGTTGCATATTTTCATTCCGGAATACCAGTTTACCCTCCTTCCATGTAGAATATTGAGAAGCTTCCACTTCGGTTTTGCTTACCGTCTGTTTTTCTATATTGAGTGTCAATTGTTCGTTTGGTTTCATTTCAGCCAGCATCTCTCCGCTTTTTGCTGAAACATTCACTTTGCCAGTTTGCAATACAATCTCTTCAGATTGTTCATCTTCATTGGCAATCACGTTAAATGTTGTTCCCAATACTTTAATATCCAGATTTTTGGTGTTTACATGGAACGGGATTTTGGCGTTGTGAACCACATCAAAAAAAGCCTCGCCAATTAGTTCTACTTTTCTTTCGCCATTAAATTGCACCGGATATTTCAGGCTCGACCCGCTGTTCAGGTAGCCGGTTGACCCATCAGGAAGCTGAAATTTGGTGCGGACTCCCATTGGACACTGGATTTCGGCATAGGAAACTGAAGAGGCTGAGAATTTGTCCTGAAAATGGAAATAAGCTAAAAATGAAAACAGCAATGGAAAAATTAAGATAGCCGCAACTCGCTGAAAAGCTTGAACCCAGTGGATTCCAGCCGGTTTATGAGTTTCATTCAAACGGATACGATGGTGAACCTGATCGAGTACAGGTTTTAAATCGTAATCAGAATTGGAGTTTGATTCAAGCTGTGATTCCCAGTCATCGTGCAGTATTTCTTCGGCATTGCGGTTTCCCGGATCAGCCAGTTGCTCAGAAAGCTCAATTTGTTCCTTCAGGCTAATACTACCTTCTGAATATTTTTGGATAAGATGTTGTAATGGCTGCTTCATTCCGTCAAGTTGCACATTTCTTTTTTATTTTCAGAAACAAACAGCTTCGTTTTTGCTTGTTTCGTTTCTTATATCCGATGAGGTTTATTTTCTCATGGGTGATTTTGAAAAAAAATCAGTAAACAAACAAAGTAGCAAAAAGCAACAGGGAAAGATTTCCGTCATTCAAGCGGGTGCGGATAAATCGCAAAGCTTCAGAAATCTGATTATCAACCGTTCCTGGAGAGATATTCAGTTCAGCAGCAATTTCTTTCGAACTTTTGCCTTCCAGTTTGCTTTTCGTGAAGATATCGCGTCGGCGCGGTGGCATTTGTTCAATGATAAAATTAATCTGTTGCAATACCGTTTCAAAATCATTTTCCTGAAGAGAGGGATTTTCTGAGGGCTCAGACTCTTGCTTCAGGCTTTCGAGGTAGCGCAGTGAAGTGACTTTTTTATTGAAGTGCTTCCTGATTTGGTTCAGGGCGATGGTGAAAAGGTAGGATTTAAAAGAAAGTTCCGATTTCAGCATTTGCCGGTTTTCCCAAACTTTAACAAAAACTTCCTGAACTAATTCTTCTGCATCGGCTTCGTTTTTGAAATATTTTAGAGCAAACCCAAATAGTCTTGAGCTGTACCCTTCAAAAAGTAAATCAAATGCCTCTACATTTCCTTTTTGAAGTAGCTGTACCAAAGTTTGATCATCGTGTTTTTCTGTCATCAGAGGGGTCAATATCAGAAAAAATCAGGATAAATGTAGTAAAATATTGGAATAGGCGTGTGTGCGGTGTTCGGTCTCAGTATTCAGCTACTGCGACTGATCATTGACGACTGGTCACTTTTTACGTTTTTTGTTTCTTTTTCTTGGCAGCCGGGAAAAGTACATTATTCAGGATTAAACGGTATCCTGGCGAATTTGGATGCAGGTTCAGGTCTGTGGTTGGGTCGCCAACAAAATGTTGATAATCTTCCGGGTCGTGGCCTCCGTAGAATGTCCAGAATCCTTTTCCCAGTTCGCCATGAACATAGCGGGCTTCATTGGCTGCCTTATTCTCGCCCATGACCAAAACATTCGGCTTTACCAAACTTCGGTTAAAAGCAGTGGTTTGACCCATAAACCCTTTGATCATATTGACATGGTTTTGGCAGAGCATGGTTGGCACCGGATCCCACTTAGCCGAGAATTGGAATAACGTGAAATAATCCTGCTCGCGTGAAACCTTTCGGGTGGTTGATACATCAATGTCCGAAAATTTGTATTCGTATGGATTCCGGTTGATTGTGAAATTCTGGAAGGCCAGAGTATTGTTGAAATTCAGTTTTGAATTCATGTCTGGGTCAGCAGGATCGCCATCGAACATCGACTCGCAAATGTCAACGCCTTGAGCCGACTGCGCAATATCGTAGGTATCGGTGGCAGCACACATGGCAAAAAGAAACCCTCCGTTTTCGATAAACTTATGAATTTCGCGGGTGACTACTTTTTTCATTTCCGAAACTTTCATGAACCCTAATTTGGTTGCCGTTTCTTTGTTGATTCTCACTTCTTCCTGGTACCAGGGAACATGTTGGTACGCCTGAAGAAATTTACCAAACTGACCGGTAAAGTCTTCGTGATGAAGGTGTAGCCAATCGTAATCTTTCAATTTGCCATTCAGAATTTCTTCATCGTAAACCACGTCAAATTTGATTTCGGCATATTTCAGAACCAAGGTCACAGCATCGTCCCACGGTTGTTTATTGGGTGGCGAATACACGGCAATTTTTGGTGCTTTTTGCATACTCACAGCGTCCTCGTTTACATCTTCGCGAGCAATATCGGTAAGAATGTTATTGGCTTGTCCGTCAGCCAGAGTTTCGAAACTCACTCCTCGTACCAAACATTCGCTGGCAATGGCTTGCTGATGCTGAAGGAGGAAACTTCCGCCCCGGTAGTTGAGCAGCCATTTTACTTCAATGCCTTGTTCAAGTGTCCAATAGGTGATTCCGTAAGCTTTCAGGTGATTGCTTTGCTTTTCATCCATCGGGATCAGGATGAAACTGGCTTTTGCTGTTTGTACCAGCAAAATAAATGTCAGGATCAGGAGCCACCCGAAACGAATGCTAGAACGGAATGTGTTCGCCTCCTGAATTTTCATAATGGCTGAATTTATCGTTGTCGAACGACGAATTGACCGGAATCGCTCCGCCTTTGCGGAAAGGATCGCCAGGGTCATCGTTCATCTTCGATTGTAACTTTTGTCCGTACTGACCACCTCCAATTTCTTCCGGAATAATATTTTCCATGTCGGAGAATTTAGCCAAATTCTTTTTAAACGACAACCGAACATCGCCAACCGCACCATTACGGTGTTTGGCAATGATAATTTCGGCCACGCCAATCAGCGAGTTTCCATCCTCGTCTTCCGTAATTCCATAGTATTCAGGTCGGTGAATGAATAAAACGATGTCGGCATCCTGCTCGATAGCGCCCGATTCACGAAGGTCGGAAAGTTGTGGCCGTTTTCCTTCGCGCGATTCAACTGAACGGTTCAACTGCGAAAGTGCTATAACCGGAATGTCCAGCTCTTTGCCGATGGCTTTCAACGAACGCGAAATCATACTAACTTCCTGCTCGCGACTACCTTTGTTATCCGATCCGGCAGTCATCAACTGAAGGTAATCGACGATCACCGCCCCAATGTTATGCTGCATTTTCAGGCGGCGACACTTGGCCCTGAATTCAAAAACTGAAAGCGCCGGAGTATCATCAATAAACAAAGGTGCATCATCCAGAACAGCCAGCTTACGGTGAAAATGGTCCCATTCCCATCCTTGCAAACGACCATTTTTTATTTTTTCTGATCCTAATTCTGTTTCAGAAGCAATCAAACGGTTAACCAACTGAATGGACGACATTTCGAGCGAGAAAACGGCAACCGGTACTTTGTGCTCGACTGCCATGTTGCGGGCCATTGATAATACGAAAGCCGTTTTTCCCATCGAAGGACGGGCCGCAACAATGATAAGGTCGGTTTTTTGCCAGCCAGAAGTAATGCGATCCATGGCCGTAAAGCCGCTGGGTACGCCGCTCAGTCCATCTTCGCGGTGCGATGCTGCTTCGATTAGAATGGCTGCCTCGCGCAAAAGTGGTTTAATAGGCATCGATTCCTTTTTGATGTTTCCTTCCGCAACCTGGAAAAGGGCGGTTTCAGAAAAATCGATCAGATCGTCAACGTCAATCGTATCGTCGTATGCTTTGGTTTGTATTTCGGTTGATACGCGGATCATTTCGCGCTGCATAAATTTCTGTGCAATGATGCGCGAATGAAACTCAATGTGGGCCGCAGACGCAACTCGCGAAGTCAACTGAGTAATCATCATGGGGCCGCCAACTACTTCAAGCAGATCGCGGTTTTTCAATTCCTGGGTTACCATCAGCAAATCGACTGGCTTTTCGTGAGTCGATAAATATTTGATTACGTCAAATATTTTCTGGTGCTCTTCCTTATAAAAACTCCGGGTATCGATAATATCGGCAACCGTGACGTAGGCATCGCGTTCGAGCATCAGGGCTCCCAAAACAGCCTCCTCGACCTCGATTGCCTGTGGCGGTATTTTGCCATACTGAGCATTGATTTGCTCAATGGTATTCTTATTCTGTTGTTGGTAATTCTTCTTTTCTCCGGCCATTTTATTGGGATTCAATCAATCAGAAATTTGTGTTCCCTGCAAACAGATTTTTTTTTGCAGGGATTCAAAGGTAAAAAAAATGGAGACCTTTTGGCCTCCATCCCATATTAAGTTGCTAACAAAATTACTTCAGTTTATCTTCAATAATCAATCCCAAAATATCACCCAACTTGCGTCCCATAGCTGCAATTTGCTGAGGTACAAAGCTGGTGGCAGTCATGCCGGGAGTTGTGTTAACTTCCAGAAAATAGAATTCGCCGTCTTTCAGGATGTAGTCGACACGCACAATTCCTGAGCAATCGCACAAATCGTAAATGCGCGACGAAAGCTGCTGTATCTTATTTGTCATTTCCTGAGAAAGACGAGCCGGAGTGATTTCGTCGGTTTTCCCGGCGGTATATTTGGCCTCGAAATCGAAAAATTCGTTTTGAGGAATGACTTCGGTTACGGGGAACAGGATTTTTTGATCGGAGAGTTTAACCAATCCGCAGGTAAATTCTTTTCCTTCAATAAATTCCTCAATCAGAATGTCGGTGCTTTCTTTCATGGCCATTTCCAAAGCGGCCTGAAGTTGTCCTTTTTCTTTCACTTTGGTAACTCCAAAACTCGATCCTCCGGCATTGGGTTTTACAAAAACAGGTAACCCAAGTTCTTCGACCAGTTTATCCGGATTAATTGTATCGCCTTTGAATAAGCGTACCGATTTAGCCATCGGGACATTAAAGTTGCGCAGGTAATTGCTACAGAAATATTTATTAAAAGTGAGTGCCGAAGAATAAACGCCGCAAGTAGAGTAGGGGATTTTCACCAAGTCGAAATAACCCTGAAGTTTGCCATCTTCGCCTGGTGTTCCGTGAATGGTAATGTATGCAAAGTCGAACTGAATTTTATTACCGTTTTTGATAAATGAAAAATCGCTCTTATCGATGGATGAAATTACCTCATCGCCTTCAAAAACGTCCCAGTCGAGGCCTTTCATCTGTACTTTCCAGACATTGTAAATAGTTGGATCTATTGACTCGAATACATTTTTACTGCTTTTCACCGAAACCACAAATTCGGATGAGTCGCCTCCATAAACAACTGCAATATTTTTTTTCATTTTTAATAAGTTTTGAACCACATAGAACACATATTTTTTGAAAATACTATTCTAAGGGTAATTTTCTAAAATATTCTGTAACAAACGTTTGTTGACCCTCTTTGAATATGTTCAAACAATTGAAATTGATTAATATACCCTTGGGCTTTTTTAAAAGTTTCAGGTATGATAATAATTGAGCTTCATGAATTGGTAATATCTTGTCGACTGTTTTTAGTTCAACAACGACCAAATCGTTCACCAATAAATCGAACCTTAGTTCGCAGTTTATGTCTAGACCTTTAAAATTCAGAGGAACTGATTGCTGTCCGACAACAGTGTATCCATTCTGGATTAAAAGATGAGCCAGACACTTTTCGTAAATACTTTCCAATAATCCAGGACCAAGTTCCTTATGAACTTCAATGGCGTATCCAATAATGGCATGGCTTAATGTATTAACATCCCTTTGAGTGGTCATATTCTCAATCTTAGCTTTACTGAAAAATATTCTATGTGTCCTATGTGGTTCAAAATTATTCGTTTACCCGGTTCGATAAATAGTTTCTCCATTTCAGAATCACATTGGCCAAATCGTCAGGTAATTCCGATTCGAAAATCATTTCTTCGCCCGTTCTCGGATGCACAAAACCGAGCATTTGCGCATGAAGGGCCTGCCGGGGAATCATTTCGAAACAGTTTTTTACAAATTGTTTGTATTTCGTAAAGGTTGTCCCTTTTAGAATCTGGTCGCCACCGTAATTGTCGTCGTTAAACAGTGGATGTCCGATGTGTTTCATGTGCACTCTGATCTGGTGGGTTCTTCCGGTTTCAAGCCGACATTCTACCAGATTTACGTAACCCAATCGTTCGATGACTTTGTAGTGAGTAACGGCGGGTTTGCCATAATCACCTTCAGGAAAAACGGTAAAGACTTGTCTGTTCTTCAGGCTTCGTCCGATATTGCCGGTTATGGTTCCCTTGTCATCAGCCAAATCGCCCCAAACTAAGGCAACATATCTCCGTTTGGTTGTTTTTTCAAAAAACTGAAGCGACAGTTTTACTTTGGCTTCAATGGTTTTAGCTACAACGAGTAATCCGGAAGTATTTTTATCAATTCGGTGGATAAGACCTGGGCGTGGATCGTCTGAATTAAATAGTGGCAATCCTTTGAAATGATAGGCCAGCGCATTGACCAGCGTGCCCGAATAGTTTCCATGTCCGGGGTGAACGACAAGTCCTGGTGGTTTGTTCACAACCATCAGATCATCATCTTCATACACAATATTCAAGGGAATATCTTCTGCAATTATTTTGAGTTCACGGCGAGGGTAATCCATCACAATGGAGATTTCGTCGCCAGGTTTTACCTTATAACTCGATTTTACCGGAAGTTTATTCACCAAAATTTTGCCTTCGTCGGCAGCGGCCTGCAACCGGCTACGGGTAGCATTCATTAAACGGTTCGACAGAAATTTATCGATACGCAGTAAAGTTTGCCCGGGATCAACCACTACATTGTAATGCTCGAAAAGAGCACCGTCTTCGGTCTCTTCGGTTTCGTCAAATTCGTCGAATATTTCGTTTTCTTCAATCATTTAAAAAAATGAGTTGTCTGGTTTTTCTTCTTCTGGTTTTGACTCCAGCTTACTTTTATCTACAGTGAGCCACAAATCAATTGCCGTTCCTTTTTGAACCTCAAATACGCCGGCAGGATCAGGACTTTGTTTGAATATCATTGCTTTTTCTTTCTGAGCTTCGTAAAGGACCGATTCGTCGTAAGTAATTGTTCCGACATTCAGGAAAACTTCGTCTAAAGAGAGTTTGGCTTCTGTTAGGTTTTGCCCGAACAAGGTTGGAACCAGACTGGTTTCTCCATTGCTGTTGCTTCCTAAAACCAAGTCAATAACACTTCCTTTTGGAATTATTTCGCCAACAGGAATTTCGCGGCCTTCGCTTTTCTGTTCCAAAACGAGGTTGGGGAATTCCGATGGTTTATATTCAACTTTTCCGGCGATCAGGCCTGAACTTTCGATAATGTTGATCGCTTGCCGGTACGAAATGTCGGTAAGTTGTGGCATTGGTATTTTTTCCTGACTAATGGCACACAGGGTAATAAATATAGTTCGGTTTTCCTTTACTTTCATTCCGGCCTTCGGAAAATGATCCAGTACCGTTCCGGGTGCCGTTTCGTGCGAATATACCGAATCGCGTATCTGATACCGAAGGTCGATTTTGTTTAAAATCTGTGAAACTTCAGCAGTTGTTTTGCCACGCAGGTCGGGTATTTCAATTGATTCTCCATGATCGGTATAAATCCGGAGGGCAAACATATTCAGCACAATCAGGAATGTAGTAATCCCAACGACTGCAAGTGCGTTATACTTAAAGGTTTTTGTTTTGAAGAATTCTTTCAGAGTCATGCGTTAAAATTCTGGATTCGTAGAATAAACACAAAAGTAGTTTAAAATGTGCAAGTAGGTTTACGCAAAAGCTGAAACAATAGACTTTTTATCAGTTTGCAGACGATACTGGTATAAACACAAAAAGGTAAAGAAAATTCATTCTTTACCTTCTGTATATGTTCGGAAAGCCGAAAGCTATTGACTATCTTTTGTGTTGTGGTTCGTCAGAAACTGTCAGTTTTTTTCTTCCTTTTGCACGACGGGCTTTCAAAATCTTACGGCCATTGGCTGTAGACATTCTTTCGCGGAACCCGTGTTTGTTTTTTCTTTTTCTGTTTGATGGCTGAAATGTCCTTTTCATATGTCAGTAATTTGTTTTTTCATTTGCCACATGGAACTCGCCCAAGGGCTCGTTTCATCGGTCAATATTTTTTATAGATAATTTTCGTTTTTCAATCGGACTGCAAAAATAGTTCTTTTTTAATATCATGCAAACCAATTTTCTCTTTTATTTATTTATTTTTTATACTCATGTGAATCAGCCTTTTCGTTTCGAAAAATTCTTCCTGAAAAAAGCTTTGTAATTCGTAAACCTGAATTTGTTTTCTGAAAGGTTCAATCTCATCTTCGAAGTCGCCACCTTTTAAATAAAGGATTCCGTTTGGTAAATCGTTTTTACTTTGACTGGCGACTTTGGTTCGTGCCATTGAAACAAAGCGAGGGAATGCAGTTACAGCCCGGCTTACTACAAAATCAAATTTCTGTTTTACCTCTTCAACCCTGATGTGTTCGGCAGTTACATTTGTGAGTCCAAGCGCTGAAGCTACTTCGTTAACCACTTTAATTTTCTTACCAATTGAATCGATCAACATGAACGAAGTTTCAGAAAATAGGATGGCAAGCGGTATACCAGGGAATCCTCCGCCGGTGCCAACATCAAGAATTGTTGTTTGTGGTTTAAACTGAATAACCTTGGCAATGGCCAGCGAATGGAGCACGTGTCGTTCGTAAAGTTGCTCAATGTCTTTTCTGGAAATGACATTAATTTGAGCGTTCCATTCTTCGTAAAGCGAGCCCAAACGGCCAAATTGATTCATTTGCTGATCGGTGAGATCAGGAAAATATTTTGTAAGAATTTCCATCATGATGTTTGTGAGTTCAATTATGCTTCGTGCTCGTCAATTTCAGTCGATTCGATCATTTTGAAGAGCATTTCGCGAGCCCTGAATAGCTGGGCTTTTACAGTACCGAGGGGCAAATTTAGTTCTTTTGCAATTTCTTCGTAAGAGAATTCTCTGAAATAGCGAAGTTCGACCAGAATGCGGTATCGGGGTTTTAGGCGGTGAACGATTTTCCGCATCAGAATGGCCTTTTGAATCCGGATCAGTTTTTCCTCGGGATTAGGTTCTGTCGACCTGAGTTTAATGGGCGCGTCGTTATCGCCGTTTTCCAGATTATTTTCAATGGAGACGTAAACGCCACGCCGTTTTCTCAAAAAATCGATGCAATTATTGGTGGCTATTTTAAATAACCAGGTGCTGAACGCATAGTTGGGCGAATACTGATGGAGATTTTTAAACGCCTTACCAAAAGCTTCAAGAGTAAGGTCTTCGGCATCGTTTTTATTATTCACCATTTTGAGAAGCATAAAATAAATCGCATCCTTGTAGCGACTCATCAACTTGGCAAACGCTTTCTCTTCGCCGGTTAGCGCTGCCTCAACCAGTGAAAAATCGTATTGAGCCTTGTCTGATAATTCAGGATTTAATTCCATCTATTTCTTCGGTGAATTAAGTACATCGACCAAAAAAACCACCAGTTCAGGAGCGGTTTTATCAAAATGTACACAAACGAAGATAAGAATATTTTTCGTTCATTCAGCCGTTTTAATAGCATTTTAACAATAATAGCAAGAAGAATAAGATATATCAGTGGTAAAGCCGAGAATGTGATCCAGTATTCAGGATGAAGTATAATTACAGTAGCAGAGAGTCCTGCAAGCAGCATTTTGGTCGCGTCGTCCAGAAATAAACTGATTTTTTTGGGCCACGACAGGCATTGTCTGATCTGGACGCCTTTTTTTAGTAATCGAACATGATCTCCACGGTCGTCTTCAATGTGTTCGCGGATAGCCAAATCTGGATTGGTGGTTATTTTGACTCGTCCTTTTTTCAGATTTTCATTGAAAATCAATTCGAGGTTGGCGAAATTCCGGTTCATTTTATGCCTGAATCCAAGCGTGTCGAAGTACATTGTCCTTTTGAAAAGTACATTGTTCTCGTTGAAAACAAAAGGCTTTCCGGCAAGAGTCCATGCGCCGCTGATCACGAACTGGCTGAAACGTTCCAACCGGCAAATCAGGTTGCGGAATCCTTTCATTCGTTCAATGTTCGTGTAAGCAACAACCAGATCAATTTCAGGCGTAAGTAAACCATTCATGTTGGCCAGCCAATCCGGATTGATTTCTCCTGACGATGAGGTAAGCAAAACGATCCAGGGTGAAGATGATCCTTTGAGCCCGATGTTGATAATTTGTTTTTCAGAAAATTGAGTTTCCTGGCTCAGAGTTGTAACCTTCAACCTGGGATTTGTTTCGGCAAGCACACTTAAAATTCCGTCGGTATTGTCCTCAGAGTGAACATTAATCACAAGGATTTGATAATCCTCAAAATGTTGCTCATTAAATTTACCGATAATCTCCCGGATATGTTGTTCCTCGTTTCTGACAGACATAATTATCGAGATGCGGTTGGCAGTTGAGTCGGCGTCATTGTCTCGATGCCGGGCCAGTTTTAAGTAGTATCTCAGCAAAAAGTACATCTGCATTATAAATACAACTAACAGTGAGGCTAACAGCACTATATCGGTGATTGTAAATAATCTGTAATTAATAATTTCCACGTTGGAGTTGCTTGGTTAATAAATCGATTTGATCTGTATTTTTATGAGCGGCAAAATTAATAAACCTGCTGATTAAATCCTTCCTCTTTTTAATTAGATTTAACAATTAGCCTGTTGCTGCTTTTTCCTGTCATTCCACTTTTATAGCTATCTTTGGGCACTCAAAAAATTAGCTTGATGCAATTTGAATTAAAACATACGACTGGCGGAAGCAAAGCAAGGGCAGGTTTTATTACTACCGATCACGGTACAATTGAAACTCCGATATTTATGCCGGTTGGTACAGCCGGTTCAGTAAAGGGAATTCATAAGAGAGACTTGAAGGAGGATATCGGTGCACAAATCATTCTTGGGAATACTTATCATTTGTATTTACGGCCAGGTTTGTCCATCATTGAGCAAGCTGGTGGACTTCACAAATTTAATGGATGGAATGGTCCAATATTAACCGATAGCGGTGGTTATCAGGTTTTTTCACTGGGCGACATCCGGAAACTGAGCGAAGAAGGAGCCAAATTTCAATCGCACATTGATGGTTCGGCTCATTTATTTACTCCTGAAAATGTGATGGATACCCAGCGGACAATTGGTGCCGACATCATGATGGCTTTTGATGAATGCACGCCCGGAGATGCCGAGTACGAGTATGCCCGGAAGTCGATGGAAATGACACAGCGCTGGCTCGATCGTTGTTGGAACCAGTTTGAGAAAACAGCGCCTAAATACGGGTATTCCCAATCGCTGTTTCCAATCGTTCAGGGAGCTGTTTATCCTACACTCCGAGAAATTGCTGCGCGAAACGTATTACAATATAATGCTGATGGCTATGCCATTGGTGGTCTTTCGGTAGGCGAGTCGGAGAAAGATATGTATGCCATGATTGAAGTGGTTAACGAAATACTTCCGGAGAATAAACCACGTTATTTAATGGGAGTTGGCACTCCGGTTAACATTCTGGAAGGAATTGATCGCGGCATTGATATGTTTGATTGTGTGATGCCAACCCGCAACGGACGCAATGGTATGCTTTTTACCAGTAAAGGAGTGATGAATATGCGGAACAAGAAATGGGCTGACGATTTTTCGCCGATTGATCCGGATGGAACTTCGTTTGTCGATTCGCATTACAGCCGGGCATTTTTGCGACATCTGGTTATTTCGGGCGAAATGCTTGGAGCGCAGATTGCAAGCCAGCACAATCTGGCCTTTTATCTTTGGTTGGTTAAAGAAGCGAGAAAGCATATTCTGAATGACACATTTAAGAGCTGGAAAGAAGAAATGGTTCAACAACTCTCGGTACGTTTATAATACTTTGATTTATGCTGCATAAAATTGATTGGTATATCATTAAGAAATTTCTTGGGACATTTTTTTATGCCATTGCTCTGATTATTTGTATCTCAATTGTTTTTGATATATCTGAAAAGATTGATGATTTTATGTCGAAGGATGTTCCGGTGAAGTCCATCGTTTTTGATTATTACATCAACTTTGTACCCTATTTCGCTAACCTTTTCAGTGGACTGTTTACCTTTATTGCAGTTATTTATTTCACTTCTAAACTGGCCTACAATACTGAGATTATTGCTATTTTAAGTAGTGGAGTTTCGTTTAAACGGCTCATGCGGCCCTATCTGGTTGGTGCTACAGTTATTGCGTTGTTCTCGTATCTTCTGGGGAATTATGTGATACCTCCGGCAAATAAAAAGCGAATTGATTTTACAAATATGATTAATCCGAAAAAGGCTCCGAATGAGAAAAATATTCATCGGCAGATCGAACCGGGCGTATTTGTTTACATGTCGGCTTACAATGCTTCTAACGATGTAGGTTATAAATTTACCATCGAGAAATTTGCTGAACGGAAACTGGTTTCCAAGTTGTCAGCAGATTACATCAAATGGGATCGTGAAAAAAAGAAATGGGTTATTCATGATTATAACATAAGGACTATTGATGGTTATACTGAGAAAATAACCCAGGGAAGCGAAAAGGATACCACGTTGAATATGCTTCCTGAAGATTACCAGGTGGTTTCTAATGTTGTGGAAACAATGACTTTGCCCATGCTAAACAAATCAATTGAAACCCTGAAACTTCGCGGCGTAAATACAATCGACTATGAAATTGAAAAGCATAAGCGCAGGTCGGGACCGTTTTCAGCATTTATTCTGACGATCATTGGTGTTTCACTTGCTTCACGGAAGATAAAGGGTGGTATTGGGTTTCACCTGGGATTGGGATTGCTTTTAAGTTTCTCTTACATTCTTTTTATGCAGGTAACTACAGTTTTTGCGACCAGCGATTTGCTGGCTCCCTGGCTGGCCATGTGGATTCCGAATATAGTTTACGGAGGACTTGCATTCTATCTTTACCGCAGGGCTGCGAAGTGATGCTTAAAAATTCAAACTTGGGGTAATATAATTCAAAAACAAATAAACAAGCGAAAACAGTTTTTTTTGCACGAATGTTTTATAAAACATGTCATACAAAGAAAAAATGATAATTTTGCGCGCTGTTAAAGCATCTGTTTGGATGCAAATAAAAATCGAAAATTAGATTATTTTAATCAAAAACAAATTCTATGTCACTGAAAAGAAGCATTTTAGACCTTCGTAAACGGAAGGATGAGGTTCGTCTGGGTGGAGGAGATAAGGCTATTGAGAAGCAAGTTGCTCAAGGCAAAATGACTGCACGTCAACGTATCCTCGCTATTGTTGATGAGGGCTCATTTCATGAATACGATATGTTCGTTGAGCATGTTGGAACTGACTTCAACATGAGCAATAAAGTTTTGGCAGGAGACGGAGTTGTGATTGGAACGGGAATGATATATGGTTCTCCAATTTGTATTTATGCTCAGGATTTTACCGTTGAAGGTGGATCTTTGGGATTGATGCACGCCCGTAAAATCACCAAAATTATGGATCATGCGCTTAAAATGCGTGTTCCGCTAATTGGTATTAACGACTCGGGCGGTGCCCGTATTCAGGAAGGCGTGAATTCGCTGGCTGGTTATGGCGAAATCTTCTTCCGTAATACGCTTTCTTCAGGTGTAATTCCTCAGATTTCTGTTATTCTTGGCCCATGCGCTGGTGGCGCAGTTTATTCTCCTGCATTGACAGACTTTGTTTTTGTGGTTGAAAATATTTCAAAAATGTTCATCACCGGCCCGGCGGTTATAAAGAGTGTATTAGGCGAAGATATTTCGATGGAAGCACTTGGTGGAGCCAGAGTTCACGCTGAAATTACAGGAAATGCTCATTTCTTTGCTTTGAGCGAAAAAGAATGTTTCGAGCAGATCAAAACCTTGATCACCTACATTCCTTGGAACAATACGGTTCGGGCAAAAGCTTTCCCACCTAAGGAACCAAAAACTAAATTGAAAATTGAAAATATTGTTCCGGCTGATGCACGTATGCCTTACGATATTCGCGACATTATTAAATCGATTACCGATGGTTCGGAGTTCTTCGAAATCATGGAACTGTTTGCTGCAAATATTGTAATCGGTTTCGGTCGTATGAATGGCGAAACTGTTGGTTTTGTTGCTAATCAACCTTTGGTTTTGGCCGGGGTGCTCGATTGCGACAGCTCTGATAAAGCAGCTCGTTTTATACGCTATTGCAACGCCTTCAATATTCCAATTATTACATTGGAAGATATGCCTGGATACCTTCCTGGAGTTGATCAGGAACATGCCGGGGTTATCCGTCACGGTGCAAAAATTTTGTATTCGTATTCTGAAGCCACAGTGCCAAAAATCACTGTCATTATCCGGAAAGCATACGGTGGTGGTTACATTGCCATGAACTCGCGCCATTTACGCGCCGACTTCGTATTTGCATGGCCAACTGCCGAAATCGCTGTTATGGGACCTGAAGGCGCAGCTAACATTGTATTCCGCAAGGAAATTGCAGAAGCTGCCGATCCGGAAGCTATGCGTCAGCAAAAAATTCAGGAGTACAAAGACAAGTTTGCCAATCCTTATGTAGCTGCATCGAAGGGTTACATCGACGAAGTGATTGAACCTCAAGAAACACGTAAAATCCTGTTGCATGCACTTCAGATTTCAATGCATAAAGATGTGCCGGCTCCAGCTAAAAAACATGGACTTCCACCATTTTAAACCAAACTAAATGATTATGGCAGACCAGGAAAATAAACAGTACATTATTGTACACAGTGCAAAATACGAAACCACTTATAACAAAAAGTACTTGAACCGGAAAGTTTGGGAAGAACCAAATTTTAATATGATTAAATCATATATTCCGGGAACAATCATCGACATTTTGGTGAAAGAAGGTCAGGTTTTGAATGGTGGCGACAGTATTATTGTTTTGGAGGCAATGAAAATGTACAACGATGTGCAGATGCCGTTCAAAGGTAAAATCGTAAAGATCAATATCGAAAAAGGTCAGAAAATACCGAAAGGTTTTGTGATGATCGAAATTGAACCCGTAGCTTAAGAAATATCTCAATCAGATAAATTTTATAGGCACATTATAATGGAGCGTTTCCGGTTTCGGGAGCGCTCCTTTTTTGTATATATTATCCCACTAAAAAGCCTTTCATCGCTAGCGATGAAAGGCTTTTCTATATTGGCAAATTCAATTTTTTTATTCAGCCTTTGCCTTGAAGATTAAATCAACCACGTCGGCTTTTGAGGTCAATGATTTTACAAATTGCTGAACATCGGCAATGGTCATTTTCTGAAGGATTTTCTCATAGTTTTCATCTGCAGCCGGATTGTATGAATAGGTATAATACGTATTCAAGGCCTGCAACCAGTAGTTGTTGTGCAGTTTCGATTGTTCCCTGTTTTTCAGGAGATTTTTAACTGCTTTATCCAAATCTACTGCAGTTGGACCGTTTTGAGCAATTTTTTCAATTTCCTCATAAACAATTGACTTCAGGTGTTGAGCTTTTTCGGGATCGGTATCAAACATTAGGTTAAGGCTTTTTTCGGCCTTTGGAAATTTTTCTGAACTGGTTGAAACCCTTACTCCATAAGTTCCACCTTCTTTTTCGCGTATTTCTTCAGTATAACGGAAGTTCAGAATGTCGCGGAAAACACTCAGCAGCAAGTTCTGTTCAGGAGTAAAATCCATTTTTGTATCGAAATTCACGATCACCGTTGCTTTCTTGGTTTCCTGAGGAATTTCAATTTCGCGAACGGTTTTTCCTTTTGGACTTTCAACGTTACGATCAACCCAGGTCTCTTTTCGAGGCAAGTTGGTCAGCGAGCCGATGTATTTTTCGGCCATCGTTTTGGCGGTTGCTTCGTCGATGTTCCCAACTATGAAGTACGTAAAATCACCGGCATCAACAAACCGGTCTTTATAAATGCCTTCAATCTGATCCAGTGAAATCTCATCGAGCATTTGTGGAGTCATCAGTTTTGTGCGTGGATTTTCACATGTCATGATCAACGATAGCGAATCACTCATAATTTTCTGAGGGTTGTTGGCCATGTTTGCTAAATAGGCTTTGTAACGACCGAGCAAGGCTTCGTATGCTTCTTTGTCGAACCGTGGATTCTCGAATTGCAGATAAAGCAATTGCATCATGGATTCAAAGTCTTTTGGAGTGCTCGACCCGGAAAAAGTTTCATTGAGATCCGACAAGTTTACGTTCAGACTAACCTTTTTACCTGTTAGCGCTTTTTTCAAGGCTGTGGCATCGTATTCGCCCACACCGAATGCGCCCATGAACTGGTTCAGCATCATGGCCGAGGCAACTTTATCGTTGTTCACTTTCGAGCTTCCTCCTTTGCTCACGGCTACCAGCGAAACTTGATCTTTTTCGTAGTCGGCCTGACGGAAAACTACCTTGGCTTCATTCCCTAAAGTCCATTCTACGGCATTAAACTCCGGAAGTTGTTTGGTGCTTTTTACTTTCGAACCTTTCAATTCTTTGCTAATCAGGTTAGAAGATACAACCTGATCGGTATATGGTTCAATCGGACTGTTTTCTACTTCATTGATTATTGCAAAAGCCTGTTCTTTTGAAAGGTGTTTGGCTTCAGGTTTATCAGGCCCCATAATTACAACCACGCGGTTTTCAGGAGTCATCCATTGTTTGGCATGAGCCGAAACTTCTTCAACCGAAATGGTTGGCAATATGGCCTGGGCAAATTCCCAGTCGAAATCAATTGAAGTCAAAGGTTCGTTTTCGATGTAATTGCTTTTGCAATCGCGGGCATAAACATCGTTGTTAATTTTATCGCGTTGTTTATAACGGCTTTCCAGCGAAGTCAGGTAATTTGTTTTAGCCCTATCGAGTTCTCCTGAAGTAAATCCATGTTTGTTAATGCGCTGTGCTTCAGTAAATATCGTTTTAAAAGCAATTTCATCTTCGTTTGGTTTGGCGGTTGCTTCAATGTTTAAGACTTCGTATCCATCAACAAATCCACTGTAACTGATGCTACCCATTACAAACGGAGGTACTCCTTTTTGCAACAGTTCGCTAATGCGGTCGCGGGTCATCATGCCAAACAATGC
This sequence comes from Prolixibacteraceae bacterium, assembly GCA_028683385.1. Taxonomy (GTDB): domain Bacteria; phylum Bacteroidota; class Bacteroidia; order Bacteroidales; family Prolixibacteraceae; genus Aquipluma. The sequence continues at coordinate 324,485 of JAQUIJ010000001.1, read as the reverse complement.
CTGAATGGTTTTCTCGCGCAGATAGTTCATGTTTTTTTCTGCCGGAGGAGTCGCTTTATGTTTGATGTATAAGTTTACCTCGTAACTGGAGGCTTCTTTGTCGGTTGTTAGTACATACAGCGGTTCTTTATTGTCAGGAACTTCGTAGAATTCACGTTTTGGAGGGTTCTGAACCGCTTCAATGCCCGAGAATAAGGCTTTCACTTTCTGTTCAACGGCATCCACATCGATGTCGCCAACAATAGCTATAGCCTGTAAATCGCTTCGATACCAGTCGTGGTAAAAGTCGCGCAGTGTTTCGTATTTGAAGTTTTTAACTACATCCATACTTCCTATCACATCGCGTTGGGCGTATTTCGAACCCTGAAGAAGTACTTTTACATACTGGTTAAACATGCGTCGATTGGCATTTTGCCCGGTACGCCATTCTTCAGTAATTACACCACGCTCGGCATCAATTTCCTCGTCGGTTAGTAATAGATAGTCGGCCCAATCGTTTAGAACAAGCAAGCAAGTATCGACCAAACCTTCGTGCATTACCGGGATGTCGCTGAGGTTATAGACCGTTTCGCCAAAACTGGTGTAGGCATTTATGTTTCGTCCGAATTGCACACCATGTTTCTCCAGCGTGTTAATGATTCCTTTTCCGGGGAAATGCTCAGTGCCATTGAAAGCCATATGTTCCAGAAAGTGAGCTAAACCATTTTGGTCATCGTTTTCGAGCAAAGCGCCTACATTTTGAATAATGTAAAAACTTGCCCGTTCTTTGGGTTCTTCGTTGTGACGAATGTAATAAGTGATTCCATTGGCAAGCTTGCCTATTCTGATTGCCGGATCAGTTGGCGCAGGCTGATTTAGTGGATTCTGACTGAAAACCATTCCTGATACCTGCAACAGGACAATGATCAGGATTAATCTGAATTTGATCATACGTTTCTTATTTTCGTTGTTTTTTAATTTACGGACAAGTCTTTTTGGGGTAGATTGTCATAATACAACGAAATAAGTAAAAAACGAATGATTAGAATTACAAATGATCGGAATTATTTTCGTTTGAAAAAATAAATAGTTGTACTTGCCTATTTCTGTGTCGGATTCATCATTTTCCCGATAAACAAAATTGCTTTCGTATCTTTCTCGCGGATGGCAAAAACAAACGGATGATCAACCCTAAAAGAATTATCCTGGCCAGTAGAAGTGTAGATAATAGTTACTTCGGTTACCGCAGCAGCCTCAGTGCCCCGTTCATCAACTTTGATGTACGATTTATGCATAACTTCCGAAATGGACAGTTGGGCGGCATCAGAAATGCCTGTTAAGTTAGCTTTTACATCGCTAAACGCATCGGTCATTCCCAAAGCTTTCAGCACATCAACCAAACTTTGGTCAAATTTGAATTCGAATTTTGGAAGGTATAATTTCCTGTTCAGTTCCGTCATTCTCGAAAGCCAGTCGGTCATGTTTCCCGGATTCAGCATCGAAATCACATCATTAGTCGTTTTTCCTGAAGTCGGTAGAAATACAAGCATCGAATACTTGCCGCTACCGTAGGGTATTTCAAGCATTTGAAAAGTTTGATTGCTGAAGTAGTTAAACTTATTTTCGATGGTCATGGTTGGAGCCTGAACCACCTGATTATCTTCTTTGGTGAAGGGCATATTGGTTGTATCTTTGCTGTTGAACCGATATTGCCACTCGCCGTTAAAATAGATGGCATTTATTAAATACATGATATCCTTGTCTCTAACCTTATCAAGAATTTTCTCGATTTTCCCTTTTGTATTGGTATTTACCCAGCCGTTTACTTTATTCAGTGTTTCGGTAGTTTGCGAGAAATCTAAACCGGCAACCTCAGCATTATAATAGTTTTGGTTGGTAGTAATAAACTCGTTTTTTACCGGAAAGGTATTCTTATAAAAAATAGCATTCGAAATAGCAAGTTTAACCTTCGGGTCATGACTTGAAAGCGCTGCAACCAACTCTTTGTAATTTTCATTGATTTCATCGGGAGTCATACCTGATTTGTGCAGCATATCTTCCATTTGCTTTTTTGTATCGCCGTCGGTTCCGTTATAAACCATAGCCAAAGCCAGTGAAACACTCATGGGTGAAATCATCGTATTCTTTGGCTCGTCAAGCGATGCATTTACTTTTTGAAACAATTCGAAGCCAAATTGATTATCGGCAGCAATTATATCAGCCGACTTTTCAGTCATTGTAATTTCTGAAGGAATTTTATTCTCCTCATCATTTTTGTTGCAAGCCGCAGTTGCCAGAAACAAGACTGCAGTTAAAGCGACATATTTGATTTTTTTCATGAGAATTAATTTCTACCAAGATGAGAATGTGCCGTCGAAGGTTGCGTTTGGATGGCGAAATATTCGGGTATGTATTTATTTTAACCCATTCGTAAATTCGTGAAACCCACCTTAACCCAAGATGAATTGTTCTCGTAACAAAGCATATGTGGTTGATTTTAGCCCAGATGCTGAATTATTTTTATTAACTTTAAAGAAATTGATTTTAGCCGGTACTGTTTTACGTGTAGTATTTCCTTGTTTTTTAGCCGGTTTTATTCTCCAAAATAAGCAAAAAATGGCACTGTATATTATTTCAAATCGGTTACCACTAAAAGTGAGCAAACCGGAAAATGATTTTGTTTACGAACGTAGCGAGGGTGGTCTTGCAACCGGTTTGGGTTCATTGAAGGATTTCGAAGAAAAGAACTGGATTGGATGGCCCGGAATATTTGTCGATGAAGATCAGGATAAAGATCAAATCAGAACTGGATTATTACCTGAGAATTTCTTTCCCGTATTTCTTTCGGAAACACAGATTAGTGATTATTACGAAGGCTATAGCAACAGCGTGATCTGGCCTTTATGCCACTATTTTTATACCTACATTCAGTACGAATCCAGATTTTGGGAATCCTATCAGGAAGTGAACCGGTTGTTTTGCGAAGAAGCGGTAAAGCTTATAAAACCGGGCGATAGGGTTTGGATTCAGGATTACCAGTTGATGCTTTTACCGGCAATGCTCCGCGAAAAAATTGAAGGAATCAGTATCGGTTATTTCCATCACATCCCTTTCCCGTCATACGAACTGTTTCGCGTTCTTCCGGAGCGTGCCGAAATCCTAAAAGGACTATTGGGTGCCGATTTGATTGGATTTCATACCTACGATTATATGAGGCATTTTATTAGTGCCGCCTATCGTGTGCTTGGGCTTGACTGCAATTTGGACGAAATTAATATTGGTGAGCGAATGGTGCATGTTGATGCTTTCCCGATGGGTATAAACTATGAATTGCACAACAATGCTATTTTAGATGAAAACGTTCAACAAATGGCTAATAAGTTCAGGGAAAACTTTGGCAGCCATAAATTAGCGCTTTCGGTCGATCGGCTCGATTACAGTAAAGGAATTTTGCACAGGCTGAAAGGGTTTGCGCTGTTTCTTGAAAACCATCCGGAATACAGGGGCGAGATTTCGCTGGTGATGGTTGTTGTGCCATCGCGCGATCAGGTTGATATGTATTCCGACTTAAAAACTAAGATTGATGAAATGATTGGTTCTCTAAATGGTTTATATTCAACTCTTAATTGGAGTCCGGTGTATTACTTCTATCGTGGATTTCCTTTTGAGGAGCTGATGGCCCTTTATCATATCGCTAATTTTGCATTTGTAACACCTTTGCGCGATGGAATGAATTTGGTTGCCAAGGAATATGTAGCTGTAAAGCGGGACGATCCGGGCGTATTAGTTTTAAGTGAAATGGCCGGAGCTGCTGCTGAATTAAAAGAAGCTTTGATCATTAACCCGAATGACATTGATGAAATTGAAGGGGCTTTTTTGGATGCTTTAACCATGCCTGAAGAAGAAAAAATAAGGCGAATGGGCAAAATGCAGAAGACGGTATCGAAGCAAACAGTAAACAAATGGGCCAGCGATTTTGTGACTGAATTGGTAGCGATTGAAAAGAAAAACCAATCACTTCAGGGAAAAAAAATTGGAACTGAATTGACAGAAACGATTTACCAACGCTATAAAAATGCACATAAAAGGCTGATTATTCTGGATTACGACGGAACTTTGGTTCCTATTGTAAAAAATCCGGATATGGCGATTCCGGGATACATACTAATTGAAACCTTAAAAGAACTTGCGGCAGATAAGCAGAATACGATTGTCATTAGCAGCGGCAGAAATACCGAATTTTTAGACAAATGGTTTGGCGACTATGGCTTTGATATGGCTGCTGAACATGGAGCGTTCTATAAAGAGCATGGCGTTTGGCAAGCGAGTGTTCGAACCTTATTCCCAGAGGATGATGAGATTTTCGACATCATGCAACAAATTGTGGATAAAACACCGGGCTCAATGATTGAGAAAAAGAAAACAGCTCTGGTTTGGCATTACCGCAATTGCGACAAGTGGTTGGCTGAACTTCGTGAAAAACAATTAATCAATGCATTAATGATGCCCTGCTCGCGCCTGAATCTTCAGATTATGAGGGGGAACAAAGTTGTAGAAATAAAAACCATTGGGGTAAACAAAGGTACGGAGGCTACCCGATTATTGGGTCGCGACAATTATGATTTTGTGATGGCTATGGGCGATGATATTACCGATGATGACATGTTTCATGCCTTACCGTCTGAAGCAATTACGATCAAGGTTGGTTCCATTTCCGATCATGCAAGGTTCAGCTTGGCGCAGGTTGATACGGTGAAATTTCTTAATAGTTTAATTGTAAGTAAATAAGTGAAATGAAGTTCTATACTGTTATTCAGAAAGAGATTTCAGTAGATTTAATAAATTAGAGAAGTTAGTCGCATTATATTTTGCAATTGTTGGTATTAAGCCAACCCTTATTGTAATAGCCGAATCGGGTAATGCTTTGAACAGAAATTCATCACTACTGTCATCTCCTGCAGCCAGAATAAAGTCGAAGCTTTCATTTTTCATTAAGGAAAATGCGGTTTGTACGGTATCGTATTTTCCACATTTTACTTCCAGTACTTTATTCCCTTCAAGAATTTCAAAATTCGTTTTGTGACGAATTATTTCAGCCAGGTTATCACGTAATTCGTGTAAACGTAACTGAACATAGTCCGAATCTGCATTTCGGTAATGCCATGCTATACTGCCTGTTTTTTCTTCGATAAATGTACCACTGCATCGATTTACGTATTCTGAAAGAATAGGAATTACATCTTCTTTCCAATACTCAACCGTAGGGATTGCGGTTTCCCAATTTTCACCTGTTTTTTTTATAAAATATCCATGTTCGGCAATCAGGGTGATATTTACGCCATTGAATTGTTTTTCAAGAAAATCTTTTTCTCTGCCGCTAATGATGACAATTTTGTTTTTAGAATCATCACTTAAATCTCTAATGATTTTCAGGGTGTTTTTATCCATTGTTGCCAGTTCCGGATATTTGGCAAACGAGACCAGCGTTCCGTCATAATCGAGAAAGAGTATGCGATGTTTCGCCTTTTGGTATGCTGAAATGAATTGATCAGAGGTTCCTTTATTAATAAACCGGATATTCATTTTATTCTGTTGCTCTTTTATTTCAGATGTTTGTTTGAAGAAATCGAAAGCCCAGGTAAATACATTATAGCTTGAAATCCGTTTCTGCATACTTTCCAGCCGTTGTTTATTTTCCTCCGGAGTCATTTCAAGCGCGCTATTTATTGCATCTGCCATTTCAATATTATCGGAAGGATTAATGAGAATCGCTTCATTCAACTCAGAAGCTGCACCGGCCATTTCACTTAAAATTAAAACGCCTTTGTTTTCAATCTGACAAGCAATATATTCCTTGGCGACTAAATTCATTCCATCTCGTAATGGAGTAATCAATCCTACGTCACTTAAATCGTAGAGCGCTATCATTTCGTTGAAATTCAGTGATTTGTATTGGTATATTATTGGTCTCCATTCCAATGAGCTATACTTCCCATTAATGCGTCCTACGCTATATTCAATTTCCTTTTTTAATTTTTTATACTTTGTAATATTATCGCGTGACGGTACAACAACCATATTGAAAACAACCTTCGTTTGCCATTTAGGATATTTTTCAAGGAAGGTTTCATATCCTTTTAGCCGCAATAGCAGTCCCTTAGAATAATCGAGCCTATCAACAGAAAAGATGAGCTTTTGGGAAGACAAGTGACGTTTAATCTTTTGTTTTTCAATGAAGACATTACTATTCAAGCAAGAGTCATGAAATTTGTCAAAGTCAATGCCAATTGGGAAAGCATCAGCCTTCACAAGTTTGTTGGGTGTATATATGATATTTTGTCGGCACTCAAAACCGGTGGTGCGTTTAACAGACTGGATAAAGTGTTGTGTATAATCATGGGTGTGAAATCCGATTAAATCAGCCCCCAACATTCCGTTAATTATAGATTCGCGCCAATGTCGTGGCAATAACCTGAATATTTCGAATGATGGAAAAGGAATATGCAGGAAGAAACAGGTGTTGGCTCCAGGTACTTTATTCCGTATCATTTCAGGAAGGAGCATCAGGTGATAATCATGTACCCAGATGAGGTCACCCGGTTTTATGATTTTCACAATTTCATCACAAAATTTCGAATTGGCTTCTTCGTATGCATTAAAATATTCACTTTTGAAGACGCTATAGGATGGAAAATAGTGAAATAAGGGCCAAATTAGATCATTACAAAAGCCACCATAGAATAATTCATTCAGTTGAGGAGAAATAGTAATAGGAATGATATCAAAATGTTCATTGTAAATGTCTTTTGGAGATAAATTCTCCTGAAGTTGATCAGAGATGCCAGCCCAGACAATCTTATTCTTTATTTTATTGTTGTTGTTTTCATTGAATTTTTCAGACAGGGCAAGAATTGCCGAAACCAGACCTCCAGAATTTTGTACAGCCTTATAGCCGGTTTTTGTTTTCGTGAACTTATACGGTAAACGATAAGCGACTATGACCAATCTTTCAAAATACAGTTGGTTGTCCATCTTCTATCTGTATTTATTCTTTTGCTTCTGCTTAAAAAGCAAAGAATTGACCGTTCTTATTCAAAGTTAAGCCAAAAATTCGTAATTTCCCATTCTATATTTTAAATAGGCTGAAAATCAATACTTTAATTTTGAAGTATGGTTTAGTACCGATGTAATTAAAACTTATTGAAATGAATAATTCAGGAGACACCGTAAACTATACAGCAATATTTCTGATGGTTGTTGTAATTGTAGTCTTTCTTTTTGCATACCTGCTAATTTATAAGCGTTTGAAGATTTATACCCGAAAAACGGTTAACCAGTGGGACGATTTTGTATTGGACGTATTTAAAATTCCACTTCTATGGATTTTGGTGTGGATCATGATTAAATCGTTTGCCCATTTATTTCTGAAAGATTTAAACTTTTTCAAATATTTAATCCATGTCAACAACATCGTTCTGATCCTTTCGGTTGGCTGGCTACTGATTAAATTTGTGAAGTTGGGTGCTTACTTGTTGAACAAAAAGCTTGATGTGAATGCATCGGACAATCTCCATGCCAGAAGAAGACTTACCCAGTTGACTGTATTTCAGAATATTGCCGATACAGTAATCGTAATTATCACGATCTCTGTTGTCCTGATGACTTTTGACGGAGCAAAAGCCGTTGGAACAAGTATTTTGGCATCCGCGGGAGTTGCAGGGTTAATTGTCGGGTTTGCCGCCCAGAAGAGCATCGGAATGTTTCTGGCTGGTATTCAAATTGCCATTACGCAACCTATCAGTCTCGACGATGTGGTAATCGTTGAAGGAGAGTGGGGTAGGATTGAAGAAATTACACTCACATATGTGGTGGTGAAAATCTGGGACGAACGTCGGTTGATGTTACCGGTCACTTATTTTCTTGAAAAACCATTTCAGAATTGGACACGATCAAGTGCCGATATCATGGGAACCGTCTTTTTTTATGTAGGGTACGACCTTCCTGTTCAGGCGATCCGGGATTTTGTCCCTACCATATTGAAAGGAAATCCGAATTGGGACGAGCGTGTCTTCAATGTGCAGATTACCAATACCAACGAGTTATATAAAGAGATGCGAATTTTGGTCAGCAGCAGCGATGCTTCAAAAAACTGGGACTTGCGCACCGAAGTCCGCGAGAAAGTCATCGATTTTATTCAGGCCAATTACCCCGATTGTTTTGCGAAGGTTCGGCTCAATCATAACAATAAATTGGCATTTCAGGCTAAGGACGAATAAACTTCGACAAATGACGTTCGTCTGCAAATAAGGTGGCTGTATTGATTAAGGCCAGATGTGAGTATGCCTGAGGGAAATTTCCCAATTGCCTTTTTGTTTCAAAATCGAGATCTTCGCTGTATAATCCCAGATGATTGGAGTAGCCAGCAATCTTGTTGAAAATTTCCAGAGCCTCTTCGGTCTCGCCTGTTACATAAAGCCCCCGAATCAACCAGAAGGTGCAGATGGTAAAGGAAGAAGATAACCGTCCAAAGTCATCGGCATTGAGATAGCGGTACATTAATCCCTTATAAAAAAGCTCTTTTTTAATGGCCTGAACTGTTTTTATGTACCGCTCGTCGGTGCCGGAAATAAAGCCGTATTCTTCCATTAGTAAAAGGGAGGCATCCAAATCTGTTTCATGATAGGTTTGTGTAAAGCTTTGCATTTGCTCGTTCCAACCGTTTTCCAGAATATCTTTCTTTATCCGGTCGGCCTCCTTTTTCCATTTTTTCGCATATTCTTTCAGATTTAGCAATTGGGCGATTTTAACCCCTCGGTCGAGTGTAACCCAGCACATCACTTTTGAGAATACGAAATGCTTGTCGGTGTTACGAATTTCCCAAATTCCCTTGTCCGGTTTTTCCCATTCTATAATCACTGCCCTGATAATGTTTCGTACAACCTCCCAGATGTCTTCAATTTCATCGAGTGTTCCAGGGAAGTATTTGTAATATTGGTAAATAACATTCATCAGATATCCATATACATCGTTTTGTTTTTGGTAATAGGCTGCATTTCCAATCCTTACCGGTTGTGAGTTTTCATATCCGGCTAAATGCGTCAGCTCTTCTTCGTGAAGAATGCGTTCGCCCCTGATTCCGTACATGATCTGAAATTTGTCTTGCTTCGTTTTCAGGATACTTTTAATAAACGACATAAATCGACGGGCTGCACCATAGTGCCCCATGTCCATCAGTGTTTCAATCGACATTGAAGCGTCGCGAAGCCAGCAAAAACGGTAATCCCAATTGCGCACTTCACCAATGGTTTCAGGAATGCTGGTTGTTAAGGCTGCCAAAACTGCGCCAGTCGGGTGAAACGACATCAACTTTAGAACCAACATACTTCGGGTAATGATTGCGTTATGTGTTTTAAATTTCTTAGAGCGGTTTACCCAATTGAGCCAATATATTTTTGTGCGATTATATTCAAGGTTGACCCGGTCAATGTCAATAGAAATTAATTTTTGATTGTTCGATAGGAGAATAAACTGGTCATTTTCAAGTACAATTTCTTTCTTTCCCAAGATTAAAGCAAATTGTATACTTGAATAGAGATAAATGCAATCCAAAACATCATCAACAGAATGTGTCCGGATACATCGTTTTTTGATGGAATGGACAACCTCTTTTTCTGCATATTTCATTTTCGGATTATAATTTATCCTGAATGTGGGCTTGCCGGATAATAACCTGATGTATCGGTAAATTTCAGGAGGCAGGTAATAATTAGGCTCGGTCAATTTATAACGTGGCATAAAATCAAGTACTTCAAAGCTCCCTTCGTCCGATGTGTACAGTGTGCAAAGGATGTTTGTATTTTCAACATATTTTTGCGTGATCGAGTATTTTTCGGAGACTTCAAAGCCAAATTCACCACCTTTTTCAACGTCAAGTAGCTTTGAAAAGATTGAGGGTGAATCGAAATCCGGGAAACAGAACCACTCAATGCTGCCTTTTTCTGATATAAGTGCTGCACTCCGGCAATTTCCTACAACTCCATAATTCAAATTCTGCATGTTCTTTTTATTCGTTGTAATTTCCCTAAATGTATGCAGATTTAACAGATATTAAAAAGAAACGGTTCATATGATTTGGAATCTTAATATACCGGTTGTTCTGATAACGGCTATTTATCTGGATATTGTACTGTTGAAATCCGAATAAATTAAGCTATTAATTTTTGTACGCAACCATTTTAACGTAAATATCATCTATAAGGCGGTAAGTAACTTTTATGGAACGTGGCTTTACTCTTACGTATGAAAATTTGCAAAGTACGAGTTGTTATGAAGGAGACAAAAAGTTACAGATTACCTGAAGTTTGCGGCAAAACAACTAATTTTGATCGAAAGAACTGAAACTGGACATTGAAGGAATTTGAGCAGCTAATAAAAGATTGTATTGCCGGTAACCAGAACGCTTTGGCAAAATTATACCGACAGTTTGCACCAAAAATGTTTGGAGTATGCCTTAGGTATGCCAAAGATTCAACTGAGGCTGAAGATAATTTACAGGAAGGATTTATCAAGGTTTTTAATAACCTGAAGTCTTTTCGAAATGATGGTTCTTTGGAAGGCTGGATTCGACGGATCATGATCAATGTTTCGCTTGAAAAGATCAGAAAACAACATCTGATGTACCCTGTTGAAGACGTCGCTATTTATGATTCAATTAATTATTCAGACGATGTGATTGCCAAAATTTCGGCTGACGATCTGATGAAATTGATTCAGGAATTGCCGCCGCGTTACCAATTGGTTTTTAACTTGTATGTGATTGAAGGTATGTCTCATCAGGAAATTGCCGATGAAATGTCGATCACGCAAGGAACCTCTAAATCGAATCTGGCGCGGGCCAGAGAAATACTGAAAAAAAAAGTTCACGAGAACTTTGGTGAAATAAATGCCAAAAACAATTATACGGCATGAGGAAGGATAGAAATTTGGACGAATTGTTTCGCGACAAGCTCCTGAATTACGAGCAGGAACCGCCTGCGTATTTGCTGGACAATATACTTTCGGCAGTTGCAGGAGAACGTCGGAAAAAGAAATTGATTTTTTGGAGAGTAGCCGGTGTTGCTGCTGCTCTGTTGATTGCATTTGTTGCTGGTTGGCAGTTGAATAATGGAGATCTTCCGGAAATGAAACAGGCTGATCTCGTTGGACAGAGTTCAACTCCGACAAAGTCCCCTGAAATTCAAATTCAGTCAGAAAGAGTAATGCCAGCTCAAGAGATAAATCCTGCAACGACATCACTTGCCAACAATTTGGCTAACTCAGCATCGCAGAAAACTCAGTCCAGGTCAATAGATCTAAATTCAGAATCCGTAGCAACAACCTTTGCCTCCAAATCTACGCCGATCGCCTCAAGCAATGAATCGTTGTTGATGAAACCGCTGAAAAGCCTTTATCGAATGATCAAACCGGAGACTGAAAATTCGAATACACTTCAGGCGATGAAAAACGATGAAAATTCTCCGGCACTGATTCAGAAAACAATCGATCAGCAGATTATGGAGCTAAATAAGAAAATACTCACTGCTGAAAACACCTCGGAAGAAAAAGCGCGATGGTTGGTTGGAGCCCAGGTTTCGCCGGAATATAACGTTTCGCGCGGAAGCCAATCGCGGTCATATGCCAGTAATATGTTACGTTCTTCATCGGCCAATCAGGTTGACCTTGGTGGCGGAATATCAGTAGAATATAAAAAAGGTAAACGATGGAGCTTGCAAAGCGGTGTCTACTATTCAGGCTTGGGACAATCTTCCGGAAATTCATCAAGCTCAGGCGGCAAAGATTTGCAATATGCCACCTCGGGTTCAAATTATTTCAATACTCCGGTAAGTCTGGCTCCCAACTCGAACCGAATGAGTATGAACAGTAATGCCGGCGTGATCGAATTAAGCAAAATTCCTTCAGGATTGGTTGTGGGTAATTCGCTGGAAGATAAATCCCTGAATTCGGCTGTGATTGTTTCGTCAACCAACTTCATCCAAAATTTTGACTACATCGAGATTCCACTTTATTTGCGGTACACCTTAATTGATGCAAAATTTGATGTGGTTATGCTCGGTGGATTTAGCTCGAATGTATTAGTTGGTAACCAGATCTTCGTTGAAGATTCTTCAGGAAAATCGCTGGTTGGGAAAACTAAGGATATGGAAACTTTGAATTACAGCGGAACACTTGGGTTAGGCATAAAATACGAACTGTCGAATCGCTTGTTTCTAAATGTTGAGCCTCGCATGAAATATTACCTGAATTCGCTGAACAGCAACTCGGAGGTTACCTACAAGCCTTATACAATTGGTGTTTTTACCGGATTGAGCTACGAGTTTTAGTCGCAAATAGTCGTCAAAATCATTTGTAATGTATTTCATTGGCATCAATAGCCTTTATTGATGACTGCTTTTTTAGATTTTGAAACTTGAAATCTGGAATTCTTTTTTCTCTGCGCAACCTTTTGTTCAGTCAACACATCTTTCTTGAAAACCAATAGCTCATAAAACCAAAACGATATGAAGAAAATTCTCATTCTGATTTTGACCGGATTAATCCTGGTACCGGCTTTCGCTCAGAAAAGTAAAAAAGACATCGTTTACCTGAAATCAGGTGGAATCATTAAGGGTCAATTGATCACACACGATCTTGATATTGTAAAAATTAACTCAGCCGGAAACGAATGGGTTTTTAAAATTGCTGATGTCGACAGCGTTTCGAAATATTCGAAAGCTGTTCGCGAACGGAATCCAAATCAAAATTATTTCTTTGATACTTCCCTGGGCGTTTTATTGGGTAACTCTGGAAATAGCCAGAAGGCGCCATTTTCATTTATAACATCGTTTAACTACAAAGTCATTGATCGATTATATTTAGGAGCTGGGCTTGGTGCTGAATTTTTGGATGAAACTTACATGCCTGCCTTCGCGCAAATTCAGTATAAATTCAGGGATGCTCGATTCACTCCGTTTGTTAATCTGCAATTTGGTTATCAGGTTCCACTTGAAAAAGAAAGCCGACAGAATTTCAATAATTACTATGTTGATTATTCTTCGTCGTACTGGCCGGGCTACCAAACAAATCAAAAATTGGATACTGAAGGTGGATTTCTTATTAATCCTTCATTTGGATTTCAGCGATATACGTCAGATAACTTTGGTTGGTTCTTCGCCTTTGGGTATCGTTATCATCAATTAAAATATTCAGGAGATAATGGGTACAAGCTAGAAACTAACTATTCAAGACTTTCACTTAAAATCGGATTCATCTTTAATTAATTACAGCCATGAAGCAAACTAAAACTATTTTTTCGGTAATGGTACTGTTTATGGCCTTTTTATCGGCCTGTACCGACAAGGTTTTCGAAACTTTTACTGCAAATTCACCGGTTTACCTTAGCTACACCGATTTGCGTTCGGCTGTGAAAATGAACACTGCACAAAAACTGAATAATCCCGGGAAAATTTATTTCAAGGATAATTTTATTTTTATCAATGAAAAAATGCGAGGTGTTCATGTTTTTGATGTAAGCGATCCAAAGAATCCACAGAATAAGGGATTTATTGAAATTCCGGGTAATGTTGACATTGCCATTAAAGACAATATTTTGTATGCTGATAGTTATGTTGATCTGGTTGCGATCGATGTATCCAGTTTTTCGGCCATGAAAGAAGTTGGTCGTGTTGAAAAGGTTTTCCCATATACTTTGCCAACATACGATACCAAATACCCAGTTGCCAAGTTGGATGAAACGAAAGGTGTGGTAACCGGATGGGAAGTAAAAAGTGTTCGTCAGGAACTGGAGCAGCGCTATTATCCGATTTATTACAATGACGCGTATTACACGATGGATAAGGCATCTGGATTAAGTAATGCTGCTGGCGGAGCTTCGGGGTCATCTTATGGCGTAGGTGGAAGTATGGCTCGGTTTGGTTTGTATAAAGACTTTTTATATGTAGTGAACCAGAGTCGTTTGTTAACTTTTAAACTGAATTCGAATTCTCAGGTTACGTTGTTGAATACCAGTTATGTGAACTGGAATGCAGAAACCATCTTTATTACGGACAACCATCTGTTTATGGGGACACAGAATGGTATGATTGTTATGACACTCGAAGTTCCTGAAAAACCTGTTCAGATTGGAAATTTCGCACACATGACCTCTTGTGATCCGGTAGTTATAAAAGGTGATCTGGCATTTATCACCTTAAAAGGAGGCTCAACTTGCCGTGGCGGAACCCTCAATCAATTAGATGTCGTTCAGATGAGCAATAGTTATTCCAAATTCGCGTTATTAAAGTCGTATCCAATGTTTGGTCCGCAAGGCCTGGGGATTGATGATGACTTGTTGTTTCTCTGCGATGGTGATGCGGGTCTTAAAATCTATAATGTTGCTGATCCATTGGCTATTACTCAAATTTCAATTTTTCCATCCATCAATGCTTACGACGTAATTCCGATGAATAATTACCTGTTTATGATTGGCGAAAATGGATTTACGCTTTATGATTATTCAAATATTCAGAATATAAAGCAAATTGGGTTTATTCCAGTGGAAAAGTTTTATGCTGATTAAAAAAATATTATATGATTTAGCAAATATTCGGAATATAAAACAATTTGGCACAATTCCTGTAGTGAAAAGAATATAATGCTCCGCAATACGTGGGCAACTGTTGAACTCTGTGGTATCCTCTTCATAAAAAAGCCAGACGATTTTTTTCGTCTGGCTTTTTGTTTTTAACGCGATTCCTAATTTATTGGTAGCTGTATCTACCTTCTTCAATCTTAATGGTATCCATCGAAAAGGGAATAAACTTTTTCTCTCATTTAAACGATTCGATATTGGTCATTGCTTTCAGGATTTTAATTTTCATTTTGATAATAATATTTCTCAAATTGTTCTCAAAATTTACAGAAGTGATGCCAACTGAAATTACATCGGCCTCATTGGGGAGAATTCTTTTGGTTTCCAATCTTTTCACTTCCGAAGTAATGAGCATCCCTCATACAAAATCAACCAGTAATTTAAGGAATTTATACATTCTGCACAGGCAGTGTAATGTTATATTACTATAGCAATTATAAAAAGTGACATCTCTGCTAAAGTTTTGATTTTGGTCAACTGAAGTTTTATTTAATAAATCACATGCTTTGTTGACTGAGGAATTTAATTCCGCTATTTTTGCAAATTGTGAAATTTTGAAACCATATTATGAATTTTAAGATATCCCCTCTGGTTCGCAGATTTATTAAGGCGCTTCCTGTTTTGTGTATATTACCATTTACCGCATGCTCAAATTCGCGAAGCCAGCTCCCGGATTCACTCGGAACTCATTTGTTCACCGCAGTAAAGCTTCCTGAAAAACTTACTTTTGCAGGTGAAGATGTTCCCATGGAATATTTCGATGTTCGCGAAAGCCTCGACCGTGAGTTGTTGTCAACTGTTTATTTTCATTCTCAGACGATCAGGTACATCAAAAATATGCCACGCTATTTCTCTGTCATAGTGCCTATTTTGAAAGCGAATGGTGTTCCTGAAGATTTTAAATACTTGTGTGTGGCTGAGAGTGGATTTGACCCCAAAGCATATTCGCCGTCAAAAGCTGCGGGTTTTTGGCAATTGCTTGAATCAACCGCCAAAGAGAATGGTTTGGAAGTTAACGCTGACGTTGATGAGCGCTACCACATTGAAAAATCGACTGAAGTTGCTTGCCGGATGTTCAAATCGGCCTACCAGAAATACGGAAGCTGGGCGTTGGTTGCTGCTTCGTACAATGGTGGCAGGTATGGATTAGATCAGAAAATTGCCCAGCAAAAGGTTAAAAGTTACTACGATTTGCTTTTTGTTGAAGAAACTACCCGGTATGTCTTTCGCATCCTGGCGCTCAAAATGGTAATGGAAGATCCGGAAGAATATGGGTTCAAGGTTGATAAAAAGGACCTTTATCCGATTATTGAAACTAAAAATGTTGAAGTGAAGAGTTCGATTGCTGATCTTGCCGGTTATGCTATCAATAAAGGAATTAATTATAAAATTCTGAAAATGTTTAATCCATGGTTGAGGGATACCATGCTGAAAAATCCTACCAGAAAGACCTATATTTTGAAGATACCGGAAACGGGTTTCAGAACCAAAAAGAATTAAAGATCAAATGCAGAAAGCAGAAAATATTCATACTCCTGAAAACCAGACTGAAGAAGAAGGATTAATTGTAGTGCATGGTGCCCGGGTTCACAATTTACAAAATGTCAATGTCGAAATTCCCCGGAATAAACTCACCGTTATTACCGGACTGAGTGGAAGCGGAAAGTCATCGCTGGCTTTCGACACCATTTATGCTGAAGGGCAACGCCGGTACATCGAAACGTTTTCGGCATATGCTCGCTCTTTTCTCGGTAATATGGAACGCCCCGATGTTGATTTGATTACCGGCTTGAGCCCTGTCATCGCCATTGAGCAAAAAACAACCAATAAAAACCCGAGGTCAACGGTTGGCACGGTTACCGAAATTTACGATTTTCTCCGACTTTTATATGCCCGTGCCGGCGAAGCATTTTCGTACAATACCGGCGAGAAGATGGTGAAATATACCGACGATCAGATCTTGAATCTGATCAAATCATCGTTCTCCGGGAAACGAATTTTAATACTTGCACCAGTTGTGAAAGGCCGCAAAGGTCACTACCGCGAGTTGTTCGAGCAAATTCTGAAAAAAGGGTTTCTGAATGCACGGATTGATGGCGTAGTTACCGAGTTGAAAGCAGCCATGCGGCTAGATCGGTATAAAAATCACTTCATCGAAATTGTGATCGATCGTTTGCTTGTTGATGAAGCCAGCGATAAACGACTGCACGATTCGCTCCAAATTGCCATGCGAAATGGTCATGGAATCTGCATGATTCTCGATCACGACAGCAAGGTGGCCAAATATTACAGCAGGCAGTTGATGTGCCCAACTACAGGTATTTCTTATAACGAACCAGCACCGCATAACTTTTCGTTTAACTCGCCACAGGGCGCCTGCCCAAAATGCAATGGATTGGGCATGATCAGTGAAATTGATCTCGAAAAAATTGTTCCTGATAATACAAAAAGCATTCAAAACGGTGGAATTGCGCCACTCGGATCGCATAAAAATACGCTGGTTTTCTGGCAGATCGAAGCTTTGGGCGATATGTTTGGTTTTACCTTGAAAACGCCAATTAAAGATATTCCGGAAGATGGACTGAATGCCATTCTTTTTGGCACTAACGAGCGAATTCAATTGAAAAATTCGCCACTCGGGGTTTCTATGAATTACATGATGACTTACGAGGGAGTGATCAAATATATTGATGCGCAGAAAGACGATAATCCTTCGCAGAAAGCGCAGAAATGGGCTAACCAGTTTGTTCGCGAAACAACCTGTCCTGAATGTAACGGACAACGGTTGAAGAAAGAATCGCTTTATTTCAGGATTGATAACAAGAATATTTCGGAATTAGCCGGACTCGATATTTCTGAATTAAGTCAATGGCTCGAAAATCTGGAAGATCGGTTGAGCGACAGGCAACGAAAAATAGCTGTTGAAGTTGTTAAGGAAATCCGCGACCGTATTCGCTTTTTGTTGGATGTTGGCCTGAAATATTTGTCTCTTGATCGGACTTCGCGGACATTATCCGGGGGTGAAACACAACGCATCAGGCTGGCCACACAAATTGGCTCGCAACTGGTAAATGTGCTGTATATTCTTGACGAGCCAAGTATTGGCCTGCATCATCGCGATAATCTCCGGCTGATTAATTCGCTGGAACAATTGCGCGATACGGGCAACTCGGTGATTGTAGTTGAGCACGACAAAGATATGATGATGAATGCCGATTATGTGATCGACATGGGACCGTTTGCCGGTGTGCACGGCGGTCATGTGGTGGCAGCCGGTACTCCTGAAGAAGTTCTCAAAGCAGGAACCCTGACCTCAAAATATCTTTCAGGTGAAGCGCAGATTGCTATTCCGGGGAAAAGACGGAAAGGAAATGGTAAAGTTCTTTCATTACGGGGCTGTACCGGTAATAACCTGAAAAATGTTTCAGTTGATTTTCCATTAGGTAAAATGATTTGCATTACTGGTGTTTCGGGCAGCGGGAAATCCAGCCTGATAAACTCAACGTTGCAACCTATTTTGAGCCAGCATTTCTACGGATCGCTTAAAGATCCGCTTCCGTATTCCGAAATAATAGGATTGGGCAATATCGATAAGGTCGTTCAGGTCGATCAGTCGCCGCTTGGGCGCACGCCGAGAAGCAATCCGGTGACCTACACCGGCGTATTTTCTGATATTCGCAACTTGTTTGCACAATTGCCTGAAGCCAAAATCAGGGCATACCAACCCGGGCGGTTTTCATTCAATGTAAAAGGTGGTCGCTGCGAAGATTGTCAGGGTGGCGGATTGAAACAAATTGAAATGAATTTTTTGCCTGATGTTTATGTGCATTGCGATACCTGTAATGGAAGGCGCTATAATCGCGAAACACTGGAAGTTCGTTACAAAGGTAAATCCATTGGCGATGTGCTGGATATGACCATCAATCAGGGCGTCGAATTTTTTGAACACATTCCTTCGATCGCGCATAAATTGAAGACCATTCAGGATGTCGGCCTGGGGTACATCACACTTGGGCAATCGTCAACAACACTTTCAGGAGGCGAATCGCAGCGCGTAAAACTCGCAACCGAGTTGGCCAAAAAAGACACTGGTCAAACCATGTACATACTCGATGAACCAACCACCGGACTTCATTTCGAAGACATCCGTGTTTTGCTTGAAGTGCTTAATAAGCTTGTTGATAGAGGAAATACGGTTGTTGTAATTGAACACAACATGGATGTGATCAAAGTAGCCGACCATGTGATTGATATTGGCCCGGAGGGAGGAAAAGAGGGTGGAAGAGTGGTCTGCTTTGGTACCCCCGAAGAGGTGATATTAAACGAAGAATCGTTTACCGCTAAATACCTTAAATTAGAAATGAACCATTAATTAAATTCTGAACCTTCAACCCAACGAATATGAATACAATTGATATATACTGCGTCAATACAGGCGAGAAACGAGTTTACCCTATGGGAATTACCCTTGAGGAAATAAAAGACGATTTTCAGGTTAAATTGGATAATCCAATTCTTGGTGCATTGGTCAATAACAAGGTAAAGGAACTTTCATTCGTATTTGTCAAGAATAAAAAAGTAGAATTCATCGATTATTCACATCCTGATGGACTGCGTTTATATGTGCGATCATTGTTTTTTATACTGGTTGCTGCAGTGAAAGAAGTTTTTCCTGAAGTGAAATTAAAAATGATGCATGGTATTTCGCGTGGTTATTATTGTGAGTTGGCCGGATTGGATCGGGCTATAACCGACTCAGACGTATTTGCTATTAAAAGCGAAATGCGGCAGTTGGTCGACCGGAATATTCCTTTTGAGAAAGTTGGTTTACCTACAGAAGAAGCAGCGGAAATATGTCGGAAGCAGAATCTGCGATATAAAGCAAAGTTATTTGAGCAGCAGGGTGCCCTCTTCACCTATATTTATTTTATGGGCGATCAGGCCAATTATTTCTTTGGGCATCAGGTTCCTTCAACAGGTTATTTAAAAGTATTCGATCTTGTTTTGTATTACGATGGATTACTGCTTCGGATTCCAAATCCCGCTAAATTCAGTGAAGTACAACCTTATTCACCGCACGATAAGTTATTTGAAGTCTTTCAGGAGCATAAAGACTGGGCCGAAATTTTGAATGTGCCGAATGTAGCCAACCTCAATGAAAATACAATGAATGGGTTGAGTGGTGACATTATTAAGATATCGGAAGCGTTACACGAGAAAAAAATAGCGGAAATAGCAAATCTGATTTTTGAGAAGAGAGAACGTGTAAAGATTGTTTTGATTGCTGGACCTTCTGCTTCAGGGAAGACCACTTTCAGTAAACGATTGATGGTTCAACTTGCAGTAAATGGCTTGAAACCAACCATGATTTCGTTGGATGACTATTTTGTTGATCGCGAATTGACGCCTAAAGATGAAAAAGGAGAATATGATTTTGAAGCTATTGAAGCTATTGATATCGAGTATTTTAATGATCAGTTAATCCAGTTGTTTGCTGGAGAAGTGGTTGAATTGCCTAAGTTTAATTTTACAGTTGGCCGGAAATTTCCCTCAGGCAAAAGATTGCAATTACAGGAGGGCAGTATATTAATTGTTGAAGGAATTCACGGAATGAATCCTGGCTTGATACCCCATATTTCGCCAGCGAATACATTTAAAATATTTCTTTCTGCGCTTACTCAGATTTCAATTGACGATCAAAATCACATTTCAACTACCGATAACCGCTTAATCCGCCGAATGATTCGCGATAGTAAATACCGAAACTATACAGCTCAGGATACCATTCGGCGTTGGCCAAGTGTTCGGATTGGGGAGGATAAAAATATCTTTCCTTATCAGGAGAACGCCGATATCATGTTTAATTCAGCTTTGATTTACGAATTGGCCGTACTTAAAAAATATGCAGAACCGCTCTTGAAAGCTGTTACTGAAAGTCAGCCCGAATTCAGCGAAAGCAACCGTTTGCTTAAGTTTTTCTCATACTTTAAAGCTATTGATGATCAGGAGATTCCACCAACTTCGTTAATCAGGGAGTTTCTGGGTGGTAGTAGTTTTACTTATTGAATAACGTATTGCTTCTCAATCAAGAGACTTTGAAGGTTGGTCTTAACTTTAGGTAGCTCTGGCTATTTTATTTGCACAAATACGTCGTCATTACTTTTGAACTATGTCCAAGAACCAAAGTAGTTTTGATTGATTTAATTATAGTCCTGTTGAGTAGTTCATGTTTGTTTACACTAAATTAACATATGTGATTTGATTGCTTTTGGTGTATTGGCAAAGGTTTGCATTTTTGTATTATATAGTTGGTTAATTGCCAGGAGTCTAAGAGTTCTTTTTTATTGCCAATTTATTTTATCTATACCTCATAGAATATATTAATGTTAAATTTTCTGTTAAAATTTGTAAAAATTCTAATTTAGTGCTATTTTTGAATAAAAGACAAAATAGTCTTAAATATAAATTAATTTATTTTTATTATTTAAGAGTTGTGTATCAGGTATATACAAATTATTTGAAGTCTAATAATTCAGTTTGGTTTTAAAATTAATTCTAATTACAATTAGAATTTTGTAATCAATGACCACAAATAACACGAATTATGATGTTGGAACAATCAAATTATCAATGGTATGCTGTGTACGTAAGAGCTAATGCAGAAAGAAAGCTTTTCGACAATTTGAAGGAGAAAAATATCGAGTGTTATTTACCGATGCGAAAAGTTTTGAAATATTGGAGTGACCGCAAGAAGTGGGTTGAAGAGCCATTGTTTAAATGCTACATTTTCGTAAAGGTTAGTTACAAGGAATTTTTTACGGTATTAAATACTCCTGGAGCTGTTTGTTACATTAGTTTTGGGGGAAGGGCTCAATCAATTCCTGAAAATCAGATTACAAATATTAAAACGTTCCTTGCACAAAAGGAACACGAAATCACCGTTTCTCATGAACGGATTCAACGGGGTGTTTTGGTTGAAGTTTTGCATGGTTCGTTTAAAGGTATAAAAGGCGAGGTTATTAACATTTTAGGCCAATCGAGATTATTAGTGCGTATTGATTCGATGAATTGCAGCCTTTATGCAAACATTGAGAGAGACGAAGTTATGCTGCTTGAGGAAAAACAAGCGGACAAACTTAAGGCTTTGGCTTAGAAATTTGACTACAATTAGTTGTCAATAAATATTTATCGGAGTTGAGGCATTGCTCTATGTAAGTGCTTCATGTATAATGTTTTGAATTTAAATACCTCCTGTTTTTCAGCCTCCGTTGCTCAAAATGCAATAGCTCATATTCAATATTTACGATTTTTCGTACAGAGTAGCTTAGTTTCAATTTTGTATTCTACAGAAATACTAGTTTATTGATTTTCTATATCTCCGAAACTAGGTTTCATTCAGCTTGTTTTTTATAGGTAGAAAAATATTTAGTAAAAAAAAAGTGTCTTATTTGGAAACAATTTAAATAGATGCTATGTTTGTAAAAGAAGATAAAAGAGTCTTTAATCTTTAAAATTGAAATAAACATGGCATTCGAATTACAAAAGTTACCATACGCATACGATGCTCTTGAACCATACATCGATGCGCAAACAATGGAAATCCATCACGACAAGCATCATGCTGCTTATACCAACAACTTAAATGCAGCTATTCAGGGCTCAAGTCTTGAAGGAAAAACAATAGAAGAAATTTTGGCTATTATATCGGCTCAACCGATTGCTGTTCGCAATAATGGTGGTGGTTTTTACAATCACAATTTATTCTGGGACGTAATGGCTCCGGGTGGTGCCAAATCTCCGGAAGGTGATTTGAAGAAATTGATCGATCATTCGTTTGGGTCATATCAAAATTTTAAAGAAGCATTTACCAAAGCTGCCCTTACTCGGTTTGGGTCCGGTTGGGCGTGGCTGGTAAAGCAGGGTGATAGTTTGGTGATTTCGTCAACACCAAATCAGGATAACCCGTTAATGGATTTGGCTGAAGTAAAAGGTATTCCGGTACTTGGGGTGGATGTGTGGGAACACGCATATTATTTGAAGTATCAAAATCGGAGACCTGATTATGTTGATGCCTTTTTCAACGTGGTTAATTGGGACGAAGTCGCCCGACGGTTTAAAGGTTAGTTGATTTTTGGTTTTTTTCCGCCCGGTACAGAGGTACCGGGCGGTTTTGTTTTTACAACCTCTCCAATCCCTGCAAAGTGGGGTTTTCCCTTATTCAGAATAAATCTAAATTACTTCAGAAATGCTGATTTAGCAAACCTTTCTATTCCCGTTTCTGTTATCTTAACTGAAAAAACAAAAGTCATTGTTTAACCAAAAAGATAACGAAAATGAGTTTTACATTACCCGCATTACCCTATGCAATTGATGCACTTGAACCATTCATTAGTGCCAAAACCCTCGAGTTCCACCATGGTAAACACCATCAGGCATACGTGACCAATGTCAATAATCTGATTGTTGGAACGGAATTCGAAAATGCTGATCTGGAAACCATCATCAAAAAAGCTGAAGGTGGAATTTTCAACAATGCCGCTCAGGTTTATAATCACACTTTTTACTTCGAACAGTTTTCGGCAACTCCTTCAACTGAACCTTCAGGAGCTTTGAAAGCTGCAATCGAAGCTACTTTCGGAACGCTGGATGCTTTCAAGGAAGCCTTCAATAAAGCTGCTGCCACTCAATTTGGTTCTGGTTGGGCCTGGTTGGTGAAAGATGCTGCCGGCAAACTAAGTATTGTTCAAACCAGCAATGCAGGCTGTCCGCTTCGCGATGGTTCGACTCCGCTTTTAACCTGTGATGTTTGGGAACACGCCTACTATCTCGACAAACAGAATCTCCGTCCGGCTTATGTGGCCGATTTCTGGAAAGTAATGGACTGGAAAGTTGTTGAAGGTCGATTCTGATTAACGATTAACGATTGATGGTTAACGAGCTGAAAATCAAAAATAAATCACAAATCGTTGATCAAAATTCTTTAATCGTTAATTTTGATCTTTATATATTTCTTGAAATTTTAAAATCGATAAAATGAGCGTAGAAAAAGTATTGGCAGTAATGTCTGCATCGGCCAAACCCTTGAAAGCTGGTGAAATTGCTGAATTGGCTGGATTGGATAAAAAAGTGGTTGAAAAAGCCATGAATGAATTGAAAAAAGAAGGCAAAATTGTATCTCCGGTGCGTTGTGCCTGGGAAGTGAAAAAATAGTCCTGAAATAGGAAATTTGAAAGGCCGCTGTTAGTTTGAAACAGCGGCCTTTTTTTGTTTAATCTGAATATGTTTTCGATATTCCATTAACTTTAGGCTTCAGGCTTTTTCTTTATTCAGGTAAAATCATTTCAAATGAAAGCATTTAATATCTTGTTGTTAGCAGTTTTAAGTGTGTCGTGCTCTTCCGTTAAAAACAATTCAGGAGAGAGCGCCATTCAATATAAAAACATCGAAAAGCACATTGCCGAATTGTCGTCTGATCGCTATCAGGGACGAATGCCTTTGTCCGCAACTGAAGGCATTACGGTTGATTATATTGCTGGTCAGATGAAGGAAATTGGGTTAGAGCCAGCTAACGGCGGAAGTTTCTTTCAGGAAGTACCATTATTGGCAGTGAGTTCTAAAATCTCCAGTACGCTTGATTTTGAGACTCCAAAAGGAAAATTGAAATTTCCAAAGATGACAGATTATGTGACTTTTTCAAGAAAGATGGAAGCTGAGCAGTCTCTCGACCAATCGGAACTTGTTTTTGCTGGTTTCGGCATTACCGCTCCTGAATACAGTCGTGACGACTTTCAGGGAATGGATCTGACGGGCAAAACCATCCTGGTATTTGTGAACGATCCGGGCTATGGGACAAACGACTCTTATTTCAAAGGAAATACGATGACTTATTATGGCCGCTGGACATACAAATTTGAGGAAGCAGTGCGCCGTGGAGCCAGAGGCTGCCTGATTATTCATGAAATGGGGCCAGCCGGTTATCCCTGGAAGGTGGTTGCGAACAATGGTGAATCGACCAAATTGTATCTGAAGCCTGAAAATGGCTATCAGGATCGTTGTGCTTTCGAAGGCTGGATTTCGCAATCTGCTGCTGAACAGTTGTTTTCGGCTTGTGGAATGAACTTTCAGGATGCCAAAAAGATGGCGATCCGGAAGGATTTTAAGCCGGTTGTTTTGCCTGTAAAAGTTTCAGGATGGATGAAAAATACTTTCGAAACCAAGACTTCCAAAAATGTTTGCGGATTGATTCGCGGGAGTAAACATCCCGATGAAGTGGTGGTTTACACGGCGCATTGGGATCATTTGGGTGTTGGAATTCCGGTAAAAGGCGATAGTATTTACAATGGCGCTACCGACAATGCGAGTGCCGTGGCCTGGATGTTGGAGATAGCCCGCGGATTCAAAACGGCTCCCGCTCCCGAACGTTCAGTACTGTTTCTTTCGGTAACCAGCGAGGAATCCGGATTGTTAGGTTCTAGCTATTATGCTGAACATCCGTTTTTCCCAATAACGAAAACTGTTGCCGTCATTAATACCGATGTGATGTTGTTTATGGGTAAATTCAAAGATGTCATGATCACCGGTTCAGGGCAATCAGAGTTAGATGAGTGGGTGAGGAGCGAGGCCGAAAAACAGGGAAGATACATTGCTCCTGATCCAAATCCTGATAATGGCATGTTTTTTCGCTCTGATCAGTTCCCGTTGGTAAAACTGGGAGTTCCGGCCATTTATGCCAAAGGATATGTTGATGCTGAGAAATTAGGAAAGGAAGAAACCATGAAGCAGGTTGATCGCTATTGGAAAGAGACCTACCACAGTCCGTTCGACGAATACCACCCAACGACCGACGATTTGGGCGGAATTGTTGAGGACGCCAAGTTGCTTTATCATGTGGGCACCAATTTGGCCAATTCTGCCGAATGGCCTAAATGGAGCGCCGATTCGGAGTTTAGAATGGTCAGAGAAAATTCACGGAAGTAATCAATTAAAAACTGAATGAAAATACTCCATACATCCGATTGGCACCTCGGTAAACGGCTCGAAGATTTTTCGAGAATTGAAGAACAGCAGGCTGTTTTGCAGGAAATCTGCGAAATTGCCGAACGCGAACAGGTTGATGCGGTGCTGGTGGCTGGCGATTTGTTCGATACATTCAATCCGCCAACCGAAGCGGTTGATTTATTTTATAAAACACTGAAACGCCTGTCGAACAATGGTAACCGACCGGTCATTGCCATTGCCGGAAATCACGATTCGCCCGACCGCATTGAAGCGCCCGATCCACTGGCCCGTGAATGCGGGATCATTTTTGCCGGTTATCCCAATTCAGTAGTTCCGGAGTTTGAGCTGGAATCGGGATTGAAAGTGTTGCGTAGTGAAGAAGGATTTTTGGAATTGCAGCTTTCCGGAACTTCCATTCCTTTGCGCCTTTTGCTAACTCCTTATGCCAACGAATTTCGCCTGAAAACTTATCTGGGGCAGGAAAACAGCGAAGAAGAATTGCGAACCGTTCTTCAGGAAAAATGGCAGGAACAGGCAGCCAAATACTGCGATACGAGAGGCGTGAACCTACTGGTTACCCATCTTTTTGTAACGAGAAAAGGAGCAGAATTACCCGAAGAGCCAGCCGACGAAAAACCGATTTTACATGTAGGTGGCGCTCAGGTTATTTATACCGAGAACATTCCGCAACAAATTCAATACACGGCGATTGGCCATTTGCATCGGATGCACAAGGTCGATTCAGTGCCTTGTCCGGTTTATTACAGTGGAAGTCCGCTTTCGTACAGCTTTGCCGAAGCCAACCAGAGAAAATATGTGTTGGTGGTTGAGGCTGAACCAGATAAAATTGTAAATGTTCAGGAAATAGAACTCACCAAAGGCAGAAAGCTACTAAGGAAACGTGCCGAGGGTTTAGACGAAGCACTACTTTGGTTGACTGAAAATCCAGATTGTTTGGTTGAACTGACGATGGTTACCGACACTTACCTCACCGCGCAGGAACGAAAGCGGTTGAGTGCTGCACACAACGGAATTGTTATGCTTATTCCGGAAGTTAGAAATGCAGCCGAGTTTCAGTCGGGTAGCAAAAAAGGTATTGATTTGACCCGGAACATGGAAGAGTTGTTTACTGATTATTTCGTGCACAGCAAAGGACAGGAACCCAACGAAGAAATAATGAAACTGTTTACCGAGATTTTAGCAGAAGAAGAGGATTAAACCACAGATGACACAGATTAGCACAGATTTTATAATAGGAATTTTTAATCTGTGTTCATCTGAGTAATCTGTGGTGAATATAAAATAATCAATTTGTGTTTACTCATTTGAAATTATGTGTTATGGAAACATTGAATTTGATTAGTTACGACATTATTGGTGCAGCTTATAAAGTTCATTCTGCACTTGGTCCTGGTCTTCTTGAATCGACTTATGAGGTTTGTTTGGAATATGAGCTAATCAAAATGGGATACAAGGTTGAGCGACAGAAACCGCTTCCTGTTATTTATGATGCAATTGAGTTAGATGCTGGATACCGTATCGATTTGTTGATAGAAGATTCTGTAATTGTTGAACTTAAGTCGGTAAATGAAATGAATCCTCTTTTCAAGGCGCAATTGATGACTTATTTGAAATTATCCGGTTTGACACTGGGATTAATTCTGAATTTCAATGTAACTGATTTGAAGAAGGGAATTACTAGAATTGTCATGTGATTTTTAAACACAGAAAAAATATAAACCACAGATAGCACAGATTTACACAGATTAATCTCAATAAATTTTTTAATCTGTGTTCATCTGAGTAATCTGTGGTAATTTATAAAACGATGATACCAATAAAACTTACCATACAAGGCTTGTATTCCTATCAGGAGAAGCAAACCATCGACTTTACCCGATTGACCGAGGCCAATCTGTTCGGGATTTTTGGCTCGGTTGGAAGCGGAAAATCGAGCATCCTGGAAGCGATCACTTTTGCGATTTATGGCAAAACCGACCGGCTCAACCTTTCGGGCGATAACCGAAATTACAACATGATGAACCTGAAATCGAACGACTTGCTGATCGAATTTGTCTTCGAAACAGGGAAAGATCAGACTGCTTATCAGGCGGTGGTAAAAGGTCGGCGAAATGGGAAAAAGTTTGAAGAAGTGAAGACGTTGGAACGTTCGGCATACCGAAATGACGGCGACAGTTGGATTCCGATTGAACCAGAGCAACTCGAAAAGGCAATTGGGCTGAGCTATGACAATTTCAAACGGACCATCATTATTCCACAGGGGCAATTTCAGGAGTTTTTGCAGTTGGGAAACAAAGACCGCACCCAAATGATGAAGGAACTTTTCAACCTCGAAAGGTTTGAACTTTATTACAAAGTGGCTTCGCTCGAAAACAAAAACAATGCGCAAAAGCAAAATCTGGAAGGTCAGTTGCAACAGCTTGGAGTCATTGATCCGGAGCTGCTAAAACTTTACGGGGAGAAGCTCAACCAGCTTAAATTGGATATTGGCCAGCTATCGAAATCGTTGAATGATCAGCAAAAACTGGAAACGGAATGGAAAAAGCTTCAGGAACTGGTCCGGAAACTGGATGAATTTCAGCCGAAATTGAAGCAGTTGAACGCTCGCGAGCCTGAATTTGTTGATTTGGAAACAATGATTCTTAATTATGAGTACTGCCTGGTTCAGTTTAAAAATCAGTTGGATGCGTTGGCGCAAAGTGAACGAAAGATTGCCCTGAAAACTGATTTAATTGCAAAAGAAGCTGCTAGGGTAAAGCTGGCCGATGAGAGCATTCAACGTTCAGAGAAGGAGTTCGATGGTGTGAAACTGGAATATGAACAGCGCGATCGCCTTCATCGGCAAGTTGATGAGTTGGTTAAAATTGGCCGGTTGAATGTTTTGCAGGAAACGATTCAGAAAGGCTCTGATCGATTGGGAAAGGGTAATCAGGAGTTGGCCAGAACGATGGAATGGATTGAAAAACTGAAGCTGGGGAAAGAGAAGTTGGAGAACGATTTAAAAACGGAGAAAGAAAAACTGCCCGATTTAAATTTGCTTTCACGGGTAAAAATCTGGCATGCCGAGAATAAAAACCTGAATCGTCAGCTTACTGAAATCAACGAAGAAATCAGCCGTCACCAGAATGAAATGCAGCTTTTAAACGAAGAAATTAAAGTTCGTTTTTCGGCGCCAATTTTTGCCGGAATGTCGCCAGAGATCGGCGCAGATGGTGGTATTCTTTTTCTGAATGAAAAGGTGGCTGAATGTAAGAAACAAATTTCAGTACTCGACCAGCAACTGGAACATTACCGCGTTCAGGCCAGATTGGAGGAATATGTGGTGAACCTTCACGATGGCGAGGCTTGTCCGCTTTGCGGGTCGGAGCATCATCCGGCGGTGTTGAGTCCCGAAAGTGTTTCGGAGGCGTTGCAGCAGGCCAATGGAATCAAGTTAACTCTCGAAAAAGAAATAGCAGCAGCAACGGAACAAATTGCGCAATTATCAGAACAGTTGAGCCGCGAAAAACTGCGAAGAGAGCAGATCAATGGATTGTTGGGCAAACAGAAAATCGCCGATCAAAAGTTGAAAGAACATTCCGGACAATTTGTATGGGACGGGTATCGCGACGAGCAGGTTGTCAACGAAGCTTTCGCAAAAGCTGAAGTGATTCAGGGAATGCTGAAAGAAAAAGAAGCTGAATTGGAAAAGCTCAGGCTTCAGGTTGAAAAGGAGTCATTGAACAAAGAGAAATACCAGGCTGAACTCGAAAAGATTAAAACAGCACAGGCGGTGGCACAAGCTGAGGTTAAAACTCTTTCAGCGCAAATCGTATTGCTCAATGCGTTGGATTACAGGCATAAAACTTCGTCGGAAATTGAGAGCGAAAAGCAGGTTCTGGTGGATAAAAATGCCCGTATTGAAAAGCAATTCACCCATTTTACCAATCGGTTGATGGAACTCAGGAAAGAGAAAGACTCGGTTTCCGGAAGTCTGGATGCCAATCGGAAAGAACTTTTGGGTGAACAGGAATTATTTGCCTCGCTTCAAAAGGAGCTCGAATCGCGATTGCTGCAAAGTAAATACAGCAGTATCGAAGAGGTTCGAAAAGTGCTGGCAAAAGAAATCAACCTTGAAACTGAAAAGAAGAAAGTGGCCGATTTCAGGCAGCAGTTAGTGGTTGTTCAAAATCAGGTTCAGCAGGCGCAGCATGAAATTGAGAATCGCACGTATGAACCCGAAAAACATCAGCAATTGTTGGTTGCCATTCATCAGGCAAAAGAAGAATTGAATCAGCGAAACCAGGAATTGGGGAAGGCGGAAGAGTTGCTTCGGAAGTTGCAGCGCGATCTGGAAAGTCAGGCGCAGCTCCGGAAAGAGCTTGAACGGCTTGAACTTCGGGCAGAAAATATAAAAACGATGAAGTCGCTGTTTAAGGCCAGCGGATTTGTGAACTACATCTCGTCGGTTTACCTTCAGAATTTGTGCAATGCGGCCAACGACCGTTTTTTTCAACTCACCCGCCAAAAACTGAGCCTCGAAATTACCGAAGACAACAATTTCCAGGTACGCGATTTTTTGAATGGCGGTAAGGTTCGCAGCGTGAAAACCCTTTCAGGAGGACAAACATTTCAGGCGGCGCTGAGTTTGGCTTTGGCTTTGGCTGATAACATCCAGAAGATTACCGATTCAAACCAGAACTTCTTCTTTCTCGACGAAGGTTTTGGTTCGCTCGACAAAGACTCGTTGGCTGTGGTTTTCGATACGCTTAAATCGCTTCGGAAAGAAAACCGGATTGTTGGTGTGATTTCGCATGTTGAAGAAATGCAGCAGGAAATTGATACTCATTTGCGGATTGAGAATCATGAAGAAACAGGTAGCCGGATATTACCAAGTTGGGAATAGATATCAAAAAAGCCGCCCTTCTTAAGAAAAGCGGCTTTTGTATGCTATTTTGATTGATTTTTTACTTCTTCCAAAGTTTTTCCATTTCTTCCAGCGTTTTTCCTTTGGTTTCAGGAACCATTTTCCAGACAAAGAAGAACGACAAAAGGCTCATCAGTCCATAAAAGCTATAAGTTAATCCACCACTGAATTCCATCATAGCCGGGTAGGTTGACGAAATAAAATAGTTGGCAGCCCACTGTGCCGCAACAGCAATTGCAATAGCACGTCCACGAATTTTATTCGGAAATATTTCTGAGATCAGTACCCAGCAAATTGGACCCCACGACATCATAAATGAAGCGGTATAGATAATAATGAAAACCAATGTACTAATGCCAATTACTTTCATGAAGGCCAATCCACCAATCGCAAACATACCAACAGCCATCCCGATTGATCCAATCATCAGCAGAATTTTACGTCCGTATTTGTCGACAGTAGCTATAGCTACAACCGTAAAAATCACGTTTATCAAACCCATTACAACCGTTTGAAGCATCGATGCATCTTTGGCTGCTCCCATACTTTCGAAAATACGAGGGGCATAGTACAACGCAACGTTTATTCCAACAAATTGCTGGAATACCGACAGCAAAATACCAATGATGATAACAACTTTCCCGTAAGCTAAAAGTTTTTCTGAAGCCGCATCTACCGATTTTTTAATGTCGGTCATAATGATTTTGGCCTGTTGAATTCCATTGATTCTGGTCAGAATTTGCAGCGCTTTTTCATCCTGATTGGTAAGTGCGAGATATCGGGGAGTTTCAGGTACAAAAAACAGGAGTATCCCAAATATTGCAGCTGGTATTGCTTCTGATAAGAACATTAAGCGCCATCCGGTTTCGTTGATGTACTCAATGGTTTTGCCATGGGCAATAAAATAGTTCACAAAGTAAACAACCAACATTCCGAAAATAATTGCAAACTGGTTTACCGAAACCAGTCGGCCTCGAATGTCGGCTGGTGAAATCTCGCCAATATACATTGGGCTGATTGCTGAAGCAAGACCAACACCAATACCGCCAATGATGCGGTAAAAATTGAACATGTACAACAAGCCCATTGTTGGTTCACCCATTTTGAAAAACAAAAATTCGGGATAACCGGAACCCAACGCAGAAAGAAGGAACAAAACAGCCGCGAGCATCAGGGCTTTTTTGCGTCCCATTTTCGAAGCAAGTAATCCTGAAAGCATTCCTCCGATAATACACCCAATTAAAGCGCTTGAAATAGTCGCCCCGTGAACAAGAGAACTTAGTCCAAGACTGGTAATTAAATAGGCCTGAACTGATTTTTCTGCTCCTGATATTACGGCAGTATCATATCCAAACAAAAGACCACCCAAGGTAGCAACCAGGGTGATCCCTATAATAAATAACGTGTTACGATCTTTCATCAGGTAATAATTAGTTTTAAGTTTAGAAGAAGCTGTCTGAAAAGCAATTGGCTTAGTCATCCTGAATTTATTTCAGGATCTGACCTTTTTGAAAATGAGATCCCGAAACAAGTTCGGGATGACTCTACATTCTTTCATATAACTTTTCAGACAGCTTTATAATTTGCCTAAATGTAGCAATTAATCAATTGTTCCAGCATTTCCTGTTTGCCGCTGATTTGTTTTGGTTCGCCTACTTCTTTAGCAACATTGTAAAGGTCAGTCAAACTTAATTTACCTGCTTCGTATTCAGCGCCTTTGCCAGAATCGTATGATGCATAACGGTTCGCTTTCAATTTCAGGTAATCTGAATCTTTCAACAATTTGTCGGCAATAACCAATGAACGGGCAAATACATCCATACCAGCTATGTGAGCAATGAAAATATCGTCTAAATCAGTTGAGTTACGACGAGTTTTAGCATCGAAGTTCACACCGCCGGTTGTGAATCCACCAGCTTGAATAATTTCGATCATGGCTTCGGTTACTTCATAGATATTGGTTGGGAATTCGTCGGTATCCCATCCGTTCTGGTAGTCGCCTTTGTTGGCGTCAATCGAACCAAAGAAGCCATTGTCGCGGGCAACACGCAATTCATGAGCAAAAGTATGACCAGCCAAGGTAGCGTGGTTTACTTCAATATTCATTTTGAAATCGTTTTCCAAACCATGAGCTTTCAGGAAGCCAATAACAGTTTGAGTGTCGAAATCGTACTGGTGTTTCATTGGTTCCATCGGTTTTGGCTCAATCAGGAAAGTACCTTTGAATCCTAAAGAACGAGCGTGGTTGCGGGCAGCACCAAGGAATTTACCCATGTGGTCTAATTCGCGTTTGGTATCGGTGTTGTGCAGGCTCATGTAACCTTCGCGTCCTCCCCAGAACACATAGTTTTCGCCACCTAATGCGATAGTTGCTTCCATGGCATTTTTAACCTGAACAGCAGCATTGGTCAGCACGTTAAAATCAGGATTGGTTGAAGCGCCATTCATGTAACGTGGATCGCTGAATACGTTTGCAGTTCCCCACAATAATTTAATACCGGTAGCTGCCTGACGTTCTTTGGCAAAATCGATCATGTTGGCCAAGCGTTTTTCAATTTCGAAAACCGAACCACCACCTACCACGTCGGTGTCGTGGAAACAATAGAAAGGAGCGCCTAATTTGCTGATGAATTCGAATGCAGCATCCATTTTTTCTTTAGCGGCTGTCATTGGATCGGCAGCGCCAACCCATGGGAAAATCTGAGTGCCGGGACCAAATGGGTCGCCACCGTCGCCGCAGAAGGTGTGCCAGTAGGCAACAGCAAAACGAAGATATTCTTTCATGGTCTTGCCTAAAACTACCTGATTGGCATCGTAATATTTGAATGCCATTGGATTTTTCGATTGTGGTCCCTCGTATTTGATTTGATCAATACCTGGGAAATACTCTTTGCTTCCTTTAAAAACTGTCATTGTGTTTTGTATTAGTCCTTCCTTGGAAGGAGTTGTTAATAATTATAATTTTAAAATATATCTAATGTTTATAAAGCTTTTCCCAATTGCAATTTCCAGTTCTGGTAGGCATCTTCATATTGTGCTTTTTTAGAAGTGTCGGGACCAATAGTATCCAGCTTTTTCAGGCTGGCAAATGCTTCTTTAGCCGATGAATAATAACCCGAACCTATTCCAGCTCCACGCGCGGCGCCAATCGATCCGTCGGTGTTGTACAATTCGATGGTTGCTCCGGAAACACCGGCGAGTGTATCGCGGAAAATCGGGCTTAGAAACATGTTGGCTTTCCCTGCACGGATAACCTGCGCTTTGATGCCAATTTCTTCCATGATTTCCATTCCGTATTTAAACGAGAAAACGATTCCCTCCTGCGCTGCACGGAATAAGTGTGATTCAGTATGCGTATTAAATCCCAATCCTGAAATTTGTGCTCCAATATTTTTGTTTTTGAGAACGCGTTCCGAACCATTGCCGAAAGGGAGAATGCTCAAACCTTCAGATCCTATGGCTACTTCAGAAGCTTTTTGGTTCATTTCGTCGTACGAAAATGCCTTGTTTCCAACGTATTTATTCAACCAAGAGTTTAAAATTCCAGTTCCGTTGATGCACAATAAAACACCAAGACGGTTTGCTTCAGATGTATGGTTGACGTGAGCAAACGTATTTACACGAGAAAAAGGATCGTATTTCACTTCTCCACTCACACCGTAAACAACTCCTGAAGTTCCGGCTGTTGTAGCTATTTCACCTGGATTTAAAACATTCAAGGACAACGCATTGTTAGGCTGGTCGCCTGCACGATAACTGATTTTGGTTCCTGCGGTTAAACCCAGTTCGGTTGCTGCTTTTTCATTTACAAACCCTTGTACTGAAAATGTTGGGACAATTTCTGGAATAAACGATTTTTCGAATCCGTAATAATCGAGCAGCATATTGGCCACTGCATTTTCTTTGAAATTCCATAGTATTCCTTCGGACAAACCGCTGGCTGTCGTTTTTATTTCGCCTGAAAGTTTCATGGCAATGTAATCGCCTGGTAGCATTATTTTGTCAATTCTGGCGTACAATTCCGGTTCGTTGTCTTTCACCCATTTTAGTTTTGAAGCGGTGAAATTTCCCGGAGAATTGAGCAGGTTGGCCAGACATTTTTCTTCACCGATTTCAGCAAAAGCCTTGTTGCCAAATTCAGCAGCACGGCTGTCGCACCAAATGATAGAAGGACGCAAAACTTCTTGGTTTTTATCAACTACCACTAATCCATGCATCTGGTATGATATACCTATGGAATCAATGCTTTTGGGTTCGACTTTCGATTCGGATAATACATCAGCTAGTGCAAGTTTCAAATTTTTCCACCATTGTTCAGGTTCTTGTTCAGCCCATCCAGCCTGAATTGCGGTAATTTTCATTTCTTGCTTTGGATAAAAAGCAGATGCGACGCAATCTCCAGACTCACCATTTATTAATGAGGCTTTTACTGATGAACTACCAATGTCGAATCCTAATAAGTACATGTTTTATATGTTTAAAGTTTATAGTATTAAGTTGTTTGTCGTTAGTTATTTGGAAAGAGAAAAACTTTTCGAATGACTGTTGACTCTATTCTGAAATATCGAACCGTTCTGTTCTGGTATGCTCGGCAAATTTAGCCTACGAAAAACCTTAATCAAAATAAGGTTTAATGTTTTAAAACATTATCAAAGAGATTTTCTAATGGTCAGTTTACTTGGAATAATTAAATTCGTTTTTTCTCCTGTAATTACAAACTCAGCAATCTTCTTTCCCATCAGTTGAAAATCAGTCGAAATAACAGTAATCCCTTCCTTGACATACTTTTTCATTGGCGTTTCGTTGTAAGAAATAACACCTACATCCTGTCCGGGAACAAGATTTTTTTGTTCGCATTGATCCAAAAATTTAGCTAATGTTCTGTCACTCACAAGCAAATAAAGTTCGCCCTTCTGAAGATCAAACTTTTTGAAATCATACATGGTTCTGTAATTGATCTTATGGTCGGAGCAGAATTTTTCGAAATATGTAATTGATATTTTGGGATGGTAAGTGAACGAAGGATAAAGGTAAATAAAGCTTTCGTATTTGCGGATGAGTTCGAGTCCACTTTCGAGCGAATCATACAAAGCATGCCCAAAATCCTGGTAAATTGATGAAGCTTCTTCCTGAACATTTACATTCCAGTCGATCACCAGAAGTTTGTTCGTTGGAATCTGGCAGGTTATTTCAGGAACACGTGCATGATCAAAATTCATGATGATGTACTTGGTGTATTTACCCAGACTTTCTTTGATTATTTTTTCAAAATCGTCGATGTTGTAATGGTGAAAATGCAAATCGATAGCGATTGTTTCAGGCAGATTGTCAAGAAATGAACCATACAAAACTTCTTTGTAAGCCTTGAAAGTATCAAGAAACAGGAATACTTTGGTTACCGCTTTAGCCACAAAATAGCCACGGTTTGGAACTGATTCAATCACACCCCGGTTTTTCAGTTCGGCATATGCTTTAAAAACAGTATCACGCGAGAGTGAACTTTCCTTGCATATTTGATTGACTGAAGGTAATGTATCGCCAACCTGTAACAGGTTTTTGCTGACAGCATCATTGACCGAGTCGACCAATTGCTGAAATTTGAGCTGATTAGATTGGGGATTTACCGTGAAGTGAAATTTACTTTCCATAGGAGATTAGTTAATGTGGTCTGTTCTGGTATGCAAACATACGCAATGAAATTGAAAGGCCAAAAAATTTGGGAATACTATTGTTGCATAAATTTTTAGCTGTATGGAGATTTAGTAATAAATGTCAGGATAAGTTTTTCGATATTTCAATTTTGAAGAACAGATCCTGATTGTATCTGGGGCTATTTTGATAAAACGATATATTTTTTTATTCTAATACGTCAAATCGTCGCATTTTTAGATCAAAAAAAGTGTTTTTGTTACGAATTCTGTGTGCTCGTCATTTGGCTATTAGTTCAATTTTGATAGTTTTGTTGCGAATAAATTAGTACTAAATGGTCACAAACGACAAACATCTGATGGAGGGATTGCAAAATGGGGATGAGTCCGCATTTGAAGTCATCTATAAGATGTATGCTCCGCGTTTGTATTACTTCATTTATGAGTACATCCCTCAAAAAGACATAGCTGAGAATATTGTTCAGGAAACACTGATGGTTCTTTGGAGTAAAAAAAGTGAGCTGACTGACGATACAAATCTGGGAGCTTACCTTTTTACCGTTGCCAAAAATAACTGCTTGTATAAACTTCGTGAAATAAAATACAGGCAACGAATTTTTAATAATGCTGAAGTTAATGAATCGGAATTGGAAGCTAACTATATTGCATTGGAAAGTTTGGAAACAACAAGGTTCAATGAGATTGAAATAGAACAGATTATTGAGCATACTCTAGCTCAATTGCCCCCTCAGTGTCGTACCGTATTTAATCTCAGTAGGTTCAAAGGTATGAAAAACAGGGAAATTGCTGAGGAACTTAATATTTCGGCAAAAGCTGTAGAAGGCCACATTACCAAAGCGCTTAAAATTTTTCGTGTTGCGTTAAAGGACTATTTGCCTTTTGTTGCCTTTATTTTCGTTAGGTGATGTATCTGTAAAGAGGTACTCCAAAATATTTTTACTTGTTTTTTGAATAAAATTTATTTTTCAAGCTAGGGTAAAGCCCTATTCTTGCTTTATACATATGAAATAAGTGTATGATGGACATTAATAAGATTTGGAATTTAGTTATTGGTGAAAGCGATGAGGCTGATAAACAATTAGTTTTAGCCGAGCTTGAGCAGAATTTAGAAGCTCAACGTGTGTATAACGAACTTAAAAACACATGGGCGCTTTTGTCTTCGACCAAAGAAATGCCTGTTGCAGAAGCTAATGAAATGTATTCCCGATTTAGGGAACAACTTCCGGCAACAAGCAATAACCGGAGAATGAGACTGAGCAACTTTTTCAAATATGCGGCGATATTTATTTTGGGTATAGTTGTTACATCTCTATCGGTTTACCTCATCGAAAGTAAGGGATTGCTGGGCTATCAGCAGGAATTTATTCAGACAGTGGTGGCTGATAAGGGACAGATTTCGAAGGTTATCTTGCCTGATAGTTCAGTTGTCTGGATAAATTCAGGAAGTAAAATTACCTACAACAGCAAGTTTGCCCGAGATAACCGGAAGATTGAACTTGTTGGACAGGCATTTTTTCATGCTGCCCATAATGAGGAGATTCCATTTGTGGTTGATGTCAACGGATTTTTTGTGAAAGTATTGGGAACAAAATTCGATGTCAATGCCTATTCCGGAGAGAAAAATATTAAGGTGGTGTTGGAGTCGGGGAGTATTGAATTGTATCAGTCATCCAATCATGATTTTAAGTATACACTTTCTCCTGGTGAGATGGCCACGTTTAATCTCGAGAACAAGAAGTTAACAATTGATAAAGTTAAACCAGAACTGTTTTCATCATGGAAAGAGGGTGTGTTGATTTTCAGGGATAAGCCTATGGCTGAAGTTTTGGATGAGTTACAACGCAGGTATAATATTGATATTGAAGTAAAAGACCCCAATATTTATAAATCGGTGTTCACTGCAAGGCTTAGCGATGAGCCTTTGGATAAGGTACTAAAATCGATGGAGTTTTCATGTTCGTTAAAGGCGACAATAATTCGTGATCCGCAGAAAACCGATTCAGCATTAAAAGTAATTCTTTCAAAACCTTGATATAATTAATCCTATTAAAACAAATTTTGCCTATGAGAAACTGAATTGTCGGATGTGGAATAAAAAAAAAGGAGATGCTGGTAACATCCCCTTTCGTTTTCATTTCGCATTGTTCTTAGCTCGCTAAAGCACAACAAATTGAAAAGTTAATAATCAACAAGACAAATCTATGAAAAAAAAACATTTTTCTAAGATTTCCAGTTTTTGTGAAATATGGAAATCAAAATTCTTTATGACGATGAGAATAACATTATTTATCTTTTTTGTAGCTGTAACTCAGATTTTTGCGGGAAATATTTATTCTCAAAATACGCGTCTGAGTTTGAAGTTAGAAAACGTGGGCATCAAGGATGCTTTACTTCAGATTGAAGAAAAGTCGGAGTTTTATTTTATGTACGATGCAAACAAGATTAACGTGAATCAAAAGGTTAGCTTGTTAGTAGAGAACGGTCTCATTACTGAAGTCTTAGATCGGTTATTTAAATCAACTTCGATTAATTATGAAATCAATAATAGGCTGATTGCATTGTCTGATGCTTCTGCGAATCAAACGATGCAGTCAGGTCAAACAGGTAAAGTTATCGGGAAAGTAGTTAACCAGTCCGGAGAACCACTTCCAGGAGTTACCGTTCTGGTTAAGGGAACTACCACCGGATCTATAACCGACATAGATGGCCAGTTCAGTCTTTCGAATGTACAATCAGGAAGCACATTGGTGTTTTCGTTTGTTGGGATGAAATCTCAGGAAGTTGCATATAAGGGACAGTCTAGTCTTCAGATTGAATTAGAAGAAGAATCAATTGGTTTGGACGAAGTTGTCGCTATAGGATATGGAAGTGTAAAAAAAGGGAGTGTAACCAGCTCTATAGCATCAGTAAAATCTGATAATTTCGTTAAAGGAGCCGTAAAAGATGCAGCTCAATTGATACAGGGTAAAGTTGCCGGGTTAACCATTTCGTTACCCTCAGGCGACCCAACCAAAGGTGCCGTAATTATGCTTCGTGGTAATGCTTCATTGTTGGGAACATCCGATCCGTTGGTATTGGTTGATGGTGTTCCGGGCAGTCTGGAATCGGTAGCTCCGGAAGACATTGAATCGGTTGATGTACTAAAAGACGGTTCGGCTTCTGCAATTTACGGTACCCGTGGTACCAATGGTGTAATCATTATTACTACAAAATCAAGCGGCAACGAAATGGCGCCAACGATTGAGTATTCAGGTTATTTATCGAGTTCATCTATTAGTCGGAAGCTCGATTTTATGAATGCTGATCAACTTCGTGAAAAATGGAATCAGGGGTATAAATTCAATGGTGCGAATCTTCAGGATTTTGGTTCAAACACCGACTGGCTTGGTGAAATA
The DNA here is from genome assembly GCA_028683385.1 of Prolixibacteraceae bacterium. Taxonomy (GTDB): domain Bacteria; phylum Bacteroidota; class Bacteroidia; order Bacteroidales; family Prolixibacteraceae; genus Aquipluma. The sequence goes on along the minus strand of JAQUIJ010000001.1, from coordinate 284,831 downwards.
ACAAGGAACGCATTAAGTCATGTTCATAACATCATTTTCAGGGGCGGAAGTAAAAACACCAACTTAACTGCTTCGTTGAACTACAAAAACAATCAAGGTGTTTTTATTCTGTCTGACAATATTAAATATACTGGTCGTATTGACGTATCTCACAGTATGTTTAATGGCAAATTGGTTGCCGATATCGGAACCATTTTCAGTGAACAAACTTACTGGACGGGTGGAGATGGATATAGTTTTAATAACTACGTTTACAGGCAGGCTATTATCCGTAACCCAACAGAACCAGTCAGAAATGCTGATGGGTCGTGGTACGAACGCGATGTATATTTCTACGACAACCCGGTTGGTTATTTGAAAGAGTCGGATGGTGAAAACCGTTACCGCAACATGAGGTTTACAGCTAGCTTAACCTATAAGCCGATAAAAGATCTTGATATACGTGCAATGATTACCCGAAAAGGTAATTCAAATATCCGTGGATTCTACCAAACTCTAAACCATGTTTCAAATACAAAATACTCTACCGGAGGTTTTGCCTCTCGTGGAACGGATGATTATGTAGGTAATTACTCCGAATTATCAGCCAATTATAAAAAGACAATTGGACAGCATAGTTTTTCTGCTTTGGCTGGGTACAACTACGAAGACAATATGAACGAAGGTTTCTGGGCCAACAACCGCTATTTCCCTACGGATTCATATACCTACAATAATCTTGGTATCGGAAGCGGATTGACGCTCGGAAAAGCTGGAATGGGATCTTATAAAAATTCGGATAAACTTATTGCAGCATTTTCGCGTGTTACCTACAGCTTTGCCGATAAATACCTGTTAATGGCAAGTATCCGCCACGAAGGTTCATCTAAATTCGGTAAAGACAATAAATGGGGTAATTTCCCCGGAGTTTCGGCTGGATGGAGAATCACACAGGAACCATTTATGAAAAGTATGGCCTGGGTAAGCAACCTGAAATTACGCGCCGGATATGGTGTTACCGGAACAAATGTTTCTGATCCTTATCAATCGTTAAGCAGTTTGACTTACAGCGATTTTTTCTTTTACAACGGAGAATGGGTGCGTAAACTGGTACCTACCCGTAATGCCAACCCTGATTTAAGATGGGAAAAGAAGCAAGAAATTAATGTTGGTCTTGATTTCGATATTTTCAACGGAAGAGTTAGCGGTGCTTTCGATTTCTATAACCGACGTACAAAAGACGCACTTTGGGATTATAGTGTGCCAACACCTCCATATTTGTATGGTTCAATTACTGCAAACGTTGGAGAAATAAAGAATCAGGGATTTGAAGCATTAGTTAATGTGGTGCCGGTAAAAACCAGTGACTTTACCTGGAATGCCGGTTTGACATTCTCAACCAATACAAATAAATTGGTATCCTTGTCAAACGATAAATTTCAAACAACCAACGACTTTTTCGATAGAGGATATACCGGTGAACCTATCCAAATCGAAACTCACCGTATTCAAATTGGCGGACCAATTGGCAATTTCTATGGTTTGAAAAGTGTTGGTATTACCTATAAAGGCGATGAATTTGGAACTGATGGAACCGCTGATAATCCTGAAGGTATCTGGATTATTGAAAGACCTGACGGAACTCACATTAAAGCTACTGATTCATCAACCGACGATCGTCAGGTGTTGGGTAACGGTATTCCAAAGTACTATGCCAGTTGGAACAACAATTTCAAGTATAAAAACTTCGACTTGAGTATCAATATGCGCGGTGCTTTTGGTTACCAAATCCTAAATTTCTCAAGGATGTTCTACGAAAATCCAACAATCGGATACAATACATTAAATTCAGCATTTGAGAAAGTATATGGGAAAGCTGTTCTGACTGATGTTCAGCGTTTTGTAAGCTACTATGTCGAAAATGGTGATTATTGGAAGATCGACAATGCTACCCTTGGGTATACAGTAAAGCTGAACAACAAGAATACCATTAAGAACCTGCGTTTTTATGCATCGGGCATTAATCTGCTCACCATTACCGGATACAAAGGTATTGACCCGGAAGTTAAACAAACTGGACTGGATCCGGGAAATGATGAACGGGATAAATATCCTACAACCAGGACATATACACTTGGAGTTAACGTAACCTTCTAATGCAGCTATCACATGAAAAAGAGATATATCAATACAAAATCATTCGTAAAATCGAGTATCGCAGTTTTGAGTCTGGGCTTGGTTTTAATTTCCGGAGGTTGTTTTAATCTGGATGAAAAAGTTTATGATGAAGTTACCGAATCAACTTTCTCTGCAACTAAAAAAGATGTTGTTGCACTTGTTGCTTCAGGCTATACACCACTTCGTTATATTATGGACTGGCAAGGATTGTTCGATATTCAGGAAGAACCAGGCGATGTAATTATTACCCCAACACGCCCCAATGGATGGGATGATGGAGGTACTTACAAACGGATGCACTTTCATACCTGGGATAATCAACAATGGCAACCTCGTAATACGTGGTTGACTTCCTATGAAGCCATCAACAACATCAATCGGGTTTTGATGCAGATTGAAGCGGGTTCTTTGCCATTAACGGAACAACAGGCATTGCCTTATATATCCGAGTTGCGAACTCTACGAGCCTTATGGTATTCGATACTTTGTGACAGTCACGGGAATATCCCGCTGGTGACAAAATACAGCGATGAACTTCCTGTCCAAAAAACAAGGGCTGAGATTTACAATTTCATCATTACAGAGATAACCGAGTCGTTGCCAAATCTTTCGGCCTCGGTTGATAAAACAACTTATGGCCGGATAACCCAATGGGCTGCATGGCAATTATTGGCTCGTATGTATCTGAATGCTGAAGTTTATAAAGGATCGGCTGAATGGGCAAAATGTATTGAAGCTTGTGATAAGATTATTGCCAGTGGAAATTATATCCTCGAACCGGATTACCGGAATCCATTTAAAGTGAATAACGAAGGTTCGAAGGAAATTGTTTTTGCGGTTCCTTATGACAATATCAACGGTTTGGGATGGAATGCGCATATGAAGCAGTTATTACCAGTACATCGATATGTCTTTAATATGAAGGCTCAACCTTGGGGTGGCTCAAGCGCTAATCCTCAGTTTATCAACAGCTACGATCCTGCCGATAAGCGTTTCGATGCTACATGGTTGCATGGTGAGGAATTCAGCGCTACTGATGGCAGTTTGGTAGTGACTTTGGTAAACAAAATGCCTAGTATTTATGGTTGTGCATTCGAAGAAGGTTATCGCGTTTGCAAATACGAAATAGCAAGTGGATGCGAATCAAACATGAGTAACGATTTGCCCTATTTTAGATACGCCGATGTGTTGATGATGAAAGCCGAATGTTTGCTCCGTACTGGTAAAAGCGATGAAGCTGCTGCTATTGTGTCGCAGGTTCGTGCCCGCGATTTCGACGATCCAAATAAAGCGAAAGTTACAGGTGCCGAACTGGAAGGCAATACCACCATCAAATACGGAACATTGGATACCAATGGAAATATTGACAAACCAGGCGATCAGACTCCGGTTAAATACGGACGTTTCCTTGACGAATTGGGCTGGGAGTTTGCTGCCGAGTTCCGTCGTCGTACCGATATGATCCGCTTTGGTGTTTACCAGACTAAGAGCTGGTACAACCATGTCCCCAAAGGCGATTACACAACATTGTTTCCAATTGGATTGGAAGAACTTAATACAAATACCAACCTGAAACAAAATCCAGGTTACAATTAGAATACCCCTGGCTCTGAACATGTACAGGGCTTTTTGTTCCATAGTTTTAAACAGCTATAAATGTCTCCGGAATTTTCCGGAGACATTTTACCCTGTCATTGGAGTGATTCAGTAATTTTGAATAAATTTCTGAAGTTCTAATATCAACTTACTAGACCAATAACCCAGGCATGAATAAAATTTATATGTTGTCGTCAACCAGAAGCAATTCAGGTTTAAACTTAATGCGGAAATTTTTAGTGGAAGTTTCAGAAAACGCCAGGAAGTTTTTTCTTCTAGGTTCGTTTTTTATTATTTCTACCAATTGTATCTTTTCGCAGCAACGGGTAACCGACAATCGTCCGGCAACGCTTGAAATTGAACAAGGTGTTGAGTCTTTTGGTACATCCAATTTTACGCTCGAACTGCTGAAATCGTCTCAGACTGTTTCGTCGCTTCGGACAACCGATGTCGAAAAGTTCGAATTTACACCGCACGACCTGTTAAGTAAACGCAATAAGAATGGCTACTACCATCTTGGCGATTTAAATTTCAGGATAAAAACAGGAGCCAACGGGCAGTGGGAATCGTTTTCAACCGCAGCCAATCGGGCTTCAGTAAAATCGCTCACTCCTGAAAATGCAACTGTTTTGGCTGTAGCCGATTTAGCCAATACTCTTCCTGAATCTTCTCCCTTGCAAGTGATCCGTTATTGGGAAAAAGCAGGCAATGGTCTGGCTTTGCGATTCGAACTAAAAAATAAATCCAATCAACCTGTCGAAATTGGAGCGTTGGGCATTCCGATGATTTTTAACAATAACTTCGATGGAAAAGAACTCGATCAGGCTCACGAAGAGACTGTATTTTTCGATCCTTACATCGGCAGGGATGCTGGTTATTTACAGGTTGTTCGCCTGAACGGTCATGCACCGGTTATGCTGGTTGTTCCGTACGGAAAAACGCCTTTCGAAGCTTATCGTCCACTAACAGATGACCCAACTCCGCAAGGAACTACTTTCGAGGGTTTCCACGAATGGATGGTCAACAGCAAAGCCTTTGCAGAAAACGAATGGAAAGGTTCCGAACAATGGAACAGGCCAACTTCTGTTACGCTCAACCCGGGAGAAACGCACAACATTGGTGTGAAATTTATCCTGACTGACAAGGTTGAAAACATTGAAAAGACATTAATCGAAAACAATCGTCCGGTGGCGGTTGGCATTCCCGGATATGTAGTTCCGCAGGATGTAAATGCAAAATTATTCCTGAAATATGGTCAGAAAGTAAAATCACTGGATGTTGAGCCCAAAGGTGCTCTGGAGCTTTCTGAATCAGGAAAAACCAAAAACGGTTGGATAGAATACGCCGTGAAAGGAAAAACATGGGGTCGCGCCCGTTTGACAATTACATATGCTGACGGCCTTCAGCAAACAGTCAATTATAAAATCATAAAGCCTGAATCGCAGGTTGTGGCTGATAATGGTAAATTTTTGACCACCAATCAGTGGTATGAAAATCCAAACGATTTGTTTCACCGAAGTCCATCGGTAATTACCTACGACAACGAGAAAAAACAACAGGTTACTCAGGATCGTCGCGCCTGGATTTGCGGTTTGAGTGACGAGGGTGGGGCAGGAAGCTGGCTCAATGCCATCATGAAACAATTGGTTGAACCCAATCCGGAGGAAATCAAAAAGATGGAGACATTTGTCAATCAGACCATTTGGGGAGGAATTCAATACAACTCAGGAAAACTGAAATATGGTGTCCGCAAAAGCATGTTCTATTATTCGCCCGACAGTATGCCTGCCGGAACTTACAGCCCCGATATTAACTTCAAAACCTGGGCGGCATGGAATCGACAAGGCGCTGAAATTACCGACCGGTCATACAATTATCCGCATGTGGCTGCCGCCCATTGGGTGATGTACCGCCTTGCCCGTAATTACAGCGGTTTGGTAACCAAGCAAAACTGGCAATGGTACCTCGAAAATGCTTATCATACAGCAATGACCATGATGGATCAGGCTCCGTATTACGCTCAGTTCGGACAAATGGAAGGAACCATCTTTCTTCTTATTCTGGAAGATTTAAAACGGGAAGGATACACCGATTTGGCTGCTGATCTGGAAAAGACAATGAAAGGCCGCGCCGGGCACTGGGCAACGCTAAGTTATCCGTTTGGCAGCGAAATGTCGTGGGATTCAACCGGCCAGGAAGAGGTTTACATGTGGTCGAAATATTTCGGGTTCGATGAGAAAGCTATGGTAACGTTAAACGCGATATTGGCTTATATGCCAACCATTCCACACTGGGCTTACAACGGGAATGCCCGCCGCTATTGGGATTTTTTGTATGGCGGAAAGCTTTCGCGTTACGAACGCATGATTCATCATTACGGTTCGGGCCTGAATGCCATTCCGGTTTTGACTCAGTACAGGCAAACTCCTGACGATTTGTATTTGCTGCGCGTTGGCTATGGCGGTTTGCTTGGAACGCTCTCGAACATTACCGAAGAAGGTTTTGCCCCATGCGCATCGCATTCGTTCCCAACCGATCTTCGGAACGACGGTATTTCGGGCGACTACGGTTGCGGATATTTTGGTTATGCGGTTAATTCGGCAACATACATTACCCACGACAGTGAATTTGGCTGGCTGGCTTTCGGTGGAAATTTATCGACTCCCAAAAATTGGGTGAAAGTTGATCTGACTACAGCGGCTAAATCGCGTATTTACATTGCTCCGGTTGGTTTGTGGCTCACGCTGGATGCCGGAACATTCAAGAGTGTTTCGTTCAATCCGAAAACAAAAGCAGTTCGCATTGAACTGGATAAATCGAACAAGTTTACTCACGAGGCATATCTCAGGATCGAGCAAATCAAGAATTCAGAAATATATATGTATAAATTGGATGCTTGGCCTAAAAATCAAAGGGGTGTTAGTGTACTAAAACTTGAAAATAAAACAAAGGTCATTACTATTGAGTAGGGTGATCTGTATTTTTGAAATTTTAATCTGAAAAATAGGTATAAAAATATGAGGTCATTCTTATTTATCGTGTTATTTGTTGTTGTCTTGTTTTCGTGCAGCAAGAAAGTCGAGAAAACGACAACACCGCTTAATCCGGTGCCATTTACATCTGTCCATCTAAACGACCAGTTTTGGGCGCCGAAAATTGAAACGAATCGAAAAACCTCCATCCCATCAGCTTTCGGGAAATGCGAGGAAAACGGGCGTATGGACAATTTTGCGTTGGCTGGTGGCCTGATCAAAGGCGAGCACAAAGGCGATTTCCCGTTCGACGATACCGATGTTTATAAAGTACTGGAAGGAGCTTCATACACTTTGGCGGTTCAGTACGATAAAAAACTGGATCATTACCTCGATAGTCTGATTACCTTAATTGGCGCTGCTCAGGAAAAAGACGGATACCTGTATACTTGCCTCACCAACAAATGTAAACGGCTGGAGCGCTGGTACGGAAAAGGTCGATGGGACAAGTTGAACAGCCACGAATTGTATGACTGTGGACACCTTTACGAAGCTGCTGTTGCACATTATCAGGCAACCGGAAAACGTACTTTGCTTGATATTGCCATTAAAAATGCAGATTTGGTGAATCAGGTTTTTGGGCCTGGCGAAGGACAGAAAAAAGTTCCCTCCGGGCATCCGATTATTGAAATGGCTTTAGTGAAACTTTATCGTGTTACTCACGAAGAGAAATACCTAAAGCTGGCACGGTTCTTTATCGACGAAACAGGCAAAGGAACCGATGGCCACAAATTGAGTGAATACAGTCAGGATCACAAACCGATTGTTGATCAGGATGAAGCTGTTGGCCATGCTGTTCGCCTCGGATACTTGTATTCCGGAGTAACCGATGTGGCTTCGTTGATGAAAGATTCAGCATTAATGGAAGCAACCAAACGCGTTTGGGAAAATGTGGTTTCGAAAAAATTATACATCACCGGTGGTATTGGTCAGCGTGCGCAGGGCGAAGGTTTTGGCCCGAATTACGAACTGCCCAATATGACGGACTATTGCGAAACCTGCGCTGCTATTTCGAATGTTTACTGGAACTACCGCTTATTCCTGAACGATGGAAATTCGAAGTTTTACGATGTGCTCGAACGCTCTTTGTACAACGGCGTAATTTCAGGAGTTTCGTTGAACGGTGATAAATTTTTTTACGATAATCCACTCGAATCAGTTCACAACCACGACCGCGCGCCTTGGTTCGGATGCGCCTGTTGCCCCGGAAACATTACCCGTTTCATGGCTTCAGTACCTGGTTACGTTTACACAACCGACGAACACAACATTTACGTGAATCTGTTTGCTGGCGGAAAAGCCTCGATTGCTGTTGGAAAGGATACTGTTGCAATCAGCCAGCAAACCCGATACCCCTGGGAAGGGAAAGTGGTAATTTCGATCGACAAACCTGGTAAAGACCGCTTTGGCCTTAAAATCCGTATCCCCGGATGGGCACAGAATCAGGCTGTTCCTTCCGATCTGTATCAATTTGCCGATCAGGTAACCGATAAATACACAATCCGTGTTAATGGAAGTGAAAAATCTCCTGAAGTGGTGAATGGCTATGCCATTATACGAAATGACTGGAAACGAGGCGATGAGGTTGAAATCGACTTCCCGATGCCGGTTCGCAAAATTAAAGCGAACGATAAGGTTACAAATGATCAGGGGAAACTGGCCTACCAACGAGGGCCAATTGTATATTGTTTCGAGGACAAAGACAACAATAACGGACGAATGTTCGACAATTTTGTTTCTCCGGATGCCACTGTTCAAAATCAATTTGAGGAAAACTTATTGGGTGGAGTGGTGACTCTTTTTATGAAAGGGAGCATAGTAAGTAAGAATGGAGATTCTAAAACTATTGAACCTGCAGACCTCAAAGCCATTCCGTATTATGCATGGAACAACCGTGGCACTGCAAATATGCTCGTCTGGATGCCCGATCAGGAAGCTACAGCCATTGTAAAACCTGAAGTTTCGCCTGCCGATTCGGCCCAAGTAATGGCATCAACCGACTGGGCTCCGGGACTCAACGACGGGTTCGATCCCAAAAACTCGGGTGACACCGACAAATCATATTTCTACTGGTGGCAAAAAGAAGGTTCTGAAGAAACAGTTGATTACCAGTTTAAAGAGCCGGTTACTCTTTCCGAATCGTCGGTTTACTGGTTGAATATGGATCATTACGACGGAAACTACCGTGTTCCCGAAAACTGGCAATTGCTTTATCAGGATAAAAACAAGGCATGGAAACCAGTTGAAACAACGGATACTTATGGAGTAGAGTTGGATAAATACAACACTGTGAAATTTAAACCGGTGAGAACGTCTGCTTTGAGAATTAAAGCCAAGTTGCAGAAAGATAATTCCGGAGGTATTTTGGAGTGGAAAGTGATGTGAGTGCATTTGCCGGGTTGATTGTTTTAATATCCGAAGTAACTGACTGAGAGGCTCGAAATCACTACTTCAGTAAAAATAATTTTAATATGACCATTACTCGTAAAGATTTTTTCAAGACGGCATGTTTGTCTGGCGCTTGTTTTTGCGGATTTACTTCGCTGGCCGTTCATGGTTCTAATCCTTCAGGAAGCACAAATGCCGCAGAATCAGATGACAAAAACCGGAAGTTTATGCAGGACTGGATTTCGACTTTGCTCCTGAATATTGATGAAAATGCCAGCGATGAAGAGTGCCGCAAGATCATGAAACCCTGTGCGATGGCACACTACAATTTTCTGGAAATGGATAAGGTACTTGCCCCTTATGTTGGTGATATCGAAAAGTTTAATACTTACATTTCAGGAGAATGGGGCTGGAAAGTGGATTACAATAAAGAATCGGGCGTAATTGTTGCCGACGAAAATAAGTCGTACTGTGTTTGCCCGATGGTAAATAAAGAAAAGGGCGTTCGCTCGTACATTCTTTGCTTTTGTTCTGAAGGTTTTGCTGAAAAAATGTTCTCAACAGTTGCTGGTCATCCGGTGAAAGCCAAAGTGATTTCGTCAATTCACCGTGGGAACGACCGCTGTAAATATGAAATTGCTCTGACTTAAATGCATAAAAAATTAGTCGCAAATTCACCAAGCGTTTGTCTGTGGCTACTAAGTAAATGAAGCTTTAAATCATACTATTGAAAAAATAATAGATATACTATGAAATTATATAAACTGATCATTGGATTTTTACTAATTTTTTTTGCTTTGGGGACCACCAACACAATTGCACAAAACGGCGATCAAATTCTGGATGGAATTGGCGAAACGGGTTTAATTGCTCGCTATACTTTTAAGGACGATGCAAAAGATTGGTCCCGAAATAACTTGCATGGCAGCATTCAGGGAACTGATTTCAAATTTGTGAAAGACGAGCTCTTCGGGAATGTACTTTCGTTAAACGGTAGCAGCGACACCTATGTTTCGCTTCCTGCTGAATCGGTGACGGGCGAACAAACCCTTAGTATTACCGGATGGATTTACCTGCGTTTTGCAAAAACCGGGCAGTTGTTTTTCGATTTTGGAAAAGACAGCAAGTCGCATTTCTTTGCCTCCCCGGTTGGGACAAATGGCAAGGTGGAATTTCAGGCTCAAATCCTGACGAATGCCAAGAATTATACAGCAGCCTCAGCGGCATTGCCTGTTTACAAATGGGTGCATGTAGCGGTGGTGATCAACGTACCGTATAAAACGCTCAGCACCTTTGTAAATGGAGCGCTTGTTGCTGAAACGAAAAACGCTGAGGTTGAACTGCGACAGCTCTTCAAAAATAATTCAGGCGAAGCCAATAAACTCTATATCGGACGATCGTTGAATGCTGAATATACCGGTTTAAACGCCAAACTGCATGATTTCCGCATCTATCGGGTTGCACTGAACGACAAGCAGATTGCCCGGATTTATGGTAATGCGTTGAGCGAAGGCGAATCAACGGTGAGAACCAACGAAGAATCGGAAGGTGAACTTGAAAAGTTTCCGGCAACAACGCCTCAGTTGTACAATGCTTACCTAAAAAATGTGCCGGATGTTCAGGTAGAAACCGAAGTAGGAGTACTTCCACGTTTGCCACGTTTTGTAAAGGGTATTTACGACAATGATATTGAGGGACCTGAAGTGCGGGTAATCTGGCCGGCACCAAAAGACAACAGTCAGGTACTTACTGCCGGAACTTATATGTTGACCGGAAAAGTTTCAGGAACAAATCTTCAGCCTAAAGCAACAGTGGTAGTTAAAGCTGCAAAAACCGCAGCAACACCTAACCGCACGCTCGAATTTTTCAAACTCGATCAGGTTAGTTTGGACGCCGACATTCATCATCATGACACAAAATTCATCGAAAACCGCGATAAATTCATTACAGGATTAGCCAAGTCAAATCCCGACGATTTCCTTTATATGTTTCGTAATGCTTTTGGTCAAGAACAACCGAAAGGAGCCAAACCGCTTGGCGTATGGGACAGTCAGGAAACGAAATTGCGTGGTCATGCCACCGGACATTACCTGAGCGCTATTGCCCAGGCGTATGCCAGTACCGGATATGACGCCACACTTCAGGCCAACTTTGCTGCTAAGATGGATTACATGGTGAACACTTTGTATCAATTGTCCCAACTTTCAGGACAGCCGAAAACTTCAGTAGGCGAAGCTGTTGCCGATCCTACGGCAGTGCCAGTGGGTTCAGGAAAAGCAAATTATGATTCGGATTTATGCGAAGGTGGTATTCGTACCGATTACTGGAACTGGGGCAAAGGATTTATCAGTGCCTATCCGCCCGATCAGTTTATCATGTTGGAGAAAGGAGCGAGCTACGGAGGCGATAAAACCAAAATCTGGGCTCCGTACTACACTTTGCATAAAATCCTTGCCGGACTGATGGATATTTACGAGGTGAGCGGGAATAAAAAAGCGCTGGAAATTGTGAAAGGCATGGGCGACTGGGTATATGCGCGATTGAGCAAGGTACCAACTCCAACTTTAATCAGCATGTGGAACAAATACATTGCCGGAGAATTTGGCGGAATGAACGAAGCGATGGCACGCTTGTCGCGCCTGACCAATGAGCCGCGTTACATGGAAGTTGCACGTTTATTCGATAACATCAAGGTGTTTTATGGCGACGCCGAACATTCAAGCGGGCTGGCCAAGAATGTTGATTTGTTCCGTGGATTACACGCCAATCAGCATATTCCTCAGATAGTGGGGGCGCTGGAAATTTACCGCGACTCGGATGCTCCTGAATATTTTCATATCGCCGATAATTTCTGGAACATGACCACCAACGATTACATGTACAGTATCGGTGGTGTTGCAGGAGCACGTAATCCAAATAATGCTGAATGTTTCATCGCTCAACCTGCCACGATTTACGAGAATGGTTTCTCGGTTGGCGGCCAGAATGAAACCTGTGCAACCTATAATATGCTCAAATTAAGCCGTGATCTTTTCCTTTTCGAACAGCGTGGCGAGTTGATGGACTATTACGAGCGCGGCCTTTACAACCACATTCTCGCGTCTGTTGCAGAAGATAGTCCTGCAAATACCTATCACGTTCCATTGAATGCTGGTTCGGCAAAACAGTTTAGCAACGACGATATGAGCGGTTTTACCTGCTGTAACGGTACGGCGCTCGAAAGCAGCACTAAACTTCAGAATTCCATTTATTTTAAAAGTGCTGATAACAAGGCTCTGTATGTGAATCTGTTCGTACCTTCAACATTAAAGTGGACCGAAAAGAAAATAACGGTAACCCAAACAACTGCTTTCCCTAAGGAAGATTATACCATGTTGACTATTAATGGGAAAGGAGAATTTGACCTTTATATTCGGGTACCGCATTGGGCAACCAAGGGATTTTTTGTGAAGATCAATGGCAAGGAGGAAGTAGTTAAGGCCGAGGCCGGAAATTATCTGACGATTAGCCGAAAATGGAAAGATGGCGATAAAGTGGAGTTGCGTATGCCGTTCCATTTTTATCTGGAGCCGGTTATGGATCAGCAGAATGTAGCCAGTTTATTTTATGGCCCGATTTTATTGGCAGCGCACGAAACGGAGCCTCTGAAAGAATGGCGGAAGGTAACATTGAATTTAAAAGACATTAGTAAATCGATAACCGGTGATCCGGAGAAGTTAGAATTTAACATCGACGGTGTGATTTACAAACCATTCTACGAATCGTACGGGCGTTATTCGGTTTATCTGGATGTGACGCTGAAATAACTTGAATACCGATTTAATCACCAATGCTGATTGAAGCGCCAATGGCCTAGGCCGGTGAGCCGAAAAACAAGAGAAGACGGTGTTAAAAAATCTTTTCTGTTTGAGCCACAGGCGAGTTTAAAAGATTTTAGCCGTCGAGCGCAAGTTTTTCGTGAGAAGCGGGCTAAGCCTTGACCTTTTTTGATTCCTTTTTTGTGTCAAGACAAAAAAGGAATTGGGGTTTTGGGGCAAAGCCCCAAGGGTTTAAGTAATTTGGCATATTGAAGTGTGTTCAGACTAGGTTCGACAAACAAATAGAATTTTAGAAACCAAATAATAAACCATGTTAAAACGAAATCCATTTTTTTTGATTGCGTTAGTTTTTGCACTGGGCGCAACATTTAAAGCTCCGGCGCAGGTTACTCCGGCCGATTACCAGCGGGCTGATTCTATTATGAAACTGAATGATCTGGTCTATAACCAGGTGAATTCGGTCAATTGGATCGATTCCACTTCGGTTTTCTGGTATTCGGTGAAAACCCGTGAAGGAATGACCTACACAATGGTTGATGCAGCAAAGGCAACTCGCAAACCGGCTTTCGATGTGCCCAAACTGGTAGAGCAACTGAACAAACAGCCGGGAGTGAAAACAACTACAAAGTCAGCTCAGTTTCAGAAACTGAAGTTTGATCTGAAAGCAAACAAATTTCAATTTTTGTTCGACAAAAAGTATTTCACCTGCAACCTGAAAAATTATGCTTTGGTGAAGGATTCGGTAGCTAAAACAGAAGAATCCCGGCCATATTGGAACCAAGGTTTTGATGAGTTGGGTAACAAGCCAGTTACTTCGCCGGATAGTGCTTGGGTGGCTTTCGTAAAAAATTACAATGTTTACATCCGGAATAAAAAGGACGGCAAAGAGGTTCAGTTGAGCTTCGACGGATCTGCTGGTGACTTTTATTCGTCGTATTTCAGTTGGTCGCCCGACTCGAAAAAGTTGGCTGTAAATAAGGTGCGCAAAAACGAAGATCATTTCATATACTTCGTCGAGTCGTCGCCCAAAACGCAGTTGCAGCCAATTCTGCAAAAGCGTAATTACCTGAAACCCGGCGATGCGCTGCCCATCAAGCGTCCATCGCTTTTCAATATTGAAACACTAAAGCAAATTCCTGTAGATGCGCAGGCGTTTGAAAACCAGTACGAACTTTCAATTCCGAAATGGAATGAAAACAGCTCAGCTTTTACGTTCGATTTCAACCAACGTGGTCATCAGGTTTTCCAGGTGGTTGAGGTGGACGGAACTTCAGGAACTGTGCGGGTTATTATTGATGAGCGAAGTAAAACATTCATCGATTACAGTGGAAAATATTTCCGCCACGACATGGACAAACGCGGAGAAATCATTTGGGCATCGGAACGCGATGGTTGGAACCATCTCTATTTGTACGATGCCAAAACGGGGAAAGTGAAGAACCAGATTACCTCCGGAAACTGGGTCGTTCGTGAAGTGGTGAAGGTTGACGAAAAGACAAACACCATTATTTTCAAGGCTTCAGGCCGAAATGCTGACGAAGATCCATATTACATTCACTACTGCAAAATTAATTTCGATGGAAGTGGTTTGGTCGATCTTACTCCTGAAAAAATGGAGCATCAGGCTACTTTCTCGGCTGACTACGCTTATTTCGCCGATACTTATTCAACAGTGCAAGCGCCGCCGGTAACTGTTTTACGGCGGACTTCTGATGGTAAGGTGATCATGGAACTGGAGAAAGCCGATGTTTCGGATGTTTTGGCAAAAGGCTGGATTGCTCCTGAACCCTTTGTGGCCAAAGCCCGTGATGGGAAAACCGATATTTGGGGAAATATCTATCGTCCAACGAATTTCGATCCGAACAAGAAATACCCGATTATCGAATACATCTATGCCGGGCCACACAGCTCGTTTACACAGAAAAGCTTCAAGCCGTGCAGTTATGCATGGTCGGGACTAGCAGAGCTGGGCTTTATCGTTGTTCAGATGGACGGAATGGGAACTTCGAATCGTGGAAAAGTATTTCAGGATGTGTGCTACAAAAACCTGAAAGATGCCGGGTTTCCGGACCGAATTTTGTGGATGAAAGCCGCTGCCGAAAAATACAGCTACATGGATACCACGCGGGTTGGCTTGTTTGGCGGATCCGCCGGAGGACAAAGCACGCTGGCAGGTTTGTTGTTTCATCCTGAATTTTATAAAGCCGGTTCGTCGTCTTGCGGATGCCACGACAACCGCATGGATAAAATCTGGTGGAATGAACAGTGGATGGGTTTCCCGATTGGCCCCGAATATGCTGAGTGTTCGAATGTGGTAAATGCCCCGAAACTTCAGGGTAAATTATTGCTGATTGTAGGTGAGATGGACGACAATGTTGATCCGGCTTCGACCATACAGGTTGTTAATGCGCTAATCAATGCCAAAAAAGATTTCGAGCTGGTTGTGCTTCCGGGAACAAATCATACGCTTGGCGGTACTTATGGCGAGCAGAAACGCCGCGATTTCTTTGTGAAAACTTTTTACAATCAGGCAACTCCCGATTGGAACAAAACAGCGAAATAATAAAAAGAACCACATAGATCACATAGTTTTTATATTCCTTTTTCTATTGTGTGCTATGTGCCTATGTGGTAAAAATAAAATAAAGATGAGAAAAATACTTGCACTAAAAACAATTACTATATTGATTTTAACCTTGTTCGCTTTTGCCACTCATGCGCAAAAGGACAAAACAACATCAGTTGAAAAACCTCCGGTAATTACACGTGTTCCTGAGTCGATGCACCTCGACAAGTTTTACAAAAAATACATGGATGCCAATGGGATTGCCATTACCGCATCATGGCGAGTTCCCGATTCTGCAATGGTTCAGGCCTGGCGCATACTTAAGTTTATGACTGGCGATCTTCCAAAACCGGTACTCGATGCAATGGTCAAAAAGCATACTCGGGTTACAGTAATGGCGCGCTACGAAGGAACCACCGACGTTCCTGAACATGCCCATTTGGCTGCAGATACTACCCTGAACTGGGATTTACGTGCGCGTGGACTGGGTGGTGATCTGGAACTTCCGCTGACTTCGTGTGCTGAAGAAAACCTGCTGGCCTACCAAATTGATAAATACCATGCCGAAGACATTCTGATCCACGAATTTGCTCATTCCATTCATTTGATCGGGATTGTTCAGGTGGATACAACTTTCAATGCAAAACTCGAAAAATTACTGAACCAGGCGGTGGCAAAGGGAAAATATGCCAATACCTATGCAAAAACTGATATTGCTGAATATTGGGCCGAAGGCGTTCAGGATTGGTTTAATGTGAATGCCGAAGCTCCCAAAGCCGACGGGAAGCACAATCAGTTAAACACGCGGGAAGAGTTAAAAAAGTACGATCCTGATTTATATGAGCTGCTAAGTCATTACTTTTCAGATTTCAAGGAGAGTCCGTCGAAGCATAAAAAAGTAAATCTTTACAAAATCTGATCAAAAGATTCACAAAAAACCTTGCGCCGATAACAATGGTTTTATCGGTTAATAATTTCGAATCCCAGGTTATCCGCCTGGGATTTTTTTGTCTCCAAAT
Organism: Prolixibacteraceae bacterium; assembly: GCA_028683385.1. Taxonomy (GTDB): domain Bacteria; phylum Bacteroidota; class Bacteroidia; order Bacteroidales; family Prolixibacteraceae; genus Aquipluma. The sequence goes on along the minus strand of JAQUIJ010000001.1, from coordinate 268,255 downwards.
GTTAAAGTTATCTTAAAGTCCGTTTTCTGAATTAACCTTTTTCAACTCGATCATTCTAACAGGTAAATTTCAATGAATCAGAAATAGAAAATTAAAAAAAGAAGATTATGAAAACAAAAATTTTAACGATTGCAGTGTTACTAGGATTGACAACTGTTGCAATGGCTCAGCCAAAAGAAAACGGACAGGGAAGAGCTTCTCAGGCTCCTAAACACGAAATGCGTATGGAACATCGCAATGGCGGGCCACTAGCCGCACTCGAACTTACTGATGCTCAAAAGGAGGCTTTTAAACAAAGCCGTCTGGCTATGCAAAAACAGTTGCAGCCCATTCAGAATGAACTGGGAGAAGCTGAAGCACATCAGAAAACATTGATGAGCGCTGAGAAACCCGACTTGGCAGCTATCAACAAAAACATTGAAAAGATTGGCAGCTTAAAAGTTGAAATGGCCAAAATAAAAACCAAAAACCGTTTGGACATGCGCGCGCAACTTACCGAAGAACAAAGGCTGAAATTCGATGCTGCAAAAGGTCACATGAGGGGTGGTGAAGGAATGAGACACAATATGAAAATGAAAGGATAGCATACTGTAAATTAGTTTTTTCTCTCTTTGAAGTGAAGGGTTGCCCAGAAGAAATTCAGAAAGGCAGCCCTTCTTTTTATGAATCACTTCGAATGAGCTTATTTTTCAGCTCAACTAATTTATCGAAATTGAACTTTCTTTTCGAATCGCGCAGTATCCAGAAAATAACTACACTAATTATCGCAGCAAAGAAGCACCAAACTGAAGTTAGGTATTGAGTGAAAAAGATGGCAGTTACGGCACACGACAAAAACATAAGAACTCCAAGCATGTGTGTTTTTTGGATACTCGAAACAAAAAGAGGAGTGATTGTAACGGCTAAATAAATTGCAAAAGTAGCGAGTGCCAGCGATTTCGGGAACCCTGTATGATACTGAATGTGATATTCCATAATTTCAGGATTGACGTTGAAAAGCATCAGGCATGTCGCATAATAGGCCGACAGACAAATACCCAACACAAGGAAAAGCCACAGTATTTTTTTCTTTTTCTGATTTTTTTCCATGAAAAGAACCGAAAGCGGAATCATTATTGGCCAAAGGACTTCGGCCATGATTAAAAACAAATAAGTACTGAATTTCTGAATACTAACATAGTCGGGATTTGGCAATGTGACCCATAAAACCCCTTCAGTAAATTGTTGCAATCCAAAAAACAGTGGAATACTCGCAAATATGAGCTGCGAAGATTTGTGAACTTTAGTAACAGTTGCCACACCAATAGCAGTGATGATAACTCCTCCTGCAAAACTTGCTTCAGCTGAAAAACACATAGGTGAAATACCTTCCTGTAAGTGAAAGTGGAAGGTACAACTATTAAGTTGACTTCCTGCATTTCTTTTTAATGATCATGCTTTTTACTTCTCGTTATATTTATTAAAGTCGTTTTCTATACTTTTTTGATAATTGTAAAAACTACATTTATTCTAAAAAATGTCTTATTTTGTTGGGCATATATAGAATCCCAAAGTTTATGTCTTATTCAAATCAGGATAATACAATTAAAGAAAAGAAGTTATTTCTTGATTTTCAGGGAGGTAATCAGGTTAGTTTCGATTATTTCTTTGATAAATATTATCAAGGACTTTGTGTATATGCTTACCGGATACTAAAATCAAACTCTGAAGCCGAAGACCTCGTACAGGATTTTTTCGTTCGGATTTTAGAGAACCGTGCAACAATTTCTATTGAAACCAGTGTCAAATCCTATTTTATTCGTTCAGTCCACAATCGCTGTCTCGATAATCTGGCCCACAAGAAGGTTAAAATCAACCACGAACAATTCAGGCTTAAAATGATAACCGAAGAAGATTTGCACGAATATCCATTGCTCGACAGCGAACTAACCTTACAGATTGAACGGGCAATTCAGCGTTTACCCAACGGAATTCGTGAAACATTCACGATTAATCGCTTTGAAGGTTTAAGCTATCAGCAAATCGCTAATCAGGAAAATGTCTCGGTTAAAACGGTTGAATACCGTATTAGTAAGGCACTTACCATACTTCGAAAAGATTTAGGCGACTACCTTTTCTTGCTGCTTTTTATGATCAGATACAATTTTTAATATTTTCTTAAAGATTTATTTAGGGTGAGGTAATGCTTTGCCGTCATATACACGAATAAAATATATGGAAACACACGATCACATACCTGATTTCTTGATGGACTACTTTCATGGCGAAGCCAATGAAGAGCAAAAACAGTTGTCTATTGAATGGCTTAAAAGTCCCGAAAACAATAAAGTATTTCAGCGATTAAGGAAGATTGACAGCATGACCGCTGATCTTAATTTATTGAACCAGTTTGATCTTCAGGAGGGAAAACAGCAAGTACTGAGAAAATATAGAAATAGAAAGGCATTTGCCGTATCGGTTTGGATGCAACGCATAGCTGCCGTACTTTTTATCCCAGTGTTATTGGGTGGTATTTGGTATTATCTACAGCAAAATGAACTCAGGAAAGAATTGAAAGTTTTAATGGTCACTCAGGAAATTGTGACCCAACCCGGAACTAAAACGCATCTCTTCCTTCCGGATAGTACAGAAGTATGGCTGAACGCTGCCAGTAGTTTGAAGTTCCCATCAGCATTTGTCGGAAACGAACGTCGCATAGCCCTTGATGGGGAAGCTATTTTTAAAGTATATAAAAATAAAAAAAAGCCATTTATCGTAAGTACAACTAGTATGGAAGTTGAAGCTGTTGGAACTGAATTTAATGTTTCTGCCTATTCAGGCGATCTAAAATTCTCGACAACTCTTGCAGAAGGCAAAGTGAAAATCACTGATCGCGCAAAGTCTGATGAGGTGATGTTTCTTGATCCGGGGGCTCAGTTGAATTACGACACAAGAAATAAAACTTATCAAGCTGAAACCGTTAGGGTGCAAGACGTTATCGCATGGAGAGATGGTGTACTTATTTTTAATGAAACGCCATTCTATGAAGTTGCAGCCAAACTTGGCAGGTGGTTCAATGCCGATATTCAAATAAACGATCAATCTATAGCAAACCATAGGTTTACAGGCAAATTTACCAGCGAAAGTCTTGATCAGGTGATGGAATTGCTGACGTTGACAACTCCAATCGCCTACTCTAGTAGCAAACGAAAAATTTTAGACAACCAGAATTTTTCGAAACAAGAAATAAAAATTTGGAAGAACCCTAATGTGAAGATCAAATAAAAAAAAATAAAATGAAGCCTATGATTTGAAAATAGTCTCAAAAAATCAGGGCAGTTCCCCAACTGCCCTGAAGTTTAATAACCGTCTGAACACGGTTAAATTTTTAATTTATTAAATCAAAAAGTCATTCAAACGTATGAAAAAAAAATGTAATCACCTCCTTTGGGATGATGGTATTCATCGTTCTTGGAGAAAAATTCTAATTGTTATGAAGCTAACAGTTATTCTAAGCCTTCTGTTAATGACTCAGGCTTTTGCTATTAAATCGTATTCGCAAAAGACGCTGATAAACCTCAAGATGTCGAATGTGACTATTAAAGAGGTCTTGAGGGAGATTGAGGATAATAGCAATTTCTATTTCCTCTATAACAACGACCTTATTGATGTAAACAGCACTGTAAGCATCGAAGCAAAAAATGAAAAAGTTCAGGATGTACTTTCGCAGCTGTTTGCAGATAAAAACATTAACTTTCTTGTTAAAGATCGGCAAATTGTTTTGTCGCCTTTGTTGGCAGGTTCAAGTATAGATCAGAAAGCAAAGTCGGTGTCGGGTAAAGTTACCGATCAGTCGGGAGGTCCACTTCCCGGAGTATCTGTTGTTGTAAAAGGTACAACCAATGGTACTATTACCGATATGGATGGTAAATTTTCACTTTCAAATATTCCTGAAAAAGGGATATTACAATTTTCGTTTGTTGGGATGAAAATGCAGGAAATTTCAGTTGAAGGTAAAACTTCTATCAATGTTTCTTTAGAAGATGAGACAATTGGAATTGAAGAAGTTGTGGCCGTTGGTTATGGTGTACAGAAGAAATCGGATGTTACGGGTGCTTCAGTAAAGGTGGGTTCAGAAGAACTCAAATCGCGTCCGGTATCCAATGCTATTCAGGCCATGCAAGGAAAGGCTGCCGGTGTTGACATCACTTCGAATGAACGTCCTGGTACAGTTGGCGATATCACTATTCGTGGTGTACGCTCGCTCACTGCTTCAAATACTCCGCTTTATGTTGTTGATGGTATTCCTTTGGTAACCGGGACTGTTGAAGCCGCCGGCGTTTCATCAAACAAAGTTGTACTTGGCGGTATTGATAATCTAAACCCTAACGACATTGAGTCTATTGATATTTTAAAAGATGCATCGGCCACAGCCATTTATGGTTCGCGAGGAACCAATGGTGTTGTTCTTATTACCACCAAAAAAGGGAAAGCCGGAAAATTTACCCTGAATTTTGATACTTCAGTGGCTACTGAGAAGATACATGAATTTTCGCCTTTGTTTAGCGCTGGCGACTATGTTGAATATCGTCGTTGGGCAGAATACTATGCATATCCAACCACTTATGCCAGAGGTGATCAACCTACACAGGCAAATGATGCTAAAATTTTTACTGGTGATAACACTGCCTGGAACAATATACTCAAAGGCTGGGCAAGTGGTACCTGGGATGGATCGCAATTAACCACTACAAATTGGACTGATTATGTAACCCGCACGGGTGTTACCACACAAAATACGTTGAGTGCAAGTGGCGGTACTGACAAAATGAAAGCTTATGGCTCTTTTGGATATACCGATAGTAAGGGGGTTGTAAAGGGACAAGGCTATAAACGTTATAATGCCAATGTAAGCGTAGATATTACACCTTTAAAATGGTTCTCATTTGGTGGAAACCTGAACAGTTCCTATAGTATTCAGGAATACGGACAATCTACTTCAGGTAATGTTGGAGTGTCTGCTCAAACAGGATTGTACCAAAGTGCCTATGGTATTTTTACCTATACACAGCCGTATGATGCTGATGGCAACCGGATAGATTATCCCGGGGGCGATATTGCCATCAAGACAATTATTGATGAAGATAAATATTCACAGGATCAACGTGTTTCCTTGCGTGCTTTTGCAAGTTTGTATAGCCAACTGGATTTGGGTAGCTTAATACCTGTACTGAAAGGATTAAAATTCCGCACCAATTTTGGCCCGGATATCGAAACTTGGCGTGATGGTATTTATACCGATGGCAAATCTGTAATCAGAAGCGGTTCCTCATATGCTTCATTAGAAAAAAGGCAACGTGTATCTTATACGCTTGACAACTTGCTGTATTATGACAGGACCATTGAAAAACATAATTTTGGTTTGACTTTACTTCAGAGTCAAACGCAATTCGAAACAGAATCTAGTTTAATGACAGCAGATAATGTGCCATTTTCAAGCCAAAAATGGAATGCTATGGGCGCTGTTAGTTCGCTTAAAAGCTGGAGTTCCGGAATTACAAAACAGGCGTTATTGTCATATATGGCGCGTTTAAATTATAGTTTCTCTAATAAATATCTGGTTACTGTTTCAGGACGTTATGACGGGGCATCTCAATTAGCCGCTGGTCATAAATGGTCATTTTTCCCAAGTGCTGCACTCGGATGGCGCATGGATCAGGAAAGTTTTATGGCCAATGTAAACTGGGTAAATCAATTAAAATTACGTCTAGGGGTTGGGATTACCGGTAATGCGGCCATTGATCCTTATTCTACTAAAGGAAAGTTAGATGCATTGTATTATCCATTTGGAAGCACCTCCACTGCTGGTCAAATGAATGTTTCAACGCTAGCCAATCAGGATTTGGGATGGGAAAGAACCACGCAGTACAATGTCGGGATTGATTACTCTATCTTAAAATCAAGAATTTACGGAAGTTTAGATGGTTACACTTCCCATACCACCGATTTATTGCTTAAAAAATCAATTCCTTCGGTTACCGGTTTTGCCGATTCATATGCCAACATTGGAGAAACTAAATCGCAAGGTGTTGATTTGACTTTAAATTCAGTAAATATAAAAACCCATGACTTTGAATGGTCAACAAGTTTAAATGCTTCATATCAGGATAATAAAATTGTTTCTTTAGCTAACGGTAAAGAGGACGATTTGAATAACACTTGGTTTATTGGCAAGTCTCAAAGTGTAATTTATGGCTACGAAGCTGCCGGAATCTGGCAGGAATCTGATGCTTCGGAAATGGCCAAATTCAATGCCAATGGCCATACTTTTAAAGCAGGAAATGTGAGACCGGTGGATCAAAATGGTGATTATAAGATTGATGCAAACAACGACCGGGTTATCATTGGCAGTAAAATTCCAAAATATATTTTGGGCTTAACAAATACATTTAACTACAAGAGCTTTGAGTTATCCGTATTTTTATACGGCCGTATGGGATATTACTACGATGCTGGAGGTGAGGGCTTGGTTGGACGATATCAACAAAGAGCTGTGAATTATTGGACTGATAAGAATACGAACTCTGAATATCAAAAACCAATCTATTCAGCCGGATATGGTGATCAGTATTATGGATCACTGGGTTATAAACAAAGCGCTTTTTTAAAGATTCGAAATATTTCTTTGGGTTATAATTTACCTGATCAAGTTACCAGCAAACTTGGAGTTTCCAAATTACGGTTTTATGTTCAGGCATCTAACCCTGGTTTTGTTTTCAACAAAGTTTCGTGGATTGATACAGATCTAAGCTATCATGCTTCGAACAGAGGTTTTGTAATGGGTCTTAGTGTACAATTCTAATAAATGTTAAATTCAAAAAAATGAAATTTATGAAAAAACATATAAAAACATATACACGTCTGTTAGCGCTTATTGCACTGATAGTTGGTGCAACTTCTTGTAATAGGAATAGCTTTCTTAATGAAGTTTTGGAAACAGAAAGGGACTTTTCATATTACAATACCGAAGAGGGTATTCAGCAATTAGCTGTTGGGGCTTATTATAAGATTTTTGCATCTCCATTTGCTTCAGAATATCAATTTGGAACCACGAATTATGGGACTGATGAGTTTCATGTTGGTGGTGACGATACCAATAGTCAATGGAATAATTATGACAGCCGGTTTAATTCCATTATTACTACTATCAGAACTACAGCACAAGAACCCTGGGATAATGCCTATATTGGTATTGGACTGGCCAATCAGTTAATAGAATCGGCAACCAATATTGAATCTACAAAAGATGCTATCAAAAAGACTGCACTTGGCGAAGGATATTTTCTGCGTGCCTTTAGTTACTTAAAATTAGTTCGACAATATGGTGGCGTTCCTTTAAAATTGGTTCCAAGTACTACCGTTGAATTAGAGTTTACACGTGCAACAGCAAAAGAAGTGCTGACACAGGTAATCGATGATTTTACCCAGGCCTATAACTTGTTGGCCAATTCAGGACAAGGTCCTAACAGAATAAGTAAGGATGCAGCTGCCCATTTTCTGGCAAAAGCCTATTTAACACGTGCCAGTGAAATTAATGACTCGTGGAACTCGGATACAAAGACCGCTGACCTGCAAAAAGTTGTGAGTTTATCTGATGAAGTGATTGCGAATCACCCGCTCGCTAATAATTATCAGGCGCTTTGGGATTATACTAAGCCGGATGGAGCAAATGAATCATTGCCAGAGTTAATTTTATCAGCCTCATTCAGTCGTGAATCCGTACTTGAAACCAATAACAATAGTCATATATTCTTTACAGCTCGTTATGATGACCTGCCAATGATGAAACGTGATCTTACCGGGATGCGCCCATACAGCCGCTTGGCACCTACTTATTTCACTTATGATGTGTTTAACCATGTCAATGATTCCCGATTCTGGAAAGTATTCAGGACAAAACATAGGGTAAACGCCGGTGGTGTTTCTGGTGGTATTACATATACTGCAGGAGTAGATCTGGGAATTCTGTATATTATTAACTCAGCTAACGATACTCGTTTCGCCAAAACAATTAATAATAATGATCCTAATATTTTATACAGTAAGACCAATAAAACAATTCCACAAGTATATGTAGCACATGCTACAGACGGTCTGGGATTAGAGGCAAACCCAAGGTTCCCATCGTTATCCAAGCATTTTGAATCTGACAGGACTGCGATCAATGACAACAGAGGTATGCGCGACGAAATTTTAGCACGTTCTGCCGAGACCTACCTAATGGCTGCTGAAGCAAAAATACGTTTAGCCAAAGCAGGTGCAGGTTCTTATGCAGATGCTTTACCTTACATTAATGCAGTTCGTAACCGCGCCACTTATAAAGATGGTGAAGACCGCTCATACTATACTGATGGTGCTGCGTCTTATCCTACTTCTACATTTGTTCAACCTCTGAAAGACAATTCTTTTATGACTGAAAATTCATATTATGAGTCTAATAACATTCCGGTAACAACAGCGGCTACCGATTTGACTATTGCAAGCACATCAGCCTTGCCGGTAGAAGATGAAGCAGTAATTGCCAAATTGGGGTATTCAAGTGAATATGACAAAATGTTGTGTCTGATATTGGATGAGCGTACCAGGGAACTTTGTGGTGAATGGCTACGTTGGGAAGATCTAAGCCGAACTAAAACATTGGTTCCAAGAGTTAGAGTTTACAATAAAGAAGCCAAAGCAAACATTCAGGATTATCACAATCTTAGACCGATTCCGCAAACATTCCTTGATGGAATCTATAAAGATGGACATCCTCTAACTGCGGATGAAAAAACGGCTATGCAAAATCCAGGATATTAATATTCCGGATAATTAGAATTAAAAATATGGAGGCTCATTTTGCCTCCATATTTTTTTTTACACTTTACTCTTCAGAAAATTAATCCTTTATTCTTAGGTTTGTCAATAATTAACTAAACAAGACCCAAATAACTATGATCAGGAATATTCTTGCAGCTCTCGTGCTGTTCCCGGTTTTTGCATTTTCGCAGAACCAACTTGCAAAACCGCAAAACGATGCGACTACGCCGTTACATTTAATGCAGCCCGATTATGTAACCCCTTACAACGTTCCAACTGCTGTAGAAATTACGAAGGTACTCGATCGTGTTTACAACTACCTCGAGGCTACAACACCAGCCCAATTGATAGATGGTTCAGGAGCTGAATTGTCGGACTTTACGAAAGTAAACGCACAAACCAAATTTAAGCAAGGCGATTTCAGGTTAATCAGTTACGAATGGGGTGTTACCTATGCCGGAATGTTGCTCGCTTCGGATGCAACCGGAGATCAGAAATATGCTGATTACACATTCAAACGCCTGAAATTTCTAGCCAATATTCGCCCTTCATTCCTGAAATTGGAACAGCAAAGTCCGGAGGGCAGAGATGCTATGTATTCAGTAAACCATCCTCACGCGCTCGACGATGCAGGTGCCATGTGTGCTGCAATGATTAAGGCCGAACAAGCTAAAGTCGGTGCGGATCTTAATCCAATGATCGATAATTTTATCGATTTCATCAGTAATAAGCAGCAACGTTTCGACGACGGAACTTTATCGCGTAACCGGCCGCTTCCCAATTCACTTTGGTTGGACGATTTGTTTATGAGTGTTCCGGCATTGGCTCAAATGGGCAAGTACACCGGCCAAACCAAATATTACGACGATGCTGTGAAACAAGTACTGCAATTCTCGAAACGCATGTTCAATTACGACAAAGGTTTATTTATGCACGGCTGGATTCAGGAAATGCCCGAACATCCGCAGTTTCACTGGGCACGTGCCAACGGATGGGGTATAATGACCATGGTTGAATTGCTTGAGGTTTTGCCAGCCGATTATGCCGGTCGCGATCAGGTCCTCGATTTGCTGAAACGGCACGTTCGCGGTTTAGCCAATTACCAGTCTCCATTTGGCTTCTGGCATCAGCTCATCGACAAAAACGATTCGTACCTCGAAACTTCGGCTACTGCAATTTACACATACGCCATTGCCCGCGCCATCAATCGGGGCTATATCGACGAACAGGTTTATGGCCCGATGGTTTGTTTGGCCTGGAATGCCGTTGCATCGAAAGTGACTGAAAAAGGACAGGTTGAAGGTACTTGTGTGGGCACCGGAATGGGATTCGACCCGGCTTTTTACTATTATCGTCCAATTAACGTTTTTGCTGCTCATGGATACGGGCCAGTTCTGTTGGCCGGAGCCGAAATGATCGAGTTATTGAAAAAACATTTTCCAAAACTGAACGACAGCGCCATTCAGTTTTATTCAAAAGAAGTAAAAACGAATGGCGCTATCTTCGAGGCGAAATAAATTTTGAATAAATACCATATAATCCTTGAAAATGAAACGAATAATTGCTCTTTTGTTTTGTGTTTGGGCGTGGATTCCGGCTCGGGCCGCGATTGTCGACACCATTCAGGTTTACAGTTCCTCGATGCAGAAAAATATTAAGACAGTGATAGTTACTCCTGATAATTATGCTTCTGCCAAGGAGTTACCGGTTGTGTATTTGCTGCATGGATACAGCGGAAACCATCTCGATTGGATCAATAAAGCCAAAGGCTTTGAGAAAGCTGCCGATCAGTTTAATCTGATTGTTGTTTGCCCTGATGGAGGTTATAGCAGTTGGTACTGGGACAGCCCGGTTGATCCGACCTCGAAATACGAAACGTTTGTCTCCTCCGAGTTAGTAAAATCCATTGACTCAAAGTACAAAACCATTAAAGACCGGAAAGGCCGTGCAATTACCGGGCTTAGCATGGGAGGGCATGGAGCATTGTATCTCGCTTTCCGGCATCAGGATGTATTTGGCGCTGCCGGAAGCATGAGCGGTGGTGTTGATATTCGTCCGTTTCCGAACAACTGGGACATGGCCAAACGATTGGGAACTTATGCCGAACAGCCCGAGCGTTGGGAGAAAAATACTGTAATTAATTTGCTAAATTTACTGACCCCAAACTCGCTGGCAATTATCATTGATTGTGGTACGGAAGACTTTTTCTACAAAGTGAATAAAAACCTACATCAGCAACTGTTGTACCGCAACATTCCACACGACTACATTACGCGTCCCGGCGGTCATACCTGGCCATACTGGACAAATGCGGTCAAATTTCAAATGCTGTTTATGAGTAATTATTTTAGTGGAACTAAATAATCACATAATGAAAGTACTTGTTATCCTTGGGCATCCCGACAAAAATAGCTTTAACCATGCAATTGCAGATACTTGCAGACATCAATTGGTTGAAAATGGGCATTCAGTTGTATTTCATGATTTATACGAGGAAGGATTTAATCCAATAATTGATACTGTCGAAATACCGAGAGATGGAAAGGTTGATGAAACAATCAAAAGTCATTGTGATGATTTGATCAGTAGCGACGGTATTGTAATAATTCATCCGAACTGGTGGGGACAGCCACCTGCAATACTAAAAGGTTGGATTGATCGGGTTATTCGACCTGGTATTGCCTACGGATTTGAAGCCGGAGATAATGGCGAGGGTACTCCCATCGGATTGCTTAAAGCAAATATTGGATTAGTATTTAATACTTCAAATACAAGCGAAGTCAGGGAAAACAATATATTTAAAGACCCTCTTGACACAATTTGGAGAAATTGTATTTTCGATCTGTGCGGTGTAAAACAATTCGACAGGCGTATGTTTAGGATTGTTGTAGCCAGCGATTTAGTCCAACGAATCATTTGGCTGAACGAGGTAGAAACCATGATCGACAAATATTTTCCGACAAACAAAATTTAGTGCTTTTTACTGCGCATCCAAAATGATTTCGTCAAGCGTCCGTTTGGGTACATGGTGAACCTGATTTTCGTCGCGCCAGTATTTAATGTCGTCACCTTTCAGTTCTTCCAGAACGACAGTTTCCTTAGGCTTCCCAAGAGCCAAAACATACAGAATTTCGTATTGCTCTGTAAGTTTCAGAATTTCGCGAAGCTTATTGCGATTGACCGAATGGATGATGCAACCCCCAAACCCAGCTTCGGTAGCTCCAAGCAGGATGCTTTGCATAGCAATTCCATCGTCGCAAAAGTAATTTCCTGAAAGTAGTGTATCGTGCAACAATACGATATAAGCCGAAGGTCGTTCACCTTCCTCGGGGCCTTTCCAGGTCGTGAGGTAGCCAGCCCATGCGAGTTGTTCGAAGATTTTGGCATTGAGCGGTTCCTCAGTACTCAAGATGTATTTCATTGATTGGGCGTTGCGGGCCGAGGCCGAATTGCGTGCCAGATCGATCCATTCACGAAGCTGATTCTGCGAGATCTTTTCGGACTGGTAAAAACGGCGGTAACTGCGGTTCTTCAAAATAAGGTCTTTAAGCATAGTTTTCGGCTTTTAAATTTTCAGGATAAAAATAGGCAAATGGTTTCAGGTTCTTAGTATTTCCATCAGGTTTTCGGGTTTCGACATTCGTGAAAATCCATATTGTTCGTACAATCCATGCTCATCAGACGTTCCAAGACCAAGTCTCCTGATATTCTTCAACGCAGGATGTTCTGTTACTGCTTTGATGAGGAGTTTCCCGAGTCCTTTGCCGCGATAATCTTCCAAAATAAATACATCCATCACCCAGCCAAAAACGGCATAATCGGTTGCTACCCGGGCAAAGCCTACTTGCTTGCCGGCATTGTCGTAAACACCAAAACAAAGCGAATTTGCGATGGATTGCCGGACAGTTTCCAGGCTTCGTCCTTTGGCCCAATAGGAGCGCTCGCTTAAAAACTGATGAATCATGGGTATATCTAAACGGCTACAATCGTTTGAAATGATAAAGTTTTCCATATTTCGAATTTAGATTTTATAGAAATAATATAGTCCAACTAAACTTGACCAACTTGAATTGGCTTTCTGATCGGTCTTTTGACTGTTCTTAAAAGGTAACTGGTAATATGGGAGATTACGGACAGGTTCAAATCCTAGTTTTTGAGCCAGACGGAAAGAACCGGTATTTTCCAACCGGCAGGCCCAAACTGGCTCGAAATTATTTTCCAGGCAATAATCGATTAATGCAGAGCAAGTGTATCGTGCCAATCCTTTTCCCTGAAATTTCTTTATTGTTTCAATGCCCAATTCGAGTTTGGGTTCGTGAACAAATGAGGTGAATGCAGTAGAAACGGGTTCTCGCTCATGCATCAGTGTAAAACCGGTTCCTATATTCGCAAACTCATTCCCGTTTCGCCAGAACTTGTCTGGGACTACCGTTCCCTTAACTTCACTAAACAGATTCGCATCGGTTTGAACCAGTCTCAAATTAGATGCTGTGTTTGGTTTTACGGGCGTATATTTCTCACGATTGAATTGAAAATTAACACGTACTGAACGGATCACATTTGTGTTGTTTTCAGGGTTCGTTTTGGGCATATTTTTGGAAAATTCCTGAATTTTATGGCCAAGTAATTCATTCAATCGGTCATTCCAGTCTTCCGGAAAAACCTGCAGCCATTCGCCTGCTACTCGCTTCCCTTCCTCATTAAGTAGGTATTTCACCAGGCTTTGGTTAAACCGTTCGTTATCCGTTTTCCCAAAAAGCAATGCCATTCCATAGCTGTGTTTCACATAGAAAGAGGAGGGCTGTTCTAAATCGTCGACGTATATTTCACCATCCATTTTTTGTTCGATCACCGTTTGTGCGAACAGGTAATTGATTTCGACCTTCGTTAACGGTTCTTTAAGTTTAGGATAGTTTCTGGGGTCGAGTAGAATCATGATTGGTTTTTAATTTTTGGAGTGATAGACCCAATCGTTGAATGCCTTCCCTGATTTGCTCCTCGTTGCAGTGCCCGATAGACAATCGGAAATGTACCTGATTTTGGATATCGGGAAAAAACTTGCTTCCGGGTGAAACCGCAACACCGTCATCCAACAGTTGCTGAATAAGTTTCTCTTCTTCGAGGCCTGAATTTAATAACGTAATCCAGATCAGATAACCACCATCGGGTTTGGTAAACTGTATTTTGTCGGTTGGCAGAAATTCGCGGCAGGCTTGCAAGGCTAGCTGCATTCGCTTCCGGTAAACACGGTGAAGTCGTTTTTTGTGTAGTTCGTAGAAACCTTGTTTACAGAATTGGTAAACCGCAGCCTGGTTTAGCGGGCTGCCACATATCTCGGAAACCTGCTTTATTCTTCCCAGGCTTGGAATCAGGTCTTTGGGGGCGACAATCCATCCAACACGAATTCCGGGGAAAAGTACTTTCGAAAAGGTTCCGAGGTAAATAACCACCTGCTGTTTGTCCATCGATTTGATGGGCAAAACCGCCTTGCCAAAATACTTCATTTCTTCTTCAAACCCGTCTTCTACCAATGGTACTGAATAGGTTTCGCATAATTTCAGCAGACGCTCACGGTGAGCCTGCGAACTGCTGATTCCGGTTGGGTTGTGAAACGTGGGAATTGAATAAATCAGGCGCGGACGGCTTTCTTTTAGTTGTTGTTCGAGTACATCCAGATCCATGCCTTCGTTGGTCATCGGAATACCAATAGCCTTTAGGTTCATGTATTTGACGAACGAAATAACCGAAACGTAACTCGGACTTTCAGTAATAATACAATCTCCCGGATTGGTAAGTAGCCGCAGTACCATCTCAATTCCGTTCTGCATCCCGTTCGTCAGAATGATGTTTTCGACTCCGGTATTGATGCCATGTTGCCGCATTTGTTTGGCCAGATATTGTCTTAAAGGCTCGTACCCCAAAGGATTTCCATACTGGAGCAAATCAGCGCCCTCGGTTTGCAATACCTTATTAAGACAATGCCTGAAATCTTCAACGGGGAGCAAGTCAGAATCCGGGCTCAGTGGCCGAAAATTGATGATTTCTTCTGAAAGATTGGCCGAATTTGGAGAAACCTGATCAATGCGGTTAACAGCATCCGAAATACAATCGCTCCAACTGATCAAAGACATTTCAGGTTGCTTGTCCTGATCTGCCAGTGAATTTCGTTGTCGCACCCGCGAATAGGCTCCGGATGTTGCTTCGAGATAGCCCGAAGCCCACAATTCTTCATAGGCCCGAAAAACGGTGGTGCGGTGAACGCCAAGCATTTCGGCTAGTCGGCGGGTCGATGGCAAATTTTCGCCAGGCAAAAGATCGCCGGTTTCTATCATTTGTTTCAGTTGCTCAAAAACCTGCTGAAACAAAGGCTGCTTGTTTTCTTTATCAACTTTGATCAATATCATACCACAAATGTATATTCAAAACGGACTGTTTAAAACAGCCAATTCAGGTCAATTTTGAATAGTCCAATTTAGGTATAATTTGAAGATTAAGATTCACTGTTATCAGCTAAAAAAAATGAGGCTCTTCGCTTTGCGCAGAATGACAGGTATTTGTAAGATTATTTGCTGTTATAGGCTGGGTTTAATTGGTTTTGTTTTTAAGTTCTTCCCATTTTTCTACCATGTTTTCTTCGCCTTTGAAATAGGCTACCTGAGATTCTTTGTCGAATACTTCCATGGATGGTGCCAGTAGTAACTTACCTGAATCGGGGTATTCACATACATCAAATCCGATAAATGTTCTTACATCCAGATAAATGCACGGTTCAGTCGTATGATTAAAGAACTGATGAGCCCCGGTTTCTCCCATTTCAAAAAAAACAAGATCACCACTCGATACAATTTCAAGCCCAACAGGAGTTCTCAAGGTCATAGAACCCGAAACAACCATAAATAATTCCTCTGAATTTCTGTGGAAATGGTAAGGTGCCGAGAATTGCTCCGGATTTAACAACCTCAAATCGAAGTTCAGATTTTGAGGTTTTACTCCTTTTTTCATCCTTGACAAATCTGTAAATAAGCGGAAATGATCAATTTTGTTCGCGTTTTCTTCGAATTCCCTTTGGTCACATTTTAAGATAGTTGCCATACTCTTTTGTTTTAATTTTTTAGTTTACGACAAACGCATTCGAATCAGACATTCAAGCGATAAGCCATTTTTTGAGCAGTCAATGCCAATTCGGTGGCCAGGAAACAATGATCCTGCGTCATGGCTGTTTCGGTGCGATTGACCACATCGCTGACCAATTGTTCGCCATAAGGCATATACACCTGAGAGCAATCGAAATACTTGGTTTCTTTTTGGTTGACCAAAAACAAATGATTTTCTCCTTTTCGACCGGCAATATCAATGTATTTGCGCATTTCAATGTAACCTTCGGTGCCTAAAATGAACATTCGGCCATCGCCCCAGGTATCAAGACCGTCAGGAGTGAACCAGTCGATACGAATGTAGCCTGTAGAATGTGGGCTGCGCACCGCCATATCTCCAAAGTCACAATATTTTGGATAGTTCGGGTTGTTGAAATTCCCAATCTGCGAAAAACTGACTTCGGCTTGTTTGGAGCCTGTGTAAAAGAGAAACTGGTCGCACTGGTGAGAACCGATGTCGCATAAAATACCACCTGCCTTTTCAGGATCAAAAAACCAGTCAGGGCGTGAGGCTGGTCGCATCCGGTGAGGTCCAACTCCCAGCGTTTGAACTACCTTGCCGATTGCTCCGGACATAACCAGTTCTCCGGCTTGTACCGAGGCGCGATTGCTCAAACGTTCGCTGTAAACGATAGAATAAATACGTTTTGTTTCCTTCTGAACTTTCTTCACTTCTTTCAGTTGATCGAAAGTCAATATACCAGGCTTGTCGGTCATGTAATCTTTTCCTGATTTCATGACCCGGATGCCAATTGGGGCGCGGTCAACAGGAATGGCAGCGCTGGCTACCAACTGAATGGAATTATCTTCCAGAATTTCGGTCTCGGTTTTAGCTATTTTAACGGTCGGATATCGTCTGGTAAAGTCAGCCAACAATTCAGGTTCTTTGGAATAAACCGCAACCAATTGTCCACCTCCTTCAATCAAAGAGCTTACCATGCCATAAATATGGCTGTGATTGATACCGATGACTGAAAAACGGATGGATTCTTTGGGTGCTGGTCGGTTCTCCGGCTGGACGATGATTTCTTCAATCTGTTTATTACTGTATTGAGTCTGGCCAAACAAATCGGCTGGTAACATTGATGCGGCTGCCAGGGCCGAAGCTGAGGCAAACGATTGTCTCAAAAAATTACGTCTGTTCGATTCCATGTTTTATGTGTTAGGTTTTGTTTGTCGTTGTTTTAAGTTCACTCAATTGATCATTTTGTTTTTCGAGATATAATTCCCAGTCAACGAAGCACCGTAACCAAACTTACCGGGTATTTTGATGTTACTGCCTGGTTTTCAGTCTTTCAATTTTGCATACAACTGTCACTATTTTATTTCGCGGAGATGCATATTGCTTATCTGAATTTCCTTTCTGATTAAATAGCTACCTAATTTATTGTTTTTTAATGCTTTCTAATTTTTTCCTGGTTTCAATATTGTCGAATATTGATAAGGCTTTTTTATACATAATAATCGCCTGCTCATTATTACCAACTGCAATATAATAATCGCCCATTGAATCAAATGCATTATTGCTGTTGCTGTAATTTTCAATATTCATTTTAAAAAAATATTCTGCTAATTTAAAATTATTCATATATAAAGCATTATAACCTAGGTTATTTACAATACTTTCCGACGGGCTAATTTTGTAACCCATTTTCTTAGAAACATCAATGTAATGATTTTTCATTCTATCGGCTAATGCTATAGTAGTGTCCGCATAATCAGATTTATCCATTGGGAAATTATAATAATCAAATATAAAATGTAGCGCATCGTAAGTCGCAATCAAAGGGATTGACCCATGACTTTCATTGCTATAATACTTCGTTTGAAAATTCAGTTTATTATCGGTATTTGCTTTTAAAATATCTGATAATTCTAAATTAGAGCGGATCGCCAATGTGTTTCTTGTATTGTCCTTTCTTACACTCGTGGTATCCATTCCTTTATTCATATTGTTGGCAATCGCTAAATACAATCTTTTGTTTTCAAACGTGTAAGATGAGAAAACCTTTTTTGCTTCTTTTAACGATATTTGATTATTCCACCACATACTTGGGTCAATAGCAACATAAGCATTGAACATATCGGGGAATCTTATTAAAGTGTTCATAACTGTCAAGCCACCCAATGAATGTCCTATTAACATTTTATAAGGTGCTGTTGGATATGTTGAATCAATATGGGAGATTAATTCTTTGGATACAAATGAAATGAAATTATTATAACCGCCTGATGTTTTGCTATATAAACTATCGCAAGTTGGAGTAAGATCTCTGTATCTGTCTTTAACAGGTATTCCTACTACTATCATCTCCGGACATATTGTATTTCCGTTAATATAACTCAATTGTTGTAACATCCCAACAACTGAAATAAAATGCCAATCTCCATCTAATAGGTAAACTACTGGATATTTCTTCTGCAAATCAAAATTATCAGGTTTATATATCCATATTGAACGTTTTTCATTTAATATTTTTGAATTAATCGTGTCAAAAATTCCGATTTCTATTTTATTGGATTGCGCATTTGCAAAAGTTGCGATTATGCTTAATAAAAGAATAATAAAAAGTCTTTTCATGTTTTAAGTTCTTTTTACTTCTATTCATATTTATTGTCTGTATACTTGGCGGTAAAGTTGGAAGTTACAGGCAGGTATTTACTTTACTTTTTCAATTCATAATTTGTACTTCTTCCTCCAGCTGTTTCTTTTTGCAACACGTCTTTATATATCAAATCGTTAATATCTCGAATTGCAGTGTCTTTTGAGCATTTTGCAATCTTTGCCCATTTTGACGAGGTCAGTTTTCCTTCAAATCCATCTAACAATTTGCTAATTAGCTTTTTCTGTCTCTCGTTAAGATTTGTTTTTGAATGTTTATTCCAGAAATCTGCTTTGAACAAGACGTTTGTCAATATTATCTCAGTTGATTTTAAGGCATTTATTAAACAGCATAAAAACCATTTTACCCATTCAGTTATATCGAGCTCTCCTTTTTGTGTTTTCTCAAGTATTTCATAGTATTGTTTTCTTTCTATCCTGATTTGAGCCGACAAGCTATAAAATCGTTGAGTGCTTTTGTCGGATCGAGCTAATAACATATCGGTTAATGCTCTTGTTATCCGTCCATTACCATCTTGGAAAGGATGAATTGTAACAAACCAAAGGTGAGCAACAGCGGCTTTTATTACTAAATCAATTTGATCATTTTCGTTAAACCATTTCAGAAAACGATTCATTTCAGACTCTATTAAATCTGCATCGGGAGCTTGAAAATGAACTTTTTCTTTTCCTGATGCACCAGAAACAACTTGCATCGGTCCAGTTGCATCTTTTCGCCAATCGGCAACAGTTATTTTGAATATACCGCTTCTGCCCATTGGGAACAATGCAGCATGCCAATCAAAAAGCCGGTCTGTCGTCAATGGTTTGAAGCAATTATGAGTTGCGTCAATCATCATTTCTACCATCCCATCAACGTTCCTGTCAGAATCAATTGAGCCAGCGATTTCCATTCCTAATCTCCGTGCAATTGATGAACGAACCTGGTCGGGATTCAGAAATTCTCCTTCTATTTCTGTTGATTTTAAAACATCTAATGTTAAAGTGTCAAGTAAAGCTTCATTTCTCAAATCAAAGCCTAATGATTCCATCTTTCCAATTAATCGTCCCTGCAAATTTCTTGCTTCACTTAATTGGTTTAAAAACTCTTCGCTTCTCCAGGTAAAATCTGGCCAGTTATCTTTTTGATGTATATAAACTTCCATTCGTCGTATATTTTGCAACGAAAATACGTCTTATTCGTCGCATTTGGAAATTTATCGATGCATAATTTGCGTCAATTAAATGGTTTATTCGTTGCACAGCGTCTTTTTTATGCTTGCAGGTAACGTAGGAAGCTACACGCAGGGGCGGACTGCGGGCGATTTCCAGTCAAGCCGAAAAACAGCTTGGGCGGAAAGATGCCCACCGAAAACCACTGCCCCCGGACTTGCCGGGTAGCTGATGTTATAAGGCGTTTTTATATTTAATTTTAATTTCATAATCAAGTCTTGTCATGCAGGTTCCCTGTTTCCGCTCATAACAACTAAATGTATTATAGCCATTACAAATTTTATGTCCTTTAAAAAAATCAAGTTTCTGATTTATGGTATTTCTAATTTCGTTGTCTAAATCTAAGTCAGAAAATAAGCAATCTTTATTAATGCAGCTAATTTCAAAATATGCTTTGTCTGTAGGATTAAATTTAGGTGTAAAATGATTCTTATGAATAGAAAATGCATTGGGATAGTCGAGTTGTAAATCCAAAGAAATTTCCAGCACATTTGGATAATTCTCTAATATTAAGGAACTATATTTTCTCTTTTCCCATTTGGTATTAGCTTCTGTTTGTCTAATCTTATCTTCTTTATTCATAACGAGTCAAATAATAATACAGCGTTTTTATTTCTTCATTTTATTTGTCAAATATTGATTTGTCTGTCTTGCAATATTTAGCAATGTCATAAAATATTCTTTTTGTTGTCCTTGCAGTTCTTTCTCAACTATTTCTAATTCTCTGCAACATTGTCGCAAAAGATTGAAGTCATTTATATCGAGTTGACTGTCATGGTGAATAAATTTGTCAATTAATCCAGCCGAGTCACTGTCTAAAAGAACTAAGTCGATTCCATTATTCTCCTCACCACTCAAATTGTCAGGAAACGGAATCTCTAAAAAATCAAAATATAATGTTCTAATATCTGTCATTCGTGCGTCCTTTTAAAATGCCTTACAACTATTTAATACCACCAAATATATAGTCCTTGTTATATTTCATCCTAGATAAAAACACTCATAATCATCACTGTAACAATCCCTACGATTCCAACGGTCGATTCCATCACTGTCCAGGTTTGGAAGGTTTGCTTGATGCTCAGGCCAAAATATTCTTTGAACATCCAAAATCCGGAGTCGTTGAAATGCGACCACATCACACTTCCGGCGCCGGTAGCTAAAACCATCAATTCGGGCGAAGTACCCATTTGCTGAGCCATGGGCAGCATAATGGGGGCTGTTGTCAGTGATGCTACCGTTGCAGAACCAGTAGCCAATCTGAAAATGGAAGAAATCAGGAAAGCCATCAGCAGTGGGTTCATTTGCATTGAACTGGAAATGGACCGAATGTATTCGATCACATGACTGTCTTTTAAAACCTGCGAGAATGCACCTCCTCCGGCGATAATCAATATGATCATCGAAATGGCGCCAATCGATTTAGCCGAGATGTTCATCACATCGTCCATCTTTCTTCCTTTGCGCAGCCCGAGTGTGAGGATGGCCACAATCACAGCCATGAAAAGTGCAATATTGGCATCACTCATAAATTTGAAGAAGGTCAGAATACCTGAAATGACATTTGATGATTGCGCGCTAAAACCTTTTCCGGTAAAGATGTGCTGGTAAAAACCTGAGATACTATCGATTCCCATCTGGGTGAGTTCAGCTTTTGCCGGTGGTGGGCCAAATATTACATCTGTTAAAGCGCCAAGGAGCATTAGCATAATCGGCGTCACTGCACAAAAGACGCTGATTCCCAATCCGGGCAGTTCGCTTTTTTCGAATTTCCGTTCCTCAAAAAGGTCTTTCGGAGGTGTAACTACAATATTTTTGGTGAAGCGCGATAACCATACCCCGCCAATCAGGCAGGCCGGAATCATCGGAACCAGTCCGTACAACAGTACTTTGTTAACATCGGCTTCGTAAATAAACGACACATAAGTTGGGGCGGGGTGGGGGGGTAAAAAACAATGCGCCACCGATAGGGCCGAGCACAACGGAAGCGCCAACCAGATGGTAGGCAATTTGGTTGTAGATGCGAATGTAAAAATCAGTGGAATTAAAACCAGGAAACTAGCGTTGTACATCATGGGCAAGCCAACGAGAAAGCCTGTGATTAGCAAGGCGTACTGAATGTTTTTCAGTCCCATAAAATCAATCATCCGGAAGGTGATGGTGTGGGCTGCACCACTTTCTTCCAGTATTTTCCCGAGCATGGCGCCAAAAGCCAGAATCAGAACGATTTTCCCCATGGTGTCGCCAACTCCTTTCAATACTGAGTCAAGAATATCAAGTGGATTCATACTGCTGAGCAATCCGACAGCGAATGAAGTAATGAGTAAAGCCAGAAAAGCATTGATCTTGAATTTGCTGATTAGAAGCAGTAGAATGAGTATTCCGATACCGACAATGAGAAGAGGCATAGCAGTTCAATTAAGTAGTTTGGCTAAAGGTAGAAAATTTGCTGTTTGAGATTGGCGAAGAAGTGTAGATATCGAAAAAAAAGTAATTAGATTTTGATTGAGAATGAATATGGCATAAAAAAGTCCCTATGTTTGTAATTGAGCTATGCTAAAGAAGCAAAAGTCAACTACAAACATAGGGACTTGGCTTGAAATTTTATTTGCGTTTTTAAAGTTCGCTCGAGATCATCAGCGGTTTTTCATACGTTGCCATCTTTTTATTCGGCGTTTTACCCATGAAAAATTCGATGACACCTCCGTTTTCAATATCCTTGTGCGTGATGTAATTCTTTTGATAAGGTTTGCCATTCAGGATAATTTTCTGAATGTAAATATTATCAGTACTGATATTGTTGGTGATAACCTTAAACTGTTTGCCGTTTGCCAGATTGATTGTAGCATTTTCTAACTGAGGCGATCCGAAACAATAAATGCTATTGGCCGGATTGACCGGGTAAAATCCCATGGCGCTGAAAATATACCAGGCCGACATCTGTCCACAATCTTCATTTCCGGAGTAACCCGATTGCTGGTCGTTATACAACTCGCGCATGATTTTGGCACTGTAATATTGTGCTTTCCAAGGCTGGCTGGTGAAATCGTACAAATATACAACATGGTGACTTGGTTCGTTTCCATGGGCATATTGTCCAATGAATCCGGAAGCATTTCCGTTCACATCGCCCGGTTTGGCATCGAGTGTGAAAAACTCATCAAGCTTTGCTACAAATTTCTGGTCGCTGCCCATCAAATCGATAAACGAAGGCACGTCTTGTGGCACGTACCACAAGTACTGCCAAGCATTTCCTTCTGTAAACGGAAATCCGCCATTTCCGCCATATTCCAGCGGATTGAACGGATTGATCCACTCGCCATGACTGTCTTTTGCCCTGAAAAATCCGGAAGTTTTGTCGAACAGATTTTTATAGTCTCCTGAACGGTTCAGGAAAAATTTATAATCGGCTTCATGACCCAGCTTTTTGGCCATCTGGGCTACACACCAATCGTCATAAGCGATCTCAAGAGTCAGTGATACTGATTGTGTTTGCAGATCCTCAGGAAAATATCCGAATTTATCGAGGACGTTGAACGGCGAATTTTTATGCGAGGTTGTTGACGATGCTTTTACTGCCTGATACGCCTCTTCATAATCAAATCCTTTAATTCCCTTTAGAAAAGCATCCACAATAACCGGAATCGCGTGGTTCCCAATCATGCAGTAATTTTCGGTTCCCCACAATTGCCAAATAGGCAAATATCCGTAGGTTTTATACTGCCGAAGCATCGAATTGATGAACCCGGCGGTACGGTCTTCCTGAACCAGCGTATAAAGCGGGTGTGCAGCGCGATAAGTGTCCCATAACGAAAATGTACTGTAATGCTTTTTGTCGGAAGCATTCTGAATGCTGTTATCTGTTGCCAGGTAGTTGCCCGAAACATCGGCAATGTTGTTGGGCTGAATGAACATGTGGTACAAACCGGTATAGAAAATACTTTTTTGACGTGCTGTTCCTGAAATATCAATACACGAAAGCTCTTTGTTCCATGCTTTATTGGCCTGAACAGAGATGCCGTCGAAATTAAAGTCTTTCATCTCAGCATTCAGGTTTTCCTTGGCTCCTTCGGCCGAAACAGAAGAAATGCCCACTTTTACCAGTAAAGGCATATGGTTATTCTGATCGAAATTCAGAATGATTTTCAGATCAGCATGATTGGCAACCGGAATATTCTGGTATTCATTTGGACCTGCTTTTATCACCTGAGAATCGAACGGACGTGAAAATTCGGCCCTGAAATAAACTTTCCGGAGTTTGGCCCAACCTGAAACGATCCGGTAACCTTCTATGGTTTTGTTATCGACCACACGAACCTGAGCCGAAATAATTTTGGAATAACGGTAAGGACTGTCTTTGATCAGCGTATGTTCCAGATCAACAATCAGGTGATATGGATCTGCATTGGCAAACGTATATCGGTGCATTCCGCAATGCTCGGTAGCAGTCATTTCAGCGCGGATGTTGTAATCATCGAGAACGACACTGTAATAACCCGGATATGCTTTTTCGTTTGAATGGCTAAAGTGGGAGCGGAAGCCCTTCGTTTTGCCGTCGTCGCTGCCAGCCTGCCATTTTTTGGCACCACCATAAGGCATAAACAGAAAATCGTACAGATCGGGACATCCTGTACCGTTCAAGTGAGTATGACTAAACCCTAGGATTGTTGAATCCTTATAATCATATCCGCTGCAAGGGTCGTCAGGATATTCGCGTGTGTCGGGACTCAATTGAACCAATCCAAAGGGCATGCAGGCTCCCGGAAAATTACTTCCGGATAAACTGTTGGCATCCAGTGCTCCGGTGCCAATAAACACATTCACAAATTTGGTGTAGTCCATATTTTGTGAGTTTTGAGCAATGGCGCCTGATGAAAAAATGATTATTGCTCCTATGAAGGAGAATATTGTTTTCTTCATGAATTTTAGAATTTAAGTAATGGTAAAAATATAATGTCGTATTTTGAACTCACTCACCCAAGCCTCCGAGTACTCGGAGGCTTTTCCCCTCTCTACTTGTAGAGAGGGGCAGAGTATCGCAGATGCGATGGGGTGAGTCAACAATATCGGTAGAATTAGAAATGCGACATTTAACATTCGTATAATTTATCGATGTTTGTATTAACTGTTTCTGAAATGAGTTCTTATTTTTTTAATTCGTTTGTAAATGAATATGGGAAATCGGCATCATCAATTCCACGTTTCAGGTTTGGTTGGTTGCCCATTTTGAAGTTGAGGATTGCACCTTTCATCAGTTCAGGATAACTCAGGAAGTTTTTCGAATAGTCTTTCCCGTTGAATTTCGCCGCCTGGATGTACTTGTTGTCGGCGCTGTTTTCAGGAGCGTTCAGGATAACTTCTTTTCCGTTTTCGAGTTTCACGGTAATTTTCCGGAATAGCGGAGCACCTAGAACATACTGGTCGGCTGCGGGAGTAACCGGGTAGAATCCCATAGCCGAGAACACATACCACGCCGAAGTTTGTCCGTTATCTTCGTCGCCGCAATAGCCGTCAGGTGTTGGTGCATACATCCGGTTCATCACTTCGCGCACCCATTTCTGCGTTTTCCATGGCTGGCCAGCGTAATTGTAAAGGTAAATCATGTGCTGAATCGGCTGATTCCCATGTGCATAGTTGCCCATGTTCATGATCTGCATTTCGCGGATTTCGTGGATCACCTGTCCGTAGTACGAATCGTCGAAAATT
The DNA here is from genome assembly GCA_028683385.1 of Prolixibacteraceae bacterium. Taxonomy (GTDB): domain Bacteria; phylum Bacteroidota; class Bacteroidia; order Bacteroidales; family Prolixibacteraceae; genus Aquipluma. Next base: position 242,722 of record JAQUIJ010000001.1, on the reverse strand, counting down.
GGCGGAACCACAAAAACCGAATCGAGCATGTGTGCAAACTCTTTTTTGCCACCCATCAGGTTAATCAAACCCTGAACATCGTGCAATACCGACCAGGTGTAGTGCCAGCTATTTCCTTCGGTAAACGCATCGCCCCATTTGAATGGGTTGAATGGTTTCTGGAATGTTCCGTCCTGATTTTTACCGCGCATCAACTTGGTTTCCGGATCGAACACATTGCGGTAATTCTGGCTGCGCTGGGCAAATAAATCAATTTCAGCCTGAGGGCGTTTCAGTTCTTTTGCCAATTTCCAAATCGTCCAGTCGGCAAAAGCATATTCAAGCGTACGGGCGGTGTTTTCATTGATTTTCACATCGTACGGAACGTAACCAAGCTTGTTGTAATAGTCAACTCCCTCCCGGCCAACAGAACCAAGCGGGCCTTCAGTTTTGCTGTTTTTTACAACTGCTTCGTAAAGCGTATTGATGTCGTATCCACGGGCGCCTTTCAGGTAAGCATCGGCAATTAAAGTGGCAGAATTGGAGCCAATCATACAATCGCGGTGGCCCGGACTGGCCCACTCCGGAAGGAATCCGCTTTCTTTATAGGCGTTTACCAATCCTTCCTGAATTTGTGCATTCAGGCTTGGGTACATCAGGTTGAAGAATGGGAAAACGGCGCGGAAAGTATCCCAAAAACCATTGTCGGTAAACATGGCACCGGGTAAAACCTGTCCGTTGTAAGGACTGTAATGAACCATTTTGCCGTCTTTATCGAACTCAAAAAACTTGCGTGGGAACAACATCGCACGGTATAAACAGGAATAAAAAGTTTTAACCTGATCGGAGGTTCCGCCTTCAACGGCAATGCGCGACAGTTCTTTGTTCCAGATGTCTTTTCCTTTCTGGCAAACCTGGTCGAAATTGTCTTTACCCAATTCTTTCAGGTTTAGCTCAGCCTGATCGAAACTAATGAACGACGAAGCGATGCGTGCATGAACCTGCTCGCCTTTTCTGGTAGTGAACCGTATGGCGGCGCCCACGTGGTTATCGGTCAATTCCGATTTTCCTGAAACGATTTTATTGTCGCTCCAAGCCGAACTTTCAGCAAATGCCTTATCGAACCGGATGACAAAATAATTCTTGAAATTCGCAGGAACACCGCCACTGTTGCGGGTAGTGTATCCAATAATTTTATTTTCAGAAGGAATTACTTTGATGTACGAACCTTTGTCGAAAGCATCGACAACTACCCACGATTTTTCGTTTTCAGGAAAAGTAAAACGGAACATCGCTGCCCGTTCTGTTGGGGTGATTTCGGTGGTTACATCGTAATCAGCCAAATAAACGCTGTAATAATGAGGGCGGGCAGTTTCGGCCTTGTGCGAGAACCAGCTGGCACGTTCTTCCCCGGCAATCTTTAGTTCGCCAGTCATTGGGAAAAGTGAAAATTGGCCGTAATCGTTTATCCATGGGCTGGGTTGATGTGTTTGTTTGAACCCCTGAATTTTGTAGGCATCATAGGCATAAACCCAACCGTCGCCCATTTTGGCCGTCTGCGGGGTCCAGAAATTCATTCCCCAGGGCAGCGCAATGGCTGGGTAGGTGTTTCCGTTCGAAAGTTTATATTCCGAATCGGAACCCATGAGGGTGTTGACCTGATCGACAGGCGAATTCTGGGCAAATGAATTGACTGATAGGTAAATGAAAAGAATCAATAAAAAGGATTGGAAGTTGGTCTTCATCATTGAAGTTTTATTTGGGTTTAAGTTATGTGGAACATAATAAGCCTTTGTATGTTCCAGCCCAAAAGTAATACTTTTTGGATTTCAATCCTGAGTCCACCCCGAAAAGTCAAAAACCTCCAAATCTACTAAGTTTTTTAAGCTTTCGGAGCAGACACAATCCTTCACATAAATTTTCATTTTGAGCATTCGGTCTAATACAGTTTTACTTCCCAAATCGCTGGTGTTCCTTCCTGTATTCGGACGCGCAGGAAGCGGGTTTTCCCAATTTCTTTTGCGATATGGGGTGACCGGATGGTTCGTTCTTTCTCTTCCAGGGCAGTTTGCCATTTTATACCATCCAACGATTTTTCAACAATGAACGAATGCCCCAGGGTTGGATGTGCAAAAAACAACTCACATCTGTTCAGTTTCTTTACTTTCCCCAAATCGACCTGCCACCAATTTTGAGTATCCTCCGGGGCTGCCCACCATTCGGTATAATTAGAATTATCGGTTGCATTTTGAGCCCCAAAAGTATGCGTGCGGGTAGGCAGCTTATCGGGCAAATGAACAAACAAATGTTTTGGATCGCCTCCCCGGCGAGCTTCAACAAGCAACGGTTCGCGCGCTGATGAGGCAGTTACTATCGTTTTACTCAAATCAATTGGTTTTGGAAGGCTTACTTTTGCAAGTGAGCCAACGCCTTTCCTGTCGAGGTTCAACGGTTTAATTGTTCCGTCAGCGTTAAATTCCATATGGTTGGCGTAAATCTGACGGGAAGTTCCTCCTATTCCATACTCCAGATAAACGAATATCCAGTCGTCGGTATTTTGGGGGTTGAAGGCAAAACCATGGCCGGGGCCCCATATATTTTCCTGAAGGTTGGTAAACAAAACCACATCTTCTTTGGGTGCTTCGAACGGGCCCAGCGGCGAATTTTTGCTCATGGTATAGGCATACTGGTAGTCGGAATAACCACTTAATGTGTAAAAATAATAGTAGATTCCTTTGCGCTTAAACATAAAAGGCCCTTCGGAATATCCTTGTCTGTTGGTTGGAATGGTGATTGTTTCGCCCTGCGTTTTCTGAAGATCGTTCGTTAATTGAGCAGCTTTCCGCTTGCGCCAGAAAATATAGGCTTTTCCGTCGTCGTCGATAAACGGGCAGCCGTCAATGTCGTCAACAACCATCGAGTTTCGTTCAATTCCTGTATAATTTTCCGGACCATTCATAAATTGAAATGGTCCTTCAGGTGATGGCCCTACAGCTAAATGGGTTAACCCTTCAACCGTTACATAAAGATAGTATTTGCCGTTTTTTTCGACAACCCGACCCGGAGCCCAGTATTTGTATTTGTGCCAATCGATCCCCGGGAAACAAATTCCTTCGAAGCTCCAATTGACAAAATCTTTCGATTTCCATACCACCGGATTCCCTGAAAAGCTCAGGTCTGTTTTCAGGTCGCCTACATCGCTAGTGGCGTACATATAAAAGGTATCGCCAAATTGTACAACAGTTGGGTCGGCCAGATTATCCGGTATAATCGGGTTATATTTGGATTGTTGTGCCGATGCATACATACTTCCGGCGAACATTATAATGACAAGGATAATTCTATTCATAACAAGCATTAGCTAAAGATTATATTGCTGCAATATAACGGAAAAAAACTACCCGAAAACAGATTAGTATTTTCGGGTAGTAAAGCATGAGTTAGAGTCAATGTTGTTATTTCTGGAGTTAACTAAACAACATTGGATTTAAGCATTAAAACAAGAATTAATATCCCGGATTATTTGGAAGTAAATTCTTATTGATGTTGATGTCGCCTTGTGGAATTGGCCATAGCCAACCCTTGGTTGCATTAAATGTCGTTGTAGCTATTTTTATTTGTGAGAACACCCATTTAGCCGGGTTTGTCGGATCCGACAATTTTGATTTGTCATAACCATACACATCATGTACCAGCGATGTATCTTTCCATCTCAGCATATCAGCATAGCGAGTTCCTTCCATACAAAATTCAACCCTTCTTTCATGTCTCAATATTTGACGAAGTTGAGCTTGATTAAGTCCGGTACCTTCAACGGATTCCACGGTTGGCATACCTACACGGGCACGCACCAAATTAATCAGGTCATAAATTTCCTGAGCTGTGCTGCCGGATTCAATAAGCGCTTCCGCACGCATCAGGCAGATGTCGGCATAGCGCATCAGAATGGTATTCAGTGTACTAATGTTTACGTCAGCAACTCCATACTCTGCATACTTGCGCGGTTTGGCCCCGCAGGGATATTCAGCATAGCTGGCAGGTATAAAAGTGGATGTGCCAAATTTTGACCCAGGCAATACCACAGTGGCTGCTAACCTTGGGTCTCTGTTCGTATATGGATCCTGGTCGTTATAGCCCGATGTAGGGTCAGTAATGGGTTTACCATTGGTCATGTAATATGAATTAATCATATCGGCAGTAATGTTCGATGTTTGCCAGGTTCCCAAAACAAATGGTTCGGCTGGCCATGGTTGACTTTGCGATACAGTGTACTGAATATCAAAAATAACTTCAACATTATTTTCACGGGCTTCAGTGAAAAGATCGGCATAGTTTGGGAAAAACCCGTAAAGTTTTAAATCCAGAACCTCTTTGGCTGCTTGCGCTGCTTCTGCCCATTTTTGGTTGTGGAGTAAAATCTTTGCCTTATAGGCCAGCACAGCCCCTTTTGTGACACGCCCTACATTTGATCCTGAATAAGAGGTCGGAAGAGCATTAGCGGCTTCGGTATAGTCGGCCAGAATTTGAGTAAGCACCTCACTTTTTGGGGTTCTTTTTACATATGCATCGGCCAAGGGTAAAACTTTTGTAATAAGTGGCACATCACCGAAATAAGTAATCAAATCGGCATAAGCATAAGCCCTTAAAAATTTGGCTTCTGCCACCATCGGAGCTTTAACTGCATCGCTTACTGAGGCAGCAGCTATATCCTGCATGAACTCGTTTGCTCTGGCTATAATTGCATAATCCATTGACCATTTGGCGCCTGGAGCCCAGCTGTTTGAGTTGGTGTTCCATGAGCCAACCTCATTTGAACCTTGCCAGGCTGCCTGGCAATAACCATTATCCGACATAAATTCGAACTGATAGAAATGAGTAGGTGTGGCATTTGGTTGAATGGCATTATATATACCCATCAACGCCATCTTACATTGTGTTTCATCCTGAAAGAAAGTTGAAGGAGACAGTCTGTCTTTTGGCGTTTTATCCAGAAGATCTTCCGAACAGCTAAATAAAATCGTTAAAAGAAGAAACGAAGTGATAATTTTATATTGATTTTTCATAACCCTGATCTTTTAAAAGTTAACATTTACACCCATTGTCATTACACGCACCTGAGGAAAAGATTCAGCCCTGGTTTGATCAACAGTTTGTTCTGGATCAAAACCTTTAAACTTCGTAAAGGTAAAGGCATTCTGAATATTTCCATAAACTCGGATAGAGCCGATACCTATTTTTGAAATGATTTTTGGATCGATGGTATAACCCAACTCAATGTTCTTCAAACGAAGGTATGATGCATCCTCCATATAGAAAGACGAATGAACATTTGTACGATACTCATCTAAAGTTACCCTAGGCATTGTGTTCGATGGATTTGTTGGGGTCCATCTGTCTAACCACCACGATCCTAAATTGGCAACACCACTAAATGGAGTAGCAATCTCATAATAGAAATATCCTTCAATGCCCTGTACTCCTTGGAAGAATGCGCTAAAATCAAAGCCTTTCCATTCCAAATTTACGTTCAATGAATAAGTAAGGTCCGGAAATTGTTTACCGAGTATGGTCCTGTCGTTATTTGGATCCACATTCCCATCACCGTTAAGGTCTTTAAACTTAATATCTCCTGGTTGTGCTTTGTAATTCGAAACTGTTACCACTCCCGGTTTTAATGTATATTTACCATTGGCCAGATCAAAATCGGAGAGCTGATAAATTCCATCCATCTTATAGCCATAGAATGAATTAATGGCGGCTCCTACCTTTATAGCTTTGGGTGAATTAAGTTGTTCCGCAACATCCATTTTGGTAATTTTATTTACAATGTGAGTTGCATTAAGTGTGGTACGTAATTTCAACCCATTCGAAAACGTTTTCCGGTACGTTAAGGAAGTCTCAATCCCTTTATTCTGAACTTCACCTGCATTTACGTAAGGTGCATTCAATGCCATAGTCCCAGGAACTTGTCCTCTCAACAATAAATCTTTTGTCCTTTTATCAAAATAATCGGCAGTAAATTCAAAGCCATGCTCTAAGAGTAAATCAACACCAAAATTCAATTGTTGTGCGGTTTCCCATGTTAATTCTTTATTTGTCATATCCTTTATAGCCACACCGGAATACAATTTACCACCAAGTGAATAGTTCTGACCTGATGCTAAGATGTCGCTTCCGTTGTAATAATTGCTGATATTCTGGCTGCCAAGCTGTCCCCAGGATGCCCGAAGTTTAAGCGAATTCACCCAGGGAAGGTTTTGCATAAATCTTTCCTTCGAAACGACCCAGCCACCTGAAAATGATGGAAATGTACCCCATTGTTTCCCTTCAGCAAATCGGGAAGAGCCATCTCGCCTGATGTTGGCTTCAAACAAATATTTTCCGTCGAACGCATAATTGATGCGCCCGAAATACGACCGCAAACCTAAATCGTAGCTTCCTGCATTATTGGTCTGAGTGGCAGCATCTCCAAGAGAGAGCACCCGTTGGGTATTGTTTACGAAATTTTTACGATAGCCATCCTGCCAGTCATAAGTAAACTCTTCTTCAGAATAACCAGCCAATAAGTTAAGATCATGTTTCCCAAATGTTTTATTGTATTTAAGCAAAGAGGTCAACATCGTTTGAATGTCTGTTCCATCTGTAACCCTCAAATCAGATGTCTCTATTTTTTTACTTCCATCCTTATTTGCTAAAACGACATTTGCATTGAACGCGTTTTTGTTTGATGTTACTACGTTATACCCATAAGTAACCTGAGCGCTTAAATCCTTGGTTATTTTATATTCAGCTTCAGCCTGCCCACTAAAATTATATCGTTTTGTTTTTGTAGTGCTACCTGTAACAATGCTTGCATAGGGGTTTAATTCACCATTAACCGTCATGTATTGTCCATCGGCATTTTGAAGCGGATATATTGGTGCAAGCGTAGCGTACCATGTGGCATTCCATAAGCTAACAGGTTCGCCTTTAATACCAAGGTTGCCCGCCAATTTAGCTGACAATCTTAACTTTTTGTCTTTTAAAAAATACGCATCAATGTTAGACCTGAAATCTGTTTTTTTATAGTTTGTAGCAACCATAATACCATCCTGATCTAAATGCCCAAGCATAAATGCGTACTGCAAATTTTCGGTACCTCCAGTCATACTTAGACGATGGTTCTGCGTATTTGCCTGGTCATAATACACATCAAAATAATCAATGTCGGGATACATCGGATCATTGTGTGCAGCATATTTTTGAATGTCGGCATCTGTGTAATTTGGAATACTTCCTGAATTTGCCGATGCCTCATTACGGAGGGTGGTATATTCAACCGAGTTTAAAGTGCTTGGCAAGCGGGTCGCGTTCTGTACACCATAGTAACCATTATAGCTAATTTTCATCTCTCCCGACGCTCCTTTCTTGGTGGTAATCAAAATGACACCATTGGCTGCCCTGTTTCCATAAATGGACGAAGAAGCGGCATCTTTCAATACTGAAATTGATTTGATGTCGTTGGCATTTACATCTGACATACTGCCAGGGAATCCATCGATTATAATCAATGGCATGTTGCTGCCAAATGTCCCAACACCACGAATATCGATAACCGCATTGTCATCGCCCGGCTTTCCGGAACTTTGCAACGCATATACTCCTGCAACAGTACCCTGCAAAGCCAAACTCGCGTTTGTTAATGGCCTGCTTGCCAAGTCATCCATCTTGACATTCCCAACAGAACCAGTCAGGTTTGCCTTTTTCTGTGTGCCGTAACCAACAGCAACAACCTCTTCAATGCCAATGGCTTCTTCTGCAAGTACAACATTTACAGTTGTTTTTGTACCAACAGCAACTTCCTGTGACTTCATGCCCACGAACGAAAATTGCAAAGTTGCATTCGTCGCAACATTTGGCAGGTTGTATTTTCCATTTACATCAGTTATGGTTCCGTTGGTAGTGCCTTTAATAATTACCGAAACACCAGGCAGGGAGCCTCCGGTTGAATCGGTAACTTTCCCGGAAACCGATTTCTGTTGTTGCGAAACACCAGATTCAGTGCCTTCTCGGAATAACAAGATGTGCCGGTCGTTGATGGAATACTTAACATCGGTTCCGTTAAAAAGAATAGCCAATGTTTTTTCGATGCTCTGACTTTTTACATCAACACTTACTTTACGATTCATGTCGATATATTCGGCACTATAAGCAAACCGAAATTCGCTTTGGTTCTCAATAGCTTCCAGCACATCTACCACACGTGTGTTTCGGAAGTCTAGACTGAGTTTGGTGTTTTGGCTGTATAAGCTGGCCGAAACCTGCATCAAGCCTGCAAAAAGGAATAGAATAGTTAGTTTCATAATCCGATAACATTTTTTGTTCCAGATCGGAGGAATCAGACCTCGGAATCCCGATTTTTTTTTCATAGTTTTGAATGATTTTGTTATTAATAAATTCCATCATTATCAGATGGGGTTAGTTAACCGGGAAGCGTTGCCGCGCTTTCCGGTTTTTATTTTAATGTGTTTATGCTTACGAGTTTAGTTCTTTTAGTTTTTCTTATCTTTTTCTGTATTTTAATTCAATTTCGTTTTTGTTCTGAATTACATCAACCGGAGTGATTTTTTCCATCAGGCTTAAAATGCTGCTCAGGTCTTCATTTTTAATGGTGAAAGTGTACGGAAGATTTTTAATATCTTCATCAACTATAAATTTTTGGTTATATCGTTTCTCAAGCCTGATAACCAACTCGCTGAGCGGAAGGTTATATATGTTAATGATTCCATCTTTCCATGAAGTAAATAATTCGGTATTAACTGTTGAAAGGATCATTTCGTTATTCGCTTTGGTATAATCTACCAATTCGCCTGGATTCATCTCTTGTTTGAGGTTAGCTACTGAAGCAGATGCAAGTTCAATTTTTCCTTTTTCCAGGATTACCTGAATGTCTTTTTCTTCAGGATAAGCTGATACACTAAACTCGGTTCCCAGAACCTTTACCCGTAAATCTTCGCTTGCCACCACCAAAGGCAAATCTTTATTCTTATGAACCTTGAAATAGGCCTCGCCAATCAACTCAATGTCTCGGTTTGTAGCCGAAAATTCATTGTTGTATTTGATCGTTGATCCGGAATTGACCCAGATAACTGTGCTGTCGGGTAGTACGACTTTTGAAATTTGTCCATAATCAGCAGCCACGGTGGTGTAAACAAGCGGATTGGTTTGTTGGTTAAATGTCTGAAAATAAAGGAATGCAGGAACAGCTATTAAGACCAGGAAAACTGCCGCATACCTGAAGAAGTTCAGTGCTCGCTGTTTACGTTGAACAGACTCTTGCAATTCTTCCATCATTCGGTTTTGAATTGTTCTCCAATCATCAATAAATTCAGAAGGAACAGTCTCTTTCACAACTTCATCATTCCAGTCTTCTTTTATTTGCTGAAATTCACTCAGATGTTCGTCTTTTCTGATCCAGTGAAGCAATTCGTTTTGCTCGTCATTCGAACATTTTCCTCTTAAATATTTGGTGATAATTGATCTCATTCTATATGTGTTTCGTGATGAGTACCCATCATTTTGAAAAACCCTACCTCTGAAAAAATAATTTTTTTAACCTTGACAAAGCATGATTCAATTTATAGATTTCAAATAGAGAGTAAGTAGTTTTTAATAAAAGCTAATTGGCGAATTTTATTTGACTCGAGAAGGTATATCTATTTTAACATCAGTACAATGACTACATAGAGCAGTGGATATTTTTCCAACACTTCAGTCCTGATTTGTTCTTTGGCCTTATGAAGATGTTTTTCAACAGCTTTTAACGAGATGCCTAATTCATCGGCTACATCTTTATTCTTTTTCCCTTCAATTTTAGCCTTTATAAAAACCTGTTTCCGTTTTTCCGGAAGTGTTTCGACTGATTCGCGAATGGCTTCGATCAGACTTTCTTCGAGTGTTTTCTCTTCTTTCCCGATAAAATCCAATTGGTAAAGGTGCTGAAGTTCATTTTCCTTTAGCAATTCAATGTTTTTCTCGAAGTCGTGCAACTTTTGATCGCGCAAATAATTCAGGCATTTATTCCGGAGCATTACAAACAACAAACTTTCAATGGATTGTGTGAATTTGATGGTGGTTCGTTTTTCCCATAGCTTCACAAAGCATTCCTGAACCAAGTCGTTTGCCTGAGCCTGATCATGAATAAAAAGATTACAATAGCTGAGCATTCGTGGAAATGTTTGTTTAAACAGTTCTTCGAAAGCCGAGGGATTGCCTTCTTTTAACCTAATATTTAACTGGATATTTCCCACGGGATACAAAGGAATATGAAATTTTTATTTAATTCACACAATTAACAAAATTTTGGAATTCGGTTGAATTCCATCGAAAGAAATAGAGAACGACTAGTCCATTGTGGATCGTGAAAATCACGATTTAAGCCAATCTTAAGAATAGCCTAATCATTCCTGAATCAGGGTTGTGCAATCTTTGTAAATAAAAAACAAAGACTATGATTTCAGCAACACACCTTCACGCAATGATTATTCATTTCCCGATTGCCCTTCTGATGGCAGGGTTTCTTTCGGAAGTAATCGCACTATTCAGTAAAAAAGAGTTTTTCAGTAATGTCGCATTTTATCTTTTATTGCTTGGCGCTTTGGGAGCCAGCGCGGCCTACCTTACCGGCAGCTATGCTGGCGAAGGAATTGAAGAAGGCCCCCTGAAGAACCCAATGGAACTGCACGAACAGGCTGCAACTTTTACGCTTATTCTGGCTATAGTTACCGCATTGTTTCGGGTTGTAATTTACTATTTCAAGTACAATCGCAGTTGGACAAAGTGGGTTGGCATCATTTTATTTACCGCTTTGGTTGGGTCGGTTGCCCGAACAGGTTATCTGGGTGGCCAATTGGTGTATAGCCACGGAGCCGGAGTTCAACTGGCGCTTCCCGATTTTGGCAATACGGATGGCGATGATTAAAAGCTTTCTGTATCTTTGAGTCAATATCATAAAGTAATTTCAACGATGCGAATTTTAACTGTAGAGGACGAGCCTTCTATTTCTAACTTCATCAGGGATGGATTGGAAGAAGAAGGCTTCGCCGTTGATGTGGCCGACAGCGGTAAAAAAGGTTTGCAACTCGCCCTGGATAATCTGGATGAGTATGATGTTATTCTGCTCGACTGGATGCTACCCGGGATGAGTGGAATTGAAATCTGCCGCAATATCCGGCTCGAAAACAAAGTTGTTCCCATTATTTTCCTGACCGCAAAAGATACTGTCGACGATGTTGTTTTTGGACTTGAAACCGGAGCCAACGATTACATCCGCAAACCTTTTTCGTTTGAAGAGTTGCTTGCCCGCATCCGCGTTTTGATGCGCAAAAATGAAACTCAGTCGACTGTTTTTTCAGCCGGAGACATTGTGTTGAACATTGAAAAGCATACGGTAACCAGGAGAGGGAATCAGATTGAACTTACCCAAAAGGAATTTTCGTTGCTCGAATATTTTCTCCGGAATAAAGGAAAGGTTTGCCGGCGGACGCGAATCATCGAAAAGGTTTGGGATATTCATTTCGATTACGATAATTCGGTGATTGATGTGTACATCAATTCATTGCGCAAGAAACTGGATGAACCCGGGAACCCATCGCTCATCACCACTGTGCGGGGCGTGGGTTATAAAATTGATACCGACGAATGACTTTAAAATTTAAAAACAGGATCGCGCTTTTCAATACGCTAGCCGTAGCTTTTACTACTGCATTGGTTTTTCTTGCCATTTATTTGGTGGTGTACAAAACTGCTTATAGTCATTTAGACGATGACATTTTACTCGAAAAAGAAGAGGTCTTCAGCAACCTCGACTGGCATCGCGATTCCATCATCATTAATAAAATGCCCGAATGGGATGAGGCCGAACACAGTCAGGTTGAGGTTAATCCAACATTCCTGCAAGTTGCAGATATAAACGACAAAGTCATTTTTCGCTCCACTAATTTGTTGGAAGATCAGATTCTAAGTAATCCGAATAAAAGTCAGGAAACTTTTTACAATGGTGAAATTAACCGGCAACGCATACGGCTTGGACATTTCCCAATAAATAATGAGTCGGGTGTAAAAATAGGACAGTTAACGATTGCTATTTCGCAGCAGGAATCGTACACCATTCTCAACAATCTGATCTGGGTTTTGCTAATCACATTTCCGCTTGTATTGATCGTTCAGTTTGTGGTTTCTTCGCTGGCAGCTTCAAAAGCCATTGCGCCGGTTAATCAGCTCATAGCTTCAGCATCTAAAATTGGCGATTCAAACATCAGTACCCGTTTGCCGTTGCCCGAACATCAGGATGAATTGTACCAGTTGACTCAAACCATTAACGAATTGCTTGCACGAATAGAAACCAGTATGCTGCAACAAAAACAATTCACCAGCGACGCCTCGCATGAAATTCGCACGCCTCTTTCCGGAATCAGGGGAACATTGGAGGTTTTGATACGCAAACAGCGAGAGCCGCAGGTTTACGAAGAAAAAATCGCTGCAACAATTAAAGAAGTCGACCGTCTCGATTCGCTGTTGGAACAATTGCTTCAACTGGCCCGGCTCGATTCCAGTAAGGCTGCCCGTACTGAAACAATCTGTCTTGCTGAGCTTATTTCGCTTTCCGGAGAAAAATGGAAAAAACAGGCTGCCGAAAAGAACATTAATCTGCAGCTTAATATTCCTGAAGATGTTACCGTGATGGGCGATCAGCTTTATCTGGAATTGATAATCGACAATTTATTAAGTAATGCCATTAAGTATGGTAACGAAAATGGGAATGTTGTCGCAAGCTGGAATGAGGCCTCGAAAACACTTTCAGTGAAAGACGATGGCATTGGAATCTCGGAGAAAGATCTCCCCAATATTTTTAACCGGTTTTATCGTGCAGATAAATCCAGAAGTTCCGCAGTTAAAGGGAATGGACTTGGACTCTCCATCGTGAAAAAGCTGGCCGATTTGCAGCTCATCAACCTACGAGCAGAAAGCCAACCCGGCAAAGGCAGCACTTTTATGCTGCAATTTTCTGCCTGAATTTATTAATTCTACTTATGTAATTACTTTATTGCAAGTCGATACTATTCCCTGCCTGCGGCTGGCAGGCGTCCGAAATGTGGTTTTTGGCTTGAAAAACTCTTTCACGCGGGCGGGTTTCATTATCAACACTCTAACCGTTGGCTGAAGCCAACGGTTAAGAATAGCATTACAAATGAGTAGTTTAGCTAATTAGAACATTATCCATTGGTGGCTGTATCAAAAGTGATTATGCGTTTTCAAAAACTTACAATTTGAAAGTAATGACACTGTTAAAACCCCTAAATCCCCTGAAGGGGACTTCAAAGCCGCCCCTTCAGGGGAGGTTTGGAGGGGTGAAATTTTTTCAGATCAGGAATCCGTTAAAGTCGAATTAAGCTGATTTTAAGAATTGCTGAAGGAAGTTTAAATGTGCAGGAGTGCATATTTGTATCATTAAAAAACTTCAAAAAAAACAGAAAATGAAAAAGTCATCAATCGTAATGGTTTTCATAGCAACTGCATCAGTTGTTGTATTCCAATCGTTCACCACAAATACAAGTTCAAAAGGTGAAACACAGAAAAATTCAGTATCACAATCGGTAGTTGGTGATGCAAAAACGGTTAACTTCCAAAACATGCAGGATGCCTTTAAAGGCGAAACAACTGCCAGTGCCAAATATGCTGCTTACAGCAAAAAAGCCGAAGAGGAAGGCTACCACGAAATTGCCATGTTGTTTATGGCAGCATCAAAATCCGAAAAAATACATGCAACCAATCACAAAGCGGTATTGGGCGAATCAGGACAAAAAGTTCCGGAAATTAAACCTGAATTTACAGTAAAATCAACCAAAGAAAACTTGCAGGATGCCATTGCTGGCGAAGGTTACGAGGTTAAAACCATGTATCCTGAATTTATGACCAATGCCAATACAGCCGGAAATCAGCTTGCGTTGGTAAGCTTGAATTATGCCTACAAAACAGAGCAAAAACACAAAGTTTTTTACGAAAAAGCGTTAGCCGCATTGGAAGGCAAAACCGTGAAATCATTACCAACAGTATATTACGTTTGCCCAACTTGTGGAAACACATACGATACCACTCCTCCGAGCCGTTGCGGAATTTCAATGACCGGATCCGAAAAATTTGTTAAGATTGATAAGCTAAATAGTTAGTTGAGTATGTTAAGTGTTAAGGCTGAAAGCCTCGGAGAAATCCGGGGCTTTATTTGTTTTGGGAATTCATCATAGCACAAATTAAAGCGGGAACTCTGTTAATTCAGAGTTCCCGCTTTAATTTGTTTAAGTAATTAGACCAATATAATGTCGCATTTTGAATTCACTCACCCCGAGCACTCCGCAAGGAGGGCTCGGGGTGAGTCAAGATTTTGACCAATAATATATACGACATTATTTCATTCCATTAACTTATTTCTATTTGGTGCTCACAACAATTTCACTTCCTTCCAATCCGGCAGATTCGGCTTTCAGTTTAATTTCTCCGGAAGCTCCTGTTGGCCTTAAAATCACCAGACAGCGGCCATTGAAACTGCTTACTTCTGGCGCACGGAAGCTTTTCATATCGGCAGGATTTCCGTTTTCGACTGCGGCTAGTTCACCTGCACCTTCAATTTTAAACTGGATAGGCAGATTTGCATTTGGAATCAGTACACCGTTTTCGTCCACCACTTCAACGGTCACGTACGAAAGATCGTTGCGACTGGCTTTCAGTGCAGTCCGATCGGCTGTAAGTCTTATATTTGCTGGCTTCCCGGTAGTTTTCAAAATTTTGGTTTCTACTTCTTTACCATCTTTCAATGCAACGGCCTTCAATTCGCCTGCTTCAAAAGGAACTTCAAATGCGGCGGTCAGCTTGGTTTCGGTTGAAACCTGCTTGGAGCCAATCACTTTCCCGTTGAGTTCCAGTCTTACTTCCGGATAATTTGAATAAACATTTACCTGAAGTTTTTGGCCTTCGTTACCAGCCCAGTTCCAGTTTTGTTGCTCGTCGGGCCAGCCCCACATACTTACCACTTCCTTCATTCCTGAAGGGATTGGTGAATGAACAGCCATTTCCAGATTGCTTACTTTCCAAACTACATCGCGGTAATACGATTGTGGTTTTTTGAATCCGCAGATGTCGATGTCGCCGCAATAGGCATTGTACCAGGGCCAATCCATCGAGAATGTGTCTTTGCTATCACTTTTTACCGATGAATGTCCGATCCCCGATTCGCCCAGATAATCCATGGCAGTCCAAACGAAATCGCCAATAACATAAGGGTGTTTCTCAACCATTTGCCAGTTTTCAAATGCCTGAAGTGGAAACGATTCGGTTCCCATCATCACACGTTCCGGAGCCGTTTTGTGATCGTTTTCATATTCATCCAGCTTGTAATTGTAGCCGCCAACATCAAGTTGGGCAAAAGCCGGAATGGTTGATTCCCATTTGTAGCCCGGGTGATCCCAGAAAAAGCAAATGGCTTCGGTTATTGGGCGGGTCGTATCAATATTTTTAACGATGGCTATTAGGTTTTTCATGATTTCCAGACCGGAAGGATCGACTCGTTCGTTGATTTCGTTGCCGATGCTCCAGAAAATAACAGACGGATGGTTGCGGTCGCGAAGCACCATCGATTCCAAATCTTGTTGATGCCATTTGTCGAAATACAGGTTGTAATCTTCTGGATTTTTAGGTCGCTGCCATTGATCAAATGCTTCGTCGATCACTAACACGCCAAGCCTGTCGCAGGCATCCAAAAACTGACGCGATGGAGGGTTGTGGCTGGTACGTATGGCATTGAAGCCGAATTTTTTCATCAGTTCAACGCGGCGTTCTTCGGCCCGGTCGATGGTTGCCGATCCCAGCGGGCCATTGTCGTGGTGCATGCAACCGCCTTTCAGCAATATGCTTTCGCCATTCAGAAGTAAGCCTTTTTCGGAGCTGAATTCAATGGAACGAATTCCGAAAGTGGTGGTTTGCTGATCGACAATCTTGCCATCGAAACTCACCTCGGTAATGGCCTGGTACAATTGAGGTGTGTCGATTGACCAAAGTGCCGGATTCTTCAGTTCGAAAATTTGTTCAGCATCAGCCATTTCACCTGAAAATTTATCTGTCGTGGTTTTTGCTTCAATATTTTCCTGATCTATTGGTGAAATAAGTCGGGTAGTAATCTGGAGCTTTCCTGATTTATTTTCTTCGTTGGCAATTTTAATGTTGAGCTTAACGGTCGCTTTCTCTTTATTTACTTCAGGAGTTGTAACCGAAATTCCCCATATCGGGATGTGAACTTTGTCAGTAACCTGTAAAACCACATGGCGATAAATGCCCGATCCGCTGTACCAACGGCTGTTCTTACCGGTGTTTTTTACTTTTACAGCCAACGTGTTTTTTTCGCCTGAAGGGTTTAAATAGGGAGTCAGATCGTAATAGAAAGGAGTGTAACCGTATGGGTGACGGCCTAGCGACTGACCGTTGATCCAGACTTCCGAGTTCATGTAAACACCATCGAACAGGATTTGTACTTTTTTGCCTTCGGCCGATTTGTCGAGGGCGAATGTTTTTCGGTACCAGCCAATTCCACCTAAAACATGGCCTGTAGCTCCTTTGCCCGGGCTGTCTTCCGAAAATGGACCGATCTGCTTTTTGCCTGCAACGGCAGGTAAATCTTCGATGCTCCAGTCGTGCGGAAGATCAATCGATCTCCATTTCGAGTCGTTGAACGATGCCATTTCTGCTTCGGGAACATCTCCCCGGTTGAATTTCCATCCGGAGTCAAAATCCTGATCGCGGTTGCTGAAATCGGGTTTTTGCGTGTTGCAAGAAACAATTAGTATTGCTGCAAACAACATTAAAAGTCGTTTAAGTTTTTGGGTAAGTTGTTTGGTATTCATTGGTTAGGTTAGTTTGGGTTATGGTATTTTATTCCGTTTTAAAGAGTTTCGTTTCTTTCATTTCTGCAACATTCTTTGGTAATTCAGTTTCGTCAAGCGGAAGCTTCATTTTTGGGTCGGCCAACTGAGCCTGTTTGTCTTCAGGAAAAGCAAGCGGGACTTTTCGGTCGGTTGACCAGGCCTGATTTTTCGCAAAGGTGGTTCCGGTATAATCTCCGTTGACGAATGAAATGGAATGACCGGTAATCACAAAAATGTTGTTCGTGAAGTGGAATTCAGGATAAGCACCGGGCTCGAAACTTACGGCATGTCCATAACAATTCACCACCGTGTTTTCGTAAATCTGACAGCTCGAAATCGGTTCCGGTGAATCTTTTGCAATCCACATCAGGATACCGGCTTGCCCGTTTTTACGGCCATCGTTGTAACTGATGTTGTTCCGGACGATGTTGTTTTTCCATACCGAAGCGCCGTAATATTGGAACAAACCGTATCCAGCCCCTTCATTATTGGCCGACAAATTGTATTGCATAACCGAGTTGGTCATTCCTCCATCGAAGTCGAACCCTCCGCCGTCTTTACCATTTTCAGATGTTTTGTTGTCGTGCGAGTAGCAATGTTGAATGGTAATGCTGTCGCTTTGGTAAGCCCATATTCCAACCGGACCGTTTCCTTCGCGCGGCATGTCCCAGCCGTTGTTCATGGCCTCGCAATATTCTATCGTTCCATTGGTTACGCCGCCAATCAGGATGCCGTTTCCGGAGTGGTTACTCTTGACTTCAGGACATCCCGGGTTGTTATCAGCCACGCAATTGGCAATGTATAAATTCCTGAACGATTTCGCCCCCGAACCTTCCAAACCACCTGCATTCTGCCCATCAGATTCGACATTGATACCCGAAAAGCCATTGTCGTGTGCATAGACATTGGTAATTCGCAAGTTTTTTCCACCCACAGCTTTCACTCCCGACCACAAAAATCCACTGGCTTCAACACTGTCGATTGAGCAATTTTGTGTTCTGCGAAATTCGACTCCGCTACCAGTGTTGCCTTTCAACCGGCCATTCCCGGTGACGACAAGGTTTTTGACCTGAAGCCATGAACAGTCAGAGGCTTGAATCGAACTTTCATTTTCACCATTGAGAATGGCGCGTCCATTTCCGCACGATCCGATAGTAATGGGTTGTTCGTTTGTTCCTTGCAGTCCTTTGAATTGAAGTGTTCCGGCGAAAGTTTGTCCTCCGGCGAAAAATACCGAATTTCCTGCCTGAAGCTGAAGCGAATTGACCCGTCCGATGGTTTTAAACGGTTTTTCCAGTGTACCCGGATTTGTGTCGTTGCCCAGTTGTCCGTCAACATAATAAGTTGATGTGGGTGATGAACAGCCAATTACGAGCAAAAGGATACTTGCTAAAAAGTGAATTCGTTTCATGGTACAGAAGTTTAAATTAGTTGATCAACTTCTGTTCTTTCAGAAAATCGGTCATTCGTTGCAAGGTAGGCAAAAAGTTGGGATTGCTTACCGGCCAGTCGCAGGAGTGATCTGCATCTTTAACTGGTATCAGTTCGCAAACATTCCCAGCTTCTTTCATTAATCGGGTAAATTTTTCAGCGTATTGAAATGGCGTAGTATTGTCTTTGGTTCCGTTCGACAAAATGGTGGGTGGCCAGCCTTTTTTGATATGCAGAATAGGTGAAAATTCGGGATGAGCATCGAAGAACTCTTTTCCAAAACCTTCGCCAAGCACCGGATTGTGCAGCACCATTGCATTGGGTTTCGAACTGATTCTCAGATCTTCACCCGGAGTATCGCCGCCATCCAGAAAAGTACAGGCTGCCAG
Organism: Prolixibacteraceae bacterium; assembly: GCA_028683385.1. Classification (GTDB taxonomy): domain Bacteria; phylum Bacteroidota; class Bacteroidia; order Bacteroidales; family Prolixibacteraceae; genus Aquipluma. The sequence goes on along the minus strand of JAQUIJ010000001.1, from coordinate 223,974 downwards.
ATGTCCACCGGCAGAACCACCGGCTGCAATGATTTTGTTGGGGTCAATTCCCAATTCTTTGGCATGAGCTCTTACAAATCGAATGGCTGATTTGGCATCCTGAATGCATTCGATGGGCGTGGTTCCGTGGCGCGATTTGACGCGGTAATCGGCTTCAATGCCAATAATTCCGTGGTCGCGAAACCATGCAGGGTTCGGTATTTGCCCGTAAACATCGCCATTAACCCATCCGCCGCCAGTGAAATAAACAATGGCAGGCAACGCTTTTACTGATTTCGCCTGTGGACGTAAAATGTACAGGTACATGTCTTCCTGCGGTGTTTTTTTGTACAAAACTTTCTCGGCCAAAGCCGCAAGGTGGTGCCCGGAGAGTTTGTAGCTTTCTTTAACTTCTGATAATGACGTTGCCGAATCGGGTTTTTCAGGAGAAAAAGGTGTTGCGGCAGAGAGAGCCCCGGAGATCAAAATCAGAAGAATGACGAAAAAGTTTTTCATTTTTTCATTCAGGTAAAAAGTTTACTGAACCACATAGGGCACATAGCTTTTTTGAATTTTCTATTGTGCTCTATGTGGTTTTCTTATAAGTTGAAATTACCATTTATCAGTTCGGAAAGGCGCTAATGGCAATCCTTCGTTGCTGAATACATCGGGCATGGTGGTGTTGTCGAAACAGAAACGGACGGCAACCGGAGTTTTCACTAGCTTAGAGGATAGAACAATTGTATTTCCATCCATTTTTGCTGTAGCAGGAACAAATTTTTGATCGTCACCAGCAATCAAAAACCGTTCAGGAGTCTTGCCGGTACATTTCAAGCTGGTTAAAACATCGCTGAATGTCAGGCGAACTTTGCCTTTTTCGACCTGCATGGATTGGTAGGATGGTGATTTGTAAGCGCCCACATTTTGTTTGTAGGTTTCGGTCAAAGCGTAATTGGCCAGGCGTTTACCCACATTCAGTTTGTCCTTCGGGTGAATATCCTTGATGTTGTCGACTAAATCGGTAATAACAACCATTCCAGTGTTCGGAACTGTTTTGGCTACAATATCTTCTTGCTCGCGGATGTATTGAGATGTACCTTTTTCACCGTAATCAAACGGAGCAATTTGCACCAAATAGAATGGGAAATCTTTTTTGAAATCGGCCCGCCAATTTTCGATCAGGGTTTTCATCAAGTGCGAATAAATCGGGTAGTTTTCGCAGTTCGATTCGCCCTGATACCAGATGGCTCCTGCAATTCCGTAAGGAACAAACGGTGCGATCATCGAATTGTATAACTTTCCAGGGCTGCCCGGCCACCATTGTGAATCATCAGTGTGTTTGTTCTTATACAACTCCGAATTGTTTTCGATGCGGCTTTTTTCGATCCAGACTTCGGCGGGAGTACCGCCCCATGCTGAAACAATAATCCCGACCGGAACATTCAGCTTTTGCTGCAATTCACGGGCAAAAAAGTAACCTGCGGCGCTTGTTGCGCGCATGGTTTCAGGAGTGCATAATGTCCAGGTGGCATTGCAGGTTTGTTGTGGATAATCGGCGCCAATTTTCTGAACATGAAAAATCCGGATATTGGGGTTATTCGCTTTGGCGGCTTCCTCTTCGCCATTAATCAGTTTCCAGTTGACACTCATTTCCATGTTCGATTGTCCGCTGCAAACCCACACTTCGCCCAGCATCACATTGTTTAATGTTACTCCATTATTTCCTAAGATTTGGATGGAGTGGGGGCCACCGGCTCCGATGGTACGAATTGTTGTCTTCCATGCTGCTGCATTATCGGCCTTCACTTTTACGGTGTCTTTGCTGTTCCAACTGGTCACAATTTTAACGGTTTCGCCCGGATCGGACCAGCCCCAGATGGCCACATCTGAATTTTGTTGCAATACCATGTTGTCGGCAAATACCGATGGGAGAATTATTTTTGCGAACATGTTTGTGCTGAAAATGAACATGATTGTCAGCGCGAGTAAGATTTTTTTCATACGTGATTAATTTGTTTTTTAATGGTCGTATGGAACTCGCATGTGAACATTCTCACGCTCATTGATGTAAGTATTTTACATGCTCGTTTCATTGTATTTCAGTTATTTGAAAGATATTATTTGTTCAAGGATGAAAGATATTGAAGATGCTTTTATTCTTCACGCTCTCTCCTTCGTTCATCGTTTTTCAGGCTCCATTCATCTTTCCAGTATAACTTTGGTGCATCGTTTTCGAAGATAATTGGCAGCCAGATGTATCGTCCATCAATCGGGTTGTCCGGAGTCCAGCGGTCACCTAGATAAATGAAGCTGTCTTTTTTACCCTGAACCTGCAAAACGTAGGTGCTTTGCGAGCGAAAAGTGGTTTCCGATTCTTTTCCAATCGCTGGATTTCCAAGTTCAGTCCAGTTTCCAAAAATCTCGTCGGCAACGGCAGAACGGGCAGCGTTTGGAGCCCATCCGGTACAGTCAGAAGCAATGATGTAATATTTACCGTTGCGTTTAAAAAGTGCCGCACCTTCCATGTAACGACCAACAAATACACGAAAATATTCTCCGGAGTAAGAAAGGTAATCGTCAGAGAGTTTCGAGATATGCAACGTGCTGTTTTCTTCGGAAGAATAAATGTGGTAAGCAGTTCCATCATCGTCAACAAACAGGTTCATGTCGCGGGCCATTTGTCCGCCTTTGAAATCGCGTCCCAACAGATTCACGGAATCAACGGGAGCGGGCAAACAACCTTTTCCTCCGCAATACGAATCTTTTACATCGGGCGAAACCGGCTTTTTATGACAAGGCTGAACATTAACAGGCCAATATCCGGCATTCGGGCGGAAGCTTTTCAGGAAGGTAAACGGACCTTCAGGTTTGTCGCTCACAGCAACTCCACTTCGGGCGGCAAAATAGCCCTTGCCTTTCAGTTCGAGGTGAAACCACATGACAAACTTTTTGGTCTTGGCATTGTAAATTACTTTGGGTCGTTCGAGGGTGCAGCCTTTGGTAATGTCGCTGGCTTGATCTTCCTCTACTTTCAGGGCAATGCTTTCGTCTTTCCAGTTGTATAAATCTTTCGACGAATAACAACTTACTCCAACTTGCGCAGAGTTGCCGATTTTACCGGCTATTTTATGCTCACCATACCAGTAATAGGTTCCGTTATAGTAGAGAATTCCACCACCGTGCGCGTTGATGTGTTTGCCGTTGTTGTCATTCCAGATTTCTCCGGGAGCGAATTGCTTACTCGTTTGTGCATTTAGGAAAAGGGCACAGAAAAAGGCAAGAAAGAAGAATTGAAATTTACGGATCATTTGGGTTTGGTTCAGGGTTTCAAATTGAAACGTAAAGTTAAAAGCTTCAGTGGAAAAGACAAATTAAAAAGTGTCTGGATGTCACTTTAAAATAAAACGCTCAAAAATTAGGTTTATAAGGTTTCCGTTGTGGTATCCATTAAAATCATTTTATCCTGTAATGTATTTACTCCCGGGCAAATAAGAGATCAATTTAATGACCAGATACGAACTAATAAATGTGACCAAACTGATCAGCGGGAATAAATATTCCTGACCGTTAATCCACGAGATCATCAGACTGTAAGTCGTATTCAGGATAATAATGTGAAGTAAGTAAATTCCATAACTTTTTAGCGAAATGTCCTCAATAAGTTTGGCAAACAATGAGTTTGGATTTCGGAAAGTTAGGTTTTTAATCAGCATGAAAAAACCAAGTGCCAGCATGGCTACATTGATGGTGTCATAGCCCCATGACAGTTCCAGTTCAGGAATTGATTTTGCCGTGTTTAGTCTGGTTGCAAACAAATAAGCTGTGACAATGTATCCTATTAGAATCAGAATGAAACCGAGCAAATTATCTCCTTTGTTTTTTTGAGCATGAAAACGTTTGATGTAAAACCCTAAGACGGCAAATCCAAGGAATCCGGAGAAATAATAAAGCATTGGGGTTTTATTCCAGAAGCATTCGCCCCAAATTTCAGGAAACACCAGGTGAATGTAAGGAATCGTCATTGTGATTGCCCAAATGATCAGGTAAAATCGAATTTGTTGTTTTGGTGCAGTTTGAAGCCAAGGCGAAATAACTGGTGCAAACAAATATATGCCCAGAAGCATGTACACATACCACAAATGACCAACCTGTGTTCCGTAATTAACTGGAATGTGAAGGATATTGATTAGGGTGGCAGATAAATCGGCATTACCTCTCATAAATTGGTAAATGGCATAGATAACGCACCAAATCAAAAATGGGAACAATACGCGGGTAAATTTTTTGCGAAAGAATGTTTGAATTTCGTCTTTTACCGGAAACAGAAAATAGCCGGAAATCATGACAAACAATAGTACGGCGCATCTGAAGAGTGAATTGAAAATAGCTACCCAGAAGGCTCCCGGACCATTTAGAACTCCACCTTCGGGAGTAATGTAAAAGAACTCGCCAGTATGAATCTGAACAACCATATAACACGCCAGAACGCGTAAGATGTCAAGTCCCACATTTCGTACAGAGGGCTTTGGGAGTATAGTTTCCATCGATTATAGTTTAAATTCGTTAGTTAGTCGAACAAATATAACCGATTTGAGATTGCTTCCCTCTTGGAGAAGTTTCGATTTTACATTTGAGTTGTTTTTTAACTTTAAGGCTAGTTCAGATTAATCATCTTCCCTTCCTTCAAATATTCTTTCTGAATGCCTTTCAGAAGGTCGGAATAGCTGATTGTATTTGACTTTTGCTCGATGGTTTTCAGGCAGGCATAATGAATAATGTTGACAATGTTGGCGCCGTTGACCTCGTATTTGCGTGAAATTTCTTCTAACTTAATTTCATCATCCAATCTGACATTTTTTGGAATGTTCTTTTGCCAAAGGATTAGCCGTTCTTGCGCCGATGGAATTTCGAATTCGATGATGGCATTGAACCGCCGGGTAAAAGCTGAATCGATATTGCTTTTCATATTGGAAGCCAGAATGACCAGTCCTGCATGCGATTCGATGCGCTGGAGTAAGTACGAAACTTCCTGATTGGCATATTTGTCGTGGGCATCACGTACACCTGTTCGTTTGCCAAATAAGGCATCGGCCTCGTCGAAAAAGAGAATCCAATCCTTATTTTCGGCCCTGTCGAATAACTTGGAAAGGTTTTTTTCGGTTTCGCCAATGTACTTCGAAATGACTAGTGAGAGGTCGATCCGGTAAACATCACGATTGGTGTATTTTCCCAGAAGGCTTGCTGTGAGGGTCTTCCCAGTTCCGGGAGGACCAGCAAACAGAATGCGGAATCCGGGTTTTATCCGGTTTTTCATGCCCCATTTATTCATCAAATCCTGATTGTGCTTTAACCAGGTTTCAATTTCGGCAATCTGTGTAGTGGTTTTCTCGTTTAAAATCAGGTCCTCCCATTCCAGATCAGTTTCGATCAATTGTGCCGGAAAATCACTGCTTAGTCGGGGTTTTGAAATCGATCCCGTAGTAAACAAATCGACAAATTCATGCTCCAGGATGAGTCGGCCACTTAGTCGGGGTTCACCAACGGGAACCTCTTCGAGGTACAAAACTCCCTTTCGGGCAAAAAGATGATTTGCCGAAAATAATTCCAGAAGTGTCGAACGCTTTTCAATATCACTTCCGGCGAGAACAAACAGAACCGTTTCTCCGGTAGGCAAAATACCCCGGTGATTCTTCCCTTTTGCACCTCCAAATTCAGGGAAGTCGCCGCCATTGGGCAAAAAACTGAATATAATGGAATTGTAAAATTCAGGTGAAATGTGTGGCGCCAAAGCCAAAAGTAAGGTAATCACTTCAGGATTTGAAAGCTTATTTTCATGGATAAAATTGGTAAGTTCCGATGAATTGGGTTCCTCAGGTTGATACACCGGAATTTCTATTTCCGAACCTTTCAGCTCAATTTCAAGGCGCGACTTAAGTACAGCTTTCAGAAATTCAAATTCTCGTTGCTTGACCATGGCTGAATTTTTAATCACTATCCGTGTGGAATGAGTTGAATGTTCGTATTAATTAGAAAGTCAATTTCATTGAAAATTTTTAAATCTCCTTCAGGTACACCAAATATTTCGATTCTCAGAATTCGGCCATCACGTGGAATTTTCCAGATGGTGGCTCCCGATGCATTTGCAACAGCTGATACTGCCAGAGGAAGGTTGTAGCATTTCTTTAGAATGTCACGGATTCCCAGAACTCCCTTTTCTGAAACCGATGAAATGTAATTCCATTTCTCATCAGCATCATTCAAACAGCTACTCTCTCCGGAATGAGATAAATAGTACAAACTTCCATCGGCATATACTCTCGAAACTAAATGATTACCAATGCTTGGTGGAATATAAGTCTTTTCGAAAAGCGGGATTTCCTCCTGATGTTGAGGCTTTAATCCTTTGATGTTTTTAATGAATTGTGGCATAATAAATTCGTTGTGACGTACCTAAAATTACGACTAATTATTGATTCTCCATGTTTTCGAGGTCAATCGGTTCAATGCGTCTGCAAACGTGGAATAATGCTCGGCCCCAACCACATTTCCTGTCGACATAATCCTGTTGTCGTTGCCTACAACTGCTCCACCGGTAACACCTGCATTCTTCGCCAGTTGATCGTGTGATGCCAATGCGCCGGCTGGCCGGTTGTATCCGTTGGCGGTTTCCGCATATTCGTCACCAAGACCAAACACATGTCCAAGTTCGTGAGCAAATACATTTTGTCCACCACGTCCCTGACGGGTTACCATGATATCCACCCGGCGAAAATCTGCCGGATCATGCAGTGTCGGGTTTGCAGCCAGGTCTGCTTCAGCGCTGACGTCCGAATCGTTGTGCGGCGATGTGGTGTAAACGCCGAAATTAATGTTGGAGCTATCAATTTTAGAGTCAATATAAGTTTGCACGGCATTGATCCTGTTGTCAACTAAAGTTCGGTTATAATCCGTAGATCCGGGTGCAGAAGCATATCCATGCAAGTCGATTTCAACGCCGCGTTCGGCATTGTTCATTAAAATGGATGGATCGCTGAAGAAACTGTCTAAACTGGCTCTTGCTTCATCTGAAAGCTGACTTTCGTTGTTGGCAAAATTGACGCTGGTAAAAGAAAAGCTGGAATTTGGGTCATCGCTGCGGTCACTTTCGAGCGACATCAGGTTGTTAAATCCTTCAGGAGCAGAATTTCTTGTACCCGGATCATTCCCAAGATAGGATCTTACTCCTTGAATCATACCACCATTGACTGAAGCGCCAACCCCGGCATTATACTCAGTAATAATCCGGGTTATGTTGGCCACATCGTCGGCTGAGGGCTGTTTTACAATTTCTACCTGAAGGTGGTCGCTTGTAGATTCATTTGTTTCAGTAAAAATACCGAACGGGCCAGCTGCCTGAGTATTGTGAACCGCAGCGCCTTCGGTAATATCCAGATGAATGGAGGGGGTGGCTGTCACGTCTTCCCATCCGGTTTCGTCAACCTGAAGCGACATTCCTGTGTTTTGCCACAAGGAAGTTGCCGCTTCCAGATTTTGCCTGAAGCGGATCAAATGAATTTGCTTTTGGTCCTCTGTCCATTGAAAATAAGGTAAAATACGTGCCTGAACTTCAGGCGGCAAAGCATTCATGATGGGCATAAAACCAGCGCTGTTCATAAAACTGTTCGATGAGGAATATCCTCCGGCGCCTCCACTCAGCGTATCGACAAAACTTACTTTTCCACGAACGGTTACATTCAGAATACTTGTAGCCGGAGAATAACTGGCTTCAAATCCAGACCCTGAAACGGCTGCCTGCGTATAGGTTATCGGACCGTAATTCCGGCTCCGGAACTCTCTTTTTTCATTGGCCAGGGTTTCTTCCGGACTCAGGGTATCCCATGGCCACCGTTGGATGGCTTGTTTCCCAATGGTTTTGGAATTAGCGCCCTGCTGAATAGTGTGCGTTAGTTCGTGTGCCAGTAAATGCTTGCCCGATAAAGTTTCTGGACTGTATTTTCCGGAATTAAAGAAAATATCGTTTCCGGTTGTGAATGCGTGTGCACCTAACCGGTTGCTAAGCGCCTCGGCAGAACCGTCGGAATGAATTTTGACTCTGCCAAAATCAACACCAAACCGTTGTTCCATGCCCGATCTGATTTTCGGATCCAAAGGATTTCCGTTTCCTGAAAGCGTAGAAATCTGATTTTCCGTTTCCGGATCAGGACCATTTTTTTCATCTTTTTCTTTCAGCATAACCGGTGTAATGCTTTCTGCCAGAGGCTTTTTCTGAATGTTTTCCTCCTGACTCCGCTGAACAAGTGATGAACCGGATGGATCGAAGAAACTCTTGCTTTCTGCAGGTGACTGACTAACCACCTGATCAGCCACCCGGTCAGCTTCAGTTTCAAGCGGATCACCAGGTTCACTAACCACAAATTTGGCCTGAATCGGGATAAAACCACCCTTGTTTTTTGCAGGAAAAAATGGAGTGGAATTTTGATTTTTTGCTTCCGGTTTATTTGTTTTCGTCTTCATATCTCATTACCATTCGGTGAATAAAATCTTCTCAATCCAAGGCAATTTAATCACTGCAATATTCCAGTTAATTCGTTCCAACAGAACATCCTGGGCTTTACGTTCCACGATCAGTTTATATTTTGAATCTTCCTGAATAAGTTTCCCATCACGTTGAATGAACATTTGACGCAACCCATCAGGCGAAGTATTTTTAAGGGCAGGCCAGTTTCTGACCACTTCGCGGAGTAAATCATGGGCTTCATTTCTGATCTGTTCGGTCAGCAGGCTCTGTTTTTGGATGGGCGTTTTCAATGGCATGCCGCACAGGAACTTTTCCATGATGAGGTTTCCTTCAAATACATCTTCATCTCCCGTGGCCAGAAAATGCAGTGAATGAACTGCCAGATCAAAGTTTTCAGGTGTCAGGATCCCTTGCTTTCCGACGATTCCGGTTGTTGTAAAAAACTGTTTCAAAAATGGGTGAAGCAAGATTAATCCAGCATTTTGAACCCATATAGGATTGTCTTCTTCGTCAAGAAACGGTTCAGGTTTTGTCTCCTGAAGTTGATAAACCTCATTCGGGATGACGGGTTTGCCTTCAATCAGTAAATCAATTTTCTCGAGTACAGAATCCTGAAGCGCTGTTTCAGGCAGAATGCGCTGAAATAAATTTTTAAGTTCTTCTATTCCCGGAATTTTCGTTATTCCCGATAATCTTTTTTCTTCCATCATCACTCCGAATATTAACCGGTCAACGATTTCCGATACTCCGGGAAAATCATCGTGTGCCAGTCTGATTAGGAGTTTCAGGAAAATTCGCCTTCCATTCGTGTCCAGATTCTGACTAATCTTTAATATGGCGGTGGTTTCGGCGTGAATCCTGAGATTTTTTCGGCGCAGGTAGGCAGCTATCAGTTCATCTGGGAATTGGATAACAAAACGGTCGGCAGCAGTTTCGCTGGTTCCCAGCATTTGATCCAGCTTTCTGAAAAATGCCCGGTCGTCCAGCGCCTTTTCCCAGGTTTCAGGCTGAGTTATGCTGTTGATTTGTTCTTCTTTTCCGTACCATGGGAGATTGCCGTTTTCAAGGAAAAACAGAAAAATAGTTCCCAAATTCTGTGTTGCAGAAATTCTACGGATATTTTGCTTTTCCACTTCTATGTTTTCAGCAGGATCACCTTTTGGTTCTGTTTGGAAAGGAATCTGACGATCGATTTTCTCTTTTATTTGCCTGTAAATTTCAATTGGGAGATTGCTAAAATCAAGTTCATTCCGGACCGAAAGATCAAGTGTCAGTTCATCCAACCGGATTGTCTCGCCTTGAAATTCATATTCATCGAAAAGCGTTTCAATCCTGGGAAACAACTCATCCTTCAAAAATGCATCGATGTTATTTCGAATTGAATGCGCTGTTTCAAGGTCGGGAGTATTTACTTCCACGAGAACTTTTTCGATGATATGGTTTGATTTTTTCAAGATTAAAATAATTCTAACCGTTAATGTTGAATTTTTTACCCCAAACCACTGAAGGGGTTTGGGCTGTGAATAACGCAACCGATTTGCCAAGACCTAAGTCCCCTTTAGGGGATCTAGGGGTGACTTCCGATAACTTATATCAGATTTCCATCTTTTATTTTGGCCAGATGCCCCATCAGCAAAGCGATCTTTTCAACGCGCACAGCGTAGGCTTTCATGAATGCTTTCAGTGAATCGGGCATCGTTACATCAATTTGCTTTAACATTTGTAACAGTTCCAGAATTAAATTCAGAATGCCCTGAATGATGCTGTTAAATTCTTCAATCACTTTTGGATTTTGGCAACCAAGAATGTTATAGAACAATCGTAGTTGCAACGCAAATAACTGAACCAGCGTATTGAATTCATTTGGCAATTTAACGCGGTCGGTTCCTGAAATCACTTTAGCAGTGGTTTTCAGCAAACTGACAAACAAGGTTTCTAAATTGGCATTGTTTTTCCCGCTGAGGTAATTGTCCACATCGTTCAGTACTCCATCTTTAAATTCTGTTGTTCCACCATACAAAGCGCTGGTCTGCGTCCAAATTCGATTCACAATATCGGAATTGGGCATCTGCAGTTTAACGAGCAGATTCCTGTCCTGAATCATCGCTGCTTTGGCGTCGTCGATGCAGCTATTCACTGGAACATCAACCTTGGTTTCAAACTGTGTTTCTTTGGTAGTATTACTTCCGCAGTCCTTACTGATTGCCTGAAGAATCAGGTTCCAGATGGTCGGGCTGTTTGGCGTCAGGTCAATAACCAGCGGCGAATTATCGGCGGATTCGAATTTTGCACCATTCACCGACCAGATGAATGAAACAGCGTTGGTCGAAGTGTTGGTCAAAATCAGTTGGGTTCCCACCTGTTTTGGCGTGAAACTGGCTACCGGTGCCTGGTTCACTGTGGCTTTCAATCCTGAAGAAGCCCCGTTCAGGTTAAATGCGATTTCTCCAATCCCTGCTTTTGCCGGAATAAACACAAAGGTTCCCGCTGCATTCTGCTCAACTCCTGCTCCTTCAATTTTCGCCGAGGCACCTGCTGGTGTGACGATAAACGGGTAACTGTTCCGGTCGTTTGAGCAATAGGTCAGCTTATCGAGATTGATTTTGGTATCTTCAATTTTGAATGCAATTTCGTGTCCCACCGTGCTATGGCAAACTCCGTTTGAAGCTGTGACGGTGAGGGAAACGGTTACTTTATTCTCCTTATTTACCGGCAATTTATAAACGTGTGTCGGGTTCCGTTCGGTAGACAGGCTGTCATCGCCAAAGCTCCACAGGAAGGTGCATCCGTCGAGGGTCCCACTCGGAATAAAGGTGATCTTAGTTTGTGCGGTTGGCGATTCGGGTACTTCAAAATCGAACTGTACGCCGCGGTAAACGGTCAGTTGTGTTAAAGTTACCTGTTCATTCACGGTGAAATGTATCGGTTTTCCAATCATGTCATCCGGGAACAATTCAGGATCAATATTCAGTTTGACGCCGTCAATGGTTACTCCTGCAACAACCGGATTGGCTTTGATTACACCGTCTGCGGGAGAAACATCAAACAACAGCGGACTGGTATCGTTGCCGAGGCAGAACTCATCTTTATCGAGCCTTAGGGTAACCGGTGGTTTCTGGATGATGAAATTTACCGGAGCACAGTCGGAGCAGCACATGTACGGCAGCGAGAAATCGGCCACCACGGTATAATTGGGCAATTCAGGCTGTCTGCGGATAAAGTCCAACAGGTTTAAATTGCTCAGGTTTGTGTTAATATCAAGAAGATTAGTCGCCCGGTCGGCTACTGCCAACTTATTTACCGCCACATCGCGGTTGAATGCTGTTGAAGCCGTCAATACATCTTTGGCAGCGGCCACATCGCGAATTCCAATTACGGGTGGCAGTGTGGTTACCGCCTTGTTCAGGTAAACCAATACGAAAGTTCCGCCCGGTTGAACGCCTGCCAGATGTTCCAGTCCCGGATTGGTTTCAATGAAACTCGAAAGCTGCAAACGGACCAAAATATCCTGTTTCCGCTTGTCCACTTCTTCCAGCAAAATCTGCAGTTTTTTCCCCGAACAGCAAACATTCGAAAGTTGGTTGATCAGCAATCCCATAAATGCTTTCAGTTCAGTGGATAACTTGGTCGTTTGGTAGGTGGCTTTCATTCGTTTAACCCGGGTGCACAAGTCATCCATAGTTAATTTGTAGGCCGAAATACGGATGGAATTTACATCGACCAAAGTCAATGGCATCCGTTGTGAAAGAATATGGGTATAAGCCATTAATTCAATCGACTGGTCAATAACAAAAGCTTTTACATCGGGTTCTGCTTTCCAGGCATCGGTATTCACCATATCGGAAACCAGGTAATTGGCCTTGGCAATTATATCGTTTACCGAGCCGCCCACCGATTGGTCAAGAGCCACTTTCATCACATTGCCCAGCGCATTTTCTTTAATCGTCAGGTTATCAGCAATCACATTGCTTTTGGTATAGGTAGTCGATGCCGAGGCCGTCTCTTTTGTGGTTTCGGCTGTTTTAATATTCAGGTTTGTGTTTATCGCGAATCTGTTTAGATTGGTGGCCACATCGAGGTTGGTAAGGGCGCTTCGGCTTAGGCCAATGTCTTTTAAATTTGTTCCGGGAACTTTGGTACTGAATCCGGAGAAGAAACTGGCCACTTCGCCCAGAACACAATCCTGCTCGGCAGTCCAGGCGCGGAGCAATACATTCAGGTCTTCGAATTCGCACTGGTAATCGTCGATATTCAGATTCTCGGTGTTGATGTTAACCGATAGAGCTTTGACATCGAATGCCAGTCCGTTTTGGGTTTTCAGCGCATCAATATCCTCAAGCACATCCTGATAAACTTTGCCCTGGTGACCTTCAATCCGGTAAAAATCAAACTTATCGAGGTTGTAACTGAGCGGATTTTGGATATGTAGCGCTTTCGATAGATTTTCGGTATGGTAGCTCAAATTGGTATTCTGCCTGTTCTTTTCAGTTTTCAAATAATTCCACGACGAAAGCAGCGCATCATCGACGGTAAAATAAAACGGAATACTTCGTAAGCTCAGTTCGGGCAGTTTATTGGAAGGCGTGATTTTGACGTCGCCAACTGAGGTCTGAAACCGGTTGATCAACTCCAGAATCCGGAGGAAAAGGCTTCTGCATAGCTTAATTTTGCTGGTTCCGCCATTCAGGATCGGCGATTTGTAAAAGCTGTGGCGATGGTGTTTTACTGCAACATCAATTTCATCCAGATTGCCAATCATCAGGTGCTTCGGAAATGCATTAATATCCGGGCAACACTCGTCCTTTAGTTCGGTTAAATGGCATTTCAGTTCGTTGTAGGTGTCCACGATGTCTTTCACACAATCGTAACGGTATTGCACATTGAACGGAATATTGTAGGCACTGAACGCAACCAGACTTTTGAGTTTTTCTAGGGCTGTTTTCAGGTCTTCGTCGGTAGTGTTCAGCTTCAACAACAAATTGAAATCACCAGCAATTTTTGATATTCCAGCCGAAAGATCGGTTATCAGAGGGTCAGTCGTCAAAGCCGTGAAATAGGCGCGCTTCAGTTCGTTGTAATTGGCTGTATTGCTTTTGTTCAGGACCACGCGGCGAACGGCCACTTCAGGCAAATCGAATAATGACTGGACTACATTGTGTTTCGAGTAAATAGAATCGAGACCGGCAATGTAATCGGCGTCAGCCTTCGAAACCAGCAAAACCCGGAGGCGGGCAACCTGCTCAACGCCCTGGTTGTCGCAATCAATCGAGGTACACAAATCGGCCTTTTTCTCGTAGGCTTCGAGGTAAAGCAAAACCACTTTGTCGGTCAATCCTGAAAGCAAACGATCCGTAAATCGGGAGAACGTCGGGTCTTTAAATTCTGAAAGTGTGGTATCTTTTAAGTCAGCAAGCGCAGTATTTTTAAATCTTGAACCCGCGCCGATATTTAATCCTGAAAGCGAAGCCAGTGGTATCGCTCCCTCGGCGTCTGCTGTCAGAAGTTCCAACATTTCAATGGGCATTTCCTTCACTTTCCCATCGACGGTAACCAGCTTTTTGAAGAATTTGTAATTGGCAAAACTGTCCTCGAACGGTTTGTAATGCGTGTATTCAACCGACGAAAGATCGATCGATTTCAGGCCTGAACCATCGATGTTTTTCCGGAGCTTAATCAGGTCGCCGTCAGTGGTCACTCCCACGCCCTGACTGATGGTAATTGAAGGCTTTGCCGGATCGTAACTCAGTTCGAACCCACAGGCAATGCCTACGCCGCTTAGGAAAATGCGCGACATTCGGTCCTGATCTTCGAAATAATTGATGAATTCGTTGAGCTGGTCTTTGGTTAAAACCTGATTGTCTTCAAACGTATGATATTGGGTTGTGATCTCTGCTAATTTTGTTGCCATAACGTTGCTAATTAAAGGTTTCCAATGTAGGTTCTGCCAAGAATGATTCTGCCTTTCAAAGAATCAGTTTCATCGTCGCAATCAATTAATCTACCGGTAGGATATATTGAATTTAATTCACTCAGTATGCTGTTCAAACTTTTCAGTTTGGTTGATATCAAATCAGGATCTGCTTTGGTTTTGGCCAGTAAAAATTCCTTCCAGGCTTTTTCAAACTGAAGCATTTCGTTTTCGGTGTCCGGAACATCATTTTTGCGGTAGCCAATCCAGCAGATGAGTGCCAAAATGTGCGCCGGAAGTTCTTTACGGATCAGTTCTTCCATAAAATTCCTGAAATCGGGATTGGCAAAGCGATACGTCCAGCCCGGAAGCACCACTGAAATTCGGTACGAATACGGGTCGACCGGCTGGCAACTCGTGCAGTTGTCGGTGCAAATGGGCATAAACTCATCCAATGGCGCATCGTTGTTGGAAATATCCGGGCGCAGCAAAATGTGTTCAACCAGAAACATGCCCTCCTCCGAGAAATCTTTGGTCATAAATTCGATGATTTCCATAATGGCTTTTTTCAGTTCCTCCTGCGTGTCGTAATAGGTAAACTGTCGGGCAATAATTCGTTTAGAGCTGTTGGCTGGGGCTTCCAGATTGATGATGTCGAACGAATATTTTCCTGAATCAGACAATTGAATTTCAAAATTGCCGGTTTCGGATTCATCCGGAATGAATTTTTTGAATGCGTTTTTAATCGTTTCCGGAGAAGTCTCAATGATTTTGACGACTGCCAGATACATTTCATCTTCGGCCAGCGACGGATGCACATAATTTTCAGTTGCTGACAAAATGATATCGCCTTTCGTATTCCTGATTCGCCAGCGGTACACTTTATTGCCTTCCGAGTCGGTCAAATCGTAAATTTCGACGAACGAAGGGGATAAATTCCGGCGGAAATAGTTTTTCATTCCTGAAAGTCGCGAGATTCGTTTTTGCACTCCGGCTACATTCCCGGTATCCCAGATTTCAGAATCCGGTTGCTCGTAATAGTTGAATGCGCTTCCACGCTGACGGCTGGTTACATCGTAATCTTTCAGGAAATTTTCCTTCGAATGAAGGATGGCTTCGCTGGCATAATCGCCGTAAAGCTGCTTCATCAGGAAGGTATAATCGCTGAAACGCTCGGCAAAGCGGGCAATCAAATGATCGAGCAAACGGTTTTTGCGTTCGATGTTGTGATCGAGTTCAGCAAAAAGCAAATCGGTCAAATCACCGGGACTGTCTTTCGGATAATTCGAAATCAGGTCACCAAAATCGGCAATATCGCTGACGGCCTGTGTGAAATAGGTTTTCTTCAGGCGGTTATCCACCGAAAGCAGATCTTTCACTTTTTCTAGGTGTGCAAAATAGCTGGCCAGAATCTGGTCGAAAAACAGCAAATAGCCTTTCAACTGCCGGGCCTGCGATTTGCGGATGGTTCCAACCGAAGATGGCAAGCCGTTTGGTCCGATTCCGTAGGTATCTGGAAAATCATTTTGAACGGTGGTTGTTTCACGCGTGTTCAAATAGGTTCCTGACGGAATGGCAATTTCCATGTCGAGACTTGCCAGCGCTTGTTCTGCTTTTTCTGCCTGCTCCATCTCGTCGAGGTATTTTTCGACTTTCTGCTGATTTACATTGACCGGCAAAACTCCTTTGTAGTAACTGTAGGCGCTGTCGGTGCATCGAACCGGTTTTTTACCCGGTTCAACGCAAATCAGCCAGCTATCGGTTTCGTCGGTTGGATTTTTACAATTGTTAATTGAAATATCTTTGATGAAATTGACGCCTTCGACGTTCATAATCAGTTGCATGATGTCGGAAAGGCGGACTTCGGTGCGCAAACCTGCCGCTTCAAGTTCTTTCGGGTCGATGAAGCCATTCGCCAGCAGTGGTCCTTCAAAAATCTGGTCTGAAGTATAACCTTTGTCGAACATTTGTTTCAGGGAAAAAAACCGGAGCGACGGCGAGAAATAGTTGTCGATGGCGCGCAGCACCTTGGCGTGAACCAGTTCCTCGTCGGCTTCAGGAAGTACATCGATGCTGGCACAAACCGAAATCGGGTGAACTTCCACTTTGTTAATTTCAGCCAGATCTTCGCACAGGTTCCGGTTGGCATGGAAGCGTTCGGTAATCAGCGCTTTAATCCGGTTGTATTCTTTCTCTTTCAGCACATCGGTCGGAAACAGATCTTCATCCAGCGCATCAAAATCTACCGTAATGGAATATAAACCCTGAAGATTGAAATTTCCGGTGGGTTTAGCCAACAGCTTGGGATTGTAAGCCAGTTTGTCGTTTTTGCAATCCAGGTAAACGGTTTTTTCAAACGGTTTTAACCAACAGTTTTTCACCCCTTCAATGTCGATGAAAAGTTTGCGGTAATCGTTTTTAGTAACCGGTTTCGAAGGCAAAATCTGTGTTGCCCTGAAGAACTGATCCGAAATTTTTTGAGCCGTTTTATCTTCCGGAGCCAAAATATTTTCGATAGGCATTTCCATGCGCATGCCAAGATCGGTGATGGCATAGCACAACACTTCGAGCATGGTGATGCCCGGGTCGTGCGTATTGTAATCGGTCCACAGGTTTCCCGAAAGCTTTTCGATGTATTCCAGACCTTTCCCACGCAGGAACGAATAGTCGAGACCGTCTTTCGTTTCTACATTCTTCGGAATGCTGGTATTTGTGCCTAAGTCTGACATTTTTCTACTGTTTCAGTGATGACTGTACAACTTTTTGTGGCCGTGCCCAACTGGTGCTGTTTGGCCGAAACCAAAATGGCTTTTGGGCTTGAAGGCGCGATACTGGTTAAACTGATTTCGCCGTATTTAATGAGTTTCACATCTTCAACGTAATCGACATAGTTCAGCTTTTCGATGTAATTGATGAGTAAACTGCGGTGCAAAGTCACGCCAAACTGAATTTCGGCGGTGTTTTCAAAAGCCCATGGCGAAAGGAAGCGGGTAATATCTTCGTTCAAAACCCGCAGGTAGAAATTCTCGTCGAACCCCTGGTAAAACTTCACTTTCAGGCTGACGGTTACTTCTTCGTAGTCGGGATTAATCACTTTAGCTTTAACATGCAGCGAATTCAATAGGCTGATGTGATTTTGAACGGTATTCAGCGTGGCTTTGCTCACCCGCGGCTGATAAATGTCGAATACATTTTTATTGACAATATCCGGAATAACCACAAGCAGCACATTACCGGGTGCAAGGAACGATGTCTCGGAGCTGTGATTCAGGCATTTTACCTTATGAATGGCCGGAAATTCCTGAAGAATAATGTTCTCGTAATCCCAAAGCGTGATGGCGCGGTTTTTATGCCGAAGTCGCTCGCTTACCCTTCGGTAATAAGCTTCGTCTGATTCAATTGGTTGCCCGCCAAACGAACTGAACGGTTGCGAAACGCTCTTTACCGTGGCCAGCCGCTGAACCATTTTCGATATGGTTTTGGCCTGCAATCCGTTTTCGAGATGCGACAATTCGTTACCGTTATCCGAAAATTCAGCCTGAACAGCCTGCGCCAGAATGGCGATGGTTTTGCAAACAGCATCGTATGTTTTGTGGATTTTGGCTTTCACCCAAACCAAACTTTCAGGAAGGCGGGTGTTGTCGGTTGTGGCTTCGTTGGGTACTGAAAAACGGACGATTCCTGATTTCAGGAAGTTATCGGTTTCGTTCGAAATCATGTAGTTCGAATCGAGGCTTTTCCATTCGTTTTGGCAAAGCACCGACCATTCCACTTTTTGTTTCCCGGTAAACGAATCGGCCTGCGGATTTTCGCTTCCTTCCAGAACCTGAACCAGCATGGAAAGCTGTTGCAGATTTTTGACATTTTCCAAACCGATATACAATTCGCCGCCTTTACAGTAGGTTGGAACCAGATTCAGATTTTGATTTTCAGCTGCCAAAAATCCAACTTTTGCCTTTAAATACGGATGTTCTTCCGACTGCCCAAACGGATGTTCGTGGAAAATCTGTATCTGATTTTCGCTGTAGTTTTGTGAGGTATTTCCAATAATGGCGCTGGTTTGCGCGGTATAGTCCAGAGTGACGTTTTCCGCCATCGGCGTATATGGTTCATTCGGAATCAGTGTGCCTTTTTCCTGACTACTGAAAGCTAGTGCATAAATTCGTGGGAAAAGCTCGTGCAAAAACGATTGGCTCAGCGACAATCGAACCGGACCGTTTTTATCGGATTCATAACTAGAATTGGTCACCGAAAAATTGGTCTGATAAAGTTCGCCGTTTTTGGTAAACAAGGTCAGATTATTGATCGCCAGTTCCCATTCTTCCCGGTTCAGAACTTCCACATCAGCCATGAAATAGCTGTCGTTGGGAACAATCAATCCCAAATCGTTCACAGTAAAAAGGCTGGCCTGATTGGAAATTAGGTCGATGGCAGCTATTTTCTGAACTGTATTTTGGACTGCGGCCTGAATGGCTGTAAAGTCACCCATTTTTTCGAGGAAAACCGATGGCGTCACTTTGTAGCGGTAGCTTTCGCGGTAGGCATAATACAATTCCCTGAAACTGTCCGGCGTGTTTTTCCAGTCGATGGAAACGGCCAGATTTTTCCAGTCTTTTTTGAATAGCTCCGGATAATTGATGTAGAAATTCGATTTCTTAACCGGTATCGTGCTAAATGGATAGAATGGCTTTTTGGCGTTTAATGTGCCGATGTCGCTTTCAAGCAGAAGACTTTTTACACCTCTGACGTCGATGTTTACGGTAATGTTTTTAACTGGTTTTTCGACGATATTTCGGTAAAGTGTATGCCCGTCCGGGTTTCCGGTTTTGATCAGCATCCGGCAAACCGGGTAGGTGGTTGCAAAATGTTCGCCCAAAACAGCGCCATTGTAACCCACAACCGCCTTTTCTTCTTTGGGTACCTGAAATGCAAACTTCAGTAGTTTATTGGTGGAGTCAAGCCCGGTTGTGAAAATGGTTTTTCCGTCCGGATCAGTAATTTGCTGCTGCAACTGGAACGGCCCGAGCCATTTCTTTTCTCCGCTGCAATAAATTTCGATATTGTCGCGAAGCTGGTTAAATGAGATGGCATTCAGGGCTGACGAAAATTCAACTGTTAGTTGAATGTTACGTTCGCCTTCCTGAAGTTCCAGAATCTCACCTGACAAAGCAAATCCCAAACGGGCATCCTGAAACACCGGAAAAGTGGCTTCCTTTCCTGAAGCTTTCAACTCCAGCGGATCTTCGTAATATCCGAAAGGCCACCATTTTACTTCGCCATCAGGAAATGTAGTTCCAGCGCCATCGTACGAATTAGCCACATCGGCTGCTTTTATTTTACTGTGGTCATGGTCGTTGTAAACACTTTTGAGCTGACTGATTTTGATCTGGTTTGCAATCAGTTCTTCCGAAGTCTGGTAAATCAGTTTTTTGCCAACCGCATCTTTGCCGCCGTCGAGTTCGGTACCTTCTGCAATTCTGGCATCCAAAACGTTTTTGGCCAGCTCGAAAATGAGGTGAACCTGATCCGGAGTAGCCGGTAATTTCTGAATGTCCAGAATCTGGCTGTAATAAAAATCGAGGTGCTTTTTAGTCAGTTGGTTAAACCGATTCTGGCTGTTTTTAAGCAATTTGAGGAAACTAATGAACAGCGCCAGGTGCGGTGTGATATTTTTACTTTCCGGAAGGATTACGTTTTCGTCCAAATCGAAAGCCTTTAGGAAATCTTCCAGTCCTTTTTCCGGAGCAAAAAAGTCCTGCCAGTTTCCGGAGCGGTTTTGAAAATCGGTGGTTTCGAAATAATTGACATGTTCGGCGAACTGGTAAGCAAACTGCATCCAGTCGTTTAAACTGAATTCGTTCAGTTTGAAGTATTCGGGATCGAGCGCATCGATATATCGTTGCTGCTGTTCGGTTCCTTCTCTTTTGATTAATATGTCTTTGCCACAGTTAGCCATAGTTTTTTAGCTTACAATTCGTTTCCTTCTGCTTTATAGAAAGGGTAAACCATGTTTTTTCTTGAATTGGTTGCACGAACGGTGTAATCCAGATTGATGAGCAATACACCTTCCAGTTCGTCAGTCGGGTCAATGTTTATTTTGTTGAGATCGATCCTCGGTTCGTAATACAGAATGGCCGTTTTTATCAGGTCGATCACAAATGTTTTCAGGGTCAATGTGAGCGGTTTGAAGAGCAGTTCGTCGAGGTTGCAACCGTAATCCGGAACCATTACCCGCTCACCCAGCCTTGTTGACAAGAGAATTTCGAGGCTGCTTTTGATGTCAGCTTCGTCTTCCAGCATGTTCACGGCTTTGGTTGCCCGGTTAAATTCCGGAGGAAATCCCCAGCCACGTCCTAAAAATGATTTGCTTGTATCCATAGTTTTAACCTCCAATCATTACTGTGGGGCATCCTGCCACGATTACCCCGCCATGCGCCGTTGAGTCACCCATTCGCGCCGCGGGCATTCCGCCAATGGTTACTGTTGCCGATCCCATAGCAATGGTATCAGGCGGCCCGACGCAAACAGCCATATCGCCAACCCTTGCAGCGGGTAATCCACCAATAAAAACAGTGGGCGCTCCCGGCGGTAAAATCGGCCCTCCCACATGAGGTACCGGTCCCGGATTTACCATCGGACACGTGTGAAAATCGGTTATTCGTGCTGCTGGTGGCATCTTTTGATTTGCTATTTATTATTGACGATTTACAATTTGAGTTTCAGGTTCCGGGTTCCAAATTCCAAGTTGTCGCTTTGTAAATTGAGACTGAACACTGCGACTATTTTCCTTCGGACTTCGGTCTCCTGTCTTCCGACTTCTTCAATTTATCTGCACCATTGAGCCCTGTATTTTGGCAATGGCGCTGGTTGATAATTCGGCGCCGCCGCTTCCGGATGCTTTCAATTGTGCATTGGCTGAAACCGTCACATTGGTGCCTTCAATTTTTACATCGCCGGTGGCTTTTATTGAAATATCGCCTTGGCTCTCAATCTTTATTCCTCCGGAATCCATAGTCATCTTGTTCGAGTTTTCGTCTTCAATCTGAATGATTCCTGCATTTTCGTCCACTGTAATTTTTTTACCTGCAGGAGTTTCCAGAATGACAGACTTTTTATCGTCGTTGAAAATAAATTTCATCTTGCTTCTGGTGGTGAAACCCTTTTCGTTGTTGGCATCGGCGGCGGTTAACGGGGCAGCTTTGGCGCTGCTGTTCATCATTCCCAAAACCACCGGATGATCCGGATCGCCATTGATGAATCCGACGATCACCTCATCACCAATTTCAGGAAGGAAAAATGAACCGCGTTCTTTGCCGGCATCGAGGGTGGACACTCTGGCCCAGATTCCCTGTTCATCGCCCGAAATGATAGGCATGCGAACCAAAATCCGGTTTTCACCGTCCGGATCATTTTCAAGCTGCGTCACAACGCCAATTTGCAGGCCTTGCACGGCAGCCAGCAACCCGGCCGCCGGAGCATCATTGATTTCAACCGTTTCGGAGAACCAGTTCGGGTCGATTCCAAATTGTGCATCAACGGTCCAGTCGCCTTCGGTTACCTGATGGCGAATGGCTGAGACATATACTTTGCCGTTAAACCGGTCGCCAACTCCTTCAAGCTTCAGAGTAGTGTTTGGTTTTACTGCCGGTATACCCTGAAATTTGACTCGTCCGAGCGTTTTCGAGAACTGGTTGAAAAGCGCTTTGGCATCGGCCCAGGCCTGTAAAGCAACATCAGGAGTGGAACCGCCGTTTTTCAGTTCGAGGTTCGAAAGGCCAATGACTGAAGCCAGATCGTTGTAGGAAACATTCCCATTGAGATTGACGGACGGATCGTTGGCTTCCATTTGCAGCAATTCCTGATCAGCCGCATTCCAGCCATACGAAGTCACTTTCTGAAACTGATTACGGGCATCCATCTCGGCATCGAAATCGAGCATGGTGGCACCAAACGAAACGGTTTCCACTTCGGCCTGACTGGCATCCGGTTTTTTTACAGAAATTTTTCCATCGTCAACCACCAAAACTTTTCCGTTGGCTTGTGCCCGGGTTACACAAAAATCCCAGTCGGAAACGTTGTACTGAACCAACTCTTTTTGCTGCACCGTAGTCGCTTCAACATCATTTTGCAAACCATACGTTCCAATGATTTCGCCCAGAATATCACTGTCTTTGCTGTCGTAGAAATATTTGCTTTTCCGGCCAATGGTCATTTTAACGGCTTTGTCCTTGCACTCCACAATCAGGAACGATTGACTAGTCCTGATTTTCAGGCTGTGCTTAATTACAATGCCTTTAAAAATTGTTTCCTCGTCGGAATGGTAACCGGCCTTGATTTCGATTTCCTTTCCGGGTAAAAATAAATCCTGATTACTGAGTTCAAACTCCTGTGACGAAGGGTTGCCATCGAGCAATATGATTCGCGCCGTTGGTATGCGGTTGATTTCCTTTTCCACCACGATATTCATGACTGAATAAGCGCGCGAAAGTTCGGAACCACCGACCAAAATCTTTTGGGTTACCAAATCCGACGACCGCGAGGTCTGTATTACTCGTTGAGGCATGAGCTACGATGTTTTTTGGATGGGCGGAAAGAAAATTTTCTGACCCACCGTTAACTTTCTGAAATTGGTAATGTTGTTGACCTTTGCAACTTCAAGGTAATACCTCGAATCGCCGTAAATTCGGAACGTCATCAGCGGCAGTTTGTCGCCTTCTTTCACCGTCCGGATGTGCGTTAAATCAGGAGAACTGTTGTTTTCCAGCGCAACCCGAAGATTTTCTTCCACAAATCCCTTGAACTTGGCATTGGCCGTTGCACGCAACGGAGTTCCGTCAGACTTGAAAAGCTTGTACGTGATATCCATTTCGGTGAGTGTTCCTTTAAAAAGGAGCGTTCCCCACGAAATGACAAGGTAATTAGGCTTATGCTCGTCGCCGTTGTAGTCGAAAACTACTTTTTTGAATTTGTCGATGTCATCGATGATTCCGCCGCCTTCGTCCCTGAATGTATTATCGGCTGAAGCCCCGGGCGCACTGTAATCGGTAATCACTCCGGTGCGGTCGAACACAAATTCAAGGTTCAGGTCTTCAGGCAGAATCTTATTGAATTTTGGTGCAGACCTGCTTGTTCCTGACGCCTGATTATCGTTCGATTCAATTTTGTATTTGAATGAATATTTTTCAGGGTTCAGCAACGATTTGAATTCACCGTCGGCAACTTCATCCGAAAATTGCGCATCCTTATAGGCTTTTATCCTAAGTTTAATCAGTTCGCCGCTCATATTACCGTTCCTGTTTTTTCGATAAAATTTCCAGAACCTGTTCCACGCAAGCCGCGATGATTACTTCTTTCCCTTCCTGACTATTTGTTTCAGAACTGGAAGATTGCGGTTTGTCGGACACCGTAATTTTGACAATCAATTCTTTGATCTCGACAGGCATATTACTGAATGTTATAATAGTTGTAAGCTAGTTCAATCGATTCTATTGCCAGTTGACTTTTCTCGGCATTAAACTCTGAAACCGACCATTTAATCGGGTAGGCGTGTACCACATTCCAGGTCATCAGCGGCTCGTGATCCTCGTTCAGCAGACTGATGGTGATGTTGGTTGGCTTGATGTCGAAATCTTCGAGAGCCTCCCGGCACCATTTGGTCAGTGCCGAATCAACCCTGATTCCGCGTTTTAAAACCAGGTTCGGATAGCGGGTTGAAACAGGTAATTTGTGCTTGAACCGATTTTCTCCTCCTTCGGCAATTTGCTCAGTTTCGAGCTCAACGCTTAAGCCCGTTACCGACTGAAACTGGTATTCACCGCTCAGATTGTCAAATTCAACTTTAAAGTGAAATCCCAAAGGAGGATAGTAATTGCTCATCGTTATTCATTTTGAATGGTTAAGCCTTCGTGCACAATTTCCATCGATTCGATTGCCACTTCGTTGCCTTCAGCTTTCAGGTCGGTGGACTGGACCTTGCTTGGCCAGGCATTTTTAACCTTCCAGGTAATCACCGGTGCATGCTCTTCGTTGAGCAGACTGATGGTAATGTCGCGGCGCTCGATGGTGTTGAGTTTAACAGTATTCCACCATTTGAAATATTCATTGTCACTCTTGAATGTGCCGCGTTTCAGCGTAATGTTGCTGAATTTCTGCATGCCCGGCATTTTTATTTTCGAATACTCCGGACTTGCTCCGTCGCGGTATTCAACGATTTCAGTTTCCACATCCAATCCGGAAACCTCGGTAAATCCTATTTTTGTTCCACCCCATTCAACCTGAAAATGGAACTTGACCAATGGGTAATTTGTAGCCATGATTATATTTTTTAAGATTTATACTGATTATGCTTCCTGTAATTTATGTGAGAACTTCAGCACAATGAATTCAGCCGGACGAACAACTGCCATTCCGATTTCGATGTGCATGTATCCGTTGAGGATGTCTTCGGCGGTCATGGTTTGGCCTAATCCAACCCTGACATAGAATGCCTGTTCGGGTTTGGCGCCTGCCAATGCTCCAGCTCTCCACTGAAGGATCAGGAAATTTTCAATCATAGCCCGCACTTTCACCCAGGTATTGGCATCGTTTGGTTCGAACACAAACTGGGAGGTCGCTTTTTTTACCGATTCTTCTACCATATTAAAGAACCTGCGAACCGGAACATATCGCCATTCGTTGTCGTTTCCGGCGAGAGTACGAGCACCCCAGACCAGAATTCCCTTGCCGGTAAATGCCCGAATGGCATTGATCGACTTTCCGGCGGTGGTATCCACATTCAGGCTTTCCTGGCTTTCGTTGGTAATTTTTACTGAAAGGTTGGTCACATAGTTCAGTCCGACATTTGCCGGAGCTTTCCACACACCTCTGTCTTTATCGACCCTCGCATAAACTCCGGCAATTGCCGAACTAGGTGGCAACTCAAGCGGAAGATTTCCGATTGCAGTTAATATTTTGTTGTAGGTAGAATTATCGACGGCGGCCACATCACTCAA
Source organism: Prolixibacteraceae bacterium (assembly GCA_028683385.1). Lineage (GTDB taxonomy): Bacteria > Bacteroidota > Bacteroidia > Bacteroidales > Prolixibacteraceae > Aquipluma. Next base: position 198,578 of record JAQUIJ010000001.1, on the reverse strand, counting down.
ATTTCGTCCGTTCAGCGCACCGTTGTTTTTGTCTTTGCCTTCGACTTTCTTAATTTCAATACCAACGGCAGTTAAGTTGGCGCCAACGTTTGCAAACGCATCAACAGTAGAAACAATTCCGGCCTGTGTATTCAGCGGAGTGTAGGTTTCAAGCTTCTTCAGTTCTGCATCGAAGTTTACGGCATTCACATTCAGGAGATTTTTAACCTTGACGTCGGTATTGGCAGCCTGCATTTTGGAATACAAATCGTGCAGGTTGGCGGTTACTTCATCAATTTTTCCAGCGCCCGTAAAATCGGCATTGAAGATGGCCAGAGCGGCATTGATACTGGTTGCGATTACCGGATTTTCATCCTGAATAGTCGTAGCTGCTGCGTTTGCTTCGGCATTTAGCTTGGCTTTAAAGTCGGCCAGTTTATCCAGAGATGCAAGCAATGTTTCAACCAACCCGAGAAAAGCTGTTTTCTTGGCATCATCGGTTGCAAAAACACCTCCGAGGTCGAATCCGGCGGCGCTGTCGTACATTTTAAACAGCACATTACTGACGTCACCGGCAATATTTCCAGGTGTGGTTGTGAGATCGACCAGTTTTTTCACCGTGGCAGGCATTCCGGTTCCCAGGTTTTCAATGGCTTCCAGATTTTTCTTGATGGTTTCGTAGGCGTCCGCGCTGTACGAATAATGTTCAATGGTAATTTCTTTCGGATTATACTGGTAATCGAGAATGGTGTTCAGGAATGGATAGTAAGCCGCACCATATTTTATGATGTCTTTATCGGAAAGAACGAAGTTTCTCAGATCTTCAATATTTGTATCTGTCGGACTCGTTGAATCGTAACTCAACGTATCGATAATGGTGAACCGGTCCTGCAGTTTGGCACATTGGTTCAGCGCATCATTGTATAATCCGTAAAACTCCGAAGCCGTTGACAAGGCAGTGGCATCCGGAAAAACAATCAAGGTCACTTCGTCCACTTTTTCAACTGCGGTAAGTCCTTTTTTGAAATCGTCGAAATTGTTGATTGAGGTAACCGGTGTATCAGCAGCGTCAAGATCAGAACCGTAGCGGCCAACTGAAACAATGTAGCAAGGCCCGCCTCCGTTGGCAAAGTACATTTGCATGGAATAATACATCAGGAAAGGCTCACGTGCCGACGGCTGATCGACCACAATGGCGCGGTTGGTGGTTCCGTTCACCAATGTGTCGTTGATCGTAACGCTTATCGTTTTTTCGGGCTTGGCAAAACCAAACCATGTTTCGTATTCCAACATGGACGTAATCCGTGTCGGGACGCCTTTTAGGTCTCCCTTGATCTTATTGGTTGCCTTTTCGGTATAACCAATAAAAGCAGGTATAGCAGTCTCAACTTGTGCTACGGAAGGGGGGAATTTTGCGATTTCCTCGACGTAAACACCCGGTGTCTTGTAAGCTGTTGCCATAATCTTGTGTTTTTAGTTTTACATGTATATTTCAGAATAGTATTTTGAATTGATAGTATCAGGTTTTAGTTGCTGAGAGCCCGGATTGGGAAGATCTTTTCCTCCAAGTTCAATTGAAATAAATCCTTTTTGAGTGAGTGGCTGCTCCGATTTGGAAATCAGAATCGTGGGGTCGGCTCCTTCCATTTTAACATCATCCTTGTTTTTTACCTTGGGGTCTTTCCTGAAAATGTATCGCCAAATTGTTTTCCGGTTGTCAAAAACCAGTTCAAAATTTTTCGCCGGATTGGCAATTGTTCCATCTGGATTTACGATGTTGAGCGAAGTATTGTCAGCTTTCATGTACAAGCGGATCAGTCCAGACAGGTTGGCTTTTTCCGGGGTACTGAGGTTTTTCATTTCAGCGGATGCACTTTCAGGAGTTAGGGCAAAAGTTTCATTGATGTTAAAATGGTCTCCCGACTTGTTGATCAGCGGAAATGCCGGACTTTCGGTCGATAGCCTTCGGTTTGAAAAATAATTGGTTTTGCCAAGGTTGCTGAAAGCGAGGTTCGTATAGTTGTAGAAATAGGCATCGTTGATCTGCATGAGAAAAGTTAAACTCAACTCGTCGGGAAGAGGAATAAATGGTACGGTGTTGTTTTCGTTGCTCACTTTTGCCCAGACTACAAAACCGGTATTCAGCGTTCTGAAAACCAAATGGTGTCCTTTTAACTTTTGCTGAGTTTCAAGAGTAGGGGAGATGCTTAAAAGTGATTTCAGGTCGTAGCCCTCCAATTGTTTGGTGGCTTCATCAGCATTCATCGAAAAAAAGGTCTTCAGCCCGTTGTTCAGGAAAAACAGGTGAAGCACATCCACCTTATAAAGCGGTTTATATTGAATGGAAAAGCTCATTGGTTTATGTCGTTTAAGTCCCCGCCGATATGCGTAATTACACCTGATGTGGCCAATTTAATGTCTTGCTCAATTTCGATAAGTTGAATCTTATATATGACAGAAGGAAGTTGCCTTCCGCCCAGAGTTCCCCATACATAGTTTAGCTGTTCAAGGCTGAGCGTATACAATTCCAGATTAAATCTGAATTGGTCCACGACATCAAAAGCGACGTTCGTGCGGTTGTAAACCGTATTGGTTGAGGTAAATACCTTTTTTCCTTGAAAAAACTGGATGGTTTTCGAAATACAGCGAAGCGATTTGTCGTAGGTGTCGCAATTTGCGCTGATTAACAGGAAAAGATTCAGGTGAACCGGAGGATTTTTATATTCGGTTACTCCATTTCTAACCTTGAAATTGGGAAGGTTTTTTTGTGTTGAATCTTCTTCCAGATTTAAAAGGGTAAGAACAACTTTCCCATTCACATTAGCTGCATTTTCTGAAGATGAATCCAGAAGGGCAATATTTTCAAGTTTAACCAGATTGCTCAGGCCTTGAGAAGAAAGGTAATTGTCCAATTGTTCGCTGATAATCTGTAGCGCTTCGTATATCATGGTAATTTATTATTTGTTGCTTATGGGCAATCGTTCAATAAATGCTTACCTGAGTTTTGGTTTTTTGAGAGCGACAGACACTGTTTGTGGTTTTGGGTACCGCAGAAACAGTGTTATGGAAGATCAATTAACAATACAAAATAAAAGACATTAAACTCTTCTATTTCAACAATTTAAGTGTTGTTGTTCGCGGAGTACGCTTGTAACGCGCTAGCTTTCAGTAAATAGATCCCAAAATTGATGCGATGGTTACCCTCTAATTTGGATTATTTTGTATTGGTTTTTAAAAATGTTTTCCGTATATTAAGAAGCAAAATGTCACTGCAGATTTTTATTACTTAATCTGGAAACATATCAAATAATCTACATATGTTGTTTTGATCTGATTATTGTTTTATATTTGCCGCACAAATTTGAGTACAATGAATACAATTGAAATAACTGGAAGATATACTGCACTGGCGAACGATACCTGTTGCTTATCGTGTGGAGGAGCAGTCGATAAAAGTGATGCAAAATTGAACGAGATTTGCATCGATTTGGGAAGTGGGCGCGGAACCGATGTTTTGCGCCTGGCCGAAGAGGTTGGAGAAGGTGGCTTCGTTTATGGGATTGACGTTACGGAGGAGATGATCCGCAAGGCGACTTCAACTGCTGCTAAAATGGGCGTTGAGAATGTGAAATTTATTCAGGCAGATTTGGAGCAAATTCCGCTGGAAGATGAAACTGCTCACCTGATTATTTCGAACTGCACCCTTAACCATGTCAGCAATAAGGCCAAAGTATGGGCAGAAATTTACCGATTGCTAAAAAATGGCGGGCGCTTTGTAATCAGCGATATTTATTCGAGCGAACCTGTTCCTGAAGAATACGCCAACGATCCTGAAGCTGTAGCTGAATGCTGGGCTGGGTCTGTTACCCGCTCAGAATACCTGAATATTATCAAGGGTGCCGGATTTCGTTATGTGAAAGTATTGGAAGAGAGTCAGCCTTATCCGAAAGGGAAAATACACGTATCCAGTTTTACCATTACCGCCGAAAAAGACGAGTTTAGCTGTTGCGGGTAACTGGTAGAGACGCACGATCTTGCGTCTGGAGTCGTCCGGATCGCAATTTTTTCAATGAAAGTTTGAAGGTAGTCATTATGTTGAAGTTTAATTGATGAAGTTTCGTTCGTTTTGAATACCTTTATTCCGATAGTTTAATCAACACCAAAATCAGTTTTATGAAGAGTTTAGTAAAAAAAGTAAAAAAAGGTCAGATTAAACAGGCACAATGTTGTGCTAAACAATCTCAGATTATTGCCGGATGCCACGATTAGGCGGCGTCTTCGATTGACGATTAACGATTAGAGATTGATGATTAACGAAGTATCGGAAGTCTGAAAATCAATAATCGTTAATCTGAAATCGTTAATCCAAAATCTCATTTCCATGCAGCTTTCCAAATACAACATAACTTCAAAAATTAATGATTCTGACGATTGGTTTGTCGTAAATGCTTTGTCAGGTCAGGCCGATATTTTAGATCAGCCAACTTTCGAGCAACTTAATAGTGCTTCCGAAGACAATCCTGAATTGATCGAAAACGGCTACCTTGTTGATCCGATTCAGGAAAAAAGATTGTTTCGCGAAAAATACCTGAAATTTTTGGATGATCGCGAAAAGGACGAAGTTCAGATCTTTTTTGTGACCAACTACTCGTGCAATTTCGATTGTTCGTACTGCTATCAGGCTGGCTACGAAGCCTTGCCGGTTGCACTGTCGAAAGAAGTTACCGATTCGTTTTTTGACTACATCCTGAAAGAGTTTTCAGGAAGACGAAAATACATCACCATTTTTGGTGGCGAACCATTCATGAATGCTCCGCGCCACAAGGAAAACATCGAATATATTATTCAAAAAGCTGCCGAACACCAGCTTGAAATTGCAGCGGTGACGAATGGATATCATTTGGAAGAATACATTCCAATCTTGAAAAAGGGAATTATCCGCGAAATTCAGGTAACACTCGACGGAACCAGCGAAATTCATAACAAGCGCCGTTATCTGAAAGGTGGAGATCCGACTTTCGATCGTATTGTTCGTGGAGTCGACCTTTTGATTGAGAATAATATTGCGGTCAATCTACGTATGGTGGTTGACAAACAAAATATCAATAATCTACCTGATTTGGCTCAGTTTGCTATCGATAAAGGTTGGACGGCGTCTCCATTGTTTAAAACGCAATTGGGAAGAAACTATGAACTGCACGAATGTCAGGCCAACCAGAAGAAACTTTATTCGAGGCTCGAATTGTATCAGGATTTGTACAATTTGCTGAAGGAATTCCCCCACATCAGCGAGTTTCACAAACCTGCCTTTTCGGTCTCAAAATTTTTGTTCGAACAGGGCGAAATGCCAGCTCCTCTTTTTGATGCCTGCACCGGCACCAAAACCGAATGGGCGTTCGATTTCACCGGAAATGTATATGCATGCACCGCCACTGTTGGAAAGCAGGGTGAAAGTCTCGGTACTTTTTATCCTGAAGTCAGGAAAAATACGGAAACTGTTGAAGAATGGCAGGAACGCGATATTTTATCGATCCCGAAATGCCAAAGTTGCAACATGAGTTTGATTTGTGGAGGCGGTTGTGCATCGATGGCTAAAAACTACAACGGATTGCTGAACAGCCACGATTGTCGCCCGGTAACTGAATTGCTGGAACTGGGAATTGGTCATTATTTTAACGATTAAACCATGGACTGCACCAATTGCACCTACGATAAAAAATGCCGGAATGCAGAGACTTGCCCGGCGACTTCTTTCGGGCGCGATGAGGTGATTCAGAAATATGGCGAAGAATCTGCAATCGTTCAGGCAGCAGCCGATTTAGTCGATTTTGGACGAGCCGGAACATTGTCGCGGCTTCAGGAAACCATTGCTTTTGCACAAAAAATGAACTACAAGCGAATAGGTTTGGCTTATTGCTACGGAATGGAAAAACAGGTAACACAAATTGTTGAAATTTTAAGAGAAAGCAAGTTGAATGTTCGTGCTGTTTCGTGCACTGTTGGCGGAATTCCGCAAAACGAAATTAATCCTGAAAGTGCCTTTTGTACGGTGTCATGCAACCCGATTGGTCAGGCTCGGCAATTGAACAACGAAAATGTTGATTTGGTGGTGATGATCGGGCTTTGTTTGGGACACGATATTTTGTTTCAGCGTGAGGTGAAAGCCGATTGTACCACTTTAGTGGTGAAAGATCGGGTTTTCAACCATGCTCCGTTGCGTGAAATTACTGATAGTCAGAAAAATTAAGCTAAAATAGACGACAGGATTTCAACCCAAATGATTTCCTTTTCGTAATAGATTCAAAATAAAACCATAAGTCATGAAAGAAATAATCGCATCAGATTTTGAAAAAGAAGTGTTGGCTGGCGGAAATGTGCTGGTTGATTTTTATTCCACCGAATGTCCTCCCTGTGAGGCCGTTGCTCCCAAATTACATAGTCTGGAAAAACTCTTCGGGAAAGAAATTAAGTTTGTGAAAATTTTCCGTCAGGGAAACCGCGACCTGGCCGATCAGTTGGCCGTAAAATCATCGCCGACTTTACTTTTTTATCAGGACGGTGAAGAAGTGAGCGCACGATTGACTGGGGGCGTAAAACGTTCCGAAATTGTTCGCGAATTGAAACATGTGCTTGGTAAAGAGCGCGTTTCAGAAATTATGAAAACGCAGGAACCAACAATCACCAATGTTGATGTGGCCATTCTGGGCGCTGGCCCTGGCGGACTGACAGCCGGCTTGTACCTGTGTCAGGCCAGAATCAATACGGTTTTGGTAGATATTGCCTTGCCAGGAGGAAATGTTTCGACCACGCACATGGTTTCGAATTATCCCGGATTTATTGACCCTCAGCCCGGATATATGCTTTCGCACAACATGTCGGAGCAAACCAAACGCTGCGGAACAACATATAAAGTGGCAGTTGATGTGACTCATGTCGACTTGCAAAAGAAAGAAATTATAATTGATGGGCAGGAAACCATTCGTGCCAAACGGATCATTATCGCTACCGGAACTTCGCCTAACCGGATCGGAATTCCGGGTGAATTGGAATTTAAAGGGAATGGCATTTCGTATTGTGCTACCTGCGATGCCAAATATTTTGTCGATAAGGAAGTGGTAGTTATTGGAGGTGGAAATTCAGCCATTGAGGAGGCAGATTTCATCTCAAAATTTGCTTCGAAAATTACGATCGTTCACCAGTTCGACCAACTGCAGGCAAACAAAACTGCCCAGGAAAAGGCGTTTGAGAATCCAAAAATCTCGTTTATGCTTTCGCACGAACCACGCGCTTTTAAGAAGGTTGGAGACAAAATGGTTGTTGAGGTAGAAGACCTGAAAACCAAAGAAATGAAAACGCTGACTTCGGATGGAATCTTTGTTTTTATCGGCCAGAAACCAAACCTGGAAATGTTTGGTGATGCGCTTAATCTTGACAAGTGGGGTTATATTCAGACAGATGAAGACATGCGCACAAACATTGAAGGGGTATTTGCTGTTGGGGATGTAGGCAGCAAAAAATACAGGCAAATCACCACGGCTATTGCTGATGGAACCATTGCTGCCATTGCGATTACAAGAGAAATTGGGTAATTGCTACAAGTAATTCCTCATCCGATGACTCTAAGTCATCGGATGAGGAATCATTGAACGTTTAGATCTGTCACAATACAGAAATTTTAAAGGGTTAATAATAGATTCATCGAATTCCGGCTATCGTCTTTGAAAAGATGGTACCGGAATTTTTTTGTTTTGTTACTTGCTTTTTGAATTTGTATTTTTAACTTTGTATTTCAAAGTACTTTTAAATGAAAACAAATTCAGTTAATCCAACAGAAGATCTTCAGGCCATCCGCGAAATCATGGAACGGTCATCCAAATTTTTGTCGCTTAGCGGTTTGTCCGGTATTTTTGCCGGAGTATGCGCTTTAATAGGTGCTGCAGTTGCCTGGTTTGTTGTTCTCGAATCGGGAAGTGTGCATTACGACGAATATCTGTGTAGTGTTGGCGCTTCACCATTCAATCAGGTAAGTATTAGCTTGGGAATTGTTGCGATGATTGTGTTAGTTGCTGCAATCCTGGGAGCCTTTTATTTTTCATACCGAAAGGCACAAAAGAGCAATCAGAGACTTTGGACCAGTTCGACCCGCCGGTTGCTTGGACATCTTTTAATTCCTCTGGTCTCAGGTGGAATTTTTGCAATTATTCTAGCCTTCAGAAATAACGTAGAGTTGGTCGCTTCGGTAACACTTATCTTTTATGGATTGGCATTAGTCAACGCCGGAAAATTTACTTTTGGTGAGGTTCATTATTTGGGACTGACTGAAATTTTACTTGGTATTCTGGCTGGAATTTTCGTTGGTCAAGGACTGTTGTTTTGGATTGGGGGTTTTGGAGCGATGCACATCGTTTATGGTACCGTGATGTATTACAGGCATGAAAGGTAGCAAATAGTCGCAGTGGTCAGTCGCAGTTGGCAAAGCGTTTCGAGTTGCGTGTTACGGGTTGCGCAGACAAACCCGCAACCCGAATCCCGTAACCCGCAACAGTAAATAGTAAAAAGACAAATTGTAAATATTAATATCTGGTGAAAAATCCGATATCGAATCTGCAGAAAGTATTTGAAAGCCGCATCAGGCTTGGAATCATGTCGGCACTTATGGTGAACGAGACACTCGATTTCAATGCCTTGAAGGAGCTACTCGAACTCACCGACGGAAATCTGGCCAGTCATCTGAAAGGACTGGAGCAACAGGAGATCATTGTTGTGTCGAAGCAATTTATTGGCCGGAAGCCCAGAACAACTTACCGGGCAACAGAGCAGGGAAAGGATTTGTTTCGTCAGCACTTGGTGGCACTGGAAGAACTTATAGGCAATCAATAATTTTTTTATTTATAAGCTTTGAAATACAAAGTGCTTTTAAAAAATTCAAAACTATGGAAACAAAAGGTATTCAACAATTCATGAACAGCTTCAGCGTGAAGATGATTATCGTTTCGGGCCTGGCGATTCTGCTTCTGATCCCGTCCTTTTTAATTATGAACATTATAAACGAACGGATTGTGCTAAGCGAAAAAGTTAAAAGCGAACTCTATGCCCAATGGGGTGGGAAGCAGGTTGTCGCAGGTCCGGTGCTGAATTTGCCATTTACAATTCAGGAAAAAAACGGAACAAACCAGGGGATGACAGAGCGAAAAGGAATTGCTCATTTTTTGCCTGAAACGCTAAAAACAGATGGGTCGCTGGTTCCCGAAAAGCGTAAAAGAGGCATTTACGAAGTGGTAGTTTATGAAGGAAGTATCAAGCTGAAAGGCTTATTTCTTCAGCCCGACGTATCGCAACTGGATATTCCAAATGCCCAGTTTAACTGGGAAGCAGCTTACTTTACTCTGGGAATTTCGGATATGCGGGGGATCAAAAATTTGCCGGAATTGGTTGTCAATGGTCAGAAATACAAGGTTGATCCCGGAGTTGCTGATACCGATATCTTCCAATCTGGAATTACGATTAAAGCCAATTCGATTGATTTGAAACAGTCGCTAAATTTTGAGATCGATCTGGTTTTAAACGGGTCAGAAGATCTGTCAGTTGAGGCTTTAGGGAAAACCTCGGAAGTTTCAATGAAATCGGACTGGGCGCAGCCAAGTTTTACCGGAGTTTTTCTTCCTTCTGATCGAAATGTTACATCAAATGGCTTTACTGCGAACTGGATGGTAACTCATTTAAATCGCAATTTTCCACAGCAATGGGTCGACAAAAAATTTAATACTCACGAAGCCCTGTTAGGTGTTGAATTGCTGATTCCTATTGACCATTATCAGAAAGCTATGCGCTCGGTGAAATATGCAATACAGTTCATAGCCCTCAATTTTATCATTTTTATTTTCATCGAGATGAAAAGCAAGAACAGGATTCATCCCTTCCAATATTCATTGGTGGCATTTGCGCTGCTCATCTTTTATGCATTGCTGACTTCAATCAGCGAACAAGCCGGATTTAATTTAGCTTATCTGATCTCGGCGGTTGCTGTTACTTCCTTGATTTCGTGGTATTCCTATACAATTCTGAAGGACAGGCGTTCTGTAGTTTGGATAACTTTGTTGCAAACAGGCCTGTACATTTTCCTGTTTACCATTTTGCAGCTTCAGGATTATGCGTTGTTGGCCGGAAGTATTGGACTGTTTGTGATTCTGGCAATTATTATGCGTGCATCGCAGCAGATTAATTGGTATTCGGAATGATAAGTTTTTGATTGTCAGTGCAAAAGAATCAGATTCCGGTCTTCATTTCATTATAAAGAATGAGGCCGGAATTTTAATTTCTATATTTAACATCAATACTGAAATTAAATTTAAATTTACCGGTCACTTGTATTACCAATTTTTATTAAAAATAGTCTAATGCTGATTACTCAAATCGAAGTTTATCAATTTCCGGTCAAGCTTAAAAAGCCTTTTGTTATTTCGTTAGGATCGTTTGAATATGCCGAGAATGTGGTAGTTGTTGTACGAACAGATGAAGGATTAAGTGGTTTTGGTGAATGTAGCCCATTTATGCCAATCAACGGCGAAAGCATGGAAACCTGTTACGTTGTTGCCAATTATCTGGCCAAATCGTTGATTGGTAAAGATCCGCTTAACATCGAAGAATGTTCTGAAACAATGGATCGAACCATTTTTGCCAATTCGAGCATTAAAAGCGCTTTCGATATTGCACTATACGACATTGCTGCGCAACAGGCTGGGTTGCCTTTGTATGCTTTTCTGGGCGGTAAAAACAATAAAATCCTGAAGACCGATTATACGGTGAGTTTGAATGAACCTGCTCAAATGGTGGCTGATGCACTGGAAATTAAAGAGCGAGGGTTTCAGGTCATTAAGGTGAAACTGGGTGACGATCCGGACAAAGATATTCAACGAATTCAGGCTATTCGGAAACAAATAGGAAGCGACATTCCATTGAGGCTTGATGCCAATCAAGGGTGGAACGTCGATTCGGCGATTTATGTTTTGACCGAATTGGCCGGTTACAACATCCAGTTTTGCGAGGAGCCAATTCCGCGTTGGAACTACATGGAATTACCTCGAATCAGCAAAGCAAGCCCGGTAATGGTTATGGCCGATGAATCGTGCTGCGATCACCACGATGCCAAGCGATTGATTGATTTGGATGCAGCGCCATCGTTCAACATCAAACTGGGAAAATCATCCGGAATATTCAAGGCGCAAAAGATTATTAATTTGGCTGAAAAGGCTAACTTGCAGTTACAAATCGGTGGGTTTCTCGAATCACGGATTGGGTTTACCGCATCGGCTCATTTGGCTTTGACCAGCGATAATGTTAGGTTTTGCGATTTCGATACGCCAATGATGTTCTGCGAAGATCCGGTTTCAGGAGGAATTCAATATGGTTTGAATGGTTTGGTTACGGTTCCTGAAACTCCGGGATTGGGAGCAAGTATCGATGCCGGTTATTTGAAAGGATTAACAAGTTTTACGGTTAGATAAATTCTATTAATTACAACTTAAACTCCTGATTATGAAATCAGATCAAGAAATTTATCCGGTTGAAGTTTTTGACGGCAACGATTGGGATGCTTCCATGGTAAAAAGCCTTTTGGATAATGCTGAAATTGAAGCCTTTGTGAAAGATGAAAAGATGGGTGTTTTGGCGCCATGGAATGTGGCTGGTGGAGGTGCTGGTTCGGTAAAAATATTTGTCTCGAATGTCGATCTCGAAAAGGCCAAAGAGGTAATTGATCAGTACGAAAAAGCAGAAGGAATAACAGAATAAGATGGAGAATTTCGAACTCTCGGTTCAACGTTTCAATGAGTTTGCTGATGAATATGCCAGCCGGTTCGATAATGTAAGCGGTTATCTTGAACCACTTACTCATTTTTGTAGTTTGGTAAAATCGGATAATCCTCACATTCTGGAATTGGCCTGTGGCCCTGGAAATGTGACTGGCTTTCTCAAAAATCGCTTCCCCAATAGCCGGATTTTGGCTGTTGATCTTGCTCCTAAAATGATTGAAATAGCGAAGAATTTACTTCCTGAAGTTGATTTCAGGGTGATGGATGTTCGCAATATTTCCGCGATACCAGATCGGTTTGATGCGGTGATGTGTTCGTTTTGCCTGCCTTTTTTATCGAAAACGGATGCTGCCCAACTCATTGCTGACTGCGCCGATCGGTTGGTTTCCGGAGGAGTTTTGTATGTCAGTACCATGGAAGGAAACGAGGAGCGTGCCGGATACGAAACAACCAGTTTTTCAGGTGATGCCGAGGTTTATTTCAACTACCATCAGCAAACCGATTTGGAACAGGCTTTTGAGCAGAGTGGCTTCGAAATCAGGCAACTCAAGCTTCAGGATTACATTGAGCCAGATGGTTCGGTAACTACGGATATGATATTTATAGCGGAAAAACGATGAGCGATTTCTGGGAAGATAAGTTTCAAAAAATTGGGTTACTCTGGTCGTTCGAACCAGCCGATTCAGCCATTTTTGCCCGTGATCTTTTTGCTGAAAAAGGATTTAAAAGCGTCCTGATTCCTGGAGTAGGTTACGGACGGAATGCAAAAACTTTTATTGACAATGGTTTTGAAGTGACCGGAATTGAAATTTCTGAAACTGCCATTAGGCTTGCCCGTGAAAACGGGTTGGATTTCCGGATTTATCATGGCCCGGTGAAGCGAATGCCTTATGGAAAATCGCTTTACGATGGAATTTTTTGTTATGCTCTCTTGCATTTACTCAATCAAAACGATCGCCGTCAATTCCTGAAAAAATGTTTCGATCAGCTCCAGCCGGGAGGAATGATGGTTTTTATTGTGGTTTCAAAGGAAAATAAACTCTATGGAAATGGACGACTCGTTAGCGTTGACCGTTTCCTGATCGATAAAGGGTTGACCGTTTTCTTTTATGACTCAGCGACCATTGAAAAAGAATTTTCGACTTATGGGTTGCTTGAATACTGCGAAATTGACGAGCCTGTCAAACACATGCCTAACGAAGAGCCCATGAAATTTTGGCGGGTGGTTTGCCAAAAAAAAGTTATTGGTCATTAGGAAATAGGAATGAGATAAAAGGAAATCAAAATGGACGAATTGATTATTGAACAGAAGATTGAAATGGAATCAAAATTAGTGAGATCAGAATCGATGTCAATCTTGAAGGAATTTGATGAAAGCGAAGACTTACTCAGGTTGGAGAACTACTCTTATGATAATTCAAAGTCATCAGATGAGTAAATCTCGGACAACTGATCTCTGACCACTTTCTACCCGATTACATTTACTTCCCGTTCCAAATCAACCCCAAATTTTTCATGAACCGATTGTTTAATTTCTTCTGAAAGGTCGTAGATTTCTTTTCCGGTGGCGTTTCCGTAGTTTACCAACACCAAAGCCTGTTTTTCGTGCACTCCGGCATCGCCTCGTCGGAAACCTTTCCACCCACATTGTTCGATGAGCCAACCTGCAGCCAGCTTAGTTTGACTGTCAGGAGCAGGGTAGTGGGGCATATTCGGGTGGGTCGTTAACAGTTGTTCGGCCATCGAGGTTTCGACAATTGGATTTTTAAAGAAACTGCCAGCGTTCCCATGTATTTTAGGATCGGGTAATTTTGATTCGCGAATGCCGATTACTGCTTTGCGGATGGTTCTTAGATTGATAGCTCCAAGTTTTTCAGCTTCCGCTTTCAGGTCGCCGTAATTCAGAATAAACTCCGGAAATTTATCGAGTTTAATACTGACGCTGGTAATAATGAAACGATTTTTCAACTGGTTTTTGAAGATGCTGTCGCGGTAGGCATATTGACAATCGGCTACATCCAGCGTGTATTCGGTTTGCGATTCCAGGTCAAAGCCGGTAACCGATTCAATCCGGTTCTGAACTTCCATACCATAAGCGCCAATGTTTTGTACTGCTGCGGCACCCACTTTCCCCGGAATGAGCGACAAATTTTCGATACCGCCCCACCAATTAAAAACGGCATATTCAACCAGATCGTCCCAAACAACACCGGCACCCACTTCAAGCCAAATGTTGTTTCGGTCTTCATGGGCAATCTTTATCCCGGGAATGTTTGGGTTGATAACCAGCCCCTGAAAATCGTTCACAAAAAGCAGGTTGCTTCCTTCGCCCAAAATCAGGATCGGGAGATTTTGCCAATGGGTTGTGGTAGATAAAAAGGCCTCCAGATCTTCGGTTTCAGTAAACTCGAAATAGTATTTGGCAGTAGCTTTGGTGCCGAAGGTGTGGTGCTTTTGGAGCTGGTAATCGGAGTAAGAGCGAATCATCAGAATTATTTTTTCGCAAATATAACAGAAGATCGCCCTTTTTCGTTTACCTTGGCGATACGAACCAAAAAGAAAATCGACTTGAAGAAAGTTTCACTCAGTGTAATCAACGATTTGGTGACCGATAACCGCGTGCACAAAGTAGCCGTCAGTCTGAAAAAAATGGGTTTTGAGCCTGTTCTGATTGGTCGTTTATTACCCGAAAGCCTCACCGTGGAGCGCGATTATCAGACTCACCGGATGAAACTGTTGTTCCGGAAAAGTGCAATGTTTTACCTCGAATACAACATTCGCTTATTCTTATATCTCCTGAAATCTGAAATTGATGTTTTTGTGGCAAACGATCTGGATACACTTCCGGCGAATTATCTAGCCAGCCGAATTAAACGAAAGCCATTGGTTTACGACAGTCACGAATACTTTACAGAAGTTCCGGAATTGATTGGAAGACCGGCTGTAAAAGCGATTTGGTTCTGGCTCGAAAAACTTCTGGTTCCGAAAGTTGATGCCGCTTATACGGTTTGCAACTCAATTGCAGAGGTTTATCGAGATTTGTATAAAGTTGATTTTAAGGTGGTTCGCAATCTTCCGGTCTGTTCCGAGGTCGAACAATCAGAACATCAGGAAAAAGCGCCTGATCAGCCGAAAATAATTCTTTATCAGGGTGCGCTTAATTTGGGGCGTGGCATTGGAGCTGCGATCCGCTCTATGCCCTATCTGGAAGGAGTTGAACTTTGGCTGGCTGGCGACGGTGATTTGGCCATTCAGTTAAACGAATTGGTTGTTGAAATGGGTCTGGAGTCGAAGGTGAAGTTTCTTGGGCGTTTGCCGCTTCACAAGTTGTACGAAGTGACCAGTAAGGCCGATTTGGGGATTTCGTTGGAAGAAGATTTGGGCTTGAATTACCGTTTTGCTTTGCCCAATAAATTGTTCGATTACATTCAGGCAGGAGTGCCGGTATTGGTTTCGAACCTTCCTGAAATGATGCAAATTGTAGAACATTACCAGATTGGCGCCATTGCTGAAACTCACCAGCGAAAAGTGTTAGCCGAATTGATGAGAGCTGCGCTTTTTGATCAGGAGAAACGCCTGGTTTGGAAACAAAACCTTCCGAAAGCCGCGAAGGAGCTGTGCTGGGAAAACGAAGAAAAATTTTTGAGAAGCGTTTACGAACATTTTCTCTAAAAACTTTAGGCACTCTAAACTCTAGCTCACTTTAGGCACTTTTCACCCTTGGTTTTCTTTGCGAGTAAGTACCGTTTCATAGATCTTTTGGTCGTCGACAGTGATGATCCGAGCCGGGAATTTCCGGATCAGCGGGTAGTCGTGTGTGGCAATTACAACGGTTTTCCCTTGATCGTTCAGGTCTTTGAAGATTTGCATCAACTCAATTGATGTATGTGGGTCGAGATTTCCGGTAGGCTCGTCAGCCAAAATAATTTCAGGATTATTCAGGATCGCTCTCGCAATGGTCACGCGTTGTTGTTCCCCGCCTGAAAGTTGATGCGGCATCGATTTTAATTTTTGTGTCATACCCACCATCGAGAGAACTTCATTTACACGTTCGGCGATTTCCCATTCGTTTTTCCAATCGGTTGCTTTCAGCACAAAGGTTAGGTTATCGTAAACATTGCGATCGCTAAGCAAACGGAAATCCTGAAAAACAACACCCAATTTTCGCCGCAGAAAAGGTATATCTCGGGTTTTAATTTCCGCCAAATTGAACCCAGCGACTTTACCTTCACCTTTTTCGAGGGGTAATTCTGCATTCAAAGTTTTAATCAGGCTCGATTTCCCGGTTCCTACTTTCCCAATGAGATAAACAAATTCGCCTGTTTTAATTTCCAGATTAATATCTGTAAGTACCACATGATCACGCTGAATAATGTCGGCGTTAATGAGTTCGATGATGTTTTCTTCTGACATTGGAAATTCAAATTGGTATGTATGCAAAACTAATTTTTTATCTGGTAATGCCGAACATTAATTTTTATTTTGGTGTTTAGTCAGTGGTATTTTTATGCCAGCGGTAATGGTTGGGCCAACTTCTACTGACCAACCTATCCTGACTAATGTTAGTTTATAAGGCATAATACCAAAACCAAATTCTTTTCTGAATTTTGTGAAAACGGTGGTATTAAATATTCCATTATCTGCTAACAAGCCAAATCCAGTCCACAAATAAGCATATTTGTGAACAGATACATTGATACCAAGAGTATTGGCCAAATATTCAGAATTAAGTCCTTTTTCCAGAGAGGTGTATAGTCCCAATCGCTTAAGCACTATATTGTTGGCCGAAAAGTTAATCTTAAGTGCATTATATGTTGATTTTGGCACATATCCAGCGGTAAGGTCTAAATTTGGATGCAAATCATCCGATTTGACGAAAAAAGAGTTTTTAGAATTATCTTTTGTTAGGCCGAATGAAGTTAGTGATGTTATTAAAAGAATTGCAATTAAGGTTGTTGATTTTTTCATGTTTTGTTTTTTATATTTTGGGTTGTTAAATATAGTTGAGTTTTATTTATAAAAATATTTAGCTATTAAATTTCATCCTTTCAGATACTAATTCATTAGGTAAAAGAGTTTTTATGTATGAATAGAAACGAAGATTCGGAGAAGTGCCGAAAGGAATAGTTAATTTTACCGAAGCAACTTTTAATCGTAATCTTTGTCATTATAAAAGATGGTACAATTTGTGTATCCCCCGAACCTGAATAAATAATCAGATAACCTATGAAGACAACCCGATTCGTATTCATTCTGTTTCTGCTGGCATACTCACCAATTTTGATAACAGCCCAGCAAACGGTCTATTATCAGTCAGTCAGCCAGAAAATACAGAAGGCAAAAGAATTGTATTTAGCCCGAAATTATGTTTCTGCCATTAATCAGTTTGATCAGATCGCATCATCATCCGGAGAAAATTCTGATGTCCGGGCCGAAGCTATGTTTTACAAAGCCTTATGTGGACTGAAACTCGACAACGGAAATGCGGAAGAACAAATTGCTGAATTTTTAAAGGAGTTTCCTGAAAGTTCGTTCCGGAATAGGGCATTGTTCGAACAGGCTATTTACCAATTCGACAAAAAGAAATATCCGGCAGTTTTGAAAACCCTTGAAAGTATTGATAAATCGGAAATTTCGAAGGATGAACTTGCCCATTTCTACTACATGAAAGGGTATGCCAATTTCGAAAAAGAAAAATTCGATGCCGCGTTGACTGCTTTTTCTGAAATTAAAGACGGAAACTCGCTTTACGCAGCTCCATCACAATATTACTTTGGGCATATTCATTACCTGGAGGGAAATTACGAAACGGCGCTTCAGGAATTTCTGAAACTGAAGAAAAACCCGGTTTTCGAGAAAGTGATACCGTTTTACATCAGCCAGATTTATTACAAACAGGCTAAATACCGCGAAGTGGTTGATTATACCGCTCCGTTGATTAACAAAGTGCCTGCTGATCAGCAACCAGAACTAGCACGTCTTTTGGGTGATTCGTATTTCCATTTGCGCGAATTTAAAAATGCCATTCAGTTTTTGGAATTTTACCTTTCGGATAAAAATAACAAAGGACGCGAAGAAAATTACATGCTTGGCTACTGCTATTACCTGAATAGTCAGGAAGCAAAAGCAATTCCGTATCTTGAGATTGCCTGCAAAGGAAAAGATGAACTGGCTCAAAATGCCTATTACCATTTAGCTGATTGTTATGTGACAACCAACGATAAAAACAAAGCGCGACAGGCTTTTGAAGCCGCTTCGGAACTCGATTTTGATCCAAAAATCAAGGAAGATGCGTTGTTTAATTATGCCAAAATTACCTACGAATTGTCGTATTCGCCATTTAACGAGACCATCAAGGCATTTGATAAGTACATTACTTCGTACCCGAATGCTGAGCGAAACGATGTTGCTTACGATTACCTGGTTAAAGTTTACATGAGTACCAGCAATTACCGGGATGCGATGGCTTCCATCGAAAACATCAAGGTGAAAAATCAGTCGGTTAAAAAGGCCTATCAACGGGTTGCTTATTACCGGGCGCTGGAATGCTTTAATAACCTGGATTACAATGGAGCTTTGGAGAACTTCAATAAATCGATCGAAGCTGGCGATTTTAATAAAAATTACCATGCACTTGCACTTTTCTGGAAAGCTGAGGCCTTGTTTCGGTTGAACGATTTCAATAAGGCGATCACGGGTTATAATGCATTTATGAAATCGCCGGGTGCGATTGTACTTCCTGAATATAAAACGGCACATTACAATTTGGCCTATGCCTATTTTCAGGTGAAGGATTATTCCGCCGCCAGTGATTATTTCAGGAAATACCTGAATCTGGAAGATGATTTACGAAGCGAAAAAGTAGCTGATGCCAATAACCGTTTGGGCGATTGTAATTTTCTGAATCGTGATTATAATCAGGCCATTTCGAATTACGACAAAGCATTGAGGTTGAATGTGTACGATACAGATTATGCACTCTACCAGAAAGCTTTCTGCCTGGGTTTGCAGCGCGACAATCAGGGTAAAATCAATGCATTAAACTCGTTGATACAAAATTATCCGAATTCTTCCTATCAGGATGATGCCTTGTTTGAGCTGGGACGAACCTACGAGCGCATTAATCAGCCACAAATGGCCACGACTTATTACAAACAATTAATCACCAAATATCCGCAGAGCAATTTGCTGAACAAAACTTTGGTTCAACTCGGATTGGTTTCATACAATGCCAACGATTTCAAGGGCGCAGTAAATTATTACAAACAGGTGGTCGACCAGTCGCCAAATAGTCCTGAAACCCAGTCGGCTTTAGCCGGAATGAAAAATAGCTACGTTGAAATGAACGACGTTGATTCGTACTTTGCTTATACCAATAAACTTGGCAACGGCGTTCAGGTTTCGGTTAATGAGCAAGATTCGTTATCGTACCAAGCTGCTGAAAAGTTATACATGGCCGGAGATAAAAAGGCAAGGGCGCAATTTGAACGTTACCTCAGTCAATTCCCCAATGGAGGTTTTGTATTGAATTCGCATTTCTATCTGGCGCAATTGCTTTATGCCGATGGCGAATTCGATAAAGCCTTGTCCGAATATGAGTTGGTAATTGCTCAACCCGATAACTATTTCACTGAAGGAGCTCTTTTGAAAGCAGCAGGACTTCATTACAATAGCGAAAATTACGTTCAAGCGCTTTCGTATTTTGAACGGCTGGCCAAAATCTCAAATTCAGGAAATAATTTACCCGATGCGTTGACCGGAATTATGCGCTGTCAGTTCAATCTGGCCAAATATCCGGAATGCATCACAACTGCCAATCAAATTTTAGCTCTCGAAAAAGTTTCAGATATCCTGAAGCGTGAAACCAATTATAAGCTGGGATTATCGTATTATAACTCCGGAAATGTCGATAAAGCCTTCCCTATTTTAAGCAAATTATCGGCCGATACCAATTCGGCTGAAGGCGCTGAAGCGAAGTTTTTAGTTGCTGAAATATTGTTCGAAAAGCAGAAGTTGAAAGAGTCTGAAAAAGAGATTATGGATTTCATCGATAAAAATTCGCCTCATCAATTCTGGCTAGCCAAAAGCTTTCTGTTGCTTTCGGATATTTACCTGAAAAATGGTGATGAATTTCAGGCAAAACATACGCTAAAAAGTATCGAAGAAAACTATCCGGAGAAAGAAGATGGAATTCTCGAAGCAACACGCCAAAAATTACAGGTGATTGAAGCAGATGAAGCCAGTCAGACCAAGAACCAGAGCAAGCCGCTCGAAATCAATATTTCCGGAGGAAAGAAATAGTTTAAATTGATTAACATGAAAAGACAACATAAAATTGCTTTAAGCCTGTCAGCATTTGGCCTGTTAATGGGAGCCGGTAATGCAATGGCGCAAAAAGATTCGTTGAAGCTGAAACAGGAAGTTGAAGTTGTGAAAGCATACCAGCCCAGCATTTTGGATGCGCAAAAAATCAACGACATTCCGCAAATCAAGCCTGAACAAACAGAAGCTCCCACTTTCGACTATTCAATTTTCAGTAAACCTGTGTTCTCAACCTTCGATCCTACTCCGGTGGCAGCAGCAAAAATGGTTGGTGATCCAAAGGAACCATTGGGTTTGGGACTGCTGAAATTGGGTTTTGGAAATTACCTGACTCCATACGGTGAGTTATTTTTTAATGCTCAACCTACAAAAAAGTCGAATTTTGGAATGCATTTCAGTCATCTTTCATCTTCCGGAAAAGTTAAACTTCTGAATGAAGATTTGGTTAAAGCTCCTGAATCGGAAAATACTGCTGAAATATTTGGTAAAAAGTTTTTCCGGAAATCAACTTTATCCGGAAGTCTGGCTTTCGACCGTAAAGCATTTACTTATTACGGATATGCAGGAGATCGGTTGTCGGACGCCTTGAAAGAGGAAATGATTCCGTATTTTCATGACAAACAATATTTTTCGAAAGGAACAGCAACCTTTCATTTGAAGAGCGAGACCCTTTCAACCGCCGAGCTCAATTACGATTTTGGTGCAAAATATCACTATTTTATCAGTAAAACCGGGCAAACAGAACATGAGGTGGTTTTTTCGGGCGATGTCAGTAAAAATATTGATAATGCGTTAGGCCTTCTTTCAGTCTCGCTTACGGTTTATAAAGCCGACAGTATCATGAATCGATTTTATAGTGAATTCGGGAAGAAGCAGCAAACTATACTTCGGGCAAATCCATCAGTAATGTGGTCGACCGAAAACGCCAGTCTGCAACTTGGTTTGAATACCGCAATAATATTGGATATTGATACCGATGCAGACTTAAAGATTTGGCCAAAAATAAAAGCTGAATGGTCGCCCGTTCCGCAAGTTCTGACCTTATTTGCTGGTGTCGATGGGCATTTGCAGCACAATACCTATTCGGCCATTGCCGCCGAAAATCCGTATGTCGATCCATACCATGATGTGGCTAACACGAATTATAAATACATCGTTTCAGGAGGATTCAAAGGTAAATTAACCTCAAAAACCAACTATGTGGCCGAAGCTTCTTATTCAGCAATCGAGAAGCAGCATTTTTATATTCTTTATGGACAGGATGTTTTCAATCTTTCTTCAGTCGGACCAAGGAGTCTCAACAATACTTTCGACTGGGTTTATGATGATGTCAACATACTGAAACTCTCTGGTGAAGTCATGCATTCAGTTTCTGATAACTTTTCGGTTCGTTTGTTGGGAAACTACTATTCATACGATTTGAAATCGATTGCGAAACCCTGGCAGATGCCTGATTTCGATTTTACACTTTCCGGAGTTTATAAGCCTGCTGAGCAGATTAAATTCACCGCTGATATTTTTGCAGTTGGCAAACGTAGTGCATTGATAAGTGAATTACCAAACTCCTCAAAGCCATCATTGGTGGTAAATATGGATCCAATTATCGACCTAAATGTTGGAGCTGAATACCAATTTTCTCCAAAACTGAACTTCTTTGCAAAACTCAATAATTTCGGGTTTCAGAAATACGAACAATGGTTGGGTTACACCAATAAAGGATTAAATTGGATGGCCGGAATTAGCTATTCATTCTAACAACAGTGCATATTTTTATGTCATTTCAAAATCCTTTTTGCAAACGATTAGTGTTTATGTAATTCGTTGATTTTCAGAAATTAAAATGTTTATTAAATGTTAAAAAGTTTAACGTTTTGGAACCCACTTTTACCTTCGGATTTAAGTACATTTTTACTATATTTGCAGCTTAGTTGTTGAAGGTAATTTATTGTGAAGAATTTATTGAAAATCAAATATCTGGTTTTATTACCCAATCCGGCAATTTTCGAAAAAACAGGAAAAGATTTGTTTTCTGTAACTGGGTTTAGTTCATCGTTTTAGGGCTAAATGGGTATTAAATGTGGGATAATTAAATATTTTGATCGATGAGAGAAATTGAAGAAACCCAGGATTGGGGAATCCAGAATGATAATGGTGGTTACGATGCCGATAGTATTCAGGTACTCGAAGGTTTAGAGGCAGTTCGGAAACGTCCGGCCATGTACATTGGCGATGTGAACGAAAAAGGTTTGCATCACTTGGTATACGAAGTGGTTGACAACTCAATTGATGAGGCTTTAGCTGGATATTGTAAAAATATTGATGTTTTCATTAATGAAGACAATTCGATAACTGTAGTTGATGATGGTCGTGGTATCCCAACCGAACTTCATACCAAAGAAAATCGGTCGGCGCTCGAAGTGGTAATGACTGTTTTGCACGCTGGAGGAAAGTTTGACAAAGGTAGCTATAAAGTTTCAGGAGGTCTCCATGGAGTAGGGGTTTCGTGTGTAAATGCACTTTCTATTCACTTAACAGTTCAGGTTCACCGTGATGGCAAAATCTGGCAACAGGAATACAGCAAGGGAAAACCGCTTTATAGTGTGAAAGAAGTTGGCGAAACGGATCATACCGGAACCACAGTTACGTTTAAACCCGATGATTCCATCTTCCTGGTTACTGAATATAAATTCGAAATTATCGCTGCCCGTATGCGCGAGTTGGCATTCCTGAATGCAGGATTACAACTCAACATCACCGATAAGCGTGTGAAGATTGAAGGTGATGAAAAAAGTCAGTATAAACACGATGAGTTTTATTCAAAAGAAGGATTAAAAGAGTTTGTTGAGTATCTGGATAATACCCGTGAGCGCCTCATTGAAGAAACCATTCACATTACGGCTGAAAAAGCTGGTGTTCCTGTCGAAATCGCTCTTCATTACAATACTTCGTTTACCGAAAATATTCATTCGTACGTAAACAATATCAACACCATTGAAGGAGGAACACACCTTACAGGATTCCGTCGTGGTTTGACCCGTACACTGAAAGCTTATGCTGAAAGCAGTGGAATGCTAGGTAAAGTTAAATTCGAGATTAGTGGCGATGACTTCCGTGAAGGGTTGACTGCCGTTGTTTCTGTAAAAGTTGCTGAGCCACAGTTTGAAGGACAAACCAAGACTAAATTGGGTAACTCTGAGATTAGTTTACCGGTTGATCAGGCAGTGAGCGAAATGCTTGCCAATTACCTGGAAGAAAATCCACGGTCGGCCCGTGCCATTGTTAACAAGGTAATTCTTGCAGCAACCGCTCGTCATGCGGCGCGCAAAGCAAGAGAATTGGTACAACGCAAAAATGTACTTTCAGGAGCTGGTTTGCCGGGTAAACTTGCCGACTGCTCTGAAAAGGATGCTTCGCTTTGCGAATTGTTTTTGGTTGAAGGAGACTCTGCAGGTGGTACAGCCAAGCAGGGACGTAACCGACATTTTCAGGCCATTTTACCTCTCCGGGGAAAGATTCTGAATGTTGAAAAAGCAATGGCACATCGCGTTTACGACAGTGAAGAAATCAGAAATATTTATACTGCGCTTGGAATCACCATAGGAACAGAAGATGATTCATTGGCAATTAACCTCGAAAAACTGAGATACCACAAGGTAGTAATTATGACCGATGCTGATGTGGACGGTAGTCATATCGCCACGTTAATCATGACATTCTTCTTCCGTTTCATGCAGGAACTGATACAGCGTGGTCACGTTTATATTGCGACTCCTCCGCTTTATTTAGTAAAGAAAGGAAAGCGCGAAGAATATTGCTGGACCGAACAACAGCGCCTTCGTTTAATTGAAGAATGGGGTGAAGGAAAAGAATCAGGTATTCATGTTCAACGCTATAAAGGTCTTGGAGAAATGAACGCCGAACAGTTATGGACAACTACAATGAACCCTGAATTTCGGACTTTGCGTCAGGTAACCATTGAGAATGCTGCTGAGGCAGATCATATTTTCAGTATGCTGATGGGCGATGAGGTTCCGCCTCGACGCCAGTTTATTGAAGATCATGCCGTGTATGCAAACATCGACGTTTAATTAAATTTACCCTTTGTATATTTACGATTTACTATTTTGTTAGCGCAAAGCTTGAAATAGTAAATCGTTTTTTTTTAATAGTAAATCCGAAAGTGATGAATATTTGTGTCTTTTCTTCGTCCAGCAATGCCATTGCAGATGTGTATGTGAATGATGCTATTGATTTGGCTCGTCTTATTGGCCAATCAGGCTATTGTTTGATCAACGGTGGGTCGAATGTGGGAACAATGGATGTTATTACCCGTGAAGCCGGAAAACATGGTGCAAAGACTATTGGTGTTATTCCGGAAAAGCTTCGGGATTTTAATCTGGCTTCTATTCATGCACATGAAATAATTGTTTCAGGAGACATGATGGAGCGAAAGGAGCGAATGCGCCAACTTGCTGATTCTTTTATTGCATTGGCTGGAGGATTTGGCACATTAGAGGAAATTCTTGAGGTAATTACCTTGAAGCAATTGGGTTATCACCACAAAGCCATTGTTTTTATCAATACCAACGGTTTTTACGATGATCTGTTTCGTCAGTTTGAAAAATCGTATGAAGAGAAATTCGCTAAGGAAAGTTACCGCAAGCTTTATTTTGTAGCCAACAACGCCGCTGAAGCAATGGATTATATTCAGAATTACAAACCTGAGGAGACAGTTAATAAATGGTTTGAAGTTCCGAAACGTTAGTCGATCGGAAGCTGAAAATAGAAGATAGATCCTTTTCCGGCTTTTGAATCTACATGCAGATTTCCTCCAAGTAGTTCGATCAGATTCTTTGATATCGCCAATCCAAGGCCGGTTCCTCCAAAATTTACTCCCTGGTCATGTTCTGCCTGCATAAACCGTTCGAAGATGGTGGATTGTTGATCGGCAGGAATTCCTATGCCGGTATCAGAAACACTATAATATATTGCTTCTCCTTCCTTTTTTACGTTTAGCGTAATTGAACCTTCGGGGGTGAATTTAATTGCATTTCCAATCAAATTATCAAATATTTGACGAAGTCTGATTTCATCAGTCATTATAATTTGATCTGGCTCAATATTGCTGATGGTCAGGAATTTAATCTTTCTATCATTCCTTGCAGCAATCGTTTCTATGTAATGATTACTCACTTCATCTAAAAAAATGTTCAGATTTAGTGGCTTCTTCCGGATTGATAATAAATTGGCTTCGATCTTGGAAATATCAATAATGTCGTTTATCAAATTCAATAATATTTCGCCGTTTTTTCTGATAAGTTTAATAAATAGAACCTTGTCCATTTCATCCTGACTTTCATCTTCCAATAATTCAGAAAAGCCAAGAATGGCATTCATCGGCGTTCTGATTTCGTGCGACATATTGGCCAGAAATGCTGATTTTAATCGGTCTGACTCTGTAGCTCTTTTTTGTTCTTCAATAAGCCTATGCTCAATTTCTTTCCGCGACATCACCATTTCGTTGGCTGCCAACCCTGCTCGCTTAAACTCGTCGAAATAGAGGTCGGAAGTTTTGATTTGATTAAAATTCGTTTGCAACGAGAAGAAAAAATTAAAGAATCGCTCAAAATCAGACTTGTATTTTGAATTGAAGTGATAGATAATTAGTACTTCAAAAAATAGGAGTATAAAAAAAATGATTAGTATAATGATGATACTATTTCGCTGATCTTTATGTAGTAATGCTTGTTGTTGTTGTATGCTTTGGTCAATCTCATCGAGATAGAAGCCAGCGCCAATTAACCAATTGTACTCGCGAAATGGACGAACATATGAGCATTTATCTGAGAGACTAGTCTCGTTTATCTTGTTCCACTTATAATAGAAATATCCACCATTCGGATCTTTTTTTAGTAGATCAAGTTGTTGTAAAAATACGTTATGCCGAGGATCGTCAGTGCTGGTTAGCATATTAAAGTTGCCTTTATAAACTGCTCCATCCATAACAATGGGAGTGCCATTCAGGTTATTCATAAAGACATAACCACCATTTCTGAATCGAACAGAGCTAATTTTCTGTGCGATTTCATCCCTGAATTTAGGAAAATAGTCATTGAGATACTGCTTCGAACCAAAGTACCAGTTGAAATGCTGAAATTTTTTGACAAATGTTATTTTCTTTAAATGCCCCGTAACTTCATCGTTTTTAGGTTTGACGTCATATTCCACAAACCCCTCATCCTTTGAATTCAAAAGATTTATCTCATTAAGGATAACTGTTGAACCGTTTGAGTCTCTAAACAGACGCATGTCTTTGTCAGTAAATTGAGGTTTCCTTGGATAATAAACACCAGTTCCGTCCATAGTGGAAATAAATACCTCCTCATATTCCATATCAAAACGAAGAGATGAAATTGTAGCAATGATTAGGACTTTTATTTCTTCGTCTGATTTCTTTCCGGCGTATTTTTGATAAATCGATTCTGCAGTATTATAAGCTTGGTTAACATTCTGTTTAACCTTATCATTGATCTTCTTTTTGTATACCTCATTTTGGATTCTGATGTATTCCAATTCGTTATTTACAATTTCCTGAATGTAAATTTTCTGATTTTCAATATATTCAGTGTTTTTTTGTTTACTTATTCTATTAAAGAAAAGGGTTTGCTGGAAAATCATAACTCCTCCGATAATCACGGTTATTGCAACAGTAATTATGATTAGCGTTCGACTGAGGTACGTAGAAATGTTTGAGGAGATTGCTAATTTTTTAAAAAAGAGACCAAGCATCCTTCATGTAATTTTAAGATGGTTGTAAATATATACAGAATTGATCTTCTGGCAAGCAATTGTGTTTAAATACATTTGTTAATTAAATAGATTGACAATTAATATTGTATATAATTTTCTATTCTCCAAGTAGATTTGGTGCGTTGTTAAAATCTGTTAAACAAATTAAATGAATTCAAATTGGTAAAACACATGTAACTGCAATACGTTATCTTTAGTATCCAAAATAAAAAAGTCAGAAATTTCTAACAACAAAACGTAAAAAGAGATGAAAAATTTGAAAACCGGATTATTTACATTGTTGGTGGCACTAGTTGGCGGATTTGTTGCTTTGTGGGCCTATACACGTTACTTTGATGATCCAAAAGTATTGACGGTACAACAGGAACAGTCAATGCGATATGCTAGTTTGCCAACTAGCGATGGAGGCGAATTGCCTGATTTAACTTTCGCTGCTGAAAATTCAGTTCATGCAGTTGTTCATATAAAAGTTACTCAAAAGGGTGGTTCTTATTCCTCAAATAATATTTTCGACTATTTTTTTGGTGATGGTAGTTCTCGTTCTCAGCAAATGCCGATAAGGCAGGGTGCTGGCTCTGGCGTAATCATTTCACCAGACGGATATATTGTAACGAATAATCATGTTATTGACGATGCAGATGAAATCTCCGTTGTTTTAAACGATAAGCGTGAATTTAAAGCTAAATTAATTGGGGCTGACCCATCAACCGATGTTGCTCTTATAAAAATTGACGCATCTGGCTTGGCAACACTTAAATTTAGTAATTCAGATAATCTTAAGTTAGGCGAGTGGGTTTTAGCAGTAGGAAATCCTTTTAACCTGACTTCAACAGTAACTGCAGGGATTGTAAGTGCCAAAAGCCGGGATATTGGAATAAATCCAGATCAGATGCGAATTGAGTCGTTTATTCAGACTGATGCCGCAGTGAATCCTGGTAATAGTGGTGGGGCATTGGTAAATACGCATGGCGAACTTGTTGGAATTAATACTGCTATTGCTTCGCAAACAGGATCTTATAGTGGTTATTCTTTTGCAATTCCATCGAATATTGTTCAGAAAGTAGTGGCCGATTTAAAACAATATGGAGACGTTCAACGTGCATTATTAAATGTAAATATTGGCGATGTCAATGCCGATGTGGCCAAAAAATATAATTTAGATAAAATTGAAGGAGTTTTTATTGGTAGGGTATTACCAGGTGGAGCTGCTGAGATTGCCGGAATAAAAGATAACGATGTCATTATCAGTGTTGATAATGTGAATGTAAATTCTACGGCTGAACTTCAGGAGCAAATAAGTAAGCATCGTCCTGGAGATAAAGTGGTAGTTGAAATAAAAAGAGACAATAAAAGGAAACAATTTAACGTAACGCTCCGTAACAAGCACGGAGATACAGATATTGTGAAAGGTGATAACAATCCTGATAATATTTTTGGTGCGAAATTTGATGCGGTTTCTGACCGTGACAAACAGGAATTGGGAATTCGCTATGGAGTTAAAATCTCTGAACTTGGGAGTGGTAAATTTAAAGATGCCGGAATAAAAAAGGGTTTTATCATAACGCAAGTGAACAAAACTGCTGTTTATGAAGTTGAGGAATTAAAACGTATTATTAAAAATTCAAGGGGTGGGATATTAGTTGAAGGAATATATCCAAATGGAGAAGTCGCTTACTATGTTTTTGGAAATGACTCTAAATAAAACAAAGCTATTGGTTATGAAATTGTAAACAATAAGCGAACAAAAAAAACCATTTGAATTATTGACCTCAAAAGCCTATATTTGCACGCTATTTTTTTGAAGGGTATATGAGACAATTAAAGATTACAAAATCGATCACTAACCGTGAGAGTGCTTCCTTAGATAAGTATTTACAAGAAATTGGTAAAGAAGAGCTTATTACTGTTGAGGAAGAAGTGGAGTTGGCGCAACGGATTAAAAAGGGTGATCAGGCCGCACTGGAAAAATTAACACGAGCCAATTTGCGTTTCGTTGTTTCAGTGGCAAAACAGTACCAGAATCAGGGCCTAAGTTTGCCCGACCTTATTAATGAAGGTAATCTGGGATTGATTAAAGCTGCTGAAAAGTTTGATGAAACCAGAGGTTTCAAGTTTATTTCCTATGCTGTATGGTGGATTCGTCAATCCATTCTGCAAGCTTTAGCTGAACAGTCGAGAATTGTTCGGTTACCGTTGAATCAGGTTGGCTCGCTGAATAAGATCAATAAAGCTTTCTCGAAGTTTGAACAGGAAAATGAGCGCAAGCCATCTCCTGAAGAGCTTGCTGATGCTTTGGAATTGCCTGCAGATAAAGTTGCTGATACCCTTCGTGTTTCAGGTCGTCACATTTCTGTAGATGCCCCGTTTGTTGAAGGTGAAGATAATAGTCTTCTGGATGTTCTGATCAACAATGATTCTCCAAATGCCGACAAAGCCTTGATGATGGAATCGTTGGCCAAAGAGATTGAACGGGCATTAGCTACACTTACCGAACGCGAAAGCGATATTATCAGGATGTTCTTTGGAATTGGATGTCAGGAAATGACTCTTGAAGAAATTGGAGAACGTTTTGGATTAACACGCGAACGTGTTCGACAGATTAAAGAAAAGGCGATTCGACGGTTACGTCACACTTCAAGAAGTAAATTGCTTAAAACGTATCTTGGATAATAAAATATGAAAACCGCTCAAAAGGCGGTTTTTTTATTTCTATTTGTTGGTAATGCGATGAACCTATATATGTAAAAAGCCGACCCTCTGGCCGGCTTTTCATACCACAAACAAGATCAACCAATCAAACAATAATTGGTCAATAAAAACCTAGCTATTCACATAGCTAATCACGCATCTTTATGATTTTACTTTCTTGTCAAGAAAGTTATCAGTTGTCTTTTTAGAACTTTTAGGTGTATAAGACCCTTTTATCATCGGATCAATCCCTATAATCAAATAAGCGTCAGAATGACGTTTACTTTCATGTTTATTGCAAAGAAACTATATTTTTTATCATTTCGTAAAATATTCATTCAGAAAAAAGATGAATATTTCAATCATTTCACATTTATTAACTACCTGATTGATTTTAATGCTTATTTTTTAAGTTTTATGACTTCGCTGCCAGCAAGTAGAAATGCTCCAGTACCATAAACTTCCCAGCTATCAGCAGAGAAATTCTTTTTGGGATCGGCACCAATTGGCTGACACCAACCCACATGTCCGTCAGCTTGAATGAGTGAATTCATTCCTTTCCATGATTTTTGAACTACCGGAAGATATTTATCCTTGTTTAACAACCCATTGTTAATTCCCCAAGCAAGAGCATAAGTGTAAAATCCGGAGCCACTGGCTTCACCACCAGGATATGTGGCAGGATCGAGTAAGCTTGCTCTCCAAAGGCCATCTTCTTGTTGCAGGCTGGCAATTTTTTCTGCCATTTCTTTGTACACTTGTTCGTAAAACGAACGTTCCTTGTAGTCTTTGGGTAGTTCATTTAAAAGTAATGCCAATCCGCCCATCACCCAGCCATTTCCTCTCGACCAGAATATCTTCTTTCCATTGGCTTCGTGACGGTCAGACGCATCACCCTTAATTACATATCCTAAATCTCTGGCAAAAAGATGCTCTTCTTTGTCGTAAAGCAGATTGTAAGTCTCATGGAACAACTCATCACTTTTCTCCATGTATTTTTTATCGCCGGTCGTCACAGATAATTTAACTAAGGCTGGAGGAGCCATAAACAACGCGTCGCACCACCACCATGTAATTTTTTCAATTCCTTTAACCGGGAATGGTGTTACCAGAAATTTGTCCATATTTTCAATAAATGGCTGGATCATTGATTGGTCTTTTTTGATGCGGAACATATCAACATAGGTCTGGCAAATAGCAATGTCATCGGCATGTTGAAGGCGTGGCCCGGGTTTCCATTGGTTTGCTTCACCCATTTTGTTCATGGCATCCAACAGATTTTGATCTCCAGTAGTCTGGTATGCTGCCGAAACCCCAGCGTAAAAAGCACCATTGGTCCAGTCCCACAATTCATGTTTTGGGTTCGCAAATTGCCACATAGCGGCTTTGATCATTGCTTTTTTTATTTCTTTAGGCTTAAAACATTTATCCGACTGATTTTTAGAGAAAGCGGACATGCCAACAAGGATAAATGCAAGGACAAGTGAAAGTGCTTTTTTCATATTTAATTGATTTAAGTTTAGGTTTGCAATCGATTGTACAAACATACAAATTCATTTTGTAATGAGGCAAAGAATCCTGAAATTGTAACTTCAAAATTCTTTTTAAGTTGGATTTGTAAGAAATACTAGCTGTGTTTATGATAGGTGAGACTTTTCTTTTTGTCAATATTTAATATTAATTAAAAGTAAATTCAGGAAAACTGCAATTAAAAAACTTGTTTTCCTATCAGATTATAATTATAATTGCACCACTTAAAATACTGAAATGAACAAAGCGATCAAACATTACGGCCATCATCATGGAACTCTATCTGAAGGTAGGCAGTAATTGTTTTGATGTTTTTCAAAAAGATATTAACCCAATAAGAAGGCTTACCAATATGGTAGGCCTTTTTTGTTTAAACTGAAATACAAAATGGAAGAACTTTTAAAAATTGCCGTTCAAACCAAAGGCCGGTTAAACGAAGATTCGATCAAACTGATTGATGAAGCTGGAATCAAACTCCCCCTGAGTTCCCGCAAACTGATTTCTGCTGCAACTAATTTCCCGTTGGAAGCACTTTTCCTGCGCGACGATGATATTCCGCAGGCTGTTGCAATGGGAGTTGCCGATATTGGTGTCGTTGGTGAAAACGAAATGCTCGAAAAGAAGGAAAATGTGGTTGTTGCAAAACGCCTCGGATTCAGTAAATGCAGACTTTCTTTGGCTATTCCAAAGGATGATGTTTACAATGGAGTTGTGTATTTCAACGGCAAAAAGATCGCTACTTCATATCCTGAAATTCTGAAAAGATTTTTTGCTGAAAAAAATATAACTGCCGAAATTCACGTGATTAACGGCTCGGTTGAAATTGCTCCTGGAATTGGGTTAGCTGATGCCATTTTTGACATTGTCAGTTCAGGAAGTACTTTGGTAAGCAATCGGTTGAAAGAAGTTGAAGTAGTTATAAAGTCAGAAGCTGTTCTCATTGCCAATCCTAATCTTTCAGAAGCAAAGCAAAATATTCTGAATGAATTGATCTTCCGCATGGAATCAGTTCAGCGTGCTGAAAAGAAGAAATACATATTGCTGAATGCGCCAAACGATAAATTGGCTGAAATTGAATCGTATTTGCCTGGGATGAAAAGCCCAACCGTGATGCCATTGGCTGAAGAAGGCTGGAGTTCTGTTCACTCGGTAATCGACGAAAAAGACTTTTGGGAAATAATTGGAAAACTTAAGGGCGCCGGAGCAACTGGCATTCTGGTTATTCCTATTGAAAAAATGATTTTTTAATACGTCAAATGAAGCTCAGACAAATTCTATATTTCGTTATTCCGTGTTTCATCTGGGGATCAACCTGGTTTGCCATCAAATTCCAGTTGGGGCAAGTCGATCCGCTGGTTTCGGTTGGGTATCGTTTCCTGATTGCCGGATTGTTACTGATAGTTTTCAGCTTCGTCCGCAAACTAAATTTACGGTTTACCTTGCGCGAACATTTGTTGATGATTCTTCAGGGAATAATTTTGTTTGGGTTTAATTACTGGCTGGTTTACCTCGCTGAAACGAATCTGGCCAACGGAATAGTTGCCATTATTTTTTCGTTTTCCATTTTTACCAATATATTTTTCAACTATTTACTCCTGAAGGGAAAGATCAGGAGAGAAGTAATGGCGGGTGCTGTTCTTGGAATTGCCGGAACATTCCTGATTTTTAATCACGAGTTAAAGAATTCGGAGCAAATGGCAATCGGGTATCAGGCTTTGATGTTTTGCTTCGGTTCAATCGTTTTGGCATCGTTGGGAAATATCCTTTCTAAATACAATCAGACCCGAAAATTGCCAGTTATTCAGACCAATGCCTTTGGAATGACTTATGGAAGCCTCGCCATGATGTTGATGGTTCCCCTTTCTGGCCGGAGCTTTTCGTTTGAAGTGTCGTTCCCTTATGTTGCCTCGCTTTTTTACCTGGCCATTTTTGGTTCAATTGTCGCATTTACATTATACCTGAAGTTGGTTGGCGACATTGGTCCCGATCGTGCCGGATATACCACGCTGGTGGCACCCGTTATTGCATTGATAATTTCTTCGTTTTTCGAAAATTACCAATGGGGAATTGTTGCAGTATTTGGAGTTATCCTGTTATTTGCCGGAAATATTCTGGCTCTGAAAATGAAGCCAATTAAAACAACTTGAAAATGAAAACATATATTAATCCACAGCGAATGAGATGGGAAGAGATACTGAAACGTCCGTTGTTCAGTGTCACAGAATTGCGCGATCAGGTGCAAACCATTTTAACCGAAATTAGGACCAGTGGAATTCATGCTTTGCGGAAATACACCGAAAAATTTGATGGCGCATTTATCAGTAATTTTGCTGTTTCTCCTGAAGAAGTTGAGGAAGCTTGTCGATTGGTTGATTCAAACCTGAAAAACGCAATTACAATCGCTGCCGGAAATATCCAAAAATTTCACGAATCGCAGGTGCCTCAAACCAAACGGATTGAAACAACTTCGGGAGTGACCTGCTGGCAAAAAGCTGTTGCCATCGATAAAGTTGGATTGTACGTTCCGGGCGGATCGGCTCCATTGTTCTCGACCGTGCTGATGCTTGCCATTCCGGCTAAAATTGCCAGGTGCAAAGAAATTGTATTGTGTACGCCTCCCGATAAAGATGGAAAAATTAATCCGGCCATTTTGTTTGCCGCTCAATTAGTTGGGGTTACCAAAATATTTAAACTCGGCGGAGTTCAGGCTATTGGAGCCATGGCTTATGGAATCGACTGTGTGCCAAAAGTCAATAAGATCTTCGGTCCCGGAAACCAATACGTGATGGCCGCCAAGCAATTGGTTAGCATCAGCGATGTGGCCATTGATATGCCTGCTGGTCCTTCGGAAGTTGCTGTAATGGCCGATTCATCTGCAAATCCTGCTTTCATCGCTGCCGATTTGCTTTCTCAGGCCGAGCACGGCCCCGATAGCCAGGTGGTTTTGGTAACTAACGATCATTCACTGATCGAAAAAGTTGTTCAGGAACTGACTAGTCAACTTAACGAATTGCCGCGCCAAACCATTGCCGAAAAAGCGCTGGCAAACAGTCAGGCTGTTGTTTTGGATCGTGTTGAAGACATGATTGATCTGATTAATGGCTATGCACCTGAGCATTTGATTATTGCTATGGAAAATTATTCGGAAGTGGCAGAGAAAATCACGAATGCAGGTTCAGTCTTCCTCGGAAATTACACCCCTGAAAGTGCCGGAGATTATGCTTCAGGAACCAACCATACCTTGCCGACTAACGGTTGGGCGCGCTCGTTCAGTGGCGTAAATCTCGACAGCTACATCAAGAAAATTACCTTTCAGGAAATTACTCCGGAAGGAATACAAAAGCTTGGGCCAGTCATTGAAACCATGGCTGCGGCTGAGTTACTGGATGCTCACAAAAATGCGGTGAGTCTGCGATTGAAAGAAATAAGAAATAAGAAATAAAAAATATGGAACTGGAAAAATTACTGCGCAACAATATAAAGGCACTAAAACCTTATTCATCCGCCCGCGACGAGTTCTCGGGTGAGGCCGAGGTTTTTCTTGATGCCAACGAAAACCCGTTCAACGCGCCATACAACCGTTATCCCGATCCGCTGCAATGGACGTTAAAAGAGAAAATTGCCGAAATCAAGCAGGTTGCTCCTGAAAAGATTTTTCTGGGAAATGGTAGCGACGAACCGATCGATATTATTTTCCGTGCATTTTGTGAGCCAGGAGTTGATAATATGGTTTCGATCGATCCAACTTATGGCATGTACCAGGTTGCTGCCGACATCAACAATGTGGAAGTCCGCAAGGTGAAACTCAATGAAGACTTTGGGTTCAGTGCGCAAAAGTTGTTGGATGCTTCCAACCTTTATACCAAAGCCATTTTCGTTTGTTCTCCCAACAATCCAACCGCTAATCTATTGGACAAAACCGAAATCGTTAAACTTCTGAATGAGTTTGATGGTTTGGTTGTGGTTGACGAAGCGTACATCGACTTTTCTCCGGAAAGTAGTTTGCTGCCTGAGATAGACAACTACGAAAACCTGATTATTTTGCAGACATTTTCGAAGGCTTGGGGAATGGCCGGAATACGACTGGGAATGGCGTTTGCTCAGCCTGAAATAATTCGCGTTTTCAATAAAGTTAAATATCCTTACAACATCAACATCCTAACGCAGCAAAAAGCGCTGGAGTTGTTGGAGAATCTTCAGGAAAAGGAAGACTGGGTGAAAACCATTGTGGATGAACGCGCCAGAATGGTGAAAAAGTTATTTAAATTGCCATTTGTTCTGGTAGTTTATCCTTCGGATGCTAATTTTATCTTAGTGAAAATGAATGATGCACGCGGTATTTACGAATACCTGACCGAGCAAAAAATTATCGTTCGCGACCGCTCAAAAATTACGCTTTGCAATGATTGTTTGCGGATTACCATTGGCTCGCCAAAAGAAAATAAAAAGCTTAGAAAAGCGCTGAAAGAATTGATATAATACGTTTATAATAATATTAACCACAGAGAAAAGGAGTTTTCACAGAGGTCATAGTGATGGTAATTTTTAACTCTTTTTTTTCTCTGCGTTCTCTGTGGTAAAAAAGTTTTTTATGAAGAAAGCATTATTTATCGACCGCGATGGAACCCTGATTTTCGAAACCGAGGATGAGCAAATCGATTCGCTCGAAAAACTGGAGTATTTGCCAAAGGTATTCCGGAATATGCATTTTATTGCTAAAAACCTGTCGTACGAATTGGTGATGGTAACCAATCAGGATGGGTTGGGAACAGCTAGTTTTCCTGAGGAAACATTCTGGCCGGTTCACAACAAAGTCCTCAATGCTTTTAAAAAGGAAGGTGTTATTTTCGACGATATTTTAATAGACCGTCACTTTCCGGCTGATAATGCACCAACCCGTAAGCCGGGTACAGGCATGATGGGAAAATACATGGATGGCAGTTACGATCTGGCTAACAGTTTTGTAATTGGAGATCGGTTGACAGACATTCAACTGGCTAAAAACCTGGGCTCAAAAGGTATTCTGATTAACGATGGCTCATTGGCAAGCGAACTTCAGGAAAAAGGTTTGGCTGAATTTTGTGTGTTGATTACCGACGATTGGGATAAAATTTATGCCAAAGTGGCTTCTCCTGATCGTACGGCAGTGATTTCCAGAAACACCAAAGAAACCAAAATCAGGGTTGAATTGAATCTGGATGGAACTGGTAAAGGAAATATCAGTACCGGATTGGGATTTTTCGATCACATGCTCGACCAAATTGCCCGCCACTCCGGAGTTGATTTGAATATTCAGGTGGATGGTGACCTGAATGTGGACGAACATCATACTATTGAAGATACTGCTTTAGCTTTAGGCGAAGCTTTTCGGCTGGCTTTAGGCGATAAACGCGGCGTTGAGCGTTACGGCTATTGTTTGCCAATGGACGACTGTCTGGCTCAGGTGGCTATCGATTTCGGCGGTCGCCCGTGGATTGTTTGGAAAGCCGAGTTCCTTCGCGAAAAAGTGGGCGAAATGCCTACAGAAATGTTTTTCCATTTCTTTAAATCGTTTTCCGACACCTCGCTTTCAAACCTGAATATTCAGGCTGAAGGAACGAATGAACATCATAAAATTGAAGGCATTTTTAAAGCGTTGGCCAGGGCATTAAAGATGGCAATCCGGAAAGATGTTTTCAATTTCGAATTGCCTTCAACAAAAGGAACTTTATAAAAAAGATGTAATAAAACTCTGAGAACTCTGTGAGATACTCCGTGTTCTCTGTGGTAAAAATTTAAGATATGACTTTAGATAATACTAAATCTACCGCTATTCTTCTGATTCACTGTCCCGATCAACAGGGACTTTTGGCCTTGGTAACTGAGTTTATCAATAGCAATAACGGGAATATTCTCTATCTCGATCAGCATGTCGATCGGGAAGAAAAATTGTTTTACATGCGTGTAGAGTGGGATTTGAGCAATTTTAATATTCCGAAGAAGAAAATTGCCGACTATTTTGAAACGCTCATTGGTCAGAAAAATCAAATGACTTTTGAACTTCATTTTTCGGAAGAAAAGCCTCGTATGGCCATCTTTGTCTCGAAGATGTCGCATTGCCTGTTCGATCTTCTGGCTCGATATACTTCCGGAGAATGGAACGTGGAAATTCCGGTAATCATCAGCAACCATCCGGATATGGCCGATGTTGCTCGCAGGTTCGATATTGAATACCACGTTTTCCCAGTGACAAAAGACAATAAAGAAGAGCTGGAAGCTCAGGAGATTGCTTTGATGGAAAAGCACAAAATCGATTTTATCGTGTTGGCTCGATATATGCAAATCATCAGCGACGATTTTATTACCCATTTTCCTAACCGGATCATCAACATTCATCACTCGTTTTTGCCGGCATTTGTTGGCGCAAAACCCTATCATGCTGCATACAAACGCGGAGTAAAAATTATTGGTGCAACAAGCCATTACGTAACAACCGAACTTGATGCCGGGCCAATTATTAAGCAGGAAGTTGCTCATGTTAGTCACAAAGACATGGTTGACGACCTGATTGCAAAGGGACGTGATCTGGAAAAAATCGTTCTTTCGAAGGCCGTGAACAAGCACATCGAACGAAAAATCCTGGTTTATAACAATCGAACAGTTGTATTTAGTTAAAAACTGATTATGAAAAAATTTATTCTATTACTAATGATTGGATTAAGTTATTCAGGAGCTTTTGCGCAAACACCAGCAAAGGAAGTGCCTGCTGATTACGCCTACATTGTTAAAGTTGGGCAACAGATTCCTGATTTCAGTATGACTACAACCGATGGAAAGACATTTCACTCAGCCGATTTAAAAGGCAAAGTGGTGATGCTTCAGTTTACTGCCAGTTGGTGTGGAGTATGTCGGAACGAGATGCCACACATTGAAGCCGATATCTGGAAAAAATACAAGGACAATTCAAATTTTGCTTTGTTCGGAATTGATCTGGATGAACCTGTTGAAAAAGTAAAGGCATTTGCCAAACAGATTCCTGTCACTTACCCGTTGGCGCTCGATCCGCAAGGTGGTATCTTTTATCAGTTTGCTGAAAAAGGAGCTGGTGTTACCCGAAATGTGATTGTCGATAAAACGGGTAAGATTGTTTTTATGACGCGACTTTATAAAGAGGAAGAATTTCAGGAAATGAAAAAGGTGATTGCTGATTTGCTGAAATAGTGAGTGTAGCGCGTAGCAGAATCGAACTGCCATCTCCGGATTGAGAAACCGGTTTCCTAACCGTTAGAAGAACGCGCCGGATTTGAATTTCTTCGGATAAAGGTACAACAACAAAGCTATCGTTGTCATCGAATTGATCAGAAAATATAGAATAACAATATGAATATTGTCATTATTAAATACAACGCGGGAAACATCGAATCTGTCAACAATGCATTACAGCGACTTGGTGTGAATGCTGAAATCACAGGTGACCACGAAAAGATTAAGGCTGCCGATAAAGTGATTTTCCCTGGAGTGGGCGAGGCCAGCACCACAATGGCTTACTTGAAAAAAGAAGGTCTGGATAAGCTGATTCCTGAACTGAAACAACCAGTACTAGGTATTTGCTTGGGATTGCAACTGATGTGCAGTCACACAGAAGAAGGCGACACGCCTTGTCTGGGTATTTTCGATGAGCAAGTCAAACGGTTTATTCCAGAACCGGGGATGGAATTCGTAACCAAAGTACCGCACATGGGCTGGAATACTATCACTGACCTGAAAAGTGAAATTTTCGATCCATCACTCGAAAACCAGTTTGTCTATTTTGTGCATTCGTATTATGCTGCCGTTGGTGAGCACACTGCTGCCGTTTGCAATTACATCAATCCTTTCAGTGCGGCATTGCATCGCGATAATTTTTATGCCACCCAGTTCCATCCTGAAAAAAGTGGAACTGTTGGGGCTAATATTTTAGCAAATTTCCTGAAGTTGTAAAATTCATTAACGATTGGGGATTAACGATCAACGATTTAAGATTTTAAAACATGACACCACGTGAATTAGAAGATCGACTTATTGTCTTTGCAGTGAATATTATTCGACTGTCTGATGGGATAAAACCGTCAGTTGGAGGGAAAAATTTATCGGAGCAAATTGTTCGTTCCAGTTCATCTACTGCGTTAAATTATGGTGAGGCTCAAAGTGCCGAATCTCCCAAAGACTTTGTTCATAAGCTTGGAATATGTTTGAAGGAGATGCGTGAAACATTTATAAATCTTAGAATTATTGATGGTGCAAAACTTCATAGTGATCAGCAACTTTTAGATCAGTTGAAAACTGAGAGTAATGAGCTCATCTCAATATTCGTAAAAAGCATTGAAACAAGTAAGCGAAAACAGGGAACATTGCCTCCCAAATAAATCGTTAATCATCAATCCATAATCTCTAATCGTTAATCTAAAATGATCACAATAATACCCGCAATTGATTTGATAGACGCGAAATGCGTTCGTTTGTCGCAAGGCGATTACAACCAGAAAACGATTTATAACGAGAATCCGCTGGAAGTGGCAAAAATGTTTGAAGATGCCGGAATCACCCGATTGCATTTGGTTGATCTGGATGGTGCCAAAGCCAAGCACATTGTCAATTACAAAGTGCTGGAAACTATTGCATCGAAAACTAATCTCGTTATCGATTTTGGTGGCGGATTAAAATCGGACGAAGATTTGCGTATTGCCTTCGAATGTGGTGCGCAAATGGTTACCGGCGGAAGTATTGCGGTGAAAGACCGCGAAACTTTCCTGCATTGGATTGAAACCTACGGTGCTGAAAAAATCATTCTCGGTGCCGATGCCAAAGACAAAATGATCGCCGTTAGCGGTTGGCAGGAAGTTTCGGAATTATCTATTCTTGATTTTATCGAAAGCTATACCAGCAAAGGCATCCGTCAGGTAATTTCAACCGACATTGCCCGCGATGGCATGTTAACCGGTCCAAGCATTGATTTGTATAAAGAAATTATGGAAAAGTTTCCTGGTTTGGGCTTAATTGCCAGCGGGGGCATAGCTACCATGAAAGACATTTACGAACTCGACGAAATGGGCATTCCGGGAGTCATTACAGGAAAAGCGATTTATGAGAATCGAATTAGCTTAGAGGAGATTAGTAAGTTTATTTTGACAAAATAAACCACGAAGTACTCAAAGTAAAAATCACAAAGATCACAAAGATTTTTTGTGTCCTTCGTGAAAAAACTTAGAGTCCTTTGTGGTTACATACAGAAGCAATGTTAGCAAAAAGAATCATACCATGCCTCGATATTAAAGACGGTCAGACCGTGAAAGGCATCAACTTTGTAAATATTAAAAGCGTGGGCGACCCGGTTGAATTGGGTGCGCTGTATGCCGAACAGGGAGCTGACGAACTTGTTTTCCTCGACATCACTGCCACGCACGAAGGACGCAAAACCTTTGTGGAGCTGGTGAAACGCATTGCCCGCGAAATCAATATTCCGTTTACCGTTGGAGGTGGAATCAGCGAATTGAAAGATGCCGAAGCATTGCTGAGTGCGGGTGCCGATAAAATCAGTATCAACTCATCAGCAGTTCGCAATCCGAAACTGATTGACGATCTGGCACTGAACTTCGGTAGCCAGTTTGTGGTTTTGGCGATTGATGCGCGTGGCGAAAACGATTACTGGACTGTAACTGTGAATGGTGGCCGTATTCCGACCGAAAAGGAACTGTTCTCGTGGGCAAAAGAAGGTGAAAATCGTGGCGCAGGGGAAATCTTGTTTACCTCGATGAATCACGACGGAACCAAAGCTGGATTTGCGAATAAGGAACTGGCTAAAATGTCGGATATGCTTCGGATTCCGATCATTGCTTCAGGAGGCGCCGGAAACATAGACCATTTTGTGGATGTGTTTACTGAAGGAAAGGCCGATGCGGGGCTTGCAGCAAGTATCTTCCACTACAAGGAAATTGCCATACCCGATTTGAAAAGTTATTTGAAAAGTAAAGGAATTGTCATACGATAAAACTTTGTGCATCTTTGTATTTTAACTACAAAGACTACGAAGAAAAATAAGAAAAAATAAATGGAAAATACACAATTAGATTTCTCAAAACTGAATGGCCTTATTCCAGCAGTTATTCAGGATAATACAACCAACGTCGTTCTGATGTTGGGATTTATGAACGAAGAGGCGGTGGCCAAAACAGAAGAAACCGGTCAGGTTACCTTTTTCAGCCGGACTAAAAACAGGCTCTGGACCAAAGGCGAAGAATCTGGGAATTTCCTGAATGTGGTGTCAATTGCAGCTGATTGCGATAATGATACACTTTTAGTCAAAGTAAATCCGGTTGGCCCGGTTTGTCATACGGGCGACGATACCTGTTGGGGAGAAGAAAATCAGGAATGCGACATTCAGTTTCTTGAATACCTTCAGGATTTTATTGATCAACGTAAGGTTGAAATGCCTGAAGGTTCGTACACTACCTCGCTGTTTCAGAAGGGAACGCGCAAAATAGCGCAGAAAGTAGGAGAGGAGGCTGTTGAAACGATAATTGGAGCTATGGCCAACGACGACGAAAACTTCATTTACGAGGGTGCCGATTTATTATATCACCTTATTGTTTTGCTCACTCACAAAGGTTACCGCATTGAAGATTTAGCACGTGAATTGAAGAAACGGCACAAATAGTAGCCGTCCAAACGAATAATTTAGCTCTGAAGAAACCGAGGATTCTGTAAAAAGAGTCCTCGGTTTTGCATTTTAATGCTCCTAAATTGTTAAAATAGTAGTATTTACATAAACTTAACCTCCAACAAGCCGTAAAACCAATTTTGATTGGATTATTCGGCTATCTTTGCGCCTTCATTTTTGGAACCTATGCAGAAGATTAGAAACATTGCGATTATTGCCCACGTTGACCACGGGAAAACCACATTGGTCGACAAGATGATTTACTATTGTAACATCATGAAAGAACACGAGAAGAAACAAGAGTTGATTCTCGACAGCAACGATTTGGAACGCGAGAGAGGAATTACCATTCTTGCGAAGAACGTTTCTGTAATATACAAGGATATCAAAATCAATATCATAGATACTCCTGGTCACGCCGACTTTGGTGGTGAAGTTGAGCGGGTATTGAACATGGCCGATGGTGTTTTGTTGCTTGTGGATGCTTTTGAAGGCACCATGCCACAAACCCGGTTTGTATTGTCAAAAGCTTTGGCTTTAGGCCTGAAACCGATTGTTGTGGTGAATAAAGTTGACAAACCAAACTGTCGTCCTGAAGAAGTTCACGAACAGGTTTTCGACCTGATGTACAGTTTGAATGCCACTGAAGACCAGTTAAGTTTTCCTACTGTTTACGGATCGGCCAAACAAGGTTGGATGTCAGACGACTGGAAAGTGCCAACTGACAACATTGAGGCTTTGTTGAATTCAATTATTGAATTTATACCTGGTCCGGTTGATAATCCCGGAACACCGCAGGTGCTGATTACCTCGTTGGACTACTCTTCATACGTTGGTCGTATTGCTATTGGCCGTATTCACCGTGGGGAGATCAAAGAAGGAATGAACGTTTCGCTTGTAAAACGCGATGGTTCAATTAAAAAAACAAAAGTAAAAGAACTTCATACGTTTACCGGATTGGGTCGTCAGAAAGTTGACCAGATGATTTCGGGCGACATTTGTGCAATGGTCGGAATCGAAGGTTTTGATATTGGCGATACGGTTTGCGACTGGGAAAACCCGGAACCTCTGGAACCAATTGCTGTAGATGAGCCAACCATGAGTATGACTTTCATGATTAACAACTCGCCTTTCTACGGAAAAGAAGGAAAATATGTGACTTCACGCCACTTAAAAGATCGTCTGGAAAAGGAATTGGAAAAGAATCTCGCTTTGCGCGTTATGCCAACTGATTCAGCTGATTCGTATATTGTTTACGGACGTGGTGTGCTGCATTTATCGGTATTGATTGAAACCATGCGCCGCGAAGGTTACGAACTTCAGGTTGGTCAGCCACAGGTTTTGTACAAAGAAATTGATGGCGAAAAGTGTGAGCCAATTGAAGAAATGCACGTGGACGTGCCTGAGGAATATTCAGGTAAAGTAGTTGAAATGGCTTCGCAGCGTAAAGGCGAAATGCAAACCATGGAGCGCAAAGGCGATCGTATTCATCTCGAATTTATTATCCCATCACGCGGAATTATCGGTATGCGTACCAATATGCTTACCGCTACTGCCGGAGAAGCTGTTATGAACCATCGTTTTATTGAATATCAGCCATACAAAGGGCCGATTGACATTCGGAATAACGGATCATTGGTTGCACTTGAAACAGGAACTGCATTTGCTTATTCAATCAGTAAACTTTCAGATCGCGGATCTTTCTTTATTGATCCTGCTCAGGAAATTTACGAAGGACAAGTTATTGGAGAAAATACCCGCGCTGACGATTTGACGATCAACGTGACCAAACCCAAAAAGTTAACCAATATGCGTGCTTCGGGTACTGATGAAAAAATGAGGTTGATTACCCCAATCCGATTCAGTCTGGAAGAAGCTTTGGAATACATCAAAAGCGACGAGTTGGTAGAAGTAACTCCATTGTCGATTCGGATGCGGAAAATCTTTTTGAAAGAACATGATCGTAAACGATTGGCAAAGAACAGCTAATTTATTAACGACTTTCATATAGAATATTTTGAAA
Source organism: Prolixibacteraceae bacterium (assembly GCA_028683385.1). Classification (GTDB taxonomy): domain Bacteria; phylum Bacteroidota; class Bacteroidia; order Bacteroidales; family Prolixibacteraceae; genus Aquipluma. Next base: position 154,741 of record JAQUIJ010000001.1, on the reverse strand, counting down.
CCCCTGATCGGTATTTTACGGATCAGGGGTTCTTTTTTTTTGAAATCTTCCAATATTGTTTTCGAATCATATAAAATTCAACTGCCGGGTTGCTTAACAACATAAGTGATTAAAAATTAAGCATCAAACATATCTTTTGGACGTTTTTCTCGTATGTTATTATTGATAATTCAACTTATTTAAAACCTGCGATTATGAATGTCATATCAACTTGCCTTACGGGAACTGCAACTATTCTGACGTGCAGAAAAATTGCTCAATCATTTAGCGAGAACATCTATGAACTCTCCTCTGTCCGGCGAAATTGGTCGCCTGAGTATGCCGAAAACCTGAAGGGTAGAATTGATGCAATCATGAACCACTACTTCACGCATGAATCGTTGTCTGACCATTTGGATATGCATGGTCAGTTTTATGAACTAATGATTGCTGCCTTGAAAGATGTGAGTGTATTCCGTGCCCAGCTAAAGGTTGATTTCAAGACTGATAAGGCTTTCCTGAATGAAACTTTTGATGCACTGGGATACGTTGATTTTTTCAGTGATGCCAAGAATGGAGATCTTTTCAGCTTATACAAAATGATGTCAACCTTCAAGCGCAACATGACTCCTGAATTACAGCAGATCATTTTTGCCCGGGGTATCGATAAAAATCTGTTGAATCGATTAATGTTGTATAAAGAAAAATTGGTTGATCTAAAAAACTGTTTCGATATATCTCACGGTAAAGATCAATTGCCCGCTGATTTAAAACAGGAGCTAAATGTTATTTACTCAGAAATAAAAGATATCTGCCGCATTGCCAACGTTTACTATGAATTTGATCCGGTACAGCGCGAGAAATTTACGTTCTACAGGGTAATGATTAATTTGAAAAAATCATCTTTGGAAACGGTATAATTAAACCTGAAAGTAAATTGCCGGATAAAATTATGGGCATTGCTGGTCGCTAACAACCCACAATGCCCATTTTATATTGTTGTAGGTTCAGCTAATTATTCCTGATCATCATCCGTTTCTTCTTCCTCGATTTCATCTTCCTCTTCTTCGTCAGCCGAATAAACTACCTCTTCGTCCAGGTCTTCATCTTCAAAGACAGGTTTTTTAGTCACCTGAGCCAATGGTTTCAGGTTCGATGGAATTGGTTTGTTCACATTGTCCTCGAAATAGGGGAATACATCAACGATATTGCAAATGGCAAGTGAAGTGGTTTGGTAAGGAACCAAAATGTACGAAAGCCCTTCTTCCAGCCGTTGCAAAGCCTGTTTGATGTCATCAGCAGCAACCAGAAAATAATTATTGATTTTCTTCTCTTTACCCGCTTTCTCGTCAATGGTGACAATGCCGATTTTGGCTTTATACCACCATTCTCCGTTTTCGTGCGGAAATATTTCAACGATATTCGATTTTTTAATGTTATCGACGATAAATTCACCCCGTACCATCGTTGATACGTTCTGAATGATACGTGTTTCAGCATCGGTAAACGTGACCGCATCAACCAGATACACTTCGCTTACTTTACGCTCGCGGCCATCATCGTCTATTTTTACATATTTTACTTTGCACTCGAACCAGGTTTGCATACTTTAAATTTTTTGATCTGCAAAGATATTTCCTCATTCCGGATTTCCATCGGGAAATAAGAATAGTTATTCACAAATTTTAAATGATTAGAAGATTGATTCTCCAGTCAAGAACCTTTTGACAAAACAAAGGCCATCCGTTAGTTGACGAACAGCCTTAATTCATTTCGTTATGCGAAGTTTTATGCCAATATCTTGTCGGCAATAGCATTTGCAAGATCAACGTACCGATCAAAATGATCAGGTTTCATTGCTCCTTTTTCTTCCAGAGGCTGGCCAACAACTTCCCATTTAATTTCTTCGGCAAATTTTTCAAGGTTTTTAACCCCGCCACCGTTCCAGCTAAACGAACCAAAAATACCAAGCAGATGGTCTTTTATTCCCATGTGCTTGATGGTTGTCAGTAAAGTTTCAACAGTTGGAAACATTGCATTGTTGTAGGCAGCACTTCCTAGAATCAGAGCTTTATACTTGAAAATATCACTTATAATGAATGACGGATGGGTTTTGGAAGAATCGTAAACCCGAATATTTTTAATGCCTCTTACTGCGAGTTGGCGAGCAATAATCTCAGCCATTTTTGCTGTATTTCCGTACATTGATCCGTACACGATAACTGCTCCAGGTTCGGTCTGGTAAGTGCTTAGTTTCTCGTATTTTTCCAGAATAAAATCAATGTGCGACCGCCAGATCATACCATGAGTGGCAGCTATCATTTTAATATCGTACTTGGCAATTTTCTTCAAAGCACGCTGGGTGTGGGCACAATATTTACCTACAATGTTCGAAAAATACCTGACAATTTCTTCATCGTATTGCGTATAGTCCAGTTCATCGTCAAAAATTCCACCATCCAGCGTTCCGTAGCTTCCGCAGGCATCACCTGTAAAGAGAATTTTATTAGTCGATTCAAACGTAACCATGGTTTCAGGCCAGTGTACCATAGGGATTGTGGTAAACTGTAAATTGGTTTTACCTAGCGACAACTCCGAATCGTCATATACTTCAATGTTTTGCTGGGTTACCTGGTAAAAATTCTGAGCCATTTCAAAGGTCTTCTTGTTTCCAACAAGTGTGATGTTTGGATACTTCGAAATAACTGCTTTTAAGGCTCCGGAATGATCGGGCTCCATGTGGTTGATGATGAGATAATCCACCGAACGGCCTTCAGTCAGGACTTCAATCTGATCGAGATAATCGTCGATATACGAACGTTCGACAGTATCGATCAAAGCAATTTTTTCATCAACAATGAGATAAGAATTGTATGAAACTCCTTTTGGAATGGGCCAGATGTTCTCAAAAAGGTGGGTCTTGCGATCATTAAACCCTACGTAATAAATATTCTCGGCTAAATTAACCCTATGCATATTGAAATATTTAGACTTGTTTTATTGTACAGCGAAAATAAACAATTTAAGGCAAACAGAACAGGTCTGTTTTTTTATCGGTCAGGAATTAAGGAAAAGTTGATAAATAATGTAGACAGAATTTACACTGAACTAAATAATAAATAATATTAGGGATGTTTTTTATTTTAAGATACTGATTATTAGTGAGGTTTGGTCTTTTTTATACACTTCACTTTTAACCTGAAGTTAGGTACTTTAAATGAAATGATTATTTTTATCGGAAAAACCTGATTGAACTATGGATTTTGTCCAAAAAAATGAACTTATGTTATTTCCCCGATTAAATAAATGGATAGTTATTGCTTTTATTATTGCTGTTGTTGGAGGTGGATTTCGTGGATACCAATTGTATAAGTATATTTTTTATCCAAACATTAACACTCCCGGAAGTATTATTATTCCCCTTAATGCTACTTATGAGCAAGTTTTGGATAGCTTGAAAAAACATGAAATTATTCAAGATTACAAAGCTTTTAACTGGGTGGCCAAACGCAAAAAATACGCGAAATCGATCAAGCCTGGTAAATATCTTTTAGATAAAGGTTTGAATACCAACGAGATTTTGAATATGTTGAGATCTGGAAATCAGCAACCGGTTCAGGTAACTTTTAATAATCTTCGATTTATTCCGGAGTTGGCTGGTGCAGTTGCCAAATATATTCAGCCCGATTCTCTTGAGTTGCTACAGAAATTTACCGATCCGGCCACTTTCGAGAAATACGGATTTACCGAGAGTACTTTCCATTGTATGTTTATTCCCAATACCTACGAGTTTTACTGGACAACTACTGCCGATCAGTTTTTAGAACGTATGTCGATGGAATACAAACGCTTTTGGAATGAAGAACGAAGAAATAAAGCTTCGGAGCTCGGTCTAACTCCTGAAGAAGTTATGACAGTGGCGTCAATCGTTCAGGAGGAAAGTAATAAAAAAGACGAAAAACCGATTATTGCAGGGTTGTACTTGAACAGGATTAAGCGTGGAATGCCTTTGCAGGCTGACCCAACTGTGAAATATGCTTTAGGTAATTTCCATATTAAACGTGTGTTAAACAGCCACCTGGCAATCGATTCGCCTTACAATACCTATAAATACCCAGGATTACCTCCGGGTCCAATTAATTTTCCGGAAATATCAAGTATCGAATCGGTTCTAAATGCTGCAAAAACACAATATATCTACATGTGCGCCCGCGAGGACTTTTCAGGATATCACAATTTTGCGAAGACTCTTTCGGCTCATAACGAGAACGCCCGGAAATACCGTGAAGCGCTCAACGCTCATGATATCATGCAGTAATTTTAGTTGCATTGATCCCTAAAACAAAGCTGCCGGAAAAATTGAATAAGTTCAATCTTCCGGCAGCTTTGTTTGTAGTCTGACTTTCGTGTGCTAGTCAAATATGTCTCTCATCTTATCAAATAAATTTTTGTCCGACTGATCAGGTCCGTCGCTGAAACTTGGCATCGACTGAAGTTTTTCAAGCGCTTTCTTTTCTTCCGAATTGAGTTTTTTGGGTATCCAAACATGAACACGAACAAGCAAATCGCCTTTGCCGTAACCATTCACGTCGGGTAGTCCTTTCCCGCGCAAGCGAAGAATTTTTTCAGGTTGAGTGCCGGCTTCAATTTTTACTTTCACTTTGCTGTCAACAGTCGGAATCTCTTTTGCTGTACCCAGGGTTATCTCAGGGAAAGTCACAAAAAGGTCATACACAAGGTTGTTTCCGTCGCGAACCAATTCAGGGTGTTCTTCTTCCTGAATAACAACAAACAGATCACCGTTAATGCCACCACGGCGTCCGGCATTTCCTTTTCCTGAAACATTGAGCTGCATTCCCTCGCCCACACCAGCTGGTATCCTGATGCTGATTACTTCTTCTTCGCGAACAACTCCTTCACCCTGACAATGCGTACATTTATTGGTAATGATTTGTCCTTCGCCGTTGCATGTCGGACAAGTGGCTGTGGTTTGCATTTGCCCCAGCAAAGTGTTCTGAATGCGTGTTACATGGCCGGATCCTTTACACGTTGAACAATTGGAGTAGGATGATCCGCCTTGCGCTCCTGTTCCCTTGCAATGACTACAGGGAACATATTTTTTTACCTTTATTTTTTTCTCAACTCCGTTTAAAACTTCGAGTAAGGTAAGTGAAACCTTTACGCGAAGATCGGATCCACGGTGTTGTCGTGGGCCACGGCTGCGCGAACCGCCACCAAAACCACCAAAACCACCAAATCCGCCGCCACCGAATACGTCGCCAAACATCGAGAAAATATCGTCCATCGACATGTCGTGTCCACCAAATCCAGCGTTTCCGCCCATTCCGGCATGACCGAACTGATCGTATTTCTGGCGCTTTTCCGGACTGCTTAAAATTTCGTAGGCTTCGGCTGCTTCCTTGAATTTTTCCTCGGCTTCTTTATTGCCTGGATTTTTGTCAGGATGAAACTGAATTGCTTTCTGCCGATAGGCCTTTTTTATTTCATCAGCAGTTGCATTTTTGCTGACACCAAGAATCTCGTAAAAATCGCGTTTTGTCATTTTATCAAATATATCTGGCTTACTCGCCAATAACTACTTTTGAGTGACGTATCACTTTGTCGTTCAAATAGTAACCCTTCTGAACAACATCAATAATTTTTCCTTTTAGCTCTTCTGAAGGTGCTGGAAATGTTGTAATTGCTTCGTGTAAATCGGTATCGAAGGGTTGATCTTTTCCTTCAATTTCCTTAACTCCGTTTTGCTTCAGAAAATCCTGGAATTTGTTGAAAATCAACATGACTCCATCTTTTAAATGGCTATTTTCTTCAACCTGATCTAACGTTTGAATGGCCCGGTCAAAATCATCGATCACCGGAAGTATGCCAACCAGAACACTTTCGCTGGCAGTTTTTAACAGTTCCATACGTTCTTTCAAGGTGCGTTTCCGGTAATTGTCAAACTCGGCTTGCAATCGAATATGCTTGTCTTTTAATTCAAGTAATTCTGCTTCAGCTTTTTCCAATTGTTCTTCAGACTTGTTTTTTTTGTGGGCCTTATCTTTTTTAGTCTCTTTTTTTGATTGACTTTCTTGTTGTTCCATAAAATCCGGAGCTTCGATTTCCAGTTCTTCGTTAGCCTTTTCTTTATCCGTTGTCATTATTCCTGAATTTTTAAAATTTTGATTTCGAAACTGCAAATATACTGCCAATGGGTTACAATTGACAAATTGGCATTTTAAATAATTGATAACTGACAAGGAGGAAGACTGAAGTCAGTAGCTGGAAGACCGAAGTTTAGAGGTCAAAATATTGATTGTTACAAAAAAGGCAGCCCGTTGTACGAACTGCCTTTTCAAAATATGGGCGTTTTCTTCTATTTCATAAGATCATTTAAAGCTTGTTCAAGCGCCGGACCACGCAGATTTCTGCCAACAATTATTCCATCTCCATCGATTAAAAAGCTCGATGGAATACTACGAACTCCATAGATTCCTGCAAATTTTGCATTCCAACCTTGTAAATCACTCACGTGATTTTCCCAACCGAGTTTATCGGCTGCGATTGCCATTTCCCATGCAGATTTGTCTTTGTCGAGAGAAACACTGTAAACAGTGAATCCTTTGCCATTCTTGAATTTAGTGTCTTTAAATTTTTCGTAAGTCGCTACAACGTTTGGATTTTCCCGTCGACAAGGTCCACACCACGACGCCCAAAAATCAATCAACACAACTTTCCCTTGAAGTGATGAGAGTTTAAGTTCTTTCCCATCTAATGTTTTCTCACTGATTTCAGGCGCTTTGTTTCCAATGTTCAGTCCGATAGTTACTTCGTCTCCGGTATTCTTTGTTTTATTTGGGTTTGCCAATCCTGTCAGGGTGAATAGTACAACAAAAGCCAATGTTACTTTAAGTCTCATATTTGCGTCCTTGTTAATGGTTTAATACTTCTTTACGTTCACAAAAATAATAATTCAGGAATAGGTTTGTTGAAGCGTGCTTCTTTGTTTGGAAATATTAACAGGAAAAGAATAGGAAAGAGAAATAGTCATTAGAAAAGTTATTTTTAAGTTTTTCCTAATGACCATTGACCTTTTCCCTGATGTTTAAGATTCGATGCGGGAAATTCTTGCGCCAATGGCATTCAAACGTTCGTCAATATTTTCGTAACCGCGGTCGATCTGTTCGATATTCGATATTTTGCTGATTCCCTGTGCCGATAGTGCTGCAATAAGCAATGCAACTCCTGCACGAATGTCAGGCGAACTCATTTTGGTTGCCCGGAGCGGATATTTGTGGTCGAGTCCGATAACTGTTGCGCGGTGCGGGTCACAAAGAATAATCTGAGCTCCCATGTCAATCAGCTTGTCGACAAAAAACAAACGGCTTTCGAACATCTTTTGGTGAATCAAAACGCTACCTTTTGCTTGTGTGGCAATGACTAAAAAGATGCTGAGCAAATCGGGCGTCAGGCCAGGCCAGGGAGCATCGGCGATATTCATGATGGAGCCATCCATGAACGTTTCAATTTCGTAGTGATCCTGAGCCGGAATAAACAAATCGTCGTTACGCTCTTCCAGAATAATTCCCATTCGCTTAAATTGCTCCGGAATAATTCCTAAATGTTGAATTCCTGCATTTTTGATTGTAATCTCAGAATTGGTCATAGCCGCAAGCCCAATAAAACTGCCCACTTCAATCATGTCCGGCAGAATTTTATGTGTGCAGCCTTTCAGGGAACTAACTCCTTTTACAGTAAGCAGGTTCGAGCCAATTCCTTCGATAATTGCTCCCATCGAAACCAGCATTTTGCAGAGTTGCTGCACATAGGGCTCGCAGGCGGCGTTGTATATGGTTGTTGTTCCTTCAGCCATCGAAGCAGCCATCACGATGTTGGCCGTTCCGGTTACCGAGGCTTCATCGAGTAGCATGTAAGTGCCTTTTAGCTTCGATGCTTCAACGCTGTAAAAAAGTTCGTCGGGATTGTAATTGAAAGTGGCTCCAAGTTTTTGCAGACCGATAAAATGGGTATCCAACCGCCGCCTTCCGATTTTGTCGCCGCCAGGTTGCGGAATGTAACCAATTCCAAAGCGTGAGAGAAGTGGACCTAAAATCATAATCGATCCACGAAGACTGGATGCCTGACGGGCAAAAGTTTCGGTTTTCAGGTAATCGAGTTTGATTTCGTTGGCCTGAAAAGTATAATTCCCTTTACTGGTGCGTTTAGTTTTTACACCAAGCTGGGTTAAGATTTCGATCAGTTTGATGACGTCACTGATTTCAGGAATGTTGTTAATCTGAACTTCTTCAGAAGTTAGCAAAACAGCACAAATGACCTGAAGCGCTTCATTTTTTGCACCTTGCGGGTGTAAATCACCATGTAGTTGAGCGCCGCCTTCAATTTTAAATGTTGCCATCTCAAAAGTAAATACGGTGTTTTCTGAATCTATTTTGAAACTGATCGATTTAATGTTGAGCCACAAACAATCAGTGGATTAAATCATTCGAATCTCCAAACGCTCAGCCTATTGTTGCTTTTTGCGGTTGTCGTTTTTCTGAAATTTACGTCCGGGATTGTTGTTTACCGGTATTGGCTTTTTCTGGTTCCGAAACAAGATGTCTTTGGTTTCAGTAAGCGTTATGTCGTTGCACTTAATTTTGCCCTTCGACATTTCTTCGATATCAGCCAGTATTTTATCGTCGGTAACCGAATCCTTGTTCCACATCACATAACTTTTCTTCATGTGATTGGCAATCAGCTTGATCAGCAAATCGCGTTCCTTTTCGTCTTCGTAAACTGACGCCTTTTCAATTAAGGTTTCAATCGTTTTTCCGTAGTGACGATATTTGATTTTATTATTATCATAAGGAATCCGAAGAGGCGGAGTATTAAAGAATTCAGGAGAAGGTGGAGCATACGGATAATCAATGTCTAATTCGAAATTAGTCATGATGGCCAAATGGTCCCAAAGCTTGTGCTTGAAATCGTTGATGTCTCGAAGGTACGGATACATCATACCCATAATGTCAATAATAGTTCGGGCGGCTCTGTTTCTCTCATTGCGATCTTCAATGGTCATGATGTGGTTGACCATGTTTTGTAAGTTTCTTCCATACTCAGGTAGAGCCAACTTACTACGACTTGAATTATAATCCATGTAAATAAATAATGTTTTTCTTAAAATCAGGCTGTTATCTCAAAAAGGAAATCGGTACAGATAATCAGGATAAAGAAGAATTCGATGCAAATTAAGCAAAAATTTCTTTCTCAATAGTCTAAATCGGTATAAAAAAGTCATTTGTCATGAGAAAAGGGCAAAAGATTCTTCCTAATGACCATTTCCTAATGACTTTTTTCTAACTAATGATCCGAAGTTTAGCGAATTTTAGCAACAGTTGCTTTTTACCCGTGTTCTGAAAAAATACGGTTGCCTGAATGTCGGGCGATTTTCCCTCCATTTGAAGCACTTTCCCACGTCCAAATCGCTGATGCTCGACCAGCATTCCGGCCTGAATTTCTTCCGGATTACTGTATTCGAAAGCGTCAGTTTCCTTCTTGGCTTCGCGCAGTTTGGACAATTTTCGAAACATGTCGGGTTGACTTGTAGCCGAAGCCCGTAGCCCGGGAGCCATGGCACTTTGTGGTTTGGGTTTTGGCGTTGCGAAAGAAATTTCCTGATTGTCGTTATAGAAAACCGGATCCTTTTCAAGTGGCATATCCAGATATTGCGGATCAATTTCGTCGATAAAGCGGCTTTTGTTGCAGAATTCCAGTTTTCCCCATTTGTACCGCTGACGGGCATAACTCAAGTAAACATGTTGCTCGGCCCGAGTCAAAGCAACATAAAATAAACGACGTTCTTCCTCAAAATCTTCCGCAGTTTTTTGCCCGTTCTGGTTCGATGGGAAAAGATTTTCTTCGATCCCGACAATAAAAACATTCTTGAATTCCAAGCCTTTGGCCGAGTGAATGGACATCATAGTCACACGATCAGTATCTTCTGGCTTGTCGCTGTCCTGATCGGTCAATAGCGCCACATCTTCCATGTAGTTGTTCAGTTGCCCCGGAGTTCCTTCTTCGCGGGCCGAAATTGAAAACTCCTGAATACCATTGAGCAATTCCTGAATGTTTTCGAAACGGCTGACACCTTCCGGAGTCTGGTCTTTGTACAGATCTTTCATGATTTCGGAGCCGGTTGCAATTTCGCTGGCCAGTTCAAACGCATTGTGGGTTTCCAGCTTTTCCCTGAAAACTTCAATCAGGCGGGTAAACTCGTTAATTTTGGCTGCCGTTCCTTTGTTGAATTCGCTGAGCAAAAGTGGGATGTTGGAGGCAAACTCCCAGATGCAAATGTTGTTTTGTGCTGCAAACTGTTCGAGTTTGGTCAGACTGGTTTGCCCGATTCCGCGTGCAGGGTAGTTGATGATCCGTTTAAATGCCTCATTGTCTTTCGGATTAATCACTAGCCTGAAATAGCTGAGCAAATCTTTGATTTCCTTGCGCTGGTAAAACGAAAGTCCGCCATAGATTTTGTACGGAATGTTGCGTTTGCGGAGCGATTCCTCAAAAATACGAGATTGCGCATTGGTGCGGTACAAAATGGCATAATCCGAATACTGATAATGTTCGCGCATCCGGGTGTCACCAATTTCGTTGGCAACCAGATAGCCTTCTTCGTTATCGGTAATGGCGCTCATTACTTTGATCAACGTGCCCTTTTCCTTTTCTGAAAATACATTTTTTTGAATCTGCCGCTTGTTTTTGGCGATAACGCTGTTGGCAGCATCAACAATGTTTTGAGTCGAACGGTAGTTTTGTTCCAGTTTAAAAACTTTATGGTTGGGGTAATCTTTCTGGAAGTTCAGAATATTCTCGATGCGGGCACCGCGGAATGAATAAATACTCTGTGCATCGTCGCCAACCACACAAATATTATTGTGAGTTGCCGCGAGTTTTTTGATGATCATGTATTGCGAATGGTTCGTATCCTGATACTCGTCAACCAGAATGTATTCGAAGATGCGCTGGTATTTTGCCAAAATTTCAGGATGGTTCCTCAGTAAAGCATTTGTTTTCAGTAGTAAATCGTCAAAATCCATTGCTCCAGCGAGGAAACATCGTTTGGCATATTCTTTATAAATTACTCCGATTAGCGGCATCCTGATGCTTTGGTCGTATTCGGCAGTTTCGGGCAAAGTCGAGTAAACTTCAGAAGAAACCAGGTTGTTTTTAGCTGCCGAAATCCGCGATGCAACCACATTGGGTTTATAGGTTTTGTCATCGAGGTTCATATCCTTGATGATGCTTTTAATCAGATTTTTTGAGTCGGCCGAATCATAAATCGTGAAGGTTGAAGGGTATCCAATGAGTTCGGCTTCGGTTCTCAGTATGCGTGAAAATATAGAGTGAAATGTCCCCATCCATAAATGTCGCGATGTATTTTGACCAACCATGGTTGCAATACGGTCTTTCATTTCGCGGGCGGCCTTGTTGGTGAACGTAAGCGCTAAAATGGAACCGGGTTTGACTCCGTTCTTTAACAGATGTGTGATCCGGTAGGTTAGAACCCTCGTTTTACCTGATCCTGCACCGGCAATAATCAATGAAGCGCCGTGTATGTTTTCAACGGCAAGCCTCTGTGTTTCATTTAATCCTTCTAAATAATTCTGCACTGTTCTTTATCTTCTAAATGGTCACCAAAAGTAAAACTGTTTTTCCTGAATTCAGGGTTGCAAAGTAAGTAGTTTTCAACAATCTTGAAACGATGTAAATGCCACGAAGGCACAAAGGCAAGAAGAAGCACAGCGGATTTTAAAGCCAGATGTTTAGTCTTGGTGCCTTTGCGGCGTAAAAATACATTTCTGACTGTGCCCGGCAGTCTTTGTGGTTAAGCTATTACAAGAGAAAATTTCAAGAGCCACAAAAGATAAATCGATTTTTAGCGTTAATATTGTGGACTGTTAAAAAAACGACCAATGAATTTCACTAAAATACTTGTTGGGTTTCTCTTTTTTGCTTGTTTTATTTTGGCCTCCGAGCAAGGCTTCTCACAAATCACTTCAACTGCCGATGCTGTTGTGCCAACCGAATATTCAAGCGGTGCTCAAGATCAAATTCATGTTTTTTGTAGCGAAAAGGGCGAATTAAAAGCGTCGCTGATAGCCAGCTATCCGCAAGGCGAGACCGGAAATTTTGAATGGCTGAAATATAACTCGTCAACAGGGATATTCGATTTATATTCAAACGATCAATCGGGAAATCAAACGTCAACAATATCGAATTTAACAGACGGTTGCTATCGTGTTAATCTGACTAGCACTTCAGGAGCAAAAAGCTACACGGCATGGGTGTTTAATAATTATCTGGAAGTCAAAGCCGAAATCTCCTTATCCGATTGTAATTCATTTACTTTAAGTGGAACATTTGATTCACCAAACATGGCTTACATCGATTTGTCGACCGGACAACCCAAAGAACTGAATAAACAAATTAAAGTTGAATGGTCGACTGACGAAGGCATAGTTAGCCACGTATTGACTTCTCAGGTTTTTGATCCTCCGACTAAAAATACAAACTATACCTTAGAGGTTACCGACCGGTTTGGATGCGTTGGAAAAGCCGATGTTTTATACTATTCATTAGTTACTAAAGCTTTGTTTACTTATAAATTGGAAGATCAGGGAAAGGGAAGTAACTCTGAAGAAATTGAAGCGCCTGCGACCTATACATTTACCAATACTTCTGAAAATGGAGACCCAGGTAAATATGAATGGTATTTTTATAAGAGTACACAGCAGATCAATGAAGAAAAAGATGCCGGAACTTTTAAGGACAGTATTCAGGATATTATTTACAGTGATAATCCGGTTTACACCTATGAAAAAACCGGCGCTTACAAAGTAAAACTGGTTTCGAAGAAAATTTCAGAGTCGACTACCTGCACTGATTATTTTTACATGAAGGACTATATCGTTATTGATTCTTCGTTTATTGATGCACCCAATGTGTTTACTCCTAATGGAGATGGGGCAAACGATGAGTTTGTAGTCAAGTTTTTCTCGATGAAGACGGTTAAGTTCACGATTTTTAATCGCTGGGGGAAGATTCTCCATGTGTGGGAAAGCAATAATATACAAGGGTTCTATAACACAAAAGCTTCAGTTCCACAGTCGGTGTGGAACGGAAAAGTTGGGGGAAATATGGCAACTCCAGGAGTTTATTTTTATGTTGTCGAGGGAGAGGGGCGCGATGGGAAAAAGCGCAGAGCCAATGGGTTCTTTCATTTGTTTAGAGACAAATAGAACCCCAATATGAATAATTCAATAAAAAGCATTTTAAAGGACTTTTTGCTGATCTTCGAAACCAGGAACCGGTTTTACCTTTCAACACAAATCGGATAACGAAAGCTTTCGGTTTTAATTTCATTTCCATTAAAAATGGGATAGCTGACGAATTAATTCCTGAAGTCAGCGTTGAGTCGGTATTGCAGCATCCATCGGTTGTTGAAGGAATGGCAAAGTTTCAGGAAATTAAAGATTGGGAATACGAACGGAATCGAATTCAATAGGCAAATCTTGAAAACTAATCGATCCAACCAGCTTATATTCATAGCCTTTGTATTAGTAGCTGTATTTCATCATTTTTTCGGCTACCTGGGGCATTATGGCTTTGATGACATGGAATATGCCCATGCTGCAGCCCGATTGGCCAATGGTGAGTTCGATGCAGGCAACCATTACTCTTTCCGGCTAACATTAGTCGGGTTGACCGCCTTATCGTATAAGTTATTCGGAATCAACGATTGGGCATCAGCTCTGCCTCCTTTGATATTCTTCATTGGCACTTTGGCGTTGGTCTACCGCATCCTGAAAGATGAAAGTGGACCAATCTTAACGATAGGCCTGGCTTTGTTTTCATTCAACAACTGGACATTCTTTTATTCGGACAAGTTAATGCCCGATGTTGCCGTTACCTTTTTCGCATTTTTATTCTGTTATGTAATTTATTCGTACAAGTATTTGCCTCGGAAAATGTCGGAGCTGGCCTATTCGTTTCTGGCTGCGTTGTCATTGTTTCTGTGTTTTAACTCCAAAGAAACTGTTGTTCTGCTTGCCCCGTTGGTTGTCTGGTTAATGGTTACTGATCTCGTTCAAAAGCGATCCGGAAGATTTTGGCTTCAATTTGTTGGCTTTGGTTTGATCATGTTAGCCTGTTATCTGGTTGTTTGTCAATTGATTTTTGGGAATGCCGTAACCCGGTTTAATGCCATTGTTGCCAACAGTTATCTGAATTCGTGCAGCTACGATCAACAGCCATTTTCAGAAACTTTGAAGCGAATCACTTTCGGATTGGCAAAGTTGTTTTTAACTCAAGACATGCTTCTTGGCTTTCTTTTGGTTTTGCTGGCTTTCTTTTTCGTTCCGGTGAGGCAAATTCTGAAATTGGCCGACCGGAAGTCGTTTTTTATTGTGAGTTCGGTTGTTTTGATGTTTTCAGCGAACTTCATGAGCATTTCGGTAACGTCGTACATTCCGATGTGTCCCGATCCCCGGCATTATTTGTTTATCGTTCCGGTTATTGCGGTTGCGGCTGCTTTAATTCTGAACGATTACTTGCGGGTATTCCGGTTCAGGATTGGATTTTTTGTTTTCGTCTTAATTGTCTTTGGCTTTTCTCTTTTCTTGAAAAGTGTATCGGGATATCATTTGTATCTTCCGGTTTTGGTCGCAATTGGTTGTATTGTATTCCTTAGAAATCAGATTCAGGCGCAAAGGATTTTTGCGATCTTATTATTCGGTGCTTTGTTGTTTCAGCCAGCCGATATGTTTATTTATGCGAGGAATGTCAATTACAGAAAGCAAAAGGAGATTGTTCTGCGAGAACTGATTGACAAGAATCAGCCTTGTGTGGTAATTACCGATGAGGTTCAGAAACGGCTTGGAAATTATTATTCAGGGTTTTCTCCTGAACCTACTTGTCGGTTCATCAACTATGCCGAGGCTGATACCTTTCATTTTCAGAAGAATGTAAAAAAAATGCTGCTGAACAACTGGTACACGCGCTATCTGAGTGGAATGGATGATCAAGACATGCCTTATTATGCGACAATTGCTAGAAATCCGTTATTCAAAGATGAGAAACTAAACCTGTCCATCTTTGAATTGAATAAAATCGATCAGCAGAAACCTATCTTCTCTTCAGAGAATGATTTTGAAACTGCAAAACCTAACTGGACCGATTCTGCTAACAAAAGTAAGAAGCAAGCTTATTCCGGATCTTTTTCTGAGAAAATCGATGAGTTTTCAGTAAGTTGCACAATTGCACTTGACTCATTGCTGTTTGACACAACTGGTCAACTGGTAATTTCGTCGAAGCTTAAAATTTTTGCGGTTAATAGCTCCGAATGTAACTTGGTAATTTCGATAGATTTTGATGGGAAGCAATATTTTTGGAAAGGTTATGATTTGAGTAAGTATGTGAAATCGAAGACCAGTTGGTGGACAGCCTCATTGAATGAGATCGTTGGCAGGTCTGAAATTAAGAAAAACTCGGTATTGAGAGCTTATGTCTGGAATAATAAAAAGAACGAAATTTATATTGATGATTTTAAGGTTGAGTTGTTCTCCATTGCGAATTAAAACATGATACTAATCCAGAATAAAACTGAAAAACCCGGGTGGTATTCCCGGGTTTTCTCGTTTTAGTGTAGATAGATTGAATAGACAGAATTGATAGTTATTCGTCTTTTTCTTCTGCGGCATAAGCTGCCAAAAGTTCGTCCTGTACTTCCTGCGGTACTTTTTCGTAAGCTGCAAATTTCATGTTGAAAACGCCACGGCCTCCGGTCAGCGAACTCAGCGAAGTCGAGTATTTATTCATTTCTTTCAGCGGAACACGGGCTGTAATTTTTTCATAGCCTTTTTCGCTGCCCATTCCCATGATCAGTGCACGGCGTCCCTGAAGGTCGCTCATTACATCGCCCATTCGATCAGCCTGAACCCAAACATCCATGTCGTAAATTGGCTCAAGAATTTTCGGTCCGGCATTTTTAAACGCCATGCTAAACGCATTACGTCCTGCCAAACGGAACGAAATTTCGTTCGAGTCAACCGGGTGCATTTTCCCGTCGTAAATGTAAACGCGGATGTCGCGGGCATACGAACCTGTCAACGGACCTTCTTCCATTTTTTCCATGATTCCTTTCAGGATGGCAGGTAAGAAACGGGCATCAATTGAACCTCCAACAATACAATTGTGGAATACCAGTTTTCCGCCCCATGGAAGTGGAGTTTCCTGTGTGTCGCGAACCGAAACTTTCATTTCTTTTCCACCATAAATAAACATGTTTTTCGGGGTGCTGCCTTCTTCGAAAGGCTCAATGATCATATGAACCTCGCCAAACTGACCTGAACCGCCAGATTGTTTTTTGTGGCGGTAATCGGCCTGGGCAAACTTGGTAATGGTTTCGCGATATGGAATCTTTGGCGTTTTGAATTCGATGTCAATTTTGTGGATGTGATCGAAATACCACTTCAGCGTGTTCAGGTGGTATTCACCTTGTCCTTCAACGATTAACTGTTTAAGCTCCTTCGAGTAATTTACAATGTAAGTTGGATCTTCTTCCTTCACCTTGTGCAGAATTTCGCCTACCTTTTCATCGTCAGTTTCAGAAACAGCTTTTATTGCAACCCTGAATTTAGGTTCAGGAAATACAATAGGTGCAAATTTCAGGTCAAGTTCTTTGTCGCAAAGTGTTTGGTTGAATTTGGTATCTTTTAATTTCACAGCGCAACCGATATCACCAGCCACCAATTCAGTAACAGGGTAGCGTGTTTTTCCGGCGGTTACAAAAAGCTGCGAAATCCGTTCTTTTCCATTGTTAAATGTGTTGTACAGGTCTTTTCCTTCTGATACTTTTCCTGACAATACTTTGAAATAGGTAACTTCGCCAACGTGTGGTTCCAGGGCAGTTTTAAATACAAACAATGAAGTTGGGCTTGTTTCGCTAAGTACAACTGGTTTTCCCTGAATAATTTCACGCATTGGTACCTGGGATGGAGATGGAGCGATGTTACAAACAAATTCCAATAAACGTCCAACTCCCATATTCTTTTTAGCTGAAACACAGAATACCGGGAACAGATCGCGTTTTACCATCCCAATGCGTATTCCTTTTCTCATGTCTTCTTCCGATAATGAACCCTGTTCGAAATACAGTTCCATTAATGTTTCTTCGTTTTCAGCGGCCATTTCAATCAACTCGTTGTGCAATTCATCTGCACGTTCTTTTTCTGAAGCTGGAATATCCAAAATTTCAGGTTTGCCACCATCAGGACCATATTTGTACATTTTCATTTTCAGTACGTCGATGATGGAATTAAATCCAATACCAGTTTCAACCGGATATTGAACTACAGTTACTTTATTCCCGAATTTGTTTTTCAGGTTTTCTACATCCTGATCGTAATTCGCATTCTCATTATCAAGATGGTTCAATACAAAAATTAATTTACTGTTTGCGGCTTCGGCATGGCGGAATGCCGATTCGGTTCCAGCCCCAATTCCTGTGGAAGCATCAACAACCATCAGACCAAGCGGTGCAACCTGAAGAGAAGATACTACGCCACCGCTAAAATCGTCCATCCCGGGAGTATCCAGAATGTTGATTTTTTTGCCGTTGACTTCAGTGTACATGAGCGATGAAAATACGGAGTTGCCGTATTCCTGCTCAATCAGATGATAGTCGGATACCGTATTTTTACTTCCAACGTCACCTCTACGGTTAATTACTCCACCCTCGAAAAGCATAGCTTCAGCAAGGGTGGTTTTCCCACTGCCAGCATTACCAATTAGTGTAATGTTGCGAACCTCTTCTGTTTTATAGACTTTCATACGTTAAATAATTAGTTTTTTAATGGTCGAATGGAACTCACATGTTGACTTTTTCGTCGGTGCACTTATGTTCTTGCAAACATGTTCGTTTCATATTTAGATAGTTATATTGGTTTTTTACTCATTCATTATCAGCTTCCTGATGCTCTAAATCAGAGAGACGACCAAAATTAGTAATAATTACTTAACAATCAAGATGCGATTAGATTACCTGAATTTGTTAATGGAAACCTGATTTCTGCCGAAAATTAAAGGTTAAGAAAATCAGCGAATTGAGCTTTTTAAAGTTTATTAACTATTCGTGTAAGTGTCATTTAATTAGCTATTTGATACGTTTATATGTTATTGAATAGTTTTTGCATGTTCTGGAAATTGTATTTAAATGACGGATTTGGATTTTAGTTTAAATGTGTGTTTCTAATGTTTTGATAATCAATTTATTGTATGTTAATTTGATTTTGCGAATATTATGTTTTTTATTTTGAATAAATATTGATTAAATTTTTACTGGTATATTGCTCATTCATCTATTTGTCTGCAAAGAAAACTTCAGTCTGTCTTTCAGAATTTCCTTCTAAAAATTAGATATAGAAATTAGAAGATTCATATAATTCTACTATTTTTGAGCAACAATGATTCGACATGCCTAAATTTCCCTTCTTTAAACAATATGATGCAATGGATTGCGGACCTTCGTGTATCCGCATGATTGCTGCATTTTATGGGAAAAGCTATTCTCTCCAAAAGCTCCGTCAATTGGCGCATATCACTCGTGAAGGTGTTTCTCTGTTAGGTTTAAGTGAAGCTGCCGAAGCTATCGGATTTCGTACCATTGGAGCACGCATTACGTTCGAACAATTGATTGAAGCGCCCAAACCATGCGTGGTTCATTGGGATCAGGAACATTTTGTGGTTGTTTATAAATTCCGGAAGGGAAAAGTGTATGTTGCCGATCCTGCTTTTGGATTGGTCGAATATTCCGAGACTGAGTTTAAAAAGCATTGGCTGGCAACGGTTCGCCAAGGTGAATTGAAGGGTATTTGCCTCATGTTCGATCCAACTCCCAAATTCTTTGAACTTGAAGGCGAAACCATCAACCGGGGTAATTTTAGTTTCTTGCTGAAATATCTGAAGCCGCATCGGAAATTAGTTATTCAGCTCATTTTGGGATTTATTGTCGGAAGTTTAATCCAGCTGATATTTCCGTTTTTAACCCAGAGTATTGTCGATGTCGGTATCAATACACAGGACATTAATTTTATATACCTGATTCTGGCTGCCCAGATGATGCTTTTCCTGAGCCGGATGACTGTCGATTTTATCCGTTCGTGGATTTTGCTTCACATTAGTACTCGCCTTAATATTAGTATTATCTCCGATTTCCTGATCAAGTTGATGAAGTTGCCGATTGGGTTTTTCGATACCAAAATGATTGGCGATTTGCTTCAGCGTATTGGCGACCATCGACGCATCGAAAGGTTTCTGACTTCCCAATCACTCAATGTTATTTTTTCGGTTTTCAACATTATCATATTCAGTATTGTGCTTGTGATGTATAATCTGGGCATATTCCTGATATTCTTGTTTGGTTCGGCTTTATACATTGTATGGGTGTTTTTATTCCTGAAGAAGCGCCGTGAACTCGATTTTAAACAGTTTACTCAACTGGCCGATAACCAGAGTAAATTGATTCAGTTGATCAATGGAATGCAGGAAATCAAGCTGAATAATTACGAGCGCCAGAAACGGTGGGAGTGGGAGAGGATTCAGGCCAGACTATTCAAAGTAAATATAAAGAGTCTTTCACTACAACAATACCAACAGGCAGGTTCTGTTTTCATCAACGAGACCAAGAATATTTTCATAACTGTTTTAGCTGCCACATCGGTGGTTCATGGCAACATGACATTGGGTATGATGCTTGCTGTACAATATATAATAGGCCAGATGAATAGTCCGCTTGATCAAATGGTCGAATTCATGCAAGTGTCGCAGGATGCCAAGATCAGTCTGGAGCGCTTAAGTGAAATCCATACACAGAAGGACGAAGAACAGGATCAGGCCGGAAAATTATCATCTTTGCCATCAAAGGCTGATGTCTCAATTTCTGATCTGGTATTTCAATATGAAGGACCTCATTCTCCAAAAGTCCTGAATAATATTAATTTGATTATTCCGCAAGGAAAAGTGACAGCTATTGTCGGAACCAGTGGAAGTGGAAAAACAACTCTGGTAAAACTGTTGCTGGGATTTTATCCACCGGTTTCGGGCACTTTAAAAGTTGGTGAAGCCGATTTGTCTCAATTTAAACAACATTGGTGGCGTAGTATATGTGGCGCTGTGATGCAGGATGGTTTTATTTTCTCGGACACCATTGCCAATAACATTGCTCTTGCCGATGATGAAATTAACAAGGACATGCTTGCTTATGCCGTTCGTATGTCAAATATTCAGGAATTTATTGAATCGTTGCCTTTAAATTACAACACCAAAATTGGTCCGGAAGGTGTTGGATTAAGTCAGGGACAGAAACAGCGTATTTTGATTGCCCGTGCTATTTATAAAAATCCTGAATTTATATTCTTCGACGAAGCAACAAATGCCCTTGACGCAAACAATGAGAAAGTCATCCTGGAAAATCTGAACGAATTCTTTTCAGGCAAAACGGTGGTGGTGGTAGCTCATCGATTGAGTACTGTGAAAAATGCCCATCAGATTGTAGTTCTCGAAAAAGGAGAAATCGTTGAAATTGGCAATCACGAAGAATTGACCGCCAAACAAGGCGCATATTATAATTTGGTAAAGAACCAGCTTGAATTAGGGAATTGATTCGGGTTGCGGGTTAAGAGTTCTCGAATCCCGCAACGCGTAACCCGCATCAAACTGGATATTTTGACTGAACACTAAAGACGATGGATAAAGATAGGAAACCAATAGAAATAGAACTTCGAAGCGACGAATTTCAGGAGATTGTACAGCAATCGCCACGCTGGATGATTCGTTCGGGCATTTCCCTGATATTGGGATTGGTTCTTCTTTTATTGGTTGGAAGTTATTTCTTTCGGTATCCTGATGTGATAACCGCTGATATTGTTGTCCTTTCTGAAAATCCACCAGCCTATCTGGCGGCCCGTACTACCGCCCGAATTGATTCAATGTTGGTTTCAGATCAACAATTGGTTCAGGATAACCAGATTATTGCCATTCTTGAAAGTACTGCTAAGTTTGAAGATGCATTGAAGCTAAAAGATATGCTGTCAGGTATGGAACCATTCATGTTATCATTTGATACCTTGGCATCAGTTCATCCCGGAGTTGATCTTCAGTTGGGAGACATTCAATCCGATTATTCCAGCTTTGTGAGGTTGTATAATGATTATTTTACTTTTCTCCGGCTGAAATTGCATCCCAAAAAGATAAAAGCACTTCGGCAACAGATCGCGATGAATAAAATATACTACGATCGGCTTTGGGCGCAAAAGAAAGATATGGAAGCTGATTTCCGCATCGTAAATACTCAGTTTAATCGCGACTCATTATTATTGGTGAAGGGAGTGCTTTCAGATCTTGATTTAGAGAAAACAAAAGCGCTGCTCATCCAGAAAAAATACAACCTGAATGGCTCAAGAACAAAACTTGCCGAAACTCAAAGCGCCATCATAAAGCTTGAACAGGAAGTTGTAGATGCCGAAATGGAATTTGCAAATCAGAAGAAAGCAGCACAGAATACCTTAATTGAAGCCATGAATGTACTGAAAAGCCGTCTGGCTTATTGGGAGCAAACATTTATAATAAAGAGCCCGATCGTAGGCAAAGTAAGTTTTGCCAATTTCTGGAGTAAAAATCAGCAGGTCAAAAAGGATGAGATTGTATTTTCGGTTATTCCTGACAAGCAATCTCAGATTATTGGCCGAATCAGTTTGCCGGTTAAAGGTGCCGGAAAGGTTGCCATCGGGCAAAAAGTCAACATCAGGTTCGAAAATTTCCCTTACATGGAATATGGATTTATAAGAGCTACTGTTAAGAGCATTTCGTTGATGCCTAACAACGAAAATTATATAGTTGAAGTAGAAATGCCACAGGATTTGAAAACCAACTACGATATTACTTTAAAGTTCAGTCAGGAAATGAAAGGATCGGCCGAAATCATTACCGAAGATTTAAGGCTTATCCAACGCTTCTTTAATCCGGTAAAATCGCTCTTAAAACATCGGATTCCTCAGTCATAATAAGCCATCTGGTCAATAGTCATCTTTTGTGTGTTAAGAATAATGGAAAAAAGATGATTTTTTTATTGGTTTTTATTGGGTTTTCTATTGACAATTAGTACTTTTGCGAGCCGTTTTAAAGGGAAAATCCCTTGAAGCGGACTGTAAAGTGTTGTAATTGTGGAAAATTGCGATACCTTTGCAGACCAATTTTTTACGTAAGTAATTTTTAAATTAAGAGTAGCTATATGCCAACGATTCAGCAATTAGTTAGAAAAGGTAGACAAAGTAATGCGGAGAAGAGTAAATCTCCGGCATTGGATTCTTGCCCACAGAGAAGAGGAGTATGTGTTCGCGTTTATACCACAACTCCAAAGAAACCAAACTCAGCTATGCGTAAAGTAGCCAGGGTACGTTTGACAAATGGCAAGGAAGTGAACGCTTACATTCCAGGAGAAGGACACAATCTTCAGGAACACTCTATTGTATTGGTACGCGGTGGTAGGGTTAAAGACCTTCCAGGTGTTCGTTACCATTTAATTCGTGGTGCTCTCGACACAGCAGGTGTTGAAGGTCGTACTCAAAGACGGTCGAAATACGGTACCAAAAGACCAAAAGTGAAAAAATAATTTTTCGCTGGTTATTTTAATTTAATGACGTTCTAGCTTAGTGGTTTGAGTTGAGTAAAGAGGCCTGATAGCCGATTGAAGCATACAAATTACAGCTAATTTAAGTAACACTAAAGCATTTATAATGAGAAAATCGAAACCAAAGAAGCGGATCATTCTGCCCGATCCAAAATTCAATGACACATTGGTTACCCGTTTCGTAAACGACTTAATGTACGACGGGAAAAAGTCAATCGCTTACCAAATCTTTTATGATGCGATGGACATCGTAAGCGCAAAAGTTAAAGATTCTGAAGTAAGTCCTCTGGACGTATTCAAAAAAGCACTCGAAAAAATTACCCCTCACGTAGAAGTAAAAAGCCGCCGCGTTGGTGGAGCTACTTTTCAGGTTCCAATGGAAATTCGCGCTGAAAGAAAGACTTCTATTTCAGTAAAAAATATGATTTTATATTCCCGCAAACGTTCAGGCCGTTCAATGGCTGAAAAGCTTGCTGGTGAAATCGTTGCAGCCTATAATGAAGAAGGTGGAGCTTTCAAAAAGAAAGAAGATACACACCGTATGGCTGAAGCAAACCGCGCGTTTGCACATTTCCGTTTTTAATTTATTAGAAGGTTAGATAGATCGTTTTAGTTTAGATAGATATTGGTTTAAAATGGCAAAAGACTTACATTACACCAGAAACATCGGCATCATGGCTCACATTGATGCCGGTAAAACGACCACCTCGGAGCGTATCCTGTATTACACAGGGATCACTCACCGAATTGGAGAAGTTCATGATGGAGCTGCCACCATGGACTGGATGGAACAGGAGCAGGAACGTGGTATTACCATTACATCTGCTGCTACTACAACATTCTGGAAATATCAGGATATTGAACACAAGATTAACATTATCGATACTCCCGGACACGTTGACTTCACTGTTGAAGTAGAACGTTCTTTACGTGTGCTAGATGGTGCAGTTGCACTTTTCTGTGCTGTAGGTGGTGTTGAAGCTCAATCTGAAACTGTTTGGCGTCAGGCTGAAAAGTATGGTGTGCCACGTATCGGATTTGTGAACAAAATGGACCGTTCAGGTGCAGATTTCTATAATGTTCTTGCAGAAGTTAGGGAGAAATTGGGTGCCAATGCAGTTCCAATCACCATTCCAATTGGTGCAGAAGAAACATTTGAAGGTATCGTTGACCTGATTGAAATGAAAGCCATTCGCTGGAAAGAAGATGCAGCTTTAGGTGTTACCTATTATATGGAAGAAATTCCTGCTAATATGGTTGAAATATCAAACGAATACCGTGCAAAGCTGGTTGAAGCTGTTGCTGAATTTGACGACGAACTTCTGGAAAAATTCTTTGAAGATCCAGAGTCAATCACAGTTGATCAGATGTTGACTGTTATTCGTAAAGCTACTATCAATGGTACAATTATTCCAATGATGTGTGGTTCTGCATTTAAAAATAAAGGTGTTCAGCGTTTGCTTGATGCTGTTTGCTCGTTCCTTCCAAGTCCTCTTGATAAAGGCGAAATCAAAGGAATGGAGTATGATGAAGATGTTGAAATCATTCGTCATGCTGATGTAAACGAACCTCTTGCTGCTCTGGCATTTAAAATTGCTACCGACCCTTATGTTGGTCGTTTATGCTTTATTCGTGTGTATTCAGGAAAAATTACTGCAGGTGACTCGGTATTCAATTCCAGAACTGGTAAAAAAGAACGTATCTCACGTATTTACCAGATGCACTCAAACAAGCAGAATCCGATTGATGTAATTGAGGCTGGTGATATTTGTGCTGCTGTTGGATTTAAGGATATCCGCACAGGTGATACTTTATCTGATTTAGATAATCCGGTAGTACTTGAAAGTATGGATTTCCCTGAACCAGTTATTGGTATCGCTATTGAGCCTAAAACTCAAAAAGATTTGGATAAACTGAACCAGGGTTTATATAAACTTGCTGAAGAAGATCCAACATTTAAAGTAAATACTGATCCTGATTCAGGACAGACAGTTATTCGTGGTATGGGTGAGCTTCACCTTGAAATCATTGTTGACCGTCTGAAACGCGAATTTAAGGTTGAATGTAACCAGGGAGCTCCTCAGGTTGCTTATAAAGAATGTATCACCAAAGCGGTTGAAATTCGTGAAGTATTCAAGAAACAATCCGGTGGTCGTGGTAAATTCGCTGATATCATTGTTCGTGTTGAACCAGCCGACGAAGGCAAAACCGGACTTCAGTTCATTGATGCTGTAAAAGGTGGTAACATTCCTCGCGAATACATCCCTTCAGTTGCAAAAGGTTTCGAATCAGCATTGGCAAACGGCCCATTGGCCGGCTTCACTGTTGACAGCCTTAAAGTAACCCTTCTCGATGGTAGTTTCCACGCTGTTGACTCGGATTCTTTATCGTTCGAAATTTGTGCCCGTCAGGCATTTAAAACAGCCGCAGGAAAAGCTGGTCCAAGGTTACTTGAACCAATCATGAAATGCGAAATTGTAACTCCTGAAGAATACATGGGTGACATCATCGGTGACTTAAACCGTCGTCGTGGTCAGATTGAAGGAATGGAAGAAAAATCGGGTGCCCGTGTAATCAAAGCATTGGTTCCGCTTTCTGAATTGTTCGGATATGTGACTGTACTTCGTACTTTGTCATCAGGCCGTGCAACATCTTCGATGGAATTTGCAAAATACGTTGAGTTACCAAAATTACTCGCTACTAAGGTTCTCGAAGACCTTAAAGGAAGAACAGACTTATTATAATTATAAACTGTATTATTATTTCTCACTATGAGTCAAAAGATCAGAATTAAGCTGAAATCGTATGATCACAACTTGGTAGACAAGTCGGCTGAAAAGATCGTAAAAACAGTTAAAACTACAGGTGCAGTTGTAAGTGGACCAATTCCACTTCCAACTCACAAACGTATTTTCACTGTATTACGCTCAACCTTTGTTAACAAAAAATCAAGGGAACAATTCGAGCTGTCATCTTACAAACGTTTGATCGACATTTACAGTTCAACAGCAAAAACAATCGACGCCTTAATGAAGCTTGAATTACCAAGTGGCGTTGAAGTAGAAATTAAAGTTTGATAACCTGTAAAAACAAAGAAAAATGGCAGGATTAATCGGTAAAAAAATCGGAATGACTTCCGTATTCAGTGTTGAGGGGAAAAACATCCCATGCACTGTGATTCAAGCCGGACCTTGTGTGGTTACACAAGTGAAATCGGTGGCTACTGATGGCTATGATTCAATTCAGTTGGGGTTTGCTGACAAAAAAGAAAAGCATACCAATAAAGCTGAAATGGGTCATTTCAAAAAAGCTGGAACAGAGCCAAAAAAGAAACTTATTGAGTTCAAAGAACTTGTAGGTGAGTTTAAACTAGGTGATGTCGTTACTGTTGATTCAATCGATGAAGAAGGTTGGGTTGATGTTCAGGGTGTAACTAAAGGTAAAGGATTTCAGGGCGTTGTGAAACGTCACGGATTTGGTGGTGTGGGTGATGCAACTCACGGTCAGCATAACCGTTTAAGAGCTCCTGGTTCTGTTGGTGCATCTTCTTATCCATCACGCGTTTTCCCTGGAATGCGCATGGCTGGTAATGATGGCAATGACAATGTTACTATTCAGAACCTTAAAGTTTTGAAAGTGATTCCAGAGTCAAATTTATTGGTTGTTAAAGGATCAGTTCCTGGATGTAAAGGTTCAACCGTAATTATTTATCAGTAATGGAAATAAAAGTATTAAACACCGCAGGACAAGAGACCGGAAGAACTGTTACATTAGATGAACAAATTTTCGGTATTGAGCCAAGTGACCACGCCATTTATTTGGATGTGAAACAAATTTTGGCCAATAAAAGACAAGGAACCCACAGCGCAAAAGAACGTGGAGAAGTATCTGGAAGTACCCGGAAACTTAAGAAACAAAAAGGTACTGGTACCGCAAGAGCAGGCAGCGTAAAATCTCCTGTATTCCGTGGTGGAGGTCGCGTTTTTGGTCCACGTCCAAGAACTTATGATTTCAAATTGAATAAGAAAGTTAAGTCTCTTGCGCGTAAATCAGCATTGACATATAAAGCTCTGGAAGAATCAATTTTGGTAATCGAAGATTTCGCTTTCGAAACTCCGAAAACACGCGAAATGGTGCAAATCAGTAATAATCTGAAAATTAATGATAAAAAGTCACTATTCGTTTTACCGGAAGAAAATAAAAATATATATTTGTCCTCCAGAAATTTACAGGCAGTTTCTGTTGTAACTGCTTCAGAATTAAATACTTACCAGATACTTAACGCTAAAAAAGTTGTAGTTCTGGAAAGCTCTGTAAGTAAAATTGAAGAATTGTTTAAGATTTAAAAGGCTGAAAATGGAAATTTTAATTAAACCGATCGTTACCGAAAAGATTACAGGTCAGGCCGAAAGTCTTAACCACTACGGTTTTATTGTAAATCGGAACGCAAATAAATTACAGATCAAAAAAGCCATTGAAAGTTTATACAATGTTTCAGTGACTTCTGTAAATACTTTGATTCATGGAGGTAAAAGAAAGTCTCGTTTTACCAAGGCCGGTGTCATTTCAGGCAGTACCGGAATGAGCAAAAAAGCTATTGTAACAATAGCAAAAGGAGAATCTATTGATTTTTACAGTAATATTTAATAAAAAATGGCAGTAAGAAAATTAAATCCAGTTACTCCAGGTCAACGGCACAAAATCGCCGGGACTTTTGAGTCCATTACTGCATCAACACCTGAAAAATCATTGTTGAAGCCTATGTCGAAATCTGGCGGTCGTAACAGCCAGGGTCGCATGACAATGAGGTATATAGGTGGTGGCCACAAACGCAAATACCGTTTTATCGATTTCAAACGCGATAAAGACGGCATTGCCGCTGTTGTAGAATCTATTCAGTACGATCCAAACCGTACTGCTCGTATCGCTCTTCTGGTTTATCCAGACGGAGAAAAACGATACATGCTTGCTCCCAACGGATTAAAAGTTGGACAGAAAGTAGAGAGCGGTGCCGGAATCGCACCTGAAATAGGTAATACTTTGCCACTGGCAGAAATACCACTTGGAACATTGGTTCACAACATTGAACTTCACCCAAGTCAGGGAGGTGTGATGGCACGTAGTGCAGGAACGTACGCTCAGTTAACTTCCAGAGAAGGAAAGTATGCTATCGTGAAATTGCCGTCAGGCGAAGCCAGAATGGTGCTCGTAACTTGTCGTGCTACAGTAGGAATTGTTGGAAACACCGAACACAACCTCGAACGCTCAGGAAAAGCTGGTCGCTCAAGATGGTTAGGTAGCAGACCTCGCGTTAGAGGTGTAGCTATGAACCCAGTCGATCACCCAATGGGTGGAGGTGAAGGTCGTTCTTCAGGTGGACATCCACGTTCACGTAAAGGCTTATTGGCTAAAGGCTTTAAAACCCGTGCCAAGAAGAAAGCTTCCAACAGGTACATTGTAGAAAAACGCAAGAAATAATTAAAAGGAGAAGAATATGAGTCGTTCATTAAAGAAAGGTCCTTTTATCGATTTCAAGTTGGAACGCAGAGTTCTGGCTATGAATGAAACGAACAAAAAGGCGGTAATCAAAACCTGGGCCAGAGCTTCAGTAATTTCTCCTGACTTTGTAGGGCAAACCATCGCAGTTCATAACGGGAATAAATTCATTCCGGTATATGTGACTGAAAATATGGTTGGTCATAAATTTGGTGAATTTGCACCTACAAGAACCTTCAGGGGTCATTCCAAAGGTAAAAAATAAGGCTAAGATTTAAAGAAATTCACGATGGGTGCTAGAAAAAGAAATAGTGCAAACGAACTAAAGGAAGCTAAGAAACAGCAGTATTTTGCTGTTTTGAAGAATTGTCCTACTTCACCGCGCAAAATGAGGCTTGTAGCCGATATGGTTCGCGGAATGGAAGTGAACAGAGCTCTTGATGTACTAAAGTTTTCGTCAAAAGAATCATCACGCCGACTCGAAAAATTAGTCATGTCAGCTATCGCTAACTGGCAAGCTAAAAACGAAGGAAGTCGTCTGGAAGAAAGTAATTTGATTGTGAAAACTATTTCTGTTGATTCAGGAAGAATATTGAAAAGATTAATGCCTGCTCCGCAGGGACGTGCTCACAGGATCAAGAAAAGATCTAATCATGTGACCGTTAGTCTTGGTAGTTTAATCGAAGAAAAAGTAACAGAATAAATAATAATACATGGGACAAAAAGTTAATCCAATCGCTAATCGTTTAGGAATCATCAAAGGATGGGATTCCAATTGGTTCGGTGGAAACAACTATGGCGATAAGCTCGTGGAAGATTTTAAAATCAGGGAATATTTGAATGCCCGTTTGGCTAAAGCAAGCATTTCCAAGATTATTATTGAACGCACACTGAAGCTTATTACTATCACTGTTCACACCTCAAGGCCCGGTATTATTATTGGCAAGGGTGGTCAGGAAGTTGATAAACTGAAAGAAGAACTGAAGAAGATCACTAACAAGGAAGTTCAGATCAACATTTTTGAAATCAAACGTCCGGAATTAGATGCCAAAATCGTAGCTGTTAACATTGCACGTCAGATTGAAGGTAAGATTGCTTACCGTCGTGCCACAAAAATGGCTATTGCTTCAACCATGAGAATGGGAGCACAGGGTATCAAAATTCAGGTTTCAGGTCGCTTAAACGGCGCTGAAATGGCACGTTCAGAAATGTACAAAGACGGTCGTACTCCATTGCACACTCTGAGAGCTGATATAGATTATGCACTGGCAGAAGCCCTTACTAAAACCGGTTTACTCGGTGTTAAAGTATGGATCTGCAAAGGTGAGATTTATGGAAAGCGTGACCTTTCACCAAACGTAGGACAAAAACCAGAAGGAAGACGTCCAAACGAAGGTGCACCAAAAGGTGGCGGATTTAAGAAAAAAAGAAAATAATTTGTAAACCTTTCAGAAGTAAAGAAGGATGTTACAACCGAAAAAGACAAAATTCAGAAGAGTACAAAAGGGAAAAATGAAGGGACTGGCTCAACGCGGCAACCAGTTAGCATTTGGATCTTTTGGAATTAAATCGTTGGAAGAGACGTGGCTTACCGGACGCCAGATTGAGGCTGCCCGTGTTGCCGTTACACGTCACATGCAACGTCAGGGTCAAATTTGGATCCGTGTATTCCCCGATAAACCTATTACTAAGAAACCTGCAGAGGTACGTATGGGTAAAGGAAAAGGTGCTCCGGAAGCATTCGTTGCTCCGATTACACCAGGTAGAATATTGATCGAGGCAGATGGAGTTCCTTATGTGGTTGCAAAGGAAGCACTTCGTTTAGCTGCTCAAAAACTACCGGTAACTACTAAGTTCATGGTTAGACGTGATTATGTTGAATCTGAAATCGCTGAATAATGAAGACATCAGAAATTAGAGAATTATCGAAAGCTGAAATTCTTGAAAGAATTCAGACCGATCAGGATTCCTTAACACGGATGAAAATGAACCATGCAATTTCTCAACTCGAAAACCCAAAAGTGATCGTAGAAGTGAGAAGAAATATTGCACGTCTAAAAACCATTCTACGTCAAAGGGAAATTAACGCAAAACAGAGTTAGTAATGGAAGAAAGAAATCTAAGGAAGGAGCGTATTGGAGTTGTTGTGAGTAACAAAATGGAATGTACGATCGTTGTGGCTGAACACCGCAAGGAAAAACATCCTATTTATGGCAAATTCGTCAACAAAACTTCAAAGTTTTACGCCCACGATGAAAAGAACAGCTGCAACATCGGCGATACTGTAAAGATCATGGAAACACGACCTATCAGTAAACAGAAATGTTGGAGATTAGTGGAAATCATAGAAAGAGCTAAGTAATCATGATACAACAGGAATCAAGATGTACCGTTGCCGATAATAGTGGGGCCAAAGAAGTGCTCTGTATCCGCGTTTTAGGCGGAACAAGAAAGCGCTATGCCACACTTGGCGATACCATTGTAGTAACAGTAAAAAGTGCTATAGCGGGAAGTGACATGAAAAAAGGTGCCGTGTCGAAAGCAATAATTGTTCGTACGACCAAAGAAGTTCGTCGTCCAGATGGATCATACATCCGTTTCGATGATAACGCTGTAGTTTTGCTGAATAATGCTGGTGAAATGCGCGGAACTCGTATATTCGGACCCGTAGCAAGAGAACTTCGTGATCAAAATATGAAGATCATTTCACTTGCTCCTGAAGTACTTTAATGCATAAAATCAGAGAAATGCAGACAAAATTACACATAAAAAAAGGCGACGCTGTTATTGTAATTGCTGGCAATTACAAAGGACGGGAAGGCAAAGTGCTCGAAGTAATCAGAGCAACCGAGAAAGCTATTGTGGAAGGTGTTAATATGGTAAAAAAACACACAAAACCCAATGCGGCTCATCCGCAGGGTGGTATTGTGGAGAAGGAAGCACCTATTCACATTTCTAACCTTATGAATAAGGACCCAAAAACAGGGAAACCAACTCGTATTGGAAGGAAGCTGGATGATAAAGGCAAATTAGTTCGTTATTCAAAAAAATCAGGAGAGGAGATTAAGTAATGGCTTACGTACCAACACTTAAGAAAAAATACTTAGACGAAGTTGTACCTGCGTTAGTGAAGGATTTTTCCTACAAAAACGTAATGCAGGCACCTAAGTTAGATAAGATTGTCATCAATCAGGGCGTTGGAGCTGCTATCGCTGATAAAAAGTTAATCGAAGTCGCTACCGACGAGATTACAAATATCACCGGTCAGAAGGCAGTCCAAACCAAATCTAAGAAGGACATTTCTAACTTCAAATTAAGGAAAAAAATGCCTATCGGGGTTCGTGTTACCCTACGCAGAGAGCGCATGTATGAGTTCCTTGATCGTTTAATCAGTGTATCTCTTCCCCGTATTCGCGATTTCAAAGGAATCGAAGGCAAAATGGATGGCCGTGGTAATTATACCTTAGGTATTCCAGAGCAAATTATTTTCCCTGAAATTGTAATGGACAAAGTTACCCGTATCAACGGAATGAATATTACTTTCGTAACTACGGCTGAGTCAGACGAAGAAGGCTATGCCTTGTTGAAAGAGTTAGGTTTACCGTTTAAAAATGCTAAAAAGATTTAAGATATGGCTAAGGAATCAATGAAAGCCCGGGAAGTAAAAAGGGCAGCACTTGTTGAAAAATATGCCGAAAAAAGAGCCAAGCTTAAAGCTGAAGGTGATTCAGTCGGTCTTCAAAAGTTACCTAAGAACTCTTCCCGTATTCGTATGCATAACAGATGCAAACTAACCGGTCGTCCGAAAGGATATATGCGTCAGTTCGGAATCAGTAGAATCAATTTCAGAGAAATGGCTTCTTATGGTTTAATTCCGGGTGTTAAAAAAGCAAGTTGGTAATATCTAATTAAGAAGTAATGAGCAAAATTACAGATCCAATAGCAGATTATCTGACACGAATCAGAAATGCTCAAAAGGCAAAACATCGTGTGGTTGATATCCCTGCATCCAATATCAAGAAAGAAATTACCAAAATTTTGAAAGATAAAGGATATATCCTCAACTATAAGTTCGAGGATGAAGTGAACTTTCAGGGCAACATTAAAATTGCATTGAAATATAACCCAGAGACGAAGATTCCGGCTATTAAGGCAATTAAAAGAATCAGTAAACCTGGTTTACGGAAATATTGCCATATCGATAGCATTCCACGCGTACTTAACGGTTTGGGAATTGCAGTAATTTCGACCTCTAAAGGCGTAATCACCGACAAAGAAGCTCGGGAATTAGGCGTTGGTGGTGAAGTCTTATGTTACGTTTATTAATCTAGGAGGAATAATAATGTCAAGGATAGGTAAACTACCCATTGAAATACCAGCTGGTGTAAAATTTACGGTAAGCGATACAAATTTGGTTACAGTAAAAGGTCCGCTGGGCGAATTAACACAACAGGTTGATCCGGATATTACTTTCGAATTGGAAGGTAATACTTTAACGGTAAATCGTCCTTCAGATGAGAAAAAACATCGTGCCATTCATGGTCTTTATCGTTCACTGGTCAACAACATGGTTGTAGGTGTATCAAAAGGCTACGAAGTAAAACTTGAATTGGTTGGTGTTGGTTATCGTGCTGAAAACGACGGTCAGATTCTCGATTTGGTTTTAGGTTATTCACATCATACTTATCTGCAACTTCCTGCTGAAGTTCAGGTAGAAGCTAAGAGTGATAAACGTAGCAACCCAATTGTAACCTTGAAAAGCTGTGATAAACAACTGATTGGTCACATTGCAGCCAAAATCAGATCCTTCCGGAAACCTGAACCTTACAAAGGAAAAGGTGTTAAATTTGTTGGTGAAATTCTTAGGCGCAAGGCCGGTAAATCAGCTGGTGCTAAATAGTAAAATTTAAAAACCATGGCTTTAACGAAGCAAGAAAGAAGATATAGGATTAAGAAGAGAATCCGGAAAATTGTTTCCGGAACTGCTGAAAGACCTCGTTTGAATGTATTCAGAAGCAACAAGCAGATTTATGCTCAGTTGATTGATGATTTATCAGGAAAAACTTTGTTGGCAGTTTCCTCGCTTAATAAAGATTTCGTAGGTACCGAGGGTACCAAAACCGAAATGGCTGCGATTATTGGTAAAGCAATTGCTGAAAAAGCATTAGCTGCCGGAATTTCTGCAGTTGTATTTGATCGTAATGGTTATTTGTATCACGGAAGAGTTAAACAATTAGCTGACGCTGCCCGTGAAGGTGGCCTTAAATTTTAATAGTTATGACAGGAGATATCAGAAAAGTAAAAACCAGTGATCTGGAACTGAAGGATCGGTTGGTAGCTATTAACCGCGTTACAAAAGTAACCAAGGGAGGTAGAACATTCAGCTTCTCGGCTATTGTTGTTGTTGGCAACGAAGATGGCGTAGTTGGTTGGGGTCTGGGTAAAGCCAGCGAAGTAACTACTGCAATTTCAAAAGGTGTTGATGCAGCAAAAAAGAATCTGATAAAGGTTCCAATTCACAAAGGAACAATACCTCACGAACAGGAAGCTAAATTTGGTGGAGCTCGTGTATTTTTAAAACCAGCAACATCAGGAACCGGGGTAAAAGCCGGAGGTGCTATGCGCTCAGTATTGGAAAGTGTTGGCGTTCACAACATCCTTGCAAAATCAAAAGGATCATCGAACCCACACAATTTGGTAAAAGCTACAATGGCTGCTCTTCTCGAATTGCGTGACGCGCATACTGTTGCTGAACATCGTGGTGTAACTTTGGATAAAGTATTTAATGGATAAGAAGTTATGGCAAAGATTAAAATTACTCAAATAAGAAGTCAGATCGGTTCTGATTGGAGACAAAAAGCTACACTTGTTGCTCTTGGAATTAAAAAGCTTAACCGACCAGTAACTCACGAAGTAACTCCACAAATTATGGGAATGGTTGCAAAATTGCACCATCTTGTAATTGTTGAAGAAGTTTAAACTTATTAAGATCAATAAATTATGGATTTAAGTAATCTTAAACCTGCTGAAGGTTCAACCCACAGCGTAAAGCGAATTGGCCGCGGCCAGGGTTCTGGTCACGGTGGCACTTCCACAAGAGGGCATAAAGGTGCCAAATCAAGATCAGGCTACAAAAGTCGCCGTGGTTTCGAAGGTGGTCAGATGCCTTTACAACGTGTTGTACCTAAATTTGGCTTTAAAAATATTAACCGGAAAGAATTTAAAGCAATCAATCTTGATGTAATTCAGGAATTGGCTGAATCTTTAAAGATTACCTGTGTTGATGTAAATGTTTTAGTTGAAGCTGGAATGGCTTCCAAAAGGGATAAAGTGAAGATCTTGGGAGATGGAGTATTGAACCTTAAATTGGAAGTAAAAGCTCATGCTTTTTCTAAAAGGGCAAAAGAGACCATTGAGAATCTACAAGGAACCATCGAAATACTTTAAACCTGATGAAAAAGTTTATTGAAACCCTAAAGAATATTTATAAGATTGAAGACTTGCGATCCCGGTTGGGGATTACTCTGTTCTTGGTTGTTATTTATCGTTTAGGTTCGTATGTTTCTTTACCTGGGGTTGATCCAG
Source organism: Prolixibacteraceae bacterium (assembly GCA_028683385.1). Classification (GTDB taxonomy): domain Bacteria; phylum Bacteroidota; class Bacteroidia; order Bacteroidales; family Prolixibacteraceae; genus Aquipluma. The sequence goes on along the minus strand of JAQUIJ010000001.1, from coordinate 119,934 downwards.
CTCAGCTGATTAATCTTAAAAATCAAACATCTGAGGGGTTGCTCGGATTGTTGGATATGTTCTCGGGAGGAGCTTTCTCTAAAGCATCTATTTTTGCTTTAGGGATTATGCCTTATATTTCGGCTTCTATTGTAATCCAGTTGTTGGGTATTGCGGTACCTTATTTCCAACGGTTGCAAAAAGAAGGTGAATCAGGACGTCGTAAAGTTAATCAGCTAACTCGCTATTTGACTGTTGTCATCCTGCTCTTCCAGGCACCTGCATATTTAGTAAACCTTCATGCCCAACTACCTGAATCGGCCTTTGCTCTTACCGGAGCTTTATTTACAGTATCGTCAACCATTATTTTAACTTCTGGTTCGATGTTCGTAATGTGGCTGGGTGAAAAAATTACAGATAAAGGTATTGGTAATGGTATATCACTGATTATCATGATTGGAATTATTGCCAGATTACCTCATTCAGTTGTTGCCGAATTTATTTCGCGCATCGAACAACAAGGTGGTGGTATGGTAATGTTCTTGCTTGAGTTTGTTGTTTTAGTTTTTGTATTTATTGGTGCAATTTTATTGGTTCAGGGAACACGTAAAATACCAGTACAATATGCAAAACGAATTGTTGGCAACAAGCAATATGGTGGTGTTCGTCAGTATATTCCTCTAAAAGTGAATGCAGCAGGTGTAATGCCTATCATTTTCGCTCAGGCGATTATGTTTATTCCTATTAGTTTAGCGGGTTTTGCCAAATCCGATAGTATGAGTGGCTTCGCAGCCGCTTTTACCAATCACCTTGGATTTTGGTATAACTTTACTCAGTTTCTGTTAGTTATTCTATTCACATATTTTTATACGGCAATTACCGTTAATCCATTGCAAATGGCTGAAGATATGAAGAAGAACGGCGGGTTTATTCCAGGTGTAAAACCAGGAAAGAAAACTGTCGAATTTCTTGATACCATCATGTCCAGAATTACCCTTCCAGGATCAGTATTTCTTGGAATAATTACAATTCTGCCTGCATTTGCGATGATGGCTGGAATCAATCAACAGTTCGCCTATTTCTTTGGTGGTACTTCGTTGTTAATTCTTGTGGGTGTTGTTTTAGATACTTTGCAGCAAATTGAAAGTCACCTTTTGATGCGTCATTATGATGGTTTGATGAAGTCAGGCCGGATCAAAGGACGTACAGGTGGTGGTGCAGCATACTAATAACTATTTAGACATTTTCTGTCTTAGATTAGTGAAAGTTCTAAACTTGTTAAATTTTATTCATAAATAGCGAGTAAGTCCGGTAATTCTAGTAGTTTTGCCGGATTTATTAGCGGAAAATTAAATAATCTTCCGTACCGGTGTTTAGATTCGAATAGTATATGAAATGTAAACATCAAATTACTAGATAATTAGATTATATTTATGGCAAAACAGTCTTCAATAGAACAAGACGGAACAATCATTGAATCATTATCGAATGCAATGTTCAGGGTTGAATTGGAAAACGGGCATACGATTACCGCACATATTTCCGGAAAAATGCGGATGCATTACATCAAAATTTTACCGGGCGATAAAGTGAAGGTTGAAATGTCGCCATATGACCTGACAAAAGGAAGAATTTCTTTTAGATATAAAAACTAAAGCACAAAATAATGAAAGTAAGAGCATCCATTAAAAAACGTAGCGCCGACTGTAAAATTGTTCGCAGAAAAGGCCGTTTGTACGTGATTAACAAAAAGAATCCGAAGTACAAACAACGTCAGGGATAATTAATTAACTTTGTAAAAATTTTATTTTATGGCTCGTATAAGTGGTGTTGACATCCCTAACAATAAAAGAGGCGAAATTGCATTAACCTATATCTATGGTATTGGTCGCAATCTTTCAGTAACTCTCCTCGAAAAAGCCGGTGTAGATAAAGACATCAAGGTTCAGGATTGGACTGATGATCATCTGGCTGCTATTCGTGCAGCTATCAGTGGAAGCATCAAGGTTGAAGGCGAATTACGTTCTGAAACTCAGATGAATATTAAACGATTGATGGATATCGGTTGCTACCGTGGAATCCGTCACCGTGTAGGCTTACCTGTTCGTGGACAGAGCACAAAAAATAATGCTCGTACACGTAAGGGAAAGAGAAAAACTGTTGCTAATAAGAAAAAAGCCACTAAATAATTGATATTTGAATTATGGCAAAAAAGACTGGTTCTACTAAAAAACGAGTTGTTATCGTTGAAGCAATCGGACAGGCACACATTCACTCTTCATTCAATAACATCATTGTGTCGTTGACCAATGGTAATGGTGAAGTTATTTCGTGGTCGTCTGCTGGTAAAAAAGGGTTCAGAGGTTCTAAAAAGAATACTCCCTATGCTGCTCAGGTAGCTTCTGAAGAATGTGCCAAGACAGCATATGATCTTGGTCTGAGAAAAGTAAAAGTATACGTAAAAGGTCCAGGTAATGGTCGTGAATCTGCAATTCGTGCAATTAGCAGCGTTGGCATTCAGGTAAGTGAAATTGTTGACGTTACCCCACTACCACACAATGGATGTCGTCCTGCAAAAAGGAGACGTGTTTAATCGAATAAATTAAAACAGTAATGGCAAGATATACAGGACCAAAATCCAGAATCGCCCGAAAATTTGGTGAACCAATTTTCGGACCGGACAAAGCACTTGAAAAGAAAAATTTTCCACCGGGATTTCACGGTTTAGCTAGCCGAAGACGTAAAAAATCTGAGTACGGAACCCAATTAAAGGAAAAACAAAAAGCCAAATACATGTATGGTGTATTGGAACGTCAATTCTCTAACTTATTTAAAAAAGCTTCTGCATCAAAAGGTGTAACAGGTGAAGTTCTGTTGCAACTACTGGAAGCTCGTTTGGATAATGTTGTATTCCGTTTAGGAATTGCTCCTACACGTTCTGCTGCACGTCAATTGGTTTCTCACAAGCACATTAATGTTAATGGTGAAGTATTAAATATTCCATCATATACAGTTCGTCCAGGTGACGTTATTAGTGTTCGTGAAAAATCGAAATCACTTGAAGTTATTACAACTTCATTGAACTCACGTCGTTCTAGTAAATTTGCATGGTTGGAATGGGATAATTCTCAATTGGCAGGTAAGTTTTTAACCCGTCCTGAAAGAGCAGAAATTCCTGAAAACATTAAAGAACAACTTATCGTAGAGTTGTATTCTAAATAATCAATTACTCAGTATTATTATGGCAATATTAGCGTTCCAAAAACCCGACAAAGTTATAATGGTTGAAACCGATGAGAAGTACGGTAAATTCGAATTCCGTCCATTGGAACCAGGTTATGGTATTACAATTGGTAATGCCTTACGAAGAATTCTGTTATCCTCTTTGGAAGGTTATGCAATTACAACTGTCAAAATCGACAAAGTTGACCATGAATTTGCGACTATTAAAGGTGTAATGGAAGATGTAACTGAAATTATCCTTAATCTGAAGCAGATCCGTTTTAAACGTGAAGTTGAAGATTTTGATAATGAGAAGGTTTCTATCTCAATTACCGGACAGGACACATTCACTGCCGGAGATATTAATAAATTTATGACCGGCTTCCGTGTTTTAAATCCAGAGTTAATTATCTGCCGGATGGAACCTGAAGTTAAATTGCAGATGGATATCACCATCAACAAAGGTCGCGGATATGTCCCTAGCGCTGAAAATAAGCCGATCGATGCTGAGTTTGGAGTAATTCCGATCGATTCAATTTTCACACCGATCAAAAATGTGAAATATGCTGTCGAAAATTATCGTGTTGAGCAAAAAACTGACTATGAAAAGTTAGTTTTTGAAATCACAACCGATGGTTCAATTCATCCTAAAGATGCATTGAAAGAAGCTGCAAAAATTCTGATTTATCACTTCATGCTGTTCTCTGACGAAAAAATCACCATTGATTCGGATGAGAAATTTGCAAACGAAGAGTTTGATGAAGAAGTATTGCACATGCGCCAACTTTTGAAAACAAAACTGGTTGATATGGATCTTTCTGTACGTGCATTGAATTGCCTGAAGGCTGCGGATGTTGAAACCTTAGGAGAGCTGGTTACTTATAACCGGAACGATTTGCTTAAATTCCGTAATTTTGGTAAAAAATCACTCACAGAATTGGACGACTTATTGGTGAGCTTGAATTTGACGTTCGGGATGGATATCAGTAAATATAAACTTGATAAGGAATAAGTAAAAATGAGACATAGTAAAAAATTCAACCATTTAGGTAGAACCAGCGCTCATCGGAAAGCATTGTTGTCCAATATGGCCAACTCACTGATTTTTCATAAACGTATTACAACGACCGTAGCTAAAGCTAAGGCCTTAAGAATATATGTTGAGCCACTTATTACCAAAGCTAAAGACGATTCGACTCATTCACGCAGGGTTGTGTTTGAATACCTGAAAAGCAAAACGGCTGTTGCAATGTTATTCAGAGATGTTGCTGAAAAAGTAGCTGATCGTCCAGGCGGTTATACCAGAATTCTTAAAACAGGAAATAGACTTGGTGACAATGCAGAAATGTGTATTATCGAGTTGGTCGACTTCAACGAAAACATGTTGGCAGCTAAAGAAAGTAAAGCCAAACCAGTGAAATCGCGTCGTGGTGGCAAGAAAAAAGCAGATGCTCCAAAAGCTACTGCTCCTGCAGCTCCAGTTGTCGCTCCTGAAGTAACAGAAGCTCCTGAAGAAAAGACTGAAGAATAGATAGATTTTTTAGATAGTAAAAAAGGCTGATGAATAATCAGCCTTTTTTTTCTTTCACGAATTGCAATATGATAAATTGCGAGTGGAGTTATTTTAAAACAAATAGTTATAATATTTCTTGTCTTTGATTGAGTTGAATGTCAATCGAATTTAATAATTCACCAATATCAACTGGTTTAATCAAGTAATCACTTCCCCCATTTTCCATGCAACGTATCCTATCGTGTTCGAAATCGTTAGTTGTTACAAAAATGATGGGAACATGTTTATTCTTTGCATTTATTGACTTTCTGATCCGTAATGTGGCTTCGGCACCATCCATAACCGGCATCGACAAATCCATTAAAACAACATCATAACTATTTTTCTCAAGCATTTCAACTGCTTCAAGTCCATTGTCAGCCGTTTCTATCTCATAATACTTTTTTAAGGAGTAGTATAGAAATTTCTGATTAATCGGATTGTCGTCAACAATTAATAGCTTCACAGGTCTTTTTTTACGGAGATTACTTTGAAACTATAAATGTAATGAATTTGATAATTAAAAAGCAGTATTTTTGGTAACTCAAATACTACGTTGGATAGTTGAAATCAATCTTTGATTTATAAACCTTAAAATCGAGCATATATGAGCGATGATAATAAGATAATTTTTTCGATGTACAGGGTAAGCAAGACTTATCCTCCCCAAAAGCAAGTTTTGAAGGATATTTCCCTGTCTTTTTTTCTTGGCGCTAAAATTGGGATTATTGGATTGAATGGCTCTGGAAAATCAACTTTACTAAAAATTATTGCCGGTCTTGAAAGTTCTTATCAAGGCGAAGTGGTTTTTTCGCCAGGATATACTGTTGGATATTTGGAACAGGATCCACAACTTGACGATTCGAAAACGGTAAAAGAAATTGTACAGGAAGGGGTTCAGGAAATAGTAGATGTTTTACAAGCTTATGAAGACATTAACCTGAAATTTGGTGATCCTGATGTTTATGAAAATCAGGATGTCATGGATAAATTGTATGAAGAACAGGCTGTGCTTCAGGATAAGATTGACCATTTTGATGCCTGGAATCTTGATGCAAAACTTGAACGCGCCATGGATGCGTTGCAGTGTCCTCCCGATGATCAGCCTGTTGGTGAACTTTCCGGAGGTGAACGCCGCCGGGTTGCTTTATGCCGCCTGCTGTTAAAAGAACCTGATGTATTGTTGCTTGATGAGCCTACCAACCATTTAGATGCAGAATCGATTCAATGGCTTGAAATGCATTTGCAGCAATATAAAGGTACTGTGATTTGTATTACTCACGACAGGTATTTCCTTGATAATGTGGCTGGATGGATTTTGGAACTGGATCGTGGCGAAGGTATTCCCTGGAAAGGTAATTATACTTCCTGGTTAGATCAGAAGTCAAAACGAATGGAACAGGAAGAAAAGGTTGCTTCGAAACGCCGCAAATCGTTGGAGCGTGAATTAGAATGGATTCGCATGGCTCCAAAAGCTCGTCAGGCGAAATCGAAAGCACGTATGGGAGCTTATGATCGTATGGTTAATGAAGACGTAAAACAGAAAGAAGAGAAACTCGAAATCTTTATTCCTAATGGACCACGTTTGGGCGAAAGAGTGATTTCTGCTGAGTCTGTTGCCAAAGGTTATGGTGACCGTTTGTTATTCGAAGACCTGAATTTTGTGCTTCCGCCAAACGGAATTGTTGGAGTCATTGGGCCAAATGGCGCTGGTAAAACGACATTGTTTAAACTGATTATGGGGTTGGAAAGTGCGGATAAAGGTACTTTCGATGTGGGCGAAACAGTAAAATTGGCCTATGTCGATCAGACTCATAAAGCTATCGATCCGGAAAAAACTGTTTACCAGGTAATAACTGGTGGAAGCGACTTGATTTCAGTTGGCGGAAAACAATTGAATGCTCGTGCCTATGTTTCCAGGTTTAATTTTGGTGGTGCCGATCAGGAAAAGAAATGCGGATATCTTTCAGGTGGTGAGAAGAATAGGTTGCACCTTGCTTTGGCCTTGAAAGAGGAAGGAAACGTATTGTTGCTCGATGAGCCTACCAATGATATTGATATCAATACCTTGCGTGCGTTGGAAGAAGGGTTGGATAATTTTGCCGGTTGCGCCGTGGTTATTTCACACGATCGCTGGTTTCTCGACCGCATTGCTACCCACATTCTGGCATTCGAAGGCGATTCGAAAGTCGTGTTCTTCGAAGGTGGATTTACCGATTACGAAGAAAATCGCAAAAAACGAATGGGTGATGCGAACCCTCATCGGGTGAAATATAAAAAACTGGTGAAAGACTAAATCCAGTCTGAAGTTTGAATCCGAAGTCTGAAGTTATACTCAGCGGGTGGCTCAAAGTCACCTGCTGAGTATCAAAATAAACAACAAAGTCCGGAGCTGTAAATGCTTCGGATTTATTATTTTAAAAGATGATTAAAATTGTATCTCCTGAATTACTGGATGAGTTGAGCCAAAAGGCAGTAAACTCAATGCGAAAGCGGCTGAATCACAATTTTCATGACGACTTGGCCGATCCGATTAACCGAATGCTGAACGCTTTTGAGCCAGGAACCTACATTCAGCCACATAAGCATGAAAATCCGGATAAACGCGAAGTTTTTATCGTACTGCGCGGAAGTTTGGTCGTGGTATTCTTTGATAATTCAGGAACTCCGACTGATTTTGTTTTGCTTGATCGGGACAAGGGAAACTATGCAGTTGAAATCCCGGTTGGAGCTTGGCATTCTTTATTCTCTCTTGAATCTGGATCTGTCGTTTATGAAGTGAAAGATGGTCCGTATTTACCCATGAACGATAAAAATTTCGCGAGTTGGGCTCCAGAAGAAGGAGAAACAGGGTGTGCAGAATACCTAAAGTTGCTCACAGAAATGTATGTTAGGGTTTTAGATGGGAGAGATTAGGAGATGTCCATTGGTTTTATTTGGATTTTTATAGAGTATTCTTTGTGTCTTTGAGTCTTTGTGGCAGAAATATCCCGAAATTCCTTAATTTTGCGCCTTCAGAAATAAACAAACATGGCACAGAAACCTTCAATCCCAAAGGGAACCCGCGATTTTTCACCGGCTGAAATGACCAACCGGAACTATATTTTCGATACCATCAAAAGTATTTTTCGACTGTACGGATTTCAACCCATTGAAACTCCGGCCATGGAAAACCTTTCGACTCTGATGGGTAAATATGGCGAAGAAGGTGATAAACTGCTGTTTAAAATTCTGAATTCAGGCGATTTTGCTGCTGCACCTTCCGATCAGGAATTATTGGAACGAAATAGCATCCGCCTGACGAATAAAATCTCCGAAAAAGGTTTGCGGTACGATCTGACGGTGCCTTTCGCCCGCTTTGTAGTGCAATACCGCAACGATATTTCATTCCCGTTTAAACGTTACCAGATTCAACCGGTTTGGCGAGCCGATCGTCCACAAAAAGGGCGATACCGCGAGTTCTACCAGTGCGATGTGGATATTGTGGGCAGCGACTCGTTGCTCAACGAAATGGAACTGGTTCAAATTGTCGATCAGGTTTTCTCAAAACTGAAAATTAATACGGTTGTGAAGATCAATAACCGTAAAATTTTGGCCGGTATTGCTGAAGTGATTGGAGAAAAAGACCGGATCGTTGACATTACCGTTGCCATCGACAAATTGGATAAAATTGGTCTGGAAAAGGTGAACGAAGAATTGTTGGAGAAAGGAATTCCTCAAGACGCTGTCGATAAATTACAGCCTATTTTGCATTTGTCTGGTTCAGTTTCCGAAAAATTAAATCAATTGGAATTGGCCATTGGTCAATCTGATATTGGCGCAAAGGGAATTACCGAAGTACGTACCTTATTTGCTTATCTGGATACTTTGGAATTGACCACAGAAGTTGAATTAGACTTGACTTTAGCCCGGGGATTGAATTATTATACTGGTGCCATTTTCGAGGTTAAAGCCAAAGATGTAGCCATGGGCAGCATTTGCGGCGGCGGACGCTACGACGATTTAACCGGAATTTTTGGAATGCCCAATGTTTCTGGTGTTGGTATTTCGTTTGGTGCCGACCGTATTTATGATGTGCTGACTCAGTTGGAACTATTTCCGGCGGCAACAGCCGACTCCACCAAATTGATGTTTGTGAATTTTGGCACAGCCGAAGAAACGTTTTGTTTGCCAATTTTGGCCGCAGTTCGTAAGGCTGGAATCAATGCCGAAATTTTTCCGGATAAAAGTAAAATGGGCAAGCAGATGACCTGGGCGAACAACAAAAAGATACCTTTTGTGGCCATTGTTGGCGAAAACGAAATGGCACAAGGCAAAATCAATCTGAAGAACATGCTTTCGGGCGAGCAACAACTGGTTGATCCGCAGGAACTGATAAATATCCTTTCAGAATAAAATCATTATCACTTACTTCCTGAAAAATTCAGGAGATGATTCTTCTTCAAAAAGAATATCGGTTATCAAAAATCATAGGGGGCGACATCCGTTGTCCCTGAATTTTTCATTAATTCCATGTTTCAAGTTTCAGGTTCCAAGTTGTGTCTTGATTGACACGAACTCAGATTTGAAACTTTTCTAATTGCTAATTCGATATTCCTTGTTGGATATTGAATATTTCCCATTCTTTAAAATCATTCACATGGAAAGACAAATTCATTACATATCACCCGAAAAGTTAACTTACCCAATCATAGAAGAGATTCTGGAACGCAACAAAATGCTGGTAATCTCTGATGAATCTATTGCATTGATTCAGAAAAGTAAAGCCTATCTCGACCGAAAAATTAGTGAAACGGAAGGTCCTTTGTATGGAATCAATACCGGTTTTGGGGCACTGTGCAACATTGAAGTGTCCAAAGAAGACCTGAGCAAATTGCAGGAAAATCTGGTTATTTCGCATGCCTGTAACCTCGGACCTGAAATTCCTTCGGATGTGGTTCGGCTTATGCTTTTGCTAAAAGCTCATGCTTTGTCGAGGGGAAATTCGGCCGTTCAGTTGGTCACTGTTCAGCGAATTCTGGATTTGTACAACAACAACATTTTGCCTGTTGTATGCGAGCAGGGTTCTTTGGGAGCCAGTGGCGATTTGGCTCCGTTGGCCAAATTGTTTCTGCCATTAATCGGAATGGGCGAAGTTTATCACCAGGGAGTTCTTAAACAGGCTTCGGAAGTATTGATTGAAATGGGGTGGGAGCCGATTCAACTGCAAGCCAAAGAAGGCTTAGCCTTGTTGAACGGAACTCAATTTATGAGCGCTCATGCAGTTTTCACGTTACTGAAAGCCTTCCGCCTGCTCGATTATGCCGATATTATTGGCGCTTTGTCGCTCGATAGTTTCGACGGACTGATTGAACCATTTATGGCGCAAGTTCAGGAAATACGACCACATTCAGGACAGATAAAAACTGCAGCGAATTTCAGAAAATTACTGGATGGAAGTGAATTAATTAGCCGGAAGAAAGCGCATGTTCAGGATCCGTATTCGTTTCGGTGTATTCCTCAGGTTCATGGTGCGGTTAAAGATGCGGTTGCATATGTGGCCGGAGTTGTGGAGATTGAAATCAATTCGGTGACCGATAATCCAACTGTATTTCCGGATGATGACCTGATCATTTCCGGAGGAAATTTTCATGGCGAACCGCTGGCATTGTCACTCGATTTTCTGGCTATTGCTCTTTCTGAAATTGGAAGTATATCAGAACGTCGCACGTACCGGTTAATTTCTGGAGATCGGCAACTTCCGGAGTTTTTGGTGGCTAATCCAGGCTTAAACTCTGGATTCATGATTCCTCAATACGCGGCTGCTTCAATTGTCAGCCTGAATAAGCAGCTTAGTACGCCAGCTTCGGTTGATTCAATTCCATCATCGAACGAGCAGGAGGATCATGTAAGTATGGGTGGTAATGCTGCAACGAAAGCCTTGAAAGTGGCTACAAATATTTACAGTATCCTGGCTATAGAACTATACAATGCTGCCCAGGCCATGGAATTCAGGAGGCCAGCCCGAACGTCAGAGTACCTGGAACGTTTTTGGACTGATTACCGGAAGCATGTTTCGTTTGTTGCTGAAGATACGTTGATGTACGTTGGAATAAATAAAACCATTGAGTTCCTGGAAAAAGGAAACTATAGACTTTAAATGAAAAAAGGCTGGAAACCCAGCCTTTTTTTAGTCCTTTTTTTGACCTCTTTTATACTCTCTGATCAGATGTCCCCTGAATTGATTTTCGGTTCGATACATCATCAGAACTTTTTTCTTTGGTAACACCTTCAAAAATTGTTTATTATATTCCTTCAGGAGCATAGCTTCTTTTTCGAATGAACTGACATAGTTGTTTGTCATTTGGTCGATTTCAGAATCAGATAGGCTGTTAACCTTATCTTCGGGCATATGTTCGAATTCATGAATTTGCCTTTGGATGTCGAATCTTTTCTTTTCAAATTCGTTGTAGACAGGCCAAAATGCTTGTGCTTCTGAAGGTGTCAGACTTAGTTTTTCAGTGAAAAAGGATATTTTTTCAGCTTTAATCTTTTCAAACATCTCGGTCGTTGAACCGGTTCTTTCCTGAGCAATCAGAATTGTAATTGAGAAAATCGATAAAATGCTAAGTAATAACAGCTTCTTCATGATGTATTAATTTTGTATTTCAGAATAAATTTCAACTTCATTTAGTCCTGACGAAAGATATGCAAGCATTTCATCCGGATTAATGTCGGCTACCGGGCTTTTTTCATCTGAGAAAATAGCGTTTACTAAAGTGCTTTCATCGATTAATAAAAAGCTAAGCGATGAATCGGCTTTTATTGGAGCTGAATAAGTAGAGGATACTTTTGCATTAATTGTATTCTTAGTAAACGGGTAGGTCGCTAAAAAATATACCAAAGTAAGACTTGCGGCTATTCCAAAAGCAGGTTTTAGAATTCGGAAAATAATGGATGAAGTAGATTTCTTCTTCTCCGTAAGCTGAATTTCTTTCATAATCCGATCTTCGATGGAATCGAAATAACCATCTGGGGTTCGGAATGGATTTATTCCTGGCCTTTTCATGAATTCGGGTTTACTATTTTCTTCTTCTTTGTACATGATTTTCAAATATATGGCTTTGACAACTTTAAATTCAAATGGTTTAATGTCATAGCTTCTTATTTTATGCAGTGCACATTAAAATTTATATTTTATTACGGCTCGAATCTCGTTTCATGCGATTTAACGTACTCTTCTACTTTTTTTACGGCGTGGTGATACGAGGCTTTCAGGGCGCCAACCGATGTTTCCAAAATTTCCGACATTTCCTCGTATTTAATTTCATCAAAATACTTCATGTTGAATACAATTCTTTGTTTATCTGGTAAAATGGCAATTGCTTTCTGTAGCAACATTTGCCACTGATCGCCATCAAAATAGGTGTCGCTTTCGAGGTTGTTTACCAGGTACTCGTTTTCATCGGTCAGGCTCGACATCATTTTTCGTTTCCGCTGATTCAGGAAAGTAATCGATTCGTTGGTTGCAATTCGATAGAGCCAGGTAAATAAACTCGATTCGGCCCTGAACGAGTCAAGCCCATTCCAGATTTTTATGAATGTATTTTGCAAGACGTCGTCAGTGTCGTTATGATTCAATACTATTTTCCGAATGTGCCAGTATAACCTTTCCTTATATTTGGAAATCAGATGCCTGAAAGCAAGTTCCTTGGTCGAAGGATCTTTCAGACAGTCCAGTATTTGCTGGTCATTGGTCATAATTGAGTCGATGGTTGCTATTCAGACATGAAGACCGAGAAATGGTTTAATTTGTCATTAGGAGAGGGGTAGTGATTTTTCTAATGACTTTTTTTTCCCCCCATTATTCAATCCTGAAGTTTAATCCTTCCATTTTCAGCTTTTCGTAAACCTGAATGTCGAATTGGTATAGTTTGGCTGCGCGATGAGCAACATTCTGCTGTTTCTCACCAGAGTTAATTAATAATTCCATTTTGGCCAATTTCTTTCTGAAATTTCGGGTATCCATCTTTTTATTCAGGATAACTTCGTAGAGGGATTGTATTTCAGTGAGTGTAAATTTTTCGGATAGAAGATGGAATCCTACCGGATGATACATCACCTCTTGTCTCAATTTGTTAAGTGCCTGTTGAATAATTATTTCATGGTCGAAACAAAGCGTAGGCAATTCATTCAGGTTAAACCACTGCAACGATTTGGCCAGATTAGATTGTCGTAAGCTGTAGTAATCAGGGTTGATTAAGGCGTAATAGCCAATGGTAATTACGCGGGTATATGGAACCCTGTCTAATGAACCAAAGGCATTAATTTGCTGAAGATATACATCGTTTAGCCCTGTGGCCTGAAACAACAGGTCTTTTGCAAACTCGTCCAGATCCTGTTGCTCCGGTACATGCTCGCCAAATAGGCTCCAATAGTTATCTTGGGTTAAAACAGGGTGCTTTTCATAGATTTGTTTGATCTGTTCGGAACTTGCCTGTTTAGGTAACGCATTTTGCAGAGCTTCTCTGTCAATCTGATTGAGTAAAACCTTTAATCCGGATTTGTCGAACCCAAAAATTACACAATCTACAGAAATTGAATTTAGTATCATGATAATTTAGCTTTATTGCAAAAGTAATAAACCGAACATTAATCTTCGTAAATGTGCTCTAAATATTAAGTATGAACTTTAATTGCTTCATAGTTTGATGAATCGATTATCTTTGCACCGAAAATTTAAAAAAAATAAGAACGCATGGCTTTACAGTGTGGGATAGTAGGACTACCAAATGTCGGAAAATCGACTCTTTTTAATTGTTTGTCGAACGCGAAGGCGCAATCAGCAAACTTCCCGTTTTGCACCATTGAACCCAATCTGGGAGTAATTACTGTTCCCGATGAGCGATTAAATGTATTGGCTGGTCTGGTTCATCCGGAACGCATTGTGCCAACAACGGTTGAGATTGTTGATATTGCAGGTCTGGTTCGTGGAGCTAGTAAGGGCGAAGGACTTGGAAACAAATTTTTGGGTAATATTCGTGAAACTGATGCCATTATTCATGTGTTGCGTTGTTTCGAAAACGAAAATATCACTCATGTTGATAATACGATCGATCCTGTGAGGGACAAGGAGACCATCGACATTGAGTTGCAGTTGAAAGATTTGGAAACTGTGGATAGCCGTATTGCTAAAGTTGAAAAACAGGCAAAAACAGGTAACGATCCGGAAGCTAAGCGAATGTTGAAATTATTGTTAATGTATCGCGATGCTCTGAATGAAGGAAAATCAGCTCGAACTGTTGAAATTGACGAAGCAGACCAAAAATTGGCTAAGGATTTTCAATTGCTTACCAATAAACCAATTCTTTATGTGTGTAATGTTGATGAAGCTGCTGTAATTTCAGGAAACAAATATGTTGATGCGGTTAAAGAGGCCATCAAAAATGAAAAAGCAGAAATGTTGATGATTGCTGCTGCTACCGAAGCCGACATCGCTGAATTGGAAAGTTATGACGAACGCCAGATGTTTTTGGAAGATCTCGGATTGGACGAATCGGGTGTTAATAAGTTGATTAAAAGTGCATACCGACAGTTACAGCTCGAAACTTATTTCACTGTTGGTGTGAAAGAAGTAAGAGCGTGGACCTACAAACGTGGATTTAAAGCTCCGCAAGCAGCCGGAGTTATTCATACCGACTTTGAAAAAGGATTTATTCGTGCTGAAGTAATAAAATACAACGATTTTATTACTTTGGGATCGGAACAAGCTTGCAAGGAAGCTGGAAAAATGGGTGTCGAAGGGAAAGAATATGTGGTTCAGGATGGCGATATTATGCATTTCCGATTTAACGTATAGGCTGTTTTTTTTAGAAATATGTCAGAAGGTAGTCAATTTTGGCTACCTTTTTTCTTTTTTATGCGTCTTTTGCTATGATTTCAAGATTTGAGGTATTTCCTGAAAATATGCTTGTTTTTTATTTGTTGTTGATTTAGAGTAAGGGGTTGAACCTGAAATTTGTATTTATTTTGCTTGTTTGCACTATTCTGAAGGGAGTATTATCTGAAAATGAAAATTGATGGATACTTAAAATGGTTTAGTATTTGACTTATTTGACAGTAAATGTTATATAAATAAGAAAAATGTCACGAAAGCTTTCAATATATAATCAAAATGTATATTTTTGAACACTCAATTCATTTTATAGGAATATATTTAAACAGATAATATTATGTGTGGATTTGTAGGTGTATTTGATCTGAAGGTACCAGCCCAGGAGTTGCGTCCTCAGGTTTTAAAGATGTCAAAGAAAATTCGTCATCGTGGTCCGGATTGGTCGGGTATTTTTTCATGCGACAAGGCAATTCTTTCTCACGAGCGTTTGTCGATTGTTGACCCGGAATCAGGACAGCAACCCTTGTACAGTAAAGATGGTAAATTAGTATTGGCCGTGAATGGCGAAATATATAATCACCTTGAGATTAGGGAACGACTCGCAGATTCGTATGAATTTTTGACTCATTCTGACTGTGAAGTGATTCTGGCTTTGTATCGCGAAAAAGGTCCGAACTTTTTGGAAGACCTGAATGGAATTTTCGCTTTTTGTTTATACGATATGGAAAAGGACGTCTATCTGGTAGCACGTGATCATATTGGTATTATTCCGATGTATCAGGGATGGGACAAATCCGGAAATTACTATGTAGCATCTGAATTGAAAGCACTGGAAGGATATTGCAGTATCATTGAAGAGTTTTTGCCGGGCAAATATCTGTTTAGTCCTGATGGCGAAGTGAAAACTTGGTATGAGCGCGAATGGACTTCCTATGATGCTGTGAAAGACAATGGTTTTGATATCGACGAGTTGCGTAAAGCGCTTGAAGATGCTGTTCACCGCCAATTGATGTCGGATGTACCATACGGAGTTTTACTTTCCGGAGGACTTGATTCCTCGGTTATTTCGGCAATTGCCAAAAAATATGCAGCTTACCGTATAGAGTCGCAAGGTTCGGAAAGCGCTTACTGGCCCCAATTGCACTCATTTGCTGTTGGATTGGTTGGTTCTCCCGATTTAGCTGCAGCTCAAAAAGTTGCCGACCATATCGGAACTATTCATCACCAGATACATTTTACTGTGCAGGAAGGGTTGGATGCCATCCGTGACGTGATCTATCACCTCGAAACGTATGATGTGACTACTGTTCGCGCATCTACTCCAATGTATCTTCTTTCACGTGTCATTAAGTCGATGGGCGTAAAAATGGTGCTTTCAGGAGAAGGTGCTGACGAAGTTTTTGGTGGTTACCTCTATTTTCATAAAGCGCCAAATGCACAGGCATTCCACGAAGAAACAGTTCGTAAATTGAGCAAATTGCATTTGTACGATTGTTTGCGTGCCAACAAATCACTGGCAGCCTGGGGAGTCGAAGGTCGTGTGCCATTCCTCGATAAAGAATTTTTGGATGTGGCCATGCGCATTAATCCGGAAGAAAAAATGGCTAAAAATGGCCGGATGGAAAAATGGGTTATCCGGAAAGCTTTTGAAGATTATTTGCCCGAGAGTGTTGTGTGGCGTCAGAAAGAGCAATTCTCTGATGGAGTGGGTTACAACTGGATTGACTCATTGAAAGCCATGGTTGCTGAAAAAGTTACCGATGAAATGATGAATACTGCTAAATTCCGTTTCCCGATAAATACACCAATGTCGAAGGAAGAATATTTCTATCGTTCAATTTTCACCGAACATTTTCCTTCTGATTCGGCAGCGAGCTGTGTGCCTTCGGTACCTTCAATCGCTTGCAGTACGCCGATTGCGTTGGAATGGGATGCCAGCTTCAAGAATAATGCCGATCCTTCAGGCCGTTCGGTAGGAAGTGTGCATTTAGAAGGATACGAAAGTAAATAAACTAAATATTTCAATGTTTTGATTGAAATGAAAGAACCGGGCTTAAGTCCCGGTTTTTTTATTGGTAAATGTGGTTAATCATTCGCATAATTCTCTTAATTTGCAAATGCTTGTTGTACTTACAATTATTTAAAAATATGTTTATCATGAGAAATGCTTTGCTGATTGCTTTATTATTGGGAATTATTTCCTGTACTCCAAAACCTTCGTATGAAGTAAAAGTAAAACTTACTTTGGCTGAAGGGAAAGCTTACCTGAGCCAGCGCGTAAAAGGAGATTGGGTAAAACTTGACTCTGTAGCTTTAGTTTCCGGAGAAGGTGTTTTCAAAGGAGTTGTTAAAAATCCAGAAATCTATTATCTGGGTTTGAGTTCAAAGAAAGAGAAACTGCCTTTTTTTGTTGACAATGCTTTGATTTCGATTGACGGTTCTGCCGATTCGTTGATGAATGCAAAAATCACTGGTTCGAAGGTTCAGGATGAACTTCAGGCTCTTCAGGATAAATTGGATGTGCTCGACAAACAGGGAGAGGATCTGTACAAGTCTTCAAAAGAGATTGAAAAAGAAGGGAATAAGGCCAAGGCTGACAGCTTAATGGCACTTGCCGATAAATCTTTTACTGCAGTTGATGATATGCAAAAGGATTACATCAAAGCAAATCCGGCTTCATATGTTTCGCCATATTTGTTGGGACGTGTTTATTACGACATGGAAGCAGATGTTTTGGACGGTTTTTTATCTGGCTTGGATGCCAAACTTGATTCTGTTCCGACAGTTCTTTCATTAAAAGACCGTGTTGCCAAGCTTAAAATGGTTGCGGTTGGACAAATTGCTCCGGATTTTACAATGAATGATGTTGCTGGAAATCCGGTAAAATTGAGCGATATCTATTCGAAGAATGAATATACTCTGGTTGATTTCTGGGCATCGTGGTGTGGCCCTTGCCGGCGCGAAAACCCTAATGTGGTTAGTACTTTCAATAGTTACAAGGCTAAAGGGTTTGGTGTTTTTGGCGTTTCGTTAGATGCGGATAAAGCCAAATGGGAAAAAGCCATTGCTGACGACCAACTTACCTGGCCGCATGTTTCGGATTTAAAAGGATGGAAAAACGAAGCCGCAGCTTTGTATTCGGTAAACTCTATACCTTCAAATTTATTGGTAGATAAAACTGGTAAAATTGTTGGTCGGAATCTTCGGGAAGAAAAACTTCGGGAAAAGATAGCGGAGCTTCTGAAATAGTAATATAAGTTCGAAGTGCCTGGAGTTTGGAGTGCCTAAATTTCACTCCGAACTCCAGGTACTCTGGTTCATTTTAGGCACTTCTTTCATTACCTTCGCCGGTCATTTTACTTCAAAAAATGGGACATTATTTTGGTGAGATTGCAGCTCTGCTGACAGCCGTTTTCTGGATGGTTACCAGCTTGTCGTTTGAATCGGCAGGGAAGAAAGTTGGCTCGTTATCGGTTAACTTAATTCGTTTGGTACTTGCTTTTACTGTATACTGTGTCCTGAATTATTTTCGGAGAGGAATGATTTTACCTTTCGATGCCGGCACCGAACGTTGGGCCTGGCTGGCTCTTTCGGGCCTGGTAGGATTTGTATTTGGCGATTTATTCCTCTTTCAGGCCTACGTAATTGTTGGTGCGCGAATTTCGATGCTAATTATGGCTTTGGCTCCTCCAATTGCAGCATTTTCGGGCTGGTTGATTCTTGGCGAAATGCTTAGCCCAATGAACTGGTTCGGAATGTTTGTCACTCTGGCGGGTATATCCATTGTTATTCTGAAACGTGAGAAGCAAGACGCTGATTTGACTAAGAAGCGAAAGATTACCACCAACTATAGCTTTAAGGGAATTTTACTTGCGTTTGGTGGTGCCGTTGGGCAGGGCGTTGGTTTGGTTTTGAGCAAAAAGGGAATGGGAGACTACGATGCCTTTGCTGCCTCGCACATTCGGGTTATTACCGGAATGATTGGTTTTGCCATTATAATTCTGGTTACCAAGCGGTATGGTAATGTTTGGAAAGCTATTCGGCATAGACCAGCCATGAACCGAATTGCACTGGGCTCGTTTTTTGGACCATTTTTGGGTGTTTCTTTTTCCTTAATTGCCATTCAACACACTCAGTCTGGAATTGCTGCAAGCATAATGTCAATAGTTCCAGTGCTCATAATTCCTCCGGCAATTGTTTTGTTTCACGAAAAGGTGAACTGGAAAGAAATACTTGGTGCTGTGATTACTGTTGGGGGTGTTGCTATTTTCTTTTTATAACTTGGTAAATAAAAATTTTCCGATGAAAAGCTACTTCAACTGGTTTTCGAAACCGTTGTTTTATGTTGTCGCAGGATTGCTTTTTATGATTCCTGTAATCTGGATTGCGCGAACTGGTGCATTCTATCTGTGTTATTTTCCGCTCATTATTGCGGCAATCTTGTTTTCTGGAACCGTAATTCCGGAGAAAAAGGTTACGCTACCTTCTATTCTAACAAGGTACTTTGGCTTTGTCTCCGGAATGATTATTTCAGAACTGATATTCAGTTTAATTCTGATTGCTAGTAATGAATTGTCCGTTCAGTTCAAGTCAACACAATCAGGTTGGCTAATTTTGTCCATTGAATTGGTGCTTGGAATCGCAGTTTTTATGCTTTTCTTTTCAATCTCAATAGCTGCACGATACTTTTATCGAAGAATATCATCCAAATATTAATTTCTATTGCTTGGTTTTCAACGGATTTTCCGATTCGTCGAAGAACTGTTTTTGAAGTGCAGGAACCATTTCGTCCTTTTTAACTGCCTGAATCATTTTTACCAATTGGGAAACCGTCGAGTTAATCAGCAATTCGCCGGCTTCTGCGTTCGCTTTGGTGCCAATGCCCCCATAATGGTTCGGAAATTTAGCATACCACCATATTCCGGTATATACATTAGGGAGATTCTTAAGTCTGTCCTGATCAATTCCGGATTGTTGTCCGGCACGATCCAGATGAACAAACTCAGGTTCTAAAGCTTTCATTACCGAAGATTCTTCGTTGCCGGCATGTTGATTATATGGGTCGTGCTGAGTCAGTTCTTCAGCCTTTTTCACAACTTCAGGGTCGTCACTTGGCTGAAACCAATATAAACTATAATTGCGTCGTTCTGATAATTGGGCCATTCCAAAGAAATTCAGGAAAGCGTTGTTGCCGCCATGTCCGTTTACGATGATTATTTTTTCGAAGCCGTTTCTGGCTAATTCATTCAATGTTTCCTGAAGTATTTTCCAAATCAGTTCCGGGCTGTAGGCAATGGTTCCGGGCTGATGTTTCGCCTCATTGATCTGGCTGAAATAGTACCATGGAAATACAACTGTATATTCTTTTTCGGCTGCACGAATGGCGAATTCGCGGGCAGTATAAAGATCGGTTCCCAACGGAAGATGAGGTCCGTGCTTTTCAAAAACGCCAATAGGCAGGATACATGTTTTGGATGATTTTTCAACAGCTTTGATGTAATCCGGAGCCGTTAATTCTTCCATTCTGAAAGGAAGTTCTTGTGCATTCACGATAAACGAAGCCAAGAGGCATAAAACGAACAGGTGTAGTTTTTTCATGATCATCAGGTTTGTGGTTAAGGACTTAAATTTAGCAATTTGTGCATCAAGAGCCTACGTAAAACCAAAAAATAATATGAATATCCGGTTACTTACCTAATTGTTTTAATCGGAGGGGCTTTGCCCCTTACCCCCAATTCCTTTTTTGTGTCAAGACAAAAAAGGAATCAAAAAAAGTCAAGGCTGTGCCCGCTTCGCTCGAAAAACTAACGTTCGACGGCTAAAATCTTTTAAACTCCCCCGAATACTCGGGGTCAAATAGAAAAGATTTTTTAACGCCGCCTTCACTTGTTTTTCGGCTCACCGGCCAAGGCCAGTCGCCACCAGCAAGAACCATTTCCAGTTTAGGTTTAATACCGGACATTCATTAAAAATAATCGCAAGTAAAAACAAAATTGCAGATTTACCTGATAACTAATTTAGAATTTATGATTTGATTTCCATTGGTTTTAAGGTGCACCACATAGATTCCAGGAGAGAATCCGGAAACATCCAATTTCGTTGAGAATGCTGATATTCCAGTTTTAGTAAGTATACATTCCCCATTGCTGTTGAAAATATCAAGACTAATAATTTCTGAGGAGGATTCCAGGTAAACCACGTCTTTAGCCGGATTTGGAAAGATGCGATAACTAAAGGCTGTTTCAAATTTGTCGACACCAGTTATCGATTGACCCAACATATGGCCATCCAGCCAGGTTAGTCGGGTTTTTATCCAATTTTTAAATTTATTTACTTCCCCTGCATAGGTTGTTGGTCTAAAATCAACTTCAGGAGCGCCGACATTAGAGCTCAAAATTGGCCATTTGGTATAATGTCGAACTTGCGCTTCATTGACAAGATTTTGAACTGAATCAATATATGAGTTCAGGTATTCAAAACTCAGGTAGGATTTCCGCAGTTCAAAATATCGTTTATTCAAGGCATTGGCAAAATTCTCATCCTGCAGTAATCGAATTATCCATCCGTTTGAATAAGGTGGAGTGCTGAGGCAATCGTTAATTCGATGACTCCAGCCTGATCCGTCAGTTGCCTGGAATGTGGAACAATCCCAAATGTTTTTCCACGCCCAGTCGAAATCCCAAACTGGTCCGGCATTAATTTTGCCACCTTTACTGTCTTTGTCCTTGAAAAAATAAACACTCTTTTTAAATCCATCGACATTCCGTGCCACTTCGTTGATAATGAAATAGTCAATAAACGAATTCACATCAATCCATGCTGGGTATCCTTTTTCTGAATCTCTAAAATTAGAACCATACAAAACTGATTCGAATGAATTAACCGCGGTTTTCAGATACTCTTCCTGTAGCCAGAACAATTCATTTACATCCGGGTCGTGGAATACATAATACACAGCTTTTTCAGGATGATCAATGGGGCGGTAGTTGCTTTGCCAACTATTGCTTTGGTTGAAATAATCAATCTTAAAAATATAACCACCGGTAACATCATCACCTGAGATATCAAGGTTGGTTAATTTGGCAATGTTAACCCGGCCTTTATCTTGTTTGATTTTTTCCATCAGAAGGTATACGCCCTCATAGTTCTTGTAGTAGTTTTCAATAATTACTTCAACCAATCTGGTGCGTGCGGCATAATGCCCCATTTTTCTTGATAATTCGTAGGCAAGAGAGTTGCGCATAAATGTTTTATCGTTGTAATTTGCAAGTAAAATCCAGTCGTTTTCGGCAGGCATTCCCAAAAGCGAAACGTTAAGGTTGGCTCCATTTAAACCTCTGGTTTCAAAGCCGTACGGTTTCTGAGGAAGTGTGGCTGAGTAAGTTCCCCGGATTTCTATCCCAATATCTCCGCTGTAAATATTCCCAACATCTGTTGGCCGATTGGCTTGACCGACACCATTGTATATGATCTTCATGGTTGCAGGAATCTTGGACGCATCAATTATTGTGTTCCCTTTGGTGTTAATAACGATAAGGGGTAGGTTAGAAGAACTGATTCCGGAAACCTGAGAATATGCAGGTGTGCTAAGAAAAGATATAACGATAGCACAAAGCAAGCGAGAAATCGTTTTCATTAGAAAAAGTTAGTTGAATTAAGCATAAGCTAATCAACTACTAAATAAGGCAAATAATTTCTATTTACCTTATTGTTTTATAAAATCCTTTTTGAAGTCAATTGGCATATTTCGCTTTATGGGATCAAATTTTGAGAATCCCCGGTCAAATTGTTTCAGTTTAAATTTTGGCAAGGCACTTTTAAGCGCTAATATTGGAACGCCGGTAATGTTTTCGACTGCTTTTTTGAATAGCGGTTCCGATAGATCTCCCAAAGGCTGGGCTGGCAACAATTCATCGTAAACCAAATCATCCGGAGCAAAACCATTCACAAAATTGGTAACACCTTCAGAATTTGCATAGCGTAACACAATAGGTTGTAATCCCCAATTTTTAAAATCGGCATATGAAGAAGCATTGGTGTAAAAATCTTCAGGTTTCAAAGTGATTGAAGCGGTGTATTTCCCATATGTTGTATCGCCAACCATTGCCACATTCATGTATGGTTTTAGACCTGTAATGGTCAATTCAGCTGCACTTGCCGTTCCTGGTCCGGTTAGAATAGTTACCTTGTTCAATCCAAGTTTTACCGGAACCGAATTATCAAAAGTGACGGTTGTTTGATCGGTAACTTTATTTGCCACCCAATATTCCTGATACTTATCATTCCATTGGAAAGTTACCAGAGTTTTTGATCCGGTAACATTGCCAAGCGGAGCAATGGAACTGCAAAGGTATTGGGCTGCTGAAATTTGTCCGCCGGGATTATAGCGTAAATCAACTACTAAATCGGTTATTTGGTTTGTTCTAAAATAGTCTAATGCAGTTTGCAGACTTCCATTGAAATTGGAAATAAATTGAGCATAAAATAAGTAGCCAATCTTGTGGCCATCTTTTTCAACGACTTTATACAAAATAACAGGGTCTAAATTTAGCACTTCGGCGGTCATCGAAAGAGTATCTGAATTTTTGATTCCTGAAGTCGTTAGTTCACCTCTGGTAACCGAAACGTTTTCGCCACTCAGTAGGTCAGTATAATTGTCTTTTGTAATGCTGCTTCCGCTTACTTGAGTAATTATACTTCCACGTACAAGCCCTGCTCGTTGTGCCGGAGTATTTGGATACACATATTCAACGATTGCAAAGTATTTGCCTGTAGATGCGCCATTGGCATCCACAAAGCCACCAAACGTCAAAGAATAACCGTAACTTTTTTCAATTCCATTTAGGCTATTTTCCCAGTCAGAAACATTATCGGTTATATACGACCATTTATCATCCTTATACAGCAATTTTTCAAAATACGCCTTTGAGTCAGTTTCATATTTGGTGTCAATTGTTGGCAAATAATTATACCACAAGTAAACATCAGTCATGGCATCTTTGATGAAGTTATTCACCTCCTGCGTAATAACAGGTGCTTCAGCTTTAATCTCAGAGTTTGCCCTTGAACCAGTACTTCCATTTTCAAAATTTAAGTCGTTTTTATTACATCCGAACGACAATGCTATAATTAGTAACGCAAACGCGATTGTGGGCTGGTGTTTAAATTTTTTCATGATATTTTAGAAATACTAGAGTATGTAATAGATTATAGATATCAGCATTCCGATGCCAATAAGAATCGAAAAATTTAGAATTACGCTTCTCCTGATATTTGTGCTCCCCAAAGAGATCGCATAAATCATTTTTAGCAGGTTGTTACTGTTTGTTGCATTAATGATGGCCAGAACAACAGTCATTTGTCCAATTCCGTCTTTTTGTTGAAGAAGGTTCAATAAGAATGGATCAATATCGGTTATTCCTACCATGTAGGCCAGGTTTGTAATTCCGGAGCTTCCATATGTCTTCATTACGAAATCAGTAATCAGAGCAAAAACAACGAATAGAATACCGAAAATTGCAGCGGTTTTAAATTCCAATGGATTTTTAGTTGATGCAAGATTGTTTTCTGAGTCGGGATCAGCAAGCCTATCCGATTTCTTTTTCGAGCTTAGTTTTGAAAGAATAAAACTTACCAAAAAGAGCGCCAGAAAAGGAATTGCCAGGAGCCTGGCAACAGAACCATTAAAAATGAATGCCAGGAAAAGAATGCGAAGATACATCATCCCGTTGGCAATCATAATGGCAGACACTGTTTGAGATCCGGCTAATCCTTGTTTCTCTTTACGAGCCAGAATCACTGTTGTCGCGGTGCTGCTATAAATTCCTCCCAACAATCCTGTAAGCATGATTCCTGAATCAGGAAAAACGAATTTCTTCAGTAAATAACTGCAATAGGATATACCTGAAACGACAACAATAGATAGCCAAAGATGATAAGGCGAAATGGGTATTTGTGCTGAAATATTTGTTTCAGGAAGAAGTGGGAGAATAACGCCACTAAAGGTTATAAATTTTGCGAGTGTAATAAACTCTTCTTCCGAAGCTTTCTTTGTTATGGTGATGAAATGGCTTTTGAGTTCGGTAAGAATTAGGATGGCTACAATAAACGACAAAACCAGCCACACTGGTTGCGTGAAAACCATGATGGGGATGCAATAGGTAAGGAGAGCCAGAATCGTGCTGGTTAATCCATATTTCCCATTTTGACTGATTTTATGATTGTACTGGATTCCAAGTAAAATCCCGATTAACGCAAATCCAATCAGAAAGGGGATGTAGTTTACCTGATCAGCAATAAATAATACATAGGCAAGCAACCCGATAAACGTAAATGTACGATCTGTACCAAAAAGCTGATCTTCACTTTCATTAATGTGGTGTCGCCTTTGTTCCAAACCTATAAGTAAGGAAAAGATCAGTACCAAAATGAATTTGGTGAAACCTTCAGGTATGTGATTCAAAATCTCCATATCGACTATTAAGTTAACAAACAAAGGTATTATTTCGATAACGTTAAATCAATAGACTTTGGTATCAAATAATATTTAATAATAGTTGACCGATTGTATGGTTTATCCGTTTCGACTTTGATTTCCCCTGATTTATTTGGGCTAATTCCCATCAATAAATAAAATCCGGATTTAGTGGCCTGTTTTTTTGAAAATGACAAACAATCTGTTACTTTTGTCGCCGATTCGGCTCGTAGCTCAGTTGGTAGAGCAGCTGACTCTTAATCAGCGGGCCCAGGGTTCGAATCCCTGCGAGCCGACTTAAAGTCAAAGAGTTACAAGGTTTAAATCTTGTAACTCTTTTTTTATTGATGAACCATTTAATATGTTCATCCAATTAATGGAATATGTGGAGTCACTCTACAAACGAGGTTCCCAGCATCTTGCAGAACGGCGATGAAGAACGCAGTCGATATTTCAATCAATTTATTTTCAGTAATTTAATTCTAGCCAGATTAGTTCGATTGCGTTCTTGGGAAGACCAAGCGGACGAATTAAACCCATTAATTCCGGAGGCAAAACGGAATTGGTACTGCATGAATAATGCAACTTACCATGAGGAAATGCTAACGATTTTTTGAGAAAATGACGGCTGAAAAATACAATTCGGACCAATAATTTATCTTGTCGGTTAATGGGAAGGAAGTCGCCCGGTCAGAGTCTTCGACCAAGCTTAGATGTAAAAATGCATTAAAATAATTTTTTTACTTTTATCCCGAATAAAAACACAAAACCAATGAAGACTATACTTATTTCAGTAATGATGCTTTTGACTGTTGTCAGTTTTGCAAAGAAGAAACAGTCGCTTTTTAATGGGCAAGACCTGACTGGTTGGTATGCTTATGTAAATGATCCTAAGGTAGATCTGAATAAATTTTTCTATGTGAAAGACGGTGTAATTGAAACCGTTGGAATTCCAGTAGGCTACCTGAGAACAAAAAAGGAATTTTCGAATTACCGGCTGCATGTCGAATGGCGTTACCCTGAAAATGAGGTAAACAGTGGAATTATGCTGCATGTTACCGGTCCCGACAAAATTTGGGTAACTCACTATCAGGCTAACCTTAAACACCTAAATGTCGGCGATTTTGTAGTTCATGGCGTAGGTGAGAAGGCTACTATTGGAGGAAAGGAATATGTATCAACTGAAAAAGATAAACCGGCTGTTCCAAAAGTAAATCCTTCAAACGAAAAACCAGCTGGTGAATGGAACAGCTACGACATCGTTTGTAAAGGTAATACCATTGAAATAAAAGTGAACGGATTGCCTCAGAACAGTGCAACCAATTGTTCGCTGACTAAAGGAGCAATTGCTTTGCAGGCTGAAGGTTGTAAAATTCAGTTCCGCAACATCTGGATTGAAAAAATAAAGTAAAACTGTGTAAGTGTGATTCTGTATTGCTTGATTTAACGATAGGCATTACAGAATCACAATTCATAAATTTATTACATAGTTCTTTATCCGGATTGGAATACCGAAGCTACTTGTAAATTTAGTTTTCAATAGTAGCAGGTTGGTTGGGCATTGCATCCTAATGTTTGCTATGCAAGTCGTGTTTTCTCGTATATTTTTACATCTTTATAAAAGAAGATACTATTTTTTATTGCATTCGCAGCGAGTACTTTTGAAACACTAAAAATCGATAACCCCAAAATATGAACGAATTATTAACTAAACTAGCTGAATGTGTTGAATTTGGCAAAATCAATCTCGCCTCGCCATACCCACCTCAAATGAAAGGACAGGAAGGTGCCGATGAAATTACGCGCCAGGCTTTGGAAGAAGGAATAAATCCTCAGGATATTTTGTCATTGGGATTGATGCCCGGGATGGAACGAATTGGTGTTAAGTTTCGGGAAAATAAGGTATTTGTCCCACAGGTGCTGATGTCGGCCAAGGCAATGAGTACGGCAATGATTCACCTAAAACCTCATTTTTTATCGGGTGCAGCCAAGCAAAAAGGAACTTTTATTATCGGAACTGTTTTGGGCGACTTGCACGATATTGGCAAAAATCTGGTTGCAATGATGGTCGAAGGGAATGGATACAAAGTAATTGATTTGGGTACCGATGTTGGTTCTGATAAATTTATTGCTGCGTTGAAAGAAAATCCGGGCGCGGTGGTTGGTTTGTCTGCTTTATTGACTACCACGATGGCAAGTATGGAGAAAATTACAAAAGAAATCAAAGATGCTTTGCCCGAAGCTTTGGTTACAATTGGTGGCGCGCCAGTCAATAAAGAATTCTGCTCAAAAATCGGAGCCGATAATTATTCTCCCGATCCACAAGGGGTTGTGGAGTTTCTGAATACCAAAATCGCCTAAAAATAAAACGTATTCTATATCAAGATTAAATCTTAATTTTTACTACTAAGGTTTCTCCTTTAAATATTGATTATGAGCAAAATAATTCAGGAAATACAAAAGGGTAGGGTGCTGGTTTCCGATGGTGCATGGGGAACATTTCTTCAGCAAAAAGGGTTGCAGCCTGGCGAATGCCCCGAAGAATGGAATATTTCGAGACCTGACGATGTTTTTGGAATTGCCCAAAGCTATGTTGATGCGGGTGCTGATATGATTGAAACAAACAGCTTTGGCGGAAGTTATTTCAAGCTGAAAAATTACGGTTTGGAAGGTCGTGTTTTCGAAATCAACAAAGCCGCAGCCGAAATCAGCCGGAAAGCCGCCGGAACCGACCGATTTGTATTAGGCTCGGTTGGCCCAACAGGCAAGCTGCTTATAATGGAAGAAGTTACCGAAGGTGAACTTTACAATGCTTTTAAGGAACAATCCATCGCACTTGAAGCTGGTGGTGCCGATGCCATTGTGATTGAAACCATGACTGATTTGGAAGAGGCCCGCATCGCCGTAAAAGCTGCCAGGGAAAATACACGCTGTGAAGTTATTTGCACCATGACTTTCGATAAAATCATTGGGGGCGAATATCGAACCATGATGGGGATTTCGCCTACCGAAATGACCGAAGCGCTTGTAGAAGCCGGCGCCAAAGTAATTGGCGCAAATTGCGGAAACGGAATTGCCGATATGATTGGCATTGTAAAGGAAATCAGGTTGGTAAATGCGACTGTTCCGATTTTAATTCATGCTAATGCCGGAATGCCACATTATCATGATGGCGTAACTACTTTTCCCGAATCGCCCGATGATATGGCTGCCCGGGTAAAAGAAATTGTGGAGGCAGGCGCAAACATCATCGGTGGTTGTTGCGGTACAACTCCCGACCATATCTGTGAAGTCCGTCATGTGGTGAAGAGTTTGTAGAAAAGAGTTGGAAGATAGGAGTCTGATGACCGAAGTTTTCTCCGGACTCCGGTCTTCCGGCTAAAATTACAAATCACACTCAAATTTAATTCTATCAGAAACGATTCGAAAATTTTTGTGCCTCATGATCCGTGAAATTTCCTATTCGCTAAGCGAACTAACTATAGACGTTAAATATTTATCGTCCATGCTCGGATTTCCGGAAGGTGATCTTCCTGAACCTTTTGGCGAGTATGTTGCTCAAGCCATTCAGGAAGCCGAATCGCTGTGCGATATTCGTGGAGCTTTCTGCGTTTCAGAGAATTGTAAATTTTCAACAAATAATAATCATATTCTGGTTGAAGGACTTGAATTTGGAGTTGGTAAGACTGTGGCAAAAGAGTTGAGGAATGCTACTTCAGTAGCTTTTTTTATTTGCACCGCAGGCGAAAGAATAAGCAGTCGTTCGCAAGAACTATTGTCGGGCGATGACCCTGTTTTAGGCTATGTTTTTGATTTGTTGGGCTCAATTATCGTTGAATCAGCCACTGATTTATTACAGGCAGATATTCAGCGAATGGCATTTTCTGAAGGTTTGCAGATTACCAATCGTTATAGTCCTGGCTATTGCAAATGGAATGTAGCCGATCAGCATAAGCTTTTTTCGTTTTTTCCTACCAATTGTTGCGGAATCAGGCTCACCGATTCGGCTCTGATGCATCCGATTAAATCTGTCAGTGGAATTATTGGACTTGGAGCTGATGTTTCTTTCAGGGATTATACCTGCGATTTATGCAATCAGGTCGATTGTTTCCAGCGAAGTCACCGCCGAACAATTTAATGATTCTTTATTCGTACCCAAATGGTAATTGACTAGACTAGGGAGCTTATGCGTTTAGGTGCTCTTTGTTTTATCCCGTCTACTGTTTTCTGATCTTTGATGGATGGAGTATCTTGTTCTTGATCGGATGAAACGAAAAGAGGTTGGAACTTTCGAACCAACCTCTCTGCAAAAAGAAAATATCTTCTTATACGCGTTTTTCTTTGATACGGGCTTTTTTGCCAGTAAGTTCGCGTAAATAATAAAGTTTTGCTCTGCGAACAATACCTTTTTTGTTCAATTCAATCTGGTCAATAAATGGTGAATAGAGAGGGAAAATTCTTTCTACACCAACGTTTCCTGACATTTTACGAACAGTAAATGTTTTAGTAACACCTTCTCCTTTTACCTGGATAACTACACCTCGGTAGTTCTGGATACGCTCTTTGTTACCTTCCTTAATTTTGTAATGAACGGTAATGGTATCTCCGGCTTTAAATTGCGGTTGTACTTTTGTTTCAACTGCAAACGCATTTTCTGCTACTTTAATTAAATCCATTTTTTTTATGTTTTAGTGGCAATATTACATCAAATCAATGAGTAAGAGATTGCGGAAATGTGGCGCAAAAGTAATAAAAGTTTTCAATTCACCACTTACTTCATTCTAAAATATTCAATCAATATTATAAAATCAATGGCTTGGTTCACCAATCATTTTCAGGTGATCGCCTGTGCCATCAACAATTACTTTCTTCCACCAGTCAGGGTAACCAGGTTGATCGGGATTTTGGGGCATTCCTGTCTCAGTCCGCTCAAAAACTCCGTTTTTCTCTTTCTTGATGTTTCCATCCATGAATTTTACGAACAGAAACTGAGATAACTTTTTCCATTCTTTAGTCATTCCATTGGCCTGATTTACCGAATAGTCAGTCAGGAATTGAAGTGTTTCTGCTTTCTTTCCTGAATTCCATAGACTTTGAGCAGCCATATCAACGCTTGGAGTATAGGCTACAAATTTATCTTCCAAACTTTTCTGAATTTTTAATACATCAGGAATCATCGCATCGTAACGCAGATAGGCGAAGTTTGAAACGACATTGAATGTCCAAAAGGCGGATGTTTCAGAGAAAGTAAGCAGATCGCCATTTCCAACTTTAAAACATTCAGGAATTTGTGTAATTCCGCAATACATCGGGACGTAACAGGTACTGTAAGTGTCGTCAACACCAAACCAAAGTATTCCACCAATCGGATTAGGCAACCACGACCGAGATTGAGCTACAAACGAAAATCCGGTTTGTTGGGTTGAAATGGCACGTTCGTTTACATAACTTGCCGAATCAACTTTGAACGTAAGTGGCCTCCAGCGGTATGGTAGTTTGAACGGACCTGCGCCAATGTCTTTGGTCATATCCAGAGCAGTTCCTTCGTAATGATCACGCATCATGCCCATTACATCCTGAACGCTCAATTTTTTATCAGGTTTTACCCACAATGGCATCCTGTTCGATGGAAATTTATTTTCACCGGCATGTTTTACATTGCCCAGAACATATTCCTCGTATTGTTTCATTCCGGAGTACACTTTGTTAAACCCGGCAAAAACACGGGCATCGCTGAAACGCGCTCCGCTGAAATCAACCGGTGCATAAA
Source organism: Prolixibacteraceae bacterium (assembly GCA_028683385.1). Taxonomy (GTDB): domain Bacteria; phylum Bacteroidota; class Bacteroidia; order Bacteroidales; family Prolixibacteraceae; genus Aquipluma. The sequence continues at coordinate 89,063 of JAQUIJ010000001.1, read as the reverse complement.
TATCAGAAAAACTAAATTCTGTGTTTTTTCCATCAAACCATCCTTTTTCGCGGGCAAACGAAATAACGTCTTTTGCAAAAAGGCAATTGGCCTGATCGTTCATCGGAAAGGTTGTGATGCGTGCCTGATTGGCATGACCGCTGATGTAACCGTCGGGAATACGTTGGGCAACCCAAACAGCTCCTTTTTCACCTTCACCTTTTCCAATCATTTCCATAATCCAGACTTCGTTCGGATCCGAAATTGAGAATGATTCGCCTTCACTGGCATATCCATATTTTTCAACCAGACTGGTCATCACTTCTATGGCTTCGCGGGCAGTTTTGGCTCGTTGCAATGCCACGTAAATTAAACTACCGTAGTCCATAATGGCACCCGATTGTTTGAAAAGGACTTCGCGTCCGCCAAAAGTTGTTTCACCAATGGAGACCTGGAATTCATTCATATTTCCTATTACGCTGTTTGTGTGAGCAGGCTGAGGAATTCGTCCCAAAAATTTACCGGTATCCCACTCGTATATGTCGCGTAAGGCGCCTGCTGGAAAATCCTGGGCTGGCTGAAAGTACAATTCACCATATAACGTATGTGAATCAGCAGCATATGTAATCATCGTTGAACCATCAACCGATGCACCTTTTGTAATTAAAAAATTAGTACACCCGAATGATAGTTGTGCTGCACCTGTGACTACTAAAACCGACAGAGCGGCAATGCGTTGAATTCTTTTTATCATGACAACTATTTAGTTTGTTCGTTTTACAAATATAATTATTCTGAAGTGTCAAATTCAGATTTTGATTACTGGAAGTAAAGAAGCCTGATTTCCACTAAACGAACCATGAGAAACCTCAGTTCTTCAGAAGAGATAAAAGAATAAAGTCAAAAAGAGAAATCAAATTATTTAAAGTCTTTAAGTTTTCAGAGAAAATCCTATAATCCTTTAACTCAAAATAAGTTATTGCGATAAATTATTTTAGTACATCATAATATTTTGTTCGTTAATTCGTTATTGTCAGAAACATAACAATATGAAGCGTATTTTAATAATTTTCTTTGGATTTGCTTTACAGGTCTCAGTTCTACATGCGCAGATTAAAGACTGTTTAAATGATTTTGACTTTCTTATTGAAAAAATAAAGGTTGATTATCCTGGTTATAATGATAAGGTAAAGCCTGAAAATATAGGTCAATTAGAAACGCTTAGAAGTAATTTAAGAAATAAAATAAATCATTATCCTGATTCTTGTTCTACTTATTTGAAACAATACGTGGCTTTTTTTAAAGATAATCATTTAAGAGTTAATAATAAATTTGATAAAAAGCGAAATAAAGAGGTATCTGATGTTTCAAGTTTTGGTAAAAACATATTTCCTAATTTGGATGAATTAAAATACAAATCAATTAGTATTGAGTCAATTGAGGGTATCTGGGGTTCATGGAGAGGAGATATTGCAATACTAAAAGATAGTGGGTCATCGAGCTATCTGGGTGTTTCTATCAATTACCAAGGCTGGAAGCCCAATCAGGTACTATTCGAGTTTGACCAACAAAGCGATACTATTTTTAAACTCAAACTTCATTCTCATTACAATGAATATGATCCTCAAAATGGCATAGTATCTCTGCATTTAAACAATAGAGTTCTTGAAATACACGATGAAACTTTCTTTATTAAAAAATCAGAATCAGAACTGATGGACAAGACTCTATTGTACACTTACATGCCTAAATTTCCAAATGGCAGGAATACATTTTTTGTTGCATCTTGCCTGAGCGACAGCACTTATTATATTCGAATTCCTGGATTTCTTGGGTTTAAAAATCAAATTGAGAAGACCATTGCAAAAGATTGGAATGAAATAATGTCACGACCAAATATGATTATTGACATTAGAAATAATGGAGGTGGGCAAGATGAAGAATATCAATCTTTATTAAAATTGATGTACACCAACTCCTATGAGACTAAGAAGGGTGTAGAATGGTATGCTTCGTCTGGAAATATTAAGTTATTTGAAGATGCCATCCAGAAAGGAGAAATACGAAACGGGGAAGAAGGTATTCGCTGGACACAAAGATTGCTTTCTGAGATGAAAAAAAACGTTGGTGGATTTGTTGTATATCCGACGGATAAAACATCAAAAAATTTCATGGCATCAAAGGATTCCATTTTTCGTTATCCTAAAAAAGTAGGAATTATTATCAATGAAGGAAATGCTTCATCAGCAGAACAATTTTTGTTGAATGCAAAAAATAGTAAAAAAGTCATTTTGTTTGGAAATCATCCAACTGCTGGTGTATTAGATTATTCAAATGCAGTAAGTATTGATTTTCCATCAGGAAATTATAGTTTAACTTTTCCAATGACTCGATCACAACGTTTGCCTGAATATCCAATCGATAATATTGGAATAAAGCCTGATGTAATTATTCCTTTTCCTGAAACAGAACAACTGTTTGATAAAATAGATGTTTGGGTCTATTTTGCTAAAAATTATCTCGAAATTTCTGGCTCTGAAAAATAATTCACCTATTCAAATGTATACTTCTGCTTCAATATTCCTATCAATAGGCTTGCCCAGCCAGCTACAAATGATAAACCTCCAACCGGTGTGATTGCTCCAATGGCTTTCATTCCGGATAAAGTCAATACATATAAACTTCCGGAGAACAAAATGATGCCAATTGTAATAAATAGGCCGGCCCAACTGAGGTATTTTGATTTGAGATGAAATCCGATTAGTCCGATAAGTAATAACCCAAGTGCATGATAGAACTGGTATTCAACGCCGGTTTTATATACGGCCAGCATTTCGGGCGATAAAATGTTTTTCAGAGCATGTGCTCCAAAAGCTCCAAGCAGGACTCCCAGAGCCATAAACACTGCTCCTGAAATAAGTATCGTTTGATTTTTCATGTTCATTCAATGTTTGACGTTAATAACAATCAGAAAGCGGAGTGGTTTTCTGGAACAAAAAATCCCGCTGGATTTACAGCAGGATCTTTATTTTTTACTTCTTAATGTGCAGGATTAATCAAGTTTGTGGATTACCAAACCTGAACGAAGTTTTGGCTCGAACCACGTGGTTTTTGGAGGCATAATGTTTCCTGAATCGGCAATGTTGATCAATTGCTGCATCGAAACCGGATAAAGGGCAAAAGCCACTTTCATGTCACCGCTGTCAACTCTCTTTTTTAATTCGCCCAAACCGCGGATACCGCCTACGAAATCGATGCGGGTTGAAGTACGCAAATCGGCAATTCCCAAAATCTGATCGAGAACCAGATTGGACAGAATAGTCACATCCAATACACCAATCGGATCATTGTCGTTGAAAGTTCCCGGTTTGGCATTCAGTTTATACCAGTTTCCGGAAATGTACATGCTGAATTCGTGCAGTTTGGTTGGTTTGTAAATTTCGGGTCCAGCCAATTCTACATCGAAGTTCTGAGCCAGTTTACTCAACAATTCAGCTTCAGTTAAACCATTCAAATCTTTTACAGTGCGGTTGTAGTCGATAATCTGCAGTTGATTGTCCGGGAAATGTACAGCCATAAAGAAATTGTATTCTTCGTTGCCGGTATGATTCGGGTTTTGGCTTTGTTTTTCAAGTCCGATGCGCGCAGCCGCTGCCGTACGGTGATGTCCGTCGGCTACATAGGTTGCCGGAACTTTGGTGGCAAACAGTTCTTCGATTTTCTGATTAGTTGCAGTATCGTTTATAGCCCAGAAATGGTGACCAAAACCGTCTTCAGCAACAAAATCGTAATCGGCTTTCTGGCTTTTCACAATCGATTCAACAATCGCATCAATTTCAGGAACGGCACAATACGAAAAGAAAACAGGCTCGATATTGGCATTCAGATAACGGGTCAGAATCATGCGGTCTTCTTCTTTATCCGGACGGGTCAATTCGTGTTTTTTGATGATTCCCTTGTTGTAATCGTCGCACGAAGCAGCGCCAACAATGCCGTATTGAGTGCGGCCATTCATGGTTTGAGCATAAATGTAATATTTAGCTTCTGCATCCTGATTCAACCAGCTTTCTTCCTGAAATTTTTCGAAATTTTCAACCGATTTCAGGTAAACAGTTTCCGAATGAATGTCGGTTCCGGCAGGACAGTCGATTTCGGCACGGGTAATGTGAAGTAACGAACAAGCCTTGCCTTCGGCCATTTGAGCTGCCTCGGTGCTGTTCATCACATCGTAGGGCAAACAGGCCAGATCGCTGGCAATAGCTTGTGGGGGACGAAGTCCTTTAAATGGTTTTACGATAGCCATAATTTTTACTTTTATCGGATTTGATGATTATTTTTCCTTCTGCTTTTAATAGTTATGTAGAAGTCGTATGCTAAACTCCGGATGGCAACTTTTCTGCCGGTTTGATGGTGGGTTGCGCGGGCCCAGGGCATTAACAATATTGTACTTCCTGCTGCAATCAAAGCTTTTATCGGATTCATTTCAATGGATAATATCCAGACAGATACGTAAATGATGTCGAAAAGAACCAGAAATATCATGAAATTGTAAAAAACGATTTTAAATTTTAAGGACATGACACAGTTTTACTATTAAACAATTTACGATTTACTATTGGGTAAACCTTATTCTATTTCAATGTTGTATTTCCCAAGTAGTCCGGCCAAACCGGACGTAGAGAACTTTGCTTTTTTTATTTTGTTTGTTTCAGGATCAATGGTGTAATTTGCAGCAGTTCGAAAATCGGCTTTTTCAAGATTGCTTTCATGAAAAAGAGCGCGTTCCAGATTACAATTGCCAAATACAACCATTGATAAATCAACAGCAGTAAAGTCGACTTCTTTCAGCGAACAATCAATAAAGCTGGCCTTCTTCATCTTTTTCTTGAAGAATGAAGCATAATCGAGAACGCATTTCTGAAAATTGGCCGAAAACAAAAAGTCAGAACAATGATCGAAGTTTAGTCCGATTAACTTACAATCGATAAAATGTACATCTTTCAAGCCGGTTCCGCTAAATTTTGCCATGGCAAAATTACAGCTTTCAAACCGGCAGCCGATGAAATCCGTTTCAGATAAAATACTGTTCGAAAAATCGCAATTGATAAAAGTACAACTGTCAAATTCTGTGTTCGATACTCTTTGATTAGAATAACTGATGTTCACAAAATTCTCTTTGTCGTGTATTATTTCTTTCATCAGTAGGCCGTCATTTATTTATTGACGCGGTATGCCTGATCGCCGCTTTCAAAAAAAGCTACTATTTGTTCGGCTGCAGCTACTCCCGCATTCACGTTGGCTTCAGATGTTTCTGCTCCTTGTTTTTTTGGAGTTGAATAATATCGAAAGTCAAATTTTCCGGCTAATTCATCATGATTAGTAGGAGCAATGTCGCTGATGTATTTAAAATCAGGACGTTCTTCCAGCATTCTTTTTAGGCCATCTTCATCAATTACTTCCTTTCGGGCTGTATTGATTATCGTGGCGCCTTTCGGCATTTTATTCATCATGTCGAAGTTAACCGACTTCTTTGTTTTTTCGTTGGCCGGAATATGCAGCGACAAGAAATCACTTTCGCTGAATAATTCGGCAACATTCTGAACCACTTTTACATCGTAGGGCTCCATGCTAACTTTAGTAATACAAGGATCGAGTGCAACTACTTTCATTCCCAACCCCTGGGCAATTCGGGCAACGCGACGGCCAATGTTTCCACAACCATAAACCCCTATTGTTTTTCCTTTTAGCTCGGTTCCTGAAACTCCTTTGAACTGACCGCGCGACATGAAAATCATCATTCCGATAGCCAGTTCGGCAACAGCGTTCGAGTTCTGCCCGGGAGTATTCATGGCAACCATGCCCTTTTCGGTGCAGGTTGCCAAATCCAGGTTATCAAACCCAGAACCTGCCCTGACTACAACTTTCAGTTCTTTGGCCGCATCAAGAACGGCACGGTCAACAATGTCACTTCTTACAATTAACGCATTAACATCTTTCACTGCATCCAGCAATTCCGTTTTTGATGCATATTTTTCGAGCCGTTTCACCTCGTAGCCGGCTTGTTCAAGAATTCCGACCATTTGATTTACTGCTGCCGGAGCAAATGGTTTTTCAGTAGCTATTAAAACCCTTTTCATAGTTATTTTTCTCTTTAAAAAGAGAAAAGCAGAACCCCCATTCTGCTTTTCTTCTGAATTTATTTAAGCTTTGTTTGTTCAAACGCTTTCATGGCTTCAACCAATGCAATCACACTTTCTTTTGGAAGTGCGTTGTAAGTTGAGGCACGATACCCGCCTACCGAACGGTGGCCTTCGAGTCCTAACATGCCCAACGATTTGGCATAGGTAAGGAATTCGGGTTCCCATGCTTTGTATTCGTCGTTCATTACAAAACAAATGTTCATTACTGAACGGTCGTTTACATCAGGAATATTGGCTTTGAATAATTTATTGCGGTCGATTTCATCGTAAAGGATTCCGGCTTTTTCGATGTTCATTTTTTCCATCACCTTTACTCCTCCTAATTCTTTCAGCCATTTCAGGGTTTGAAGTGCTGCAAAAACCGGAACTACAGGAGGTGTGTTAAACATGGATTCGTTTTCGATGTGAGTTTTGTAATTCAACATCGTAGGAATTTTGCGGGTAACTTTACCTAATGCGTCTTCTTTTACAATTACGAATGTAACGCCTGCAGGAGCAAGGTTTTTTTGAGCGCCACCGTAGATAATTGCATATTTTGAAACATCCATCTGACGGCTAAAAATATCGGATGACATATCGGCAATCAAAGGCACTTTGCAATCTAAATCCTTACGGATTTCTGTTCCGTAAATTGTATTGTTGGTTGTAATGTGAAAATAATCAGCATCTTCAGGGACAATATAGTCTTTCGGAATATAATTGTAAGTGTTTGCTTTTGAAGAAGCGACTTCAACAACTTCACCAAAAAGTTTGGCTTCTTTTTGAGCTTTATCAGCCCAGGTTCCGGTGTTCAGATAGGCTGCTTTTTTTTCAAGCATATTATATGGAACCATCATGAATTGAGAACTGGCGCCACCGCCCAAAAATAACACATGGTAACCGGCAGGAATATCAAGCAATTCCTTGAAAAGTTGCTGAGCTTCATTGCTTACGGCAACAAATTCTTTGCTGCGGTGCGAAACTTCCATCAGAGAAAGTCCTGTTCCGGCAAAATCGATTAATGCTTCGGCTGTGTTTTTAATGGTGTATTGCGGCAAAATTGAGGGTCCCGCATAAAAATTATGCTTCTTCATTTGATTGTAATTTATGGGTTAATAACTATTTACAATGAATAAGATTGCAAATAACGATTCAAAATAAATGATTATCTGCGTATGGTTTTCTGAGATAAATCAGACTTAATTTTGTTACAACAAGTTATAGAACATCCAATTAATTTGCTTCAAAATTCGAATAAAAAAACGAAGCGGCAATCTGTATTTGCTTTAACTTTTTAACTTTTGACAACTTGTTATTGACAATACCTGATTTCTCACTTCGACTTCAAAATGTCAACCAATTTTTCATCCTGAAATATGGGGATAACCGGGCAGAGATCGTCAGTAAGGCAATATTCAATACAGTCGTCTAATCCTTTTGATGCCAGTCGGCTTTTTTGAGCAGCTTTCTGTATGTAGGCGAATAAATCATTTTTTGCAAGGCTCCACAAATCGATTGATGCAGTAACTCCGTCGCAAATGGTTTCAAATTTTCCTGAATTCATTAATCGTTCGGCCAAAGCGCCTGCGTAAACGGTGTCTTCCAGACTAAAGCGGTCTTTCCACGAAGCACAAAAGATTAATATGGGAGCATTTTGCTGAATGAGCCAATTGGTCAATACTGAAATATTCAGGAATGAACCAATGACCACTGCTTTCGAATGACTGGCCAGGTGAATGCACCGGGTACCGTTGGTTGTTGAGTAGGCAATTTCTTTTCCACCAACGATTTCAGGAGTAAAGTTAAATGGTGAGTTTCCGAAATCAGCAAAGTCGAGCACATAGCCATCGCGTTCGGAGGCGACCATGTAGCCTTGTTGTTTCATTTCACGTGCTTCTTCGACCGTTGCGACCGGGATGATGCTTTTTACACCGTTGTGAATGGCCGTACAAATTGTTGAGGTAGCGCGCAAAATATCAACGATCACTACAATGTTGTGATCATCGGCATGCTTATCGTAGATTGCGGGGGACAAACAAACCTCAAGCCGATTTTGGGATTTTTCCATTTTCATGTGAATGCCACAAAGATATAGAAAGTAGTCAACTGAGTCCTATTTTTGGATTCAGAAAATGGGATTTAAACAAAAGGTAAACTTTGGAAAGTGGAAATAGTCATTAGTCATTTGGAAAAAGTAAAACAACTTTTCGAATGACTAATGACTATTTGTTGTTATTGCAAATTGATAAACGGCATTTTAACAATCTTTGCTTTCAGCATTTTGTTACGCACGTTCATGAAAACTTCGGTTCCAATAGCCGAATATGCTTTGTGGACATAAGCCATACCAATACCTTTATTTAAAACAGGTGACATCGTTCCGGAAGTAACCCGGCCGATTATGTTTCCGTCTTTGTCGGTCAATTCGTAATCGTGACGAGGAATTCCGCGGTCAATCATCTCAAATCCGCGAAGTTTACGTTCTACACCTTCCTGCTTTTGCATCAGCAGTAAATCTTTATCGATAAAATAATGACCATTAAATTTGGTAATCCATCCTAAACCAGCTTCGATTGGTGAAGTTGTATCGTCAATGTCGTTGCCATACAAGCAAAAACCCATTTCGAGACGCAGGGTATCGCGGGCTGCCAGTCCAATTGGTTTGATGCCAAATTCAGCACCAGCCTCAAAAATTTTGTTCCACATTTGCTCGGCAATTTCATTTCTGAAATAGAGTTCGAAACCTCCGGAACCAGTATAGCCTGTGGCCGAAATAATTACATCGTCGAAACCAGCGATGGAGCCAGTTACGAATGTATAATATTTGATTTCAGACAAATTAATATCAGTCAGTTTCTGAAGTGTGGCTTCGGCTTTAGGCCCCTGAATGGCCAACTGGCTGATCGCGGGGGAAGCGTTTTCGAGAATCGCTCCATTTGTATTTTGAGAAACTATCCAGTTCCAGTCTTTGTCGATATTGGAAGCATTAACAACCAGAAGGTATTTTTCAGCTTCGTAATAATAGACCAACAAGTCATCAACAATTCCGCCTTTCCCATTTGGGAAACACGAGTATTGAGCCTGTCCTAAAGCCAGTTTCGAAACATCGTTCGATGTAACCCTCTGCACCAATTCCATCGCATTCGGACCTTTTACCCAAAACTCGCCCATGTGCGAAACGTCGAATACTCCAACTGCTTCGCGAACAGTCATGTGTTCTTCTTTTATTCCTGAATACTCGATAGGCATCTCAAATCCGGCAAACTCTACCATTTTAGCGCCCAGTTGTTTGTGTATCTGATTAAAGGCTGTAATTTGCATAGTTTTATTTTCAGTTTTTATGTGGCGAAATTAGCGTATTACCTTAGTTAAAAGCATGAAAAATATCATTTGCCAAAGATATTAGTTTTTACCACTGGTTTGTAATTTTTTGTTCATTCGCATATCAGGATATTTAGTGCGTTCTAACTAGGTTCGAAAGATATTTTTTTTACTTTTGACTGCATAATATCACTTCAAAAATGAACCAATGTCGGAAGCCCGTTTGACAAATTTAGATTACCTGAAAGAAATTACAGGCGGAGAGCCTGAAATTATGAATGAGTTTATTCAGATGTTTTTTGATCAGTTACCCGAATTCAGGGATGGATTAACCAGTCATTTAGGCAATCAAAAATGGAAAGAACTTGGCGAATTAGCACATAAAGCTAAATCATCAGTGATGACTTTCGGGATGAATGATCTGGGGCATCGATTAAAAGAATTACAGCTAAAAACTCAGAAACTGGAAGACATTGATCGTTATCCGGAATACGTTGAGGAATTTATAAATGAAATAGCTCGGGCTGAAGTTGAACTTAAGGAAGACATGAAGAATAACTAATTACTCTTTTTGGGGATACAAAAAATAATTGAAGGCTGTCTCAACGTAAATTTGAGGCAGCTTTTCTTTTTACCCAAATTTTGATTTTTCCTATTCGTAAAATTCCATAAACGTTATTCGATTAATTTCCCGTTTACAACCACATTTTTAAGAGTTAACCCTTCGATGAGCGATTTATTCAGTTCTCCTTTTTCGGCTGTTATTTTCAGGTTTTCGAAAGTGAAGTTTTTCAGCTTGTCGTATTCCGAGATTTCGATGTCAGCAAAAATCTGGCAGGTTAGTTCAATGTTGCGGAACACCACCTGATTTGAAGTTGATAACAATGGTGTTTCCCGTCCTTGCAAATCGAAGAACTGTGTCCATGGTTTGGCAAATAAAAGTCGGTCAGCTTTACCGGTAATGTTTTCGACCAGAATGTATTCGTACAGTTGAGGTGTGTCGCCTCGGTTTTTCAGCCAAAAAACACGCGAAGGACCGTTAACCTTACAGTTACGCATAATGATGTTTCGGTTATGAATCGACTCACTTCCGCAGGTTACAGCCGAGTGGCAAAAACCAAACGTACAATTTTGGATGATGATGTTTTCATTGGGGCCGTTGGTCGGATCGGTATCGGCTGAAACGCCTTTGCCGCCTTTCAGTGCAATGGCATCATCGTTTACTTCCATGTAACAGCCATTTACCAGAACATTTGTACATGCATCGATATCAATGGCATCGGTGCTGGGCGCTTTAACCGGGGCGGCTGGCGAAAAAATATGCAGGTTAAGCAGTTTTACATTCGAGCAGCGATACAGGTGAGTCGTCCAGAATCCGGAGTTATGCAGTTTGACATCCTGCAATTGCACGTTTTTACTATTCTGGATGAAAACAAGCCGGGGCCGCGAAACTTCGAGGTTTGTACATTTTGGATTTTCAGCTCTGCGCTGCCAAAAGGCTTCCCAATATTTCAATCCATTACCGTCAATTGTTCCTTTTCCTGTGATTGAAAATCCATCAACGCCATATGCATTTACCACTGCGGGGAAATAATCGATGCTTCGCCCTTCCATGCGCGATGGCATGATGGGGAAATTGGCAATGTCATCTGAGCCGAGTAGCGTACCACCTTCGCTCACATGCAAATGAGTTCGCGGTTTAAAAAATAATGCCCCGGTTAAAAAACGTCCTTTAGGAATGATGACTACACCGCCGCCTTTGTTCGCTGCTTCGTCAATGGCTTTCTGTATCGATTCTGTATTCAATGTTTGCCCGTCGCCAATAGCGCCAAAATCGGTAACAGTCAATTGAACGCCTATTTTCTCGCTGTTAATTTTTGTGGTATCTGTTAGCGATTGCGGAATTTCAGTGCCATCTGGAAAATACCCAATTGTTTTCTTTTCCGGAGTTTTACATGATAGAGTTTGAATGCTAAGTGCAAACATTGTGAGCAGGAACAGTATATTTTTCACGTTTCAGGAATTTAATATGTGTCAAAAATACGATTAAATGAAGCACGAGGCAAGTTGAATAAAACTCAGATTAAAACCATTCATTGTTAAAAACTCGTCATTCAGGCCATTTTTCTTTTCGATTTTGAAATTTGGCAATATCTTCACGTTAAAGAATAAGACCGCAATTAATTCCAGATCCGAATGGTAAACGATTGTACTGAAAACAAGCACTTCCCTGAAAATTTAAATCTTTTCTTCGATATGGTAGAGAATGCCCGCGATGGAATCAACATTACCCAAAATGGTGATTTCAAATATGTGAACAAGGCATTCTGTGATATGCTTGGATACACGCGCGAAGAATTGTGCTGCACCGTTGCGTCTGATTTACTCGCTCCTTCTGGTAACGAACGCAAGAAAACTCAGTATTTCTGGAAAACTCAGGGTGTTGGAGAATCTGGGACTGATTACGCCACGCTGCTTCACAAAAACGGATCTGAAATAACAATTGAGTTCAGTGTTTCACCCATCACTTACCAGGGAGCAAATGCTTCTTTCGTCTCAATCCGCGAAATTACTGAGCGTAAACAGATGCAGGAAAAGCTTGAGCAAAGCGAAAGCAAATACCGTAATCTGGTTGAAAATGCGCACGATGGAATCATCATTACCCAATTCGGGAAATTTAAGTTTGTGAACAATGCGTTTTGCAATATGGTTGAATTTACCAGGGAAGAACTGGTTGAATGCTCGTTTCTGAAAGTTGTGGCCGATGAGGATAAAGAGCGGATGAAAGAATACCACAAACTGCGCATGTCAGGCGAAAAACACCAAATGATTTACGAGGCAAAAGGTATCACCAAATCAGGAAAAGTTAAATATTTCGAGATAAACACTTCATTTATTGACTACAACGGACATCCGGCAACATTCATTATTCTTCGCGACCATACGGAACACAGAGCGCTGGAAGACACGCTTAAAGCCAGTGAACGAAAGTACCGAAGACTGTTTGAGGCCGAATCGGATGCCATTTTTTTGGTTGAGAAGGAAACCGGACAAATTCTGGATGCAAATCCTGCGGCAACGAAAATATACGGTTACAGCCATGATGAATTCCTAACCATGTTGAATACCGATGTTTCAGCCGAGCCTGAAAAAACCAGACAATCCACAGAAAACGAATCGGCTTTTGTTCCGGTCAGATACCATAAAAAGAAAGATGGGACTGTTTTTGCCGTTGAAATATCAGCAGGAATTACAGAACTTGAAAACAAAAAAGTTCATATCATTACAGCCCGCGACATCACTGAACGTATCAGGATGCAAAACGAATTAACCCAAAGTGAATCCAAATACCGGACACTAATTGAAAAATCACTCGATGGAATTGTGATCAGTCAGGATGCAAAAGTTATTCTCGTAAATCAGGCGTTTGCTGATATGCTGGGCTATACGGTCGAAGAGTGCCTTGAAAAATTTGGACCCCACTCTATCATTCCGGAAGACCAGGAACGTGTATGGAATATACACAACCAACGAATGGCCGGCGAGTTAAACGACCTCAGATATAGTGCAATCCTATTCAATAAAAATGGAGAACGAATAGCCACAGAATTCAATTCAACAACTATCGAAATAAACGGGAAGCCTGCTTCATTCATAACCGCTCGCGACATTACCAGCCAGATTAGAATGCAAAAAGCGCTTGAAGAAAGCGAACGTAAGTACAGGGAATTAGCTGATTTGCTTCCACAAACCGTTTATGAACTAGACCTTCAGGGCAATGTAACCTACGTGAATAAAACTGGACGAAAAACATTTGGCCTTTCTGATGATGAACTGGGATTCAATTCTGCATCGGTTCTTATTCCTGAAGACAGGGAAAGAATGAGGGAAAATATCAGGAAAGCGATAAATGAAAAACGGAAAGAAGGCGGGACAGAATATACTGCCTTGCGGCGTGACGGTTCAACTTTCCCTACAATTGTTTACAGCAACGCCATGTTCGAAAACGGTGAATTGCAGGGCATGAGAGGTTTAATGATTGACATTTCGGAACGCAAAGCGATGGAAGAAGCGCTTAGGAAAAGCGAACAGAAATTCAGGGAACTGTCCGACCTTCTTCCTCAGACAATTTTTGAGCTCGACCGCGGTGGTAATGTTACTTATCTCAACAAAGCAGGCAGGATTGCCTTCGGACTTTCAGAGAATGAAATTGGTTTCCCGGCAACTTCCGGAATTATTCCCGATGACCACGAGAGATTAATGCATAACATCAGAAAGGCTTTTGTCGAAAAAGGAAGAGATGGTGGTATGGAATACACCGCAATACGCCCCGATGGTAAGACTTTCCCGATTGTAATCTACAGCAGTCCGATGATTGAGAACTACGAAACAAAAGGTATCCGCGGGTTGATCGTTGATATTTCGGAACGCAAAGCAATGGAAGAGGCACTGCGGAAAAGCGAACAGCATTACCGGCAAGTAATTCAGAGTTTACAGGAAGGCTTGTTTGTACTTCAGGATGAAAGATTCATTTTTGTGAATGATGCAATCGTTAATATTTTGGGATATACTGTTGAGGAAATGTATGGAAAGCATTTCAATACAGTTGTTCCGCCGGAATGCCGTGATGAAGCGATAAGAAGGAATCTTGGACGCCGGGAAGGCAATGACGAATCATGGAGTTACGAGTTTTTACTTTTACACAAAGACGGTCAAACGCGAATTCCGGTAATTTTATCGACAAATTTAACTGAACTTGATGGAAAAGTTGCCGTAGTCGGAACAGCCAAAGACATTACCGATCGTATTGCCGCCGAAGAAGAAATAAAGGCTGCACATAAACGTCTCGAAGAAATCAATCAGGATTTGGAACTAACCATTCGTGAACGGACCAAAGAACTGACTAAAGCCAATACGCAATTATTAAAGCTTCAAAAAGAAAATCTGCAATCGCAGTTTGATGTGTTGAAACAGCAGGTCAACCCGCACTTTCTGTTCAACAGCTTAAATGTACTTACATCGTTGATCAGGTTGGAGCCAGAGCTTGCCGAAAAATTTACCGAACACCTGGCCAAGGTTTACCGCTACGTGCTTGAGAACAAAGACAACGAACTGGTTGCGTTGTCAACCGAAATGAGCTTTCTCGATGCCTATATTTTTCTGATCAACATCCGGTTTATGGACAAAGTGGTAGTCAATATAAATATTTCTGAAGAAAAGAAAAACACCAGGGTGATACCGCTAGCCATGCAGTTACTAATCGAAAATGCGATTAAGCACAACTCCATGTCGAAAAAGTCGCCGTTGGTTATTAATATTTTTATCGACGACGACAACTATTTGAATGTAGTGAACAACCTCCAGGAGCGAGAGGCTCACATGATTTCGACTGGTGTCGGCCTAAAAAACATCCAAAATCGCTACCGGCTGATCAACAATACGATTCCGGTTTTCGAAAAAACAGCCACTCATTTCAGGGCACTCATTCCGCTCATTTTCGAATCTTGACTCTGCCAAACGCTATGAAACACTTTATATACATACTCCTGCTTGTTTTTTTCGGTTTGAACGTTTTGGCACAACCGAACAAAAAAACGATTAAAGTATCGGACAAATTGCAATTGATCCAAATATCAAACCATGTATGGGTGCATGTTTCTACTGAACCAATTACCGGTTTTGGGCTGGTTTCTTCAAACGGGGCGATTTACATCCGAAAAGATAAAGCCTTCCTGTTCGATACTCCAGTGAGTGACTCCCTTACCGAAGTTTTGGTGAAAGCAATTGCAGACTCACTGAAAGCAAAGATTATTGGTTTTGTACCCAACCATTGGCACGAAGACTGTATGGGCGGATTGAAGTATCTGCAAAGTATTGGTGTTGAGTCGTATGCCAACCAATTAGCCATTGAAGAAGCCAAAAAAAGAAACCTACCTATTCCGGTTCACGGATTTGCAGAATCGCTTAAACTAAAACTTTCGGGTAAAACTATCGAATGCTGGTTTCCCGGTGGAGGTCACACTAAAGACAATATTGTGGTTTGGTTGCCTGACGAAAAAGTGCTTTTTGCAGGCTGTATGGTCAAAGAAATGAAATCGACAGGTCCCGGAAATCTATCAGATGCCGACGTGAAGAACTGGCCGTCGACCATCGGGAAAGTGATGAAAAAATATAAAAATGCCCAAATTGTAATTCCGGGACACGGACTTTGGGGCGGCCCCGAATTGCTGGAGCATACGCTGAACCTGGTTACAAAGATAAATTGACATGAATGTAGTAATTAAACATGCACGGGGAATTGCTGCTGTGGAGTTGAAAAAATACAAAACGAAATAAAACTATTACCATGAACATACTAATTATTGAAGATGAGCAACTGGCCGCCCGCCGTCTGGAAAATATGGTTTTGACTTACGATCCGTCAATAAAAGTGTTGGCTAAACTCGAATCGGTTAAAGATTCGGTTGAATGGTTTAGAAACAATGCGCACCCCGACCTGATTTTTCTCGACATTCATTTGGAAGACGACCTGAGTTTCGCGATTTTCGAAAAAGTAAAAGTCGAATCACCCATCATTTTTACCACCGCATTCGACGAGTATGCCATCCGGGCTTTCAAACTGAAAAGCATCGATTACCTGCTAAAACCCATTGTTCAGGAGGATTTGAACAATGCCATCGCGAAGTACAAGGAATGGAGCGGACAGAAAAGCAACATCGACATGTCGGCGCTGTTTGACTTGATTAATAAAAAGGAAGTCGCCTACCGCGATCGGTTTTCGGTGTCGTATGGGCAGAAAATCAAATCATTCAACGTTACCGAGATAGCCTATTTCTATTCAAAAGAAGGCATGACTTATGCTGTTTTGATCGACCAGAAGCATTATCCGGTTGATTATTCTCTCGATAATTTGCTGAACGAATTGAATCCGATTGATTTTTTTCGCATCAACCGGCAGTACCTCATCAAGCACAGCTCAATCAAGCAAGTGCATGTATTTCCCAAAAGCCATTTGAAATTGGAGCTTGTACCCAAACCGCTTGACGATACTTTCGTAAGCATCGATAAAGTGACGGCTTTTAAAAAATGGTTGGGCGAATAAATATTCAGGGGATAAGTCAAACATCTTAAACACCTTGAATAAAAGATAAAATAATGAAATTAGAAGATTTAGGATATCGCAATGAATTTGAAAAATTCAGGTTAGAGGATAACCTCATTGACTTTGAGATTGGAAGAGTTATCTCGGAGCATAAAGAGCGATACATCGTAAAGACAGAAAAAGCTGAATTTGAAGCAGAAGTTACTGGAAGTATGAGATTTACTGCTATTACCCGTGAGGATTTTCCTGCCGTTGGCGATTGGGTTTTACTGACAACTTATGAACCTGATTTTGCTGTAATTCACCAAATACTTCCAAGATTCTCAATAATTAAACGACAGGCAGTTGGACAATTTGGAGAAATTCAGATTATAGCAACAAACATCGATTATGCGTTCATTGTGCAGGCTGTTGACCGGGATTTTAATGTGAACAGACTTGAAAGATATTTGACCATCTGTAACTCATCAAAAGTTAGCCCCATCATCATACTCAGTAAGATTGATTTAGTTGATAAAGAACAGCTTTCAGAAATATTGGAGAGTATTAATCTCAGGATTAAGGATGTGCCAATTATTGCAATAAGTAACGAATCGGAGTATGGTTACGATACATTAACAAAGATCATTAAAAAAGGGAAAACCTACTGTATGCTTGGCTCTTCAGGTGTTGGAAAATCAACCTTGTTGAATAATCTTTCAGGCAAAACCGTAATGAAAACAGATGCCATAAGCCAGAGTACAAATAAAGGGAGACATGTTACAAGCCACAGGGAATTAATTATTCTTGAAAATGGTGGAATTCTGATTGACAATCCAGGAATGAGAGAAGTAGGTATTGCGGATTCCTCCGACGGATTAGAAATCACATTTAATAAAATTATTTCCCTTGCTCAATATTGCAAATTCAAAGATTGCACACATAAGAACGAGACAGGCTGTTCGGTTCTTGAAGCTGTTGAAAAAGGAGAAATAGATGAAGCTTCGTACGAGAATTACCTGAAAATGGAAAGAGAGAAGGCGTATTTTGAATCGACTGTTGTTGAGAAACGGAGACGGGATAAAGAATTCGGGAAAATGATGAAGAACTATAAAAAGGACATGAACAAAAATAAGTAGTTAAGCAAACTAAAATTAAATACACTTAAAAGCTTTCTTCTAATTGGCATCCTAACTTCTATTGGCCTGATTGGTTACCATCTGGGAATAAATTCATTCTTATCGTTTATTCACCTACAATTATTCGTCATTCATCGAAGTTTTTTTTCTGAAGCAAATTGAATACATGAATTTTAGGCTGAAAACAATTAAACAATGAACGATGAGAACAATGTTAGTTTCAGCTATTACTCTGGCCTTATTTCTGATTAAAAATTTTGTGCCAGATGCTAATGCATCAAATTCTACCAAACAACAGCAAATTCAGAAACTTATCGAATCGTACCAATTGCAGGGAACTTTTAATGGCTCGGTATTGGTTGCTCAAAGGGGCGAAGTTATATATTCCGGCGGTGTTGGTTTTGCGAACATGGAATGGAAGGTAAAAAACACAGCAGACACAAAATTTTACCTGGCTTCCATTACCAAGACTTTCACCAGTGTAACGGTCATGAAACTGATTGACCAGGGAAAGCTTACATTAGATACAAAGCTTTCTGACGTTTTGAAATGGTATCGGGCCGATATCGGAAATAAAGTCACCATTCGTCATTTGCTCAACCACACCTCGGGCATTGCCAATTATCTCAACATGAAGGGTAAATCTATTTATCAAGTGGCCGATGATTTCGGAACTGCCCCAATCGACAAGCTGGCTTTTGCAAAAAAATATTGCCAGGGCGATCTTGAATTCGAGCCTGGAACCCAGTGGAATTATAACAATACTGCCTATTTTTTGCTTGGATTAATTATCGAACAGGTTTCGGGAAATAGTTTCGAAAATGCTGTTTCCGAATTCATTTTCAAACCACTAGGAATGAACAATTCGGGCGATATTCAGGCACATCAGTACGATGTATTTCCGGGAATGGCCACCGGATACATGCGCAATTTTACCGATTTTGTTCATCCTGCGTATTGGAACATGTCAACTGCCTATGCGCAAGGATCGATTTACAGTAATGTGTATGACCTGCTTAAGTTCGACCAGGCTTTATATGATCCGAATTTTCTTTCGAAATCTTCTTATGATGCGATGTTCACGCCCAAACTGAATAATTATGGTTGTGGTTGGGAAATTAAGGAATTGCCCATCGGGAAAGACAAAACAGTAAAGAGGATTCGCACTCACGAAGGATTTTTGTTTGCCTGGCACACTCGTTTCTATCAAATTCCGGATGACCAATACTTGATCGTAATTCTCAGCAACAGAGGAAGCGCTCCTTTGGAAAATATTTGCTCAGGCATTACCGATATTTTATACGATAGGCAATCTGTTCTGATGAAGCCATTGATTGCAAATTTTGTTTTTGACTCATTCAAAAACAAAAGCGTAAAATCAGCATTGGAACAATGTCGGGGCTATTTTCTGAAAGAAAAAGACAAATGGGATTTTAATGAGTTAGAGCTTAACCATCTGGGCTATTATGCCTTATTGAGTGATCCCGAGTCGTCGGTATCAATATTTAAATTTATCACAGATATCTATCCTCAATCGTGGAATGCCTGGGACAGTTACGGCGAAGCGCTTGCTGTTGCCGGAAATAAAGCGGAAGCAATTCAGGCATACGAAAGATCAGTAAAAATGAATCCTGAAAATAAAGCCGGATTTGAAATGCTGAAAAAACTAAAAGACGAATAATTTTTGTATTAAATTGCATTTTCAAAAAGAGGGAATATTTGGATGAATACATTTATGCAATCAGGAACCCAGTAGTCAAACAATGACAGCTTATCAAAAGTTGGTAGTTTATTACTTTTCGGGAACCGGAAATTCTGAAAATGTAGCCAAATGGATGGCCGATATTGCTATAGAAAAAGGCATGGAAGTCAGCCTGATCAACATTGCCAAAACCGAACGCCGGCACATTGAATCGCCCAAACCGGATGCATTAATCGCTTTTATTTCGCCCATTCATGGCTTCAACTATCCGCCGGTAATGCTGAATTTTCTTTTTCATTTCCCGAAAGGATGGAACAAAGTTTTGCTGCTCAATACCCGCGCCGGAATGCTGATTGGCGAATGGATTACTCCGGGGTTGACCGGCATCGCTTTCTATTTTTCGGCTTTTATCCTGAAACTGAAAGGCTACTCCATTCAATCCATGTTTCCGGTTGATTTGCCTTCTAACTGGATTTCAGTGCACCCGGGCTTGAATGAGCGAACCGTGAAATACCTGCACGAGCGGAATCAGGAAAAAGTATACCGGTTTGCCCGAAAAGTACTTTCAGGCGGAAGCGATTTCCGGGGATTGTATGAAATCATTCAGGATACATTGGTTGCACCCATTTCGCTGGGATACTTTTTCATGGGACGTTTTCTGTTTGCCAAAACCTATTATGCTTCATCCGATTGCGACAACTGCGATTTATGCATAAAATCCTGCCCGGTGAAAGCCATCAAAAATGTTGACAACCGCCCATTCTGGACTTTCAACTGCGAAAGTTGCATGCGCTGTATGAGCAATTGTCCGAAACGAGCCATCGAAACCGGTCATGGATCTGTTTTGGTGGTTGGACTGCTTTCATCGCTGTTCATTTCAGGTTTGTTTTACAGTTTCTTTAGGCAGTGGTTTTTCGAGATCGAGGGTACTTTCCTCGGTTTTATTCTCAAATCAGCATTGTTTCTAGGCATTCTGGCAGTTTGGTACCGAATCATGCATTTTGCAATGCGATTTAAATTCGTTGAGCGAATCATCGTTTACACCTCGCTTACCAAATACAAGTTTTGGGGAAGAAGGTACAAGGCCCTAAAAAATACAGGAAAATAAATCACATTATTGGTTTTATAAGCGATTTTAGCATGTTCATCAACCAAAATCAACGATTCAGTTATTTATTTTTCCGGGGATAATATTTTGCCCACACTTTTACGCAAAATCTAAAAACAATGAATCATGAAAAAAATGGATTTCTATGGGATTGGTCCTAAAATCGGGATCGTTTTAATTCCCTGGTTAGCTGTTTCGATTGTGGCAAGCTGTATTTCCGACAGTTTTAATTTCATTCAGGAAAGATCGTCAGGCTTAACTATTGCAGGAGCTATCTTGCTTGTATTTGGGCTGATTTTCTATTTTTCTTCGGTGCGCCTTTTGCTCAGCGGACTGAAAGAAGGAAAGCTGGTTACAAACGGAACATTTAGTCTATGTCAAAATCCGCTGTACATGTCGTTTATTTTGTTCCTCATTCCGGCAATTGCATTTCTGCTTAATTCATGGTTGGTTCTCACCTCCAGTTTGGTCGGGTTTATTCTGCTGAAAGTGCATGTGAAAAAGGAATATCAAATGCTCGAAGAATTTTTTGGCGACGAATACCTGAAATACAAAAATGAAACTCCTGAATTCTTTCCGTTCCCGGTTGAAAAATGGATGAAAAGATTTGGTTGATAGTACAAATAAACTTGATAAACAATCCACTTATCGGCAAAAACCGGTCATTCATGCCATTTTATTTTTTGAGTTTGACTGATAGGTTATACTTTCATGCTAAAATCAAAAATTCATGAACCAGACCGTCAATATCCGTAAAGAAAATTCATTCGACCACAATTGGGTGATAGAGCTTACCGAAAAAGCCTTTGAAACGCTCGAAATCAGCGATCACAATGAAGGAAAACTGGTTGATAAACTACGGAAAGCAACCACATTTATCGAAGAACTTTCGCTGGTTGCAGAACTCAACGGCCAGGTGGTTGGGCATATTTTATTTACTCCAATCGTTATCGACAATGGCGAACAGCATTTCCAGTCGCTGGTATTGGCTCCGGTTTCAGTTCTTCCTGAATTTCAGAAAATGGGCATTGGTGGGCAGTTGATTCTTGCCGGACATAAAAAAGCAAAGGAGTTAGGATATCAGTCTGCTATTTTATTGGGTCATCCGGAATATTACCCTCGGTTTGGGTATAACCCGGCTTCAACCTGGGGAATAAAAACCCAGATACCATTACCTTCCGACGATGTATTTATGGCCGTTGAACTCACCGAGAGTGGATTGACAGGTGTTTCAGGGATGGTCATTTTTCCTCCTGAATTTGGGGAATAGCCTGTAACGAACCGATCAATTAAACGTCTCAAACCATAAGAAAACAAAAGCAATATTCAGAAAACAAAAACCATGAACAACCAACCAAAAGCAGTCGTCATTGGAGCCGGAGTGGGCGGATTAGCCACCGCCAATTATCTGGCTCAGAATGGATACGCTGTTGAAATTTACGAAAAAAACTGCAAGCCTGGGGGTCGCTGTGGACAACTGATTCAGGAAGGTCACCGCTTCGATTTGGGCGCCACCATTTTGCTGATGCCCTCGCTTTACAGGCAGGTTTTATCAGAACTTGGCGTCAATCTGGAAAAGGATTTGGAAACAACTTCGCTCGAACCTGTTTATAAATTATTTTTCAGCGACGACAGCGATTTTCATTTTACCCGCAACCCTGACCAGATGAAAACGCAGCTCGAAGCCATTGAAACAGGTAGTTTCCCGAAATATCAAGAATACGTGAAAGAAGGTTATGAGTATTTCAACCTGTCGATGAACGATTTGCTGGGTAAAAACTTCGATCATTTATTCCAGTTTGTCAATTTCAAAAGCATGCGGTTACTTATGAAGTTAAAAACCTACCTCCACCATACCGATTACATTCAGCGTTTTTTCAAGGACCCGCATCTGTGGATGGCCTTTACATTTCAGAACATATACGTGGGGCAAAATCCGTACGAGGCTCCTGCTTTTTTCTCGATGTTGCCAGGTGCCGAAATTGCCGAAGGCGCTTTATTCCCGAAAGGTGGAATGCACCGCATTGTAGAAACACTGCTCGAATTGGCCAAAAAAAATGGGGTCGGGGTTTTCTGCAAGAAACCGGTTGAGAAAATCATCGTTTCAGGAAATAAAACCGAGGGTATTCTGCTTGAAGATGGCACCATTGTTCATGCTGATTTGGTAATAGCCAGTGCCGACCTGCCTTACGTGTACGACAAGCTTTTGCATGACAAACGGAAAACGCAGTCGCTGAAAAAGAAAAAATATTCATGTTCGGCCATTGTCTTTCACTGGGGTGTCGACAAGGTTTATTCCGAGCTCGAACACCACAGCGTTTTTCTGAACGACCCGTATAAAGAGGGATTAGAAAAGATTTTCAAGGATAAATCGCTGTCCGACAATCCGAGTTTTTACATTCATGCTCCGGTTCGAACCGATAAAACTGCTGCTCCTGAAAATCACGACACGCTTTCGGTGATTGTTCCGGTGGCGCATCTCGATCCGAAAAACAATCAGGATTGGGGAAAGCTGAAGCAAAGGGCCCGCGAAGGAGTGATCAGGAGACTGGAAGAAGCCGGTTTGTACGACATTGAAGAACACATTAAATTTGAGATTTGCTACCTGCCCAAAACATGGGAAAGTAGTTGCAATGTAACCCGAGGTTCTGTGTTTGGAAGTTTGTCGCATTCCATTTTTCAGATGGGCTATTTCAGGCCACACAACCAACACAAAAAATATCGAAATTTGTATTTCGCAGGTGGAAGTACTCATCCCGGAAACGGCGTTCCGTTGGTGCTTTTTGGTGCCAAACTAACCAGCGAACGCATTTTAAATGACGCAAAGAACCAGAATTTCAACTGATATGGAAACAACAGTTCAAACCCAAACTGATTTATACCTCGATATTTTCGATTCAATCAATTTCGAGAAAATTGTCGATCATCCCAATATCCTGATAGCTGCGCATTTCTGGGAACCCGAGCGCTATCAGGCAGCCAAAAACTGCTATAAATTTATGCGGGCCATCGACGACCTGATTGATGATTACAAGACCGAGCACGTGACCATTGCTCCTGAAAATCAGGCGCAGTTCGAGGCCGATGTTTACCGATGGATTAATACCATTGCTGAAGTTTCACAGAATAATCCGCTTCAGGCTGAACTCATCAAAACGGTTGAGCGGTTCTGTATCCCTTTTTGGCCGCTCGAAGCATTTGCCAAATCGATGATTTACGACATATACCACGATGGATTCCCGACTTTACAAGGTTTTATTGACTATGCCGGTGGTGCATCGGTGGCACCTGCTTCCATTTTTGTGCATTTGTGCGGATTAACCCAGAAAGACGGGAAATATTTGCCGCCTGTTTTCGACGTGAAACGGGTTGCAACTCCATGTGCCATTTTTAGCTATCTGGTACATATTATCCGCGATTTTCAGAAAGACCATCTGAATAACCTGAATTATTTTCCTGACGATTTGATCGCCAAATACGGCATGAACCGCCAGCAATTGCTGTTTATGGCCAAGGGCGGACAAATTACTGATGGTTTCCGCAGCCTGATTCGCGAACTTTATGAAGTCGCCGACTTTTACCGCCTGAAAACCTACGAAATGATTCAGGAAATCAGGCCTTTTGTTGAACCTCGTGGTCAGTTGAGCCTTGAAATCATTTTTGCACTTTACCTCATGGTTTTCGAGCGCATCGACATCGAAAACGGCACCTTTACTTCCGCAGAACTAAATCCAACCTGGCAGGAAATTAAAGATCGGGTAGGACAGGTGATTGAGCGATTCGAAGCAGAGTAAAATATTAAACATATCGTATCCTGAAATAAGATGGAAACAATTCGTTCGCTAGAAAATATCGGTTTTGATTCATTGGCAGCATCATTTTCAGAGGCATTCAATGATTACGACGTTCAGATCAGCAAACAAGAACTGCAAATCATGCTGAAGCGCAGGGGTTTTGTCCCTGAATTATCCTTCGGAGCGTTTGATGGCGAACGCCTGGTAAGTTTTACATTTAACGGCATTGGGGATTTTAACGGGCACAAAACGGCCTACGATACAGGCACCGGAACGATAAAAGAATATCGCGGGAAGGGACTGGCAACTAAAATATTTGAGTATTCCATTCCTTTTCTGAAAGATGCAGGCGTATCGTATTATTTGCTCGAAGTTTTGAAGCATAATTCAAAAGCCATTTCAGTGTATCAGAAGCTCGGATTCAAAGTCAGCCGTGAGTTTAATTTCTTTGTCAGTAAAATGGACGAAATCAATCTAAGATCAAGCGAGTTACAATCAAACTGTCATTTAAGGACCGTCAGTTTGGATTACCAGAACCAAATGCGGAGTTTTTGGGATTTTCAGCCTGCCTGGCAAAACAGCTTCGATTCAGTTACCCGAAGTCTGACGGACTTTAAGTTGCTTGGCGTTTTCGAAGGTCAAAGCCTGGTTGGATATTGTATTTTTGAACCCAACACAGGAGACATAACGCAAATAGCAGTAGATAAAAATTTCCGAAGGCAAGGTATTGCTTCCACATTGCTCGCTGAAGTGGCGAAGGAAAACAGACATCAGAACATCAAACTGATTAATGCTGAAATAGGTTGCGATTTGATCAGGCAATTTGCTGAATCAAAAGGGATTTTACTGAGAGGCCAACAATTTGAAATGATCAGGAAGCTATAATCGCAATATACCCTCTCCCGTATTGTTTGACTGGATTCAGATAAAGCAAAATGCTGGAGCGATTTGGAAATTTAAAATCCGGAACCCAGTCCTTTCGAAATGGTATTCAATATGGATTTAAGGTGATTCACTGATAACGAATTGCAGTTTTTATTCATTCAGCCTAGCTTAGCTGTAATCAGAATTCAAAAAACATTGGAAATGGCAACAAAAGCGAAAAAAGTTAGCGTTTGTCCGGTCGAGATTGCCGGGGGACTCGATAATTCGATCAGAAGGTTTTTGCAAAATCCTCAGAAAATATTGAAACCACACATCATTCCGGGAATGAAAGTTCTTGATATGGGTTGTGGCCCGGGCTTTTTCACAATAGAAATAGCAAAGCTGCTGAATGGTTCGGGCAAAGTAATTGCTGCAGATTTGCAAAATGGAATGCTTGAAATAGTCAGCCACAAAATTATGGGAACTGAATTGGAGCAAATAATCCAGCTTCATCAATGTCAAAGTGAATCCATTGGCCTCACTGAAAAAGTGGATTTTGTGCTGGCTTTTTATGTGGTTCATGAGGTTCCAAATCCGGACAATCTTCTTCGGGAATTGAAGGCAATCTTAAACCACGATGGAAGGATATTCATTGTTGAGCCAAACTTTCATGTTACCGGGAAGGAATTTAAAGCGATGCTTGAAAAAGCTAAAAATATAGGATTTGAAATTGCAGACAGGCCAAAATCATTCCTCAACAGGGCGGTCGTTTTGACTTTGAAAAAGGTTTAAGATTTCGAAATATCGCGATTAAACACACCATAAATCAGAGCGTTAAAATGGAAGCAATACAAGATTCAACAGATGTTCTTCAGGAAGAACCTTCATCGCGAAAGAATGAAACTAAAGCAGCTTTTACCGAGTTGGAACAGGGAATTCACGCAGCGCTCGAAACATACTCAAACGTTCATCGCGGAAGTGGGCACTTCTCGATGGTAACCACCTATCTGTATGAGCAGGCAAGAGATATAGTTCTGAAATATTTGAACCTCGATAAAGGCAAATATGTAGTCATTTTCTGCACGCCCCGAAGAGCAATTTCCCTTCAAAAAAAACTTAGATCAGAGACTTATCAAACAATTTCAACTCAGGATATTGGACTATCGATCGGGGTAACGGCTTTGGCGGTTCAAAAAAACGCCTTGCCCTATGGTGCTCCTTTCCAGACAGGCGGAGGAACAGCCAGGTTGATGTCGAGAGACTGGGTAGTTTGGGCCAGATCAACCGAAAAATTTGAGGCGGGAACCCCAGCCATTATTAACATTATTGCATTTGCTAAGGCCCTGCGAATGATTCAGCATTCAGGAAAGGACCTTTTCCTAAATCCAATTGCGGAGAAAGTGACTGCTTCAGAATTACTTTACCACGATGAACTGGAGAAATTCTCAGGACTGGAATTGCTGAATGAACTAAGGAAGACTCTCATCGGAAGCGGCATTCAGGTTCCAACAATGGAAGGAATCCGTCCGTTTATTAGCCTCGACAACAGCGCTAGCACTCCCACATTCTCTCTGGTTTGGAACGCTTTTCGGCAGATTTTGCACCAAACTGAATCGGTGAAACAAGAGATTGTACAGGAAGTAAAATCAATTTGTGCTAAAACCTTGAATGCAACATTGTCAAAGTATGATATAGTTTTCACCTCCAATACCACCGAAGCCATTAATATGGCAGCCGAAAGCCTGGGTCTTGAACATGACGATGTTGCTGAGCCTGTTGTTCTGAACACCATGCTCGAACATTCATCAAACGATCTGCCCTGGCGGATGATTCCCAATAGCTCACTGATCCGGTTGTCGGTTGATGAAGAAGGTTTTGTGGATCTGAACGAATTGGAAACGATGCTGATTGCCTACAACCAGAAAGGCCAATTTGGGAAGAAACGAATCAAGGTTGTGGCCGTAGGTGGCGCTTCGAATGTTTTGGGCGTATGCAATGATTTAGCAGAGATTAGCCGAATTGTGCACCAATATGGAGCACGCCTTTTGGTCGATGGAGCACAATTAATTGCACACCGAAAGATTGATATGGAACAATGCGGAATTGACTACCTGGCTTTTTCAGCGCATAAAGTTTATGCCCCGTTTGGTTGCGGTGCTCTCGTTGCCAGAAAAGGTTTGCTAAATTTCAAGCCTGATGAATTGGAACTGATCCAATCTTCAGGAGAAGAAAACACCGCTGGAATTGCTGCTTTGGGAAAAGCGCTGGTACTTTTGCAACGAATTAGGATGGATTTGATTGCACAAGAGGAACAATACCTGACTAGTCGGCTATTGAAAGGATTGAGCACCATAAATAACCTTGAAATCTATGGAATTAAAGAACCCGACTCCACACAATTCACACATAAAATTGGAGTAGTACCATTTAACCTGAAAAACGCCATGGCTACAAAAGTGGGCAAAGAACTTGCCCTCCAAAGTGGAATTGGCGTCCGCACCGGTTGCCATTGCGCACATATCATCGTCAAACACATTCTTCATGTTGGTTCCGGTTTGGAAAAATTCCAAAAAATGATCGTGACTTTATTCCCCAAATTATCGCTACCGGGAGTAGTCAGAGTTAGCCTGGGAATCGAAAATACTAAAGAAGATGTTGATCGATTAATTCTGGCACTAGAAAAAATTAACACTAAGTCTCAAGATACTTTAGCGAAGGAAGTTAAACGGCAAATGAAAGATTTTGTGAATGGTATAGCTGAAATGGTTTACGCATAGCCACACTGCCCCTCGTTTGTTATTAAGAAAACTTAACAGGCAATTGTAAACAAAGCGCTTCGTCGTGGGTTTCAGGAAATAAAGTATTTACTAAAATTTAAAATTGAATCGCGATGAAGAAACTTCTAATTCTTTTGGTTGTCATGGGACTAATTCAATCAATTTCAGCACAGTCGCTGAAGGCTGTTAAATATGCCGACGGCGCACAGGAACTTAACGGACTGGTAACATCCAATGCCGGAAAAAGCTTGCCCGGAGTATTGATTCTCCCGGCCTGGATGGGCATTGACGACGAAGCCAAAACTGCCGCTCTTGAACTCGAAAAACAGGGCTACATTGCCTTTGTAGCTGATATTTACGGAAAAGGAAACATCCCCACCGATTTTGCAAGCGCAGGCAAAGTTGCCGGTCAGTTTAAAAGCGACTACAATCTTTACCAAAAACGCATTTCGCTGGCGCTGGAACAACTAAAAGCCACAGGAGCACAAAGCACCAAAATTGCAGTAATTGGCTATTGCTTTGGCGGAACCGGAGCGTTGGAAACAGCACGTGCTGGATTTGATGTTGCCGGTGTCGTTTCCATACATGGTGGACTCGGAAAAGCTGCTGATCGTCCAAACGTACCGATTAAAACCAAAGTTCTGGTTGAAAATCCAGCCGAAGACAAAGGCGTGACCAAAGAGATTTACGACCAGCAGGTTCAGGAATTGAAAGATGGAAAGGCCGACTGGCAAATCATTACTTATGCCAATTGCGGTCACACGTTTACTAACCCTACCTCAAAAGAATACAACGAAGTAATGGCCAAACGGGCTTGGAACCATACTTTGGGTTTTTTGGCTGAATTGTTAAAATAGCTGGTCAAAATTGTTTCTGACCAAATAAAAAGAATATAAATGACCATAACTTTACCTAATGAGTTTGGCCGACGACCGGCCTCGTCCGGTGAGCCGAAAAACAAGTGAAGATGGCGTTAAAAAATCTTTTCTGTTTGACCCCGAGAATTCGGGGGAGTTTAAAAGATTTTAGCCATCGAATGTAAGTTTTTCGTGCGAAGTGGACGTAGCCTTGACCTTTTTTGATTCCTTTTTTGTGTCCCCGCCTGCCAAGCCTGTCGGGTAGGAAGACAAAAAAGGAATTGGGGTTTGGGGCAAAGCCCCACAAAGCTTATTCATTTAGGTATATTATCGGATATTCATTAAAAAGAATCATGAAAAAAGTAAAAATAGCAAATACCGATTTGGAAGTTGCTCCGATTAATCTCGGAGGTAATGTTTTCGGATGGACATTGGATGAAAAACAATCGTTTGAAATACTGGATGCCTTTGCTGG
The DNA here is from genome assembly GCA_028683385.1 of Prolixibacteraceae bacterium. Classification (GTDB taxonomy): domain Bacteria; phylum Bacteroidota; class Bacteroidia; order Bacteroidales; family Prolixibacteraceae; genus Aquipluma. Next base: position 59,787 of record JAQUIJ010000001.1, on the reverse strand, counting down.
TGCTGGATTCAATTTTATTGACACTGCCAACACCTATTCGTGGTGGGTAAACGGCGTTGGAGGACAGTCGGAAACAATTATCGGCAATTGGATGAAAGCTCGCGGAAACCGCGACAAGATGGTAATTGCAACCAAAGTGGGTTCGCAAACCAAAGATCACCCGGCTGACATCAGCAAAAAGCAAATCCTGAAATGTGTGGACGAGTCGCTGCAACGACTACAAATTGATTGCATTGATTTGTATTACACCCATTTCGACGACGAAAAAACTCCTGTTGAAGAAACGATTTCGGCTTACGACGAAATTGTTAAGGCCGGAAAGGTACGTTATATTGCGGCTTCCAATTTAACTGCGGCTCGTCTTGTTGAGTCGTTTGAAGTGGCCGAAAAGAATGGGTTCCCAAAATATGTGGCTTTGCAGCCGCACTACAATTTGGTTGAACGCACCAAATACGAGACCGACTATTTGCCATTGGTCGAAAAATACGGACTGAGTGTCTTCCCGTATTTCTCGCTAGCAGCCGGTTTCCTGACTGGAAAATACCATACCAAAGAGGATTTGGGCAAAAGTGTTCGCGGGGCTGGCGTAGAGAAATATTTGAACGAAAAAGGACTTGGAGTATTAGCCGCATTGGATCAATTGGCCGAAAAGCACCATACGAAACAAGCCTCTGTTGCATTGGCGTGGTTACTGGCGAAACCGCACATTGGAGCTCCCATAGTAAGTGCAACCAGCCAAAGCCAGTTGCAAACCTTATTCGATGCCACTGAACTAAGACTTGATGCAGAAGATTTAGCACTTCTGGATAAAACAAGTAAATAAAGATTTGTCTATTGCTTTTTAGTCAGGGTTTCACTCCAAAGTGAAGTCTGATTGGTTTTTAATCGCTGAATAACCAACTGTTTATAGTTGATAATTTTATGAAAGACTCTTCTTTGAAATCGACAGATTTCGGGGAAGAGTTTTTATATTTAGCAGAGAATTTTACGAATATGGTTTTTTTGAATAAATAAAATATCACACAAAGAATAGGGTAAATTCTTATTTATTTGTCATAACAGAAAACCTAAAACCAACTAAAAATGGAAAGAAGAACATTCGTTAAAAACCTTAGCCTGTCAGCCGGCTTAGTAATGGCATCCTCGGTTATCCCTGCTGCATGTAAAGAACCTGAAAAGTTAAACTTCGAATTATTGGATTTGCATGTACACACCACCGACAAATTCACCATTGAAAACATCCTTGAAATTGGAAGAAAAAATCAGGTGAAATTTGGTATAGTTGACCACCCAATTTCATGGGCTTTAAAAGATGATAACGACCTTAAAAACTACATCGAAAAACTCAGAAAATATCCGGTTTATATTGGTTTACAGCCAACCTATTTAGGTTGGAGTGAAAATTATTCTAAAGAACTTTTAGCTCAGATTGATTATATTTTGATGGATCCGCAAATGGTGCCCATGGGGAACGGCGACACCTGGAAAATTTGGGAATTTGATACCTACATTGATGACACCGAAGATTTCATGAAGCGATACATGGATTATTCAATGGAAGTGCTTACAACAGAGCCAATCAATATTTTTGGATGGCCATTGTTTTTACCGGTTTGTATCGCCCGCGATTACTACAAATTATGGACTGAAGACCGCATGCAACAAATAATTACTGCAGCAAAAGCACGAAATATTGCCATAGAAATTAACGACATGTCGCATACCCCACATGAAGAGTTTATTCTGAAAGCAAAAGCACAAGGCCTTAAATTTACATTTGGTTCAGATTCGCGCAATAACAATGTCGGTCGTTTAGCCTACTGTAAACGAATTGCGGAGAAATGTAATTTAACAGCCGCAGATTTCTATGTGCCGGTGAAAAAAGGATAACTGCAATTAACCGAAGTACAGAGACCAATTCGAAAAAATAAAGCCTTCTTTTCTCCTGAAGGCTTGAAATTTCAATAATCAGGGTTTCACTCAAAGTGAAGCCCTGACTGGTTTTGACTCCACTTTACCAAACCTTAACACCTCCTCCTCATTTCTAAACCTTTAATTTACACTAGCAACCATAGCAAATTGTATTTTTGCACTCGATTTCGATTAGTTGATTGAAAATCAGCATTAAAATTGTGGATTATGATTCGACAATGCGTAATAATTTTTGGTTGTCTGGCCATTGGCGAACTGATTGTGGCTGTGACGGGAATCAAACTTCCGGCGAGTATCATTGGTATGTTGCTCCTGACCCTGCTGCTGAAACTGGGCTGGGTAAAAGTGGGCTGGGTAAAAGGCATTTCCGACTTTCTGGTGAAAAACCTGTCGTTGTTTTTCGTTCCTCCAGGTGTGGCTGTAATGCTTTACCTCGATGTCATTGAAGCTAACTTCTGGGCCATTGTGGTGGCATCGGTTGGAAGTACTGTTATTGTGTTGGCGCTTACCGGCTGGACACATCAAATCCTTCGGAAAAGTAAATTTCTCAATGGCAAACGGTCAATTCAAGACGTTTAAAAAGCAACAGGATGAAAAGTTTTTTTGAAAGTGAAGCGTTTATCGTAGCCTTTGTATTTCTGGCTTATTATTTGGCCACGCGGTTACAGAAACGAACAGGGTTTATCCTGCTCAATCCCATTTTGGTGGCGGTGCTTATCATCATTGTGTTTTTGTCGGTTTTCAAGATCGATTACGCCTCGTTTCACGAAGGAAGCAAGCTCATCGAGTTTTTCCTGAAACCGGCGGTAGTTGCGTTGGGCGTTCCGTTGTATCAGCAACTCGAAAAGATAAAAAAACAGGCCATCCCGATTCTGGTTTCGCAACTGGTTGGTTGCGTGGTCGGTATTGTGTCGGTGGTGCTGATTGCCAAAGCAATGGGCGCTTCAAAAGAAATCATTTATTCGCTGGCGCCCAAATCGGTTACCACACCCATTGCCATCGAGGTTTCGAAAGCCATTCACGGTATCCCGGCACTAACCGCTTCGGTGGTGATTGTGGTTGGAATTTTTGGCGGAATTTTCGGGTACACCATCATGAAATGGACACACGTGAAAAACCCGGTGGCGCAGGGTTTGTCGATGGGAACTGCCGCCCACGCGGTAGGTACTTCGCGCTCCATGGAAATCAGCCCGTCGTTTGGCGCTATGTCGAGCATTGGGCTAATTGTGAATGGCATTTTTACTGCCATTCTTACCCCATATATTTTACAACTGATAAATATCTGGATTCCGCTGTAGAACAATAAATGTTCAGTAAATTAGAGGCAAATAAACATCCTCAAATAATATGGCTGAAATTGTTTACCTAAACGGAAACTTCATCCCGAAAAATGAAGCTTTTGTATCTCCTGAAGACCGTGGTTTTAACTTTGCCGACGGCATTTACGAAGTAATTAAGTATTACGGCGGAAAACCTTTCCGGTACGCCGATCACATGGATCGGTTGCGGCGAAGTTTGCGCGAAATCAGTATTGATTTTGATGATTTGAATCAGTTCGAAGTCGTATTCCAAACGCTTCTGGAACAAAACGGATTGGCCAATCAGGAAGCTGGCGTTTACCTGCAAATTTCACGCGGGAGCCACACCCGAATTCACCAATTCCCTGAAAACATAAAACCTACGGTTTATGCCACCGTTTTTCCTTTTTCTTCAAAATGGGATCAACTCGAAAACGGAGTCAAAGTAATTACTACCGAAGATATTCGTTGGCTACGTTGCGACATTAAATCGATTTCGCTGTTGCCCAACGTGCTTGCCGCCGAAAAAGCTCATGTACAAAATGCCGTTGAAGCCATTTTTATCCGCAACGGAATTGTGACCGAAGGTTCTCATTCGAGTTTTATGGCAGTGAAAAATGGTGTGGTTTATACCCATCCAGATTCGAACCTGATTTTGCCAGGCATCACCAAAATAGTTATCCGGGAAATCTGCAGGGAGAATAATATCCGATTGATAGAGGAAGGCATCCTGGCAGCTGAACTCGTCAACATGGACGAAATGATGGTTATTGGTACCGGCAGTGAAGTGACACCGGTGGTGCAAATGGATGACATGATGGTAGGAAATGGACACCCCGGATCGGTAACACTTCTGCTTCAGGATAAATTCTTTGAAAAAAACCAATCCAGCGGTGTAAAATAAGTCATAAATTGCTTCTATCTAAATATTATTTCTGGTTTTAAGTTGCTAGTTTTTTTGCTAAAACCCTCCTGATTTATTGGAACGACTTCAACCTCTGGAAGGACAAATGCTCTTGAAATGCAGAAATGAAAACTATTCAGGAGCCTCAAGTAATCTGAATCTAAAAAAGTATTTTTGATGTCAGATTGAATCTTAACCAACAAACCTATGAAATACATCAAACTAACCCTTTTTAGTTTACTGCTTTTATGCTTTTCAGTAATTGGGTTTTCCCAGCAATCCGTTTCGGTTAGAACCATTACTGAAAAACAACATCCGCGCATTCTACTCTTGAAAGGCGAAGAACAGCAAATTCAGCGGGCCATTGAGTCGAATGCTGTCTGGAAGAAAATGCATGAAGCCATCCTGAAAGAATGCGACCGGATTATTGACCTGCCACCGGTTGAACGTATCCAGATTGGACGGCGTTTGCTCGATAAATCGCGCGAAGCCTTGCGTCGTATCTTCCAGTTATCATATGCATACCGGATGACCGGTCAGGAAAAATATTTGGCGCGTTGCGAAAAGGAAATGCTGGCCATCGCCAATTTCAGCGACTGGAATCCCTCACATTTTCTCGATGTGGCCGAGATGACTATGGCCGTTTCCATCGGATACGATTGGTTGTATCCGAAATTGTCTGATGAGTCCCGAAAAATCATTCGTGAGGCCATTGTTTCAAAAGGGTTAAATCAATCGTTAGATCCGAAATACAACAGCTGGCTAGGTGCAACCCACAACTGGAACCAGGTCTGTAATGCCGGAATGACCTATGGTGCTCTGGCCGTTGCTGACGAAAATCCGGAGCTCGCCAAAAGCATGATCGAACGTGCCCTGAATACCATCCCTCTCCCAATGAACGAATACCAGCCAGACGGGGCCTATCCGGAAGGTTTTGGCTATTGGGGATATGGAACTTCATTCAACGTGATGTTCCTGAGTGCTATTGAAAAGGTATTCTCAACTGATTTTGGCCTAAGTAAAATGCCCGGATTCCTTCAGACTGCCAAATTCTATGAAAATATGAATGCGGTCTCCAGTCTGTGTTTTAACTGGGGCGACTGTGGGCCTCGCGGCGATCTCAGCCCTGCCATGTATTGGTTTGCCCAAAAAACAGGCGATCTGTCACAATTATGGATCGAAAAAAGATATTTACAAAAGGACGACTATTCATCTTTTGTAAGTGACCGTTTATTTCCGGCGGTTATGATTTGGGGGAAAGACTTGTCATTGGATAAAATCAGCGCACCAAAATACACTGTTTGGAAAGGCCAGGGGGCCAATCCGGTTTGCCTGATGCGCACTTCGTGGACAGACCCCAATGCTATTTACCTCGGATTTAAAACCGGATCTCCTTCGGTAAATCACGGTCACATGGATATTGGTTCATTTGTGATGGAATCCGAGGGTTCGCGCTGGGCCACCGATTTTGGCATGCAGGAATACGAATCGCTCGAATCGAAAGGAATCCAGGTTTTTGGACGAACCCAGGATGCACAACGCTGGAGTATTTTCAGGATAAATAACCGTGCCCATAATACATTGACAGTTAATGATCAGCTTCAGCGGGTTAGCGGTTATGCCAAAATCGATCAGCACTCTGACAAGCCAGATTTCATGTATGCCATTTCCGACATATCTTCGGTGTACGAAAGCCAGTTGGCAAGTGCCCGTCGTGGTGTTGCCATTGTCGATCAAAAATTCGTCGTTGTGCGCGATGAATTGGCAGCAACTGACCAATCAACAACAGTTCGGTGGACAATGCTCACTTCAGCAACACCCGAAATCAAAGAGAATAGTATTATTCTTACCAAAGAAGGCCACTCAATGCTCCTGAAAGTAGATTCTCCCGGAAATATTGTGATGAAAACCTGGTCGACCGAACCCACAACTGATTATGATGCTCCCAATCCGGGTAAATCACTTGTAGGGTTCGAAATACTGCTTCTACCCAATCAGAAACAAACCATTCAGGTTTTGCTCATTCCCGGATCGGTTGATCCTGAAAAGGTGAAATTTGCAAAGGCATTGGGGAAATGGTAAAACTGAAAGGAGTGGTAAATAAATGCTTCGCTTTGGTTCGTTTTTCACATTGTTTTCGGAATTGTTTTGCTCATTATACTTATTCTCATAGTGCTCACTTTGCCTTATGCAGTGCAAAAAACAGGCAATACCTTAGTCGGAATCTGGATTCAAGGATTGAGGAATGGACCCATGTTTGTCTGGGTTTTGCTGGGTATAATTGGTTGACAAGTAAAATTTAGTTTCAATTTAAAAACTAACATCTCGATGAACCCAAACATCCCATTTCAAACCATCGATTGGTCAGTAGTTCCGAAGACGGAACACAAGGGCGAAACCGGAACCGCCTTTTGGCAAACCATTCAATTGCCCGGACTTAGAATTCGTATCGTCGAATACACTGCCGGTTACATGGCCGATCACTGGTGCCGGAAAGGACATATCGTTCACTGTCTGGAAGGTGAGTTTGTAAGCGAATCGGGAGATGGCAATCACAGCTATTTAACTCCCGGAATGACTTATGTGGTGACCGACGAACTGAGTTCGCACCGTTCGACAACAAAAAATGGAGTGAAGCTGTTGATCATTGATGGAGATTTTCTGAAGTTTCAGGAAGAAAAATTTGAGCTAGAGGATGGAAAAAGCAAACGATTTGAAAGAAAGACTTCTTGAAGCCTGGTCTGAAGTTAACCTGAATAAGATTACACGAAACCTGATCCGTTTATACAAGGAAAAGGAATATGAGAAGCTGAACATTATTTCAGGAATGCTTTCGGAATGGGTTGAGATTGCGATTGAACCGGATGGCAAGGGCTTTGCAAAGATCATTTCGTTGTATCATCCTGATCGCGGCGATTATTATCGTGGTTTGATCAGCTCGGCCGCCCAACAAGAAGACATCTTGACTCTCGCCCGGTTCGAACATATTTTTGTAATTGAGAATATTGAGGAAATAGCCGCCACCATTGAAAGTTTTGAGGATATTGATTATCATCCGGAATATGAGTGGGATGTAAAAGATAGCGGGTTCAGTTATTTCCAGGATAAAAAAAAGAAACCCCGCAAAGGAAAGCACAAGGAAAGATCAGAAGGTTATTCTTTCTACGAGGCCATGCAAATCAGACAATATGGCGATACCGATACGACTTTCCCCACTTATTATTTGGAAGATTTGGATGAAATTGAGCTTTCGGAATCGGAAATTGATGATCTGGACGGGGTGGAATATTGTATCCACACGGTTTCGATGGATTTGTCGTTTAACCTGATTTATGACCTATCACCACTTGCCTGCCTTGCTAGCCTTCAGGAACTGAATTTATCGAACAATCAGATTGAATACATCGACGATATTAGTAATCTGCAACAACTGAAAAGCATTGACCTGTCGAACAATTCGATTACCGATATTTTGCCATTGCTGGAAATAGAAGTGCTTGAATATGCCGATTTAAGCGGCAACAAAATACCAATGGAACAAATTAAATGTTTAAGAGATATTGGAGTTGCCGTTGATTACTAAGTCCTGATTATTTTGTGAATCAATTAGTTTGGAGTTTCAGCCAAAACACTTAGTTTTTTCCAGTGATTAACCAGAATAAATACAACTACTATTGCTGAGCAAAAATCGGAAATTGGCATGGACAGCCAAATGCCTTTGAGTCCGAGATAATTTGGAAGTAGAAAAATAAGCGGAATCAAAATAATAACCTGACGCAATAAGGTGAGAATAACTGCAATTTTAGCCTTCCCCATCGATTGAAAGAAATTTCCGGCGACTACCTGAAACCCGACAAAAGGCAGAGCCATCAAGCCCAATCGCAGCCCTTGTTTTCCCAAATCGAGTAAGCCTGCATCCGAGGAATTAAACAGTTTGACAATGGCTCCGGGAAGTGCTTCAACCATTACAAATGCAAAAACAGCAATACCGGTTGCTGCAATCATGGCAATTCGTAACGTATCTTTCACGCGCTGGTACGATTTGGCGCCGTAATTGAAACTAATAATTGGCTGCGAAGCCATATTAATGGCCACAATCGCCATGACAATCATTGTAGCCATGCTGTTTACAATTCCCATTGCACCAACTGCCAAATCGCCTCCAAAAGCAATCAGTTTCGTATTAAGCAACCCCTGAACCAGGCTGTTGGCAATCTGCATAAAGAATGGCGCCATTCCAATGGCAATAATTTCGAACAGAATTACCCGGTCGAAAACAATATTCTCTCTTTTCAATCTGACAACGGCTTTTGAACTCCTGAAATGCAAAAGGACCCAAATGGTCAGCACAATCATTGAAATGACGGTAGCGTATGCCGCGCCTTTTACGCCCATTCCAAAGCCAAAAATGAAAATCGGATCAAGAACCAGATTGGTTCCCGCACTGATAAGCATGGAGAGCATAGCTGTATGTGCATTCCCTTCGGAACGGATAATGTTGTTCAGCGAAAACCCAACTACCTGAAAAACTGTTCCGGCTAAAATAATATCGAGGTAATCGTTGGCATAACCTATGGTTTCGGCTGTGGCACCAAACGACCGAAGCAACGGCCCTTTAATGGAAAAACCGATGATGGTGATGACAACCGCAACAAGCAACATGAGTAAAAAGCTACTGCCCAGAACCTGCTCTGCCTTATTTTGATCGTGTTTCCCTAAATTGATTGAAACTAAAACTCCGGCGCCAATACCAATCAGCATGCCGAAACCCATCACAATCAACATTACCGGAAAGATTGCTGAAATGCCGCTTAAAGCCATTGATCCAACTCCTTGTCCGATAAAAATACGATCGACAATGTTGTACAGAGCATTTACAAACACGCCGATAAATGCCGGGATAAAAAATTTCAGCATCAGCTTCGGAATACTCAATTCAGCAAGATCTTTGGTCTTTTCGTTCATCATCAGGATTAAAATTGGAGTGCAAAGTTAGAATTAAGGTGGATTTCGTGGGTAAGAACAGGCAAATATCATTCTTTTCCGTTGGGATATTAACCTTATTTTATTCCTTCGTAGCGTAAGCTTGTACCCTGAATGACCAAGAATAGCTTCAAATGATTAAATTTGCAAAACATTAAAGGTATTTCAATGACAACAGATCAGACTCCAAACGACCACAAAAATATGCTGAAAGGATTGCATTCGGCAGATTCTCTCAAAGTTATTGAGACACTTGAAGATTTGCGCGTTTCAGGAAAATCGGCTGATATTCCTTTCCTGATTGAGCTGCTACACCTGACTCCGGATCCGGAAATAAAGAGAAAGGTTACCGATTTGTTTGCTAATTTAAAGGAAAGTGACGCTATCCCATTGATTGTTTCAGCCATTCAGAATCAGAAATATGCGCCCGAACTAAAAAGTTTGGTAGCTAGTTGCTGGGAGAACGGACTTGACTACAGCAATTACCTCAATTTATTTGTCGATTTGCTCATAGAAAGTGATTTTATGGTTGCTTTTGAAGCTTATACGGTTATCCTAAATATGACCGCTAAAATTGATCAGACCAAAATCGATATGGAGATCGACCGACTTGAAGTTGCTATGAAAACAACTGATGAGCAAAAGAAAGCATTGATCTTGGATGTGATCGATTTTTTACCTTCGATCGGATATTGAAAAGGATAAGAACTAAAAGTATATATACCAGTCATCCTGAACTTGTTTCAGGATCTCTCTGCATTGTGTTACAGACCCTGAAATAAATTCAAGGTGACGAGTTCAACAAGGTTTTCCACTTTTATTACAGCCCCTTTTTATAGATTTATTTTCCTTCGAAATACTTCATAAACTGGGCTCTTTCGTAAATGGCAGGGTTCGATATGTTTTTGTAAGACAAACGTCCGCGAAAATCTTCAATTTTCTTAAAATGTCGTTTTTTCATAAATGCCGTCAGGTCGTTGATCATTCCGGCGATTACCTGAGTGCCATTAATGTAAACCGAAGAACAGATCTGAGTGACCTGAGCGCCAATTAATAATTGTTTGATTACGGCTTCGCCATCATGAATCCCAGTTCCGGCAGCAATTTGAACATTAGGTAGTTGTGATGAAATGAGTCCAATCCAACGCATTGAACGGCGAATGTCTTCCGGACAACTGAAAACTTCGGATGAAGTCAACTCCAGTTTTTCAAGACTAACGTCGGGTTCATAAAATCGGTTGAACATGACAAGAGCATTGGCGCCACTTATCGTAAGTTTATTGGCCATGCCCACCAGGTTGCTGAAATTGAAGCCGATTTTTACTGAGATTGGAATTTTTACGTTCTTTCTGACTTCCGAAACAATTCGTAGGTATTGTTGCTCAATTTCTTCTGAAGTTTTATTCGGATCGGTTGGCACAAAAAATAAATTGAGTTCGAGCGCATCGGCTCCAGCATTTTCCAAATCTTTGGCAAATACAACCCATTCAGATGTCGACATACATGTGATGCTGGCGATAATCGGAATTTCGGTTTCTTTTTTAGCTTCGCTCAGCAAATTCAGGTGGCTGGATATTAATTTATTGCGGGTGAAATTCCATGTAAAGTCTTCTTCTTCAGGAATTAAATGTTGAGGCTGGCGATTGACCTGGCTGTTTACTTCGTTGTTGATTTGTTCTTCAAAAATTGATTTCAGGACAATTGCTCCTGCTCCTGCTTTTTCAAGGTCTTTAATTTTCTCGATGGAATTGGTAAGGCCAGAGCTGGCTATGATAATGGGATTTTTTAATTTCAATCCCATGTATTGGGTTTCCAGATTAATCATATCGATTGGATTTGGTGTGTTGACCAAATAACAATCAATTGATTCATAAGGTTTCGGAATTGTAATTCCTTTCGCCAAAAATTGTACTCCCGATCCGAACCATCGTACTTCCTTCTTCGACAGCAATCCGGTAATCGCCCGACATTCCCATCGAAATTTCCTTGAATTTGGGTTCGTTGGCAAAATAGTCCGACTTTAGCTTATCGAAATAGGTTTTCAGGCATGCAAATTCTTTGCGGATTTGATTTTCATCGTCGGTATAAGTTGCCATTCCCATTACTCCTGAAATTTTTACGTTTTCCAGAAGTTTAAATTCATCAGATTTCAGCATTTCTTCAACCTCAGCCAAGGAGAACCCAAATTTTGTTTCTTCTTCAGCAATGTGGAACTGAAGCAGGCAGGGAATGATCCGGTCTATTTTTTTTGCTTCAGTATTGATGGTTTTAAGCAGTTTAAACGAATCAACGCCGTGAATCAAATGGATAAACGGGGCAATGTATTTCACTTTGTTGGTTTGCATATGGCCGATAAAATGCCATTCAATGTCTTTCGGAAGCTTTTCAAATTTTCCGGACAACTCCTGAACCTTGTTTTCTCCAAAGGCCCGTTGTCCATGGCGGTATGCTTCTACAAGCATTTCAACCGGCTTGGTTTTAGATACAGCAATAAGCTGAACCTGAGCCGGTAGGTTTGCTTTTACGAGGTCTATGTTTTCTGCGATGCTCATGATTCAAAAATAACACACAAATACGAAATCTCAGTGATTTTTTAAATCAATTTGAAGAATTAACCACCATTCCTCAATTACTCTCGCTTCGCAGTTCAGGGAACAGCGCTCTCAGTGTGCCGCGATCCCATCTCCAGGCTTCGGACTCCGGTCTTCCTGCTTTTTTCATATCTTTGAACTCCGTTATGAACGAAATTCAGCAACATACAATTAACCAAATGAACGAACTGGGCGCACAAGGCAAGCCGTTCGTTTTTGTGATCGATTTTGACTTTGAAAAGCCATTGATCTTTGGGCTGGATAACGTTTCTGAAATTCTTTGGGAAACACCTGTAAAAAGTAATTTTAATCCAGAAATAAGTCAGGATCAGTCAGTTGTCTGGAATATTCATCCCGTTGAGTTCGGGAAATATCAGCAAGCGTTCAACAAAGTTCAGCAGCATATCCACAATGGAGACACGTATTTGCTCAACTTAACGATGCCCACTTGGGTAGAAACAAACCTTACTCTGGAAGAAATTTTTCATCGAAGCGAGGCACCTTACAAAGTCTGGTTAAAAGATCAGTTTGTGTGTTTCTCTCCTGAGATATTTGTGCGCATTAATGATGGGGTTATTTCCTCATTCCCGATGAAAGGAACCATTGATGCCAACCTCGATCATGCAGAAAAAGTTTTGCAGAATGACGAAAAGGAAGTGGCCGAGCACCATACGATTGTTGATTTGATCAGGAATGATTTGAGTATGGTTGCTACTAATGTTGAGGTTGAAAAGTTGATGTATATCGATAAGATCAAGACTAATCGAGGCGATTTATTGCAGATGAGCTCACAAATTTCCGGCAAACTTCCTGAGAATTATCGGCAATCGATCGGAACTATTTTGGCCAAATTGTTGCCTGCCGGGTCGATCTGCGGAGCTCCAAAACCCAAAACGGTCGAGATCGTCAAACAGGTAGAGTATTGTGCGCGTGGATATTACACTGGTGTCTTTGGTGTTTTCGATGGAAAAAATCTGGATAGCTGTGTTTTAATCCGATATTTGGAACAGGAAGGCCATGAGTTGGTTTTCAAGAGTGGGGGAGGAATCACCTTTTTAAGCGATTGCCAAACTGAATACAACGAAATCATTCAGAAAGTATATGTCCCTATTAGTTGAGTCATTGAAACTGAAAAATGGTGTCGTTCAAAATCTGGAATATCACCAAACCAGATTGAATCGTGCGATGAACGAATTGTTCCCAGACGTCGAAAAGATTGATTTGGCAAAGGCAATTGTAGTTCCCGAAAACTGTGTTTCCGGTGTTTTTAAAGTCCGGGTTTTGTATGGTAGTTCGGTCGGGAATATTGAAATCGAACCTTATACTTTCAGAACCATTCATAGCCTGAAAGTGGTTCGTCACGAAAGTGTTGACTACCACTTGAAATACACCGACCGGCAAATTCTTCAGCAATTATTTGCCCAGAGCGAAAATTGCGACGATATTATCATTGTCAAAAATGGTTTTGCGACCGATTCATTTGCGGCCAATTTGCTCTTTTTTGATGGAAAGTCCTGGTTTACACCAACCACTCCTTTGCTTAAAGGAACCAAACGCCAATTCCTACTCGATAGGGGAATTATCTCAGAAAAAGAAATCAGGGAAGAAGATATTTCTGGTTTTCAGAAAGTTGGACTGATCAATGCGATGATTGATTTTGAGGAAATGCCAATTGTTTTAGTGGCAAAGATTGTTTGTTAGCTATGTCCGTCAGACTTCGGCGTGAGCTCAGTCGAACGCTGAAACTGACGGCAAAGGATATGGCTCAACTGATGACATAAGGGTATTCTTTGCCGTTGACTTCAGTCAACGGACATGCTTAAACGACTATCTCCAACCCGTCATACGACAGAAACACATTTTCCGGAAGCTCTTTTTGCACTTCATCGTAAAAGCCCATTTGATGTGAAAGGTGTGTCAGGTAAGCTTTTCCTGGTTTTACTTCTGCAATCAAATCCAACGCTTGACTAAGGCTGAAATGTGAGATGTGTTCTTCCTTTCGCAAGGCATTCAAAACCAAAACATCTAATCCCCGCAGTTTATCAATTTCAGCATCTTCGAGGTGATTGACATCCGTTACATATGCTAATTTTCCGAAACGAAATCCAAAAACGGGTAATTTATAATGGAGGCCACGAATCGGAATTACTTCCAAATCATTTATCTGGAAAGGTTTATTTTCAATCAAGTGCAGGTGCATTTGTGGAATTCCGGGATATCGGAAAGTGGCGAACACGTAATCAAAGATACGCCGTATGGCAATCTGCACGCGCTCTTCGGCATAAATATCGGTTGGCTGTTTTTGTACCCAGTTAAAAGCACGGATATCATCGAGTCCAAAAATATGATCAACGTGTTCGTGGGTGAGCAAAATGCCGTTTAAATGACGAACCTGATGAGTGAGCATTTGTTGTCTGAAATCAGGTCCTGCGTCAATTACCAGACATTGTGTCCCGGTTTCAATCATAATCGAAGCACGTAATCGCTTGTCTTTCGGATTGTTTGACAAACAAACCGGACATTGGCACGCAACTACGGGCACTCCCTGCGATGTTCCTGTTCCTAAAAAGGTAAGTTTCATCAATAGCTTTATTTGGTTCACAAAAATAAGTATTACCCTCTGGCTACCGAAGGTTTTTAACTATTTTTGAAAAAAATTACAAATGGCAAAATTATATTTGATTCCAACGACTTTGGGTGATACGAGTATCGAACGGGTTTTACCGCCCGATTTAACCCATCTGATTTCATCGATACCGGTATTCATTGTCGAAAATATACGCACTGCCCGTCGCTTCCTGAAAAAAGTGAATCCGGCCATAGTAATTGATGACCTAAACTTTTTTGAACTGAATCAGCATACTGAAAAAAAAGAAATCAGTCGCTTCCTGGAACCGAACAAGGAAGGTTTGGACATTGGCATCATTTCGGAAGCTGGTTGCCCTGGAGTTGCCGACCCGGGAGCCGAAGTGGTGAAAATTGCACACACCAAAAATATTCAGGTGGTACCGCTGGTTGGACCTTCATCAATATTATTGGCACTGATGGCTTCAGGAATGAGCGGACAGAATTTTGCTTTTAACGGTTACTTACCCATAAAAAATCCGGAGAAATCGCTGCAAATTAAAATGCTTGAAAAACGGATGCAAACCGAAGGTCAGACCCAGATTTTTATTGAGACTCCATACCGAAACGCACAATTACTCGATGAATTGCTGAAAAATTGCGATCCGCAAACGATGTTATGCATTGCTGCCGACATCACGCTTGATACCGAATTCATCCTAAGTAAACCGATTGCTTATTGGAAAACTCACATTCCGGATATCCAAAAAAGGCCGGCCATTTTCATGATTGGGAAAATTTGAAGATAGCGTTTCAATCGGTTTGAAAAGTTTTCTGAAATTTTAGAAGAAGATGGTTTGGAAAGATGTTTTATGAATTTGCGGATTATTATGAAAATTTCATAGATTAATTCACTCAAATAGTTTGATTTTTATACTTTTAAGGCAGAATGAAAAATGAAACAAATATTATTGGGATAGAAAATTGATATCATATCGCTCAGGTTTTGTTTTATCTGAGCATAAAAAACAAAAAGTATGATTTCTTTGAATGATTTTGATCAAAGAAGGGATGGGATAAATGTGTTAATCGTTGATGATATTTCTGCGAATCTTCAGCTATTATATGCAATTGTCAGTGCAGAGGGGTATTCCGTGATATTATCATCTTCGGGTCTGGAGGCCTTGGATATTGTAAGATCGAAATCAATTTCAATTATTTTGCTTGACGTCAGAATTCCTGACCTGGATGGTTTTGAACTTTGCAGACAACTAAAAGCAGATCCCCAAACTCAGGATATTCCCGTAATTTTTATTAGTGCATTTAATGACGAACAATCTATTTTAACTGGATTCCAGGTCGGAGGGGTCGATTTCATCTCAAAACCATTTCGGAAGGAAGAAGTTTTGGCAAGGTTAAGGAATCATCTGCGTTTGGAAGGAATGAGGATTCAGTTGTTGTGTAAAAAAATAGAGTTAGAGTATATTAATGAGCAACTTGAGGAAGAGATTAAGCAACGAAAGCAGAAAGAAGAATTGTTGGGGAAACGAATTGTTTCGTTAACTAAACCAGCAAATTCAGATAATGATATTAATTTTTCAGATTTATTCGATCTCAAAGAAATTCAAAAACTTCAGGATCAGTTTGCCCAGGCCATGGGGGTGGCTTCCATTATTACAAATCCCGATGGTAGTCCTATTACAAATCCAAGTAACTTTTGCAGACTTTGCAATGATATCATTCGAAAGACAAAAAAAGGATTGGAACACTGTATTTATTCCGATTCTGTCTTAGGCGTTCCGAATGCTGATGGTCCAATCATTCAGCCATGTCTTAGCGGAGGTTTATGGGATGCCGGATCGAGTATAACAATAGATGGCGTACATATTGCAAATTGGTTGATTGGTCAGGTAAGGGATCAAACTCAGGATGTTGAAAAAATTAGGTTATATGCCCGGGAGATCGGAGCAGATGAAAAGGATGTTTTACGGGCATTTTCTGAAGTAACCCCTATGTCGGAGGAGCGGTTTAGACTGGTGGCAGAAATGTTACACACCGTGGCGCAACAGATGTCTCAACTTGCTTATCAAAACATTCAGCAAGCCCGCAATATCAATGATCGGAAACAAACAGAACAAGCTCTCAAGGAAAGCGAAGATAAATTCAGAAATCTGGCAGATTCGTCTCCGGTAGTTATTGGTATTTACCAGAATGATTACTGGGTGTATGTGAATCCTGCTGCCGAAAAGATGACTGGATTATCGTTGGATGAGCTTTACAAAAAAAAATACTGGGAGGTTGTTGCTCCTGAATATCGGGCTTTAGTTTTTAAAAATGGTCAGGAAAGACAATTAGGTAGTGGTGGAAACCCTCGATCATACGAGTTTAAGATACTTACTAAGGACGGAGCTGAAAGATGGGCTTATTTGTCAGGTAGTAGTATCAGTTATATGGGGCGACCCGCTGGAATAATCTCAGTTATCGATATCACAGAAAAAAAGAGTGCAGAAAAACAGGTTCTTGAAGAGCGAAAGTTGCTTAGAACCTTAATCGATAATTTGCCGGATACCATCTATGTAAAAGACAAGTATTGCCGAAAGGTAATTGCCAATCCGGCAGATCTTAAGGTTATTGGTCTTGAAATGGAGGAAGAAGCAATCGGCAAAACTGATTTGGAACTTTATCCCGATGAGATTGGACTTCGAGGTCATTTAGATGATTTAAAGGTAATTCAAAGAGGTGAGGCTGTGTTAAATCATCAGGAAGCTTTTTGTGATTCTGATGGACGAAAAAAATGGTTGCTTACCTCGAAGATCCCGATTTTTGATAATAATGGAAATTCTTCAGGCTTAGTGGGTATTGGCAGGGACATTACTGAAATTAAAAATGCGGAAGAGAAGATTCAAAAACTTAGCATGAGCATTGAGCAAAGCCCTTCAAGCATTGTTATAACTGATGTGAACGGAGATATTGAATATGTAAATCCTAAATTCACGGAAATTACCGGATATACGGCAGAAGAAGTGATTGGACAAAATCCACGAATTCTAAAATCAGGACATACTCCCAATGAAGTTTATGTACAAATGTGGAATACAATTAGTTCTGGCGAAGTATGGCGTGGTGAATTATTAAACCGGAAAAAAAATGGCGAATTCTTTTGGGAGTGGATTACAATGACATCCATAAAGAATGAGTATGATGAAATTATAAATTATGTTGCCATTAAAGAAGATATAAGTTTACGTAAGCAAATGGAGGCTGATTTAATTGTAGCTAAAAATAAGGCAGAAGAAAGCGACCGGCTTAAATCGGCATTTTTGGCCAATATGTCACACGAAATACGAACGCCTCTAAATAGTATAATTGGATTCTCTGAATTGCTTGCCGATTCACATTTTGAAATTGAAGAGAAAGAAGAGTTTATCGGGCATATAATCAGTAACGGAAATAGCCTTTTAAGTATCATCAGTGACATCATGGATATTTCGAAGATGGAATCGGGAATGGTACATATTCGTACACGTGAAGTTCCTGTTCTGAAAATAGTTACTGAGATCGGTAGGAATTATAGATGTAGATTTGAAGAAAAAGGAATTGATTTCCGGATTAAATATGATATGGAATTGGAGCCTGTTCATATTATGGCCGATCCTGAAAGATTAAATCAGATATTAAATAACCTCTTGAGTAATGCACTTAAGTTTACGAACGAAGGATTTGTGCAATTGGAGTACAAGCAGAAAGGAAAGATGCTACAATTTGAAATAAAAGATACTGGAATTGGTATTTCTGCTGATTTTCATGCGAAAATTTTCGATCGCTTTAGCCAGGTTGAAGCTTCAAATTCGAGGCAGTATGGTGGTAATGGCCTTGGATTGGCAATTACTAAAAATCTGATTGAACTGATGGACGGAGAAATTTGGCTCGAATCAGAACCACAAGTAGGATCAACTTTTTATTTTACCCTGCCGTTAAAAGATAGAGAATAGGTTATTCATGAAAACTCATTACAACCTTCAATGCTTCAATACATTAGTTGGTGCATTAGTTGTTGAGTTAAAAATCAATTTTTCTGAATGAATATTGCAATGGACTAGTGTCATCTCTATTTAATATTGTCCGGCGGGCTGCTCGGAGAGTAATCCATTTTTAATGATCACTTTAGCGAAGGGTTGCCGAAGCAAGTCTGGTATAATATTGGTTCAAAAGTTTGTTAACATGATACTATATATTCCCTTTTTTCTGATATGGTTCTGAAACAGAAACTTAATAATCGTTTGATCTTTGATCACGTTACATGTTTTTTCGAAACCATTTTCCAAAAGACGTTCCAAGCCTTTGGTGAGTTTGTTTGAATAACATGTGTAGAAGTATCATGTTATATGTCTTACTGGTAGGTTATTGATCTTTTTTTTTGTACCTTTTATACAGAAAACCAAAATCTTAACCGTATGAAAAAATCAGGATGTTCTTTTTGTAATTGCGAGAAGTTTTATAGCCTTTTATTGGCTATATTTCTGTTAGGATTCCAGTCGATTGCGAATAATCCCAAAATGTCAAATTACCTAACTAATTTATCGATGTCTGTAAACGCTGAGGCAGTCGATGATGTTGTGCCGGAAATGATTATTCAGGGAAATACAATCCATGTAGTTTGGATGGAGAATAAATATGGCGTTGAGAACCCATTCTACTATTGCCGGTCGCTCGACCTCGGAAAAACATGGGAAACGCCTAAGCTGCTGGCCAAACTTAAAGACGGTGAATATGCCCGACAACCCAAGTCAAGGAAACTTGCTGTCGATGGAAATAATGTCCACATCGCTTTCTGCGACTACGATTATTACGGAAATGGAACCGGGCGAATCTATTACCTTCATTCAACCAATGGAGGAAGTTCGTTTAGCGCGGTTAAAGAATTAATTTCAACAGATGGAGGTTACCGCAAAATATATGGATGCCACATAAAATCCGCTAATGGAAAAGTTGCTGTGGCTTATTTGGGATCAGGAGCAAAACCAGGGTTGCGTGCGTTAACTTCCATGAATGGAGGCGACACGTTTACCGATACGTTAATAGCTGAAGAACCCAACGAGTTTACCGATTTCTGGTACGATGGTTCCCAGATGATTGTCGTTTCGGAATACATTTATTATTACTACGGATTAAACATCGGTAAGGTCTTCGTTTCCATCTCGAACGATAATGGACAAACATTTACCACTCAAAAAATATCAACAACCTTCAATGAATCATCCACGGTTGTGCGCGAAAAATGCCGGTGCTATTTCGATGGGCACTATGCCCCAAAGATTGCCAAATCAGGAAATAACATTCATGTGATTTTTGTGGGCTACAACGAAAAGATTGAGTGGACAACCCTTTATGCCCGTTCAACCAATAACGGACTTACCTTCGAAAAGGCCAAGGACATCAATAATGCAATTTTAGCGGGAAATGGATTACAGGCGGCCATGGAAACAATTGTTGCCAAAAACGGGCATGTTTACATGGCCTATCAAAGCACCGGCGGGAAAATTTTCTTTCTTCAATCATCAAATAATGGCGAAACCTTCTCAACATCAAAAAGTGTACTTCCTGATGGATTCAGCAATGTTGAAAGTACCTGGTATCCTGGTTTGGTAATGGATTCCAATGATGCAACGGGTTCGACTGTCTATATTTCAGGACAATCCATGTTTTCAACAAAATCGATTGATGGAGGGAAATCTTTTTCTCAAGCAATCGTAGCTGCTCCATTCCTGAATCGAAACGTTTCTTACATCAAATCTGATTTGGCGATTGATTCGAACGGGGGTAAACATTGGATCTCGGAAGCCAAATGGTGGTATGGTAGCGATGCGGATATTTTTTACAAATCGATTGTGGATCAACCTTCGCCTGGAACAAAAAACAAAGCATTGGCAATTGAAACGGTTATGACTCCGCAAAAGGTTGAACTGGTCGTTGTCCCATCCTCCCCGTCTCTTGATTTTGATTCGGCTATGACAGCCGAAGCCTGGGTGAAATTTGATCCGGCATCGCTGCACGAGGTGAATGTTTTGGCTAAGGTGAACGGAGCTGATGCTTACGATTATGCACCCAATGGCTATCAATTAGGCTTCAGGAAAACCAATGGAAAATTCTGTGTTAACTCGGGATTGGAAACCGACAAGGGCGATTTTGTTAACTGGGGAGACTGTAGTATTGCTGATACACTATGGCACCATGTTGCATTTACCTACAATGCCAAATCCGGATTGAATAATTTTAAAACTTATGTCGACGGGCTTTTAAGCGTTCAGCAAACCGTGACCGGTAAAATCATTCAGGGAAATGGACTGCTGATGATTGGGTCGAGAAGCGCATTTTATGGAACCACCAAATACCAGGTCGATAACATCAGGCTGTGGAATAAAGCGCTTTCGCAGGACGAACTTCTGAAAAATCAGGTAAAAACCTTTACCGGTAATGAATCGGGATTAAAGCTTTTCCTGAATTTTGACGATACTTTTAAAGACATCTCCGGAAATGGGAATGATGCCGTTCCGTTGTACCTGGGTATTTTAAAGACCTCCGATTTTAATCCTCCGATCCCCGAATTTGATATGTACCAGAGCATGAATCAGGTTTCGCTGACCAATAAGACCGAAAACGGAAAGACCTACAAATGGAGTTTTGGCGATGGAACCGTTTCCGACAAGGGAAACCCGGTTTATAGTTATCCCAAAGCAGGGGAGTACAGTATTTCGCTCGAAGCAATGAATCCCAACAGTAAAACGGCAATCATTAAAAAAGCAACTATCGTTGGGCTTGACCGGGTCGAACCACTTCAGGCCGGAAATGGCGGATATGCCACAATCTCGGTTTTCGGTGGAGGTTTGGTTGTTGAAGGAACTACTGTTTCCTTGCGCAAGTTGGGCGAACCTGATATTTTAGGAGAAAAACTGGTAGGTACGGCCAAAGGTGTGCTTGTGGCGTATTTTAACCTGAATGGAAAAACAATTGGGAAATGGGATGTGGTCGTAAAACAAAATGGGGCAGAGCAAATCCTGAAAGAAGGTTTTTCAATTGTTAAGGCTGAACTTCCAGCTCCATGGGTTAGCGTATCGGGTAGGGGTGCAATATTGTTTAACAGGTGGCAATCGTACACTATTAACTACGGAAATAATGGTAATGTTGATGCGCTGGGAGTGCCGTTAAATATTGCCATCCAGAATTATCCGGAAACTGAAGTCGAATTGATTGATTTCAGGATAGAGGCCAATGCATACATCAAAACGAAATTTCCAGCCATCGTATCTGCGCGGACCAAAGACTATTTTATCTGGAAAGACTACTATGGAACTGGAAAAGATGCCCGGATTTATTCGTTAATAGTTCCAATGATTACAGCTAAAAGTTCTGAGAATGTTCATATCAGGATAAAAAGTCCGGGGAGTTTTAACATTGAAAGTTGGATGAACGCCCCATTTTACAGAACAGAACAAACCTCGACAAAGAGCGCAAGTTCGGCAACCGATGACTGGCCCGATCTGAAAACAAAACTGAATGCCTGTGTTGCCACAGCAGCAATGGATGCGGCTTCTTCAGGGGCAGCCGACCTTATAGGCATGGTATTGCCTGTTGGTTGTGCCTACGATGTTTTAACTTATGCCTGGAATCCATGGGATGCTGTTAGCCCGAAACCCGATAAGCCTAAAACATTCTGGGATCATGTGTATGGATTATCGTCGTGTGTTATTAGCTGCGGGGCAAGTTTTACAGGAGCAGAAGCAATTCTAAAAGGAGGAATGTTAGTCAAATCGATGTATGACGGTTATCAGAAAAACAAGGAATGCCATGAGCTATACGATCCTTTATATAAAAATAAGATGGGCGTTAATGCCGTTTCGTCTTTCGACCCCAACGAAATGATCGGGCCTGCCGGATTTGGCGATCAGCATTGGGTTCAGAAAAACAATACCATGCCTTACACCATTTTGTTCGAAAATAAAAGTACAGCAACAGCACCGGCGCATATCGTTACAGTTGCGGATACGCTTGATCTGAAGAAATTTGACCTGAAAGAGTTTGGTTTCGGATCGTTTGGTTTTGGCGATACGATCCTTGCACCAAATGGCAAAAAACTGAGGCAGTTTTCGATGGATGTTGACCTGAAACCAAAAATGAATTTGATTGCCCGGGTCTCCGGAAAACTGGATACCATTTCAGGAGCAATTAAATGGGAATTTCTGTCATTAAATCCAAGCACCCTGGATATTGAGGAAGATCCGTTTGTTGGATTCCTTCCTCCTAACAACACCAATCATGCTGGTGAAGGCTTTGTTAGCTTTTCGGTTGGCCTGAAAAAGGAATTGGGAACAAATGCCGTGCTCAAGAACAAAGCATCGATTGTATTTGATGCCAACAAACCCATAGTAACCAATGAGTTTGTGAATACACTCGATTTGGACAAACCGCAAAGTCAGATTTATCCACTCAGCGCTACAATCGACAGCAAGTTTCCGCTGTCGTGGACGGGTAGCGATAATGGCTCCGGAATAGCCATGTATTCTGTTTATGTGATGGAAAACGATACCGCGCTTCGTCCGTGGAAATTGAATACGACACTGAAATCGGCTGAATTTATAGGCAATGTTGGTTCAACTTACAAATTTTACAGCATTGCAACCGACAATGTTAGTCTGGTAGAAGAAACTCCGGATCAATACGATGCTTCGACTCAGATCACGGTTGATGTCAAAGAATTTGAGATGAAAAGGGATGGCCTTCAGGTTTTTCCTAATCCGGCGAGCGACATGTTGAATGTTTCGTTTCAGAATGCACCCTGCGGAATGTATGTCATTGAATTGGTTGGCGTCAATGGTCAGGTTTACTATTCTGAACTTCATGACGATTCTGAGGTCTCGAATGGGTTTCAGATTGATGTGAAAGGATTCCGGTCGGGGCAATATGTACTTCGGATGGTGTATGGAAATAGGACAGAAAGTCGAAAAGTAATGGTGAAATGAGAAAACTAAAATTCATAATCGTTTGAAAAAACAACTTTTTAGCAATTTAATTGTTTAAAATCGTAACGTTTTCTTTTAGTTTTTCAGACAAACAAGTATTTTACTTTCAAATTTATTTTGGTTGTTCAAATTAATTTCTACATTTGCCAACATTAAACGACAACAGTAATGAAAAATATCAGCATTATATCTCTAGTCATTATCAGCGTGGTGGTCCTCCTTCGTGCTGAATGAGAATGGTAT
Organism: Prolixibacteraceae bacterium; assembly: GCA_028683385.1. GTDB lineage: Bacteria > Bacteroidota > Bacteroidia > Bacteroidales > Prolixibacteraceae > Aquipluma. The sequence continues at coordinate 36,254 of JAQUIJ010000001.1, read as the reverse complement.
AATGTAAGCTAAAAACTTGAAAGCCTTTCTCATTTGATGAGAAGGGCTTTTTTTTAGGATAATAATTTAAGATTAAACTATATGCAAAATCGATTGAGATCAGCTACAACGACCGAAGGACGGCGTATGGCTGGAGCAAGAAGCCTCTGGAGAGCAAATGGAATGAAGGAAGAACATTTTGGACGGCCTGTAATTGCGATCGTCAATTCGTTTACACAATTTGTTCCCGGACATGCTCATCTTCATGAAGTTGGTCAGTATATCAAAGGAATCATCGAGAAAAAAGGTTGTTTCGCGGCAGAATTCAACACCATTGCCATTGACGATGGAATTGCCATGGGACACGACGGAATGTTGTATTCGTTGCCATCACGTGATGTAATAGCCGATAGCGTTGAATTTATGTGCAATGCTCATCGTGCCGATGCGATGGTTTGCATTTCAAACTGCGATAAAATTACACCCGGAATGATGATGGCTGCCATGCGTCTCAATATCCCTGTCATCTTTGTATCTGGTGGTCCTATGGAAGCTGGTAAGATTGATGGTAAAATGTACGATTTAGTTGATGCCATGGTGATGGCCGCTGATAACTCAGTTTCCGATGCGCAAATTTCAAAAGTTGAACGCGATGCTTGTCCAACCTGCGGTTCTTGTTCAGGAATGTTTACCGCGAACTCTATGAATTGTCTGGCCGAAGCGCTTGGATTGGCTCTTCCGGGAAACGGTTCTATTCTGGCAACACACGCAAATCGTAAGCGTCTGTTCGATGAGGCTGCTAATCGGATTGTTGATATGACTTATGAATATTACAAAGATGGCAATGAAAAGGTTTTGCCACGAAATATTGCCACAAAAGCTGCTTTCCAGAATGCGATGAAACTGGATATTGCAATGGGTGGTTCAACCAATACGGTATTGCATATTTTGGCTATTGCGTCAGAAGGTGAAGTCGATTTTACAATGAAAGACATTGACGAATTATCGCGCGTTACCCCAAATCTCTGCAAGGTTGCTCCAAGTGGAAATTACCACATGGAAGATGTAAACCGTGCCGGTGGAATCCTTGGTATTTTAGCTGAGCTTTCACGTGCTGGTATGCTCGATACTTCAGTTCCCCGTGCCGATGGAAATACGTTGGGCGAAGCAATTGCCAAATACGATGTGATGGCTCCAACAGCGATCGAAGATGCTTTCCGGAGATATAAATCAGCTCCAGGAGGAGGTCGTAATCTGGTTATGGGATCGCAGGAAAATTATTTTAAAGAATTGGATACCGACCGTGCCAACGGTTGTATCCGCGATTACGAGCATGCCTACAACAAAGATGGTGGTTTGGCTGTTCTGTACGGCAATATTGCCCGGAATGGCTGTATCGTTAAAACAGCAGGTGTTGATCCTTCAGTATATCATTTTAAAGGAACTGCCAAGGTATTCCAATCGCAGGACGATGCCTGCAACGGAATTCTTGGCGACAAAGTCCAGGCCGGAGATGTTGTAGTCATCATTTATGAAGGACCGAAGGGCGGTCCGGGAATGCAGGAAATGTTGTATCCAACTTCGTACATCAAATCAATGAACCTTGGCAAAGCTTGTGCGTTAATTACCGACGGACGTTTTTCAGGCGGAACATCGGGATTGTCGATTGGGCATGTTTCTCCGGAAGCAGCCGCTGGCGGTGAAATTGCTTTGATTCAGGATGGCGACTTAATCGAAATCGATATCCTGACACGCAAGATAGATGTTCTGCTAAGTGATGAAGAATTGGCTGCTCGCAGAGAACAGGAAGTCGCCAAAGGCAATATGGCATATCTGCCAGCTCCACGCGACCGTATGGTGAGTAAGGCGTTGAAAGCCTATGCCAGCATGGTTTCCTCAGCCGATCGGGGAGCGATCAGGTTGATTGAATAAAAAAGTGTCTAAAATTAACTAGAGTGTCTAAAGTGCACTAAAGTTGTAAAAACGAAGATCACTCGTGGAGTTTTACTCCAGGCACTTCAAACTTAAAAAATGAAAACAAATAAAAATTAAAATACAATGGCAACACAGCGAATAAGCGGCTCCGAAGCCGTTATAAAATCTCTTTTGGAGGAAGGGGTTGATACTATTTTTGGGTATCCGGGAGGTGCAATCATGCCCATTTATGATGCACTGTACGATTACGACCAGGAAGTAACTCACTACCTCACCCGGCACGAACAGGGAGCAATTCATGCTGCCGAAGGTTATGCAAAAGTAACCGGGAAAGTCGGTGTTTGCTTTGCAACTTCGGGTCCAGGGGCAACTAACCTGATAACCGGTTTGGCCGATGCACTGATCGATTCAATTCCATTGGTTTGTATCACAGGTCAGGTTGCATCACCATTGCTCGGAACCGATGCTTTTCAGGAATCAGACGTGGTGGGTATTTCGTTACCGGTGACCAAATGGAATTATCAGGTTACCCACGCTGAAGAGATTCCTGACGCAATTGCCAAGGCCTTTCACATTGCCCTTACTGGCCGTCCGGGCCCAGTATTGATTGATATTGCGAAAGATGCTCAGTTTGCTCAGATCGATTTTGAGTATAAAAAATGCACTAAAATCAGAAGCTATCTACCTGAATATCCTGTTGATCCGTTTCAGGTAAAAGCTGCCGCCGATATTATTAACGAAGCAAAAAAACCAATTGTTTTGTTTGGTCATGGTGTTGTTTTGGGAGGTGCCGAAGCTGAATTGAAAGAGTTTGTTGAAAAAACCGGAATACCGGCAGCCTGGACTTTACTGGGACTTTCAGCACTTCCGAGCGATCATCCACTAAATGTTGGAATGCTTGGAATGCATGGCAATTATGGCCCGAATATCAAAACCAACGAAGCTGATGTGGTTATTGCCATTGGAATGCGTTTCGACGACCGGGTAACCGGGAAAGTGGCGGCATATGCCCGTCAGGCTAAAATTGTACATCTTGAAGTCGATCCTGCAGAAATCAATAAAATTATACATGCCGATGCTCCGGTTTTAGGAAATGCAAAAAAATCACTCCGGATGCTGATTGATAATGTAAATTCAAACTCGCATCAGGAATGGCTCAATGAATTTAGGGCTTGTGATAAAATTGAATACGATAAGGTGATTTCGCACGACATTCATCCGAAAAAGGTTGGACTTACCATGGGTGAAGTGGTGCGCATTGCTTCAGAAAAAACAAATAACGATGCAATTCTGGTTACCGATGTTGGTCAGCAACAAATGATTGCCTCACGTTATTTTAAATTTACCCAATCCAGAAGTAATGTCACTTCCGGAGGACTTGGTACGATGGGTTATGGTTTACCTGCTGCAATGGGCGCTAAAATTGGCCGTCCTGATCGTACCGTATTTTCGATGTCGGGCGATGGAGGGTTTCAGATGACCATTCAGGAATTGGGAACGATTTCGCAATATAATTTGGACGTTAAAATCATCATCCTGAATAATAATTTTTTAGGTATGGTTCGTCAGTGGCAGCAATTGTTCTTCGAAAAGCGGTATTCGTTTACTGAAATGAAAAACCCTGATTTTGTTGGAATTGCCAAAGCTTACGGATTAGCATCACAGAAAGTAACTTCACGCGATCAGTTGGAAGGTGCTATTCAGGAAATGCTCGATCATAATGGTCCATATGTACTTGAAGTGGTTGTTGAACAGGAAGATAATGTTTTTCCAATGATTCCGACCGGAGCTTCAATCTCAGATATTTTACTCGAACCTTAAATCAATACTGACATGAAACAAGAATATATCATAACCGTTTTTTCGGAAGACCATATTGGATTATTAAGTAGGATAACCATTGTTTTTACACGACGGAAAATCAATATCGACAGTTTAACGGTTTCGGAATCGGCTATTGCCGGAGTTTTTAAATTCACCATTGTGATTCGCGAAACTGCGGACAGGGTTGAAAAAGTTGTTGGGCAACTGGAGAAAATAGTTGATGTTCTGAAAGTTTTTGCCAATACGAACGATGAAATGATTTATCAGGAAATTGCCCTGTATAAAGTTTCGACTGAATTTTTGTTCGATTCGGATGAAGTGGAGAAGATTGTACGTAATTCGGGAGCGCGAATCCTTGAAGTTACCCGCGAATATGTGGTAATCGAAAAAACCGGTCATTCGAATGAAACTCAAAAGTTGTTTGACGAATTGAATGCTTTTGGAGTCACCCAATTTATACGCTCCGGAAGGGTTGCCATTACCCGTAGTACCATCGAAAGGCTTTCGGTATTCCTGCAAGAACGCGATGCCATGCTCGAACAGGTGGATTAGAAGATAGTTCGGAGTGCCTAAAATTGAAAGACAAATCTTTGTCGGGAACTTTAGGCATTTTTGTTTGCGCTTCAGTGATTCAAAAAACAGATTATTGACAGATGAAAATTCAGATATTCAAATCATATTTCGCGAAGTCGAATATTTCAATCGTTAAATTTTGCTAACGAATAAAAATGAGGTCTTGTTTTTCAGCACTTCGGAATGAATCTTGTGAATGAATAGATAAAAGAAAAAGAAAGGATAACGCCATGAAAAGATTTGTTGTATTTTTTGCACTCATCGTTTCAACAAGTATCTTATTTGCTCAGGGAAATGATGAAAACGCTGCTCTAACTAAAAAGGAAAAGCGGAACGCTGATCTTGAAAAAGATTTTCAGCAGACCAAAACAATGCTGGAGAATAAGGATTTCGTGTTACAGGCCAATTATTTACAAGACCGGTATGGTAACCGAGTCCTCGTAAATTCCACGATTAACTTTGTCGCTGTCGATTCAACAGAAGCTACTATTCAAATTGGGTCGAATTTCAGAATAGGTCCAAATGGAGTTGGTGGAGTTACTGCCAAAGGCAATATTAATAAGTGGGAATTAACTGAGGATGAAAAGCACAAGGCATTTACCTTAAGGATGAATGTGATGACTACGATTGGTATTTACGACTTGTTTATTAATATTTCTGCCTCAGGAAGAGGAACAGCGACATTGACAGGAATGAGTTCTGGCAGACTGACCTTTGACGGTGATTTTGTCCCCTGGGAAAAATCTTCAGTGTATGTAGGCCAGCATTTATAGAATCGGCGTGGCATTTTAACCAATTTGTTCGTACTTTCGTATGCAATGCGAAAGTACTTTTATGAAGAATCCTGCCGAACAGTTGCCGGTTTATAGTCTGCACAATTTCAGTTCTCCTGAACGAAAAAGTCAACAGTTCCAAGTTGAAGTGTTCGATGCCAACCGGCATTTTAGCGTAAAATACCCACACCGGCACGATTTCTTCGAGGTATTGTATCTGTTGAAGGGCTCTGGGTTCCACGTGATTGATACGAATAAATATGAAATTAAGCCGCCCTGCGTTTTCTTCATGTCACCCGGACAGGCGCACAAACTCGAACTCTCAAACGATATCGAAGGCTTCATTTTTATCTTTACTGCCGATTTTTACCTGCTCAACCGAAGCAATCAAAACACCCTGATTGAATTTCCATTTTTTTACACCATTCATCAGGATAATCCACCATTGTTGCTCGAAAATGAGAGTGATATTCGTTTTCTCGAAAGTTTGTTCAGGCAAGGTATTGCTGAAATTCGTGATGCTGAAGAATCAAATACTGAGATGCTGCGCTCCATTCTTGATCTCATACTGACTACCTGCGCAGCTCGCTACCAGGTAACTGAAAATCTGTTGAATAAAGGGAAAGGACAAATTCTGGTTAAACGGTTCTTTCACCTTGTTGAAGAAAATCATCAGAAGAATCTTTCAATGAGCGATTATTCGGGAATGATTGGCGTAACTCCGAATCATTTGACCCAAACCGTAAAATTGCTGACAGGCAAGACTTCTTCCCAAATCATAAAAGCCAAACAATTGCTTGAAATAAAACGTTTGTTGGTTCATACGAATCTGAGCGTTTCTGAAATTGCTAATCAGTTGAACTTTGAAGATCAGTCGTATTTTACGAAATTCTTCAAACGCGAAACCGGTTTCACTCCAATTCAGTTTCGTTCTGATTCATTTAAGTGAATGGTAAAAATACCAATCTATTTCGGATGGTAACTGGTTGGTATTTAATATTTATTTGTGTGATTTTGATTTATTTAATTTTCTAATCATTGAAAAGTACCTAAAATACATTAATTTTTACACAGCATTTTAACGAATATTGTATTGCTTTGTATCATCAATATTCAGATTGAATTTACATACACACTAAAATCATAAAAAATGGCAAATTATTTCAACACACTTCCGTTGCGTCTTCAGTTAGAACAGCTTGGAACCTGCGAATTTATGGACAGTTCGGAGTTTGCTGATGGCGTTAAAAAGCTGGAAGGCAAAAAAATCGTAATCATCGGTTGCGGCGCTCAGGGTTTAAATCAGGGTTTGAACATGCGCGATTCAGGTCTGGATGTTTCGTATACTTTACGGGCAGAAGCAATTAAAGAGCAACGTCAGTCATATAAAAACGCAACTTCAAACGGTTTCAAGGTTGGGACTTATGAAGAAATGATCCCGACTGCTGATTTGGTAATCAACCTCACTCCGGATAAACAACACACTGGCGTAATTAATGCTGTGATGCCCTTAATCAAAAAAGGAGCAACGCTTTCTTATTCACACGGTTTCAATATCGTTGAAGAAGGAATGCAGATCCGCAAAGACATTACCGTAATTATGGTTGCCCCAAAATCACCGGGTTCTGAAGTTCGCGAAGAGTACAAACGCGGTTTCGGTGTGCCTACCTTAATTGCGGTTCATCCTGAAAACGACCCGAATAAAGATGGTTTCGAAATTGCGAAAGCATATGCTGCTGCTACTGGTGGTCACAAAGCAGGCGTTTTGAGTTCATCGTTTGTTGCCGAAGTAAAATCGGATTTGATGGGCGAGCAAACCATTCTTTGTGGTTTGTTGCAAACGGGTTCAATCCTGTCGTTCAACAAGATGGTTGAAAAGGGAATTGATGCAGGTTATGCTTCAAAATTGGTTCAGTACGGTTGGGAAGTAATTACCGAAGCTTTGAAACACGGAGGTATCACCAACATGATGGATCGCTTATCGAATCCAGCAAAAATTAAAGCTTTTGAACTTTCCGAAGAATTGAAACGTATTATGCGCCCGTTGTTCCAGAAACACATGGACGATATCATGTCGGGTCATTTCTCGAAAACTATGATGGAAGACTGGGCGAACGACGATAAAAACCTGTTGACCTGGAGAGCAGAAACTGGCGAAACAGCTTTCGAAAAAACTCCTGCCGGAACCATGGAAATCAGCGAACAGGAATACTTCGACAATGGTGTGCTGATGATTGCTTTCGTAAAATCAGGCGTTGAGTTGGCTTTCGAAACCATGACAGAAGCTGGTATTAAGGAAGAATCTGCTTATTACGAATCACTGCACGAAACTCCGCTTATCGCAAATACAATTGCACGCAAAAAACTGTTCGAAATGAACCGTGTAATTTCTGATACTGCCGAATATGGTTGTTATTTATTCGATCATGCCTGCAAGCCGCTGTTGGCCGACTTCATGTCGAAAATCGACACCGACGTGATTGGAAAACCATACGGAGCCGGCAAAGGTAATGGTGTTGACAACAAACAACTGATCAGTGTAAACGAAATTATTCGTTACCACGATGTTGAAATCATTGGCGAAGAATTGCGCGCCGAAATGACCGCGATGAAAAGTATTGTATAATTAAGGTTGTCCCTATATGTGAGAGAGCTCTGTTGAAAAACGGAGCTCTTTTCATTTTCAACCACATAGGCACATAGAACACATTAGATGTAATTTTGAAGACTTAAAATTCTATGTGGCCTATGTGACTGTGTGGTTTATTTTTACAATTTTCTCAATTCAACCAGCAATTCCTCTATTTTTTTTGAAGCTTCTTTCCGACTGAACGAGAAATTATTCAGCATAATGGCAAACGAAAATTGCCGTCCTGAAATTGCGGTTAAATACCCGGCATAGCTACGAACCCGGGTCATTGAGCCACTTTTTGCGCGAAGGCATTCATTCGGGAAATCTTGCTGACTAAATTTTGAAAGTGTTCCATCTCCCGCAACAGGCAGCGACTGATAAAAATCTTCAGAATAAGCGCTCTTGGTTTTCATGTAATTTAGTACCGAAACGATTTGGCTGGCTGTAATGGCATTGAATCGCGACAAACCACTGCCGTCGTTCATGAAAAATCCGTTCATGTCCAATCCTTTGTCTTTCCAGAATTGCATTACGAATTTACATCCGTCTTTAGTAGTCCCGAATCCGCTTTTCTGAAAGGCCAGATGCTTCAGAAAATGTTCGGCAAACAGGTTCACGCTTTCGTAGTTGGTAACCTTGATCATATCCCGAAGCGGAGGTGATTGTATGACAGATAGTTTGGTCGATGATCCGGGTTTTATCTTTTCGTATTTAGTTGCTCCTGAAACTGAAATTCCGTTTTCGGAGAGTTTTTTGCTGAATTCGTTGGCTAAAAGTACTGCCGGATTTGGAACAGAAGCTTTAACGACAAAGTCAGATCGGTTTTTAGGAATGGTGCCACGAATTACTCTTCGATTCTCCTCTGGACTTCCAAATACATAGGCCTGATCGCTATTTAAATCAGACGAAAGCACTTCATTTGTCAATTCCAGATTCGGAATTTCAGGGACAATTCGAATGATTTGGGTTGGTTTATCGGCCTCACTTTCCGATTTCAGGTGAATTTCGTACAGATTATCATAAATGCTGATTCCTGAAGCGCCGGCGCCATAGTAGTTACCAATATCCTCCCAAATCCAGGTATTCGGAATCATTTGCGATTCATAGATTGTTGCATCCAGAATGAGGCTTCCGGTTATTGCTTTGATGTGACTGTCCTGCAACGCTTTTATCCATTCTTTCAGGAATGTGTTACTATCCGGGAAATATTTTGATCCCAAAGATGGATCGCCGCCTCCAATGATTTGCAGATCGCCAAATAGTGTATCATTGCGCACTGCTCCGGAGTAGGAGAGCGTGGTTTGGAAACGAAAGTCTGGACCAAAAACTTCCAGTGCTGTGGCGGTTGTTATTGTTTTCAGGATGGAGGCCGGAACCAGGCTAAGCTGAGGTTTCGATTCGATTAGCTTTTCATTGGTTTGATTATCGGAAACGGTAATGGCGATGCTTGCGTTCGCTAATCCGGTTGTTGATTGCCAATCGGTAATTTTTTGCTGAATGGAGTTTAGTGCACTTTGAGCTGTGCCAAATGTTGCCCAAAGTGCCAGAATGCAGGTATAGATAATTGATTTTTTCATGGATGCTTCATATATTCTGGAAAGATATAGAGTTTGATTGGATTCATTTAACTGAATTTTGCGAAATTTTGAATTTGGGGTTAACAATCTTTCTTGTTGATTGTTGTTTTAAAAAAAAAGTCATGCATTCTGTTGTTTTATTCATTCTTTGGAAGCTTTTATTACCTTTGTGCTGATTTTAAAAAGATTAATAATCTGATAATTAGAATATATAGATATACACATTAAGTTTAATTTTAAACCATATCAAAATGTTTATTGATAAAGTAGTTGGTAGAGAAATTCTGGATTCACGTGGTAATCCAACGGTTGAAGTTGAAGTAACCCTCGAATGTGGTGCAATCGGACGTGCTGCTGTTCCATCAGGAGCATCAACCGGAGAAAACGAAGCCATTGAGTTGCGCGATGGAGACAAAGGCCGTTACTTAGGTAAAGGCGTGTTAAAAGCTGTTGCCAATGTTAATACCGTTATTGCAAAAGAAATCATGGGCATGGATGCTTCTAATCAGGTAGCTATTGATAAAAAATTAATTGCACTTGACGGAACAAAAACAAAATCGAAATTGGGCGCTAACGCGATGTTAGGTGTTTCTTTGGCTGTTGCACGTGCTGCTGCCGAGGCTCTTGATATGCCACTGTATCGTTACATCGGCGGAACAAATGCTAAAACATTGCCAGTTCCGATGATGAACATCATCAATGGTGGTTCTCACTCTGATGCTCCTATCGCTTTTCAGGAATTCATGATTCGCCCAATTGGTGCAACTTCATTCCGCGAAGGTTTACGCATGGGTGCTGAAGTTTTCCATCACCTGAAAAAAGTTCTTCACGACCGTGGTTTAAGCACTGCTGTTGGCGATGAAGGTGGTTTCGCCCCTAAATTGGATGGAACTGAAGATGCATTGAACAGCATCATCAAAGCGATCAAGAATGCAGGTTACAAACCAGGTCGCGCTTCGGAAGGTGGTGATGTTTCTATCGCTTTGGATTGTGCTGCTTCTGAATTCTATAAAGACGGAATTTACGACTACTCAAAATTCGAAGGTCCAACCGGAGAGAAAAGAACTTCTGCTCAGCAGGTTGAGTTCCTTGCCGGATTGGTTGCCAATTTCCCTATCGACTCTATTGAAGACGGTATGAACGAAGGTGATTGGGACGGATGGGTTGCTTTAACCAAAAAACTGGGCGACAAATGTCAGTTGGTTGGCGACGATTTATTCGTGACCAATGTTGAATATTTGGCAAAAGGAATCGAATTGGGTGCTGCAAACTCAATCCTGATTAAAGTAAACCAGATTGGTACATTAACTGAAACGTTGGATGCTATTGAAATGGCTCACCGTGCAGGTTACACTTCGGTAACTTCACACCGTTCAGGTGAGACTGAAGATTCAACGATTGCCGATATTGCTGTTGCTACCAATGCCGGACAAATCAAAACCGGTTCTTTGAGCCGTTCCGATCGTATGGCTAAATACAACCAATTGCTTCGTATTGAAGAACAATTGGGAGCTACAGCTATCTACGGATACAAAAAAGTGATCAAGAAATAACATCAGTATATTTTATAAGAAAGCCGTCTGAATTGAGTTTTAGACGGCTTTCTTTTGCAGTAAAAAGTTGTTTATTCAACGACTTTCTTTAAAATCATCTCAATATCACCGCCAGGGCCGCCTTCTGATTTCATTTTAATTTCATTGCCCTCTACAGTTCCTTTGTGCTTAATGGTTGTTCCCATCATATCCAAATCGAACGAAAATTCTTTCCCGTCAACTTTTCCGTTCGTGAAAGGTAATTCACCCATAGGTGACACAATCGATCCTGTCAAAGTAGCTCCGTCAGCTTTAAAAATAAAGACAAGTTCCATGTCTCCATCCTGGCCTTTTATTGAAGTTTTCCATTTTCCATCAATTTCGGCAGCATTGGAGACGAATGTTCCCAAAAGAACGAATACAAATGCAAATAGTAATTTTTTCATTTTGAAAGTTTTTAGTTTTAAATAGATGCGCCGGAATAAAACCCGGTTAGAATAGAAATCAGTATGAACTGATAACCAGTGTTAAGGTAGATATTTTCACCATTCATATTAAAAAATATCGAAGAATGGGCTGTTTTTATCGCTGGAAAGGTCATTTATTCCCAAATTTAATTCTGCTGATTTGAATATTAAATGCATTTTCTGCTTTTTCTATCTTTCTTTGCACCTCAATTTAAAATCATGTATAGTAAAGACGAAGCAAAACTGCTGCGAAAGGAATTCTGGATTGTATTTGCCCGTCGGTGCGAGATCGTTCCCGAGTTACGCCATAAAAAGAAAAAGTGGGTATTGTACGACACTGGTCTCAACGGTGTTGACCTGAAGTTTGATGTTTCGCGCACCGAAGCTTTGGTTATGATCGAAATAAACAGCCGATTGGAAAGCCGACGCTTGGAAATATTTGAAACGCTGCAGAAATACCGAAAATTTCTGGAAGAAGGATTTACTCAACCACTCGAATGGGATATTTGCTTTGTCAGGGAAAGCGGGCAGGAAGTTTGCCGCATTTACACTTCGCTTCTCAATGTCGATTTTCATCGCCAAAACCAATGGCCCGACATTTTCAATTTCATGATCGACAATATGCTTTTGCTCGAAAACAACCTGATGGAAATCAAGGATGTGCTCGAAGCCGAGCTCTATTAGTCGCAGTAATCAGTCTCAGTTTCCAGTTTGAATACTGAACACTGCGACTGACCACTGATCACTTCTTAATCTGCGTTTCCATACAATTTTTTCTTTCTCCATGTAATGAAATTCGGTCTGGTTCGTCTTAACTTTGAAACAATCAGAAAAGAGCTTGAATGTTAGCCAGAGATTTTAAAACCGATGTACTTCCAATCAGCAACAAGTTGTTGCGGTTTGCCAATCAGATTCTTCAGGATGAGGAAGAGGCAAAAGATGTACTTCAGGATGTATTTTTGAAACTCTGGCAAAAACGTGACGAACTGGAAAAGATTGAAAATCTGGAGGCATTTGCTTTTCGGATGACACGAAATCGCTGTCTGGACATGATTCGTTTGCGTCGGACGATCTCGATTGATTCGATGAAAAAAGCGAATTTTGCTGAAGAAGAAAGTTCGGATACGGATTATCTGGATTTGTCGAATTCAGTTAGCCTGGTAAAGCGAATAATAGCCGAATTGCCCGACTTGCAACGAACCGTAATTCATTTACGCGATATTGAACAACTCGAATTTGAAGAAATTGCCGATGCAACCGATATGAATGTAAACGCAATTCGGGTAAATTTATCGCGTGCCCGCAAAAAAGTACGGGATGAAATTTTAAAAATTCAAAACTATGGAATCACAGAAAATAAATATTCTGCTTCAAAAGTACTTTGATGCCGAAACCACGATCGACGAAGAAAATGAACTGATCACTTATTTTTCTTCCGGAGAGGTGGATGAAAACCTGAAAATGTATGTTCCGATGTTTTCAGGAATGAAGGAACTTTCGGCGGAAGAAGAAGTCCCCAGCTTGGGCGACGATTTGATGAACTACATTCTGGAATCGGAGCATAAGGAAAAGCTGCGGTACCGCTGGATGTGGCAAATGGTAACCGGAGTTGCGGCTTCTGTGATTTTGGTGATGTTGGCTGTGAATTTTTACAGCAGTCAAAACGCTTGGAAGGACACGTTTACGAATCCTGATCAGGCTTATTCTGAAGCCACCAAAACCCTTGAATTTGTTGCCGGAAAATACAACAAAGGATTGGCGCAGCTAAGGCCTATCGGGGAAATTGAGAATGCAGCCAATCCTTACAATTCAGGAATGAAAAAGCTGAACAAAGGATTTGAGCAAATGAAGAAATTAAATGAAAAACTTAAAAAAGAATAGTCATGAAAAAATTAGTATTGATTTTAGTTTTGCTGATCCCTTTATGGGTGATGGCCCAGGACAACAGCCCGATTGACAAACTTTTTAACAAGTATGCCAATAAAGAAGGGTTTACAACCGTAAATATCAGCGGTAAATTGCTGAGTTTAGCCAATAGTTTTGCTGATAAAAAGGACGATGAACTTGAAATATTGAATAAAATCAGCGGCATTCGTGTGTTGTCGGTTGAAGATTCGATTTTGAACCAGAAACTTAATTTCTATAAGGAGCTGGATGCTGACGGATTCTTCAGAAACAACAAGTACGAAGTGTTGATGGAAGTGACTGATAAAGATGAAGTTGTTCGCTTTTATGGACGAAGTGGCTCAAACGGTAAACTTTCGGAGTTGCTACTTGTAGTTGGCGGTAGCAGCAACACATTGATTAGCATTCGCGGGGTGATAAATCCAGAAGACATCGGGAAGCTAACCGGGTCGCTCAATATGGGAATCAAAACCAAATAAGATTGAAAAAAGCAGCTCCAATGAGTTTGATCATTGGAGCTGCTTCAGTTTTAATCGTCTAGTTACAGGCACCGTCCGGACTGCAATAATCTCCTTCTGCGATTTCAACAGTTGATTGCGGGTTTTCTTTTCGCCAGGCTGCAAATGCTTTTCCCAGACTTTCTAAAAAAACTTTACTATCCTGAGCTCCCGATACTGCATATTTCCGGTCGAATAGAAAAAATGGAACTCCGCGTACTCCCAATTGATGAGCTTCAGCAACATCTTGCCGAACTTCACTTGCATATTGGTTGCTCTCCAGAACTTGTTTTACTTCATCAGGGTTCAGGCCAATCTCACTTCCAATTCGCATCAATGTTTGATGATCGTCGGTGTTTTTGCCATCAGTGAAATAAGCTTTGAATAATTTTTCTTCGGCTTCTTCCTGAAATCCGTGCTGTTTTGCCAGATGCAGAAATCGGTGCGCGTTGAATGTATTTACCGGAATTGCCTGCTCGAAGTTAAAAACCAAACCAACCTGTTTGGCAAGATTAGTAACCTGATTATTGAGCGATTTGGCATGCTCCAGGCTTATCCGTTTGTGTTCTGCCAAATATTGATGAATGTTCTTCTCGGGGGCAGTTCGCGTGTCAGGAGAAAGCTGAAAGCTTTTCCATGTAATTTCAACATTTGAAGATTCTTTAAATTCTGACAGGGCGGCTTCGAATTTCCGTTTGCCGATGTAGCAGAATGGGCACACAACATCGCTCCAAATCTCAACTTTCATTTTATTTTTACTCGAGTCCATAATTATTCGTTTAAATTTATTCCGAGGTTTCTGTTGCAATCGAAGTCCGGCTTTTCATCAGGTGTATGACTGAAATGGATTGGACTAAACTCTGCTCCAGACAAGTGTGGTTTAAACAACAGAGGGATATTATGGTTCACGATTTCCGCGTTGCAAGCGAATTGCACATGTTTAACCTTTTGATGACAGATCAATTGGCAATGCTATTAAAATTTATTTTACTTTTAATTCAGAAAAATGTCAATTCAAACGAACATGCGGAGTTTTTGGAAAAAATATCAATTTGAAGTCAATCAAACCCGGTTATTTAAGGCTGGCTATTCTGAAATAGTTGTAAAGCATATTCAGAACGGATGGCTGGTGAAAAGAGAAGTGGTTGGTCAGGCCTCTGATGATTTGTTAGTAGAAGAAGTCGACGAATTGGTTGATGGCCCTAATGTTCTTCAGTTTTATACTGATAATTCAAAGGAATTGATTGCAGTGCCTGCTTTACCCAATAAAGCGGTTGTTTTCAAAAACAACAAGAACATCAAGATAAGTGCTGGCGAATCGGCGAATTTGTTTTTTCGGATTCCGTTGACCTTGCAGTTTTATTTTAAGGATGTGAAAGACGAAAACCGCCTGATGGAAATTCCATTGCAACGTTTGTCGGATACCTGGTTTGGCGAAATTGACAGCGGAGAACCTGCCTATTCAATCGGGAGTAATTACTACAAATCGCTGAAAGAGGTTGATGCCCGGATTTGGGAAGCGATTGCCTCGGTTGAAATCATCAACAATACATTCGGAGTACTCGATTTGCAGCGCCTCATATTACGGGTTGAAGAGTTTAACCTCTACCGGAAAGGCGATCAGATTTTGACAAATTACATTACTATTGAATTTAAAGGACAGGATCAGGCTGAAAGTGTTAGTTTATGCACCCGAGACGATATTCAGGGCAAGAATATCGTTCTGATTGCCAAATCCCGCTTGTCGGAATCTCGAAAACTGCTCCGCCGAAGTTTCTTCTTTATTAAAAACATGTATCAAAATTAAGTTATGGATCTCGGTCTTGAAAAATACATTAATCCAGCAACCATCGAAAAATTTATCCGGATCGTTTTTATCCTGATAATAGGCCTCAGTTCCATCCAGATGATTGCTTTTATGCTGAGACGGTCGTTGCGGAAACAACTTTCTCGTCAACGCATGATGTTGATTACCAGAACTGTTACTTATACCGGCTATACAGGTTTGGTGTTAATTGTTACCCGCGAATTGAATTACGACCTGACCGCCCTTTTTGGAGCTGTGGGGGTGATGGGTATTGTCATTGGTGTGGCCTCGCAAACCAGTATCGGGAACATCATTAGCGGGCTTTTCCTTGTAGGCGAAAAATCCTTCGAGATTGGTGATGTGGTGCGGATTGGCGATAAATCCGGAACTGTTTATTCCATCGATTTACTTTCAATAAAAATTAAAACTTTCGATAATTTGCTGATCCGGATTCCGAACCAAACGGTTATTTCTTCGGAACTGACTAATGTAACCCGTTTCCCTATTCGTCGGCTCGATTTTCAGATTGGGGTGGCTTACAAAGAAGATTTGCGCAAAGTGAAATCGGTACTCGAAAATGTTGCCCGAAACAATCCGCTCTGCCTCGAAGAACCCGAACCTTACATTCTTTTTCAGTCGTTTGGCGACAGCAGCATCAACATTACGTTTGGTGTTTGGTTCGAGAAAACCAATTACACCGCTGTGAAAAACAGTGTATTCATCGAAGTTAAAGAAGCCTTCGATCACGAAGGAATTGAAATACCATTCCCACATGTAAGTATTTATGCAGGGGAAGCCAGCAAACCGATTTCCGTTAAACTTCAGGCCAACAAATAAAACATTCCTGACAGATTCCGCTCCTCTGTAGTTTCATGTATTTTATTTCTCACAGGATACAAACATGAGGCTGCTCTACGGTCATTTTCAACGTGAAAGAGCTGCAAAATTATTAGAGGTAATCACTATAAAAATGCAATTAAGCTACAGCGTAGCGAAATCTTTTTGATCCGTTTTGTTGGCCGAACGATTTCATCCAATTATTTTTTTGTTTGATAGTCGAATGGCAGAATATTCTCTTTCAGCTGGAGATAAGTCAGTAAACATTCCGCTCCTGAAACGGTGGTCATGCAGTTCGTTTCTGATGCATTGAACGGTTTTCCCCAAGAATAGCTTACCGAATATTGGTCATGCTGATTTTTCTTTTCGTCAATCTGTTTCCAGACCGCAGCCGCGCAATTCCCGATAAACGCTTTCATTTGGTTTTTCGAATTCGCAGGGCAATCAGAAAAGAGGTAAAACGGTACGAAATGCATGAAAATACCATTGAACGCATGTGCATTGTTATTTCTGAAATCGGCTGATGGTGAGTAAAGTACTCCACTTTCAGCCATTCCGGTGGTCACGAAATTGACTACTTTCGCTGCAATATTCGGAACATTTGTGTGTTGGTCCGAAGCTTTCTGACGGGCTAATCCCAAAGCACCAAGCACAATTCCGTTGTTGTAGGTATAATTCCCTTTGTTGCTTTGTTTGCTTCCCAGCTGGTAGTTGTCAAAAATTAATCCCGAATTCTTATCTATTAGCAAATCGTTTTGTAATCCGAGCCAAGTGGAAGCGAATTCCTGTGGTGATTTTCCGTTGATTTCTTTTTCGGGCATCCGGAAAGCCAGAATGATGGCTTGCCCGAGTGTACACGTGTTGTACGAACTGCACTGCCGGTTCCAGAAAACACCACGCTGCCCGCCATTGACCGGATCATCGTAATATCCGAAATATGGTGCCGGAGCTGTTTTGGGAGCAGTAGTCAGTCCGTAATTGAAAATATCCTTATAGGAATAATTCATCGTAAAACTGGTTCCTGATTCATCTTTATAGTTTCTTGGAGTTGGTTTAATTCCATGTTGATTCAGTTCAACAAGTGCATTGGCTCCCCAGCATTGGTCGTCGCTCAGGTTGTATTCCACATAAAGCGCATCATTTGCCCAGTCCAGGTATTTGGCGTCGCCCAAAACTTCGTAGGCATGCACAAACATCATGCTTACAACTGCTTTTTGCCAGTCCAGAATTTTTGAATTTCCAAACGAAGTATAGTCGTCACGGTAATGATTGTGTATGTAATCGACCATGTTTCGAACTTCTTTTTTGGATTTATCCACAGATTGTGCAAAAACGCTGTTTGCAGAAATAGTAAGAAGCACGAGGATGAGCAGGCGGATGATTTTTTTCATGGGTTAGTAAGTTATGCATTGAAAAAGATTATTCAATTCAGGTTTCTATTGGCAAAAATATCCTTTTATAATTCGGAATGTGGCAATTGCTTGTAGAAGCTGATCATTTTATAATGTTTTTTATGGAACTCTTGTGCTATAGTTGGATTGCGGAAACCACAAAGATGTTCGTTGGACTGAAATTTCGCAGATAAGCTGATTCGGCATAAAAGTAACCAGCGAAAATTTTTTGATACAAATAACTGCTTTTCCTTATACCGACGAAGAAATGGAAAAAACGAAATACAGGATTGATTTGCAGAAAAGTGGCGCTATGGCATTGTGCATCAGACATAAAACGCTTGGCGTTGGTTCTGCTAGTTGTGGATCAAGGCCTCTTCCGCAATATCTGGTTTTTGCCGAACTAACTTCGTTTACTTACGCCGTTATGATTAAACATCAAAACAACAGAACAGTACTTTCTTAATGATCTGAAATGCCTGCCTCTCAAGGGTGGACATTTTTTTAATGTTCGGTACAAATGAAAAAAAGAAATCACTACGTTTACGCAATTTTGATTTTTCAACTATACGATACTGCAATCATAAAACACGAGAAAGCTACTATGATCAGGAGAAATGATGTTCAATCCATTGTGAAAGGAGACAAGCGCATTGTACGGGGATGGGTAATGTACGATTGGGCTAATTCAGTATATCAGTTAACTATCGCATCAGCTATTTTTCCCATTTATTATAACACGATTACCCGCACTGGCAACGATTTTACGGTGCACTTCTTTGGGTTGCCGGTAATTAATACGGTTCTTTATTCGTGGGCAATTGCGGTTGCTTACTTGCTTGTAGCCATCATGTCGCCTTTATTCTCGTCGATGGCCGATTATACAGGACGTCGAAAGGGTTTTATGCGTGCCTTTACGCTGATTGGAGCCACGGCTTGCGGGGCTTTATTCTTCTTCGACAAAAACCACATCGAATTGGGCGTAATTGCATTTGCGTTGGGAACCATTGGATATGGCGGAAGTATCGTGTTTTATAACTCGTTTCTTCCGGTTA
Organism: Prolixibacteraceae bacterium; assembly: GCA_028683385.1. Taxonomy (GTDB): domain Bacteria; phylum Bacteroidota; class Bacteroidia; order Bacteroidales; family Prolixibacteraceae; genus Aquipluma. The sequence goes on along the minus strand of JAQUIJ010000001.1, from coordinate 17,470 downwards.
TTGCCGAACCTGAAGATCAGGATCGGATCAGTGCGCGCGGATATTCGATGGGTTATTTGGGAGGAGTCGTGTTGCTGCTTTTTAACCTGCTGATGATCATGAAACCGAACCTGTTTGGTATTGCTGCCGATAGTTCCTTACCGGCCCGTATTTCGTTTGTGACTGTTTTTCTTTGGTGGATTGGTTTTTCACAGATCACGTTTAGTCGCTTACCCAAATATACGTACCGCCAGCGAATGAAACACGAGTCAGTTTGGACCAATGGGTATAAGGAATTGCGAACGGTATTTAATCAAATACGGAAGTCTTACAGGTTAAGTCTTTATCTAACAGGATTTTTCTTCCTGATGATGGGTGTGCTGACAACCATGTTTATGGCTGCAACGTATGGCGAAAAAGAATTAGGGCTGAGAGAAGATATTCTTATTCCAACCATTCTGGCCATTCAACTGGTTGGGATGTTGGGCGCCTGGATGTTTGCCCGCATTTCCGAAAAATTGGGAAATTTGAGGGCGCTAATGATCACGGTTGTTTCGTGGGCCATTATCTGTATAGGCGCATATTTTGTTACCGATGCCATTGGCTTTTTAACCGTAGCATTTTTTATCGGCATCGTCATGGGAGGCTCACAGTCGCTGGCACGGAGCACCTACTCCAAAATGCTTCCAGCCGACACTACCGACCATACTTCGTTTTTCAGTTTTTACGACGTGATGGAAAAACTGGCCACAGTTGCCGGTACTTTTAGTTTTGGCGCAATCGAAGCCATGACCGGGAGCATGCGTTTTTCGGTGCTAGCCATTACCTTATTTTTCGTAATCAGCCTGTTTTTTATGTTGCTGTTATATTGGAGAACAAGGATTGAGGATAGATTTATGAAACCAGTTTAGCACTATAACTTAACGAATTTACTACCTGTAAATCTTGTGCCCGATTATTTTCAGACTCCCGTCTTTTTCGAGGGTTTTTACTGTTCGGATAACCGTTTCAACGCGCAGTCCGGTGAGATCGGCGATGTGCTGCCGGGTGAGGCTGACTTCAAACTTCTGCTCTGCGGGAATGCCTTCCTCTTTTTTTAGATAATCAATCAGGCTTAAAATGCGGTGCTCGGGTTTAAAACTTGAAATCTCTTTTAGCTGCATCGATTTGTATAGCAGGCGCGTAGCCAGCATTCGGGTAATTTCAAAATGGATCTCCGGATTTTCCTTCAGGAGTTTGAAGAATCTTGCTTTTGAGAGTTTATACAGAATCGTATCTTCTTCTGCGATGGTGCAAGCCGGGTAGTTCGAATCAGTGAAAAGAGGAGGTTCGCCAAAACTGCCACCGGATTCAAAAAAACCTTGAGTAAAGATTTTTCCATCGGCGGTAAGGTTAAACATTTTTATTTTTCCGGATTTAACCTGGAAATAATGCGCTGCTTTTTGTTTTTCGTGAAAGAGGTGCTCACCTTTTTCAATTTTTATTTCCACAGCGCCAAATTCATTTAATAGGTCTTCGTCAATCATATCTGGGGGATTTGATCTTCAAATTTAATCAAAAGAATAATTTAAGAGATTTTAATCTTATTTATATTCAAAATTTATTTTACAAAATCAATAAAATAACTCGTTATGTGTTGATAATTAGTTGTTTGAGTGAATTAATGGCTTATGATCCTGCTCATAAAATTAGGACTTGGCACCGTTCTATATTTGCTTCCAGATAATTAATTAACTGGAAGTATAAAATATAAATCATTAATCTATTCACTATGAACATTCGAAAATTATGGTTTGGATTTATCGCGGTAATGGTGCTTAGTTTTGGAGTACTCGGGTATTTCGGAATTGAGATTTACCATCAGGCGCCGCCAATTCCTGACAAAGTGGTAGCCAACGACGGATCGGTTCTGTTTACAGGCCAGGATATACGCGATGGCCAAAATGTATGGCAGTCGATTGGCGGCCAGGAATTGGGAAGTGTTTGGGGTCATGGCGCTTATCAGGCACCTGACTGGACAGCAGACTGGCTGCACAAAGAAGCAATTGCAATGCTGGACGTTCTGTCGATGGAGAAATTTAGTAAAAAATTCGCTGAAATTGACCCTGCCGATCAGGCTTTTCTGAAGATTAAGCTTCAGCAGGACATCCGAAAGAACACTTACAATGAATCGACCAAAACGATTACGGTGAGCTCAACGAGAGCATTGGCTATTCAAACTACCAGCGCTTTTTACTCTGGGTTATTCACAAACAATCCAGAAATGGCTAAACTACGCGATAACTATTCCATTCCTGAAAATTCGATTAAATCACAGGATCGGATGGAAAAGATGGTTGCTTTCTTTTGGTGGGCATCCTGGGCTTGTGTCACCGAACGTCCGAACAGCGACCTGACTTATACACACAACTGGCCTCACGAAGAATTGGTGGGAAACATTGCCACAGGCGATTTGCACATTTGGACTGGTTTCAGTGTGATTATTTTGCTGTTGGGTATTGCATTAATGGCTTATCAGTATGCCCGCACCCGCGACAGCGAAGAACACATTGAAATGCCGGCAATAAACCCGTTGGTCAACCTTACCTCGACTCCTTCGATGAAGGCGACCCTGAAATACTTTGTCATTGTAACTGCTTTGATTTTGGTTCAGGTGATTATGGGAGTGGTAACTGCTCATTTTGGCGTTGAAGGGCATTCTTTCTACGGATTGAATCTGGATACCATTTTGCCTTACTCAGTTTCCCGGACGTGGCACGTCCAATTGGCTATTTTCTGGATTGCTACATCTTGGTTGGCTACTGGTTTGTACATTGCTCCGGCTGTATCGGGCTATGAGCCTAAGTTTCAGCGATTGGGCGTCAATGTTTTGTTTGGCGCTCTTTTGGTGATTGTTATCGGTTCATTGGCAGGCCAATGGATGGGTGTGATGCAGAAACTGGGACTGGCTCAGAACTTTTGGTTTGGACACCAGGGTTACGAATATGTCGATCTGGGTCGTTTCTGGCAAATATTCCTGTTCGCCGGTTTATTTATCTGGCTGGCTTTGATGGTTCGTCCATTAATTCCAATCCTGAAAACGCCTTCCGAAAGCCGTAACCTGATTATTCTATTTGTGGTTGCTTCGGCTGCTATCGGCTCATTTTACGGTGCCGGATTGATGTGGGGACAGCAAACCAACCTGGCCATTGCGGAATACTGGCGCTGGTGGGTGGTTCATCTTTGGGTTGAAGGATTCTTCGAAGTTTTTGCGGCAGTTGTTTCGGCCTTTATTTTCGTGCAATTGGGGTTACTCCGGATGAAATCGGCTACAACCGCTGTGCTTTTCTCAACGATCGTCTTTTTGGGCGGAGGTATTATCGGAACGTTTCATCACTTGTATTTCACTGGAACACCAACTGCAATCCTGGCATTAGGTGCAACATTTAGCGCGTTGGAAGTTGTTCCGCTGGTGCTGATGGGTTTCGAAGTATGGCACAATTACAAATTGAGCCGTCACAGCAACTGGCTGTCAGCATACCGCTGGCCAATTTATGGATTGATTTCCGTAGCATTTTGGAATCTGGTTGGAGCAGGTATTTTCGGATTCCTCATCAATCCACCAACCGCTTTGTATTACATGCAAGGATTAAATACCACCGCAGTACATGGTCACACCGCATTGTTTGGCGTTTATGGAATGCTTGGTATTTCACTTATGCTTTTTGTTCTCCGGAACATGTGGGTGAAAAGTGTATGGAACGATAAATCTTTGGCCATTGCATTCTGGTCAATCAATATTGGTCTTGCTCTGATGGTATTGATCAGTGTATTGCCCGTAGGATTACTGCAAACGGTAGCCAGCGTAAAATACGGTACATGGTATGCCCGTTCGGCAGATTTTCTGCAACAACCTTTCATGCAAACGCTTCGCTGGTTGCGGGTAATTGGCGATACCATTTTTGCAGTGGGAGTGGTGGCATTGGTTTATTTTGTGGCCGGATTACTGTTTGGCTGGTCAGTTCAGAAAGATGCAAATAGAAATTAAATTTTTTTAACCACAGAGAACACGGAGTAACACAGAGAGTAAAAAGAATAATTTATAGCACTCTGTTTTCTCTTAAAAACTCTGCGATCTCTGTGTTTACATTTTGTGATTACAATTTAAAACAACAAAACAATGGAAAACATTAGAAATACATCAGTAGGTGAGATTGTAAAACTGGATTTCAGGGCAGCCGATGTCTTCAGTAACTATGGAATTGATTTTTGCTGCGGAGGAAAAATATCGGTGGCTGAAGCTTGCGCCAATGCCAAGACAGATGAGTCAATTGTTATTAGCGCACTGGAAAACCTGAAGAATCAAAGTGGCTCGGCAGTTCACGATTTTGATAGCTGGAACATTGGATTTCTGGCCGATTACATTCAGAATACACATCACCAGTATGTAAAAAAGGCGATTCCACAGATTCTGCCTTTGGCACAAAAAGTAGCGGATGTTCATGGCGATCATCATTCCGAGGTTATCCGGATAAACGAATTGTTTCAGGATTTAGCTGAAGAATTACTAGCGCACCTGCAAAAGGAAGAAATGATTCTTTTCCCGTATATCAAAAAGCTTGTTGCAGATGAATCGGCCGGTAAATGCACCGATCCGGGTTGTTTCGGGTCGATTGGTTCACCGATTTCAGTGATGGAAGCTGAGCACGAACATGCCGGATTAATTCTGAAGGAAATGTACCGCATCAGCGATGGTTATTCAGCGCCGGAAGATGCCTGCAACACATTTCGGGTACTTTATGGAAAACTGAAAGAATTCGAAGACGATTTACACCGTCATATTCATTTGGAAAACAATATCCTTTTCCCGAAAGCTATCGAGAAGGAGCAGTTGTTATTGGTAAGTTAGTTCTACTTTAACAGATTCAATTCGGAGAATGATTTTTCAGCTTTTTAACCCCGTCCCTGAAGGGAGAAAGCTGAAAAATCAACCTCTCCCTTTAGGGATTAAGGGTAAAAAGGTTGATTTTTTTAATGTGTTAAAGTAATATTAGTTGGGTTAAAATAGGGGTTTTTGAAAAAAAATCCTGAGTCCAAAATTCGGATTCAGGATTTTTCTTTTTATAAAATTCGGTATTTTTTAATCGGAGGGAAACAGGAATTTTCATTAGTTTTGGAGAGAACTGTCACCAATTTGCATTTATTAAAAAAACTAATCCGCACGATGTCCATAATCATTAATAATTCGGCTGAAGAAATCACGAATCAGGAAGTATTATCAACTCACAATTATAACGACTGGAATTGTGATTACCTGTCAGATTATATTATTCAAACGCATCATCAATACGTGAAAAATGCCATTTTGCAGATTAAACCACTCGCCTCTGAAGTGATTGAATTGCATGGTACAAAGCATTCTGAACTCGCAATTATTCAGAGTCTATTTAAGCAAATCTCCAACGAGATGATCCTTCATATGAAAAAAGAAGAGCTTGTTTTGTTCCCCTATTTTAAAAAATTGAATCAGGCCAAATCAGACCAAACAAGTGTTGACAGGCCAGGTTTCGGATCGGTAAAAATTCCCACCAAGGTGATGGAAACCGAGCATGAGACTGCCGGCATCATGATGCAGCGCTTGTCAAAACTAAGTAACAACTTTACTCCTCCGGACGATGCCTCCAATACGTTTCGGGTTCTTTATGAGAAACTGAAAGAGTTTGAGGCTGATTTGCATTTACACGTATACCTCGAAAACGATATTCTTCATCCCAAAGCCATCGCATTGGAAGAGGTGTTACTGGCGAGTTGATTCTTATACGAAAGTCCATATCAAAAAATCCTGAGTCCATGAATTTATGGGTTCAGGATTTTTTCTTTTCAAAAAAAAATCGGCGAAATGAGTTATACTTGTATCGCCAATTTATTACCCTAAAATCTAATGCTTACCGCTATGAATTTTAAATGTACTTCAATTCAGAAGCTATTCATCCTGAGTTTATTCGGAATGATTTTAAGTTTCAGTTTATCTGCTCAGAATATCGAGAAATTTTTTCCGGCCAAGGATCTTACTTCTGTTGGTGTTTATTATTATCCTGAACACTGGGACTCGACACAATGGGATCGCGACTTCCAGAATATGGCCAAAATGGGCTTCGAATTTACTCACTTTGCCGAGTTTGCCTGGGCTCAGTTAGAACCCGAAGAAGGTAAATACGATTTCAAATGGCTCGATCGTTCATTGCAACTGGCCGAGAAATACAAGCTGAAGGTCGTTATGTGTACATCAACAGCTACTCCGCCGGTTTGGCTGGTGCGTAAGCATCCTGATGTGCTTGCAACCAACGAGGACGGCACAAAAATGGATCATGGCGGACGACAACATGCCACTTTTTCGAGCAACTATTACCGCATGTATTCGATGAAAATGATTGAGCAACTGGCTAAACGTTACGGAAATGATAAACGTGTGATTGGTTGGCAAGTGGATAATGAGCCTCGCCGTTTTCTCGATTATGGTGTTGATGCACCTCAGCGTTTTCGCGACTGGCTGAAAGAAAAATATAAAACCATCGATGCACTCAACCAGGCCTGGGGAACCAATTTCTGGAGCGGAACGTATTCCAGTTTCGATGAAATAAATATCCCTTTACACAAACAATGGGGAATGAATCTTCACGCTCAGCTCGATCATTACCGGTTTGCAGATAACGAAACTGCTACATTTTTGGATGAGCAGGCAAAGGAGCTTCGGAAATATACTTCGCCCGACCAATGGATTACATCAAACTACATTCCGATGTACGATGTGGGCTATGTTGGTCAGAGCAAAGAGCTCGATTTTGTGGCTTATACCCGATATATGGTTTATGGTGGCGATCTTGGTATCGGACCCAAAGGTTACCGCGTGGGTGAATATTCGCGCATTGCCATGGCCAACGACTTTTTCCGTCCATTAAAAGGCGCTTACGGCGTTATGGAACTTCAGCCTGGACAGGTGAACTGGGGAAGCATCAATCCGCAGCCACTTCCGGGTGCTATCCGCATGTATTTGTGGCATGTGTTTGCCGGTGGAAGCAAATTTACCTGTTCGTATCGCTTCCGTGCTCCATTGTACGGTTACGAGCAATATCACTACGGAATGGTAGGCCCTGATGGCGTAACTCCAACTCCCGGAGGAAAAGAATTCAGCCAGTTTATTCAGGAAATACAGAAGTTGCGTAAAAATTACGATTCGAAAGATAAGTTGCCGAAGCCTTATTTGCAACGCAAAACCGGTATCCTGATTAATACCGACAATGTTCAGGGGCTCAACCTGAACAAGCAAACTACCGAATGGAATACCGAAGCTCATTTCCTGAAATATTACAAAGCCGTGAAATCGTTTGGTGCACCGGTCGATTTCGTCCGCGATACCACCAACTTTGCCAATTATCCGGTTTTGATTGTACCAGCCTACGAAATGATTGATCAGCAAATGATTGATAAACTGACTAAATATGCCGAGAATGGCGGAAATCTGGTGATGAGTTGCCGTACCGGAATTCAGGATCGCAACGGTCACCTTTGGGAAGCCAAATTCTATCAGCCGATGTGGAAATTGTTTGGTGCTGAAGTTGAATCGTACGATTTGTTGATGCCGCAATCTCCGGATAAAATAAAATTCAACAATCAGGAATTTGCCTGGACCAGTTGGGGCGATTTGCTGAAACCATTTAAAGGAACCGAAACCTGGGGAACGTATGAAGGCGATTTTTACGCCGGAACGCCAGCCGTTGTTTTTCACAAACTGGGTAAAGGAACGGTAACTTACATTGGCGTTGACTCCAAAACGGGTGATCTGGAAAAACAGGTGCTTACTAAATTGTACAAACAACAAGGCATTCCGGTTGAAGATTATCCGCAGGGAATTATGGTTGAATACCGCGATGGATTTGGTATTGCCATGAATTACTCCGACAAGGTTTATGAGATGAATCTTCCGGCCAGAGCTAAAATTTTGATTGGCAGCAAGTCGATGAAAACCGCCGATGTGCTGGTTTGGAAAGTTCAATAATTAATCCTTCGGGTAGTCTCGCTAAGTAGCTACTGAATACAGGATTGATCAGCTCAATAAAAAAGCAAGACCCCTGATACGAAATCAGAGGTCTTGCTTTTTTATTGAGATAACCCGATCGTTTATTTTTCAGGCTCCCATTCGTCGGTTCTGAATGATGAAACGGGTAATCCTTCGGTGCTGAATAAGTCGCCAACAACAAAATCTTTAAATGCATAACGTACCGCAACCGGTTCTGCAACCGAAGGCGAAATTAAGGTAATACCGGTTCCGGTTATGAAAGCTTTAGCAGGGAAGAAACGTTTATTGGCTCCAGCAACTTCGAAGCAACTTAATTCCTTTCCATACGAAGTTAAGCCGTTGGGTGCATTATCGAAGGTCAGTTTAACTACTTCCGCATCAGCCTTCATCTCTTTCAGAACAGGACTTAGGCAGGCAATTCCTTTAATTCCGTAGGTCTGAGCCAGAGCCAACGAGGCGAGGCGTTTTGAGCCAGTTTCTTTGGCTGCCGGATGGATGCAATCTTTTTCAGCAATATCCATGATACAAGCCATGCCTATGTTTTTAATTGCTGTTGATGCTTTTAACTGGGCTTCGCGAAGGTAAGCCGAACTCAATCCGGTTGGGCCGTAATCAAAAGGCGCTATCTGGACAAAGTAAAATGGGAATTCACCGATTCCCCACAATGATCGCCAGTTTTCAATCAATCCGGGCATTAGTTTCTGATATTCTTTGGGTTCGTTCCGGTTCGATTCGCCCTGGTACCAGATGGCGCCACGCATTCCGTATCCCACAATCGGGTTGATCATGGCATTGAACAGTACGGTTGGTGTTTGTTGCGAAAGGTTATCAACCTGTTTTTTCTCCGGAAGTTTCACCCAATCGAAGTTTTTGCATCCCATTTCACTAATCCATGGTTCGATGCGGGTTCCGCCCCAGCTTGTATTGATCAGGCCAACAGGAACTTTCAGAACTTTATTCAGCATTAATCCAAAGTAATAGGCAGTTGCACTAAATTCAGCTACATTTTCTGGTTCACACAAATTCCATTCACCGGCAAAATCGTCAAGCGGCTCCACACTGGTTGCTTTTTTTACGGAGAACAACCGGATGTTGGGGTTGGATGAAAGCATGATAGCATCTAAACCACCCATAATCGGTTGGTTTTTATATCCTTTCATGGGCATTTCCATGTTCGATTGTCCGGAGCAAACCCAAACCTCGCCGATCAATACATTTTTTAGTTTCAGTGATTTGCCGTCGCTGATCGTGATCTCATAAGGGCCTCCAGCTTTGGGCGTGGCTACTTTTACTTTCCAGCTACCATCAGCCGAAGCTTTGGCACTGTAACTTTTCCCATTCCACGATGTGGATACACTAACGGTTGCGTTTTTACTGGCTTTTCCCCAGATTGCGGCCTGAGTTTGCTGCTGCATCACCATGTTGTCGCAAAAAATGGAAGGCAATTTAACTTCTGCAAATGCTTGACTTACAGAAAAAATGATGAACAGAAGAATAGTCATCATTGAAAAGACTGTTCGTTTCATTTTAGTTGATTAGGTTTTTTTATACTTATATGAATTAGAGGATGCAAGTTAGTTGAAAACCAATAGTGAAGCAATGGAATTGAGCTGAAATTACGGATAAATGCTAAAGGCCGGAAACCTCATTTTTTCGGAAATTGACTGTTATTTCCCAATTTTTTTGATGCGAAGAAAGAAATGAACTGAGGAATCAGGCCTCATTACGGGCATCTCCGATTTAAATCCGGGTTTCAATATCGGCATCCTGAACTGTGGATCAGAAATGATAGATCTCTGGGCGTCAAATTGCGCAAGATTTTGGTTTTTCAGCTCATTTTTCGGAAATAAGAATTGCCGATTTTCGCCTTCGGATGGAACGCTTAATTTCAACGTATCATTAAGAATTTGCTGATAGGAATTGAACCCGATTTTGATTGAATCTGATTTGGAGTCCTGTTTCGATTGAGCTGATAACGAATAGGTAATCAATGCAAAAATAGCTAAGATAAATACTTTTAGTTTCATGGCTAGCTTTTTTTAGACACTCTAAATTTAGCGAAAAAACTATTCGGAAACTGTTAAATTCAGCTTTTTAACAGTTCATAATCTGACATGAAAAAGCACGAATCAATCTGAATTTGACTGGTTCGTGCTATCTGTTTGAATGATCAGGAATACAATTTCTTATTTCGAGGCTAACATCGGCTTGTATTTGTCGCGATAATAAAATGCCAAAAACAAATTCCCAAGCATTAGCAATACTGCAACTGGTAATCCTGATGGTTCCAGAAATGCATGGAACAACAGTATATTCAGGTTAATTGGAAAGATAACCACAGTTGCCAACGGAACAAATCTTCCGGAGAGAAAAGCAATGGCACATATGAGTTCAACAATTTTCACGGTGGTCATCAGGTAGACCGAAGCGGTCATTCCATCCATGAAGATTTTAACATTGCCTGTTTGTTCAGGTTGTGGCATGAGTTTAAATAGCACAACGATGGACGCAAATGCGAACATGAGACCCATCAAGACACGAACAATAATTGAAGCGATTTTCATTGGGTATAATTTTAAAGTTTCTGTTTTTTCGCAAGAAATTCCTTTAATGAAGTACCTATGAGCCAGGTCCATCCTTCCGCAAAGTTTTTCTTTGCGAAATCGGGGTTGTCAGCCGGGAATGTTCCCAGACCTTCATGTGTTAGTTTCAACCTGGTTTGGTTACCTTCATCAAAAAGCTCGAAAGTGACCAATGTGTTTCCGTCATAACCGTTATATCGCCATGAGTAGGCAAGTTTTTTATTCGGAATAACTTCAGTAACCCGACAAATATGCTCGTACTGCCGGTCTTCAGCCGGTCCTCCCATAAATCGGAATTCTAATCCTACTTCGGGTTTAAACTCTGGAAGGTTGAAATACCAAAGTTTCATTTCATCTCTGTCTGTTATCGCTTGCCAAACAAATGAGTTGGGTACCTGAAAAGTTTGCTCAATTACAAATGCTTTGTTTTCCATTATTGCTTCATCTATAAGTTTGAAACTGAGTAATAAAACCATTTAAAAGCGCAAAATGTTTTGAGGCTTTGTTGATTCTGAAAATTTAGGTGATCTAAATTTTTCTCAAAAATATTTTCAGTATTGAAAATTTAATCTATTTTTGTATTGAATAAATATTCAATCAATATAAAATGCCACGAAATAAAGAAGCTAATCAGAAGGTAAAAGATGAACGCAGGGATCAGATTCTTTCGGCTGCCTTACGGTTATTTGCAACGAAAGGTCTATCGGCCACCAAAATCACTGATATTGCACTGAAGTCTGGAATGTCGCAGGGATTAATCTACCACTACTATAAGTCGAAAGAAGAAATCTTCACATGGCTTATCGGTAGCGCAATGGCGAAAATGAACGAAGCTGCTCTAAACCTGGAGAAGCTTCCTGTTTCTGCCAAAGAAAAGATCATTATTGCGTTAGAGGGATTGTTGAAAGGCTTCAACGAAAATGCCGATACAGCCAATTATTATTTTCTGATCACTCAAACAGCCTTGTCAGATGCTTATCCGGAGGATGCTAAAGAGATTATCCGGACGCAGAACGATGTGAAGTATGGGGTAATTACACGTATCCTGAAGCAAGGGCAGATGGATGGAACCGTCAAAGATCATGACGCGAATGAGATGGCTACTCTTTTCTTCTCCTCAATCAACGGATTGGCCTTGAATAAAGCAATTTACGGGCAAAGATTTAAGATGCCCGACTCGAATATTCTCCTAAGTATGTTTTTAAAATAAAGCGGACGATAAAATTCAATGATATGCAAAGTTTAAAAAGCAAAATCATATTGGGATTACTTGTTCATCGAAACTTATTTCGATTTCAACTGAATAATGTGTTCGACCCTTCGCCGGAAGGAATAAAGAAGTTGAGGGAACAGACTGAAAAAGGTGGAAAAATGTTTGGAAAGTTACCTGAAGATGTTGAAGTGAAACCCATTACAATTGGTAAAATGTATGCCGAATGGATGTCCCTTCCTTCGAACAACAGGCAAAAGGCGATGCTCTATTTTCATGGTGGCATGTATGTGACAGGTTCGCCTCAGTCGCACAGGCAGCATGTGTATAAATTTGTGAAAGGAAGTAGTGTGAATGCGCTGGTTTTTGATTACCAGCTGGCTCCTGAACATCCATTTCCGGCAGCGCTCGATGATTCTTTGTCTGCTTACAGTTATTTGTTGGAAGAAGGTTTTAGCCCGTCTGATGTTGTTTTTGCCGGTGATTCTGCTGGTGCCGGATTGTGTTTGGCTACTTTGCTGGCCATAAAGGACAAAGGAATTGCACTTCCAGCCGCGGCTGCTGTTCTCTCGCCTTGGATCGATTTAATGCTTACCGGAAAATCGTACAAAGCCAACGCCAATAAATGCCTTTCTCCAAAAGGTAGCGCTGAAAATGCCAGCGAATTCTATGCTGGTGAAACGGATAAAAGAAATCCGTTCGTATCTCCGCTGTATGGCGATTTGAAAGGCTTACCTCCCTTGCACATCAGTGCAGGTGGTAACGAAATTCTTTTGGACGATTCCATCCAGTTTGCTCAAAAAGCCAGATCGGTGGGAGTTGAAGTGACTTTGAGAGTTGAAAATGGAATGTGTCACTGTTACCCGGCATTCGGCAATTTCTTCAGGGAATCACGATTGGCACTTGACGAAATTTGTAATTTCTTAAAATTCCATGTTAACAAGATGTGAGTAATTGAAATTCTCAATTTAGCCTGCCCACTTCTTTAATAATCAGGCAGGCGCCACCTCCGGCAGCAAGTTTAACATGTACTGTTTCTGAGGGCTTCATGATTTTTTTCTCCGATTTCAATACCTCGCGATTGGTAAGGTAATGTGCATTGTCGCCATCCTGAACAATGGTCACTTCATATTTCCCACGTTTCAGAAAACTGAGAGGAATATCAAGCTCGCGGGGCGATTCATTGGTAGCAGCGCCAACAAGCCAAACTCCGTCATTTGCCTGCCGTGCCTCTACAATGTATTCGCCAATTTCTCCTGAAAGTGTTTTGCTTTCTTGCCATGGCATTTTTTGCGAAGCAATAAATTTCAGCAAATCGGGATATTTACGGTAATATTCAGGAATATCAGGAATAATCGTTGCTCCTGAAAAAACAATCAGTGTGCGGGCTGCTTCCGAAACCAAGGTGGATGGAACTGGTTGGTTTTCGTCGACACGAGTGGTTTTTCCTTGTCGAAGATCGAACATCCCATTATTCATGTCAATCGGGCCAGACAACATATTCACAAAGACGGTAGTCACAAAAGTTGAAGGGACAAAAACATGATGTCCGTCCAACTGGGCATGACAATATTCACGGGTTACCGCGTTGGGGAAGGTGCGCATCTGTCCGTAAGGATGTACCGGCCCATCGTGGAAATCACACAACAGGTGATTTTGCGCACATAGTTCTGTAATCTTGCGTGTCCATGCATTTTTTTCAGTGGGATTACCCCTCATAAAGCCATATTTGATGCCAGCAGCGCCCCAGTCACCATATTGTTTCAAGGTTTGTTCAATAGGGAATTTGCGACCACCTACGTCGTTAAGATACAGCCAGATTCCGATTCCTTTTTCTTTCCCGTACTGAAGTAATTTCTTTACATCATTAACTTTATCGCCTTTCAGCGGGTCGGATTTCGCTTCGTGTTCCGGGCCATACCAGTTGGCGTCCAAAACTAAATAGCGAATGTTATTTTCGGCAGCAAAATCAACCATCCGAACCCACGACGGATAATTCATACCGTAGGTGAAGCCATCAACTTGTGCCCCGTCAATACGCCAGTCCCAAACTGCTACTCCGGGTTTTACCCACGAGAAATCGCCTACAGCCGGAGGATTTAAAAGTTCGATAATATGCGAGTCGACCATTGTGCCGGGGGTTTTACCACAAAGAATCACCCGCCAGGCCGATTGAAAACCGGCTTCCAGAGTTCCGGGATTAGAAACAACCGAAAAAGTGGTACTGCCTTTTGTGGACTGAAGAACCAGCGGATCGCCAGTCGCCAAATTCGCTTCATGAATGGCCATGTATAATTTATCACTGGCTTTGACAGTCATTACCGGCAATCGTTTCGCATCGTTTTCCGAAAGTTTGACTGGGCCAATATTTGCGTTTTCGCCGTTATAGAACCAAGCGGTGTAGTCGCCAGCAAAATGATAAGCAGTTAATTCTGATTTGGCGATCAAATTATTTTTCTCTTCAGCCGGTACACTGTAACGAAAAGCGACTCCATCGTTGTAGGCGCGGACTTCCAACCGTAAATGCTGAAGTTTAGAGGCATCCGGCCCAGTAAGATTCAAAGTTAATTCATTGTATTCATCAGGAACAACTGATCGTTTGCCCCATACTGGTTTCCAAACCGAGATTACAGAATGTTGTTCGGAATTTTCGACATCCCAACCGGAAGATGGTACTGTAACCGAGTTTTCAGCAGAATATCCCATCGGGGAGTTTAAGATAGCCGCTTGCTTAAAAGCATTGAACGAATAACTCAACATTCCGTCTTTGTCAAGCTGAACGGTGATGGAAAGATTTTTATCGGGCGACGAGATCGATTTGGTTTCCTGAGCTGATAAGTTTTGAATGGAAAGACCAGTAAGTATTAGTAGCAGTGAAAAAAGAGTTGATTTCATATTAGGAGTTTTTGTGTTTAGAGGTTTGGTTTCCAAAACTAATGAATTTTTTTGAGTGATTTATGTGTAGCAGATGGCTTGTAACTTTTTTGTTACGATTGAGGTCTTCAACTCGCTTTGGGTAGTAAAAGCCAGACATTGTGGGTATTTTTGTATAAACACAGAAACAGAATTGAAAATGGCAATCAAATACGGGGTAATTGGAACTGGGGCATTGGGCGGATTTTATGGTGGAATGCTGGCCAAGGCTGGCCATGAAGTTCATTTTTTATTCCGGAGCGATTATGAATACGTTCGCAATCATGGACTTCGGGTTGATTCGGTGAACGGCGATTTCCATCTGCACGAAGTTAATGCTTACCATAATCCGAAAGACATGCCTTTGTGCGATGTTATTCTGGTTTGCCTGAAAACGACCGGAAATCATCATTTACCCGAATTGATTAAACCGATGCTTCACTCGAAAAGTGCTGTGGTTCTGCTTCAAAATGGACTTGGTCTCGAAGAAGATCTTTCGGAACAACTTCCTGGCGTTGCGATTGCCGGAGGACTGGCATTTATTTGTTCTAACAAAATTGGCCCGGGTCACATTCATCACCTCGATTACGGTAAATTGAACTTAGGTTCGTACAATGTTCCCGATCAGGAAATTTTAAAACAACTTGTCTCCGACTTTCAATCGGCAGGAATTCATTCGGAACTTTCGCCTGATCTGAAATTTTCCCGTTGGCAGAAACTCGTTTGGAACATTCCTTTTAATGGCATGACGGTCGTTTTGAATACCACCACCGACCGTTTGATGTCGAATGATCAAACCCGCGGGCTGTCGAAAGAATTGATGCTTGAAGTGATTCATGGCGCCAATGTCTGTGGCGTTCCGTTGAAAGAATCGCTTGCCCAACAAATGATTGACATGACCATCAAGATGAAACCTTATGCGCCCAGTATGAAGCTCGATTTCGATCATCGCCGTGCCATGGAAATCGAATACATTTATTCAAAACCGCTTGAAGCAGCCAGAAAGGCCGGTTTTGAAATGAACAAAGTTTCGATGCTCGAAAAACAACTACGATTTATTCAGGCGCATCTATTGGATAAATAGAATTCAGAAAAAGTCTGTAAGTTTAGGCCATGAAACGACTTTTTATCGGTATTCCTATCGAATCTCAAAGGTCAGTTCAACAGGTTGAGGCTTGGAGGAATGACGTACAATTGAACCGAAATGTGTTGAATTGGACCATTCCTGGAAACTGGCACATTACCTTATTTTTTCTGGGAAGTACAGAAGAATCGGCGGTTTCCCTGCTGAAACGAATAATCGACGAATCGTTCAGTAAAACACAGGCTTACGAAACTAATCTGTGTGGGGTAGGAGTGTTTCCCAATGCCCACAATCCAAAAGTTTTGTGGCTTGGCCTTCAAAATCTTCAGCCACTGATGCTAGCTTATTCGATCTTGGGCGAATTACTTCAGCAAAATGGATTTTCTTTTGATCAGAAACCATTGAAGCCACATTTGACGATTGCCCGGGTAAAAAGAGTGGATAATCCTTCGATTTTTCAAACCTTGTTAACCGAATTTCAGGAGACGATTTTCGATCAGGTTCATGTAAATTCAGTTGTTCTGTTTGAGAGCCAAACTACACCTGCAGGCCCGATTTACAAACCGTTGTTTGAAAAACAACTGATCGGGTAACAAGAATTGGCTCGTTTTTAAATTGAACATAGAATATCCTTATATTTGAAAAGTTGTGTGTAATCCGAATCGCCTTGTGTATTTTCATTGCGGTAATGTGCCTGAAATCGGATTGGATAAAGCAAAAATCTTAAGAATTATAGAAAAACAAATAAAATGACCGAGAAAGCCAAGGGATTAGACGATTATTTAGACATTCATTTCATTCACAAAAGCAATTGGTTGAGAGCAGCCGTTCTGGGTGCAAACGACGGGATATTATCGACATCAAGTCTTGCGATCGGAATTGCGGCAGCGAGCGAACTTAGAGACCCCATTGTGTTGGCCACTTTAGCCGGTTTGGTGGCTGGTGCTTTATCAATGGCTGCAGGCGAATATGTTTCTGTGAGTTCTCAAACCGATGTGGAAAAAGCAGATATCGAGCGGGAAAGACAAGAATTAATTGAAATGCCTGAAATTGAATTGGGACTTTTAGCTGAAATCTACGAGAGAAGAGGGCTTAAAAAAGAAACTGCTTTATTGGTTGCCCAGGAATTGTCAGAACACGATGCACTGGGAGCACACATTCGTGATGAATTGGGAATAAATGAAATAAGTCAGGCTAAACCCATTCAGGCAGCTTTTGCTTCAGGCTTATCGTTTACAGTTGGGGGAATACTTCCACTTATTGTTACGCTCTTTCTTCCAGTGAAAAGCTTGGAGTATTATCTCTATGGTTTTGCTATCTTCTTCCTGGTTATTTTAGGGGCATTAGCAGCAAAAACAGGCGGTTCAAGTATAGCAAAAGCAGTAATTCGAATTACATTTTGGGGTACAGTAGCAATGGGCATAACTGCGTTTGTTGGATATTTATTCAATGTGAATGTTTGATCTGAAACGATAGAAGCCCGCAATTGATTACAATAAACTAACCGTTATCTTAAAAGAGGTAATGTACTGAAAAATGGTTGGTGATTTTTAGGAAAATAATTTGTAAACTCCCCATTGTTAATCTAAGTGGAATCAGGCTCTGGTGGAGACCAACCTGCCAGCAATAAGATTAATGCATTTACA
>JAQUIJ010000018.1 GCA_028683385.1 Prolixibacteraceae bacterium | reverse complement strand
TTGAATATCAATTACGACATTGAAAAAAGGTAGTTTTTAGAGGGCATTTTTAGGTGGTCAATTTAAATCGGCAACACATGGTCAATTTAAATCGGCACAGGGTGGTCAGTTTGACCGAATATTACATTTAAATACCGGAACTGGATTAAATGGAAGCTTGGATCAGACAATTGTGATATTCAATGGAACCGTAAAATGATCGACCATTGTAATTATTATTTGTCATGGGAGCTTTTTGCACGGAATCCCGCTTTTCGAAATACCGAATTGATCGATGAGTTTATCCCAGACTTACAACACAAATCACTTTGCGACGGTGAAGTTGGCTGGGCAATTTCCTGTAACGAGCATATCCTTTGGACTGAAGAATTGATTGACCGATACATTGACCAAATTCATTTTTACGGTCTATCCGATAACTCCAATGTCGATTGGTCGGAGTACATCCTAAATAAATATGAAGATCGCTGGGATTGGATCGTTATTTTTCTAAACAAAAATATACAATGGACTTTGCCTATGATGGAAATGGGCTTTTCGTGCATTGAGGACGATGGAATGCTTCAGCACATGGTGAAAAGCAATACCGGGATGATAAGCAACCTTGAAATAGTTAAGAAATATTTCAATTGGTTTGACCCAACCTTGATTTTTTCGAATAGCAGGCTCCCGTGGCATAAGAAAAACCTGTTGGAACGATGGGCCGATAGGCTTAATTGGGATGGATTGAGTCAGAATCAGGAATTATTGCGTGACCCACTGTTTTTTGAACAGAACATGGAGCATTGGCTTGAGAACGAAGGCAAGAGATTCTCCAATCTTTCATCATGTGTTACACTTCCCTGGTCTAACGAATTTATTGAACGATTTTATGAGCTTTGGGATTGGAGTAATTTGAGTTATAATCCGGCACTCCCTTGGAGCGAAGAGTTTATTGACCGATATGCTGACAAATGGGATTGGGGTGGCATTTTCAATAATACGGGAATTCCATGGAGTATGGATTTAATATTGAAGTACAATTTGTCCGAAGACGATGCCCTTTTTAATAATCGTTCGATATGGGATAAGGCAATTAAGCATCATCTTGATAAAGATATGTTGGAGAGATTGTTAATGACACTATGATAAGCTGCGAGTGATTTGTTCGTAATTTGAAAAAAGGTCAAGATTCACAACCGAGTCAATTCATCTCAATCGCTCCACGTCCAAACAATTCCACAGAAACACGCACAGGATTATTAAAATTGAGGATTTTGCCGGGTACATTGAATGTTAGATCTTAATGAAATGTGCTAGCACTAATCTTGCTTTTGAATGAGGTAATCGGCTAACTATAATGGAAATTTTTTCTGAAGTCCAAACCCATGTTGTTTCATTCCAAATTCTTTCAATAACAATTCAATCTCCATGTCAATATTAATATCTTTTATAAAAATGAAATCTTGCCCACCTCTCCATAAGTAGGCCTTATTCTCCTGAAGTCCTTCTGGCAAACTATCAGATTTAAAAATCAATAAAACTATTTTTTGCTCGCTTGGATGAGGTATTTTCCAATCAATCATTCCACTATCAACATTTCGAATATATTGGTGACCGTACCAAGTTCCACTGAGTTTGCGCTTTCCCAATGGAATAGAATTATCATTGACTTTGATGATTCTGCATTCATCATCAATAAACTCACCTGCAAGAATAACAACCCAATCAGGATCAAGATTTGAAAGTATTAGTTTCCCGAGTTTATCCTTAACAAGCGATGAATATTTACCATTAGGGTACTTCTTTAAAAAACCATCAAATGATGAAACTGTATTTTCCATCACAGCTGTTTTGTAAGCTTGGGTTTCGACATTGCATCCCGTGCTAAATATTAAAGCGACAATAAAAACGGCTACAGAAAATTGCCTAAATTTATTTTTCATAAATGATTTTTTTATTTTTTTTTAAGTCCAAATCATTTTCTTTTAACGGATACTTTGATTTCTTCGGATAGAAATGTATCTGATGAAACTTTTCATTAACTCATAAACCCAATCGATTTTTGCTTTTTTAAGGGTTGGAAATCGGTTTCCTCCTGGTTATAGATAGCTGTTAAAGTCATTGGTGAATCGATTCTGTTTTTGAAACCTAATTTTTGGGAAAGAGATTGTGCTTTCTCAACTTCGAGCTCCTTAAATTCATATTTCGCAATTAACCTTCCCTTACGCATTAAAGCGCTGTCAATCTTTGAAATATCAGTATTAAAAGAACAAACGATCTGGATATTTAAGCAGTCTGAAAGCAAGCCATCTGAAATATTCAGTAAAGCCGAAACCGGAGAATAGCCGTCTTTTTCACGATTAATCACGATGTTTTCGGCATCTTCGATTACAAATATACTGTTCGGGTTATCGATTAAAATTGAAATCAAATCCGGATTGGTAATAGCTCCGGCCATATTGGGCGGCAAAAAAATGACCTGCTTTTTAACCATAGATGCCAAATAACGGATATAAGAAGTTTTTCCGGTTCCCGGTTTGCCGTGCAGCAAGACCAAACCTTTATCATTCTTCTTCGAAAGTCGTTTTACAATGGTTTGATGAATTTCTTTAAAATCATTGTTGTAATTGTCATCAAGACTCAATTTTGGTTTTGCAATATGTAAGGATTTGGCTTCAATACCACAATCTCCATTTACTAAAAGTGAAATTTCAGGCTGTCTTTTTAATTTTCGCTTTTTGAATTTTTGAATTTCAGTAATAATATTCTCTGCAACAGAAATATCGGTCTTCTTAAAAAGAAATCGCACTCTCGATTGCTGCACATCAAAGTTTATTATCAGGTCTTCATACAAAAAATAAAATACAGAGGTCAACTCAACTTTTTTGGCCTGATCCTGATAAACTTTACAAAAGTATCGATCCGTAATTTCGCTTTTGTACTTTTCCGAAAACCATTCATCTGCCTTTAAACAGTTTATCCTGACCTCATGAACGAAATTCGGAATGTAATTATACAGGGCAGTAAATAATTTGAACTCATTGATATAGAAATCAATCTTGTCAGTAAAAACATCTGAGATGTTCATACTTGAAAAAGACTTCTCTAATTCAGTTGTATTGGAGGGTAACCGATGAAGACTTACTGCTTTTGGTTCCATTTGATAGGTGTGTTATGGTTGGAATAGTATATGACGATCCGATCCAAATCTTTGGATGAAAAAATAACGTTTAGAAAAATTTGAAATGCTGTTGTTGCTTAGTTAGATTATAAAAATCAAATATCCGGGGGATATTCTCCAATAACATTTTTGTAGGCTTCTTTAAACGGCATTCCCAGTGACTTGTATTCCTTTATTTTTGCAATCTGGCATTCAATTACGTATGGGTTATCGGCTTCAGCAAACAAATAACAAAACTTGAGTGTTGAAATCAATCCATCCTGAATATCGAGCATGATTCCGGTTTTTGACCGCTCTGAACAATCTTTGATACTGCGCGGAAACTGCCCATCGTTGAATAAAACCACCCGATTGCCAATAAAACAATGCAGGCATCGGTCGTAGGCAATGCTCGTAATTTCAGTTTCCTGAAGCTTCATTTCGTACCATTTAATAAATTCGTGTTTGCCTACTTCCTGGGTTTCTAAATCTGCTTTTTGAATATCGAACGTGCCATTCTCGGATAGCAGACTTTCTAAATGGTGCAGATCTTTTCTTTCGGTTGCCAGAGCAAATTCAACGGCGATATTTTGGGTTGGGATGAGTGTTTTATTCATTCTTTTTCATACGTTCAAATAACTGTTTCTTCAGATCAAGTATTGCAATAGTGGAATTTAAGAGTTCATCTTTTATTGCATCACTTTCATTTTTATCTTCAAATATGAACGATGTTTCAGTAGGAGAATATCCATAACTAGAATCTCTACAAGATTTCAAATTTTCCATGATTAGATTTTTAAAATATTTATCATCAGGAAGATTTGAAACTATTGTTTCTGTCCAAAAATGATTGTCTTTTCCTACACGATTTTGACTATGCCTAACAAATTTAAATTCTAAATCTAAAACTTTCCTTATATACCAACTAATTGACATTAAATGGAACTGTCCTTTTTTTAATCTTTGAATATCAATTTCTTGTAAGTCATTATTGTTATGAATATAAAGATTTAGAAAATTAATATATTTATTTGCAATCATAAAATCTAAATGGACTCCAGTTGGGTTACTTATTTCAAAATTGATACTTATATTCTCCTTGTAATCCTTGTTATAAACATCAAGCTTAAAAAGAACAGTAGTTCCATTAGAGTAAATTCCATTCATTTTTTCAAATTGGATTATTGAGCAGGATGATACATAGTTTACGCTAAAAGGACAAGGGAAGAAATCTCTTTTTGGGTCTAGAAATCCTGTTTCCAATTCGTAGGCATCAACCTCTCTCT
This sequence comes from Prolixibacteraceae bacterium, assembly GCA_028683385.1. Taxonomy (GTDB): domain Bacteria; phylum Bacteroidota; class Bacteroidia; order Bacteroidales; family Prolixibacteraceae; genus Aquipluma. Next base: position 113,613 of record JAQUIJ010000018.1, on the reverse strand, counting down.
CATCATGTAAATATTTAATTTTATTAACACGAAGAACTGAAAATAATGATGAATTAATTACAGTTCCATGGAATGGATTCTTGTAGTTCATCTCAAAGTCCCCTAATCCATTTAGATTCATGGCACTTATGTATGAGAAATTACGCAAGCTCATATGTATGATTTAAATGATATGTTTTATTACAGTAGTTTTATTGAATCCCAATCTCTTCGTATAGTTGTATTTTAATTTCCAAACCATCGATTAATCCATAGATTTCATCTAAATGGGCTTTTGGAACAATCAAGTAAGCAACGTCTTGTTCAAGAGAATATTTCAGTTCAAACACCGACTGTGTTGAGTTTTCATGTTTTGCTTTTTTATATTGATCTTCAGTCAAAAACCTCTTAATTCTATTTTCCTCGAATAATTCAACTGGTGGATAATAACGCCATTCTCGTTCATCATAAAAGAATTTCCCAGCATCATTCGTATATGGTTTGATGTATGTTCCCAAACTTATTAAATCATTATAAAATCCTTTTACACCCAATGGCTCTTTCGATAAATTGATAACATTGTCAACGCCACCTAAAACTCTGCACCACAATTTTGAAACGTGACTGAAATCAGGTACATAATGAACCGGTGCTACACCGTTTCTTTTTGCCCATTCCTTTTTCATTCCAATTCCAAATACTCCATATCCATTAATATCATTTGCGTGATTCAGTATCCTTTCATCTAATGGGATATCGCAAAAACATGTTATGGGATAGGCAAACGATTCCTTAATTTGCCCTCCCAATGGATCGCCAGCATTTAAAAAATCAAAGTTTTCTAATGAATAACAAACCCAAAATTTCTCATTACTAATTATACTGATGAGGTTTTCAATAGATCTAGTAAAGTGAAAAACATGTTCAGAATCGGATTCTTTCATCGTTTATTTTTTATTGACTTTAAAATTAACCATCCTCTACTTTATAAGCGAATAGTCTTTTGATCGACGATCCCTTTCTTATAGCTAAATTGACAATTGCTTAATAACTATTAATATTCCACAAGTAAAGCTTTAGTTATTTCATTTAAAACAATTTTTCGCTGTAAAAAACACAGAATGCGGTAAGTAAGAATAAAATACTTAAGCCAAATGAAATAATCTGTAGGTGAAATATACACCAACTAAGTTTTTCATATAGTTTCATTAATTTTTTCAATTGACTTAAACCTGCACCTCTTTTTAATTCAGTTCCAATTTTCTTCACCGTCTTACGATAATCCATCAATCTGGTATATGCAGTAGCAATCCCAAGAAGTATTGACATAGAAATTGAAAGTAAACCAGCAGTGAAAAAGAATTTCTCCATACATACAGGCATAAAGTCCGGTGTCTTTAACAACGATAATAAGAAACCAAGAATTCCGATCGAGATCGTTAAAAGAAGGCTATTTAAAAATGATAATTGATCACGTAAAACCGTTTGCCACCTTACAAATCGTTCATTGCTATTAATTTTTCCATTCATTTCTGTCATAATTCTTATTTTTTGTTGTAAAGCTATTCAATGCAACACGTTGGTTCAAATTTCTGCAAGCTTGCAGTGCTTAGAACACCTGTACAATTTCGATTAATCCGGGTGAGAGATTCACTTTTTTGGGTTCTCCTCTCCAACCAGTGATGTAATAATGTTTCGCCAGGCGGTCGCTCATCAGTTTCACAAAGGCGTTTTTAATCCGCGAACAATTTACGTTCACCGAGTTGTCCAACGGATCAACTAATCGGTTGATGTTCCGGACAATTTCTTCTTTATCGCCTTTGTTGCTTATCCGTTCGTAAATAGAAAGTAAATCTCCTTTATAATCGGACAGTGAGTTCAGCTTCACTCCTTCAGGATGTTGAAGAAAAAAATAATACAGTGCTTTGGGCAAACGGGGCATTTCCACAATCCTGTTTCCATAATCAGGAAGCGTGATTTGAAAATCGTATTTCGACACCCATTCAATGCGCAAGCAGCTATGCTCCGGTGTTGCAAATTCATTTAATTTGGGCTTTCCGGATTCCGGTTTTTCGATGAATTTGTTATTGGTTTCATTAAATAAGCGATATGCAATTTCGGCTAACATTCCGTTTAGACCTTCCTTTTTTAGCCAATCAATCTTTTGAATCACATCTTCGGTAAGCTTTTGGGCTTCTACATCAAACAGGCTATCGACTGAGCCATCCTTCGGCTTATTTACAAGAGAATAAAATACTCCTGAATGATCATTGGCAGGTCTTAAAAAGTTAAAGTAATATTCGAACTGTTCCTTCGCGGTTTTGCCTTGTTCAAATGTGAAAAGTGAGTATTCATTGTCAATGTGGCCAATTACTGAACCCTGATTTCGCAACAGTCCCGGCGTATTAAAGGCCGGAAGATTAATGTAACTCAGAAACAGATTTTGTATTTCCTCCGGGCTGATTGTGTTTTTGATAGATTCAAATTGGGAGATAAAATCGGTGGGTACTCCTGGATAGCAATAGTGTATATAGTTTGAAATGACATCCAGATCCGCTTGGTTTTTTATCAGCTCGGGGAAATAAATAAAAGTACAGCCTTTGCTGGTGGCTTGCTGTTGAATCCAATTATAATTTTCAACGATGAACAAATGAATGAATTCATCATTTCCATCTCCGATATAAATAATTTTATCTTCTAAGAATGAAAATCCTTTCCTTGAAAATAACCACCCATCTAAAGGAAAACTACGAGTTAGTTTAAGTGGCAAATTTTCGGACCCATTTGATTGTAGTAAAAAACCGTCAGTGCTTTTTTGTGGTTGATTCCAGTAAATAAAATAGAATCCCAATGGTTTATCCAGATTAGTGCTTTTCCCAAAACTATTCCGGGGGTAAAACAACTCCAAAAGATTTTCAATTAACTCATATTCCCGGGATACGAACATCGAATTGTGCGGATTGATGTCGTAATGACTGATAGCCCCCAGAAAATCTTTTGTGCTATTTCCGTCTAATAAGGCAAGAACTAAATTTTTCGATTTTAGGTTCTCAAATGCTTCTGCAATTTCACTTTTGCCTAAGCCCGAGTTTAGTTCCGGATATAGTATCACATCAAATCCGTAGGTTTGACAATAGGCAATTGCCTCCCAAATATTTTCAGGAGCAAATAATTTATCAGTTGTTAAGGTAGTTGTTTCAAACTCACGGTATGACTTCTTTTTAAAGAATTTATCCCAACGTGATTTAAAATAGTATTCCTTGGTTTTGACAGTTTGATATTCGGGGACATAAGTGTGTCCGGAGTAAGTGAGTGTAATATCATTGGCAGGAAGAAAGATTATTTTTCGGAATTGGCGTTTCATAAGGAGGCTGATCGTTTATTTTCTCTAAAATAAAACAAATGGAATAAACATAACCTAACTTTGTGAGAAAGTTTTGAACAAGGTGTAATATACTTCTCATTTTAGTTCGTTCATCAAAAATAAAACCGGTTACCAATCAGTTAAATTATTACATCGAGTTTTCAATCTAAACCATCGGCCATCATTTTTTTGTTTTGTCATTCTTTAATCTTTCACGTTCAATCTTCTCAGCTGCCTCCCTTATATTCCTTTCATAGTCCTCCACATTTCCTAAAATCTCCTTGATCAGTTTCTTATCCCGATTATATTGAAAAATATCTTCAAGTTTGTACAAGTTCTCCGGATTAATCCCATTGGTCGATTTAATATAGCGGTATTTCAAATCATTATCTTTAAGTTGGCTATTCCTGTTTAATTGCCAGATATTGCCGCCAAAAGAAAGCAAAATTATTAAAACCAAAGAGATCATTGTAATAGCTGCTTTACTGTTTTGAAAATCCACTCTAAAATTATGATCATTGCGAATAACCATATCTTGTGGGAACTTTAGCAGGGTGATCTTTTCATCAATCGGGGTAATTACCGCTTTTATTTCAGTAAAAACTTTATTGAGATGCTCACTTACCTTGTTAACCGAATAGGCCGAAATCTGTCCCAGATTTTTTATTTGTTCCGGCGTAAACTGCTGTTGGTTAATCCTGATTTGTAAATCTTCGATAAATGAGTTTAATATCTCAGAATCAGAAGTTGAATTAGCCTGGTTATCTTGAATTGACTTTTTGCTCAATTCATCTATCTTTTGTTTTAATTCTTCGAACAGTGTATAAACTGCCGAAGAATCCATTTTGCTTGTACCCATAAATTTTGATTTAATTTGGTTACAATCTGTGCCTGTATTGGTTGTCTTTCTTTTTTTTCCGCCTTCGGGCTTGCTCTTTTAAAAAATCAGCCTCGTTTTCATCGTAATGGTGTGATGGGTTCATGAAATCGAACAGTCCTCCCAATACTGAAGTTGCATTTTCAAGTCCAGAAGAAAAATCTATCGTGTTGTCCTGTCGGTTTAGTTGATCTGATTGGTTTGGTGCTGAATGCTGCTGGCCTTCATTTTGGCGTAGCTTTTCATTCAGGTATAATTGGTAGCTGATTTTGGAATAACTGCAAGTCCGATCAATCTTTGAACCGTTAAACTCATATCCATTCTTTCCGAACCGTACTCCTTGTATTTTGTCTGTAGCTCCGTTATTTTGGAATTCGGTTTTAATCCCTGATTTGAGTAACTCTGCTTTTAATTCCTGCCAGTTCCGGCATTTAGATATAGCAGATTGCAGCGCATGATAAATTTCGTATTTGGTTTTATCGGGTTCTTTTAACCGATGTTCCTTTACATTTTCCTTTCCTTGGGCAAAGTACAGGCCGTATTCCCGAGTCAGTTCCTTGCATATCTTCTCACTTCGGAAGCGATCATTTCGGTCAGAGATTGTATGCCCATTGTAATCTGTCCGGTTAAAGACCAGGTGAATATGTGGATGTTCCTTGTCGTAATGTCTGGCAATCAAATATTGAGTATCGGTAATTCCCATTTGTGCCATATAATCCCGTGCGATTTTAACCATTAATTCGCTGGAAAACTTTTCCTGATCCTGTATTGAGAAATTCAGGGATATATGACCTACAGGTTTCAATATCCGTGGATTTAGTTCGGTCTGGAAGTTAAAACTTTCAATGATGGCTTCAGGATCATCAAGCATAACTCCATCGCTGTCCAGAATCTCAGCTTTCTTTTCCTGATTCAGGATGTAATTGACCACACCCCGGAATCCTTGACCCTTGACAATTTTAGCTATCATGTCGTAGATGATTTACCAGTTTTCGGATGCTGCTCGCTAGCTGAAGGTTTTCACTCTGGGCATTCTGGTAACCTTGGGCATTGGCTTTTCGGGCAATCTGGTTCAGATTATTGGCCATACCACAAAGTTTCCGGATCAAGTCATACATTTCGGCGTTAAGTCGCTGTTTAATTACGCCGCGCAAAACAGATTGGCGAACACATTCACTAATGGAAATCCCGGCTTCACGGGCTTTGGCTTTTAAAGTATAATACTCCTCAGTATCCATCTTGACGCCGATGAAATACCCTTTTTTCTGACCAGCCACTTTTGCAGGTCTGCCCCCTTTGTTTTCTGTTTTCATTTTCACGTTTCTGAACATTTATTAATTAGACCAACGGGATGAAACGAGAGTTTTGGTATAACCAAAACATAAACTTGCTACCCTAAAAAACACAGTATTCTGTTTCAGTCAGGCTATGGCTTTAATCCTGATTTTTTCTTTTTGTCCTGTTGTTGTATCGGCTGCCGATGACACAGGTATTCGTTTAAGTCTTTGTAATTCGAATAGAGAAATGAATGGTCAATGACATCTTTACAGATGGATTCCAATTTCTGAACAGCTCGTTTTCCAGCCTGATCATTGTCAAGAAATGTCGAAATGCTTTTATATAATTCAAGGGTGTTTTTTACTTTGGGAAGGTTGGTCAATGAATTCAGAACGATTACATCGACCGGTGAATTTTGCAGTTTTTTTATGGTAAGAAAACTCAGGTAGTCCATAAAACCTTCGAACAGCAGGCAATGGTCTTTATTTCGGTTTACCGATGTAAGATCTTTCGAAGTGCATCCCTTGAAATACTTGCTTCGCAGTTCATATCCGCCTTTGTCATTCCGGAACCCGACAGCATAATAAGGTTTATTATTTACTGAATAATGAACTTCGCTGCAATGAATCCGGGCAATGTCAATGTTGATCCGGCGTTCATGCAAATACTCAATCAATGCCGGATTGCTGATTGGTTGGACGTTCTGTATCGTTATTGACGGTTCCGTTGATCTCAGATCCGAATCCGGATGATTCCGGTGAAAAGAAAAATTACTTGTTGGTATGTTGGCACTTTGGTAGGTACCTACGTCCGTACAACTGTATTTTCGTTCCAACTTTGTGATGGCTTCATGCAGGGAACAATGTTCCATTCTCATCACCAGGTCGATTAATGTTCCGCCTTCATTTGCGCCGTAGTCTATCCACAGATTTTTTGGATAATCTACTTTCATACTTGCGTTATGGTCCTCTCTGAATGGTGAATTATACATTCCATAACGGGAATTGTCTTTTGCCGGGTAGATTCCCAAATCTGCTAAGTACTGCCTGATACTTATTTGTTTTATTTCCTGTAATGCCATAGTCATCAATTTTTTGTTGTTTTGTTGTAAATGAGGTTAAAATACAAGTTGTCAGATTATTACAAACACAACAATAGCACAACAAAAGTCTGATTTGTCGCAGTTGGAATTCAACAGAATAAAAATTGTTGTGGGTTTGTTGTGACCGTGTTGTATTGTTAAAATTATTATCATTCAATGCTTTAAATCTAAAACTCAACATTACAACAGTATTTTATCTACCATCGATATTTCGATTTCCATGTACCGTCCTTTTCTTTTCACCGGAATGAATTCCCCATCAGTACCTATAAGGTAAAAACTGTATTCACCGTTCTTTTCAGAATTAAGACCCCAACTGTCTTTTAGTATGTTTCGAATGATGTTAATATCAGCACGTAACCCTGATTCGCGCAACACGTCCATAAGGTCTTTGGGGCAACATCGCAATTTGGTTTGTTTCAAACCATCCATTATCTCATAACAATAAGCAGCCATTTCTATTTCAATCTTATTGGTGTTGTACTTTTTGATTTTCTGTAAGGCTGGTGTGTCGAGGGTAGATGGATGAAACCACATCCGGGATTCATTTTTAGAAGAGAGTTCCCGGCAAAGAAGAAAATTTAAGAAATGCGGAATTTCTGTCGCCATCTGTCCTCGGAGATGAATATTGTCCTTTTCAATCAAATTGATTTTGCGAACCCAAAACCGTACCTCTTCTTTGGGAATAATTATTGGATTTCGTTCATTGTTGGAACAAAGAACAAATTTTGCAAAAAACTCAATCTCCCGCCGGTCTTTGCCCTTGGCCTCAATCTTATAATCGCCTGCCGTTGAAAGATTCTTGATTTTCTCGGTATCTTCCATTTTATTCAAAAGCAATTCATCAACCAACACCAACAGGCGGTTGGCCCAGTCTGCATTAAACTGGCTTCGAAAATCTTCATTCGTGTTGAACGTTGCATTTTTGCCAAAAATCATTTTTAAAAACCGCAGGAATGTTGTTTTTCCCGTATTGCGTTCATTGGAAACCAGTAACAGGATCGGCAGCATTTGTGTTGGCCGGGTATAAAGGATTTGCAGGTAATCCAGTCCCAGTTCGATCTGTTCTCCGAAAATATGATTCAGGAAACTGCGAATGTTGGGAAAGTCTCCAGGGCTGGGCAAATGGGATATGGGTTCATACTGGTTAAGATATGTCCCATGCACCTGTTTATAATGAACATGGTCGGGAATGATACAAAAACCATCGTACTTTTCAATCTCCGGAAGATTGTTTTTGCCATAGTCCTGCCGTAGTGTTTCGTAACTCCAGGGGATTTTCTCCTCGATGTAATCCCCGCTGATGAGTGGCCTTTGTACGGTTTTATACAAAGTTGTCCCGATGCGAATATATTTTCCGCAATCATTTATTTTTCCTTTCATAGCTTTAGCCTTTTACGTCTGGCGCTCCGAGCTAATGACATGGTTATTCTACCAGAATCGTGCTTGGGTTTAGTCTGATTATCGGCCCACAACAGTATTTCTTTTCGGGAAAAGACCAGTTTATTTCCGTACGTTTTACAGGGAATATTACCGGTTGAGGTCAGCTTATAAAGCTTGGCCTTGGACGTTGGATAACCATGTTCTTTCAACAACTCCAGTGTGTCGTTCAGTGTGATGGTGTCGATCTGTGATGGATTGGATACCGGTTTGGGAAAAGCGCCGGAGATCGCTTCGCTTACGATTGCCCGCAGTTCGTCGGGCGTGGTTAGAATAATGTTTGACATGATACTCAAATTTAAAATTACACATAGTACTGATTGAATTTAAGTGTAAAATAAAGATGAATATAATTGAAAATCAAACAGATAAATAGCTTTACATGAATAAGCCAAATGTTGCCAAATAAGATCAAATCTCACCATGTAAAGTTATTAAAAGCGCTTTTTTATTTACTTGTAAATGCAAAATTATGCCAATCGTAACAGATGTAAAGCTGAAAAATTTATTTTATTTTTTATTCTTTTTATTTTGAAGCTGCTTCAGAATCTGGTCGGGAGGAAAGATTATTGTACCCTTCAAAACGCTGGATTGAACGGGGGTAATAAATTCTTCCTTGATCCATTTATCAAAAGTTGGCCGCGAGATTTTCAACATCCTTGCTATCTCTTTTTTGGACACGATCATTTCACCATTGAGGATCTGGATATGATCCCTGTTAATCGCGAGGTATCTTTTCAGGTTGGCTATCGCCAAATCAATGTTTTGAATCCGGGGAGTAATTTTCTTCTTTATGGATATTTCAATGGTTCCCATGTCGTAATCAGCCAATTCAGGATTTTGCTGAAGCTCGGCCACAATAACATCATAAATTGCAGTCTGCCTGGCTGATATTTTGTATTGCTTGCGTCGGGGCATATTAATTCTTTAGTTTATCTAACGCATATTCCGATAGAAAATATCCTCCGGTTTTCTTTGCACCCCTGTATTCAATCAGATTATTTTCTTTCAGTATTTTTAAATACCTTTCTATGGTAGTTTTTGCCTTTCCTATTCGCTCAATAAGTTCTATTCTATTGATTCCTTTTTGATTGTGGATAATTCTTAGCACATTTACCAATTCATTGATTACAGCTTCATTTAAAGCTCCATTTATAACCCCATTTATAGCCCCACCACTACCAACAAAGAACATATAATACTTATTATCAGCAATTTGAATAGATTGATCTTCTCCTTTTATAGCACCATTTAAAGCGTCACCCCGTTCCAAAAAGGCGGAATGTATCGGGAGCGTTGTTATAAAATAACTGTGATTTTCGTCTGTTTCAAAGCGAGGTTCTGGAGAGCTGTTCTTTGCCATTTCTTTGCGGATAATTGGAATACCGGTTCCCCTGCCTTCAGTCATATCCAATTCCTTTAAAAAATCACCAATTCTCCGGTTTCGATACCTCCGGTTATGAATAATCCCTTTTTGTAGATCTTCCATCTTCACACTCCGGTCGGGACCTCCCTGGTTGACAATCTCAATGCAATCCGGCAAAATCCGTATCTCAACAGGTTCCCGAACTTCCCAATTCCTATGATACAAGGCATTTACGATACTTTCTTCCAACGCCCGGAAAGGATAATTCCATACACGTTGTGCTTCTGCCCTATCAGGCAATTTATATATCCGTTCTTTTAACACGATACTTTCTAACTGGGCAAGCGCTTTCTGTATCTGTATATAAACCGGACCTGTTATTGTAGGCTTTTCATAAAACACAGGATCGCCCAATCCATTAGGAAATTCAACAATCTCAATTCGGGAATAAGGAAAGAATTTTTCCGGCCGATAATTAAACATCATCAAGGCAATATTTTTCGGATAAAGTAATTCGTCTGGACCACTAACTAAATCCATTGCTCTGTATATATCATTAATTGGAGTTGTTTCGATTTGCTCGACCAGGGAACTTTTCACATTCTGCAAATATTCCCTGACTAATAATGGAGAAATATCTTCAACACTTGCCTGAGTATTAATCCTGTCATCAAATGGAGTCTGGCGGGTGAGACTTATCAATTCATCCCGTTCGTCTTTATCTGCCTGAACTGTACTTGCATACCTTCGAATATAGTACCGATACTTCTTATCTTTTTTAACGGTAACATCTTCGGGAACTTCGTATGGCCTCTGATTTCCTCCCGGAACCCATATTACAAGAATTGAAACATCATCAACAGTTTCAATGCTGATTTTAGGAGCATAATGAGGATTTATCATTTTATTGAATTCAACCATCTTCTTTTGAATGGAATCCAATTCATCGATAGCAATACCGGCAACCGGGCGTTTTGCCCTTCCTTTTTCTTCTTCCGTTCCAACAATGATATAACCTCCGCCAATATTTTCAAAATCATTGGCAAAAGCACAAATCGTCCGGTAAATTGCCGCAGGATTCCAACCTTTTTTGTACTCAATCCGCTCCCCTTCAACGATTTTTCCTGAAATCAATTTCTCGATGTTAATGTGTATTGCCATGCGATTTAATTTATAAAACAAACATATTGCTTATTCTCCAAAGTTGGTCAATAAGCTTGCATTCTTTACTCGCTCATCCCTCTCAAAAGATGCAAGATAGTTTTCTGTTGTTTTAAGATCATTGTGACCTAAACTTTCAGAAATATAGGCAATATTAGCTCCACTACGTTTTAGAACTGTTGCATAGGAATGTCTCGCGGTGTAAGTGCTTAACGATTCTATTCCTAAAGTTGTTCCGATCTTTTTTAATCTCCTATTACAAAGTTTAGTGACCGCTTTTATCACGTCTTTTTCCTTAAAAGGTGTTTCCTTGCCTGTCAGATACTTGAAAATATATTCATCCGGCTTTTGGGATTTATTGCCCCATTTCATGATAATTGCGTTCATTTCAGGTGTCAATATCGCGCATACTTCTTTTTTCACCTTGGATGTTCTGGATGTTTTGGCACGTAAAAAACAAATCTCACCGTTCCGTATATTGGAATATTTGAGAGTAAGCATATCCGCAAAATTGATACCATTACACAGGTAGGAGAAAAACCACATATCACGATATTTTTCTGTCGTTTCTTTTCCGTCAGTATAATTAGCAACCGATTTTATTTGTTGTAATGTAAGAGCCAATTTCCGACCTGTACCTGTTGGTATTTCATACTTCCCATTTCCAAATGGATATTGATTCTCTTTTATTATTCCTGCTCTTTTTGCTTCATTGATAATAGAACGAATGGCGCGACAGTACATCCCTATGGTTGTATATGCCCTTCCTAATTTTAACATATACTTTTCGTAACATTTTAGCCAATCTACTGTAACTGCCGTATAAGAAATATTCTCTCCTCCATAAGATTCCACACTTTTAAGTGCATCCTGATAGAAAAGATGGGTCCCAACCTGTTCATTATCCAATAAAGCCTGAATTTTTATTTTGAATCCGGCATTTAATGTATCCGAAGGGGACTTATTCATGCGGCTATTTAATGCTTCAAAGGAAAAGCCACCTTCATACAACAATCCTTGCACAGTATCTTTCACTATATCAAACGTATTTTGAATATCAAATCTTATAGATAGCATCTTCTTACTCTTAGTATCGGGTAGCTTTTCCCATGCTTCTGATTTAAGATATTTCCCAGTCGAATAATATTTACGAATACGCTGGAATGTTACACGGATCTTGATAGGATATAAATTGTCATTGGTTGCCCTCCGGTTATCTAAAATAGAAGATACGGTAACTCCACTGTTTGCATAATTGAACATTGTCGCTATATTTAAATGCTTATTTCACGTGTGCAAAACGAATATTTGCACACAGTTTGCACACAAATATAGCGATTATTTCAAAATAGACACTATTTTATAAAACACAAATATCATTCAAATAATTAAATATCAATCATTTGGCAAACAAATAAAAATAGAAGAAAATTAAAGAAAGCGGCTGTCTTAATACTCATAATCAGGGAGTCACTGGTTCAAGCCCAGTTGGGCCCACAGATTGAAATACAAGCAGTTGCAAAAATATTTTGTAACTGCTTTTTTCTTTTAGCGTACCAACAAAAGTACCAACATTTCATGGCTAAAGTATTATATTCACAGATACATGCGTCTCTGGTGTGATGTTTCCATCTAAGAAATTCTATTACTGTAATTCCAATAATGAATTTTACAATATCTTGATGTTAACAAGCATCGCACCTATGTTTTGTTCTGATTCCCTGAAAATGTCAATACTTATAAAACGGTTAGAATAATCTGGTATTGGCTATCTAATTTTTCTTTGTATTTTTCATCCTGAAAAGGATTATTATTTTTAACCGTTATTGGTTTCAAATTGAAGTACGCAAGAACAACCACTTTTGCATATTTCAATTTTAGATTTCTAAGTAAAATAAAAAGATGAATAAAAAGATTCTGTGGTCTATCCTGATTTTATTGACAATTGCAATTCCCTACTCAGCCTTCTCTGAGGAAAAATTTAGCCTAACTCAAATCGACAGCCTTCGCAAAGAGTTAGACGATAATAAAGGATTAGATAGAATCTCCACCCAACTTGAACTCTCCCTTTTAATTGTTAACAGAGACAGCAATGAATCTAAGAATCTGGCAAACGTTGCTCTTTTAGCAGCCAAAACAGCGAACAACAAAAGCCTTGAAATGCGTGCCTATTATACGCTGGGAAGAATAAATCAGGTATTGGAGCTAAAGGATATTTCTTTGGCTTATCTTGATACAGCACTCACTCTCTCAGAAGCTACTCACGATAATTGGTACAAAGGAGAAATTCTATTTCGTAAAGGTGTAATTAAGCACAGCATCAATAAAGATATAAATGCACTTGAGTATTTTAATGCATCTATTCAGTCGTGCCGTTTATCAGACAATTTTAAAGTAATGGGTTCTTCTTACTCGATGATGGGAACCATATTTAGAGTTAATGGATTATATGACCGGGCAATAGAATATATAATTAACTCGAAGCTCAATTATGAAAAAGCAGGTTTCACAGAGGGGAAGGCATGGGCTGCGTATTTATTGGGTCGAATATACGCTGACTTAAAACTGTCTCAAAAAGCTTTGGAATATTTTCAGGAAGCTTTGGAAATATACACGCAAATGGCAACTTTAGATGGAAACCAAAGTGGCGTTGCGATATGTTATTCTCAGATTGGACTCCTCAACCTGGAGGCAGGAAACTTCAAAGAAGCATATGAAGACATTGATTTTACGTTAAAAACGTACACTGCCACCAAAGAAAAATACGGTCTATCAAACGCCTATAAAAATCTGGGTATGATTGATTATGCCATTGGAGAATATAAACTGGCCGAAAACCATTTGAATGAATCGTTTAAGATAAAGAAAGAAGTTGATGACTTTCTTGGTCTTCCTTCGGTTTATGAGTACCTCGGATTAAGCCTCATTGAACAAGGGCAAAAAAAGGAAGGGTTTAGCAAATTACAGTCAGCATTAAATTTAGCAAAATCAAACAACCAAAAAAGCATACAGCTAAACATATATTCAAGGTTGACCAAGGTCTATTTAAAGATGAATGATCTTGAAAATGCGGTCATCTGTCAGAAAAAGCAAATTGAAATTCAAGATTCTCTGCTTTCAGGTGATGCTGATATTAAGATGGAACAGTTGCAGGCTATTTATGAGATTGATAAACAAAATGGGCAGATTTTAGAATTGGAAAAACAAAATGAGATTAACTCACTCATAATCAAGCAGCATAGGATTTCTCAATTAATCATGATCATAGGAATCTTTATTGCACTCTTCATATCAATATTAATATATTGGTTTTACACTAAAATGAGGCTTAAAAACCACGAACTGAAAGAATCCAATGCGGCAAAAGACAAATTTTTTGCAATCATCGCACACGATTTGCGAGGGCCAACCGCCAACCTTGCTGCTTTTTTGGAGCACCTTAATGACACATTTAATGAATTAAGTCCAACCGAATTAAAAGTGATATTATCATCGCTGTATAAATCTGCAGAAAATGTAAGTGTATTACTTGAAAATCTGCTCATTTGGGGTCAATCACAATTAAACAAAATTGAATTCAATCCGGGTGAGTTAAAACTTACTGATGTTATTCAAAATTCAACAAAAGGACTAATACAATCTGCTGATAACAAACAGATTAATATCAGCTTTGAATTAAACGATGACATTTTTGTGAAGGCCGATCTTAACATGATTCAGACCATAGTGCGAAATCTTCTAAGCAATGCCATTAAATTCACACATCGAGGAGGTTCGGTAATCATCAAGAGCGAAATTACGAACCAGAATAAGGCAGCTGTAAGTATTACAGATAATGGAGTTGGAATTGAAGAATCTTCACTCTCAAAGATCTTCGATATAACCAATACGCTTCATACTCCCGGTACCGAAAATGAAATGAGTACTGGATTAGGATTAATTCTCGTCAAAGATTTCATTGAGAAGAACAACGGAACGATAACAATAGATAGCCAAAAAGGTAAAGGCACTGTCGTTTCGTTTACGCTTCCCACAACTCTTCAACACTAGTTAATTACTATTGAAACGTTTCCTGAGGTCTGGTAACTTTATCCATAAGAGAATGTTCCCATTTGCCGAGATGTTTGAACGATTACTTCTGCAACGTAGCTTTCAGGTATTTCTGTACCGCGGTATCGAGCAGGTTTTCTTTCGCAAGCAGCAATTCAACAAATTCGCGGAAAGCGCCTTCTCCACCATTTCTTTTTAGCCTGATTTTGGCATATTTTTCCATGTAAGTGCAGGCATTTGCGGGGATTGCGCTGAAACCTACGGCTTTCAAAAGCATGGCATCATTCAGGTCGTCACCAACGTAGGCTACTTCCTGAAGTGAAATATGCATTTCAGCACAAAGTTTTTCGGCTACTTCAAGTTTATTTTTGACCCCGATAAACAAATGGTTTATTTTCAGTTTTTCGGCACGCCGCCACACAATCTTGGTGTTCTCGCCGGTAATAATTCCGAGCGGAATATCGAGTAATTGCAAAAAAACGACTCCCGCACTATCAGTTGTATTAAACTTCTTCAATTCATTTCCTGTCTGGTCGTAGTACATCCCTCCGTCAGTCCAAACCCCGTCAATATCAGTCAACACTAATTTTATCTTCATTTCGCAAGCATTTCAGGATAAATAATTTCGTTAGCCGGAATCGAAACCAGCGCTTTTTTACCAATAATATTATTTCTCTCGGCCCATTTAAAACCATTGCCTGGGCTAAGCATGTGTAAATCGTTTTCAGTGATTTGTTCGCCAGCCTCAATCCTACGAGTTGTGGCGATAGAACGTTCCAGTTTAACGCGAGTAGTTTGAACTTTTTCGCTGACAAACAAATCATTTTTGCCAATGGCGTATTCGGTATTCCGGATGTCGCGCATCATACGCCAGATGCCTTCCGGTTCGAGCGATCCGCGGTGATCGGTGCCTTTCATGTTCCGGTCTAAAGTAATGTGCTTTTCGATGATTTCGGCGCCCATACCAACGGCAACAGCAGGCATCAGAATTCCGATGGAATGATCAGAATAACCAATCGTATATTGCGGGTAATGTTCTTTCAGAAACTGAATACTCAACAAATTAATATTTTGATATTCAGACGGATATTGCGACAAACAATGCAATATACTGATGTTCGAATGGTATTTGGCAATAATTTCGAGTGCATCGTCTAACTCTTTTTTGCCGGTCATTCCGGTCGAAAGAATGATCGGGATCTTTGTTTCGGCCATGACTTCCAGAAGTGGCAGGTTGGTCAAATCACGCGAAGCTACTTTCAGACGATCAGGAGTAAACAACTTTAACATCGATAGGCAGCCTTTTGCACAAAGGGTTTCGACCACTTCAAGTCCTTTCGACTTGGCATATTGGTAAACTTCAAAATGCTGTTCGTCGTTCAATTCCAGAGCAGCGCGGTGCTCGCCGTAAGTTTTGCCAAATGAGTTGGCATTTTCGTATGGCCTGAACATTTCAGAAGCCGAAAGTTCCTCGTTCAAATCGCGGCGTGTCATTTTCACCGCATCCATTGGCTTCAGATTCTGCCCGAAAAGATGATCAATAACGGGTTGGGTAACCACGTCGATCAGCTTTTTGGCAATCTCAACTTCGCCATTGTGGTTCTGCCCAATTTCACCAATAATATAGGTTGATTTACTCATTTTCAATTTTATTTCTGATTTTTCAGAATTTCCTTTTTCATCAGTTCCAGGATTTCCGGATGTTGGTCGAGCCAACTGATAATTTCAGGGATGCCAAAATTAGGATTTTCCTTGCTGATAGTCGCAAATATTTCTTGCTGAATTTCAAAATCTTCAGGAGTATCGAGTGTCATGCGGATGTCGGTGCGAGAAAAGACCAAAGAATTGGCCTGAATAAACTGAACGTTGAACCGATCAGGGTTACCGTAAACGAAATTAGTAACATGTTCGTGGTACAATTTTTCTGAAGTCAATTTCTGGGCTTTTTCAAGCGCATTAAGGCGAACAGCTTCAGTCCAAAATCCGAAATGCGTGAGGATTGAAGGTTTATTCCCGGCTAATTGAAAGCTCAGGTAATCGGCATCCGAATTGCTGAATTCCTTTACCAGAGTTTGCATTCCGGCTAAATCTAAAAAGGGATTATCGGCACAAACACGAATGATTTTACTGAACCCAAACTGCCGCGCGGCTTGAATAAAACGATCAAGCACATCGTTTTCTGAACCTCTATAAACCAGAACCTCATGTTTCGCGGCCAGGACACAAATCCGATCGTCGATTGGATTATTGGTGGTTGCCAACACAAACGGAATACCTAACTTTTTCACCTTTTCGAGCAACAAATCCAGAATAGATTGCTCCTGATAAAAGGGCAGGATAACCTTTTCAGGCATTCGGGTCGAACCGGTTCGGGCTTGTAAAATGATTCCTAATTGCGACATGATAATTAATCGTTTCGAATAAGGACAAAAGTACATAAATGTTCTTTACAGTTTTTTTCTCATTCAGTTCTTTTCCGATTACCTTTGAAGGTAATAATAAATTGATTACAGCATGGACAACCTAAAAATTTCGACAGCGCAATTTGAAAATAGAAGTGGCGACAAAGCCTACAATTTGAGTGTCATTGAAAAACTTTCCCAAAAGGCATCCGATGAAGGTTCACAGGTAATTGCTTTTCATGAATGTTCAATTACCGGGTACACTTTTGCCCGAAACCTTTCGAAACAACAGATGCTTGATTTGGCTGAATTTATTCCGGATGGAGAAAGCATTTTGAGGCTCACGCAAATCGCAAAAGACCATAATATTGTTGTGCTGGCGGGGCTCTTCGAGAAAGATGAAAATGATAATTTATTCAAAGCGTATGTTTGTGTTGATAAAAACGGGTTGGTGGCAAAATTCAGAAAACTGCATCCGTTTATAAATCCGTATTTATTACCAGGCGATAGCTATTGCGTATTTGATCTTTTGGGATGGAAATGTGGCATTCTAATTTGTTACGATAATAACATCATCGAAAATGTGAGAGCCACCAAATTACTTGGAGCTGACATTATTTTTATGCCTCACGTTACGATGTGTACACCTTCAACCAGACCCGGAGCAGGTTTTGTAGACCCTAAACTTTGGGAGAATCGCGAGGCTGATCCTACTTCGTTGCGATTGGAGTTTGACGGGATGAAAGGACGGGGCTGGCTGATGAAATGGCTGCCAGCGAGAGCCTATGATAATGCAATTTATGCCGTTTTTTCAAATCCTATCGGCATGGACGATGACCAGTTAAAAAATGGCTGCTCCATGATTATCGATCCTTTTGGAGATGTTATTGCCGAATGTCGTACTTTTGATGACAGTTTTGTAACAGCAACTTTTACTCCTGAAAAAAATACTCAGGCAGGAGGACATCGGTACATTCAGGCAAGGAGACCTGAATTATACAAGGACATTATCGGACAGTCACACCAATCGGAACAAAAGGTGGTTTGGCTCGACTAGGCTTATTTCAGTTCAAACTCGCTACCTGCTTCCGGGATTTCTATATTTTTAAAACCTCTCTCTTTGATGTAGTTGGCATAAAATTTTGCTGATTCGTATTCGCCATGTACCAAAAAAGTTTTCTTAACTTCTCCTGCATTCTGACAACCAATAAAATCAGCCATTTCCTGATAGTCGCCATGTCCCGAAAAAGCTTCGATCTTTTCGATGGTAGCATGAACCGGATGCCTTTGACCAAATACTGAAATTTCCTGATCGCCTCTTAAAATTCGGGCTCCAAGGGTTGTCGGGGCGCAATACCCAACTGCGAGAATGGTATTTCGACGATTTTCGATGTTGTTTGCAATATGATGCTTTACCCGCCCGGCTTCCATCATGCCCGATGCCGAAATAATAACGCAGGGTTGCTTGTAGGAGTTGAGCGACTTCGATTCTTCGGCGCTTTTGATGTAAAACAACGAATTAAACCCAAATGGATCGCTATCATATAGCATCACTTTGGCAACATCATCGTTTAGTTCGTTCGTATGTATCTTAAATATCTCGGTTGCATTAATGGCCAGCGGACTGTCTAAATAAATATTTACTTTAGGTAATTTTCGCTCGTTGAAGAAATTATTAAGCGAGTAAATTATTTCCTGGGCACGGCCAATAGCAAATGAAGGAATAATTAGTTTCCCTAGGTTCTTGACACATGTTTCCTCGATTACCCTTAGTAATTCCTTTTCAGCATCCTGCATCTTAGGGTGAAGACGGTTACCGTATGTGGTTTCGGTAATCAGGTAATCGCATTGGGGAAAAGGCGCCGGAGATTTCAATAAGCGACTTTCTGGTCGTCCGATGTCGCCGGTATAAGCTACACGTATTTTTTTGCCATCTTCATTTACCTCCAAAGTAACAACCCCGCTGCCCAACATGTGCCCGGTATTTGTAAACCTGACAGAAATATCGCTGTTGATGTAAAAGCGACGGTCGTAAGCGATTCCAATAAACAAATCCATACAGGCACGCGCTTCTTCCTCAGTGTAAATAGGATCGACAGGAGCAAGTCCTTTGGCAATACGTCGTTTATTAAATGTCTTCACATCATAATCTTGGATATGCCCACAATCAACAAGCATTAACGAACACAAGTCACGGGTAGCATTGGTGCATATGACCGAACCTCTAAAGCCTAATTTGTATAGATACGGGATCAAGCCGGAGTGATCGATATGGGCGTGGCTGAGAATAATGTGGTCGATTTCTTCAGGATTAAACCCAAGTTTGCGGTTCATTGCATCGGTTTCCAGTCCTTTCCCCTGAAACATTCCGCAGTCGAGTAATATTTTTTTCCCTTGTTTGGTAGTGATGAGGTGTTTGCTGCCTGTAACCTCGCGTGCTGCACCAATAAAACGAATTTTCATGGTCGTATAGTTTAATTTTGAATCATGGTTATTTGATGATTCGGATTTGCTTCAAAAATTTATTGACTATCAGATTTAAATCGCCAGTAATATTAAACAGGTAACACAATCCTATAAAAACCACACTGATGGACGAACAGCGGATGATCAGGTCGATCAGAAAATGATCCATCACCGGAATGATCTTTCCAACGACTAAAGCGAGAACCCCGATGGCTACACATTTCAAATGTGTCAGTTTATACGGAAATAGTTTCATATTGCGTTGAAGGTAGAAAACACGCAAAAGTGATGCTCCGGCAACAGACAACAACGAACCCAGTGCTGCGCCAACCATTCCCCACATTGGTATAAAAATCGAGTAAAAAATGACAACCAGCACCACCAACACTCCCAGCGAGTAGGTTTGTATTTTGTATTTATGTGAAGTGCCAATGATCTGCACACTCGATCCGGTAGAGGAAACAATCAAACTTGAAAGTGAAATCAGGATGATTACCCATTCGGTTCCAATGTATCCGGAACCCAGCAAATGAATAATGTTTTGCAAATTGGCAGCCACCAGTATAAAAAGCAATAAACTGGCAAAAAGCTGATTAATACTGCTCTTGTAATAAATATCGGCAATCGTATCCATATCCTTATTTTTCCAGGCATCGGCAATAATGGTCGATGAAATTTTGCCCAATGCTACACTTGGAATCAGGATTACGGTGCTGAAATAGAATATGATCGAATATTTACCGGTCAATGCCAAATCGGTATAACTGTTAAGCATGACCGTGTCAATTTGTTTGAGCGCTACACTACTTAATCCGCCAATAATACCAAATACTGAAAGGCTGATCATTTCTTTCCGGAGAGGAGGCTTGATAAAGTCCAGCTTGGGCTGAACATTAAATTGCTTTCGGTAAATGAGTAGGCCAGCCAAATAGATTGCCGGTAGACTGAGAAAAAATACGAACCCGAAAACAAACAGCGAAAAATTGATCCACTTCAGGAAAAATGCGCCAAGCATACACAGTGTGCCTACCCGGTAAACAAAGTCACTTAAAATAGCTCCGGTGGTTGCATCGAAAAGCATTTTGTTGTATGTGTCGAGCATTACCGAAAACATTCGGAAGAAGATAAGTGGAATCAGGTACCAGATGTATTGCACTAATAAGGGTGATTTGGCCTGATTACTTTCGATGATGTAAGGTTTCAGGATAAAAAAGGTGACGAGTGAAATGGCAAAACCTACCATCCCAACGGCTAAAGTAATAAACAAAAAACCATTGTGATTATGCTCTTTATCCCTGAAATACGGGAAAAGTCGTTCAATAACTTTAGTGAATCCAAGCGTTGAAAATTGAGAATAAAGCGCCGAAACTGCAACCAAAATAGCCGTAAGTCCAATTTGTTCTGAAGAGAGTAGTTTGATCGACAGAATTGTGTAAAGGAATCCAAGTGCTACACCCAGATATGAGTAAATTGAGCCCTTGATGGTTTGCCTTTTAATTACGCCCATTGATATTATTTACGATTAAACAATGTACCATTTATAATCTACCCAATAACATTCGCGATTATCTGTGCATCAACCTCAAAGTTATCAATCACGTTGCTTAAAAGATCCGGTGCTGACCTTAAGAATCTTTTCATTCCGAAAACAGTCAAAGTAGAATTAAAAGGTTTATTTTTGCTTCGCACGAAAATACGAATTTAAAAATTACACTTATCATTAATATGGATACAAAAAATCTCCTTCGCAAATCAGGACCTTATATCCTTGCAGTTGTGTTGTTTCTGGTTATCAGCGTGATCTATTTCTCGCCTGTTTTGGAAGGAAAGAGGTTGCAAAGCTCTGACGGAGCTCAATTTAAAGGTATGTCGAAAGAAATTGTCGATTACCGCAATGCAACCGGAAAAGAAGCGCTTTGGTCGAACAACATGTTCTCCGGAATGCCTGCCTACCTGACTTCTACTATTTATTCGGGCGAGTTAATTTCGAAGATTCAGAAATCAGTTACTGCAATATCACAACCGGTAATGATACTTACCCTGAGCTTTTCGTTCTTTTTCATGCTTTGTATTTTGTTGGACATAGGTGTGTGGACCGCATTTGCGGCTAGTTTGGCCTATGGATTTATGACCTTTACTTTCGTGGTAATGGTCACTGGCCACTTAACCAAGGCGCACGCCTTAACTTATACTTCGCTTATTGTTGCCGGAATTTTGGTTGCCTTCAAGAAAAATAAAATCGGCGG
The DNA here is from genome assembly GCA_028683385.1 of Prolixibacteraceae bacterium. Classification (GTDB taxonomy): domain Bacteria; phylum Bacteroidota; class Bacteroidia; order Bacteroidales; family Prolixibacteraceae; genus Aquipluma. The sequence goes on along the minus strand of JAQUIJ010000018.1, from coordinate 91,882 downwards.
AAGTTTGATGGCTGCCATTGGTTTATCGCTGATGTTAAGCGCCAACCACTTGCAAATGACTTATTATGCTGCTATTCTTTCCCTGGTCATCGGAATTACATATTTGGTTTATGCCATCAGGGAAAAAACGCTTCCCGATTTCTCCAAAACTGCAGGATTTTTATTGATTGCCGTTTTATTTGCGGTAGGCACCAATTTCTCACGTTTATATACCACTTACGAATACGGAAAATATTCAATCCGGAGTCAGTCTGAATTAAGCCTGAATAATGAAAACCAGTCGAGTGGACTCGATAAAGAATACATCCTGGATTACAGCTACGATTTGGGAGAAGCCATGACCGCATTTATTCCACGATTCAAAGGTGGCGGCATGAGCGAACCGCTGACTACAAGTTCTGAAACCTATAAATTTCTGGCTGAGGCTCAGGGAGCCGACAAAGCAAAAAAAATGGTGCAAAGCGGAATGCCGATGTATTGGGGAAGTCAGCCGATTTCAGGCGCCCCATTCTATTTTGGCGCTGTTTTGTGCTTCCTTTTTGTACTCGGAATTTTTCTCGTGAAAGGGAAAGACAAATGGTGGCTGGTCGCAGTTTTCGTCTTTTCGTTGCTGTTGTCGCTTGGAAAGAATTTTTCCTTACTGACCAATATTATGCTCGACTATTTCCCCGGATACAATAAATTCAGGGATGTAAAAAATATCATCGTCATCGAGCAGTTTGCGATGGCTTTGTTGGGCGCTCTTGCCATCAAAGAAGTTTATCAGCGCAAGATTTCTTCTGAAGAATTTATGAAGGGGCTGAAATATGCCTTCGGAATTACCGGTGGACTGGCTCTGATATTTGCCGTTATTCCGGGTTTGGCTGGTAGTTTCTCCGGAAGTACTGATGCCCAGTACCTGAAAATGGGATGGCCACAACAACTTATTGATGCCCTAATTGCCGACCGTCAATCGGCCCTTCGTATCGACGCTTTCCGTTCTTTTATATTTGTTTTGCTTGCTGCCGGCGGTTTATGGGCCTACTGGAACAATAAAATAAAAGCACAATATGCCATCGTTTTATGGGTTGGGCTTGTTGCAATCGATATGTGGCCGATAGACAAAAAATACTTCAACAACGATAATTTCACTTCGAAAAAAGAAGTAGCCGTTCCTTTTCAGGAAATGCCGGTTGATAAAGAAATAAAGAAAGATAAAGATTTGTATTACCGTGTTCTGAATCTTCAGAATCCAATGGCCGATGCCCGGACTTCATTTTTCCATAAATCGATTGGTGGATACCATGGCGCAAAAATGAAACGCTACAACGAACTTTACAGTTATGCCATAGAGCCTGAAATGCGTTCGCTGATTGCAGCTTTCCAAAAACCTGAATCGATTGATTCGGCGATGGCTCTTCTGCCCGTAATTAATATGCTGAACACGAAATATTACATCTACGATTTGAATCAGCCGCCGTTGCCAAATACTCACGCTTTAGGAAATGCATGGTTCGTGAAATCAGCAAAAGTGGTCGACAGCGCCGATCAGGAAGTAACTTCAATGAAAAACTTTGATCCGAAATCGACAGCCATTGTAAATAAAAGCTTCGACAAAGACTTAAGCGGTTTTACTTCCGGTTCAGGAGAAGGCGAGATTAAATTGACCGCATATCAGCCCAATGACCTGAAATACGAAGCAACCGTGAACAGTGGATCGCAACTAGCTGTTTTCTCTGAAATTTATTACCCCAAAGGTTGGAAAAGCTTCATCGATGGCAAGGAAACTCCACATATTCAGGTTGACTATGTGCTGCGTGGATTGGTGATTCCGGCAGGAAAACATCAGGTTGAGTTTAAATTTGAGCCAAGCTCGTATTATTTGGGAAATAAAGTTTCATTGGCCAGTTCAATTTTACTTCTTTTGGCCATTGGCGGATATTTGTTTTACAGTTTTAAAATAAAAAATTAAAAAATAATGGCAGGCAAAGCACAGCATCAAAAGCTGAACAAACGGATTTTCAGGTCATATCTGACCTCTACAATCAGTATTTCGATGGTTTTGTTCCTGATCGGCATGCTTGGAGTTGTATTGCTCAATGCCGAACGGCTTGCCAAATATGTCCGCGAAAATATTGGTTTTACGCTCGTGTTAAAGGATGATGTCCCGGAAAACGATATTGCCGATCTGTTGAAATCTCTAAAAGCGGCCAACTTTGTAAAAGAGGCTGAATACATTGATAAAGCCACTGCCGCAGAAAGATTAAAGACCGAATTGGGTGAGGATTTTACAGGTTTTTTGGGTTACAATCCTTTGCTTTCGTCGGTTGATGTGAAGTTGAATGCCGAATATGCTACACCGGAACAACTGGTTGTTCTCGAAAAAAGATTCATGGAATATCCTCAGATAAAGGAAGTATCGTATCAGCATGATATGGTTAAGATTATCAACGAAAACGTACAGAAGATCGGGTTGATTCTGGTTTTTTTCTCGGTTCTTTTGCTAGTTATCTTTTTTGCTCTCATCAACAATACCATCCGGATTTCAATATACTCCCAACGATTCATTATTAATACAATGTTGATGGTTGGCGCGACCGACAGTTTTATCCGGGCTCCTCTTGTCAAGAGAAGCATAAAATATGGCCTCATTGGAGCTTTAGCCGCCAATTTGGTTCTGTTTTTGCTCATGATGTCATATGCCTCAGAGTTGACGGGCATTATCAGTTTAGATGATTTTACGATTTTTGGGATTGTATTTGCCTCTGTTTTGTTTCTTGGCATATTAATTTCATGGGGTTCAACCTATTTGGCAGTTAATAAATTCATTAGGCTAAAGTTTGACGAATTGTATTACTAAGTTGTTTCCTGATATTATGAACTTGGAATTTGGAACTTTTCAGCTACCTTTACGCAAATTTTTTAAATAAACAGATGAAAGATTTAGACAATATGGAAGGATTTGCCTTGGGCAAAGAAAACCTGAAATTAATGGTTATTGGGTTGGTCATTATCGTGTTTGGTTTTCTTCTCATGACAGGAGGTAAAGCGAGCAGTCCATCTACTTTCAATCCTGAAATTTTTAGCTTCAGGAGAATAACATTGGCACCAATGGTGGTTCTTTTTGGCTTTCTTTTCGAGATTTATGCCATTATGAAAAAACCTAAATCGCAGAAATAACAAACGGTTAACAAGGTTTTTGTTATACGGACACTTGTTAACAGATAATCCTGTTATATTCTGTAATTCAGATTGTTATCTATCATTTTATCGTCCTAATTTCGTCTCTTCCCGGAAATTTCAATTGTAGCTACCCCCGTACTTCTGTATTTCTTTGTAATTCATCAGTAATTGTTAAATATACTGTTGGTTATATAGTTATCGAATCGCTATATTTGCGGCCTGAAAATCGGACTGGTTTTTCCGATACAAATCACTTATTTTAAAGCGTTTTAGGATGGGTAAATCCATTGAAGAGTATGATTTTGAAAAGGGAGAGATTCTTCTCTTTGATAAAGAATTGGATTGGACATCTTTTGATCTGGTAAGGAAACTTCGCAATTTTCTTTGCCGCAGAACCGGGGTTAAAAAATTGAAAGTTGGTCACGCCGGGACACTCGATCCGAAAGCTACTGGTTTAATGATCGTTTGTACCGGAAAGGAAACGAAAAACATCGATCAAATTCAGGCGAAGGAAAAAGAATACGTGGCAACCATTAAACTTGGAGCAACAACGCCATCATACGATTTGGAAACGGCTGAGAACGAGACTTTCCCTACAGACCACCTTACCCCTGAACGTATACAAAAAGCATTAGAGCGTTTTATTGGCGAAAACGATCAGATTCCGCCTTTGTTTAGCGCAATAAAAATTGAGGGAAAAAGGGCATATGAACACGCACGAAAGGGTAGCGACATGGTACTTGCTCCGAAAAAAATTACAATCTCCGAATTGGAATTATTAAGTTTTTCCAAAGAAGAAATCAAGCTGAGAGTGGTTTGCAGTAAAGGAACTTATATCAGAGCATTGGCTCGCGATTTAGGTGCTGAACTTGCAAGTGGAGCTTATCTTGTGGGCTTAATCAGGACGAGAATTGGTGATTTGAAATTGGAAGATGCCTGGAATGTGCAAGATTTTATAGAAAATTTTTCATCAAACGAAACTAATTGAAAACTCGCGCGTAAAACGTGGTTCTGTTAAGCTGGTGATTATAGAAACGATTATTCAATATCCAAGAAAAAATAAATTAAAGACATATGAAATTATCAAAGTTTAAATACGATTTACCTGAAGAATTAATTGCATTGCATCCTGCTCCAAACAGAGATGAGTCAAAACTATTGGTTTTGAATCGTTCAACCGGCAAAATTGAACACAAAATATTTAAAGATATTGTTGATTATTTTGGAGATGATGATGTACTAATTTTCAATGATACCAAAGTATTTCCGGCCCGTTTGTACGGCAACAAGGAAAAAACAGGTGCTGAAATTGAAGTTTTCCTGTTGCGCGAGTTGAACCGCGAACAGCGCCTTTGGGATGTATTGGTTGATCCGGCCCGTAAAATTCGTATTGGTAATAAATTATATTTCGGTGAAGACGACCTGTTGGTTGCTGAAGTCATTGATAACACAACATCGCGGGGACGTACATTAAGGTTTTTATTTGACGGACCATACGACGAGTTCAAGAAAACGCTTTATGGTTTAGGCCAAACTCCGCTTCCCAAATTCATCAAGCGTACCGTTCAGCCTGAAGATAAGGATCGCTATCAGACTATTTTTGCCAAGAATGAAGGTGCCGTTGCCGCTCCAACTGCCGGATTGCATTTCAGCCGCGAATTGATGAAACGCATGGAAATTAATGGAGTTAAGTTCAGTTATGTCACCCTTCACGTTGGACTAGGAAACTTCAGAAGTGTTGATGTTGAGGATTTGACCAAGCACAAAATGGACTCTGAGCAAATCTGGATTTCAGAAGAAGCTTGTCAGATTGTAAATGCTGCCCGTGATGCAAAGAAAAATATATGTGCTGTAGGAACAACCGTAATGCGCACCATCGAAAGTTCGGTATCCACTCAGGGACACTTAAAACCATATGAAGGTTGGACCAATAAATTTATCTTCCCTCCATACGAATTTAGTGTGGCTAACCGGATGATTACCAATTTTCATTTACCACTTTCAACACTTCAGATGATGGTTGCCGGTTTCGCCGGATACGATAACCTGATGAAAGCCTACAAAGAAGCAATCAAAGAAAAATACCGTTTCGGAACTTATGGCGATGCCATGCTGATTCTGTAATATTTATCTTTCAAAATAGAAAATCCCCGTTAACTTTCATGTTGGCGGGGATTTTTGCTTTCCGGAATAACTTAACTTCGTACCTTAGTAAAGCTTTTGAAAACCCATTTTTTAACCTGAAACTTATGGAACCCATCGTATTAACAGACCCCAACGTACAGCCAACCGAAGAACTGATCTTTTCGATCATTGGCGAAAACAGTGTTTACTGGGAACAACTGATTGAGTACCTCTATGAAAATCACTTCGATATCACCGAAGAATGGCGGTTCTACAACGATGGTAAAAGTTGGTTGTACCGGGCTCTCCGGAAGAAAAAAACGCTTTATTGGGCTGGAATCATAAAAGATACATTCCGGATAAGTTTTTGGTTTGGCGATAAAGCTGAGCCTATAATTGAGGCAAGTGCACTCCCTGAAAATATCAAGGAACAATTTCGAAATGCCAAACGATATGCCCATAGCCGCGCTGTATCTATTGAGGTGCGCTCGCCTGAAGATTTCGAAAATGTGGTGAAACTTCTCGAATTGAAAGTAAAGCTGAAGTAAACTATATCAAAAACTTGTAGATTTTTTCAATACTTTAAAGTCGTAATCTTAAGCGATACTCTTTGGGAGTGCAGCCATTCAGCTCTTTGAATTTCCGGTTGAAGTTCGATAAATTTCCAAATCCTACTCGGAACCCAACATCGGCAATGCTAGACTCTTCTTGCTGAAGCAATTTGCAAGCCTGCCCAATTCGAAACTCAGTCAGAAAGTCGAGGTACGATTTGCGGGTCCGGGTTTTGAAATACCTGCAAAACGAGTTGACCGTCATGTTGGCAATTCCTGCAATTTCTTCCAGGCTCACTGGCCGGTAGTATTCTTTTAATGTGAATCGGTAAACCGCATCCAGCCTTTTTTCGTCGGTTTCGTTCAGCTTGTTGTAAGTTCCTTCGTTTGATAAAACCTCGCATGTGGCCGAAGTTGCCAATTGGTTTAAAACGGTGAACAGCATAATCATCCGTTCGGTCTCGTTCTCATTGGCTAGTTTTTCTATGCTTTCAGCAATTTCAGGATGAGTGCTTCCCTGATAATAAATTCCACGCTCTGCTTTTTTCACAAAGTCACTCAACAATTTGGTTTCAGGAAGAGCCCAAAATGTGGCGCCAAATACTGTCCATTCAAAATAAACTGAAAGCGCCCTTGCCTGAAGCTGATTCTCCAAATGATAATACGCAGCATCGTTTCGGAAGGCATGTGGTAATTTGGTTCCAAAGACAAAAATATCTCCGGCATTAAACTCGCAGATTCGGTTACCTGCAATCACGTTCCCTGTACTTTCCTGAATTAAGGTAATTTGAAATTCATCATGCTGGTGCAGAATATCATACAAATGAGGGAGATGATCGTTTTGAACCCAAACCGACTCATTAACTGGCTTTGCTATTTTGAATGGTAGAATTTTCATGTTAAGTCTTTCGAATTTCCATCTTTATTGAATATGGTATAAAATATTCCGTTCATTTATACATTTCCAACAAACAATGATAAGATCGTATTGGTTCAGGATAAGATTGAAGTATTTATTCAGAATGATTCTAAATAGATTTGCAGAGTAGAAGATCATTAAATCTTTTTATAAAAAATCTGAATTGTATAACATTTAATACCTGAAAACATGAAATTTGAATGGAAAGGAGTTTTTCCCGCAGTAACAACCAAATTTACGGCTGATGATCAACTGGATTTTGAAGCCTTCGACCTGAATCTGAACGCTCAACTTGATGCCGGAGTTGACGGAATTATTCTGGGCGGATCGCTTGGAGAAGCAAGCACTTTGCTTCCTGAGGAAAAAGATGCATTGCTTGTGCATACTGTTAAGGCTGTTTCCGGGAAAGTGCCGGTATTGATGAATGTTGCCGAGCAGTCAACAAAAGCGGCTGTTGCAGCAGCAATCAGTGCCCGCAATAACGGCGCCGACGGTTTGATGCTTTTACCACCGATGCGCTACACTTCCGACGACCGCGAAACGGTAACTTTTCTGCGTGCTGTGGCTCAGGCAACCGAATTGCCGATCATTCTTTACAACAATCCGGCCGATTACAAAATCTGGATTTCACCTGAAATGTTCCATCAGTTGGAAGATCTGCCAACCATTCAGGCCGTGAAAGAATCAACCCGCGACATTTCGAATGTTACTCGAATGAAAAATGAATTTGGCGACCGCATTGCTGTTTTAACCGGCGTGGATACACTCGGAATGGAAAGCCTTCTGATGGGCGCCGATGGCTGGGTAGCTGGTTTGGTTTGCGCTTTCCCGCGCGAAACGGTTGCGATCTATCGCCTGATTAAAGCCGGAAAAATTCAGGAAGCCCTGAAAATTTACCGCTGGTTTTTACCTGTTCTCGAACTCGATGTTTCAACCAAACTGGTGCAGAACATTAAATTGGCTGAAACTTTGACCGGACTGGGGAATGAAAATGTACGCGCACCTCGACTTCCTTTGGTTGGCGCCGAACGCGAACGAATCCTGACCATTTTAAACAAAGCGCTGGCTGTACGTCCAGAGCTACCCGATTATCTGAACCTTTAAGAAGTTTATCATGATTCACGGAAAAAACTTTATCGGCAGCGAATTGTCGGCAGAAGGTTCTGGAAGCTTTCAGACTTTTAGCCCGCTAAACCTGACGGAATTACCAGAGCTGTTTGTTGAGGCTACCAAAATGGAAACAGAGCTGGCAGTTGCTAAGGCCACCGAAGCCTATAAAACCTACAAAAAGAAAAGTGGAAAAGAAAAGGCCGCGTTTCTTCGCGCCATTGCCGATGAAATTGAACTTTTAGGGCCCGAACTGATTGGGCGCGCCTGTGCCGAATCGGGTTTGCCCGAAGGACGTATCACAGGCGAGCGTGGGCGCACAGTGGGTCAGCTTCGGTTGTTTGCTTCGGTGCTCGAAGACGGTTCGTGGGTCGAAGCATCCATTGATCCGGCAATGCCTGAGCGCAAACCAATGGCTCGTCCAGATATCCGCAAAATGCTTCAGCCCGTTGGCCCGGTAGTGGTTTTTACGGCTAGCAATTTCCCGTTGGCATTTTCAACGGCTGGTGGCGACACTGCTTCGGCTCTTGCTGCCGGAAATCCGGTTATCGTTAAAGTTCATCCGTACCATGCCGGAACCAACGAGTTGGTTGCTGGCGCCATTATTCGGGCAGCACAAAAAACCGACATGCCTGATGGAGTTTTCTCTTCGCTAAACGCATTCGATTTCTCAGTCGGACAATGGCTCGTTCTTCATCCGGAAGTGAAGTCAGTCGCTTTTACCGGTTCTTTTGTCGGGGGAAAAAGTTTGTACGAGTTGGCTCAAAAACGCGAAGAGCCCATTCCTGTTTTTGCCGAAATGGGCAGCGTGAACCCGGTTTTGCTCCTTCCTGAAAAAGTGAAAGAAAATACTGCAAAACTGGCCGCCACCATTGCCGGATCAATCAACCTGGGCGCCGGACAGTTTTGTACCAATCCGGGAGTTTTGATCGCTTTGAAATCAGAAGAAACCGAAGTGTTTAAAACTGAATTGGCCAATCAGATTGGTCAGCTTTTGCCTGAAAAAATGTTGCATCAAAACATCAGCAAAAATTTTGAACGAAAAGCTAAATACATTTTCGAAAACAAAGAAGTAGCAAAATTGGCCGAATCGGAAAAACTTTCGGCTGAATTGCAGGGAAGACCTGTTGTTGCAAGAGTTTCAGGAAGCGATTTTATTGCCAATCCCAATCTGGCCGAAGAAATATTTGGCCCGTTTTCACTCCTGATTGAATGCGATGGAACAGATGAATTGACTGAAGTCGTGAAAGCCTTCCGGGGGCAATTAACCGCTTCAGTGATGGGAACTTCCGGCGATATTACAACTTTCAGGAATCAAATTGAATTGCTTCAGGAAGTGGTTGGCCGTTTGATTTTTAACGGAATGCCTACGGGTGTTGAAGTTGGTTATTCGATGCAGCATGGCGGCCCGTTCCCGGCTTCTACCGACGGTCGTTTTACCTCGGTTGGCGTTGACGCCATTAAGCGTTTTGTGCGGCCAGTCGCATTTCAGGATGCGCCCGACAGTTATTTGCCCGACGAATTGAAAGATACCAATCCACTCAACATCTGGCGCCGGGTTGACGGACAATTAACGAAAGAATCCATTAAAAACTAACACTCATGGCAGCAAAGACATTTTTTTGTGTAGATGCCCATACCTGCGGAAATCCGGTACGGGTGATTGCCGGTGGCGCGCCGATTCTGGAAGGGAAAAACATGTTTGAACGGCGTCTTCATTTCATGAAAGAATTCGACTGGATCCGGCAAGGGCTCATGTTTGAGCCGCGCGGCCACGATATGATGTCGGGAAGTATTCTGTTTCCGCCATCCGATCCGGCTAACGATATGGGTATTCTGTTTATCGAAACCAGCGGATGTTTACCGATGTGCGGCCACGGAACCATCGGGACTGTAACCGTTGCGATAGAACAGGGCTTGATAACTCCGAAAATTCCGGGTGAACTTTTGGTGGAAGCTCCGGCAGGACTAATCAAGGTGAAATACCAGATGAACGGTAAAAAAGTGACATCAGTAAAATTGACCAATGTGGCTTCTTTTCTGGCCGGAAAGGATCTGGAAGTAGAATCACCGCACCTCGGGAAACTCACGTTCGACGTGGCTTATGGCGGAAATTTCTATGCGATTGTCGATCCTCAGGAAAACTTCAAAGGACTCGAAAAATATTCGGCAGATGAGTTGATTGCTTTCAGCCGGCCACTTCGCACGCTGATCAATGATAAGTATAAGTTTCAGCATCCTGAAAATCCGCAGATTTCCGGAGTTAGTCACATTGAATGGACAGGCGCAACTTTGTCTGATGAAGCCGATGGACGAAATGCTGTTTTTTACGGCGATAAAGCCATCGACCGCTCGCCTTGCGGAACCGGAACTTCGGCACGTATGGCACAATTGACTGCTCGTGGCAAACTAAACAAAGGCGATCAGTTTTTGCACGAAAGCATCATTGGCAGCCAATTCATGGGACGGGTGGAAGAGCTGACTAAAATTGGTGATCAGGATGCTATTATTCCGAGCATCGAAGGTTGGGCCAAAATTACCGGATACAATAACATCTTTATCGATGATGAAGATGATCCGTATGCATTCGGTTTTCAGGTGATTTGAATGTTCCTCAATAGAAAGAATAGAACTGAAAAACAGCAGGAAATAGCCATTGGTCATCCGGAAAGTTGTGTTTAAACTTTTTCCCAACGACTAATGACTGTTTCCTAACAGTCTAAAATCTAATGTCTGTTTGAAATGAGCAAAATAGTAATTGTTGGCGGAGGCGTGGTTGGTTTATTCACGGCTTTGTATCTCCGGAAGAAAGGGGCTGAGGTAACTGTAATTGATCGTGGAGACATGACCGATGGCTGCTCGTATGGAAATGCCGGATTGATTGTTCCCAGTCATGTCATCCCGCTGGCCTCGCCCGGAATGTTGCACAAGGGCATGAAGAACATGTTTCGAACCTCGTCGCCTGTGGCCGCCCGAATGTCGCCCGACGCTGATTTAATTCGCTGGTATCTGCGCTTTACCGGAGCAGCAACCGACAAACATGTTCAGGAATCGATTCCTGTTTTAAAGGAATTGAGTTTACTGAGTAAAGGTCTTTATGGCACAATCAAAGAAACCGGAGAACTTGATTTTCCACTTTGGCACAAAGGGTTATTGATGCTTTACCAATCGCAGAAAACAGGTGATGAATTGCGCGAGGAAGCTGAGATTGCCTGCCACGCCGGACTTATGGTCAGCGAACTTTCAGCTTCCGACATTCAAAAGCTGGAACCCGAAGCTCTTCCGAATGTTTCGGGCGGAGTTCATTATCATTCCGACGATCACTTGAATCCATCGGCTTTGATGCAGTCGCTGATTGCAAAGCTGGAACTATCAGGAGTAACTCTGGTGCGCAATTGTGCTGTTGAAAAAATACGAACATCGGGATCAAAAGCCATTACGCTGGAAACCGAAAAAGGTCCGTTTGGCTTCGATCATCTGGTGATAACCGCCGGAATGTGGAGCAGCAAAATCCTGAAACAATTGCAAACCCGTATAGCTGTTCAGCCCGGGAAAGGCTACAGTTTTAAAGTGAAAACCTCATCCAGGATTCATTATCCGGCGCTTTTGTCCGATGCAAATGTTGCAGTAACTCCGTTGGGTAATGGGCTCACCCAGTTTGGCGGAGGAATGGAATTGGGTTTTGGTGACCTGAAAATCAGGCAGCAGCGTGTTCTGAATGTTGCCAAAGCGGTAGGCGAATTTTATCCATCGGAAAAAGGAATACAAATCGAACCCGGAAAAATCTGGCAGGGGCATCGGCCTTGTTCGTTCGACGGATTGCCATTTATCGGGCGGGTACCGGCTTTCCCCAATGTATTTGTGGGTACCGGGCATTCCATGATGGGCGTTACACTTGCTCCGGCTACCGGATTGTTGCTTACCGAGCTCATTTCAGGAGAACAAACAAGCCTGAATTTGAATCCGTTCAGGCTTGATCGGTGATTCGTTTATTCGTTATCTGATCAATAGAAAGGGGCTTTGCCCCAAACCCTAATTACTTTTTTGTCTTGACACAAAAAAGTAATCAAAAAAAGTCAAGGCTGTACCCGCTTCGCACGAAAAACCAACGCTCGACGGCTAAAATCTTTTAAACTCGCCTGCGGCTCAAACAGAAAAGATTTTTTAACGCCGCCATCACTTGTTTTTCGGCTCACCGGCTGAGGCCGGTCTGCATAGGGCGATTTGCTAGTCGTTTTAATTAAAGTCTTTTATCCGCCAATGCTGGCCTGAATTCCATATTTTTCAAAAATGGCAATGGCTTGCTGTTGGGCCTCTTTCGTCGGTTCTTCCAGAAGTTGAAAATCGTCGGGCCGTCCCAGTTTCTGGTATTTCGTCTGGGCAATCTTGTGGTAAGGCAACAGGTTCACCGATTTCTTTTCTCCTGAAAGTTCGGCAACAAAGCGGGCTGTGGCTTCCAGGTTTTCGGCATCATCGTTTACGCCGCCAATCAGCGGAATACGGATGATGATTTTAACTCCGGTCGCGGCCACTGCTTTCAGGTTTTCCAGTATTTTTTCGTTCGGAACGCCAACCCATTTCCGGTGTCGTTCAGAGTCCATCATTTTCAGGTCGTACAGAAAGAGGTCTGTGCGTTTTGCCACATCCAGAATGATTTCGGTGTTGGCCAGTCCTGCCGTATCAACAGCCGTATGAATTCCCCGTTTGCTGCATTCATCAAGCAATTCGATCAAAAATTTGGATTGCAGCAAAGGTTCGCCTCCTGAAAAGGTTACTCCACCACCCGATTGATCGAAGAAAACCCGTTCTTTTTCGATTTCGTTCATGATTTCGGTAACCGACATCGGATGACCTGAAATTTCAATGGCTTTGGTCGGACAAACTTCGGCGCATTTACCGCACATTTTGCAACGTTCATCATCGGTAATAATACCTTCCGAAGTTAAAGTGATGGCCTTTTCAGGACAAGCCATTACGCAGGTTCCGCATTTGATGCACTTTGCAGGAGCATACATCCGTTCCGTTTCCCGGGAGATACTTTCCGGATTGTGACACCAGGCGCAGTTCAGGTTACAGCCTTTCAGAAAAATGACAATCCGGATACCCGGACCATCGTTAATGGCGTAACGCTTTATATCGAAGATAAAAGGTTGATTCATGGTACAAAAAACATTAGCCACGAAGGCACCAAGACACAAAGAATTATTAAACAAAACTGAAAATGTTTACAAATTAAACCTTTAACCAATAGATAACTAGTAAGATTTAATTTTTCTCTTGGTGTCTTAGTGGCTTGGTGGCATTAAATTCTTAAAATCCGTCGTTTTCGGTGCGTTCAATTACTTCCTGCTGAAGGTCGGCATTCATGTCGTTGAAATAGTCGCTGTAACCGGCCATGCGAACCATCAGGTCTTTGTAATCCGATGGACAAGCCTGTGCTGCCAGCAAAGTAGCCGTGTCAACAATATTAAACTGAATGTGATGTCCTCCCAACGTGAAATAACTCCGGATAAGGTATCCAAGCTTTTTCACATCATCTTCTTTCCGCAACAAACTTGGCAGAAAGCGCTGGTTCAGCAAAGTTCCACCCGATTTGATGTGGTCGAATTTCGTCAGCGACTTGATGACCGCCGAAGGTCCATGCGTATCTGCGCCATGCGATGGCGAAGTTCCGTCGGAAATGGATTTCCCGGCCATGCGTCCGTTTGGTGTGGCGCCCATTACTTTTCCGAAATACACGTGGCAAGTTGTTGAAAGCATGTTCAGGTGATATTTTCCACCGGGTTTGATGTTTGGCTTTCCGTCGATGGCTGCAACCAAATCGTCGTACACTTTCACGGCAATCGAATCGGCATAGTCATCATCGTTTCCGAAGAAAGGCGTACGGTTCATGATGGTTTGACGTAAAACTTCTTCGCCTTTAAAGTCGTTCAGAACAGCTTTTAAAACACGATCCATGCTGAAGGTCTGGTCTTCGAATACATGTTTTTTGAGGGCAGCCAAACTGTCGGTTACGGTTCCCAATCCGCAACACTGAATGTAGCTGGTATTGTAGCGGGGGCCTCCATCGTAATAATCTTTTCCGCGGCTCACGCAATCTTCGGTAACGATAGAAAGAAATGGTGCCGGTGCATATTTAGCAAACATGCGGTCGATGTAATTGCTTACACGCATTTTCAGATCGACGACATAGTGAAGTTGTTTCAGGAAAGCTTCGTACAATTCGTCATAGCTTTTGAACGTGCGCGGATCGCCGGTTTCGGGACCAACCCGAATTCCTGTCACCGGATTGATGCCGTTATTTAATGTAACTTCTATGATTTTCGGAACGTTGAGGTAGCCGGTGAGCAGGTAAGCTTCTTTACCAAATGCGCCAACCTCGATACAACCACTGCATCCGCCTTCGCGGGCATCGGTGAGCAATTTGCCCTGGCGCATCAATTCCTGAACATACACATCAGGATTAAAAACTGACGGATAACCATGTCCCTGGCGGATAACTCGTGTTGCAGCGTGCAGAAATTTATCAGGAGTTTTGGCGCTGATATGCACCGAACTTCCAGGCTGAAGAATGTGCAATTCCTCAACAATTTCGAGCATGATGTACGAAACTTCACTGGTTCCGTCGCTGCCATCGGCTTTGATGCCCCCAATGTTGATGTTGGTGAAATCGTTGTAGGTTCCGCTTTCGCGGGCTGTGATGCCCACTTTTGGCGGCGCAGGATGGTTATTTACTTTGATCCAGAAACAGGAAATTAATTCTTTGGCCTGATCTCTGGTGAGCGTTCCGTCGGCAATTCCTTTATTGTAAAAGGGAGTCAGGTGTTGATCGAAATGTCCCGGATTCATGGCGTCCCAGCCGTTCAGTTCGGTAATCGTACCAAGATGAACAAACCAGTACATCTGGATGGCTTCCCAAAGGTTACGCGGGGCATTGGCCGGAACCCAGCGGCAAACTTCTGCAATTTTCAGGAGTTCGGCTTTCCGAGTTGCGTTGGTTTCAGAAGCAGCCATTTCTTCAGCCAGTGCCGCATGACGTTCAGCAAAAAGGATGGCGGCATCGCATGAAATGTCCATGGCTTTCCACTCTTCAGCTTTATCGGTAGCTTCCGGATCGTTGAGGTAATCGAGCGAAGCCAGGTGGGCAGCTATCTCGCGCTTGTAATCCAACATTCCTTTGTGGTAAATTTTACCGTCGAGTGCGGTGTGCCCGGGTGCGCGCTGTTCCATAAACTCGGTGAACATTCCGGCTTCGTAAGCCAGGCGCCATTCCTGCGGAACATGGCTGAAAATGCGCTCACGCTGGGTTTTTCCGGCCCAGTATGGAATTACTTTGCGGGCATAGGTATCAATGTCTTCCTGACTGATGGTGTAACGCTGCAATTCGCGCGTGTTGAGCACGTTCAGGTCTTCCACACTGTGGCAAGTCAGTTCTGGGAAGGTAGGTACGCATTTGGGTTTTGGACCACGTTCGCCCACGATGAGTTCGCCTTCGCCAATGTAAATGGCTTTCTTCTGGCAATAATCCAGAAAGTTAGCTGCCCGTAAAACCGGAACCGAAAGTTTCCCGAAGTTTTCCTTATAAAATGCGGTTTCGCACAGGGCGCGCTCAATGGTTAAAGATGGTTCTGTCTCAACGCTCAGCTTCCGGAGTTTCTGGATACGTTCGTTCATTCCCGGACCGATCGGGTTGGTTTTTGTTTCGTAGAAATTGCCTTCGGAGGCTGCCGAACGTAAAGGCTTTTCGGCATGTATCGTTATTTTTTCAAACATGAATTAAGATTTAAAGATGGACATGAAGTCACAAAGAATAATATGATTTAAGCATGAAAGGGAAACGAAAAAGTCAATAGTCATTCGGAAATTAAAGACATTTTCGAATGACTTTTTTCTTTTTCCTGGAGCTCTAGTTGTAGAACATCAGGCAATTGAACAATCGCCGATAGGTTTTTAGAAGGGTTACTATGTAGATGTGAGCTTCCATCGCAAGCAAAATTGTTGATCTTTAGTGCTTACAAAAATAGTGAATAATGAATGCCATGGTGCACATACATGAATAATTTATGCATCGGTTTTTTCGATCATTTTATTTGTAAATTAGGGCTTTGACTAAAAAAGAATCAACAAGAGCTTTGCGTTAACCTGATTTACAATATGACCAATTTGATTAAGCCATACCTGATCTGTTTTCAGACCATATATAACCAGGATATCTCGATTTATGATGATGCTTTTCTTCGGAATATTATTAGGGAAAGGCAGAGAGAATTGGATCTCATGACAGACAAAGCATACCTGAATTATTTGGAAAGTTATGCAGATGAAGCTGTTGTATTTAGAAGTAGGCTAAGTAATTCGTACAGTGAATTTTTCAGGAATCCATTGACTTTTGCCTACCTTGAACAAGTTATTTTGCCACAGCTTATCGAAAAAAAGAAAATCAGCAAGGAAAAGGGAATTCGTATCTGGTCGGCTGCATGTGCAGCAGGGCAGGAAGCATACAGCACTGCAATTTTATGTGACGAGTTGATTGAAACCAAAAAAGCAGATATTAATTATCTCATTTTTGCCACCGACATTGATCCGAAAGTTTTGGAACAAGCTCAAAGAGGCAACTATCAATCAGCAACTATTGGCAAAGTTACTTTGAAACGGATTCAAACGTATTTTATACGGAAAGGCGAAAATTATAGTATTGCTCCAAGTATTAAGAACTACGTTGACTTTTCGGTTTTCGACCTGCTTTCCGGAGAAGGAATATGCCCGCCAGCCAGTGTATATGGAAATTTTGACCTGGTTTTTTGCAGCAACCTTTTATTCTATTATAAACATGAATACAGAGTAAGCATCCTTGAAAAGATTGGGAAAAGCCTTTCCTCAGAAGGATATTTGATTACCGGAGAAGCTGAACGAGAAATTATAAAGGGAAATAGCTACCGCGAGGTTTTTGCTAATTCAGCCATATTTCAAAAAAAATAAATAAGGAACAAATCGATGAAACTAAAAGACCTTAAAATCGGAACTCAATTAAAGATTGGCTTTGGAATAATTATCCTGCTAATCATCTTTCTTGGGGTAATTTCGTGGCAACAAACTGACAAAATAGCATTTCAGGCAAATGAAATTTACGAGCATCCACTTACAGTAAGCCGGGCTTTGGGTGAACTGAAAACTGATATAATGGCTATGCGTTTGGAATTTAGGAATTTTCTTCTGGCCCAGTCCGATCAGGAAAGACAAAAAGCAATATTGAATTCTGATGTTTATCAGGCTGATGTCGAGCGACAATTCGGTATATTAAATGAAAGTTATCTTGGACCGTTGTCAGATATTGAGAATGCTCATAATGCATTTTCACGATGGGTTCTGGTTCGCCAAGGAAATAGAGAAATCGGAAAAACAGGAAATATTCGTGAAGCGCTTGCACGGCTTGAGAAGACTGGAGACATTGGTACTGAAAGAGAACAACTACTGAATTACGTTAAAATAATAGATGACTTTGCTAAATCGAAGGCAAGCAATCTGCTCTTTAGTGCAACACATCTAAATAATATACTGAATCGCCAACTTGCGCTTCTGGTTATTGGTATCTTGGGTCTTTCAATTTTAATCATATCTTTTTTAAACAGAAACATTCGTCGGCCGGTTGTAGAGCTTGCCCGGGTTACCAAACTTTTCAGAGAGGGTAAAATGGATGTACGAAGTAAATATCATTCTTTAAATGAGTTTGGCCAACTTTCAACTTCGTTTAACCATATGGCCAAAACGATCGAAGCAGAAATGAATTTGAATAATCAGGCTGCCAAGCTTGCCGGAGTAATGCTCAGCGAAGATGATGCACACAAATTCAGTCATGCACTTTTAAGTAGTTTACTTGAGCAAACCCGTTCTCAGATGGGTGCCGTTTATTTTCTGAGCGAAGATAAAACTGTATTTGAGCATTTTGAAAGTGTGGGAATGGATCGGGATGGTTGCAAGCCTTTTTCGGCGATTCATTTTGAAGGAGAGTTTGGCGCTGCCTTGTCGACTCAGAAAATTCAACATATTACCAATATTCCTGAAGATACACGTTTCTCATTTCATACCGTTAGCGGAAAATTTATACCGCGCGAAATTATTACCATTCCAATTGTATCGGGGAATGAAACAGTGGCAGTCATATCAATTTTGAACATAAAAAGCTTTTGTAAAAATAGTATTCGCCTCATTCATAACATTCAGGGGATGCTTAATGCAAGGATGGACGGTATTCTCACCTACCGGAAAATGATCGATTTCTCGCTTCAACTGAGTCATCAGAATACGGAATTGGAAACTCAAAGGCAAGAACTACACATTCTGAACAAAGAATTGATTCATCGGTCGGAAATTGTTTCAGCCGCTAACGGCGAACTTGAAGCACAAAAGCGGGAACTTTCGGCACAGGCCAGTGAATTGGCCGAGCAAAATGTTGAATTGGAAATGCAGAAAAATCAGCTGAACGAATCGAACCGCTTAAAGACTATTTTTCTGTCGAATATGAGTCACGAGTTGCGCACTCCGCTTAATTCGGTGATTGCCCTTTCGGGTGTGCTCAACCGTCGCCTTTCGGGTAAAATTGCCGACGAAGAATACAGTTACCTGGATGTGATTGAGCGCAATGGCAAACAATTGCTGTCGCTTATTAACGATATTCTCGACCTATCGCGCATTGAGGCCGGGCGCGAAGATGTTGAAATCAACCGGTTTAATATCAGGGAACTGATTAACGAAATTGTTGAACTGATCGATCCTCAGGCTAATCAGAAAAACATTACACTACGCTATTTACCGGGGAAAGACACTTCTCCAATTAAAAGCGACTACGTAAAATGTCGTCATATTCTTCAAAATATCGTGGCGAATGCAGTTAAATTTACCGAAGAAGGTAGTGTTGAAATTATTGCAGAAGAGATTGATCAATCCATTCGGATTACAGTTAGCGATACTGGCATTGGAATTGATCAGGAGCAGATTCACCAAATTTTTGATGAGTTCAGGCAGGCCGACGGCAGTAGTTCAAGAAAATATGGAGGTACTGGTCTCGGATTGGCCATTGCTAAAAAATATGCTGAAATGTTGGGAGGAAACATTGATGTTGAAAGTGAACAAGGTAAAGGTTCTAAATTTACACTCAATCTTCCACTGCAATATACTTCCATTCAGGAAAACATTGAAAGCTATGTCGATCAGTTGAAAACGACAAACCCAGGTATAAATGGCAAAGTAAATACTACCGGAAAAACTATCCTTTTGGTTGAAGATACTGAGGCGATCGTTGTTCAAATGAAAGATATTTTGCTTCAGGAGGGATATCATATCATGGTGGCACGTAATGGAAATGAAGCTCTTGAGCAGATTGAGCAACAAATTCCGGATGCCATGATACTCGATCTGATGATGCCTGAAGTTGACGGGTTTGAGGTGCTGAAACGGATTCGGAACGAAGAAAAAACAGATCATCTGCCTGTGATTATTCTGACGGCTAAATATGTAACGAAACAGGAGCTTGCATTCCTAAAAAACAATGGCATTCACCAGCTCATTCAGAAAGGAGATATAAATAAAGATCAACTACTTTCTACCGTAGCCCGAATGATGTTTCCTGATCCGGTGGTGGTTAATACTCCTATTGCAAAGCCTGCAAGGTTACCGGTAACAGGAACTCCATTGGTTTTGGTGGTCGAAGACAATCCGGATAACATGATTACAATTAAAGCGCTTCTCGACGGGAAATGCCAGATTATTGAAGCAGAAGATGGGCAAACTGGAGTTAAACAGGCGATAAAGCATCAGCCACATTTAATTCTGATGGACATTGCTCTTCCCGGTATGAATGGAATTGAAGCCCTGAATGAGATTCGGAAAGAAGAAAAGTTAGCACTTGTCCCAATTATTGCCGTTTCAGCCAGCGCTATGAAAGGTGATCGTGAAGACTTTATTGCACTCGGATTTGATGACTATGTATCGAAACCTATTGATAACAAAGCCTTCCAAATCATGCTGAAGGAATATCTAAATTAAAACTATTAGGTTGATGATAACGAAAAACTGCTTAGATCCAGTCACCCTGAACTCGTTTGAGGGTCTTATCCTATTATAGATGCTGAAACAAGTTCAGCATGACGTTATAACAAGAGTTCGTTAAAACAACACTAGAGTCTAAGTGAAAAAAATGAATTATTAATTTAATCTTGTATGCCAAAAATACTTGCAATCGACGACATCAGCGACAATCTCATCAGCCTTAAAGCCATTATTGATGATGCGTTTCCTGGTTCTGTCGTATTAACCGCGTTGAATGGGCCAAAGGGAATTGAGCTAGCAATAGCCAACAACCCTGATGTAATTCTGTTGGATATTATTATGCCCGACATGGATGGTTTTGAAGTTTGCCAAAAGCTGAAGCATGACGAACGTGTGAGCGATATTCCTGTGGTTTTTCTAACAGCTTTAAAAGGTGATAAAATAAATAGAATAAAAGCCCTCGAAGTGGGAGCTGAAGGATTCCTTTCTAAACCCATAGACGAAACGGAGCTTACCGCGCAGATCAGAGCTATGGTAAAAATAAAGGCTGCCAGTGAACAGAAGCGTGATGAAAAAGAAAAGTTAGAAAAGTTGGTCCAAGATCGGACCAGAGAACTTATAAAAAGTCAGGCACAATTAAAAGGAATATTTGAGAATCTTCAGGATGCTTATTTTCAGGCCGATTTATCCGGGAAATTAATTTTGATTAGTCCTTCTGTACTTAAAATGCATGGCTATCATTCAATTGATGAATTACTTGGACAGCATGCTGAAATCCTTTATTTCGAACCAAAGGAACGCCATTCAATAATTTCCATATTGCGCACCGAAGGACAAATCAAAGACTATGTAACTCAGGGCAGAAAAAAAGATGGTACCGCTTTTTGGGTTTCCCTGAACATTCAATGGTTGTGGGGTGAGGATGGGCAAATTATAGGAACAGAGGGAGTGGTTCGTGACATTACTGATCGTATAAATTCCGAAAAAGCATTAAGAGAAAGCGAAGAACGATTTCAGCTCTTGTTTAATAAAGCTCCCTTAGGCTATCAATCGCTTGATCTCTATGGTCACTTACTTGAAGTAAACCAGCAATGGTTAGATACATTGGGTTATACTCGTGAAGAAGTTATTGGAAAATGGTTCGGCGATTTTCTTTCTCCGGATCACCAGAAAGGTTTCCGGATACGCTTCCCGCTGTTTAAAGCTCAAGGTTATATTCACAGCGAGTTCGAGATGGTTCATAAAAATGGAGCCAAATTATTTATTGCGTTTGATGGTAAAGTTGGTTATGACTTAAACGGAGAATTTAAGCAAACGCACTGCATATTACAGGATATTACAGAGAATAGAAAGATAGAAAAAGCGCTAAGAGAAAGCGAAGAAAAATATAGATCTATGGTCGATCTATTGCCCGATGCCGTAATTATTCATGAGGGTGATAAATTCGTATTCGCAAACGCAGCTGCCTTGAAAATTGCTGGTGCTGATTCATTCGACCAATTGATCGAAAGACCCTTGATGGATTATGTACATCCGGATTTTAGAAACGGTTCTATGGAAAGAATAAAGCAAATTTATTCTACAGGTCAACCTTCAGAATTTATAGAAGAGAAATTTATTTCGTTGAAAAATGAGATAGTTGATGTTGAAGTTTTAGGGATTCCGGTAACGTACACTGGTAAACCGGCCATTCAAACAATTATCAGAGATATTTCAGAACGCAGGAGAGCCGAACTGTCACTTCAAAAAAGCGAAGCTCAGTTTCGCAATTTCTTTGAAAAAGCGGCTGATGCAATTTTTATTGCAGAAATCGAATCAGGTATTATTGTAGATGCCAATGAAGCAGCTTGTCGGTTAACACAGCGACAGCACAACGAGTTAATCGGAATTCACCAAACGGAATTACATCCTCCAGTTAAACTAAATTATACCAAAGACACTTTTAAAAAGCATAAGGAGCTGGTTAAGAATAACCTGATTTCTTATGCTATTGAAAATACTGTAGTTCGTGCCGATGGCATTGAAGTACCTGTTGAAATTCTGGCTTCTGAAGTTGATTATCGCGGTAAACTTTGTATGATGGGTACTTTTCGTGACATTACAGAACGCAATCGAACCGAAAAAGCCTTGCGCGAAAGTGAATATTTTTTCAGGGAATCACAACGTGCCGCATTTCTAGGTTCATACAAATTGGATATTAATAACGATTATTGGTCATCATCTGAAGTACTCGATCACATTTTTGGAATCGATGAAAATCATAACCGCAATGTTAACGGGTGGCTCGATATTACACATCCTGATGATCGGGATATGATAGAATCATATTTTCGCAAAGAAATTCTTACCCAAAAACACGACTTTAACAAAGAATATCGCATTATCCGTAAATCTGATGGCGAAACCAGATGGGTTCTCGGCTTAGGTAAGCTTGATTTCGATGAGCGCAACAATGTCATTTCGATGATTGGAACCATACAAGACATTACCAAACGGAAGAGAATCGAAAATGATTTACGCCGCAGCAATACAAGGTTTGAACTGGCAATGGAAGCAGCAAATATGTCGTGGTGGGAAATGGATTTGGTTACCGGTAAGGTTGTTTTCGAAAAACGGAAAGCCGAAATGCTGGGTTTCCCTCCCGAAAAATTTAAGCATTACAACGACTTTATGAACTTGGTCCATCCTCATGACTATGAGCATACGATGGGTGCCATGAGGGCTTATTTGAATGGGGAGACTGACAAATATGAAATTGAATATCGGATTAAAAGTGCATCGGGAATATACATATGGTTTTATGATATTGGCTCTGTTACAAAAAGAGATTTACAAGGAAATCCAATAATGGTTGCTGGTCTTGTTTTAAATATTACTGATCGCAAAGAGGTTGAAATGGCGTTGGTTGAAAGTCAGAAGTTATTTAAAGAATTGTTCAATGCTTCGCCAGACGCCATTGTATTGATCGATCCACATCATCCTACAATCTTATGGCCAATTATCGATTGCAACGAAGCGGCTTGTCGGTTGAACGGATATACGCGCGAGGAAATGATTGGACAATCCATCGATTTGCTCAATGGGACAAATGAAAACCCAGAGGATCGTATTTCCTATTATAATATTCTGAAACAGGAAGGTATTATTCATAGGGAGATCGCTCATCTTCATAAAGATGGTCACATCTTTCCAATTGAGACATCCTCAAGTATTATAAGTTTTGGTGAGCGCGAAATGGTACTCGGAATTGATCGTGATATTACCGAACGCAAACGAGCAGAAGTGTTACTCAAAGAGAGTGAGGATAGGTATCGGCAGTTTGTATCTCAGGTTTCGGAAGGGGTGTACAGGTTTGAGAGTGACCAACCGATAGACATCAGTTTGCCTCTTGAAGAACAGATAGATTTTATATACGACCACATGTTTGTTGCTGAATGCAATGAGGCTTTTCTGAAAATGTATGGAATTAAAGATCCAGATGAAATGATTGGGAAAGGTCATCTCGATTTTCATGGAGGAAGAAGCCATCCGGTTAACCGCGAAATATTGCGTGCATTTGTTGAATGTGGTTATCATATTGAGAATGCAATTACTGAAGAAACTGGATTTGATGGACAAGATTTGGTATTCAGTAACAATTGGATGGGGATTATTGAAAACAATCACTTAGTCCGGATGTGGGGGACTCAGTTCGACATAACAGAAAAGGTACGAGCCGACAAAGTTCAGCAAGTATTGTTTGCCATTTCAAATGCTACACTTTCAGCCAGTGATTTAACTGAGTTGATTGAGTTAATAAGCAATGAACTTGGGAAATTGCTCGACTCGAACAATTTTTTTATTGCCTTTTATGATGAATCGACTAATATGCTATCAACTCTTTACGAGAAAGGAGATAGAGACAATATTAACAATTGGTCGGCTGAAAAGTCGCTCACCGGTTACATCATAAAATATCAGAAGTCCTTGCTCGCCACTGAAGCTGATATCCTTAAACTGTGCGAAATAGGTGAAATAGAAATTGTAGGAGTTCCATCTAAAATTTGGCTGGGAGTTCCTCTTTCAGTAAACAAAAAAGTAATTGGGGCAATCGTAGTTCAGAGTTACGACAATCCGGATGCTTTTTCTGAAAGAGATAAACTGATGCTGGAATTTGTTTCTCATCAAATTAGCATTTCAATAGAACGAAAAAGAGCAGAACAAGAATTAAATAAAGCTCTAATAAAAGCACAAGAGTCTGATCGGTTAAAATCGGCATTTCTGGCCAACATGAGCCATGAAGTGCGCACCCCATTAAATAGCATAATTGGTTTTTCTGAATTGATGACTGATCCTGATTTTGATGTTGATCAACAATCTGAATTTGCAAAAATTATCCTTAACAGTGGCAATTATCTGCTTTCAATTATTAGCGATATTATGGATTTTTCAAAGATTGAGGCAGGGCAGGTAACTGTACACAAATTACCGCTTGTTGTGCAGAATCTGGTATCTACCGTTCAGAAAGAATACACCTTCATTGCTCAGGATAAGGGCATTGAGCTGAAAATTGATCCATTAAGTACAAAAGATGAAATCTGGATACAAAGTGATGAAAACCGCTTAAGACAAGTTTTGACCAATCTGGTAAGTAATGCTATAAAATTTACGAAAGAAGGATCCGTTAAACTTGGATTTAAAGTAACGGGAGACTACGTCAGATTTCAGGTCAGTGACACTGGAATTGGCATTCCTGAAGAATACCGCGACGAAATATTCGAACGGTTCAGGCAGGTTGAATCGGCTGACTCCAGAAAATATGGAGGAAATGGATTGGGGCTGGCAATTTCCAAAAGTCTGGTTGAAATATTGGGCGGAGAAATTTGGATGGAATCCGTTCAAACGAAAGGCTCAACATTTTATTTTACAATTCCGATTGGTATAACGACTACATAAATAGCCGGAAATATGATAAAAATTCTCGCGATTGACGATAACAAGGACAACTTGATCACCCTTGGGGCTATTATAAAGGATTCATTTCGGGAGGCGGTTTTCGTTAATGCTTTATCAGGTAAAGAAGGCATTGAATTTGCCACGAGTGAGAATCCGGATGTCATTTTGCTCGATATCATCATGCCTGACTTGGACGGCTTTGAAGTTTGTAGGCGCCTGAAGCAAGATGAACGTACCCGTGATATTCCGGTGATTTTTCTGACTGCAATGAAAGAAAGCAAAGACGTCCGCATCAAAGCGCTTGAGGTTGGCGGTGAGGCTTTCCTCTATAAACCCATCGACGAGCCCGAACTTGTTGCTCAAATTGGTGCGATGTTTAAAATAAGGCAATTCGCCAATCAGAGACACTATGAAAATGAACGCTTATCGCAACTGGTAGCCGAACGTACTCAAGAATTGGAGCAAAGCCATACAGAAACCCTGAAACTGATCGATGAGCTGAAAGCAGAAAATGAAAAGTACAGAAAAACTGAAGATGAACTCAAGGATAGCGAAGAACTATTCAGAAACATTTTTGAGTACCATACAGCGGTGAAATTAATCATCGATCCTGATACAGAAAATATCATTGACGCTAACCAAGCTGCGGTAACCTTTTATGGTTGGACCAAAGAGCAGCTCAAACAAATGAAGATTCAGGAAATCAATACATTTACTCCCGAAGAGGCTATGCAATCGATGGAAAGAGCCAAAGCGAATAAACAAAATTATTTTGAATTCTGCCACCGGTTGGCTGATGGCTCTATTCGTGATGTAGAAGTATTCAGCAGTAGCATTCAAGTTAAGGGTAAGGTCTTACTTCACTCCATCGTACACGATGTAAGTGACCGAAAGCGAGCCGAACAAGAGATAAAACAGGAAGTGTCCAGGTTTGAAAGTCTTTATCGGATTAACCAGTTTTCGGCCGATACCATTCAGCAATTACTTGATTTTGCCTTGGGGGAAGCGATTTCACTCACCAAAAGTAAAATCGGCTACATCTTTTTTTACGATGAAAATAAAAAGGAATTTAACCTGAATACGTGGTCCAAGGAAGTTATGCGTCAATGCAGTGTAATGGAACCACAAACTGTTTATGAATTGGATAAGACTGGCATCTGGGGCGAAGCAGTTCGTCAGAGAAAGTCCATAATGGTTAATGATTTTGAAGCGCCAAATTGTTTGAAAATGGGAATTCCTGAAGGTCATGCTCAATTGCAGAAATTCCTGACAATTCCGGTTTTCAGCGGCGAGAAGATAGTTGCTGTTGTTGGTGTCGCTAACAAACAGGATGATTACAACGACATTGACATTCTCCAGTTGAGTTTAATGATGGACGCAGTATGGAAGAGCGTTCTGCGTCAGAAGTCAGAAGAAGATATTGCGGCGAGCGAAGCCAGGCTAAAAAGGGCTGAGCTATCCTCAAGTTCAGGGAACTGGGAACTTCATCTCGATTCACAAACGATATACACATCAGATGGAGCCAGAATGATTTACGGGCTTGATTCGGATCAGATTGATTATTCGATTATCAAGTCAATACCATTACCCGAATACCGGCCTTTGCTAAATGAGGTTATGAAGAATTTGATTGAAAAAAATATTCCTTACGACATTGAGTTTAAAATAAAGACCTTAGGTACAGGAATAATAAAAAATATCCACTCAATTGCCACATTTGACAAAGAAAGAAGAACCGTATTTGGTGTAATTCAGGACATCACCGATAGGAAGCGAAGTGAAGAAGCCTTAAGAGAAAGTGAGAATAAATTTCGCACTTTGTTTACTCAAATGTCTGAAGGATTTGCACTTCATGAGCTGGTTTACGACGTCACTCATAAAGCAGTTGATTATAAAATTATTGATGTCAATCCGGCATTCGAAAAACAAATAGGTATTCAGGCTGAAAATGCAAAAGGAGCTCTGGCTTCTCAACTTTATGGTGTTTCACCTGCGCCATTTCTCGATATTTATGCAAAAGTAGCCGAAACGGGCGAACATCATTTTTTTCAAACCTACTTTTCTCCTCTTGATCGTCATTTCCAGATTTCAGTATTTTCGCCAAATCCGGGTTATTTTGCAACCATATTTGTGGATATTACTGAACGCAAGAAAGCTGAAGAGGCGTTAAAGAATAACGAAACTTATCTGCGTGAGCTTGTTGCAACCAAGGATAAGTTTTTCTCTATTATAGCGCACGATTTGAAGAATCCGTTCAACAGTATTTTAGGTTTAAGTAACCTTCTGGTAGAGCAAATTCAGGAAAAAAACTTTGACGGAATTGAAGAGTATGCCAGAATCATTCAAAAATCTTCGACAACAGTTTTTGATTTATTGATGAACCTTTTGGAGTGGGCAAGATCACAAACCGGACGAATGGAGTTCTCACGTGAATATATTGAATTGGGTGCTTTAATCAACGAGGTTATTGAACTATCAAACGAATCTGCTCATCAGAAATCGATTACAATTATCAAAGAATTACCTCGAAATTTACTTGTGTATGCCGATAAAGCAATGATTAACACGATTCTAAGAAATCTGATCTCGAATGCAATCAAATTTACCTATCCAGGTGGTCAGATTATTATCTCTGCTGAAAAGAAGCCGGATGAATTAAAAATTTCGATTTCGGATAATGGAATAGGTATAAAAAAGGAAGCGATTGGTAAATTGTTCCGAATCGACGAAAACAATACGAGGATAGGAACTCAAAATGAAAGGGGAACTGGTCTGGGACTGATTTTATGCAAGGAATTCATCGAAAAACATCATGGGAAAATTTGGGTTGAGAGCGAATTAGGTAAAGGAAGTAAGTTCAGTTTTACGATACCAAAGAATTGAAAAACAATTTTTTATGCTGAAAAGCCTAAATCGTATGTTGATTTAATTCATTACATTCGATCAAATTTGCTACCAATGAAGAAGAATGCTCCGAAGAAGAAAGATTTATCTGGTACAATTGAATCCTCCCCCATTTCTGCATCAAGCGCTGATCAGGTCATAGCGCATTCATCATCCAATTGCTTAGACGAGACTAATCTTTGGGATTCCACGTTTAATGCGGTTGAAGATGCCATTAGTATTATCGATAGCAATCAGCGGATTGTTCGCTATAACAAAGCCATGCAAACGTTTTCTGAAAATGAAAATCTTATCGGCATGCATTGTTATAGGGTAATTCATGGCACTGAATATCCACACTCCAAATGTCCGTTTAGGAAAATGATGCAAACCGGTAAGCGTGAAAATGCCGAAGTGCAAGAAGGAGACCAATGGTTGCACGTTACTGTCGATCCTTTGTTTGATCCCGACAAACAACTCACCGGAGCCGTTCATATCATCCGCAACATAACCGGACGAAAGAATGCAGAGGATTTATTGAAAGCAAATTATTCGTTATTGCGAACAGCAGGTCGTACTGCCAAATTTGGTGGATGGAAGCTTAATCTTTCAAAGAAAAAAGTAACGTGGTCGGATGAGGTTGCTGCTATTCATGAAATGCCTGCAGGATATTCTCCTTCGCTCGCTGAAGGAATAAATTTTTATGCTCCTGAATGGCGTGATAAAATTACGAATGCTATAAACTCCTGCGCAGAGTTGGGAACTCCATTTGATCTGGAATTGGAATTGATCACAGCCAATGGCAATCGTATTTGGGTAAAATCGACCGGTGAAGCTGTTCGTGACAAAATCGGAAATATTGCTAAAATACGGGGATCATTTCAGGACATTAACGAGCGGAAGCAGATCGAACAACTAATTCTGGAGAACGAAACAAACGCCCGGGCAATAATGGAATCAACATCAGACTCCATGCTATTGCTCCAAAAGGACGGAACAATAATTGATAACAATGAAGGACATGCCAGCAGATTGGGATTTGCACGAAAAGATTTACTGGGGAAAAAGATTTACGATTATTTACCCAAAGATGTTGGGGAAAAAAGAAAAGAGCTGATTGATCTGGCTATTTCAACAGGTGTAACTCAATACGGTGAAGATGTTCGGGCTGAAAGAAGTATTGAGTATTCAATTCATCCAATTTTTGATCGGAATAAAATAACTGATAGGGTGGCCATTTTTGCCCGAGACATTACCGAATCGAAAAATAACCTTGAAGCGCTAAAGAAAAACGAGGAGCTCCTTTCCCTCTTTATGAAACATTCGCCAATTTATTCATTCATCAAGGAAGTTACACCTACCGAAAGTCGGGTATTAAGAGCAAGTGAAAATTATACGGATATGATTGGAATTTCAGGTTCTGATATGGTTGGAAAAACTATGTACGAACTTTTTCCGCTGGAATTCGCCGAAAAGATTACTGCCGACGATTGGGCAATTGTATCAGGAGGCGACCCAATTACACTTGACGAGGAATTAAATGGTCGGTATTATGTAACAATTAAATTTCCAATCACACAGAATGGTAAAAACCTATTGGCGGGGTATACAATTGACGTTACTGATCAGAAATTAGCAGAACAATGTCTTCTGGAAAATGAAAGCCACTTACGTGAACTTAATGCCACCAAAGACAAATTTTTCTCTATCATTGCACACGATTTAAAAAGTCCATTCAATAGCATCATTGGGTTCAGTAATTTACTAATAAGACAGATTGAGGAAAAAGACTACGCTGCTATTGAAAGATATGCAAGCATAATTCAGAATTCCTCGCAGCAAGCGAT
This sequence comes from Prolixibacteraceae bacterium, assembly GCA_028683385.1. Classification (GTDB taxonomy): domain Bacteria; phylum Bacteroidota; class Bacteroidia; order Bacteroidales; family Prolixibacteraceae; genus Aquipluma. Next base: position 62,309 of record JAQUIJ010000018.1, on the reverse strand, counting down.
GGATTTGTTGATGAATTTGTTGGAATGGTCACGAGCCCAAACAGGGCACATCGTTTTTACTCCTGAAAAGATTGACTTTGCCGACTCAATAAATCAAGTGACTGAGTTATTATTTGCATTTGCTCAACAAAAATCTATCACTATTTATTTGGAAACGTCAGTTAATCCATCTTTTTTTGCCGACAAGGCTATGATTAATACCATACTGAGAAACCTAATTTCGAATGCCATAAAATTCACCAACGTGGGTGGCGAAATTATTATTTCAGCGGAGCAAACACTTAATGATCTGGTGGTATCAGTGTCGGATAACGGAATTGGAATGGATGAAGAAACAACCTCGAAGTTATTTAGGATTGATCAGAACCAATCTACTTTAGGCACTGAAAAAGAAAAGGGAACCGGTTTAGGGTTGTTACTATGCAAGGAATTTATTGAGAAACATAGTGGTAGAATCTGGGTTGAAAGTGAACCCGGAAAGGGAAGCAAGTTCTACTTTTCGATTCCCAACAGGATTTCAGCTAACTCATCATTTTAGTGAAGATCTAATCACTCTTTTTGCTTTTAGCTAGCATAAAACAAATTGAATTTGACTGATGTTTTTAGTTATATATAAATTAATGATATTTGCCGGCGGAGAAATTGTCTGATTAAGCCGGGCGAAGGCGTTGATGATCTCCAAGTACTATGATTAAATTGTTGTATGAAATATCAACGTAAAGGGAAACCAGTTTTTCTATTTCTAACTTATTTGTTGATTTTGACGTTACATTGTAATGCTCAAACAAACATGGTTTTTTATAATACTCCCGACCAGTATAACACATCAAATTTCAACCCTGCATTTTTAACTTCTCAGAAGAATTTTACTTTCAGTATTTTACCCTTAGCCGGAATGAGCGTAGGGTATAACAATCAGTTGGTTATTAAGGACATGGTCTTAAATGTGATTAAAGGCAATCAGACAACCGAAGATCTTAAAGCAGTATTCAACAGTATGTTGGATCTTGGTTTATTTTACCAGCGAATGGAAGTGCCACTACTTAATGTTGGTTATCATTCACATTTCGGCACATTTAATTTTTCGATTAAGGAAAACATGCAGATGTTGACGAACTTGAAAGGCCAGTTTTCGCAATTTCTAATGAATCAGGACTTCAGGACGGTGACTCTGAACAAGCCACAGATGTTTCCGGCACATGCGATGCACTATCGTGAATACAGCCTTGGGTATGCCAACGAAATAATTAAAAACAAGCTTTCGGTGGGGATCAGAGCTAAATTATACTTTGGTAAGTTTTCGATGAATTCTAATATTCAGGGCGAAGTCATTGAAAGAAATTCTGAGTATTTTATGACAACCCGCAATCGGGTTCAATTGTCGTTCCCCGTTACAATCGTAAAAAATGATCAGGAACAGCTAACTGCTGTCAATCAGACGAATGATTTTACAGTTGGTAAATATATCATGAACTCTGGAAATCTCGGAACCGGTTTCGACCTTGGATTTACCTACAAAATTACGCCTGATTTGGTGGTCTCGTCAAGCGTTCTTGATGTGGGAAAGATCAACTGGAAAAAAAATCTGAATACAATGATTTATAAGGGCGAATATCAATTTCCTCAGGCATTTATCGTCTCAGGCGATCAAACAACGCTAACAAAAAATGAAAATTTCTCCACCGATTATGAATCTATTCCAGATTTATATAAGCTTGATGTTGACAGCTCTTCTTATTCGACCGCAATGCCTGTAACTTTATTTGTAGGCTTGCAATACCAGGTTAATCCAAAACTGAATATCGGAATTGTAGACAGATTTATCCAAAAGCAGTACCTTAGTTACAACAGCCTTTCGCTAACAGGCGTCTTTGACGTTAAAAAGAATCTCAAGATTACAACGGGGTATGCAATTCTTGGGAATTCGTATACCAACATCCCATTGGCCCTGACTTACCAGTGGAAAGCAGGCCAATACTTCGTCGGAACTGATAATTTTCTTTCTTTTCTTCTCCCATCATCGGCAGATTTTTCAGGTATAACTTTCGGTATGTGCTTTTTCCTTTTCCGGAATAAAATCAATTATGAAGAGCATGAATACCTGCCCTTTTATAAAAGAAGAAAAATTATTCCGGTTAATCGAACTGGACTGATCAAAAGAAATACTTCTGAAGAATGACCTTGAAATATAAGGTTAAGTTAATGTAACAAATACCTTACCTTAAAATCCTACGTTATAACTTTCAGGAATTTTAACTTTTGTGGTTTATGTGATCACGAAAACTAAATTGTTTAAACCATACAATACGGATTCAGCAACATTGAATGATTCTGTTTGTTGAGTGTTTAAAATCATGATTATGAAGCTTTATCTGAATAGGAAGCACCTGTTGTTAATATTGTTTTTGGTGTTAGCCTTAATCTTTAAGAGTAAGGCTCAGACAAATATGTCATTTTATCCGATTGAAAATCAGTTTAATTCGTCGAGTTATAATCCTGCATTTTTGACTTCAGACGCTCAATTCACTTTTAGTATTTTCCCACTTGCCGGAACGAATGTCGGGTTTAACAATCAAAAGGAAATTCAAAATCTGTTCTCAAAATTAATTTCAGGGGAGAATAAAGACGATGATTACATTGATATTGTTAAAAGTATGGTAGGGCAACCCACCTACAATCAAAAACTGGAAACTGGGTTACTAACCTTTACCTATCGCTCTCGCTTTGGATTCCTGAATTTCCGGATCATGGAAAATGTAGCATTTTCAGCCTCGGTGAAAGGTCCGGTTAGCGAATTCATGATTCTTCCTGAAATTAAAAGTGTCTTTGTTGATCAGGTGCAAAATATTCCGGTTCAAGTCATTCATTACCGGGAATACAGTATTGCTTATTCTCTTCCTCAGAAAAATCACAAATTGACAGCAGGAATAAGGGCAAAACTCTATTTTGGCAAATCAGTTTTTTCTTCGGAGATTTCAGGTGCAATTCGTCAGGATCAGCCAGGTACATACGCTTTAAAGACCTGGGGAAAAGGATACTTTTCAATGCCCGAAGCAACTAATGTCAACCCTGATGGGTCCGTTTCTGGTAACCCGGATATTTCATCGATAAGCAGCTATGTTTTTAATTCTGGAAATCCAGGTGTAGGAGTCGATTTGGGTATCAAATATAAAATCACCCCTAAACTGTCGGTTTCAATGAGTGTAATCGATCTGGGAAAAATATTCTGGAAAACCAACCTGAATTCGAAGATATTTGATGGAGAATATCCGATGAAACCAACAAGCCTTGACCCTCCCAGTTCTGTAAATGGGCAACAGATTATTTCCAAAAGCTCTGATAGTGTTTCGTTCACCAATTCATTTTCAAGTATATTTCAATTGACGAATGATGGAACCCGGTTTTCAACACCATTGCCGGTAACCCTATATGCGGGAGTCAATTACCAGATTAGCCCAACCGTAAAAATTAACCTCATCGACCGGTATATCAGTCTTAAAAACTTTAACCATAATAGCCTTTTACTTTCAGCCAATTTTGATGTATCTAAAAAATTCACTGTTAACACCGGGTACTCAATAATTGGAAATACTTACACTAATATTCCTTTGGCGATTCAGTTTAATCGCGATTTCGGTCAGGTTTATGTTGGCACCGATAACCTTCTGGCGTTTTTAGTGCCTTCAATATCAGATTTTTCAGGGATAACTGCCGGCACTTGTTTTTATCTGTTCAGGAAAAGAAAATTGTATAGTTCGCCAACCAAAACTCTTCCGTTTCACAAGCCTAAAAAAGTAAAAAGAGTTCACAACAGCGGACGTATCATGAAAGAAACTACTGAATTTGGATATCCGGTTCAGGAATAATCCGAATTTTCACCCATTACTTGCTTTCTGAGAATTACTGACTTTCCTCTTTTTAAATCCCGGAGTTATATGATTCGATTAAAAATCTTAATTTTGGGGAAAGTTGATTCGAAATGGCAGATCAGAGATTGAGTTTACAGCAGCGGTTATTACAAAAGCTTTCTCCACAGCAGATACAAGTTATCAAGCTGCTGGAGATTCCTACCATGCAACTCGAACAACGTATAAAAAGTGAATTGGAAGAAAATCCGATTCTGGAACTGGTTGAGGGTGATGATTTAGATGAAAGCTTTGATGATACAGATACCGATGATTCTCAGTCAGATGACGAATTCTCATTGGACGATTACCTCAACGATGAAGATGTTCCGGGTTACCGTTTAGCTGCCAATAATTATTCGAAAGACGACAAGCAGGTTGATATGCCCTATTCGTCAGGTGTTAGCTTTCACGATTCGCTGATTGAACAACTTGGCTTATCGAACCTGAAAGAAGAAGAGGAGCTTATTGCTGAATACATTATTGGCAACATTGATGAAGATGGATACCTCCGACGCGATTTGCTCTCCATTTCAGACGATCTGGCTTTTCACATGAATATCGAAGTTAAATTGGAGGATCTGGAACGTTACCTTGCAATTATTCAGGATTTTGATCCGCCAGGCATTGGAGCAAGAGATCTTCAGGAATGTTTGCTCCTTCAGATCAAGCGAAAAAAAGGGAAAAATTCGACAAGTCTGGCAGCGCGGATTATTAAGGATTGTTTTGAGGAATTTACAAAAAAACACTACGATAAAATTCTGAAGAAATACGAAATTTCTGAAGAAGAACTGAAGGAATCCATTGATGAAATTCTGAAGTTAAATCCGAAACCGGGAAGTTCATACAGTAACCCAATGGGCAAATCCAATCAGGTTATTGTTCCAGACTTTTTACTCGACAACCTCGAAGGTGAACTCAACCTGAGCCTGAACCAGAAAAATGTTCCCGACCTTCAGCTAAACAGCACTTACATCGATCTGATGAAATCCTATTCAGGAAATAAGATCGGTACTACGAAAGATAAAAAAGAGGCTTTGACGTTCATGAAACAGAAGTTGGACTCGGCCAAATGGTTTATCGATGCCATTCGGCAACGCCATAATACGCTATTTGTTACGATGAGCGAAATCATTAAATTTCAGAAAGAGTTTTTCCAGGATGGCGACGAAACCAAGCTGAAACCTATGATTCTGAAAGACATTGCCGATTTAACCGGACTTGATATTTCTACCATCTCGCGTGTTTCGAACAGCAAATACATTCAGACTCATTTCGGAATTTATCCGTTGAAATACTTCTTCTCAGAAGGCCTGCAAACCGATACCGGCGAGGAAGTCTCGACGCGTGAAATTAAAAAAATACTGGCTGAATGTATTGATAATGAAGACAAACGACATCCTGTTACCGACGAAAAACTTGCCTTAATCCTGAAAGAAAAATCATATCTCGTTGCCCGCCGAACAGTTGCCAAATACCGTGAACAACTCGGGATTCCGGTTGCCCGTATGAGAAAAGAACTATAAAACGATTGCAGATTAACGATTTGATATTAACGATTGCAGATTGAAAAATCAGAAAAAGCCTCCTTCGTTAATCGTTAATCAACAATCACTAATCGTTAATTAATTGAATAATAAATGAACAACAATAAAACTCTGTCGCTAATAGCTCGCGTCACATCTCTCGTTTTTCATCCATTGCTGATCCCTACTATAGGCTTTTTGCTCCTGTTTAATTCCGACTTTTACTTCTCAATTATCCCATGGAATGTAAAAAGATATATGCTTCTGGTGGTTTTTCTGTCAACTTGTGTTTTGCCGGCAATTAGTGTTTTAATTCTGTCAATCAATCCGAAGTTTGACCTGAGTATGGAAAAAAACACCGATCGGGTTTTGTCGTTGCTGATTAGTTCCATTTCTTATTATTTAGGATATCAATTATTGAAACGACTGCCGGTCTTTCCTGCATACAACGTTTTTCTGCTGGGAGCAATCTTGATTCAGATTGCACTTCTGCCCATTTCAATGAGATGGAGAATCAGTATTCATGCTGCTGCTATTGGAGGCCTCGTTGGCGGTATTTTAGGACTGTCGTTCAGGCTTCAGGAAAATCCGGTGCAACTATTATCGCTACTCATACTTACTGCCGGACTGATAGGTACATCGCGCCTGGTTCTCGAAAAGCACACACAATCGCAGGTTTACACCGGGCTTTCAATTGGGTTTTTTATCCTTCTGGCAGTTGTCACATTCATCTAGCAAAAGAAAAAAAGTCATTAGTCATTCGGAAAGATGCCTTTAACAATTTCCTATTGACCAATGACTTTTTACTATTTTAGATCAACCCGTTTCTTTTCAACAGTGCAGTTGCTGTTGGTTCCTGTCCACGGAAGGCTTTGTATAGAATCATTGGGTGTTCGCTTCCACCTTTTTCCAGAATATTTTTCCGGAACGAATCGGCTGTTTCGCGGTCAAAAATTCCTTTCTCCTGAAATACCGAAAAAGCATCGGCATCCAATACTTCAGCCCATTTGTAGCTATAGTAGCCGGCATCGTATCCGCCCGAAAAAATATGCGAAAATGACGTGCTTTGCAAGCTTCCCTCAACAGGCTCGAATAAGTCAGTTGAAGCAATTGCGCTCATTTCAAAAGCTTTCAAGTCAGCATCCGATGGCAATCCACCGTGGTGATAAGCCATATCGAGCATGGCAAAACTCAACTGCCGTTCCATCATGTAAGCCGCCTGAAAGTTTTGCGCTTTCTGTATTTTCTCAATCAACTCCTGTGGCATCTTTTCTCCGGTCTGAAAATGAACAGCAAATGTGTCGAGCCACTCTTTTTCGTAGGCCCAGTTTTCGTGCATCTGCGAGGGTAGTTCCACAAAATCCCAATACACACTGGTGCCCGAAGTTCCCGGATATTGGCATTGCGACAACATGCCGTGCAAGCCATGTCCAAACTCGTGCAGAAAGGTGGTCACCTCGTCAAAAGTAAGCAACGATGGCGTCGTCTCTGTCGATTTCGTGAAGTTGGTTACCAGCGAAACGTGCGGCCTCACTGAGTTTCCGTTCACATTCGATTGAGTTCGGTAATCGGTCATCCACGCTCCGGAACGTTTGCTTTCGCGTGGGAAAAAATCGAGATACAGAACGGCAATAAATTCTTCCTTTTCGTTATAAACTTCGTAGGCCATCACATCCGGGTGATAAACTTCAATGTTTTTATTTTCTTTCAGGCTCAACCCATAAAGTTTTTGAGCCAACTGGAATACTCCTGAAATTACCTTTTCTAACTGCAAATAAGGTTTTACTTCCTCGTCGGTGTAGTCGTATTTTTCCGACTTCAGTTTTTCAGAATAATACGCCCAGTCCCAGCGTTGAATGGGTCCTTTGAATCCAGCTTTTTCAGCATATTCCTGAACTTCGGCAAATTCTTTCAGCGCAAATGGTTTCGATTGCTGATGAAGCTCTTCTAAAAAGTTGATTACTTTTTCAGGTGTTTCGGCCATTCGCTCCTGAAGTTTATATGCTGCATGTGTTTTGAACCCGAGTAAATTCGCCTTTTCTAACCGCAAATGAACCAGCCGTTTGATGTTTGCCTTGTTGTCGTTTTCGTTTTCGTGATTCGCTCTCGAACTCGATGCACGAAAAATTTGTTCGCGTAACGAACGGTTGTCGGCATATTTCAGGAATGGGAAATAGCTTGGATATTGAAGGTTGAAAAGCCAGCCTTGCTTGTCTTTTGCCTGAGCTGTTTGAGCTGCCAACTCGATCACCGATGCCGGAAGTCCGCTTAAATCTTTTTCGTCGGTAATCAGTAATTCGTAAGCATTGGTTTCGGCCAGTACATTTTGCTGATATTGCAATCCGAGTGTCGATAATTCTTTAGTGATTTCGCGGTATTTGGCTTTGTCAGTTTCATTCAGGTTGGCACCACTGCGAACAAACCGACGATAGGTTTTTTCGAGCAAAGTCGATTCTTCAACGTTCAAAACCAGACTATCTTTTTGGTCGTGAACTTCTTTAATCCGGGCAAAAAGCTGCTCGTTCAGACTGATGTCGTTTCCTAAATCGGACAACTTTGGAGCAATTTCCTGTGCAATGTGTTGCATTTCGTCGCTGGTCTCAGCCGAATTCAGGTTAAAGAAAATGCCTTTGATACGCTCCAGCTTTTCGCCTGCTAAATCCAGCGCCACTATTGTATTGACAAAATCAGGTTTCGCCGGATTGTCGATGATTTGCTGAACTTCTGATTTGGTTTCTTCGATGGCAACATCAAATGCCGGCAGATAATGTTCTATTTTAATTGAGTTGAATGGTGCAGTTTGATGAATTCCAGAGAAGGATTTCAGTAATGGATTTTCTGTATGTTTTGTGTTTTCCTGAGTCATGATTTTATCTTTCTTAATCTACGTTATTCTATGCGGCGCATACATCTTTTGTATTCCAAATAAAAACAGTGGTTGCGCCTATTTGTTTTTGTATTTTACTCCCCGGGTTGCGTCGTTCCTTCTTACCTGGGGCTATTTATATTTAACCCTTTCAGGGTAATCTGTTTTTTCTGCAAACTGCACCTGACCACTGATCACTTCTTTTTCTTCTTCTCAACCGACCAGCCAAACTTACCAATTGGGTCGCCCATTTTGAAATAATGACCGTGCGAATAAATCAAAGGATTTGCCTTCTTCAGGCTGAAAGCACCGGTCTCGGGATCAATGTAACGATCGTCGGCAATCACATTCACCACTTCAGAAATAAACATGTGATGAACGCCCAACTCAATAATCTGTTTCACCTTGCATTCAATACTGATGGGTGCTTCAGCCAGGATTGGCGCTTTCACGATAGTTGCAGGAGCCGGTGTCAATCCCATTTCCTTCCACTTGTTGACCTTTGCGCCCGATTTTACGCCACACCAGTCGGTTGCACGAGCTAGTTCTTCTGTAGTTAAATTGATCACATATTCGCCGGTTCGTTTAATGATTTCATAGGAATGGCGCGACGGGCGAACCGAAATGTAACACATGGGCGGATCGCTGCTAATGGTTCCAGTCCATGCAATTGTCAACAGGTTATATTCTTCGGGTGTTTCGCCACAGGTAACCAAAACCGCCGGAAGCGGGTAAATCATGGTTCCAGGTCTCCAATTTACTTTTGCCATCGATCAAGAATTTAGTACACCACAAAAAAACAAAAAAATAAACCACAGATTACACCGATTTTAACAGAGAAAAATAATCTGTGTGAATCTGCGTAATCTGTGGTCAGATAATTGGTCAAATCTTATTTCCAGCCGCCACCCAGCGCGCGGTAAAGTGTAACCACGGCGTTTAGTTGCTGCAGCTGGTCGTTCACACTATTCAACTGAGCCGATAATAAGCTGGTTTGTGCATTCAAAACTTCAGTATAGGTTGCCGAACCATAAGTCAGCAATTCTTTGGTGTAGTCAACCGATTTGATCAACGCATCGAGTTGCAGTTTGCGCAAAGCAATTTTTCGAACCGACGATTCGTACGAACCCAACGTATTGTGTACTTCCTGACCGGCTTTCAGCAAAGTATTTCTGAAGCTGATCAATGCTTCTTCCTGCTGAGCCTTGGCTACTTTTAAGCGAGTGGAATTAATGCGTTTGTTGAACAACGGTTGAGCCAATCCGCCAATTACATTGGCAGCAAACGAGGTCGGATCGAGCAACTTGTTGAGATCGGCTGCAGCAAAACCAGTTGATGCAGTCAATGTCAATGCCGGATAAAAATAGGCACGTGCGCTGCTGGTGGTTTCGTAAGCGCTCATCACGGCAAATTCGGCTTGCATTACATCAGGGCGATTGTCGAGCAATTGAGCCGGCACTCCTGTTTTCAGGATCGATGACAAGGTTTGGTCTTCAATTTTTCCTCGCTCCACCGTTCCCGGAACACGTCCGAGCAACAAACAAAGTGCATTTTCGGCTTCGCGGATTTGCTGTTGCAGATCAGGAATAGTAACCTCTGCAGCGTATCGGGCAGCTTCGCTTTGAACGATGGCAGCACCGGTTACTTTTCCGCTTTCTTTCAGCACCTTGATGGTCTCAACCAGATCGATGTTGTTTTTTACGGTTTGTTGTGTAATTGCAAGTTTTGCATCGAGTCCGGCCAAAGTATAATAAGCCGAAGCAATACTTGAGATCAGGCGGGTTTGAACAGCCTTTCTTCCAGCATCGCTGGCCAGAAAATTGGCATAAGCCGCCCGTTTTGAACTGCTCAGTTTCCCCCATAAATCCACTTCCCAACTGGCTTCGCCCGAAAGCTGATACGTACTCACTTCGCGTGGACCATTCGGATAAATTGATTCAGGATTTCGTATATATGTTCCTTTCCCGTTAGCTGAAACACTTGGTAACAAAGCAGCTTTACTCTGCGAAAAATAAGCTTCGGCTTCAACCACTTTTTGCATGGCTAACAGTAAATCAGGGTTATTATCCAATCCTTCCTGAATGAGTTTTTGCAAATGGGTTTCGGTAAAAAGTTCTCGCCAGGGTTGGCTTGCCATGGTCACCGTATCAGTTACCAACGTGTCGCCAAATAGTTTATCGGTCGATACAGTTCCCCGCTGATAATGTCTCGATGTGCTGCACGAAACCAGAATTCCGACAACTCCCGTGACCATGAGTATCTGTTTGATTGTATGTATTCTCATAACTTATAAATTTCTGATATCAAAAACCTTAAAAATTTTCATCTTCACCTTCCAGGCAGTTCAATTCAGAAATTGGCTGCATTTCAGGTTTCTTTATTTTTTCCTGAAGGGTTTGGAAGATGACAAACATGGATGGGATGACCAGAATACCGATCATGGTACCAATCAACATGCCACCTACAGCACCTACACCAATGGAACGATTCCCGTTAGCACCCACTCCACCACCGATTACCAAAGGAATCAGCCCAACAATGAACGCGAAGGAAGTCATTAAGATTGGTCGCAGACGGGCAGTAGCACCTTCGACTGCTGATTGAATTATGCTCAGTCCGCGATGACGGCGCTGAAGGGAGAACTCGACAATAAGAATGGCATTTTTAGCCAGCAATCCAATGAGCATGATCAGCGAAATTTGCAGGTAAATGTTGTTTTCGACACCCATTATCCGGGCAAACAGGAACGCACCGGCAATACCGATTGGTAGCGAAACCAATATGGACAAGGGCAAAATATAACTTTCGTATTGAGCTGCCAACAGGAAGTAAACGAAAATAACACTTAGAGCAAATATCAATATTGACTGATTCCCTGAAGCCATTTCTTCACGGGTCAGACCTGAAAATTCGTATCCATAACCGACTGGCAATGTTTGCGCTGCAACTTCCTCAACTGCTTTAATTGCATCGCCAGAGCTATAACCGAAATTTGGTGTACTATTGATCGAGATCGATGTGTACATATTGAATCGGGTTATGTTCTCCGGTCCATATGATCGACTTAAGGTGATGAATGAAGTGATTGGCGCCATTTCTCCATTTGAAGTGCGAACCATGATACTGTTCAGGTCGTCCGGATTTCCGCGGTAGCCAGGCTCTGCCTGTAACATCACCCGGTATTGTTTACCAAACCGGTTAAAGTCTGACGCATAAAAACCACCAATGTAACCCTGCAAAGCAGAAAGTACGGTACTGGTATTAATTCCAGATTGCATACATTTAGCCACATTTACATCAACAAGGTACTGCGGATAATTGGTATTAAATGAAGTCATGGCGTACTGCATTTCAGGACGCTGATTTAGGGCGCCAAGAAATTGGCGCGAAATATCTTCGAATTTTTTAATGTCGCCACCGGTCTTATCTTCCAGTTTGAATTCAACTCCACCAGCGATACTGAAACCGGGAACCATGGGGCGAGTGATGAGCAGAATACGCGCATTTTTAATTTGAGAAACTGCTCCGTAAAGACGTTTGATTACACTGTTGATGTCCTGACCTTTTTCTTTACGTTCGTTGAATGGTTTTAGGTCGCAGAACATCATCCCGTATGCACTTCCCTGCCCACTAATGATTGAACGACCAATTACCATTGCTCTTCCCTGTATTTCAGGAGTGTTTGCAAGTATTTCGTCAACTTTCTGAACCACTACTTTCGTTTGTTCAGCAGAAGTAGCTGGTGGCATACTGATATCAACAATTAAAACACCGGTGTCTTCAGCCGGAACGAAACCAGTCGGCGTTGTTTTCATCAGGAAGGCTAATGTGGCAGTAAATACAATGATCAAACTAACAGCCATCCACTTTTTAGCCATGAAAAAATGAGTTACCCGTTTGTATTTTTCAGTCATCGTATCGAAAGCTACGTTAAACGAGCTGTAAAAGCGCGGTAAAAAACCCCTCTGGTGAACTTCTTCTTTATGTGGTCTAAGAAATAATGCACAAAGAGCCGGACTCAGGGTTAAGGCATTCACAGCCGAAATCAAAATGGCAACTGCCAATGTAATCCCAAATTGTTTGTAGAAAACGCCTGTTGTTCCGGTTATAAATGTTACCGGAATAAATACGGCTGCCATAACCAATGTAATGGAAATAATTGCCGTAGAAATCTCGCTCATGGCGGAGACTGTTGCTTCTTTTGCATTTTTGGCTCCCTGATCCAGCTTTGCGTGAACGGCCTCAACAACCACAATTGCATCGTCGACTACAATTCCGATCGCCAGCACCAAAGCGAACAAGGTGAGTAGGTTAATCGTAAATCCAAATATATCCAGGAAGAAAAATGTACCAATAATTGCCACTGGTACCGAAATGGCAGGAATAAGCGTAGCCCTGAAATTTTGAAGGAACACGAAAACCACAATGAATACCAGAATAAAAGCTTCAAGCAAAGTACTAAGCACTTTTTCGATCGAAGAATCCAGAAAACTATTGGCATTAATCAGGATGTGGTATTTAACCCCTTCCGGAAAAGCTTTTGTCGCTTCATCCAAAACTTTTTGTACCTCAATAATCACTTCACGGGCATTCGATCCCGGAGATTGATAAACAGCCATTACAATGCCGGGTTTATTCATAGCGGCTGAGGACGAAGAGTAACTCAGGGAGCCTAGTTCCACTTTGGCAACATCCTTTAAACGAAGAATATTTCCATCTTTGTCGGCTTTGATAATAATATTCTCGAACTCCTGAGCTTGTGCCAACTTACCTTTGTATTTTAACACATATTCAAATGTCTGATCGTTTTGCTCTCCAAGACGACCCGGAGCTGCTTCCAGATTTTGCTGACTCAGAGCCGTTGTAATATCAGATGGCATGAGATTATAAGTGGCCATAACATCGGGTTTTATCCAGATACGCATTGCGTAATCTTTCGACCCGAAAACCATCGCATCACCAACACCTTTAACCCTTTGAATCTGGGGAAGAAGATTTATTTTGCTATAATTCTGAAGAAACGTTTCGTCATATTTCCCATCTGCGCTATAAAGCGAAAATACCACAAGCATGTTATTTTGTCGTTTTGCAGTAATAACGCCAGCTCTGGTAACTTCTGAAGGTAATAAACTCGTTGCACGCGCAACGCGGTTCTGTACATTTACCGTTGCCATGTCGGCATTGGTTCCCTGCTTGAAATATACCATAATAGAAGCGGCACCGTTGTTGCTGGCTGTCGACTCCATATAAGTCATGTTTTCAACGCCATTGATCTGTTCTTCAAGCGGGGTAATGACACTTTTTAAAACAGTTTCGGCATTTGCACCCGTATAATTGGCCGATACCATAATCGTTGGCGGGGCAATATCAGGATATTGCTCAATCGGGAGCGTTACGAGCGCAAGTCCTCCCAGAATGACAATAATGATGGAAATAACCGATGAAAGAATCGGTCGTTCTATAAATTTTCTGAACATGATTTTTTCGGATTTAGTTTTTAAGCTGATTTGCAGATGAGGTATTTTCGGAAAGGCTTCCGACTTCAACCAGTTTAGGTTTGATCTCCATTTCATTACGCAGCGAAGCAATTCCTTCAAATACAATTTTATCGCCGGCGTTCAATCCTGAAGTAACCACATACGAATCTTTAAGATTACCGGTTAACACTTCAATTTCGCTGTTATGTACTTTATTGTCGGGTCCAACCAGATAAACAAAGTATTTGCCTTGCAATTCATAAGTCGCTTTTTGCGGAATAATGATCGCCGAATTGATGAACTGTGGAATGCGGACTAATCCGCTGCCCCCGCTACGGAGCAATCCTTCAGTATTTGAGAAAGTTGCCCGAATATTGATTGCTCCGGTAGTTTGGTCAATCAGCCCGCTGGCTGTTTCAATGCGACCAGACTTTTCATATACAGAGTTATCGGCCAAAATAAGCGAAACCTCAGGAAGTTTTGTAAATTTCTCCTGAAGGTTTTTACCTTCCAGTCCTTTCGTCAGAGTCAAAAAATCTTTTTCGTTTAACGAAAAATAGGCATACATTTTTGCGGTGTTCGAAACGGTGGTCAAAGGTTCAGCATTTGTGCTGCTAACCAGGCTTCCAACCCGATATGGAAACGTACCAATTGTTCCATCTGCTGGGCTGGTAATGGCTGTATACTGAAGATTAGCCTTTGCATTTTCAAGGTTAGCTTTGGCCTGCGCCAATTGTGCCTCTTTCGCTTTTAGCGTTGATGCAACCGACTCCAGTTCAAATTTGCTAATGATATTTTTTTCAACCAGAGGCTTTGTTTTCTCCAGATTGATAGCAGCCGAATTTGCGTCAGCTTCAGCAACTTTTACAGAAGCTTCGGCAGAACGAACACTTGCCTGAAGATCGTTGGCATTCAGGCGGAAAAGCACCTGTCCTTTTTTCACTAAGGCGCCCTCATCGACCATAATTTTATCGATGTATCCAGTTATTTTCGACCGTATTTCTACGGTTTGCTGACCTTCCAATTTTGTTGGGTAATCTTTAAAAAGCTCTGTTGATTGTGAGGTAACAGCAATAACCGGATATTCTTTTACTTGTCCGGCAGCTCCGCCCGGAGCCCCGCTCTGCTGCTTTTGGCCGCACGAAACGATAACCAGCGCCACCAAAGCCATTCCTAAATTTTTGAGTTGTTTCATTGTGTTTATAGTTTTATGTTTTCTCCAATTCGTTTTATCATTTTAAGAATTACTCTTCAACTACTCCGTTTTCCTGAATCTTCAACATTACTTTTTTGAAAGTCTCGTATTCACTTTCAGTAACTCCGGCCAGTAGTCTATCCGACAAATCATTTGAAATTAATTTTAACTGTTCCAGTATTTCAATTCCTTTACTTGTCAGAGTCAGGTTCTTTTTCCTTTTATCGTTTGTATTTGTCAGTCGGTCAACATACTTCTCGTCTAGTAGTCCATTCATTTGCCTCACAATAATCGATTTATCTTTTTGCAAGACATGTGCTAAATCCTGCTGAATCATATTACAATTTGAATCCAGCATTCTTAGCACAACAAACTGTTCAAATGTCAATTCAATTCCCTGTTTCCTGAATTCAGTATTTATCTGACTTTTAAAGATTCGAAGTGTTTTATTAAGAAAATAACCAAGCTGTCTATTCGTTTCCATTTGTTGTTTTTATAAGCAACAAAAATAGATCATATTAGTTGACTAGTGCAACTAATATGTATTAAGTAAACATTAAGGATAAAATAGTCTTTAATTGCCTGGAGTTCTATGGCTTGCTAAATGCAATGCCAGAGGCAATTACAAAAAAATGATTGTTCTGATTGGGATTGAAAATATAGGTCGCACTTAGGGGTACTGAAAGAGTTGGTGAAATGTTGAAACTTTTACTAAATGAAATACCGGAGTTAATTACTGCAAATTTATTGGCGTAAAATCCTTTAAATGGAGTCATTCCACAAAAGGGTTCGGCATCAATTTCCCAAATAGAGAAAGGATATTTCAATTCGAGGTAAGTTGAATAGAATGGATTTCCGGTGTCTTCATTTTTGTCGCCCAACAGAAATGTTCCAACCATCCATTTAAACCGTTGTTTATCGACGTAATAATTATCAAAGGTTAATTCCAAAGAGTGTCTGCTTTTGCCTTTTTGAAAGTTCAGGTATTGATTATTTTCTCCCGGAACAGGGTTGTAATAATTGAGCAAAGTAATCTGGAACTCATTGAATTGATAAGCCGGAATCAGGTCAATTTCAGAATAGCTATTATTGGTTGTGACCGATGCCCAGGTATTAAAACTAAATCGTCCGGCGGTAAATGTGATCGATGGCTCGATGGCAGGGGTAGTTCCAAGCTTTTCTCCACGCCAGACATGGCGACTTTGAACAAGAACTTCAGCTTCAGAAAGACTGATTTGTGAAAATACCTGGACGTTAATGGCCAAAAAAAGTATAGTAATTGCTATTCGGAACATAATGGGGGATTTTTGATCAAAATTAATTTTTTTGATCAGGGGAAGTGTCTAATTTTCAAAAAAAATGTCGCAAAGAGGCTGCTTTTATAATTATCAGAAAAAATAATTAAATTGCTAAAAAATAAGCTTATGAAACGACTTGGATTGATTTTAGTTCTCTGCTTGCTTATTTCGCGAGCATTTGCACAGGATGCACAGAAAATTACCGGTATTTGGTGGAATGATGAAAAAACTTCGAAAATTGAAGTGAAAGAGGAAAATGGAAAATTCGTTGGAACGGTGATTTACATTAATCCGGAAAAGTATGTAAATGGTGAACCAGAGAAGGACAACATGAATCCGGATGCCAAGTTACGTTCGCGTTCAAGATTGGGTTTGCAGATTTTGTCTGAACTTAAATTCAATGCTTCGGATAAAGAATGGCAGGGTGGTCGCATTTATGATCCAAAGAATGGTAAAACTTACGATTGCTTTGCGTGGTTCGACAAAGATGCCAATGTTTTGAATCTTAAAGGTTACGTGGCCGGAATAAAATGGCTTGGAAGATCAACAACCTGGACCCGTACCACCAAATAGTTTAGAAAAGGTCATTAATTTAACGTTCTAGCAAGTCACTTGTAATCATTAAATTAATGATTACAAGTGACTTGCTTTTTTTAGTATTTAACTTCTTTATATCAACTTCTATTCCCCACTCATTATCAGAAGTATTTCCAATGATTGTTTCGAGTCTTAATATCAGGGTTAAGAATAATTAACTTTTTAGATTTAAACGTAAGCCGATAAGAACAAAGCTTTTACTATTTTTGTTTTTCATTTTACGAATCAGAAGCCATGAAACGATTCATATCTAAAAAGGAGCTTATATTAGCAACCTGATATTTTAACTTCTGGCATTCTCTTCAGAAAACATTAATTAACAACGCGTTAGAAATGAAATTTTCCAGAACAAAAAAAGCAGCAATTGTCGTTGTCGGAATATTTGCTTTTGCAATAAGCTTCTATAGCTTTAAACAAGACGATAAAAATTTCCAGATAGCCAAGAACCTTGATATTTATTACACTCTATTTCGGGAATTAAACCTGTTTTATGTTGATGACGTTGACCCGACTAAGTTGGTAAAAACCAGCATCGACAAAATGCTAGAATCACTCGATCCGTACACCAACTTTATTCCTGAAGATGATATTGAAGATTTCCGGTTCATGACCACTGGCGAGTATGCTGGTATCGGAGCCTTAATCAGTAAACAGAAAGGTAAAATTTTGATTGCTGAGCCCTATGAAGGATTCCCTGCGCAGAAAAGCGGATTGAAAGCTGGTGACGTTTTGTTGGAGGTAGCCGGTAAATCAACCGAAAAACTTTCGACGGAAGATGTTAGTGCTCTGTTGAAAGGTCCGGCCAACAAAGCGGTTGTAGTTAAGGTGCAACGATACGGACAGAAGAAGCCGATGGATGTTGAAATTATGCGCGAAAAAATTCAGATCGATCCGGTTCCTTATTATGGAATGCTTGATAACGAAACCGGTTACATTCGATTGTCAAACTTTACTGAAAATTGCACCGAAAGAGTAAAAATGGCCCTGATTGAATTAAAGGAAAAGCACGGAGCAAAAACTTTGGTTTTGGATCTTCGTTCAAATCCGGGTGGCTTATTGATTGAAGCAGTAAGAATTGCCAATTTGTTCGTTCCTAAAGGTCAGGAAATTGTAAGCACCAGAGGGAAAGTAAAACAATGGGATAAAGTTTATACTGCTACTGAAAGTCCGATTGATACAATCATGCCTATCGCAGTGCTGGTTAACCGGGGGTCGGCTTCAGCTTCTGAAATTGTGGCCGGTGCTATTCAGGATCTCGATCGTGGTATGATTATCGGAACGCGCACATTCGGTAAAGGTCTTGTTCAAACCACGCGCGACCTGAGCTACAATGCCAAACTAAAAATAACTACAGCCAAATATTACATTCCAAGTGGACGTTGTATTCAGGCACTCGACTATTCTCACCGAAATGAAGACGGAAGCGTAGGTATTGTTCCTGACTCGCTGATCTCTAAATTCAAAACAAAAAAAGGACGTGTTGTTTTTGATGGTGGAGGTGTTGCCCCGGATCTCACGGTTGAAGATGAGACTTTGAGTAACCTGGCTACCAATTTAGTAACAGGCTCTCTTATTTTTGACTTTGCCACTTATTACAATAGTAAGACAGAAAAAATTGCATCTCCTGAGGAGTTTGTAATTACACCTGAAATTTATACTGATTTTATCCAGTTTGTTAAAGGGCAGGACTTTAAATACGAATCGAAGACCGAATCAGAATTGGATAATCTGTTGGAGGTTGCCAAACGTGAAAAATACTACGACATCTCGAAAGATGAATTTGAAAATCTGAAGCTAAAACTTGGGCACAACCTGGATCAGGATCTGGAACATTTCAAAAAGGAGATTTCTGAATTATTGGCTGATGAAATTGTTTCGCGATACTATTATCAAAAGGGAGCAATAAAAGCAGCTTTACGAGACGATTCTGATGTTAGTAAAGCTTTGGATATCTTGCACAAACCTGATGGATACGCTGCAATTTTTGATTCGGGTAGAATTATAAAAGCCAACTAATTGAGGTTTTCGATATACCACTTAAGTTAAAATAAAAAACCCGGGCAGTCTCCTGCCCGGGTTTTTTATACTTGTATTTTTTGTGAGAATCTACAATCCAAAAATATGCGGGTACATTAAGGCCATAGCCAATGTGGCGATAATTAGAATGGCTAAACCAACAAAAAACAAAACAACTCCAACTCTGTATCGTTTGTTCGAAGTCACCAATTCAGTGACTGAATTGATCTTGTTAATTTTATTAACCATTTTTTGCAAAGCCATCTGATCCTTTACAATGTAGTCGTATGCTCCATATTTCATACTATTAATTGCAATATCAATACTATCCTGACCCGAGAGAAAAATAAACTCAACATCTGGATTTGTTTTCTTTGCCTTGATCAATACCTCAATGCCAGTCATTCCTTCAAGAAGATAATCCTGAATAACAATATCCGGATTCTTTGTCATGTTATTCAAAGCTTCCTCTCCTGATAAATAGGACTCAACATTTGTAAATTTATTGGTCTTGAGGTAACTAACCACAAGCTTATTGTACATCTGATTGTCTTCAACGACAAATATTAGAGGATTCTTGGTGTTTCGCATGCTGTAAATATATTATTGTCCAAAAGGTTGAAAAGGGTTGCTCTTTCTACTGTCTGATTATTAAATAGACTATGAAAAACAGAGTAACCAAATTTAGAAAAAAAAAATCGATATAATCAAGGATTATAACTTATGATGATTGTTTTTTATTTTTTAGCAGGTAAACGATAAATTTCACAACTTTGAGATCTCTATTCTGATCAGACATCCACATTTCAGAAGGAATAGAAATTGGTAAATTAAAACTGATTTAAAATGATTCTAGCCATAGATATAGGAAATACAAATATTGTATTTGGCGTTGCCGATGAAAATGAATGGGTAAAGATTTGGAGGATACAAACCGATTGGTCGAAAACGGCTGACGAATACGAGGTGATTTTTAGATCGCTATTTGCTAGTTCTTCAATTAGTTACACTGATATTTCACGTGCCGTTTTAAGCAGCGTCGTTCCCAGTCTGATAAGAGCGTTCAGAGAAATGCTGAATAACTTGCTCGAAAGTTCTTTGCTTTTAGTTGAGCCATCCATTTACGATAACTTGCCAATTAAAATAATCGATCCCTACGAAATTGGAACCGACTTAGTTGCTGATGCTACTGCTGCCTTTATTGGTTATGGTGGTTCTACTATGGTCATTGATTTCGGAACTGCCCTCACATTTACAACAATCAGTCGCCAGGGAGAGATTCTTGGAGTGGCCATAACTCCGGGATTACTCACTGCACTGAAATCACTTACCGGAAATACTGCTCAATTGCACGATGTACAACTTAGTGCACCGCCTTCGGTTCTAGGCAAAAACACTGTTCATGCCATCCAGTCGGGTATTGTTCTTGGTTTCTCCGGATTAGTTGATTCGATGGTCAGTCGTACTGAAGCTGAACTTGGTGAAAAGTTGACGGTTGTCGCTACTGGAGGTCTGTCGTCAGTGTTGAAGAATGTTTCGGCAAGAATTGAAATTATTGATGAGAATCTGACTTTGGACGGACTGAAATATATTGCACAATACGTTTAAAAAATTGGTTTAATTTTTTTGATCCCGACTATAAAGATCGACTTTTTCAATCATCGCTTTCTTCTCTACTTCATTTAAAAAACTGGCTGTAAAAGAGTTTTTGGCCAATTGAACGATTTGTCCTTTCGTCAGCTTTAAAGCGACGGCTACTGCCTCGTAATTTTCATTTACATATCCGCCAAAGTATGCCGGATCATCCGAATTGACCGTGGCCATCATCCCTTTATCGAGCATTTTGACCAATGGATGTTGAGTCATGTCTCGGACTACTTTCAGTTTCAGATTCGAGAGCGGGCAAACGGTCAGCGGCATTTTTCGCTTCACCAGTTCGTCAACCAATAGAGAATCTTCAAGTGATCGGTTGCCGTGGTCGATACGCGAAACTTGCAGTAAATTCAAAGCTTCCCAAACATATTCAGGAGGACCCTCCTCTCCTGCATGAGCAACAGTCAAAAAGCCTTCAGCCCATGCTTTTGCAAATACTCGTTCAAACTTGTTGGGTGGATGTCCTTTTTCTGACGAATCTAATCCAATGGCAGTTATCCAGGATTTGTAGGGCATTGCTTCTTCCAATGTTTGAAAAGCTGATTCTTCGCTGAGATGACGCAGGAAACTTAGGATCAAAAAGCTACTGATCCCAAGTTTGCTGCGACCATCTTCCAATGCCCGATGAATGCCTGAAATAACTTTACCGAATGAAATTCCTCTTGAAGTATGCGTTTGGGGATCGAAAAAGATTTCGGTATGAAGCACATTTTGCGAATGTATTTTTTGAAGATACACCCAGGTCAGATCGTAAAAATCCTGTTCTTCAATCAAAACGTTGGCGCCACTGTAATAAATGTCTAAAAATTCCTGAAGATTATTGAAGTCGTAAGCTGATTTCAGGTCATCTACTGATCTGTATTTCAACTTAATGCGATTTCGCTCAGCAATCCCGAACATCTGTTCAGGCTCAAACGTACCTTCAATGTGTAGATGAAGTTCTGCCTTTGGTAATCCGGAAATGAAATTTTTGATTGCATCCTGATCCATCACATTCAATTATTCAATGACTCAAACTTCAGTCATTTAATTATTACTTTTTAGCTTTCTTCAACAGCAAATCAACCAGATTGTTTGCGGCTTTCAGGTTTTCAAAACTTTGTGGTAAATAAGCATGGTCGATGTATTCGTTATATAACCAAGGATCACTTACCATCAATACGTAACCTTTGCCATAGTTGGCTTCAGCAATAATAACCGAATTTGTTGCTTCATCTTTCAGAACAGGTTTGGCATCCTTCGATAAAACGATTGGTGCAACTTCTTTCAGGTAAACTTTCTTAACCCCTGCAAATAATGGATGATCTGTAAATTTGGTCTCAGCGGCCATGTCCCAATCCCTGTTTATCACTGGATTTAAGGTTGAATGCTGCATATAAAAACCGAATTCTAAAGCCAACTGATTGAAATGAGTGAATTCGCAGTTCGGGCCATCGTTTCCCATCAACAAAAGAACTCCACCTTTACTCACCCATTTTTTCAGAAAGTTGATGTCGTTGGCCTGAATGTAATTTGGCTTTGGATTTTCTTTGGTGGTATCCGGATCAACAATGATATAAACATTAATGCCTTTCATGGATTTGCTGTTTGGAGCAGTTGCGATGGTATTTAGTTTAGCGCCGCGTTTCACAAATAAATCGCCAAGCTGCGAAAAACCGCTATTTTCCTGATCGTCCCAGGTGTAATGGAAAATCTTTCCGGTTTTGGCATTGGTTTCGTGGTTGAACCAGTTATCAAGGCCAATATTTTTCTGGGCAAAACTACCGGTGGCCAGAGCACACAAAATAAGAGAAAGTGCGAATATTCGTTTCATGATGTTATAAATTAGAGAATTAGTTGTACTTTTTTACTTCTGAAAGGATTTGTGCAATCGATTTCATTTTTACAAATCTACAATTATTCGGATAAGTAAACTTGAAATCTCCTTCAGAATTTACTTTTTTTCGGAAACTAATCGCATAATTTGTTCTGAAGTCGAAGCAAGCAATTGAGCAGCATTCGTCTTCGATTCCTCAAGACTCATGGGCCGGTTAGCAATTGCAAAAGCTGACGTAAGTCCCTGCCTGAAGAGTTCAGACAAGTTACCTTCAACCATACCCGCTAAAGCAATAACCGGAACTTGATACTTCTTCCCCAGTTGAGCCACTCCGCTGATGGTTTTTCCGAAAGCAGTTTGTGCATCAATTTTACCTTCAGCAGTAAAAACCAGCGATGCAGTTTGAATGTGATTCTCTAAGTCTGTCAAATGACTAATGAGCTCAAATCCAGGAACGATTTCAGCTTTACAAAAGGCCATCAATCCAGCTCCCAAGCCACCGGCAGCACCGGCTCCCGGAATGTTGGAATAGTCAGTGCCAAATTCCTGATGAAGAATTTGCGCAAAATGAGTCATGTTTTTTTCGAGTGTTTCAACCATTCCGGGAGTTGCTTCTTTTTGCGGCCCATAAACATGAGTTGCTCCGGCAAACCCCAAGAGCGGATTTTGCACGTCGCAAGCCACGGTGATTTTTGCTTTCCGTAGCAATGGATGGACATTGGAACTGTCGATTCGATGTAGTTCGTTCAACGATCCGCCACCCCAATCAATTGGATTACCGTTTTTATCAAGAAGTCCAAATCCAAGAGCCTGTGCCATTCCGACTCCACCATCGTTCGTTGCACTTCCGCCAATTCCCAAAATGATTTCAGTAAAACCAGCTTCCATCGCGGCTTTCAGAAGCAAACCGGTTCCGTATGTCGAGGTAATCATCGGATTCCGTTCTTCCGGCGAGAGTAATTCAATTCCTGAAGCTGCAGCCATTTCAATGACGGCTGTTTTTCCATTGCCCAAAATTCCGTAGAAAGATTGTATCGTTCGATTCAGCGCATCAACCGATGTTGCCTGAACAATTTTTCCGGAAGTGGCTGTAACCAACGCTTCAACAGTTCCTTCTCCGCCATCGGCAATTGGAATGCAAACGATTTCAGCTTCAGGAACAACTTTTTTTATCCCTTTTGAAATTGCTGCAGCTACCTGCGTAGCAGTTAAACATTCTTTAAACGAATCGGGAGCGATAATAATGCGCATGAGCAATTCCGGTTTTGAATTTCAGGAGAAAAATACGCAAAAAAATTTCAGGAAGAGAAGTCACGCTGAACTTCCTGCCCGCTCGCCTGGTAGGCTGGTTTTCAGCATCTTCAGCAGGTAAAGAACCGATTTTTGGAGCTTGGTGCTTTGCTTAATTCTTTTCGCCAACTATTTTTTTTAGCAATTGTGTTTTTTCCTGAATGTCATTTGTAATTGCAAGGACAGAAACGGTGGCTCCTGAAATGGCATCAATGTTTTTCCCAACTGTGAGTGAGCGGCTGCCATTGTATCCCTGAAATTGTTTCAGCCAGCCCTTATTTGTCACTTCCTGCCCGTGAGTAGCCTGGTAATTGTAAATTTTAACCTGTTGAACCGACAAATTGGTATCGAACACAACCAGATAATCGAAATATTCCGAAGTTTCAATCCCTATCGATGGTAGAGCAGGATTTGAACAGCCACCTGCACGGCAACTGTTCACCCTTCCTACATAAATATATTTTTTCATCTTGTTCAAATCGGCAAGGATGAAGAACTTTCCCTGAACTGAATTGGCTTCAGGAAACGAAATTTCTTCCCATTCGGGAGATTCGGTTCCGCCGATTTTCTGAATTTCCTTTTTCAGGGTTTTGTCTTCAAAGTCGATCCCTTTCGGAGGAAAACTAATCGAAGCGAGCCAAAAACAGGAAGCTATGATGAATAGTTTGAACATTGCATTTTTTAGATTAGAACATCACACCCAAACCTGCGCTGAATACTTTGTTGGAACTGCTTGCCCCATCAGGTTTTACCCATTGCATATCGGTTTTCAGAACGGCGCCCTGTGCCAGTTTCAGCGTAAGCCCGGCTGTTACAACCGAATTTTTATACGATTTGTTGCGGGTAATATTCGAAGCAACATCGGCGTGTGTGTCGTAACCTTCAAGTCGCACAAAGGGAATAAGTTCAGTTTTTACCTTCTCGAAAGGACGGAAAACATTGTAGCCTGCTTCAATATAATAACCAGTCATCAGGCTTCCCAAATCGTTGGGTGTGGTTTTGTTTTTCCCGGTAAAGCGATTGTACTCATCGGTGTTCGACAATGAAACCGAGTAGAATTGTCCGCGCAACTGAAGTCCTTTCAGGTTGTAACGCGCATCCAGTCCAATCATCGACATCCCCACAACTGATGAGTCGGCTTTGGCCAGCGCAGCATCGTTGTCTTTGGCAATTCCATTATAAAGCTTGCTTTGGGTATCGCCAAAATAGCCCGACAAACCAATGTTCAATCCCCTGATTCCGTAGTATTCCACCTTCCCGGTAAAGTTTGGAGAGCTAATGTACGACGAAGCCCCTTTTTGACGACCGCTGCGTAAACCGCTTTTGCCATTCAGTTTGGCAGTTCCGTCGTATCCGTTAAACCCGTTTACCAGATAAGCCTGATATTTAATTGAAGCCGGCTGAATGGTTCCTGAAAGCCCGAAACCAATCTCGCGCCATGTAGTTGGTGAAATTTTGTTGTCAATCAACGGGCGCTCAACACCATTAAAAGTGGTAGGCTCGTGATATTCGTTCACAATTCCCATCGGAATTAAAAGCAAACCTCCACGGAAATTGATGGATTTATTGATTTTGTGCTGAAGGAAAGCCTGTTCGACATACACTTCCGACACATGTTCGAATTCGAGTTCGGTGACAAACTGAGTCCGTTCGCTGAACTGATAACCAAATAACATGACCATCCGGTGTACATCGAGCTCACCGTTTTGGCGAATTTCTGAACTTAGCGGCTGATGATAATGAACTTCGCCGTAACCACCAATGGTGAGTTTACTGTTTGACGATAACAACTGGTCGGCCAGGTTCTGGTATGTCGGTTTTGTTTGTTCCGATGTTTGGGCTTGTGAAAAAATAGCAGCTAACATCAATGCTGTAGAAAATAAGATCCGTTTCATATACTTTTTTCAGTGAATTTTTATACTGCCAAAAGTAGATGCTCTGCACAAGGCTGGAAATCCCTAAAAGTGGGGATATTTCACCGGTTCGATTTATTGGATAGTAATCCACTTAAGTTACAGTGATGATCTGCTAACCTCAACAATTAAAGGTTGAGGCATGGAAGTCGTATTCATTCAACAGCCGTCATACATACAAAAGCTGCGAGTGGCTACCTCTTAAAACGAGCTGATCGCATGATTTGGATCACACGATCAGTCTGTTATTGCTTTATCTCCGGAGATTACAATACATCTCCATATTCGGGAGTCTTGTCGAAAACACTTTTGGTAAACGGGCAGAGCGGAATAATTTTTAGTCCTTTTTCCCGGGCAAATTCAACGGCTTTGCTGAGCATTTGTTTCCCGGCGCCTTGCCCTTTCAAAATTTCATTAACTTCTGTATGGTTAATGATAATTTTTTCCGTTCCGGCCCAAACGTAGGTCATTTCAGCAACAATCTTCCCATCCTGTTCGATGTAGAACATCCCTTTTTCAGAATCATTTTTCTGTTTTACGTCCATTTTGAAACGTTTTTTTCGATTGATTAAAAAGTCATTGGAACTTCCATCAACAAGATTTCTGCGTCAGAGTCAGCCTTTATTGTCAGCGAGTCAACGTCCCAAATTCCAAATCCATCGCGGGTTGTTAAAGCCTGGTCGTTTATGGTTACATCACCTTTCAGGATAAAAGCATATACGCCGTTGCCTTTTGCTTTGATGTTGTAATTGGCACTGAATCCCTTGTCGAAATTTCCGAGATGGAACCATGCATTTTGATAGATCCAAACGCCTTCATCGTCAGCATTCGGCGAAAGAACCTGTTGCAATTTATTCTGACGGTCAGAAATATTCAGCGTAATCTGATCATATCGAGGTGTCACATTCTTCGTATTTGGAAACACCCAAATTTGTAGAAATTTCACTCTGCGATCGGTATTTTTGTTGTATTCGCTGTGGTATATTCCAGTTCCTGCACTCATCACCTGAATGTCGCCATGTTTAATAACGGCAACATTTCCCATGCTGTCCTTGTGTTCCAGATCGCCTTCCAACGGAATGGATATGATTTCCATATTGTCGTGCGGATGTGTACCAAAACCTTTTCCGGCTTCTACGGTATCGTCATTCAACACGCGTAATGCTCCAAAGTGCATCCGTTCGGGATTGTGATAATTGGCAAAACTAAATGTATGTTTGCTATGTAACCAGCCGTGGTTTGCGTCGCCACGGGTATCGGCTTTGTGTAATATTGTATTTTTCATCTGTATATATATTTGTTTTTTAATTGACAGATGGAACTCGCCATTATGATTATTGTCGTGTGTGTGAAAGACTTTCTAATGGCTCGTTTCATGATTTCTGAATTTTTCGTTGTTAAATGGCTAAGAGGCGAATTTAAATCAGGACTGTTTTACCAGTTGCACTTCACAGCTTATTCTTACATCGTCGCTAACAAGTACGCCGCCAGCCTCCAAAGTTGCGTTCCATGTCAGTCCAAAATCTTTACGGTTTAACTTTCCGTTAATGGTGAAACCTGCCTTTTCGTTTCCCCATGGATCTTTCATCACGCCACCAAATTCAACGTCGAGTTTAATTTGTCTGGTTATGTCTTTAATGGTGAGTTCGCCATACAATTCGTAGCTTCCGTCGTTGTCAACTTTTTCATAGGTATTTCCAATGAAATGTATTTGCCTGAAGTTTTCAACGTCGAAGAAATCGGCACTTTTTAAATGCGCATCACGATCGGCAACTCCCGTATCAACCGATGCCGGATTCATCCAGAAATCGATTTCGGAGGTCATAAAATCTTCACCAGTGGTATAAATACTTGCCTCAAATTCTTTAAACACACCTTTTACATTGGTAATCATCAGGTGCTTTACTTTGAAAGCAATTTCGCTATGAGTTGGGTCAATACCCCATTTGGTCTTTGTTAAATTTTCCATTGTCGTCATTTTTAATTGTTTATAATGACACAAAGTTAGGGGATGTGAGAGAGCGAAAAAATGGAGAAATTCCAGAATTAATGGCACAATTCGATGATAAAAAGACAAAAACATCTTAAATTGACGAGTTGGCACCTTTCAACTCATTAAAATTCAGAAATTACCTACCGGTAATACGCTTGAGATAGTTATTGGCGATCGCAATCCTGAAGCAGAAAAAAGCCCCATTGCTTTTGAAAACAATGGGGCTTAAAATATTTTGGATTATCGTTTATTTTTCGAATAAGTTGCTCCAGCTTTTAGGCTGACGATTCTTCCAGGTTCCTTTGTGGTAAACGTAACTCACAATTAATGGCAGTACCGAAGTCGCTTCTGCAAAAACCATTTGTTCGTCGGTTACCTGAACTTTCCCCCATGAGCTGGCTTCTTTCAGTGTTGATGACGAACAAGCTCCGTCGCGAACATCAGCAACAGTAATCTGAACGGCATATTGGTGCATTGGAACTTCTTTACCCAAAATTTCGGCACAAACTACGGTATCCTGAGCAAAGTTCTTTGGAACGCCTCCGCCAATCATGAACAAACCAGTTACACCGGCAGCCATTTTAATTTTGGTTAATTCCAAAAAGTCGGCAACCGAGTCAATCGAGACGTGTTTTTCAGGATTTTCCCATTGGTGTTTAGCCAAACCAAAACCTGCGCTTGAGTCGGAGAATGCAGGGCAGAAAATTGGAACGTTATTTTCGTAGCAAACCTGGATGAGACTATCTTTTTTCACTGAATTTTCAGTCAGCCATTTGCCCATTTCTTTGATAAATTCACGTGAAGAATAAGGTCTTTTCTCCAACGAATCGGTAATTTCCTTAATGGTTCCATCACAGTTCTGTAATTCTTCCTCGTCGATGAAAGTGTCATAAATACGGTCGATATAAAGGTCGCGCAAAATGCCATCGTTAATTTCGGTGGTACCGCGATAGTGTTTATGACCAAGTGCTTCAAAAAAATCCATGTCGATAATTGAGGCTCCAGTTGCCACAATAACATCGATCATATTATTTTTAACCATGTCAACATATACCTGCATACAGCCTGCGGCGCTTGTACTTCCGGCCAGAGTCAATATGTTGGTACATTCGGTATTGCCCACCATTTTCAATAAAATATCGGTTGCACTGGCTGTATCGCGCGAGGTGAACGACATTTTACGCATAGAGTCGATGATTGGAGTTGAATCGAATGACTTGATGTCGATGTGCTCGATGGTGTTTTTTAATAAATCTGATTTTTTCATTCTTCTGATTTTTCTCTTTTTATTGTACTTTCAGACAATTGTATTTGGTTAAATATAAGCCAGATAGACTGGTCCTGTTTTTTAAAAAGCGTGCAAATATAGTATAAAATATTCGGTTCTTTCATTATTGCCAGCTAAAAAATCGTTACGCAGATTCTAGCTTCCTGGCATATTAACAATAAGCCTGAAATAATTCTGTGCTTTCTTACGGATTCTATCAGGCAGGGTTCGGTTATTTATTTTGCTGAAGGTAAAACCATGTCTTTCAAAAAGATCTCGGCAATATCAGAAATCGATGAATCCAGGCTTCTGTATTCAAATCCGATGGTACGGGTGATTTTTTCTCCTGAATATTGGTTGTTTTGGTTTGTTCCTGAAACCGCTTCTCGTGTAATTAACGGACGTTTCCCCGTGAAAAAGCTCCCGGCTTTGGCCATTCGCCAGGCGATGTGAAGCTTGATGTCGGAGGCAAAACTCCGTGGGCGCGGCTTATTCAATCCATCAGCTATTTTATTGAAAAAATCCTGGTAACTCAGATTTCCGGCATTCAGGATAAAGCGTTGATTTTTTACTTGTTCGAATCGGGTTTCTTCCATCAGTAGAATCATGGCTTTCACCACATCGCGTACATCAACAAAGCCCGAAATTCCTTTGGTATAATAATTCAGTCCCTTCCAAATCGATTGAAAAATCTTTGGACTGCCAATTTCCCAGTTTCCTGGTCCCATAATAATCGATGGATTTACGATTACGGCATCCAGTCCTTCTTCAATTCCACGCCATACTTCCATTTCAGAAAAAAACTTGCTGAGCGAATAACCCGACTTGCGTTTTGAAGGTGTCCAGTAGGTTTCTTCTGTTATTTCGCTTCCATCCTGAGTTTTGCCAAGCGCGGCAATGGAACTAACATGGCAAAACCGTTTAACCCCGTTGTGGATGGCAGCATCGATGAGGTTTCCGGTGCCTTTCACATTGTTGTTCAGCATGATGTCGTGATCGTCGCCATGGAATGAAACAATAGCGGCACAGTGAAAAATACTGGTTACTCCATTTAATGCTTCTTCCAGGCTTAGGTAATCCAGAATGTCGCCTTCAACCCATTCAATTTGAGAAAACAAAGAATTGGCATCAGGAGTATAGTACGAAAAGATTTTCCGAACCCATTCGGTATTGCTTTGCGGTCTGCGAAGCGCCTTTACCCGATGCCCCGATTTGGTCAATTCGTAAAGTAAATGTGCACCCACCAATCCGGTTCCGCCTGTTATTAAAATCATATTGAAATGTATTTTAAATTTGATTAGTCTTCTCTGGAAGAGAGTTGTTCTACCAGTTGATGAAGCTTATTTGCCAGAATATTTTTAGGTATCAACTTGGTTTCATAATCCGCAATCATTGCGGGCGACGTATTTCTTGCCATTGCATATTCCACAACTTCAATATCTTTTCCTTTGCAAAGTAAAACTCCAATACTTGGATTTTCGTGAGGCCGTTTAACATTGCGGTCAAGAGCTTCCAGATAAAAATTTAGTTTTCCCAGAAATTCGGGTTCGAATTCCTGTATTTTTAGTTCAAACAATACCAAACACTGCAAATCGCGATGGTAAAAAAGTAAGTCAGTATAGTAATCCTTATTTCCAACTTGTAACCGGTATTGATTGCCCAAATAAGTAAAACCTTTTCCAATTTCTAAAATGAACTCTTGCAGGTTTAAAACAAATGCTTTTTCCAGATCTCTTTCAGAAAAACCAGTTGGCAGGTCTAAAAACTCAAAAATATAAGGATCTTTAAAAAGGTTTTGTGGCAGATGTGAAGTTGTCGGCGACACCTTTTTGCTTGCCAAAATTGTTCTTTCGAATGTGGCTGAGTTAAGCTGTCGCTCTAGCTCGCGTTTTGATAGCTTATCGTTGATGCACTGATGTATATAAAAAAGTTTTTCTTCCGGAGTCTTAGTTTTTGAAAGTATGAGCAGATGATGTGTCCAACTAATTCGTGTCACCAGTGTTGTCACAAATTGGAGCATTTCAGATTCCGATTTTTCCATTTGTGTCACCAACGGTGACATAAATTCTGGAGCAGTATAGGTTTCATAAAACTGCTTCATGCGATATAAGCCTCTGCGGTTAAAACCTTTTAGCCCAGCATATCTGGTTTCTATGAAATTAGCCAGAGTTTCAACGGTATTATCACCCCAAACGCCAGAATCAACTTTTAAAGAGACAATTTTTCCAACATTAAAGTATAGCAAAACTAATTCTTCGTTGACTTTCTGATAGGCCCTGTTTTTGGCTTCTTCGATAAGAAGTACAATTTGGTTAAAGTCATTTACCTCTATTTGTTTCATAGGAAACTAATATTAATGAAAATGCTGTCTATTTCAGGCGTTTCGGATTTTTTATGTATTCCAGGGCATAACAGCCTTTGCTCCAAATTCTTTAGCCGATAATTTTTCGATGGGCACAATCAACACTCCAACATTTCGGATAGAAGGTGCACTGAATTTGAAAGGAAGATCGCTATATTGTGTCATAAACTGAGTGAAAAGACGTTCTTTCTCATCAAAGTCATCAACTATTTCGGCAGTTCCTTCAATAATCACCGACTTGGATTTTACCCGGTAACTGCATCCTACCTTTTCGTCTTGCCAAGCCAGTTCTTCGCCTAAAGTCCAGTTGATACACACCTTTGGGTTCTTTTTAATCGTTTCCCACATACGACCTTGCTGAGCCGAATGCAGGATAACCCGATCGCCATCCATGGCAAAATTCATGGGCAAAACATACGGCACATCATCGACAGACATCGCTACGTAACAGGTTTTGCACTGTTTCAAAATGGCATCAATTGCTTTACGGTCGTGAATAAAATGTGTTCTCATGTGGTTTATTCGAAATGTTCGTTCAATATAATTAATCTATGTG
Source organism: Prolixibacteraceae bacterium (assembly GCA_028683385.1). Classification (GTDB taxonomy): domain Bacteria; phylum Bacteroidota; class Bacteroidia; order Bacteroidales; family Prolixibacteraceae; genus Aquipluma. The sequence goes on along the minus strand of JAQUIJ010000018.1, from coordinate 30,579 downwards.
ATTGCCCGAAATCCATGCATCTTGGAGAGTGCAGCAACGACTTCATTTAATTTTTGATATTGAGTCTGAAGTTCGGCCACTTTTTCATCATCGCGTTTTTTAAATGCTTCGTCAATCTGCAACCAGATATTTTTCTGCATTAGTTTTACGTTTTTGATTTTATATTCCTTGATAAGAATTGGAACAAGCTCGTGCAGCAACTCGCTTTCAGTTTCGATAAAGGCACCACCTTTACTCCAACGTTTGCTTTCGATGTATTTTTCGGCCAACAAATTACTCGCATACTGGCTGATTTCATTGTTGGGATGCTGGGTAAAATATTTAATCGGGTCGAAATCTTTGTTGTCAATATTTTCTTCCATAGCCAATAAAATATCCCGAACCCTTTCATTTACCGAAATTAGTCCGTCATTCTGCAATTCAGACAACACATAAACACCAACGGTGTAGATATGTGTTTCATGAGTCGTTTCGTCTTCAATTTCAAATACTTCCTGATGAAAATATTTCAGCAGAATTCGAAGGATTTCACGCTCTTCGGTTTCGAATGGATTTACGATTTTCTTTTCGGTGGATAAGACGATAGGTTTTGAAGCCTGTATCTGGATTTCCTGAAGCTCTTTCCGGGTATGATCTTCCGACTGTTTGTTCTGAATTTTCCTGATTTCAGAATATAAAACCGCTTCCTGAACATCCATCAGCCTACTGCATTCCTTGATGTAAATGGTTCGTGTAATGGTATCCGGAATGACAGATATGGAATGAACGATTTCGTTGATCAGACGCGCTTTTGAAACCGGGTCGTTTTCAACGGATTCCATCAAAAGTTGAGTCTTGAACTTGATAAAGTCGGTTTCGTTTTTCTTGATGTATTCGGCCAACTCGCTGGCGCTCATCGAACGGGCAAACGAATCAGGATCTTCACCACGCGGAAGAGGTAATACTTTTACGTTGATGCCTTCTTCCAAAACCATGTCGATTCCGCGAAGTGAGGCTTTTATACCAGCATCATCGCCATCGTAAACAATGGTAATGTTGGGCGAAAACCGACGGATCAACCGGATCTGATCGATCGTCAGTGAAGTGCCCGATGAGGCCACCACATTTTCGATTCCGGCCTGGTGGAACGAAAGCACATCGGTGTACCCTTCAACCAGGTAGCACTTGTCTAAGCGGGTAATGTCGCGTTTGGCCTGATAAATTCCGTAAAGCGTCCGCCCTTTGTGGTAAATATCCGATTCCGGAGAATTCAGGTATTTGGCCACTTTTTTATCGTTGGTCAGGGTTCGTCCGCCAAAAGCGATGACACGGCCAGCCACGTTGTGAACCGGAAAAATCACCCGTCCGCCAAAGCGATCGCGCACCCAATCGTCGCGTTTGATGGTCAGGCCAGTCTTTTCGAGGAACTCCATTTTATAGCCTTCACGAGTGGCTGCCTGGGTGAAGAGGTCTTTGCCATCGGGGCAATAACCCAATTCAAATTTGGTAATGATGTCGTCGCGGATGCCACGTTCGCGCAGGTAACTCAAGCCAATGGTGCGGCCTTCATTTTCATTCAGCAAAAACCGGCTGAAGTACTTTTGTGCGAAAGCCGAAGCGATCATCATACTTTCGCGTTCGTCTTTTAGTGCCTTCTCTTCCAGCGATTCTTCCTTTTCCTCAATTTCGATGTGGAACTTTTTGGCCAGCCACCGCAGAGCATCCGGATAACTAAGTTGCTCCAGTTCCATGATGAAGTTCACCGAGTTGCCACCTTTTCCGCAGCCAAAACATTTAAAAATTCCTTTGGCAGGCGAAACGGTAAACGAAGGTGTCTTTTCGTTATGGAAAGGGCACAATCCCAGCTGGTTAACACCTCTTTTCTTAAGCGTAACAAACTCCGACACCACATCCGAAATGTGTGCCGCATCAACAATTCGCTCGATGGTAGCTTGATCAATCATTGATGCAAATGTAAAAATTTAAAGGTTGAAATTCCCCTGATTCTCCGATCAGATTGTATTGCAAATGCGGATATCGGAACTAATGATCTCATCCTGACTACTCAGGTGAACCGTTCCTTCAAAGAAACTTTCACCGTCGAGAAGGTTGGGCATAATTTCCTGAACAAGGCTCTCCATTTGTAAATTGAAAATATTCAGAATGTCGACCCATTTGAGGCGTCCCGAAAGCTTGTTCTCCAATTCTCCGGAAAATTTCGCCGATTCGTAAACGAAATAAATGGTGGCTGTTTGGCTTTCGTCCTGAATGGCTTTGACCACTCCACGCAAAACTGCTTCTGAAACTTCGAGTCCGCTGGTTTCCTGAATGCTACGGATTGCGGCATTGTTCATGTCTTCCAACAACCCAATGTTGCCTTTTATTCCTGAATGTTTTCGTTTCAACGGACCATCTTCGGCAATCTGATGCAAAAGAATATGATCGGTTGTATTGTCAAAAATAAACGTCAGTGTTTGGATGGTTGTATTGCTCATTTTGCTGAAAAACTAGGAATTGTATAATTATTAAGGAATGAGATGTACTATTTGCAAACAAGTTTTGCAGCTTCAAATATTTGTTCTCCAAGGATATAAAACTCTTTAGCTTCTTTTGTCGATGGTTTGCCATCAGGCAATAAACCTAATTCTCCGGGATATCTGGCATCAATATATAACTGATCAAGAAGAATGAGCTGATCCATATTTATATCTGAGGTAATATGTACTTTGACTTTATTATAAAGCATTTCCAATGAATGCGATTTGATAAAGCCAAGTTCAAACTCTTCAATGATCGCTTTGAAGGATTTTTCAATTGCTTGCTGGGCATGGAATGCAGATAAATGAGTCAGGTTCTCCCTCGAAATGATCTCTTGAATAAGGAACAAGTCACTTTCAGCACTACTAAACCAATCATTAGTTGTTTTTTTCATATAGCACTTTCCCTTTTATCAGAAGTTCCCGGGCAAATAAGCTATTATCCTCAATAAATTGCTGATGCATTGCTTTTGTATGTACAATTAAATCAACTGGAAACTCTTTTTTAATATCTGAAATGGCCTGTGATATTTTAAGATAGATTTTGCTCTTTTCTGCAAAACTTGAAGGAATTATTTTGTCACCAGTAACGACAAGAATATCCAGATCGCTGTTATTGGTCGGTTCTCCATAAGCGTACGAACCAAAAAGAATGATCTTTTCTGGCTTTGTTGCAATGAGTTTCTCGATGATTAATGGTATGTAGTTTAACCCAGTCATACAATTTACTTTCCAGCAAATTTAATGAAATATTTGGTTTGAAGACGACCGTTGTTTCTACCGTTTATAATGACAACATTTCGAAAATGGCAGATTCGCGAGGAGGTTTAATTCTTATCTTTGGTTGAAACAAATCGATCTGATTATGCCTGAAAAATGGTCTCTTTCAAGAAGAAAATTCATCGGAATTGCAGGAACTACAGTTGCCGGATTAATGATTTCGCCAAACGTATTTGCGAAAATTGGCGCAAAGCCGATCATCCGATTTGGAATGATCTCGGATATTCATTATGCCGACCGGGAGCCTGCCGGAAATCGTTTTTATCGACAGTCACTATCGAAAGTGAAAGATGCTGTTAATGAAATGAATCGTCAAAAAGTTGATTTTATGATCGAACTTGGCGATTTTAAAGATCAGGATGTAGTTCCGAATGAAGCCAATACACTGAAATACCTAGCTGATATTGAGTCAGTATTTCAAAAATTTAATGGCCCGACTTATCACGTCCTTGGCAATCACGACACCGATGGAATTTCGAAGCAACAATTTCTGGAAAGGGTTGAAAATACTGGCATTCCGAAGACTGAAAGCTATTATTCGTTCAGCCGGAAAGGAATTCATTTTGTGGTTTTGGACGGAGACTTCACCAAAGAAGGGAAAGCCTACGATCATGGTAATTTTTCATGGGACGATTCATTTATTACTGAAAGTCAGATCAATTGGCTAAAAAATGATTTAAAAGGGAATCGCTTACCGGTAATTATTTTTATTCACCAAATGCTCAGCCATTCGAGAGATGTAAAACTGGAAGTGCAAAATGCGGCTGAAGTGCGTCAAGTTTTGGAGCAATCAGGAAAGGTGCTTTGTGTTTTTCAGGGTCATGTTCACGAGGAAAGCTATAATCTGATCAACGGAATTCCTTATTACTCGGTGAATGCGGTGGTTGATGGTGATGGGCCTGAAAATAGTGCTTGCATGATTGTGGATGTATATAAAAACGGCAATTTGAAAGTTGAAGGCTTTCGCCGGGCAACTGATCGCGAAATAAAAAATTGATTGATGATTAACGAACCGGCACGTAAACGAATAATGTTAATCGTTGATCTGCAATCAAAAAACATATAAAAATGAAAAAACTTGTAATCCTTTCAGGAGCCGGAATGAGCCAGGAAAGTGGGATCCGTACCTTCCGCGATATGGGTGGACTTTGGGAAGAATATGATGTAACAGAGGTTGCTACTCCTGAAGCCTGGGCGAAAAACCCGATGCTGGTCATGAAATTTTACAACGATCGCCGGAAGCAACTGTACGAATCGGAACCCAATGCCGGTCATATCGGATTGGTTGATCTGGAAAAGGATTTTGAAGTGCAGATTATTACCCAGAATATTGATGATTTGCACGAACGCGCTGGAAGTTCATCGGTTTTGCATTTACACGGCGAACTCAAAAAAGCACGCAGTTCGGTTGACGAATCGTTGATTTACGATATTGATGGCTGGGAACTGAAATTTGGGCAAAAGTGCGCCAAAGGCAGCCAGCTTCGTCCGCATATTGTATGGTTTGGTGAGGCAGTTCCGGCCATGGACGATGCCATCCCCATTGTTGAATCGGCAGACATTCTGGTAGTCATCGGAACATCCTTGAATGTTTATCCGGCAGCCGGGTTGGTCAATTACGCGAAAAGAGAAACTCCTATTTTTGTAATTGACCCGGAACGTCCTTCTGTCTTTATTCGGAATGTGACCTATATTCAGGAAAAAGCAAGTAAAGGAGTTGAAATCCTGAAAGCAAAATTAAAGGAACTGGTATGAAGCAGTTTTATCTCATCGTTTTGCTGCTGACAATCGTCAGTTTAAGAGGATTTTCACAACGGTTTGAAGGAGGCGTGCTTGTCGGACTTAATGCTTCGCAGGTTGATGGCGATAATTATAGTGGTTACCATAAACCGGGCATAGCTCTGGGTGGATACGTTCAAACGAACCTTTCACGCACGGTTTATGCCGGAATGGAACTCAAATTCGCACAAAAAGGTAGCCGGAACATCGACTCATTGGCGACTGACGGGCAGATCAAATACATCATGCGATTGAATTATGTCGATCTCCCAGTTTATCTCGGCTTTCGAACGGGTGAAAGAATATCTCTGTTGGTTGGCGTGTCGCCGGGCTATTTGATTAGCGGAACCGAATACAACGACTACGGAAAATTGACCGAACAAGACCAGAAAGCGTTCAGTGAATTCGATCTTCAGGGATTATTGGGTTTTCGGTTCCAGTTTACGAAGCGGCTTTTTGTTGATTTGCGTGGAGCTTATTCTGTGTTGCCTATCCGCAAACAGAAAGGCGATCCGTTATGGTATTGGAGAAGCAACCAATTCAATAATTTGCTAAGTACGACTGTTCTGTATCGACTTGATTTCTAAGACGAACAAATGACCGTTATTTTCAGGAAAAAAATAAAAAGCGGAGGCAAATTCGAGAAGGGTTTGCCTCCGCTTTTATCTATGATTTTACTTTTTCTAAAAGAACGGTAAAATGCCGCATGATTGCTGCCTCTTTCCGGATTAGTAGGCCAGTCCGGATTTCGTCGCGGATTTCGAAAATGTTTTTCAGCCCGGCAGCGACCACGTCCATATGGTTGTTTGAATAGGTGCGGCGTGGAATCGCCAAACGCAGAAATTCGAGTTTTGGGTATCGGTTGTCGTTCGTTTCCGGATCACGGTCGGCCAGCAAAGTTCCCACTTCAACACCGCGTACGCCAGCTTCAAGATAAAGAATGATGGCAAGCGTTTGAGCAATGTATTCTTCTTTAGGCACATGCGGCAAAAACTTCTTGGCATCAACAAAAACGGCATGTCCGCCAATAGGTTGCTGAATCGGAATTCCGTATTCCATCAGTTTGTTGCCAAGGTATTGAACCTGTTTGATTCGCGTGTCCAGAAAATCGTTGGTTGTCACTTCATCAAGACCAACAGCCAGAGCATTCATGTCGCGTCCGGCCATTCCACCATAGGTCACAAAACCTTCGTACATGATGTTGAACGTAGAGGCTTTATCGTACCAATCGATGTTTCTCATGGCCATAAAACCGCCAATGTTCACAGCGCCGTCCTTTTTACTGCTCATGGTCATGGCGTCGGCATACGTGAACATTTCTTTCACGATTTCTTTGATTGTTTTGGTGGAATATCCCTCTTCGCGTTGCTGGATAAACCATGCATTCTCGGCAAAACGGGCCGAATCGAAAATCACCGGAACGCCATATTCAGTGGCCATTTCTTTCACCGCTTTCAGGTTTGCCATCGAAACAGGTTGCCCTCCGGAAGAGTTGCAGGTAATGGTCATGATCATTGCCGGAATATTCTTTTCAGGCTGAAGCTTAAAAACTTTTTCGAGTTTAGCGAGGTCAACATTTCCTTTGAACGGGAAAGTGCTGTCGGTATCAAAAGCCTCGTCGATGGTACAATCGATGGCTTTTGCCTTACGGTACTCGATGTGTCCTTTTGTGGTGTCAAAGTGTGAATTCCCGGGAACCAGGTCACCTTCCTTCAGCAGAACAGAGAATAAAACATTTTCGGCAGCACGGCCTTGATGGGTTGGTAGAAAGTGTTCGAATCCAAATATCGTCTGGATTTTTTCCTTCAAATGATAGTAGGACGACGATCCGGCATAACTTTCATCACCAGTCATAATTGCAGCCCATTGGCGATCGCTCATCGCTCCGGTTCCGCTGTCAGTTAGTAAATCGATAAAAACCTTATCGCTACTCAGGTTAAACAGGTTGTAATTGGCATCAGCGATCCATTGTACACGTTGCTCGCGGGTTGAACGGTAGATGAGTTCTACCATTTTGATTTTATAGTTTTCGGCGAATGGTAAATTCATTGGAGTAAATCATTAAGGCACACGATTAATCAAACATCAATCAATGCAAGTTAAAAATGAACGAAATATTAATAAGGAAATTGAAATGAGAGCTGTCAGAATAACAGCAAATGGAGGTTAAGCAGCAAATCCGTCCCTATTTTTCAGGTTCAGGAAAAGGTGATTGAAAAGTGCAGTCAACAAGATGTTCCTCAAAATGGCATTCATGACCGAAAGGTTTATATGTTGCGAAGGTATAAAAACCATTTCTTGATTTTATGAATGTTTGTCAGGTTTATAGCTGAGAAATGAATCAATCAGGCAATAGCTAATGTGGCAATACTCACCCGTGCATTGGTTTTTGAAAGGATGGATGCAGCGCACGCTTCAAGCGTTGAACCGGTGGTTACCACATCATCGATTAGTAAAACGTGTTTTCCGGAGAAAGCTTCCGGATCGGATAATTCGAAAATGCCTTCCACGTTTTGCCAGCGTTCGAATCGGTTTTTGCGTGTTTGTGTTTCGGTGGCCGTTACTCGTTTCAGGTTATTGGCTGAAAGTTCTTTATTCATTTGTTTGGCAATTCCGGAGGCAATCCACCAGCTTTGGTTGTAACCTCGTTTCTTCTCTTTCTGTGGATGCAATGGAACCGGACAAATTACGTCAACCGATGAAAATTCGGGCGATTGCAACAGGTCAATACCAAAATGTTTCCCGATTTCCTCACCAAGCTCTTTCATTCCTTTGTATTTCAAATTGTGCAGCAATTTTTGGTACCGACTGCCTTTACTGAATCTAAAAAAAGCGGTGGCAAATTCGATTTGGACTCTTCCGTAGAATATTTGCGAAACGGGGTTATTCAGATTAAGATGATAATTTGTTCTGGGAATATGGTGAAGGCAATGCAGGCAAACCCACTGTTCCTGTTCGATCAGCTTATCGCCGCAAACCACACAAAGTCTGGGAAATAAGAGTTCGGTCAGGTAAAAAAGTATTGAAGATTTCATCACAGGTTCGGGACTGATTATTGATTGAATTGACTTTCAACTAAATTTAAAGAAAATTAGTGAACGTTTTATGGGTTTTGGTGATTAATTATCTGCTACATACGAGATTTAACCGTTGTTGGCTCGCAATATTTTAGACATTTGAGCAAATGAATTCGACAATTGCTATACATTTGCAATTAAATTCTGGATGAATGTCAGATTACAGGCTTTCACTACAAAAGTTTAGGTGTTGGAAGATTTTGCTGACGGCTGCAACTGTTCAGTAAAAAATTAATAAAGGCAAATATGAGTAGCATTATTAGAGTAGATGGTTATAACCTGACTGATGATTCGGATTTCCTGGATCGTCAAAACCATATGACTACTTACTTAAAGGATCAAATTAAAGATCTGTATTTCGATATTCATAAAGGAAACAAAACAGTTATTCCCCTTATTCTGAAACTGATCCAGAAGTTTCCCCAAAATCCGCAATTGAAAAACTGCCTAAGTATTGCCTACAATAATATTGGTGAAACTGAAAAATGTGAGGAAGTAAACCGGTGGGTTATGAAAGAACATCCGGATTATTTGTTTGGAGTATTAAATATCGCCGCTACCTATTTTCACCGCAATGAATTAGACAAAATTAAATCGCTTCTGGGAGAGAAGATGGAGTTAAAGGATTTATATCCCAATCGCGACGTATTTTATGTGGGCGAGTTTACCAGTTTTACCAAATTTGCCATCCAGTACTTTTTTGAGACAGGAAATCTGGAAGACGCCGAATCGAGATTAAATTTATTGGATAAGTTGTTTCCTGATCATCAGGACACCAAAAGCGCTAAAGATTGGTTTCATTTTAGGTTACTTGAAAAGGGAATCAAAGGACTTAATCCGGGGAATGCTAAAAACGTTATTACAAAGCAAAGCTCATTTGCGGAAGAACAAACGAGAGAAAATCCGGTTTTTATTCATCCGGAAATCTACTGTCTTTACGAATTTGACCTGAGCATTCCACATATATTTATTGAAAATATACTTGCACTGCCCAGACCAAGCGTGATTGCTGACCTGGAACTGGTTTTGAATGATAGTATTTCAAGATATCGTTATTTTGAAGAGCTTTTTGAAACCGAAGGGATTGGTGAAGACCGACTTTCTTTTCCACTTCATGCTATATTGCTGCTTGCCGAATTAAAAGCCAAAGAAAGTCTGGGTTTAATTTTAAAGTTCCTTTCTTTTGATAGTGACTTCCTTGTATTTTGGTTGGGCGATCACAAAACAGAAACAATTTATGAGCCAATATACTATCTTGGAGAATCTCAACTCGATCAGCTTAAGGCGTTTATGTTCAAGCCAAACGTTGATACTTATGTAAAAACATCGGTATTAACTGCTGTTCAGCAAATTTATTTTTATCAGCCTCACCGAAAAAATGAGATCATCCATTGGTACGATGATGTAATTGATTATTTTATTGAAAATGCAGGTAATCAAAATCTGAACAGCAGTGAGTTGTTGGCATTTATCGTTTCTGACATTACCGAAATAAGGGAAAAACGCCTATTGCCCGATATTGAGCGATTGTTTCGGATGACTTATGTTTGTGAAGGAATTTGTGGCCCAATCCAGAAAGTCAGAACTGAAATTGAGAAAGAAGGAAATAATCAGGAATCGAAGCAAGATTTACTGGATATTTTTAACCGATACCTTGGATTTATTGGCACTTTCCTTCCCAAAAAGAAGAAGCAAGAGAAAAGCAAAATAGATTTTCCGCTGGATCATAATGCAGAAATGTACATGAAAACCGGGCCAAACGATCCTTGTATATGTGGAAGCGGAAAAAAATTCAAGGACTGCTGCATGGATCGGTTGAATTAAAAAACTTGTTGTTACATACTTCCCGGAATATAAACCTTAGTTTTCCAAGCAGATTTCAGGTTTTATTTAAATTCAGATCTATTCAGAGTAATTGCCTTAATGCATCTTTCTGCCACCTTTCCATCAATACGATAAGCATATTTTTCAATAAACGAATCGTATTTATCGCGGTCAATTTTCAGGGTTCCACGGAAAATTCCGGCGAGAATGCTTTCAAGAGTAAACGAATTGGTGGCATGAAAAGCAACTCCTTCAGCCACATATCCTTGAATGTCCTGTTTCAGGTGATCGAGAATAATTAATGGCTTATGGAAATAAACCGTTTCGGTACCAACCGTTGAGAAACAAGTAATTAATACATTGCACGAAGCAATGAGTTGATACAAATCGGAAGTTGTATCAAGCACATAATTGGTACAACCAGCCGCTTTTGCGATAGCTTCATAATAATCCGAATCGGCAAATTCGCGGGGGTGAAGTTTAACGATGAGTTTTGACTTTGGCAAACGTTTCACGGCTTTAAAAACATCGAAGGCTGCCTGATACCTCAATTCGGGATCGCGCTGTGGTTGCGATGCAAATACAATAAGATCGGTTGATTGGGCTTGTTTTTGTTTTTCGGCCGCCAATAATAAAGGAATAATATCGGTGCGGATTTGTCCAACCGAAATCACTGAATCAGGTGGATAATTTCCTTTCCGGATTAGAAACTTCTCCCAGTATTTTCCCCAAGTCAGCGTCAAATCGGGCATCACCCGATTTTCCCGATCGTTTTCAGTATAAAGATATGCCGGATGCAAATCGTGCATCGTTCCGTGCTGTAAACCAACAACCTTAATTCCGCAGAATTTGGCTGCATCCAGAATTGATTTAGTAAGTGGACTATTTTCATCGGCTGCTATTACCGCTTTAACTCCGGAATGATCGAAAAATTTACGGGCTGCAAAATACCGAAACAAATAATATCTGGACGATTTGTCGAGCGATTGAAAGATCTCAAGAGTCAATTTTTGAATTGGTGATAACTGTGCCTCATGCGCCCTTGGATAGGCGTGCCGCAAAGCCCGGTGAGCATTTCTGGTCTGCTCGCGAACACGCCTTTTAAGCAAGCCTGAAAGCAGGAATCCTTCCAGAAAAATCTTGCGCTGATGATTTGATGACATTTTATATTGCTGACCCGAAAACGAATAATCCGACTTTCCTTTCGGTTTAGGCATTAAAACTTCGGTCAACAAGCTAAAGCGTTCGTCCAATTCAGAAATGAGGTATTCAAGAATATGATGACCCGATCCGGGTTCCAGCGAATTTTTATCCATCACGGTCGAGTACTTTTCTGTCAGATACAACAGGTACTCCGGATTTTTCCGCGGAGAAATCAGGTAGCGGAAAACCCGATATTTAATCAGAATCAGATAACTAAGCAGATTTCTAAAATTGAATTTGATTTTAGGTTTTGTGGCCGGAAACCGGAAATCAACTTCAGAATATAATTTCTTTAAGGGCTTAATATCAGTAGAAACAAACCAGACTTGATTCTCGAAAGAAATGAAAAGCTGTTCAAGCGGTTTCAGAAAATACATCAGGTTTCGAACGGCAAAATAAACCCTGAATTTGTGGTAGTGCCACACGCTGGCATTGTCGATCCGAAACAGATCGGAAATGGTTTTATCGTTATAGGTCACATCGCCAAACTGCAATACTTCGGCCATCGTTTCGTAATTCACCTGTCGCTTTTCGTCCGGACTCAACGTAATTTGTTGTGTAATTCCCGAAATTTCATTTCCTGAAAAAGCAAAAATCGTTGAACCCGTTTCAGCCAATCGCTTAACCTCAATAATTTCGGAATCTGTAAGTGGCCGGTTTATGATTACAGTTTTGGTCATGCTTCCTGATTTTTAGCTTCAAATAATTCGATTAGCGTTCTCGTTAGCTCTTTCCGTGAATACTTGCTTGCCGATTCACACTCCATTGTTGTTTTGGAGTGAATCAGTTTTTCCTGAATAAACTGAAGCATCCCGGTTGAATCTTCATAGTCGAAGAGTTTGCCACATTTTGTCTCCTGAATGATTTTGGCCAGATCGCCATCGGTTGGACCAATGGCTAGTACTGGCTTTTGCGAAGCCAGATATTCAAAGAATTTACCTGTAAGTATGCCTTGATTGCTTTTTACCTTGGGAATAACCAGCAAAAGTAAATTAGACCGAAACAGATATTCGATGGATTTGACGTGATCGACATAGCCAACTAGCTCGACTTCAAGTCCTGTTGACCGGAACTTATATACTACCGAAGGCGGAACTTTGCCGACAAACCTGACGAGTAATTGAGATTTCGAATCTTCACTCAAAAGACAAAGCGCTTCCAAAAGACAATCTACATCATAAGCTTCAGAAATAGTACCGGTATATGTAATTACCTTTTTCGTTTCGGTTGGAATATTTGTTATCCTGAAATCGTCCTCATCAAACCCGTTCGGAATAACAACTGTTTTCGCAGCAATCGGCAATTCACTCTTCTCTGCAAAAATCCGTTTCACATCTTCACTCACAGTGATTAAGACGTCAGCATTTTCAATCACTTTTCGTTCGTAGTTTTTGTCTACGCGTAAAGCAAGTTTCGTGTGCTTAAACTGGTTGTAATAATAAATATCAGTCCAGGGATCACGCAGATCGGCGATCCAGCGAATGTTAAATTGTTGTTTTAGTTTAAGCCCGATGAGTTGAGTAGAATGTGGCGGACTCGTGGTTACAACCGTCTCAATATTGAATTCACGGATCAGTTCAGTAGCCTTTTTTAAAGCATATTTATTCCAACCTTTTCGAGGATCGGGCAGCAGGAAATTACCACGAAGAAATTTGGAGATTTTCTGGAACGAGCTTTCTTTCGATTCGTTAGCAAAACCGCCGTACGGAACTTCCTTCTTTCCGGAGATCAGCTTATAAAAATTGTAGAGCTCGAAGCTTTTCGTGGTGTAAACCAGACAATCTGATCCAACCTCCTTGGCAAGACTTTCGTCACGCTGCGGATAACTTGCAAATTCAGGATCAACCGTCAGAATAACTGGTTGCCAGCCCAGTTCAGGCAGGTACTTTGCAAACTTCAGCCACCGCTGAACGCCCGCTCCACCCGATGGTGGCCAATAATAAGTGATTATTAATACCTTTTTCATCATCAATCGAAATCGGGAACCTCAGTACGGTAAAGATAATTTATTTGAAGGATGTGGTTGGTATAAGCACATAAAAAAGCCGCTTCAATTGCTTGAAGCGGCTTACTCGATAAAAATCTATCGGACTAATTTAGGATGCTGATGTACTGTTCATTGAGCAAATCGGGAAGATAGCTGGCAATCATTTCCAGAACCTGGTCGCTTCCAATCGCTTCTGGGCTAATACATTTCTGGCCATTTAGCTGAGTTTGATTTAATACGGCTTCATTTAAAGCTTCACTGACCGTACGATCAGCTTCACTTACCGCTCTGGCACCAAAACCAGCAGAACCATTCACATATTTCACTTCGAAGTACTTGGTACGAACCAAATATTCCTGTCCTTTTTTAGTTTCCTTCATGAAAACACGAACAGGTGTTTTTGACTCACCATAAGCAATTTCCCAACTTTTCTGGAAGCTGGAACTAGGACTAAAATTCAGATCGGGGGAGATCTTATGAATCGAATTAAAAGATTCTTCGTTACCAGCCCAAACGCTAATAGAAATCATCGTAAAAACTATTAACATCAATTGAACAAACAAATTTCTCTTTTTCATTTTCTTTTGTTTTAGTTTGCAATAATTAAGTTTTCTGACATTGAACAGTGCAAATCTACAGGCAATTCAGCTCTAAAAAACATATCAAAAATCAGGTTTCCATAAAGTAAAAAAGGCAAAAAAAAAATCAAAAGGTGAATCACTGATTTAAGTCCGAAAATGAAAAGAAAATGAAAAGAACTCTCTTTTTAATATAAATATTCGGCAGATTGCTTACAAATTGAAAGTGGTATGTTTTGCAGCACTACAGGCATTTATTTAGCTCTTTTTCTGATTGTTAAGAAATTGTAAACAAATGATATTTTGGCCAATTCACTCTTTATAATTAGAAAAATTATTTCTAGCTGATGTGTTGCTTATAATTTTTAATCACATCATTTGCTCTGGTCACAATTTGAATGTTATTAATACATTTCATTTCACAAAAGCGAATTGATACAACATCCTTAGTAGGAAGAATAACTTCGTACTAAATTTAGATCAATTTATTGTATTTTAATGATATCCATACATTTAAATCAAGCTCATACTAAATGATATAAAATGACGTTTGATAAACTCAAATTGTTTATTTTTACTTTTACCTGCGAATCAGGTTGATAGAAGGTAATTTAAATTATTAATATGGGAGGGATCAGTATTCACCGGATTTATATCGGATTTCTTATTTTGGTTGTAGTACTAGCAACTTCATTTTTGGCCTACCATGGGTACTCTTACTATTCTTTGGGCGTTGAAAATCGGTTCTTTCATCCTGATAATCAAACACTAAAGCCAAGTGGTTTTATGGGCCACACATTAGGGATACTCGGTTCATTTCTTATGCTTGTTGGTGTGGCGACCTACATGCTTCGTAAACGAGTCAGTAAGTTTTCGCGAATTGGCGTTTTAAAATACTGGCTCGAATTTCATATCTTTCTCTGCACACTCGGTCCTATATTAGTGCTTTACCATACAGCTTTCAAGTTTGGCGGACTGGTTGCTGTCAGTTTCTGGAGTATGATTGCTGTAGTTTTGAGTGGGGTGATTGGCCGATACATTTACCTTCAAATTCCAAGAACCATTGAAGGTCGTGAAATGAACCTGAACGAGATTAATCAAATCAAAGATGAACTAAACAAAAAACTCGTCACAGTATATCACATCGAAGAAATGGCTCTTGAAGATATTTTGAATGCTGTAAAAAAACGCCCCGACAGAACGGGAAGCAGCATGTTGGCACGAAGTATTGCCAAATATAAATTCGAACGCCGAACTGTCAGTGAAGTAAAAGAAATTATGAAACATAACAATATCAATGGGAAAGGATATAAAGAGGTTATCAGGCTTATCAAAGATGAAATTAGCCTGAATCGGAAAATTGACCGCTTGATCTCCATGCAAAACCTATTTAAATACTGGCATGTGGCGCATTTGCCATTTGCATTGCTTATGCTGATTATTATGCTTATCCATGTTGGTGTGGCGATTACTTTTGGTGCTCACTGGATTTTTTAAATCGTAAAATGGAAGTTTTAACTGAAAATATTGTCATCTATTCATTCATCGCAATTCTCTTTGTTTCGATCGTGTATTTCTATGTTCGGAAGGAAAAGAAAAACTCGAAAATAGTTGAAGAAAAGATCAAAATTGCAAAGGAAGAGGGATTGCACGAGCCCGTTTCATTGCACCCTGTAGTTGACGTCAATTCCTGCATTCAAACAGGAGCTTGTATCTCCGCTTGTCCGGAACATGACATACTGGGCATTTTAAACGGAAAGGCAACTACCATTAATGCATCGCATTGCGTGGGTCATGGCGCCTGTTTTCACGCTTGCCCGACTCATGCTATTACGCTGTGTATCGGAACGGAAAAGCGTGGTGTCGATATTCCACATGTTGATCAATCGTTCGAAACCAACGTTCCGGGTATTTATATTGCCGGCGAAATAGGAGGAATGGGACTGATTCGAAATGCCGTTGAACAAGGAAAACAGGCTGTTGAAAATCTGGCAAAAAAAATAGACAAACACATTCAGGCCGATTACGACATCATTATTATTGGTGCCGGACCTGCTGGTATTTCAGCTTCACTCACTGCAAAGAAACACAATCTGAAAGCAATAACTTTGGAGCAGGATTCTCTGGGCGGAACAGTTTTTACCTTCCCCCGAAAAAAAATTGTGATGACCTCACCCATGGATATTCCACTTTATGGCAAGGTAAAACTCCGCGAAACGACCAAAATGGAATTACTCGATTTATGGAACAATGTTTTGGGGAAAAATGAGATTGTAATTAAAGAACAATCGAAAGTGGAAAGTATTGTTTTTCAGGACAAACGATTTGTAGTTGAGACGGCTTCCAAAGAGCAGTTTACGACAAGAAAGGTACTCCTTTCAATTGGCCGAAGAGGAACACCGAGAAAACTGAATATTCCGGGTGAAATGAGTGAAAAAGTAGCTTACCGATTACTCGAACCTGAATTAATCTCAGACAAAAAAATAGTTGTTGTCGGTGGCGGAGACTCAGCCATTGAAACTGCTTTACTTTTAATGGACCAAAATCAGGTTACACTTTCGTACCGCGGGGAATCTTTTGGAAGAATAAAAGTTGGAAATAATCAAAAAATAAAGGAAGCGATTGCGCAGAAGCAAATCGATGTCAGGTTTAACACCAACCTGAAATCAATTGAAGATGATAAAGTTAAAATCGTTGATTTGCTTTCAGGCGAAGTAACTGATTTGGAAAACGACCAGGTTTATATTTTTGCCGGAGGTGAACTTCCAACCCAGTTTCTGGAAAAGGCAGGAATTAGAGTTGACAAAAAATTTGGAGAAGCCGTTTTAAAGCATGATTAAAGATTGAGCATGAAATTGATAATTCACCTACAAATCTCTCTGGCATTTCTATTCTTAAGCTTGATGGCTTCAGGACAAATATCACCTGGTGAATTGGCAGAGCCACATGCCCATCTCGAAGGAATGTCGAACTGCACCCAATGTCATGATTTAGGCGAACATGTTTCGGATCAAAAGTGCTTGGCCTGCCACAAAGAGTTAAAAGTGCGGATTGATCAGAAAAAGGGATTTCATGCATCGCCAAAAGTGAGTGGGAAAAATTGTATTGCTTGTCACAGCGACCACCTCACGCGAAAATATGACATTGTACATCTGGATAAAACAAAATTTGACCACAAGGATGCAGGCTTTGTGGTGGAAGGAAAACACAAGGGAAAACAATGCGTGGATTGCCATAAAGCCGAGAATATTAAAGATCCGGCAATCCGAAAGAAAAAGATGACTTTTCTTGGCTTGAGTACCGAATGCTTAAGTTGCCACAAAGATTATCATCAGGGGACTTTGCCCACCAACTGTATAAATTGCCATTCGTTTGATTCGTTTAAAACGACCAAAAAATTTGACCATCAGACCACCAAATTCCCTCTCCGCGGAAAACATGCTGATGTCGCCTGCCTCAAATGTCACCCGATGGAAAAGAAAAACGGGCAGGACGTTCAGAAATTTTCAGGTATTGCTTTTAATAACTGCACCGCCTGTCATAAAGATGTTCACGATAATAAATTCGGAAACGATTGCCGCAAATGCCATTCCGAAGAATCGTTTCACCAGATTTCAGGAATAAAAACTTTTGACCATAGCAAAACCAATTTCCTACTGAAAGGGAAACACCAAACTGTTGATTGTAAGGCTTGTCACAAAGGCAGTTTAACCACCCCGATTAAACACGACCTTTGCAACAATTGCCATAAAGATTACCACAACGGACAATTTACAAGGCAGAATCCTAAGTCAGACTGCAAAGACTGTCACAATGAGAATAGCTACAAAGAGACATCGTTTACCATAGAGCAACACAATAAGGGGCAGTTTAAACTTGAAGGTGCTCATTTGGCGATTCCATGCCTGACCTGTCATAAAAAGGGAGAGGATTGGAAATTCCGCGGTCTGGATAAAAACTGTTCGGCCTGTCACGAGAATATTCACAAGAATTTTATCGACCCCAAATTTATTCCCGAAGGCCGGTGTGATAAATGTCATACGGTAAACGACTGGGTCAAAGTAACATTCGATCACAAAATCACTACATTTGAATTGAAAGGGAAACATGCGGAAGCATCATGCCGTGATTGCCACTTCAAAAAAGTCAATTCGAGTCAGGTTACCCAGGTTTTTTCTGATTTGAAGCCTAATTGCGAAAGCTGCCATACCGATGTGCATCAGAAACAATTTAGCACCAACGGATCAACCGACTGTGCCGTTTGCCACGGATTTGATAACTGGAAGGCCGAACGCTTTGACCACAACAAAACCCGGTTTAAATTGGATGGTGGACATAAGAATGTTGACTGCAGGAAATGTCACCATCAAAATAATTCGACAATTGTTCCGTTCATACAATACAAAAACACTGATAGGCAATGTACAAGCTGTCATATTTAATTTTATTCCTATTTTCTGTCCTCGTTGGTTTTGCCCAATCGCCGCATGGTGACGGATTTAAAATCGATTGCGCTTCGTGCCACAATGCCGACACCTGGAAAGTGACAAAAGCTGATATGTCGTTTGATCACAATACCACAAAATTCAAACTTACCGGTCAACACCAAACAGTAGATTGTAAAAGTTGCCACCAAACGTTGAAATTTCAGGAAGCAAAAACGGAGTGTGTGGCCTGTCATACGGATATGCACACCAATACGCTCGGACCCGATTGTGCACGCTGCCATACTCCCAAAACATGGATTATTGAAAATACCAAAACCATGCACCAGTTAAGCCGTTTCCCGTTGGAAGGCAACCATGCGGTTACTGATTGTGCATCTTGCCATAAATCATCGACCAACCTGAAATTTGAACCTTTGGGCGTTGAATGTGTGGATTGCCACAAAAAAGATTACTTGGGCACCACTTCCCCAAATCACCAAAAACTGGGATATTCAACGAATTGTACCGATTGCCATGGGGTAAAATCCACTGCCTGGGCAACAACTAACTTCGACCATAGTGTTTTCCCACTTACCGGAGGTCATAATATCAGTTGCGTGCAATGTCATACCGGTGGAACTTACCAGAAATTGTCTACGGAATGTATAAGCTGCCATCAGACCAATTACAACGCAACTCAGATTCCCAACCATTTAAAGGCAGGAATTTCTACGGATTGCAAAAGCTGTCATACGATAGTTGATTATAAAACGTCAACCTTTAACCATAGTAACACCAATTTCCCATTGACAGGCGCACACGCAACGGTCGTTCAATGTTCGTCGTGTCACCTCGGCAATACCACTTCGGCAAAACCTGAATGTATTTCCTGCCACCAAACTCAGTATAACGGCGCTAAAGGACATGTGGCTTCCAAATTCCCGACCGATTGTCGTATATGCCACAATTTAAATAATTGGACTGGTTCAACTTTCAATCATTCTTCGACCAATTTCCCATTGACAGGTGCTCATACAACCGTTGAATGTGCAAGCTGCCATAAAACTGGATATGCCGGAACATCCATGGAATGCAAAAGTTGTCATCAGGCAAAATACAATACGGCACAGGTTCCAAACCATACTGCCGCCGGAATTTCAGTAGATTGCAAAACTTGCCATACCACTACGGCCTGGCAACCCTCATCGTTTAAGCATAGTTCTACGGGATTTACTTTAGCCGGAGCACATGCAGCTATTGTTCAATGTTCGTCGTGTCACGCAGTCAATACCACTTCAGCAAAACCAGATTGTATTTCCTGCCATCAGGCTCAGTATAACGGCGCTAAAGGACATGTGGCCTCCAAGTTCCCAACCGATTGTACTTTGTGTCACAACAATAATAACTGGCTTAATGCTGTGTTCAACCATTCAGCAACCAATTTCCCATTGACAGGTGCTCACACAACCGTTGATTGTGCAAGTTGCCACACAGCGGGTTATGCCGGAACATCCATGGAATGTAAAAGCTGTCATCAGGCAAAATACAACACTGCACAGGCTCCAAACCACACTGCCGCCGGAATTTCAGTAGATTGCAAAACTTGCCATACCACTACGGCCTGGCAACCTTCATCGTTTAAACACAGCTCTACCGGATTTACCTTAGCCGGAGCACATGCAGCTATTGTTCAATGTTCGTCGTGTCACGCAGGTAATACAACTTCTGCAAAACCAGATTGTATTTCCTGTCATCAGGCTCAATACAATGGCGCAAAGGGTCATGTGGCTTCCAAGTTCCCGACTGATTGTACCTTGTGTCACAACAATAATAACTGGCTTAATGCTGTGTTCAACCATTCAGCAACCAATTTTCCATTGACAGGTGCTCACACAACCGTTGATTGTGCAAGCTGCCACACTACAGGTTATGCCGGAACATCTATGGAATGTAAAAGTTGTCATCAGGCAAAATACAACACTGCACAGGCTCCAAACCACACTGCCGCCGGAATTTCAGTAGATTGCAAAACTTGCCATACCACTACGGCCTGGCAACCTTCATCGTTTAAACACAGCTCTACCGGATTTACTTTAGCCGGAGCACATGCCGCTATTGTTCAATGTTCGTCGTGTCACGCAGGCAATACAACTTCGGCAAAACCAGATTGTATTTCCTGTCATCAGACTCAATACAATGGCGCGAAGGGTCATGTGGCTTCCAAGTTCCCGACCGATTGTACCTTGTGCCACAACAATAATAACTGGTTGGGCGCGACTTTCAATCATTCAGCAACCAATTTCCCATTGACTGGCGCCCACACAACCGTTGACTGTGCAAGCTGCCATACGACAGGTTATGCCGGAACATCCATGGAATGCAAAAGCTGCCATCAAACCAATTACAATTCAGCAGCTAATCCAAACCATAAGACTTTGGGATTGTCGGTTACATGTACTGATTGTCATACTACAAATCCCGGATGGCAGCCAGCTACATTCCCCATTCACAGTACCTATTATGCATTAACCGGTGCACATGCCTCTATTGCCAATAACTGTGCTGCATGCCACAACGGAAATTATACTTCAACACCGAACACTTGTTATGCATGTCATACCACAGACTATAACAATACCAAAAATCCGGTACATAAAACCTCGGGGTTTTCAACGGACTGTGCATCCTGTCATAAAACAACAGCCTGGGTACCTTCGACATTTAATCATACAACATATTTCCCCATATCGAGCGGAAAGCACACCAATATTAGCTGCGCAACCTGCCATACAACGCCAACAAATTATACCGTATTCACTTGTGTAACATCTGCATGTCATGCGAGAGCTCATAACCAAAGTCAAGGCAGTGCTGGGTGTTATCGATGTCATCCAACAGGAAAAGGAGATTAAGGAGAGAGATCAGAAGATTTGGAGAAACTAACAGAAAGGATTGAATGAAGAGGTGCTTTTTAATTTTCATAGTGACATTATCAATATTGAATCTTTACGGGCAAGAGGATCGGCCAATTGCTGAAGGAAAAGTTTCATACATTACCCTTCAGAATATTTACGTGAAGTTTGAAACTTCAGGATTGGTGCAGCCCGGCGATACCGTCTTTATCCGGAAGGATCAGGCTTTAGTTCCACTGTTTGTCACCGAATCGGTATCTTCACTTTCGTGTGTCGGCAAGCCTATTGCTAAAACCGACATTAAAGTTTCAGACGTTGTTGTCATCAAAGTTAAAAAATCGCCAAAGTCTGCGCCAATAAAAGATAAAATCCCTACCGGACCTTCAAGCCTCAGAACTGATTCTATTCAAAGTCCTGAATCGAAACTTCCGGCCAAATCATTACCCGGATCAGAAAGAGCGGAGAAAATCAGGGGACGATTGTCGGCCTCATCCTATTCAAGTTTCTCGAATACATCGGATTTTAACCAGCGAATGAGGTACACTTTTACGCTTTCGGCCGATCATATTTCAGGAGGTAGAATTTCGACAGACACCTACATTACGTTTACTCATAAGCTCAATGAGTGGGCTACTGTCCAGAATAATATTTTCAACGCGCTTAAAATCTATAGCTTGTCGGTAAACTATGATGTGACCAACAAAACACAAATTGCAGTTGGCCGGAAAATAAATCCCAAAATTGCCAGCATTGGCGCCATTGATGGCTTACAAGCTGAAACGAAAGCCGGAAATTTCACTTTTGGGGCAGTTGCCGGAACCAGCCCTGACTATACCGATTACAGTTTCAATCCCAAACTTTTCGAATACGGTGGCTACGTATCGCACGAAATCAACAACAAAGCGGGCAACATGTCGACTTCGCTGGCGTTTTTTCAACAAACGAGCCACGGAATGACCGACCGACGCTTCGCGTACTTTCAGCACGACAATTCACTGATTAAAAACATCAACCTGTTTGTCTCGGCTGATGTAGACTTATACGCATTGAAAGACAGCGTTCCAACCAATACAATTAGTTTAACGAGCCTTTATCTTTCGTTACGCTACCGGGTTTCCAAACAACTGTCGGCTTACCTTTCATATGACGCACGTAAAAACGTAATTTACTACGAAACGTTTAAAAACTACCTCGATCTGTTGTTACAGGATGCCACCAGGCAGGGATACCAACTTCGGATCAATTACCGGCCATCGAATTTGATCAGCTCAAGTTTAACGGGAGGATATCGTTTCCAGAAAAACGACATCCATCCGATGCTCAATGTCAATGGCTTTTTAACGTTCTCCAAAGTGCCCGGAATCAATTCATCGGTCACATTCTCGACCAACTGGATTAAGTCAAGCTATGTCGACGGAATGATTTACGGTGTTCAAGTGGATAAAGAACTTGTTCCTTCGAAGTTGAGTGCTGGAATCAATTACCGGTTGGTTGATAATAGATACCTGAATGCCACTTCTGGACCACGGTCCCTGCAACACATGGCAGCTTTGGAACTCTCCTGGCAAATCAGCAAGAAAATGTATTTTTCAGCCAATTACGATGGCACTTTCGATAAATCGAACAAGTACCACAGCATCTATGTAAGCCTCACCCAAAGGTTTTAATCTACTCACAGTCACAAAAAAATCCGATGCTTTTCGGGCACCGGATTTTTTAGAATTGTTTTGTATCGTTAACTACTACCTTAACTGAATTTTAAATGATTGTATCCGTTCATTGTCTTTCACGAATAACAGATAAACACCGGTTCTGATTTTCCACGAGTTTTTTATTCATTTTCTAAAAATAAACCGACAAGGATATTAACTCCATGTTAGTTTGAAAAAACAGACCATTTAGCGGTTAAATAAATAATTGGCTAAAAAGACCGAATTGCACGCACAGAGTGAGTTTGTTCCTTGTAATACTCAGTGGTAGCGCCGTCGCTGAATCTCTGTAAACGTGCATACGCTATATAAAAGGTCGCCTCCTTGGAACTCCAATACCAATCGCCAACAAAACCGCCAACTATATCCTTTTGCAAAAATAGAAGGTTTAATTCGTATTCTGATGGTAAATACCAGTCGCCATACAAAACGCCTCCATCTATAACGGAATAATTGGCACAAACTTTTGCTGCAAAATTGCCAGTTTGGTTATCTGTCATTTGGGCAGCTACTATCATAGCCGTATTCATTTTACCTGCATATAATCCATCTCCGGTTGAACCTGTGGATCTATTCGTGCCATTCCACCATTGTATCGCCGCACTATGGTCGGCAGTGGCTGCTATTAAACCGTGCTGCCCCGTGGCATCTAACCAAAATATAATACCACCCTGGTAGCTTTGGCCAATGAAAAGAGGTGTTGCTCCTGTTGCATTAACCACATAAGGGCTTGCAGTTGTACCTGTTCCTGTAACGGTTATGTTCGTTCCGGCTGTAACTATGGTCTCGGAGCCATTGGCGGCGGTCGGAATACTTGGTTTGTTGATTAAATCTTCGTAGTCTTTATCCCATGCAGAATAAACAGGGTCGGTTTCATCGGCTGTTGTAAAGTGGTCTAAATCGCTAATTTGACTTTCGGTAACTCTTAAAGCGGCTTGTTGGTCTGTTACATCACTTTCGGTAACGGTGTAATCCGAAATATAATCAGGAGTTACTTTTACCCATTTTGTTCCGTTGAATTGTAATAAATCTCCGGCGGCGGCATCGGTAAAATCAAAGTTTGCTGTTACGGCAGGGTCGGTTTCACTCGTTAAATATGATTGCAAATCGCTGATTTGACTTTCGGTAACTCTTAAAGCGGCTTGTTGGTCTGTTACATCACTTTCGGTAACGGTGTAATCCGAAATATAATCAGGAGTTACTTTTACCCATTTTGTTCCGTTGAATTGTAATAAATCTCCGGCGGCGGCATCGGTAAAATCAAAGTTTGCTGTTACGGCAGGGTCGGTTTCACTCGTTAAATATGATTGCAAATCGCTGATTTGACTTTCGGTAACTCTTAAAGCGGCTTGTTGGTCTGTTACATCACTTTCGGTAACGGTGTAATCCGAAATATAATCAGGAGTTACTTTTACCCATTTTGTTCCGTTAAATTGCAATAAATCACCATTGGCTGCTCCGGTAAAATCAAAGTTTGCAGCTACAGCAGGGTCGGTTTCGTTGGCATCAATAATATATGGGTCGGCAACTGTTCCGGTACCTGTTAATGATAAAATACTTGTATTGACCACTTGTGTTACACCACCAACACCATCTTGTCCGTCGGCTCCAGTAACGCCTTGTGGACCAGTAGCACCTGTCTCGCCTTGAATGCCCCTTTCTCCCCGGACTCCTTTCTCTCCTTGGATTCCTTGTTCTCCTTGTGGTCCGGGAATTGAGCTGCCCGAATTTTTTGCATACAAGGCATAGGGAACGCTCAACAATTGACTGACGCCGGTAATCGTGTAACTGGTTCCTCCTGCAGGATCGGTTTCTGTTTTAATAAAATAAGGTCCGGCAGACCAATCAATGCTTGCAAAACCAGCACCATCACCAATTTTTATACTTACCAGTCCATTGGCATTGGTCGTTGGTGTTTGCGTTTCGGTATAAACCACTTTTCCGTCTTCCGAACTCTGTACTATACTAATTTGCATACCTACCTGATGGTTTACCACCAGTTTGTTGGATGCATCGCGAACAACGGCCTGATAACTCATTTTTTGAGGCGATTGTGCAAACAGAATTCCTGAGATCAGGATTGCGGTGAAAAAGGTAAATAGGTTTTTCATCAGAGTGATCTTTTTATGATTTTAAATGATTTTACAATTTTGTTTTGGTCGAATACTTCCAGTAAATAGGTTTCAGGTACCAGATTTACCATGACGATCTGTGTTTCGTAGCTTTCCAATTTCCTGGATACTAAATAATTTAACTGGCGAAGCCGTCCACGATCCGGATCTGATTTTCAGTCATTATAGGTTTCCATTAATTTCGATTTTAACTCAATGATCCCGGACTTTGTCAATCTATTAATGTTCACCAACTTTTTGCTTGTTCCCTTGCACCAGATACCAATCTACCCAGGAATCTAATTGCTGAGCAGAGTTGGGCCTGAGCAAGATCTTTTGTTTGTTGTCTAATAAAAATAGGGTAGGTGTGGCAAAAACATGGTATTCCTTTGCCGCAGAACTGTCCCATTTCTGGTAGTCGCATACACTGATAAAGGGGAAGATGCTTGTAAAATTTTTGAAATTTTGTTGGTCATCATCAAGCGAAACAAAAACGACTTCCAGACCCTGTGTTTTCCACTTTTCGTATAATCCGGAAATTTGTGAAAGTTCCTGAGGGCATTGAGGGCACCAGCTTGCACCAAATACGACCAAGGTATATTTACTTTTAATATCAGAAAGTTTTTGTGGTAATTTTCCGGGTTCGTGGCCTGGTGCAAAACAATCTTTTTCGAAGGCAAAATCGGGAGCTATGTTGCCAATTTTCATAGCGCGGTAGCTTTCAAGTTGGGCGGTAAAATTTTTGTTTATAGTGCAACTCTGTTCGTTTAATAGTTTTATGGCCAGGTATTCTGAGGCTTCAAACAAACTGCGTTTTTCCAATGCTTTAAACAAATACTCTGTTATTTCATTCAATTTTTGTTCGTCTGCCAAAAGATTTTCAACGATGTAGTCAATGGATTTATTCATTTCAATATACACCGAATCCAATGAACGGCCACTGTTTTCGATGAGCCAAAAATGGCTTTCAAGGATATCTTTTAACAAACCACTTTTATACAAACGTGGGTCGTTATAATCCATTTTGCGGAAAGCGGCTATGGTAGCGGGAATTTCATTGGTGCGGTACTGGGCAACCGTGGAAACTGAGCTTACCATTTTCCTCACAGGCAAATACCAACTCACATAAGAATCAGATGCTAAACTTGCCAAAAACAAGCTGTCTTCGGCTTTAATGCGTTGTTTTTCT
Source organism: Prolixibacteraceae bacterium (assembly GCA_028683385.1). Taxonomy (GTDB): domain Bacteria; phylum Bacteroidota; class Bacteroidia; order Bacteroidales; family Prolixibacteraceae; genus Aquipluma. The sequence continues at coordinate 4,487 of JAQUIJ010000018.1, read as the reverse complement.
TCTTCTATTGCTTTTGAGGGAAATTCATGAACTGCGAAAAGAAAATCCTTACTATAAATTTTTGCAAGGTAATCCCATGCACTTAAGGTTTGCTCTCTTCGGGGATGTTCGGTGGCATATTGCACAAAAAGCTGGTTTTGTTTGCCCGAAGTTATTGCCACTGTTTCAGGAGATGCCAGCGTTTTCCCTACCAGTTTTAAATTCTCATCGGCAGTGAGTATTACAGTAAAAGCTTTATTATCTTCTGAAGTCAGATAAGCCATACCATAATCTTTCGCACCGAAATTGAGCTGAAATATTCCTTTTTCGCTGACCTTTACGCTGTCGATTGTATAAGTATCAAAACCGTTAAAACCCACCAACAATAATTGTTGATTGGCAAGGTTTGGAAAGTTCCCGGTGATGGTTTGCTGAGCTTTCATCAACAGAGAAATCAGCATAAGCATGCACAAGACACCTACACTATTTAAGCTTTTTAAAGTGAACATTTGATTTTATAAACTTATACTGGTTTTTATCTGTAAAACACTGCCTCTCTTAAATGAGGCAGTGTTTAGTGGCAAATTATAAATATTATCAATCCTTAATGCAGCGCACAGAGCATCCATCCGCCCGGTTGCAGTTCGAACTAAAGGCATTTGTATCAAAAAATCTAAGCGTAAACACAAATACACCATCTAAGTCACTTGACCAATAGAATGAACTTGTATTTATAAACGAATTAGTGCATTCGCGGTAGCCTGCTAAGGGCAATTTAAGCGGAGAGGCAAAAGCCCCAGCAGAATTACGGCTGCCCCAGCTTGAGAGCTCTGCTTCCCATTCTGCTATTGTTGGTACTCGGTAACCGCTTGGGCAGGGATTGTTTATTCCGCTTACACCTTGCCATAAGTTGTTGTTTTGCGGGTTGCGCCAATCAAAAGGCCAATCAGAACTGGATCTTGTTATAAAGTTACCATGCCCGGGTGTGTCGCTGGCGCTTCGAGTAGAGGTTGTAGCAGAGTTTCGTTTTTCATGTCCGTCAGTGAGTCGCCCCCACTGGTACAAGTCGCCATACGAAGCCACATCGGTGCTGCTTGTTGCAACTTGGGAAGCGCCAAGATTGCGATCCATCCAGATTTTACCTGTTGTTGGATTTTCTACTTCACCTGCTGCAAGTTCAACTTTCCATTTTGGCACACCTCCTGTAAGAGTTAGCACTGCCCCGTTAGAACCCGGTGCAATTATTACCCATGCAGAGCCGTTCCAGTATTGCATTTGGCCGGCTGCGGTGCCGGGAGTAACGCCAACTTTGGCTGTATTTGCTACAATGGCACTGGCCTGGGCAGGTGTGATTCCTACTTTGGCTGTGTTGGCAACTATAGCACTGGCCTGAGCCGAAGTTATTCCTGTTTTAGCGGTATTTAAAGCGATTGCGTTATTCTGAGTTAATTGCTCTGATTTCAAATTTGTAATGTCACTTGTATTGGTTGTAATAGCAGTTGCCTGTGCCGAAGTGATAGTGGTAGGTTTATTTTTAATAAAATCATCTGCCGTTGTTGTGGCTTGATTCCAGTCAGCTTGCACGTTAACTTCTGCCTGAGCCTCAATACCATTCAGTTTTGTTCTTTCTGAACTGGTGATTACTTCTCCACTTCCGGCATCAGTAATGGATGCAGCAGGATCTGTAGAATAAACAGGGTCGGTTTCATCTGAAGCGGTAAACAAGGTTGGTTTGTTTTTAATAAAATCATCTGCCGTAGCTGTGGCTTGATTCCAGTCAGCTTGCACGTTAACTTCTGCGCCTGTGGCAATACCAGCGAGTTTAGTTTTTTCAGGAGATGTGTAATCTTCGCTTGACAAGCCTTTGCCGGTTACCTTGTCAACTTTGGTGGCTAATCCACTGGTTACAGTTGAAGTGGTGGCGTAGCCGCTTAAATCCTGGTCACCTGTGTTATCTCCCGAAATTGCTGCCAATTTTGCTTTCTCAGCAGTTGAGTAATCTTCGCTTGACAAGCCTTTACCGGTTACCTTATCAACTTTCAGGTTCAAGGCTGTCTGGGTGTCCGAACTGACGGGTTTATTGGCATCCGAAGTATTATCAACATTGCCTAAGCCAATGTTTGATTTTGTAAGGGTTATAGCTCCGTTTATCTGTGTAACTCCATTAACCGAGGTAGTTAATCCATTGGCACCATCATAACCTTGAATTCCTCTCGGGCCTTGATCACCTTTGTCGCCCTTATCTCCTTTGTCACCTTGCGGACCTGGAGAACCACTCTTTTCGGCATACAGGGCATATGGTACACTTAACAATTGACTGACGCCGGTAATCGTGTAACTGGTTCCTCCTGCAGGATCGGTTTCTGTTTTAATAAAATAAGGTCCATTGGCCCAATCAATGGTTGTAAAACCAGCACCACCCCCAATTTTTATACTTACCAGTCCATTGGCATTGGTCGTTGGTGTTTGCATTTCGGTATAAACCACTTTTCCGTCTTCCGAACTCTGTACTATACTAATTTGCATACCTACCTGATGGTTTACCACCAGTTTGTTGGATGCATCGCGAACAACGGCCTGGTAACTCATTTTTTGAGGCGATTGTGCATACAGAATTCCTGAAATCAGGATTGCGGTGAAAAAGGTAAATAGGTTTTTCATCAGAGTGATCTTTTTATGATTTTAAATGATTTTACAATTTTGTTTTGGTCGAATACTTCCAGTAAATAGGTTTCAGGTACCAGATTTACCATGACGATCTGTGTTTCGTAGCTTTCCAATTTTCCGGATTCTAAAAGTCTTCCATTCATATCATATAACTGATACGACAAGTTCCGGATAGGAATTGAGGCAGATGCATCAATTTTCAGTGTTAAATAATCGGTTGTTGGATTTGGATACACTGAGCAGTTCAGGTTCATCCATTTAATGTCTTCGAATCCGGTTATCACCGAAATCTCGTAAGGTTGTTGTACTCCTTGTGATACCGTGCCGGTAGTTCCCGAATTGGTGGTGTAAACTACTTGCCCCACCGAATAGCTAACCGAGCCACCACTGCCCAAAGCATTGTCGCCACTGACGTTAACACTTTCCTGAGCATTTAGCCGTGTTAGGCCAAGTGCGAACAAGAGTACTACACTTAAATATAACTTTTTGTGCTCCATTTTTGACCTTTGTTTTTAGGATTAATCTACATCTTCGTTTATCTATTTTCGCTCTGTTTTATTTCTCCGTATGGCGTACTCCAATGAACGACAACGTTCCGAAAAATGCCAATAATTAATTTTATGAATATTCAAACAATTTATCATTGGGGCAATAACTTTAAAGTCCAGCTAAACGTAATTATGTCTCAATAACTCGAATTCTGTTCGGTTCCAAAAAGTGTAGATGTATAATTTTCGGATATTTAGAATATTTTCTTTTCCTAATAAGTGAAATCCTGTCCTAATAAATTATTATAATTATCATATTTAATATTACCTTGATAGTTTTTGTGGTTTTTGAGCTTATCTTTGATCAACTTAAATTTTCATTTTATCCGAATGACAGCAACGATTCTTTTTTTCATTCTGTTAGTTATTTATTCTTCGTTTTCTGTTGTGCTTGCGTTCATTATTCTTACATCGAATAGAAAAAACCTTACATACCTTTTCCTTTTTTTCTTTTTTCAAGTATTCTATGTCTTGTCGCCAACCACTTCCTTATTCCAAACTTACATCGTATATCTTCGATTGGTGGTTGGCCCAATAAAAGTGATCATAACTCCGTTGATCTTTTTTTACATCAAAGGATTAACTCAAAAGGATAATAAAATCACCTTAAAAGATTCTTTACATTTCATACCAGTAGGGGTTGTTTTTATTACCACACTGATCATTTACTTTGGATATCCTGACTGGAAAATATTGAATATCAATGATTTTTACAAGGTGTACGTACCTGGAAATTTCCAATTCAACGTTTTGATTATTTTAACCCGGTTGATTGTCTTCTTTCAGGGAATTTTTTACGCTCTGATGATATACAAACTATTTAAAAGGAACGACTTTATCATGAGGCAAACCGTTTCTGATATCTCCAAAAAGAACATGATCTGGATCAGATCGACGGCCATATTGGTTGGAATAAGGGGATTAACCACCGGAGCCGAACTATTTGGAGCATATAGTAACCATGCTGTATTTATGGTTTACTATATTTTTGTGATTTCTTTTTCATTCTATATTTTCTTTCAGGCAATTGTTCAACCCGACATCTCCTTTATTGGCGCCACAATTCAGGAAATGAAGGACTCTAATGTGAATGATGATTCTAAAGAAACCAATGCGGATTTAACAGTTCTGCAACTATTTAAAGAAAAAAGGCTTTTTTTAAATCCTGAATTAGTACTGGTGCGTTAATTTTTTAATCAAATAGTGTAGGCTGTTCTTTGACATTTTGATTTGAATGAATTTCGGTAAGGAGTTCAGCGATAGTGGTTTTATCGAAAGCTGAGATGCTCAAAA
>JAQUIJ010000054.1 GCA_028683385.1 Prolixibacteraceae bacterium | reverse complement strand
TCTTCAGCCATACCAACAATAAAATCAATATTAGGAGTCTTTTTTCTTCTCATTTTTAAATGCCTCAGGGAGTAGTTTTTCTATATTTTCTTCTTTGGATAAATCTAATTGTGGTGCATTTTTAAATATGTATGTTAAGTATTCAAAAGGATCTATCTTATTAATCTTCGACGTTTCAACAATGCTCATGGATAATGCACTTGAGTCGGCACCTTTTGGCGTATTTGAAAACAAAAAGTTTTTTCTGCATACAGCAAAGCTTTTTGCCAAATGTTCTGCACTGTTGTTGCTAATATTTAATCTTCCGTCCAACATGTAGTTATTTAAGTTATCCCAAGCATTAAGAGTATAGCTTACTGCATTTCCCAAATGGCTTTGTTTTGCAGGGTTTAATGATTTTAACCACGTTAAAAACTCATCAAGAATCGGCTTTGATAGCTCTTGACGTTTCTTAAATTTTTCTTCTGGGGATAATTCTTTGATATTTCTCTCAATTTCGAAAAGCTTATTGCAATATTCAAATCCAATCATTGACTTTGATGTTTTTCTTTCATCTTCTTTCAGGCACTTCAATGCCTCGTCAAATTTACGTCTTGCATGAGCAAAACATTGGACGATGATTGCATTTTCTATTTTCTTATATCCTTGATATCCATCGCAATGTAAATACCCCGAAAAACCCCTTAAAAATTTTTCGGCATGCTTTGTACTTCGGCTTCTTTCATATTTGTACAGAGCAATTTGATGTTCTTCGTATTGCCCTGTTCTGTACAGCCACATGTAACTTTTGCTTTGCGGCTTTTTCCCAGGCTCCTTCAATACTTGAAGAATAGTTTCGTCTGCATGTATTGCTTCAGATGATACTAATCTCTCATGCAGCTTATCATATATGGGTTGTAGCCACATTTGCGATGCTTTAATTATCCAGTTGCACATGGTCTGCCTGGATAAAAGAATGTCTTTTCTTTTAAAGTCATTTTCTTGTCTGTATAAAGGTATATCCATAAGATATTTTTGCGTAATTATATATGCTACTGTTTCAGGGGCAGCGAAGCCTCCTTTGATAACAGCATTTGGTACTGGAGCTTTTATTACTGGCACTTCTGTATTTGTTTTTTCACAATTCCTGCATGCATAAGAAAACCTTACATGACGAACTATTACTGCTTTTGCAGGTATTATCTTAAGTTCTTCTCGTACTGTTTCTTTTCCTATCACATGAAGTTTCTCATCACAATTAGGGCATATCTGTTCTTCTTCCGGCAATGTATATTCTATTTCTTCTACCGGAAGGTCCTCAGGCAATCTATCTTTTTTTGTACGTTTCTTTCGATAATGTGCCTTTACTTCTTCAAGTTCAGGTTCTTTAACCTTTAGGTCTGATTCAGTTTCTGCCTCATTAAATATGCTTAGCTGATCGCTTTCTTCTTTATTTGTCTTCTCAGATGACGAACCGAATATTTTATTGTTCTTCAGCTTTATCGTCTCCATAAGCCATTTGATCTGCTTTTGCATCTCTAAGTTTTGAGCTATTAATTTATCATATTCTTCACGGGGAATCGTTATGGTTTCCATGGTAGTTTTTTCGATATTTTCAACGTTTTTCATACATTTATTATACTATTATTTTACACTTTTTTCAAGGCTTTTATAGGTAAATTTTGCGTATTTTTCAATGTTTTAAAACACTTTTTTATCATATTAAATCTATTTTTGAAACAGCTTTGTGGGCTTTAGGTTGGTCTATACTTAACCCCTCCATTAGCCAACGTAATTGCTGTTTCGATAAATCACGTACTTCACTTTGACTTCTTGGCCACTGAAATTTTCCTTCTTCTAACCTTTTGTACAAAATTACAAATCCGTTTTTATCCCAATACAGAGCCTTAATTCTGTTAGGTTTTCTTCCACAAAACAGAAATATGCTATTTTCAAACGGATCTAATTGAAATACTTGCTGCACGATTGACACCAAGCCATCTATACCTCTTCTCAAATCCGTGTATCCTGTCGCTATGTATATATGTGAAATGGTAGAAAAATCTTTTAACATATGCTTTTTAATATCCTTAGCGTATGTGCTATCACAGATTCGTCAGCCCCGTTATGAATTTGAAGAGATATATTATTTAGATTTAATGTGATTGCAACTTCAGATGCTCTTATACCAGAAATCATTACTTCTGCAAATGCAGGTGACTGTTCAATATTATTATTAGTAACTGCTAATTCATTACAGACTGCATTGCAAACTTTTCGCTGCCAGTAGTAGTAGGTTTTAATGTTTACATTATTTTCATCACACCATTTCACAGCAGTTTGCCCGCTATTTCTACATTCTTCAACTATTTCTGTCCACTTCTTAAGATTCATCTCATGGCTAATCTTCTTCATGTTCATGACACCTTCCTCCAATCTCCTCTATTAGTTTTCTTTGAACCTAACTATCTTTATTAGATTCTATTGGAGTATTATCTCATTTTATATTTTAGCTGTAAATGTACCGGTAGGTTTGACGCTTAC
>JAQUIJ010000053.1 GCA_028683385.1 Prolixibacteraceae bacterium | reverse complement strand
CAAAGGTGATCACGAAGCGATCCTATGGATTTCGCACATACGACGGGCTAAAAATAGCTTTATATCATGGGCTTGGTGACCTGCCGACCCCGAGGGCTACCCACAGATTCTGCTGAGGAACCGAAAACGTATCCCGCTTGTATCCCGGCACACTCACCAGCGGCCTGCAGTCCAAGACAGACACGGGGTGAACTCCCGCAGTCTCTGGTTCCGATATATTGGAAATAGTGTGACCAACGCCAGTTTAAAACAGATTAAAAAGACCAGTGGCCAAGCTACTGCCACCTTGATTTGCGTGAACACCTCAAAAATTCCCACTTCAATTTCCAACGGCTAGGGAAATAGGAACAAGGGAAGCCCGCACCACAAGCAAGGCGCTCCCTGTCCAGTACTTTTTTTCAACGTTGTTATCGCCAGATAAGCAACAGGAGGAAATCATGAAGATGAAGATGTGGAGAGCGGGAAAAACCTCAACGAGAGGTGGCAGCTCTTTTTTATTACTGGAATCATTAATAGTTTACATGTCAATTCACCTAACGGATATGGAGCAGTAATCATGCGTTTTTTCAAAGCAATTGTTTTTTCCATAGCCACACTTTTCATGTGCGAGGCAGCTGTTGCAGATTCGTGCACGGATACGGCAAAAACACAACTGGACATCAACTCTTGCACAGGCGCTGTATTTAAACAAGCAGACAAAGAACTCAACGAACTCTACAAGATAATATTGATTGAGTACGCAGATGATCAAAAATTTATTGAAAAATTCAAGGTGACTCAACGGGCATGGCTGAAGTTTCGCGACGCAGAAATGGATGCACTCTTTCCACACAAAGATGAAGATAGGTACTATGGGAGTGTTTACCCTATGTGCAGTGATACTTGGCTCACAACGCTCACAAAAGAGCGCATTGCACAACTCAAGAAATGGTCACACAAAGTAAAAGAGGGTGATGTTTGTTCAGGTTCTATAAAGGTAAAATGAATAATAGCGAACGAACCATGCTTTCGGCTCCGAGTCAAACTATCTCCTGTGAATATTGACTTTACCCGTTTTGCCGGTGGCGGATTTGGTGGCGGTTCTTCTTCCGTTGAAATGCTATTTACGACAACCGCCGCAAACGGTGTGTTGAAACTTCAACAATATCGAGCAAATTTTTCCCGGCGCGGCGGCCTTGGGAGCAGGGAGCCCACCGCTTCAACACGCTGGTTTGACCATGTATGCCGTCTGTATCCCGAACCACTCGCGTAAGGCCTTCATTCAAGGCAAATGCTATGTCAACTCTCAGCCTAAGAAACCCTTGTAATAAATTACATTGTAATTATCATAAATCATGAAACCGCTTCGTTTTGAATGGAATGAGGATAAGGTCGAGGGGAACCTCAGAAAACATAAGATCAGTTTCGAAGAGGCAAAAACCGTTTTTCACGATGAAAACGCGCGGATAATCCCAGATCCAGAACATTCAGAGCAAAAGGAACGCTTCATTCTTATGGGAATGAGCGCAGGGTTGAAAATGTTGGTGGTATGTCACTGTTACCGGGAATCGGAAGAGGTGATCAGAATCATTTCAGCAAGGAAGGCAACGAAGCAGGAAGCGTCTTTCTATTGAAAGGTGACAACATGTTAAAAGAATACGACTTTTCTAAATCAAAAAAAAATCCGTATGCTGCTCGACTGAAAAAGCAAATCACCATCAGAATTGATGAAGATTCAATCAATTATTTCAAGCAAATCTCGGAAGAAGTAGGCATCCCTTATCAGGGTGTCATCAACCTATATCTCAGGGATTGTGTGCAGTCGAACCGAAAGCTCAAAATCAATTGGAAATAGGAAATCTTGAGGACAGGATAGAGAGATGCCGGTATCCCGGACGTATCCCAACCAACCCGGAAACCCTGAATATACCAAGGTGAACGCGGGTTCAACTCCCGGAGTCTCTGGTTTTGACATTTGGGGAAAGTTTTGACTGGCGGGGAAAGACACTGCTTCATTAATCACGATTACCCTGTCGCTTTTTGTCTTTGTGTTTTGTGGCTCTGAATGAAACCCAGCCTGATCCGTTGCCCACTCGTCCTGTATCAGCATTTACGCTTGGGTGGGAAGATTGGCATTAACTTTTGGTCGCAATGCCAACTTGGGCGCGGCTTCACATCAAATTGTGCTGAATTTTGTTAATAGCCATTTTGTGTTTTGATTTTGTCTTTTTCACGAATCTAACCAGGGGTGTGATTTTAACATATTGAAATTAAACAAATATTTAACATGCTTGACGGTTGGATATCTGACGTAAAAATTGGCCTAATCGTACTGGTAGGCCACTCAGTATAACATGAATTAAACGGCTCATGAACGAAACAACTAAAACAAAAAAACTATGGAGCGACCTCGAACGATCTATCTTCTCAGGCAAAGGAATTGATATTGGTTGCGGCCCGGACCCTGTGACAAAGGATGTTCAACATTTCGATTTCGAACATGGAGATGCCAATCACATTACCAAATATGTACGGGAAGAATTTGATTTCGTTTACGCCTCGCATTGCCTTGAACACATGCATGAAC
>JAQUIJ010000006.1 GCA_028683385.1 Prolixibacteraceae bacterium | reverse complement strand
GCCTTGCATTAAAAAAATGCAAAGTTACTTTTCATTTCAAATCAAAAAGTCAAAGAACGCCTGTAAATATATTTATATCAATAAGTTACAACGAAAAATAAAAAATTAACGCACCATCAGTAATACTGAAAAATGAAATTATCCAATGTTTTATGATCTGTTTTTTCACAAAGCAGGATTTTATCTCCGTCAACATTGATCAGATCCGGTTTAAAATTGACAGGAAAAGACAGCGTGTCTGCCACCTGATCAATCCATACTTTGTATCGTTTCTTTTCAGCACCCTGATAAACATCCACCGCAATTTGAAATTTAAAAACCTTACCGGGCTGAGTTTGGTTAATAACTACTTTTGCCATTTTAGCCGACGCATCGTAATCGTAACTGATGTCGAGCTTTGGATGTCCGCTGCCATAATACCATTGGTTCCAGAACCAGTTCAGATCCTGCCCGGTAACTTCCTCGAAAGCGAGCCGCAGTTCATGTGCCTCAGCCGATTGAAATTTCTTAGTTGTTAGGAAAAGATTGATTGACTTAAAGAACGCACTGTCACCAACCTGATTCCTGAGCATATTCAGAATTCGTCCGCCCTTGTTATAACTTATAAAATAATCGAACATTTCCTGTCTGTCTTTATAATAAAATCGAACAAGATCCTTTTTTTTATCACCCATTTGCAAATAGTTCTGCATCGCATAGTAATTATGCTCATCACCAACATCCTTCCCATATTTGTATTCTTCCCATAAAGTTTCGCTAAAGTCGGCAAACGATTCGTTCAATGTAGTGTTGCTCCAGCTTTCGGTTGTAACATAATCCCCAAACCACATATGAAATAGTTCATGTGCAATTATCTCTTCCCAACTATTCCGATCAATCAATTGCCTTGTATCCTGCTGAGCAGATTCAGAATGTATTGTGGAAGTGGTATTTTCCATGGCACCACCAAATTCTCTGCATACAATTTGTGCATATTTGGGCCATGGATAAGCAATGCTGGTTATTTTCGAATAGAAATCAATCATTTCTGGTGTCAGTCCAAAGATTTTCCGGGCTATCGGTTCATATTCCTTTTCCACGTAATAACTTACTTCCTTACCTTTATAACTGTCTTTAATGACCGAATATTCGCCGACCACCATCATCATAAGGTAAGGTGCGTGGGGCAAATCCATCTTCCAGGTATCGGTTCGGGTTCCGTTGTTATGCTTTTTATGGCTTACCAACACGCCGTTCGACAAGGTCTGGTATTTATCCTGAACCGTCATGCTGATTTCATCCGTTGTTTTTTGATTAGGTTTATCAATGGTCGGGAACCAACCTGAATTCGATTCGGTTTCTCCCTGAGTCCAGATTTGAGTTGGCTTGTTTTTCTCTTTCCCTAAAGGATTGATAAAATGCAGACCTTTGTCATTTGTAATTGACTGATTTCCTAATATTTTAATTTCATCGGGTTTAGCCACGTAATCAATAAAAACAGTATAATTTTCGCCACCCTTGTAGGTTTTATCGAGCGTGATTCGAAGATTGAGGCTATCATACGCAAATTTCAGCGGAATGTGCCTGCCCGACCTTATTATTGAAACTTCTTTGATTTCCATTCTTTTGGCATCAAGATTCAGCGAATCGGTTGCGTAGAAATGAGGATGAAGTGTAATCCAAGCTTTACCATACATCCATGATTTGGAATAATCGAAGCTCACATCGAGTTTGGTATGAACAAGGTCATTAATCTTGGTAGCGCTGGCACGATATATCTTTTGCCAAGCTTCTGTCTTTACTGAATCAGGTTTTTGAGCATAAACTGCAAATGAGTATAGCAGAAAAACTCCAATAACGATTCTTTTGTTTTTCATAAATTCACAATTAAAAGATTTCATATTGGTTGAACACAATTTATTTAGACTTATAAATGCCGAATGAACAAACCTGTATCTGATCCTTGATATTTGTAATAGTTATCAATCATGTTCGTTTAAAAATAAGCGAAGTTTATCCTGTTTGCCTTTTTGAAGATCCTTCCCGAGATATTTCTCGTAATCTATCCATCAACCAATATGAAATATATCTTAACGAAATAAGTGAAATTGAAAATCCTTAAAAGATATAGTTGAAATTCCTAAAACTCAAAATTTAAAAACCTGAATAACAGATTATTTAGGTTACTTTTTCATGTCGTTTTTTAGCTTTAAAATGATTCCGAATAAAAACCATACCTACCAAAACAAATGGGAAACATACGATTAACACGATAGACATGCTCCATAAAATAGAATGATTTATATGATAATTGCGAATAAAGAAAAATGGACTTAATATAATTCCAATTGCCAGTATGATAATTCCAACAATAAATCCCCATTTCCATGTTACATTATCAGGATTCGGTCTGGAAAAGGCTCCGAATGCTCCCACTAAAAGCATTGGGATACAAATCAGAAAAAAAATGCCCATTAACAGTCCCTCATTGAGATATTGCATTTTCTCCAACCAACCCAAAACATTAATTGCCAGAAATTCAAGTAGCATAAGTCCCAGAGATATAAATATTAGGCGGACAAAATTTGTAGATTTCTTCCAAATATGTACAAAGGAATAGTAGAACCAGATCACTCCAACCCCAATCATGGCAATTCCTATTGGGTTGTCACTTATACCAACAATTTGTGATGCGATGACCAATACAACCGAAGAGAGCAAATAGAATAATGTCTTTTTGCGATTCTCAATATTAAATAAAGTAAGGAAATGTGTTTTCATATTCATTTAACTGAATTAGGTTTCTAGCTAAAAAAATATTTTTCTCCGATGGGAAAAGAGATTATTACATTAAAGTTACAACTAAAATATTAGTAATAAGCCAAATATCGAACTTAATTTTGGTTAGGGTTTGTTGATTCAATTGTAATATTCGTTCAAATTGACCACGAAATCTTAATCGATTCATCATGTCATTTCAAGTTTGGTGGAAGTTGACTCCAATCTTCATCAACTTTAACCAAACCCGAAATTTTGTCTTTTTCACTCTAAATCTGGCAGATTCTAGGGATTTGTCAGATTTTTGCCAGATAGTAATTGAAAATGAACTGAATTCAAAATTATCCAAGGTGATTTAAGGATTTGATTCTCACAGAGATCAAGTTTGGTTGTGTCCAAAAACACGTTCAGTTTATACGATCTTTAAAACAAGGTGATCAAGTATCAGCAAAAAAATAGAGCTACTCCGATTTGGAGCAGCTCTATTTAACCACAATTAAAAATTCTAACTATCTGTTTTCTGCTAATTTTCCTTCATCAATCAACTTCTGAATTGTTTTTACTTCTTCCTGATCAGCAATCCATTTTGTTACCAATTGGGCTTCTTTCTGATAGTCAATTGCAGCATCGGCATCTTCATTGAAAATAAATTCAGATGAATTCAGATTCTCCGATTTTGCTTCGCTGGCAAAAGTTGCTGCATCCTCGTCAGATAAAATTATCCCTTTGTCAATCAACATTTGAATAGTTTTTGCTTCTTCATTGTCAGCAATCCATTTGGTTACCAATTGGGCTTCTTCCTGATAATCAATTGCAGCATCGGCATTAAAAGTAAAACCTGTTGAATTCAGATTCTCAAATTTTGAATTGTTCAGTTCTTCCAGAGTTCCGGCGATACATGAAGTTTTATAACTTGATGCTGCATTTGCATTTAATACTCCAACTAATCCAAGTGCACAAATAATGATGAGTGATTTAATTTTCGTTTTCATAATTTTTCTTTTAATTGTTTTCTATTGTTTCTGTCTTAAATTGTTTTTACTGTTGTAATTATGAATCAAATATACGTTGGCCTCAGTTGCTTTTAAAAATTGAATAGATGGGCGGCCTGTTTTTATCGGCAGATGTCGATATTTTAAGTTTTATTTATGCTCAAAAGTGAAACGTTTGACTCGGTGAGCCACTCTACTCCTATTCAAACTGAATCTCTTTTATGGGTTCACTGTTGGATTTCAGATAAAAAAAACCATCTGTTTTTAATTTGTGAAGGTGCTATTTGTTTTTGCCCGGTCGTTATCTTTGCATGAAAGGTTATGAAATGAAAAATTCTTGTATTGTACTTGAAGGCGGTGGTCTTCGTGGAGCATTTACCAGTGGGGTATTGGAATACTTTCTTGAAAAGGACATTAACTTTGAAAGAGTGATCGGGGTATCGGCAGGCGCATGTATTGGCGCATCCTATTTGTCAAAACAGAAAGGCAGAAATCGGAAAGTAAATGTTGAATATCCTTCAGATAAGCGCTATATGGGATTTCGTCATCTCATTACAACCGGATCGTATTTCAACATGAAGTTTGTTTTTGGAGAATTACCAACCACTCTTGTTCCTTTCGATGAAAAAGCTTTTTTTAAAAGTCCGGCAGAATTTGACGTGATAACGACCTCGCTAGAGTCAGGAGAACGAGTAGTTTTTACCAAGCCAGAGATTGCAAATATCGGCATTGACAAGGTGCTTATTGCATCATCAAGTATCCCGCTTCTTTCTCAGTCGGTAAATATTGACGGCCAACTTTTTTACGACGGAGGAGTAGCTGATTCAATTCCAGTGAAATACGCATTGAGCAAACACGAAAAAGTGGTAGTCGTACTGACCCGTCCCAGAGGTTACCGAAAAAAAGAATTAAAAAACTCACTTCCGTTTAAATTTGCATTCAGGAAACATCCTGAATTTCTGGCAACTTTACTGAATCGAAATAGCCAATACAATAAAACTCTTGATTTCTGCGACCAAATGGAAAAAGAAGGGAAGTTATTTATTATAGCTCCATCTCCTGAATTCTCTATCGGACGTACCGAACAAGACCTTGAAAAGCGCATGAATTTTTACAATCATGGTTACGCTCTTATTCAGGAAGAATTTACAAATCTCCATCTGTTTCTAAATACGAATGCAGTATTGAATAATTCCGCAGAATAATTTCAGATAAATTTCATTTGGATTTGCTGTGATTCCGGACATAGAATCCTGAACTTTTCTGAAAGAATAATCAGTATCTTTAGCGCCCAATAAATTCAATGAATATCCGAGGCTGATCAAAATCAAAACCGGATTTTGATTGGTAATGAATGAAATTATGATTGAAAACTCACCCCTTATAGAAACAGCAGTCCTGGTTGGCCTGATTACCAAAGATCAGGACGAAAGTCAGGCAAAAGAATATTTGGAGGAACTCGAATTTCTGGCCGACACTGCAGGTGCCGTGGTAAAAAAACATTTCCTGCAACGCCTTGATATTCCAAATCATGCCACATTTGTAGGTTCAGGAAAATTGGAAGAAATCGCTGAATTCATTAAAGCTAACGAAATTGGCGCAGTCATTTTTGACGATGATCTTAGTCCAACCCAACTCCGGAACATTGAGAAAGCACTCGAATGCAAGGTACTCGATCGCACTTTTCTGATTCTGGATATTTTTGCCCGGAGGGCACAAACAGCACACGCCAAAACGCAGGTTGAACTGGCCCAATATCAATACATGCTGCCTCGTTTGACCCGTTTATGGACTCACTTGGAGCGTCAGCGTGGAGGTATCGGAATGCGTGGCCCTGGTGAATCGCAAATTGAAACTGACCGCCGTATTATTCTCGATAAAATTGCTTTGCTGAAAGAGCAGATGATCAAGATCGACAAGCAAAAGTCGACGCAACGCAAAAACCGTGGACGAATGGTTCGCGTGGCCCTGGTTGGATATACCAATGTGGGTAAATCGACGATGATGAATCTATTGTGCAAATCGGAGGTTTTTGCTGAAAATAAGCTCTTTGCGACACTTGACACTACCGTTCGCAAAATGGTAGTTGGTAATCTCCCATTTTTATTAGCCGACACCGTTGGATTCATCCGGAAATTGCCTCACGGCTTGGTCGAATCGTTCAAATCGACGTTGGACGAGGTACGCGAATCGGACATCTTAATGCATATTGTAGACATTTCACATCAGGGGTTCGAAGAACAGATTGAAGTGGTGAACCGCACCCTGAAAGAGATTAATGCGGGCGACAAACCTACCATTTATGTATTCAACAAGATTGATGCATTCACATACGTTATTAAGCATCAGGACGATTTAACTGCACGAACCAAGCAGAATGTTTCGCTGGAAGAATGGGAAAGCAGTTGGATGGCCAAAAACAACACGCCTTCGTTGTTTGTTTCGGCCAAAACAAAAGAGAACATTAACGAGCTCAAGAAAACATTATACGAAGAAGTGAAGAAAATACACATCACCCGCTTCCCATACAACGACTTTCTCTACGATGAAAATTGGACAGTAAAGATTGAAGAATAATTTTAGTGAGGGCTTCACTTCAAGTGAAACCTCCACTCTACAAGAAATGCAAAAAGCCAGTCGATTTGACTGGCTTTTCATATTTTACCATGTAGCGTTTTATTTTACTTCGCCTTTCTTGATCAACCATTCAGCAATCTGAACAGCATTCAGCGCGGCACCCTTTTTAATCTGGTCGCCAACGCACCAGAACGTCAAACTTTTAGGATTTGAAACGTCTTTGCGGATACGTCCGACATAAACATCATCTTTTCCTGAAACAAACAATGGCATCGGGTAAACTTTCTGAGACGGATTATCCAGAACTGTCAAACCTTCCAGTTTTTCCATTTCAGTTTTTACCACTTCAATGTCCAAGGCTTCTTGAGTTTCTACCCAAACAGCTTCGGAATGCGCACGGGCAACCGGAATACGGATACAAGTTGCACTCACTTCAGCATCGGTGTGCATAATTTTTTTTGTTTCCCAGTTCATTTTCATTTCCTCCTTGGTGTAATCATTTTCAAGGAAAACATCGATCTGAGGAATGATATTCATCGCCAACTGGTAAGGAAACTTGCTAATGGTAGGTTCTTCTCCTTTGGCAACTTGCTGAATCTGAGTTTCCAGCTCGGCAATTCCCTGCGCACCTGCACCGCTTGCTGCCTGGTAAGTAGCCACATGAACACGCACAATTTTCGATAAATCATTGATCGGCTTCAGGGCAACAACCATTTGAATGGTTGAACAGTTTGGGTTCGCGATAATGTTGCGTGGACGAACCAAAGCATCTTCAGGATTTACTTCAGGAACAACCAATGGAACATCACTATCGTAACGGAAAGCGCTTGAGTTATCGATCATGATAGCGCCATATTTGGTAATGGTATCAGCAAATTCTTTTGAGATAGATGCACCGGCCGATGTAAGGGCAATGTCAATGTCTTTAAAATCATCGTTGTGCTTCAGTTCTTTTACAACCAGCTTTTTGCCTTTGAATTCGTACTCGTTTCCAGCCGAACGACCAGATCCAAACAAAACCAGTTCATCGAGCGGAAAATTCCGTTCAGCCAAAACTTTCAAAAATTCCTGGCCTACCGCACCACTTGCGCCAACTACTGCAACTTTCATGTGTTTATAATTTAATTTTTAATTGCCGCATGAAACTCGCCATTACAATCTTCACCTATGCGAAGTTTTGCCTCCTGGCTTGTTTCATGTCAATTCGTATTTTTTTATTATCTAATCTTCTGTTATACAATCAAATTTGGCTATTTGTTCAATTTTTGTTAAATTGAATACGTTTTCGCCTTCATTATCTCTTAATAATGTGTCAAAAATAACGCTTTGCTTTTAATTTTTCAAAAAATGACCAGATTTATTTTTATATTTTCAATAATACTTGTCTATTTTTTAACAATCGTAAGTTGTGATGCTTTTGGCAAATATAAATCTGACCATAATTCTTTTGCAAAAATAGAAAACCTAAACAGAAACGACACCATCTCAACCATTTTAAGTGACGATTTCGAAAACAACTCTATTTCAGGATGGAAACAAACGACAGACTGGGAGGTTTCGACTGTTGAAAAAATTTCAGGAGAACTCTCGTTGAAGCACGCATCAATTGCAACAAGCGGCAATTCTTCAATCTTTCATTTAACCAATTCAGATCTGAATTCTACTGATATCGAATGGTCGTTCAAACTTAAAAATGGGAATTGGGATCCTTCATCAGCCAACCGTTTCTGGTTTTATTTGAGTGCCGATACTATTTTGTCAGACCTAATTAACGGTTGGGCTGTGGGTGTAAATATATCTGGAAGCAGCGATTTGCTCGAACTCTGGCGAATCAGTAATGGTAAAGCCGACAGTCTGATTGTTGAGTCTGATTTGGACTGGAATGCTTCAACTTTAGCAACGATCACTGCCAAACGAACCACTCGCGGGGTTTGGACTCTTCAATATCAAAAATCAGGAGAGGCAAAAAGCAAACTTTTCTCTGGAAGCGACCCGGCAATTTCTGCGTTCAAAAATGTAGGACTTTATTTCAACTACACCCCCACCCGAGCCGGACAATTGTGGATCGACGATATTTCCGTTGTTCAGCTTGCTTCCGAACTTTTCATTCAGAAACTTACTTTGATCAATTCAAATACAATAAGGCTAACGTTTAACAGAGCCATTGATCCGGAATCCATTCGCTCCGGAAATTTCAAATTAACGGACGAAAGCGGCCAGAATGTTTCAATCACACAGGTGACCCCAACCAAAAGTACAGCGAATTCGATTGATGTTAGCTTTGGGAAATCAAACGGGAATGAGCTTAGCTTGAATGTATTGGGAATCTCTGATCTTTCAGGCAAAACAATGACACCAGATACACTTTCGTTTTCCTACACGTTCGCTCCTGAAATTGGTTCAATCCTGATCAACGAAGTGCTGTTTAATCCATTTTCCGGAGGAGTTGATTTTGTAGAATTGGTGAATGTTTCGGAACAAACAATCCCGACCAATCGGCTAAGGCTAGCTACCCGCGACGACGCGCTGGCGCTGAAACAAATCTATCAGGTCACCACCGAAAAACGATACCTGAAACCCGGAGAATTTCTGGTATGCACAAAAGACCCGGCAATTCTGGCATCGCAATATTTCACTTGCAATCCGGCCAGTTTTTGTGCGATGAAGTCTTTCCCAAGTTATTCGGATGACACCGGAACGGTCGTTTTACTGAACGATTCGCTCAACGTTTTGGATGAATTCGGCTATTCAGCAAAAATGCACTCACCTTTTCTGGCAGATGAGGAGGGTGTTTCGCTCGAACGTATTTCGTTGGAAATGCCAACTAACGACCGCACAAATTGGACATCGGCAGCAGCTTCTGTAGGTTTCGCAACTCCCGGACTGCCCAATTCGCAAGCCGGAAGCGAAACTGAAATTCAGGATGAAATTACATCTGAACCAAAAGCCTTTTCGCCCAACAGCGACGGCTACTACGATGAATTGACGATTAATTTCAGGCTTAGCAAACCGGGTTACATCGCCAATGTCCGTATTTTTGACGCTGCAGGGCGACAAGTTCGATTCCTGATAAAAAACCAGTTGCAGGCTCAGGAAGGAAGCTGGACATGGGATGGCAAAAGTGAATCAGGACAAAAACTCGTCGTTGGAGTTTACATTATTTTGGTTGAAGTTTTCGATCAGGAAGGACATACCAGAACTTTCAAAAAAACGTGTACATTGACAGACCGGTTGGAAAGATGATTAATTTCGAATTTCCATAATCTGTAACAAAACATAACTCACGAATACAAATACCTAAAGTCAAAATCAACCCCAATGAATCAAAACCTTTTTTCACTCGCATGGCGCGAAACAGTTAGATCGGCCTACTGGGGCAAAAGCCTGGCAACCACAATTGCACTTGGGTTTCTGGCCTTGTATTTCTCTGCCAATTTCCTGATTCTGGGACTTTTTATCCCAAAAATATTGGCCGAAAGTTTTCCCAACGACGAGCCGCTAAGCAAATTCAACAGCATCGTTTTGGCCTATTTTGCCATCGACCTCATTGTTCGTCAGTTGATGCAAAAATTGCCAACGGTTAGTTTCAAGCCGTTGTTGTTGCAGAGTATTCGCCGCAAAACAATTGCCAATTACCTGCTGACACGCTCGTTGCTCAATTTTTTCAATGTGCTTCCGTTCTTCCTTCTGGTACCGGTCACCATTAAATTAGTTGCCGTTAATCATTCAGGAATGGCCACAGCCGCATGGTTTCTTTCACTATTTATACTGATTTTCAGCAATCACTTTCTGGCCATCTACCTGAAATGGCGGTTCAACGAAGCCGAATACGGATTCCTTATTTTACTCGGAGCATTAGCAGGTCTGTTTGCAATCAATCATTTTGGGATTGTCGATCTTTCAGGAGGAATGGGAAAACTACTCGACCTGATTCTCATTTATCCGGCAATTTCCATCATTTTCATCTTGCTTCCGGTGCAGTTCTATTTTCTGAATGTCCGATTTTTGCTCAGCCGCATGTTTGTTAACCTGATTTCGGGAAAGCAAAAAGAAGAAAAGATCAGCGATTATTCGTGGCTCGATCGCCTGGGCGAGAATGGCCGGTTCATCGCGCTTGAACTGAAGCTGATCTGGCGTAACAAACGTCCTCGTTCGGTAGCCATGATGACCTTAATTATGCTGTTCTACGGATTGCTGGTTTACAAAGATCAACATGGGCAGCCACCGCCTGAATTTATTTTCATATTGGGGGGAATTATTCTGGTAGGCATGTTTTCGATTTCGTACGGGCAATTTTTCCCGGCCTGGCACAGCAACTATTTTTCGATGCTCATGTGTCAGCGTTTAACCATGAAACAGTTCCTCAAATCGTTTTACATGTTGGTTACTGTAATTTCGGTAACTTGTTATTTTCTAACCCTGCCTTATGCACTGATGTATCCTAAAATCATTTACACGCATTTAGCCATGTTGCTTTATAATTTGGGCGTCAACATCCCGGTGATGTTTTGGGTGGGCATGTATAGCAAAAAGCGGCTCGATCTGAGTCAATCGTCGGCCATGAATTACCAGGGCGTAAGCGCCACGCAATGGTTAGGCGCACTGCCACTGATGCTCGGCCCCATCTCTCTATTCTATTTATTTAAACTGATACTTGGAACCGTTGGTGGCTATGCTGCACTCGGAACGCTCGGATTTATCGGAATCCTGTTCCATTCCGTCATCATCGATTTTTTCTCGAAGCAATACCTCAAACAGAAACACCAACTTATTCGTAACTACAAAAACTCCTGATCATGATCCAAATACAAGACCTCATTAAAGCATACAATAAAGAAATAGTCCTGAATATTACTGAACTGACCATCGAAAAAGGCGAAATTTTCGGGTTGGTTGGCAACAATGGTGCCGGAAAGACAACCCTGTTCAACATTATTCTCGACCTGATTACAGCCAGCAAAGGACAGGTTGTGAGCAAGGGAATTGTTGTGCGCGAATCGGAAGACTGGAAAGATTTTACCGGTGCATTTATCGACGAAACGTTCCTGATTGGCTACCTTACCGCCGAAGAGTATTTTGCTTTCATCGCTGGATTACGAAGAATGAGCAAAACCGAAACCAACGAGTTTCTTGCAACTTACTCCGACTTTTTTAACGGCGAAATCCTGGGCAAAAAGAAGTTCATCCGCGATTTTTCGAAAGGAAACCAGAAAAAGGTTGGCATCATAGCCGCCTTGATGGGTCAACCTGAAATCGTGGTTCTGGACGAGCCGTTTGCCAACCTCGACCCGAGTTCGCAGTATAAACTCCGGAAGCTGATCAAGGATTTCGCAAACGCGAACGGAACCACGTTCCTGATTTCGGACCATACCTTGGAAAACATTGCCGATGTTTCTACCCGCTTGATTATCCTCGAAAAAGGCAAGATTGTTCGCGATGTGCCGAAAACTGAAACCACACTACAGGAAGTTGAAGCTTTCTTTAAGCCGGTGGTTGAAGCGGATTTGGTTTAGGTCAACATTACAGTGCAAAAAGACAAACCAATGCCATATACATTTAACGAACATTTGCATAACTATGCCGTTTGGGCAGCCGCTCGTGCTGTTGCACGAAATTTTACAAATACGGCTAACGTTAAATCAGCAATTGAAAAAACTGAACTTCGAAGTTTGCTTGATAGCAATGAAAAGTTCACGATTGCTAGTTTTGACCAGTTCCATCGCGAAACAGCCGGAAAAATTATTGCTCATTTAAAGTTTATCGATAATGAACTTGAAAAGAAAGCAACCTATGCCCGGGCAGCTAAAATAATTGCCATCTATATTAAAACGGCAATTGTTATTCGAGACTCAGGGATAAGTAATCTTGCAAGGATAGCCCACCCTCCGATTGATCGAATTTTATTGACAAACGCGAGCAAAAAGCATGAAAATCTTGGATTAACAATGTATAATTGGACTCAATTGTCGGAAGAGAAGTATTTTGAATTGATCGAAAAACTAAGAACCATTGAGTTTGAATACTTCTGGGAGCTGGAACGATATTGGTCGCCCATTCAAGCGGAATAAATACGCAAATGAACGAAACAAGGTCATCAAGGATTATCCCAGAGGGATAAAATGTTTATAGAAGATAAATCCACCACTCAACATTCGACTCCTTTGGGGTCGAACAATCTATTTGATATCCGGTTCTATAAATATATGACCTCTCTGAGGTCTGTTAAATCGGGATAAAAGGAACCATATCTTACATTATGAGCAAATTAATTTTGGCAATCAACTTTATAATTATTGCCGGACTTTTCGCCAGCGCCCAACCCGCACTCCAGATCAAACTCCAATCAGGCGATATCCTGTTTCGGGAAAAGTCATCCGAGAACATTTCGGAAGCGATCGATAAGGTGACCCAAACTTCCGGAGAAACCCATTTTTCGCATGTGGGTTTGGTTGAAGTTACCGATACGGGAATTGTGGTTTTACATGCTTATCCCGAAGGCGGAACGTGCATCGTTTCGCTCAACGAATTTCTGCACCCAAAAGGAGATTCGGTGAGGGTGATTGCCTACCGGTTAAAAGAGAATTGGCAAAAAGCAATTCCGGCAGCGATCCCAAAAGTGCACCGGATGCTGGGCAAGCCATATAATTTCAGCTATGTCATGTCTGACACTGCTCACTATTGCTCCGAATTCATTTACCTGGCATTTGCCGCCGATTCGATTTTCAAGCTTGAGCCGATGACTTTTAAAGACCCAAAAACCGGGAGCTTTCCTAAAGCTTGGGTTGAATACTATCAGAAAATGGGAATTGAAATTCCGGAAGGAAAACCGGGCTGCAATCCCAATGGATTGGCGGCTTCTGAAAAATTGGAAAAGCTTGGGAAAATCAAATAATGGGCTAAAGCCCTGGATCGGATATCCTATTTTATCCGTTGGCTGAAGCCAACGGCAAAGGATAAAGCTCTGATCAATAAATTCTTATATTCGAAGCACTATCCTTTGCCGTCTGCTTTAGCTGACGGATAATGATGGGAATTGATTCCGGAGTTTTAGTCCCAATCACAGACCCAAATAAGAGAAAAGGGCTAAAGCTCAATTGTTGTAGTCCTTTACATCCGTCCCATAAATGGGACGGCAAAGGATATCTCCCTGATTAATCAATACTCAAATTCAAAGCACTATCTTTTGCCGTCTGCTTTAGCTGACGGATCGGGAAGACAAGAATTTTTGGCTTTAGCCATGACAAAAATACATTCGCATAAAGATGATCTGGCTAATATTCACTAAATTAGCTCATAAACCCAAAATTTGCGGATCATGTCATATGTCAAAATCTGGCTACATTGTGTCTGGAGTACTAAAAACAGAGAACTAATTATACCGCATTCGTTTCGTCCGGAAGTATTGAAACATTTCAGGGAAAATGCTGAGGAAAAGAACATCATTCTGGATTATATCAATGCTCATGAGAATCACGTTCATGCCCTTATCAATCTCGGGAAACAGCAAAATCTGGCTACCATCATGCAATATTTAAAGGGTGAAAGTTCGTTCTGGATCAATAACAAGAAAATCCTTCCATCTCATTTTTCGTGGCAGGACGATTATTTTGCAGTTTCAGTTGGGCACTCGCAGGTTGACCGGGTTAGGGATTACATTAAAAATCAGGATGAACACCACCGAAAGATGAGTTGGGAGGAAGAAGTTAATCTCTTCATGAAAAAGTATGGATTCGAGCAGATAAAGGGCTAAAGCCCATGTCTTGCATTTCAGGCTATCCGTTGGCTATAGCCAACGGCAAAGGATATCTCCCTGATCAAGCAATTCTCGTATTTGAATCACTATTCTTTGCCGTCTGCTTTAGCTGACGGATATGGATAAAAAAAGGATTCTTGGGCTTTAGCCCCAACTGACAAATAAGAGAAACGGGCTAAAGCCCTGTATTGTGTACTCTTCTCCATCCGTTGGCTAAAGCCAACGGCAAAGGATAAAGCTCTGATCAAGCAACACTCTTATTCAGCGCACTATTCTTTGCCATCTGCCAAAGCAGACGGAATCTTTTTTGAATTGTGCAAGGCCGAAAAATACAGAGCCAAAGCCGCCGTGCAAAAATAAAACCCCATCAGGATAAGCATTTGCCAATACTCGTGCCGGATTTCGTGCAAGCCAACGCCCATGGTTCGTACACGCATATATGCCGGAATCATAATGGTTGACGGAAACAAATGAGCCAGATTATAAACAATCGGCGGAATAGATGAGGCTGGCCATGAAAGTCCGCTCAGGAAAACAACAATAGGCGAAAGAAAGACCATAAACGTAATCGACGATTCGCGGCGTTTGAACAGAACCGAAAACGTAATTCCCATAAAAATGACCGATAACAAAAATGGCAAGGTCAACATCAAAACAGTGAGGTAACTACCCCGATTGGGGTAACTGAACCACGAATGGATCCATATCATGGTAAAAACACAGTTAACAGCATAAATGACAAAGTACGATAATGATTTCCCGAACAGGATCGGAAGAACACCACCCTTTTTCAATGCTACCGGAACCAGAAAGCTATCGCGTTTTTTCTCTTTGCCTGTACCTCCAACCATCCCAATTCCAATCAGTAATGTTTGCTGAAGTATAATGATGATGATGCCCGGCATTACAAACGAACCATATCCGGAAGCCGGATTAAACCAAAAATGTAAATCAGCGACCAACGGATCGCGTGATTGCGACGCCTGATTGTACGGTTTCCCTTCCATCATCAGCTTTTTAATCTCGACACCGGCAGAGAACGTTCCAATAGCCTTTACAGAACCACTAAGCAACTGCCGGTAAATCAGGAAATAACTTCCATCGGCAAACACCGAAACATTCGATTGCTTCCCATTCAGGATGTCTTTTTCAAAATCTGGTGGAATAACAACAATCCCTCCTGAATTACCTTCAAAAAAATCAGCTCTGGCTTCATCCAAACTGGCAGCTACCCGATTGATTTCAACCTGTTCGGCGCCTTCAAGCATTTTAATCAACTGATGACTGGTAGTCGTGCGATCCAAATCGACGATGGTGGTTTTCAGTTCGCGAACCACTTCGTTTTTATAAGCAATGGCATAAACAATGGGGTAAATCATCAGCGCACCGACCAAAATCAGGATCGCACCGCTGTCTTTGCGGATGTCCCTGAATTCGTCGCGGAAAAATTGTCCCGTCATTTCAATGCCTTTGTGTATTTTCTTGAACATTATAATATTAATTCGTTTTTATTCCTAGCCACACAAAAATCAGCTATCCAGTCATCCTGAACTTGTTTCAGGATCTTACTTCTATTATTTACTGACCCCGAAATAAATTCGGGGTGACGAGATTCATTTGCAGTGTTACACTTTTCCCCAATATTTTTCAGTCCTTAAAACCTTCTTCAGGCGGGGCAAAGAACTAACCGAAAGCAAGATGAACAACACAAATATCGCCATCGGAATGAGTGCATGAACTACTGCTTCACCACGAATGGCCTGCGAAATAAAAATTTTCACCCATTGGGTAAACGGGAAAAGATATGAAAATACTCTGGCAACAGCAGGCATCGCAAATTGCGGAAAAGTCAGTCCCGAGAAAGTCAGAGCCATCATGGCGTAGGCGCTAGCCAAAGACAAGCCAAGACGCAGGTTTGCAGTAACCGAAATCAACAATACAGCCAGCAACTGGTAGGTAATAATCATCATGATCTCGCCCAGCATAATAAAAGCAAAACTTCCCTGAAGTGGTGTTTCCATCCGCATAAATAAAACCACATTCATTACAACCGCATCAACGGCAAGTAAAATAGTGTATGGCAAAAGTTTTCCGGCCAGTCCAACAATGATGCTGCCGTTAGCATGTTCAAGCCAATCGGGTCCGGTTCCTTCGCGCACTTCGGTACCCACAGCGAATACGTTGGATAATAAAGTAAAAACGACCAACATCAGCGGAAGAAGCGCACTCAGCAAAAAATACGAATAATTTCCGAAGGGATTAAACAGAATGTGCTGTTGAAGCCTCACGGGCTGAACTTTTGCTTTAGCTTGTTGCTCGGGCAAACCACTTTTCATGGCGAATTGCAGCTTTATTCCTCCTGAAAGTGTGGCCAGCGATTTATAGATTCCCTTTTGGAGGTATCCGCCCTTCAAAATATTGGTGTTGTTAATAAACACCGATATTTTTTCGCTGTAACCTTTCATTATATTTTTCTCAGTTCCATCCGGAATGACCACAATCGCTTCCAGCTTTCCTTCAGCCATCTGCTGGTAAGCTTCTTCCTGATTGGGGAAGTGCATCGCGATTGCAGCTTCAGGAGTGGCATCAATCCACATCGCCACTTTCCGCGACAAAACCGTGTTATCCAAATCGACAATACCAACCGGGATGTTACGCGGAACCCCCTCAGCAAAGATCGACAGCAAAATAACAAACGAGATGAGCGGGCCAATCAGCGCAGTGAACAGGTAAATCGTTGATCCCGTCATCCGGTCGATTTCGCGCAGAAAAACCTTGAAAAATGGGTTTTTCCGGAAGAAAGACTCGCTGTCTGCAACCGAATTTAGTGTTCTATTTTGTTTCTTCTTCATTGAAGAGAATTGTCATTTGTTGTCATTGATAGTCATCTATTGTCATTGATTTCTGCGATCGGGTTTACTATAAATGACCTAATGACAATGAATGACCTTTTACTGTTTCTGAAGACTGCGACTGACTACTTTTTAAATTGTTTCCAGTTTACCAAAACGCTCATACCGGGACGAAGCCCTTCGATAGAAGTCGATGGTACTGCATGTATTTCAAACGATTTCATATCGAAACCTCCAGAACTTTTAGTGGCGGTCCAGGTGGCAAAATCGGCCAGAGGACTGATGTAATTCACTTTCAGAACCACTTCTTTATTTCCCAGCGCCGGAATAACCGCTTTGATTTCGCTTCCCATACGAACATCGGTCATCAAATCTTCGCGGATATAAAGTGTTGCCCAGCTATCTTTCAGGTCAACCAGTGTGATTACCGGATAACCAGTTGGAACCAGTTCGCCCTGTTCAGAAATAATGTTGGCCACCTCTCCCGAAGCCTGAGCTTTCACCTGAGTTTCGGCCAGGTAAGCTTCCACTTCCTTAATTCCGCCCTCGGCCTGATTCACAAGTTCCTGTGCCGAGCGTTTATCTTCGAATCGCGCACCTTTCACCGCTTTTTCCCATTGCGATTTGGCAGCATTGGCTGTTTCGCGGCCAGCTTTGCTTTGTGTTTCGGCTTCGTCTCTTTTCTGTTCCGAAACAACTCCATCTTTATACAAATTATCAACCCGTGTAAATGTCTTTTCGTAAAGTCTGGCAGCGGCTTCGGCTTTCACATACAGGTTATAAGCAGCCGAAATATCCTCAGCCTGAGCTCCGTTCTGCGCCTTCAGGCTCTGTGCCTGAGCTGCATTCCGGAGTGCTGTTACCTGCAACAATTTAGCATCAATTTCCGGACTACTGATCGAAAACAGGAAATCGCCTTTGGTTACCTGCTGACCACGTTTCACCGCAATGGTATCAATCCTCCCAGGTATTTTGGAGGCAACCTTGAATTGAGTAGCTTCAATTTCGCCCTGAACCTCAAGCGGTAGCGGACGGGTAATCAACCAGGTTGTATAAAGTAGAAAAATCAGCAAGGCGGTGAAAAACAGGCCGATAATAAAATTTCTTGTCTTGTTCATTGTATTGGGTATTTGTAATAAACTGTTATAATCATTATCTGGTAATTGTTGTTGAAATCCTGAAAATTGAATCCTCAAATTCCCTCATTATCAAAATGATTCCATAATTACCTGGTTACTTGCCTGGTATTGCAGGAACATGTCGGGACTTCCACAGATTTGAAGCAAAGTTGCCAGTGTTACATCATAGTTGTACATGGCCTGTAAACGATCGATCTTAACTTTCGCCAGCAACAAATTGGCGTCAACCAGTTCGGTCGAAGTGGAAAGTCCTTCGTGAAAAGCTTTATCACGACTTTCAACATAGGTTTTCGCAAATTCAAGGGTTTTATCCAGTTCTTCCAGTTGCTCAACCTGCATTCCGAGTTGCTGGTGCATCTTTTTAATTACAGTTTTAATATCTTCTTCGGCCTTCAGTCCGGCTTGTTCCACCTGATCTTCTTTAAATTGTGCTGACTGAAGTTTTTGGCGGCGGGCATTGCCTTCAAAAAGCGACCAGTTTAACCCAACTCCAACCATCCATTGAGGAACGTAAGGCGATAAATCTTTATCGGCCAAATCGTAAGTTCCGGTAAGGGCAACAGAAGGCAGGTAATTGCTTTTCTCCAATTTTACTCCGGTAGCTGCCAGTTCCCTTTTTGAGTCGACCTGATGTAAAAGCGGGTTGTTTCGCAAAGCCAGCTCAATAAAAAAGCTCTCGTCCTCAATGTTTTTCAGGATGAATAATTGGCTTGCGGGAGTCAGGTCGCTGCTGTCGCTTACGGCCATTGTGTTCTGAAGTGCACGTTTTACAATAGTTGCCTCCCGGTCAGCCTTTTTCAGTTCGCGCTCGGCATCCGAGTTGGCGACCTGCGCATGCAAATATTCAACTTTGGCAATTTGTCCCTGTTCGCTCAGTTTCTGCGAATCGAAAAGATGTTTTTTCATGGCTTCGGCAACCTGACCGCGCACCTTGCAGGCCTGTTCGGCCAAGACCAGTCCATAATATCGGGTGGCAAGCTCACTCAGCAATTCACCTTCTTTTTGTTCCCGGTGAAGTCCGGCTTCCTCCTCATAAATCTGTGCCGCTTTATTGGCCGCATTGATTTTTCCGCCGGTATAAAGTGGCCATACGAAGTTGGCATTCACCGATGCAAATTGTTTTTCCTGAATCATTTGATTCCACTCGGCAGCTTTAATAGTAGCTTCACCCTCCAAAATTTTAGCCCGCATAGCCTTTGTACTGATATTATCGGGCAAAGTGGGCATTACTCCTGAAGTCGCCGGATCGGGATTCGGAACTCCTGAAAAGTTACCGTATTTACCCAAAGCTTCATAAAGTGGCGTGATGGCATCCCGAACCGGGGTTAGATCGAGCGTAAGCGGATCGGCCATCTGAACGGCAGTTGCTGTGACAAAGACTCTTGGGGCGCGCAATCCAAAGGCAGCTTTTTTATCTGCTTCCTTTTCCCGAACCTCGAATCCGGCCTGTTTCAGTACAAAACTGTTCTGATGCATCTGCTCGTAGGCTTCAGAAAAGGTCATTGGAATTGCATTCTGCTCCTGACCAAAAACGATAAAGCTGGTCAGCATAAAGAGAACAGAAGTTACAACTTGATTGATTCGTATCATGATTTTAAAATTTTCAGGCACAAAGAAACTAACCTTATCGAACAATATCGATTTTAAGTCGAAATCTATAGCAATTAACCTTTGTAATTAAAATTCATTTAATATTACCGGCAGTACTCAATAATTATAAATTGGATTGAATGTTTCTTTGGCGTATCTAAAAGTAATGAATCAAATAAATAGATGTTGTATTTTTAAGCAAAAAATTATGGAATTGAATCAGGATCAGAAAATAGCGTACGATAAAGCCGCTTTTTTATGCAGCAGATCAGAACATTGTTCTTCGGAAATTCAGGAAAAATTAAAAGTCTGGGGACTTCCTGCTGAAGATTCTGAGCCAGTTATCGAAAAATTAATAGCCGAAAAATACCTTGACGACGAACGATTTGCCCGCGCCTATGCGAAAGATAAATTCAGGTTTAATCATTGGGGCAAACAAAAGATTGCCTTCATGTTGCGTTCAAAAAATATTCCTTCGGAAATCATGGAACTTGCCTACGAAGAAATTGAAGATGAAGGTTATTTGGATGTGCTACGTAGGCTCCTGATTGATAAGGAAAAATCAATCAAAGCCAAAGACCAGTACGACAAACGGAATAAACTGATGCGATTTGCAATGGGGCGTGGTTTTGAATCGAACCAGATTTCTATGATACTTAAAGAATTGAAAATTTAATTACTGACTAATAACCACAAAGCCACATAGAAAAAGAACTAAAGAAAAACGATGTGTTCTATCGTGGCCTTGCGGTTCAAAAAAAATAAAACATGAAAATCATACTTTTTGCATTTATCTTCATGCTGACTATGACCAGTCAAGCCATACGGATTCCCAAATCATGCAAAATGGTAACCAGCGAATATATTTTCGAGAATGCTCCTTTTAAGCAATGTCATGCCTCAACAATCGTTGAACTAAAAGATGGTTCGTTAAAGGCGGCCTGGTTTGGCGGATCAAATGAAAGCAATAAGGACGTTGAAATATGGGTATCTGATAAAAAGAATGGTTCATGGACAGCTCCGGTTAGTGTGGCAAATGGTATCATAAACGACTCGCTTCGTTATGCCTGTTGGAATCCGGTATTGTTCCGGACAGCCGATGGCACTCTTTCACTTTATTACAAAGTTGGCCCAAACCCACGTGAGTGGTGGGGAATGGTCATTCATTCAAATGATGAAGGTAAAAGCTGGTCGGCTCCGGAGAAATTGCAGGATGGAATTTTAGGACCAATCAAAAATAAGCCGTTGACATTGCCTTCCGGAGTTATTCTGAGCCCATCAAGCATTGAAACGAAAACCGAGGAATGGCATGCACACATCGAGCGTTCAACCGATGGTGGAAAAACCTGGGAAAAGATTGCCATCGACCCACACAATCCGGCGAAAGTAATACAGCCAACGCTTTTACTTTATCCACACAATCAGATACAGGCTTTGCTCCGTAGCGACCAGAACCTAATCATGGAAAGCTGGTCGTCCGATGAAGGAAAAACCTGGAGTTCGCTGGCCAAAACAAAAGTGCTGAATCCAAATTCAGGAATTGATGCAGTAACGCTTTCCTCCGGATTGCAGGTACTGATTTATAATCCGATGGCCAGTGGAAAAGACTGGGTAAATGGGCGCAACAAGCTCAATGTGGCCGTTTCTGTTGATGGAAAAAATTGGAATGATGTGGCCGTTCTTGAAGACCAGCCAAGTGGTGAATTCAGTTATCCGGCAATAATCCAGACCACCGATCAAGCCGTTCATGTGGTTTATACTGCCGACCGAAAATCGATCAAACATGTTGTTCTGAAATTTTAGGTTGAGTTAATAAAAGAGGTTGTATCAAAAGTCAAAATTTCACAAATGCAACTTTCAAATTGTAAGTCCACCTTCATTTCACCCCTCCAAACCTCCCCTTCAGGGGATTTAGGGGTTTTAACAGTGTCTGACTTTCAAATTATAAGTCTTTGAAAAAACATAATCACTTTTGATACAGCCTCTTTTTCCCAATGAATTCAGATTAAAAAGAATCCACTTCGCGATAAGCTTCAATTAATCTTTTTTCGCCCTCTACTCCAGCCATAGAAATTCCATGCTCCATTCCCATAACGCCCTGATAACCTTTATCGTGAATAAATTTAAATACATTTTTATAATTAATTTCTCCGGTAGTCGGTTCTTTTCTTCCGGGATTATCTCCTATCTGAAAGTAGGCAATCTCGTCCCACGTCAGATTTATATGATTGATCAGATTTCCTTCAGTTTTCTGCATATGGTAAATATCGTACAGAATTTTACAAGCAGGACTATTTACAGCTTTGCATAGCATATAGGATTGATCAGACGTTTGCAAATATAAATCAGGAGAATCCGAAAGCGCCTCCAAAACCATAACCAGTCCATGAGGTTCCAAAATCTCGGCTCCCCTACGCAGTGCTTCAATGACATTGGAATTCTGAATTCCTATTGGCAGGTTTCGCTCAAAACCACCGGGAACAACAGTCATCCATTTCGCATTAACACGTTTGGCCACCTCAACGGCTTTACGGCAACCATTCAGAAAAATTTCGATATATTCCTGTTTCCCAGCAGCGAAGGTGTTGGCCATATTTCCGCCTTTGTCAACTACAAACACGCCCATTGTCATATTAAGTTTCGAGAGCGTTTCTCCAATTTTAGTCTGCAAAGCAACATCACGTCCCATCATTCCATTATCCTCAAACGCGGTGAACCCCTGATCTGCCATGTATTTGAGCTGATCTATCAAATCTTCGCCAACTGTATTTTTAAACATTCCGAAATGAGGGCCATATTTTAACTTAAACGGAGTTGCAACAGCAAAGTCGGAGACTGAAGTAATTGCTTTGGATGAACTCGCAAGGCCAACAGCAGCAATGGTTCCGGCTGCATTTCGTAAAAATGAACGTCTTTCCATTTTGGTAAAGTTTAGTTTGAGCAACCGAAGATAAGAATCAGAATGACCTTGTGCAAATCTGATTGATAAAAAACCGTTCTGGTCTGGTATGTTTTTCAGAGAAAAAATTACTTCATCTAAAAAAGTTTTCTAATTTTAACGAGCCTTAAAAAGGCCAACCATAAATTTATAAACCAACTAAAATAAGCCAATATGATGAATCGTAAATTACGCATGGGAATGGTCGGTGGAGGTAGTGATGCCTTTATTGGAGCTATTCACCGCCTTGCAGCTTTTATGGACGGGCAAATCGAACTGGTTTGCGGCTGCTTCAGTATCAATCCTGAAATTTCACTTTCCTCCGGAAAATCGTATTATCTCCCGGAAAATCGCGTGTACAAAACCTATCAGGAAATGTTTGAAAATGAGGTTAAACTTCCTGAAGGCGACCGAATGGATTTTGTAACCATTGTTACCCCAAACTTCGCCCATTTTGGCCCAGCCATGATGGCTTTGGAAAATGGATTCAACGTGGTAATCGATAAACCAATCACATTTACGCTCGACGAAGCGCTGCAACTTCAGGCAAAACTAAACGAAACAGGTTTGTTACTTGCATTAACTCATACCTACTCTGGATACCCAGCCGTTAAGCATGCCAAACAAATGGTTGCTGAAGGCCAGTTGGGCAAAATCCGCAAAGTATTTGTTGAATACCCACAGGGATGGCTTTCTTCGAAACTGGAGGACTCCGGAAACGCACAAGCTTCGTGGAGAACCGACCCCAAACGCTCCGGAAAGGCAGGCGCTATGGGCGATATCGGAACACACGCGCATCATTTGGCAGAATACATTACCGGACTAAGAACTACATCACTTTGTGCCGAATTGAATGTGTTTGTTCCCGGACGTTTGCTCGACGATGATGGCGCTGTTTTGCTTCGTTTCGACAATGGTGCCAAAGGAGTTTTAATTGCCACCCAAATTGCAGCCGGAGAAGAAAACGCACTTAAGATTCGCGTTTATGGCGACAAAGGTGGTCTGGAATGGGCACAACACGAACCCAATACCCTGATTGCCAAATGGACAAGCAAACCTACGGAAATTTATCGTGTTGGCACTTCAATGGGAACTGCTGCTGCAGCCAATACCCGTACCCCTGGAGGCCATCCGGAAGGGTATCTGGAAGCATTCGCCAATATTTACCGTAACTTCTCGTTTACGCTTCGTGCCAAAATGAATGGAGAAGAACCAAAAACCGAATGGCTCGATTATCCTGGAGTCGAAGATGGAATCCGCGGTATGCAGTTTATTGATGCCGTAGTTGAAGCCGGATACAATGACAATGTAAAATGGGTACCTTTTCAATAGTTTCGTGTTGCGCGTTTCGAGTTACGAGTTTTTCCAACCCGAAACACGGAACCCGTAACTCGTATCAGTTTCGAATAAACCACTAAAACAAAAATATTATGGGCAGACCAGTAACACTTTTTACCGGACAATGGGCCGACCTTCCCTTTGAAACCATGTGCGAAAAAGCGCTTGAGTTTGGCTACGACGGCCTTGAACTTTGCACTTGGGGCGATCATATGGAAATTGACAAAGCCGATCAGGCATATTGCGATGCACGCAAAGAAACATTAGCAAAATATGACCTTCAGTTATTTGCAATTTCAACACATTTGGTTGGCCAGTGTGTTTGCGATCGCATTGACGAACGTCATCAAAGTATTCTTCCTGATTATCTCTGGGGCGATGGCGATCCTGAAGGAGTTCGGCAGCGTGCTGCTGCAGAAATCATCAAAACCGGGAAAGTAGCCAAAATGCTGGGTTTGGATACCGTGATTGGGTTCACCGGAAGCTCCATTTGGCACATGCTGTATTCTTTTCCGGCAGTAAGTCAGGAAATGATTGACAAAGGCTATGCAGATTTTGCCAAGCGCTGGACTCCGATTTTGGACGAATACCAGAAGATGGGCGTAAAATTTGCCCTGGAAGTACACCCAACCGAAATTGCATTCGACATTGCAACAGCTCGCCGTGCATTGAAAGCCGTAAATTACCATCCGGCATTCGGGTTCAATTTTGATCCTAGTCACCTCGGATACCAGGGCGTTGATTACGTGAAATTCATTTACGAATTCTCCGACCGCATTTTTCACGTTCACATGAAAGATGCCTATTGGAGCGATCATCCGATGGATATTGGCGTATTTGGCGGACACACCGAATTTGGAGACAACCGTCGCTACTGGAATTTCCGGAGTTTGGGTCGTGGAAAAATCGATTTCGAAAACATCATCCGCGCTTTAAACGACATCAAATACCAGGGCCCGCTTTCGGTTGAATGGGAAGACAGTGGCATGAACCGTGACGTCGGAGCTGTTGAAGCTTGCGATTTCGTTCGCTACAGCGACTTCGATCCTTCGGATGTTGCTTTTGACGATGCCATGCAGAAATAGCTCTGGCTTCGACAAGCTCAGTCACCGTCACATTCTTAAACAGTGGTAAATTCATAAAATCTAAATCAACAATAATGACCAACAGAAGAACCTTTTTAAAAAGTACAACAACAGCAGCAGTTGGGCTTAGTCTTGCTGCTACCATGCCAATTCCAATGAGTGCCTGTGCTGGCGCCAACGATAAACTTCGTTGTGGTGTTATCGGTGTTAACGGAATGGGATTTGCCGACCTGGCTGCATTCCTTCGTCAGAAGAACACCGAATGTGTTGCCATCTGCGACGTTGATAGCAATGTTCTGAACAAACGTGCAGCAGAAACTGAAAAAGCGCAGGGTTTTAAACCTAAATTATACAGCGATTACCGCAAATTACTCGAAGATAAAGATGTCGATGTAGTGATCATCGGCACGCCTGACCACTGGCATTGCTTACCAATGGTTGAAGCCTGCCAGGCCGGGAAAGATGTGTATTGCGAAAAACCACTAGGGAATTCCATTGAAGAAATCAACATCATGGAACGAGCTGCCAACAAATACAAAACTGTGGTTCAGGTGGGCATGTGGCAGCGCAGCGATCCGCACTGGATGGCCGCAGTTGACTACGTTAAATCTGGTAAACTTGGGAAAATACGCACTGTTCGCACCTGGGCATATCAGGGTTGGATGGAACCAGTTCCGGTAAAACCTGATGGAGAAGCTCCTGCAGGAGTTGATTACGATTTCTGGCTTGGGCCTGCTAAAAAACGTCCATTCAATCCAAATCGTTTCCATTTTAATTTTAGGTGGTTTTACGACTATGCCGGCGGTTTAATGACCGACTGGGGCGTGCACATCATCGACTACGGACTGTTCGGAATGGGAGATCCTTCGCCAAAATCAATCATGTCGATGGGTGGAAAATATGCTTATCCTGACGATGCTGCTGAAACACCTGATACCTTGCAGGCTCTATTCGAATTCGACGGACACACCATGCTATGGGATCACGGAACAGGCATCGATGGCGGCTACTATGGACGTAACCACGGTGTCGGCTATGTTGGGAACAACGGAACACTGGTTGTTGACCGCGACGGGTGGGAAGTTATTCCGGAAAGAAAGAATAAAAAAGATCTGATTGAACGTGTCCCATTGCAAAAAGGAACTGGCAAAGGACTCGATTATCACATGGCGAATTTTATTGAAGGCGTTAAGGATCGTAACCGCGACCTGAATGCCAGCATCAAAATTGCAGCTAACACAGCACGTGTGGCTCATTTGGGAAATATTGCTTTGCGCACTGGTCGTCGTTTATACTGGGATTCTGAAAAAAGCCAGTTCATCAATGATGATGCGGCCAATAAATACCTCATTCCTGAATACCGTGCACCATGGGTATTACCTAAAATTTAATTCAACATTGTCTAAATATGAAACCCGGTTAACAACCGGGTTTTTTTGTTGATTACCAATGTTCTGAAAAATAAAAAGTATGTCAATAAACACTTCTTGTTGCAAATACAATAAGAATATCCCATTTTTGAATTTTATTTCAAAAAGATTGTCGACATTTGGATCAATAATGGCCGACTTCAATCACTTAATTCAGAAAATGATTTTACAATTCTAACCTCTAAAAACTTACGCTTGTGGAGAAATTAAGCTTAAAAGAAAAAATCGGGTACGCATTGGGCGACGGCGCTGCGAACATTGCCTGGCGCGGTGTCTCCACCTTTTTATTTATCTTTTATACCGATGTTTTTGGATTAAATCCTGCAGCCGTGGGATTACTTTTGTTAATTGCCCGATTTAGTGATGGTGTCAGCGATGTTGTAATGGGCATTATCGGCGACAGAACCAATACCAAATACGGTAAATTTCGTCCCTGGATATTATGGACTGCCATTCCGTTAGGGGTAATCCTATCGTTGTTATTCATGAGCCCGAATTTAAGTCCGACTGGTAAAATAATATATGCCTATACCACCTATATTATTTTTACCCTGGTATACACGGCAAACAATATTCCTTACGGCGCACTAATGGCTGTAATGACAGGCGACGATAAAGAGCGTACAAGTCTGGGTTCGTATCGTATGGTTGGGGCATTTTCAGGAGGCATGTTGGTTCAGGGTGCTTTGTTGTTTTTAGTAGCCCATTTTGGGAACATCGATCCTACCATTAATGTAACAAAACTGGATTCAAAAAAATACGAAGTAAGCGTATCAACACCACAAGATGTGGCGAATGTGAATATCAAAACCAAGAATGGCATCGCCATGTTTAAATGGGCTGATGCAGCAATAAACGATAGCATCAATGTTCCAACTCAGGGGAAAAGCTTTTCGATGGAAGCCCAAAAAGAATATTCGTTTATTGTTTCCGGAGAGGAAAACATTACTGCCAAAAGTATTACCATCATTGACCAGAAAAGAGGTTATAGCAATTCCATTTATTTATTGTCGGTATTCTTGTCTTTAGCCCTGTTTATTACATTTTATACCACAAAAGAACGTGTAATTCCGTCGAAATCGCAGGAAACTAATCTTGGAAAGGATTTAAAAGATTTAATCCGGAACAGGCCTTGGATAATCATGCTAATTATTGGATTGGTATTTCAAATTTACAATTCGATCAAACAAGGTATTGTTGTCATCTATTTTTCACATTATCTGCACGATCAACTTTTGGCCGGATCGTATATGGTGGCACTCATGGTGGCATCAATTGGAGGTGCAATGATAACATCGCCATTAGGAAAGCGATTTGGCAAACGTAATCTATTCATTTATGCCTTTATATTTTCAGGCTTGGTTAATGCCTTACTCGCTTTTTGTGGCCCTGAAAATACAGGAAGCATTTTTGCAATTGGCGTAGTTTCTGAATTTGGTGCCGCTATTTTCCCAACCTTGTTTTTTGCCATGCTGGGTGATGCTGCCGATTATTCTGAATTTAAGAATGGCCGAAGAGCTACAGGGCTGATCTATTCAGCAGGTTCTTTCTCAACAAAACTCGGAGGTGGCGTTGCAGGTGCAATTATCGGCTTTGTGTTAGCTGCCTACCATTATAATGGTCAGGATACTGTTGCCATTCAAGGTGCAGTTCCGGGCATCATTATGCTCATGAGTTGGATACCAACAATAGTTGCCTTAATTGGAGCAGGATTAATGATGCTCTATCCATTGGATCAAACGAAAATGAATGAAATTACGATTGAATTAAATAACCGAAGAGCAAAGGAATTAGCTCAGTAAAAACAATAAACGACATCTTATAATTGAAATTTTAAATATCATCAGAACTATGCAATTTGGACATTTCGACGATCAGAATAGAGAATATGTGATCACCAACCCAAAAACACCATGGCCATGGATCAATTACCTTGGCAATGAAGACTTTTTCTCACTGATTTCAAACACTGCAGGCGGCTATACCTTTTACAAGGACGCCAAATTCCGCCGCTTAACCCGCTATCGCTACAATAATGTCCCGATGGACGATGGAGGTAAATATTTCTACATCAAAGACGGCGATACCACTTGGTCTCCGGGCTGGAAACCCTGCAAAACAGAACTTGACAGCTACGAATGTCGACATGGAATGAATTACACCTCGATTAAAGGCGAAAAGAATGGCGTTTCAGCTACGGCTCTTTATTTCGTTCCACTAAAGACTTGGGCTGAAGTTCAGAAACTGACGCTGACTAATAATTCGAAAGAGATAAAGAAGCTAAAAGTATTCTCGTTTATCGAATGGGCGCTTTGGAATGCTGCCGCCGACATGGAAAACTTCCAGCGCAACTTTTCAACTGGCGAAGTTGAGATCGAAGATTCTGTTATTTACCACAAAACCGAATACAAAGAGCGCCGCGATCATTTTGCATACTATTCGGTAAACGTTCCGGTTCAGGGATTCGATACCGACCGCGAGTCTTTCTTTGGATTGTACAATGGCTTCGACGAACCTCAGGTTGTTGCTGATGGCAAACCACGCAATACCGAAGCTCACGGTTGGTCGCCTATTGCTTCGCATTACCTCGAAGTTGAATTACAGCCCGGAGAAACGAAAGATTTTATTTTCGTTTTGGGTTATGTTGAAAACAAAGAAGAAGAAAAATGGGAATCGAAAAATATCATCAACAAGACTAAAGCCAAAGAAACGATTACCAAATTCGATACTGTTGCAAAAGTGGATGCCGCTTTGGCCGAATTGCGCGAATACTGGGGCAATCTGCTGAGTGTTTACACAGTCGATTCGGGCAATGACAAACTCGACCGCATGGTCAACATCTGGAATCAATACCAGTGTATGATCACCTTCTGTTTCTCACGGTCGGCTTCGTATTTCGAAAGCGGCATTGGTCGTGGAATGGGCTTCCGCGATTCGAATCAAGATTTGATTGGATTCGTTCACCAGATTCCGGAGCGCGCCCGCGAACGCATCATCGACATTGCCTCAACACAATTTCAGGATGGAGGCTGCTACCACCAATATCAACCCCTGACTAAAAAAGGGAACAACGACATTGGCGGTGGATTCAACGATGACCCGATGTGGCTGATTTTAGGAACCGTAAGTTACATCAAAGAAACAGGCGATTTTGGTATCCTGAATGAAATAGTGCCTTTCGACAACGACATGTCAGTTGCCCGGACTTTGTTCGATCACTTAACGGTTTCGTTTGATCACGTGGTCAACAACCTAGGGCCTCACGGATTGCCACTCATTGGTCGCGCCGACTGGAATGACTGTCTGAACCTGAACTGCTTCTCGAACGACCCGAACGAATCGTTCCAGACCACCGAAAACAAAACAGAAGGCACAAAAGCTGAATCGCTGATGATTGCCGGTTTGTTTGTGGTTTATGGCCGCGATTATGTGACCTTGTGCACAAAACTTGGCTTAACAGAAGAAGCTGCCCGCGCCCAATCGCATATTGATGCGATGATCGATGCGGTAAAAAAACATGGCTGGGATGGCGATTGGTTTATTCGCGCTTACGACTATTACGGAAACAAAATAGGTAGCAACGAGAACGAAGAAGGCAAAATCTTCATCGAATCGAACGGATGGTGTACCATGGCCGGCATTGGCAAAAAAGAAGGTCTTTGCGAAAAAGCGTTGGATTCAGTGAAAGAACGCCTCGATTGCGAACACGGTATTGTGCTCAACAATCCGGCATTTACCAAATACTACATCGAATACGGTGAAATCTCCAGCTATCCTCCGGGATACAAAGAAAACGCAGGAATTTTCTGCCACAATAATCCATGGATCATGATTGGAGAAACGGTGGTTGGCAACGGAAACCGGGCATGGGAATATTACCGGAAAATTTGCCCTTCGTACCTAGAAGAGGTCAGCGAATTGCACAAAACGGAACCATACGTTTATGCCCAAATGATTTCAGGAAAAGACGCATTTAAACCAGGCGAAGCTAAAAACTCGTGGTTAACCGGAACTGCTTCATGGAATTTCTATGCGATTACTCAATTCATTCTGGGTATTCAGCCCGATTACGATGGATTGCTTGTAGATCCATGTATTCCGACTGATTGGAAAGGCTTTAAAGTTAGCCGCAAATTCAGGGGAGCAGAATATCAAATTGAGGTTCAGAACCCGAATGGCGTTTCAAAAGGCGTGAAAGAAATAATCGTTGATGGAAAATCACAAGCTTCAAACTTAATTCCTCTTTTCGAAGATGGAGAAGATCATTCAGTAATTGTTATTATGGGTTAAATAGTTCTTTTTGAGCTATAGGAAGTCCGGTGCAGAATTTGTATCGGGCTTTTTTTTGAAATAAGCATCGCATTGGGTGTGGAGATTTTTAATCTCCGTTTTAAAAAGTGCGGGTACAAACGTACCACCCAATATTTTTTTTTGTAAATTGCTATACCAAAGCAATATACTCATGGAGAAAAAGGAAGCATATCGACACATTCTAACTCATTTCCAACAACCCGGTCAAGCTTATTTTGTGACTTGGAACCTAAAAGGTGCGGTTCCTCCCAAAGCTTTGGAAAGGTACACTCAGAGACTGGAAATGCTGAGTGCGGAGATTTCTAATCTTCGAAAAAGTTCGGGTACGGCGAATTCCGATTCGCCGAAAATAATCAAACGCGAATTGGAATTCTCTGCAACCGCACTCACGACACCCGTAGAAAAACTTAAACAAGAGTACTGTTTGGTCAGGAAGAAATACATCAAAGCCTACGATGATTTATTGGATTCGGCACGGAATCCGGCATTTGACTTGTCAAGAACGGGAAATACCGAAATTTTAGTACAGGCTTTAAAATTTTGGGAGGGTAAAAAGCTAACAAATCTGGCCTTTTCAATCATGCACAACCATGTTCATTGGGTTTTTGAATTGTTTGAGAAAGACCAGGAAGGAAATCCGGTTTATTTGCAGGACATCCTTCAGTCGGTAAAGCGATTCTCAGCCAATCAAATCAATAAGGCAGAAAACAGGCAAGGAACTCTTTGGCAGAAAGAAAGCTTCGATACAACCATTCGTGATGAAAAGCATTTATATTATGCTGTAAGATATACCCTTAACAATCCGGTAAAAGCAGGTTTGGTAAGCGATTGGAGAAATTGGAAAGGTACTTGGGCTGTGACTGGGTGTAGCGATTTATAATCGCTGAAATATAAAATGCGACTGAAAATCGCACCACCCGTTAAATCTCTGTCACTCTTACCTTTTTGCTTTTCAACCGACTGTTGTCAACCAGTTTAATAAGCCGGTTCACTTCCGAAGCCTGAACCGCTACAAAGGCACAATCGGTCTTAATTTCAATGGTTCCAATCTGATCATTCCCTAGTTTTCCTTGTTTTATGAATAAGCCAGCAATGTCGCCCTTCGAAATTTTGTCTTTTCGTCCTCCCGAAACAAACAAAGTTTTCCATTTGGAAGGCAATGGTATCGGTGCTTTCTGCATTTTCTCAATTTCTGCATTTTCTACAAAATCAGGTAGATTTTCATTCTTCCCTTTGATTACATAGGCCGTTCCGTCGTTAAACATGCGGGCTGTCCGACCGTTTCGGTGCGTAAATTCGTGTGCCCTTTGCGGAAGTTGAAAGTGGATGATAAATTTAATCTCCGGAATATCCAGTCCTCGCGCAGCAAGGTCGGTAGCTACAATCAACTGATGCGTTCCATTCCTGAATTTGATCAAAGCACGTTCCCGGTCTTTTTGCTCCATTCCACCATAAAAACAACCATGCCCAATGTTATTTTCATTCAAAAAATCGCTCACTTCCTGAATCGTATCCTTGAAATTGCAAAACACAATTCCGGGTTGATTCCCCAAATGGCAAAGCAATTCTGCCAACGTATCCAATTTATCAGGTGAAGTTGAGAGTACCGTTTTGACTTTTAGTTGTGAGTTTCCCTCATGCAAATAATCGATAATTTGTGGGTTGTTAAGTCCTACAAACTTCGGAATTTCAACTTCCTGAGTTGCTGAGGTAAGGATTTTCTTCTGAACCTTTGGCAACAAAGCCAGTATTTCCTTCATTTCAGATTCGAATCCTATTTCCAGAGACTTGTCGAATTCATCGAGAACGAGCGTAGTTACAAACTCTGCCGAAAAGTTCTCCCGTCTTAAATGATCGGCAATTCGTCCGGGAGTTCCAATCAAAATGGCCGGACGGTGTTTGATCTCCGTTTTATCTTTCGACCCAGTTCTTCCGCCGTAAACCGCGTTGGCTTTATAGCCCGATCCCATTTCGCGGATAACTTGTTCTATTTGAATCGCCAGTTCGCGCGAAGGTACCACAATCAGCACCTGAATTTCAGGACAATTAATATCGAGTTCGGCAATAATAGGTAAAAGGAAAGCCAGTGTTTTGCCTGTTCCCGTTGGCGAAAGCAATACTATTTCAGGATTGGAAAGAATAGCCTCCTGAGCTTCTTCCTGCATGGCATTGAGTTTCTCAATGCTCAGTTTCTCCAAAATATTCGTTTGATTTTTAATCGGACTTGTCATCCGGCAAAGGTACAGTTAATTTAAAGGATTGCTGATAGAGTTTTTACGACAACAAACATTTACTAAAATTCTTGGATTAAAGGTATTGGCTTAAAGTGTAAGTTTATCGATTGATGACTAATTTATGTGTTAATACATCCTTATCAGACTTCAAGATAAGAATGTAAGTTCCATTTTGCAAATTTGACAGATCAACATTTCCACTTAATAAATTATGTTTTGATAAAATTTGTCTTCCCATCAGATCAATTATGTTTAACTCAAATTTTGATCCTGAATCGATTTGGACATTAAGAAAATCGGTTGCTGGATTGGGATAAATTCGTATATGATTCTGATTTATATTTGACCCTGTATTAGATAATAATAGAATGCTTTTAATATCATATTTCCATACCCCATTCCCATTCGTTCCAGCGAATAGTGTATCGTTAAATATTTTAATTGAAGTCACATACTTATTAATTAATCCAACATTTAGAGATTTCCAATTCTGCCCATAATCAACTGTGTAAAACACACCGTTGAAAGTTGAAATAAAAAGAATTCTACCTTTATAAGCAGATGAAGAAATTCCCCAGCTAACATCCAGAACATCGTTTAAATCAAGTTTATTACTGGTAAATGACCAAGAATTTCCTGCATCTTTGCTTACATATAGTCCTTTCCCATGAACGTTTACATAAAGTGCATCATTTGTTTTTGTTAAATATTCTAATTGCAAATTAGTTGGTAGTCCATTATTTGACAACACCCAATTCCCTGATGAATTTAACCTAACAACTTCAGCGTTACCGCAAGTCAATGCAAATGGAATTGAATTGTAAACTAAAAATCCATTGAAATTATTACAATACGGACGTGATAGACTCAACTGTTTCCACCAATCCATACCAAAATCATCAGTAGAATACATAATATCATCCTCATAAGCATAAAGCCTCTTATTCGAAGTGTAAATTGAATATGAATCATCACGATTAAATGGGACAGGATGATTTAGATTTTCCCAGCTATGTCCATCATCACGAGAATAAATTATAAATGGGGGATCACTCTGTACTGAAAGCAAAAGGGTGTCACCCATGGTAGCGACCGAACCAAAATATCTTTTAGTTACATTGGGTGTTATTTCATTCCATGAATTTCCATTCATCGAAGAATAAACTTTATCATTATCATTTGCAACAATTTCCTTACTTGATATTGCCATTGATCTAATGTAAGAACAAATAATTCCTTGGTTGTTCTTAATCCAGTTATTACCACTCTTATAATAAAGTCCATCCGAGGTTCCACAAATCAAGAGTGTGTCTATCTTATTTAAAGTATTCACATTTAAATCAGATAATCCATAATTAAAATTGGTCCAAGATACCCCTTTATCATTGGATATATATATCCCATCTCCTAAAGTAGTCACATAATAATCGTTGCCAAATTTATGAAGTGAACTGACTGTTGAGCCGAACGAATAGACTTCTTCCCATGAATTACCTTTGTTTGAACTTGAGTATAGTTTATTCTCTATACCCACAAAGATGGTTTCACCAATTGCTTTAAGAAA
The DNA here is from genome assembly GCA_028683385.1 of Prolixibacteraceae bacterium. GTDB lineage: Bacteria > Bacteroidota > Bacteroidia > Bacteroidales > Prolixibacteraceae > Aquipluma. The sequence goes on along the minus strand of JAQUIJ010000006.1, from coordinate 304,757 downwards.
TTTGATATTATTGTTGGGATTTTGTCCCATGTATTCTTTGAGTATTCCACTACTTGCCGGACTCCATAGTATATGGTCGACATTTGTTTTAAAAAGACCATCTGGTGTTACGCAGAAGATAACATCGCTTAAATGTTCAATTAAATATACATTAAATGCATGAAATCCCCCCGATGCTATAAAATAAGGCAATCCATCATTGAACGACTCCCAATTGTCTGAAAATCCTTTTGACTTTTTAAATCCAAACCATGCAGTTCCAATATATAAACACGTATCAGCTGAACTGATCGCATTAATATTTAAATTAATCAAGGATCGTCCATATGAAATCGGTTTAATGTCACGACTTGACAAATCTATAACCATAATTCCAGCAGTTGTACCAACTAATAACGAATCTCCTTTCTTTGCATATGCTTTTAAAGAAATATCACATAAGTAGTCCCATCTTCCAGAAATACTATCTGAACTATGTAATCCACAATTGGTCCCAATAAAAAGTTTATCATCATTATTCAGTATCCCAGAAATTCCTGTTAAACCGATTGGACCCTCAGTCTGTATCCATTGTGAAAAAGCAATTTTTGTTGTTATCAAACAGATTGCAATAAATGAAAAGAGTTTAATTTTCATATCTCTATACTTAAATTACGGTAGAAAATGTTTTGCTTGATATTTTTATGTGTTTTTCAGGAAATTCAAAGTTAAACTTAATATATGATAAGCACCAATAATTAGAGAGACTTATCTTTTGTTCATTGATAAAAACTGGTTACTAAAGAAAATATTTGAATAATTCTATAAAAAACTCATTCTAAATTACATATTACTATTCATCTTACAATATTTTGCATTTCTACCATTCAGTAATTTTTCCCATTTTTACGCCACTAAAATCCACAAACAAATAGATCATGAATCGAAAACAAATTCTTGGTATAGTATTACTTAGCGCCATTTCACTGGTTGGATGTCAGAAAAAAGATGCCAGTCTGATGGTAGCTACCGAAATTTCTTCCAACTGGACTTTCCATCAAGCCGATAAAGAAGAGTGGCTTCCGGCAACCGTTCCGGGTTGTGTGCACACCGACTTATTGGCAAACGGCAAAATAGAAGACCCGTTTTACCGCTTGAACGAACATAAACTACAATGGATCGACAAAGTAAACTGGGAATACAAAACGACATTCAACATCGATCCGGATGCTATTAAACGCGACCGCATTGCCCTCGATTTTAAAGGTCTGGATACCTATGCCGACGTATTTGTTAACGGCACACAGGTTTTATCAGCCGATAACATGTTCCGCGAATGGCTGGTTGATGTAAAACCTCAGGTAAAAGAAGGAGCCAATGAATTGCGAATTTTATTTCGTTCGCCCATTGTGGAAGGGCTAAAAAAATACGATGCCAACGGTTATGTGATTCCGGTTTCGGATAACGATCAGGCTGTAAATGGCGAAGTTCCTGATGGGAAAATGGTTTCTGTTTATACCCGAAAGGCAGGCTACCATTTTGGCTGGGACTGGGGCCCGCGTTTGGTTTCAAGCGGATTGTGGCGGCCTGTTTACCTCACTGTTTGGGACGATGCACGCATTGAAAATCTGCAACTGAAGCAAAATTCGGTTTCAGAAAAAGAGGCAAGTTTAACTGCTGTATTTGAAATTGAAGCGAATGCCGACAATGAAGCAACCGTAACCATCCAAAACGATGGTAATGAGCTGGCTCGTACGAACATTAAACTAGCCAAAGGAATTTCAACTTATCCGGTCGATTTCAAAATTGAAAATCCAAAATTGTGGTGGACAAACGGTCTTGGAGAAGCTCATCTTTATAACATTAAAGGGAAATTGGAGATTGGTAAACGCATTACTGAAAAATCAGAACGTATTGGTATTCGCACACTCGAGCTGGTTCGCGACAAAGATGCCAATGGAACTTCGTTTTACTTCAAACTAAACGGTGTGCCGGTATTTATGAAGGGCGCTAATTACATTCCAAACGATGTTTTCCCTGCTCGGGTAACCGACGAAATGTACCAAAAAGTAATCAACACTTCTAAAATTTCAAATTTCAACATGCTGCGCATTTGGGGCGGCGGTATTTATGAAAACGATAAATTATACGATTTGTGCGACCAAAACGGGATTCTGGTTTGGCAGGACTTTATGTTCGCCTGTGCCATGTTTCCGGGTGATGATGCTTTTCTGGAAAATGTAAAGCAAGAAGCTGCAGACAACATCAAACGATTGCGCAACCATCCAAGCATTGCCATGTGGTGCGGAAATAATGAAATTCTGGCAGCATGGTTTGGCTGGGGATGGAAACAAAAGGAAGAAGCGAAAAGCAAAGAAAACGCCGCGAAAATATGGAAATCGTACACTGATATTTTCCATCACATTTTGCCTGAAGCCGTTGCAACATACGATCCGGATCGCAGTTACTGGGATTCGTCACCATGCGCCGGAATGGGAAATCCTTCTGACCTGAATAATGGGGACGACCATTATTGGGGTGTTTGGTGGGGAAAAGATCCGTTTAAAATGTACGCCACGCACATTGCCCGTTTCATGAGCGAGTACGGATTTCAGTCGTTTCCCGAAATGAAAACCGTAAAACAATATGCCACTCCTGAAGATTACGACATTTTCTCGGAAGTAATGAAATCGCACCAGCGGTCTTCAATCGGGAATGGAACCATCGAATATTACATGCTTCAGGATTATAAAAAACCGAAGAATTTTGAATCATTCCTGTATGTAAACCATGTATTGCAAGCCGAAGGAATCAAATTTGCACTCGAAGGTCACCGCCGCGCTGCGCCGTTCTGCATGGGAAGTCTGGTGTGGCAAATTAACGATTGCTGGCCGGTTGCATCGTGGAGTTCGACCGACTATTATCAGCGCTGGAAGGCTTTGCAGTATTTCGCTAAAAAAGGATTTGAGCCTGTTTTGGTTTCGCCATATACCAATAATGATTCGCTTAAAGTTGATATTATCAACGACAAGCTCAGTGAAATAAAAGCACAACTGGTGACCAAGGTTCTCGATTTTGATGGTAAAGAAATCTGGAAAGAAACGAAAGAAGTTACTGTTCCGGCAAACTCGAGCAATACCTTCTTCGGAACAAAAACGTCTGATTTCATGAAGAATGTTCAGGCCAACAAACAGCTTTTAGTTGTTGAGTTGATCGAAAACGATGCAATCATTTCTACCAATACACTTTATTTCAAACCGATAAAGGATGTTTTACTTCCAAAGCCTGATGTGAAATTTGAAATTAATGCTGTACAAGATGGATTTGAAATTAGCCTGAGCACTGACAAATTGGCCAAAAACCTGTACATGACTATTGGTGACGAAGAAGGCTTTTTCAGCGATAACTATTTTGACCTGATTCCAGCACAGCCGGTCAAAATAAAGCTGGAGACCAAACTAACCAAGGAAAAACTTCAGGAGGTATTTGTTATCCAAACACTAGACGGAGCATTCTGATTGAAGTTATAATTTTCCCGATTTTATTCCTCCCGGTAGCGCTTGAAATTCGAAAGCGTTACCGGGATTTTTTTGACATTTAGGAATATTATGCCTAATGTTTTAAAAAAAGTAAATTGTTAACTCAATTTTTAATATTTTTGTGATTACTTTTCCACTTTAGATTAACTCATTATGGAATACAACTTTATCGGCAAAACTATATTAATTGCTGAAGACGAGGCCGTTAGTCGTTTTCTGTTTGAAAAAGCACTAAAGAAAACAAAAGCGAACCTTTTCTTTGTAAAAAATGGAGTTGAGGCCGTGGAGATGATTAAAGACAATACTGAAATTGATGCAGTCATTATGGATATCAGGTTACCTCTCATGGATGGACTTGAAGCAACGGCTAAAATTAAAGAATTAATTCCTGAAATGCCTGTCATTATCCAATCGGCTTATGCAATGCAATCAACAAAGGATGAAGCTCTCGAAAGTGGTTGCGATGATTTTATAACCAAGCCGATAAAAGTAGAAACCTTACTTGCAATTCTCCACCGGCACCTCATTTATTAGTTACCCGATTGGCGGATAAAAAGCATCTTTAAAGTGCTCAATTTCGAAACCTTTGCCGTAAAAAATAATCGAAATTACATCAAATCGGGTATCCAGGTTAATATCTTTTTCCTGAATATAGGCTTCAGCAGCATTCACCAGAAAACGAATTTTCTTATTCGAAACTGCCTCTGACGGATGCTCGTACGAATCAGTTCCCCTGGCTTTCACTTCCACAATAACCAATTCATTGCCGTCTTTTGCGATGATGTCAATTTCAAGATGATGCGAAAACCAGTTTACTTCCAGTATTTCGTATCCGAGCGACCGCAAATGTGCAACGGCCAGTTCCTCCCCTTTTCGGCCAAGTTCGTGCCCTTTGTTCATTTCTGAATACGTTTTAATGAGCAGGTTTCTGCCACCTGCAACTGATAATTGGCACCCAACATCAAGGACAGGTTTTTGGGAATATGTCCCGACGGGATATCAAAACAAACCGGGAAATGACAACCTTCAATTGCTTCGTAAATAATTTCGTATGCCGATTTCCCATACGGGCTTTCGTTGTCCTGCATTTCGGTAAAACCACCTACTACCAGTCCGGCCAAATCAGTTAACTGGCCCGACAGCTTGAAATTCTGCATCATCCGGTCAAGATGATACAGGTATTCCGACAAATCTTCGATCAGAAAAATTTTGCCTTTGGTATCCAACTGCCACGGCGTTCCCTGAAGGCTGTAAAGCAACGACAGGTTTCCTCCCACCAGTTCTCCTGAACAACTACCTTTCAAATTCAGCGAATGAGACTCAAATTTCAACTCAGAATTTCCGGAAGTAAGCACTTCCATTAAGCTATGAAAGCTTTTCGTAGGTTTCTTATTTTCAAGAAAAAAGGCTGGCATTGCGCCATGAATGCTGGCCAACCCAAGTTTATTCAGAACGGAATGAAACACCGTAATATCGCTGAATCCAACCAGCCATTTGGGGCTTTTCAGAAAGTATAAAAAATCGAGTTTTTCGATGATCCGAACCGAGCCGTAACCTCCACGTGCACAAATAATCGCCTTGGTTTGAGTGTCATTTATTGCTTCCTGAAAATCGCTTGCACGTTGCTCATCAGTTCCGGCATATTGAAAATGCCGATCAAAAACATGTTTGCCGACAATCACCTCATAGCCCATATCCTGCAAAAGTTCAATGCCAGGAAGTAACTTGTCTTTCGAAACTTTGCCGGCTGGGGCAACAATCCGTATTCGGTCGCCTTTTTGAAGGTATTCAGGATAAATCATCAGGGTGTTATTTAAATTCAGGATAACCAAAAGTCGTAAAAAAAGCATTGGCCAACAAACTATTCAGCACCTTTTTAGAAAAAGCAACGACGACCCGCTTCCAGATCGTCGTTGCTTTTATATCAGGTCATAAATCTTATTTGTTCTTCAGAATGTCTCTGATTTCAGCAAGTAAAATTTCTTCTTTGGATGGCGGTGGTGGTGGTGGAGCTTCAACAGGTTGAGCCACTTCCTTTTTCTTCATGCTGTTCATGCCTTTTATCATCATAAAAATAGCAAAAGCAATAATCAGAAAATCGACCAATGCTTGCACAAAATTACCATAGTTGATTGAAACAGCCTGTTTGGTAATTACTCCGGCAGCATCAACAACCGGATCGGTCAGGAAAATTTTAAGGTCAGTAAATTTTACACCTCCCAGAAGTAGTCCAATTGGTGGCATAAGTACATCGGCAACTACCGAACTGACTATTTTCCCGAATGCACCACCAATAATGATACCCACTGCCAAATCGACGACGTTACCGCGCATGGCAAACTCTTTAAATTCTTTAACGAGACTCATAGACTAAAGATTAAGTTTTTAAAATAGAACTATTTAACATGCCATAATGTTCAGAAAAATTTAGTTTTCCTTTAGATATTTCTCAGGATTATAAATTACGGCTAATTTCTGAGAAAATATATCAATCTCGAATTTATTATCGCCTAAAGTCTCACCATCAGCTTCTCCGGCAATGTTATGAGCGGAGCTGATTGAAATATTTCTAGCCTGAAAGGTTGAAACCCGATAGTCATTTACATATTTTCCGGAATACAATCCGGACAGATTTCGCAAAATTCCAAACAGTCCGATTTTTCGGATGATGGTTATCTGAAAAAGTCCATTATCGGGTATCGCTCCTGGAGCCTGCATCATTCCACCTCCATTGTATTTCCCAATTCCAATACTGACCGAAAAAATCAATTCATCAATCTTCTGGCCATCAATTACGACTTGCGTTTTGGTGGTTCGATAGTTGAAAAGACTTGAACCAAGTGCTTGCAGATAAAGTGAAATTCCATTTCGTCCCTTGCTTTTTAACTGGTTCGTTTTTGTCGCGACCATCGCATCAAATCCGAAACCGGCCATGTTGGCGAAATACCAGGTTTTTGTCGAATCATATTCAGAAAAAGTGATTCGACCAATATCCTGTCGCATGATCTCTCCTTGTTTGAGGATTTTCACCGCTTCTTTGTAGTAATTCGGAATTCCGAAGGTTTTTATCCAGTCATTTCCCGTTCCAACCGGAATCATTCCAACCGTGATTTCCTCCGGCAAACAGAAAGTTTGCGAAAAGATACCATTCACCGCTTCGTTTAGTGAACCATCGCCACCGGCAACAATCAGGTTTCTATAACCTTTTTCAATAGCGTCAATAGTCAATTGAATGATGTGTTTCGGGAATTCTGAAACGGCCAGTTCATATTGGAAGTCAGCTTTGGTAAGTCTCTTGAGGATTTCTGCCTGATCTTTTTTACCTCGTCCTGAGCCGGCATGAGGATTCAGAATAACAAACCACTTTTTCGTCAACGGGTTTTCCATACCTGAGAATTGAGTTGAGCAACAGGCATTCAAGATAATGAAAAAAAGTGATCAGTTTTCAGTCGCAGTTAACAGAAAAAGATGTTTCGAGTTACGGGATACGAGTTGGGTGAAACAGTGGTCAGAAAAAAAACGATCAGTCGCAGAGCATCGCATATCTAAAAAGTGAGATTGAGCACTGAGACTGAACACTGGATACTATCCCAGCAGTAACTCGGCTAATTCTTCTACCGAATCTACCGTGAAATCGGGATTACAATTGCTCAATGATTCTGCTGTCCCAAATCCGTATCCTACTGCAATGCACGAAATTTCATTCTCTTTGGCGCCAATCAGGTCGTAATGAGTATCACCTACCATGACAACTGAAGCAGACGCCGGAATACGGTTTCTCTCCATCAACTGTTCAATCAACTGACCTTTTCCTGAGTGTTTCCCGGTAGCCTCAGCGCCTTGTAAATCATCAAGATAACGATCGAATTCAAAGTGCCGCATAATCATCTTAGCATATTTCTCCAATTTCGAGGTAACCACATAAACGCGTTTCCCTGAAAGATGAAGTTCTTCCAGCAATTCGCTAATTCCCTGATAGGGCTCATTTTCGAACAGTCCCTTTTCGCCAAAATAAGTCCTGAAATGCTCAACAGCCAGATTCGTGTTTCGTTCGTTCATTCCAAACAGGTTTTTAAAGTTATCCTGAAGTGGCGGACCAACAAAACGTTCGAGAATTTCGTCGCTGTAACCATCAATTTGCATTTGCCGAAGGGCATATTTTAACGAATTACCAATTCCCAAACGAGGGTTGGTCAGGGTTCCATCAAGATCGAAAAGAATATGGGTAAATTGGGGCATAAAATATATCATTAGGCCGAGACGCAATGCCTTGCGCCTCTACGTTCATTTATTTGAAATTGGAATTATTCTTCCTCCGGATTCAGATTAATCCAGATGTGCTTTTTGGTGCGGCTGGCGGCTTTTGCTTTTTCTTCCAGAAGATCATAGTCAGCTTTCCGGCTCTTCACAAACTCGTTATAAGCTTCTTCCGACGACCATTGGTCAATCACCAGAAAAATTCCGTCACCTTCGCCACTTTCAAGAACGTCAGTCCCTTCATATTCGGGCGACTTACCAAAAAATTTCACCCATTCGCCTTTCGGATCGTAAAACTTTTCAAATTTTTCGCGCTCCTTAAATTTTACTTTCAATTCCCAAATAACCTGAAACATGTTGTATCGTTTTAAAGGTCAGCAAAGGTGAGGAAAAATCCGGTGGATGTCAAAAGGGAAACAGATTAGTTGATGACAAAACTGAAATTTACCATCGGCCACTAAGTCCTTCTTCAAGAGCTTTTTGGTAGTTATCCAGATTAAATTTATACAGCCCCGGAGCTTTGTGTGCCACTCCCTGCCGGACTTCGTCCAACCGAATCAAAATGTCGTAGGCCAGTATCTTGCGTTGAAAATTGCGTCGGTCAAGCTCTTTCCCCAAAATGGTTTCATACAGTTTCCGGAGTTCCGACATGGTGAATTTTTCGGGAAGTAAATTGTAGCCAATGGGTTGAAATGTTAGTTGCAAACGTAAAGTTTCCAATGCTTTATTCAGAATCAAGTTGTGATCTAAAATTAATTTACCGATTTTATCCAGATTGACCCATTCGCAAATGTCAGAAAGCTCATCGGGCTGAGGCTGTACCTGCGAAAACTCGACCAAAGCATAAAAACCTACGGAAATAAAACGCTTATCGAACCACGATGCGTCCGGATAAGTTTGTCCAGATAAAATCAAATCAGAAACAGCCGGATTTCGTCTGGACCGATGAGGATCGCTAAAAACATTAAATTGTCGTAAAAAGATTTCATCCAAGCCGGTGCGTACTTTTAATACCCGATTTGCAGCGACTTCAATTGATTCGTCTTCATACACAAAACCGCCAGGTAACACCCATTCTCCGGTAGTTTTCATATGCAGTACAAGCACCTTTAATTGATTTGAATGGAAGCCAAACACCACACAGTCCAACGAAATATGATCAAGATATTTGCAAGTTTCTTCTTTTGTTTCCATTAAAATCAGCGATGTCATTTGTTTCCTGAAATTTGACGACAAAGTAACAAAATTCTGACGTTAATTCTATTTACAAAGCCATAAAACTATTAGAATCAGGCTGATTTCGCTTATGATAAAAATTAGATTCTACAACGAAAACCAATAACTAAGTTTGATCAGGAAAATATTGGTTGGCGATACATCTTTTAAATCGCTTACCGCTCTTCCTACTTTCGAGTTGCTGTCATTTTTCCAGCCAGTGCGCTCATTTCCCCACACAAAGAATATTTGCGAGCCGGGGCGATACTCCCATCGAAATACCAGGTTCGACCGGAACTGGTTAAAGGTGAAATCAGGATTATTAACTGAATATGCCGGCGTCTCGTTGGTTTCGGCAACTTGATAGGTATTGTCAACGAATTGTGTGTCTAGCAATTTAAACCGATCTGAGTACGAAGTTGCTCTCGGATTCGTCACTTCTTTTAGTTTCGAATATTTTCCTACTGAAGCAAAAGGGCTTCCGTAGTACTGAATTGAAATTTCAGGAGTAATGTTGTAATCGACCCTGAAGGTGGCTCCCAATGTTTTCTGATTGAGATGAGCCAGAATGTATTTGATATCGGTACCCAGAATCTTTGTGTCGACATATTGCAGATTGTCCATGTTTTCTGAATAATTTACACTTGCCGAGAGTTTTAGCACGTTATAGGGGATCGTTGTTACTGTAGCCTGAACAAACGAATTGCGGTAATTTTCATTCTGTGCAGCCTCCCTGGTGGCATTCAAACTGATGATGAATTTTTTCGCCATATCGGTATGAAATTCCAATGATCCTTCCCAAAGAGCCGGAAGACGCATGGCTTCTCCGCCGCGTAGCACCCGATTGTCGTATCCTTCATTCCTGAAATGAACAGAAGGCGACACCATCCATTGGTTCAGAAATTCGAATTTAGAAGTAAGAAATAAGCCAGAATACAGATAGTTCAGACCATAATCCCAGTTGTTGCTTTGATGAACAGCGACTGAATAGGTTCGGAAAATAGAAACAGGCTTATTCACGAAATACGACACTTCGGTTTCCTGCGAAACCAGATCGGCCATTTGCATAAACCCAATGTCGTTCAGATCAAGTCCGGGTGAGCGCCAGTTGAACTCACTTGAATAACGCCACAACCCTTTACTTCCTTTACCAATCTTTACCCGGCCACCCTGACCTGACAATTGAGTCCGGGTTGGGTCGTAATGTAGGTAATTTACATCAGGCCGTTGATAATATCTTGCTGACGACAATTGAAGATTTCGAATAGCTTCGGCACTTCCATTAATCGTACTTCCGATGATTTTTGCATCCAGATAAAACTCTTTTTTATTCCATTGGTGTAGCAAATCTACACCTCCGGTAAAGGCATTTTGGTTTTGAAATTCGAGATAAGGATCGTTTATAAAGCGGTTGGTTGAAGTAATAATTCCACCCAGAACAGTAGTCCCCTCATTAAAATCCTGCTGAACCCGGCCAACGGTATAGCTGGTAAGTGGTTCAACACGAAGGTCCTTTTTTATTCCGTTGGTCGATAGTTGCGCATTTTCTCCTGCAGTCAGGCTATGAAGAATACCAACAGCCAATCCATTCTTGCTTTTCCCGCTTATTTTAACGGCGCTTAAAATTGAGGTATTGTCGGGGTAATCGATGTATTGATTTGTTTCCAACTCCGGATGATAAACCGGAGTGTGTCCAATTCTGCGCGTGTAAAACAGGTTTGCGTCGCCCAACTCGAATTTAAAGATGTTACTTCCTTCCAAAAAGAAGGGGCGTTTCTCTTCGTATAAAGTCTCGAATGCGGTGAGGTTCATCACCGACGGATCTGATTCAACTTGCCCGAAGTCCGGATTCACTGTTAAGTCAGCGGTAAAATTACTCGATAGCCCAATCTTGGCATCGAGTCCAATATTTCCCATAAACGAATGCCCATTTTTGGCAAAAGGATTTTGCGGAACCTTATCAAAAGTTTTAAGTTTTCCCAGCGTGTAGGGCATAATTTCGATTCGTCGCGATTTCGGCAAATCCTTAATTCCATGAAGTTCGCCAAACAGGTATAACATTCCGGGACTGGTTGACGATTGTGGCTCCCAGTCGCTTTCTTCCGACAGGCGGTCAATCCAGCGCCATACGTGCATGCCCCAAACCTGTTCCTTGTCTTTGCTGTAGCGCAACTGGCTGAGTGGAATTTCATACTCAGCAACCCAGGCAGAATCCTCCAGTCCTGTTTTCACATACCAAACGGCATTCCAATTAAAATCGGCTTCCATTGGATTGGTAAGTATCAGGTCAACTTTTTGTCCGGCGGCGGTTACCGAAAACTCAAAACCGGTGCGATGATCATGATAACTATCGAAGTTAACTCCTGCCTGTTCGCCAATAAGTAAATCCCTTCGTCCTCCCTTTCTTGAAATTTTCTTCGGTTCCTTGTCGAAAGCACGTATGGCAACGTAGAGATTTTTGTCGTCGTATAAAATTTTAAACTGAGTTTCCTGACTTGGTTTTGCTCCTTCTTTTGGAATCCACTGGGTAAAATCGCCCGCCCATTCGCCAGTTTTCCAGCAGTCGTCATCAAGTTTTCCATCGATTACCGGCTTTGCTGTCGATAAACGAATGGTGGTATAAGTCCGGAGTGGTTTGTTATCGGTAGTTGTTAAACTGTCTTTCGGATTGTTGTTTGCAGAGACAACTGACATCAGAAATAATGCCGCGAGAAGGCTATAAATCGATTTTAGGTTCATTGGTTTGGTTTATTAGTACTCAAATATTGCTGAATTTATTTAGTACAGCAAGTTTTTGCAGATTTGATTTTCTGATCGTTCAACACAGACAATCGAACATCACTTTGACCCTAAAGATAATTGTAGAAAATACAGGATGTTTCTGTATTGATTTAATTTTCAAACAATAGAATTTATAAGGAATGTGATCCCAAAATGTCTGAACTATTCATCAGATTTAGTCCGCTTCATGGGCTTGGGCGGCGTTATCACAATTTCATACCGACATTCCGGACAGATATATGCTTCACAACCTGTGCAGGCAAAACAGTTGCTACACGATTTGGAAAGTAGGGTTTTGTCCCACGATTTTCCGCAATGGGTGCAGGTTACGAGTGAATCTGAGTCGTCCATGCTCTGCGCTTATTTTCGGGAAGAACTAATCGTTTTGATCAGTTTTACCAATCCAAACAGGATTACCTGCGTGAAAATAATGGTTGCTCCGGAAGGAATATCGGCAAAATATGAAACAAGCAATCCAATAAACGATGCCAGAAAAGCAAATCCCACAGAATAAAACATCATCCGGCCAAATTCGCGGGTCAGTACATTCGCAGTTGCCTGCGGAATGGTAAGTAGTGATAAAATCAAAATTATGCCCACAACGCGGATATTCAATACGATGGTGAGCGAAATCAGAACCATCAGCAAATAATTGAACAAATTTACGGGCAGATTGGAAGTGCGGGCAAAATCTTCGTCGAACGAAATGTACAGAATGGTACGGTAGAACAAAGTGAAAAACAGAATGATAATAATTGAGAGCGCCAGCATCAGTCCGATTTCGCTGGTCGAAACGGTCAGGATACTTCCAAACAGATAGCTCATCAGATTGGGCGCGTATCCCGGAGTCATGTACACAAAAATGATTCCGATGGCCATTCCGAGCGACCACCAGATGGCGATCGACGAATCTTCGCGAACTTTCCCTTTGCTGCTGAAAAGCTGAATCCCCATTCCAGATAAGATCGCAAAAATGCCTGCTCCAAAAAGCGGATTAATGCCCAAATAATAACCCATCCCGATTCCACCAAAAGAGGCATGAGTAATCCCTCCACTAATGAAAACGATTCGTCGCGAAACAATGTAAGTGCCCACAATTCCGCATGAGATTGCTGCTAACAGCGATGCCATAAAGGCATTCACAAAAAAGTCGTATGAAAACAGCTCAATGATTGTGTTCATGATGATCGTGTTCGTCGTGTAATTTCAATACAGTGTGCGGAATGTTTCCATGGGTTATAATTTGCAGCGGACAATTGTACGAAGTCAGTTGTTCTTCAGTAATGATATTGCTCGGATGATGGTGCAAACTTCGGTTGACGCACGCAATGGTTTTCACAAAAAACGAAATGGTGCCCACGTCGTGCGAGATCAGGATAATGGCCATTTGCTCGTTCAGTTCCTTCAGTTTCAGGTATAATTCGCCTTCAAAAGTATTATCGACATAGGTGCTTGGTTCGTCCAAAACCAGCAATTCAGGCCGATTCATCAGAGCCCGGCATAAAAATACGCGCTGCATTTGCCCTCCCGAAAGCTCACCAATTGGTTTATTTCGGATTGCTGAAATCCCCATTTCGGCAAGCAACGATTCGGCTTTCCCCTTTTCCTCGGTATTTTTATGAAACGACGAGAACAAGGCAGAATTCGCCTTTCCGGAGCGAACGACATCAATCACTGAAATCGGAAACCGTTTATCGATCTGATTGACTTGAGGAAGGTAACCAATATTGGTTTTACTGATGTGGAGCTTCATTTCTCCGGAAACGGGTTTGATCAGGCCCAGAATGGTTTTAATCAGCGTGGTTTTGCCTCCACCGTTTGGCCCGATAACGCCAATAAAGTCTCCTGAAAAAACTTCCATAGAAATATTTTCGAGTACAATATTGTTGTCGTACCCAGCAGAGAGGTTCTTTATTTCAAGCAGTTTCTTCATTCTTGAGCTGCAATTTTTTCAGTAATATCAAGTATCTGTTTTTCCCAATTGTAGTCGAGAGGATCAATAATCATCACTTCACCATTAATCTCGCGAGCCATCTGTTGGGCAAATGCCGGATCAAACTCTTTCTGGATAAAAATAACATGTGTGTTTTGCTGATGAGCCAAATCCACAATGTCTTTCATGTGTTTAGGCGATGGTTCTTTGCCATCGAGTTCGAGCGGAATTTGTTCGAGTTTAAACTGACGGGCATAATAGGCCAGCGCCGGATGAAAAATCAGGATATTCCGGTTCTTCAGCGGGGACAGTTTTTGCTCAATTTGTGCCGAAAGCGAATCGATTTTCAGGATAAAACGTGAATAATTCTTTTCGAATTCAGAAGCATGTTCCGGAAAGCTTTTCGTCAATATTTTCAGCGTATTTTGAGCCAGAACCTTAACTTCGGCAGGTGCCAGCCAGATGTGTGGATCAAAGGCTCCGGCATGTTCGTGACCTTCTTCGTGGTGATCATCCCCGGCAATCGGAGAAATTCCCTCCGAGCAATTTACAATCAGTAAATCTTTATTAATTTCTGCCATCTTTTCCTTCCAAGCATCTTCGAAAGTAAGAAGTCCGATTTGCAACCAGGCTTTTGATTTGGCCAAATCTTTCATCTGCGAAGGAAGAACTTCGTAATTATGCGGACTGCTTCCAGGAGGAACCAGCACATTGACCTGTACTAAATTACCTGCAATTTGCTCAACAAAATACTTTTGCGGAAGGATACTCACCGAAACCAGAGTGGATGCTTCCCTGGACTTGGGCTGACACGCAAAGAGGATAACAAAAATCAAATAAAAGTAATTCTTCATGGTTTATAAGTGGATTCTGAAGAGCTTTAAACATTTTCACCCAAAGATAGTTCGATTTATGAAACTTAAACTTTTATGTTCTATTTCGCTTTTGACAATCTTTTGGTTAACTCTTTGGCTTGAAGCTCTAACGATTTTATTATTTCAACGTCCGAGTGAAAGACAAATAGCCTGCTTGTTTCTGATTCTTTCGTCTGAATAACTATTTTCATAGAATAACCTTTACCTATTGATGCTTTTTCCAGTTTTTCAATCGCATCTTCAATTGTTTCATAATCTCCCTGAATTTTTACTGGGACAGGCATTCCTTCAAAATGCTCTTTTAAAAAGCCATCAATTCCTGAATTACGTTGAACAGGGAAAGCATTAATATTCTGAAGTATTGCCAATTCTTTCTCTGTTTTCTCTATGTATTCAGCAGAACCTTTAGTTAATAAATTAGATTCTGAAATTATCATTTCGGCCAACCGGGAATTTGCTAATTCAACTGCATCAATTGAAAGATCAATTCCAATATAGTTTCTTTTAAGTGATTTGGCTGAAACACAAGTCGTGCCACTTCCACAAAAAGGATCTAGCACTAAATCTCCTTCGTCGGTGGCAATAGTAATGATTTGATTGAGTAATAATACTGGCTTTTGAGTCGGATAACCTGTTCTTTCTTTTGCTTTTGGATTTAAGTAAGGGATTTCCCAAACATCAGATAACGGAACTCCTTTTTTTTCTTTCCCTAATATTGCGTTACCATTTTCATCTTTTTTATAAACAGACTTTCCGTTTCCATCTCTTTCCCTATCTTGTAAAATCTGATCAAGATTTGTTGTTGCTGAATAATTTGTGTAAAGAGTATTAAACTTAAAGTCATCGGTTTTAGAGTAGAAAAAAATAATTTGATGAGAGTTTAAAAGACCTTTTTTTGCATTTGACCAACGCTTATAAGACCAAACGATTTCACTTTGAAAATTTTCTTTACCAAAAACTTTATCTAATACAATTCTAATGTTATGTGATGCTGTTTTATCGCAATGAAGAAATACACTTCCAGTATCTTTCAAAACCCGCTTACAATGAATCAAAGTATTTTCTATGAGGCCTAAGTATTCTTTTAGTGATTCATGTTTATCCTCAAACTCATAAATCTTTGAGTTTTCTCGATTTGAAAGAGAATGTTTCTTCTGTGTGAAAAATGGTGGGTCGAAGTATACTAGATCGATTCTATTAGCTTCAATTTCTTTTAGCTTTTCAATACAATTACCGTGTATGATTTTATTAGTTTCCATTTCCGGGAGTCCTTTCAGATGCAATTTCTGTTAAAATAGACTTCAGATCAACTCCTGAATATTGATGTAAAAATACCCAAGCTTCGTTGCCGCCATAATATTCCCCTTCAACACCAGCATAAAGTGTTTTTAAAGTTTCCTGAATTCTTATTGCCTGCTCTCTTTGAGGATAATAGAACATCACTCTGATCGGTTTGTAACCGTGGGCTTTAATAACCTGAACTCGTGTATGTTCTTTTGTTATATGGTCTCCATCGGTTGTTGCATCTCGCCACTTAACTTCTAAAGCATCATTTCCATTTAAGAAGTCTATTTCAAATGTTTTTGGGCGTTGTCCAATCGTATTCTCTATTTTTGTTTTGATACCATCCGGAAATTTAGAATTAAAACACAAAGTAGCAGCTTCTTCTAGGAATGAACCAGCATATTTGTAAAGGAACCGTCCTGTATTTTGGTAAGCATCAATAAGCTGCCCTTCTTGAGTTGAAATACCCAATACTCTATAAATCAGATAATGTGAGTTGTCATCAGCTTTCATTTCTTCCATTCTTGCCGCCATCTTATTTTTGAGGTTCGAAGAATAGATTTCTGCTAGATTCTTAATCTTTTGTTTTAATTCATCCACTGGTTGCTGTTTTATTTTGATTGTAAAGTTACGAAATTTCACACGTTTGGTTATCTTTCGGAATAGAGTACAACAAGAACTTATAATCTTTGTGGTAAGAGCAACGAGAATTTTTTACTTTGAAACGAATTTCTCTTTTTTCGGTGGCACCGGATCGTAACCGTGTGTTCCCCATGGATGACATTTGGAGATTCGTTTAGTACCAAGCCAGAAGCCTTTGAAAGGGCCGTGAATCCGGATGGCATCAATGGCGTATTGAGAACAAGTTGGTTCGTGTCTGCACGAAGGTGAGGTGAGTGGTGAGATGGCATATTTGTAAAAATATACCGGAACCATCAGAATCCAACCTAAAAATCGTAATATGAATCGATAAATTGCCTTCATTGAAACAAAACTACAACTAATTTCAATCCTCAACTTAAATTATCCTGATGTTGTTTTCAGAAATGTGAATTAGTCTGCAAAGGCATAGCCAGCCGACTTCAACGGAGGATTAGCCGTGACTTTAAACGCGGCAATGGTTTTGATGAAAGGAAGTGGCTCTTGCCAGAAAGGCATTTTTTTCAACGAATGTTCCAACAGCCAACTGTATAATTCGTTATTGTCGAATTGTTTGCTGATGTCGTGCCCCATGTTTTTCAGGCGGGTAAACTTGATTTCAGCCTTTAATTTTTCAAGCGCTTTTACAATTACCTCTGAACGGCTTATCGGGATTGACCGGTCGGCAGTTCCATGGAAAACCCAGGTTGGAACTTTGCTAAGCTGATTTGCCCATTTAACATCGGCACCTCCGCACATGGGTGAAATGGCGGCAAAACGATCGGGCATGCGGTTTGCCAATGCCCAGGTCCCAAAACCACCCATACTCATTCCAATCAAATAAACGCGCGAGTCATCAACTTTTAGCTTGGCGGCCACTTCATCGTAAACCGGATTAAACCAGTCTTCCGAAGCCCAGTTTTTATTCCAGGGGCATTGCGGAGATACGACGATGAAATCCACCTTTTTACCTTTATCGAGATAATATGGCAATCCGTAACGTTCCAAACTTTCCAGATTTTTTCCGCTGGCATGACGACCATGCAGGTAAAAAATAACAGGCCATTTTTTATTTGGATCCTTGCCATAATCGTCAGGCAAATGTAAAAGATAATTGTATTTTACTTTTTTAAGAGCTCCCGCGGCATGGGCACTTTTGTGAAAAATGAATACCGAAAAGAGTATAAAAAGTACTGGAATAATATGTTTTTTTATGTTTTTCAAACGCTCTGTTTTGTTGTTTCGTTTGTGAAGCTATGAATTTTTCAACAACCCACATAAGTTATTAACAAATATTAATAAAAATAAACAAAGGGAAGACAGCCCAAAATAGCCGTTCTTCCCTTTTAATATTTAGACAAATCTGACTGTTATATCCTAACAATCAGCTATATGTATTTTTTTTTATTTTTTAAGTTCCTGATAAACCAATGCGCTTGCACCAACAATTGCTGCATCGCCAGGTTTTAGCTGTGAAGGCAAAATCTGGATCTTATTTTTAAAAGACGTTAACAAATGCTTTTCCATACTTTCTTTCGCTGGTTTGAAAATATAGTCGCCCGCAGCTGTCGGACCGCCAAATAAAAAGATGGCTTCAGGACTCAGGTGATGAGCGGTATCGGCGAAACCTTGTCCAAGCCATTTCCCGGTTTGTTCAAATACTTCGTTGGCTACTTTATCACCTCTTTCAGCAGCATCAAAAATCATTTTCGAATCGAGTTCGTTAAAAGATTTGTCTGCCAATAAACTGTCGGTAGCATTGTATTTCACCAACAGCTCAAAAGCGGTACGTTTCATGCCCGGAGCTGAGCAGTAGGCTTCAAAGTGACCAAGCGCACCGCAACCACACAGCCTTCCGCCAGGTATTAAGGTGGTGTGACCACATTCGCCGGCAAAACCGTCATCGCCATATACCAAATCACCATTGACAACGATTCCACTTCCAACACCAGTCCCAAGAGTGTACATCACAAAGTTTTTCATTCCAACAGCGCCGCCATAGATCATCTCGCCAATCGCAGCAGCGTTGGCATCGTTGGTCATCGAGATGGCCTTCAATTCAGGAAATTTGAGTTTAAGAAGTTTCACAAGAGGTACGACACCTTTAAAGGCCAGGTTGGCAGCATATTCAATTGTTCCGGCATAATAATTTGCGTTTGGAGCTCCAATTCCAATACCCTGAATTTCGATTTCAGGATTTACAAGTTTAACCGAATTGATTAATTCATGGATTGCTGATGATAGATCATCAACATATCGATCAACATCACCATCTGTTCGGGTTGAAATGTTTCCTTTTGCGACTACATTTCCTAATTCATCAACAACACCAATGGCAGTGTTCGTTCCGCCAATATCGACACCTATTGCTACTTTTTTCATTGAGTATATTATTAAAAAATTTGATTATCGAATTTTACTTCCTTTTAATGCAAAGAACGTGATATATGCATAACAAATTATAGGAACTAATAAGGCAGCTTTCAAACTTACTGAATCAGTTATAGCGCCCATAACCACCGGGACAACAGATCCACCAACGATCATTGTATTGATCATACCGGATGCAATTGGCATTTCGGAAGGATCAAGATCGTTAACACCCAATGAGAAAATATTGGGGAACATGATCGAGTTAAAGAACCCTACTGAAAGCAAACACCACATTCCGATTTGCGGTGGCAACAGAAATCCGGCTAAAACAAGGAACATATTTGCTGCTCCGAAAATTCCCAAAGAAACGTTTGCAATACCTTTGCCCAAAAGCATCAATAAAAAATTGACAACCGCAATAATAAAGAAAATTATGCCATAAATTGGTTTCGATTCAAAAATAAACTGTCCGTCTTTCACACCTGCCGAGAAGATAAACCAACCCACGAAAAATGCGAAGACTAAAATAAACAAAGAATACCTGTATTTCAGATTTTTGGATAGCGTACCAAGTAAAACTGACCCAATAAAACGGCCAATCATATTTCCACCCCAATAAATCGCAGTTAGTTTTACGGCTTCATCTTTTGCTATATCCAGCAAATTAGTCAAATAGCTACTTATTTGAGAAGCAGTGCCTACCTCTGCTCCAACATAGCAGAAAATCCCAATTGCACCTAACCAAACCTGAGGTTTTTTCAAGGCTGACATAGATGCAACAGTCGCATCACCTATAATTTCAGGTAATTTAATGAACATGATTCCAATTGCGATTAAAACAACAACAGAACCAATTAAAACAAATGGCATTTTAACAAAATCGGCTGCGTCCTGTGCAGAAGCTCCATTTTCAAGAGCCATTACTGCAGGAGCTAAAACCAGAATTCCAGCTAAGTAAGGGGCAATGGTGGTAGCCACCCCGTTTAAAGCCTGAGTTAAATTAAGCCGGGCAGGAGCGGTTTCTTGCGGCCCTAAAGCCACAACGTAAGGATTAGCTGCAGTTTGCAAAAATACGACCCCGGTTGCCATCACAAATATAGCTCCCAAAAATAAGGGGTACGACAAAACCGAAACAGCTGGAAAGAACAAGTAGCTACCTGTTGCAACTAAAACAAGACCGACGACAACGCCATTTTTATAGCCAATTTTCTTGATAATCATACCGGATATAAAGCTGAAGCAGAAATACGCAAAGAAAAATACGCCATTTACAAGTTGTGCAAAAAAGTTCTCCCATCCCGGATATAGCGTTTTCAGATCAAATGCCAGTTGCACCTGATCTTTCATGGCAATGTTGAAGTTTGTAATAAATCCAAAAATGAAGAAGATGGAAGCCATAAAGGTCATTCCAATCCGGAGATTGCTGCTTGGTTGGTTTGTCATAGATTAAAAGTTAGTTTAAGTAATTCAATAAGTTGTAGTTATCTAAACAAAAATAGAAATTTAATCGACTAAGCCAAGAAATCATAAAGTCAAGATGGACGCAAAGAGTGACAATAAATTTTAAATAACAATCTTTATATGAATTACTTACAAAAACAAATCACCAACAGGCATAAAAAAAATGGAACATTTGTCCATAAGATTGACAAAATGTTCCATTAAATATTTTGAGCGATCAGTCGTCTATTTTCGACTGACTTTTACTTTTTTTGTCGGATCCAGATTTGCGTTTCGTGCGTCGGATTCACGAATTAAATTAGAAGCTATCTCAGCAAATACTTTTCCAGTTATAGAGTTTTCGTCCCAGGCAACCGGATTACCCGAATCGCCGCCTTCGCGAATTCCCTGCACAATTGGTATTTGTCCAAGTAAAGGCAATTCAAGCCGTTCGGCCAGTTTTAGGCCGCCATCCTTGCCGAAAATGTAGTATTTGTTTTCGGGAAGTTCTTCAGGAGTAAACCATGCCATATTTTCAATGAGTCCGAGAACCGGAACATCTACACCTTTCCCTTTGAACATGTTTACACCTCTGATTACATCAGCCAAAGCTACATCCTGAGGAGTGGTAACAATAACAGCTCCTGAAATGGGAACAGTTTGAACCAAAGTGAGGTGAATATCGCTGGTTCCGGGAGGAAGATCGAAAAGCAAATAATCCAATGTTCCCCAATTGCCGTCGGTTATTAATTGTTTAAGCGCGTTCGAAGCCATTGGTCCCCGCCAAATAACAGCGTCTTCAGTAGCAACAAAAAACCCTATGGACAAAAAGTTAACGCCAAATTTACTGATGGGCTGAATGCGTTCTTTCCCATCAACACGGACACCGGCGGGTTTAACATCCTCAACTCCAAACATTTTCGGGATTGACGGCCCGAAAATATCGGCATCAATCAGTCCGACTTTGGCACCAGTTTTAGCCAATGCAATGGCCAGATTTACTGAAACTGTTGATTTTCCAACGCCCCCTTTTCCTGAAGCAATAGCAATCAGGTTTTTAACTCCCGGCAAAATCGGGCGTTCCATTTGATGAATCGCCTTTGCAGTGATGTTGCCTTTTATTTCAACATCGGAACCAAGGTGAGTCAGAATGGCTTCCTCGCAGGCCGCAATAACGGCAGCCATATTCGGGTCATCCGAACGTTGAAAAACCAGCGAAAAAGTAACTTTTCTACCGGCAACCCGAATTTCCTGAGCCATATCAAGCGAAACGACATCCTGATTACTTCCGGGGAAAATCACACTCCGAAGCGCATCGGTAATATTTTTGGGAACAATTAATTTACGTGGTATTTCTGTCATTTTTATCTGTATTTGGTCACTTATTTTTGTGTCTTTATATCATGAAATCCAGCTCTTCCGGATGTTCTGGTTGCGAGTATCGGGAAAAGGTTGCTACAACCTGTATTAAAACAAACTATTCCATGTCAAGTTCAATCATTGGATTCCAGAAGTGCTTTTCAAAATCGACAATCTGGTCATCAACGACAGTAATTCCTTCAGCTTCGAGCAATTCCTGCATGATCGTCGACGAGCCGAAATGATGTTTCCCCGTGAGTAATCCGTTTCGGTTGACCACCCGGTGGGCGGGAACATATTTTTCCTGACTACCGGCATTGTTCATGGCCCAACCAACCATTCGTGACGCTTGTGCTGTACCCAGAAAAGTCGCAATCGCTCCGTAGCTCGTCACTCTTCCCGCAGGAATCAGGCGCACAACCTCGTACACTTTATCGTAAAAATCGCTCATAAACAAAAGAATTCTTGCCAATTATGAAATTTGAGCCATTACGCCGGAAATGGATTATTGCTTCGATCAAATTGGGCGAACCGGCGTTTAAATCCTCTTTGTCGCATCCTCCCCGGCTTAAAAGCCAGGGCTACAAATATGTCGTCCCGATGGGACTTGGCAGAAGAATCAAATTTGTGGATATCTCTTCTGACTTCGGTCTCCCGTCTCCGGACTTTGTGTTTTACTCCTTCGCACTGCGTCCAAAGCTACGGTACGGATCTTTCTCAATCTCAACTTGCGGCTCCCGAAGTGGTTCCTGATGACTAAGCCGGAAGGACAGGTATTTGATGGCTAGTCCGCGGTCGAGCCATTGTTTTTCGTAGAAAGTCTGAATCGACAGTACTTCGTCGAGAATTTCGGAATGATATAAATCGTCGGTTTGACGTATAACTTCAAACTGGTTTTCGGCAACCATGGCTTCGGTGTAACGATACATGAAATTACTGTCCGATTTCAGGTGAATAATGCCATTGGGAATCATAATTTGCCGGTAATTCGAAATAAAATTGGTTGCGGTAAGGCGTTTACGAGTTTTTTTCATTTGCGGATCAGGAAAAGTGAGCCAGATCTCGGCAACTTCGTTTTCCGCAAAAAACATGCGGATATTCTCGATGTTGGTGCGCAAAAAGCCAACATTTTTTAATCCCTGATCTTTGGCTTGAGTGGCGCCTTTCCACATTCTGGAACCTTTAATATCTAAGCCGATGAAATTAAATTCAGGATAATGTTTGGCAAGTTTTACTGTGTATTCGCCTTTTCCGCAGCCCAATTCGAGAATAACAGGGTTTGTATTCCCGAAAAAAGTCTCGCTCCATTTCCCTTTGTATTCAAATCCATTTTCCTGAACATGCCGGTAAGTAACCTGAACCACATGTTCGTAAGTTGCCAGATCGGCAAATTTCGAAAGTTTATTCTTCCCCACTTTTACTTACTATTTTCAATTTTGTCTTTTGTTTTCAGTCTTCAAAATTATTGCAGGTTCAGGTTAGCCTTCGGCCTCCTTTCTCCCGTCTTCCGCCTCCTAATATGTTTTTTCTATCCGGAAACCGACATCGCGAATTCCTTGTAACACGTTATCGCGCATTCCCTGTTTGATCATGAAGGTGTATTCTCCTTTATGCGGAAAGTAAACACTGCTTTTGTACGGAATCTGACTGTCGTGCAAACCACCAATTCCGCTTCCCCGCCATTTGCCAGAGGGATCTGCCAGGGTAAACTCAACAGTATCAGTCCTCATAACGCCATCGGGTGAGCCAATAGTCATAAAAAGATAAATGTTACTATACGCGTAAGTTCCTTTGTTGCGAATGTTCACAAACAGGTTGTTGTTTTTGATGGTGTCGGTTAAATGAACCTTAAAAACAATAACTGAATCCTTGTTCCAACCTTTTTCGTCAATTCGGTGATAGGCTTCAAAAACCTTCTTTCGGTCACACGAAATGAGGCCTGTAATAAGGGTTAGAACAAAAAATAGTACGAAAATTTGTCTCATGATTTGGGTTTGAATTTTCTGCGGCGATTGTTGCCTCTTTTTTTGTTTTCAGAACGCTTCGGGTCATCAAAACGAGTTAGCGAATCGTGGTTTGAACCATCTTCGAAACCTAATTTTTCGACAACAGGCTTAATCTCTGATTCATGAATTAACCTGGCCACAACTTGACCTTTCTGGTTCGACCGGATAATTTCTTTCACACGACTAACCGGAACCTCAACCAGATTTCCTGTTTTATCTCCAACTTTGGAGTACAAGTATATTTGTTTAAAAATATCAGCTTTGAAATATTGATACGTTCCACTTTCGGTTTGGAGCTGAACATTTGATGACGGAAAGTCTTTCTGAGCATCAATGTAGGTATCCACTTCGTAGTTGAGGCAGCATTTCAGTTTGCCACACTGCCCGGCCAATTTTTGCGGGTTCAGCGAAATATCCTGATATCGGGCCGAATTCGTATTGACCGACACAAAATTAGTGATCCACGACGCGCAGCAAATTTCGCGTCCGCAAGGACCAATTCCTCCAATACGGCCAGCCTCCTGCCTTGCCCCAATTTGCTTCATTTCTATTCTGATCCGGAAAGTGTCAGCAAAAACTTTGATCAGTTGGCGAAAATCAACACGATCGTCGGCCAAATAATAGAAAATGGCTTTTGTTTTATCACCCTGATATTCCACATCGCCAATTTTCATCGCCAGGTTGAGTTCGTTGGCAATCTGGCGCGAACGGATCATGGTTTGTTGTTCGCAGGCAATTGCTTCCTTCCATTTGTCAATATCTGCCGGTTTGGCTTTTCGGTATATTTTGCGGATTTCGCCATTGATCAGGGTCACTTTGTGCTTTTTCATTTGCTCAAGCACCAAATCGCCGGTTACCGTAACAATTCCGATATCGTGACCAGGATTGGCTTCAACGGCAACCAAATCGCCCGGATCCAATTTCAGGTTATTTACATTGCGAAAAAAATCTTTTCGGGTATTCTTAAATCTGACCTCGACCAAATCTGTCGGATTCGCAATGTTGATCACGTCGTCCAACCAATCGTAAACGTTCAGTTTAGAACAAGTTCCCCCGCGCCCATTGCAGCATCCGCGATCAACAAAATTGAGATCATCCATAATAGTTAGAGAATTACCAAGTGCATGCAAAAATAGTTATAAAATCTGTAATTCGTTATTAGTCATTGGTCATTCGGGAAAAGTGTTCAGAAATGCAGACCTTGCGACTGAATACTGATCACTTCGCCTACTTCCTGATCAGTTTGGTAATTTTAAACGCCACATCAGTAAATATGATTCTCGGATTTCCGTTCATACCAACGTGTGCAAAAGCGGTTTCAAAAACCTCGGTTAATTCAATGATGTTTCGCTCGTTGATGAAAGGCGAAAATCGCTTCGAAAACTCTTCTTCCTGATCGCTCATGAAAGTCAGATTGCTGTTTTTCAGGTTATAAACGAAGTTTTCGCGAAGTATAACCAGGAAATAGTTCAGCAAGCTTTTTTGCTTCTCGCGACCAACATTTGCCACCTGATCAACCCATTTAAACAAGTCGGCGAATTTTCTTCCGTACGAATAGCGCATCAATTCTTTAAACCGTTCAAGATTAAAAAGGGTTTGTTCGTCGGGCTCGAGCAACTCCATAGCTTTGCCGTAATTGCCTTTCGAAAGATGTACAATGTTCCTGATATCACAGCCTTCAGCTTCAGGCAAAGCGCTTATCGCTTTTTCAATCGAAACCGAATCGATTGGTGGTATGATAATGAGCTGGCAACGCGACCGGATGGTGCTGATGATGTCTTCTTCGTTTTCGGTAATCAGGACAAACAAGGTTTTTACCGGTGGTTCCTCAATCATCTTCAGCAGCTTGTTGGCACAGGCTACGTGCATTTTCTCCGGAAGCCAGATTATCATCACCTTGTATTCCGATTCGTACGATTTAAGGTTGAGTTTCCGGATAATTTCTTCGCTTTGATGCGAATAAATCAAGCCCTGGGCATTTTCAACCCCAATAAATTCGAACCACTGGTCGCTGTTGAAATATGGATTTTTGGCGATCATGATCCGCCATTCTTCCAGAAAATTATCAGAAACAGGCTCCTTAAATTTGGGCGTTTTTATCACCGGAAATACAAAATGAAGATCGGGATGGATCAGCTTTTTGTACTTTTTGCACGACGGACATTCACCACACGAATCGTCGGCCTGCCGGTTGGTGCAGGCCACAAATTGAGCGTATGCAATAGCGAGTGCCAGTTTTCCGCTTCCGGGAGGACCTGCAAACAGTTGGGCATGGCTCACCCTTTCTTCATTAACCGACTGAATGAGTCGTTGTTTAATAGCGCTTTGTCCGATAACTTCTTTAAAAAACATAAAGGATCTATTGAGGAGTGTCAAAAATAACAATTCTGTGTGGAAAACCCCTTTTGACTGAAATTTAGATTTCAACAAGTTTTGCCTGGTTAGTGAGCAGGTGACCTAGAGTCACCTGCTCACTAAAAAATGAGCTTTTATCAGATCCACTGCGGCGTAAGCTCCTTTCGACTGCTTCGCTAAGCCGGGAGAAGTTGTCCCAACTCCGCACTTCTGTCTTCAGGCTTCAAAATACTTTACGTCAACATTAAATTCAGGAAACCAAAAGATTTCTAATCCTTATCGCTCTGATATATTTTTTATATTTGGAGTGATTTTTTGTAACTCTAAATAAACATATATGCAAACTATTGAAACTTATGATTTCGCCGGAAAGAAAGCACTGATTCGTGTTGATTTTAACGTGCCACTCGACGAAAATTTCGTGATTACCGACGACACACGCATGCGCGCAGCAGTACAAACCATTAACAAAGTAATTACTGAAGGTGGTTCACCTATTATCATGTCGCATTTTGGTCGCCCGAAAGACGGACCAAACCCAAAATACTCCATGTGCCACCTGGTTTCTCATTTGAGCGAACTCCTTGGCCGCGAAGTAAAAATGGCTCCTGATTGTATTGGAGCCGAAGTTCAGGCCATGGCCAAAGCTTTAAAACCAGGAGAAGTCATGTTACTCGAAAATCTTCGTTTCCACAAAGAAGAAGAAAAGGGCGACGAAGGTTTTGCAGAACAATTGGCTGCAAACGGCGATTGCTGGATCAACGACGCTTTTGGAACAGCTCACCGCGCACATGCTTCAACTGCTGTAATTGCTAAATTCTTCCCGAACGATAAAATGTTTGGTTACCTCATCGAAAGTGAAGTCGCCAGTTTGGATAAAGTATTGAAAAACCCACAGCGTCCGTTGACTGCCATTATGGGTGGCGCTAAAGTTTCGTCAAAAATTACCATCATCGAAAACCTGCTCGACAAAGTTGACAACCTGATTTTGGGCGGTGGAATGACTTATACTTTTGTAAAAGCTCACGGCGGCGAAGTTGGCAACTCGATTTGCGAATTGGAATATCTTGATACTGCTTTGGCTATTGAGAAAAAAGCTGCAGAAAAAGGAGTAAAAATTTATATGGCTACTGATGTTGTTGCTGCTGATGCTTTTGCTCCGGATGCAAATACTCAGATTACTGAAGCCAATGCTATTCCCGAAGGATGGCAAGGTTTGGATGCTGGTCCAAACAGTATAGCCATGTTCAAAGATGTGATCGAAAATTCAGGAACAATTCTCTGGAATGGTCCGGTTGGTGTTTTCGAAATGGAAAAATTTGCTGTTGGCTCTATTGCTGTTGGTGAAGCCATTGTAAAAGCAACTGCAAAAGGCGCTTTCTCATTAGTTGGCGGTGGTGACTCGGTTTCGTGTGTAAACCAATTTGGTTTTGCCGATGGAGTTTCGTACATCTCAACCGCTGGCGGTGCATTACTTGAATACCTTGAAGGGCAAGTACTTCCTGGCGTTGCTGCTGTAAGAGGCGAATAAAAATAGTTAATCCTTAAATACTGAAAACCCGGGGCTGTTGCTTCGGGTTTTTATTTTTCAATTCATATGCTGAAACAGACTGGTTGAATTGATCCACTTCAATTTAGAGAATGTCATGATGAAGCAATTAGGATCGTGATGAAACTCAAGAAAATTACCAGAAGGATCGACAATTATATCACGTTTAAAATGAAACGTTTCGAGCTTAAACGTCTCTTTAAAATAATGATTGAGATCGGAAATGTTAATACTTTCAGTCATATAGAAAACTGCTCCAAGCACAAAACTCTTGTCTACGAAATGCAATTCAACTTTTAGCTTGTTGCTTCCTGATCTGAGGCCATAAGAATAAACCGCATGAGGCATATCGCTCAGCCGATTTCGATAGATAAAGAATGGTTCACCAAGAATCTTTTTGACATCACTTTCAGAATCTCCAAAACTAATCTTATCTAAAAAACAAATTGTATCATTAATGGATTGTTTCCATTTATGTAGATAGTCCCCGGCTTCTAAATTCCGAAAGAATCTCATATCGCCATTGTAGCCACTCAAATTAAATTGAAGAGGCATTTGCCTCCTGTTGTTTGTCAGTGTTCTATTTGTACTAAGCATACGGTTGTTTTAGTTTATAAATACTGAACCTGACCCTTTTCCGCTTTCACCAGGCAGTTGGAGATAACTGCCTTTTAAAATTTAACCGCGGTATAAATATACTTTATTTTGTATTAAATCACGATTGATGATTGAGTGAGAATTAAATATTTATGCTGAAAGGGGAAAGGATACCGCATGAATAATAATTGGGGGTTAACTAAAAATGATGATTTGGAACAATTGATGCATCGAATAGGACTTGAAAGTTAGAAATGCTAATTTTGATTGCTTCAAAAAAAACTACAAATCATGAAAAAATCACAATTAGCCATCGAAAACTTTAAGACTTTGAACTGCGCCCAGTCGGTGCTTTTAAGCCATGCCGAAGACCTAAAACTTGACCGGACTACAGCATTGCGAATTGCTCTTGGATTTGGCGGAGGGATGGCCATGGCTGAAACCTGTGGCGCGGTTACCGGAGCTTACATGGTTTTGGGAATGAAAGCCAATTTCAAAGAGAAATCGATTCAGGAAATAAAAACTGAAACCAAAGCTGCCGTTCGCAGGTTCAACGAACTGTTTATTGCCAAACATGGTTCTTTAAAATGTAAAAAACTGCTTGGAGTCGATATTTCAACACCAGAAGGTTCTGTAGCTGCTAACGAGAAGAATTTATTCAATACGGTCTGCTCCGAACTGGTTGGTTCTGCCGCCGAAATTCTGGAGAAAGAATTTTAGACCTGAGCCAGTCATCAAGAAATGAACAGACAGGTTACTGACTGCAAAACATATCAGTTCAGCAAAAACAAGTACGGCAGCGAATTGCTGATCGACCTTATCAGGCTCGAATCGCTAAGCAATTACATTCGTCGAACGCCAAAACATTGCCTGACCTATTTCGATATTACCTTTATTCAAGAAGGTTCTGGAAGTTTTGCCCTTGATCGGCATGAATTTCCGGTAACATCCAATCACCTTTATTTTACCGCTCCCGGGCAAATCAGGGAATGGAAAGTGGCGAATATACCTCATGGACTTGTCTTGATTTTTGAAGAAGAATTCTTATGCAACTTCTTTAGCGATCCCTCGTTTGTAAAAAAGCTGTCTTTTTTCATAAACCAACAGGCTCCACCTCAGTTGTCGCTTACAGAAGAACAGGGGAAGTACATCTTCAGCATCATGTTGCAGATCGAACAGGAAATTTCGGAAAGTAAGGAAACGCATTTGCTTCGGGCGCTACTGTACCACATTCTGGCTTGGCTGAATAACGCCTATCGATCCTTTTATCAGTTGACCGACAGACCACAAAATGTTAAAGCCACACAGTTTAGGCAGTTGGTCGAAACTCATTTTTGCGATGAGCATACAGTTTCGTTCTATTCCTCCAAACTATGTATTACTTCCGGATATTTGAACGACCTTGTAAAAAATGAATCGGGTATTTCGGCTAAGCAATACCTAACTAACCGGCTGATGACTGAAGCCAAACGATTGATGTTGTCTTGCGAATTACCTGTGTCGGAAATTGCCTGGAAACTTGGATTCAGCGACTCGTCTTATTTCATCCGCCTGTTCCGAAACGAAACCGGTTTTTCGCCTCTTGCTTTCAGGAAGCGGCATTTGTCCTGAAAAGTCCTGTTTTCTCCCCGTTTTATGTTATTCGAAGAAAAGTATTGGCTGTAGTTTTGTCCTGACAATCAATCATCAACACGATGAGACAATCTTTTATAATCTTATTCTTAATTTTTGCTGCCATGACAAACGCACAAGAAAAACCCCTGATTCAATCAACAATTCTTGGCCTCGAAAAAGCTGCACTCTATCGCTGGTGTAAGGGCGACCCAACCGGGTTCCTCGAAATATCGGCATCCGATGTGGTGTATTTTGATCCTTTTCTGGAAAAAAGAATAAATGGCCTTGAAGAATTAACCAAGCTGTACCTGCCGCTAAAAGGACAGGTAAACGCCGACCATTTTGAAATGCTCGACCCGCTGGTTCAGGCAACTGAAAAAATGGCCGTTCTGACTTTTAACTTTAGATCGCAGGAAGGCGAAAAATTGCACAAATGGAACTGCACCGAAGTTTACCGCCTCGAAGCCGATGGAACGTGGAAAATTTGCCAAACACACTGGTCGCTAACAAAACCAGAATTGAAGTGAAATTACCTAAGTATTTTAAAAGTCATAAAATATCAATTGTTATGAAAGGTGTAGTTACAATCGCATTTCTTTTATCGTTATCAGTCACAACGTTTGCTCAATATTTTGATTTCGATTATTTTGGACTTTCGAGCCCGGGAGACTCAATAAAACTATTCGCACCTAATATTGTATCACTCAAAAATGTCAAAGAAAAATCCTTGGCAATTTCACCTACCGGAGATGAAGTTTTCTTTTCCGGAGGGAAAAGTTGGCCTGAAAGTAAAATAATACAGGTTAAAAAGATAAACAATCGTTGGGGCGAGCCGCAAGTGGCTGACTTCTGTATGGATTGTTTTGCATGCGAGCCCGCATTTTCACCCGACGGGAAGTATTTATTCTTTTCATCAAGCAAAGGAGAAACTGACATCAAGCAATACTGCATTTGGCGAATGGAGAGGGTTGGAGCCCAGTGGGGACATCCACAGAAGATAATCAATATTACCGACCCGAACATTTGGGAATTCCATCCGACTGTTGCCAAAAATGGTTCCATATCTTTTTGTTGCTGGGATGCTAAAACGCAGTTCGGAAGCATCTATAAGTCAGAATATACGGATGGATCTTATGCTGATCCTGTTAAGATTAGTCTGTCATTTGACATTAAAAGCAGTGTTACCGATCCGTTTGTCGATCCCGATGAAAAGTACATAATCACTTCCTCAACCGACCAAAATGGCAAAGGAGGATATGACGTTTTTATTTCTTATAAAAAAGAAGATAACTCCTGGTCATTACCGGTCAGTCCTGGAAATAGGTTTAATACTTCAGGAGATGAAGATTCTTTTGATGTTTCACCTGATGGCAAATTTGTATTTATTTACAAACAAGATGACATCTATTGGACTGAAGCAAAAGGAGTAATAGAAAAGTCTTCAGAACACTAATGTAGCAAAGAAAGAATAGAATTTTTATTCTTTTCGATGCTGGAGAGGATTCTCCAAGTTTATTTCCCGCCTTTTATTTTTGCTAAAAGAATTCTGAACAACTCGTAACCAGTAACGTATCATCGCTAAACCTTTAAATCG
This sequence comes from Prolixibacteraceae bacterium, assembly GCA_028683385.1. Lineage (GTDB taxonomy): Bacteria > Bacteroidota > Bacteroidia > Bacteroidales > Prolixibacteraceae > Aquipluma. The sequence goes on along the minus strand of JAQUIJ010000006.1, from coordinate 273,368 downwards.
TTTAACTATGAAAATGAACGTTGGATCGATTGACCGTACGCTCCGCCTGGTCGCCGGGATCGGGATTGCTATAGGAGGTGTTATTTTTGAAAGTTACTGGGGACTCATTGGAGTTGCTCTTTTTGCAACTGCCGTATTCAGATTTTGCCCTTTATACCCACTGTTGGGCATTAATACAAACAAAAATGAATAGGACTAACATCCTGTTATCATACAAAAGGAGGCTCATTCGAACCTCCTTTTGCCTTTTTACTTTTTTTATTTGTCGCTATTTCGGCATTGGATAACCTACCAATTTAGCCAGATTAGCTTCAATTTCATGTTCCGGATATTCATAGTCGTGCAACTGACCGGTCATGTATTTGTCGTAACCAACCAAATCCATCAAACCGTGTCCGCTGAAATTGAAAAGGATTACTTTTTCTTTGCCCTCTTCTTTGGCTTTCAAGGCTTCGCGAATGGTGGCAGCAATGGCATGAGTGGTTTCAGGAGCGGGAATAATTCCTTCAGTTCTCAGGAACAATAAGCCAGCTTCAAAACATTCACTTTGGTGAATCGCAACTGCGTCCATTAATCCGTCGCGCAAGGCAGCGCTTACAAGTGGCGCCATCCCGTGATAACGCAAACCACCGGCATGAATTGGAGCCGGAATAAAATTGTGTCCAAGGCTGTTCATGGCCAGCAACGGAGTCATTTTTGCCACATCGCCATGATCGTAAATAAATGGCGCTTTGGTCAATGTTGGGCAAGAGAATGGTTCAGCACCAATAATCTGGATGTCGGCTCCGTTCACTTTATCGTACATGAACGGGAAGGAAATTCCAGCGAAATTACTTCCACCTCCGCAGCAGCCAATTACAATATCCGGTTTTTTGATGCCAACTTTCGCCAACTGCTTTTTAGCTTCCTGACCAATAATGGTTTGGTGCAACATGACGTGGTTCAATACCGAACCCAAGGCATAACGGGTTTTTCCGGTTGGATCGCTCACGGCTTCTTCAACTGCTTCTGAAATAGCAATTCCCAAACTTCCCGGAGTATCAGGATATTCAGCAAGTACGTCACGACCAGCTTGTGTTTCCATGCTTGGACTGGCCACGCATTTCCCACCCCATGTTTGCATCAGAATTTTACGGAAAGGTTTCTGGTCGAAACTGACGCGAACCATGTAAACTTTACATTCGATGCCGCCAATCTGGGCACAGGCGTATGAAAGAGCCGAGCCCCATTGTCCTGCGCCAGTTTCGGTGGTTAGTTTTTTTATCCCAAATTGTTTGTTGTACCAGGCTTGAGGGATTGCAGTATTGGGTTTGTGACTTCCGGCGGGTGAAACGCCTTCATTTTTGTAATAGATTTTAGCTGGAGTTCCCAAAGCGGCTTCCAGCTCATAAGCGCGAATCAGCGGACTTGGTCTCCACTGGAATAAAATCTGCCGCACTTCTTCCGGGATGTCGATCCAGCGTTCCTGCGAAACTTCCTGCTCAATCAGGTTCATCGGGAAAACAGGAGCCAACATTTCAGGAGTAACAGTAATTCCACCTGGTCCAAGTGGTGGATTAAGTGGGGTGATTAAATCGGGTGCAAGGTTATACCACTGCTTGGGCATTTCCGATTCATCGAGGTAGATTTTCTTTTGTCTGGCCATGATTTTGATTTTTTGATTAGTAGTTTATTAATTATTCTTTAGATTTTCAATTTAAAAACAGGAAAGGGACTTCCTGCATATGCGCAGAAAATCCCTTTCCCCGGTTTTTACAACCGCAAATCAATATTTAGTTCTCGCGTTTCCATTTTAATGTTACGCCAGTTCCATTCTTTTCCGTATAAAGGCGACTTGTACATATCTTCTTTAAAAAAGCGAGTAAAACTAGCGATATTTTTTAGGTTTTCAAGGATAAATTGCAACGATTTGATAGTTATTCCATGTTTTAAAACTGCAATCGTGTATTCTTTCTGAGAAATAGTAAACATATTCTTTACAGCAGAAGAAATTATAACCCGAAGATAAAAAATGGTAACCATTGCCTTTAGTAAGCATAAAAACGGAACGGTTTTTGCCATTTAGCATAGCATTGCTTATGGTCTAATCTTCTTACGATATGAAACGATATCACCTTCTCACAATAGCATTGGTTGTTTTCCTGCTTTCAGGAACAAAAATGACTGCATTGGCCCTACCCTCTTCTCAAAAAGTTGATTCTATTCAGATTGCTTTCGACAAACAGCAATTGGTTCTTCCAGGCGAATCGTTTAAAATCGGGATTATCTCCTACTATAGAAACGGAAAAATTAAAAAAACGACAGGCATATTGGGAGGCTCAGTCTGGTGGTGGAAATATAAAGTTGATGTTATTGGCGGAACCGATTTTTCGGGTAGGATTTCCGTTAATGAAGAACTCATTCCGTCGAAAGGGAAATACATTGACATTAAAGCATATCCGCGAAAACAACCAGACCTGGTTAAAGAATTATTGCTTCCTCTTAATTACGAAACAAAAATTGCATACCGACCAACCGGCAACTACGATAAATCTCCCGGAAGCCAGATTCCCGGCGAAGTAATTTCGGAATTTAACAATGGAATTGTTCGGGTTTGCGATGATTGGAGAAACAACAAAGAGTCCGGAAACTTTCTTTTTTCAGGAAAAGGTGGGTATTGGAAGAATGGGAAATTTACCATTGATCCTGATTTTATGAAAATAGAAAATCACCATGCCAATCTAATTATCAACTCGTTACGAAACACATCGGTTGCCGATACATTTTCAGTTCAACTTGATTACAAACATGCTTACGACCTACACTTTAACGGAAGTTCAGGCATCCCCGGATTCTCCGGTTCTTCGGGAAGTCCAGGCTATCAGGGAGGCAATGGCTCCGATGGTCAAAATGGTCAAAATGGCGAATTTGGTGACGATGGGCCTGACATTGGCGTTTGGGTTGATCTTTACCGCGATTCGGTTTTGAATACTGACTTGCTGTATGTATATGCTCAAAATCTTTTTACCAACAAAGAATACCGTTACCTGATCAATCCTGATGGAGGAAGTCTGGACGTTAGTTCTTTTGGTGGTTCGGGCGGAAATGGCGGTAGTGGCGGAAATGGCGGTTCGGGTGGAAATGGACGTGAAGGAGAAAAATGGATTGAAAAACACATCGAAAAACAAACCGTAAAAAAACCAGTGACGAAAAAGGTCATCCGAAAAGAAATACACAAACGGAAAGATGCCGATGGAAAAGAATATGATGTTGAAGTGGAAGTAGAAACAACTGAAACCGAATATGTGGATGAGGTGGTTGATGTTGTTGTAGAAGTGGTGCATCAAGGCCCGGGCGAAGATGGCGGCGATGGCGGATGGGGTGGACCTGGTGGAATGGGAGGACCCGGTGGTTATGGCGGAAATATTACCTTGCATTTTACACGCGATGCGATGCCCTATAGTCATTTAATTACTACCCGCAGCGAAGGCGGATCGGGTGGAATGAATGGCTCAGGCGGATTTGGCGGATCAGGTGGATCAGGTGGTGCTGGGAACCCAAGCGGGCGCAGCGGATCATCAGGTCAGTCTGGGCCTTCAGCTTTTGGCTGGGCACCTTCCGGTGGAAGCGGACAAATACGAATACAATCAACCGATGAGTTTTTTGAATACAAATCAAATGATGAGAAATAAATTGTTTCCTGATTGTTTTTTATTCTGAATACTGTCGACTGTGGCTACCAACTTTTTCTTTCGGCACAAAAAATCAACTATCTTTGTCACCCTCAATAAAATCATTGTACAATGACTGACTTTAAACGTACCCTCATTACTTCGGCGTTGCCATATGCCAACGGACCGGTTCACATCGGACACCTTGCAGGTGTGTATGTTCCTGCTGATATTTATGCCCGTTACCTCCGTATGAATGGCGAAGAAGTGGCATTTATCGGCGGATCAGACGAACATGGTGTTCCAATTACCCTGAAAGCCAAGAATGAAGGAGTTACTCCTCAGGATATCGTGGACAAATACCACGGCATGATTAAAGACTCGTTTGAGCGATTCGGAATTTCGTTCGACATTTATTCACGCACAAGTTCACCGGTTCATCATCAAACTGCATCCGCTTTTTTCACCAAGCTTTACAAAAGTGGAAAATTCATCGAAAAAACCTCGGAGCAATATTACGACGCAGAAAACAAGCAGTTTCTGGCCGACCGCTACATCACCGGAACTTGCCCGAAATGCGGTTTCGAGCGTGCTTATGGCGACCAATGCGAAAGCTGCGGAAGTGCCCTTAGTCCGAATGAACTGATCAACCCAAAATCGATGATCAGTGGCAACACTCCGGAATTAAAAGCGACCAAACACTGGTATTTGCCACTCGAACAATACGAAGGCTGGCTGAAAGAATGGATTTTGGAAGGCCACAAAGAATGGAAATCGAATGTTTACGGTCAATGCAAATCGTGGATCGACGGTGGGTTGCAGCCCCGCGCCGTAACCCGCGACCTCAATTGGGGAGTTCCAGTTCCGTTGGATGAAGCAGAAGGCAAAGTGCTGTATGTATGGTTCGATGCCCCAATTGGTTACATTTCGGCCACCAAAGAATTAACACCTGAATGGGAAAAATGGTGGAAGGATCCGGAAACCAAAATGGTGCATTTCATCGGGAAAGACAATATTGTTTTCCATTGCATTATTTTCCCGGCCATGCTGAAAGCCGAAGGTTCATTCATTTTGCCTGAAAACGTTCCGGCCAATGAATTCCTGAACCTGGAAGGCGACAAAATTTCCACTTCACGCAACTGGGCAGTTTGGTTGCACGAATATCTGGATGAATTTCCGGGCAAAGAAGATGTACTGAAATACGTGCTTACCGCCAATGCTCCTGAAACCAAGGATAACGATTTTACCTGGAAAGATTTTCAGGCTCGCAATAACAATGAATTGGTGGCTGTATTGGGCAACTTTGTCAACCGCGCGCTGGTTCTGACTCAAAAATATTACGACGGAAAAGTTCCGGCTGCCGGCGAGCTGGCCGAAACCGATCGGCTTGCATTAGCCGAAATTTCAGTCATTAAAGCTGAAGTTGAAAAGAGCATTTCGCAATACCGTTTCCGAGAAGCCCTGAAATATGCCATGGATCTGGCTCGCTTGGGTAACAAATATCTGGCTGATGCCGAGCCATGGAAAGTAGTGAAAACTGATCCGGCTCGTGTGGAAACGATCATGAACGTGTGTTTGCAGATCACCGCCAACCTAACTATCATTTTCGCGCCATTCCTTCCGTTCAGCATGGATAAATTACGGGTTTTCCTGAATATGGACGAACTGAACTGGAGTAATCTGGGACGCACGGATCTGCTACCTGCGGGTCATCAAACCAATACTCCCGAATTGTTGTTCGAGAAGATTGAAGATGAGGTAATCGAAAAACAGGTAAATAAACTTCTGGCAACGAAAAAAGCCAACGAAGTTGCCAATGCACAAGTTACTCCGGCTAAAGAAAACTGCACGTTCGACGATTTCAATAAAATGGATATTCGCACCGGAACCATTCTGGAAGCCGAGCGTGTTCCTAAAACCAAAAAATTGCTGAAACTGACCATCGATACCGGAATCGATAAGCGTACAGTCGTTTCGGGCATTGCCGAATATTACAGTCCGGAAGAAGTGATAGGTCAAAAGGTGAGCATTTTGGTGAACCTTGAACCTAAAGAACTGAAAGGAATCCAGTCACAGGGAATGATTCTGATGGCGCAGGATGCCGATGGTTCGCTGAAATTTGTAACCCCGACGGCACCCGTTAAAAATGGCTCGGAAATAAAATAACAACATGGGCTGGTCATCCTGAACTTGTTTCAGGATCTCTCGTTATAACTGACAGATCCCGAAACAAGTTCAGGATGACGTTCCCTGATTGTTCTGAATCAAAAACATAATCGCGCCAACTACTGTTGGGGCGGTTTTCGTAAGCCTCAGTGCCGCTTCAGGCGGATCGGTTGCTTACTCTCTATAAATCGAACCCGTTTTCTTACGAGAAGGCGGGTTTTTATTTCCAGAAAACAAAATTACCCTAACTCTGTGACAGATTCATCACTTTCCCTAAATTAGTAAGAGACTACAAATGCAGAAGAAGAAATACCTCGGCTGGTTTATAAACTCCAAATAGCAATGAAAAAGCCGTTTTCTCATGAGAATACGGCTTTTTCATTATCTAAGTTTTTTTTAGAAATTTCGTGTTACAGAATCGGCAACAATCCTTTATTCTACAGCTATTTCGTCGATAAACATCCATGCATTTTGTCCGGCACCCATGTGACCTTTAGGCGCTTTACCCAGATTATAGGCGATTACTTTCACAAAATTGGCCGACACCGGAGTAAATTCAACGGTAAAGTCTTTCAACTGATTTTCTCCTGAAAGCGGGTCGGCTTCATTGATTTTCTCTGCTACTTTTTTGAAATTTACGCCATCATTCGAGACAAAATATTCCATTTTCCGGGGAAGAAATATCCATGCACCAATATTTTGAAGAGAACCCACTGAAATCGTATGAATCTCTGTTGCTTGTTGCAAATCGATCACCACTTCCATGTTCTTTCCTTCCCAGGCCTGCCATTCGCCGTCAGAATGACTGGTACTGCCACGAACACCATTAACCAGCGTATATTCACCCGAACCCGGGTAATTTTCGCTGTAAGGAATCAAATATTTCACCGGTTTTACGGTCGCTTTGTTCATGTTAAACGATTGGGTCATCGATTTCCCAACAGGAATGCCATCAGAAAAAGTAACTGCTTTCAAGGTTGATGTTTTATCGAGTAAAACTGGTTCCGAATAAGTTGGCGACAAATTCGTTGGTTCACTTCCATCGGTGGTATAGTGAATTTCAAGCCCGGCCATCTCACTTTTCAAGGTAACAGCCAACTGTTTTTTTACCGGATCAAAACCAGGCTTTGCTGTAACTGCGAAGGCACTTTTCGAATAGTTGATTCCCATCTGATCGTACCGTTTCATAAACAGTTGAATCCGGTGCGAAAAACTCTCCCAGTTCCGAACTTCACCCGAACTCCAAACAGCCTCAGCCAATGCAGCAATACGTGGAAAGGTCATATATTCAACATGTTTAAAGGTTGGAACATACTCTGTCCAAAGATTGGCCTGACCACCGATAATGCGTTTGGCTTCTTCAGCATTTAATTCTTTTGGCACAGGATTAAAAGTGTAAACAGTACTCAACGGCAGATAACCACCAATAGCCAAAGGTTCCTGATCTTTAGGTCCCTGATAATAGTCGAAATATACGTATGAATTGGGAGTCATCACTACATCGTGACCTTGTTTGGCGGCATCGATACCACCCTGCATTCCACGCCAACTCATCACAGTAGCTTCGGCAGGCAAACCACCTTCCAGAATTTCGTCCCAACCCAAAAGGGTACGTCCTTTCGAATTGACAAACTTTTCCATTCGTTTCATGAAATAGCTTTGCAGTTCACCAACGTTTTTCAATCCTTCAGTTCTAATTCGTGCTTTGCATTTCGGGCATTTTTCCCATTCAGTTTTTGTAGCCTCATCGCCACCAACATGAATGTATTTCGATGGGAACAAATCGATCACTTCAGACAAAACATCCTGCAAAAACAGGAAGGTCGAATCATTTCCGGCGCAATAAATATCGGTAATCGGCCACAACCCACCAGGAGGAACAGTAAACGGCCCGCCTTTACACGAAAACTGCGGATAAGCAGCCAATGCACAAGTGACGTGAGCTGGCATCTCAATTTCGGGTACAACGGTAATAAAGTGCGACTGGGCATATGCCACTATTTCTTTGATGTCGTCTTGGGTATAGAATCCGCCAAAAGTTGCCTTTTCGCCAGCTTGCTGCTTGGGACGCACGTTCCAGGGTTTATCCTCATGATTAACGCGCCATGCTCCCACTTCTGTAAGTTTGGGGTATTTCTTGATTTCAATGCGCCATCCCTGATCATCAACCAGATGCAAATGAAGGGTATTTATTTTATGCAAGGCTAGGTTGTCGATCATTCGAAGAATATCCTCCTTCGGGAAAAAGTGACGGACAACATCGAGCATAAAACCGCGCCATTTGAATGCCGGGCTATCGTTAATGCTGACAACCGGAACCAACCAGTCCATATTATTTTGCTTCTGGGCACTTTCTATTTCTACTGGAAGCAACTGGCGCAAAGTCTGAGTGGCATAAAAGAAACCAGCCGGTTTTGCCGCCTTGATTTCAATCCGGTCCTTCTGAACTTCGAGAATGTATCCTTCAGGCGCCATAACAGGCTCGGTCTTGAAATATACCTGATTCGATCCTTCGTTGCCACCAACGACCACCTGAAGATTCCAGCCTGTTGCTTTTGCGAACAAACCCGCAAACTGCCTGGCAATAACTTCCTGATCAACACTCTCAACAACGAGTTTTGTGCTTTCCTTGAATTTAAATGAAGATTCTCCCAAGGTCATTTTCTGAACCTGTGGAATTAGGGCAATTTCGCTTTCGGTGAAAGTTCTGTTTGGCTTGCAACTCCAGATGAAGGCACCGCACAACAAAATCATGATTCCCGTAATTAATTGTTTCATTGTAGATTTGTTTTATTTAGGAGGGACTAAGATAAGATAAATTTCAATTTTAATAATTATAAATTAACAAAACTCAAGCAATGTTTACTAAAATATTTAAAAAGTTCATGCTTTTAATTTTCTAAATCCTATTTTTGACCCTTATGAAATATTAACATCAATATCAAAAAGCATGAAATCTACCCGACTCATTTTAATCTTTTTGTTCCTTTCAGTTCTGAAAGTTAGCGCCCAACACGAAGGGCAAACGTATTTCCCTGACCCAAATCCTGCAATTCGTGAGCGAATTGATCAATGGCAAGACATCAAGTTCGGACTGCTTATGCATTGGGGACCTTACAGCCAATGGGGAATTGTCGAATCGTGGTCGATTTGTCCCGAAGATGAAGACTGGTGCGTACCCGATACGGTGAAGGATTATTTTCACTACAAAAAACAATACGAAAACCTCGGAAAAACCTTCAACCCAACCAAGTTTGATCCGGAAAAATGGGCGAAAGCGGCAAAAAATGCCGGGATGAAATACGTGGTTTTTACGACCAAACACCACGACGGGTTCTGTATGTTTGACTCGAAATACACCGATTACAAAATTACAGGCCAGGATTGTCCGTTCCACACCAACCCGAAAGCCGATGTAACCAAAGAAATTTTCAATGCTTTCCGCAACGAAGGATTGTGGATTGGCGCGTATTTCTCGAAACCCGACTGGCACAGCAACGATTACTGGTGGCCGCAATTTCCACCTCTCGACCGCAATGTCAATTATGATCCGGCAAAGTACCCCGACCGTTGGAACAACTTTGTAAATTTCACCCATAATCAGGTCATGGGAATTTGCTCGAACTACGGAAAAATCGACTTAATGTGGTTCGATGGCGGCTGGGTACAAAAACACCCTGACAAAGGCGTTGCGCCTGAAGTTCCCGGATTTACGGTAAAAAAGATGCTCAATCAGGATATTAAAATGGATGAACTGGTTGATAAAATCCGCACGAAACAGCCCAATTGCATCGTGGTTGATCGCGCCGTTGAAGGAAAAAATCAAAATTATCTGACTCCTGAAAATCAGGTTCCGGATAAAATGTTGCCATACCCATGGGAATCGTGCATGATTTTGGGCGGCGGATGGTCGTTTTCGTACAACGCCAAAATGATGGAAACACGAAAAGTGATTCACATGCTGACCGATATTGTGGCCAAAGGCGGAAATCTGTTGCTGAATATTGGGCCCGGCCCCGATGGAACCTGGTACGATGATGCTTATAACCGTTTGGAAGAGATTGGCGCCTGGCTAAAAATTAACGGTGAAGCCATTTACAGCACACGCACCATTGCACCTTACGTCGATGGCAAATTACGTTTTACCCGTGGCAAAGATGGTTCTGCAAACATCATCTACTTGCTCGACGAAGACGAAAAAATTCCGTCAGAGATTGAAGTTAAAGGTTTCGCTCCTGAAAAGGGTGCCAAAATCAGCCTACTCGGCAAAAAAGGAAGTTCCCTAAAATGGAAAGCCGATGGTAACGGATTCAAAATATCTGTTCCTGAAAGCTTGTCAAAAGCATTGCCGTCAAAATACGCTATAACACTCAAGGTGAGCCAGGTAGCAAAATAGAATTGTGTCTGACCAACTGCATTGGAACCTCAATAGTCGCATACAACACAATAAATTAATTTGACTATTGTGACCTATGTGTCTATTGTGGTTCTTATCTTTGGATAAGATTTAACAAACAACGAATGCAAACAATACTTGCATCTGGCAGGAGAATAGTCCTACATTTACAACCATATAAATTTAAAATAGCATAATGATTCGATTAAATGTATTTATCTCAGTTGAAGGTGTAAACCTCACCAAAGTATTGGAGGCTGCGAAAGAACTGACTGCTTTTTCGGTAAAAGAAGACGGTTGTATCGCGTATGATGTGTACGAAAGTGCTACCCGCCCCAATGTATTGCTTATTTGCGAAACATGGAAAGACAGTGAAGCGCTCGCTGCTCACGAAAAAACTGCACATTTTGTAAAAAACATTGTTGTTCTTCAGAATTTCTCCGAAATCAAACTGGAAAAATTCGAATTCTAGATTCGTTTAGAACTTCTTATTTGAGTCATTCAAATTACGAAAAACGAAAACGTATGCAAACGATACTTGGATCAGGCGGTGCAATAGGAGTTGAACTGGCAAAGGCGCTTAAAACCTATACCAGCAAAATAAGGTTGGTAAGTCGAAACCCGAAGAAAGTGAATGAGTCGGATGAATTGATGCCTGCTGATTTGCTGAATACCGATGATGTTCGTAAGGCTGTTGAAGGATCAGAAATTGTTTATGTAACAGTAGGGTTTCCATATAGTGCAAAAGTATGGAAGGAAGTTTGGCCAAAATTCATGAACGATGTAATTGCGGCCTGCAAAGAATTCAATGCCAAATTGGTATTCTTCGACAACATTTACATGTACGACCCGAAATATCTGGATCGGATGACCGAAGAAACTCCCATCAAACCACCAAGCAAAAAAGGCCTGGTAAGAGCTGAAGTTGCCCAAATGATTATGGATGAAGTAAAGTCAGGAAAACTGACTGCACTCATTGCCCGTTCAGCAGATTTTTATGGCCCCGGAATTAAGAATTCCAGTATGCTGAACGAAACCATCATCAAGCCCTTAAGTATCGGGGGCAAAGCGAACCTTTTAGGATCAGTGAATTCGAAACATTCGTACACCTTCACGCCTGATGCCGGGAAAGCTACTGCAATGCTAGGAAACACTGCCGATGCCTACAATCAGGTGTGGCATTTGCCAACCGCAGCAGAGCCTTTTACCGGGGCACAATGGACCTGGTTAATTTCCAGCGAACTTGGCATTAAACCAAATTATCAGCTGGTAAACAGATATATGGTATGGATTCTGGGCTATTTTACCCCGATCATGAAAGAGATTCTGGAAATGATGTATCAGTATAAAAAGGATTATATTTTTGATAGCAGTAAATTCGAAAAACGCTTCAATTTTAAACCCACGCCATACCACGTTGGATTAAAAGAAACCCTAACTGCCGATTCTATAAAAATTCAGGAATAACGAATGAATCTGAAATTGTATTGAAAAATAGCTAATCTCAAAAATATGAACTCAAAGTTGATGAACAAAGTAATGAAGTACCTGCTATTGGTTTCTGGAATCTCTGTTTTCGTTGGAGCCTTTTTTCGACTTCAACATTATCCGAATGGCGATTTTTACCTGATGGCCGGACTATTGGCGCATTTTGTAATTAGCACCTTCGAGATCAGCCGTTTGAAAAATATCTTAGCCGATAAAGATAAATAGAACATTGGGTAAAAGGCTTAAACCTTAATGCCGTCCACTAAAAGTCACCATCTTTTGGATTTGCTCGTCCCACAGCCTGAGTCGTAAAGACTTCAGAGCCAACAAAAAGGTAACAGGCTTTACTTCCTTGAAAATCTTGTTCTCGCGGTAGCATTTACTGAGGTAATAATTAGGGATACGCGAATTCAGATGATGAATATGGTGAAACCCAATATTTCCGGAGAACCACTGTAATAATTTCGGAAACTTCACGAATGAACTGCCCTCCAAGGCAACTGTCCGGTAATTCCAGTCTTTGTTCCTGAACCACGAAACATCTTCGTACTGGTGTTGCAGGTAGAACAACCACAATCCGGAAATCGCTGCAATGTAAAGAATCGAAAGCTGAATAATCACAAAAGTGCCGAACCCGATCGTCAAACCCATAACGATAAAGAGAACGGCCAAAGCTGCATTCGTTATCCATACATTTACGATTTCCTTTCGCGTCATACCACTCTGCGTCAACCTGTTTTGAATCAGAAACACATAAAGCGAACCGATACCAAACATGACTAACGGATTACGATAAATTCGGTATTTAAGCCTGTTCCATTTGTTGCTCGCAAGATATTCCTCTTTGGTCAGCGTCCACACATCACCAACACCACGTTTATCCAGATTTCCTACCGAACCGTGATGCCTCATATGCTGGTTATGCCATTTGTCGTAGGGCGTAAAGGCCAGTATTCCGAAAAACATACCTACCGTCCGATTGAGCTTTTGCGACTTAAAATACGATCCATGTCCGCAATCGTGGAAAATAATGAAAAGCCGTACTAAAAAACCTGCTGCCAACAGAATAAGGAAAGCAGTTAGCCAATACGAAACCGAAAGGCTGTAAACAATTAAAATCCACAATCCAATGTATGGAATGAAAGTGTTTGCGATTTGCCAAATGCTTCTACCAACACTAGGGTTCAGATATTTCTCAATATTTTTGTTGATGACCATCCAGGGATTCACTCCCAGATTGTCTTTTTCTGTTGTTTTCATTTTATTTCTGCTATTAAAAATTCTACTTACCAGATTGTTAAACGTTTTCGCGAACCTTTGGTTGTTTAAGTTGTGTTAAAACTGGTTAAGATGCTATTTAATCCAGATGACTTTCAGTTCCTATAAAGTGAAAACCTGTATTTTTCGCAAAAGAAAAATGTAACCAATTACTGTACGGGCTGACTAAATGATCAAAACGCAATAAATGAAGGAGTCGAAAGAAGAAAAGTTCAAAAAGATCATTGCTGAAAATGGTGATAAGATAACCCGTATCTGCAGGTACTACAATCCGAACACCGAAGATCAGAAAGATATGTATCAGGAGATACTGGTGAACATCTGGAACAGTCTCGATCGGTTTCGCGGCGAATCGGCTATCAGTACCTGGATTTACCGAATTGCAGTGAACACGTCGCTCAGCTTTACCGGTAAGGCCTTCCGGTTTATGAAGCTGCAGGTGAGCACCGATCAGCAAAACCTTAATATGCTTTTTGATGACAACGATCTGGAAGATAAACTCCGAAAAGAAGCCAACCTCGAACAATTGCAAAACCAGTTGAATTTGCTGTCGGTAATCGACAAAGCTTTAATTTCACTGGTACTTGAAGGGCTCACAATGCGAGAAATTGCCGATATCATTGGTCTAACCGAACCCAATGTCAAGGTAAAAATTCATCGGATCAAGGAAGAACTTGCACGTAAACTGCTCAATAATCAGTAACCAATTAACCCGTAACAGTCATGGAAACAAATAACAACAATAAATCAGTCGTAACCCTCGAAACGCTAATTCACAATCTACGGATCGAAGACAACCGAAACCTGACTCTAACCCGCACCATGCAAGGCGTGATGTGGGGTGTAGTAACAATTTACGCCATCATTCTGGTAGTTAAAAGCATTATGGGAGCCCCATGGCCCGAAACTATTGGCGGATTTGTGGTCATGTTGGCTTTTGTGCTATTCGCTCTGTTTTTCAGAAATTACAGCAAAGAATACAAATCGGTCGACTACGGATTGCCCACCACCCAAATGCTGAGCAAAGCTATCCAACGATACCAAATATTTCAGCGACGTTCGATATTTTTGCTGATTCCGTTGGCTCTGGAGGATTTGGGATTGACCCTATTTATGCACGATTTCTTCAACGGTCAGCATGCAATCACCAACTTGTTGATTGCCCATGCCTACTTTATCGGCCTGTTGGCCATCGGATTTTTCGTTGGGTACTTGATCTGGAAGAAACGACATAAACCCTTACGCGATTACGCAATCAAACTATTGAAAGAAATTCAATCCTGATTTTACCCGAAATTTTGTTTCTTTTGTATCACCTGAAACATTAAACTGAATTTCCATGACACAAAAGGTTCTTTTTTTTATACTGATTTCTATTCTCCTCATTTCGTGTTCGAAAAAGCAAGAGCTAATACAGAATCCTGAACGCAAAGCCGATATCCAGCGAATGCTGGCCGTTCAAAAAGAGCTGACTTCAAAAAGTATGATTCCCATCTGGGACATTTTTAACCAGTCACTTTCTCCGGATGAAAAACAGGCCATAGAATTCTTGTATGCCTATATGCCATTGAGCGATCTGGCCGATTACCAACCTGAATTCTTCCTGAAAAATGCGCGGTTCAGCCTGAAAGCCCGCGCCGAGATGCCTTGGGGAAAGACCATTCCGGAGGAAGAATTTATGCACTTTGTATTGCCTTTACGTGTGAATAACGAAAACCTCGATAATTTCCGCGAAGTGATGTACGACGAAATTGCGAAGCGCATCAAAGGATTGAGTATGAAGAATGCGGCGCTCGAAATCAATCATTGGTGCCACGAAAAAGTGAACTACCGTGGAACCGATTCGCGTACCAGTGCACCATTGAGCACCATTAAGAAAACATTTGGACGATGCGGCGAGGAATCAACTTTCACGGTTACTGCCATGCGTACTGCCGGAATTCCCGCCCGCCAGGTTTATACGCCGCGTTGGGCACATACCGACGACAATCATGCCTGGGTGGAAGTTTGGATCGATGGCAAATGGCATTACCTGGGTGCCTGTGAGCCTGATGTCGATTTGGACATGGGTTGGTTCAGCGAACCCGCCAAGCGAATCATGTTGGTGCATACCCGTGCTTATGGCAAATATTTTGGAACCGATGAAGTGCTCACTCCGGAAGACCGCTTTTCAGAACTGAACTTGAGTTCGAATTATGCTACTACCAAAAAGATAATCGTTTCGGTGAAGAAAGCCGACGGATCGCCTGCCGACAGCGCAAAAGTTGAATTTCAGTTGTACAATTATGCCGAATATTACCCGATTGCCAGCGGATTTACCAATACCAACGGACAAGCCAGCCTGACAACCGGCATGGGCGACCTTGTAATTTGGGCGGCCAAAGATGGAAAGTTTGCCTACCAGAAGTTTTCGGTTCCTGAAAAAGATACGCTCCAACTGGTTCTCGATCAAACTATTCCAACCCATAAATCTGAATCGTTCGATTTGGTTCCGCCACACGCCACCAAAGTAGAAATGAACGTAACGGATGAAGCCAAAAAAGCCAACAATTTAAGGTTGACTCAGGAAGATTCGATCCGCAACGCGTACATGAAAACATTTAAAGACTCAGTCTGGATTGCTGAATTTGCAGCCAAAACGAAACTCCCTATTGATACCATTTCCCGGCTAATCAAACTGAGCTATGGCAATTGGGATCAGATTTCGGCTTATCTCGAAAAGAATGCAGCATCCTACCGAAGCACCGTTCTGGAACTGGCCATCCAACTGGCCGACAAAGATTACAGCGATGCTACCGAAACTATCCTGACTGATCATCTGGCACAAACAGCTCAATTGGGCTTGCAAAAGCTGGTGCCCTCCAAAGAACTGTTTACGCGCTATGTTTTGTCTCCACGTATTGCCCTCGAAAATTTAAGTCCGTGGCGCAGTTTTCTGGCCACTTCGTTTGGTTCTGAAATGGCGCAATCATCGCGCACCGATATTTCGGCGTTAACCAACTGGATTCGTGAAAACATCCGGGTGAACACAGTCGCCAATAAACATTCGCGTGCGCCACTTAGCCCGATTGGTGTGTATAAGCTACGTGTAGCCGATCCGCTTTCGCGCGACATTTTCTTCGTGGCAGCCTGCCGCACTTTTGGCATTCCAGCCCGACTGAATCCTGAAACGCAGATTCCGGAGTACAACAAAAACGGACAGTGGCTACGCACAAGTTTTGATACTGTCGCAACAACACAACCTGAAAAAGGAATGCTGAAATTGACCGAAAAAGGCAATGCAGTAACTCCTCAATATTACCTGCATTACACCATCGGATTCCTAAAAGATGGATTTTACCACACCCTTGAATTTCCAGAAGGTGGAAAATTGACCAATTCGGAAAAACCAATTGAACTTGAAGTTGGGCAATACGCACTGGTGACAGGAAATCGACAGGAAGACGGATCAGTGCTGAGCAGCATGACTTTTTTCTCTGTTGAAAAGGGCAAATTGACCACGGTTGCGGTTGAGTTGCGCAAGCAATCGGGCGAATTGAAACCCTCCGGGAAGTTGAATCTCGATGCGTTGAACCTTGAAAAAGAAGGAAAAGCTTTAAGTTTATCGTCCTTGGTTGCCGGAAAGCATTCGGTACTGGTGGTTCTCGATCCGGATAAAGAACCTTCGAAACACATTCTGAACGATCTTGGACCTTATGTCGATCAATTCAACAAGTGGGGCGGACAATTCGTCGTGGCTATGCCAGCCGAAAAAGCAGGACAGGCCGCAGTTTTGAAAACCTACCAACTACCCACCAAAATAGTAAGTGGTATTGACCCAAATGACCAAATACTGAATGCCATTTCAGCCATCTACGGCTCCGGACTCAAAGACAAATTACCGCTGGTGTTGTTCTGCGATGCCTCCGGAAATGTCTACCTGTTCTCGTCAGGTTACAAAATTGGCATGGGTGAACAATTGCTGAAGATTATCTCCGCTATCGAATCGAACCCAAAAATGGTGGAGGCGAAAGCTTCGTGTAGTAAACCGTAGTTTCTTGCATCGCATCCGTTCACTAAAGTGAACGGCAAAGGATAGGTCTGACTCTGAACAAGATTGTAAATTTTCTTTGCCGGCAAGTCCTGAATTTACACACCCGATTGCAAACAAAGACTGAGCGGGTGACTTTGAGTCACCCGCTCAGTAAAGAAAAGCCGCCTCAAAGGGAATTGAGGCGGCTTTTTTACAGGTAAAATTCTCTAATCAGAACACCAACCTCATCGGTATCATATCCGACTTTTTGAATTCAAACTGTTGGTAGAAGCTAATTGCAGCATCATTATTAAAATCAGTCAATAGGGTTAATCGCAAGCAGTTCCGTTCTTTCGAAAAACGGATGGCTTCACCGAGTAATTCCTTGCCCAGTCCTTGTTTGCGGTAATCCTGATGAATAATCATGTCCTCCAGAGTGGCGACTTTTCCGCCTAATGCAGTGCTAACGCTGTAAAGCAAACTAACCATCCCTAAAATCTTGCCATC
Organism: Prolixibacteraceae bacterium; assembly: GCA_028683385.1. Classification (GTDB taxonomy): domain Bacteria; phylum Bacteroidota; class Bacteroidia; order Bacteroidales; family Prolixibacteraceae; genus Aquipluma. The sequence goes on along the minus strand of JAQUIJ010000006.1, from coordinate 255,871 downwards.
GCCTTTCAGCACAAGGATTTCACCAATTTCGGAATTGTTTATTATGGCTTCAAGCCCGTTCTTTTGCTTTTCCCAATCAGGTACAAACTCAATATCCTGAGTAAACAGGTCATTCAGCAACACCACGAGTTCGGGCAAATCAGTTATGCAAGCGATGGTGATTTCTTTATTCATGATTTATTAACCGATTAAATAAGGATTATTATAAGTGTTAATGCCGCATTTAGACTATAATATCATGAGATACAATTTAAGAGATCTGAAGTTTCATCATAATATCTGTTTGAATACTATCGCCTAATACAAACATGTGTTTATTGAAAGCTGTAAACCCATTTTTTGAATAAAATTTTAATGCTTTGTGATTTTCTTCCCAAACACCAAGCCATAAATAGTCAACCTTGCTTTGTTCTGCTATTTGAAAAGCTTTATTAAATAGAACTTGCCCAACTTTTTTCCCGTGAAATTCGTTCAAAACATATATCCGTTCTAGTTCAAGCGTGTTGTCGTTTTTCAACTCGGTTTGAGCATCGCCACGATTAATTTTTAAATAGCCTACGACTTTTGCATCAATGAGAGCAAAGTAAAATTCTGAATTCATATTCTGAATTTCAGTAGTCAATCTGCTGATGTTGAAACTTTCATCCAGGTATTTAGTCATATTTTCTTCGGTATTTATTTCCGAAAATGTTTCAATGAAGGTCTGTCTGCCTATCTGTTGCAGTTGCTCAATATGAGCTAATGTTACTCTTTCAATTTCAATACTTTCCATTCTTATTCCGTTTTATATTGCTCAACCAGTTCGAGCCTTTTCACAATGCTGTTTTTTTCGAGGATTGTTCCGGGCGATAAAACGGCATTCGCCCCAATTTTAGAGTGGTCTCCTACTAAAGATCCAAATTTTTCCACCCCGGTATCAATAACTTCCGATTGGTACAAAACGGAAATCCGCTTCGAAACCCTTTCGTTGTAATGGTTTGCTGCAATAGAGCCTGCTTCAAAATTCACATTTCGCCCAATGATGCTGTTTCCAATGTAATTGAAATGGGCAATGGCCGTTCCGGAACAAATAATGCTGTTTTTAATTTCGCAACCAGGACCTATTTTAACCGATTGATCCAGATAAACGCCTTCTCGGAAATAGGCATTTGCCCCAACCACACAATTTGGGCCAACAATAGCAGGGCTTTTCAACACAGCTCCGCTCTCAACGACCGCCGTTTTGTGAACAGCAACACCTTCGTTAATTTCATAGTCGTCGCCAAGTTGTAGTAAACGTTTCTGAATAATTTCCTTCAGTTTGTCGGTAATTTCCCATGGCTGCAAATGCTTCTGATCAGGAAAGATCAGGGAGAATTCGTTTATGAAATCATCAGTTTTTATCATTTTTAGTCAGAAGTTAAAATCAACATATCAAACATTAACTGTTTTTAGAATAAAAGTGCTTTGCCCAAAGGTAATGATCTCTTAAAAACAGGAGTAAAGTTACAATGGGATTTTAATCAAATTTGTCATCAGTAAAAGTAGAAGAAAGATAATTTCGTGTTGGACGAGAATGAGATAATGTTCATATTTGTACTTACCACAATAAAAACAAGATTTAAACCATAAAACATGAAAAAACCAACAAACTTGTTGATTTTGATTGCTGTTTTGGCAGCTATATTATTGTCTTGCAATCAGCAATCAAACTCCGGCGGAGACCAGAAAATGACCGCCTTTATTGACGACCTGATGGGTAAAATGACCCTAGAAGAAAAACTAGGTCAGCTCAACCTCCCTGCCTCCGGCGACATTATTACCGGTGCAGGAAGCAACAATAACATTACCGAAAAAATCAAAGAAGGTAAGGTCGGCGGACTTTTCAACATCAAATCAGCCGAAAAAATCCGTGCCGTACAGCAAATCGCAGTAGAACAAAGCCGCCTGAAGATTCCACTTCTTTTTGGGATGGATGTGATTCACGGTTACCAGACTGTTTTCCCGATTCCGCTCGGTATGTCGTGTAGCTGGGACATGTCTCTGATTGAGAAAAGTGCTCGCATTGCTTCGCAGGAAGCCAGTGCTGACGGGATTTGCTGGACCTTTTCACCGATGGTCGACATTGCCCGCGACCCACGCTGGGGCCGTGTTTCCGAAGGTTCAGGAGAAGATACCTATCTGGGCTCACAAATCGCACAGGCCATGGTAAAAGGTTATCAAGGCGATGACCTGACGAAGAACAACACCATCTTGGCCTGTGTCAAACATTTTGCTTTGTATGGAGCTGCTGAAGCAGGCCGCGATTACAACACAACCGATATGAGCCGTATTCGCATGTATAACGAATATTTGCCTCCATACAAAGCGGCTATCGATGCAGGGGCAGGCAGCGTTATGGCATCGTTTAACGAAATTGATGGTATTCCGGCAACCGGGAATAAATGGCTGTTAACCGATTTGTTGCACAATCAATGGGGGTTCAACGGATTTGTTGTCACTGATTACACCGGTATTCTGGAAATGGTTGATCATGGTATGGGTAACCTGAAAGAAGTATCTGCTTTGGCGCTAAAAGCCGGTGTCGATATGGATATGGTAGCCGACGGATTTCTTGGTACCTTGAAAGAATCGCTTGATGAAGGGAAAGTAACTCAGCAGGAAATTGATCAAGCTTGCCGGCGGATTCTGGAAGCCAAATACAAACTTGGTTTGTTCGACGATCCATATCGATATTGCGATGTAAACCGTGCGAAATCAGAAGTTTTCACTCCTGAAAACCGACAAGCTGCCCGTGAAATTGCAGCTCAAACTTTTGTTTTGTTGAAAAACGATAAGCAGATTTTACCACTTCTGAATAAAAAAACCATTGCATTGGTTGGCCCACTGGCTGACAATCGCGAGAACATGCCAGGAACATGGAGTGTGGCTGGCGATTTCGCGAAATCGGTTTCGTTGCTCGATGGATTAAAAAATGCAGTTGGAACTGAAGCCAATATTATTTACGCCAAAGGAACCAACGTGGTGGGCGATCCTCAACTTGATGCGCGGATCAGCATCTTTGGCAAACCGACGAAATGGGACAACCGCTCACAAAAACAAATGATTGCTGAAGCCGTCGCCGCAGCACGCAAGTCGGATGTGGTGATAGCCGCTGTTGGCGAATCGGCCGAAATGAGTGGCGAATGCGCCAGCCGATCGGATATCAGTCTTCCGGAGAACCAGAAAGAATTGCTGGAAGCTTTGCTTGCAACCGGAAAACCTGTCGTAATGGTTTTGTTTACAGGCCGCCCACTGACCATCAATTGGGAAAAGGCCAATGTTCCGGCTATCCTGAATGTATGGTTTGGAGGAACTGAAGCCGGCGATGCGATAGCTGACGTGTTGTTGGGAAAAGTCAACCCATCAGGGAAACTGAGCTCCACGTTCCCGCAGAATGTTGGACAGATTCCACTTTATTACAACCACAAAAACACCGGGCGACCACTTCCTGAAGGCAAATGGTTCTCGAAATTCCGTTCGAATTACCTCGACGTTTCGAATGATCCGTTGTTCCCATTTGGATTCGGCTTGAGCTATACCACTTTCGATTACAAAAACCTGAAATTATCTGATTCAAGCCTGACGGCTACTGGCGAACTTAAAGTTTCGGTTGACCTGACTAACTCTGGAAACTACGATGGAGCCGAAGTTGTTCAACTATATATCCGCGACATGGTTGGCAGCGTAACCCGTCCGGTAAAGGAACTGAAAGGTTTCCAGAAAGTATTCCTGAAAAAAGGCGAAACCCGCACCATTGAGTTCTCCTTGACTGAAAAAGACCTGCGTTTCTATAACAGCGACCTGAAATTCGTTAGCGAACCAGGTGATTTCAAAGTATTTGTTGGAACCAGTTCAGCTCAAACGCTCGAAGCCGGTTTTATACTGAAATAAGAACCAGAAGAACGGAAACCGGAAAAGGGAGAACGAAAAATCTTCCATTTCCGGTCTCCAAATTCTATCATCCTGTCCCATTTTCAAATTAACCGCGATGAAAAACCTAACTCTTCTTCTTTTAATTTATTCCATCCTTTTTGTTTTTCAGGCAAAAGCTCAGGAACAAGAAGACAGTGTTATCGTGGTGAAGGGGCAGGTAAGTGATTATACCATAACGGTAAAAAAGAAGAAATTCCGCACGGGGCAAATCACAGGTCCCGATGGGAAACCGCTCGAAGGTGCAACAGTCATGTACCAATACAGTCCTGCACACGACAATACCGATTCGAATGGGATGTACCGAATCCCCGATTACAGCGACACAATCATGGTGGTGTATTATCCCGGAATGGAAATGTCATATGTGAATCTAAAAGGTCTCGGAAGTAAAGTCGACATCAAGCTGAATCCGCAGAAACCAACTTCAGTAAAAGCAGAAAAAGCCAGAGCAACGGAATGGTTCGATTCAAAAAATGATCACCCGAAAACCTTTTGCAACCCAGTAAACATCAGCTACAATTTCGAGCCGTATAACAACAATGTGAAGACAAATGGGTCATTCCGCTCTTCGGCCGACCCGATGCTAGTCAATTACAAAGGCGAATATTTCCTATTCTCAACCAACCAGGGCGGATTTCATGTTTCGAAAGATTTAAGCCATTGGGAATTTGTGTATGCCAGTTTCCAGCGTACGCCAACCGACGATGACCAGTGTGCACCGGCGGCTTATGTGAGCGGCGACACGCTGTTTTACACCGGGTCGACTTACCGCGGTTTGCCTGTTTGGTATAGTACCGATCCGAAAAGCGGCCGCTTTAAACGAAAAATCGAATCGGTTTCGCTGCCATTCTGGGATCCGGGATTTTTCCTCGATGATGACCAACGTTTGTATATGTATTACGGATCGAGCAACGAGTTTCCGCTGAAAGCCGTTGAGCTGAACCGCAGCAACTTTTACCCGAAAAGCAAAATTATCGACGTAACGATGCTGAAACCCGAGCTACACGGCTGGGAACGTTTTGGCATGAATAACGACGACAGCACCACGCTGGCGCCCTTTACCGAAGGCAGTTTTATGAACAAACACAACGGGAAATATTATTTCCAGTATGGCGCTCCCGGAACCGAATTTAAGGTGTATGCTGATGGCGTTTATGTAGCAGACAACCCGCTGGGGCCGTTCACCTACCAAAAGCACAATCCATTTTCGTACAAGCCCGGCGGTTTTGTACAAGGGGCTGGTCATGGCGGAACATTCGCTGATAACAACGGAAATTACTGGCATGTGGCTACCTGCATGTTATCTCTGAAATATAAATTCGAACGGCGCATTGGCATTTACCCTGCCGGGTTCGACGAAGATGGAACGATGTACGCCTCAACCGGATACGGCGATTACCCTTGCCTGACGCCATCACAAACCACCTACCACCGCAACGGAACTTTCTCCGGATGGATGCTCCTCTCCTACCATAAACCTGTCACCGTTTCTTCTACTGATGGCGATTTTGTGGCCAAAAATGCATCGGACGAAAACATGCGGACTTATTGGGCAGCCAAAACCGGCAATCCGGGTGAATGGCTGCAAATGGATTTGGGCGAAGTGAAAGAAGTTCATGCTTTGCAAATCAATTATTACGACCACAAGGCTTTTCAGCACAACAAGGCGATGGATTTGTACCACCAGTACCGCATATCCCAATCGGTTGACGGCCAAAACTGGACGCTATTGGTGGATAAAAGCGATAACGACCGCGATGTGCCGCACGACTATGTGGAACTGCAGAAGCCTGTCAACACACGTTTCCTGAAAATCGAAAACATACACATGCCTACCGGCTCGTTTGCCATCAGCGATTTCAGGGTATTTGGATTTGCCAAAGGCGAAAAACCAGCGCAAGTCAGCAATTTTAAGGTGAACCGCTCTGCAGCCGATCCGCGCAATGCTCAAATCAGTTGGAGCTCCTCAGCCCGCGCGTATGGCTATAACATTTGGTACGGCGTTGCGCCAGGTAAACAATACAACTGCATTACCGTAAACGGCGAAACCAGCTATAACTTCCGTGGACTGGATAAAGGCACGACTTATTATTTTTCGATTGAAGCGTTGGGAGAAACCGGAAGATCGGAGATGGGGAAAGAAGTGGAGGTGAAATAAGCTTGATTGGCTTATGTCCGTTCACTAAAGTGAACGGCAAAGGATTACTGCCCTGATATAATGGTGTGAATCATCAATGAGATAATATCCTTTGCCGTCTGCTTTAGCTGACGGACATTCTGAAACTAATAATAGTTCCAATAAACACTCGAATTTATCAAATCATTCAATTGAGCTTTGATAAACACTATTCCTATGAAGACAAACATCAGAAAAAATAGGATTCCAATGCTTACCGTGATAACCAATTCAGTATTCTCATATAAGCTTATCAATGTTGCCGCAACTATAGAACAACATAAACTAAAAAAATAAAGACTGTCAAGTTTAACTGTCCAACTAATTTTAAGAGAATGGCTTTCTTTGAAGAAGTCAACTTTCCCTTCCCTCATAAATCCAAGCGATTCGTACCTTGTAATTAGAGTGCCTAATTTGGAATGCAATTTTGATCTGGAGAAAGTTACTCCATTATCCATTTTTGTGATTCGGGCATTCAACGCATTTAGTCGAGTTTCCATTTTTGATATGATGGTATTGATATCATTGATTTTTCTTTCCGTGATGATCAATTTCCCACGCAGTTCAAAAAAATCCATAAGGTCAGGTTCTGAGTTTATTGACTACTAAAAATAATGATAAACAAAGATATTTCAGGTAATTAAAAGAAACTATTTTACAAAATCAGATGTCCGTTGGCTAAAACCAACGCAAAGGCCAATATTCTGAAATAAATAAAATCGTCAATAAATTTGATAATATCTTATTCCATCTATTTAGATGCCGAAACAAATTCATCATGACGCTTCGATCAACGGAGTTAGTTATTTGTTGACCTCGAACTGATATTTTCCCGATTCCACATCAAGTACAATGGTATCCTTTCCGGTAGAAGCAAGATGCACGCCTTTTGATTGTTTGATCGGATGGCTGCTTTCTTTCAAACTTTTGATATCTCCGGAAGGAACAAAAACGGTTGCTTTGCTGCCAACCGGCACCGCAATATCCATCAGAAATTTGCCATCTTTATTTTTCCAGTTAATACCGGCTTCACCATACGATGTGTTTGTCGAATAAGTAACGTATTGAAGATCTGCAACAGGTTGCGGTTTAAAAATGATGTGTCGGTAACCGGGCTGATCAGGGTCGGTATTCATACCTGCAAGTTTCCGGTAAAACCAAACCAAACCACCACCAAACATGGGGTGGTTTTGCGAGTTTTCACCGTTCCACTGTTCCCAGGTGGTTGTGGCGCCTTGTGCAAGTCCGTAACCGAAGCTCGGCATTGTCCGTTTGTTTAAGGCTTCATAAGCCAAATCGTGCATTCCATTTTCCGAGAGTACCTCAAAGAAAAACTGGGTTCCAAAAATACCGGTATCCAAATGGCCATCGTTTGCTTTGATATCCGCTCTCAACGCTGAAACCACTTTGAAATACTGTTCGGCAGGAACTCCCATTTTCAGGGCAAAAATATTTCCACCACCACTTCCATAGGTACCATTTTTCTCGTCGTAGAATTTCTTATGAAAAGCCTCCCTTGTCCGTTCGGCAAGTTCAGCATATTGGTTGGCTTCGTCGGTTTTATGCATCGCCCGTGCAGTTTTTGCAGTCAGATCGGCACACCGCCAGAAATAAAACGTGTGGACCATATTATCGGGAACTGTTTTTCCCGGAGCAGACCATTCTCCCAAATTGAACCATTGCAGCGGCTTGCCATCTTTACCGGGGCGTTGCGAAAACATAGTGCCATCCAGACCGACCCACGACTGCATATACCGGATGTATCCTTTCATCCCTTCATAGTTATCCGCCAACATATCTAAATCGCCGTAATGAAGGTAAAATTCCCAGGGCATAATGGCTATTGCGGCTCCCCAGGCCACGCCACCGCCACATCCGGGTTGCCAGGGAGCCCCGTTGGGTACATATCCGGTTTCAACATTCTGCGCGCCAAGAATGTCTTTTATCCATTTAAAGTAGAATGACTTTGCGTCGAAATTGTGCATCATGGTAACGCACGCCACTTGTCCGTCGCCAGTGTAGCCCGAACGTTCGCGATGCGGACAATCACTTGCAATCCCTCCGTGCATGTTGTCCAATTGACTCCGTTTCCATGCTTTGTTGATGTCGTTAAACAAAGAGTTGGAAGTCTCGAATTTTGCCGATTCTTCAATGGATGTATTCACCGCTTCAGCGGACAGGTTCTCGGGCTTTAATTCGCCGGGCCAGTTGGTAATTTCAACAGCGCTAAATACAAACCAGTTAAAACGCGAGGCATACGACTCTGAACCGCCACCTTTACAGATGTATGAATTATCGCCTGAATACGTGTTACACAGGTATTTAATTTCTATTTTCTGACCTGCCGGACCAGAAATATCATTTAGCCGAAGCCTTCCGGAAATCTCCACACCAAAGTCGACTTTATAATTTCCTTCTGCCGTTTTTTCGATGGAACGTGGCGGAATACGGAGTGTGACTTTATCGGGTTCTGAAGTTTGTGTAACCAGTTTCCCTTCCGGAGCTTTGCGTTTGGCAACAGGTTCCCACTTCGAGTCATCGAATCCGGGAGAACACCAGCTGGGTTGTTCCAAACGGGCATCGTAATGTTCACCGTAGTACACCATGTCCATCAGGATTGCACTTTTGGAAGCCTTCCAGGTTTGATCGCTCAAAATTACATCTTCAGTTCCGTCGGTGTATGCGATGTGGATCTGCCCTAAAAATCGGGGAGAACCATACCCTTCGGCCCACGATTTTGACGGATTATAAAATCCATTCCCCAAAATACTGCCAACTACATTCGTACCATTCCGGAGCATTTTGGTAACATCATAAGCCAGGTACATGACGCGGTATTCACGGAAATCGTCTTTCAAAGGCAAGCCGGCATCAATTAATCCGGGGCGCTTGCCGTAATTGGTCTGGTTGGGCACCAATACATCATCGCCAACTTTTTCGCCATTCACATAAAGCTCAAAATACCCCAATCCGGTTACAAACGCAACAGCCTTGGCGATCTTCTTCTGAATAACAAATTCTTTCCTGAACAGGGGAGCTGGCGGGGGTAACTGAGCCAATGTTGTATTGGTATTTCCCTGTTTCGACAAGGCTTCCTCGCCCTGCCATGGAGCGCCAATCCACTCCGCTTTCCAGTCAGTTGCCTGAAGCAGCCCCATCCGCCACATGACAGGTTCGCTCCATTCCGAAACTTTGTTATTGCGATCCCAAACCCGCACCTGCCACCAACATTCCTGCCGCGACATCAAGGTTTTTCCATTGTACTCAACACGTGTCGATTGATCAGATTTTACCTTACCACTATCCCACATATCAGGATTTTCGAGTGTGCTGGCTGAAGTAGCCACCCTGATCTGAAAGGCCGTTTGCTGTTGCCCGCGTTCTCCGGATTCTGCAATATTTATCCAGGCCAATCGTGGATGAGGAACATCAACCAAAGGCAAATTTTTAAGATATTCACAGGTAAGTTGCGTCGGAATAAGTTTGGCCTCTGCAGGTTTAAATGCAAAACAGGCAAGCAGGAAAATAAGAATCTTAAGTTTCATGGCTTCAGGTTGGTTTAGAATTTAAAAGTAAAATAAAAACCTGAAGAAATCGCACATCTGATTTCAGGAATTTGGAAATGAATCCGTTTCAGTTTTGATTCACAAAATTCCAAACCAAAAACCATCCCGTTTCCGAAATGGCTTTCGCACTTTTAATAAATAGCTGACGTTAAAATAATTCTCAATTCAATTGCTTCGCTTTCCGTAGGTAAATATTGCCACTCACGGTCTCCAGTTTGATTGGCAGACTGCCGCTGTTGAGTGTCAAATCGCGTTTGGTTCCTACCCACGACATTTCTTTCGAACCGCTTTTGTCAAACGTCAGGTTCGAATACACATCGCCGGTTACTGTTGAAAGGTTGATCCGGGCTTTCATGCTTGCCGGAACAGCATAATCGATAAAGCCGCTGATTGAATTGACCGACATTTTGCCCAGCGAGCCTTCCAGAATGATTTGTCCCGCTATGGTTTTCAGGCTAAATTCGAGGTTGGCCGGCACTTTCAGTTTGTAACGAATCATTTTATCGAAATTGCAGTTATTACCAGTGCCTTTTATCTTTTTTATCGCCTCGAAATCGATTTTCTCAACCCAATCAATATCGCCAGAGAAACTGTTTTCGTTCAATTTGTAGTATTCGTTAAAGCGGTTATTCTCGATATTCACCGAAACCTCCAGTTCAACGGTGTTTTTATTCCATGCTTCAATGCGGATGCTGTCGGCAAAATCGAATTTCATCTCCACTTTCTTGCCCTGAACATCGAGCTTTTTAGTAATCACTTTTTGAGAAAAGGATGTGACGATTGAGGCCACTATCAAAATAGCGGTTAAAATATTCTTTTTCATGATCGGGAAATTTAACGTTTACGCAGGTAAATGTTTCCTGAAATGCTTTTCAGATATACTTTCTGGCCACCGCCGTTCAGGATGTACGAATTTCCGCCTTGCATCCGTAGAGCATCCATTCCATAGGCAAGCTTATCTTTTTCAACCGGTTTAGAATTGCTTTTAAGGTCAAGGTTATTAAACACATTCCCGTTGATGGTGCTGATTTCGATATTGGCCTTATCCGAACCAGAAAGGGTAACGTCAACCAATCCGCTTACGGTTGCCAATGAAGTTGGCTCGCTCTGGTTAATCTTGTCGAAAACAACTTCAACATCGCCGCTGATGGAATTAACCGTAAACGGACCCGACGATTTGGTAATCTTTACATTCGCGCTGAGTGTTTTGATCTCGAGACTTCCAGTAAACGAATCGACGGTTACATCCTCTTTGGCAAAAGGACTTCCGTAGTCGAGGTTAACTGCCATTCCGGTTGGAACAAGAATTTTGTACTTGTAGTCGCGCACCTGCCGGGTTGCTCCCTGAATGCTGACCACTCCGTTTTCTTCGCTGACATTCACTCCGAGATCGGTATTGTCTTCCATGGCGCCCAATAATTTGAGGCCTGCTGCGCGGTCCGGGCGTTCCATGTTGAAATCAGATTCGATTACGATTGCATTGCCAGTGGAGTTCTGCAATGAGATTTCTCCGAGTAAATTGGCAATTTCAATCTTGTTTTTCACCTTTGGAGTGTACTCAAATTTTTTGGTCTGCCCCATCAGTAAAACGGGAAAAATAAGTGCTGTAAATATGATTGCAATTCTTTTCATGGCTAATAATTTAAAATTTTTAAATGTTTGTAAATTCTTTCAACAGAAGCTTCCTATGTTAGAGCTTTGTCATTTTTTGTCATTCATTGTTTTTGACAATTTAATGACTACCAAATGACCACTTAATGACACTTTTAATACAAATTGAACTACATAACGGTCACTCCTGCTAATTTTGTTTTAATTGATCAGGGTTGCGAGTCGCGCCGGCTATTTCATCGCTTCCTGATTTTATATGATAATTTTCATCATATCCTTTGCATAAGCTTTTACGCTTTCATCGGTTTTCTCATTATTTGTAATGTTTTCAATCTGATGTTTGGCCTCTTTTACACCCTTTTCAGTCAAAACCTGAATCAGTGATATTTGCAACAGCGGATTTTCCTGAACAGTGAGCGATTTGATGAGTTCAGTTTTGACCTTCTGATTTTTATCCATCATTTCTGAAAGGGCTGAAATGGCCGCCAAACGTACATTTGCATTTTTATCGGTGTTCATGGTGTTAACCAAAGCATCAATCAATTCAGGGCTAACATTTCCGGTAGTGCTGATGCTGTAAACCGCATCGATTTTCTGTGGCCCGGTGTACTCGCGCAAACTGGCCAGTAAAACCTGCTGCTTTTGAGTCGAAAGTTCTGAGGTCAGTTGGTTTTGAACGACTTCGCCTTTGTGTGAACCAACCTGAAATCCCAGCCAATACGAACCAAATGCGAATACCACCACTGCTGCAATTTTTGTCCACATCGGGACAAGACGAATTTTCTTCTTTTCCTGATTTCCAAGCGAAGCCACCATTCCTTCAAATTCTTCTTTCATTCCTTCCGGAACTTCCGGAGCTGGAAACGAATCCATATAGTTTAAGAATGAACTCAACTCGCTGTGAAGTGCTTTGCACGATAGGCAGCTTTCCAGATGACTCCGTATCGCGGCGGATGTCGTTTCATCCAATTTCCTGTCGATGTATTCAGGAAGATTTATATTTACCTCTTCGCATTTCATAATCAATCCATTATTATTTGAGTATAAATCTCTTTCAGCTTTTGTATTGCCCTGAAGGTTTTCACTTTCACAGCATTTTCGTTCGATTCGATGGTTGCGGCAATTTCCTTGTACGAAAATCCCTGAAACCGATTCAATTCAATCAATTCGCGATAACCGGGCGGAAGTTTTTCCATGGCTTCGAGCAGAAAGTCGTACGATTCGCGGGCTTCCATCACCCTGACAGAATCGGCCTGATCGCGCGCTGCAATTTCCGGTTCATCATTCAGATCGTAAAACTTTCGCGCTCCCCTGAAATAGTCGACCATGATGTTTCGTGCAATCCGGAAAAGCCAATGCATAAAAACCCGGTCTTCCTTCCAACTCTGACTGTAACGGATAATTTTCATGAAAACATTCTGTGTCAGATCGCGACTCGCATCGACGTCACGTGTCATCCTGACAAAATAGCCGTACACGTTTTTGTAATACCTGTCGTAAAGTTCGGCGGCAGCTTTGTTATCGCCTTGCGCCAGATTCTTCATCAATTGTTCGTCGCTTAACCGTTCAGTCATGTAAAATTTGGAATCAGTTTGCTAAAAATGCTTTTCTGAATACAATACCTTCAGGAAAGTCGATTCGTTACACGGAGGGTGAAAATATTTTTGATTTTTTTGTTTTGTCATCAAGCAAGTCGCTCCCTGAGCCTGTCGAAGGGAGCTATAATTTAATAGGGGTTGTTTCAAAAGTGATATTAGCTAATCACAAACTTACGATTTGAAAGTACCGTTACTACTAAAACCCCTAAATCCCCGTTCGACTGAGCTCACGCCGAAGCCTGAAGGGGACTTCAAAGCCTCCCATTTAGGGGAGGTTTGGTGGGGTGAAATGAAGGTAACCACAATTTATAAGCTTCATTTACTAAACTTTGACTTTTGAGACAACCACAATTATTTCATTCCCGGAGTAATAATCCGGTAATTCCCGCTCAGGTGCATCACGCTAAACAAGTAAAGTAATCCATCGAAATACGGATCGAAATAGCCATCGGCGTATGGCTCGAGTTTGGCATTCCACACGCCATCGACAAATTTCCAGCTTTTGGCCTGAGTTCCCATGAGCGAAGCAGCTCCGGAAGTGGCAACCAACCCCAGTGAATGCCGTAGCTTTTGATAGCCACCAGCCTGTAAAATTTCTTTTTGTTCAGGTAAAGATCCATCCAGCATAAACTGGTCTTCGAAGGTGTCGATGCCACGGCAGAACAAGAAGTTCTGAATCCGCTTGCCGTAATCCTGCTGCCATTCGATGTCTTTGGCATACCACGAGTAATCCATTGCAATGTTCATTGGAACTCGCCACGAATCGTACCGGAAGGCCGGTTTCATTCTCCAGAAATTCCGTGGTGCACCGCTAAATTCGGCATAATCAGAATTCAATGCAGTGGCACGATTACAGGCTCGATGCAGGTAAACCCTCGATGTATCGGCACAATCGCGGTAAAACTGCTCGTGTCCATCTTTGGCATATTTGGCCCACACTTCATAAAAGGCTGGTAAATGATACGATGGATCAGTCCAGGTGTAGCCACCTTTATCGGGTACAAAGGTGATCTGCTTGTGTTCGGTATTAATCACATTCGTTACGCCTTGCGTTCCATCTTTGCTCCACATGGCGTCCAAAATCCGGCGGGCTTCCTTATAATAATCAATTCCGGAGTCGTTTCCCCAGCGGTTCGAGGCAAAAAGCAAATCGGTCACAAAATACAATTCTCCGTCGGAGGCCGAACCTGGTGAATTTTGCTTGAAGGTTTTATTGTCAACACTCCAGGCAAAATAAGCATCCCGGGCGCCACCCTGATGTTGCATGTATTTTTTGGTCCAACGCCACAACTTATCAAAAACCTCTTTTTTATTCAGTTGTACCGCCACCATCAGCCCATAGGAAAGTCCTTCGGTGCGCGCATCGTGGTTTTTCACATCCGAAACATAGGCCATCGAATCACCAACTTCGAAATACACCTTGTTGGGTCCTTCAAAAACATCGTAATATGCCTTGGCCATCTTCGCGTCGATATCGGCCTGTTTGTACCCGGCTTCAAGAAAAACGTTACGGTATTTGCCAGTCTCACTGGCGCCCTTTTCCCAGGGGATCATTTTTCCACGGGAATCTTTAATGTCATTGTTACAATCACCTGAAGTGGTTACTGTTTGCGCGAAGCATAAACTCAGCAGCGAGAAAGAGAAAATTGCAAGGATTAAAAATCTTTTCATAGTTATTGTTTGAAGATGATCTGGGTTAGGTTCTGTATTTAATACTAATCTGGGATAGCTAACTGTACTGTTTATTTCTCCCTTTTAAAAAGCGGCAACTTTGCCAAATTTGCAATAGCTTCGGCAGTCCAATCACCTTCAGGAGTGAAAGCCCAAACAAAAGCTGCTTTCAACTGATGGATTTCGCCAATGTTATCAATAGCAGATAAAGCAAGCTGTTTGGTAATTCCTTTCCGGCGGAATTCTTCCAAAACAAGCGCAGAGCAAAGATAAATCGCATCGTATTTGGCATCAAGCGGTGTAAGATCGAAAAGTTCTTTTTCCGAAATCTGCTTTTCAAGAAACCGGTTCATCAAATCGAGAGTGGTCGGGATGAGCAAAACCCAGGCAACTGGTCCATTTCCATCGTCGAATGCTGAAACTGTTGCCGGATGAAGCTTGTATAGGCGCTCCAATACCTCGGCATTGACATCCAGTTGACTCGGGTCATTTTTAACGGCAAAAACTTCGTCTGCCAGTTGTACCAATCGTTCAAAATTGCTTAGAATCATTCTTTGTGGTTTGGTATTGTGAAATTGAAAATACTTCCTTTCCCTTCCTCACTTTCTACCCACAATCTACCGGTATGTTTTTCAATAAATTCTTTACATAGCATCAAGCCCAATCCTGTTCCTTTCTCGTTTCTGGTACCAACAGTTGAACAGCTTTCTTCAATCAGGAATAATTTGTTGATATTTTCTTTTTTAATGCCTATTCCGTTATCGGCTACCGAAACTACCACTTCATTATTTTTCTGCTCCGTTGAAATTACAATTTTTCCTCCGGGATTTGTGAATTTTAGGCCATTTGATATCAGGTTTCTTAAAATGGTGCTCAGCATAGCTTTATCAGCAAAAACAGGCATATTATGTGGCAACTCGCAAGAAATAGTAATTGATTTTTGTTGTGCGGCACCCCAAAATAAGTTCGATACTCCGTTTATAAATGAAACAAGTTCAATATATTCGGGATTAAACTCCACTTTTCCTGTTTGAGCTCGCGACCATTCTAATAGATTGGTAAGCAAATTCATAGCTTCCTGCGAGGAATTCTGGATAATCGTGGCGTATCTTTCAATACCTTGGTAATCTTGGCCTTGAATTTGGGCCACCAACAAATCACTAAATCCGACGATGCTGTTAAACGGACTTTTCAGGTCGTGCCCAATAATGGTGAAAAATTTATCTTTGGTGGCAACCAACTCCTTTAAACGGGCTTCATTTTCCATCAACTTTTCTTCAGCAATTTTACGGTCGGTAATATCGCGCACGTTAAGTACCACAGCATTTATACTAGGATTAGTGATCTGATTGGATCCAAAGGCTTCAAGATACACCCATCCACCATTTTTGTGTTTGTGCCTGTATTGTGTTCCTCCAACACCTACATTATTTAAAATATTCCTAAACTCAGTAATCGCTTTTTCCTGATCATCAGGATGTATCATGCTGTCGATCACAGAAATATTTGTAAGCTCCTCGGGGCTATAACCCAATATTTTCTCACAGGAATCACTCACAAATCGCTGTATCCCGTCTGAATCTAAAAGCACTATTATATCAAATGAATTTTTAATAAGTTGATTGAATTTTTCGTCAACATCAATAGGATACTTTCCGGTTTTCTTTCGTTCACTAATTTCAATAAAATTAACTATAACCTTATCGATCTTATGGCTATTTGTAAATAGTGGAGTTGCATTTATTTTGCACCAGATGATATCGTTTTTGTCGGGCCTTTTTATTCCAACTATATATTTTCGTAATTTTTCTTTTGTAGCTAATACGATGTTAACCGGAAAATCTTCTACCTTCAGTTCAACCGAATTTCTATCTACAAAAATCTGAAATAGCTCTTCTGATTTTTTACCTAAGAAATTAATTTCTTTAATCCCAAGTATTTTTTGTGCTTTAATGTTGGAATACAAGATACTCGAGTCTCTTGCATGAACGACTATTGCTTCCTGAAGCAGAGCTAAAATAGATTTATATTCGCGGTCTTTCATTTTAAAATCATCCCCATAATTATTTCGTTTGGCTATCGATCAGTTTCTTCTTGTTTATGACATTAAGAAATGCCACTCTGTTCAAAAGTACCTAATTTGCATTTAAACACTATTGGCATCTCTTGTTTTTTATACATCATTAGAAAAACAATTGTATTTCATCATCCAAAACCTTTTCATCCGGGCAACTGTTACCAATTCGGCAACAATTCGTTTCTTTGTATTGAAATAAAACCCAATGACTATGCTTGGTTCAGGAAATATCATCAAAATGCGCTCTGAATTTGCCGATCCGGTTCAGTATTTTCTTCCGATCGGAGAAACCGAATTACCGATGAACAATTTGATTGGAAAATCGATCAGTCTGAAATTTACCGGACAAATCAACTGCATTTCATGTGGGAAACGAACCAAGACATCCTTCGGACAGGGCTTTTGTTACAATTGTCTGCAAACAGCTCCGGAAGCCAGTGAAACAGTGATGCGCCCGGAGTTGTCGAAAGCTCACCTGGGCATCGCACGCGACATGGACTGGGCTCGTGAACACGACCTGATTGACCATTTCGTCTATTTGGCCGTTTCCGGAGAATTGAAAGTTGGGGTAACCCGCCATCATCAGGTGCCAACGCGTTGGATCGATCAGGGAGCAAGCGAAGCCATTATTCTGGCCAAAACACCCAACCGCCACATTTCAGGAGTGATTGAAGTTTACCTGAAAAACTTCTTCTCAGATAAAACCAACTGGCGTTCCATGCTTCAGAACAAAACGGTTCAGGAATACAATCTTCCCGGGGAAAAGGAGAAAGCGTACCAATTGCTTCCGGCAGAATTGCAGCAGTATTTGCATCCCGACAACCACATCTGGAAAATGATCTATCCGTGTTCTGACTTTCCGGAGAAAATTACCAGTGTTTCATTTGATAAGGATCCTGTGATTTCAGGAATTCTGAATGGAATAAAAGGCCAATACCTGATTTTTTCGGACGGAAGAGTACTGAACATCAGGAAACACAACGGATACTTTCTGGAAATCAGCGCAATTGACTAAAATGCCAAATTTAGGAAAACAGGCTTTTTATCCTTCCTTCTCCGATTTTTTTTTCGTTAATTTATGACTCCAAAAAAAATTTGGATTGACAAACTACTCTTTTGATTATGGAAACTATAGACTGGCAAAATTTAGGATTTGGGTATATGAAAACGGATTACAACATCCGTTGTACTTATAAAGATGGAGCATGGGGCGATCTGGAAGTTAGCGACAGCGAAATGGTAACGATGCACATGGCTGCCACTTGCATTCATTATGGACAAGAATCGTTTGAAGGGTTGAAAGCATTTCGCGGAGCCGATAATAAAATACGTGTATTTCGCATGGATGAAAATGCCAAACGAATGCAGGATTCGAGCATGGGAACGATGATGGCTGTACTTCCGATTGAAAAATTTGAAGAAGCTGTTGTTAAAGCGGTGAAATTGAACGAGCGTTTTGTGCCGCCATACGAATCGGGAGCTGCCTTGTATATCCGTCCATTTTTATTTGGAACCGGTGCTCAGGTCGGTGTAAAACCAGCCAACGAATACATGTTTATTTTGTTTGTAACCCCTGTAGGTCCATATTTTAAAGGCGGGTTCCAGACTACTCCGTTTGTCATTATGCGCGAGTTTGACCGTTCGGCGCCTCTAGGGATGGGGAAATATAAAGTTGGTGGAAACTACGCTGCCAGTTTGGTTGCCGGAGCGAAAGCTCACGAATTAGGATACTCAAACGTATTTTACCTCGATGCCGTTGAAAAGAAATACATCGACGAATGCGGCGCTGCCAATTTCTTCGGAATTAAAAACAACACCTACGTCACCCCAAAATCAAGCTCTATTTTGCCAT
Organism: Prolixibacteraceae bacterium; assembly: GCA_028683385.1. Lineage (GTDB taxonomy): Bacteria > Bacteroidota > Bacteroidia > Bacteroidales > Prolixibacteraceae > Aquipluma. Next base: position 237,366 of record JAQUIJ010000006.1, on the reverse strand, counting down.
CGATAACCAACAAAAGTTTGATGGTTTTGGCTGAAGAGATGGGAATGAAGGTTGAACGTCGTCAAATTCCGGTAGAAGAACTGGCCACTTTTGAAGAAGCCGGAGCCTGCGGGACTGCAGCTGTTATTAGTCCAATTGAGCGGATCGACGATTACGATGAAAAAATTTCATACGTCTTTACCAAAGACGGCAAGCCTGGTTCGATCAGCGAAAAACTCTACAAAAAGTTGCGTGGAATTCAATATGGAGACGAACCAGACACACACGGTTGGGTAACAATTATTGAATAAAAAGGCAAAAATGATATTTTGAACCCTGTTTGGAAATTCCAGATGGGGTTTTTTAATTTCATCCCGTTAGGGATTGAATATGGGTAGCAAATAAGTTGGAAGTGAAAGTTCCGTCCCGTACGGGACGGGATAATTTACCATGCTTTATTTTTCTACCCATATTGGGTGCTTAACAGCACAACCTATACTTCGGAATATTCCACAGGTTTAAAAATATAACGTTTGTCATATGAAATCTCAAATTTCTCCAGAAACTCAAGATATTCTTCCATAAATGATTTCTTTCTATGATGAATTTCCTGATTCTTAATATAGTCGATAACCTGATCAACATGCGATTTGCTATAAGAGAAAGCCCCATAACCTTCCTGCCAAGAGAAATGACTTGAGACAAGTCTTTTTTCATTAATCCATCGAGATGAACTCCCTTTTACATCCTGCATTAAATCAGATAAAGACTGAGAAGGTCTCAATCCCAAAAACACATGAATGTGATCAGGCATGCCGTTTATAGCAAGAACTTTATGTCCGTTATTTTGAATTATGCCAACGATGTATTTATATAATTCATCTTTCCACGATTTTTTGATTATACAATTCCGACCTTGAACAACAAATACAGCCTGAATATGAATTTGAGTGTACGTATTTGCCATAAGTATATAAATCAGAGGGTTTATCAAATATAAAAAATCAAATCCTTAATAAGGACATATCAAAACTCAATTTAGACTGAAATACGCCATTTCACCCCAAAACCTGTTCTTTAACTTTTTTTATGATTTCAAATAAGGGATATCATATATGAAGCCGTCTATATTCAGTAATTTGCAATGCACCTAAAACCATAATCAAAAATCATGAATAGAATTATTTCACTGCTATTTGCTTTTCTGTCGTTAACTGCATTTGCACAAAACGACTGGGAAGACCAATCAGTAATCGGGCGCAACAAAATGCCGGCTCGTGCCACCTCTTATTCATTTTCGTCGGAAGATCTGGCATTGAAAGGCGACCGCTCACAGGCACGACTCCTGTCGCTCAATGGCGAATGGATGTTTCATTTCGAAGCTGATTCTAAAAACCGTCCGATGGATTTTTATTCAAGCGAAGCAAAAGTTTCGGGTTGGGATAAAATTGAAGTTCCATCGTGCTGGGAAATGAAAGGTTACGGAACACCGATTTACACGAATTCGACCTATCCTTTCCCGAATCGCCCGCCATTTATAACACGGACCAACCCCGTTGGCTCCTATTTCCGCACCTTTGAAATCCCTGCCGATTGGGACGGGAAGCAAATCATCCTGCATTTTGGTGGCGTTAAATCTGCATTCTATGTTTGGGTTAACGGACAAATGGTTGGTTACAGCGAAGACAGTTGTTTACCTGCCGAATTTGATGTGACCGAAAAAGTTCAGAAAGGTAAAAATACAGTTGCGGTTCAGGTTTTCCGTTGGTCAGATGGCAGCTACCTCGAAGATCAGGATCATTGGCGAATGAGCGGTATCCATCGCGAAGTCATGCTTTTGGCACAGCCACGAGTTGCACTGAACGACTTCTTTGTTCGCACAAAATTCGACGAAAATCTGGATGATGCCTTGTTGCAGATTCGTCCGGTGGTTACCATGAAAGACAGCATTAACATTGAAGGATGGACGGTTGAAGCCATGCTGTTTAGCCCAACCGACAAACCCAAATTTGCGCAACCCCTGAAAATTGACTTAAGCAAAATTGTTTACGAAGAATATCCGCAGCGCGACAATGTGAAGTTCGCACTTCTGGAAACAAAAGTTGAATCGCCACAAAAATGGTCGGCCGAGTTGCCTGTATTATATACTTTGGTTTTAACCCTGAAGGACGAAAAAGGTAATGTACTCGAATCGCGAAGCAGCAAAATTGGATTCCGCGACATCCGCATTCAGGATGGCGTATTCCTGGTAAACGGCAAACCGGTGAAATTATACGGAGTAAACCGGCACGATCACAGCGAAACAGGAGGCAAAACCGTTACTCGCGATGAAATGCTGAAGGACGTTTTACTGATGAAACAATACAACCTCAACGCCGTTCGTACTTGTCATTACCCGAACGATCCGTATTTCTATGATTTGTGCGACCAATATGGTTTGTATGTTTTCGACGAGGCAAACATCGAAACCCATCATGCTTCCGGGTACCTTACCAATCAGCCTTCGTGGCACACCGCTTTTGCCGACAGGGTTATCCGAATGGTCGAACGCGATAAAAACCACGCGTCTATTATCACCTGGTCACTTGGAAACGAATCAGGCACTGGCCCAAACCACGCTGCTGCAGCCGGCTGGGTTAAAGATTTCGATCCAACACGCCCGATTCACTACGAAGGCGCTCAGGGAGACCCCAACAACAAGGATTACAAAGCTTACGGATCGCCCGAATTTCGTAAAAATCCCTACCTGGCCAATCCTGACGACACATGGTATGTTGATATGGTAAGCCGGATGTATCCAACCATTGATCAACTAAAAGGATTATCTGAAAGCCCATACATCAAAAGGCCAATCGTGATGTGCGAATATGCCCATTCCATGGGAAATTCAACAGGCAACCTGATGGAGTACTGGAATGTTATTCATAGTAAAAAGAACCTGATGGGTGGTTTTATCTGGGACTGGATTGATCAGGGAATTGCCCGGACTGATGACCAAGGCCGAAAATGGTGGGCATACGGTGGCGATTATGGTGACCAGCCTAACGATGCAAACTTCTGTATCAATGGTCTCATCAGCCCCGATCGGACAGTAAAAGCAGCTACAGAAGAATGCAAATATGTATTCCAACCCGTTGTTATTTCAGCTTACGATCAGGACAAAATGCAGTTCAGGATCAAAAACAGGTTCGAATTTCGTAATCTAAATGAATTTGATATTCGCTGGACACTGACCGAAAACGGAAAAGATATCGGCACGGGAAGCTTAGGTGCATTTAATGTTTTACCCGGCGGATCAAAACTTTTCGGCGTCGATTTCGATCTGTCGAAATGCACGGGAGAAGTTTGGCTGAAGGTAAGTGTGAAATTAGCAAAAGACGAATTGTATGCTAAAAGAGGTCATGAAATTGCCAAGCAACAATTTCTGGTAAAAGAAGCAAATCCAATTCCGCAAATAGCATCAAAAATTGCGGTTCAGGTATTTGAAGATTCAGAAAAGAATCTGATTTTGGGTACCAAAGATTTTAAAGTGACCTTCGATAAAACTTCGGGATACCTTACCAAATACCAGTTTCAGGGAAAAGAAATGTTGATCGGTCAATTGAAACCGAATTTCTGGCGGCCAATTACAGACAACGATGTTGCAGCCTGGCAGGTATCGAAAAATCTATCAGATTGGCCTTCGGTTGCTGCAAGTTTAAAAATTGTTCAGATGAAGGTTCTGGATGAAGGAATTACCAAGTTAGTTATTGCCGACCTGAAAAGCGACAAAGGGTTGGACATGCAGCTTTCGTACAAAGTTTCGGGTGACGGAATTGTAGAAGTAAATTATCAGGCCAAGATCGGAGAAAAATTGACCGAACCATTGCGAATTGGAATGACTACCGGGTTCTCTGGTGATTTGGCATTGATGAATTTCTACGGAAAAGGTCCTTACGAAAATTACTCTGATCGCAGCCAAGCAGCCGAAGTGAACATCTACTCCGGTAAAGTGGAAGATTTTATCTACCAATACGTGTTACCTCAGGAAAATGGCAACCATACCGAAGTGCGATGGCTGGCTCTAAAAAATGCGACCGGTAGCGGACTGATGGTTGTTGGGAAACAACTGCTCAATGCTTCGGTTTGGCCTTACACTGCCGAGAACATTGCGAAGGCGAAGCATATCAATGAGCTAGAACCTGCTGGTTTTTATACCGTGAACATCGATTTGGGTCAGGCCGGACTTGGTGGAAACGACACCTGGTCGTGGCGCGGAATTCCGCTTCCTCAGTACCACCTGAGTAAGAAAGAATACAGCTACGGATTTAAACTTATTCCGTTTGCAAAAGTGAAAGATGTGGAAGGCCTGGTTAAGGTGGCAAAAAAATAAAGTCGTATCCATTTTTATAAAAAGACCTGTCCGTTTTGAAATCCGACCAGGTCTTTTTTTATTGCTGTATTTCTATTTCACAATCTTATAAATAGCCTCTGCCCAGAAGCTACCAAGCTGTGCTGCACCTTTGGGATTTGGATGAAGGTAAAAAGTTCCCTGCTGGCCCTTTTCTGCCACCAAATCAGTCAGGTAATTTTTCCTGAAATAGTTAAATCCCTTCCGATCGCCCATAAAAACCTGATTTTTATTTGTTGCCGAATAGCTTTTAACCAATGATTCCAGTTCAGGAAAATAGCTTTGTAATCGCGCTAATCCTTCGGCGAGGTATTTCGACCGATTGTAGGTATTGGTGCTGTACCAGATGGGTTGCTGAAGCACAACTTTTGCGTCAGGAAACTGTCGGAGCAACTCGTCAATAATAGCTTTCATGTTTTTTCGGTAGTCCTCTTTCGAAACGGGAGCGCCTTGGGGTCCGGAAATGGCACTGTCGTTTGTTCCCAATTTGATTGAAAAGATCAGGGTATGCTCCGGATTCGTGTGCAATAGTTTCGTCGCCTGAATGACTTCTGCAAATGTGGGCGAATCGGGTAAATAATTTACAGTAGTAAATCCACTTCTTCCCTGATTTGAGAATTGAACTGAACTGATTCCGGTTTTCTTCCGAAGGATTTCTGAAGCAACAACCGGAGGAGCATCCTGCTTCGGATTCTCCAGATTGGCGCCATAAGTAATACTGTTGCCAATAAATACAATATCCAAATCAAGCTTTTTGTTGTTCGGGTTTTTCGCCGTACCTGTTAGTTGAAACAGTGTAATCAGGCAAAAAAAGAAGATTCCCAAAATTTTGAAACGGTTCATGTTTAATTGATTTTAAAGGAAAGTGTGAAAATAAAAAATCCCAATGTATTATTGGGATTTAAAGTCTTTATTTCGAGATTTCGAGCATTCGGAGTATCGGCAATTGAGCCTTTTTGATCACCTCGTCGGAAAGGGTGATTTCGGGTAATTCGTTTTTCAGACAGATGTATAATTTCTGAAGGCTGTTCAATTTCATGTACGAACAGTCGTTGCAACCACAAGTCGAATCGATGGAAGGAGCCGGAATGAAAATTTTATCCGGACAGGCTTTGTTCATCTGGTGCAGGATGCCGCTTTCGGTGGCCACTATGAATTTCTTTTGGGGACTTGTAGTCACGTAGTTCAACAACGCGGTAGTTGAACCGATGTATTTGGCTACCAGCAAAACAGGCTTTTCGCACTCGGGATGTGCAATAAATTCGGCATCGGGATGCTGATCCATCAACTCGATAATTTTTTCAACCGAATATTTTTCGTGAACCATGCAGGCGCCATCCCAAAGAACCATTTCACGGCCAGTCAGGCTGTTGATGTAATTTCCAAGGTTTTTATCAGGCGCAAAAATAAGTTTCTGTTCCGGAGGAAAGCTGTTTACAATCTTCAGCGCATTGGCCGAGGTGCAAACCACGTCAGTCATGGTCTTCAGGTCGGCAGTACAATTGATGTACGAAATAACCTGATGATTGGGGTATTGAGCTTTAAATTCGGCGAATTTATCGGCTGGGGCAGAATCGGCCAACGAACAACCGGCTTTCAAATCGGGCAGAATAACTTTTTTCGAAGGATTAATAATTTTTGCAGTTTCGGCCATAAAATGAACGCCCACAAAAACAATCAGATCAGCCTCTGTTTTGGCGGCCTCCTGAGCTAATCCTAAGCTATCGCCAACATAATCCGCTATATCCTGAAGGTCACTCTCCACATAATAATGACTGAGAATGACCGCATTCTTTTCTTTCTTCAGACGGTTGATTTCATCAACCAACTTCATTTCCGGACTAATTGGCTCCTCAATAAATCCATTTTCATCAAGCATTTTCCGGATCTGTTTTTCTTCCATCACTTGCATTTATTATTTCGCAATCAATTAAGCCTGCAAAAATATGATTTTCTGAAATAAAAACACATCAGGATTTGAATTGTTTGTTGAGCCCTCTTTTCAGTATCCCACCAGTTTCTTAATAATGTTTTTATTTAGAAATAAAATGATTATCAAATCAAGATTTTAATATTTATTAACATTTTATCAGCACTTACTGTGTTCATAACTATACTTTTCCGAATCAGTTAATAATTGTAATTTTCAACAGGAAAGAGTGTCAAATGTGGCTGAGTTTTCATTCTATTACAGCTTCTGAAATTAATCGAATTGACATCAATTGATAACATTATAGTAAGAAACAATTTAATATTATTATACATCATTTAACTTTCTTTGTGCAGAAATCAAAATCAATTTTTCTATGAAAAAGATGCTAAAAGTTTATTTCGTGCTAATTGCATTTTTTGCATTTGTTCTTTCAGGTTATTCCCAGGTTACAACCTCAGGAATTACCGGGAAAATTACAGATGCAAATAATGAAGCTCTACCGGGAGCTACAGTTCTGGCAGTTCATCAGCCTTCAGGTACCCAGTATGGTACAATTGCGAATTCAGAAGGTCGTTTTACCTTACAAGGTATGCGTACCGGAGGTCCATACAAGGTGGAAATTTCATTTGTTGGTTATAACAAAGCAACTTATACTGAAATTACTCTTTACCTGGGACAGTCGTTTGTACTTAATGCTTCGTTAAAAGAGCAAAGTGTTGATGTTGCTGAAGTTATTGTTGTTGGAGCAAAGCCATCAGCGTTTGGAACTACCAAAACTGGAGCATCAACCAACATCTCTACCGAGCAAATGACCATTCTGCCTTCTATTAGCCGCAGCTTGGATGACTTCACTCGTCTTTCTCCATATTCAGGAGGAGGAAATTCATTTGGAGGACGCGATGGCCGTTTGAATAATGTGACCATTGACGGAGCGAACTTCAACAACAACTTTGGATTAAGCAATGGCCTTCCCGGCGGAGGTAACCCTATTTCGCTCGATGCAATCGATGAACTTCAGGTAACCATTGCACCTTACGATGTAAAGCAAGCTAATTTCGTTGGTGCTGGAATCAATGCAATTACCAAGAGTGGAACCAACAAATTTAAAGGTTCGGCTTATACCTTTTTACGCAACCAGGACTATCGTGGAAATAGTGTTGATGGTTACGACCTTGGCGCCCGTCCGACAGAAAAGACAACAACTTATGGATTTACCTTAGGCGGACCGATTATTAAAAACAAATTATTCTTTTTTGTAAACGGAGAACGTTCTAATTCTCCTTCGCCAATCCAACAGTGGAAATTATCTACTGATGGTGTTGCTAATGCCGACCAAAATATTACCAGAGTTACCCAAAGCGATATGGAAGCCTTTAAAACAGGATTGGCTAAATATGGCTATGATCCGGGTTCGTACACCAATTATGATGGTGGCAACTTAAATAAAAAGATGCTTGCCCGTATTGACTGGAACATCAACAACAGCAATAAATTTACAGTTCGTTACAATTACACTAAAAACGTAGCTGATGTTCCAACAAATGCAACTTCTACCGCTGCTACCAAAATGACTTCTGGTCGTATTTCTCAAAACGCTATGGCCTTTAGAAACAACTGCTATTCGATGGACAATCTGGTTCATTCGTTTACCGCAGAATTGAATACACGCATCAACAACAACATGTCAAACCAACTGTTGGGCACATACACCCACATTGAAGATGTTCGTGGTTCACTTTCTTCTCCATTTCCACATATCGACATTATGAAAGACGGCGATGCTTTTATGTCTGCCGGATACGAACTTTTTTCATGGAATAATGGGGTAAAAAATAATGTGACCAGCATTGTTGACAACTTCACCTATTCTTTAGGCGTCCACACAATTACTGCTGGTGCAAGTTATGAGAAACAATATGTTTCAAACTCGTTCCAAAGATTTGGTACTGGATATTATCGTTTTAAAAGTCTTGCTGACTTTGTTAACGGAGCAACTCCAGAATCATGGGGACTTACTTATGGATACAATGGAGAATTAAATCCTGTTGCTGACCTAAGTTTTGGACAGTTTTCTATCTATGCTCAGGACGAATGGAACATTACTAAAAACTTTAAATTGACTTACGGCGTTCGTGGCGATTTAACTTCATATCTAAATGATTTGGTTGAAAATACCGAAGTATCAAAATTAACTTTTCTTGATGGCCGGAAAATAAACACAGGAATGTGGCCTACATCAAAAATGTTGCTTTCTCCACGTGTTGGATTTAGCTATGATGTAAGAGGAGATAAATCGTTGAAAGTTAGAGGAGGAACCGGTATTTTTACTGGCCGTATTCCTTTGGTATTCTTCACCAATATGCCAACAAACGGTGGTATGGTGCAAAATACTGTTACCAGGAGTGGTACCAGTGCCGATTTAGCTAAATTGGTTCCAGGTGGTAAGATTATTACCGATGTAAATGAAATGGTAAGTGCCTTAGGTTTACCAACTACTGCTACAGCTGCACTTCCAAGTTCAATTGCTGCGATAGATCCTGATTTCAAACTTCCACAGGTATGGAAGAGCACTTTAGCCGTTGATTACCAAATTCCGACTTCATTCCCAATGGCTTTAACGGTAGAAGGAATGTATTCAAAAGACATCAATGCTGTTTGTCAGGTAAACGCAAATATGCCCGATCCTGCACAATTAGGCTTTGCTCGTTTCAATGGACCTGATAATCGGTACATCTATTCAAGTACAAGAATAAACAGCGCAGTTAGCGATGCAGAAGTCATTAAGAATACCAACAAAGGTTACGGTTATACCCTTAATGCAACATACACTACAGAGCCTATCAAAGATCTGAAAATGATGTTTGCCTACACTCATACTGTAGTTAAAGAAATCTCAGGAAACCCTGGAAGTCAGGCAAATTCAGCTTGGCAAAACCAGGCCTCTATTGACGGACCAAACCAACTTGGGTTGCAGAACTCTCAGTATGTAACACCAAACAAACTGGTTGGATCGATTAGCTACCGTTTTGAATATGCCAAACATTTAGCAACAAATGTTGGTCTGTATTACAGTGGTTACAATACCGGCCGTTACAGTTGGGTATATTCATCAGACATGAACAAGGATGGAGTAAACAATGACCTGATGTACATCCCTGCTAGTAAGGATGAAATTCTGTTTAAAGATCTCGTTGACTCCAAAACAAAAGAAGTCTTTTTTACCGCAGCACAGCAATCTGAGGCATTCTGGAAGTTTATAGAACAAGATCCTTATTTGAGCAAAAACAAAGGAAAATATGCCGAAGCTTATTCAGCAAAAATGCCTTGGGTTAATCGTTTCGACTTGAAAATTTCTCAGGACTTTAGAGTAAAAGCAGGTAGCACATCAAATACGTTACAAATAAGTCTCGATATTCTTAACTTTGGAAACCTGATTAATGACTCATGGGGTGTTACTCAAACCTCAGCTCCTTCCAATTATGGCAAAGTATTAAAATACGAAAGCATGAATGCAAGTAATACACCTATCTATTCAATGTATTACACTACTGTTGATGGAGCAAAAGTATTACCAACTAAGTCTTTCAGCGTTTACAACAACCAATCGAACTGCTGGCAGCTTCAACTTGGAATTCGCTACATCTTTAACTAGTACTAGTTATATTATTCAAAAAAAGGGATCTCCGCAAAGAGGTCCCTTTTTTCGTTCAATGGAAAAAGCATCTTAAGGCTTCATTCCCATGGCTTTCACATAGCCTTCGTTTACCTTGCAGTTCTTGTATTTACAGTTTTCAATCAACTGAAGCATGGCCTTTTTCACCAACTCCTGATCAGGCCGGGCTTTTCGGATTTCATCAAACCCATTTCTAGGGCTTTCAGTAAATTCAATCACTTTATCCCAGTTCTCTGGTGGTGCGATGTTCATAACACCTCTTGGACTGTCCATCTTTTTAAATGGCCAGTAAGTCCAGCCAATGTTGTTGCGTTCCATTAAACGAGTCCAGGCGCCAATCCACTGATCGGTGTTTTCTCCGGTTTCACCCATATAGATAGGCAAATTCACCGAGTCGCGAAAACTAACAAAATCCTGAATGTTTGTTTGCAAAGTGTCGCACCAGTATCGGTGGCAGGTGTACATCATTTTATCATCGAACTTCGAATCGTGGAAAACGCGAAAGTTCCCGTTCCACTGAGCACCTCCCAAAAGAACGATGTGGTTTTTATCTACTTCGCGAATGGCAGCAACAGCACGTTTATAAAGTGGCTCTAGCGCAGCATTCAGCTTTTCTTTTTCATCAGGGAAATAGGTTGCAATTGGTTCGTTCAACAAATCGTAGCCCAGAATCACCGGTTCTTTCTGGTAATGTTCAGCTATTTTCTTCCAGATTTCAGTAAATTTTTGCTGACTGGCTTCACTGGTCATCAGCCACGGATAACCGTAACTATCGTCAATGTTATCGCCGGTTTGTCCACCTGGAGCATCGTGCATGTCCAGAATCAGATAGATATTCGATTCGCGGCACCATGAAACCAGACTATCCAGTCGCTGAAATCCATCCTGACTGGCGCTTAATCCCATGTAATCTTCATCGGTAAATAACTTGTAATGGAAGGGCATCCGAATGGTATTCATTCCCGTTTTGCGAATGTAACGAATGTCTTCGCGCGTAATGTAATTGTCCTTGAACTGCTTCCAGAACTGATTGGTGAAATCAGGTCCAATCATTTCACAAAAGGCTTGATTGATCAAACGGGCAGAACTGGTCTTTTTAAACCCAAACATATATCCTTCAGGGTTTAGCCAATTACCCAGATTAATTCCCTGAATGAAAAACTTTTTGCCGTCGGGAGCAATCAGGTTTTGCCCTTCGACTTTAATGAAACTCTGATGATCTGATGATTTTGGTGTAACTGAAGTACTACAGGAAGATAAAAGAATAATTCCTGTCAGACTGAAAATGAAAAGCAGACTTTTAATCATGGTGAATCTGGTTTGTGGTTAGTAAATTCAGGATAAAGTTATTGAATATTTTGATCGCTGGTATTGGTTCAATAAATAGCTATAAAAAAGAAAGACAGTTTTCCGAGATCGAAAAACTGTCTTTCCTGCATCCGGATATTGTCTCCCGGAAGCCAAAAATTAGGATATTTTTCTAGTTAATGCGAAGAACCGAACCTACTTTCAATGTTTTTGAGGCCGTGATTTTATTGGCCGCACAAAGTTTTTTCACGGTAGTATTGTACTTTTTGGCAATTACCCAAAGATTATCTCCTTTTCGGATGACATGCCTGGAAGCGCCTGAGCCACCAGAAGCCAATAGTAGCTTATTTTCAGGAGCAGGTTTTTCTCTCAGGTCCTTTAAATCGGTTACAAATTGCTTATTCTTGTATATTACTTTGTCCGAACGAAGAGCGAACGTTTCATAATCAATGTATTTATTCGAATCGAATGGCTCTCCAAAAAGTCGTGTCTCGAAATGAAGGTGGTTGCATGTTGCCCTTCCGGTTCTTCCACCCAAACCGATCAAATCACCGGCTTTAATCGTATCGTTTACCTTTACTTTAATTGCTTTCAGGTGAGCATAAATGGTTTCAAGTCCATTATTATGCCTCACCAAAACTAAATTTCCATAGCCCCTAAAAACTTTAGCAAGCCGCACACGGCCGTCGAAAGCACAACGAACGGTATCTCCCGAATTCAGCCTAATGTCAGTTCCGGTGTGCATTCTCCGATGGCGAGGTCCAAATTTCGACAAAATCTGTCCCTTCACAGGCATTACAAACGGACTGTCACCAGAATTCAACAGAGAAATAGTAATGGTATCATTTTTATTGGGAAGAGTATTCGTAGGATATTTAATCTGAGTAGAGTTCCAGATATTCTTGTAAATCGTCTCATCACATGATTTCAGGGAGTCGACTTCCAATTCTTCGCCGTCATTTGCCAGAGTGTCGACCTGAAAAGTTTCGTTTATTGGATTAATTGTTGCCGGAATTGGTTCTTGGGCAGTGCTATACAAAGAAAACAGTACGCTTACTGCCAGTGTTATGATGGATATTTTCATCTTCAAAATTTGGGTTAATACTAGCTCAAAAATTTGAACGGGAAGCGAAGGTAACCTTTTCATTAATAATTTCACAACTTTCTGCTAAAAGACATGGTCATTTTAACAAACAATAACACCTTTTAATACATTTGCAGTTGTTCTTAAGAAGAGAATTGAAAAGATGAAAAACAGCGTTTTTCGCAAGATTTTGAAGTACTTAGTATTTGGATTTGCGGGTATTTTCGCGTTAATTGGATTGGGTTTGACCGTTGGATTTTTTGCAGTAAAATTTCATCTGACGAACGACCCCGGAGTTGTAGACCTGAATGACCGGTATTTTCAGGAAATAAAAGATAAATACGGGCGGGGTACTGATGGAGACACTTCCAAAACAGACCTCAGTGAAGCCAAATTTCTTCACAATCTGGCAGTTTTAAGCAAGTATTATCCCACCAATGCTTACTACATCCAAAATGCCTATTTCGAAAGCCACAACCTGAAACAATCTCAACGGATGCTTGAGGCTGTTGACATGTACATGCAACAGGATGCGGAATACAAGAAAGAGGTTAACGAGTTTGTTGAAAATGGCGATGCAAAAAAAGAAAAGCTTAAAGCACAAAGTGTTTTCGAATGGATGAATATTCCGGAGTGGCAGGACTTTAAGCTGGCAGTTGCAAAAGACAAACCACTGATTGATTCGGTTGCAGAGGTTACCGGTGTTGAACCGCGACTAATTGTGTCGGTCTTGGTTGGCGAACAAATCCGCTTGTTCAATTCGAGCCGCGAAGCCTATAAGAAGTGGATTGGCCCATTAAAAATCCTTTCGGTAGAAACAACCTTTTCGCTAGGAGTGACTGGTATAAAAGTACCTACTGCTCAAACCATCGAGAAAAATCTAAAAGACAGCACATCAATCTTTTATCTGGGCAAACGATACGAAAACCTGCTCGATTTTCACACCCAAAACGTTGCTCAGGAGCGTTTCAGCCGGTTGACTTCTTACAAAAATCATTATTATTCGTACCTGTACGCAGCTCTTAATGTAAAGCAAATCAACACGCAATGGGAAAAATCAGGATTTCCAATCAGCGAACGTCCCGAAATTTTGGCAACTTTATATAACATCGGTTACGAAGTTTCAGTACCCAAGAAAAATCCGGTTGTTGGCGGTTCTGGTATAAACATCAAAGGGAAAAAGTATTCATTTGGTGCCGTTGCCTACGAATTTTATTATTCCGGAGAATTATTCGACCTGTTCCCATTTAAAAATTCGCGATTCAATTTTACTGATGTTTAAAGTACAAACGATCCATTGGCGTTCCGGGAAAATTATAATCCTGACCCTGCTGTTTCTCCTGAATCTGAAGGAAGTAAAAGCACAAAATACCTGGGGCAGTGAGATTTCGTGGAAAACCCTGATGGATGGTTTGCAAATCGCTGAATTGGAGACTCCCGAAAAATCGGTGGTTGGCGACTCGAAAATTAGCATCCTGAAAGTGGATGCCCAAAAATTCGACTTTGAGTTTTTGACTGCATCGGAACACGGGAATTTGCCCAGAACAGCTCCTGATTGGGCGCAGGAATTCGACCAGAACATCATCGTTAATGCCGGAATGTACCGATATAACAAAACGCAGTCGAATAAGGGGTACATGAAGAATTACAACCACCTGAACAACCCGGTAAAGAACAACTATTACAACGCTTTGCTGGCCATGCACCCGAAAGACCCAAAGAAACCGCCTTTTGAGATTATTGATACGTACCAAAAAGATTGGGAAAAGATAAAGAATCAATACCACTCGGTTTGCCAGGGAATGCGCATGATTAATGATAAAGGTGAAGGAATGGCTTTTACCAAACGACCCGATCAGTCGTGCAGCATGATTTTGGCGGCAACCGATGCCGATGCAAACCTGTATTTCATCTTTACCCGTTCGCCATACACGCACCTCAACATGATTACCTTATTGAAAGCTTTGCCGATTAACATACGAACCACTGTTTACCTCGAGGGTGGACCGGAAACCAGCTTTTACGTGAATACCGGCGACACAATCATTGCTAAATACGGTAGCTATGTGTCGAACTCGTGCAACAACGACGACAACGATCATTTCCGTAAAATGCCGAATGTGATTGCGATTAAGAAAAAGAAATAAAAGAGGAGATTAACCCCTCTTTTATTTAAACGGCAAACCTCATTAATTCCTTTCCATATACTCCGCTTTCAATTGCTTCCATTGAATTTAAGTTTCTCATTTGCAACGACACGATTGAATATCTCCGCCCTTGGTTTAATGATCGAATTAGCTCACCGACTATTATCGTTGAACTAAATAAGCCGACAAATGGAGTTGAAATACCAATATTGGCCAATTTTCCACAAGTATGTTCTTTCTCATACTTGTGATACAAATTTTTAAGAAAAATCACCTCATCTTCATTTTCCTGTGGCCAAATACTATCCGGGTCTTTCTGGATAAATGAAATATTTCTCATGGTGAAGCTATCAAAAAGATCAAACTGACCATTTGTTGCTCCGTCTATAAACAACTTAAATGAAGCTTTATTGATGCTCTTTCTTGTTTTAACATTATCAACTCCATTCAAAATAAAAGGATAATTTTCAGCCCATTCCTGTTCACAATCTCCTTTAATAAAAGGCTTCTCAATGATTTGAGTTCGAAAGTTGAGGCCTTCCAAAAAATTCATACAGGCACGTGTTTTGGGTTTTCTGATATTCTCTTCAAAACAGAGTACCTGCGAACCAATATTTTCTGGCTGCACAATGTCAGCGTCCTGAAGAAGCACTTGAACTTGATTCAGGTTTTCAAATGGCATAAATCCTAAAGTCCATAAATAGGCCTGTCCTAAGTGACCTAATCCAAGCGTCCAAATATTTCTTGGTAAATACGGTTTCTCCGGTCCTTCATTTTCAGACTTATGCCAATCCTCGCCAGAATTTAGATTCCAAAGTGAAATTTCAAAATTCAAATCGATACCATCAGCATTTATTTGGAAAACCTTACAAAATGCATCGTAGCAGACAAGCGACGCTGAAACAATTGGACCGAATGATATTTTGGAATTAGTTTCTTCTAATACAATCCTCTTCTGATTAAAAAAATTAACTCCTCCTCTCCAACCAGAAGAAATCGATTCGACGCAGAATTCATCAAAACACTCAATTCCAAAGAGAATCTTTATGTCTTTTTTTGTTGGATCAACCAACGAATTGACCCCTCCAAACTTAGAGACCAAATCATTAAAATTTGATGAGTCTAGTTTTAAAAGGTTTGGTGTATTTTGTGGTATTTGGCAAATAACTCCACCCAGGAAAACACGATGCGAAATATTTACTGCAGTCAAAAAAGCTAACTGTATTGAAAAAGAGTTCTTTATCGATTCATCAGCTAAAAGATAAATTGAAGATTGATTCATTTTTGCAATAGCATCTTCAACCTCTATATTATGCTCCTCTGCAATTGCTAAGGCAACTCTGTTTGTTTGTTGTAATTCCATTTTAAAATAAATTTAAATGTATCGGTGACATTGCAACTTCAAATTTCTTCCAGTCAAAATTTCCTAAGAATTTATAGACTGAGCAATTCTTAGGAAAAATGAAAAGATCCTTTGCATAGTTTGGAGCAATTATGGCAATATGTCCTTTGAGTCTAATCATTGGATGTCTTTTGTCAGAATCGCTTTGCTGAGTGTTAGTTGTAGGATGTGAATGAATATCAGCTAAAACTTCGAGATTTTCATTTGCCAGATATTCAAAGAATGCCGCCGCCCCTTTAAACTGGATTATCCCAGTGGCAGATACAGTTTCATCAAATTGATCGTAAAATACAACTTTGACAACTTTCCTTTTCCCTGGTTTGCACAGAAGAAAACCTCCGCTTTCTCTTGTACCTTCTCCACGTTTCCTCAACCCAACTATTAATTTAAACCAGAGGAAAACTGAAATTGAAAATTTATCCATTTTTTAAGGGTTTAAAACTTGATAAACCTCGTTTAAATACTTCAGAAATGTATCTGATTGTGAATTCCAAATTAAATGTGGATGTTGAGTTCTCCAATCAGCTGCATGTCCGAGATCAAATGCTAGTCTGTCACAAGGCAAATAATTACATTCTTTGCCCCAAATCTTGAATACTTGCGCAGCTCTTTTTGTATTCAAAGGTCTTTTGCTTTGCTCCAAAACCCGCTTGTTACTAATATCCCATAGAACACCAGTAGGTGCAGAATTAGGATAACCTGCAAAATCAAACTTAAAATCGAATTTTTCGCCTGTTGACGAGACTACCCAAAAAAAGAAAACAGGCCACGAAGGCCCGTTTTCAATAATTGTAGTTCCCCAACGCCCTTCAATCTCACCGGATTGATATTCCGGAGAGTTAAGATGATCCTGGAGTAAATCATAAGATAAATCTCCATTAACATCCTTTTTAGATGCCAATGTCAAATTGACTCCACAAGAAGGATAATCAGTCAACGATCCCACTAATTGTCTTGGATCTAAAGGAACTTGATTAAGCTGGAGCAATAAATCAGCACCGCTAACTTCGTCTATCCCAAAAAATCCAAGTGATAGCTTTTTCAGCTTTTTCATGCTAGTTGCAGGTCCTACATTTGTTGCAAATGTTCTACCTGCATAATTAATATTAACTGATACCTTTTTGCATCTACCTATGAAGATGTGATCGCCATGTTTGATTCCGGCTTCATCGATGGTAATTCCTTTGTCAAAATCATCATCCTGATTCTCAAGATAGATTTCGACATCTTCCAAAAAATCTTGATGATGAACCAACTCTGGTGCAAAATCCTTAACTAAATGACCAACTTTATGGTCTCCATTTACCTCTGCTGTCTTAAACTGCAGCGAATTATTTACGTGAACAAAAATTTTCATTTTAATTTACTTTAAAAAGATAAAAAATACATTTATAAAATTCTCAAACCCCATTTTGATTGCTCGTAGCAATACCACTTAACTGACTTGGTAGCGTTAATAATTGTTAATTAATTTATACTTCCAGAGGGAATGAACAATAAAGGCTTGTGTATGTCTTTGAAAAGTAATACGTTTGTTCCGACCAAGAAAAAAACATAGTACAAGGTTGCTAACCTTGCTACTTTAAAAAAACTAAAGCCAGGTTGTCATTCAATCTGGTTTTATTTTTCCCTTCGGACTCCTTTGAAAGGTTTATCATCAGATTTCACATCCATAAACTTTCCAGTCTCTGCATCTCTTTTAATAAATCTATCAATTTTCCCATTGTACACCTGGCTCCTGTCTTTTACAGCACCAATTCGGTGATTATCTCCATAAGGCTTGTTTGTTGCCATCTTGAATAAATTATCATGTTTAACATTAAACACAAAACAAAGAAAAATAAAAATTCTAATTATATCAAGCAATATTAAATATTTTTACCAACAAAATGAGCATTGTTTGATATATTTAGATTTTATAGTATATTTGACTAACCAAAACATACAAATATGAAATCAATAGGATGTACTCTGAAGGAGGCAAGGGAACTTATGTCTCTTACTTTAAGGCAAGTTGAGGAGGCTACCGGGATTTCAAATGCATACCTGAGTCAACTCGAGAATGACAAAATCAAGAAGCCTTCTGCTAATGTACTTTACAAATTAGCATCGTATTATAAAGTAGATTTAAATACTTTACTAAGCTCGGCAGGTATAATTGAAAAAACTGCTTCAACTGAATCTCAAATTTCAACTGAATGGGAAAAAAGGATTGCTTTTTATACTGAAGAACTGACAGAAGAACAGAGAGAAAAGGTCTTGGAATATATTAAATTTGTGAAATCTAAAAATTAAGCATGATTGATTTACAGTCTAAAGCTGATATTGATAAAATTTCACTTGATTTATTAAAACAGAGCAAATCAATCGACATATTCCCTACTCCCGTTGATAATCTTGTAAAATTTGCTAATCTTCATTTTGAGAATGGACTTGATCTTACTCAAATTGATCCGTCATTTCTATCACAATTTTCAGACATAGTTTCTCAGAAATTTATTAGTGCCTTGGGGTTAGTTCGAGGCTTTCTGGATAGAAGAGAAAAAACAATTTATCTTGATTTAAATCAAAATGCAAATCGTCAAAATTTTATTAAACTACATGAAGTTGGTCATGACATTTTACCATGGCAGAAAGATATCCTTGATTATCTCGATGATGACGATACCCTAAACCCATATACGAAAGAGGAGTTTGAAGCGGAAGCAAATTATTTTGCTTCCACTACACTATTTCAACATGATCGCTTTGAGCATGAAATGTCAAAATTGGAACTTGGAATTAAAACCCCAATGTACTTAGCAAAGCAGTTTGGTGCATCTAAACATGCCGCTTTGAGAAAATATATTGAATGCAACAAAAATAGGTGTGCCTTATTAGTTCTGGAAAAATCAGTTCCATCTGGTGGTTTAATTTCGTGTTCTAAAAGAGATTATTTTCAATCGAACAAATTTACTGAGACATTTGGAAATATTGACCTGCCTGAAACGTTCGGTTATACTTGGGCATTCACAAAGGATTACGTTTTTGGGAAGAGATTCCATGAAGCAGGTAAAATTACTCTTCAAACTCAGAATGGGCAAAATGAGTTTTATTACCACTTTTTCAACAACACTTATAATGCTTTTGTTTTTATGTTTCCCATTGGCGAAAAGAACAAAGTAAGAACCAAAATTCTTATCAAAGGCATTTAGAATTATGATTTAACAGATTTTTTTGCCTCAGCAATCTTATCTCTTACCAAAGCATTCAGCTCTTCAGGAGTTTTTCCTTCAGGAGAAATAGCCGGTAAAAACTCGATGGTAATTTTTTCGCCTCTTTTGATCTTTCTGGCTCCCGACGACATGGCTGCATAGGCTCCGGAAATCACAACAGGAACAACAGGCACATCGAGTTCGGCGCTTAAAATGGCATAGGTTTTATGAAATTTACCCAGATTGCCGCTTATGGTTCGTGTTCCTTCCGGAAATATCAAAATCTTCTTACCCTGCTTCACAACCTCAGCCATTTTCTGAATGGAATGTTTCAGGTCTTTCGATAAATCCATCACAATTACGTTGCTGCGGCTAGCTACAAAACGACGCACCCAACTTTTTACATGATCTTTTTTAGCGTACGAAAAGGTATTTTTTAACGTCGGTTTATCGAGGTACGAAAGCACCAGAAAAGCATCGAGTTTGCTTTCGTGATTTGGCGCAAAAAAACATGGTCCATCCGGAATATTTTCCATCCCTTTCCCTTCGAACTGAAAGAATAAACGAAAAACTCCACGAACCGCATTAACAATTGGATGAAGCAAAAAGGATGTTTTCGGCAAAATCACATCCGAATCGTCTTTTAAATCGCCAGCCCATCCCGAGTCCTGATCGGTCTTGTGGAATAGTTTATTGCTTTGAATGTGCTCGGCAATTTTCCGGATGGATGGGAATTTGAGCAGTTGTTCTTCGTCGAGTTTAATCCCAAAGCTTTTTTCGATGAAATCAATCAGGCTTAATTTGCTTAGCGAGTCCATCGAAATATCGAATACCAGGTGATGGTCAGGCAAAATATCCATATCGACCTGGCTTTCGATAAATGATTTGATGGCATGATATTCTTCCGTGTCAGGCTCATCCGATGCAGTTTTTTTCTTTTCCTTTTGCACCAGCAACTCCTCGAATTTGAAACGCTGAAGCTTGGATAAACGAGTGCGGGGCAACTCCGAATTCACCAGCGTAAATTGCATAATCCGCTTGTACGAGCTCATTTCGGCATTGAAAGGCGAAATCACCACATCGCGAAAATACTGATTGATATCTTCGATGCCGTTTTCAGACAAAAAATTAAAATCCGGAAGAATTACAGCATGAAGCATCTCGTTGTGCAAAAAAACACCGGCTTCTTTAATCGCTCCTGAATAACCGTCGAGCTTCATTTCAATATCAACCGGATTAATATTCTTTCCGTTGGGCAAAACAATAATTTCCTTTTTCCGGCCAGTAATGTATAGAAATCCGTTCTTGTCCAGATAACCTAAATCACCGGTATAAAGCCAGCCGTCTTTGATCACTTCAGCGGTCTCCTCTACCCTATTGTAATATCCCTTCATGATACTCGGCCCTTTTGCTACAATCTCTCCATCGCGTATTTCGACGGTCAATCCGGGCAACGCCTGGCCGGTAGCGCCAATTACAATATTTCCGGGACGCGGAAATGCAATCATCGGAGCAGCTTCAGTCATCCCAAAACCTTCCATAATATCGAAGCCCAATGCGTAAAAAAAAGTTCCAACTTCCTTATTCAGCGCAGCTCCTCCTGAAATCATGTATTGCAAATGGCCACCAAATCCTTCATGCACTTTTTTGAAAAGAGTTTTTCCCAGTTTTCGGTTTTTCGTTTTCAGTACCAGCCAGTACAGAAATCGGGCAATCGCACTTTGATCGATCTTCGCCTTGATTCCGCGATACATCAGTTCGTACAATCGAGGAACTCCAAGAAAAACACCAACTTCGTTATCAGCAAAAGTTTTCATCAGGTCGGCCGATTGCATCGATGGGGCAATTGCAATGGTTGTTCCAACATAAAAGGAAACCATAAGCGACCCGACCAACGGAAAAATGTGGTGAAGCGGCAGAAAAACCATCACCTGGCGGTCGGGGGTAAAAATGCCACATCCGATAACCGCATTCATATTTTCCTTAATGTTGGTGTACGAAAGCATTACCCCTTTCGGGCTACCGGTTGTTCCTGAAGTATAAATGATTACCGCAGTATTATTGTCATCTTCAGGCGCCAGCCACTGACTTTCAGGTACCGTTTCGTCGATGGCAATTTCTTCAAAAACAAAGACTTCAGGTTTATGCTGAGTTTTCAGATCGACTTTGGCAAACAATTCGGTCATTCCGGAGCTGATAAAAAGCAACTCGGGCTGACAATCGTCGATAATGTAGGCAACATCTTCGGCAGAAGCCAAAAAATCAATCGGAATAGCAATGCAATCGTTTTGCAGCGCAGCATAAAAAGCATAAATCCACGACGGCGAATTCTCGGCGTAAATGGCAACCTTGGTGTAGCCTTTATTGGCAAACAGTTGGGCAAATTGCTGAATGCTTTTCAGTAACTGGCTGTATGTAATATCACCCTGAGAAGTAATCAGGGCTTTTTTATCGGAGAACGACCGGTTTATTATAGGTTTCGGCATAATCAATTTTTGTGATTAAAATTGGGAGTCCAGATAATCGTTATTTTCCTGAAATATTTTCACCCGACATACCTGCCCCATAAACGATGCAAAGTAAATCAATCTCAGAATAAAACAGCCAGACAGGTTGAGGAATTACATTCGAGAGAACGTTCAGTTTTTCAATACAGGCAAAACAACACTACTTTGGTGCTTTTCGTCGTGATAAATACGAACCGTGGCTTTCTGAAAATCGGGTTCAGTAGCCGTATAAATATTGACAAACTTTTGAGGATTGCGATCAACCAAAGGAAACCAACTGCTTTGAATCTGCACCATAACGCGATGCCCCTTTTTAAACGTGTGGGCAACATCGCCAATATTAAACCTGACAAGCTCAACCTTGTTGGGTACAAACGGTTCAGGTCTTTCAAAACTGTTTCGGTAACGACCTCGCATAATTTCACCTTTTACCAACATTTCGTAAGCGCCCATTGGGTATCTGACCGAATTTTTACTGGCATAAACAGAATCGTTGTATGCGAATTTATCCGGAAAAACATCGATCACTTTTACCACAAAATCAGCATCCGTAGTAGAAATTGAAGTAAAAAGATTGGCTTTAATTATCCCAGTAACGGTAAGATCTTCAGTTAAAACTTCAGTCTTAAATGCAATTACATCGGTTCTCCGCTCAGCGAATCGTTGGTCGTCGGTCATATAAGCAGTTGTTCTATGCAAATGAATTCCTTCGGCATAAGGAACCGGTTTTGCCGGATCGCTGATGTATTCCGTTGAACTGGTTTTAACGATTGGTCGCTTCCAATCCAGACCACCATAGGGTTCCAAAAATAAATTTTTGTCCTCTTTTTCGGCAGGTGGCCACTGCTTAAACTTCCTCCAGGTATTTTCTCCTGAAATGAAAATAGTGGCTTCGGCCAATTGCGAGATATCGCCTTTGTTCTTCAGGTAATAATTGAAAAAAGGAATTTCAATATTTTGTTGGTACCAATCTCCGGTATTGCTTCCAAAATATACATTTCCCATGTGTGTGACATTTTTGCCACTCCATTGGCCGTGCGACCATGGCCCCATGACTATTTTATTAAACTCCTTGCCCGGATTATTACTTTCTGCTGATTGGTACGAATTCCATGTTCCCCAGTTGTCTTCGGCATCGAACAATCCGCCAACCCACAACATGGCAGGAGACAGGTTCTTAGTTGCATTTCTGGCATCGCGAGCCTTCCAGTATTCGTCGTAGTTGGGGTGATCATACATCTCTTTCCAGAAAGGAACACTATCGCCAACCAACTTAGCAATATGACTAAGTGTGCCGGCTTCAAGGAAAAATTTATAATTATCGTTTACCGAAAATCCTACTGATTTTGGAGCTGTGGACCTAGGATGTGGGTGTGGCAGACCAAAACCAAAGCCAGTTGCAGAATAAAACCCAAAATTATCCATCAGGAAAAAGGCGCCATTGTGATGGGCATCATCGCCAATAAACCAATTGGTAACCGGCGCCTGAGGACTCACGGCCACAATTGCAGGGTGATTGGAGGCAGCGGCCATTGTGGAATAATATCCAGGATAGGAAACTCCGAAGACCCCAACCTTGCCATTGTTATTCGGTATATTTTTAAGCAACCAGTCAACAGTATCGTAGCTATCGCTGGCTTCGTCCGTTTCCTGACTGGTCTTTTTATTGGCATTAAATGGCCTGACATCGGCAAATTTACCTTCACTCATCCATCTTCCGCGTACATCCTGAATAACCATGAAATAACCTTCCTTTAGGTATGACATCGTGTACGATTTCCAAAAGGAGGCGAATTTAGCTTCACCGTAAGGACTGCACGAATAGGGAGTTCGTGTCATTAAAAAAGGATGCTTTTCGGTGGTATCCTTTGGAATATAAATCGTGGTGAATAACCGAATCCCATCCTGCATCGGAATTTGCCTCTCAATTTTAGTGTAATTATTTACCACCCAAATGCTGTCTTTATTCTCCGCATGAACCAGATGCAGCAAAAAACAAAAAGTGAAGACAAGAATTGACTTATTCATCTATCGAAAATTTAAGTTAATCAGCAACAATAATATTGCATGTGCTTTTTTTATACAGATTAAACTGATCTGATGACTCGAAGTTCATCAGATCAGTTTAAATAAAGTCTTTACTCCATGCTTTTCACCCCTTTTACCGGTTTCGGAGCAAGCAGGTGCATGTCGAAAATCACGATTTCATTCTTTCCTTTTTTCAACCAGGGTGCCGGACAATACAATTGTTTCTGTGGGCCAATGTTCCAATAACGGCCTAAGTTATGCCCGTTCACCCAAACTACTCCTTTTTCCCATTGGCTTACATCCAGATAGGTATCGCCTACAACAGCCAGTTCAAATTCACCCTTAAAGAAAAGTCCTGGTTTTGTATTTTCTCCGGAAGTAAATTTCAGGTTTTGGATATAGTTTTCGTCAAAAGGAAGCGTAAAAATCTGCCAGTCCATCAGGGTCATTCCGTTGAGCGAAACCCGATCAGTAATTCCTTTACGGTCGATCATGTATTCAGCAAAGTTGATGCGTCCCATGCCTTCAACCAAAATATCGAGTTGCGGATTGGCTGAAGCTGATGCGGGCATTTCGATGATGTTTTCGGCTTTGGCGCGATCAAGTTTGCCAATGTATTTTCCATCAACATAAACAGTAGCATAATCGTGTAATTCGGTAATACGGAGCTTGCCCTTTTTGTGACCAATCAGTTTGGTGCGATAAAGAATAAAACCACCTTTCTGACCAAACATTTCCATGGGTTTGGGTTGTGGCGACTGAATCGCTACCGGAAGATTGTCCCAAACAGAAGCCGATGCGGTGAGTTTTATTTCCGGAATTTCGATAACCGGAATAGCAGCCGGGATAACCGGTAATTTTTGTTTCGGGGGAAGATATTTGGCCATCAAATTCCGTAGCGCAAAGTATTTTGGCGTGGCCTGCCCCATTTCATTAATCGGCGCATCGTAGTCGTAGCTGGTTACGTCGGGTTGATATTGTGTCGGACTAAAAGCATTGGCACCAGCCCAATAACCAAAGTTGGTTCCACCATGAATCACATAAAAGTTGAATGATTTTTTGTTGTCCATCAGCCATTTTACATCTTTCAGCAAGTCGGTAGTATCTGGTCGTTGCCATTTTTCGCCCCAATGGGTAAGCCATCCCGGGTACAATTCGCTGCAAAACGATGGAACATTCGGGTTTACTTTGGTTGCTTCGGCAAAGTTTTCAGCGTTTGCTCCCGGATCAAGTCCGATCGCTGCATCAGGTAAAGATCCAGCTTCGAGCATAAACGGAGTGGCACCGTCGGCAGTGTAAAACGGAACTTCAATGCCGTTTTTCTTCCATACATCCTGAACCCATTTCATGTATGTGCGGTCGTTTCCGTAACTTCCGTATTCATTTTCCGCCTGAACCATTAAAATCGGTCCGCCTTTGGTAACCTGTAAATCTTTTACCTGAAGAGCCAGTGTTTTGATGTAACGATCAGCAGCTTCGGTATATCGCGGATCCATGCAACGCACTTTAATATCAGGAATGCTGAGCAGGTACGATGGCAATCCCCCAAAATCCCATTCGGCACAAACGTACGGACCGGGGCGTAAAATCAGGAACAGACCTTCTTCCTGAACTATTTTAATGAATTGGGCGATGTTGTGGTTTCCTGTCTGGAAATCGAACACGCCGGGTTCCGATTCGTGGTAATTCCAGAAAACATAGGCCGCAATGGTGTTACAACCCATCGCTTTGGCCATTTGGATGCGTTGCCGCCAGTATTCAACAGGAATCCGTGCAGGGTGCATCTCACCGGAAATAATCTGGAATGGTTTTCCGTCAAGTAGGAATTCGGATTTTTCGAGTTTAAACGAATGTGTCTTTGCTTGACTAAACAAGCTGACGCTAAGTGTTATCGAAAGAAAAATGGAAAGAATAAATTTATTCATGGCTTATTTTTGATTTAGTGGTAAAAGTAGGAATTTAACGGAAATTCTTGAGTACATCAGCCAAAAACAAATCCCCCTAAGTATTTAAACCAAGGAGGATTCTGCAACATTCTACTCACCAATATCAACTGATATATCCTATTCTAATGCTGAAAGTTTGACCAGAACAACGCCGTGGTAATTCACGTCTGACTCAAAATAATCATTGTAAGTGCCTAGATTTTGCTGAGACCAAAGATCTCGCGCTTTTTGTTTTCCGGATAAACCTAGAGACTTAAAGTCAATACTGATGAGTTTGGTTTCTTCAGGTTTTTCATCTCCCCAATTGATCATTTTAACCGGATCTTTCGCTCCCGTTTCGGTCACTCCTGTGTAAAAAAGCCCAACTGCTTTCGAGCCATCGGCAAGATCTTTGGCCCAAACCTGGTAATCGTCACCTTTTTGAATTAACCGTGCCTGCTTTCCTAAAGCATCCTGGTTAACGCCTATCACTTCATCGTTGGTAATCAATCCCAAAGTGAAATTATCAAGTTTATCCATTTCACAGCCAATAAGTAAAGGTGACGAGAGTAACGACCAAAGGCTTATGTGCGAATACTGCTCATCAGGAGTTAGTTTGGTGGGTTTGGTATCTTTGCTCCAGCCAACCTGACCAATAACCAGCATATCTGGGTCGTTCCAATGACCCGGCCCGGCTTTCTGATAATTATTCGTCTGCTTAAAGCCAGTATTCAGCACGCTTTTCCAGCTATCGTTAATGTCTCCGGTGGTTCGCCACAAGTTCCCGTTTACTTCGGCACCCCAGTTCCACACGTTGCCCATACCGTATTGACACAAACTGTAAACAATATCCCGGTTGGTTTTTGACAAAGCGTCGCGCATGATGAAATACGGCTTTTTCAGTTCTTCCTCCGAATCATCTTTGGCAACAGAACGGTACGAGCACCAGTCGTATTTCAGGTAATCGACACCCCATTGAGCCCAGGTTTTGGCATCTTGTTCTTCGTGTTGGTAACTTCCCAAAGCACGCCAGCATGTTTGTGGCCCGGGCGACGAGTAAATCCCAAACCGCATCCCTTTTGCATGAATGTAATCGCTCATTCCTTTTATGTCGGAGAATTTGGCATTGGTAAGCAGTTCTCCGTTGTCGGTGCGTTTGTCGGCCTGCCATCCATCGTCAATGTTGATAAATGCCCAGCCATGACCACGCAATTTCTCAGCAATCACATCAGCAGCCGCTTTTACTTTATCCTGATCGACTGACATTCCTCCGGCATTCCAGCTATTCCATCCCATTGGAGGTGTGAGTGCGAGCAAATCACCAACTTTCAGATCGATCGTTCCCCTGGCTTCCCCTATTCTATTTTTTACAGTAATGTTTAATGAATAAGTGCCCTTTTGCAAAGGCGAAGTCCCTGAAATGATTCCGGAGCTGGAATCCAACTTTAATCCAGAAGGTAAATTATCAATAGTAACAATCAGTGGTTTTTCGCCGGTCACAGGAATTGAAAAAACGAAAGGCTTTCCCGGAGTCGCTCCTACAACTTTGGGGTAGTTAATCTTCGGCACGGAACTTTCGGAAGGCGTTAAAATACGCATTTCTGATACTGGATTGAACGTCAGTGCAAGAGTTTGCAGAGACACATCGCCATTGTAGCTGATTTTGGCATTTCCCCACACGCCCATACCGCCAAACATACTACCGCTGCTATCGACAGTTACCACCACCAGCGCCAACTTCCTAATTCCCTTCAGATCAACATCAACCGGTTTGGCTTTATCTCCATCTTTCATGGATCCGCTACTCCACAATATCTTTTTGTCGCCAAGAACAAAAAATTGAATATCGGGACGTTTTCGTAGTTCGGAGGCCTGAGGAGTACTGCCGGTTGTAGCGCTTTGTCCAGGCTTTTTTGCATTGCTATCGGGAGCGGAAGCACCTGAACCACCCGGACGCCTCATCTCGCCCGGACCAACTTCAGCCTGAAAACGAATTCCAGCGCCGTTCAATTCAATTAGTCCTTTGGACGGAGCAAAAACGCCAACACCATTTTCGAAAGTTACCCCCGACACAACTAAAGGAGAACCCATCATCGTTTTGTTTTTGGAAGCCTGTCCCATATCCTGATCGAAATGGGATAAATTCAGATCGCTGAGCCAGATTGATTTTTCCTGAGCCTTTGTATAACTACATGTCAGAAAAATGCAGCAAAGGATAAATAAATTTTTCATTGGTCTTGATTTACAGTTTGTATTAGGCAATAATTTAACTTTTGACAATCACTAGAAAGTGTTTGATTATCAGCAGAAAGTTAGAATAACTGTAAAGCACAAAAAAATTTAATCGAAGAACTGATCGATTTTACCGACAGATCCACTCATTTTGGGTTCGGTTTTCAAGACGTAATTTAATATCATAGAGTAATCTCTAATTCTCCTTTCTTATCCCATATTTTCTGAAGGATTTCATTCCCGTCAACTTTCACCATGATGAGTTCTGAATTTCCTTTTCGCTTTACTTCCAGATCGAAGCATTTCCCAAAAGCATGAATATTTCTCAGGTTCATATAGTCCCAACCCTTGGGTAACCATGGCGTGATTTTAAACTTATTAAAGCCAGTTGGAGTGAAACCGAACAATCCCTCAGTAATGGTACGGCAATACAAACCACTTTCGGCTGAAAGATGGCGCTGATTCCCTTCGGGCCAGGCCTCGACCGGATATGGAACATGGTCGCCCAACAGCCGGTGCGATGAATAGTAATTGAAATAAGGCATTGCTTTATCGGTTGCCTCACCAACAAACATTCCACGGAAAGCGTACAAAGTAGAACGATCCCAGAATGTCTTGCTTCCCGACTCGGTCAGTATCCCATTTTCGGTCCACAGCAACGGAGAAAACAACGCTTTGATTGTTTCATCCTTTCGGTCAAAGATTCCCATGGTAAGTGGAATGCAAATCCACGCCCTCAATTTATCGTTCCCATCAAAATACCGGTAAGTATCAAATCCCTGAACGTTTGCCCCGAAATAGTTTTCAATCGCTTGTTTCAGCTTGAAAGCCCGTTCAAGATAAATTTTAGCTGTATCGGGTTTCCCCAGTTCTGTTGCCAGATTTGCCGAACTTATCAAAGCTCCATAAGCCAGCGAATTGGTCGACAAGTTGAATTTTCCGGCAGGGAAACGACCTTCCAGTTCGTCGGAATCAGAACCAATAATTCCATTTGCATCTTTCTTCCGCTCGAGATATTCAAGACACCACCGAACCAACGGCCATAATTCGCGGGCTACTTCCTCATTTCCGTAAGTAAGCGAAAAACGGGAAGCGCCATAAGCAATCATCGCCTGATCGCCACGATCACCAGCCCCATTCCAAAAGTCAACTCCTTCAGCAACGATAGAACTTGGAATGGGTTTGTACTCTGGATTCATAAATCGTGCAAAATGCCGGTAACTGTTGATCGCCGATTCATTTCCCTCCAGATTCCCTAAATATGGGAAAAAAGGGTTCACATATTCTGCCTGGTCGTTTGCCCAAATGGCCGCGTAATAAGCACCACCACCGGGTCCATGCATCAACCCGCCTTTGGTATCGTAAATGCTTTCGGTGGCTCTGATTTTTGCGAAGGCAAATTCCTCGTTGATCGTATCATTAGGCGTTTCCAGAACTAAATTACCAAATACTTCCTGCACAAACTTTTCACGTTTCAAAAGCTCATAAGCCGACGAATACTGATACTTTTCTTCACCGGGTTTTCGTCCGGTATAAACCACTGCAAATGAAAGTTTGCCCGATGGTTCAAGCACAAATTTTCCGGTTTTTGAACAATTGGCCTCAACAGTGTATTCGCCGTAAACTCCTTTGCTCGCCTCTGTTTTTGATACAACCGGAATAAAACTAAGAGCAACATTACAAGCTTTTCCTGAAGTGTTTACCAGTTGGAATTGCTCAATAAAAGCCGCTTTATTTACCGAGGGGAAAAGTTTTCGCGTGATCTCCAACGGTGTGTTTGTTTTGCTGCGCACGGTTATCAAACCTTTATGCTGAAACTCGGCTGGATACTCCCTGACCGTATCGCCATTGGCCACAATAACCGGTTGCTGTATTTCGTCAAATGTTTTAATCAGGCTGGCATGTGTATCATTCGGGATGGTGCGTAACATCGGGAAAACCAGCTTCTTTTTCAGAGAAAGCAAGCCTTTTTCATTAACGCCGTAGGTAATAATCGAAGAGATTTGTAGTCCGCTCATCTCAATATGATCGGTATGCACCTGCCCTTTTTGCACCTGCCAGACTATGCTTTTATCAGGAGCAATTTCCCAAATTAGTTTTTTCGCCTGAGCGAAACTGTTCAGTCCCCAGAATGCCAGCAAAACAATAAAAATGTTTTTCATTAGTATGTGGTTATTGGTTAGTTTTAGAGACTTTACAGGCTTTCCCAGGCTCAATTCTTATCCTGATAGAAACGAGGCTTTCGCCATTTTGTCCAACCGACTGGATGGCTTCCGTTTCTTTGCCATCCACCCAAAGGTATTTCTGGACGCCCTTAAAAAAGGCTGTCCAAAATATGGGGCTGGCATTGTTCAGCAATAATTCAGTGGAGTTTTGCCCGGTGTGTTTCACTGAGACTGTGCCGTCCTTCCACGGGATATTTTCTACATTCACCCAACCAACTTCAGAAACAAGATTTGGGCAAGTCGAAAGCTCATTGTTTGGCGCGTTCAGGCTAATTCCCATTAAGCCTTCAACAACAGCATCAATTACGGCATACGAAACTTCAGGATAATCGCGACGCCGAACCGTTGAGTCGGTCATGGCCAGCAATTTTTTATAGGCAAAATCAGGATCGCCGTGTTTAAAGTAGAAAGAAGATAAATACGAGTTCTCTTCCACGTTTTCGCCTCCGGAGTGAAGCAGGACAAGTGTTTTAGCCATCATATCTTTATCGGCAACCAAATCGAACCGAAGAATATAAAGCAAAATGCCGGTAATTGTTTCTGAACCAAAGTTTCCATCGGCTCCCTTGTACGAGTAAAACCGCTGATTTTTGTCATCCCACCAGGTTTGATTAAAAGTCTGCTTAACCTTATCAGCTTTCAATGCCATTTCGCTGGCCAAACCTGACTTACCATACAAATTCAGTATCTCGGCATAAACTTTATACCCATTGGACTGTGCTGCCACCAAATCGGCGCCGGTAAAAATGGGTTTTTGGGCGGCTTCGTAATACGATGCCAATCCTCGCGATCTGTTCTTTGCCGGGCTGTCCATAATTCCATCAGCATCCGAATCCCAGCGTGCCGGGTAATCGGTTACCGATTTCTGATAAAAAGTTTTAAAAGGCTCGGCACACAAATAATCTTTATCGCCGGTTAATTTGTATAAGTTGAGGCAGGCGCTCATCACATCGAAATTGGCGGGAAGGTTATACCAGAAATCAGTGTCCGAGCGGTAATCGGCCTTAGCCGGCTTGTCGTCCTTATCAATTTCCCAGTAACCGCACCAATCCTTTGCTTCCGAGATCGAAGCGGCAAACTTGCTCATCATGTTTTTGTTGTAGTCTTTCAGTCCGAGGTAATAGGCACCAATACACTGGTGCGACACATCGCGCATGCAGAAAGCATTGCGCCCGGGGAGTGCAGCCTCGTACCATTTACCGACCGGGTCGCTTCCATCCCTAACATAACTCAACGCCCTGTTTTTAGCCCAGTTGAAGGAATATTCCAACCGTTTATCTGAAGAATGGAGGCTAATGGCTGACTGTCCCAAAGTAAAAATGGTAGTAAAAATTCCACAAAGAGTAACAATCGTTTTTTCTATTTTAAGAAAATGCATACGTCAGTAATTTAGAATTGTCGAAGTAGTAAATGATCAAAATAAGGGAGACAATAAAGCTTGTCTCCCTATATTTAAATTTTTGAATTAATTATACCCAGGATTCTGTGCCAATTTTGTCCTGTTGATTTCTTCTTTTGGAATAGGAAGTAAATAATGCTGAGGCTTAAAAATCCGATCCTGTACTTTCGTATAAGTAAAGGTTCTCTTTCCACTTGCATCCTTCCTGATCACTACGCCCATAAGCGGTTTATTTTCAGTCACATCAGCTATTTTCCAGCGACGAACATCGTAATAACGATGTCCTTCAAGGCATAATTCAACCTGTCTTTCATTGCGGATCTTATTTTCCAATGCGGTACCTGTTAATGCAGGTAATGGGTTTTTGATGCCAGCTCTTTGTCTGAGTAAATTTAAATATTCGATCGACACGGCTTCTTTTCCAAGATAGAATTGTGCTTCGGCATAATTCAGGTAGATTTCAGCAAGCCGGCTGACAACCCAAAATTTGTTCGTCTGCGTTTCACTGTTATAATTATAGGTTGTATCGCAGTATTTTCTGAAAGTATAACGGGTAACACTATTATTCCAAGTATCCCAACCTTGAGGAGAATCTAATCCCCCTTCAAAAAATTCGGCCGCATTAGTACTCCCAACTCCATACCGATCTTGACAGAATGCAGGATTTCCGTAGGGACGTCCATCAAATACAATGTCGGCTTTAAATCGCGGATCGCGATTTACGTATGGGTTCTGTGGGTCATATCCTGACGTAGGATCGGTAATATCTTTCCCATCAGCAGTTCCAAAAGCATCGACTAAATTCTGACTTGGAGCAAACGAGGCCCATCCATGAAAGCCACTTGGCGACAAGAACATCTCAACACCCTGAAACGCGCTCCACATATACTGCTTATTAGTTGGCCGCGCCATAATCAATTCCGAATTTTTCGTAGTCATTATATCGGAATAATTGCCTGTAAATAATTGAAACGCATTCAGGTCAATTACGGCCTTTGCGGCATCAGAAGCTTTTTGCCATTTTGACACATCTTTTGTTGGATTCCACTGAGGGCTGGCTGCATAAAGTAAAATCCTTGATTTTAAAGCCAAGGCTGCTGCTTTGGTTGCCCTTCCCCAATTGGCTGAGCTCTGTGCAACTGGTAATATAGCGGCTGCTTTATCCGCTTCAGTAGAAATGAAATCAACACATTGTTCGTATGTACTGCGAGGAACCTCAAAGTTGCTGTTCAAGTCAAAAGGAGTTGTGATCAGCGGAACGCCGCCGTAATCAATAGTTAATTGATAATAGGCATAAGCTCGCAGATAAATTACTTCTCCTTTTAATCGGTTGCGCAGGGCCTCATCGCCAGGCACATTGTCAATTTTTGACAAAAAGATGTTACAATTTTGAATGACTGAAAAATTCTTACTCCATATATCAAAAACACCAATATTATCAGGAGTAAGTGAGCCTGAATTCATAATTGAAGCATTGTAATCATCAAACTTATTGTAAGCTTCATCACAAGCTGAAGACAGTGCCCATGTACGATTGGTGGTATTGTCCCAATTGTGTTCTGCATTAGGAATTACATTGTACAGGTTATTGACAAAAGCTTCCGATAGATTCAAATCGCCCCATACCGAGGCATCGGTGTATGAGTCAAGCGGAGCTTTATCTAAAACTTCTTTGGTACAGGAAGTGATTAGCGAACTGACAATAAAAAAACAGATGGATATATATATTATATTTTTCATATTATTTTGTTGTTTTTAATTAAAACCCAATATTCAAACCGAACTTATAGATACGGGATTGCGGATAGTTAACCCCCGTAGTATTGTCTGTTTCAGGGTCTCGGTTAAATTTTTTCATCTTGTCAATTGAAAACAGGTTAAACCCACTGGCATATACCTTGACATCGGAAATCCCAAGTTTAGAAAATAATCCGGCAGGTATCGTATAGGAGAGTTCAGCCGATTTCAACCGGATAAAAGAGGCATCCATCAACCAAAAGTCGGCATACGTAGAATTTCTGATGTCATTTGAATTAAATGCTCTTGGATATTGAGCGTTCGGATTTTCGGCAGTCCATCTTCCATCGAACAGCCATTGTGGAGGTCCAACAACTGAGCCTTGCATCTGTGGCAATATCATTTGTTTCGCCATAGCCTGACCCGACCATACCAAATCTAACGCAATACCTTTGTATTCGGCGCCCATTAATAAACCGAATACGATTTGAGGGGTTGACGACTCTGGAATTCTAACCTTATCGTCGCTGGTAATATTGCCGTCACCACTTTTGTCTAACAACCAAAGGTCGCCTGGTTTAGCTCCAGCTAAGTGCGGAGATCCATCAACTTCTGCTTGAGAGTGGTAGATGCCATTGGTTTGATAAACCAGCCATGATGTAATCGACCTTCCTGTAGTTCTTTGCCATTCAGGAATGTTTGGAGATTCGTCTTTGAAAATTATTTTACTCTTTGCATACGTAAAATTGGCTCCCAAATGATATTTTACCGGAGTATTCTTTTCAGTATAGTTGACCGAAAAATCGACACCCCTGTTGAGTGATTCTCCAATATTTTCTTTTGGCAGAGACAATCCGGTGTATAGCGGTACTGAGGCCAGGCGCTGCGCAAGAATATCTGACCTTAAGAACCTAAACCCATCAAAGCTGATTTCCAATTTATTATTTAATGTCGTAAGATCAAATCCAATGTTTCTTGTATCCTGTTTTTCCCAGGTAATATTTGGATTAGGAGTAGCTGCAAGGTATAAGTCTTTTACTTCTGTATAATTGCTGCCAAAGTAGGTGTAATACTCAGGCGTTGTTGATACCTGATACCTGGTTACATAAAGGTATTGGGCCACATTGTCGTTTCCCATCAGCCCCCACGAGGCTCTCAGTTTTAACTGGTCTATGCCCTGAATATTATTTTTGAAGAAATCTTCCTCAGAAATACGCCAGCCTAATGAAACAGCAGGGAACAAGCCCCATCGTTTATTTGCTGGAAAATTGAAAGAGCCGTTGTAACGCATGGTAACGTCAACTAGATATTTATTGGAATAATTATATGCAAACCGTCCTAAATAACTTGCACGACCATCTTGTGTGGCAGCACCTGTTGCATTTTGTCCAATGGCGCTTCCGGTAAAGAGTTGATCTAAGGTAGAACTTAAAAGGTCTCTACGATATGCGTATGTATCTCTCCATGTTGATGAAGTTTGCTCATACCCGACAAAAGCATTGAATCCGTGTTTTCCAAATTGATTATCGTATGCTAATTTCACGAAATAAGTATTCTCGTTACTTCGTTGTTCGCTCTGGTATAAACTGATAATGCTTGTACTATTTCTTTGATTATTATATGTTTTTGATGTCTTGTCGTAGGTATAAGCATCCCAGGGTTGCTGAAACTTCTTTTGACTGCGATCATTATAATCGAATGCAGAATATCCGCTTACCGACAAACCTTTTGTAATAAATGGCAATTGCAGATCAAAACCTATCTTGGCATTTACAATAAGATTTACGACATTATCATACCCCGGTAACGAAGAGGTCATAAGGACTGGATTTCTCCCTGCTGAGATACATGCGTTTGGATAGCCATTTGACCAGTAAACCGGCAAAAATGGGTACATGCTGACTGCTTCGTGCATAATACTTCCAACAGAAACGACCGGGTGCTGCCGATCTTCTTTTCGCCCCGACAAATCAAAATTTATTTTGAGGTTTTTTGATATCTTGGCATCAACGTTCGAGCGGATGTTATATTCCTTAAACCTCTCATCGCTGTTCCTGAAATTACTTTCCTGACTTAAATATTGACCAGACAGGTAATATTTTACCTGATCGTTACCACCATTCACTGAAATTGAGTGGTTCGATTGTGGCGCATTTTTCCGGAATACCGCGGCAATCCAGTCGGTACTGGTATAATCGGGATCGTTACCTGCTTTGTATTTGTCAATTTCGGATTGCGCGTAAGGCGCAGTATTACCTTGGTTGAGGTTTAATTCATTATAGTAAGTCATATATTCCCATGAACCCACCCGTTTGTCCATTCGGGTTAATTGCTGAATGCCTACCGAACCATCGTAATGAATCGTTGGTTTGCCCGATTGCCCACGTTTAGTTGTAATCAAAATAACTCCATTGGCCGAACGAACACCATAAATTGCTGCCGAAGCATCTTTCAACACAGTTACCGACTCAATATCGTTTGGATTGATTCGGTTCATGTCCCGGTCAGGGATTCCATCAACTACAATTAAGGGAGAAGTTCCACCTCCAAATGAATTTAAACCCCTGATCAGGATTGTCGAGTTATCTTCTCCAGGTTGTCCTGAGCGGTTGGTTGCAATTACCCCAGCAGTACGTCCAGCAAGGGCGTTGGAAACGTTGGACGATGAGTTTTGCAACATTTCTTTTCCTTTAACATTCGTCACCGAACTGGTAAGGCTTCCTTTCTTTTGAGTACCATAACCAACAGCAACAACTTCTTCCAATCCAATGGCTTCTTCCTGCAATGTAACATCA
Source organism: Prolixibacteraceae bacterium (assembly GCA_028683385.1). Taxonomy (GTDB): domain Bacteria; phylum Bacteroidota; class Bacteroidia; order Bacteroidales; family Prolixibacteraceae; genus Aquipluma. The sequence goes on along the minus strand of JAQUIJ010000006.1, from coordinate 201,408 downwards.
ATAACAGATTTATTTCCAACAACTGCGTCCTGAGTTTTCATCCCAACGAACGAAAACTGTAAAATTGAATTGGCCATAATATTAGAAATCACATAGTTCCCGTTTGAGTCAGTAATCGTTCCGTTTGAGGTTCCCTTTACCACAACCGAAACCCCCGGTAAAGATTCGCCAGTAGAACTTTTCACCGTTCCCTTGATGCTTTTTTGCTGTTGAAATTCTGTTCCAAAAGATTTTGTCTGATTACCAGTTCTTTCTATCAGAATGAGCTTATTATCCATCTCTTTGAAAGAATACGGAGTTCCTTCGAGAACCGTAGTCAGAATCTTGCCAACCGTTTTTTCCTCAACATCAATCGAAATTTTCTGGTTCACATCAACTTCGTCGTTGTTGTAGAAAAAACGGTAATTACTGTTTTTTTCTATTTGGATAAACAGCTCCTGTAAAGTCGAATTTTTCAACTTTACATTCATCGTTTGCGACCAGACCGATGCGCTCATTTGCAGGGTCAGAAACAACGTAAGTAGGGAGGTTAGTCTCATAATCAAAAAATACTTTTTCAACCGTCCATTTCGAGAAAAGGACAGGTCAATTCGATTTAATTTCATAAATTTAGACGCTTTTTAAAAGTTAAACTTCGGTTTAATTATTACTGGAGGGAGGTGTTGGTAGCACTTCCCTTTTTCATTTCTTCAACAAGGAATCATACGCATTGAATCTTAGTTATTTTGAGAGTTAATAATTATTTTATTGCCTTGAATCGAACAAGAAACATAGTTCGATCGATCGAAATACGACACTGCCTCCAAGATGCTTTCACGACCCAAAACTCCAGTAAATCTTCTATTTTTCACCTGATCATCGACAAAAACAATGTCCACATCAAACCATCGCTCGAGCCTCGGTTTTAACTCAGCCAGTGTTTCATTTCTGAATACAAACCGACCATCTTTCCAGTCTGTTTCCGACGAAGTATCAGTCAGTTCCTGTACCGTCACTTGCTTGCTTTCCTTATCAAAAGTCATTTTCTGATCGGGTGTCATCAGTTCGTGTTGATATTCGCTCGATATTTTCACGCTTCCTTCAACCAAAGTGGTAGAAACCAATTTTTCATCCGGATAAGCTTTAAGATTAAACTTTGTACCCAAAACTTCAATCTGAACATCAGCAGTTTTCACTTGGAAAGGGTGGTGTTTGTCCTTTGCCACATCAAAATATGCCTCTCCTTCAAGCGACACCTTCCGCCCATCTTTGAAGTTCGAATTGAACGTTAGTTTACTTCCGGAATTGAGCCAAACGTGTGAGTTATCGGGTAAAATGATGCTTGATTTATCGCCGTAGGCACAAGAGATTGTCGTTATCGAGTTGTCTGAATTATTTTGGGTTCCCATGTAATAACTAAATGGCAATAGCAAGGCCAATGCAAGAATAGCGGCATACTTTAAGAACCAATCGAAGTTGATCTGTTTCCGCTGAATGTTTTGATCCTTGTTTATTTGATCCCTAAATTTCAGAATCGCACTTTCCAGATCATAATTGTCAGCATTTGTTTCAATGCCAGAACTCAGCCAAATTTCACGTAAATCGGAATATAACTTTTTGTTTTCAGCCGACAGATCTAGCCAATCAGAAATCCTTTTCTTTTCGTTGAGGTCAGCTTCGCCTGAGAAAAGACGGATAAGCAGAATATTTATATCGGTTTGGTTTTCCATTTTTGTGAGTTTTCAATAGCAAGATGCATGAATCCCCAAAACCCTGTATGGAAACCGGAAATATTTTTGATTTTTTATTTCAGCAATAAAAAAAGAAGGAAAGAAGGTAAATAATCTTTCAGCGTCTTTCGCAAATTGAGCGTAGCTTTCGAGAGGTGCATCTCTACCGTTTTAATTGAAAGTCCCATTATTTCAGCTACTTCCTTGTTCATTTTACCTTCAAAACGCTTCAGCCTGAATACTTTTTGTTGTTGCTCTGGAAGCAAACTAACAGCTTCTTCAATCTTCTCATTGATACTCTCCATTGTCAAACTTTGCTCATCCATTTCTTCCGAGATAAACACAAAACCAATATTTTCTGAAGATGTTTCGAGAAAATACTCATCAAGAATCTCTTCTTTCTTCAGCTTACGTAAGTAGTTTAGTGAATTATTACAAACAGCGTGGAAGAGGTAGGCTTTAACTGAAGTTCTAATTTGTATTGTCTCACGATTCTCCCATATTTTCAGGAAGGTATCTGAAACAATTTCCTCGGCAATATCTTTGCGTCCAACATACCTTCTGGAGTACGAACAAAGAGCTACATAATATTCCCGAAACAGGAAAATATATGTTTCTTCATCACCGATGATTAAACCATTAACGATATTGGAAGGCAAATTTTTTGTAGTCATTTGCCGCAAAAGTATTAATTATTCCAGAAAATCAATTAAAGAGAGATTTGGTAAAAGATAAGGCGGGTTATAGTTAGATAGAAGAAGCAAATTCATCGGGTACCAAACAGTAAATATGCCTTTTGCATAAAAACAGAAAACCCCCTTTGCTATTGCTAAGGGGGCAAACTAAAATTCCATCAATTGATATTATTTTCTCGGAATCCAGACTTTCATTTCATCGGCACCCCGGTTGTTCCATACGAAATAAGGGATTGCAGTAAATTTTCGAACCTCCGTTTTTTTACCTTTTGCAATTTCTGCATCTCCTGAAATGGTTACTACACCACTTAGTTCTCCGGAATTGTATGATTCAGTAAGTTTTGACGAATCGGGCAGGGAAAGTGTCATTAAATCTGCTCCGTTATCAGCACCTTCCAGACAATATACGATAGGACCACGTTCAATAGCCACTTTGCCAGCATCATCAGCTACCTGCGCATTGGCTTGCACACGGCGAATGCTCATTGGAATGTTGTAGCTAACCACATCTCCCTGTTTCCATTCATGGTCGATTACGGCATAACCTTTTTCAGTTTTATACTGAACAGGTTCTCCGTTTACCGTTACCGAAACCGCGCCCGTTTCCGGAGAAACAAACGAATACAGATCACTTGGAACAACCTGATTTTCGGCCCATCCCGGAATACGCAAACACAATGCAAACCGACTGGTCTTTTCAGGAGAAACAGAGATTTTAACCTGTCCATCCCATGGATATTTCGTTTCCTGAGAAATGGTGACAGGTAGTTTCTTATTCAGTTGGACAGTTGATGAACTTTGGGCAAACAGGTTTACATACAATGCGTTATTGCTCTGAGCATAAATGTATCCGGGAACAGAAGCGATAAACCGGCACATGTTGGTTGGGCAACACGAACAATCGAACCAGGGCTGACGATCGAGCGTTTCGCCGCTATTGAAATGATAATGCATATCGCATTCCAATGGATTTGGATAGAAGAACGTTTTGCCATCCAAACCTACTCCTGAAATTACCCCATTGTATAAACTTCGTTCGAGTACATCGATGTATTTGGCATCGCCGTGGAGCAAAAACATACGGTAATTCCAGTAAACATTGGCAATTGCAGCGCATGTTTCGTTGTAAGCCGTCAGGTTGGGTAATTCGTAATTGTTGCCAAACGCTTCTCCCTCGTGACGGGCTCCAATTCCCCCGGTGATATACAGCTTTTTAGAAACGGTATTATCCCAGATTTTATCGATGGCAGCCAAATATGCCGAATCGCCGGTTAGTGCAGCGACATCGGCCACTCCGGAATATAAATATCCGGCACGAACAGCATGACCAACGGCTTCATCCTGCTGAATAAGCGGTTTGTGATCCTGTGAATAAGCTTTTTTCGGATCATTTTCCTTTCCACGGCTGTCGATGAAAAATTTAGCCAGATTCAGGTATTTCTTTTCTCCGGTAATGCGATAGAGTTTTACCAGCCCCATCTCCACGATTTCGTGGCCGGGAGCATCGTTGCGTTTTCCGGGGCCAAAAACCTGATCGAGCAAATCGGCATTTTTCAGGGCAATGTTGAGAAAATTACGCTTGCCGGTTGCCTGAAAATGTGCCGAAGCCGCTTCGAACAAATGTCCGGAGTTATAGAGTTCGTGACTAAGCACCGATTCCTGAACCCAGCGTTCGCTGCCCGACCATTTGTGTGGATGCTGTGGATCAATGGTTCGCGCTGTGTATAAATAACCGTCGGGTTCCTGAGCCGCGGCGACAATCGTGATCAGACTATCCACATAATGATCAAGTTTCGGATCGGGATGAACACTCATTGAATACGATGCACCTTCAATAATTTTGTAAATATCCGTATCGTCAAACGGGAAGGTGGTTCCAAACGCTCCTTCTTTTTTAGCCGCTTTTATAAAGTTCTCCACACGGCCGGTTTCCTCGCATTTGGCAAACGATGCTGGAATAGTCACTGTGCGATTGGTTTCAATCTTTGGTAACCAGAAGTTGTCGTTTATTTTTACCTCGTTAAACGGAACTCCGGTGATTTTGTAATCCACTTTTTCGGGTTGGCTTTTACAGGCTGCCAGCGAAATGAAAATAGCAATAATGAATAGGTTTTGTAATTTCATGGTTGGTTCGTTTTATTTTGAATTTGAAAGTGGTTCAATTCCTTTAAGGGTTGGAATAACTTGTTTGATTGATCCGTCAGCATTGAATTCCATTTTGTCGATGCAAACTTCGCGATTGAATCCGGCAGGGCTTCCCATTTTAATTCCTTTGGGGCGGGTAAACCGGTGATAAACCAGGTACCATTCGTCTTTCCCCGGAATCTGAAGCACCGAATTGTGGCCGGTAGCATAAATTTCCTGATCCGGATTTTGCGTAATCACCACATTTTTCTCCGGAATAGTCAGTTTCCCAAGCGGCGAATCAGATGTAGCATAACGAACTTTGTAGTTTGGACTGCGCGTATCGTCTTCCGACCACATGAAATAATAGGTTCCGTTCCGGTAAATCACATAGCTTCCCTCGCGAAAAGTATCATCAACATTCATCAGTTTCATGGTTTTCAAATTGATCGAGATCATGTCGTCATTCAGCTCAGCAGCAGCCATGTATCCATTTCCCCAGTACAAATAGCTTTTCCCGGTTTTCGGGTCAGTAAACACATCAGGATCAATTTCCTGACCTCCAGTAATTCCTTTTGGTTTGAAATCGATCAGGGCTTTGCCGCTGTCAACGAATGGTCCGGTTGGGTTATCGGCCACTGCCACGCCAATTTTCTGAGCCGCAGTGAAATAATAGAAATATTTATATTCACCGTTGATTTTCTTCTCCACGATGCAAGGCGCCCAGGCATTACGGTTGGCCCAACTTACATCTTTTTTCAGATCAATGATGATTCCTTCGTCTTTCCAGTCGACCAGATTTTCCGAAGAAAAAACTTTAAAATAGTTGCCCGACCAGTTGTAAAACCCGTCGCTGGTTGGATACAGGTAGTATTTGCCGGTTTTTTCTGAATACAAAATTTCAGGATCGGCATAAAAACCTTCCAGAACCGGATTGTAGTCTTCGGAAGCTGTAACCTGGTATATTTCTTTTCCTTCGCCTGATTTGAACGTATAATTTACCGGACCTTTCGCAAAATTCTGCACTCCGGAAGGACTTATCGAAACACCTTCCGCAGCTTTGAATTCAGGATTAAACTGAGTCAAATCTGTACCATGCTTAACCGGCAGATAAATCTTCTTTGCTTCGGTTTGAAAATAGACATTCTGCTTTTTCAACAGATCAGATTTGGGTTCAGCAGGACGTTTTTCAGGATTAATCCGGATTACTGTAAAAGAATAGGCCGGCATGCTGTATGGAAATTCGCCGCTTACCGAAATTTGATCGGTTACCGGCCTTGCATTTTTGTCGGCAGGCAATCCGGTAAGCACGGTGCGAGTTGCCGTCGAACGAATCTCATCCACTTCGTTCAGAATGACATTTGCTTTTACCGCAACAGGAAGCATGTTTACCAGTTTCACGATCAGGTCGTTGCTTTTGCTGTCGCGAACCACCGAAACGGCAACCCGTTTCCCTATGGATTCGTTTTTATCTGAAAGTTTCACGTCGCTTGTCAGGTAGGTGTCTCCTGAATTTTGTCCGTAAAGTTGCTGCACCGAGTAGTTCACGGTTGGTTTAACTTCAGTGTTGTTGAAATAAATCAGGTCGGGATTCCACTGCGTATGACCTTCTTTGGCAAGCAGTGGCGCGTACGAAGTCATGCTCACCACATCGCCGTTCCGTTCCACAGAGGTCAGATAAAGTGCCTCAGCAAGCGCGTTATAGATTGTACTTCCCCACGAAGCATATTCACCAAGATAAACCTTCGATTTCGAGCGATCATACTTGTCGTAGTAGTCCTGATTGTTGATAAACCAGCCTGGCGATTGGTAATAGTGTTCGTCAACCATCGGAACCTGTAGCTTAGTGGCGATTTTCCAACCTTCCACGTAATCGGTTCCTTCAAAGGTTGGCCCGACAGTTCCAATGACTGTGATTTCAGGATGCTTTTCTTTCACCGCCTTGTAAATCATGGTGAACCGTTCCTCGAAAATATCGTTGATCAGATCTTCGTTACCAATCCCTACATATTTCAGGTTAAATGGCTGCGGATGTCCGGCTTCAGCGCGAAGTTTCCCCCATTTGGTTTTCACATCGCCGTTTGCCCATTCAATCAAATCCAATACATCCTGAACGTAATTGTCCATGTCGCACATTGGAATTCCGCCTTGTTGTCCGGCGCCTCCGGTAGCCGAGTTCTGGCAAGGAACACCCGCAGCAATCACCGGAAGTGGTTCAGCGCCAATGTCGTCGCAAAACTGGAAATACTCGTAATAGCCCAAACCTGCCGATTGATGGTATCCCCAAAGATTTTTCTGCGGTTTGCGCGATTCAAGCGGACCAACTGTGTTTTTCCAGCGATAAATATTGCCGAGGCCATCGCCGTGAGCCACACAACCTCCGGGGAAACGAATGAACCTTGGATGAATGTCGGCAATCGTCTGAGCCAAGTCAGCACGCAATCCGTTTTTATGATCCTTAAAAGTTTTTTGCGGAAACAGGGAAATCATATCCAGGGCAATTGTTCCTGAAGTTTGTGGAATAATCTCCAGTTGAGCATCCGAAACGGATATTGTTGCAGTCAAAACGGCTTCCAGTTTATTCCATCCTGAAGCTTTGGTCTGGACGATTGTTTGGCCATAAATTTCACCATTTTTGCCAGTCAGCCGAATAAGCAGTTTTTTACTTTTCATATCCGGATTGCGCGCAAAAACGGAAAAGTTATATTTGTCGCCAGCTTGTACCGCGATCCCATCCCAACCTTCGTTAACCAATCCAGCTCCCGTTTTTTCAATCTTCAACACGGCGAAATGCGCGTTGTTTGGATGAATCGGCGAAACCGAATCAATTGTGAATGTAGCGCCATCGCCAATTAAATGCCAGGCTTTGGTACTATTCCAACTTTTATCTTTTCCTTCCTTATCACTCAGCGCAAATTCAAAATCGCGGTTCTGAAGCAATTCGGCATACAATCCACCATCGGCTGCATAATTAATGTCTTCGAAAAATACACCAATCAGCAAATCGCTGATTTTTTTGCTTTTCGAATTGTCGATGGTGATCGTTGCATCTACGCTTTTTAATGAAGCAAACCGAACCGAATCAGTCTTTGCATTTTCCGATCCTAATTGATCGCGATAAGCATTCAGTTTCTGCTTATTCAGTAAACTTTCAACGAGTTCCCAGGCAACTTTATGTATTGTTCCTGTTTCTTTCGTACCTGAAATAATTACTTCTTCCCGGGAATTCAGGCGGTTATTTAATGGCATTTCTCTTGCCGAAGTGTAGCTTTTAAAGTCGGTTGTAGTAACATAAAAAGCCTTTTCCCCTCTGCTTTGGTTGCTGATCCAGGAAATCCGGTATTGTTCGTTTTTGCAAGAAACTTCAGGCTGAAGACAATTATTCCCGGTCATCACAACCGGGTAGGATTGCGGATACCAGTAAATCAAGTCTTTCGATTCAGCATGGGCAAACGTTCCGGTATGCTCGTTCAAACTCCATACGCAGTGCCACATTCCGTCTGGTGCCCGAAATAAATAAGGAGTTATCATGCGCTTTTCGACGCCCCACCTTCCGTAGTCGCAAAACAGGAAACGCATCTCCGGGCCAATGGAATTCCAGCTTTCCTGATCGGTGCTCCATGCAAAATGCAACCCATTCATGTTCGAATTTTTGGTGGTGGCATACGAAAACAGATAAACGGAATCAGGCTGATTGCTTATTGGTGTGACAGCGCCCAAACTGATCTCCCCAAATAAAAGTACAACCAGGCTAAGAAGTAAGAAAGTTTTCTTCATTATTGGTTTAATTGAGTAAATTGGTTATTGCCAACAAATATGGGGAAATAATTAGAAGCGTCAAAATGACGTTAATTTGTCTTATAAATCCTTCGTACCAAAGAACAAGAACCCCTTTGCCGTTGATGACAAAGGGGTAAATTAAAAGCTTTATTAGTCGATTGCGTATGGGATTGAGAATCCCTTGTTAACAGGTGCAAATTCCCAATTTGGATTAGTTACACCAACTTTTGAGCATGTCCTGATGCGTAGGATTTATTTCACAAACATTTTAATATCAAGATATTTCGATTCTCCTTTTTTCAGATCGGTAAATTCAATGGATTTGCCTTTGTAGCTCACACGGGTCGGCACTCCATTCTTTGAATATATTTTTGCTGCAATAAGCTGGTTGTCTTTCCAATCCATGTCAACCACAAAACCACCTCGGGCAATCAACCCTTTTACTTGTCCATCTTTCCAGGCAGAAGGCAAGGCTGGCAACAATTCAATGTATCCGTTGTGGCTTTGTAGCAGCATCTCTGCAATACCTGCAGTGGCGCCAAAGTTTCCGTCTATTTGGAAGGGCGGATGGCCGCAGAACAAGTTTGGATAAGTTCCTCCTGCGTTTGACATGTTGATTTTATAATTGTCGGTTGGACGCAACAGGTTCTTCAACAACCGGTAAGCACGATCTCCATCTTTGAGCCTGGCCCAAAAGTTCACCTTCCATGCCAGCGACCAACCCGTCCCGATATCGGTTCTGGCTTCCAGACTTTTACGCACAGCGGCTGCCAGTTCAGGTGTTGTCTGAGGATTGATCTGGGTGCCCGGATACAACATATAAAGATGAGAAGTATGACGGTGCGTGGGTTCGGTTTCTTTGAATTCCTGACTCCACTCCATTAAACGGCCATCAGATCCGATTTGTGGCAGTGCCAGATTTTTTAGGGCGGTATCAATCTTTAGTAGGATCGGATTCGAATCGTTTATTACTTGCGAAGCTTTCAGCACGTTGGAAAAAAGCTCGTGCAAAATCTGTTGATCGTGCGATGGTCCCATACTCATATTACAAACAGAGCCGTCAGGAGCGATAAAAGAGTTCTCCGGAGAGGTAGCAGGGCCGGATACCAGTTTGCCGGTTGCCGGATCTTTCACCAACCAGTCGAGGTAAAACTGCGCGGATTTCAGCATGATTGGATAAACCCGTTCCAGATATTTTGGGTCGAGGGTAAATGTGTAGTGGTCCCAAAGGTGCTGGCACAGCCATCCTCCGGCTGCCACATGCATACCCCAGCTAGGGTGCTCGCCAGGAGCGGTGTATCCCCAAACGTTGGTAATGGGATGAACACACCATCCGGAAGCTTTGTATTGCACTGCGGCCGTCACTTCTCCAGGTTTCACCAGTGATTCAATTAGGTTAGTCATCGGACCATAACATTCTGAAAGATTGGTCACATCAGCAGGCCAATAGTTCATTTGTACATTGATGTCGGTATGGTAATCGCAGTTCCATGGCGTCTGTATTTTGTTGGCCCAGACTCCCTGGAGGTTAGCAGGAAGCGACCCTTCCCGGGAAGAGGAAATCATCAGGTATCGGCCAAACTGGAAATAGGTTTCCTGTAAACGAATATCATCAGGGTTTTTCTCCTGATTTTTTAACCGCACATCAGTTGGAATGGTATCGGGTGCGTTGCCCGTCAAATTCAGAGTAACCTTTCCGAAAAGAGCGATATAATCGTCAGTATGGTTTTTCAAAAGAGCTGCATAGGATTGGGATGCTGCTTTATTGAGTTGTTCAAGAGTAGTTATCTTAGGATCGGCTCCCAGGTAGTTCGGGTATTCCTGTTTGTAATTGGTCGAAGCGGTCAACATCAAAACGACTTCATCGGCATTTTGCACTTCCATCAAGCTATCAGTGTATGAAACGGTTCCACCTGTAGATAAAGCTTTTAACCTCACCGCGTATTGCATGCCATCTCCACCTTTCCCATTATCCATTGTTCCGGTCATCAGTAAATGATCTTTTTCCGAATGGGTTTCAAACCTCTCTGGACGGCTTAATAAGGTTTTAAAACTCAAAGCTCCTTTTTTGTTCGCTGTCAAGCGCATAACAAGAACCCTGTCAGGGTAACTGGCAAACGCCTCGCGTTGAAAAGTAATTCCATCCTGAGTGTAAGAAACTTTAACAATTCCTTGATTCAGGTCGAGTTCCCGATGATAATTGTCGTATGCTGCAGTTTTCCCAAAATCTAACCGTAAATCGCCTAAAGTCTGGAAACAGCCAAAAGGAACGTTGGCGCCATTCCCCTGCCCGGAACCCACTCCTTTGCAAATCTGCGTTTTGTTGGTCAGTTCGTTAGCTTCTTTGTACTTGCCCTCGAACAGCAATTGCCTGATTTTTCCCAGCGAGGCAAAAGCTTCGGGATTGTTATTGTCGTCGGGACTGCCTGACCATAAAGTCTTTTCGTTAAGTTGAAGGCGTTCCTGATTGACATCACCAAATACCATGGCTCCCAGAAAACCATTCCCAACAGGCAGGGCTTTTAACCATTCCGTATCGTTCTCCCAGCCATTTTTAACATCAGCCACTAACGAATTGGCTGGTTGAGTGTACCATAAACGAAGTTGATGTTCTGGTTTGGGGCTGACATTGGAGGCGAATAGTCCGAATACCAGACCTGCCGATAAAAATTTTAGTTTTATAAAGTTCATAATTTCAGATTATTATTTGGTCCAGGTTAATTCAATATTTATAATCCGTGTTTAGGTAATCAATTTTTCAAAAAAATCTCCAGTAATACAACTGAAATTGAATTATTAGAATTGCCAATTTCAGCTGTATGGATTCTTTTTGTAATTTATACTAAAGAAACAGGTGGTAATCCTGTTTCCAGTCTTGACCACCTGCTTCATTCAATGCTTAAATATTTTACTTAATAAGCCGCATTTTGAACCAATGTTCCGTGACTCTTATCGATTTCTTCCTGTGGCAATGGCCAGTGGTAGAACTTATCATCCCATTTGTAGGTAAGTTTACCATCCTTCACATTGTTCAGAACAGCACCTGCAATATGCCAGCGTTTAAGGTCGAAATAGCGTAATCCTTCAAATGCCAACTCAATCCTTCTTTCGTGCCTGATCCGTTCGCGCATTTGGTCTTTGCTCAAACCAGCAGGGAAAGGAGGCATTCCCACACGTGCCCTTAAGTCAGTCATGGCCTGATATACAGAAGCATCAGGTCCGGCAATTTCGTTCTGGGCTTCGGCATACATAAGCATAACTTCTGCCAGACGGAATACTACAACATCTTGCTGACTAAGCGTTGAATAACCATAAGGCGTGTTCTCAGGGCAAAGGAATTTTTTCAGTCCATAACCAGTTGGACGACCATTGGTTGGATAATGAACATTCCCACCACCCCAGTCCGGATGATCGACAAATACTGTTTTATTTAACCTTGGATCACGGTTATTGAACGGATTTGCCGTATCTGTAAGTGGCGATACTCCCCAAGCCAAACCATCTGAACATTCAAAGGCATCTACAAAGCTTTGCAGTGGACTTACTACGATCCAGTCACCATAAATCAAATCAGCCCCATAAGCCGGCACATTGTCGGGAGCCAGATAGTTTACCGAATAAATAATTTCCTTGTTGCCATTTTGTCCTTTATCTTGGAAAACATTTTCAAAAACAGGACTCAAGGCATATTGCGGGGTTATTTCCTGGCACAAACTTTTTACCTGGCCCAGCAAAGCGGCATCAGGTGTGCCATTCGATCCATAAGCCTGATAAATCAACGCCCTGGCCTTTAAAGCCTGAGCAGTTGATTTTGTAACGTGACCAGAATTTTGATAATATGGAACAGTTTTCAGATTAGCAATAGCAATGTCCAAATCAGAAATAACCTGAGCATAAATTTTGTCTGAGGTTACTTTTGCCTGTTCCTGATTTTCAAGAGTAAGAGGTTCAGTTACCAATGGAACATCGCCATAAGCGCAATACAATTGGAAATAATAGTAGGCCCGAAGAAACCTAACTTCGCCTTCGGCAACTTTCTTTTCAGCATCAGTCATGTCATTACCTTTATAAGCGCTCAACTCTTTCAGATAAATATTTACCCGAGCTATAGACTTATAACAAAAAGAATAAACATTTGAAATATACCCACCCGTGGTAGAGGTGATGTCTCCGGCCACAATGCTTTTAGAACTATTGTAATTGTGTTGTCCGTAGCTGTTATCTGTTAGATTATCCCAGTTGGGAAGTTCATAATTCCAAGCTCCGTTCTCATTTAAACCATAAATTGCGGTTAATGCCATATTAAAATCACTTTTTGTTTTCCAGAAAGTACTGGAAGAGATTTTATCTAATGGCTGTTTATCAAGATAATCCGTGCATCCACTCAGGAAGATGATGGATAAAACCAGTATTAATATTTTATTACGTCCTTTCATGACTCAAGCTTTTAAAATTTAACATTTACACCGAATGAAAAAATCTTGTTTTGTGGGTAGTTGACTGCCGATCCGCTTCCGCCACGTTCAGGATCCAATCCTGGATACTTGGTAAAAGTAACCAGATTATCGCCAGAAAAATATACCCTTAATTGGTCAATGCCAATTCGTTGAGTTGTTTTACCAGGTAAAGTATATCCAAATGATAAATTTTTCAACCTCAGATAAGAACCATCCTGCAAGAACCATGATGAGTTACGGCTGATACGTTCGGGTGAATTCCATCCCCAGTAAATACGAGGCATTGTAGCTGAAGGATTACTTTCAGTCCAACGGTTTCTCCAATCGGTTGTAGGAGGCGCACCTTGCACAAATGGTATTGTTCCCCAGTTATTTACAAAATATTTAACATTGGACACACCCTGAAATTGAGCTGATAAATCAAAACCCTTCCAATTGGTTGAAAAATTGAATGAATAGTTTAATGCAGGATATCTTCCTTTAATTGGAACCCTGTCGTCGTTGTTTATTTTTCCATCGTTGTTTGCATCTTTATATTTCAAATCACCCGGGACTGTAGCATCGTTAAATTGTTTTGGAGAATTGGCAATCTCTGCTGCCGACTGGAAAATACCTATTTGTTCAATCATGTAGTACGATTCCCATTCAAGGCCTTCTTGTCTCAGATAATATCCACTTATTTCACGGGCGCCGAAATCAACGAGCTTGTTTTTATAATGATCTAAATTAAATCCGGCGCTGTAATTCAAGCCGGCAAAATAACCCGATTTCACATTGTTCTGGTAATTGACTGACAATTCGAAACCTTTATTTTCCATTGTTCCGTTGTTAACAGTTGGAGGATTTAAACCAACTACGCCTGTTACCTGCGAACCTCTTAGAATGTCTGAAGTTCTTTTTTTGTACCAGTCAAAAGTCACATTTAAACCTTTAAAAGCAGTTAAATCAAGACCAAAATCAAGAATACTGGTTGTTTCCCACATAATAGCTTTGTTTGACAATGCTGTTTGAGCAACACCTGAAGATAAACTGGCATTATCAAAAGAATAATTGTCGGTTAAATTTAGCATGGCCTGGTAAGGATAATTTCCGATATTCTGGTTACCCAGTTCACCATACGAACCACGCAATTTCAGGTTATTTAACCAACTTAGGTCAAGGCTTTTCATGAAGTTTTCTTCACTGGCTCTCCACCCTGCTGAAAAAGAAGGGAATGCACCCCAGCGGGTTGCCGAAGCTAATCTTGAAGTTCCATCGTACCTGATGTTAGCTTCTAAAAGGTAGCGTTCTTTATAGTTGTAATCCAGACGACCGAAATACGACATAATTGCCCATTCGTACTGTGAACCGTTGGTTTGTTGAACCGAAGGGCTTCCGGCGTCAATTTGCCTGAGCAAATCACTTGGATAATTCTTCCGGTAACCTTGCAGATACTGACTAACATTATCTTCCATGCTGTAACCAGCCTGGGCAAATACTTTATGATCGCCAAATGTTTTATCGTAACTCAGGTAAGAGTACAGATTTTTGTACACGTTTTGGTCATCACGCACAACCAATCCAGAACCACCAACGTCAAGCAAGGTCATATAGGCATTTGTCCGGAAGTTGTATAGTGGAATCTGTGGTCTGAAATCGTATGATTTACTGATATCCAGATTCATGGCAGCTTTCGTGTACCATTTTAGGTTTTTCAGTAATTGGACATCAAGCCAACCCTGCGTTGAAATAGCATAGTCATCGGTATTTTTGTTTACCTTTTCTTCAATAATGGCTATAGGGTTTTTGTTGTTGAGCTCAAAATCATAAGCCTTGAATGCATATCGTCCACTTCCGTCAGCAAGGTAAGGACCGTAAGTTGGAGCCTGAGACATTGCTGCAACGAAAGTATCTTGCGAACCTTGTCTTGGTTGAGCCTGGATACCTTTCTTTACAGAAAAATTACCTCCAAACTTAATTTTATCGTTTATCATTGAACTCAGATTTACCCGAACGTTATACTTTTCGTAGTTAAATCCCTTCATAACACCTTTCTGGTTGACATACCCCAAAGAGACATCGAATTTGGTACCTTTACTTCCACCGCTAAAACTTAGGTTATGAGTCTGTGTGGGCGCGGGACTAAAAATTAAATCAAGCCAATTGGTGTTTGGATATAAATTCCGGTCGGTAGCATTACGATAAGAATTTATCATATCCTGAGTATAAAGTCCTGTAGTGAACCCTGAATTGATCTTTGCTTCGTTAAACAATTCCATGTACTCGGCCGAGTTTGTGATCAGATCATACATTTTAGTCGGGGTGTGAATACCAAAGTTTCCACTGTATTCCATGCTAATTTTACCTTCCTTCCCAACTTTAGTGGTTACCAAAATAACCCCGTTGGCAGCACGCGAACCATATATAGATGCAGAGGCCGCATCTTTCAGTACCGAAATGCTTTCAATGTTGTTCGGATTTAAATCAGCTAATTTTCCTTGAACACCATCGATAAGTACCAATGGATCAGATCCTGCACTACTGAAAGTCCCCGTTCCCCTGATTCGAATTGAAATCCCTTCATTTCCTGGCTCACCAGAGTTCTGCGTAATTTGTACACCCGATAAATTTCCCTGCAACATGGCCGCTGCGTTGGTTACCGGGCGTTTAATCATTTCATCGCCTCCTACAGTTGCAATAGAACCAGTTAGATTAACCTTTTTCTGTGTTCCATAACCGATAGCTACAACTTCGTCAATACCAATCGCTTCTTCAATCAAAGTGGCATTAACTGTAGTTTTTCCGGCAACGGCAATCTCCTGTGTTTTCATTCCAACAAACGAAAATTGCAAAGTGGCATTTGTAGGAACATTGGCAAGAGAATAGCTCCCATTGACATCAGTAATACTACCAACGGTAGTACCTTTTACCACAACCGAAACCCCAGGCAACGACCCGCCGGAAGAATCAGTCACTATACCTGATACTGATTTTTGCTGCTGCGAATTGATTGATTCTTTTCCAAAATTCTTCAACTGTTTGTCGGATGGATTAATTAAGATCAGATTATTATTCGTTATCGAATAACTGATTCCATCTTTTTCGAACAGCTGTTTCAGAATATTGTCAACCACTTCATCGGTTACCCGGATACTTACTTTGGTGTCGAGATTCACTTTCTCGTTCTCGTAAATAAAGCGATACTCAGACTGTGCTTCGATTTGTTGAAGCACTTCTTTGATGGAATTCCCCTGCATGTTCAACGACAACTTTTTATTCTGCGAATAAACAGTTGCCGTAACCTGCATTGTAAGAACCACAATTAAAAAAGCAGTTAGTTTCATAACCAGCAAGAGCTTTTTGGGAATATGGCATACGCCTTTCCCTGATTCATAATTTTTTTTCATAAATTTGTAATGCAATTAGTTAATTACTCAAATTGAATGTTCGTAGCATTCAATTTTATTATCTAAAAAACTGACGGGAGATGCTGAAACATCTTCCGTTTTTCATTATCTAAAATCTGGAGATTACTTTCCGGATATCATGATTTCTTTCCCTTTTAATTCATATTGGATTGAACTCAACTGACACAGGGCATTCAATACATCCAAAACGGTTTGTTCTTTTAAAACTCCGGTATAATGAATCTTTTCACCCAGACTTTTATCGCTGAGGGTAATCTGAACATCATACCACCGTTCCATCTTGGTGCAAACATCCTGAAGCGACATGTTTTCCATGTACAGCTTGTTTTGCATCCAGCTTGTTGTTTCCGATATCTCTCCTTCAGCATATTTTATTTCGTTCGATTTTTTATCTAGGGTGCCCATTTCTCCAGGGTTTAAAATTAGAGGAGTCGATCCGTTCTTGCTCAGTTCAACTTTTCCTTCAAACAATGATGTCTGGGCTGTGCGATCCTCCGGATAAGTACTTAGATTAAATTTTGTTCCCAGAACTTTCACTTTCAACCCATCCACTGTTTCTATTACAAAAGGTTTTTTGCTTTTGGCAACTTCAAAAAATGCTTCTCCACTAAAATCTACTTTCCTGGTCTGGCTGACTTTATCAAAGTGGTATTCAAGATTTGATCCGGCATTGAGCTTTACGACTGAACCATCGGGAAGGACCACTTCGGATCGACTTCCATAAGTGGTGGTCATTTCAATTGTAGCTCCTGAAGTTGAAAAAAGCTCGGTATAAAATGTGAGGCTTAAGAAAATTAGCACTGTAGCAGCCATTCCTGAAACCACCAATGCTATGTTTTTAAATTGTCTGGAGCGAATCTTTCTGTTTTCGAGTACTGCGTTAACTATACTCCATGCTTTTTCTGAGTCGAATTTCTTTAGGGTTGAAACATCAGCAGTTGCTTTCCATATTTTTTGATACTTCCCTAAATCATTTATATTTTCAGGATTGGCCTTTTGCCATTCATCCAGTTGATGATCTTCCACAGAAGACTGATCTCCATTCAGTAAATGATCAACCAAATGTTCTCCTAACGGAAATTGCTCTTCCATTTTTCAGTTTATTTATACTGCTGACACATCAAAACAGAAAAGGTCCTATCGGGAAATGGCTTTTTTTAAAAAGATTTAGTTGGAAACAAAATATGGGCGGAAGTTATTAATTATGAGATCCCGATACTCAGCGGGATGACTGACTGCCACTTTAGACACTATAATCCTCGGTCTCGCAACTCCATGACCTTTGCCCCTGGAACCATGCCTTCCACTCAATGTTCAAACGCGTCATGTAGCTCTAAGCAGGCTTTCAGAAATTGCAGCGATTTCCAGATTTGGTTTTTGATGGTTTTTACCGAAATGCCCAACTGGTCTGATATTTCCTGTTGTTTGAGGCCGTCGAAACGGCTTTTCATAAATACATCGCGGCTTCGTTCGGGCAATTGACCAATACATTGATTTAGCGCCGCACTGAATTCAATTTGTTCAATCAGGTTTTCGTCGGTGTGCCACTCCTGAACATGCATGTTTTGAATCGACTTTTGTCGGCTTTTCTCCGCCCGAAGGTAGTTGAGGGCAGCATTCTTCGAAGACTTGTATAAATATCCGGAGATGTTTTCTGTAATCTCAAGCTTTCCACGCTGAATCCAAAGTCGGATAAAAAGTTCCTGAACTACATCTTCAGAAGCGCTGTAGTTTTGGGTCAGGTTAAGAACAAAAGCACAAAGCCGACTGTAATAGCGCATAAAAAGCTGATTATAGCTCGAATAATCATCCCTCTTTATACCTGCTATCAATGTTTCGTCGGTCAGTTCCATTTTTCTTGATCAGTTACCGGAATACAATAATAGCGAAATTATTTCTCTAAACTCTTTACCCTCTGTTCTTCGTCCTATGCTACTCAAACTCCAGCCCACCAAAAAATTCAGGATTATGAAAGCTCGGTTTTTCAGTTTTTATTTTGGTCCACGAAACGAAATGAGGAACGCTTAGTTCATCGCCACATTTGTAAAAATTTCCGCGCATTTTTGTTCCTGAAACTGGATTTAAGTTGTGTTTAAAGAAAACATTCCAAGGTACCGCAACAGTAATCTGCCATTCAATCTGTTTTTTCAGCTCCGGAAAAGGCGAATTCCCAAGTGACGAAATCCGGCGAATAGAGCTAATTTGTTCTTCCGAAGCATGAACCGTAGGATCACCTTTCTTCCGAAAGCCCAATAAAGCTGTTCCAATACAATTCATTTCAAGGTTATAATATTCGTCATTCCCGTCTGGCGAAAGGAAAAATTCAACACAGCTATCGGTCCAGACGCGACCATTGCTTTTAACAACTTCCGCTTTTACTGATTGCTCTGAAACTTTGTATTGAAGAAAAAGTTCCTCCTCATTGTATGCCATTTGCACAGTTACTTCAGGATGATAGGGAAACTCGTCCCAGTTCACCACATCGAGTTTTAGAGGTTCAATTTCCAGATCGAGCGTCTCGGAAATCAGTTCCAATGGCGGATTTGAAAAACCTTCGAGTAGTTGATGGACTTTCATTGTTTCGTTTTTTGATTCAGATTTCTCCGAGGGTTGAATGTTTGTTTTGTAACTGTCAACTTCTGCATGCTGATTAATCCAACTCAGCAGCAACAGTGCGCACAATCCGGCACATTTCATCATATTGTTCCTCCATGCTGGTCAGCAATTTATACTGAGCCACGGTTCGTTGATAATTGTGATCCGGACTTTTGATTTTATAATAGTTGTCGCCATCAATGTAATCCATCAGAAAGCGCAAAACCTGCTCGTAAGTGATATACTTGGCCGAAAAGGCAAGATATTCCAGTTCTATATCTGTCAGGAAACTTTTTGCCTGAGAAAGATAGCCTTTAGTAAAACCTTCAAAAATCGAAATATCACACGAAACAGCGTCCAGATTTTCATCGTCTTCGGCTCCGGTATTGGTGTACGAACGCATGGCATCGCCAAAATCATTCAGGCAAGTGCTATTTAAAACGGTATCCAGATCAATCACGCATAAAACTTCACCATTCAAATCGAACAGAATATTATTGATTTTAGTATCGTTGTGGGTGACCCTTGTCGGAATTTCACCCGATTCAACCAACTTCCAGAAGTCGAGCATCTCGTCGCGACGACTCTCAACCCAGGCAATTTCCTTGGCCAGTTTTGCTTTTCGGCCAACCGGATCTTTCGCAAGAACTGCATCCCACTGATTAAACCGGTAACGAATATTATGGAATCCGGGCAAAATATCGGTGAGCGGTTCTGTCAAATCGGAAACCATCGCCTGGAACATTCCGATTCCCTTTCCGCCCTGAAAAGCCAATTCCGGAGTTTTGGCCGATTGATAGGCAATGGTATCGCTAATAAAAACACAAACAGCCCAAAATTCATCGTCTTCATCCTGAAAATACAATTTGCCATCAATTGCCCGAACAAGGGTCATGGCTTCGCGCATCGGATCTCCGTTCTTTTCAGAAACTTTCTTTTTAATGTGTGTGCAAACCTTTTCGATGTTGTCCATCATTGCAGGGATGGGATGGAAAATCCGTTTATTTTTGCGCTGAAGAAGATAATCAGGATTTTCGCGTTCTTTAGTACGAATAATAAAAGTATCGTTGATGAACCCCTCTCCCATCGGTTCAACGCGATCGACAGTTCCTTCCAATTGAAATTTTGCAGCTATTTGTTCCAGAGTCATGGTTGTTGGTTTATTTGTTTTGACAAGCTCAAAGATATATTCCTTTTCAGAGTATGAACAATGACTTTTTCAATATTTGTTTTTTGACGCGATTTTTAGAAAAAAGCTCACCTGTGATTCCATCAAATTTTGCTTTATTGCCATCCAGGATATGGACAAATCTATTTATATCATGGAATATTGTTCCCAATTGACTATTGAAATAAAACAGGCTATTGCAATGCTCGTATTTTTGTTAATTTTGAATATCACGAAAATGATATACTAATAAAACTAAACCATCTATGCTAAAAAAGACAGGAGATTTCTTTCGTAAACATCTCTTCCTCCTATTATTCTGCGCATTCGTCGTAGGAATTCTGATTACCATTTCCGGAAATAAAGTGATCGAATATACTTCAACCGACGAGTCTTGTGCCGCGTGTCACGTTCATCCACACGTTTTCGATTCCTGGAAATTGTCGTCTCACTTCGACAACAAAAGCGGGATCAAGGTTCATTGTGTCGAATGTCACCTTCCGCCCAAAGGACAAGGCTACCTTCTAGCAAAAACTAAACTTGGTATAAACGATCTTTACGGTTATCTCTTCAAAGATTCGGCTGAATTTAACTGGGAGATGAAGTCCGAACTGGAACATGCCGTAAAATATATCCCGAATGCATCGTGCAAGCATTGCCACCAAAACCTGTTTCCGAAAGATTTAGTGGACGCAGGCATAGCTGCCCACCTTTACTACGAAAATAACGAGAAGAAACTGGATTTGCAGTGCATCAGTTGCCACCTCGACGCCGGACATTATAACCCGAAATACAAACACGGCAAGATGACCGGCATACCGGGACAAAACGACGGCACCGACAGTTTGAAAGTCGTTTTTGAACAACCAGCCAGCATAACAACGTTTGCCGACTACACCGAGCAAATTCCAGGCACATCAGTATCCTTCAAGATGATAGCCATCAAAGGCGGAACCTTCGGCATGGGCAGCCCTGAAAAAGAACCTTTCCACCAAGCTGACGAATCGCCGGTTCGCCAGGTTACAGTCAGCCCGTTTTTCATGGCCGAAGTGGAAACAACCTGGGAACAGTACTGGGCATTTTACGGCAACACAATGAGCGAAGGACGCACCCCGCCCGAACAGATTTATGCCAACAACAGCAATCCAAATGTAGACGCCATTTCCGGCCCAACTCCACCTTACGGGCGACCCGACCAGAACTGGGGATTTGGCAATCGCCCGGCAATCACCATGACCCATTATGCAGCGGAAACCTTCTGCCAATGGCTTTCGAAGAAAACCGGCAAAAAATACCGACTGCCCACTGAAGCGGAATGGGAATATGCAGCACGAGGTGGCACGGAAACACCATATTTCTTTGACGGTAAACCGAATAAATTCTCCAACAAAGGATTATGGCGTAAAATCTCGAACCCCGAAACTGAACCGATTTCGCAGTACATCATTTATGAAAACAATGGCAAAGGCAAAACGCATCTGCCTGAAGAGGTCAAGTCAAATCCGTTCGGACTGAAAAATATGTTGGGCAACGTAATGGAATATTGTGCCGACCGCTATGCACCAGACGCCTATGCCCAAAACAGCGGTAAAGTGACTAACCCACTCGCAACCGAAGGTGAGGAATGGGTCGTACGCGGAGGCAATTATACTTCGGATGCCGCAGACGTGCGTGCTGCCGCCCGCAGCCACAGCCAGCACGATGCATGGCTGAAAACTGACCCACAACAGCCCAAAAGCATCTGGTGGTATTCCGATGTTAAAGGCATCGGCTTCAGGGTTGTTTGTGAACCGGACAATTCAATTAAAGTTCAATAGATAACTAATTATCCATATTAAAAACTAATAACTATGAAAAAAGGTGTTGACAGACGTTCATTCTTGAAAAGCTCGGCTTTGGCCGGGGCATTGGGCGCAATTGGTACAGGAAGTGTTGCAGCGTTGGCATCGTGCAGCAGTACTCCAAAAACACAGCCATTAAAAGAGGCTGGCTCTTATTACTTACCCAACCTGGTTGATAAAGCTACTGACGGCAAACCACTGAGAGCAGGGGTAATCGGCTGTGGCGGGCGTGGCTCTGGCGCAGCGTTTAATTTCCTCAACGCCGCCGATAATGTTACTATCGTTGCTTTAGGCGATACTTACGTTGACCGCCTGGAAAGTTTAGCTGAAAAACTGAAAAAAGAGAAAAATATAGATATTGCAGCCGACAAAAAATTCATAGGACTTGACGCTTTTCAGAAAGTTATTGATAGCGACGTGGATGTGATTATTACAGCTACACCACCCAATTTCCGCGCCGAAATTTTCAAGTATGCAGTTGAAAAAGGCAAGCATTGCTTCCTCGAAAAACCAATTTGCGTTGATCCTGTAAGTTACCGCACCATTGTGGCCACTGCCAAGCAAGCCGAAGCAAAAGGCCTTTGCGTGGTAACAGGAACGCAACGTCACCATAAACGCGACTATGTAGCTTCATACGAACAAATCATGAACGGGGCTATCGGCGAAATAACCGGCGGAACAGTTTATTGGTGTGGTGGTATGCTTTGGTACAAGGACCGCAACCCGCAATGGTCGGATCTGGAATGGATGATACGCGACTGGGTAAACTGGGGATGGCTTTCAGGTGACCATATTGTTGAACAGCACGTTCATAACCTGGATGTATTCACTTGGTTTTCGGGCTTAAAACCAAAATCAGCACTTGGGTTTGGCTCACGCCAGCGCCGTGTTACCGGTAACCAGTTCGACAATTTCAGCATCGATTTTGAAATGGAAAACGGCATTCACATTCACAGCACCTGCCGCCAGATCAACGGAACAGAAGGTGGCGTATGGGAATTTATCCAGGGCACCAAAGGTTCGTGGACTTCCGATGGACACATCATCAAAGACCTGAAAGGCAACGAAATATGGAAATTCGACTACGAAGCGGAAAAAACTAAGTTCAAACAAACCGACCCATACACGTTGGAACACGTGAACTGGATTAACCATATCCGCGCCGGAAAACCGATTGAACAGGCATCCGAAACGGCTGTGGCCAACATGGCTGCCATCATGGGGCGTGAATCGGCTTACAGCGGAAAGAAAGTTACCTGGGATGAAATGACTTCTTCGCCACTCGATCTAATGCCAAAAGATATTGACATGACCAAAAGTATGGCGGCTGCCAAAGAAGGCTACGGTGCAGGGAAAGAATTTAAACTGCCCGAATTTATTCACATTGCAGGAACGCCGCAGGGTAACCAAACACGATAAGGTATGCCTCTTAACAGAAGATCTTTTATCGAAACAGCCGTTTCTGGTGCTGCATTAGCAGCATCAGGCGGCTTTTTCTCGTCGTTCAAAAGCGAATCGAACTCCTCGCAAAATAAAACCGTTGAATTACGGATTTCATGTCAGGAAGGAGTTGCCCCGGGTAAAACACTTGCCGAAAAGCTCGATTTCATGGAGTCGTTGGGAATTGTTGGTTTTGAACCTTGGGGTGGCGGACTAGAAAAAAGAGTGGAAGAAATACAAAAAGCCCTGCAAAACCGAAAAATTACGGTTAGCGCTATTTGCGCCGGATTCGAAGGTTGGCTAATTGCCGATGATCCTGCCATTCAGAAAAAATGCATGGATTCGATGAAGGTTATTATTGAAGCTGCCGGAGCACTTGGTTCAACTGGGTTGATTTTCGTACCCGCATTTAACAACCAAAAGTCGTTGCCTGACAAAGAAGCCCGTGAACTTTTGCTTGGGCAAATGAAAGAATTGGGCGACTTTGCGCTTCAGCATAAAACCCGCATTTTGCTCGAACCGTTGAATCGTCAGGAATGCTATTTCTGCCGACAGGTTGCCGACGGTGCATCTATTATTCGCGATGTAAATTCAGCCGGAGCCGCCGTTATGGGCGATTTCTGGCACATGACCTGGGAAGAAACCAACGATCGTGCCGCATTTTTGGCTGCCGGCGATTACCTGCACCATGTGCACATTGCAAGCCGCAAACGACGTAAAATGCCGGGAGAAGATGGCGAAGCCGATAATTACATCAATGGATTCCGGGGCCTGAAAGAAATCGGTTATCAGGATTACGTGAGTTTTGAATGTGGCTCTGTTGGCGATTCAAAAATAACCTTACCCGCTGCAGTAAAATTGATGAAAGAACAGTGGGAAAAAGCCTGAGTAGAAAGTAAGGTCAAAAATTAGGAAAAGCGAAGAATCATCAAATCATGATTCTTCGCTTTTTTCAATTATGTGTGATTCTTCCAAACAATTGCAGTGCGAGCCAAACGGACTTCTTCAAACGAATCCCTTCATTAAAACTTAGGTGTTCAATAAACAACAACACCAGTGCTCTGCAAAGTGAAAAGTTCCACCAAATCAGTAAGCTTCAGTAAGCAAAGTTTCCGATGCCTTCTATTCTTCGAACTGCACATTTACACTTCCTCCGGAAGCATGCATATAAACAGGAATTCCGCCATTATTCATTGTTCCTTTTACTCGGTTTTTCTCCGATTTTCCGGAAAAATTCTGAAGCTCAATGTTTACCCGATCGGATTGCAAATCCAGATCGAGGCCAAGTTTTTTGCCATTGTGAATAACCGCATCAACACCTCCACCACTGGATTCAAGGTTTAATTCCTTGCTTAAATTCCAGATATCGGCATGAACTGAACCGCCGCTGGATTTGGCTTTTACCGAAGCACATTCTCCTGAAACATGAACTCCGCCTCCACTGCTGCTGGCATCCACGTTTCCTTTAAAATTCTTCACGGTTACTCCTCCTCCTGAACTATGTGCATAAACGGTTCCCCGGGAATCATCTATGGTAACACCGCCTCCGCTTGAACTTAAACGCACGTCGCCATTTTGGTTTGTTGCGTGCACTCCACCTCCTGAAGAGCTGGCTTCAGTAGTGCCGCTTACATTTTCGAGGTGTACACCACCACCACTGCTGGAGAAATCGTGTGTTCCCTTCACTCCTGAGATTTTCACACCACCTCCGCTTGACGAAACCTTGCACGACATTTCCTTCGGAACAAGAATGGTTAACGAAATACCTACATTATTCCAGAAGTTCATGCGCGACTTGCGTTCAACAATTGCGGTAACGGCAGAACCACTTTTTGAAAAATTTACATCGAATGCTTCCAAAACTTCTTTTACCATCGGGTCGTTTGGCGCTAAAAGATTATTGTTTTTTCGCACAAATGCCTGTATAATTACCTGTGGTTGATCGTGTGTTTCCACTTTTACTCCTCCACCCGACGATGAGGCGTTGAGCGAGCCAGGCTCTTTCATCTCAAAGGTCTTTGTTATAGTAGGCTGGTCATCCTTCGCAAATCCATTCAACGAAAACATGGATATGATCATGGCAACGAATGAGAACATTTTCATAGTAGTCAAAATTTTCATAGCGAGTCTTTTTAAATTGTTTAAATGAGGCTGTCGGAAATAAAGACGCAATATTTTTCCTTCCGTTGCATTTTGTATTGTTTTTATATGAAATAGTTGGCCTATTCATACCTCAGCGATTTCACGGGGTTGCGGCTGGCGGCGCTCCAGGTTTGCGAGCTTACGGTTGAAAGTGCTACAAATGCTGCAATTGTCGGCCCCAGAACGAATGCCCACATAGGCATAGCGGTACGGAAATAAAAATTCCCGAGGAAAATTTGGCCAAGCAAAAACGCAAATGGCGTGACAATCAATATGGATATAATCAGCCACTTGGTGTAGCTGGAAAGCAATAACCTGACGATGGAGTGGGTTGTGGCGCCGTTGGCTTTGCGGATTCCGATTTCCTTGGTACGGCTTTCGGAGGTAAACGATGCCAGTCCGAACAAACCCATACAAGCCAGCGCCAAAGCAATAATGAATGCCAGTCCAACCAGGTTGGATGGCATACTTAGTTCGGAATACGAAGCCAGATCGCGGTACAAAACAGGCTGAAAAATGGCTTCCGGTTCATATTTACGGAATACTTTTCGGATATTGTTGGCCATAGTTGGGAAATTTCCTGATGCGCACCTGATAAGCAGTGTATTGCATTCCTGAGGCTTAATCCGAATAATCGTTGGAACAATTGGGCCAGCCAGATCGATGGCATGAAAATCTTTGAAAACGCCGATAATTACGCCTTTTTTACCTTCCACCGTGATTTGCGAGCCAACCGGATTTTTGTATTTCATCACGCTGGCAGCAACATCATTGATCATATAGCTGGCCGAATCGGTTGGGAATGACGGGTTGAAAAATCGTCCTTCGGTGGTGTTGATATTCACTGCTTTGCTGTAGTCGAAATCGGCGTTGATGCACCAGAAATGCAGCTTTTCCGAAGCATCTTTCCCGTCCCAGCTTACTTCGCTGGTTGGGCGAGTTCCGCGAGCCGGAATACAGTTGGTGTAACTCACCGCACTGATTTCAGGAATGCCCTGTAATTCGGTTTTTACAGCATTGGCATGTTTCTGCAGGTTTTCGGTGTTATTCAGAATGACCAGCTTGTCTTTATCGACACCCAAATCGAATTCGCGCATGTATTTGTCCTGAGTTTTGATAACCATCATGCTAATGATCAGGATAATGGGGATAACGAACTGGAATACTATGAGGCTTTGCCTGAATTTGCTGTAACTGTGGCTGGTTGCCAGTGTTCCTTTCAGCACATTGATTGGATTTGACGATGCCAGGTACAAGGCTGGTAATAACCCCGATGCCAGACTTGTAAAAGCAGTTATAGCAATGAAGAACAACACCATTTTTCCGTCGAGCAAGTCGAACCGAATGTCGTTGTGAAACATGGTGTTAAACCCGGGAAGCAATAACTTCACCAGCAAAATGGCACTGGCCAGACTAATAAAGGTCAGGATAAATGTTTCGCCTAAAAATTGCAGAACAATGCCTGATTTTCCTGATCCGGAAACTTTCTTGATTCCGGCCTCACGGTATCTCCGGATATTTAGGGCAATGGCCAGGTTGATGAAGTTGAAGCAGGCGATCAGCAAAATGGCAAATCCAACAGCACCCACAATGACTACATTCCGCATTTCGCGCCAAACACGTTTTCCCGCCGCATAAGAATACATGATTTTATCCTTCAGCGGGAAAAGGAAAAGTTCCTGATTCAAGGTTGATTCCTGCGTTTTGATCAGGTTTTTGATTTTGGCCTCGATCATTTTGCTATCGGCATTTTCTTTCAGCAAAGCCCAGGTCAGGTTTGACGACGAACCGGTTTCGAGCGCCCAGGTGTTGTCGGCTAAAAAGCGGTTGAACGGAATGACAAAATCGAATTGCAGGAACGATTGCCGTGGAACTCGCTTAAATACTCCAGAAACAGTGAATGCGTCTTCTTTAGTTCCGTTTTTTAGGATCACTGTTTTGCCCACGCAATCGGTGGTTTCGAAAAGTTTCAAAGCCATATTTTCTGAAATAGCCATAGAATTTAGGTCGCTCAATACCTTCTCGTTGCCGTGTAAAAGCGGGAACGAAAAGACGCTGAAAAAATTGTTGTCGGCAAAGTAGCCGCTTTCGTGGAAAGTTTTATCACCGCTTACAAAATCGAAGTCGCGTTCGGCCACGCGGGTCATTTCTTCAATTTCAGGAGCGTTGGTTTTCAGCACATCGGTGAGCGACGACGACAAATATTGCTTGGGAAACTTGTCGCCATTGAAGTAAGTTACATAAGCTTCAACCGAATGTAAACGGTTGTAGTTCTTATGGAATTTGTCGTAGCTAAAGGCATTCGAAATATGGAGCACCGCAACAATGGCGCAGGTTAGTCCAAAAGTTAAGCACACAAAATTCAGAATGCTGTAGGTTTTGTTGCGCCATAGGTAGCGCAGGGCGATTTTTAGAAAATTTCTGAACATGGCAGTATCGTTTAAATTGTCTTAAACTTTATATATTGTCAGAATCAGGATTAACCAGATTTAAAGATTTTCAGGATATCTTTTCAAATCCTATTCATCCTTTTATCCGATAAATCCTGATTCTGACATTTTTATTCGTACCTCAACGCCTCCACCGGGTTTCTCGTGGCGGCTTTCCAGCTTTGCCAACTAACCGTTAGCAGCGCAATTCCTAACGCCAGCAAACCAGCCAAGGCGAAAATCCACCAACTAAGTGGTGTTTTGTAGGCAAAGCTTTCGAGCCATTTGTTCAGGATATAAAATGCGATTGGCGTGGCAATGACAAAAGCGACGGCTACCCATTTTATAAACTCGCTGTTGAGCATGGTCATTACTTCTGAGATGCGAGCCCCGTTTACTTTGCGGATACCTATTTCTTTTAACCTTTGTTCGGCAGCAAAGGCAGCCAATCCGAATAATCCGAGGCATGAAATTAAAATTCCCAGTCCGGCAAAATAACGAGACAAAACAGCCACGCGAGTTTCTGCTTCATATTGAGACTGAAAAGCGGCATCCATAAAATGATAGTCGAATGAAAAGCCGGGATTAAACTTCGAATATAGTTTCCCGAGTTCGGCAAGGGCCTGTTTTTCATGCCCGGCCTGAATTCGGGCCATAACATCAAGAGTTTTCGTTGGATTATAATAGAATAGCAACGGACCTATTTTTTGGTGAAGTGATTCAAAGTTGAAATCTTCCAACACACCAATGATCTGTTTTTCTGATCCCCAGAAACGGATTATTTTTCCTACCGGATCCTTGATTCCCATTACTTCAACAGCTGATTGGTTTAGCATGATTTTATCGTCTTCATTCCCAAAATCCGAAGAATAGCTGCGACCCTCGGCCAATCCTATTTCAAGGGTTTCAATCATTTGATAATTCACCGGAAGTACCTCGAATCGAATACTGGCATCGGCAGGTTTGCCTTCCCATCCAACGTCGTAGGTACTTGCTGACCGGCCAAGCAGACTTCCGCCAATACTTGAAATGTTTTCAACTCCGTTAATTTTTCGGGCCTCTGCCAAGAACGCATTTTCCTGCTCAGCAATTCCGCCTTCCTTATTGAAATAGATTAAGTTGAACCGGTTGTAGCCCAGATTTTTACTTTGAATAAACTCAACTTGTTTATACACCAGCAAAACCGAACTGATCAGAACAAACGATACAACAAACTGAAAAACGACCAGACCTTTTCGTGCCCATAATTCGGTCGCCGAATTGATTTGTTTCCCTTTCAAGCTGCGGAAAGCGCTGACTCCGGAAAGATAAATTGCCGGGTAAAGGCTGGTCACAACTGCCATCAGCAGGCTTGCCCCCAAAACAGCTAAAAGATGAAGCAGCGTAAATGTAAATAGCAGGTGTTTCCCTGTGATTTGGTTGAATAGTGGCAGCAAAGCCAGAACCATTGCGACGGAGAAAATAAGAGCGAAAAACGACAAAATAGCCGATTCGGCAATAAACTGTAAAGCCAGCGGCAAACGCCCGCTTCCAACAACTTTTTTTACACCGATTTCTTTAAATCTTCGCGTTGCGCGCGCGGTCGACAAATTCATGTAGTTTATTCCGGCTATCAGCAGGATAAAAAGTGCGATTAAGGTGAACAGCTTTACGTAACTGTTTCTTCCTCCGGTCTGCACCCCATTTTCGTAGGTGCCATTGAGGTATTGGCTGGAATAGGGCACTGCAAACATGGTAATGTTCGATCCGTTGAACTTGGTTTTGTGAAAGTTCTCAATTTTTGCATTAAAATTAGCGACGTCAACTCCCTTATTAAGCACAAGGTAAGTACACGGAGCATGGTTGCCCCACTGAATTTTCCGTCCCACTTTTTCCGATAATTCCATCCAGCTATCGTAGTTTAAAGCAAAGTCAAATTGCATGGTCGAGTTTTCCGGTACTTCCTCAAAAACCCCAGAAACTACAGCCTGATATTTAAAATTCAGGAGTTCCCAATCGATGGTTTTCCCGATCACATTTTCTGTGGTGCCAAAAAGTGTATGGGCCAGCTTTCGGGAAATAACAATGGCGTTTTTAGGCCGGAGCACTTGCGAGGGATCGCCCTGAGTTAGACCGAAAGAGAAAACTTTGAAGAAATTATAATCGGCAAATTGGCCCGCGGCTTTGGTTTTCTGATCTCCGGTACTTAGCGAAAAATCACCCAGCAATGAGGCAGGCATAACCGAAGTTTCCATTTTCACTTCAGGCATTTCAGCGGCAAACGACCGACCCAGCAAATCGGGCGTCCAGGCTTGTGTAAAAATACCTTCAGGCGAATGATGATTCTCCATCACCTGGTATAGTTGTTTGTCGAACTGATGGAATTTATCGATTTGCTTTTCATCGTTTACCCAAAGAAAAATAAGGATAGCACAGGCAAAAGCAGTTGATAAACCAATCAGGTTTATGAAGAAAGTACTTTTATTTCGTTTAAAGTTCCTGAAAATCAATCTAAGGCTATAATTTATCATGGCTAATGTATTTATAGTTCAAGTATTCAGAAATCGTACCATACACATAATATACTGTTTGTAAGTCATTTAGCAAAAGGATATTTGAATTTATGTCCAATAAATTGACAGTTTTTGTTAAAATGTTTGTCACTTAGGTTTGTTTAGATGTAGTCAGGTTTTCATTGCTAGTGAAAACCTGACTACTCGTAGCGGAGCGCTTCCACCGGGTTTCTCGTTGCTGCTTTCCAGCTTTGCCAACTTACTGTTAGAAGGGCAATTCCCAGTGCAAGTATTCCAGCAAGAGCAAAAATCCACCAACTCAAGTTGGTCTTGTAGGCAAAGTTTTCAAGCCAACTGTTCATGGCGTAATATGCAATGGGCGTGGCGATGATGAAGGCTAGGGCCACCCATTTCACAAAGTCTTTATTGAGCATGGCCATCACTTCAGAAATTTTGGCTCCGTTTACTTTTCGAATGCCGATTTCTTTGGTTCGGTATCGGCTACTTTGAAACGAGATGGCAAATAATCCGATCATCGACAAAAAGACACTGATAATACAACAGGCGCCAATCAACTGAAGATAATTTTGATTTTCACGATGAAGCCAATCGTACCGGTCGCCGATAGTCTCCATGTTCAACGGATAATCGGGAATCAATTGCTTCCAGGTTTCAGCAATTGCTTCGTGTGCCTGAGCAATTTGATTTTCAGATGCTTTAACCATCAGGTGAAGTCCTTTCGGATCAAATGCTATGAAAGCAGGTTCAACCAGCGATTTTAAACTGGAATAATGAAAATCCTTTACAATACCTGTCACAATTCGGTCTTCCATCCCGGGCACTCCTTTCCCGATTAAGTTTTGAGTTGGAAACATTTCGGCCAGTGATTCATTTATCAGGCATTTATTTTTGTCGGCCTCTGGATTTCCGGAGAACCCGGTTCCTTCCAAAACCTGAATACCAAGTGTCGAAATATAGTTTTCATCTCCGGTAAAACCGGCTGGCGAGTATTGTTTATCGGTTCCATTTTCATCGTAGTGCAACAAAAGAAGGAAGTGTTCCAGCACCGGTGAAGCATTGGCAACGGAAACAGAACTGATGGATGAATTCGCTTTTAATTCTTGCTTAAATACAGAAATCTTATCGGCAAATTGTCCCGGAATTTTAACTTCAATGACCTGCTTGTCGAGCCCAATTGGCTTTTGCGAAATGTAATTGATTTGCTTGATAATGATGATCGAAAAAATGATGAGCACCAGGGAACTGGCCAGTTGAAAAATGTTGAAAGCAGGTAATTGAACCCGTTTCCCAATTTGGTTTCCACCAGGTTTCAAAACATTGATTTTCACTTTTCCACGAACTCGGAAAATTACAAACAGCAAGGTGATAAATAGCAGCAAGCCAACAATGGCAAGGAGAATAAAAAATTCCCGTGGCCGAAATACGGAGGCGACTGAAATAGTTGTGCCTGTCAATCCATTAAAAAAGGGTGACATCCAGAGCATCAAAAACAAGCTCAGCACAAATGAAATACCAACCAGCAGCAGACTTTCACTCATGAAGTTTAACACCAACCCGAATTTTGATACGCCATTTACCCGCTGGATGGCAAAAGCCTTGCTTTTTTCGATTAATTTGTTGTTTACCAATCCAAGATAATTGAACGAAGCAATCGTGATAATGACCAGTCCTATCATCAATGCAATCCACAAATCCTTTTTGTCACGGCTGGCTTCGAAACTGATATGCCGTGATGTATCGAAATAAGCATTTTGAAACGATTGCAGATAATACTGACCTGGTTTTCCGTCGTTAATCGAAGGAATAGAGGCTTTATTTGACGCAAACAGGTTTTCAACATCCGCTGGACTGGCACCGCTGGATAATCTGACGAAACAGCGACTATCTTGTTCTTTGATGGGGCGAACCATTTCAAATTTTATCTGCGAATTTTCAACAGGTTTTCTGAAAATCCCAGAAACGACCATTTGTTCTTCTTTCCCGCCACCCACCAGGGTTATTATTTGGCCAACAGCATTACCGGGTCCAAAGTATTTTATGGCTAAATCTTCCGAAATAACCAGATCATTATCTGCCGCCAACGAAGTTTTTGGATTCTTTGTCAGAAGTTGATAGCTGAAAAAATTGAAAAAATTTCGGGAAGTGGCTATTATTCCGGGACGGTCAAAATAAGTTTCGTTGTTTACAACCACTTTTTGTGCTGAAGCCGGACTCACTCTGCAAAAATCTTCGATCTGAGCAAAATTGGCCTTCATGTATTCAACCGAACCAACCCGGCAGTGATACATTTTCCCGGACTTAACCCATGGATCGTCGCATTTCAATGCATAAATCCGGTTCTTTTGAATTTGAAAACTATCGGTATTTAACTCGCGGGTTATGAAAAGGGCGATCAGGTTGATGCACGCCATTCCAATTGCCAGACTGATAACAATAACCCCGGAATTCAGCTTTTGTCGTAAAAGATTTCGGACAATAATTTTGAGTTTTACCATAGCGAATTTTTATTACTGGTTTTAAGGCCAATTTCAATCACAGTTCCTTTTCATTCATACCTCAGTGCCTCCACCGGGTTTTTCGATGCCGTACGGTAATAGTTTACGGCTGCAATCACTGCTACCAAAAGCAGAATCGAAAGGCTGCAAAGAGCAAATATTCCCCAGTCAAGAGGTATTTTTGCAGCGAAATTCTGCATCCACCGATTGATGGTAACCCAGGCGCCAATCAAACCAATCAGAACAGCCGGAATAGCAATGTATTCCAAATCGAGAATAAACGCCCTCAGGATATTCGATAAATTGGCGCCACTGATTCTGCGAATAGCCAGTTCTTTGCGGCGCCGGCTGGCCTCGTTCGTGGTATAGCCCAACAACCCGATAACCGTGATGAGTAAGATCACCACATTCCCTGCCATCATTGCATTTCGGAATCCTTTTTCAGTTGCATAATTGTTTTGAAGTTCGGCTTCAAGACTTTTAACAACGGCATCATTCTGAGGCATGCCCAGATTAAATGCAGTGGTTATTTTTTTCAGCATTCCGGCTTCTGAACCTTCGTGAACTTTTATCAGGATATTAAATGAAACGGATGGTTTTGCTATTTTTAATTGCTCAAATTTTTCTTCGGGCATATAGAAAAATACCGAAGGCCGCGAATCGGGATTTGCCATAGAATTAATGATAAAATCGGGAAAAACACCACAGATATTTGTGGAGCCATGTTGGCTTACCGTAATTTGTTTCCCAACTATTCCATCGGTCCAGCCATTGTTAAGTCTTAACAGCGCTGCTCCTTTTTCACTAATTAACACATCATTTGTACCCGTATTTTTGGGTGAAAAATTATGCCCTGATGAAACACGAATATTAAAAATAGAAAGGTAGTTTTCATCAGCGGAATAAAAGTCGGCAACATTGAATAAGTCTCTCTTCCCGTCGAGTGAATAAACATTATTGCCTGAAGCGCCATCTGTCGGCAGCTCTTCTCCAAGTCCCACGGTTTCCACTTCGGGCATGGCTCTCAACTCATTTAAAACAGTCGAAACTTTACTGCCATCCATGCCTGTGGTCGATCCAAAATATACGCCCTTGGTTCGGTATCCGTGGTCGGCATTCTTCATGTTGTTGTATTGCATGGTCACAATAACCATCATGGTAAGAATAAACGAAGCCCCGATAAACTGCGCAGAAAGTAATGCCAGCTTCCAGTTGTTCTTTTTCTGTTTGTAGTTCCGAAAAGCTGTTGCCACCGGAATGCGCGAAAAAAAACGACCGGACAAATAGCTGGTTACAACCACCAATAGCGCAATAATTCCCAATATGGGCCAGATTACATAAGGATTTAATGAGGAAGATAATTTGTGTTGCAATTGCGATTCGGCAAGAGGTTTTATGGCCAAAATAATTAAGAGAGCTCCTATAATCGAAATAAAAAACAGCAAAAAAGTTTCGGTAAAAATTAATTGCTGAAGATTGCGTGCCTGAGCGCCGCAGGTTTTGTGTATAGCCGATGTTTTTGCCCGGTTTACCAGGGCGCTTAAGGTGAGCAGGATGTAATTCATAAGCGAAACAAACAGCACCGAAATTGCAATGGTGCTGAGGATAATGATCATGTCTTTTACATTATCGGTATGTATTTTTCGGATTGGCTTAAACGTGTAATTTAAAACAGTACCTCCCTGTTCTTTTTCCAATTTTTCAATGTCCTGATATTTTACCTGCATCGCCCGAACAGCGGGGGCAAGCGTTTCGGGTTTCACACCGGGTGCCAGTTTGACGCAGGCAAAATACCTGTCGTTACCCAGCCAGTTGATTGAGCCATCCCACGAAAAAAACTGCGTGGTAGATGCCATGGAAATAAGTACATCGTACTCGTAGTTTGTATTTTGGGGCAATGCTTTAAATACTCCTGAAATGGTTAATTTCTTATCCGGATACTTCTTTAGTGAAATCACTTTTCCCACAACATCGCCGCCAATTTGTTCGGCAATTTTAGTCGAAACCATACAATTCATAGGCACTTTCAGTATCTCTTCAGGATTTCCGCTAACGACAGGCCGCGGCAGTACCTCGAAAAGATGCTCATCGGTAAAGGAGAATTCGGCTTCGTAGCTTTTCTTATTTTCAGTATAAAATACGTTAGAACCAATAGAATTTAACCTACAGGCGGCTTCAATACCCGGTACTTCAGCTTTTAATCCGGGAGCAACAGCTCCACTTACACGCGGATAGCTCGTCATTTTATCCGACGATTTATCGCTTTTAAAACTTTCGTTAACGGTATAAATCCGGTTGGCCTCGGGATAAAAACCATCGTAACTGTAGTAGTAAAACACTTCGGATAAAAGTAAAATACCAAAGGCCAATCCGGCTGCTAACGAAATAATACGTGTAACCGTGTGTTCTCCTTTTTTGAATAATCTGCGGTAGGCCAATTTAATTGAATTCATAGCTGTATAAATTTCTTCGTTTCTTTCTATTCGTAGTTTATCGGGTTTCTGGTTGCTGTCAGCTTAATCGTCTGAACTTTGATTGGTCTGATTTCATGAAGACTTTGATTTTTTATTCATAACCCTTTTAAATTCCAAACTTTTGCTCCCAAAGTTGATAAGCAACCCGACTTCCATTTTATATGCTTCCAGGTAGTTAATTGCCTGAGCTAAGTGCACGTCTTCGAGTTGAATAATTGCTTTTAGTTCAACCATCACTTTCCCGTCAACAAAAAAATCGATACGTCTTGTTCCAATCGGCTCACCTTTATAAAAAAGAGGCATTTCGAATTCTCTTTCGAAAGGAATATTCTGAAGACCAAATTCAATAGCCAGAGCTCGTTGATAAATTACTTCCTGAAAACCGTTACCAAGATGTTTATGAACCTCAATGGCACACTTGATAACCTTACCCGTCAGATCAGAAAGCGGATATTTATCATTGGTATAGTTGTTTTCTATCATTTTTTAAATCATAGTATTCAAATAATCAATCAAATCATAGTTCAAGACTATTCATACCTCAGCGCCTCAACCGGATTTTTTGTTGCGGCTTTCCAGCTTTGCCAGCTCACGGTAAGCAAAGCAATTCCTAACGCCAGCAAACCTGCCAGGGCGAAAATCCACCAGCTTAGCGAGGTTTTGTAGGCGAAGCTTTCGAGCCAGCGGTGCATGGCATACCAGGCAATGGGCGTTGAAATCGCAAAAGCCAGGCTTACCCAAATCACAAAATCGCGGTTAAGGAATAGG
Source organism: Prolixibacteraceae bacterium (assembly GCA_028683385.1). GTDB lineage: Bacteria > Bacteroidota > Bacteroidia > Bacteroidales > Prolixibacteraceae > Aquipluma. The sequence goes on along the minus strand of JAQUIJ010000006.1, from coordinate 165,371 downwards.
ACAATTTCGCCAATGCGTGCGCCGGTCACTTTCCGGATGCCAATTTCCTTGGTTTTTTGCCGACTGATGAGCAGCGACAAGCCGAACAGACCAAGACTTGCAATAAGGATGGCAATAACGGCCAAAAGCCCGATGGTTTTCGAGAAACGGATGTCTGACTCGTAAATCTGGTTCAGCATGACGTTTGTAAAATCGAAGTCGAAAGCGGTAGTTCCGCCGGTCGATTTCCAGGTTTTCTTCAGGAATTCGATGGTTTCCGGCATGTTTTCGGTTCGCATTTTAATGGCAATTTCGCGGCACATGGTTGGGTCGAGTCCAATCAGCATGGGCGTAATCGCTTCGTGAATCGAGTACATATTAAAATCTTTGACCACACCCACCACCGGTCCAAAAGCGGTTTGTTCGCCAATAACTTCTTTCAGGCCGAGGGCTTTAACCGCCGATTCGTTTACCAAAACACCTGAATTGTTCTTTTCTGCGTCGAAGTCGGCACCCATCACGAATTTCATGCCCATAGTCTGGGCAAACCCATAGTCAACAAAAAGGCCGTTTACTTTAACCATTTCGCTTTTGTTGTCAACCCGTGGGATCGACATATACATTTTCCCTTTGTGAGGCGGAATCCATAATGCCCCACTTACCTGAACCACATTCGGGTTTTTCCGGATTTCCTGACTAAATAGTTTGTAATCGTGGTCGCCCAGCGAAACCCGGAGCAAACCTTCTTTTTCGATTCCAAGATCTTTGTTGAAGGCGTAATGAACCTGTTTTTGTACCAAAGCCATCACGGCAATCAGTACAATAAATACCGAAATCTGAAAGACCACCATTGCTTTGCGAAGACTGTGTTTGTTTCCGGCGGAAGTATGTTGTCCTTTAAGGGTTTCGACCAGCCTGAAAGAGGTGATTTTAACAGCCACCAAAAAACCCGATAAAGCTCCGGTTGCCACGGTAATCAGGATCAGGATGAGCAAGCTGACCAGAAATTGGTTGGTAAGGGTGAGGCCGTACGATTTTCCAAGCAACCGACTGATGTACGGCAATGCGAAATGCCCTGCCAACAAGGCAAAAGGCAACGCTACGAGCGACACCAATACCGATTCCTGAACCATTTGCCGGATCAGGTCGAAGCGTGGCGCACCGCACACTTTCCGCACAGCCAGCGCTTTGGTTTGTGTCAATGCCTGTGCCGAAGTCAGGTTGAGGTAGTTGATGCAGGCGACGATCAGGATTAGAAATCCTACCGAAGCCAAAATAAACAACATGGATTGGTTGCCTTTGTCGCCGCGATTGTTGTCCACAATTTTATCTGATCCGAAATAAATATCGTTTAGCGACTGGAGCGAGAAATTCAGTTTGTTGTCTTTATCCGACTGTGCAATTCCTAATTGGTTCAGTTTTGTTTCGAACGCAGCAACCGAAGTCCATTTTTTCAGGAGAAGGTAGTTGGTGAAAAATACTCCACCATTCCACGAGTCTTTCATTTCCTGAATACTTGGCTTTTCGCCGACTGAAATGATATTTTGCGACAGGTTTTCCAAGCCAAAATCGACATTGGCAATCATCGAAGCTTTGATCGTGGAATTCATTGGCAGGTCTTTGAAAACAGCGACTACTTCCATCGGACTTTCCACGCCCTTACTGCGTAAAGTGAAGATTTTGCCGACCGGGTTTTCGGTGCCAAAATATTTTCGTGCAATTGTTTCGCCCAATACGATTTTCCCCTTGGCCTGATCGAATCCGGAAAGCGTTCCCTGGATTAAACTCACCCCAAAAACATTAAAGAAGGAGCTTTCGGTACACAGCATATTCTTTTCTTCAACGAATTCGGCTCCACTTTTTACGTCCATGTTGCCGATGTTGTATTGATGCACGTAAGCTTCCACTTCAGCAAATTGATTGGCCACGGTTTCGCCCGCTACAAACGGAGTATTTGCCCACCTGTTGTTATCGTTCTCATTTTGATTGATGATACGATAAATCCGGTCGCGGTTAGCAAACGAACGGTTGTAGCCCAGTTCGTTCAACACAAATACCAGTACTACAGCTACGATTCCCAGCCCAAGGATTAATCCGGTCAGGTTGATCAGTGTGTTCGTTTTGTCGGTTTTCAGGTGCCTGAAGCTGACCAACAGGTTGTTTTTGATGCTCATATTTTCTGTATTTGGTTTGGTAGTCAGGGCTTCACTTCAAGTGAAACCCTGACTAATCCGTGACTATTCGTTATTCATACCTCAGCGCTTCCACTGGGTTTTGAGTGGTTGATACCCAGCTCTAATCACCCCTAAATCCCCTGAAGGGGACTTTGAAGCTCTGATCCTCGTTCGGTACAAATTCGTTCGATTTCACTTTGTATTTGATCAATATTACTTTCAACTTCTTCATTTGTGAATCGGATTACTTTGATTCCCCAGTATTCTAATTCTGCCTCGCGCCCAATGTCATATTCTCTTTGATCAACTGATTTATGTATTCCACCGTCAATCTCAATGACCAGCTTTAAAGAATGACAATAAAAATCTGCTATAAATATGTCAATCGGATGTTGAGGTTTAAATCTTAATCCCAGCATTTTATTCGATTTCAATAGTTCCCAAACCGATTTTTCTGCTTGAGTCATATTCTCACGCATTGCCTTTGCCCTTTCAAAAATAATTGGCTTAGCGTTGCAGAACATTGAACCCTGATTGCTTATACTCATCTCATTCCTTAGTTAAGCCCCTTCAGGGGTTTGGGGTGAAAATTATTCATATTTCAGCGCTTCCACCGGATTCCTTGTGGCTGCTTTCCAACTTTGCCAACTCACGGTCAGCAGTGCAATTCCCAACGCCAGCAAACCTGCCAGGGCAAAAATCCACCAGCTAAGTTCTGTTTTGTAGGCAAAACTTTCGAGCCATTTGTGCATGGCATACCAGGCAATGGGTGTGGCTATTACAAAGGCAATGGCTACCCATTTTACGAAGTCGCGGTTAAGCATGGCCATCACTTCCGAAATGCGAGCGCCGTTTACTTTGCGGATACCTATTTCGGTCGATCGGTTAATGACAGCCAGCGATGTGAGGCCTACCAAGCCCATGCAGGCCAGAAAGATGCAGATTCCACCAGCCCAGGCAACAATGTTGCTCCATCGTTTTTCCTTTTGGTAGAAATCGTCAAATTTCTGATCCAGAAAGCTATATTTAATGGGCAAGTCGGATGAAATGGTTTTCCAGGCTGCGGTTAATACTGCAAGGGCTTTTGACGGATCTCCCGGATTAATTCGTACAAACAGCGCATTGGGTTTAAAATTGGACGGAAACAGAAACATCTGAGAGCGAACGGTTCGGGTTAAATCCTCGAAATTAAAATCACGGGTTACCCCGATGATTACTTTTCGATTACCCTCTTTCCCGCTTGTGAATTCTTTACCCAGCGCTTCTTCAGGATTGGTGCCAAGGGCGTTCCGAACCAACGTTTCGTTTACAATTACAGAACTTATCGCATCGGAAGCTATTTCAGGATTAAAATTACGGCCTGCAACAAGCTGCATGCCTAAAACTTCAAGAAAATCATAGTCGATTGGATATTCGATAACGGTCTCTACTCTGTTTTCAAACTTATATCCCCGGCCCATTTGTCCTTCCCCGTTTCCAAGCCCGATAACCGATCCCGCAATTCCCAGTAGGCTGCTTTCCGACTTTAGGGTTTGTTTAAAGACCGGATAGTTCTTCTGTATGTCAAGACTTTGTGTGTCAATCATCACCACGTTTTCTTTGTAAAACCCAAGATCTTTCGAGCGCATAAATGCCAGCTGACGCATAATTACAACCATCGAAATAATTAGCCCAATGGAAAGCACAAACTGAAAAGAGACCAGCGATTTGGTAAAGAAATTGGATCCTGAGAACCGGAGTTTTCTTTTCAACACTTCTGAAGGCTGAAATCCAGAGATTGCCAATGCCGGATAAATGCCTGAAATTAACCCAACCAACAGCACTATTCCTGAAAGAATACCGATCATTTCGGGATATTGGCTGAATGAAAACGACAATGACCGGCCAGAAAGTTCGTTGAAAAAGGGCAACAAGGCATAACCGAGAATTAGTCCGATAACTGCGGAAATCACACTCAGCAACAATGATTCAGACAGAAACTGGTAAATCAGTTGATACCGGTGTCCACCAATAACTTTCCGGATTCCGACTTCTTTTGACCTTCCGGCGGAGCGGCTGATGGCCAGTGTGATGAAGTTGATGCATGCAATGAGTAAAACTCCAATGGCAATGCTGATCAATATCCAGCTGTTTTTTGGATCGGAAGCTCCCCACTTGTCAATGTTGACGCCGGTGTGAACATCAGGCAAGGGCTGAAGACCAAATCCGTTTGTTGGACTTCCATCATTGTTTTTTTCTGTTTCACCCGGAAAATATTTTTGTCGGAATTCGGCCAAACGTGCAGTTTCGTTCATCAGTTTACTTTTTTCGTGCAACAAAACGTACACCGAAATACCAATTGTCATGTTCCAGTCGTTAATGCTGGCTCTTCCATAATCAGAGTTTAAAACATAATTGAAGTTTCCAAGAATGTCAAACCGGATACTTGAGTTAACCGGAATGTTTTCAGCCACAGCACCGACTTCAAAAGGTTCGAACTGATCACCGGTTCTTATTTCCACTGTTCTTCCGACCACATCAGTTTTTCCGAATAGCTGAATGGCCTTGTCACGGGTTAAAACAATGTGTTTGGGCGACTCGAGGGCCGTAGCAGCATTTCCTTCTATCAGCGGAAATGTAAAAATTGAGAACAACTGCGGATCGGCAAACGATACTTTGATACGGTTGATTTGATTCCCGGTGCGAATGAGTTTTTCACCTGCCGAATTAATGCGTACAAAATCCTCCACCTCGGCTAAATCCTGCTTCATCGCTGGGCCAAGCGGGGTGGCCGACGAAGGTTCGCTTCCCTGGCGGTCGCTGAATGACCACCAGTCATATACACGGTAAATGCGCGATGCTTTGGCATTAAAGCGGTCGAAACTAAACTCGTTGACAGTAAATAGCGAAAATAAGCTGAAACAAGCGAGCCCAATGGATAGGCCCAATATATTAATCAGTGCAAGTCTTTTTTGCCTGAATAGATTGCGAAATGCTATTTTGATGTAATGTTTCAACATGACCTTAGATCCTTAGTTTTATTTATTCATACCTCAAAGCCTCTACTGGGTTCTTTGTTGCAGCTTTCCAACTTTGCCAACTCACGGTTAGCAACGCAATTCCTAACGCCAGCAAACCTGCCAAGGCGAAAATCCACCAACTAAGTGGTGTTTTGTAGGCAAAGCTTTCGAGCCATTTGTACATGGTGTAGTATGCAATAGGCGTGGCAATTACAAAGGCGATGGCTACCCATTTCACAAAGTCGCGGTTGAGCATGGTCATGACTTCAGAAATTCGAGCTCCATTCACCTTTCGGATACCGATTTCCTTGATACGGCGCTGGCAGGCAAACAACGACATGGCTAAAATGCCCAGACAACAAATTACAATGGCGCACCCGGCAAACAGCGAAAATGTACGGCGGAATTGTAATTCAGATTGATATAGGTTCTCAATTGCCTGGTCGAGAAAACTGATTTCGACCGGGAAGGAAGGAGACAAACTGGTGGCGCTTTTCTTTATATCCAGAATGGCGTTGTTCAATGCCGAATAATCCGACGTCTGGAGATTCACCAGGCAGTACGAAGCAAATGGTTCGTTCCGGATCGCCAAAGGCAAAATGGGTTTATTTACTGGCTTGTAATGAAAATCTTTGATTACGCCAATGATTTCGCAAACACTGCCGTTCATGCTGAAAAATTTAACTCCAAGCGGATTTTGTAGTTTATTCTCGCGGGCGAAGCTTTCGTTCACCACTACCTTATTGGCATCGGTCGAAAGGTTTTCGGAATAAAACCGCCCTGAAATAAGTTGCAGTCCCATTGTTTCGAAAAAGCCGGCATCGGCACCAAAAGTGTCGTAGCTCAATTGTTTGGGCTCGCCGTCTGCATCCATTTTGGTTTCCCAATACGAAAGTGGTTGACCGGGATAATATTGCGAAAAAGAGATTTTTCCTACTGAAGGCCATTCGAGAAGTAATTTCTTTAAAACCTCTCTTTTACCCATCAGTTCGGGAGTTAATTTAATTCCGATGACATTGTCCTGATTGATACCTAAATTGCTGCTTCCGAAGTTGACCTGTTTTTGAACTAAAACCGTAAAGGCAATTAAAACGATGGCAATGGTAAATTGAGCAGTAACCAGAATTCCGCCTGAAACTAAATTTTTAGCGCGCGGTTCAATCCTGCGACGTAGACTTTCAATTGCATTTGACGACGATATGCGAAGGGCAGGAATGATGCTAAAAATTAAACTTAAAACCAGAGTTATGGCAACAGCAATACCTAAAAATCTATAGGAATAAATTAGTTGCTGATCAAACTGAATTCCGGTATAATTGCAAATGAAAGGCATAAAAATGCGAATCAGCATGATTGCAAAAAACAGCGAAATCAGGAAGAACAGGAAAGCTTCGGAAATAACCTGAAAAAGCAAATTTGCCCGACTTGCCCCATTGACTTTCATCACACCGGTTTGCCTAAGTCGTTCGAGCCATTGTGAAGCCGAAATATTGATGAAGTTTACCAGAGCGATAATTAGTACCAATGCCGCAACCAGCATCAAAATCATCACTTTTTTCTGATCTCCAAAATGTATATAATTACCGTTAAATAAGGCGAATTGCGAAAAGTATAGTTTTTTGAGTGGCGTTAATCGGGCGGCCGTTTCTTTCGTGCGCATCTCGTTGGGGAAAAGAGCAGCAATCTTTTGGGCTGTTTCGTCGGGATTTGTTCCCTCTTTCAGCATAACAAATGTTTGGAAAAGGCAGAATGGCCACACTTTAAACTCGGCTTCGTTGGGCATGACCATTTTTCGGGTAGCCATCGATGTTAATGCACTGAACGAAAGGCTTGAATTGGCCTCCGGATCCTCAATCACCGCCTTGATGGTTAGTTCTTTTTCGTTATTCAATTTCAGTATTTTGCCAGTCGCACTTTCTTTCCCAAAAAGCTTCCCTGACAAAGCCTGTGTGATCACCACGGTCATTGGCTCTTTCAGCGCCAATTCCGGATTCCCTTCAACTACTTTGTAAGTAAAGAGTTTGAAGAAATCTTCATCGGCAAAAATCAGGTCCGAAGTAATGGGATCTTTTCCTGATACCTGAAAAACAGGCGCTTCCCAGGTTCCGGCAATGCGAACGGTCGATTCCACACTTGGCACACTCAGGTCAATATTGTCTTTCAACACTCCCGGAGTATAAATCCGGGGTAAATTATTCACGTCAGAAAACAGGTAAACCCGGTCGACATTTTTGTGGTAATTGTCTGTAGTCAGTTCGCTGTACGAATAAACCGACAGGATGATCACCAAAGCCAAACTAATCGCTAGTCCACCTAAATTGATCAGGTTAGTCATTGGTTTGCGAACGAAATTTCGATAAGTTGATTTAAATATGTTTTGCATGATTCAGATTTTTAGCTTATGGCTTTGTTAATTGGTTTAAAAATCCTTCAGCATAAAGCATAGTTGCGCTTATTATCAATCCGATACAACTGCCAAATACCACTTCTTTCCAGGTATGCCGTCCCAATGCAATTCTCGACCAGGCAATTAATCCCGAGAAGAGAAAAACAGCAATCCCAATTCGGAGATCAGCTGTCATAACCAGAGCAGAGAGATAAATATTCAGTGATACATGAAGCGAGCTCTTTATAAACAAATTGATAATCTGCGAGATAATAGCAAGTATAGTTCCAAACAATACACTTAAACTGAGGTTTGAAGCCGGACTGGTCTTGAACAAAATGAATGTTACAACGACCATTAACGGGATGATAAAAGTGAACAGCGTTTTTCGTTGTATCCCGTCTGAGACGTCGAAATTGGTGTAGGTTCCATTTCTTGATTTGATATACATCCGCAGAAATAATGGCAGGAAGATACACTCAATAATCAACGCTGAGTTAAGTAGAGCTTTCTCAAAATCTTCAAAAGCAAACATCATTACTGCGACAAATAATGGTATCGTCAGCAATGGATGGCCAATAAAAGAGATTGCTTTCGCGATTTTAAGTTGCTCTGTTTTCATAATTTGATTCTTTGGTTCAGAGAATCTTTGGTAACCCTGCCAATAGATTAATCACCATTCCGGACAATTTTTATATCGAAAACACAATCTTGCTTGCAACGTCTTTCCTGATAATTCCATCTTCCAGCCTGATGATCCGTTTCCCGTATTCGGCGAACTTTTCGTTGTGGGTTACCTGAATGATAGTCATTCCTTCGTTGTTTAGTTGCTGAAGCGTTTCCATGATCATTTCGCCTTGAACCGATTGCAGGTTTCCGGTTGGCTCATCGGCCAGCAAAAGTTTGGGTTTACCAATAATAGCACGGGCAATACCAACCAGTTGCTGTTGTCCTCCGGAAAGTTGTTGCGGAAAGAGATCTTTTTTGGCCACCATGTTAAAACGGTCGAGCAGATCGGCCACCATAGCCTGTCGGTCGCGGCTTTTTACTCCTTTGTAAATAAGCGGAGTTTCAATGTTCTCGTAAACGGTCATTTCTTCAATCAGGTGGTAAGCCTGAAAAATGAAGCCCATGAAATTGCGGTGGTAATCAACCTTTGCTTTTTCCTTCAGGTCGAGAACCGATTTATCATACAGCGAATATTCACCAGCCGACGGCGCGTCCAGCAGCCCGATAATATTCAGCAAAGTTGACTTACCTGAGCCGCTGGGGCCCATAATGCTGACGAATTCACCTTCTTTTACTTCCAGATTAACAGCTTTCAGAACGAATGTCCGTTGAAACTTTGAATCGTAATACTTGTCGATGTTGTTTAAGTGTATCATATTTTGAGTTTTAATGTTGTCTGAATCAGGATAAATAGGATTTAAGGATTTTCAGGATAAGCGAATTAGTGTTTACGAAATAATCGTTTAACTTCTAGACTTGATGAACCTAAATTGATCAGTAATCCTTTGTCTATCTGGTAGGCAGTAAGATAATTCAGCGCTTGTGCCAAGTGAACTTCTTCCAATTTTATAATGGCTTTTAGTTCAACCATAACTTCGCCAGCGACAATGAAATCAGCCCTTCGTGTTCCTACATGAATACCTTCATAAAAGATTGGTAACTCTTGTTCACGTAAAAATTCAATGTTATTTCGCTCAAGTTCAATCGCAAGGCATCGCTGGTAAATCACCTCCTGAAATCCATTACCAAGAGTGTTGTGCACTTTCATTGCACATCCAATTATTTTGTAAGTCTGTTTATCTTCTATTTGATTTTCCATATCTTCTTCAATCTTGTTAATCATTTCATCCTGTAAATCCTGATTCAGACTATTCGTGCCTCAGCGCTTCCACCGGGTTTCGCGTGGCAGCCTTCCAACTTTGAAGGGTGACCGTCGAAATTACAGTTACCAGCATAATTAATCCTGATGCAACATACGTTAACCAACCAATTTCGGTTTTATAGGCAAAGTCTTCGAGCCATTTATTGATCAGGTACATAGACAATGGAATAGCCAGAACCAACGAAACGGCCACCCAAATCAGGAATTCTTTGTTCATGTAGGAAAGTATGTCGGAAACTCTGGCACCGTTTACTTTCCGGATGCCAATTTCTTTGGTGCGGTTCATGCTGATCTGGAATGCCTGTCCAAGAATTCCCATAAAAGTTAGAACCAGGGCAATAATCGAGGCAATTCCAATGGCTTTACCCAACCGTTCGTCTTTCTGATACATGGCATTAAATTGCTCGTCGTAAAACGAAAAATTCATGGGTTCGTCCGGAATAAAAGACTTCCATGCAAGTTTAAGTTGATCCATTTGCTGACCCAAATTACCAGGAGTTAGCCGGATTGAAATATCCCTAAGGTCATCGTGTTTATCGTTAGCAGCAGCCATCAGGCAAGCGGGTTTTATCTTGGTGTGCATCGATTCGATATGGAAATCGGCAGTGATGCCCACCACCTGAAACCCACCATCGCGCCCGTTCATAAACCGTTTCCCTTCAAAGTCAGCCCATTCGTTTTGCTTCATCGCTTCTTCATTCATGATACAGGCATTTCCCATGTCGCCCGAAAGAAACGTACGCCCCGATTTCATTGTAATACCCATGGTTTTAAAGAAGTCCTCGTCAACATAAAGGCTTTGATAGGTTATTGATTTGTCTGATTTTCCATCGCCCATGTAAAGGTGTACAGAACCGGGAACCCCGCGGCTTAGTGATACACTTTCGCAAAGTGGCAATTCTTTTATCTTTTGCTTGAAGGCATCCTGACTTTTAAACCCAATGGGCAATTTGAGAAGTAGCAATTGTTCTTTACTGAAACCCAAATCGGCATGTTTGGCATACGAAATTTGCTTGTTTAGCGAAAATACGACCGCCAGCAAAACGATGGATGCAGCGAATTGCGTTAAAGTAAGTATTCGGCGACCGGTTTGATGATTTCCACCAATTTTCATTTTAGTGAGAAACGAACTCGCGTTGAACCGCGATAAAATGGAGATTGGCGCCAGGCTGTTAATCAGGATAATTACCGCAGTAATTAGTATTAATGCAGATAATAAGGCGGGGCGTAACAGCCAATTTGCTTCCAGATTACGCTGGAATAGCTGATTGGCAAAAGGCAGAAAAACGAGAAACAATACCAGTGAGATGGCAACCGAAATCAGGATACTTACCGAAACCTCGGCCAACGAAAAACGCAGCAGGTTTTTGAAACTGGCGCCATTGATCTTTTTTATTCCGATTTCTTTCAGTTTGGTGTATTGCAGCGACACGTAAAAATTCAGAAAATTGATGATGGAAAGTACCAGAACGACCAGACCAACCGACAGGAAAATAAACAGTAGCGAAAGGTTTCCGGAAAGATTCCCGTTTCCGTTTATCGGTGTTGAAAGATAAATGTCGGTCAACTTTTGAAGGGCAATTGCCTTTATTTCAGGATGATCTTTCGGAATGTCGGCAGTCATCTTTTTCGCCAAGGCAGCAAATTCGGTTTGTGGCTGAAGTACCAGAAAATGGTTGATTGGGTTCCAGCACCTTCCGTCGTTGCAACTTTGCGACAACCGGAAATCAGGATTTTCGGCATTAATCAGTACTTTGGCCTGAATGCTGGAGCTTTTCGGGAAATCTTCGATAACACCAGTAACCTGGCCATTGATGAAATCGAAAACAGTAATCGGTTTTCCCAATGGATCTTCGTTCGGAAATAAAATCTTAGCAAACGACTTGGTAATCAGGATCGCTTCTTTTCCTTCAAACGGAAGACTACCAACAGAAGAAACGATTTTGACCGGAAATACCTTGAAGAAATCGTTGGTAGTCGAAATCAACCCGGTGAAGCGGGTGAAATTCATGCCGCTTTTAGCCGCAATTTCCACATCGCTTATCTGTTCGAGCGGACAGGCAAACCTTATTTCAGGATACTTCTCTTTAAACTGCTGATTCAGAACAATGTCCAGATTGCAATTGTTTTCTTTCGGATCATAAACCCTGACGATGTTTTTGGATTCGGGGAACCATTTATCCATCGACAGTTCGTTGTACACAAACAGTGCAATAAAGATGCAGACTGCAAAGCCAACCGAAAAACCGGTTATACTTAAAACACTGTACAACTTGTGTTTCCTCAAATTCCGGATTGCCAGCTTAATGTTGTGTAAATTCATGATTTCCAATTCTCCTTGGTATAATTATTTTCTGTTATATCTTTTCAAATCAAAGCTTTCATTCAATCCTAGTTCCAGACTACTCATACCGCAGCGCTTTCACCGGATTGCTCACAGCAACTTTCAGTACATGGTAACTGATGGTAATGAAAGCAATTACGGCCACCAAAGCAATGGCAATCAGAAATTCGGAAATTGTAAGTGGTTCTTTATAAGCTCCAGGCATGGTTTTGTAGATGTATATTGCAGCAGGGCAACCAACCAAAATAGCGAACCCAAGCATACCGATAACCTCTGTGGAGAGCTGCCAATAAACAGACCCTACCGAACTTCCCAAAACTTTTCGAACACCAATTTCTTTGGTCCGGCGCTTAACCGTAAACAGAATCAGACCAAAGAGCCCGATGGTTGAAATGAGCAGGGTAACCACAGCAAAAAAAATGAACATGCTTTTCATCGATTGCCAGAATTCGATTGCAGCATCGAGATAAAAAGCGATACTAAAATCTTTAAATTCGAATGGATCGTTTGGAAAAATAGTATCCAGCTCTCTGGTAACCAGAGCTCTGGCTTTCTGTTCATCTCCAGTAAATCTTACGGTAAGCAGGGTTGATCCTGAAATTACATTGTTATTCAGGAACATGATGTAGGTTGGAATTGGGTTGTGTACCGAATAGGGATGAAAATCCTTTACAACACCAACAACTGGAAACGGTCTTCCTTCCAGATAAATCAGTTTCCCAACCGGATCGCTCCATCCAAAAACTTTCAATGCCGTTTCGTTGATAATACAGGCTTTATTATCGGCGGGATATTCTTTTGAGAAATTACGGCCATAAGCCATTTTCAGGTTATAGGTCGGAATAAAATCGTAATTTACATAGTTACGGCTGATCATTTCTTTTTCGTCTGGTGCGGCTCCTTCCCAGGTAACATATCCTCCAATATTGCCGATAAAGGGAATAGTGCTTGAAAAGGAAATATCAGCGATTTCAGGATGCTGTAACATCCTGGTTTTTACCGTTTCGAATGGCATCTTATCGCGAGGATTAATCTCGGTGTACAGAATCTTCTTATTCTCGAAGCCCAAATCCTTATTCAGGATAAAATTAACATGGTTATAAAGGATAAAACTAACGATGAGCATAAAAAGTGAGATGGAAAATTGCGCCGCCACCAAGATTTTTTTAATACTAATTGAGTTTCCGCCGTTGCTGAACACTTTGCCCTTCAGTACTTTAACCGGATTGTAGGACGAAATGACCAGCGAAGGATATAATCCTGAGAGAATCCCCACCAGTAGACTCACCAACGAAATGAAGATCAGTAGTTGTGCATTGTTCCATAACGAGAAATCAATGTTTTTATTCAGGATACGGTTCAGTAGAGGGAAGGAAGCTTGCGCAACAAAGAGTGCCAGTACAGTAGCAAACAAGGTGTGCAGGATGGTTTCTGCCAAAAATTGGGTTGCAAGGAGCTTTTTTGAAGATCCGATAACCTTCTTAATCCCGATTTCGGTAGCCCGTTGGGTTGAATTGGCCAGTGAAAGATTGACGTAATTGACGCATGCAAGAATAAGTACCAGAAAGGCTGCGAGCGAAAGTATTGCCAATCCGATAATTACATCGGGCTGGCTGTTGGGCGAGATATGCAATTTCGAAAGCGGATGCAGGTAGGGCGAACTTTTTTCAAAGTTTTTTACATCCTTAAATGCATTTTTTATTTTAGCATCAACGAGTTTGGGGTCGGCACCTTTTTTTAGCAATACATAGTTGTCGAAAGAAATGTTGGTCCAGTTTTCACCATACGCGAGTTCGCCGCTTAATCCCGGATAAGTGGGCATCGATACCAGGTAGGTTGGTTTAAGGTTTGAGTTTTGAGGAAAATCAGTATATACAGCAGAAACAGTTACTGGAAATCGTTTTCCTACAATTACTTGTTTCCCAAGAGCATTTCCTTCGGGGAAAATCTTTTTCGACAAAGTTTCTGAAAGGGCAATGGTACCTGGTTCGGTCAGCGCGGTCGACTTATTTCCTTCTTTCAGGTTAATCGTGAAAATATCGAAGATTGAATTTTCGCTCCAGTAACCGTTTAGTTGGTAAAACTGGCTGCCATCAGGAAGTGTAAAAAACTGCCCCGAACCTTTGGCTCCACCAGAAACTTCGCGCATCAACAACACCTTTTCAACCTCAGGCACATCGGCCATTAAATGGAACCGAAAGGCAGCAGGACTGTAGGTGCAAAAATTTGTTGGATAAGAATCTTCCTGGCGGGTCTGAACCCGATAAATATTATCATAGTTCGTGTTGAACTTGTCGAAGTTGAGTTCATGACTTATCAACACACTAAATAAAATGAAGACAGCAAAACCGATCACCAAATTGGCGAGGTTAATGATCGTAAAAACCTTATTATGTCGGATATTACGAAAAATATTAATGAAAAAATGTTTAATCATGGCTTTGAGTCTGTTGTTTTCTGTTTGCTTTTGTATAATTGTCCATCTGGAAATACCAGAACCATACCACAATATTAATACCCTGACAATCAATATAAATCGATAATTTTACTTTTTTATCTGTCAAAATATTTTACAGAAATCGTAAAGAAATTTGTCAGTAATGATCTGAACTTTGATTTTATGATGGTCCATGATATTTTGGATACGTTAATCATTTAATAAATTCGTACATCAGCGCTTCCATTCGCACTCGTTTAGCCCGAGTTTCACTCGAAGTGAAGCCCTGATTACTCGTAGCGGAGCGCTTCCACCGGGTTTCGTGTTGCTGCTTTCCAGCTTTGCCAGCTAACTGTTAGCAAGGCAATTCCCAGCACGATTAAAACTGCCATGACAAAAATCCACCAACTAAGCGTAGTTTTATTGGCAAAATTCTCAAGCCAGCGGTTCATGGCATACCATGTTGCCGGAATGGCAATTGCACTGGCTCCTATTCCTGAAAGTAAAAGCGGTCTGACCAATCGCATGATAATCGAAGTTTCTTGCTCACCCAGGCATTTGCGTACCCCAATCTCTTTTGTTTTCTGTTCGGCCATGAACATGACTACTCCCAGAAGACCAAGGCACAATACGATTATCGTGAAACCTGAGAAGACACCCACCAATTGTTTGAGGTTGGTTTCCGATGCATACAATTTTGCGTATTCCTGATCAACAAAACCATAGCTTACAGGGAAATCGGGCTCAATGTCCTCACAAATTTTACTGATCGATTTGATGGTCTTGTCCATCTGGTTGCTGTTTGCTTTTATGATCAGGTATCTCGCTGATTGTTCGTTTATTTGACCGATAACCATTGGTCGGCAGCTTTCGGCCAGGGAGTTGTATTCGATATTATTGATGACACCTACCACCTGGTGGGTCTGGCCATATGCGTTCAATGTTTTTCCGACGAAGTTTTTCCAGCCAATCACATCGGCAAAGGCTTTGTTGATTACAATCCCTTGGCGGTCGTTACTAAAATAGTTGCCTTCTATGAGTTTTGCTTCCAGCGTTTTGATCATGTCTTCATCGGTGCTGCAAGTGGTTACCAATGGTTTGAAATTGGCGTCTTTGCCTTCCCAACCCCAGCCTTCACCGTTGTTGCCAACAAATACAGGAAGGAAATCGGTAATGGTTGACGAGGATACTCCAGCCGAGCGCCCTATTTCCTCTTTCAGCGATTTTGCTTTTTCCTGAAGTTTTCCGTCGAGATTGACATAAATGAGTTGATCTTTGTTAAACCCAATATCCATCTTTTGCAGAAAAAGAGTCTGTTTGGAAATTACAATGGTTGAAGTGAGCAGAATGATTGAAACCATAAAAATGGTTACCAAAAGTGAGTTCCTGAAGATTCCCCTGCTTTTTACGGAGTGGAAATTAGAGGTAAGTGTTTCTGTTATTTTGAAAGAAGACAGGAAAAAGGCGGGGTAACTTCCGGCGAGAAAAGTGGTTACTAAATAGGCCAGAACCATTATTGCGATAGGCTTAGGCGAAAACAGGGCTGAATATTCGATTTGTTTGCCAATCATTTGATTAAACAACGGCAATCCAACAATGGCAACAAAAAATGCCAAGACGAATGCCAGCAGGCAGAGTATGGCAACATCGGAATAAATTAGCTTGATGATGTTGCCGCGTGTAGCCCCGATCGATTTGCGCAGTCCGGTTTCTTTGGCCTGTTTGGTCGACTTTGCGGTAATCAGGTTGATGAAATTGAGGGTTGCTGCAAACAGCACCAAAAGTGCAATAAGACTGAAAATCCTTACATTGCTGATATGCTTTTGTTCGTATAAATAACCATTTTTAAAAAGATAAGCTCTCAGGTAATTGGTTGATTCAGGAATATCTTTTTGTATCCGGCGCGTGATGGATGTGGCGATTTTTTCAAAACCAGAAGGAGACGAAAGTAACCCAAAGGTGGTAAAACTGTTGTTGTACCAAGTGTTCAAATAATTGTTGTTGGTTTGGCCATAAAGTACCCCAAGATTTTCGAGTGGGAGAACAGCGTCGAATTGTATAGTCGAATTGTGTGGAATATCGTCGATAACTCCTGCAACAACAAGGTCTTGCGAATTATTGAAGCGAACCATTTTCCCAACAGGGTTCATATCCCCGAAAATACCAGCAGAAGCTGTTTTGGTTAACACGATCTGATTTTTAACGTTTGGATCCCCCTGATTTCCATAAATAAATGGCAAAGTGAAAATATCAAAAAGGGAGTTGTCCGAAAAAGCGGTATTCAGTACGTTTTTTTTCCCTTCAGCAGTGATCAGAAATTTAGAATAGGCAGGGATATACCGGCAAGTGCTTTCGACTTCAGGATATTCCGCTTTCAATGCAGGGGAAACCGCAGGGGGGCAACCATTGAAGTTTACCGTTTTTGTCCCTCCTTCCAAATAAGCATGAACCACAAAAATACGGTCGATATTCTTGTGGAAACGGTCGTATCGCGTTTCATCGTTTACCCAGAAAAAGATGTAGAGCACACAAACCAACCCCGTTACCAGACCTGCAATTCCAAGTAATGTGGCTGTTTTGCTTTTTTTGAGTTTTCTAAATGTCAATAAGATAGTTTTCATGGCTATTGTTCATTTATTCATTATTATTTGTTGCTTCCGGTTCTTCCCCTCTTCGGGAGAGCTAGATAGGCTTTTTACTCGTAGCGGAGCGCTTCAACCGGATTCCTCGTAGCCGCCCGCCAACTTTGCCAACTCACTGTTAGCAGGGCAATTCCCAACGCCAGCAAACCAGCCAAAGCAAATATCCACCAACTGAGCGTGGTTTTGTAAGCGAAGTTTTCGAGCCATTTGTTCATGGCATAGAATGCAATGGGTGTGGCAAATCCAAAAGCAATGACTACCCATTTTACAAAGTCCTTGTTTAGCAAAACCATGACTTCCGAAATTTTGGCACCATTTACTTTACGAATACCTATTTCTTTTATCTTTTGCTGAATGTAGTACAGCGACATGGCAAAAATTCCCATCGACGAGATGATGATCGATAACAGGGTAAAAGCCCCGATCAGCCGCGACTGTTTGACTTCTCGCTCATACCATTGATTCACTTCGTTGTCGATAAAGCCCGAATCCATAGGAATACCGCCGGTAAACGATGCTTGTGCTTTTTTAATTTTGTCGACTGTTTGTCCCAGGTTAGTGCCGTCGAGCTTCACAAGAATTTTCCAGGCGTGTTCATTCGGCTGGAGTTGCCTGATGATAAGCGGTCCGATTTTGGTGCGCAGAGACCTGAAATTAAAGTCCTTAACTATGCCCAATACAGGCAAATTATCTTTATAAAATGGTGCAGTAACAGGTTTGTTCTCCAGTTCCAATTGCTGAATGGCGGCTTTATTAATCCATACGCCATTTTTACTATACGCTGAGCCGGTAGATTCTACCTTCATGCCCAATAAACCAAAATAAGCGCTGTCAACAACAAACTCTTGAAAACTGACAGGTTTCTCTTTGTAGTTGAACGATTGGTTGCTGCCACCATCGATTGGGGTTCCGCGGCAAAACGAAACCTCGGTAACACCCGGAATGGCTTTCATCACATTCCGAAAGGCATCTTTTTGCGAAGCTTCAACCGTATTTTCCATCCAGAACAAGTTGTCGCGGTTGTAGCCCAGGTCGTAGTTCTGTAAAAACTGCGACTGGCGTGCAATGGTCCAGGTGCAAACGAGTAAAACGATGGCTATCCCATACTGAAAAGCGATAAGCGCTTTGGTATATCCCTTTTTGCTGGTACGGAGCACGTTCCCTTTCACCACCTCAACCGGATTTAATTTATTGACAACAAACGCCGGAATAATTCCTGAAACAAAGCCAATAGCGATAACTATACCCATAATTTGGATCAGGAGAGCAATATTGATCTGCGATTTGAGGTTTAGCTGACAATCCATTTGCGCATTAAAAAATGGCTCAGCCAAAAAAGCTAATGCAATTGCGATGATCGTGGCAAAAAAGCTAAGTGCCACCGATTCGCTGATGTGTTGACGCAAGAGCATCCCTTTCGATCCTCCCATCAGTTTCTTTATAGCTGTTTCCTTACTTCTGAAGCCGGCTTGTGCAACCGTCAGGTTAATGTAATTGATGATGGCAATCACAAGAATCAGGATAGCAATTCCTCCGAAGAGGAAAATGGCTACCCGGCTGTTTTGCTTGATTGCTGGCGATGCTTCTTTGCTGAAATACACTTCGGTAAGCGGTTCTAACTTCAATGTTTTCGCAAAATTTTGGGTATAAAGCCAATAGTCTTTTTTGAATTGAGCGAGAATTTGAGGCGTCTTCGAGGGCAAGTCGGTTCCCGGTTTCACCATCAGATAAAGGCCAAATGAGCTATTGTCGTTTGAGGTAAGCAGCTCTTTCCAGCCCCAGATATCTGCCAGTGCCCTGAAATTCAGGATGGCATCGTATTTCTCGAATTGTGTATTCTCCGGAAAGTCTTGAGCTACACCAGTAACCAAAAAATCCAGCTTGTTCATTGTAAACGATTTCCCGACAGGACTTTCGCTTCCGTATATTTTCCGTGCAAACGATTCGCTAAGTACAACCGAATTTTTGGTGGCCAACACTTGTGTTGCGCTTCCTTCCTTCAGGCTAAACGAAAACATGGAGAAAAACGACGAGTCGACAAGCATGTATTTAAAGCGCGTGAGCTCATTTCCCCTGAATTTTGCATTTCCACCATTTTCGTATATCCGGGTAAAAGTTTCAATTTCAGGATATTGATTTTTGAGTGTTTCAGCAATTGCTGGCCCGAACGCTGCGGCGTTATCGTGACTAAGCCGGTAAATGCGGTTCTTGTTTGCATGAAACTGATCGACCGACAACTCTTGTTTGATGTAAATGCCCAGCAGAAACACGAACATGAGCGAAACAGCAAATCCGAAGATGGTAACAAAGGTGTATATCTTATTCTTTTTAAGATGTTTAAGGTATATTTTAAAATGATTTCCCATGGTGTTTTGTTTATCAGTTTTTTCGAGGTTGTATCAAAAGTCAAAATTTCACAAATGCAATTTTCAAATTGTAAGTTCAACTTCATTTCACCCCTCCCTGCCTGCGGCTGGCAGGCAAACCTCCCCTGAAGGGGACTTCAAAGCCGCCCCCTCAGGGGATTTAGGGGTTTTACATTGTCGGTACTTTCAAATTGTAAGTTTTTGAAAAACCATAATCACTTTTGATACAGTCTCTTTCGTACTACAGCGCTTCAACCGGATTGCAACCAGATTGCCAGCATATTGTATCAACTCCGGAAAGATCGAACCCAGTTTTGACTCGTTTGATTTCTGTGATGGACTTTGATTATTCCTGGTTGTCGCAAATCCTGTTAATCAGGTAATCGCAACAATCATTGTTCAGACCAGTATTAGATCAGCACTTCGCCCATTTTATTTTTCACTTCTTCGGTAATTACCTGTCCGTCAAAAAGGTTAATCACGCGGTGGGCAAATTCAGAGTCGTGCATCGAGTGGGTTACCATTACTATGGTTGTTCCTTCACGATTCAATTCGGTGAGCAGGTTCATGACTTCAAGCCCGTTTTTCGAGTCGAGGTTACCGGTAGGCTCATCGGCAAGGATCAGTTTTGGGTTGGCGACTACGGCGCGGGCAATGGCAACACGCTGCTGCTGTCCTCCGGATAATTGCTGCGGAAAATGTTTTTTACGGTGTCCAATCTGCATGCGATCGAGTACCTTCTCAACCATCTCTTTGCGCTCTCTGGCACTCATTTTTAGGTAAATAAGCGGAAGCTCGACGTTTTCGTACACATTGAGTTCGTCGATGAGGTTAAAACTCTGGAAAACGAAGCCGATGTTGCCTTTCCGGAGTAAAGTACGGTTTCGCTCTTTAAAAGCGCCAACCTCCTGGTTATCGAAATAATACTCGCCTGTACTTGGGTTGTCCAACAAGCCAATGATGTTGAGCAAGGTTGACTTGCCGCAGCCCGAAGGTCCCATGATGGCTACAAATTCGCCCTTCTTTATATGAAGGTTTACGTTGTTCAACGCACTGGTTTCAATCTCTTCGGTGCGGAATACTTTGTTAAGGTTTACTGTACGTATCATATAAAATTGGAATATGGAAAAGGGAGACCGGAGACCGAAGACCGGAGACCGGAATGCAGAGCCTTTTCTTAAGTTATTAACTAAATCGTTCTTTCCGGATTTTGATTAAATTGTATAATTGTGCTGATATTTTTCGGTTATTCTCCAATAAAAACTGGTAATCTGACTCGCTTAACAAGCCTAACTTAAAGGCAATTAATAATTGAGTGCGGACTTCTCCTGCTGAACCTTTAGCAACAAATAAATATTGAATAAACTCTTTATTATACTGCCTTTCAAAACCTTCGGCTATGTTGGATGGAACGGAGACGGATGCTCGGCAAATCTGATCTTTTAACGAATAATCTTTACAATTCTGGAATCTGCTATAAACATCAACACTTAACGATATTGCGTTTTGCCAAACATCAAGATCTTCAAATTTTTCAATTCTCGTGTTCATACTAGATATTTTAAAGTTAGTAACTGAAATTTATGAAAAAATATCCATCGTTTTCCAGTTTCCCTTTTCTTGATTTCGTTCTCGGGTCTCCCTTCTCCAGTCACCGTTCCGCTACTTCAGCACAATCCGGTCGTTTGTCCCAAACATTTCGTAGCCCGAAGTGATTACCTTTTCGCCGGCATTTAGACCTTCCAGTACTTCGTAATACTGCGGATTCTGTTTGCCTATTTTGATGTTTCGCTTGGTTGCTTCAGTTCCGTCCTGATTCAGTACAAAGACCCATTGCCCACCAGTGCTCTGGAAGAACCCTCCGCGAGACAGTAATACTGCTTTACCTGATTCGCCCAGTTCGAGTTTGATGTGGTAAGTCTGTCCGGTGCGGATGTTGTCGGGAGTGGTACCATCGAATATCAGATCAATTTCGAATTGACCATCACGAACTTCAGGATATACTTTTTTCACGGTGAGGTTAAAGTTGGTGCCGTTGCGGTCGAGTGCAGCTGTTAATCCGCGGACAACCCTGTCGATATAGTGTTCGTCGATTTTAGCGTTTACCTTGAAATTACCGAGAATGTTTATCTGTCCAATCCGTTGCCCTTTGTTGATTGATTCACCAATTTCGGCATTAAGTAAACCGAGCTGTCCGTCAACCGGTGCTTTTACATTCAGGTCTTCACGACGCTGTTGAACTACTTTCAGGTTAAGGTGCATATTACCGAGGCTTTGATCCATCTGTAGTTTTTGATTTTCGCGAAAGATTGAATCCTGAACCAGTTTCATATAAATGAGATCGCGGTTTTTCTTCGATTTGAGATAATCTTCTTCGGCTTTCAGAAAATCTTCTTTGGCGATTAACCCGTCATTATACAATGCTTTCTGCTGCTCATAATTTCTCGATAACCGCACGAGTTCATAATCAATCGAGAGCAACTGCTGCTTATTCTGTATTTTCTGCTGTTCCATTTGTATCTGTGTATTGCGGAGCTCATTGGTTTGGTAGGCCATGCTCGATTCGCTATTCATGATACTCAGGTTGAGGTCGTTGTTCCTCAGCTTCAGGATAATATCGCCTTTTTTCACCATCTCACCTTCTTCAATCAGTTTTTCTTCAACTTTTCCACCTTCTTCGGCATCCAGAAAAATGGTTGAAATTGGTTCTACCTGCCCAATAACTGTAATGTAGTCGTTAAACAAACCGTCTTCCACTGTGCTGATGGTCAGCTTATCTTTTTCGGCTCTGAAAGTTGATCCACTTTCGGTAAAAACAACTTTATACAACAAAAAGGCAAATACCAATCCCCCAACAATCCAGATGATGTGTTTGGGTCTCAACCCCTTTTGCTTTTCAATAACTTTATCCATTCCCATGATCGTATAGTTTCAAGTTCAAAAATTCAAGTTTCAAGTTCCGGTATCGAAAACCGTTTTTTATTATTTTTTTTGCTTTTCGGAATCCGGAATTCACTCTCCGTTTTCCTCTGGGCTCTTTGCTCTCTGCTCCATGCTACTGCTCCCAGAATCGTTTTCCGGAGTAAAAATCGAGCGCTTTTTTCTTTATTTCCCAATGCAACCGGGCATTTAGAACCTGGCTAGCCGAATTAGCCAGTCGGTTTTTAGCAATGTAGAAATCGACAACACTAACTAAACCCTGTTCAAATTTTCGCTCCGATGCCTGAAAAGCAAGTTGATCGGCTTCCTGCTGCTTCAGGTACTGATTGTATTCTTTCTCAAGAGCTTCCAGATCGTTTAGATTGTTGGCCATCTCAAAATACAGCTTTTGTTTTTCTTCATCGAGCGTATTCTGGGCCTGCTCCAACTGCAGCTTAGCTTTCTTGATGTCGGAACGTACAGCCCAACGACTAAAAATCGGAATATTGAGCGAACCACCAACATATTTGTTTCGGTTATTTTCCAATTGGGTCCTGAATGCAATAGTTTTCCCGGCATCATCTTTGGTGGTTTCGTAGAAACCGGTTCCCATTGATGCGTTGGCACTTAGCGAAGGATATAGCTGTGATCGGCTAATTGCTAACGATTTTCGGCTTGCTTTCAATTGCGCTTCAAACGACTGATAGTAGGGAGACCATTGCGTGTAAGACGAAAAAAGGCTTTGCTGATCGGGTTTCGCGGAAATTACCAACGGACTTTGTTCTTCATCTAAAACCATTGCGGTGGTATCGGTCAGGTTCATGCGCTGTTTCAACTGGAGAGTAGCGGTTTTCAGACTATTTTCTACCTGAATGCGGCGTAATTCTTCGGTTTCGAAATTGGCACTCATTTCAAGCAGATCGGTTTTCGATTTCATTCCCAGTTCTACTTGTTTGTTTATTTTCTTCAGATTAATGCGCGATGTTTCTACCTGCTCCTCAGCAATTTTTAACATTCCCTTGTAGTAAAGCACATCAAAATACGAATTCATCACGCTAAAAGCCAGGTCGTCAACAGCATTTATGCGGTTAAGTTCGGTGGCTCTTTTTCTGAATTTCTGATATTCAACCTGGTTCAGGAGTTTAAACCCGTTAAAAAGGGTCATCGAAGTACCAAGATCGTAACTGTTGTTAAAAAACTCAGTGTTAATAATGCCGTTGGTATTGGGGTCAATCGAACGTCCAAAACTAATTCCGGCTCGCGATGAAGCGCTGATTCCTGGTAAAAGATCTCGTTTTGACTGGTTCAGGTCTTCTGAAGCAATCGTCTTTTCGATTTCCATTTTTTTCAACCCAATGTTGTTTTCAAGTGAAAAGGAAATACATCGGGCTAAGTTCCAGGTGTTCTGAGCCACGAGTGTATTTCCCGTTACTATTAAAAAAATGAAAAAAAACGTCAAATTTTTGTGCATCATTGTTTAATTGTTTGGTAAATGCTGTGCCAGAATAATGCCATAATTTTAACTTATTGGTAATGAGTATATATTAATTCTATTTTGAATTTTCAGGTAAAAATAATTGACACCGTTGTGTAAAATATTTTTACAACCAGTTGACTTCATATCAATCGACTTTTATCTTTGAATAAAAAATGGCTAAAGGGAACGTCCTGATTGTTGACGACAATAAGAGCATTTTAAGTGCATTGGAGATCCTTCTCTCTCCTGAATTTCAGTCCATCACTACACTGTCTGATCCGAACCTGATTCCATCGGAATTGCGCCAGAATGAATACAATCTGGCGATTCTGGATATGAATTTCAAAGCTGGGATCAATACCGGAAACGAAGGTATTTACTGGCTTACCCGAATTAAGGAAACCAATCCGGAGATTTCGGTTGTCATGATTACCGCTTATGGCGATGTTGAACTTACCGTAAAAGCACTGAAAGCCGGGGCTACCGATTTTGTTCTGAAACCCTGGGACAACGCCAAATTACTGGCGACATTGAAATCGGCTCTTCAACTTAATTTGTCGAAAAAAGAAGTGAGCCAGTTGAAAGAAAAAGAAAAGGGACTGAAAAGCGAGATTAACCGCGAGCAGAAATACATTGTGGGTTCGTCGCCACGACTCATGAGTGTATTGAATCTGGTTCGGAAGGTCGCCAAAACAGAAGCTAACGTGCTGATTACCGGCGAAAACGGAACAGGAAAAGAATTGATTGCCCAGGAAATACACCGGTTATCGGGTCGGTCGAGCGAAATATTGGTTAGCGTTGATATGGGCGCCATTACCGAAACATTGTTCGAAAGCGAGCTCTTTGGACATGTGAAAGGCGCTTTTACGGATGCCCGTGAAAGTCGTCCCGGAAAATTCGAAGTAGCCGATAAAGGCAGTTTGTTTCTCGATGAAATTGGCAACCTATCGTTTCACCTTCAGGCTAAACTATTGGCAGCCATACAGAACAGGCAAATTTCGCGTATAGGTTCCAATCAAACTGTTCCGGTTGATATCCGACTGATTTGCGCGACCAATAAAAACCTCGAAAGCATGGTACACGAAGGGCTTTTCCGCGAAGACTTGCTTTACCGTATCAATACCATACAAATTGAAGTTCCACCTTTGCGTGAGCGTGGAACCGATGTGCTGGTGCTGGCCGATTTCTTCCTGAAAAAGTACGCATCAAAATACAACAAACCCAATCTGAAGATCAATCAACAAGCCCAGGACAAGCTGTTAGGATACTCGTGGCCCGGAAATATCCGCGAATTGCAGCACACGATCGAAAAAGCAGTTATCCTGAGCGACAATCATGTGCTAAAGTCCGAAGATTT
Organism: Prolixibacteraceae bacterium; assembly: GCA_028683385.1. Taxonomy (GTDB): domain Bacteria; phylum Bacteroidota; class Bacteroidia; order Bacteroidales; family Prolixibacteraceae; genus Aquipluma. Next base: position 140,400 of record JAQUIJ010000006.1, on the reverse strand, counting down.
CTTTATGAGACCAGTCGCTTCAGGAAAAAATATTACTCCCGAAATGACGCTCGAAGAAATGGAACGACAGATGATTAACCTCGCGATTGAAAAAAACAATGGAAACCTTAGCGCCGCCGCCGAGCAGCTCGGTATAACCCGACAGACCCTTTACAACAAAATCAAAAAATCAGGTCAATGATCAGCCGAAACTTCTATGTCCAGATTATTTTCAGGGTGGTATTGCTGGTTGCGGCTGCATTGGGTGCTGGTCTCGCCGTTGCGTCCGAATCCAATTTCATTGCTTTTATTTGTGTAGCCGCTATCATTCCGGTGGTAATTAACCTGATCCAGCTACTCAATACCACAAACCGGAAAATGAGCTATTTCCTGGAATCTATCCAGAATAACGATTCTACATTGATTTTTCCGACTCAAATTTCGGGCAAACCAATCCGCGAATTGTTCGATGGATTAAACAAGATCAACGAACAGATCAAACAACTCAAAATAGAGAATCAGCAGCGCGAACAGTATTTTCAAACCATACTCGAAAACGTGGGGACAGGTATTATTACCAGCAATTCCAAAGGATTTGTGTTACATGCCAACTCGGCTGTAAGACGGATGCTTGGACTCGATGTATTGACCCATATTAATCAGTTGGATCGAATCAGCCGAACCCTTTTTCAAGCTGTTCAGCAAATTAAACCCTTCGAACAAAAGCTTGTTTCGGTAACCAGCGAACGCGGAACGATTGAATTATCGCTGAAAGCAACTTCGTTTAAAACACAAACCGATGAATTACTGTTGCTGTCGGTTCAGGATATCCGGAACGAACTTGATGAAAAAGAGCTGGATTCGTGGATGAAGTTGATTCGCGTACTGATGCACGAAATCATGAATTCGATAGCTCCGATCACTTCACTTTCGGAAAGCCTGAGCAAGCTTTTTACTGTCGATGGCAAATTAGTGCTTCGGGAACAAATCGACGAAAAGACAATCAGCACTACGGCTCGCGGACTAGGTGTAATTGGCGAACAGGGCAACGGATTAATCCAGTTTGTAGAGTCGTACCGTAAACTGACACGGGTACCAAAACCTGATCAAAAAATATTCAAGGTTGAAGAACTGGTTAACCGCATGAAAGTATTGTATTCGTCGCTTGAAAACAGCGATAAGGTTAAACTGGCAGTTAACGTTAATCCACCTGAACTTGAACTTTTTGCCGATGAAAACCTGATTTCCCAAGTGTTACTCAATCTTTTAAAAAATGCACTGGAAGCCTTGAACGGAAGAACTGATGGATTAATCAGGATAATGGTAAAAGTGGCCAATAATAACCGACCGGAAATTACGGTGGCCGATAATGGGTCCGGAATACCTGATGAGATTATGGAACAGGTATTTGTCCCGTTTTTTACTACCCGCGAAAATGGCTCCGGAATTGGGCTTAGCCTCTCACGTCAGATTATGAGGTTGCATGGCGGAAGCCTTCAGGTAAGATCGATTCCGGGGAAAGAAACGGTATTTTCGATGATTTTTTAGAACAGTATCAAAAGCAGAAGGTTGGCCGATTATGGCCAACCTTCTGTTAAATCCTATTCAGGATTCAATATTTTTTGTGAGAATTTTACTTCTTTATCGTCAACGGAATCTCTTTTTTCAGTGATAATCCATCGGCGGTCATCGTCCATGTTTTGCCAACCATATCACCGTCCCACATGTTTTCAGTATTTTGAATGTCGGAGATAATACTGGCCATTTTCTGATTCAGGTAAACTGATTTTCCTTCCGGAACTTTCAGGGTTAAGAAAATCTCCTGGTTACGCCATCTGGCCTCATCCTTTAGCATATAATAAGGATCGAAACGAAGTGTTGAATCTTTCTGGACAAAATTATACTCAATCTCTTCCACATTCTTTTGAGCGTCAACAGTGCTACTTCCCCGCGATTGTTTTTTGATCAGCAGTAAATATTCGCCTGAACTGCTTTTTTCGATGGTGAAGCGTGGATGTCCAAGCAGCTTGTCTTTCCCATTGACTGTAGCAATTTTCATCCGATCAAGCGAAATTTCATTATCAATTAACGACTCGTAAAGATCATCTGCGGTTTCCAGATACAACGTTTTACACTGAGTACATTCTACCTTTTGAGTTACAGTCTGACTGGTTTGTTTTCCGAAATTACTAACCTGATTCACTGCAACAACGGTTAGAACAATTAGAGCAGCTAACCAAAGGCCAAAGGCGCCCAACCCGATCATCCGGTTATTGGTTTTATAGCGGAATAAAAGTTTCGTTCCGATAAAAAGAATAAGTAAGATCGGAATTCCTGCCAAAATGGAAATTGCAATTAGTGAAATGGCATAAGCTCCCGGACTAACGAAGTTATTTAGCAATGCAGACATATCGACATTCGAACCCGAACCAAAGTTCCATGGCCCTCCATGCATAAAAGAATTCCCAATAGCCATTGAGGCTATAAAGCCAATCAGGCTGGCTATTCCTCCGATGATAAGAACTGCACCAAATATGAGAACGATTACGCGAAGTACTACACGCAACACGCTGCCTACGACTTCGCCAAAACTATCGATACGTGAAACTCCTTTTTCGTTTTTCGCATTGGCGAACTTGTTGTAGCTTTCACCAACTTCGTTTACCTCTTCTTTAATCGACTTCTCAATGTTAGAGATTGTCGCCTCTTTACCTCGCATTTCGAGTCGCTGGGCGGTAGTTTTTGCTTTAGGTACAACAATCCAGAGGATAAAATACAACAACAGGTTAAAAGGCCCGATCAGGAAAAAGAGCAAAAAGAAGATTACTCTCATCATTACCATGTCGATGTTAAAGTAGGCTCCCATTCCGGAACAAACACCACCAAGCACACGATTGTCTCCATCGCGGTACAACCTTCGGCGGACTTTGGGTTCTTCTTCCTGAGATGTTGCCTCGGGCTGAGTTTTTTCTGATTCCTCCTCTTGCTCCATGAAGTCTTCGGGTTTACCCATTCGGGCAATCACTTCGTCGACCATGAAATCGGTAATCACTTCAACTTTATTGCTGGTTTTTTCGAGAAACAACTCTGCAATTCGCGCTTCAATATCCTGAAGTATTTCCTGACCCTCGATGGCTGGTCCGAAATGCTTATTCAGCATATGCAGGTATTTCTGGAGTTTTTCGAAAGCGTCGTCATCGATATGGAAGATGCTTCCGCTTATGTTTATTGTAAATGTCTTTTTCATTTTCTGAGGTTTTTCCGTTTTTGATTAACTTATACTGAAATCAACCTATTTATGTTCTTTTATCGTCTTGACAGCTTCGACCAACTCGTCCCACGAAGCACCCATTTCGTTCAGGAAAAAACGTCCTTCTTCAGTAAGTTCGTAATATTTACGTGGTGGTCCCTGGGTCGATTCTTCCCATTTGTAAGCCAGTAGTCCGTCATTTTTCAAACGGGTGAGTAACGGGTATAAAGTTCCTTCCACGACAATCATCTTCGAGTTTTTCAATTCCTCAATGATGTCGCTTGCGTACAAAGGTTTACCGTCGATTACCAGCAGGATGCAGTATTCGAGAACGCCCTTGCGCATTTGAGCTTTTGTATTGTTGAGATCCATTGTTTTTCCTCCTTTAAAATCTTTTTATTTAATCTCTCCTTAAAATCAGGATCAGTTATTCTGGCTTGATTGATCCATTTTCCAATCGATCATTGGTGAATGTGTCCCAAAAATATTCTGACTGACACCCCATTGAGAACCGAAGTAGCGTTCAAAAGTCATTTCCGTTGCAATTCCAGTATTGCCAGCTGGCATTGTGACCGTAGTTTCAGGAGAATGAACGTTAGCTTTCAAAAGCTGATCATCTGCATTTTTCTGTTCAACCATCATTTCGGCCATTTTTCCGTAGGTATTGTTTACAAGTATTTGCTTCCAGAATCCCTGAGCGCTTACCGTAAAACTAATCAATACCAGACTAATAATGATGGCGAACATCTTGCTAATTGTTTTTTTAATTGGCTTGTTTTCTGTTTTCTGAATGTTGTTTGTTGTTCTCATGGCTTTGAGATTTGTTTGTTAGTTTGTTTCTGTTTTCTGTTTTTGTTTTCTGAACACGTTTTCTTGTTTTCTGATACTGTTTTCTTGTTTTCTCTGTTGGTAAGACGATGGGTTTTCAGTTTCGTTACAGAATCCAAAGAACTCTTTTAAAACTTCTACCTTCTCTTACATTGTTATTGGCTTTACAAACATACGAACTTTAAATGGTTCTATGCAACACAAAGTACTAAAATTTTTAATTATTTTTAAAATAATTTTTAATGTCAAGTAAATCAGCACATTATAAAAAGCTGAATGTTAGTCTAATTTCGACAGAAAGAAAAAAAGTTTGGAAAGTAGTGATTTAAATGTCTGATTTTTGAAGAAAAGAACCACTTATCTTATAACTTTATTTATCATTAGGTAGTTGTAATTTATACTTGTATTCAAGGTTGTTAAAATCTTCATTATTGAAAATTAGCTCAATGTAACCCTCAACTATTTTTGCCATGAAATGGTAATTCCTAATATTTCTTAAAGTTCGAGAGATCTTATAATGCAATCCATTAATATAGACTTGTCTTACTTCATCACAATCACAGTGATGTCGATGAAAAGAATTTACCTCAAGTGATAAGCCAAGAAGTTCACAGAGTTTCTTAAGATCAACATTAAATTCCTTTAACGAATTATCAATTTCATTTTCAGTTACTCCTGGATGTGATTCAATGCTCAAATCAAATCTAAATAATATCATAACCTATTGTTTGTTTAAATATTTAAAAATAAACATTTTTAACAAGGTTTTGTGATTGATATTTTGACGCAAGAAAATTTAAGTTTAGCGTTGGAAATTATACGTTTAGCGGATTTCTTACTAAAATGCAAAAAACCTCCGAATCAAAAGCGATCCAGAGGTTTTCAAAAACAATCCACCAAAACAATAAGTCACTATTTCTCAAATTCTTCTTCCAGTTCTTTCTCGGTTTGAAGGAACAATCTCAAATCTTCATCAACGGTTTGAATTCCGGCGATACCAAAGTTTTGTACCAAAACATTTACCACATTGGGCGATAAAAAGGCTGGTAATGTCGGGCCGAGGTGAATGTTTTTCACTCCAAGGGAAAGCAGTGCCAACAATACGATGACTGCTTTTTGCTCATACCACGCAATATTGTAAGCAATTGGTAATTCGTTGATGTCTTCCAATTCAAAAATTTCTTTCAGTTTCAAAGCCACAACAGCCAGCGAATAGGAGTCGTTACACTGTCCGGCATCGATCACTCGTGGAATTCCGTTGATATCGCCTAATGGCAATTTGTTGTAACGATATTTGGCACAACCTGCTGTCAGGATCACCGTATCAGTTGGTAATTTTTCGGCAAATTGGGTGTAATAATCACGATCTTTCATGCGACCATCGCAACCTGCCATCACAAAGAATTTGCGGATTGCACCCGATTTAACGGCTTCAACAATTGGTCCGGCCAGTTCGAAAACCTGGTTGTGCGCGAAACCGCCAATGATTTCACCGGTTTCGATTTCGGTAGGTGCACCACAAATTTTAGCGTGCTCAATAATCGCGTGGAAATCTTTACGCTGTCCTGGCTTGCGGTCAGGGAAATGCACAGCACCTGGCAATCCGCTTGCTCCTGTGGTATAAATTCGGTCACGGTATCCCGCTTTTTCCATTGGCGGAACAATACAGTTGGTCGTGAACAGGATTGGTCCGTTGAAGCTTTCAAATTCTTCCTTTTGCTTCCACCACGCATTTCCGTAGTTACCCACCAGGTTTTTGTATTTCTTGAAAGCCGGATAATAATTCGCTGGCAGCATTTCGCTGTGCGTGTAAACATCCACTCCGGTTCCTTCGGTCTGCACCAAAAGGTCTTCCAAATCGCGCAAATCGTGACCTGAAATCAGGATTGCCGGATTTTTACGGACGCCAATGTTTACTTTGGTCATTTCCGGATTTCCGTAGCTGGTGGTGTTGGCTTTATCGAGCAAAGCCATTACGTCAACTCCGAATTTTCCGGTTTCAAGAGTTAGAGCAACCAATTCGTCGGCCGATAAATCCTGTGTGGTAGCGGCCAGCGCACGTTCAGTAAAAGCAAAAATCTCTTCACTTTCATGGTTGAGGTTAAAGGCATGCTCGGCATAAGCTGCCAGACCTTTCAACCCATAAATAATCAGCTCTTTCAGTGAGCGAATGTCTTCGTTTTTTTCACTTAAAACACCAACTTCAGCGGCTTTGGCTTCAAACTCTTCGGTGGTTGATGCCGACCAGTTCACCGATTCGTGCGTTGGCAACGCAATTCCGGCAGCTTCAGCTTTCGAACGCAATTCGTCGCGAACGTTCAGCGTTTTTTTGATGCGGATCGAGAAAGCCACATCATCGAAATTTGCGTTGGTGATGGTGCTGAACAGACCGTCGAAAATCACTTTATTTACCTTGGCTTCGGCCAATCCGGCTTTGCGCAATTCGCTGTTTAAGGCTGCAACACCCTTCAGCACAAATAATAAAGTATCCTGAAGGTTGGCCACATTGCTGTCCTTTCCGCACACACCTTTTACCGAGCAACCAATTCCTTTGGCTGCTTCCTGACATTGAAAACAAAACATATCCATAGTTATTTTTTTTGACATGAGAAGGACCGTTTGCGAAATCTCACAAACCAGTTTCTCAATTGATTATTAAAATTTTAATTGATAATTTCTGAATGCTTTTGGATCAAAATTCTGAATAGATTGGTTGCCATTTCGTTCGAAATAAGGGAAAGCCCTTGTAGGGCGGCTACTCGCGGACGGTTGACTTTGTTGCATCTTGTCCCGGGGTTGACCTCCTTCGTCGTTTACCCCGGGTTATTGATATTTATCCCCTTCGGGGAATTTGAACCTCAAACCCGAATCTTGCAACAACTTGGAACCTGAAACTTTGAACTGGATCTATACCCAGCTTTCGTCCAGAATTTCGCCTTTGATGCTGACAATGATTTCCTTCACTGGAACTTTGCGGGATGCCTGAGCAGAAGCCATTTTAACCAATTGCGACAAACCTCCGCAACATGGAACTTCCATCATCATCACAGTAATGGTATTCACACGGGCTTCGTCGATGAGGCGGCGAATTTTCTCCACGTATATTTCTTTTCCCTGATCGAGTTTGGGACAGGCAATAACCAATGACTTTCCGGCCAAATGTTTGGTGTGAAAATTACCTAAGCTGAAGGCCACGCAATCGGCTGCCAAAAGCAAATCGGTTCCCTGGAAACTTGAAGCAGCAGGATTAATTAAATGCATTTGAACTGGCCACTGACGGAGAGCAGAAGGCGCTTCAGTTGTAGCCGTTGCCGGAGCAAAGCGAAGGTTCTGCGGCTCAAAACTGACAGCTTGTGAACCCGGGCACCCTCCACTGGCGCAACCTGATGATTCAACTTTTGTAGAATGAACTTCGGCAATTACCTCTTCAACACTGAACGGAATTTCGCTGGCATGCATTTTCAGGTAGCCAACAGCCTGTTTCAGGAATACGGTTTCACCATGCTCTTTCAGGTGTTTCATGTGAGCTACCAATGTATTTTTGCCTTTCGGGATGATTTGTTTCACCACAACCACTTCGTCGTATTCGTCGGCTTCGCGTTTTTCAATGGTAATCGCTCCTTCGGGGCAATGGCCAAGGCAGGCTCCCAATCCGTCACACATCAATTCGCTAATGAGCCTGGCTTTTCCATCTATAATTTGCAATGCACCTTCGTGGCAATTCGGGACACAAACACCACATCCGTTGCACAATTCTTCGTCTATATTTACAATTTCGCGTATCATCTGAGTAATTTTGTATTTTTCTGAAACAAAAGTACAGTCATTCGGTTGTTTGAAATGTAACCAATGTTACAAAGTGAAAGAAAAAACAAAGATTTGCCACAAAGGCTCAAAGATTAATTTTTAGTGCAACTTAGTACCTTTGTGTTTTTGTGGCAAGAAAAAAACGCTTAACAATTTAGCTATGATTCAACCCGAAATCCTTTGTCAGTCGCCCATCTTTCGTGGTATTTCTCCCGAAGAAATGGCTAAGCTTTTTACACAGATTCATTTTCAAGTTAAAACATACCAGAAAAACGATTTAATTGTAATGGGCGGCGAAGTTTGCGACCGGCTACTGATTATTCAGTTAGGAAGTGTAAAAGCCGAGATGAACGATTATTCAGGAAAAACCATCAAAATTGAAGATTTATCTGCGCCTCAGCCTTTAGCAACGGCCTTTTTATTTGGAATGCAAAACAGGTTTCCGGTAACCGTTTCGGCCACAACGGATGTCGAAATGGTTTCCATTCCGAAGCCTGAGTTTGTGAAACTACTGCAAATGAATACCTTGATCCTGAATAATTACCTGAATACGATTTCAACGCGGGCGCAGTTCTTATCGCAAAAGCTGAAGTTTCTTTCCTTTAAAACCATCAAGCAGAAAATTGCGCATTACCTGCTCGAAAAGGCGGGCGACCGGCTTCAAACGGTCGAGATTCAGCAGTCGCAGGGACAATTAGCCGAAATGTTTGGCGTAACCCGACCTTCGTTAGCGCGTACTTTGGGTGAGATGTGCCAGGAAGGATTAATTGAAACTGACCGCCGTTGCATCAAGATTCTGGACAAAAACCAAATGAACCAGTTGCTGAAAAGTTAGACAACCGCCTTACTTCAGCAAAGTGATGGGCACAAAAAAACCTCTCCGGGTCATCGAAGAGGTTTGAATCTGATGAGTACAACCAATATTATTGGGGACAATTCGTTCTATTTTGATGCCTGAAGTTCAATCTTTACCTGATTGTTCTTGGCATTCATTGTAAATGTTTTTTCATTTTTATTGTACGAAGTGTAGCTGGCAACTAATTTGCAATCGCCTGATTTTACATTGTCGATTACAAAATGGCCATCAAAATCGGTATAAGCTTTTTGGTCCGAACCGTCAACTTTAACTTCCACGCCAACCAAAGCTTCACCTGAAACCTCATCAATGACGTTTCCGCTTAAAGAAAGTACAATTGCTTCTGACTTTGAATCTGCTTTAGAATCTGTTTTTTCAGCGAATGCGCTTGTTGTTGCAAATGCTACAAGAAGGGCGAAAATTACTTTTTTCATGACTGTATTTATTTGTTTATTATCTCCGATTAATACTTTCAAAAGTACCGCCACCCAATTAAAGGGCAATTAAGCATCAATTAAAATATTGTTACAAACAGCAGATCTTCGAAATCCAACCTATTCCTTTGATTACAGAAAAATTACAAACAACTCTTTTCTGCCTTGAATTTGGCCGATTCGCCTCATTTTAACCGCAAGCATTTCTTAATTTCAGAAAATGGAACTAAAATAACCTGACTATTTCTTTACAGGTTTCTCCGGATATTCGCGTTCGCTGATTATCTCACCGTTCTTGCCAAAATTTCGCCAAATCCCAACCTTCTCGCCCAAATCGTAATGCAACTCGTAAAGCAGGTTTCCGTTCGCATCCCAGATCATCCAGGTTCCGTGTTTCTGCCCGTCTTTATAATTTGCCAGACCAATCAGAACCTTTTGTTCGTTGTAGGTAATCCACGATCCGTGCATCAGGTTGTTTTTGTACGACCGGACTTCATTTAACTGGCCATTCTCGAAGTAAACATTTACAGTGCCATTCTTCATGCCATTTTCGAGGTTCATTTCGAGTTTAATTTTGCCATTGGGAAAATGAGTCACATATTTCCCGGTATAGGCAACGCTATCGGCATAATAAATACCGTTTATTTCCTTCAACTCCTGAGCCTTGGCCACAAATGCAAAAAAGCCGATCATGACTATTAACAAACTGAGCTTCTTCATGGTGCAATTCTTTTATTTAAAATTCCGGAATGAATTATTCCGGTTAAGTTACATTTTTAAAAAGAGCTTCATCAGCCCCGAGGACTCCGGGCCAATGAAGCTCCATTTTCGATTTATATTCTTCCTTACTTGGAAATCATTTTAACCGATTTCTGAGAATCAGATGTAATCACTTTGGCGATATACATTCCCTTCGGAAGAGCAGAACCGTCGAATTCGAAACGGTGTGTTCCTTCAGTTAAATTTCCTTCCTGAAGATTAGCTACTGTACGGCCTGAAATGTCGGTTACAACAATTCGTACATACGAACTTTTTTCAAGTTGAAGTTCAATGTTTGTACTTCCGGAGAATGGATTTGGATAACTCACCAAATTGGCTTCGTTGGCAATCGTTGGTTCCACGGCTGTAATAACCCAGTAAGATGCATTCTGAACTGGTGAATCGGTAGCAGGCTGGAAGTTTGGACTGGCAAAATTGAAAGGATCAGCAATTTTTACATCAGTATTGTTTGTAAATAGCTGATTCGTGCGTTTAGTTGCTTTGTACCAGGCTTCCATTGTTGCGGCAGTCATTACGGTTGCATTTGCATCCTGAATGAAGTTATCGCCACGGATACCAGCCATAATACAATTTTGAACGGTTAGCAAGTCGGTGTTTGCAGCAGTTTGGCTACCATCAGACTCCAAACGAAGGCCTTTTCCCCAACCAAGGAAAGCCGTATTATAAATTTGTAAACGAGTATTACGACGTAATCGCATGGCTGAACCATCGGCATGTTTAGCCTGAAGTGTTGCAGGATTTGTTGCAGTTATTGCCGGGCCGAAGGCACTAACGTTGCTGAATACTGCATGAGTAAAAGGCTCGGCTGTACTTCCGGCGGCATCGTTATCCGATTCGAAAGCATTGGCAGCATCGGTGTCAACAATATCGTTTGTACGAAGTGCAACAGCATATTGAATCATTCCACGGAAACCGTTATCAGTATCAAAGTCGTCGTCTTCCGTTTTGTACGAAATCAGGTATTTGGCATTTACTGATCCACCAAACCATTCGTAAGCATCGTCACCCGAGTAGCTTACCTGAATGTGATCAAGCGTGGTTCCGTTTCCAACCGAGCAAAGGGTTAATCCGTTAATTTCAGATCCGGTAGAAATTTCGTATCCGGCAAACTCGATACGGACATATTGTAATGTTCCGGAGTTGTCGCTATCATCAGTTCCACCGTATTGTGAGGTAATACCACCTTCGGCAGTACCAACACCACCTGCAATGTTATTTTTTGCATTTCCACAAAGCACGACACCACCCCAGTTACTGGTTGTGCGAAGTCCGGCAGCCTGATTAGAAGTAAATACAATTGGGTTAGTGCTTGTTCCAACCGCATTGATTTTACCACCACGCTGAACGATCAGGGCACTTTTTTCGGTACCGCGAATAACTGTTCCTGCACTAATTGTCAGGGTTGCACCTGCGTCAACATAAACCCAACCATCAAGCTTAACGGTTCCGCTCCAGGTTTCGTTTGCTGTAATGTGAGTACCGGTTGCCATTGCAAACTGTCCGTTACCTTTAGTTGTTGTTGCATCAGCATAAACTTTGTTGACCGGATCCCATTCAGCCCAGCCAGTAGTCCAGTTCGTAGTTCCATCGAAAGCGCCAACGTATTTTACATGATCGAAAAAACTATTGTTAATCGATGCTTCAGTCGTATTAGTTGTTCCTGAATACCAGTATGAAGCATTCAAAACAGGAGAACCGGTTGCTGGTTGGAAGTTTGGACTGGTAAAATTGAAAGGATCGGTGATTTTTACATCGGCATTGGCTGTAAATAACTGATTCTTACGTGTGGCAGCTTTATACCAGGCTTCCATGGTTGCAGCAGTCATCACAGTTGCATTAGCATCCTGAATGAAATTATCGCCACGAATACCAGCCATGATACAGTTTTGAATGGTCATCAAATCAGAATTTGCAGCAGTTTGGGTGCCATCCGATTCGATACGAAGACCTTTGCCCCAGCCTAAAATAGCAGTGTTGTATATCTGCAAACGTGAATTACGGCGAATGCGGAATCCTGAACCATCGGCATGTTTAGCTTGTAAAGAAGCAGGGTTGGTTGCAGTAATCGCAGGACCAAAAGCACTGATGTTGCTGAAAACTGCGTGGGTAAATGGCAATGCAGTACTTCCGGCAGCATCATTGTCAGATTCAAAAGTGTTGGCAGCGTCGGTGTCAACAATATCGTTGATCCGAAGAGCAACACCATATTGAACCATTCCACGGAAACCATTATCAGTATCAAAATCGTCATCTTCGGTTTTGTACGAAATCAGGTATTTCGCATTTACAGTTCCACCAAACCATTCGTAAGCATCGTCACCTGAGTATGAAACCTGAATGTGGTCGATCGTAGTTGCCCGACCTACAGAGCATAGAGTTAAACCGTTAATTTCTGAACCTGTCGCAATTTCGTAACCGGCAAATTCAATACGGACGTATTGTAACTTTCCTGAGTTGTCGTTGTCATCGGTTCCACCGTATTGCGAGGTGATACCACCTTCAGCAGTACCAACACCGCCAGAAATGTTATTGGTTGCATTTCCACAAAGCACTACTCCACCCCAGTTACTGGTTGTGCGAAGTCCCGCTGCCTGATTCGAGGTGAAGACGATTGGATTTGTGCTTGTTCCAACCGCATTGATTTTACCACCACGTTGAACAATCAAAGCACTTTTTTCAGTACCACGAATTACTGTTCCGGCATTAATTGTAAGTGTTGCACCTGCGTCAACATACACCCAACCATCAAGTTTAATCACTCCACTCCAGGTTTCATTGGCAGTAATGTGAGTACCGGTTGCCATGGCAAACTGTCCGTTACCTTTGGTTGTAGTTGCATCAGCATAAGCTTTGTTAACCGGATCCCATTCGGTCCAGCCAGTAGTCCAGTTGTACGATCCATCGAAAGCACCAATGTAATTGACATGGTCAAAAAAGCTGTTATCGATTGAAGCTTCTGTGTTATTAGTTGTTCCGGCATACCAGTAAGACGCGTTCAGAACAGGGGAGCCTGTTGCTGGCTGAAAATTAGGGCTGGCAAAATTGAAAGGATCGGTGATTTTTACGTCGGCATTGGCTGCGAGAACTTGGTTTTTGCGTGTAGCAGCTTTAAACCAGGTTTCCATCGTAGCAGCAGTCATCACGGTTGCATTGGCATCCTGAATGAAATTATCGCCACGGATACCAGCGATGATACAATTTTGAATGGTCATCAAGTCAGATTGTGCAGCAGTTTGTGTGCCATCCGATTCGATACGAACGCCCTTGCCCCATCCTAAAATGGCTGTATTATAAATCTGCAAACGCGAATTACGACGGATACGGAATCCTGAACCATCGGCATGTTTAGCTTGCAAAGTAGCTGGGTTGGTCGCAGTAATCGCAGGACCAAAAGCGCTAATATTACTAAAAACAGCATGAGTAAAAGGTTCAGCAGTACTTCCGGCAGCATCGTTGTCCGATTCGAACGTATTAGCAGCATCAGTATCAACAATATCATTGGTACGAAGAACAACACCATATTGAACCATACCACGGAAACCATTATCGGTATCAAAATCGTCGTCTTCAGTTTTGTACGAAATCAGGTATTTGGCATTTACAGTTCCGCCAAACCATTCGTAGGCATCATCGCCCGAATAGGAAACCTGAATATGGTCGATTGTAGTTGCCCGACCTACAGAGCATAGCGTTAATCCGTTAATTTCAGATCCGGTGGCAATTTCGTAACCGGCAAACTCGATACGTACATATTTTAAAGTTCCTGAGTTGTCGTTGTCATCGGTTCCACCGTATTGTGAAGTGATACCACCTTCGGCAGTACCAACACCGCCAGAAATGTTATTGGTTGCTTTTCCGCACAAAACCAATCCTCCCCAGCTACTTGTAGTGCGAAGACCAGCAGGTAAGTTGCTTGTGAATACGATAGGATTGGTACTTGTTCCGACTGCGTTTATTTTACCACCGCGTTGAACAATAACCGCACTCTTTTCAGTACCACGGATAATTGTTCCGGCCTGAATGGTTAAGGTTGCACCTTCATCAACATAAACCCAACCATTGAGTTTAATCACTCCAGTCCAGGTTTCATCAGCTGTGATGTGCGTTCCGGTTGCATAGGCAAACTGTCCGTTACCTTTAGTTAAGGTAGCATCGGCATAAACTTTATCAACCGGTGACCATTCAGCCCATCCGGCAGTCCAGTTGAAAGTACCGTCGAAAGCGCCAATGTAATTGACGTGATCGAAAAAGCTGTCGTTAATGCTTTGGGCCGAAGCTCCAAAAGTAATCAACAACGATACAATAAGTGAAAGTAAAATTTTCTTCATAATTTGAATTTTAATGTTCAAAAAAGCAATCTTTTTTCTATTGTTGTTTTGTTTATTATTCATATTAACAGCACATTAGAGTTTCACAACAATACCGGCAGAGAAGCTTCTGTTTGGAGTGTAATTGTAAGTGTCAACTGTAATGTTATCGTTCGTTCCATAGTACTGAACAAAACGTACAGGATTATTCAGGATGTCCTTAACACCAGCCTTAAAAGTCACTCGTTTGCCCAATTCCTTTTGAATAGTCAGGTCAAGTGAATTTCGTGGAAGTTCCCAGGTATGTGGGTTCAGAGGGTTTCCGACATAGGCAATTCGTTTCCCAAGCCGGTTAAAATTAACGCCAACATTAAATTTTGACGCTTCACTGGTGTAGTTTAACCCGAGGTTAATGATGTAGGGAGACTGGCCTTGCATGATTCGTTTCTTATCGCGGGCAAAGCCTTGCTGTGAGGTATTTATCTGGCTCTTTATGAGCGAAGTGTTGAAAATTACGGTCAGGTTTTTTAGGTAATTCAGGAATCCACTTGAATGTTCAAATTCGGTGAATTGCTTGCGGGCATCCAGTTCAAGCCCCATACTATAGGCCTTTTCGGTATTGAAAGGTTTGTAGTCGTAACCCGTTCCGGCTGGAATCAGGAATACTTCAATCGGATCGGTAAAATCTTTATAAAAAGCTGCTAACGAAACGACTTCGCCTGCCGAAGGATACCATTCGTAACGAAGGTCGTAATTATCAATGTAGGCGCTTTTCAGCGTATCGTTCCCGTGAATAATGGCGAACATGTCGAAGTCCTGGTAATCAAAATTCGACATTTCCCTGAATTCCGGACGATTAATCGTTTTGCCGTATGAGAAGCGGAACAGGTTTTTATCGTTGATGTTGTAAGTCAGGTTAATCGATGGGAAATAATTGATGGTATCCCGAACGATGTCAAGGTTGTCGGTATTCCCGGTCTTTTCGTAGAAATTGCTGATTTTCCGGTTAAACTTTTCGAAACGCACGCCACCGTATGCATTTATCTTTTTCGAAATTGGAATTTTTAACCCGATGTAACCGGCCAAAATTTTGTCTTCCCCATCGTAACTGTCTTTCGCGGCAGTATTATCACGGTAGGTTATCCCGTCCTGATTGAATGGAGCTGTTTGGTCAAAATAGATATTTTCTTCTGAAAAAATCTCGCTGGCAGGCTTGTAGAAAATATCGGGTGGATTGTTGTAAGCAACAGCTCCTATTAAGCGAGAGCTAAACTCACGTTTTTTGCGTTCGTATGAAACTCCAGCTTTTAAAGTATAGTCGGCGTTGCTATTGAAAATTTTGAACAAGTGTTCAAGATCGGCTTTGTAATTGTAAATATTCTCGTTGAGGTTTAGCCACAAACGTCCGCCCAGATAAGCATTCGGTACATTTTGCATCCGAAGGAAGTATTCATTGTAATGATCGCCATTTTGATTATTATCCAGAATAAAAGTCAGTCGGCGGTTGTCGGGTTGCGAATTTTTGGTGTACCCATATCCAGCCATCCAGTTAAACTTGGTTCGTTCGTGATTAAAATGTTGCTCTCCGGCCAACTGTCCTGAATAAATAAAACGACTTTCGTAGCGCAGGTCAATCGCATGGATAGTGTCCACATTGTAGTAATTTACCCCATCTCTGATGTTAGTGGTTTTATTACCCATCTGATTCACCAGGTTCCTGAATTCAAGTTTCTGGTTGTTGCCATAAAGCAAGTTCCAGTTATGGATGAACCCAATTTTCGTCGATTCTTTCGATTTCTGATCGTGAAAATCGAAATCTTTAATCACCCTGTTTTGTGATTCAGAATAATCCTGATATTCCTCTCGGTTAACTTTCAGGTAATCGCTTGACGAATTGTATGAAAAGGAAGAAATATTGCCTAACGAAACTTTTCCCAGAACAAAACGCCGTTGCAGCGTGATGGATAAACTTTGATCAGGAAGTGGGGCTTTTGATTTAGACTCCCAATTGTTACTGAACAGCTTCGAAACCTTTACCAGATCGGTAGTTTTTTGCATGTAATCATCGATACTTTTCCAGGTATAAAGTCCTTTAAACACATCAGCCGATGGCACTCCCTTCGGAACATCCCTTGTTCCATCGTCGTATCCCAGCCAGTCGGTTTTCCCACCCTGGTAGGTTTGGAACTTGTTATTGAAGGTGGTATGTTCAACATATTTCGTATTGTATGCGATAACCAGACTGTTTTCGTCGGCATTGCTCTTCGTTTCCACATTTATGGCCGCTCCGGCGAAATCGGCAGGTAGCTCAGGCGCCGGACTTTTATAAATCAGGATGTTGTTGATCATTCCGCTGGGAATGGCATCAAACGAAAAAGCCCGTTTGTCGGCTTCGAAACTGGGAGCTGTTGCTCCGTTCAGCATTACCGAATTGTATCGTTCAATCAATCCACGTACAATCACGAAACGCCCGTCAGTAATGGTGATTCCCGGAACGCGGCGAATGACTTCTGCTGCATCTTTATCCTGCGATTTCCCAATTTGTTGGGCTGAAATTCCGCTAACAATAAGGTTACCTGCTTTGAGCGACGATACCATTGAAACTTCTGTATTGTCTCGTCGTTTGGCAACTACTTTTACTTCATCAATATCAACTGAAGCCGATTTGAGAGCAAAATTCAGTACCGTTTCCTTTCCTTCAGTTACCTCTGCCCTAACAATTTGGTTGTCGTATGAGATGTACGAAATAACCAGGTTGTACGAACCTGCTTTAACGTTGTCGATCCGGAAATTTCCATCAAAATCGGAAGAAGCTCCTTTGGCAGTTCCTTGTATAACTACAGTGGCTCCAATTAACGATTCTTTGGTGTTGGCATCAGTAATTGTTCCTTTAATAACACCAGTTTGTGACTTGCCGGCAATCGCAACGATCATCCAAAAGGCAAACAGCAAAATTTGTTTCAGTTTCACTCGAATATAAATTAGTTAATACATTGAATGCTTCGTGGCGCCGTTTATCATGCCCTATTCATTCAAAACTTTGATTTTATGCTTTGATTTTGGCTCAAAGGAATAGTTCAGGAATTACAAATGGGTTAATTTATGTTTGCAGTCCAGTTACATTTGAATAACAAGATTGTAACAACAGAAATTAATCGCCACAATACCAGATACTTAATCAACATACCTTTTATCGCATTTATACTGCATTAAGCATTAAGACTGTGTTAAGCTTCGATGAAAAGCTAGATGACTATGTTCTTGTCGTTTGGGTAGTAACTTTAAGTTTCGAATCAGAGTTTGATTTTATCGGGGAAGTGAAATTTTGAAACTGAAGGGATTTGTTGGCCAAAAAGCAAGTATTTCTTTTTTGTATCACAACGTAATCAACCCGAAATACTTCTTTAATCGTTGTTTGGCTGTTTAATAACTTTGGCTCATCACTATGGTAACGATCTCATAACGTATCACATTCCCGGATATCCTAAGTTTGGATTGAACTTATTCTTGAATTGCCGTATTCAAAATTCAACTGTTAAACTCAGCACAACACTGAAGCAGATCAAGCGGCGATTTTTATGAAATGAGAAATATATGGCCATCCCGTTTATTTAATTAGGAAAGGTAAAACGGGTCATCACATGAATAAGCATTAACCTAAATCAAAATGGAAATTACCGGATTACTAACCGAAGGCGACATCAATTTTACCAAAGGGCGCCTGAAATGGAATCAGACGATTACTGATCCTTTAACCCGCCAGATTCTGGCCGACGACGCCCGCTATTTTATACACCAGTCGATGTCGACCCCTTGCCTCGATGTGTTGGAAAACTGTAAAGGAAGCGGGATGCAAACGATCTCCGGAAGAAAATTACTGGATTTTCACGGAAACAATGTTCACCAGTTGGGCTACGGAAATGATTATGTCATCAGTCGAATTACTGAACAACTCAAGAGCCTGCCGTTTTCACCGCGCAGGTACACCAATCAGCCTGCTGTTGAACTGGCCCGGAAATTGGCCGATTTGTTGCCTGGAAACCTGAACCGAAGTTTATTTGCTCCGGGTGGAACTTCGGTTATTGGCATAGCGTTGAAACTTGCACGTGTGGTTACCGGAAAGCACAAACTCGTTTCGCTTTGGGATTCGTTTCACGGCGCTTCGCTCGATGCCATTTCGGCTGGCGGTGAAGCTATTTTCAGAAAACAAATGGAACCATTACTTCCGGGGGTAATGCACATTCCTCCACCAACCACATTCCGGGGTATTTTTGGAAATACAGAAGAGGATCAGTTAAAATACGCCGATTATCTGGAATATGTAATCGAAAAAGATGGTGAGGTTGGCGCGTTTCTGGCTGAAACCATTCGGAATACCGATGTGCAAATTCCTTCAAAAGCATACTGGAAACGGGTTCGTGAAATATGCACCAGGCATGGTGTTCTGTTAATTCTCGATGAGATTCCGATTGCGCTTGGGCGTACAGGCAAAATGTTCGCTTTCGAAAACTTCGGCATTGAACCCGACATCATCTGCTTAGGGAAAGGACTGGGAGGTGGTATCATCCCATTTGCGGCCATGGTGGCGCGCGATAATTATAACGTTGCTCAGAATATTTCACTGGGCCATTACACCCACGAAAAGAGTCCGTTGGGAAGCGTGGCCGCGCTGGCAACTATTAATTATATCGAAGAAGAAAACCTTCTGCAAAAAGTTTTAGATGATGGACTTTGGATGCACAAAGAATTAAACCTTCTGAAAGAACAGTTCCCAATGATTGGCGACATCTGCGGGTTAGGCCTTTTGTGGGGCATTGAACTGGTGAAAAATCGTGAAACAAAAGAGAAAGCAAGTGAAGCAGCCGAACAAATCATGTACGATTGTATGGCTCATGGATTGAGTTTTAAAGTCTCACAGGGAAATGTGCTTCAACTTTCACCGGCGTTGACAATCAGCCGTGAAGATTTGCAAAAAGCAATTTCCATTCTTTCGCAGGCCTTCAAGAATAATTTGGTTAAAGATTTATAAAAAACGCTACAAAATATTAATCGAAGATTAATCCATTCATAATCAGATTACAATATTACAAACAGACCTTTGTACCGATAAACAAACAGTTAGATCATGAAATAGCCATAAGGGCAAATGCCTATACCAACCGAAAATGTATAAATGGCTATTCCATGAGTACGTGACGACTTTCAACAAATCAAAAACATTGTATACGAATGAAAACAAAATTACTTTTTACAGTTATTATTTTCTCATCGATAGTTGGGAGGGTATTTGCACAAGAGGCTTTGGCGATGAATTTTACCGGCGACACTAAAACAACAAAGGTTGCCCTTGCCGGATTACCTAGTTTTGAGTTTAGGGCTTCTGACAACAACAATGAGTTGAAAGCTATTTCAAGCGAAATGATTGGCGAACATTTTCTGGGGAAACTGGTAGCCGAAAAATTGTACTTGCTCAATTCGAAATATACCTACGAGGTTCCAATCGTACCCGGAAACCCGCAAACCCGCACAATGATTCGTAAACCTGTAATATACGATGCGGTAAAGAAGATTGAGCGTTACTTGAAAAAATCAGTAAAGAAGGGAGAACTCACAACCGAAACCGCATCAGCCGAATTTAATAAGGTATTGGATGTTGCATTTAATGTGCTTACCGCCGAAACTGCCAGTTTTGAAAAAGCAATCGGCGAAACCAATGATGCAAATTCGTTGACCAACCTATTTACCAAGCAGGTAAATCTGGTATTCTAAATATAAAAAAGCAATTTATTAATTATTGATTTTACTGGTTTTTATGGCACAAAATGCTGTAAACGGCCATTTCTATGTCAAAAAAAAGAGAAGAAAAGTATTAATTCTAACCAAGTAAAAATGCAAAAATTTACCTTATTAATTATCATGTTCCTTCTGATTGGATCAACGGTATTTGCCCAAAAGGCAACTGTTGAAGGAACGGTAAAAACCAGCAATGGAGAGAGTCTGCCAAGCGCAACCATTCTGGTAAAGGGAACCACTAACGGAACCTTATCGGATGTTAATGGGCATTTCACCATTAAGGCAGAACCGAAAGACATTTTGGTCGCATCGTATATCGGATTCGAAACCATTGAAGTTACGGTTGGCAATCAAAAAGTGATCGATATTACTTTAGAAGATTCGAAACAGGAAATCAAAGAAGTAGTTGTAACAGCATTAGGTATTGTAAAAGAAAAAAGCACCATCGGGTTTTCCATTCAGGACGTAAAAGGTACTGAGTTGGTTAAAGCCAGGGAACCTAACGCGATCAATGCCCTGACCGGAAAAGTAGCTGGTTTAACAGTCGGCGCTTCTTCTGAAATTCTTGGAGCGCCTTCGGTTCTACTTCGTGGAGCAGCTCCACTCTATGTCGTTGATGGAGTTCCGGTTCAGACCGATACCTGGAACATCAACCCCGATGACATTGAAAGCTATACCGTATTAAAAGGCCCTACCGCTGCGGCACTATATGGATCGAGAGGCCAATACGGCGCCATTCAGATTACGACCAAACGCGGAACTTCTGATAAACGAGGTTTCTCTGTCGATTTCAATTCAAGCACTATGACCGAGAGTGGTTTTTTGGCCATTCCAAAAGTTCAGGACGAATACGGTCCCGGCGACCATGGAATCTACGCATTTGCTGATGGGAAAGGTGGTGGATTGAATGATGGAGACTATGATGTTTGGGGACCACGCTTTGACGGACAATTGATTCCGCAATACGATGGCGAATATACACCCGGAACTTCTTACACGACTACTTTTGCGAATGGCTCAACCTACACAGGCCATATTAAACCAACACCATATGTTGCCCGTGGAAAAGATAACCTGAAACGTTTTCTTGAAACCGGACTTCTTTCGAACAACAGTTTAGCCCTTTCGGCAAGCGGCGAAAAATACGACCTTCGCTTCTCTGCTTCGCACAGTTACCAAAAAGGTATCGTGCCAAATACCAAGCTCAATATTACCAACTTCAATTTAAACGGAGGCTACAACGTTTCGAAGAAGCTTCGTATAAGTGCCAACATGGCTTATAGTCGCCAATACACCCCCAATGTTCCTGATGTGAACTATGGTCCTAACAGTATTATCTACAACATCATTGCCTGGGGCGGTGCCGATTGGAACATTGATGATATGCGTAACTACTGGCAACCCGGCAAAGAAGGTGTTCAATCCATTTATGCCGAATATCAACGTTACCACAATCCTTACTTCATGTCGTACGAATGGTTACGCGGTCACTACAAAAACGACCTTACAGGAAATGCAACCACATCATACAAAATTAGCGATTACTTTAATTTGCAAGCCCGAACAGCCATTTCAACCTACGATTTATTCCGTTCAGAAAAGTTGCCTTACTCGGCACATCCTTATGGTCGCGAAGCTGGCGAAGGCGATTACCGCGAAGACAAGCGTAACCTTTTTGAAAACAATACCGATGTACTTTTATCGTACGACCGTTATGTGGTACCAAAACTAAGTTTGCATGCCACTGCCGGGGGAAATATTCGTTCCTACTCATTTAGAAGCAGCTACGCCACAACCGATTACATGAATGTTCCGGGATGGTATAACCTGAGTAACTCAAAAAACCCTGTAAAATCGTATAACTTCTATGCTCCTATGCAAGTGTTGAGTGCCTATGCCACTGCCGACCTTACCTACGACGATTTTTTGACCTTGTCGTTAACCGGCCGTGCCGATAAAAACTCAACCCTGCCAACCAGTCACAACACTTATTTCTATCCATCGGTTTCAACCAGTATCGAGTTGTCAAAACTGATGACTATTCCTTACGTTAAGTCATGGAAAGTCAGAGGTTCATATGCTCAAGTCGGTGGCGCCTTAACATCAAGCACTATTGGACAATTGTGGGTTCCGGGTTATGGCGGTAACTATTATTCGCCTTACGACGGCCCATCTTATCAGAATTCTTCATCATATTCCATTGACCTGATTCAGGGAAAACCAGCCGCTGCTTTTACCAACACCATTTCGAACCCTAACCTGAAACCAAACTCAAGTTCAGCATGGGAAGTGGGTACGGATATGGGACTTTTCGAAAACAAACTCATGTTCGATGTTACCTACTTTTCGAGTATCGACGGACCTCAGATTTTTTCTTTGCCAATTTCAGGAGCAACCGGGTATTCGTCGGCTTTAGTGAATGGGATCAAAGTTCAGCGAAAAGGTATTGAAATCAATGTTTCAGGATCGCCGGTGCATAAAGTCAATGGCTTTAGCTGGGATATTTCGGCTAACTACTCAACCTATCAACGATATCTGAAAGAAATTTACCCCGGAGTTGAAAAACTGAACATCTATTTAAAAGTAGGCGACCGCATGGACAAAATGTATGGGTCGGACTTTGTGAGAACTTCGGATGGCAAAATTATAAACGATGCCAGTGGTCGACCTATTCGGAACTCGGTTGCCCAATATCTTGGAAATGCAAATTCGGATTGGGTTGGTGCGATAAACAACACATTTTCATACAAGAATTTAAGCCTGAAAGTTCAGTTTGACGGCCGATTTGGCGGACATATTCTTGACTATGTTGAAAAGAAAACATATCAGGGAGGTCGCCACATTAACACTGTGCTTGGCGATATGGGAGCTGCCCGGATTAACGACACCAAAGGTATTAAATCATACGTTGGCGAAGGAGTAGTTGTAAGTAACGGACAGGCCATTGAATACAATTCAGACGGACAGGTTACCAATTACGACAAGTTGCAATTTGCACCAAACACAACGGCAACTTACCTGCAAGATTACATCAGCCGTTACTACGGAACCGATGTTGCTGACCGCATTAGCCGCACTTTTGTGAAACTGCGCGAAGTGGTTTTAACCTACACAATCCCTCAAACTGTATTAAGCAAAACCTTTATCAAACAGGCTAATATCTCGTTTGTAGGCCGTAACCTGTTGTATTTTGCAGAACGGACCGATATCGATATCGAGCAATACATCGACGAAAGCAATGGTTCTTCCGGACTTCAAACCCCTACAACCCGTCGCTTTGGGTTCAACCTGAATATCAGTTTCTAAACCAAAGTTTTATTTACAAACTCACAATTATACAGAAATGAAAAAATTAATCATATTCATGATGGTATTCGCAGTAGGATTATCGTCATGCCAGAAATTTTCAGATCTTGAAAAAGATCCGAACCGTCCGGGTGATGTACCTCCATCACTGGTATTTACCAGAGTACTTTACAAACTGTATTACTCGCCATGGAGCGACCAAATGAGATGGGGTCAATTTCACTGCAGCAACTACGCTTATTACGACGATCAGGAATACGACTGGACAACAACCGACTTCAATTACGATCAGTTGAAGAATGTGAACCAGATGATTTCGGAAGCAAAGCGTGTTGGTTTAGCCGATAACAATCCATATTCCGCCATCGGCAAATTTTTTAAAGCCTACTTTTTTGTCGATATGAGTTTGAGGCTCGGTGATGTACCAATGACAGATGCGTTGAAAAGCCTTGAAAATACAGCTCCAACATACGATACGCAAAAAGCGGTATTTAAACAGGCATTAACCTGGCTCGAAGAATCGAATACTGAACTTCAGACCCTCATTAACAGTAACGACCAATCTCTTACAGGTGATTTTATGCTTGGCAACGACCTTATGAAATGGCAAAAAGTGGTGAACAGCTACAAACTTCGCGTACTGATAGCACTGAGCAAAAAAGAATCGGATACCGATCTGAACATCAAAACTCAATTTGCCAATGTGGTAAATAACCCGACCAAATACCCGGCAATGACTTCGTTGGACGATAACCTGAAGTTCACTTACAACAGCTCTGACACAAAATACCCACTGAATCAGGATAATTACGGACAGACAGCCACCCGTAACAACATGGCGGCCACTTACCTGAATACTCTGGTATCGTTGAAAGACCCTCGTACTTTCATTGTTGCCGATCCGGCTCCTGCCAAAATTAAAGCCGGACTTACAGCATCCGATTACGAAGCTTATGTTGGAGCAAGTTCAGGCGAAAGTTTGGACGACATGTCAACCAAAATGCTGAACGGAGAATATTCGCCAATCAGTAAAAGCCATTATTACAGCTCCTACCTTGGCGAACCATGTATTCAAATTGGTTATTCCGAAGTGTGCTTTAGCATTGCCGAAGCGATTAACCGTGGTTGGGTTGCCGGCAATGCCGAAGATTACTACACCAAAGGCATTAAAGCATCATGGACTTTCCACGGGGTAACTGATGTTGAAACAAAATGGACTGCCTATTATGCGCAGCCTTCTGTCAAATTAAGCAGCACCTCTGCCACAGCACTTACTCAGATTTTAACTCAGAAATACCTGGCGTTCTTCCAGAATTCGGGATGGGAAGCTTACAACAACTACCGACGTACAGGTGTGCCAACTTTCCTCACTGGCCCCGGAACAGCGAACAGCGGACGTATTGCCAAACGCTGGCAGTATCCAAGTTCTGAACGGACGACCAACGCCACCAATTACAATGCAGCCCTGACTAGTCAATTTGGCGCTGCAACCGACGACATTAATTCGGAAATGTGGATCATCAAATAAACAGCATCGTTCATATATACATTCCTCTGTTTGATTTCCCTGGCAGCTTTTGCTGTCAGGGTTTTATGGTAAAAAAAATTATTTAAAACATAATGGATGTCTGGTATTTTGCCTAAAATGGAAATGGTTCTTGTTGGTGGCGACTGGCCTTGGCCGATGAGCCGAAAAACAAGTGAAGGCGGCGTTAAAAAATCTTTTCTGTTTGAGCCGTCAGGCGAGTTTAAAAGATTTTAGCCGTCGAACGTTAGTTTTTCGAGCGAAGCGGGCACAGCCTTGACCTTTTTTGATTCCTTTTTTGTGTCAAGACAAAAAAGGAATTGGGGCAAGGGGCAAAGCCCCTCCGATTAAAACAATTAGGGAAGTTATGAACATTCACATAAAACATTGATAAGCAATATGAATCAACTCAAAAACATTAAAGCAGTCATTTTCGACTGGGCTGGAACGATCATCGACTACGGTTGCATAGCGCCAACGCAAGTGTTTATAGAAGTTTTCCGTAAAAGAGAAATTATTATCACCATGGAAGAAGCACGCACTCCGATGGGATTGGCAAAGAAAGATCACGTTCGGGCGCTTTTCGGGTTTGATACGGTACAAAAACAATGGCTGGCCGAATATGGCCGGGTTCCATCAGAAGCAGATGTAGAAAGTATTTATTCGGAATTGGAGCCAGCCTTGGCTGAAATTGTAAAAGACTATTGCGACCCAATTTCCGGAGCTATTGAGTTGATTAATTCGCTCAAAAAGCAAGGCATCAAAGTAGGTACAACTACAGGTTATGTCGAAGAAATGATGAATACTATTATTCCAATAACCACCGCAGCAGGTTTATTGCCCGATGCAATTATTAGTTCTTCGGAAGTTTCTGCTGGCCGCCCGGCACCGTGGATGATTTACCTGAATTGCGAGATTATGGATGTTTATCCGCTCAGCCAAATGGTAAAAATCGGCGATACGGTTGCCGACATTCAGGAAGGTAAAAATGCGGGAGTGTGGACAATCGGGTTAACCAAATCGGGAAACGAGTTGGGATTGTCGCTCGCCGAGGCCAATGCTGCCGACCCTGTTTGGCTGGCCGAAAAGATTGCTGTTGCCGGTCGTAAATTGTTGAATGCCGGTGCCAATTTTGTAGCCGAAGGTGTTTGGGATTGTTGGTCTGTTCTGGAAGAAATTGACCAACAAATTGAGACCAGTGTCCCGACCAATCATCAGGATTTACCCACCGTTACAAAGGGAAAGCAACTGTTTAATTATTTCCCAATGTTCTTCTAAACCGTTTCTAACATTAAATATCCCATGAAAAAGATATTCACACTTTCCGTATTCATCCTGCTCTTCCAATTCACAATCGGCAAAATACAGGCGCAAACAAAAACAGAGAACATCATTCTGGTAACTCTTGATGGTTTGCGCTGGCAGGAAATATTTGGTGGCGCCGATTCAACCTTGTTGAAAAATAAAAACTACACTAAAAATTACGATGGGACGTCGGCAAGCTTCTGGAACAATAATTTAGAGGTAAGAAGGCGCAAGCTTTTCCCGTTTATTTGGAATGTTGTAGTACCGAATGGACAATTGCACGGAAACCGAAATGCCGGGAGTAAAGTAAATGTGGCCAATCCATATCAGTTTTCGTATCCCGGGTACAATGAAATGCTAACCGGATACGCCGACCCGACAGTAAATTCGAACGATAAGGTAATGAATAAAAACACCAATGTGCTGGAATTCATCAACCAACAGAAAAGCTACAAAGGGAAGGTTGCAGTATTTAGCACCTGGGATGTTTTCCCATACATCATTAACGAACCAAGAAGTGGCGTTTATGTAAATTCGGATGTTGACACTTTAAAGTTCGACAATTCGAACCTGAAGCTGATCAACGACATGCAATTTCTTACGCCCAGACCTATTGATGTTCGTCCCGATGTAATTACTTACATGGCTGCCCGTGAATACTTTAAAGCCTACCAACCTAAAGTGCTGTACATTGCTTTTGACGAAACCGACGATTTGGGCCATGCCGGCGAATATGACCAATACCTGAAAAGCGCCCAAGCCGAAGATGCCATGCTTGCCGATATTTGGTCCATCGTCCAATCCAACCCTCAATATAAAAACAAGACAACCTTGATTATCACCTGCGACCATGGCAGAGGAGATCTGATTAAAGACCAATGGAAAGATCATGGGGAGAATATCAAAGACTCGGGTGAAACCTGGATTGCTGTAATTGGTCCCGACACAAAATCATTGGGTGAAGTAAAAACGACTGAGCAATTGTATCAAAGGCAATACGCCGCAACGATTGCTGCTTTGCTTGGACTGGAATTTACGGCTGAGCATCCAATCGGTAAACCGATCAGGGATATTTATACCAAATAAAACATGGCCAAAGCTATTTCGCCCGAAATGAAAAGGTGGAGGTTGCAAATCTTTTCAGTAACCTGGCTCGCTTATTTCGGAATGTATTTTTGCCGGAAAAATTTCAGTGTGGTCATGCCGGTATTGAGTCGCGAACTGCACACCTCGAAAGATGAATTTGCAGTTGTCATTACCGTTTACAGCCTTATGTATATGATTGGCCAGTTTCTGAACGGCTACCTGAGCGACCGCCACGGCCCACGTTTGATTGTTGGCATCGGGCTTTTGCTTTCGGTTATTTCAAACCTGATGATGGGTTGGATGGGAACTGTTGGTTCGTTTCTTTTCCTGATGGGATTAAATGGTTTCGGGCAATCGTCAGGTTGGTCGGGGCTGATCAAAAACCTGACTCCCTGGTTTAAAAAGAAAGAACGTGGCGTAGTCATGTCGTACTGGACCACCTGTTATGTGATTGGCGGGATGGCTGCAACAGCTTTCGCCACTTACTGGCTCTCCAATCAGATTATCATGGCGAATTTATCGTGGCGTCGGGCATTTCTGGTTCCTTCCATACTGCTGCTGCTCATTTCGCTGGTTTATATCCTGATGGCTCGTAATAGTCCAACCGACGTGAATCTCGAATCCTTCGAAAAAAGCACGGATACACCAAAAGGTAAACGAAAAGAAAAAACGGCTCAGTTGGCTGTGCTGAAAAATGGAGCAGTTTGGATTGCTGCAATCATGTATTTTTTCGTCAAGTTTACCCGATACGCTTTCCTTTTCTGGCTTCCATTGTACTTGTCTGAAGCCCTCAAATATTCCGACCAACAGGCCGGATACACCTCAATTGCTTACGAGGCTTTCGGTTTTTTTGGCATACTTGCCGCCGGCTATGCTTCCGATTACCTTTTCAAATCGCGCCGTTTCCCCATTAGTTCAATCATGCTTTTCTGTTTAGCTTTTGTGCTGTATTTGCAACCTCATCTCAGTCCGCTCGGCATCGTTCCAACCATCGTTTCAATCGGATTGATAGGCTTTTTCACCTATGGGCCTGATTCAATCATGTCGGGAGCAGCGGCCATGGATTTCGGGAAAAATCACGGAGCCGCGCTTGCTGCCGGAGTGATTAACGGAGTCGGATCAGCCGGGCAGTTGCTTTCACCTGTTGCCGTGGCATATGTCTCTGGCAAATACGGATGGGATACGCTTTTTGGATTGTTTGTAATCGTAACCTTAATCGCAGCCTTTTTGCTCATCCTGAAATGGAACTACGGAAAAGAAAATCAGGAAGCTGAATCTGAGAATACACGAATCCAAACTCCGGAATTATCAACAATAATCGAATAACACCAATCAATATGGACAATAAACTATTTACCCCAGGGCCACTAAATACAAAACAATCGGTAAAAGAAGCCATGCTCCACGACATGGGTTCGCGTGACAAGGAGTTTCTGGAAGTGGTAAAGGAAATACGAAGTGAATTGCTGAACATTGCCGGAGTGACCCCGGAAGATGGGTACGATACTGTGCTGATGCAGGGTTCTGGAACTTTCGGTGTCGAATCAGTAATTTCGACCGTTATTCCCAGTTTCGGACACCTGCTTCTTCTAACCAACGGAGCCTATGGCGACCGTATTAAGCAAATGGCCAATGTTTATGGAATCCGGACAACTACTTTAAAATACAAAGAAAATATAGTTCCTTCGGTTGATGATGCCGAAGAAATTCTGCTCGACGATGAAACGATAACGCACATCGCCCTTGTTCATTGCGAAACCACAACCGGCATTTTTAACAACATTGAAGGAATTGCCTTGTTGGCGAAAAAATTCAGCAAAATATTTATAGTGGATGCCATGAGCAGCTTTGGCGCTGTACCAATCAACCTAAAGGCACTGGACATTGATTTCCTGATTTCTTCGTCAAACAAATGTATCGAAGGAGTTCCCGGGTTTTCGTTTGTGATTGCAAAATCAGAATCGCTCGAAAGATGCGCAGGACAAGCCAGAACCGTTTCTCTCGATTTATACAGCCAGTGGATCGATATGAAAAAGAGCAACCAGTTTCGTTTCACTCCGCCCATTCAATCCATTTTAGCCTTTCGTAAAGCAATTGATGAACTCAAAACGGAAGGCGGAGTTGCAAAACGATCTGAACGTTACCAGAAAAACTATCGCCGATTGATGAAGGGAACCGAAGCCCTCGGGTTAAAAACGTATCTGGATAAAAAAGATCAGGGATATATCATCACGTCATTTCGATTTCCTGACCATGCGAATTTCGATTTTACTCAATTCTACGAAAGTCTGCATCAGCGCGGACAAGTGATTTACCAGGGAAAATTAAGCGATACCAACTGTTTCAGGATTGGAAATATTGGTCAACTGTTTTTGGAAGACATTGAAAAACTAGTATTGGCAATAGGAGATGTCCTAAACGAAATGGGAATTCAGACGCCCGATTTGCCTTCCGAATAATTGCACTTTTTATCTGTCTGTAACATTTTAATAATCTTAAATATTTAATATTTATACTGAAAATCAGGCATATAATATTTCTGTAACATACAATTAATAAATGTGTAATCGAACTGTAACAATATAGGAGAAAATTTACATCGTTTTTTAACAAGTAAAATCTAATATTGAAACATGAGAAAAAGTTTGATTGCTTTATTGCTCTTATCTCTATGGTTTTTTAATGCAAATGCTCAGGAAGCAACTGTCAACGAAAAGCTAACTGAAGTGAATGACAAAGTAGAAGGTTTGATCGAACGGCTTGCAACTGATGAAGCTGATCTATCGAAACTTAACAAGATTAAAGTTTCAGGTTATATGCAGGCACAGTATCAACATTTTGAAAGTCTGAATGCTCAGCCTACAAATTATCTTTCTTTACGACGTGCAAGATTAAAATTCACTTATCAGGCAGCCGATGGAGTGAAATTTCTGTTGCAACCTGATTTTTTACCAGGCTCAGTTTCGCTGAGAGAGGCCTATGTGGTTTTAAACGACCGCTGGACCAATTCGTTTAGTTTATGGATGGGTAAATTTAACCGCCCAAACTACGAAGTTGAGTATTCCTCGGGTCAGCTTGAAAACCTTGAACGGTCGTTGATCATTCGCACTTTATATCCAGGCGAATACGCACTTGGAGCTAAACTCGAATATAATCCTGAAAATACCCCGGTTCACGTGCAACTGGCTTTGCTGAATGGTAATGATGGGTTAACCATTGCCAACAACGCAGGAACAAACCTGAACAGCAACGAGAACAAAGATTTTGATAACTATAAAGACATCATGATTCGCGCTACTTACAACCTAAGTTTAGGAAGTTTCGGCGGACTTGATTTTGGTGCCAGCGGCTACTTCGGATCATTAAAATCGAATGCCCTGAAGACTTTAAGCAGCGACTATACTACCATTAAAGATATTAATGTTGGAGATGCCGTTCAAAGGAATTGGTTTGGTGGCGAGTTCCAGTTGTTTGCCGATCTTTTGGGTGGAATGTCGTTGAAAGGCGAATACCTTGCCGGGAAAAATGCTTCAATTGGTTATTCTCCGGTTGCTGCATCAGGAACAACAGCCGCAATTCCGGGAGTTGCCAATTTCCAGAATAATTTCTCAGGATATTACCTTTATTGGATTAAGAATCTGGGTAAGAAGAACCAATTCTCGTTTCGTTACGATTACTACGATCCGAATACAGACATTACCGGTAAGGATGTTACAATTGCAAAATACACTTCGACAGATGCTACTACTTTAAAAAACAGGGTAAGTGGTAAAAGCGACCTGGCTACTACAACTTTCGGATTTGCATTACATCACTATTTCGACGACAACATCCGCATTTCGTTAAACTACGACATCGTAAATAATGAAAAGGTAAGCGCTGCCGGACTACTGACCGAAAACTATACCAAAGCTGATGGAACGGTTGTAAAAAACGGAATTGACTACAGCAAGAATGTTAACAACAACGTTTTGACGTTTAGAATTCAGGCTAAATTTTAATTGAAAATTATAACAATATTAAAAACAGAAAAAATGAAAACATTGAATATTAAAAAGTTTGCAATAATCGCCATTTTATTGGGTATGGTAGGTTTCGCTTTTGCACCTGCCAGCAATAAAATTGTAGTAAAAGGTTCTGATACCTTAGTTATTCTTGCTCAGAAATGGGCCGAAGTTTACATGAAAAGCAATCCAAACACAGCCATTCAGGTGACCGGAGGCGGTTCAGGAGTTGGGATCTCGGCCTTAATTAACGGAGCTACCGACATAGCCAATGCCAGCCGTAAAATGAAAGCATCGGAAAAAGACAAACTGAAAGCCCGATACAATACGCTTGGTGTTGAAGTTGCCTGTGCTAAAGACGGAATTACTGTTTATCTGAATCCTTCGAACAAGGTAAAAGAACTGACCATTAAACAATTGGGCGACATGTTTAGTGGCAAAATTACAAACTGGAAAGAAGTTGGAGGCGCTGATGCTGACATCAAACTTTATGGACGCGAAAATAGTTCAGGTACTTATGTTTTCTTTCAGGAAAACGTAGTGAAAGGCGATTATGCTTCAAATTGCCAGACCTTACCAGGAACTGCTGCTGTGGTTAATGCAGTGAAGAAAGATCCAAACGGAATCGGTTATGGTGGAGCAGCTTATGCTGAAGGCATTGAAATCTGCAAAGTAAAAAAGGATGAAAATAGCCCGGCTTATGCAGCCAATGCTGAAACCATTAAAAACGACCAGTATCCAATTAGCCGTTACTTATTCATGTATTTGAAAAACAGGCCAACTGGTGAACTCAAAAAATACATTGACTGGATTTTAAGTCCTGAAGGTCAAAAAATGGTTGTTGAAGTTGGTTATTTCCCGGTAAAATAAAAAAAGCATCTAAATACCTGAGTACCTAAGTTCCTGAGTTTTTTCATAGGAACTTAGGTATAGTGTGTCTTTTGAACTACATCTTCGATTTATGACAAAAAAAACCAAAAAGGGGAAAAAATCAACGGAAAATAGTTCTGGTCTGATCGACATTACCCAACGAAAATTCAGGTGGAGCGATTATCTGGCCGAGAAAATAATCAAAGGGGTTGCTTATTTGTCAATCACGATCGTTGTCCTGATTTTCATTTTTGTATTCAGGGAATCCTTCCCAATTTTCAAGACAGGAAAAGCGCCTGCAAAAACTGAGGCCTCGGCTGAAGTGCAGGAAACATACGGTGAAGTCACTGATCAATCGAACGCTCCGGAAGTTCAGGAAACTTACGGCGAAGTGACAGACCAATCAGCGGATAGCAACGTTCAGGAGACTTATGGTGAAGTTACCGATAAGTCATCGCAATCTGCCGATTCGGATAAAAGCTATACCGTCAGCGCCGGAAGTGGTTTCGACGACAATCGAAGTGCACTAAAATCATTGTTGACCAAAGACTGGGTGCCAGTTTCGGAAAATCCCCGTTATGGAATTATCGCTCTAATAATTGGCACATTTAAGATTACCGTTATTTCCATTTTATTCGCCGCACCCATTGCTATTCTGGCTGCATTGTACACGGCGTCGTTTGCAAGCCGGCGGATGAAAGAAATTATAAAACCAACCATCGAACTGTTGGCCGGATTTCCGTCAGTAGTGATCGGTTTTTTTGCTTTAATGGTACTCGCCTCTTTTCTACAGAGTATGTTTCATTACGATACCCGCCTAAACTCGTTTGTTGGTGGTATTGCCATGGGTATTGCAGCTATCCCGATTATTTTCACCATCACCGAAGATGCACTTACCGCTGTTCCGAAAACATTCAACGAAGCCAGCCTGGCCTTGGGTGCTTCCAAATGGCAGACTGCTTTTTTTGTCATTCTTCCGGCAGCAACACCGGGAATTTTTGCCGCGGTACTTCTTGGAATTGGCCGCGTGTTTGGCGAAACCATGATTGCCCTAATGGCAACCGGTAATGCGGCACTAATGGGCTTAAATCCGTTCGAATCGGTTCGCACACTAGCCGCCACCATTGGCGCCGAAATGGCCGAAGTGGTTTTTGGTGATACCCATTACAATGTGCTCTTTCTCATCGGATCGTTGTTGTTCATCTTCACTTTTATCCTGAATGCCATTGCTGAATTCTACGTGAAAGGAAAATTAATGAAAAGAATACAGGGAAAATGATCAAGAGCTTCAAAAATAATATCAAAGGTATTCTGATCGAAGGGCTCACGCTTTCATCAGCATTACTGATTATAGCGATTATCGTGGTGATGATCGCCGTAATTGTCATTGGCGGAAAAGACCAGATCTCCTGGGAATTCCTGACCAGTTTCCCTGAAGACGGGATGACCAAAGGCGGAATCTTTCCGGCAATATACGGAACAGCTTTACTGGTTATAATCATGTCGGTTGCCGCTGTTCCGTTCGGTACAATTACCGCCATTTACCTCACCGAATATGCCAACGAAAATGCCATTATTGCAAAGGTTATCCGTTTTGCGGTGCGCACGCTGGCTGTAATTCCATCCATTATTTACGGCCTGTTTGGTCTCGGCTTCTTCATCAAGTTTGTAGGTGTACAAATGGACAATACCTTTATGGGCGGCCAGTTAAAATGGGGACAACCCAATATTCTCTGGGCCAGTTTAACTATGGCGCTACTCACGTTACCAGTTGTCATCGTTTCGGTTGAAGAAGCCTTGAAAACGGTACCAAAAGATTTACGTGCGGCTAGCCTGGCATTGGGAGCTACCAAATGGCAAACCATCTGGAAAGTCGTTCTTCCGGGTTCTATTTCAGGAATTATGACCGGAACTATTTTGGCTGTTAGCCGCGGGGCTGGCGAAGTTGCTCCAATTCTTTTCACCGGAGTGGCCTATTATGTTGCAACACTTCCCGCCTCATTCAGCGACCAGTTTATGGTTTTGGGATACCACATTTATGTAATGACCACGCAATCGGCCAATGTCGATCAGACCCTGCCCATACAATTTGGAACTACGTTAGTTCTTTTGGCGCTTACGTTTATCCTGAATATTTCAGCCATTGTTTTACGATACCGAATCAGACAGAAAAAATCAAATTAATATGACTGTTGAAAAAATACTTACCGAGAACATGGATCTTTATTACGGAGCAAAACAGGCTCTGAAAAAAATTTCCATCAAAATCCCGGAGAAAAAGGTGACTGCTTTTATTGGCCCGTCAGGATGTGGGAAATCGACATTCCTCAGAAGCTTAAACCGCATGAATGACCTGATTGACGGCGTGAAAATTGAAGGAAACATACTGATTGACGGCATAAATATTTACGACCATAACATTGACGTGGTCACCCTCCGGAAAAAGGTGGGAATGGTATTTCAGAAGTCGAATCCGTTTGCAAAATCGATATACGAAAACATCGCTTATGGCCCGCGTATCAACGGACTGAAAGACCGGAAACAGCTCGATGAAATTGTTGAAACAGCGCTGAAAAATGCCGCCATTTGGGACGAAGTGAAAGACCGTTTGGGCGATTCAGCCCTGGGACTATCCGGAGGACAGCAGCAACGACTTTGTATTGCAAGAACGTTGGCAGTTAATCCTGAAATCGTGTTGATGGACGAACCGGCCAGTGCACTCGATCCGCTGTCGACTTCGAAAATTGAAGAACTGATCGTTCAACTGAAAGAAAACTACACCATTGTAATTGTGACTCACAACATGCAGCAGGCTGCACGAATCAGCGACAACACGGCTTTTTTCTATCTGGGCGAACTGATCGAATACGATAAGACCAAGAAGCTATTTACCAATCCGGATAAAAAACAAACCGAAGATTACATTACCGGACGGTTTGGTTGAAAACTGTTACAGGTTGCGTGTTTCGAGTTTTTTTACCCGCAACTCGTATTCTGCAACTGGCAACACAACAACAATCCTTCAATAATTCAATCCTTCAGGAACTAAAACGCATGGAAAACAGAATATTCGATTCGGAGCTTGAGAAGCTGGACCACAAGGTGGTGCAGATGTGTTCGCAAGTGAACCAGCAAATAAACGATGCGCTTAGGGCATTAAAAGAATATGACCTGAAGCTGGCCAAGAAAGTGATCAACGATGATAATGCGGTTGATACGCTTGATGTAAAAATTGACAGGCTGTGCCAAAAGATTTTTGCCTTGCAACAACCCGTTGCATCCGACCTGCGCTATATTCTTTCAGCCCTGAAAATCAACAACGATTTGGAAAGAGTTGGAGACCATGCAGTAAGCATTGCCAAACGCATTGAGCCACTCGAAGACTACCGCCAACTGGTGGCCGACCTGGGCGTTGAAAATGTGAGCGAAATAACCACCTTGCTTTTTGCCGATGTTGTGGAATTGGTTAAAACACACGACCTGGAATACTGCCAGAAAATTTATCGTCGTTCGTCTTTGTTAAAAGAAGGTTGCGAAACCATCGCTGCAAAGATTCTGTCAGAAATGATGCACAAATCAGAAGTTGTGGTAGTGGCATCCAATATTTTGATTATTGTGAACCTCATTGAGCGTATTGCCAGCTACTCCAACAACATCGCCGAGTCAATCACCTTTGTAGTTGAAGGCGAAATCGTGAAGCACAAGAAGAATATGCAATAGTCATTAGGAAAAGGAAAAAGGAAAGTGATCAGTCTCAATTGACAGAGGGAGAGGAAAAAATCAGCATTATGTCTTCAACTCCAGAGGAGTGAAATATTTATAGAAAATAAAGATATAACACAAAATCGTCTGCGAGAAGGAGCTGAACAAGGCAATAAACTCGTTTCGCACGAAACAAAGTGTTGAAAAAAATAAACCCGCTTTCGCTTTATAAAAAGGGTTAGCGGGTTTGGGTTGTTCATCCACCACAATTCATTTATTGCGCAGTCGGTTCTGTTTTTTTGTCATTAATGGCCGTGCGTCGTGCCAGCAGGTCGGCATAATATTTACGGGCCGTATTCAGCAGGCTGAGGGTTTGAACAAACAGCGGAGCTTCCAACGCTTTAGCCATAGCAAGCACATAAGTGGTAAACTCACCGTATTTAGTAATCGTTTCGCTACGGATAGCTTTCAGGTCGTAACTTTCGGTCGTGGCTGCAGTAACCATTCGTCCGCCAAAAAGTGACTTAAAGTTATTGTTGGTATTCTGTAATCGTTCAACATACCGGCCCATTTGTAACAAGTTTACTTTCGAACTATAACCCGGACTTGCCAGTTCGCTAACCAGCTTATCAATCGCAATCGTTTCGGCTTCGTAACTAAGTGTGGCCAGATTTTTAAAACTATCAAATAAAATACTCAACCCGCGGCTGGCCTCCACCTCTTCCGGATCGTCGGATACCGCGTATAATTTCAGTGCCCTTCCAAAAGCGACAGTAGATTTGTCGCGATCAGCATCGGCCAAATCAATTTTTTGCGTTTCCTCGTTTTTACGTACCTGGGCAAGTCCTTTTTGGAACAATACCGATTGATTGGATAGTGTTTGCAGGTAAGAGTTAAAAGGCGCATCGGTGAACAACGAAGAGTCGATGGACTCCAGATCGCTTAAATGACGGATGATTAATTGTCCGGCTTCCATGTTACTTAATCCAGCCAGACGTAATGGTTCAAGTTTGAATTTCATTTGGATATAAATTAAGAGTGAAAGATTATGATACAATTTACCACATAATTTTCAAATAATCATTCAATGAGCATGTTAAATTGAATATTTTCTGAAATTTCATACCAGACTGATGTTTATACGATTGAAAAATACTTTCATTTTGGGCTAATTTGAAAAATGTATTGACCGGAAACCCGGTCGATTATCCGAACCTGAATCTTTTGGGACTGGGAACTCAGTTTCTTAGCTCAAAAGAAAAAAAGCGACCCGAAAACTCAGTTTCTTAGCAGAATTCAATCGAGTTTGCCCTGAAAACTCAGTCGATTGTTAGAACTGAAACCAGTTTGCCCTGGAAACTCGGTTTTTAGAACGAACTGAAATGAGTCGGGCTTGGAAACCCGATTTTTGGGGAAGAAAAAGATTCCGTCTGTTTAAAAACGGGCGGAATCCTATAGCAGTCTATGAAATTATGGTTTAACCACCAGCTTCCCGGTAATTATGTCCTTGCCAATTATAGCACGTACAACGTAAACACCTTCTTTCCAGCCAGAGGTGCTGAGTGTTTGTTTGTTGCTTTTTATCTTTTCTACTTTGGCTTTCATGCTTTGCATAGCATCGTAAACTTCAAGGTTCCATTCGGTTTCCTTCGTGGCTTTTTCGGTAGAGGTGCTAACAAGCTCAATTATTGCTTCGGTGGTAGTTGGGTTGGGCGAAATCGCCAAAGAAAAACCATCTAATACATCTATATAGGTTACAAAATAATCACTCCATCCACAGCTGTTATGCGCCCGTGCAACCACTTGATAAGTGCCCGAATTGGCAAATGACATACTTGCATATCGTCCATCAGGATACATAGTTACTCCAGACGATGGACTTGTTGTCCAATAATAACTATCAGGATAACTGTCCAAAGAAAGTTGAGTAGTAAATGATGCTGGTTGGTTGACACTTACGCTAGAAGGGCCTGAAATGCTTGTAATTACAGGTAGCCCTACCCAAACAGTTTTTGCTGGTAAGGTAATATTACCACAGCCTGAAATTAAAATTGCCTGTATTGTCCCTGTACCTGTACCAGCGGCTGTAAATGTTTTGTTGTTACCGGTTTGATGATCAAACGAGATGTTTGTACTGCATGTCCAGCTAACGGTGTATCCTGTAGCATTGTTTACAGTAAATGTTGTACCTGAAGAGCAGACGACGGAGGAGCCGGAATAGAAAATTAAAGATTGACACCAATTATCTATGACCGGATTAGATACAAAACACTGCCTGAAACCACCAGTTGCAAATAAAGCCCTCATTCTATTAGTTTGACCCGTTGTAAATAAATTCAGGCCTGCATCATCCGTATAATCCATAAAATTCATAAACATAACACCTGGAGTTACATTGGTACAACAATCAAGTTTGGGAAAAGTGGGAGTTCCGCTGCTACTCTCTCCCTGATTTGGGGTATCGGCTACAAAATCAGATCCAGAACATTCATTTGAAGTACATGTTCCATCTTTATTGTCATCATCACCCCAAATGTGCCTCAAGTTTAACCAATGACCAATCTCGTGGGTTGATGTACGCCCTTTGTTAAAGGTAGGGTCTAGAGTTCCTCGTTTACCAAAACAATTGTACTTAATGACAACCCCATCAGTATTTGCCTGTCCAATACCTGGAAACTGTGCATATCCAAGCAAAGTGCTTGACAAATTACATGTCCAAATATTAAGGTACCTGTTTGAGGGCCAGGCATCACGCCCTCCTAAAGAAGTGAACTTTATCCTTGTAGTTGTTTCATTTATGGTTCCATCAGCGTTAGTCTTAATACTGAAAGATGTTAAATTGGTCTGAGTTCGTGTTATTCCGTTAGTAGTGTTACCATTTGGATCAATACAGGCAAGGAAGAATTCAATTTCAGGATCTGAGGCAGCAGAGGAGAAGGCACTTGGAGTATTAGATTTGTCTGCATTTAGTCTTCTAAAGTCTTCATTTAATACTTCGATTTGGGATTGAACCTGATCATCAGAAATATTTTGACTAGAAGTATTCCACAGGACATGGACGACCACTGGTATCCTGATTATATTACTAACTGTTGCTGATTTTAACTGCGTATTATTAATAAATGCATTAGTATGGTTTTCAATCTGTAAAAGTCGATTATACAATTCGGGGTTTTCCTTTTGTATCAACGGCATGTTTAGTGATGAACCACATTTTTGAGCCGTGGTATTATTAACAACGAAATTTAAGGCAATAATCAAAAGCAATAGAAATTTTCTCATAAAATTGTTGTTTAGTTTAATTTTTTAATGGCTGTTATCTCAAAGGCATATCCAAATCCATTCTTAAAGTTTGGACTTGTTAAAACTTGATTTCGCTTTAGATATTTTTTTCCACTTATTACGATTTTTAATCCTGATATCTTGAAGTCATCAGTTAGGTTTAAGGGAGCTAAAATATTGTCATCGATTGGAGTTTCAGCTAAACCAAAATAGTCTTCGTTTGTAGAAATAGCCCAATCATAATCTTTTGGATTATTATTCTCATCCAAACTTTTAAGGGATTTAAACACTTTGGCACTTATATTCTCAACCAGAACATAATCATCTGCTATTACATCCTCTTTTTTCTCACAACCTGCCCCCATTAAAGTGAATAACAGGATGAATACGCTGAATCTAAAAATTGTTGTTTTCATTGTCTTTAGTTTTTTCGTTAACAAATTTGTTGTTTTCAAAATAAGGTGAGTTTTAGGTGGAGGCCGTTCCATGTTTTTGGTTTTTAAGTAAGTTGGTAATTGGTAAACATATACTATTGATTCTAAAAAGCCGAAAAAGGTTGCGTCGGGCAACGTGTGTTTGTCAACATAAAATAACAATTAATGCTGGTATTGCTTAAGCACAAGAAGAACGTTCAGTAATAAATTTGTTTCAGTTCCGTTATCAGAATCAGCAATATTGGTTTGGAGCTGCTTTTAAGTTTGAATTGTGTGATACAAGTCATATTTAACCATCTTCGGGCTGAGTAATATTGCGCCAAATTTTACTGATATGAGAAAGTTGCTTCAGGGACGGTTATCCATTTTTAAATTCGAAAGTTTTAAGAAGTATAAAAATATTACCCATTTCGTTACTACAAAAGAAGGTTGGGTATCGGGTAATAAGCCACGCTTTACGGGCGATTCTGAATCCGTTTACGCTGGATTTCGCAAAGAATTGGCAGTTTCGTGCGAATCAGATGCTAGTCAGTTTGTTTTTCCCCGTCAAACGCATTCCGATCGGGTTGTTGTTGTTTCCCCCGAAAATTATAAAAGTACAATTGACGATACTGATGCGTTAATCACCAACGAACCCGGATTGTTTGTTTGTGTTCAAACGGCCGATTGTGTACCAATCTTGCTATTCGATCCGCAGAACAATGTGGTCGCAGCAATTCATGCTGGTTGGAAAGGAACAATCTCGAAAATCGCAAAGAAAACCGTTCAGCAGATGACCGAAACATTTGGATGCAATCCGGATGACATTGTTGCCGGAATCGGGCCTTCCATTCACATGCATGCCTACGAAGTTGGACCAGAAGTTGTGTCAGTTGTTGAAGCTAATTTCACCAATTCTTCTGCATTACTCAAGCCTTCGATGAATGAAGGAAGAGCATACTTTGATTTGTGGGAAGCCAATCAAACCGTACTGATAGAATCGGGTATTTCAGAAAAAAACATTGAACTGATGGGGCTCTGCTCATTCGAACAGGCCGATCTGTTTTATTCGGCTCGCCGCGATGGAGCCGACACTGGCCGGATGGTGAGTGGAATTAGGTTAATCTAAAAACCTTTCAGGGTTCGAGCCTGAAAGGTTAAAACTAAATGAGTAAAAGACTAAGAAACTGTTTAAAATTTGAAAAGATACCCAAAATCAAAAAAATTACCCCTACCCTAAAGGGTGTTTTTTTGATTTTTCGGGCTCCCTTCAGGGTTCGGGGTAATCCGAAAAATCAAAATGAACTAAATTTAAACAGTTTCTAAATCACAAGATCAATCGGATCTATTTATTGTATTTGAATTGGGTATGTAAATTGTTTTACGCCTGCGAAAAGTACTACTTCATATTTCCCTTTTTCGAGTTTTGAAAGATTCAATGCTTCCTGTAGATTGAATCCCTTACCGACACTTTTGGAGTAGATTAACTCATTATTTTTAAAGAAGTAAAGCGCCATGTCTTCTTTGTTGAAATTCAGGTACGAGCATCTCAAAATGCCAGCTTCGTATCCAAAGACAGGCTCAAGAGTTGTTTTTTCCTCGCCTACTTTGATCATTCTATGTGACTTTTCAAATTGGCGCTCTGCTGTAATATCGTTGCTTACGACAGTAAGTTTGTATATCCCATCTTCAAGAACCGAGAAGTCAAAAACTTTACGATAAATTTCTCCTGCATTCGAGTTTTCCTTGAAATAAATTATTCTACCATTTTCATCAGCAATTGTAATGTTGAGGTCACTGTTTGAGATTGAAGAGATGGTAACTACTGCTTTTTCGGCGTTTACAGGAAGCATGTTTATTTTTAGATTTCCTGCTGCAAATAAGGTGTTCGCAAATGCTACAAGCGCGAACAAAAATGTAACTTTTAACATTGTTTTCATGGTGTTCTGTTTTTTGTTTTCTGGACAGTTTAATTGTTTTCTACGACTGAATTGTTTTGTTATTGACATTATGCCAGTATAGTGCCAGAGATATAAATGTAAGTTATTCAGCTACATACAGACTTATTAGTGCTTTGTAGATGTCAAACAATTTTACACTTGTTGTCTGTTTTATTTACATTCAGACCACTAGACGTTTCATTTGTCCGTATTTTCTTACTGATGTTTTTCGATCGAATAAGCGTAATCTTATGCATCCTGACAACAGACAGTTGAAGGAGATGAATTCTGGCATTAAAAGAACCTTTCAGGATCGCATACCTGAAAGGTTCAAACTAACACAAGTACAAAACCAACTCACAAGATCAATTGGAGTTATTTATTGTATTTGAACTGGGTATGAGAATCGTTTTTCGCCGGCATAAAGAACTGCTTCATATTTTCCTTTATCTAGTTTCGAAAGGTTCAATGCTTCCTGTAAATTGAATCCCTTACCAACACTTTTGGAGTAGATTAACTCATTATTTTTAAAGAAGTGAAGCGCCATGTCTTCTTTGTTGAAATTCAGGTACGAGCATCTCAAAATGCCAGCTTCGTATCCAAAGAAAGGTTCGATTGTTGTTTTTTCTTCCCCCACTACGATTTTTCCATGCGATTTGTTAAACTGACGTTCGGCAGTTAAATCGTCGCTGACTACAGTTAATTTGTATGCTCCATCTTCAAGATCAGCCAAATTATAAACCTTACGGTAATTTCCCTCTGTACTCAAATTTTCCTGATAATAAATAATATTATCCATGTCATCGGTAATAGTAAGGTTAAAATTGCTGTCGCTGAGTGTTGAGACGGCAACTACTGCTTTCTCAGAATTTACAGGAAGAATGTTTACTTTCAAGTTTCCTGCTGCAAATAAGATGTTCGCAAATGCTACAAGAGCGAACAAAAATGTAACTTTTAACATTGTTTTCATGGTGTTCTGTTTTTGAATTGTTTAATTGTTTTGAATTGTTTAAATCAATTGACCCACATGGCTTTAGGTCAATATTTTGAATTGTTTTGTTGTTTCCTTTAAGGCAATAAAAATCCTGTCAGCTCTAGGCTGAGTTTTAAACTTTAAATATTTAACATGGAACTTTAAACCTGCTTATCTGCTGTGAACATCGCCACCGCTCGACTCGTTGATGTCTTTAGTTTTTGGATTTCCGGAGTAGTAGATATCGCCTCCACTACTTGCACTGGCATCAAGTTTATCTGTCACATTTACTTTAATGTCCGATCCGCTCGAAGTGCTGGCGTTACAGTTTTTCGACTGTAGGTCGCTGGCATCGATATCGCTCCCGCTTGAGGCGCTAACCTCCAAGTCGGTTGCAGTACCTTTCAACGAGACATCAGATCCGCTGCTTGACCCAACGCTCAAATCGGTCACTTCCAGTTCAAGTTTAACGTCCGATCCGCTACTGGCATCTAAATTCAGTTTGTCCAATTTTAAGCGTCCTTCCGAAATAACATCCGAACCTGCTGAAGCTTCCAGCTTGTCGAGGGTTTTAAACGATACATAAACTTTGCGTGGTTTACTGTTCCAATTCATGTTAAACCACGATTTTTCCTTGATGTAAATTTTCAGGATTCCGCCTTCAACTTCAGTAATAATTTTGTCCAAATCTTCCGACTGGGCTTCAACTGCAACTTCTTCGACAGATTTCTGGGTCAGGTACAAATCGATTCCGCTCGATACCGAAATTCCATGAAATCCAGTGACCTGGCGTGACTGGCGGCCTGCATTGACGCCTGTTGCCTGCACGCAGGCAGCAACGAAGAGAAAGAATGTAATTAGTTTAATTGTTTTCATGTGTTTTGTGTTTCTATAGTTTCTGTTGTTTCAATTGTTTGGCTTTGAGGCAAATTGCACGCCTACTTTTTGTGGATATTTCCGCCTGAAGACGTATTTACATCGGTTTCGGTTGGTTCGCCAAAGTACACTACATTACCACCGCTCGATGCTTTTGCTTCCAATCTTCCATTCACCGTTGACGAAACATTACCGCCGCTCGATGCTCTCATTTTGCAATTGTCGGCCTTCAGTTCTTCGCCTTTCAAATTTGCTCCTGAAGATGCTTCCAGGTCAGCGTCTTTGGCCAGACCCGAAAGTTTAATGTTTGCTCCGGATGAACAATCAGCTTTTAGGTATTTGGCATTTACATCCATGGTGAGGTTTGCTCCTGATGAGGCTTTCATCTCTAGGTTTTCAGACATGATCTGATTCTGCGACCAAACATTCGATCCGGATGAAGTTTGAACTCCAGTAACTTTTTCGACAGTTACCATGACCTTTTTCTCCTTTGCCCAACGAACATTTTCGTTGACATATACTTTCAAAACGCCTCCTTCTACCTTGGTTTCAATCACTTCGTGCAAGTTGTTATCTGCAATTACAACTACTTTTGCCGGGCTTCCCTGCGTAACGTAAACATTCATTCCACGACTTACCTGAATTTGATCGAACTCACCAACTTGCCGGATTTCTTCGGTCACATTTCCATTGCCTTTAACAGACGGCCCCATGAACCAACAAGATGAAAGAAATAAGGTTAAAAATGCAAAGACTCCGATCAATTGAATTTGTTTCGTTTTCATTTGTGTAGTTTTCAAATTAGATTTCTATAATTTTCGTATCAAATTCAGTATTTCAATTTTTTCATCAACGAATGGAATAGCCATTTATACATTTAAGGTTTGTTTGTATTGTTGTACTAATGGCTATTTCATAGTTTAATTGTTTTAATTGAATAGACGCATGAAAGTTGATTTCGTTACTAAAATTAGGAAGGTCGGATCAGAAAAAATCATTTTTTTCGTTGAATGGCTCTTTTTTACCGGTGAAGACAAAATATTCAGGCCTGAAGATAAAATGAAGGATTCACCTGATGAGTGAGGTGCCAATTTTTAAATTTAGTAACTATTCCAAATAAAAATGATCCGATGAATTAGCCTCATCGGATCATTAAAGATGTGAAAATTTTACTCATCCAATGAACTCCAGTCTTCGGATGAATTATGTCTTATTTCTTTATCGTACGCTCAATTTCTCTCAGGTTATCCAGCTTTTTCTTCTGAAGGAAGCCTTTGATGTCGTAAAGGTGTTCCTTGATTTGTTTGTTGCC
The DNA here is from genome assembly GCA_028683385.1 of Prolixibacteraceae bacterium. GTDB lineage: Bacteria > Bacteroidota > Bacteroidia > Bacteroidales > Prolixibacteraceae > Aquipluma. Next base: position 95,772 of record JAQUIJ010000006.1, on the reverse strand, counting down.
GAACTCGTAAACTTTTTCAGCCAGTCCATCCAGGAAATCGCGATCGTGCGAAACCAGAATGATCGTTCCATCGAAATCTTTCAGCGCACTTTTCAGAATGTCTTTGGTGCGCATGTCCAGGTGATTGGTTGGCTCATCGAGAATGAGCAAATTAACCGGTTCGAGCAGTAATTTAATCATGGCCAGTCGGGTACGTTCGCCTCCTGAAAGCACCCTGACTTTCTTCGAAATGTTGTCGCCACTAAACATGAATGCGCCCAGCATATCTTTAATTTTTGTCCGGATATCGCCCACAGCCACATCGTCAATCGTTTGAAAAACGGTGAGGTCTTCATTGAGTAACGAAGCCTGATTTTGTGCAAAATAGCCAATCAGGGCATTGTGCCCGAGCGTCATTTTGCCTTCAAAGTCAATTTCGTTCATAATGGCTTTTATCAAAGTAGACTTTCCTTCACCATTTTTACCAACAAAAGCTACTTTTTGGCCACGCTCAATCGTCAACGAAGCATTTTTGAAAACCACATGATCACCGTATTTTTTTGTCATATCTTCTACAATCACCGGATAGTTTCCAGAGCGTGGAGAAGGTGGAAATTTCAGTCGGAGAGCGGATGTATCAACTTCATCCACTTCGACGATTTCAAGTTTTTCGAGCATTTTTACGCGCGATCCAACCTGAAGGGTTTTCGAATAAGTTCCTTTAAAGCGCTCAATGAACTCGGTTGTTTCAGCAATAAACCGTTGCTGTTCGTCGAAAGCTTTTTGCTGTTGCTCGCGGCGCTCTTTGCGCAATTCGAGGTAATGCGAATAATTAACTTTGTAATCGTAAATGCGACCCATCGTCACTTCGATGGTGCGGGTGGTGATGTTGTCGACAAATGCCCTGTCGTGCGAAATCACAATCACCGCTTTGGCGCTGTTGATCAGAAACTCTTCCAGCCACTGAATCGATTCAATATCCATGTGGTTGGTTGGCTCATCCAGTAAAATCAGATCTGGCTTTTGTAACAGAATTTTGGCCAGCTCAATGCGCATTCGCCATCCGCCGCTAAATTCGCTGGTCGGGCGTGTAAAATCTTCGCGCATGAAACCAAGTCCCAACAGGATCTTTTCAACTTCAGCATCGAAATTAATTTCTTCAATCGAATAGTATTTTTCGCTAAGCGTTGAAACGCGCTCAATCAGATCGGCATAATAATCCGATTCATAATCGGTGCGAACAGTGAGTTCTTCGTTCAAGGCCGCAATCTCGCGTTCCATTTCAAAAATCCGGGCAAAAGCCTGAGAAGCTTCTTCAAAAACAGTCCGGTTATCTTCGGTTAACAAATGCTGCGGCAAATAAGCAATCACGGCATCTTTGGGCGTCGAAATCCTTCCCTTATTGGGAGTTCGCTCTCCGGCGATTACTTTTAACAGAGTCGATTTTCCTGCTCCATTCTTTCCCATCAAGGCAATGCGGTCTTTTTCGTTAATCACAAACGAGACATCCGAAAAAAGCGCCGATCCGCTGAACTCCACCGTAACTCCGTCAACTGAAATCATTCTATCTTAATTTTTTAGAAGGCGCAAAGATAAACGATTTACCTTAAGTACACTTTATACTTTTTTATCACAGATAAAATCCACAATTTTTTAATATGCTCCGCAATCAATTCTAAAAAAGTGTAGAAAAGAAAGCGACAATTCTTGTCAATGATTATGCGGGTAAGAACAAGATCGCGGAGAGGATTCATGCCTACTTTAAACCAAATAGTGCTGATAAACCTGGCAATTCTTAAAATTAGCTTAAATCTCTCGTCAGGCCGAATTCGTATTAATCATTTTCTTTTTTTTTCTGTTGTATGTGCTTAATAGCTGGTTTTCAGCTTAAAAATCATTAACTTATAACACTGAAAATCAAATAACCCGAAAATCATGAGTAAAATACCCAAATTCGTGCTTCTGGTATATCTGCTGGGTTGCTTCTACCCGGTAAAGGCACAACTACTTACTATTCAGGATGCTGTTGATCAGGCCATCAAAAACAATGCGCCGATCAATCAAATGCGGTCGCAACTGAATCAGAAAAAAGAGGAATGGCGCATCCAAACGGGCATCTCGGCTCCCGAATTCAGCTACATGAAAGAAGGAATCAACAACAAAGCTGCCGATCCTTTTCAGGAAAAACGAATGACTGTTTCGCAATCGATTGATTTTCCGCTAACTACTGCTTATCGGTTAAAAGGCATCCGTCAGGAAGAAAAAGCGATGGAATTCAGCATTCAGGAAGAAGAACGGAAAGTAAAAGCAAATGTAAAATCGCGCTATGTTGAAGTTATCTATGCTCTTCACCTTCAGAAACTTCGCGATCAACAACTAAAGCTGGCCACAGAGTTATACAATGCCGTTTACACCCAGTTCGAAACCGGAATGGGGAATGGCATGGATTTGACCAAAGCCGAACTCCAGGTGGCCGAGTCGAACAATGATATTGACGATGCTCGCCGGCAGTTGCATCAGGCACGTTATTCTCTTTTCAACTTAATGGGATTGCCTCCTGAAAATCAAAAATATACGATTGAATTTATGGATTCGCTTAAAAGCAACGATGTGGCAATTTCGCAGATTACTGCTCTGTCGGTTTTGACAGAACAACCTTCCTATCAATCGTCGATTAAAGAATTGGAAGCATCAGGTTATTTCCTGAAAGAAGCCAGAAGTAATATTTTGCCCGACATCCGATTCAATCTTTACAAACAAGATTATGGAACAGGGTACAATTTTAATGGGTTCGAGCTTGGTTTAAGTTTCCCGATCTGGTATCCGCTTGAGCAAAAAGGAAAAATAAGAATGAATCTGGCACATCAGGAAGAAATTCAATGGAAGCAAAAGGAAATCAGATCAGGCGTTAAAGAACAAATTGAACATGCCTGGCACAGTTACGAAGTAAGTCGCTCAACCATTAAAAGATACGATGAAACCATACGCAGCAAAGCTGAAAAATTACAAGCTCTCACACTGAGCGCTTATAAGCTGGGCGAAGTTGACTTGCTAAACCTGATTCAGGCGCAGCAAATATACTTGAATAGTCAGCAAAGGTATTTGTCGGCTTTGCGCGAATTCTATATTCAACTCATTGAACTCGAAAAATTCCTCAATAAGGAGCTTGTATATTAAACTGTTAATGTCCTGAAATTTAATTGTATGAAAACAAATCTATTCAATAAACAAATTACCCTGATTAGTCTTTTCCTTGTCCTTTTAGTTAGTATTTCCTCTTGTGGCAGTAAAACTGAATCTGCACAAAAAGAAAAATCAGGTTCGGAAACTCCGCCGTCTGTTTCGAACGTCAAGCCTGAAAATCTAGTCAAACTTACGGCAAAAGAGATAGGCGAATTAAAAATTCAGACCATCGCCGTTGCCAGCAGTATGCAAAAATACAGTATTGCTGCGCCAGGAGTTGTTTTTCCGGCTCCCAATCACATCAGCATTATAAGTACCCCAATCGACGGACGAATCAGCAAAATTCTGGCTCAGGAAGGACAATCGGTAAAAATGGGGCAAGAGCTTTTTAGCATTGAAAGTCTCGAATTTGGAAACATGGTTTCAGAGTTTCTTCAGGCTGTTTCGGAGGAAACTTTTCAGACATCTCGGTTACAGCGGCTCGAACAACTGGTTGAGCAGACCATCAGCTCGAAAAGTGAACTCGATCGTGCCCGATCTGATTATCAGCGGTCAAAAACTTCTGTTATCGCGGCTGTATCGAAACTAAAAGCCATCGGCGTGCCCGATCAGGAGATTACCGCTTTCAAAACAGCAGAGAGTATCGATCCAACTCTTAAAATTCATTCGCCAATCAACGGAATCATGGATCAACGCTCCGTTGAACTGGGCCAGTCGGTTAATGCACTTCAGAATCTGGCACGGGTTCTTGATATGAGCCATGTCCTGGTTCGTGGTTATGTTTCTCCCGAAGATGCCAGGTATATTGTGGCGGGCGACTCGGTTAAAATCTCGCGACGTCAAAACGATTCGTTTGCCATGAAGTCGGTAGTCACTTCAATTAATCCGGGGCTGGATGAAAATAACCGCTCAGTGATTGTCAATGTATTGCTGGCAACCGACCAAAGTTGGCCGAAACCTGGAGAAAACCTGCACCTTTCAATCATTACTTCGGCACCAGTTGAAGTGATTACAATTCCGATGGAAGCCTTAACCTATGAAGGCAACGACCCAATTGTTTTTGTTCAGATTACCGAATCGAACTTCGAAAAGCGAAAAGTTGAAGTCCCTGAATTCCGCGATAAATATGCTGTGGTAAAAAGCGGACTTGCAAAAAACGAAAAGATTGCTGTTAGTCAGGTTTTTAGTCTAAAGGCACTCTCTCGGTTTGACAAAATTGCTGAAGAATAATCATACACCAGAAACAATCGATTATGCTCAATCAAATTATAACATTTAGTGTCAGGCAAAAATTTGTCGCACTTTCGCTGGTTCTCCTGATGGCAGTTGCGGGTTATTTTTCACTCATTCAATTGCCAATCAATTCGTTGCCTGATGTCACACCTGTGCAGGTTTTGGTCATCACCAAAGCTGGCCGCTATTCGCCCTTCGACGTTGAAAAACTGGTAAGCTACCCTATTGAAACCGCCATGAATGGTTTACCGGGAGTAAAACAGGTTCGTTCAACTTCGCAATTTGGCTTGTCGGCTGTTACCATTGAATTTGAAGAAGCAACCGATATTTATTTTGCACGCCAAATGGTTAGCCAACGGTTGCAATCCATCTCTTCTGATTTACCACCCGATGTTTCATCGCCGCAATTGGGACCTATTTCAACAGCTTTGGGCGAGATTTACCAATATGCAGTACGAGGCGAAAACAAATCGCTTACCGAGCTGCGCGAAATTCAGGATTGGTTGATTGCCCCGCAATTGAAGGTTGTAAAAGGTGTAACTGAAATCAATTCGTTTGGAGGTTTTGTCAAACAATACGAAGTCGTTATTATTCCGGAGAAGATACGCACATACGGAATTGGGATAAAAGAGATAACCGAGGCAATTGCCAACAATAACAGTGTCTCCGGAGGAAATTACCTGGAGCACAATCGCGAACAATACATCATTCGTGGATACGGACAAATTAACAAGGCGGAGGATATTCGGAATATTATCGTCAGAAATATCAACAACAAACCTGTATTTATTAAAGATGTTGCCGATGTAGTGGTTGGCACGCAAATTCGGCAAGGTGGAGTTACCCGCGATGGGAAAGGCGAAATTGTAAGTGGAATTGTAATGATGCTTCGTGGAGGAAATGGCCGTGAGGTGATTTCACAGATCGAAAAGAAAATTACTGAAATCAACAAGTCGCTTCCCGAAGGTGTGCAGATCGAGAAATTCTACGATCAGTCTGATTTGATCGACCGTACAACGGCAACCATTTCCACTAATCTGGTAGAAGGAGGTTTTCTGGTAATTGTGGTTTTGCTTCTCTTGCTGGGCGAAATCTCCGGAGCTATCATTGTGGCCATGGTTATTCCATTCTCGATGCTGTTTGCATTTATCGGGATGCGAGAGTTCGGGCTGGCGGCCAACCTGATGAGTTTGGGCGCCATTGACTTCGGGATGGTGGTTGACGGATCAGTGGTTATGGTCGAAAATATCGTTCACCGGATGCAGCAAAATAAGGATCAGAAATCGGATGATTTGGTTATTTCGGCAGCGAAACAAGTGGTTCGACCCATCTTCTTTGGAGTTTTAATTATCCTGATGGTGTATGTTCCAATCATGACTTTCAGTGGAATGGAAGGGATTTTATACCGGCCAATGGCCATTACAGTTGCAGCGGCAGTGCTTGGTTCATTGCTGTTGGCTCTGGTTTTTGTTCCGGCTATTTCATCCATTATTTTCAGGAAAGGCGTCAAAATGCGCCGCAATTTTGTGATCGACTGGATCAAACCCAGATACAACAAAGGGTTGGAAACAAACATCGATAAACGGTGGGCGGTTACCATCGGTGCAGTAGTAATTTTTGGACTTTCAATGATTGTGATGAGTCGTTTGGGAACTGAGTTTCTTCCTGAACTCGACGAGGGTTCTATTTTGGTTGAACAGGTTCGGATGCCATCGGTAACCTTGAAAGAATCGATGGACAACGCGAACTGGCTAGCCGGAAAACTGATGGAAAACATTCCGGAAATTAAAACAGTGGTTCCGAAAACAGGTCGTTCCGATTTGGCCAACGACTGGATGGGCGTTCACCAGACCGATGTTTGGATTGTGCTTAAACCGGCTGACGAATGGCGAAAAGGAATTACAAAAGAAGACATTATTGCTCAAATTGAACCATTCCTGAAAACAGAACCTGGATTGGCTTACAATTTTACACAACCAATAGCCATGCGAGTCGATGAGTTAACCAGCGGCGTAAAATCAGATCTGGCGGTTAAAATTTATGGAGAAGATCTGGATAAGTTGAATCAAATTGGTGAGAATATTTCAGGAATTGTTTCAGGAATGAATGGGACGGCAAACTTTTTTGTGGAACAGCCTGTTGGACAACCATATCTGACCATTGAAATTGATCGCGATGCGGTTGCTTCGTTTGGATTGAATGTGAATGATGTGCAATCGGTCATTGAAGCCGGAATTGGCGGACAGGTTGCCGGGCAATTGTACCAGGGGCAACGGCGGTTCGACATTCAGGTTCGTTATCCAATCGAATTCCGATCCGAATTGCAGAAAATTCAGGAAATACCAGTACCTCTTCCCAATGGCGAATTTATTCCGATCAAACGAGTAAGCCACATTGTTGCACAGGAGGGGCCACGCGAAATTCAACGCGAAAATGGCTGGCGTCGGCTAATCGTAGGCATCAACATCAAGAATATTGACATCGGAACGTATGTTGCCAACTTACAGTCGGAAATCGGCAAAAAAGCGAATGTGCCTTCCGGATATTTTCTGGAGTACGGCGGAACTTTCGAAAACCAGAAACGCGCCATGAACCATTTGCTGTTGGTTGTTCCGCTGTCACTTTTTATCATTGTTGGATTACTGTATCTCAATTTTGGTAAGATGCGCTATGCCATTATCATTTTAATGAACCTGCCTTTTGCCCTTTCAGGAGGAATATTTTTACTGTGGATACGCGGTATGTATCTTTCGGTTTCGGCCAGCATTGGCTTTGTTGCTTTGTTTGGGGTAGCTGTACTTAATGGCATTGTGCTGTTGGACCACATCAACGAACTCCGGAAAGAAGGAATGCCTTTGCGCAAAACCATTATCGATGGGGCAACCGACCGATTACGTCCGGTTTTGATGACAGCACTGGTCGCTAGTTTGGGTTTCATCCCGATGGCTTTTAACTCAGGCCCTGGCTCCGAAGTTCAGCGCCCATTGGCCACCGTCGTAATTGGCGGACTGATTACATCAACATTCCTAACCTTACTGGTTTTACCAATAATATATTACTGGGTCGAAGGAAAGCGCGAAAAGAAATTAGCTGAAAAAGTTGTGGTGATTGAAGGAGAATAAAATAGAGTTAAATCTAATCTTTTGAAACAACATTTTCAGAACCAAAATTGAAAATATCCGAAGGTGTTCTTGAATTCTTCATAATTTGGAGCAATTCCTGGACAATCTTCGGATTTTTTGCAGCGACATTGTGTTCTTCGCCAAGATCAGTTTTCAGGTTGTACAATTCGGTGGTGATTTTTTCAGGAATAGAGACATTGTAACGAACAAGTTTCCAATCGCCTTTGCGAACGGCTTGGCGGCCATTGTTTTCGTGAAATTCCCAATACATACTTTGGTGTATTTTCTGTCCTGATTTTCCCAAAAGCGTTGGTAGAAAAGATATTCCGTCAATCTTGTCCAGAGTTTTGATTCCGACAATATCGGCGATGGTTGGCATCACATCCCAGAAAGCAGAAATAAGGTCGCTTTTTGAGCCAGCGGCAATCTTCCCTTGCCAGCTAACAATCATGGGTTCGCGGATACCACCTTCGTACAAATCGCGTTTGTAACCTTTAAGCGGGCCGTTGCTGTCGAAGTATTCCGGGTCGGCACCTCCCTCGATGTGTGGACCATTATCTGACGAAAATACGATGATTGTATTTTTGTCGAGGCCAAGTTCTTTCAACCTGGCAACTATTTCGCCCACTTGCTGATCGAGTAAAGTAATCATAGCCGCAAAAGCTGCATGAACTTCCATTTGGGTTCCATAAGATCCTTTGCGGAAACCTTCTGATTCCGGCTCCGCTCCTTTATAGCTCTTTTCAGGTAAGAACTTGCCCCTAAACTCCTTCATGTTTTCTTCCGGAGCCACTAATTCAGCGTGAGGAATGGTTGTAGGATAAAACAGAAAGAAAGGCTTGTCCTTATTCTTTTCAATGAATTGAAGCGCCCGCTGGTGTATCAAAGTCGGGGCATATTCGCCAAATTGATCGCCAGAATTGCCTTCCAGTATAATTTTAGTTTGATTATCCCACAAATGATCGGGATAATAATTATGAGCCAGGCTTTGGCAATTGTATCCGTAAAATTCGTCAAATCCTTGTTTGTTCGGATCACCTTCCGACCCAACTGGACCAAGTCCCCATTTCCCAAAAGCTCCGGTAGTATATCCAGCTCCTTTCAGCATTTCAGCAAGAGTAAATGACCGATCTGGAAGTGGATATTGTCCTTCAGGCTTCATTGATTTGTTACCTCTGATGGGTGTGTGCCCGGTTGTTAATCCGGTCATTAACGAAGAGCGAGAAGGAGCACAAACAGCGCATCCGGCATAGTGTTGTGTGAACAGCATTCCCTGATTGGCAAGCCTGTCAATGTTTGGTGTTTTGAAATGTTTTTGCCCGTAGCAACTCAGATCGCCATATCCCATGTCGTCCGCAAGAATATACACGATATTAGGTTTTTGTTGAGCCGAAAGATTTAAGATATGAAATAAGGAGAGTCCTGTTAAGGCAATTAATTGTGATTTCATTGATCTGGTGTTTTGTTGAGCCAAATTTACTAATCAATTCCAATTGCTAAACGATTCATCGGAATTAACTTTAATCAAAGCTTTTCGACCAACCGGACAACACGGTCCAGTTACTTGAATAATCAAAAAACAACAACTATCTTAGTGCAACCTAAGTTCAAAACAAGAAAGAGATGGAAAGTAGTTCACAAAATACAGGAAGAGACGAAGTTCGCGAACAGCTGGTTCAGGCTGCCCGACAGGTTTTTGTGCGTTTTGGCTATAAAAAAACGGCTTTGGACGACATCGCAAGGGAAGCACGAAAAGGGAAAAGCACGATATATTACTACTTTAAAAGTAAGGACGATATTTTTAAGGCGGTAATTGATGCTGAAGCTGAAATTAGGGCAAAAACAATTGATGATCAGATCTCAACAATTGACGATCCGCAGCAGAAGTTGAAAACTTACATTTATGTACGGATGCTTACACTGAAAAAGGTAGGCAATTATTATGAAGCTATTAAGAATGATTTGCTTGACAACCTTTATTTTGTAAACAGTTTACGAACCAATCATTTTGATGCTGAAGTTAACTTGGTCAAAGAATTGTTGCTTGAAGGCATTGAAAAGGAAGTCTATACCATACAAAACCCGGAACTTACTGCGAGAACGATTGTAACCCTACTCCAGGGTTTTGAAGTTCCATTAATCCTGAAAAACCTGTCGGACGAAGATTTGCAGAAATCGGTTGATGAAATGTTGAATATCTTATTCTTCGGAATAGTCACAAAAAAGTAAGATACAACACAAATGTTTTATCCACAGAATGATACTCAAAAAATTCTGTTGACATCTGAAGGCACCTCCAACTTTTTGAATTAACTTTAACTATTGAGTTTTTTGCTATTTTCTACAATCAATTCAATTTTTAATAGTCATAGCAAGCAAAACAAAAACATCGAAAGTGATGTTTAAATCAAATACCTGTGCTAAATGAAATAAATCATTTCTGTTATGATATGTAATGCAAATTCAAAACGAGGATTGGGGATAATGCATTTTTTTAACTACCAGTTCCTAAAAATTTACTTCTGGGGTGTTCTTTTTTTTGTTGGATTTCAATCAAATCTACTTGCACAGGATACAAAGTTTACCAGATCATCCTGGTGGTTTGGAGCAGTAGCTGGCGCCAATTATAATTTATACCATGATGCATCAATTCTGAATTTGAATTCAACCTTATTTGTTCCATCCGCCTTTCTTGAAGGAAATGGGATAGGCCCTTTTGCATCACCTCTTATTGAATATCATCCTTCAGATTCGAAAGTAGGATTTATGCTTCAGGCAGGTTTTGACAGTAAAAAAGGTTCATTCAATCAGGTAATATCTACCGGAATTTTTACTGAAGATTTATCCACTCATCTTGCATATTTTACAATTGAACCAAGCATTCGACTAAATCTTTTTAGATCAAATTTTTATTTATTTTCCGGACCGCGATTGTCTATTAATATTAATAAACATTTCCAATACGATCTGAGAATTAATCCGGATCATCCAGACCAAGGCACCTCAGCTTATTCCGCCGGAGAATTCAGTGACATAAATAAAACACTAATATCCATGCAAATAGGTGGCGGATACGATTTATTCCTTTCTGCTAAAAATAAAAAATCTCAAGTGATCCTTTCTCCTTTTTTTGCTTTACAGCCATATTTTGGTCAGAAAATCCTTTCGTCAGAATCATGGAATTTAACCACTCTCCGGGCGGGAATTGCACTTAAGTTTGGACACGGAATAAAAGCTGCATTGCCTGAGAAGATTTTTTTACCTGTTGTTATTTCAACTGAACCTAAAACATCATATTTAATTATCGAACCTAAAGAAATTACACCAGAAAAGAATGATTCCAAGCTACCTTCAGAAAAGAACAATGTATATTTCAATTTAAGACCTTCTGAGATAAAAGATCCCTTTAGTAAATCTGGGAAAGTTCAGCTTAAGAATTTCAAAAACGACCTGAACGAAATAAGAATACCTGAAAATCTTAAGGATCCTTCATTCCGAAAAGTGATTCAGGAGGACAATTTTTTAAGCATTTTGGGGGACTTTATGATAAAAGATTCGTCCAATAAAATTACACTGGTTGGATCATCAAAGAAAGATGTTTCAGCTGGTTTACAAATGGCTAAATCTATAAAAATGTTTTTGGTTCGGGTTTACGGAATAAGTGCTTCGAAAATTGCAATTAAAAGTCAGAAAAAATTAAAAATACATAAAACACAATCAGCTAATAAGTTTGAACTTGCTGTCATCAGGCAAGTAGATCGACAGGTTTTAGTTCAAACCAAATCAAAAGCTTTGGCCTTAAAATTCCAGGTTGGTCAGAATAATAATAAGTTATCGCCATTGAAGATATATGATGTACCTGAAATCAACAATGAGGGAGTTGTTAGTTTTACTACAAAAGGATCCAATAACGTATTCTTGTCGTGGTCTTTAAAAATTGCAGAAGATCAAAGCAAAGTGCGAAGTTTTGGCCCGTTCACAAAAGACTCGGTAAGTATTCCAAAGAAATATTTATTGGGAGATAAACATGCCGGCAAGTTCGATATTTCTATGATTGGTCAATTAAAAAATGGTCAGATTATGAGGAAAGATACAACAGCCCTTCTTACTGCATGGCCGGTGTTCATAACCGACAAAATAAAGAGATTCAGCGTTTTGTATGAATTTAATAACTCTGAATCGGTCAAAACATTAAGCCAGTATTTAAGAACTGTTGTTACTCCGGAAATTCCTTCAGGAGCAAAGGTAGTTATACATGGTCATTCTGAAAGTGCCAATTTGGGGAATAATGAATTAAAATCATTGTTAACCCGTGAAAATAACATCCAGAAAATCATTGAACATGAGTTATTTCAAGCCAATAGAAAAGATGTTGAATTTCAGGTTTTTGACTTTGGTCTGGATCAAACGATAGCCCCATTTGAAAACAAAACTCAGAAAATTGACTTTTTAAACCGCACAATCATAATTGATATTCTAAAACCTTAGGACCTGATTTGGCATAAATTATAGAATAAATTATAGAATACATTTTAGATTAAGTAAAATTCAGTAAATAGTCCGGCAACGAAATCAAAAAAAGGACAACCGAATAAACATGCCCATAAGTACTGCAGCTATCAAAAGAATAAGACCAATTGGGTTTTGGTGATTTGCTTCATAGCAACCAATTGGTAATCAATACGGCACTTATTTTTTGGCTTTAAATAATTCTTTTTCGTCTACTTTTTTTACCGATGCGCTATCGTTAAGCAGCTTATTGATTGCATTAAATGGTGCAACAACAACTTCATCGCCGGCTTTCAGGCCTTCCAGAATTTCGATGTTCTCGCTATCCTGAATTCCGGTTTTTACCGGTTGTTTCTTTACTTTACCATCTTTATAAATAAAAACAACCTCAACCTTTTCGTCCTCCGGCGTTTTTTTCTCTTGGGTTGTGACAGCTTCATTTTCAGTCTCAGGCTTTTCGATGTTATCCTTATTTTCTTCCGGTTTTGTATTATTCTTTAGCGAACGGGTAGTTACTGCCTGAATCGGAACAGAAATCACATTTTTTCTGGTTTCAGTCTGAATGTCAACAGTAGCCGACATCCCCGGACGGAAAGGATATATTTTACCTCCAACAGAATCGACCAGGTCTTTATATGACTCTTCGAGCAGAAGTATTTTTACACTGAAATTGGTAACCTGATCGGTTGACGCACCAGTTGTATTGGCCGAATTTGCAATTTCAGTAACAATACCCTTGAATTTGCGACCCAAATAGGCATCAACTTCTACCAGTGCGGTGTCGTTCATATTAACTCTGACAATATCATTTTCATTCACATCAACCTTCACTTCCATCAGGTGCAGATTGGCAATAACCATTGTTTCGGTACCTGCATACATATTTGTTCCTACCACACGTTCGCCTTTTTCAACATTCAGGCGGGCTACGGTGCCATCCATTGGCGCATAAATTTTGGTTTTCACCAATTGTTCCTGCGCTTCGGCAACCGATGCTTCGGCCGATTTTACTGCAAACTGTGCAGCTTTTACTTCCGATTGGGCTACTTTATATGATGCCTGGGCTGTTTCAAAGTCTGACACAGGAATTGCATCCTGTTTGAACAAGGAGTTGGCACGTTTAAATGCCATATCACTTTCAATCTGACGTGCATCGGCCTGCGCCAGGCGTGCCTGAGACGAACTCAAACTGGCAAGTGCCCTGTTGTATGCCTGAATATACATATCGGGTTTAATAACCATCAACAACTGGCCTTTTTTGACTTCATTTCCTTCCTGAATATTCATCTCAATAATTTCTCCGGAAACATCGGGACTAATCTTCACCTCGGTTTCAGGCTGAACTTTCCCATTCGCAGTAATTAATTCAGTAATGGTTTTGCTTTCAACAATTTTAGTGGAAACGCTGATCTGAAAATCTTTTCCAAACCAACCTGCTTTTTTCCCAACAACCAGCACAATGATTAGAACTACTACGATTGCAATTCCGTATGGTAAAAATTTGTTCGATTTCTTCTTCATTTTTCTTCGATTTTGAAATATATGTATGGCTTCACTTTTTAAAATTACAACATTTCTGAAACCAAAATTTCATAATGATGATTAAAATCCCAAAAGCAGCCCTAAAATTCCCGTTTGGGTGTTATTTTGAAGTTTTGAATGCCGCGTAAGATCAGGTAAATGCGATTAAAAGATACAAAAGAGATTACACATATGAATGATTAAAATTAATTCAAAGCACTGATTTTTATTGTTTTTCCCTAAATGATCTACTCAAGACAGAACTTTCATCCCAATTAGATGTTATCCTTATTCTGCGTGTTGTAAATTTCCAGTTTATTAGCTACGCTGTCGTGATAATTTTTAAATAACAAATACGTCTAAATTTAATGAATCATCAAATTTTAACTGTTGAAGCGCCAACACTCGGACAAAACAACAAGAATATCCCGTTCGAGTCATTCTTGAATAATTTAAAAGCTAAAATGAAACTTGTATTTCATGTTCGTGCAGATATTGATCAGATGGCCACTAAGCGTGGAATGCCCCCATTCGTGATGCGTGAAATTATGAGTTTAAATCCCCTTTCGGTTGGTATTCCTTCCGAATTTGGTGGTCGTGGATGCCACATGGAAGAAAACATAGCTTTGCTGGCCGCTGCTTCGTACGAATCGTTGGCACTTTCACTTACATTTGGTATAAACTCGGCGCTTTTCCTTCAACCTGTGGGAAAATACGCGCAACAAGAAGCAAAATCTCCGATTTTTGAACGTTTCCTGAAACAACAAAATATGGGTGGGTTAATGATTACCGAACCTGATTTTGGAAGCGACGCGCTGAACATGCAAACATCGTTTACCGAAAAGAATGGAAAATTTCATGTTCAAGGAAAAAAACATTGGGCCGGATTAACCGGCTGGGCCGAATATTGGTTGCTTACAGCCCGCGAACGTAGTCAATCGGGTGATTTGAAACGCGATATCGATTTCTTTATTTGCGACGTGAACAGCCCCGGACAACAGATTGTGGTTGAAGAATTTTATGAAAATTTAGGGTTGTACCAGATACCATACGGACGAAACAGGATTGATGTGGAGATTCCGAAACTTCAGAAACTTGTGCCTGAAACTACCGGAGTGAAGATGATGCTTGACCTGCTACACCGAAGCCGCATGCAATTCCCGGGAATGGCCATGGGCTTTATTCATCGGTTACTCGACGAATCAATCGCACATATTAATGAACGCCAAATCGGTGGGAAAACGCTTTTCACCTATGATCAGGTTCAGCAACGTCTGGCCAAACTTCAGGCCTCATACACCATTTGTTCGGCCATGTGTGCCAATAGCAGCGAAAAAGCAGGAGTCGAAAACGATCTTTCACCCCATGGTTTTGAAGCGAATTCAGTAAAAAGTGTGGTTACTGACCTCATGCAGGAGGCGGCCCAATCGGCCACTCAGTTGGTTGGAGCGCAGGCATACAAACTAAATCATATTGCCGGAAGAGGCATAACTGATAGCCGTCCATTCCAGATTTTTGAAGGTTCGAATGATATTTTGTATTCCCAGATAACCGAGAGTTTGGTTAAAATGATGAAAAAAGCCAAGGAAAGTAATTTATTTCAATTCCTGAAAAGCTTTAACTTAACTTCAAAATCGGCTTCTTTCCTGAAAGATATGCTTGATTTTGAGTTGGATACTAATCTTCCACAACGTAAAGCGGTTGAATTGGGTCAGGTTTTAGGCCGGATCGTTTCGTTCGAAATGGTCATCAATCTGGGTGAAAAAGGATTCCGTAGTGAGTTGATTGAAAACGGATTAGCCATGCTTAATCAGGAAATTGTTTCGTTGATGAGCAGCTTTAAGCATCAGAACCAGACCAAACTTATTGAAGATTACCAGGACAATAGTTCATGGTTGAATTTCGTTCATGTATAAAGGGTTGTCGAAATCTCTCATTTTATGAATACCAGAATTGATTAGCAGTAAAGCGTTAAAGCAAGCACGTTTTTTCTAATTTTGCAGTGACTCTTGTTGCGAGGGTTGAATTGCCTTTAAACGTTTTTAAGTTCAATCAATAAATATTTAGAATGAAGTATTTCTCTTACGTCATATACTCACAAGAGTCCGGAACATTTTATCACGGCTATTTCGAAGATCTTGAAAAAGTTCTTGAAATGCATAATGCCGATGAGATCGCTCCGACAAAAGGGAAGGGTCCTTGGGTACTTATGTTTTCAGAGAGTTATGACAATCGGATGAGAGCAATCAGGCAAGCCAGTTTTTACCGGTCGGTCAAAGGGCAACGATTCCTGAAGAAAATGCTAAATTTTTAATCTGAATATTTACTTCTTTGAAGTTCGGGCACAGTTAACGTATTGATGTTTAGTTTTATTCGTTAACAAATGGTTGTTAATAAATAATTCATTGACTTACATCGTTTTGATAAATCTGTGTTTCATCTTTAGTAATTTTGTAATCAACTTTAATCCAATAATACCATGAAAAGAATAATCTTAGTTGCATTTACCTTGGCGCTACTTACAAGCGGATGTAAAGTGTTCAAATCATCGAAAAAAAGTCAGGCTCCGCAAACAGAAACTTCAGCAGAAACCAAAGTGTTTTCAGTACCAGCACCTAAAAGCACGGTTCGTGAGAATCCGGTATCGGATACCATGTATGAAACTGCCGATAAAGCAACAACTGGAACATCAACCGCAAAACCAGTTTCAATGCGCAGCGAAAGTTTTACAATGACTTCAGAAGATCAGGCAGCATATGGCAATAAAAAATATAATGTAATTGTCGGAAGCTTCAGTAGCAATGAGAATGCCGGAAAATTTAAACAGGAGCTGATACAACAAGGATTTAAACCGTATATCCTTCACAGCGAAACTGGCTACTACCGCCTATGTGTCGATTCGTTCAATGACGAAGCTGCTGCCAGAAGTCGTGTTCAGAATATCAGGACTCAATATCCAAAATATGCTGACAGTTGGTTGCTGATTAAGAAATAAGAAACTGATATAAAAGTTAAAATGAAATCGGCTGAATTCCATGGAGTTCAGCCGATTTCTTTATGTAGCTATTTTCTAAGATCAGTTTTTGATGTCGTAAACCATGAGCGCTTCGTTGTGCCGGATGTAAAGTTTGCCGTCATCAATCACCGGATGTGCCCAATGTTGGGCTGTTCCAAGCGGAATTTTAAACTTGCCGATAATGTTGAATTGTTCTGAGTTGCCGCTGGCTAATGCCATTTCTCCATCTTTTTCGGCATAACAATAGAACAATCCGTCAGCATAAATTACAGGTCCACCGCCCAATTCTTTGGCAATGTATTTGGTTAGCCCGGTTTGTGTGTCGATGCAGAACCATTTGGGTTGTAAATATGCTCCGCCATACACAAAGCCATCTTTCAGGATAAAGCCGCCCATCAGATTGATGAATTCCTTGTTTCGCCAGACAATCTCGGCTTTTTTACCGTCAGGCGAAAGCTGAAGCATGACCAATCCTGAACTATCTTTTCGCGATGCACTTGAAATCAATAGTTTTCCATCGAAATAAACCGGTGTGTTGGCATGGATCTTATTGTCCTGAAACTGGTGAACACGCCATTGCATTTCGCCGTTATTGGCATCTAAACCGATGATCGAGGTAGAAGTCAGGTTGACAAGCAAGCGATGTCCGTTGTGATTGATTAAAATCGGAGAACAATAGGTCGCTTTTTCGCGAAATGCGGGACTCGACCAGATCATTTTACCTGTAAAGCGATTTAATGCAATCATATTGTTTTCCTTTCCGCCTGGTGTGCAATACAATTTATCACCATCGATCAGTATGGATTCGGAAAACCCAAACTGAACCGAATCGGCCTGAAAATCTTTAAAGAAGTCAGCGCTCCAAACCTGCTCTCCATTGTCAGCCTTCAAACAATGCACCGATCCGTTTCCACTTTCAACGTAAACCAGATTGTCAACAACAGTTGGAGTGGAGCGCGCTCCAGGGAAAATGCCAGTCCAGTCTTTGCCGTAACTTTTCTTCCAGAGTAACTTGCCTTTGGTGTCGAATGCAAACAGAAAACCTTCCGAAGTAAGTGTATCCGGAATACCTGTGACAAAAACTTTCTCTTTTGAAACAGCGACGCTGCCTTGCCCGGTTCCGAGTTCCTGAAACGACCAGAGCATTTTGGGTCCTTCAGCAGGCCATTGCTTAAGTAAATTGGTTTCTGGATAAATTCCGTCACGATTTGGTCCCCGCCATTGCAATTGAGCTGATGAAGTTAGCGTTGCTAAAATTATTGACAGCAAGCAAACTAAGAATACTAATCTCTTCAAGTTCATTTCTTCCGGTTTAAAATTTATATAAATGTGTAGCGACAATCGCTTATTCATTACGAAAAATCAACGAATTACCGCAAAAATTAGGTGTACAGCATACAACAGCTTACCTTTAGGGCAAAGGAATCAGATATGAATACTAAGCTTGAAGATTATTACCTCAGGCATCCGGAACCTTTTCAGGGATGTTTGCTGGCGATGAAACATCTTATTCTGAATTTGGATAATCGGATTACTCACGAGCGAAAATACCAGATTCCGTTTTTTGTTTTGAGGGGAAAAAGCTGGCATTTCTGTGGGTAAACCGTAAAAAGCTGATGTTGGGTTTTGTTACTGATAAAAGTATAATTCCTCACACCGTAGGGACAAAGCACAAAGACCGGCTTGAAATGATTCAGCTTGATCCGAATGCAGACCTGCCAGTGGAAATGATTATCGCAAATTTAAGGGAACAAATACAGACATACGAAACCAGTAAGCAATAAGTAGATATTGCAATGAATCATTCATGAATCTCGGTACTTTTGTTTGGAAAACTCTATTTCAAGGATGGCACCATCCGTAATCTTTCGGCAGCTTTTTCGAGCGTTTCGTTGTTCTTTGCAAAGCAGATCCGAACCAGTTTCAATTTGTTTTTTTCGTGAAGAAAAGCCGAAACCGGAATTACCCCAACGCCATATTCACTGGCTAATCGAAAGGTAAAATCAACATCCGATTCATCAGAAATGGCAGAATAATCCAGAACTTCAAAATAGCTTCCCTGCGAAGGAATAATTTTGAACAGACTATCGCCCATCAAACGGTTAAAATAATTGCGTTTACCTTGGTACAATTCCGAAATATCCTTCTTTGAATCTTCTGTTCGCAGATATTCTGAAAGAGCATATTGGAGAGGTGTATTGACATTGTAAATCTGGAACTGCTGAATTCTCCGGAATTCGTTCATTAACTTTTCAGGAGCAAGTATGTAGGCAAGTCCCCAGCCGTTAATGTTAAAAACCGGGCCAAACGATGAAACCACAAAACTACGGTTCGCTAGTTTTTCAAATTTGGAAACACTCTGGTGTGTATTGTTGTCGAAAACGATTGATTCAAAAACCTCGTCGCTTAATATGGTGATGTTTGTTCCGTTGGTTAAATGCTGCAACTGAATAAGATCAGACTCGGTTAACACAGCTCCTGTTGGATTGTGAGGCGAGTTCAAAATGATCATCCGGGTTTTCGACGTAATCATTTTACGCACTTCTTCCCAGTCGATGTGGAAATTTGGTTGCTTCAGGGCTACATAAACCGGGCGACCTCCGTTAAGTGAGATTGCCGGCGCATATGACTCGTATGCAGGTTCAAAAAGAATAACTTCATCTTCGTCTTTTACCGAAGTGCTAATGGCAGTCATTATCGCCTGAATGGGTCCTGCGGTAATGGTTATTTCGGTTTCAGGATTGTAGAAATGGTTGTACATGCTCTGTACTCTTTCGGAAATAACTTCACGCAATTCGCTAATCCCTTCGTGCGGAGCAAAATTGTTATATCCTGACCGAATGTACATTGCAGCCATGTCGGCTAATTTTTCAGGACAAGGGAAATCTGTTTTGCCTAGAGACAGATCAATAGCCCCAGTTTCTGTAACCAGTTTATTGACAGTGGAGAATATACTTCCTTTAATATTTAGCGATTTCGATAGAGCCATGTTTCAACTAATTGGAGCACAAAGTTAAGAAAATATACATTTCTCGTCTATTGACGACATCAGGTAATCGCATTATTTTATTATTAAATCATTTTAAAACTTCCTTCAGTACCTCTAACGACTTAAACTCGCCCAGATTGCCCAAATGGATGTGATAAAATTCCAACAACTTTTCGAGCACCAATCTTCTTTCGTGCTGAGTGTAGTCTAAGTTTTCAATCGACGACGAATCAACATTAAACAGACGTATAAAAAGGACTGTTAAATGCTTGTCGGTAAACTGACTGTGCAATGGTTCGTGGCTCACAAATCGCGCGGTTTGCAAATCAAAAAAGTTACATCTTTCGGCATCTTCACGACTTGGACTGAAACCTAAAAAACGAGTCAGTTTAAAAAGAAACCAGATGTGAAAATTACTTATTCCGGCCTCGGTAAGGTCGAGTAAAGTCAGCGAGTGGTATAAATAATCAAATAGTTCAATATTCGTTTCTTCTTCGCGCAGACATTTATACAAAACTTCCGCCAGAAAAAGAACCTGAGTGCTTTTCCGGATGTCGAATGGTATTGTAGAATAGGGTAAAGATATCCGGGCGTTTTTTATCCGGTGGATTTCCCTTCCTGCTTTATAATAGATTTCGAGATCGAGCAAATAAAGTGGCTGAAATACTGCTGCCCTAACCGTCGAATTTTTGCCGTGAACGCCGTTTATTATAAACGATTGCCGCCCATAATGTTCAGTATAAATGCATGCTATCAGGCTGGTTTCTGAGTATTTAACAGCATGAAGAAAGATCCCACGTGTTTTTTCGATCACAGCAAGGCGCGTTAATGAATGAACATGAGTTTGGTAATCTTGGTTTTCTCACCAAGTGCATCCGATAAAAAGACTAAATAAATGCCCGTTTTACACCTATTCCCATTGAGGTTTTTTCCATCCCAAATTGCCTGTCCTCCTAACGAAGTTGTTTTGTAAACCAAATCGCCGCTGATGTCAGTAATTTTCACATCAGTTTCATCAACAAGACCTTTAATAACAATTGGGCCATCGTAGGTTTCGCGCACCGGATTGGGGTACACATACACATCGCTGAATTCGTCGTTGCCGGCTGTAGCTTCGCCCATGTATGAAATAAGTCCGGAACCAGTGCCAATAAATACTTCGCCTGTGGTCGGATTAATTGCAATGTCGTTGATTTGATTATTTAGCAGCGGACTATTTTCTGATGTAAAATGCTCAAGTTCGGTTTTGCCATCAGCCGATATTAGAAATACTCCCGACGATTTGGTGCCAAACCACTTTCGGTTTGCACCGTCAACTGCAATTGCTGTAATTGTTTCTTTCTCGAGCAAAGGGTGAAATAAAGTATCATGCTGATTTAACCCGGGGCGCGTGGCATACATAAACTCATCTTTCCAGATTTTTTCAGGATTGCTGTACACTGCAACTCCTCCTGAAGTACCCAACCACAATTCGCCATTTTGGTCTAATGCCATTGCATACAGTTCACCCATCTCGGTTTTATAATCGTTTTCCTGGTTTTTAAACAGAGCTACTACTTTCTGCGCTTTCGACACACTGTTGGTACTATTTAGTGCATATAACCCGTATCCACGCGAAACCATTATCCATTTGTCATCTTTTGGGGTAACTACCACTTTCGATATGTAAGGATTATTGGCAATACCGCTTAATTCGTAGGATTTCCATGTGCCGTCAGTCTGAAAAGACGAAAGTACGTTAGCAACACCACTATTGGTTACCCACAGACTACCCTTGGAATCAAAGGCCATTCCGCCAATACGAACATATGCATCGTTGGGTTTGTTGGGCAGTTGGGTTTGAAGTGTGCTATTGAAGTTATCGTATCGTTTTTTAAATTTTCCGGCATCAAATTCGAGTACACCCCCACCCCACGAGCCAGCAAAAAAATGATCGGGATTCTTCGGGTCGGCAGTTACGCAGACCACATCTCTGAAGTCGTTAGGAGTTGGAAAAGCTTTGCTGTCGAAAACTGACCATTTTCCCTCACGGTTGAGCTGAAATCGAGGTGGGTTAAATAAGTTATTCCAATCGGCTTTTCTTCCTCCGGATGCGATCCAAAGATCTTGACCATTCATTGCAAGTGAAAATATTTCGTTGTCAGAAGGACCTTCTGGAACAATTCGTTCGCTCTGAGTACCCATTTTGATCAAGCCATAATTTTGATCGGCAATCCATAACACATTTTGTGCGTCCAGGCTGGCACATAGTGGCTCTATGGTTGGTTCTTCATATCCTGAAAATATATATTTCTGGACATGCATCATCTTTTCAAGCTTATTGTCATATACTACAACCTGGTTTCGACTCGAGATAACAATATAGTTTCCGGTGGTGGAAATATCAGTTGCATATCGGATTTCTGGCAAAAATGAGGTCCATACATTACCATCCAGTTGGTACATTTCGTCGCTGTACCACTCATCAGGGGTATAGTTTGCAATAATTTTCCCATTGAATAATTCGATGGCATTAAATTTTTTATCCGGATGCGCAATGTTGGTTTGCCTCACCCAATTGTTGTAATTCTGAAGGTTTGGTTCCGCAACACTTGCTTTGTAAATGCCATTAATTGTTGCGGCATAAAAATTGGTTCCATCGGAAGCCAAATCCAGAACATTGAGATAGTCTCCTCCATTTCCGATGAAGTAGGTGTCTTTAATTTCTTTTCGCTCAAGGTTAATAACCACAATTCCGAACCCACAGGACAGATAAGCGAACTTTCCGGAGAACATGATATTATTAATGGTCTTATCGGCAGACAATTGTTTACGCTTAATATCAGACAGATTAAAAATGGTGTTGCCAATTAGCAGATCGATGTTGGCATTCTGGTACGCAATAAGCAATACATCATTTTCTTTGCTATAGGCTAGTCGTTGAACTCCAACATCAGAAAGGCCATTAATTCCCGACATTTTCCGGATGCTGTTATCGGTTTTGTTATATGAAAACAATCCGCCTTTCGTAACACAATACACTTTATCCCCCGTATCAGCTACGTTTTTTGCGCTGGCATACGATTGATAATCGGTCCATTCACCAATGGCCGACTGTGAAAACGCGGCGTGACTGGTGATGAGAATTAATGCAATGAATAACAGATACTTATATGGTTTCATTCTGATTTGAATGGGTTAAATACTCAACTAATTTTTGAACGGCACGTCCCCGGTGACTGATTTTGCTTTTTTCTTCCATTGTCATTTCTGCAAAACTGAGATGCGATTCTTCGGGTTGAAAGATTGGGTCGTAGCCAAAGCCGGTTTTTCCTCTTTTCTCCAAAAGAATCTGGCCGTTTACGATTCCTTCAAACTGGATTTCTTTCCCGTCGATTACCAACGAAATGACTGTTTTAAAACGTGCTTTTCTGTTTTTTATTTCAGATAACTTATGCAAAACCAGGTCCATGTTTTTCTCCGGACTTTTTTCTTCTCCGGCATACCGGGCTGAATAAACTCCGGGGGCACCATTTAGTGCTTCAATCTCAAGACCAGTATCGTCGGCAAAGCAATTCAATCCGTAATTCTTCCAGATATAAAACGATTTTTCCGCAGCATTTCCTTCTATGGTATCCTGATTTTCAGGAATATCAACATCGCAGTTAATGTCGGTTAAGCTGAGTAATTCGATTGAATTGCCCAGCAATTGTTTTATTTCCTGAAGTTTATGTGGGTTGTTTGTTGCAAATACAAGTTTCATTCGTATATAATCTGTTTTTTAATTGTCGAATGGAATTCGCATGATAGAAAATATTCATTTCTGTTGATGTTTCCATGAATCATGCTCATTTCATCATACAAAGATCTTATTTACCTGAAATAAGGAGGAGTGAAATTAAAATGAAATATGGTTTTAATAAATAAGCCTTCAATTTCAGAAAAAGATATTTGACTTTTCTCCTAATTGAAGGCTTATTCAGTTTTTTCCTGAGTGAACTTCAGTAATTAAAAAAGTCCGTGAATTTGGGCGTCAATTCGATCAATTACACCACTTAAATCTTCCGGATTATTCTGAAAATCGATGCGATCAACATCAACAATCAGTAATTTGCCAGCTTTGTAACGGTTTACCCATGCTTCGTAACGTTCGTTCAGTTGCTTCAGGTAGTCGATGCGGATTGAACTCTCATAATCTCTTCCCCGTTTTTGAATCTGGTTAACCAGAGTTGGCACAGATGCCCGAAGGTAAATCAGCAAATCAGGAGCCTGAACAAGTTTGTTCATCATCTGGAACAGGGAATGGTAATTGTTAAAATCGCGGGTGGTCATCAACCCCATAGCATGAAGATTCGGCGCAAAAATTTCGGCGTCTTCATAAATCGTTCGATCCTGAATAACCGTTTTGGTTGAACTTCGGATATCAACAACCTGCTTAAACCTGCTGTTAAGAAAATAAATCTGAAGATTGAACGACCAACGTTGCATATCTTCATAAAAGTCATTCAGGTATGGATTTTCATCAACATCTTCGAAATGTGGGCTCCATTTATAGTGTTTCGCTAATAATTCTGTGAGCGTAGTCTTTCCGGCACCAATGTTTCCAGCTAAAGCAATATGCATTTGATTTATACTTTAAAATTTGAACTAAAATACAAAATATAATAAAGGTAATAGATAACGACAAATATTTAAATTTTCACGTTGGAGTCAACCGACATGATAGAATAGTTGGTAGAATAAGTCATTTGTTTTTCGGAAAGCGCTAAATACTTTTCCCAATGACAGATGACTATTGATTATTAAAGTGATTTGTTTAATTCAATTAACTGATCGAGGTAGTGTCGGTCGTTTGCCAGTCGTGGAATTTTATTCTGACCTCCCGCTTTGCCTCTACTTTTCATCCACTCGTAAAACAATCCCGGTTTTGCCACAATCACATGAGGCATTTCGAGGCTAAGGCTTTTGTGTCGTTTGGCTTCGTAATCAGAATTGATTGTTTTTAAAGCTCCATCGAACAGTTGAATAAAATGATCCAGATCGTTGGGCTGCTTTTCGAATTCGATAATCCATTCGTGTGCTCCTTTTTGGTGGTCCTTCATATAGATAGGGCCTCCTGTATATTCGGAGATAATGGCATTGGTTCGTTCACAGGCAATTTGAAATGCTTTTTCTGCATTGTCGATAATTACTTCTTCGCCAAATGCGTTGATATAATGTTTGGTACGACCGGTTATGACAAATTTAAACGGATATCTTTGGGTAAACCGCACCGTGTCGCCAATCAGGTAACGCCAAAGTCCGCCGTTCGTCGAAATTACCATGGCATAGTTTTTACCAATTTCAACATCTTCGAGAGAGATGGGATTCAAACTATCGGCTCGGAATTCATCCATGGGTATAAACTCGTAGTAAATACCATAATCGAGCATGAGTAGCATGTCTTTTTTATCCGGATCGTCCTGAATTCCAAAAAATCCTTCAGAAGCATTGTAGGTTTCCATGTAGTGCATGTTGGCACTTGGAATTAACTTTTCGTACTGTTCACGGTAAGGTTCAAACTTAACCCCTCCGTGTGTGAAAACTTCCAGATTGGGCCACACTTCCAGAATGTTGTTTTTGCCGGTAACCTCCAAAACTCTTTTCAGCAAAACCAGGTACCATGACGGAACTCCGGCGAACGAAGTAACATTTTCGTCAAGTGAATATTCGATGATCTTTTCGATCTTCTCTTCAAATTCTTCGAGTAGCGAAATTTCAGTCGATGGAGTTCTATAAAAGTCAGTCCAGAAAGGAATATTTTCGATAATGATTGCCGAAAGGTCGCCGTAATAACTGTTATTGTTATAATTATTAACCTTGTGACTTCCTCCTAAAGTAAGAGCTTTCCCTGATAGCAATCCGGATTCGGGATTGTTCTTCAGGTAAATGGCCATAACATCGCGGCCTCCCCGGATGTGAACATCTTCCAATGAATCTTTGCTGACCGGAATGAACTTGCTTTTTTCGTTTGTTGTGCCTGACGATTTGGCAAACCATTTGGTTTCGCCCGGCCATAATAGGTTTTTCTCGCCAAGCATCATCCGTTCAACCGTAGGCTTGATGTCATCATAACCCTGAACCGGAATCCGTTTCCGAAATTCCTTTTCGGAACTAATCGCTTTAAATTTGTACTTTAGTCCAAATTCGGTGTTCGCGGCCTTTTCCAGAAGCTCAAAAAGCACTTCGCGTTGCACTTCATGCGGATGTTTTTTAAAGAGCTCAATCTGGTATATTCGCTTAAAATTGACCCAATTAATGATCGAATTGATTACTGGCATGAAAATCGTTTTTCGGTGCGGTCAAATTTATTAAAATTTCTGACTTTTGTTTGAAGAAACATCGGTTCATGTGTAAGGTCAAAAAGAGAAGGTGCCTGAGTTTGGTGATGCCCGAATCTTATTTTTCTTACTTTTACATCAGTATTAACAAAGCCAATACCCACATTTATGAATTATATTGATCTGGTTCTCGGGATTATTCTGATTATTGCTGCCATTCAAGGTTTTAGAAAAGGTTTTATTGTTGAAGCGGCGTCATTAGCTGCGCTTATTTTAGGTATTTGGGGCGCGATCAAATTTTCAGACTGGACTGCCGGATATATCTCCAAAACATTTAATTACCATTCAAGTTCTCTTGGTACAGTTGCTTTCCTGGTCACCTTTGTTGGCATAGTAATACTGATTCATATTCTTGGTAAAATTCTTGACAGCACAATAAAGGCGGTGGCTTTAGGATTCCTGAACCGATTGGCCGGAATCATTTTCGGGGTATTGAAAACCGCTGTAATTCTTAGTATTCTGCTGATGCTCTTCGATCCCATTGATGAAAATGTCCATATTCTTCCTACGAAACAAAAAAGTGAATCAAAAATCTATACACCCATGAAACAGTTGGTTCCAACTTTGTTCCCGTTCATTAAATTATGGGACTCTAAGGATAAGAGTAGCCCTGATCAAAAGAGTAAGGATCAAAAGCCAGAATCAAAAACAACTTGAAGTTTTTCAGGAGTCCAAGTTAATTAGGAATAAGTCATGAGGCTGTATCAAAAGTCAAAATGCTCGCTAATCGGGTCATCCCGAATTTATTTCGGGATCTAATATACAATGCTTTGGGATCCTGAAACAAGTTCAGGATGACGGGGTCAATGACTTTTGATACATCCTCTTTCTACGAATCCTCATTTTATTCCTGGTTATATCCGTGTTAAACATCGATTTTATATCTTTGGGCGGATTTTTATTGACTGAAAAGTCAGTAGAATTATAAGGTTTCGAAGCAGAAAGGTTTGAAACCTATAAATATCCGGCAATCTCGAAAATTAATTTACAAGAATAAGCACAATGAATTTTGTTGACGAATTACAATGGAGAGGCATGATCCACGACATGATGCCTGGCACGAAAGAACAACTCGATAAAGAATTAACTTCAGCATATGTGGGCATTGACCCTACCGCTGATTCACTGCATATTGGGCATTTGGTGAGCGTAATGATGCTGAAGCACTTCCAGATTGCCGGGCACAAACCCATTGCATTGGTTGGCGGCGCTACCGGAATGATTGGCGATCCATCGGGGAAATCGCAGGAACGTAATTTATTGGACGAACCTACACTGCGTCACAATCAGGAGTGCATCAAACAGCAACTTTCCAGATTCCTCGATTTTGAATCGGATGCACCAAATGCAGCCGAGATGGTGAATAATTACGACTGGATGAAAGACTTTAGCTTCCTGAATTTTATTCGCGACATTGGAAAACACATCACCGTAAATTACATGATGTCGAAAGATTCGGTAAAAAAACGATTGGATTCGGACAGTGGCGCCGGAATGTCGTTTACTGAATTTACTTACCAATTGGTTCAGGGGACTGATTTCCTTCACCTTTATCAGGAAAAAAACACCAAGTTGCAGATGGGTGGATCAGACCAATGGGGAAATATTACTACCGGAACTGAACTTATCCGCCGGAAAACTGGTGGTGAGGCATTTGCTTTGACTTGCCCGCTGATTAAAAAGGCTGATGGAACCAAGTTCGGAAAGACGGAATCAGGAAATGTCTGGCTCGACCGAAAATTGACTTCACCATACAAATTCTACCAGTTCTGGTTGAATACATCCGACGAGGATGCTGAACGATACATCAAGATTTTTACTCTGCTCTCGAAAGAAGAGGTTGCCGAGTTGACTTTGAAACACGCAGAAGCTCCACATTTACGCTTGTTGCAAAAACGTTTGGCCGAGGAAGTTACGGTTATGGTTCATTCGCGCGAAGATTACGATTTGGCGGTTGAGGCTTCCCAAATCCTTTTCGGACAAGGAACTGCCGAATTGCTTAATAAGCTGGATGAAGAAACTTTCCTTTCTGTTTTTGATGGAGTTCCGCAGTTTAAACTTTCAGCAAAAGAACTTGGCGAAGGCATTAAAGTAGTCGATCTTTTGGCTGAAAAAGCAATGGTTTTTCCTTCGAAAGGCGAATTGCGCAGAACTGTTCAGGGAAACGGATTAAGCATTAATAAGGATAAAGTTACGGATGCTGAATTTGTTGTAAATAGCGGATTTCTGATTGGTGGAAAGTATATTCTTATTCAGAAAGGGAAGAAGAATTATTTCCTGCTGATCGCTGAATAGGTCGCGGCATTTATTTCAGGTTTACAAAATACTAAACGCACAAATGTTTCGTTAAAACATCGACCAAAATACGTTTCTATGGCAAACTTTTTCGACAATCAGAATCTACTTGAAATCCTTTGGAAATGGAAGAAACATTTAATTATTGTGGGTGTTCTCGCCATCGTTTTTTCGAGCCTGTTTTCTTCCTCACTATTCATAAAGCCGAAATTTAAATCTACGGCCCGCATTTACCCAAGTTTTAATATTTACACCTACAGCGATGAATCGGAAAGCGAACAACTGCTTGAGATTTCTAATTCGCAGGATATTAAATTTAAAGTGATTGATGCGTTTAATCTTGCCGATGTGTACGGAATCAGTAAGCAAGATCCGCTTTATCATACATACATGCTGGCTGAATTCAATGACAATGTCGGGTTTAAAAAAACTGAATATGAGACTGTTGAGATTTCAGTTTTGGATACTGATCCGAAAAGAGCCTGTTTGATGTGCGATTCTATTGTTTCGTTTGTGAATGAAAAGATAAACTCATTGCATCGTGTTAAATTCGAGGAAGTTGTTCGTAGTACCGGAAGAGGTTTAAAAAAAGTAAATCACGAGATTGATTCTCTTGAAGAAAAGCTGAATTTTTTAAGAGGGAAATACAAGATATTGGACTATGAATCGCAGGCTGAACAGATAACCAAAGGGATGGTAAAAGTACTTTCTGAAGGCAAAAAGAATACGGCAGGAGGTAAAGAACTTGAGCAGTGGATGAACAATTTGCAGGAAAAGGGAGGTGAATATAATCTTTTAACAAAAGCACAGGAAAATTGTATTTTTGAAAGAGATTCCATCAAAATGGCATACGATCGTTCACTAAGTTATGCGAAAAACAAACTGGTTTACGGACACCAAATACAGAGTCCGATTCCTGCTGAAAAAAAATCATATCCTGTCAGGTGGTTAATTATTTTAGCTTCTACTTTTGCTTCACTATTTGTCGCAATGCTGGTGATTTTGGTTCTTGAAAATCAGAAAAACAACTAAACGGTGTATCAGGCCAGGATAAAAATTGCTCTTTTTTACTTGATTTCAGCACTGTTTATTTTGCTGAATACATTTTTCCTGGTGAAGAAGCATTCGATGATTATCAATGCTTTACCAATGGCATTTACCATTGTTTTACTTGCCGTTTTTGCTTTGGACAAGCTTCTATACCTGGTCGTATTTTTCACGCCACTTTCACTGCCACTTTCCGAATTGGTGCATGGATTAGGATTTAACATGTTTCTGCCGACAGAACCTTTATTGTTTGGGATATTGCTCATTTTTATCCTGAAATGTTTTGCCAGCAGGAAGTTTGATCGAGACATTTTAGTGCATCCAATATCACTCGCTATTTATTTTAGTTTATTCTGGATGTTGGTCACCAGTTTGACAAGTACGATGCCTTTGGTTTCGTTGAAATTTTTGTTGACGCGGATCTGGTTTATCGTAGGATTCTACCTGCTTACAGCCAAACTATTTGAGTCGGGCAAGAATATTGAAAAATACATCTGGCTGTATATCATCTCATTAACACTGGTCATATTCTATTCAACCTACCGGCACTTGGGTTACGGACTTTGGGACAAGCAGGCAGCTCATTTTGTAATGGATCCTTTTTACAACGACCATACGGCTTATGGAGCAGCCATTGCGATGTATCTGCCGTTTTTGTTTGGATTTTCTTTTACTAAAGTATATTCTCCCTGGGTTCGGTGGTTTGTACGAATCAGTTTGGGTATTTTGATGATGGGACTTATTCTTTCCTACGCCAGGGCTGCGTGGCTGAGTATGTTTGCGGTACTGGTCGTCTGGATAATTATGCGCCTGAAAATCAGGTTTAAGCACCTCTTTATTACTTTCATCATAACAGCATCGTTGATTCTGGTATTTCAACACCCGATATTGATGTATCTCGAACGAAACAATACCGAATCTTCAGCTAATCTGGCTGAACATCTCACGTCGATGTCGAATATTTCGTCCGATGCCTCCAATCTGGAACGTCTAAATCGCTGGAGTTGTGCCATCCGGATGTTTGAAGATAAGCCAATTTTTGGTTATGGACCTGGCACTTATATGTTCCAATATGCGCCCTATCAATTAACAAAGGATCGAACAATTATCAGTACGAATTCAGCAAACGGTGGAAATGCACACAGTGAATACCTGGGACCAATGGCTGAATCGGGAATTTTAGGACCTGTTTCTGTGCTGATATTATTCGTATTGGTTATTTATTCTGGAATTCATGCTTATTCCCGAACAAACGACAAACGTTTAAAAACCTTAGTTATGGGTGCTTTATTAGGGCTAATAACTTATTACATCCACGGTACAATGAATAATTTTCTGGATACCGATAAACTTTCGGTTCCGTTTTGGGGATTCACTGCAATCATTGTAGCCATTGATATTCATACCCGAAAAATTTCTCAGGCCGAAGCTTTAGCTGAAAAACAGAGCTAAAAAAAATGGCCTGCCGCAGCAAGCCATCTCCTGAATGTTTAATACCAATCAGTTATTTCTTTACACGTTCATAGTACGAACGGTCGCGTGTGTCAATTTTAATGATATCGCCTTCGTTGATAAACATTGGAACCATGATTTCGGCTCCGGTTTCAATAGTGGCAGGTTTTAATGCATTTGAACTTGCAGTATTTCCCTTTTCACCGGCAATGGTCGAAGTAATAGCCATTTCTACGAAAGGCGGTAATTCAACAGTTAATGGAGTTTCAGTATCCGCATGGACATTGATTTCCACGATTTGTCCTTCTTTCATCAAGTCTGCATTTTCGATCAACTCTGCAGCTATCGAAATTTGTTCAAAAGTTTCAGCATGCATGAAATTGAAACCGGTTTCGTCCTGATACAAGTACTGGTAAGGACGACGTTCAACCCGTACAACATCAATTCTTACTCCCGAACTAAATGTGTTTTCAATGGTTCTTCCTGTTTTAAGGTTTTTGAGTTTCGTTCTGACGAAAGCCGGACCTTTTCCTGGTTTAACGTGTTGAAACGATACAATTTGGAACAACTGCTCGTTGTATTCAATGGTTAATCCGTTTTTAATATCTGCAGTAGTAATAGCCATATAAAATGTTTAGAATAATTTCAAATCGGGTGCAAAAATAAAGAAATATTGCTGATTCAGAATTTTTATCCTGATTTTTTCGAATATTTCCTTTGAATACTGATGAATTAATTATTTGATTAATTGATTGTTCGCTTGCAAATCCAATGGTTTGACGGGGATTCTATATGCCAATAACGTATAATCCTATTGTGTATTTCCATTTCATCTGAGGTCATCTTAGGTAAGAATCCGGTATAGCTTCGGTTACTGCCAACGTTCTATTCTTGTACCATCTGATTCACTCCATTGATTTTATATGAATTCAACTCGCATTTGAGTGCCCCAAGTACCAATTCAAATTCAGCATAAATCGGAAGTCTGTTTGCGTCTTTGGTAATGTATATCTTCAGTTCGTTCGAACCCTTTAGGAGTTTTCCTTTTGGGACTTTGGGAGAAACCACATAGCATTGCTTCCTTCCAATTTTTGTATCAATAGTTTCAATACCAAGATATTCCAATTCCATTATAAATAATTCAGAACCATGATATACTGGAATCTTAATGCTTTTTCCAGCGAGTAAGTCTTCGAAATATTGATTTTGCCTGATGTAAAAGAAGACACTAACCAGATCATTTACTTTCTCTGGTACTTTTTTTCGACCGGATTTTTGACTGAACAGCGAATCATTCACATGATCGTAGGTAACTTCGTCATAAAACCTGTATTTCTGTTCCTTTACATTGCGCACTGATTTGACAGGAAGGTAAGTCTGAGGATCGACCCAACTTTCGTAAATATCGTTTACCTCGTAAATTTTATCAACCAGCCCGGTTGTTCTTCCCCTCATTCGGTAATGAATGGTTGATTTTTTATTTATTTTCTCATTTTCAGCAATTAAGGTCGCCTTTCCACCTTTAATAAATCCAAACCGAAGAATGTATTCCATTTCCTCCAAGGGTTCAGCATTAAGTCGGATGACGAACGCAAACAGCAAAAAGAAAATCAAAGTAATTTTCATCCCAGCATATTTTTTTTCGATACAGTTGCTACAAAATCTTTAAGATAAAATGGTTCAAAATAAGCAACGTCTTCAAATTGATTATTGTTGTATGCTTGCCAGGCTAATTCTGTCATATATCGGGCAGAAGCTTTTATATTCGGTAAAAATATTGCATTTGGCGATTTGATAACCTTCTCGCATTTTTCCGAACCATTACCAAAGAAAACAACCTGCCTGTTGCTTAGTTCAATGGAAAGAAAAGTGTCATCAATTATATCAGCCGAAATTGGTTTCAATACTGCACCATTTTCATCCAAAAGCATCGAAAATACCTCCATTCGTCTGGCATCAATCATGGGGCAAAATAAGGTAAGTTTATCGTCAGGAATTCCAAATTCTTTCTTATTTAATGCAACATGTTTTGCCATGGCTTCAAGTGTACCTATGGCAATAAGTGGTATGTTTCCGGCGTAACAAATTCCCTTTGCAGTTGAGACACCAATACGTAAACCTGTATATGATCCCGGACCTTTACTTACGGTTACAGCACTCAATTCATTGGGCTGTAGTTTATTCCTGGATAATAGCTTTTCGGCAAAAACAGTGACTAAACGTGCATGATTTTGTCCCTCCCCGGATTCAATGAAATCAATGAGGGATCCATCTTTTAGAAGCGAAACGCTACAAACCTCTGTCGAGGTTTCAATAATTAAAATTAAGGCCATGCTTGAATAAATTTGAGAACAAAATTAGGGATATTAATATACGAATTATTGATTTGGATAAAAGAAATCTGAATTGATTGAATACCTAAAAAAAATAAACCTTTAAAGCTTTAAGTTCGATCATTTGTACTATTTTTAAAAATTCAAAAGATAGGGTATTTAGATGTATCATACTGTAATAATTGACGACGATTCATTGGCCAGACGAGGACTTAGGCGCATTCTTGAACAAAACTTTCAGGAGATTGAGATTACGGGAGAAGCCGATTCTGTTGCGACTGGTATTTCGCTGATTAATGAAATGGAACCCGATTTGGTATTTCTAGATATTGAAATGCCTGATGGAACTGGATTTAGTCTTCTCGAAAGGCTCACCAAAATTAATTTTAAATTGGTCTTTACCACTTCGTACAGCGATTATGCAATAACCGCATTTAAGTATTCGGCATTCGATTATTTGGTAAAGCCGGTATTGATTGAAAATGTTCGGTCAACCATTAACCGCATTAATGATATCCCTGTACTCCACGAAAAGCAACGGGTTGAGGTTTTAAAAAAGAATTTAATACATGGCTCTGATGCTGATCAGACAATTGCCTTGCCTGAAATCAACGGATTCACTATTGTAAAAGTCAATGATATTCTCCGGTGTGAAGGAGAGCGTAACTATTCACGAATTTTCTTCCAAAATGGGACCTCTGTATTGGTGAGTCGCACCTTACTTGACTTTGATAACTTATTGGTATCGCACGGTTTTTTTCGAATTCATCGCTCGCATTTGATTAGTTTAAAGAATGTTAACCGGTATCTGAAATCAGATGGTGGAGTGATCGAAATGAATGATAAAACTCAATTGCCGGTTTCTCCTAAGTTTAAGGATGAACTTCTGAACCGGCTGTTATACAATCGGATATAATTTACTATGTATTCTGTCAAAGATTTACAATCACTTATTTCTGTTGAAATAGAGAATGAGATATATTCTTTAAACCAAACAGAACCCCAAAATTTATATCAACCTGTTGGCTATGCGCTCTCGATGGGTGGTAAAAGGCTCCGTCCGGTGATGGTTCTGATGGCCTTTAATTTATTTAGCGAGACCGTTGAAAACGCATTCCCTGTTGCACTGGCTATAGAGTTGTTTCATAATTTCACCTTGCTGCACGACGACATTATGGATGGTGCCGAGATGAGGAGGAACAACTTGTCGGTTTACAAAAAATACAATGAAAACATAGCGATTTTGTCGGGCGATGCCATGTCGATTATGGCCTATAATTATTTGCTAAAGTGTAATTCAACAGAACCGGCTCCAATGATTCGGTTGTTTTCTCAAACAGCACTTGAAGTTTGTGAGGGACAACAGTTTGATATGGATTTTGAAAACAGGCTGGATGTTTCAATCCCGGAATATTTGGAAATGATACGGCTTAAAACAGCCGTTTTGCTAGCCTGTAGTTTAAAGCTCGGCGCCATGGCTGCAAATGCTCCTGAAAAAATTGCTGATCAGCTTTATGCTTTTGGATTGAATTTGGGAATCGCATTTCAACTTCAGGACGATTTGCTTGATGTTTTTGCCGATCAGGATAAATTTGGTAAAAAAATAGGAGGTGATATTGTCTCGAACAAAAAGACATTTCTACTGTTGAAGGCACTTGAAATCTCTGACGATAGCACCAAAGTGATTATCCTCGATTGGATGAATAAGAGTGATTTTGATGAGAACGAAAAAATTAGGGCAATTACCGAGGTATATAATAAATTAGATATTAAAAGAATAACAGAGATATACATAGATGAATATTATAAATTGGCATTGGATGTATTTAAAGAAATTGATCTGACCGGTGAAACGAAGGCAGAATTGCTTCAATTGGCAAACTTGATCATGAATCGCGATCACTAGAATTTTCAGGGAACTTTTTTTGATGTGAGAAACTTTTTTAGCACTTTTAAAGTCTCTGATTCGTACAAATTTGATAATTTCAACTTTTCAGCATAAAACAATAAAATATGGCTCAAAATATTGGTAAAATAACTCAGGTAATCGGTCCGGTTATTGATATTTCTTTCGATTTGGAAGGCAGCGAACTGCCCAGAATTTATGATGCCCTTGAAATTGTAAGGGAAGGTATGGAAAATCTGGTACTCGAATGTGAACAACACATTGGGGAAAACACTGTTCGTGCCATCGCCATGGATTCAACTGATGGCTTCCGGCGCGGAATGGATGTTATTGCTACCGGAAGACCAATAACAATGCCTAGAGGTGAAATTGGTCTTGGCCGTTTGCTGAATGTTACCGGTGATCCTGTTGACGGGCTCGAAGCATTGCCTAAAAACGGATACAGTATTCATAACGAGCCTCCTATGTATGAAGACTTAACAACTGAAACTGAAGTGCTTTTCACTGGAATCAAAGTAATCGACTTGATTGAACCTTACGCTAAAGGAGGTAAAATTGGTTTGTTTGGGGGAGCCGGTGTTGGTAAAACAGTATTAATTCAGGAATTAATAAATAACATTGCTTTGGCGCACAGCGGATTGTCTGTGTTTGCCGGAGTAGGAGAACGCACTCGTGAAGGGAACGATCTTCTTCGTGAAATGATTGAAGCCGATATTGTTGACTATGGAGAAGAGTTTAAAAAGTCGATGGAAGAAGGCCACTGGGATCTTACTAAAGTTGACCGTGAAGCAATTAAAAAATCGAAACTGGCGCTTGTATTTGGTCAGATGAACGAACCTCCAGGTGCCCGTGCCCGCGTGGCCCTTTCGGGATTGACTATGGCTGAAAGCTTGCGCGACGGAGACGGAAGTACCGGTAAAGGCCGCGATATTCTGTTCTTTGTCGATAACGTTTTCCGTTTCACTCAGGCCGGATCTGAAGTTTCGGCGTTGCTCGGACGTATGCCTTCGGCAGTAGGTTATCAGCCAACTTTAGCAACCGAAATGGGGATCATGCAGGAACGTATTACTTCTACCAAAAAAGGCTCGATCACATCAGTTCAGGCAGTTTATGTACCTGCCGATGACTTAACTGACCCTGCTCCTGCAACAACTTTTGCTCACTTGGATGCGACGACAGTATTGAGCCGTAAAATTTCAGAATTAGGTATTTACCCTGCTGTTGATCCATTGGATTCAACTTCCCGGATTTTAACTCGTGAAGTTGTTGGAGACGAACATTACGATTGCGCACAGCGGGTAATTATGATCTTACAACGTTACAAGGAATTACAGGACATTATTGCCATTCTCGGAATGGATGAGCTTTCGGAAGAAGACAAGCTGATTGTTCACCGTGCCCGCCGTGTACAGCGTTTCCTATCTCAACCATTCTTTGTTGCCGAACAGTTTACTGGTTTAAAAGGCCAATTGGTTTCTATTGAAGATACAATTAAAGGCTTCAACATGATTATGGATGGTGAAGTCGATCAGTATCCTGAAGCAGCATTCAACTTGGTTGGTAACATTGATCAAGCCATCGAAAAGGGAGAAAAACTGCTTGCCGGAGCTTAATTGAAAGCGTCGTTCTTTAAAATTTGAAAATCAATTTATTGATACATGATACTAGAAATTATTACCCCCGATAAAAAGGTTTACTCTGGTTTGGTTAAATTAGTTCAACTACCCGGGACAAACGGGTTGTTTGAGATTATGAACCATCACGCTCCAATCATCTCAACACTGGATAAAGGGAAGATTAAAGTGGAGGAAGAAAATGGCCAGGTGCTTTTTTTTAATGTAGAGGGAGGTATTGTTGAAAACAAAGACAACAAAATAATAGTACTTGCCGAGTCGGTTTAGCCGACAGAAGGGATAAACTGATTATATTTAGACCCTGAAGATTTATAGCCTTCAGGGTTTTTTATTTTGAAAACAAAATTCCTTATCATACGCTTTAGCTCGATTGGCGACATTGTTTTAACATCGCCGGTTGTTCGTTGCCTGAAAACTCAATTTCCGGAGGCAGAAGTGCACTTTCTTACCAAAAACCGAAATGCCGATCTGTTACAGGCAAATCCATATATCGATCAGATTCAGTTATTTGATGATTCTCTTTCGGATACCATTCGGACATTGAAAGCAGAGAATTATGATTACATCATCGACCTGCACAATAATTTACGTAGTTTACGTGTGAAGCTCGGAATAAAGGCACGATCGTACAGCTTCAATAAACTAAATTTCCGCAAGATCCTGTTGACCCGATTTAAGCTGAATACGATGCCTGATGGGCATATTGTTGACCGTAATATGGAAACATTACGTCCTTTCAATATTGTAAATGATGGTGAAGGGCTCGAATATTTTATTCCTGAAGAAGACGAATTCCAAATCTCGTTATTGCCTGAAAGTTTCAGGAATGGCTTTGTTGCCTTGGTTTTGGCCGGAACTTATGCCACGAAACGAATGCCTGTTGAGAAATACAGAAAACTAATTTCAGAAAGCAATATCCCGTTTGTTTTGCTTGGCGGGAAAAGTGAACGTGCATTGGCTAGTAGTATTCTTGAATGGAACACCGGAAATGTAGCGGATTTTACCGGAAAATTGCGGATCAATCAATCGGCTAGTCTGGTAAAAAATGCCAGGTTAGTTATCTCCAACGATACTGGATTGATGCACATTGCAGCGGCATTTCACAAAAAAATACTGTCGGTTTGGGGAAACACTTCTCCCGAATTAGGAATGTTCCCATACTTGTCGGGCGAAGGATCAGAGATACTCGAAGTTAAAGGATTGCCTTGCCGTCCGTGCTCCAAGCTTGGCTACCATGAATGTCCGAAAAAACATTTTCGCTGCATGAACGACATTCCTGAAGACCGGATTGTTGAGTGGGTGAAAAGGGAGTTTTAGCAACGCCGGAAATGGGAAAAGTCATTCGTCATTAGGAAATTCAACCTTTCCCGTATGACGAATGACTTTTTTCTATTTATTGAAATGCCTTTTTGATACAAAGTAGTGCTTCTTCAAGCATCGAGCGGGTACATCCAATATTTATCCGCATAAATCCTCTTCCCTGCTTGCCAAATTGAACTCCACGGTTTAATCCAACTCCCGCATCAATCAGCTTCTGATTCAGAATTTCATCACTCAATCCAAATGCGGAGAAATCGATCCAGATCAGGTAAGTTGCTTCAGGCCGCATCACCTTTACTTCAGGAAGATTTGCTTTGAAAAAATAATCCAGAACGTTGAAGTTTTCCTGTAGATATTGCATTAATTGGGCTAACCATTCATCGCCATGTGTATAGGCAGCTTCCAGGGCAATTGTTCCAAAAATATTACCCATGTGAAGATGTGGCAAACGCATCACCCGTTCATAAGCAACAAAATGTCGTTTATTCGGTATGACCAGAAATGAAGTAGTCAATCCTGCGGTATTGAAAGTCTTGCTGGGAGCCATGCAAACCACGCAGTTCTGTGCAATTTCGTCGGATATTCCGGCCAGCGGAGTGTGTTTAAATCCATCGAATATCAGGTCAGAATGAATCTCATCGGAGATAATCACGATCTTGTTTTCAAGGCAGATTTGAGCCAATTCGGTCAGTTCTTTTTCGTTCCAGGCCATTCCACCTGGATTATGAGGGTTGCTCAGAAGCAATAATTTAGTTGTGGGTGTAATCTTTTGTTTCAGATCTTCCAGATCGAAATAATAACGTCCGTTTTCTAGTTTTAATGGATTTTCAATCATTTCGCGGCCAGTACCTTTTACCGAATCAAAAAACGGGAAATACACCGGTGGCTGAATAATAACTTCGTCGCCAGGTTTAGACAGCGCTTCGATTGCCATAGTTAGTCCGGCGACTACACCTGGGCTAAACGATATCCATTCAGGTTTTATTTCCCAGTTGTGACGACGCTTTAACCAGTTTACGATTGATTGTGTGTACGATTCCGGTCGAAATGTATAGCCAAATATTTCGTGTTCTGTACGCTTCTTTATCGCATCAACTATAAAATCAGGAGTTCTGAAATCCATATCGGCTACCCAAAGTGGCAACAGGTCGGCCTTCCCGAAGAAAGTTGTACGAGCATCATATTTTAAGCAATTGGTATTGTTACGATCAACAATTTCGTCAAAATTGTATGTTTTCATATTTTTGAATTTGAACCACATAGAACACATAGATTATTTATATTTCTAAGTGAACAATTGTGTCTATATGTTTATTTTTTTAAGATAATTTACTCCATTTTCCTGTTCGACTTTGAGTACAAAATTGAAACGATTCAACGAAAGACAAAGGTCAAAGTCGGCAGTTGGTGCCCATTCCTGTTTTTCAGGCGCAAAGAAGCGAGCTCCATCGCCTTTTCTTATTTGTTCAACCATTGCGGCAAAATCATTGGGTTTTCCTTCGAGTTCATTTTTAATATAGACTGCGAGCAGCGTATCCTCATCAGTAGGGTACTGACAACTGTATCCCATACAAACCAACGACACTTTTTCGGGATTTTGTTTCCTGATATAATTAATGATAGCCTGAGCGTTTACAAAACTGCCGGTTAGTATTTCTTCGGCTTTGGTCGCATTGGCTATGCCTTGGGTTCCGGAACTTGTGGTATGAACCATGATTCTCTGATCCAGATTGCCCGTCATCAGTTGTGATGGCGAGTTTCCATAGTCGAAACCTTCCGGTTTTTGTTCGTTTCGCTCTCCTACCAATATAAATTCAGGATTCTGTTGTTTCAGTTGATAAGCTTTTTCGAGATCGCCAACCGGATAAATTCGTTGGATTCCATTTCCAAAGGCATAACACGCTGTTGAAAAAGCCCTAAAGACATCAATAATAACAGTTAATCCTTGTGCTTTTCGTGCCCCGTCAAGTAATTGTAGTATTTCAACATCCATAGAATCAAACGTTTTTGTAGTTCCTAAAAACCAGTATTTATCAATGTTTCAGCAGCTTACTGTTGTTTGTTTACATTGTTTTAACCCAGAGCCGTGTGCGTTAACGCAAGGATAATATAGTTTTAACGTATGTTATACAGCATGTATGTTGAAAAACATGTATGTTTGTACTGTAATTAAAACACAGAAACATGAAAACAATTAAAACAATTTCAAAATTAACAATGTTGTTCGCATTTGTAGCATTTGCAAACACATTAATGGCAGGCGGAAACTTAAAAGTTAACATCCTTCCTCTTACATCAGAGAAAGCAGTAGTTGCAATTTCAACTGTTGACGCTGCAAATCTTCAGATCAGCATCGAAAATGAAAAAGGCGAAAAAGTTTACTATAAAGAAACTGATGCTGACAACAAAGACTATCGTAAAATCTTTGATTTCTCGAACCTCGAAAAAGGTGATTACAAGTTGTCTGTTTCAACCAACGGTTTGACAACAGAACGTAATTTCACTATCGACTCTGAAAACATCGCAGTTGGCAAGGAAAAAAGTCTTATTGAACCTTACTTTGCCTATAAAAATGGCGTTCTGAAAATGTCTTATCTGAATTTCCCTGAAGAAAACGTGAGCTTAAAATTTTATACCGATGATAATTTGGTTTATTCCAAAGAAATTGGTAAAAAGTTCAACATCGTTGAAGGTTTCGATCTTTCTAAACTGGAAAAAGGATCTTATTCAGTAGTTCTTTCAACCAAGGATAATTCGTATTCATACGATTTAGATCTGAAATAATGAATTTACAATCGATAAATTGAAAGAGCGATTTCGACTGAAGTCGCTCTTTTTTTATTTCAATATTCCTAGTCAGGACTTTACCAACGTGAAGTCCTGACTTGTTTTTAGTGCCAGATAAAAGCCAAAATAAAGATTAAATTTGCAGTCCAATAATTTAGCATGTATGAGAAGAGAAGAGGTTGAGATAATGGCTCCGGTTGGTTCGTACGAATCATTGATTGCAGCCATTCAGGCAGGTGCGGGCTCGGTTTATTTTGGGGTTGAGCAACTCAATATGCGCGCGCGCTCGTCGAATAATTTTACCATCGACGATTTAAAAAAAATAACCGAAACGGCGCATTCAAAAGGTGTAAAAACTTATCTGACAGTTAATGTCGTTGTATTCGATAATGAATTGGATCAGCTTCGCCAGATTATTGATGCCGCAAAAGCTGCGGGTATTTCGGCCATCATTGCTTCCGATATTTCAGCCATCATGTACGCCCACCAGATTGGCGTTGAAGTGCACATCTCAACCCAGGTGAATATTACCAACATCGAAGCCGTGCGCTTTTATTCGCAATTTGCCGATGTCGTGGTTCTTGCCCGCGAAATGAACATTGGCCGCGTTTGGGAAATCTCGCGCCAGATCAGGGAAGAAAATATTAAAGGGCCTTCCGGAGAATTGGTTCGGATCGAAATGTTTGTACACGGAGCTTTGTGTATGGCAGTTTCGGGAAAATGTTACTTAAGCCTTCACGAGATGAACTCATCGGCCAATCGTGGAAGTTGCATGCAATCGTGCCGCAGGGCTTATATTGTTACCGATAAGGAAACAGGAGCCGAACTTGAAATCGACAACGAATACATCATGTCGCCCAAAGATTTGAAATCCATTAATTTTCTGAATAAGCTACTCGATTCAGGAGTTTCTGTTTTGAAAATTGAAGGAAGGGCGCGATCGCCCGAGTATGTTTATACTGTGGTTGAATGTTATAAAGAAGCCGTTCAGTCTTATTTCGACAATACGTTTACCGATGAAAAGGTCGCTGACTGGAACGAACGGTTGTCAAGTGTTTTCAACCGGGGATTTTGGGATGGCTATTATCTGGGGCAGCGACTGGGCGAGTGGAGCAAAAATTATGGTTCGCTGGCATCGCACCGGAAAGTGTACATTGGCAAAGGCTTGAATTATTTTTCGAACCTGAAGGTGGCCGAATTTAAGCTCGAAACCGGACCGCTTAAGGTTGGTGACGAAATTTACATTACCGGACCAACTACCGGATTGGTAAAAACAGTTGTTTCAGAAATCCAGATCGATAAACAGTCGGTGGCTGAAGCGCCAAAAGGATCATACATTTCAATCCCAATTGATACGAAAATCAGGAAGTCGGATAAATTGTACAAAATTGTTGAATCTTCGGAGGTAAAACAGCAATAGCCTTTATCAACGAATCTAGAATTTTTGAATAAAAATTGTTCCTAAATTAAGATTCAGGACTTCAATGCTCAGAAAGCTTTGTATTTTTGAGATAAATATCTATGCTTTATGCGAAAAGTAATTATCATTTCCGGTATTGTTATTCTGGTTGTAGCAGCCGCCTTTTGGGGAGTCAAATATTTCCC
Source organism: Prolixibacteraceae bacterium (assembly GCA_028683385.1). Classification (GTDB taxonomy): domain Bacteria; phylum Bacteroidota; class Bacteroidia; order Bacteroidales; family Prolixibacteraceae; genus Aquipluma. Next base: position 53,482 of record JAQUIJ010000006.1, on the reverse strand, counting down.
GATGAAGACCGAGAAGCCTGTTATTCAGACATTCTCTACCAAACAAAATCCAGCTTTTAAAGCTGTTCCACGCAAAAGTCCGCTAATTATTGAAGTAAAAGATCAGGACGGTTTTTTCAAGGCATTAAACGGCGACAATCCGTTGTTTGCTGAATTAAGAAGTATTCCTGAATTTGAAACTATTTCCTCAAGCATCAGCCGGTTTCGCGACTTTGTTAGTACCCGCTCCGGAATTGGAAATCTGCTCAAGAGTAAGTCAATCATAGTTTCAGTCAATCCAAGCGGAAAGAACCAGCTTGCCAATTTGTTTCTGGTTCAGTTAAACGATCAGAGCGAGTCTGGTTCAGCAATTGACGTTGTTTCGCGCGAAATGGGGTCGGAATACACCATCACCCGAAAATATTACGACAACACAACCATCATCAACGCAAAGTCGTCCAGTCTGGATTTTTACTTTGCTTGTTCGAACGATATATTGATGGCAAGTGAAGATTTTATTTTGATCGAAGAAGCCATTCGTCAGTCAAATTCGGTTAATCTGCTCTCCAACAAAGCCTTTACTGAAGTTTATAAAACCATTGAAGAAACCGCTTTAGCCAATATATTTATTGATCATCAGACCATTTCGCAGATATTATCGAAGATTGTTGCTCCTGAAATCAGGAAAAACCTTGGTCAGATTGCATCTTATTCGAACTGGTCGGAACTCGATCTTTCAGCAAAACCGACAGAACTCGAATTCAATGGATATAGTGTTACAAGAGATTCAACGGATAATTACCTGAATATCTTCCGTAACCAGGATGCACAAAAATTGACCATCGAAAAGGCGATACCTACCAGTTCGTCATATTTTGTGGCTCTTAATCTGAAAGATTCGAGACTTTTCATCGATCAGTACGAAGTGTACCTCCGTGCCAAGGGAAATTATTATCCACGCGAAATGAATTTGATGGAATTCAGGAAGAAGACCAATACCGATGCGGGCAAGCTAATAAAGGATATCGTTGGTAATCAGGTTGCCGGGGTTTATACGAACATCAATAAATCGAATCCATCTCAAAATCGTTTTTTTGTTGCCGAACTGGTTAATAATTCAGACGCCAGTGAAAAATTGAGCAAAGCATTTTATGAATATCGGAAATTGAGTAAACTTGGCGATGAAACAATGCAGACTGAATATGCCGTAGGCGGTAAAAAATCGTTTAATATTTACCGGTTGCCTATTGCCAACATGGCCGAATCGCTTTTTGGGCGAGCTTTTGCAGGTATTAATGCTCAATATTTTGCTTTGTACGAAAAGTACCTTATTTGTGGCGACAATCTGTCCGGAATGAAGAATTATCTGCAAAGCCTGGCTTCCGGAAAAACATTGGACAAGGATTCGACTTATCAGGCCAATAACAAAGAATCGCAAGCTAAACCGAATTTTTATCTGTATTCCAAAATCCCGAAAGTCTTCCGTTTGAAGGATGTCCTTTTCAGGCCAGAGGTAAGCACGATGCTCTCATCAAACGAAGACGTTATTCGAAAATTCAGCACTTTCTCCTGGCAATTTTCCGCTTCAGACAAAATGATAAAAAATCGCATTGCTTTGAAATATGATCCGAATTTTAAAGAGGAGCCACAAGCTGTATGGCAACTGAAACTTGGCGGGAAACTGGCAAAGAAGCCGCTTTTGGTTGTGAATCACAAAGACCTTCCAAACCGTGAAGTGATCGTTTGCGACAGCCAGAATAATTTATCGCTGATCAACAAGGAAGGATTGGTTTTATGGACGATAAACATTCCGGGTGAGATCATTTCAGACATTCATCAGATCGACATCTATCGGAATAATCGGTTTCAATACGTCTTTAATACGAAAACTCAACTTTATTGCATCGACCGGATGGGCAATAATGTGGGTAAATATCCAATTACATTGAAGTCGATGGCCTCAAACGGAGTTTGTATTGCTGAATATGGTCAGAATAAAGAATATCGGTTTATCATTGCCGGCGAAGACAAGCAAATTTACCTGTTTGATCGTGACGGAAGGTTAATCCCCAAATGGAATTTTGGAGGATCTGAAAGTTTGGTAACCAATCCAGTGCAACACTTCGATATTGACGGAAAAGATTATCTCATTGTTTCGGACAAGCAAAACGTCTATTTTCTCGACCGGCAGGGCAAAGCAAGAGATGGTCAGCCTGCTCCGTTCGTTCGGTCGGCAAACCCATTGTATTTCATTAGCGATGGGAATCCTCGTTTGATTGCAACCGATCAGGTTGGTCGCATTCACATCATGGATTTTGCGGGTCAGGCTCAGATAAAAGAAGTTGGTAAGTTTGGCTCGGCTCATCGTTTTGTTGCTGAAGATCTGGATGGCAATGGTTCTCCTGAGTATATTTTTGCTGACGATAAAAAACTGACCATATTCTCTGCTGACGGGAAAAAAATGAGTGAACATATGTTCTCTGATGAAATCAGCGAAACCCCTTTCATATGCAATATGGGAGCTGGAATCACTAAAATTGGTGTTGTAATTAAAGGCGAGAACAAGGTTTACCTGCTCGACAAAAACGGATCGGTAATGCATGGATTTCCGTTGGAGGGTGATACCAACTTTATTCTGGGGAAATTTAACGATTCAAATAACTGGTTCAACCTGATCATTGGAGAACAGGACAATACGTTGATAAATTATAGGATTGAATAAAGACTCTCAAATAATAAACCCGGATTCTCTCGATTCAGGGTTTGTTATTATTCTCTGTATTATGCCTTAATGATGGTCTGACAGAAAATCAACAGGAGCAGTTATTCCCGATGTATTTCTGAATATGAACTTTCCGGATAAAAGATCTGCGAGCTTTCCTAATCCTGATTTTAGCAACTTTACTATTCAACGAATATCAACCCGGGATTGGGTCCGGTGATGCAACGGCCACCTTCGGGAGTAACAATAAAGGTATTTTCTATACCAACCATCCCGATGCCTTTAATTCCTTTTTTCGGTTCAACAGCAAAAACCATGTTTTCTTGCAAGGATTCTTTAAACCCTTTGGCCAACACTGGATATTCATCAACCGTCAACCCAATGCCATGACCCAGAAACTTCACCTGATGGCCACCAAAACCCATAAAATTCTGTTGAAATTCCGGAGATAATCCGGCCATGATGGTTTCGTAGATCACTTCAGGAAAATTGCCCGGCACAAGCAATTCGGCCACACGATCCTGAACATCGACACACTGTTGGTGAATGGCGATCACCTCATCAGGCAGCGATTTCCCATACATATAGGTCATGGTTTTATCAGAATGATAGCCATTTACCGCCACCGCCACATCAACAAACACTAAATCTCCTTTTTTCAATTTGCGGTTACGATTTCCAAAACTGGGAACTGCAATCCCCATTCCGCGATTTCCCCCAGGGCCGTCGAAATTTGTTGGGTGCAAAGAACTTTCGCCAAAACCAAGTTGCCCCAAGGCCATTTCAGTATCGTGCATTCCAAACCTAACGCATCCCTGATGCCCTTCTTTTACCATCACCGGGTACATTTCGGCAGCCAAATCAGTTTCTGTTATTCCCTCCCTCAACAAGCCGGGAACCAACTCTTCCAAAACCCGTTGATGAATGGCTCCGGCTTTTTCCATGAAACTCAACTCCCATGCACTTTTTACTGAACGCGTCTGAGCAATCTGGAAATCGAGCGGTTTATATGAATAAACTGTAAAATGCTTCTGAAAACGTTGAAACATGGCCAATGGCACAAATTCAGTTTCGAGGTAAACTTCGGCAGGAAGTTGAGCGTAAGCTTGCGCGGCATCGCGGTAACTGTTCATGGGCTTGATTACCGGAAATGCTGACTCTTCCAAAGCACGTTCATAACCCCGCCGTATCCATAAAGTTGCCCCATTTTCGCGCTCAATCACCAACATCCCTTCGGGCATCGAGCCCGTGAAATACAACAGGTTAATTTTACTGAAAATAACAGCCATTTTCCATTCGGAACACTGCTGATCCATGATTTTGCAAAACGAACCCATTCGTGTGGCAAGCTCCAATGCCGGTATCCTGTCGCTCATAAAAATTTTTTTTGAACACCAAAAATAAAAGATCAATTGGATGTATGGGCATCAATGCCAAATGGATCTTTCAGGATTAACTATTGCATAAACTCCAATAGAATCATTGCATCCGTTTAAACCGACTGTCGTAAAGATCTACTTTATTGTCTTTCAGCGCTTTCCTGAAGTTACATTTAGAAATTAATGAATCGCATCCAGTTGCTCAAAAGAGAGATCCATTAATCCGAATTTTTGCCAGTCGTTGAAGTCGTAGTGCCACCATTCCGACGAATAAACAGTAAATCCATGTTTGGTCATGGTTTCAATGAGTAGTTTCCGATTGGCATTTTGAATGGCTGTACCTCCGCTGTAATCAGAAATGGCTTTTTCTGAAAAATCATCAAACTGACTGGTCATTTCAAGTTCGTTTCCTGTTTTGAGATCGACTAGCGTCAAATCGATAGCAGCTCCCCGGTTATGCCGCGAACCTTTTCGCGGGTTGGCAACAAAAGTGGAGTCGGGATAAAGTTCGTAAAACTTTACGGTAATGGCATATGGGCGATAAGCATCGTATATCTTGAGCCCAAGTTTTTTGCTTTTCAGTTCCTCCTGAATGGCTTTTAGCTGAATCACAACCGGCTTCCGGGCAAATGCCCTGGCCGAAGGATAAACCGCTTGACCCGTAAAATTGTGAACCGTAGCATACCTGATATCTAAGACAATTTCAGGAATAAACTTCTGAATATCAACCAACTCCTGATCTGCATCCACGTCGACACATTTTCGGTATTCAGCTTCGGTCGATATAACCTTAAGACCATAATTGCTGGTATTTTGAGCGAAACCGCATTCAACAATCAGAAAAAACGAAAAAAGAAACAAAAGAAGTGAATACTTTTTCGTATGCATTCCATTGATTTTAAGACTGTAAAGATCCGAAAATCTTCCCACATATCCCTATAAGTTGACATTGGGATGAATCCGGATTACAATAGATAGTCTCATCCTGAAATAGGATTAATACACAAAGGATATTACCTATTTCAGGACGAGTATTGTTTTAATTCTTCATGATATTGGCAAAATCACTCTGAATTTTCATCAGGTTGATTGAATAATTCAGAATGTTTCGGGCTCCACTCAAAATATTTAAAAGAAGCATGCTGTTTTTTGTACTTACATCATTTTTCTTTATCGATTTAATCAGATTTCTTCGAACTTCCCTGACCACAGCAATAACTCTCAATTGTTCGGCATAAATTTCATCCAGTTTGCTGTCGCTATTGACATTTAGCATTTCGATCATCTTCTGGGTAAATACAGATAATTCTACCGCGATCTGTGTAAGTTCATCGGCTTGTGATGCAAGAATTGGCTTATGATTGTTGTCGACATGATTAAAAATAGGCTCAACCATATAATTAACCGTATGTGCAAGTTCTTTCAGGTAATCAAGGGTTAATATGTAAAAATAGCTTGCCTCAACCGAATCGGGTGGCATTGAATTAATTGTCTGATGAATTTTGCTCTTTTTATTGATGAGTTTCTGCTCTATCTCAACTGAAATCTTCAGTTCTTTCTTCAGTTCTTTTCGGTCTTCATCAATAAGTCCTTTAACAGTCTTACTGAAAATGTCGCTCATTAAATTCAGGTTTTTTTCAATCCCCTTATTCGTGGTTTCAAACATTTTGCTTACTGTTGGAATAACCGCACTCTCTTCCGTTTTAGCTTCAAAACTTTCTTCACGTTTTTTGTGTAATAAATGGGTTCTGTAAAATGCAAGAATGGCAAATGATAAGATTGCAATTACACCGAAAACCTGAGCCCAACCCATAAATAAAGCGAGAAAGAAAGCCACTGAAAAAGCAGCAAGTCCGGTAATAAACCAGCCACCAACAACTGTGAATACACCGGTAATTCGGTACACAGCACTGTCGCGACCCCAGGCGCCATCAACAAGCGAAGTACTCATCGCTACCATAAATGTCACATAAGTGGTTGAAAGCGGTAATTTGTATGAGGTTCCAATCGCAATCAGAATCGATGCAACCATCATGTTTACTGAAGCTCGCACCATGTCGAACATTGGAGGATTAGGATCCTTTTTTGATCTTTCATCCATTTTAGTGGTATCGAAACGACTACTAATCTTATTAATGATAGGTTGAGGAATTACCTGACTGAAAAATGTACCCGTATTAACTACCCGGCGAACCAAAACCCTTGAAAAGGCAGATGAACCGAATCGTTCAGTACCTTCATCCTGACGACTCAGGCTCAGTGAAGTTTCAATAACTGTTTGCGCTTTTTTCGAAAACCAGAGAACAAATAACATGATGACACCCGCGATAATCAAAAAATAAGAAGGAGTAATAATATCACCCAACAATTTACCCATCATAAGATCATTTCCACCATTTGCTGAAAATATCTTAAACGCTTCAAGGCCTGCCAATGGAACACCCACAAAATTTACAAGGTCGTTGCCAGCAAAAGCCATAGCCAAAGCGAACGTACCGACCATTACGACAACTTTTAATGGATTAACTTTTAAAATCCAACTAAACAATTGAAGAAAAAGTGCCCAAAAAGCAAAACTTAGTCCCAGAATTACAAGTGTATTCTCCTTGATCATGGCATACATTTCTGCAGTCATAAATGAGGCATCTTTCACACCCTTTATCAGGATAAAATAAGTGATAGCCGAAATAGCCAGTCCGCCCCACAAAGAGCCATAATATTTGATGGTTCTTTCAATATTAAAAGTAAAGATCAACCTGCTGATCCATTGAATAACTACCCCAAAAACAAATGAAAACACCACTGATAAAAGAATGCTGGATATGATTGTGAGCGCCTTGGCAGAATTGATGTAATCTGCTATTTGCGCGACCTTTTCTATCCCATCGACCATGATAGTAGCACCTTCCCCAACTTTCAGAAATGCCATTCCGATGGCACCACCAAGCAAGCCAAAAACCAGCGAAACAGTAGTAGAAGTTGGTAAGCCAAATGTGTTAAAAAAATCGAGTAACAGCACATCGGTAAACATGACTGCTAAATAAATAATGATGATTTCGGTAAACAGGTAATACTGAGGATAGAATAATCCTTTACGTGCAACTTCCATCATTCCGTTGGCAAAAAGTGCCCCAACCATAATTCCAACACTAGCCACAATCATAATAACCCGGCGCGATGCAACTTTTGAGCCAATAGCCGAATTCAGAAAATTCACAGCGTCATTGGCGACTCCAACAGTCAGGTCGGAAATAGCCAAAATAAAAAGTACTACTAAAAAGAAAATGTAAATACCCATGTAATAGTTATTTGTTTATGATTATACAAATCAATAGAATCTGTGCAAATCAAATGGTTTGTCCTATTTTTTATTTGTCAAACAACAATCGTTCAATCCATTTTTAAAAATCGCGTAAAAGTATTGAAATAAATTCCGTAGCATTCAGTTATAGTTCAATAAAGAAACTGAGATTGCAATTTAATTAAAAAATTAATCGTTTTGTAATATCTATTGATAAATAGACTGTTTGGCTGATAACTTTACGGAATATTTAGTCATAATCAGAAATGATGGGCGTTTGGATCTCGGCCCAGCCTTACATTTTTATCCAATTTATCAATTCGGGCCAAATCATCAGCCGAAAGCTCAAAATCGAAAATGTCGGCATTGCTTGTAATTCGCTCAGGTGTAACCGATTTGGGAATAGTCACCACTCCTTTCTGAATGTCCCATCTCAAAACAATTTGAACAGGCGTTTTCTGGTATTTATCTGATAATTCCTGAAGGAATTCAATTTCATTCACCCTACCTTTCATAATTGGTCGCCAGGCTTCAGGCTGAATCCGATTGTCTTTGCAAAATTGAAGTAATTCGGGCTGAACCAACTGCGGATGAAACTCGAACTGGTTAACCATCGGCTTTATCCGCGAACTTTCCATTAGCCGTTTCAGATGCGGAATAAGAAAATTACATACGCCAATGGCGCGGATTTTACCTTTTTCGTATAGCTCTTCCATCGCCTTCCAGGTTTCGAAAGTGAGTTTGCTTTGCGGCCAATGAATCAGATACAGATCGAGGTAACTGGTTTGTAGCTTTTCGAGACTCGCCTCAAAAGCGCTTATCGTTGAATGATATCCCTGATCGGTATTCCAGACTTTAGTGGTCAGGAAAATATCTTCGCGCGGGATACCACTTTTGACAACAGCTTCGCCAACACGATGTTCGTTTTGGTAGTAGGTTGCGGTATCGATACTTCGGTAGCCAGCCTGAAGCGCACATTGGATAGCTGCCACAACCTCTGAACCAACGCCAGCACGGTGAACGCCAAGTCCAAGCCAGGGCATCCCTACTCCATTGTATAATTTTGTTATAGGAATTTTAATATCAGCCATTAATCCTGAATTTAGGAATGAGCTACAACTTACCAAAAATACCAACGATTGTCCGGTGAAACTTATGAACCGACTTCACTGGCGGAGCATACATCAGGATACATTTTTTAGAGACAACCGACAGATTCAATTGGTCAATCGTCTGCTGAACTTCTTTTGACCAGGCGCCTTGTTGCAACCAAATATTTTTCAGGCCAATAAGAGCAGCTTCTTCCAAAACCGAAGAAACATTTTTAGGCGGAATAGAAATCCATACACCATCCACCTTTCCACTTAAACTTTTAAGGTTAGGGAAACAGTTCATTCCTTCAATTTCAAGGGCTTCCGGGTGAATCGGAAAAATTTCATAGCCTTTTGTTTTCAACTCTTTTGCAGCCATGTTGCCAAATTTCTTACCTGAACGCGACATGCCGACCACTGCGATACGTTTTGAGCTCACAAAATTATCAATCAAAGGATTCATTGGGTGAGTTTTAAAGTTTGGTGAATTTACGGCTTTTAGAGCAAAGCTCGGTCACAAAATCAGAATTTCTGATTGCCAGCCAATTTCTCCTGAATTTCTTTCAGCACCTTTTGCGATGCCAGAAAAATGGCGGGTTTCCCGGAAAGTGGGTTATTTTGGGTAACAACCACGGTTTGATAAACATCTTCGATATTTTGGAAAGTGAGAACTTCTTCCGGAGAGCCCTGCGTATGTATTTTACCCTGATTAACCAGAATCAGCCAGTCGCAATATTCCGAAGCCAGGTTCAGGTCGTGAATAACCATCAAAACCGATAGCCCCATTTCCTGATTAAGTTGCTGCAACACATTCAGGATGTGAACCTGATGTGTGATGTCGAGGTGCGAGGTAGGTTCGTCGAGCAAAAGCAGTTGTGGCTGCTGTGTCAAGGCACGAGCTATCCCGGCCAACTGCTGTTCGCCGCCGCTCAGCTCCGACATCAATTGATCCTTGAAACGCCAGGTATCAGTCATTTCCATGTAGTTTCGGGCAATCTCAAAATCCTCGTCGGTCTCGAAAAAATTGAACCGGCTGTGGTACGGAATACGCCCCATCAGCACATAATCTTCTACAGTCATGTCACCCGCTTCGATAAACTGGCTAACAATGGCAATGTTTTGCGCCCGATCACGCAATGAAAACGACTTCAGATTTTTATCCGAAAGCAATATTTTTCCTGATTTCAGGCCAAGCGTTCCGGTAATGGCGCGGAAGAGCGTGGTTTTTCCCGAACCATTTGGCCCGATAATTCCGGAGAATGAACCTTTGGGGATGTCGATGTTGATATCCGACAATTGAAATTTAGGATACCCGCAACACAGGTTCTGTATGTTCAGAATGTTGCTCATCGGTTTTTATTGAGTGAACGGTACGACGAACGGCTGATCATCAGCAAAAATGCAATTCCACCGACGATTCCGGTGATCACACCTATGGGAAGCTCATTGGGTGATATAATGGTGCGGGCAATCACATCCGAAAGTACCAGAAAAATAGAGCCCGACAAAAAGGAACTGACCAGCAAAATACGGTAGTCGGAACCGACCAAAAGGCGCATCAGGTGGGGAATGATCAATCCTACAAAACCAATGACCCCTGCCACTGCTACTGAAACTCCTGCCAGTAGCGACGCCAGCAAAAACAGGAGCTTGATCGACAAATCGGTATTAATTCCGAGGTGTTTGGCCTTTTCTTCACCCAGCCGTAGCGCATTGAGCGGTTGAACAAACAAATATGAAACAACAAGCGCACAAACCGAAATGATCAGTGTAATGTATATCAGCGACATGTCAGGTTCATCGAGCGAACCCATGATCCAGAAAATAATTCCGTGCAGGTTTTCAGAGCTGGTGGTAGCCATCAAAAGCATCATCGACGACGAGGCAATAAAACTGATCATTACCCCGGTAAGCAGCATGCTTTGAATGTTGATACGGCCACTGCGGGAGCTGATGGTGTAAACCAGAAAAATAATCAGGAACGAACCTGCAAAACCGGCCAATGGCAACATAAACGAGCCTACCAATTGATGCAGGCCAAACACAATCACAAAAGCCACGCCCAGCGATGCTCCTCCCGAAATGCCCAGCGTATAAGGTTCAACCAGCGGATTGCGGTAAACACCCTGCAACAAAATTCCTGAAAGGCTGAGCGCGCCACCAACCGCAACTCCGAGCAAAACCCGAGGGATACGAATCTGGCTCAGAATGGTGTATTCCATGCTTTCATGTCCTTTCCCGAGAATACTGAAAATGTCCATGAATCCAAGATTCATCTCGCCAACCGACAGCGATAAAACCACGGAAGCGACAAGCAGGATCAATAATCCGGCTAAATAAAAAGCCCACCGAAGGTATTTTTGTTGCATTTCAATCACACGGTGCTGTTATTTTCGGTTTAAAATCGGTCAAAATTAGTCATTCGTAACCATTCGATACTACTTTGGGCCAGAATCTCAACATTTTTTGATTGTTCCGGTCTATTTAAGTCACCCAATTAAAACTCAATTCCTTCGCGGCTGTAAATTTTTCGGTCGAACGGATGCTTTACTTTTTGAATGTTGCTCACGTAATCGGCTACCTCAATCAGTCCATCAGTGGCGCCACGACCAGTCAATACCAGTTCGAGCTTAGCTGGTTTTTGTGCAATAAATTCGAGCAATTCGTCTTCAGCCAAAACGCCATCGCGCACCGAAATCAGAATCTCATCTAAGATCAGCAAATCGGGTGTTTTCCCCTGGATAAACCCGGTCAGTTGAATCAGTCCGTTTTTAACATCTTCGCGGCTACTCTCGCGGGTAACTTTTGGGTTAAACGACCAATGCCCTTCGGTAAATCCGAGGATTGTGGCGCCCAATTTCTGCAAACTCTGAATTTCGTGGTAACCATACAATTCAGGCCGCTTATTGAAATGAGCATAGCAAACAGTCATTCCGTGACCCAATGCACGAACCGCCAGCCCAACCGCAGCAGTGGTTTTACCTTTTCCTTCTCCTGTATAAATGTGTATTAATCCTGTTTTCATATTTTAATTTTTGAACCACATAGGTCACATAGAGTAATTTTTAAATCCGAAGGATTTGTAAGTTTAAAATCTATTGTGTTCTATGTGGTTATAATTCATTATTTTATAGACATATTCCATATCGCAGCTTTTGCGAATGTGGTCGGCTAACTTATCGTACTGCCCGTTTTTGTATTCCTGAAAGTTAAATTCCCGAAGCCGGGTTTCTTTTCCGCAGCTTTTCAGGACAGACTGAATGACAGGCAAGTTATCGAAAATGCCGTGCAGATATGTTCCCCAGGTTTTCTCGCTCAGGAAACAGCCGTCTTTCGATCCGTCGCTTAGACTTGCCAGCGGCAAACCATCGAGCAACTCGGTTTGTCCCATGTGTATTTCGTATCCTTTACACAAACCCGTTTCATTTCTGAAAGTGAATTCGCTTTGCACCGTTCGCTTTTCGCCCATGAGCGTAGTAACAACAGGTAAAAGCCCGAGCCCCGGCATAAAATCAATTTCGCCTTCAACATGCTGCGGATCATGGATTTCTGTTCCCATCATCTGGTAGCCGCCACAAATGCCATAAACCGCATTTCCTTTTTGCTGACTATTCAGAATCGCCTTTGCGAGTCCGGTTCGACGCAAATAAGCCAAATCACCCATTGTATTTTTTGATCCTGGAATAATCACTACGTCAGCCCTTTCAATTTCTTCGGGATTGGCAGTATAAAACAGGTTGATTTCAGGAACACGTTCCAGCACATTAAAGTCGGTGAAATTCGACATGTGCCGAAGTAAAACCACCGCCACATTGACCAATCCATCGCGTGTTTTTCCTGATTTGTGGTCGATCACTACCGAGTCTTCGTCGTCCACATGAATGTCGTGATAATACGGAACCACGCCCACAACAGGCACTCCGGTGATGTTTTCCAGTATTTTCCTTCCTTCCGCAAAAAGATCAATATCGCCCCTGAATTTGTTGATCAGAATGCCTTTCACCAAAGCGCGTTCTTCGGGAGGAAGCAGTTCCAATGTTCCGTAAACGCTGCCAAACACGCCTCCACGATCAATATCGGCCACCAAAATAACGGCAGCATCTACAGCAAGTGCAACCCGCATGTTCACGATGTCTTTCTCACGCAGGTTGATTTCCGAAATGCTTCCGGCACCCTCAATCACCATCGGATTGTATTGATCAGCCAGTTTTTTGTAGGCATTCATCGCCTCGGCAAAAAGGGCATCGCGATCGGTTCCCAGGAAATATTCTTTGGCCGACTGGTTTCCCATGGGTTTTCCGTTCAAAACCACCTGTGCATTTTGATTGCTGGTTGGCTTCAGCAAAATGGGATTCATTTCGCTTAGCGGTTCAATGCCGCAGGCTTCGGCCTGAACAGCCTGAGCACGGCCAAGCTCCAGCCCGTCGATGCCCGCAAACGAATTAAGCGACATGTTTTGCGCCTTAAACGGTGCGGGCGAATAGCCATCCTGCTTAAAAATGCGGCAGAATCCGGCATTGATGATGCTTTTCCCCACATCGGAACCGGTTCCGACAAACATGATTGGACGAAGTTTTTGTTTCATTTTGAATAATGACTAACAAATTATTGATTACTCGTCATGCTGAACTTGTTTCAGCATCTTTTCTGTTGTCAGGAGGTTGTATCAAAAGTCAAAATTTCACAAATGCAACTTTCAAATTGTAAGTTCACCTTCAGTTCACCCCTCCCTGCCTGCGGCTGGCAGGCAAACCTCCCCTGAAGGGGCGGCTTTGAAGTCCCCTTCAGGGGATTTAGGGGTTTTAACAGTGTCGGTACTTTCAAATTGTAAGTTTTTGAAAAAACATAATCACTTTTGATACAGCCTCGACGTGACTTTAGGCACTCTCAAACCTAATATGACTGGTATTGATCACCTGAGCTTCTTCAAACGAAGTCATTTCCGAAAGCACAGCCACTGCGCCTTTCAGCACGGAATAAGCAATGGCGGCTCCCGTTCCTTCTCCGAGGCGCAAACCCAATTTCAGGACAGCCGAAGCATTCATGTGCCGAAGCATTTTCCGGTGTCCCTGTTCGTCTGACTCGTGCGAGAAAATGCAATAATCCAGCACCCGACGATCCATTTCCTGGGCTACCAGCAAAGCCGAAGTCGTGATGAACCCATCAACCAGAATCACCATGCGATTGCAGGCGGCTTCAATCATCCCACCAGCAATGGTCGCTATTTCGTATCCGCCAAACCGCGCCAGGTTTTCGAATACCGAGTCGGAAATTCCCTGTTTGTCAATAGCATCCTGAATAACTTTTGCTTTATGCTGAACGCCTTCGCTGTTTAATCCGGCTCCAGGCCCAACGCATTCTTCAACCGGCAATCTGCAAATAATCGACATCAGCGCCGATGCCGGGGTTGTGTTCCCAATACCCATTTCGCCAAAACCAATCACATTGGTTCCTTGCCCGGCTAACTTCCTTACAATTTCCCTCCCATTGTTAAACGCTTTCGTGCAGTTTTCTATTCCCATGGCCGGCTGATATCTGAAGTTTTCGGAGCCAAAAGCGACCTTGGCATCAATCAGTTTCGGATGAGGTTCAAACTGGTAATTAACACCGGCGTCAACCACCCACAAGTCCATTCCGTAAACGCGCGAAAGCAAGCCAATTCCACCGCCGCCAGCCAGAAAATTAAGCACCTGCTGCCATGTAATTTCAACCGGACAGGCACTCACACCTTCGGCTGTAATTCCGTGATCGGCTGCAACGGTAAGCATCACCGGATTTTTCAATTCCGGAGAAAGTGAGTTTTGAATCAATCCAATCTGCAAAGCCAGCGTTTCCAGTTTCCCAAGCGACCCAACCGGCTTGGCTTTATTATCGAGTTTGTGTTGTAAAAGCGGTCTCAATTCCGTGTCGAATTCCGGAATGTCAAATTCAATATTCATTCGTTTTCAAGATTAAAAGTGATGATCTGGCCATACTCGAATGGTGTGCTAAAAGCTTCTTCCGGAGTTTTATCCTGAAGCAGGCACATCATCGCGCGAATGATTCCGGCGTGGGTAAAAATTGCTGCATTTTGTAAGTTTCTACTTTTCAGCTCGTTGAGAAACGATTCCCCACGATTAATAAGGTCGATAAACGATTCCCCACCTGGGCAACGGACGTTGACGTAATTGGAAAACCATTCTTTCCCAGCCTCCGATTCATAGATAGACTTCCAGGTTGCCATTTCCCAATCCCCAAAGTCGAGTTCCATCAAACGGCTATCGGTTTGAATTGGCTGATCAGAAATTATTTCTCTAGCAAGACTGGTACACCGCGTCAAAGGACTGGAATATACTACGTCGAACTTCTTATAAACCAGTTTTTGTCTGACTTTTTTCAATTCCTCGGAGAACGACGAAGCCAGAGAAACATCGGTTATTCCGTAGCAAATGCCTTTGGGCACATCAACCGAAGTATGTCGGACCAAAGTAAGTTTCATGCCTGAAGTGTTTGAAAGATGACAAACCCGAGGTAAAATTCCACTTCGGCCATTTGCTGCAAAGCGCCCAGGCAGTCGCCGGTGTAGCCACCCAATTTGCTGGTGATGTATCGCCTGAAAACGAATGTGGTAAACAAAAGCGCTGGCAAAATAATCAGCGAATATGAAATTGGAATGAAAACCAACAATAAAGTACCAAAGATCAGTGCCAGCAAAAAATCGAACCCTTTGCCTTTTTTGCCAATCGGCTTGGTTTTGCTGGTGGCATCTTCGCGCGAATATTCCGAAGTATAAATGACCAGAATGGGCATCAACCGGCTAAGCGAATGTCCGGCCAAAAGAATTACCGGAATTTGGGCGACATCGATGGCATGCAAACTCATAAATTTGGTGGCCAGCATACCAATCAGGCCGATACTTCCATAAGTGCCAATGCGGCTGTCTTTCATGATGGTGAGAATACGCTCGCGGGTGTAACCGCCACCAAAGCCATCGCAAAAATCGGCAAAACCGTCCTCGTGAAAAGCTCCGGTGACAAAAATGGTAGCCAGCATACTCAACAGAATAGCCAATTCAGGAGGAAGAACAAACTGCAACCCATAAAAAACTGTGGCGCCAATCCCACCTATAATCCAGCCAATGAAAGGGAAATACCGCGTTGAGCGGTTCAGCATTTCGTCGGAATACGGCAGGTTTTTTGGCACCGGAATGCGCGAATAAAACATGATGGCATTCAGAAATATGTGCAGTTGTTTTCGCATAATATAAGTTTGAGACCTAACAGGTTTTAAAAACCTGTTAGGTCTTATTTTTACTCTTTATTCGCCACTCCGGCTGATTCGAAGCTCGACATTTCGTTCAGGAAATTGACGGCTGCCTGCACCAAAGGCAATGCCAATGCAGCTCCGGTTCCTTCGCCCAACCGCAAATCGAGATGAAGCATTGGCCGTGCATCCAACTGTTCGAGCATCTGCTTATGCCCGCGCTCGTCTGACGAATGGCAAAATACGCAATTATCACGTACTTCAGGATTCATACAAATAGCTGTCAATGCCGCCGCAGTGGCAATAAAACCATCGATCAGCAGAATCATGCCTTGTTCGCGGGCTTCGAGCATGGAACCAACCATCATGGCAATTTCCAGACCGCCAAAAGTAGTCAAAGTCTCTTCGGGCGTTTTCGGATCGTATTTTTCCGATACTTCTTTCAGGATTTGCATTTTACGAGTCAACTGTTCGCCGTGCGAACCCGTTCCGGCGCCGGTACATTCTTCAATCGGGATGTTCAGGAAGCGGTGCATCAGGAGCGAAGAAGCAGACGTGTTGCCAATACCCATTTCGCCAAAACCAACGATGTTGCAACCGTTCGCTGCTTCCTGTTTGACCAGTTCGCGACCTTTTTGAACGGCAAAAGAACATTCTTCGGAAGTCATGGCCGGTTCATAGCGCATGTTACGGGATCCGCGAGCCACTTTCGCATTGACAATTGGCGCATCAGCCGGAAAATCGAAATCGACACCGGCATCCACCACTTTAAGGTTGATGCCGTTCTGGCGACAAAACACATTGATGGCAGCGCCTCCGGCCACAAAATTCATCACCATTTGCCAGGTTACTTCTTTCGGGTAAGGGCTCACGCCTTCGTCGGCCAAACCGTGATCGGCAGCAAACACCAAAATAGTTGGCTTTTTTAACTCCGGAGTCAGCGTGTTCTGGATCTGGCCAACCTGTAGGGCAAGGCTTTCGAGTAATCCAAGCGCACCCAGCGGTTTGGTTTTGAAATCGATTTTGTGCTTGAGTTGTTCTTTTAAAGTCATGGGTTGATGGATAAAATGTTATTATTGTTGTAATTGTTGTCAAAGTTGTCGGTTGTAGTCAGGGTTTCACACAAAGTGAATCCGTGAATAACCCAATATGTTCTCGCCCTTCCGTCCGAAAGATGATTCTCTCCTCTCTAATCTTCATCGCACGGACGGAAATCTTTTTTCTTCATTTCCCGGGGTGGCACTCCTTCGTCGTTTACCCCGGGTTATTGATATTTAACCCTTTCAGGGTATTTTATTTGTTTCTCTGTGTCCTATGTGGTTCAAATTTCTGCCAACTGATCACTTAATTTTCACCGGAATTCCCGAGATCATCAGGAAAACCTCGCTGGCTTGTTGGGCGATGTGTTGGTTCATCCAACCTTGCAGGTCGGCAAATTTTCGTGCCGATTCTTCTATCGGATGAACGCCCATTCCCAACTCATTGCTCACCACAATCAGGCTCATATCCTTCTGAACAAAACGGTTCCATTCGGCTTTGGCTTCTTCAAGCGAACGTTCCAATTCGAACTGATTGTCGAAAAAAATATTGGTCAGCCACAGAGTAATGCAGTCGAGCAAAACAGTTTGGCCTTCAACCGTGCAAGCCGAAAGTTGCTTTTCTTCTTCGATGTTGATCCAGTGCGGTCCACGATCGTTTTGGTGCCGTTCGATGCGAAGCCGAAAATCTTCATCCCACACCCTGGCGGTTGCCAGATAAACCGGATTCGGGCTTGACGATTCAGCCAGTTTTTGCGCGTAATTGCTTTTTCCTGAACGGGCGCCCCCGGTAATGAATGTGATTTGAGCCATATTTTGTTGTTTATTAAGTGAGCGGGTGACTCGAAGTCACCCGCTCACTCTCGCATTTTCAGTTTTCTTATCTTTTATTTCTTTGTTCCGTCAACCTTGCCAGAGCAAACATCCTCTACAAAACGCCAATTCACCGTGTCTCCGGGTTTTAAGCGTTGTTCAATGGCCAGCTTTGGTTTTTCGCCGTTCACCTTGTAGTACCAGGCCATTTTTCCCCGCTCGGCGGCAACATTGTCGATCTCCGTTACAAAAACGTATTGCCCTACCGGATGAGTTTTAACTTCGGCTGCTTTTTGAAGCGCCTCCAATGCGGTAATGGTTTTGTCGCAGGCAACTTCAACACGTTTGACTTCGTGTCCACTTCCAAAATCAATCTCTACCACAATGGGTTTCGATGCTACTGGATTTTTCTCTTTGGCCTGTCCCATAAACGAAAAGGCAAAGATGATCAGTGAAATAATTAATGTTCTTCTCATTTTGTTTAGTTTATTGAGCAGTTGACTCGGACTCACCTGCTCAATATGATAATTTTCTTAAAACGTATAACCCAACTTGGCAACAATGCTTCGTCCGGGCATGTTATAGCCATCTTTTTCCGAATAATTTTCATCCAACAGGTTCGAAACCGTAATGCCAAAATTTACCTTTTCGCTGAATGCGTAGCCAATCGAATAATCGAACAGCAAATATTCAGGATGCTGTAGAATTTTATCCGAAGCCACATATCCGCCTTTCGTGTAAAAATTTGCCGAAGTAATTCCTGTACGGATGGAGCTGAACGAATCTTTTTCGAGACGCGAACCGATGAACCGGCTATTCAGGCGCATGTTGATTTTATCGTGCCGGTAATTCAGTCCGAAGTTCCCATTGGCTTTCCGTACATATTGCATGTCGCGGGTCAGCATCTCGGTGCCAACCAACTGCGAAAATTCGTTTTTCAGGATCCAGGTGAAGTTGGCATACGCTTCCAGTTCAAACGGGTGACCAAATAATTGTCCAAGGTTATACGACGACATGGCCTCAATTCCTTTCATTGTCGATTTGTTGGCATTGGCATATGTGTATTCGCCCGACGCCAGTTTTTCTTCCACAATTTTATGGTCGTGCAAAGTCTGGAAGTACGAAACATCCAGTCTCAGGCTGTTTTTTTCTGACGAATAGCCGATACCAAAGTCGGTTGTGCGCGATTTCTCCGGGTCAAGGTCAGGATTTCCAACGTACGATTTCCCTGAAACAGTATATTTTCCGGCCACTTTAAAGGCATCCGGAACCGAAAATGCAGTTCCGAAAGAACTGTGAGCCTTGAAATTTTTCAGGAACTGGTACTGTGCACCCACCGATGGATTCACTGTGTTGTAATCGGCATTGGCTTCCGGGGCTTTCAACCCGTCGTTGGCATCGATGTGGTACGTGAAACGATCGTAACGAACTCCTACATTCAAGTTCAGGTTTTTCACCGAATAAGCCAGTTGCGTGAATGCAGCCACATTGGTGAATTTATTGTTTGGCTTGTACGGATCGGCAGGTGTACCGATGGCCGAAAAACGGTTCGACACATAGTCGTAAACTTTCAGGTCGGTTCCTACTAGCACATCAAAATTACCCAATTTGTAATTATCCTGAAGCTGATAACCCGATTCTTTTACTGTACTTTTAAAGCTTATAAAGCCCTTGTCGGTGTTGTCTGAATAATTTGGATTCTGGTCGTTGGTGTAATACGGGCTAAAGCGGAAATGATTTTTTGCGTTGTTTTGTTCCAGCGTCACATACAAATTCAGGCGGTTCACATCCTTCTTGCTTTGTCCGTAGGTTCCCCAGTAATTTCCGGCAGTTTCCACATCGTAAGCAAAAGTGTAGGCGCCCTCAGCACTAATTTTCCACTGCTTGCTGATGTCGTAATTCACAAACGCATTGGCCGCATTCAGCTCGTACTGCGAGTTGTCCATTGCATCGCCATACGAAGCTTTATCGAGAATCAGCTTATCAACGTCCGAAATTTTTAGCAGGTTTTTCTGTCCGATGCGGTAATCTTTGGTTTGTTCCTGACGGCTGTATCCCAAGCCATAAGTAAATTTCGTTCCTGAATTTCCGGTGAAATTTCCTGAAAATTTGCGGTAACCAAAACTTCCGGATTCAACCGAAACGTGCCCTTCAGGAACTGCACCACCTTTTTTGGTAATGATGTTGACCACGCCGCCCATCGCATCCGAGCCGTAAAGCACCGAATACGAACCCTTAACAATTTCGATTTGTTCCACATTGTTGAGATCGATGGTTGCCAGGTTAGTTGTTCCGGCAGGCTTTCCGTCGATGAGCAACAAGGTGTAACTGCGCGAGTGGGCGCTTGGAGAAAAACCGCGCATTCCAACGGCAGCAGATAATCCGGGGTACTGAACGATGTCGAGGTTCGTGGTGCGCTTAAGCACTTCGGCCAGATTTTCGCACGGCAGCGATTTGATGAGGCTTTGCGAAACAATCTCAACTTTTTGCGGAAGGTCTTTTAGTTTGCGTTCCATGCGCGATGCATGAACGGTAACTTCCTGGATTGGATACACTTTGGTTGAGTCGAGCAGGTCGGCTGCTGCGCCTAACGAGCAGAACAATCCCATGCAAACAAAGGTCATTTGTTTAAAATTCATAACAATTTTTTATGGTTAAACATTAAAAAATGTCGACCATAAACTTTCAGCATGTTCCCCGATACATCCCGGGCTGACAAAAAAAGGAACAAATGGATAAATTAGATGAAAACGATCACCCCATTGCTTTTATCCCGAAAGCTATGATTAACGTGCGTGGAATTGGCAGGTCTTCTGGCTCACCTTGCTTTTTGAGGCCTTCCCATCCCGAGTACTCGGGACAGTGGCAGGAGTTTCAAAAAGTTTGAATTAAGGCTTACAGCTGCGGGTACAGCTCCGGTTTTACACCGGATTCCCTATTATTCCTTGTTGGCTTGTTAACCAACTCTGGAACCATTTCCGAAGGCAAAAGTAGAAATTATTTACCACCGATTATACAGACAAACACAGATAAAAAACAATTTTTGCCTGAAACAAGCCACAATTGCAGTGTAAATTATTACATATTAAGGAAGTAAAAAGGAATCGAATCTGTGAAAATCTGTGTTATCTGTGGTGCTAAATCATTTCGATTAAGCAAATCAATCCAATCATCACCAAACAAGTGAAGAAATTCAGAACGCAGGTCTTGTAAAAATCGCGGTTCGTAATTTCCCTGACGTTCTTTCCAATGTATGGTTTTTCGACTAAAATGCCGTGATACACATTCGGGCCGCCAAACCGGCAATTCAGGATTCCGGCCAGCGCAGCTTCGGGGTATCCGGCATTGGGGCTACTGTGCCGATGTCCGTAGCGGAAAATATACGCCAGTCCGCGCCAGCTAAAACTGAGAACAACCATTAGCAAGGCAGTAATTCGTGCCGGAATGAAATTGATCACATCGTCGAACCGCGCGGCAAACCATCCAAACTGCCTGAAACGTTCGTTTTTATAGCCAATCATGGAATCGAGCGTGTTGGCCATTTTATAGGTCAGCATAGCCGGAACGCCGCCCAGCGCATAGAAAAACAGCGGTGCAATTACCCCGTCGCTCAGGTTTTCGGCCAGTGTTTCGAGTACCGCTGTGCGTATTTGTTGCTCGTTTAGGTTACTGGTTTCACGGCCAACAATGTAACTTAGTTGTTTTCGTCCTGCCCCCAGTCCTTCCCCTTGCAAAGCTTTCATTACCTTGTACGATTCCTGAATCAGGCTTCGGTTGGCCAAACCATAAAAAACACCCAAACTGGCTAACCCAATGTATAATAGCTCAATAGATTTAGCCAGATGGAGCATCAGCCAAACCGTGCCAAAAGTAACGGCAATTAATCCAACTGCCATCGCAGCGCCTTTCGCTTTCCGGTATCTTCCTGAATTTAGTTTTTCAGTAAAAAAATAGATGGAGTTGCCGAAAAGCCTGATAGGATGCGGCAGCCAAAGCGGATCACCCAACAAGCAATCGAACAAAAAGCCAATTAGAAGTGGGATAATAATCAATTGTTCGGGCGTCATCTCAATTACTTAAAGTTTTTCAAACCTTCAATCAATAACTGATTGTCGCTGTTGTTCCGCGTACAAACCCTGAAATAGCGTTCGTTCAATCCCCTGAAATTTGAAGCATCACGAATCAGGATGCCGTGTTTCTGAACCAGGAATTCTTTCAGTTCAGCAGCCGTTCCCGATTGCATCTCAACCAGAAAATATGGAGTTTGGGCAGGAATCACTTTAAATCCGGAAATTTCACCAATCGATTGTTGAAGGTTCATCGACAATTGCTGAATCGACTGAGCATCAAAAGAGTGAACTTTCAAATGTTCCATCAGGAATTTGCCGGCTTCCTGTGCCAAGGCATTTACCGACCAAGGTTGCTGAAACTTCCGAAGCCGTTTTGACAGTTTCGCCGAAGTGACCACATACCCCAATCGCAAACCCGGAATCGCACAGCATTTCGTGAGCGAACGGATGATAATCAGGTTCGGATATTTTTGGGTCAACGGAATGACCGACTGAAAATCGAGAATAAACGCGGCATAAGCCTCATCAATTACAAAAATGGTATTTGGAAATCTGTTTAGCCATTGCTCAATTTCCCGAAAACTGAAAATATGTCCATCAGGATTGTTCGGGTTCCCAATCCAAAACAGGTTTGCTCCCGAATTTAGGGCTTGTTTCGCTTCATCGCTCCTGAAAAATGAAGGAACATGCCGATGCAACCGACAGGCATCCCCGTACTCCGAAAAAGCCGGATAAAGAATGGCCGAAACTGCCTTCCGAAAAGCCAAGGCAACCGTATAAAATGCCTCGACCGAGCCGTTAAAAGCCAACACCTGTTCCGAATTTACCTCATGAAAATTTGCAATTCCCTGGCAAAAACCAGCCGCATCAGGTTCGGGGTAATTCCCAATCAAATGCAGGTTTTGTTGTAAATGACAAATTAGTTCAGGAGGAGGACCTTCGAACCAAACGTTTGAACTGAAGTCAGCCCTAATTGGTACTTTCAGGCAATGACTGTCGTCGCCATGTCCGTTAATCATGAGACAAGAAACTTTTACTCATAAATCAGTTTGATGATTTCCTCCAGCGCATCCAGAAACAAAACAGGAGTCGGGCTGCAGGTTTTATCGGCATCGAGAACAAAAATTTTCTTCTCCTTGCTGGCTGAAAGCACCGAATAGCCCATCCAGGTATCTTTTTCTTCCTCCGCCACAATTCCCATCGTCACGATAAAAATAACATCAGGATTTTGAGTGAGCACAAATTCGCGGGTGACGCCACCCATTTTTAATCCCGAAGCGATATTTTTACCTCCTGAAAAGCGAATAAAATCGTCCTGAAACGTATTGGGTACCGCGCAAAATAAGGGTTTGGCTCCAATTTGGAAGAACTCTTTTGGACTTTTCCCGACAGGAACTTTTGAGATTAGTTTAGCCAACCGCGCCCTTTGCTGAGACACAATTTCGCGCGCTTTTTCAGGTTTTCCAATCAGCTCACCAACCTGAATAAAATAGGAACATATTTCTTCAAACGATTTCGGATAAGGCAGGTAAACGACTTTCAGTCCGAGCTTTTTCAGATTGTCGATGGTTTCAGGTTTGATTAACGACGACGCGATCACAACGTCAGGCCGCAATGTTAGTGTTTTTTCGATGTTAACGCTCATGGCCGAGGCCACTACCGGAATATTGTCGGAAGCCTCAACCGGGCAATAGCTGGTACAGCCCACCAGTTTATCTTGTTCGCCCATCAGGTAAATGCTTTTGGTTACCCACGGAACCAGCGAAACGATGCGTTTGGCTTGCTGCGCCGAAACCGCCAACTGGCAAACCAGCAGCACAATCAGGATAAGATGTGATTTTTTCATATTTGAAACTAGATTATCTCCAGAAACCAATGGTTGTCGCGAAAACTAACGGCTCCTTTTTGAAACGAAACCGGATGATGAAAGTTAGGCCCATCGTACACAAAAGTGTGAAATTCGCCCAACTCGGCACAAACATCAACTCCTTCAATTTTCGAAAGTTCTTCAACGAATGCCGAATCGTACACCTGCCCCAGAAAATCTTCGGTCAGTTGTTTGGCATTCACCGAAACAGTCAGGGTTTTAAAACCTTCGTCGATAATTTCAGCAGCCAGTTCGTTAACCGGATTGTCCCACAATGGGAAGATGGCTTCAATACCACACTCGTTGCACACCCGCTCAATCCAGTGACGATGTTCCCAAAGGTAAATATCACCAAACACGCCGCCGGTGATTCCCTGTTCTTTCAGTTTCAGGATGGCAGCTTTAAAATTCTGCTCATAACCAGCCCGATCTGTTTTCGGTTGAAGCAGTTCGATGCCCATCGCCTCAGCTTGCCGGACTACCAACTCCTGATGAATTCCATGCGAACGCGAAAAATCCGAATCGGCATCGCACATGTTCAGGAGAACTTTAACCTGATGATTTTTAGATTTCTGAATGCGGTAAAGCGCTAACATACAGTCTTTGCCGCCACTCCACGACGAAAATAATTGCATTGTACAAAAATGTTATTCCGGAAGAAATGAAATGGAAACAGCAGTTGCCCTCTCACCGATCTTTTTTCCCGAAGATTCGACTTAAATTGATTTCGAATTGGCAGGTCTTCTGGCTCACCTCGCTTTTTGCGGCCTTCCCGCCCCGAGTGCTCGGGGCAGTGGCAGGGATTACAAAAAGTTTTTACAAAGGCTTACAGCTGCGGGTACAGCTCCGGTATTGCACCGGATTCCCTTTTTTTGACTCACTTCCGAAACAGGAAGATCGTCAACCAAATCGCTGCAAAAGTAGAAAATATTCCGGACGAATCGGTGCGTTACCCTTTAATCATATCGAGAATAATGGGTTTTAATCCGCTGAAAAAAAACTCGACGGCGATTACCATGACAATCAATCCCATCAGGCGCATCATTACATTGATGCCGGTTTGCCCGAGTAACTTCAGGATGCGCGACGAGCTGTAAAAGACGAGGTAGGTGATGAACATGACCAATAATATCATACCAAAAAGAACAATCTTTCGGGTCAGGGTCGAGGCATCTTCCATCAGAACGATAGAGTTGGTAATCGCGCCGGGACCGCAAATCATCGGGATGGCCAGCGGCGTCACCGAAATGTCATTCACATAAGTTTTTACTTCCGAATCTTTAATTTTCACCTGCCCGAGCCGTGCCTGAAGCATATCCATGCCCATGATAAAAAAGATGACGCCGCCAACTACCCGAAAGCTGTTAACCGAAATGCCGAAAAACTTGAAGAGCAATTGACCCGACAGTGCAAAAATGATGATGGTAATCAAGGCAACGATGGATGCTTTCCGTGCAGTATGGGTTCGTTCTTTTTCGCTCAAACCGGCAGTCATGGTCATAAAAACCGGCATGGTACTCAATGGATTGATCAGCGTAAAGAAGGAGGTAAAACATAAAAGTCCGAAGGAAAGAGCATCGTTCATGGGGCGATTTTTAATGATTTCCGGTAAAGTTAGGAAAGTTCCGAGATTTTAGAAGATGTTGTTTCTTGCCTCCTTCTCTCCAAATTCTTCTCGACCATTTAAGAATGTTCTTCCTGCAAATATTTATCGTAGCTTTGCGCCATTAAACTCTCTTTATAAATATTGATTTCAGGCAGCAGACCAAATTCATTCTGCTGATTTTGTTTCACGAAAAAGTGGAACGAATGTTCGATTATTGTCAAAAATTTATAAAGAAGAATTATGAAACAAGAAATAAAAATTGCAGTTCTTGGCGGCGGTGGCCGAACTGGTAAATATCTGGTAAATAAATTAATCGCTCGGGGATTCCAAATCAAACTACTTCTCCGGAAACCTGAAGAATTCCAAATCAAAAGTTCGTTAATCGAGATTATCAAAGGAGATGCCATCAATCCTGAAGATATCTGTAATCTGGTTCAAGGTTGTCAGGCTGTAATCAGTACAGTCGGACAACGTCCAGGCGAGCCGCTTGTAGCCAGTCTGTCTGTAACAAATGTGTTGGAAGCCATGAATAAATCGGGAATCAATCGTTTTATTTCGCTGGCTGGGATAAACATCGATACGCCGTTCGACAAAAAAGGAAAAGAAACCAGTCTGGCCACCGAATGGATGAAAGCTAACTTTCCTGAAATTCATGCCGACAGGCAAAAAGCATATTCTATTTTGTCGGCAAGTGAGCTAAATTGGACTTTTGTTCGGGTTCCTTTCATTGAGTTTTTAGAAACTTCAGGCGAATTGGCCGTAAATCTGGAAGATTGCCCTGGAAATAAGATCTGCGCAGGAAATATTGCAGACTTTCTAGTTGCTCAACTTACCAACGAAACTTATTTCAGGAAATCGCCCTTTATTGCAAACGCGTAAAATACTTAGTCAGGGCTTCTCTTTGAGTGAAGCTCTGACTATTCAATCAGATTACATCTTTTATTGTACTTTTACCTGAAACAAAATTTGAATTGTGAGTCAAAAAGTACTTCTCATCACACCGCCGTTTACCCAACTGAATACGCCGTATCCGGCAACGGCCTACCTGAAAGGGTTTCTGAATACGCAGAATATGGATTCGTTTCAGTGTGATTTGGGAATTGAAGTTATCCTGAAGTTGTTTTCATCTGAAGGACTCACTTCCCTTTTCTCCGGACTTCGAGCTCCCGACTCCCCACTTTCGCCCAACAGTCAGCGCATTTTCAATCTGCGCGAAAGCTACATTCAAACCATTGATCAGGTCATCGCTTTTTTGCAGGAAAAGAATGTGACTTTGGCTCATGTAATTTGCGAAGGAAATTATTTGCCTGAAGCCTCGCGCTTTGCCCAAACCGAAGATTTGGAATGGGCTTTCGGGACGATGGGAACCCGCGACAAAGCCAAACATCTGGCAACACTTTACCTCGAAGATTTGTCGGATTTGATTGTGGAAGCCATCGACCCGCATTTTGGATTTAGCCGTTATGCTGAACGTTTGGGAAGATCAGCAGCAACTTTCGACGAATTGCACGCCGAACTGCAAAAGCCCGAAAGTTTTATCGATCGCATTCTACTGAAATTACTTCAGGAGAAAATCGAACTTTCCAATCCAACCCTGGTGGCATTTTCTGTTCCTTTCCCCGGAAATTTATACAGCGCTTTTAAGTGCGCCCAGTATCTCAAAACGCATTATTCTGAACTGAAAATCGCAATGGGCGGCGGTTTCCCAAATACCGAACTACGCTCACTGAGCGATCCACGCGTTTTCGAATACTTCGATTATATTTTACTTGACGATGGTGAAGCGCCAATCCTCAACCTGATTGAACACCTCGATGGGAAACGCGAAAAAGCCGATTTGAAACGGACTTTTGCCCTTGAAAATGGAGAAGTCGTTTACCTGAACGGCTCCAAACAGAATGACTTTTCTCAGTTTGAAATCGGCACTTCGGATTATTCCGATTTTCAATTGGACAGGTACCTTTCGGTGATCGAAATTGTGAACCCGATGCACCGCCTTTGGAGCGATGGCCGCTGGAACAAACTCACACTGGCGCACGGCTGCTATTGGGGTCGCTGCACCTTTTGCGACACTTCGCTCGACTACATCCGCCGCTACGAACCCAATACAGTTCAGCTTTTGTGCGACCGCATTGAAGAAATGATTCGCCAAAACGGGCAAATCGGGTTTCATTTTGTGGATGAAGCCGCGCCACCAGCTTTGATGCGCGCTTTGGCTCTCGAAATCATTCGCCGCAAACTCACGGTAGTTTGGTGGACAAATATTCGTTTCGAAAAAAGTTTTACGTACGATTTATGTTTGCTCCTGAAAGAATCAGGCTGTATCGCGGTTTCCGGAGGATTGGAAGTGGCTTCCGACCGATTGCTGGGAATGATTAACAAAGGCGTGAGTGTTGCGAAAGTTGCGAAGGTTACCGACAATTTCACTCGTGCCGGAATCATGGTTCATGCCTATCTAATGTACGGTTTTCCGACGCAAACCGCGCAGGAAACCATCGATTCGCTGGAAGTGGTCCGTCAGTTGTTCGAAGCCGGAGTCATTCAATCCGGCTTCTGGCACCAGTTTGCCATGACGGCCCACAGTCCGGTTGGCCTGAACCCAGCACAATTTAAAGTGAAAATTGAAAACAAAAAACCCGGAACTTTCGCCAACAACGATCTGGTTCACACCGATCCAACCGGAACCGATCACGAACGATTCAGCGAAGGATTGAAAAAATCGCTATTCAACTACATGCACGGCATTTGCTTCGATTTCCCGCTTCAGGACTGGTTCGATTTTAAAGTGCCACGAACAACAGTTGCACCCAAATACATTCAGGAATCCATTGACGAACAGGCCTACGAACCGGCCAGCCCCAATGCCAAAATCGTTTGGCTGGGCGGCGTTCCATCGATTCGGACTTATACCAAAAAGAAGAAAAACCACAGTTTCGAGATGGCCGAGCTCACCTTCAGCAATAAAAAGCACGATTTGGTGATTCAGTTGAAACAGACTGAAGGCGAATGGTTATTTGAGCAAATTCCAGCGCTTTCAGTTTACAATCCGGCACAAACCACCTTTGGCGAACTCGAAAAAAGCTTCGAACAGCATACCGGAGAAGATTTCGTGCTCTTCTGGAACAGCCCTGCAATAAAGGAACTGCGGGAGAATGGGTTGCTGATGCTGTAAAACTACAATGTTAACCACAGAGAACACAGATTAACACAGAGATATAACTAAAAAACTCACTGTCACTCTGTGTTAACTCCGCGAAACTCTGTGGTTATTTTTTGTGAACCTGGAACTTAAAACCCTTGCCCTGAGTTTGTCGAAGGGTGAAACCCGCAACTTTTCCCACATTTCTTGTGAATTGAAAATAGTTCGTGTATTTTTGCTGCCCATTGAACTGAATTGAAAATCATGACCAAACAGATAGTTGTTAGTGGCATTAGGCCAACCGGAAATTTGCACCTCGGAAATTATTTCGGTGCTGTGCGTAGCTTTTTGAAAATGCAGGAAGATTACAACTGCTATTTTTTCATCGCCGATATTCATTCGCTCACCACGCATCCGACCCCGATAAATTTACAGTCGGGCGTAAAACAGGTGTTGGCCGAATACCTGGCTTGCGGAATCGATCCGGAAAAATCAACCATTTTTATCCAGAGCGATGTGCCTGAAGTGTCGGAACTGTACGCTTTCCTGAATATGAATGCTTACCTGGGCGAGTTGGAACGTACCACTTCGTTTAAAGAAAAGGCCCGTAAAAATCCAGAAAACGTGAATGCCGGATTGCTTACCTACCCGGTTTTAATGGCATCCGACATCATTATTCATAAAGCACAATTTGTTCCGGTCGGAAAAGATCAGGAGCAAAACCTCGAAATGGCTCGCAAGTTTGCCGGACGTTTCAACCGCATGTACAACTGCGAATTGTTCCCATTGCCTCAGCCGTTTACCTTCGATGGCGGCGACATGATTAAAGTTCCGGGGCTGGATGGCAGCGGCAAAATGGGCAAATCGGAAGGAAACGGCATCTTTCTGGTTGAAGATCCGAAAGACATCCGCAAAAAAGTGATGCGTGCAGTAACCGATGCTGGCCCGCTTGAGCCAAACAGCAAAAAAGCTGAAGCCGTAGAAAACCTGTTCACCCTGCTGAAAATTGTTTCAACACCTGAGGTGGTTAGCCATTTTGATGCGGCTTACAACGATTGCAGCATCCGTTACGGAGACCTGAAAAAACAGCTTGCGGAAGACATAATTGCTTTTACCTCGCCAATCCGAGAACGCATTCTGGAAATCCTGAAGGATGACGCTTATTTGGGTAAAGTTGCCCGAATGGGAGCCGAACGTGCCCGCGAATCGGCACAAAAAACATTGAACGAAGTAAAAGATGTGATTGGATTCAGGAGGCTGTTCTAATCTTAAAAATATAAATTGAGGTAAGGGTTTCGCTGCAAAGTGAAGCCCTTACTTTTTTATACTAGCATTGAATAATCTTTCATAAACAACTATCGTTTTTATCCTTTCTATTTCACGTGTATTAAATTGTGTTTACGCTGTTTAAATTTTGTTAAAATACTGACTGTCAGTAAACTATTATAGATTTAAATTGTCAGATATCAAAAATTTATTTAGTACTAACATTAAAAATTAAGCCATGAAAAAGTTAGCTGTTTTATCGATGACCGCCATGTTCGCATTGGCATTTGTACAACTTTCAGCTCAAGATGTTAAAAAAGAAATTAAGACGGAAATTAAGACGGAGAAAAAGGACATTAAAGTTGAAAAAAAAGCTATAAAAACGGAAAGGGAAGAGCTCCATAAGCTGGAGGGTAATGTAGTATCTGAACAGACAAAAACTGCCTTCTATGCCGATTTTGGCAAGGTTCCGAATGTAAAGTGGAAAAGGGCTGTTTATTTAGATGAGGCTGTGTTTACCAAAGATGGAAAAGAAATGAAAGCCTATTACGATTTCTATTCCAAACTAGTTGGAACAACCATGCTTAAAACATTTGCAGATCTGCCAATAAAGTCTCAAAAAGAGATCAAAGCAAAATATAAAGATTATAAAATCGGAACAGTTGTTTTCTTTGATGACAATGAAGCAAATGACTCGGATATGTATTTCTATAATACTCAGTTTAGCGATGCCGATAACTATTTTGTTGAACTATCAAAAGATACAAAGAAAATTGTTGTACAGGTTAATGCTGAAGGAGAAGTCTTTCTCTTCAAAGAACTATAGCAAAATATCTATTTTTTTAAACTAAAGGTGATTTCAAATAATAAAGTTTTGGATTTACTTTTCAGGCAGGGTTTCACTACAAAGTGAAGCCCTGACTTGCTTTTAGAAGCTTCGTAATCGAACAAAATGGATGACTTGAAGTCATCCCGGTCAGTTGAACAAAAACCAGCCGTTCGCCGACTGAAATCTGGCATTCACTGATTTATTTTCTCAAACCTTGCATAAAGATCGTTCCTTTGTTGCGCCATTAAAAAACAGTTAAAACCAACCATCAGAAGTAATTTTCCGGAGTAGAAAGCAACCTTTCCAGAAAAAGTCAATCTATGGTTGATAATAGCATTTTTATTAACTTCCAAAAAATGTACTTTAAAATATCACATCGTCTCATTCGTCTATAAAACAATAACAAGTTCAGAAAACAGAAAACCAAACAATGAAACAGTTCAGTATCTTTTTGCTCCTTTGGGTACTTACAATGCCAGCAATTGCCGAAATTGCCGGTGTTGTAACCTTAAGCGGCTATCTTAAAAACAAAGCCAACGGCGAAGCGCTGATTGGTGCTACGGTTTATTTTCCGGAACTAAAAACCGGTGTGATAACCAACCCATACGGATTTTATTCCATTTCGGTGGCTCCGGGGAATTATTCGGTCAGCTTTTCTTTTATCGGCTACCAAACCCAATCACCGTCGATCAACCTCAATACAAGCCAGCAATTCAATTTGATGCTTGAAGAGGAAACGAAACAAATTGACGAAGTGGTGGTCACCGGCGAAAAGAAAAACCGGAACGTGGAAAATCTCCAGATGAGCATGGAGAAAGTTCAGGTAAAAATGATCAAAAAGTTGCCATCGTTCATGGGCGAAATCGACATCATTAAAAGCATCACGCTGCTGCCCGGAATTCAGAATGGAGGAGAGGGCAGTTCCGGACTTTATGTCCGCGGCGGTGGCCCCGACGAAAACCTGATGATCCTGGATGAAGCGCCGGTTTACAATGCTTCACATCTACTCGGTTTTTTCTCGGTTTTTAACTCCGATGCCATTAACGACGTTCAGGTATACAAAGGTGGAATCCCGGCCGAATATGGCGGAAAAGCCTCCTCAGTAATCGACATCCGGATGAAAGATGGTAACTCACAAAAACTGGGAATGAGTGGTGGAATTGGCAACATTTCGAGTCGTCTGACTGTTGAAGCGCCGATCATCAAAGATAAATGGAGTTTCATTGTTTCGGGACGCCGTACCTATGCCGACTACCTCGGACGAATGGTGGGCCTTGAAGCTTTAAAAGAAAACCAGCTCTATTTCTACGACCTCAACCTGAAAACAAATGCCCAGATCAATGCCAAAAATCGCTTATATCTCTCAGCCTATACTGGCGACGATTATTTTAAAGTTGGCGAATCGATTTACATGAAATGGGGAAATTTGACCTCCACTGTCCGTTGGAACCATTTGTTTACCGATAAATTATTTTCAAATACATCGCTTATCTTTTCACGATATAACTACAACCTTGGAGTACCAGGTTCAGGAGCCGATCAATTCGACTGGACTTCGCAAATCAGGGATTACAATTTCAAACAAGATTTTTCGTGGTACCTGAATTCAAAAAATAAGTTAACCCTCGGGTTAAACATGATTTACCACCATTTTGAACCTGGGCAGGTTGATGCCAACGAAAAATCGTATTTCACCGACTTAAAACTAGCCAATTACAATGCGCTGGACAACTCGGTGTACTTATCGAACGAGCAATCCATCGGTTCGCGGTTAACAATGAGATATGGCCTGAGATATTCCTATTTTCAACAAATAGGCAAAGGAAAAGTGAGAGAATATCTTCATCCCGACAAGCCAAACGAAAAAGAAGTTATTGGTACAATCGAATACGGATCAGGCAAACTGGTTCCTCCGGCTTATCACAATCTGGAACCACGATTGGCATTGAAATACATGCTTTCTCCGGAAAGTTCGATCAAGGCATCGTACAACCGGATGGTTCAAAACCTTCACCTCATTTCGAATACCAACTCTCCTACCCCGCTTGACATTTGGCTGCCCAGCAGTACTTACATCAAACCGCTGATCGCGAATCAGGTTGGATTAGGGTATTTCAGGAATTTCAACAAAAACATGTTTGAGACTTCAGCCGAAGTGTATTACAAAAAAATGAAAAATGTAATCGACTATGTCGACGGCGCCGAACTGTTTCTGAAAGAGAACCTTGAAACGGAGTTGCTTCACGGAAGTGGTTATGCCTACGGATTGGAACTTTACGCCAAAAAGCAGGAAGGTCGGCTAACCGGCTGGGTAAGTTACACCTTAGCCAAATCGATGCGAAAAATACCGGGAATTAACGAAGGAGAGGCTTATCCTTCGAGTTACGACCGCACGCATAATGTTTCGCTGGTGACCAATTATGACCTAAGCAAACGCTGGAATTTCTCTGCCAGTTGGATTTTTGCAACCGGAAATCCAACTTCGTACCCGATTGCCAAATACGACGTTCAGGGAAATACCATGTATTATTATGCCGCCAGAAATAGCAACCGGATTCCTGATTATCATCGCCTCGATGTTTCGTTTACCTATGATTTCAAGAAAAACGATCACCGAAAAGTGAAGCAATCGCTCAACTTCTCGATTTACAACCTTTACGCACGGCGAAATGCTTATTCAGTAACCTTCAGGCAAAACGAGGATAACCCGAATGTTTCGGAAGCCACCCGTTTATCGATTATCGGAAGCATGATTCCATCAGTCACTTACAATTTCAATTTTTAGAGCCATGAAAAACTACATAGAAAATATCAAAGGTAAAACGAGTCTCAGTGTTCAGTCTCAGTGTTCAGTGTTCGGTCTCCGGTCTCCGGTCTTCGGTTTCCTGACTTTTATCTCATTCTTGATTTCATCCATTGTTTTCACTTCGTGCGAAGATGTAATTGATGTAAAACTGAGTGACGAAAACCTGAACCTGATTGGTGTTGAAGCCAGCATTACAACTGTTGACCAGCCCACCGTATTCCTTTATAAAACCTTGAAAGTTGATCAAGATGTGACTTACCCCGGAATCAGTGGTGCAGTTGTAACTATTTCAGACAATGCGACACCTGCCAACCAACTTATCCTGACTGAAAACCCTGCAAAAGCAGGCCAATACCTTGTTCCGGATGGTAAAGAATATTTGGGGGTAACAGGTCGTGAATACACAGTGACCATACAAACTGAAGGTGTGACACTGACTGCTAAAGACAAACTGGCAAAAGTTGAGCCGATTGATTCCATTCAGGTTGTGCCTTCGCAGCGTGGCGAAAAGCGCTTTTTGGGAGTTTTTACGTACGGAAAAGAACCAAAGGGATTGGGCAATTATTACAAATGGGACATCTATTTAAATGATAAACTGATACATGACGCTGACCGCATGGCCATTGCAAGTGATGAATTTGTGGATGGAAATTACATTTCGAAGCTCGAAATTTATACCGATTTCTACGATACAAATAAACCTGAAGACCGGAAATTGAAGTTGAATGACAAGGTAAAGGTGAAACAAACATCCATCTCTGAATTTGGATACAACTTTTATTTCCAGATGATTAACCAAAGCTCAACAGGTTCACTGTTCAGTGTTCCAACGGCCAACATTAAAAGCAATTTTACGGCTACTGATGGCAAACCGGTACTTGGACTATTCACCGCCCGCGATGTCTCCGTTTCAAATCAGGTTTTGATTGACCAAAAAATTGAAGATCAATTGAAGAAATAAGTTTTAAACTCACAAAAAAAGCAGAACCGAATGATTCTGCTTTTTTTATGTCTCAATGGATTGGGAATTGAAGTTTTATTTTTCAGCGACTAATTCATCGATCAGAGCGTTGAATTCAGTTTTGAATTCTTCATAGAATTTACCCGTGGCAGGCCCGCTAAATCCGGAATGTATTTTTCGAACATTTCCTTTTCTGTCGATAAAAATGGTCGTTGGAAAAGATGAAATACCATTCAATTGCGGAAGCGCTTTCGATGCCGATTCAGTTCCGGATTGTCCGGCAAAAAGAATCTGATAATCAATACCAAGCCGGTTTTTCAGTGCTGTCAGCGATTTTTGGGCTGATTCAAAATCATTTTTCCGTTCAAAACCCAATCCAATAATCTCAACTCCCCGGTTCTTATTCTCTTTGTACCATCCGGATAAAAATTTATTTTCGTCGAGGCAATTCGGGCACCAACTTCCCAAAATGGTAACAATCACTACTTTCCCTTTGTACGCTTCATCGGTTAACGAAACTTTTTTCCCATCCAGATTCGGGAATGAGAAAGCAACCGTTGAAAAACCCTCTTTCAGATAAGTTACGTTATAAGCGTCGGGCAAAGCAGCTTTGGCATTGCGCTTCCCTTCCAATTTGGTTGTTTTCCGAGAAGTAACAAATTCTCCCTTGAAAGTATTGTTGTCGGTAAATTCGCCTTTGAATAAATAAGGCGACGAGCCGCCAAAA
Organism: Prolixibacteraceae bacterium; assembly: GCA_028683385.1. Classification (GTDB taxonomy): domain Bacteria; phylum Bacteroidota; class Bacteroidia; order Bacteroidales; family Prolixibacteraceae; genus Aquipluma. The sequence continues at coordinate 18,647 of JAQUIJ010000006.1, read as the reverse complement.
GCCGATAATTCGAATGTTTTTCCGTGAGCCACACCATCCAGAAACCGATAATCGCCAGTTGTGGTAAGGATCGAACCTGTAAGTATTGACCCATTAAGATTGAAATTTCCAACCGTTTTCTCGGCATCAGCGCCTTCACCAATGTTGATATCCCAAGTTCCGGCCAATGAAATTTCAGGTTTTTCGTTGCTAACCGGGAACCGATTCGGGTTACCATATTCAGCTTTAAACAGAACTTCGCTTACCACCTTTCCCCCAGATGTTTTAACCAGTTTACCCTGAAGTTGGTTTCCTTCCATTTTGCACTTCAAAACGGCATCGTACAAATCAAAAGGAATAAAAACCGAATCGCTTCGGTAAGTTATATTTTTAGCCTGAAAGCGGTCTTCTCCATTAATCAGGAAAACAGAATTGTCCTTTACTTCAAACAAAAAAGGAATTTCGTTATCCGGAACAGTATAAACTCCTCTCCATAAACCTTCTTTCAGGGTTTTAGAATCTTGCTGAAATGAAGTAAGCCCGAATAGAACGACAAGCAGAACGATAAAATTTGATCCTTTTAATTTATTCATATTAAAGAATTTAAAGCAATTAATTGATCCAACCAAAACAATTCCGATTTCAATAAGTTTACAAAAGGTGATTCCAATCAAATCTGCGGAAAAATACATTTTTATTGGCATCAAATCAATGACATCCATTCAGTGGATCACTTGTTTCGTATTTTTTGTATTTTCGCCGACCAAACATTAAAAATAGAGAGCAGGTAATCAACTGCTATTCAAAACGTTTTAGCTGATGGCAAATTTAGAGAAGGGGATATTTCAACGTACCGAGTTATTGCTTGGTCATGAAGTGATGGAGAAGATTGCATCCAAGAAAGTAATTATCTTCGGGATTGGTGGTGTTGGGAGCTGGTGTGCCGAAAGCCTTGTGCGAAGCGGAATTCGTCAGCTAACCCTTGTTGATTCGGATCTGGTGTGCATTACCAACATCAACCGGCAGTTGCATGCCACCACGCTAACTGTTGGTGAAGTTAAAACCGATGCGCTAAAAAAACGTCTACTCGAAATTAATCCTTCAGCCGAAATTCAAACTTTCCAGAAAATATACGAACCCGAAAGCTCCGACTTCTTCGAGCTTGATCAGTACGATTTTATCATCGATGCCATCGACAGTTTAAGCAACAAAATCGACCTAATTCGCAAGGCAACCCGCACCAAAGCCGTTTTCTTCTCGTCGATGGGCGCTTCGCTCAAACTCGACCCGACCAAAATACGGGTGGCCGAATTCTGGAAAGTGAAAGGTTGTCCGTTGGGTCATATTGTCCGTAAAAAAATTCGCAAAGGTGACCTTCCGGCCAAGGAATTTATGTGCATTTACAGCGAAGAATTGCTTGAAAACAAAGGCGCAGGAGCATCATGTGGTACTGATAAATGCTTGTGCCCCAAATTGAAAAATGCGCCAGGCGATCCGGATTTAGCCGATCACGAATGGTGCAGCCAGAAAGCCGTGATTAACGGAACCGTAGCCCACATTACGGCCATCTATGGGTTCACACTGGCCGGATTGGTGATTCAGGATATTTATAACCGAGGGTAAGGAAATTAAAGCCATTATTTTTTTCAAAATACTGATAATTGAAAGTTCAAAAGAATTTCGATGCGAATTTTAATGCGACAATTTCATCAGCACTTCATGCTAAACTTACGGTGAAGTCAATTCAAACAAACTTTATAAATTTAAATAATTATGAGCATTTGTTCATTATTATTTATACTTTTGCTTCGAAAGAATTAAAATAATTAGCATGGCCAGGCCAAAGCGGAGTCGATCGATTGTTAACCCTCCCGTCATGGAAGGATTTAAACCTTTCGGAATCCCGATGACGAATTTAGAACCGGTCATTTTGTTGTACGAAGAATATGAATCGATCAGATTATCAGACTATGAGGGACTTACTCAGGAACAATCGTCTGAACACATGAACGTTTCACGTCCAACATTTACCCGAATTTATGAAAAGGCCAGACGGACCATTGCGAAGGCATTTGTTGAAGGAAAAGCCATTTTTATTGAAGGTGGAAATTACCATACCGAAGAATGCTGGTACCGATGCGACAACTGCATGAAACTGAATATTTGCCAGACCGAAATAAATACCTGCAACTACTGCCAATCGAAAACCTTGCGCAGGTTAAACAAAATGATCGGGACCAATGGAACCAACTGATTGCAACGGATATTGTATTTGTGTGCATTGTAATTTGCGGATTTTACATGCAGTGGGGACTCCGTGTCGTGAAACAATGTGCCCGCAATGTGGCAAAAAAATGATGCGTGAAGGAAGTTATCATCACCAGTTATATTTACAAAAATTAGGAGAAATAAATCATGAAAGTAGCAGTACCAACAAGGGGAAATAATGTTGATGACCATTTTGGTCATTGCGAAGCATACACCATTTTTACCGTTGATGCAAGTAACAAAATTGAAAAAACCGAATTATTGCCATCGCCACAAGGTTGTGGTTGTAAAAGCAATATCGCCTCAGTTTTGAAAGAAATGGGCATAACAGTAATGCTTGCCGGAAACATGGGCGGTGGCGCATTAAATGTACTTAACCGACATGGAATTGAAGTTTATCGGGGCTGTTCAGGCGATGTGCGTGAATTAACCGAATCATTTTTAGAAGGCAAAATAGGCGATTCCGGAGTAGGCTGTTCGCATCATGAGCATGAAGGCGAAGAACATCAGTGCTCACATTAATATCGATTTGATGTAAAGTCGATTCAAAAATTAGTTTTCTTTATGTCCCGATCAAATATCGGTTTCGGCTGTTAGTATAATCATGTCGTGTCATCTGGGTCGTATCGCAACGTAAAGGTTGTATCAAAAGTCAAAATTTCACAAATGCAACTTTCAAATTGTAAGTTCGCCTTCATTTCACCCCTCCAAACCTCCCCTGAAGGGGCGGCTTTGAAGTCCCCTTGAGGGGATTTAGGGGTTTAACAATGTCCGTACTTTCAAATTGTAAGTTTTTGAAAAAGCATAATCACTTTTGTTTCAGCATCTGTAGGCTGATCAGACACTGAAACAAGTTCATGGTGACCATTGATTGTTTGTAAAAAAGTAAGAAAACCGATATCGATTGTATTCACCAATTAAAGAAAAACATAATGAGCGAATTTGATGCCCGAGCCCGTGAGTGGGACAAAGATAAAATGCACATGGATCGTTCGGTAGCCATTGCTGCTGAACTCGAAAAGATGGTTCCCCTCAACCCTTCCATGAAAGCTCTTGAATATGGAGCAGGTACAGGAATCCTCAGTTTTCTGCTGAAAGATCGGTTTTCGGAAATCACCCTGATGGATAATTCTCAGGAAATGATCAAAGTGTGTGCCGAGAAGACTGAATTCTACCAAACCAATCACATTCTGCCCATTTGGTTCGATCTGGAACACAAGGATTATGATGGAAATTTCGATATCATTTACAATCAGATGGTATTACATCATGTAGGTGATTATGAAAGTATAATCGGTACTTTTTATTCCATGCTAAATCCGGAAGGGTATTTGGCCATTGCTGATTTGTATCCTGAAGATGGTTCGTTTCATGGTCCAGACGTCAAAGTTCACCTGGGTTTTGATCCTGATAAATTAACTGAAATCTTGCAAATCACCGGTTTTAAGAATATTAAATACAAAACTTGTTTCGAGGTTAAACGTGAGTCGGGCGCCAAATACCCGGTTTTCTTACTGGTCGGTCAAAAATAATCCAGCCTCATGGAATCAACTATTCTGAAATGTAAGCAGTGCAATTGGCAGGGATCGGCCGAAGAGGTCGACTGGGAAGATGTTGATACCTGCTCCGGAAGCGATAAAGTTGAAGTTTGCCCTTCGTGCGGTAGTATGGAAGTGTATCCGGTTCGGTAAACAAAAACTTTAGCTTGTCAGAATTTTCTCCATCGAATTTCGTTCATTTTCGGTGAGCGAATCCATTTCATCGAGTGCATGCTGTATTTTGGTTTTGAAGTTCCAGCAAGTCATTTGGCGTAACGAAAGTCGGCGTCCAAACTCGTACGACGAAACATCCTCCTTGCCTTTGCAAACCTGATAAGCGATGTAAAAAGCTTTACTGATCGGAAATTTAACGCCATGAAAAACGGTGCCATTTGTAGCCGTTTCTTTGGCCTTACATTTGGTACAACGTCGCGAAAACGGTTCCTTTCCGGCACAAGAATTCGTATTCCCACATTTTTTGCATACAAAACCATTCGCCCATTTGATCCCGGCTAAAAATTCGAGACACTTTTCATCATTTCTAAACATCTCTTCAAGTTGTTCAGGACTAAGGCTATTACTGAATATTACGCTCATATTTTAATTCTCCGCGGTGCAAATGTAAAAAAATAGTGTCACTAAAAAGATTTAAGTGTCACTAATGCGATTTAATCTGTTTTATTACTATTTTTGCTGTCAAACAATTTAGAAAATGTGCTATGGAAAACAATTGTGAAATTAAACCAAACCCGGGAACATTCAAAGAGAATCTTAAAACATGGAAATTCTGGAGACCATTTTTAAGTGTTGCTGTTGGAGCCATCGCCGGATTTTCGTACTATCATTTTGTTGGATGTTCTTCAGGAACCTGCGCCATTACAAGCAGTCCGTATATGAGTACCATCTGGGGTGGTGCGATGGGTTACTTTTTGGTGAATAGTCCTTGTGCCAGAGGTAGATGCTAGATAATAAAATCAATAAAAATAAGATCATGAAAAAAGTTGTAATATTTATATCGCTTGGGTTAGTGCTATTACTAAGCAACTGTAATGCAGGTAATCCTGAAAAAACAACGAATAAGACTGTCGCATCCACAACAGGAGTTGGATCAGTGAATATTTTGACAAACGAGATTTTCAAGCAGAAGATTTTTAATTACGAGGTTAATAAAGAGTGGAAATTCGAAGGAAACCTGCCCGTAATTATTGACTTTTATGCCAGTTGGTGTGGCCCTTGCAGACAACTATCGCCTCGCGTAGAAGAAATTGCGAAAGAATACGCCGGAAAGATCATCGTCTATAAAGTTGACACCGATGCCGAACAATTGCTCGCGCAAAACATGGGAATTCAAAGTTTGCCAACCCTATTGTTTATTCCCGTCAAAGGCCAACCTCAGGCTACCATGGGAGCTTTACCAAAAGAAACCCTCGTGAAAGCAATTCATGAAGTTTTATTGGTTGAATAATACCAAACACAAATCAAAAGCATAATCAGGAGAGAAACCTGAACTAAAAAACTGATCAAATGAGTAAACCAGTCGTTTATTTATTTGATCAGTTTTTTTATACCTAAATTTTCAAGTCCAATATTCTTCCTGAATCATTCCCATCTGTAAATCGACAAATAAAACTCAACTTTTTTCACCCAAACAGGTAATTTTTCAATATTAACTTTCCATGTATTGATATATTATTATATTTGCATTTTTAATTATAATGAGCAAATGCTCATTATGTGTTATTTAAGTATGCTATGCAAAGGAATCTGATATTTGTAATTCTTGTTGTCATTATCGCGCTGGTAATGGTAAACATACTCCACAGAGACGATAATTATAACCTCAAATTAGAAGAACTGAAGCACAACTATGCATTAAAAGCAGTTCCTTCCGTCGATCACAGCAAACTTCCGGCCTTGCAAAAGGAATTTAAAACTCCGCAGGAAGTAACGGAAGCCTGTCTTTCGTGCCACACCGAAACACACAAAGAGGTAATGGCTTCTTCGCATTGGAATTGGGAAAGGGCATCATACGTTGAGGGGCGCGGTATTTCGTCCGCTGGAAAGAAAAACGTAATGAATAATTTTTGTATCGGGACGAATTCCAACCAACAGTCGTGCGCAAAATGCCACATTGGTTACGGAATGACCAGTAGCCAATTTGATTTTAACAATGCACGGAATGTTGATTGTATGGTGTGTCACGACAACAGTGAAGAATATCTGAAAGGAGCTTCAATGGCGGGGTATCCCGATCGTACGGTAAACCTTGAAAACGTGGCTCAGAGTGTAGGTTCTCCCCGCAAAAGCAATTGTGGATCATGCCACTCGTTTGGCGGGGGTGGAAATAATGTGAAACATGGCGACCTGGATGTTGCATTAAACTCGTGTAGTCGCGATGTTGATGTTCACATGGGAGCAAACGGTATGAACATGGAGTGTGTTGCCTGCCATACAGCAAAAAATCACAACATCATAGGTAAATTATATTCGGTTTCTTCAGATAATACGAACCGGGCAACCTGCGAACAATGCCACACTTCAACTCCTCACCTTCGTGAAGTGCTCAATCGTCATGGTTCGAGGATCGCCTGTCAGACCTGTCACATTCCGCAGTACGCCAAGGTAAATTCAACAAAAATGTCGTGGAAATGGTCGGACGCCGGGAAATTGAAAGATGGAAAGCCTTATGAAGAAGAAGATTCGTTGGGCAATCACAATTACATGTCGATTAAAGGTTCGTTTGTTTGGGAGCGAAATGTTAAGCCTGATTATATTTGGTTTAACGGCACGGCTGACCATTATTTGTTGGGAGACAGCATTCAATCGATTCCGGTAAAAATGAATACGTTAAACGGTTCGTACAACGATCGCCATTCAAAAATTATCCCTGTAAAAATTCATGTTGGCGATCAGATTTACGACAAGGTTTATAACCGATTGGTACAGCCCAAACTTTATGGCGATGCCGAAGGCGATAGCGCATTCTGGAAAGATTTTAACTGGGAAAAAGCAGTTGCCGCCGGAATGAAAACATCAGGACTAAAATACAGCGGACAGTACGGATTTGTAGAAACTGTGATGTACTGGCCTGTAAACCACATGGTTTCTCCAAAAGAACAATCGGTAAGTTGTGCTGAATGCCATACCAGGGATAACGGTCGTTTGGCCAAATTAACCGGATTCTATCTTCCTGGCCGTGACCGAAATGTTGTTCAGGATAGCATAGGAATTTGGGCATTTTTCCTAACGCTTGCCGCAGTAATGGGTCACGCTTTAATTCGGATTTTTGTATTGATTAGAAGGAATAAATACGAGAAGCAAATCATTAACTATGATGATGATAAGCCTACAGAATAACTCAATAAATGAACTATCAGATTACTAGTATAATAAATAAGCTATGCGTAAAGTATATATTTATAAAGGTTTTGAACGCTTTTGGCATTGGACACAGGCTTCGCTCATTATGTTTCTGGCTGTAACCGGATTCGAAGTTCACGGTTCATATTCCATATTCGGGTTCGAAAAAGCAACGGAATATCACCGCGTTGCTTCGTGGATGCTAATCGGGTTGTTGATTTTTGCCATCTTCTGGCACCTGACAACGGGCGAATGGCGACAATACATCCCAACCACCAAACAACTAAAAGAGCAGATTCAATTCTATATTTCAGGAATATTTAAAGGGGAACACCATCCAACCCAAAAGTCAGAACTTAGCAAACTTAATCCTTTGCAACGGCTTGTTTATCTTGGGTTTAAAATCATTCTTATCCCCTTAACAACTACCTCCGGAATTTTATACATGCTGTACAAAACAATCGATGAAAATAATCTGATTGTTATTGAAGATTACCCACTTGCCAGCATTGCATTTTGGCATACCATGGGAGCAATTTTGCTGATGATATTTCTTGTTGTTCACGTTTATATGACCACCACCGGGAAAACACCAACATCAAATATCAACGCGATGATTACCGGTTACGAGGAACTTGAAGAAAATGAAAACGAAAATATACAGAATCATGAAACCAAATAAATACATGAACCCGTATCTGGCCGGGTTTTTACTTGGCTTGGTTTTGCTTGGAACAATATATGTGACCGGGCGAGGTCTGGGAGCCAGTGGTGCAATTAAAAGTGTGGTTGTTACTTCAGTTGTTGAGGTGGCTCCCCAACATTCGGCCAATACTCCTTTCATCAAATCGTATCACGAAGAGCATCCCGGAGGTCCATTGAAAGATTGGCTTGTTTGGGAAGTGGTTGGCGTTGTCATCGGCGCTTTTTTTTCCGGAGTGATTTCAAACAGGGTTGGAATTAAGTTGGAGCGGGGTCCAAACATTACCAACAGCACACGCATAATTGCCGCTATTATTGGAGGGGCACTTTTTGGCTTAGGCTCGCAACTTGGGCGTGGATGCACCAGCGGAGCAGCGTTAAGTGGAATGGCCGTAATGTCATTCGGAGGTATCATCACCATGATCGCTATTTTTGGATCGGGTTATGCTTTTGCTTATTTCTTTAGAAAACTTTGGTTAAAATAATTGACATGGGACCATTAGTACCAAATATTATCAGCAATGAATTTAATCTGATCGTTGCACTAATTGCCGGAATTGGCTTTGGATTTACTCTTGAGCAGGCAGGTTTTTCTTCAACCAAAAAATTGGTTGGTTTATTCTACGGATACGATTTTACCGTGCTTAAAGTATTTTTTACCGCCGGAATAACCGCCATGATTGGAGTCTTATTGTTCGGCCAGATGGGAATTCTCGATTTGAGCCTGATCTATATTAATCCAACATTTCTTTGGTCCGCACTCGTTGGAGGAGCAATCATGGGTTTGGGTTTTATTATTGGTGGCTTTTGTCCGGGAACCAGTGTTTGTGCTGCTTCCATTGGAAAACTTGACGGCTTGGCTTTTGTCTTCGGATCAGGACTTGGCGTTCTTGCCTTTGCTCAAGGATATCCGATGTTTGAAAAAATCTACCTCGCTGAAGCCTGGGGACCGGTTCTGATTAACGAAAAACTGGGAATGTCGAAAATTGTGTTCGGATTCCTCCTGACTGCGATTGCATTTATCGCTTTCTTTCTCACCCGCTTAATCGAAAAAAAGGTAAACAATGATCAGTCGAAATTACCTAAAAGACGGGTATACGGATATTTGTCGGCTGTCGGTTTTGCATTTGCAGTGTTAATCATTATCGCCATTATGCCGGATAGATACAGTCGTTTGGAATCAAGAATTAATCACGCACTTGCTCATTCAGATTTAACTACGGTGGAAGTCCCGGCAGATAAGCTGGCAACAGAAATTGTAAATAATTATTACCGAATCAATATCATCGATGTTCGCTCTCCTGAAGCTTTCAAAGCTTATCATTTGCCTTTTGCAATTAATATTCCGTTTGACAAGATGAGCGACAGGCAATGGAAAACAATTCTGGATCAAAAACACAAGACAAATTATTTTTATGCTGATGATCAACAACTTGCTAAGAAAGGATATTTGAAAGCTGAATTTCTGGGCAAAGCTGAAAATTATATTCTCATCGAATCGTCGTCAGATTTTAAAAACTTATTTTCTAACCTGACTCCTCCAGATTCAAATGCAAGCAAAAATGAGTTGAACACTTATAATTTCAGGCAAAAAGCAGCCACCGACATGAAAATGCTGGTTGAAGCGCTTAAAAATTCGACTGAACCTGTGATTGTGAAAACATCAAAAATAAAAGGTGGGTGTTAGCGTTTCAGGATGGGTTTGAAATTAAACGACCAAACAAAAATCGGTTATCTCATAAATTCTGGAATAACCGATTTTTGTTTGGTTCTAATCACTATTTGGTTCTAATTTGAGTTCATCACTTTTTCTTCCGATAATTCTTTGGTGCACAAAAACCACTTCGGCGATTTCGTGCCTAGCATTTGGTTTTCAATGTGTTTACCAGCAATATTGTATTCTCCGGCTGGAATTTCATCACAAAAAGCATCTGCTGTTTGAAGAGCTACAATTACCCGTTTCAATTCATCAAAATTAAGACCCACAGCTAAAGGAGAATTGATTACACTTCTGATCATGCACAGTGGATCAATAATAAATACCGAGCGAACCGCTTTTACATGGTTCTCGTCTGGGGGAATCATGCCATATCTTCTGGCCACTTCCATAGTAATATCTTCGATGACCGGAATTTTGATTCCGGAATCTTTCCTGCCATTGCGCTCCGTTCGCTCTTTGAGGGATCGGGATGTGGTTGTTTGGCGACACAATCCATCAATCGATACGCCTATAAATTCACAATTAAGCGCTTTAAAATCATTCTGCACGGCAGTTAACATCTTAAGTTCTGAAGTAGATTCAGAAGCGAAATTGGGAGAATAGCTGAATAGAATGATCCATTTGCCAAAATAATCGGCAGGAAAATAAATAGTACCTTGCGTTGTTACTGATCTAAATGCAGGAGCCTGGTTGCCAATGCGTGAAATTTTTGTTTCATTAAGAGATAAGAAGTCATCCATCTTTTATTGCAAGATTAGATTTGCACCTTGTGATGAAAATTCTGATTAATAGCTATATACACAACAAATAGAATCGTTTCAATAAGCAATGCAATACCGAAATCGCAATAAATGGTACAGAAAAAATTATCATTTGCACCAAGAATATTTGAAACAGATCCAACCAGAACCATGATTATCCAATCCAAAAAAAGAAGAGCTGGAATAATGAGCAGCAATTTTACCAGTGAATGTTTCATTTTGATTAATTTTAGCTTAGATTCATCAACTTAACCATTTGAATAAAATCAAAGGTAAAAAATATATTCATAATGAGCAAATGCTCGTTATATTTGTTTCAATCAAATGCTAATAATTTATGCCAAGACCAAAGCGAATACGTAAAATGAATAATCCTCCTCATTTTAAGGGATTCAGGCCTATGGGTTTACCCGAAGAAAATAACCCCGTCGTTATTAATTTTGAGGAGTACGAAGCCATTCGGCTAAGCGATTTTGAACTTAATGGTCAGGTGGAAGCTGCTAAAATCATGGAAGTTTCACGACCCACTTTTGCCCGTATCTATGAAAGCGCTCGCCGCAAAGTCGCCCAGGCTTTTGTTCAAGGCAAAGCAATTGTTTTTGAAGGAGGTAAGGTATATTTCGACACCGAATGGTATTCGTGTAAAAATTGTGGCTGTTGGTTCAATCATCCGGAGAAGGAACTGGAGGTGAAGAATTGCACGCTTTGCGGTTCTTCCGATATTGAACAGTACAATGAGAATGTCAGGTTAACTTCAGCAGAAGACATCTGCATTTGTCCAAAGTGTGGATACGAAAAGGTTCATTTGCCAACAACTCCTTGCAGAAATGAGATTTGCCCGGATTGTAATTGCCAAATGGTGCGAAAAGGAACTCCTCACAATCATAAAACAAGTAACGAAAATTGTAATTAAAATTAATCAACCGCGATGAAAGTAGCAATTACATCAACCGGGAACAGCACCGAATCAAAACTTGACAGCCATTTTGGCCGTTGTTCTTATTTTGTGATTTACGACACGATAAGCCAGTCAATTGAATTTATTCCAAACCCAAATAAAGAAAATGTTGAAGGCGCAGGTCAGGCATCGGTACAATTAGTCGCCTCAAAAGGCGCCGAAAAAGTGGTATCGGGCGAATTTGGCGCTAAAGTAAAATCCATTTTCGATAGCCTTAAAATACAACTGGTCGTACTAAATAATTCTGAAAAAAAAATCAGTGAAATTATAAACTTGTTGAACCACAAAAATTAATCTTGATATGCCACAATTAGACGGAACTGGTCCTGAAAAAAAGGATTCAGGAACTGGCAGGAAACTAGGAAAATGCCATATTGTACCCAAAGAAGAAGCGCTTGAAAAGCTAGGAAAAGGCATGGGTTTGCGCCGGAGAGCCGGTGGCGGGCAAGGTCGTGGAAAACGTTTACAAAGCGGTTTGAAAATTAAATAATCCATAAAATAGCATCCGGATGGTTGATTTCCGACTAAAAGTTTTTCAAAGTGTTGCCCTGAATTTGAGCTTTACAAAAGCATCAAACGAGTTGTTTATTACTCAGCCCGCCATTTCGAAACACATTAAAGAGCTGGAATCGGAGTATGAGGTAAAGCTGTTTAACCGGATTGGCAATAAAATATCGCTTACAACGGCCGGCGAAATTTTGCTAGCCTACACCGATCGAATCGTTTCGCTGCACAACGAAATCAAATTTGAGTTAAGCCAACTCAACGGAAATCCTGAAGGCGCCCTTCGGATAGGCGCCAGTTCAACCATTTCGCAGTATGTAATCCCGGCAGGTCTGGCAAAGTTCAACCAGCGATTTCCCGAAATAAAGCTATCACTCATTAACGGGAATACCGAAGCGATTGAAAAACGTCTCCTGAAAAACGAAATTGACATTGGAATTGTAGAGGGAAAACCTTCGAATGCTGACATCCGGTATTCTTCGTTCCTGAACGACGAACTATTGGTCTTTACTTCGACACGAAACACCTCCATTCCAAACTCCGTTACAAACGACGAATTCCTGAAACTTCCGCTGGTTTTGCGTGAAAGAGGTTCAGGAACCTTGGAAATCATTGAAAAAAATCTTCAGCAAGGCCAGATTAGTCCGAAACAATTGAATGTATTGCTGTTTCTGGGAAGTACCGAAGCCATAAAATCGTTTATAAAAACGGGTAACGGCGTTGGAATTGCATCGCGCTTTGCAATTGAACCCGAATTATCGAATCAGATCTTCAGGCAAATTAATACTTCAGGCCTAAAATTTAACCGTCAATTCTATTTCATTTCGCCACAAGGTCCTGAACCTGTTGGGCTTGTCAAGCTATTCCTGAATTTCGTTCAACAGCATTATAACTTGTAGTTATCAGGCATAACTTTTTACAATTTGACTACTGATTTTCTTTGAGTTACGTTTGCGGTAACAAAAACCAGTCGTAATGAACGTACCCAAGATTATCTACATTGGAGTTATTCTAATATGCACCTTTCCTTTTATTGATACTCCGTTTGCCTTACTCATTGGAATTATCCTGGCACAAACCATTAAACATCCGTTTCACAAAACGAGCAAAAAACTAACTCATATTTTATTGCAGGTTTCAGTTGTCGGTTTGGGTTTCGGGATGAATGCCTGGCAGGCGCTTGACGCCGGTAAACAAGGCCTTTTGTTTACCATTTTTTCAATAACGACCACGCTAACATTAGGCTTATTGATTGGGAAACGCCTGAAAGTTGAAAACAACACGTCGTACCTGATTTCGACAGGAACAGCCATTTGTGGTGGATCTGCCATTGCCGCGATTTCAACAATTGTTAAGTCGAACGAAAAGCAAATTTCAACAGCTTTGGGAACTGTTTTTGTTTTGAATTCAGTCGCACTTTTTCTATTTCCATGGATTGGTCATCTCTTGCATCTTTCTCAGCATCAGTTTGGAGTGTGGGCAGCCATAGCCATTCACGATACCAGTTCGGTGGTTGGTGCAGCCAATCAATATGGAGCCGAGGCGCTGCAAATAGCCACAACCATCAAACTCGAAAGGGCTTTGTGGATTATCCCTTTGGCCATAATCTCAGTGTTCGTTTTTAAAAGCGAGTCAAAAAAGGTAAAAATCCCCTATTTTATCTTCCTCTTTGTTTTGGCCATGCTGCTCAACACGTTTGTGCCAGCCATACATGCCGAAGCTTCAGCCATCGTGGTGATTTCAAAAATTGGGCTAAAAATTACACTCTTTTTAATCGGGTCAAGTCTTTCAAAAGCTCTAGTTGCTTCGGTCGGCATAAAACCGCTCATCCAGGGAGTTTTACTTTGGGCTTTCATTTCGGTTTTATCACTAGTCGTAATTATCCATACTGTTTTGTAAATTGCAGTGTCTTGCGTAACAATTGTTTTCATAGACCTTTAACATGAAGCACAAAGAAAATCCGTCCTATTTCGAATTATTCCTATCGTTCTTTTGGATCGGATTAACTGGTTTTGGCGGTCTGGCCATGACAGCCCACATCCGAAGGCATATTGTTGATACACGAAAGTGGTTGGATGGAAGTACATTCGATTCAGGTTTGGCGCTATGTCAGCTTATTCCCGGAGCAATTGTGATGCAGCTTTCAGCCTATATTGGCCTGAAATTAAAAGGAGTTAGAGGTGCCATTGTAAGTTTTGTCGGGTTTGGATTACCTGCCTTCCTGATCATGTTCATCCTTTCAGTGCTGTACAAACAATCCAAGAATATTTCAGGAGTAGAAGCGGTTTTAAGTGGATTACGGGTCATTATAGTGGCCATTGTAGCCAATGCGGCTTATGTTTTCGGCAAAAAGAATTTCCAGAATGTGAACGATTGGATTATAGCCCTGATTGCCGCCGGATTATTCCTGACCAAATTACACCCTGTTCTGGTTTTGCTTGTCGCATCGCTGTTAGGTTTGGCTCTTACGAACAAAGAATCTTCATCGGCAGGCAAATTTTCAAAAGCCAGAACCTTTAGGTTTTTCCTGATTTTATTGGCTATAGTGGCCGTTTGCTCAACAATCCTGTTTTTTGTGAATAAGGAATACTTCACCCTGGCAACGATGATGTTGCGTATCGACCTTTTTTCGTTTGGAGGTGGGTTGGCCGCCATGCCAATGATGTACCACGAATTAGTCGAACTGTTCCATTGGTTTGACGAGCAAACTTTCATGGACGGAGTCATTCTTGGTCAGGTAACTCCTGGGTCTATCATCATTGCAGCAACTTTTTTCGGGTACATGCACTTTGGAATTTTGGGGAGTGTTCTTGCCACAATTTGCGTATTTACCCCGTCTTTCCTGATATTGATGGGCATTATCCCGTTTTTTGATAAACTCCGGTCCTATCCACAATTCAATAAAGTGATTAACGGAATTTTATGTTCGTTCGTAGGCTTATTGGCTGTTGTAACTTATCGCTTTACCAATGGCATTTCCTGGAATTTGGGCAACATATTGTTTACCCTGGCTGCATTTGGATTGCTGCTTCGGAAAGTCGATGTGATTTGGGTAATACTAGGCGGTGTCATCATTTCATTAATCATATAATTACAGGAAAAATAAAATCTACTCCTGAATATTTTTTCAAGGCATCAAATTCCTGAAACTTCGTTTGCTAATTTATTTGATTATCAAATAATTGTTCATAAATTTAAGAGCGTAACTCTTAATTTTTGTTTTGTCTATTTCAGAACTCATTTAAATTTAATTTATGGCAAAAGTTGTTGTATTGGGTGCCGGAATCTCAGGTCACACTGCTGCGGCATTCATAAAAAAGAAACTAGGCCCGAAACATCAGGTCGTGGTTGTTAGTCCTGCGGAATATTACCAGTGGATTCCTTCCAACATCTGGGTTGGTGTCGGAAAAATGACCATTGATCAGGTTCGGTTCAAACTAAAACCCGTTTACGATCGCTGGAAAATTGATTTCAAACAGGCCAAAGCGACAGCCATTTATCCTGAAGGTGGAAATGGACAGGAACGGCCCTTTGTAAGTATTGAATACACCGACAAAACACGTCAGGGAGAAACAGAAAATGTGGACTACGACTACCTCGTCAATGCAACCGGTCCCAAGCTAAATTTTGCCGCCACCGAAGGCCTCGGACCCGGGAAATTCACCCATTCGGTTTGTTCGTGTGATCATGCAGTGGCAACCTGGGATGCGCTGAAACTTTGCATGGACCGGATGGCGAAAGGTGAAAAACTTCGTTTCCTTATTGGTACCGGCCATCCCGGGGCGACTTGTCAGGGTGCAGCTTTTGAGTATGCGCTCAATGTAGCTCATCAGATCAAAGCTCGCGGACTTCAGGATAAAGCCGAAATTACCTGGATTTCGAACGAATATGAATTGGGCGACTTCGGAATGGGTGGTGCATTTATCAAGCGTGGTGGTTACGTCACTCCAACCAAAGTTTTCAGCGAATCAATTTTTGCTGAATATGGCATTCGCTGGATCAAGCGTGCCGGAGTAACCAAAATAGAAGAGGGAATTGCTCATTACGAAACCCTTGATGGCGAAATGAAAACTGCTGCATTCGATTTTGCCATGCTCATTCCCGCTTTTTCAGGTGCAGGATTAAAAGCATACAACAAAGCTGGCGAGGATATTACCCCACAATTGTTTGCACCAAGCGGTTTCATGAAAGTGGATGCTGATTATTCAGGAAAAGCTTTCGAAGACTGGTCAGTTGAAGATTGGCCATCGACCTACCAAAACCCAGCTTTCTCCAATATTTTTGCAACTGGTATCGCCTTTGCTCCGCCTCATCAGATTTCGAAACCCATGAAAAGTCCAAATGGAACACTGATTACCCCTGCGCCTCCGCGTACCGGAATGCCTTCAGGAGTAATTGGAAAGATTGTGGCTTTGAATATTGTTGACCGAATTAAAACTGGACGAACCGATTTCAAACACAAAGCCTCGATGGGAAAAATGGGTGCTGCATGCGTGGTTTCAGCCGGATATGGTATGATAAAAGGCAATGCTGCAACGATGACTGTTTTCCCGATTGTTCCCGATTGGGAGAAATATCCGCAATGGGGACGCGATCTCAATTACACAGTCGGTGAAGCCGGTTTGGCCGGGCACTGGATCAAGATTGTACTCCATTATATGTTTATTCATAAGGCCAAAGGTTATCCGTTCTGGTGGTTAATTCCTGAATAAACGTGGTAAACTGATTTATTAAACACTCAAAATATTAAAAAATGGCTAAAAATATTGTACGCGGTTATTACGACGAATCGTATCCGCCATTGCCTACCAAATCGACCAAATTCTTACGTGGCTGCCTGATTTGGCAAGCCTGCCGCTTCATTGTTTTGAATCTGAAGATCATGCGTATCATTGTTGGCGGGCACTCCTGAAAGATGACGACTTTTTAATCAATAAAAAACCGACTTATGAAGCATAGGCCGGTTTTTTGTTTGATTAAGCTATTGAAAAATCTCTAATTATTGCAAATACCTGTGCCCCGATTTCCTTGTCCTTTTTGACCTTTTCCGTTACCATTCCCTTGACGGTTTCCCTGTCCATTCATGCGGTATTGTTTCCCTTTTTCCATTGGAGAATTTACAATCAGGTCATAATCAGTTTGACTAATATAGGTTGGAGTATACACAATTCCCAGGTTTGTCAACTGTAGATTAAATGCTCTGAGATGGTTGCGTGAACCTTTGAGTAAATTCTCAAATACCAGGGTTACATTCTCATTGGTGGTAGCTGCAAGCACTTCATCAAGATCTTTAATGTCCATTTCTTCGATCAAAGCTCCGGTTTTATAGGCTTCATCAACCGACACGCTGGCTTTGGCAACCAACTCGTCATACAAAGCCTGAACAACCGGGTCAGCGAATACACCAGCCTCGCCTATTGAGGTATCGCTTATTCCGTAGCTTGTCATAAGCAGAACGATCGCATTCAGGTGATTGCTTTCTGCTGCCGAAATGTTCGAAAAAACAACACCGCCCCATTTTTGAGCCAAAACTGAATAAACATCGCGAGCCAGTTTTTCCTCTTCCTTCATTTTTAAGATTGATGCTAATTCACTATCAGTTAAGTCTGAAGTTGTAATCAATGCCGATTTCAGATTCGTTTCAATAACCGATGTTGTTCCATCGGCTGAAACTGCTAAAACGCTTGCATACTGCGCATTTTCCATATTATCTTTCTGGCATGAACTTGCCACGAATAACGATGCAACCATAAAGCTGCCAAGAACTAAATTTTTCATACTTGTTTCCATTTTTCTGGTTTTTATTTATTGGACATTGGTTATTTCTATTCTGCAATTCAGAAAATATTTACTTTTTTGTGCGGGCTTCGTAGGTATCACAAACTCCATTATTGTTGGCATCAACAAAATTTTTGCCTTTACCTTTGCCTTGTCCTTGTCCGTTGCCAGTGCAAGTTCCGGTTCCATTTCCTTTTCCCTTTTTGCCTGTCGCATTTGGTGTACGATTCTCGTAGGTATCGCAAATACCATTGTTGTTGGCATCAACAAATGCAGCGCATTTGGTAGTTCCGTTACACGTTCCATTACCATTTCCCTTTTTACCAACCGGATTTTGGGCACTTGCAAAATCTGCTACTACCACAAGAGCTAATCCTGCTAAAAAAATCTTTGCTTTCATAATTGTTGTTTTTTAATTGTTAAACATTTAGTGTTTTAAAAATTGAATTATTTCGGTAATCGTATTTTCGTTTTACATCCTGCATTTATTTCCATTTCCACGGCCACCACCTGAGCCATTTCCCCTGCCAGAACCTTTACCGGCACCTTGCTTTTGCCCCTGATGATTCGGATTGCCTCCGTTGCTTTGAAACAGAATGTATTGTCTCTGCTGATCGGCGCTCAATACAGTCTTTATAGCATTTCCGTGATTCTCAATTTGTTTGTCCATTTGTTTTTTGATCTCTTCCCTTTGAGCTTTTCCCGATGCTGAATGTTGCCTTTCCCGAAGCTCATTCATGACTTTTTGATTTTGAGTTTCCATGGCAACAATCCGATCTTTTTGGTACTCACTTAAACCTGAAATTGAATTGATGCAGGTCTCCTGATGAGGATTATTCCAGCTTTTTCCATCCGGATTATTATTTGAAACTGCAATTCCGGCAGT
Organism: Prolixibacteraceae bacterium; assembly: GCA_028683385.1. Classification (GTDB taxonomy): domain Bacteria; phylum Bacteroidota; class Bacteroidia; order Bacteroidales; family Prolixibacteraceae; genus Aquipluma. Next base: position 193 of record JAQUIJ010000006.1, on the reverse strand, counting down.
TACGATTAGGGCAAGGAATGTCCCTGCAACCCGATTTATTCGACTTGTTTTCATAATTAAACCATTCAAAAAGGCATATTACTGAAAAATGGTTGGTAAAAAGCTCTGAACCCCTAGTTTTATTTGGGATTGTAGAAAGTTTGATGAACTTAGTTTCATCAAACTTTTTATGTTTATGAAAAAATCAAAAAAA
>JAQUIJ010000052.1 GCA_028683385.1 Prolixibacteraceae bacterium | reverse complement strand
CCGAAAACCTAACCGGAGAACAAGTAGACCGGCTAAAGGATCTGCTCGCATGCAACCTTAGAACCGTCCGCGCCTACTTGCTCAAAGAAGATTTTCAGCGGTTCTGGGGCTACAGTTCGCCAGCCTGCGCTGGCAAGTTCCTTGAGGGAGCATCCGGCAGTTATGGGATTTAAATGCTCACCACTGTGCAAAGGTTTTGCACCACCCGTGCTGCAATAACCGATCACGGGGTAATAATTTATATTTCAATAAATTCAAGACGTTACCAATAATTGTTTCCAGGATCGAGTTAAAAGCCCTAAAAAATGATATTGAAATTCAAACAGTTACTTACCCCGTGATCGCTTACGTGCTGCCGTCTGCTGGGGGTATTTCGCAAACAGTTTGCCACAAGCATCGGATGCACCCGTTCCTTGATGCCTGGTGCACAAGAACCACGCGATCCAAAATCAAACCGATGAAGAAGGTCGTCAAAATGTTGATGGCTCACCGCCCCCTCCTCCTCAACTGGTTTCGTGCAAATAATGCGATTGCCTTGGGCTGTGTGGAGGGTTTTATAACAACAAGGCAAAGGTGATCACAACGCGATCCTATGGATTTCGTACATACGACGGGCTAAAAATAGCTTTATATCATGGACTTGGTGACCTGCTGACTCCAAAGGCTATCCACAGATTCTGCGAGGAACCAGTTGCACTTCAGAGTTGAATCCGCCCCCGAAAATTAGTTATCCGAGTCGGTTTGTATATTCAAGGATTTTTTTAATAATGAGTGGGCCATCCGGTCTTAAAGCTTGTGCGGCTCTCATCAGAGTTAAGGAATACTTTAAATTAACATTTTCATTTCGAATTGCTTCGTCGCGTAAAAAAGCAACAATTTCGTTGTTTTTAGGTGATGTGGATATCTTTTTGTTAGATTTATCTTTTGAGTTATGATCGTTAAAATTAAATGATTCGATCATGTTAAACAGTGCTGTTGCTGCCATCTTGTACTCGTTATTTAATACAAATTTTTCTTTTGTAAATTGTTTATTTTTTTTGTTGAAAATTTGTATCGTATTTTTTCCTTTGAAATAAATATCGTTAATATATTTAATTTTTTTATTGAATTTTTCGAATATAAATTTTTCTATTTCTTCATCGTAAAGAATTGCTGTTGATTTTTCTGGAGATTTTTTTATAAAAAAATTTGATATATTAGTTGAAAATTTGGTGTTGGTTTTTTTAAATTTAGCGGTGTAAATTTCATTTAATAACCTTAATAATTCAAGTTCAAAAAATGAGAGCGATCTATTTACAGTGTTGTTTCTCATTCTTGGGATGTTGGTTGGGTTAATTCCAAGTGCGCTAATGAATGATAAATCTAAATTGTATTTATGCGTATCATAATGAATTACATTTAAATTATTAAAAAATCTAGACCATATATCAATAATATCAAACTGATATATTGATATGAGGCTGAGCACGTATTCATGAAATGTTTTTGACAAAACACTTCTCTTCACCAGTTGGTTGTATTGCGAAAACAATATGTCATATATATCGCGCAGATATATAATTATTGAAGGATTAATATTAAATGAAATGAAAATATTTTTCATTTCATTGATTTGTTTTTCATTCAGCGTTTGAAATAACTCTGATGACAATAAAATGTCTTGCGTGTTTTTTGTGATTAAATTTTCAAAAAATTTTAAAAAAGTTCCATCTTTTATTGATTTGACTGCGATAACGCCATTTCCAGAAATTATCTTGTAGGGATCGTCTACTATCCCATCAAATATAGGGTAATAGATATTCCTTTTAAAAAAAAATTCAGTGTTTTGATTTAGCCAGAGCTGGATGGCGCTTGATCCAGTTTTTCCACATCCAATATGTAAATATATTTTCCGCATTTAAAATGATCCAATAATATGAGGTAAATTGAAAACATCGGACACCAAAGTTACTATCCAACTGAAACGGAGGTGTCAGAACGGCAAGAACAACGAACGGTCGCTATTCGAACAGAATTTCGCAATGAAACTGTCAAAATGGTCATCGAAGGTAGTGTGACTGTAGGTAGACGACAAGTTTCTCCCACTGGTTCAGGGGATAGCGCACAGCCGTCAGGCTAAGCCGTAGCGGCAGAGATCATGTTGTGCATGATGGCATTAATTCTCCACCAAATCTCAGAGTAAAAATGTCTTGAACGATCTCCGGGGAATAGTTACCATTTTTCCTCTTCTCCAGCAAATGCTTGCGGCAGCTCATCGATAAATTGTAAGCGATCACGGGGTAAGTAACTGTTTGAATTTCAATATCATTTTTTAGGGCTTTTAACTCGATCTTGGAAACAATTATTGGTAACATCTTGAATTTATTGAAATATAAATTATTACCCCGTGATCGGTTACGATAAATTTTATCACTGCGTCGATTCCGTTAGAAAATGCCTGGCTGAACCGGTCAAAAGATTTTATCCAGTTTTTTAGGCGTTGTCAAAAAATGGTGATGTCCCCACTTGGTTGACAAAAAGCCATGACTTGCATTACACTTGCCTCATCGAATTTAATTTTGAATTAGGAGGCAATCGATGGCTGAGCTTGATCAATGTTTCTGCCCCAACGAAAAATGTAA
>JAQUIJ010000005.1 GCA_028683385.1 Prolixibacteraceae bacterium | reverse complement strand
ATCCTATGACACAATTGGAGAAAGTATTCAGCCCTCAGAAAAGAATTACAATGGCGAAAGTCCTGCGTTTGAAACAACCACGGATGATGATTTTGCAGAAGTGGAGCACCTGATTGAACGCTTAAAAAGTGTCATCGCGGATGCTTCCGGCAAAAAACTTATTCCGCAGGAACTCAAGCAATACTTGCACCTGGTACTCCAGGAATATCCCAATATCAAAAACTCACCCTTCCGTTCTTCCATCAACGAACTGGTTGCTTCGGAATGTGAAAAATACGGTGCTGTTACACTGAGCGAGGATGAGGTTGAACAGTTGTGGAAGGATGTTCAGTAACAGCCCTTAGCGGAGAGCGCTTCCCCGTCCGTCCCGGTGCGGTATGGCAAGTGTGCAGGATTAGCGGGTATTGTGACGGCGAAGCCTCTCCTCTTTTATTTCCTTTTAATTGATTTCAAACTTTAAAAACGTGTGTTATGAAAATGTGCAGTTGGAGATTATTAAAGTCAAATTTCAAACAATTAGCTGTTTTTGGTTCAACGCTGGCATTAACGGCTTTTCATTTTACGGCATTCGCACAGGATGGGATGGCAGGTATAAATGAAGCCAACCAGCAAGTGCGGAGCTATTTTGGGGCAGGTACCCAACTAATGTATGCCATAGGAGCTTTAGTTGGATTAATCGGGGCAGTTAAAGTCTATCAGAAATGGAATGCCGGGGATCAGGATACAGGTAAGGTAGCCGCTGCCTGGTTTGGTAGTTGTATCTTCTTAGTAGTGGTGGCCACTGTAATTCAATCCTTCTTTGGGGTTTAAATCCGGAAATTATGCAAGAAATGCTGAAAGAAAAGTTGTGGACGTATATCGTCCACAACAATCCGGACCTGATGCTGAATTTGCAGCAGGATTTTGCTGTGACGCACTACCTCGAAGAAAAGGTGGATGGCATTCAGGTCCTGACATCTCAACTTCGGGCGGAAAACAAGCCCGGATATATCATTGAGGCACTCTGTATGGAAGAGCTAACCAAAGACCTACTTCCTTCTAAATTCAATTTTATCCACAACATATTGGAAAATGAATTTACCCAGGATTTTCAGCGCTTAAACGAATCCGGCTCGGTCATTTACGAGATCGTGAACATGATCAGCGAAAGTGAAACGGTATTTGAGACATTGGGGTTTATGCAAGATATCGAACAGGACAGAATGCTTCGCTATGCGATTGCCGGTACAATCAGGCAATACATGGAAAGCAAGTGAAAGTAACCAGCATCCTGACATTTTGGATGCCGGTTTTTAAAGAAATCAAAAGCATTGGTGTAGATTGAAAATGTGAGGTATGGCTTATAATGCTTTTCAAAAATTAAACGATAATATATCCGCTATCCGGATTGCACTTCAATGGGACAAGAAATCCCGAATTTCTGCAATCGATATTGCAACGCTGCAAAAGTATTCCGGCTTCGGCGGAATAAAGGCGGTATTATATCCCCCTACAAACCAAGAAGAATGGCTAAAACTGGGTGCAACGGACAATGATCTGAAGTTGTTTCAGGGTATCAGGGAACTGCATGAACTGCTGCAAAATAATCTTGATGGAAAGCAATATAAAGAAGCGGTTCAGTCAGTAAAAAATAGTGTTCTGACTGCTTTTTTCACACCCAACATTGTTCCCCGCACCCTTTACAAAGTTTTAAAAGAACAAGGCATTAGTCCGAAACGGATTTATGAGCCCTCCGCTGGTTCAGGTGTGTTTATCACAGAAGCAGAAAAAGCATTTTCCCAAGTGGAACAGATAACGGCCGTGGAAAAAGACCGACTTACAGGATTGGTTTTATCAGCATTAAATTCCAGTCTTTCGATAAAGGTTAAAACGCATATTTCCGGATTGGAAGAAACCCCGGTTATAGATAACGGGCAATATGATCTTATTGTAAGCAATATTCCGTTCGGAAATTTTCCGGTCTATGATGAAGCTTTTACCAACAAGGAACTTACCGGAAAAATCCACAATTACTTTTTCGCAAAAGGTCTTGACAAGATTGCTGACGGCGGTTTGATGGCCTATATTACGACTGACGCATTTCTAAACAGTCCTTCCAACCGTGCGGCAAGGGAATACCTGCTTGACCGTGCAGATTTTATCAGTTTGTCGGTCATGCCTGATAACCTGATGAAAGAAACGGGCAACACCGAAGCTCCCAATCATTTTCTGATCGTACAGAAGAATGAAAGCAAACCGGGACTTACAAACAATGAAAATGAGTTGGTGGAAACGGTACAACAGAAAAACGAATTCGGAGAATTCAATCTCAATGCATTCATCCATCGGCATCCGGAGCTGGTCACCGGCAACGAACTCAAAGCCGGGAGAAACCAATATGGCCATGCGAATCAAAGTGTTTGGCAGCATGGTGATATAAATGATATTGAAGAAAAACTGGCAGAAACAATCAGGCAAGGGATCAGTGAACGTTTTGACGAAAAACAATTTCTCCATGCACAAATGAAGATTGCTGTACATGAGCCGGAACCACAAAAGCAAAGCCTTTCCTATTTGTCTATGCCAGAAAGCAAGGCTGTATCTGTACCTGTACAATTGGGCTTGTTTGATACTGCCCCGGCAGAAAACATCAGCCGGGCAATGGATTATCTTAACGATCTGGATAAATCAGTCATACAGAAGCAGACGGTTCGCCTGATCAGCACGGTAAAGACCAGTGATAACCCTGCACATGAAAGCATTGTCCTGTTAACGGCCAAACAGGAAAAAACCAACCGGTATTTATACAAGTTGTATTCCAATGTAAAGGAAGTACAGTTTTCCGCCAACTGGATGAACGCAAACTTGTTAGGCCATGAACTGGCAATACTTGCCGGACAGTTGCAGCAATACGGACATTCGTATATCTATGAAGGAGACAAAAGTCTGGAACAGGCTTTTGGATTGGAAAGTGGGTTTCAATCCATACAGGCTAATCCTGAGTTGAAACCTTTCTATAAAGATGGAATATTGGTGGTGCATCAGAATCAGGTTGGCATCCTCAATAATGTAGATATAGAGTTTAAGCAGTCTGCATTCCAACCTTTGCAACGGCAGGGTGACCTTACATTCTTCCAAAGTTACACCGGATTACGCGACAGTTATCTGGAACTGTCAGCAAAGGAGTTGTCCGGCATAGTCCTGGATGAAAAAGAACGCATATCCCTGAATCAACGCTACGATAGCTTTGTAGCACAATATGGTTTTTTGAATAGCCCTGCTAACAATAAACGCATCATCAATGATAGAGCATTTGGCTTTACAATCCTTTCTTCTCTGGAAAGAAAAGACGGATCTCAGTACGTCAAAGCTGACATTCTCGTACAATCTATTGCCCGGCAACAGGAACGGTTTATCACCGATAACCCGTTGGATGCCCTTGCCCGAAGCCTGAATGAGAAAGGGCGGGTGCATTTGAGTTACATGGAAGAGGCTACCGGGCTAACTGAAAAAGAACTGATAAGCAAGTTGGGCAATCAGATTTACATGAATCCAATGGCTAATGAATGGGAAACTGCGGACAAGTATTTAAGCGGCAATGTGGTAGATAAATTACAACAAGCTGAAGAATTATTAAGGAATAATCCCGAAAATCCGCAATACCAAAGAAGCCTTGAAGCCATAGAAAAAGTACAGCCCGAAATGATACCTTTTGATTTGCTGGACTTCAATCTGGGCGAACGCTGGATTCCCATTTCATATTATGAACGGTTTGGTCGGCAACTGTTTGAACAGTCGGTCTCCGTAAGCTATTTTACATCGCTCGATACATTCAAGGTCAATACCTACGGGCATAATGCCAAAATTGACAGGGAGTATGCCGTTACTACCAAAAGCGGAAGAACAACTTATGGTTATACCATGCTGGAACATGCGTTGGAAAATACCACGCCCTTTTTCACCTACGAGGTAATAGGACCGGACGATAAGCCTATCCGTGTACCCGACAACGAAGCGATACAGCTTGCCCACCAGAAGATTGAGAACATGCGAAATGGTTTTACTGACTGGTTACGGGAGCTACCTGACAGCGATAAAAAGCGTTTGGAAAGTCTGTATAACCAAACTTTTAATTGCTATGTGCTACGGGAATATGATGGCAGCCACCAGCATTTTCCTGGGCTCGATAAAAAAGCTCTGGGCATTGAGGATTTGTACAGCTCACAAAAAAACGCGGCATGGCGTATCGTGCAGAACCGTGGCGCCCTTATCGATCACGAAGTGGGATTAGGAAAAACACTCACAATGATTATTGCCGCTACTGAGATGAAGAGGTTGGGCATCGTCCACAAACCTATGATCCTGGCGCTGAAGGCCAATGTGAACCAGATTACTGAAACGTACCACAAAGCCTATCCTCTAGCCCGAATTCTTGCTCCTGGAGAGAATGATTTTACCCCGGCCAAACGCTTGCGCCTATTCCATGAAATCAAAAACAACAACTGGGACTGCATCATCCTGACTCATGATCAGTTTGGTAAAATACCCCAATCACCGGAAATACAGAAAGAGATATTTCAGGCAGAATTGGACAATGTGGAAAGGGACTTGGAAACTCTGAAAGATTTGGGTGGTGATATTTCTAAACGAATGCTGAAAGGGCTGGAAATCCGTAAGAATAACTTGGAAGGGCAATTAAAAGGCATACTGAAAAACATCGAAGAAAAGAAAGATGTGGGCATCAACTTTAAGGAAATGGGCGTTGACCACCTGTTTGTGGATGAAGCCCATAAATTCAAAAACCTGACTTTTACTACCCGACACAACCGGGTGGCCGGGTTGGGCAATATGGAAGGAAGCCAGAAAGCGCTCAACATGCTATTTGCCGTGCGCACTTTACAGGAAAGATTCAATTCGGATCTGTGTGTTACTTTTTTATCCGGCACACCTATTTCCAATAGCCTGACGGAGATGTACCTGTTGTTCAAATATCTGCGGCCAAAAGAAATGGAGCGGCAGCATATCGAAAACTTTGATGGTTGGGCGGCGGTGTTCGCCCGCAAAACCACTGATTTTGAATTTTCGGTTACCAATGAGATTATTGCCAAAGAACGTTTCCGTCATTTTATCAAGGTTCCCGAATTGGCCTTGTTTTACAATGAAGTCACTGATTACAAAACATCCAAACACATCCGTCTGGACAAACCGGAAATCAATGAAACACTGGTCAACATCAAACCCACACCGGAGCAAAGTGAGTTCATCAAAAACCTGATGCAATTCGCGAAAACAGGTGACGGAACACTCATTGGCCGTGGAAAACTAAGTGAAGACGAGGACAAAGGGCGGATGCTGATTGCAACCAACTACGCAAAGAAAATGTCGGCAGATATGCGCTTAGTTGATCCGTTGAAATACAGCGATCATCCTGACAACAAGGTGAACGTCTGCGCGCGAAAAGTAGCTGAACTATTTCATCACAGTCACGGGCACAGGGGAACACAGATCGTCTTTTCAGATATTGGTACGCCTAAGCCTGACGATTTTAATCTCTATGATGCCCTAAAAGAAAAGCTAATTCAGGATTTTAACATTCCTCGTCATACCATCTCGTTTATCCACGATTGGACAGATAAACAAAAACCCGAACTGTTCAGGAAAATGAATGCCGGAGAAATCCGGATCTTGATTGGCAGTACAGAGAAAGCCGGTACCGGACTGAACGTACAGCAACGGGTGATTGCCATGCACCATTTAGATATACCCTGGAAGCCGTCGGAACTGGAACAACGCAACGGGCGCGGAGCCAGACAAGGCAATGTACTAGCGAAACAGCAATACTACAACAAAGTGCATAATTACATCTATGCAGTGGAACAATCTCTGGACAACTACAAATTCAACCTGCTGAAGAACAAACAGACATTTATCAGCCAGATGAAAAACTGTGAACTTAGCATGCGCAGCATCGATGAAGGTTCGGCAGATGAAAAAAGCGGGATGAATTTTTCTGAATACATCGCCGTGCTTTCAGGTGATACAACACTTCTGGAAAAATCAAAACTGGAAAAGAAAATTGCAGTGATGGAAAGCCTGAGAAAGGCACATTTTAAGGAAGTATCCCGTTCCAAAATCCAGTTGGAAGAACTTCAAAAGGAAAAGACGGTCACTGTAAAAACATTGGAGAAACTGACCGTAGATGATGACTGGTACAAAAACAGGCTGCAACTGGAGAAGGATGGTACAAAGTCCAATCCTATTGTATTGGATGGTTTTAATGGTAAAGATGCCGAAGCAATTGGCGAACACCTAATCAGGCAGTATAAAACATGGAACCCGGAACAAGGCAGGCCGGAAGAACAAAAAATAGGTATGCTTTACGGTTTTGAGCTCTACATCCGCAGGCACCGGGAGTCTTATGAAGAAAAAGGTTTGTTTGAATACCGTTATTCAAACAGCTTCTATGCCCAACGTTCACAAGATGGCATCAAATACACTTATTCCAACGGAATACCGAACGTTGATAACCCCAAACTGGCGGCACGTCATTTCCTGAATGCCATCGACCGGGTGGACAGCCTGAAAGAAAAATACCAAAAGAACTTATTGGAACTGGAAAAAGAAATTCCAATGATAGCGAAGCTCACAACAAAACCTTTCGGGAAAGAAGTGGAGTTGCAACAGATGAAAAGCGAACTGTCCAGATTGGAACGTGAGATTACTATAAAAATTCAGGAGAACCAGCTTAAACAAAACAATCCATCGGATCAAAAGCCGGAGCCTGATACCGTAGTGCCAGTTATCAAAAGGATTCCGGAAGAAGCATTGCAGTCCATCCTTACCAAAGTAAACGGCAATAAAGTAATTGATAAAGAAATTGTACCGCTGCATAAACCGGCAGTGGAAGAACAACGGATGCAGCGCAGCAGAATACGATTATAACCCAATAAAAATACAGTTATGGCAAACAGTGTATATCAAATCAACAAAGGCATTAACCGGAGTATCGAGTTTAAGGGCTTGAGAGCGCAGTATATCTGGTATCTGGGCGGCGGGGTTGTGGCCTTGCTCATCCTTTATGCGATCATGTACATCATAGGCATCCCTTCTCTGATCTGCATCGGAATCATCCTTATTGCAGGAACATTACTGATCGTGAAGATCTACGGCATGAGCGGCAAATACGGGGAACATGGCCTAATGAAAGCCATTGCCAGACGGCAAGTTCCAAAAGTCATCAAAACCTACAGCAGGAAAGTTTTCCTGCAAAAGCGATAAAGAGGCGGAGAATTCTTTAGAAATAAAAATTTAACAAGGTAAAAAAGAGAGTATGGAAAAGTTGTTGGATGATATTTTACCCATTATTGGCATTGAGCATGATTGTATTCTGTCTGGGCAGGGCGATATGACAATAGCCTTCCGGGCAGAGCTGCCTGAGATATTCACTTTATCTGATCAGGAATATGAAGCTTTTCACCAGACCTGGGTGAAGGCCATTAAAATACTGCCCAAATTCAGTGTGTTCCATAAACAGGACTGGTTTATTGACAGCAAACACAAGCCTGATTTTACCAAAGAGGACACCAGTTTCCTGACAAGGAGCAGTGAACGGTTTTTCAATGAGCGTCCATTTCTGGAACATACGTGTTACATCTTTCTGACCAAAAAACCGGCAGGTAGAAAACCATCCAGTTCCCTGTTTTCAAACCTGTTGCGAAAATCAATTGTACCTGAGGAAACATTGAAACCTCAGTTACTACAAGATTTTCTGGACAGTGCAGGGCAATTTAAACGCATACTTGAAGACAGTGGATTTGTTAAGCTAACCCGATTAAAAGAGTCTGATCTGATGAGCCAGAGACGAAAGGCTGGGCTGATAGAACGGTACTGTCACCTGTATGAAAAAGATTCAGCAATGATATTTAAGGATATGGAGCTGGGAGGCGACATGCGCATCGGTGATCAATATTGCCAGCTCTATACGCTGGGTGATGCGGCCGATCTGCCAGCCCTATGCGGTTCACGCATCAATTATGATTGCTATTCTACCGACAAGACCAAGTTCAGCATCGGCTTTACCAGCACCTTGGGGCAACTGCTTTCCTGCAACCACATCTACAACCAATACATTTTTCTGGATGATGCACAGCAGACCATGCGCAAACTGGAAAGCAAACGACTCCGGTTACAATCTCTTTCTGCTTACAGCCGGGAGAATATGATCGCTCGCGATTCAACGAATGATTTTCTCAATGAAGCCATCAGCCAGCAACGCCTGCCTGTCAAATCACACTTCAATGTGCTGGTATGGACAGAAGATAAAGGAGAATTGAAAGACTTAAAAAATAAGGTATCCTCCGCACTGGCGCAGATGGATGCAGCGGCCAAACAGGAAACCACCGGAGCCGCACAAATCTTCTGGGCAGGTATCCCAGGCAATGCGGCTGATTTTCCGATGAATGACACCTTTGATACGTTTGCCGAGCAAGCCACCTGTTTTCTGAACATGGAAACGGGCTACCGTTCTTCGCTCAGCCCAATAGGTATCCGTATGGGTGACCGCCTGACCGGGAAGCCGGTGCATGTGGACATCAGCGATGAGCCTATGAAAATGGGTATCTGCACCAACCGCAATAAATTCATTCTTGGGCCAAGTGGTAGCGGTAAGTCTTTTTTCACCAACCACATGGTGCGCAGCTATTATGAACAGGGTACACATATCGTACTGGTGGATGTCGGGCATAGCTATAAGGGTCTATGCGATATGGTGAGCGGGTATTACTTTACCTATACTGAAGAAAAGCCTATCCGTTTCAACCCATTCTTTATTGGAGAAGGAGATTCGCTGGATACAGAAAAAAAAGAAAGCATCAAAACGATGCTGCTGGCACTCTGGAAAAAAGACAATGAAGAATTTAAACGGAGCGAATATGTAGCCTTATCCAATGCCATCAGCGGGTACTTTAATTACCTGGACTCCCAACCGGAAATGTTTCCCTGTTTTGACACCTTTTATGATTTTCTGAAAGAGGTATATGTAAGCGTATTGGAGTCCGACAAAGTGAAAGATAGTGATTTTGATGTGAACAACTTTCTGTATGTACTTCGGCCCTATTACAAAGGCGGTGAATTTGACTATCTGCTAAACGCCAAGGAAAACCTGGACTTGCTACAGGAAAGGTTCATTGTCTTTGAACTCGACAATATCAAAAATCACCCCATTTTATTCCCAGTCGTGACCATCATTATCATGGAGGTTTTCATCAATAAGATGCGGAAAATGAAGGGAATAAGAAAGATGATTTTGATTGAAGAGGCCTGGAAAGCGCTGATGAAGGAGGGCTTTGCAGAATACATCAAATACCTGTTCAAAACGGTACGTAAGTTCTTCGGGGAGGCCATTGTTGTCACGCAGGAAGTGGAAGACATCATCTCATCACCAGTAGTTAAGCAGGCCATCATCAACAACAGCGACTGTAAAATACTCCTTGACCAATCCAAATACCAGAATAAATTCGACCAGATACAGGAACTGCTAGGACTGACCGAAAAAGAAAAGGCACTTGTACTGTCTGTGAATAAGGCCAACGACCCCTCTAAAAAATACAAGGAAGTATTTATCTCGTTGGGAGGAATGTTATCGAAAGTGTATCGAACGGAAGTGAGCCTGGAGGAATACCTGGCTTATACTACGGAAGAAACTGAAAAAGTAAAGGTGCAGGCGTATGCCGCGAGATTTGGCGGTGACATACAAAAAGGCATCGCTGCTTTAGCTAATGACATGAGAAGCAATAACCCTAAAAAATAAAGAATATGAAACGGTATATCAAAATCATGGCGGTTGTATTATGCTGTTCCTTGACCATAATGCCAACAAGCCAGTCAAACGCCACCCCTATTGCTATATTGGAAATTATCAAGGCTGGTATTATAAAGGTCATAAAAGCAGTTGACCTTCAAATACAGCGGTTGCAGAACGAAACTATCTGGTTGCAAAACGCCCAGAAGACCATAGAAAATACCCTGTCCAAACTAAAACTGGATGAGATTTCTGATTGGACCGAGCGGCAGAAAACCCTGTATAAAGAATACTTTGATGAACTGGCAAAAGTAAAATCCATCATCTCGTACTACCAACGCATCCGTGAGATTTCCCAAAAACAGGTAAGGCTGGTAGAAGAATACCAACGGGCATGGAACCTGTTCAAACAGGACAAATATTTTACTGCGGAAGAACTGGGCTATATGGCGAAAGTGTATTCAGGCATACTGGATGAGAGCGCCAAAAACCTCGATCAGATTTTCCTTGTAATCAACTCCTTTACTACTTCAATGAGTGATGCCAAAAGGCTTGAAATTATCAATGCAGCAGCCGATCAGGTAGATGCCAATTACTACGACCTGACCCGCTTTAACAAGCAAAATATCATGCTCAGCCTGCAACGGGCAAAGGAAGATAATGATGTGGACGTAGTGAAAAAGTTATACGGTTTACCAACTAATTAAAATTGAGATTATGAAAAAAATACTGATTCTGTTCCTTTTTGGAATGTTTGCGACATCAACACAGGCACAGACCTTTGCCGAATGGTTCCGGCAAAAAAAGACACAAAAACAGTACCTGATCCAACAGATTGCGGCCTTGCAAGTGTATATCGGTTATGCACAAAAGGGTTATTCCATTGCACAAGAGGGACTGAATATGATTGGCGATTTCAAACGGGGCGAATTTAACCTGCATACCGGATATTTCAATTCCCTGAAAAATGTCAACCCGAAAATAAAGCAATATGCGAAAGTTGCCGACATCATGGCCATGCAGGTGGCAATTATTAAAGGCTATAACAGAACCCGTCGCCAGATGCAGGAAAGCGGCGCATTCAACGGGAAAGAACTGGACTATATCATCCGTGTATTGGGCAGGCTGCTGGATGACTGTGAAAACACCCTAGACGAACTGATCACCGTGACCACGGACGGCAATCTGGAAATGAAAGATGATGAGCGGCTGGAACGGATTGACATTCTTTATCAGGATATGACGGATAAATACACCTTCTCCCAGAGTTTCAGCAATGAAACGATGGTATTGGCCGCATCGAGAATAAAGGAAAACAATGATGTACAAACCAGCCGTGCCTTGTACGGTATTAAACATGACTGATCGTGAAAAAGCTGATACTCATTTTAGGAATCGCGCTATTCAGTTTGCTATCGGCAAACAAAGCCATGGCACAGACGGATGAAATCGCCCAACTTTTGCTGAATGTGGAAAAACTGGCACAGTTCAAACAGATTTTGTCAGACATGAAAAAAGGATATGAAATCCTGAACGGCGGTTATAATACCATCAAGGATTTATCACAGGGTAATTTCAGCCTGCACAAAACCTTTCTTGACGCTTTGATGGAAGTAAGCCCGACGGTGAAAAAATATAAACGGGTGGCTGACATTATCAATTACCAGGTCATTTTGGTAAAAGAATATAAATCAGCCTTCAACCGCTTTAAACAGGACAATAATTTCAACCAACAGGAACTGGTCTACCTCAGCAGGGTGTATGAAAACCTGTTTAAGCAAAGCCTCAATAACCTGGACAATCTGGCTACCATCATCACCGCAAATAAACTCCGGATGAGTGACGATGAACGGTTGGATGCTATTGACAAAATATTTGCTGATATGCAGGACAAGCTACTTTTTCTAAGGTATTTCAACAACAATACGACCGTACTGGCCTTGCAGCGTGCAAAAGAACGGAACGATGCAAATACAATGCGTCTCGTTTATGGCATAAACAACTAAAAAATTACAAACATGGCAAAATGGATAAAGACTGCATGTGTTGCAGTGTCGGGTATGATATTGCCCTTTATCAGCCAGGCTCAAGGACTGGCAAATGAAATGAACGGATTGCATGGTGTGCTGGACCAGCTCTATGATGAGATGATGCCCTTATGCAGTCAATTGATTGGTGTTGGCCAGGGCATAGCTGGTTTTGCAGCCACCTGGTATATCGCATCCCGCATCTGGCGGCATATCGCCAATGCAGAGCCAATAGATTTTTATCCGCTGTTCCGTCCGTTCGTCATTGGCTTTTGTGTGATGATCTTTCCGTCCGTACTAGCTATGATAAACGGAGTGATGAAACCAACCGTAACCGCAACTTCTGAAATGGTAAAGGATTCGGATAAAGCCATAGCCCTGCTATTGCAAAAAAAGGAAGAAGCCATTCGTAAAACGGCTGTCTGGCAGATGTATGTGGGTGAAAGTGGCAGCGGTGACCGGGACCGGTGGTATAAATATACCCACGACAATGCAGACCCATCAGGCGAAGGCATATTGGATGGCATTGGAAACGATATACAGTTTGCCATGTCAAAAGCGTCGTACAACTTCCGCAATTCGATCAAGGAATGGATGAGCGAAGTGCTGCGGGTACTCTTTGAGGCGGCTGCCCTCTGCATCAATACACTGCGAACGTTCCAGCTTATCGTACTGGCTATTCTGGGACCGCTGGTATTTGGCATTGCTGTCTTTGATGGATTCCAGCATACACTTACGGTCTGGATCGCCCGCTACATCAACATCTTTTTGTGGTTGCCAGTGGCAAACATCTTTGGCTCTATCATAGGGAAGATACAGGAAAAGATGCTGGAACTGGATATTTCACAGGTTCAGGATTACGGCGATACTTTTTTCAGCCGTACGGACATGGCTTACCTCGTGTTCCTGATTATGGGCATTGTGGGCTATTTCACCGTGCCATCGGTTGCCAATTACATTGTCCATGCAGGCGGAGGTGGCGGTCTGGGACAAAAAGTAACCAGTCTGTTCAGCAGTTCTTCCCGGAGCGTGGTCAGTATGGCATCTGCCGGGGCAGGTATGGCAGCGGATGCGATGGGTAATGTGGCAGGGCGCATGTCCCAAAGCATGGCCGGTAACGGTTCGTCATCTCCTTATTTCAGTGAGAATACCAATTCTGGTTCAGGTTATATGGGAGACAAGTTAAAAGGCAATTCCTAAGAGTTAAATCATAAAATAAAAAAACGATGTTCAAAAAGATGAAAAATATAGATACAGCCTTTCGCCACGTGCGGGGTTTTACTATGCTGGTTATTACAGGTTGTGTGTTAATCTGCTGCTTTGCTCTCTACAAAAGCTTCAGCTTGGTATCACAAATGCAGGGGAAAGTATATATCCTGGCAAACGGCAAGGCTCTGGAGGCGTATGCCTCTGACAGAAAAGACAATATCCCCATAGAAGCGAGGGACCATGTCAAAACATTCCACCAGTTGTTTTTCACCCTTGACCCAGACGATAAAGTCATTAAAACGAACCTGACGAAGGCGCTTTACCTTGCTGATGCAAGTGCCAAACGTGAATACGATAACCTGAAAGAAAACGGTTACTATTCCGGTATTATTTCAGGTAATATTAGCCAAACCATCAAGATAGATAGCGTTAGCATTGATATAAACCAATACCCTTACCAATTCCGATGCTACGCTACACAGAGCATTATCCGCACAACCAGTATTGTTTCCCGTAGCCTGGTGACTGAAGGAGCCTTGCGCAATGTTTCCCGTAGCGATAACAATCCGCATGGCTTCCTTATTGAACGCTGGAATACCATCGAAAACAGGGATATAAAAACGGAGAACCGAAGGTAAAGCTTAAAAACAAGATTATAAAACGATAGAAACCATGACATTCTTATTTAGGAAAAGGAAGAAAACAGAAAAAACCGAGATAGGTGAAAATAATGACAGGATATTAAGTCAAATGGTAAAAGCCTGTCTCTGGGTACAAAACGGTTGGGCTCAGTGGATGGGCAGAAGAGCGGAACACCTGTCCCGCAAAACACTGCGTCTCTTATTGCTTGCCTTCATTGCCCTTGCAGGAGGTTATAGCATCTATCTGATCGGGCAGAGTTTCTCGGGCAATCAGGCTAATGCTATTTCCATAACACCGATCAAAAAGCCGGGGCACGTCCTACAAGCGGGTGATGCTACATCACAACCGGATATGATTGTCAGTAAAACGGACTATCAAGGGATCATCCGGTTCAGGGGATATATGGACAGTCTTACCCGAAGCCCCGCAGGGAAAGCTACTTATGACAGCATTATTCTTAGCCGACCGGGATTGCTGGACAGCATCCGGTTTATTGAAGAAATTTATCAATCTCAAACTAAAAAGTAAATCGAATGGAACAAAAGACACAATCCCCGAAAATGCTCAGACAGCGCAAATTTTTGCTTGTACTGCCTTTGCTCGTACTGCCATTTATGACCCTGATGTTCTGGTCGCTTGGCGGTGGAAAAATAGAGAATACTGAGGCACAACCACTGACAAACAAAGGGTTCAATATGGATCTACCGGATGCCTACCTGAAAGATGATAAGCCATTGGATAAGATGAGCTACTATGATAAGGCAGCCTCCGATTCGTCAAAGCTGGAAGAATTAATGAAAAACGATCCAAATTACAGAAAGCATACTTCGTTAAGCAATGACGTAGATGGAATACAGGGCGATGATATTTCTGTTTCCAGGAATTATGCAAGAAGTGGCGCTTTAATGACCTCCCCCTATGGCAGCGGAATATCTCAGGACTCAAACGAGGTAAAGGTTTACCGGAAACTGGCAGAACTGGATGAAGCAATGAATAAAGCCACGAATCCTGTAATGGTACAAAAAAATGATACTTCTCACAACCGAAGTGAAAATACGCAGGTGAGTACCTCCGATATTGACCGCCTGGAACAGATGATGCACTCCATGACCAAGCCGGAAGGTGAAGATCCAGAATTAAATCAACTCAACGGAATGCTCGAAAAAATACTGGACATCCAGCATCCTGACCGTGTGCAGGAAAAGATCAGGCAGACATCTGAAACACAAAAGGGACAGGTATTTGCAGTGTCCGCCTCCGGTAAAGAAACACCTGTTTCGCTACTGGACAATACTCCTGACAATCAGGTTGGGATTAACAGCAGTTCAATAAATCAGTCACAACAGAATGGTTTTTATTCATTGGATGAATTGGTTCTGGCTGATGAGGCGCAAAATGCCATACAAGCGGTCATCCACGAAACGCAGACCCTTGTTGCAGGATCAACCGTAAAACTGCGCCTTGTAAATGATGTCTACATCAACGGCATTCTTGTACCAAAAGACAATTTACTTTTCGGAGAAGCCACTCTGAACGGTGAAAGGTTGGATATTGAAATTGGCAATATACGCTACCAAAATTCTCTTTTCCCAGTGCAACTATCGGTGTATGATATGGACGGCATGAGTGGCATTTACATTCCCGGAGCCATTACAAGGGATGTGGCCAAACAATCCGCAGACCGCACCATTCAGGGTATTGGACTGACAACCATAGACCCATCATTAGGAGCACAGGCTGCCAGTGCGGGAATAGAAGCAGCCCGGAATATGATAAGCAAAAAGGTAAAATTGGTCAAAGTAACTGTAAAAGCAGGCTATCAGGTACTGTTAAGGGATGAGAAGCAAAAACAGAGTAACTAACCCACAACAGACAAAAGTTTTAAAACAAATTATTTATCAATTAAAATTCAAAAAGATGAAAAAGATCAGCAAAGTATGGATAACAGGAATTTTCCTTTTTCTAACAAGTATCTCCGCATTTTCACAAAATGCAAATCCGGTAAACACATCGTCCATTGAGCCATACCCATTGGCCATTACATACGAAAAGACAACCAGTCTGGTATTTCCCTATGCCATTAAAAGCGTGGATAGGGGAAGCCAAAGTGTACTGGTGCAA
The DNA here is from genome assembly GCA_028683385.1 of Prolixibacteraceae bacterium. GTDB lineage: Bacteria > Bacteroidota > Bacteroidia > Bacteroidales > Prolixibacteraceae > Aquipluma. The sequence goes on along the minus strand of JAQUIJ010000005.1, from coordinate 327,341 downwards.
AAGGCCAAAGGGGTGGAAAATATTCTTCAGATAAAGGCAGGCAAAGAAGGGTTTAAAGAAACCAACCTGACTGTTATTACTGCTGAAGGAAAACTCTACTGCTTTCTGTTGAACTATGTCCCGCAGCCCTCGGTGCTGAACCTTACTTTCGGAATCGAGAAACCATCTGTTAAGGATGCTTTCTTTTCATCAGGGGACCACAACGAAGGGGAAATACAGGCTTATTCAAATGCGGTTTCCATTGAAAAGAAAAAAGTGCATGGAATAAAAGATAAAAAATATGGCATGAGATTCCGGCTGGACGGCCTTTTTATTCGCGATAATGTGATGTATTACCGCATAAAAATGAAGAACCAATCCAATATTAATTATGATATTTACCAGTTACGTTTCTTTATACGTGACCGGAAGAAAGCCAAACGCACCGCAACTCAGGAACTTGAAATCAACCCCCTGTATGTCCTGAATAATACCCCAACGATAAGGGGGCAATCGGAACACATCTTTGTGTTCGCCCTGCCCAAATTTACAATACCAGATCAGAAATACCTTGCTGTGCAGCTCATGGAAAAGAACGGCGGCAGGCATCTGGAACTGAATGCAAAGGACAGGAAAATCACAAAGGCAGTTCCGATTGAGTCAGGTTTAATGTCCTTGTGGAATGAAAAGAGTGAGTAAGAAATACGACATCATATTTATACCGATTGATCTTAACCAGCATTTGTCTCCGCGAAAAATCTGAACATGAAAATCAGGAGTGAGGATTATCAATACCTGCTTGAATACCTAATACGCAAACGTGAAGAAGGACAGGAATTTGTTGCCTTTTTTGATAGTGCTGCGCCTGTTGACAGAGAGGAACTATTTACGTTCTTCTATCAAGATGATGTGCGGGAGTTCTGCCATGAAATGTCAACGGATATAGATACTTACAATTATCTGGCAATTCGATCTGCTTACAGGGCAATGGCGGAAGCGCTCAAAGATAAAATGCTGTTGATAGAAAAGGACGGCATCGTTGATGTAGGTCTGATGGTAACCAGACGGTATGAGCAATTGGAAGTACAACAATTAATTAACAATCAAAATTCAAAAGTTATGAATCAGAAAAATTTCGAATACCTGCGCGATCAGGTAAAGTACACCGGCTTCGGTGAAGGATTAGAAAACGATTTAAGGGAAAAGTTAAGCAAGCAAACACCGGATTTCACTCTGAAACACAATGCCCAGTATGGAAATGATATGGCAGCTTCAGAACTGCACTTCAGCAAGTCGAGTCAGAGTGATATGTATTTCTTTAACTCATATAAGGTGAGTTTAAAAAAGGAAAATGTGCCAGATGCCATGGAGCAGACCTTTTACATCAACAAGGGTAATAACATTACCCTGAAAGAAGCTTACAACCTTATGAGCGGCAGGGCGGTCAATAAAGACCTGACCAATAGGGATAATCAAATGTACAATGCCTGGGTACAGATGGACTTTAAGCAAACAGACAATAACGGCAATTACAAGCTGAAACAATACCACCAGAATTTCGGCTTTGACCTTGATCAGGTATTGGCGAAACACCCGATAAAGGAATTAGGGCATGATGAACACAAATCTAACCTGCTGGATTCCCTGAAAAAAGGCAACCGACAATCAGTCACATTTGTCCGGGATGGGGTAGAACAGAAACATTACATCGAAGCCAATCCACAGTTTAAAATCATTAATGTTTATGACAGTGACATGCAGCGGTTGGGCAACAGTCAGTCCAAAGCGGAGAAACAGGCTGAAGGTGAAAGCAGGTCTGCAAAACAGGATAACAAAAAGGAAACGCAACGTAATGATGACGATGGCCCTTCATTGCCTCAGGCGGCGAAAAAGAAGCAGAAAAAACAGTCGGTCAGCTAAAGTGATATGAAATGGAAACCCTGAACTCTTTGTCCGGTTTCTTTTCTGCCATTGAAAAGGATTACCGGATCAGCATCACACATATTGGCATCTATGCCGCATTGCTGAAATACAGGCAGGAACAGGGTTTTATCAATCCGGTAACGGCATTCAGCTATGAAATTATGCGAATAGCAAAGATTTCAGCACCGGCTACTTATCACAAGTGTGTAAAAGAATTGAGCGAATATGGCTATATCAGGTATGTGCCATCTTTTAAACGGAACCAGGGAAGCCGGATATATTTTCCTGAAACAGAGAAGCATTAAAACAGTGATTTTACAAACGTAGTAAAAAGCCCGGCAACGGGCTTTTGCTGTCAATACAGGAGGTGTGGGATGGGTAACTGTGAGATAGAAAGGATACCACCTGATAAGGCAATGGAGCTTTTGCGAAAAGACGGGATTGAAGTGACGGAAGAACAAGCAAAAATCGTTCTGGAATTTTTGTATGAAATGGCAGCAATTGTGGTCGATCAATACCTGCCTAAAACGGTTTAATTTTGTAAATTTACAAGGATAAGTAACGGCAGTTCCACCTTATTATAAGACTATGAAAATCGCAGATTTATATATCCGGGTAAGTACCGATGAACAGGCAGACAGGGGTTATTCACAACGGGATCAGGACGAAAGGTTACGCAAATATTGCGAAATAAATTCTATACAAGTAAGAAAGGTTGTTTATGAAGACCATTCTGCAAAAACATTCAACCGTCCGGCATGGACGAAATTATTGACTGATCTTCGAAAACATAGGGGGCACTCAGATTTCATCCTGTTTACCAAGTGGGACAGGTTCAGCCGAAATGCCGGAGATGCGTACCAAATGATAAGTACTTTGCGGCGGCTGGGCGTTGAACCGCAGGCCGTTGAACAGCCACTGGACTTGTCCATCCCGGAAAACAAGATGATGTTGGCTTTTTACCTTGCAGCCCCCGAAGTGGAGAATGACAGGAGGGCTTTGAATACATTTCATGGTATGAGACGTGCAAAAAAGGAAGGCCGATGGATGGGTACTGCTCCCATAGGATATATCAATAGAATTACCGAGTCGGGGAAAAAATACATTGCTCCTAAAGATATACAGGGAGATATTATGCGCTGGGCTTTCAATGAACTTGCCAATGGGAAATTCAATACGGAACAGGTCTGGAAAATGGCAAAGGAAAAGGGACTTATATGCAGTAAAAACAATTTTTGGGTGGCCATACGAAATCCTGTCTATTGCGGTAGAATCTTTATTCCAAAATATAAGGATGAAGAAAGTTTTATGGTTCAGGGACAGCACGAGCCACTAATATCCGAAGCCATGTTTTATTGGGTGCAGGACGTATTGGACGGACGCAAGAGAGTAAAGCGTACTAAAATCTTAGTTGATGATAATTTTCCGCTTCGAGGATTCCTTATATGTCCCAATTGTGGAAGGATGCTTACTGGAAGTGCATCAAAAGGACGCACACAGTATTACCACTATTATCATTGCAGTTCAGACTGTGGTATCCGTTATAAAGCACAGGAAACCAATGATAAGATGATGGATGAAATCCGGAAGTATGTTCAACCTCTGCCCCGTCTTCAATTATTCAAAGAGGTGATAGTTAGCGTTTATAAGGCTAAAACACACAACCAGCGCAATGAAGTTCAACAACTAAAAATTCAGTTGGAAGAAGCCAATAAAAGACTTTCAAAGGCAAGGGAACTGTTGCTCTGTGGGGATATTGATGCTAATGATTACCGCACAATAAAAGCTGAAAGTGAGGATCGGATAAACAGATTGGAGGCTAAATTATCAGCGTCTGTAACGGACACAACTAATATTGAACCTTTATGGGATAAAGCAATCAGCAGCATTTCGCAATTGGATGTTTTGTATGAAAATGGAACAGTAACTCAAAAAAGAAAAATCATTGGTTCGATGTTCCCTGAAAAATTGACTTTCGACGGATTTCAATATCGAACCACTCGTATCAACGAAGCATTGAACCTCATGCTGCTGATAAACAGCAAAATACAAAGCAAAAAGAATGGGACAAATCCATCATTTTTGGACTTGTCCCATCAAGTGACCCAGCTGGGATTCGAACCCAGGACCCCATCCTTAAAAGGGATGTGCTCTACCTGCTGAGCTACTGAGTCATCCTTATGTGCTTTACCTGACTGATAAAGCGCTGCAAAGGTAACCGCTATTTTCTTTTTTGCAAATCGATCTGCTAATTAATCCAAAAAAAGATAGCGAATTTATAAACATACGATTGTTAGTTATCTGATTCACTTACTTAGAAATTTAAACTAATTTTGCTTTTCAAATTTATTCAAATCTCTTTCGTGAAAAACAAAGTTGTTGTTATTACCGGCGCATCTTCAGGTATTGGCCGTGCATTGGCTAAGGAATTCGCAGCTAAAGGTGCACGATTATCGTTGGGTGCCCGCCGAACTGAACTTCTGGAACAATTGCAGCAAGAACTTCCCGAAACCGAAATGTTAATTGTAAAAACGGATGTAAGCAACGAAGAGGATTGCCGCACGTTGATCGATGAAACCGTCAACCGTTTTGGACAGATTGACATATTGATTAACAATGCGGGCATTTCGATGCGGGCTCTTTTTGAAGAAGTCGACACCAAGGTTATCCGTCAATTGATGGATGTGAATTTCTACGGAACAGTTTATTGCAGCAAATTCGCCTTACCTTATCTGCTGAAAACCAAAGGCAGCCTGGTTGGAGTTATTTCCATCGCCGGTTATGTCGGACTTCCCGGAAGAACAGGATATTCTGCATCGAAATTTGCCATTCGCGGATTTCTGGATACTGTACGCATTGAAAACCTTAAAAAGGGACTTCATGTATTGGTTGCTGCCCCCGGATTTACAGCTTCAGAAGTAAGAAAAGTAGCTTTGACAAACGATGGTTCGCAACAAGGCGAAACGCCTCGCGACGAAAGTAAAATGATGTCGTCGGAAGAATGTGCGAAACACATTGTACGTGCTATTGAAAAACGCAAACGAGAACTAATACTCACTTTTACCGAAGGAAAGCTAACCGTATTCCTGGGAAAGTTCTTCCCCGCGTTGCTCGATAAATTAACGTACAGCCACATGGCTAAAGAGCCCAATTCACCATTCAAATAACTCATCCAATTCCCGAATATGATTGTTACTGAAACGAAAGTCAGGGTTTATTACGAAGATACCGATCAGATGGGCGTTGTTTATTACGGCAATTACGCCCGATATTACGAAATTGGCCGTACCGAAATGATTCGTGATTTGGGCTTTACGTATAAGCAGATGGAAGAAATGAACATCATGCTTCCGGCCCGAAGCCTGAAAATAAACTACCTGAAATCGGCTTATTACGATGACTTGTTAACCATCAGAACGATTGTAGACGTCATTCCAAAGGTGAAATTTCCGATTAAAACCGAGATTTACAACGAAGCTGGCGAGTTAATTAATTCGGGAGAAGTCGTTTTAGTATTTTTCAATTCGCTAACCAATAAACCATTTGCTGCACCTAAATTCTTTGTCGACAAATTGACACAGATCTTCAACGAAAATCGTTAGAAAAAAGACATTTGTCAATAGAAAAACGGGTTACCAGTTTACTGATGACTATTAACTCTTTCCTGCTACTCAACTACCCAATCCTTTTTGTGCAACAACGATAGCGGTTATCAGCACAAAAATAATAATGATCGCTCCGGCAGTTTTGTTAATCCACCAAAGAATCCGCAGGTTAATTTTATGCCTGAACAAACTGACAATACCCGACAACGAAAACCACCAAAGAAAAGCTCCTGTAAGGATTCCAAGTATCACAAAGAAAGAATGGTAAGGTTGTTCGAGACTAACGGCCACACCTGAACTGGTAAACACAGCAAGAAAAACAAATACGGTTAATGGATTTGAAAATGTGACCAGGAAACTCGAAATAATATCCTGAAAATGGGTATTTCCACGAAGGCGGTTGCGTCGAATATCTTTTACCGGATTTGTAAAAAAGATGTGAATTCCAAGTGCCAAAACAACTACGGCTCCAATAACCTGAAATAACATTTCGTGCGCACGAATAAAGTCGATCACAAAAGTAAGGCTAAATCCTGCAATGATAGCATAAACGGTATCCGACAGTGCGGCTCCCATTCCGGATAAAAGGCCTGCCATGCGACTTTTATTCACCGTTCGCTGGATGACCAAAACACCAATTGGCCCTAATGGTATGGAAACCAACAAACCAATCAAAATCCCTTTTGCTATCAACGTTAAAAACATAGCGCAAAAATAAACGATTTTATCAGTTATCAATATTCACTGCACAATCATATAAATTTTTAACACGCTCAAAAAACCGTTCAGCATAAATTAGTACTTTTAGAACCCGTTACGAACCTAAAAAACGACTCAAAAATGGAAGAACTCGCAGTTGGAACCCGTGTTGATCATCCGCGCTATGGAGAAGGAATTGTCAGTAAAAATAAAATAACTTCGTACGAGATATTCTTTGAGCGAGGTGGAAAAATGGAAATCACCAAACGAAATGAAGATTTGGAAGTCATTGAAGCTCCGGAAGAAAAACCCAAAAATTCGCTGACTTTGAAAGAAGTTGAAAAAGTATTGCGTTTCGTACTGGAAGAACAAAGTGCACTTCAGGAAATTGTTCCGTTAGGAGAAAAATGGATGGGTGGAAATATGCTTTTGCAACCTGCAAATCTTTCGCTTAAACCCAAAGAAATACCAATTGAAAACTTCTTTCACAAAATTGTAATGTTGCGCGACCGGCTTCGGGTGCTGGAACAAAACATTAACAGTCACCCGGTGTTAACCGATGAAGAAAAAGTGAACATGCAACAATACATTACACGCATTTACGGATCATTAACTACATTCAACATCCTGTTTGCCGACAAGGATCACTATTTCGTTGGCGCAAAATCTTAAACATATGAAAACCACAATCGCATTTTTTACATTGGTCATCATTAGCTTTACAACTATGGCACAAGATTTTAAACTTAAGGTATGGCCAAACGGTGCGCCCGACAGCAACGGATTGACAACACCAGAAGAAGTTTTTGATGGCAAACGCGTCCGCAATGTTTCGGAGGCTGAAATTTATGTGTATTTACCCAAAATAGGAATTAATACAGGCGCGGCCGTGGTGATCTGCCCGGGCGGTGGCTATGCCATGGAAGCCATGGACCACGAAGGATATGATATGGCCGAATGGCTCACAACCCAAGGTGTTGCAGGTATTGTGCTGAAATATCGCCTTCCAAATGGTCACGATCAGATTCCATTGGAAGATGTTCAACGCGCTTTGCGGATTGTACACCAAAAAGCTGCTGAATGGGGAATCAATCCGGCTAAAATCGGTATTGCAGGTTCTTCTGCAGGTGGTCATTTGGCCTCAACTGCCGGAACGCGATTTGATCTGGGGAAACCAGATTCGACTGATCCTCTTGAAAAATTCAGTTGCAGACCCGATTTTATGCTTTTGTTGTATCCGGTAATCACATTCAATGAAGAATTTGGGCACATGGGATCGCGAACCAATCTGATTGGTGCCGGAAACAAATGGGAACTGGTTGAAAAATATTCGAATGAACTGCATGTAACCGCCCAGACTCCTCCAACATTCCTGGTTTTAGCCGATGACGACGGAGGTGTTCCTCCCCGTAACTCCATCGAATTTTATATGGCGCTGAAGAAATATAAAATACCGGCTGAAATGCACATTTTTCGCGATGGCGGACACGGTTTCGGAATGAGAAAGAAGAATCTTCCGGTTGATCAGTGGCCAAACCTGTTTGCACAATGGATGAAAGCCCAGGGAATTACGAAATAAATGATCAATGATTAATAGTTAAATGAGATTGCTAAACCAGTATCATTTATAGTCTTTCGATGGTCATTTGTAGTCATTCAGTGTAATCCGTTGACGACTTTACAAATCTTGACGCGTAGCAAATGACCACCAATGACTTTCTCACTTTTTTCATTTTCCTAATGTCTAATGACTTTTTAGATGTATTCCAACACTCACCCGGTTAATGTTTTGAAGTTTTGTCCGCGTTGCGGATCAGCGCATTTCCCGGCAACGGGCGACCGTTCTTTTAAATGCAGCGACTGCTCTTTTAATTATTACGCCAACTCATCAGCAGCGGTGGCCGTTTTGCTTTTTAACGAAAAAGGCGAACTCTTATTCACCCGACGTGCCATTGAACCTCACCGGGGGAAACTCGATTTACCCGGAGGTTTTATCGACCCGATGGAAACCGCCGAGCAAGCGGCAGTAAGAGAAATTCAGGAAGAATTAGGCATTGAGATTCATTCGTTGAACTACTTTTGCTCGTATCCAAACGAATATGTCTTCTCCGGATTCTCGGTTTACACACTCGATCTGGCCTTTCTGGCAAAAACAGAAGCCATCCATCAAATGACAGCCATGGACGATGTCTCGTCGTTCGAATTTCATAACCCGCATGATGTTGATCTGGAAGAATTGCCTTCCATTTCGATGAAAAACATCATCAAAGAACTGATACAACTTGAAGGAACTTATTAGAAACAGAATCGGCGACCTGCGCGCCAAAATGCAGAAAAAAGGTTTGAGTGCGTATGTTATTTTCGGCACCGACCCGCACATGAGCGAATACCTGCCCGAACGCTGGCAAACCCGAGCATTTATCGCCGGATTCACAGGCTCGGCCGGAATGGTGGTTGTGAGTCTCGATAAAGCAGCTCTCTGGACCGACTCGCGCTATTTTCTTCAGGCCGAAGAACAATTGGCCGGAACCGGAATCGATTTGGTTAAAATGCGTACGCCCGGTCATCACGAGCCTGACCAATGGATCAGGATGAACCTTCAAAAAGGCGACGTTGCAGGGATTGACGAATGGAGTGTTTCAATCAGTCAGTTTGCGGCCATGCAAAGTAGTTTGGCTGCTTCAGGAATTACCCTGAAAGAAACAGGTGATTTGCTCGACGAAATCTGGACCGACCGCCCTGCCCTACCCGATTCGCCGGTATTTGAGCATGAATTGAAATACGCCTGCACCAGCCGGAACGAAAAAATAGAAGTTATTGGTACTGAACTGAAAAAAGGGAACGCCGACATGCAGATTATTACGGCGCTCGACGATCTGGCCTGGACGTTTAACCTTCGTGGAACCGATGTAGAGTGCAATCCGGTGTTCATGTCGTATGCCATTGTTTCAGCAAAAGAAAAGACGCTTTTCGTTAACCCGCAAAAAATTTCGACAGAGCTAAAAACAAAACTCGAATCAGAAGGAATTCAGCTCAAAGGATATGAAGAAATCACAGTTGCTCTTCAGCAATTGCCTGCACACTCCCGCATATTAATCGACCGCGACCGCACGAACCAGGCTATACTGAAAAACATTCCGAAGCAATGTCTGGTAGTCGAAGGATTATCCATTCCGTGCCGGTTGAAAGCCATTAAGTCGCAGGGCGAAATTAATCACATCCGTCAGGCGATGCGAAAAGATGGCGTAGCATTGCTCGAATTCTTATACTGGATTGAAAACAAGCTGGGGAAAATTCCGGTCACCGAATACACAGTTGCTGAAAAACTGAACGAACTCAGGGCGAAACAAGACGGATTTAAAGGCATCAGCTTCTACCCGATTGTCGGGTACAAAGAACATGGAGCCATTGTGCATTTCCATGTTGCCGAAGACAATGCTTTACCGGTTGAAAAGGATGGATTTTTGCTTTTCGATTCGGGAGGACAATACCTCGACGGAACAACCGACACTACCCGAACCATTGCATTGGGCGAATTAACCGCACGACAAAAGAGCGACTTCACCATTACGCTGAAAGGAATGATTTCGCTGACGAATGCCAAGTTTCCGGTGAACACACGGGGGTATCATTTAGACATTCTGGCGCGAAAAGACATGTGGCAACACGGAATGAACTACGGGCACGGAACAGGGCACGGCGTAGGCTATTTCCTGAATGTGCACGAAGGACCGATGAGCATCCGACAGGAGTTTAACGACCAGGTGATTGAAGCCGGAATGGTACTCTCGAACGAACCGGCGTTTTACCGGTTGGGAGAATATGGTTTGCGTACTGAAAACATGATGGTTTGTGTACAGGATGAAACGACCGAATTTGGAGATTTCCTTCGGTTCGATACCTTGACGCTCTGCCCGATTGATGCCAAAGCCATTGAAAAGAGTTTGCTGAATCCGGAAGAGATTGAATGGCTCAACAATTACCACCAGTGGGTTTACAAGGAGCTTTCGCCGTTGGTAAATGATGAATTGAAAGGTTTTCTGAAAGAAAAAACCAAGAAAATATAAAGATTTAACCACAGAGTTACACGGAGTGTACTCAGAGTAACGCAGAGTGAAAATTAAATCTTCTGTATTACTCTGTGATTTTCTCAGTGTGCCTCTGTGGTTAATAATTCAAACCCAATTACACCAGAATTTTTGTTGTGATATTATTGATGCTTGTTTCAAGTGTTTCGAAAGTTTTTCCGTTACCCTGATTGTCGTCTTCAACAAAGAGATATTTCATACCAGCAATATCTTTCGACTTCAGGATAGTTTTAAAATCAATCACTCCTGCTCCAACTTCGCAAACATCATCTTTAATCACATCGAAGAAAGGTGGTTGTTTGGTGTGCATATCTTTAAAATGTAGAAGCTGGAAGCGGCCCGGATATTTTTTAAACATTTCAACCGGATCTTGTCCTGCTTTATTTGCCCAGAACAGGTCGAGTTCCATCGTGATAAGGTCTTTGTCCATTTCAGGCATGAAAATATCGTAGTAAGGAACAATACCATCCATGTTTTTAAATTCGAAATTGTGGTTGTGGTAGCCAAACTGAATACCAACTTCTTTCATGATTTTACCGACCTGGTTCCAGTCGCCTATCATTTGCTTGAATTTTTCAATGGTACGGTCTTCATCGTTTACCCAAGGCTGAACGCAATATTTAACAGCCAATTCGGCATGTGCGTCGGCCATCATTTTAGCGCTATCCATCGTAATACCTTTCGATTCAACCCCGGCGTGGCTGCTAATAATATCCATTCCAAGATCGTTTACCATTTTTTTGAACTCTTTAGGGGCAAATCCATAAAATTTACCATCGGCATAACTTGCCAGTTCAAGGTTTTTGTACCCGAGGTCTGATAATTTTTTAAGTGTTCCGGCAACATCGGCTGCCATGGCATCGCGAACGGTGTACAACTGGATACCTACGCCAAAGGTTTTCCGATCGACTACTTTAGGTGCGCAACCCAGTGGACCAAGAACCGTTAAGCCAAGAGCGCCTACTGCTGAAATTTTAAAAAACTCTCTTCTGTTTGTCAATGTACTCATTGTTGGTATTTTTTAGTTTGTTTAGATTTTATTGATTTTCGATTTTTTCAAGACGATAAATATAATACAAACCATTTACTTACAAAAACGCTATCCGGCAATCAGTGGAAAAAAAACAAAGCATCACATTTTCCATCGTGTGAGATGTAATAGGAATTAGTTATTGTCGTATTTTAAAATGACTCACCCCGAGCCCTCCTTGCGGAGTGCTTTTCCCCTCTCTACGCGTAGAGAGGGGAAGAGCATCGAAGATGCGATGGGGTGAGTCAATATTTTGACCAATAATATATGCGACATTATTTCATTTCAATTACTTAGTGACGGTTTAAAATTTCCCGTAGGGAAAATAGGTCGGATGAAATGCCGGTTTATGACCGATGCTTTGTCCCGTACGGGACAAAAGATATCTGTATATGACTTAATCCTACCCGTATTTTGTTCCTAACGGAATCCGAAGTTCAACTTCATTTCACCCTTCCCTGCCTGCGGCTGGCAGGCAAACCTCCCCTGAAGGGGCGGCTTTGAAGTCCCCTTCAGGCTTCGGCGTGAGCTCAGTCGAACGGGGATTTAGGGGTTTTAACAGTGTCGGTACTTTCAAATTGTAAGTTTTTGAAAAAACATGATCACTTTTGATTCAGTCTCCAGAGCATCGAAGATGCGATGGGGTGAGTCAGGATTTTGACCAATAATAGATACGACATTATTTCATTCCATTAACTTAACCTGATTGATTACCCTTTGCTACGCGATGAAAAAGCTGAAAATTTTCAATCCATAAAGAATCGGCTCAAGTAGATTAAAAAAAAAATCAGCCTTCCAAATTTCAAATTTTGCGCCATTTAAACATCTTAAAAACAGTGCATTCATATGCCAAAATGAGCCATTCGAGTAAAATATCGACCATTTAAGTAAATTATTCGAAAAGAAGTTAGTTTAATTTATTTTTCTGTTTTACATTGTACTCAATATTGTACAGTTTTATGCTTTTGGGCATTCTTTACGACTCAAAATTTTTCTTTTAATCTACGCTCGATCAGATTTATACTCAAAAAGATTTGAAATAGCGTGCATCCGGATAAAATGAATGCCCATTTGGAAGATGTTAATGTGCATCGGATTTATTTGAACAGGCATTTGGAGACCTGAAAAGTGCATCCGGATCGTACGAGCAGGCATTTGGGAATTGAAAATGACAATTTGGAAAGCACAAACAGGCATTTGGAAACCTAAAAAATGCATTTAATTGATTCGAACAAGCATTTGGAGATCGCGAGCAGGCATTTGGAAGAATGAAAAGTGCATTTGGAGACTACGAGCAAGCGTTTGGAAGAATGAAAAGTGCATTTGGAGACTAAGAGCAAGCATTTGGAAGATTGAAAAGTGCATTTGAAGACTTCGATTTTCAAAAAATTTAAATAATCGGGCGTTATCAATTGCCGTTGCAGCCTTTGACAGGCGGCGACTTCAGTCAATGTTTGGAAAAGAGAAGGTAAAAACGGACGGCCATGTGTAACTCATTTAATTCGACTTTAAAAGATTCAATTCGGAGAATGATTTTCAGCTTTTTAACCCCGTCTCTGAAGGGAGAAAGCTAAAAAATCAACCTCTCTCTTTAGGGATTAAGGGTAAAAAGGTTGATTTTTTTTAATGTGTTAAAGTAGAATTAAACAAACAGACATTCATTAAAAAGATACAGGGAGGTAATCGGGCAGAAAGCAAGGAATTAAACGATCAATGGAAAAGAATCAATGTGTTCAGGATTTATAAACCCTTTAAAAACTTAGAAAATGAACAAACAAGATGAAAACAAATTGGTGATGATGAAGGCTTTATTAAGCTTTTTGAAACTTAACCGGTCGATCTGGGAAAATTCGGTTCCTTTTGCTGCGGCAGTTGATGAACTTGAGATTCTTATTGTAGGAATTGAGTCGTTACGGCAAAGTACCGATGTTGATCAGTCGGGACAGGTGGCCGAAAAAAAGACGCTAAAAGCTAACCTGGTGAATAAGAATTTTGAGATTACTTCGCAGATTTATGCCATGGCATGTAAAACAAAAGATCAGGTTTTACAGCGCAAGATTGATTTTTCAAAATCGGATCTGGAAGGCCAGCGCGATGGCGAATTGGTTTCGACGACGAACATGGTAATAGAACTTGCCGGTTCGATACTCGAAAGTTTGGTGAATTACGATGTGACTGCAGCCGAACTGCAGTTGCTTAGGGAAATTAAAGAAAGGTACGAAAACAGTTTATCGGCGCCACGTCTTTCGGTTACCGATCGAAAAGCCAACAATGGAAAGCTGAAAGAACTGATGAGCAATTCAACAACTTTATTAAACGACCAGCTTAAACGCCTGGTGGTTCGTTACCAGAGCACTAATCCTGATTTTTACAACCGTTTTCTGGCAACTTCAAAAGTAGTTGATTATGGTTTGAGGCACGACAAACCAGAAACTCCGGATGGTCCGGCACAACCGGAATAGATGATCGGGTGAATCGTTTATTGGGCAAAGCGATGAAACGAATGATTGATCCGATGGCTATCGGTCATCGGATCAGTTGGAATAAACAACTTCTGAAATTCCTCATTTTCAATTGAACACTTGTTAAAGAACATAAATAAAGTTTACGATGGATAGCCAACAACTGAACAATAAAGGTTTAATTTTAACAAGGCAAAAATTAGGGAAGGAGAATTGAAAGAAGAAAAAAGTATGGTAGATTTTCCGCTATTTAATAGTTGCCTGCAATGTAAACAAACACACCAAAAGATATGAATAGAGAAGCTGAAATATCATCACAAGGGATAAGAAAAATCCTTAGAAACTATAAATGCACAAATGCTATTGCAGAATTTATTTGGAATGGATTTGATGCAAAGGCTTCTATTATTGATATTGATTATAAAATAAGTCAATTAGGTCATATTGAGTATCTATCAATAAAGGATAATGGATCAGGTATTAATTTTACTCAGCTAAATTTAAAGTTTGATAAATTCTATGATTCTGAGAAAACCATTGAAATTGAATCTCCAAAACATTCGTCTATATTGCATGGTAAAAATGGAGTCGGTAGATTAACCTTTTTTACTTTTGCAAATAACGCAGAATGGCTTACAACCTACAAGCTCAACGGAACTTTAAAAGGGACTAAAATAGATATTAACTCAGATAACTTAAAAAAATATACTGCCGTTGAAACAGATATTCCGTTTTTTGAGTGTGGTACAAACGTAACTTTTACAAATTTACTTATAACTGAAACTAATTTAAATCAAGAGGTTTTGCCATTTATAACAAATGAGTTTTGTTGGTTCTTGGAACTTAATAAAGAGAGAAATTATCAAATAAATATCAATCAAATTCCTCTGGATTATTCGCATCTAATTAAAGATTCTTTACCATTCGAAATTGTTTCTGGTAATGAAAAGTTTAATATAAACTTTGTACACTGGACAGATGCTTTAAATAAAGAATATTCTAAGTTTTACTACTTAAATAGTGAAAGTGTTGAAGTTTTCAAAGATTTTACAACACTGAATAGAAAGGGAGACCAATTTTATCATAGCGTTTATATTAAAAGCAGCTTCTTTAATAATTTCAACTTTCATACGCAGGAAGATAGTACCCAACTGATATTATTCGACAAGGCAAAATCAGAACCGATTTATAAACAATTAATAAAATCATTAAATGAATTTCTTCGATCAAAAAGAAAACCATTTTTAAGAGTCTATGCTGAGCAGCTTGTTCATGAATATGATTCTTCTGGCATCTTTCCAAATTTTAAAAATAGTTGGGAGCAATTAAGAAAGACGGAATTAGAAGAGACTATAATTGGTTTGTATGAAGTTCAACCAAAGCTTTTTACAAATCTTAATCTAGAACAGAAAAAAGTATTTGTTCGTTTTCTGAATCTTTTACTTGATTCAAATGAGAGGGAGAGTATTTTCTCAATTATGGATGAAATTACCAGTCTGGATTCTGAAGAAAGAGCCGAATTGTCAAATTTGTTTAAAACGACTACGCTAAATCGTATTTTATCAACGATCAAACTGATTGAAGATAGATACAAAGCTTATTATCAAATAAAAGAACTAGTTTTTAATGAATCTATTAAAGCTGATGAAGTTCATCATTTGCAATCTATAATTGAAAATCATTATTGGATTTTTGGCGAAGAATATCATTTAGTTACAGCCGCTGAGCCAAGATTTAATGAGGCCTTAAAGCGCTATGTATATTTATTGCGAGGCGAAATTATTCAGCCTAATATTGAGCATCCTAGTAAATATAAGGAAATGGATATTTTCCTTTGTCGTCAGGAGAAGTTAATTGATAAAATACATAATGTTGTAGTTGAATTGAAACACCCATTGATTAAATTGGGGGAAAAGCAATTAAGCCAAGTTAAAGAATACATGAATGTAATATTATCTGAGGATGAATTTAATGCAAATAATATGACTTGGGATTTTATACTTGTAGGTAATGATTTTAATAAAAAAAATGAAATTGAATTGGCATTAGAGAATGCTCGTCCGCATGGAGAAAAATCACTAGTCTGGAAAACGCAGAATTATAAAATATATGTAAAAAAATGGTCAGAGGTTTTTAATGAATTTGAAATTAGACACAATTTCATTGATGAACGATTAAAACTTGAAAGGGCCAAATTGATGATTTATAATCTGACTGCCAAGGAGATAGTGGATGCATCAATCGATAGCTCCGCTCTTGGTAAACCAGAGTTGAAAATAGTAAACTAAAAAAACACTGCAGGTAACATCAGCTACCCGGCTTGGCAGCGGTGGTTTTCGGTGAGCATCTTTCCGCCCGGGCTGCTTTTCGGCTTGATCCCGAGGACTCGGGACCCGCAATCTGCCCCTGCGTGTTGCTTCCTGTGTTAGCAGCAAGCTTAAGAAACTAAAACATTAGAAAGGTGAAATATGTAAATATTAATGATTGGAGCAACAGGAAAGTTTGCAAAGCATGTAATTCCATCACTTAAAAAAAGAGGATTGAAAATTAAAGCCCTTGTTAGAAATGATAATAGGGCTGAAATTGCAAAAGCAAATGGGGTGGATGAAACAGTAAATGGAGATTTGAATGACTTGAATAGTTTACGCAACGCTATTCAGAATGTTGATGGCATTTATTATTTAAACCCCGTTTTTATGGAAAATGAAATCCAAATGGGACTAAATATGGTAAAAGCCGCAGAAGAAGCAAAGATTGACAAATTCGTTTTTTCGAGTGTGTATCATCCATCACTATCTTTAGAAAATCACGTATCTAAACGACCAATAGAAGAAGCACTCTACGAATCAGAATTGAAATTTGTTATTTTACAACCCGCTATGTTTATGCAAACTGTTGGTAATACTTTGCCAGTGATTAAACAAACAAAACAGATTGGATTACCTTATTCAAAATCAGCAAAAATAAGTTATGTGGATTATCAGGATGTAGCTGATGTAGTTGCAATTGCTTTTACTGATAATAAATTAGACTATGGCACTTTTGAACTAAGTTCTGATGGAATGTACAATCGTATTGAATTAGCAGAAATCATTAGCAATATAATAGGGGATACAGTGGAAGCTAAAGAAATTGACTTTGATGATTTTTCAAAAGGAATGCCAGATGGTTTTTCTAAAAATGGATTGCGAACTATGTTTGAACATTACGACCACTGTGGCTTTCACGGTGGCAATTCATTAATTTTGGAAACCATATTAAATCGAAAACCAAGAACTTTGCAAGCTTATTTTGAAGAAATGGAGAAAGAATGTTAAACAAAGCCTGTTGCTAAAAACCAGAAAATATGAAAAAAATGTATCTGACTTTATTGATTACTTCATTTTTCATTTCTTGCACTCAAGAAAATCAAAAAAAAGAAAAAATTAACATGGACAAAATGATGATTAGAATATCGGAAATTGAAATAGAACCTGACTATCTCGATGAATATTTATCAATTCTTAAAGAGGAATCAAAGGCTTCAATTGAATTGGAGCCTGGTGTGATTTCCATTTATCCTATGTTCCAAAAAGAAAATCCAAATGAAATCAGAATATTGGAAATTTATGCTGACCGAGAAGCTTACGAACTTCATTTACAGACACCTCATTTCAAAAAATACAAAACGACAACCTTAAAAATGGTAAAATCTTTAGAACTTATTGATATGAGTGCAATAGACGGACAAACAATGCCGAAAATATTTAAAAAAATAGAGCAATAAATACAAATAGAATAAAGCCAGCCGCGAACTTCAGCTACCCGCCCGGGCTGCTTTGCGGTTTGACAGGAATTGAAAATCGTCGATAGCCAAATCAGCCGCAATGCCCTCGTTTCTGCTAAACTCAAAAAAGGGCATTTGCGAGATTTTTAAATGTTAATCGACACGAAACAGACACTCAAGACCAATGAAACCGTTTATTATTATTTTTTTCGGACTTATTTTTAGTGCCAATTGCTATGCCCAGGATACGTTGTTCGTATTACATCCATTGGTTGGAGACACCATCGATAAAACGGAAAAGATGAACTATTTTCTTTTCCCTTCACTAAAGAATGATGATTTCAAATGTTGTTATATTATTCGATCGAACGATCATTTCTTCGTAAATTCATATACATGGAACGATTCACTAAGCATTCGACAGATCGACACAACTGAAATCAGGCAATGCATTGTTAATATCGATAAATTCCATGCCTTTTATTTAAACAGAGCCAAAAACGACTCACTACGAAAAAATAAAAAGTTAGATCTAAATTTTAAAGATCCTGTTTCAAACTACAATAACGAACAATTAATTGGCGAGCAAAGCAGAGAAAGAATAATTAAAGAAGTTAACCGGGATAATCGGATGAAATCGGATGTAGAAAGGGCCAATCAAACCAAACAAGGGACCGATTTATTTAGTGGAGGCGCACATTTTCAAACGTACAGGACTGGTCATAAAAAGAAGAAATGACATCTAACTCAAAACAATTAGCCTGATTGACCACATACCTCTCGTTTCCGCTACACTCAAACGAAGGGCATCTGCAACTGTTTTTCGGTTTGACAGGAACTGCTGAATACAGTAACGATTGACGCCATTCATCGCGTATCTACAATTGATAACCGCGCAACAAAAGTGCTGGGAAGCCGTAACAAACCAATTACAAATACTAGATCTATGGAAATAATCAGAATCTCATTAAAACTCAAAACAATTGCATTCATCTTCGGATTGTTTGCTTTTGTTGGCTGTGCAACCATCTCGAACTTCGATCAGCAAGCCTACATTTACACCACTTCGGTTAAAGTTGATGCTTTAAATGTAATGGAATTGGCGACCACTGACTTTGCCGCTCATTCAAAAGAAGTAAAAGAACTTCAGACTCAGCTTCAAAAGATATACGAATACGAAAAGAACAGGCCGAAAAATGAAATTACGTTGAAACAGTGGGACATTCTTTTAGATCCCGAAGGTCATTTATTGGGTGGCTATCTCAAAAGGTGGGAAACTCAAAAAACGCTAAGCAAAACATTTGTCACTGAAGCCAAAAAATTGGTGGATAAAGCTTTTGATCAGATTGCAGGACTGGAAAGCAAAAAAATTAAAGCCTCTGATATTTAACTCCTAAAACAAAGACACCATGGCAACTTTCGATTTTCAAACCTTATTCGATCAGCTCAAAAAAGAAGTAAGCAATGTGGCAATCACTTCAGTCCAAAAATACAAAGAGGAGGCTAAAACAGATGCACAGAATCTACTGGAAAATTTAAAGCAAAATCTTCAGACCTGGACCGTCCAATTAGCCTCTGGTGAAATGACCAAAGATGATTTTGAGTTTTTGGTAATGGGTCAAAAAGAGCTAATTGAGATGAATATTCTGAAGCAAAAAGGAATGGCTTTGATCGATTTGGATAAACTAAAAACAAAACTGATCAACCAAATTATAAAAACGGCCTTAACCGCAATTTAAAACATGGAACGATAGAGATGCAATGAGTCGCGTCCTATACAACAAAACCGATTCTTCTCGTTTTGACCATCCGTTAGGTATGGTTTGCCTGAATATACATTATTTTCTGATAATGAATCATTTGATAAGATAGTTTACAAAAACAAAGTGCACATATTTTAAAAGGAATACCGCAAAAAGCTTGCACTTGAAATTTTCAGTCAATTCAAAAAATATCCCAGAGGGATAAAATGGGTATAGAAAATAGATGTTGCGAGTAGATATTCAACCCCAGCCGGGGTTGAACGACTTTATAATCATCATTTTCTACAAATATTATGACCTCTCTGAGGTCGTTTCAACCTTTTTATCGTTTTTCAGTGAACCCGAAAATGGATGTCCCCAAAATAGGAATTGATCAAATTTTTGCACAAAAAGAAAGAGCAACAATACCCAAGGGTAAAGTTGCTCTTCTTGCTTATCTTAAAATCGTCAGCTTATTTCACATATTCTGCATTTTGCAAAAAATCGAGTGATTGTTTTACACCGTCAATTGGATTTGAATTGAATTCTTCCACTTCAACAACAATTTTTTTCATACCTGCTTTTTCAGCATTAGCAAAGATTGGTTTGAAATCCATAACTGCATCGGCACCTCCCAATTCACGTTTGTCTTTCACGTGCCACAATTCGAAACGACCAGGATACGCGTTGAAATAGTCAACCGGATTTTTACCGCCCTCGGTAATCCAATACAAATCCATTTCGAACATCACTTTAGCAGGATCGGTATTTTTCAGCATAAAATCGTAGATTGTCTCTCCGTCCACATCTTTAAATTCGCCTGAGTGATTGTGGTAACCGAAACGAATTCCGGCAGCATTACATTTTTCGCCAATAGCATTGAAATAATCGCAATAACGTTTGGTTCCGGCAATGCTTTCGTAGCCAACTTTATCCATAAACGGTTGAACAATGTATTTTACTCCTGCAGCTTTGTGAGCAGCAATACAAGTATCCCACCATTCCATCGAAGCAGCCCAACCGGCAGAGTCAGGAACGGCTTGTCCACAATGTGAAGAAAAGAAATTCGTACCATTGGCATCGCACAATGCTTTAAACTCGGCAGGCTCCATGCCATAGAATTTACCATCACTGTATCCGGCAGCTTCAACCAGTTTGTAACCCATGGCGCCAACTTTCTCAACAGTACCCTTGGGATCCGATTTCATGCTATCGCGAACAGAATACAATTGAAGGCCTACTTCTTTCGCTGGTTTTGGAGGCGTACACGAAGAAAAACCTCCGGCTATAAAAACAGCCAAAGCAATGAAAGTCAATGATTTTTTTACGTTTAATTTTAAACTCATAATGAAATTTTTAGTTGATTTAGAAAATTTGTCATTTTCAGACATCAACAAAAATAGCTTCTTAAAAGCAAAACTGAAACAAATTTCAAGTTTTTGTTCCCCGACCGATTCATTTTAAAGCTCACTGTTTTTATAATCCCACCCCAAAATACTAGAGATTACAGGCAAAACATGTGCTGCCATTTTACGTTGCCCTGAATAATTGGGGTGATAGTCCGATCCTAAATCTTTTTCAGGATTTGTCAGATAACTTGGAATTCCTACAAAATAGATATTCTTTTTTTGAGCTACGTTCCTGAAATCTTCAACCATTTCTTTTACATACGAGTAGCAAGGTTCATCAATCATCGGGCCTACAATGCAAAATATTGGAAGATCACCGTATTGCTTGCAAACATCATTGATCAGGGTTTCATACCCTTTCTTGAAAACGACCTTATCGGGAAAAGGCTGAGTGCTGAAATCGTTGGTTCCCAAATTGATTACGACCAAATCAGGTTTCCATTGTTCGAAATTCCAAATAGGCGAATCTTTTTCGTCAAACAATCGATTAAACCGGACAGGCATTGTTCCTGTTGGCGAAACTTTTTCCTTGTATCCATAATTGCGCACAACACCTTCGCCCGAATGTGCTACAATGTGGTAATCGGCATTAAAAGCACGTGCCATGATTGACGCATAGCTCTGATAATTGTTTTCAGTCGATGGTTTAAAGTGTTCGCCTTTCGTAAGGCCTTCGGTTCCATAACCACAGGTAATTGAGTTGCCAATAAATTCGATTTTGCGGACTGGAATGTCTTTCCAGGGAAGCATTTCGCCATTTTCAGAAAGAAGAATTCCTTTAAAAGTACCCAGTCCCTGATTTCCTTCGGTTCGTTTATAAATCTGAACTTTGTGAATTTGCGTACCGAGATTGGAGCCGAGAACCAATGTCGTATCGCTTTTAACATCAAAAACTTTCACAGGCTGATCATCAACAAAAACATTGTAGTAATTGTGCCTGGTGTCGCTCATTTTAACCGAACATTCGGTACTTCTGAAACTGAATTGGATGTAAACACCCGACCAGTCGAACTTCGCTTCCTGCGGATTTGAAAAATCGAACCGCCCAACGTAACGGATATCAGTATTGCTGGCAGGAATAAATTTGGGTTGTGCCCAACCGTAGGAACCCAACAAAAAGAAAACAAATACAAAGATTAATTGCTTCATAAATAGTAAGTTTAATGTTCAACGTCGAAAGTTAAAAGTTTTATAATGACAAGCGTTTGACAAAACCCAAGTCGAATGCTTACAAGGAGTAGCGCTTCGGTCTTCCGTCTTCCGGTTTCCGGTCTTCGGTCTTCGGTCTTCCGACTTCCGACTTCGATCTTCTGACTTCATATTCAAATACTCGCTTCGCGGCTCAGTGAGCGGCGCTTCGGTCTTCCGTCTTCGGTCTTCGGTCTCCGATCTTCATTCAAAAAACGCCTCAACGCCCGGATAATGATATTTCTCGCGAGCTTCAGTTTCAGACAACAGGAAAAATCGCAGTTCGGCTTCGGCACAAACCACACCTAAAGAATTGATCAATCGGGATTGAATTGTTGCCATTCGTTTGTTTTGTTCCAACAGTTTTGCCCGGATGGTAATTTCGCCCTGATCGATCATCAACGGCTTTTTAAACCTGACTTTCATTTCAGCGGTTACGCCAACCGTTCCGCATTTAACATACACAACCCAACCGGCAATTTCATCAAGCAAAGTCGACTGAATTCCACCATGCAAAACTTTCGGATAACTCTGTAAAATCGGACGAGGATTCCAAGATGAGACCACTTCGTCGCCGTCTTCCCAAAATTCGAGGTGTAATCCAAATTCATTGTAAGGAGAGCATCCAAAGCACTGGTAAACTTCCGGATCGTCGTTCAGGTGAATATTTTTAATCTTTCTCATGATTTACAAAAATAATAAACCCTCCCAATCAAGGTTTGATACCCGAATTTATTTCAGGAGAAATGAACTTTACTTAAGACAATCAACGTTATTTCTGAAAAATAAACCTGAATAAGCCTGAAATGAACCGAACAGCAACGATTTCGTTGAAAATAATTGACTTTTAAATCCATTTTATCTAGTTTAGGCAAACAAAAAAATCGAAAATGATCAAATCGTCCGAACTCATTATAAATACTGATGGAAGTATCTTCCATTTGCACCTTAAATCTGAACAAATTGCAGATCATATCATTCTGGTTGGAGACCCTGGAAGGGTTGAACTGATTGGAAAATTACTCACCGATATCGAATTTCAGGTACAAAACCGCGAATTTGTTTCAACAACCGGGAAATACAATAATCAACGCGTTACCATTGTTTCAACCGGCATTGGAACCGACAATATCGACATTGTAGTCAACGAACTGGATGCGCTGGCCAACATCAATTTAGTTACCCGCGAAATTAATCCTGTTCACCGCAAATTAAATTTTGTCCGGATCGGTACTTCCGGAGGACTTCAGGATTTTCTGGGAGTCAATTCATTTGTTATTTCCCAAAAAGCCATCGGGTTTGACGGTCTGTTGAACTTTTATGCCAACCGAAACTCGGTTTCTGATCTGGCATTTGAGGAAGCTTTCAGGAAACATACCGATTGGGGCAAGCAATTAACCTCACCGTATGTGGTTAATTGCTCCGAGTTGCTTCTGAAAAAGATGCACCGGAACGACACAATCGCCGGAGTAACCATTTCGGCGCCTGGATTTTACGGACCTCAGGGAAGAGTTTTGAGATTGCCGTTGGCAGATCCTGACTTGAATGAAAAAATTGAATCATTCACGTTTGAGGGGCATAAAATAACCAACTTCGAAATGGAATGCTCGGCCATTTACGGATTGTCGAAACTACTCGGGCACGAAGCATTGACAATATGCTTGATTATTGCAAACCGCTTAAAAAAGGAAGCAAACTCGAATTATCATCAATCGATGGAAACATTGATTAAACTGGTACTTGATCGCTTAACAAGTTAAACAAAAGCAAATATGAATGAGCTCAAGCTGGACTCTCTGATAAAACTACTTGACGACCCTGATGAATCAGTCTTCAATCTTGTTTTGGTAGAAATGCTAAAGGAGGATGTTTCGATTGTTGATCGCCTGGAACACATTTGGGAAACCAGTTTTGAAGAGTTGGTTCAACAAAGGATTGAGTTCATTATTCAGCAAATTCAGCTTAAAGACACCAAGGACAAAATTAAAAATTGGGCCAGCCAGGAAACGCTCGATTTATTTGAAGGGATATTTTTGATTTCGCGCTATCAGTATCCGGAGTTGAAACTCAAATCAATTCAAATTCAGCTCGAAAAAATCAGAAAAGATGTTTGGCTCGAATTCAAGAATTCGCTGACTTCACTTGAGAAAATCACCATTCTAAACCACATTTTCTTCGATCGTTACAAGTTTAAAATTGACCGCGACAATACTGAATTACCACAGAACTCATACATCAACCGTGTATTGGATACCCGAAGAGGCAACCCCTTTTCAATCACGATTATCTATACTTTAATCGCGCGCTCACTCAATCTGCCTGTTCATTACATCGATTTCGACAGTAATCCGTTAGTGGGTTATTTCGATAAGGATATGGCCCGATTGGTGAATGATGAAGGCAACAACAGCCAAATTCTTTTCTACATTAATCCATCGAATAAAGGGGCGATAATTGGACCTAAAGAAGTAGACTACCTGCGGCAATCAGCCGATTTACAAGAACATAACCATCAACCAGAACCGTGCCCTGACCGGATTATCATTAAACGACTGGTCGAAAAACTTAGCAACGACTACAAACAGGCAGGATTACTGGAAAAGGTTAATTACCTGAAAGAAATAGCTGAAATACTCTAACCAGCTCGGCGCAAAAATTGAACGATCAAAAGCCAATTTTTGCTGATCTAAAACTAATTATAGAATCTTTTCATCGACATGTTTGAATAATAGCGAATTATTTCTAATTTTGCGCCACCTATTTTTAGGTATAAAGTATTCATGTATAATTAATTCAGAAGTTTTATGAAAAACCAGTATGAAACCGTTTTCATTATTACTCCCGTTTTATCTGATATTCAGGTAAAGGAAACGGTAAAAAAATTCAGAGACATCATCACCGAACACGGTGGCGAAATGGTCTCAGAAGAGGACTGGGGATTGCGCAAATTAGCTTATCCCATTCAAAAAAAATCGACAGGGTTCTATCAACTCTTCGAATTTGCCGCCGACCCATCGTTTGCAAAAACCTTGGAAACTCAATTCAGACGCGACGAACGTATTATCCGTTTCCTGACTTTCAGCAAGGATAAACATGCAGTTGCTTACAGCGAAAAAAGAAGACTTAAAACAAAAGCTAAAACTGAAAAGGAGAACTAAATTATGGCAGCAAATTCAAGTGAAATCAGATATTTAACCCCACCTTCGGTTGAAATCAAAAAGAAAAAGTATTGCCGCTTTAAAAAGAATAAAATTAAATTCATTGACTACAAAGACGGTGAATTTTTGAAGAAATTCTTAAACGAGCAGGGTAAAATTTTACCACGTCGTATTACTGGAACCTCTTTGAAGTATCAACGCAAAGTGGCCAAAGCAGTTAAAAGAGCACGTCATATCGCGTTACTGCCATATGTTACTGATATGATGAAATAATTTTAAAAGCTGAATAAAAATGGAAATTATATTATTACAGGACGTCGCGCGACTAGGGTCGAAAGATGATGTTATAACTGTTAAAGACGGATTTGGTCGTAACTTTTTGATTCCTCAGAAATTGGCTGTTATCGCCACCGGATCAGCAAAAAAAGTTTTGGCTGAAAATATTAAACAACGGGCACACAAAGAAGCAAAATTAAAAGATCTTGCTTTAAGTATTGCTGAAAAACTCAAAACTGTTCAATTGGTTATTGGAGCAAAAACCAGCACAACCGGAAAAATCTTCGGTTCGGTTAATACCATCATGCTGGCTGAAGCTATCAATGCTAAAGGATTTGAAATCGACCGCAAACAGATCATGATTTCAGACGACAGTGTTAAAGAAGTAGGAAACTATACTGCCAAAATCAAATTACACAAAGAAGTAATTGTTGAATTAGGCTTCGAAGTAGTTTCAGAATAAATTTATTAACCGTTTATAAATACAGAACTCAAGCATTTTCAAACAAACAGATAGAGCCACTCGTCCTCACATGCGGGTGGCTTTTTTATTGCCCAATTTTCTGAAAATTATCCAACAAAATTCACTTTGAACAATTTGGATTAAAATAAGTTATGATGAAAGATTTGATCTATTATTTTCAATTCCTACAATCATGAAAAAAACATTATCAATACTCATCCTGTTAATCGTTATTTTAAGCGGAATTCCAACATTGTCCTATTCCCAGAATTTTCAAGACTCTACCAAATATCAAATAGAAACAATTGATGGCAATGAGTATTTTGGAATTATCCTGAATAAAACATCTGAAACAATCCGGATAAAAACGGACAAACTCGGGGAGATTACAATCCCGCAATCCGAAATAAAAAAAATCTCCCGGCTCACCGCGGTTCAATCAAAGGATGGGAGCTATTGGCTCGATAATCCTCAGGAAACCCGTTACTTTTGGGCACCAAACGGCTATAGCCTTAAACAAGGAGAAGGTTATTACCAAAACGTATGGGTTCTTTTTAATCAGGCTGTTTATGGCATAACCAACCATCTTTCGGCCGGAATTGGGACTGTTCCTCTATTTCTTTTTGCATCGTCCTATACACCGGCATGGATAACAGCCAAGTTTTCGGTTCCTGTTGTTGAAAACCAATTCAATTTGGGTATTGGAGCACTTATGGGAACCGTTGTCGGAGAATCAAAATCCGGATTTGGAATTTTATATGGAATTACCACGTTCGGATCAAAAGACCAAAACCTAAACATTGGACTAGGCTGGGGTTATGCTGGTGGACAAATGGCAAGCAATCCTACAATTAACATCAGTGGAATGATTCGAACCGGAGCTAAAGGCTATTTCATTACAGAGAACTATTTCATTGGTACGCAAGATAACTTTATGGTTTTGATGTCATTGGGAGGTCGTCGGATAATCAAACATACCGGATTAGACTTCGGAGCATTCATACCCATCGGAGGTGATATTGGCAGTTTTATTGCCATTCCATGGCTTGGATTGACCATCCCGTTTGGAACAAAAAGCATAGAATTAAGCAAATAAACCTGAAAGTTGCGCTTAGCAATAATTTGTAGTCATTGGCTTCGCATCAATGGGTAAGAAAACAATTTCCTGATTACTTCTGAATAACAATTCCTTCAGTAGTAAACGAAATACCCTGTTGACCAGATGTCCCAATCATTACTCCCTGGAAATAGGGTCGCTGTGCTTCTGGCTTTGCCCCCCACTCTACCACAAAATTTGCACCTACACCACCAGTGTCATCCTTATTTTCAACAACAAAATCAACCGACTCCATAGGTTTGACTAGTAAAGTCGACTCGTTGTAGCGACGTATCTTTTCCCCACCTGAATTGTAATAGTCAATTGCAAAAACATAGATGGAATCCTTAAAAGAAGTATTCCGGATGCTTAATGTTGCCGTAAGTGAAAATGTATGTTTAGTATCGATGTAATAAATATCGCTGTAAATCGGGATGTAAACCAATTCTGTTTTCCCGAAAGTGGATTTATCAACTTTGGCAAAATGGAAGTTGGAGTGATGTTTGGTTTCCGGAGCTTTATTTGGGGAGCATGAAGTCAGGATTACCAGAATTAAACTGAGAAAAAAAAGTGGCTTCATTGAGTATCTTTTAGGTTGTTTTGTAAATGTACAAAGATTCGGTCAGAACCAAACCTCAAAAATAAAAAAAGCTCCTCCCCATAAAGGAAAGAGCTTCAGTATTTTCAGTCATGAATTCTTACAAACCCAGCAAAACTTCCTCCGGATTCCGGCCATTGGTGAGCAATCGCTCGGGGTTCTCAATCAGTTCTTTTACCTTCACAAGGAAGCCCACGGAATCTTTCCCGTCGATGATGCGGTGATCGTACGATAGAGCCACATACATCATCGGACGAATCACAACTTGTCCGTTTACTGCAATTGGGCGATCAACAATGTTGTGCATCCCTAAAATAGCCGATTGTGGCGGATTGATAATTGGTGTCGACATCAATGAACCGAAAGTTCCACCATTGGTAATTGTAAATGTTCCACCAGTCAGTTCTTCAACGGTTATCTTTTTAGTTCGGGCTTTTTCGGCCAGCACTTTTAATTCTATTTCGATTTCAGCAATTGTTTTGCTTTCCGTGTTCCGGATAATCGGAACCATCAGCCCTTTGGGTGTTTGCACCGCGATACCAATATCTACAAATTCAGGAGAGATAATTTCTTCGCCATTGATTTGAGCATTAATTGTTGGATGAAACTGCATAGCCTCAGCCACTGCCTTACTGAAAATGGACATAAAACCCAGTTTCAAGCCATATTTCTCGACAAACTTATTCTGAAGCTTGGTACGCATCTCCATCACCCTGCTCATGTCAATTTCGTTGAACGTGGTGAGCATGGCCGTTTCGTTCTTTACCGCCACCAAACGTTCACTCAGTTTACGGCGTAACGAAGTCATTTTCTCACGTTTTTCCTCTCTGGAGAATGTCCCCTTTGATGGCACAATCGTTTTCTGATTTTGCTTCGGAAGTGCCAGTACTGCTTCAATATCTCCTTTCGATATCCGGTGCAATCCGCTCAAAACTTCGTCCATCGAGAGATTGTTTTCCTCCATCATTTCACGAGCTACCGGAGTAACCTTTACATTTGAATCTTCAGGTTTAACGGCTGCTTTCGCTATACTTTTCTTTTCAGGTTCTGAAACTTTAGCTTCCTGAGGCTTAACAAAAAGTTCGGAGGCAATGGGTTCCTTTTCTGTCTTTCTTTCTACAACAAAACTAGTATCGATGGTGCAGGCAATTGCGCCAACAGCAACCCGCTCTCCTTCCTGAATTTGTATTTTAATTTGTCCACTTTCTGTTGCAGACAAAGTCAAAGTGGCTTTATCCGATTCTATTTCAGCTACCTCCTGATCCTTTTCAACAAGATCACCCTCAGCAACCAGCCATTTCCCGAGTTCAACTTCAGTAATTGATTCACCGGGTGTTGGCACTTTGATTTCGATTAACATGATTGGTTTTTTTATTTGTTTCAATTTTGTTCTTCAATTCGGCGCATACAACTTCAACTTTTCAAATTTGATTAACTAATGCGCCTTTATTTATGCGGGACCGTTTACCTAGGGTTTCGTTCGTTCCTCACTTACCCTGGGCTATTGATATTTAACCCTTTCAGGGTAATACCCACTTCAATTATTAACAATTTTATCGTACAATATCAACTGACAACTGATCTGTTTGCCTGAGTTTTTGCTATTGACACTGACTACTGAGACTGATCACTGTGACTTTCTTTTTCAGGCCAACACTTTTTCTTCAAAAACGGTATCCAGTATTTTCTTTAACCGGGTGTTGTGCTGAAACATCAAACCTCCGGCCGGACTTGCACTTGCCGAACGTGATATTAATGTAAAAGGCACATCTGGCAAAAAGCGCTGAATGTGCGACCATGCGCCCATATTCGACGGTTCGTCTTGCACCCAGTAAACGTTTTCAACCTTCGGATATTTGGCAATGATTGATTTTATTTGTTCGATTGGCAGTGGAAATAATTGCTCCACCCGAACGATTGCCATATTTGTAACACCTTCTTCCGCCATCCGTTTGTGCAAATCGTAATACAATTTTCCGTAGGTGAAAACCAGTTTCTGAATCGTTTCAGGATGATGCACTGTGTCTTCAATGATTTCGTGGAATGAACCTTCGGCCAATTCATCAACCGACGAAGTTACCATTGGGTGTCGTAACAGACTCTTAGGCGTGAAAATGACGAGCGGAATACGCACATTCCAGTGCAAATGCCGACGAAGCAAATGGAACATATTGGCCGGAGTAGTTGGAACAACAACCTGCATATTATTATCGGCGGTCAGATTTAAAAAACGCTCAATACGTCCGCTTGAATGTTCCGGCCCCTGACCTTCGTAGCCATGAGGAAGATACAAAACCAAGCTATTCATCATTCCCCATTTTTCGTATGCCGAGGAGATATACTGATCGAAAATAACCTGAGCAACATTGGCGAAATCGCCAAACTGAGCTTCCCAAATGGTCAAACCATTTGGATTGGCAAGCGAATAGCCATATTCGAATCCGAGTACGCCATACTCCGATAAAAGCGAATTAAAAACATGGAAATTGGCCTGCTTTTCGCTAATATTTTTCAATGGAAAATACTTTTCATCGGTATCTTCAACAACAAACGAAGCATGCCGGTGTGCAAAAGTTCCACGTTCCGAATCCTGACCACTCAGCCTGACAGGAAAACCTTCTTCAAGCAAAGTTCCGTATGCAAGCAGCTCGGCCATCGCCCAGTCCATACGGTTATCGAGCATCATCATGCGGCGGTCTTCTACAATCCGATCAATCTTTTTAAAGAATTTTTTTTCAGCCGGAAGTGAATTTATTCTTTCTGCAATGCGAAACAATTCACTTTTTGCAAGCCCGGTTTTTACGGATTTCAGCAAATTCTTTTTAGCCGGATTATCAAAGGCACGATACTCACTATTCAAAAATTGGCGAACTTTAACTTTATCTATTTTTTCAGACTCCTGATATTTTGCTTCCAGATATTGATCAAATTCATGATTTAGCTTTGAAGTTTCATCGAGAGACATCACTCCATGCGCAGCTAGTTTTTCGGCATAAATATCACGAGGGTTCTGGTGTTTTTCGATGGCCTTATACAATAACGGCTGAGTAAAACGAGGTTCATCACCTTCATTGTGTCCGTATTTGCGATAGCATAAAATATCGATAAATACATCAGCATGATATTTTTGCCGGAATTCCATTGCCAGTTTGACGGTAAAAATAATGGCCTCTACATCATCGCCATTCACATGAAATACAGGTGAACGGGTCACTTTGGCAACGTCGGTACAGTAGGTACTCGATCGGGCATCCAAATAATTGGTTGTAAATCCAACCTGATTATTAATCACCAAATGAATGGTTCCACCGGTTTTGTAACCATCCAACTGCGACATCTGAATCACTTCATACACAATCCCCTGTGTAGCAATAGCAGCGTCTCCATGAATAACAATTGGAGCTACTTTATCGTAATTACCTTCGTATTTTATATCAATTCGAGAGCGAGCCATTCCCTGAACCAATGCACCTACCGTTTCAAGATGCGATGGATTAGGCATCAGGCTCAGATGAATTTTCTTCCCTGAATCGGTTTCCACATCGTTCTCGTATCCCAAATGGTATTTGACATCACCAAGTGAGATGTCCTGCTCGTATTCCTTACCTACAAACTCTTTAAAAATATGTTCGTAAGGTTTTTTCAGAATGTTTGCCAGAACATTTAAACGGCCACGATGCGACATTCCAACCACAAAATCTTGAATTCCAAGCTCCGAACCATGCTCAATAACAGCATCAAGAGCAGGAATCAGCGCTTCGCCGCCTTCAAGTGAAAACCGTTTCTGCCCAACAAATTTCTTATGAATGAAATTTTCGAATCCAACCGCTAGTTTCAGGTGATAGTAAATATGATTCCGTTTTTCAGGAGTGAAATTTTCCGAATTTCGGGTCGATTCCATTTTAAATTTCAGCCAATCAATCAGTGCCGGATCGCGCATAAAAACATATTCAACGCCTATCGACTCGCAATAGGTCGCTTCGAGATGTTCTACAATTGCACTAAGGGTTGCCGGGCCAATGCCAATGCTATTTCCTGCCTGAAAAACAGTATTCAGATCAGACTTCTGTAACCCAAAGTTTTCGATGTCCAGTGTTGGGGAGTACTTTCTGCGAGACCTAACCGGATTGGTCTTGGTAAATAAATGACCACGCTGACGATAACCATGGATAAGGTTAAGAATTGCAAATTCCTTATCAATCTTTTCGTCGTGTGCTAAAACTTTGTTATCAGCGAAATTTTTACGGGCAAATTCAAAACCGACAAAGAAATTCTTCCAGCTCGAATCTACAGATTCAGGATCAACAAGATACGAAGAATACATTTCTTCGATGGCAGCTATTTCCTGATTTCCCACTTGTGAAAATTTATCCATTGTTGAATGATTGGTTTTTCAGTTTTTTAAAGTAAGTAATAAAGTAACAAATAGCAATTTTTAAAGTTTAAACCCATGGCTTATTTGAATTGAACAATTGAACCATTAACTAATCATGTTGTTTAAATTTTGTTGCTTAAATGGAAATTTTTCGTCATCACCACTCCTATTAAAATAGAAAACTCATGACTGTATTTTCAAGTTATAAACTTCAAACACATTAAAAATGGACAGAAAAGAATTTTTCAGCAAAGCACTTATTGGTGGAAGCTTGTTTTTTTTAGCACCATCTCTATTGAATTCATGCAGTAAATCGAGCGACCCGGCACCAACACCTGCTGCCGGTGGAACAGGCACAACAACGATTGATTTGAATTTGCCAGATTTAAACTCATTAAAAACCGTTAACGGATATGCATACAGCGGGGACTATTTAATTATCCGGACTGGGACTTCAAGTTACATTGCATTAACTAAAATCTGCACCCATCAAGGTTGTACAGTCGCATTCAATAGTACGACGGATAAAATTGAATGTCCGTGCCATGGTTCAATATTTTCTACCGGAGGCTCGGTTTTGCAAGGGCCTGCTACCAGTTCTTTAAAAACATACACAGCAACCCTCGACGGAACAAATTTGAAAATTAGTTAACAGAAATCGAACTTATTTCAATTTTAAGTAGTTTAGCAGAATATAATTTTCGAATATTCCGATAGAACTAATTGGCTATGAAAAAGTTTCTGACAACTACAAGTATTTTAATCATCGTTCTTTTAATTACCTATCTATCAGGACCCCAATTCCCGAAACCAGAATTAAACCGAAACCTCCCTTCAATACAACTTCAGACTAACGAAGTAGAATCTTATGTCCGGAATAAAGAATCAGGAAAAAAAATCAAGCCGGACAATGAAAGCCGGATTATATGGGCAAACGACAGTTTGAAAAACAAAACTTCCTACTGTCTGCTTTACCTTCATGGTTTTTCAGCCTCCTGGTACGAAGGAAACCCCACGAACATCGATTTCGCCCATCGGTATGGCATGAATTTATATCTACCACGCCTGGCTTCGCATGGAATTGATACGACTGAGGCGTTAATTGACATGACTCCCGATCGCCTATACGAATCGGCAAAAGAAGCATTGGTCGTGGCACAATCGCTGGGCGATAAAGTGATCCTGATGAGCACCTCAACAGGAGGAACCTTAAGTTTAAAGCTTGCCTCCGAATTTCCAGATTTGATTTCAGGACTTATTTTGTACTCACCGAATGTGGCCATAAATAACGGAGCAGCTTTTATACTGAGCAAGCCCTGGGGGCTGCAAATTGCGCGCAAAGTTTATCATGGGAACTACCGAATTACCAACTCCGATTTTGCATCAGAAGATTGTCGGTACTGGAACTGCAAATACCGGTTGGAAGCAGTGGTTTACCTTCAGCAATTGGTTGAATCGACCATGAGTAAAGAAACTTTTCAGAAAGTTAAAATGCCTGTTTTTTTAGGATATTATTACAAGGATAAGGAAAATCAGGATCAGGTAGTAAAAGTTGATGCTATGCTGAAAATGTACGATGAACTTGGCACTCAGGAGAATCAAAAACAAAAAATAGCTTTTCCAGAAGCAGGCAACCACCCAATAGCCTGTAAGCTGTTTTCAAAATCGTGGCAGGATGTCGAAAAGGCCAGCTACCAATTTGCTGAAGAAAAACTTGGATTGACAGCAATCAAATAATATTTCACATCAACATTTAATAAGTTTATATTAAATATTTATTTTTCCACCCAACATACTACCAAACAATAAATTACAAAATTATTGACTTTACAATATCATGACAACTCAAGTAAATGCAACAACATTAATCCGATTATGGATGTTTATTTCGTAGGAGTAATTGATATTTTACAACTTTAGATTGGAAATTCTATTTTTAGTTGGTATTTTCAACCTGAAAATGAGTGAATAAATCTGTCACTGGTAATGCATAAAAACATCTAAACAAGCAAATTAAACCATTTACAACATTGCCTGTTCTAAATTTTCAAGTTCTATCTTATTTCTGGAAATTGAAGAGATGCAATCAGGAATAGCAATTTAGGTATTCTGTCTGAAAAGGCAAAAAAAAACATAAATCTCACATCTTAATAACAGAAGTGATTAAATTACAGATAAGTATCTGTAAATAAATAAGACAACACTATTTACTGACAAACACGGCTAACGATATATCATAAGTATATAAACTATGAAATTTCAGAGAATCCACAAATTGTTAATTGCAATTATATTGCTTATCGCATTTTGTGCCTTTACGAATAAAAAACCTCAAAACCCCGTTACTAAGGGCAATGCGATTACCAATGACACTATACCTGAGATTATAGTATCTAGCCCCCAACGAATATCCAAATCAAAATCAGATCGTTATAAAATATACTTGAAATATTGCAATGAAATTGTAAAAGACACAATCCTTCAAACCGGATATCTAAATTTTGACACATTGAGAGTATCCTTCATACCTGGGAATAAGCTATATTTTGGAAAACCGATTATAAAGTCGCTTCAACTTTCAAAGGAATTAGCCAATATCATCGTAATGGACACCATTTGGAATAAAATAGAAGCTCCAGAATACCGATCAACCTGGGAATATTATGTACTTGCGAAACATCCAATGCCGGTAAAAAAAATAGTTGAAATTGACTATACCAATAAAATCATTGTTACCAGACTACGGGAATACCTGATGAAAAGAAGTAAGCCCCTGCCCATAAGTGATTGGGATAAATACATCAACAACAAATCGAGCAGAAATCAACCTACCGAACAGTATTTCTAAATATCCAGACGCGCAAATTTCTCTAAGCACCCAACTCCAATAAGCAAAACCCAATAATTTTGGCTGTGTGATGAGCTATACGACTTTCCCGTACAAATCAAACTCTTCTGAACTGGTAATTTCAACTTCACAAAACTGTCCCTTTTTCAGCGCAACTTCTTTGCAGATCAATACTTCGCCATCCACCTCTGGAGAATCAAACTCAGTACGTCCTACAAAGAATTCTTCATCTTCGCGATCGATGATCACTTTCAACTTCTGCCCTACTCTTTCGGCATTTAACTGCGACGAAACAATTTGCTGAATGCCCATCAATTCTTCGACACGAGCCTGCTTGACATCTTCAGGAATATCATCGGTGTATTTTTTGTAGCCATACGTTCCTTCCTCGTGCGAATAGGAGAATGCACCCAAGCGGTCGAACCGATGTTTGCTGACAAAACTTTTCAGTTGTTCAAAATCCTCTTCTGTTTCACCCGGATGGCCGATCAACATGGTTGTGCGAATTGCAATTCCAGGAACTTCTTCCTTTATTTTCTGAAGTAAAGCTTCAGTTTCTTCAGTAGTAACCTGGCGCAACATGTGTTTCAGCACATTATTCGAACTATGCTGAAGCGGAATATCAATGTATTTGCAGAGTTTAGTAACTGTTTTAAATAACGGCAAAATATCCATCGGGAACTTTGTTGGATATAAATAATGAAGTCGAATCCATTCAATGCCATCAATCTCAGAAATCTTCTGAATCAATTCGGCCAACATTCCTTTTCCGTATAAATCGATACCGTAATACGACAAATCCTGGGCAATAAGCAAAATCTCTTTCACACCACTTTTCGCAAGATATTTGGCTTCTTTCACCAAGTCATCCATCGATTTAGAGACATGCTTCCCCGTCATACCCGGAATGGCACAAAAGGCGCAGACACGGTTACATCCTTCCGAAATTTTCAGGTACGCAAAATGTGATGGAGTAGTAATTTTGCGCTCATAGATAAACTCCGGGCGATAAGTTGCTTTCAACTCACCAACCAAGGCTTTCAAATCGAACTTTCCGAAAAACTTATCCACTTCAGGAACTTCCTTTTCCAAATCAGTTTTGTACCGCTCCGAAAGACAACCCATCACGTATAATTTATCAATGTCGCCGCGACCTTTGGCATCAACAAACTGCAAAATAGTATTCACCGATTCCTCTTTGGCATCGTGAATAAATCCACAGGTATTGATCACTACGATATCCGAATCTGCATCATTCGAATCGTGAACAACTTCAAAACCATCCATCGAAAGCTGATTCAGTAATACTTCCGAATCAACTAAGTTTTTCGAGCAACCTAAAGTCACTACATTTATTTTTTGCTTCTTCATTTTTCCATTTTTCAGCCACCAAGGCTCTAAGTCAAAAAGTTAACACCAACGATTTTTTAATCTGTTTTGATTTAAACAGTATATTTTAATAAAAGTTTTGAGTTAGTGTTTATCCAAAATAAAGGCCAGCAAAAGCCAGCCATATCGATTTCATTCTCCGGTCTTCCGTCTCCAGAATACGGACTATTTCTTAACTAAATAGCGATTCCACAAATTCCCTTCTCCTGAAAATCTGCAAATCCTCCATTTTTTCACCAATACCAATGTATTTCACCGGAATTTTAAATTGATCAGAAATCCCAATCACCACACCACCTTTTGCAGTTCCATCAAGCTTAGTCAACGCTAAAGCAGTAACTTCTGTGGCTTTAGTAAACTGCTTGGCTTGTTCAAAAGCGTTTTGTCCGGTAGAACCGTCGAGAACAAGTAAAACTTCGTGAGGCGCTGTTGGCACAACTTTCTTCATGACTGATTTAATCTTGCTCAGTTCGTTCATCAGGTTCACTTTATTGTGCAGGCGTCCAGCAGTATCAATAATTACTACATCGGCACCCTGCGCTTTAGCCGATGCGAGTGTATCGTAAGCAACAGACGCCGGATCGGCACCCATCACCTGTTTAACAAGCGGTACTTGTACACGATCTGCCCAAATCTGAAGTTGATCAATGGCAGCAGCTCTAAAGGTATCAGCCGCACCTAAAACTACCTTTTTACCGGCGGCTTTAAAATGCCAGGCAAGCTTTCCAATGGTGGTTGTTTTACCAACACCATTCACACCAACAACCATGATTACATAGGGTTCATCGCTTTCAGGAAGATCAAAATCGGCAATATCATTGCTATTATTTTCTTCAAGCAAACTGGCAATCTCCTCTTTCAACATACCGTTCAATTCGGAAGTTCCCATGTATTTATCGGCCGAAACGCGCTTTTCGATGCGTTCAATAATTTTCAGAGTCGTTTCAACGCCAACATCCGAAGAAATCAGGATTTCTTCCAGATTGTCCAACACTTCATCGTCAACCTTGGTTTTCCCAATGATAGCGCGGCTAATCTTCGTAAAAACACTTTCTTTGGTTTTTGCAAGCCCTTGGTCGAGGCTTTCTTTTTTCTTGCTGTTAAAAATTCCGAAAATACCCATATTAGCACCTTAATTAAAGAGCGGCAATTTAGTAATATAAAATGAATCAGCCTTACTGACGTAAAACGATCTGCTTTAGAGGCTTAATTCAATAAAAAAAGCCTTCACCAACGATGAAAGCTTTTTATTATAGAGAAATTTTGATCTACTTCTTGAAATGATCTTTTACATTTTCATTCGGAATAATTTCTTCCTGAAATGTATAAGCACCGGTTTTTTCGGATTTTACCATTTTCACAACTTTCGCGTAACCTTTACCGGCACCTTTTTGTAATGATGCAACTACTTTCTTTGCCATACTATTTATTATTTAATTTCGCGGTGTACAGTAACTCGCTTTAAGTTAGGATTGTATTTCTTTTTCTCCAAACGTTCAGGAGTATTCTTCCTGTTTTTGGTAGTAATGTACCTTGAAGTTCCGGGAACTCCACTGGTTTTTTGCTCGGTACATTCCATGATTACCTGAATTCTATTACCTTTCTTAGCCATCTCTTAAAGCTTTAAATAGTTGTAATTAAACCTTTTACCTTCGCAGCGTTTAACGATGCATTCAACCCGTTTTTGTTGATTGTACGGATACCGTTGGCTGAAACAGTCAAAGAAATCCAACGATCTTCTTCAGGTAGATAAAACTTCTTTTTAAACAAGTTAGGAAGGAACTTCCTTTTTGTTCTACGCTTTGAATGAGAAACATTGTTTCCCACCATTACTTTCTTACCAGTTATTTGACAAACTCTTGACATTGTCTTATTTTTTTAATCAGAACCTCACATTTTTCAAACAGATCGCAAAATAAGTACATTTTCTTCAAACGATCAAATAGTTTGAGAAGTTTTTTCGATAATTTTCAACATCGCATTGTTCAAAAATAATAAGTCCTCAAATTGCATCCGTTTAGAACAAAAAAAATTACATTCGTTTAAACCCTTTTATCCATACAATGCTCTTTAATTCAATCACCTATTTTTTCTTTATCATCACAGTCTTTGCATTGTATTGGTCGGTTCTCCGGAAGAATTTCAGGTGGCAAAATCTATTTCTTTTTATTGCGAGTTACTGTTTTTACGGGTGGTGGGATGTTCGGTTTTTAGCTCTCATTTTTATTAGCTCGTCAGTCGATTTTTTTCTGGGAAGAGCCATTTTTAACGAACCTGTCAGGAGGAAAAAGCAGTATTTACTCGGATTATGTATATTTATAAATCTGGGAATGCTCGCTTTTTTTAAATATTACAACTTTTTCACGGCCAGTTTCTCAAGTCTGATTGAGCAACTTGGATTTCATTCGAACCTCCATACGCTTCAGATCATTTTACCTGTTGGAATCAGCTTTTACACTTTTCAGTCGTTAAGTTACTCTATAGATATTTATCGGGGAAAACTTAAGCCTACAAACAGCTTTATTCCATTTATGACTTTCGTCTCCTTCTTTCCCCAACTGGTGGCAGGTCCTATTGAAAGAGCCGCCCATTTACTGCCACAGTTCTTGAAAGCACGGACGTTTGATAAAGAAAAAGTAAAATCAGGCTTCCGGTTTATTCTATGGGGTTTGTTTAAAAAGATGGTTATTGCTGATCGTCTGGCTTATTTTGTTGACCATGTTTATAATTTGTCGGCTAACTACTCGGGAATAACCCTGATTGCAGTAGCTTTTATGTTTGGGTTCCAGATTTATTGTGATTTCTCGGGATACTCAGATATTGCAATCGGATCGGCTCGCTTACTTGGGTTCGATCTGATGCAAAACTTTCGATTTCCCTATTTTTCGAAAAGTCTTCAGGAATTTTGGCAACGCTGGCATATTTCGCTGTCGACTTGGTTTCGAGACTATGTTTATATTCCATTAGGTGGAAACAAGGTCTCTAAAAAACGCTGGATTATAAATATTCTGATAACATTTACACTATCGGGCCTGTGGCATGGTGCTGCAGCAACATTTATTTTATGGGGATTTTTGCATGGATCGTTTTTGATCGTTGAGTCGTTCATTAAACCCGATCGACCAAGTAAATTGAGAAATTGGTTCGGGTTTTTAATAACGTTTTCGTTCGTGAATTTTGCCTTGATTATTTTCAGATCGAAATCTCTGGATCAGAGCTATGAAATATTTAGCCGGATAACCGACATGAATTGGATATTTATAGATCAACTTAAGCATGCCTGGCATACAAGCAGTCTGTTTAAGGAATTTGCAATTTCTACAATCATCGGATTTCCAATTTTCCTGTTTACTGAGATACTAATCCGGAAAAGTGATTTTAACGAATTGATTGTCAATCTATCAACAACAAAAAGATGGAGTTTGTATTTGTTTTTCACCGCATTGATTCTGACTTTTGGCGTTTTGAATTTAGCTCCGCAATTCATTTATTTTCAATTCTAACCTGAAACAAGCCATAAAAAGATCTATGCTAATATTTTTCAACAATGAATTCAATCTGGTAATTAAAAAACAAATAACTGATAGATGAAATAGCCATAAGAGCAAATGCCCATACAAACCGAAAATGTATAAATGGCTATTCGCTTCGCGGATTTCGCAAGCTCAATTCCATGAGTACGTTATAAATTTCAACAAAGCAAAAACATTTTATACGAATGAAAGAGGTCATACAAAAAATAGCTTTATTCTTTGGATTACTTGCCTTGCCCGCTGTAATGTTACTGATATTACCCTATTCCAATGAATTTGCACGACATTTCATTAAAGATGATTGTTACAATCACGGAGCCTGGATTTTTGATCGCCTCACAAAAAATACGACTCCGATTGATATCGCATTTATTGGTTCTTCGCACACCATTCATTCTTTTCAGGAAAATAAAATGGAAGATCTATTAGGAAACAGACTTCATTTAGCCAATTTGGGCTACTGTCGATTTGGACGAAACCTGGAATATTTATTTGTAAAAGAACTAGTTGCAAACAAAGATCCAAAATTAGTGGTCATTGAAGTACACGAAGACGAGTCAAAAAACAGCCATGACATCTTTCCTTTTCTGGCTGATACAAAAGAATTGCTAATTAGTCCAACATTTCTAAACCGGGACTATTTTTCAGATGTATTTAAAGGAGTTTCAGCAAGATTGGAACAATTTAAAACAAGAGCCATTTTTCAGGAGAAATATCCGGAGAATGACCTAAATCCATACGGCTACGGAGAATCGGACAGATTAGCAAGTGAAGAAGAATTTTTAAAGAATAAAGAAGGTTGGAGCAAGTGGACCAAGAGACGAGGTTCTCCTGAATTAGAAAAAATACAGCTAAAATATCCATATGCTTATTTGACTAAAACAATCAATTTACTGAATGACAAAAAAATACCATTCATTTTCGTGTATTTACCCGAGAGTGGATCTAATTTCCAGACTCCTCTACGACTGGATTTTTATAAGCAATACGGACAAGTTCTGATATTACCAGACTCGATATTGAAAAACCCGACCAATTGGATGGACGATATGCACTTCAATAATAGAGGTGCCGGTCAGGTTTCGGAATGGATGGCAAAAAAGTTAAAACAAATACTCGAGGAAAAATGTCTTATTGATCGTACTGATTAATGGATTCTGATTCAAATCATATATTTGTATGAAAAATAAATATGAAACCAACTAAAAAGTGAATTCGCAAACAAACAAATACTACCCAACCATTTTAGGAGCCATTCATCTGGTGGTTCTTTATACTTTCATTCAAACCATCATCGATTTCCCGCTTGCACTGTTTGATTATTACAACGGGACTGATTATCTCTATAATCCATTCAAGAAAATCATTTTGGGTGTTGGATCGCCTGCTTTCATTTTCTATTATGCATACCGGAAAGCCGGTGTAAAACTTAACGAACTTTTTCCATCCAAATCGTTTAATGTATTTATCCTGATTCCGGTTTTGGTCTTTCTATGGGCAGCCCAAAATCTGATCGGAGAAGTCAACATTGCATTGGATAAAGTATTGCCACCACCTTCGTGGTTCTGGGAGTTGTTCAATAAAATTTTTGAAAGCGATTATGGAATTTATGGTGCAATTCTGAAAGTTGCCATTATAGCGCCGGTCGTTGAAGAGCTGATATTCAGGGGTGTGATTATGCACGGTTTGATGCGAAACTATTCGAAATTTACGGCAGTTTTTGTTTCAGCTTTAATGTTTGCATTATTCCATCTCAATCCATGGCAATTCCCGGCGACTTTTATTCTCGGCCTTTTACTTGGCATTCTGATGGTTCGAACCCGCAACATCTACTTGTGTATTCTGGGGCATGCCATCAACAATGGATTGGTGTTAGTTAGCATTCAGTTTTCGAATCAATTACAAAACACATCATTTTTTCAAAGCAGCAAATCCAGTCAACTCATGATCAGCACGTTGCTTTCAGCTATCGCGTTGGTTTTCATCTTTATTATTAGCAGCAGAAACGATTCCGAAACGAATTAAATCGAATGATTTGTTTGCTTATTTTGAATAAGCACTATATTTACAACTCATAAATTTCCAGAAAAACCAAGTACATGGAACGAGTTGCCATTTTCCCGGGGTCATTTGATCCGTTTACCGTTGGACACGAAAGCATCGTAAAACGCGCGATCCCGCTATTCGACAAAATCATTATCATGATCGGATTTAACTCCAGCAAACGTTCGTTCTTTTCGGTCGCAAAAAGAGAAACGTGGATCAACGAAGTTTTCAAAAACGAGCCCAAAGTTACCGTTCAATGTCACGAAGGACTAACCGTTGACTTCTGCAAAAAAGTGAATGCACAATATATACTAAGAGGTTTGCGTACTTCAGCCGATTTCGAATTCGAACGTGCCATTGCCCAGATCAACAAAAAAATGCTACCGCAAATCGAATCGGTGTTCCTTTTAACCATGCCAGAACACACTCCAATAAATTCTACAATTGTCCGCGACATTATTCTGCATGGTGGAGATCCAAGCATGTTTTTGCCAGCTTCATTAAATATGTCAGAATTTAAGCTCGAAAAATAATTATTGCCTGATTCATGCGTTTTGATGTGTGAATCAAGTTCTCATCAATCCGTCTTATCGTCGTGAAAAGAAGCACATTACTATCCATCTTCATTTTATTTGGCTTGCTTGCAACTGAAAAGTCTTGGTCGGCCATCGTCAAGATTTCAGGAAAAGCTCCTGAATACGCCATGAATTCAATCGAACTTTACACGCTTCACGACATCGTTTCCGAAGAGAAAATAAAACTGGGAACCGTTCGGTTTAATGCTGATGGCTTGTTTTACCTGGACGTTGAAATTACTGAAACCACACTCTGCCTGGCCGATTTTGACGGCTATCATGGAATGATATACATTGAACCCGGCAAGTCGTATCAGATTGTATTTCCGCCCAAACGAACATTAACCGAATCGCAAAAAAGGAATCCATTTGCAAAACCGGAGCCGGTTTGGTTTGGAATTCTAAATCCGGAAAAAGACGAGTTGAATGTCAAAATACAGTTGTTTGAGCAAGAATATGCAAAACTTGAAAATCGATATTTCGACCAAATATTCG
Organism: Prolixibacteraceae bacterium; assembly: GCA_028683385.1. Lineage (GTDB taxonomy): Bacteria > Bacteroidota > Bacteroidia > Bacteroidales > Prolixibacteraceae > Aquipluma. The sequence continues at coordinate 284,598 of JAQUIJ010000005.1, read as the reverse complement.
CAAATCAATCCAAATCGTTGGTCGACACCGTCAATCTGAAACTTGACAAAGAATTTCCAAAAACAAATTCATCGTTTTTCGAGTCGCACAAGTTTTTCAGAAAAGCAAACCTTGAGTTTGCCCTCAATCAAGGTAAATCTGCCGAATTTATGGAAACCTATTTCAGCCATTCAAAACCCATGTATAATTTGGCTGCCTATTCAGTTATATTCAATCAGGTGTTTATGAACTATTTCAGTATGCTTACCAACGCATCAAACAGTACTGAAATCAAGAACCGAATCAATTCAGCCAACCTGACAAAACTTGATGAATATTTTCAAAAACAGTTGCATTTCAACAAGGAGCTTTCGCATTTGGTGCTGATTAAATCGATGAATGACGCCTATTATAGCAAGCAATTTTCGAAAGCGACAATCCTGAAATTACTCGATCAGGTAAAATCGCCCGAATGGAGCGCATATGAGCAAAAAACAGCGCAATTAATCCACTCAAAACTTACCTATTTGACCAGCGGTACGAATCCACCATCAATTATCCTGAAGAATTTAAACGGTCAGAAAGTAAATTTTTCTGATTATCCGAACACATACATTTACCTGCATTTTACCGATCCAAAGAACTCCATTTGTCGCCAGCATCTGGATGCACTGAAAGCCATTTCGGCCCGCTACAAAGAAAAACTGGTTATTGTTAATGTGATTCCTGAGAGTAAAGATTTTAAGAACGAAAGCGGATGGCCAGGAATATTTACCACAACAGAGAGCAATGCAGAAGCAAGCTACAAAGTAAAGACCTATCCCAATTCATTTCTGATTGGCAAAGACGGCAAGTTATTACTTTCGCCAGCGCCAAATCCAATCGATGGACTCGACCGGCAATTGGGGCAGCTTTTCAAAAGTGATTACTTCAAGGAAATGCAAAAATCGAACAAACCGGATGTTAAATAATTGGTAACGATTTTTCCAGAAAATCGATCAAACTAGAATACGTATTGGAATATACCTGATCCAAATCTGCGATGGAGAACCACGCTACTTCCTGAATATCTTCTTCAACCTGGGGAATCGGAATTTCGTTACCTGAATAAGACATTAAATACCATTTAGTTTCTTTTAACACCAAATTCTTCGGGAACGACAGATAGGGAGACCGATAGATATGAAACGTTGAATCAAGTTGTTTGATGATCTGAAGTCTGGATAAACCACATTCTTCCTCAACCTCACGAACGGCAGATAATTCAGGAGTTTCTTTCTTCTCAATCTTCCCCTTTGGAAGATCCCAAACGCCCAACCGTTTAATAAAAAGTAATGTCCCCTCTGAATTTCGAACCAGTCCACCGGCCGCCGGAATCTCAACGAATTGACTTCTAAAATGCTCCCAGGCAGTATCAATCTCATGATTCAAAATGAAAAACGCAGAAGGAGTTTCAGCAGATTCAATTTGCGATATTATCTGATTTACAATACCATAACTTACTGAATCAAATATCTCAGTAATATTATTATTTAATGATTTATTCATTTCTGAACCGATCTGAATGGTAGAACCATTGAAAAAAACTTTGTACATTTGCCAGTATTAAAAGATAAAAGAAAACAATCATGATTGAACAAATTCAACTCGAAGTTACAAAGAAACTACTACACATTAACACCATAAAAGTACAGCCCAACAATCCGTTTACCTGGGCTTCAGGCTGGAAAGCTCCAATTTATTGCGACAACCGCAAAATCTTGTCGTATCCTGAAGAACGTACTTTTATTTGCCAGAAATTTTGCGAAGTCATCCGCGAAAAGTACCCACAGGCCGAAGTTATCGCCGGAGTTGCTACCGGAGCTATCGCTCATGGCATGTTGGTTGCTCAGGAATTAGGGCTACCATTTATTTATGTCCGGGCAAAACCAAAAGATCACGGGCTTGAAAACCTGATTGAAGGCGATATGAAAGCGGGTCAGAAAGTAGTGATCATTGAAGATTTGATTTCAACTGGCCTTAGCAGTCTGAAAGCTGCTGATGCAATCACCAATTTTGGTGGCGATGTTCTGGGAATGGTTGCCATTTTCACCTACAACTTTCCACAAGCACGTAAAAATTTCGAAGATGCAGGTCTTGAATTGACAGCTTTAAGCCGTTACCAGATTTTGATTGAACAAGCAATCGAACTGGGTGATGTTAAGCCTGAAGAAGTTGAGAAACTCAACAAGTGGCGTGAAAATCCTGAAAGTTGGGGCCAATAGATTATTCGTTATATCTCATAATTTCCCCTTTTCTGCGAGGAAGAGGGGATTTTCTTTTTAAAACCAAAGCAGAATGAGTACCACAAAATATGTCAGTGACATAAAAGTCATCAACAATAATCAGGAAGTTATTTTCAATTACCTGTCAAACTTCGAAAACCTGTCAAAATATGTCAACGAAGGATTATTGACAAAAATGACAGAGCAAATACCACAGATTAAAATTTCAAATTTCGAGTCAGATGCTGACTCATGCCGTTTCCAGATTGCTGGAATGGGTCTTGCTGAAATCAGGATCATCGAACGTGAACCACACAAAACCATCAAGATAAACAGTAGCGGTGGCATGCCTGTTGGAATAACATTCTGGATTCAGTTGCTTCCTGTTTCGGCCTACGAAACCAAACTTCGCCTTACGCTGGATGCCGATATGAGCATGATGATTAAAATGATGGTCAATAAAAAGCTGGAAGAAGGAATTAACCGGCTAGCCGACATGCTGGCTGCGTTGCCCTATAAGTAGAAATCATCAGAAAAGAGTCATTGGTCATTAGGAAAGAGAAAATTTGCTTTTCATTTCCTAATTTCTTTTTTTGTAATGACTAACCTGAAGAAATTCAACTTCCTTAAAATGAAAATCCAACACTTCTCCGTCATTCTTTCGGATAAGTAATTGTCCAATCGCATTAACTCCTAGAATTTCACCTTCAAAAACGACATCTTCAGCTTTAAAAAAATGCTTTTCATTTATGCGATAAAGAGCAGAGATAAATTCCCGATCAATTATTTCTTCTTCGCCATTACGTAAAAGCGAATAATACCAGTCAATTCCGGATAAGATTTCCGTCAGAATGATTTCACTATCGAAGTGCTGATTTGTCAGCATTTTTAGAGATACCGGATTAGGGGCATTACTGTAAAAAATGGTTTGATTCACATTAAGGCCAATACCAACAATAGAGCTTTTCAACAATCCACTCATAATTGAATTTTCAATTAAGATACCACCGAGTTTCCGATTGCCGGCATAAATATCATTAGGCCATTTTATTTTCAACGAATCAACATACTTATTCAGAGCCTTATAAATACCCAAAGCGACCACTTTAGATATCATAAATTGCCGACGTATTTCCAAAAAATCAAGAAATAAAACGATTGAAAAAAGCAGGTTTTCACCGGGTACGCTTTCCCATGAGTTATTCTGTTGTCCTCGTCCGGTTGTTTGTTCATATGCCAAAAAGACAGTACCTTCCGTCAACCCATGTTCTCGTATTTGGCGGTTGGCATAGTTGTTGGTAGAGTCAGTTACCTCTAGGCGTACAATTAAATTTCCAATGATTTGATCCATGCTACTGAGTTAAATTTGCATTTCTATAAAATGCAGAAAATTCATCACACAAGTTTAATCACTTATAATAAGGTAAAAAATTTATCTTTGTAGTTCTAATAAAAATTTATGAACAAAAGCACTAAAGAAACTGAAACTGAACAATTGTTGAAAGCCATTGTTGAAGGAATTCAAAGAAAAAAAGGATTGGAAATCGTTAAAATAGACTTAACAAAAATTAATCATACAGAATGTAAATATTTCATCATTTGCCACGGAAATTCGGTTACACATGTTGATGCCATTGCCCATTCTGTTGAAGACACCGTTGAAGAACTCATGAACGAAAGTGCCTGGCACAAAGACGGATATCGAAATTCAATCTGGATATTACTTGATTATGCCGAGATTATGGTACATGTTTTTCAAAAAGAATCCAGAAACTTTTACGACCTTGAGAACTTATGGGCCGATGCTCACATCGAATTAATTAAAGAAGAAAACTAATATATAATGGGAAACAATAATAAAAACAAGGAAAAACTAAATATCGGGAATATGGGTTCGGGAAGCAAAGTCCCCAAATTTAATCCCTATTGGATATATGGTGTGGTAATTATCGCTTTTCTGGCCATCCAGTGGTTTACCTTGGGTGGAGGACCGGTTGAAACAAACTGGAACGAAGTAAAAACAACCATGCTGGCCAACAACGATGTTAAAAAAATCGTTATTGTCAATGAAAAAGAAGCTCAGGTATATCTGAAAGAAAGCAGTTACGACAAATATTCTGCAAAGCTAAATAATGGATTTACAGCTCCACAAAAAGTCGGACCACACTATTTCTTCGAAATCGGCCCGCCAGAAGCATTTGCCAACAACCTAAAAGAGGCTCAGGCCAATGTTGCTGAAGAAAATAAAGTTGGTATCGAATACAAAACTGTCCACAATTACTTTGGGGAATTGCTCAGTTGGATTGCGCCGTTTGCACTCATCATTTTAATCTGGTGGTTTATCTTCAAACGGATGAGCAAAGGATCAGGTGGTGGTGGTGCCGGCAATATTTTCAATGTCGGAAAATCACAGGCAAAAGTCTTTGATAAAGATTCGAGAGTTTCAAATACATTTAAAGATGTCGCTGGTTTAGCCGAAGCCAAACAGGAAGTAGAAGAAATTGTTGATTTCCTGAAAAGTCCGACCAAATTCACCAAATTAGGAGGTAAAATACCGAAAGGAGCTTTATTGGTAGGCCCTCCGGGAACTGGGAAAACATTGCTGGCTAAGGCAGTTGCCGGAGAAGCCAATGTTCCTTTCTTCTCGATGTCGGGATCCGATTTTGTTGAGATGTTTGTAGGAGTTGGCGCATCGCGTGTTCGCGATTTATTCAAACAGGCGAAAGAGAAAGCGCCTTGCATTGTGTTTATCGACGAAATTGATGCCATTGGACGTGCCAGAGGCAAGAACCCAAACATGGGATCGAACGATGAGCGTGAGAACACGTTGAATCAGCTTTTAACCGAAATGGATGGTTTTGACACCAATTCAGGAGTAATTATATTGGCAGCTACCAACCGCGCCGACATACTCGACAAAGCATTGATGCGTGCTGGCCGTTTCGACCGCCAGATACATGTTGAATTACCTGACTTGAATGAGCGTGAAGAAATATTCAATGTTCACTTAAGACCGATAAAACTTTCACCTGAAATTGATCCAGCGTTTCTGGCCAAACAAACTCCGGGATTCTCAGGTGCCGACATTGCCAACGTATGTAACGAATCGGCTTTAATTGCAGCCCGGCACAATAAAGATTTAGTTGACAAGCAAGACTTTTTGGATGCAGTTGACCGTATAATCGGAGGTCTGGAAAAGAAGAATAAAATCATTTCGGTGGATGAAAAACGCCGGATTGCTTATCACGAAGCCGGACATGCTACCATAAGCTGGTTACTCGAACATGCACATCCATTGGTAAAAGTGACCATTGTTCCGCGTGGAAAAGCGCTGGGTGCTGCCTGGTATCTTCCTGAAGAACGTTCAATTACGACTAAAGATCAGTTGCTCGACGAAATGTGTTCTGCTTTGGGTGGCCGTGCTGCCGAGCAAATTTCGTTCAACAGCATCTCTTCCGGAGCGCAAAACGACCTCGAAAAAGTGACCAAGCAGTCGTACGCCATGGTAAGTATTTTTGGCATGAGCGAAAAAGTTGGAAACGTAAGTTTTTACGACTCGTCAGGTCAGAATGAATACGGATTCACCAAACCTTACAGCGAAAAAACTGCCGAATTGATCGATTCAGAATCGAAACTATTGATTGAAACTCAATATACAAGAGCTCTGGAAGTTTTGACTGCGAATAAAGAAGGTCACGAAAAATTGGCTGAATTACTTTTGGAAAAAGAGGTCATTTTTAGCGAAGACCTTGAAAACGTATTTGGAAAACGCAAATGGGGAAAACCATTGATGGTTGCTGAAGTAAAAAAAGAAATAGCTGCCGGACTTCTCGAAAACAAAGAAGCTCCTGCTGCTTCTGAATCGACATCTGCATAATGGATTCAGCAAGAAATAATATTTTGGCCCGGTTAAAGGCCGCACAGGATAAAAGAGGTGAAATTGGGGAAAACATCCCTGATTTCACCTCTCCTATTTACCATCCGCTCAACGAATCGTTAAGTCTGGAATTCAAAACGAACCTAGAGATGATAGGTGGGCAAGTTCATCTGGTTCAATCGAAATCAGAGATCACTGATCTGATTAAACAGATTTGCGAAGAAAAAAATCAGGACCGGATTTTTTGTACGGACCCCAAACTTCAGGAAATACTTCAGGAAAGTATTGAAATTGATTCGGATGAAAGCTCATTTTTAGCATTAAATGTTGGAATTACAGGCTGCGAATTCCTGGTAGCGCATTTGGGTTCAGTGATGATTAGCTCAGCCCAAATTTCAGGACGACGATTAAATGTTTTTCCGGAAACACATATCGTTGTAGCCCACCAATCGCAATTGACAGATTATTTAGATGGCGCTCTTGAGAAATTGCAAAACAAATACAAAAATGAGTTACCTTCGTTAATCAGCAACATCACCGGACCAAGTCGTACAGCCGATATTGAAAAGACATTGGTTATGGGCATGCATGGTCCGAAATCGCTGATTGTTATCATCTCTGAAGAACCGATTTAACATCTGAAACTATGGAAAAAGACTGGGTATGTGTATTTCACACCGAACAAGGATTTCAGGCTGAAATAGCTCGTGAAATTCTCGAAAATGAAGAAATCGATTGCGTTGTACTCAACGAACATGACTCAACATTTCCATCAATTGGTGATTTGGAAATTTGGGTTCACCAGGATTTTGAAGTAAAAGCAACTGAACTTTTAAAAGATTTAATCCTTTGAAGAAATTAATTACGCGAGCGATTACCGGAATCGTTCTTGTTTTGGTTATGCTGACAGCCATTTTTGCCAGCTCGTATAGTTATGCGATTCTCTTCCTTGTTATTTTAATAGCCAGCACTCACGAATTCACGAACCTTTTTAAAGAATCAGAAGTTCGACCTAACAGTTACTTTAGTTATCTGGTTTCAATCAGCCTGTTTGTTGTGACTTTCCTGATCGCAAAAGGGATCGTCGAAGTCAGGTATTTTCTGGCGCTACTGCCATTCTTCCTGATGATTATGGCTGCCGAACTTTACCGCAAGCAAAACAAACCGGTCGAAAACATTGCCGTAACAATTTTTGGCATCATTTACCTGGCCATACCGTTATCATTGATCAACTTTCTGGTTTTTCCAGAAATACTATCATCAACAAATGCCTACACCCCAAAACTATTAATTGCATTGTTTTCGCTAATCTGGATCTACGATTCAGGAGCATATTTGGTAGGTGTTTCCATTGGAAAACATCGGCTATTCGAGCGTATTTCACCAAAAAAATCGTGGGAAGGAGCCATTGGCGGAACACTTATCGCAATCACTGCATCCTATTTTATTTCCGGTTTTATTCCTGAAATCAATTTGATTCATTGGATTGCAATCAGCGTTTTAACTGTAGTTTCATCAACTTTTGGAGATTTAACTGAGTCGATGTTCAAGCGTTATTTCGGGATTAAAGACAGCGCAAATGTACTTCCCGGACACGGCGGTTTACTCGATCGATTCGACTCTTTATTTTTTGCAGCCCCAATGGTGGTGGTTTACCTGAAACTATTCATTGAATAAAGTTTTACATCCTTAATTACCAACAATTTTCATTTTGGCCTGACGATTATTCTATTTTTGTTTACTTAAATTCAGTGATACAATTAAAAAGCACAATTATTTGCTATTTTTGAAGCCAAAATATAAAACTTAATATGAAGTTTCATAAAGCCGGCACTACTACTATTTACTATGCAACTGCAATATTTGCGGTTCTAATTCTCATTTCGTGGTATTTTATCACTAACTACGCCATAAAACTAGGTATTTTAGGAAGTTATGGTTTGGTATATTTCCTGATTATTCAATTCTTCAGGTATCCTGAACGAAGCATCGTTCATAATGAAAATGTGATTATATCGCCAGCCGACGGAAAAATCTGTGAAATCAAAGAAACGATTGAATCAGAATATCTGGGAACAAAATGCCTTCAGGTTTCCATATTTATGTCGCCAACCAATGTACACATTAACTGGATTCCCGTTCCGGGACAGGTAACCTACATGAAACACAAGGATGGTGAGTTTTATGCAGCTTTTAAAGATAAATCAGCAGAAGAAAACGAGCGTACTACAACCGCGGTCAAAATCAAAGATGGACGCGAAATTGTAATGAAACAAATTGCCGGTGCAATGGCTCGCCGAATCATAAACTACGTACAAGTTGGTGATAATGTTGATCAAACAACTGAACTAGGTTTCATCCGGTTTGGTTCGCGGGTTGATTTATATTTACCACTTGGCACAAAACTGAATGTAAAACTGAGAGACAAGGTTAAAGGCTCGCAGACCATCATTGGCGAGATTTAGTTATGAGTCAAAGAAGCAATATATTCTTCTGGGTTCCCAACGCCATTACCTCCATGAATCTGGTATGTGGCAGCTTGTCGGTTTTCTTTGCCATCGACGGACAATTGGGCTGGGCATCTGTTTTCATATTTGCCGCTGCTGTTTTCGACTTTCTCGACGGTTTTGCAGCCCGGTTACTAAAAGCTTATTCTGCCATTGGAAAAGAACTCGATTCACTGGCCGATATGGTTTCTTTTGGCCTGGCGCCTGCCGCTATGGTATTTACCATGCTCCAACTGACATTGTTTGGTAAAATTCAGCTTATACAAAATATCGAAGGAAACTTTAGCCAATGGCTTTTGCTCTTCACCAGTCTGGTTATACCGGTTGCCGGAGCTTTCCGTTTAGCTAAGTTCAACACGGACGACCGGCAAAGCGAACAATTTTTAGGAATGCCCATACCGGCTAACGCGATCTTTTTTGCCTCGCTCGGGCTTATTCTCGAATTGGGAACCAAAGAGGCTATTGTTCCCTTTATCCTGAACAAATACATACTACTAATTGCAATATTTGCCTGTTCATTCCTGATGGTTTCTGAATTACCGATGTTTAACCTGAAATTCAAGAACCTGAAACTGAAAGAAAATGCACTTCGTTTTCTTTTTCTGGGAGTAACATTATTGATGTTGGTTTTCCTTCAAATCTACGCATTACCACTCATTATTATCTGGTACGTGCTACTTTCGGTAATTAGCCACCTGGCAGGAACAAAATAAAGCTCACCAACAATATTTTAACGGTAAGGGTGCTATGGAAACGTAACACTCTTTTTTTACATAAAACATCAAGTTCGATGTAAAAAAAAGATAGGATACTATGCAAACGATTGTCTTTTCCATAAGTGTCAGCTTTACACGTTAAGATTTTAACGTAAACGTTAAGCTTTGGATATTATTCCACCGTTACCCTTATCACACTTCAATTCTACCAGAATATATTTTCTAGTTTTACGAACAAATTGATCGAATAATCGTTTATCTCATCACAATAAACATTTAAAAATGCCTCAAGATTATATACCAATATTGATTCAATCGCTGGTTGTTCTGGGTTTCGTAATTACCACCATGCTGGCAACTCATTTACTGGGACCCAAACGATCATCAAAAGCCAAACTCGAGAATTTCGAATGTGGGATCGAAGGAATGGGAAATGCTCGTAGTCCATTTTCAGTAAAATATTTTCTAATCGCTATACTCTTCGTACTCTTCGATGTAGAAGTTATCTTTATGTACCCATGGGCGGTGAATTTCAAAGATTTAGGTAAAGAAGGGTTCCTCGAAATGGTTTTATTTATGATTCTTGTTTTAGCTGGCTTTATATATATTCTCCTGAAAGGCGCTTTTAAATGGGATAAAAATTAATTCAGGAAGGAAACGAAATCATGTCAGATAAACAAATTATTACTCCAACTGTAGCAGAAATGCCAGAAGGAATTACCGGTCAGGGTTATTTTGCAACTTCATTTGATAAAGCAGTTGGACTGGCACGTAAAAATTCACTTTGGCCACTCCCCTTCGCAACTTCGTGTTGTGGTATCGAATTTATGGCTACTATGGCTGCTACTTACGATTTAGCCCGGTTTGGTTCCGAACGATTAAGCTTTTCACCCCGTCAAAGCGATTTGCTGATGGTGATGGGAACTGTAGCAAAGAAAATGGGACCCGTGTTACGCGAAGTCTATATCCAAATGGCCGAGCCCAAATGGGTGATTGCTGTTGGTGCCTGCGCTTCGAGCGGTGGAATATTCGATACATACAGCGTACTGCAAGGAATTGACCGTATCATTCCGGTTGATGTTTATGTGCCGGGCTGTCCGCCTCGCCCCGAACAAATCATCGATGGAATCCTAAAGATTCAGGAATTGGTAGGTAACGAATCGCTACGCAGAAGAAATTCTGAAGCCTACAACGATTTGATAAAAAAATACAACATGGAATAGGCTTTCATGAAATTGAAATTGATAAAGTCCAACAAGAAAATATTCAGTAAATACTGAAAAATTAAAAATCAAAATTGTGTATCCGATTAACCCCGAAAGAGACCAGTTAGTTGTTAATAAATTGAGCAATCGGTTTGGCAGTGCGATTGAATCGCATGAAGTATTGAATGATATGCTTTGCATAACAGCTCAAAAAGAGCTTATTCCAAGTATCTTTCTATTTCTTCGCGACGATCTGGAACTTCAGTACAACTTTTTAACTACGCTATGCGGAATGCATTACCCGGAAACAGAACAACTGGGAGTAGTTTATCATGTACAGAGTTTTGTCAACAACCATCGGATTCGGATTAAAACAGTTACTGAACTAAAAGAACCTAAGATACCTACCATCACCACTATTTGGCCGGCAGCCAACTGGATGGAACGTGAAGCCTATGATTTTTTCGGGATATTGTTTGAAGGGCATCCTAATCTGAAAAGAATTTTAAACATGGACGAGATGACCGATTTCCCTTTACGGAAAGAGTTTCCGCTTGAAGACCAAACCCGGGAAGACAAGAACGACAGCATGTTTGGACGATAATAAAGAGTTTTAAATTATAAGTTATGAATTATGAGTTGCGATTGTTTTAAAAACTTCCGACTCCTGACTTCTAACTTCTGACTTTAATATATGGCACAGAATTTCACTACAGGTTATTGGGCAAAAGACATAGTAACTACTGAAGAGCCGAAGGAATATAACACGCTGAATGTCGGACCTACGCATCCGGCAACGCATGGCGTATTCCAGAATGTGATGCTGATGGATGGCGAATTCATTGTCAGTACCGAACAAACCATTGGATACATCCACCGCGCTTTTGAAAAAATAGCCGAGCACCGGCCTTTTTACCAGATCACTCCGCTAACCGACAGACTAAACTATTGCTCATCCCCATTGAATAACATGGGCTGGCACATGACTGTCGAAAAATTACTCGGCATTGAAACTCCAAAACGTGTCGATTACCTTCGGATAATTGTCATGGAATTGGCTCGTATTGCCGACCATTTGGTTTGCAACACCGTTATTGGTGTTGACAGTGGCGCCCTTACCGGGTTTACTTACTTGTTTCAGGACAGGGAATTCATTTACGAAATTTACGAAGAAATATGTGGTTCACGGTTAACCACCAACATGGGACGTATTGGAGGATTCGAGCGTAATTTCAGCGAAAAAGCATGGGATAAAATACGTTATTTCCTGAAAACGTACCCGGCCCATCTTCAGGAATTTGAAAACCTGCTGGCTCGAAACCGTATTTTCATGGATCGCACCATCAACGTCGGTGCATTTTCGGCTGAACGAGCTTTGGCATACGGATTTACCGGTCCAAATCTTCGTGCTTGCGGTGTTGATTACGATGTTCGGGTGATGAATCCGTATTGTTCGTACGACGAATTCGACTTTATTGTGCCAATCGGTCAAAGTGGCGACACCTACGATCGGTTTATGGTTCGTCAGGAAGAAATGAAACAAAGTCTTTCCATCATTGAGCAGGCTTTGGCCAAACTCGATCGGATGGACGACAAAGAAACCTATTTTGCTGCCGATCCGCGTTTTGTTTTGCCACCTAAAGAGAAAGTGTACAACAACATGGAAGCTCTCATCTGGCATTTCAAAATTGTGATGGGCGAAACCGATATTCCGGCAGGAGAAGTTTACCATTGTATTGAAGCAGCCAACGGCGAACTGGGTTTTTACCTGATTAGCGATGGTGGCCGCACTCCTTCCCGATTGCATTTTCGGAGACCCTGTTTTATCTATTACCAGGCTTATCCTGAAATGGTAACCGGAAACATGTTGTCGGATGCTGTCATCACGCTGAGTTCGATGAACGTAATTGCCGGAGAGCTGGATGCCTAGAGCACTGGGCGAGGAGTATGGAGCACGGAGTCGGAAGACAGAAGTATCGCTTCCTGAACTTGTCAAAGGGAAGGGAGAAAAAAGTCATCAGTCAATAGAAAAACAGCTCCAGAGGAGCGAAATATTCATAGAAATAAGATTTCAGTTGATTCGAATCGTCCGCGAAATGCAATATATCAAAGCATTAGCCACCTTTCGGACGAAATGGAAAAGATTAAGAAAAAAGAAAAAAAGGAAGACAGGGAGACGGGAGACAAGAAAAACATTAGTGAACTTTGTGCATTCTTCGTGTCCTTTGTGGTTAAAAAAATATATAAATGCAGAACACAAAAAATACAACTGAATTCAATAGCGAAACGCTCGAACTGGTGAACAAGATCATCCGGCGTTATCCGAAAGGCAGGCAAAAATCGGCTTTACTGCCGGTATTGCACATTGCCCAATCGGAAAACAGCGGATGGCTCAGTTCCGAAGTGATGGACTATGTAGCTTCGCTGCTCGAAATTCAACCCATCGAAGTGTACGAAGTCGCTTCGTTTTACAGCATGTTCAACCTTCAGCCGGTTGGAAACTGTGTCATTGAAGTTTGCCAGACCGGCCCTTGCTGGCTAAAAGGTTCAGAAGAACTGCTTGCTCATTTCGAAAAGAAGCTTGGCATCAAACCAGGAGAAACAACTGCTGATGGCCGGTTCACCATTAAAACTGTTGAATGTCTTGCAGCCTGTGGAAATGCTCCGGTCATTCAGGTTGGAACTGAATACCACGAAAACATGACCAACGAAAAAGCGGACGAACTGCTGAGCAAATGGACGGCTGAAAATAAATGTTCGCACACCAATCCATACCTGTAACCATGGCACAGCAAATACTACTCAACAACATAGAGGTTCCCGGATTGGCCAGTTTCGACGTTTACCGCAAATTGGGCGGCTATACATCTGTTGAAAAAACGTTGAAAAACTTTACTCCTGATGAAGTAACCGCCGAAGTAAAAAAATCAGGTCTGCGGGGTCGCGGGGGTGCTGGTTTTCCGGCAGGAATGAAATGGGGATTTATCGATAAAAGCACAAATAATCCAAGATATTTCGTTTGCAATTTCGACGAAAGTGAACCCGGAACATTTAAAGACAGGCACATTGGGCAACTGAACCCGCATCAGCTCATCGAAGGAATGATTTTGGGCTCATACGCTTTGGGTGCCCGCACTTCGTACATTTACATTCGCGGCGAATTGTTTTACGTGCTTCGGATCATTGAAAAAGCCATTGAAGAAGCCTATGCCAATGGCTTTTTGGGCGAAAATATTTTAGGTAGCGGATATTCGCTCGACCTGTATTGCCAACCCGGTGGCGGCGCTTACATCTGCGGAGAAGAAACCGCACTCATCGAATCGCTCGAAGGAAAACGCGGCAATCCACGAATCAAGCCACCATTCCCGGCCATTGTCGGATTATACGATTGCCCAACGGTAGTCAATAATGTGGAAACCATTTCGGCACTTCCATGGATCATGAATAATGGCGCCGATGCCTATTCTGCAATCGGCATTGCCAACAGCAAAGGAACCAAACTGATTTCGGCTTGTGGTCACATCAACAAACCAGGAATTTACGAGATCGAACTCGGACTTCCGGTTGAAGAGTTTATTTACAGCGATCAATATTGCGGTGGAATCAGGAATGGAAACAAACTGAAAGCGGTTGTAGCCGGAGGTTCTTCGGTACCCATTCTTCCTGCCGAACTGATCCTGAAAACGGCCAAAGGCGAACCACGTCTGATGAGCTACGAATCGCTGGCCGAAGGAGGTTTCGAAACCGGAACCATGCTCGGATCGGGAGGGTTTATTGTGATGGACGACACCACCTGCATTGTAAAGAACCTCTTGACCTTTGCGCGTTTTTACCACCACGAATCGTGCGGACAGTGCAGCCCTTGCCGCGAAGGTACCGGTTGGATGGAAAAAATATTGCAACGAATCGAAGACGGCCGTGGAACGATGAAAGACATCGATTTACTGGTTGGTATTTCGAAACACATAGAAGGAAATACGATTTGTCCGCTTGGCGATGCTGCTGCATGGCCTGTTGCGAGTGCAGTCCGCCATTTCCGTCAGGAATTTGAAGATCACGTAAAACTCCAGAAATGTCCCTTATCAAAGTAACGATAGACAATATTGAGGTTGAAGTCGAACCCGGAACAACCATTCTGAACGCCGCCCGAAAAATTGGCGGTGCGGTAGTTCCGCCAACCATGTGTTACTATTCAAAGCTGGAAGGTAGCGGCGGGAAATGCCGTAGCTGTTTGGTTAAAGTAGCACAGGGATCAACAAAAGATCCACGCCCAATGCCTAAGCTGGTGGCTTCGTGCCGAACAGCAGTGATGGATGGAATGGTGGTACAAAACATTACTTCTCCGGAAGTGATGGAAAACCGCCGCGCAATTACCGAATTCTTGCTGCTCAACCACCCGCTCGATTGCCCTGTTTGCGATCAGGCAGGCGAATGCCACCTTCAGGATTTATCGTACGAGCATGGCTTGGTTGATACCGAAACCGTTGAAGAACGCCGCACTTTTGCTCCGATTGACATCGGCGACAAAATCAAACTGCACATGAATCGCTGTATTCTTTGCTACCGTTGTGTTATGGTAGCCAACCAGTTGACCGACCAACGCGTTCATGGAGTTCTGGGTCGTGGCGATCATTCCGAAATCAGCACTTTCATTACCAGAGCCATCGATAACGATTTCTCCGGAAACATGATTGATGTTTGTCCGGTTGGGGCATTGACCGATAAAACATTCCGGTTTAAAAGCCGTGTTTGGTTTACCAAACCTTTTGATGCACACCGCGACTGCCCCAAATGCAGCGGGAAAGTTGTTCTGTGGAAAAAAGGCGACGAAATCCTTCGGGTAACCGGACGGAAAGATAAATATGGCGAACTGGAAGATTTTATTTGCAACGATTGCCGGTTCGAACACAAAGAAAACAGTGATTGGGTAATTGAAGGGCCAAGAAAAATCGAGCGGCATTCAGTCATTTCACAAAATCACTACGAAACAGAAGTTCGCAATCGCAGTAACCAGTCGCAGTAGGCTGTTGACTGAAATTTAAATATGTGGAACTTGAAACTAAATATCGAATATTCAATAAACAACATTCAATAACCAATATCTCGTAATGAGACGTGGATTTTGAAATTTGAAACTTGAGACTAATTATGGATTGGACGTTATATATTTATAAAACCATTTTTCTGGTCATTATATTCCTGATTACACTTGTTGTAGCCATGTATTCGACCTATGGAGAACGTAAAGTTGCTGCATTTATGCAAGATCGCCGTGGCCCGAACCGCGCGGGTATATTCGGTCTTTTGCAACCACTTGCCGACGGGGTCAAAATGTTTATGAAGGAAGAAATCATTCCTTTAACCGCCAACAAAAAGTTGTTTATTTTAGGGCCTTCAATCGCCATGACTACGGCTATGCTTACCGGAGTTGTTATTCCGTGGGGTGGAACTTTAACCATTGGCGGTCGCGAATTCTCGATGCAGATTGCCGATCTGAACATCGGGATTCTGTATGTTTTTGCCATGGTTTCCATTGGAGTTTACGGCATCATGATTGGAGGTTGGGCTTCGAATAATAAATACGCGCTACTGGGTTCGATTCGTGCGGCATCGCAGATGATCAGCTACGAAATTGCAATGGGAATGTCGATTATTGCACTTATCCTGACAAGCGGTTCGCTAAGCCTTAACGATATTGTACAGCAACAGCACGGCATGAATTGGAACATTTTTTACCAGCCACTCGGATTCCTGATCTTCATTGTTTGTGCTTTTGCAGAAACAAACCGGGCACCATTCGACCTTCCGGAGTGTGAAACCGAATTGATTGGCGGCTACCACACCGAATACAGCTCGATGAAACTGGGATTTTACCTGTTTGCGGAGTACATTAATATGTTTATTTCGTCGGCGGTGATTGCGACTTTGTATTTTGGTGGGTACAACATGCCATTTATCGATCAGTTGGGCTTATCGCCAAATGTGGTCACTTTGCTCGGTTCAGCGTTTTTCTTTATGAAGATATTGTTCCTGATCTTCCTGTTTATGTGGATCAGATGGACACTACCCCGTTTCAGGTACGACCAGTTGATGAACCTGGGCTGGAAAAAACTGATGCCATTGGCGATGTTCAACATTGTGGCTACCGGTGCTTACTATTATTTCACCGTACTAATTTAATCTGAAACGCCATGCAAGCATTGACAAACAGATCGAAAATGGTTTCAAACAAGCAGATGACCTTCATGGAAAGGATTTATCTTCCGGCCATTTTTAAAGGCATGTCCATTACCTTAAAGCATTTTTTCAAGAAAAAAGCTACTATAAGTTATCCGGAACAAACCCGTGAATTCAGTAAAATTTACCGCGGAAGGCACGTTTTAAAACGCGACGAAGAAGGACGTGAACGTTGCACGGCATGTGGGTTGTGTGCGGTTTCGTGTCCGGCCGAAGCAATTACTATGATTGCAGCCGAGCGGAAACCCGGAGAAGAGCATTTGTACCGCGAAGAAAAATATGCTGAAGTTTATGAAATCAATATGCTTCGTTGCATTTTCTGTGGCGATTGCGAAGAAGCTTGCCCAAAGGAAGCTATTTTCCTGACCGACCGGATTGTTAAATCGGATTACGAACGGCTACCGTTTGTTTACGGCAAAAGCCTTTTGGTTGAGCCGCTTGATCCAAACCTTCGGATAGACATATCAGGAAGACAAACTAAAAATGTATTGAATTTCAAGCAGAACAAACGTTTTGCACACAACAGATAAAGAAGTTCGGAGTGCCTAAAGTTTGGAGTGCCTAGAGTACTTCCTTCGGGCATTTAACTCTAGGCAGTTTAGGCACTTCGAACTCTAGGCACTTATTTATAAAAGTATAAAAATGACATTTCTATTTTACCTGCTTTCTGCAATCATGGTTATTAGCGCATTGATGGTTGTCTCAACCAGAAGTCCTATAAACAGTGTTCTTGCTCTGATTGTATGCTTTATCGCTATGGCGGGTCATTACATCTTGCTGAATGCCCAGTTTCTGGCGGTGGTACACTTAATTGTTTACACGGGAGCTATTATGGTTTTGTTTCTGTTTGTAATCATGCTCCTGAATTTGAACAAAGTAACCATTCCAACAAAAACCTCGGTAACCAGAATATCTGCCGTAATAACCGGAGGATTATTCTTTCTGGTTATGGTTGCAGCAACACGACTGACGTTTGAGATACATCCGCGCTACCCGTTTACCAACCAAATCGGATTGGTTTCCGAAGTAGGCAAAACATTGTTTAAGGAATTCCTTTTGCCCTTCGAAGTATCATCAGTTCTATTTATTTCAGCTATGATTGGTGCAATCATGTTCGGCAAAAAAGACGAGTCAAAGAAGTTATGAGTTATTAATTATAAGTTATGAGCGAGAAGAAAAGCATCATAAAAGATAAGAGTTTTGCTTTTGCAGTGCGGGTCATCAGGCTTTTTCAATATTTGACCGAAATAAAAAAGGAATATGTGCTGAGCAAGCAATTATTGAGAAGCGGAACTGCAATTGGAGCTTTAGTTCGTGAAGCACAAAACGCCGAAAGCACAAAAGACTTCATTCATAAATTAGGAATTGCTCAAAAAGAATGTGACGAAACCATTTACTGGCTTGAATTATTGAAAGAAACAGAATACATAAACGATAAAGAATTTGAAAGTATAAACAATGAAGCCAATGAGTTACTGAAGATGCTTCGAAGTGCAATTATCACCTCCAAGAAAAATTTATAACTCATAACTTATAACTCATAATTATGCAAGACATAACATCTGCCATACAGATTATTCCATTAGAGCATTACGTTTTTTTATGCGTAACTCTTTTCAGCATTGGTTTGCTGGGAGTATTGTTCAGGCGAAATACAATCATCATTTTAATGTGTATCGAACTCATGTTCAACTCAGTAAATTTATTGGTTGCCGCTTTTTCGGCCTACCATTCCGACCCGGCCGGACAGGTTTTCGTTTTCTTTATCATGATTGTAGCCGCTGCCGAAGTTGCGGTCGGCTTATCCATTCTGGTGATGATGAAACGCAACGTAGATTCTGTAGATATTAACCTTTTGAACCGTTTGAAATGGTAGGATCGATTCCAAATATGAACCTTGCAGTACTCGTCCCTGCTTTGCCATTACTGGGTTTTCTCATAACCGGACTGGCATACAAACGCTTAAAACACAATCAGGCTGGAATAATTGCCAGCATTGCTGTTGGTCTATCATTCCTGATTTCAGTTGCACTATTTTTCATGCTCCGGAATTCAGGACAGAATTCAGCGACAGTGACGCTTTTCAACTGGATCGCCCTTGGAAATATGAACATTCCTTTCGCCTTCCTGATCGATCATTTGTCGCTCACCATGATGCTGATAATTACCGGCGTTGGAACTCTCATTCATATTTATTCCATCGGATATATGCACGGCGACGATCGTGTCAATTCGTTCTTCGCCCAAATGAATTTATTCACCTTCAGCATGTTACTTTTGGTGATGGGCGCCAATTACCTGGTTCTGTTCATCGGCTGGGAAGGCGTTGGACTCTGCTCTTATTTGCTGATTGGCTTCTGGTTCAAGAACCCCGCATACAATTATGCCGCGCGCAAAGCATTCGTTATGAACCGCATCGGCGATGTTGGATTCATTCTGGGAATCATCCTGCTTTTCTACACCTTTAAATCAGTTTCTTTTTCTGAAATATTTACACAAGCAGCCACTCTTCAGGTTGGCGCACCAGTAATCACGCTCATTACGCTGTTACTTTTAGTTGGTGCAGTGGGCAAAAGCGCCCAGATTCCGCTTTACACCTGGCTGCCCGATGCAATGGCTGGCCCAACTCCGGTTTCGGCGCTTATACATGCTGCAACCATGGTTACCGCCGGTATTTATATGATCGCCCGTTCGAGTATTCTGTATAATCTGGCGCCAATCACCCTCAATGTTATTATTGTGATTGGCATGGCCACGGCCACTTTTGCTGCAATCATCGGTTTGAAGCAGAACGATATTAAGAAGGTATTAGCTTACTCCACCGTTTCACAATTGGGTTACATGTTTCTGGCTTTAGGGCTTGGCGCCTACTCCACCGGTGTTTTCCATGTTACCACTCACGCATTCTTCAAAGCATTGCTTTTCCTTGGAGCCGGAAGTGTTATTCATGCGATGGGTGGCGAGCAGGACATCCGCAAAATGGGTGGACTACGAAAGAAAATGCCAATAACATACATCACATTCCTGGCGGCAACGCTTGCCATTAGCGGGATTCCGCCATTCTCCGGTTTCTTTAGCAAAGACATGATATTAAGCAAAGCTTTAGAGCACAATATTCTTCTGTATATTCTGGCTCTCGGCACAGCTTTGATTACCTGTTTTTACATGTTCAGGCTGTTGTATCTGGTGTTCTTTGGCGAACAACGAATGTCTGGTGCACATCCGCACGAATCGCCCAAAGTGATGACTGTTCCTTTGATGATTTTAAGTGTTCTCTCGGTTTTTGGAGGATTCCTGAATATCCCGTCACTTTTCGGTGGAAATCTCAGTTTCAGTAATTATCTCGACAGTGCTGTCGTTTCCAAATCTTCCGAAGAAATCGGCCACACCACTGAAATCGGCATGATTTTCCTTTCAGTAGTACTTTTAGTAGTGATCATCTACTGGGCTTACCAAACCTATGTCAGAAAAGCTCAAATCCCTTCCGGAGACGAAGTAAAACAAACTCCGTTACAACGAATAATTACCAACAAATTTTACATCAACGAAATTTACCAAACCGCATTTGAAAAACCTTTCGGGCTTCTTTCGAATTTCCTTTTCAAAAAAGTTGAATCCATTATTCTTGGACCTGCAGTTGACGAAGTTGGAACGATTACCTCGAAGTTGGGTGACTTAACCCGCAAATTGCAACGTGGAAACATTAGTTTTTATCTTTTTGCCATGGTTGCCGGAATTCTTTTGTTTGTTGTATTTATCCTGACAAATTAAAAACATGATACTACTGATAATACTTTTAATTCCATTTATAACAGGCCTGTCCCTCCTGTTTTTCAGGAAAGCAGCTACAGCGAGAACAGTTGCGCTCATTTCAACAGTTGTAAATTTGTTACTGACGTTGTCGCTGCTAAACGCTGATCAATCGGTAACATATTCAGCCCAATGGATCAACTATCTGGGAATTCAATTTTCGCTGGGTTACGATGGCATTAGTACGATTATGCTTTTGCTAACCAATCTGCTGTTCCCATTTGTTGTTATGGCCGGCTTTGGTCGCGACCAAAAGAATGTCCCGATGCTGAATTGTTTGATTTTGTGCGCGCAAGCTGCATTAATCGGAGTTTTTCTGGCACAGAACGCGTTCCTGTTCTATGTTTTCTGGGAACTGGCGCTCATTCCGGTCTATTTCATCCTGTTGGTTTGGGGTGGCGACGATCGGAAAGCAATCACCCTGAAATTCTTCATTTATACCCTGGCCGGAAGTTTATTCCTGTTGTTCGGGATTATTTACCTCTACCAACTGACACCAGGCACACACACAACTGATTTTTCGGCATTCAGCCAATTACATATTCCGGCAGGAACCCAAAACTGGTTATTCTGGATTCTGTTCATCGCTTTTGCCATCAAGATGCCAATATTTCCGTTTCATACCTGGCAACCGCCAACCTATAAAATGGCTTCGACACAAGGCGTAATGATTTTGGCCGGAGTGATGACCAAAATGGGAATTTACGGCGCTTTACGCTTCCTTTTTCCAGTTGTACCACTAGGAGTTTTATACTGGCAAAATCTGGTAATTATAATGAGCCTGATTGGCGTTATATACGCTTCGGTAATCGCCTATAAACACACCAACCTGAAAACGATGATCGCCTATTCGTCTATGGCGCATATTTCACTCATGGCCGCTGCCATGTTTGTGCTGAATGCCTATGCTTATCAAGGACTTATTTTTCAGGTTCTCAGTCACGGGGTTACCATTGCAGCCTTGTTTTACTTGGCCTGCTTGGTAAAAGAACAAACCGGAACAACCGAAATGCCCCAACTGGGAGGATTGAAAATAAATGCGCCGAATATGGCCATTCTATTCCTGATCATTCTGTTGGGATCGATTGCCCTTCCGCTGACTGCGGGTTTTGTGGGAGAGTTTCTGATGATTACCGGACTATTTCAACAATCGATTTGGTTCGCTCTATTTGGCGGATTGACCATGATACTTGGCGCAATTTATATGCTATATGCTTACCAACGGGTTATGCTGGGCGATAAAAAGGTTGCTTTTGCAAAAGCAACTGATTTACGTGCTTTGGATTACTGGATTCTAGTTCCGTTGATCGTTGTAATTCTAGGACTTGGAATTTACCCGCAACCGATATTTGATATATTAAAACCTGTTGCTGAAGTCTTTTCGGGCTTGGCACATTAGTAATTCTGACAGAATTATAGTTGGATTAAAAACGATATCGAACTGATTTATATTGGAAAATAGTCATCAGTCATTAAAAAAGTCACTTCTAAACTTTTTCCCAATGACTATTAACTTTTTCCTTTTAGAAAATTGAAAAATAGAAATATAGATATACAGCAATGAGTGCATTAATTTTTACGATAGTTCTTGGGATAATAGTTTTGTATCTGGGATTCACCAAAAACAAAGCCATTTTGGCGCCTGTTGCAATTGCAGGCTTAGGAGTTTCACTAATACTTTCAATCAGAGATTGGGGACTCGGATCGAAATATTTTCACGACATGATCCTACTCGACAATTTTTCGATTGCCTTTAACATCTCCATGATCATTATAACCATTCTGATTTTTCTGTTTGGGGTCGACTATTACGAAACGATGGAGTTTCACGTTGCAGAACATTATGCACTCATGTTGTTTGCCCTAACAGGAGCTTTCCTGATGACTTCGTTTTCCAATCTCATCATGCTCTTTCTTGGTATCGAAATTTTATCCATTCCATTGTATGTGCTGGCAGGAGGGAAAAAATACTCCTATCGGTCGAACGAGGCATCGTTTAAATATTTTATGCTCGGCTCGTTTGCCACTGCCATTTTCCTTTTCGGAATTGCCTTGGTTTACGGGGCTTCAGCAACATTCTATCTTCCCGAAATCAAAACTTACATTGCCCAATTCAACGGTCATTTGCCTCCGATGTTAATGGTTGGGCTTCTCTTTATCCTGATTGGCGTTGCATTTAAAATTGCGGCTGCTCCCTTTCATTTCTGGAGTCCCGATGTATATGAAGGAGCGCCAACACTTGTCACTGCTTTTATGGCAACTGTAGTAAAAACTGCAGGGTTTGCTGCCTTTTACCGTTTACTTGGAATGGGATTATTACCGTTGCCTCCACAACTCGAAAAGGCGCTTTGGGTAATGACGGGATTGACCTTATTGATTGGGAATCTTGGAGCTTTAAAACAAAATAATTTTAAACGGCTTCTTGCCTATTCAGCTATTTCACACAGCGGGTTCCTTATGCTTGCCATGTTGTCGCAGCACGATTCATCGGCATCAGTTTTATTATATTACACCTTCGTTTATTCACTGGCGACAGTTCCGTTGTTCATCATTTTCATCCTGATGAAACGCGCTTCCGATGGATTGGAAGATCTTACGATATTCCGAGGTCTTTATAAAGCAAAACCATGGGTTGCTGTGCCAGCTATCGTATTGCTGATGTCGTTGGCAGGTATTCCGCCAACTTCAGGATTTATGGCCAAGTATCAGGTCTTTGTATTGTCTATCAGCCAGGGAATTTTACTGACCAGTATTTTCGCCATTATCATGGCCATCATCGGAGTGTATTATTATTTCTTCGTGATTCGCGAAATTTTTACCGACAAGCAACAACCCTATCCGATTATTGTCAGCAAGATCAATGGAGCGCTGATTATAGTTTGCACTGTTGCTGTATTGTTTATGGGAATTTTTATGTGGCGATTGCCAATTTAAGATGTTAGTATTAGCGATATATATCAAAAAAGGCTTCCGTTATGGTAGCCTTTTTTGATATAAAAAACCTCCAGAGCGTTACGCCCTGAAGGTTTTGATAGATAAACAATTGGACCTTAACATCCTGTTATTTCTCCGGAACGGCCTTCTTTACAGGTTTTTCCAGAATTTCTTCGTATTTCAGAATGGTAAATTTAATCAGTTGATAACTGATGATTACCAGCACCGGCCAGCTTATAAACCAAAATATTGAACTCCAGTACATACTATTTCATTTAAAAGATTTACAATTTAAGATTTGGAAAGATTCATTAGTCACTGGAAAAATGCTTTCCCTTTTTCAAATGACTAATGACTCTTTACTATTTTAATAAACATGGTGCTCCTGCTCCAGTTCTTTGGTGCTGATTTTTTCGTTGTTCATCGATTTCCAGGCGTACCAGATGTAACCCAGCACAAACGGAACAAACAACGAAACATAGCTCATAGCCACCAAAGTAAACTTGCTTGAAGAAGCATTCTCAATAGTCAACGACGATTGCATTTCGAAGATTGAAGGATAGAAACTGGTGTTATTGAATGCTGCCAGAATCAACAAAGCCCAAACCGTGAGAACAGTTCCACCACCGGCAAACCAGATTCCTTTGGTACCGCCTTTCAGGATTGTTGTACCAATTCCCCACAAAACGCCAACCACACCAATCAGAAGCATCAGCGTATTAACCGGAATAGCCAGTAAGTTGTGCAGGTATTTATACGATTCAATGCTGATTTCCCCGGAAGTTGGATTGTAAGCAAATCCATCCTTGAAAAGAAGTGCAATCACAAAATACAGGAAGAATACCAGAAATGGGATTGTATTGTATAACAATTGCCTCTTTGAGCGTTCGTAAATTACTTCATTGTCAATTGAATTCATAAAATAAAGCAAGCCCAAAACACGCGAAAGAAATACAACAGCGAGTCCTAAAGCCAGGTTGTGAAACGTAAGTACGGCTTCCAAACCACGGAATTCGGTTCCCCAGGTCACATGTTTCATATCGTCGAGCGAAAACATGGCACCGTTAAAGAAGGTTCCAACAGCAGTTCCAACGAGCAGCGGTCCGAGCAATCCATTGATAAAAAGGAAGATCTCGTAGGTTTTTGCGCCTAAAAAGTTTGCCGGTTTTTTCCTGAATTCAAACGAAACAGCCTGAATGACAAAAGAGATCAGGATGGCAAACCAAACCCAGTAAGCGCCACCAAATGAAGTCGCATAAAATAATGGAAACGATGCAAAGAAGGCTCCTCCAAATGTAACCAGTGTAGTAAAAGTAAATTCCCATTTCCGGCCAAGTGTATTCACCAAAAGTGACTTTTCTTCTTCGTTTTTGGCGATGGCAAGAAACAAGGTTTCACCGCCCTGTACAAACATCAGGAAAACAAACAAAGCACCCAGCAGCGAAACGATCAGCCACCAGTATTGCTGTAAACTTAAGAGTGATAGTGATTCGAACATTAGTTGGTTCCTCCTTCTGTTTTAGATCCAATTTTAATTTGACGCATCATGATTTTAATTTCGGCAATCAGCAATGTGGTAAAAATGATCGCAAAAAGCCAGAATGTAACCTGAACTGCCCCAACACTGATTTTAGTAACTGCAGCAATTGTAGGCATCAAATCCTGAATAATCCAAGGCTGACGGCCAACTTCGGCCAACACCCAACCTGCCTGACTGGCAATATAAGCCAATGGGATGGTCCAGATTGCAATTTTCAGGAATTTGCGTTTTTTATGAATTTTTCCTTTGAGCGTATAGTACAACGCGAACAGGAAAAAGAAAATAAAATACATACCCAGTACAACCATGATGTGAAAGCTGTAAAACGAAAATGCAACACTCGGAACCAGTGTATTTTTATCGGCAATGTAACCGTAGCCAAAATATTTAAAATTGTTATTCTGAAATTCGGGACTCATGATTTGGGTTTTCAGAGAATCTGCCGCAACAACATTTCCAGCTTTTTTGGCTTCCTTAAATGCTTTAAGCTTTTCGATGGCTAATTTGCCACGGGCAATTTTTTCGTCAGCCGATAAAACTCCGTACTTTTCATTTCCATTAATCAAATCATTAATTCCCGGGACAAAAGCATTCCAATTCAGGAAAGCCATATACGACAAGATGTTCGGGATTTCAATCTTTACCGCAAAGTCTTTCAGGTTTTGGTTATTCGGATCTGTAGAGTTTTCCGAAAATAAACCAAGTGCAACCAGTCCAGCGCCTTCGCTTCCATTGTACAAACCTTCGAAAGCAGCAAATTTCATCGGTTGATGATGGGCAATGTCGCGAGCCGAACTATCGCCGGTAAAAACGGTGTAGATAATTGCCAAAAAACCGAAAATGGAACTAACCACAATACTCTTCCGTGCAAAAACAATATCCCGGCCTTTCAGAATATACCACGATGAAACACCGATTACAAAAATGGCAGCCAAAACAAATGACGACGAAGTGGTGTGTAAAAACTTGTGCACGGCCATGGGCGAAAACAATACTTCCCAAAAACTGGTCATTTCCATTCGGGCAGTTTCAGGATTAAAAACCATACCTACAGGCTTTTGCATCCAACCATTGGCAACTAAAATCCATAAGGCTGATAAATTGGCTCCGATAGCTGTCAACCATGTAGCTGTTAAATGAAATCCTTTACTCACCTTGTTCCACCCAAAAAACATGATGGCAATGAAAGTAGATTCCATGAAGAAAGCCAGAATTCCTTCAATGGCCAGTGGTGCGCCGAAAATGTCGCCCACAAACCACGAATAGTTCGACCAGTTGGTGCCAAACTCGAATTCGAGAATAATACCGGTGGCAACACCAATAGCAAAGTTGATTCCGAACAGGGTCATCCAGAATTTGGTTATGCGCTTCCACTCCGGATTTCCGGTTTTAACGTAGAGCGTTTCCATAATAGCGATAATAATCCCCAGACCAAGTGTCAAAGGCACAAAAATCCAGTGGTACATGGCCGTAAGTGCAAATTGCGCCCTTGACCAATCGACTAAAGATGTACTAATTCCTTCAAGCATAGGTTTTTTATTAAAAAATTAGTTGATATTTGTTAAATTCTCAAGCACGTGATTGCTCCGATCTGAATCGTTATTAAAATTCGTCTTCAGAAAATTGGGAAAGAAAAAGATTTTCAGGATAACGAACATGATAAAAAGCTTGATCAGGATGACCAACCAAACCTGTTTACCCCAGCGGGGAAGGTTTGAAAATCCATCATAGTAAAACCGGAAAGTACGTTTAAATACATTCATATTTTGGGTTATAAACGGTTTAAATAGTTGACATATAAAGATAACCCGAAATTCACGATTATAAAAACCCTAGAACCTTAAAAGCAGATCAATAATATTGATAGCTGATAGATTCTGCCGAAAATGATTAGCTGACAGTATATTACACACAAATAAACCATTTTTAATCAGATTAATTTGTACTTTTTCGCTACTGTTGTTGAACAAATACCAGTTTCAATCCTTATTTACGTCGATCAACGACCAGCCCAGAACTTATGAGTGAAGAATTAAAATGTATTCATTGCGGAAATTCGTGCGGAAATTCTCCTGTTATTTTCGAGGGAAACCCGTTCTGCTGCTCTGGCTGTTCGACCGTTTATCAAATCCTAAATACCAATCAGCTCAAACAATATTACCAGATCGAGCCCATGCAGGGTATCCGAATTGAAGACGAAAAAAAACCTGCCGACGAAACCTACGCTTTTCTCGATCTCGAAAAATTCAAATCTAAAATTCTAACCTTTTCTGAAGGCGGCTTCTCAAAAGTCAGTTTTTTCATTCCTGAAATTCATTGCGCATCATGCATTTGGTTGTTGGAAAATCTGAATAGCCTGAATCCGGGCATCATTCAATCCATCGTTAATTTCCCGAAGAAGGAAATCAACATCACCTTCAGGGAAAACGAAATTTCACTCCGGAAGCTGGTTGAATTGTTGGTTAGCATCCATTATATTCCTGAAATCAACCAGCATAGCATCGAAAAACCGACAACAGACCAGTCGGACAAAAAGCTATTCCTCAAAATTGGAATTGCTGCATTCAGCTTTATGAATGCCATGATTTACCATTTTCCGCAATACCTGCCCGGACACCAATTTCTGGAGCCCGACATCCGGCGGTTGTTTGGCTGGCTGAGCGTTGCCTTAGCTATTCCGGCGCTTACATTCAGTGCCAGCGATTATTTCCTTACAGCCTACAAAAGCCTGAAAAAAGGAATCATCAGTATAGACCTGCCAATCGCCATGGGATTAATCATGCTTTTCAGCCAAAGTTTAATCGAAATCATTTCAGGAAAAGGCATTGGCTACATCGATTCATTGACCGGACTTGTCTTCTTTATGCTGATTGGCCGCTGGTATCAGGGAAAAACGTATCAGGCACTTTCGTTTGAGCGCGACTACAAAACCTACTTTCCACTGGCTGTTACACAAATTACCGAAACGGGAAATCAAACTATTGCGCTTGAGGACTTGAAAGCTGGCGATCGGATTCTGGTTCGAAATCAGGAAATTGTACCAGCCGATTCAATTCTGAAAAGTGAAATGGCAAGTATTGATTACAGTTTTGTAACAGGCGAGTCGATGCCGGTAGCCAAAAGTGCCGGCGATTTTGTATTTGCCGGTGGCCGCCAAATTGGAAATGCCATTGAACTTACGATTGAGAAAGAAGTTCAGCAAAGCTACCTCACACAACTCTGGAATCAAGCCGAAAACCCGTTTACTGCCGACAATAAGCTAAAAACAATCATCAACCGGGTAAGCCAGTATTTCACCATTGTTGTTGTACTGATCGCCATTATTTCCGGTATCTTCTGGCATTTCAACCGGCCTGAAATTGCACTTTTCGCGTTTACTTCGGTACTCATAATTGCCTGCCCCTGCGCATTGGCCTTAACAGTTCCGTTCACCTTTGGAAGCACCATGCGGCAATTTGGCCGGAAAGGGTTTTACCTGAAAAATACAGCAGTCATTGAACATCTGTATAAAGTTGACACGGTAGTTTTCGATAAAACAGGTACAATTACAAATGCACAAATGTCTGACATCCGATTTATCGGTAAGAAACTAAGCAAAGAACAGTTGCGGATGATTAAGTCGCTGGTATTTCATTCGTCGCACCCACTAAGCAAAACCATATTCAATTTTATTGAAGCTGATGAATTGCTCGATGTGAGCGATTTTCAGGAGATTCCTTCGTTGGGCATTTCAGGAAAAATAAATGGGATCAAATTAAACATCGGCTCTAAATATTTTGTTAGTGGAGGTAAAACGGAAAATGAGAATCTAAAAACAGAGGTCTGGATTTACCTTGACAGCTCGGTTGCTGGTTATTTTCAGCTTGAAAACGAATATCGCCCCGGACTGGGAAAGCTGATTCAAAAGCTACAGCAAACACATGAACTTCATTTGTTAACTGGCGATAATGATGCAGAGAAAGCCAATCTGGTTCGCATTTTTGGTACAGAAAAGAACCTTCATTTCAACCAAACGCCAACCGACAAATTGGAATACATCAGAGAATTACAAAAACGAGGCAAAAAGGTTTTAATGATCGGCGATGGACTAAACGATGCCGGAGCGCTGAACGAAAGTAATGTTGGAATTGTGGTCGCCGACAATGTATTCAACTTTTCGCCGGCTTGCGATGCCATCCTTCAATCGGACAAGTTTGCAAGTCTGGACAAGTTCATACGCTTTACCCGCCGGAGTATGCGAATTGTTTACGCCGGATTCCTGATTTCATTTCTGTACAATCTGGTGGGCTTATCGTTTGCGGTTCAGGGAACTTTGACACCTATAGTGGCAGCGATACTGATGCCAATAAGTTCAGTTTCAGTGGTTGTTTTTGCTAGTTTTTCAGTAAGTTTATCAGCAAAAGTATTTAAGTTGTGAAATTTAAAATTACAAAATATACTGTAAGTCAATGAATAGTCATTAAGTTGTCATTGATAGTCATTCAAAATAGTTGCAAGCCGTGAAAGCAAACAATAACAACTTAATGACCAGTGAATGACAAAAATGACTGATATAAAAAGTAGATCTGTGAAATGAACGTACAATAATTTAGATAAGAAGCTATGTCAGTTGTTTTTATTTTGGTATTTGCGGCAATCATTATGGCTGGTGCATTTTTAATCGCCTTTATTTGGTCGGTCAAAAATGGACAGTATGAAGACACCTACACCCCATCGGTCAGGATGTTGTTTGATGATCCGCCGGTGAAAGTAGCAGAGGAAACCGAAAAAGGGAAAAAAGAAAAGAGTCGCAGTGATCAGTCGCAGTAAACAGTAATAATTGTTGCGTGTTACGTGATGCGAGTTTTTTAAACCCGGAACATGGAACCTGCAACCCGAAACAAAAAAAATAACTAAACACATCAATATGGAATTACAAAAATTTTCGTACGACAACCGCATGACCCGAAATTTTGCGATTGCAACCATTGTCTGGGGTGTCGTTGGTCTGTTGGCAGGATTACTGATTGCCCTTCAGATTTTTATTCCTGCAATGAATTTCGGGTTGGAGTTTACCACATTCGGGCGGACCCGTCCGGTTCACACCAATGCGGTGATCTTTGCCTTCGTTGGAAATGCGATTTTCACAGCGGTGTATTATTCGTTGCAGCGGTTGCTGAAAACACGAATGTACAGCGAAACCCTCAGCAAAATCCATTTCTGGGGCTGGCAGGCAATTATTGTTGCAGCAGCAGTCACATTACTTTCCGGGTTCACTGTTGGCAAGGAATACGCCGAACTGGAATGGCCCATTGACATTGCCATTACGCTCATTTGGGTAGTTTTTGGATGGAACATGTTCGGTACTATTTTGCAACGCCGCACGAGTCACATTTACGTCTCCATTTGGTTTTACATTGCCACCTGGGTTACGGTAGCCGTCCTGCATATCTTTAACTCGCTGGCTGTACCGGTTAGTTTCATGAAAAGTTACACGCTTTACGCCGGAGTTCAGGATGCTTTGGTACAGTGGTGGTACGGCCATAATGCGGTAGCCTTTTTCCTGACTACTCCTTTCCTTGGCTTGATGTATTATTTTGTTCCGAAAGTCTCAGGTCGTCCGGTTTATTCATACAAACTTTCAATCGTTCACTTCTGGTCGCTCATTTTCCTTTACATCTGGGCAGGTCCGCACCATTTGTTATATAGTTCGTTGCCCGATTGGCTTCAGGCGCTGGGAACCACGTTCTCTGTCATGCTCATTGCTCCAAGCTGGGGCGGTATGATCAACGGATTACTCACTCTGCGCGGTGCATGGGACAAAGTACGACGCGATCCGATCCTGAAAATGTTTGTGGTTGGTATTACCGCCTACGGAATGGCAACTTTCGAAGGACCCATGCTGTCGTTCAAAACGGTAAATGCCATCAGTCACTTTACCGACTGGACCATCGGTCACGTTCACATTGGCGCGCTAGGCTGGAACGGAATGTTGACTTTTGGGATGATTTACTGGTTAGTACCACGCTTGTACAATACCAAACTTTATTCGGTAAAACTGGCTAATATCCATTTCTGGCTGGCAACACTGGCGATTGTATTTTACGCCGTTCCGCTATATATCGGAGGAATTACCCAGGCTTTGATGTGGAAACAGTTTACTCCGGATGGATTCCTGAAATATCCAAATTTTCTGGAAACAGTTGCCCAGTTGATCCCCATGTACACTATCAGGGCTTTTGGCGGGGCATTATACTTAACAGGATTTTTAATTTTAGTTTTCAATATTGTGAAGACCATACAGGCGGGTTCGTTTGTTGCTGAAGAAGAAGCGCAGGCTCCGGCATTGCATTCCGAATCAGAAATGAAGACTCAGTCGGAAACCTGGCATCGTTTTTTGGAACGCAAACCAATCCGTTTCCTGATTTTCGCAACCATTGCTATCCTGATTGGCGGAGTTGTTGAAGTGATTCCGACTTACCTGATTAAATCGAATATACCAACCATAACGAGCGTAAAACCTTATACTCCGCTCGAATTGCAGGGAAGAGACATTTACGTGAAAGAAGGTTGCTACAACTGTCACTCACAAATGGTGAGGCCGTTCAGGTCGGAAACTGAACGCTACGGCGAATATTCCAAAGCTGGCGAATCGGTTTACGATCATCCGTTCCAGTTTGGCTCTAAACGAACGGGACCAGATCTGGCACGCGAAGGGGTAAAAACCGGCAAGCTATACAAACCAAACGCCTGGCATTACAACCATTTTATCGATCCGCAAAAGATGAACGAAGCTTCCATCATGCCTAAATACCCTTGGCTGGCTCAAAAGGAAATCGATATTCAATCGACACCGGCAAAAATCAGGGCGATGAAAGTGTTAGGAGTCCCCTACCCCGACAATTACGAACAACAAGCCATTGTGGATTTAAAAGCTCAGGCCGATAGCATTGCGAAAGACCTTGGCGCTAATGGTATCCAAACCGATAGCAACCGCGAAATCATTGCATTGATTGCTTACATCCAGCGATTGGGTGTTGACATCTCGAATAAACCGGTAAAGAAATAGCCATGTATAAGGAAATCCTAAACAGTATAACAAATGTGGAAGTTTATGCCATAATAGGCTTCTTCATTTTCTTCACCTTTTTCATTTTTGTTTCCGTTCAGGCATTCCTGATGAAAAAAGACGAAGTTGACCAAATAAGTAACATGCCGTTGGAAGACTCAATTGAGAGCAATGAGTTTGGGGCTTAGGGCATAGAGAACGAAAGCCTGTCATCAGCTTCGCGTCATTCATTGTCATTGTTTGTTTTAGGACGCGAAGTAAACAATGAATGACCCCAAATGACTTAATGACAAAAAATGACCAGTTCTATAATTTACAATTCAATCAAAATACTGAACTATGCATGCAAATAACGACGATAAATTGAAAGAGCCACACAACACTCATCAGGAAAGTGATCATGAAACTCAAATAAAATTTTTCGGTGGACACGAAGAATACGACGGCATTAAAGAGCTTGACAATCCGCTGCCGCCCTGGTTAAAGTACATCTTTTACATTACCATCGTCATTTCATTCGCATACCTGACACGTCTGGTCGTTTTTAAAGACGAAACCATTGTTCAGAAAAAGGAATATTCGAAAGAAATGGCAGCCGCACGAGCTAAAACGGAAGTTGCTGCAAAGGAAGATGCTGTTAAAACCGCCTCACAGCCAGCAATGACTCAGGAGCAGATTCTGGCAGCCGGGAAAGTAACATTCGACAAAATCTGTTACGTATGCCACGGAAAATTTGGAGAAGGATTGGTAGGTCCAAACTTCACCGATGACTACTGGATTCACGGCAATCGTCCGGAAGACTTAAAGAAAATAATTGTTGA
The DNA here is from genome assembly GCA_028683385.1 of Prolixibacteraceae bacterium. GTDB lineage: Bacteria > Bacteroidota > Bacteroidia > Bacteroidales > Prolixibacteraceae > Aquipluma. Next base: position 251,660 of record JAQUIJ010000005.1, on the reverse strand, counting down.
CGGTGTGATCGACAAAGGGATGCTTTCGTATAAAAGTCAGTTAAGTAATAAACAAATCGATCAGGTAATTGCTTATATACTAAGTCTGCATGGAACTAATCCTCCGAATCAGAAAGCTCCGCAGGGAGTAAAAGTGGAAAAACAATAAAAAACTTTGAAAACAAGTTACAAAGCAACAGAGTCCCAAAGTTCCTGAGTATTTCATTCTATTTATGAATTTGCGCTTTGGTACTTTGTCTCTTTGGTACTTAACTCAGAGTAGTACTGAATAAATAATATTAAAAACATAACATCATGAAACAAGTTCTTTTCATCGTACTGGTATTATTAGCATTTAGCTCATGTAATTCTCCGCAGAAAACTGCAGAGAAAGCTCAGGCTCCCGTTATGGTTGAAGCCAAGCTAAAAGTGGAAGGCATGACCTGTACCGAATGCGAAGCCTCCATTGCCAAAGGAGTTAATGAATTGGCTGGTATCGACAGCATCAGTGCCAACCACCTGGATTCAACTGCATTTGTACGGTTCGATTCCAATAAAACCAACTTGAAAGACATTTCGAAAGCAATCGAAGGGCGCGGATATGTAGTTGCCTCAAAATAGTGTTCAAGTTACAGCCCAAGTTGGCTGATCAAAATATGCTAAAGCGGCTGGACAACGGATAAAACTCCGGAGTTCAGCCGCTTTGTATTTGGAAGTATCAGATTCATTACAAAAGAGTTAAAAAATGTATTTTGCGCATTTTACATCGTAAAGCTTTGTAACTTTATGATTGTCGTAAGCAAATACAACCTTTTGTCCTGAAAAATCGAAAAAAGAGGCTGTATCGGTATTGCCATTGAGTTCAACTGCACCAAAAACATAGAACTCACTAAAAACTAATGCGTTCTTAAAATGTTCTTTTCAAAGCATGATCAAATTAAAACTTCAATAGTATTAACACATCTAAAATTTTAAACCATGAAAAAACTATTGTTCCTTACAGGCGACTTCACTGAAGATTATGAAACTATGGTACCGTTCCAAATGCTCGAAATGGTTGGGTACGAAGTTCATGCTGTTTGTCCCGATAAAAAGAAGGGCGACACCATTAAAACAGCCATCCACGATTTTGAAGGCGACCAAACTTACTCCGAGAAACCGGGACATAATTTTGCCCTGAACTACAGTTTCGACGATGTTGATGTCACCCAATACAGCGGATTGGTTATTGCAGGTGGCCGTGCGCCCGAATACCTGCGGTTAAACAAAAAGGTGATTGAATTCACAAAGTATTTCTTTGCAAAAAACTTACCCGTTGCAGCTATTTGCCACGGAATTCAGATCCTGACTGCGGCCGATGTTGTTCGCGGAAGAAAACTAACAGCTTACCCGGCAGTTGGACCTGAAGTAACCCTGGCCGGAGGAGAATTCCAATCGATACCGGTTACCGGTGCTTATGTCGATGGTAACCTGGTTACTTCGCCGGCATGGCCTGCCCACCCCAGCTTCATTCGCGAATTCCTGAAGGTGTTGGGCGCCAAAATTGAGATTTAATAAATTGCATTAAAGACTTTGTCAAAGCGGCTGAATAAAGGATAAACTCCGGAGTTCAGCCGCTTTGGATTGATGCAGCGCTCAGGTATCCTTTGCCGTTTGCCTTTAGGCAACGGGTAAAAGAAAGAAAATAGTGTTGGGTCTTATTACCACCAAAGCATTAACTTTACCACAAGATTATTGATCAAATAATAATCTATAAATACAATTACCTATGTCGGGACACAGTAAATGGTCAACCATTAAGCACAAAAAAGGAGCATTAGATTCGAAACGGTCGAAAATGTTCTCCAAATTGGTTAAAGAAATTACCGTCGCAGTTAAGGAAGGCGGTCCCGATCCTGAAGGCAATCCAAGGCTTCGGGTGGCCATATCGAATGCCAAAGGGGTAAGTATGCCTAAGGATAACATTCAGCGTGCCATCAGTAAAGGATCTGATAAAGATTCAGCCTCTTTTATCGAGTGTACCTTCGAAGGTTATGCCAACGGCGGAGTGGCCATTTTCCTCGAAGCCACAACCGACAACCAGTTACGAACCATTTCGAATGTGCGAAGCTATTTCAACAAACACAACGGCAGTTTGGGAACCAATGGATCGTTGAGTTTTATCTTCGACCGAAAAGGTGTTTTTACCGTCTCGAAAGGTACGCTCGATGCCGATGAATTTGAAATGGAAATGATTGAAACCGGCGCTGAAGACATACAGCTTGAAGAAGATTATTTTACGATAACCACTGCCATGGAAGATTTTGGCGCCATGATGAAAAAACTGGAAGCGCTAAACATAGAGCCGGAAAGTGCACAACTGCAACGCATACCCAAAGATACCACTGCACTTGATCTTGAAAATGCCCGAAAAGTGATGCGGCTGATTGATGTGTTTGAAGACGACGACGATATACAGGCCGTTTATCACAACCTTGAGCTGACCGATGAACTGATGGAATCGCTTTAGATCCTTGAATACTAACCACACAGGCACATTGGAAAGCTCGAATATCTCCACGAAAATCTGTGGCAAAAAATAAAAGGCTGTCCTCAACAATATGAGAACAGCCTTTGAACTATATAATACTTGTTAAGTTTCTATACGGTAGGACAAAGAAATTCGTCCACATTCATTGCAGCAATTTTACCTGCTTCAATGGCACGAACCACCAGAGATGCTCCGGCTTCAACGTCACCACAGGCAAATATCTTTTCGTTCGAAGTTTGCTTTTTGGCATTCACTTTCACGTTTCCGCGTCCGTCGTATTCAATTCCGAGCGAATCGAGCAGTCCGCTGTGAACCGGCTGAGTGAAACCCATTGACAACAACACCAGGTCAACATCAATGATTTCTTCCGAGCCCTGTCTTTCGGTCATGACCCAACGACCGGCTTCATCTTTATCCCAGTCAACAGTGACCAACTCAACCTGCTTCACCTTGCCATTTTCGCCAATAATGCGTTTGGTTGAAAGACTCCAGCGACGTTCGCAACCTTCGAGGTGCGAGCTTGATGTACGGAGTGTATTGGGCCAATATGGCCATGGATTGTTATCGGCACGTTCAGTAGCAGGTTTTGGCAGAATTTCAATCTGAGTCACACTTCTGGCCTTCTGGCGGATTGAAGTACCCACACAGTCAGAACCCGTATCGCCACCACCGATGACCAATACTTTTTTATCTTTCGCAAAAATGCTGATTTCTTCACGTATGATTTCACCGGCAATCCGTTTATTCGACTGGCTCAGGAATTCCATGGCGAAATAAGCGCCTTTCAAGTCGCGACCCTCAACCGGCAAATCGCGTGGTTGCTCAGCGCCATTGGCTAAAACAACAGCATCGAATTGGGCCAATAATTCATCGCCGGAAATGTCTTTTCCAACAGCAACATTGGGTTTGAAAATAAGACCTTCATCAAGGAAGATTTCCAGGCGACGATCAATAACAGTTTTGCTCAGTTTGAAATCAGGAATACCAAAACGAAGTAAACCACCAATGGCGCTGTTTTTCTCAAATACAGTCACGGTATGTCCGGCCTGATTCAGCAAATCGGCTGCCGAAAGACCAGCAGGACCTGAACCCACAACAGCAACTTTTTTACCGGTGCGAACTTCAGGAATACGGGGCTGAACAAAACCTAAATTAAAGGCATGCTCAACGGTCGAAGCCTCGTTTTCGCGAATGGTAACCGCTTCGTTGTGGATAGCCAACACACACGATTTTTCGCATGGTGCAGGGCAAACACGACCGGTAAACTCCGGAAAGCTGTTGGTTGAGTGCAAAATATCGTAAGCGCCCTTCCAGTCCTTTTTGTAGATCAAATCCTGCCACTCCGGAATTTTACTACCTACGGGGCAGCCCCAATGGCAAAACGGAATGCCACAATCCATACAGCGCGAAGCCTGGTCAATGCGGTCTTTATCGTCCAGTGTCTGCTCTACTTCTCCGTAGTCGTAAATTCTGTCATTAATCGGACGGTAACCAGCATCTTTCCGTCCTATTGTCATGAAACCTTTTGGATTTCCCATGGTAATGTATTTTATTTTGACCATCTGTTCTCCTGAAGTTTAGCTTTTCAAAGTCATTCATTGTCATTAGGTCATTTGTTGTTTTCCAACAATTTAATGACTACCAATGACCATTTAATGATTTCAGGAAAAAAGCAGATACTCGTATTATTTTAAAATTCCTTATTACTTCTCTTTTGTTACTCGTGCCTGTTCGGATTGTCTTCGCTCAATTGAAGTTTAGCTTCCAATTCGCGCAGTTTTAATTCTTCCAGCACTTTCTTATACTCGAACGGAATAACCTTCACAAATTTAGGCAGGTATTCGTCCCAGTTGGTCAGAATCTTAGCAGCCATTGTACTTTGAGTGTACAACAGGTGTTTGTTTATCATGTCCTGTAATTCAACAATGTCGGCTTTGTCTTCAACCGGCCCGAGTTCAACCAGACCTTTGTTGCAGAAATATTCGAAATCACCGTTAACATCGAGTACATAAGCGATTCCACCGCTCATACCTGCCGCGAAGTTACGTCCGGTAGTTCCCAAAACAACCACACGCCCACCAGTCATGTATTCGCAACAGTGGTCGCCACTGCCTTCAATTACCGCTTTGGCTCCTGAATTACGCACGCAGAAACGTTCTCCGGCTACACCACGAATGTATGCTTCTCCGGAAGTTGCCCCATAGAATGAAGTATTTCCGATGATGATATTATCTTCAGGTTTAAATGTTGAGCCAACTGGTGGCACCACAATGATTCGTCCTCCCGAAAGTCCTTTCCCAATGTAATCGTTCGAATCACCTTCGAGTCTGAAACTAATACCTTTTACCAGGAATGCCCCAAAACTTTGTCCGGCGGTTCCGTTAAAATTCGCCATGATGGTGTTGTTTGGCAAACCTTCTTCACCATACCGACGTGAGATTTCACCAGATAACATGGCACCTACAGTACGATCGACATTGGTTATGTTGTACGAGAGCCATACTTTTTCCTTGCTCTTGATGGCCTTATTGGCATCGCGGATTAAGGCATGACCCATATGTTCATCAACCGATTTAATGTTCGGGTTGGTATTCCGGATGTCATATTTTTTAGCTTCTTCAGGCATAAAAATGATTCTGGAAAAATCCATTTTTCTCATCTTCCAGTTTCCAACTTCAAGATTTTGCTCCAACAGATCGGCACGACCAACAATATCATCGAACGTTGTGAAGCCCATTTCAGCCAGAATCTCGCGAACTTCCATGGCTATAAAGCGGAAGAAATTGATTACAAATTCTGAACGGCCAATGAAACGTTTGCGTAAAGATTCATCCTGAGTGGCGATACCAGCCGGACAAGTATTCAGGTGGCATTTACGCATCATGATACAACCGAGTGTGATCAGCGCTGAAGTTGAGAAACCAAATTCTTCGCCTCCTAAACAACCCATAATCACCACATCGCGTCCGGTTTTTAACTGACCGTCAACCTGCAGTTTCACACGGCCACGAAGGTTATTCATCACCAGTGTCTGCTGAGTTTCGGCAATACCCAATTCAGCAGGCAAACCTGCAAATTTGATCGAGCTAGCCGGACTTGCACCTGTTCCACCTTCGCAACCAGCAATGATAATCAGGTCGGAGAATGCTTTGGCCACCCCGGCGGCAATGGTTCCTACCCCATTTTCGGCAACCAGTTTCACCGAAACTTTGGCATTCGGATTGGTTACTTTCAGGTCGTAAATCAACTGGGCCAAATCCTCAATCGAATAAATATCGTGGTGAGGCGGTGGCGAAATCAAGGTAATTCCCGGAGTTGAATTACGCAGTTTAGCAATAATCTTATTGATTTTGAACCCTGGCAACTGACCGCCTTCTCCCGGTTTTGCACCCTGGGCAATTTTAATCTGCAATTCGTCGGCATTCATTAGGTAATTGTTGGTTACCCCGAAACGACCCGATGCAACCTGCTTAATGGCGCTTCGTTTGTTGGTACCGAAACGTTCAGCATCTTCACCACCTTCGCCGGTATTGCTACGTCCGCCAATAGAATTCATTGCCATAGCAAGCGCTTCGTGAGCTTCTTTGCTAATAGAACCATACGACATGGCTCCGGTTACAAAACGTTTCATGATGCTTTCAACAGGTTCAACCAGTGAAATATCAATTGGATTGCGTTTGTAATTCAGGCAACCACGAATAAAGGTAGGTTTAGAATTATCGGAATTTACCTTTTTGCTAAATTCTTTAAATACGCTGTAATCGTTGGTTCGCGTAGCCCATTGCAACAAACCAACTGTTTCAGGATTCCAGGCGTGATGTTCGCCATATTTACGATAATGGTATGTGCCTTTGGTTTCAAACCGGTCGTTTATCAGATGTTTCTTTTTTCCATAAGCTTCCTTGTGGAACAGTAACGATTCATGACAAATTTCTTCGAGGCCAATTCCGCTGAATTTTGAAGCAGTTCCGGTGAAATATTTGGAAATGATTTCATTTGAAACGCCCAATGATTCGAACAATTGGCAGCCATGATAACTGCGAAGCGTTGAAATTCCCATTTTCGACAGGATTTTCAGTAAGCCTTTATTGATTGATTTAATGTAGTTATAACGGGCTTTTGCGTAATCCATGTTAATCTCACCGCTCCTTACCATGTCGTCGATGGCAGCGAAAGCCAGATATGGGTTTACAGAACTCGCTCCGTAACCAAACAACATGGCGAAATGCGAAATTTCACGGGCTTCACCAGTTTCAACAATTATACCGATCTGCATCCTCTTTTGAGTTTGAATCAGATGGTGGTGAACTGCAGCAACAGCCAATAACGATGGAATCGGAGCAAATTCAGCAGAAACCTGACGGTCGGATAAAATGATAAAATTCTTTTGGTCATCAACCGCTTGTTCTGCCTGTTTCAGTAATCCGTCGAATGCTTTTTTAAATCCTTCAACACCATCTTTTACTGGGAACACCATTGGGATGGTGGCATGCGTTAATTGCTCGTGTTTAATGTCCTTGATTTTTCCAAGGTCGGTATTGGTTATAATCGGATCGTCGAATTTAATCAGTTTGGCATGTACTGGCGATTCGTCCAGAATATTGGTATGCAATGAACCGATGTAATTGGTCAGCGACATCACCAGCCCTTCGCGGATCGAATCGATTGGCGGATTGGTTACCTGCGCAAAAACCTGACGGAAATAGCTAAAGAAACGCTGTGGCTGCTCAGAGAAACAAGCCAGTGGAGTATCGTTACCCATCGAACTGGTTGGTTCGTCGCCTGTCACAGCCATTGGCTTCAAAATCATTTCCATGTCTTCTTTCGAATAGCCAAATACTTTCGAAAATGCAGAGAACTGATCACCCATGGATGACGACACGCGTTGTTTAACCTCAATATCTTCCATCTGCAAACGGTTTTCTTTCAACCAGTTTCCGTATGGATTGCGTGAACTCAACTGAGCTTTTACTTCTTTATCCGGAATAATAATTCCCAGTTTGGTATCAACCAACAGGATTTTCCCAGGGCGTAAACGGCCTTTTTCTTTAATATCTTCAGCAGGAAAAATTTGAACACCAACTTCAGAACCCATCACAATCATATCATTTTTGGTGATGATGTACCTTGAAGGACGCAATCCATTGCGGTCGAGCGTTCCACCGATGTAACGTCCATCGGAGAATACCATCGAAGCAGGGCCATCCCATGGCTCCATGATGGTTGAGTGATATTCGTAGAACGATTTCAGACTATCGGGAATGGGATTCTTTGAATTGAAAGATTCAGGAATCATCATACACAACACATGAGGCACCGAGCGTCCGGCCATGTGAAGGAATTCAAGTGTATTATCGAATGAAGCTGAATCGGATTTATTGGGTTCGATAACCGGAAAAAGTTTCGGCAAATCTTCGCCAAAAATTTCTGATTTCAAAAGCGATTCGCGGGCCGACATCCACATGCGGTTACCTTTCACGGTATTGATTTCACCGTTGTGAGCAATTACGCGGAATGGCTGAGCTAAATCCCAAGTCGGGAAAGTGTTTGTACTGAAACGGGAATGTACCAAAGCAATGGCGCTTGTAAATTTCGGATGCGAGAGGTCTTTGAAATATTCTCTCAACTGTCCGGAAGTAAGCATTCCCTTATAAATGATCGTCTTAGTCGATAAACTTGGAACATAAAAAGCCTGACGGAATTTCAAATCCGAATTCCTGATTTCTTTTTCAGCCTGTTTACGTGCCAGATACAATTTCTGCTCCAGAACATCCTGTTCAAAATCAGCTTTCACAAAAATCTGACGAATATAAGGTTCGGTCAACTTCGCAATCTCTCCCGGAGCTGAACTATCAACAGCAACATCGCGATACTCAATTAAGGTCAAACCTTCCTGTACAATATATTTGGTCAGAATATCCTCACAAGCAGCCGCTTCTTTTTTATCCTGTGGTAAAAAAATCAAGCCCGTTCCGAACTTGCCCGAATCAGGAATATCCACCTTCAACACTTCCTTGATATATTGATCGGGTATTTGCATTAAAATACCTGCTCCGTCACCAGTTTTATTATCGGCGCTGGTGGCTCCCCGGTGTTCCATATTTTCAAGTACTTCTAATCCTCTCTCGATAATGTCGTGCGTTTTCTGACCTTTAATGTTGGCCACGAAACCGATTCCGCAATTATCGTGCTCATTGGCTGGATCGTACAACCCCTGCGCTTTTGGCAATCCTAAGTTCATCATCTTTATTTTTTGTTGTTTTGATTTCGTGAATGGGGGTCAGTTCTTCAGATTATTAATCATTCTGAACAAATCAATCCACTAAAATCTAAAAATTATAAGCAAATTCATCATTTTTCTTACAAACTGAAAGCGAAAATAGTGATTTTTATAGAAAATTCAATTTTTCAGAAAAGTACAAAAATATCGAAACGACATCATTGCTTCTGAAAACATACCAATAGTCTCATTCAATCCTCAATTATTCAACAAATTACAATATACATCAGCAATTTCGCCAATTATTTGTAAAGTTCAAAAAATAACGATTAATTAACAGAACAGAAAATCAACCAAGTAGTTCCGAATAAGCTTTTTCTATTCGCTCAAAGTCATATCCTTCAACGACTACGACCATTTTTTCGGCAATTTCATCCAGGCATAAATTACCAATACTACCGGCATGAGTATGATTTACTTCACGCGAAGGTTCATATGTTCCTGAATTAATCTCAGATCCAACCTGCTTATACGCATCACGGAAAGGAACACCAAGCATCACCAGCTTATTTACATCCTCAACGCTGTATGCATATTTATACCGCTCGTCGGCCATAACATTGGTATTCACGGTCATATTGTCGATGGCGAAACCGGCAATACTGATGCAATCATGCAATTCCTGGAATGCGGGCAGAAAAACTTCTTTCAAAATCTGCAAATCGCGGAAATAACCACTTGGCAGGTTATTCGTCATTAAGCTAATCTGATATGGAATGGCTTGTATTTTATTGCAATGCGAACGAACCAGCTCAAATACATCCGGATTCTTTTTGTGCGGCATAATGCTCGAACCGGTTGTCAATTCGTCGGGAAGCGAAACAAAACCAAAATTCTGGCTCATGAACAAGCACACGTCGAATGCAAATTTCGAGATCGTCGCAGCAATCGAAGAAAGGGCAAAAGCGACGGTTTTCTCCATTTTTCCGCGCCCCATTTGTGCATAAATCACGTTATAATTCATCGAATCGAAACCCAGCAAATCGGTAGTCATCTGCCTGTCGAGCGGAAACGACGAACCATAACCGGCTGCCGAACCCAGCGGATTTTGATTGGTAATCTGGTAGGCTGCTTTCAAAAGGACAAGATCATCGACCAAGCTTTCGGCATAAGCGCCAAACCACAATCCAAATGAAGATGGCATGGCCACCTGCAAATGCGTGTAGCCGGGCATCAGGTACTCGCGGTTAGTAATCGCTTTGGTTAGTAACTTATCAAACAATTCGCAAACCGACATCACCAGATTCTGAATTTCGGAACGTGTAAAAAGCTTTAAATCAAGCAAAACCTGATCATTTCGAGAACGTCCGCTATGTATTTTCTTTCCGGTATCGCCCAGTTTTCTGGTTAACATCAATTCCACCTGAGAGTGGACATCTTCCACTCCATCCTCAATACTGAAATCACCTTTTTCGATAACCTGATAGATTTGAACAAGTCCTGCCTGAAGTTCGGCAAGCTCATCTTTTGTAAGCAAATTTATGGATTGCAGCATTTTAGCATGAGCAATCGAGCCTAAAACGTCGAATTTAGACAAATACAAATCCATTTCGCGGTCTTTTCCAACCGTAAAATTTTCAATCAACGAATTAACCGACGTTCCCTTATCCCAAAGTTTCATATCTTACGTATATTTTGTGCATCAAAGATAAATCAAAATAAATAAATATACATTATTGATGAATATTTATTCAAAACGTTCCTATTTTTTAATGTAGATCCGATATTAAGAAATAAATGGAGAAAAGTCAGTTTTATATAAATCTAAATTCTATATGTTTGAGTTCCCCTATTTACGTGCAGTCTCTGCAAGTGTTTCCATGTATCACATACAAATGTGATTACTCAAACAGCATAACCAATTAATTTTCAAATATGCGCACTAGCAAAAATCAATTTGTTAAAAATTCAGGATTAAAATTCTGGGGCTTCATTTTATTGTTATTAATCTTTTCATCTCAGGTTCACTCTCAAGGTGGACCCATCAAGTGGTCGGCTGATGATAATTCTTATTTCAGAATTGAAAACGATGAGATTGTTCAATTTTCGTTGCCTGACAACAAACCCAAAGTTATTGTTTCGAAACAGCAACTGACTCCACAAGGAAGTACGACTCCGCTAAAAATCAGTTTTTATACATTTTCGGCCGATAAGCAAAAAGCCTTGCTGTTTACAAACACAACCAAAGTTTGGCGATTAAATACAAAGGGCGATTACTGGGTTTTAGATCTGAAAAACGGATCTCTCCATCAATTGGGCAAGTCAATGCCCTCATCGTCATTAATGTTTGCCAAGTTTTCGCCTGATGGCAAGTCGGTTGCCTATGTAAGTGGCAATAATATTTATGCTGAAGATTTGGCCTCATCACAAATCAAAACGTTAACCACCGATGGCTCTGTTACTTTGATTAATGGTACTTTCGATTGGGTTTACGAAGAAGAATTTTCGTGCCGCGATGGCTTTCGCTGGAGTCCCGACAGCAAATCGATTGCTTACTGGCAGGTTGACGCCAGCAAAATCAAGAAATTTTACATGATCAACAATACAGATTCAATATACTCCCAGTTGATACCTATCGAATATCCGAAAGTGGGAGAAACGCCATCTGCGGTCAAAGTGGGCGTTGTAACTGTTGCCGACGCAAAAACCACCTGGATGAATATTCCCGGCGATCCGGCACAGCACTATATTGTGCGGATGGAATACATTCCTCATTCAAACAACTTATTGATTCAGCAATTGAATCGGAAACAGAACGACAGCAAACTTTTTATTTCTGAAATTGCAACAGGCCATTCGAAAGTCATTCAGGAAGAAACTGATGAAGCATGGATCGACATTTTCCAATCCGGGAATGCCTATACGATTGACTTTACAAACGACTTCACGTGGATAAATGAAAACAAGAGTATTCTTTGGGCTTCGGAAAAAGACGGATGGAGACATCTTTATCAGGTTTCGCTGGAAGGAAAACCGGAAAAGCTTGTTACAAAAGGCGATTACGACTTGATAGATCTGGAATATACCGATCACAAAGCAGGTTATGTGTATTTTACTGCTTCACCCGAGAATGCTACCCAAAAATACCTTTACCGTACCAAACTTGACGGTAGCAGTAATCCCGAATTACTCAGTCCCTCATCGTTAAAAGGAAATCACAATTACTCATTTTCGGCCACCGGGAAATATGCATCTCATACCTTCTCGAACCATTTTACCAAACGCGCCAATGAGTTTATTACCGTAGCCAACCAAAAACCAATTAATGAAAAGGAAAGCATTGCTTACCGGCTCGATTCTCTTCAGGTAAAATCTACCACCGAATTCTTCAGGATTAAAACTAAAGACCATGTTGAAATGGATGGCTGGATGGTCAAACCAAAAAACTTCGACCCGACGAAGAAATATCCGGTAGTATTTATGGTATATACCGAACCTGCCGGGGCGACCGTTTCTGACGCTTACGGAGTTAGCCGAAATGGCCTTTATGCCGGCGACATGGCTGAAGATGGCTACATTTACATGTCGATTGACAATCGTGGCACACCAGCGCCCAAAGGACGTGAGTGGCGGAAATCGATTTACCGGAAGGTTGGTCAGATAAACATTAGCGACCAGGCCAATGCGGCGGCTGAAATACTAAAATGGGACTTTGTGGATTCATCGAGAGTGGCAGTTTGGGGCTGGAGCGGCGGTGGCTCAGCTACTTTAAACCTGATGTTTCAACATCCCGAAATTTACAAAACCGGTATCGCAATTGCTGCAGTAGGCAATCAGCTCACGTATGACAATGTATATCAGGAACGCTATATGGGACTGCCACAGGAAAACAAGGAAGATTTTGTAAAAGGCTCGCCCATCACATATGCTAATAACCTAAAAGGAAACTTACTGTACATTCATGGCACAGGCGACGACAACGTACATTACCAAAACGCTGAAATGTTGGTAAACGAACTGATCAAGTATAACAAGCTATTTCAGTTTATGCCTTATCCCAATCGCACGCACAGCATCTCGGAAGGTGAAGGTACATCCAAACATTTATCGACTTTATATACCAGCTATTTAAAAATGCATTGTCCTCCCGGAGGACGCTAAAACACAAAAGAAAAGAACCGTTCTTCGAAAATAAGGAACGGTTCTTTTTATGTAATTAAAAAAGAAACATGCATTTTCAACCAACATTGCTTATCTGAATACCGGTTCGGTTACTGTTTTTAGAGCTTTACTGTGATCAATAATAATTCTCGAATTCTCGTACTCTGAAATTAATTTACTGTTTGTAATTAATCCGTTAATTAATTCGTCGAGTAGACTTAACCTTTCTTTCAATTGAGCTATGTGATGTGAAACTGTTGGTTTATGTGACACATTACTGAACTTTGATCGGTCTCCGATAGACTTTTCATATTCATCGATCTGGTTATGCAATCTGGTTAATTGACTTGCACTAATGTGGTATGGTTCTAAGTAATAAAGCATCCATTCGGCCCTGCACACAATGGTATTACATCGTTGAATCACGGTTCTATCACTTCCATTGGCCAGCGTACTTTCAGAATGATCCACAAGCTTCATCATAATTTCATCATTATGGCGACGTGCATACAAATACATTCTTCGGCAAAGCTTAATTGTAGCTCGAATGATCGATTTTAGGTCATCATTTAGAGTGGTGTAACGAATACGTGATTTGCGGTTAAGTCTCCCAATAGTCTCATCGTAATCGTGTTCAATTGAATGAACTTCCCTTACTATCGCCGATTCCGAAATCCATATCGACTGGTTTTTATTCAAGGTATCCAAAACAGAGTGAACCATGTTCAGGAAATTTTTTTCTGATTGTTTCATCTTTTAATAATTAGTTTAGTAAACACCTTTTATCAAAAAAATGCACCTGATCGGTTGTCCAAAAAGCAAAAAAAGACTATCCCAATACCCACAAATCACATGTCTAAAAATACGCTAAATTAAAGACCCTTAACTTTAATAAAAGTGAAATTTTTATAAGAAAACTAAATGAATTATAGAATTCAAACCTAATTTCTGAATGATAAAACACATGGCTAAGCCAATTGTACAGCAGCCCTGCCCCCACTTTGATCAACAGCAACAACCTCAACTTTATCGCCGGTTTTAAATGAAGTTTCAAAAATAAATGGTTGGCTTTTTAGCGTTTGTGGCTGATGTTTTACTTCACCAGCTTTTATGCCGTTAACCAAAACCTCATACGTTACCACAGCGGCATCGCCAGCTAAAGCGGTGTCCCAAACAATTTTATTTCCGTCTTTCCGGAGGTTTCCTGGAGCGGTTAATCCAACTTTTTCCATCTGGAAATAATTGGATTTTGGTTTTATCAGAGTTGCCTGGTCTTCAATTCGTTTCCGTTCATTTTCAGGCATTCCATTGGGTTTGATTTGCGCAGAATAAAAGTTCTGTATCAACTGGCATTTCATTGGATCGTCGTCAATCTGGCCAATTCCGATAATTAAGGTGTGAATTCCCGGTGTGGAAAGTGAATATTCAATCAGTGGTCGGCTTGGCAATTCTGGCGTCCCAATTTTACGGAACACATCGTTCGGATCGCGCGACCAGCGTGGTTCTTTGTGATACATGGCGGCATCAGCAAATACTTTCATGCCAATAATACCCATTCCTTTTGCCGCTGCCACCGGAATTACATTGTGCTGCATGTTGTATTTGGTTTTGTCGTTGGCATTGATGGCAATTAGCATTCCTTCCAGAATACCATATTCGTCGCGCTGAATCATATCGACCATAGCAGGCGGATTGTTATGGCCTGAAAATCCGATGTGCCTGACTAACTTTTCATTTTTCGGATTCATCCCTGTCAGATTGGTTCCATCGCGAAAATCGCGTAACGCAACCAGTGCGCCAAAATTTCCATTCGGATCGAGCGGGGTTTCCAATCCTTCGTAAAGGACATTCACCTCATCGGTAGTATTTAAAGTATGAATCAGAATCATATCGAGGTAAGCGCCTTCAGGATAACCACCTTTGTTGTCGCCAAAAACCTGAGAGAGCGAACGTTTCAGGTCGTCAACCGCACATTTAACGTCCGGCATTCCGTTCGACCAGTTATTCACATTCTTTCGTTCAGGCCATCCGGGTTTACCCCACCGCATGCAGGTTTTGCTGGTCAGCCAGATCGATTTACGAAGTTTCTCGTCGTAATTCGATTCTCCCGGAATAAGGTTCAGCATTTTGAACGCTTTATTGTAGTTCAGCTGGCTTCCGGCATAAAGATTCGACGTATCGAAATAATTCACACCCAATTTAAAAGCCTTCAGGATAATTGGAACCGGGTCAACATCAGCAGGTGTCCATTGCAGGGATGCCTGCCCACCCAAACCCAGCGTAGTGACCTCGAAATCGAAGTTCCCAAATTTGCGTTTCATGGGTGCTGGCATTTTTTCAGGAATACTATTAAACGACAACATGGAAACTCCTGCGGTTGTGACAGCCGACACTTTAATAAAACTACGACGTGACAATGGATAATTTTTTGTCGTGCTCATGATATCAGGTTTTAAGTTGCTTAAAATTAAGAAATATCAACAAAGAAGACAATTAAAACCAATACAGTTCATCTATTTTCGGGATATTAACACTCATTATGAACAAATTGCCCAGTTGTTGCTTTTATATCGAAACTAAATATTCGAAACTATGAGAACAGGCAAAACAATCATTACCATTGAAACAACAGTTGATGCAGGCGTTAATCGCGTTTGGAAATGCTGGACTTCCCCGGAACATATCATCCATTGGAACAATGCTTCTGACGACTGGCACACCCCACACGCAGAAAATGATTTCAGGGTTGGTGGAAGTTTCCTCGCGCGGATGGAGGCCAAAGACGGCAGTTTTGGGTTCGACTTTGCCGGCGCCTACAACGAAATAAAGCCGCACGAAACGATTAAATACACCCTTTTCGATGGTCGCAAAGTGCATATTTATTTTGCTTCAGGCAAAGATTCTACGACAATCGTTGAGAGCTTCGAAGCCGAGGATGAAAATCCTATTGAAATGCAAAAAGCCGGATGGCAATCGATCCTGGATAACTTTAAGAAATATGTGGAATCAACAATTTAACCACACAAAATCTACTTGCAATTGAAATCGATCATTTCCTGAATGGACTTGCTACAAACCGGGCAAAAAACATCGATGGTATGTAAATTATTCATCAGGCAATTTATCCATGGCCGGTAAACTCCTTTACTCACATAGCCACCACCTTCATAAACTCCCAGTTTTTTCGAATTTTCGAACTTTGTAGCGGTTGGAATGGCTGTTCCTTCAGGCAACATGTTCTTCCATTTCTTATCAAAATCAACCAAAGTGGTCAGATTAGGTTCCCAAGGCTCGACGTTGGTCGGGTAAAAATCAGAATATTCAACGCCACCAACATATTCATCGCCCAGGCCGGCAAACAAATGGCCAAACTCATGGATGTAAATCTTGCCAGCTTCCTCGGCATGATGAGCAGCACTAATTCCGTAGAAGTTGTAAACAGCTCCACCACCGTACTTTTCGGTATTCGCCAAGATATAAATGTAATCGTACGGGGCATTCCCAGCCACATCGCGTACACCCTGAAAATCTTTAATCATCAGGTAACGTTCAGAGTCAAAGGTATAATAAGAACCATTCAGCCGGGTTTTATTCCAGATATTTTGTCCCGGAATATCCGGACCTTCGTCCTTCGAAGCCGCCCAAACTCCCCGAATATTAAACTTATCTTTGTTCTGTGAATATGGTGCGTACGAGAAAAACTCATCGGCAAACTTCTTACAATCAGCCTCAAACAACTCCCGTTGGCTTTCAGAATATCCTTCAGGCAACAAAACCAGATCAACCTTTTTGTTCGAATTGCCCGAATGAACCACATCAAAAACAGGAAGCTTCTCCCGCTCTTTTTTAATGAAATAGCTCTTCGGATCTACCTGATATTCAAACTTTTTTTCGAATTCGCCTTTTTTATTCCGGCTCAAAATCGAAACCATAACTTTTTCGCGGGGAAAAGGCACAATTACTGATTCAGGATAACAACAATCAGTTGTTTTAGCTTCAGGCGTGGTTTGCCATTCGTCAAAAAGCGTGCAGTATCCTCTTGAATAAACCAGCTCATTGGCATCGATAGTGCGCACTTCAACCAAATGATTTCCGTATCCTTTGGTGTCAATCATGTTCGTTTCAGAACCAGCCCAATAAGGCTCCTGAATCAATTCATCAAAGAAATATTTTTCGGTTTCTGCATTTCCGCAGTGATAATAGTCGAGTCGTAAAGACTTATCCTCAAAATACTTGTTAAATTGAGCTTCCGATTTTTGCACCAGAAAAACTGAAATTATCAGCAAGAAAAAATACTTCATGAGACTGTAATTTATAACGTTTAACTTAAATCCGGAATCAAATAGTTCAATCGATAAACACACCATTCATCCGAAAAATCAAATATAGCACATTAAAATTCCCAACAAAATGAGGGCTGACATGGTTGTCTATTTTTACTTCGATATTTGTAAAAACAGAATTACTCTGTCTATTTTTGAATTCAAATTATAACTTTGGGGTATGCTTTATTTAATCATTGCACTGGTCGTACTTATCGTATTATTTGCGGTTTTAAAACTAAAGAAGCCCCAACCGGAAGATACAATTGAACCGGAAACTCAGGAAGAGCCGCGTGAAGTTGCCTCTGATTGTTGCGGCGCACATGAAATTTGTGAATTTGACGAATCCGCTTTTAACGAAGAAATAATTGTCTATTTCAACGACGAAGAGTTAGATGAACTGAGAAACATTCGGGAAGCTGATCTTACTGCCAGCCAAATTGATGATTTGCGTGAAGTACTGTACACCATGAAAACCAATGAAATAAGCAAATGGATCGTCAGCCTTGGACGCAGACACATCCATTTACCCGAAATTCTAAAGCAGGAAGCCCGACAATTGATGATGAATCAATAGTTGACAGAGCGCCGTAAAACCGAAGTTGTCAGATTTTAATCTACATTTTACGACAATCATTGTGCTCCTAAATTCCTATTTTACAATCCTTCAGTTTTTCATTCTTCAGTCGCCAATTTTTTACTAATTTTGAAACCCTCTCAAAATTAACAAATGTGCAAGATCTGAAAAAGTGATAAAAATCCAGAATCTCATCATCTTCATTGGAATTGCGTTACTGTCCTTGCAAATACAGGCAATCGGACCCTATAAACCTCAACTTGCCAATCCGGTTCTTGAGCCCTGGCGATGGATCGAATTCCCGGAATATGACACCATTCGGATTTCCTGCATAGCAAAAGGAAGCGATAAGGGAATGTGGATGGGTATTGGCAACAAAGCCATTTACTACGATGGCTACAAAACCGTTCAGTTTATTCCAGACAGTACCACTATCCATTCATTGGCTTTCGAAAAAGACAACAATCTGCTGGTTGCAACTACGAACGGAATTTTCAGGTATAAAGAAGGTGAATTCAGAAAAATACTAAATTTCAGTTTTAACTCACAACGAAATTTCACCACCGACTTAAATGGCGACATCTGGATAGGTTGCGAATTCGGCTTACTTAAAATTACTACAAAAGTCAACTACTGCCTCAATCCTGAAGGTTATTTTGAAATAGATGCCAATGGATCTATTCTGAACACGTTAAGATACGAAAAGGCCAATGATTACCGACTCGCCTCGATCAAGGAGATCAGATTTCCGGTTTATAATCTGACCATAAATCGGGCACAAAAAATCTGGATGACGGTTGATTTGCCTGACAAGAATTTAGCATCAATTGATGTTTCTAAGTTTCCTGAAAACTCGCTGAACTGGAAATATCTAAAAGCACCCAATCTGTCGGTTGGTGATGTTTCTGCTCTTTGCGAACACGAGAATTCGCTTTGGATAACCAGTTCGAATCCCAACATCATGCTTTTGCAGTATCAAATTCCTGTTGAAAAGTGGAAAAGCATCGACCTGAAAGTGTATGGAGGCGACAATGTTCAAGCTTCAATTCTGGAAACTTCAGATGGAAATCTTTGGATCGGGGGACACAGCAAACTTTATTCATTAACTGAGTCTGGGTGGAAAGTGTACCAGTATCCTGAAGTTTCACTTCCACTTTCGTATATTGAAATTTACTGTGATAAACAGGATAATATTTTCGCGTTTGGTAGCAACGGAAGCCTCATGAAACTTGATCTTTCATCCAGATCGTTCGGCACATTCCTGGGATTAAATTTCAATTGCAACACTCCGGACGGAAAATATTGGTTTACTACCAATGCCGGCGAAGTTGTTTCATGCAATCAATCGATGCAGAATTTTCAGAAATATTCGGTAGCCGATGGTTTGATGTCGATGACGATGAGCTTGCATAACTCGCCCAAAAGTGGTTTGTGGGCAGCCGGAAGTAACCAGGGTAAGGCCTCAATTGCCAGATTTGAACACGGACGTTGGACAATGACTACGTTTCCTGATCTCTACCTCGGAATTGCGTACAACGGAATTTGCGAATTGGGCGATTCGGCCGTGGCATTTCCGGTAAATGGAGTTCTCGAATTGGACAATACCAATTTTAAAGGTGGATTTGTTGCTTACAATTACAAACGCTCGGTGTGGCTACACTATTCAAGCGACAAAGTACCACAGCGAATCCCGTCCATCGGGCAAACTTCGAATGGAAATCTCTGGTTTTCAGGAGGAGATGCAATCATGTTCGATGGCAAGAAAAGCCATCTGATTGAACTTCCGGCAAAATCGCTCAGTTGGACCGACGACATTGAAGTGACTCCTTCCGATCATATTTTAGTGGCACAAGGAGGCACTGGCTTGTTTTACAACGACGGCAAAAAATGGACTAGATACACCACACTCAATGGTCTGGCTAGCAACATGGTAACCAATCTTTTTGTCGAAAACGACACATCGATATATGTTGCATCCGATAAGGGCATTTCATTTTTCGACGGCAAACAGTTTATTCCGCAAATTATAAATCCGGAACTCAATATTCAACGGGAACGCGGTTTCCTGAACAAATCGGAGGATGGCGCTCTTTGGGTCAATCAGGCCACTCGCGAATGGTATTTGTACGATTTCAAGAATACAGCCGAAAACCCGGCGCTGTTTAAAACGACTTTCTATCGGCGCGAAAACAACCCGCCAAAAACAACGATTTCATTCTCCGATCATGAAATTTCTTCCTCCGGAAATGTGATTATTACCTACAATGGCTGCGACTACTGGAATGAAACACCTTCGGAAAAAATTCAATTTTCGTACCGGCTAAATGAGGAAGAATGGTCGCCATTTTCCGAGAAAAAATCAAGTGTTTTTCTGGATTTAAACGCAGGCAACTATACCTTCGAAGTTCGTTCGCGCGACCTCGACAATAATATTGAGCCCAAGCCTGCGCAAATTTCATTCACCGTGCTGCGACCTGTTTACATGCGGGCGTGGTTCATTTTAACCATTCTGACATTCCTCGGAATCATAGTCTGGCTGCTCATCAGGTTGTATGCGCGAAACAAGCAAATCCACGAATTGGATCAGCTAAAACTCAGACTTTTTACCGACATTTCGCACGAACTGAAAACTCCCCTCACACTTATTTCACTACCACTCCAGAAGTTATTGGACAAGGCCAAAAAGAAGAGTGAAAACATCGATAGTCTGGAACTGATTTATACGAATGTACAGCGGCTCAACAATCTGGTTAATCAGGTGGTCGATTTCAGGAGACTGGAAGCTGGCAAAATTCAGTTGGAATTGAGCCCAGGCGACCTCATTTTACAACTCCGAAATATATCCGGTTATTATGCTCCACTTGCTCACGAGAAAAATATTCGGTTCGAATTCTCCTGCAACATTCAGGAATTCTGGGCCAAATACGATGCCGACAAACTCGAAAAAATTGTGGTCAACCTGCTGTCAAATGCCTTCAAGTTTACTCCTGAAAACGAGAAAGTAGAGTTAATCGCTAAAATCGATCCGCAAAACGAAAGGTTGCAATTGTGGGTCAACGACTCAGGACCTGGTATTCCGAAAGAAATGCAGCAAAATGTTTTCGATCGTTTTTATCGTTTGAGGAGCGAAAAATTCAACCGCATTCCCGGCAGTGGCATTGGCTTATCGTTGGTAAAAGAGCTGATTAACCTCCATCACGGTTCAATTGAAGTGATCAGCGATGGAATTCACGGCACCAGTTTTTACGTGATTTTGCCATTGATTAAAGCCGAAAAAGTAACCGAACAAACCGATAAAACCAAAGCCGACATCGATCTCGATAAACTGAACTGGAGCGAGAAAGCATCGGTGTTGCTGATTGAAGACGAGGAACTGATGCTTCGCTTTGTTGCTGATGAACTGAAAAATTATTTCAGGGTAAAAGGCGTTGGCTCGGTTGAAAAAGCTTACGAATTGCTCAATACCGAAATGTTTGATTTGATTCTGTCTGACGTGATGTTACCCGGCATGACCGGTATGGAATTTTGCAAAAGGCTCAAGTCTGATCCAAAGACCAGTCATTTGCCTGTTATTTTGCTCACTGCCCGCGACTCGGAAGAAGATATTGTTGAAGGATTGTGCACCGGCGCCGATGATTACATCACCAAGCCATTCAAAATGAATGAGCTGATTGCAAGAAGCTACAATCTGATTGAAAACCGGCGCCGCATGAAAGACCGGTTTGCCGATCAGGAAGAAATTGAAGTGAACACTTTTGCGCAAAATCCGGGCGACCTTGAATTTCTGAATAAAGCGATTGGTGTAGTATTCGAAAACATTGACAATTCGGAGTTTGATGTGCCGCAATTCTGCAACTTGATGAACACCAGCAAAACCTTATTGTATTCGAAACTGAAATCGCTGACAGGTCAGTCGGCTACCGAATTTGTACGAAATATCAGGTTGAAAGAAGCCAAAAAATTGCTCCTGAATAATGGGCATCAATACACCATTGCCGAAATCAGCTACCAGGTCGGCTTTAACGATCCGCTCTATTTCTCGCGGTGTTTCAGGAAGTATTTTGGAGTACCACCTTCGGAAGTGGGGAAGTAAATCTTTTTCACATTAAATTTCATGAAATACTTAATTTACAGTTTTGTCTTTGCCCTATTTTTTACCGAATGCTCCAAACCTCAACTTCCGGTTAATTCAGGAGTTTCACAAGAATTGGCAAAACATCGCAAATCAACAATATCAAATATTACTTACGATTTAGGTTATCATATTCCGACCAAGATAGATGGACAAATATTGGGCACGGAAACCATCAGGTTTAACTTAAAAAATACAGAGCAGGATCTTCAACTCGATTTTAAGGGCGACACAACCCTAAAGTATTCGGTTTCGAGCAATGGAAAGACTGCAGAAATTGTCATCCGGAATGGGCATCTGGTCATCAACAAATCGGATTTGAAAGAAGGAACGAATGAGATAAAGCTCAATTTTACTTGCCCCGATTGGTCGCTCAACCGGAATCCGGAGTTTTTATACACGCTGTTTGTTCCCGACCGCGCCTCAACCGCTTTTCCGTGTTTCGACCAACCTGACCTGAAAGCACAGTTCAAACTTCAACTTCGGATTCCGCAAACATGGAAAGCCGTTGCCAATGGACCAACTGAACAAGAAGAGACTTCGGATTCGATAAAAAAAATCAATTTCAAACTGACCAAACCACTTCCAACTTACCTGTTTGCATTCTCTGCCGGAAAATTCGATACCATCAGCCGAACACGAAATGGAAAGACCATTGTAATGTATCACCGTGAAAAGCTGGAGGAATTGCATAACAACACCGACTCCATTTTTTCACTGCTATTCCATTCAATCAACTGGGTTGAAAGATACACAGGCATCTCCTATCCTTTCGAAAAGTACGATTTGGTGGCTGTTCCGTCGTTTCAGTATGGCGGCATGGAACATCCGGGAGCTACGCTTTACCGTGCAACAAGCCTTTTCCTGGATGCCAATCCAACACAGCAGCAGCTAATGAGGCGGGCTAATCTGATTGCACACGAAACGGCTCACATGTGGTTTGGCGATTTAGTCACCATGCCGTGGTTCGACGAAGTTTGGCTGAAAGAAGTGTTTGCCAATTTCATTGCGGATAAAGTGGTTTCGCCTATGTATCCTGAATTCAACTTCGACCTGCAATTTCTGCTGGCTCATTACGATGTGGCGTATTCGGTCGATCGCACTTCGGGAGCCAACGCCATCGGGCAAAAGCTGGCGAACATGAAAGACGCCGGAAGCTTATACGGATCGATCATTTACCACAAAGCGCCCATCGTGATGCGGATGCTGGAACAGAAAACGGGAGAAGCGGCGCTTCAAAAAGGACTTCAGCAATACCTTTCGCAGAATGCCTATGGAAATGCCGGATGGACGGATTTGATTGACATCCTGAATACTACAAAAACAGATGAGTTGCCACGTTGGTCAGCAGGCTGGGTTGATGAAGCGGGACGACCACATTTGAAAGCTAAAGTTGAAGGAAAAAACCTTGTCATTGAACAAATAGATCCGTTTGCAAAGAACCGCATTTGGCCTCAGAAATTAGATTTAGCGTATTCTGAAAATGGCAACATCAGGTCTCAAAAAGTGATCATGAATTCAGCCAGAATGGAATTGAAAGATGTATTTGCGAGCGCAAAACCTGAATGGATTTACCTCAACGCGAAAGGCAATACCTATGGTTTTGTAGAACTGGATTCCGTTTCAACGCAATATTTCCTGAATCATTTTTCAGCCGTAACTGATGATCTTTTGCGGGCATCGCTACTGACCGACCTGACCGAGAATCTGCACGAAGGAAAGCTGAATATTAATGACTTCCTGAATTTATTAGTCCATCAGCTTCCTCTGGAAACCAATTCAGTCATTTTTGAGCGAATGCTGAATGATCTGGAATCATGTTTCATCTATCAAGCCACACCTGAGCAACAAAAAGCGATTCAGGAAGAAATGGAGACAGTCCTTTGGAAAGAATATGCAGCGCGAAAAAATCAACAAACTGCACTAATTAACAGTATCATGCGATTATCGCGAACCGCAAATTCATTGACCCGGCTTGAAGTTTGCCTGAAAAATCAAGCGCTCCAAACAGACATCAAACTGAGCGCCGATCAGCAGAACGACCTTGCATTTCAGTTAGCGCTGAAATTGCCCGAAAAAGCCATGGAAATTCTGGATAGTCAGGAAAAGCGAATTACAAATCAGGATAAAAAAGCCCAGTTTCAGTTTGTGCGAAAGAGCCTGAATCCGGAGAAAACCGAACGTGACCGCTTCTTCGAATCTCTTCTTCAGGAAAAGAACCGCGAACATGAACCTTGGGTGGATCAGGCGATGGCATTTTTGAACCATCCAGTCCGAGAAAAAGAAAGTCTGGAATACATTCGCCCAGCTCTCGATAAGTTGCAGGAGATTAAACGAACGGGCGATATCTTCTTCCCCAAATCGTGGCTCGATACTTTGCTCAAAGGGCACAACAGCAAGGAAGCGGCAAGCATCGTCAAACAGTTTCTGGCCGATCACCCGGATTATCCGGAAGATTTAAAGATGAAGATTTTACAGTCGGCCGATCATTTGCTAAGAATGTAAGAGCAAAAAACACGAGACCATTTTTTACTTAGCACTATCTTTTAATTAGCAATTAAATTTACCGAATGGGGAACAGTTTTGGATAAATCGTTTTGATGATGGTTTTCATCTCCTCCGGAAGCTGTTTCAATAGAACCGGCTTATCCTGCGGCCGGGTTTGTTTCTGATTAATATCGCCCATCAAACTCCATCGACGTGTCATTTCTAAAGGTTCTTTGGCTGTCAAATCATATCGGGTAAAATCAATTACGGTTTCTGAATTGTCCGTCTTCAAATCGCGTAGTAATGCCAAACGAAATCCTTTATTCATAAACCAGCGAATTTCCTTATCAGCATCAGAACCTCCAATCCCCGAACCTGTTTCTTCAAAACGGTAATTAAAACTATTATCGCGATAATGCTTCCGCCAGATCAAGCCAAACTCACCCTGAGTAATAAACTTTACCTCAGGCCAACGTTTTTTGATTTCACTTAACCAACTTGTCAAACCGGCCACATCAATCGGAAGCGATACTTCCCAGCAATTGGTTACCCAGGCAAAACCATTTAACTCAAACCCTTGGTCAAAATGAATCGCTGTTGTGTGAAGCATTTCTTTTAAACCCAAACCTAATCCGTATTTACCCAAAGTTTCAATTGGCCCCACTCCCATTCTACTGTTAAACCCTTCTTTGAAACCTTCCCTGCGAGCAGCCAAAAAATCGGTGGTCCAGCCATCCAGGTTTACACAATCAATAAAATCGTCTTTCCCCTGTGCCGGTTTACAGAAATGCTCCTTCGACGGATAAAACGGATAGGCAACAGCTCCATCCCCATCCTGATTGTCGATGGCATACTGACTCCAGATATTTCCCTGACAAACGTGAATTCCTTCATTTTTAGCCAGGTAATCCTGATTTTTCGCTGACAAAAAACCTGCAACAACGCTCTTTGGACGATAACCATTTCCTACGATTTCAGAAACTTTGGCCAAGCCATCATGCAAATCTTTATTTACCTGTTCAGTAGTATTGTATGCATTGGCAAAATAAGCCCCCGGAATAAATGTGATTTCATCGCCGTATTTCGATTGGTATCCAACAACAATCTCTCTGATTCTACTGTAATTTGAAGTTGTGTCATGCAGAGCCAGCCAACTGAAAGCCCAGGTTATTTTAGCCCCTGGAAAACCTGTATTAATGGCTTCCCGGAATTTGATTACCACAGAAGGAGTATGCAGGCTTCGTTCATCTTCCCCAACATTTCTATCGCGCGCCACTTCAATCTGGTTCACCCGAATCACTGCATTAAAGGTAAGAAACCGGTTTCCCATCAACGGTATCGCGTTGTCTTGATTTTGATTGTCTTTGGTTGATGCTCCGGAAAGAATAGTAAAAGACGTCAGAATGAGCAAGAAAAAGATTGTTCGCATTGAAATTGGCTTAGTTAGTTGGTTTCCTTGTTGGTTTTTCTCAAACGTCTGTTGCCGTCCGAAAAATTCAGGTATAAAGGTGGTAATTATTTTTTTTGTGAAGTAATAGAAAAGGAAATTCCTTTATCACAAATCCAAATGTATAGCTTTTGTATTCTTACCTTCGCTTGTCAATACCTGAAAATAACAAAACCTCTGTTCTGGAAACAGGGTTTGCTTTTACCAGTCCTCGGGATTAACAGACTAATCGTTGTTCAACGCTTTCACCCTGGAAACCATCAAAGTGATTCCAATTCCGAATACTCCAATAACAGCAAACGAATAACGCAAACCGGCAGCGGCCGAAATATATCCGATTAATGGCGGTCCCATTAAAAAACCCAAGAAACTTACACTCGAAACAGTTGCCAATGCAATTCCGGGTGAAACTTTAGAATGTCTTCCGGCAGCACTGTAAACAGTTGGAACAATGCTCGAAACGCCTAACCCAACCAACATGAAGGCAAAAGTACTGGGTACGAGATACGGGAAGAATACCGCGGTAAACAATCCGGTTGAAATCATTACTCCGCAAATCTGCAATAAGCGTTTTCGACCAATTTTTGAAATCAGGTAATCGGCTACAAAGCGCCCGGTTGCCATCATAATCATGAACGAAGTATAGCCCAGTACAACAAGTGATGCCGGAGCATTAACCACATCTTTAAAGTATATTCCACTCCAGTCGAACATGGCTCCTTCGCTGGCCATTGAGCAAAAACCAATGATTCCCAAATGCAAAAGAATACGATCTGGTTTATTAAAAAATTTCCTTTTCGGTTCATTTGACAAAGGCGCCGGATTAGTTCTTACCAAAAATGGGTAATTGATCCAAACAGTTGTCCAAACAATCAAGACGATCACAACAAAATGCCAGTAAACTGGTACTTTCAGGTTAACCATTGCCAAACCGATCAGGGCTCCGGTAAAACCAGCCAAGCTCCATCCGCCATGAAAAGAAGCCATGATTGGACGATCATACAAACGTTCGGCAGCAACGCCCTGTGTGTTAATGGAAATATTACAAAGATTGCCCGACAATCCAAATAAAAATAAGGCTATAGCCAGTTGCCATCCGGCGTGTACTAAACCAACATTGGTCAGACAAATTGTGTAGGCAGGCAATGCAAAAAGCAACACTTTATGGCTTCCGAAACGGGTAACCAATTTCCCGGAGAATGGCATCATTAAAAACTGCCCAACAGGTAAGGCAAAAAGGATGGTCCCAAAAAGGGCATCATTTAAATGAAGTGCCGTTTTGATATCAGGTATGCGACTGGCCCACGATGAAAAGCACAGCCCCATACTAAAATAAACCAAAGCAACGGCAAACCGAACCCGACTTCTATCTGGAATTGGATTGACTTGAGTTGTAATATTTAGTGCACAATCTGACATTTATTATCTAAATTTAAGAACCATAAGACATTACAATCGAAATAAAACCATCACGATTATCTCTGGTGCTTTATTTTAACAGAGTACAAAAGTACAAAGAATGAACTCTGCTAAAACAAACTTGACAGTTTCCGATACCAGATTTATCAATCATTTCAAGTGTGAAATTTTAAAATATGTTTCGACATAAAAAAACCCGATCAAACTGACCGGGTTATATTATAAGAAGCAACGAAAACCTATTCCCACTTAATGGTTTTCGAATCGGTTGTAATAAACTGCAAATTGTTCGCCTGATCAATTGTAACTCCGGTTTCAACCTTAACACCAATCAATTCTAGCACGTAATTTGTATTTGCTACAGGAGACACTCCATAAACCCAACCAGATGATGATGAACTGAATTGAAAATCAACAGCATCGGCTGAAAGGTAGTTACTTGAGTATAAAAGATCAGCTTTGTTAGCAGAATACAATTTTACCACATAGGCACTAGCTCCAGTTACTTTATCCCAGGTAGTTTTAAGCGACTGCGATGCCATCGCTGCAGTCTTAATAACGATAGGGGTCAATTTTTCATCTCCAACTATATCTTTCCCAGTAAGCTTTTCGCCAGCAGCAGTGACTATTTCAATCGAATAGTCACCTTTTACAGGCATATCAGTGGTATAATCCGAAGCCTGTGGAGTGTAAACGAATTGCATTTTGTTTGAGGATGCAGTTAATTCGTAAATTTTGCCTGGAGTGCCGGGGGCTGTTACTTTGGCCGAAGCAATATCGTAATTTGCAGATGCATAAATTACAATCCCATATTTAATGCCACCATCAGTCTTCATATCCTGAATAATAACATCGGCCACACCCTGAAGAGCAACTGGAGTAGATTTTATACATGAAACTAATGCTAAACTACCAAAAGAAAG
Source organism: Prolixibacteraceae bacterium (assembly GCA_028683385.1). Classification (GTDB taxonomy): domain Bacteria; phylum Bacteroidota; class Bacteroidia; order Bacteroidales; family Prolixibacteraceae; genus Aquipluma. Next base: position 223,463 of record JAQUIJ010000005.1, on the reverse strand, counting down.
GCATAAAAAACCTGTAAATAATTTTCTGAAATTTTTCATTCTAAAGTACGTTTTAATTGTTTGTTAAAAATATCGTTTCCGAAGGATTAAACCTAACCCCTTCCCCAATACCGGTTCTATTGATTTAACAAAGATGAGGATTTGTAGGATATGGTTGCGTGGTTTTTTAAAACTAGCGAAGATTAATTGCACCAATTAAATTACTTCAAACCAGAAAGAATAGTTTTCCAAATTAACATATCGACCTTCAACACGCTATAAAGAACTTCAGGATTGATATCCTGCTGATATAACCCTTTTATAAAGAACGTTAATCCGACGAAAGTATTTCTAGGGCACTCTAATTCATTTTTCCTCATCATTGAAGCTTCCAATAATTGAGAGCATCGACTAGTGATTTCTTATGCAGATTGGTGTATCATCGTGGTCAATGTTCTGTAAGTAAATGCATAAAAGACTAAAATAGATAAGCATATGATAATTATCAAAAAATATTGTAACTTGAAGCGAATTATGGAAAGGCGCTATTCTGAAAAAAAATGGATTACAGATTTTAAGGCCTGAAAACCAAACTTAAAGAAGAATCTTTTAATGAATATTCGGATATTTACTAATTTCCAAAAATTAAGGACGATTCCAAGCTGAATCTGACAGAACGTTTCGCTTTTAAAATGAAATTGACACACTCCTTCCCCTCACTTCGGTGTTGAGCGAGGCCATAGTTGAGCTAATTTAAATTCATTTTTCTCTTTTATGCACTCAAACGGATATTCATATTTTTTTACCCTGTGACTTTTGAAACAAAAGCCTTATGAAAAAAATAAATCCATCTTCATCAAATTCTTTGCGTGAGCAAGCCGAAGACATTCTGAAATCAAGACTTCCAATAACAGATTTACCTCTCTCTGAAGCTGATACTTTAAAACTGATTCAGGAATTACAGGTGAGGCAAATCGAACTGGAATTACAGAATCAGCAGCTCCTGCAGAACAAAAGGCAAGATTTGATCCTCAAAAGCGGCAAAAAAAGAATTTTAGATTTAATCGATTTTGAAAAAGTCAATAAACTACTTGAAGGGTTCAACCAATCAACAGGCTTTGTAACAGCGATTTTAGACCTCGAAGGAAATATACTGTCGAAATCAGGATGGCGGCAAATATGTACCGAGTTTCACCGGATTAATCCAAAAACTTCAAAAAATTGCGGTATCAGCGATACAGTGTTAGCGAATGAACTTGGTAATGGCGAAAAATATCATTTCTACGAGTGTTTAAATGGATTGGTTGATGTTGCTGTTCCCATTATAATTAATGGCGAACATATTGCCAACCTGTTTTCAGGTCAATTCTTTTTTGATGAACCAGATCGTGCATTTTTCAAAAAACAAGCCGCCACTCATCGTTTTAATGAGCAGAAATATTTAAAGGCACTCGAAAATGTACCTATTGTTTCAAAAGAGCAAATAAAAGTTGCTATGGACTTTTTGCTGGATATGACTCAACTCATCAGTGAAATCACGTTACAGAAATTGGAACAGATACAGATGAATGAAGCGTTAATAAAAAGCGAAGAACGCTCCCGAAATATTCTTGACAATATGCTGGAAGGATGCCAGATTATTGGATTTGATTGGAAATACATCTATCTAAATCGCAGCGCTGAAATTCACAACCGCCGTCCAAACGATGAACTACTAGGACAGAGATATCAGGATATGTGGCCGGGAATTGAAAGAACCGAAGTATTTAAAATTATCAATCAGGTGCTCGAAACAAGAGTTCCCAATCATCTCGAAAACGAATTTCTATTCCCTGATGAAAGCATTGGTTGGTTCGATCTGAGCATTCAGCCGGTTCCTGAAGGTGTATTCATTTTATCGATTGACATAACGGAGCGTAAGCTGAAGGAAAAACTACTGTACGAAAGCGAAGTTAGATTCAACAAACTATATGAAGAAGGACCCTTTGGAATGGCAATGGTTGATTCAAACTTCAGGTTTAAAAAGGTGAATCCTACTTATTCTGCTATAATGGGATATACTGAAAAGGAGCTTCAGTGCATGACCTTTGAAGATATTACACATCCGGAAGATGTACCCCTAGATCTTCCCAATGTGCTGAAAGTTATTAATAAAGAGATCTCTGTATTTAAAACCGAAAAACGCTACATCAGAAAAGATGGTCGGGTCATTTGGGGATCGCTAACTGTAACCGCCAATTATTCAGATGATGGAAGTTTCCTTTACAATCTGGCCATCGTTGAAGACATAACCCGGAGAAAGCTGGCTGAAGATGAAATCAAACGCTTGAATGAACGAATATACACTGCAACCCGGTCGTCACAGGTTGGCATTTGGGACTGGGATATACAGAATAATGTGCTAATGTGGGATGACCAAATGTATGCCTTGTATGGACTGGAAAAAGGAGAGTTTACAGGTGCTTATGAAGCCTGGATTAACGGCCTTCACCCTGAAGACCGGGATTTTTGCCAGAATGAAGTCCGACTTGCGATGCTTGGTGAAAAGGAATATGATGCGGAATTTAGGATAATTTGGCCTGATGGAACAGTTCGTTATAGTAAATCAAAAGGAGAAGTATTTCGAAATGAAATGGGAGAACCCAAGCGGATGGTTGGGATTAACTATGACATAACCGAACAGAAGAAATCGGAAGTCGCATTAAAGGAGAGCGAAGAATACTTCAAAAATATTTTTGAATATTCAACAGTAGGGAAATCCATCACTGAAGCTAATGGTACTGGTAAACTAAGAACAAATAAAACGTTCAGAGATATAACCGGATATTCCGAAGAAGAACTCAGCAGAATGAGTTGGCAGCAAATCACGTTTCCTGAAGATGTGCAAAAAGACCAGGAAATAATCAATTCAATCATTTCGGGCGAATTCTCTTCCAGACAATGGGAGAAAAGGTATATTCACAAGAAAGGTCATTTTGTATGGGTTGATATAAGTACCTTATTGCAACGCGATGCCAATGGCAAACCCAAATATTTTATTACCTCAATACAGGATATTACTGACCGCAAAATAAATCAGGAATTGCAGCGAGTAAATGAAGAAAAACTTCAGGCAATTTTCGACGTGCTTCCTTTCGGCATTTCTCTGATTGATAAAGATCGTAACATTGCACAGATGAACCCGGTTTTGGAAAAAATAATTGATCTAAAACAAAATGACGTAATAGAAGGGAAACACAAATTAAGAACCTATATAAGAAGTGATGGATCGGAAATGCCAACTTCAGAATTGGCTAGTTCTCGCGCTATCGAAGAAAACAGGGTTATAAAGGATGTAGAAACAGGAATACAATCCAAAGACGGATCTGTTTTCTGGACTAGTATTAGCGCAGCGCCCTTAAATGTTGAAGGGCTGAGTGCTGTTGTAATTACTCAGGATATCAATGCCCGTAAACAGGTTGAGGAAGCTCTGAGAATAAGCGAAGCCCGGTTCCGCAATCTGTTTGAAAGCGCTGTGATTGGTATTTATCGTACAACTCCAGACGGGAAAATACTGATGGCGAATCCAACCTTAATAAAGATTTTAGGCTTCAGTTCGTTCGATGACCTGGCAAAACGAAACCTCAAGGAAGAAGGTTTTGAAACAAATTCACTAAGGGACGATTTTCGTAAACGTATAGAAGAAACCGGAAGTCTGACTGCCTATGAGTCGGTGTGGAAAACTGCGGATGGCAGAGATGTATATGTAAGTGAAAATGCGAAAGCCTTTTACAACAGTAATGGAGAAGTTACTTATTACGAAGGTACCATTGAAGATATTACCGAGCGAAAAAGAGTGGAAAGAGCCCTTCGTGAAAGTGAAGAGATTTATCGTAAAGCCTTTAAAACAAGTCCCGATTCAATAAATATAAACCGACTTGAAGATGGCATGTACGTTTCTGTTAATAGCGGGTTTCTGGAAATAATGGAATATACTGAGGTTGAGGTTATAGGAAAAACATCACTGGAAATTAACATATGGAAAAACCCGGAAGACCGAAAGAAACTTATTGACGGATTAAAATCGAAAGGTTTTGTATCAAATCTCGAGGCAAAATTTTGTACTAAAAACGGCAGAATAATAGACGGACTCATGTCTGCTGCAATCATTGAAATTGAAGGTGACACACATATCATCAATATAACAAGAGACATTACAGATAGAAAGCTGACAGAACAAGCCCTTCGTTACAATGAAGCACTTTTGCAGGAAGTTGGCCGTATTGCTCATGTTGGTGGATGGGATTTTGACCCGCTTGCAGGCACTTCAACCTGGACTGAAGAAGTTGCACGCATTCACGATCTCGATCCAAAAACACCTGCATCGGTAGCTTTAAGTATCAATTATTACACCGAGCATTCGAAACCCATTATTGAAAAGGCATTTCGTGAGTCAGTAGAGCTAGCCAAACCTTATGACCTGGAGTTGGAGATTATTACCGCAAAAGGGAATCATAAATGGGTAAGAACAATCGGACATCCCATCGTTGAAAATGGGAAAGTAGTTAAAGTACAAGGTTCGTTTCAGGACATCACCAGGCGAAAACTTTCAGAGGATGCTCTTCGTGAAAGTGAGGAAAAGTTCCGAGGTTTGTTGGAAAGTATTCCGCTGCCGGTTACCTATGTAAGCAATTCCGGAGAGATCATTTTTAGAAATGACCGTTTTCTGGAAGTAATCGGATATACCATTGAGGAAGTTCCTACTGTCAACGAATGGTGGTTAATGGCATACCCATCCGGAACATATAGAAAATGGGTGATCAAGAACTGGGAATCAGCATTGCAATATGCAACAGAAACAAATACCGATATTCTACCCAAAGAATACCGAATTACCTGCAAAGATGGAATGGAACGTACATTTGTTGTTTCAGGCATAATTATCAACACCAATTTACTGATCACATTTATTGACATAACAGATCGTAAAAAAGTTGAAGATGAAATCCGGAAACTCAATGAAACCCTTGAACAGCGCGTTGAAGATCGGACTGCCCAATTGAAGGAGGCCAATCGGGAATTGGAAGCATTTTCGTATTCGGTATCTCACGATTTGCGTGCCCCTTTGCGACACATTAACGGATTTGTTGATTTACTGAACGAGAAATATGCCGATCTGCTTCCCGATAAAGGGAAACATTATCTGTCTATTATCAATGATGCTTCAACCCAAATGGGCCATCTTATCGATGATTTACTTCAATTCTCCAGAACCGGAAGACAGGAAATGCAAAAAACGAATCTCAATATGAACATGGTTCTTCATGAAGTTATTCGATTTTTTGATGAAGATACCAAAAAGCGCAATATCGATTGGTCAGTTGCCGTAATGCCCATAATAACTGGAGATGTATCTCTCCTGCGGATGGTTTGGGTCAACCTGATTAGCAATGCAGTAAAATTTACCAGAGAAAAAGACCATGCGAAAATCGTAATTGGATATACCGAAGAAAAAACGGAATTTATTTTTTATATTCGTGACAATGGCGCCGGGTTCGACATGCGCTATGTTAACAAACTGTTTGGAGTATTTCAACGGCTGCATTCTAAACAACAATTCGAAGGAACCGGCATTGGACTTGCTAATGTACAGCGGATTATTAATAAACATGGAGGGCGCACCTGGGCCGAATCTGAAGTGAATCAGGGCGCAACATTTTATTTTACCATACCTAAAATCAAGGAGAACTTTCAATGATTGAATTGAAAAAAATACTTTTAGTTGAGGACAACCTGCCCGATATTGAATTAACTCTGGAAGCGCTGACCGAAAGCAATCTTGCTAATCGTGTGGTTGTTGCTCATGATGGAGTGGAAGCCATGGAATACCTTCTTTGCGAAGGAGAATTCTCGAACCGTAAGCCCGAGAATCCGGCAGTCATACTTCTGGACATAAAAATGCCCAGAATGGATGGTATCGAAGTTCTACAGGCTGTAAAAGCCAATTCGAAACTAAAATTAATCCCGGTAGTCATGCTTACCTCCTCGCGTGAAGAACCTGATTTAAGAAAATGCTATGACCTTGGAGTGAATGCCTACGTGGTTAAGCCGGTAAATTTTAGAGATTTTTTTGATGCAGCGCAACGATTAGGCATATTCTGGGCGGTAATTAACGAGCTTCCAAATGAAGAGTAATAATAAACTATGGAAGACGAAATACACATACCGCAAACGCTTCATGTACTCTCACTCGAAGACTCAGATATCGACTATGAGTTAGTCACCGAACAACTGGATCTTACCGGATTTCGGATAGATATTTCGCGTGCTGAAACGGAACTCGAATTTACATCATTAATCAGGAATAACAATTTCGATATTATTTTGGCAGATTATATGCTGCCTCAGTTTGATGCGTTCGGAGCTCTGGAGTTATGTCAGGAGTTTTGTCCGGATGTTCCATTCATTTGTGTTTCGGGTTCGATTGGAGAAATGAAAGCCATTGAACTCCTGAAGAACGGAGCTGTTGACTATGTTATTAAGGACAGAATGGAGCGATTACCATTTGCTATTAAAAGAGCACTTGATGAAGCCAGAATTAAACTTGAAAACAAGAATGCACAGGAAGCACTGCGAAAAAGTGAAGAAAGGCTTCGTGATATCCTATTCAGTACTGCTGACTGGGTCTGGGAAGTTGATGAAAATGGCAAATACACTTACAGCTCACAACGCGACATCGATCTTTTTAACGTGTCCCCTAACGAGATTATTGGGAAAACACCTTTCGACTTTATGCCAGCCGAAGAAGCCAATCGAGTGTCAATCCTATTTTCAGAGATCGTAGCCAATAAGCTACCCATAAAAGATCTTGAAAACTGGAATATTGGGAAAAATGGAGAGCCCGTATGTTTGCTTACCAATGGATTACCCATTATTGACCAGGACGGCCAACTAAAGGGGTATCGGGGAATCGACAAAAACATTACCGAACGAAAACGAGCCGAACAGGAATTGATAAAAGCCAAAGAAAGAGCAGAGGCAAGCGATAGACTTAAAACCGCTTTTATGAATAATATTTCGCACGAAATAAGAACTCCATTAAACGGAATCCTGGGTTTTAGTCAGATTATAACCGATCCTACCTTTTCAGAATTTGAAAAAGAAGGTCACTACGGAATGCTTAACGAGAGTTGCGATCGCCTGATCAATACAGTTACCAATATTATGGATGTTTCACTGTTGGCTTCAGGAAATCAGAAAGCAGCAAAAACTGAAGTTGTTTTGTTTGAGCTGATTAGCCATATTCACAAGAAATTCAAAACCTCCTGCCAGCAAAAAAGGATTACCTTTTCCATGCCTGAGGATACAAAGCTGAGGATACTAACTGACGAAGAACTCCTAACTAAAATATTCTATCAGTTAATCGATAATGCGGTGAAATTCACTTCTAACGGAACAATAGCCATTGGTTGCGAAAAGCATAACCAAGAGTATCATTTCTTCGTGAAAGATTCAGGCATTGGCATTTCTGAAGAATATAAGAATCGCATATTTGGCAACTTCGAACAGGAAGATTTTGCGAGTACCCGCAAATACGAAGGTACCGGAATTGGACTTTCGATTGCCAAAGGATTTGTCGAACTTCTTGGTGGAAAAATATGGGTTGATTCGCAAAAAGGAAAAGGTTCAACATTTTACTTCTCCATTCCATTCGAATAAGAAATTGATCCGATGCTGAATGAAAGCAAACCTAATTAGGATTTGTGCTTCCAGCTACAACCGTATAAAAATCTTCAGGGTTCAGATACTGTTTCGCCAAAGCCATTAATTCATCCGAAGTTATGTTGCGAAGCACCTTCAAAGCATCGTCGTAAAATGTATAATCCAAATCAAAATCGTTGATCGCCTTAAAGCTTCCGGCCAAAGCAAACGGCCCATCGAAATCGCGCAAAAACTCGCCCAGCAAATAGCTTTTTACAGTCTCCAATTCGTTTTCAGTTATCGGTTCGGTCTGCAGTCGGCGCATCTCTACTGCAATTTCAGCAAGTGTTGGCTCAACATATTCGTTGCCCACCTCGGTTGAAATAACCAGATAACTAGCCTGTTTCAGCGTCAAAACAAAACTGCCTATTCCGTAAGTATAACCTTTTTCTTCGCGAATATTAGTCATCAGTCGCGAACCAAAATATCCGCCCAAAATGGTTACCAGAATGGATAACGCGTGATAATCGGGATGTGTTTTCGGAACCCAGAACTTCCCAACGCGAATGGCCGATTGGATGCCACCCACCTTTTCGACATGATGCCTTTTGACCGGATCAGTGCAAATGCGATATTCGGTTAATGCTGCTTGATTTTGCGACCAATCGTTACCTCCAAAATACTTATCCAAAAGCTCAAGTACTTTATCATCAATCATTCCGGCGGCAATGATGTGGCAGTTTCCTGAGTGGTAAAACGAGCGGTAAAACTGCATCAGATCATCACGTTTGATCAAATCGAAATCTTCAAGTTTGTTATTGATAGCGTACGGATGGGCATCGCCAAACATCACTTGTGTAAATTTTTTCTGGCAAAGGGTACGAACTTTCTCATTTTCGAGTAACCATTTCTGCTTGTTTTTGTCAATCAGCACCTGAAGTTCATATTCCGGAAAAACTGATCGTTTAATCAGATCTTCAGTCACTTCCAATATCGCAGGCAAGTATTTTCCCAGACTAACCACGCTGACGAATCCCTGATTCTGGTCAACTGTCAACTGAATGTAAGCTCCGTAGAAATCAACTTTTTCGGCAATTTCGGCCGCAGTGTAATTTTCACTTCCCTCTTCAAGCATCGAATTACAAAGACTTGCTACCAGATTTCCGGGTTGAAACCATGTTCCGGCTTCAAAAACAAAATCAATTTTTACCACATCCTGAGTTCCGGCATTGACGAAATGTACCGGAATACCGTTTGAAAGTACCCGCTTTTCGGCCTTCACCATGTCGATGTGTTCAATCGGGTTAACTGTGGGTTGTATCGTACGATTTAGCATGTTCTATTTTTTAGCAATATAATTAAGCACAGAGCAGTTTTCGGGTCTAAAAATTTGTTGCGAAACCTCCTGTATTTGCTCTGAAGTAACCGCACGATAACTTTCAACTTGCGAATTAATGAGGCTTGCATCGTCCAGAATTTCATTGGTGGCCAGATTCATTGCCTTAGTCAGGTAATTCATTTCACCGTAAACAATGTTGGCTTCTACCTTATTTTTTACTTTTTCGAGTTCATAGTCAGGCACCCGGTCTTGTTTCATTCGGTCGAGTTCGTGTTCAATGGCCTTGCGGGCAGTCTCTAATGAAACACCATTGCTTGGTTTTCCTGAAACAACAAACAAGCCCGGCTCATAATCGCCTGAAAGGTAAGCATCAAGCTCAGTAAAAAGTTTTTCTTTCTGAACCAGGTTCAGGTACATGCGCGACGAATTTCCATTTGAAAGCACATCGGAAACCATATCCGTGGCATAATACATCGGATCGAGCCGGTCAGCCATGTGGTAGGCCATGTAAATCGCATCGTTTGGCACACCACGAACAACTGTCTGTTCCCGTATTTCAGTCTGCATAGGTTCCTGCGGAATGTTTCGCGGTTTCACATTACGGTTTGGAATCGGGCCAAACCAGCGATCGGCTAATTTCACTACCTTCTCAAAATCGACATCGCCGGTGACCACCAGCACAGCGTTGTCGGGTGCATAATGGGCAAAGAAAAAATCTTTGACCTGTTGCATGGTGGCTTTTTCGATGTGGCTGATTTCGCGTCCGATCGTAGGCCATTGGTAGGGATGAACCTTGTAAGCCAATTGGCGGAGTAGCGGCCACACATCGCCATAAGGTTGATTGAGCTGGCGTTGCTTGAACTCTTCGATAACAACGTTTCGCTGTACATCGAGGCTGGTTTTCGAAAAAGCCAGTTCGAGCATACGGTCAGATTCGAGCCAGAAACCGGTCTCGATATTGTTTTTGGGTAAAGTCAGGTAATAATTGGTAAGGTCGTTCGAGGTATATGCATTGTTATCGCCACCCGCCTTTTGCAAAGGTTCATCGAACAACGGGATATGCTTCGAACCACCAAACATCAGGTGCTCAAAAAGATGGGCAAACCCGGTGCGATCGGGATGCTCGTCGCGCGAGCCCACATTGTAGCAAACATCTACAGCAACCATCGGAGTTGTTTTATCCTGATGGACAATCACGGTGAGTCCGTTTGCTAATTTAGTACGTTCAAAATGTATCATAGTCGAGTTATGGGTTGCGGGTTGCGGGTTGCTCCGAAACTCGGAACCCGTAACTCGCAACATTTTTCTTTTATTAAAATTCAAACAGATCGCTATTCAAGCGTTCTTTGGCTTGCCGGTATTCCTGAATCAGGTTATTCATGATCGTTTCAACCGGTAATATTTCGTTGATAATTGAAGCCACCTGCCCAATTTCCAATTCACCCAGAACCAGATCACCTTCAAACATTCCCTTTTTAGCTCGACCACGACCCAACAAAATTCGCAAAGCATCAGGAGTTGCACCTTCCAGTTCGAGTTTGTTTACTTCCTGAAAGAATTCATTTTTAATCAAGCGAACCGCGCCAATCTTTTTCAGCGCCAATTTGGTATCTCCTTCCGTCAACCCGGTAACCAACCTTTTGAAATCAGGATGAGCTGACGATTCTTCTGAAATGGCAAACCGTGAACCGATTTGAACACCATCGGCACCCAGCGCTATGGCAGCCAAAATAGCTTCACCACTTCCAATACCTCCGGCAGCCAATAGTGGCAGCGAAGTAACCCGCCGAACAGCCGGGATCAATGTCATGGTAGTGGTTTCCTCTTTCCCGTTGTGGCCGCCAGCTTCAAAACCTTCAGCAACAATTGCGTCCACCCCGGCTTCTTCACATTTCAATGCAAAAGCCGAACTGGCTATTACATGAGCAACCAGAATTCCGTGCTCCTTCAACCACGATGTATATTTTTTCGGGCTACCTGCCGAAGTAAAAACGATAGGAACCTTTTCCTCAACGATAATGTTCATGATGGTATCCAGTTCAGGATAAAACAACGGCACATTTACCCCAAAAGGTTTAGTTGTAGCAAGTTTTGTTTTCTGAATGTGTTCGCGAAGCACTTCGGGATGCATAGATCCCGCGCCAATCAAACCCAAGCCGCCATTGTTACTAACCGCTGAAGCCAATCGCCAGCCACTGCACCACACCATTCCTCCCGAAATGATTGGATATTTTATCCCGAAGAGTTTACAAATCCGGTTTCCCATATCAAAAAATATAAATTCTGAAATTCGGTGCAAAGGTAGGAAATTAAAGAGTGATGAATTTCGTTATTGCAGTGTTGGAATATAGATTTCCTTTTAACAGCTAGATTATGAAATATTTAAACTAAGAATGAACTTAAAAAAAGCGTAATTACTTCAAAAAAGATATGTATATTTGCAATTGAATTGCATATATACATAAAATGATAATTAAGCGAAGCCTTTCGGTGCATTTGCAAAATATGCTAAAACTATTTCCAGTCATTTCGTTGACCGGACCTCGACAATCAGGAAAAACAACTTTATTAAAAGATGTGTTTCCTGATTATCAATATTTCAATCTTGAACGAATTGATCTGAGGGAAATGATCTTAAGCGATCCGATGGGATTCCTTATTTCTGCCGGCCCCAGGGTTATTTTTGACGAAGCGCAAAATGTTCCTGAACTTTTTAGTTATATACAGGTCATCTCTGACGAACGAAATATTCCAGGACAATACATTTTATCAGGCTCACAAAGTTTTTTACTAAACGAACAAATCTCTCAATCATTAGCTGGCCGGGTGAAAATCACTCACTTACTTCCGTTTGACACAACTGAATTAGAGATAATTAGAGATCAAAGCATCTGTCAAACTATTTTAAATGGTTTTTACCCCAGACTTTACGATTATCAAATCGCAGCCAACGACTTTTATCCTTCTTATTTGCAGACCTACATTGAAAGAGATGTCAGATCATTAAAAGCAGTTGAAAATCTGAATTCTTTTTCGAGATTTTTAGGCTTATGTGCAGGGCGCATCGGACAGGTATTAAACCTGACATCGCTGGCAAATGATGCTGGTATTGCAGTTAATACAGCAAAAGCCTGGCTGTCGTTACTTGAATCCAGTTTTATTATTTACCAACTACAGCCTTATCACCGGAATTTTAACAAACGATTGATCAAATCGCCCAAACTTTATTTTTACGACACGGGAATTGCCTGTTCCTTACTTCGACTGACAAATCAGGAAATGGTTAGTACACATTATTCGTATGGTGCTTTATTCGAAAATCTAGTGATTAGCGAAATTATTAAATATCAAAATCATCTGGGGAAACGACCGGCAGTATATTACTGGCGCGAAAGTAATGGTATTGAAATAGATTGTATTGTTGAAAAGGAAAACAATGAAATACTGGCTATTGAAATTAAAGGTGGCCAAACCTTTAACAAGGATTATCTGAAGAATCTTAAGAAATTTCCTCAGGGAGATCAATCCATTCGCAAAATGGTAATTTATACCGGCGATCAAAATACTTCAATCTCAGATACACAGATTAGAAACTGGAGTAATTTCCCTGAATTCCTGAAAGCAACAATCTGAAAACTAATCGGAGTGTTAACACAACAAGACAACTTTGATTTCCACTTTCCAATGAGTAATGACTCTTTTCTCTTTTTACGCTTCCTCAACAATTACTTTCTCCAATTCGGTGGTGAGCTGTACAATTGAAATCGAGTGCAGCAGTTCGCCTTGTATGGCCAGCGAGATGGTACCTTTTTCTTCAGAAACAACAATAGCCAAAGCATCGGTAACTTCCGAAATACCAACAGCGGCACGATGCCTAAGTCCAAGGCCAGGATCAAGGTCCTGCCGTTCAGTTAGTGGCAAAATACAGCGGGCGGCTGCGATCCGGGTTCCCACAATAACCACGGCTCCATCGTGCAAAGGAGTATTTTTAAAGAAAATAGTTTCGAGTAATGCAGAAGAGATTCGTGCATTCATCTTTTCCCCTGAGCGAATAATATCTTTTAATTCGGAGTTCTGAGGAATAACAATGAGAGCGCCGGTTTTTGACCGGGCCAGATTATCGCAAGCCCTTACAATTTCTTTGATTTGAATGTTCGTAGCTGGCTTAATTTTTTCGGAAGCAAACAGTTTGTCGAACCCAAAACTTCGTTTTGTTTGATAATTTGTACCTATCAGGAGCAAAAAACGCCTGATTTCCTGCTGGAAAACCACAATCAACGCCAGCACTCCCACCCCGATAAATTGACCCATCAATGTGCTCAACAGCTCAAGATTCAGTGCTTTAATGATCAGCCAGCTTACATAAACCAGGAAAAAGCCGATAAAAATACTGAAGGCGACAGTCCCTTTGATAATCCGGTACATCTGATAAAGCAGAATGGAAACCAGCAGAATATCAACTACATCTAAAGCCCTTATCGTAATAAATAATGTCATAAACTAAAGTAAAAAGGCAAAAGTAAAAAATCTGAAACGACGTCGCCCTGAACTTGTTTCAAGGTCTCATTAATGAGGAGATGCTGAAACAAGTTCAGCATGACATCATATAATCAAACCCACTCTATTCAGAAGTTGAACGAATCTTATTCATGATTTGAACTGCTTCAACAGCTTCCCGAACATCATGAACCCGTAAAATATCGGCACCACCCATCAAAGCCAGTGTATTGATTACTGAAGTGCCATTCAGCGCCTCTTCGGGTTTTGTTTTTAACAACTTATAAATCATCGATTTTCGTGAAACTCCAACCAGCAAAGGCAACTGAAATACTTTAAACGAATCGAGCCGGTTTAATAGTTCATAGTTATGTTCGAGCGTTTTACCAAAACCAAATCCCGGATCGATAATTACATCTTTAACTCCGGCCTTTGTCAGTTTTTTGACCCGGTCGGTAAAAAACAGGGATATGTCACGAATAATATCTTCGTATTCGGGATTCTCCTGCATTTTAAGCGGAGTACCCTGCATGTGCATCAGAATATACGGAACGCCAAGTTTTCCGATGGTATCGAACATGTGCGCATCGAAATTACCGCCCGAAACATCGTTTACCATGCAAGGTCCACAATCTTCAATCACCTTCAGCGCTACCCACGAGCGATAGGTGTCGATGGAAATGAATGCGTCGGGAAAGTTTTTCCTGACAGCTTTTACGGCAGGTAATAGCCGGTCAATTTCTTCTTTAGTCGAAATGGGCTCAGCGCCTGGTTGGGTAGAAACAGCTCCAATGTCAATAACCGAACCTCCTTGTTCCAGAATTTCTTCGGCACGTTTAACTACTTTCTTTTCTGTTTTATACTTACCACCATCAAAAAATGAATCGGGAGTCACATTCAGAATACCCATTACAACAGGTTGCGTCAAGTTTAGAATCTGCCCGTTGAGGTTAATTGTGTTTTTGCGTTTCAGGAATTTAGTCGCGGTTGTGGTGATTAACATACGATGAAGTTTTGAGCTCTTAAAATCATGTGTTTCACAAAAGTAAAATAAAATGCAATCAAAATACACATTATTTCTACTTTAACTGCTTGATTTAAGGATTGATTTTTTAGCTTTTTCACCTTACCCTTAAAGGGATAATAGTGAAAAAGCAACCTTATCCATTCAGGGATTCAGAGTAAAAAGGTTGATTTTTCAAAAGTGTTAAAGTAGAATAAAATTAATACTTTTATGGCTTCAAAAATTAAGATAATCATGGATAAAACAAGCCAGCAATACGATCATGTGATTACTGTTTGTCAGGATATTTTCACTAAAAAGATGAAAGATTACGGCATCTCCTGGCGCATTCTTCGCCCCAGTTCGATGACCGATCAGATTTACATTAAAGCTCAGCGCATCAGGAGTATTGAACAAAAAGGGGTCAGCAAAATTGACGAAGGAGTACGTTCGGAATACATTGGAATTGTGAATTACTGCATCATGGGTATCATCCAGCTCGAAAAGGGAATTTCGGATTCGGAAGATCTGACCGAGGACGAGACATTAGGTTTATACCTGAAATATTTCACTGAAGCCAAAGATTTGATGATGGCCAAAAACCACGATTACGACGAGGCCTGGCGCAACATGCGAATGAGTTCGTACACCGATTTAATCTTGATGAAACTGAAGCGTACCAAACAAATTGAAGATAATTTAGGCAAGACGATTATCTCGGAAGGTATTGAAGCAAATTACCTCGACATGATCAATTATGCCGTTTTTGCGTTAATTAAGATTGAATTCTAAAATTTTCGCTCATGTTCAAACACATTGCCCGCATTCTGGTTGGATTAACATTTGTATTTTCTGGTTTTGTAAAAGGTATCGATCCGTGGGGTTCGGCCTATAAATTCACCGATTATTTCAATGCTTTTCAAATGCCCTGGCTTACCAATCTGGCCTTTGCATTGGGTATATTGCTGGCAGCCGCCGAGTTTTTTCTGGGAGTAGCCTTTATCTTCAATTTCTTTATTCGCATTACGAGCTGGCTCATGCTCGCGTTCATGCTGTTTTTCACAGGCTTAACTTTTGTTTTGGCGCTCACCAATCCGGTAACCGACTGCGGTTGCTTTGGCGATGCACTGGTTATTACCAACTGGCAAACTTTTTACAAAAATATTGTTCTACTTGCTCTGGCCATTTTCGTTTTCATGCAGCGAAAAAACTTCCAGAGTAAAAACGGGCCATTACTTTCCATCGCCTTCTCCGGAATGACCATGGTTGTTTATTTTTACCTCGTCGCTTATTCATACAACCATTTGCCAATTATCGATTTCAGCCCTTACAAAGTGGGTGTAAACATTCCAAAGGCGATGAGCATTCCGGAAGGAGCTCCAAAAGCGATCTATGAAAACAACTTCATATACAAAAACCTGAAAACCGGTGAGGAAAAGAAATTTACTGAAGCCAATTATCCATGGAAAGACACACTGAACTGGAAGTTTGTAAAAGCTGAAGATGCAGTCCTGATCCAAAAAGGATATACACCGCCCATTCACGATTTCAGGATTGAAACCCCGGAAGGTGAAGACATTAAAGACTTTTTCTTGTACGATGAAAAATATACTTTTATCGTGATTGCTTCCAACCTTCAGAAAACAGATAAAGAAGGAATGAAAAAAGCCGCGAGTTTAGCTGTAGCAGCAAAAGCCAAAGGGTATAACTTCATCGCTTTGACATCGACTTCGCCTGACAGTTTTGAAGCATTTAAAGCCGAAACCGGAGCAAACTTCGATTTTTTTAATACCGACGAAATTGTCCTGAAAACCATAGTCCGATCCAATCCTGGGATGATTGTTCTGAAGAAAGGAACGATCCTTCGGAAATACCATTTTAACGATATTCCGAAACCTGAAGAACTGGACAGTCTTTTTGAGTAAAGCCAAAGATAGAAGACCGCAGACCGAAGAAGGGAGGCGGGAAACCGAGGAAATCATGACAATGAAACCAGTGAACCATTTATCAAATACTAAATACCGAATTTTACCGTTCGGATAAAAAGCCGAATCAACAGAATTATGCGTAAACTGATTATACTGATTATTCTTCAAGCCCTTGTTTATCCAATGGCGTTTGGCCAGATCGGAGGCGAAAACACTTACGATTTTATGAGCCTTACCAATTCGGCCCGAATGGCAGCTTTAGGTGGAAATCAGATTGCCATTAACGACTCGCTCGACCTGAATGTTTCGTACAACAATCCTTCGCTGCTGAAACCCGACATGAAGAATCAGCTCGCCATAAACTATGTCGATTATTTTGCCGGAGTAAACTATGGTTACGCAGCTTATTCGTTTGGCGCTCCGCTGCCCGGAAACGTTGCCGTAGGTATGCATTACATCAACTACGGAAAATTCGTTGAAGCACTTGCTACCGGAGAAAAAACCGGGGCGACATTTAATGCTGCTGAATATGCACTAAATATCATCTGGTCGAACAGCTATAAGCAATTCTCCTACGGAATTAATTTAAAGCCCATACTTTCGTCATTCGAAAGCTACCAATCGATTGGCTTTGCCGCCGATTTAGGAATTAGCCATTTCAGCAAAAACCAAAATACGGTTGTCGCATTGGTTGCCCGAAACATCGGCACTCAAATCACCACCTATTACGATGGAGCCCAGAAGGAATCGATTCCATTCGATCTTCAGTTCGGGATTTCGCAAAAGCTGGCACACGCGCCAATCCGTTTGGCAGCTACCATGCAGCATCTTCAAAAATGGGATTTAGCCAAACCAACAGAAGACAATACAGGGGCCACAACCGTTTACACCGAAGATAAGTTTACCAAAAAATTCATGCGCCACCTGCTTCTTGGCGTTGAGTTGCTGCCTTCGCCCAATTTCACGATACGGGCAGGTTATAATTACCAACTTCGGCAAGAGATGAAATTGGATGCAAAAATGTCGACCGTCGGATTTTCATGGGGATTTGGCTTCCGGATTTCGCGCTTTGCAATTAGCTATGGATCGGGACGCTATCATTTGGCCGGATCGAGTAACCTGATTTCAGTTGCAATTAATTTGAATGATGGGTTTAAGAAGGGGGAATAAATTGACTTGTTGTTAGATTCTACCTCTTCGCTGATAAAAATCAAAGGTTATCCCAATTTTCTTATGTTCCTTTGTGCTTCGACTAAAAAATCCGCAACATGAGCTTCCTTCCGAACGACAAAATTTTCAGTCTCAAGTGGTTTAAAGATTACAGCATGATTGTAATCGGTGCATTCATTCTGGCCGTTGGTTTCGTATATTTCATTTCGCCTCACCGAATTGTTCCCGGTGGAGTTTATGGAATTGCCATCGTAGTGCATTATATGACCGTTGGTCTGTTTTCATTTGCTCCTGAAGGTTTCCCCATTGGGCTTTTCGGTTTAATCCTGAATATTCCGCTTACCATCGCAGGTATCAAAATACTGGGACCACGTTTCGGTGTAAAAACAGTCGTCGGCTTTGTCCTTTCTTCAGTATTCATGGATGTGATTACCTATTTACGGGTTGATGGAGATGCTCCGTTGGTGTCCGATATTTTGCTATCATGCGTATTCGGAGGTGTATTAATTGGTTTTGGACTCGGCTTAATTTTTAAGGCACGTGCTACTTCCGGAGGATCAGACATTATTGCCATGATTATTGCAAAATATACCCGTATGCAACTTGGGCAACTAATGATTTATGTGGATTCGACCATCGTTTTACTGAGTTTAGTAGCTTTTAAAGATTGGCAAATTCCGCTGTATTCGTGGGTGGTTATTTACATCACTGGCCGTGCCATCGATTTGGTTCTGGAAGGTGGCGACTACAATAAAGCGTTAATCATTATTTCTGAAAAACATGAAGAAATCAAGCATAAAATACTTGTCGATCTGGAACGTGGAGGTACTTACCTGAAAGGAAGCGGAATGTTTACCGGAAACGACAAACACATCATTTATACCGTAGTTAGCCGCCGCGAAGTCGCTATTCTGGAAGAATTTATCAGCACCATCGATCCGGATGCTTTTATTACAGTAATGGATACGCACGAAATTCTGGGCGAAGGATTCCAATCGCTAAAGCATAAAGTGCAGGATTAAAGGTGGGAAGACGAAAGTGGGAAACTGAATATCGATGAACTGCTCACTGATATTGTCGCAGGGAGATTGTCATCTTGAGAATGATAACCCGTCTCCATATTCCTTCTCCTTTTTTTGACTTCGGTCTCCGGTCTTCTAACTTTGAACTTTGAACTTTACATCAATCCTGACGGATTTTTAAGGACGAAGGATTTGAAATCGAACGGAAGGTTTATTTTTGCTCACTAAATTTAATTCCTAAAAAGAACAATCATGTTAAAAGTAAACGAATATTTCGGAGGTACTGTAAAATCTATCGCGCTCGAAAATGCTGAAGGAGTTGCAACCATTGGCGTTATGGAAGACGGTGAATATGAATTCGGAACCGGAACCATTGAACACATGACCATCACCAGTGGTATTCTGGATGTCATGCTTCCAGGCGAAACCGTATGGACAACTTACCTGAAAGGCGAAACTTTTATTGTTGCCAAGGATGTTAAGTTCAAGGTAAAAGCTAACGGGCAGGTTGCCTATTATTGCCTTTACGTTTAGTCATTGGAAATAAGTCATTAGTCATTGGCAAGCAACTTCCCGTTTCCCAATGACTAATGACTTTTTCCTAAATATGGTGTCAGTATTTCTTGCATCGCGGCAATCCATCGGGGTGAATCGTTCAAGCTTTCGACCATTTGCAGGTTTTCTCCTCCATTGGCAATAAACATTTCCTTGTATTCCCACCCAATTTCAACGGTTGTCTCTAAGCAGTCGGCTACAAATGCAGGTGCAACAACCAAAACATTTTTACTTCCTTGTTTTGCCTGGGTCAATAAATTTTTGTCGGTAAAAGGAGTCATCCAATTATTCGACAGCCTAGACTGAAAGGAAACCGAATATTGACCAACTTTCAGACCCAGCCTACTGGCCAATTCGCGGGTGGTTTGATAACAGGTAGCCTTATAGCAGAACTTACCAAATTCGGGTAAAGCCGTTTCACAATTGCAGGTATTAATGGATTCCTCCGGATGATTTTTCTCCAGGTGCCTGTTGGGTAAACCGTGGTATGAGAAAACTACATGATCAAACTTCTCAGGCTGATACGATTGTATGCGTTCGGCGAAGGCATCCAGAAAAGCTGCATGATCGTAAAACTGATTGACGGCGTGTATCTCCGGAATGGTATTCCATCGCCGGATTTGATCGATCACGGCCTGAATGGCTGTTCCATTAGTCGACGAAGCGTATTGCGGAAACATGGGAAAGATCACAACGCTGTCGTAATTTCCTTTTTGAATCGCTGAAAGTGCTTTGCCAATGGAAGGATTTCCGTAGCGCATGGCTAGATAAACATCAGCTTTTGCACCAAGTTTCTGCTGCAACCCCGATTGAACCTGCTCCGAATAATACAAAAGCGGCGAACCTTTTTCGGTCCATAATCGCTGATACAGCTTGGTCGATTTGGGCGCCCTGAAAGGCACAATAATCAGGTTAACCAGAATTTTCTGGAGCACCAGCGGAATATCAATCACCCGGCGATCATTCAAAAATTCGCTCAGATATCGGCGCACCGCTTTTACCGTTGGTTCATCGGGCGTACCGACATTAATCAGAATTACCGCTGTTTTTTTTGTCTCCATGTTTTATTTTGAATCCGCTAAAATAATGTTTGTTGATTGAAGATAACAATTCATTCAACAAATTGATCATGCGGATGCAAATTTGATTCAGGAATATTGTTGCAACGTCGAGGTTGTATCAAAAGTCAAAATTTCACAAATTCAACTTTCAAATTATAAGTTCACCTTCATTTCACCCCTCCAAACCTCCCCTGAAGGGGCGGCTTGGAAGTCCCCTTCAGGGGATTTAGGGGTTTTAACAGTGTCTGACTTTCAAATTATAAGTCTTTGAAAAAACATAATCACTTTTGATACAGCCTCCTCAAAATTGATGAGACCCTGAAACAAGTTCAGGGTGACACGCCTTCGACAGTGTAACGTTGAAATGATCCTACTTCAAATTCAAGCTCACTTTCACGCCTGCTGAACGAAATTTACCATTTTCAAATCCGGCAACCGCTTCAACATTCAGTAATAAAAACAAATTGCTGATTCCGTAGCCGGTTTCCACATAACTTTTCAATTCAGGAGTATTTAAATAGTTTACAAAAAGGTTTTCTGAAATTGAAGAGTTTTTAATTATTGGCAACTGTTTCAGGATTAACCGGCGAGTCTGCCAATTGAAATGGCCTTCGAGAAACTGGTCGCTGGTTGAGAACTGGTAAAAAGGCAACAGCCTGAAGCTGTTTTCATACGACGAAAACATAAATCCGGTAGATTGGGTATTGAAATGCTGAAAATCGTCAAAATACACTCGATTGCGATTCAGGAATTTACCACCATTCACCGAATAGGAAAAATGATCGTCGATGCCGAAATCGATCTTTTGCCTGAGACCCAGTTTAAGCAAATCATAACGGGCATCACTTCCGAAAATACCGGATAGAGCGCTTTTATAAATCAGCGAATAAGTCGGGAATTTGCTTTCAACATACATTTTGGTGTGATTTCGAACACGATACCGATGTTGTGGCGTATATTCCAAAGCTACCCGGTAGGCAAACGTCTGATGGTTTCCGAGTTGCCACGACTCAAGTGTGTTATTTATAGGGATATTGGGCTGAATCACCTTGTCTTTGTGATCGATAAACGAATAGTTCGAATGGTTGCTCAACGCACTGTTATCGCTGTAATCGAGGGTTGCATTCAAGTTCAGACCGTTAATCAAGTCACGAGAGGCGTTCAACTGCAAAAAATCGCGCCGATAAAATCGTTTGTAGTTTTCTTCCAACCAAAGGGTATAAAAATCGTTTGTCAGGCTATTTAATCCTGAAGTCCGGTTAAAATCAGCAGTTGTCGTTCCGGCGAAAACAGAAATCCAACTGTTGGTCATGCCATTCATCCGCCGGCTAAACGAAAACGAAGCATCCAGCTTCTTGCGTGCAAAAGCATAAGCAAACTGGGGTTCAAGGCGCAACAAGTGCCCTGTGCTGTCGGATCTCACATAACTGAAAGGCAGTTGGGCTCGCAAACCATCAACCGAATTGAACGACAAGGAAGTTGGGGCTGTCAGGTTCGGAATTGTAAATCGTTCGTATTTTCGAATCGAATCAATAGAATAATCGTAAGTTTTCCCAAACAACAAATGTTTAATCTTAAATTTTCGTTTCGAATTGCGTACCGAGTCCTGAAATTCGGGTTTTGCCGAAACCTGCAAAAAAGAATCTTTAGCTGCAAAACTGCTCTTTTCGCTTGCTGTGAGTGGAATTGGACGAAGGCTTTTCCAGTAAGCCGAATCGTTGTTCACCTGTTTTTGGCTCACCTGAAAACTCGATTTTATTTCGAGCGGTTCGGGCGGACTGTTACGCTGCGCTTCAGTTTCAATCAACCGGTTCAGCTTAAGCGTTTCGCGGTTACTCAGCTTTTCTTTCTGCATCAGTTCATCAATACGCTTTTGTTCTTTCGATTTTGCAATGGACTGTTGCTCTTTCTGCTCTTTCGCAACAAAAGCTTCAACTGACCGCTGTTCATTTAGTTGCTGTGTCTTCAGGCGCTCCAGGAAACTGTGATCGAGCGCCGGATTTAAAGTGGTTTTGTATTCGTTAATCGAAGCAACATATTTGTATTTCATTTTCAGTCCAAATCCCGAAAAATCCATGTCGAAATCAAGACTCACAGGCATCCAGGTGTTTTTATTCACTTCGCCATAGAACTGACGCACATTGACGTCTGTCATCGGAATATGCAAATGCAAATCTGCCGAATGGATGTTCCAAAACTCATCGGCAATGAAAATAAAGCCTGAAAACACATCATTTCCCTTGGTCTTTGGAACAACCAAAATTTTGTTGATCGTTCGGCCCTGATCCTGAAAGACACCGGCCAGAATAAAGTTGTAAACCTTCAGCGCGTTTTTGCCAACCGGCGAAACGACACCGTATTTTTCGGCATCGTACAAATTATTGGTGATCATGCCCATGGGCGATGTATTGTTTTCTTTCCCCGACGAGCGCATAGCCAAAACCTTTTGGTTTAGCCGATCGGGCAATTCAAAATCAATCTGACTAACCGTTTCCATCACAAACGGCTGGTTTTCTTTTAGGCCTTCCTTTTTCATCTGTTTTTCAAGCAGAAATGGTATTTTTTCGAAATTACCCGATCCTTTCAGATACACTTTGCACGAATACTTCGAAACCTGTTTCTGGTAATACGGCGCCATTGCAATGGCCCGTCGCATGATGTAATAGGCCGGATCTTCACCCGAAGCCATCACTTTGACCTCCGGAATCTCGTATTCCTGCATTTCAAGCCGGATGTTTATTTCCTGAAAATTTCCCCCGACGATTGGTTCAATCGTTTTCGTTTGGTAGCCCAAACACTGGAACAACACTTTTCGTTTTCCATCCGGAAGTTTCAATTCGTAGTTTCCATCGCTGTTCGAAGTGGTTCCGGTTGATAAATCGGGAACGTAAATGGTTGCAAACGGGATGGCTTCGCCTTGCAAATTGGTGACGCGGCCACGAATGCCTTGTGCATTGACCTGCTGAAAAAAGAAAAGGAAAAAAAGAAAAGGAAGTAGATTTCTAATCATTGTTCAATCTGGCTTATCGGATGTATTGAACAAAAATAAAAGAATTTCACTCCGATTCCTTCCGAAGATAAGTTAAGGATGGTTAAGGAAATATAAAATAGGTGATTACAATTTAACCTCTGATATGATGTGGCATTTCCATCGGGATCTCGAATGAGAGTTCTACAACTCCTTTGAATTCTCCGTTTTCCATCCAGGGTGTTTGGTGAATCATCTTCCGGATGCTTTTTTTTTCGATGGTGTACGAATTCGAAAACGGTTCGGCCAACATCTTCAGCAATAAACTCCGGGCTGGTTCAGGGTGACATTCAATCAGGCTCTTGCCCATCAAATCGTCGTCGCCCGATTTGGCAAACTGCATTTTCGACCGTTCATTCATGTAAACCACAATTCCTTCGCGGTCGCAAACCGTTATTGCTCCCAAAAACTCGTCAGTCCAGTTCATCTGATATAATACTAAATTAACCACATAGAACACATAGGTTCAAATGTCATATTCTAAAAAGATCCTATGCTTCTGTATCCTTTTTTACTAAAAATTTATTGACTTTTCTATTGTGACCTATGAGCCTATTGTGGTTCAATATATTTTAAGCTTTTGGGTTGCACTTAGAACAGCGAGTTCGGAATTCGAAGTGCCTAAAGTCCGAAGTTGGAAAATTGTTGCAAGTTTCGGGTTGCGAGTTTTGTGTATTGCCTACTGCGACTGAATACTGCGACTTTTCTCTAATTCCTGTTCCATTTTCAAATCCCCAAATCCCCAAATCGTCACATTTTTTATGCTTTTTGGTGGTGCTGATAAAACCGAACCCAGCCAATTTCGAAGCGGTGAGGTAAATCGGTTGGCTCCGAAACAACAATCGACGCCAGATTCAGGTGCATTTTAAATGCAGGTACGTTGTTCGAAACCGTCAGAATTTCTCTGTCATTAACTTTCCAAACCAGAGAATGGGCATTCCACTCTAGTCTGAAAATATAAAATTCACCAGCTTTAAGTCCCGAAATACTCTCGCATTCGGCATGAATTCCATCGGTAGCTTTGGTAAGCATACCCATTCGGTTTTGAACACCCATTTCGAGCAGATTAACCTGCGGAGAAGCTTCTTCGCCCAATAAATAAATAGCATCGACCAAATGATTCGATGGTGCATATTTAACTTTGGCTTCCAGAATTCCGTGCTTCCACCACTCAACTCCGGCTGTTGAAACAATACCTGAAGAATAATCGAATTCCTGCTCCACAAACCCGTAAGGAACTTGCCACTGCATCCCATGGGTCTTTTCTTTCCGAACCTCAATTTTCAGGGCATCAAAATCAACCGACACATTTCGGCCTTCAGAAAATGCATGTAAATCGCCAACCTGCGAAAAATTCCGTCCTAAAGTTTGACTTGCCCAATGCGATTGGGTCAACCATTTCTCCCGATCAAGCTTGCCCGAATTAAAACGATCTTCAAAAACCAAGTCCCATTTCCTGAAAAAATCAAGTGCATTTGAGCTTTTATATTTCAGATAAGTAGCCAGTTGCGGGGATTTCTTCAATTCAGAAAAGCGGATTTCCTTTTTATGTTCGTCTGTTTTCTCCCACTTCTGTTTATCTTCCAAATAAGCTACACGCGCAATAAAATCATCCGATTCCGTAATTTGCTTCAACTCCTCATAACGCTTGTGCTCCACCGAATCGAGCATTAGCTCGTAGTTGCGATACGCCGACGATTTTCTGAAATTTCTAAAAAACACCAAATCATCAGAATCTCTTAACTTCTCAAATTCAGTATAAAAGATAAACTCTTTCGACTGTTTATCCATATTCTTCAAGGCTGACAACGAATGTTTTTCAACCCCTGTTTTTAATTCTTTATACTTTTTCAGCGTTTCCGAATCGGAAATCCGATCAAACCGCTTCAACTCATCCGATTTTAGCGTGGCATAAAACTTTTGCAAACGGCTACTTCTTCCCAACTTTTTAAACTCAGTCAATTGAGCAGCTTCCTGACTAGCTTTTAAAGATAAATGCTGAATTTCCTTTTTTTTCTGCTGAAAAGCTGACGATTTAATCAACGAATCAAGTTCATTATATTCTGCTAATTCCGCTGACTTCTCAAATTCAGAGAATATTTTGTAATCTGCACGAAGAGTTTCATAAGCAGCTTCTAATTTCGCGGTCGATTTAATCAACCCGAAAGTACTGGCAATAAAAAGTTTAAACGACATAATCGGTTTTTTTTGATCGGTATTTCGACGTTTTAAAAATAACAAATAAAACAAACATCTCTACTCTTTTCACACTTCGGATGAAAAACGTTAATTTCAGGCAAAAATTATTTTTAAAACAAAATAGGTGGCTATTGTCTTTTCAACTGTCTATAATGTAATTTTGGAATACCAAACAAAATCGTTTCGCAAAATATAAAACATAAATCAACGCTTCAAGTAAAACAAATAAGCTATGAAAAACTTCAGTAGGCTGCTCATTATATTCGTTTTAACACTATCTCTAAATCCGGTTTTTAGCCAGAATTTCTTGGAGAAAGAACTGTCGCCAAGCAAAACCTATGTTTTACTGGCTCACCCAACTGTTGCGAATATTGAAACCATTAATTTTCTGCTAACAAATCGTATTCTTCAACTTCCAGAAGTTGAATTTATAGGTGTTTATTCTGTGGCTGAAAACTATGATTACAGTCAGTCTGTGGCCCTGTTGAAAAAGCCTGAAATGAGTAGATTTCACATTCAAAAAATGGAAGGTGTTATGAGTTTAACACAAATTTTTGAACAAAACGAATGGACAACGACCTTTAAAAAACTGTTCGACCAGTCGATTGGTGTATTTTTCTTTGGTGGTCCTGATATTCAGCCTGAAATATACAAGCAACAAAATCTTTACTCGGTTGTAACCGACCCAAACCGGCATTTATTTGAACTAAGCTTTCTGTTTCACCTGTTGGGCGGCTATCAAAACGAACAATTCACACCTTTTCTTAATGAGAAACCAAGCTATTTTGTTACTGGCTTTTGCCTTGGATTACAGAGCATGAATGTAGCCACAGGAGGCACATTAACTCAGGATATTCCGGCACAAACCTACAATAAAATGAATGCTGAAGAGACACTGAAACTAAATAAAGACCAGCTTCACCGAAATTACTGGCAGGAAATAACCAAAGAAACTTTGTTGATGGACAATAGTTTCCATCAAATTGTATATACAGCCAACCCATTTTTTCTGGAACGGGTAAAAGCTGACAAAACTCTGAAGCCGTTGGTTTTAAGCGCTCACCACCAGTCGATTGACGATTTAGGTAAAAATCTGATTGTAACAGCAACATCAATGGACGGGCAGGTAATCGAAGGCATTCGGCACCGGCTTTACGAAAATGTTTTTGCAGTCCAGTTTCATCCTGAAGTTTCGGCTCTTTATACTGAAGGTAAAAAACTGAAATTTACCCCTACCGATTCGCCCAGGTCTTTCTTCGAAATACTTTCGCCCGAGGATCGTGAATTTCACGTCAAATATTGGGAAACCATTTCAAAAGCGATCAAAGCTTCCATCAAAGCGCAGAAAATGAAGTAGGCAGAAGTCAGTCATTGTATTAAGGACATTGATAGTCATTAGCTACGCGTCATTGGTAGTCATTGAATGAATCCGGAACGATGAATGACTATTGAATGGCTATAAATGACCACTAATGGCTTAATTTTAGCTAATACTCCATTCAAACTCACAGGCATTCCGTTCATGTCAGATAAAGTTCTATTTTTGCAGCTTCAAAAAAAATGGAATCGATGAGTAATCAGACCGAAATACGCCGAAGAAGAACCTTTGCCATTGTGAGTCACCCCGATGCGGGAAAAACGACACTAACCGAAAAACTACTTTTATTCGGGGGAGCCATCCACGTTGCAGGAGCAGTTAAAAGCAATAAAATAAAGAAAGGTGCCACTTCTGACTTTATGGAAATTGAACGCCAGCGTGGTATTTCGGTGGCCACTTCGGTAATGGGTTTCGAATACGATGGGTATAAAGTGAATATTCTGGATACTCCCGGTCACCAGGACTTTCAGGAAGATACCTTCCGCACGCTGACTGCTGTCGACAGCGTTATCATCGTAATTGACGCTGCCAAAGGGGTTGAACCACAAACCGAAAAACTGATGAATGTTTGCCGGATGCGCAAAACTCCGGTGATTATTTTCATTAATAAGCTCGATCGCCCTACCCAGGATACCTTTGAATTACTCGACGACATTGAACGCCAGTTGCAAATAAGCCTCAATCCGTTGAGCTGGCCAATAAACAGCGGCCCTGATTTTAAAGGCGTATATAATATTTTTGACAAAAGCCTTGATTTGTTTAAAGCGAGTGTTCAGGACATTGAGCCTGGAATTTCTTTTGATGATTTGAATAGTCCAGATTTGGAGAAACACATTGGAAATGATGCCAAAAAGCTTCGCGAAGATTTAGAACTGGTTTACGGTGTTTATCCTCCATTCGATCACAATGAATATTTGGCCGGAAATCTGGCTCCGGTATTCTTCGGAAGTGCGCTTTACAATTTTGGTATTCAGGAATTGTTAGATGCGTTTGTAAAAGTAGCGCCATGGCCGCGCGCCGTTCAAACCGAAGAACGTGAAATTGACCCCGAAGACGATAAATTCAGCGGATTTGTATTTAAAATTCATGCCAATATCGATCCCAACCACCGCAGTCGCATTGCTTTCGTAAAAGTTTGCTCCGGAAAATTTATCCGGAATAATGTGTACAAATTAGTTCGCTCAGGCAAAACATTCAGGGTTTCGAGTCCAACCGCATTCATGGCATCGCAAAAAGAGATCATTGAAGAAGCATTTCCTGGCGACATCGTTGGCTTCCCTGACAATGGTTCATTTATTATTGGCGACACCATAACCGAAGGCGAAGACATTCATTTCAAAGGATTACCAAGTTTCTCTCCTGAATTGTTTAAGTTCGTTGAAAATGCCGACCCAATGAAAACGAAACAGCTTAACAAAGGAGTCGATCAGTTAATGGACGAAGGTGTTGCCCAGTTGTTTACCAGTCAGTTTAACGGGCGCCGGATCATTGGAACGGTTGGCCAGCTTCAGTTCGAGGTTATTCAATATCGGTTGGAACACGAATACAATGCCAAGTGTCGTTTCGAACCCATGCAAATGTACAAAGCCTGCTGGATTCAGAGTGACAACCCGAAAGCCCTGACCGAATTTAAAAACCGCAAGCACCAGAAAATGGCTACCGACAAGCGTGGCCGTGACGTATTTATGGCCGATTCGCAGTTTATCCTGGATATGGCCCAAAGCGAATTTAAAGACATCCGGTTCCATTTTACTTCGGAATTTTAAGCCAATAAACAAGTCAAAAGTAAAAAGCAATACTCCGAAATGCTTTTTACTTTTGACTTTGTCTCTTTCAAAAAAAATACGCTCAGCATAATTCACTAGAAATCAACCTCATTACAAATTCCAACCTTTGCCACCAGAAACTTTCTGGTAACATCCTGACGCATCTGTTTTGGTTATATATTATATTTCATAATATTGCACCGCGATTTTTTCTTAATCAAACGATTACATTAAGTCTCAACAACATGCACTTCGTGCATTAGTCGATTGGATCGTTTGAAGAAAATAATCCGTGCTATTTTGCCTTTTCATGTGGAGTAAAAAACTGCCTGATATGACCATGAACAAAGCACTTTGAAATTTGAATATTGTTACACTCTTAAACTAAATCAACGAATCGCATGGTGATGGAAACGCCTCAGGCCAGAACTGATTCTCACAAGAAGCGACAAATTCTTGAGATTATGCACCAGGTTGCTACTCAGCTACTGGATGCAACTGAAGAACGACAGGTCTATCGGATTATGAGTGATGCGATAAATCAGATCCTTCCGGGCGCTTTTTTGATCATCACCAAACTTCAGCAAGATGACATGAACTTCAGAATTATGGAGAATTCTGGGTTCGATATGTATTTTAATGCGATTGAAAAGATATTAGGAAAAGATCCTTATTCGATGGACTTTCCGTTTCAGGATTTAACTGACGAAGAACGGGAAGGATTTGACAATCGTGAAATACACCACTTCGCAGGTGGAATTCATGATTTGGTACATGGCCGGATAAACAGGTTAATTTGCAAAGCAATCGAGACCATGTTGAGTGTTGCCGATGTGTACGCCATGGGATTTTGTGTCGATAAGAAGTACTTCGGGGGTATTGTACTTTTCGTTACCGAATCGCTGGTAAAATCAGGAGCAATGAATGAAGATGCAATATTAGCGATCGAGAATATCATCAACCAGTCGTCTACTTTAATTCAAAGGTTACGCGACAGGGCTACACTGAAACAAAACGAAAAAACATTAATAAATACAAACCTTCAGATTGAAACACTGATTGAAAATTCCACTTCCGGATATATTTTTGAAGATATTTCACGAAAAATATTGAAAGTTAACAAGGCATTTTGCAATCTATTCAATATTGTTGATACCAGTATGATTGTAGGGTTCGATTGTAAAGTTACTTGCCAAAGATATTCGGTTCTTTTTAACGAACCTGAAAGTTTTGTAGCTGAGGTGGAAAGACTTATGAATGGGAATAAGGCACTCTTCAACCAGGAACTATATATGTGCAATGGCAAGGTTCTTGAACGAGATTTCGTCCCCATTGTTGACGGTACAATTACCGGTTATCTTTGGCAGTATCGCGACATAACTCAAAGGAAACTGAATGAAAAAAAGCTTCAGGAACAAAGCGAACTCCTGCATGAACTGAACTGTACCAAAGACAGATTTTTCACCATCATCGCCCATGATCTGAAAGGTCCATTTAATTCAATTTTAGGTTTAACTGAATTTCTGTTAACCGATTACGATGAAATTTCGAAAGAAGAACAGCTAAACTATATTAAACTGTTACACAGTTCGTCAAACTCAACCTACAAACTAGTTGAAAATCTTCTGGAATGGGCCCGATTGCAAAACGATCACATTGAAATTCAGCGAGAAGAGTTAAATCTGGTTGATCTTGTGAACGAAAGCATTGAACCAAGTTTGCCAAATGCCGAAAAAAAGGGAATTACTGTAATAAAGAATATTGAAAATCATATTTCGGTTAATGCTGACAACAATTCAATAAAAACCATCGTCCGAAACCTGTTCAATAATGCCATTAAATACACGCCCAATGGTGGGTTAGTTGAGTTTAACGCGTTCTGGAATGGAGATAATGTTGAAGTAAGTATTTCAGATACTGGAATTGGAATGAGTCCGCAAACGATCAGCAAACTATTCAAAATTGAAGAAAGCCAATCGAGGCTGGGTACCAATAATGAAAGCGGAACTGGCTTGGGATTGATACTTTGCAAGGATATTATTACCAAAAACAATGGTAAAATCTGGGTCGAAAGCAAACCTGGGAAAGGCTCTGTATTTAAGTTTTCGATCCCGGCAAACTAAAACCGCCGTCATTGCAAGAACCGATTTGGCCAAAATCGTTCACAACCATCACTACACAAACTTTAAACAACAAGATATCAACACATTACCGAACAAAATATTTTTATCTCCAAATTGACTATATTTATAGTCAAAAACTTGGCTAAATATTTGTTTGACTAATTTTATAGTCGTATGTTTGTTTCGAAGGATTGACAAATTAAAAACGATAGCTATGCAACTGACAAAAGCTGAAGAACAGGTGATGCAACATTTATGGGACATGGGCGAAGGACTTGTTAAAGACATCCGCGACCGGTTCGACGAACCAAAACCCGTTCGCAATACCGTTTCAACCGTACTTCGGATTCTGGAAAAGAAAGATTTTGTATCGCATAAAACCTACGGAAACGTGCATGTTTATTATCCTTTGGTATCGAAGGACGAATATTCAAAATCGCAGCTTTTCGGGCTGATGAAAAGTTACTTTAACAATTCGTTCCCCGCGATGGCTTCGTTTTTTGCCCGCGAAAAAGACCTGACCATTCAGGATTTGGAACAATTGATGGAAGAAACCAGACGCGAACTTTCAAAAGAATAAAACCGAAAATCATGGAAACATTTGCCCTTTATCTGATCAAATCGTCAGTTTGGCTGACTGGATTCTCCCTGATTTACATTTTGTTTCTCCGAAACGAGCGCTTTTTTGTCCTGAACCGGATTTATCTGGTTTCTGGAATACTCGTCTCCATCATTTTCGCGCTTTTCACCTGGCATTACACGGTCATCTTTCCAGTTACACCAACAGCTGAAGTTCTCGAACCACAAGTCGTTGGAGTAACGCCGGTCAGCGATTCATTTCCGATACAGAACCTGCTGTTGTATTTCTATCTGACAGGCGCTTTGTACCTGCTCTTCCGGTTGATCAAACAAACCGTTGCAGTTTGGAAAGTTATCCGGCAATCAGAAACCCAACATTTCAATTCCATAAAACTCATCCGCACCGACCGATATCCTGCCTCGTTTTCATTTTTCTCGTTCGTATTTGTCAATCCTTCAATCGACGAACCCGAAACCAGCGAGATTGTGAACCACGAACAGGAACACATCCGTCAGCAGCACTGGATGGATTTACTGCTGTTTGAAATCCTTCGCACGATGCACTGGTTTAACCCGGTAAGCTGGCTCTATGGCCGGCTGATCAGGCAGAACCACGAATATCTGGCCGACGAGCGAGCGCTGCAGCGCAGCTCCAATCCGGCCATTTACCGTGCGGCATTGCTCAATCAAATGTTCGGCGGGCCGGTGATATCACTGGCCAACTCGTTCAATTATTCACTCAACAAAAAACGATTTAACATGATGAAACAGATAACATATTCACCTTTCAGAAAACTTAAACTCTTACTGGTTTTGCCGCTAATCGCGGGGGTTTTCTACGCTTTTGCTACTCCTGAATATCAATTTGTTCAGGCGAATACAAATGACCAAATAACCCAGCCTCAAAGCCAGATGGCAGACATCACGATTCCGACCAATACTATTCAGGAAAAAATTGTAAAAGGAAAAATTACAGATGAACAAGGCAACCCTCTGAAAAATGCGAGTATTGTTGTTTCCGAAACAACCCTTGGGACAGTCAGTGATGCCTCTGGAAATTTTGAGATTAAAATGACTGATGAATCTCCCATCGTATTTTCGTATGTAGGCTTTACAAGCCAAAAAGTCAAGCCCGATTTTGCAAAAGAAATGAAAATTACAATGAAGCGGGTCGTAATTTCTATTGATGCCGTTGGAAACAAACCGTCCGATTCTGAAATTTTTAGAACTTCGGGGCCTGTTCTTACTTTTGTTGATGGAAAAGAAGTTTCAGAAGAAGAGCAGAAGAATATTGATCCGAAACAAATAGAAAGCGTCTCTGTATTGAGGAAAAAAGAATTCACTGATAAATATGGTGAAAAGGGCAAAAACGGAGTCATTTTAATCACCTTGAAAAATGACGACCCAACTAAAACTATAAAACTGCAATCCAATTCGCCTTTGAATTTCGGAGATGAAAAAATTTTCGGTATGCAGCCATTGATTATTGTTGATGGAGTTGGTTCTAAACCACAGAATGCGAATAATATACCTCCAGAAAAAATAGAATCTATTACTATATTGAAGGATGAATCTGCCACCAAAATTTATGGCGACAAAGGCAAAAACGGAGTGATTTTGATTACTACGAAAAAATCACCATCAATTAAATTTTCAGCTAAAGAAGCTGAATTCTCAGATAAAGAAGGTTTAATAATAAAAGAGCCCCAAGAATTAAATATTAAAAGTGAAAATGGGAAACAACCATTGATTGTAATTGATGGAACAATAATTGAAAACAAAAATCTGGAAGATATTGATCCGGAAACCATTCAATCCATGAGTGTTTTGAAAGATGAAAAAGCAATTGAAAAATATGGTGATCAGGGCAAAAATGGAGTGGTAGAAATCACACTTAAAAAGGAAAATGAAGTATTTGTCATTGTTGAGCAAATGCCAGAATTTCCGGGTGGTGTTAAAGCACTGCAAGAATATGTAAGAGTAAATTTACAATACCCCAAAATTGCTTTTGAAAATCGTATTCAAGGACAAGTTAAAGTAGGTTTTGTAGTCTCGAAAACAGGAAGCATTGAGGATGTTAAAATAATTAGCAATGTCGATCCATCATTAGGTGAGGAAGCTGTAAGGATAATCCGTTCAATGCCCAAATGGAGCCCGGGAGTTCAACAAGGCCAAAATGTAGATGTATCATACGAAATACCTGTCAACTTTAAATTACCAGCCGATTACCATCCTAAAAGCAAGGAAAAATTAAGAGAAAAGAAATAAACTGGAAAAGCAAAGGCGATCAGCAACGGTCGCCTTTGCTTTTGAAAAAAGCCATATGATGAGTCACAAATCAGAGAGGCAATCCTTTAAATATCTTAATCTTAGTTAAAAAATATTACATAATAAATAACATTACAAATTGTTGCTTTACCTTTAGTGATACTTGATAATATTTATAAGTTAAACTAAATCGTAAACAAAATGAAAAAAGTATTCCTGACAATCGCGGTACTGGCTTTTACTACAATTGCATTTGCTCAAGCAACACTAAAAATTGGACATATCAATTCACAGGATTTAATACAGGCAATGCCTGAAAACGACAGCGCTCAAGTAAAAATAGAGAAAGTTGCCAAAGATTTGCAAGATCAATTCCAGACCATGCAAAATGAATATGGAAATAAGTATAAAGACTTTATGAGTAAACGTGAATCCTATTCAGAGCTTATTCGACAGACAAAAACTTCCGAATTACAGGAAATTGAGCAACGGATTCAACAGTTTCAACAAACAGCAGAACAAGAGTTGCAATCGCAAAGAGTTAGCCTTTACAAGCCAGTTATCGACAAAGCAAACAAAGCCATTGCCGAAGTCGCAAAATCGAACGGATTTACTTATATTCTTGATCTGGCGCAAGGCGGTGTTATTTATTACGACGAGGCAAGCACTGATATTTCACCATTGGTTAAACAAAAGTTAGGATTGCCGGACCGACCAAAATCAGCAGGAACAAATTCTTCAATCAAAAAGTAAAGCAGAATTCTCAGCAAACAAAGGCGATCACTCCAAACGATCGCCTTTGTTTTTGGTTCAATTATTGAAGCTGTTATAATAAAATTTAGAGATTAAAACCACACCTTATCGACTAACAACGGATGCCCATGGACTCACAAAAAATCAAGCTTCGCTTACAGCGGCGTTTTACATCTCATACCGCCACTTTATTTTTTCTGGCTGTGATATCAGTATGTTTTTTTGTTCCATTATTCTCAGATGGACAAAATAATAAACTTAAAAAAAACAAAAGCAATTCTGGCGAAGGAATTGTACTCATCAACGGCCAACAAGCAAGCCATGAGGTTCTAAGAAAAGTTAAACCAACTGACATCGAAAAAATAAATATTATCAATGACTATCGTTTAACCAAACAATTTAAAACCAACGAGCACAATTCCATTATTGAGGTTTCATTATTCGACACAACAAAATCTCATTCCAACCCTCCTGATACTTTACAAATTAGAGTTAATAATCAGAATGTTTCAGCGAATGGAAAGTCCTCTTCTCCTCTCTTGGTATTCGATGACCATATATGCCCCGACCAAAACCCCAATAACATTTGTACTAATGAAATGGAATGGATGGATGTAATTGCTGGAGACTCTGCTACCGTTAAATATGGAGAAAAGGCAATTAATGGAATAATAGAGGTCAAATTTAAACCTATCGAAGAATGGCGGGAATATGAAAGTATGCCCGAATTTCCAGGAGGAGTTGTTGCTTTACGCACTTTTATTAAAAATACTATAAAATATCCTGAAGAGGCCTTAAAAGATAGCCTCACGGGTAAAGTATATGTCCATTTCATAATCACAAAAATGGGTAAGGTCAAACAGGTTAGGATAGCAAGGGGAATTCACCCAATTCTCGATTCAGAGGCCATTCGAGTTGTTAGTTCAATTCCTGACTGGAAGCCTGGAGAACAATACTTTCGAGGAAAATTTGGATCACTTAAGGTTGATGTTAGTTATACTATACCAATTGAATTTAAGCTTCCACTTCTGAAATAGACAAATCAAAATTCAAATTTAAAGGCGATCACTCCAAACGGTCGCCTTTTGTTTTACATGACAAATTTTTGTTCTTCCCTTAA
The DNA here is from genome assembly GCA_028683385.1 of Prolixibacteraceae bacterium. Lineage (GTDB taxonomy): Bacteria > Bacteroidota > Bacteroidia > Bacteroidales > Prolixibacteraceae > Aquipluma. Next base: position 188,015 of record JAQUIJ010000005.1, on the reverse strand, counting down.
TGGTAAAACTTGTTTCGGCTGTTTTATAGATAGCTATTGCTATTTTAACAGCAAATCAAACATTATCTTTGAGAACAATAATGATATCCTCCATATGAAACGAGCCTGCTCTTTGCTTTTGATTTTTTCATTAAGCTTTCTGCCAATCCTGAATGCCCAGGTAACCAACAAAAAACCGCTTACTACCAACGATTTTGCGGCATGGAAAGTGATCAACAACCCTATTATTTCAAGCGATGGCAAGTATACGGCCTTCGAAATCAACCCACAAAAAGGCGATGGCAATTTAGTTTTGAAGACAATTGATTCGAAAAAAGAGGATCTGCTGGCAAGAGGCTATTCCGCCAGTTTTTCTCCTGAATCGAATTTTATCGTGTATAAAATCAAGCAACCGGCTGATTCGACAAGGAATGCCAAAAAGAAAAAGGTAAAGAAAGAGCTCATGCCAAAGGACAGTATTGGTATTTTGGTCTTTAAACATCATAAGGTTTATGCATTCCCGAATTTGAAGCAGTTTTCTCTCCCAAAAGAAAATGCCCAATGGGTTGCTTTTACTACTGACATGAAGAAAACCAAAAAGGAAGGGGAAAAGAAGGAAAATGAGCCGAAAACAAAGAAAAATGATGATCAGGCTGATCAAAAGAGCCAGTTAGTTTTGTTTAATGCCGAAACGGGTGATACGGTTTGTTTCCAAAACATTAGCGAATATTATTATGCTCCGCTGGGACACAGCATAACGTTTATCCGCCAAACCAAAGACTCGCTCGACCGCGCTGAAGTGCTGACTTTTGATACCAAAACCCGCAAAACGAATTTGATTTTCGATCGTCTGGGAACAGCGAAAAAAATTGCTTCCGATCAGCAAGGAGGAAAATTTGGATTCGTATTTTCTGCAGACACCACCAAAGAGAAAGCATATAGTTTGTACTACGGAACACTGACAACCGGCGAACCCAAAGCTGTTGTTTCGCCCAATCAGTTGGGGCTTCCATTAGATTGGTCGCCCAGCGAATTTGGCGATCTTTCGTTTTCTGACAATGGCCAATTGCTTTATTTTGGAACCAACCGTAAACCAAGGGTTGAACCCAAAGATACACTTCTGGAAGACGAAAAACCCATATTGGACATCTGGAGCTGGCAGGACAAAGAATTGCAGCCAGAACAAAAAATCAACCTCGAAAAAGAAAAAAAACGTAGTTATAAAGCGGTTTACCTGATCGACAAAGATAAATTTACCCAGTTGGCTGATCCGGAAATCAGGGATATCAGAACCATACAAAAAGGGAACGGACGTATTGCCCTTGGTATTGATCCCACACCTTATAAGCTTCAGTCATCGTGGACTGGCAAATCAAATGCAGACTTTTACCTGATTGATATTGAAACCGGTATTAAACGACGTGTTGTTCAGGATAAATCGTTGGTCGCGCTATCGCCAGGTGGCAATTTCGTCCTCTGGTACGACCCATCAGATTCGTGCTATTATTCCCGCTCAACCGATGTAAACTCAATGGAAATCAACAACCTGACCAAACATGTTCATGTTTCGTATTGCGACGAACGCTGGGACATGCCTGGCGACCCTAATCCATATGGAATAGCTGGCTGGTCGGAAAACGATAAATCTGTTTTCATCTACGACCGATATGATATCTGGCGGATCGATCTGGAAGGAAGTAAAGTTCCGGTAAGTGCAACACACAACTATGGAAGGAAAAATTCGCTCCGGTTGAGGTACGAAAAACTTGATCCTGAAGAAGAATTTATTGATACCAGCAAACCAATTATCGTCAGCGCATTTGACGAACGCAATAAGTCGGATGGCTACTTTAATGCCGATTTGCGTAACTATACGGATCCGCGATTACTGATCATGGAAGATTTTCGTTTTGAAAACCTAAAAAAAGCAAAAAAGGCCGATGCCCTGATTTGGACCCGTGAAGATGTAAACGAATCACCGGCAGTATGGACGGCACCTACGACTTTCGAGCGCAAGCATCAACTTTCGGATGCAAACCCGCAGCAAAAGCAATTTGTTTGGCCTGGAGTAAGGTTAGTCCACTGGACTTCATTCTCCGGAAAGCAACTTGAAGGACTTTTGTATTTTCCTGAAACCATCGATCCGGAGAAAAAATACCCGATGGTAGTGTACTTTTACGAGCGAAATGCTGATAATTTGCACGTTTACACAGCACCGGCGCCAACTCGTTCAACCGTTAACCGCACCTATTTCACCAGTAACGATTACATCGTTTTTATTCCTGACATTACTTACGAGGAAGGATATCCGGGACAGTCAGCATTTGATGCTGTTGTAAGCGGAACTCAGTTTGTCAGCAACATGTTTCCGTTTATTGACCGCAAAAAAATTGGAATTCAGGGACAAAGTTGGGGCGGTTACCAAACAGCCTGGCTGATTACACAGACCAACATGTATGCAGCCGCTTCTGCTGGCGCACCCGTCAGTAATATGACAAGCGCATACGGTGGAATTCGATGGGAATCAGGAATATCGCGAATGCATCAATACGAAAACTCTCAAAGCCGTATAGGTGGAACGTTGTGGGACAAACCTTTACAATACATCGAAAACTCACCATTGTTTTATGTGCCAAAGATAAATACTCCATTGCTGATCATGCATAACGACAACGACGGAGCTGTGCCATGGTACCAGGGTATCGAGCTTTTTACAGCCATGCGCCGCCTTAACAAACCGGTATGGATGCTTACCTACAACAATGAAGAGCACAACCTGAAAGCCGAAAGCTGGGCCAACCGGATGGATTTAACAATCCGCATGAAACAGTTTTTCGATCATTACCTGAAAGATGAAACCATGCCATCATGGATGCAATTTGGGATACCGGCTATCCAAAAAGGAAAAGAGTTGGGATACTAACCCTTCGATACGCTTCGCTACTCAGGGAGAGCTACACGGGGAGCAGTTCTCCCGACTTCGGTCTCCTGACTTCGGTCTCCTAAAACGATCTTGCCATCACTTCGAGGCACATGCGGCTGTTGTGGTAGGGGCATTTCCAGAAACCAGCCTTATCGCCGTTTCGGTTTGGAATTCGATCTTCGGAAATGCTCCAGAACCACTCCCCTCCTGCCTGATCAACGAGATTTTCTGAAATATAATTCCAGCATTTCTCGGCCTTTCCGAGCCATTCCTGATCATGCGTTAGCTCAAAAGCATTCAGAAAACCAACGACTGCTTCCGATTGAACCCACCAATGCCGGTCGGTTTCCAAATGACCTTTATCCAGTTCGTACACCATACTTCCATCGGCACACAATCCATCTTTACAGGCAGCCTCTGCCACTTTAATACAGATTGGCTGAACTCTAGCCAATAATTCGGCATCACCAAGCACACGGGCAGCTTCATCGATCAGCCACGAAGCTTCAATATCGTGACCAAACGATACAATCGTTGATTTTGTAGTCCAGCATTCGTCGAAAAACAAATCCAGATGGTTGGTTGCAGGATTCACAATCTTTTTAATAAAAATCAGGATCAGATTACGCAATTGTTTTGCTAATTCTTCGTCTTTCCAAACCCTGTACAGGTTTGTATAGGCTTCCAGAATGTGCAAATGGGTATTCATGGTTTTCTTTTCGTTCTCATCTTTTTCACTCAACCGCAAGTCTTCAAGCAACTTCCAGTCGCGGCTATAAGCTTCAAAATAGCCGTTCAATTCCAGATCGAAACTGCGCTTTTCAATGATCCGGAAAAGATCAATGGCCGTCTGAAGGCTCGATTCGTCACCAGAAGCGCGGTAATGTTCGGTAAACGCGTAGGTGAAGAATGCCTGCGAATAAATCTGTTTTTTGGTATCGACAGGCTTTCCATCATAGGAAACCATCCAATAGGTTCCGCCAAATTCCTGATCGAAAAAATGGTTCAGAATATAGTCTTTCGCCCGGTTAGCCATTTCAAGATAAAGTGGATTTTTCTCCTGAAGGTATGCTGAAGAAAACGACCAGAGGATACGGGCATTCAGAATTCCGCCTTTATCCGCTTCAGGAACAAGCTGACCATCGCCTTTGATTTGCCCATAAAAACCACCGTTTTTGGTATCGATCATTTTTTCTGACCAGAAAGGCAGAATATTGTGAATAAGTTCGTCGCGAACTTCAGTTTTGAGTTTTTGTATTGTCATGATTTTATTGATTTTTAGCTCCCCTTTGCCTAAAGCAAAAGGACGAGTATTATTCCTTCTTCCCTCTCAATGCAGCCAGATCACCACTGATTTGCTCCATCTTTTTTTCACTTAACGGATAAATGAGCATAAAGCCAACTCCCAGCAAGGTTCCGATTGCCGGATAGAAACTCAACATCATGCGGATGCCGTTTTGTGCAGTTTCGGTTTGCGCCACGTTCGCCTGAAATCCGTAAAACCCAAGTAACCAGCCAACCAGCGCTCCTCCAATTGTCCAACCGAATTTTTGCGACATCGACGAAGCTGAGAACACAAGTCCGGTAGCACGGCGCTTGGTTTTCCATTCCGAATAATCGGCCGCATCTGCATACATCGACCAAATCAGTGGGAAGGTAATTCCGGCGCAAATACTGATCAGAAACTGCATCACGAAAATTAAGGTCGTATTGTTTTTATCGATAAAATAAAAGTAAAAACTGAAGACAGTAGCCAGAAGCATGGCCGATAGGAAAGTATTTTTCTTGCCCAGCCAGTTCGAAACCGGAATAGCCAACACAACACCAACAATATTTGCAGCTTGTCCGAGTACAAAATAGAAACTGCTGATAGAATCGATTTTCGATCCGAATAGGGTCATCTGAAAGGCTTCCTGTTTTGGGATGTAATAGGTAAAATAATACATCGCTGCTCCATCGCGGATTGAATTAAAAAAGATGGAAGCAATACCAGCTCCCAGCAAAATAAACCAGGGACGGTTCACCCAAAGGTCTTTCAAATCGTGCTTCAGCGAAGTTTTTTCAGTAATTGGCTTAACTCGCTCACGAGTCCACGAAAAAGTAAACCAAAAGAAAATGGTGGCTATAATTGCAAATACGACAGTTGCCATTTGCCAACCAAACTGCAAATTAGGCACTCCGCCGCCCATGTTACTGAAAATATCGGAGAGCGGTTTGGCCAATGCCAATACGAGTAAACTTCCTCCAAAAGCAAAAATGAAACGAAAAGTAGCCAAACTGGTTCGTTCTTTTCCATCTGACGACATCACTCCCATTAGCGAAGCATATGGAACATTGATCAGGGAATAGACCATCATCATTAACGAATAGGTAATGTAAGCATAAATAATCTTTCCGGTCATTCCGAAATCAGGAGTAGAAAAAGTAATTACGCCCATAATCCCGAAAGGAACCATAACCCAAAGCAGATATGGTCTGAACTTACCCCATTTGGTTTCTGTGCGGTCGGCCAGAATTCCGACAAATGGATCGAAAGCCGCGTCCCAGATTCGGGTAACCAAGAACATGGTTCCGACTACAACCGCCGAAATGCCAAAAATATCGGTGTAAAAAAACATCAGGTACATCGAGAAAAGTTTCCAGAACATCGACGAAGCGGCATCGCCAAAACCATAACCGATTTTTTCCTTCAGGTTTAGCTTTTGAATTGTCATTGTATGAGTATCTTTTTAGTTAGGTTGAATTTTAAAATGTTGAGCGTTCCATGTTACGAGTTTTTACCCGCAACTCGAAACCCGCATCACGAAACTACTTTTTCCCCAGAATTTCCAGGTTCTTACTAATCTGTGTTTTCAGGGTTTCTACTGAAGCGGCCGAGCGGTAACCATCAGCAGGCGAATTCAGGCAATAATCGACCAACTTATCGACAGTTGAAGTTGCCACGTGCATGCGGGTATCGGACGAAGCGTAATAAAGAAATACGGTTCCGTCTTCATCGGCAATCCAACCATTGGTGAAAAGCACGTTCGATACATCACCGATGCGTTCTTCGCCAATCGGCCCCATTAAATGCCCGGCTGGCTCGGCAATCAGTTTCGAAGGATCTTCCAAAGCTGTCATGTACAAATAAATCACGTAGCGCAATCCGGCGGCACAACCACGAACGCCATGCGCCAGATGCAACCAGCCCTTTTCGGTTTTGATTGGGTGCGGTCCTTCGCCATTTTTCACTTCTTTGATGGTATGGTAATACCTGAAATTGATGATTTTTTCTTCCTTGATTTCAGCATTGGTCATGTCGTCAATCAGCGCCCAGCCAATGCCACCGCCACTTCCGGCATCAATAAAACCATCCTGCGGACGGGTGTACAGCGCATATTTACCGTCAACAAATTCGTTGTGAAGCACCACATTGCGCTGCTGACTTTTTGTTTTCAAATCCGGAAGACGTTCCCATGTCAATAAATCTTTGGTTCGAACAATTCCGGCAGCAGCAACAGCCGACGACAAATCGCCCGGCGCAGCATTCGGATCTTTACGTTCGGAGCAGAAAACCCCGTAAATCCAGCCATCTTCGTGAGCCGTTAAACGCATGTCGTAAACATTGGTGTCCTGAATATCGGTTTCAGGAATAGTTACCGGGAAATCCAAAAATCGGAAATTATCGATTCCATTGGGGCTTTCGGCAATGGCGAAGAACGATTTACGATCGACGCCTTCCACACGCACCACCAGAATGTATTTGTCGTTCCATTTCATGGCTCCCGAATTCATGGTCGCATTCATGCCGATGCGTTCCATCAGAAATGGATTGGTTTGTTCGTCCAAATCGTAACGCCAGATTACCGGAGTATGGGCGGCCGTCAGAATCGGGTTTTTATATCGATCGAAAACGCCATTGCCATTTTTAACTTTTTTGTTTTTAGCCGACAATAATTCTTCGTGCTTGTCGAGCAGCTTGTGAACCTTCTTTTTGAAATTCGATGCCATGATTAAACTATTTTGATTTTCTTCTATTCCATTCAACTGACAATCAGCACTACAAAATAAAAACAAAACAGATCGATAGGTTAATACTATTCGGATAAAATATGATACTATTCAGACATTTCATTAAGCATTTAGCTCGTATATTTTTAGCTTAAGTTCAATAAATTACACAAATAAAACCGACACAAATTATCATAAAATACTTATTTACAAAAACTTAAGTAATACAACCCGTGTGAATAGATAAGAATATTGGAAATCTGTCTGAATAATTCTGGTATATACTATTCAAACTAAAATTCGATGATGTTTGAAGGAAAGTAAAATGGTATAAAACAAAAAAAGTGTCCATTTCTGAACACTTTTTTGAGCGGGAGACGAGATTCCCCGCCTGACAAGCCTGGCGGGCAGGAAACTCGCGACACTTAGCTTGAAAGGCTAATGCTCAGTTTTATTTATTTGATTTTTTTTGATTATTTCGAATACACGGAAATAAAAAAGCACCAGTTTCCTGATGCTTTTCTTTTGAGCGGGAGACGAGATTCAAACTCGCGACCCTTAGCTTGGAAGGCTAATGCTCTATCAGCTGAGCTACTCCCGCATTTCAGTTTTCAGTCTCAGTATTCAATTTTGAAATGCATTCCTAACTGTAAACTGTCACTGTAAACTGTCAACTTTTGTTTGTGGGGAGAGCAGGATTCGAACCTACGAAGACGTACGTCATCTGAGTTACAGTCAGACCCAGTTGGCCACTTTGGTATCTCCCCAATACTTTAAGAACTTCATTAATGAGCCGAATCACAGATTCGAACTGTGGACCCCGAGATTACAAATCACGTGCTCTGGCCAACTGAGCTAATTCGGCATAAAAAGTGGGTAAGCTACCTGCATCGCACCGCTCAACCATTTACCCTTGCTGCCTTCCGACCCTGGGGGAATTCAACAGGAGCTAGTCGTACAGGACTTACCCGGCGCAAAAGTATGAAAAAAAGCCTTGCCTCCAAATGAAATCAAGGGCTGCCTGTAATTTTTTTTTAATGGAACAAACTAATCCTTTAACGCTCAATTCAGTATTGACGCAAAAAAAATTAAACTTTTGTTTTTAAGTTTTAAATTAGTCGCAAATAATAGTGCTATCGATAAAATCAAATATATTTGTTAATCACTAATCAAAAACGCACAATGGAAGAACATCAAACAACCAGGATGAAGTTAACCATGACTTATGGAATTTATCTTGCCGGAATTAGTATCGTTATATCACTGTTCATTTGGGCAACAAGTCTTATCGAACATTTGGGACTCTTTGGCTCAGCTCTCATCGGAGTGTTTCAATTTGGCCTGTTAGCCTTTCTTTTAGTTTATTTCACTAAAAAATATCGTGATACGCTGTTTGATGGAAAAATTACATTTGGACAAGCATTCACGTTTGGCGTATTGCTTGTTGTTTTTAGTTCTGTCATAAGTGCCCTCTATAGTTATATTTTGAATAAATACATCGATCCTGATTACATGCACCGGGTAATGACGATGATTCAGGATAAAACCTACCAGATGTTATCGAATCAAGGTTTATCTCAGGATCAGATTGATTCAGCTATGGTGAAATTTGAGCAAAAAGGAATTCCATCTCCAATGGAAACTTTGGTTTCAAGTCTTCAGGGAGGAATTATTGGTGGAGCGATTATGTCGTTGATTAGTTCGGCCATTGTAAAAAAGAATGTGAAGGGTGAAGATGCTTTTGACGAAGCAATGGAAGATGTAAAAACAGAAGAATAGAAAATAATGGATATTTCCGTAGTTGTACCACTTTTTAATGAAGTAGAATCACTTCCTGAATTAACGTCGTGGATTGACCGCGTGATGGAAGCCAACCGCTTTTCGTATGAGATTATTTTAATTGACGATGGCAGCACCGACGATTCATGGGAACTTATTGAACAGCTCTGTCTGCAAAACACATGCATTAAAGGAATAAAATTCAGGAGAAACTACGGGAAATCAGCCGGTTTGTATTGCGGATTTGAACAAGCTGAAGGGAATGTTGTGATTACCATGGACGCCGACCTTCAGGACAGTCCGGATGAAATTCCGGAACTTTACCGCATGATTACCGAAGAAAAGTACGACATGGTATCGGGTTGGAAGAAAAAACGCTACGACCCGATTCTATCGAAAAACCTTCCGAGTAAATTCTACAACTGGACTGCCCGACGAATGACCGGGATCAAACTCCATGATTTCAACTGCGGACTGAAAGCCTACCGGAAACAAGTAGTTAAAAGCATTGAAGTGTATGGCGACATGCACCGGTACATACCCGTTCTGGCCAAATGGGCCGGATTTAAACGCATTGGCGAAAAGGTAGTTCAACATCAGGAACGCAAATTTGGAGTCACCAAATTTGGCATGGAGCGCTTTATTCGCGGCCCGCTCGATTTGCTTTCGGTCATTTTTATTTCGAAGTTCAGCAAGCGCCCGATGCACTTTTTTGGTGTATTTGGCACATTGATGTTTATCCTTGGTTTGGCCGCTGCAATTTGGGAAGGTTCGCAAAAAATCATTCTTACCCTGCATAACCAACGGGCTCCCAGGATTACCGAAAGCCCTTATTTTTATCTCGCGCTAACGGCTATGATTATCGGGACACAACTTTTTCTGGCCGGCTTTCTAGCCGAACTGAATGTTCGGAATTCTACCGATCGGAATTCGTACCTCATTGATAAAAGAACAAACGTCTGATAAAAGTTATGAGTTATAAATATTGAGTTATGAGTTGTTGATAATGCAAAATGACTAACAATTATGCCATCCATTTTCAAATATTCAAACTTTCCAATTAACCTTTTGATAACAGCATTTTCAGAACAAATTCGTTGATTGGTCGTTTATTGAAAAAAGTAATCTTTAAAATGAATACACAGTCAGCAGAACCATACAGACGGCAGCTCAGCACAGGCGAAGAAATCGTAAACAGCATCACCCACGGAATAGGGGCGCTATTAAGTATTGTAGCGTTAATTGTATTAATTATTGTTGCCGGAAGATCGGGTGACATCTGGCATTTGGTCAGTTTTTCGATTTACGGAAGCACTCTGATTCTACTCTACTTGTCATCAACACTTTACCACAGTTTTTCGAGCCAGAAGTTAAAGAACCTTTTTGCTCGTTTCGATCACATTTCTATCTTTTTACTGATTGCCGGAACATACACTCCCATACTACTCACTTCGCTGCGAGGTGTTTGGGGATGGACTTTGTTCGGGATAATTTGGACTGTTGCATTGGTTGGCGCCATTATCCGATCGATTTACGTTCACCGCTTCAGGAAATTGATGGTAGCCATTTACCTGATCATGGGTTGGATGTTTGTCCTGGCTGGGAATCAAATCTATCAGAAGTTGCCGTCGATCAGTCTAACCTTCCTGATTTTGGGCGGCATTGCTTATTCGATTGGAGTCATTTTCTATATGTGGAGGAAACTTCCGTACAGCCACGGAATATGGCATTTATTTGTTTTAGCCGGCAGTATATTGCACTTTTTTGCGATCTATTTCATCATTCAATAGTCGAAAAACTATCCCGAAATTCTCCGTATAAAATCATTACTATTTTTAACAACCAGCACATTTGAAGGAAGTTTAGGTTTATGAATAGCGATTTGACGGCCTGCAATTAAAATTTTATCTTGATTAAATACCAGCGATAAATTGGCCAGATACAACTCCAATTCCGGCTTTTCAATAGCATGAACAAATGAAGTACACACAAAATCATATTTATTGGCCGTCAGCAGGTTTGCTAAGTCTTCGAATGGCAGGCTTTGTCCGAGGTAAACACACCGGAACCCAGCTTGTGCCGCCAGAAAATTGAAGTACAACAATCCTAGCTCATGCCATTCATTTTCCCGAAGAAAAAACAATGCCGATTTCGATGCTTCCTTGTTTACGAATTTAGCAGTTTCCCCAATCAGGCGGTTACGTATAAGATTTGAAACGAAATGTTCGTGTGCGGTAAATATCGAACCAGCCTGCCATAAAATTCCAATCCTTTCAAAAAAGGGAAAAATCACTTGCTGAATTGTCTTTGAAAAGCCCAACTCCCCAATTATTTTATTAACCATTGCCTCAAAACCGAAGGTATCCAGATTGACCGTGTGAAACAGTAACTGGTCGATGTCTTTATCCGGGTCGTTTGCATTCCGATTTATCCGAATAACCTCATTCTGAAGCTTCTCCTCATCAAATGAGGCGACACTCGAAATTTTATATCCGTTTTTGACTAACATAGCCACATTCAAAATCCGCCTGACATCATGATCCGAATACGACCTGATATTGGTATCAGTTCGGTTTGGATCGAGCAACGCATATCGTTTTTCCCAAATGCGAATGGTGTGAGCTTTTATACCGGATAAATGTTCCAGATCTTTTATTGAATAAACTGTCATAGTTCGAATTTAATAAGCCTTCCCTAAAATCATTTGCACATAAAACAGGTAATCCGAGATTTTGTTTTAAGTTTCAGCCCAATTCATAAACAAAAGTATTAACAAAGCTAGTTAAGAGTTAATTTCAATTTAATGGTGTTTCATCCCGGGATAGAAACCATTATTCAATGGTCACCATGCGAAACGGCAAATCAATCTCAGCGATTTTGTTTAGCTTTGAAACAGCATAAAATAAATTGATCCTCAACCATAGTGAAACATGAAATACCTGATTATTTGCTTCGTCTTATCCCTCTCAACATCAATCATTTTGGCCCAGCCTGCCGTAAAATATGCCCTGGTTATTCATGGAGGAGCAGGTGTAATGGATCAGAAAAGCATGACTCCTGAAATTCAGTCCGAGTATCTCAACGTATTAAATCGGGCTCTTTCAGTTGGCGATTCGGTACTTTCGCATGGAGGAACGAGTATGGACGCAGTTGAAAAAGCAATCGTAATCATGGAAGACTCGCCACTTTTTAATGCTGGAAAGGGAGCTGTTTTTACGCACGACGGATTGGTTGAACTGGACGCTTCGGTGATGGAAGGCCAAACGCTGAAAGCCGGTGCAATTGCGGCTGTTCGGGACATTAAAAATCCGATCAGAGTGGCCCGCGCCGTGATGGAAAAGTCGGAACACGTGTTACTTAATGGATTGGGAGCATCGCAATTTGCGAAAGAGCAAGGTTTTACACCAGTTGACAACAGCTATTTTTACACCGAAAAAAGGCAGCAATCACTTCAGGAGTTGTTAAAACAGGAACGGGAAGCAACAATAAACGATAAACATGGAACGGTTGGTTGCGTGGCACTCGACAGCTATGGAAACATTGCTGCCGGAACCTCAACAGGTGGAATGACAAATAAAAAATACGGCCGCATTGGCGACTCGCCCATCATAGGCGCCGGGACATATGCCAACAATGAAACAGGCGGCTTTTCGTGCACTGGTCATGGTGAATATTACATCAGGCTGGGATTTTCCAGAGATATTTCAGCCCTGATGGAGTACAAAAAATTGTCGGTTCAGGAAGCTTGCCGGGAAGAAGTGGGCAAACTAACCAAACTTAGAGGCACTGGTGGAGTAATTGGGCTCGATAAAAATGGGAACATCGCCATGGAATTTAACACAGAAGGAATGTTTCGTGGCTACATCAAATCGAACGGAGAAAAGGAAGTCGCCATTTTCAAATAGTGAATGGCAAAATTCACATTTTGTACATTCAGAGACTGTTTAAATTTAGTTTGACTTATTCCCGAAGTAATTCAACCCTTTCAGGGTTGTCTTTTCATTGGTCTCATTTTCCGTGGGTTAACACCCACGGTTATTCAAATTAAATCCTTTCAGGATTTCCAAAGACCAAAAGTCCGAAGGACTTGAATCTGAATAACCTCCGGTGAAACCGGAGGCAAATGAATAGAATAAAATGGAACACCGAAGTGGGTTCAATATAGTTTTAATTGAAATTTAAACAGTTTCTCAATCCGGGAGTTCAACTTATTTCCTCGATATAATCATCAATTTTATTAAACCTTATTCGGATTGCCATTGCAAATCCTTATTTTTGGCATATAATTCTAAACACTAAATCAACTCGACTCACATGTGGGTCATTCAAAAAATCGCATCATGAAGAGAAACATTTTTATGACTTTATCAATAGCCATTGCGCTTTTGATAGCACTTCCCGGGTTTTCACAAACCGTGAACAGTCTTTCGAAAAAAGAGCAAAAAGAAGGCTGGAAACTTTTGTTTAACGGTAAAAATTTCGACGGATGGCGGCAGTGCAATGGCAAAGCAATGCCTGCTAACTGGGTACTTGAAGAAGATGCCATGAAAGTATTCACCGGTACTGATAAAAAGCCCGGACAAGGCGCTGATGGCGACATTCTTTATTCTGTAAAGAAATTTAAAAACTTCGAACTATCAATCGACTGGAAAGCCAGTAAAATGGCCAATTCAGGAATTTTCTACAATGTACGCGAAGTACCGGGCAAGCCTATTTATTATGCTGCTCCTGAAATTCAGGTACTCGATAATGTGGATGCTACCGACAACAAAATTGACAGCCACCTGGCAGGTTCGTTGTACGACATCCTTCCTGCCGATCCAAAAACAGTTCATCCTGCAGGTCAATGGAACACCATTGTAATCAAGGTGAAAGACGGCCAGGTTACACATACGCAAAACGGCGTGAAAGTAGTTTCATATACGTTGTGGACTCCGGAATGGGATGCCATGGTTGCCAAAAGTAAATTCAAAGATTTTCCGGGCTGGACCGAAGGAATTTCGAAAGACGGCTATATTGGCCTTCAGGATCACGGATACCCGGTTTGGTTCCGCAACATCAAGATCCGCGAACTTTAAAAACAGATTTTGAAAAAATGTATAAAAGGGAATGATCCGAAAGGGTTGTTCCTTTTTTTATCAAGCATTAATCGGAAACAAGAAATTCCATTTATAAAACCGGGTTTATTCTTTTTCAAAAAAATCTTCAGCAGATTTTCAAAACATCAAATCCATCAGCCAGCATTTGATAATGTTTGTATATTTGGTAAACCTAAACCATAACCCATGAAACTAAAAATCTTTCCTCTTTTTATACTGATCTCAAATTTGGTGTTCAGCCAGGCCAGCCTGAATATCAATCTGCTTCCGGGCGAAAAAGTATGGTCTGGATTCGTCGACGATGGAGCTAAAATGCCATTCGATGCCGGATATCATTTCGATTTCTACGCGAATAATGGATACAACCAGGCTCAGCCGCTGTTGCTCGGTAACAAAGGTCTTTGGGTCTGGAGCGAAGAACCGTTCGCTTTTGAAGTTCAGAACGACCGGATTATCATTTCAAATGCCACGAGCGAAATTAAATTCGCACATGCCGGAAGCAGCCTTGCTGAAGCCCGTGCATATGCTTCAAAGAACTTCTTTCCTGCTTCAGGAAAAATGCCCGAAAAACTGTTATTTTCGAAACCACAATACAACACCTGGATTGAACTGACTTACAACCAGAATCAGGCCGATGTGCTGAAATACGCAAAGGCCATTCTCGACAATGGTTTTGAGCCGGGCGTATTAATGATCGACGACACCTGGCAGGAAGATTACGGCAAATGGGTTTTCCATCCCGGACGATTCCCAAATCCCAAACAAATGATTGACCAGCTGCACCAAATGGGTTTTAAGGTAATGGTTTGGGTTTGCCCTTTTGTCAGTGCCGATCAGGCGGTGATTGTCCGGAAAATCATGAAAGGTAAAGGGTTCCTGATGCAGAAAACTGCTGATAAACCAACCTGGGAAAAAGCCACTGATCCGGCTATGATTAAGTGGTGGAATGGTTATTCGGCGCTGCTCGATTTCACCAATCCAACCGCAGTCAGCTGGTTCAACGAACAGCTCGACGCGCTGGTGACCGATTTGGGCGTGGATGGTTTTAAACTTGATGCCGGTGATATGGAGTTTTATTCGACTGATGCGCTGCCCATGATTCCGTCGTCGCCCAACCGCCAATGCGAATTGTATGCACAAATCGGACTTCGGTTCCCGTTAAACGAATACCGTGCCTGTTGGAAAATGGCCGGACAACCGCTGGTTCAGCGCCTGCGCGACAAGAGCCACAACTGGACTGACGTTGGAAATTTGATTCCGCTCATGCTTGCTGAAGGATTGGCTGGTTACACTTTTTCGTGCCCCGACATGATTGGCGGCGGCGAATACCTCAGTTTCCAGAATGCCAAAACACTTAACCAGAATTTGGTGGTTCGCTCCGCACAAATACATGCCTTGATGCCCATGATGCAGTTTTCGGTAGCTCCGTGGCGCATTCTGGATGCAGTACACCTCGATGCCGTAAAAAAAGCAGCAAAAATCCGGCAAAAATTTACACCGTTAATTTTAGAACTGGCCGCACAGTCAGCTAAAACCGGCGAACTCATTGTCAGTTCGATGGAATATCGTTTCCCGAATCAGGGTTTTGAAATGGTGAACGATCAATTTATGCTCGGCGAAAACATGCTGGTTGCTCCGGTTTACCAAGACGGAACAAGCCGCACCGTGGTTTTACCCAAAGGCAATTGGATTGACGATGCCGGTAAAACCTACAAAGGCGGCAAAACCTACACACTCGAGGTCCCACTGGACCGCATTCCTTATTTTATCCGGAGCAAATAAGATTTCTATGAAATAATATTCAGTCAATTGAAGAAAGCATCGAAACAGCCTGTAAAATATTGAGGAGGGAAAATGATCAAACAAGAAGTAATAAGAAAAAAGGCAATCATATTAGATTTAGATAATACCATTTATCCGGTCAGTTCCATTGGGGATCGGCTTTTCGAATCGCTGTTTTTGATTATTCTTGAAAGCGGCGAATACACAGGCCAGTTCGAACAAATCAGGTTCGAAATCATGAGACGGCCATTTCAGTTTATTGCTGATGAATTTTCGTTTAGTGAAAGCCTGAAAGCGGATTGTTTTAAGCTGCTGGCCAACCTGACCTACGACGAAAAAATGCAACCATTTGAAGGTTACGAAACGCTTTTGACGATTCCTTGCAAAAGGTTTTTAGTAACTACCGGCTATACCCAAATGCAGCACAGCAAAATTCGTCAGCTCGGCATCGAAAACGACTTTGAAGCTATATTTATAATTGACCCCGACAAATCGGGGTTAACCAAACGCGACCTCTTTGAGAAAATACTGGCCGACTACAACTTCAGTGTCGATGATGTGTTGGTTGTTGGCGATGATCTCAACTCAGAGATTTTACACGCCAAAGCGTTGGGAATAGAAACGGTTTTGTATGATTACCTGTCTCAATTTCAGGAATCTGAGGACCAGAAAGTAATTCGAAATCACAAAGATTTACATCTTTACCTATAAAGTATTTCTGAATCGTTTCAACCTTTCGGCTAGTCGTGCGTTTATGAATCATAAAGCAAAACGCATGAAAACGAAAATATTACTACTAATTCTACTGGTTGGAATCCTGCAGGTGCAGGCTCAAAACAGCAACCTTCAAAATCTGGACATCAACCTAAGCACGGTCAACTACCCGTATGAAGTACATTTCCTGAATTTGCATGTTCAGAATCAGGATCTGAAAATGGCTTACATGGACATTCAGCCCGAAAAGCCAAACCACAAAAACATTGTGCTGCTGCATGGCAAAAACTTCAACGGAGCCTATTGGCAAACCACAATCAGCGAATTGGTGCGAAACGGATTCCGGGTGATTGTACCCGACCAGATTGGTTTCGGAAAATCGTCGAAACCACAACATTTCCAATACAGTTTTCAGCAACTGGCCCTCAACACTAAAACATTGCTCGATAGCCTTCATATTGATAAAACGGCAGTTCTTGGGCACTCAATGGGTGGCATGCTCGCAACCCGGTTTGCCCTGATGTTTCCTGAAATAACCGAAAAACTCATCCTCGAAAATCCCATTGGTCTGGAAGATTACAAGCAGTTGACGCCTTATAAACCGGTTGACTTTTGGTACAAAAATGAACTGGCTCAGAACTACGAAAAAATCAAACAGTACCAGCTTGTTTTTTACTACAACAATCAATGGAAACCGGAATACGACCAATGGGTGAATCTGCTGGCCGGATGGACACTCAACAAAGATTACCCGTTGATTGCCTGGAATGCTGCGTTAACTTACGACATGATTTTTACGCAACCCGTCGTTCAGGAATTTTCATTACTGAAATGCCCCACCCTGCTCATCATTGGCACCCGCGACCGCACAGCTCTCGGCAAAGCGCTTGCCAATCCTGAAGTGCAAAAAACAATGGGTCTTTACAACGAACTAGGTCGGAAAACACAGCAGAAAATACCAAACTCGCAACTGGTCGAACTCGATAATGTGGGCCATTTACCGCACATCGAAGCCTTCGAACGGTTTATCCTTCCGTTGCTAAAGTTTCTGAACGAATAGATAAACCGCCATGCTTCCGGAACAAATCACGACCATCGACGAAGTTATTGCCATTTTGGGAATCATCATTTCAGAATCAGAAAAGAACAACGACACATTGGGTTATTTTGCGGCCTTGTACCAAAAGGTAACCATCAAAGTAAAAGAAGGTATTGCTGCAGGTTCTTTTGAAGACGGCGCACGCATGGAGCAATTGGATGTGGTTTTTGCGAAAAGGTATATCGATGCTTATTTTTCATTCAAAAAAGGTGAACCGATCACACTTTCGTGGCAAAAGGCGTTCAATTTTTCGAGCCATTACCAGCCCATCGTTTTGCAGCATCTGCTACTGGGAATGAATGCCCACATCAACCTTGATCTAGGCATTGCTGCTACCGAAATTTCGAAAGGGAAAAACATTGCTGATCTGGAAAACGATTTCAACCGGATCAATGAGATTTTGTCTGCACTGGTTCACGATGTAGAAAAGAATTTATCGGAAGTTTGGCCAACCTTAAAGCTCATTTTAAAACTGGCAGGCAAAGTCGACGATTTTATGATTGATTTTAGCATGAGGCTGGCACGCAATGGTGCATGGAAATTTGCCAATCAACTTTTTTCATCTCCTGAAAACCAAATCAGTTCGTTGATTGAGGTTCGTGACCAGAAAGTAACCGATAAAGCACATATCGTTACAAACCCGGGAATGGTAGCCACGATTGTCCTGTTCATCATCCGGGTGATGGAGCGTGGCTCGGTTGCCAGCAAAATAAGAAAGCTAAACTAAATGACAGAAAAGAAGAAAATACTAGCAATAATAGGAAGTGCAAGTCAGAATTCAGCAAACCAAAAACTTGTTGACAATTTGATATTCCTGACAAAAAACGAGCTTGTTTTCACGATTTATGACGAATTAAAAACTCTTCCTCATTTTGATCCTGAACTTTCTACAGGCAATCCACCCAAACTGATTGTAGAACTTAGAGATAAAATAGATAAAGCCGACGGAATTTTAATCTGCACGCCTGAATATGTTTTTAGCATTCCGAGTGGTCTAAAAAATGCCATCGAATGGTGCATTTCAACTACCGTTTTTTCGGATAAACCCAGCGGACTTATTACTGCTTCGGCAAACGGACTGAAAGGACACGAAGAATTACAATTAATAATGAAAACTGCAATGGCGCAGTTTACCAACGAAACAACGTTACTCATTCAAGGCGTGAAAGGGAAAATTGACAACCAAGGACAAATCATCGACTCCAAAACAACCGATGATTTGAAGAAGTTCGCAAATGCGTTTATCGCTTTGCTAAAAAACACCCACCAATAAAAGCAATCGATCTGGATTAAACCCGACCATCCTGGAAATGAAGGATAAATAAAATGAATAACTTTTACTTAACCTAAAGAGTCTGGTAGACGACCGGCCTCGTCCAGTGAGCCGAAAAACAAGTGAAGATGGCGTTAAAAAATCTTTTCTGTTTGACCCCGAGAATTCGGGGGAGTTTAAAAGATTTTAGCCATCGAACGCATGTTTTTCGTGCGAAGTGGACGTAGCCTTGACCTTTTTTGATTCCTTTTTTGTGTCAAGACAAAAAAGGAATTGGGGTTTGGGGCAAAGCCCCACAAAGCTTATTCATTTAGGCACACTTTCGGATACTCACTTAAATTAAACTTCTTTTAAGCAAAACTTCTCAAGCGATTACTGTTTGCTGGCAAAATCAATAGATTTACTTTACCACCACCTCAGAAACAATACTGTCATACAAAAAACTTATACGACATCTTATATATTCGTTAATTTTTAGGGGGTCAATCGTATCTTTTTCACAAAAATTAACTATTGTAATAAATTTCACATTATCTTTCATTTGATTATGATTTGATTTTTAATTGCCAGATGCCTGCCAGGTGGCAGACAGGGAACTCACCATTACAAACATTCCCCTATGCGTGAGGTTATTCCTCTTGGCTCGTTTCATTTTACAAACACGTTTAATTCGATTCACGATAATTCAATATTATATCATATCCCAAAAATCATCACTATGAAGAAAAACCTTTACTTTTTTTTAATCATGCTCTTTGTTTCGCTGAGTGCAGTAGCACAGCGGCACACAGTCACAGGTGTTGTGCGTGACAAAGCAAGCAATGACGTGATTCCCGGAGCCAGCGTGCTCGAAAAGGGAACTGCTAATGGTACAATTACAGGAGGAACTGGCGAATTTACCATAACTGTCGGTCAGAACGCCACCCTGAAAATTTCGTTTGTTGGTATGGATGCACTGGAAGTTCCGGTTGGCAATCAGACTCATATCGAGGTACTTCTCGAAGAGTCAACCGAAATGCTGAGCGATGTCGTAGTTACCGCCCTGGGTATTAAACGCGACAAAAAAGCCTTGGGCTATGCCGTTCAGGACATGAAGGGTGATGAAATTCGTGAATCGAACAACAGCAACATCGTTACCGCATTAACAGGTAAAGTTGCCGGAGCGCAAATCATTACTTCATCGGGACAAGTTGGAGCCTCTGCTACAATCAAGATCAGGGGTAACAAATCGCTCGATGGCATGAGCCAGCCTTTGTTTGTAGTCGACGGAATTCCGATCATGAACAATACCAGTGATGCGCGAAACTCCATCAGAACTGACTTCGGTAACAGCGCCATGGACATTGACCCAAATACCATCGAAAGCATCAGTATTCTGAAAGGACCAAGCGCCAGCGCCCTTTATGGTAGCCGCGCTGCAGACGGTGTGATTTTAATTACCACAAAAAAAGGGAACCTCGCCAGAAAAGGCTTTTCGGTAGACGTTTCTTCTTCGCTGTCAGTCGACCGTGTTGGCGAACTACCTAATTACCAGAATATGTACGGACAAGGATATAATGGCGATGAGTATAACTGGAAAACCAATTATTCGCAATATGCCACCTATCAGGCTTTCCACGATGCCCGCGAATTTAAATGGGCAACCGATGGTACCGGTCGCCGGATGGATTACGACGAGAGCTGGGGTACACGTCTTGACGTTGGATTGCTGGTTGACCAAATGCAGGGCAAGCAATTGCCCTGGGTTTCGAACCCCGACAACGTGCGAAATTTCTACGAAACTGGTATTACCACCAATAATAACATCGATCTGAACATGAATAATGATCGTGTTACCGCACGCTTTTCGGTTGGTTATAACAGCCAAAAGGGAACAATGCCCAATACCGATCAGGCCAGATTAAATCTGGGTTTAAATTCAGGATTTAAGGTTACCGATAAATTTAAGATCGATGTCAGCCTGAATTACATTGATTTAAGCAACGATAATTTGCCACAAACAGGTAATAGTATGCGTAACCCATTGGTCGAATTCAACAGTTGGTTTGGACGTCAGGTTGACATGGGCTACCTGAAAGCTCACTATAATGACATCGTTGATTACAATGGCAAGCCAATGGCATTTAACTGGATGATGGATTACCCAACCCAGCATCAAAATCCATATTGGATTGCCTATAACAACACCATGTCGCGCGACAGGCTTCGTACCATGGGAAATGTTAGCGCAACTTATACGATTGCAAAAGGAATCGACCTGATGGGACGTATCGGAACCGACTATTATACAGAAAAACGATTCTACAAATTTCCGCAATATTCGCGCGACTGGGATACCGACCTAACCAAATCAGCGGTTAACGGAACATTCTGGAAGCAATACCAAATGCTTAACGAAACCAATGCCGACCTGATCCTGACTGTAAAAAGAAATATCACTCCGGCAATCAGTTCGTTTATAACTGTCGGTAGCAACTACCGCTCGTCGTACGATCAGTATTCGACTGTTTCGGGTACAAACCTGGTGATCCCGAACTTCTTCTCGACATCGAATATCGAAGGCACACCAAGCGTTTCGTTTACCGAATACAAAAAGAAAACGAACAGCGTATTTGCATCAGCAAACTTTGGATATAAAAGTTACCTGTTCCTTGACCTGACTTACCGTACCGACTGGAGTTCAAGTCTTCCAAAATCGAACTGGCAGTATAACTACCCATCGGCAAACCTTGGATTTGTATTTACCGAAGCCTTAAAAGACCTGATTAACTTCGAATCAAGCATAATTTCTTTTGGAAAACTTAGGGCAGGATATGCCATTGTTGGTAGCGACACCAGTCCATACCAATTAAACCCAACGTTTAACACCGGAGGCACTCCTTTTAATGGAGTTACTTTATACACCCAATCGTTAAGCTTACCAACCGCCAACCTGAAACCACAAAAAACCAGAAGTTTCGAAACCGGTTTGGAGATGAAATTGCTGAATAACCGTATCGGGTTCGATGTTGCCTACTACACTTCGCGCACATTCAACCAAATTTTAGGTGTTGGCGTATCGGCTGCATCGGGCTATTCAACCTGGTATAAGAATGCCGGCGAAATCGAGAATAAAGGTATTGAGGTACAGCTATCGCTTGTTCCGGTTAAATACAAAGATTTCGAATGGAGTATCGACATGACCTGGTCGAAGAACAAAAATACAGTAGTTAAGCTTGAAGACGGCATCAACCAACTTCAGATCAATACATTGTATTACAACTCGAACCTGATGGCTTTCCCCGGAAAAGCATGGGGAACTATTTACGGAACGGATTACCAGAAGAACGAAAAAGGTCAGACTTTAATTGGAGCCAACGGATTACCAATTACAACAACCTCATCGGTCGATCTTGGAAATGTGAACCCCGACTGGGTTGGCGGTTTGAGAAATACCTTCAGGTATAAAAAACTAAGCATGAGCATATTGATCGATGGCCGTCAAGGTGGCGATGTGGTAAGTATGACCAAAGCTGTTGGCCAATATGGCGGTATTTTACAGAACACTGTTGAAGGTGGAATCCGCGAAAACGGGATGATTGTCGATGGCGTTTATAATTCAGGAGTTAAAATAAACAACGTTGATGTAAGTGGACAAACCAATGCTACCCGAATTTCAGCGCGCTCTTATTTCAAAGCCACACGTCCATGGGGATCGTTGGCCGTTGTTGACGGAAGTTTCATCAAGTTGCGCGAAGTAAACATGAATTACACAGTAAATGCTGCTGCTCTCCAAAAAGTAGGAATCAGCAGGCTGACACTGGGCTTATTTGGAAACAACCTGGCGCTTTTGTACAAAGACAAATCGAACGACGTGAACATCGATCCTGAAGTTTCGAGCGGTGGATCGATATCCGGAGTTGGCCTCGAAGCCTACCAGTTGCCTGTTGCCAGAACAATTGGTTTAAAAGTTAACGTTAGTTTCTAATTCAAAAGAAAGATACACATGAAAAAAATTATCATACTCCTCGGAATAGTAACTCTGGCGTTCTATTCGTGCACCAACGATTTTGAGGAAATAAACACCAGCCCTAACAGTCCGACCGTAGCGCCGGCTACCAATGTTTTTGGATATTCTATCCAGAGTATCGCGCAGCGTTTTGGTTCTGCCGAACTGTTCTATCCGGGCGCATTTGTTGGCTACACCGCCAAAGGAACCTACAACCTGGTTAACCGTTATGCTGAAGTTGCTCCAACCTCGCACTGGACAAATCTTTACACATACGCCATTGGCAACCTCAACTCAGTAATTAAACAAGCCGAAGCCGACGGTAACAACAACCTGAAAGCTGCGTCAATGGTTATGCGTGCCTATGCATTCCAAATGCTGGTCGATACCTATGGGCCAGTGCCTTATTCCGAATCAGGAAAGTTAACCGATGGGATAACTTACCCGAAATACGATACTGAAAAAGAGATTTACACCCAGTTACTTTCAAGCCTGAAGGAAGCAAACGGTCTGTTTAATACTTCGGCAACCCAAAAAATTGGTGTTGGCGACTTACTTTACTCCGGAAACATTACTAAATGGAAGAAATTCTGTAACTCGATGCGCTTGCGTCTGGCTATCCGCATTTCGAATGTTGACCCTACAACAGCTTCGACAAATATTGCTGAAATACTGAACGATGCAACCACTTATCCGGTATTTACAAGCAATGCCGACAATGCCATTCTGAAATTCCCTGGTGGCGACTGGCTCGAACCTTGGGCAAGTGCTTACAAATCGGTTCCTGATGTAAAAATAGCCAAACCAATCGTTTCAACCATGTCGGATTTTACCGATCCTCGTTTGCCATTTTATGCCCAGACCAATGCCGCAGGTAAATATGTTGGACTTGAAGTTGGAGCCGATGCCAATGGAAACAACGAGTCGAAAGTGAGTGTAGCTTATATGCAAACCGATGCCGGAACCGTTTTCTTCCAACGCTATTCCGAAGTTGAATTTATCAGGGCTGAAGCTGCCAAACGCGGATTTATTTCCACTTCGGCAAAAACAGCTTACGAAAACGGAATCAAAGCATCGTTCGATGAATTTGCCATACCGGCAGCAGAATACGCAACTTATATCGCTGCACCCGGCACTGCTTGGGCCGACGATGTAAAACAGATCTATACCCAGAAATGGATTGCCTTGTTCCGTCAATGCTGGGAAGCCTGGGCTGAAATGCGCCGGACTGACGTGCCTCAACTTGCACCAGCAATAAACGCCGCCTATGCCGGACACACCCGCACTCCATTCCGCCTTTCGTACCCGATTGAGGAACGAAACCTCAACCCCAATGTACCAACTTCGGTTACTGAAAAAGATATGTTCTGGGGATATAAAATCTGGTGGGATACCCGCACCGGAGTTCAATAGCAGGGATTTTAATCTCACCGAAAAAAGAGGGTAGTTGGCCGATTTATTGCCGACTATCCTCTTTTTCTTTTTTCCGACAACCCGAAAAACAATGACCTTCGCGCTTTCCTGTTTGGAGTGATTTTGATAACATTAATCACTCAAATTTCTTGAAATGAAAACTAACGAAAACACATGAAAACCAAACACATCGTACTCTGTGGGCTAATCCTGCTCAAATTTGTTCTACAATACATCCTGATCGATCCGGTGTACGAACTGCACCGCGACGAATTTCTGCATTTGGATCAGGCACAGCATTTGGCCTGGGGATATACCTCGGTACCTCCATTTACATCCTGGATTTCGTGGATCATTCTGCAATTAGGGAATGGCGTGTTTTGGGTGAAATTTTTCCCTGCATTGTTTGGCGCCTTAACTTTGCTGGTTGTTTGGAAAACCATCGAAGAACTGAAAGGCGGTTGGTTTGCACTTCTGCTTGGCGCAATTTCGATTGTATTCTCCTCTCTGATTCGCATCAACATGCTTTATCAACCCAACTCGCCCGATATTCTGGCATGGACACTGCTTTTCTTTACCATCCTCAAATACATCAACACGGAGAACAGCAAGTGGCTTTGGTACGCCGGAATTACCTTTGCTTTTGGCTTCCTGAACAAATACAACATTGTGTTCCTTTTGATCGGACTTTTGCCCGCCATACTAATTTCTGAACACCGTACAATTTTCAGGAACAAGCAGTTTTATTACGCCATGGGACTTGCTGCTTTGCTGGTAATGCCCAATCTGATTTGGCAATACCTGAACGGATTCCCGGTTTTTAAACACCTCGACGAACTAGCCAGAACTCAACTGGTTAATGTCAACCGATTCGATTTTGTGAAAGAACAACTGTTGTTTTTCATGGGATCGTTGTTTGTAATTTTGGCTGCTTTTGTGGCTTTCGTCATTTACAAACCTTTTCGAAAATATCGGATTTTTGGTTTATCGTTCCTGTTCACCATCAGTTTGTTCATTTATCTAAAGGCCAAAGGATATTACGCCATCGGCCTCTACCCTATTTTTCTGGCATTTGGCGCCGTCTATCTGGAGCAATTGCTATCTGGGAAACGAATAAAATACTTGCGACCGGTAATCCTTGGGATTCCGGTATTGATGTTCCTTCCGATGATTCAAATTGCATTTCCAAATCGTACACCGCAAGAAATCAGGCAACATCCTGAAAAGTACAAGGCCTTTGGCCTGTTACGCTGGGAAGATGGTAAAGACCACGATTTGCCCCAGGATTTTGCCGACATGCAGGGCTGGAAGGAACTCGCGCAAAAAGTTGACCTTGCAATGGCTTCCATTCCTGAAAAAGAACACACGCTCGTGCTTTGCGACAATTACGGGCAGGCCGGAGCCATCAATTATTATTCGGCCAACAAAAATATCAGCGCCGTTTCAATGAATGCCGATTACATCAACTGGTTCAAACTCGATCAGGAAATCAGGAATGTTATTCGGGTCAAGGAAATTGATGACAACGGCAAAGAATTGGTGGTTTCGAAGCCCTACTTTGATCGTGTTGAAAGGTTTGGTGAAATAACAAACGAATTTGCGCGCGAAAAAGGCACCAGCATTTATGTATTGCGAAATGGAAAAGTCGACATCAATCAAATCCTCCGAAAAGAAATAGCTGAACGAAAAAGTCGCAAGTAATCCAAACTTTCCATTCCGACAAATGCAGGAAGCTGCTAATTGGGTCTGAAATATTCGTAATATTGTAGAAGAACACCAAATATTATACGAATGAAATAGCCATAAGAGCAAATGCTCATACAAACCGAAAATGTATAAATGGCTATTCCATGAGTACGTTATAATTTTCAACAAAGCAAAAACATTTTATACGAATGAAGATACTTGCCATCGAGAAAGAACTGCCAAACGTTACGGATCCCGACTATCAGCCATTTCTGGAAGCCGAAGCCCGCAAAGCATGGGAATTGCAACAGGAAGGATTAATTCGTGAAATGTACTTCACCGATGAGCATTGTGCTGTATTAATACTGGAAGCCCGAGACAAAGCCCATGCCCGCGAAATTGTTGATCAATTGCCATTGGTTCAGCAAAAATTAATTGATTTTGATTTGATGGCTTTATCTGCATATTCCGGATTTGCACGTTTGTTCAAACAATAAAAAGAGTCATTCGTTATTTGGAAGGTGCGTTTCAACTCTATCCAAATGACTATTTAGCCCTTATTTAAATTGAAATGAAAAAGACACTTTGCTTTCTGATCGGATTGCTGACTTGCATGCTGAATGTTTCGGCACAAACTGATACAATATCATACGGAAAGAACGCCTCAGCCGGTCATTACGCTCAAATAAACGGGATTCAATTGTATTACGAAACCTACGGCAGTGGCGAGCCGTTGATCATGCTTCACGGAAACGGAGGTTCAATTGATGCTTTTCGCTTTCAGATTCCCTTCTTCGCGAAATATTATCAGGTCATTGCCATTGATAGCCGACTGCAAGGAAAATCCGGGGGCTCGCCCGATACGATTTCCTATGAACAGATGGCTTCCGACTTCTGTGCTTTGCTGGATTATCTTCACATCAAATCGGCCAATGTTCTAGGCTGGAGCGATGGCGGAATCGATGGAATCATCATGGCATTGAGATGTCCGGAAAAAGTAAAAAGGCTGGCGATTTCGGGCGCCAACACGGTTCCCGACTCAACGGCAGTTACCAATGCGGATATTCAGGGAATGAAAAATTTCGTGGCCAATCCGGGGAAAGCCTCAAAAACAGATGTTGCTTTAACTCAAATGATGATCGATCAGCCCAATATTTCGTATGCCGACTTAGGCAAAATTAGTTGCCCGGTGTTGGTTATGGCCGGCGATCGCGACATGATTAAAGCCGAGCACACCCTGAAAATTTACCAGTCTATTCCGGGAGCTTCTTTATGTATTTTTCCTGACTCGAACCACGGCGTTTGCCAGCAACATCCCGATTTATTCAACGCAACGGTTCTGACATTCTTATCTAAATAGCTAATTTTAAAGCACAACCATTCAATTCAGAGAACATCATTCCTCATCTAAAACTTCAGATTCGAAATATTTCCAGAGTGAACTGTGATTTTTCGTTGCATTGTGCGAATAATAAAGCATCAACAGCAATTTTTACAGATTGAATCAGTAATTGAAAAATGAATGAGTACAACAGAAAAATCAGATCGGTTTCTTTCCATCATTGAAATCAACAAGGGAATCATTTACAAGATAACCAACAGTTATTGTAAAGATACCGAGGACCGGAAAGACCTGATTCAGGAAATAATTTCGCAATTGTGGAAATCGTTCGACAACTACAGCGATCAATACAAATATTCAACCTGGATTTACCGGATCGCTCTGAATGTGGCCATTTCGTTTTACCGGAAAGAGAACCGACGAAAGACGATTTCAAGCCCACTATCTGAAGGTGTTTTTAGTTTTGTCGATCATCACGAGAACGCTGAATCCGAATCTAATCTTGGGTTTCTGCAACAATTCATTTCGGAGCTAAAAGACCTCGACAAAGCTCTTTTACTTTTGTATCTCGAAGAGAAAAGTCATCGGGAAATCGCCGAAATCATTGGCATTTCAGAAACCAATGTAGCCACAAAAATTGGCCGGATAAAAGCCATTTTGAAACAGAAATTTTCAACTCTGCAAAAACAATAGATATGGAAGACATGGATATCATCACAATGTGGAAAACACAAAACGAGAAAATTGAACAGTCGCTGGCTATCAACAATCACGTCCTGAAGGAAATCATAAGCGGCAAAGCCAAATCGGCTCTGTCACACTTGAAACGATTAAAAATTACATTGCTATTCTTTGGAATACTTTACCTGATCTTTTTGGGTGGCCTGATCTCTTTCGCCGTGACTCATTATTCGCAGGCATGGAATTACTTTATCATTTCGGTAGGTGCTATTTTTGCGATAAACGCGATAGCAGTGGCAACTTACGCGAAACATTTGGTCTGGCTGAACCAAATCAATTACGACGGTAGCATTGCCCAAATCCAACAGAGCTTATCGGGTTTGCAATCGTCCATCATCAAACATTCGCGCATTATGTATTTACAAACTCCGTTTTTCACCACCTTCTACCTGAGCAGCAATTGGTTTCCACAGAATGCTGGCTGGCCGTTTATTCTTTTTCATGCCGTATTTACTGTAGCAGCAATCTACTCCACCATCTGGATCTATAAGCATATGACCCTTGAAAATATCGACCACAAAATAGTTAAAAGTTTACTTTCAGGCTCGGGTCGTGAAACAGTAAAAAAAGCCATGGATTTTTACAAAGAAATTGAAGATTTTAAAGTGGAAAAATAACCAAAAAGCCCGTACTCCTCATCAGAATCCGGGCTTCATTTTTTAGGAAGTAAAATCTAAATTATTTCACTTCAGTGATCTCAATCACCGCACTAGTCAATTCGTTGTTGTTTGGCAGCGACAAACCAATTTTCATCAGGTAATCACCAGATAAGACTTTGCCATCTGCCCTGAATCGACTTCTGGAATCGGATACTTTATTAATTTCCACAATTTTGTAATTTTTCTTCGGATCCAAGCCAGCCAATTTCACAGCACTAAACTGATTGAATGCTCTCGGATGCAAGGAATAGGAAAACAGGATAGATTTAGCCTGATCGGCGCTTACATACATCAAAACAGCACGTTCCTGCTCGTAAGGCGAAACCAAACGATATAAGTCACCTTTCCAAATCAAATCTTTTAGTCGGGCATAATTTTGCAGCGCTTGCTGGCTAAATTTCAATTCATCCGCTGTCAATTCATTCACCCGGATATCGTAACCCATTTTGCCCATCATAGCCACGTCGGTCTTGTATTTCAGTGTTTGTTTGCCCATGGTGGTAATGTGGTTACACGAGGTAATACTTGGAAAAAAATACGAATATCCCCATTGAATGTACACGCGTTCGGCTGCATCGGTGTTGTCGCTTGGCCAGAATTCGGTAAAGTATTTCAACGCGCCATAATCGGTACGTCCGCCCCCACCCGAGCAAAGCATGATGGGCAGTTTCGGATATTTCGCACGTAAACGTTCCATCACCTTATAAAAACTCCGCACATATTCAATCTGCACATGCGACTGATTTTCTTTTTGGTAAACCGAGTAGGTATTGGTCATCATGCGGTTACAATCCCATTTAATGAAGCCAATTTTTGGATTTTTTGTCAGCATGTCATCAACCAATTTATACACGAACTCCTGAACTTCAGGATTTGTCAGATCGAGTACCAACTGATTGCGGTAATAATGTTCGTCGCGATTGGGCAATTTTAAAACCCATTCAGGATGTTTTTCATACAATTCACTCTTCGGGTTTACCATTTCGGGCTCAATCCAGATGCCGAATTTCACACCTTTTGCTTCAGCTTGTTCTACCAGATAGCCAATTCCATTCGGCAATTTGGTTTTGGTTTCCTGCCAGTCGCCCAGCCCTGCGCGGTCGTTCGAACGTGGATATTTGTTTCCAAACCAGCCATCATCCAACAGGAAAAGATCGACACCCAATTCTTTAGCGCCTCCAAACAAGTCGGTCAGTTTTTTCTCATCAAAATCGAAATAGGTAGCTTCCCAGTTGTTTAGCAAAGTCAAGCGATTGCCATTTCCATCCAATACACCGTAATTGCGTGCCCAATTGTGGAAATTGCGGCTCGCCAAACCTTTACCCTGAGCGCTGTAAGTAAATATAAATTCAGGAGTTACAAAGTTTTCATTGGGTTTCAGGTGATATTCCGAAGCAAATGGATTCATGCCCGAAATCATCCGGAGCGAATTACTGTTATCGATTTCGAACAACAACTGGAAACTACCAGTCCAGCCTAAAGTTCCGGCAATTACTTCTCCTGAATTTTCAGTAGCAGGAGTATTTTTAGCCAGAAAAAACACCGGAGTTGCATACATATCTGCGCGTGTTCCCAACTTGCTGTCGATGGTTTTTATTCCGGCGGTAAGCTGACTTTCTTCCATCCGCATTTCCTGCGCCCAATCGCCATGAAATTGTGTCAACCAGTATTTATCGGCATCCCAATGCAGCATTGACGAGGCAAAATTGGTCAGAGTCACCGGATTTTTTTCCTGGTGTTTGATCTCAGTCCAGGTTTTGATGATGTTTTCTTTCTGGAAAACAGCAAAATTGAGTCGAACCTCAACTGGATATTTGGAGTCTTTCAGCAAAATGGAAGTAGTAATTATATCTCCATCTTTGGTCACTTTGTTATCGGTCACCAATAATTCGAGCGACGGATTTCCATCGTTGTGAAGCATTTTAATAGCCGGTTCGAACAAATTATCCATTCCTGACGGAACATAAGCTTCGTGCTGATTGGGCAGTGCTTTATAATCTTCCGGATTCATCAGTTTTTCGCCCAGATAAACCTGATACAACTTGTGATTTTTACCTACCGAAAAAACCAGTGAGGTATTGTTCGTTTCAATTAAGATTTGTTCGTGGGTCTCTGCTGCTGGGGGAAATTGTGCATAAAGATTTACAACCAGCAAGAGCAGCACCGAAATCAATAGATTTCTTTTCATGATTTTTACAGTTTAATTAGACATAAATTGGCAAGTCGAAAGGTATTAAAATTCACTTAAAGTCTGATTAAACTGCAAACAAAAATCGCCGCTATTGCTTAACACAATAGCGGCGAAATATTTAGGTTTATACCCATTAACTATTAATAATATCCTGGGTTTTGCACATCAGCTACAGCTGGAAGTGGCAATAAACGATCGGTGTAGGTACTTGGTATTGGACGCAACTTATGGAAATCTTTAATATTAGGAGCTGCATCCACGTTGTAAAGTTTCACACGAGCCACAAGTGTTCCGGTTCGCGCTAAATCTTCCCAACGATTTAATTCGCCGTAAAGTTCACGACCACGTTCTTCCAACATAAAGTCAACAAATGGATCAAAACCAGCGCCTGAAGGAAGTTTTGGGCTTTTTATCATAGCTTCGGTTAGCAACATATTACTAACTGTAGAAGTTGTATTATTGGCAGCGCCATCAATGGTGTAAACTTCTGCTGGTTTCGCTTCTCCTTCAGCATAAGCAGCACGAGTACGTACAACATTGAGATATTTCAGTGCATTTACAAAATCGCCCTTCCGGCCATAAGCTTCAGCAGCAATCAGGTAAGTTTCGGCTAAACGCATGCGGTGGAAGTTTCTTGATCCTGCCTGATAGTTGATATCCGAACGCTGATTATCCAACCATTTTAACATACATGGGAAAAGGTTGGTGTCGTATTTGTCAACCGGAATTAACATGTATGGAGCTTTTGCAATATCAATCAACATTTGACGATACTTAGCTGCATCCAGTAAAGTCTGTTTTGGATTTGTTGTTGAATAGTCGCTCAATGCCCCGTATGATTTTGGAGACATATAAATACAAGTATCGCCAGCCTTGAATTTTGGTTTCCCAACCAGTTCTGCAGGTGTTGTATAAATTACATCAGTTTTATCCTCAGCATTGGTTGAAGGGTTGATGTAATAATATTTAGCGGCCCAGGTAGTTGCAGTTGCCGGATTGTTGCAAAGGAATGTCCTTTTAAAGGTTTTATAAATTCTTGAATCATTTTGGCGATCCCATAATGATTTAATAATTGCAGGATTTGGACGCATACGTTTCCATGGACGGCCATTGGCAATGTCGCGGATCATACCTGGTTTGATGTCGTATTGAGTCACCCAGTATAAATGCAACTGATTACCACCATCTGAAGTAGAGCTACCAGCACCGCTAAACAGTGGATCTTTGGTGTACTCAACATCCCAAATAATTTCTTTGGAAACTTTTTGATTGTTCTGCTCAAATACATTGTAGAAATTCGACTCCAGGGCAAATTTACCTGAATTGATAACAGCTTCAGAATAAAAAGCAGCGCTATCTAAATCGGTTGCCTTTCCACCACGGACTGTTGCTTCAGCGCTGATGCGGGTTAGATAAACCTTAGCCAGCAAATGAGAAGCTGACCATTTAGTAGCACGGCCACGCTCAGCTTGTTGGTAAACATCAGGAAGAACAGCATAAGCAGCTTTCAAATCACTAATAATCTGTTTGTAAACATCGGCAACAGGTGCACGTGTAAAATCAGTAACTACCTGTGTAACGTTACCTTCAGTAATCAATGGAAGAGCCCCATAATGCTGAACCAAATCATAATAGTAATAGGCACGCATAAATTTCAGTTCAGCAATACGCTGTGCCTTTTGAGCATCAGTCATATCCGTAACTTCAGGCATATACAACAACGCTGTATTGGCACGGGTAATCCCCTTGTAATTGTTGTTCCAGAATTTATTAATAACATCCTGTTGTGGATTCAGCCCACTCAGGTATTTATTGAAAGCATCTTTGTTTCCGCCATCAGTACCTTCCCAGGTTAAGTCAGTACCATATTCGGTCAAACAAAAATAAGCCTCCATATTACCACCGGAAGTACTGTTTCCAGATTGATTCCAGGCGCCAGTGTACCATCTCATGTCCTGATAAACCCCTGTAACAGCGGCTTCCATACCAACCTTAGTTTTAAGATAATCGTATCCTACATCGGTATATCGTTCCTCTTTCAGGTAATTTTCGCATGCCGAAAAAGAGAAGATAAGTAGAATTGTGAATATATAATTAGCTATTTTTTTCATATTCTTTTAATTTACGTTGTAAATGCTTCTAAAAATGACAAAGTATTATAAGCCCAAATTAATACCAAACATAACAGTGCGTGGCATAGGAGCATTAAAGTCCTGACCGCTCTCAGGGTCAGTTCCAGGATACTTGGTAATAACAAAAGCATTCTGAACAGTTGTATAAAGCCTTAATTTAGAAATCTTCATTTTTGCCAAGACGTCTTTCGGTAAGTTGTAACCCAAAGTTGCATTGCTTAAACGAAGGAATGAAGCATTGAAATAATTCATTGAACTTCTGTAGGCAGGGTTTTCAATTCCGTTGTTTGGACGTGGAGCTTCGTTACTTCCATTACTTGCAATAGCCTTTCCACTTGCATCATATTGAGTTACAGCCCAATAATTCACTTTCAAACTATTATAACGTCCGTTAAAGCTCATACCACGGTCGAACTGCAACATATTTCCGTATGAAGCATTCAAGAAGAAGTTCAAATCAAAATTCTTATACGTAATATAGTTAGTCATACTGACAGTGAATTTGGGACGAGTTGTACCTACAATCACGCGGTCAGCAGCTGTAATTTTACCATCATTGTTTGTATCCTGAATATGAATAGTTCCAGGTACAAATGCAGACCCAAATTTGGCTGCTTCTGCCTCCTGGCCTAACTGCCATATCCCCAACGATTTGTAGTCATAATACACTTGAAGTGGTTGTCCAATAAACCAACTGTTACCAGTGTCATCATTTTTACCTCCATACAATTCAACAATTTCTTCCTTGTTACGTGCAAAAATGAAGTCAGTATTCCATGTGAAGTTTTTGCCCTGTATATTCTGTGTATTGATGGTTACCTCAATACCTTTATTGCGGGTTTTACCAACGTTGTAAACTACACTGTTGAAACCTGAAGGTTGTGGTAACTGTCTGTCCATTAACAAATCTGATGTATTCTGAAGATAAACATCAATAACTCCATTGATGCGTCCTTTTAAAATACCAAAATCCAATCCTGCATTGTATTGTTTGGTTTTTTCCCATTTCAGATCAGGATTTGGCATTTCGTTTTGATAGAAAGCCATCATATTGGTTGAACCAAAATTATAACGGGCATATCCCAGGTTACCTGCTGTTTTATAAGGGTCAATAGCCGAGTTGCCGGTAATACCATAGCCTGCACGAAGTTTCATGTTACTGAAAACATTCAGGTTTTTCATGAAACTTTCTTCATTGATACGCCATGCCAAAGCTGCAGATGGGAACATCACCCATTTATTTCCAGGAGCTAAACGCGATGAACCGTCGTAACGGGCCGAAGCAGTTAAAAGGTATTTATCTTTGTAGCTGTAATTGAAACGACCCATGAAAGAAGCTAATTGCCACTTCGTGTAATTACTTGAAACAGAAGAAATTACCGGAGCACTACCCACATTGTACCACAATTGGGTTTCATAAGGCAAACTTCCTACGCTAATGCGTGATGATTCATATTTTTCCTGTTGAGTTGATTCCAGAAAAGTTGCACCCAAAGAATGTTTTCCAATTACTTTATTCCAGTACAACAAGTTTTCCCAGGTGTACATGGTTCGGGTATCGCCACCATTTTCAGCACGTGCTAAACCACCTTGGCGGTCAGAACTGCGTGAGCCATAAAACCGTTGATCTAAATATGGACCAAAATCCAAACCAAAGTTCGAACGGTATTTAATACCAAATGGTAATTTAGCTTCTAAATAATAGCTTCCTAAGAAACGGTCTTTTCTGTATTTCACAACAGCTTCTGTTATATTGAGAACCGGGTTCCATAACTGTGGATCGTTACCCGGGCGATTAATCAGGACACCATCTGCATTCCAGATATTGGCTAATGGAGAAAGGCTTGTAACACCTGAATATACGTTTGGTCCGTCATTGCGGTCGAAATGTGAAAATTGGGTTTGTCCACCAATCTTAACGTAGTCAGAAATGTCCCAATCGAAATTGACACGTGCTGAATAACGCGAATAACTTTGAGTTTTCAACAAACCTTCTTCGTCATAATAGGTAGCAGAAGCCAATACTTTCAATTTATCAGTACCTCCACGCACGCTGATCTCGTGATTCTGTACGGTTCCCTGACGCATTACTTCTTTATACCAGTCGGTTGAAACTAATCGTTCAGGATGCCATGAACCATCCGAATCGTATGCATTCTGAATTTTAAAGCCAATACCTGTTAAATCGTTTTCCTGTCCAACAGGTAACATTTGCACATCCATGGCATAGGTAGGAGCAGTAACCGGATACTTACCAGTGGTACGATAAGCTTCACGTAAAAATTCAACCCATTCCGGTCCATTAAAAAGTTCGAGTTTTTTAGCTTGCGACTGCACTCCGTAATAACCATTGTATTCAACAACAGCTTTTCCTGATTTTCCCTTTTTAGTTGTAATGATTACAACACCGTTTGCACCTCTGGAACCATAAATAGCTGTTGCAGAAGCATCTTTCAAAATGTCCATCGATTCAATATCCGATTGGCTAATCTCGCTCAAGCCAATAACCAATGGAACTCCGTCAACAACGTACAATGGTTCGTTGGTTGCTTTTAACGAACGATTACCACGAATCATTACTTTAGCATCAGCTCCAGGAGCAGAGTTCGTTTGCTGAACAACAACCCCGGCAGCTTTTCCCTGCATAGCCTGAGCGGCACTAAAACTTGACCTTTCAGCCAATTTTCCACTGCTAACAGATGATACTGAACCCGTCAAGTCTTTTTTGCGAACGGTTCCGTATCCAACAGCAACAACTTCCTCCAAACCAACAGTTTCCTGCGCCAGAGACACATTAAAAGTTGTTTTTGTTCCAATCTGAATTTCCTGAGGAACCATACCAACGAATGAGATAACAAGTGTTTTTGAACTTTCAGGTACTTTTAAAGTGAACTTTCCATCCAAATCGGTAATCGTACCAACGGTGGTGCCTTTAACAATTACCGAAGCACCTGGTAGTGCCTGATTCGTATCATCAGTAACAGTTCCGGTAATTGATTTTGTTTGCTGCTCGGAAGTTAAATTTTCAGGGATCGCACCAAACCCGTTAAACAGACCTGCAAAACAGGTCAAAAGCAGTGTTAGTTTAGTTACAAATAAAAATTTCTTAAGTCTTTTTTTCATAGTCATTTTTGTTTTGCCGCTTTTGATTTAGAAATATAAAACTGATTTAAAATCAGAAACAGCTGGTTAATTAGTTTAACACTCTATTACTACAGTCACAACCACTTACGTTGCATATCCTGTAAATTTCATTCCTTTTTGTTTAACTCATTGGCCATTAAAATTTGATAGGTTTAAACATCCAATAACATTATGCAATCGATTGATCTTGTTATTATGATCTATCCAACTAAGAACTTCACATCTATTTTATCTTCAATATGAAAAATAGATTCTAAATTAGAAGGTTGTCGATTTTAATTCCTGTATTAATAAATTGTTATTGTATTAGTAACAGAAATCGAAGGCTAATATAGATGTAAAAAAAAATACTATATGATATAGGATTTGCAGACATATATACTATTTTTGCCTATAGCATTAGACTAACGCAACCACAAACAAACATGAAACCTTTCAAAGAAGTTATAAACTATCTTGCAGGTAACTCCTTCGTTATAAAGTATAACGATTTCGAACATTTTTCTGTACCATACCACTACCACAATGAATTTGAACTCGCATACATCCTGCGCAGTACAGGAAAGAAATTTGTTGGTGATGTTATAGAAGATTTTGGACCTGGGGATATCGTTTTTTTGGGAAGTACGCTTCCTCACTTTTTCCTCAACGACAAACAATATTATTCCGGGAATCCTGAGTTAAGAGTTAATGCTTATATTCTGCAGTTTCCAGCCGACTATTTCAGCGATAATCAATTAATCAGGCCTGAGTTTGCTTCCATTTCCAGATTATTGGCCAATTCCTCGCGAGGACTGAAATTTCCGGAGTGTATAAAAAGTCAGGCCGCCCACTTAATCCAAAAAATGTATCAGGATAGTGGACTGATTCGCTATTTCACACTAATTGAATTATTAAATCTGCTTGGTCAGTCAGACTTTACCCCAATTGCCAGTCAGGGATACTCAAAAAGTGCTTATCACAATTTCGATGGCAGATTGGTCAAGGTGTATGAATATTCAATTGAAAATTTCAACAAAAAAATTTCTTTGAATGAAGTTGCGTCAGTTGCCGGCATGAATTCCACTGCGTTTTGTCGGTATTTTAAAAGTAAAATGCGAAAAACCTATGCTGAATTTGTGAACGAGTTAAGAATTAACAATGCATGTACTCTGCTTCGAAACAGCAATGAAACAATCGCCTACGTTTGCTTTGAAACAGGATTCAATAAT
Source organism: Prolixibacteraceae bacterium (assembly GCA_028683385.1). Classification (GTDB taxonomy): domain Bacteria; phylum Bacteroidota; class Bacteroidia; order Bacteroidales; family Prolixibacteraceae; genus Aquipluma. Next base: position 150,870 of record JAQUIJ010000005.1, on the reverse strand, counting down.
CTTTCCAACTTCAACCGCCAGTTTAAAGGAATAATCGGAAAATCGCCATCAGAGTACAGAAAATTTCTGAACGTAGAAAATGATTGATCACTACTTTCAATATCAATCTCATTTATTCGTGCTTCAGATTTAGGTTTGACGCCCTGAATTTTCAAATCTTACGAAAGCTTCATACAAGAACATCAATTAGTTCAAAACAATGAACTAAATTTGACTTTCAAGGTTATTTACAACAAATTAAAATTATGAAACTTAAAGCCTTTCACAAATTATCATACGGTTTATATTTGATCGCTTCCGAACACCAGGGCAAAAAAGCCGGATACATTGCCAATACTACGTTTCAGGTTACTTCTGAACCACCTCAAATTGCCATTTCGTGCCACAAAAACAACCAGACAACCCAGGTTATTCTGGATTCAGGCACTTTTTCAATTTCAGTCCTGAAGAAAGAAGTGAATATGAAAATCATTGGTGACTTTGGTTTTATGTCGTCGAACGACATCGATAAATTCAACGGGATTCATACGATCACTTCCAAAACCGGTGCACCAATTGTTCTCGACAGTTCAATGGCATGGTTCGATTGCAAGGTGATGAAATCAATTGATCTTGGATCGCATTACCTGATTATTGGTGAAGTACTCGATTCGGATGAAATTTCGGATGAAGAGCCGCTGACCTACCAATATTACCGCGAAAAATACAAAATGTATTCGCCAAAGAATTCACCAACGTATATCGAGAAATCGCTACTGGAAGCAGAACCTGTAGTGTCTCCAACAGAAATTAAAGAAGAAGAACCGGAACACGAGCACATTTTTGATGGGCAAAGCTATGTTTGTGTAATCTGCGGATTTACCTATAATCCGGAAGAGGGCGACCCTTCGATGGGCATTCCGCCAGGAACACCATTCGAAGATTTACCTGAAGATTATAAATGCCCAATTTGCAACGCCAGTAAAGAGTATTTTAAGGCAGTGTAATAAAACAATAAGACCAGAAAGTAATGAATCATCTTTCTGGTCTTATTGTTTTACTCGAAAAAAACTAGTTTCATATCATCGTTATACTGTCGAAGGCTCGTCACCCTGAACTTCCTGCCCGCTCGCTTGTCAGGCGGGGTTTCAGGGTCTCATCAACGAAGAGATGCCGAAACAAATTCGGCATAATGTTGCGACAAGAGTTCGTTGACACGGCACTAGAATGTGTAGCCAAGCTCCAACTCGAACTGACTCATTTTTAACTCAATTGTTTGAGCAGTGTACATACTATTGGGACCAGACAGGGATGTTGCTGGCGAATACATCGCTGATAAATTTATTCCATTCCCCTTTTTACTTAACTTACGGGTAAAACCGGCAGCCACATGATTCTGAGATACTCCCGGAGCAAGAATATTAAACATGAGTTGGTTTTCGGGAAACTGTTGCATGGCATGCGAAACACCCGCGCGATAAGTCCAATCACTGCGATAAGGTGTGTATTCCATCCCAAGTTTGAAAACCAGCTGATTTCCCCATGCAAACCCTGGACCTGAATCATCGCCTAAAGGAGCATCAAGGGTTAGTGGATTCGAAACCGCTTTCACATCGGTATACCTGATCTGTTTTGCATCAAGAGCAAGAGTAAATTCTCTGGAAAATTGATAAGCCAAACCTACTGTAATGTTCGATGGAATATTAAAGGCTCCCTGTTCGGCAAATAAACCAGCATATTCTTTAAACTTGGTCATGAATATTTCACTTTGGTATTTTACTCCGATACTCAATTCTTTGGTTATTTTTCCGAGGTAACCAATTTTTGCGCCGTAACCGTAACTATAATCAACTCCATTATCAGTCAATTTTAGTGGGTCGGAACTCATTCCCATAAATGCCTGCAATCCATTAGCTTCAAACATTTGAAAAGCCCCAATGGCAGAAATTCCAATGCTGTGATTCTTGCCTAACTTCACTGAGTAGGTTATTTCTGAAAACAACTGCGACAAGTTAATCCCGGTTGGGCTGGTTACCGGTGCTTGTGGATTATTGAAAGTCTTCGTTGGATAGCTTGTGTTCATACCTCCATTCCCATAAATGGAAAAACCAACTGAAGAAGTCTTGTTGATCATCCAGTTACCACCTATTGAAGGAATAAAAAACACAGGTTTATCACTTTTCACAGTTCCTTCAGTAAGTGGAAAAATTCCTGGCTGCCCTTCCGTATTTGCAGAAATGGTGTATTCGCGCATAGGTGCAAATACGCCAACTCCAAACGAGATCTGTTTTCCGAGAAAAACATTTCCGGCAGGATTTCCACCGATAAGCGAATTGGAAAATAATGCTACACCTGCACCTGCCATTCCTTTGCTTTTCGTGCCATATCCAATACTGAAATATCCGTCGGTTGCAAAGCTGATTTGCACTGTGCAAACCAATAATATCAACAACGCGATTAGCTGATTAGGATAATTTTTGTTCATAGTTGCTTTTTATGAATTTAAAGTATCGTAAAACTAATAAACCCTTTTATAATATTATACATAAACATGCAAGATTATTAACATTTTAATTCGACACTTGCGATTTTTGATGACAATGTAAATGTAGCTGTCTTGAATTTTAATCAGGAGGAAGTATTTCTAAATATTATTTACTTTTGCCTCCAGATATAAATTACACCATGAAGAATAAAAACTACAACATCGCATTGATTCAGATTTCGCTGGATGCCACTCCGGAAGTAAACTTAAAAAAATGTCTGGAATGGATTCGAAAAGCCGCCAATCAGGGAGCCAATGTAGTTTGTTTACCCGAATTATACAGTTCGTTCTACTTTTGCCAGAGCGAAAACCATGACTATTTTGATTTAGCCGAGCCACTATATAACGATTCATACCAGGCATTTAGTACACTTGCCAAAGAACTGGACGTTGTTTTAATTGTTCCGTTCTTTGAGCGTCGTGCTTCCGGATTGTACCACAATTCGGCCTACATCATCGATACCGATGGGTCGGAAGCCGGTCTGTACCGAAAAATGCACATTCCGGACGATCCAAGCTATTACGAAAAATTCTATTTCACTCCGGGCGATATCGGGTTTAAGGCTTTTAACACCAAAGTTGGAAAAATCGGAACCTTGATTTGCTGGGATCAATGGTATCCTGAAGGAGCGCGAATTACTGCATTGCAGGGCGCCGAAGTACTCTTCTACCCTACTGCCATCGGTTGGCATCCTTCTGAAAAAGAACAATACGGCGAAAAACAGCACGATGCATGGCGCACCGTTCAGCGTGGACATGCAGTGGCCAACGGAATTTTTGTGGCAGCCTGCAACCGTGTTGGCTTCGAGAAACCAGTTGAATCATCGGCAGGAATCGAATTCTGGGGAGCATCGTTTATTGCCGGACCTCAAGGCGAAATTTTGGCCGAAGCCTCGCACGATAAGGAAGAAATCATCATGGCCGAAATCGACCACACCCTGATGGAAGATGTACGCCGCAACTGGCCTTTCCTCCGCGACCGCCGGATTGACGCTTATGGCGACATTACCAAAAGGTTTATAGATTAACAAAACTATCTTCAACCCGAAGCATGTACTATATTTTATTTTACGAAACCGTTGATAACTATGTTGAAAAGCGGATTCCATATAGAGAAGAACATTTGAGCCTTGCGCAACAAGCCTATCAAAATGGTTCACTAATTATGGGAGGTGCATTGGATGATCCAGCTGATAGCGCAATGCTTGTTTTTAAAGGCGACAATCAACAAGTTGCCATTGAATTTGCAAAAAATGATCCTTATGTGAAAAATGGATTGATTATGAAATGGCAAGTTCGTCCATGGAATGTAGTTATTGGAAATAAATAAATTTTTCATACAAAAATCTCAACCACTTTCATTATAAATGAAAAAATCAATCGCCATTTTACTATTGCTGGCTCTTTTTTCATGCAGCACCCCACCCAAACCAGAAGGAATTATTCTGAAAGTGCAATACCAACCCGAAAAGACTTACAATATTTCTACCATTAGAGGAACTGAAACTGTAATTACCTATTCTGGACAACCCATCGCCATGCGAAAGCTGAAAAGCATGAACATTAAAAACCCAACCATTTCGAAGGTAAAAACGAAAAACGACACAGAATTGGTAACTGGCAAAAGCTTAGCAGACCAAAGTTTCCCGGTTCGCTTGACTTACAAAAAAACGATGAGCCTTGACGGAAAAAATGAAATTCCTGAAGGCGCTATAGTATTGGGCGAAATAACAGGAGATCAACTGCCAACCTTCAACTCCGTAACTTCAGGCACGCTCACCAGCGAGCAAAAAGCCCAACTTTTACAAACGGTTCAAACTACTTTCGATCAATTTAAATTCCCGGAACAGCGGCTCAAAATTGGTGATCAGTTCTCCACAGATCGTCCGATGGAAATGGCAATGGAAGGTTCGACCATCGAAATAAAGGTAACAACCACTTACAAACTGCTCAGCATTAAAAACGACAGGGCACAATTTGAACTTAGTCAAAGCTACCAAATGACCCCGAAAATAATGAACAACTCATTCTCCGGCAAAGGGATTGGTAAAGGCCAGCTAAGCTACGATGTCGCGAATAGCCTCATAACTGACTATTCGATCAAAACGGAGATTGAAATCAATAAAAAACTCGATTATTACGAATTTGACCTGAAAACCATAAACGAATTCCAACAGACCACGCAAATAGCCAGGCAGTAGCAAACTACATCATCCTATCTAAGCTACTACCTATTTTTTGGCACATTCCCAAATTACCCCAGCAACTAACATCGAACTTCGTCAATAGGAAAAGAATGCATCGCTGCAAATCCAGATAAGATTTATGAAAGTGACGCCAGAAAACAAGCAAAATTAGTTTCTCATCTGGAATTAACTACCTTTGAGGGTATTGAAGCAAAAACAAACCACATTTCTACCTGCCCGATTGCCTTTTCAAGCCTATTTTATAGTCAATCATCTATTCGTTTAATTACCTGACAGAACCGGAATTTAACCGACGAATAACTTCCATCTTAAATTTAACCAGGCCAGGATTAATTCATTAGTGCGCGTAGTAATAATTTTAATTAATATAAAACTGATATGAATTTCAAAGTAAAAATAAACTCAGTAAAATCGATCGAAGAACTTGAAGGTTCGTGGAGCAATGAAGACTTTACGGAACTTTTAAAAAGATTCGATTATGAAGATTCGGAAAAACTAAAGCCCGGTGAGCTAAAAGAATATCTTTTTATGGCCATCGGCGACTTTGAGCCAAGCGAGGCCGCAGCAATACTTCTCGATTATAAACTCTCGGAAGTGTTATCGGAAGGACAGATTGGCAATCTCTCGCACGAGATGTTACGAGAAAAAATTTCCGAGAATTATTCTGATATTTATATTCACAAATTCTTCTTCGAGATAAATCAATTGCTTTACTCAGCATACAATGGCAAATTTCCGTTAACAAAGGCTAATCTGGTTGATTTTGAGATGAAAAATGATGAGGAAACAGAACTTACAAAAGAACTTGCATTAAAAGCATTAAGCAAAAGCCTATCAGACAAAAGCCTAATAAACAGGCTATTTAGTGAACAATTGGGAAGCGACGATTCTTTTCCTGAAGCCGAAGGAATTATTTGGGATTTACAAAAAAAGGGAAACTTTCAATACACAATGACAGCTTCTGAAAAATGGTTTGGCAAAGATGATTTTGAGAAAACCGAATATGAATGTACAATAATCCCATCATTAGAAAATTCAGAGCCGAAATAAAAGAAGAAAAGTTAAATTCGCGCTTTCAATTAAACACCTTGATATGACAATAACATCGCGTCGATTCCCTGCCGAATGGGAAAAACATCAGGCAACCTTGTTATCATTTCCTGCTGAAGGCCACGACTGGCCAGGGAAATACCACGCCATAAAATGGGCTTTTGTGGAGATGATCAAAAAAGTGACTGCCTACGAACCCGTAATTCTGGTTGTTCAATCGGATGTACTGCGCGAAAAAGTAGCGATAATGCTGGAACAGGCACATGTTGATCAAACTGCGGTTAGTTACATCATCAAAGATACCAACCGCAACTGGATGCGCGATTCAGGTCCTGCAATTGTAAAAACGCTGGAAGGCGGTCGCGAAGCCATACAGTTTGGATTTACTGGCTGGGCCAAATACAAAAACCACCGAAAGGATCAGGGAATTCCGGCGGCAGTTGCTGCTCATTTGGGAATTCCATTGACTCAAGCCATTTATAAAAATAAACTCGTAGTTCTTGAAGGCGGCTCAATCGACGTGAACGGCTGCGGAACCTTAATTACCACGGAAGAATGCCTCATGGATCCTGAACAACAGGTTCGCAACAAGGGTTTCAGGAAAGATGATTACGAAAATGTATTCCGCGAATACCTGGGCGTTACAAACACCATCTGGTTAGGCGAAGGCATTGAAGGCGACGACACGCATGGACATGTGGACGATATTTGCCGGTTTGTAAACCGAAATACCGTAATTACCGTTCAGGAATCGAATACAAGCGATCCAAATCATCACAAACTCGAAGCCAACCTGGAAATACTCCGGAATGCCAAACTTGAAAATGGTGAAAGGCTTAATGTAGTTACCATGCCTATGCCTGGGCGTCTCGACTTCGAAGATTTGCGCTTGCCAGCCAGTTATGTGAATTTCCTGATGACCAATGGCTGTGTGCTGATGCCCACGTTTAACGACAAAAATGACTACAAAGCACTCAGAATTTTAACTGACTTATTTCCTGACCGTGATGTGATCGGGATCAACGCTGTTGATTTAGTTTGGGGATTGGGAACTTTGCATTGTTTGAGCCACGAGATTGGAGCGTAATAAAAAGTATTCAGAGGCTGTATCAAAAGTCAAAATTTAATAAATGGAACTTTCAAATTGTAAGTTTACCTTCATTTCACCCCTCCAAACCTCCCCTGAAGGGGCGGCTTTTAAGTCCCCTTCAGGGGATTTAGGGGTTTTAGCAGTATCTGTACTTTCAAATTGTAAGCTTTTGAAAAAACAGAATCACTTTTGATACAGCCTCTGAATATTATAAATTTACGTATTTAATGCATCTTCTTCTTTTATCCGGCTGTGTTTCGATCCGTAAGAAAAATAGATCAATAAGCCGACAATCAACCAGATTCCAAATCGATACCAGTTCGTTACTCCTAACTGACTCATCAATCCAAGGTTTGTAAGTAAGCCTAGCACCGGAATGAGTGACCATCTTTTTGCTACAGCCTTATAAGTGATAATAATTGAAACGATACAGAATGTCAGGAAAGGGAAATGATTTTGTACCAATCCGAACACATTAAATCCTTCCGAAGTCGTTGATCCAAAACTGGATATATCGATCCCGGAATTCCACACAGCAATCAAAATCACTACCCAAATTGGCAACAAGTATCGACGACTATCGGCATACGGAACCCGAAATCCTTTTCCATCATGTTTTTGTTGTCCGGTCGGATTCAATACAAGAATTCCTCCTGAAACCAAAATAAAAGCGAACAACGTTCCGATACTGGTCAGGTCGGTCACTTCAGTAAGGTTCAGGAAAAGAGAAGGAATGGCCACTACAAAACCTGTCAATATTGTTGAGAAACCCGGAGTGCGGTATTTGGGATGAAGTCGTGCAAATATTGGAGGTAAAAGTCCATCGCGGCTCATGCTCATCCAGATACGCGGTTGCCCCAACTGAAAAACCAACAAAACACTGGCCATGGCAATCACAGCACCGGCAGCAATCACTCCCGAAAGTTTGGTCAGATGAAGTTTTGTAAATACATAAGCCATCGGATCAGAAACTCCCAATTCGTTGTACGAAACCATTCCGGTTAAAACCAGGCTGATTAACACATAGAGAATGGTGGTTATCAGCAGCGCATAAAACATTGATAAAGGCAAATCGCGTCTTGGGTTTTTACATTCTTCGGCAGTTGTCGAAATGGCATCAAACCCGATATACGCGAAAAACACACCTGAAACGCCTTTCAAAACCCCACCGAGGCCGTTGGGCGCAAATGGACTCCAGTTTTCGGGTTTCACATAAAAAGCACCAACTCCAATTACCAATAACAAAATGGCCACTTTCAGCAAAACAAAAAAGTCATTTGTAATTCGCGATTCACGAATCCCCCGATAACAAATCCAGGTAATTACAAATACAATAAAAAGAGCCGGAATGTCGGCTACCAAATGGAAATTACCGATATGCGGCGCATTTGTCCAGGCCGAAAATGCATCGGCCATTTCAGGACTTAATGCAGACAAAGGAGTTCCGGCATTCATGGTATCAACAGCGGCATGATAGCCACGGGAAGCAGTCAGGAAATCGGTTGAGAGATAGCTCGGAATGTGAAACCCAAGTCCATCCATTAGTCCGGTAAAATAACCCGACCACGAAATCGCCACAGCAATATTTCCAATGGCATATTCCATAATTAAATCCCAGCCAATAATCCAGGCGATCAGTTCACCAAAGCTCACATAAGCGTAAGTATAGGCGCTTCCGCTAATGGGAATCGACGAGGCAAATTCGGCATAACACATAGCCGACAATCCGCAGGCAATGGCCGTAAAAACAAAAAGCAACGAAACTGCAGGGCCGCCGCTGGCCGCCGCATTCCCAATGGTACTGAAAATACCGGCACCAATAATTGCGGCTACACCCAGAGCTGTCAAATCAAAGACCCGAAGGGTGCGTTTCATGCCACCGGTGCTTCCGGCCAATGAGTCGGCATCACTTAAAATATGCGAAATGGATTTCTTCCGAAAGAGGTTTTCTAACTTCACTTGACAAAATTATTTATGGCAAAAATAAAGAAAATACAACCATGTTTCGAAATTGATTTGAATTTCAAATAATATAGTTTTTGACAAAGGTAGCCTTTAATTAAGGCCAATGGATAAATAAAAAACGATATAAAACCACAACAGAGGGTTACCTTTTATGATTTTACCGAATATAGACTAGTTTTCAAGATTTAATTGTCACAAAAGAAAAACCAAATTTAATTAACCATTTTCCTGAAAAATGATTGAAAAAGTTCTGCTTAAGTTCGTAGTAATCCTGTTTTTAAGTGTTGGTCTAAATCTTTCCTCTCAATCTCAAAACCGTAATTACTTTGTTGTTAATGGGAATGTTATAGCTGAATTAAATAACACAGTCAATAGTTCAGTACAGATAATAAAAAATAATCAGAAGAGTGTTTCTACTCAAATACAAGAGAATGGCCGATTCAGACTTGAACTTGACTACAATGCAGAATATCGGCTCATTTTTAGTAAAAAAGGCAATCAATCAAAAACCATCATTGTAAACACCGAAATTTCTGAAAAAGCAATGAATAATGCTTCTAATTTTTCGCATTTCTTGATGACTGTAAAACTACTTGCCGGATCTCAGGATTCAGAAAATAAATATTCAGAAAATCAGATTCAATACATTTGCTATTCGCCGCAAAAAGATTGTTTTACTGCTTTGCCATCCATACTCAATGTTGAATATGTTGAAAAAGGGAATTCGGATCAAGATCAAATAATCCAATCTCAGGGATACAAATCAAAATTATAGGTCAATCGAGGTATTCCAGACAATAAAGTCCGATCTGTTTCAAAGAAAAAATATTCTATAAATAAACAGATGTGCCCGAATATCTCCAATTCAATAAAATCCATTCTTAAACGTTAATTACTAAACGGATTTTCATCACGATCACCTCAATAAACATGAGTTCATGCTTGTCTTTTGATTGATTTGGTTATTTTTACGAGACGATTAAGTTGTTTTGAATTCTTCAATTCGCTTTAGTAATATTTCATCGAATTTAAACAGATATGCAAAAGATAGGTCGGATAGTTTTGGGAGTGGCTATGATTCTTTGTTTTTTCTTTCAGCTTCCATCGCTGGCGCAAAGCAAAAAATTCTTTGTCATAAGCGGAAAAATAATCCCCGAAGCAGAAAGTAACGTTAATGGAACAATCGAGATAACCAAAAATGGTAAAGAAACTTCAAACATCGACATCCCCAAAAACGGACGCTTTCGGTTTGAACTTGAATTCTTTAATGAATATAGCCTGACCTTCAAATACCCTGGGCACTTTAATAAAATAATTACTGTATCGACTGAAATTCCCCAGGAAGTTTGGCAGCGCGACAATGACTTCCCAACTTTCCCAATGATTGTTCAGTTAACAAAAGAGTTCGAAGGAATCGACAAGAGCTTCACCTTAAAACCTTCAGGAAGGATATTCTACGGAAAAGAAATTGATAATTTTGAAAAGGAGAGCTATATCTCTGATTTACAATTTACAGAACAGATTGCAACAGCCAAAACCCAAGCCAGTCAGGTTCAAAAAGAAGCTGCTTCAATTTCGAAAGAAAATGCCCAGGATTTAGCTGCCAAGCAGAAAAATTTTGATCAGTTAATAAAAGAAGCAGATGCAAATTATCAACGAGGCGAATATCAATTGGCTTTACTGAAATATCTGGAAGCCCGTAAACTGTTTCCTGAAAAGGCTTATCCGAATGATCGTGTAGCCGAACTTCAGGATTTGGTAAAAGCGCTTGAAATTACGGAAAAACAAAAAACCGAATTAGAACAAAAATATAAATCTGCGATTGCCAGGGCGAATGGATTCTTCGAACAAAAGAGCTACAAAGAAGCTCGTCCAATTTACGAAGAAGCCTTGCAATACAAACCCGGCGATGTTTTTTCGAACGGAAGAATCAACGAAATCGATCAGTTACTTGCCTTACTCGAAAAACAAAATCAGTTTAAAGATCTGATTGCCAATGCCGACAAAAATTACAAATCGAAAAAATACGACGAAGCAATTACCCTGTACAACCAGGCGAAACAACTGGTTCCTGAAGATCAATATCCACAGAATCAAATCAATTTGATTAATCAGGAAAAGCAACAACTGGCACAGCTTGATCAACTTGAGAAAGATTTCAATCAATCGATACAAACGGCCAATACCTTTGCTCAACAGAAAGACTATCTCCAGGCCCTAAACTCGTATAAAAAAGCACTTGGGTTAAAACCCGACAGCCAGATTGCCAAAGACAAAATAGCTGATACAGAACTGGCACTGGTTGCTGTTGAAAACGACAAAAAATATCTTCAGGCCATTCAACTTGCCGATCAGGCTTTAGCCAAAAACGATTTACAAAATGCGAAAATGCAATATCAGGAAGCTCTGAAAATTAAACCTGAAAATTACCCAAAAGACAAGCTTGCTGAAATTGCAGCCTCCGAATCAAAAGAAATTGACTTTAATAATTGGGTAACCAAAGCCGAAAAAGCATTTGCCGACAATAATTTCGATGACGCGTTGAACTCGTTTAATGAAGCATTGAAGCTAAAACCATCAGATTCATCGGTAAAAAAACGAATTGAGGATATTCAGAACCTGAAAAACAAGGAATTAGCTGAAAAAGAATATGCGGGTTTAATTACCCAAGCTGATCAGAATTTTAACAACAATCAATTCGACGAGGCAATTACGGCCTACAACAAAGCTCTTCAAATTAAAAAGTCGGAAACATATCCGAAAGATCAGCTCAAAAAAATAGACACTTATCAATCTTTGGTTAAGAAGGCAGAAAAAAGCTTCCAAACAAAAGATTACCCGGCATCACTCATTTCCTTGAATAGCATTCTTGAGTTGAAACCAAACGACAGCTATGCGACTGCAAAAATTGCAGAAATAGAGAAAATACAGTCTGATCAGAAACAAATGGAAGCAAAAGCCAATGCCGAGTTGTTGGCTTACAACGAGGCAATTAAAGTCGCTGATCAATTGTTTAATGCTCAAAGTTATCCGGAATCGATAAATAAGTACAAGGAGGCTCTGGCCATAAAAGCAAATGAAACCTATCCACCCAAGAGGATAAAAGAAATTGAAACGATTCTCGATAAAGCCGAGAAAGAAAAAGCTCGCATCGAAAAAGAATACCAGGCTGCAATTGCTCAAGCTGACAAAAGTTTCGGGTCGAAAGACTATTCAGGTTCGCTCACTTCATACAACTCTGCTCTTGTTCTGAAGCCAAACGACAGTTATGCTACTGGCAAAATTGCTGAGATACAGAAAATTCAATTGGAACTGAAGCAACTTGAGGAAAAATCGAAAGCTGAATTACTGGCTTACAACGAGTTGATCAAAGTGGCTGATCAATTGTTTACGGACAAAACCTATCCTGAATCGATAAATAAGTACACGGAGGCTCTGTCCATAAAGGCAAATGAAGCCTACCCTCAGAAAAGGATAAAAGAAATTGAAGACATCCTCGATGGAATTGAAAAAGAAAAAACACGTATTGAAAGCGAATATAAAGCCGCAATTGCTCAAGCCGACAATCTTCTTGAAAAGAAAGAATACACCAATGCCCAGGCTGAATACCGCAAAGCGCTCACAATAAAAGCAAATGAGGTTTATCCAAAAGACCAGATCCGGAAAATTGACGAAACCCTTGCTGAAAATCGACGTCGTGAAGAGGAGGCCCGGAAACAGGAACTGGAGAAACAGAATCTTGCATTTAATCAGGCCATGGCAAGCGCCGATAAATCGTTTAACGAAAACGATTTCAATACGGCTAAAACCGGTTATGAGACTGCTTTAAGCATTAAGCCAAACGATCCGACTGCAAAAGATAAATATGGACAAACAGAGGCAAAACTTGCCCAGCTTGCCCGAAATACCCAAGCCTACAACAAAGCGGTTACCGAAGCAAACAATAAATTAACCGCAAAACAATATCCTGAAGCCAAAGAAAAATATCAGGAAGCACTTCAGTATTTACCCGACTCGGATTATCCAAAGCGACAAGTGGCAAAAATTGATGAACTGTTGGCTCAACAGGAAGCTGAGGCTAAAACCAAACGTGAATTTGACCTGGCTGTAACTGATGGTGAATCTCTATTTAAAAACAAAGATCTGGCAAAGGCAAAAGATGCCTTTATGAAGGCTTACAATTTAATCCCGTCAGAAGTTGTTCCGCCCAAAAGGATAAGCGAAATCAACGATTTAATTGCTCAACAGGAACGTAATGAAGCTGCAATAAAAGCGACTCTGGAAGCCTACCAAAAAGTAATTCAGCGGGCTGACAATCAATTTGGCAACAAGGAATATACCTCAGCTCAGTTGTCATACAATGAAGCATTATTGGTGAAATCGGATGAAAAATATCCGAAAGATCAACTGGATTTGATCTCAAAGCTTCTGAAAGAACAAAACGAACAGAATTACAAAACGGCAATTGCGAAAGCCGACAATTCGTTTAACACAAACCAGTTTGACGCTGCGACAACAAGCTATCAGGAAGCATTGAAATTCAAAAAAGATGATCAGTATGCCACACAAAAGCTGAAAGATATTGAAAAGAAAAAGGCTGATCTTGAAGCTGAAAACAATCGTTTAAAACAATTTGAGGATAAATACAAGGCCTTAATTGCTGATGCAGATAACGAGTTTAAAAACAAAAGTTACGCAACTGCAAAAGAAAAATACCAAAAGGCATTGACATTAAAACCAACTGATGTTTATCCTAAAGATCAAATTACCAAAATTGACGAACAGCTAAATGAACTTCAAAAAGCTGCTGAAAAGGATAAACAATATGCACAGTTTATTAAAGATGCACAAAATGCATTTCAGGCTAATAAACTTAAGGAAGCCCGTGATTTATACCAGAAAGGTTATGACCTGAAACCGTATGAGCCAATGCCACCAATGCGCATTTCCGAAATTGACGCGCTACTTGCCCAACAAGAAGAAACTGCGAAACTCGCTGCCATGGAAGAAGCACAGCGACTGGCAAAAGAAAAAGCAGACCGCGATCAGTACAACAATGCTGTTGCTGCCGCTGATAAAGAATTTGCCGCAAAATTGTATAAGCTTGCAAAAGTTCATTATAGCGATGCGTTGATTGCCCTACCCAACGAAAAATATCCACGGGATCAAATCGGCAAAATTGATGATTTGCTTGCACAGGAATTATTGAAAAAATCGCTGGCAGAACAAAAAGCCCAGCAAGATTCCATCCAAAAAGCGAAAGACAAGCTATTCGATTTAGCCATGACTTCTGCAAAAGAACATGAACAGAACAATCGTTTTGAACAAGCAATCCAGAAATACAATGATGCCATCAGCATAAAGCCTGATCAACGAACTGTGATTCAAAAACTGATCAGCGACATTCAGGATAAAATGCAACTTTTGGCTAAACAGGATGCCGAATACAAACGATTGATCAAGCTTGCCGACGGATATTTTACTGATTCGAAACTCAACGAAGCATTAACTGAATATCAGAATGCGATTAAAATTAAATCAGATGAAGAGTATCCCGGAAAACAGATCAAGGAAATACAATCTCAACTGGCTGCTCGCGAACTGAACTATACCAATGCAATAGCAAAAGCTGACAAAGCCTACGATGCGTCTGACTGGGTAACTGCCAAGACCGGTTATACCGAAGCATTAAGTGTGAAACCAAATGAAACTTATCCTGCCAGTCGCCTGAAGGATGTAAATCAGAAAATTGCCGATGCTAATCTCGCAGCCATTAGTAATTCAGCAAATAACAAAGCTTATTCTGATGCTATGGAAAAGGCAGAGAAAGCGTTAAAAGAAGACCAGCTTTCTTCAGCTAAAATGCAATTTCAGATGGCACAATCCATTAAACCCGACGAAAAATTACCAGCACAACGGATTAAAGAAATTGATTTACTGATCGATCAGCGGAATAAAGAGCGTTTGGCCAACGCACAACGCGAACTCGACGAAAAATACCAGCAGGCTTTAAATGTGGCCGATAATTCGTATCGCGATAAATCGTACAGCATAGCCAAACTTCAATACCAGCAAGCTTCGCTAATTAAACCTGAAGAATCGTATCCAAAGACTCAGATGGCTTTGATGGACAAATTGATGAATGAAGCAAAACCGGTTGAAACATACGTCGCCAAACTGCCTGAAAGTGAACCAGTCAAGTCAGTACAGAAACCAATCAACAATCTTCAGGAATCGGCTCAGGCTATTGAATCGAGGGCCCAGATGTACAATACAATTACTGACTATGACCAGGCAATCAAAAAAGCCGATGATTTATTTGGCGTGAAAGATTATACGGTAGCACGATTCTACTATTACAAAGCATCAGACATTAAACCTTCGGAAGAATATCCGAAAAATCAGGTCGACCTGATCCGAAAACTGATCGATTCACAACTTTCTGCCGGCGATCTTTCAGAATACGACAAGGCCATAACCCAGGCCGACAATTCCTTTTCAAGTAAGAACTATCCAATCGCTAAATTCTTCTACTACAAAGCGCTGGACATCAAATCGTGGGAAAAATATCCAAAGGACCGGATTAATGAAATTTTAGCGCTGACAAATTCACTCCTTTCTGAAAAGGATGAAAAAGAGTATCAGGACATCATAGCTAAAGCTGATGAGGCCTTTTTCAATAAAGATTTGGCCATTTCACGCTTCTACTATAACAAAGCTTTATCCATTAAAAGAGACGAAAATTACCCGAGAATAAAGCTAAAGGATATTCAAAAGCTTATTGATCAGGATGCTCAGGATCAGGAAAACGAGGAATATAGAAATCTCGTTGATCAGGGCGATCAGGCTTTTCAACTCAAAAACTACAGCGTAGCGCGTTTTAATTACAACAAAGCGCTCACCATGAAACCGAATGAAAAGTATCCGAAAGATCAGCTTAAAAAGTTAAAAGAAGCCTTGCAAAATCAGGACAAATAATTTTACTTTAGTGAGCGGGTGATTTTGAGTCACCCGCTCACTCTAAAAATTTCGCTTTGGAACTAAAAATAAAAGATCAGCTATTCAGTTTGTTTGAGTCTCATTTTAAAGAAGAAGTTACCTTCTTTGAGCAGTTACCGGCATCAGGTTCGTACCGCGAATATGTCAGGATAAAAAGTGTAAACCACCAGGTTATTGGTGCCTACAATCAGGATATAAAAGAGAATCAGGCGTTCCTGGAATTTTCGGCCCATTTCCGAAATAAGAACATTCCGGTTCCTCACATTTATGCTGTAAACAGTAACATGGATTGCTACCTTCAGGAAGATCTGGGCAACACTACCCTATTCGATTTCATCAGCACAACCCGCGAAAATGAAGGATTTTCAATCAAAATAGTAGATGAATACAAAAAGGTTCTGCGCGAACTTCCGCGGATTCAACTGGTTGCCGGGAAAGACATCGATTACAGCGTTTGCTACCCACGCGAAGCTTTCGACAAACAATCGATGATGTGGGACTTAAATTATTTCAAGTATTATTTCCTGAAACTGGCCAAAATACCTTTCGACGAACAGGCTCTGGAAGACGACTTTCAGACTTTTAGCGACTACTTATTGGCTGTCGACAACAATGCGTTCCTCTATCGTGATTTTCAGTCGAGAAACGTGATGTTGAAAGACGGGAAAGTATATTTCATCGATTATCAAGGTGGAAGAAAAGGTGCACTTCAATACGATTTGGCTTCGCTGCTTTACGATGCCAAAGCCAATATTCCGGAGGCCGAACGCGAAGAATTACTTGAATTTTACCTCGACGAACTTAGCCAATACAAACAGGTCAATCGCGATAAATTCAAGGCTTTATTTGGCGGCTATGTGCTGATACGAATTATGCAGGCCATGGGTGCCTATGGGTTTCGTGGGTTTTACGAGAAGAAAGAACATTTTCTGAAAAGTATTCCATTTGCGCTCAAAAATCTCGAGACACTTCTTGCACGAAACACCATTCAGGTAAAACTTCCCGAATTATTTAAAGTGCTGAAAGCCGTTACTGAATCCGTATTCCTGAAAACGATCAGTCCGTCGAATGACCGGTTAACCGTGCGCGTCAGTAGCTTTTCGTATAAAAAAGGTATTCCGCACGATCCCTCCGGAAATGGTGGCGGATTCGTCTTCGATTGCCGCGCCATTCACAATCCGGGTCGTTACCTTGAATACAAACACCTCACTGGGAAAGACCCGCAGGTTCAAGAATTTCTCGAAGAAAAATCGACTATTGCCAGCTTTATGGAATCAGTTATCAGTTTGGTATCGCAATCGGTTGAAGTTTATTCGTCCAGAGGGTTTTCGCATTTATGTGTGAGCTTCGGATGCACCGGAGGACAGCATCGCTCGGTATATGCAGCCGAGAAATTAGCCGAGTACCTTCGCAACAATTATCCGGTTACGGTTGTTTTACAGCACGTCGAACAGGATAAAATATAGATATGTCGAAAACACAGTGTAAAAACGAAGATTACAAGGAGAAAGACGATGCCAAATACGTTTGCAAACGCTGCGAACGGAAAGCAAAAAAAGAAGACAAACTGTGTAAACCGAAGAAGATAAAAGACTGAGTTTGTCGTAAGAAGAAATTTCATCTAAATAAAACGAGGTAAGTTATTCACCTGCCTCGTTTTTATTTTATTCATACGGACTATATTTTCTTCAGGAACTCGGCGCTGTCTTTAAAGGTTGGCGGGTCCATTTCCACGAAAATATTTTTTACGCCCCCCACAATGGCAGCAGCAAAAAAGTCTTTCCAATCCACAATCCCCTGCCCTATAGCTACCTGTTCTTTTTTAGTGGCAGACCAGTCGGCCAAATGGGCCGATATAAACCGTCCAGGGTATTTCCTGAAATAATCGGCAGCCTTGTAGCCAATATTTATTACCGCAATCTGGAATTGCATTTTTACCAATACGGGATCAAGGCGTTCGAGCATGGCATCATAAATCAGCTCATCGCCCCGCTTTTCGAACTCCATGTGGTGATTGTGGTATCCGAGCTGTAAACCGGCAGCCTGCACCTTGCGACCAATGGCATTCAGCTCGTCGCATCCTTTGCGGTAATCGTCAACCGAAGCGCCGTCGGGCAGCCACAAGCTGGAGCAAATCATCTGTTTCATGCCCATTTGTTGTGCCCATTCAATGCGGTTGTCGAGGTGGTCGCGCAGTTCGCCCATGCCATAATGCGAGCTGGTGCAATTCAGACCGGTATCCTCAATCATTTTCCGAAGTTCAGTTCCGCTCAGGTTATTGAATTTCTCAAACGGAGTTCCGGTGTAGCCCAGCGGAGAGCACATTTCAACTTCGGAGTAGCCCATTTCCTCCATTTTTTTTAGTGTACCGGAGAAATCGTTGCCCAGCTCATCGCGAAGCGTCCAGGTTTGAAATCCGAAGGCTAATTTTTGTTTGACGTCGGCTGCCAGCGCTTCCGGCAAAATGGTATTCAGCAAAGCCATGGAGCCTAAAGCTGCCCCACCCGCTTTTATAAAGTTTCGTCTGGATAAGTTCATGGTTTTCCCGTTTTATCTTTAAATCGAATCAATATTCCAACCCGAACGATAGGTACGTTGCAAGTAGTTGTTGGCCGCATCGTTGTTGGTAATTTTCAACTGCGAGGCATCGTAGCGCAGGGTTTTGTTTGTTCGCAATGCAGCGGCGTACAGATTCACTGCTTCGGTAATCGGCCAGGCCTGCCTGAAATTACCTTCGATCTGCTTACCGGTTTTAATTCCTTCAACAAAACGCTGCACACCCGGTTGCTTGGTTGCCCCGGCTGCAACCGAAACTTCTTCTGCTTTTTTCACTTCTCCTGAAAGTAAATAGGGCTTTTCAACCGTAAATGCAGATGACATGATGATTCCCCTGTCGCCAACGAACATCATTCCTTCATCCGGAAAATCGATGTTTTTATCGTAGAATTCCTGTGGTGTCGGAGGTTTCATTCCGCCATCGTACCACACCAGGTCAACTGCCGGGCGGTTGCCTTTGGCCGGATATTTAAACCGAACCGTGCTGGCAAACGGGAAGGCAAAATCATTCTCAATCTGGAAGGCTGTGGCATCAGTCTGCAAATCGCAAACGTGGCTGCGGTTGGGCTCAATTATCGTAGGATTTTCCAGCTCCAGCGCATTGAAAACAGTCCACAGGCTATAGTGACCCATATCGGCCATCGAGCCGCCACCAAAGTCGTACCAGCCTCGGAAAACCATGTTGGTGTAGTACGGATGATAAGGGCGTTCGGCTTCGGGGCCAACCCACAAATCCCAGTCGAACCCATCGGGAACGGCAGGTTTTTCGGCGGGTACTTTGGCGTATTGCGGCCACACCGGGCGGAACGACCAGTTGTGTACTTCCTTCAATGTTCCGATTACACCGCCATTAATCCATGCCATTATCTGGTCCATGTTTCCGTTGGTGTCCCAGGGAATTAGATGAGTAATTACGTTCGAGTTCCGGGCAAAATCAATCACTTTCCGGCCTTCGAGCAGGCGGTTCGAAATTGGTTTGTGCATGGTAACCGCAATGTTGCGCTTCATGGCAGCCATCGCAATCAGTCCGTGCAAATGATCCGGCGTCATAACTTTTACTGCATCTATGCCCTTTTCTTTTTCGAACAGTTCCCTGAAATCAGCATAAGCACGGCAGCCTTTGAATTTCTGATCAGCTCTTTGCTTCGCGTAGAATCCATTGACGTATTCCTGAGCATTGTCGCGCCCCCCGGGAATGGTGTTGTTTCCGCCGGTAGTCCAGTTCGGGTTACCAACAGCCTTACGAATCTGGTCGCGCAGTGATTCGGGATCCCAATCGTAATAATTGATGGCTTTTTTCTGCGGATCGCAAACCGCTACAATTTGTATTTCAGGAAGGTCGAGCATTCCCTGCATTTCACGCAATCCCTGCGTTCCGCAACCGATGTAGGCCAGGTTGATTTTATCGCTCGGCGCAATAAAACCGGCTCCGCCCATTACATGCCTTGGAATTAAAGTTACGCCAAGTGCAGCGGTTGTTACTCCGCCAATAAATTTTCTCCGATTGATGGTGTTGGATAATTCAGTTTCAGCCGCGTTGACTGAAGTTTGCTTGTTTGAATTCATTTCTTCATTCATCGTGATTAGGTTTAGACTTGTTTGATCCTCTAAAATTAGGGAAAGATTTTGATCAAACGCCTGATTTACTTCACAATGTTTTGAAGAAGAGGGGCATAAAAAAAGTCCACCGCCTTTTGAGGCAATGGACTTTTTCGTATCGTTGTAATTTTCTATTCCTGAACATCATCCGGATCTGAAATATCTCCATTCTTTTGCTCTGCTCTTCGGGCAAAAATAATCAGGGCAATAACAACCACAATAGCCACATACAAGCCACTTGGAATTGGAGGTGGATCGCCTGCTCCGTATGAGTGCATTCCGGAGAGGTAATAATTCACCCCAAAGAAAGTCATCAAGACAGAACTCAAACCTACAAGGGCAAGGCTATTCAAAGCGAAAGTGCTTTTTAATCCGGGAACTTTCCGGAGGTGCAGAATGATGGAATAAACCAGAACAGTAACCAATGCCCAGGTTTCTTTCGGGTCCCATCCCCAATACCGGCCCCACGATTCGTTGGCCCAAACACCACCAATGAATGAACCAATGGTGAGCATAAACAGCCCAATAATCAAAGCCATTTCAACAATGTACGAAACTTCAAGAATGGTAAAACTGATTTTTTGATTGTTCTTTTTATTTCGTAGAATCATCAGCACCAAATTAAGCATTCCGAGTAATGCTCCCATGCCCAAAAAACCATAACTGGCGGTAATAATGGCCACATGAACCACCAGCCAGTACGATTTCAATACCGGAACCAGGTTGGTTATTTCCGGGTTCATCCAGCTCATTCCAGCCACAAAAAGGATTATTGCTGCCAAAAGAGTAGTTACAGCCAATGTAATCGGCGACCGTTTCAGGAAAATAAAACCTGACAAGCTGGTGGCCCAACCCACATAAATCATGGTTTCGTAACCATTGCTCCACGGTGCATGACCCGAAATGTACCAGCGGGCAAGCAATCCAAGCGTATAGCAGAGAAAAGCTACTGCAATAAGAATCGTTCCAATGTTGATGTATTTCGATAATCCCTTGCCTGACTTGAATATCAGCATAAAATGAAGTACCAGCAAAACAAACCCAAGCAAAGCATATATTTTAGCCAGTTTACCGAAAATATTCCATTCATTATAAAATATTTCCAAGCTTATTTTAGTGGAAGAAGGAATAATATCGGCTCCATAAGTGCGTTGGAACTTTTTAATGTAACCTAAATTTTCGTCAGATTTCGACCAATTTCCTGAGACTTCAGCTTCATCAACGCTTTGATAATAAAGGGTCAGAATGTTTCGTGCAAAATCAACCTCTTCTTTTTTTGCCGTTTCCGGAAATGTTGAAGAGCTAACCCAGGATTTGCGTTGATCGTTTGGAACCGGGAAAATCTTTAAAAAATCACCTTTAAAAATCTCGTAGCAGATGTTTACTCGTTCATCAACATTCATAACTTCCTTATCAAGCTTATTCCGCAACGTTTGCTTCTTGTTGTAAGCCTGCTGAACCATGTCATTCAACCGGTAATTTCCGGCATCATCAAACATTTGCCTGAACGAAACAAATCCGCCGGAAGCGCCTAAAGTCTTAGCCAAATCAGGATGACCAACTTTTACCAGTGGTACAACCTTCCATTTGTCGGGATTGGCACTCATTTCAAGGAAGAATTCGACTGACGACATACCATTCCAATTGTCAGTCTTGGCAATTTTCCGCAATAAATCGGATGCCAGCGTACTTACAGGTTCAATACGCCCCTGATGATCCTGAACCAACAATTCGCCAAAAGCATCGATGTGCTTTTTCTTTGCTGCCGAATTTCCTGCTGCAAAAGCGGAATTACCTGTCAAGCTTAATCCGGTAAGGAGAAGCCCGACAAAAAATATTTTTACAATTTGGCGTTGAGCCTGAAGGTTCGAACTTAGGCGAACCAACTTCTGAAACCGGCTGCTTTTGCTAAATACAGTGAATACCATTCCTAAAGCCATGAAAAAATAGCCCAGATAGGAAATCAAGGTTCCCCAATAGTCCTGATTAACTGAAAGAATAGTTCCTTTTTCATCCTGATCGAACGAAGATTGAAAGAAACGGTATCCTTCGTATTTCAGGATGTTATTCATGAAAATACGAAATGGACGTTCGACCGAAGCGCCGGGATCTTTAAGAGTAATCTCACTTGCATAGGACGAAGGACTCATTGAACCTGGATAGCGTTCAAGCTGAAAGTCGCGAAGATGAATACTGAAAGGCAATTCGCGTACTACAGAGCCATAGGCAATACTCAAATTAATGCCGTTTATAGTTACAACTTCAGGCTGCGAAACTGCGCCATCACGGCCAAAAACATTCACTTTGCGGGTTTCGTTTCCTGAAGTTATCAGGGCTGTAAAGGCATCCAACCCGGTTTGACCGGAACTTGCAGGCATTTGAACTAATGAAGGCTGAGACATTCCACTTGCATCAGGAATAGATGTTTCGGTTGCGTTTGGAACAAATATTTCATTTTCAACCGTTAGTTTTTTCCCGTCAATTTCGATTGTTTCTTTATAGTAATTACTGGTATTGGGTGTAAATTTTACTTTGGTAAGGTTTCTTACCTCGTGGCTGTTTACACTAGCTTTCAAATCAACGTATGAAGCTTCGGATACCACCTGATTGCTCGATTCTCCTTCGCGAATGTGCATACTTCCTTCAAACCCGAAATAGCGGGTAACACCGGCTCCAATAATGATCAGGATAAAGGCCAGATGAAACATCAGAATAGCCCATTTCTTCCGATTTATAAGCTTATACCTGACGACACTTCCTGCCAGATTAATGACTCCGACCAAAAGCAACAATTCGAACCACCAGGCCTGGTAAATCAACGCCTGAGCCGTGTCGGTTCCGTAATCGTTTTCGATGAATGTTGCATAGGCTATTGAGATGGCAAACATCATCAAAAGCAACACAGTAAAGAACATTGAGGATATAAAAGAAACTACTTTTTTCATTTAGCGACCATTTTCAATAAATAACTACTCTTAAGTATAACAACATGAACAGAACAAAAATGACATATCCTTCAAAAAAAACTCCTTTGTTTTAAATTTAAAACAAAGGAATTTTTTTTGAATCGGACTGAACCCTCATTTATTTTGTTGTAGGATCGTCGTGTGCAATTTTAGCCGAGTATTCTTTGAAATTAAATCCTTTGTAATTAGGACTTTGTTCGTTATGGCATTTTTTACATACTTTTTCGTCTGGCATAATCATACCTTTCGACATTGCTAAAGTTTTGTCTTTCATAACTGTAGCTACTTTATAAGCGCTACCTGCACCGTGGCATGATTCACAAGAAACACCTTCAGCAACAGTAATTGTAGCAACTAAAGCCTGATCGGCACCAGCGGCAGTTGAGTGACATTTCAAACATTTTGGATTTGAAGCATCAGCACCTTTCAAGCTTTCCATAGCTTTAGCGTGTTTACTGTTCGCCCATTTGTTGTACTGTTCGCCTTTCTCAGCCTTGTTATGACACATTTTACATTTAGCGGCGCCAACATATTTAAAATCTTCAGCGTTTACTATGCCAACGGTAATAAATACCATTCCCAGTAAAAAAATAATTTTTTTGTAGTTCATAGTTGCAAGTGTTTAAATGATTAAGAATATCTTCAATGTTTTTACTAATTCAATTTTGATGCCAGTAAGTTATTCGTTCTAACAAAAATGCAGTTAATTTTTGTCAGCACAAAAAAAAAAGACTTAATATTTGTCAATAGTGTCAGCCTAATAAAGCTGCGAATGACAACTCGAACAAAGTTCTGTTTTCCAGGCGTCATCAATATCAACAGGGTGCTTAAATTCAAGTGGTTGCATTGCATTCGAATATTCCATTTCTCCTGGTTTTCCCTGCGCCATAATCGTATGGCATAAATTACAATCCTTCGAAATTATTTTCCCTTGTTCTGTCGCATGGCGATCGTTGTGACAACGGAAACAACCATCAGATTCCATATGCCCGATATTGTTCGGATATGATTTCCAACTGGATTTCATGAACGGGAAAATATTTTTTGAATACCCGTTTTGTATTTCAACAATGGCTGCTTCAATGTCACCTTTCTTATCCGTTAACAACGCAGGATTACTTGCTGTATAAAATTCTGTTACCTGATTCCTGATGGCTAAAAAAGCAGAATCCTTGGTTGAGTAGTCCTTATACAAGATTTTCATCGCAATTTGTTTAATGCCGGGCAAATCTTTCGAAATCTTTCCTTCACTCAAGGATTGATCAACAAAACTCTGCGGAGTACGGTAATTGTGTGCTGGCCGGTTGTGACAATCCAAACAATCCATCACCCTGGTCTCCAAAGAGTCCAATTTTGCTTGACTTATAGGATTCTCACTATCCGTAAAGATTTCGCTAACACCGGTTTTAATATTGGTGTACTTTACCCATGGAATCACCTGACGATTAGCCGAAGTTGTTTTATATTCAATCCTTACATCGGGACTAATATGCTGGTGGATACCTCTCTGAAAGCCGGCTGGAGTCATTTTCGAGCTTGTTTTAAGCTGAAGGCTGATGGTTTCTTCGGTATTGGTATCATCGGCCAGATAGGATTGTTTAGTCCTTAGCTTTCCATCGTAGAATTTCTCGGGCCAGTGACACTGCTCACAAGTTTCCCGGGCAGGGCGTAAATTCGAAATTGGAGTTGGTATAGGAGTTGGATATTTTTTAGCCAAAACAGAATACACCTGATACATACCCGACATTTTGCTTTTTACGTACCAACTAGCGCCTGACCCAACATGACATTCAACACAGGCAACACGTTCGTGCGCCGAACCGTGGTAAGTCGTATATTCAGGTTCCATCACCTGATGGCACAGTTTTCCGCAGAATTCAACTGACTCGGTATAATGAAATGCTTCATAACTACCCACAGAAGAAATAATAAGGAGAAACATTGTTCCAAAAACAAATATGATCGAGGCATTCCTTGTCGCTACATTATTAAAGTTAATAATAGGCCAATCTTTAGGTTCACCCAATTGGTCAGCTTTTCTTCCTTCTTTCCTGTGCATCCGCATACCGATTGGGATCATCAATAATCCAACAATCATAAATGCAGGCAAAACCATATAAATAAATAGCCCTATATATGTTCCTCCGAAATTAAAAACCCAATTCAAGATCACTAATGAAAAGATAGTGGCCAAATTGAAAACAGCGATTACTGCTCCGGAAATTGAAACCCAATTCTTAATGGACGAAGGTAATTTCATAGTGAATGTTTTTATTATTTATTGAAATAAGCAAAAACAACAATGTTGATCCAAAGTACTGTTTATTAATGGAAAAGCAAAGAGTAGATAATAAAAATGACTTGAACAATTCCAGTGAACAGGAAGACGAAACCAAAGAACTTAATTACTTTCATTCTTCGTGGAGAAATCTCAGATTTGGATGTAACTTCCTGCAATCTTCCCGATTTTTCAAGTTCCTCAAACTCTCGTGGACGATCTTCTTTGTACTCATCAGCCTGAACTGTTCCGGTGAAAATAACCGTGTCCATCGGGAAGGCTTCAGGACGAAGATGTGTATTAAAGAAATGGATCGTGAAAATAAATCCAACAGCCAAAAGAGCTTCGTCGCTGTGTATAATCTGAGCCACATTGATTAACCAACCCGGAAGGAATTTGGTAAAGATTACCGGGAACCAAAGAACCAAACCGGTTGAGCCAATAACCACAACTCCCCAGAAAACAGCCATGTAGTCAAATTTCTCCCAATAGGTCCATTTTCCATACGATGGTCGTGGTCCTTTTCCAACAAACCATTTAACCGATGCCACGAAATCTTTAAGATCCTGACCATTAAACATGAGAGAGTTCTTTGCAAAAACAAACTCCATCAGGCTCAACCCTTTTTGAGCTTTCAGTTTAAATAATGAATACACATGATAGCTGAAATATCCAAAGGTAATGACAGCAGCAAAACGATGAAGGATTCCTGCGTTATAAGCTCCACCAAGAAATTTAACGAAGAATTTAGCCCAATCCATAAAAGCGAACTTGAGCAACATGCCCGTAAAAGCAAGAGTTAAGAAACTGATAATTACAAAAATATGAGTTATACTCTGGCTTTTGGTGAATCGTCTGACGTAAACTTTTTTACTAACATCCTTGGCATGTTCTTTTTTCTTTCTCATGGCATGAATCGACCTTGGAAGCCATAAAAGAGTATGAGTTCCAAAGAAGATGAAAACACTCACCAACAATCCGGTCATCGCCCAGAAAGTATAATAGAGCCATGGAAATTTAGCTTTATTGTTATGCGTTGCATGAGTTAAATACCCGGTAAATTTCTTGCTGGCGTCAGCGTGACATTTCTGACAAGTAGCAACTATATTTTCAGGACTAACCTGCGATTTTGAATTTTGAATCTTGTAAATATTGTGAGCCCCATGGCAATCGGAACACCTTGCGGCCTGCAAATAGCCTAATTGGTAAACTTTACCGTGATAGGTTTCCAGATAAGTTTCTGCAAGTTTCTCATGACATTTACCACACTGTGTGGTAATTTCGGCCATAAACTTATCCTTATGTACTTCCGAAATATTATGAGCCGTGTGACAGGTTTCGCAAGTCGGATATTTCAAATCTCCATTATCAGCCCGATAAGCATGATCGCTGGCAATATACTGGTCATAAATGCCCTTATGACAGGCTCCGCATGTTGCTGCAATGTTCTTTGGATTAACCGATGACCTTTCATCTGACTGTTTCAGGTTGAAGTGGGTTGTGTGGCAGTCGGTACATACAGCAGCCGAAAGCAATCCCTTTTCGGCTAAACTTCGCCCATGTACACTTTGTGAATAATCATGGAAAGCATCAACCTCTGTTAGGTTTGTTCCCTGAACCGCTTTACCAGTTTTAGTATGACATTCGCCACAAAGTTTTGGAATATTAGCCCGGAAAGTCCGTGAATTTTCGTCGGTTTTTGGTTTTACAGAGTGAGATCCATGACAATCGGTACAATACGGTGCATTTTCTTTTTTATTGAAGTAAGCCTGTCCGTGTCCACTCTTGAAATAAATATCAGATTCCTCAGCGTGGCAAGCAGAACAATCAACCTTTCCTGCCGTTTCGCATGGGCGGGAAAGATGAATGGATACATCGGAATGACATTTTACACAAGTAATATTTTTATGAGTAGAAGCTGCCAGTTCGCCAACTTCAACTTTAAGAGAAACAACTTTATTATTTACAGTTTTGTGTGTGTCAGCATCTGAATGGCACTTCAGACAGGAGTTGTCAGAAATAGTCGATATTAAATTCTTCAGCTCAACTTTATGAGGTGGGTGACACGAAGTACAAGCGGGAATGGCACCAGGTTTCTTCTCCCACAATTCCTTATTAATCACTTTGGTGTGCACATCTTCAATTCGTGCATGACATTTCATACAAGTTGCAGCAATGTTCTTGGGCGAAATGCTCGAAGACACATTGGTATGTGGCAAGATGAGGTGATTCCCATGACAATTGTTACAGGTTGCTGAAACAATCAACCCTTTTTTGTACAAACCCTGTCCATGAATACCCTCGCTGTAATTCTCAAGAATATTGTGTTCCGAAATATTGTAATTCTTTGCAACCGGAGCCCCTTCCCTGTGACATGACCCACATAGAACAGGAATATTCATTTTATAGGTTCGTGATTCAGGCTGATCTGATTTTAAAATATCATGCGTCCCATGACATTCCTTACAGGTGGGAGCAAACTTTTCATTGGCTAAAAATGCCCGTCCATGAACTCCTCTGAAATACTTATCCTTTGCATCTTCGTGACAAATTCCACAATTAACCGGTTTAAGATTTTCAGGGTGAGGAAAATCCGTCACCGCAGCGTCAGTGTGACATGCAGCACATTCAACACTTTTATGCACCGAATGCTCAAGTGCATTAGGTTTTATATATAGTGAAACCTTTTTACCAGCTCTTGTTGTACTTAGCGTAGCATCATCGTGGCACGATAAACAGTCATCATTGGTTTGAGCCGATAATCTGGATATCG
The DNA here is from genome assembly GCA_028683385.1 of Prolixibacteraceae bacterium. Taxonomy (GTDB): domain Bacteria; phylum Bacteroidota; class Bacteroidia; order Bacteroidales; family Prolixibacteraceae; genus Aquipluma. The sequence continues at coordinate 122,863 of JAQUIJ010000005.1, read as the reverse complement.
AAACTAACAGCAAAAAAGCCAGCAAAAAGATTCGGCTCGATTTTTTAAAGATCAACAACATTCCGCCAAAATTGATATTAGCATGTGATCTGTAAATATTATTATCACATTTCCCAACAGATTTTCGCAAAACAAAAAGCTTATAATTCTCTCTCATATCTCTTCTCGTATATAAGCATCAAAAGTCCTCAAAATCTACACCCTATCCAATATCCCAAGCGATGATATTTGTCAATTCATTCAAGCTAAATTTGAATACGATCTAAGCAATCATTCTTGTACTAATGTGCTTGATGCCAGCCATTAATAATGCTTTTAAAATTGTCGATTGGTGATTTTCCAATTGAGGCAATATACAAATGGATAATTAAGAAGATAGAAATAAAGAATCCCATTGCAGAATGAAGAATTGCAGTTACAAAAACTCCACTGAAAGTATAAATTTTATCAATAATTATTTCAGGAAATAAAAGTGCAATACCCGTAACAATTACAACCGGAACTGCCATGTACATGACAATAATATAAATATACTTCTGAAGTGGATTAAATTTTCTTTTCTCCGAAATTGGGAAAGGCGCTTTCATCCCATGAAACATACCCCAGGCATAGTAGATTGCCTGTTTAATCGGTTTCTTTAAAAAACCCTGAGGTTTAATGATGTAGTACTTCCCATTTGGAGTAACAATATTCCCAATAAAATAAATAAAGTAGCTAAGCGTAACCACAGTTCCAGCGATGTTATGAATATTTACAATGATATTAAAACCAACAATTTGAGCTGATTCGATACTCGATTGCATCGAAATACCAGTGAAAATCAATGTAATTATACCTAATGCATTAAATCCGTGCCAGATGCGTAACCATAGCGGATAAAAATATATTTTTTCAGTTGCCGACATACTATTTCTTTTTTAAAATTCTGAAAACACTATGTATTACAATACCTACCAAGGTGAGTAGGAAAATGATAATACTTGCTAATTTAAGGATTGGACTTTGATGAGACCCAATGATGTATGATTCATTAGCTAAAACCGTATTTAAATCACCCTTTTCAGATCTCTTTTGCAAATTCTGATACTTATACAGTGATGCTTTTAACCTTGAGTTTGCGGAGTGGCATTCGACACATTTCCGTAGGGCTTTTTCCTTTGGTAATATATCATGCGACACCATCAAACTATCAACAACTTCAGTGTGACATTCGATACACCGAACATGCTGAAAATGCAATTCCTGATTAGGTAACCATTCGTGAATCTGAACTAATTTAGGATTATCGTGACCAGAAACCAATTTGTATTTCTTCATGTCGTTGTGACACGAAAGGCACATTTTATTGCTGTAATCAACTATTTCAAGTACATTATCGCTTGTTCGGGCAGTAGCTCTGTAAGTATGCTGACTATGGCATTTTGTACAGGTAAAATTATCACCATATGCTTTATAATGTACGCTCTTCTTAAATTCTTCATCAATCCGTTCAAATTGATATTTTGCAAATGAGGCGTCGCCACCATGACAATCGAGGCAGGTACTTAATGGCTCAAGTTTTAAATTGGCCTGATGTGGGTATGTTCCGTATTCAGAAGAATGACAATCGGTACAATCAAACTGTTTATGAACTCCGGAAGTCATTGCAACTGTGTCGAGAATATAATATGGATTCATCAATCTTTTCATCTCCAAATTGGTAACAGAGTTATGGAATGAATACGATTGCTGGGAATGGCATTTTAAACAGGGATGATGCTCTGCATTCTGATAAGATTGAGCATTCAAACTGAACGAAATACAATATATAAATATTGAAACTAATAGTGCTAACCGATATTTCATCTGTTTATAATTTGTTTTTTAATTGCCAGATGGAACTCGCCTGAATAATCATCCTCTTGTGTGTGAGGTTATCTCGCATGGCTCGTTTCATATGTCTATAATTTGCTTCTTATTTGCCATACAGAACTCGCCATATTAGTCATCATCGTGTGTGATAGTATTGCTCTCATGGCTCGTTTCATCTGACTATGATTTGTATTTTATTTACCGATGAATAATGCAATACTGAACCTTAACCTCACAAATACCGAAGTATTCCATATCGCACTTTTCTTTTTTGAGTCAATTTAAAAATTGATCATTCTTCTAACACAACAACTCTTTCTTGTAACTTGTAAAACTATATTTCAGGTAATAGTAAAAAAATGGTAACATCCCTTGCTATAGGATATTACCATTTTATATTTTAATCGCTATTTAAATAAACCACGTAAGCTTAGTAAGCCCATAATCTAGTAATAACAAATCCTATTGCGAAACCGGTTTTATCCATTTTGTTTTGATTCCACATGATGTTGTCTTGCGGCAGTAACGACGTTGTTGAAGCCATATAAATCTGGAACGCATGGGTTCCGGTAGATACTTCATAACCAAAAGCTAAATTTGGTTTCGGAGCATTGGTCCACTCACGTTGTTCCGAAATATCTTTAATCTTCAATGGCTGATCATAGTTGAAAATAATTGATCCTTGTGGTGATACCTTGATCCGGCCACTGGCGTGAACACCAACTTTGTCATGGTCGTATAGAGTACCAACAGCATTGTAATGAGTAAAACTGACTGCAGCCTGAAGCGATAACCACTCCGTAAATTTACGTGCTACTACCAATTGTGAAAAGTAACTCACACGATCCTGAAAACGAAAATGATAAAGTGGACCTGAATAGGCTTCTCTTACCATTCCTGATTCAAACGCGCTGACAGCTCTTCCGTCAACCCCAACATTTCCATAAAGCATCACTGATACTGGCATTGAGTTTTTGCGGGTTTGTTGCAAAACAGTCCATTTAGCATTTACGTCAGTGGTCATGTATCTTTTGGTGATACCAGCTCCAATTTGGAAATTCTTAAATGGCACATAGTTCAAACCAATCCGGATGTTCGATGAGCCATAAATTCCCCAAAGATTTGAGTGACCATTTTCAATAGTTCCAAATTTATGCTGAATAACCATTTCCAAGGTCTTTTTATCTGGTATAACAACGGTCTGGGCATCGATCAGATTGCCACTTTCAAAAGTAGCACTTACCGGGTAGTCCTTTTCTTTTGCCGCTGGTGCTTCAGTTGTTGCATCTTGCGCATACGTGAAAAGAGAACTAAAAGTAAGAAGTGCTATAAATATGATATTTTTTTTCATTTCACCGAATATTTAATGTTATCACTAATTATTATTAGCTCCTTCTGTTATCCATTGAAGAATCAATGCACCTTCGGCCGCAGATACTGTTGCACCATGAGTTCCCGATGTTGGAATTGAATAGAACTTACTGCTTGAAGGAGATGCTGTATTGACATATTTTGGTACTAGCTGAGCGTATGCAACACCTGCACCCATCATAGGTGTCTGGGTACTATGACACAAAATGCATTTTGCTGTTAGAATTGGAAGAACCTGTGATGAAAAACTAACTGGTTCTCCTCCCGGATTGACAACAGGAACCTCAACTGGCAACACAAAATCGTATTTGCAGCTATTCAGAAACAATGATGAAAAAACTAAAATAAGGAATATACTATACTTCTTCATAATATTCATTTTAAAAGTTTATACAAAAAAAGGCTTCTCTTCCTAAAAAAAGAAGCCTCTTTTATATTCTTTATATTGCCTTATTACAATTTAGCAATTGAGTTTGTCAAAAGAGCTTTGGTGTAAGCAAAGTTGTGAATACCCAAACTATAATCTCTTAAGCATAACTGGAAGTTAATAATTGCTCCCATTTGTGCGTTAGTTAATGTAAGTGTTGGTAAAGTTGCGTTATAAGCTTTTTGCTCAGCAGACCATGTTGCTGGAGGCGTTCCAACATATTTAAAACTGCTTGCATTATATGTCTGAGCAGTTGGATTAGTAATTGGATCGTAAACATTCAAATAACCATCATAGTTATTGGCAGTAATTCCGTACCACAAGTTTGAAGCTGAATCACCATTTCTATTTAAAATATCTACCCCACCAATTGTAAGTTTAGTAGCAAGATCACCAAGAAGTTTTTTGATTTCTGCACGTGGATTCACCCAAAGTGTAGTAGATGCAGAAGTAATCGCAGTTGTATGACAACCTGCAACGTTACAACCGTCAAATTTACCGGCAGCACTGAATGTATGTCCACCTGATCTTCCAACCATTGTTCCCATGTGACAATCCATACAAGAGGCAGCTTGTGTATGAGCTGAATTGGTGTAAGGTAATGCTCCAGGGAATTCTACTCCACCCATTCCAGCATATACAGCACCGATAGCACCATAATGAGTATGTGTTCTGTAGCTTGGTTTAATAATATTAGTTTTTCCTGCTGGGTCACCATCAAATACAACACCAGTTGTAGTTGCCAATGCAACATAGTCTAATACATTTCCAGTTAAAGCATTTGTAAATGGACGTGGTTGGTGACATTTAACACAAAGATTACTCTTTCCGCCATCAGCTTTAAGATCGATAACCTTAGCACCACCCCACATTGTCATTGGAACAGGAGCAACTGTAGTAAACGCCAAGTCAGCAGTTCCGTAAGTGGTATGCAACGAGCTGTGACAAGTTGAACAACCAATTTCACCATATGCAGCTGAAGATACAGTAGCATAATTGTTTACGTACTTACCAGTTGCTGGATTTAATGTAAATGTTGCTGGAACGTTATTCGCTACAACATATTTAAACGCTTCCTGAGCATGACATGGAGTACATCCGGTATTACCAGACTCTTCAAAGGCTGCTTCGCCATATTCATGTTTAGAAAATTGGAACTGAGTAGAAATTAAATCAACCTTTGAAGAAGTGTGACAAACTTTACATGTTTGATTGGCATCAGTACCATTGGTGCCATCTTTGCCGTTTGCCCCTGTAGCCCCGGTTAATCCCATAGGACCTTCTTTAACACATGATGGAGCTATACACATGACTACTAACGCAGAAAGCAAAAGCTTGGAAAAATTGTTAAGTTTCATAAAATAAGTATGTTAAGGTTACTATTATTTTCCTCACGTCGCATATAACGCAAACGTATTTATACTTGGCTAAAGTAGAAACCTAAACTGACTATTTTGAATTCAAACAATTGATCTTTAAAAGATATTAGAATGATTAAAGGCAAGATAATGATTGACAAATATCAATTGAAGTGGGCAAAAAAAAACTTAACCCTTCCGGCTTATGAGCTGTAGCGCCTCTTCATCAAGGATATGAATATTGGTTCCATCAACCGATATAATTCCTGAAGTTTTAAATTCCTTCAGAATTCGGATAAAGCTTTCCATGGTCATTCCAGTCATATCGGCCAATTCCTGCCTCGATAATCGGGTATCAAAAGGATTACAAAGAAATATTTCATTCCGAAGATATAGCAACAAATCAGAAACTCTGCCAGGCATATATTTTTGGGTAATTCCAACCAGATTATTCAGCATCTGTATGTTTTGCTTATTATTTAGCTTAAGTAGTTCAAAGGCAAATTGGCTATTGTTCGACACCAATTCATAAATCTTTTCAGAATCGATAAAACAGCAGTCGACCTGTGTTACTGCCTGAACTGTAAAATGTCTGATTTCATCAATAAATATACCGCCTCCAGTTAAAATGGAATGCGTTGCAACCAAACGTAGAATTAATTTTTTATCGCCATCACCTTCAGCAATTATTTTAGCAAGGCCACGTTTGATACAAACAACGTGACTGGCAGATGTATTTTGCTTTAAGATGGTCTCGCCCGCATTAAAAGTGACATGTCGTTTTTCTTTAACAAGCATTTCCAACTCTTCGGTAGTAAGACAATTGAAAATACTTTCCTCACCATCATCAAAACAACGTGCACAGCAACGATCTTTGCATTTAATACACGCCTCTTCTATCCTTCTTGGCTCCATAACTAATATCTTTTCAGGTAAATAGATGAGATTCTATATTGATTCACAATTCAAATTTAAAGTTGCATAAGATACTCAATCTATTTAAATATTCAAATGACTAGATATTTAGTAAAATGTGCTGTAGAACTAATTTAAACGCCAGCTTATCTCAATTTAATTTCTAAAAAGTATGTCCCGCTAATGACAAGATTTTTAAATTAGCGAAGAACCCCAAGAGTTGGGTGTAAAAATTACCTTCACTGCTATAATTTATACAACATGAGATAAACCTTGTCTCATCGGGCGCGCTTAACCCAAATTTTTTCTTCGTCAAGCTCTATTTTAGATGGAACCATCAACCGTCCAGGTTCACCATCAAAATGGTAATAAGGTGTATCAGCCAATTCTAGTTCAATTCGTCTCGCCTTATAGCAATCGACAAAAGGCAGTTTAGGGATAAGCCTGGAGAAAAGGGCAATCGCAAAAAATGGCATCCATAACTTCACAAATTTTCGGACAACAACGACATCTATTAATCCATCAGTCATACTCGCTGCAGGAGCAATATATGCATTATTGCCAAACTGTGAAGCATTTGCGAAGGTGATCAGGAATACTGACTCTTCAATGATAACACCATCAATTTTCATTCTAACTTGAAGCGGTTTGAAAAAAATACTCTCCTGAATAACCAATTGTACATATTTCAGAAATCCACGAGAAGCGGCTTTGCTCATTTTGTCGGCAATCATCGCATCGAATCCAATCCCACTGGTACACAAGAAACGCTGATCATTTAGCTTGCAAACATCCAATTGTAAGTTTTCCCCTTTAATCAAAGCCATCGTACTTTTACGAATATCCATTGAAATTCCAAGCTCGCGAGCCAATCCATTTCCGGAACCCATCGGTATAATTCCCATCGGTGTGATCGTTCCAATCAGTCCCTGCGCAACTTCATTCACAGTCCCATCACCTCCGACTGCAACAACCAAATCAAAACCATCATTAGAAGCTTTTGCTGCAAGTTCCGTAGCATGTCCGGGGTGATTAGTAAAGGAGTGCTCGACCAAATATCCTCTTTTAATTAAATATGGAATAACAATCTCTATCGCTTTTGCACCGTTCTTGTGCCCTGCATATTTATTAATTATCAGGAATATTCGTTCTGTCTTAGTTTGTGTCATTGCTAGTATATCTATTTTACCAATGCGATGAATCGCTTCTCCTACATTTTAACGGCTTATAAAATCATCATGTAACACCTGCATGTATGCTTTTGGCGACAACAAATCGACTGATTTTGCGCTTTCTCCGGGGTCAGGAACAAAACTTCTGGAATTTTGATCGTAATAAAAGCACCCCTGCGGAACAACATAACCCCATCCGGAATCTAGTGCATAAAACGCATACGGATGCGAAGTAAAGAAATCTTTTGCAAATCTTGACGAATCGGCCTCCCAGCCCAACTGATGTGCCAATGATGTACCAAAATCAACTTGTTGAGTTATGGTTTCAATTCGACGAACTGAATCGACTACCCCACCCGACCAAATCAGCGGAATACGATATGATGCTGGTTCTGTAATATCGGTCGGTCCGGGAGGTAAAGTACCGTGATCGGCTGTTACTATTAATAAGGTATTGTCCCAAAGTGGCGATTTCCGGAATGAATCGATAAATGCGCCCAAACAACTATCAGTGTATGCGACTGAGTTCAAATACTTTTCTTCAATTGAACTACCCTTAATCTTTGAAAACGGAACATCATATGGCGGATGGCTGCTAACGGTATAAATAGTTTTCATGAAAGGTTCCTTTTCCGATTTCAGATCACCCAATGCCCTTTCAAAAACATAACCATCGGGCACACCCCATTTCGACATCCGGCCCAATTCGGAAGGAAAATCGGCTTTCGTGGTTATCTTTCCGCAATTGCTCTGAAGTACAAAAGTTTTCAGGTTATAAAAATTGATATCGCCTCCGTAATAAAATGATGTATTATAATGATGTCGGTTAAAGTACTCCGGAAGCAATGTCAGACTTCTTGCTTTTTCGGGGTATACCATAATAGAAGTACTCAATAATGATGGGTAACCACCCAAAACAGCAGAGATTCCACGATCAGAGCGATTTCCAGTAGAATAAAAATTGGTAAAAACCGTACTTTTTGTGCAAAGCGAATCCAGATTGGGAGCAATTCCATGCAATCCACCCAGCGGTGCAATTACTTTATTTGAGAAACTTTCGAGAATTACCAGAATCACATTGGCTTGTTTCTCCGGATTTAGTTTGATCAGCTGGGGTCTCATAACAAGCGTATCGCTTTTCATGAACTGATTAAATAGCCGTTCACTCTCTTCCTTTGTCATATAATCACATGGATTGGAGAACCGTTTTCGTTTTTCGACTGACTTGGCAAAGTTCCATAGGTAATTACTGGCAGCCTGATTGACATACAGCTTAGGACTAAAAGCTACCGAACTTAGGTTAAGGGGTGAAGTATCGAGACCTCCGCGAATCGGAAGAATTAAGGTCGCAACTACAAATAATAACACGAAAGAAGCATACCAGGAGACTTTGCCTTCAACAGCAACACCTTTAGAAAAGAGTTTTCGGTAGAGAAATATAAATCCACCAACTAAACTACCAGACAGAAGCAAACCTAACAAAACATCGCCTATCGAAATTGAGGCACTCATCGCTACCGGATCATCGATATAATTAAATGCTGTAATATTTACACGAGTGCCCCAATGTGGATACAACCCCAAGTCGAGAACAACTAAAAATGAAGCTACAATCAAAAAAACAAGAGTATATATCCAAAAGAAACGATTTACGAACCGTGAAGACACAAAAGATCGAAGCGACAGAAGCAGACCAGGAATAACCAGTAAATAGCACGCCGTTGAAATATCCATTTTTAAGCCATAACCAAAAATTCCAATAATTTCTGAAGTCGACAAATGGCTCGTTTGTTCAAAATTAAATATCAGAAAAAAAGCTTTGGCCAGCCAGAAGAAAATCATCCAGAATATGAAATATTTGAATAACCTAACAATCTGATTTAGTACAAATGTCATTCTTATTAAAATAATGTAAGTATAAAAAGTCTGCAAATATAAAAAACTGCTTCTTATGACTTTGCTAACCTTACAATTAAAACAAATAAAATGCAGGTAAGTAAACTTTAATAAGGCTTGTGTACTTCCGATCATCATATTGCCTTCGATGTAATGTCAAAATGAGTCATTGGATTTGTTTTCACAATCAAATTGGGAGATTTATTTCCTGAAAACAGAAACTAAAAGGATAATCATCTTGCTTCATCGTCTCTTTTTCCCAGAAACTAACTTCAAAAAATACAAAATCAAATAAAATCGACATTTTTTACATTTTATTTTATTTAAGTATGTATTTATATCTTTTTTCTACTTTATCATCACATTTGCAATCTATTTGAAATTAACTCAAAACAACTTGATTATTTGATAACCAAGCTGTTATATGTTTGGTTTTAAAAATATAACTTTTAGACAATTTGACTACAACCCCATTTTTTTAATCATTTTTCTATTTTTTATATGCTTTTAATAACATCATACCCTATTTTTTAGGCATTTCATTGTTAATTTATCTTTAATTAAGACACAGACCCCATTTTCAAACTTTGGATTTTTAAAAATATACATACTTTTGACAAAGGATAAAAACAAAGGGGCAACTCAAAAAAATATATACTTTTTTTTTAATACCCCCCATTTTTTTCAAAGTTGAATGACATTAAAATATAAATAGAAGTTTAACCCTAAAATCAAGTATCATGAAAAAGAAAATTACCCTAATCGTTTTTACTCTTCTTGCTATTTGCACGTTGAATGTAAAAGCACAAGAAGAAGAAAAGGCATCGCCATTTACTGCTGGTGCAGACTTTTACAGCAACTACGTTTGGAGAGGCTCATTATTAGGCACAGGACCTGCTTTCCAACCTTCTGTAAAATACAGTACAGGTGGATTAACTATTGGAGTATGGGGATCATTTGATGCAGCAGGTTATGCTGAAGCAGATCCATATATCTCTTATGCATTTTCAAGCGGTCTTAGCTTAGGTATTACCGATTATTATTATCCAAGAGCCGGCGGATCATTCACAGCCGATTCGACAAACGCTGTTGAACTTAATCTGGGATATACCGTCGGGGGTTTAAGTTTAAGTGCTAATTACATCTTAAACGAAGCATCTGTTGCTGCATCGGCAGGTAAAGACAAATACTTTCAGGCTGCATACGCCTTTAAAAACTGTAGCCTTACAGTTGGTGCAGGTGATGGATGGCATACTTCTGATGGAAAATTCAATATATGCAACATTGGCATTGGCACAGGAAAAGTAATCAAAATCACTGATAGCTTTTCGATACCTGTTACCGGGCAAGTTGTATTCAATCCTGAAAAGAACCAGATGTTTATGGTTGTAGGATTCAGTCTATAATTAACGATCAATATTTAAATAAAATATCATGAAGAAAATTGAAGCTATTATACGCAAAACCAAATTCGAAGATGTAAAAGAAGCGCTTACCGAAGCTGGTATTGAATTCTTTTCCTTCTGGGATGTACGTGGAATTGGCCAAACCAGAGAAGGACGTGTTTACAGAGGTGTTGTTTACGACACCAGCACCATTGAGCGTACAATCCTCTCCATTATCGTTCGCGACAAGAATGTTGAAAAAACAGTCCTTGCAATCATGACTTCAGCAAGAACAGGCGAAATTGGTGACGGAAAGATTTTCGTTTCAAAAATCGACGAATCTTACCGCATACGCACCGGGGAATTTGGAGACGATTCATTATTTATAAAAGGAAAAGAAATTTAATCAACTGAAAAATTACAATCATGGATGAAGTAACGCTCACGTCTTTAGCCAAATCCGCAGCGGAAATGGCTAGATCGATAGATACAGTTTGGGTACTTGTTACCGCAGCATTAGTATTCTTTATGCAAGCTGGATTTGCCTTTGTTGAAGCCGGTTTTACCCGATCAAAAAACACAGTAAATATCCTTTATAAAAACCTGATGGACTTTGCTGTTGGCGCGCTAATATTTTGGGCACTTGGTTTCGGCTTAATGTTCGGAACTGATATCAGTGGATTCATTGGTACTCCTGATTTATTCTTCAAAGGAGGATGGAGCGGGGCAATTCCTGGTGAGGCATTCCTCATTTTCCAAACCGTATTTGCCGCAACAGCTGCAACTATTGTTTCCGGAGCAATGGCCGAGCGTACCGAATTTAAATCATACCTTATTTACTCCTTTGTAATTTCTGCAGTAATTTATCCAGTATCTGGTCACTGGATTTGGGGTGGTGGATGGTTATCACAAATGTCAACTCCTTTCCACGATTTTGCAGGATCAACAGTTGTTCACATGCTTGGTGGAATAATAGCCCTAACAGGTGCTTTAGCATTAGGTCCACGTATCGGTAAGTATGATGGGAAAAAGGTAAACGCTATCCCTGGTCATAACATACCTTATGGAACACTAGGCGTATTTATCCTTTGGTTAGGATGGTTCGGATTCAACCCGGGATCACAATTAGCCGCTTCAGGTTCTGCGAACGCTGATGCCATTTCTCATATTTTTATTACAACCAACATGGCAGGAGCAGCCGGTGCATTAGCAGGATTAGCCATCAGCTGGCTTCGTTGGGGTAAACCAAGTTTAAGTTTCGCATTGAACGGTGCGTTAGCTGGACTAGTTGCTGTTACCGCAGGTTGTGATGCTGTATCAGCTTCAGGAGCAATTGCTATCGGCCTTATCGCCGGAGTCGTATTGGTTTATGCAGTAAGTTATATCGACAATACACTTCGGATTGATGATCCAGTTGGAGCAGTTTCTGTTCATGGAATTTGTGGTGGATTGGGAACAATTATGGTTGGCTTATTCTCTCAAACAGGTGGTTTATTTTACGGCCATGGTGCAGCTTTATTAATCACCCAGATCATTGGAGTCGCAGCAGTAGCCGCCTTCGCTTTCATCGCTGGGTTCATCTTATTCAAAGTTCTTAAATCAACTGTTGGATTAAGAGTTCCAAAACGCATCGAAGAAGAAGGTTTGGATATTTACGAACATGGTGAAAGTGCTTATAATTGATATTTTCTTCGACAATTAAGTTTGTTGTTAATTAAAGAAGAGGGGACTGTTGGGGGACAGAACCCTCTTTCTTTTCACAAAGAAGCCACATGAAATTAAAATCATGTGGTTTTTTATTTCACCCCCTTATTTTAACAGCTACATAATGTTATTTTATCATTTATTTACACACATACCCATCATTTTTCAATACACAATTGTATTTTATATACTATTTTTACATCTTTAATTAATTGTTCGGATAACTATTTTTCAAGCCGAAATATTTTTTTAGACAAGGAACTAGTTTGAAAACAAACATAGGTTGAACGCTAAAATTAATTATTATGGGAAAGGGAATAAACTCCTTTGTTTTTGGAATTCTAGCATTCTGCAATGCAAAAGCTAAAATCCAGAAAAACTTTTCCGAAAATAGAATCGGAATATTGAGGAGTAATTTATGGCATGGCAGCTAACTTTACTAACTCAAATAAAATCGGACTTATAACATTTTTTACTGCAAAAAATAAGTGTTATTTGTCTTTGAAGAAGCCACACATTTCTGTACCTCATACAGAATAATCATCTCCACTTACTGGAAAAACTTCCATTTTAATCTGAAATATTTAGTTCAAATACTTCCACATTTTCAATTTTAAATTTGAAGACTGTGAGGTTATTATTGTTTTTCGTCAGAATTCAATTGGGTTTAAGCACCCAATTAATTAATCTGGAAAGATTTCTGTAATACATTTCAATTATTATGTTATTCAATACAATGTATTGGTGACACATAATCTATGAAAACTAACTTTTTATTTTTACGAAACAAGAACATCATTAAATAACTGATAATGAAAAAGATTGAAGCAATAATTAGAGTTTCAAAGTTCGAAGAAGTCAAAGCAGCTTTGAAAGAAGTAGGTATCGATTTTCTATCCTATTGGGATGCTACAGGTCTTGGCAATGAACTGCATAAAGGGGAACGTGTATATCGGGGAACGGTATCTGATACGGAATATATTCCACGAAGAGTACTTAACATAGTGGTGCGTGATGTTAATTTACAAAAAACAATAGATTGCATCCTGAAATCTGCCAGAACTGGGATAGTAGGAGACGGAAAAATTTTCGTTTGGGACATCAATGATTCATATAGAATCAGAACCGGTGAATCAGGAGACACATCACTGTTCAACCTGGATTAGGAACGAAATTCAAAAAATCTAAATTTAAAATCATGTATAAAAAATTTATCATATTATCCATAGTAAGTTTATTCCTCTTGGTACTTCCAACAGTAAGCTTATTTGATTCTGACTCATTATATGCAGCCGAAAAAGTAGCTGATCCTACCGGAGCAACTACAGGTACCGCCGACGATGTTACAGCAGCTACTCCAGGCCAACCAACATTAAGCGAGGTCGCAAATCAAGCTGGACATAACAAGGTTTCTATAAATATGGTATGGTTACTAATAACCGGCTTTTTGGTCATGTTTATGCAAGCTGGATTTGCCATGGTAGAAGCTGGATTGACTCGTGCTAAGAATGCCGCACACACCATGTCGATGAACATGATGGTTTATGCCTTAGGTATGATCGGATTCTTCATCAGTGGTTTTGCAATCATGTTCGGGGGAATTGGAGCATTAGGAACCTTAGGCGGCTATGGCGGATTTGCAAATGAATTTACAATTAACCTATTTGGCCATTCGTTTGGACTTTTTGGTATGACTGGATTCTTTCTGGCCGGTGGCAAATCTTATGACGTAGCAATCTTTGGGTTATTCCTTTTCCAAATGGTGTTCATGGATACAACTGCTACAATCCCAACTGGATCAATGGCTGAACGTTGGAAATTTTCATCTTTCGCAATATACGGTATTATTGTAGGGGCTATTATTTACCCAATTTTCGGGAACTGGGTATGGGGCGGTGGCTGGTTAGCTACGCTTGGTAGCAACTTTGGTTTAGGACACGGTACTGTTGACTTTGCTGGTTCTGCTGTTGTTCATATGACTGGTGGTGTACTTGCATTTGTTGGTGCTGCCATGATCGGTCCTCGCTTAGGAAAATACAATAGAGATGGTTCCCCAAATGCAATTCCAGGTCACAATCTTCCGATGGCTGTTATTGGTTGTTTCATCCTTGCATTCGGTTGGTTTGGTTTTAATCCGGGATCAACATTAGCCGGTGGTGACTTAAGAATCAGTGTTATTGCAGTAAACACAATGATTGCTTCAGCAACTGGTGCATTTGCTTCGATGTGTTATATGTGGTTTTTCAAAACAAAAAAGCCAGATCCTTCTATGATGATCAACGGTATGCTAGCCGGATTGGTTGCTATTACCGCTCCTTGTGCATTTATTACTGTGCAATCAGCAGCTCTTATCGGTTTAATTGCCGGAATATTAGTAATCGAAGCAGCGTTCTTTATTGAGAAAAAACTTAAAGTTGACGATCCTGTGGGTGCTGTAGCCGTTCACGGAGTAAATGGTGCTTGGGGTGTTATTGCTTTAGGACTTTTTGCTGACGGATCATACGGTGACGGATGGAATGGTGTTTCTGGTACCGTTAAAGGATTATTCTATGGAGATGCTTCTCAGTTCTTTGCTCAACTTATTGGGGTTGCCACAAATATAATTTATGTAGGCGCAATTGGCTGGGTTGTCTTTAAATTAATTGACAAAATAGTTGGAAATAGGGTTAGCGCTCAGGATGAACTGGATGGATTAGATGTACCAGAAATGGGAACCGAAGGTTATTATGGAATGAAAATGGACAAAAACGCTGAAACACCTTTATCACATTAAGAAAACAATCAAAAGATATTTTCTTCAACAATTAAGTTTGTTGTTCAAAGAAGAGGGGACTGTTGAGGGACAGAAACCTCTTTCTTTTATTAAAAAATCTGGACATACATCAAAACAATAGGGACTACAAACAAAATACACAACTATTTTAAACACATACCCCATTAAAATACACCTAATGTTAATTTTTTAGCATTTTTTAAATGCAATACCCCATTTTTAAATAGATCATTTCATTTTTATTAATATTTTTGTCAAAACAAAATTAAAATCATGTAATTATTTAAACCCCTCAGGAACTACCCATTCCTGATTTTTAGAAACACAAAATTTAATTGTTATGAAGAAAATTGAAGCCATCGTTAGAAAAACGAAGTTTGAAGAAGTACGCGCAGCTCTTCATGAAGCTGACATTGATTTTCTGTCTTGGTGGGAAGTTAAAGGACAGGGCACTGCACGCCAGGGACTTATCTTTAGAGGCATTGCTTATGACGTAAATTCGGTAGCACGGATTTATATCACCTTTGTTGTACGCGACCAAAATCTTGAAAAATCGATCAACGCTATTCTCGAATCAGCCTATACAGGGGAAAGCGGCGATGGACGGATTTTCGTTAGTGACATCAACGAATCGATTCGAATTCGCACCAAAGATCGTGGCGACGAATCACTTTACAACAAATAACTCCCTTATCCCGAAAAGCAAATGAAATTTAAATACATAGGAATTGCACTACTGGCAGTAGTGGCTCCCAACATAATTTTTGCGCAGGAAATTACGGCAACTACAGTGCCGGCATCAGTTCCATACATCGATTTTGGAAATACCGCATGGATGATTATGGCTACCGCACTGGTAATGCTGATGACAATCCCTGGGCTTGCCTTATTTTACGGTGGTTTAGTTCGTCAGAAAAACGTTCTTAACATTTTAATGCAGTGTTTTATTCTAACTGCAGTTATTACTCTGGAATGGGTGTTTTTTGGATACAGCCTTTCTTTTAGTTCGTCAACAGGAGTACTTGCCCCTTTCATTGGAGGTTTCGACTGGGCATTTCTGAATGGAATTGGAATTAATGATGTGAGTCCATATTACATTTCGCAAGCTACAGCACGCATTCCACACCTTTTATTTGTAATGTTCCAATGCATGTTTGCGGTAATTACACCAGCTCTTATTATTGGTGCTTATGCCGAACGCATCAAATTTAAAGGCTTTCTGATCTTCTCGGTACTATGGGCAATTTTTGTATATAACCCAGTTGCACATTGGGTTTGGTCAGCCGATGGTTGGTTATTTAAAATGGGGGCACTCGATTTCGCCGGAGGAACCGTAGTTCATATCAATGCTGGTATTGCCGCCCTCGTTATGACACTCATGATTGGTTCGAGAAGAAATTACAATAACCATCCAACCGCTCCCCACAACATTCCTCTGGTTGTTATTGGTGCCGCTTTACTTTGGTTTGGCTGGTTCGGTTTTAACGCCGGAAGTGGTTTAGCTGCCGATGGATTAGCCATCAGCGCATTCCTTTCAACCCACGTTGCAACCGCTACCGCAGCATTTACATGGGTACTTTTAGATTGGACAATCAACGGGAAACCGACAGTAATTGGTATTTGTACTGGCGCTGTTGCCGGACTGGTAGCCATTACGCCAGCCGCCGGATTTGTTGGAGTATTGGGCGCTGTTGTAATAGGTGTTATTGTTGCCCTGGTTTGTTTCTTTATGGTATCGGTGGTAAAACACAAATTTGGCTACGACGACTCGCTCGATGCTTTTGGAGTTCATGGAATTGGTGGTATTCTTGGTGCGCTTTTAACTGGATTCCTGGCGACTCCGGCCATCCAGTCTTCATACAGCGGTTTGTTTTACGGAAATCCAAAACAACTCTGGATTCAACTGGTTGCGACTGTTACAACGATGGTATTTTCAGGAGTGATGACTTTTATCCTCTTTAAAATTGTTGATAAAACGGTTGGTATTCGTGCATCTCAAAAAGAAGAAATTGCAGGTCTCGATATTACCCAACACAACGAAATGGCATTAGCCGAAGATTAATTTCAGTGGGTTTTATCGATACGATTTCGTAAAGTTTAGTTCGATTATATAGTTCTCGCTTCAGAAGATTTTCTGAAGCACTCAGTGAGAGACCTGTTGGGGGACAGGTCTCTCTTCTTTTTATCTCAATTGAAGATTTGTTAATAAATCGACGTAAATCTGAAACCCTTCTTCCATTTCGGAAATCAGGATATATTCATCGGCAGTATGCGAGCGGGCACTATCTCCTGGCCCAATTTTTACTGAAGGGAATGGAATTACTGCCTGATCAGAAGTAGTTGGCGAACCATAATAGTTCAGTCCCAAACTTATTCCTCGCTGAACAATCGGATGTGCAACAGGAATTCCTGAAGAATTTAGCCTGAACGACCGTGGCACCACATCGGCATCAACGAGCTCAGTTATTATATCACATGCCTTTTGATTCGAATAGAACTCATTCGTGCGCACATCAACTGTAAATGAACACAGATCCGGAACCACATTATGCTGACTTCCGGAATTTATGATTGTTACAGTCATTTTTACTGCTCCCAGAATATCCGAAACTTTTCCAAATTTATAATTCCGTATTTTTTCAATATCAGAAATGGCTTTATAAATCGCATTTTCGCCTTCTTCACGAGCAGCATGTCCTGACTTTCCATGAGCAGTACAATCCAAAACCATCAGTCCTTTTTCAGCAATAGCCATCTGCATTCGGGTTGGCTCGCCAACAACGGCCAAATCCAATGTACCCAACTCACTCAAGATACTTTCCAATCCATTCGTTCCCGATATTTCCTCTTCGGCAGTAGCTGCATAAATTAAATTAAATGGAAGATTCTCCATCGAATTAAAATGCATAAAAACAGCCAACAACGTTACCAACGAACCACCGGCATCGTTGCTTCCAAGTCCATATAAAATTCCATCTTCAACATCCGGAGAAAAAGGATTACGCGTGTATCCACTTGCTGGTTTAACGGTATCGATATGCGAATTGAGTAAAACAACTGGAAGCCCCTCTTTCCAAAATTGATTTCTAACCCAGGTATTATTGACCTGAGAATCGAATTTCACGTTTGATTCAATTAAAAAACTGCGAATTATCTGGGCGGCGTCTTGTTCGTTCCGGCTAAGAGACGAAACTGAAATTAATGATTTGAGCAGATTTATATATTCATCCATAGATTTGGTCATTTCAATGCGTCACAAAAATCAAAAAAAAAAGTATGTATTCAGCAAAAAATAACAAAAAACAATGTTTTTTAATCCGATTGTAATTCTTCATAAAAACTGTCGTTATACATATTTGTTCACAACCGTAAAGAAATGATTTTGTATTTCAAGAATATAAAAGCACATTAATCTCAAAGAAAATGGTGTTTGGTGATTATTCATTTTGATAAAAAAAGTCAAATCGGTATTTTTACCATCACAAACCTTTACATCAACTAAAATATTCAATTTATTCACATGGAGAATCAATTTAAAAAAGGCGTCACAAGACGTCATTTTCTTGGTACTGCCGCCATTGGCGTTGCAGGTGTAGCAATGTTCTCGTCGTTGGCTGCATGTAAACAAAAAACAACAGAGAATCCATTGAAGCTGGGATTTATTGGCATGGGGCGTCAATCCATGTTCTTGCTTAGCGGATTCATATCAATCCCTGGCATTCGGGTTGTTGCGGGCTGCGATGTATATGGCGTAAAACGTAAGCGTTTCGAAAAACGGGTAAACAACTTCTATACAAAAGCTAAAATACAAGTTGAAGTTGCCACTTACGAAAAATTCGAGGAATTATTGGCACGCCCTGATATTGATGCTGTGGTGATTGCTGTTCCTGACCATTCGCACGCCCGCATCGCCATTGCCGCATGTAAAGCAGGCAAAGATGTCTACCTCGAAAAACCTATGACTTTCACGATTAAAGAAGGTCAGGAATTACGCCGCGTAGTTCGCGAGACGAACCGAATACTTGCTATTGGCAGCCAACAACGTTCTGACCCAAATTTCCAACACGCCGTAAAATTGGTACAATCGGGCGCACTTGGTCAAATCGAGAAAGTGAATGCTTACGTTGGCGCTCCACCACGACCATTCGATCTTGCAGTTGAAACTGTGCCAGCCGATCTGAATTGGGACCTCTGGCAGGGATCGCTTCCAAGTCCGGTTCCATACAACAAAGAATTAGATCCACCGATTACTGTTGATCCGGACAAGGACGAAGAATACTGGGGTGCCTGGCGCTGGTATAAAGGAATGGGCGGCGGTTTCACGACCGACTGGGGCGCTCATATGTTCGACATTGCCCAATGGGGTCTTGGAATGGACAAAAACGGTCCAGTTGAAGCTTCTCCTATCGGCGACGGCACTCAATACATGGAATTCAAATATGCCAATGGCGTGGTTATGACTTCGGAGCCATTTGATGAAGCGAATACCAAAGGGGTAAAATTCACGGGAAAAGATGGATGGATTGAAGTATCGCGTGAACATTTCAAGGCTTCTGATGATAAATTTTTACCTCCACCAGCGAAGCAAGAAGCCGCAGATGTTCCTTACGAAAACAAGATTCCACACCAGGTGAATTTCATCGAAGCCGTTCGCGAACGCAAGGATCCGGTTGTTCCGGTTGAAATCGGACATAGCAGTTGCACCGTTTGTAATCTGGGAAACATTGCCTGCGAACTGAAACGTACAGTTAAATGGGATCCAATAAAAGAAGAATTTATTGATGATGCCGATGGCGCTGCTACTAAACTCATGCATTACGAATACCGCTCGGGCTATACTTTGGTGTAGCTGAAGCGATATCTTCAAAATCTAAAGCAAGCATTTCGGGTAAAACCGGGGTGCTTGCTTTTTTTTGTTTTTCACCACATAAAAACCCAAACTTTTTTGCCATACCAGACTACTGCAGAATGAGATCAAACAGAAAAACACAGAATATTGTAAAATGAAATATGGAGCTTTTAATCCAACACAAAGCGGTAAGTAATTGTGCCGGTTTGATATGCAGGAGCATTGTTATCGACATTAAATTTGGCCTGAAGCGCAGCCTTCTTCGCAGCTGAAATCAATTCAGGATCGGCAGTATTCGATCCTCTAACACCAGCTTCGGCCTTTGTTACCTGACCCGATTTATTAACAGTCACCTGTACAACAACAACACCTTCTTCGTTACCCGGATAACGAGGCTTGGGCAACGACTGAGAGGTGCGCCCATCTAAACTAAAAGAAACTCCATTGCCAATTCCACCGCCCGGACCATACCGTTCAGCATTAGCCGACCCCTGAGGAACACCCTGATTTCCGGTACCATAAGTTATTCCCTGACTGGTACTTTTCGAGTCGGGACTACCCTTTCCGCCACCACCAAACACATTCTTGGCCCGACTGTTTATTTCGCCAATTTTACGTTGCTCGGCTGCGGCTTGTGCCAAACGTTGCTGTTCCTCCTTTTGTTGTCGGAGCTGTTCGGCCTTTTGCAACCTTTCCTCTTCGGCCAACCGTTGTTTTTCAGGATCAATCACTTTCTCAACAGCCTTCTTCTTTGGCGTTTTAACGGCGACCGTTTTTTCAACATCCTGCGTAACTATCGGATCATCATCGGGAGAAGAAACTTTTTTAGAAGGAGGAGGCGGTAAAACAACCTTTTCAGAAGCAGATTCGATTGGTTTCACGGAGGGTTCGCGCTCACCTGGCGCGGGTTCTTCAAGGCCAAGGCCAGTCTCTGAATCTCCAAAATTAACCAGAATGCCTTCTTCAAAAGGAGGCGTGGCTGGTTTGGTAATGAGAATTCCAAAATACAATAAAAAGATTAAGATCACACCATGAGTAACCAGTGTTCCAATCAATCCTGTTCTATGTTCTGAAATGTATTTCATGAAAAACAACTGTATAAATGTATTGGAATACGATGCATTCTCATCCCATAAGTGCCATTCTTTTTATTCTGTTCCCATCGACAATCCCGTTCCACTTTCTTATAACGAAAGCACGAATCGCTTGTTTACTTATATCTTCAACGACGAGTATTCTGGCTGTTCATTCAGCATATCCATAAACTCAATAGTAACGGATTTTATATTGGATATTGCACCTTTAACACTAGCTACCAAAATATTGTAAGCCAGATAAGCAATGAGTCCAACAACAAAGCCAGCAACCGTTGTTACCAATGTTTGATACACATTTTGTGTAATCATAGTCAGATCAACTGTATTTCCGGAGCTTGCCATTTCATAAAAAGCCTGAATAATTCCAACAATGGTACCTAAAATCCCGATCATTGGGGCTGCCCCTACAACAGTAGCCAATATTGGAAGTCGTCTTTCCAATCTGGAAATTTCATGATTGCCAACGTTTTCAATAGCCGTTGTTACATCGGCCAGTGATCGTCCAATTCTGGAAATGCCTTTTTCAATCATACGCGATGTTGGAGTATTCTCTTTGCGGCACAAATGAAATGCCGAATCAATTTTTCCATCCAGAATATGTTTCCGCAGATTCTTCATCAGTTTTGAGTTAACCCTTCCAGCCCTATAAATAACGATGTAACGTTCGAAAAAAATAAAAATAGCCACCAAGGTCAAAATGAGTAATGGTATCATTACGAGACCGCTTTTAAATGCAGTTTGGATCAGTTCTTTCATCAATCCATCATGCTGAACAGCGGTTGTGATGGGTTTTGATGCTTCAGCTAAATTAGTGCCAACCTGTAATAAAATTAAATTTAACATATGTATTTTGTTTAAACCTAACTGAATAAAAACGAAAGTTTCTATTCAAATAGTATGTCCTGCAAAAATACAATTTATTTGAATATAATTTTCCACCTCATCGCGGAGCCACTAAAAACTTAACAATCAACCCAATACTTAATATAACTCGAAAAGGTAACTATTTCATTTTAGCGCCAACAGGTCTCGAATTCTTCTTTTTGAAGATACTTTTCATTTTTTGCCAAAGTTCGTTGAAGTTATTAAAATCTTCACGGTACGATAAACCGACTCCCTGAGTATATGGAGAGGTCTCATAAATCAGGTTATTATTGGCATGATTGTATGCCTTAAGCTGGAGTTTTCCATTGTTGGTGAGTTTAACATTAACGTCAGCATCTCCAACAAGTCCATTGCTATTTGCGCTGGTTCGCTGTGACGAATTGTTACCGATATTTCCATTGATCGAAACCCGATCATTAAACATCTGAGTACTCAATGCCAATTCAATTTCATCGTTGGTAATTTGGTTTCCGGGACGGTAATTCACGCCAACATCAAAATCGTTGCTAATCTTCGACAACCAGTTGCTTAACTGATTGGAGAATAATTCGCTGGCAGTTGACCCGACGAGGTTGTTATTTGCTCCGGTGTAAGATCCCCGAAGGTATTCAGGAGTATAAAATTTACCAAGTACCAACAGCGATAAGATCTGTTTATTCATGTCTTCCTCTGAACTGATATACTGATTCACATTATCCCTGGTATGGTCTTCCGTAGAAGGTAACTCAATATCAAATTTGATTACAGGATTGCTGAGATTTTGCGTAAGGTTTATTTTACACAATACCGGAATACGTTGATTGTAATTGGCATTTATATCAGTTCCGGTACTGGCAAAAAGATCACTCAACGATGCTTTTAAACGATAAATAGCATTCAAGTTTACAGTAGCCACCTCAGGATCGCCATTCCATTCAATAGTTCCTCCCTGTTGAATTTCGAATTTTTTGTTGATCACATTTTGCAGCGTAAATAAATAATCACCCTGCTCAACAGTATAGGCTCCAAAAAGTGAAACATTGTAATCATTATCAATTGAAACCTGCAAATTACCAGTTCCCTGAGAACGGATCACATCGCCGATTTTTGAGTTGTAAATCAATTGAGCTTTGGCTTCGGGAGTTACCTCAACATCTAATTTTATCTGCACATCCGAATTACTTACCGGAGCTATATACAGAGGAATCTTTGGCTGATATCCATGAGTTACAAAATTTAAAAAATCATATTGTTGTGCATCTCCTTCATATTCAAGCGAAATGTTCATCTCAGTTCCTTTTTCGGTGCGCGCCGCTCCATTAATCAGAACTTGTGCGCCTTTCCCGGTAATACGCACAATTCCACTACCAAATAATTTTCCGTAGAACTGCTCGTTGATTTGAGGAGTTGTATTGATCGCCAGAATCTTATTTGTTTTAATTGTCATGTCATAGATCATCTTCGAAAAAGTCTGATGCTGGATTGATCCGGAAAAAACACCCGAATTTCCATAGTCATCCTGAATCTTAATGTCAGGGAAAATGATTTTATCGCCTGAAAACCTGACGGAATCAGATAGATTGTAGTTGGCCTGCAAGTCGGAAAGCATCAGTCCGGCATTGGCCGCATATAAAGCGCCATCGTGCTGAATATGCCCGGAAGGCCCATGAATCCATACCTTTCCGGTAGCATCGCCATGGAAATTGGCAAAACTGCTACCCATTAAAGGTTGCAAGATCAACAATGAGAAATGGTCGAAATTAGTATATACCGATAGGCTATCTTTTCCCGGATTATAAATACCGAATGCGTGCAACAAATTTTGCTCCTTCGATTTCACGAGTAAATCAACATCAATTTCCTGGGCATCCCTATCCCACCGGCTTTGAATATTTGCATCGCCAATTGGCTGACCAAGGAGACTCAGATTACCTACCTTCAAATCAGAAAGAAACAAAGCCCTTTCGTAAATATCAAATAACGAAAGAGTTCCATCCAACTCACCTCTAAGTTCAAGATCTTCACCGGTTAACCGATCCAGCGAACGGAGATCGATTTGATTGAAAATGAGGTTAAGTTTGTCGTTTTGGTTGTTATTGATTGAACCATCGGCTGTTACGGACTGACCTTTGCTCGAAAGGCGAAGTTTGTTTATTTTAATAAGCGTTGAATCGACAGTGATAAGCGCAGAATTAATTTGCCAAAGACTGTCGGCTAAATACAGTCGTGTTGGCTTAACCGAAATTTCAATGTGCGGCTTGTTCTTTTGCGCAAAAAACTTTGCACTTGTATTGATTGAGCCACTGTACGAAACGGCATCAAAGTTATTCCATGCCAGCTTCGAATCCAAAACGTCATCTTCAGCTTCGGAAATGAGCGAAAGATTATGAACTTTAAACTGATCACCCAAGTCAAGTTCTTCCACTTTGTTCCGCATGTAAAGTTTCGAATCGCCAGTTAGGTTAACCGTAAACTTTCGCAATACAGCCGTTTGATATTTGATCTCGGGAAATGAAGCTTTCACCGTCAGCGTATTTTTATCTGAATTGATGCTTCCCTCTATTTCACCTGTTTCCATTTTTAAATCAGGAAGCAAAACCTTGGTGAAACGGTTGATGTCTTTCAAATTAAACCTGAAGTCAAAATTATTTGTAGTCGGTTGATCGGGATATTTCAACCCTGAGGAGGGTAGATAACTGCTAATAATTTTCAGAATTGAATTGTGAAGGTTGTGCAATTGGTATTGCCCACGGATGTCAGCATCCAGAAAATCAGACCGCACTTGCAAAACAGGTTCGTTTTCATTAAATGTCTTTAAATCAAAATTGTCGAATGACAACAGACCGTTTTCATTTTGATAGACTCCTTCCTTGAAATGAATTGATCCAGCCAAATTATCAATGTTGTTACCAGTAAAATTGGCATTCATGGTAAACGAAACAGCTGACTGCTTAAACCCGCTAACCAGTTTCAATGCTTTCAGATTTGCTTTTTCGACCAGCATATTAAAATTAAAAACCGGTACAGGCACATTAAGGTCAAACTCCCCATCGAAATGGAATTTCAGGTTGGGATCGTCAGCTACCAGACTTCCATTAAACCGTTTATTCAGGATATCACCAACTAACTCAATATTTTTGTACTGGTAATCGTTCAGCATCAAACTATCAATCCGACCCGAAACTGAAGCGCTGAAATCATGTGTTTTCTGGTTCAGTAATCCCTTTACATCACCATTAAACGTGATGTGGTCGAGAAAATCAGATTCAACCAATTCTCCTAGCTGAAAATTAACCGTTTTCAATTTCCCGTTTATTTTCAGCTTTTCTCCGTCAGAAGGGACAAAAGATATGTCAGTGGTCAAAACGCCCCATTTCGAACGGAAAGTTCCGTAGGCAACAAAGTCGCTGAGGAATCCGGTGAAATTGCCATTGTATTCAATAACCCCAGCCCGAAGAAGCTGTGAAGGAACCTTTAACTGTGTGAGCGGAAAGTCGTCGGGAAGTTTCACCTGGCTCAATTCATTCAGGTCGGCGAACGATTGTTTCAAATCAATGTGCATGTATGTATTTGCAATATCAGGCAATCCGCTTAGTCGGATGTCAAAAGCCAGACGAGTATTTTCCCTGATACTCAACTGGATGTTTTTACCTTTCAGATCGGCCAGATTTCCGGAAGCCAGCCCCGAAACTTCAATATTTTCGTCCATCCCTTTCAGCGAAGGAACTAAAAGGCCAACATCCTTCAGACTAACCACCGATTTTTTCAAGTCGAGATTAACTTTTAACTTCTTAAAATCGAGCTCCGGTCCTATCTTACTTTTATCGACATACAGATTTGCCTCAGTAATTTCTGAATGAGGGGTTTTTGCATGAAGTTGCGTGATAAAAACAGAATCGGGAGTGGACAGAAAATTGGCAGAGAAATTTTCGAGCTTAAATTCTTTTTGATCGTTAAGTGCAAAATTGTTGATTCTGAAACCGATATTGTCATTCAAGACCTTGATTTCAGAAACCCCAAATGAAATATCATCCAGAAAAATCTGGTGTGCTCCAGAGCTATCTGCATATGCATATCTGATTTTGGCATCATTGAAATCGAACTTGCTCACAACAAAATCATAGCTTGTGTTTAGGCTGTCAGTCTTCATCGTATCTTTCTGTCCGAATATATCCAACAGAAACTGATAATTGGATTTTCCAGTCGAATCAGAATTAACGTTCAGGTGTGTTTGATCAAGTTTGAGTTGATTAATACTGACATAACGTTTTTTGAGGCTGAAAGAATCGATACTGGCAACCAGTTCATGAACAAATAAAAGTGAATCATGTTTTTGATCTTCAATCAAGACATCCTTAAGTTTAACTTCATCAAAAAAAGTAATGGAAACTCCTTGAATAGTGATGTTTGTATTTAATTCTTCAGAAAGTTTTAATGCTAATTTTTGGGTAAGATAAGTCTGTACTGCCGGGCTCTGAAGAATGAGCCAGGAAGAAAAAAGCAGGACGATGACCGTGCCCAGTATCGGCAACCCTATTTGAAGTGTTTTTTTGATAATTTTGTGCCTCGAATTTGAATACAAAATAATACAAATACCCGAATAAAAACCAGTCTGTTCATGAATTAAACGAATGTTCAGGCTTTTTATTGATACGAATGGACAAAGAAAAGGACATCTTCATTTTAGGAATCGAATCATCGTGCGATGATACTTCGGCTTCGGTTATTCAGAACGGCGTTTTGCTTTCAAATATCATCGCCGGGCAAAAAGTGCACGAAGCATACGGAGGCGTGGTTCCGGAACTTGCAAGCCGGGCTCATCAGCAAAACATTGTTCCGGTTGTCGATCAGGCCATTAAGCAAGCTGGCCTCAAAAACGAGGACATCACCGCCATTGCTTTTACGCGCGGCCCTGGATTATTGGGTTCATTGCTGGTCGGAACTTCTTTTGCCAAAGGCTTTTCGCTCGCAACAGGCGCTCCGATGATTGAAATCAACCATCTTCAGGCACATGTACTGGCTCATTTTATTCAGGAAAAAGACACACCCTATGATCCTCCCAAGTTCCCGTTCCTTTGTTTATTGGTTTCGGGTGGCAATTCGCAGATTATTCTGGTGAAAGATTACCTCGACATGGAAGTGATTGGCCAGACCATTGACGATGCAGCTGGTGAGGCATTTGACAAGTGTGCAAAAGTAATGGGGCTTCCCTACCCCGGCGGACCGTTTGTCGATAAGCTGGCGAAGGAAGGGAATCCGGAGGCTTTCAAATTCTCGAAACCGCGTATTCAGAACTTTGATTACAGTTTTAGCGGACTGAAAACCAGTTTTCTGTACTTTTTGCGTGACCAGCTGAAAGAAAATGAGAATTTTATTGAAGAGCGAAAAGCTGACTTGTGCGCTTCGCTTCAAAAGACGATTATCGATATTTTGCTTGATAAACTGATCAAAGCTGCCAAAGAAACCGGCATCAGTGAAATTACGGTGGCAGGTGGAGTTTCGGCCAATTCAGGACTTAGAAATGCACTGATGGAAACTGCGGCGAAACGTCGCTGGAAAATGCACATCCCAAAATTTGCCTTCACCACCGACAATGCTGCCATGATTGCCATGACCGGACATTTCAAATATCTGAAAGGTGAATTTATTGGAATGGATGCAGTGCCTTTTGCACGGATGGACATCAAAGTGTAATGAGTAAAAATGAGAGATAAAAAGAAGGAGTAGATTAATAAATTCTGCTCCTTCTTTTTGAAATAAGTTCAACCAGATTTCAATTTTGTTAAGTTAAGTGCATCCTCTGCGGCAACCTTGTTTGACTTTTCGTTCCAGATGTTGTATTAAATATTTTATCAATTATGGTTTCTTTACCGATTTGGATGAATAAATAAAGAGAGGAATGCAGTGAAGATATCTGGATTAGTAAAGTTACTTCGAATGGAAATATAAAACAAAAATGCCTGAACTTCATTGAAATTCAGGCATTTATACTTGCGGAGAGAGAGGGATTCGAACCCCCGGACCGCTCACACGGTCAACGGTTTTCAAGACCGCCGCGTTCGACCACTCTGCCATCTCTCCAAATGCGGTGGCAAAAGTAGAACATTTTTTTTAGACTACAAAAACATTTGTCAAAAAATGTCAGGAAATAATTTTAAAAAAAACTTTAGATAAGGGTTGCTTTTTTGAATCAGAATTAGGAATTTAGTATCATATTAAAATTAACCATTTGAAAGTATTGATTTTATTAAGGTTTTTGCTTTTTTAGGTTGCTTTTATTTCATAAATTCGAATGATTTTAATTCAGATATTTTTAACCTTAAACAAGTTTTCTTATGAACAAAGCACAATTAATCGATGCAATTGCTGAAAAAGCTGGTTTAACAAAAGCAGATGCTAAAAAAGCATTAGACGCTTTCGTTGATGCCACATCTGATGCCTTAAAAAATGGCGATCGTGTAGCTCTTATTGGATTTGGCTCTTTCTCAGTTGCTTCGCGCAGCGCAAGAACCGGCAGAAACCCACAATCTGGTGCAACAATTGAAATCCCTGAAAAGAAAGTTGTTAAATTTAAACCAGGTGCTGAATTAGCTGATACTATCTAGTATTTTTCCTGAAAAATTTACAAAGGGGACGCATTTCAATAGTGCGCCCCTTTTTTTTATCTTTGCTTTCCCAAAAAAGATATCATGGACGCCGATTTGATTCAGTTTCTTTCAGGATTTATTACTCCCGAAAGACTTAGTTTGTTTAATAAAATACTCTCGCAGCGCACGAATTACCTGACAGTTGTACTTGAAGATTTGTACCAGACTCAAAACACCAGTGCTGTTGTACGTACTGCCGATTGTTTCGGCATTCAAAATGTTCATGTCATTGAAAATAAGCATGCTTTTGAAGTTAATCCCGATGTGGTGCGGGGTGCAAGCAATTGGGTTTCGGTAATCCAGTACAATGGTACTGCCATGAATACTCCGGAAGCTCTCCGGAAATTGCGACGCGAAGGTTATCGGATAGTTGTTGCAACTCCACACGACCATGACGTTGATTTGGAGAATTTCGATCTGGAAAAGGGAAAAGCTGCCATTGTTTTTGGTTGCGAGCGGCCTGGACTTACCGAATGGGCCATGAAAGAAGCAGACGAATACATGAAAATTCCGATGGTTGGCTTCACCGAAAGCCTGAATGTCTCGGTTGCAGTTGCGGTAACATTACATCACCTGACTGACCAACTTCGTAATCACACGAATGTTGACTGGCATTTGACTGAGATTGAAAAACAAAAAATACTGCTTGATTGGCTGCGTACGTCAATTAAACGGGTTGATTTACTGGAAGCGAAATTTGAAGAATTGAATAAATAACTGAAGATATGGACGTATTTGCTGAAAAGTTTGCCGACATCAAAATATTGCGATACTCGGTTCCTGAGTTTGAAAAACTGACTTTAAACCAAAAGATATACATTTATTATCTTTCGCAGGCAGCGCTTTGTGGCCGCGATATCTTGTGGGATCAGAATAATCGCCACAATTTGGCTATTCGTGAAGTTCTTGAAACGATTTACAAGTCTTTCAAAGGGAATCGTGAAACTCCGGAATTTCAGCAATTCGTGATTTACCTAAAAAGGGTTTGGTTTTCAAGCGGAATCCATCATCATTATTCAACAGAAAAAATACAGGCTGGATTTTCAGAAGCTTATTTTAACGAACTTCTGGCTCAATCCGATTGGGCTGACTTTAAGTTACCTTCCGGAGAAAATTTTGAGGCAATCATTCCGGAAATTAAAAAGGTCATTTTTAATCCAGAGATAGAAAAGAAACGTGTCAATCTTGAATCGGACAAAGACCTGATTCAATCTTCATCGAATAATTACTATCAGGGAGTTTCGCAAATTGAGGCCGAAACATTTTATGGTGATTTAAAATCAAAGGCTGGAGCAGAACCGGTATCGTTCGGCCTGAATTCAACATTGGTGAAAGAAGACGATCAACTCATTGAAAAGGTGTGGAAATTGGATGGCAAATACGGGAAAGCCATTGAGCAGATCGTATTCTGGTTGGACAAAGCGAAAGACTACGCGGAGAATGACCTTCAGAAAAAGTACATCGGTTCTTTGATTGAATATTATACCACAGGTGATTTGGCAAAATTCGATCAGTACAGTATCGACTGGGCGTTGGAACAGGCCGGAGATGTTGATTTCGTAAACGGGTTTATCGAAGTTTATGGCGATCCGTTGGGCATCAAAGGCAGTTGGGAGTCAATTGTGAATTACAAAGATCAGGAAGCTACCAAACGAGCCACTATTTTAAGTGA
Source organism: Prolixibacteraceae bacterium (assembly GCA_028683385.1). Classification (GTDB taxonomy): domain Bacteria; phylum Bacteroidota; class Bacteroidia; order Bacteroidales; family Prolixibacteraceae; genus Aquipluma. The sequence goes on along the minus strand of JAQUIJ010000005.1, from coordinate 92,882 downwards.
AAATGCGCAGTGGTTTGAGGATCATTCGCCAGTTTCGCCTGAATTTAAGAAAACTGAAGTGAAAGGGGTTAGCGCAAAAGTGATCAACGTGGTTATTCTTGCAGGAGATTGTTACCCTGCTACGCCTATCGGAATCAATTTACCCAATGCCGAATGGATTCGTGAGGCATACGGGTCGAAATCGGTGACCATCGAAAATATTACGCAAGCCTATTTCCTCGATTCAATGGGCAATGGAATGCTCGAAGAATTTGCCGGTTCGCCTGAAGAAATTGAACGCGCCAAACAATTCGGTTATCTGGCCGGAAACCTGCACACCGACCTGCACGAATGCCTGGGGCACGGTTCAGGGAAAGTGAAGGATGGAGTAAATACCGACGTTCTGAAGAACTATTATTCGACCATAGAGGAGACAAGAGCCGACCTTTTTGCCTTGTATTACATCATGGATGAGAAAATGATGGAACTGGGTTTGGTTCCTTCCATCGAAGCCGCAAAGGCAGAATTTGAGACCTATTTGCGTAACGGACTCCTGACCCAATTGACACGCATCGAACCAGGAAAAGACATTGAAGAATCGCACATGCGCAATCGTCAATTAATTTCCCGATGGGCATTTGAAGCAGGAAAAGCGCAAAACGTGGTTGAATTTATTAGCTCTGAAGACAAAACCTTTGTCAGGATTAATGATTATCAGGAGTTGAGGAGCTTATTTGGACAGTTACTGAAAGAAATACAGCGCATCAAATCGGAAGGTGATTTTGAAGCTGCCCGTAATTTGGTGGAGAACTTTGGAGTAAAAGTCGACCGTAAATTGCACGAAGAAGTTTTGGTACGTTTCAAAAAACTGGATTTGGCGCCCTACGCCGGATTTTTAAACCCGGTGTACGAATTGAAAACCTGGCCATGTGGAACGCCTAATGATGTGTCTATTCGTTACGATGAAGATTACACTTCACAAATGCTTCGGTACAGCAGGGATTACGGCTTTCTGCCGATGGAGAATAACTAAGAAAGGAAAAGGTCATTAGTCATTGGACAAATTACATCGAATCCATATTCAACAGTATCTGATTGACGTTCGAAAGTGCCTGAACAGTGATCAATTGCATCTGTACATCGATCGGAAGCATCTGTACATCGTTCAACAGTGACTGAACGTTTTATGATTCCTGATCAGATTTAATAATTTCAAGCATATGGTTCGAAACAATCCTGATGATGCCTTCAATTGCATCATCCATGAACCATGTTTTGTATTCATTTTCTGCTTCAAAAAGTGATGTTTTATTTTTGAACATGGTTGGCGAATCTGTATTTGATTCGGTAATCGTCAGTTTATAGGTTGATTCATTTAAGTGCAAAGTACAATCAATACAAAAGTCAATCTTTTTTGAGGCAGATTTAAGTGATAGCATTTTTCTTTCCCATTGTATTCCTGAGATATCTTCTTCTTCCAAATAATGCCCAAATACTACATATTTTTTTATTGTAACTACTCTGTCAGAAAACATTCTCTGAGTTGAAAGTAATGGAGAATGGATAGTTTTAGTTTTTTCTATTTTGATACCGTCGATATATTCTTCATTGTATGTTTCAGCGAAAAAGTCATCGAATTTGCTTAGAAAGTTGTTTAAGGGATTCCATAATTCATCATTGACGTGATTGAAGACTTCAAATGATACTTTTGGGGTTTTAAATATTTTTGATTTGGTGAGTTTCTCTCTTTTTAGGATTTCAATCTCTTTTTCAATGTCGCCGTACTCTTGTATTTCTTCACCTTTCGCTGCTTTAATGCTCAATTCAAGCGACCAAATCATTTGTTTTTCAATGTATTCAATTAATGCAAGTACATTGCCTGTGTCAGCTTTTTGCAATGCAGTTAAATAGTTCTCTTTATCTGCAACTTTTATGATTACCTGTGGATAGTCATTCTTTAATAAAATGTAATTCATGATTAACCGGGCAACCCGTCCATTTCCATCGTCGAAAGGATGAATACACACAAATTTATAATGAAATTCTGCGGCTAATTGAACCGGATGCATTGTATCCAAATTATCGTGATACCATGAGATCAGATCTCCCATTTTTGCAGGAGTTTCTTCAGGAGAAGCATATTCGTGAATCTCACCATTCCGGAGGCGAACACTATTTGGGAATGTTTTATATTGTCCAATTTCAATCTTTTTGCGGGTAGGAGTTCCATTAAAATTAATTGCATCTTTCCAGAAAGGCTTAACAAGGATCATCTTATTCAATTCTTTTACGAATTGTTCAGTCAAAGGGCGATCTTTTTCTTTCGCCATTTCCTCTATCAGCGTCAATGCAGTATCATGGGCTTTCATTTCCTCAATGTCACTTACAGGAACATCACCTGAACTTTTGTCAAACAGTAATAATAATTGGGTTTGACCGTAGGTAAGAGTATTCCCTTCAAGGTGATTTGAATTGTAATTGAATTCCAGCCGAAATTTCTTTTTTAATTTTTTGTTATTTACTTCTGAAATCGGAATTAGCTTCTCAAGCTCAGTCTTTAGCAAATCTATTGCGCCAATAGAGGTTGTTTGGTATGTCATGGTTACTTATTTTGAAGTTTATTCGATTTCAATAGTTTCGAAATATCAACATCTAAAATATCAGCTATCTTGTACAAGTCCTCAATACTTGGCTGCCTTCTATTTTGGACGTATGAATTAATCATGTTATAACTTTTGCCTAATTGATTTGCTAACCAGGTTTGCTTGATGCCTTTCGATTCGATGATTTCCTTGATCTTATTCATTTAGTATCTCACATAATGAGATGAAAATACAAAATAATATTAAATGTTGATTATTCTGAACCTTTAATTTTGTGCAAACCAAAATGAGGAGTTGAAATATTAGTCTTTAAACCAATCTTTCACCATCTCGGCATACTGGTTTTCATTCCGATGTCTGTAGATATTTTCCTTCGGAAAATAGGTGTAATCAGTAGCATATTTTTCGTGGTTCTCAACGATGTCACGAAGCGCCTGAATGAATACTTCTATTTCGTGATTGGTGGTAGTTGGATGCAGCGACCAACGCACCCAGCCTGGCTTCAGGGATAGATCGCCCTGATTAATTCTGCAGGTAATCTCATCCGATAATTCGTGGCTTACTTCAAGCAAAATATGGCCGTAAGTTCCGGCACAGGCACAACCTCCCCGAACCTGAATTCCGTGTAAATCGTTCAGCAATTTTACCAGTAAATTGTAATGGATGGTTACCACATAAAAGGAGATAATTCCCAAACGGTCGCGATGAGTACTGTCCATGATTTTTACTTCCGGAATGCTGTCGAGGCCGGCGAAGGCGATTTCGAGCAACTCATTTTCGCGCTGATGAATGTTTTCGATGCCCATTTTCTCTTTCAGCCTGATGCAAAGCGCAGTTCTGATGTTCTGCAAAAAACCCGGAGTCCCGCCATCTTCGCGTACTTCAATGTTATCAACGTATTTATAGTCGCCCCATGGATTGGTCCAATCCACAGTTCCCCCGCCTGGTTGATCGGGCACTGAATTGTGATACATGGATTGATCAAAAACCAAAACTCCTGAAGAACCCGGACCTCCCAGAAATTTATGTGGCGAGAACATGACGGCATCCAGTTTTTCCAAAGGATCTACCGGGTGCATATCAATCTGGTCGTAAGGTGCAGATGCTGCAAAGTCAATGAAAGCCACACCGCCGTTCTCGTGCATAATTTTGGCCATTTCGTAATAAGGAGTGCGAATGCCAGTAACGTTTGAGCAAGCGGTAAACGAACCAATTTTAAACGGACGGTCTTTATATTCTTCCAGTTTTTTCCGGAGATTTTCCGGAGATACCTGCATGTTTTTATCGGGATCAATAATAACCACGTCGGCATTGGTTTCATACCAACTGGTGTGGTTCGAATGATGTTCCATGTGTGTGATAAAAACCACAGGCCTTTCGCGCTGTGAGAGACACCCGGTATGATTAACCTTTCCGCAGTATTTAAGACCAAGCATGCGCTGAAATTTGTTGATCACCGCGGTCATTCCTGAACCTGCAGTAATAATAATGTCATTTGGCCCTGCGTTTACATGCGCTTTTATTATTTGCTGCGACTGGTGGTAGGCATGAGTCATTAAAGCTCCGGTTTCGCTGGTTTCTGAATGTGTATTTCCAACAAAAGGACCAAACACTTCGGTGATTTGCTTTTCGATGGGTTGATAAAGACGCCCGCTGGCAATCCAATCAGCATAGATTATTTTTTTATCGCCAAAGGGAGATTTAAAATGCTGGTCGATGCCAACGATTTCTTTCCGGAACGAATCAAAATACGATTCAAGGTTTGTCATGATTTTCGTGTATTCAAAATGCGTTGCAAAATAAACTCTTTCCGTCAGATAAAAAGAAAATAATATCAGTTTTTGTCACCTCAAAAATAGTGTATCTGTCAATCTTGGTGACAAAAAGTCATTTTTGAGTCGTGGTATAGTCTTTGAAAAAAGGGCTACACATAAATTAAGAATGTTAATCTAAAATTATAAAAAATGCAAAAAGGAAAAATAGGAGTAAGCAGTGACAATTTATTCCCAATCATTAAAAAGTTTTTGTATTCCGATCACGACATCTTCCTTCGTGAAATCGTTTCGAATGCAGTAGATGCCACGCAGAAGTTGCGCACCTTGGCTTCAAAAGGAGAGTATTCCGGAGATGTTTCCAATGCGAAAGTGTCTGTTAAAATTGATAAAGATGCCAAAACCATTACCGTATCCGATAATGGTATTGGGATGACTGCCGACGAGGTGGAAAAATTCATTAACCAGATTGCTTTTTCAGGAGCCGAAGAATTTTTGGATAAGTATAAAGATGACGCAAATGCCATCATTGGCCATTTTGGACTTGGATTTTATTCCTCTTTCATGGTTTCGAGTCAGGTTGATATTATTTCAAAGTCATACCGCGAAGGTGCGACTGCCATTCGCTGGGAATGCGACGGAAGTCCGGAATACATGCTGGAAGAAGCCGAACGTGCCGAAGTTGGTACCGATATTGTGATGCACATCAATGCCGATTCTGAAGAATTTCTGGAAAAAGCGCGCATTAGCGAAATGCTGAACAAGTATTGTAAATTCCTTCAGGTTCCGGTGGTTTTTGGTAAAAAAACAACATGGAAAGATGGCAAAGAAGTAGATACAGACGAGGATAACCAGATTAACGATGTGGCTCCGGCATGGACAAAAAAACCGGTTGACCTGACTGAAGAAGATTACAATAATTTCTATCGCCAGTTATATCCAATGGCCGACGATCCGCTGTTCAACATTCACCTGAATGTAGATTATCCCTTCAATTTGACGGGTATTTTGTATTTCCCTAAACTGAAAAATACGGTTGAAGTTCAGAAAAACAAAATTCAGCTTTATTCAAATCAGGTATTTGTAACCGATTCGGTTGAAGGAATTGTTCCTGAATTTTTGACTCTGCTCCACGGCGTGCTCGATTCTCCTGATATTCCGCTGAATGTTTCCCGTTCGTACCTGCAAAGCGATTCGAATGTGAAGAAAATCAGCAGTCACATTACTAAAAAAGTAGGTGACCGTTTGGCTCAATTGTTTGCCGAAAAACGTGAAGACTTCGAAACTAAATGGGACGATCTGCGCCTGTTTATCGAATATGGCATGTTGACCGAAGATAAATTCTATGAAAAAGCAGAAAAATTCTTCCTGTTTAAAAATACCGACAACAAGTATTTTACGATGGAAGAGTACGAAACCTTGATTAAACCGGAACAAACTGATAAGGATAACAACCTGGTATATCTTTACACCAATAATCCTGAAGAACAGTACTCATTTGTGCAGGCTGCCAAGAACAAAGGATACGATGTTTTGGTCATGAATAATGTACTTTCAACACCGTTGATTAACAAGCTGGAACAAAAATACACCAGCAAACGGTTTGTTCGTGTTGATTCGGATGTGGTTGAGCACCTGATCACAAAAGAGGAACCAAAGCACGAATTAAGCTGGGAAGAAAAGAACGAGTTGAGTCCTATTTTTAAAGCTGTTTGTCCTGAAAATAAAGATTATGGCTTTGTTGTCGATTTCAAAGACCTGGGCGAAAACAGCTTTCCAATGGTGATTACCCGCAACGAATTTATGCGTCGTATGAAAGATATGAGTGCTATGCAGGGCGGTGGAATGAGCTTCTATGGTGATCTTCCTGAAAACATGAATCTGGTGGTAAATACTTCTCATCCTTTGGTGAAAGAGATTTTTGAAGCCCGCGATGCTGCAATTGGCTCCGAACTGGAAACGATAAAAAGCAACCTTCAGGCAAAAACTGCTGAAAAGGAAGAAGTTGATAAAGCGAAAAAAGATAAAAAAGACGAAGAAATTCCTTCGGAAGTGAAAGAAAAATCGGAAGATTTGGAAAAAGCGATCAATGCCTTGAAGGATGATCAGAAAGCCAAACTGACTGCATTTGGTAAAGAAAATAAGCTGGCCAAACAGTTGGTTGATTTAGCTTTACTTGCTAACGGGATGCTGAAAGGCGAAGATCTTGATAAATTCGTTAAACGCAGCTTTGAGCTGATCAAATAATAAATTCTACTGTATAGGTTAAGGCAGATTTTCTTCGGAGAATCTGCCTTTTTTTATGTGCCGAAGCAACCAAAATTGAGTTGTTGCATCTATTAGAAAACAAAATATGATTATCCATTGAAAACAATTAAACAATGAACAGAAACTTGTATTTAATTTTGATGCTGGCATTCGTACTGCCTTTTGCCTCATGCAACGATGAAGAAACAATTGAGTCTAAAACAGTGGTTCTTGAAACCGATTTTAACAAAGTTACCACAGCCAATCCAACTGATGGATGGTCGGCGGTATTTGCGGAATATCCGGATGGAGCGAATGAGTTTTACGAACTCAATTCAGGAATTAAAAATTTACCTGAACCTCTGGATCAGACAAAAAAAGCATTCATGCTGTCAGGGAATAACCACAGCGATGCTTTGCAAATGTGGCTGGTGAAACAATTGAGCGGATTGTCTCCTGAATCGAAATATTCGATAGAGACAGAAATTGAACTGGCATCGAAGTATCCAGACGGAAGTGTTGGTATTGGCGGATCACCGGGAAACTCGGTGCATTTGGTATCTAAGTTTGCCACCCAGGGATACACCCTTGAAAAGGGGAAAACCGAAGGCGATAATATACAACTGGTACTTAAAAAAGTAGAGGCTGTTCCTGAATCGGTGATGAATATCGATTTGGGTGATGTTTCTATTCCTTCCGACCAGTATGTTTACCAGCTAATTACCCGAAAAGAATCATCGGATACCAATACGGCAGTGACCGATAAAGATGGTAAATTGTGGGCAGTAGTCGGCACATGGTCTGGGTTCGAAGGCATTTCAACCTTGTATTATACCCGGATAAAATTTACCCTGACAAAAATTTAGGAGGTATTCTTCCCACTAATTCAGGCAAAACAGAAAAGTCATTTCCTTCGGGATTTGGCTTTTTTGTTTGTTTTTAATTGAATGTTTATCGGCTAAATCGTCCATTTAAAAATAAAGATTCTAAATTTGGACTTCAATGATAATTCCATAAGATGAAAGAAAAATTAGAAGCTTTTACCCGCCTGTTGGAAATTATGGACGAGCTTCGCGAAAAATGTCCATGGGACAAAGAGCAAACGTTTGAATCGCTCCGGAAACTAACCATCGAAGAAACATACGAACTGGCTGATGCCATCCTGAATAACGACCTGAATTCGATTAAAAAAGAACTGGGCGACCTGATGTTGCATATTGTTTTCTATGCTAAAATAGGGTCAGAGAAGAACGCTTTCGATATGGCCGATGTATTGAATTCGATTAACGAAAAACTGATTTACCGTCATCCGCATGTTTTTGGTGATGTTGATGTGGCCAATTCGCGCGAAGTGGAGCAAAATTGGGAAACACTGAAATTGAAAGAAAAAGGAGGAAACAAGCGAGTTCTGGAAGGTGTTCCGGCAGCAATGCCTGCTTTGATTAAAGCTAACCGGATTCAGGAAAAAGTGAGCGGAGTCGGTTTTGACTGGGAATACAAAGAGCAGGTTTGGGATAAGGTGAAAGAAGAAATCAATGAGCTGAGTGTGGAGATTGATCAGGTCGATCAGGATAAAATTGAAGGCGAATTTGGCGATCTGTTTTTTGCTATGGTCAATGCTGCAAGGTTATATGGAATCGATCCTGAAACGGCTCTTGAACGAACCAACCTGAAATTTATGAAACGATTTAATTACCTCGAAAGCGAAACATTGCAAAAGGGCATAGACCTGAAACAGATGAGCCTGGCCGAAATGGATGTGATCTGGGACGAAGCGAAACGATTGGAAAGGCTTTAAAATATAATCTGCATAAACAACCCCGAATGAAATCAAATCTGAAATGTAAACTGACAGTTTTATTTACCCTCGTTGTTTTTTCGAATGTTTTATTTGCACAAATCGATACCGTTCGTTTCAATAAATATTACTTTAAAAAATACTTGACCGACGCAAAAGCAATTGCTGTTTCACCGGCAAAATGGGATTCAAAAGATTGGACTAAACTCGGTGTTTTTGTAGTTGCTGAATGTGGATTGTCATTTGCTGACCAACCGGTTAAGGATTTTTTCCAATCTCATAAAACGAATACAGGAACTTTTCTTTCCACTCATATTTTTCAAGGTTTTGGCGCCGAACATAGCCTGATCGTTATTTCTGGAATTTTTACTTATGGTGTATTGGCAAAAAGCAACAAAAGCGTGAGTACTGGTTTAATGGCTTTGGAGAGTTTTGCTTTAGCAAGTTTGGTTACAAGAATTCCGAAAACCATAGTTGGACGGGAACGCCCTGATAATTGGCAAGGCGATGGACCTTATGCCATAAAAGGACCGTTTAAAGGTAATAGCTTTCCCTCTGGTCATACAACCGCGTCGTTTGCTGTTGCATCGGTCATTGCAACACAATTTCGCGACAGCAAATGGATTCCTGTAACGGCTTATACCGTAGCTGGGCTAGCTGGTTTGTCTCGTATCTACGATAACAAACACTGGTTGACAGATGTGGTTGCCGGTGCTACTATTGGAACACTTGTTGGGAATTTGGTTAGTCATCGCACCTCAAATTCGAAACTTACAGTTGGTCCTTTTGGAAACAGAAATTTTCAGGGAGTCAGGTTAGCTTATTCCTTGTAATTAATAATGAAATAAATAGCTTTGCATAAGATTATAAAACATATTAAAATTAATTTATGCCGAAATATATTTACATTTTCTTAATTGGATTTTTACTCCTAAATTCATGTTCAACCGGACAAAAGTCTCTTGAGCAGGGTAATTATTACGATGCCATCATGAAAGCTGTGAGCCGTTTAAGCAACGATCCGGATAATCGGAAAGCCTCCCAGGTAATTCGTGAAGGTTATCCGTTGTCTGTTACCTATTATCAGGAAGAAATTGACAAGGTTTTAACCAGCAATGATCCGTTTAAGTGGAAACGGACACTCGAAATTATGCAGACCGTAAACCAAATGTCTGATGAAATACGTCGGGTTCCGGCGGCACGGAAATTAGTTCCGTCGCCCAAGATGTACACCTCAGAAATGACTGATGTGCAAAACCGTGCGGCGCAAGAATTTTACGATGCAGGCCAGGATGCCTTAAGTCGTAAAACACGAGAAGCAGCAAAGCAGGCTTACTTCCATTTTCTAAATGCTGATGCTTTGGTTCGCGGATTTAAAGATACCCAGCAAAAGATGTTGCTTGCAAAAAATATAGCCACCTTGAATGTGGTGGTCGAGCAGATTCCAGTAAACGGGAAATTTGAATATTCTGCCCAGTTCTTTTACGATAATGTTTTTCAGATGCTCAACGAACGATTTCAGGAAAAGGATTTCGTGCATTTCTTTTCTCCTGAACAAGCAGAACAAGCCAAATTAAAGTTTCCGGATATGGTTTTGCAAATGGGTTTCTACGACTTCTTTATCGACCGTCCGCAGCATTCCGAAGAACAACTGGAGCTGAACAAACAGATTGAAGAGAAATACACAGTGAAAATATCCAAGGATTCAACGGTTACCCGCACCCGAATGATTCCGAAGAAAGGAAAGATTAAAATATTAACCGATCAGGTGGCTTCCGGAGGTTTGCTGGAGTTGAAAACTATTGAATTTCAGTCGCAAAAGATTGTGTTTACCGATAAAATTCCGGGACAATATATGTGGCAAAACAAATATGGGATTTTTGTCGGCGATAACGAGGTACTTGATAAAGATCTCAGCAATATCCTGAAGAATAAAATGATTATGCCTCCACCGGCACAGGATATGTTTGTGTTGTTTACCAAGCCTATTTTCAATCAATTGGCTGATAAACTGACCAATTATTTCAGGCAATACAATTAATTCTGAATTATATATTCATGTGTTTTATAGCGGCGCTACACATCTCGTCGCTATAGCACACCTGAATAATTCGACTGCCCTATCTCTGAGATAATGATCAACATTTTGGCAATGCTGTAAACAGCGCCAATCCTGCTTTGCTGGTCTCTTTGTAGTCGTTCGAAAGATTTTTCCCTGTTTTATACATCGTTTCAACCACCTGATCGAAACTAATCCGGTGTCGGCCATCCGACATCAGCGCATAAGTATTGTGGGCTAATGCGCGTTCAGCGGCAAAGGCATTTCGCTCGATACACGGTATTTGTACTAATCCGGCAACCGGATCGCAAGTGAGACCAAGGTGGTGTTCAATACCCATTTCGGCGGCATATTCAATCTGGTTAATGGTACCACCCATTAATTGGTTGGCCGCTGCCGAAGCCATGGCGCAGGCCGTTCCAACTTCACCCTGACAACCTACATCGGCACCCGATATAGAAGCGTTGTGTTTTACCAGGTTTCCAATCAGCCCGGCGGTTGCCAACGCTTTGTAAATTTGTTGCAGATCAACCTCGTATGTTTTTTTGAAATGCTTTAAAACGGCAGGCATAACCCCGCACGCACCGCAGGTTGGTGCAGCTACAATCAACCCTCCCGAAGCATTTTCTTCGGAAACAGCCAGCGCATAAGCAAACAGCTTCGATCGCTTTTTGAATGGTCCACTAAAATTCTGGGCTTTCATGTTAAACGAACTTGATTTCCTCGGAAGCATCAATCCACCCGGCAAAGTACCTTCTTTCTTCAGTCCACGGGCAATCGCGTTATCCATTACCTTCCAGACTTCAGCGAGAAAATCCCAAATTTCCGGCCCTTCATGATCTTCCACAAATTCCCAAAGTTGTTTGCCATTTTCGTGGCACCAGTCTAAAATATCGTCCAGCTTGTTAAGCTCATAAACGTCTCGGGTTTCGAGTTCAGTGAAATCATCGATAATAGCACCACCACCTACACTGTAAACTGTCCAGCTTTTGATAAGCTCCATCTTTTCATCAAAGGCTTCAAACTTAAGAGCATTCGGATGTTTGGGCAAAAAAGTTTCTGGCTCCCAACAAATTTCTATGGATTTATTACTGAAAATTTCCTGAATGGCGACATCGGTTAAGTGACCTTTACCTGTTGCAGCCAAACTTCCGTAAAGAAAAACCCGGAAATTCATGGCTTCTGGTGTAGAATCTAAAAAACGTCTCGCTGCTTTGGCCGGTCCCATAGTATGACTGCTCGATGGTCCCTGACCTATTTTATATATTTCCCTGATCGATTCCATGTTTGATAATTTTGCTGCAAATTAACTTCAGTCACTTCTGGATAAAGGTAACATTTGTCAGGATTTGAACGTTTCATATTCAGCAAATTCGCAATCCTCAAAAAATAAGGATAAAATCGGTCGGATTGATGAACAATACCGGTATATTTAGCTTTATTCAGGAAAGATTAGAGAACTAAAAATAAATAAAACAGAAACTAATGCAGCGAGTGTGGTTCATGGAATGAATAATCGAAATGATTTTTCTTGATCATGCAGCTTCCATGTAAACGTTAAACAATTAAAATTATACAAATGAAATGTTTAAAAAATTTATCTCCACAACCTTTGTGGAACTATTTTGAGGAAATATGCCAGATTCCGAGACCTTCAAAAAAAGAAGAGAAAATCATCGGATTTTTGCTCGATTTTGCTGCTAAAAATAATTTAAAAGCCCAACTGGATGAGGTTGGTAATGTCCTGATTAGCAAACAAGGAACGGCAGGGCGTGAGAACGATCAGGTAGTTATTTTGCAGTCGCATTTGGATATGGTTTGTGAGAAAAACAGCGAAACAATACATGATTTCGAGGTTGATTCAATTAAAGCTTACATCGATGAGGATTGGGTTAGAGCGCAAGGAACAACTTTGGGCTCTGACGACGGAATTGGTATTGCGGCACAAATGGCTGTTTTAACTTCAACGAACCTGTCGCACGGCCCAATCGAATGTTTGTTTACGGTTGACGAAGAAACAGGGCTTTCAGGAGCATTTGCCCTTCAACCCGGATTTTTAAGCGGCACTGTTTTACTCAATCTCGATTCGGAAGATGAGGGCGAATTATTTATTGGCTGTGCCGGTGGAATTGACACCGTTGGCACTTTGAAATATAGTCCTGAAGATTTGCCGGTTGGGTCATATGCAATGAAGCTGGAAATTAAAGGTCTTTTGGGTGGGCATTCTGGCGACGACATCAACAAAAATCGTGGAAATGCAATCAAAATCCTGAACCGTTTCTTGATGGATGCTGATCGTAAATTTGATATACATCTGGCCGAAATGAAAGGTGGAAACCTTCGTAATGCCATTGCCCGTGAGGCTTTTGCTGTTGTTGTGGTGCCACAGTCTCAAAAAGAAAGTTTAGTTGTGGAGTGGAATGTTTTCACTTCAGAAATGGAATTTGAATTTGAGCGATCAGAACCAAAACTCTTGATGCATCATCAATCAGTCGAATTACCTCAATTTGTGATTGATTCGGATGCGAAAACCAGATTGTTGCACTTGATAGCAGCCTGTCCGCACGGTGTTTTGGAAATGAGTAGCCGGATGATTGGCATGGTGGAAACATCGACCAACCTGGCTTCGGTGAAATTTTCAGAAAATGATGAGATTGTTCTGGTTACCAGTCAGCGCAGCGAAATAGACAGCCGAAAATTAATGGCTGCTGAAATGGTGGCATCAGTTATGTTTTTGGGTAGAGCTACGATTGAACACTCTGAAGGTTATCCAGGATGGACACCGAATCCTGATTCTGTGGTTGCCAAAATCGCTGCCGACTCGTACAAAAAACTGTTTGGGAATGATCCAGTTGTTAAATCAATTCATGCCGGACTGGAATGTGGATTATTCCTCGAAAAATACCCTGAACTTGATATGGTTTCGTTCGGTCCAACCATTCGCGGAGCCCATTCTCCGGATGAACGCATCAGCATTGAAACAGTCGATAAATTCTGGAAGTTGCTGGTTGAAGTGCTTGAAAATATAAGATAGTAGTTGTAGCATAAGTCATTGATCCACGAACCCAATCACCCCGAATTTATTTCGGGGTCTAATATAAATTAAGCTGAGATCCTGAAACAAGTTCAGGATGACGGGATCAATGACTTTTGCTACCTCCTCTTTTTCGTTTCGGTATTTTGGTAAAAATTTGCATCTTCACAACACCAAAAACCAAAACCATGAACCGAAAATTATCCGCTCTTCTTTCCCTAGTAATTTTAATTTCTTCAGTATTATCTATTCAGGCTCAGGAAAACTGGACACACCTTCGCGGGAGTAACCTCGATGGACATTCAGTGAGTCAAAATGCTCCGGTAAGCTGGAGCGAAACTAGTAATATTGCATGGAAAACCGCCATACGTGGGGTTGCATGGTCATCGCCGGTTGTTTTTGGCGACCAAATCTGGACCAGTTCAGCTACCGAAGACGGGAAGGAGTTGTTTGCCGTTTGTACCGATTTTAACTCCGGAAAGATCCTGAAAGAATTGATGCTTTTTAGACCCGATTCGGTTCAGCATATTCATCCAACCAACAGCTATGCCACTTCAACGCCTTGCATCGAGAATGGTTTTGTTTATGTGCATTATGGAACTTACGGAACGGCTTGTGTGAATACCCGGACATTCGAAATTGTCTGGACACGCACCGATTTAAATTGCGAGCACATGCAAGGCGCGGCTTCGTCACCTTTCATTTACAAAAATTTACTGATTTTGCATATCGAAGGAACCGATGTTCAGTACCTGATAGCTTTGGATAAGCGAACCGGAAAAACCGTTTGGAAGACTGATCGTCCGCGCGAATTTTACGACAACATTGAACCGGTATCCCGAAAAGCTTATTGCACTCCAATTGTGGTTAATGTCAAGGGAAAAGATCAGTTGATCAGCAACGGTTCGCAGTTGGCTATTGCCTATGAACCTGAAACCGGCAAACAAATTTGGCAAGTATTTTATGGCGAAGACTCAACAGTCGCCATGCCTTTAAGTTATAACGGAATGGTTTATGTCAATTCAGGTTGGATGCTTCCGAAAGATGGCAGTCCGTTTTATGCCCGTTTACTGGCCGTTGATCCGACAGGAACCGGCGATGTAACTAAAACACGCGTTCCCTGGGAAGTGGATGTAGATGTTCCGCAGATTTCAACGCCAGTGATTGTGGATAGCCTCATATATATGGTTCACGAGCGTGGAATGCTGACTTGCCTGAATGCCAGAACTGGTGCGGTTGTCTGGAAGGAAAAGCTAAAAGATCAATTCAATGCTTCTGTTTTGTATGCCTCCGGAAATGTTTATTTGTTCACAGTAAAAGGGAAAACATACGTGATTAAACCGGGCCTGACTTTTCAATTGGTTGCCGAAAATCAGTTGGAAGGACAAGTTAAGGCAACTCCGGCCATTGTTCGCGACAACATTATTTTCCGGACGGATAAGTTTTTGTACCGGATTGGAAAATAGTCGCTGTTTAAAGTAGGGTCACGAGATCTCGTGACCTTACAAATGATACCACGGTTCCGGCAATTCAGGCAACGCCATCCGGATGCGCCATTCCTTCGGAAAGTAGTTGTTGGCGCGGTTCCCGAGGTTTTTAACAAAACCCAGTGGCACACCCTGATATTGAACCAGTAGCCAGCCTTTGGTTGTCGAAATTATTTTTATTTCATCCTTCTTCTGGAAAAGTAAAGCGTCATGCAAATCGAGCTCAACGGATTCAAAAATAGAAGGATTGCGATCGACTGAAAGTGCAAAAGTATGTTCGGGCAAAAGATCGTTTTTTTTGAATTGGGCAACCGGAAGACCAAAGCTGATCACTCGCAGTTGTTCCGAAAGTGCATTCAATACCGGGATTTTACTTTCAGGAAAGGCAATAAGGAATTCATTTTTGGCAAAAAATTCCGAATCTGAAGTACTCAGCCAGTTTCGTATTTCTGCAAATTGCTTTGGCATTTTTTCGAGCCGCGATTTTATTTTCTTCGGAATCGGATAAGAGTCACTTCCGTCTTTTTTGCGGATCAAGGTCAGAAAAAAGCCTTCGCCTTTTACCTTGTGCGGGAGGAAGCGGTAGCCAAACAGCCCATCCATTTCAATTTCCTCAACGCCCCAGTTTTCCTGAAGAGGAATCCGCATGCTTTCAACCTCGTTGTTTTCGGCCAGCCATTTCAGGTTTTCCTCGTTTTCTGCCGGATTGAACGTACAGGTACTGTAAATCAGGTAGCCACCGTTTTTTAATGCTGGCCAAACATCGGCCAGAATGCGGCGCTGACGGGTTGAACAAAGGTTAGTATTATCCACCGACCATTGCTGAATGGCCGAAGCATCGCGACGGAAAAGTCCTTCACCCGAGCAGGGCGCATCAACCAAAATGACATCAAACATTCCATCCAAATTGCTAAAATCAGCCGGATCATTGCTGCAAACTACCACATTTTGATGTCCCCATTTCCGGATATTTTCATCCAAAACCGACACGCGCGAACGAATGACTTCGTTGGCAACAAGCAAATCGCTACTATCCAGCAAACTGAGCAAATGCGTCGATTTTCCGCCAGGTGCAGCGCACAAATCCAAAACAATTCGGTCTTTACCGTGTTCAATTTGCCTGAAAGCCTGCTCCACAAACATTGAACTCGCTTCCTGAACGTAATAAGCGCCCGAATGAAATATGGGATCCAGTGTAAACGAAGGTCGTTCATTCAGGAAAATACCTGTTTCGCTCCAAGGAATTCGTTCCGAAGCAATTGGGACATTGAATTTTCGCGGATTGGTTCGCAAACTAATGGCCGGAGCCTGATCGATGGATTGAATAAAGCGATCAAAATCAGCAGGAAACTGAGTCTGGATGCGATCAAGAAATGCGACTGGTAATATTTCGGATGTCTTTTTGATGATTTTTTAAGTTTTCTTGTGATATTTGCCGGCAAGATAAACGGATTGAGATTAAAAAACAAATAAGCTATGGTTGATCAGAATATCGTTTCGGACTTGAACAAACAGGCAGATGCAGCCAATTTGGTCGGAATGTTGGAGAGAATTGCTCAACAATTTCAGGGGAAAGCTGTTTTTACCACCAGTTTTGGGATCGAAGATCAGGTAATTACGGATATGATTTTCAGTAATAATCTGGATATTAAAGTCGTGACACTGGACACAGGCCGCCTGTTTGAAGAAACCTATAAAGTATTGAACCGCACACTCGATAAGTACGGAAAGACCATTCAGGTATTCTATCCAAAACACGAATCCGTTGAAAAAATGCTCACCGAAAAAGGCCCGTTGAGTTTTTACCTGTCGCTCGAAAACCGCAAAGAATGTTGCAATATCCGGAAAGTTGAACCATTAAAAAGGGCTTTGGCTGGTAATGAATGCTGGATTACAGGTTTGCGTGCTTCGCAATCGGAAAATCGCCATGATCTCGACTTTTTTGTTTGGGATGCTGGATTTCAACTGATTAAATTTAATCCGCTTTTGCACTGGTCGCTCGAGGATTGCCAGAAATATGTAAAGGGAAACAATGTTCCTTATAACGTACTCCACGACCGAGGATTTGTGAGCATTGGTTGCGCCCCTTGTACACGTGCCATTCAACCTGGTGAAGATTTCCGTGCTGGCCGCTGGTGGTGGGAAAGCAACTCAAAAAAAGAATGTGGGTTGCATACGCATCAGGAGTAGAAATGCAATTAGTTCGCATTGTTCTCCGGGGGTCAGGGTTTCAAGAAATCTAAATAGCTTTTTGACTGGCAAATTCATAATTTACAACCCTTTCAACATCCACAAGCCACAGCCAAAGTGCTTGGTATTTCCAAGTGGAGCTTTTAGGTATTCGAATCCGAATTTGGCATAGATTTTCAGGGCTAAATGCAATTCGTCCAGGGTTTCGAGGTAAACCTGTTGAAATCCAATTTCCTTTGCCGTTGCAAGGCATTTTTCAATCAATGTACGCCCCAAGCCAATTCCCCGAGCTTCAGGCAATAAATACATTTTCACCAATTCGCAAGTTCCTACGGGTAATCCTTCCGTTGGAAATATTCCGCCACCGCCCAAAATCTGACCATCTGCTTCAGCAACAAAATACGCAGACTTTGGCGTTTGAAACAGTTCGAACAAAGCGTCAGTTGTCGGATCAAAAAATACGGTTCCCGGATTAGCGGCACCAAACTCGGCCAGGGTATTCCTGACAATCAGGGCCAGAGCTGGATTATCACTGGGTTGAATCGGACGAATATGAATATTTGCAAGCTGAAGATTTACTGAATTGGTCATTTTGTATTTAATTTAAAGGCTTTAATCGTAACTCAATCGTTGGATTTAGCTGTGTTATCATTTTAATAAAACCATCTTTATCTTTTGGTGAAATCATTACGGTATCAATTTTCCGCTCTTTCTGGTATTTGATCTCTAGCCGATCCAACGAAAAGGCAGGGGAACTGATTGGATTATTTGTTTCCGACATCCTGCGAATTGTATCAATGTCAATTTTTAGATTAGAAAATACTCCACACCGAATTTTCAATATCCGTCCATCGATCTGGTAATAAGTTGTCAAGAAAATAAAAATGATAAATATTACAACACACGCGATCACCGTCAGTCCTTCCCAAATCTTTTGATAAACCATTAGAGATCCAAGTCCTGCCAAAATGATAGCAATCGGAATTATTATTTCTCTACCTAGCTTTGATCTGAAAGTAGTCATTGTAACTTAAACAAAATTTTGACAATCGATGAAAATCCAAAGATATTAGTTTATCCTTTTCCAACATACAGATTAGTAACTTCAATGTCATTTTCAAAAAATCTTTACCTTTATCAACATGATCATTCTTCCAGCGCAATCGCAAATTTAAATTGATTGAGTAAATCTTATCCGAATTGAGAATAATAGCTGCCTTCATTCAGTCGAACATTTATATTTCTCTGGCCGCAGTTGCACTGACAGTGGCCACACAAGTACAGCTTGGAATGCATCCGCAGTGGCATCCGTACCTTTTTATCATTTTCTTCGCAACCCTGTTCGAATACAACCTTCATCGGCTGATTACGGTGCTTACCAACAAGGAAGCACTAAAATCTGAAAAGCATCGTTGGGTGAACGAAAACATAAAAGCCTTTTACCTGATGGTTTTTATTTCGATCGTAGGTTTTGGGGTGGTGGCTTTGTTGGCAAAAAAAGAGGTTTTGGTTACTTTTACCCCCATCGCATTAATTACAGTTCTCTATTCCATCCCCGTTTCTGCAAATCCGAAGCATCTATTGAGACTACGGGAAATACCCTATTTAAAAATATTCATGATTGCTGCTATATGGTCGGCCTCAACGATTCTTTTGCCGATTGTACAATCTTCTGAAACGTTCAGCCAAACGCACATTTTCGCAATGCTGTCCGAGCGGTTTTTTTTCATTTTGGCCATCACCATTCCTTTCGACATTCGCGACCTGGAAGCCGACGGGCAGCAGGAACTGAAAACCATTCCCATGCTTTTGGGTGAAAAAAATTCGCTAAAACTTTCTTATTTCTTGCTCTCTGTTTTTCTTCTTAGCTCAGCATTTCACTATGCTCCTGAAAAAGAATGGATGATCCTTTGGGCCATGTGTCTTTCAGGAATAACAACATACTTCTTCCTGAAAATGGATTATTTCAAAAGGATGCCGTTTTACCACTATGGTATTCTTGACGGAACCCTTTTGTTGCAAGGAATAATGGTGATTATTTTCGGCTGTTTTGCCTGAACTTAAAACCGATCAATTTATACCTTTCCACCATTCTGTTTGAGCACCGAAATTACTCAAATCAACCAACTCACCAATCATCGGATGAATAATCGGAACATCCAAACGGTAAGCTTCTTTAGTAACCCGTTGGATTGGTTCGTCCCACGCATGGAGCGACAAGGCAAACTTCGCCCAATGAACCGGCATCATTGTCTTTGCCTTTAAATCGATAGCCGCCTGAACGGTTTGCTCGGGCATCATGTGAATGTATTTCCACGATTTGTTGTACTGCCCGCATTCGAGTAACGCCAGATCAAATGGTCCATGCTCTGCACCAATCTTTTCAAAATGAGTATCGTAACCCGAATCACCACCAATGAAAATCTTTTTCGAGGGCGATTGAAAAACAAAAGAGCACCAAATAGTCTGATTTCGCTTGAAAGTTCTTCCGGTAAAATGTCGGCCGGGAGTGGCTGTTATTTTAAATCCTGAATCCAAAACAGATGCTTCATTCCAATCCAACTCAACGATTGATTTTGGATCGAAGCCCCAATACGCTAAATGAGCAGCAGTACCCAATCCGGCTATAATTTTGCCAACCTTTGGCTTCAGTTCCACCACAGTTTTATAATCGAGATGATCCCAGTGGTCGTGCGTAATGATCAAATAATCAATCGGTGGAATATCTTCAGACGAATAAACATCGCTGCCCTTGAAGCTTTTCACCATAAATGAAAAGGGTGAAGCGCTTCCGGAGAAAACCGGATCGACCAATATCTTTTTGCCATCGACCTGCATAAAATACGATGAATGACCGAACCACACCAACAGATCCTTTTGCGGATCAAGATCGAACAAATTGGTTTTTACTGATGGCAAACTCACCGATGGCGCTTTTCGTTTACTGATTTTGAAAATCCCGTCTCTGATCATTTCAAATTTAGAGACATCTTCGGCAAAAGTTGGTGTAAAATTCAGGTTCTGAAATTGTCCATTACGGAAGTTAGATGAATGCTCAATACGCTTCAAACGTTCACCCGACGGAGCTTTTCCAAATTGAGCCTGCTTCATGAACAGAATAGTGGTTAACGAGACCAGAACCACAATGAATAATAGTATATACATAGCTTTTTTCATTTTTTTACTTTGCTTTTGCCAATAACTTCATGTCGTTCATCTCCAGAATATTTTTTGAATATCCTATCAATGAGGCGTTGATCATTGCTGAAGCCAAATCCTTTAATTTTATTACATAACCGGGAGCAATTGCTTTCATCAGAGAAAACAACCAACCCAAATACCTGTAGGTTTTGTAGTACGTTTGCGTTGGTTTTAAGAGTAAAAATGGCTCGATTCCGCCCGGACGAAAATTATATACTTGTTTGAAAGGTAATTTCATTAAATCGTTTTCAGTTTTGCCTTTTACACGTGCCCACATCGATCGCCCTTTCTCTGTGCTATCGGTATTTGCTCCCGAAATATAACAAAAAGTCATATCGGGATTGAGCGATGCAAGTATAGTAGCAAAACCCAAAGTCAAGGAATAAGTTAGCTTCGTATATTCAGCCTCGCTTTTCCCTACCGATGTTACTCCAAGACAGAAATAGCAGGCGTTGTAGCCTTTTAAACTGTCGCTGATTGATGAAAAATCCACAAAGTTATCGTGAATAATTTCAGTTAGTTTTGGATTAGAATAACAGCATGATTTGCGGGTTATCACCAAAACCTTTTCCACTTCAGGATGATTCAGGCATTCGTAAAGAACACCTTCACCAATCATACCGGTGGCGCCTGTTATAATGACTTTTAGTTTATTCATTGCTTCCAGTTCAAATTTATTTCTTTTACTAATGGAGACGAAAATGACAGACTTATATTTTAGTTGTTGGCATAATATTTGAAAACTAAGTCGAAATTTTTCAGCCATGAAACAAATCTCGATCCTACTGTTTTGTCTTAGTGCGATTGTATTTACCAATTGTTCTGCACCCAAAAATATAATAAGGTTAAAACCTCAATCCGAAAAAACGAGCTGGTTTTACGGACAGGAATTTACGGGCGACTCTGTATTTGGTATTATTGCCAAAGTAGCCTTTGATGAAGTAGATCAACCCTGGTATAAGTTCGATGTCGAAATCACAAATCGATCGAACATGGACTATCTTGTAGATCCTGCGCAAATTTTCATGTTACCAATGAACGGTAAAAATGAATCGTTGAACGGGGATACGATTTTTGCTGTCGATCCTGAATCGAAAATCATGGAACTTGACAGAAGCCTGTCCATCAATTCATCGAATCAAAAGAATGCCCTTGGATTGAGTCTTCTGGCCGCGGGCATCGACATCGCTACCGGAATCGCGGTTATGAGCGACGACACTCCCCAAAATGATAATCTACGAACAGATTTACTGCCACTAGCTATTGCCTCAGGGGCGGACAACAAATTTGAAGCTCTTGATCTGAATGAACTTCGTGATACCTGGAAGTCGACCACTTTACGAAAAACAACTTTGGAAAAAGGTTTTGCCATACATGGGAAAGTATTGATTCCGGTTTCTCCGAATGCATCCTATATTCAGTTGAATATACCTGTTGATAATGATCTGATCCAAATTAATTTTATGCAAGTGAAATTTATTCCTTAGTTCTGCAAAACAAATCAGGGCTTCGCTCGATGCGAAACCCTGATTATCTGTTCACAAAATTCTACAGTATCTTATTTTTCCTGAGGTTTCAGGTGTTTATCAAGGAAAGCTAACATCGAACGGTAAAAATCGAAACGGTTTTCTTCGTTATGAAATCCATGTCCTTCATTATCTTTCACCATATATTCCACCGCAATACCTTTATCTTTCAATGCCTTTACAATCTGATCCGATTCGTCAACATTTACGCGGGGATCGTTTTTACCCTGTGCTACAAAAAGCGGAGCTTTAATCTTATCGACTAAAAATACAGGCGATACTTCGGCTAACATTAAGCTATCTGATTTGGGGTTGCCCACCATCTCGTAAAACATGTCGAGCATAGGTTTCCAATATGGCGGAATGGTTTTCATAAAAGTAAACATGTTCGAAACTCCAACATAATCCACACCGGCAGCATACAAATCAGGAGTTAAAGTTAACCCGGCAAGCGTAGCATACCCACCATAACTTCCGCCATAAATTCCAACTCGCTTCTGATCGGCAATTCCCTGATCAACCAACCATTTAACACCGTCCGAGATGTCATCCTGCATGGTTCTACCCCACTGTTTAAACGACGACTCCCAAAAAGCTTTTCCAAATCCGGTTGAACCACGGTAATTCATTTGTAAAACGGCATAGCCATTGTTGGCCAAAAACTGTACTTCGGAATTGAATCCCCAATAATCGCGAGCCCATGGACCGCCATGTGGATTAATAACCACCGGAAGATTTTTAGCCTCGTAGCCTTTAGGCAAAGTCAGATAGCCCTGAATGGTAAGCCCATCGCGTGATTTGTATGAAATTGGTTTCATATCGCAAAGATCATTCTCTTTAAGCCATGGTGTCAATTCGGCCAACTTGGTCAGTTCGCCTGAAGTTTTATCGAATAAATAATAAGCTCCACGACTTTTATCGCTGTACGTCCGAATCATAAATTTGTCTTCAGCTTTATTATTGCTTCCAATTGAAATCTGGTATCCGGGCAGTTTTTCCTGAAGCTTTTTCTTCATGGCTTCAGCATCAGCATCAAAAAAATGTTCCTTTTCCATATCTGTTGTCCAGGTAACCGATAAAAGTTTTTTATCTTTTCTGGAATAATCAACGCCTTCAATATCGGCTTCCTGTGTTTCAAACAAAACATCCTTTTCTTTTCCGGTGGCAGGGTCGAAAGTTACCAGAGCTGTTTTATCACGACCAAGATTTGAACCTGAGATCAACATTTTATTATCGAACGTAAACAAATAGGGCGACATAGTTTCTTTAAAACTGGTCGTAAGAATGGGCTTGAACTTATCCTGCTCATTTTCACGATATAGAAGGGTCGTATTCACTCCATCAGAAGTAGTAGCCAAACGAAGTTTCCCATCGTGGTCAGTCATCCAGCCAACAATATTTCCAGGATTTTCAGCCAACTGGGTCATTTCGCCAGTACTCACATTTAGCCGGAAAGGATCAAAAACCTGAGGATTGCGTTTATTTAATCCAACAATGATTTCGCCATCTACATCTTTTAGGTCATCAATTAATTCGGTACGTACTTTATCGAATACTGTCAGTCCCTTCAGTTCCGATCCATCCGTATTTACACCATATAACTGAAAATTCTCATCTCCACCGGTGTCTTTCAAAAACAGAATACGATTATTCCCTTTCCAAAGATAACCAGCAATGTCGCGGGCAGTTTCGGAAGTTACACGGACAGCCGAATCGGCGCCAACCTTTTGTACAAAAATATTAAGACGCTTTTCGTAAGGAGCCAAATACGAAAAATACTCGCCATTTGGCGATAGCCTGAATGCGGTTTTCTCGGGATTACGAAAGAAATCTTCCATAGCAATCTTTGGAGCTTTTTCAACTTTCGGCTGACAAGCTACAAAAGCAAGAACTGCTAAAACAACAATAAATAACCTGTTCATAAAGCGTAATTTTAGTTTATAAATAGTTTTTCTGAACACTTAAAATTTACAATTTGCTACAAGTTAATCATTTCCACCGAAAACACAACATAAAATTATCATATCTATAGTTGTTTAAGAATATGAATAACTACATGTTTCAGCAAAAATTAATTGAAAGAAATGAATTAACTTTATTCGAAAACATTTTAAGGCGTACATAGTTTACTTGCTTAAAGAATAATCATTGTGCCAGTAAAACCTAAAATACCAGTTACTATTGTTACCGGTTTCCTTGGATCGGGTAAGACAACTTTCATCAATAATCTGTTGTTACAGAATTATGAAGTTAAAATTGGGTTGATCGAAAATGAATTCGGAGATGTTTCGATTGACTCTAAATTAATAGCGAACTACCAACCTGAAAATATTATTGAGTTGAATAACGGATGTATCTGCTGTAGCATCTTCAACGAATTTTCGCTAGCACTTCAGGAGTTGGTCAAAAAAAATGATCACCTGGAACAACTGATCATTGAAACTACAGGCATTGCTGATCCCGGACCAATCATTGAACCGTTCTTTCAGGATCCTGATCTTGAACGCTTATTTGAATTAAGCGGAACTATCTGCCTGGTTGATTCGGTTAACTTTCAGGAAGAGATTGGCAATTTTGAACAGCAAAAGCAAATCATGCTTAGCGACCTGATTATTTTGAATAAAGTGGATGATGCTGATGAAAAGAAACTCGCGTATATCAGAAAGAAAATTACAGCCCTTAATAGAACGGCTCAACTGGTGGAAACGAATTTTGCATTTCTGGATTCAGTTCATTTGTATATGCTTCAACCTCAGATGCAGGATGAGTTTATAAAAAAACTTCGCAAGCCATTTTACAGCGAACCGGAGCTATCTGACTTCCATAGCTTTACCATTCGGTTTGGTGGATACATCAACGAACAAAGGTTTCGGGAATGGTTCAGATATTTCGCTTCCGTCTACCGGAAGCAGATTTTCCGTATAAAAGGAATGGTAAATTTCGAAAACAATCCATTGACAGGAATCGTCCAATCGGTAGGTGGAATGATCAATATTTCGGAAGGTTCGGTAGCAAATCCTTACGAACCACTTGAAAATGTGATTGTATTTATTGGGAAGGGGATCAGTAAATTCGAGATTGAGAAGATGTTTCTGCAATATTTACTTCAGGAAAACTAGCCATAAAGGCAGACTTATCAAAGCCAGTAAAGTGCTTAATACAACTACTCTTGATGCAAATTCGGCATCCAGCTCATATTTCACACAAAGCGCATAAGGTGTCAACCCCAGCGGCATTGCTGATTCGAGAACCCACGATCGACTTACTTTTTGATCAACAAAATTTCCTGAAATGAGAAAAAATAGATAAGGCAATACAAAAAGGATTACCAGACTGAATATCGAAACAGAAATCCAATCTCTAAAATTTCCAATAGGTTGTTTACCGACAAACAGACCCAGCGAAAAAAGCACAACACCAGTTACAGAGCCAGCCGCAAGATCGAGACCTGACATCAGGATTTTCGGCATCTGAATATGATTGATTGCAACAAAAAGTCCTATAAAAACAGCTATTAGCATCGGATTTCTTAAGAGCCGAAGAATAAGTACTTGAAAATCAACTTTCTTGTCACCATAAAATTCAACCATAAAAATCCCAAGGGTAAAAAGCCAGAAAAGATATACCGAAGAGATCATTGTCGCTTCAGGAAGAATTTGATCACCCCATGCACTTCGTAAAACGGGAATTCCAAGATAAGCTACATTTCCGAACGAAACGGCTAGAAAAAGAGTTCGGCGTAGTTTGTTTTCTAATTTAAAGATAGCAGCAACAGGCAGAACCAACAAAATTGAAAGAACAAGACGGATGGAATTGGCGATTATCAGGTTGCTATATAACGCAAAGTCCCATTGCAGGCGTGACAATGCCACTAAAATAAGAGCAGGAAAACCAAGCCACAAAGCATAATTATTTAAAATTTCGAGCCATTGATATGTTACTGACTTATTACGACTCACAATAACCCCTGCAAAAATTACCAGGAACAAAGGAGCTATGGCCTGAAATGCGGGGAAGAATTGTGACATAAGTATTTTGTTAGAATTGCACGATCGTGCGTCTAAATTATTTTGTTAATTTTCTGAATCAGCAAACGGATCGGTTACAAACGGACGAACATCAGTGAGAAACATACCAGCGGTTTGTGCGGCTTGCATACCTAGTTCTCCATCTTCAAATACCTGACAATATTTTGGTTCAACGCCCATCAATTCGGCACATTTCAAAAAAGTATCGGGTTCAGGTTTGTGACGATCAACATCATCAGCAGTTACAATGAAATCAAACAATTGATCAATCCCTAATTCCTTCATCTGCAACATAGCACTTGTCCGGCTGGCACCAGTTCCAACTGCCATCGGAATCTTTCCATGTGCACTTTTCATCAAATCAATCACCGCATCGTGTGGTTTGATCTGATTGATATTCTTCCAGAATTCCTGTTGTTTAAGAACGACTAGTTCTTCGGCCGTAATTTCCAGATTTTGTTCGCGCTTAATTCGTTCGGCAAAACTAAGTGTTGGCGCTCCTGTCATTTCAACAAGAATGCGTTCATCAAACGTACAATTCAGCTTTTCGCAAACGGCATTCCAACTGGCAATATGCACCGGCAACGAATCCGAAAGAGTTCCGTCCAAATCGAAAATCAGCGCCTTTGCATTTGGATGTATTTTAAGTTCCATGTGTCTCAAATTTTAAGATGGCAAAAATAGCAAACTTTTGAGCCTGTTGGTAAATTTGATTTTCCGCATTACAATTAGCCGAATGTTTCATTTTAAATTAACCTGAGCAGATTCACAAATCTCGAAAATTGCTAATGAAAATATAGATTGTGATGTTACAAGCTATTTGAGAGCCTAAATTTGATTCACTTTCATTTGTCAATACAAAGAAAAATTCTCAATTTTGCATGCCTACCAGTTCCTACCGGTAGGGAATATTTATTGCCTTTATGCTAACTTAAATCCAATCTTATGAAGTATCTACTATTATTGACTTTTGTTGCGATTGTTGCAACCAGTTCGTGCAAAAGCAAGTACAAAAACGTACCATTTCAGGAAAAATCGCCACGCGATTGGGAAAACCCTGCGATAAATGAAATCAACCGAGAGCCAGTTCGTGCTTATTTTATTCCTTATGCTTCTGTGGAGCAAGCCAGCCAGTATGACATCTGGGAATCACCTTTCATCCAGACATTAAACGGAACATGGCAATTTAACCTGTCGCACACTCCGGACGTACGTCCATTTTACTTTTTTAAAAATGATTACGACACCAAAGACTGGAAAACAATCACCGTTCCCGGAAACTGGGAGCTACAGGGATATGATGTTCCGATTTATGTCAATGTACAGTATCCGTTCAAACCAACCCCACCACTACCTCCTAAAGATTACAATCCTGTAGGTTCATACAAACGCACATTTACCATTCCTGAAGAATGGAAGGGACAAGATATTATCCTTCATTTTGGTGCAGTATCATCGGCCATGTATGTTTGGGTTAACGAACAACAGGTTGGTTATAGCGAGGACAGTAAAACACCTGCTGAATTCAACATTACCAAATACCTGAAAAAAGGAGAAAACTCGCTGGCTGTTGAAGTTTATCGCTGGTGCGACGGAAGTTACCTGGAAGATCAGGATTTCTGGCGGATGAGCGGAATGACCCGGGATGTATTCCTGATGGCTCGTAACCCGCAGCATATTCGCGATTTCAGAGTTTCGTCGCCAATGATAAACGATTATAAAGACGGAGAATTTAAATTAGCCGTTGAAGTTGTTAATTCTGCAGCCAATGCTCCTAAATTGACCCTTGATGCTGTGTTAATGGATGGAGAAACCAAAGTTGCTGAGATGAATCAGGCGGTACAAACTGCCGCACAACCAGTAGCTGTGAACCTTGCTGCAAACGTTCCTTTTGCAAAACCATGGTCATCTGAAAATCCAAACCTTTATCACTTGTTTATCACCTTAAAAGATGAGTCAGGAAAGGTCATTGAAGTTCTTCATCAGGAAGTTGGTTTCCGCACCGTGGAAATAAAAAATGCGCAGTTGCTTATTAATGGTGTTGCCATTTATGTGAAAGGTACTGATATGCACGAGCACAATGAAATTACTGGTCACTATCAGGACGAAGCAACCATGCTGAAAGATATCACCTTGATGAAAACTTACAACATCAACGCAGTTCGTTGTTCTCATTATCCTGAACCTGAACGTTGGTATGAACTCTGTAACGAATATGGTATTTTTCTGGTTGATGAAGCCAACATTGAATCGCATGGAATGGGCTATGGGGCAAAATCGCTTGCAAAAGATCCAACCTGGAAAGATTCTCACCTGTTCCGAACCAAGAATATGTTTGAACGTGACAAAAACCAACCATCGGTTATTATCTGGTCGCTTGGAAATGAAGCCGGTAATGGTGTGAATTTCGAAGCTACATACGCTTATCTGAAATCAGTTGATCCAAGTCGTCCGGTTCAGTTTGAACAAGCTCATGGTGGCGCCAATACCGACATCATGTGTCCGATGTATGCCCGAATCAAAAACATGGAAGACTATGCCAAGGGCAAACCTACAAAACCATACATTCAGTGCGAATATGCCCACTCAATGGGAAATAGCACCGGAAACCTTCAGGATTATTGGGATGTGATCGAAAAATATCCGGTTCTTCAGGGTGGTTTTATCTGGGACTGGGTTGAACAGGGTCTCCTGACCAAAGATGCTCAAGGCAATAAATTCTGGGCTTATGGTGGCGATTTGGGTGGCGATACCTTGCCAACCGATGGCAATTTCTGCTGCAACGGAATTATCAATCCAGACCGTACTCCCAAACCTGCGTTGTACGAAGTTGGCAAAGTTTATCAAAACATCGGCTTCAAAGCTTCTAATCTGAATTCGGGCGAAATCGAAATCATCAACAAACATTCGTTTACCAATCTATCTGAATTTACATTCAAATGGGAAGTGGTTGCTGATGGTCAGGTTCTGAAATCAGGTGATATTAAAGATCTGAACTTAGCTCCAAACACCAGTAAAAAAATTAAATTGGATTTGGCTGTTGATGCAAAACCTGCTACCGAGTATTTCCTGAATATTTCAGCATTACTTAAAAACCAAAAAGGCATTTTATCCGCCGGAACAAAAGTGGCTTACGAGCAAATTGAACTTCCGTTCACAAAGAAAGCAGTTTTAACTTCTATCAGCACTTTACCTGCTGTAACGTCGAAAGAAGAAGGAAATATGATTATTGTTGAAGGAACTGGCTTCAAGATCAGTTTCAGTAAGGATGACGCAACAATGAAAAGTTACTTATTGGATGGCAAAGAAATGTTGTTGGCCGGACCTGTTCCAAATTTCTGGCGTGCACCTATCGACAATGATTTTGGCAACCAACTGGATAAACGAAGTCGTGTTTGGAGAAAAGCCGGTGAACAGAAGACAGTAAAACTGGCTTCTGTCAGGGAAATTAGCAAAGAAGAACCACTCAATATATCTGACGCTCAAAAAACAATACAGATTAAAGCCTCATCCATTAAAGTGGTTGGTAACGGCGCAGTGGTTAACTTCAACTTTGACCTGAATAACGATAAAAAACAAGTGATTGCCAATTACAATTCAATCTATACCGTTTTAGGATCGGGAGAAGTGATTGTTCACAACAGTTTCAAAATGATGCGCGACTCACTGCCTGAAATCGTTCGTTTTGGAGTGAATCTGGTTATGCCACGCGAATTCGATCAGATCAGCTGGCTAGGCCGTGGACCTCACGAATCGTATGCAGACCGTTATACAAGCGCTTTGGTTGGTTTGTATTCAGGATCGGTTGCCGACCAGTATTTCCCCTATGTTCGACCACAGGAAAACGGCAACAAAGTTGATGTTCGCTGGATGACAATTGCAAACAAAGAAGGTATGGGATTTGAATTTATTGGAATGCCTTTGATGTCGGCCAGTGCACACCACCAAATTATGGAAGATTTTGAATCACCTGACCGTACTGATGGACGGGTAAAAGAAGGACAAAAAATGATTCGTCGTCACATCAACGATGTAAAACAACGCGACTTAACTTCGATCAACATCGATTACAAACAAATGGGTGTTGGTGGTGATGATAGTTGGGGCGCCTGGACTCACGATGAATACCGTTTAAAAGAAAAAAGCTACAACTATTCCTTCCGGATTTGCCCTTTACGTCCAGGAGAAAAGCCAGTTGAAAAAGCGAAAGTAATTTACCAGTAAAGAACTGAAGACCGGAAAAGGGAGACCGGATACCGGAAAAACACAATATTAAAGCGGAAGATTTCGAAAGGGGTCTTCCGTTTTTGTTTTATATTGAATTTTTAATGAGTTTTGTCGAACAACAAATTTTTAGAACCATGAAACAGATTGAAAAATTATCAGAAAACGAAAACTACACCGCTGTCAACCTTGGTAGTTTGGATGGGTTAATGGACTATAGTTTGGTTCATCCGGTAAGGAAGACTTTAATTGAGGGCAAAGTATTCCTGAAAGATGCAACCGATGCAACAGGGACAGAAATTTCATTTAACATGTTACCACCCCGCACCGAGCAGCCTTATTTCCATATTCACCGGAAAAACGAAGAAACTTACATTATCCTGAAAGGTTTTGGATTTTACCAGGTTGATGAGGATTGCTTCGAAATAAAAGAAGGAAGTGTTATTCGCGTTGCACCAAAAGGGAAAAGGGGCATTCGGAATGAATCAGACGAAACGATGATTTATATGGTGATCCAATCAAAAGAAAATTCGTTGGAGGAACACACTACCGCTGATGGAGAAAGGCTACCTGTTGAGCCAAAATGGAGATAGAAATTAGTATAAGTCGCTATTCAATCAAGAAACAAAAACGGCAAGCAATCAAGCTAAATTCACAAATAGAAAGGGTTAAACTGTTTAAATTCAGTTTAACCCTTTTATTTTGTCGGGGTGGCCAGACTCGAACTGACGACCTCCTGGTCCCAAACCAGGCATACTACCAACTGTACTACACCCCGATTAATTATTCAATACTTTAATCTGCATTATAAAACAAAAAAAGGACAAACTGATCAATCCAGTTTAACCCTTTTGATTTTTGTCGGGGTGGCCAGACTCGAACTGACGACCTCCTGGTCCCAAACCAGGCATACTACCAACTGTACTACACCCCGATAACTAAATTTCAATAAAAAAATGCGGAGAGAGGGGGATTCGAACCCCCGGTACAGAATGACCCGTACGTCGGTTTAGCAAACCGGTGGTTTCAGCCACTCACCCATCTCTCCTTGGTATTGTAACGAAATAAATTCGATTCCAATCTTTCAATTTGTCTGGCCAAATTCTTTCGTTTCTGACCACCATTCAGCCTTTGCGAATGTGCGTGCAAATATAGAACTACTTTTTTCTTTAGCAAAACAATTGCAACAAAAAATCAGGTTATTTTTAATGTTTTTTGAGGCTGTTAAATTAGAAAGGGAAAGGGAAAGCCTACCGGATCAGCCTTATTTTACGGGGGAATAATTAAAAAGTTATAGACACAAAAAAAAGCATTGCTAAGCATTCTGGTAATCAGCCAGATATTACGAACATGTTATTAAAACCCATATTTTGCTTGGATAATAGGTCAAAGCCTACTATATTTGAATCAACAAAACGTTCTATCACATACGTCAAAAGATATTGTCCGCATTAATTCTACGTTTGGAAAATTCAACATTTATAATTGACCCGAGTAAGCTTTTGACTGCTAAAACAGGCCTAGTAACGCGAAAGCGCGAGTAACTTAGTTACCGTTGGAAGTTTGATCAGGCAGGCACTCAAATCCTATTTATCTGGGATTTTTACAATCGAATTAATGCGGATTTTTTTTGCCCTTTTCCCGCCTTCGGCAACCCAAAATAAATCCCTATCATTCCTGAAAGAAACAAGCTTATCCAGCCCAGATAATCGCCATGACTGACATAAAAAGTAATAGAATTGTTCATCCCGATTCTTGAACTTACCCCATCACAAACATCAATTTCTGTTTGGACAAGCACATCTCCACGCTGATTAATGCATCCGGAAATACCAGTATTTGCGCTCCGTACAACACTTCTACGCGTTTCAATTGCCCGAATCCGGGAATAGCCAAAATGTTGCCAAACACCCGGGGAATCCTTCCACCAACCATCATTAGTTAGTACGGCAATGTAATTGGCACCATTCATCACCAATTGGCGCACATGTTCACCAAATACCGATTCAAAACAAATCACCGGTCCAACTTTTCTCGTACTTGACAAATCAAAAACTTTTGGTTCCTTTCCAGAGGCCAAACTACAATTTATGCCCCCTAAATCAAGCATATAATCAGGAAGAAAGGAAAAGTATTCCCGAAATGGATCTTTTTCAACACCAGCAACCAAAATATTCTTGTGACTGAATTGAATCATACCAGTCCGATCAATCATCACTGCTGAATTGAAAACATCGAAGGAGTATTTGCCATCATTTGATTGCCGGGCTGTATTTGAAACAGGCTCACCGCTTCTAAACTTCCTTTGAGTAATTGCGCCAACGATAAAACTAACATTCGGAAATCGGTCAATAATCTGACTGAGCGGAAGCAGTGAAGGACTTTGAAGAGCAAGAGAGTCTTCCCACAAAGGCGGCAAACTGGTTTCGGGAGCCAGCACCAAGTCCGTTGAATCAGTGATCCTTGAATCAGCTAATGAGATGAGTTTACTGATTTGATCATCAGCACTCATTCCTGAAAACTTTTCAGTATAAGGATCAATATTTGGCTGCAAAACAACCACGTTCTGCATGGTACCTTTTTCAGAATAATTAATATACAAGTACAACGACAAGGCAATCGGGAAAATAATCGCAGAAAGAGCTAATCCAGTCGACCAGACAAATTTCAGGCGTGCCTGATCCAACAGATTTCTAACTGCAATAAAAATCAGAATATTGGATAGTAAAATCCAAACCGAACCACCTAAGACACCAGTAAACTCATACCATTGAATAATTTTAACTGCATTGGCAAATCCATTACCAAGAGTCAGCCAAGGCCATGGAAGCAAACCATGATGATTCAGAAACTCAAAGGCAATCCAGAAAACAACCAGGGAAAAATAACCTGAAGCGGCACCAAATTTCTGGTGAACTTTATTCTTGAGCCACCAAACGCTGGACATGAATAAAGAATTGAGTGAAGTTATAAATAACATCCCCAGAAAAGAAACATACGATATCCACCAGGTCGACAAGACATTCCACAACAGGAATGCAATAAAACCTATCAAAAATGAGGACGATAAATTTTCAAACTTTCTTTGCTGAAGCTGCAAGCTATCAGCCAGAAGTAAGGGAACAAATGCAAATAGCAAAACCCAATCGAGTCCGGAAAATATCCAGGGAAAGCTCAGTAATATTCCTGAAATAACAGAAAGAAAAAACAGTTGAATTCTTCTCATCAGGAAGTCATGTTCAGAATAAATTTATCGACAAAGTACCCGAAATCAGGATAAATTATGGATTACTTCAACCGGATGTTTCCTTTTACTTCTCCGATCAAAAATAAATTCAATCTTTCCGGTTTCCAAAGCAGCCCACCCAGCCTGATTAACCAAAATTGGGTTTCCATCAGCATTTTTCAAAACCAACGGTTTTTCCAGAAAAGAATGAGTATGACCACCTACAATCAGATCGGTAAATTTGGTTTGCGGAGCCAGTGTCATATCACTGATTTTGTTGTGTTCGTATGACAATCCAAGGTGCGAGAGACAAATGACCAGGTCACACTTATGATCATTTTTCAAAGCTGATTCCATCTC
The DNA here is from genome assembly GCA_028683385.1 of Prolixibacteraceae bacterium. GTDB lineage: Bacteria > Bacteroidota > Bacteroidia > Bacteroidales > Prolixibacteraceae > Aquipluma. The sequence continues at coordinate 59,148 of JAQUIJ010000005.1, read as the reverse complement.
AAGGGCAGTTGTCAACGGGTCTAGATAGCGGGTTTTTCCGTAATTCAAGGTTCCCACCAACCCATTCAATTCAATTCCCAAGCCATAAATACCAACTTTTACTCCACCCTTTTCCAGAATAAGCTGAGTTTTCACGTGGCCATTCAAGATGGTATCCGAAAAATCATAATTACTGGATATCAAAGGAAAACCAGCATTATTAATCGCCGATAAAATATCGCCCATTCCATTATCGAACTCGTGATTTCCAATGGTTCCGGCATCGTAGCCCATTTTGCTCATTACCTTTACAATCAGGTCGCCTTTAAAATAATTAAAATACGGAGTTCCCTGGAACATATCGCCTGCATCGAGTAGCAGCAGATTTGGATTTTCCTTCCTGCATTGATTCACCATCGATGCGATTCGCACCAATCCGCCTTTCCCGGGATATTCAGCATGATCGGCAGGAAAAGGGTCGAGATGACAGTGCATATCGTTGGTGTGCATTACCGTTAACCGAACCAGTTCGCCCGAAGCAAAAAGCTCTTTTGGAATCAATCCAAGCGTCAATGCGCCTCCACCCAATATTGTTTGCTTTAAAAAAGTTCGTCTATTGCTCATTATAAATCCTCCCATCCTCTTTTACATCAATAACTCCATCTCTCCTATACATCTCATTCAACGAACGAATCAAAATATCCCTTATTTTTATCTTTGTTTCAATCTTCTCCAGCGGAGCAATAAACATACTCATCTGATCGCCTCCATTGGCAATATAATCATTGGTTACCACCCAATAAGAGGCTACCGGATCGACAGACTTCCCAGCAATAGTTAAAGTACCAACCTTTTCGTTTCGGATTCCCAACTTAAGACCCGATACCCCTTCTCCTCCGCGACCAGCAATGCGTTCGGCCATTTTCATGACCGATTCACCCGAGATTTTAACCAAAACAATCTCATTTTCGAAAGGCATCAGCTCAAAAATATGGCCTACAGTAATTTCACCCTGCGGAAGCGAAGCCCTCAGTCCGCCATAATTTACATATGCGACATCCGGACTAATATTCAAATGCTTCTCAGCACAGTAATTACTGGCGCATTTCAGGAGAATATCAGAAACCAAATTAGTGAGTTTACTATCAGGTTTTCCTTTCACAAGAGCTGTTGCCGTTACACCAACTATTTTTGACATATCTTGTTTAATGCTATCACGATATGGTTTTACAATGGATTCGGCGAGAGAATCAATCATCGAATTTTGAAGTTCAACCGGAGTATTCTTTGTATTAACCTGACTAACTGTTAAATATCTGGAACAAGAAAATAATAATAAAACAGTACAAATGCTGAGGAATAAACGACGCATTGAATTATATTTAGAATTGGAATAATTGAAGTTTTTTAAGAAACTCCAAGCCTAAAGATAAAAACAAAATCAAATAAAATCCGTTTGATAGAAAAATTCATTTCTGATGCTCAAAATCCTAAATCCATCATATATTAAAGCGCATTGTCCTTACCAAATAATTGTTTCCGGAATACTGATATTTTTTAGTTTTCAACTGTCGGCACAGGAATACCAAACTTATAAAGCGAAAAAAGGAGATGGCATTTATTCGGTACTAAAACAAAATGGGTACTCATATACCGAATCTTTAAATCAATTCATCGAATTGAACAAATCCAAACTTGGAAAAGAAAATACCCTTATTATTGGCAAAGTATATCGATTACCTCTAAAGACAGACACGACTACCGAAGTTCAAAAAATTCAGGCTAAAATTGAAGCTCTTCCTGAAAAAACGGTTTACGAAATATTCGGAAAGAAATACCGTGAAATCACCATAAAAAGTAAAGAGCTTGCAGGCGCTATTTATTACCTCGAAAGCGGACATGGCGGACCTGACCCGGGTGCAATAGGTAATCTGAACGGTCATATCCTCTGTGAAGATGAGTATGCCTACGATGTAACTCTCCGATTGGCACGAAACCTGATTGAATGTGGAGCAACTGTTTACCTGATCATTCGTGATCCAAACGATGGAATCCGCGACGAACAATACCTGGCTCCCGACAAAGATGAAGTCTGTTATCCTGACAACGAGATACCATTGAGCCAGTTGGCTCGTTTAAAGCAGAGCACAGCCGCTGTTAATAGTCTGCATGCCCTCAATAAAAAGAAATTTCAACGACTGGTAGTTATTCATGTTGATTCAAGAAGTGAGAAAGAGAATATCGACGTTTTCTTTTACCATGACAAAGGGAGCAACACTGGAAAACGGCTGGCCAACACGCTCAAGGAAACTTTCGAGAAAAAATATGCCATGCACCAACCTAACCGAGGCTACTCCGGAAGTGTTTCTGACCGAAACCTTTATGTCATTAAAAACGCTGTTTCACCTGCCGTTTTTATCGAACTCGGCAACATTAACCATACCCGCGACCAGCAACGATTCATTAATCCGGATAACCGGCAGGCTGTAGCCAATTGGCTTCGCGACGGATTAATTGCAGACTTCAAAAAAAGCATCAAATGATTCCGCTCATTCCTGAAGGAAAAATTCTCGTCCAGTTTGATGGCATGTGCATCTTATGCAGCGGAGCCGTTCGATTTATCCTGAAAGCCGATAAGAAAAAGATATTCCTGTTTCAGGCGCTTCAGCATTCCAGAGAAAAGCAAAGCTTCGAAACAATTATAGTAACCGACAATCGATCGACATACGAATACTTTGACGCCATTCTGAAAATAGGAAAAGAGTTGGGTAGAGTTTATCGTACTGTTGCCATCTTCAAACTTTTACCTCGAAAATGGCGACACTTGTTGTATTTATGGGTTGCCCGAAACCGATTCAGTTGGTTTGGGAAGCGAGAGTCATGCTATTTGCCTTCCGAAGAAGAAAAAGCAAGATTCATCTAAAATTCGAAATCATCGTTTTCGAACTGAATGTACCGGGCAGATAAATGGCCAATTTGATGCGCCAACTTTTCGATAGTCTGTTGGGTTTGTGTTGAAATCTCGGAACTCTTCAATTTGAGCATCATAAAACCATACAAGGCATTCAGACAAGCACCCACTTCGTTGTCAACATCGCTCGATGTCTTTTGCATGACTTCGGTTATCGCTTCCTGATTTCTCTGATGAAGCATCACATATTCAGGATCGGTCTGAACCGTCAGCATTTTGAGATGAAACTCATTTAAATCGTTGATTAGATTGACAATGACCTGCAAATGTCCTTTTTCCTGAACATGTTCTTTTTCCATCATAACTGACAGATTACGATACCAGTCAGCAATTTCTTTACCTGCAACCTCATCAACATTGTATCGTTTGACCAACTGCTGCTCTATTTTTTCAGGATCGAATGAACAGGCTCGCAACAAGTCTTCAACCTGCCACATGTACAAAATGTATTCAGCAATATTTGTTTTTCGTAATTCGCGGGCTATAATCATCTGGAAATAAGGTAAAAGGTAAAAAGCCGTAACATTATATTATTTAAATCCCGTCACACTGAGCTTCCTGCCCGCTCGCTTGGCAAGCGGGGTTTCAGGGTCTCATTCGAACAGGGATGCTGAAACAAGTTCAGCATGACGTCACGTGACTAAACATTGAAGAAGTCGTCGAGATCGCGGCGTTCCTTTTTGGTTGGCCGTCCGGTTCCTCGTTCACGGTTATAAACACTCATATTCTTCTGAACTTCCAGGATTTCAAGTTCTGAAGCCGGAGTCGTTTCCAACAAAAATTCAGGAACCATTTTAGCAGCCATCCGGTTTTCGGTGAGAGCTAAAACCTTGTAGCTTCGGGTAATCGGAGGCCGGCGCAACTGAATGGTCTCTCCTACTTTTAATTCGCGCGATGGCTTAACGTTCATTCCGCCAATGGTAACTTTCCCTTTCCGACATTCTTCGGAAGCCAGACTGCGCGTTTTATACAGACGCACAGCAAAAAGATATTTGTCGATTCGGGTACCTTCAGCCATAATTATTTCCGCTTATTAAAAAAGGTCATGGTTTGAGCAACACCAATGGTTCCGAAACTTTTAATAATTTCGATTGAAGTATCGATGAGCGCCGGAAGCTCAAGTTTTTCCTGCTTATCCCATTCGCCCAGCACATAATCAATTTGCTGTCCCTTTTTGAAATCATCGCCAATTCCAACCCGAAGACGTGCATAATTCTCATTCCCCAGTACTTGCGCAATGTTTTTGAGTCCGTTGTGGCCGGCGTCACTTCCTTTGGCGCGAAGACGTACTGAACCCAACGGTAAAGCCAGATCGTCAACAACAACCAGCAGATTTTCAGGAGTGATACTTTCTTTCTGCATCCAATAATTAACAGCCTTTCCACTCAAATTCATGTAAGTAGTTGGCTTCAGCAAAATAAACGTACGGCCTTTGAATTTATATTCAGTAATCCAACCGTGACGCTCATCGCTAAAAACAATATTGGACGCCTCTGCGAGAGCGTCCAATATTTTAAATCCTATATTATGCCGGGTATTTTCGTATTCTTTCCCCGGATTTCCAAGTCCTGCAATTAAATATTTCATACGTTTATTGTCTTATTTCTAAAGCCGTATGGAATTCGTCCCGATTCGCGGGACTCATCTCAAGACAAAATTGTATTAGTTTAATTAACCTTTACCAACTTTTGCAGCTCTTGCAGCTCTTGTAATCATGATGGTTACAACAGGAACGGCTTTTGCATTGAGGAATTCAAGATTTTCTCTCTGAAGTGAACCAACTTTGTAACTCTGACCCAAATCCAAATCATCAACATTAATATTGATCGTATCAGGAAGGTGTTTTACCAATGCCTTTACTTTCAACGTACGAAGGTTCAATTTTAATTTACCCCCTTTACGGATACCTTTTGCGAAACCTTCAGTTTTTACAGGAATCTCAACTTTCACCATTTTATCGTCGCTTGTCTGAAGGAAGTCAACGTGCATCAACTGCTCTTCAACTGGGTGAAACTGTGCATCCTGAATGATTGACTGATAAACAGTACCATCAATGTCCAGATTTACCAGATAAACGTTTGGAGTGTAAATCAAAGATTTGAATTCTTTTTCAGGAGCCTGAAAATGGATTGGTTCTTCACCACCATAAAGAACTCCGGGAACTAAACCTTCTAAACGAAGTCTTTTGGCTTCTTTTTTACCAACAACTGGCCTTTTTGTGGCCTTAATCGAAATTGATTTCATTTTACTTTTTTTAATATTTAAATTATGGTACTCAGTCCTCCCTCTACAGTGAAAGGGCAAACAGCATGCATAACATGTGCTTATGGAAAAAGCGGTGCAAATATATACAATTAACCGTAATACATTGAACTAATTGACTGATTTTTATAAACTCTTTCAATTGCTTCGGCCAATGCGCCGGCAATTGGTATATACTTTATTTTTGATGATTCTTGTTTCCCCGAAATGGAATCCGTAAAATACACTTCAGCCAACGCTGATTTTTCAATCCGTTCGTAGGCTGGTCCGGATAAAACACCATGGGCAGCAAAAGCACGTACACTGTTTGCTCCTTTATCCATCATGATATCAGCAGCCTTGGCAATAGTTCCGGCAGTATCAATTAAATCATCTACCAATATGACATCTTTGCCTTTCACCTCACCAATTAGAGTCATACTATCAACCACATTGGCTTTTGCTCTCGATTTGTGACAAATTACCATATCGGTACCAAGCATTTTTGCATAAGTATTTGCACGCTTGGTTCCACCAACATCTGGTGAAGCAACAACAAGGTCTTTTAAGCCCATTTTACCAATAAACGGGATAAAAAGCGATGAAGCATAAAGATGGTCGACCGGAACATTAAAAAATCCCTGGATTTGATCGGCATGAAGATCCATGGTGATAATGCGGTCGGCGCCGGCAGTAGAAAGCAAATCGGCAATTAATTTGGCGCCGATTGAAACTCTGGGTTTATCCTTTCTATCCTGACGTGCATATCCAAAATACGGTATAACTGCAATAATTTTATACGCTGATGCTCTTTTGGCTGCGTCAATCATCAGGAGCAATTCCATCAGGTTATCAGCCGGGGGAGGAGTCGATTGGATAATAAACACATGCGAACCGCGAATAGTTTCTTCATAACATGGTTCAAATTCACCATCCGAAAAAATCGGACAAGAAGTTTTCCCCACTTCAACACCCAAACTATCACAGATCCGCTTGGTTAAATCCATACTTTTTGTACACGGAAAAATCTTTAGAGGAGCCTTTCTAGACATGTATTCCTTTTTAAATTTGTGTTTCTGGAATTGCGGCAAAGGTAAACAAAACTTAATCATATCCGTTTCTATTTGCGCAATAAATTAAACTTCTATTACAAGAAAGCACAAACAGAACAACAGGGTAACAAATTGAATATAAGATATATAATTAGGATTTATTTACATTTTCGATAAACGAAATAATCTCATCCCGTCCGGTTCCGTCAAGCGATGAACTAACCAATATAGAAGGTAATTCTTCCCATAACTTTTTAAGTTCCTGCGTATAAGCTCCTACATTTTTTGCAAGAGACACTTTACCCAGCTTATCGGCCTTCGTGAAAATAATGGCAAATGGAATGTGATTTTCGCCAAGCCAGGTAATAAATTCAACATCGATTTGCTGAGGAGCATGGCGAACGTCAATCAGAACAAACAGGCAATATAAATTTTCACGATTCAGGATGTAATTACTGATGAGTTTCTGAAATTTCTCTTTAACTGAAATCGAAATTTTAGCATACCCATATCCAGGTAAATCAACCAGATACCAACTTTCGTCAATGATAAAGTGATTGATCAACTGCGTCTTTCCAGGCCTTACAGAAACTTTAGCCAGGCTATTCTGTCCGACAAGCATGTTGATTAGAGACGATTTGCCAACATTCGACCGACCGATAAAAGCATATTCGGGCCGATCGGGCGCCGGGCACTTTTTAACATCGGTATTACTGATTAAAAAACGGGCTTGTTTGATCATTGATTGAGTTCAAGATTATGAAGATTAGTCATTTATAGTCATTCAATAGTCAATGATTGTCATTAATTGTAACCCCGTGGCCGAATCAATTGAATGACGTTAAGCTAATGACAACCAATGACGCGTAGTAAATTACCAGTTTATTAGCCAATGTACACTTCCAGCAATTTTGCTGATGCAGTGGATGGTTTCAAAAGTACATTTTCGATAGAAGCAGGCAAAAGAATGGTTTCTCCTTTTTGAATTGATTCGGAACCCGATTCGGTTTCGATGACCAGCTCTCCATCCAGACAAATATAAATTACAAACGAATCGAGTTTATTAAAGTCTTTCTCCACAACCTGTGTTACGTCAAGCACATTCGTTGTAAAATACGGACAACTGGCCAATTCTACCGACTCGTTAGGTATCGGTTCATAATTGGTTTTGTATTCAGGAAATAACGTGTAATCAATTGCATCCAAAGCCTGATCGGTATGCAACTCACGCGGATTTCCCTGATCATCGCGGCGATCGTAATCGTAAATGCGGTAAGTTATATCCGAAGTTTGCTGAATTTCGGCAAGCAAAATTCCCTTGCCAATCGCGTGCACACGTCCGGCAGGTATAAAAAACACGTCGCCAGCGGTAACTTCCTCGAAATTCAGAATATCTGTCAATTCAACCTTCTCCAATTTTTCAAGGTATTTTTCCTGATCAACCTGTTGGTTAAAACCAGACTGAAGCTTAGAGCCTTTATCGGCCTGCATCACATACCACATCTCGGTTTTACCGTATGAATTGTGACGTTCGGCAGCCATTTCATCATCAGGATGAACCTGAATGGATAGATCGTCGTTGGCATCAATAAATTTAATCAGTAACGGAAACTCATGGCCAAAAGCTTCAAAAATCTGATCACCAACCAAATCGCCCATGTAAACTTCAATGAGTTCTTCCAAACTGTTTCCGGCCAAATAGCCATTCGAAACAATTGAGATATTGCCCGACACTCCTGAAAGTTCCCAACTTTCGCCACAATTAGGCAAATCACCAAAATCCTTGTTCAGAACCGTTTTAATCTTATTTCCACCCCAGATTTTATCTTTATAAATGGGGGTAAATTTCAGGGGATATAATCCTTCCATGCGTTAAGGAATAATTAAATTTGAAAATCAGGAATTTAAAAATGATGAATCTGTTTAGAATTCGAAATCAACTGCAGCTCTTTCAACAGCATGTTGACCGATTAGTTCACCAACTTTGAGGTGCTCTGGATGTATGCGATAGGCATCAAGTTGATCCACTGTCTCGAAATGCGAAATCAGGCAAATATCGTATGATTTAGAAGCCAATTCGTAATTAACGCCAACTTCAATGTATTTCAATTCATTAATCTTACCTGAAAGACTGAGTAAAGCATCTTCAATTGAACTGATCACATTCTGTTTTTCGCTTTCAGAATCGTATTTTTTCAGTTTAAACAACACAACGTGATTAATCATAACAAGCTATTTTTTTTATTTTGTAGTGCGAAGTTAACATTTTCTGTCCTCTGTTCCACAACGTACGATTTTGCTTGCTGAAAAGCGGTACTCTTCACTATCTTTGAAAAAAATATATTTCTATGTTAGTAATTGGTATTGCCGGCGGAACCGGTTCCGGAAAAACGACAGTTGTAAAGAAAATTATTGAGAATCTGCCTGCAGGCGAAGTTGCCGTTATATCGCAGGATTCGTACTACAAAGACAACAGTCATTTACCTCTCGAAGAAAGGCAAAAAATTAATTTTGACCACCCGGCATCCATCGAATTTGAACTCTTAGTTGAACACATTATTAAACTGAAGGCCGGACAGTCGGTTCAGGAACCTATATATTCGTACCTCTCCTGCACCAGATCGGAGGAAACCCGCGAAATACAACCCAAATCAGTGGTAATCATCGAAGGAATTCTGGTGCTTTTCCCGGCTATTTTGCGCGAACAAATGGGAATCAAGGTGTTTGTCGATTGCGACTCAGACGTTCGTTTATCTCGGGTAATCCAGCGCGACATTATTGAACGCGGACGAGACGTGCAAATGGTATTAGACCGATATGCAAAAACGGTACGACCAAGCCACATTCAGTTTATTGAACCCACCAAACAATTTGCCGACATTATCGTGCCTGAAGGCGGCAATAACATGGTGGCAATTAATATCTTAACCAATTACATCCAACAAAATCTCAAATAACATGCTCGAAGCAATTTCTTCCGAGGATATTCTGTTCATCGACATTGAAACAGTACCGCAAAAAGCTGATTTTACTGAACTTCCTGAGCATTTTCAAAAGCTTTGGGATAAGAAATCTGTCTATTTCAGAGATGAAACTCAGGCTGCGTCTGATGTTTATGAGAGAGCTGGAATTTATGCTGAATTTGGAAGAATTATTTGCATTTCGGCAGGAGTAATTATTCAGAAAAATGGAGAGCGCTTTTATCGCGTGAAATCGTTTCATGACACTGACGAAAAAAAACTATTGCTTGCGTTTAACGATATGCTCGAAAAATTCACGTCAAATCCCGGGAAGAAACTTTGCGCCCACAACGGGATTGAGTTCGACTATCCATACATTGCCCGCCGGACTTTAATCAACGGACTTCGTCTGCCCCGAATTTTAGACATATCAGGAGCCAAACCCTGGGAGATAAAAGACCGATTGCTCGACACGCTACAAATGTGGAAATTTGGCGACTATAAAAACTACACTTCACTTGATTTGCTTTGCGCTGTGTTTGACATTCCGACCCCAAAAGATGATATTGATGGCAGCCAGGTAGCGCAGACATATTATCAGGAAGGCGACCTCGACCGTATTATCCGCTATTGCGAAAAAGACACTCTGGCTCTGGCTAACTTGATGCTGAGATACAAAGGAGAATCAATCATTTCCATTGATAATCTGCTTGTTGTTTAACAAGCGTTTAATAAAGACAGGTAAAAGTGAATCAAAAGGAAGCTTCCTGTATGATTTACAATTAAAAATAAACATATTTGTACATCACAAACCTTGCGATGAAAAAGTTTCTTTTACTCGTCGTTTCATTATTGATTGTTAATCTGGTTGTTTTATCGCAATCAAAAGTTGACAGCTTATTGCAGCTATGTAATAAAGCATCGGAAAAGGAAAAACCTGATTTATATCTTGAACTTTCATTTAATACCAGATCCGATTCAGCAAAAAGCAATCAATATAGCCGCATGGCCAATCAACTGGCCGTTAAAAACAAGCAAATTCCCGAACAGGCCAAATCATTCAATTATTTAGGTGAAACTACCTATTACAAAAGGAACTACGCCGAAGCTATTTCTTATTATCAAAAGGCAATTCCTTTATATGAACAAATTAAAGACTCCTTTAATATTTATGATTGCCAAAACTCTATTGGTTTATGCTACCATTATATGTTTCAAGGCGAAAAAGCAATAGCCCGATTTATAACAGCATTAAAGTATTGTGAAAAAGATCCTGAGAGAACGGCAAATCTATACTCAAACATTGGGATGGTTCATTCAAGAATGAACAACTTTAAAGACGCCATTGATAATTACCGAAAATCATTACGAATAAACTTATCTATCCATGATTCAGCAAGCATTGCAATTAATTACAACGGACTAGGTGATACATTTTCATGGTCAAACTTGCCTGATTCTGCGCTTGTGAACTTCCTGAAATCTTATCATTACTTTAAACTAACAAAAGCAACCGACCGCCAGGCAATTGTGATGTCAAATTTGGCTACAGTTTACTCAAATTATCCTGACAGCCTGAATAAAGCTCTCAATTATTTCAATCAAGCCTGGGATAGTTTTCAGAAATTAGGCTGGTATCATTACGAAGCTGAAATCAGGCAAGGAATAGCTTCGATTTATAACAAACAGGGAAAATATAAAGAAGCAATTGTTGCATACAATAAAAGTCTGCGTTTAACTGACCAGTTCAACCGTGGTTTTTCGCTAAAGAAAGTAAATTACGAAGGTTTGGCTGACGTGTTTGAAAAAATAGGGGATTATAAAAAGGCGTTTCAAAACTATGTTTTATATACCCAGTACAACGACAGCATGGTTCAGAAAGAAAAATACGAACAGATCATCAGCCTTGAAAAACAATACGAAACAGAGAAAAAACAAAATGAAATTATTCAGCTTCAGGCCAAACAGGAATTAACAGATGTTGAATTGCGTAAAAACAAGCAGTTAAAGATATTAGGCTTTGTTACAGCAAGTTTATTGCTCATTTTCGTGTTTTTTGTCCTGATCAGATACTTCGACAAAATTAAGCTGAACCAATTGCTTGAAGACAAAAACAAAAAGATAGAACAGAGCGAGAGTGAGCTTAGAGTACTAAATGCAGCAAAGAACAAATTTTTCTCCATTATAGCCCACGATTTAAAAAATCCATTTCATACCGTAATGGGATATTCTTACCTTCTTAGCAAAGATTATGACCGGTTTACTGAAGAAGAACGACGACAGTTTGCATTTGACATTCATCATTCGACCAACAACATTTTCAGGTTACTGCAAAACCTGCTCGAATGGTCGAGATCGCAAACCGGAAGACTAATATATAATCCTCGGGAAATTGAATTTAAACGCATCATTGAGAATTCGGTGAGTGTATTACGATCGTTGGCTGACCAGAAAAATATAGTTGTTAAATTTGACTACAACGAAGATATGAGCCTGTTTGCAGACCCGCAGATGATTGAAACTGTATTGAGAAACCTGGTCAACAATGCCATTAAATTTACACCTGAAGATGGAACGATTGAAATAACTGCCCATCAAATCGATGATCACATCAGCATTTGCGTTAAAGATTCAGGAATGGGTATTTCAGAAGAAGATGCCCGGAATCTGTTCCGGATTGACTCAACGGTAAAACGAAAAGGAACCAACAACGAAGACGGCTCAGGACTTGGATTGATCCTGTGTAAAGAATTTGTGGATAAAAACAACGGAACGATTTGGGTAAACAGTTCACCGGGCGAAGGAAGCTCATTCTTTTTCACTGTTCCGGCCAAATTAGAAAAAAGTCAATAGTCATTTGAAAAAGATTTGAGGAGTAATGGCTGGCTGAATTCAGGCACTTTTCAAATAACGAACCGAAAAAGTCATTGGTTACCAGAAAAACAATTGTCTAATGAACAATGACTTATTCTTCTTCTAAACAAGCATCTGTTTGGCAAGCAATTCTGCTTTTTCTACTGATACTGCCTTTTCAACAATTTTGAGGGCAAATTGAATGGCCACACCAGGTCCTCTTCCGGTAATAATGTTTCCGGATTCAACAACTGGAATCTTAAGCACTTCAGCATCTTTTAAATAACCTTCAAACCCGGGATAACAAACAGCTTTCTCCCCTTCCAGAATACCTAAATTTCCAAAAACAAGCGGAGCAGCACAAATTGCCGCAAGTTGTTTCTTTTCAGCAACAAAATTCATGATTTGACGCTTTAGACCGGCATGAGCATCTAAATTTGCGGCCCCTGGCATTCCTCCGGGTAATACAATCATATAAATTTCGTCGTAATTCACTTTTTCAAATAGTGCATCGGCCATCACAACAATTTGGTGAGCCCCCAACACATCCATTTTCCCGGTAACCGAAACTACAAGAACATCCAGGTCCGCTCTGCGAAGGACATCAATAATACTGATAGCCTCAATTTCTTCAAACCCATCAGCCAAATGAACTGCAATTTTTCTCTTCATGGTATTCAGATTTTCTCTCAAAATTAAAGCAATTTAAAGCAAAAAAAAAGTGATCTGCTAACTTCAGATCACTTAAACCATTATAACCACTTATAACTATTTTACGAACAACAAACTATAAATTATGAAGCGTAATCCTTTAACGACTTTTCCAATTTTTTCCGGGTAAAGAAAATGCGACTTTTAACAGTACCAAGAGGCAAATTAAGATCCTCAGCTATTTCCTTGTATTTAAATCCATCTAAAAACATATTGAACGGAACCTTATATTCGTCTTCAAGAGCATTGATACACTTGATAATTTCTTTAGAACTGTAAATTGATTCCGGAGATGGATAACTTTTATCCTTTTGAAACTTCAAGTGGAAATCATTATTTGCACCGTCAAACGTATTTTTTGTTTTTACATTCCTACGATAATTGTTGATGAATGTATTTTTCATAATCGTGTAAATCCACGCTTTGAAATTTGTATTTTGAGTAAATTTATCTCGGTATGTAAGAGCCTTCAAAAAAGTTTCCTGAAGCAAATCCTGAGCTTTTTCCTGATCTGAAGTCAGACTCAATGCATAGTACAACAACTTGTCCTGTAATCCTAAAAGTGCGGTGTTAAATTGAAGCTGTGTCATGGCGTTCTTTTTTTAATTGTTAATGTTAGGACAAATATATAGATTCAAAACTTCAAATAAAGGATTTTCAAGTCTTTTATTCTTCGATATTTTTTATTGCTTATAAAGAATATTTATATCGGTATAATTAAACAACCAACTTTGTTCTTTACGAGTGTTTACATAATTTTGTTTTTAAATTACAACATGTTATTAAACAAACATTTCGTCGCAGAAACAAATTTGAAATGACAAGTTATTTCCTTATATTATAAAGGCGTTCCAGAACTACCAGATTCACATTCTAAATTATTATTACTTTAGCCGGCTCAAATTTTTCACTAATTATTAAAATGAAAAGAACAATCAGATCTGTTAACAGGGCTGAAATGTTCACATTCAAACGTTGGGGAGGAAAAGCGTATTCATTGTTCAGTGCTATAAAAAAGCCTGTGCGTATTGGTGTACTTCTGGCTGTTTACACCACTGTTACTGAACCTGAATTTGCCTTAGCCCAAACCGACAGTGCGAAAGTGAGCATGGAGTATAACCTTGACGAAGTTGAGGTTTCTGCCCAAAGAGCACCTGTTGCTTTCTCGCAGGTGGCACGGATTGTATCCGTGATCGGAAGAGAAGAAATTGAGGCAGCTCCCGTCCAAAGTATTCAGGAACTGCTTGAATACGCGCTGAGTGTTGATGTCCGACAGCGCGGAGTTCATGGAGTTCAGGCCGATATCTCGGTCAGGGGAGGTTCGTTCGACCAAACCCTTATCCTTTTAAATGGCGTCAACATTTCAGATCCTCAGACAGGCCATCATGCCCTCGACCTTCCGGTCAGTTTAAAAAACATCCAGCGTATTGAAATTCTTGAAGGCTCGGCAGCACGTGTTTTTGGCCCCAATGCATTTTCAGGAGTTATTAATATCATTACCAATTCAGAGGGCAAAACAAATTTAAAAGCAGATGTATCTGTTGGTCAACACAAACTGGCCGACATTAACCTTTCCGGAAATCTCAGTACCAGCAACTGGAATCAATTTATTGCTTTTAACCGCATGTCTTCCGACGGGTACATCGACAACACCGATTTTAAAACATGGAATGCCTTTTACCAAGCCAAGCTGGATACCAAACCCGGAAAGCTTGATTTTCAAATTGGACATACCGACAAAGCATTTGGTGCCAACAGTTTTTACACCGCTACTTACCCCAATCAGTTTGAGGCGACCAAAACAACCTTTGCTTCGGTAAAATTTGAAACTGGTACAAAAATTCATCTCATTCCGTCAGTGTACTGGCGTCGTCATCAGGATCGGTTTGAATTGTTCAAAGACAATCCGGCAAGTTGGTACAAGGGACACAATTACCACTTGACTGATGTTTTCGGAAGTAATCTGAATGCCTGGTTTAATTCACGATTTGGCAAAACCGCTTTTGGAGCCGAAATCAGGACCGAAAATGTATGGAGTAATGTTTTGGGTAAGCCATTGACCACTCCAATTGCAGTTCCAGGAGAATCAGGTCAGTTTTTTACCAAATCATATTCCCGGACAACCATCTCCTATTTTGCCGAACACTCCGTTTATCTGGAGAATTTCTCCATTTCTGCCGGTGCAATGACAAACTGGATTTCGGATCTCGGTTTTGGCTGGAACATTTATCCTGGAATCGATGCTTCCTATTCATTGACCAATCATTTCAAAATATACGGATCGGCAAATTCAACGCTTCGAATGCCTACGTTTACTGATCTATTCTACAATGGACCAACCAATATTGGCAATCCCGATCTTAAACCAGAAAAATCAGTAACTTATGAGGGTGGAATAAAACTCACTTCTATAGGTTTTTCCGGACATGTTGATGTCTATCACAGAAGAGGAAAGGATCTGATTGACTGGGTTCGCGAAAACGAAGCGGACAAATGGCAAACAAAAAATCTGACCCGGATTAACTCCACCGGATTTGAACTTAGCGGAAATTTCTTTCCTGAAAAAATCTGGAAGGAAAGTATTTTCATAACCAAATTGGGACTTAATTATTCGTACAGCAAATTAGATAAAGGAGAAAACAACTATTTCTCAAACTATGTGCTCGACAACCTGAAACATAAGCTTGATATCGAGATCAACCATAAAATCTGGAGCAATTTAAAAGGTTCCTGGCGTTTCAGCTATCAGGATCGAAATGGTATGCGAACCCAGGCCGAGTCCTACGAGCCATTCTGGTTGGTCAACCTGCGCGTCATGTGGAAAACTCCATCCACCGAAATATATGCCATGGCATCGAACCTTTTCGATACCAATTATTACGATTTAGGAACTATTGAGCAGCCTGGACGATGGATAAGTTTCGGCATCAGTCATCAAATCAACTTTAAATAAAAACTGACTCCCGGGAAATCCGGGAGTTGTTTTTTCTTCCGGGAAAATATTAACTTCGCACACTGAAAAAACTTAAAAACGTATGTTAAAAGGAATATTATCGATCAGTGGTCAACCCGGATTATTTAAATTGGTGACCGAAACAAAAAACAGTATTATTGTTGAATCGCTACTAACCGGCAAACGAATTCCGGCTTATTCAACGTCCAAAATCAGCACTCTTTCTGACATTTCTATCTTTACTGAAACGGGAGAGATTTTGCTGACAGAATTGTTTCTGCGGATTCAGAAGAGTGAAAAAATGATTTCACCAAAAGCATCAGCTAATGAGATAAAAGCATTTTTTGGAGAAGTACTACCAGAATATGACAAAGATCGGGTTTATGTTTCTGACATGAAAAAGATTATACAATGGTATCAGCTACTAAGCGATAAGAACCTCCTGATAGAGCCTGAAGAAGAAAAAACGGAAGACATAAAATCTGAAGAATAAAACAAAGAAACCGCATGTTCAATGCGGTTTCTTTGTTTTTAGAATAACCTCAATTGACCGGGAGGCTGTTTATTTTCCTTTTGAGCCTTCCTTTCAAGTATAATCTCAAGGAGTTTCGTAGTCGCCAACGCATCTCCAGCAGCACGGTGCCTTCCATGTATTGAAATACCCAATTCGTCGCATATTTTCCCGAGTGAATACGACTTATGTCCGGGTATAAATTTACGTCCCATACGAACTGTACACATGGTCTTTCGTTGATAATCGTATCCCAAACGTTTAAACTCTTCCTGAATAAATTTATAGTCGAAACTCACATTGTGAGCTACAAAAATCTTTTCCTGAGTCATTTCAACGATTTTCTTGGCAACTTCATAAAACTTAGGGGCATCCCTGACCATTTCATTATCAATACCAGTGAGGCTGGTGATAAATCCCGGAATATAACATTCCGGATTAATCAAAGTTGAAAATGAATCTGTTATTTTAAATCCGTTATGTATATAAATAGCAATCTCCGTGATTTTTCCTTTGGTAGCAGACTGTCCTGTTGTTTCTATATCAATTATTGCGTACAAAACCTAACTTTTTGAAATGATATTGTTATAAATCGAATCCGATGTATTACTTTTATATTATAATCAAGAACGTTATTCAACAATAGTATATTTTTTTTGTTTTATATCGAATAAAAAACAGAATTTTTCAAATATAATTTAAAAACAAAAAATCATTAATCATGAAAAAAACTCTACTACTATCATTGCTAATAGCATTTGTAGCTATAACAAATGCTCAGACGGTCGATAAAAAATGGGGAATTGGCGCTGGAGTTGGAGCGTATGGCACTCTCAATAAATCGGGCGTTGGTTTCATGCCAGAACTGTATTTAAGCCGGTATCTTAGCCCACGCCTCGACTTGATGCTTAGAGGTGACCTTGGATTATTTAATTCCAAATTAACAAACGATTTGGACATGGCAAATGGATTTCTTGATCTGAGGTTAAAATTAAACAACGAAGACAAAAAATTCCGTCCATATTTATTTGCAGGACCTGGTATATTAGCCGACAACGGAGAATCGGGATTAAATTTTAACATTGGTGCCGGTGATAAATATTACGTAACTCCTGCGACTGCATTATATATGGAGATTGGTTATGTGAACGGAATAGAAACCACTGTAGCTAGTAAAAAAACCAGAGACAACTTTTGGAAAGCTACTGTTGGAGTAGAATTTGACTTCGGAAAAACTCCGGATTCTGACATGGATGGTGTTTCGGACAATAAGGATAAGTGCCCAAATACTCCGGCTGGTGTTGCTGTTGATGCCAATGGCTGCCCAATTGATACCGATGGTGATGGCGTTGCTGATTATATTGACGATTGTCCGACAGTTGCCGGATTAACTTCGCTGAAAGGCTGTCCTGATTCTGACAAAGACGGCGTTGCCGATAAAGATGATGCATGTCCTGATGTTGCTGGATTAGTTAGCTTAAAAGGATGTCCTGACACCGATGGTGATGGCGTTGCCGATAAAGATGACAAATGTCCGGATACACCTAAAGGAGCGAAAGTTGATGCAAAAGGATGTCCAATCGACTCAGACGGTGATGGCGTTCCAGATTATATGGATAAATGTCCAACAGTGCCAGGAGTAAAAGACAACGATGGTTGTCCAAAAGAAAAGACTGCTGAAGAAATTGAAGCTGAAAAAATGAAAGTTGAACCTGTTTATTTCGATTCAAACAAAGCAACTTTTAGTGCTCAGGAAAAAGCAAAGGTTGACAAACTTGTAAGTTTATTGCAAGAAAACGACAACTACAATGTAAAAGTTACAGGTTATGCAGATGCTCTTGGAGCTGACGCTTACAATATGAATCTTTCAAAAAGCCGTGTAAGTGCTGTTGTTAAATCAATTCTTTCTAGTAAAAATAAACTTAAAAAGAATCGTATTGAATTACAGAAAGGTTTTGGAGAAGCTAATCCAGCTGCAACAAATGATACTCCGGAAGGACGTGCATTGAACCGCAGAGTTGAATTTGAAGTAACTAAAAAATAAAGAACGCTTGATTTTAAGAAAAAATCCTTATCAGAACTGATAAGGATTTTTTTATGTACATTTGTAATATAACTGTTTAATAGTTTTTATCTTTAGAAACCAAAAAGTCTCAAAAAACCGAATATTCACCAAAACAAATGAACATGAAAAAAGTACTTTTACTTTCATTATTTTTTGCTTTTACTACCCTATCTCAGGCTCAGACCGCCGACAAGAAATGGGGCATTGGAATAGGAGCAGGTGCATATGGAACAACTAACAAATCAGGAGTAGGGCTTAATCCCGAACTGTATTTAAGTAGATATGTCAGTACCCGATTTGATTTGATGCTTAAAGGTGATCTTGGCATGTTTAACTCCAAACTTTCAAGCGACCTTGACATGGCAACTGCATTCATTAACCTTCGGCTAAAGCTTTCTGGTGAAAGCAATAGCTTTCGTCCCTATATTTTTGCCGGACCGGGTTTTATGGCTGACAATTCAGAATCAGGATTAAATTTCGACTTAGGTATTGGTGGAAAATACTATGTAGGTACAGCTACAGCTTTTTACCTTGAAGCTGGTTATATTAATGGAATTAAAACGACCACAGCCGGTGTAAGCAATACAGATAATTTCTGGAAAGCGACAGTTGGTATGGAGTTCGACTTCGGGAAAACACCGGATGCTGATATGGATGGAGTTTCAGATAAGAAAGATAAATGTCCAGATACCCCGGCAGGCGTTGCAGTTGATGTGAATGGCTGCCCAATAGATTCGGATGGTGACGGAGTTGCTGATTACCTCGACGATTGTCCTACAGTTGCCGGATTAACTTCACTAAAAGGTTGCCCGGATGCTGATGGTGATGGAGTTGCTGATAAAAACGACAAATGCCCCGACACTCCTAAAGGCGTAAAAGTTGATGCAAAAGGATGTCCGCTAGATTCGGATGGCGACGGTATCGCTGACAATATGGACAAATGTCCGGACTCCCCCAAAGGTGTAAAAGTTGACGAAAAAGGATGTCCTGTAGATTCTGATGGAGATGGTGTTCCTGATTACCTTGACAAATGTCCAACAGTTGCAGGGCAAAAAGATAATAATGGTTGCCCGGCAAAAGAAGTAGAAACAAAAAAGGAACTAACTCCTGAACAGGTGATCATGCAAAACGTCAAAATAACTCCGGTACATTTTGTATCTGACAAGAGCTATTTGACCGATTATTCAAAAGGTGTTCTGGAAAAACTGATCAAAACATTGAATTCAGACAAAGGTTTTAATGTGAATATGTATGGTTACACCGATAGTCAGGGATCTGACAATTACAACATCAAATTATCACAAGACCGCATTGATTCAGTAATTAAATACTTGATTTCGAAAGGAATTTCAGCCGATCGGATTATTCATCAAAAAGCATTAGGCAAAGCAAAACCAATTGCTAGCAATAATACCGAAGAAGGTCGTTTGCAAAACCGTCGGGTTGAATTCGAAATTTTCAAAATGAAATAGCAAAACTATTGTTTAAAATAATTCGAAAGCCCTGTCTAATTTCTTTAGATGGGGCTTTTCTGTTAACCAGAACTCATTTATAAAGTCTGAATTTTACATTCAGAAATCAAAACCAGAGAAAATAAATATCTTTGTCGCTCAAATTTCAAAGTACAAAAAATGTCGATCGAACTGATTATACGTGACCAGATTGTTGAAGCCATTGAAAAATGCTACCAGCAACAAATAGATTCAAGCCTGATTCAGCTACAAAATACCCGGAAAGAGTTTGAAGGTGATATCACGCTGGTGGTATTTCCGTTTGTCCGGATGTCGAAAAAATCTCCGGAGCTAACAGCCGCCGAAATTGGCGATTATCTTCAGCAAAATGTTACTGAAGTTGAAAAATACAATGTTGTTAAAGGCTTTCTGAATCTGGTAATTGCATCGGAATATTGGGTTTCGGTGCTTAATTCGGTTGGTTCAACAGCCAACTACGGAATTACCGAACCAACCGATTCGTCGAAGCTGGTTATGGTCGAATATTCGTCGCCAAACACCAATAAACCTTTGCATTTAGGCCACATCCGCAACAATTTGCTTGGTTTTTCGCTTAGCGAAATACTGAAAGCGAACGGCAATAAAGTGGTAAAAACCAACATCGTAAACGACCGCGGAATCCACATCTGTAAGTCGATGTATGCCTGGAAAATGTGGGGCAATGGCGAAACTCCGGAAAATACGGGCATCAAAGGCGACCATTTGGTAGGCAACTACTACGTGAAATTTGATCAGGAATACAAAAAAGAAATAGCTACACTTATTGAGCACGGGCAAACCAAAGAAGATGCCGAACAAAATGCTCCGGCAATGCAAGGAGCACGAGAAATGCTGCTAAAATGGGAAGCCAAAGACCCGGAAACTATTGAGCTTTGGAAAATGATGAATCAATGGGTTTATACCGGATTCGATGTGACTTACAAAGAATTGGGAGTTGACTTCGACAAAATATATTACGAGTCGGAAACCTATCTGTGCGGGAAAGATGAAGTTTTGAGAGGATTGGCCGAAGGTGTTTTCTACCAAAAAGAAGACTCGTCGGTTTGGGCCGACCTGACCGCCGAAGGCTTAGATCAAAAGATTTTGCTCCGCAGCGATGGAACTTCGGTTTACATGACCCAGGATATTGGCACAGCCAAAGAACGTTTTCAGGACTACCCCATCGACAAAATGGTGTATGTGGTTGGTAACGAGCAAAATTATCATTTTCAGGTTTTATCAATTTTACTCGACAAATTAGGATTTGAGTTTGGCAAAGGCCTGCACCATTTTTCATACGGAATGGTTGAGCTTCCGCAGGGAAAAATGAAATCGCGCGAAGGAACCGTAGTTGATGCCGACGATTTGGTTGCCGGAATGGTTGAAGTTTCGCGGAAAACATCAGAAGAACTGGGCAAACTGGAAGGTTACACTCCTGAACAGGCCGCCGAAACGTATAAAATGATTGCTTTGGGCGCACTCAAATATTTCATCCTGAAAGTTGATCCGAAGAAAAGCATGCTCTTCAATCCGGAAGAATCCATCGATTTTAATGGCAATACTGGCCCGTTCATTCAATACACTTATGCACGAATCCGTTCGGTATTGCGCAAAGCAGCCGACAGAGGTATCGCGATTAATCAAACCATTGACAGCAAATTGCAGATTGGCAAAAAGGAACTGGAATTGATCAAAGCTATTGCTCAATTTCCGGTAGCGGTGAAAGAAGCTGGTGACAATTACAGCCCGGCTTTGATTGCCAATTACATTTACGAGCTGGTCAAAGAATTCAACCAGTTCTACCACGAATTCCCGATCATCATCGAAGAAAATGCAGATGTCCGCAACCTTCGGCTGGTCATTGCCGAAAACGTTGGCAAAACCATCAAAACCGGCATGAAACTGTTGGGCATTGATGTTCCGGAAAGGATGTAAAAAAGTCAGAAGACCGAAGCCAGAAGTCAGAAGTAAAAACCCCGAAAATCAGTGATGGTTTTCGGGGTTTTTACTTTTTGAAGATTACAGCTAATATTTTTATTCGTCTTTTTGATCTGTCGTTTGATTTTTGCAACTTTGCTGCATGACAAAAGCGCAGACCTTAGAAGAATTTTACCAGAATCAGTTTAATTGCATTCCGGAAAGCCTGAAAAAAGAGATCGGGCACTTCAACATATTTCACCGCGAAGAGTTCTGTTGTGCCAACAAGCCTGTTCCCTACAGCCGGAAAGATTACTACAAAATTACGCTTCTGAAAGGCGCAAATAAAATTCACTACGCCGACAAAACAGTGCTGAGCGAACACAATGCGCTGATGTTCTCGAATCCAATGATTCCGTACAACTGGGAACCGCTCGAAGACAACCAATCAGGTGTATTTTGCATTTTCACCGAGGAATTTTTCAGCCAGTACGGCGCCATTAAAGATTACCCGATTTACAGGCCTGGCAGCAACCTGGTTTATTTGCTCGACAACAGCCAGTTGGTCGAAATCGAAGCGATCTATCAAAAAATGTTTGATGAAATTGCTTCGGACTATTTATACAAATACGATGTACTCCGTGGCTTGGTTTTTAACCTGATTCATACCGCATTGAAAATGCAGTTAACCGAAGCAACCCGGATATCGCCATCAAACGGAACGGCGCGTATTGCTTCACTGTTTGCCGAATTGTTGGAACGCCAGTTCCCCATTGAGTCGGTCGTGCAACGCATGAAACTGCGCACGCCCAACGATTTTGCAGCACAACTCTCCATCCATGTCAATCACCTGAACCGCAGTCTGAAGGAAGTAACCGGGAAAACCACTTCGCAATTGATTGCCGAACGCGTTTCGCAGGAAGCCCGCGCCTTGTTAAAACAGACAAACTGGAATATTTCTGAAATTGCTTATTCGCTTGGGTTTGAAGAATTGCCTCACTTCATCAACTTTTTCAAGAAGAACTTTAATCAAACACCCAAACTTTTCCGCAACGAAACCAATGTTTGATTTATGCAGTTTTTCGTTTGATTTTTATATCTGACGAAAACATTTCCTGATCTATTTTTGTCGTATAAATTTACTGAAGGACGAATCGTTTTCGCGAGCCAGTCAAACTTCAGTATTCAAATTTCCATATCGACATGACAAATTCAGATCACAAAACATCCAAACAACCGGTATCGCGCTTTTTAATCGGACTGATGGCCGTTTCTGCCGGGATAACCGTTGCAAACATTTATTACAATCAACCCATCCTGAAAGAAATTGCAGCCGACTTAGGTTCTACGGAGTCGCAGGCCGGAATGGTTTCCATGCTTTCGCAGGTTGGGTACGGACTCGGATTATTTTTCCTGACCCCGCTGGGCGACAAAATCAACAATAAAAAGCTGATTATCAGCCTTCAGATTTTGTTGATAGCAGCCCTTTTGATGGTCACTTTCACACAAAGTATTTTTCAGCTTTGGGCGCTGAGCTTGCTGATCAGCATGTTTTCGGTATCGGTTCAGGTGATTATGCCGATGGCCGCCGGGTTGGACAGTGAAAACCGCGGCAAAAACGTGGGAACAATTTTTACCGGAGTTTTAATCGGGATTCTCGCTGCCCGTGTGTTTAGCGGAAGCATTGCCGAATGGTTCGGTTGGCGATATGTTTACCTCATTTCGGCTGGCGCTGTAGCACTGGCCACGGTTATGCTGCAAATTAAATTACCCAATGTATCCACACGTTTCTCCGGAAGTTATCCGCAACTGCTTGGCTCGGCATTGCAGCAAATCAAGCGGTTTCCGCTGCTTCGCGAAGTTTCGCTGGTAGGCATTCTTCAATTTGGCTTGTTCTGCTCATTTTGGACCACGCTCACCTTTTATTTAAGCGGCGCGCCTTTCAACTTTTCGAGCAACATCATTGGTCTGTTCGGTTTGGTGGCCATTGCCGGAGCTTTGCTGGCACCCGTTTTCGGTAAACGAGCCGATAAAGGTGGAAGCAAAAAAGTTCGGTTCATCGCACTCGGATTAATTGTTGTCAGTATTTTGCTGATGATTTCGTTACCGACCTCCATTCCGGCGCTGGTGTTGGCTGTTTTCCTGCTCGATGTGGGCGCCCAGGCCATCCAGGTGACCAACGTGGCCATGATTTACACGCTCGACGAATCGTCGCACAGCCGAATCAATACCATTTACATGACATCGTTTTTCACAGGCGGCGCTTTGGGAACCCTCATCGGTATCTATTGCTGGAAATACGGTGGATGGCTTGGAGTGAACCTGCAAATGCTGCTTTTCGCATTGCTTATCTCGGTACTTTTACTGAAAGAAAAACGAAAAATGGCAGATCATAAAAATGCTGTAATGATTGCCGAATCTTAACTCAGGAACTTTGTCAATTAGAAACTTAAACATATAAAAATGAAAGTAGTAGCAATTAACGGAAGTCCGAACAAGAACGGGAATACGT
The DNA here is from genome assembly GCA_028683385.1 of Prolixibacteraceae bacterium. Classification (GTDB taxonomy): domain Bacteria; phylum Bacteroidota; class Bacteroidia; order Bacteroidales; family Prolixibacteraceae; genus Aquipluma. Next base: position 34,933 of record JAQUIJ010000005.1, on the reverse strand, counting down.
ACCATGCGTTAAGCATCATGGGCACAAAATTAAAAGAAAACGGAATCGACTTTGAGATTATCCACATCGGAAACAAGGCCATTCGTGGCTGTATTTCCTGCGGATTGTGCCGTAAAAATCAGGACGAAAAGTGCAGCATCAAGACCGATGTGGTCAACGAAGTCGTTCAACAGATGAAAAATGCCGACGGAATTATTCTCGGAGCCCCGGTTCATTACTCGGGAATACCTGGAACAATGAAAAGCTTTCTTGATCGCGCGTTCTATGTGGCCGGAAGTAACGGTAACCTGTTTCGCCACAAAGTGGGTGCTGCTATAGTCGCCGTGCGCCGAACCGGTGGTTCATCGACATTGGATGGCCTGTACCATTATTTAGCTTACACCGAGATGATCCTGGCTACCTCCAACTACTGGAACGTTATTCACGGCCGCGCTGAGGGAGAAGCTTTGCAGGACGCCGAAGGCGTTCAGATCTTGGAAGTGCTGGGTAACAACATGTCCTGGCTGATGCAAATGCGCGAACAAACCAAAAATGTATTGCCAGCGCCCAAACCAGTTCAAAAAGTAATGACAAATTTTATCAGATAACCGAATTGGTTGCGGGTTACGAATTTTCCAACCCATAACCCGTAACTCGCATCTCATAACAATTTAAAAACAGAAAAACATGAAGTACAATTTATTAGGAAACACAGGATTAAAGGTTTCGGAGCTTTGCCTCGGAACCATGACTTTTGGCGGACGCGGTATGTGGACTGCCATCGGAACAATGCCTCAGGATGAAGTGAATCAACTGGTGAAAACTTCGGTGGATGCCGGGATTAATTTTATCGATACTGCGAATATTTACAGCGAAGGATTAAGCGAAAAAATGACTGGACAGGCCATTCGCGATCTGGGCTTAAACCGAGACGACCTGGTAATTGCCACCAAAGTACGCGGAGCAATGGGTACCGGACCAAACCATTCAGGATTAAGCCGGAAACATATTTTGCAGCAAGCCGACGAAAGCCTGAAACGCCTGAACATGGACTACATCGATTTGTACCAGATTCATGGTTTCGACCCGATTACTCCGCTGGAAGAAACATTGGATGCGCTCGATTCGCTCGTAAAAAGCGGCAAAGTGCGCTACATTGGTTGTTCCAACCTGGCAGCCTGGCACATTATGAAAGCGCTCGGAATCTCAGCACAGCAACACCTTTCGAAATTCGTTTCGCTTCAGGCTTATTACACCATTGCTGGTCGCGATTTGGAGCACGAACTGGTGCCAATGTTACTCGACCAAAAAATCGGGCTGATGGTGTGGAGTCCGTTGGCTGGCGGTTTCCTGAGTGGAAAATACAGCCGGAATGCTTCGACAGAAGAAGGCCGCCGCGTGAATTTCGATTTTCCGCCTGTAAACAAAGACAAAGCTTTCGACATTATTGATGTGATGCAGGAAATCGCCACCAACAAAGGCGTAACCGTGGCTCAAATTGCTTTGGCGTGGTTGCTTCATCAGCCGGTAGTTACAACAGTTATCGTTGGCGCGAAAAAGCAGGAACAATTGCTTGATAACCTGAAGGCTACCGAAGTAAAATTAACCGCTGAAGAATTAGCAAAGCTGGATGAAGTAAGCAAACTTGCTCCTGAATATCCAGGCTGGATGATTGATCGCCAGGGAGGTGACCGAAAAAAATAAATATAAACTAGAGGTAGTTTCAAAAGTCAAGATGTTCGCGAATCAGGTCATCCCGAATTTATTTCGGGATCTGACATACAATGCGTTGGGATCCTGAAACAAGTTCAGGATGACGTGGTTAATGATCTTTGAGACAACCTTATAAAAATGATTAATCATGAAATACCGAAAATTAGGAAATACCGACATTCAACTTTCAGCCATCGGACTGGGCTGCATGGGAATGAGCCATGCGTATGGCGAAAAGAACGATCCAGAATCAATAGAAACACTGCACAAAGCATTGGATTTGGGCATCAACTTCTGGGACACTGCCGATGTTTACGGAAACGGCGCAAACGAAGAACTGATTTCGCAGGTTTTGGTGCCTAACCGCGACAAAATTTTCATTGCCACCAAGTTTGGATTCCAGTCAACCGCTGATTTCAAAATGGTTTTCGATGGTTCGCCAGCCTATATGCGCAAAGCCATCGAAGCCAGCCTGCGCCGCCTGAAAATTGAAACCATCGACTTGTATTACGCGCACCGCATCGATCCGAATGTTCCGGTGGAAGAAATGGTTGGTGCGATGGGCGAACTGGTAAAAGAAGGCAAAGTGCGCTATTTGGGACTTTCGGAAGCATCAGCCGAATCTATTCGGAGAGCTCATGCCGTACACCCAATTTCGGCCCTGCAAAGCGAATATTCGTTGCTTACCCGCGAAGTTGAAAATGAAATCATTCCATTGTGCCGGGAACTGGGAATAACCTTTGTACCATTTAGTCCGCTTTCGAGAGGATTGGTTACCAACACGGTTGACCAAAAATCGTTGGGCGATAAAGATTTCCGCAAGACATTACCACGTTTCGAAGATAAATATTGGGAAAATAACACCAAACTGGCTTCGGGCTTTGCTGAATTAGCTTCCGGGAAAAACTGTTCGCCTGCGCAGTTGGCGTTGGCTTGGGTTCTGACGCAAGGCGAAAACATCATCCCTATTCCGGGAACCAAACGTCGCAAATACCTGATTGACAATGCGGGTTCAGTGGATGTAGATCTGACCGAAAAAGATCTTCAGGATATTGAAACCCTGCTTGCCAAATACCCGGATACAGGCCCGCGTTATCCGGAGAGTATGGCCAAAATGGCGAATAAATAGCAGATAGCATATTTAGTGAGGGCTTCACTTGAAGTGAAACCCTCGCTCTTTTTCGACTACTTCCTTCCCTTCAAAATTTCCTGATATTTAAACATTTCGTCACGCAGGCGGGCGGCTTCGTAAAAGTCCAGCTCTTTGGCCGCGGCTTCCATTTCCTTTTTGATTTTGGCAATTGCTTTCTCCAGAGCTGGAACACTCATGTACTGAACAACAGGATCGGCAGCCAGATTCGTTGGTTCGTCACCACTGTATCCTTTCACTTTTACTTTCATGCCAATGCTTGAATAACCTGCAATCTCCCGACTAGCCTTGATGATTTGAGTTGGAGTTATGTCGTTTTCGATGTTGTATCTCATCTGCTTTTCACGCCGGTAATTGGTCGAATCGATGGTTCGCTGCATCGAGTTGGTTATTTTATCAGCATACATAATCACCATTCCATTGAGGTTTCGGGCCGCCCTACCAGCCGTCTGTGTCAGCGAACGTTCGGAACGAAGGAAACCTTCCTTATCCGCATCAAGAATGGCAACCAGCGAAACTTCGGGTAAATCCAATCCTTCACGCAACAGATTGATTCCAACCAAAACATCAAATTCACCTTTCCGAAGGTCTTCCAAAATTTGAATTCGGTCGAGTGTATCAACATCAGAGTGAATGTACCGGGTTTTGACGCCCATATTTGCCAGGTAACTACTTAGTTCTTCGGCCATTCGTTTGGTTAGTGTGGTTACCAGTACCCGTTCGTTGCGTTCGATCCGCAAATGAATCTCGTGCATCAGGTTATCAATCTGATTGATGCTTGGACGAACATCAATAATCGGATCGAGCAATCCGGTTGGACGAATAACTTGTTCCACCACGATTCCTTCCGATTTGGCCAGTTCGTAATCGGCCGGCGTGGCACTCACAAAAACAGTCTGATCAACCACCGATTCAAATTCATCGAATGTCAGTGGCCGGTTATCGATGGCTGCCGGAAGACGCCAGCCATAATCGACCAGATTGATTTTTCGCGAACGGTCGCCGCCAAACATGGCTTTGATTTGAGGCAAGGTCACGTGACTTTCATCAATAATGGTCACAAAATCATCGGGAAAATAATCGAGTAAACAGAAAGGCCGTGATCCGGCTACGCGTCCATCGAAATACCGCGAATAGTTTTCAACTCCGGGGCAATAGCCCAGTTCACGCATCATTTCCAGATCGTACTCAACCCGTTCCAGAATACGTTTGGCTTCCATTGGTTTTCCGATTTCCTTGAAAAAATCAACCTGCTTCATTAAATCATCCTGAATCTGACGAATGGCAAGCTGCATGCGCTCTTTGGTGGTAACAAACATGTTGGCCGGATAAATAACGGCCATGTCCAATTCTTCGATGGTTCCGCCACCAACCGGATCGAAAGAATATATTTCTTCAATGTCATCGCCCCAGAAAACTATGCGGTAAGCAATGTCGGCATATGCAGGAAAAATATCGACACTATCTCCTTTCACCCTGAAATTTCCACGGTTAAATTCGATTTCGTTGCGCGAATAAAGCGCATCGACCAACTTCCGGAGAAAAACATTTCGACTAATGGTTTCGCCTTTGTGTACATTGGTTACATTGGCATGAAAATCAGCCGGATTCCCAATACCGTACAAACACGAAACCGACGAAACAACAATCACATCGCGCCTTCCGGAGAGTAATGACGAAGTTGTGCTCAACCGAAGTTTTTCGATGTCCTTGTTAATCGAAAGGTCTTTTTCGATGTATGTATTACTGACTGGAAGGTAGGCTTCGGGCTGGTAATAATCGTAATAAGAAACAAAATATTCAACCGCATTCTCTGGAAAAAATTGTTTCATCTCGCTGTACAACTGGGCTGCCAGCGTTTTATTGTGGCTTAATAGCAGTGCCGGGCGTTTCACCTGTTCGATCACATTGGCCATGGTAAACGTTTTTCCTGATCCGGTTACACCGAGAAGCGTTTGAAACGTGGTGCCGTTGCGCAAGCCTTCCGTTAGTTGACGAATCGCTTCAGGCTGATCGCCTGTGGGTTGATATTCAGAAACTATTTTAAAGTCCATTGCATAATTGTTTTCAACAGAAAATGATTAGCCACTAATCAATGTCAAGGCTTGCAAATTAGCATTTTTCCTGATTTGAATCTAACATCAGAAGACTTGAATTGTTTCCAATTTTCATTCACGTCATGCTGAACTTGTTTCAGCATCCTTTCGGTAACGAGACCCTGAAACCCCGCCTGCCAAGCGAACGGGCAGGAAGTTCAGGGTGACAAGGCTTCTGAAGTGATCCAATATTATTTCAACGCTTTCCGGTAAGTATCAATAGCCCTGTTCCGTGCAAATGCATGGTCAACTATAGGTTTTGGATAGCTCGATGTTCCATATTCAGGCACCCATTTCCGGATGTATCTGGAATCGTGATCGAACTTTTTGGTTTGCAGGTCGGGACTAAAAACCCTGAAATATGGAGCAGCATCGCAACCCGAACCACTCGCCCACTGCCAGCCGCCATTGTTTGACGCCAATTCGTAATCGAGCAATTTAGATGCAAAATACGATTCGCCCCATCTCCAGTCGATTAGCAAATGTTTAGTCAGGAAACTGGCGACTACCATACGAACCCGATTGTGCATATATCCGGTTTCGTTCAGTTCGCGCATCCCGGCATCGACCAGCGGATAACCGGTTTGGCCGGTACACCACCGCTCAAATGCACGTTCATTGTTGAGCCATGGAATAAAATCGTAAGCTGGTTTAAATGATTTTTCTACTACATGCGGGAAATGCCACAAAATATCCATGTAAAAGTTTCGCCAAATCAATTCATTGAGGAAAACTTCGGAATGCATTTGAGCAAATTGTGTGAGTTTGCGGATCGAGATGGTGCCAAAACGGAGGTGAATTCCAAGTCTGCTTGTGCCATTTTCTGCCGGAAAATCACGTGTTTTTGCATAGTTATCAATCAAAACCGGATTAAATTTTTTCTCAGGGAAACTGATATTTTGTTGTTGGTATCCAATTTCAGCTAATTCCGGGAAATAGTCTGATGACAAGTGTTTCAAGCCATAAAGATGTTTTTCACTTTCAAAAACCGGAATCGAATAGGTTGCCAGTTTTTCCTTCCATTTTTTGCTGTATGGCGTAAAAACCGTGTACGGTGTTCCGTCGGCTTTAACGATTTCATTTTGATGAAATATGATTTGATCTTTAAAACTCTGAAATTCAATTCCTTTAAGCTGAAGAATCTGGGCAACTTTTTGATCACGAGCAATGGCTTCCGGTTCGTAATCAGTATTGGTAAAAACGCTATGAATTGGATATTTGGAGGCCAGTTGTCCGAAAACGACTTCCGGAGAAGAAACATAAACCTGCAAACTGCTATTGAATTTCCTGAATTCGAGGTCAAGTTCAGTGAGGCAGCGATGAATAAAAGTTAGCCGGGCATCGTTTGGATTGGGGAATTGAACCAGAATAGCCGGATCAAAAATAAATACCGGAATCACTGGCAAGCCGGCATTCAACGCCAGAAACAAGCCATGATTGTCGTCAATACGCAAATCGCGCCGGAACCAAAATATGTTAACACTTTCCATAAAAAAACTGAATGATTGATGGATTAAAGAACTGATTAATCAAGATGTCGCAATAAAAACAGATGCATGCATCATTTGAATAGCTTCCTGAACTGCTTTTGAAATTGTAGTTTCTGGTAGATTTTTCAGGAATCTGGATGCTTCTTTTCGTGGTGCCCGTTCAGGGAAAACCCTCGATAATAAATTACTTTTGGCAACCATCATGGCTAATACAATCGATTCATCGCTTTGATCTCCCCTTCCCTGCAAAGTTGTTTCAACTTCTTTCCGGATACTTTCAACCCAGTCGCGATCCATCAGAAAAACCTTTTCATATGGAATAAACAGAATCCGTCGTTCTTCAGTTCGAAGCACATTTTTGCGAACCAGACTTCGAATAAAATGTTTCTGGATTTTCCGTCCCCGAACATTAAAATACGAAATCCATGTTCTCAGTTTGCGATCTTTTCCCCGAAGCCGAATCCGGTTCAGGAAAAACTCATGCACCTCATCGTTCTGAAAAGTTGGATTCTCCAAATGAACAACTCCTTTCTCAATCGAAACAAGTCCTTTATTCATCAGTTCAACAAAAACAGAACCTGTCAATGTTATAGCCAATGCTGCAGATGAATTCAGCAAAATACCTCCCCTTATCGGATTGACAGCCAGACAAAACAATTTTTCGCTTAGTTTTAATGACCTATCCATTTTGTTTGATTTGATTTTTTGAGTTCATTTATACCCAATAACAATCTATGCTAAATTACAACTTTAAACCATGAAACGAGGTTTTGCAAGCGACAATAATTCAGGTATTCATCCTGAAATTTTAAATGCGATTTCGGCTGCCAATGAAGGACATGCAGTTGGATACGGTGGCGACGAGATTACCGAAAAGGCCATCAAACGGTTCAAACAAGAATTCGGTGAACAAACCGATGTATATTTTGTGTTTAACGGAACAGGCGCCAATGTATTGAGCCTTTCAACACTGACGCGTTCTTTTCATTCAGTCATCTGCGCCGAAACAGCGCACATTCAGGTTGACGAATGTGGCGCACCCGAAAAGTTTACAGGCTGCAAATTGCTTCCGGTTGAAGTAACCCGAGGCAAAATTAGTCCTGAAGGAATCGCCAAGTACCTGCATGGTTTTAATTTTGAACACCATTCTCAGCCCAAAATAATTTCAATTTCGCAAGTGACCGAGCTCGGAACAGTTTATTCGGTTGAAGAAATTAAGGCAATTACTACTTTGGCACACGAATATGGTCTTTTTGTACACATGGATGGCGCCCGTTTGGCCAATGCAGCCGTGGCTCTCGATTTGCCATTCAGAGCGTTTACGGTTGATGCCGGCATCGACGTACTTTCGTTTGGCGGCACCAAAAACGGCATGATGATGGGCGAAGCAGTTCTGTTTTTCAACCCTGAATTGTCGGAAGATGCTAAATACATTCGGAAACAAAGCATGCAATTGTATTCGAAAATGCGTTTCGTAAGTGCACAATTTCTGGCATATTTCGAAAACGACCTCTGGAAACGGAATGCAACACATTCGAACCGGATGGCGCAACTTCTGGAACAGGAAGTAAAAAAAATTCCTGCCATTCAACTCACACAAGAGGTAGATGCCAACGGCGTTTTCGCCATTGTTCCTCCGGAAATAATTCCGCAGCTTCAGGAAAAATATTTCTTTTACATGTGGGACGAACACCGGTCGGAAGTTCGGTGGATGACTTCGTTTGACACTGAAGAAGAAGACATATTTCAATTTGCAGCACTGATAAAATCGCTGATGCCGGGTTAACGGGAAACGGTGATGCGGGTTAGCCTTCGGACTTCTGTCTCCCGACTCCGGACTTCCGTCTCCTTTTCCCATTTTCCTATCTCCTAATATTTTTCAACCTATGCCAATTTTCGATTATCACCCCAGAAATCAGGAGCCCACCGACAAGGAAACGGAAAAGAAGATTTTCAGATATAGTCTTTTATTTTCGGTAATCATTGTGGGCATTTTCTGGTTGGTGAAATTGATCGAAAATCTATACAATCTGGATTTAACTGAATATGGAATTTTGCCGCTGCAAATTGAAGGGTTGCGGGGAATTATATTTTCGCCCTTTATTCACAGCAATTACGACCATTTGCTGTCTAATTCCATTCCATTTCTAATCCTTTCGTTTGCGCTGTTCTATTTTTACAGAAACCTATCCTACCGCATTCTTTTCCTGATTTACATTCTGTCCGGGATCTGCGTCTGGTTGGGAGGACGCGATTCGTACCACATTGGCGCCAGTGGTATTGTTTACGGACTTGCAGCTTTCTTGTTTTCCAGCGGAGTATTCCGGAAAGATGCTAATTTGCTAACTATCGGCATCATTGTGGTTTTTCTTTATGGTAGTATGTTTTGGGGAATATTCCCGCTCAAACCCGGGATTTCGTGGGAAAGTCATTTGTGGGGATCGGCCAGTGGATTTTTACTGGCCCTTTATTACCGCCATCAGGGGCCGGTTCGTCCGGTTTCGAGCTGGGAAAATGAGCCGGATGATGATGAAGACGATCCAACTGAAGGAGAATTTAACGAAGAAATAACTCCGGAAGAAGACCTGGAAACCAAGAACCATATAGACACATAGAACACAGTAGAAAAGGGAAAAAGTTAGGAGTGCTCAGTCGCAGTGTTCAGAAATATTTATCGGTGCCACTGCGACTGACCACCGTGACTGGCCACTTTTTCCTCTTTCCTGATGACTATTGACTTTTCCTGATGGTCGATATGAGAAAAAATTCTAACTTTGCCTCCCCATATTTTAACCAGGTTCTAAGACAATGATTAGCAGAAGAATAATTCGAATCAAGGTATTACAAATATTGTACGCGTTCTTTACATCACCTGAAACATCGATCAACAACACCGAAAAAGAACTCTTTTTCAGTTTGCAAAAAACATACGATCTGTACCACTATCTGATGGCTCTTGTTATTGAGATCGAAAAATTTGCAGAAGACCGCATTGATTTAGGTTTGAAAAAACACCGGCCATCAAGTGCAGATTTAGCTCCGAACACCCGTTTTGTAAACAATCTGCTCATCTACCAATTAAAAACCAACATTTCGCTTACTAAATACCTCGAAACGGCTAAATTAAGCTGGGCTGACGAGGATGAGCTGATTCGCAAGTTATACGTTTCGTTAACCGAACAGGATTTTTACAAGGAATACATGGCTGCTGAGCAAAACAGCTATGCTGACGACCGTAAACTGGTTGAAGATATTTTCAAATACCTGATTCTTGACAATGAAGATATTGAATCGTTGCTTGAAGAACAGAGTATCTATTGGAATGACGATCTGGATTTTGTGGTGAGTATGATCCTGAAAACTTTCAAGAAATTCAAAGAATTCAGTGACGACCATCAGGCTTTATTGCCGATGTACAAAGATGAGGAAGATCGCCAGTTTGCCAAAGACCTTTACCGGAAAGTGGTGCTAAATCACAGTGAAAATGTGGTATTGATTAAACAGCATACCGTAAACTGGGACATCGAGCGGATTGCCTTTATCGATAACCTGATTCTGGAACTTGCGCTAAGCGAATTCCTGTATTTCCCTTCCATTCCAACCAAGGTTTCCATGAACGAATACATCGAACTTTCGAAGTACTACAGCACCGAAAAAAGCCGTAACTTCATTAACGGAATACTCGATAAAGCCTTGAAAGATCTGAAAAAAGCAAATAAAATCCTTAAGGCTGGTCGCGGTCTAATTGGTGAAGAAGAGGAATGAAAATAAGCCAGAAGTCAGAAGTCAGAAGTCAGAATAAAAAAGAGCTTGGAGCATGGGGCATGGAGCTTTGGATTTCGGCCTTCACTGCGCTGAATGCTCCCTTCAACAGCTTCGCGCTCAGGAAGCGGCCATCCGGTCTCCGCTCTTCGGTCTTCGGTCTTCAAGCCTGGTGCTTAATTCTATTTGGGTTGATACTCGCTTCCTGTCATTCAGGAACACAAAAAACAACACCAACAACGAAATCCGACGAATCAGGGGTCGCTAAATTTGTCTTTTCCGAAGAAATCCATAATTTTGGTTCGCTTAACTCCGGAGAGATCGTATCTTTCACCTTTATTTTCAGAAACGAAGGAACAAAGACTCTAAGCATAACAGAAGTTGATTCAGGTTGTGGATGTACCGAAGTTAAGATAGAAAATAAAAATATTGCTCCCGGACAGGAAGGAAGAATTGAGGTAATTTACAACTCGGCGGGCGAAGTAGGACGGCAGTTAAAAACGATCACCTTGTTTTCGAATGCCGAAACAGCTCAGAAACAGCTCTATATAAAAGCAAATGTTACCAACGAGATAATTGAATTAAACAGTTAAATTAAAAACATACAAATGATGAATTATTTATTAATGGCTCAACCAGCTGCCGATGGCGCTCAGCCAAATCCAATTATGACATTCCTTCCGATGATTCTGATCATTGCAGTATTTTACTTCTTCATGATCAGACCTCAGATGAAAAAGCAAAAAGAAGTTGCTGCATTTCGCAATAGCTTGGCTAAAGGCGACAAAGTGGTTACCACTGGAGGTATCTACGGAAAAATTCTTGAACTGAAAGACAATTACGTACTTCTTCAGATTGACGACAATGTAAAAATAAGAGTAGATAAATCGGCTCTTGTTAGAGACATGTCTGATGTTCAGGCTAAATAAAAGTTTAAACAACACTCGAAATAGGAATGGGTCGGCAATTTGTCGACCCATTTTTTTATATTTGATGCCGTGAAGACAAACTGGGTATATAGATTAGTAAAATACCTGAAAAAGGTATATTTCAGAAACGACAAACGGGTGGCTGCCTATCTGGTTTGTGTTGCCATTGCCACGGGCTTTTGGTTTCTGAACGCCCTGAGCAAAACTTATACCGTAGAAATTATTGCCCCTGTTGAATATTACAATTTCCCAAACAATAAAACGTTTACCGGCAATCTGCCCGAGAAGGTCGAATTAACTGTGAGAGCACACGGGTTCACTATTTTGAGGCACGAGTTTAGCTTCTTATTGAGTCCCCTTTCGTTCAATGTAAACGAAATGACCAATAACCGGATGATGGAAAACAAGAAAACCAGCTTCGCTTTTCCAACACGTCAATTTCTGACGGAATTATCGTACCAGTTATCGAACGACATTGAGATCTTAAATATGAATCCCGATACTTTGTTTTTTAGTTTCGGTAAAATGACACAAAAGCATGTTCAGGTTAAACCGGTAGTGAATGTTAATCTGAAAAAGCAATTCCTTATTTCAGGTGAAATAACCACTGAGCCCAAAACAATACTGGTTAATGGTCCAAAGTCCATTCTGGATACTCTTAGGTTTATTTACACCAAAGCGCTTGTATTTCACGCAGTTGATTTACCCATTCGTGTTAAAGCTCAAATTAGTCCTGTAAAAGACCTTTTTTTTGATCCTCAATCCGTTGAATTGGCAATTCCGGTTGACGAATATACAGAAGCTCAGCAATCGGTTCCGGTAATGTTGACCAACGAGCCCGGCAATGTGAAAATAAAGTTATTTCCGGCGAAAGTAAAAGTCTCCTTCCTGGTCGGATTGAGCCGATTTACCGAAATTCATCCTGAAGATTTTAAACTGGCTGTATCGTATTCCGACATTGAAGAAGGAATACAGCGCCTTCGGATTAAAATGGTTACAGCACCAGCCTTTCTCTACGATGTAAAAATTACTCCGGACGAGATTGAATATCTGATTGAAAACTAACCGTATGTTAAAAATTGGAATTACCGGAGGAATTGGAAGTGGAAAGAGTACTGTTTGCAGGGTTTTCTCTGTAATGGGCATTCCGGTTTTTGAAGCCGACAAGGTTGCCAGGAAACTCATGGATACTGATGAGGAAATACACGAAAAGCTTGTTCGTTTGTTCGGAGCAGCAGTTTACCTGCCCGATCAGACTGTCAACCGAAAATATCTGGCCGGAATTGTATTTAAAGATCCATCTTTGCTGGCAAAATTAAATGAGATCGTTCATCCGGTGGTGCGAAAAACATTTTTCGATTGGTGCGAAAGGCAAAAATCACCTTATATCATTCACGAAGCCGCTATTTTATTCGAAAGTGGCTTTTATAAAATGATGGACAAAACCATTACCGTTGTAACCAACGAAGATGAACGAATACAACGGGTAATGAAACGCGATGGAATAACCATGGAATTGGTTAAAGAACGAATAAAGAATCAGTGGAGCGATGAAGAACGCATGAAATTAGCCGATTTTGTAATCGGCAATAACGATGATCAACTAATCATTCCACAAATCATAGAAATTGACAAAAAGATAAAAGCAAATGGCTAAAGTAGGAAAATGGATTACAGGTGGTCTGGGATGGGCTATTTTCGGACCAATTGGAGGGATTTTAGGTTTTGTAGTCGGTTCAATGTTCGACAATACGACGGTAATAACCGGACGTCAGGAATATCAACCCGGACAACCAACCACGCAAGGTGGTTATATTATGAGTCTGCTGGTTTTGGTTGCTGCCGTGATGAAAGCTGATGGAAAGGTTCTGAAATCGGAACTCGATTATACCAAAAAATTTTTTGTACGGTCTTTTGGCCCGGCAGCAGCTGGCGAAGCCATCAAAATATTGCGCGATTTGCTTCAGCAAAACATACCTGTTACCGAGGTAAGTCAACAGATCCGTAAGAATATGGATCACCCATCGCGGTTGCAGTTGCTGCATTTTCTCTTCGGAATAGCAGCTGCCGATGGTCAAGTTCATGAATCAGAGCATCAACTGATTAAGCACATTGCCCAACAAATGGGAATCAGCGAAAAAGATTACCAGTCTATCGAAGCCATGTTTGTGGCTGATACCGATGCCGCTTACAAAATTCTGGAAACAGAACCAACAGCTACCGACGATGAACTGAAAAAGGCCTACCGCAAAATGGCCCTGAAATATCACCCTGATAAAGTTCATTATCTGGGAGAAGATGTTCAGAAAGGCGCCAATGAGAAATTCCAGAGTGTAAACGAAGCCTGGGAAGTAATCAAGAAACAAAGAGGGATTGTTTAGACTTGGTAAAAGTCATTAGAAATAATAGAAAAAGCTTGTAGAGATAATCTGCAAGCTTTTTCTCATTATGGCAGTCGACCTATGCACAGTCGTCCAGATATATTAATACAATCAAATACTTGAAATTTTTGATTGTATGACTTAGCAATACCATTTGCATTGCTCAAAATCCGATACTGATAGATCCAAATAGTTGAAAAATCTCCAATATTTATTTATACTGATTATAAATTAGATAGCCAAAAACTATATCAATATTATTCAATGAACAACTACACCACCTTTATATATTAGTAAATATATAGATTCATGTATGTATTGTAAATATGTTAAATATTTTTCAACATACTGATGTTTGTCAACGTCACGTTATAATGAAAAATATAAAATGTACATTTCACTTATAATTGCTTTATATCAGTAACATACAAGCAATAAATATGAACAAACTAAAAAATTAAGCAGATGGAAAAATTAAATTCAGGATGGAAAGTGGTGCTGCTTGTTTCATTGATTACATGGGGTTGTTCGAAACAAACAGTGGAAGATCAGACAGGGATATCAGATATTCCTACTGAAAAAGCCGCAGCAACAAGTAATGTAGTATTTGGTGGAACTAACACCTATGTTGTTTTTGCATGGAATGATTTAGGCATGCACTGTCTGAATCCCACATATGACAAAATGGTGATTCTACCTCCTTACAACAATCTAAAAGTACAGGTAGTTAAAAGAGGAAAGGTACCAACGGTTGTAACAACCGGTCTAACGGTATCTTATTCAATCGACAAAAACACGTTTTCAGCCGGAAAACAAGATTATGGTCAATTCTGGACCTATGCAAAGCAGCTTTTCAATGTAACACTAGCCCCAAACATTGGATTGACCGGAAATGGTCTTTCAGGAAAGATGAAAGCCGAAACCGGATTTTTTAGTGCTGAAGGTATCCCTGTGGTGCCTGTCTATGACTCAGGTGTCAAAGATCCTTATCAACAAGCAACTATAACGGTAAAAGACGCCACAGGCAAAATTGTGGCCACCACAAAAACAGTGATACCAACCTCTGATGAGATTAATTGTGCCAAATGTCACGGAGCAGATGCTTTTAACGATATTCTGACTAAACACGACAAGGCCCACGGAACAAAGCTGATGGGTAGCAAGCCAGTTCTATGTGCCGGATGTCATGGTTCACCCGCCTTGGGAACAACCGGGCCCGGTAGTTCAGGCAAATATCTGTCGCAAGCAATACATGGCTACCATGCAACCAAAGGGGCTTCCTGTTACGACTGTCATCCGGGTGCAACCACAAAATGTAGCCGTAGCGCGCGTCACACCGCCGCCGATGGAAATTGTACGACTTGTCATGGTAGTATGGCCAATGTAGCTTCGACTATCGTTGCAGGAAGGGTTCCGTGGGTTGGTGAACCAAACTGCGTTAGCTGTCATAAAGGCGTAGCCGGTATAGATACAGGAACTACACTCTACAAAAATGCACATGGTCACGGAAATCTATTCTGCTCAGCCTGTCATGGTAGTCCACATGCCATGGTTCCTTCATTGAATGCCAAGGACAATTACCAGGAATTACAATATCAGGGTTCAAACCGCCCGGTTAAATCGATCGGCAGTTGTGGTGTTTGTCACAAAAGTTCACGTGGTGCCTCCGAAATTAATGAGTTTGCCGAAAAACATGGCGGCTCTTCACCTAAAATAAAAATGTCGTGCCATACTTGCCATACTGGAATTACTGCTGAGACATCCAAATGGCCACACGCTTTCCAATGGAAAGACTCAGGCGGTAATCCGCAAGGAGTTTCAGATTAATTCAAGCCAACCTGGATCAAAAGAGGCCGTCACAATACAAAATTGTGGTGGCCTCTTCGTTATATGATTCAAGAGAATGATCCACTGACTGCTCCTAACTTTTGTTCTTCGCCAAATCGGCTGCAGCAGTTTCCATTAAAAGGTAAAAAGCCTGTCCTTCAGGAGCAAAATAAGGTCGATCGAAACTTGGAACACCACACACATCATGCACATAGCCAAGTTTGTCCACCTTATCATTGGCGGCTTTCCGCATAATTTCAGTTGGTTTGAGATAGGAATGATCCAGATATCCGGCAGCCACACCCCTGAAAATAGAATAGCAAAGCATTTGGCTCAGATTTACTTCTACAAAAGTGTTGGACTTGTTTACCACATCGTGAAATGCGCCATCAGGCCTGAGATATTTAAGGCAACCATCAATCACATCACGAATATATCCGATCAGTAATTTCTTTTCTGCGGCCATCGAATCGGGCAACAATTTAAGTACTCGCGTCATTCCGGCGGCAGACCATCCATTGCCAACACCCCAGTAATCTGTGCGGGCAAATTTCTTCTTTTCATCGTCCCACATGTGCGAGTATAGCTTGTCCTTTTCGTGGTAGAGGTATTTCCGGTAACCTTCAATTTGCTTCATGGCTTCCTGAAATTCTCCTGCAGCAGCCAAAAATGGTGGCAACATGTAAGTGGCATCCGACCAGATTCCTTTTTGCGGCTCTTGTGTATGGTAAATAATTCCGTCGGAAGACTTATGATTGGTGGTTTTTATCACATTCAGCATTTCATCGGCACCCTTTTGAAAGATCGGATCGTCTGTTTGTTTTGCAGCAAAAAGTACCACTTCGCCTACACTCGAACAATCGTTAATGGGCCCATTTCCTTTCAAAACAGAGAACCTACCCTTTTCTTGCCTGAGAATTGCTCCTCTTGCAAACGAAATTGCCAAATCCAGCTCTCCCATTTCGAGAAAAGCCTGAGCAACAGTGCCCTGTTCCCAATCGTACCGCTGCATTCCAAGAGTTGCAATCTTCACGCGCTCAATACGATCTTTTAGTCCTGAAATGTCTTTCAAAAAAATAAGTCCTGATTGTTTCTTATCCTGAATTTCAACAGGCAAAGTATTTCCAATTGCTGTTATTCCGGCTATACCAAGCGATGCGCTACCGGCGGCTTTCAGAAAATTTCTACGAGAGTTGGTTTCTTTCACGTTCATAACTATTCGGTTTCGTTAAGTTCAGTACCCAAAATTAGTCATTTATTATACCGTACGGGCCATTCAATCTATAATTTCAGGAATTAATTGGTGGATTGGAAAAATTAATTTTCCTTTGTTCGTAAATTACCGAACAATCAAATAAAACCCTATTTCAAGCGATGAGAAGAAATAGATGAATTGCTGTACTTTAGGATGGTAATTGTATCGTAATCTGATTATTATCCATTAAATTTATAAGAACAAAAATCAACCAAAATGAAGACAAAATCTCTCGGTTTTATTGGCGGAGGCAGAATTACAAGGATTTTTCTGCAAGCCTTTGTAAATAAAAAAGCGATCTTCGAATCAATCTCAGTTTTCGATTCCAATCCAGAAACACTTCAAGAGCTGAAACAAAAGTTCCCATTCATCCAGGTTCTTGCCTCTGCGCCGGATGCTGCTAAGAAAGACGTTGTTTTTCTGGCTCTGCATCCTCCCGTTATTATGGAAATGCTGGAGAAAATCAAGGCTGAAATAACAGACCAAACCTTATTTATTTCGCTGGCGCCTAAAATCACTATTGCAAAAATGGCCGCTGTATTACCAAGCAATCAGATTGTAAGGTTGATACCCAATGCAACTTCGGTCATCAACCACGGATACAATCCGGTAAGTTTTGCGCCTGAAATGTCTGAAATCCAGAAATGGTATATTCTTGAAATGCTGAACTTATTGGGGTACACCTTCGAGGCTGCTGAAGAGAAACTGGAAGCTTACGCCCTGTTGTCGGCCATGTTACCCACCTACTTTTGGTTTCAGTGGCACGAACTGGAAAAGATCGGCGCACAAATGGGACTTTCAGAAGCTGAATGCCGCGAAAGCATTTACGAAACCTTGAATGCCTCACTCAACACCATGTACCACGCCGGAATGAAACCCGAAGAAGTAATGAATCTGATTCCGGTAAAACCAATCGGTGAAAACGAAGATCAGATTAAAGGAATTTATCAGGAAAAATTGTTGGGACTTTATCAGAAAATTAAACCATAAAACTTCTGATCAGGGATTCCATCATAAGAATGTGATGGAATCCCTGATTAAATTTATTTTATCCCATACGCCATCAGAGCATTTCCGTGCCTCACATACAAAACTCCGTTGGCAATAACCGGATGCGAGAAATGCTCTTTGGTTCCTTTTTCGATCTTAAACTGACTAACCACTTCCATTTTTGTTCCGGTAAGTTGAATCAGATTAACTCGGCCATTATCGGTATAGCAATACAAATGATCGTCGGCGCTAATCAGGGTTCCACGCATATTCGAGAGCGAATCGACTACCATTCCCGATTTCAGGTCGAGACATTTCAGCTTTTTGTCGTCCGAAGAGCAAAAGAGATGATCGCCAATTTTCACCATTCCACCCATTGCATTTTTCACTCTGCTATTTCGCCAGATTTCCTTAATCGACTTGCCATCGGGCGACAACTGAAGCTTGTATGCTCCTGTCCCTTTTTCAATTCCGGATACATTGTAAATAAACCCATCGGAATAGATGGGTGTATTGCAATAATCGCCTTCCAGTTTTACAGAATCTTCATGATAGGACCACAACAATTCGCCATCCCGGGCATCCAATCCCATCAGGTAGTTATGTGATACAGTTGCCAGAACATTTCGCTCCGGAAGTCGGATCATCATTGGCGAACAAAACGAAACAGGGTCACCCAACGCTTTTGACTTCCAGACCATCTTTCCTGTCAATTTATCGAGCGCCACGAAATTTGTTTCATCACCTCCGGGATAACAATACACCCATTTATCATCGACCAAAAGTGATTCAGAATATCCAAAGTAATTGAGTTTTCCACCCAGGTCTTTCACCATATCAACCGCCCATTTTTCTTTTCCTGAAGCGGCATCCAAACAGGCAATTCGTCCAAGTCCAGAAGTCACATAGATTAAATTATCATATACCGTTGGGGCTGACCTTGCTCCGGGGAAACTGGCTGAATACCCTTCACCAAAGAACTCGCGACCATTGGGTGTTTTCCACAAAAGCTTTCCATTCTGATCGAATGCAAACACATGACTGATACTATCGATTTCACCATTGATATAAAGTCTTCCGTCGGCAATAACCGGAGAACTGTAGCCGTTGCCAAGCTCTTCAGTCAGCCAAAGGAGTTTGGGGCCAGCTTCAGGCCATACGTTTAGGATATTCTTATCCGGATAAATTCCATCACGATTTGGCCCACGCCACTGCGAAATATCTTGACCAGTGCTGTTCAAAACAGTAAAAAAAAGCAATACAGGGAGTAAAAAGCGAAAATTTGTATTCATCGTTTTTGGCTACTAGGTTATTAAAACTATTTATTTGGGTTAAACAGAAAGATCGAATATCAAATTTAGTCATTCAATTTGATTTCTAGAACTTTGTTAACTAACATTAAGAAAACTATTGATAGTATCAAAATTTATTGATTTAGCTTTACATCGGATTAGATTTTCGATTTGTTTGGCCTGACATACAATCATTATTGATATGTTTGAAGAGTTTTTCGAATATAAAGCGAATACAACTCTGGTAAATATCAACAATTACATTTCATAATTATTTTGTTACCAACATTTTAACACATAAAACACTTCAAAAGATGAAAAAAACTATCGTATTTATGGTCATGATGTTCCTCACTGTAATGACCATCCAGGCACAGGACAAACCGGCAACTCCTAAGGATTCAATTGTTTTTGCAGCCACAACTCACGATTACGGAACAATTGTACAGGCGAGTGATGGTAGCTGTGTTTTTGCTTTCACCAATAAAGGGAAAGCTCCGATTGTACTGAATGATGTAAAAGCTTCATGCGGATGTACTGTTCCTGAATGGACCAGAACTCCAGTTGCTCCGGGTGAGAAAGGTTCGATAAAAGTAACCTATAACACCAACAACATTGGTGCATTCACCAAATCAATTACAGTTAATTCGAATGCCATAAATTCGCCATTGGTTTTAATCATTAAAGGCACTGTTACCGCCAAACAATAAGTTTTAAAATCCTATTCTTTACCCGAACAATACTTGTTTGGGCAAAGAATAGGATTTCTTTTTGCTCTTTTGAAATGCGCACCTACAAAATTTTCTCTCCTCAATTTTGCGCATCAATTCCTCCAGATTACACATTAAGCTCCTTAAAACTTTAATCAAAATTTAATGACGTATTTATACGTCGTATTAATAAGTGACGTATATTTACGTCACTTATTAATTCACCAACAATGGTCACAGCAAAACACGAACTATTCGACGAAGCGCTTCAGGAACAGGCCAACTTATTTAAGGCCCTCGCCCACCCGGCCCGCCTCCAGATTCTGCAATTTCTGGCAAAATCGAGAAACTGTATTTCTGGCGATATCTCAGAAGAATTACCACTAAGCCGCACAACCGTTAATCAGCATCTGAAAGAATTAAAAGAATCTGGTTTAATTAAAGGTCATGTGGAAGGAGTAAAAATGAAATACTGCCTGGATAGCGAGAAAGTAAAAGAAATGAATATGCTTTTAACCTCGTTTCTGGAAGAAATTCAACTCCCCGAAAACTTCGTTTGCGAGTAAAACCATATTGAATTATCACATTCTCAAATTCTCAAATTAAAAATATGAAAGTTCTTATTCTTTGTACCGGAAACAGTTGCCGTAGTCAAATGGCGCATGGTTTTTTACAGTCGTTCGATCCGAACATCACAGTTTGTTCGGCCGGCACCGAAGCCTCTGGAAAATTGAATCACAAGGCTGTTGCAGTCATGAAAGAAATTGGCATCGATATCAGTCACCACACTTCGGATTCGGTTGATTTGTACCTCGGAGAAGAGTGGGATTACGTGATTACCGTTTGTGGTGGTGCCAACGAAAACTGCCCGGCATTTATCGGGAAAGTAAAACACCGCTTGCACATGGGCTTCGACGATCCTTCGCACGCTGTTGGAACCGATGAATTTATCTGGAGTGAATTTATCCGTGTGAGAGATGAGATTAAGGAAGGGTTTTGGAAGTTCTATCAAGAAAATTTGAAGATATGAGAAACGACAAAGAAAATCTGATTGTAAAGCTCACGCTTGAGTTTGCATTGGAAATCGTTGAATATTCAGAATTATTGGAAGAAAAGAAGAAATATGTTATCGCCAGGCAGTTGCTGAAATCCGGAACATCTATTGGTGCAAATGTTCGCGAGGCTCAAAATGCCGAGAGCAAGGCTGATTTTATTCATAAGTTGAAAATTGCCGCAAAAGAAGCCGATGAAACTGAATATTGGTTAATGCTTTGCGAAATGTCAAAGACATATCCCCAAAACGAATACCTGAAAGAAAAGCTTCTGTCAATTATCAACATTCTATCCAAAATAATCAGCACTTCAAAAGCTCATTAATTCATTTTCAAATCTTCAAATTGTCCAATTTTCAAATTAGCGCAATGAAAACACGCTTAAAATTTCTTGATCGCTACCTCACGCTTTGGATTTTCCTTGCCATGTTTATTGGGGTGTTTGCCGGTTGGCTAAGTCCAAATGTTGCCGAATTCTGGAACAGCATGTCGAGCGGAACCACCAATATTCCCATTGCAATTGGCCTGATCGTAATGATGTATCCGCCTTTAGCTAAGGTGAAGTACGAAGAATTGGGCGATGTATTCCGCAATACCAAAATTCTCGGACTTTCCCTGTTTCAGAACTGGGTATTGGGACCCGTATTAATGTTTGCTTTGGCCATTACCTTTTTTAAACTGTTCCCCGGCGAAAACAATGCCAACCTGCCATACATGTACGGAATTATCCTGATTGGTCTGGCCCGTTGTATCGCGATGGTGATTGTTTGGAACGATCTGGCCAAAGGAGACACGCAGTATGCAGCCGGACTAGTTGCTTTTAACTCTGTTTTTCAGGTGCTTCTGTTTTCGGTTTATGCCTATGTTTTTATCGCAGTTCTTCCGGGTTGGTTCGGTGTTCCTGTTAACGAAACGGTTTCGCAGATTACAATGGGCGCTATCGCCAAAAGCGTATTCGTTTATCTTGGAATCCCAATGATCGCAGGCTTTTTAACCCGATTTATCCTGATTCGTGTCAAAAGTAAAGAATGGTATCAGACGAGATTTGTACCGAAAATCAGTCCGTTAACACTTATCGCTTTACTGTTCACCATTGTTGTGATGTTCTCGCTGAAAGGTGAATACATTGTAAAAATCCCGATGGATGTCGTGCTTATAGCCATTCCATTGCTGATCTATTTTGTAATCATGTTCTTCAGCTCATTTTACATGAGTAAGAAAATTGGAGCGAATTACGAGCAATCGACCACCTTGGCGTTTACCGCTGCCAGCAATAATTTTGAACTGGCCATTGCGGTAGCCATCGCCATTTTCGGGATTAATTCAGGAGAAGCTTTTGCCGGGGTAATCGGGCCACTGGTTGAAGTTCCGGTAATGATCGGATTGGTAAATGTGGCTTTCTGGTTTAAACGAAGGTATTTTACCACCATTTAATTACTTTTACCCTTCACAATGGATACACTTCGAACAGTTACAGTCACCCGATACATGCAACCCCTCAGGGAAGGGGGGTCACTACCTGCATTGGCCGAAGCCGATGATGACTTCAAGTATGTGATCAAGTTCAAAGGTGGAGGACATGGGGTAAAAGCGCTCATTGCTGAATTAATCGGTGGCGAGATAGCCCGGGCACTGGGTTTAAAAGTTCCTGAGCTCGTTTTTGCAGAGTTGGACGAATGCTTTGGCCGTTCGGAGGGAGATGAGGAGATTCAGGATCTTTTAAAGGCAAGTCAAGGGTTAAACCTGGGTTTGCACTTTTTATCAGGAGCTTTCACCTACGATCCGGTAGTGACTAAAATTGACCCGCTTCTGGCCTCCAAAATCGTATGGCTCGATAGTTTGATTACCAATGTGGACCGGTCGTTCCGGAATACCAATATGCTCGTCTGGCACAAAGAATTGTGGCTGATCGATCATGGGTCGTGCCTTTATTTTCAATACAACTGGGAGGGTTGGGAGAAGAAAGCGACAAGTCCATTTCTGTATATAAAAGATCATGTTTTGCTTCCACAGGCTACACAGATGGAAGAGGCGGACCGGATTTGCAGGGAGCTGATTACTGAGAACAAAATCCGAGAAATCGTTCAATTGATCCCCGACGAATGGCTTCAATGGGAATTACAGGACGAAACGCCGGAACAATTAAGAACCGTTTATTTCACTTTTTTAAGTACCCGTCTGAATTATTCAAACCAGTTTATTCAAACCGCCCAAGATGCAGCCGAAACATCAATATGAATATGCCATTGTGCGGGTTGTTCCGGTAGTCGAACGTGAAGAGTTCGTTAATGCCGGGGTGATTTTATTCTGTAAAAAGGAAAAATTCATTCGGATGAAGTACCACCTTTCTCAGGATAAGATACTGATACTGAAACCTGATGCTGAGATTGAGGAAATCCGCAAAAATCTGGAAGCTTTCCGCATCATCGCTGAGGGAGAAAAAGGTGGCGGACCGATTGCATCTTTGGAAATGGCCGAACGCTTTCGATGGCTCAGCGCGGTTCGCAGTGCATCGATACAAACTTCAAGACCACACACTGGCCTTAGCGACGACCTGGAAAAAACATTCAATACCTTGTTTGATGAAATGGTTGGGTGACTTTTTCTACGACTCAGCAGATAACTTTAAATCCCATTAGCATATCTTCAAATTAATACCCCAGCACTTCCATCAGTTTCTCGTTTAACTTCCGGTTTTTACCTTTGAAAGGGTGACAATGAATGTGAATGGCCGGGTTAAAATTGAGTTCGATAATGGCGTAATTGTCGTCAGCGGCTTCGGCTGAAACATCCGGAATAATCATATCCAGACCGGTAATGACCACATTCAATGCTTTGGCCGCGCGAATAGCAATTTGTTTGTACGATTCCGGAATATCGTCGGTAAAATCGATGCTGTCGCCACCGGTACTGATGTTCGAATTCTCGCGCAGGTATACCACCTCTCCCGCTGCCGGAATGGTTTCAAAATCTTTGCCCTGTTGTTTCAGGAATATCGCTTCATCTTCTTCCAACCTGATTTTTTCGAGCGGCGTGCGGTAGCCTTTCCCCCGCAACGGATCCTGATTTTTGAGTTCGACAAGCTCGCGTATTGTTTTTGTATCATCTCCGGTTACATTGGCCGGAATACGGTGTAGAATGCCCACCACTACGTCACCAATCACAAAAAACCGAAACTCTTTTCCTGAAATAAATTCCTCGATCAGGATGGTTGAATCATGTTCAAAGGCAATGTCGATGGCTCGCCGATAAGTTTGTTCATCGGTATTTTCCTTCAGGATGGTGATTCCCAAGCCAAAATTGGTTTGGTTCGGCTTGATTACCACCGGCTTTCCTTGATGAATCAAAAAGTCAGCTTTTGCATCTTCCACATTCGTATATTCATTTCCTTGGGGAACACGGATTTGATGTTCTTCCAGAATTTTCTTGGTCACCAACTTATTTTCCATGGCCAGAATGCTGGCATAATTGTCGAGCGAAGTTTTGGTTGCCTGTTTCACATACTGAATGTTTTCAACCTTTTGAAACCGAACGAAATTTTCCTTTTGATCAAGTATTTCGAACGAAACACCACGTTTTACAGCCTCTCGCAACAAAAGCTGAGTGGATAGTTCCATACCTTCAAGCCCCCAAAAATTATAATTCTTATTTCTGCTTTCGTTCAAATATTGTTTGGCTTTTTCGACATGGAATGGGATATATCCCATTTTCACAATACCCTTCAATACTTCGTAAACTTTACGTTCTCTCGGATTTTCAATCAGGTTCATTGACTGATTTAGCGAATCAAGATATTTCGGATCATTAATACCAAGATTTTCAAACAAATCAGTTATTCCTTTGATAATGGTCTGCGCTTTAGTCCATATACTATACTGTTTACCATTCTCGCTGATCAGAAAAGGCGCGACATTCAGCCCATACATGGCAACGCCAGTGTGATAACGATTAGCTTCAGTTTGAGCCTCCGAACCAAAATCATCAAATTCATCGGTAAGCAAACCATACAATGCAAGAGCATGTAAAAACCTTAAGGCTTCAGTAGAAATACCAGCTTTGGTTAGCGGATCGATATCAATAAAACGGAATTCGAGGTACGAAATATGATCGGGATTACGAATAAATTTGGGGCGAACCGGCGAATACAGTTCTTTGGCAGCAGCGATTTTCTCATCTTTAATCATTTGGTCGATGCTACTCTTGTAATTGGCAACCGAACTGTAATCCGGGAATAAATCATCAAAATTCTGGTATCCAAAACAACTGTTCCGGATCGACAATGCAATCACATTGTTTTCAATGGGATAAGGAGCCATTTTGCACTGAAGTTCGAACGACGGGTCGACCACAGGACTGTCTCCATACATCAAAATATAAAGCCAACGCAAGCGCAACATCTGACGGGCTGTTTTCAGGTACGTTTCGTCTTTAAAATCGTCGAACGAAACCGATAAATTGGCTTTCAGGTAAAGCAATTCGAGCAACTTATCGCTGTACGAAAAATTGAAATGAATTCCGGAGAACAATTGATTTTTGGGACCATATTTTTGCGCCAGAAATTCGCGGTATTCGCGGGCTTCCTTTCCATCTTCATCGTATTGAGCAATCGGAATATGCTGGTCGGCAGGCAAAATTGGCGGAATGCTTTGCGGCCACAAATATTCATTTTCAAGCTCCAGACTCACAATGTCGTGAATGGTTTCCAGAAAACCGACAGCCTGCCCTATTTCAGGAAGAGGCGGCGTAATCATTTCGACCTGGCTTTCAGAAAAATCGGTTGTGATGTACGGATGTTTCAGCTTGTTGCCAAACACTTTTGGGTGTGGTGTCTGAGCCAGATTACCGGCCTGATCAACCCTTATGTTTTCCTTTTCGAGGCCAAACAAGCCTTCGAGCCAGATATTTCCTTTTACTAATTGTTTCATAACTTTTGTTTGAACCACATAGATCACATAGTTTTTTATTATCTCCTTTTCTATTGTGTTCTATGTGGTTTTAATTTTTTCTCTGATAAATGCTTTAAAAAGTACGACAAACAAAACCGAAAGAATTATTCCCTTCAAAATGCTGCTGATGCTGATACTCCACCAGACTGACGAAAGTGCGTTTTGCCAAAGGCTGATGAATGCGTAGGCCATTGGTATACGAATCACAGTTAATGCAATGCCTGTTATCGACGGAATATTGGGCTTTCCCCATCCAAAAAATGCCCCGGTTGCCATTAATTCCAGAACCATGAACAGTTGCGAAAAACCAAGAATAACCAGGTATTCGCGCCCCATTGCCAAACTTTCCGGATCGCTCAGAAAAATGGAGAAAAGAGGCTGCGCAAAAGCAATGATAACAATGGAAGTAACCGTTCCGAGGACGAATGCAAGAAGCATACCTGAGCGAAAAGCCTGCCATTGTTTCCGATAATCGCCGCCACCATAAGCAATTCCTGAAATAGTCGATAGTGCAGACAAAAATCCACCTGCTGTCATGTACGAAATGGCTTCGATTTGAATGCCAACTTTCTGAACTGCAATAGCTGTAGGTCCCCAGTTGCTTATAATGCGTGCCATAAAAATGGCTACAATCGTGAACGAAACACGCTGAAAAGTGGTGCTGACTCCCATTCGCAGAATGTTCTTCAGAAGCAGACTTTGAAACGCAGTTCCTCTTGGCTTCAGGCTTTCTGAACCGTTTAGTTTGATGTAAAACAGGAGTGTTCCGATGGCCTGCGAAATAATGGTTCCCAAAGCCGCACCGTTGATTCCCATTTTGGCCTGAAAAATCAACAGGTAATCGAGCAACATATTAATGGCTAACGCAGTTGCATTTATCCTGAATGGCGATTTGCTGTCGCCTGAACCGATGAAAACGCTGGTGAAAAACAGATTCTGAAAGGAAAATGGAATACAAAGTCCAATCAAAAGTAAGTATCCGGAAGCTGCATGTTCAATATCAGTATTGTTGAGTTGAATCAGGCCAATCAACTCGTTACGGGCAAAAAATAAGAAGCCATAGTAAATCAAAGCCAGACCGATAACAGCCAGAATACCACTCCGGACATAGCTTCTGGCCAGTTTTAAATCTCTGCTACCAATGGCGTGCGACACTTTTATCCCGGCGCCAACTGTAAGTAATGACGACAATCCCCATCCAAAATGCATGAAAAAACTAGCTGAACCCACCGCTGCAACCGCATCGCTACCCAACCGGCCCACAAAAATCATGTTGATAAAATTGTAGGCCATGGTCATAAACGACGAACCGATTACCGGCAGAGCCAGCCAAATCAACTGCTTCATGATTGGATAAGCCGCTATGCTGTATTTACTATCTGGTGTAGCTTTTTTTGATAAAATCATTACTAAAATTTGATTACCGATAAGAAGACGCAAAAGTGAACAATCGGACGCAACGAATTCCTAAAAAACAACATCTTTCTTGAAATTAATCTTTAATTTAGCCTAAACCAATTTGTTATGAACCGATTCACCGCAATTCTTCTCCTGGTTGTTCTTCTGGGAATGGATTCCTGCAAAAAGGAAGAAACTTCGGCGCCTGATCAGTTTCCAGAGTGGCTTCAGGCAAAAATCACAGAACTTATTTCAAGTCAAAACCTCTGCGAAATAACCGATGTTACCATTATTGAATACAAAGGGAAAACTTATTACCATATTTATTGCGGCCTTTGGTCGTGCTCTCACTGTCAGTTGTTCGACGACAAAGGAAACCACGCTGTTTGGGAAAACAATGAATTTAGCGACTTCCTAAAATCTGGAAAAGTAATCAAGGTACTACCAGCCTGCCCATAAACAGTTCGTTTTTTAATTCCCTTTTCCAAGATTGATCAAACATTTTTCGCTTTCGTTAAACATTTTTTTCAAAACATATGTTTAAGAAAAGAAAAATCAAAAATGAAGGTCTTCATCTCTCTTGCCTTTATTCTTTGTGCTTATTTCCAAATAAACCCACTGTTTGGAAATGGCAATGAACACATTCAGCAAATACTGAATGCCAAATCCGACACCAACAAAGTAAAATCGTTGAGCGATTTGTGCTGGAATTACCGGTTTAAATCAGCCGACTCTGCATTGACTTTTGGGCAACAAGCCCTTCAGCTTGCCACACAGATTAATTTTCCGAAAGGCATCGCTCAGGCCTACAACGACATGGCCATTATTTATATAGACAAAGCCAATTTCAGGAGTGCTACGAATTACCTGAACGAAGCCATGAAAATCAGGAAGCAACTAAACGACTCCACCGGAATTGCGGCGCTTTACAATAAACTGGGAATCATTGCCCAGAAGCAAGGACGCCTAAAAGAAGCGCTCGAAAATCAAATTGAAGCGCTGAAAATTTACAGGAACCTTGGTCAGGATAAATGGATTGGCTATTCGTTAAACAACATTGCCATCATCCACCAAAACCTGGGAAACCTCGACAACGCACTCAAATATCATCAGGAAGCGCTTGAATACCGCATTAAACAAAAAGATCGGGAAGGTGAAACCACTTCGTACGGAAATATGGCCAACCTCTATGCAAAAATGCACGACACCATTCAAGCCGTTAATTACTACGAAAAAGCCCTTTCTCTTTCGCGCGAGTTGAAAAAAGATGAACTGATTAGCGCCAACCTGAGTAACATCAGTAACATTTACATGGGGCAGAAAAAATACGATAAAGCCTTAGCCTTGTTTACCGAATCACTCCAAATCCGCGAAAGGATAGGCGATTCGAAAGGAATAGCTTCAACTCTGGCTCGAATGGGAACCGTTTATACTGAAACCGGACGATTCAAAGAGGCTTCGGAAGCCTTAAACCGCTCGTTAAAAATTGCCCAAAACGTTGCCGTGCTGGAAGAAGAGCTAAGCGCTTTACTGGGCCTTGCCAAACTGAAAGCCCTTACGCACCAAACCGACAGTTCGTTCGTGTTGATGCGGCAATACATTGCCCTGAAAGATTCGGTTTACGACACACGCCTCAAGCAGCAAATACTGGATGTTCAAACTCAATACGAAACCGATAAACTGGAACAGGATCTTTACCTGATCAAAAAAGACAAGGAGTTTACCGAAGTTAAACTTCAGCAACGAAAAACAGAACTTTGGCTGCTGATATTTGTGATGATTTCGATTACAGGTGCAGCAATCTTCCTGTTTTACCGCCATCAGCAACGACAAAAAGCGGCTACTGATGCCGAACGAATTCAGGAACAGGAAGCAAGAATAAACGCCGTATTCCAGGCACAGGAGGAGGAGCGGCGGCGAATCGCCAAAGAATTGCACGACGGCGTTGGACAAACCATCAGTGCGATCAAAATGAACTACCAGAGTTTATCAGGTAAAGCAGCAGAAAAAGAACTGGTGCCTGAATTTGAGAAAATCGGGAAGATGCTCGAGAATGCCGGAACTGAAGTCCGAAACATTTCGCACCAGATGATTCCGAAAGAACTGGAGCAATTTGGATTGATACCAGCCGTTGAAGGCATGTTAAGCCTGAATCTTGAAAATTCCCCGGTGCAATACCAGTTCGAACATTCCGGATTTTCGGAACGAATTGGAAGCCAAATCGAGCTGGTTCTTTTCCGTGTTTTGCAAGAACTGGTCAGCAATGTCATCAAGCACTCGAAAGCCAGTCAGCTTACTGTTCAGTTGGTGAAACTCAAAACTCATGTAGTCATGAATGTTTCGGACAACGGAATCGGGTTTGATGCAGATCGGAAAGAAAAAAATGGCATTGGACTGCTAAATATTGCCAGCCGGATCGACGCCATAAAAGGAAATTTACATTACGATTCAGCTTCAGGAAAAGGAACAACAATAACCATCAGAACACCACTATAATGAACAAAATCAAAGTCCTGTTAACCGACGACCATCAGATTATTATTGACGGATTGAAATCGCTCCTGAAAAATAGCGACGAAATAGTTGTGGCCGCCGAAGCCAACAATGGCCGCGAAGCACTGCGAATTCTGGAATTACTTTCGATAGATGTGGTGTTGATGGACATCGATATGCCCGTATTGAACGGCATCGAAACGCTGAAAGAAATCAGGAAACAATTCAGGAATGTGAAAGTGATCATTCTTTCGATGCACAACGAAGCCGGAATGATTAAAAGCCTGATGGACATTGGGGCAAACGGATACCTGCTTAAAAGTTGTTCGCAGGACGAACTGATTGGCGCCATCAAAAAAGTTTTCACCGGACAAAACTACTTCTCAACCGATGTTACTTTAGCGCTACTAAATACTTCTGGAACATTAAATCCTGAACAAAAAAATGAAATTCTCACCGAACGTGAAACCGAAATACTGAAACTGATTGCAGCCGGATTTTCGAACAAGGAAATTGGCGACCAGTTGTTCATCAGCCACCGCACCGTTGACACCCACCGCACCAACCTCATGAAAAAGCTCGACGTGAACAACATTGCCGGGCTGATTAGCTATGCCATCAGAAATGGGATAATTTAACTATTTATTTCAAACATGACCGTTCACTGAAGTGAACGGCAAAGGATAGGCTTCGTTTCAAACTTCAGTTATTCTATTTTCAAATGTATTTATCCTTTGCCGTCTGCTTTAGCCGACGGACACCATGCACCGCAATTCTTCAAAATACGGTAAAAGTCGTAGGCAAATACGAAAATTCCTGTATTACAGACTCCCTTGTCCTAAATTATTTTTGATCCTGTAATTGCTTACAACCATTTCAAGACACTAGTCAGACGACTTTACGAGATTATCACAGAGTTTCCAGTCAGGTCTCCTTTCACTGAGGTGTTTTGAGGTAACCTAAGCAATTACACTGACGGAAGCTCTGTGTTTTTTTACATTAAAAGGATCAGTTTATGGCAAGTTCATCAATCAAAAGTAAAATCCATTTCCGGAAAATTTTCGTTCCGCTTGTTTTGATTTTCTTCGGTCTGACAAGCCGAAGCCAGACCTCAAACTCCGATTTCGAACGAATCAAGCTGATTAGCAGCGAGTCTGAATTTTCTGGGATCGCGATCTCTCCTGATCAAAACACGATTGCTATCAGCTTTTGTAAATCGGAACCGATCAAAATCATCGACTGGCAAAGCCGCAAAATAACCAACACCATCAATGCCGCGACATGGAATTCAGGATCGCGCCTGAGTTTCTCGGCAAACGGGAAATATGTGATTGCCCAGGAAATCGGTTTTTCTGATTTCAGTCAGAACAGAGATCGCACCATCGATTACGAAATCATCGATCTGGCTTCAGGAACAACAGTTAAAAAGTTCAGCAAAATTCAGGATGTTACTGTTTCTTCAGACGAAAAACTGGCCGTTTCGCTAAATAGCGATGAAATCACGATCTGGAGTTTGCCTTCGGGTGAAAAAGTAAAAACATTCACCATTGCCGGTGCTACCAATGCCGTCGCCATCAGCCCCGACGGAAAGACGTTGGCCGTATCGCAAACTGTTGATGCTTCGGAGTTCAAAAATCAATTCAGGAAAGATAAAAAAGGACTGAAAAATGCCGTAAAATTCAAACAGGTTGTCGGCCTTTACAATGCTGACTCAGGTTTAAAAATAAAAACCATCGGCGAGTTTTACGACCTGATTTATAACCTTTCGTTCCTTCCGGGAGAAGATATTTTGCAGGTTTACCAAACTCCGGATATTCGTATTCAGGCGAATAACAAAAAACTTAGCTACATCAATCTGATTGATATTTCCACCATGCAACCCTTGCGCAAAGGTTTTACGTCCATGTCGATCAACCAACCCGACATGAAAACCAGCAACGATCACCATTATTTCGCCATCAACTCGAAAGGAAACCGCTTTCAGGAAATGCACCTGTACGATTACCAAACAGCTTCGCTCGAAAAGCGTTTTGAGCTTGCTCACCGCCTGTTCGAAAAAGCCGATGGTGACAAAATTATCAACAGTTCGCGCCCTGCCTTTGTCTTCCTGCCCGACAATCAGTCGATCCTGATTGCCATGGGAAATCAACTCATCAAATGGAACATTGAATTCGACACCACAGAACAATGAAAAAACTATTAATCATCCTGTTCATTCTGACTTCTGCAATGAGCATGAAAGCTCAGAAACCCGAACTAATTGAGGCCAAAGATGAAGTAATCAATCAGGCCAGTATGGAACTCAACCAAGCTATGACTTCTCCGGAAGGCGCACTCTACAAGTTTGGTCAGAAATATCACATCACCGGCGAATATACCCTGCAACTGACCATCCGGAATAAAGGACAGGTAGTGTCGGTATTTGTGGCCGATAAAAAAGATGGAAACATTCCTTCTCAAAACAGCCTGAAAGACAAAATAATGGACTTTCAGTTCGGCTTTAAAATGCCCAAAAACAAAGATTATAAATTCAGTTATACATTCAAATTCTAAAATCGATTGACTATGAAAAAACTATTGACTTTTGCAGTACTTCTGCTTACAATCGTTTGGGCAAAAGCCCAGGAAGACATGACCACCGTTTGGGAAACCAAATTAGGACACCAGATTCAATACGCCGGAACTTCGCTGGAAGGCGAACACAGCTACGCCGCATCGGACAAGGAAATGAGCTTATTCGACAACAAAACCGGGAAAGTGATCTGGGAGAAAAAATTCAGCGAAATGGCTCCAAAACTCCGGAAGATTGACGAATTGATTCCATTCTGGGCGTCAAGTACAATTTTCTTGTTCGATCGCAAATTGGGGAAAGACCAGATTGCCTGTATAAACCTCGAAACGGGCGAAAGCCTATGGACTACCGACAAATACCAGGATGTAGATGAAAGTTCGATTACCTACATTGATGAAGAAGACTGCTTCGCTATTACCCTGAAAAAAGAATTGGTTTACATTAAAGCACAAACCGGCGAAGAATTGTGGAGTACCGCAAAATTTAGTGGAGTGGTTGGCCAATATTATTTCAATGGAGCAGATCACACACTAACCATGGTGAATTTTAAACCCACAGCGCTTGCAGCATTATTTTCAGGATTTAAAAACCAGATTGCCAAAATAAACCTGAAAAACGGTGAAATCCTCTGGGAAAACACCTACATCGGACTGGCCGAAAAGAAAGTAATTTCGAGACAACCCATTTATGATTTGAGTGTAAGTGGCGACAAAGTATTTCTTCGCCTAAACGGAATGCAGGTTTACGATTACAAAACTGGTGCTAAAATCTGGTCGGCGGCATACGATTTCACTCCTGAACGGGTTGTTGGAAAACCAATTGGATGCAAAGTATTTGGTGTTTATGGCGCAGTTGCCGCTCCTGTGATAGACGGACAAGACATTTATGTGCTCGACATGCAGAGTCGCAGCAAACAATACGTAAAAAAATACGACCTGAATACCGGCAAATTGCTTTGGACTTCACCTGAAATAAAAGATGCCAAAGCAATCCCCGGAATGAGTATCGTTGATGGGAAAGTATTGCTTCAGATTGGCGGAGTAGTTGAAAAACAATATACCAAAACACAGCGATCAGGTGATCAGGTTGTTACCATTTCTGTGATCGAATTTGAAAACGTTAACCCATGCGGTATTCAGGCACTGAATGTTTCCGATGGAAAGTTGGTTTGGGAATCGGAACGGTTCCGCAAAGGAATTACCAACATGATTACGTTTGGTGGCAATACGATTGTTTGCAGCGGAAAAGCTTTGTACTCGCTAGATGTAGCGACCGGAAAAGAAAAATACGAAGTTCCGGTTGCCAAAGGTGGAGTTGGGCTTGCGACCCAGATTCAACCATTCAAAGACGATGTGATTGTGGTTGTAGGCGAAAAGGGCGTCTCTACGTTCAATGCCAATTCAGGCGAATTATTAAATTCAGGCAAATACAGAACTTCATCGCTGGAAGACCGGGTTGACAATATCCTGATCATGAAAACGGATAAGGCCGACATTGGTACTTTCGATCTGAATACCTGCAAATACAAAGACTTTAAAGCCAGAACAGGCGCTATTACAACACTTTCGCGCGATGGCAACTTCGTGTATGTGTACGAAAAGAAAGTGGTGACCAAACTTAATACACTTTAATTTACCCCAAATTCACAGCAACAAAAAGGGCTTTGCAGCATTTGCAGAGCCCTTTGACTTCAAATTTTAAAATCAAAAGAATAACATAAATCATTAATTCAATAAGCGTGAAATCCAACTTCTTGCTTTTATTTCTGATGGTACTTGTTTTCTACTGCCATCGTCTAACCGATCAAAATGCAGCGAATGACATCAATCAGTTTGTGAAAAATGAAACTGAAAAATGGAAGAAAGAATTACTGATTAGCGGCAAAGTTGGTGGTCCATGCGATGAAGATTATGAGAAATGGAATGAGAAGTATCCAGAAAGTTATTACGGACTTCCGGATACCATACAGTTCAAAACAGTTGACATGAATGGCGACGGAAAGAACGATATTATGCTGTATTTCGAGGCTGGAGAATCCTGTACCGGGGGACACGAGGAAGGTTCTGATTTTCTGAAGCTGATCTATTCCAGCGGAAACGAATACCTGCAAAATAGCGATCTCCGTGAAACAATCGAGAAAGAAATCAGGTATCTGTCCGATCGGCAAACCGGATTATTTTCCCGGCGTGCCATTTTTTCAATAACGAATATCAACAAGCAAATCACCGGAACATTTCAGGTGTGGATCGATGACGATCCGGATTGCTGTGCCGGTTACGAAGGTACTTTTGAATACAATCTATTTACGTTGAAAATGGAACTCAATAAACACAAAGTGCAATAATATCTTCAAACGAAACCAATTATCTGATAAAAAACACCAATCACACACATTCATTGCCAAATACATGCAGACAATATGAATGTTATACTCTGTCAATTTCCAGGCCCAAGCCAAATTAGGACTGAAAATCAAATGTCTGAAATGAATTTTCATTCGGATCACCCAAACGAGATTGGGTCGATTATCCTTGTTTTTATTCATGTAATCAAAGCAATCGGCTACAAAAGCTTCGAGATTCGAATCGTCAGAAATTCAGCATTATGTGACTTAACGAGACTGAAACACTATTCGAATTATTTGAACACTAAACATTCATATTCAGATAGTTGTGTTAAATAAGTTTAATAACTTTTAAATAGTTTAAAATTGATTTCAATTTGTTTTTTGTGGCACATTTTATGAAAAAGTGATACTAAATTTAAAATTTAGTATTACTGATGGTGCGTTAATTTTTTATTTTTCGTTGTAACTTATTGATATAAATATATTTACAGGCGTTCTTTGACTTTTTGATTTGAAATGAAAAGTAACTTTGCATTTTTTTAATGCAAGGC
>JAQUIJ010000051.1 GCA_028683385.1 Prolixibacteraceae bacterium | reverse complement strand
CGAAAACCTGAGAAATCCCGATAAAAATCCAGAAAGCAGAAACTAAGCCGAGATGGTCAAGTTCAACTTGACTTTATGTGGTGGCTCCGCTGCGCTACGCACCACATAAACTCTTAACTTGTTATGCACCAAACCGAAAAAACCGAATAAAACCGAGAAACGAGCGCCCCTGAGGGACGCAGAAAAACCATTCAATTGTCGGCCACCTTTAGCGTTTTGAATCCCTTATGATTTGGTGTATAGTACCCTCACCGCATGAGATTATTGAGATGTTTATCGGAGAGAAAATGCTTTTTAGCGAGTACAAATATTTTCAACATTCTTTTCCAGAACCTCAATATCTGGGGGCAAAGCATACCCTGATAAGTTGGCTTAATAAGCATATTCCCAGAGATGTAAAAACAGCTCTTGATGCTTTTGGCGGTTCACAGTCTGTTGCTTTTTTTCTTAAACAACGAGGGTTTACTACAACAACAAATGACTTTCTGAATTTCAATCATCAAATTGGTATGGCTTTAATTGAGAATAAAGACCAGATTCTTACCGATGAAGATATACATTTATTGTTGAATATCGACGCAAACTCAGATCCTGATTTTCAGCTTATGGAAGATACCTATACAGATATATTTTTTGAACGAAGCGAGTCGCGGTTTCTTGACGGATTCAGGAAAAACATTGAACACTTAAAAAATCCGTACAAAAAAGCACTTGCTTTCACAATTATGAGCAGGAGCTTGACCAGAAAAATAACAATGGGACATTTTGCTCACACTCAGGCGTTAAAATATGCAAGCTGTCCTGAAAGATTGAAAAGAAACCGAAGTCTTGCAAGACCAATTAAAGATATTTTTGTCGAATTAGTTCCCAAATACAATCAAGCGGTTTTTGATAATCAGAAGGAAAACAAAAGCCACAATGAAAACATTTTGGATTTACTCCCCAAAATGGGGCCCGTTGACCTTGCTTACTTTGACCCACCTTATTGCGATAGCCATGCGGATTATCAGAGCTTTTATCATTTGTTGGAAACATATGTAGAATATTGGAAGGACAAGCAGTTCATAAATACAATTAAGCGCTACGAGCCACAAAAATTCAGTGGTTTTGATAAAAAGAGAGATGTAGTCGCATCATTTGAAAAACTTTTTGAGTCAGCACAAGACATTCCATACTGGCTTATTAGCTATAATAACCGCAGCTACCCTTCCGTTGATGACTTTCAGAAGCTAGTTGCAAAGTATAGGGACGTGGAAGTCGAATACAAAGCATATGAAAATGGTCGTGGTGGAAAAGGAAGTGTGGCTGGTAGTTGCGAAATTTTGTTGGTCTGTAAAAAACGTCTGGTAGTTTCTATCCCTTTTGAGTGTGAAAGAGAGCTTGCATATGCCTGATTTTAACTACTGGAAGCGACTGTTTGAATCAGACAGTCTCGATGAATTTAATTCAGCGCCAAATGGTCTGTTGTGGCTGAAAACAAAATCAATTATACGGAAAGAGCTACTTCAGGAATTTCTGAATAAAAATAATATCGAACTT
Organism: Prolixibacteraceae bacterium; assembly: GCA_028683385.1. Lineage (GTDB taxonomy): Bacteria > Bacteroidota > Bacteroidia > Bacteroidales > Prolixibacteraceae > Aquipluma. Next base: position 1,180 of record JAQUIJ010000051.1, on the reverse strand, counting down.
ACAAATACATCATTGAACTCAATGTTTATAGAGCTCTATGAAGTTTTGGCGGAAGACGTCATTCGTTCTCATAAAATTCTTGATTCGTTTATCCGCGAAAAATGTATCGAACAGCAAGAGCAGATTGATACTGATAGCTTGGTATCCGAACTCTACAAACTCAAAAACTTTGATTGGGGCGGAGATTATAAAAACGCACTCGATAAATACCTTGTAGATCGTTTCATCAAAGTTCATCAGTCTTATGAAACTCTGGTGTCTAAATTTGATACAGAAATAAATAGAGCTGTTCAGGGATATGTGCTCTGTAGCTGGTATAATCATTGGTCGAGCATATTGATAGAGCATATTTTCAAAACACATCCCGCAGTTTTACCAACTGTTGGGCAGGTTAAAAAAGTGGATTTTTTTGTCAACGACATTCCATTTGATCTCAAGGTAACCTATCTTCCAGCAAATTTTATCGAATCAAGAAGAAAGTTACGAGGACTCAAACCAGAACTGACAGAACTTAAACAGAAAGCCAAAAGTGCTGGAATCATATTTTCAGCACATCGTAAAGCAGATGACATTTACTACGAAATAGTTGAAAAGATGAAAGATCGAAATACTGAATTTTGTAATGACTCGCTTCAGCAAATAAAATCAGTACGTCTTGATATTCTTCAAGAAGTTATTGAAAATCCAAAGATGCTTGCTCAAAACCTATATGAAGAACAGGGAGAAATGCGTTTTGATAGCTCAAACCGTCTTTTTCTGGTTCTTGTGGATCGCGAAGATTTTGATAATTCTTGGAAGCTCAAACGGAACCTTGATGCGTTGCGCCCCGGAATACTCTCCTACCTTGATACTTTTTCCCAAAAACAGATTGATGATCTACGAGTGAGCTTCACCTATAAAAACAGGGCTCAAAAATACACCGCTTTGACGGATGTACTTTTCGTAGTGAAATGATTTAGTTTCAAAGAACTAAAACCCAAAAATACATAACAAACGGCAGCACCGGTCAGCGGGAAAAAGCCCCCGCCGAGCCGGTGTGCCTTATCACGTTGATCGCGACACGATGTCGCGTGATTATATGTACTTGATATTGTTATTGTTTTCAGATATCAGGCACCTGAAGTATCCCCTTCAGCGTCCTAAGCGGCGTGCTGGGTACGCGCTGTGTACTTGGTGCGAA
>JAQUIJ010000050.1 GCA_028683385.1 Prolixibacteraceae bacterium | reverse complement strand
GCCGGACCGAATTGTTCTAGCACCAATATAGCCGCTAACACGTCTTGTTGCTCCGACGTATTCAAACCAAGAAACCAATCGTCGAAGTATTCAACAGTGACGATTTTCCACACCATTATTATTTCCTGTTCAGATTTTAAAATAGCTCCCAGTCTATATAGTGTCAAGACTATATTTCGGGAATATCGTAATCGCTTGGTTTAATCCCGCATGCCGCGTGGTATAGGTGCTGGGGAACCCCGCGTCTTTCCGCTAATGCCATTTCTATTTGCTTAGCTTGGAGCCTGAAAGGGTCGCGTCTATAGAATTCAGTTTCTGTGATCTGTAGACGTGACCCCCTGTTGCCGCTCCTCTAGTTAAAAAGAGATGGATTTTCATGATCTTTTTCTAGTGGCTCTATGCGAGAAAAAATAATACGCGGTCTCCGAGCATCAAGCCTTCCTTTGTCATCCTCGCGGGTGACCCATCCATGAATTTTGCACTTAAGAAATAGACTTGGTTTGAAGCGAACGATGCTACCTGATTCAGGTATTCCTGTGAGAATGTGGCCTTGGTATCCTATGCCTATGGTATTGGACATCTCATTGCCTCGTGTTACTTCACCTTCCAATACGACGCTCTGGCCATGTTCTAATTCAGGATATAGCTGCCCTTCTTCCTGATCATCCTCTTGAGTAAAAATCTTTCGATGTCTCAGCGTAATAGTCTCTTCAACTAGAACATTATTTTCATAAACACCAACCGAAAGAGACCTCTCCTCTTCAACAACTTCGGATAGTCTTCTAAGCAATGTCGGGTTGGCTGAAACGTATAATTCCAGAAAATTCTTAGGAACATATAAATATTCACCTTGAGAGTTTCGCAAACCAATCAGGTTGTTATTTTCTGCAAACGACACATTTTCGAATTTTTTGATAGTTAGGTCGCCAAGATGCTTCCCAATTTTTATAACCCACTGTATTGCACTCAGCGCTTTTTTAAGAATGTCTTTCATTCCAACATTTGCGAAATCATTGTCGGCCATTTTCTGCGCAGCCTTTACACCATAAGCAAGAAGGATTCCGCCAACAACGATCTCCCATGAACCTTTCTTTACCTTAACAGGAAATTCGAAGTCTGATGATCTCAGGCCTGGTGCTTGCTGGAAAACGAAGAACCTTACAGCTTCATCTATACCAAGTAGCGCCTGCGCTGATTTTCTTGCATCCATGTATCCATCTTTTACAAGTTCGCCGGTGTACTTGATAAAACCTAGCTGCCCTTCTTCGAGGTTCATGATCCAATCCTTTTTTTCTGGAATATTAATTGCGTTCAACGTCACAAGGCTGACCGGCCTTCGGCCGGTCTTGCTGCTGGTTCAGTGGACTTTTGCTCATTTAGCGGCATAGAAAGTCAGCGTATTTAGCTTCAAACTCCTGACGCCTTAGGCCAAAGAAGTCTTGAATAATTTCTTTGCCTTTGGTCTTATCGCTCTTAATAAAAAAATGATGTTTCAATCCAAAAATCTTACTCAGCCACGAAGAATAATGAAGCCGGTCGGAATGTACGGTAATGGAGTCATGGCCATGGCATGACAACTCAATGAAATCTTCATTGGATCTTGAAAGACCAAAACTGGTTGAGGACATAGCTTCTTCACCTGAATTATATGTTTTGAGACCATTCTCAAAACATTCTTCATATTCAACCAAGGCGGAAGCACAGTTACACTGACCTTTTTCCACGATATGAAGATTACGATCAAACCGATAAAGATTCATTGTGATTTTCCTTCTCTCACTGAACGGTTCGGCAGAACAGCGGCGGTTTTCGGCCGCTGCTTCTGTCTGGTTGGCAACTAGTTTTGAAGTTCAAACAAATTCAAAGGCTTTTCAGTCATTTTTTATTTGTTGTGCAGTTTGTTCTGCGAGAAAGCATCATGCAATTTTTTGAGATAGTTAGAGCCTTCTTCGTCATAAGCTACCAAGTTTGGACCAAACCAGGAATCACCACCAGCTCCTAATCGAATTGTCCCTCTAACGTAATCTGGTGAAATCCATTCTCCAAAGCCTTCAATGTGTTCTCCTTTTCTTTTAAACCCTTCCCTAATACGTAGAAACCAGCGGACCTTTAACGTATCAATAAAACCAATTTCGTCGAAGCTAAGCCATTTATTGCCATCATTCGTGTCATGTATTTGGACAAAAGCATGAATTGACGGAACTCGCATGGCTTGAAGTCTCCTCGAATTTCTTGTGGTTATTTCCTTTTGAGTTTTGCCAACTCGTAATTGAGCTGTCAGCTTTTGGTTTATACATATAGAAACAAGCTTATAGATGTATAAACAAGTTTCTATATCTATAAACCTCGGAAGTTTCTACTGATATAAACTTCCGAGGTTTTTTGCCATTCAACATGTTTATATATCTATAAACTATCCTCTTTCTTAGTGTCCGCAGAGGTTTCTACCGCTATAAACTTTTCCCCTTTTGCCCCGGCTTTAAAATTCCCTGTATTTTCATTAAAATTCCGGTGTGTCTGCGTGTTTATGGCATTTCATGTAGCATGGTTGCGTAGAATTAGAAACTTATTTATTAGTTTGCTTTATTGATGCTGGCCTGTTTTTGCATTTTGGATGCAGCCGCTAAAACCTCATCAAACGATAGTAAACGCACAAAGGGCGGGGAAAATTCCCCGCCCTTCGTTTTTAGGCTGCCGCAGATTCTTACGGTTTTATTTCTTCACTTCATTC
>JAQUIJ010000049.1 GCA_028683385.1 Prolixibacteraceae bacterium | reverse complement strand
TGTATTTGTCAACCGAAAATTAGGTCAAAAGACCATTCAATTTTAGGTCACTTTTTTGTTAATAAATGTGCCTCTGAAAATTGTACAAAGGCACAATAGTTTTAAACGATTAGTTTATCAAAATTCATAGATGCTCCACTTTCTCTTAAGGTTTCTCTTAACCTGTAAGAATCACCTTCCATATTAACCAATATGGCCTTGTAGGTTAACCTGTCTATCATTGCACTCGTAACTGTAGGATCTCCGAAAACTTCAACCCAACGTTCAAACGAAAGGTTTGATGTAATTATGGTAGACTTTCTTGCTGCTCTTAAAGATAAGTTATTAAACAGCAAATCTGTGCCTTCACGGTCAAATGAAGTGTAACCCAGTTCATCCGCAATAACGAGATCATACTTTTCAAATCTGTTCTCAAAATATCTTAAGGTCTTAGTGCTGTTGCATTCCTTTAATGTTGTGACAAGTAGCGGGACCGTTGTAAATAATACCTTGTAACCTGCCATGCATGCCTTTAAACCTAATGCAATACTAATCATGGTTTTTCCGGTACCGGGATTACCTGTCATTATGATGTTTTTTCCCTTTTCGATAAAATCAAGAGTAGCTAACTCAGGCAATTTCCTTTGCATATCTGCAGGGAGACAATCCATTTCAATATCTTCAAAATATTGTCTGTAAGGTAAATGTGCATTTCTAATTCTACAGTCGATAGAGCGTTTATCTTTTTCTTCCATCTCGTAAGTTAGTAGTTTATGAAGAAAATCTTCATAGTCAGTAGCTTCTTCCATCACCTCTTCAAAATGTGTACGAATTCCTTTAAGTTTCAATATTTTGCAGTATTCGATAATCTCTTCATTTAATTTAATCTTCATCTTACACAGCCTCCTTTTTTAGCTTTCCTGATTGGAGTGCTGCAAGTTGATCATATTTAAATAATGTACTTTTTGATTTTTCTGTAAGATGGTCTGTGTAAGAGATATCTTTGCAATTTTCTTTTTCTTGCCTGCTTTCACATATTACCTTAACCTTATCAGCACTCATATCCATTGGTGATAGCTTTTCAAGCTCTTTTAGAGATTCTGCTACCGCATGAATTCCTTTTTCATAGATAATTTCTAAAATTTGTAGAAATGTTTTTGCATCTTTGGTATAATACTTTTTGTAGATATTTTTAATTTGGGTGTCCGCTTGAAGCAATGCAGTGCTTCCTTGTAGGGCACCTGGTTTTTTATGTAGAGTTCTAAGATAATGATATATATCAATACTCCAGTCATGAACCTTAAAACTTCTTTCATGTGTAGCCACTATGTTGTTGTCATAGTAGACAATTATCTTGTCCGTAAACATCTTTGCATTTACAATTTTTCCAACTAATTTGTCAGGTACTGAATAATGATTTTGGTTAACAATTATGGTTGAATACTTATCAACTCTGTATTCAGAATATATACAACTCTCAAACTTAGGCAAATTAGGAAGAAGGTAATTTTGCTCTTCTCTAAAAGCTTCTATAGGGATTGTCCCGTTTGAAGAAACCTTGTTGTTAAGTTTCATGCATCCTGCTAAAAGAAATTGATTTGCTTCTGCAAGGGTATTAAATTTATCATTTCCTGGTTCACTAAATACCTTTCTTCTAACATATTCAACACTTCTTTCAACATGACCTTTCTCATTTCCTTTTGCAATATTTGTAAACCTAAAATTAAACCCATAATATATTGATAATTCTGTTAATGCCTTTGTTGGTTCTTTCTCATGCAACCCTACAAACTTCTTGACTGCAACTCTCATGTTGTCATAAACCATCGTTTTGTAGTTACCTTTACAGTGGGAGAAAAATTCAGCATGTGACTGTTGAAATGAAGGTGTGTCTTGTGCTTTAAAAAGCATTGCATATCGATATCCACTTTTAGCTGCAGTAAATACTGCCATTTGATAAGATGAGTATCCAGATCCTCCAATATCAAGCTTCACGGTGCCCCAATCAAATTCACATATCTCTCCATAGCTGTAATCTTGGCGGATGAAAGCCTCTTTATGCCTGTCCTCAATTGATTTAACTAATCTCTTAACAGTTGAGTAGCTGATATCAAATTTTTTCTTTACCAAATATTCATGAATATCAATCTTTTTCATCTGTTGCTTAGACATTCCATTTGCACGTCGCCATTCATTTATCTTTAGACATTCTTCAATAGCTTCCATCATTTCCTGAGTAACCTTACTCGGTTCACGATTATCTGAATTGTATTTTGGTTTTTCAATTATTGCATGAATTAACTCTCGTGGATCTGCTTCTGGATTATTAACTAAAAGCTCTTGCTTCTTTTGTTCATACTCTGCAACATATTTATTGACGGTATCTTTGCTCATGTGAAGCTCACCGGCAATGCTGCGATTACTCATCCCATCTATATGTTTAAGTATAATTTTTTGTTTTTGATTCAAGTTTATCACTTCCTTTACGTCCTCCTTTCAGTGAATACTGAAAGGATATCATATTTTTTAAGAAAGTGACCTAATTTTCAATGAGCGTTATTGGATCAATCAAACCGCCGCAGATATTTGAATCTCCAGTCGGGCTACACCCTCCTTACGATTCAAATATCTGCCTTATGACTTAATGATTCAAATTTATTGATATATATTATGTATTTGCTTTTCCTTCTCATTTTAATTATACTGATATTGACCTACTTTTCGATGAGCCAGCTGACCTATTATTAGATTAGCACAAACA
>JAQUIJ010000048.1 GCA_028683385.1 Prolixibacteraceae bacterium | reverse complement strand
CTCCCTGCTCCACCTGAAGGTGGCAAGGGTGACGGGGCGGCAGGCGCCCCACACCTTCACCTCCGGCGGGGCTCAGGTTCTGGGGCTCATTTTCAAAGAGCTACCCACAGATTCTGCGGACGAGGCAGAAAAGAATGGGAAGCCTGCAAGGATTTCCTATATCTACATCCGAGATGTATACACTGTCACCGAAACCTGTCACCGAAACTCAAAATGTTACTTCAATAAGAAAAAAGTGCTGCTCAATATAACGTTGGAGAAAACTCACTTTTCACTGCAAACTTCATTTTTTTAAAAATTAATTAAATTTGATGATGAAAAATCCCTATCAAAAGATGATTACTGAAAAAATGTAATTTATGTCGAACGAGTCGACAAGATGATTTGTCATACAATTGAAAAAGTACTGCGAAATTAGTAATTGAATGCCAAATAGCTTATCTTTACATTAGCGTTCCCATCACCTGCAAAACGGATTTGTCACTATATAAAATAGCGCGTAATAGTAGAGTAAAATTAATATATTTTATAAATCATTACAAATAGGTTAAAAAAATACAGGAGCATTAAAATGCCAGATTCCCAGCACTCTTTTCTTAACATTTCATTACCTGACCCTACCAAACAGCGTAGACAGATATTTGTTGCGTACTCATATCGTCTTTATCCAAGTAAAGATTACAGAAGAGTATACGAAAATCTAGAAAAAGCGTTCAATGTTAAGTTTATTTTTGCTGATGAAAAAATATCAAATCTTCATATCTTGCAAAAAATTGTAAATTATGTCAGAGAGTCAAAGTTTGGCATCTATGATATATCGGGTTGGAATCCAAATGTCACACTTGAACTAGGATTAGCTCTTGGCATGAATGAAAGAGCTTTCATCGCAATAGATCCTGGAAAAACAACAATAGAAGAAGTCCCGTCTGATCTAAGGGGAGTGGATAGAATACAATACAACAGTTACTCTTCACTGGAAGAACAGTTAGAAAGATTACTTTCCCAAGAAATGCCGCCAATCCGTGACCCAGAAGCTGAGAGCTATCTGCCAAAATTGCAAGAAAAAATAATAGAACTTGTCGAAGGATCTAACGGTATCAATGTCTCTAGTTTAGCAAAAATTCTTGGTACAAATATAGATATCGTGAAAGTCGCTATCAGGCCATTGGTTGGAGTCTCTGTATTGATGAAAGGGAATCGAAGAGGTGCGAAATATTACCCGAATCGCTAAACCAATCGTTTCTGCGGACCCGCAAACAGAGCGGACAGCAGAACTCCACGTTATACGAAAAGGAGGTCGTAATGGGATTACCAAGAACATTTGTTGGTTTTAGCAGTACAGATATTCACTGCTACAGACTTATGCAGGCATGGAAGGCTAATCAGCATATTGACTTCAACTTCACAGACTGTCAGTTAAACAGCGAAATAAATTCTGAGAATGAGCAGTACATTAAGAAAAAATGTCGTGAACGCATTAACATGGCGGGTAAATATGTCATGTTGATTGGTCAAGACACAAAGAGTAAGTACAAATATGTCCGTTGGGAGGCTGAAGTTGCGATTGAAAAAGGATGTACGATTATAGGTGTAAATCTTGACGGATCAAGAAGTATGCAAATGAATACTTGTCCACCAATAATTAGGGATATTGGCGCAATTTTTATTCCATTCTCCCCTAAAATTGTCGCATATGCAATCGAGAATTACAAAATGCACGATGACAAGGACAACTATCACTATAAAGACAGTGTTTATAAACAACTAGGCTATTAGAATATCTATGATAGAAAATAATTACCCAGCTTTGTATCAAGCAGCAGATAATGCCTCCATTAACGCACAAAATGGATATCTGAACAACGTAAAGGCTTATGTTGTGCTTTCAGTCCTTGGGGCAGGCTTGTCTGTAATCGGGATTAAATCTAAGGAGGCTGCAATATTAGCAGCAATGATGTTTTTGGGTGGATTATTTCTTTCTATTTATATCGCAGTAAAGAAAAATGAAGGCGTCTGGTATCGCGCAAGGGCTGTTGCGGAATCTATTAAAACACTAACTTGGCGCTTCATGATGTGCACGGAACCTTTTGATTGTGCCAGTCCGTTGCATGTAGCAAAATCGGCCTTTCGGGAATTGCTTCATCGTATCCTTAATGAACATAAGGAGTTGGCCCATGATTTGGCAGGCTCTTTTTCGCTCGAAGAGCAGGTTCCGGAAAAGATGATTGAAGTCAGATCTAAAAATCTAGAAGAAAGAAAAGCGATATATTTGAATGAACGAATCGAAGATCAGAGAAAATGGTATGCAAATAAATCTGCATATAACAAAAAGTGGGGCACCATTTGGTTTCGGATATTGATTACGTTGCAAGCTATCGCAATAGTGTTCACTTTGATGCGTGTGGCCTATCCCGAATTTGGTTACTGGCCAACAGAGATATTCGTTGTAGCCGGGGCTGGGGTATTCACATGGATTCAGCTAAAACGGTTTCGAGAATTGGCAGCATCTTATGGTTTGGCAGCTCATGAAATTGGAGTTGCCATGGGTGCTATTGAGTTAGTTCAGTCAGAAGAAGATTTCTCCGACTTTGTAAGAGATACCGAAAATGCGTTCTCAAGAGAACATACTCAATGGGTAGCAAAAAAAGGCTCCTCGTCATTTGGTGTGGATTTGATGTATAAAACGATCAAATCCACACCAAATGACGAGGGAAACCATGAATAGTAAAGATATCATAACGTTAGGGCTCAGACTGCAGGCTCCATGGGAAA
>JAQUIJ010000025.1 GCA_028683385.1 Prolixibacteraceae bacterium | reverse complement strand
TTGAATATCAATTACGACATTGAAAAAAGGTAGTTTTTAGAGGGCATTTTTAGGTGGTCAATTTAAATCGGCAACACATGGTCAATTTAAATCGGCACAGGGTGGTCAGTTTGACCGAATATTACATATTAATTACATAAATTCGATACATTTATTTTTCGAAACCCTTACATTTGCTCAATTCTATTCACCAAGCTCATGCCTACTCTACAGCTCATTTCTGCCTTTCTGATTGGATTAATTCTAGTTTATATTTCCGTTCCTGTTATCGTAAGGATATCAAACGAAAAGCATTTATACGATGAACCTAATGAACGAAGAATTAATAAAATAGTGATTCCCAACCTCGGAGGAGTCGCCATTTTTATTGGAGTTTCAATTGCAACCCTTCTCAGCCTGCATCAACTAAAATTCATAGAATTCAGGTATATTCAGGCATCCCTGATTATTTTGTTTTTTATCGGGATAAAAGATGATATTCTGATTATTTCGGCTCGTAAGAAATTCATAGCTCAAATCATTTGTGCCTTAATACTGATCATTCCAGGAGGAATACGTTTTACCAATTTACATGGAATATTGGGTTTGGATGAGATAAACTATGTATTGGGAGCTTTTATTACACTACTGGCCATCGTTTCCATTATAAATGCCATTAACCTGATTGATGGAATTGATGGATTGGCTGCATCTGTCGGAATTTTTTCTTCAGTCATTTTTGGTGCGAAATTTCTGATTACCTCACATGAGGATTATGCTATTCTTTCTTTCGCCATGATTGGAAGCTTACTTTCCTTTTTATGGTACAATGTATACGGCACAACTTACAAAATTTTTTTAGGAGATACTGGTTCGTTAATACTAGGACTTCTTATTGCCATTCAGGTTATTCAATACAACGAATTTGCACTCGCAACAACACCACAGGAAGCAGCGTTCTCCCCTATTTTTTCGCTAGCCATTTTAGCCACTCCTCTTGCCGATATGATCAGAGTTTTTGCTATTCGAATTATTAATGGAAAATCGCCATTTGCACCAGATTTGGGACATATTCATCACCGGCTTCTTCGGCTTGGATTTTCGCATTTTAACAGTACCATCATCATAGTTCTGACCAATGGATTCATTATCACTTTGGCTTTTGCCTTTCGATTCCTAAACAAACATGTATTAATGATGCTACTAATCGCTGTAATCTTTTTATTACTACAATTACCTGATTTCTTTTATAAAAGGAAAGCTATTCAGTGAATTTAAGGAGTTGAAAGCATATTGAAATTATTTAGGGGTCAACGCTTTTTTAGCCAGACAATATTACCTCTAATGAAATCCACGAAAAAAGACCTCAGACTTAATAACTCTATCAATCCATTCGGTTCTCCGTGACACTCCATCCTTATTGCATTTATTTTTCCAAATACAAATTCGTTTAATGAAGGTAATATGTCAAACTCAGCTCCTTCACAATCCAATTTTAACAAATCAATCTTATCAATAGCATCATTTCTTTCTATAAAAGTATTGATTGTAATTGTTGAGATTTCGCAGTAGTTCATATTATTATCGCTATCACAACTTCCAATACTATTATATGGACTGGAAGAATAAGGAAATTGTAGAATAAGGTCATCAACATTACTTACTGCTTTATTGATTGGAATGATTATATCCGAAAAATTATTTAAACTTATGTTCTTACAAAGAATTTCAAACGCTTCCTTTGATGGCTCAAATGCATATACTTTTTTTGCTCCGGACAAAGCCGCATACAAAGAAAAAACGCCAATATTAGCCCCAATATCAATTACAACACTATCTGCCTTAATCCTTCCATACTCTCTTTTCAAAAAGACCACAAAAAAAGTAATCATATCGTGTGGGTGCGAAGAAAATAAAATTTTTGTTTTCCCCTTTAATTCTACAAACTCAGGTGAAATTCCTTGAATATAATATTTAAGTGCAGCCAAAGGATATTTCACTATTCTCAATTGAGGTAGAAGCAAAATAAATTTAAACCCTTTTTTAAACAATTCAGTTATTGGTATCTTTCTGGTTGTAAATTTCATTTCTAATCAGTCAATTCTATTTCACATTTGCTGAGCAGATAAAAATCAATTCTATCTTATTTCTTTCTCTTTCTAAGCAGTGGATTGTTTACTGTTTGTTGAACGGGTTGTCCTCCACCACAAAACAGTCGGTAATTGGTTGCTCCATCTTTATTACCTGCCTCCATTGCAGCCTTATAAAAGTTACAGGCTTCATCCTTGTTCCCCATACTCTGCAAATTGACACCTTTTAAATTCAGCAAATTAGCGCGCTTAATACCAAAGGAGAATAGTTTATCAATATCGTTGTTACTTGCCTGATACTGCTTGGTGAAAAAATAACTAAATGCTCTATATTCATATACTTGTGGCAAATTAGGTTCTTTGCTAATGAATTCGGAGAACAGCTGAGCCGATTCATCATATTTTTGCGACTGATAGCTTTTCAAAGCCCGATTGTATAGATCTGCATAAGGAATAATTAATATCCTTGCCTTAAGGGCATCTCGTTGTTTAATGATTGTTGTATCTGAAGGCAAATATCTATAAGCCGAATCAATACATGCATACGCTTTTTTCAAATCCCCGGTATTATTCAGGAATTGGGTATTTAACATCCAGGCTTTACTGTTATTTTTAGTATTCACCAAATACTTTTCAAGAATAGGTATTGCTTCTTTCGTCCTCCCAATCCGTTCAAAAATCCCACATATCATTGACAGATTTTCAAACATATTCGGTTTTATTGCATAGACCTTCTGATTATAAAGATAGGCACTATCCAGTTTACCCTGGTTAAAATAAGACATGGCAATAAAATACTCCGGACGTGTATCGTAAGGGCTCGAATGATCCTTTTTCAACAAAGCAATCGCTTTATCGTATTTCTTCTCATTGATCAGATATCTGGCTTTCTGAGCAGCAATCGGCTCTCCAACAACATTGATGTCTGGGATCCACGGAAATCCATTCAAAAACATATCAGACGACTTTGTAAGTTTACCTGTATTCATTTCGTCTTTAATGATGCGCTGAAGTTTGAGCGATTGAAAATTTAAGGTCAGAATATATGCCGAAAGAATCAGGAGTACCAGCAACTTTACCATCCAGCTTTTCGAAATGAGATTTCCATTTTGCTCCAAAATCCGCAGATAATTTCCAGACAACTTTGTCAGCCTACTTGCATTGACTAAAGAATTATCATCCGACGAACTTTCCTTAGAATAGCCCTTTGTATTATTCATTTGAGTTAGCGCAATACCGGCTCCGGCAAATAACGCGAACAAAGCCTGAATCTCGGGACGATCTTGTGGAAAATTGAAAAATGCATCAAAGAAGTAGGACATTAATCCGAATGCAGCCAGAAATAAAAAAGATATTCTATCCTCGCCTTCTTTCTTTAAAAGCGCTTTCAAAAAATAAAAAAGTATAACAACAAAAATACCAGCAAAAAAAAGTCCTCCAAAAATACCAACCTCAGCAGTAGTCTCAATAAAATCGTTGTGCGCTTTATATTGATAAATGTAATCTGGGCTGGTTTCATTTTCCTCTTTTAGTGTCACTACTTTCCAGTTACCAACTCCACATCCCAAAAGTGGATCATGCTTAATCACATGGAAAGATCGTTTCCACGCATCCAATCGTTTTCCAGCAGATTCATCTGAAGTGGATATCGTCGATAAACGCTCTTCAATCCCAACATTTAATCCCCCTGAATGATTAGGATAGAAAATTTGCTGAACACCTGAAAAAATAAAAATAGTTATTAATAATACTCCAACAAAAACAACTATTCTCCGAATATAAGCCTTTTGTTTCTGCTGCAGGTAAACAACTAACAAATAGGCCAAATACGCGAAAGTTATGAAGAAAGTCCCCAAATAAAAGGCTCTTGAACTCATAAACAATACCGCAAGCAAACCCGTTGCTCCTCCCAAAAAGCCAAATTTTTGTTTCCAACCTTTATGAAATGTAAATAGCCATAAGGCAAATGGGATCTTCACAAAAATGGATGCAGCCAAAATATTTTTATTGGAATAAATGGTCTTAATCAAGACGATATCAGCCAATTCGCCTTTAATGTATTTATGAATGTTGTAGTAAACCGAAAAACTATCAAAAATTAGCAAGGCAGTCATTCCAATTGCCAAATGCTCCAAATAACGTTTATCCTTGGAAACCACAACAGAGACCAGATATGCCGCCGAAAAAACAGTAAATATTTTACAAAAATGTAAGATAGATTCGTTAACGTTGATGGCTTTAAAAAAGGAAAGTAGAGAAACAACCATTAGCAGTGTATAAAAAATACCTGCTGCACTCTTAAAAAAGCCTAACGATATGGAAGGATTCTGTTTAATTTCATTTCGGGTAAACAAATAGGCAAATACAACCAGATTAAGTAAAGCAATAGATAAAAATTTAGGGCCATTAGAATCAAAAGTATCCAGATTGGGAGTTAAAACAGTTACATATCCATAGGCAAGCAAGACAATGCTATACATAAAATTCAATGGTGCTTCTTTTTGAATTTTTGCTTGATATTTATTCCCTTTGGTTGATTTCTTTTCCATTATTCCTGATTTCTTAAAAGTGTCCTAAAATATATATAAATATCATATATTCGAAATTTCGTATATAGTTAAATCACGTTCAATTAATATAAGGATAAATAAATCCAGAATATTTTCGAAACTCAAAAAATGCAGGAAATAAAACAACAAATTAAATTTTAGATTTTGGAATAGATTCTACTATTTGACTTTTATCCTTGTTGCCAGCGAATTATTCAGTAAAATCAACTGTTGTGCAGCCAGTTTAGCTACCAGGGTTGCACCTTCAACTTTTAAATGTGTATCGTCTTTGCGCCCTTCCGGAAACTTATCAGTTGGTGGTGTCCAGAGGTAAATATTTTTTGATGCTTCATCACCAAGAGCAGTTACAGCTCCTGCAGTCAGCAGTTGTAAATCGATCATCGGAACATTCATTTCAGCAGCTACTTGCCTCACCACTGCAGGATAATTGCCATGAGTATCTGTTAAAAAGCCATTCAAAAATTTGCGACGGACAATGGATGTAAACAGAATTGGAGTTGCTCCTTTTTCACGTGTTTCATGCACAAACCGCTCCAAATTCTTGCGGTAACTGGTAAACGGTTCTGTATAGCGAGTTGAATCCTGAATTTTCTCATCGTTGTGCCCAAACTGGATGAACACATAATCACCAGCTTGAAGCGAGTCGAGTACAGATTTCCATCGACCTTCAGCGATAAAACTTTTAGTACTACGGCCATTCACTGCCCGGTTCTTAATTAACACAGTTGGCTCAACAAATGTCTGAAATACCTGACACCAACCTGTTTCAGGAGCAACTTCGGCCTTTTTATTGGCCATAGTCGAATCGCCAATTGTAAAAACCGTGATGATTTTACCTGAATTTTCGGGAACTGCCTGTTGTGCTTTAGTCGTTTCAAACGACAAGAACAAAAAAACCAGAACTACTATTATTAATTTGATTTTTTGAATGTACATACCATTAACCTTTTATAAATGACAACAATGGAACTCTGACTTCTGACTTCCGTCTTCTGACTCCGGTCTTCCGTCTATTTCTCCAAATTAACCGCATCTTTCGGCACATCTTTTCCGATCAGTATTTGCTTGTCAGCGTCAGTTATGCTCAAATTCTTCAAAACAATGTTTTCGGTCATCGAACCAGCCACTTTAATAACAGGAAAATTAACAGATTGGGTATTCAAGTCCTCAATAACAACATCTTTACTATTTTTTAGGTCAACTACCGGCGATTTCTTAGTTATTAGTGTCAGATTTTTGATCTTCACCTCTGTAGCATCGCTACAAATCAACCCATAGTCAGCTTCCATGTTAATGTTTTCGAGCTGAACATTTTCAAGGTTCATTTCGGGTAAGCCCTGAAGAAATATTCCAGTCATTGCGCCCTTGCAATTCACGTCGCGTATAAAAATATTCTTGAATTGTGGAGTCTCTTCAGTAACAGGTAATAAAACCAGAGGTTGACCACCAGTACCAGCTTCCAAATCTTCAGAAGCCGACCTTCCGGAGTAATAAAGGTTGAATGAAATTGCCTGAGTTGGGATATTCATCATTTCAACATTCGATATGTAAATATTCTCGACCACTCCTCCCCTTCCGCGATTGCTCTTGAAGCGCAAACCAACATCGGTTCCAATAAAAGTACAGTTTGAAACGTGTAGATTTTTTACGCCACTTGACATTTCACTACCAACAGTAACGCCACCATGACCATGAAAAACAATGCAGTTCTTTACGATCAGGTTTTCGTTTGGCATTTTACGGTCACGACCTTCTTTATCCTTGCCCGATTTGATGCAGATGCCATCGTCGCCAACATCAAAAGTACAATCGTGAATAATGCTGTTTTTGCACGATTCGATATCAATTCCATCGCCATTTTGCGAATACCAAGGGTTGCGAACTGCAGTGTTTCTCAAGGTAAAATCCTCGCACATCAAAGGATGTAGGCACCAAGCCGGTGAATTCTGAAAAGTTGGCCCATCAATCAATACTTTTTTGCACGAGATCAGGCTAACCATAACCGGACGCAGAAAATCACGAATATTTTCAAATTCAGCTTTGGTTTTCAGGTTTCGAGGAACATTCATCTCGGCCTGCTTTTCACCATCGCGAAACTGCTGAGACGGATACCATGTCTTGCCGTTTTCGCTTACAACACCACCTGATAACACTAGAGTTTTCCATTGATTTTCAGTCAGTTTTTCTTTTTTAACAGCGCGCCAAGCCTCTCCTGAACCATCGAAAATTCCGTTACCAGTTAAAGCGATATTCTCCAAATTACGTCCATTGATGGGCGACATGCATCGGAAAGTGTTAAAGCCTTCGAAATTAGTTTCAACCAAAGGGTATAAACTTTTATCTGTACTGAAAACAACCAAAGCACCTGATTCAGTGTATAATTCAATGTTACTTTTCAGGATAATAGGGCCTGTCAACCACATTCCACGCGGAAAAATCACTTTACCACCACCTTTTTTTGCAACGGCATTTATAGCATCACGAATAGCCTGAGTGCAAAGCTCCTGACCACCACTTTTGGCGCCAAAATCGGTAATTAAAACCGAATTTGCCGGGATAACCGGCTCCTGAACACGAGGCATTTCAAACTCAATCCCTGCATACAAATCGGGCTGTTGGGTAGTTTTAACAGGTTGCGAAGCAGCAAAAACTGCAAAAAAAGTCGTAGCAACCAGCGTGATTGTTGTTTTTAGTACATTCATATTATTTGATTTATTACTTCTTAATCGTTGCGGATTGTGAGATACTGAGTTGCGGGTTCTATAACCCGTAACTCGGAACATGTTTTGCTGATCACTAAATGTAAAGCTTCATACCTTTCATTACTAATCCATGTTATACCACTTTTTGCCTGATGAAATTTCCCAGCCAAGGGGCGCAAATATATTCTCTTTGTTAAACTTTAAAGCCTGTTGATCGCTTAATTTCACCGACCAATCTACACGTTTGCTGGTATTTGAGCCGGCTCCTGAATTTTTATATTCAGCAAATTGGGTGGTTATCTCATTCTCTGCTTTCGACCAATTGTCCCAACCCTCGGGCAGAATAAAAGAGCCCATTTCGCAATTCAGAAAAGCAACTTTTGCAAAACTTCGCCAAGGCCGACCCAAAAATACCTTATCAACTCCTGAAGCGGCTGTAATTTTGCAATTCAGGTATACAAATCCGAAAGGTTTCCCCTCGGTAGTGCTGGCTGCGGTTAAAAACGAATTCGCTTTGGCATGAAGTGAACATTGCTCAAAAACAGCAGTTGCCTCTCCGAAAATAAAATCGGTAGTTCCTTCGATGTAACAATTGTAAAAATACTGACGGCTATACTTTCCGGCAGCATAAACCGTGTCCTGATTCCCCAGAAAACGGCAATTGCGAAATACACAGCGATCGCCCTCAACATGCAATGCAAGCGCTTGCCCTACCGGACCTGCCGAATTTTCAACGGTCATATTTTCCAACACAAAATCGCTGGCATCAACCTTCAATGTAGAAGTGTAGAAAGTACTGTTCCGACCTCGGTTTATCTTATCAAAGTAATCACCAAAAGTAATGATGGTTTTATCGGCGCCTTCGCCAATAATCGAGATTTGCGTATTACCCGACAGAACAGCTACCTTTTCAGTATAAATTCCGTTTTTTACATGAATGGTTATGCGTTGGTCGGGGAAAATTTTGCAGGCATCAAGCGCTTTCTGAATGGAAGTAAAATCTCCACTTCCATCTAGGGCAACCACATAATCGTACTTTTCGGCTGAGAAAGACAAGACCGAAAGCAGCAGACAAGCAACAGTTAATTTTAAAATTTTCATGTATTTATTTTTTGAGTAGCAATTTTAAAGCCTCGATCCCATGAATGGCATTTGCGGGCAAACGTTCACCATTTTCTCCAAATACAAGCATGGCCGATTTGGGTTCAACTGTCGATTTCGATTCATCAACTTCACCAGATGCTGTTTTTACTGCATCGATATTCAAACTAAATTGTCTGGCTAAAAACTCATACACAGCCTGACGTTTGGATGGGCCGTAATCATGCCCTTCTTTTACCAGATGGACGTTTTCAACCAATTCAGGCTTTCCAAACAAGGAATAAACTTTTTTCAGGTAAGGAAATTCGATTTCAGGAACATTGGCCGTCCAGTCCCCTCCGTCGGAAACAACCAACATCGGGCGTGGTGCGGCCATAGCGGCGATTTCCACATTGTTGGTGCCCCACTCGCCACACCAATGAATTGGCATTCCGCTCTCGCAAGGACAGCCACCAAAAAACCACGACGAAACCATCACCACTGGAACGCTCACCGTAATTCGTGGATCGAGCGCGGTCATCAGAAATGTTTGCGTTCCGCCGCCGGAAGCTCCTGTCATGCCAATTCGTTTGGTATCGACATATGGCAACGAACTCAGGAAATCGAGTATTCGGATGCTGTTCAAGGTCTGCATGGTTGGCGCCAAAATGGTACGATGGTCGTCAAATGCAAACTGGAGACTTTCTTCTCCTTTGGCAAACATGTCGTAGCTAAAAACTACCGCACCCATGCGTGCCAACGTAGCGCTCAACAGTTGCGAGCTTTCGCCGTAATGCTGAATTTCGCCATGTCCCTGTGCCACCATCACCGCTGGAAAAGGTCCTTTACCTTTGAGCGGTCGGTATAAAGTTCCGCTGACAAATACTCCGGGAAGACTTTCGATGGCAACGTTTTCTGCGGTATATCCGTCTAACTGGCGTTTATTGGCATAAATCGGAGCCGAATTTACCTTTTCGGGTAGCGGAGATAAACCCAGTGTTGTCAAAAGACATTGCTGCAATTCGGCTTTGCGTTTCCACCAATCCGGAAGTTTTGGGTACAATGAAAGCAACCGATTCAGGTGTTTCTGTCCTTCTTCTGGTGTCCGGCGGTGATACTGAAAATCCCCAATCTGATAAATGCCATCTCCACTTTTTGACCAAACCAAATCTAAAGGCCCTAAAATAGCCTGCAAAGTAGACTCGACATCGTCTTTAAAGCGCCATTGCGCATAATTGACCGAGCGGCCGGCAACCAGCTTTTCGTCAAAATTGAGCTTGACATGAAAACGGGTTTCAACCTGAGTCAGCACATCTTTCAACGGTTTCCGATAGTTTTCTTCAACGGTTTGGGCTGAAACGATACCAGCCACAAACAAAGCAATAAACAGGCAAATAAGCCTCCCCCAAATCCCCTCCAAAAGCGGGGGAGATAAAAAATCGCTTTTATTAGCAGTCATTTCTGTACAAATTGTTGGTTATGAATGAATATTTAAGACTTTATTGATTGTACTTCTGTCCGTTTATTAAAAGGTTATTGTAATGAATATCTTTCGTCTGACCTTCTATTGAATTGCCATTAGTTACACCATTAAAGTTGCAATTACTGACATTGATATTATACACATTGGTTTGTTCTTTCAAGGCATCGATAAAAATTCCATACCTGCTTTTTTGGCAGTTAACATCTTCCATATAAATATTTCGTACGGTTGGAAGAAATCCCCTTTCACCGATTTCATTGGGTTCGTAAAGTAAATTGATATGAAGAACGGCTTCTTTACATTGACCAACCTCAACTTTCCGAACATAAATATTCTCAATCACACCACCACGAATGGTGTTCGTTTTTATTCGGATTACACGTTCCAATAAAGGACTATCCATTTTGCAATTTTCGACAAAGAGATTCTTGTAACCACCTGTGATTTCACTACCTACCACAACACCGCCATGACCATTTTTCATTTCACAATTCCGGACAATGATATTTTCGCTTGGTTTCGACCACAAACGTCCATCGTTATTTCGCCCAGATTTGATAGCTATACAATCGTCGCCTGTATGAAAAAAACAATTTTCAATCAATACATTGGTGCACGATTCAGGGTCGCAGCCGTCACCATTCGGACCATCATTTTCGATATGTACGCCACGCACAGTCACATTATCGCACAAAAGCGGGTGTATGACCCAAAAAGGCGAACGCAGCATTTTAACACCTTCAATCAATACGTTTTTACACAGATACAAATTGATCAATTGCGGCCTCATGCCATCTTCCTTTGTCAGTATCCGCTTCGAAACCGGAACTTTGTCGACAGCCCAAAGCAGTAATTTTGGGCGACCAACCCGTTGCGAAATATCGCCAGTTTTCCAACCAAAGTATGGTGCACCGCATTTTTTCCACCAGTTTACATTCTTTGCAGCTCCATCAATTGTTCCTTTCCCGGTGATGGCTATATTTTTCTCGCCATAAGCATAAATCAGGGGTTGTAAGTTGTAACAATCGAGCCCTTCCCATCGAGTTAAAACAGTCGGGAAATAGTCGGCATCGGTAGTAAATAAAAGTACAGCTCCTTCGCTCAGATATAAGTTTACATCGCTTTTAAGCCTGATGGGTGCCGTGTGCCAAACACCTTCCGGAACGATCACTCTGCCACCTCCATTTAGACTACAGGTGGCAATTGCCCGATCGATTGATTCGTTATTAAGTACGGTCGAATCGTTTGCCACGGCTCCAAAATCACGAATATTGTAATCCTGATTTTTAAAAACCGGGTCGCTGATATTTTTTAGAATTTGGGGATAAACTTCACGCCATGCAGTTGCAGCGTCCTGTGCAAAAGCATGAAACACAAAAAATGTCAGGAAAATTACTGGAACAAATTTTTTCATCATCGAATACAATTAATCTATTTAGCGTAATACTCAATTATCAGTTTTAAGATCATTTCCATTTAAAGGCAAAATAAGAACATGGCGTATCGCTCGCATTGCGCATTCCGTGCAATAATTCAGAATTCATAAAATAAAAATCACCAGCATCAGCTTTGTATTCCTTGCCGTCGATGGTCATTTCAGTTTCTCCGGAGATAATCAGAATAATCTCCGTTTCTGCATGAGAATGAGGTGCATGGCTCGGTCCCTTTTTATTTAGTTGGGTAACGTGCATTTCCAATCGTTCGCACATAGCGGTGGCTCTGTCGAAATAGGCACGACCTCCACCTTTTTCGCTTGGTTTGAATACCAGTGAGTCGGCGTTTAGCATCACCAATCCTCCTCCAGTCAAACCACGGTCAAAATTTACCGGGTTCGTCGATTTGTACTGCATCACATAATAAGTAAGCGATCCATCTCCAATATTCTCGAAAGACTGCATTTGCTGTGGCATGATCAAAACTACACTACCAGCACCAAGAATTTTAGTCTTACCATCAACAGTGGCTTTCATTGTGCCCTCTTTTACAATTACCAATTCTTCCCGTTCCTTATTGGCGTGGGCAGGACTAGGTTTTGCGCCTTTATACTGGGTCGTTGCATGAATTCTCAAATACTCTAAACCCGGAGCTGTCCCTTCAAGGAAAACTCCAGACTCTCTGTCTCCATCGACCTTTACAGAGCGATCAGCCCATCGGTACACTCCCGGGTGCACAGGTGACAATTGAGCAAAAGAAACACTGCATAGAAAAACAAAGAGAAAACTCATCAACAGTTTTCTACGACCCCAATAACTAAAATAAGCACAACACTTTATCTTCATGCCTCTAAATTAATCAAACATATTATGACACAAAATTTTATTATAGGCTTAAAACCAAATAAAGGCACTGGGACGCTTCTGTTTTTTCCACAAAAGCTTCCAGTGCCCTTAATTAGTACAGGGTATAATTTCGTATTTTCAAGGAACAATAAAAGCTAGCTTACTTTTAAAAGAAGCTAGCATTTATAAGTTTAATACCCATCATTCTGCCAGAAACCTGAACCAGCAGTTGTACTTTTATTCGTAACAGCATCTAACTGAGCCTGAGGAATCGGACGGTAATAGTGAATATCCTTAATACTTGCAGCTCCCTGGGCATTGTATGCTTTCACACGACTAACAAGAGTTTTTGTACGTTTAAGGTCGAACCAACGTTGTTGTTCTCCACATAATTCGATTGCGCGTTCATCAAGAATTGTATTGATGTCAACAGTTCCTGACAATGAATTATCTTTTCCGGCAATAGCACGTTTTGCACGCAATTCATTCAATGTAGCAAGAGCCGCACCATTTGATCCGGTACCCAATTCAGCCTCAGCTTTAACCAGATACATTTCGGACAAACGTAATACAATCGCATCGCGACTAGAAATGTCGTTGGTTGGATAAGCCGGATCAAACACATCGTCTTGAAATTTCTTAATAGTTGGATAAGAGCACCATCCACCAATTTTGTACGAATTGTAACGGGCATCGCCATAAACATCAGATTTTGCTTTTGCAGCCTCTGTTGGTTTTGCAGTTGCTGGGTCGGTTGATGTGAAGACTGGAATGTCGCCATTTGCCAAGAACTGTATGCGGTAACGACCTTTAGCCCAAGCTTGTTTAGCTTTACCGGCAGCCGAATTACCGTCGAGCGGACAATAATAGATGGCCGTATCCTGAATGGAAGGATAGTTTTTAGAACTTTTTTCCAATCCTGGAGCAATCGTATAAGCTTCCTGTATAGTTGCATTAGTTCGCTGGTCGGTTGCACGGTATTTGTCAAGCAATTTCCAAAGATAAACAGATGGAAGGTAGCGGGTAAATCCGCGGCCATATGGTGAATATTTTTCGGCTACATAAACTTTCTCGCCAGTAACAATATTTGTAATATAATAGGTTGACTCACCTAAAGCACGAACGAAAGTTTCTTTCCCGTTGTTTCCAAGGTCAGAAGCGCCATTGTTCCACATACCTACAAACATTAGCAGCATAGCGTTACCACCGCGACTGTATCCGGTACGGGTAATTAACCCATTGTACGACAATGCGGAGCCACTTGCATTTGTACGATAACGATAAGGGATGCAGTTTACATTAGTTGATAAATCAGGAGAATAAGTCACACCAAAAATCGATTCTTTGTTTTTTGAAGCATCTTCATTTTTCATCGACCATGTGTCGGCATAATTATCGTAAAAGGAAGCTATTCCACTTCCAATAACTGCTTCTGATTCAGCCTTTGCAAGAGCATACAAATCTTTACCATTATAGTCAGGATTTGTTACGATACTATTTTTTCCTAACCATGATGCGGCATAGAGCAAGGTACGAGCTTTCAGCGCACGGGCAGCCCAATAACTGGCGCGACCATCAGCTTTAGTCATATAATTGGCCGTTTTAAAATCAGCAATTGATTTGTCGAGATCAGAAAGAATATTGCTGTAAATAACTTCTTCAGGAACACGGGTTGCATCAGTCACAACTGAGCTTGGTGGTTCTGAGTTATATGGAATTGCGCCCCAAATATTAACCATGTGCAGGTAGTAAAAAGCACGCATAAAATATGCCTCTCCCATGTACTGACTGCGTAACGTTTCATTAATAACAGTATTTAACGGAACGTATTTCAACGCTGTATTGCAAACATCAACAGCACAATAGAATAATTCCCAATATTGATCCAGACAAGCATTATCACTTGAATTGTCATCCAAACTTACGGCTGTAAGGTTATATGAGTTTAGTGATTTTTGTTTATTATCGTAACCGTAATTGAATAAGTCTGTACCCATTTCCGACAGGCCAAGACCAGCTTCTTTACCATACCAGCCTCTGGAAAAACTGTAACAAGAAGAGACCAGCCCCTGAATACCCGTCGCTGTAGAATAAGTAAGATCGGCTGTTGCACCTACCTTATTATCTTCATCCAGATAATCTGAGCAGGAGGGCGTACCAAGCATGAGCGCCATGGCAGCTATTAGGATATATATTTTCTTTTTCATCGTTATTTCTTATTAGTAATTAGAATTCAACATTAACACCTACAACTAACTGTTTTGACAATGGGAAGGAAATAGCTCCACCACGCTCAGGATCGTAATTATCAATTTTACTGAATGTAAAATAATTCTTCATCGATCCATAAACTTTCACGTTGCTAAGTCCAATATGGCTGATCGCACTTTTTGGCAAGTTATAACCAAGGGTTATGTCTTTAATTTTCAGGTAATCGGCCTTTTCATATTTCAAAGCAGAACCGTAGCTTCCAAATGTTGTACTTGGAGCTCCCGGGCTCGGAAATTTCGCATTAACGTTGGTTGGTGTCCAATAATCAAGATTTCCCCAGTTTGCCGATTCATAGTTCAATTGTGAATTCATGTCGTACGAGATATAACCTCCAATACGGGCATAAACAAGTACCGACAATGAGAAATTTTTGTAGGACATTGAATTATTCATACCAAAAATATGCTTAGGCGAGCGGTTATAAACAATCTTGTCATCATCAGTTAACATGCCGTCATCGTTACGATCAACTATTTTCATTGTTCCCGGAGCTCCGTAAGCCGTTACATAACCAATAGTCTCTCCAGGATGACGGGCTTCCCAATCGGCTTTATAGGTTGCATATTCACCAACATTCCAGTTGCCGTTCGCTTCAAAATCGTAATAAATCGAAACGGCCTGACCTACAATCTGACCTGTAGTTCCACTGATATTTGTTGTCACACCTTCCGACAATTTAGTAATCTCATCTTTGTAGGTGGTATAAGTCCAGTTTATATCCCACGAGAAATCTTTTGTTTTTGCAACCAAAGTATTCAACGAAACTTCAAGACCATGACCCTTAGTTTCGCCAATATTTGCCAAAACGCTTGGATATACTGATGAAGGCGGAGCACTTTTACGATAAAGCAAATCCGAAGTATTACTAATAAAATAGTCAATTGTACCAGAAACACGGTTATCAATTATCCCAAAATCAAGACCAAAGTTATAAGATGCAGTCTTTTCCCAGGTAAGGTCTTTGTTTCCTAATGTACTTGGAATATTACCGGCAATACTGGTTGCTCCTAAATAATAATAAACAGGAGTTGTACTTAGTGATGTTAAAGTACTATATGCGCCAACGGCAGCATTACCCGAAATACCCCACGATGTGCGAACCTTTAAGTTACTTAGCCAATCTGTATCTTTCAGAAATGATTCTTCGTTAACTCTCCATGCTAAAGCTACAGATGGGAAATAGCCCCATTGGTGACCTTTGGCCAATGTTGAAGATCCATCGGCACGTACAGATGCTGTAAGTAAGTATTTCTCATTGTACTTATAGTTCAAACGACCAAAATACGACAACATCGACGATTTAATAAATTGACTGGTTGTTGTTGCTGATGCAATTTTCGACAAATCGTAAAATAAACTGGTGTAATAATGCTCACGTCCGGCATCACCAGAGGTAATCGATTCTTCGTAAACGCTCTGTTTCATACTTTGTCCCAACAAAGCAGTAATCTCATGTTTTGTTCCGCCAAAGTTTGTATTGTAATTCAATGTATTTTCCCAGGTTAAACCCGTTTTATTTTCATATTCCGAAGAAATAAAACTGGTTCCGGGAGATTGGTAACGACTAACGCTTTGGTAATCCTGATAGATGCCTGAACGAGTATTTGAGCGGTCGAGTGCAAATATAGTCTTGAAGTTCATGTTTTTCATAGGAGAAACTTCAAGGTATGTATTACCAAAGAAACGAGTAGATTCAACATTGTTTTTGTAGGCACCATCAATCTCATCGAGTAATGGATTACAGTGTGCAGCATAACGTGGGTTAGGCGTTGCAATCAAGACACCTTCCGCAGTGTAAGGATGTGTAATGGATGTCATTTTAAGAGCCTGGCTAAATACACTTGCATTGCGGGAATCGTTATCCTTATAAGTAAACATTAAACTGGTTCCAGCCTTGAAAACATTGCTGATTTTATGATCTAAATTGGTTCTTACATTGTAGCGGCTCTGTTTATCATCTTTCATCAAACCTTCATCAAACATGGTTCCTAACGAAAGATTGAAGGTCGTTTTCTCATTTCCTCCTGAAACTGAAAGTTCATAATTTTTAGTCAATCCGTTCTGGAGGATATTATCAGCCCAGTTGGTGTACGATTTATCCTGATAAATCCCGATTTCAGTAAAATCTTCCAAGCTTTCAGTTAAAACCTGCTGAGGAGTAAGGTTACTGGTTCCCCAATTACCTGAAGCAGCATCAGCCTGATAGTTGGCTTTGTCGATCAAACGTTGTACTTCTTTATCGCCGTACATAACTTGTGGTACGTTGGTTGGAGAGTTCGACGATACATAAGCATTGAAATTAACTTTCGTTGAACCCGATTTCCCGCGTTTTGTAGTAATGATGATAACACCATTGGCACCGCGTGTACCATAAATTGCTGTGGAAGAAGCATCTTTTAAAACTTCCATAGATTCAATATCGGATGGGTTAACATCAAGAGTTGAACCATATTCGATCCCATCAACCAAGATTAAAGGGCTATTTGAGGCCGAGATTGAACGATTACCGCGCAGATTTATGCTTATGCCTGCACCTGCCTGTCCGCTTGACTGCTGAATGTCAAGTCCCGGAACCCGAGCCTGCATGGCCTGCATCGCGTTGCTGCTGCTAGTTTTTGTAATCTCTTCCGATTTTACTGAAGAAACCGAGCCGGTCAGGTCGCGCTTTTTAACTGTCCCGTAACCAACAGCAACAACCTCATCCAATTCAAGTGTGTTGCTTTTCATTTGCACATTAATCTCTTTCTGTCCATTGATACTAATTTCTTTGGTTTCCATACCAATAAAAGAGAAAGAGAGAATGTCCTTTTGGATGTTAGCTGGATTGATGGAGTACTTTCCATCAAAATCGGTTATCACACCATTTGTAGTTCCTTTAACTACAACATTTACGCCTGGTAATGGAGTGTTTGTTTCATCAACCACCACACCGCTAACTTTCTGAGCGTACAATTGTGCGCTTGTGAAAATTACGAACAGTGCTAACAGGCAAACTTTACCAAGAAAACTTTGCTTCATTTTCATCATAGATAATTGTTAAGTTTGTGTATTGCTTTTACTTATTTCATTTAATTCATACCCAATTTAGGGTTCTTCAAGTGTCGAATCTGTTTTTGTTCCTGATATAAAATTCCGGCGAATGGAATAGTCCGATATTATTTGTGTTTAATTTCAAATCTGAAATGGCTATTTCATACTGAATTCAAGCGAAGCCAAAATAAACGGCCCTACTCCTTTGGGGTCGTTATCGCGCACTGGTTCTTTAATGTAGTATTCGTAAGAACCATCGCGGTATGGGTTTCCACCCAAACCTGCCACCGAGCAGCATTTGGTCAGACTAATCGTTCCATCATTGTTATTTTTGATCAGGTTTTCCAATATTCCTGAGTAGGCTTTCAACGCTACAGCCTTGTAATCATTACTGATGTAGCCTTTCCGGGTAGCTTTCAGCAAAGCATAAGCGAACATGGAAGAACCTGTAGCTTCGAGGTAATTTCCTTCGCGATTGCCTTGATCCAAAACCTGATACCATAAGCCAGTTTTTGGATCCTGATATTTTTTGATGCCTGCAACCACCTGATTCAGAATTTCAAGAATTTGAACACGTCCGGAATAATCCTGAGGAAGATAATCGAGCACATCAACCAATGCCATTGCATACCAACCTTCGGCCCTACCCCAATAATTAGGAGAACAGCCAGTTTTTGGATCGGCCCACTTTTGCTCTTTGCTTTCGTCCCAGCCGTGGTAATTTAGCCCTGTTTGGGGATTGTAGGTATATTTATGGATTAGAACAAACTGTTTAACCACATCGTCAAGAAGATCAGGTTGGTTGAAATGTACAGCATACTGTGCATAAAATGGAGCGCCCATGTACAATCCATCTAGCCACATTTGACTGGGGTAACGTTTTTTGTGCCAGAAACCACCTTCCGAAGTTCGTGGATGTGTTTTGAGCTGATCACGCAATTGATTGATTGCTTTCAGATACCTTTCGTCTTTTGTTTTTTCGTACAGATCGAAAAGAAACTTTCCGGAGTTTACTGCATCAATATTATAATCCTCCAATTTATACTGACTGATAACTCCATCCTGATCGATAAATTTATCAGCATACGTTTTGGCATAATTATAATACGTTTCATTGCCGTTGGCCTTCCATACGTTAATCATGGAATAGGCGATCAAACCCTGGGTATAATTCCAGACTGGTTGAGGGTTGAAATCGACAGTCCATGGCTCAGGAAATTGTTTAATTTCCGAATCGGCCATTTTCACAGCCATCTCCAAACCATTTATCTCTTTCTTTTTAGGCTGGTCAGAACACGACTGAAATACCATCAAAAAAGCCACAGGTAGGATCCAGATCTTCTTCATTAGTTAGCGTTAAGTTTGTTATTTACTAAATACAATCGATTGCTCAAAAAATGGTAAGAATTAAGATTAAAAGGATTATTGCCAGAATGATCGTTGTTAAGACAATGATCAAAGAAACCCTTTTCTGTTTTTTGATTATTTCTTCCATCAGTTTTGATTAAGTCTGGATGTAAAACTACAATACAGCCACTCAGGAAGCCTATAAAGTCATATCAAGGAAGGAGGCTCAACGTACCATCAGCGGGAAATAATTCCCAAAAAGCGGGTGAAATCATCCATTACAAAAACAACAAAAACAACGTAAAATACTGAATTAGTGCAAATTAACATACAACAGCACGTCACTAAGCATGTAAATAGATTGTTAATAAATTGTAAATTATTTAAGAAGCTCCGGAGAGGGAGAAACTGTTTAAATTTAGTTCATTTTGGTTTTTCGGATTATCCCGAACCCTGAAGGGCAATGTCATATATAAAGAAAAGTTCATGGTTTTAATATCCTGAAAGCCTGCCGGCCGCAGGCAGGGATATAATTTGAATAACCGTGGGTGAAAACCCACGGAAAGAAGAGAGGGGAAACGCAACACTGTAAGGGTTGAACCCTTTCAGGGTTCTTGAATTCCGGGTGCTTTCTCCCTCCGGTTTACACCGGAGGTTATTCAAATTCAAGCCCTTCGGGCTTAACGTTATGATATTGTCCTGAAGGGAGCCCGAAAAACCCCTGCCTGACGTCGGGCAGGGAAAAATCACCCTTTAAGGGTAGGGGTATTTATTTTGATTTTGGGTATCGTTTCAAATTTCAAACAGTTTCTGAATTTGCCTGAAAAATGACAAGTCAAACAGTTGAAGTATCGATTTCGGACTACAAAAATCGTTAATTGAATTGCCCATCAAATTAGTTTAAAGAAAGACATGAAAATAAAGTGACAGATAAGGCGAGTGGTAAATTTATTCCATTCCGTGTTTGTCCACATATTCGCTGGCACTCATTCCAAACTCCTGTTTAAAACATTTTCGGAAATGAGACAGATCACGGAACCCAACAGCATAAGCAACTTCCGAAATGTTTAGCTTTTTCTGTACCAGCAATTGAGCTGCCCGTTTCAGGCGAATGCTGCGAACAAATTCCTTGACGGTCATCTCAGTCAGTGCATTCAATTTGCGGTATAATTGCATACGGCTTACTCCAATTTCGGAGGCAAATTTCTCGATATCAAGATCAGGATCATCAATGTTATCTTCAACAACTGTAATCGCTTTTTGAAGGAAGCGTTCGTCGGGCGAACTCAGGATCACATTCCTTGGCTGTAGCAGCATCTCACCGGTGTATTTTTGTTTCAGGGATTGCCTTACCGAAAGGATATTTTCAACCTTGGTTTGTAGAATGACCAAATCGAAAGGTTTGGTAATGTAATCATCAGCGCCATAGCTCAGTCCTTCTATTTCATGTTCCCGTGAACCTAATGCAGTAAGCAACAATATCGGAATATGAGAGGTACGCTCATCTTTTCGAATCTTCCGGCAAAATTCAAACCCGTCCATATCAGGCATCATCACATCACTAATAATAATATCGGGAATGGTTTTAAGCGCGATGTCCCAACCTTCAATGCCATTGCCGGCTTCCAGAACATTGTAACCTGATGAGAAATGAGATTTAATGAAGTAACGAACATCAGCATTGTCGTCGACTAAAAGCATAATTTTTTGTCCGGATACAACCTGATCGCTTATATGTTCGTCCGAAGCAGTCGCAACCGATTCTTGTTCTTTTTGAGTAAAAGAATGGACGAGTTCAGCCGATTCGGAACCATTAAGATCTTCGTAAGGAAGCTGAACGGTGAACTTCGATCCTTTGCCCGGTTTGCTGGTAACAAATAATTTACCGTTGTGTAATTTGACAAGTTCCTTGGTCAAAGCAAGGCCAATGCCAGTTCCAGTCTGTGTTGCACCTTCTCCAACCTGAAAAAAGCGTGTAAATATTTTCTCCAGGTTCGACTCCGAAATTCCAATTCCATTATCTTTCACCGTAATTTCAATCAACCGGTTCTCTTCTGAATTTTCAAGCGAATCGTTTTCAGTCGAATCGTCAAACACCAGCGAAAGATTGACCGATATTTTTCCTCCCTTTCCTGTAAATTTAAAGGCATTCGACAACAGGTTATTCATGATTTTGGCAACCTTATCGGTATCAAAATTCGTTATAATCCTTTTTTTCAATGAATTAAATTTCAGTTCAATCTCCTTCTCCTCAGCAAATTTATCGAACGAACTAACAATTTCAGAAATATACGAAACCAGATCACCACTTGTTAAAATGAGCTTTATATTGCCTGATTCCAACTTTCTGAAATCGAGTAACTGATTGATTAATTGATGTAATTGAGTCGCATTTCGGTACATTACTTCAACATGCCCTTTAATTTCCGACGATGGAAGCATGTTGTTTTTCATTTTTTCGAGCGGACCAAGAATCAAGGTAAGCGGAGTACGGATTTCGTGCGAGATATTGGTATAAAACCTCAATTTCATCATATCAAGCTCATGCAATTCTTTGGCTTTCATGCGTTCAAGCACCAAATCGTTTTTGAGCTTTTCTTTATTCACCAAAAAAGCAATCAGCATATAAAATAAGCCTGAAATTGCGGCAAACAAGATAACCCGAAACCACCAGGTCTGCCAGTAAGGTGGAAGAACTACGATGGTGAGCGCAGGTCCGGTATTACTTTCCTGCCTATCGATAGAAACTGTTTTTACCCGAAACGTATATTCTCCCGGATCTAAATTGGTATAGGTTGCCGATCGGCCAACCGAAGGCTCAGTCCAGTCTTTATCAAAATTTTCGAGATAATATGAGTATTGAATACCAATGTTATTGGCATAATCGAAGGATGCGAAATCGAGTGTAATCGAATTCTGCTCATATTTCAACTGTATCTTCCCGGTTTCTGAAATACTTTTTCGGAGAACATCCTTCTTGCTTTCACCAATTTTGACTGATTTATTGAATATCTTCAGGTCGGTTAAAACAATAGGGGCAAAGTATTCGCCGGATTTAATCTTCGCCGGATCGAACACATTAAAACCTGAAATTCCGCCAAAAAGCAACTCTCCGTTTTTTGTTTTGTATGCAGCACCGTAAGTAAACTGGTTGTTCTGGAACCCGTTTTTGAGTGAAAAATTATGAAAACGTTCTTTTTCCGGGTCAAATTTTGAAAGGCCATTGGTCGTACTAATCCACAAAAAATGGTCATTATCTTCCAAAATAGCCAGTGTCTGGTTGTTGGCCAGTCCGTTTTTTTCAGTGAAATACCTGACAATTCCCTTTTCTTTGGAGTAAAGTGCAACACCCTGATTATTTGTGGCCAGCCAAAATCGCTTTTTCGAATCCTGAAGCATGTACCTTGTCGTTTGATTGATTCGAACAATATCTTGATTCTTTGGATTATAAACAACCAAAATATCGGAACCAATCCACAAGCAATGTTCATCGTCTTCGGCCAACCAATTGACCTGACCTTGACTCAGATTCGGATAATGCACAAAATTGTCTGTTGTCGGATTATATTTATCAAGTCCGGCAGTAGTCCCTACCCAAATATCGTTATTGCTGTCCTTCAAAAATGCCCAGACCCGATTATCAGACAAACTTGCAGGATTCGCGGGATCATTCCGATAATGCTTAAATGATTCAGTCCGAAGATTAAGGACATCTAAACCACCCAGGAAAGTACCAATCCACAGGTTATTTCGGCCATCGTCCATTAAGGATTTGATGCAATTGCGCGACAAGGAATTTGGATTGCCCTTTTGAGGTACAAGATATCTGAAACGACCTGTCTTTCGGTTCAGAATGTTTATTCCACCGCTTTCAGTACCGGCCCAGATATCGCCTTTGGGATCGATCCAAAAAGCATAAATCTCACTGCTGTTCAAATATCGATCGTCACCAGGCATCGATTTATAGCCATGAATATTTTGCCGTTCTTCAATTAAAAAGTTTATTCCATTTCGTGTACCAATCCAAACATCGCCCTTCAAATCATGGGCAATACACTGAATGGAATTATTGACTAAACTTTTAGGTTCCCTTTCTTCATGATAATAGTAAGCCGTAACACCTTTATTCTTTTCGTAAATGTACAATCCGCCACGGGTACCAATCCAGTATTTTCCATTTTTGTCTTTCGAAATCGACCTGACCGTATTACTTCTTTCATTATTCCGATCGATGATTATCTGTTTGGCTTCAAGTGTTGCCTGATTAACTGAAAACATACCATTGGCATAGGTTCCGACCCAAATCGTACCATCGTCATCCATCACAATATCCCAAATCTCTTCGTTTGCCGATAAGCTTAGTGCCAGATTTATTTTTTCTGAAGTATTGGTTTTCGGATTGTAGACAATCAGACCATGATTTGTACCCAACCAAATCCTTCCGGATTGATCGGAAAGCAAAACACGAAAATAATCAGTGAATTCGGATAAATTAGACGGCCTTATTTCTGAAATGGCAGTTTCGTTTTTAATCAGGTATAAACGCGATTCGGTACCAACCCAAAGATTACCGGTCTTATCCTCGTGAATGGAAGTAACTGAAGCATCTTTTAATTCGGTTTGTGTTCCGGAACTGAACAGATGCTGAAAATTTTCCTTTTCACGGTTGAATTTATTAAGTCCTCCGTTTTCAGTACCAATCCACAACTGGCCTTTCCGATCTTCAAAGATTGCTCTAACCAGGTTTCCTTTCAGGCTAGTTGAATCTTCAGCATCGTTTTTGAAAACGGTAAACTTGTAACCATCGAAACGGCAGGCGCCCTGAGATGTTCCGAACCACATCCATCCTTTTTTATCCTGAAGAATACTGTGAATCTGGTTGCTGGAAAGGCCATGTTCCTGCGAATAAAAATCAAAGTTCAGGTTATTTACAGCTTCAATTCCCTCCGACATGGATGCCTTTGAAGTCAATATCAGGCAAAATAACAGAATCCAAACTTTTCCTTTGAAAGCAGTTAAGATAGTCCATGTCAAATTTCGATTAGCCACCATAATCAGACAGATTTTCAGTCGGGAACGAATTTACAATCTTTTTGCTGAATTCTAGAAAATCATTCAGATTAAGGAACCCGTTGAAGAATTTCGAATCGGATTTTACTTGTTCGGATTCAACGAATGGCCGCCAAAAGTTCCCAGATTAAGCACATCAAAGTTGCGCTCGTAACCTGTAACAAACAAACTACGATTAACAAATCCACTCATAGGTGCCACCTTTTCGAAACTAAAATCCATTTGGGTTAACTCCATGGGGTAATTTGACAGGCAATTTCTGAAATCTTTACCATAGCGATAAAGTGCGCTTAGAAAATAATAGGTCACGTCGAATCCCTGGAAACTGAATTGCGTAGGTTCGGCTGAATACATTTGGCGGTACTGACCCACAAACCGACGCACCAGATGCCGGCTATAATCGATTAAATAAGGTGACAAATAGCGCAACCGTACCCGATGATAGTTTTCAGTCTGAATACTTTTCAACTTCGGAAGCGCCTGTGTTCCCAACAATACAATGTTGTAATGCTCGGCCAAAGCTGTCAGATTGGTAACTGCAACACTCACCTGAGCTTCATTATCGGTTGGGATGATAAAGATATTCTCTGCACTATCGGCCAAAAGCGGTTTTAACGAATTAATCCCCTGCTGTTGAATGTTGTACTCATGAAACAAACTTTTCTTCAAAGTGACTGCCAGTTTCTCCTTGCACAACTGGGCAAGTTGTGCATCTGCCGAAGTTGAATTTCCGCTCAACTGGAGCAGAATAAAATTCTTGTTGCGCAGGTTCTCGGCTGCATACAAAGCTGTTTGCTCAATCTGGTATTCCCGACTCGGATTGACTTTAAAGTACCACGAATTATTTTGCTCCAGATTTCCGGCGGAAGCCAGTGGCGATATCATCGGGATGCGGTTCTTCGCAGCAAAGGAAGCTACTGTTTCCTGAATTTCGGGATATACCGGACCGATGATCAGGTTCAAATCCCTAAATTCGTCCAACTGAAGCAAAGCATTAATCATTTTCTGATTACTCGAATCAAACACATACAATTCAACATTCATGCCTTTGCGCTTAACACTATCCAAAGCAAGTAACGCACCTTCATAAAATTCCAGAAATCCCAATGCTCTTTGATCGATGTTTGCGCCATTAAGAACAACGGCTGTATCAGCAGGGTTAACAACTGCCGGTTTTGTTATGCTGATTTTACTTAGCAAAAGAGCTTTATCGATACTTGTCGGCTCCGGATTATCGTTTCCGGCGAGATATAGAGGTAGTAAAAGTGCGGCTTTGAATTTTTGATTTTTCGAATTGATCGGATCGCAATCCTGTGGCGGCACAGAATTGATCTCCATTATACTTACCGTTTGAGAGGGTTCGGTTTTTCCTGAATTCTGATTTTTACCTGAAGATTGTTGCGGAATCAGAATAGTCTCACCGGTCTCCAGACTGCGCGAAAAGAGTGAAGGATTTGCCTTCTTAATTTCGCTCACATCCACACCAAAGCGGGCAGCTAATGAAAAAAGTGTTTCTCCTTTTTCAACCTTATACTTGCTCTGAATAACATTTCCAGTTACAGAAACTGGTTCAACCGATGCAACAGCCTTCTTTGCAGGAATTTTAAGTTTCATTCCGGCTTTAAGTCCGTTCTGAAGCGCAGGGTTAAATTTCATCATGTCATCGTGCGAAACGTCGTAGCGCTGTTCCAGACTATACAAAGTTTCGCCTGAAACCACCGGATGCACCGAATATTCTGAAACATCAATCTGGCTGGATGCTATATCGTTGGCCTTTTGTGCTTCAACATTGGTTATGCTGACTGGAATCTTTAAAACCTGCCCGGGAACAATTCCATTGGTCAGCTCCGGATTGTTCCGGATTAAATCGTTGGCTGTAATACCGTACTGTTTCGCAATTGAAAATAAAGTTTGCTTTGGAGCAACCTTGTGGTAATAAAATTCCTCTTCGATTGCCGGTTTTGTTTGTTCAACCGGCTCTGGGTTTTTCGGTTCCTGAGATACCGTAGCAACCGGAATTTTAACTGCTGTACCGGCTTTCGGAACTGCAGATAAACCAGGATTAGCCTGCATAATGTCTTTCTGGCTAACCTTATACTTCTGGCAAAGACTAAAGATCGACTCGCTTTTGGTTACAGTATGAAGGATGTACTTTACTCCTGAAATTTCAACCTGTTTCTGCGAAAAACAAGGATTGGGAATCGAAAAAATTAAAACAAACAAACAAATTATACCAAGTAGCTTCATGGTTCTGACGATAGATAACAGGAGTCAAAAGTAAAACAAATGCCAGTACTTCCCAAATGGGCAGGTACTGGCATTTTCATTTTATTTATATTGTCCAGAGTAGGTCATCCTGAACTTCATGCCCGCTCGCTTGTCAGGCGGGGTTTCAGGATCTAACATATAAAGTGATGCCGATCCCGAAGTCTCTGGAAGGCATGACACTAGTACGCTTTTTCGCCAAAATATTTCATGAATTGTGTCCGTTCCCAGGCCTGAGCCGAAGTCGCAGCCTGACTTAACGAACCTTGAAAATCAATAATCGTCTTGTAACCTTTCTGGTCCATCCAGTCCGAAATTCCCTGATTCATACGGGTGATCGCTGAAGGCCCTTCGTGATAAATAACAGAAGCAATCTGTACCGCAGAAGCGCCTGACAATAAGAATTTCACAGCAGTTTCGGCAGAATGAATTCCTGACGTTGCTGATAAATCAATTTTTACCTGTCCGGACAAAATACCTGTCCATTTTAGCGGAAGCAAATAATCGTGAGATGTACTTAAAACATCGGCAACAGTGACAGCTTCTTCATGAATATCAATATCAGGATTATAAAAGCGGTTAAAAATGGTGATTCCGGCAATACCCGTACCTGCCAATTTCTTAACCAATCCGGAGAGGTTAGAAAAATAGTGACTAATTTTAATAGTAACCGGTATTTGAACAGCCTGAAGTACTTTCTGAATGGTTTCGAAATAAAACTGCTCGTGGTTTTCTGCTGTTTTTGAAATATCCGAAGGTGCTATAAACATATTTAATTCCAAAGCATTTGCTCCAGCTTCTTCAATTTTGCGGGCGAACAAGGTCCAATCACTTGAGCTAACACAATTAATGCTGGCAACGATTGGTACCGAAGTTTTTGCTTTTACTTCAGAAATTAAATGAAGATATTTCCGGATCGTTTCTTCTTTGATCACATAATCAAAGTAATCCAAATACTCAGGATCGGAATTTAATGGAGTCCGAAGACTAAGTTCTTCCTGCAATTCCTGAAAGATCTCTTCCTCGAATATTGATTTTAAAACAATGGCTCCGGCACCTGCCTCAGCCAGTTTAATAACTTGTTCTGCGTGACCGGTCATGCTGCTGCTTGCTGCAATTACCGGGCTTTTTAGTTTGAGCCCGAAGAATCGGGTTGATATATCAGCCATAACAATGAGTTTTAATAGTAAAGTTAAAAAAGAATGTAGATTAACGATCAACGATTTTGGATTAACGAAGTAGGTGAATTAAAATCTTCAATCGTTAATCTCTAATCATCAATCTTTAATCATTTTTTTAATTTTTTCTGAAGGTATTCATCCATATTGGCAGCAGCCTTGCGGCCATCGCCCATTGCCAGAATTACAGTTGCACCACCACGAACAATGTCGCCACCGGCAAACATTTCAGGAATCGAGCTCTGCATCGTTTCTTCAGTCACTTCAATGGTTCCCCATTTGCTCACTTTCAGTTCTTTTACTTCGGAAGGAATCAGCGGGTTTGGTGATACACCAACTGCAACTACTACCAAATCGACAGGAATATCATATTCCGAGCCTTCCAAAACAATCGGACGACGACGGCCTGAAGCATCAGGTTCACCAAGTCCCATGCGCTGAACACGCATCCGGTTCACTTTTCCTTTTTCGTCGGCGAAATATTCAATTGGGTTAGCCAGGTTGATAAATTCGATGCCTTCTTCTTCGGCGTGATGAACTTCTTCAACACGGGCAGGCATTTCAGCACGCGAACGACGATAAACAATGATTGCCCGTTCGGCGCCTAAGCGTTTGGCCGTACGAACCGAATCCATGGCAGTATTTCCGCCACCAATTACGGCAACCGTTTTTCCTTTAATAACCGGAGTGTCAAATTCATCTTTGGCTGCATTCATCAGGTTTACGCGAGTCAGGTATTCGTTCGACGAAAGAATTCCGTTGTAATTTTCTCCCGGAATATTCATGAAACGAGGAAGACCTGCACCACTGGCCACGAAAAAGGCTTCAAAACCTTCTTCTTTTAAATCGTCGAAGCTGGCCGTTTTCCCAACAATAAAGTTGCGAACAAACTTCACTCCCATTTTCTGCAGGTTATCCAATTCAACGTCCACAATTTTGTTTGGAAGACGGAATTCAGGAATACCATATTTTAATACACCGCCAATTTCGTGCAGCGCTTCAAAAACAGTCACATCGTAACCCAATTTAATCATGTCGCCGGCAAAAGAGAGCGAGGCCGGACCTGAACCAATTGCAGCTATTTTAATGCCATTTGCAGGTGCAACTTCAGGAACCGACATAAAACCGCTTTCGCGTTCGTAATCGGCAGCAAAACGTTCCAAATGACCGATAGCTACCGGATCTTTTTTCATTTTCTGGGTATAGAAACAACTGGCTTCGCACTGTTTTTCCTGAGGACAAACGCGACCGCAAACTGCCGGGAGTGCCGAAGTTTCTTTTAATGTCTTGGCGGCATCCAGAAATTTTCCAGCTTCAATATATTTGACAAATTTTGGAATGTTAATGCTCACCGGGCAACCTTCGATACAAGTTGGATTCGCACAATCCAGACATCTGGTAGCTTCTCCCTGAGCCTGATCGGCCGACAGACCGATATTCACTTCCCGATCCTGGTATTTGATGCGTTCCTGCGGATCCATCTCAGGCATGCGAACCCTCTCCTTAGCGGTACGCTCTTTATTGGCAATGGTTTTTCTCAGTTCGACGCGCCACTCTTTTTCTCGTTCGATCTGAATATATTCTTTGTTTGTTGACATTTCGTTAAGTTTAATTTAGGTTATACATACCGCTCGTAAGCAAGTTTTTCTTCGTTGGAATATCCACCCAGACGCATGATCAACTCATCAAAATCAATCTGGTGAGCATCAAATTCAGGTCCGTCGATACAAGTAAAGTAGGTATTTCCGCCAACGCTTACGCGACATGCGCCACACATTCCGGTTCCGTCGACCATAATGGCATTTAAACTGGCCTGAGTTGGAATTTCATACTTTTTGGTCAACAACGAAGTAAATTTCATCATCACAGCAGGGCCAATGGCAATGCATTCGTTCACTTTTTCGCGCTGAATAATCATCTCGGCTCCGGCAGTTACAAGTCCTTTAGTTCCATACGATCCATCATCAGTCATCACGATTGTTTCGTCTGACCATTGACGGATTTCGTCTTCCAAAATAATCAGGTCTTTATTACGTGCAGCGATTATGGAGATCACCCGATTCCCAGCTTTTTTGAAACCTTCAACAATCGGGAGCATCGGTGCAACGCCTACACCACCACCACAGGCAAGGACAGTGCCCGCCTGATGAATATGAGTTGCTTTACCCAAAGGACCAACTAAATCGAGAATAGAATCTCCAACCTCAAGCTCAAAAAGCTTGGCCGAACTAACACCCATTTTCTGAACCACCAGTACAATTGTTCCTTTTACCGGATCAGCACCAGCAATGGTCAGTGGAATCCTCTCCCCCTTTTCATCAACACGCAAGATCACAAAATGACCAGGCTTACGCGACTTGGCTATTCGCGGAGCATCAACAACAAACTTGGCTACTTTTTCTGAAAAAAGAACCTTCTCTACTATCTGGTTCATTGAATTAGTTTTTAATTAGATTTTTGAAATGTGCACCAAAAATAGCAATGTGCAAAGAATATTTTCCAAAAAGGTATTCTTTTTTGGAAGGTTAACTCAATTAATCCGCAATCTTAAATAACTGTTAAGAAACGACCCATTCTTGTGTAGCAAAGTTAAATACTCGTCTTCCAGAGAAAATAAATGTTCGTTATAAAACCGGAATGTCGTACCTTTAACCTTTTGTTTATCCCTGAAAGTTAACTTTTGAAAGTGATTCAGGAAGTTTCATAATCAATAACTTAAATCAAATTGGCTCAGGAATTTATTATCGCTTTGACCGAACATCGTGCAGTTGGGAACATTTTTGTTCCCATGCTAATTGAAGAAGAACGTTCGTACTTCACTGTAAAAAAGACAGTTAAGTTGCGCGACTATAAAAGTGGTGAAGTCGAATTAAATGAATCGGAACTGGAACTGCTCAAGTTGATTGAAAATTATAGCGATGAAAACCTGGTAAAGAAATTCTCGAAAAAGAAAGAGCCAAACTTTTTCCAGAACCTGGATACTGATCTGTTTCAGAACCACATCAGTCCTTTCATCGACAAATACATGTACCGTTGTATCTTGCTGTTGATGAAAGGCAAAACCAGACTGTTTTCCAAGCAGGCCAAATATTCGAGCCTATACGACGAAGATGTTATCCAAATCAATCAGAGTTTTTCGGAAAGTGTGTTTCATTTTTACAGAAATGAAAATGGTACGAGATACCGACTAAAAATCAGTCATGAAGGCAATCCGGTGGAGATTTTTCACAAAACGCTCCGAATGGTCACTACCCTACCCTGCTGCTTTGTGTACCTGAACAAACTCTATATTTTCAATAAGCTTTCAGGAAAAAAGATCGTTCCTTTTCTGACGAAAGAATCGGTTTGGATTCCACGGCAAGCCGAAGACAAGTATTACCAGTCATTTGTGCTGAATACCATCAAGGAATCGGAAGTAAAAGCTACCGGTTTTGAAATTATCGAAAGCAGTCCGCCACGAAAAACCATTCTTTCGCTTGAGCAGGATTTGGCCTTGCGACCAACCATCATCGTTAAATTCAGATACGACAATAGTTTATATCTGGCCGATGCCGTATCAGATGTATTTGTCAGCCTTGAAATGAAACATGACAACTATTCCTTCCGAAAATTTGTGCGTAACCATGAATGGGAGGAAGAGCAGCTTGGATTCCTGAAGAAACTGGATTTGAAATACAAAAATGGTTTTTGGAACCCAAAAGATGATGATGAAACCGATAATTATTACAGCCCCGTGTTGTGGTTATCGAAAAACCGGGAAACACTGGAAAAACAAGGGTTTCTGATTCAGCAAAACAAACTCAGTAAAAAATATTATACCGGTACTCAAATCCTCGATATTCAAATTAAAAGCGACGAAGACTGGTTCGACATTTATGCCATCGTTAAATTTGGTTCGTTCCAAATCCCGTTTATCAGGTTACGGAAACACATTTTAAATGGCATTCGCGAATTTGAACTTCCATCGGGTGAAATTGCAGTTTTGCCACTCGAATGGTTTTCGTCGTATCGCGAAATATTCCCATTTGCCAAAACCGATGGCAATATTCTGAAACTCAAGAAGCATCATTTTCAGCTTCTTCAGGATAACGTAAAAGGAATTGACCGGAATTACTTCGACAAACTGGAAGAAATAACTACGAGCTTCGGCAATCCGGTGGAACTTCCGAATGACTTAAAAGCCGAGCTGAGAAACTACCAGAAAGAAGGTTTTTCGTGGATGTACCATTTGTACGAAAACCAATTGGGCGGCTGTCTGGCCGATGATATGGGTTTGGGAAAAACTTTGCAGGCGTTGACCCTTCTGCTTAAAATCAAGAAAGCCAAATCGCAGATCGTTGTTCCGGAGAAAGGCAACCAATTGCAATTTTCGCTTTTCGATCAGCCTGAAACAGGCGCTTCATTGCAACCTGCCTCGTTGATTGTTATGCCAACTTCGCTGATTCACAATTGGGAAAATGAAATCCGGAAATTTGCCCCTTCGCTCAAGGTTTATAAACATGTTGGCGGCCTCCGGAATAAATCGAACAAAATGGCGCAAACCATTGGCTATTACGACGTCATCCTAACCACTTACGGAACGATGAGAAACGATGCCGAAATGCTTCGTTCGTTCGATTTCTGGTACTTGATTTTGGACGAGAGCCAGAACATCAAAAATTCGTCGTCGAAAACCTATAAAAGTATCCTTGAAATAAAGTCAAAACACAAACTGGTGATTACGGGAACTCCAATTGAAAACTCGCTGTCCGACTTGTGGTCGCAACTCAATTTCCTGAACAAGGGATTGCTCGGAAGTTTGCCCTACTTCAAGCGTGAATTTATAACCCCGATTGAGAAAAAGAATGACGAAGAACAGCAGAAAAAACTGCAAAAACTGATTCATCCATTTGTATTGAGGCGC
Source organism: Prolixibacteraceae bacterium (assembly GCA_028683385.1). Taxonomy (GTDB): domain Bacteria; phylum Bacteroidota; class Bacteroidia; order Bacteroidales; family Prolixibacteraceae; genus Aquipluma. The sequence goes on along the minus strand of JAQUIJ010000025.1, from coordinate 12,437 downwards.
AAAAAAGAGGAAGTTGCCAAAGACTTGCCGGCCATGACCGAGCAAATCAGGTATTGCGAAATGACTGAGGATCAAAAGGAAATTTACGATACTGAAAAATCGGCCATCCGGAATGCCATTCTGAAAAATATTGAATCGAACGGGCTCAAAAAGTCGGCATTGGTGGTTCTTCAGGGGTTGACCAAACTTCGACAATTGGCCAATCATCCATCGCTAGTCTCCAAAGAAAACGAGATGGAATCGGGTAAATTCAACGAAATATACAGAAACCTGAAAAACCTGTTGGCCGAAAACCATAAGGTACTGATATTCTCTTCGTTTGTAAAACACCTCGAATTGCTTCAGGCCAAAATTGAATCGAAAAACTGGAAATATTCGATGCTGACCGGGAAAACCATGAACCGCCAGGAAGTAATCCGCCAGTTTCAGGAAGACCCGGACAACCATATTTTCCTGATTTCGCTAAAAGCCGGTGGCGTCGGACTGAACCTCACATCTGCCGACTATGTTTTCATCATCGATCCGTGGTGGAATCCGGCAGCCGAAAATCAGGCCATTAATCGCGCCCATCGCATCGGACAGGATAAAAAAGTATTTGTTTACCGGTTTATTACTGAAGATTCGATCGAAGAAAAAATCCAGATTTTGAAATCCAGGAAATCAGCACTGGCCGAAAAGTTCATCAGCTCGAATAATCCGATCGACGGAATTAATGAAGAAGAAATCATGAGTTTATTCAGTTAAATAACTGTTTTCCGAACAGATTTTCAATTTACATTTGCAACATATCAAGTAAATAGTCAAAACAATAGACATTCCGGTCATCCCGAATTTATTTCGGGATCTAACATACAATTCATTGATATCCTGAAACAAGTTCAGGATGACTGGTCTATTTTGTTGATTCTTATTTTTCAAAAAAAAACACAATGAAGCAGTTTACATTTCTTCTGATTCTTTTTTTTATCGTTTCGGGTGTAAGTGCCCAAAAGACATTGAGCCTGAAAGATGCAATTCTGGGCGCCAGTAGTAACCTGAAACCTCAAATGCCTGAACAAATCAAATGGCGCGATGCAAATCGGTTTGTAATGGTTAAAGACAGCATGCTACTTCAGCAGGAAATTCAGAAGAAAGATCAGACAAAGATTCTATCGCTCTCGGAATTGAATACTGTCTTAAAAGCAAGCGGACAGAAAGCAGTCAAAACCTTTCCAAGATTTTCGTTCATCAATTCAGCCCAAATCTGGTTTCGTTCGGCTACTCAAATCGTGATTCTAAATCTTGACACCAAAAAGGTCATTCAAAATATTGAATATCCAGAAGATGCTGAGAATTTAGATTTTTGTACAACAAACTCAACGCTTGCCTACACCATAAACAACAATCTTTTTACGACTGGAACTTCAGGAATACAGCAAATTACAAACGATAAAAACCAACACATCATCAACGGAAAGTCGGTTCACCGCAACGAATTCGGGATTGATAAAGGTACATTCTGGTCGCCGGCAGGAACGAAACTCGCTTTTTATCACATGGATGAAACCATGGTTGGCGACTATCCCTTGGTTGATTACATGACTCGCGAAGCTGAATTGGTAAACATCAAATATCCAATGGCCGGAATGACCAGCCATCAGGTCAAATTGGGAATTTACGATCTGAAAACCAAACAAACCGTTTTCCTGAAAACCGGAGAACCACTCGATCATTACCTGACCAACATTTGCTGGAGCCCGGATGAAAAAAGTATTTTCATTCAGGAACTGAACCGCGAGCAAAACCACATGAAACTGAACCAATACGATGCGGCTACTGGTGAATTTATCAAGACAATCCTGGAAGAAACTGACGACAAATACGTTGAGCCAGTACATCCGATTCTCTTTTCGAAGATTGACCCGGAAAAATTTTATTATCAAAGCCGGAGGAATGGCTGGAATCATGTGTACCAGTGCACTGTAAAAGGCGGAATTGTTGGGCAAATAACGAAAGGTGATTGGGAAGTAACCGAATTGTCAGGATTTGATACCAAAGAAGAAAATATGTTTTTCGAGGCCACCAAAGAAAGCCCGATAGAGCGCCACTTTTACCGAATTAATCTTCGTTCAGGAAAAACCGATAGACTAACTGCCGATGCGGGCACTCATTCGGATATTCTATCTCCTGATCAGCAAAACATTCTCGATCGCTGGACAAGCACAAATAATCCGGGACAACTCGATTTAATCTCGGTAAAGAAGAACAGCAAACAAACCCTTTTTCAGGCAGAAAACACACTGAAAGATTTCGATCTGGGAGAAAATACTGTTTTTACGATCAAAGCCGCAGACGGCGTAACCGACCTGTACTGCCGAATGATTAAACCCAATAACTTCGATCCGGCGAAAAAATACCCGGTAATTGTTTACGTTTATGGCGGTCCACATGCTCAACTGGTAAATAAAACCTGGCAAAACGATGCCCGTTGGTGGCAATATTACATGGCTTCGAAAGGCTACATTGCCTTTACAGTAGATAGCAGGGGTTCGGAAAACCGAGGCAAATCATTCGAGAATGTCATCCACCGTCAATTGGGAGTTATTGAAACTGCCGACCAAATGAAAGGAATTGATTATCTGAAATCGCTCCCTTATGTTGATGTCAACCGCATTGGAGTGCATGGCTGGAGCTATGGCGGATTTATGACTTTAAACCTGAAACTTAAATATCCTGAAACATTTAAAGTTGCTGTTGCCGGTGGTCCCGTTGTCGACTGGAGCATGTATGAAGTGATGTACGGAGAACGCTACATGGACACGCCACAGGAAAATCCGGAAGGATACAAAAATGCAAATATGCTGAATTATGTGGACAAACTAAGTGGAAAGTTGATGATCATACACGGAGCCCAGGATCCAACAGTAGTGATGCAACAAAGTATGCAATTTCTAAAGAAATGCATCGATTTAGACAAGCAGGTTGACTTTTTTGTCTACCCAACACATGAACACAATGTCCGTGGAATAGATCGGATTCACTTAATGGAAAAGATCAGTACTTATTTTCTGGAGAATCTCTAAATCAGGAATTATTCGAAGCGTAGCGGTTCAGGGCCACGTGGCTGAAAATTATAAAAACGGGTTTTAGAAACTCCATCCAGAATAAAACCGATGGAGTTCACATCGCTTGGATGATTTGGGTAATAAGCTAATCGAATCTGAATCGTTTTGAAGACCAGGTTTTCATTTCGGATTCGGAGGCCAACGCCCAAACCGGCGTAATAGCTTTGCTTGAATATGGATTGTTCAGATGGCCCAACAATTCCGACATCGAAAAACGAAAACAAAGCTGACTTAAAGTTAAGCACCGTTTTTTTCTGAAAGAATACATTTTCAACATTTAAAGTCAAACGTTGCTTTCCTTTACCAATGAGGCTTCCAAACCCCCTGATGCCATTGTCGTTCTGCAACAACAAATTTTCAATATCGAACCTATTAAAGCCAATAGTGTAGTTCAATTTGATGAATTGCCGAGCCTGAACATTCCAAACCTGAAAAAGAGGCGAAATAAAATCGAACTTCAAATCAGCCATTCCCTGCTCGGTACGCGATTGATTGAAAAAGCTTCCTACCCCAAGAGATGTGTATAAATAAAAAGGTTTATTTTTAAATAAATTACCAGTAGACAGAAATACATGTGAATACCACCGATCATTAAACTCATTGTGATCGTAACCGAAAACCAATTCGCACAAATAACCTTTCGGTATATCTTCAGTAATTCCATAGCTGTAAACCAAATAATCGCGAACATACGACCGTTGCGAGAAACTTAAACTTCCAAGATAAAATTTACTATTGGCGAAATACTGGTTATTATTGCTATCAGGCAGTGGCCGGTCATAAAAATGGGTATATCTGATACGGCCCGATAGGGTCATCTGAAAACGACTATCATTGGGTCTGATTCCCAATTTTAATCGCCTGCCATACCACCCATCCAGATAAATATAATTCAGGGGATCTGTGCTAATCACATTGCTATTCAAATATAATCGATCTGTCCTGAAACTTCGCATTGCCATAAGCCCTCCAGCATAAACCGATTGTGGGCGCAAGAAATCACGTTGAAGAGAAATAAATAATTCCTGATGCAGATAAGTGTTTGCATATCCGGTGGAGAAATTAATGAAATTTCCCATGATATTATTTACAGAGTAATAAGACTCAAACCCGATGTGAGGAGCTTTGTCTGTATGGGCAACAATAGTAACACCAGCCTCATGCCCGACACCCAAAATATTTTTATCATAGATACCAACTTCTCCCTTGTTTACACTTCCAATGCCTCCCGTAACACCAAACGAAAAAACATCCTGAGTAAGAATCAAAACATCAACCAAATCATTATTTAACGGTCTTGGGGTAATGATGATCCGAACATCTTTCAGGTAAGGTAAACTTCGAAGAAGTCGTTCATTATCCATCATCAGGTCAGGATCAAGCGGTTGACCTTCTCTAATCCATAAATTCTTCCGGATAACATACAAGTTGGATTGAGAATGTAACGTATTGGCAGCTTTTTCTATCCAAATGTTGGTGGTCCTCAATGTATCATCAAAATTAGGCCCAAATATTTTGAGCGACCGAATTGAAATTGTACCGATAGTCTTTTTCTGGAAACTTTTATAGTATTCGTATGATTGAAAATTAACACTTCCTGAATCTCTGGCCGAACGAATCATTGTGCCATAGAGCCATCTGGTTACCCGATGTCGGGAAGCTCTAATTTGCAAACTATCGTAGAATAATTTATGGTCCTTATGCGATGAAGCAATGTCTAAAGAGTCATTTTTTTGAATAGGAATATCCTTACCGACAAGGGTTAACGAAGAGAGGAGAACTAATGTAAACAATGCAATCTTCATGCTTTCATGTATTCTATTCCAAATTCTAAAATTATCTTTTTATTTATAAAAAGCTTTGCCAACCTAGAAATTCATGATTCAGTAATAGTCGATTTTATTAAATTTGCGACGAAATGCTGAATATAAAAGAATTATATAGAAGAAACATGTACGGGGTTATGGGAACCCTGATCTTTCATATCTTGTTGATGACAGGCTTTTGGATAGAAGAGTTACATTTCAAAATAAAAACCGAAAAAGAAGAAACTATTTTGCTTGATTTTGTTTTACCTCCTGAAAAGGTTGATGTTCCCGAACCAGAAAAGACGCAAGGCAATAAGAATAGCACTGATCAGAAAAATACGTATGATCAGAATATGGGAAGCAACCGTGCGGTAAATGACGCCATGAAAAAAGATAAATTCTTTGATGCCAGCTACAAACACGACATTGAAGAAGCCGAAAAAATGGTTAGTAATGTGAATAAACAACTTTCAAAAAAAATACCTCAAACTAAGAAATTTGAGATGCCTGAGGCCGTTACCGAAGGACAAAACCCTGATTCAATAAAAAATACAGTATACTCGGGGAAAAGCAATATTCACTATTTTCTTGAAAACCGCTTTCATGTCCGCCTTCCAATACCAGTATTTTTAGCCAAAAGCGGAGGTTCAATTACAGTTGACATACAGGTTGATCGGGCAGGAAACGTAATTAAAGCTGAAGCTAGGACATCGAATAATTTAAAAGATCCCATGTTGCCTGTATATGCGACTCAGGCGGCTGAACGTACTGTATTTAATTCAGATCAAAAAGCGCCATCGGTACAACGAGGAACAATAACCTACCGGTTTGTGGCTCAGTAATACTTGACTAATGTATAGAACACAATAACTTTAACATCATTTAACAATTATTTTCATAATTTTTGAATGCCAACCCCTACATTTGTAATACATTTTTTTTCATAAGTTTAGGTTTAGTTAGGTTAGTTAGTTTAAGAGAGAAAAGGTAGGACAGAGGTTCTACCTTTTTGTTTTTAAAAAATTTCCCTTCAAAGAATACCTTCATTGAAAAATCAATTCTTCCTCAAATCCCTCCTATTTCAAAGAGTAACCAATAATGCCCTTTTCGAAAAAACACCACACAACAACTGATTTACAACAACTTACAACTAATCATATTTAAATATAAGATTTCGTCAAACTTCAATTAATCGGAATTTTGTTAAAAAGATTCATAGGGAGAGGACCTAAATTTCAACAAATCAATAGGAAGTGCCTTATTTGTAGATATTACGAAGGAAAATCGATTAAAAACATTTGCATTTTCAACATTTTATAGTGATTTTTAAACCGGAATGAATTTACAGTTATTCTGCTGTCTGAATCATTTTAAATAATTTAATCTTTTGCGATGATCGATTATTCAAACCTTGACCTGTTAAATGGGATTCGAAGAAATGATACTATTGTGTTACAATATATCTATAAGAATTTCTATTCCAAGATTAATTTTTTCATCAAAAAAAACAGTGGAGATGATGATGATGCTAATGATATATTTCAAGAAGCAATTATTATTATTTTCCGAAAACTAAAAGCCAATGAGTTGGTTTTGGATTGCACTTTTGAAACTTATCTATACTCAGTTTGTCGTTTCCTTTGGCTTAAACAACTAGAGAAAAGAAAAATTGAAAAAGAAAAGATTAAAGACAATCATGAATACCATGAAGATTTATATGACGACGGGTTAGAAAAAGTGGCTGATCTAAACGAACGCTACAGATTATACCAAAAGCATTTTATTAATTTAGGAAAAGATTGCCAGAAAATATTGCAGTTGTATTTCGACAAAGTTCCACTCAAGAATATTGCTCAAATTATGGGATTCAAGAGTGAGAAATATGCAAAGAAACGTAAGTTTAAATGTAAAGAATACTTAATTAAAAGCATTAAGCAAGACCTTGAATACAATAAAATTTTAAGTGGAGATAATTAATTAGATCTTGCCAGCTAAGTACATTGATCAAATTTAAATACACAGAATTACATCAAAAGACCTAATTTCTTCGCTTTAGTCTTCTCCTTCGAAATTGCCAATCAGCCAAGAGCAAGAGAAGAGTGACAAAAAGAAAAATTACAAAATAAACATCCTTACTTGTATATAAAGGTTCCGGATTGCCAATATTAACATATCCGAGCCAAAAATGAGGATGGGCAGTTAAAGGATCAGAGTTATTCAGATGATTTAGTTTTGCCATCCGAAGCGCAACATCTTTTCGTTTCCCCTTCGACAAATATTTATAAAAGTCCTCCATTATCTTCACTCCCGATTTATCTTCAACTTGCCATAGAGTCATTACTATAGAAGGACATCCAGCATAAATAAACCCGCGAGCCATACTCATAACTCCTTCACCTCTTTGAAGTTTACCAGTGCCAGTTTCGCACGCGCTCAAAACAGCCAAACGAGCATTGAGTTTCATATTATAAATTTCGTAGGCATTCAAATACCCATCGTCCGTTGACTTTTGATCCGGTTTCGAAAAAACCAATTTCGATAGCATCGGCACACTATCATTGATGATCGTATGCATGGCCAAATGCAAAATATCAAATTCTGAAGCTTTTTCTTTGAAGGTATTTTCCTGTGCTTGCTCATCAACAAATGAAACTGATGAAACAAACTTTGATATTCCTTTTACTTCGTCTTTGGCGCCTGGCAAAGGGCTCAGAAAGTAAGAAACCGCAGTCTCCGGATCGATTCTTGATTCCTGCGAATCATATTTCGGAGAAAATACCAGAAGGCTTTTTGAACTTCTTTTTTTCTGATCAAAATAATCATACAAGAGAGTTGCCGAATAGCTATAGTTAATCGCATAATCACGAACCAAATAATTCAAATTTCTAAAGTTCATTACACTTGTATCAGGCAACTGCGTTAATAATGCATCAAATGGAATGTATGAAAGTTTATCGTGTGGGATAATAGTCAGACTTGTACCATTCAACTTTTTTGCAACAGGTTTTATTAGTTTTTCATACAATCCATAAGCAGCAACCGAATATTCCACAAAATCCTTCTTCTTGGTATAAAGGTAATTGGGATTAACCAGGAAATCATGAATTGACTGAATGTTATTTACAAACGAATAATCGATACTCTCCTTTGAAAAATTTACTGAATCCTTCGTGATTAAAAAGCGATAAATTTCTCCTTTACCGGTTTTACTTTCCGGCTCATTAACAAAGTATTCCAAAAATGATTGACGGTTACTTATTTTAGATTGTATCTCCTTAATGCCAACAACTTTATTTTCATATTTTAGCGCATAATACTGGGGAAATAACTTCTCAAACGAATCGATCAATCGATTATATTCTTCATTATACTTAAATATTTTTGCCGAATACAAATTAACCTTTTGAGAATCTGGCTTTTCAGAATGATTCTCCTCAAATAACAAAGAGTTATAACTCGCGATATTACCTTTTAAAATGTTCTCCTTTTTCATCAATGAATCTGGAATTCCTCCAAATTCTTTAGCCTTAACATCTTTAACTGATGCAAGTAAATTGGAGGACTTACTTCTTTCAGAAAATTCAAAAGCCTTCTCAATAAACTCAAACCTTTTAGTCTGACTATACAATTTATAGGAAATATTTATTGCCTCTAAAAAAGTTGATTCCTGATTCTGAGACAAAAAGAATTTACTGTCCTCATTTTCAAATCCAATCTGCAGGCGGTGTATCAGATCTATTGCATTCGAGAGTGAGTTTAAACTTGCGTTATAATATTTAATCGAATTTTTATAATCGAACTCCGATAAATAGATATCAGCAAGTTTCTCCATTGACAGAGCTTTTTTCTTAAACACTTCTACCAATTGGATATCTGAAATTACATTTTTCAAAGGAGGTTCAACAAAGGGATCTTTGATTTGAAAAGAATCAACAAGTGAAACAACTGAATTTTGATAATATTGAATTGCCTCATTTAAGTATTTCTTCCTTTGCGTACGAAAATCATCAATTTGTCCAGCTTCAGAATTTTTCAAATAGTAGTAATCGCCAAAATTTGATTGTACTTCAGCATATGTTGTGCTTTTTTCACCATAAAACTTTAAAACAATTGATTTTGCCTTAGTCGAATAGAGCAGAGCCCTTTCGTATTCTTTTTGGGACATTAGTAATGATGAATAAGCGAGATATTCAGATATCAATTCAATGTTATCATCACCATATAATTTAATCCAGCTATTAATTGCATTCAAATAGTTTTGTTCAGAGAATTTATATTCTCCTTCATTACGATATGACAGGGCAATTAAATCAAATAAGCGTGGTCTCAAATCTGGAGATATTGTTTGTAAATTCGATTGAGCAAACGTGATAGCTTCCTTATTAAATCCAAGTTTCAATTGAATTTCCGCAATATTATATTTTGATTTTTGAAAACTCGAATAGTATTTCACGCTATCAGTTTTCAAAATACGATAGGCGCTTTTCTGATACTCTAATGCTTGATTATAATCGCCATCTAATCGAAAGATATTGCCTAAATTAACATAAACAGTCCCAAGTAAAAAGTTATCACCGTCAATAGTGTTTATGCACAATGTCTCTGCCCGTTTATAATACTCTATTGCTTTATCAAAATTACCAAGGTTTTTATACTGAATACCGATATTAACAAGTGGAGGAGCCAAGCGAACACTATTCTGTCCATACATTTTCTGCCGTAGTCGATATAATTTCTCGAAATTATCAAGTGCTAACTCAAAATCACCAAGTCTGCCCGCAGCAATCCCATCTTTTTGAAGCTTAAGAGACAATAGGCTATCCTGATCAATAGGTCTTTTATTCAAGGCAAAGACCGAAGAAGAAAATATATAAATAAGGATCATAAAAAATATTTTCTTCATGTTCACATTGATTTATCTACAAATAATTATTACTGAAAAAAGAGTTCGATTCTAATTTGTAAGTTTTTTTTCTAATTACTGGGGTTACCTTTTACTTGATTCAGGGATAAACCATCGAACAAGAATAATTAAGGAACCAGTATTAATCATTAAAATCAAAAGTAATGAAAACTTTATTTGCGAACAACGAAACAAAAAATTTTGATTCTTTCTCTTTCGACGTTTTAACTGCTGAAGAACTTTCTTTGGTAAAAGGTGGAAAAGTTGCAGACGCTTATGCTGATCTGAACTAATTTCTTCCAGATAAAATCATTCATTCTTTTATTATCATTCAATTGCTTGTTGTCCAAATTTTTCTTTTGGATCAAAACAGCAGGAGACTGAACACTTTTATAACGCCATTTCAGGCCTTATAATACTCTAAGAAACAACAAAATGATACGCAAATCAGAATATTTTGAACAGACAGACAAGTACCTTAACTCGGAATTAACGCTACCGGAGTTAAAAGAATTTGAAATCCAACTGGAGATCGATTCGGACTTGAATGAAGAAGTAAATCTTCATCTGGATGTGGAACAGGCTATGTGCGAGCAAGACATTATCAGTCTTCGTCACACGCTGAACCAAATCGTTCAAAATCAAACTGAAAGTGCATCTATTGAAAATATTAGCGTTTTTGATTCTTTCAGCTTTGGATTAACTGAAGAATTTTCATCACAAAAGAGCAGCAATGCTCCATTCAATCCGGATGATATTTTCAACTTCGGACATTCTTTCCCTAAAATTCATCTTTATCAACACCAGATTGCCGGAAAGGAAAATATCCATCAGTTCTATAAAGAACAATTCGACACTAATTCTGTAAGTAACGAAGAATCAGGATTTAGTCCATTCGAAGAAGAACTGTTCGCTGACATCCAGAATGCTCTGGAAGAAAACGATATATTCGATTTAAGGGCTAATTTAATGCAGGTTGCTCAAAGCATCCCGGCTCACCAATATTCAGTTGAAGAGGTCGAAGACTACATCTATAACCAGATGGATTCGAAGCTTAAAATTCAATTTGAAGAAGAATTGGCAATCAATTCTGATCTGGCCAGCGAAGTACGTCTAATCAGGGAAATTGACCTTGCAGGAGCTGAAAGCGACATCATCAACCTGAGGGCTTCTTTAAATAAAATACAAAGATCTGAATTCCAGCCATCTGCAAACATAGAAGAACTCGAAAGCTATATTCACAGTGAGCTTTCCAACGAAGAACTTGCTTCTTTTGAAGCTGAATTAACATCGAATCAGAAATTGATGGATGAGATCGAATTAATCAAAAATATCGATCTGGCTCTATCGGAAACTGATGTTATGCAGTTGAGAAACAATCTTCAAAACATTGCAGGTGAAATAGCAGCAAGCAAGCAAACAGAACGATCATTTACTGGAAAATTCAAAGCTAAACGTATCCTCGTATCAACAGTTGCTGCATCTATCATACTTTTATTAGGTATTACCGGAATTTTGTCCAAACAGTCTTCTCAGGAAGATATCTATCAGAAATTCTACAACAAATATGAAGCTACCGGCATCGTTCGTTCTGCAAACTTAACTACAAACCAGACGCTTACAAAAGCATTGCAAAAATTTGAAAATCAAGACTATAATGCAGCCCTGGATCTTTTCAGCGAAGTGATAAGCAAAGATCAAAACAATATGGTTGGGCATTTTTACACAGGTATCTTGCTTCAGGAAACTGGCAAATACCAAAATGCAATCAAAGAATACGAAACTGTAATTATTGACAAAGACAACCTTTTTACTGAACAGGCCGAGTGGTATATCGGACTTTGTTACCTGCAAACCAATGAAAACAAAAAAGCATACAAACAATTTAAGAAGATAGCTAAAAACGAAGGATTTTACCAGCAAAAAGCTCAATCAATCCTTGGAAAAATAAAATATTCAGAATAATAATATTCTTAGTTCGTTCGCAATCTTGTTCCTTATATGTTTTAATGATTAATACAGGTTCTTTAATTATCAATTGTTCTTAAAATCTTATTGTTGTTCGGGTCTTCAATTAATACTTGTTCCTTAATTGTTCATGTTCAAACCAGGTATTTCCGAAAACCCAACCAGTTTTTAATAGTTCTTAAAAATATTTAATGTTGTTCGCCCGGCTTAGGCCTTCGATTAGTACTTGTTCCTTAATTGTTCATGTTCAAACCAGGTACTTGCTCGAAACCATCCCGGTTTTAAAAGTTAATTGAATCACATATAACCCGCATAATAAGCTCGATTTTTATCGGGCTTTACGTGTCTATTAGAATCTGTAAAAATAATTCTAATAAATAACAAGCTTAATATCAACAACTTAAATAAATAAAATAATATTTTTTCATTTTTTTTCTAAATACTGGGGTTACCTTTTACCTGATTCAGGGATAAACCATCGAACAAGAATAATTAAGGAACCAGTATTAATCATTAAAACTCAAAAAAATGAAAACTTTATTTGCGAACAACGAAACAAAAAATTTTGATTCTTTCTCTTTCGACGTTTTAACTGCTGAAGAACTTTCTTTGGTAAAAGGTGGAAAAGTTGCAGACGCTTATGCTGATCTGAAC
>JAQUIJ010000017.1 GCA_028683385.1 Prolixibacteraceae bacterium | reverse complement strand
ACCGGGTGATCGTTATTCCAAAACAAATCGAACTGGTTGCACAGGCCATTCTCGACAACATCAACCCGATGGATAAATCCATTGTTTTTTGTGTCGATCAGCCCCATGCGTTGAACATGCGCGATGCCATCAATAAATTCAAAAAAGTAAGCGACCCGAATTATTGCGTACGTATCACCAGTGACGAAGGAAAACCTGGGCGCGATTTACTGGAACTGTTTCAAAACAACGACCGCGATATTCCTGTAATCCTTACTTCCTCGCAAATGCTGACTACTGGTGTTGATGCCCGCAACGTGCGGAACATTATCATCGTTCGCGAAATTGAATCGATGGTGGAATTTAAGCAGATCGTTGGGCGTGGCACCCGCTTATTCGAAGGCAAAGACTTTTTTACCATTATCGACTTTTCGGAAGAAGCAACCGACCATTTTTATGATCCTGATTGGGACGGTTTGCCCGAAGGTGAAACCGGCGAAGGTGGCACAGGAACCGGAGGAAACACCGGTGGTGGCCGAGGAGGAAATACCGGCGGTGGCGAAGAACCACCGCTACCTAGACCACCACGACCACCAAAAATTGTAATCGAACTTTCGAATGGCCGGAAATTGAAAGTGCTGGATATTGAAACCCGTTACATTGACGAAAGCGGGAACCCATTGACAACTTTACAGTTTCTTGAAAAACTGATCGGCTTTATACCCGATTTATACCAAAGCGAAGACGAGCTGCGTAAGTTGTGGTCGAAGCCCGAAACACGAGAAGATTTGCTGATTAAGCTGGCTGAATCGGGAATTGACGAAGAACAGCTCGACATACTGAAAAAGATTTTTGAAGCCGAAAATAGCGATATCTTCGATGTTCTTTTGCATATTTCGTACGAGTGCAGTTTGATCACCCGCAGCCAGAGAGCCAAACATGTTAAAGAAGACAATGACTTTTTCGAGGTATTTAGCAACCTGAAAGCACGCGATTTTTTACGCTTTATTCTCGAACGCTACGAAACCGATGGCAGCAAAGAACTGAAACGCGAACGGCTTTCGTCGCTCATTGAACTCAATAACCTGGGAACCACCAAAGAAGCTGCAACGGTTTTTGGTAGCGCTCAAAACCTGATTGACGCTTTTTATAAATTGCAGGAAAACCTTTATGCAAGCTAATAAATTCAAAATTAACTGATGCTAAGATGACAGTCCAACAAAAGCTTTCCGGAGAATTAATTGAAAGCATTTGCAAGGTAATTGCAGATACAAATACAGGATTGTCAGGAGCTGAAATTGCCAAATTATTAGGAGACTCAAAAATTCCAGACACTGACCCTCAAATAACCAAATGGAAAAGGTTATATAATGCGTTTGCCAATTGGCAAAATACACATCAATGTTCAAATAATATTTGGGATTTCTTAAAGAAAGCAATGGCGCCTGTTCGTTATTTGAATGACAAAGAAAAATTTGAATTCAGAAGGGCCGAATTAAATCTTAGACTTAGCTTCGTTGGTATTGAAATATCCGAATCAGGTAGACTTGTCAAAACACAAAGAGTTGAAACAATTGCTGAAGCAGAGAAAAAGGCAAGTCATTTAAAAAATCTATTAGTAACGCGCAATGTACACCCTGATGTTTTAAAATTTTGTAAGGCTGAATTACTTCAAGACAACTATTTTCACGCTGTTTTTGAAACAACAAAAAGCGTTGCAGATAAAATCAGAGATTTATCCGGATTAACATCAGATGGTAGTGAATTAATTGATTATGTGTTCTCTGTAACGAATCCAACTCTAATAATAAATAACTTGATTACAGAAACTGAGAAAAGTGAACACAAGGGATTCGCAAATCTACTAAGAGGTTTCTTTGGTATGTTTAGAAATACAACCGCGCATGCCCCTAAGATAAAATGGTCAATTAATGAGGATGATGCTTTAGATATTATGACCTTAGCCTCTTTTTTTCATAGGAAATTAGACCTATCTCAAAGAATTAGATAATGAAAGACAGTCAAAAAAAAAGAATTAGAAAAATTGAATTTGATTTGTTAGAAAATGGATTGGATTTTATTAATAATTCACTTAATCCAATACTAGAGTCAAATAATGAGCATGAATTGAAATATTCCATTTTGCATATTTCTGCTGGCCTTGAATTATTATTGAAAGAAATATTACGCAATGAACATTGGTCTTTAATCTTTGAAAAAGTAGATAGTGCTAATCTCAATTCTCTACTTACTGGTGATTTTTTAAGCGCATCCTTTGAAACCATACTAAATCGTTTGGAAAAGATAGCTGAAATCCAAATCTCGGAAGATGCTAAGAAATATATTCGGGATATTCGAAAGAAAAGGAATAGAATAGAGCATTTTGCATTTCAAGAAAACGATGTTGCAATTAAAAGTATTGTTTCCAACGTTTTGTCAAATATTCATGAGATAATCAGGGAAAATCTGGATATAAAAGAATATTCAGATAAATCACAGGATTTATACAAAGAAATTTTGAAAAAATCAACTCGGTTTGAGGAGTTCACTTCTTTATTAAATTCAAACCTTAAGTCCGATTTAGATAAATTGAAACTTCAAAAAGTTAAAATTTTGGATTGTCCGGAATGCTTTCAACATACATTACCAATTGATGAAAATTTGAAATGTCTTTTTTGTGGTTATACTGATTCACCAGAAAATGTTGCTCATGCATACATCGAAAATATTCGTGAAATAAGCGAATATGAAGAAATAAAAGATGGTGGTTATTTTCCTTTAGAAGATTGCCCAAATTGTCGAGCTCGTGCTCTTTTAATTCATGAAAATTCATTCATTTGCTTTTCTTGTATAGAGGCATGGAATTCAGATGAACTTAGAGCCTGTGACTGGTGCAATGAATTATATGAAGCTAAAGATGATCATGATATTGGAATGTGTGATGATTGCAGAGAACGAAAGATGGAAGAATTTGGAGAATTTGATTAAAGCAAAATACATAGTTATGATATCTCAATTCTATGTATCTGAGATTTGATTGATATTTTTAATGAATTATAGCAAAACTAATATGCCTCTTAATTATGAATTACAAAAAACTTAGAAAGCTCCTAACGCAATTATATAAGGAATCAGATGATTCTAAAGCCACAGGAATCTATATAAAAATTGAGGAAATGATGAACGTTGAAGCAGATAAACCTGTAATCAAACGTTTAATTGACGAGATAGAATCTGATACAGGTCATAAACTTGATGAGCTCGTTAAAAAAGGACGATATTTAAAGTTAATGAAATTACTTAAACTAGATATTGATTAGATGGAACTTCAACAAAAAATAGATCGGATTACCGATATTCTTCGCCGCGACGATGGTATCAGCGGAGCCATGCACTATACCGAACAGATTTCGTGGATATTGTTCCTCAAATTCCTGAACGACTTTGAAGAGGAAAAGGAAGGCGAAGCTTTGCTCAATAATACCAAGTATGAGCGGATTATTTCCAATGAATTTCGCTGGAGCCATTGGGCCTGCCCAAAAACAGAAGAAGGAAAGCCGGATGTGAAAACATCCAAGACCGGAGGAGATTTGACTCAGTTTGTAAACGGGGAATTGTTCCCATACCTGAAAGGATTTAAAAACAGTCTAAGCGATCTGAAATCGGTGAAATACAAAATTGGGAACATCTTCGAGTTTCTGGATAACCGCATTGCCAGTGGTCACACGTTGCGCGAAGTGCTCGATATTATTGATACGCTTAATTTTCAGTCGCAGGACGAATTGTTTGAGTTGTCGCATGTGTACGAAAACCTGTTGCAGGGAATGGGCAACGATGGCGGTAACTCGGGTGAATTTTATACTCCTCGGGCGGTCATTAAAGCCGTAGTTGAAGCGCTTGCACCACAGCCCGGACAAACGGTTTACGACGGCGCTGCCGGTAGTTGCGGTTTCCTGATCGAAGCGTTTGATTACATCATTAACAAGTACCGGAACAAACTGTCGACCGAACAATGGCAGTTTTTGCACGAGAATACCTTTTTTGGCAACGAAAAAACGCCGCTGGCATACACCATGGGCGTGATGAACATGATTTTGCATGGCATTGAAAGCCCAAATATTTTAAAGCAGAATACGCTTACAGCAAACATTCGCGACATACAGGAAAAAGACCGATACGATATAATTGTGGCCAATCCGCCGTTTGGAGGGAAAGAAAAACCACAAATACAGCAGAATTTTCCGATACAGAGCAATGCCACCGAACTGCTGTTTTTACAGCATTTTATGAAAAGCCTGAAAAAGGGAGGAAAGGCCGCGATTGTTGTACCCGAAGGTGTTTTGTTCCAAACTGGTAATGCATTTAAAAACGTAAAGGAAGAATTGCTTGCCAATTTCAATGTGCATACCATTTTGAGTCTTCCGGCAGGCGTGTTTCTGCCTTACAGCGGTGTAAAAACCAATGTGCTGTTTTTCGACCGCACCGGGGCAACCACCGAAATATGGTATTACGAATGTAACCCTGAACAGAAACTTACCAAAAACAAACCGATACAGTACGAACAGTTACAGGAGTTTGTAGAACTGTCAGCCACGCGAGCATTGTCTGCAAATTCGTGGTTGATAAAAGCAACTGATATTGTAGATACCGACATTTCGGCCAAAAACCCCAGCACCAATACCAATATTGACCACTTGCCACCACGTGAAATTATGGCACACATCAAAAAGAACGATAATGAAATTTCTCGCTTGATGTTTGAAGTAGAACAAATTTTGGAGGAAGGGTACAATGGATAAATTGCCAAAAGGTTGGTTCTTAAAACGTTTAGAGGAAGTTGCAGCGTATCAAAAAAAGCAAGGTCTATTTGATTTGCCATACGTTGGCATGGAACATATAGAATCTAAAACGGCTGTTTTTATAGGTAAACTTCAACCACAACGGGTTAAAAGTTCCACTTTTTCTTTTACTCAAGATGATGTTTTATATGGTAGACTTCGACCATATTTATGCAAGGTTTTAGCTCCTGATTTTTTTGGCCATTGTTCTACCGAAATATTTCCAATTCGCGTAAAACAAGGTTTAGATAGGCAATTTCTGAAATATTGGTTGCTTTCTGATAATACAACAAAAGAAATTGAATCTACTTGCTCTGGATCAAGAATGCCCAGAGCAGATATGAATAAAGTTCAAAAGATTCAGATTCCACTTCCCCCTCTTTCCGAGCAAACCCGCATAGTTTCCAAGCTCGATGCCCTGTTTACCTGCATCGACAAAAGCATTGCCCTGCTCGAAGAAAACATCAATCATACAAAGGGATTGATGGCAAGTGTGCTGGAAGAAGTGTTTGAAAATGGGAAAGACTGGAAAAAAGAACCTTTAAATAAAGTCGCCAAAGTCGAAAGAGGTAAATCAAAACATCGCCCTCGAAATGATCAAAAGTTATTTGGAGATTCCTATCCATTTATTCAAACGGGAGATGTACGAAGTGCCAATAAATACATTGATAAGTATGAAGTTTGCTATTCCGAGTTTGGATTAAAACAAAGCAGACTTTGGAATAAGGGAACGATTTGCCTGACTATTGCTGCCAATATTGGAGATGTTGCAATACTTGGATTTGATGCTTGCTTCCCAGACAGTGTGGTTGGTATAACCCCAAATTCAATGAACAATGAATTTCTATATTATTACTTAAAAACACTTCAATTACAATTGGATAAAAAGGCGAATTCTGCTGCACAAAAGAATATCAATCTTAAAATATTAAGCGAAATTGATGTGCCAGTCCCTTCAATTGAAATTCAAAATAGTTTTGCAGATAGGTTTTCACGGTTGGAAGAAAAGCAGTTTCAAATTCTTTCAGCCCAGCAATCCAAACTTACTTATCTTAAAGCACTGAAATCGAGTTTGCTAGATCGGGCGTTTAAAGGGGAGTTATAATTTCTCAAACAATATTCTGAAATAGGATACATAAATGGCATTTAATGATCCACCATATGTAGATAAGAATTCTGAGAGGTGCGAAGAATCAGTTCTAAAAACGAGATCGATCTTTTCAAAGAAGAATGGTTTTATTACCCGTGAAGTTAACGCCGATGATTATGGGGTTGATTTATATGGGGAATTAATCATAGATAATGGAGCATCTGCCCAATTTTTTCCTATTCAGATTAAAAGTACTCAAAAAGCACAACTTATTTATAAAGGCAGCAAGAGCTATCTTACTTTGCCTTTTTCAACAAGCAGACTGGGCTATTTGTATAAAGATCTTTCCTATTCTGGATTAATTGTCTTTTATGATGAATCTTCGGAGAATCTATATTATGATTTTGTAACTAATATTCTTAATCAAATATTACTTGATAGAAAGGATACTAAGTGGATGGCTCAGGATAAGGTTACAATAGCTTTCCCCGAGGATAACTTATTAGATAATAATTGTATTCGTGAAATTCATAAGATCATAAGCCTGAGATTTGAAAAAATTCAACAAGCTATTTACGATTCTCAGAATAGGATTGATCTTGGTTTCTCACTATTAGAAAATCGTTCAATTAATCATTCGGCGGATCGTGCGCAGAAGATCGTTTCAGCTCTTGAAAAAATAGGACCTGTTCTGTTTAATGAGCGCAGATACCCGGAATTAATTGAATATTTAGAACAGCTACCTAAAATATATATAGATAAACCCCAAATGGCATATTTGGCTGCACTTGTATATACTGAAAATGGAAATGTCCTGAGTGCAGATTATTTTCTTAAGTTATGCGAACGGTACAAAAAGTTTTACTCCGAAAAAGAATGGGAAGCTTTGTTGCTACAGCGATCGAGGACCGACTTTCTTTTAGGTCACTATACGAATAATGAACTTTTGGCAAAACTGAAAGCTCTAAGAACAAAAGTAAGTTCTCCTGAAAATTCCATGAATTTAGAAATAAATATTAACCAGTTTCAGTTAGTTGAAGCAATCCATAGTCTTGAAATTGATGAAAAACTTTACAATAAAACAAATGAAATTTATGCGCGACTAGAAGATTTAGATATTAATGCCGAGCAAAAAAACTTTCAGATATTATTTCAGACCGATAACCTGGTTGGGGCTATCTTTCCTAAGCTTTTAAATTCGTTAAATGATAGAAGATTATATGACAGAGTTCATCCTTCATTCATTAAAAATAATCAGGAAAAACTTGAATTAATAAACGTTACGTTTGAGAGGGTTTTCAGAAAAATAAACGAAGTGCATGATTTCGCTGAAAAGAATGAAAACAAACTTCTATTAGCTTCTGCTTATGATCGATTAGGTAAAGTTTCATTGAATTTAGATTTATGCTATTTTTTTCTTGATACGATTCCAGGTGATATTGAAGGCTTAAAAATGTCCTTAGAGGGAACAATTTCATATCAACTTAAAGCATACAATTTGTATAAAGGTCTATCTGTTTTGCCGGAGGCCTTTACCGTCCTGAATATGGCATACGAGACTCATCGCTTATCCAAAGAATGGATTGATTATAATCTTGATGAAGTTGTAACACTTTCAAAAATTAAGTCAGAAATTAGCTCGTTTGATAACGAATCATTTGCTAAAAGATTTAGTTCAGTTGTAGATCAAATTATAAATGATAGAAAGTTAGGCACATTAAACGGTCGAGACAATGCACTCAATGAGAATCAAATAGAAATGATAGCTCAGAAGATTATGGGGATTTTAAATCTGCCACCGGATCGTTTTGATAATGTAAAGAATGAAATTGTGTCTATTGAATTTTTCAAATCCAACTGTAAAAACAATGATTTAGTTCTATTGACAAATCAGGAAGATCCTTTTTTAGGTAAGAACAAATATAGATTTCCTTCGAAATTTGCCATTGCAAATGAAAAGACCAATGTTATTTATGCAGAGGGCTACGATGTAAAAGAGATGTTGATGAGATTAGGCATTTAGTTAAAAATGATCGAATTATGAAAATCACTATGCACGAATCTTTAGATAAAATTGATTTTCCTGAAACCGTTTATAAATATCGTTGTTGGGACAATCCTTTACATCAAAGCATCATAAAACAAAGAAGGGTCTTTATGGCTGCTCCTTCGTCCTTCGAAGATCCGTTAGATTGTAAATTTCCTATTCGATGGGATCTCTTGACTGACGAAGATATTTACAATCATTATTTTGGTGATTCAATAAATAAAAATCCGGAATGGTCTCGTCAACAGCATCGGAAATTTGCAAGAGACTGGTCTAAAAAGTCGGCTGTAAGGCAACCTGAGATTGTCGCGGACCATCAACAAAAGACTTTTCGTGATTACAATGAACATGCTGGCATTTTAAGCCTGACTGCCAATCCATCATTAATGAAAATGTGGGAAGATTATTCCTGTCATCATAAAGGTTTTGTTGTTGGCTTTAATTCGAGAATAATGTTCGACTATTTAGGTGGAGGAGGGCAAGTTCAATATGTGGATAAAATCCCAATAATATATCCCTCACCAAAGCACAATTTCGATGAGCAAAGAAACTTACAAATATTCCATAAATTATCACAATGGAGTTTTGAAGAAGAGTATCGAACTACACGGTTTGGTCCTTTGCCTTTAACTAATGATGATAGAACAGTTGTATTACCGATAGAAGCATATAAGGAAATCATAATCGGCGATAAAATGCCAGCTCATTTTATCGCCGAAATACTTGATTTAATTACTTCAGAAATGAGTCATGTTGAAGTAATGAAGGCAAAGATTATTGATGATGAAATAGTTATTGATAGACTGTAGTTTATGTTTAAATTCAGGATAAATTAAATTTTACTGCTACTTTTTTAACGATTCAATCGTTCTCAGATTAGCCGGATTAAAGGAACAATATTTTCATCAAACCATTCAAAAGCTTTATCCTGATTGTATTCCGGATTATTCGGATTGTGGAACAGGTAAACAACAATGCAGTAGGTTAAAATAATCTGGATATCGTTTGTTTCTTTAAAAATATTACGATATTTGTACTGTGAGTACAAATAATGAAATAAAATTAAAGAAACTTCTGGATTTGCATGTTCCGGGAACCATAATGCTTGCTTCATGGCTTGATGCAAACGGATTCTCTCGTGATTTGCAACATCGGTATTTAAAAAGCGGCTGGCTTGAATCGATTGGAGTTGGTGCATTCAAACGCCCGAATGAAACTGTCGGTTGGCAAGGTGCACTTTATTCCCTGCAAAAACAAGCTAATCTGCCTGTTTACATTAGTGGCCCAACAGCTTTATCTATGTTGGGATTTTCGCATTATATCCGCACCGGAGCCGAGACTGTTTATTTATTTTCTCAATTGAATACGAGATTGCCAGCTTGGTTTAAACAATATTCATGGAGTGAAACGGTAAGCCATGTCAAAACATCATTTCTTCCGGAAGGGATTGGGATGGAAGAGTTTCAGGAAACACAATTCCCATTGATCATTTCTTCAGCAGAAAGGGCAATTTTCGAATGTCTTTACCTTACTCCGGAAAAGCTGGATGTCATGGAGGTTTATCAAATCATGTCCGGATTGGTAAATCTAAGACCTGGTTTTTTGCAGAAGCTTTTGGAAGGATGCAGTTCAGTAAAAGTTAAACGATTATTTTTATATATGGCGAAAAAAGCGAATCATCAATGGTTTCAATTTCTTGATTTATCATCGGTCACTCTTGGAGAGGGAGACCGCAATATTGTCAGTAATGGTTCGTATGATTCTGAATTTCGCATTACAATATCCAAAGAATTAGTTCAATTATGATCGATCAAAAATATAAAGCACAGGTTGATTTATTGTTGCAAACGCTCCCGTATGTTGCCAAAGAAACAATATTCGCGCTCAAAGGCGGGACTGCAATTAACCTGTTTGTACGAAGTATGCCCAGGCTATCAGTCGATATTGATTTAACTTATCTTCCAATTGATGATCGGGAAACGGCATTGAAGAATATTTCAGATGGACTGGCACGAATCAAATTGGACTTGGAACAATCTATTCCGAGAATCAGTGTAACAGCAGCATCACGCGAGGGACAGGATGTTAAAATCAATTGCCAGTTACCTGGCGCTCAAATTAAGATCGAGGTAAATACTACAACCCGAGGGAGTATTCATCCAACCAGACTTATGCGGGTTCATGATTCTGTTGAATCTGCATTCGGCAGATTTGCTGCCATTCATGTTGTTTCTATGGCTGAACTTTATGGAGGAAAGATTTGTGCTGCATTAGACCGGCAGCATCCCCGCGATTTGTTTGATGTCAGGCTTCTTTTGGATAATGAGGGTTTCACGGATGCTATAAAAGACGGTTTCCTTGTTGCGCTTATTTCTCACATGCGACCAATCAGCGAGGTAGTCAGTCCAATGTTTATTGATCAGCGACAAGCCTTTGAAACTCAATTTTCAGGTATGGCAAATATACCATTTAGCTATGACGATTATGAACAAACCCGAATACAGTTAGTTGATCAAATCCAATCAAAACTAACAAACAGCGACCGGCAATTTTTAATGAGTTTCAAGGATGGCAACCCGGATTGGGAAAAATTATCCGTCAAAAATGCCTCAGAATTACCAGCCGTTCATTGGAAATTGCAGAATATTGAAAGATTAAAACATGATAATCCGAGGAAGCACAAGGAGATGGTCTCTGTTTTAGAGAGCGTGTTATTTGGCTGATCACAAATTGATAAAACATTTAACTGCACTTGTCAAATATTATCGTAAATTTAGGTTAGATTTTTTTGTCACAGTAAAAAGAATTAACGCAGCTTTTTTTGTTGTTATAGAGGTGTAAATTGAAAACCCTGGTCATAGACTGGGGTTTTTGCGTTTATGCTATAACGATTTAGAAAGATATTCTATCTGTCTCAGGCTCCTTTAAAGTTTTATAACCAGATGAAATTTATATAAGTACTACTCTCACTTAATTTATCACAAAGGTATTTACGCATTCCGGAAAAGTCAAGGGTGGCTTCGGTAATCCTTTTCCCTTCGATACGCCTATCGGCTACTCAGGGAACGGATCACCTCGCCACGCTTCGCGCTCGGTCAAAAACCGAACGCCCCTCGACAGCTTCGCGCTCAGGGAACGTTCGGTTTTGTGACATTCGCCCTTGACTAGAATCCGGTCTGCTCAATGGTTCACGGTTCAAAATTAACCGGCGAGCCAGGTGCCAAAATAAGTCCGTAAGGCAACGGCAAGATCAATGAAAGATTCAAATAGATGGAAAATTGTTTCCACGTATTCAACCAAACAAGCTGTTGATGACGGGTTTCTTGTAAAGGTTGACGGAGAAGCCTCAAAGGAAGCAGGAATTAAGTTTCCGGTTTACCTGACACGTGGTGTATGGGACAAGTACGTTGAAGTTCCGAAAGGTATGGAGCAGCTTCAAAACCTTTCAGGTCGCCTTTGGGACGTGCTGTTCATGTTCGCATTTGTTGCCCGGAATGTTTCTTCCAACTTTTTACAATTTGATTTTATCAGCTTTTTGCCCGATGAAGGTAACTGGGAAGCTAACGAAAAGCTTGAATCTCCCGAAAACCGACTCAACAGACTGGTTACCCTCAAAGCCGTGATTCAGGCACAGGATTTCGACGATCCGTCACCTGCCATTTTCATCATGAAACCCAACGAAGACTGATTATGGCAACCGAAAAATCTTCAGAAAACTTCCTCCAATCGGGGGAAGTTTCTTTAAAAGGTTTTATTGCCGGACTTGCAGAATGCAAAGACAAGTTTAACCGGCATAAAAGCATGGTTCTCTACGGCTCTACTTTCATTATTTCAGCATATCGAACCGGCGAAAAGCTTTTAGTGAAACAGGAGTTCAATATTGACGAACTTACTAAAGCCAGAAAGTTTTACCGTTCTATCCGCTTTTTTAAGACACATTCATCCTGGTTACAGGAATAAATAACAGAATTATGGAAAAACACTGGACAGCTTATCTGCCGGAAGCCGGTAGGATAAAAAGAAAAGGCGACGATATCCAGTATCAGCATCGTTTATTGGTTCAGGCTAAAACCGAAGTTCAGCAGCTAACCCGAAAGATTGCTGATATGGAAGATGAAACCTATCAAATGGCAAAGGTGGATTGGTCAATCGAAGAAATCACAGAAGCCAAACAGAAGGCAAAACAAAAGATAACTTAACAACTGGGGCAGTTTTGCCCATTTTTTATTCGTGATAAACCCATTTCCTCAAAGACAAATATCAAATATCAGACAGAGCGGCAATCCCATGCCTGCGGCCAGTAGCTTTCCACTGTCCGTCTTTCCCAAGCTCACGCTCCACTTCGTCCCACCTTATTTGCTCTCCGGCCACTGTCATACACCAGCCTCGGCATCCCGCGCAAGAGAGGCTGATTCCATTTCATTCCATCAACCACACTTGCTTTTTCCTTCCCACACGAAACAGAAAGTGTGACATAACACAATCCTCCAAAAGGGAAAACCTTTTTCTATTATGAAAGCGGTTTTGCTCCCCAACAATAAGCCTTTTCGGATTTTGAGTTTTGAAATTCAATCGCAATTTGCCACCGTTTAATCTTCCTTTCGGCTCCTTTTCCAAAGTCAGGACAGGCATCTTCATTAACTGATCTGGGTATTATAATGTGATTGCCAAATAAAAGCAATTCATTGGCCTTCAGAAACCGGTATTAATCCCAATCGAACAGTTAACACTTAGCCTTCAATTAAGAACTTCCAATTTTCAAGACTAAACTTTCGAATGCCTTTCCCGCAATGTCTTTTCGGGTTAAGCAGGTCATAACTAATTTTTAATGTCAGTTAGATTTATCTGCAAAGGTTGGACGCGTTTGTGGCGTTCAGTCCCCTCAATCAAGGATTTTCCCGGCATATCCTAGCTGCGCGGCGGTATTCCAGTTCCTCCTTGATTGCGCCAAAATCCGTGTCCTTTTCACCTGGCATATAATTTTAACTTTAAAAATTTACGTTATGACAACTTTTGAAAAGCATTACATTGGAAAAGGAACTCAAGTAACTGATCTTGAAATCGTAAAAGTAGTTCTCCCCGTAGAAGGTATCGAAGCAGCAATATTCGAAAAGGAAGGAATCAAATACCTTGGTTTCGAAGTGGCTAAAATGAAAACACCTGATAAATTTGGCAGAACACACACCTGCTATTACCAGACCAAAGTTTACACTGAAGATGCACCTGCTGCACAGCCAGAAAAGCAGAAAAAGGCCAGGAAAGCTTCGAAGAAAGAACCAGCGGTGCCGGAAGGGGATGATTTGCCATTCTAAAACTTTCAAAAAAGCCGAAAGGCTTTTTTATTGGTCGCCCAATAGATGGGACTTTATTTGAAATTCCAGATTCAAACTTACCACGATGCTCGAAACTACTGATTCCAATATTTTTTTTTGCTGGTCAGGTAAGCGTTTCATTACTTGTTTTTATAAAATTATACGCGAAGATGCAGGGTCCATCCGGAACTGCTTCGCAGGCTACACAAAGAATTTCCGGCATATCCTACCCCGACAAATCGGGGCTTAACGGTATTCCGTTCCTGTTTGTGTATTCCGAAGTGGCCCCAACGGCGAAAGGCATATAATTTTTAAAAACTATCGCATGAGAACTTACACTTTAAAATCAGCCAAAGACAATCAGGATAACAGTTCAGTTTGGGAAGCATTTACTGAGTATTTGAATTCTGTTTATTTCGAAGGTGCAGCCGAAACCCTCGAAGAAGAACTAATAAAATTTGAATATGCAGCTTATTTGAGTTGTTACGGGAATAAGCCGTAACAACTCAAATGAATTCCAGAGGCGAAAGCCTCTTTTTTTATGCGTAATAAATTACAAATCAATAAATAATAATTTAGGAGGTGTACTCTCACTCAATTTATCGCAAAGTTATTTACGCATTCCGGAAACGTCAAGGGTGGCTTCGGTAATCCTTTTCCCCTCGATATGCCTATCGGATAGTCTATGAACGGATCACCTCGCCACACTTCGTGCTTGGTCAAATTCATCAACAGTTCCCTGAGCGCAAAGCAGTCGAAGGGGGTTGATGAATTATGACATTCGCCCTTGACAAGAATCCGGTCTGCTCAATGGTTCCCAGCTCAAAATTAATCGGCGAGCCAGAAGCCCAAATAAATCCGCAAGGCAGCGGTAAATCAGATGTTAAAATTTTTTGAAAATGTGACAACGCTAACAGAACTTCGGAAAGAGTACCGGAGGTTGGCATTTATCTACCATCCCGACAAAGGTGGTGACACTGTACTGATGCAGATTTTGAACGACAGGTACGACCGGTTATCTGAAAAATTCATTAAAGAAAATGTTGATTTTTCGGAAGGACGTAAGGAATATGAGATGCAGGTTTCGGAAGAAATCCGCGAGATGTTGGATCGCCTCATGTTTTTGCAAGGTGTGGATATTGAAGTAATCGGCGGGTGGATCTGGATAACCGGAAATACGTTTGCTGTCAGGACAACATTAAAAAGCCTGGGATTCATATTCAGTCATCCAAAAACTGCCTGGTACTGGCACAAAGGCGAATACCGGAAGAAAAACGGGAAAATACAATCCATGGATGAGATGAGAGATTTCTGGGGTTCTCTGAAGGTTGAAACTCAACCAGAAACATCCAATCAATTAAATTAATCAACATGGCGTGCCAGAAGCCACAAACCGTCCGCAGGGCAGCGGCATTTCACATGAATATGGAATTAGATATTGCAAGTACCGATAGGCTTCTCAATGCCATCATGTTCTGTTTGGGCCCTTCATTAGACGACAACAGTATCAGGGAATCGCCCTGGTTACTCGAACTTGCCGAGTCTTACAATGAAATCATTGCCCAGTTGCCAGTTGGATGGAGATTAGACCATCATCAGCTTATCTATTTTTAATTTATACGGGCGTGCCAGATGCCGATATAAGTCCGCAGGGCAGCGGCATTTCACAATGAATTATTATTTCTTAGATGTTAGTGTTTATACCGCACAGAAAAACAATGCAGAAAAAGAAGCCGCTGGCCTGATTCAAAAGTTTCACCGATTTGTTATTTCGGATGAAGATTTAAAGCCATTGGTTGAGTTTCTGACTCAGCATATCGACTGTATCAACAAAAAGCATAAACGATGTACCGATATCCGATTCAGCTTTAAGGAAGGTTATTCCGAAGGAAACTGGATTTTCGAGTTCTACGATAGCTACAAGATTTCGTTCCGGCTGATCAGCAAAGGCATGGAAAAGATCATAAACGGCCAATGCCTTTCAAAGCCTGAATGGGCAGTATCACAACTTACTTTATTTTAATTCATCAGGCGCGCCAGACCAGTCCTTAGTTTATGAAGGAAGCCAACATAAGTCCGCAAGGCAGAGGCAATCATATGGATTATTAACAAACAACAGACCTCATCCATTTGCCAAATATCTTTTATAAACGATATACAGGTGCAGAAGTTTTTATTTTCCGTTTCTATTTCCCATCCAATTTCTTTAATATTCAATTAAAAATCACTGTATCCAAACTGCGCAAAACGCTTTTAAAATTTTTCTACCTTTACGACTGGAAAATCAACATATAGAATTAAATTTAATCATAGCTATATCGCACATTAATTGCCGTTACCGATATCATTTTACTATCCAATGAAGGACTTTTTTCAGATTTTAAGGAGGTTTATACCCCCATATAAAAAGCAATTAATTCTCAATTTTCTGTTCAACTTGCTTTCAGCCCTATTCGCTGTTTTTTCAGTAACGATGCTAATTCCAATTCTAGAAATCTTGTTCGGACTCTCACAAGAAATCAAAGAATTAGTGCCTTGGGAAATGAATTTGGCTGCAATTAAACACAATTTTTACTATTACATCTGGGCATTTAAAGTTGCTCATGGAACTAGCCTTACACTTTTCTTTGTTGGACTTTTTGTCATTGCTGCAAGCTTTCTGAAAGTTGGATTTTACTATCTGGGTGCTATTGAGGCCGTTTACATCCGAAATGGTGTAGTAAAAGACATTCGCGAACAAATATTCAATAAAATTATGAGACTTGCCCTTCCCTTCTTTTCAGAAGAACGAAAAGGCGATATTATTTCGCGCATAACCGGCGACGTCACTGAGGTGGAAAATTCAATCATGTCGTCTCTTGATATGTTCATGAAAAACCCCGTGATCATTATGGTTCTGATCTGTTCAATGCTGATTATGAGCCCAAGTATGACCCTTTTCATCCTGTTGGTATTGCCGGTTGCCGGATTTATCATTGGCCGCGTTGGTAGATCACTGAAAAGAGTATCTCGCGAAGGTCAGGATAAAATGGGTGAGATATTAACAGTTGTTGAAGAAACCCTAGGTGGGCTTCGGATCATTAAGGCTTTCAATGCTGAAAGGAAAATGAACGCTCGTTTCAATGTTGAATTGCGTGATTACCGGCACATCATGAACCGCCTGATGCGCCGCCGCGAACTGGCCCACCCTCTGAGCGAATTGCTTGGAACAGTTGTGATTATAATTGTAGTGTGGTATGGGGGAACCTTAATAATGAGCAAAGATAGTGAACTATCAGGTCCCGAATTTATAGCTTATCTTGCTATTTTTTACCAGATTATCAATCCAGCAAAAGCTTTTACCACAGCGTTGTACAGCATTCAGAAAGGATTAGCTTCCATGGAGCGTATCGATAAAATTTTAAAGGCCGAGATTACTATTCCAGAGGCACCAAATGCGCAATCTATCGACACCCTTAAAGACACCATTGAATACCGGAACGTTACTTTTGCATACGCAGAAAAAACTGTTTTAAACAATGTTTCATTAATAGTTCCAAAAGGAAAAACCATTGCTTTGGTTGGACAATCAGGAAGCGGAAAAACAACCTTCGTTGATTTGTTGCCGCGTTTTTACGATATGATTGGTGGCCAGATTTTGATTGATGGAGTTGATATTCGGGATGTCAAATTGCATGATTTACGCGATTTGATGGGCAACGTGAATCAGGAAGCCATATTGTTTAACGATAGCATATACAACAATATCGCTTTTGGAGTTGAGAACATAACCAGGGCCGAAGTGATTGCTGCTGCCAAAGTGGCCAATGCACACAATTTCATCATCGAAACTGAAAATAGTTACGCAACAGTAATTGGTGACAGGGGAAACAAACTTTCGGGCGGACAGCGCCAACGGCTAAGCATTGCCCGTGCCATCCTGAAAAACCCACCAATACTGATTCTCGACGAAGCCACCTCTGCCTTGGATACCGAATCGGAACGACTAGTTCAGGATGCACTTGAAACCCTGATGAAAAATCGCACGTCCATTGTGATCGCCCACCGTTTATCAACTGTTCGTAATGCTGATTTGATCTGTGTCTTCCACGAAGGTGAAATTGTTGAGCGCGGAACCCATGATGAATTAATTAAACAGGATGGCCGATACAAACGACTGCACAGTATGCAGATATTTTAGAATGCTGCCGTTTCAATCGAGATTAAAGGTTACTACATCGACCAGATCATTGATGGGGAACATATACAGAAGTATTCGACAGCGTTCAGTATAACAAAAAATGCAGATACCACTTTCAAAGCATCTGCATTTCTATTCGGACGAATTATCAAGTGCAATTCTAATATGTACAGATAAAAACTAATTTTCAGGTTCTGATAACAAATAGTAATCTTGTATTAAACGACCTTTCTTGTTTTTTCTGGAATACATATTGATTTTGTATATCTTTTCGATTTTGTACTTTTCAAACTGATTTCTGAGGATAGTTGAGTCACTTTCACTGGTCAACAGCGCAAATTGAGTTTCATCAGGTATCACAACCTGGTCTCCATCGTGTTTGATTATCGGAATTGGCTTTCCAAAATCCCATAAGATTTCGGGTGCAATTCCTGACAAACTATAGGTATTTACCTGATAGTGATCGGAAAGGGCCTTAGCACGACTAGCTGAAGCATATTCTGGATTTTGAATAAATTTTTTAGACATAGGGACTAGGGCAATCACGACAATCACAAAAACAGCTATCAAAGAATAAAATACCTGTTTAAAATTTTTATGACGGAGACCTTTCATTATAAGGAAGGCACTAATATACATCAGACAAGAAGCAATAACAGAAAGGATCACGTATTCCATTGTGCCGTCCTTTAGCAAGAAAATCAAGACCCCTGGAAATGCAAGTGCAATAATTGCAATTAATCCAAAAGAGAAATAGACTGTATTTTTTTCTCTTTTGGCCATGCTGTCATTAAAACTCCGAATCAGATATTCAATATAAAAACCAGTGGTTAATGCTAGCGGAATAAGAACAGGAACTAAATACCGCACTTTTTTTTCAGGAATAGCTGACAGTAACATTAATGCAGACAAAGTCCAAAGGAGAGCAAACCTGTAAACTTTCAAATTGCTGACTCTTGTCTTCAAATACGGATATGTTAATGTGATAAGCGAAGGAATTGCCCATAAACCACTTTGTAAGAAAAAGCTCCAATAATAATAAAATGGCTTGACTTCGTAACTTGCCCAGTTCGATGTTTCTTTGGAAGTAATGGCATTAAACGATTCAGGATCTTTCAGTCGCACATATACATACCAGGAAGCTCCGATAACAAGGCCTGACAATAACATATTCAGCAGATAGACCCACTTTCGCCGGAACGGAATTTTATAAACAATCCCGTAGCTGATAACGAATGGCATAAACATGGCATAAAAAGAAACCGGGCCTTTACTCAGGATCGAACAACCTAGAAAAATTCCCGACAGCAAACTGTTCCAAAGTTGACCAGAATCTTCGTTAAACAATTTCCAGAGGAAAAGCAGGCTCACCATCATAAAACTATGAGTGTACATATCCCATTGATTATCGCGTCCGGCAAAAAAAACGTAGAACGACGTTATAAGAATTAATCCGTTTCTTAAGCTGTGTTTCGAGTCCAATCCAAGTTTTATGGAGAAATAATAAAAAGCGAAAACCAGCATGAAAGTAATCGCAACCACAGGGAGCCTCAACGCAAAAAGCGAGTCAAATCCGAAAATTGATCCGGAAATAGCTGTTAGCCAGGTTGGTAATGGTGGTTTCTGATAACGAGGTTCGTTGTTTAGCGTAGTGAGTAAATACTCTTTATTCTGAACCATTTCACGCGCCGAAATAAAATTACGGGCTTCCATGATATTGATTTCGATTTTATCCAAACCAGAAAGTAACAATAATCCGGTAACAAAAAACAACAATGCAAGTTGTCTGATTGATTGAATTTTACTTTCCATATTTTTTCATGATATAGATGTTTCGGGAATAAATAATGATGCCTGAAAAATGACCGGCAAGAAGAACCGGGTCAAGTCTGAAAATAGCATAAATAAAAATAAGTAACGAACCTAAAAGGCTCAAAAGCCAAAAACCTAATGGAAGAACAGATTCTTTTACTTTTTCAGAATACAACCATTGATATACAAACCGAAGAGTGAATAACACCTGTGAAGCAACACCCAAAAACATCAAGGCAAAAGAAATATGCTCATTATTAAAGAGATTTGCCTTATCAATCACATTATTATTAAAGCCATAAATCAGGATCAAGGCGGGGAAAAAGTAAATAAAAATCTGCAACAATTTAGTCATCTTTTGCCATTCATGTTCCAGTTGCATATTTCTAATGTAGATATAATAAGTGATTACCTGCCCCAGCATAATGGAAAAATCGTCGCGCAGGTAGCCATAAATAAAAAGCAGGAAAGAAGCGAATAAACTGATCTCCCAGAAGAGATTGGGGGTAAGAACTTTTTTGTGTCTCTCGGAAATGATCCATTGCAAAAATATACGACTTGAGAATAATCCTTGTGCAAGAAATCCAATTCCAAGAATAAACCAATAGCTCATAAATTTAATGTATTAGATTCTTCAACCTTATAGTTGATATACTTCTTCTTCATCCATAGATAGGCAAAACAGTCCATTAATGGTCCAATCAACCGGTTCCAAAGGCTGAATTTCGACTTTCCTGCAACACGTGAAAAATGCTGCACCGGAATCTGAATTACCTTTCCATTCTGGAGCATCACCATTGCAGGCAAAAAGCGGTGCAATCCTTTAAACATAGGGATTCGCTTAGCAATATCTGTTCGTACAATTTTCAATGGGCAGCCAGTATCATCCATCCCATCGTGGGTAAATGCCCTACGAATACTATTAGCAATCAACGAAGAAAGGTTTTTTACAAAAGAATCTTTGCGGTTTTGCCTGACTCCGGTAACCAGATCATAATCATCTGCATATCCTAACAAAACATTGAAATCTTGTGGTGATGTTTGCAAATCGGCATCAATATAGCCGGTCCATGTAGTATCCGAATAATCAAACCCGGCTTTGATTGCTGCACTTAACCCGTAATTTCGGTTAAATGAGCAGTATGTGAACGACCAGGAACGGGTACAAATCTCTTTGATCTTTATCAAACTTCCATCCGAAGAACCATCATTTACAAACAAAACTTTGGTCTTCTTTTTCGCACATTTTAAGAATTGATTAAGCTCATGGTAAACTCGCTCAAGATTGTCCTCTTCATTGTATACCGGAATGATGATTGTCAATTCAAAATCCATATTTAGCCTTTTATTTTTAAATTTACTCCAATAATCTATCAGTCAACAGGTTTGTCTCTTATCTTTATATTGATTGGCAAACTGTTTTTCTTACCGGTAATCCATCGCAATGGTGTTTTAATCCACCTTTTAAAGGAGATATGGGCCATTTGCCTCAATCTGGAGAACACCATCATATTCAATGTCAGATAGTCATTAATATTTGCTTCTTTTGAGTACTCAGCAGCAATGATCCCCAAAATATCAACCGGTACTGACAACCGTTTCAGATTTTTCATTCCCTTTCTAAACGAATAATCCGTAAACGACATCCGGTTGTTGTCAATAAGAGAGAAGTCGTATTGATCATCAGTAAATGAATAGAGTACATTGTAAATAGTATAATCGTTGTGAAATACACCACTTCTATGAAGTTTAAATGTGAAACGGGCGAATGCCTTTAATACCTCTTCAGTTTCGGAAATGGGGAGGGCAACCAGGTCCTTAAGTTGCTTGTAATCTGTATATAAACTCACGTAATAAGCTTTATACAACATTCCATATTTGTAGCAATTAACATATGCAACATTTTCAGGCGAAGTTATTCCCTTTTCAAGAAGTAAACCTGTGTGCTCATAAGCTCTTCGAGCTTTCGATTTTCTGAACGTAGCATAAATATACCTATTGGCAAGTGTTAATCGTTTAAAATACTTCACCGCAAGGATAAGTCCGTTAATATTTATAACTCGAACTTCATTTCTTCCAATATATATTATTTCTCCAGAATTAGAGAAACGGTCGGGCAATCGCCTGATAAAATCTTCCAGGTAAGCGAATTTATCATTAATTAATGTTTCTGTTTTCACGGCTAATCTGTTTATAAACCCAAATAATCGTAATGTTTATTATATGCTTCTGCTAAACGCATCAAATGAGTTAAACATTTGATCAGTCTATATTTTTTTTATCTGAATAGCTTTAATGATTAAATCAGCCACCTCCGTCTTGCGATCTTCAATCAAAAGATCAAAAAGAGCAGTATCACAATTAATTGCCCCGCAAACCATGGGCTTAACAATTGCTGGGAACACGCATAATGAAATAATATTTAAAAGTAACGATAAAGCCGAAATATGCTGAATTGTACCTTTTTCATATTCCTTTTCCAATTGATCTGAAAACGTTCTGAAGACATTCAGAAAACTCATGTTCTTTAGCATTTGTTTTCCTATTCGCTCAGGATTCCGGATTACTTCACCCATCAAAAATTGGGGTAGATAAGGTTTTTCGGTGAAAAAGGTGATATATTCCCTTACAATTGCCCGGATTTTTTCAAATATATCCAACTCATCATTTGTGAGAATTGTAATAATCTTCTCTACGAGCAAACTAAATGCCTCATTCAAAACCAGAAAGAAAAGATTTTCTTTCGAGCGGAAATAATAGTGTACCATAGCCATATTAATATTAGCTTCCGCTGCTATATCGCGCATAGTGGTTTCTTTAAAGCCCTTCTCCTGAAAAATCTTACGTGCCGCTTCAATTATGGCTTGCTCCGTATTTCTGTCTTGTCTCATGTTAAACGAATGATTTAATCAATTGATTAATTAAACAAATGTAATACTATTTTGCGGATGAATGCAGAATATGGTTCTAGTTAGCCACCCTTTTTTTGCTTGCTAATAGTTGTTTCAAATAGTGTTGCCCAGCTAGACAATCTATATTATTTCACCAAAGAGAAAATCGAACTTCGCATTTTGCTTGAATTGCTTCAGGCAAATTATCAGGTTCCTGATGAATTTGCTTCAAAGGCTTCTTATTACATCAAAGCTTTCAACCATGATTTTGGTACTTACCATGAAGTTGTTGCCATTTTTGATAATCTTTATCTTTCCACGCTGGAGGAATCCGAGTTGGAATCAGACAATGAGTTATTTGATAAGTTCTGGAAGTAGTTCAACTCAGTAGAATCCGTTGATTTGGAATCTGAAAACCTGACTGGGCAAATACACCAGGCTTACCAGAAGACTCTGAACATTAAAAGAGGTGATCACTTGAAAGTTGTTCGTGTAGCCTGAATCTCAAAAAAGGGTGAAAAACCCTTTTTTATTCGTTCATATGTTTTCGCCAGTTCCGTCCTGCTGTTTTATAAGTTTTTTTTACTCTCATTCAATTTTAGCGCAAAGTTATTTCCGCATTCCGGAAAAGTCAAGGGTGGCTTTTCCTTCCACACTTTCCACCAGCGCCACGCTTCGCGCTTGGTCAAAAACCTAACGCCCCTCGACTGTTTCACACTCAGGGGACGTAAGGTTTTATGACATTCGCCCTTGACAAGAATCCGGTCTGCTCAATGGTATTCGGCTCAAAATTAACCGGCGAGCCAGATGCCAAAAAGAGTCTGCAAGGCAGCAGCATCTTA
This sequence comes from Prolixibacteraceae bacterium, assembly GCA_028683385.1. Classification (GTDB taxonomy): domain Bacteria; phylum Bacteroidota; class Bacteroidia; order Bacteroidales; family Prolixibacteraceae; genus Aquipluma. The sequence continues at coordinate 106,903 of JAQUIJ010000017.1, read as the reverse complement.
AATGAAAACATATCAAAAAAGTCTTCCGCTAATCACCTTAAAGAAAACAAAATCAGATTTTCCATGTGCAAAGATTGTAACATCAGCCGATGCCAATGAATTCATCCGCAACTTTTACTCGGATGATATTGGGATCTTTGAAAGTTTTTTCATCCTTTTGCTGAACCGAAACAATACTACCATTGGTTATGCAAAGATTTCGCAAGGTGGAATTGTTGGAACAATTATCGATGCCACCATTATTGCTAAGTACTGCGTGGAAGCTTTGGCCAAATCAGTAATCCTTGCACATAATCATCCTTCCGGTGGACTTGTTCCCAGCCAGGCAGATAAAGATATCACACGGAAAATAACAGATACCCTAAAGATTTTCGACTGCACAGTTCTTGACCATATCATACTTACCGAAGATTCTTACTTCTCCTTTGCCGATGACGGATTGATGTATTAGAAAGAGCCCTTTCGGGCTTTTTTTTATCATTTAATTCAGTATTTTACTGAATTAAATGATCCTTTTTATTATTTGCTATTGCCCAGCATATTCAGCTTTTCGTTTAATTCAATAAGTCCGGCTTTCTGTAAGCAGTCACTGGCCATTGCCCTCAGTTCTTTCAAACTTTCTTCGGGAACATTATTAAGCAGGTTGGATGATTTCTCGTCATCTTTTGCTGTTAGACCACGCTCAATAACACTATTGAGCAGCAATACATTTTTACGTGACATTTTCAAATCAATCTTCACCATCTCGTTCATGCCAGGGATACTCAAAATGGTATCATAAACCTTGGCCACATCATTTGTTGATAGCATAGTCATACGTTTTAAATTAGACAAAATTTTCGCTATAAAAGTAATGAGCCATTTTCAAACCATCCCAGTCAAAATATAGCGAGGATAGGTAAAACCCATACCGCTTATTTACCTTCGTATCATTGAAACTGAATAGTGAACTTGAAAATGTGCGGTATGGATTTCAGGAATCAAGGGCTTTCTATCAGCGAAGCCAAAGAAATGGACATGGTAAATTACCTGTCAGCATTGGGTCATGAGCCAGCAAAAATCAGGAACAATGACTATTGGTATTTATCTCCACTTCGGGAAGAAAAAACACCATCATTTAAGGTGAACAGGAAACTTAACCGGTGGTACGATCATGGTCTGGGCAGAGGGGGTAACCTGATTGATTTCGGCATCGAATATCATCGCTGTACTTTTGGCGAATTGCTTGACAAACTAAGTGGTAATCTTTCTTTTCAAAAGCCAAATGCCCAGATGGTGAAAAGTGTGTATGAGCAGGAGCCTAAGATTAAAGTTTTGAGCGATTTTGAACTCACTTCATATGCCTTATTACGGTACGTGGAACAAAGGCATATCCCAATAGAAATTGCCCAAAAGTATTGTCGCGAAATTCGTTATGAATTGAACGAAAAAACCTACTACGGCATCGGTTTTAAAAATGATTCGGGAGGATGGGAAATCCGCAATCCTTACTTCAAAGCAAGCAGTTCGCCAAAGGATATCACCACCTTTAAAAATGGTTCGGATGAGGCAGTCGTATTTGAAGGTTTTACCGATTTTTTATCCTTCCAGTTTCTCCACAAAAACCTTCCTGAAAACAGTCAGGATTTTGTGGTTTTAAATTCGGTTTCCTTTTTTGAAAGAGCACGCCTATTTATGGAACAACACCAGTCGATTCGGCTTTACCTGGACAGGGATGATGCCGGACAAAAATACTGTCGGCGCGCGCTTTCAATGAGTAATAAATATACCGATGAAAGCAAGCTATACAAAAAACATAAAGACCTTAATGACTGGATGGTAAATTCTGGCAAGTTGCAGAAAAAACGTTTCAGGCAAAAATTAAGGTAGTTCTGGAATTTAATTGAATCAATCTGGAAGTGCCTGAAAGCGGTTAAAGACATTTATAGGTCTTACAGACGTTCGAAGGGCTGGGAGATTGCCACGTTCCTGCAATCGGCAAGATGTCCGGTTGTTAAACAACCGAATCTTGCCGCCCCACACTCGGAACTCGTGGGCGGGGAATGCTGAAATGATCAAATGAGTTTGAAAACGATAAAATGAGAGAAGATGGGAAGAGAGAATTCAAACCGGACACGCATCATCGGGCTACGCCTGACACCCGCCGAGTATGCAAAAATTGAACGAAAATGGAAGGCGAGTACCTGCCGAAAGCTAAGCGATTATGTGCGGCATAACCTTTTTGAGAAACCGGTAACCAGTTACTACCGGAACCAATCTTTAGATGATTTTATGGCAGAAATGGTACTGCTTAGAAATGAACTGAATCACATCGGCAACAACTTCAATCAGGCGGTAAAACGACTGCATACACTTAACCAGATTGCCGAGTTCCGAAGTTGGTTGATTGCTTATGAAGTTGAAAAAAAGACACTCTTCAACAAGGTGGACGAGATCAAAAAGCATATTCAAAAAATAGCTGAATCATGGTTACAGTAATCAAAACAGGACACTCCATTCACCGTATTTTTAACTACAATGAGAATAAGGTAAAAGAAGGAGTTGCGGAGTGCGTAGGAGCCGGAAATTATCCAATTGATACGGATAAAATGAGCCTTTCAATGAAGCTTAACCGTTTTCTAAAACAGTTGGAATTGAACGAAAACGTAAAGCGAAACAGCGTACATATTTCCCTGAATTTTCATCCTACTGAAAGCCATTTGTCCAAAGAGAAATTACTTGAAATCGCAGAGACTTACATGGAGAAAATCGGCTTCGGAAAACAACCGTACCTGGTTTACCAGCATTATGATGCAGCGCATCCGCATATCCACATAATATCCATTAAAGTGCGTCCGGATGGCAGTCGGATTGACATGAATAATATAGGCCGCAACCAATCGGAACAGGCACGAAAAACCATCGAAAAGGAGTTCGGCTTGGTCAATGCTGAAGCACAAAAAAAACAGAAGAACCAATTAAATCCGGTATCGGTTGCAAAGGCACTGTACGGTAAATCGCAGACCAAAATGGCCATACAAAATGTATTGGAAGCGGTATTAAACCAGTATCGCTATACCAGCCTTCCGGAGTTAAATGCAGTACTAAAACAATACAATGTAATTGCAGAAAGGGGCAACGAAGATTCGAGGGTTTACCTGCACAACGGTTTGTTGTACCGGATACTGGATGCTGACGGAAATCCAGTTGGTGTGCCGATCAAAGCGAGCCTGTTTTTCAACAATTCAAACCTTAAATTTTTGGAACAAAAGTTTAAGGAAAATGAAGCAAAGCGGATGCCGCACCAGGCGCGGATTAAGAATGCCATTGATATGTTCTTAACTGGAAAAAAGGCAACTCTTCAGGATTTAATAAAAGCATTGGAAAAACAGGGTATTCATGTTGCCCTGCGCCAAAATGATACAGGTTTCATTTATGGCATCACCTATGTTGACCACCAAACCAAATGTGTGTTCAACGGGAGTGTATTGGGCAAACAGTACAGCGCAAAAGCCATTCAGGAACGTTGCCGGCAAAAAGCAGTTCCTGTGCAGAAGTTGCCTCCGCATTCAGCTCAGGAACCAATTGGGCTTCAGCCTCAGGCTACCGCCTTTGAGGCAGAAACCAAGGCGCATCCAAAAGTCCCACAGATAGCTGCACCTTTCAGAGAAATCGAAAATTTATTAGATGCCCTGATTCAAACGGAAAATACCTCGAACTACCTGCCATATCAGTTGAAAAAGAAAAGGAAAAAGAGGAGAAGAAAAAACCTGAATAACAATTAATAGCGATAAATAACATACCAAAAAATCCTAAAGCTATGGCAATGCAGACCGGAGAGAACGAACAGGCGATGAGGAAAATACTGGATATGACCAGGCTGATTAGCATTGTAATCTTAGTGATCCATTTTTACTATTTCTGCTATGCAGCTTTCCATGAGTGGGGACTAACCAGTGAATTCAGTGACCGAATATTGGGCAATATCTTCAGAACCGGTTTGTTTGGAAACTTCCATAAATCCAAGCTCATTGCTATGGGCTTTTTGTTTATCTCACTGTTGGGTGCAAAAGGCAGGAAAGACGAAAAACTGAATCATAAAACAGCCTTTGCTTATATCATCACCGGCCTGCTAATTTATTTTACAAGTTACTTAGCATTGCTGTTGAAAATAAAGACGATGGAACTGGCAATATTGTATATCGGCATTACTTCCATTGGTTTTTTGCTCTCACTTTCCGGTGGTACATTGTTATCGAGGATTATCAGGAACAGACTCAATAATAAAGACATTTTTAATCGGGAGAATGAGACGTTTCCACAGGAAGAACGCCTGCTGGAAAACGAATATTCCATCAACCTGCCTGCCCGTTATCAACTGAAAGATAAGATGCGTAATAGTTGGATCAATATCATTAACCCATTTCGCGGAGTAATGGTTTTGGGGACGCCCGGTTCCGGTAAATCTTATTTCGTGATACGCCACATTATCACACAACATATCCGTAAAGGTTTTACCATGTTCGTTTATGATTTTAAGTTTGATGATCTTTCCAGAATTGCTTACAATACATGGCTGAAAAACAAGCATAAGTATCCAAAACCTCCAGCCTTTTATGTGATCAATTTTGATGACCTGACCCGAAGCCACCGCTGCAATCCACTGGAACCATCGGCAATGACAGACATTACCGATGCGGTGGAATCTGCGCGTACAATTCTGATGGGATTAAACAGAGAATGGATCAAACGTCAGGGCGACTTCTTCGTGGAATCGCCGATCAATTTTTTGACGGCTGTGATATGGTATTTACGAAAGTATAAGGATGGTGAATTTTGCACCCTGCCACACGTCATTGAGTTGATGCAGGTGGACTATGACAGTCTGTTTACTTTGCTCCGGACAGAGAAAGAAATTGAGGTGCTGATCAATCCTTTTGTGAATGCTTACCTGAATGATGTGATGGAGCAACTGGAAGGTCAGATTGCTGCTGCAAAAGTGGCCATGGCCAGACTTTCATCTCCGCAATTGTACTACGTTTTATCCGGCAATGATTTTACTCTTGACATTAATAATCCGGATGATCCGAAGATTGTGTGCATGGGCAATAATCCGCAAAAAATACAGATTTATGGTGCGGTACTATCTCTGTATGTAACCCGTTTGGTAAAATTGGTAAACAAAAAAGGTAAACAGAAAAGCAGCCTTATTTTTGATGAGTTTCCGACGATTTACCTGAACAACATGGATAGCCTGATCGCTACGGCAAGAGGTAACAAGGTGGCTACCTGCCTGGGTATTCAGGATTTCAGCCAGCTTCGAAAAGATTATGGCAGGGAGCAGGCAGATGTGATCATGAATATTACCGGCAACATCGTTGCCGGACAGGTAACAGGTGATACCGCCAAACAATTATCAGAACGTTTTGGCAAGATTATGCAGGATCGGGAAAGTCTTTCCATTAACAGCACCGATACTTCGATCAGCCGCTCCAAACAATTGGAATCCGCTGTACCACCCTCTAAAATTTCGGCACTCAGTTCCGGGGAGTTTGTAGGTATGGTAGCTGATGATCCGGACTGTAAAATTGAACTGAAAACTTTCCATTGTGAGATATTGAACGATCATTCAGCTCTGAAGAAAGAACAGGATAGTTACAAGGATATTCAGGTTATCCGCAAGCTGGATAATACGATGGTGCAACGCAACTATCTCCAGATAAAACAGGATGTTCAGGATATTATCCAGTCGGAAATGGAACGATTGCTGAATGATCCGGGTCTGGCACATTTGGTGGTACGAAAGGGGTAGATGAGAATGAAATTTTTATTTAAAGGCTTTCAGATTCAGGCAATGGTATGCCATGGCTATTTTACGAGAAAATGACGATTTTCCACAAAACAGAAACAAGGAAAATTGCTTGCAATACATTCTAACCAAGAGAGGAATGAGTCCTTGAAAGAAATGGCAGGCATATGTGAAATCAACAAAAATCATTCTATGAATGTGGCCCACTTATTTTTGCGATATAAATACTTTAGCAATGGTTTCCCAATTGAAACTGTTTCGAAAATGCTAAAACATACATCTCAGAAAACGACACAGATTTATGCAAAGTTTGTTGATTCTAAAAATTTCTCATGATATGAATGCCTTACAAGTAAAATTGATTTCCTAAATTTTGTTTAAATTAGTTACTGTAGAATGAACACGAGTAAAAAACCAATCAAGAACATTCTAGAAGAAGAAATATAGATGCTAAAACTATGCAGAGTTAGCAGGTCAATAAACTTTATCAAAAAAAGAGTGAAATACAACGTTATTTTAAGGTTTAAAGAATTTGCAAAAATTTAATAGAAGAAATGCTTATTGTTAGAATTAATTATTCAAATTTGCATTTCAAAACGATAATCGTCTAATCGTATTTTAAATGACTAAAGAAGAAATCATACGTAGCGAATTTTTGGAGGCAGCCAGCCTGTTATTTCAGCAATACGGACTGCAGAAAACAACCATGGAAGACATAGCCAAAGCTCTGGGTAAAGGGAAAAGTACCCTTTATTATTATTTCTCTAATAAAGATGAAGTGTTCCAAGCCGTTGTATTAAAAGAAATCGATGAGGTTTTTAATGCTGTTCGTTCGAAAGTTATTGAGGCTCAAACCGCAAAGGAAAAGTTGGCCGCTTATGCTGCCAACAATATTAATGAAATACGGGGGAAAACCATTTTATACAAACTTGTTTGTGGCGAATTGAAGGGAAACCTATCCAAGTTTATGTTCAAATTACGTGAACATTTTGACTTAAAAGAAATCGAGATTTTAAAAGAAATTTTGACTTTTGGAGTTTTTTCAGGAGAATTTACAGCCATAGGGAATAAAGACATTAATGTACTGTCCCACCTCATTGTAAGTGCACTTCGGGGTATTGAAGTTGATATGTTTATTGAAAATAAGATACCTGATCTGGAAGATCAGATTGATCATCTTGTTGGAATTTTAATCAGAGGTCTTGCTTAATTTTTTTATTCATTTTTCGACTAAAATACGATTATCGTATTATTATATTATCAATTAATACTCTAATGAAGACATTTTCAGGTTTTATTTTAGTGGAAATATTGGGATGGAAAATCAGTGGTGAATTTCCTGATATTCCTAAGAGCATCATCATTTTTGCGCCTCACACATCCTATTACGATGCTTTGTATGGTAAACTATGTTTTAATGAACTTGGAATAAAACATCAGTTTCTTTCTAAAAAGGAGCTTTTTTATTTTCCAATGAGTGTCTTTTTAAAATATTTTGGATCTATGGCAGTCCGCGGTGTAAAAGGAGAAAATGCTATTTATCAAGTTGCTAAAATGATTCATAAATCAGAATCATTGCATATAATAATATCACCAGAAGGAGCTTTTGCAAAAGTTACTAAATGGGATAAAGGTTTTTATTACATGGCATTGAAAGCAAAAGTCCCGATCATTGTGGGTTATCTTGATTATCAAAAAAAAGAAATAGGAATTAAAGGTATTATTGATGATTTAGAAAACTTAAATACTGTAATGCTTCAAATAAATACAATGTATAAAGGGGTTGCAGCAAAATATCCTGAAAATTTTTCACTTGAATTAAAAAATTAAAATATGTATCCATCAGTATCCTTAGTATTATCTAGTGGAGGCGCAAGAGGTGTTGCTCACATAGGTGTTATAGAAGAATTGGAACGACAAGGTTTTGAAATAAAATCGATAGCTGGCTCTTCAATGGGAGCGTTGGTTGGAGGTATTTACGCATCAGGTAATTTGCAGGTTTATAAAGATTGGATGTGTAACCTCGATAAAAAAGCGGTTTTCAATATGGTTGATTTTACGTTGAGTGCGAATGGACTGGTTAAAGGAAATAAAGTAATTAAAGAATTAAAAAAAATAGTTCCGGATGAAAATATTGAAAATTTGCCAATTTCATTTACAGCAGTTGCAACAGATATAAAAAATAAAAAGGAAGTTGTATTTCAAAAGGGAAGTTTATTCGATGCAATTCGGGCTTCGATATCAATACCAACTGTTTTTAAACCATATAAGCTTGACGGTATGATATTGATTGATGGAGGAGTAGTCAATCCACTTCCCATAAACCGTGTTAAAAGAAGAAAAGATGATATAATAATTGCGGTTGATGTAAGTGCACCCTATTCAACTATCAATGAATCATCTGAGGAACTTTCATTAAAGCCAGAGAATAGCGAATTGAGTTATTTTTCCTTCCTGATGAAAAAAGGTTTCATGTTTTTACCTAAAGTTATTGATAATCAGCTGAACTATTATACGCTTTTATCTCAATGCGGCAGTCTAATGTTACAACAAATATCAGCAATGACAGTGGAAATGTATCCACCTGATATTTTAATTCAGATACCAATTAATTCTTATGGACCATATCATTTTTATAAATCTGAAGAAATTATTGAGGCTGGGGCAATTGCAACACGTAAAGCTTTAACTAAATATTAAACGATAATAAAATATGAAAACAGTTTCGGCAATTATCTGTGCATTTAATGAGGAAAAGACAATCAAAGATGTCATATGCTCCATCTCCGGTTGTCGCATTTTCAATGAAATTATTGTTGTAAACGATGGTTCAACCGATGATACAAAAAGAATTATTACTGATTGTAAAGATACAATTGATTTTATGGATGTCCATTTGCCTGAAAATAAAGGTAAGGGTTATGCAATGGCCATCGGCATTGAGAAATCAACATCTGAAATCCTGGTTTTTATTGATGCCGATTTAACGGAATTATCTGCAATTCAGCTGGCCACCCCGTTTAAAGAATTGATAATACCAATTCAAAATAATGAAGCCGATATGGTTTTAGGCCAGCCATTTGTCACGATCTTAAACTTTAAGGTAAATCCATTCAAATCACTTACAGGCGAAAGATCTGTTAAACGAACAGACATTTTACCCCTTCTAAATAAAATGAAAACTTCAAGGTTTGGAGTCGAAACTCTGATTAATCTTTATTATCAGGCAACGGGAAAGATAGTAAAATATGTTTTATTACCTGAACTGGACCATCTCTCTAAGTTTAGTAAAGCATCTCCCCTATCAGCAGCAAAGGAATATATTAATGAGGGACATGAAATTGCGTATTCGACTCTTAAAAATTACGATTTGATTATAAAAAGCATAAAAAACAGTATTGATAAAACCATGAAAAGCAACAACAATAGCACGATCACCTAAATGAATTCAATTTTATTGATTATTAATCAATAGATTGACTCATACTGGACACTGGAAAATTAAAAATATTTTTTTGTGATTATTTCGACTGCAATACATATTTCGTTTTAATATTCAAATATAATAAATATAAAAAGCTATGAAACAATTGAAACAAATTTTAATCGGGTTGCCTGTTGGGGCAATTCTATTGGCCGGATGTACTTCCGGAGCACAAAATAAACCATCAGAAAATCACGAGGCTGTTCGGGTGAAGGTGATGGAAATTGGGGCGAACACAGGTAACGACAGTCAATCATATATTGCCACCATCGAAGAATCAGTATTGATTCCCCTAAGCTTTTTAAGTGCAGGGACAGCAGACAAAGTTCTGGTTGACGAAGGCCAAAGTGTGAGCAAAGGACAGCTTCTGGCAGAACTAAACCGCGAATATTTCCAGAATGCCTACGATATTGCCCTTTCGAAAAAGGATCAGGCGCAAGATGCCTACGACCGGCTGGAACCTGTTTACCAAAAAGGTAGCCTTCCGGAGGTAAAGTTTGTGGAAATACAAACCGGATTGGCTATGGCAAATTCTACCGTCCTGATATCGAAAAAAAATATGGAGGACTGCAAACTTTATGCGCCAGCCAGCGGAATCATAGGGAGACGAATGTTGCAGCCTGGCATGAGTGTTTTACCAGGAAACCCGGTTTTTCAACTGGTTAAAATCGAAAAGGTAAACGCGAACGTTCCCGTTCCTGAAAACGAGATTGCAGGAATTAAAAAAGGACAAAAAGCGCAGGTTCGTGTTTCAGCTTTGGGTGACCAACTTTTTGAAGGCGAAGTAAAAGAAATAGGAGTGCTTTCCAATCCGCTTTCGCACACCTACCGTGTAAAAGTCGAGCTTAATAATCCGGAGCAACTACTAAAACCCGGAATGGTTTGCCAAGTGACTATTGATGATCCTACGTTAGAAAACCAGATTGTTGTGCCACTGTCGGCAGTGCAGACCGATGGGCATGGAGAAAAGTTTGTTTTTGTAGCTAATCAGAATACCGGAAAGGCCCTGAAAAAAACAATCGTAACCGGATCATTGAAATACAACGGTGTGGTCATCAGTAGTGGTTTAGCTGCAAACGATTTGATAATTACCGAAGGATATCAGAAAATAAATGAGAACACAATCCTCCAAATAGTAAGGTAGTATGAAAAGGCTTGGAATAGTTGAATCTGCCATGCGTTACAAGCAGATTGTATTTTTAATTTCCGGTTTGTTGGTAGTGTTGGGCATTTACGCACTTTTTGTGATGCCACGGCAGGAATTTCCTCAGTTCACGATTCGTCAGGGATTGGTGATTGGCGTATATCCGGGAGCCAGTTCCGAAGAAGTTGAACAGCAATTGACGACAAAAGTCGAAAAATACTTATTCAGTTACGGAGAGATCAAAAAGAAAAAAACCTATTCGATTTCGAAAGATGGTATGATGATCGTTTTTGTGACTTTAAACGATGACGTCAAAAATGCCGACGAGTTTTGGGCCAAACTGAATCACGGACTGAATAATTTCAAGGCGCAATTGCCTTCCGGAGTGATGGCTTTGCTCTCGGATAATGATTTTGGCGATACTTCGGCTTTGCTGATCACCCTTGAATCGGACCACAAAACATACCGCGAACTGGAAAGTTATCAGGATGAATTGGAAAGTCGGCTTCGAAGGATTGAGTCGGTATCAAAACTCCGTCATTACGGTCTGCAAAAGGAGCAAATCAGTATTTATCTTGAAAAAGAAAAGCTTACCAATTATGGGATAAGTACATCAACCTTGCTGGCCAATTTGTTTACTCAGGGTTTTACGACGATGAGCGGATCGGTGGATAATGACCAGTTTATAGCTCCAATCCATATTTCGCAATCGTATAACAGCGAACAGGATATTGCCGAACAAATCATTTATTCCGATCCGGCCGGTAACATTATACGACTGAAAGATGTGGCACGAATCGTTCGTGAGTATCCCGAACCAGACAGTTACATCACCAATAACGGGCACAAAAGTTTATTGATTTCGATGGAGATGCAGCCTGGCAATAACATTGTTCAATACGGGAAAGAAGTCCATGAAGTACTGGAGCAATTTCAGTCTGAATTACCAAAAGATGTAAGTATTGAACGCGTGGCCGACCAGCCTAAGGTTGTGGGCGATTCCATTACCACGTTCCTGATCGAAATGCTTTACGCCATTATCGCTGTTATTTTAGTCACTATGGTTTTGCTGCCTTTTAGGGTGGCAACAGTAGCAGCAACATCGATTCCAATTTCAATTTTTGCTTCGTTGGGGATTATGCTTTTATCGGGTATGGAATTGAATACGGTAACCTTGGCTGCTTTAATCGTAACCCTGGGAATGATTGTGGATAATTCCATCGTGATTGTGGACAGTTACATGGAAAAACTTGATCACGGAATGTCGCGATGGAATGCAACTATCAGTAGTGCAAAAGGTTTCTTCAAGGCGATATTTTCAGCAACTCTGGCAATCAGTATTACTTTCTTTCCTTTTCTATTTACGGCAACGGGGATGATAAAAGATTTTGTCAAGCTATTTCCCTGGACTGTAACCATCACATTAGGTATTTCCCTGGCAGTTGCCATGTTGTTAATTCCGTTCATTCAGTATACTTTCATCAAGAGCGGATTTGAACAGTCGAAACGGCAGCGAAAGAATGGCCGCCGTAATTTCCTTGAAATTATTCAGGAAACATACGAAAAGTGGTTGTTACGGGCATTTAAGCATCCGAAAATAACTATCGGAATAGGAGTTTTGTCTGTATTGCTTGGGATTGTCCTTTTTACTCAGATTCCCCAGCAGTTAATGCCTGTAGCCGAACGTAACCAGTTTGCCGTTGAAATTTATTTGCCACAGGGAAATTCGTTGGAACAAACATATTTGGTAGCTGATAGTCTGGAAATAATGATGAAAAAAGATGAACGGGTAAAATCGATAACTTCATTTATCGGTACCAGTTCACCACGTTTTCACACCACTTATGCGCCTAAATTTCCAGCCAAAAATTATGCCCAGTTTATTGTAAATACACCCTCAAACAAGGCAACCGAAGAATTGCTTGATGAATATACCGATAAATATGCAGGGTATTTCCCGAATGCGCATGTCCGTTTTAAACAGCTCGATTATCAGGAAGCAGCCAACCCAATTGAGATACGAATTTCAGGCAATAATATTGCCGATCTGAAAACAGTAGCTGATTCACTTATTGTCAAAATGCGGACAGTTCCGGAATTAACCTGGGTACATACCAATTTCGAAGAACTGTTGCCGGGAGCACAGGTTGATATTAATGCCGTGGAAGCCAATCGGCTGGGGATTACCAAAACCATTGTGGCTACGAATCTGGCTATGCGTTTTGATGGATTGCCAATGACAACAGTATGGGAAAAGGATTATCCGGTTGCAGTAAAACTGAAAGCCGAACGCGATCACGAAGCTTCGTACATTGATATTGAAAATGAATACATTCATTCATTGATCCCGGGAGTTTCAGTTCCGTTACGCCAGATCGCCGATGTAAAACCCGACTGGACACAAGGGCAAATTGTCCGTCGAAACGGTGTACTAACCATAAGTATAGTAAGCGATGTAAAACGTGGAGTTAACCTGAATAAAGTTTTCCGCTCGTTGAGAAAAATAGCAGATGTCCAGCCTTTACCAAAAGGAACAAGTTTAAGTTATGGCGGCGCTTATGAAACCGATTCGGAGATGTTGCCACAAATGACAGGTGCGCTGCTTATGAGCGTATTTATTATATTCCTGATTTTAGTGTTTCATTTCCGAAAAGTTAACCTGGCACTACTCGTTATGGCCTCATCAACTTTGAGTATAATCGGAGCAGTGCTTGGTGTTATGGTAGTGGGACTCAGTTTTGGGGTAACCTCCATCTTAGGGATTGTCAGCCTGATTGGTATTCTAGTTCGTAACGGGATTATTATGCTCGATTATGCTGAAAAGCTTCGCCATCATGGAAAGAAAACCGCACTGGAAGCAGCTTTTGAATCCGGCAAACGACGCATGCGGCCAATCTTCCTGACTTCGATGGCAGCATCAATGGGCGTGATTCCTATGATCATCAGTAAAAGTGCACTATGGGCGCCTATGGGTGTGGTAATCTGCTTCGGAACGTTAACCTCAATGGTGTTTTTAGTTCTTATACTTCCGGTGGCTTACTGGTTAATTTTCAGGAATACAGATAAAAATAAGAAAAAAGTAAGCATTCTGGACTTGGCGAACAACAGGATTGTAAAACCTGCAATTCTGACGATGGTGCTGATTTTGGGCATGAGCCCATTTCTTCAGGCACAAAACAATTATACGCTGGATCAGTGCAAAAAACTGGCAATTCAGAATAATGTTCAGGTGAAAAATAAGATACTGGATGTCTCCGCTTCAGAAGAAGTTAAAAAAGCAGCATTTATCAAGTATTTTCCACAAGTGGAAGCAACCGCTTTATCGTTCCGCTTCGACAAACCTTTACTAAATCTGGATATGCCCGGCGGAAACCTTCCTGTTTATGATGGAAACCTGGCGAATCTTGCAACGGCAACACAGTTTGCTTATTTCCCCGGCTTGTCACTCTCGATGCTTGAAAAGGGAACCATCGGAATGGCAACTGCGATTCAACCAATTTTTGCCGGAAGTCGTATTTCGACTGGGAATAAACTTGCCAGTTTGGGAACAGAAGTCAACCAGATGCAGTTGGCCTCGACGAAAGACGCAGTTGCCATAGAAACTGAAAGAAAATACTGGCAAATTGTTGAACTCGGCGAAAAAATGAAAACGCTGGAACGGTATATCAAGTTGGTTGACACTTTGCATAAAGAAGTTACAGATGCTTTTCAGGCTGGATTAATCACCCGGAATGATTTACTAAAAGTGGAACTGAAACAGAATGAACTGCAAATGAACCTTGTAAAACTGGATAATGGAATCAAGCTGGCCCAAATGGCATTTTGTCAATACATCGGTATACTGTACAATCCTGAAATAAGTTTTGTAAATGAACCTCCTCAGGACAAGGACCCACAACTGCTTTTCACCAACCACGAACAGGCATTGGCTGGCCGCGCCGAATACCAATTGCTTCAGAAAAGTTCGGAGGCCGAAAAATACCAGACCAAAATGCAGCGGGGCGAATATATGCCTCAGGTTGGAGTTGGTGTCGGAGGACTTTACATGGACGTCATGGACGGAAAAAGTACATCCTCCGGATTGGTTTTTGGTTCAGTAAAAATCCCGATTTCGGGCTGGTGGGAAGCTTCGCACAAGCTGAAAGAACGTCACATTAAAGAAGAACAAAATCGGAATATGGTAACCGATAATACTGAGAAACTGTTGCTTCAGATGCAACAGGCTCGCAACACACTTGATGAAGCCTTTCAGCAGATTCAGTTGTCGGAGATTTCTGTAAAGCAGGCTGAGGAAAATCTGAGAGTGAGCCAGGACAACTACGAAGCCGGAATGGTAACCACTTCAGATATGCTCGAAGCACAGGCGATGGTTCAGTCTTCGAATGACAATCTGACAAGTTCGCGGTGCAGTTACCAGATAGCGATGGCCAACTATTTACAGGTAACCGGAAAGTATGATGTTTCACCATAAAGTTCGGAAAACAGCAATTGTCCCTGAGTTAATTAATAAAATATCATATGAAGAAGCAAACCCTAAAGGATATTCAAATACATACTGAAAAGGAAATCATGCAACTTCTGGTAATTGGCAGACCATACCGGCCAAATACCTCTTCTATCCTATTAATTAAAGAGGGTTATTTGGAAGTGAGCTATAACCTTACGCATTATAAACTGACACCACTTACCGTATTCCATGTTAATTCCATGTTAATCTATGAATTTAAAAGGGTCGATCCAAAGATACAAATGCGGGTAATCACTTTGGATCCTAATTTTGAATCGTTTTCAGCTATAAAAATCAGGCGGTACGAATCCCGTTCGTTTTTCATTTCAACCATTCAGAATCACTACTTGGTTGCTCCCTTGGAATTTAAAGAGCTTTGGAGTACTTCTGAGATACTTCGTGGCCGGTTGGCTTCTACAGAAAATGGGATAGTAAAAAAGGAGCTCATCCATCACTTGTTTTTATCGATTATTTATCTTTTAGCTGACATCTCAGAGAAATACAACCAAATAAAAACCAATGAATTAAGCAGGTCTGACTATTTGTTGCTTAATTTTACAAAACTTGTCACGGTCCATTTCAGAACTGAACGGGCTGTAAGTTTCTATGCCAGCCAGTTGAGTATCTCACCCAAACATTTATCTGAGACCAGTAAATCCTCTTCTGGATTTACTGCAGGAGAAATCATCAATCAGGCCATATTGATAGAAGCAAAAATATTACTGGCAAACCCTTCATTTACGATCAATCAAGTGGCACGCGAACTGAATTTCAGCGATCAGTATGCTTTTAGTAAGTTTTTCAAAAGGCTTACTCAGATGACCCCATCGACCTATAAAGAGAAATTTTAAATGCACCAAAAAAATCTATATCACCAAAATGTTAAGCCCAGATCAATTGATTGTTATCAAGTGTATGATCCGTATTTGGAACATCATTTACCGCAAATCAAACATTTTGAAAATAAATAGCACTCGCAATATTTGTCGTATTCAACATGCAAGTATAAAACACAAGTACAATTTATGATGAAGAAAACTAAGAGTCTAAAAATCTTACTGATAGCAATAATGTTAACATCTGTAGATGTTAATGGACAAACACCAGAAGAGCGTCTTCTAACCATCGATGAACTGTTTAATTTGGCCATTGAGAACAACCAGGCATTAAAATTATCATCTGCTTCGGTTGATGTAGCACAACAACGTGTTTCTGTCACGAAATCGCAGCAATTGCCTAATATTTCCGCATCAATCAGTGCGTTTTATTTGGGCGACGCAACGATTTACGACAAAGACTTTTCGAATAAAACCACTGCAGCGATGCCGCACTTTGGCAACAGCTTTATTTTTCAGGCCAACCAATTGGTCTTTAAAGGCAACGTAGTGACCAACTCAATTGAAGTGGCTTCATTGCAACAGCAATTGGCAACACTTAATTTTGAAAAAAACAAACAAGACATCAAACTGCTTATTTCAAGTTACTATCTCGAACTGTTCAAACAGAGAAATCAACAACGCATTTATTTGAAAAACATTCAATTGTCAGAGATCCGTTTGAAGAACATTGAAAAGATGCACGAACAAGGAATGGTAACACTCAATGACGTGATTCGCACCAAGCTGTTACTGTCAAATTTGAATTTGATGCTGGTACAAATCAATGACAATATTGAAATTCTAAACAAACAACTTACTACCGCTGTGGGGTTGTCTGCCAATGTGTTCATCCTTCCTGATACAACAATCCTTTCCAATAAACCAGAAATTCAAAGTTTTGAAACCTATCAGACCAATGCTTTAACAGGCTATTATGATACAAAAACTGCTGAAAAGAATCTGGAAATAGCCCAGAAAAGTCTTTCTATTTCCGAAGCTGAGCGAATGCCTTCTTTTAGCCTATTTGCTGCAAACAGCCTGCAACGACCAATTACGTCACGAACTCCTGCTTTAGACATGTATTCGAATGGCTGGCAGGCAGGAGGTGCTTTGTCGTTCAACATAGCATCACTTTACAGTGCCCCCCGAAACATCCGATTGAGCAAATTACAACTATTGCAATCGCGGGAAACAGTGGTATTACAACAACAAAATGCCCAATTAGCGGTACACTCAGCTTACCTGAAACACATAGAAGCATTTAAACAACTTGAAACGACAACATTGAACATGCAGCTGGCCCGGGAAAATTATCAGATGATGGAGAAAAAATACCTCAATCAATTGGCACTCCTCATTGATATGCTTGATGCTACCAATGCCAAACTGGAGTCTGAGCTTCAGTACTCCAACGCCGAGATAAACATCATTTTCACTTATCATAGATTACTAAATATCGTTGGTGAATTGTAAAATACTCCCGATAGTCATCCATCTTTTTCAATTAATTATTTATCAATTATGACCTCAAATAAAAAAAATAACAACAAAACAGGTTCACATAAAAGACGCATTGTTCTGATAAACACGTTATTGTTTGTAATCATCACCATCCTGTTAGCATGGGCAATTCGGGCCTATTTTCACATTGGTGTCGATAATTATACCAACGATGCACAAGTCGAGGAGTTCATTAACCCAATCAACAGCAAAGTTCAAGGCTTTATTAAAGAGATTCGGTTTGTCGAACATCAACAACTCAGAAAAGGAGACACACTGGTAATTCTCGATGACCGCGAATTGCGCATACAGCTTGCCCAGGCCGAGGCTGCATACATGAATGCCCTGGCAACAAAAGAACTGACACTTTCGTCGATTAATACAGTCAAAAATAATCTTGATGTGAGCGACGCTAATTTAGATGCAGCAAAAGCCCGATTAATCAACATTGAACAAAACTATAATCGATATACGAATCTATTAAAAGATGAAGCCGTTACAAGGGCGCAGTTCGATCAAATGAAGTCAGAATATGAGGCCAACAAAGCACAATACGAAGCACTGCAAAGTCAACGAAAAACAGTGCAATTATCTGTGATCGAAGCGTCAAAGAGGCTAGACCTGAACGATGCCGAAGTAAAGCGTACTCAGGCTTTGCTTGACATGGCCAATCTGAACATTTCATACTGCAAAATAGTGGCACCTTACCCATGCATTGCAGGTCGAAGATTAATTCAGGAAGGACAGCTCATTCAACCCGGTCAGCAGTTACTAGCGATTGTAAAAAACAACGAAAAATGGGTGGTCGCCAATTTTCGTGAGAATCAGATGGGAAGCATAATGCCAGGTAAAAAAATCACTGTAAAAGTTGATGCTTTAAGCGGAATGAAATACGAAGGTGTTGTTACCGCCATATCAGCAGCATCAGGGTCAAAATACTCGGCGGTGCCTGTCGATAATTCCACCGGAAACTTTGTGAAGGTACAACAACGATTTCCGGTGCGCATTGAGTTTACACCAGCAAATAAGGCTGATGACATCGGGTTATTACGTGCCGGTATGAATGTGGAAGTAATCATCAAAGACTAAACATGTACAAACGCGGATTATATCATGACTGGGTTCCCAAACCGGTGCAATTGTTAATGATTTTCATGTCCCTTTTCCCATTGCTTGTGGTATCGGGTGTTTATGTAAATAACATTAACGACATGGTTGGTGGTATGGGTGCTATGCCTGAAGTTTTTTCATTGGCAAATTATGCAAGCTTCATTGGAATGGCAACGGTGATGCCCTTGCTTCTTCGTACTAAGCAATATTTTCGCTCTAAAGAAATTGTTGTAGGTAGCTTATTATTGCTTTGTTTGTTAAGTTGGGTTTGCTACAGTACTGATGACCCCAATTTGATTGTTTTTGCATCGTTCTTTATTGGTGTATTTAAAATGTTTGGACTGATTGAATTCATTTTACCCATTTATTTCATCATTTCTCCAACAATGGACAGAACCCGGTTTTATCCGATTTTTTATCCGATTTCCATCCTTGGAGGACAATTGTTTGGTTATTATTTTTCGTTGTTAGCCTATAATCAAAATTGGCAATATGTTTATCTGTTCATTGTAATTTATATGCTTGTTTGTGCCTTATTGGCTGTCATCCTTATGCACAACAGTCGCGGATCAAAAAAAGTACCTCTTTATCAATTCTCCTGGTTAAGTATGATTTGGTTCGCTGTAATTATGATGGTGCTCAACTATATTTTGGTTTATACCAAGTTTCATGGCTGGTTTCAAGCTCCTGTAATCAGGTGGGGACTTGCTGCATTTCTTTTGATGTCAGTTGGTTTTATTGTTATACAAAAAACGCTTAAACGCCCTTTTTTGTCAATGAATGCTTTTAAACGAAAAAATGTGTATTCTTCGTTGATTATGATTGCCCTCATGGGTATTTTTTTAGGAAGCAGCAGCATGCAGAGTACGTTTATGATTGGCGTACTCAAATACAGTTTTCAAGTCACAGCCCTCATCAATTTGGCGATGATCCCCGGAATTATTATTGGGGGTATTGTATCTTTTGTCTGGTTTAAACGTGATTGGAATCTCAAAGGATTAGTTTTGATAGGTTTTGGTTCATATCTTTTGGCTCAGCTCATCATCTATCTCCTATTTGCTCCTGAGGTTCAAGTCGGGTATTTCATTTTTCCGACAATACTAAAAGGATTAGGGTTGTGCGTCTTATATATCTCATTAGCATCTTATTGTACCGAAAATTTAAGCATGGCCGACCAAATCCCTGCCATTTCTGTTCTTGTGGTATTCCGTTCGTTTTTGGGACCGGCATTATTTGGTTCTATTCTATCATGGGTTATGTACAAATTACAGATACAAAATGTAACCAATTTAGCGACTCAAATGGATGCAGCTGACAGTTTTGCTTTGATTCGTGGAGGTGGAATGGGACTTTACGGAACAGTCCAAATTCAATCAATTCTGTTAGCTGTTAAAAAATTATTCGGGTATACCATTGTTTCGGGAATAATCGTGATGATATATGTTGGGCTGCATCGCTTTAATCCAATTCATCATCGCCGCAGAATCTTTATAAGCAAATTGACAAGAGGTGAAAGTACCAAAGGCTATCGTCTTTACGGATCTCTTTTAGAAGAAGAGGAAGCAATGGAAGAGGCTCTAGTAACAGTAGTTTGATCTAATATTACAACATAATATTTAATCATTAAAATGGAAATATAAAAATTCAATGTTACCTTTTTGAAAAATGTGTTTTTTGAAGATTCTAATATTTAAATACTGTTTTTATGGCAAATGCCAATCGTTAAACTAAATACATGTATATCAAATTTTCAAATGAATTATAATTACTACAAGCACCTAAATGAATGGAACAAAAATAATGTGATTTATATAATTTGATATTTTTAGTGTTTTAATATGCAGATATTCAGTTGGTTAGTGTGATATTCTTAACCACCTTTTCCTGTATGTTTAAAATATAGTTGCTGAACAATCGTCAACAGTAGTAAGATAAAGAAGTTCGGAAAACAGCAATTGTCCCTGTGCCATCTAACGGGGCTTCGGCTCCGGTAGTAGGGCAGGGACATCATTAAACCATTTTCCGGAACAAAAGAATAAATAAACAGAAGTAATCACATAACTATATTGTTTCCAGAATTATAACACGATTTAACTCTTTGTATTAATTTAAAATTTATTGGTTATGTTAAAGCAAACAATTGGAGAAAATGCTGGACAGATATGGCAGCAACTCAACGAAAAAGGCGAAATGCAGTTAACAGAATTACTAAAAATCAGCAAAATTGAAGAAACAGAGTTCAACCGGTCACTCGGGTGGCTCGCCCGTGAAGGTAAAGTTGGTTTTTATAATGATGATGAAAATGAAATCGTTTTTCTGGTTCATTGAATTTTGGAGGATGAGCTTATGGCGCTGGGAAACCAGCGCCTAAGCTATGCCATTGTCGTTGAATTATTGCCTTAACAGACTATTCTGACTGGAAACCTTTCAGAATCGATAAAACAAATATCAAGTATGCAATCAAATATAAATATTCACTTAGCATCAATCCAAGATCTTTTTTCTGAATATGGGATCAGGAATATTTCAATGGACGACATTGCTCGTAGTTTGCACATATCAAAAAAGACGATCTATAAGCAATATTCCTGCAAAGATGAACTTGTAAACGATATTTATATGAGTGATTACTATCGATTTAAAGCTATACTTCATTCATTGGAAAGAGAAAATAGTGATGCTATTTCAAAGACAATTCAGTTGTATAATATATTATTTATTAAAATCCTCTCTATAAAAACATGTGTCCATTTCGATTTAGAAAAGTATTATCCTGATTTGCTCAACGAAATTACTGATTTACACAGGGAGTCGATAAAAAAAACATTAATTGAAATTTTATTTGCTGGAAAAGCCGACAACTATTTTAATAAAAATATTAACCCCTATTCTGCAGCTCATTTATTCAAATTACTTATCGAATCGTATGTTTTGGATCAAATATCAAAATCAGAAGAGGGATATATTTTAAGCTGTGATGATGTTTTTGATTATCATTTCAGAAGCATTTGCAATCCGATTGGATTGCGTAAATGGGAAGTTTTAAAAACCTGGGATTCAGTTTCTGAGCAACCATAGATGGTGTATTCAACCCGATTCACAAGTCGAATTACCATGAAACCTAAGCTGAATTTCAGCAAAAAACAGATAAAAAATGACAATGCAAAGATTAGAGGAAAATACCATTTTAGTAGAGCCGACTCCCAAGATAAAGCTGATAAACAAAACAGCCAATTACGAATTCACGATAATTGTGCCTGTGTTCAACGAAGAGGATAACATTTATACGCTGGAGAAGAAGCTTTCGGAATTCGTATCTAAATCGTCTTTGTCTGCCTGTGTCCTGTTTGTAAACGACTGTTCGACTGACCAAAGTAAAGATCGGATTATCGAGGTTTGTAGTCGAAAAAACCATTTTTACCATCTCAGCCTGAAGAAGAATTCGGGACTAAGCGCCGCACTTAAAGCGGGAATTGACGCAACCTGGTCGACTTACGTTGGTTATATCGATGCCGATTTACAAACTACGCCGAAAGATTTTCACTTGATGATTCCTTATGTAGAAGAGTATGAGTTGGTAATGGGCAACCGGGTCAAGCGCGACGATTCGTTCGTGAAAAGGGCATCTTCTAAAATTGCCAATGGCTTTAGGCGGTTTATGACCAACGATGGAGTTTCTGACACTGGTTGTCCACTGAAAATCATGAAAACCGACTACGCCAAACGCATTCCTTTATTCACGGGGATGCACCGCTTTTTCCCGGCCCTGATTCAGTTGCAGAACGGGAAGGTATTGCAGGTTCCGGTAAGGCATTTCGCACGGGTAGCCGGAAAATCGAAATACAACCTCCGGAACCGGTTGGTAGGTCCGTTTATCGACTGCTTTGCCTACCGTTGGATGAAAAAAAGGTACATCAATTACCAAATTGGAGAAAATAATATCGGATAGATGATTTACTTGTTAGGTTTTATTTCGCAGGTACTCTTTTTCATGCGCACACTTCTGCAATGGGTGCTTTCGGAGCATGCCAAAAAAGTGCTTTCGCCCACTATTTGTTGGGTGCTGAGCATTATTGCCTCATATCTTTTCTGTATTTACGGATGGTTTCGTAACGACTTCTCGATATTACTGGGCCAGTTGATTTTGTATTACATCTACATCTGGAACCTGAATGAAAATGGTATTTGGAAAAAAATCAATGTAGTCGTACAGGCGATTCTTTTTCTCACTCCAATTTGTGCCATCGGATTCGTTCTGAAAAACGGGAATTACTTCGTTCCCAATTTCCTGAATAATTCAAAAATCCCAATCTGGTTGATCATCTGGGGTTCAGCAGGCCTGATCATCTTTACCCTCCGCTTTGGGTATCAGTGGATTTATTCGATGCGGCGAAATGAATCGTTACTTCCGGTTGGCTCCGGAATAATTGCCAGTTATGGGGTGATTCGTGTTGATCCGATACTGATTCTGGGGCAATCGGTAGGGTTTATTGCCT
Source organism: Prolixibacteraceae bacterium (assembly GCA_028683385.1). GTDB lineage: Bacteria > Bacteroidota > Bacteroidia > Bacteroidales > Prolixibacteraceae > Aquipluma. Next base: position 83,996 of record JAQUIJ010000017.1, on the reverse strand, counting down.
ACACCCGCAATATCGCTATTTCCAGGAAAGAACTAAAAACGCTGTCGCATGATGAACCAATATATGAATAATAAAGCCATACGATATTTCCTGTATTCATTGGCATTTCTGCCAATCTTCATTTTTCGCGACTTTTCGCCTGGTAATGAACTTCGGTACTTGAGTATTGCCGATGAGGCTCTGCACAATGGCTCGATATTTACATTCTTCAACCACGGATTGATATACGCCGACAAACCGCCACTTTACCTTTGGATAGTGATGCTGGGCAAAACAATTTTTGGGTATCACAGCATGTTTTTCCTGAGCATATTTTCGTTTGTTCCGGCATTGGTGGTGGTTTACATCATGGACAAATGGGTCGGAAACCTCCTTTCAGAAAAGGAACGCCTGATCGGAGAACTGATGCTGATGACCTGCGGCTTTTTTATCGGAACGGCCATTGTTCTCCGGATGGATATGCTGATGTGCATGTTTATTGTTCTTGCACTTTACACTTTTTTCAGGATGTACAGTGGCGAAGGAAAACCGCGCGATTCGTGGCTATTTCCCATCTTTGTATTCATGGCTTTATTTACCAAAGGGCCAATGGGAATAATTGTGCCTTTGGTTTCAACCGTAGCTTTCCTGATCCTTAAAAAAGAACTGAAAACCATCGGAAGATATTGGGGCTGGAAAACGCTGACTGTGTTAATAATCCTTTGCGGGGTATGGTTTGCAGGAGTTTATGCTGAAGGAGGAAGTCAATACCTCAACAATCTGCTCTTTAATCAAACGGTGAACCGTGCCGTGAATTCGTTTCATCACAAAGAGCCATTTTACTATTATTTCGTGACGATTTGGTATTCGCTGGCTCCGTGGTCGTTTCTGGTCATCGGGATTCTTTGGGTCGGGCTAAAAAAACGAATGGTTTCAACCGATCTGGAGCGTTTCTTTTTGGCGATTACGATTTCAACATTTGCAATTTTATCACTTTTCAGTTCCAAACTGGCGGTGTATCTGCTCCCTGCCTTTCCATTTTTCGTTTATCTCTCGTTACTGTGGTTCAAAAAGTTAGGCTCACCCAGATGGATGTACATTCTTGTGGGTATTCCGGCCGGGTTGCTATGCATTGCTTTACCGGGAATAATCATTGCACCGTATTTTATCAGCATCAGTGCTTTAAGTTCCTCTTACGTTGTGCTTTTTGCTGCCCTCATACTTTCAGGAACTGGAATTCTCACACTAAGGTACCTGTATAAACACCATTTGAATGTTGGAATAATTACAATGGGCTCCGGTATGTTGCTTGCCGTTTTTACGGTATCGTTGGCTGTGTCGCAGTACAATTCAATGATCGGGCTCAGCCAGTTGTGCAATCAGGCAAAAGAAACAGCGGTAAAAAAAGGTGGGGTAAACTACTATTACTGCGAAATGACCAGGGCTATCAATCTTGATGTTTATCTTGGTAAGGAACTTAAAAAGCTTAGAATATGTGATTTGTATAAAGCAAATTCCCCAATCAAAAGACCGGCGATACTTTTCACCTGGAGCAAAGCGATAGAGCGAAACGACTCCATTCAGGTATTTATTAAAGGTAAGAAAACCTGTCAGACAGGAATTTACTACTATGTTGAAATAGAATAAAAAAACAGACTATGAAGATTTTAGTAACAGGAGCCGCCGGATTTATCGGATTTCATACGGTAATGCATTTTGGAGAAAAAGGGAACCGGGTTGTCGGGATCGACAACATCAACAATTATTACGATGTGGAATTGAAATATGCCCGTCTGGCTGAGAATGGAATCAGGAAAGAACTCATAAAAAACCACCAGCCGGTACAAAGCACGGTGAACCCCAATTACAGGTTCATTAAAGCCGACCTTCAGGATAAAGTGTTTATCGACAAGCTTTTTGCAAATGAGCATTTTGATGTGGTTTGCCATTTGGCGGCCCAGGCCGGGGTGAGGTACTCGATTGACAATCCCTACGCTTACATCAATTCAAACGTCATCGGGTTTATGAATATCCTGGAGGCCTGTCGTTTTTATCCGGTTAAACATTTGTTGTACGCCAGTTCGAGCAGTGTTTACGGCATGAATAAAAAAGTTCCGTACAGCGAGTCGGACAAGGTTGATTCTCCGGTTAGTTTGTATGCTTCAACAAAAAAGGCAAACGAACTGATGGCCCATACTTACAGCAAATTGTACAATATTCCAACCACAGGGGTTCGTTTTTTTACCGTTTATGGCCCGTGGGGACGACCCGATATGGCGCCATTTTTATTTATGGATTCGATCATAAGCCAGAAACCGATAAAGGTTTTTAACTACGGAAAGCTTTCGCGCGATTTCACTTACATCGATGATATTATTGACGGATTATCGGTAATAATTGACCATGCACCGGCTGGTGAAATTCCATATAAAATCTACAACATTGGCGCCGGAAAGCCGGTTCAACTGCTCGATTTTATTGCTGCCATCGAAAATGTGACGGGCAAAACTGCCATCAAACAGATGGTCGAGATGCAGTCCGGCGATGTTTATCAAACCTACGCCGATACCACGGCGCTCGAACAGGAACTACATTACAAGCCTCATATATCTATTCAGGAAGGAATTAGCAAGTTATATAATTGGCATTTATGCTATACCAAAAATTTCGAGCGAGAACTTCCATTTAACTAAACATGAATTTTAAAAGGATTTAAAAATCAAGAAAAATGAAAACTGTAGAAGAACAATTTATGCAAATATTTATGTTCATGGGTATTCCGAAAGAAAAAATCAAGATAGAATCCTCATTTGTTGATGACTTTGATTTTGATGAACATCAACTAATCTGCCTTGCCTTGTATATTGACATTTTCTTCAAGGTAAACATTAAGGTATCTGATTACAATGAGATTACTACGGTTGGTGATGCAATCGATTTAGTTAAGAAAAAAATCAATAATTAATAATTTTTATTAATGGACCTAACGCGCAGTTTATCGTTTCAGGCTTCAATTCTGAAGATTCTGACGTTCAGTTTTGCCCTGGGGTTCTCGTTTATTGGTTCAGCTCAAGAACCGGATCAAAAGGTCAAAAGCCCTAAGATTGCACTTGTATTGAGTGGTGGCGGAGCTAAAGGATTTGCTCACATTGGAGTACTAAAAGTTCTGGAGGAAGAAGGAATTCCAATTGATCTGATTGTTGGGACAAGTATGGGCGGGTTGGTTGGCGGAATCTACTCGCTTGGGTACAACGCTTCTGAGTTGGAAAGGTTGGTTAAATCGCTCAATTGGGAGACTACGCTTTCAGATGATGTTCCCAGAGCATTTCTGTCAAAAAACGACCAGATGCTCAAACAGCGGTATATATTTTCACTTCCAATCGATGGGAACAAAAAGGTCAGTTTGCCTCAAGGGTTTATCAAAGGGCAAAATGTAATTAACATTTTTTGTGGTCTGGCCGGAAATGTCCCTCTTGATGCCGATTTTGCTAAATTTCCGATTCAGTTTGCCTGTGTGGCAATAGATTTGGAAACAGGTAAGGAAGTTGTACTAAAAAACGGATTTTTACCAACTGCCATGTTTTCAAGTATGGCGATTCCTATCGCTTTTCAGTCGTCAGATTATAATGGACAATTATTAGCGGATGGTGGTATGGTCAACAACTTTCCTGTTGATGTGGCAAGGCAAATGGGTGCCGACATCATTATCGGAGTTGACATTCGGAATGATTTTTTTGATCGTGAAAATCTACAATCACTGGATAATGTTGTTAATCAAATGATCGGTTTTTTTGACCGTACAAAAAAATCAATAAACAATAGCCTATGCGACCTGATTATCCGGCCCGATATTACTGGTTATTCCATGACAAGTTTCACCAACGAAGCCGCTGATTCCCTGATATTAAGAGGTGAAAAAGCGACTCTCAAAATTAAGAGCCAAATTAGCGAACTCAAAACTAAATATCAGCTCGATGCGCCTGAGAAATCGAGGAAGTTGGTTAAGCCTGACAAATGGTACATTACCGACTTGACTTTTACCGGCAATTATCACCTTGCTAAAGATTTTTTGAGAACAACTCTCAATATGGAAATTCCCGGTAATTTTTCGTCGGAAGAAATCAAAACTGCTATTGACCGGATTTATGGTCTGGGTGGTTTTGACCGGATTTATTATAATTTGATTGATACTGAAAATGGGAAATCGCTGAACTTAAATATTACAACCAGAAAGGTTTTTACTCAAAATGTTGGTTTTAAGGTGAACACCACCGATGCTGCGGCAATCCTGATAAACACAACCCGGAAAAACTACAAAAATGTATTTGGACTTTTATCAACCAGTGCCGAATTGTCGGTAAATCCAGGTTTAAGTATCATCGCCGAATCGAATAAAACGAACTTGCCGACCATTGGCGTTAACATTAAGGGCAAGTATCAGAATTTCAACATATTCGACAATGGTGATAAGATTTTTAAAGCGAATATTTTCTATACCTCTGGTTCTCTTTATTTCTATCAGCCATTTATGCACAAGTTTAATCTGGGAATTGGCATTCAGGAAGAATATTACCATGGCGACATTTTCAGCAGAAACAACACCCTCGAAACATCTGGGAAAACCGATTTTTTTCTAACCAATGCCTATTCTTATTTGTCGTTTGACAATATGGACGATTTCTATTTCCCCACAAAAGGAACCAATCTGTATGCTGAATTTTCGCTTATGGCTGACTTCAAGAAAACAAATGAGATTAGTCCGGTGGCGCTGTTCAAAATGAAGAATGTTATACCTCTTGATGAAAACGCCTCCTTGCTTTTCGACCTGTACGGGCGTGCCTTGTTTAATTCTGATTTCCCGGTTATCCGGAATACTCTTGTGGGGGGAGAGTCCTATTCGCAATACTTTAACTACCACTTACCCTTCGTTGGAATACCGGCTGTAAGTATTACCGAAAGGTACACATACATAAGCTTAATTGGGCTCAGGATGAAAATTGCCAAATCACAATATGTTTCGTTGTTACTTAACGGAATGTGGCAAGATACCGATATGATATTTCGGGAAGGAGTTGAAGCTATTTATGGCGGGGGCATCAGATATTCATTAAAAACAATGTTGGGGCCGTTGGATGTGACAATGGGATATTCCGGGTCAACTGATAAACCCACTTTTTCGGCCAACTTCGGTATGTATTTTTAAAACAGAAAATAATCGTAATTAGATTTTAATAGTTATGAAAAGCTTAAAAAACAATCTTGTAAATGCGGCAGTAAATAATGCTATATCTAACAGAACGGTTAGATATATAGCCGTTAAAAAGTTGGAAGAGCAAATTCGCGAATCAATCCTTAATGATCAATCACTCCTTTTTCACGAAGAAAAGCTTGACCGTTATTACTTCGTTAGTTCTGTTGTCAGACAGGTAAGCAAATGTTTAGATCGCAAATTTATTAGTAAAGATGTGGCTCTCAGAATGGTGAAAGTATTTATGAGCGATTCATTTAAAATTAATCGGAAAGCACATTTAACCGACATAAAATATGAGTACGAGAAAAAATATGGTGAATATCCCCCAAAGTTTCTGGTATTATCTCCAGAAAAAGCGTGTAATCTGGAATGTGTTGGTTGTTATGCTTCATGCAGTCCTGGAAAAAGTACACATCTTGATTTCGAACTAACAAGACGTATCGTTAAGGATGCTCATGATATATTGGGTAGTCGTTTTATAACCATTAGTGGAGGAGAACCATTAATGTATCAAAGTCAGGGTAAAACCATAATTGACATTTTTGATGAATTTAAGGATATGTTCTTCCTCATGTATACAAATGGCACATTAATAAATCAAAAAATAGCAAAGAAACTGGCAACGCTGGGAAATGTTGTTCCCCTTATTTCTGTTGAGGGCTATGAACAAGAAACAGACGAAAGGCGAGGGGAAGGTGTACATAAAAAGATTAGGGAAGCTCTTGAAAATCTGAGAGCTGCAGGTGTTCCATTTGGTATATCGGTAACTGCAACGTCAAAAAATTATGAAATTCTGCTTACTGATGAATTCTATAAATATTATTTCGAAGAAATGGGCGCAACTCACATGTGGCAATTTCAGCTAATGCCTATAGGTAAAGGCAAAGATGTAATGGATTTGATGATTACTCCCAAGCAGCGGGTTGAGCTTTACAAAAAATGGGAATATGTCGCGCGAACCTTACGTTATCCGATGGCCGATTTCTGGAATTCGTCATCTCTTTGTACAGGGTGTTTGGCTTATGGCAGATGGAATGGATATTTCTACATTGATTTTGACGGGAAAATTACTCCATGTGTTTTTGTTCCATATTACGTTGACACGATTCACGATATTTATGCAAAGGGAGGAACATTGGCGGATGCTCTTCAATCTGAATTCTTCAAAAACGGCAGAAGGTGGCAAAAGGACAAAGGTTTTGCAAAAACAAGCCATCAGGGAGAATATTTAATGATGCCATGTTCTATCCGTGATAATTACGACAATTTTCGACAAAACATTCTGACAACAGATGCGAAGGGAACGGATAAAGAGGCCGAAGATGCTTTAAAAGATGAAGAATATAGGAAAATAATGATTCAATACGATAGTGAATTGGATTTACTAACCCAAAAGATTTTTGACAGAAAGTATAGAAAATCATTGAATCCTAAAGCTATATAATCTAACAGAGATGTAGTACAATACAGACCTATGTATTAGGTAATTACTCTGTCATGCAATAAGGCTATTTGAATAAATCAAAATGATATGACTATAGAAAAATATATGATGGGATTGATTGTAATGTTCCTTTTTTTTAAATCGGTGGCAGCTCAGCCTTTTGAAGGTTCAGCTAAATATCAAATCTCTGTTTGGGGAATGAATATTGGCGAATTCACAGTAGATCAAAAGATAGAAGGTGACGACATTAGAATTAATGCTGTTACCGATGTTTATGTCAGGATGATCTTTTCATACCAAGTGAAATACATACAGCACAGCTTGTATCGGCATGGGATTTTATGGAGTTCGCAAGTAAAAACCTTAAAGAATGGTAAAATCAACTCAAATACACGTTTGGATCGACAAACCGAAAATTATCTATTGACAAAAGATGGCGATGCAACAATAATTAATGGCGACATTACTTATAGTGGTAGCTTACTTTACTTCCAGGAACCAAAGCAAATTAACTGTATTTACAATGAAAGGAATGGGGAAAAAAATACGATTAAAAGCTTAGATGACCATACTTATGCTATTGCAGATATGAAGGGTAGTAAAACAAATATATATGAGTATCAGAATGGCATCCTGATACGAGCTGAACTTATTCACACATTAGCCACAATTCATTTAAAACGCATCTTATAATATGAAAAAATGTTAAAAAATCAGTTGTATAACTCTTAATCCTCTATTTATTATGATTTTTTATTCAGCTATACAGCCAATCTATCTGCTATTGCCATTGCTTGGCTTAATTATAGGCGTACTTGGCTCGATGCTTGGAGGCGGTGGTGGGTTTTTCTTTTTACCAGTATTACTACTTCTTTTACATGTGCCGTCCCAAACGGCAGTAATTACGTCATTGGTTGCCACTCTTCCTATTTGTATTGCAGGTACGTTCAGCCATTATCAAAAAAACAACATTAATTTTCATATAGCAATTTTGTTTGCTTTATCTGGAATCGCAGGAGCTTTTATAGGTGCAGAAATTACCAGTAAGATTAATTCAGATCAACTCAAAATTGCCTTTGGAATTTATTCTGTATTGATAGCTGTATATATTGGCTTTTCAACCTGGCAAAAGAAAAAAAACAAAAGTCAGGGAAAAGGTGCAGGTAAATCGTCAGGATTATCCAAAATAACAAAGGGTTCATTTTTTGGATTCTTTGCGGGGATTATTACCGGAACCTTTGGAACAAGTGGAACAGCGCCAGTCTTGGCTGGCTTATTATCGATGCGTATGCCATTTAAGATAGTCATCGGGACTTCTCTTTTGATTCTTTTGGTAAATACAATTTTTGCCATTAGTGCACATTTCCTGATTAATAAAATTGACTTTACCCTGGTAATTTTTCTTACTGCTGGCTCTGCTATTGGTGCACTGATAGGCCCAAGATTACTGATGAAAGTTAAGATAGACACCAACGAAAACAAGTTAAGATATTGGTATGCAGCAGTAATGTTTGTAATTGGGTTTTTATTGATTATCGGTTAATAATTACAGAAAAAAAAGCGCAATGATTCGTACTATTTATTTTATCGTCCTTGCATATTTCCTGATGGGTGGGATTGGGTTTTACTTTATTGATAGAAAGAAAGAACCTGAGGTTGTGCATAAGAACCGAGTTAAATTTATTGCTTATTTCATTATTATAAATACACTCTTTCTGAGCATCACGATTTATCCGTTGGCATTTAGGTATTTATCGGTTTTAATTATTGGTGGCGGATTTTATGAGCTAATAAAATTGTTCCGTAAATCAGGATATGCAAAAAAAACATTCTTTCAATTCTCTGTTTTTCTTTTTGGAATCCTCTCTCTCGGATTTTTCTTTTTTGGGAGCCTGGGAAAAGAGTTAGTTCTGTTCACATTCCTAATATTATCAATTTTCGATAGTTTTAGTCAAATAAGCGGACAACTTTGGGGAACCAGAAAAATATTACCTGAAATAAGTCCGAATAAAACATTGGGAGGCCTGATCGGAGGTACAACCATTGCCTTGATTAGTGCATTGCTCCTGCATGAACTTTCGTCTCGCCCAGTTCATTTAACATCATTATTGTCTGTTGGTATTGTCTTTTTTTCCTTTGCGGGAGATGTAGCAGCATCCATTTATAAACGGAAATTTGGCGTGAAAAATTTCAGTGAGTTGATCCCTGGTCACGGTGGAATTCTCGACAGGTTTGATAGCCTGATTGCCGGGGGGGCATGGGTTGCTTTAAGTGTTTATGTTTTTAACATTTAAAATAAGATAAAGAGAGATTGAGATGACGAATTTAATTGTACTATCGTTTATTTACTTAGTAGGCATTGGCCTCCTTTTGATATTCAATGAGTTGAATTACAGGCGTCTTGGAGTGAAAGGCGAGATAACCCGAAAGTTTGCCCATTTTACCTCAACATTGGCAACTGTTCCATTTCCTTATATATTTACTTCACACTGGTACGTCTTGGTTTTGGCACTAATCTTTTTTGCAGTCCTATTTATAACCCAAAACGGCAAACAGCTTAAATCTATTCATGATATTGAAAGAAAGTCGATAGGAAGCTACTTATTACCTCTCTCCATTTATGGTACCTTCTGGATTTCTTGTTTGCTCCACAATAAATTTGTTTACATCCTGCCTATGTTAATTCTTGCCGTTTGCGATCCAATGGCTGCCATACTTGGCATCAACATTAAAAATTACAATGGCCGGATAAAGCTATTTGGCCATAAGTTCGAAAAAACATGGCTTGGTTCAGGGGCATTCCTGTTTACAAGTTTTATAATCAGCGTAATCGCCCTTTATTTTCATCATTCGGTATTCAACTTAAAAACATTTTGGCTGGCCTTATTGATAGCGGCTATAAGTACTCTGGGTGAATTTTTCAGTTGGCGTGGCTCCGACAATTTAACCATACCGTTATCAGTAGTATTGATTCTGGTTCTTTTTCTTTGAAACATGCGGTCAGAAGTATAATTTCAAAAATAATAAATAATAAAAATATGAATCGAATAATCATAAATGGGGCAAATGGATATATCGCTTCCCATTTCATTAACGAGTTACTTTTAAACAATTTCGAAGTAACAGCATTGATCAGAAAAAGCAAAAACCAACAACCATTGGATAGGATGCAAAAAGCTTTATCTGAAATAAATGGGCCGGATTTTATATTTCCTAAAAAACTAAGGGTATATGAATATGCATTGACCGAAGAAAATTTTTCATTCTCGGATGAACAATTGCAGATAATTTTCAGCCAACCAGTTGATTATTTCCATTTTGCAGCAAGTTTAAAATACGATTTTAAGTCGAAAGACGAAATATTCGAAACGAACTTAGCGGGTGTAGAAAATTCCTTAAATATATTTTCGAGATACGCCACAAAGAATTCACGTTTCTTCCTTATCAGTACTGCTTATTCTTGTGGCCGAATTACTGAACCTTTCAAAGAAGAATTTTATGAAAATGAAGATATTGTGTCATTTCGGAATTATTACGAGCAGTCGAAAAGGTATGCCGAGAATATTGTTAGGAAATATATAGAAGAACAAAGCATAAATGGCCATATCTTAAGATTGTCGCAGATTGTAGGAAATAACAAAACGGGTGTGACCAATACAGATTATGGCATTTTCGACTTTGCGAAGCGGGTTTATAGCCTGTCAAATACATACCCCAACAACATAATTAGAGTTTGTATCGATCCTGATTCAACACAAAATTTATTACCTATCGACACTCTTACTATGTATTTAATGAGAACAGTTCAGATTGAGCACTTACCTGTAATAATAAATTTTGTGGCTAAAAATTCTATTAAGAATTCCCATATCATCTATAGCCTTAACAATTTACTCCCAATAAAACTTATGCCGGTTAAAATATTAAATACGGTTGAAATGACAGCCTGGGAGCGGATGATTTCAATGGGGATGTCATTCACGGGAAGCTATGCAAATACAAATTTGATTTTCGAAACAAAAAATCTGGAGAAAATAACAGAAGCAGGAACTAATGAAGTTAGTGCTACAACGATTTCCTGGATGCTAGACTATTTTTTTGATAAACTTTCCCTGAAAAAGCAAAATGCTTCATCTACTCTATCACATGATCAGAAAGAATCATAGAATTTTAATTTTTGATTTTCACATTCGTTAAATATATTAAATTGACAAAAAAATGAAAAAATTTTTAATAAAAGGTGAGAGTGTTTTAAACGTACCTAACCTGATTAGTTTATATCGGCTGCTAATTTTTCCGGTAATATTATATTTTGCCCTTACTGGCAGGGAACAATGGTATGTTATATTGCTATGTATAAGCTTGATTAGTGATGTGCTTGATGGAAATATCGCCCGCATTTTTAAACTTCAAACCAATTTTGGGGCAGCTCTCGATAACCTGGCCGATATTTTCACTTACGCAATGGCATTGCTGGGATTATTCCTTTTCAAATGGAGCGAAATAGAACCGCATGCATGGATTTTATACCTGTTTCTGTCTGTTTTTCTGCTAAGCTATCTGGTTTCATTTTACCGCTTCGGAAAAATACCGGGATTGCACCTTTACTCGGCAGTATCGGCTGGATATGTCCAGAGTGTATTCTTTTTCGTACTGTTTGTATTTGGGTTCTATCCCTGGATGTATTACCTGGCCGTTGGTTGGGGCGCTATTGCCTATGTAGAGAAGATTTTCATATTGTTCAAACTTGATGATATAAAAATTGGAGTTAAAGGACTTTATTGGCTAATGAAGAAAGACAGGGAACGGTTAAACAGGTATTAAATGTTAAAGCAAGCCGGCATATCTTTTATATTAGTACTGCTTGTCCTGTCCTCTTTGGCCCAGGAAATAACAGGCCGTGTGGAAGATGAAAAAACCAAAGAGCCAATACCTTTTGTTAGTATCCAGATTAAGGGGACTTATCAGGGAACAATTACAAATAGTGATGGCAATTTTAAACTTTCAGTTTCAACAAAAGATACTCTAATCATTTCCTCGGTTGGATACATTCCGAAAAAAGTTTTTGTGGCTGATTTTAATAGTAACTCACCAGTAATTGCCTTGATGGAGGATGTTGTTGCGCTCGATGAAGTTACCGTTAAGCCTAAAGTGCCCCGGGCCAAAGTGTTGTTCAATGAAATAATGAAGCGCAAAAAAGAAAACAGGCAGCAAATGGCCCAGACGAGAAGCTATAAAACGTTGGAAACTACCACGGTATATTCGGCTGTCGATTCTACTTCCCGGATAACCAGGGCTTTTCACGATTTGGATGAGGTTACAGTGAAAATGGACAATTATTCGTTGAGGTTTTCCCCGATATTTCTTTCAGAAAAAGCAATAAAGGTTGATAACGACAGCATTAATGTTGCCTACCAGAAAAAGGATGGCATTTTTCCGCAGTTGAACCAGGCATTCGAAAGCTTAATCCTGAACAATGTTGTTGTTGATCTGGATTTTTATAAAGAACAGATTTCAATTCTCGACAGGGGGTTCATTTCTCCACTTGGCAATACAGCGCCGCTATATTATAACCTCTATCTGAATGACAGTACAACAATCGATTCTGTAAAATATTTTAATTTTTCGTTCGTGCCCAAAAACAAGTTTAACCAATTGTTTACCGGACACTTCACCGTGGAGGATGGTAGTTTTGCGCTAACCCAGATCGACGCCTATATTTCGAAAGATGTGAATCTGAATTTTGTAAATGGATTTGAAGGCCATGTAACCTATAAAAAAATCGCACCAGAAACATGGTTTTACGACAATCAAAAAATTGGGATAAACCTCACTTTTACCCTAAATAAAGACTCGCTTTCCAAATACAGCTCGCGGCGTCTGGAACAAGTATCTAAAGGCAATTGGCTGATTAACAGAGCAACACAATATTCAACCTCTACATATCTTAACGAGGCCAATGCAATTGACTGGAAAAACAGACCCGAATTTTCTTCCGATCAACTGAATACTGACGCTTATGCGCGGGTGGACAAGCTAAAAAAACATGAAATCGTTAAAAACATTGACCGGATTGGAGGAATGGTTTTGACCAGCTATGTAAAAGCCGGAAAAATTGACGTTGGTCCGGTGTATGACATTTACAGTACGAACATGATCGAAGGCAGCCGGTTTTCCGTTCCGCTGAGAACAAGCGAAAAAGTAAGCAAATATTTCTCGGTTGGCGGATTCCTAGGTTATGGTACAAAAATCAACGACTTTAAATATGGGTTGAATTTGGTTTATCAACCCTTGAAAACGGATAAATTCCTTTTCAGGTTTAATTATTCCGACGATTATAACCTGGTTTCGCAGGATAAATATCTCCGGTTTGTTAAAAACAATCCCAACAACAAAGGTACAGGCAACTTCATTGCCATATTTACAGGCAGGGAACGAAATCCGTACCTGAAAGAGGAGAGAAACTATGAACTAAGGATGGAATACAATACCCCACGCAGCGTTCATTTTGAGATATCTCCCTACTTCATGAAAAGTATTAGTACCCCTTATGTTCGTTTTGTGCATAATAATATCGATTACCCTAGATACAACAATTATGGGGTCTTTTTTGACCTGAAACTTACCTTCGGCCAGAAATACGACAAATATTATTTCGACCGGATTTATTACGTCAATCCTATTCCTGTGGTAAATCTTTGCTGGGACTTGGGTCAAACCTTGTTGCCTGGCGGAAGTATGAAAAGTTCCGGAATGTACTCCCAGTTTCACGGTTCAATACAGGGACGGGTGAACATGGGACAGATTTTTATGAATTACATCGTTAATGCCGGGTATTTGTTTGGGAAAGCCCCCTTCGACCTGTTGGATCAGCCTGTTGGCTCAATGTCGCTGGGATACGCAAAAGACCGGTTTAACCTTTTGCATTTTGCCTCATTCGCCCACAATTTGTACTCCAATACGCACATTTATTTTAATGGAGGCGGGGTTCTTTTGAATAAGATCCCGGGAGTAAGAAAATTCAAACTGCGCGAAATTGTTTCGGTTAAATGCCATTACGGGACGTTGAACAGTGCCTACAAAGGAGTATTTGATTTACCCGGATATTTTTCGAACAGCTATAAAGAACCCTACACGGAGGTTGGATTTGGTATAACCAACATTTTCAAAATATTACGTTTCGAGTATGTAACTCAGTTGAGCAGTACTTACCGAAACAAAAGTTTTACCGACAACAGCGGGTTCCGTTTCCGTGCTGAAATGAGTTTCTGATATGGTACAGGTTATCTTTAAACAACAACTATGAGGTTATGAAAAATTTAAAGGAAAAAGTCGTCTGGATCACTGGTGCATCATCTGGTATTGGTGAAGAACTGGCTTATGCTTTGGCCAGGGAAGGTTCTTTTTTAATCCTTTCAGCGCGAAACAAAGAGAAACTTGAGCAAGTCAAAGTCAAATGTTTGGAGAGTGCGGCCAAATGCTGGGTACACCCGGTCGATTTATCAGGTAACCAGCAACTGGATGCTGTGGTGAAAGCTGTTTTGGCACAAGCTGGCCGCATTGATGTGTTGATTAACAATGCAGGCCGGAGCCAGCGCTCTCTGGCCAAAGAAACACCACCCGAAATCGACCGGAATATTATGGAGCTTAATTTTTTTAGCGTGGTGGAATTAATGAAGCTTGTCTTGCCGCAAATGTTAAAAAACGGCTCTGGACATATTGTTGTTGTAAGCAGCATCTCAGGGAAATTAGGCTTCCCCATGCGGACAGCTTACTCGGCCTCCAAACATGCACTCCAAGGTTATTTTGAATCGCTCAGAACCGAATTAACCAACGACAATATTAAGGTTACGATTGTTTCTCCGGGAAGGATCAAAACCAATATTTCAGTAAATGCCCTGACTAAAGATGGTTCTCCTTACAACAGAATGGATGAAGGCCAGGCCAATGGAATGAACACAGCATTGTGTGCAGCTAAAATAGTGAAGGCTATAAAAAAAGAACGAAAAGAGCTGCTGGTAGGTAAAACGGAAATTCTTATGGTACACATAAGGCGTTTTCTGCCAGCCCTTTATTATAAACTGGTTACCAGAATTAAAAATTAAAGACTTCGAATTACAAAAAAAAACATTTAAAAATGAAAAAAAACATTTGTGGTATTCAACAGGTAGGTATTGGTGTAAAAGATGCTAAAGATGCATGGAAATGGTATCGAAAAGTATTTGGAATGGACATTAAAGTATTTGAAGACACGGCCACCGCCAAATTAATGAAACATTACACAAACGGGTTGGAATGTAATCGTTATGCAGCATTGGCCATGAACATGGAAGGAGGTGGTGGTTTTGAAATTTGGCAACACACAGGAATGGTTCCACAACCACCGTTTTTCGATGTTAAATTGGGTGATTGTGGAATATTTATATGCAAAATGAAGTGCCGCGATGTACAAAAAGCATTTAGTACCCATTTATCTATGGGGTTATCAGTACTGGGAAGCCCAACGCACGACCCACAGGGCAATTTGCACTACTACCTTACCGATCCCTACAACAATATTTTCGAAGTTGTGGCTGATGAAAACTATTACATGAAACAAAAATCATTAACTGGCGGGGTTGCTGGTACGGTTATTGGTGTCTCAAATATTCAGGAAGCCCTGAAAGTTTATTCGGGCATCCTTCAGTACAACAAAGTTATTTACGATAAAACCGGACTATTTGACGATTTATCTGTTTTGCCCGGAGGAAACGAAAAATACCGACGCATTTTATTGAAGCACGAACCGCGTACGGGACCGTTTAGCAAATTATTAGGGCCAACTCAAATCGAATTGATTGAACCAATAGACCGAAAACCACAGAAAATATTTCAGGATCGTATCTGGGGAGAACTTGGTTATATTCATTTATGCTTCGATATTCAGGGAATGGATTTATTGAAGAAAGAATGTGAGGATGAAGGCTTCCCCTTTACGGTGAACAGTGCCGACAGCTTCGATATGGGTACTGCCGCCGGACATTTCTCATACATTTCTGATTTAGACGGAACTCCCATCGAATTTGTAGAGACTCATAAGTTACCGATCATTGAAAAACTGGGTTGGTTTATGAACCTCAAAGGCAGGGATACTAAAAAATCACTTCCGAACTGGATGATTAAAACATTAAAGTTCAATCGTATAAAATGATCGGACAACGTTTCCATTTTCAAGAAAGTCGATTGAAAGCAAGCAAATAATTAAAGAAAAAAATTATTGCCGATATTAACATCTATCGATATCCTATGATTCAAAAATTAAATTGATCACTCGACCGGAAAAATTCTTTCTGGTTTCAGTTTTGGATTTATTAAACTGAAAAAAGAATACCATGAAAACAAAATCATTTGGTTTTATTGGAGGAGGCCAGATTGCCAGTATTCTTTTACAGTCTAATATATAGAAAAACAATTTTGGGTATTGGTTTTGAAAGTACGAAGCGATCAGTATTCAGTCACAGTGTTGACACAAAACAATTGAAAACAGAAAACAAAAATGAGACTTATTAATAACTTGATGATTCTGGCAAGCTGCATGGCTTTTGTATCATGCGATAAAATGACACATTACAGCCTGGCGATGTTTTTCAAACCTACGCCGATACTAGATCCCTTGAACATGATTTTAACTTCAAACCAAAAATATCTATGATTGATGGAATTAGCATTTTGCACCGGTGGTATATTCGCTACTCCAAACGATTCGAGAAATGACTTAAAAATCTTTTTGTCTGATCAGAAGATAGTGACCTTAAATCTGGCACAATACCGAAAAGAAGCAGAACTGCGATAACAACTGGTGAGTGAGTACGACAGCTTTCAGAAAATTAATAACGAATAGTTCTCTGTTGTGTATCCGCCGTTTAAAATAAAGGAGCTTGCATCCGATAGCCTGATGACTGAGATTAACGACAAGTTTAAGAAATACATTCAGAAAGACTTTGATGTTGAAGAAACCTATATGGTACTGATTGATCTGTTAAAATTGAATGCTGGCGTTAAGTAGTTCAGATTTAATCATTTTATTATTTGTGTTGGTAGTATCCAAAGTTAATGTTGAGGTTTTATCCCTTTTATATAAAGTTTCGGTTAATTTTTACTCGTTTCGGTTGAGGTAAATATTTGTCTTACAAAATTGGTTATACTTCTGTAACCATTATAAAAAATGAATAGTTACTAAGATGAAAACAGACATAGATACAATTGCCGATAACCTGATCACGATTCATCCTTTGTTGTATAAAAGTATTTCGAGACCCATCCGCTCTCAAACTACAATTACACCGGGAGGTATGTCTGTATTGGGTTGTTTGAAGAGGCACAATATACTTTCCATGTCCGATCAGTAATTGTCTTTCGATGCCTAAACCTCATGTAACTGCCATTATAGATCGTCTGATAGATGCCGGGTATGTTGAGAGGCAGAGTGATCCGAAAGACCGGCGAATTATAAATATTTCACTAACACCAAAAGGTTCAAAAATTTTTGAGACTACGCAAAAGTTGGTTAGCAAAAATCTGAAATCGAAACTTTTGTTGCTTAGTGATGAAGAACTTGAAAAACTGTCGGTTGCATCGCAACAGGTTAGGGAAATTCTTTTGACAATTTTGTCGAAGAAATAGTGCAGTTCCAATCGAAACGTTAGGAGACTGCTTAAAACGGTTTCAATAAACGGTTTCAATAAACGGTTTCAATAAAAAGTCAAAATATCCGTTCCATTATTAAATATTTGTTTATCATAGCGATAAGTGAGTAGTGATGGTTTTGTGGTGCAAAGGAACGTCATGACAACAAATTTATATGGCTCAGGAACCTAAAAGAAAATTATATTAAAATAGATAAATGAAGTTTATATGAAAAAGGAACATGAAAAAAAAGAAAAGAACATTAAGGTTTATATACCGTTAATTTTGCTTATTGTTTTGGTACTTGGGGGCGGGGTTTACTGGTATATTGATTACTCGAAGTACATTAAAACTGATGATGCCCATTTGGATGCTGATGTGGTAGGCGTTAGTTCTAAAATATTGGGACGAATCAGCCATCTGTTTGTTGATGAAGGAGATTCGGTAAAGAAAGGCGGATTAATCGCTGAGCTTGACAGTACTGATTTGGTGGCACAGAAAGAGCAATCAATGGCCGGTAAAATGCTTGCCGAAGCATCAGTTGTTCAGGCTCGGGCAAAATACCAGTTTGATCTGGAAAATAATAAGGTGCTGGAAATATCGCTTAGTAAAGCTCATGATGATTTTACCCGCGCCAAAAGCCAGTTCGAAGGTTCAGTAATCACTAAAGAACAATTCGATCATGCAAAAAAAACCAGGAAACTGCTCAGGCTCAGCTAAATGCTGCCCGCTCCCAGGTTAATGTGTCGAAAGCTCAGATACAGAGTGCCGAAGCAACAGTTGAGAGTGCCGAGGCTCAAATTAATACAGTCAGTACTCAACTGAAGAACACTAGACTTTTTGCACCTTGTAGCGGAATTGTTGGTAAACGTTGGTTAATGCCTGGAGACATTGCGCAGCCGGGACAATCAATTTTTTCAATTGTAAACGACCAGAAGCTTTGGGTTAGTGTTTTTCTGGAAGAAACAAAATTGGAAACACTCCACATCGGACAACCGGTTTTGTTTACAATCGATACCTACCCGGACGCTACATTTATGGGAAAAATATTTACGATTGGCTCAAACACGGCTTCTCAGTTTTCGTTGATTCCGGCCAGCAATGCTTCAGCAAACTTTACTAAGGTGACTCAACGCGTGCAGTTAAAAGTTTCTATCGACGGAATGACTGACGGCAAAAAGCTTTCAGACTACCGGATTTTATCCGGAATGTCGGCTATCGTTAAAATTATCAGGCAGTAATGCGGAAATTAACACCAACACACAGGCTTCGCGCCAAACTGCGAAACCGCAATTCGGCGTATCATCCCCGAAATGTAAATTACAAATGGTTTTTGCTGGCTAATATCATGCTGGGCACTTTTATGGCAGTGCTCGACAGAAAATTCATCTGGAAAAGTCTTAAGTTGTATTATTTTTATCATTACCGCTGAAAATAGTATTAGAAAATCAAAGAGAGAATATATCAAGACATCTTGAGTAAAGTGTCTTTAAATGTGCTGACAATCAGGTGAATACAAGAAGTTCCCAATTCCAAACTTTGCTGAAACACAAAAAAGTAAATCGAGTTATTAATTTTGAATTTCATGCCTAATCTAAGCGGCAAAAATATTTTCCAGAAGCTTCAAATCCTCCATTAAATGGTTCGAGTTTTGTACCATAGGGGTCACGAAAGGTAAAAGACAGTTTACCGCCAAATCAGGAAAAAGCCTTCTAAATTAGATGTTTAGAAGGCTTTTTTATTTCTTTTTACTCCACTTTGAAGACAAAGAAAAGCCAAATCAGACATTAAATTCGGTACTAAATCGGTACGATGGTCAGGAAAGAAAAAACCGTACCGATTTCCGTCACAAGTCTTTGATATGTACCAAGTTGTCCTACTTTGAGTATTCCTGCTTACTGTTCGAAAATTTATTTTCGTAACATTTAAAATGTAACAGTATGAGAAGCACATTCAATGTCCTTTTTTACATCAAAAGGAACGAACCCAAAAAAGACGGACGAGTAGTAATCATGGTACGGATAACGATTAATGGCATCCGTTCGCAATTCAGTAGCAAACTGCTTGTCAACCCCGATCAGTGGGACAGCAAAAAAGAACAGGCCAAAGGGCAACTTCCTGAAGCCCGAAATTTGAATCGTTTACTGGAGAACATCCGGTCAACTTTAACTGTGAATTACAACAAGCAGATTGCCATCGATGGGCATGTCAGCCCTGAACGATTGAAAAACATATTCCTGGGACAAGAAGAACCCGAACATACCATTGTCTCTTTTTTTGACCAGTATAACAAGCAGTATAAATTAAAAGTAGGAACGACTTCCACACACAAGACCTATACACGTTATCTTCTCACACGTGAGCGGCTGGTAGAGTTTATGAAGCAGCGGTATAATCTTTCAGATATGCCAGTTAAAGACATTACAATTTCATATGTTGATGAGTTTTATTTACATATTAGGAATAGTACCGGGTGCAATCATAACTCTTCTTTAAAATTTCTCCAGCGGTTTCGGACAATTTTATACTATATAAAAAGCCTCGGGATTAATTTTGCTGACCCATTCTGTAATTTCAGATTTCGTTATGACAAAGTCAATCGCGGTTATTTGGATCAGGACGAATTGGACCTTTTGTTTACCAAAAAGCTTCCTTCAGCCCGATTATCCAGAGTGAGGGATATATTTATATTTAGCTGCTACACAGGGCTGGCTTATATAGACATTTTTCAACTCACAGAAGATAAAATTAGAAAAGCCTTTGACGGGCATTTATGGATCATGACCAAAAGGCAAAAGACGGATATAAATTCAAATATTCGATTACTAGACATTCCATTGGAAATATTGGAACGATACAAAGGCAAACAGAAAAATGGGAAGGTTCTGCCAGTAATCAGTAACCAGAAAATAAATGATTATTTGGAAGAAATTGGCGACATCTGCGGAATTGAAAATAAATTCACGTTTCACTTAGCAAGACACACTTTTGCTACTACTGTTGCTTTAGGAAACGATGTGCCAATGGAAAGTGTACAAAGTATGCTTGGCCATGCTGATATAAAAACCACCCAGATATATGCCCGTGTAATCGATCAGAAATTGAGCCGTGACATGGATAAAATGGCCAATGTAGTCAATAACCGTAATCCTGTCGAAAATGCCGCTGCGATCAAAGCTCGCATGACTGACGGAATGGCTGTAGAAAGTAAGCCTGTCTCGTCTGGAGTTGAAGATAAGTCCAAATTAAAATATCTGATTACGGATGAAACTTTCCTGTTTTCAAAGAAGGGAAAATTAAAGGAAATACAGGAACGGGATTTCTTTATTTCAGTGGTTGAACAAGGCTTTAAAATGCTGTATACGTCGCCGAATATAAAGTTTGCAACAAATGGCACCGAGATAATTATCGGTTCCAAATTCTTTGGCGAGATTATGGGTGGATACTATAGCCTGAACAACCAGGTTGGAGTATTCGAGGATTTCAGATATGGTATAATCAATATAAATGAGTTAAAACCGATGATACCTCAAAACCAAACGTTTCGTAAAGCTGTGTCAGAATAATTAAAAAGCATTTGCCATGAATAGAGGAAATATAAAAATCAAAGAAACCGAACAACATAAATTCGTTGTGGAGGTCCAAACTGCTGATGGTAATCTTTGGCTTACCAAACATGAAATAGCTGATTTATTTAATGTGACAATTAGTAGTGTAGGCAATAGCCTGCACGCTATCTTTAAATCTGGCTTATTGCAAAGAGAAGATGTTAGCAGGATTCATTTGTTTGATCGGAACGGAAAGCAATGCCAGACGACACTTTACAATCTTGAAGCCGTAATTTTTGTAAGTTATCGCATTGCCTCTGGCGAAGCCCAGGTATTCAGGCAATGGGTAATTAATGCGCTTTGTGAATATTCGGGAGGTAAAAAGAATGTCTCTGCCGGAGAAATCCTTGTATCTTACAATCATTTAAAAAATCGTTCTTCTAGCATTTCCTTGAATTAAAATTATGAAAAACGTATCTGGATAACGATTTGGGTAGTAATGGGCCCGGAATTGGCGCTAAAATCGGCATTTTTTTTGTTTTTTTTGCTTCATTTAGCCCCCGAAACTGACCCAAACTGAAAAACCGGACAAAAACCTGGTTTCGAAGATTCCTTTCAGACACGCCATCTTTTTTTCAGAATTCAGATGAAATCCGGTCAAAAATCAGGTGTTGTACAACGGCTACACATGTTGTATGTCGTTTTTATTTTCAGACTGTTTTTACTCTATTAATTGCACGTCTTCCAAATGTAATGCCTCCAATATTGAATAAATCACACAGTACATTAATGTGATATCTGCTTTGTAAATTTGTAATGATTCTGTCAGCGTGTTTATTGGATTTGCCTGAAATCATTAAAGTTGTTGCAATATGAGAATTTCCATTATTTATAACTTTTCGCATAAGATTTGGCTTTAATTCATTAACTACACCAATAAAGTTGAATAGCAACTCTGGAAAAGGATTAAAATTCTTCACTTCACAAAATGAGATTAAAGATTTATTCTCAATGTAATAGTATTTCAACTTGCTATCATAAAAATCATCATCTTCCTTAATACTATTCGGTTTTATAATTAAAATATCAGGCGTTGTATATGTGTCAGAATTATGGTAGGATTGGACATTAATATTGTGCCTTATTTCAAAAATGAATTCAATTCTTCCAATCTTCCGTTTCGCTTCAAAATATGAGTATTTTGCCGGATTCCCAGCTGTTGTACATTTATAATTGAATTTATTTTTTTGCGGATTCTTTACCGATATTTCATACCCTCTATTTTCATAGAATCTGACAATATTGTTGTAGCAAGCCATTTCAAAAAAATCACTAATCCGTTTACAGTTATTATATATTGCAGAACGATTTTTACGTAAATAGCTCTCAACATCTCTTGTTAATTCTTTAATATCTTTAAAAGGGTTAGCCATTGTTTCTATCTCTATCCAAACTGTCTTTGTATATTTTAATTTTTCTCAAAAATTCTTTAGTTTCTAGATATTCAAATAAACTAATTGGTATTGAATATTTTTCGATAAGATTCTTAAAAGTTAAGACTGTCTGATTAAGTTTAAATATTTCTTTTGTCGATAAATCATAAGTTCCAAGTTGAATCGATTTTGCTTCGCCTTTAAAAACTACTCTAGATGTAAATTTAGTAGCAGAGTCAAAGTTAGATAAGACGCGCTTTTGAAAGATTGACAGTGCTAATAAGAGTTGAATGGTTTGTATATCTTTCTTTAAATGAGTATAATAATCATATTTTCCTGAAACAAAATGGTTAATGTCATTTAGTCTCCGGTTGTACTCAATGGTTAATTGCTCACTTAAATTGTACGGTAGATTTTGAGTAAATATCTGTATCATTTATTTCTTTTTTTATGACATACAAGGTTAAGTATACACAAAGTGGGTGATTTCGGACTTCAAACTTATCAAACCGAGATAATTTTAAGCGGGCTACTAACTTTGAATTTACTACAATCTGGCCCATCTTATAGTATTTAGTATTTTGTGCTTAATTCATTTTTGTCAATCCGTACGTTGGCAAGGCAAGCTCCTTTATTGATTTTGGCGATGTGTCAGCTTGTGCGACCTGACAATGTGTAGGCTTCTTTACGATAGATTATGTCATATCATGTCATGTCATCTATCAATCCATATTTATGTTCACGTGTACCATCCCCATCAAACTTTACGATTATATCTTCTTCTCTAATGTCTGAGGTGTAATGGTTATTAATCATTATAAGCTGAACACTATCTTCATTCTTCTTTGCAAACTCAGATAGGTGCTTCATCATTAATCTAAATATTTTGTGGTCTCTAAACTCATCTTTATTATCACCATGAGACTCTACTGCTCCAAGATTCTTTCCTACAGTATCTAACATTAAAAGCCCTGGATGGTATGTCTTTTTTAATTGAAGACAAGCCTTTAAAATAGAAATAAAATAAGCAATAGTAATTAAAGTCAAAGCGCCACCGCTACCAATATTGTCATACTTAACATTCCGTATAAATGGCAAGTATGTTTTTTCATCAATATATGCATCTGATAATTTAGGAAAATCAAAACTCCTAAGAGTAGAGAAGTATATCTTACTTAGTTGAGCTAGAACTGATTCAAAATTAACATTCTCTGCTTCCAAATCTTTGATTTGCTTTATCAACTCCTCCAATCTCAGTTCTGCATAACGTATTTCGCTTGAAATGTCAGCAAGCTCAATTTGAATTTTGTTTGTAGAATCTATATTTTCAATTTGCTTATCAATTTCACCAAGCTTTCTATTCAATTCTTCTATTTTTGAAATCATCGGACTTATATAAACTTGCTGAGCTGTATTTAACTTCTCTTCGGATTTTGCCCGTTTTTTCACTAACTGTTCAATATTTTTCAAAATACTATTTAGCTCAAAATCTTGTTTCTCAATAAAATCAATCAGTTCATTTATTTTTGAATTTAAACGTTTCTTTTCAAGTTTTAAAGCTTTAACCTCTTCTGGTTCTAGCTCTGTCAGATCGTTTCCACACAATGAACATTTTCCAAATTCAGAGGGTTTTAAATCAGAACTACAAGATGGACATTCCTGAAATTCAATACTCTGAATTTTACCATGAGCCATTATTAAATAATCATACTTAATTGATTCTTTGCTATATTGATTTCTCAATAAACTGAGCTTATTTTTATAGTCTAGTATATCTTGATGATTGTTTTTTAAATGTCGAATCTCCCTGTTGTATTTAAACAATTGAACTTCTAAGGACTTTGTAAAATCATCCTTTACTTTACTTGTCTGTTTAATTTCATTAAGTTCTGTTGTAATTTCTAATTTCCTGTCGTTTAGAGTATTTTTAAAATCAATTATGGTCTCAGAATTAATATTTAAGTCCACACTTGATAAGAAGTCAACAATAGCATTTTTCTTTAAGTAAAATTCATTTAATGCTTCCTTCTTTTGTTTTCTTAATTCTTTCAATTGATGTAATAACTGATTTAATGAATTAAGAATTATTTCAAGTGTTGGTTTTCGTTTAAAATTTGATTGATAATACTTTTCATCTAATAAATTTTCTGAATCAATGTCTGATTGATTTACATAGCAGTATTTAAATAAATCACGGAAACTAAAAGCTTGATTTGCAATTGTTATTTCAGGTACATCTAGCTTGTCAAGTAAAAATTTGGATAACGATTTTTCCTCACGTGGTGAAGAAACCTCTATAATCTCAAATTCTTCTGAAAAATTGTTTATCAAAGTATTCCACGTATAAAGTTTAAAAGGTCGGTCGAAATAAAATAAGGGTCTTACAATTTTATATTTCTCTCCTTTGATTTCAATTATAAGTTCGACATCCGTACAGCTACTTTTTACCTCCTGGTAATCTTTATGGGACTTACTACCCAATGCATAATTAACTAGTTCTAATATAGAAGATTTACCTGTAGATATAGGCCCCGTAATAAAATTTAAACCTTTTTTGAAACTTACTATATAATCTTTTCTATAGCCTTTTAATGTTAACCTATGTATGAATAAATTTTGTGCCATCTAATTTGAATATTTTATATTGTCTTGAGCCTTAACATGAATAGCTTCTTTCACTTTTATGTCGCTTAGTTTCGAAATGTTTTTTGATATTAGCGAAGAATATTCTAAAAGAAGATTGTTATATGGGCTTTCAATTTCTCCGATAATTTTCGTCCCTAATTCTGTAATTTTGTAGACATAAGAACCCAATAATATCTCTTTAATTACCAATCCTTTCGCTACCAAAAAATGTAATAATTTATGATAGCTGTCCCTGTCTGGTTCTGAATGATAAAATGAATAGAGTTCCTCAAAGTCATAATTTTTAATTCTTTCAGATTCACCAAACATTGTTTCAGGATACTTCAAATAGAAATCATAAAGAATAATTTTATCAAAAGTCATTACAAATGATTTTTTATCTTTAAATCCATAGAGGAGAGTAAGAACCCTCATGTATCCGCCTAGAAAGTCTAACTTATCCTTTATTTCCATCTTTGTTTTTTTCGTAAGAGACTAGTTTCTCTTTATAATTTTTAATCCAACCAATTTCGCAATTATCAGCAAATTGATGTAGCATTCCCTTTTTCTCAACAACACTTACATTAAGAGTTGTTTTTAACGTAGTGTCATTTAAATCTTCAATTCTTTCATTGACAGTACCTAATAATTTATTACCGTCATCGTCTTCTGCATTTTTTGTATACTGAGTTAGCCATAAATCATGAACATTGAGTTTGAGACTTGACAATTTCGCTATATCCTTTGAGATTCCTTTACTATTTATTGTTTTTTCAAGAATCTCAGCGTTAAAAAATTGTCTTTCATAGCTCTGGTGATGTTCATTTATATTAGCTGATTTAAGTTTTGATATAAAAACACTATTACTATAGTCTATATCTGCAGGTTTACTTAAAACTTCTTTGATACTTTCTTCTCTTTTAATGAGATATTCATGAATTTCTCTTATTAGCTTTCGATCTTCTAAATCAAAAACTTCTTCATCAACTTTATGTTTTTGGAGTAGCCCTAATAATGCCGTACTGTCTAGTAAGTTAATTTTTATCTTATGAGCCTTAATTGTTTTGCTCTTCCATGTTGCCCACCATTTATGTTCTTCAATATCTAAAGCTTTGGGGATGCAGAGATTCCATTCTTTTAATACATATTCTTTTGAATCTTTAGCCTTTTTAAAGGAATCTCGAATTTGCTTCTTTTGTGAATCGCCAATTGATTCAGGAAAGAATTTACACTGATAGACGATTATTGGTTTATCAAAATCACCAACAAAAATATCTATACCTTCATCACCCGGATTACATTTTACTGAGAATGATTTTTCGAATTCCTTTTTTAAAGCTTTGTCACAAGCGCTCTCAAATATGTATCTGGCACCATCGCCATGTTTAAGCAATAAGTATTTAAAATCTAACTCCATAATCGTCAATTCTGATGTATATCTGGGAAATAGCTCTTTAACAGGCTGAATCTTAAAATATAGATATTAATCTCTGTTGCCATGACATGGCTCTTGTTTTGACATATTCCAACAACCAGCCGTTTGCTCCACTTATTGGACAGGAACCTCCTTTTTACTAATTCAGTTATTTTCAGATTATGTGTGGAATTGTAAGAGATCACTGGTTTGTCGTCAAGATTTGTTTGTCTAAGCAATATTGCAAGTGGTTTATTCAAGGGTGTATTGGGTTTTCCAAATTTAAGACTTTGGATTATCATAACCAAAGATAATAATGACGATTATTCTAATTTCTTCCTGATATGAACAATGTTAGGGTAGTAAGAAGGGGCTGGTTTAATTCCAGGATAACATCACACCACAAATACGACCACGATTACAGCAAAGACCTGGACAAGAAGCTCCCCACAACTTCAACCAGTAATTTTAGACAAATAATTGCCCCGAAACTTATTATTTCGGGGCTTTTTTATGCGTTTAACTACCTAGTTAAGGTACTACTCTCACTCAATTTTGCCCCGAAGATATTGATCGCATCCCGGAAAAGTAAAGGGATTTTTCGTACTCCTGATGGAATCGAAAAATTGCTTCGCACTTGGTCAAAAACCTGTCGCCCTTCGATACGCCTTTCGGGCACTCAGGGGACGGCAGGTTTTATGACATTCGCCCGTTGACTAGAATCCGGTCTGCTCAATGGTACTGGCTCAAAATTAACCGGAGAGCCAGCCGTAAAAAATCCTCAGGGCAGAGGTGATTTTAAATGCATAAGAATTTATTTACTCAGGATCAGGTTTGCCATTCTAATCTGGCAGAAATCGAAATCAAGTATTCAACACGTGTAAAACCTTCTGAAATGGATAAGGTTGTATCATCCTATGAGGCTTATGAAATCTTCAAAAAGATTTATCCCAGTTTGGAGCATCGGGAATATTTTTATATGCTTTGTCTGAACAGGAATAACAAAGTGCTGGGTTATTCCCTGATTTCAATGGGCGGCTTGTCTGGCACTGTTGTAGATGTCAGGATAATAATGCAAACTGCTTTAAAAGCCAATGCCTGTTCCATCATTTTATCTCATAATCATCCATCTGGTAATCTGACACCCAGCAGTCAGGACCGGGATATCAATAACAAAATCAAAGAAGCCGGAAGACTTTTAGATATTCCGGTACTGGATCATCTGATTTTAACCCCGGAAACCTTCCTGTCGTTTGCCGATGAAGGTTTGATGTGAACGAAAGTGAGAAAATCCATATCTCAATACGCTGGTATTGAGATATGGATTTTCAATATATTGGTTTAATTTTTTAATCTATTAATGGAAAAGTGTGCATGTCGTAAAGCAGACTTCAGAGCGTATTCATGTCCGGTATCTGAACGGCAATGCGAGAATCTACGGTTGGCGTACAATCAAACCCTGCTTTGAGATATACACATTAGGTTTAGTTATTTATTAAGTAACATTCTCCTTTATTAATATCTTCTATGACCTTTTTGAATTTGACAACAAGTTCACTACCATTTTTGTATTTTACTTTTACAAATTCATTTCTTCCAGGCTCTCTATTAACTTGTATGGGATCAATTGTTTTTACTTGTTTAAAATTTCTAAGAAGTGCTTTCGTTTGTCTTTCAATGTTCTCAATAACTTTCTTATCCACATATGATAGTTCATTTAATACAGGTTTTACTTCCTCTACTATTGTGAGTATTTTAGAACCATAGCTTGTTGCGTTTACTTTATCTCCAGTAAAAGAGTAATAATCCATAATATAGAAAAGTATAACAATACTACTCGCTTTGTTCTCATTATCAAAGTTATTATCAAAATATTTCTCAATTATAGTAGCAACTTCAAACGATTTCTTATAATCTTTTCTTGATCTATGGTAATCTATCAAAGTAGTAAACGCATTAAAATCGATTAATCCAAGTTTTTCATTGAAGTTATTATTATCATCAATAAGTTTTACATACTTGGAAAGATATTCAAGACTACTTGAAATTTTTCCATCATTATATTCTAAAATACCTAAGACTTTGTAGCAGTCTTTTTGAGTTTTATCATCTACATTTGAAAACTGTATTACTTTCTTTTGTATTTCTTTACTAATCTTAAGAAAATTATTATTTAAAGCATATAAAGATGTTTTGAATAACAATTCATATTCTTGAATTTCGTCTTTATAGATTGATTTGAGAGAATAGTCTATCAATGAGGCAAAACTGTCAGTTAGTCCATATTCAAATAAATTAATAAATATTGAATGGAGTTGGAACTCATTGAATTGAGGTATTATCTCATTTTCATCTTTTGAAAACGAAATTTTGCTCTCAACAATTAATTGAGCAAGTTTATTATATAGTTCGGCAGACTTTAAATTATCAGCATTATAACAATTGGCAATCAAGATGTAAAATATCGGAAGATTTTCTTTATTCGAGAAAGACAGACCTTTTTCAAAAGCGTCTAATGCATTAAATTGCTTTTCTTTATCTTTAAAATACAATTCTCCAAGCCGATAATAAATAAGGCTGAATAGCTTTTCTTGCTCAATGATTTTTTCATTCCTTTTGTTTATGAAATCTATCGCATTTAAATAGACATTTTCAATTGTATTTGAATCATATTGCAAAGGTGAATTTACCAATAATTCACCTTTATTTACCATGGCATTTATTACAATTTGTGGAATTGAGGCATCATTGATTATTTCATCAAAATATTTAATGGAGTCATTTAGTTTTCCTAACTTCAAGTAGTTAGCACCGATATAAAATATTTGCCAATAATACAATTCAGTTGAAGAATCTTTGGAGATGGGTTTGTCTACTAAATATTGATTGGAAAACTCATGATTACCAATGTCATAATATGCTTTCCCAATGTCATATCGTGCAAGATTTGCAAGATTCCCTTTTGGTTCATTTTGTAAATACTCTTTAAGTAATTGAATACCTTCTATAAATAATCCTTGTTTAATTTTATCAATACCAAAATCATAGTATCCTTTCTTCTCAAGTTCTATTTTTTCTAACCAGTCATCAGATAGGCTTAATTCAATTACCCTGTTTTTAATTTTTAAATCATCTTTTTTTGTTTTTGATGCAGTAATTCCAAATAAATAGAACTTATTAATTATTTCATCTGAAAGCTCTTCTATATTGCCCTTTTTAAGTTTTATTAATGCCTTTCGAACTTCTGTATTATGCTTTATAAGGTCGCGAATATGGTCAATGGGTGGATTTTTAAAGTTAGTTAAATAGAACTTATTGATAATCTTATCAACAAGCTCTTTAGTTATTTTAGTATCTTCAATATATTCATCTTCAATAAGTGATAAAATTTCAAAGGACATTCTTGGATTTCCTTTTAACCAGTCATATAAGTAATCTTTTATTTCGTTTTCTAGTATAATTTCACTTTTGTTAATTAATTCGTAAAATTCTGATTTTGTGAAATCTTCTAAGTATATTGGAATAGCAATATTGAAGGGGGAATTCTCCTTTGTTTTAATTAACTTTTCTGGGTCAATAACACCTGATAAAACATAGGTGATTCGCTTTAAAACTGGATAAGTTTCGTTTATGAAATAAGTTTTTCGAATTTGCCCAAAAATATCATCGGAAAACTCGTGTTTCCTTAAGTCATCAACTTCATCTAAAAACACGACCAGATTACCCTTAAAACACTTTAGGATTTCACGTATTTCGTTTTGGTAATCTTCTGTTGCATTATTATTTGAGGTTTGTCGCAATATTTCAACTTGCCTTCTGGCTTCCTGAAATTCGAAAATATCTTCGTTTGAATTTAATATTTGGTTTACTATATATCTGAAACAATCATGTACTGTTTCAAACTTATTTGTAATGTCGATGTAAACATACCTATTCGTTTCATTCTGTAGTGTTCTTTTTGTTTGAATTAGCAAATTTGTTTTTCCCATTTGACGGGCAACAGATATATATGCAGGTTTCGACATTCGCAGAATAACTTCTTTTAATTTTCTGTCTGCATCCCTTTGAACATACAAGTCATCAGGAATAATAGCGGAACTATAAAGTTTTTTTTCTTTCATCGCTAAAAATATTCAGTTTTGGCCGTTATAATCGCTTCTTCAATATTACAGTTGTCTATGAGAATTAATTCTATTACCCTTTTTATCGGATTAGGAATTCCATTACACATATTAATAATTCTCTTTCTAGTATCGCTTGAAAAATGAAAATTTAAATTCTTTTCCAATAATTCAATTAGCGAATTAAGCTCATCAGATGTCCATAAATCCATAGGTTTGAATAGAAAATGCTTTGATGCCTTTTGTCCATTTACAAGACAATCATTAAGATTTTTAACAAATTCACTAGGATTAATTCTGGTTGATATTATCCATTTGATTTGATTCTGTCTATTTGATGTATTCGAATATTTTTCTGAGATTTTTATAAATCCGGATAAAAATTGAGAGAATATGTTAGTATCCCTAATTGGTACTTCATCTACAAAAAGAAATAATTCTTCATGATCGACGATTTGTTTCAAATTAGAAGCTATTTTATCATAAATGTTACCTAAATCAGAGACATTCCCAATTTTCTTTTGATATACAATTTCATTATTAATAATTTTAAAATATTCATTAATGTCGTCGAGTTTAGAGGTGGTTAAATCGATTGATATATAATCTTTTTTGTCAATTCTTAAGTTTCGATTTATAAGTAATGTTTTCCCGACACCAGGTACTCCACTAATCCAAATATTTTTGGGGGATAAGAATAGCTTTTTCGTCTGTTCATCGATGTCTCGTTGTAAATAATGTTTCTCTAATTCAAGATTGTAGTTTGTAAATGAAAAAGAATAATCTGAAATTATTTCGTCTATATAATCTTCAAATAGAGATGGGAAACCCTTTGATTTAATTAAATTGTCAAAATTACTTATGTGATAAGCGCAAACATTATTATATGCGCCATCAGGAGCTTTTAGCCTCGTAAGAATTCCAACAACAGAAACTTTACCTGATTTTTCATGAAAAATACCAGAACCTGAAAATCCCCTCAAAGTATCAGGACTATTTTTTTCGAAGGTTACCTGAGATTGAGATAATTCTATGTCTGAATAATTATCTCTATCGAATGATATCTTGCATGACAAAATTTGGCTTTTGCCTTGTAGTAATTTAGGATAACCATATAAATATGTTGAAAGTTCCTTTTCAGGTTTTATAAAAAGGGAAGTTTCAATATTATTTAACCTAGCAATTTTAATTACAGCTACGTCTAATTCATCATCTAAAAAAATATCTTGAATTTTAATTGAGCCTGCATCTATACCATTTGATCCAGATATTTCAATCTTTTCATTATCAACTTGTCCATCTTCTGTCAAACAGTGTTTCGCAGTAAAAATATACGAGTAGTCCGAATATGTAGGCTGAATTATACAACCGCTTCCATTAATTCCGTTACTATTTATTTTAACCGCGAGCTTATCGTATTTATCTTCAATTTTACTCACCTATTGCAATTGTATAATTGTTGTCCTGTGTTAAATACTGCACTTCAAAATTAAAATTAGTAAAATCTTGCTGCATAAAAATATTTTCAGTCACCTCATTTTTGTAATTGAAGTATAATCTAATATTATCATTTCTATGAGAAACAATTCTTGCTAAACATTCTTTAAATGGTAAACCATTGCTTCCGTTGGTTGAAATAACAAAATTCTTGCAATCAATTATTTTTATTAATGAAGGGCTTATTCCGTACTTACTTCCGTGATGAGATACTTTAACTAAATCTAAGTTCAATTTATTATTTTCATCAAAACCCAATTTTCGCAAGTTTTTCTCTATAACTGATGGGTATGCATCTCCCATCATTAATATATTTTTTTCGTTGTAATTCAGAATGAAAGCAATACTTGTTTTATTGGCTAAGGTTCCTTCTTCCAAATAATGATTCTGCAAAAGGTCTTCGATTAACTTATGATAATCGTCGGCTTTTGCTACCTCCAATTTAGTTTCTTTTTCTAGTTTCCACTGGTCATAGAATTCCTTTAAATCATCAATTTCAGGTGAAAGGACCGTGATTTTAATATTTTTAAAAGAAAATATTACTCCCGAACATATTAACTCATTTGAGTCTAATCCAATAGAGTTAAGTTTATTTTCTAAAGATATCCCTTGTTTAATACTTAAATCTAAATCTAATGCGTCATCCAATAATATTTCGGGTGTTGAATAGTTTGTTTTTATCAAATTCGTTCTAATAACTTCACCATTATTGAACCAAATATGGTTGAAAGCATCTTTTTTTCTTTCTCGGTCATCGAGATATTTAATAAGTCCTCCAATATGATCCTCGTCAGTATGCGTAAGAATTAATAAATCAAATTTGTCTGTTTTTTCAATTTCAGATTTTATAATTCCTTTTGAATACGCCCTTTGGGTACCAGCATCTACAAGAATCTTAAAGTTATCTTGAACACAATCTATTATGATTGCATCACCTTGAAAAGCGGGTAATATTTTCACTCGTATTGTCTTTTTCATAATTAACATTAACTCGTGCGCATCACCTATTTTATTAAAACTTCCCAAATGATGTCCTGCGAATTATTACTTTTCTCGCAATCTTGTCTCGAAACAACAGTGTAAATCCTTGCTGCCATGACAGAACAGCTATTTTGACATATACCAATACCCAGCCGTTTGTTCCACTCATCAGACAAGAACCCGCTTTTTACTAATTCCATTATTTTCTGATTATATGGAGAATTGTGTGGGATCACTAAGTTGTCGTCAAGATTTGATTGTTTAAACAATATGGTAAGTGGTTTATTCAAAGGAGCACTTTGGTTTTTTCCAAATTTAAGACTTTGAATTATCATAAACAACATTGTGCCAATTATTCTAAACTCTTTCAGATATAAATAACGGTATATTTTGCCAACAATGTTATTCCAGCAAGGAGCTTTTTTAAGAATAATTGTTGATTGAATTCAAAAAAATAGACCAACAACATATTCAGTCTTGTATCTTAAAAGTGTTTTGGACTATTCATTCACGCCCTCCAATACATTCCGCCACTGGTCGCATCTACTTTCATGGGATTACCCTTGGGGATAATCCACCATTCCACTCGCTTAACCGACCTGGATGTCGGAAAGAATCTCCGGGTTACGGGAAAAAAGAAAGCAAAGGCAGCACCCCCAAAGGCTTTGTCTTAGCATCCTTTTTTCAATCCGCACATAACACTTCTAGTCAGGTATTTTTGAATATCCCTGCAAAATATTTAATTGCCCTCCGATACATTCCGCCACCGGTCGCCGCTACTTCCATGAGATTACCCTTCGGGATAATCCACCATTCCATTCGCTTAACCGACCTGGATACCGGAAAGAATCTTCGGGTTGCGGGCAAAAAGAATACAAAGGCAGCCCCGAAAGGCTTTGTCTTTGCATCCTTTTTTCATGCCCGTAATCATCACCTTTGGATAGGTGTTTTTCAGGTGTTTTCCGAGTGTTGGCCAACACTGGGAAAACACTGTAACAAGTAGTCACTTACTTTTTTCAATCCTTTCCTTTTATAATTTCCTCCACAAATGGCAGTGTGCCGGAAAGCAGCGCGGAGTCTGATCGGTTTGCAGGAGCGAAGGTATATTTCGTGTTTTTCCGCCGCTGCAAATTCAAGCCCTGCGGGTTTTGCAAAAAATCTCCACGCCTTCGCTGCACTTCGGGTTGTATTTTAACGCAAAAAATCTGTCAACAGCGAAACACGAACCTTCTTTTAGCCCCTGAAACACGATAACTCCGACCGGCTCCGATACGGCATAAAAAAAATGTCAGAAATTATGGAAAGGATAGAAAAAAACAGGAAACAACGATTCACCTCACTTCCAATCAGCATAAATTGGGTTTTCAGGATCGTACTTTTAGTTGCAGGGTTCTATCTCTGGGGATATGCCTTTATCTGGGCAATTTTAGGGTTTTACTTGATTCTTTCGATTATCCGGAAGGTATTGTCCTGTCTGGTGGTTCTCTTCGTTTTAATTGCCCTTTTCATCCTTTTAACATCAATCATTTTTAACATTTAAAATTAGCAGCAATGACAAGGTTAGTTTCATTATTCGGAGGTACGGTTACCGATACAGAAATTCAGGTTGTAAAGGAAAATCAGGTTGTTATTGGCTACGGCGCAGGGATGAATTCATATCGGTTAGTCGTCCATAAAGTTGAACATTCAAAGAATGGTTTCATCTATCACATGATCAACCTCGATACAAAAGAGTTTACAAGCACCGAGATTATCAATCCATTATCCAAAAAGTTCGGAATTGGTAAATATTTCGATGATGTAAATCCTGAGTTTATGGATGCTTTCGAGGTAGTTATTTTACGACAAGAGGTTGAAGCTAAAGTTCGGGAAAAAGCTGAAGCCGACAACCAGGAACAACAGCGCAGAGAAGAAATAAAAGCCATCGGACGCGAACGCCTGAAAGAGATTATCCCCGCCAATGCTCAAGCCGTTATCATCGCCTGTGAGCGGGAAGACCGTTCTGATCCTTATTCCGATTATTTTGCAGCTTCGACTGTGCGCACGGTAATATTGGGCTTTTCAACCCATACAAAAAGCAACTTTCAGGAAATGCGCAACCTTGCCGGTAATTATACTGAAACCGAATACCTGAAGGAGAAAAACGAAGAATACGAAAATCGTGAAAATTACACCGGCGGACATGGGTATTATTTGGGCAAAAGCAAATATCATGGCTGGATTATCAAGAAAGCGCAGATCTATGACCGTAACCGCTTCTTCGAGGATTATGCCTATATAGCTGGGAAAGAGGAAAATATCTGTATTTCCAAAGTACCAACAGCAACAACAGATGTCCCAACCGAATCAGTAACAGGAGACTTTACTATTGTCGATTATTCTGAGAAATCAGTAGCTGTTTTCGGTGATACCAAAGTCATCAAAGAACAACTATCAGCACTGGGCGGACGCTTTAACAAATACCTTACTCAGAATGAGCAAAAATGTGCAGGTTGGGTATTTTCCAAAAGTAAAAAGTCTGAATTACAGCAATTGCTAAATCTTAATCAAGAGTAATAATATAGGGCGGAGCAATCCGCCCTCCAATAATACCGCTATGGAATACAGGAATTTACAAATAAGCGAGAAGATTGAACAGGTAAGGCAATATCGGCCATACAGAGAAGAAAGGCAATATATGACAACTTACCTATTAGCACTTAGACGAAAGGATCAACAGCTAATGGAAGAATACGAAAGTTTTGGCGACTGTCCACGTCAAATCATTATGAACCGCAGAGAATATGACAGAGGAATTTTATTCGGGTTTACCGAGAAGCATTTCAGCTCATACGGTTGGTTACAGAATAGCTCATTTGCTGAACGGGAGGAAATCAAGTTTATCCACAAGCAGGGATGGGTCGCGACCAATCATCTGACCATTGGACGGGGAAACAACGGTAAATGGACATTCGGTGTAAGTTATTCAACCGGAGGCTGGGGATTTGGTTCTGGCCTAAGTGTATGGGGTAAAATATTTGATAATCGCAAAGAGTGCATGAAAACTGCCCTGACGGAGATTCTTGTTGGGCATCGCGAAGCAGCTGAGAAACTGAAGAATGATACCTGTGGCAATTTCAACGCCCAATATTCAAAGGAAGTAGTCAGGCAGGTTAAGAACTTGTTGGATGAACTGACTGGCAGAAAAGCCGTTCAATTGGAGCTTTTCTAATCACAAAAAATCAGACACCCATGTATAAATTATTCGTAGGTTTTCGAAAACTGGGGGAATTCGATAGCATCTATATCGCTAAACAATTTGCCCAGGAAAGTGGAATAACAGGCGCTTTTAACTTGATTGGCACCAATGGCTATCGGGATAGCTGGTATATATTTCCGTCAAGAAAAGAGAATTCAGATACTGGGATAAATCCTATAATTCCCATTTAAAAGGAATAAATAATGGAGAGCTGTGACTTAATTTGCAGCTCTCCATTATCTTATTTTACGTTTTCTTTAACCTGCTCAACGAATGTGTCAGCCGGTTTAAAGGATGGAATAAAATGTTCAGGAACAATAATCGTAGTGTTTTTCGAAATATTACGAGCAACCTTAGAGGCTCTCTTTTTAACGATAAAACTGCCGAATCCCCGCAGGTAAACATTGTCGCCTTTCGCCAAAGATTCTTTTACTGTTTCCATAAAAGCTTCAACCGCTTTTTCTACAGTCACTTTTTCTATTCCGGTGTTTTCACTTACTTTTTTAACAACATCAGCTTTAGTCATTTTCTTGGGTATTTAATTATCGTTATTATTTATCATTTCAGCAAAGTCCAAATATAGAATATTTAAGACTAAACTCTAATCCGACTTGTATGCTATTAAGATTTTGATTATAATATTAAGACTCTGATTTTCAAATAAAAGATTAAATTCGGATCAATATTGCTCGTTCTTAATATTTGTGGTTTTAATCTCACTTACTCATGTTTATTTTGAGGAGGCCTAGGTATTTAACTGATTAACTTCCTTTGAATTGCAGTATTTCAACTTAATAATACCCCTCCTAGCAAGGCACTGGACTCTGACAGAGGAGTCTGTCATTTTATGTCATTTTCTACACTTGCTCGATGTCAAAATATGTTTGTAAATGAATTTGAGTTGCAATAGATAGTGTCGGTACTGAAATAAACAATCTATTCTTTGCTCTACTGATAGCAACGTAATTTATTCGATGCTCCTCATTTGTAAGTAAACTCGGTTTAACCAAAAAGTCAATATCACTCTCTTCCTTGAGAACTAAAAGTACATTATCAAATTCATCCCCTTTTGCTTTATGAATTGTTTTGTGCAGACTTATATCTTCAGGTATCGATACACAAAGGAACAATTGGGTAAATGTATAACTTTCATAGAATGTCTTGATAGATCCTGTCTTAAAATTAGGTAGGTCTGGGACTAAATTGATCCTTATGAAATTCGCAAAATCGAACATCGTTCCATTTTCAAATTCTGCTTGTTTTTCAAAAAATAAATTAATATATCTCAAAGCTTTTTTCTTGCCTTTTATTTTGTCTGTTCTATAATTAAACAATTTTTCTAATTCCTTTATCGCATCTTTGAATTTATTTTCTTTCCCATAGGCTATTGCTTTAACGCAGGAATATATTAGGTTACCTCGTTTATAATTTGAATCTATTTCTTTTAATTTTTCCATTAATTTGCTGTCAAGGCTAGTGACATTTATCTCTGCTTTCATTGCATTTGAAGTGATATTAAGTCTCGAAAGAGTATACACTTTTTCATTTACGTATTTAATTTTAGCAGCTCTTAACGCCAACGTCATATCTCCAATAAATATAACAGGCTTTGAAATTGAGATATTTCTAAATTTTACTTGACTGATATCCTTTCTTACATCGTTAAGAGTATCAATTATTTCGTTACTACTCCTTCGGTTTTCACTTAAGACGTATTCGTTGATACTCGGCAATGAAAATGTTTGGAATTGAGTGTAATCAGCTCCTTGAAACTTATATATAGATTGTGCTACATCTCCAATAACACCTATTTTACTCGCTAACATTCCCAGTTTTTTAAATATTTCAACTTGGATTGGATTACTGTCTTGAAATTCATCAATAAATATGTACGGGAATTTTGCATTCAAAACATTAACCACAAATGGGAATTTATTTATAATTTGGTAACTAAAAAACAGAACATCGTCATGATGAACCAATCCTTTTTCCCACATCATTTTCTTGTATTCGAAGTAAGAATCATTTTTAATAGGATACTTACCTACACGAATTGGATAATCTGTTTTGACAATCAATTCCCCATTTTCAATTTTCCACTTTAGCTTAGAGAAAGCTTCAACAACAATCTTGTCATCGTTAATCCTTTGCTGACCCGTCCGTCCTTTCCATTCATTCAAAAAACTATAGTTAGACAATACAATATCATCGTGACCATCCATTTCCGCAACATTTAATCCAAATTCTGCTGCAACAAATGAAACATACGGTTTGACAATATTTTTGTAGAAAAAGCTATGTATTGTTGAGACCTCTACTTGTTCAGAAGAAGTGCCAAGTCGTTTTAATATTGTTTCAACTGCTATATTTGTATAGGTGATACATGCAATTTTTCTTGTTCGGAAAAGCTTATCCGAATTATGAAGTACATTTTTAATGTGATTTACTAACCAATATGTTTTACCCGCACCTGGACCGGCAGACACTTTGAAGTGGATTTCAATATCAGGAATAATAGCGTCAGAATTTATTGTAGTTATTGGCATACTTCTTCAATTGCAGATTTAATATAGGCCGGAACAATGAAATCTTTATAGTCAGCTGTTCCTTTTTTATCCAAGTTTTCCTGAAGCACATAACAAAGTTCTAATGCGTTTTCGCCCTTTCCAACTGAATTTAAATATCTAGATGCTATAATTGCTTTCTTTTTTTCATCATCAAGTAAACTAGTATTTCTATTTATACTTTCTATTATTCTTTGATTTTCAATGCTATTAAATAACCTGTCAAGTAAGTCTTGAGAAGTTTTTCCTGCTGTATTATAAAGCCTCATCAAATCTCTGATTTCATCGGAATTACTTATAGAGTCAGTAAGTAAAAGTTCAAGCGTGGGATTACTGATTAAAATCTCATATTCAAATGTTTTGCCTTTTTCAATTGGCTGACTATAAAAGGTAATGTTTGGATGACTACCTGCCGGATATAAATCTGCATTAGGATTTGTTTGGTAATCAAATTTTACCAAGTCTTGGTTGTATTCAAATGGGTAACATTTTTTGAATTTACCATCTTGTTTTTCTTTTCTTTCAGGGTCTCTATCGGTTAGACAAACTACTTTTTTTGGAATGGTGTGATCTTTTTCTTCATCAAATAGGTATAGAAAATGATTAAAGTATCGACCCCCAACGTTAATAACTGCAATATGATTATCCTCTAGTGACTTTCCTAGATAGTTTGCAAAAATTGATAGTAAAAGCTGCTCTGCAATACCTTCAACAAATAATACTTTTTGAGCAAAAAGCATATCTGATTTTGTAGCATCTAAAAAACGTTGTACATATTTCTTACTCTTAATATTTTCCGTTCCGCCTTCATTCAAAAAAACCTTTTTAGGATATCCAACTTTAGTATCTCCGCCTTCATTATGTAGGCATATTATTTCATCCAATGAAACTGCTGAAGTAATGTGTGTTGAATGAGTTGTTACAAATATTTGTCGAACTTTTTTTTCTTTCTTGTTTACATTGAGGAATTTTAAGAACTTATACTGCATTGCAGGATGAAGGTGAGCTTCTGGCTCTTCAATTGCGAGGGTTGTGAAGACTTTTGCATTTGCATCTAAATAGTCCACATCTGCATTGACCTGCATCTTTGCTAATAAAAGAGACATGAAAATCAGATTATTATATCCTAGGCCATTATGAGTTGCTGGAATTTTAATACCTGTTTCGTATTGTACAATTAGCTTTAATACTGAATACATTTCATTTTCAGAAACACTTCCTTCAAAGTTTGGTGTCGCTTTATTAAATGAAGCACCAGTGCTTTCCGCATAAGATAAAATTTGTTTTTTTCCAGCATCAATTCTGTCACTTAATTCCTTAATTAATATATCAGCCTTCTCTGAAAAAAGTATTTTCCTGCTTTTTATTTCTTGGTGCTTTTGGTCTGTTGATTTTGCTCCGTCTATTTTTATTTCATAGTCCATGAAAAAATCGAAGACTTCCCTAAGAAGAGTATTTCTGCCAGTCAGCATATCTCTTTCAACATCTCTTATTGCATCCAAAAATTGAAAGTCAAATTTTTGCAATGATTCACTATCAGCTGTAGCCTGATTTATTGGGTCTCCTCCCCATATTTTATATGTATAGAATCTTATAAAATCATGTTTGAGTAATTTCCAGGCTTTATCTATAGCATTAGCATCATCATCTGCTATTAACGCAATTTCTTTAAGATATTCTTCTTGTTTTTTTTCAGGCAAGAAGAATTCATAGGTTAATAGAGCTTCATAATTACTATCAAGTTTTGTCAACCAGTTAGAGATTGTAACCAAATCATCTGGCTCTTCTTCTTTACCTCTTCTAATAGTAACTGCAATACTGATTTTTGGTGGATTTGCTTTTAATTCAGTTATAGTTACATTCTTATTAAAGTCGTCTGTTTCTAACCTTTTGGGTCTTTGATTGTCTATTACCAAGGATAACGCTCTAATCAAATTTGTCTTTCCTGCATTATTATGACCGATAATTACATTTACTCCGTCATTGAACTCAATTTCTTTTTCTTTGAAGTTTCTGAAATTACTGATTTTAATTCTTGATATATACATACGTTAATGATTTTTAAGGAGATCTGGTTTTTGAAGTATATTAAAGGCCTATACATGACCAAATATATGTCACTTTTTTAAATTATTATTGATAATTAGCATTTTTGTTTCCACATTCTCCATGTTTGGCTAATTCGAATAATTGATACATCGACTGACAGTGTTTTAATGCCTTGTTTTGACTAATGAAAAACACGTCAAACATATTCCAGAGTACCAAGATCGTTTGTATAAGTTGCTAATATAGGTGGCTTTTTAGCAAATGGTTAACGAGAAAATGATCATGATGAAAGATAAATGAAGAATAATATTGATTGCCAAACTCAAGAAAAATTCTGATGCCCAAAAAAACAAACGCCTGACTTTTCATTTCAGGCGTTTGCTAAAAGGTTATTTAGTCTACTTCCCATCCCCACAGTTCAATACCTGTCGGGGCATTTATCATCGAATGGATCAGGTATATCCAGCATAAGATATAAAGCACAACAAAGGCTACGATCATTTTGATTGTGTTTTATTCAACCTTTAGTTTACTTATCCCTTTGGCGCGAATAAGGTCATCATTTTTCAAAGTAAAAGATTGATGCCGTCCGCCATCCTTTTCGTTTAGTTCGACAAGCAGTTGTTTCCCTTCAGGCAAAGTAAACCGGGGCAGGGCGAAAACGGTCCGCTCAGTTTTCTTTCCGCCAATCACCATCAGTTGGTTATATGCCCTTAACGGAACAATGGATTGCTGCTGGATAGCTGTGCGCTTCGCTACTTTTCTATCGACAATTTTAAAAGACATGTAATCGATATTAAAGGGAACGTTCGATGAGTTTTTAAGCTCTGTATGGAAATACATCAGGTTGTTGTGCGAATAAATGCCTTTCAAAGTGTATTGCATCCCAAACTGTTTGCAGGCAATGTGTTTAACTTCCTTTCGGTTGTTTTTATAAATGGCCTGCATAATCCGGTTAACCAATACCGGCGATTCACCGCCTAAATCTTCCAGATAAACATCGGTATTGTTTCCACGGCTGGTGCCAACTCCGGAACTGTGGATTAGATCACTCATTTCCACAGAAAGTTTGACCGGTTCATCGGCATATTTCACATTGAACGAATAATAACTGCCGTCGTCAGTGATCACTGATAAATTGCTTTCTCCGGGAAAACTCTTTTGGGCAGCTTTTACACGTAAAACGTTCTCTGTACCGTCTGCTTTGGCTGCCAGTATATCAGCGCTTCCCAGATCGACATAGCGAATAGCCGCCGGGAAAATTAGGTGTACTGTTTTACTAAACGTTACTTCGAGCGCATAAGGTGCAATCATCTTTTCAAAGGTCAGAGGACGTGTCAGTCCCTGGAAATAATCCCCGGTACTGGGCATGTATTTTTCGGGATTGTCTTTTATTTTTTCCTGTGCGATACTTATAAATGAACTTGCCAAAACGACAAGTATGATCAAAATTCTTTTCATTGTATTTGTTTTAAGTTGTTGATAAAATGGATTTTATTGAATGATTAAATACTG
Source organism: Prolixibacteraceae bacterium (assembly GCA_028683385.1). GTDB lineage: Bacteria > Bacteroidota > Bacteroidia > Bacteroidales > Prolixibacteraceae > Aquipluma. Next base: position 41,672 of record JAQUIJ010000017.1, on the reverse strand, counting down.
TCAGGACAACCTAATCATTGGATTTTGGCAAAAGCAATACCTGGTATCCCGCTTTGATGGTCACACGGACCGTACTCATCTTTTTGCTGACGAACTGCGAAGCACCCTGGATTAGCCCTTTTCCTAAATCGGCTGCCAGTTGCGAACCGGCATTATCCGAGATCATAATGCTGCTACCGGAGGATGAAGCCAGAGATGAGGCAACTTCTTTGGCCGCAGTAACAGCATCGTTTCCAGGAACGGATATTCCTGCTTGCCCGTCCGTTCCATAAACCTGCAACTGAACCGGGATAATATTTCCGGCATATTGGATGGAGGTAACCGTAACATTCAGCCTTTCGCCACCGATTCGGCAAGGACCAGTAATGAGCGTATTGACCGGGATCAGCAAATTACCAATCTGGATGGGCTCCATAAGCCGTAGTTGCAGTTCTTTCCCATTGGTAAGTGTAACCGTCTGATTGATGCAGGCACAAATGCTGTTTTTACCGGTTGATTCATCATTTCCTGTGACGGTCTTAAATCCGGCATTATGCACGTTCGAATCAGATTCTGTTCCTTCAGAACCATTGCCAGAACATCCAAGAAGGGAAACTACATTGACCTTAGCCTGACGAACAGGTTGTACTATAGCTTTTTCATCCGACGAAATGTTTGATATGGCTTTACCTGCATCCACCGGCGACGAATTAGCTCCTTGATTGGTAGTCCTCGGCATGTATTTCGCGGCCAACTGGTACGATTTTTCAATCACGGCCAATTGGTCGTCTTCCGTCTTTTTGCGCAACGCATCTTCTTCCAGCTTGCATTCCAGTTCCTGAATACGGTTTTCAAGCTTTGATTGAACCTGTTGATCTGTCTCTGTCTTGGGTTGGTCGTTCCACGAACCCAACTGCCGGTTGATGTTCTGATAAGCGCCGACCGATGATCGTATCGATGCTGCCTTGTCAGATTGCTGAGACTGAACACTGGTCCTGGAATCAGAGGTATTCCTGTAATGATCCGATAAACTGGACTTTGTTCCCAAACTCTGACCCTGTTCCTTTTTCGATTGTTCTTCTTCGAGCAAAAACGCAAAATCCGATAACGACCGTTTTTTATCCTTATCCTTTTGCCTAATGGCTTCCTGTTCATATGCTTCCCGTTTGTTACCCACCAGCCCTTTTTCTTCAGGCATTGGCAGGTCGGTATTCAAGCCCTGAGTTTGTTGTTCCTTTTCTTTTTTATCGGTCGAAGGGGCAAAGATTAACCACATCGAACCGGCAAAAAGCAGGAAAAACAAAGGGTAAATGAGCATCTTTTTACGTTTTTGCCGTTGCTGTGGCGTAAGCTCTGTTCGCTCGCGCTCCGCTTTATTTTCTGGTTTATTCTCTGTCATACTGAAGAATCTTTTGAAGTTTCAAACTGTCTGTTTTAGGCCGCAGCTTTTTTAGTTCCAATTGCAGCCTTGAGATATTTTCCATTTGCATCTTTTCGCCCCGGTCTTTTCCCAGGTTGTAAACCGATGAAAAGGTCATAAAGACGGATAGTCCGCTGAAGGAGATGAGCATGATCACAATAAGGATCACCCGACGGTCAGGGGTAAGCCTTCCGAAAAGACTGCGCAGGCTGTCTTCCCACCAGTCCGAAACTTTGTCGATTAGTTTTTCGGTCATCGTGCACCTACCTTTCTACCACGCTGATGTCGCGGTTCTCCAAAATCTCGAAATGTTCCATCGTAAACCCGTGCGGGTTGTTGTCAGACCGGACCGTGTTAAGCAAATAGCAACGGGTTGTTAAGCTACGTTCAGTGATGTTGCTTTCGCGGATGATCATCTGGCGGGCATAAGTGACTACTTTGTAAGGGTAGTTGTCGAAATTGCACCCAATGCTGTCAATCCGAATCGTTTGGTTAATGTTTCCTGAGATGACCCGGTTGTAATATCCCTTTTCCTCCATATCCTTGTAATAGCGGAAAGCGCTTTTGTCCACCAGGAACAAGGCCCGGTTAATGTTGCTCTCAATTGCATTCTTATCCGGCGAGAGGGTGAAGAACAGCTCGTGGAAACGACGTACATGCTCACGGGCTTCCACTGGCCTGTTTTGTGACAGGTCCTGAGAAAGGGCCAGCATCAGCGATTTTCCACCGTCCAGAACATATATTTTCTGGCGTTGCTTTTCGGCAAAACTGTACGAACTCCATAGGGAATAACCCGTTATACCAGCGCAAAGGCAGATAAAAACAATTCCGAAAAAGCGAATCTGCCTGAACGAAGTCTCAATAGTTTTTAATGATTTAAATTCCATTTTTTGATGTGTTAAGTTTATTTTCCCAGCAGCCTTCCTGAAACGTTGCCTACTGCGGCACCCGCCATTCCTCCGGCGTAAGACCCGCCTTTGCCTGCAACGGAATTCACATTACGGTTATAGCTACCCATACCTCCTGCCTGAATAATCCAGTTGGCCACAGTTGGGATGGTAAAATACCCGACAATACCGATGATCATGAAAACCACGTACACGCTGTTACTGCCGTCAGGGACAAAATTCGGATCGCTCAACTGTTCAATGTCCTTTTGAAGCATCAGAACCTGAATGCGTGCCAATATGGAGCTGAACAGGTCAGAAACAGGCAACCACAGGTACACCGATATATAGCGGGTGATCCACTGGGTGAGCGTTGCATGAAACCCGTCATACACGCTGATGGCAAAAGCTATCGGCCCCAGAATGGACAGTACGACAAGAAAGAAAGTGCGTAAAGTGTCAATGATTAGCGCAGCAGCCTGAAACAACAGTTCCAATAATTCGCGGAACCAGTTTTGGACCGTTTGCTTGAAGTTGTAGAACCCCCGTTCAATGTACATTCCTGCCATCTGTGGAGCATCCATAATACCCAGTTCCTCCAGCCGTTGATCAAACGCCTGGTTATCCACCAACCATGCTGTCTCAGGATTGCGGCGCATAGCTTCGTACTCCAGTTGATCCTTTTGTTCGCGGTACTTGTTCATGTCGAAAGTCTGCGTTTCCAGAATGCCGTGCGTACCGGTAACCACTGGCGACATCACCGCGTTAATCGTGCCCAATACAAAGACCGGAAAAAACATGATGCACAAGCCAATGGCAAAAGGGCGCAGCAATGGATACACATCTATGGGTTCAGCCCGTGCAAGGGCCTGCCACACCCGGACAGCCACATAAAAGAGCGCACCCAGTCCGGCAATTCCCTTGGCCACACCAATCATGGAGCTGCAAAGGGGCATCATCTCCGTATAAAGGTTTCGGAGGACCTGATGCAGGTTGTCAAAATCGATTGCCAGCAGGATCATCTTACCAATACCTTTCAGATGGAGAACCGTACAAAGCCATGACCCGGTCGGTATCGTTCTTCTTTTTAGCACGTAAATACGAAACCGAGATATTTTTATTGGTGTAGTACTGCACCAGGTTTTTGTATTCGCGCACCTCGTTGTATATCCGGTCAACAAACGACATGCGTTCGGCATCGCTCATTGAGAGCCCGTTGGCCGAAGTCACCGTTTTTAGATCAGAAAGCATGGCGCTGCTTTGTTCCAATAGTTTGGTATAGCCCAAAGCGATGGCGGCCAGCTCCTCTACGGAGAAATTATCATCGGCCATCATCTTCTGAAAACTGTTGACATAGATGTCCGAGATGTCTCCGACTAAAAGGATCGTTTGCTGCACTTTACGGGCATCTTTTACCAGGTTGTTGACCGACTTCAGGGCATCGTAATACCGTTTGCCCTGTTCATAAATCTTTACCGTTTCCTGAAAATTCGAGATCATATTTTTCGCTGTCGTGGAAGTTTCAATGATCTGTTTGGTGGTATTTACAATACCCTGGGCCAGGTTCATTGGGTCAGTTACGACCCATTGTGCTTTTACGGTATGTGCATGAAAGCATAATCCCATGCACAGGATGACTATCAGATGTTTCATTTTTGAGTTGTTTAAAATTTGAGTTGTTTGTTTGATTTTAAATGGCGCGGGTCTGATCGGCCAGTTGTTTAATGGCCAGTTCGATATTCCCGTCGAGCTTGTCAGCCAGCTCCATTACTTCCAGTTTTTCGGTTTCTTCAGTAGTGTACGTCATGTATTCTTCTGCGGAAACTTCTGTGGCATAAACTGCTGATTGAACACCGCCCAATCCGATCCAGACTTCCTTGTATTTTCGGGATGGATGGTTGTTCATGTTGATGGAGAGGATCTGAGCCTTTTCCTTATCGGTCAGCCCCAGCAAGGCCTGAATCGAATCGAATTTGTTCATGTATTTGCGCTGGTCGAGCAGGATTTTGCAGTCAGAATTGTTGATGATGCTTTCCTTCACCACCGGGCTGGAAATAATATCATCCACCTCCTGTGTCACAACAATGGCTTCACCGAAATATTTACGCACGGTTTTGTACAGATACTTTAGGTACTCAGCCATGTTTGCCGAGGCAATCGCTTTCCAGGCTTCCTCCACTACTATTTGTTTTCGGACACCCTTTAACCGCCTCATTTTGTTGATGAAAGCCTCCATGATGATGATGGTCACCACCGGAAAAAGCTCTTTGTTTTCCTTAATGGCATCGATTTCAAATACGATAAACCGTTTGGAAAGCAAGTCAATGTTCTTGTCGGAATTCAGCAGGAAGTCGAAACGGCCGCCCTTGTAATACTGCCGGAGCGTGGTCAGGAAATTGTCGATGTTAAAATCCTGTTTGCTTACCTTGATTTCACGTCCGTCCAGTTCCTGCCGGTAGTCATCCCGCATAAACTCGTAGAACGTATTGAAACACGGTATAACATTTTTATCGCTTTGAATCTGCTGGATATACGCATTTACTGCACTGCCCAGTTCACCGCTTTCAGTTTTTGAAGTCCGGTCATCCTCGCTTTTCCACAAAGTCAGGAGCAGTGTTTTGATGCTGTCCTTCTTTTCGACATCAAACAAGTTGTCATCTGTGTAAAACGGGTTAAACGAGATCGGGCTTTCTTCCGTATAAGTGAAATAAACCCCGTCTTCTCCCTTGGTTTTCCGGTTAATCAGGTTACAAAGCCCCTGGTAAGAATTTCCCGTATCTACCAGCAATACATGTGACCCTTGCTCATAATATTGCCGGACCATGTGGTTCATGAAAAAGGATTTTCCGCTGCCGCTGGGCCCGAGTACGAACTTGTTGCGGTTGGTGATAATCCCTTTTTTCATTGGCAGATCCGAAATATCCAGATGGATAGGTTTTCCCGAAACACGGTCTACCATCTTAATCCCAAACGGGCTGGGGGAGCTGTGGTAATTGGTTTCTTCAGTAAAACAGCACAATGCCGGTTCAATAAAGGTGTAAAAACTTTCTTCAGAAGGGAAATCGGCTGCATTGCCCGGCATCCCTGCCCAGTAAAGCGTGGCGGCATCCACCGTGTTGTGGCGGGGCTTGCATTCCATCAGCGCCAGTTGTGAACCCACATCGTTTCGGATGTGTTTCAGCTCTTCCGGATCGTCACTCCATGCCATCACATTAAAATGCGCCCGGACAGAAGTTAACCCGAACGAATGTGCTTCGTTCAGGTACTTGTCAATCCACTCTTTGTTGATCTGGTTTCCACGGCTGTAGCGTGAAAGCGACTGCATGTTCCGGGCTGATTTCTCGAATTTTCGTAGGTTTTCGGCACTGTCATCCAGAAAAATGTACTGGTTGTAAACGTGGTTGCACGAAAGCAACAGACCGACGGGCGATGCGAACGACAGCAGGCAATCGCTGCGGTCAGTCGATAACCGTTCGTACCGTCGGTCGGTACCAACCTTTGCAGGCAGGTCTTCCACATCGGAAACCGTATGCACGCAAAGGTGTTTGTCGCCTACACGAAGCCCTTCGGCTCCTAATTCCACATCCTGAAGACAGGTGTTCCCATCCAGAGAAAGCGAAAAGTATTTTTCGATCAGTCCGGCGCTGTTTTCTGTCCCGGTAATTTCCTCGGATTGAAAACGGGTCAGGGTGATAAAACCGCTGTCGTTGACAATGCGCTCGAATTGTCCCACCGCCTCCAGAAATTTTATCGACGTTTCCCGGTTCACCTCTTTGGGAACGATAAACCCACGGCACAAGGACGAAAAGTTGGATTGCATCCGCATCCGTTCTTTAGTGGTTTTGGTCAGGAACAGAAAGCAGGAATGGTTTAGGAACGGACGTTCATTGAAATGACGTTCAAACGAGCGGGACAGAAAACTCATGTCTTCCTTCTCTGTCTGGGGTTTATACTGTTCTTTTACAAACCAGTCTGCTTTATGCACAATGGTGTAATCGGGCAAAACCTTGATGGCTTTGGCCCAGGCCGCGTGAATGGCTTCGTATTCCGTAGAAGTGACAGTAAAAAGTTCCGGCAGATCCACTTTAAACGCGACGGTAATGTCGGCATCCTTGCTGATGATACAATCGTATTCAACAGCCAGTAGTGGAAACTTGCTTTCGATGGTGGCAGCTTTGAGGATATTTCTCATGACTGTCCTCCTTTTCGGGTTGAACGAAACAGGCGCTTGGTAGCTTTCCGGTTAAGCAGGTAGCGCGGGTGTTGCTGCCTGGCAAAAAACTTCATCAGTCCATGCTCACCGTAACGTGCATTCAGGGAAAAGGTCAGCCATACCAGCACCGATGCGGCCACCAGTCCGAAGCCGATGCAAACCCACTGGCTGACACCGGCCATGAACATCACCACAAAGATGATGAACACGGTCAGCAATCCACCGGCAAAGATGAACAGGTACTGGCTTTTGAGCCCCTGAAACTCCACGCTTTTCCCAATCCCTTTATTGATCATGTATTCCATAAATCCGGTTTGATGTTCTTGTTTGCGGACTAAAGGAAGAATGAGCGCAGGATGGTAGCTGCCACAATCAGGAAGATACAAGCCCCAAACCAGGAGGCCGCTGTCTTCGAAGTATCGGGGTCGCCACTTGAGTCGAGTAGGTCGGGGACATTACTGTCCCTTTCCCCTCTAAGAACCGTACGTGAGAGTTTCCCCTCATACGGCTCAAGCAATTCAAAATTTCTATTCAGAAACCGGCTCATACTGCTTCTTTTTTATAGGATGATACATTATTGTTATAGCAATCTTCGTGGTAGATTGTCTCTACCGCTTTACCAGCAATGAAATGTCTGGTAATTTCCCAGTCAGTGTTCAGGTTGAGTGTTGTTTCGCAAATAGGACATTTCCGTTTCTGTAATTCCCATGCGTATTTCCAAGAACTACTTTTCCCTTTCAGGGAATCCAGTTTCTTCCGTGTCTCACGTTCTTGAAAATAATGCTTGTATTCTGTATCGTATGGGTTTGCATCATGACGGATTTTGACATGCTTTTTAGTTTTTACAGCTGCCAGTTGGTTAAGCTGAACATATTTCAGTTCTCCTTTCTTCCTGGTCTCTTTTTCTGTAGAAAAACACCATGCCTGGTTTCCAAGTCTTCGATAGTATTTCTCTTTGACCCATTCTTTACTTTTATGGGGATGACGTCTTTTAGCCCATTGCCATAGCTTGCGAAAGATTTCCCAATCCATCCGTTGAAAAGCTTTGGCTGCTGTCCCTGTTCGATAGTAATTCGACCAACCTGTTATTATAGGATTGAGTACTCTGATGAGAGATTCCTGTCTCGTGGACTTTTTCGTTTCGATAGTCGTCCTGATTTTCTCCAGAAATTTTTCAATGCTCTTTTCTGACGGTTTTGTGAGCAGGGTATTGTTGAATTTCCTGATATTGAATCCGAGAAAATCGAATCCGTCCCTGATGTGGGTGATTTTTGTTTTCTCTTCCGACAGGGTAAGCCCTCTTTCTGCAAGAAATTCACTGATTAAAGGTTTTATTTCGTTCTCCAATACCTCTTTGGTTCGGCCTGTGATAATAAAATCATCGGCATAGCGCACCAAGTGGATTTTAGGATAAAACTCAACTCCTTTGATCTTCCTTTTCCTAAACCTTTCTTCAAGTAATCGTTGTATTCCATCCAAAGCCATATTGGCCAGAGTTGGGGAGATGATACCGCCTTGAGGTGTCCCTTCTTCTGTAGGATTCAGAATCTTATTAAAGACGAATCCACATTTTAACCACTTGCGCAGCATCATTTTATCCATAGGGATATTATTTAGCAGCCATTCATGGCTAATGTGGTCAAAGCATCCTTTAATATCGGCTTCTAAAACCCATTCAGGAGCAACCGTTCTGGACAGAACAATAAAACATTGCTCGATGGCATCAGCGGTGCTACGTTCCTTGCGGAAACCGTATGAATGGTTGTCCGCTGTTGTTTCTGCTACCGGATCAAGCGCCATCAGGTACAATGCCTGCATAGCTCTGTCTTTCATGGTCGGAATACCTAATGGTCTTAATTTCCCATTACTCTTTTTAATATGCACTCTTTTTAACGGTTTTGGGGAATAACCTCTCCTTTTCAACGTAAAAATTGCTTTCCATTTGCCGAGTGACGAGTCCCAAAGAACCCTGTCCACTCCTGATGTATATTTTCCTTTATTGGAAGTCACCCGTTTTACCGCCAATGCTTTAGCAGAAAACGAATGGGTTAGCGTCCACTGCAAGGCTTTCACCTTGTTGTATCTGCCTTCCTTCTGAGCCTTTACAATACGGGCTTGCAGCTTTTGAACCTCTCGTTCGCACTTGTTCCAATCGAGATTGTCCCAAGTGCAAGGTTTTTGGTCAGTAGATGCACACGATTTTTTAATTTCGTTCATTTGCTTTTCTCCTTTTAAAAGTTCTGAAAGTTTTCTTGTAAAGAATTACCTAACGTGGAAGTCTGCCCGCTTTCGCGTGGAATAATGTTTCAACTCCTATCCATCACATTACAGGATGGCATTCGCTTTTTCCACAATCCGATACCCGCACCTCCATCGGCTTACCTTGCGGTTCGCTTTCCCGATTATTCGGGAGAGATACGGGCTTACCATGTTCTGTGTAAGTAACAAAATGAATGGGTTAGGTACTGCTATTTCACCGGCAGTGCTTATGTCCGTGTAACCTCAAAATTCAAGAAGTTATCCGACTGCTTACCTTTTGGTTCAAGCCAGACAGTATCTTTGGCTTGTTATACATTACGATGTTTATACGCAGTTCACATATGTTTACCATACCATTCAGCCAAGCTCCCAAGTCGTATGATACTAACGACCGTTGAATTCCACTCGCGCTTCATTCTCCTCCTTGCGGAAGGGCTACCTTGTCGGGACAGCTTGATACAGAAGTATTACTACAGGTGCATCTGTCCTTAGGCTACCACTAACGGAATAGTGGGTATAATCACTGTTATACAATTACTTACACAACTTCATGTCACACAAATTTGTTATACACTTTTACACCGCCGATCAGCCCGACAACAGCGCCGATGGCGTAAATCAGTTTGGTGGCCGGATCAAAATAGGAGGTTACCATTTGTGTGGCTTCAGTAATACCGGCAGTTCCGTTGCCCTGAGCAAGGGCCGATGATGCGGCGGCCATCAATAGGGCTGCCGAAAAAAGAAGGTTTTTTCTATTCATAAAAATTTGTTTTAGTGGAGAAAAGGGTGGATATCCCTTTGCACCGGGTAAGTAATCAGATGATTTGAATTTTTAGTGGCAAAAGGGTCTTTTACCCGTAATCTTGTTCTTTCATGTTCTGTACTTATTTGAGATCACACAAAATTCTTCATGTTAAAATCGGCCGGGACTTCACTTTCTCCGGGCGAATGTTTTTCAATTCTTTTTTCAGTACCCGTCTTATCATTCTCTCCCTGTTCAGCCATCTTTCGGTAATAATCTGACAGGTGCAGGTTTATGGCCTGACTGACCCGATCTTCCCGTTTGGGGGCGCTTTGTACCAACTGCTCGAACATATCGGTCTGCCGGATTTTCAGCAGTATTCCGCCTGCCTTTTCCTTGTCCTGCGGTGTGGCCGCATCGTAATGCACAATGGTCCGCACCGCAGCGCCTAACTCTTCGAAGGTGGACCCTTCAGCCAGAGAAGTGTTTGAGGCCAACCATACATCTTCGTCCTCCTCCTGGGGATTGTACTCCTCGTCGTTTTCATATTCCAGCGGTACGTTAATATCCATCGGCTGATTATCGTCACGGTTATGCGAAAAGGCTTCTTCCAACTGGTCATCGGGTACTTTTACCGGAGGTTTTGTTTCCGAAGACGCGGCGAAGCTACCTTTCATTTGCGTCCCGTTTTTTTGATTTTCAGAGCTGGCAGCTTGTGGCATCAAGTGGCTCATCAGAAATGTGCTTTTCCCGATAATGTCATCGTCATTCTTATTTTCAGGGATTGGGTTTTTAGTAGTTTGTCTTTTCTCAGGCGATCTTCGGGAAAAGCGTTCCCAGAACAGGTAGGCCACAGTCCAAAGGACATACGCCAGCAATCCGGCAATCAGTAAGTCTTTCATAACTGTAATTGCTAAAAGATTCCTTCGTTTTTCCGGTTGTACAGTGTGGTGATCTCATCCTGAAACGTGGCAAAATGGTGTTCCAGAACGTTGTCCAGGTAGCTGAACAGGGAGAGTTCATTTCCGCCAATAACCTGTACAATTTTCAGGATACGGTCATGGTATTGCTTGCGGATGTAAACCGTTTTGCCCTCACGTGCCGTGATCCCGTTGGCTGTTCGGATAAACAGGCTTTCGTAGTCCTGCGTTTTTCCCTTACGGCGACGGTTTTCTTCTTTCAGGGAATCAGGGTTTTTGTCCAGATTTTGAATGGCTAAATCAGGTTCAGTGGGTGTCGGTGATGTAGGTGCCTGAGCCTGTTCCTTTGCCTGTTGCAAGTTCTCTGGTTCATTATTCCCCACATTCGTTTTAGCCTCTTTAACGATTTGCATGTGGTCGGTTGTCCGAAACGAATGGATGATACTCTCTGCATCAATTCCATTCAGGTTGACTGGTGCATTTTTCTTTGCCATGACGCTATGGATTGATTAGTGTGAGAATTTCGTCTGAAAGCTGGTCGAGATTACTGCCTTTAATTAGCAACTTATCGGCAGGAAAAAGGGTGGAACGAAACACTGCTTTGTGTGTGGAAGACTGTTCCCGGCGGAACCGTTTGCTGTCAGGAAGGAAGGTTTTCAGCACTTGTAATTGCAGGTCTTCGATCACTTGTTCGTACACCTGATAAAGCTCGGTCTTTTCGCGACCGTCCACCAGGTTCCACAACAGGTACAAGCCCTTGATTTTTGCCTTTCCGGTGGTGATCAGTTGCTGGCTCAGCACCACGGCAAAACGCAGGGTACTTTCCAGAACTACCCGGTCAGCACTGACTGGAGAAAAGATATAGTCCATCTGCGAAAGGGTGCGGATAACATCGGCGTTGTTCACCGTTCCGGGCAAATCGAAGAAGATAAAATCGAACTCGCCTGTTTCGGATAGCTGGGATGCTACCTGAACGGCATCTTCTGGTGTACTGCTTACCACCGGGTAAGCTTTTCTTCCCAACGAGGTAAACTGCCGATAAGCCATCAGCTTGTAATGTTCATCGTCCATGACCATTTTCAGGTCGCGCTCACGCATTTCGGCAATGCTGTGCTGCGGGTAATCGCAATCGACCACGGCCACACTGTACCCTTTCAGGTAATGGAGGTAACTGGCCACCAAAACGGTTAATGTTGTTTTTCCGACACCTCCCTTTTGCGTGGAAAATGCCACGTACTTACTTTCTTTGTTCATCTTTTGAGTTTTTAGGATTTGTATATTTCTATCTCTGTATCTTTTCAGGTGCATACCGGCATAAGGACTTATTTATCTGACTACTTAGCTACCAATTCATCTACATGGCTACGAACTTATCTGCCTGACTATATGCCTACTTGTCTGCATACAGCTGTCCGCAAGTATGTAAGTTGGTACGGAGATACGTTGGGTTGTAAGTGTGTTGGTGCGTTTTTACAGCCTTGCGTTTGTCCATTTTTACTTATCTCCGCACATCGGTTTGTTCCTATCATTTTGCCAATCTATTTATGCAGGTAATACCGTCTGGCTGTACCTGAATCTGTATGCAAAAAGAGAGGTGCGATTGTGCCTACTACCATACTTACCTACATACCTGAATACCTCGGTACAGCAAATAAAAAGCATTGAAACAGACGGTTCTTACAACTTAAAAGGTGTGACGATAAGTGGCGCTGCTTTGATCATTTGTGGCCTTTTGTGCTTTGATAATAATGTCTGACTGACCATCTACTTTTGATCGGTAAAGCATCCGTGCATTGAAAATGCCTTAACCGGTTCATGCAGCTTTTGTGATCTGCCCGTAAAAGGCAGATTTTATTTGCGTCGGGCAAATAGCAAGCTGTGTTTCGGGTAACCCGAAACGTTTCCGGTAACCCGGATCGGCTTGCCCCGTTGGGGGTGAAGCAACCTCCGAAGTCGATTGCTTTTTTAAGAATATTGGCAGGGTTCAATCCTGTGCTGTATGCTTTGTTTTTAAATGTGAAGTGAAATGGAAAAAGAAAGGAAGACATCAAATAAACGGAGAAAAGGTGGGCGTCCACAAGAAGACGATCCGGCTACAAATTGCGTAATGGTGCGATTTAATAATGTGGAGTACGTGCGGTTTTTGACTTTGTTTGAACAATCCGGCATGACTGCCAAAGCTCTTTTTATCAAGGCAAGGGTATTTGATCAGGCATTTCGAGTAATGAGAACAGACCGGGCAGCACTCGAATACGTGACCAAACTGACTTCGTTTTATGCGCAATACCGTGCGCTGGGTGTCAATTATAACCAGGTGGTAAAGGAGCTTCATTCGCATTTTTCGGAGAAAAAGACATTGGCTTTGCTTTATAAGCTGGAAAGTATTACAAAAGAGTTGGTGGCATTAAACGAGCAGATTGTGCGGTTGTCGCAGGAATTTCAAACGAAGTTTTTAAACCCGGACAGCCAATAACCTTGTGAATTATCAATTAAAAAAATGATCGCCAAGATAAATATTGGAAGTAGTTTGTACGGGGCATTGGCTTACAACCAGGAAAAGGTGGATGAAAACCTGGGAAAAGTTTTGGCCTCGAATCTTGTTTGTGAGCCGATGGATGGACAATTTAGTGTACCGGCCTGTGCTACGGATTTTGCCCGATGGATGCCATCACCGGAACATTTGCCCACTAAAAAGCCGGTGATACATATTTCTCTCAACCCGCACCCGGATGATAAACTGACCGACAATCAACTGGCGGACATCGGGAAAGAATATATGGAACGCCTGGGCTATGGCGGACAGCCTTATCTTATTTTTAAGCACGAAGACATTGGGCGGGATCATATTCATATTGTTTCACTTCGGGTAGATTGTGAGGGTAAGCTGATAAAAAACAGTTTCGAGCATAAACGTAGTAAGGAGATTACCGAATTGTTGGAAAAGAAGTATCGGCTCAATCCTGCCGAAGGACCAAAACAATCGGAACACAGTCATTTTAAACCTGTTGATATTTCCAACGGTAATTTGAAAAAGCAGATTTCATCGGTGATAAAACCCTTGGCGAATACTTATAAGTTTCAGACTTTGGGCGAATACCGGGCATTGCTTTCATTGTATAATATCGGATTGGAAGAAGTAAAAGGCGAAGTGCATGGGAAACCGTACCGGGGATTGGTGTATTCGGCATTGAATAAGAATGGGGACAAAGTTGGCACACCATTAAAATCTTCATTGTTTGGCAAGTATGCTGGCTTCAATGAGCTGGAAAAGCGAATGCTCAAATCCGGGGAGCAGATCAAACAGCAAGGCTTCAGGGAACGCACTCGGTCAACACTCGCCGATGCGGTAAACACTTCTTGTAGCGAAAACGAATTGCGAGAAAAGCTGAAGGTATCAAATATTGATCTGGTACTTCGCCGGAACGATCAAAATCGAATCTATGGGGTAACGTTTATCGATCACAACAACCAGTGTGTTTTTAACGGTTCCCGACTTGGAAAAGAGTTTTCGGCCAATGCGTTTAATGAACGGTTCAACCAGCAGTCAGAACCCGAGACTAAACAACAGCCAACCGCACTGCCAGCAAATCTTACTAAAGTTAAAAAAACGACACCTCCCGACATTGAGAATACATTTATTAATCCATTTGATTTACTGATTCCTGAGCCAGCAAGTGTCTTGGACGATTATAACCGTTTCCATAAAAAGAAGCGGAAGAAGAAAAGGCGATATGGGAGGCAGGATTAAAGAATAGTTTTAGTCAATATTTTTCCGATCTCATTCCAGTAGAAGAAAGCTTCCACATTGGTCTTTTTAAGTTTGTTTAGTTTCGTAGGCAATGGTTCTCGAATCAATGCTTCACGCAGGTGTTCCACATTCTGAGGATCAAAACGGGATATTTCCGTTACTCCATTTGCAATTAAAACGGAAAGATAAGCCGCTTTCGAGGCATTGACAATGGCGCTATCAATATTGTATTTTTCGCTGTGGATAAAGCTTTGTATCCTTTTTATCCCGGCCTGAAGTATGCTGAAATTATCTGGTTGTACCTGACCTTTCAGGCAAATGCTGAGCGAGGTCTGGTAAATATCATCGAGTACTTGTGTAATATTTTCAGGATCAAGATTCCGGTATTGCAGCTCAACCTTCGCAAATTCTTTAAACGTTTTGGAAGTAACCGCCAGATTATCTGTCACATCAAACAGCGAAGCAACATCAAAGAGTTGCTTGATGATTTCCATAGAACAATCTTTTCCCTTTTTGAAATATGGAATTCCAGTCGTGTTTGGCGCAAAAGCAGTCAATTTATCTCCTAACATATCAGCTTTGCCCGGAACTTTCACCTTTACCGGCTCGCCCTGCGTTTTGAGAAAACGACTTTGAATAGGCACTTCTTCTATTTCGTGGTAATGAATATCCTCGAACAATACATCAAGGAGAATAAATTCAGTATCCGTATTTGTAACGTAAGATACCAGGTAGAAGAATTTGGCATGTGTTTTTGGGACGTTATGCGCGTTGATTCGCTCAACCAGTTTTATATTACCAAATCCATAGTCATGGGCATATTTGTGCAGGTATTTTTCCAGGTTTGTTTCCGGGGGACAAATAATGTCAATATCTATCGACAGTCGTTTAGCGCTATCCAGGTGAAGCATTAAGGCTGTACCTCCTTTGAAAACAAAAGGGCAACCGGATAAAACGAGCGATTCCAGTAATGAAAATGCCCGGATTGATTTTTCAATAAGTACAAGGTCGGAAAATTTATTTTCAGCAGCTACCTGCTTCATCCATTCAATTGTCCGGCTATCGGGGTGAATCATAGATTATTGGTCTTTAGCAAATCCTCTACCAACTGCTTTCTTCCACGCCGGGAAGCATAGCGCAGCAGCTTGTTTTTATTTATATTGTGTTTTTCAAATATAGTGTTATAAACATAGTTTATTTCTACTCCCTGCAAAAAAGAAAATTCCACATCTCCGGCAATATCTACCAAAATTTTTTCAATTGCGGGAGTGTTTATGCCATCAACCAATTGCAGCGGCGATTCAGAAATTAATGGTCGGATGATAATTGCCTCATTGGTATTGATGTATCGTTCGAAATCGGTTGATGACGGCATTAGATAAACTCGTTTAGAACTATCTGAATTTAAAAGATTGAAAACAGATTCGGCTACTTCACGTTCAACATCAACAAGCACAAAGCCCAAACTGGGTACATGGTGCATATAGGGTAACAAAGCTGATCCCGGCCAAATGCAATAGTCAGCAAACGGAAACTGAGTTTTTAACTGCTGATTAATTCTTTTCATTTCTTCGGAACAGACAATCGAGAAGTCTTTCTTGGTCTTATCCGGCAGGGTATAAATTCCATGCTCAAGCCGAATTAATTGACCTGATTTTAAAAGACGGTTCAGTTGCTCCGAAAGAGAGGCTGGATTTTCAAGCTGATTTTGTGATTTCAGATTGGTAATCAGTTCTTTTCTGGAAAACACTTTCTGACTGACTGCAAAGTTTAAAATGTCAATAGTTGTAACCATTTGAAAATAATCGATGAGCAAATATATCACAATTTTGGCAATAAATCTGTTTTATTGCCAAAATTGTGATATATTTTAAAATACAGTTCGTCAATATCAGCTTTGCAGGGACAATTAAAACACTCATTTTATTTCAGAAAGAAACACAATTAAACAACCGATGCCTATAAATAAAATGCTCGATTACAAAATCAGCGGATTATTGTCAATACACTTTTATCAGGATAAAAATGTGGAATAACTACACTTTTATCAAGGTAAGGTCATCGAAGTTCACCGATTTACCTTTAACTTCTGCGGACAGAAGCGTCCATTTTATTGCAAAAAGCTGCCAAGACGATGTAATCTTTTAACAGCAATCGTCCATCTTCTACTTTCGCACCTCAAACAGTTAAAGTACAACGATTATGCAACAGGAAGACGATTTAAGGGGCCTGGCCAAGGTCATGGAATTTATGCGTGCCATCAGCATTTTACTAGTGATTGTCCACATTTATTGGTATTGCTACCCGTCGGTTCTGGAATGGAGAATCAATATAAGTGTAGTTGATCAGATTCTACTGAACTTTGACCGGACAACCGGATTGTTTTCCTCTATTCTATGGACAAAACTGCTTTCATTGGTATTCCTTGCATTGTCGTGCCTGGGAACAAAGGGCATAAAAGAGGAAAAGATCACCTGGTTCAGAATATCGATGTTCCTGAGTGTTGGGTTTGTCCTGTTTTTCATGAATTGGTGGTTGCTTTGGCTACCGTTGCCGGTAATGGCTTATACTGCGTTCTATATCTTAACGTTAAGCATTGGATATATCTGCCTGCTCACAGCCGGAACCTGGATGTCACGCCTTCTGAAAAACAACCTGATGGAGGATGTTTTCAATACCGAAAATGAATCGTTCATGCAAGAAATCAGACTGATACAAAACGAGTACTCGGTCAACCTGCTAACCCGTTTTTATTACCGCAAGAAATGGAACAACGGTTGGGTCAATGTGGTCAACCCTTTTCGCGCATCGATTGTATTGGGTACGCCGGGCTCAGGAAAGAGCTATGCGGTAGTAAACCAGTTTATCAAGCAACAAATTGAAAAAGGTTTTTCAATGTACATCTACGATTTCAAGTTTCCCGATTTATCAACTATCGCATACAACCACCTGCGTAATCATCGTAAAGGCTATCAAAAAGTGCCCAAATTCTATGTGATCAATTTTGACGACCCCTCGCGCTCGCACCGGTGTAATCCGATCAATCCATCGTTTATGACGGACATATCGGATGCTTACGAAAGCGCCTACACCATCATGCTTAACCTGAACAGGACTTGGGTACAGAAACAGGGTGATTTCTTTGTGGAGTCACCAATCATATTGTTTGCGGCCATCATCTGGTATCTGCGCATTTACAAAGACGGCCGGTACTGCACCTTTCCACATGCCGTTGAGTTTTTGAATAAGCGTTATGAAGATATTTTTCCTATTCTGACTTCCTATCCTGAACTTGAAAACTACCTGTCGCCATTTATGGATGCCTGGTTAGGCGGAGCACAGGATCAGTTGCAGGGTCAGATCGCAAGCGCCAAAATACCGTTATCCCGAATGATAAGCCCGCAACTGTACTGGGTCATGAGCGGTGACGAATTTACGCTGGACATTAATAATCCGGATGACCCGAAAGTATTGGTTGTTGGTAATAATCCTGACCGGCAGAATATTTATGGCGCTGCTCTGGGGCTGTATAATTCGCGTATTGTTAAACTGGTTAATAAAAAAGGACAGCTAAAGAGCAGCATCATTATCGACGAGTTGCCAACGATTTACTTCAAAGGTCTGGATAACCTGATTGCTACTGCCCGAAGCAATAAAGTTGCTGTATTGCTGGGGTTTCAGGATTTCTCACAGCTTAAAAGGGATTACGGCGATAAAGAAGCAGCCGTGGTAATGAATACAGTTGGGAATATTTTCAGTGGTCAGGTAGTAGGGGAGACGGCAAAAACGTTGAGTGAACGTTTCGGAAAAGTATTGCAAAAGCGCCAATCCATGACTATCAACCAGCGGGAAAAATCTACCTCGATAAGCACGCAGATGGATTCACTGATCCCTCCAAGCAAAATATCGAATCTGACACAAGGGATGTTTGTTGGGGCGGTAGCTGATAATTTTGATGAGCGGATCGAACAGAAAATATTTCATGCTGAAATGGTGATCGATAATGCAAAAGTTGATACTGAAACCAAAACCTACAAAAAGATACCGGTCATTACCAATTTTGTTGACAAAGATGGTAACGACCGGATGAAGGAAATGATTCAGGAAAATTATAACCGGATAAAAGCCGAATCCAAACAAATTGTCAGTGAGGAACTGGAACGGATAAAAAATGATCCTGCACTGGTCCATCTGATACAAGTGCAGGATCAAAAAAATCATTGAGATGAATTTTGGTGTGAATTTACCTGATACTTTTTTTCTTTGGCACTTTTTCGCCATCCCTATCCATCTTGTTCTCAAAAACACGTTTAAGTTTATCAAGGAACATGGTACGGCTATTTGCCCGCGCACGCATGATAGCATACAATGAGGAGAAATTACCCGGATTTACGCCAAGTGGATCACAAAAGAAATTCACGACCGCCTTTACTGTTACTTCTCCATTGTTTATGGAACCGGATTCGTGTACAGCCAGAGCCATTTCAACCAGGTCTATTGTTTTTCCGGTCCAGCGAAGTTTTGACAAGTTTTCCTGGGCTTTGGTTTTTAATTTATCCTCATTCTTATCCAACCAGTCTAAGGCACAGTCAATAATTTGTATCCCTTTATTCAGATACCTCGCAAAAAGCACATTGTCACCAGCTTGGTCTAAACACTTTTGTTGCAACAGACATGCTAATTCAATACGGACATAATTCAGTTTGAAAAAGGCGGGGATTCCTGTTTTACTTGCCGAACAAACATTAAAAACTGTCTGTGCAAATTTAAAATATGCATCAGAAAGGTCTTTCTCCTCATAACCGGGATTAATTTGTTGAGAAGACAGAATTAAAAAAAAGGGGTTTCAAGAAATGTTTTCATAAAATCTAAATGTTATTAAGAATTGACCAGCAAAGTCTTAATAAAAAGTATGCATCATAAAACAATATGATAAGATAAATAATTCAGGCATATTTATGTATTAGGTTTGAATTGTAAATTTTTAATTATCATAGTATTGTAAGTTTCAATGTGTGACTTTTGGCATATTTATATGGAAAACAATGGAAGAATACCTTGATGCAGTAAACAGAAATTTGTTCTCAACAACAGTTATTCATAATTTTGCTGTCAATATTCCTCCCCAAGACGTAGAACATCTGGAAAATTGACATCTGATGTTGTTTTAGAATTGGCAGGACGAGATTGTGTTTATGTCAACTAACCCAAATTATTTTGCGAATATTTAGACCTGTAATTTTTACAATTCATATTGTTTCGGTTACATTGATAATGTTATCATGCAATGGAGACCATAAAAAATCGGAAAGAATCCTCCAAAAAGCTGGGACTATCGTGGAAGAGCATCCAGATAGTGCTTTGTCTATGTTGGGGATGATTCAAAATCCATATTTGCTCTCCAAAGCGAAACATGCCGAGTATATTTTGCGCCTGGTACAGGCAAAAGATAAATGTGATAAAGATCTATTGTCAGACACTTTGATTTTTCAAGCGAGGAATTACTTCAAGGGTAAGAATGGTTTGAATGAATTGGCGCTTGCTGAGTTTTATTGCGGTAGGGTTTTACAAGTAAAAGGTAAACGCAATGAAGCAATGAAAGCTTACCTCGATGCCGGGGTACTTGCCAGAAATTTGAATAACAAAGCCTTATCCGGGTTGTCAGAATTCTTTTGTGGTCTGTTGGATTATGACCAACACTTGTTTGATGAAGCAATACTGCATTTAAAAAAGGCAGCTACTGAATTTTCTCAGACTGAAGGGAAAAGTAAAAATCAAATAATATGCTATAACTATATAGGCAATGGCTTCCTGTTGAAACAATTACCGGATAGTGCTTTTTTCTATTATGACAAAGGATTATTTATTGCCAAACAGCATAATGACTCCGCTAACGAAGTGCGCATCCTGCAAAATATAGGTGTTGCACACTTGAAATTGGGAAATAATAAGCAGGCAAAAGTATTGTTAAGAAAAGCGCTTTCGTTGAGCTCCGGCGAATCTCAGAAAGCTAAAATATACCTAAACTTAGCAGATATCTTTTATAAGGAAAGTTCAAGAGATTCGGCCTTGTTCTACTTAAATTATTCTTTAAAGCTGGCAAACAGTAATGCGCCCTTACTTGCTAATGTTTACCGATTATTTTCAAAGATTGAGGAGACTGCCGGAAATTATCAGCAAGCAATGTCTTACAACGAACAGTACACGAAATATTTAGCTAAAGTTCTGGATGAAAAGGAAGATTTTAGTATCCTGGATATTCAAAAGAAATACAATTTTGCGTTGCTCGAAAACGCCAATAGTCGGCTGCTGATTGAAAGACAATGGATTTTTATTTGCTTTTTTTTGGTTGTGGGCGCCGCTTGTTGGGTAGTTTATTACAATCGGGCTAAAAACCGTGAAGCAATGCTGATAGCCGAACAACATATTTTCCAACTTAAAGAGATGGTAAATAAGAAAGTTGGATCTAATGTGAAAAATAACGAGTTACGTAAAACTTTAATTAAGCAACTGGATATCGTTAAGAAGATTTCATTAATTGAAAGCTATTTGAAAGGCGAAGAGAAAATTAAAGGGAAGGAAGTCCTCAGAAAAGTAAATGAGATCATATACGGTCAGGAAGATTATAATTGGAGTGTTTTCAACGAAATGGCAAATGCCTTGTATGACAATTACCTCGAACGCTTGCGCGCCCTGTTCCCAGAGTTATCGGAAATAGAACTCCTTATTTGTTGCCTTTCAAAAATCGGACTGAATAATATGGAAATTTCCCTGTTGATAAAAACCACTCAGAATGCCGTGCAAAAACGGAAATCCGTTATCCGACAAAAGACCGATATGAAAGAGCAGGAAAATTTCATCAAGCAATTGGATCAAATCGTAAATAAAAATAAACCGTCCTGAAAAATATTGCCTAAATATTTTTGAGCTTTCCCCTCTTTTGGGGTATTCTTTTCATCTTTTGGTTCGCAATATCGGAGGTGTAATTGCCGCTGATCCCGTGAATAAATCTGCCTAGATAGATAATTAAATATCACTAAATGAATTTGTTGCGAAATTTGCTTGTCATAAAAATCTGCCTGACACTCCCTGCTGATTAATGAATTTTAGTAGTGCTTTTACATTTGCCGCAAGTAAAAATCACGCTAAAAATTTATTCATTTATGAACGCAAAATTGATTTTCGTATTCTTCGCTATTTACTGCTCTGTGGTTTCAATCACGATCTTTGCTAATTCTTCAAAAGTTAGCTTGAAGAACATTACAAGTTCCGATATAAAGGAAGAAGTGTTGTTGGCCGGTCGCCTCGAAACGGGTATGATCAAATCTTTAAGCATTATCCCTTTTGAAGTCTGGAAAAGCTCGACATCGATTGATGTTAGTTACTTGAAGAACTTAAGTAATATCACTGTAGAAATCAAAGACGAGACAGGTCAAACCATTTATCACAGTGTCGTTAATCCGGTTTCAGGTCAACAACTGCTTATTGATATCCAAGGTTGGGCTACCGGTACTTACACAATTACATTCTCGAATGAAACTGGTGGTTGTGTTTATGGAACATTTACAATTTAACGAATACTTTTAGCACTAATGAACTACCTCGTTGCAAAGCTGAGGTAGTTCATTTAGTCACTAACTGCCAGATGGAAGACACTCGCCGCCAACGCATTCAAATTCTGGTGATTATATTTTTGTTGTTCCTATTTTCATCCTTGCATCGATAGTGATGCAATAATCCTAAAACATTTGAAATATGGATGAAAAATTAAGTAACAGCCAAAAACAAGTGCTGTTAATGACTGATGGCGAGAATCCGAAAGCAATTAAAGCCGTCACCGGTATCGACACCAATGGAAATCCCCAAACCATTAATCCGGACAAAACAAACATTGCAAACTTCCTGGCAATCGACAAAAACGCCAATGCTCTGGAAAATTTTTTCAAAAAGTTTCTGGAACAAAATCAAAACCCTTCGCATACCGGGTTCTTTTTGATGACACAAGATGTCTTAAATAAGATCATTGAAATGCAACCCATTAACGCCAAAACTCTGGAACCTTACAGAATTGATCCGCAACAATTTATTGAGCAGCATCAAAGTCAAAAACAAGGACAAGTGCAGGAACCGGGGGGCACATATTCTGCACCGAAAAACGAGTTTCAGCCCATTGATGAAAACAAAATCAACTGGGCACAAGCTGCCAAGATGGGGATTGACCGGCAAACACTGGAGGAAAGCGGGCAACTTAAAGCCATGCTCTATGGTCATAAATCACCTGCCTTGAATCCTCTAACTTTCACCGTTGAAGGAATCACCTTTGATACCCAGGCGCGGTTGTCTTTGAAAGAGATGCCCGATGGAACCTACAACATTCAACCACACAGTTACCTCAGGTCACCTGAACTGGACAGGCCTTTTCTTGGGGCTGTTCTTTCCAACACAGATAAAGATAACCTGTTGACCTCCGGCAATGCCGGAAGGATTATAGAACTGGAACCGACACCTGGGCAAAAAATACCAGCCCTTGTCTCGTTGGACAAAATTACCAACCGCTTGGAAGCAGTTCCGGTTGATCAGCTCAATATTCCTCAATCGCTCAAAGGCGTAGAGTTTTCACCAGAACAGATGAAAGACCTGAAGGAAGGTAAAATGGTATTGGTGGAGGGTATGACCACTAAAAAAAGCCAGGAAACGGAGACCCCTAAAAAGTTCGATGCTTACATCCAGTTCAATGCAGCTAAAGGCAGTTTTGATTTCAGTTATGGAGGATTGGAGAACAAGAACCAACAGCAGCATAATCAGCAGCAACAGGGACAGGGAAGGGAACAGACCAATGTTCGTATTCCCCAAAAACTTTTAGGGGTAGAACTCACCCAAAAGCAGCAGGAAGACCTGCGTTCGGACAAAACCATTTACGTCAAAGGGATGGTGAAAGACGAAAAAGATCAGCCGTTTAACGCCTATGTGAAAATAAATCACGAGCAGGGAAAACTTGATTTTTACAAGTTCAATCCGGATAAGGCAAAGAAACAGGGTGCCGAAACTACTCCAGCCAGCGAAAGTCAGGCGCAAGTAGCTGTCAATTCCGATGGTAAAACCAACGAGGCAACCAAAAAAGTCAATGAGCCGCTGAAACAAGGTCAAGACCAGCCCTCTGAGAACCAGCAACGTCAGGCCAATAAAGCAAATCAACGGAAAATCTGATGTTAACTGATTTGACATTGTCAGAACTGCATTCCATTTCACCTAATATTTCACACAAATAGATTTCTCAAAATAAATATGTTATATTAGCTACTGAAAGTTCCTGTTATAGAAGATTGTTTACTTGCAATCGGGTGATAATGAATTTTTGGTGGCGGCATCCGGGAGGGAAACCCGGGTGCTTTTTTTTATTCTCATAATAAAATAGATTCTTATGCCACAAGAACTTTCATACTTCCGTTTATCCCTTTTATCTTTTCTACGGGACAGCCATCCAAATTTAGCAACTGATGCCAATCTAATCACCGCGCGTGGTGATGCCGCTGCTGAAGCGTATAGTGCAGCCATTAAGAACGGTCAAAGCCACGACCATGCAGCAGAAGCAGCGAGTGAGGTTCTTTATTCAGGATTGCTGTTCTCACCGTACCGAACTGTCGTCCAGATCCTTCGGGAAGAATTCGGAAAAGAGGCTAATCCGGCCCTGATAGAAGAAACCGCCGTTGAAGTACTTCCAGAGCTAAAAGATGTTTTCGCCAAATATGAGCTCTGCGATGATTTTGATACAACGGAGGAATACGACCAGCTTTATACCGAACTGACCGGCGCCATCCAAATCCTTCTTGAAGATGGTATTTAATAAACGTGCGCATCTTCGGGATAACATTGATGCCATCAAAACAGCTTTCCTTTTAGAAAAGGAAAAACGTACAGCTACCCCGGAAGAGCGTACGATATTGGAAAAATATGCGGGATTTGGAGGAATTAAAGCGGTACTAAACCCGGTTGGACATCCGGGCGATGAACGCTACTGGACAAAAAGCGATCTCGATCTTTTTCCTTTGGTTAAAGAGCTGCATGAAGTATTGAGAGAAGGAGCCGGAGACGATGCCCGGTACAAACGCTGTGTGAGTTCCCTGAAAAACTCTATTCTTACCGCTTTTTATACACCGCCGGGAATCGTGAATACCCTAGTTGAAGCCCTGAAAGAACAAAACATTGTTCCGACCCAGTTACTCGATCCTTCGGCAGGCACAGGAGCATTCCCATTTGCTTTCAAACAACACTTTCCGCTGTGTGAAAATACCTGCTTTGAAAAAGATTTGCTGACCGGCAAGATACTGTCTCAACTCCATCCGAAGGACAGCATTCGAACAGAAGGTTTTGAAAACATCGAAAACCGCTATTCCAGCAGTTTCGATATGGCAGCATCAAACATTCCCTTTGGTGACGTAGCTGTATATGATCCGCTATTTACCGCAAGCAGTGATCCCTCAAAGCGAATGGCTGCAAGATCGGTCCACAACTATTTTTTCCTGAAATCAGTGGATATGGTCCGCGAAGGTGGACTAGTAGCTTTTATCACTTCACAAGGGGTGCTTAATGCGGAGCAGAACCGCCCTGTCCGTGAGTGGTTGATGCAACGTTGTGAACCTGTTTCTGCTATCCGCCTGCCTAATAACCTGTTTACCGATTACGCCGGAACCGAAGCTGGCAGCGATCTTATAATCCTTCAGAAAAAGGCGAACGGAGACAACTTGTCTCAACGCAGGTTGGATTTTACTCAGTCCCGTCAATTGTCCAACGGGATTAAAGTAAATAACCTTTTTCAAAATTTTGACAGGGTGGTTCAAAGCTCTTCAAAAATAGACACCGACCCTTATGGCAAACCGGCACTGGTTTTTCTGCACGATGGCGGAGTAAATGGTATTGCTGCCGAATTAAAAGATATGGTGCGGGAAGATTTAGCTAAACACCTGGATATTGAACATTACCAGTCTCATGCTCAACAAATAAAGGAAAAGCCGGTTCAGATAGTTTTACCGCATGATCAGGTTCCCGAGATCTCTCCAAAACCGATTCCGTTTAGTACCACAGAAATCCAATCAAATTCGTCATTAACTTCAAATTCCGGGTTTACTGGCTCTTTGTTTGATACGCAACAACGATCAGCTACAGAACTAAAATCCTCACCAAAATCGTCGGTTCAATCCTCCGCACTAAGGGAAACTCCGATTTCACTATCACAACAACCACTTATTTCCCTGTACGATCTGTTTGGAATTCCTGAAGCCGAGCGTACCCAGGCCAGAAAACCAAAGCTGCGTGACAAGCAGGTAAAACCGGTGGAACAAGCCCCATTGGATTGGCGCGAGCGCCTTTTTAACAACAGTCTTCAGTCTATAGCTGAGACTGAAGATAAAAGCATATTAGGGATAAAACCGGGACGAGATCAGGAAGGAAAAGTTGAAAACGAAAAAAACAGTCCGGCAGGAGAAAAAAATCCAAAGAACAACAACCCGGTTCCGTTTGCCGGAGAACAGTTGGGGCATTATCGTGAAGGTAGCCTTGTATCAGATGCCGACAATCGAATTGGATATTTGCGCGATATTGATGGGTTACAGCCTACGTTTCACCCACTGGAATTGCCTCATTCCCAAAAACAAAGGGCCTCACTTTATATCGAGATCAGGGACACCTATCATCATTTATACAACAACGAAGCAGAACGCCTGCAGGAGAATCCAGCACTTCGCGACATGCTTAACCGACTGTATGATGACTTTACCGGTCGCTTTGGCAACCTGAACGATGCCAAAAACCTCGGCCTTATCAAAATGGATGCAGGCGGACGCGAAATCCTCTCTCTTGAACGCTACATTGAAGGTCAATCGGTCAAAGCGGATATTTTCAATCGTCCGGTTGCTTTTAATCCTGATGAGATCACCCACTCTGACAATGCCCATGAAGCCCTGGCCGCTTCGCTGAACAAATATGGCATTGTGAACTTGGATTATATGGCCTCCCTTACCGGGAACAATCAGGAGCTGGTATTGGATGAGCTTAAAGGACAGGTTTATTTTAATCCGATGGCCGGTGCTTACGAGGTTGCCGATAAATTTATTGCTGGTAATGTCATCGAAAAAGCTGATCAGGTGGAACGCTTTCTCGAACGTAATCCGGGGCATGAAGCTGCAGGAGCCTCCCTTGAAGCCCTGCAAATGGCGGTACCAAAACCGATTGCTTTTGATGATTTGGATTTCAATTTAGGGGAACGCTGGATTCCAACAGGTATTTATGAGAAATATGCTTCCTGGCTGTTTGAAACCAATGTCAGTATCCACTATGCACAAAGCCGCGACGAGTATAGTGTCTCTGCGTTCAGGCATAATGCTAAAATCTCGGATCAGTACGCCGTTAAAGCCCAGAGCCGGACATTCGATGGCGTTAATCTGATCAAACATGCTTTGCACAATACTTCGCCGGATATTACCAAAAAGATTATGGTGGATGGCGAAGAAGTCAAAGTGCGTGATGCTGATGCCATTCAACTGGCCAACTCTAAGATCGATGAGATGCGCAAGGGTTTTTCTGACTGGTTGCGTGTGCAATCCCCGGAATTTAAAGATAGGCTGGCCGGGCTTTACAATCGCACTTTCAACTGTTTTGTGCGCCCTGCTTACGATGGTTTGCACCAGAACTTTCCGGGACTGGATTTGAAGGGATTGGGAATAGATGACCTCTATAAAAGCCAGAAAGATGCGATTTGGATGCAGAAACTGAATGGCGGGGGTATTTGCGACCATGAAGTAGGCGGAGGAAAAACGCTGATCATGTGTTGTGCGGCTATGGAAATGAAACGGCTTGGATTGGTGAATAAACCGATGATTGTTGGATTAAAAGCCAACATCCATGAAATTGCACAAACCTTTTGTACCGCCTATCCCAATGCCCGTGTGTTATACCCCGGCAAAGAAGATTTTACACCGGCTAACCGGATGAAAATCTTCAGCCACATCAAAAATAACAACTGGGATACCGTTATTCTTACCCATGAACAATTCGGGATGATCCCGCAATCTCCTGAAATCCAACAGAAGATTTTACAAAAGGAACTGGATAGTGTTGAAGAGAACCTGGACGTACTGAGAAGTCAGGGAAAAGATGTTTCCCGCTCCATGCTGAAAGGCTGTTTGAAACGTCAACAAAATCTGGAAGCCAAATTAAAGAACATTGCGTACCAGATTGAAACCCGAAAAGATGATACAGTTGATTTTCGCCTGATGGGGATTGACCATCTGTTTGTTGATGAAAGCCATAAATTCAAGAACCTGACCTTTACCACCCGCCACGACCGGGTAGCAGGACTGGGCAACGCCGATGGTTCACAACGAGCCTTGAATATGCTGTTTGCCCTGCGCACCATACAGGAACGTACAGACAAGGATTTAGGGGCAACATTTCTTTCAGGAACGACTATTTCAAACTCACTGACAGAACTATACTTGCTGTTCAAATACCTTCGCCCGAATGAACTGGAAAGGCAAGGAATTAACACTTTTGATGCTTGGGCAGCCATCTTTGCCAAGAAAAGTATAGATTATGAATTCTCGGTAACCAATGAAATTGTTCAGAAAGAACGGTTCCGATATTTTATCAAAGTTCCGGAATTGGCTGCTTTTTATGCTGAGATAACAGACTTTCGAACAGCATCAGATATTGGCATTGACCGCCCAGTGAAGAACGAAATCCTGCACAATATTCCGCCAACTCCTGATCAACAGGATTTTATCGGGCGATTGGTTGCCTTTGCCAAAAGCGGAGATGCCACACTCTTATTCAGGGGGCCACTTTCTGATAGTGAAAAGACAGCTAAAATGCTTATTGCAACCGACTATGCCCGAAAAATGTCATTAGATATGCGCATGATAGCATCGGAACGCTACGGCGATCACATTGACAACAAGGCCAGCCATGTGGCTCACCAGATAGCCGGTTATTATCAGGAATACGACAAGCACAAAGGAACACAGTTTGTCTTTTCTGATCTGGGAACATACCGGCCAGGGCAATGGAACGTGTACAGCGAGATCAAACGAAAACTGGCTGAAGATCATGGAATTCCAGCACATGAAGTTCGTTTTATCCAGGAAGCCCAGACAGAGAAAGCACGAAAAGCATTGATTACAGGGATGAACGAGGGAAAAATACGTGTTTTGTTCGGCAGCACTGAAATGCTGGGTACCGGGGTTAATGCACAGAAACGGTGTGTGGCGATTCATCACCTTGATTGTCCGTGGCGACCATCAGATCTGGAGCAACGCGATGGTCGTGGCATCCGCAAAGGAAATGAGATTGCTAAACTTTATGCAGACAATAAGGTTGATGTAATCTTGTATGCCGTCGAGAAATCGCTTGATGCTTATAAGTTTGGCTTGCTGCATAATAAGCAGTTGTTTATCAGGCAACTCAAAACCAACTCGTTGGGTTGTCGAACCATTGACGAAGGAAGTATGGACGAAAAAGGAGGAATGAGTTTTTCGGAATATGTCGCTATTCTTTCCGGTAATACCGAATTGTTGGAGAAAGCCCGTTTAGAAAAGAAAATAGCCGCATTGGAAAGCGAACGTCAGGCTTTTATCCGGGGCAAATCATCCTCTCGCTACAAGCTGGAAACTATCGTTCAGAGTGTGGAAAAGAACACGGAACTGATTGGCCGTATATCCAAGGATATAGAAGCATTGAATTCCCGTGTACAAACTGCTCCAGATGGGACCAGACTTAATCCGGTTATTTTGGACGGCTTACAGGGTAGCAATCCCAAAGAAGTGGGACGTAAATTGAACGAGATAAGCGCTAAGGCCAATACGCATGGGGCGCACGAAACTATTGGTACGTTATATGGGTTCACGCTTTTGGTAAAAACTGAAACTACGTTAAAAGAAGGTACAGACATAACTCAAAATCGGTTCTTTATCAAAGGTCCTGGTGAAATCCTGTATAATTACAACAACGGATTGATGGCTTCTGATCCGAAGATTGCAGCACAAAACTTTATCCATGCGTTGGATTCAATGCCCCGCCTGTTGGAGAAATACAAAGGTGATAATGAGAGAATATCAAAAGATATTCCGGTTTTAAAAGAAGTGGTCAATGCAATCTGGCGTAAAGAAGATGAGCTAAAAGGGTTGAAATCGGAGATAAATAAGCTTGAACGGCAGATTCAGCTATCGTTGAAACCTATCGAAAAAATGGAAGGGCAAATAAAGGAGGGATTCGTAAAGAACCATCGAAATAATGAAGTTAAAAATTCAATTAATTCTTCGATAACTGTATACTAATTACATATTCATACCAAAAGTTTTAAGTGTTTCCAAAATTATTCTTGCAAGATCGAAAAGTAAAAAGTTATGCCTTTATCTATTTCAGATTCCAACGTGATTTCTCCTCCCATTCGCTCAGCAAGTTGTTTTGCTATAGTAAGTCCAAGTCCATTGCCACCGTATTTTCTTGTATTGGCTAATTTAACTTGCCTGAAGCGTTCGAATATTATCTCATGATATTCCTTTGAAATTCCAATTCCCGTATCCTTTACATAGAACAGAATCGAGTTTGCAAGAATACTATACCCTATTTCAATATACCCTATCTCGGTGAATTTTATAGCGTTACTAACTAAATTAGATATTATTTGCTTGATTTTATCTTTATCGCCAGTCATTCTAAAATCATTTTCTGGTTTAGAAATCCTAAATTCGAGCCCTTTCATATTGCAACTATATTAATTGTTCCTTGTTAATCTCATAAAAAAGCTTTTCTATTGAGAAATCAGATATGCGGAGCGAAATTTGTCCTGCTTCTATTTAGGAAATATCCATAATATCACTAATAACCGAGAGTAAGTTATTTCCATTTTGTTTTATTATACTGACAAATTCTGCTTGTTGATCTGCGTCAAAGGATGGATCGAGTAGTAAATCTGAAAATCCAATAATACTATTTAATGGCGTCCTGATTTCAATTTCAATACCTATCAATCAATGGATTAGATTATTTACAAACATTAATATTTAACCATAATAAAAAAATTAAACAGGCTAAAAATATCAAACAATATTATTGGTTATAAAAAAGAATAACCAGCTGATCGGGGTTAAGTAGAAAATTAATCAAGTTTCCTTCGTTGTCGGCGATCATATCCCTTAAAATGTCGAAGGATCGTAATTGATATTTGTTTCTGAAATAATAATTCAGTTCCAAACAATTAACCGGCGCGTTATAAACAATTGTCCCTAACGAGAAAGTATTATCAATAAAATGAAGCTGTATTTTTAGTTTTCTGTTCGCAGATCTAAACACATAAGTGAAAATTGACAATGACTCATTATTATTTGGATTTTTGTGTATAAAAAATGGATCGCCGAGTTTTTGAATTACAGAATTGGGAGTTTCTCCCCATGCCACTTCATCGAGAAAACGAAGATTAATTTGTGATTTCTGTTTGAATTTGAGCCTTATGTTGTTTTGTTGAATCGAACTAAAAAAATCTATTTTCGTTAACAATCGATGTTGTGGTGTTAGCCACATTCGCTGGTTTTTGGGCATGGTAATCATGGGAAATCGGCAGTTAAATTCTTTTTTTAGATTAAACAGGTATAATGACCTCGGTCACTTTGTCGTTGATCATAGATAACTCTGACTTTAGCATATAGCTTATATTCGTTAAAGGTAGTTGAAAAACAAATGATTCAGATAAAATTAAAAGGGACAAAAAGTAGACTGCTTCAATTATATTTCACTTTTTTTTTAACTTTTCGTCGAATTTGTTATGTAAGGCAAATTATTTCCTCAATCATTTTATTCATAATATCTGAATATCGTAACTATTGTTTTTGGCGGTTATATCTACGTAATGTCCACATGAAAAATCCATAATTTTCATACCTTATTCATTTCTTTGTACAAATTGCTTTTTCAAGTTGGATTTTAAATTGTCTAACACAAGATTGTTTTGGTAACCAGGATTATTGATAATTCTGGTTACTTTATTGATTTATATTTAGTACGTTCGGAAACCAAAGCGCGAAAGTTAATCAGAACGAAAATACAAACACATCTATCATTAAGCCTGATGAGAAAGATTCTATTTATCGATGACAATACTTCGTTGCGCGAGTTAACTATTGATGCTCTGAAACTTGAGGGATTTGAAGCGTTTGGAGCCGAAACCGGGCAACAAGGTATAAATCTTGCAAAATCGACTAGCCCCGACCTTATATTATGTGATATTTTGATGCCGGATATCGACGGCTATGAAGTTCTCCGTCAGATGAAAGCGTATAAACAAACATCGCTGATCCCGTTTATATTTTTAAGTGCTCTTTCTGAACGAACAAACGTTCGGCAAGGGATGAACCTCGGAGCTGAAGATTTTTTGGTAAAACCAGTATCGTTAGAGGAATTAGTTGATACAATTCATACCAGGCTTCGCAAGACTGATCATATGAATATCTATATTGAATCACTATTGAACGATTTACGAGAGAGGATTACGAATGTCATGCCTCATGAATTTCTGACGCCGCTTAATGCAATTCTTGGATGCGCTGGTATAATCAAGGGAAACGCGAACAATCTGAGCAGAAATGAAATCAGAGAAATTGCAGCAACTATTGAGGAAGGAGGAAACAGGCTGCATGATTTAATTCGGAGTTACATTAACCATGCCCTTGTTACTTCAAAGAAAAACCTGAATCCAGAAGAATATCTGATAGATCATTTGGATGGAAGAATGTCCCGGATTACAAATCTTGTTGCTGAAAAATACAAGAGAAAGCAAGATTTGATACTCAATCTCGAAAATGCCTCAATCTCTATGGACCCGGATGATTTTGATTTCCTGGTAAGAGAACTGTCCGACAATGCATTTAAATTCTCCAAAGCAAAATCGCATGTTATTGTATCCAGTAAAGTCGACAACCATGTGTTCGAAATAAGAATTACCGATCACGGAATTGGTTTTCCCATCGATAATTTCTCCGATATAGGGGCATTTAATCAATTCAATCGCGAAAGACATGAGCAACAGGGTTCGGGATTGGGACTAATTACAGCGTTGTTAATTACCGAAAGATATAACGGAAAGTTGAAAATAACTAACGACATACAAGGCACTACCGTAATTTTAGTTTTACCCTTGCGTTAGATTAACATCCTGATATACTGGGACCCAAATTGAACAACAGGTTGATAAGCCCCCATTATTTAGATGTTTACTGAGTTAATTCTTAACTTTGTTTCGATATAAGGTTTCGGAAAAAGAACCTTTTTTGTTAATGGAACGCACACAGAACAAATAGGAGATTATTTCATGGGTAATAGCATTCGGGAAGATAAGGTTAACGTTGCTGGGAAAGATCACTCTAACAGAGAATTACCATCTGTGAGGGAAAGTGCTGTTGAATGCGAAAGTCAAATTGTGGAACTTAAAAAACGTGAGGCTGAACAGGAGATTTTAATCACACAACTGACCAATGAAAAAGAACTTGCAGAGAGCCAACTTCGGATACACAAAAACTTCTATAAATTTGCACCTTCGGGATATCTGACATTAAACAAGGCCGGCATTATATTGGAGTTGAATGAAAGCGCAGCCCGGTTTTTGGAGAAAGATGTCGTGGATTTAAAAGGCCAAAAGCTCCAAAGCTTCCTCGATGGGTATTCGGTTTTTGCTTGCGATCAGTTTCTTACTGATATTTTTATGTCGGGCAAAAAAATAGGAACGACAATAGCGCTTAAAAAAAAACAAGGGATTCCAGTCAATATTTTGGTCGAGGGGATTGCAATACCAGAGACCGACGAATGTTTGGTTGACATGGTTGATATTGTGGGTCGAATAAAAATTCTCGACCAGCTTACTGAGAGTGAATTAAGATATCGGTCGTTGCTCGACAATTTGAACGAAGGCATCGGGATGCTTGATATGGATGGTATTTTTACGTATGCCAACTCGGCGGGAGAAGCCATTTTCGGAACAGCCCCGGGAACCCTGAGAAACAGAAAAATAATGGATTTTATTTGCTCTGGACAAGCCGAATTAATCAGGCTCGAATCCCTAAAACGCGACCAGGGAGAATCATCCCGATTTGAACTGGAAATAGTCACGCCTTCCCAGTCGATCAAAACCGTTCTCGTATCGGTCACTCCACATAAAAACCGTGACGGTAAACTTGTCGGATCTTTGAATATGTTTTCTGATATTACCCGTCAAAAAGCAGGCGAACGGGAAATTCAGCGACGGCTAAAATTAGAATTGATTATTTCAGAAATCTCAAACGATTTTGTTCACCTCCGAAAGGAATACCTGGATCTCTCTGTTAACAGGGCATTGCATAAAATCGGAAGATTTGCCGGAGTTGATCGCAGTTATATCTTTTTGTTCACAGAAGATGGCTTGTTTTGCGACAATACACATGAATGGTGCGACGAAGGAATTGAACCCCAGATCGAAAACCTCCAGGGAATACCGGTTGATCTGATGCCCTGGTGGATGGATAAACTCCGGAAGTTTGAAACAATTCATATCCCAGCTGTTTCCGAACTTCCTGCTGAAGCACAGAGTGAAAAAGAAATATTGGAAGCTCAGGGTATTAAGTCATTACTTGTCATTCCTTTGCTAACATCTGATGGAGTAATCGGATTCCTGGGTTTCGACTCCGTTGTTGAAGCAAAAATCTGGGAAAATCAAGATATTTTGATTTTAACCACCCTGGGAGAAATATTGGGTAATGGTTTTGGACGTTTAAAATACGAAGAAAACCTGGTTCGTGTTAACACACAGCTCGAGCAGAAGGTTGAGGAGCGGACACTCCACATCAGGCAGTTGCTCGAACTTAACAGGGCTATTGTAGACAATGTTGGTCTTATAGTTATGTCAACCGATCGGCAAGGAATTATCCGTTCCTTTAATCCATTTGCTCAAAAAATGCTTGGGTACGATGCCGAAGAAGTTGTTGGATGCTACACTCCGCTATTATTTCATGAACCCAACGACTTCATCAACCTGACTGGAACTGAAATTCGGGATGAAGATAAAACCGGACACGAAGGGTTTAATTTGCAAGCGCTTCTCGGATTAAACGACAACAAATATACAGAAAGCAGCGAATGGGTATACTTATCGAAGCTTGGAAAAAAAATTAATGTATTGCTGAGCGTTAACGAACTGGTGGGGGGGAATAGTGAAACTGATGGTTATGCTGTTGTGGCGATTGACATCACGGACCGAAAACTGGCTGAAAGAGAACAATTTAAAACCAGGCAAAACCTTATGTTCCTGATTCAGAATCTGAGGGCGGGAACCCTGTTTGAAGACGAGAACCGACGTGTTTTTTTGGTCAATCAATCGTTTTGCAACCTGTTTAATATCGGGCTCGATCCCGGTTCTCTGGTTGGCGTTGATTGTTCGGCAGCTTCAGAAGCCGCCAAACATCTGATGAAAGATCCTGAAGAATTCATTCGGGGAATCGAGAAAACAGTTTCAGAGGGGAAGGCACTTATTAACGAGGAATTATA
Source organism: Prolixibacteraceae bacterium (assembly GCA_028683385.1). GTDB lineage: Bacteria > Bacteroidota > Bacteroidia > Bacteroidales > Prolixibacteraceae > Aquipluma. The sequence continues at coordinate 6,945 of JAQUIJ010000017.1, read as the reverse complement.
TCTTGTAGATGGCAAGGTTTATGAACGTGACTACATCCCTATTCTGGATAATAACGATTTACTCGGCCATTTATGGCAATATCGCGACATCAGCGAACGAAAACAAAATGAACAGTATGCCATTCTCCAGCGCGATCTGGGATTTAGCCTTGCAGCAACATCAACAATCGACCAGGCACTTTCACAGGTCATTCAGGCAACCATGAAAATTGATGGAGTTCATGGCGCCGGAATTTATATATTCAATAAACTGACGGATAAGCTTGAACTTGTTTGCCACCAGGGTTTATCTGATTCATTTATCAAATCAGTTACTGAATACGACAAGGACGATCTGCAGTTCCAGATCGTGTTTAAGGGAGAACCCGTATACGGCAACTATTCCGATTTGATTGCCGAACCTGTTAAAACTGGCACCGGGCAATTCAAACAATTGGGCGTTGTACCAATTAAGCACGAAGGAAGAATTATTGGATCTGTCAATATTGGGTCCATGGCCAACGAAAACCTGAACTATTCTGCAAAAATTTCACTCGAAATCATTTCTTCCCAAATTGGAGGGACACTCGCCCGCATTGATATGGAAAATGCCCTGAGACTGAGTCAGAAAAACTTCCATTTGATGTTTGATACCATCGACGATTTCATGTTTATTCTCGACATTCAGGGAAAAATAATTAAAACCAATCCAGTGGTTGAGCGGCGTTTGGGATATCTGCAGGAGGAACTGGCTGAAATGTCGGTATTGCAAATCCATCCGCCCGACCGCAGAGATGAAGCTGCACTGATCGTGAATAAGATGTTGGCAGGAGAAGTTGATTACTGCCCAATTCCCCTCCTGGCTAAAAACGGGAACCTGATACCGGTAGAAACGAAAGTTGTTTCGGGTAAGTGGGACGGTAAGGAAGCTTTATACGGCATTTCACGAGATATTTCGGAACGTATAAAAGCCGAAGAAACATTACGCGAAAGTGAACAAAGATGGCATTTTGCGCTTGAAGGATCGGGTGACGGAGTATGGGACTGGAATGCGCGTACCAGTGAAGTCTATTTCTCTAATCAATGGAAGGCGATGCTAGGTTATTCGGGATCCGAGATAGGAAACAGGCTCGACGAATGGGAAAAAAGAGTCCATCCAGACGATTTGGAAAAATGTCTTTCGGATTTACAGAAAAATTTTAGCGGCGAAACGGAAATATATATGAACGAACACCGCATGCTTTGCAAAGACGGAAGTTACAAATGGATTTTCGACCGTGGAAAAGTTGTTGAATGGACTGACGACAAAAAACCTGTCCGGGTTATCGGCACGCATTCCGATATTACTCCGAGAAAAAACCTTGAAGAACATTTACGCCAGGCAATAGAAAAAGAAAAAGAACTGAATGAACTTAAATCGAGGTTCGTTTCAACAGCTTCGCACGAGTTCCGCACTCCACTGGCTTCGATCCTTATGGTTAGCGAAACACTAATTGCTTATCAGCATAAAATGGACGAAGCTCAGATTTCTTCAAGATTGATCAAAATCAAAGATCAGGTCCTGCACTTAAATGATATTGTAAACGACGTGTTGCAATTGTCAAAAATGCAGGAAGGAAAAATTGGAATAAATTTGCAAGAAGAAGATATTGTCGCACTTTGTCAAAAGATAATAGAAGGATTTAACACAACAATTCTGCTTAAAGGAAGCATTGAATTCTTCAGTTCATTTAAAGTTTTACGGGCAAAAATCGACAACCGTCAAATTACCCAATCGCTGGGAAACCTGCTGTCAAATGCAATCAAGTACTCAGACAAAGATCCGAGAATCAGCGTTCGTTTAGGCAAAAACAATGAAGGGTGGTTCATCCAGGTGAGCGATAACGGAATTGGGATACCGGAAGCTGATCAAAAACATTTGTTTAAACCTTTTTTCAGAGCGGGGAATGTCTCGACCATCCAGGGAAACGGACTTGGATTGAGTATTGTGATGGAATCAGTACAAATGCATGGCGGACGAATAACATTTGAAAGCAAGCCTACCTCAGGGTCGAATTTTACATTACATTTCCCCGAACAGTCTATTACTGAAGTAAATTTTGCCTAAATTTGTTTGATCCGATTTGAAATCTAACTGTATGGCAAAAATTTTAATTATTGAAGACACAATCCAACTCAGAGAAAGTATAGCCGATGTATTGGAACAGGAAGGTTTCGAAGTTTTACTGGCAGATGACGGTGATGGAGGCATTAAATTGGCTCTTGAACATTCGCCTGACCTGATTTTGTGTGATATTGTCATGCCGGGAATGAACGGATTTGATGTAATCAAGCAGCTTAAATTGGAGAGAGAACAGATTTCCACACCGTTCATCTTTATCACTGCCCTTGCTGAACGAAAAGATTACCGGGAAGGAATGACTTTGGGAGCCGACGATTATTTGGTCAAACCGTTTACCATTGAGGAGCTGTTAAATGCGGTAAATACCAGGCTCGAAAAGCACAATTCAGTTGAAAAGCAAATCAGAATGAAAATTGAGCAGATCGAGAATGATTTGATCCGCCAAATCGAGGACCTCAAAACTCAAAATGAGAATCAGAGACTGGTCATCGGCGATATCTCAGCGACAAACGAACATGTATTGAACCAACTGGCAGAAAAGCAAGCCCAAATTATGCACGAAGCATTGCGCTCCATCGAAGTAAATACAACACTTCAGCAACTGTCAAAATATTTAACCGACGAGCTCAAACAAAAAGGGATTACTGAGGTACAACGGCTGGAATTGGTTAACCTCAGGAATAAAATCAAAAAAGGATCCGTTTTGTTAAACAATTGGACAGTCTTTCAGCTAAAATTTAATCAAACCTATCCCAATTTTACATCAAGGCTAGTTACCCGATTCCCTCAATTATCCCAGCAAGATTTAATTATAGTCTCGGCGCTGTTTATTAACCTGAATACACACCAGCTTTCAACTATTCTGGGAATTTCGCCCGACAGTGTCAGGAAAAGTAAATACCGATTAAAAAAGAAACTGGGAATGGGTAAAGAGGTTGATTTGCTTCACGCAATCCACAATATATTTCTTACGGAATAATCGCGTTTATCCTATCCAAAATTTAACGAATTGGATAACAGCAAGTTTCATCGCTTAACCACATTGTGGTATAAATAACAATTCCGGCTATGATTTGCGATTTCAGTAGGCAGTGCTTGTCCATGAAATGTCTCGTTCTCAATACTTATTTACCGGCACTATTGGTTAACTTTGAATCACGATAGTAAAGTTTTTTCATGTAAAATCTCGGGCTGGCATAATTCTTAGCAGTTCGGGATTTTCTTTATGGCTTTATGATTGAATCGTTAATTGATATTGATTGAATATATTTAAATGTAGTCCATAAAATGTCTACATCAATGCCATTGATTTATCGTCTACGATGATTTTCTTTGTAATACCAAAAGAAAAAGTAAAATTTTCATGTAAAATCTCGGACTGAAGTTGCTTCCAGTTCGGGATTTTTTTCTTTTAAACTATATAATTACCAAACCTTCAACTGCAGTATTGTTTGTGCAACTTTTGTACATTCTGTAGGCGAGTTGCATGAAAATAGTACAAGCTGTTTATCTGATGAAGTAGTGCGTATTTTAAGTCAATCAATTATATTATCATTCAAAAAAGTCGACTATCGATTAATATGGTGAGTCAAAAGTGATTTGTATTGAACGAAACTTTTTCATAAAATCAGGATATTTTATCTGATGCTCTTTATTACTTAGGCAGACAAATATTAAGCTGATAAGATATCGCATTTGTTTCAACGGCTTATGGTTTTATCCTGCGTAAACAAATTACTTTATTGGAATTATCTTAATCCAGTTTTTTTATGGACTTCAGTGTTTCCTCAATCAGCTCGATTTGTGATTCATCAAAGTTGCTGTTTAATTCCAGTTGCTCAATGTTCGCAATATATTTAAACTGATGATTTGATTTTGAGGATTTTAAAACAAAAGATTCACAAACCTGCCTTTGGCTATTATTGTTGTAAACAAAATAATAAGTCTTGATCTTACTGGTTGGTGCAATCAGGATAAAATATTGGGCAACCTCGTCAATACCCTTGCCTGTAAATGAAAAATTAACATCACGAAAGTCGAAAATCAAATCTGAGAAAATATTATAGTCATCATCACGATGCAAGTATTTCATGTAGTCAGTCATATCATATTGGTTTATGTCGCCTTGGAAATTGCAAAGAGTAAGGTTTAATTCTGGCAGAAATTTATACTTAGTGTATTTTTTCATTGTTTTATGGCTTAGTTGTAAATGGTCTAACACAAGGTCATATAAACTTTTTGTGCTATTGCAGGTATTAATATACTTGTCTGTTTAAATAGTATCGTTATAAACTATTGTTCAACGTGTTAAAATCCACGAATTCATTAATCCAACTTCTGTCAGTTACCTCAATGCCAAGCCAATCTAAACTTTCATCATAATTATTGAAATATTTCACATTAAGATTGGACATTTTTATTAAACTCTTGAAAATTGGAATTGAATATTTCTGGTTTGTTGTGGAAATGAGATAGGCATATTTCTTTTTTCCTGTAAAGGACACAAGTTTTTTGAATTCCCTAACGAAATCAACGATATCAAGTCTAAACCAAATCGAAGATGCGTTTCTATAATCAAGTAGTATATTGTAGTTTGGATTGTAATTTTCCGACGATAAAATTTCATGCAGCAGTTTGAGCATATCTGCATAATATATATTTCCTTGAAATTTTATTAAAATTATTTTTGCCGATGGATTTATGTTTATTTTATACATATCCAATGTTATTAACTTTCAGTTGAAAGGTACCTAAAAATACCTTTTGATTTATTTTTTTAAATTTAATTCAACAATTAAATTGACGATTCTCAATTTTTCTATTCAAGCTGATATTTCATATACTTTTCGATTTGTGCTAGCCTGAGAAATTATTAAAGGAATCTACTAAGGATTTGATGCTAACAAATTTAGTTTTCGCCACATTTAAAACTTCTCTCATTTGAGAGATTGTTTTCATTCATTTCTCTATTCAACACTTGATTTTCTTCACAACATAAAACTAACGATTTTAGTAAGTTATATTCTTCTTCATTAAATGCACCCGCTTTATACAATATAAATATCTCTTGAAGTTTACTGGATTTTGAATAATGGCTCATGTAAAAATTTTAACGAGTTATAAAATCATATTTTTTACAGCTTCAATCAAACAAAAATCATTTATTACTCCTAGTTACTAGGCGATTAATACAATATAATAAGGGAGGCTTGGTTGGTAAAATTGTAGTTCGACGTTAGCCGAAATTCAATTCTAAATGTAGATGTCAGGAATCAGAATTCAATCAAAAAAGTGTGGTCAAAATGTAGACAGAATTAGGGTTGTTTTATTAATAATTAGGTTGTAAAAATCTGTATTTGTATTTAGCTCTCTGTTTTAAAGTCTATATTAAATCGGACAATTATTTTTTCGTTCCGAACCACTCCTTTGGTTATTGAGAGGAGATATTGCCCGAAAAAAATATTCACTCAAATTGTAAGTTAAAGATAAATCCATCACAAGTTAGAAATTCTTGAACGTTGAACTTCAACAATATTAATTACCCGTGATCACAATACCACTACTATTCTTATCTACATATAGTTCATGTACAATTTTCAATTGATTTACAACACTTAACGATACCGATCCACTATAAATTTTTAACTTGTCCACCGTAATTTTTGCATCACGAATAGTGGGATTTCCCTGAATAACTGCCGTTCCTCCAGTTAGTGGAACTCCTGAACTCCAATTAACATCAGAATTCCAATCAGCTGTTCCTGTAAAGGTTGATGATGATGCGGTCGTAGTAGAACCTGGTGTTCCATAGACAATACCTTCCGAATTTATTACATAAGTATTGAAATAATAAGTTGTACCTGCAATTAAACCACTAATAGTGCTGCTAAAACTTCCAGAACCTTCTCCAACAGCATACTTTGTTGCATCTTCTTCAATAGTTGGAGTACCATCGGTACTGGAAAAAACAAAACCCCTGTCTGTCACCGTCAAACCACCATCGTTAGTTACATCGCCTCCCAAAACTACGGAATGAATTTTGACCGAAGCTGCAACTGAAGTTACTACAACAGGATAATTCTTTGTTGTAAACGATTCAGTGCTGCCATAAACCGTACCCGCGCTGTTTGTGGCATAAGCACGCACATAATAGGTGGCGCCGCGCGACAAACCATTAATTGTAGCGCTGAAACTTCCTGCTCCTGTGGTCCCTTGATTTGCTTTTGTAACATCCGTCTCACCAATAACAGGGGTATTATCGGTTAAAGAATATACAACCCCCCTTTCGGTTACAGCCACACCACCATCGTCTGTAATGTTTCCACCCATTGTAGCTGATGTGCCATCGAAGGTGGAAATAGCGCTGGTGGAAAGTGTCGGTACAGTACTTGTTGAAAAAGACTGAACTGTTCCGTAGGTGGTCCCCTCAGCGTTGATGGCTTAAGCCCTCACATGGTATGTATTTCCCGGCGAGAGTCCGGTAACTGATTTGCTGAATGTACCTGTTCCCGTGGTTTCGCTTGCAGCTTTAGTAACATTGGTTTCGCCGATTGTTGGCGTGTTATCAAAGGTTGAATAAACGACACCCCGCTCGGTGATTGTAGTTCCACCGTCGGCAGTTACGTTGCCCCCATTGTTGCTGAAACACCGTTGAATATGTTTATCGCAGCAGTTGTAACCGTAGGTAAACTGGTTGCAACAACATTCACGTTTGAATTTAGTACTGGTGCGTTAATTTTTTAATCAAATAGTGTAGGCTGTTCTTTGACATTTTGATTTGAATGAATTTCGGTAAGGAGTTCAGCGATAGTGGTTTTATCGAAAGCTGAGATGCTCAAAATCTG
>JAQUIJ010000047.1 GCA_028683385.1 Prolixibacteraceae bacterium | reverse complement strand
GTAAGCGTCAAACCTATCGGTACATTTACAGCTAAAATATAAAATGAGATAATACTCCAATAGAATCTAATAAAGATAGTTAGGTTCAAAGAAAACTAATAGATGAGATTGGAGGAAAGCTCATGAATATGAAGAAGATTAGCCATGAGATGAATCTTAAGAAGTGGACAGGTATAGTTGAAGAATGTAGAAATAGCGGGCAAACGGCTGTGAAATGGTGTGATGAAAATAATATTAACATTAAAACCTACTACTACTGGCAGCGAAAAGTTTGCAGTGCTGTCTGCAATGAATTAGCGATTACCAATAATAATGTTGAAAAGACGCCTGCATTTGCAGAAGTAATGATTCCTAGTATAAAATCATCTGAAGTTGCAATCACATTAAATTTGAATAATATATCCCTTCAAATTCATAACGGAGCTGACGAAACTGTAATAGCACAGACGCTAAGGATATTAAAAAGCATATGTTAAAAGACTTTTCTACCATTTCACATATATACATAGCAACAGGATACACGGATTTGAGAAGAGGCGTAGATGGATTGGTGTCAATCGTTCAGCAAGTATTTCAATTAGATCCGTTTGAAGATAGCATATTTTTGTTTTGCGGAAGAAAGCCAAACAGAATTAAGGCTCTTTATTGGGATAGAAACGGATTTGTAATTTTGTACAAAAGGTTAGAAGAAGGAAAATTCCAGTGGCCAAGAAGTCAAAATGAAGTACGTGATTTATCAAAACAGCAACTACGATGGCTAATGGAGGGGTTAAGTATAGACCAACCTAAAGCTCACAAAGCTGTTTCAAAAGTAGATTTAATATGATCTGAAAATGCGTTTAAGCATTGAAAAATGCGCATAATTTTGAAATAAAAAGCTTGTGTAGGACGTAAAATTATGATATAATAAAGTCATGAAAAACATTGAAATTAACGCAAAAACATCGGAAGAGGAAATAACGATTTCTCTTAAAGAATATAATAATTTAATAGCTCAGAATAAAAAATTGGCACAGGATCTTGAGTGGTTGAAGGAATCAATAAGACTAAACAACAGAAAGATGTTTGGTTCTTCATCAGAAAAAACTGAAGATAGCGCACAATTAAATGTTTTTAACGAAGCTGAAGAATTTGCTGACATAAGAAAACCGGAGCCAGAGCTGGAAGAAGTTAAGTCTCATTACAGGAAGAAAAGAACGAAAAAAGATAGGCTTCCAGAAGATTTGCCAGTAGAAATTGTTGAATACAGATTAAACGAAGATGAGCAAAATTGTCCTAATTGTGGAGAAGAACTACATGAAATGGGCAAAGAAGTTGTAAGAGAAGAGCTAAAGATAATACCTGCACAAGCTGTAATAGTTCAGCATGTCAGATATACATATTCATGCAGGAACTGCGAAAAAACAGGTACAGAAGTACCTGTAATTAAAGCACCCGTTAAAAATGCCGTAATAAAAGGTAGTTTTGCTTCACCTGAGGCTGTGGCATATATTATGACACAAAAGTACCTAATGGATATTCCATTGTATAGACAAGAAAATGACTTTAAAAGAAGAGATATTCAGTTATCCAGACAAACAATGGCAAACTGGATAATGAAAAGCTCTGAGGACTGGCTGAAGCCTGTGTATGATGCACTTCACAAGAAATTGATAAGTTGCACAACAGGCCACGCTGATGAAACTACGGTTCAAGTTTTAAAGGAACCGGGAAAGAAATCTCAGAGCAAAAGCTACATGTGGCTTTACAGAACAGGGCAATACGAAAAAGATCAAATTGCTCTATATGATTACCGAAGCAGCCGAAATGCAGTGCATGCACAAAATTTTTTAAAAGGCTTTTCGGGCTATTTGCATTGCGATGGTTATCAGGCGTATAAAAAGCTTGCAAACGTAACATTAGTTCAATGTCTAGCCCACTCAAGACGTAAATTTGATGAAGCTTTAACATGCTTAAAAGAAGAAGAGCGAAAAGATTCTAAAGCTGCGATTGGATTAGCATATTGCAATAAATTGTTTAAAATAGAAAGAGACATTGAGGATATGTCACCTGAAGAAAAGTATATTAAACGGCAAGAGTTATCAAAACCAGTTCTTGACGGCTTTTATGCATGGCTAAATTCTTTTACACCGGCAAAACAAAGCCATCTCGGAAATGCCGTCACATATACACTAAACCAGTGGCAGAATCTTCAAAACTATCTGTTAGACGGCAGACTAAATATATGTAACAACAGCGCAGAGCATATGGCAAAAAGTTTTGCATTATGTAGGAAGAATTTCTTGTTTTCAAATACACCAAGAGGTGCAGAAGCAAGTGCTACAGTTATGAGTATAATAGAGACAGCGAAGCTCAATAAAATAGATGCATTTAAGTATTTAACATACATTTTTAAAACAGCTCCGCAACTGGATATGACCAAAGAAGAAGATGTAGAAAAATTACTGCCGGAGGTGTTTTTAAATGGCCAGAAAGAAAACGCCTAACATAGATTTTATCATTGGAATGGCAGAGGATTTTGTAAATGGTGGAGATTATATAGGTTTTGTATTAGATTTTACTTACTACTTTATTCAAAAGTACGATAAGATGTGTAAAGAAAATGAAATGCTTGCAGACATGATTAACTATTATCTTTTTGAAAAGGCATTTGATATTCATAAGAATGATTCGGAAGAACAACTCAGGATAATTATGAAAAAAGCTCTTAAGGAATTAAAATCTGACGATATTGATATTTATTAAAAAGCCCAGCAAAATGCTGGGCTAAAAAATTAAGTAATCATAAGTTATATTTAGGATGGGCGCATTTGACGCTTAC
>JAQUIJ010000016.1 GCA_028683385.1 Prolixibacteraceae bacterium | reverse complement strand
GCAGATTTTGAGCATCTCAGCTTTCGATAAAACCACTATCGCTGAACTCCTTACCGAAATTCATTCAAATCAAAATGTCAAAGAACAGCCTACACTATTTGATTAAAAAATTAACGCACCAGTACTACTGTAAAATTTTAAGTTTGGTTTTTAAATTCTTTTTATAATATTTTATTTCTTCTTGCTCCCACGACCTCGGTCATTGTTTTTATTTCTGTTTTTATCGTCGCCATGCCTGTAATCCCCTTTATAACTTCTGGTGACTCTATGATTGTTTCGACCTTCATAATAGTTTCCTCTTTCAGGTCTCGATCCTATATTATGCTGTTCCATGCCACGATATCCTCTGGCATATTGCATTTTATGCTTTCGAAAGTTATTATAAGGCCTGTCACCATGATAATCCGACATTGGCACTTTATATCCATTATACAGATCATAGTTTCTGTAACGACTTGGAAGTGATGACCTACGAACCCATGAGTATCCGTTGTAATAAATAAACACTGATGATGGAACATCATAATAAGCTTGCACATCGGGTAGATAGTAATACCTTACATCAGAATAGCCCGAAGGACCCCATTGTGGTGGAACTCCAAGATTCACATGTACAGATATTTGTGCCTCAACTGAACCTGCAAATAGCAGCAGCATTCCAATAACCAGTAATTTTAAAAATTTCATTTTATTAATATTAATTCTTAATTATTTTTCATAATACAAAAGTGAGCTTTCTAGCTCCGGAATGTGTTACACAATTCCGGAGTATATTTACATAATTCACACTATTTAAGATTATTGATCTAATAACTTATACAATTCTTTCAAGTCCGGAGATAGGATTACTTCAGTTCTGCGGTTTGCAGCGCGGCCTTCCACTGAATCGTTCGGTTTTACTGGATGAAATTCACTTCGGCCAGCTGCGGTAATACGATTCGAGTCAAAGCTGTTATCCTTGGTTAAAATGCGTACAATCGATGTAGCTCTGGCAGTACTTAGGTCCCAATTATCTTTAAATAAATTGGTTTTTATCGGAACATTATCGGTGTGCCCTTCAATCAATACGGTAATATCTTTGGTGCTGTTAAGTACCTGGGCGAGTGTCTTAAGTGCCTCTTTCCCTTTAGGATCAACGACATCACTTCCAGATTTAAATAACAATTTTTCCTGAAGTGAAACATAAACATTCCCATCTTTGGTATATACAGAAAGTTCGTCAGTTTTGTAATTCATCAAGGCATTGGTAATTGAATTTTTCAGATTATTCATTACATCTTTTTGTGCTTGAATCATATCCTGAAGTGTTTTAAGCCGGGCGGCCTGCTCAGCAATCGTCATTTTCGATTGATTGGAAAGGTTCTTTAGATCATTAGCGGTCGACATGTTTTCATTCTGCAAAGATGCTTTGTCGTTCAACAAAGATGTTTTGTCATCATTTAGGTTTTTAACTAATGTGTTGCACTTATCTAATTGATTATGTGTATTTACACTGTCTATTTGAAGATTTTCAACTTTAACTCTTGAACTCACTAATTTTTTGCTCGGACCGCATGACGTTAATGTCACGCCAAATATCAGAGCTAAGAAAGCCATGGATTGTACTGTTTTTTTCATTTTGATTTTTTAAGTGATTAATGATTCAAAGTTGAGCAACATTCGATTCGGAAGTGTTACATAACTTTTAATATCTGTTGTATAATTCACACATTTTCAATTCAATTGGTGATGTTGAATAATAGCCGTGTCAAGCAGATATTAAACTGAAAAGAGGCTGAACTCGATTGAGCCAGCCTCCTTACATGTTGTTAAAATTACTACAGTAGTATTGTTATTCCCAGGTCGGTTGATGCTCCAACTACAACTGTTTTTCCTGTGATTGTTATTGGTTGCAATGGAAGAGTAGGAGTAATCGTAATATCATAGGTTCCTAATGGCAAACCTGCAATAAGAAAACTACCATTTGCCGCAGTTACCGATGTATATGTTACGCCATTTGAAGTCGCAGAGATCAATACATTCCCGGCAAGTGGAGAAACACTTCCTTTTATCGAACCAGAGATTGCAGTATCAATAGTTCTAATAACAGGTTTCAGTTGATATTCATTATTTCCGGTCAGAACAATCGACTGGCTTGCATCGAAGTCGAGCAGCATGCTGTATTCAACCCCGGCTTCAAAAGTTTTGTTTACCTGAAGTTTTAATCCGGATTGCATAGCGCTTGGAGTGGTTAACGGATATACAACACCGGCTACCTTTACCGAGTTATTGGTTCCCAGTATCAACCTGATTTGCGAAACTGCACCTGCATTTAAATCGCCAGTTGCAATCAGCGCATTTACTCCATTCGACAATTCAAGGAGATTGTAAACTTTGGCCGTTGTGTTGAGCATAACTGCACTTCCGCCATTGCCCGTTACTTCCACACCCTGCACATCAACCATCACTGCTTCATAATTTGCCGGGGCATCGGTCATTCGAACCGTGAGTTTTGCTTTTTGATTATCATTGGTTGTTTCCTTGTCACAGGATGTCAACTGAACGACCAGCAAGCCAACTAAGGTTACATACATTATCTTTTTCAAGATTCCACTTTTTTTTCTTTGTAATGTTTTCATGTTTTTCTGTTTAAATGATGTGTAAATAATTACGTATCAAAGGTGAGGTCTTTAATTCAGGAAAAACTTACACAACTATTTATTAAAGTTGTATAATTCTTACATTTTGAGATTGTTTTGTTGGCTTCAGGAAATAAACTAATGCAAAAAAAGAGACCACATTTGCGGTCTCTTTTTGTAATTCAATTTTTTTGATCTAAAAACTTACTTTGCAGGAATGATATCAATAATAACCGATCGGTTATATGAACGTTCTTCAGGATATTGATTTGCATATGGTGCAGATTTTTGATCTTCACCGTATCCGGTAACTTCAAATTTCACATCTGTTCTTCCTGCTTTAGCCAATGCTTTTTCAATGATCTTTCTGGTATCATTTGCACGAGCCAGTGATAATTTCAGGTTATTATCTTCACCTCCGATAATATCGGTATGACCTTGTAAGCTAACTGTTCCGTTTGTCGGAATCTTTGGAGTTACAACATCAGCAAGATATTTGTCATAAATGGTGATTGCTTTTGAATTGTTGAAGTCATAAATAATGCTGAAACGCATCACTTCTTGCGTTGTTGACGGTGTCCAAAGTACCATGTGTACCTTCGTTTCCTTTTTCAAGGTCTCACCACTTTTTAGCTGACCTATCATTTTAACTTTGTAATCGCCTTCTGGACGTGTACCTAAAATTGATTTTCCAGGTAGACTCACTGATTCTTTGGTGTATGGTCCAAAATTTTGAGCTACTCCTTTTTCGTCTTCAATTACAAGTGACCATGAGGTGAAGGCGGTATCTGCTCCTTCGTTAGTAAAAGTAACATAGCTGGCAACTGGTGCTTCCTGAACAGGAAGTATTTTTACCGGTTTAAGCGGTGCATCGGGTCCACTTCTGAATTCCATTAGCAACCCGGGATTATTACTTTCAATTGATACACGTCGATCACCTTCGCGAAGCAATACAAGGTCCAGTTTTCCTCCTTGTTGTTCTTCTCTTAATTTAGGTTTACTTCGACCTTCTGTTTTAATTCTTGAAGCATCAATTCCAAATACATCAACCAGATATGTTTTGGTCGATTCGGCCATCAAACGACCATCTTTCGGTCCTTTTTCTGATGATCCAACCAATGTGATCGTTGTTGTTGGATCTTTTACCATACGATCGCCAAGGATATTCAACACATTGTAATAGACAATCATTTGTCGTTTTGGGCTGCCTGACATGTTATCAGGAGTTGATAATTCAACCTGATCTTCCCTGAAATCCTTAACCTGATCTTTTCGAATTCTCACATAGCGGTTAGGTATTTCGGTTGATCCCAAATCGAAATATACATAGTTACGAAGTGGAAATACTTCAACAACTGCGCGTTCGGTTTGAACATTCTTTGGTGCATTCGCTGTGAAGGTTACTTCAGGTTCAACAACGGCAACAACAACAACTGGTGCAATCACCTCTTCAGGAACTGAAACTTTGTGGCCGCGACCAAATTTTAGTGCAATACCAGCTCTTACTGTTGTCAAGTTCCACGATTCAGTTGATCGTGGATTTTGACCAAAATAGGGATGATAAGAAATAAAAGGAGACAGTACAACTTGTGTTTGCTTTGTATCTGGCGTTAACGAAATATCGTATCCGGCTCCAACTTGCATCGAAATCAACGATTTATTTGTGTTGCTGAAAACTCCATTTACTTCAGGATCGGCAACTTGTTCAGGGTAAGCAGGATTAATGCCTTGCTGATACGTAAAATTATTGTTCATATTGAAAGCCAGACGCGGACCACCATAGATGTAGAAATTTGATTTGAATGGTGCAATGCGTATGCTTGGTTCAACAGTAATGTAATCCAAATCCGTATTTAAATCTTCCGGACAATTACATGGAGATTTTACCTGATCGAATTTTCCTTTTCTGCTGTCATATCCAGCTTGCAACATGAATCCAAATCTGGTTTCAGGACGGTGAAATTCGAGAAGTGGAAGGGCAAAAAAGCCTACCCCTTTGCCATCATGAAATGCTGTTGGAACGATGAAGTCTGTACTTAACTGTTGAGTGGTTCCCTGGTAAAAATTGAAGTTTGCACCACCGGAAACACCAAACCACCAGGATGGCATGATATATTTTACGGCAGGAGTTTCCTGAGCTTGAAGTGGAGACTGAATGCCAGTCATGATCAAGGTGCCGACAATCACACTTTTAAGAGTTAGCTTGAAAGGGAACCGCGCCATGCGCGATCCCAGTTTAAATAATGTATTTGATTTCATTTTATAATTTTTTATGGTGTAGTGATTGTACTGGCATCTAAGGTAACTGCTGCAATTCTGGCCAATGCTCTGCCGTTAAGTACAGCACCGGTATTCAGTGTAATTGCCTGATCAGCCAGGATATTTCCGTAGAAAACTGAAGTTGTTCCAAGTGTTGCTGAGGTGCCAACAATCCAAAAGATATTTGAAGCTTTTGCGCCACCTGCCAAAACAATGCTGGTAGCAGGATCTGTATTGAGTGTAGATCCAATTTGGAATATCCACACAGCATTTGAATTACCTTGAGCATCCAGTGTTAAAATACCATTCGCACCGGTTCCTGATATTCCGCTGGTTGATGAGTTAGAATAAAGTCCTGGGGCTAATGTAAGACCACCGAGTTGACCAGGTAATGAAATAGCATTTAATGATCGGCCTTGACCTTCGATAAAGGCTGCGGTTAAACATTCCATGGCAGCAGCTGCCGCTGGAGTGGTAATTTCCAGTGTTCCATTAATGATACCTGGAGGGAATCCAATCAATGCAGATCCGGGACTCAATGCAATATTTCCGTTAATAATAGAAGGACCTGTGCTGGTAATTGTTGAACCGGCGATTATTCCAAATGGTTCGGCACATCCAAGATTAATAGCTAATGGACCTGCAGGTGGTAATACGTCAGCAATAAAATTAGCAGTGATATTCTTATTCGAATTCATGATCACAGTTAAAGGACTGATGGAACCTGTTGCATCTCCACTCCACCCAGTAAAGGTATAGCCTGAATTTGCTGTCGCAGTAAGCACTACAGAAGCTCCACTGGTATAAGAAATCATATCCGGATTTTTCAATACTGAGCCATTGTTTGCAACAACATTTAATGAGAATCCACTGCCTGTTAGTGCAAAGTTTGCGGTGATATTCTTATTGGCATTCATGGTAACTGACAACGGATTTAATAAACCGGTTGCATCTCCGCTCCATCCAGTGAAAGTGTAACCTGTACTTGGTGTTGCTGTAACCAGAACGATAGCTCCGGAATTGTACGATATCAAAGCCGGGTTCTTAATTGCTGTTCCATTGACCGCAACAACATTTAATGCGAACCCACTGCTCATTTCAAAATTGGCAATTAAGGTTCTGTTTGCATTTAGAGGTGAAGTATAAGTTGCATTTGTAGATACAATATTTGTTCCTTCAGTCCAGTTAACAAAAGTATATCCTGTATTCGGAATTGCTGTAACTGTAACAGAAGAACCTGGGGTAAATGTACCACCTCCCGTTGTTGTTCCGCCTGCTGCAGGATTTGATGAAAGGGCAACTGAAAGTTGAACAGAGAAGTTGGCTACTAAAGCTTTATTTCCAGCCATTGTCAGCTCATAACTTGAATTCGTTGAAACGATTACTCCATTTTCTGTCCAGTTCGTAAATCCATAACCTGCGCTCGGTATAGCAGTTACTGTAACTGCTGATCCCTGAGCAAATGTACCTGTTCCGGTGGTTGTTCCACCAATAACTGGCAATGATGATAAAACGACCTGAGGTATAGTAGTGAAGGTCCACACATAATCAGTCTGCAAAGAATTGTTCATTAAATCTTTAGCCAAGGTCTTTATTCTTCCAGTATAAAGAGTGAATGGTGCAAGTGGAGTTGCAGGTGCAAAAGCTGCAGATAGTGCAGTGTAGGAAACTGTTCCTAATACCACTGTCGTTGCGCTGGCTGATTTTAATGATGCGCTTTTCGTTACGCCTTGTTCTAAGGTGAACGATTCCTGAGTGATCGTTGCAGGGTTCATTTTTTCATTAAAAGTTGCAGAAACGATCTGGTTAAGTGGTACATCAATCGCTTTATCTGAAGGGATTGTCGATACCACCAATGGGCATACTCCAACCGTTGCCTTGTACTCATCTTTTTTGCATCCGGCAAAGAAGATAACCGTAACTATGGCAAGGATTGTCAAAAGTCTTAGCTTTTTCATTTTTAATTTTTTTTTTAGTAAATAGTAGATGTGACTAATGTTACAAAGTTGTATCCTTTCTAATTTGTAAGTGTTACACAATTCAGATGCAGACTTACATGATTCACACATTTAGAAATTTCCAGAATAAATTAGAAAAAAAAAGAGACCATGCCTAATTATTGGCATAGTCTCTAATACTGAATTGATTGACTTATTATTTTGTTTTAATTACTTCAAATGTAACTCTGCGGTTTAACGCACGACCCGCTGGAGTATCGTTTGTGGCGGCAGGTTTTGTTTCACCCAGTGCCTTTTCTTTCGAAATGCGATTTTCAGGTATCCCACTTGATTGGATCGTTTTGACAACCGAATCGATTCGTTTTTCTGTCAGTGCCATATTGTATTCGGCTGTACCTTTGCTATCTGCATTTCCGGTTAAATTTACTTTCAGGTTATCATCGGATTTCAGGATTTTAACCAACTTGTCAATTTTCTTTTTTTCTCCTGAAATATAGTTGGCCTTGTCGTATCCAAAATAGACTGGTTCAACGAGCATATCCGGAGTTAACAAAATTACTTCGGTAGTTTCGATTTCAGGACAACCTTTATTTTCTTTAGTACCGGCAACTGTTGGACATCCGTCCAGGTAATCGGCAACACCATCACCGTCGGTATCAACAGCGCAACCACTTTTGTCGACATCAATTCCCTCGGGAGTGTCAGGGCATTTGTCTATTGCATCGGCCACACCGTCATTATCCTGATCAAGCGGACATCCTTTGACATCAACTTTCCATCCTTTGGGCGTATCGGGACAATTGTCATTTTTGTCGGCCACACCATCTCCGTCAGCATCAGGACAACCTTTCAGCGAAGTTAATCCGGCAACTGTTGGACAATCGTCCAGGTAATCGGCTACACCATCGCCATCGGTATCAATCGGACAACCGTTTTTGTCAACTGCGACTCCGGCAGGAGTATCAGGGCATTTGTCTTTATTGTCCGAAACACCATCCATATCGGAATCTTTGGTTTTTCCGAAGTCAAATTCTACCCCAACAGTAGCTTTCCAAAAGCTTTCTCTTCCGGTAATGCCTTTATAGGTGGTTGATTCTAATCCGTGTATGTACCCAGCTTCCATGTAAAATGCAGTGTTTTGGCTCATGTAGTATTTTGCACCAAGACCGAGATCAAAGTTTACAGCCGAGACACCATTGTCAGCCAAATAACCTGGCCCTGCAAAAAGGTAAGGTCTTAAATTCTTATTTTCGTCGCTTAATTTGAACCTTAAATTTAAGAATGGATTGACCAAATCAAGGTTGTTTTTCAGATTGGAATTGAAAAGCCCCATGTCTCCTTTTAAAATGATATCCAGTCGGGGACTTAAATATCTGCCTAAATACAATTCGGGCATGAAGCCGATTCCTCCGTTATTTAGAGTTCCATATCCTCCGATACCAAGTCCGATGCCCCATTTTTTGTCAATTGTTTGAGCGTTTATACTAAATGTAAAAGCAATAGCCAATGAAAGTAGAAGTAGTTTTTTCATATTTTTAATTTTTGGTTTTTATTGTTGTTGTTAAAGTGCCGCAATTATTTTTTGCAGTTCTTCCTTTGTTTTTCCGAGTTTAACCTGAAGTCTTCCAAGCATTTCCTCTTTTTTACCATCAAGCAGCAATACATCATTATCGGTTAGCATGGCAAATTTTTGTTTGAGCTTACCTTTTTGCTCGTCCCAATTCCCTTTAAATTCTGTTGTATTCATTTTCGTAGTTCTAGCGGTGAAAGAATTTTCACTTAACAAAGGTGATGAGTTCGACTGTCGAAAGTGTTACACAATTCCAAAGAAGAGTTACATTATTCACACTTTCCTAATTTAGTGAGCGGGTGACTCGAAGTCACCCGCTCACTATTTCCTCAGAGATGTGTGAATCATGTAACTATTTGCAAAAGTTATGTAACTCCTGAATACATATAAGAGCCGATCTTTACACCGATAGAATTGAATGGTTGTATGCCAGTCAGACAACGGTTAAAAAATCAAAACAGAATTGCTGGCAAACGAATTTCAATTCAGAAACCTTTAATGTATTTTTTATGAAAAGAATAAGAATTAGTATGGTTGTGGTACTAAGCGCTACAATGTTGTTTACGAGCTGTGCTTCATTAAACAAGACTCAAAAAGGAGGAGCTATAGGAGCTGTTGGTGGGGGTGCTATGGGCGCAATTATTGGTAAGGTTGCCGGAAATACCGGTTTGGGCGCTATTATTGGAGCAGCTGTTGGAGGAGCAACTGGTGCAGTGATTGGTCATAAAATGGACAAGCAGGCTGCGGAAATTGCAAAGACAGTTCCTGATGCTAAAGTTGAACGGGTAGGCGAGGGTATCGTTGTAGAATTTAGCAGCAATGTTTTGTTCGGATTTGATAGCTCAAATCTTTCGGCTGATGCTAAAGTAAATCTGGATAAACTGGTCAAAATTCTGAACGTTTATCCTGATACTGATATTGAAGTGCAGGGACATACTGATAGCAAAGGAAGCCAATCGTACAATCAAAGCTTGTCTGAATCCCGGGCTGGTGCCGTTTCAGAATATTTGTACAACAATGGTATTTCGAACACCAGAATACGGACAAAAGGATTTGGCGAAAATATGCCAAAGTATGATAATAATACAGAAAATGGCCGTTCACAAAATCGCAGGGTTGAATTTCTAATCACTGCAAATGAAAAGATGAAGACTGAATCAGCAAAGGAAACAGCAAATTAATTCTATGCAATTTCACATTTATACATGTAGCTTCTAAATTAGAAAAATGAAAAACAAAATAGTATCAATCGCATTAATTCTTTTGCTCTCAGCATCATTTGCGAATGCACAGGAAAAGTCAAAAGTATCATTAGGAATATTGGGTGGTTTAAATTTTCAGAACCTGAACGGAAAAGATTTGAGTGGTGATAAACTTGAAAATGATATGCTACTGGGTTTTCATGGTGGAATTAATGTTCAGATTCCCATTGCTCCGGAGTTTTATTTGCAACCTGGAATCATGTATTCAACCAAAGGAGCAAAGAACACCTCAGGTTCAATAACAAGCACAACAAAACTCAATTATATTGAAGTGCCATTGAACATGGTTTACAAAGCCTCGTTGGGTAAAGGATTTTTTATGCTGGGATTTGGACCTTATGTTAGTTATGGAATTAGCGGAAATGTAAAAACAGTAAGCGGTTCTGTAACTCTTGATCGGGATGTAAAATTCAAGAGTGTTGTAGATACTGGTGATAACATATTGACTCCGTATTACAAAGCTTTTGATGCAGGTGCCAATATTTTCGTCGGGTACGAAATGGCAAGTGGATTGTTTTTACAGCTCGATACCGAATTTGGGATGCTTAATATCAATCCTGAATACAAGATATTATCGGATGATAAGTCATCAACAAAAAATACAGGCTTTGGCCTGTCGCTCGGATATAGGTTTTAGTTTGGGTTTGGTTTTAAGTGAGGTTAGTTTAAGAATGGCCGTTCCCCAACCGGAACGGTCTTCTTTTTTTTTGTAAAGCAAAAGTGTGAATCATGTAACTTATTTGAAAAGTTATGTAACACAATTAGATTGAGGAATATTCATCTTTACCAAATGGCTATAACACAAACCTTACATGCTAAATTCAAAAGTTAGAAAATACGTATTTTCAAAAGGTCTTGACGACTATTTTATTGGTGTACACAAGGCTTACCGGTTTACAACTCTCTTTTTTAAAGAAGCATTTAAGCCTCCTTTTCATCTGCGCGAACTGATTAATCAGTGTTTCGAGGTGGGATTGAAATCCCTTGCATTGATCACCCTCACCGGTTTTATTGTCGGCATTGTTTTTACCAAACAGTCACGTCCTTCGCTTGAAGATTTTGGAGCTACGTCGTGGCTTCCATCGTTAATTGGCATTGCCATTATAAAGGCTTTAGGACCATTGGTCACTGCACTCATTTGTGCCGGAAAAATAGGGTCGGGGATTGGTGCAGAACTAGGTTCGATGAAAGTAACCGAACAGATTGATGCCATGGAGGTTTCTGCCATTAATCCGTTTAAATATCTGGTTGTAACACGCGTTTTGGCTACCACCATTACCATTCCAATACTCGCCTTGTATTGCAGTTTCGTTGCCTTGTATGGTTCTTATTTAAATGTTCATGCTGAAGAAACCAGCAGTATGATCAGCTTCTATCAAAGTGCGTTTAAAACAATCAACTTTCTGGATATAATCACATCAGTAACCAAAACTTTAGTTTACGGATTTACAATCGGTATTGTTGGTACATACAAAGGATACAATGCCACACAGGGAACACGTGGTGTTGGTAAGGCTGCGAATCAGGCTGTTGTATTGGCCATGTTCCTGATATTTATTGAGGAAGTTATTATCGTTCAAATTGCCAATTGGATCAGATTTTATTAAGTCATGGAAAACTTGAAACAACATATCATCAACAAAGAAGAACAAGTCATTTCAATTTCAGGATTGTACAAGTCGTTCGACGATTTACAGGTTCTGAAAGGGATTGATTTTAATCTTTTTAAAGGCGAAAATATAGCTGTGCTTGGAAAGTCGGGTACGGGAAAATCTGTTTTAATCAAAATTATTGTCGGACTGCTTAAACCAGATCGTGGAGAAGTAATAGTGTTGGGAGAGCATGTGAACAAGTTAGCCGGGAAAGAACTGGATGCATTGCGTATCCGGATTGGATTTTCGTTTCAGAACAGTGCATTGTACGACAGCATGAACGTCTATCAAAATCTTGCTTTCCCATTAACCATGAATGTGAAGAATCTGTCTAAAAGTGAGGTCGATTATGCCGTTAACGATGTTCTGGATTCAGTTGGCCTGGCTAATAAAAGCAACCAAATGCCTTCCGATTTGTCGGGCGGACAACGCAAACGAATAGGCATCGCGCGCACGCTTATTCTTAAACCTGAAATCATGTTGTACGATGAGCCAACTTCAGGATTAGACCCGATTACAAGCGCTGAAATTATAGAATTGATCAATGAAGTTCAGCAAAAATACAACACCAGTTCGGTGATCATTACACACGACCTGACCTGTGCCAAAAGTACCGGAAACCGGATTGCCATGCTGCACAAAGGTAAGTTTTTAAAAGTGGGAACGTTTGAGGAGGTTTTCGCAACCGATAACGAACAGGTAAAGGGTTTCTTTAATTACAATTTTATACAATAAATCATGAATGAATCACCAAATAAACGGGCAGTAATTGTAGGAGTTTTTGTAATAGTAGGACTGTTATTTCTGCTGGCAGGAGTTCTTATCGTAGGAAATCTCCGCGAAACCTTTAACTGGAAAATGCAATTGGTTTCACTTTTTGATGACATAAGCGGGTTGCAGCCTGGAAATAACATTTGGTACTCGGGCGTTAAAATTGGAACCGTAAACAGTCTGAATTTTCATGGAAAATCGCAGGTGGAAGTGGACATGAATGTGGCCATAAAAGCGAAAAAGTACATTCGGAAAGATGCTAAAGTCAAAATCAGCAGTGATGGCCTGATCGGAAATAAAATTCTGGTGATCTATGGCGGAACAGATGGATTTGCTGAAGTAGAGGATGGTGATACTTTGTTGGTGGAAAAAACTTTCACGTCGGAGGATATGATTAACACTGCACAGGAAAACAATAAAAACATTTTAGCCATAACAAACGATGTAAAAATCATCACTAAAAAATTAGCTGCGGGCGAAGGCACTTTAGGTAAATTGCTCAATGATAGTTTAATCTATACCAATATCAATGCAACTATAGCTTCGCTACATAAGGCATCTGCAAAAGCAGAACAAATGCTGGCTTCGTTGTCCGAATTCAGTTCAGGATTGAATAAAAAAGGCACGCTTGCCAACGAATTGACAACTGATACTGTGGTTTTTAAATCGGTGAAAGCTTCGGTTTTGCAATTGCAACAAATGGCTGATACTGCAACGGTGTTCATCGCCAATCTCAAAAAGGCAAGTGCCAATCCGAATTCAGCAATTGGTGTTTTGTTACACGATGATGAATCAGGCACCCGACTAAAAGAAACGATTAAAAATCTGGAAACCAGTTCAGCAAAACTTGATGAAGATTTGGAAGCCGCACAGCACAATTTTTTACTGAGAGGATATTTCAAAAAGAAGGCAAAAACAGAAGAAAGCAGTTTGCCTGAAAATAAAAAACAGATAACGAATGATACAAACTAAACAGCGAAAATTTAATCCCGTTAAAGCAATTCCGAAGGTTCGGGATGCAACAAAACATTCGATGACCAGGCTTAGCGAGAAAACGATAGCTAAAACACATGATGTCGGTAGTTTTTTTACCGATGTTGCGAATGTCGCTTTATTTATGGTAGAGCTCACTAAGGAGATGTTTTCGGGACACTTCGAGTGGAAAGAATTCTTCCGCCAGTGTTATCAAATTGGAGCTAAAACCTTACCACTTATTTCAATCATCGGAGCAATTATTGGATTGGTGTTAACCATTCAGTCGCGCCCGGTATTGGTCGATTTTGGGGCCGTAACTATGCTTCCGGGGATGGTGGCGGTTTCGCTGATCAGAGAAATGGGACCTGTTATCACTGCCTTAATTTGCGCCGGGAAAATTGGTTCAGGAATTGGTGCTGAGTTAGGGTCGATGAAGGTAACCGAACAGATTGAAGCGATGGAAGTTTCGTCAACTAATCCGATGCGTTTTCTGGTTGTCACCCGTGTGCTGGCAGCTACATTAATGATTCCGCTGCTGATTCTTTATTCCGATTTACTGGGTATTCTTGGGAGTTGGGGTGGCGCCAATATTAAAGGAGACGTTTCGTTTACGCTTTTCTTTTCACAAGCCTTTGCGCATATCGATTTTATCGATTTTTTACCTGCAGTTGTCAAATCCATTTTTTTCGGTGCAGTTATCGGATTGGTTGGAAGCTATAAAGGGTATAATGCCGGGCGAGGAACCGAAAGTGTTGGTGTGGCCGCAAATTCTGCGGTGGTTTTGGCTTCGCTCCTGGTAATAATAACAGATATGATCGCAGTGCAAATTACTGATATGCTTGTAAAATGAACACAATCCAAACTGATATTGAAGTTACAGTAAAACATGTTATTGAAATTAATAACCTGAAGAAATCATTTGGTACTCAACTGGTACTGAAAGACGTTTCCTTAAAACTCCTCAACGGCGAAAATTTGGTCGTTCTTGGTAAATCAGGCACCGGAAAATCAGTCCTGATCAAGTGCATCGTGCGGTTGTTAAATCCTGATGGCGGAACTATTCAAGTCCTTGGCGAAAATATTAGCACGCTAAATAGTGATCGGCTGGGCGAATTGAGGCAGAAAATAGGTTTTCTTTTTCAGAGTGGAGCTTTGTACGATTCTATGACAGTAAAGGAAAATCTTGAATTTCCTTTGCGTCGGATAAGGAAGAACCTTACCGAAAAAGAGATATCAGAAAAAATAATTGATGTTCTGGAAAACGTTGGTTTGGCTGATGCATTGAATAAAATGCCATCGCAACTTTCAGGGGGAATGCGAAAACGGATTAGCCTGGCACGAACCATTGTGGTCGATCCGATGATCATGCTTTACGACGAACCCACCACAGGGCTCGATCCGGTGACTTCAGACGAAATAAGTGGGCTCATCAACGATGTTCAGAAAAGATACAAAACATCATCCATCATTATTACACACGATATTGAATGTGCCCGTAACACGGCCAATCGGATTGTCATGCTAAAAGACGGAGAAGTCTATCAGGTAGGGAGTCTCGAAGAATTCGAGAAATCTTCCGATCCAATCATCCAATCATTTTTTAAATAAATATAAAAACATAGTATCATGGATACACATACACCACAATTTAAAGTACGCTTAGGAATGTTTGTTGCTGGCGGTTTGGCCTTGTTCGTACTTGCCATATTTATCATCGGGAAACAAAAGAATCTGTTTAATCCGGTTTATAAATTGACTACAAGCTTTTACAATGTGAGCGGATTGCAGGTTGGAAATAATATTCGCTTCTCCGGAATTGTTATCGGAACAGTTGATAACATTGCCATCATAAACGATTCAACCGTCAGAGTTGATATGCTGATCAAACAGGAAGTCAGGCGATTTATTAAATCTGACAGTGAAGTTGCTATTGGCTCTGAAGGCTTGATTGGCGACAGGCTTGTAATAATTTCGCAGGGAAGTTTTGATGCCCCATTAGCCAGAGAAGGCGAACAGCTCGAATCGGTTGAACCGGTCGAAACAGATGCCATCATGTCGAGCCTGAAGGTAACGGCAGAAAATGCCGAGGTGATTACCCAGGAACTAGCTGAAATCATGACCAAGATTAACAGCGGAGACGGGACACTTGGCCGTTTGATTCAGGATACCACCATTGCCCGAAATATCAATCAGACCATCATCAACCTGAAGAAAAGTTCGAAGGGATTGGATGAGAATATGGAAGCAGCCAAGCATAATTTTTTATTGAAGGGATTTTTCAATAAAAAGGCCAGGGCTGCTGAAAAGAAAGCCGAAGAAGAGAAAAAATAAAATTCAAAATAAATTGACTCACCCCAAGCCCGATTCATCGGGCTTTCTCCTTCTCTATGCCTGGAGAGGTTCGACGGGGTGAGTTAAAGAAAAACATGAAATTTTTCTTTAAACCTATGCAAAGCTTCACAATCACTAAAAATGCGATTCAAAACTATTTTCATACTGTTTCTTGTTTCAATTTTGACGCATGATTTTGCATGGGCACAGCAAAAGCCTGTCAAAAAAGATTCAACCCAGATCTATACAGAAATTGAATCTTTTTCAAAACGCGGAAAGTTTACGAAATTTATGTACGGCCTCATATTCAGGCCGGTTGCTTCAGCTTCGCGCTCCAGAAATGACAGAAGACACGCCTATAAAAAGTTGATTCAAAAGCCGTACAGCACTTTTGAAGGAAAAATTATCAGGCAAATTAACATTGAAACACTTGATCCGTTTGGGTATTCAATTGGAGATACCATTTTTAGAGAACCCAATTTTCTGTCAAAAACGGGGAACGGACTACATGTGAAATCGCAGCGGATAACTATTCGTAATCTGTTGCTTATCCATAAAAATCAACCTTTTGACCCGCTTCTGGTAAAGGAATCTGAGCGTTTGGTTCGCAGCCAGAAATATATCCGCGATGTTTCATTTTTCGTTAAAGCTGCTGCAAAAGGATCCGATTCTGTTGATATTTTCATTCGCGAACTTGATATTTGGAGCATAATTCCAAAAGGATCAGCCTCCTCATCAAGCAGTACTATCAATTTAGCCGACAAAAATTTTCTGGGATTGGGACATGAATTGCAGGGTGATTTTACACGAAATTATACTGAAGGATTCAATGCTTACCATGCTAATTATTCGATTCCAAACATCAAGAATAGCTATGTTAGGGGAACTGTACACTTTGGAAAAGAAGGGGATCGGAAATTTAGCCGAAGCTTTGCAATTGACCGCCCGTTCTTTTCGCCCTTTGCCAAATGGGCTGCAGGTGTAAGTTTTACGCAACAATTTTTTAACGATTCGGCAAATTTCGACAATCTTCACCTGGAGATGTTGCGGTATAAGTTTAATTCTCAGGATTTTTGGGTGGGTAATGCCATGCAATTGTGGAAAGGCCAAACGGAATATATACGTACAACAAATTTCATTTCAACCATACGTTTTTTGCGCGTTCGCTACCTGGAAAAGCCAAGCGTACTTTTTGACACACAACACATGTTTACCGACGAGAATTTTTACCTCGGTAGTTTAGGCGTTTCAACCCGAAGGTACGTTCAGGATAAATATATTTTTAAGTTTGGAATTACTGAAGATGTGCCTGTTGGTAAGGTTTTCAGTCTTACTGCCGGTTTTCAGGAGAAAAGTCAGACCGACCGGATTTATTTGGGCGCACGCATTTCAATGGGAAGCTATTATCCTTGGGGATACCTGAGTTCCAATTTCGAATACGGAACCTTCATTCGTGCTTCGCATGTTGAGGAAGGAGTATTTAATGCAGGCCTGAATTATTTTACCGGATTAATCGAAATTGGCAAATGGAAATTCAGACAATTCGTAAAACCGCAACTCACTTTGGGCTTCAACCGCTTTCCTTCTGACAGTTTAACACTCAACGATGGTTATGGACTGGATGGTTTTCGCTCAACCGAGCTGCAAGGTACAAGTCGTCTGTTGTTGACTTTGCAAACTCAGGCATATGCTCCTTGGAATTTTATAGGGTTTCGGTTTGGGCCTTTTATTTCCTATTCGCTTGGTTTGCTGGGCGATGAAGCAACTGGATTTAAAAACAGTAAAGTATATTCGAAAATTGGCCTGGGCGTACAAATAAAAAACGAAAATTTAGTTTTCAATATGTTCCAGATTACTCTTTCTTTTTATCCGATTATTCCGGGGAGTGGAAATAACATATTCAAAATAAACTCTTTCAGCACGACCGATTTTGGGTTTAGGGATTTTGAAATCGGTAAACCAGCTCCGGTTGTATTTCGATAGTAATAGTAAATATCCCATAACTATGATTCAATTTAACTCAACAGCAAAAAAAATAGGATATCTTCTGAAAGGGACTTTCAGTGGATTTATAAACGACAATGCGATTAAGCTTAGTGCTGCCTTATCGTATTATACGATCTTCTCGCTCGCTCCTCTGTTGATCATTATCATTTCGCTAAGCGGCATATTTTTCGGCGATGAGGCGGTTAGTGGTCGCATTTTTGGGCAAATTAGCGGCCTTGTTGGAAGTGAGGCTGCCTTGCAAATTCAGGAAATCATCAAGAATGTAAAGCTGTCAAACAGCAATACATATGCAGCGGTATTCGGATTGGTTATTTTGCTGCTAGGAGCTTCCGGAGTGTTTGCCGAGATTCAGGACTCCATCAATTATATTTGGGGAATAAAGGCGAAACCCAAACGTGGTCTGATCAAATACATCTACAACCGACTCATGTCATTTTCAATGATTGGATCGGTAGGATTTTTATTGCTGGTAGGTTTAATCGTTAATTCACTGGTTGATATTCTTAGTACCCGTTTGTCTGAAATTTTTCCAAAAAATTTAGTATATCTATTTTATGCTATTAATATTTTATTAGTCTTTGGCATCATAACCACTTTATTTACAATCATCTTTAAAACACTTCCTGATGGAAAAGTTGCGTTCCGCGACTGTGTTGTCGGGGCATCTTTTACCTCAATTCTATTCATGATTGGTAAATTCGCCATCGGTTATTACCTGGGGAGTTATAACATGGCCTCCATTTATGGCGCTGCCGGATCAATCATCATTATCCTAGTCTGGGTCTACTATTCGGCCATTATACTTTACTTTGGTGCTGAATTTACAAAGGTATACGCATACACCCATGGGCAAAAAATAATTCCCAACAGATATTCTGTTCATATCCATAAGGAAAGCCAGGACGCAGAAGCGAAAAGCAAGAATCTTGAAATCAGTTAATAAAAAAAGCCGTTCCAAATTGAATTGGAACGGCTTTTTAAATAATAAATGTC
Organism: Prolixibacteraceae bacterium; assembly: GCA_028683385.1. Taxonomy (GTDB): domain Bacteria; phylum Bacteroidota; class Bacteroidia; order Bacteroidales; family Prolixibacteraceae; genus Aquipluma. The sequence continues at coordinate 113,861 of JAQUIJ010000016.1, read as the reverse complement.
TTGTATAGGGATAAACTAAGCTAGTTTAACGTTTACGGCATTTAATCCTTTATTTCCTTCTTGAAGGTCAAAAGTTACTTCGTCATTTTCTCTGACTTGGTCGTTTAAACCAGATACGTGTACAAAGTACTCTTTATCTGATCCACTGTCTTTAATAAATCCGAATCCTTTAGATTCGTTGAAAAATTTTACTGTTCCTTTACTCATGATAATTTTAATAAAAATAAATATTCGTGCAAGATACACTTATATATTGGATAATTCATTTATTTCCAATATTTTAATTAAAATACTTTTCTTTTGGGTATTCTGAAAATCATTCGGTTTGCGCTTCATGAATATTAAAGTACCTTTACCCGAATGAAGAAATTAATATTCTATCTGTTTTTACTCCTGATACCTGCTGTAAATAATGCCGGTGTCAATGAGAATATTTCAGCCGGGGCCGTTAATGAAGATATTTATGCAGCGGTGAACCTGGCCGATACTGGCTTGACCAGAGATGTATTTGATCTGGCAATTAAGGGTCTAAAGAAACTCGATACCGAAAAGAAGTTGAATAATGCCTCCATAGTTACCATTGCCGACTACTCCCAATCGAGCAATAATAAACGCCTGTATGTTATTGATCTGAAAAACAAGAAACTTTTGTTTAATACCTATGTGGCTCACGGACGGAATACCGGAGACGAGTATGCAAAGTCGTTTTCGAATGTGGAAGGTTCATATAAAAGTAGTCTGGGTTTTTACGTCACTGAACATCCAATTGTAGGATCACATACCGGTTTTGCACTTTTGATCGATGGTGTTGAAAAGGGATTTAATGACCATGCCATTCAACGTGCGATTATAATCCATGCCGCCGAATATGCTACCGAAAACTTCATTAAAAAATTCGGAAGACTGGGGCGGAGTTATGGTTGTCCTTCAGTTCCACCTGAAATGAATAAACCAATAATTGAAGCTATTAAAGGTGGAACCTGTTTGTTTCTTTATAATCCGAATAAGGAGTACATCAGCAAATCGGCTTTACTTAATTAGTCCGTAAGTATCTTTCAGAAAAGTCACTTGTTCGCCATTGACTGTTACCGGCATATACACAATAAAAACCGGTACTTTTTGCTCCAATTTGATGATTTCTGATTTTGTGTCTTTTTGTCCGGTCTTTAATTCCCACACATTTACTTTTCTCCTTGTGAGTAAGTCGGCGAGTTCAATGGGTTTTTCCAGACGAACACAACCGTGACTTAAAAACCGTGATTCTTTTGCAAAAGCCCCTTTCGAGTTGGTGTCGTGTAAATAGATGCTGAATGGATTTCCAAGGTTAAATTTTAATACGCCTAATGAATTATTTGGCCCAGTTGATTCGCGAAAGAAATAGGGAAAGTTCTTTTCGGTATAGGCATCCCAGTTCAGGTCCGAATCGTCAACAGCATTTCCTTTGGCATCAACTACCTCAAAGTTATTCCGTTCGAGGTAGCTTTCGTCTTTTTGCACTTTGGGCAAAAGCTCTTTCGACGCAATTGAAAATGGAACATTCCATGCCGGGAAAGTCACAATGTTGGTGATGTACGAGGCGATTGTAGGAGTCTGATTTTTCTTCTTACCAACCACTGATTTCATCTTTAATTTTAGCTGGTTATCCTGAAAGTAGCGGACTTCGGTTTCAGGAATGTTAGCAACAATGTATTCTGGTTGACGATTTTTTGAGATGAACTTCAAAACATTCATCGATTGAACTACTGATTTGTATTTCAATGAGTTTTTGTCTGGAATCGAATCCTTCAGGAATTTTTTCAAAACCTGATACTCGTGATCATGGCACTCAAGTTTAGAAATGATTTGAGAAACCGGACCTTTATTTTTTGAATTTATCAATTGATAAATGTAAACCGAATCAGGTGTGGCTACACTAACTTCATCGTAATCAAAATGAACATCGACAGTTTGTAATTCTTTGAGGAAATTTAAAATCAGACCAGTAATCTGTTTGTCAGTATTTGCTTTTAAAGTCTTGTCCCTGATGTTTTTACCCAGCATTGCGGTTCGAATTCGCCCTGTCATTAGGTTCCTAGAAACTAGATCTGATTCTTTTGCTGTTTCAATTGCCGTTAACCATTCGTATGCTCTTTTGGTGTCTTTACGCGATGAAAGCCAATACAGAGGGACTTGACTGATATTGTAAAATGTTTGTACAATTGAGTCGGTTTCCAGCTTGGTTTCTTCCTTTACAACTGGTTTTTGTGCAAAGCTGCTAGCTACAAAGCAACTAACTATAAACAGAGTAAATATTCTTGAATTCTTCATTGAGTGTATATTTCAGAATATTATATTGTAACAAAGATGACCTCGTTTATCCTTGAATGGTTTACACAATTTATGTAAAAAGTTGCTCGAATCGCATATTTAATTGTGAAGTTTGCATTAAACATTGAACGCCAGTTTAATTCCTTCAATCAGCATATTGGCGCCAAGTACGCCCAATATGATACCCATGATTTTACCAACAATTACAAAGTTGTTTTTTCCTAAGGCTCTGATTATTTTGCTGCTGTGTGTAAAACCTATATAGGTTAAGAATAGCAATAGCCCAAGTATGGCAACGCTTATCAGAATATGGAGAAAGTTGGCGTTTACAACGAAATTCATTGCTGTAACCATTGTTTCAGGACCTGCCAAAACGGGGATAGCCAAAGGAGATATGGTGATTCCATCGTCAAATTCAGCTTTTTTAGGTAATTGCACTAGCGGTCGCTTAGTCTGAAGCATTTCGAATCCGATGTAAAAAATAATGATGCCGCCAAAAATTTTGAAAGCCGGTATGGTTAGCCCAAATATCTGGAATATGTATTTGCCGATTAAAATAGAGGCTGCAACAATAATAAAGGCTAAAAGACTGGCCTTTCTGGCAATCTCCTCTTTTTTCTTTTCCTCGAGTCCTTCAGTCAGTTTAACGAAAATGGGGATATTGACAATGGGATTCATGATCGCAAAAAATGCGATGAATACGGATAATGAATACCCTAAAATATTTTCCATGGAGCGATTTCTGGTTTCTGAATTGAATCCAAAAATGAGCTTTCTGCCACCCAAATGTCTTACACAATTTCAGGAAAGAGTTACATGATTCACAGGTTTAGACTAGAATGGATACCCGATTGCCACGTTCAGAACCAGATTGTCTTTTCTCCATGTTGAACTTGTAAAATCAATGCGGTTAGCAACCCACCTGAAATTATCTTCAAACTCTGGCACTTTTCGCAACGGAAAGGCCAGATCGAAACGTAAAATGAAGAATGAAACATCCACTCTTAATCCCACACCTGCTCCCACGGCAACTTCATTCAGGAATTTAGAAGCTACAAACGGAGTCCCGGTCTTTGACGGATTTGACTGAAGCAACCAAACATTTCCGGCATCGACAAACAAAGCTCCTTTAAAATAGCGGTAAATTCCAAAGCGATACTCTGCATTCGTTTCCAGTTTGATGTCACCACCTAATTGCAATATTCCGAGGGTATCGTGCTTCTGATCATAAGTTCCGGGACCGACGGAATTTATTTGAAATGCTCGAAGGCTATTCGGTCCGCCACTAAAAAATTGTTTGCTGTATGGCAGAATTGACGAATTCCCGAATGGTTTTGCTATTCCGGCATAAAACCTCAAAGCCAATTTATTCTTATCCTTGAAATTGTAAAATCCACGGGCATCGATGCTCATTTTCCCAAATTGTGAGTAGATTGAACCAGCTACTTTCGACGAATTTGCGGCTGATACTTTTTCACCTCCAATGGCTTTAGCCAATGAAAAAACGTTTCCGGCAAGCTCTGACGTAAAACGGGCGTAGTACTGCATCTTCTTTCCGGGGATGACCTGCTCGTTGTAACTAAAAGAATAACTTCCTCCGGCAATAAATTGTTCCTGATAGCTTTTCCCCAGAAAAGGATTTGCATTGAGCAATGCTGTGAATGCAGCAGACTGGTTCGCAACTTTAGTAAAACTGACGTCTATTGGATTCAGTTCGTGTTCTTTCCGGATATTCTCCTTCCACTTAAATCCATATATAAACTGGAAGGTTCGCAGGTCGAAATAATCAACGCGTTTCATATAATTGTACGAAAGCAAGAGTCGTGTTTTTGGGATATAGATACTGCTTGTTCGCTTGATATTAAATGGAACCAGGAAGCGGGGGAATGTCAGTTCAAGCTGCGGATTATAAGAATAGGAAAACTGGTTTTTGTTGTTTCCGCTTAACTGTGTTTCAAACGCACCGGCCAGAGTCAGATTGAGTAATTCAGCCCCGCCGAAAGCGTTTCTGTTCAAAATGCTTAAGTTCATTCGGGGACCAGTGTAATTATTCGATTTGGAAACCATGTCAATTTCAGCCCTGAAGGTGTGCTTGGGCATGGGTGTCATCAAAATATTGACGTCCAATAATCCCGGCCCGGCGTTGGTATTTTCAGAAAAGTTGATTTGTACCAGTTTGAAATTACCCATCGACATCAAACGGTTTAGGGTAATGGAATGATTCTGCCGCGAGAAAATTTCGTTTTTGCGCAAATAAATTGATTTTGAAAGTACTTTTGGTCGGATGGCCATTCGTGCTTCTTTTCCCAGAAATACCACATTCTCATAAATTAAAGTGTCTTTTTTAAAGTCAACTCGCCTTTCATTCAATGAATAATTTTGGTTGACATACACGTTGTTAATTCGGAAAACGGTTAAGGCATTTTTCGGGATGCTGTCTTTTAAAGTCAATTTAAAAGTGACATTGTGATTGATCGTTGACGTGTCGGCTTTAAAAAGCAAATAATCGGGATTGAAATAGAAGTACCCGTTATTTTTTAGGAATCCATCGATCCGGATTCGCTCATTTTTTAGCTGATCCAAATTATATTCTTCGCCAGGTTTAATCAGCGATTTGTCTTTCTCGGTCAGGATTAAACGACTGATGCTGTCATTTAAAATAGCATAAACCATATCTTTAACAAGGTATGGCTTATGAATGTGACTGGTATAAATGACCTTGGCTGTGTGCTTCTTTTCAACGATTTTTGATTCGGTAAAACTATTAAATATGCCAATATTAAAGAGTTTGGCGTCGATTATTGCCGAAGTTGCGCCTGTTTTTACACTACTAAGTAATACTGGAGGTTCGCCTGTCCTTTGTAACCACTTTTTGAATTTCGATTGGGGATTTTCTCCGGCCGTATTATACTTCCACAGTTTAGGGCGCAAGCCCAAATAGCTCTTATTGGGCAATGGACGCACCGCTGCCTGAACAACAGATTTGACAAATGACCGATTTATAGCCTCTGTTGATTCCAATTTGATTTCAGCGCCAGTGTAAAGCTTTTCACCTTCAGGCAAATGCCTGGTACCGGTACATGCTGCAAAAAGCAGGGAAATCAGGATCAGGAATAAAATATTTTTCATAAATCAATCTATTTATTTTTGGAAGGAAGATCAACTATTGTGGTGCGCTGCACCTTTGACCTTCAATACATCATTTTTCTATAAATATCTTGGTGCGCTGCACCCTTTGCATCATTGTAATGCAGCAGAGCTGCGAAATATTTGTAGAAATACAGTCAATGAACTCGATTTTAGGTGCTGAGCACCGGAATATTATTTCTTGATCGTGCCCTTTAGTTGTCCCGATTCCGGTAATTTCACTTGTTTTTCTTTTCTTTTGTACGGTTTAAACAATCTCTTCCACCGATTAAAATCGCGCACAAATACAATACCGGCGCCAGTTTCAACCAATTGTCCTTCAATTGCACCTTCGTACTGGTTATGTCTGAATCCTTTCATCCTGAAACGGCCATCTTCTGTTAGTTTATACTCCACGATAACATCGCCCGTAATGTCGCTTGCCGAGTTTTGTCTTGCCCGGTCTCCTTCAACATCAACTGAGCCTCCCACCTGAACCGACAGCCGCTCATTAAAGAGTTGCTTCTTTATCCCAATTTCTACCTGTGTTCTTCCTTTGGCTTGCCCTGTCTGGTAGTCGTCATACGATTGAATATCAAAATTCAAATCAATTCCGGGTAATACTTTGTTGCTAAGCCGGTTGATTTGAGAGGATAAAAACTTGCTTACCGTTGACCGAATGATCGTTTCAGTTCCGCCCGTTTCGGTTTGAAATGGATTTTCCTGGATAAACCGGTTTAAAACCAACAGGGCAAAAACCTGTTTATTCAGGGCTGATGGATCTTCGTTTAACAGGCTTAGTTTCTGATTCACTGCTCCGCCCAAAATTCCTTTGTCTTCAGGAGCCAATTGTATTTCGAAACTAATTTCAGGATTTAGAATTTTACCACGCAATTTTAGCATAACCAGAAATGGGTATCGCTGCTTATACCCACCCTTGTCCAAATCGCTTTTATCCGTCATCTGGTCGGCCACCAAATCGTAAGGTGAAGCACGAACCGAATATTTGGCATTGATGGATATCTCGGCATCTATTGGATCTCCGTTCCATATAATTGTACTTCCTTCATCAATCTCAAATTTCTTCTTGATAATGGATTCGAGCGATACCATGTAACTCCCTTCGTTCAGGTTGTATGCTCCGGTAAGGCTCATTTTTCCACTTCGGTCCATGGTAAAGCTTAATGCAGCTTCACCCCGAACGACCAAAGAGTCGGTTGAAGCAGGATCGATTAATAAACGAAGTGTGGCCTCTTTGTCAATTTCAATAATTGAAGTCAATTCGAAACCCTTAATTCCTGAATTCTGATTACCTTTTTGGGTCGCATTCGTCAAAATCGGATTGAGTGATGAACGGTCTTCAAATTCGACAACATCTTCACCTTTGTCGGTGGTTAGCCGGTCTTCGGGAACTGAAACAGTAAAGTTTGAGCCTTTTTTTATTTTCACCTTTCCATTCACCACCGGAAGATTTAAGGGCCCTGATACATTAAGTTTGCTGTCGATGATCATTCGTCCAAAAAATTCTTTGTTGTTTTTCGCTGTGGTGTTGAAAAGCAAAAAGTCTTTTGTAGTAGCCTGTAAATCAAAACTTAAATCAGAGAATTGTTTCATTCTGATCGAACCATCCAGGGTTGCTGCATTTTGCTTCGGATCTAAAGCCGTAAACGAATTAAAAATGATCTCATCGTTTTTAAATTGAATGGTTTCGTGCTTTAATTCAAGGCGATTATTCAAAAAAGCAGGTTTCAGGAAAGCGTTATTGAAAACAAGTTCTCCGGAAATGGAAGGCGCTGTGGTATTTCCTTCAACTAAAATGTTTCCGTTAAGTACTCCCGCCGATTCGCTGATTTGCCCCATCGAAAAAGCTTCGACGGTTTTCATCGAAAGCGACTGAATCACTGTTTTTATGCTGATCGAATTTTCGCCACCATTCGGAATGTAATATCCATTCGCTGTAAGGTTGTTATCCGTACCCGATAAATTCAGATCTACATTAAATTTCTCTGCTGAAGTGTTTGCGGCCTTCAAGGTTAAATTACCGATTTGAACTTCGTGAACAAAAAGGTTGCTGATTTTAGCGTCAGCAACTAAGCCATACGATTTGTTGACCCGTTTTAACAGCAGGTTTCCATCAAGAGTACCTTTTACCAGGCTGGTGTCTTTTTCAATAATTCGTGAAATGTCGTCGAGCCTGAAGTTTTTGATGGCAATGTTCAGGTCGTCATTGAATTTGTCGTTCACCGAGGCGATGTTGATCTGGCTTTCGGCATGATCCATGAACAGATGGTGAATTTTAAAACCGGACTTTCCAAACTCAATGAAGTTATCGGTAGCAATGCTCCATGCGTTATTCATCAGGTAGAATTCTTTCGGATCGAATACAAGTTTATAGTTTCCATTCGCTTTGGTAATCTGCGACTGGATGAGCAGCTTCTTATTTTTACCATTCGTCGACGAGATATTTGCCAACATTTTATGGTCAGCCAGTTTCCCTTCCAGTAAGAAATTATCGAGATTAACCTGCGAGTTTGAAATTCTCTTACTTGATAATGAGTAATTAAGCGTCGATTTGTCTGAATTTAGGACAATCTTAAAGTCTTTAATTTCAGTCGATCCGTAAACGATTTTATTAACGGTAGCATCCAGTTTCAAATCGTTTTTTTCGCTGTCGAAACTTCCGGTAATAATTCCCGGATCGAATTCGGTGAGTTGAGGCAATAGCACCTCAGAAAGAATGGGATGGTTGTGCAACTGTATTTCGAAATTGAAATTGGAAGCTGCGCTTTTACCGACTGGCAGAGTCGAATTTGAAACCGGAAAGTAGTTGTTGATGAATTTATTGAGCAACGCTGGCAATGCAGCCGGCGAAGCCGTTCCGGCGTACTTGATGTCGACAATGGCGCTGTTGACACTAATCTCACTTTTATTGGGCTGATTTACTGATGCTGTTAAGAAGGAATCGAGCTGATATTTTTTCCCCTGTTGAACAAGTGTAATGTTGGTGATTCCGGCCGTACCATTCATTTTGTCGGCTGATCCGCCTTTTAAATCGGCTGCAACAACAAAAGCGATCCGCACATCTTTATCGGTGAGACGAAGCTTTCGAAGGTCGGCTCCCAATACATTCAATTTTATTTTATACTGTTCCTGATTGGGTTTTAAGCTGACTAACCCATCCAGATCGAATTTTGCATTTTCGTCGTTCCCAATAAGTTTACCCTCGAATTGTTTGCCTGAAATTGTTCCATCGAGTTTCAGATCGTGATACGTGTATCGATTCAACCGTAGTTCCGAGGCTTCAGCTTTTATTTTTGCCTGAATCGTATTCATGTCCAAGCCTTTGCCATTAACTTCAGCAGTTAAAGATATTGGCCCAAAGAGCACTGTATCTTTCAGAAAACGGCCAATATCCATCTTGCTTAGTGTAAGTTTGCTGCTGAAGTTTTCAGCCGGATCGATTGATGCAACCAAATGAGCTGTTCCAAAACTGCTGGTTATGTTCGCAGTCGATTCAAATGACTTCAGTTTCCCTTTAAAAGCAAGCTGCATACTGATATTTCCCGGAATGTCTATGCTGTCAGGAAGATACGAACCGGCCAGTATCACCAAATCTTTTTTTCCTGAAGTCATTTTCAGATTCGGAAAATCGTAAAACGCAGTTTCATAGTTGGGCAATCCTTTGATTGAGAAATCGGTTTCTATCTTTGTATTGTTCCCAGTTTTTATGACCAGATTTTTACCGGTTAGATTATTCAACGCTCCATTTACGATTCCTGAAGCAGTAGTCATATTCAGGCTATTCCGGAAGAAAGGTTGTGCCACGAGTTCAGGTCTGAAATAAAGTACATCGGAGTTTCTGAAGTTTAGATTCCGCAGGTCTAAACTTAGTTTGTTGAATTGCATCGAATCAAGCAAAGTGGTCAGCGAAGGATAATGGATGTTGAAATCAGCATCAAGAGTGGAGTGGGGGGTGCTGACTTTCAGTTTATTCGCAGTGATGGAGTTTTGATCCATTTTGAAATCGGCTTCAAGATTAGTGATTTCGAAGTTATTTTGATCGGTAGCACTGAACTTTTCAACTGAAGCTTTTGTCAGATCGGATGAATACTGAAAATCGGTTGCTTCAAGCATTATGCGACTGTATTCCCAATAATCAGGATTAAAAATGTTTTTTAATTCAGGTTTATTCCCTGATTGAAAAGTCAAGTTATTGTCGGCCATTTCAATGTTATTCACTGTGACTTTCCAATTGCTTCCGGAAGATGCACTCGTGGTGTTTAATGAGTTTTCAGGTGGAAAAATGTGGTAAGATATCTTGCTTTTCGATAGATTTAAATCGTTGGACGACAACAACTGCATTTGCAAATCGAGGTAAGCGTCTTCCAGTTCGCTGTGATCGATAACCGCATTAACTGACAGATAGCCAACTGAATCGGTATAACTGATGGTTGAACTGGAGAGTTTCAGATTTTTTGCTGAAATCTTTGGCGAAGCGCTTTCGGTTTGATTCTTCTGAACATTTTGAGATGCGATGACCAAAACATTGGCGATGAGTCCTTCTACCGACATTCCATCAATTCGGTAAACCGATTTTTGCAAATCTATTCCATCGACATTAAATTCTGAATTTTGAAGCGCTGCGGACACATACATCCCTGTATATTCGTCGTTGTAACGAAAACGGATGTTTTTCAGGCTTACATCACCTAAACTGAAGGTCCATTTTGATTGTGCTGTAGAATCTGCAACGACCTGATTGGTTGTATCGCTGAATGCAGTCAACAGAAAATTGTAATTGAACAGCGGATCGGTTTTTGTGCTGTGAAGCTTTACTGTTGCATCTTCCAGAGCAATTGAACTGATGTTGATTTTGCTGGATAATAAACCGTAAAGTGCAATATTCAATTTTGCTTTACCCGCATAGAGTAAGGTGTCCTTGTTGAGGTCTTCCATGTAAAGCCCCTCGATGACTACGGATTTTGGGAATGAGATACTTACATTACTGATTTCAACTTTGGTGTGGGTTTTATTACCGACAAACGAAGTGGCATATTGCACAATTTTATTTTGGATGGTTGGAATTTGAATGATTCCTGCAATGATGAGGAATAAAAACACGACAATGCCGACCACCCATATGAAAGTCTTTAAAACTCTTTTATAAGAAATGGCCACTTTCATCATTCAACGACTGTTTTTTTTGAGTTAACGACCTTATTAAAGAGCGTCATGCCGAATGTTCGACTGAGTTCACTTCGAAGTCTTGTTTTGGCATCCCAATGCTAATAATAAACCACGCTTCATGCCATAAAGAACATTCAATTGCAGATAGAGTTTTCCAATTTCGCAATTAATTAAGTTTCGTATTTTTCTTCATTCGCTCCAAAATGTTGTATGCAGCAGGCGAAATACTTTCAGTTGCTGATCCTTTTTCGAGCGAAGTTCGCAGTATGTCTAACAAATCGTTGTATCCTTCCACTTTTTGTTTCCGGAGAATATGGTGGGCGCCATGTTGCAATGATACCGATTTTGATCCATGTTCAACCAATGTCCGCAACAATACTGGCCATGCAGCTTTTTTGAATTTCTCCAAAGCTTTTGCGGCCAGCCAGGCTACATCAGTCTCCGGGTCCTCCAAGGCTTTGACTAAGGTAGGAATAGATTTGATATCGCCTATTTCGCTAAGCGCTTTGGCTGCTTCCCAACGAGCCTTATATATTTCGGAGTTTTCAAGCACCACCGACAAGGATGGAACAGCTTGTTTCCCTATGTTTACCAATGATTTTCGCGCTTTTGTACGCACCTTTTCATCGTCGCTTCCCAAAAGATTAACTAACGATTGAGTGCTTATTCCTGATTGTTTTTGTTCGTACATGGGTTCTGCTTTGTATCTGTAATGTTTTGTAAATGTGCGATAAAAGAACCCGATTTGTATTATACAATTTTTAGAAAAAGTTATATAATTCACACTTTTTGAATAGGCCAGACCAGTTTCGAAAATCTGTCTGGTAAGTATAACAGCTCTACTCTAAAAGAAACAACATCAACTAATATCGTTTTTCCTTCTGAATTTTCATGCGCACTGTTATGTACACTTTTAAGCTCCCTCAGCACTTTGCATGATGAGACATAAGTTGCATTCAACCTGTTACTTAACTTTATCTAAAGGTCTGCCGTTATTAACCGACAATTTACCATTGACTATCTTATAGCTGTAGGTTGCAGAGGCTTGTCCTACAGGTTTTAAGGTGTACGTATCTTCAGAGGCAACAATTTCGCCTTTGTGACTATATGCCACATCTTTACCAGCCACCTTCCCCACTGCAGAGTAGGAATAGGTATTGTTTTTATTCACCACAAAAGTTGCCATGATCATTTTATCGTTGGTTTGGTAACCTTTCCAGGTACCCACTAAACCAACTGGAACCGATTTCGAAACAGGTTTAGTGTTAGCTGCTACAGGTTTGGCGCCTGCACCCTCCAGAGCCTTTACAACATCGCTTTTATTCTCCTGCGCTCTGTTGGCATAATTCATTGCCGATTCACCAACTTTGTTTACCGCATTTACATCGGCACCACTGGAAAGAAGCAAGCTTACCAATTTTGCATTGCCGCCTTCCGAAGCCAACATAAGAGCCGTTTCTCCGGCGGTATTGGCCAAATTCACATTGGCACCGCTCTTAATTAAAAGTTCAGAATTATCTGCTGCTGCTTTTCGTCCAACGTTCGAACCCAGTTTGGCCGCACACATAAGCGCAGTCATATCCTGAGCATGCAACACATTCGGATTTGCACCCAATTCGATTAACTTACTGATGGTTTTAAGTCTCGATTTTTTATCCAACGGATTAAATTCCATAGCTAGTCTGGCCAATGGTCCTGTCCATGGCGAGTTTTTCGATACTTCATTTACGTCGGCACCACCCTTCACCAACAGATCCAACATTTCCAAATGATATCCCACAGCAGCATAAGTAACCGCATTAAAAAACGTTGAATTATATCCGTTCAGTTTAACCTTCTGTTCAATCAAATACTTTGCGGCATCTAAACTATTGCGCTGAGCTGCCTTTTGTATCGCTGTAATTCCCTGCGAAGTTGACAAGTTAAGATTTGCTCCATGTTTAACTAAGGTTTTTAATCCCTCTACATTATTGAAAAACGAAGCTACATTAACCGCAGGTTCATCGCCAACAGACCCCGCTTTTCCCAGGTGATTTACATCCACCTTGTATGTTGTAATAAAGTAATCGGCCCAATTGGCATGTTTTGCCTGGATCATTGCCCCATTTAAAGGTGCCGGACTTAGTGGAGTGGGGCCATATTTATTGGCTTTGTATTTCATGAGGATATCCAATATTTCATGGGTGTCATGATCCATTGTTGCAGAAATCAAGCCTGTAAAACTTTCACCATGTTTTACATCTTCTACGTTTGCACCTCGTTTTAAAATTGCTTCAACCGCTTCGGCATGCTGCGAGTTAACAGCACAGTTTAGAGCAGTAGCATCATATTTACCCATATAGTTGATGTTTAATTTGGGCCCGGCGTTGTTTAATATGGCCATGGTGACTGCTTTCGACTCCTCGTCCTGCTTCCCAAAAGTAGATACTATTAAGGCTGTAAACTGATTATTGAACTCGCTGTGATAATTGATGTCAACCCCCATTTTGATGAGCCTGACTACATTGTCGAGTTTTGAGTTGGAACTGGCCGAACTGAGCAGGGCAACCAATGGAGTGGTAGCCCAGGTTTTGTCTATACCCGGTTCGGTTATCGTGATTGTCTTTACGTTTATTTTGGGCGAATCGAGTAATACTTTTACAATGTTGTTATCCACTTTCAGATTGTGACCACTACATGCAGCATTCAATAAGGAAACTCCTTCGTAAACCTCATTGACATTGGCTCCGGCATCGATTAAAGCTTTTAACTGATTCACATCACGTTTTTCAACTGCAACAAAGGTTAATGGTTTTACTCCTGTTGTTTGTGCAGTTGTGACAATGGATAAAAGTGATGCACAAAAAATCACAATGAAATTTTTAATGTTTTTCATAATTAGGGCTAAGGTTAATAGCTGATGTTTTTCAAATGTAATAATTACTGAGGATGAAAATGAATCGATCTTGTTTTGTTAATATGCTAATAATAAGTGAATTAGCTGTGATGTTTCAAAGCAATGAACGTGTTTCGTTTCAAAATTGCAAAATTAATTAATCCAAGAAATAAAACTCTACTATCTCTTGTTTATTATTATGTATGTACTGCAATTATTTGTTATGACTGATACCAATAACCTTTTCTTGCCGCATTACGAAGTCAGGAACTAGGGCTGCAAATTATGTTGCTGGATTTAAAAACAGTTCATCAAAAGATATACTAATGTTCACAACCGCTAATGGGGTTTTTAACTTTATTGACCCGAAGCACTTTCAATTTGACGTGTTGATTTGAAGGCAATAGAAAATTTACAACTAAACTATTCATGCTTATTCAAAGTCTTTCCCTATCTCTTTCGTGAAATTCAAATGGTATTTCCTGAGTCGGATATTTGTATTCCGGTACTGACGTTGGAATTTCTTTGTTAAAGACAATTTTCCCTTTTCCCCAATAAACGTTGCCACTGAGCGAAACCTCATCCCAAATTAGAGTAATATCAACGTTTGAAGCAGGTCCGCCAATACCTCCACATAAACTCTCTTCATAAATATCAAGTTTGTTAATTTGGATGGATCCCGGTTTAAAAAATTCATCCCTGGTCATGGCATTCATTTTAAAGATAAAAGTATAGTCTGGTTCACAGTGGTCATGCAGTGAATTGGTGTATTTGATTCGGAAAACGCTCTCATTACAAGGTGAGGCCAAGGTGAAAAACAGAGATTCGATTTTCACATAGGTATATTTGAACCTGCTGTCCCAAAACTGAATGTTGCAGTCTGTATTAATACTTCTGGATAATGGTTCTGTTGCCAGACATTGATAAAATGGATACTGTTTTGCGCTGGAGTCTTCCGATTTCTTGCATCCCTGCAAACCAAAAAGTATTATTAATGCCATGAGCTTGATATGCTGCATCCGGATCATATCGTTTTGTTTAAGGACATCTTACTCATATTTATATTCGTCAGTTCCATTAACCTTGATCGGAAATCCCTTGTCGTTATATTCATAGGTAGTTGTGGTGCTTGAGAATTTGTCAATACCTGGAACATCTTCGTACAAAATAGTATTGGTTTCGATGGGATTGTTGGTGTTTGTATAGATACCGGGCTGCCCTAAAGCTCGTTGAATTATAAATGGATTGTTTTTGTCGTCGTATTTAAACGATACTTCACTAATTAATTTAGATTCGCTACCTGTTAAAGGAAGAAAGCTGAAATATTTTTCGTTGGCTACATTCCCCCTACTGTCATATTCGTAGGTGTAGTATTGAGTAATGATGTTCTGGGCATTGTGTAAACTGCTTTTAACAATCTGATTGCCTTCGTATTCAAGGCTGGTCATTGAAGTGTACTCAAATTGGCCATTCTTTTTAGCGTAACTTTTCTTAGTCACCAATTGACCAGCACTGTTGTATTCAAAGATATATCTCCCCGTAAAAGTTGAGTTTTGCGAAGTCATCAATGTGGTCTTTGTCGGCATTGATGAAGAAAAAATCCCGGGATCAATAGCATATTCGAGTTTGACCAAGCGGCCAGTTTCATCGTAATCGTATTTGTCGCACGAATAAATGCTCTGAAACTCATTTAACTTTCCATTAGCGTTGTAATTGTATTTGGCGCTGGTTTTTCCTTTAGTGATAATGCTTTTAATTGAATAATTGTTACTCCTGAAATTGCCAATATCAGGATCTTTGGAGCAAGAAGTAATGAATGCAGTAACTACCAATAACAAACTGAATAATTTAGTTGTATTTTTCATAGAGTGGTATTTTATCTGTTATTGCCTTCGCGAATGCTTTGTTGTAACTAGATGTAATTGAACCCACTATGGTTGCGTACCGATTCGTTTTTATCGGAGGCAACATTCCATCCTAAAAAAGTGTTGTCAGTGGTGTTAAATTTACAAGCCGCGAAATATTTTCTCCATCTTTTTACCTTTCGCCAACTCATCAATCAATTTATCGAGATACCTAACCTTTTGTGTCAACGGATTTTCGATTTCCTCAACACGATAGCCACAGATCACGCCTGTGATGAGGTGCGCGTTTGGGTTTAATGTTGCATTTTGAAAGAATACTTCAAAACTTATGTTTTTTTCAATCAGTTCTTGAAGTTTCTCGTCATCGAAACCTGTAAGCCACCCAATAACTTGATGCAATTCTTCTTTTGTTCGGCCTTTTTTCTCCACTTTTGCCAGATACAATGGATAAACCATGGCAAAACTCATTTTTGCAAATCGTTCATCAGCTGTATTTGTGTTTTTCATACCTCGTATTTTAGTTCAACTTCAAAAGTAATTATTATTTGCAGGAGCTCTTCTAATACGACTGCACGAAGTCTAAAAGTAAGTTTTGAAGGTTTGGATTATTCTTTTGGCTACGCTTTTTAGTGTCACCTAAAAACATATCCAATTCCTATACAAAAATCACCGGTTGCGTATGTTTTACTTCCATTCAAAACATTCCCGGTCATGTTTAAGAGCAACCTCTTTTTTTGAATCATCAATCCGCATTCAATTTCATATCCTGATTTCGTCCAGCGTTCCCATCTAAAATCCCACCATTGACCATAGCCCACTCCCAGTTGCGCAACTAGTTTAAAATCATTACGAATGATAAGAGGCTTATTGATTCCACCGGTTAGTGAGAATAAATCAGACTTTATCGTCTTCATATCACTATCTGAATTATAAATTTCGCCTTTTCCATACCTCAAGCCAACATATAAACCTGGATTACACAGGTAGCCCACTTTTATACCAAAAGGAGTATTTAAAACTCCTGAATTGGATGATATAAAGAATTCTTTCTTCATGTGGGTTGGATTAAAAATTGAATAGTTTTCATCCTTGATTTGCCCATATGATGTTATGGCAATTAGGAGACAGATAATGATCGCAAAGTTTCTCATGTGGTTGGTTTTTTTTAATTTGTTTCTGGTTGTTTATCAATGTTTTTCCTGGACTTAACTCTTAAACTAACGAGCCATTTAATCTTATGTTGTGTAAAGGAAATTATTTTTAGATTTTATGTCACACATACTGACTTCAAGCCAAACCAATTACAGAAATCGTTCTGCCTATGTACCTATTGATATTTCCCTAATTAACTTGTTGTTGGTTAAATTTTTTAGCGGCTTTAGTACTTGGAATTTTGGAGATTGCGTTATTCTTTTCTGTTCAGATTTGATTGAAAATACACACTAGTGGTTACAAGTTTATACATATCTGGAGGATTAGGTTAGGGTGTTACAGCGCCTCAATAGCGTAATGAATCCTGAGCCATTGTTGTGATTATTTCGTTTTCAAAATTGTATAGTTTCACGTACGTTTGCGATGAAGCTGTTGCATTTTGAGGAGTAATAACTACAAAACTCATGGTGGTAGGAGCTACGCCATTGTGGTCAATCCATGTCCCGGAATTGGCATAGATGCATTTCTCATCGTTTAAGTTTTTCGACGCAATAATCTTCGGATCGTGGGTATGCCCGAAGATAACAATTCTTTTATCCGAATTCTGGTTCAGGAAATACTGATTCTGTGCTTGTAACTCCGATTCACTCGATTTGCCTGAACCTGCTATTGCCTGACTGACAGGAATAGGGATATCCACATGATTGAGCGTTTGCCGTTCATTCCAGCTATCCTGAATACCTCTGTAGAGCTTTACATCGATCATTCCGCCCAGGGTAGTTTGATAAGGTAGTATATCGTTTACCGTGTAATTTCCGGTGAAGCCATTCACGTTGGTGACGATGATCTTCTCGTCAAACTTATTGGCAATTGGGTAGGTTGCTAATGCTTTGCTCCACACATACCAATACGTGTATAGCAAACTTTGGCTGGCAGTCCCCGAAGCATCTTTTGTAACCACAGGAGGCGTGTCTGCAGGTGTTTCAGGTTCTTGCATGACATGCAGCACTGCTATTCTGGTGTAGAAATAACCCGGAGGCAAAATAGTGCCCGGAGCAGTATCCTGGTTGGAGATAGGGTCGGGGGCACAGAAAAAATTATATCGATGTCCGTGCTCAATGGCTATCTTAGTCGCATTCGCCGGAGAATAAGTTCCCAATCCCAGTTCCTTATCCCGGGCTTGGTTTATTCCGGGAAGGACACTCTCTACATTGTTTGCTGTAATGGTCAAGTCATGATTCCCGGGCACATAAGTAACCCGTATCTTTTTTTCTTTGATGATACTGTTAATCACATCGAATACTCCTTTATTGGTTGCTGCAATACGTTTTACAAAATCGATCTGATCCTTACCCTGATATGTATTCACATTGGCCGGTACAAACCATTCATCCAACATGTCGCCGGCAATAACCAATTCTTTTACGTTAGTTGCTGCTTTGATCTGTTTCAGTATTTTCTCCAGCGACCCCAGGTTCTTGCTGCATTCCGCATAGGTTAAATCGGCACCCAGATGAAGATCGCTCATCACCACGATCATATTCCTTTCGGAAGTGCCATTGTTAAATGCATCTTCTATTATTGGCTGTGCAGATTCCTTTTCACAGGCGGTTGTAATAAATAACACTGTTCCCAACAATCCCACTAATAATAAACAAATTTTATATTTCATATTTTGGGTTTTAGTTAGTTCTTGCTTGCTTAGCTTTTTCTTTTCTTTCCTGTTATTTTGAGATCTTGATTACCGGGATAAGCTTCGTGCAAAGAATTGATTTCGTCATCCCGATGAATATCAGGATCTGAATTCCAGCCAACAATACTAAAATACTTATTTGCCAGTTAACGAGATTACTAATCCCTTGTTAAAAAGTGCTGATCGCAAATTAGCTCTAGCGGGTTTTTTTTATTCTCTTTCATTAATCCTATACCTCATTACATCGCTTAATTCATTGTTATTTTATAGATCTCATATGGACGAACAGAAATAAAGGAGTCCTTATTACTATCCCTGAAAAAATCAAATTTCACGTAATTATTGCTGTCGTTCTGAAGAAGAGTTGTTTCTTTCGTTTTAAGATCCAAAAGATAATATCCGTCTAATCTGACGGTTGAATCATAATCGTAGTACTGGTAAAAGATAAGTTTGTTATCAGTTAAATTAATCCTACTCGGAAACATAAAATACCTTCCTTTCTCGAACGGTTGTTCATATACAATTTTGTTGTCATTGTAAATGATCATTCGAGTGTATGTTGATGTTAATGATTGTGATTCGCGCAAATATTCGATTGTAATAAAATATTGTGAATTGTCATCAAAGTAGGCAATTGATGTATTAGAGTTTAAAAATGGTAATCGATCCTCAAAGCTAAAATTTGAGAAATTAAAGATTTCCCTGCCCAAATAAATCTGATTAAAACTGTATTCGCTTAAATATCGAATGTCGGCCGGGTACACTTTCTTCGAATTATCAGAAAAGTTAACCAACGAAATAGAATTGGTTGAAACAGGGTTTGATACCATGATTGAATTATTAACAACTCTCGAAAACCTGCCATAATCACCCGATCCCCAATCAATAAATGAGGTTTCGCGTGTATTCACATTGTAGTTAAGCAATGCACATGAATCTACTTTTAAAAAGCGATTGTTGTATTTTTTTGAACTCGTTATTAGCTGATTATCGCTCCTCGAACGAATTAGAAGTGAAAAGAAATCTTCATCGATAACATCTAGTTTTTTGTCGACAAGAGAAAGTCGCTTCAAAACGGGTTTGTTATTAATGTAATCAAGGTAAAAGATTACATTTCCTGATGGAGATATGTCAAAATCGAGCCGTTGATTGATTGAGGCTAGTTTCTCGTAATTGAATTGGTTAGAATATTTATGTGTATAACCATTAAGGGTAAATTCCTCCTGAAAAACAGTATCCATGGTTTCTCTGGTTTCCCGAATTAAAATTTGATAAACATCATTTGGAGAAAAATTGTATTTGACTTCC
The DNA here is from genome assembly GCA_028683385.1 of Prolixibacteraceae bacterium. Taxonomy (GTDB): domain Bacteria; phylum Bacteroidota; class Bacteroidia; order Bacteroidales; family Prolixibacteraceae; genus Aquipluma. Next base: position 94,348 of record JAQUIJ010000016.1, on the reverse strand, counting down.
GCGCTTAAAATATCAGGGAGGTTATTTTCAGTAGTAAGCAAAAAATTGGCCACATCGGTATTACCCTTTTTCAAGTATAGTTTAACCGTTTTGTTTTTCGGATTAAGGATCGAAAATTTAAATTGGTCGGTAGTCGTTGGATCGATTTTAAATTTTAAATCGCTGATTGCTGTTTTTATGGTGTCTTTTTTTTCAAGCGTGTGATCGGTTTGAATTTCGTCAGTTTCACATGAATAAAAAACAACAGATAAGATTGCAAGGATGAGAATCAGGTTTTTCATATGTTGTTGATTTGGTTTTTATTGGTTTAATGTTTGCCGCGATCAAGGCATGGAACTTACATGTCGTTGAGAATTATTTTCTGTGCGTTACCGCGCAACTCTCGTGCCAGAAGATAAGTATTTCGAACAATGTTTTATGTTTTTTATCCCCTTTCGATATAAGTAATTGAAATGAAGTAATCGTCATCCCGATGAATATCGGGACCTAAATTCCTGCCAGCAATACAAAATACTTATTTTCAAGTTAACGAGATTGCAAATCCCTTGTTAAAGAGTGCCAAGTACAAATTGGCACTAGCTGCGATTACGTTATTCTTTTCTGCTCAGATTTTACTTCTTTTAAGAACTCCCTTAAATCTGTAGTGCAAGGAATTCCAAGCCTTTCAGCACCCTGAAGATATCCACGGGTTAAAGACAATGGAGTACTGCAACGCTTCCCGGAGTATTGAATATCATGAATTCGTTCTAGAATATCAACCACTTTATTTAAGTTGTCGGTATTAAAGAGTAGCTACGACAACCCATATTACAATTGCAAAATTAGGACGACCATTTATTGTTTGATAATACCACCCAGAGATGATAAAATTCCGATTCCCTAAATAATAATACCTGTTATTTTAATGGGTTTCTAATTCTGTTGATTATCTATTGGTATCTCAACAGAGTCAACGGCATCGTTCTTTTTCGAAAATAGAATGATGATAACACCAATAACTGGTGATAAAACGATACAAAGAACAAAGCTCCAGGCATAGCCAATTTTACGATTTCTTCCTAGTAGAGCAACAAGAGCAGAGATGATTACATGAAAAAAGATTAATGCTTGTTCCATTTTGTTTAGGTTTTAAAAGTTAACATATCGTTTTCTAATTGCTTCCTCTTTTACTTCAAGTTGTCGTTATCTATTGGTCGTATTCTTTGTTATTCCCCGGGAAAGTGCTTCGGCTATTTCGTTTTTGTCCTTTATGGTTTAAAATTTAATACGATGATGATCTTTCCTTTTTAAGCTTATGCACAACCCAGGAAGCTAAACGCAGGGGTCGGGTAGCTGATGTTGTAGCCAGTTATCATTTTAAAAATGTAGATTAATCCCAATGTTTCCGATAGGACCAATGCGTGTATTAAAACCTTTTAAATCAGTTGAAGTGTTATTGTTGCTTTGATTGCTAACTTTATCTTTACCCTTATATGATTCAATGGTGAAATTGATCTCTGTGGAAAACGACAAATAAGGATTCACAAAGTATTCCACACCCAAAAATGGACTAGTTCCAAAACCTGTGGTATTGGAACTATTTTTTGAATGATAAGATATTGAATTATATAAGCTTGAATTTTTCATCGTAAGCGTATTATAGTCAATAAATAAATCCAACCCGTAAAATATTTGTAATTCATTTATATCTTTTTGCCATTCATATCCAAGGGTGAGCTGAGTTGAAACAGTAGAATAGTCACTTTTTGTATCATTAACTGGGCTATGTGTAGAGTTTTGACTACTGCCAAAGGAAACTTTTGTACGAAATGCTGAATGGTTATAGTTCACTTTATAACCTAATCCTACTTTAGGTATATTCTGAATTTTGGAAAAGTAATCGTTATATTCTGAAGGATCAATAACAAGTGGCTTTGCAAAAATATCATCAACAATGATATTAAATTCATGTCTTGGTTTACTAGTGTCAGAAGTGTCATCCTGAGAATATGATTCTAAAGAAACTAAACTTAAATAAATCAAGCCTGCAAAAAATAAACATTTTTTCTTCATTTCTATTGAATTAAGTTAAACATTATCATACGAGAAACTCTTGTTATAATTGGCCACAATGTTCCGCAGCTTCACGCAGGGCGGGATTTTACCCGATAAACTTCCTACGAAGAACTGCTTTTCAAAATACTAATTTACTGTCAACCAAGCATTGAAACCCGACTTGGCGGGTAGCTTGCTGTTGTAGGGCGGTTTTCTGTTTGTCAAAAAGGCTATCCAACTTTTAAGTAAAACTGTTAGGCAATAGTATTTTTAGTTATTTTACTTAGTTCAATTGCATAATTAACTGATTCTTCCGTCATACGTTTTCCTGTTATTTGCTCATTTATGTCATTAATCGCTTTGAACTCCAAAAAATTTAAAATATTATGAAAAGAAGTTGGGTTGTCAATAAGCAATTTATCCATTTCCTCTTGTTTAATAACCATTCTGAGAACTTGTTTTATAAAATTCAAATCATCGTGCCAATATGTCAATTCCCCCTTCTTTAATCCGTCTTGTAATAAGAAGTTTAGCCTTCCCAGAAAAGCTTGATATGTAAAAAAAATAGACCAAAGTTTTTCTCCAATAAAAGGGCGTTTTATAGAAATCTCTGCAACTAATTTATGATGCTTTTCAAAGTATTCTTCAGGTCGAAATTCATCAACACTAGCTCGTGTATATTTATTGTCAGTATATGGTATCTTTAAGAATTCACTTTTTATCAGAATTGAATATGACATCATGGTTAAATTTGGTTGATTCTCTTTTATTCTCATCATATTAGTCCAAACCAATTCTAAAGCATCTATACGCTTAGTGTTGGAAGATAAATAAATGTGAGAAATGGAATTAGTCAAATTGTTTAATATAGAGGTATTCTTAGCAGAATCAGCTTTTAACAATTCTAGTTCCTTTTGATAGTTGGATTTCCATTTATTAATTACTGAGTCTTTAATAAAATAGGCAATAAAAGAGATTAAAGAACTAATTACTAAAGTTAATCCTCCAACCAATTTTATTATTGTCCAATTATCAATACTATTTAATAGCTCTTCCATGTTGCTATAATGTTTGGTTTCTACTGTCGCCTAACGATTGTATAAAATTACCTTTGTATATTTCTGTATTATCTTATGAAAGTTTAAAAAATATTCCAAGAACTGATACCGTTTCCCGCAGCGATTAAACTGCCCTACAACTTGTATATATATCCCAGTTTATAGTACTTTTCCCGGAATAAGCCTTAGTTGAAAAGAGCATCGAAATCAAGAGGGGCCATAAACTCAGCGCTGAAACATGCGTTTGTCCATTTCTCTCTTGTTTCAGTTCTGCTAAAATTAAGGCTATTCAAATGAATTATTGTTATGTAGCTTAAACTTTATTTATGTTGTTTAACAAGGACTCAACTGGAAATAAAGGATTTTGGGAAGATTGGAGTTTTGTTCCGGAGTAGAGCATTGTTTTTCTCGTTGGCAAGGATTACAAATGGGTATAGTGGGGAATCATTTCGTGAAGCAAAGTTCTATTTCTTTGTTTCTGATGACACGAATGGGTTTGCAGTATGCTCGTATTCAATGAGCTTTAAATAAACAGCACCAACAATGCGGATGTCCATCCTGACCAAAACAGGAATGCAGTTATCATCGTCTGAAAACCAAATCGTCAGATCGTTGGGCGCTTTAAACATGCGCCCTACCTCAACAACAGGGCTGAGTTTAAGACAATTGATTTTGCCGAATTTGGTTCGGATGGTTTCTTTTCCCATATACTTCAGGTGAAATGGAAATACCGCGTCGGAAAAATACATGTTGACAAATACAACATCGCCTTCTTTTACTTTCGAGAAATCAACTCTTCTCAGGTAATAAAAGGTTGACGACAAATCGAGAATTTTTTCAGGAACCTGATGGACTCCTGATATGCTTGATGTTATCGTGTTGTTATTCCGATTGTACGTGACCTCGTTGTAATGCTTGTATTTGCCTTCCTTGATATCGCGTACCGATTTTAAGGGCAAATTTGTTTTTTTGTCGAACCAGCTTTCGTAAATATCTTCTACACCATAAATGGTATTTGCCAATCCGGTTGTTTGCCCAATGGCCAGAGCATGAAAAACCTGTTTCCCGTTGTAAACGGTGTCGGTTAACGAAAGCGTAGTGTTTCCGCCCACTACAAAACCATACTTAATTTGATAGATTAGTTTCTCAGTCCCAACAAATGCATGATTGGTTTTTACGGGCGGGGTAAATAGTTCCTGCGCATCAACACACAACGCATGAAGTAAAAGTATAATTAGTAGAGGTAAGCAAATTCTCATAGCTTTAGTTCCTGTTAAATGAATTACGATAAGTAAAGAAGACTTAAATCCATCCAGAATGTGTTATACAACTTTCGAAAAGAGTTACATCATTCACACATTTCAGATCTGCCTGAAATTTTGATCCGGGATTCATAACGGTTACTTAATTTCAAATCCTATTCCTGAATTTAGCTTGACCTGACTAAATGTGTCGAGGTTGAAAATCAGACGAATCCGGTCTTTAAACGACCCATTGATTGCTTCAATGTTTCCGGAGACAACCAAAGGAATGTAAATCTCGAAAAAGTTCCACAAACCACCTTTTAATCCGGCTTCGTAGAAGAATGGCGAGCTGTGGCCGGTTCCGATACCATGATCGTTCAACAGCAGGTTGACAAAGGGTTTGATGGGTATCCGCTGGGTTTTTCCGGGTAGATTACTGGTCAGCGACAAAGAGACAAGCCATCGGCTATATCCAAGCTGAGTGTTAACGGGCGATATCAAACCACCTTCTGAAAAACTCATTTGCCGGGACCAGAACGAATTTGGGAAAATGACAAAACGATCGGGAAAGGTGCCCTCGTACAGGTATTGTTCGCGCCCGCTTCGGCCACTTGGAGAAAGCGAATAAAAAGGAATCGTTGGATCAGTTTTGAGCATGGTTCCGGCAAACAACCGGATATCCAGCCCATTTTTCTTTCCGTAGTAACTTAACCGGTAATTGAATTCGACCGATGTTTTCAGGAATGATTGACCCGATTCGGATGAAACCAACAGGTTAAACGGGTTGATGTTACCTGTTTTTTCAAGTTGGTATCCCAGCTGCATGTAATTACTTATTGTTGCTTTCTCCTGATTGACAATCCGAAAGAGGTTCGATGTGGTTATCAAGTTCCCGTAAGCTTTCTGTGTGATGGAGTTATTCCGCTGGCTTGACCTGAAATACAAATCCACACCCGCTTTTATTTTGTGATAGTTTTGATTGCCAGGCGCTCCGAATTGCGTTCCTTCCAGTGATATTTTTGCCTTCCTGATTAGTTTATCGTAAGGTGTAATGTTGTATGCAATTCTACCGAATCCGGCGAGATCGGAATGGTGGAATGGATAAAAGGGCATCACAAAATATTCCAATGGTTTAGGCGTGAGGAATCCGTTGTGGATGGCCGCACCAATCATAAAACCGTTTTCCCGTGTCCAGTTAACCGTTGGAATATACATCAGGTGTCTTTTCTCCGGATCTTCCAACGAAAAGTAGAGTTGAGTTTTGATGGGATCAGCTTTGGGAAAAATACCTGTTGTCCGGATGTTATTATTCAGCCTGAAGATTTCAGGCGTAACATGTCGAGGATCGATTTTTAGTTCAGAATACCGGCCTGAAGGAATATCGATCCATTGCTGTCCTTCGAAACCATCGACCCATTTTTCGAAACAGATGGAGTCGCCTTTCATTCCTGAAATCACCATAGGCGATACCAGTTCCCCTTTATTTACGAGAAGAAGCTTTTGATTCTCCAGACGAACCACTTTATAGTCCATCCGTTTGGTGTTGCCGATGAAATCGCCAAAGAACCAGTTTAAGTTTTTCCCTGTATTCGATTCGAATACCTGTTGAAGATCATTGGGTTGCGGATGTTTGAATTTCCATTTGCGATAATATTCGTGCATCGCTGAATCGTAAATAGAGTCACTTAAATAAGCCCTCAGGTAGTTGAAGCCCATTCCCGCCTTGTTGTAAATCATCAGGCTATAATTCAAGGTGCTGTAATCATCGGCAGGCAGATTGATGGATTGTTCAAGGTTATCGCGAGCCTGTGAAAGCCATTCGAGTTCTCTCATCAGCTTAACCGGCATTTGGTCGATGTGAAAGAATTTAGCCAATTTCAGGTTTCTGACATTGGTTTCCCAAAGCTTTTTCTCCGGATATTTTTCGCGCATATACCGAACTTCGTTAGCGCTGGTAATGCCTTCGTCGAGATACGGGTACCGACGCTCATTGGTTCCCAATGCACTGTAAAACCAACTGTGTCCAATTTCGTGAGCAATTACTTCGTCCAGTCCGTAGTCATCTTTTGCCAGCCCAATCACCGTAATACCGGGATATTCCATTCCATCTCCGGCACTTAATGCGCTTTGAACAGCAGTAAAATTTTGATATGGATAATCGCCATTCCATTTCGAAAAATACCAGATCGCATGATTCACATAGGGTATGGTCTTTGTCCAGAGTTCGGCCTGTTGATTGGTGAACATCACCCAGGTAGTTACTTCCCGGCCTGATTCCGGAAGTTTTACATTTCCTTTCAGCACATGGAAACGTTTGTCGGCAAACCACGCAAAATCGTGGATTTGATTTTCAGTGTACCGGAGTGTTTTTAACACAACAGATGAAGGTGGAAAACTATCATTTTTAGCGTTGATGTTTGCTGTCCAGGTGGTGTCGGCAGCAAGCCGATCAAGCATTTTGATCTCTGCGGCATTTTGTAGGTTTCCGGTTGCTCCCACAATGTAATTTTCAGGTAGTGTGATGCTTACATCGAAACTTCCAAATTCGGAATAGAATTCACCCTGATCCTGATTCGACATCGGGTGCCAGCCCGATTGGTCGTAAACAGCCGGCTTTGGGAACCATTGCGAAACCTGGTATGATTCGCCGATGTGTCCCAATCGGGAAGTCACTCCTTTGGGGATTTTTACACGAAAAGGTGTGGTAATCTTTATCGAATTACCGGGTAGGAGAGGCTTATTCAGGGTAATTTGACAAATATCGGGTTGCCCGGGTAATAAATTCCATTGAACCGGCAGTCCATCGATCTCAAAGTCAATTGAATCGATATATCCTCTCAATTCCGGATCGTCAAATAGCTTTTGCTTTCCTTTAATGGTGAATAGCTGTTTGGCCAATTCGGTTTGATTGCTGGAATAGCCATTGGGCCAAAGATGAAAGTAGAGCAATTGAAGTGTGTTGGGAGAGTTGTTGATGTATTCAATTGTTTCGAACGCACTTAATTCATGTAGTTTGTCGTTGAGTGTGACGTTGATTTTGAAATTGACTTCCTGTTGAAAATATTCCTGTGCTATTGTTCTTGAAAAGGTCACAAAAATCAGAAGGCAAACGAAGAGTAACTTTGGGATTATTGTGGAGTGGGGGACTGGTTTCAAATGAAGTGAGGTTGAGGATTTATTTTTCATTAGTGAACGTCGAAAAGTGGAACGGATGAAGCAATAAATTCCGGATTGCACAAAAATAAATATGCAACACCAATGGTATTGCATATTTTAAAAGAGTACTAATACCGAACATTTATCCCGGGCATTAATCTTACAGGGAAAGCTGCAAAGCCGATCATTTCTGGGATAAAATAGAATATTAATTAAATCAAAACGATGATAAGGATAATCAGCAACAGTGTACCACCACTGATGTAAATAACTTCACCGCTTTTACGAACGTTTTCTTTAATTCCCTTGCTTTCTTTACGGAGTTCACGTTTTTCAGAAGATGTCATTTCTGATTTGTCCATGGTACGAATTTCTTCAACACGATTTTTCATCTGGCTTAACTCTTCTGTCGATAATTTATTCTCAGTAGCGACCGGAGTTGTTGATTTTAAATCATTTTTTGCAGCAAATGTTGTTGTTGCGCTCAATGTGAAAATCATCATGATTGCAATAAAAATTGTCTTTTTCATTTTGTGATTTTTTTAATTATTGGATATAGTTAAAAGTACTCGTATCGCCTTTCAACTTGTTATACTATTCTGGAAATAAGTTACATCATTCACACATTGAACTCTGTTTGACCGACTTATTTTTCGGCGAATTTGATCAGCTCCGTATTAAACTTATGAGTTTCTTCCAGGAACAAACTGTGCCCGCTTTTCTGAAAAGGAACAAGCAGTGAACCGGGAATCGCGGCTTTCATTTGGCCTGCCAGATCGAAAGAACAGATTTTGTCGTGTTTACCATGTAGAATTAATGTCGGGATGGCAATATTGGCCAGATCGGGTCTGAGGTCGGTATCGCGCAATGCCACCAGACACTGTGCTGTTGCATACGAAGATGCGCTGAGACCAATGCCGTTTAACCAGGTACCAATTCCTTCGTTTAATGAAGTTTCGGTAGCCGAGAATATTTTTGCGAAATCGGATAACAACTTTGGACGATCTGCAAAGTTTTGCTTGATCAAATCATCAACTGCCGTTTTGGGAAGGTTGTATGGGAAATCTTCACGCTGAGTCCAAATAGGAGCGGCGGCACCAGCCAAAACCAACTTCGAAACACGGGCACTTTTATACTGAGATACATATCGGATTGCTATTGCACCTCCCATTGAAAAGCCAACTAAAACGGCATCTTTAATATCCAGTTTCTTTAAAACTACCTTTATGTCAGCTGCATGTACATCGTAATTGTATGCTTCGTATGGTTTGTCCGATTTACCAAAGCCCCTAAGCGTAATTCCAATTGCCCTGAAATTTTTATTTATCAGGTCGTTGTATTGATATTCATACATTTCGTCGCTTAATGGCCAGCCTGGAATTAAAACAATAGGTCGGCCTTCGCCTGCATCTGTAACATGAAGATGTACGTTGTTTTCAACTTTAATGTATTCGGCTCTGGCCGTCACTGCTTTTGTTTTTTCTTTATGCTTTTTCATCTGTTTATAATTTGTTTTTTATTGCCAGATGGAACTCGCCATCGATAATCATGTGTCTGTGCGAGATTATCTCTCATGGCTCGTTTCATGTGTTTATGTATTTGATGTTATTCAGGAATGTTATATAGTTTGCAAACGTCTTTGTACGACATACTTCTCAACTCTTGCACACTTTTGTTTTTTATTGATCCTGATTTTAACGTTTCGATGTTGCCCGGAATGGCAATGAACCGAAAGTTATTGCCAGTTGTAAATGGTTTTGAAATCATATCAGAAGTAAATTCGATTTTTCCATACTCAGGAATCAAAAAACTCCAGTTTGTACCAACTGCATAAGCGGGTAATGGTCTCACTGTAGACGAATCGTACAAATCGCCAGCCAACGATACGTAGCCTAGAATCACTCCATTTTCTACAACATCAGCCGTTAAATCGGGGGCATTAACATCGAAATACCAATCACCCGAAGTGCCCAACCAAGCCGATGGCGTAATCCATTGGGAATAATATACTGTTGCATCCAGTCCATCGGTTCCTGCAGGTCCCTGTAATCCTTCATTATTACATCCTGTAAATACCAGTGTTGAAAATAATGTGAACAGTAAAAATGTGTTTAATTTTAATTTCATGATCTTTATTTAAATGATGATTGTATTTTTATTGAATATAGTTTAGCCGGGCAGTTAATCCCTGCCTGCGACTTTTGGAATTTCCAATTTGTATTGATTCATAATTGAACTCAGCGATTCATAATATTCTCTTAGATGATTCAATGTTATTCCCCGATCCTTTCCCGCAGGTATGGTTACCGGAACTTCGTCTAAATATTTCGACAACTCCGGATAATGGTACCTTATCTTCATGGTAACCTCCAATATTCTTGCATTCAATTCCTTCTCGATGTCCTTGTTTGATGCACTTTTAGTCTTGCTTTTTGAATCAGTACCCGATTGAATTAATTGTTGAAGCTTACCCGGTATCTGAACTCTTGCTTTTTTTGCTTTTATATGGATTTCCATTGTGTATCGTATTGATTCTAATTTCATCTTTGGATGATCTGTCTTTTTTTGTAAACAGAGGAAATAAACTTCTTGAGATGACTATTAAATTCATAGCTATTCTCAATGTTGCTTAGATGGCCGGCATGTTCAATGATGCTAAGTATTGAACCTCTGATGTTTCTTTGCATCATTCGCGAGGCATCAGGAGGCGTAATTTTATCTTCTTTTCCAACCACGATAAGTACCGGAATCCGAATGTTAGCTAAGCCAGTACATGTATCTTTACGAGTTGATAATGCTGTTAAAGTACTTGAAAGTGATTCAACCGAAGTTCCGATGATCATTTCCTTAATTGCAGCAATTTTTTCTTTGTTTGTTACAAACGATTCGGGTGCAAATAGATTTTTTATACTCTCCGTGGCAAAGTATTCAACACCAAAATTTTCAATGTTTTCAATCGATATCATCCGTTTAACCTTCGCTTCGGGTGTATCGGCCATGCAATTGGTGTCGCATAAAATAAGAGCACCAAAACGTTTCGGAAAATTTTCAACAGCGTTTAACGCAATGTATCCTCCCATTGACAACCCACAAAGCATTGCTTTTTCAATCTTTAGAGCATCCATTAACCCAAGTAAATCGTCAACGAAAATCTCAATCGAAAATTTGTCAGTTCCGATTGAGGAACTCCCATGACCACGCACATCGTATGCAATTATGCGGTAGTTCTCTATTAGTATTTCCACCTGCTTGTTCCACATCGATTTATTAAAAGGAAAGCCGTGAATGAAAATAATTACTGGTGCATGGTCTGGTCCTTCATCCATGTAATTAATTGTGTGATTATTTACAGTCATTTCAATATCGGTTCCTATGTATCTCATGGTGCAGTTTTATTAAATTTCTTCAGTACTAATTGCTTTTGTTAGATTCTCAACTGTAATTTCTTCTTATTTGTTGTTTTGCTGCTTGTTGAAAAGAAGGCGCAAACAAATTCCTTGCACCTTCTTTCACCATTTGCTGTTCAACTTTATAGGGAAAATCAATTTTTGATATTGCTGCTAATGAAGGCATGATTTAAGAATTAGATGTGTTTACATTGATTTTAATGAATGCCTTCATTTGCTCTTGAAAACTCAGTCTCTGGATCAAAATCCGATTCTGTGTTATCTTTTAGCTGGCAGGATTTTCAATTTGGCTAACCAGATAATTACTGATTCCAATCTGGTCGATTTGTGCACGTTGTATTTCAGCCCAATCGACATGACCTTCTTCCATTTTCAGGATTTTGGTAAGCAAGTCAACTGTTCCCTGATCGCCAACTTCGCGGGCAAGTTTGATTGCATTGTTATATGCCAGCACAGCATCAAGTTCATCTTTATCATCATTACTGATTATTTCCAGAACAGTTTTGCCAATTTTTATCGGATTAAGCTTTGATACGGTAGGAGCACCCTCGAAAAACAGGATGCGCTCAATGAGCCATTCTGCATGATGCATCTCGTCCATTGCTTGTTTCCGGATAGCCATGTGTAGTTTCCCATAACCCCAGTTTTCGCACATTTCGGAATGTACCATATATTGGTTTATTGCAGTTAATTCATCTGCCAAAAGCGAATTCAAAACTGTAATTAATTCTTTGTTCCCTTTCATTTTGTGAGTTTTAATGAATGAATTTTTGAAAGAACTAAGTTGAGAACCTTTAGTCGCAAATGGGTTACAGAATTTTGAATAAAAATTACATCATTCACACTTTTTACTCACACATATTCAGTTCTACCTTAACAGATTCAATTCCTGGAATGATTTTACAGCTTTCTTACCCCGTCCCTAAAGGGAGAAAGCTGAAAAATCAACCTTCCCCTTCAGGGATTAAGGGTGAAAAAGGTTGATTTCTCAAAAGCGTTAAAGTAAAATCAGGCTGATCTACTTTAACGGACCTGTCATGTCTTTTGGAACTACCCATTCGTCATATTGCTCTTCGGTTATCAGGCATAACGCTATTGCAGCTTCTTTCAAACTCAAGTGATCAGCAAAAGCTTTTTTAGCAATTTTGGCTGCGTTTTCGTAGCCGATATGTGGGTTCAATGCTGTTACCAACATTAATGAATTTTGGAGATTTTCATCAATACGTTCCATGTTGGGTTCAATTCCTGAAACACAATGATCGCTAAATGATTTGCAGGCATCAGCTATCAATCTGGCCGATTGGAGCAAGGCATTGATCATGACTGGTTTGAAAACATTCAATTCGAAGTGTCCATTCGAGCCTGCAACCGAAATAGTTGTGTCGTTACCCATTATCTGTGCGCAAACCATGGTCAATGCTTCTGTTTGAGTTGGGTTAACTTTGCCTGGCATGATAGACGAACCTGGTTCGTTTGCCGGAATAGTTATTTCACCAATTCCTGATCGCGGACCAGAAGCCAGCATTCGGATATCGTTGGCAATTTTCATCAAGCTGACAGCCAACTGTTTGATCGCCCCATGTGTTTCAACCAAAGCATCGTTAGCTGCCAATGACTCGAACTTGTTTTCAGCAGTTACAAAAGGTAGTTTGGTTAATTGTGCAATGACAGCGGCAACCTCGCGGTCATAACCTTGCGGAGTATTCAATCCTGTTCCGACAGCGCTTCCGCCCATTGCTAACTCAGCAAGATGTGGCAACGTATTTTTCAAAGCTTTAATCCCATGTTTTAGCTGCGACACATAACCCGAAAATTCCTGTCCAAGCGTAATAGGAGTAGCATCCATAAAATGAGTGCGCCCTATTTTGATAATTTCGGCCATCGAGACCGATCTTTCGCTAAGACTATTCACCAGTATTTCAATTCGCGGAATAGTATATTCAACAATCATTCGGTAAGCTGCAATGTTCATAGCTGTAGGGAAAGTATCGTTCGACGACTGTGACTTGTTCACATCATCGTTCGGATGGATTAACAGTTTTCCTTTACCTAAATGATTGCCCAGCAAAACATGAGCTCGGTTGGCAATAACTTCATTGCAATTCATATTGGTATGCGTTCCTGAACCAGTTTGCCAGATCACCAACGGAAACTGATCGTCAAGTTTTCCTGCAATGATTTCATCGCATACTTGCGAGATGATCTCCATTTTTTCGTTGGCTAATAACTCAAACTTTTGATTGCTAATGGCAGCCGCCTTTTTCAGGTAACCAAACGCATGAATAATTTCCACGGGCATTGAGGCTGGTGAACCAATCTGAAAATTCATCAATGAACGCTGGGTTTGAGCCCCCCAATATTTGTCGGCAGGTACTTGAATTTCGCCCATCGTATCTGTTTCTATCCTGTATTTCATGATTCGGTTGTGATTGTAATATATTTATTATGAACAAATTAATGAGGATTGTTGTTCATTTAGCAGATATGTCTGTGACTATAAACAGGCAGCTATTTATCCGGAAATTTCATTAAAAACTACAGCTATGAAAGCATTAACAAATCAAGAAGTTGAGCAGTTCCTGACCGAAAATTTAAGTGACTGGACCTTTGACGAGAATACCATTATCAGGGATTTTAAATTCAAAACCTTCGTTGAAGCTTTTTCATTCATGACAGCGGTTGCTTTTGAGGCCGAAAAAATGAATCACCATCCGGATTGGAGCAACTCGTATAATAAGGTAAGCGTAGCGTTAACCAATCATGAAGCAAAAGGTGTAACTCAACTCGATTTTGATTTGGCCGGTAAAATTGACCGGATTTTTAAAAAATATTCACAATAGCTGAGATTCGGGAACAAGTGGCTTTATGCAATTTATAGCTATGTATCAGGTTGTTATTGGTTTTTTTTTTTCGGAGGTTTTTGGTCAAAAAAACAAAGTTGCTTGTATTGCGAAGGAGTTATTCCTGTGATTTTTTTAAATAGATTTGACAGATGGGCTACACTGCTGAAGTGCAATTTATCAGCGATCTCAGTAATATTAAGATCTTCGTAAATAAGTAATTCTTTTACCTTTTCAATTTTGTTCGTGATGAAAAAATGCTCAATGGTTTCGCCCTGATTTTTTGAATAGATGTTTGCTAAATAGGTGTAACTGTATTTTAGTTTGATACTTAAATAGTCTGATAGATTTATGACCAATTGATTTTCGTTGTAATGAACTAATTCGATGATAATTGTTTTAATTTTTTCGGTTAATATTATGTTTCTCTCTGAAATTAATTCGAACCCTGATTCACGGAGCTTTTTATCAAGTTTAAGCCTTTTATCTTCAGAAATGTCATCCACGATTTCAACTTCACACAAATCAATGGCAGAGCAATGCAATCCCAAAGTCTCAAGTTCTGACTTTACGATTATCTTACAGCGTTTGCTGACCATATTTTTGATATAAAGCTTCAAATTTCGTTTAATTACGATTAATGTGCAGATAATTCATCTTTTAGTCTTTCCATAACCCTGTTATTTATAACTCTACGAAGTGGAGTTTTTAATAGTTTAGCTTTTGAGTTTCGAAATATCAATTACCGACAAAAGACATTTTTGATCTTCACCGCTAACAATACCTTCCATATAGATTTTGCATGTAGAACCTTTATCGGATTCTAACATCACTATACACGATTCTTTTCCATGGCGTGAATAAACCTTCCTGATAAAATCGTTGAAAACAGGCAGAAAGTCGTTGTTAATAAACAATTTTAAATTGCTGTTTATTAGGCTGAAACGTTTCTCTCCAAGCATGTCGGCGCCAGTGAAGTTCAGCTCATTGATGTTGGCGTTGTTATCAAGAGTAAAATAGCCTATAGGAGCAAGATCGTAGAGCATGGTGTATTTTTTAAGGGCTGTTTCGGCCGTAACATAGGCTAGTCGCAACTCTTCGTTTTGCATTTCCAGTTCAATCTGGTGTACCTGAAGTTCGTGTAGTAATTTCTTCGAATCAATTTCGGCTACCACATCTTCTACTCTTTTGTCTTTCTTTTTCAGTTGCTCTTCGGCTTTTGAACGTAACTGTTTGGCGTCAGTGTAATCCATTTCTTCGTTATGCATCACTTTGGTATTTAATGTTTTGGTAATCAGTGTTACTTCAATAACTGTTTAAAATTAAAACAGAAAGCAAAAGGTCAAATTCATGAAATTCAAACAGTTTCTTCAAGAGAAGTTATGTATTCAACATCTCTTATTGGTTTTACAACTTATTGTCGGGTCAACGAACCTGACGTAATGACATTCTGAACTCGAAGGCTTGTTTCGGCATTTCTTTGCTGAAGTGACCCTAAAACCCAGCCTGACAAGCGAGCGGGCGGGAAGTTCAGGGTGACTTGCCAGACAATTATAAGTTGGCTTGCCATTAGTGATTTTTTGAAATTAATAGTAATCCAACTGGCATTTTCTGATCGGTGCAAATAACATTTACAGACCATTCAATCTCCTGGATTTGATCTGCTGCAGCTATAACTTTTAACTTGAATTTGCTATCCAATGATTCGGAAAACAATTTCTTTAACTCCTTTTCAATTCTTTTATGCTCCGGTTCAGGAACAAAGGATTGAATGAAGTTCCTGTCTAGTATATCTTCTCGTTTTTTATCGAAAAATTTCTCAGCCTCAGTATTAAATTCAACAACCTTTAGTTCGCCCGACAATTTAATGATCTTATCTGATGATGAATTAAATAGCAGACGATTCAACTGTTTTGATTCATTTAATTGCTCTTCAACTTGCTTCTGGCTCGACATGTTGAAGAACGTAATGACCAGGCCGTCAATTCGGTCGTCGAATGTGCGGTATGGCATAATGCGAATAGAAAACCAGCGCCCGTCTTTGGTTGATATTTGCTTTTGTATAAAAACGAGTGTTCTTAATACTTCAAGGGCATCATCAACCAATTCGGGGTAATCAAGGTCTGATGCCTGATCGGTAAAGGGTCGTCCGATGTCGCTTTTGATAAGTTTAAAAATTTTGGTAGTCTGGTTGGTATAGCGTCGAATATTTAATTCTTTATCCAGAAATAAAGTTGCAATATCGGTGCTGTTGAGCAGGTTTTTCATGTCGTTGTTCACTCTTGAAAATTCGTCAACTTTCGACTGCAATTCTACATTTACAGTTTGAAGTTCTTCATTCAGGCTTTGCATTTCTTCTTTTGAAGTGGTCAATTCTTCGTTGGTCGATTGCAGCTCTTCATTGGTTGATTGCAATTCTTCGTTTGTTGACTTTAGTTCTTCCTGCGAAGTTTGCATTTCTTCGAGAGTGCTCTGCATCTCTTCACGGGTACGCTGCAACTCTTCTTCCAATTTCGAATGTCTAACGCTATCGATGGCTATTTCCCCTTTTTTTGATCTTTTTATTGGCTGGTTAATTGTAGGCACATCAGTAAAAATGATCATAACCTTGTTTTTCAGGGCCTCAGGTTTTTCTATCCATTGAATTTTAACATTAACGGTTAGTAACGAATCGTTTGAACCAATTTTGATGTTGTGCAAAATTTCAGTTCCTTTTGTTAAAATGGTTTTGCGGAAAGCAATGTTAAATTCGTGAACCAAACCTTCGCGCAGCATGGCAAAAATATTCAGATTCGCTTTGCCGACTGCCGGTTCCAGATATTTTCCGGTACGTCCGCTGATGTAAATAATATCGCCATCGGGGTTCACCAGAACACCGGGAGGCGAAAAGTGCTGCAACAGCAACTGATCGGCAAGCATTTGAATGTTTGGTGTCACTCTGACCGGAATTTGTTTTTCAATATTTGTCATTTTTGAACGGGAAAAGGAAGATGGAAAATCGAATAATTCGGGACTCAGGGCATTGTTGGAGCGCCTGAAGATTCTAAGCTTAGGGTCTATTGGAATAAACAAATTGCTCTGTTTGCCAAGCGATTCGGAACTACCCAAAACCATTATTCCATCAGGATTAATACAATAATAAAAAAGTCCAAGTATTTTTTTTTGCAATTCTGGTTCCAGGTATATCAGTAAATTGCGGCAAGTTAGTATGTCAATTTTGGTAAAGGGTGGATGCATCACAATGTTTTGTTGTGCAAAAACGACCATCTCTCTTATTTCAGCATTAACACGGTAGCCTTCGTCGGTTGAAATGAAAAAGCGACTCAGCCGATTGGGTGAAACATCGCCTGCAATGCTTGTCGGAAACAGCCCTTTCCGAGCAGTTTCGATAGCCTCGTTATCCAAATCAGTTGCAAATATTTGTAAGGAAATGCCTCCATCGGGACTGAATTTTTCGAGTGCTTCTTTAAACACAATAGCCAACGAATATGCTTCTTCGCCGGTTGAACAACCGGGTATCCAGGCCCGCAATGTTGTTCCTGTTTTTTGATTGGTAAAAATATCTGGAAATACACTTTCTTTTATCTTTTCCCAAACAGCGCTATCGCGAAAAAAGTTAGTTACCCCAATCAAAAGTTCTTTAAAGAGAATATCCAGTTCTTTGGGATTTAACATTAAAAAGTGAACGTAAGAAGCTATTTTGTCGATTTTGTGAATGCCCATTCGCCGTTCAATTCGCCGATACAACGTGTTTTTCTTATAAAATGTAAAGTCGTTCCCGGTATTATCGCGCAGCAGAATTATGATTTTCTCGAGTGAACTCTGATCTTTAGTTTCAATTTCAATATCTTGTTTGATGAAAGGAATTTGTTTCATAAATTCAGATAGCCTTGGTGGCATATCACGGGGCGATGCTACAACATCAACCAGTACGGAATCAATGCCACTTAGCGGCATACTATTGTATGTTGCTGTGGTCGGTTCCTGAACCATTACAATTCCATTGTTTTCTTTGATGGCCCGGATACCTATACTACCATCTGAGCCCATACCCGAAAGAATGATACCAACCGCAAGTTCTTTCTGGTCGATAGCCAATGAACGAAAGAAAAAATCAATAGGCAAACGTAGTCCTCTCGATTCCAGGGGTTCAAAAAGGTGGAGAACTCCACTTAATATTGACATGCTTGCATTGGGCGGAATCACATACACACTGTCAGGTTTTACCGCCATTCGGTCTTTTACCTGAAAAACCTTCATTTTGGTAATTCGTTGAAGTAATTCGGGTAACATTCCTTTTTGTGTCGGATCCAAGTGCTGTATGATGATATAAGCCATACCAGAGTTTTCTGGTACATTCATAAGAAATTGTTCAAACGCATCAAGTCCTCCGGCCGATGCACCAATACCAACGATGGGAAACGGTTTGGTATCCGAAACTAAAGCTTTTCCATTTGAAGGAAATGAGGATTTTATTTTTTCGGGTTTCACTTTTGCGTAAATTTAATTCGTAGGCCGACCTCGTAAAATATCTATGATATCTATTGTGAATCGAGATATTACGGATAGGTTATAAGTGGTATTTGATTATCAGTAAATATCGGAATATTATCGGTTCTGTCTTCGAAAAATGCCTTAATATGTAATATTAGATGTCTATGTAACAGATACAGTTGGTTCTCAAATGTGTTTAAACTCACGAATGAGTTAAGTTTGAACAACGTACGTGGAACGAACTGAAAGAATCAAATAGCGAATAAATCATCAAAGGGTTTGAGAAATCGTTAATCCTGAAAATCAATAAATCGTGATGATTTTGTGCGTGTTTGTGCCGATAAATTTAAATAAGTTAGGGATAAGAATGACTTTAACATTTCCACCATTTTTTGATGTTCTCCCAATATTTCTGATAAAAATCCGGCAGTTTCTGCGTCATTTAATTGATGTGAGATAGGATTTGTTTCCTGATTAATAATACGGATAATCTCTTCGTGATCGTGTAGAAGTATTTCAATAGTTTGACCCGAATTACTCAAATTGTCATTGTCATCGCACATCTGTGAAATACTCAGAAAATCTTTCAGTGAACCTAAAGCAAAATGACCAAGCGAGCGGATCCGAATAGCAATGTCATCAATTATATCATCCAACCTGCTATACTGGTTTTCCAGAAATATATGGAGCTCGAAGTCATTTAATCCATCAACGTTCCAGTGTGCAGTCCTGGTTTTGGTGTAAAGCACGTATTCTTCAGCCAACAAAAGATTAAGAAAGGTTACAATGACTTCATTGTTTTGGTCAGGAATTGATGTTAGTGTCTTCATGATTTCAGAATTGCCTATTGTTAAAGTATCGTATGATCAATCTAAAAATACAATCTTGTGTGGATTAGATTGTTATATAATTTTTGTAAAAAATTACATAATTCGCACATTTTCAGTTAGTATTTGGTGGGGCTGATTAAACGTTAAATAACTTTGAATAATTACTCCGATTCTGTTCAATAGTATTTTTTAGTTTACCTAACAAGTAAAACTCCCTTACCCAATAAAAGGAAGAGAGTTTTAGCTGTAAAGTCTTTTCTATTTTTATATCAGTTATTCATTGCTTATAAAATGAAGCCAATGGATAAGGGATGACAAGGTCATAAATCGGGATACTTATTACCTATTTTTATTTTTCTGAGATTTATTTTCTTTGGCTTGCTTATTTCTTACACTTTTTTCTTGCCGGTTAATTTGTCTCTGTTCTCTTGCGTTATTTTGAGGCGTGTTAATTTTTTGTTGCTGAGCAGGCTGTGCATTGTTTTTCTCAATATTTTGACGCTTTTGTGGCTGCTCACGCTGTGCATTTCCCTTATCAATATTCTGTTGTTTTTGTTGTTGCTTGCGCTGTGCATTACCTTTATCAATATTTTGCTGATTGATACTGTTTTGCCTCTGCTGCTGTTGCAGTTCTTGTTGTTGCTGCTGTTGCTGTCTCTTATTTTCAGATTGATTTACTTTTTGTTGTCTATCGCGCTCTATATTCCCTTTATCAACATTCTGTTGTTTGTTGGTATTTTGGCGCTGCTGTTGTAACTCTCTGTTATTCGTTGGACTTGCATTCCTCTGTTGATTTATCGCATTCCGATCAGGGTGGCGTTTAACATCCTCTCTGCTGGTAATCCTGTTTGGTGCAGATTTATGCCCCGTATCATTGCTTTTTCTCACATTTGGGCGATAAATTTGTAGTTGTCCATTTTTCAAAGATTGTCCAGGTTTACTGCTTTCACGAATCGCAACAGAACTAACTCTTCTGCCTGTAGTTCGTTGTACATCATCTCTTTCAGGGCCAGAAATATAGGTGCTGTTCCGGCTATTGTCAATGTAAGTGTTGTTAATCACTGTCGAATTCCTGATAATTCTGTCGCGATTTGTTTGGTTCACATAGTAACGGCTAACATCCGACCTTTGGAAATTACGGTCGCTAACAAACATCCAGTAATCGTTGTAATTGTTGTAGTAGTCGTTGCCAAAACTTAAGCTGATACTAATTCCGGGTCGCATTGGTTGCCAGCCATAATAGCCACTCGCTCTTCTCCAGGTTACCCACGAAGGACCCCATTCGTAATCGGGTACCCAAAGCCAACCGTAATAATTGTCGTAATCCCATCGACCATAATGGAAAGGCGCCCAACCCCATTCGTAATTTGATAACCAGGTCCAACCATATTCAGTAAAAACCCATTGGCCTGCTGTTGAATAGGGCATAAAATCTGAATCTACATCCGGAATCCAGACATAGCCGTATTGCGGATAATCAATCCACTGTCCGTATGGACTTAGATCGTCATAAAAAGTCTGCAAACTCACATAGTCCTGTTGTGCTGATGCCTGTTTGGGAGTGACTACGGATGCAGCAAATAAGGCAAACAGAAATCCCAGTATTTTTATATTTGTTTTCATGGTATTTTTATATTAAAAACTTTTAACGAGAATAACGGTTCCGACGGTTTCCTTCATGATTTTTTTTATGCCAGTAACCCTTTGACCAATGTTTTCCTTTTGGAGTTGAATTCCAGTATCCTTTAACATAGACACGGTTCTGTTGGGGTCTGGTCCAGTAGCCATTTCGCTGAACATACACATGGCTCGTCTGATTATATACCCAGTCACCATCAATCCAGACATGGAGTTCACTTGGACGCTGAGGTCTGGAATATTCGGTATAAGTTGGTTCGGTAGCTACATAGCCTGCCATACAACTATTCAGAAATAATCCTATTCCAGCTAAGCTACCTATGAAAATAACTTTTTTCATGTGTTTGCCGATTTTTGACATAAAACCAGTCTTTGTTGGGCATGAAAGCGGAGTATATTTAATCACCTCCTCGAAATCTTTTGATGATACGTTTTCCTTTTTCATAACATTAAATTTTGTTTGTGAATAAATGATCACATGATTACAAAGTTGCTTTCTTTCACCACTTAAAGTGTTACACAATTGCAGCTAAGAATTACATCATTCACACATTAGCGGGGAAAAGAGGACAGATTGAAAATTTCGAGGGAGTTTTTGAAAGGTGTTGCTTGATTAACTATTCGATTGCTGATCCGTTGTTAAACGTTAATTTAAGAAGGGGATTGTAAAAATAAAACTTGAGCCTGTTCCTGGTTTTGAATGAACAGCAATAGTTCCACCTAGTTTTTCGACCAAAGCTTTTGAAATGGATAATCCGAGTCCATTGCCACTATTTAGTTGTTTTTTGCTTGATGCTATTTGGCTGAAACGTGTAAAAATGAGCGATTGATCTTCAAGTGCAATGCCTATGCCATTATCCTTAACAAAGAACTCCATGGAATTTTCTTTTAGTCTATATCCAAAATTTATTTCACCTTTATTGGTAAACTTGATGGCATTGTTTAATAAGTTACAAATAATCTGCTTTATCCGGTTACCATCGGTCGTTAACTGAATCAGATTATTTGGTTTTTCAGGCGAATAAATCAATCTCAGTTTCTTTAAATCAACAATTTTTTCATACGTATCAAATAATTCGCCCATTAACTTGTTGATGTCAACTGATTCTGATTCAACAGAAAACTGACCTGCTTCTATTTTTGAAATGTCCATAATGTCGCTTATTATCGACAACAGATGTTGACTGCTTGCATTAATTATATGAACATAGCGTGATATATCACCATCCGTCAGTCCTGTTTGTAATAAAAGTTCAGAAAATCCACTAATTGCATTCATTGGAGTCCGGATTTCATGGCTCATATTGGCAAGGAATGCCGATTTTAGTTTGTCTGATTCTACGGCCTTTTCTTTTGAGATAATCAAATCATTGTTGATGTGCTGAATTCGGCTAATATTTTTGGATAACTCTTCGTTCAGCCTCGAATATTCCTTGTTTAGATTGGCGTATTCTGTATTTTGATTTTTTAAATTCTGTTCACTTATTTTTAGAGCAGTTTCTGTCTTGATCCGTTCGGTTATATCCCTTACATTACATTGAATGACCTTTGTTTTACTTTCGAGATAAACGTTGCTGATAAATTCCACTTCAATTATTTTTCCATCTCTTCGTTGTATCGGCATGTCTTCAAAACGAATATATCCCATTGTTTTTAATTCGATGAAAGCACGTTCCGATTCTTCCTTATTGCTAAAAAGACCAATTTCCCAAAGTTTTTTCCCGAGTATTTCCTCTAAAGGCAAATCAATTGTTTTAACTATAAACGGATTTGCATCGAGAATACTTCCGGTTTCGAAATCAAGGATCAGGATGCCATCTTTTGCCGTTTCAAACAACCGACGGTAACGTATCTCTGATTCTTTTAGATTTTCATTCAGTTTAACATTTTCGTTTTTAATGAATGATCCTTTAATCTCTTTTTCATTCGGTATTTTTTTATTCGCTTTTGAGGGTGAATTGTTCATATCATTGAGTGAATTAATGCATTTAAAGGGCTTCAATTATCTTTACCAGATCCAGCTTTGGTATACCAAGCTTGTATTCCAGCATTTCCATCATTTCTTTTTCTTTGCCTTGCTGAAAATTTAAATCATCATCGGTTATTCCAGAAAATCTTTGTTTTATTTTTTCTTTTTTGCTGTTCCAGTAGCCAACAATCAGAGTTTCCATTGTGATATTTTAAAGTTTTTACAATCAATTAGTTTTTAGAAAAATAAAGGATATAACCTTAAAAATCATTATATAATTCTGAAATAAATTTACATGATTCTCACATTTCGAATTTCTTAAACCTCTTCCTTGGGAACTTTTAATCCGGCTTCCCGGGCTTCGCTTATACCGATGGCTATTGCCTGCTCGCGGCTTTTTACAACTCTGCCCTTGCCACCTTTCCCGGATTTTAATTCTCCATGCTTAAATTCGTGCATAACTTCTTCAATTTTTTCCTGTGCTTTTTTTGAATATTTTGCCATAACTAGTATTTATTAAAAATTGGAGGTTCTTCATCAATACGGGTTGGATCATCCTTTTCTGGTTCGTCTATGCCTGGTTCGGGACTTGTTGGATTAGGATTTTCATCTGGCTGTTCCGGAACGGTTGGTTCGTCCGGAGCAGGGGTGTTCGGTTCTTCTTGCGGATTTTCATGTTGTTTTTCTGCAAAAAACTGATTTGTTTCATAACTAGAATACGGTCTGAATAGTTGTTTTTGATTTGTTACCATTTGAAGTTGAGTTTGAAGATATGGAGATAAAGTTGAATCTATTCATAACGATAAGTATTACATGATTATCGAAAAAAGTTGTATCATTCACATATTTTGAAGAAGACGGAAGACCGGAGTTGGGAGTCAAAAGAAGGGAGAACGAAGTCGGAAGTTCGGAGGTTTTTTATTGGCAACTAGTGAAAAGACAATTAAGCCCATCCCGAAAAGTTTGAATTCAGTAATTTTTCAACGGGATTTTTTTGCGACTCAAGGAAAGAATGTTGAACTTACTGAGTTATAAAAGACCTTTTAAGGGGATTAAGGGCTTCAGACTTTTCGTTATGGGCTTTTGTATCTTAAATACGGTACTTACTTTTTGGGTATGATTATACTATTCCTCTGTTTTAGTAATTCGCATTTCATCAAAGAATGGTGTGCTTTTAAGCTCTACACATTTTGCTGCGTAGAGGTAAAGTGCTGCGCTCCAGGTTTGCCAATCCTGACCTTTTGGCTTTCCATCCTGTGCTTTTATCCATTCATTAAAACCAAATTCAACGGTTCCAGTGGCTGAAATCTTCACAAGTTGAGTGAGCGCCACAAGCTTTTCTTCTGCTAGTTTATATCTTTTTGCAGCCACCAGTGCAGCTACATAAAATCCGCAGATAAAAGGCCATATTCCGCCGTTATGGTACTCTCCTGGATTATTAAATAGCTGATAACGAGGCAACCAATCGGTATCTTCAGGTTTTATAAATGGGAAGAAATTGGGTGGCAAATTAACGGCGAGTTCACCTCTTTCCTTCATCGCGGAACATTCTGTTTCTATCCATGAAATCATTTCTTCGGCTCTTGATTGCGAAGCCATTCCGGATAGAATAGCAAGGCTGTTTCCGAGCAGGTCAAAACTTTCGTTGCTGTATATTTTATAGGCCCAAAATGCAAAATAGGGTTTGTGCTTTACAACCAATCCTTCAGGTATATGATGACGGTTCGGCCCGGCTGCAATGGTAAACCGACTCATTTCCAGACGAACTTTGTCAGCTCTTTCGTGTTTGCCTAGCATTCGGAGATAGCTATAAACAAGCGTGTTCACAAACAATCCGTATCCGGTAACCCATTGTTCGTCGCGCCAGTCGCTGGTGGGTTGCTGTGCCACCAGGTAACGGTCCGACGGGCTTTGATATTCCATCCAGATTAATGATTTTTCAACGGCTTCGTGCAGGAAATCAGATTCTCCAGTTACTTTTCTGAAGATGCCAACACCCAGTAAAAAGAGTGGGGTAGTGTCACTCGCACCACGATCGTCTTTATCGTGAACCAGCGAAGGAATATGCCCATGCTCTGTCTGATTTTTTGCCAGTGTTTCCAACACTTTCCGAATACTTTCCATTAATTTTTGATTTCCGGAAACGGCAATACCCAGAATGGAAAACATCAAATCACGGGTATAGGGCTCCGGATAACCCCAGCCTGCCGTTCGCGGCAGTCCGTGAAACGGTCCGTGGGCATTGTGAAGTAAGACTTCAAGAGCGGCTTTGCCTGCCAGTTCTATTTGCTGTTCGTTTTCTGTTTTCATTGTGTATGTTTAAGTTAGAAGACCGAAGACGGAAGCCGGGAGAAAAAGCTTCCGACTTCTGACTTCCGTCTTCTTTACTTTATTCCCAATTTATCGCTGATAATCTGTAAAAATTTATTAGCAATAACGCGGTAGTCAAAATTCTCTACCACACGTTCACGACCTGCTTTACCCATCTGTTCGCGTAAGGTCGCATCGTTCATAAGTGTTAGCAGGTATTTGGCAATCTCCTGAACATTTGCCCGGTAATCAACCGTTCTCGGTACATCAAAAATCACTTTGTGTTTCTCTTCAAAGCCTGATTCGCCTCCGAGTATGACTTCGTTTACTACAATTTTCTTGGCAACTTCGGCCAGAAAAGCTGTCTTTCCCTGAACAAGCGTATCTAACATTCCCATAGCTTTAATGCTGATTACAGGTTTTCCGCAAGCACCTGCTTCAACTTGTGGCATTCCGAATCCTTCGAGGCGTGAAGGCGCTGCGTAGATATCGCACGCACCAAATAGGTAAGGCATAAATGTTCTGGAAATCTTATTTGTCGTATAAACAACATTCTTTTCAATGCCCAGTTGTGTTGCCATTTCCAGATCGAGCAGGTTTTGTGCTTTGGTTCGCGGCTGTGGCCATACCTTGCAAACATACTTCCAGTCGGGCGCTTTCTTATCAATAATGGCCAGAGCCTGCATCACTTCCTGTGCACCTTTCGATGCAGCATCGCCACCAACAGTCAGAATCATTAGTTGATCAGGAGTAACACCTAAAGCTTCGCGAACGGCCTGTATTTTGGGATCATTTTTATCGTAAGGTTTAAACGAGTCGGTATCGCAGCCAACGGGCAAAACTTCAATTTTAGTACCATCAATTCCGTCTCTGACATACATTTCCTTTACCCAATTCGAGGTTACCAGTATCAGAGGCAGAGCATTTAGCACTTCCTGATAATTGGCAATGTAACCGTCGGCAACTAACCATGGGACTGGTTGAACTCCATATCGCTGCGGATGAAGAATCAAATTAGGTGTGTACCCCCAATAGCCAACTCCAACTGCTACATCAGGTTTAAACCAGCGGTAATACCATTCTTTTTCCTGTGCCGATTCGAAATGTACTGCATGTACATCAACTCCCATTTCCTGAAGCCCTCTGTATAGGAGGTCTCCTTGTGTTGCAAGTCCACCGGGTGCCGGCGGATAATCATACATTACCAATACTTTCATAATACAGCTCCTTTAACATTAATTCTTTTTACTATTTCAGATGGATCAGTGAATTTGCGGAATGCTTCTGCTGCTGGTGTCGTTCTGGCTTCCCAGCATTCTGTCGCAAAACCATATATTTCGGTGATTACCTCGTATTTTTTTTGCCAGATATCTTTTGTGAGTTTCTGGGATACATCAGCACTTTTAACTGGTATTGGATAATATTCCCGATTACCATCTTCGTATGCAAAAGTCCAAAGTTCTGTTGCAGATATTTTGCCAGCCCCCCAAAGATTTTTCACGGAACGACCTGTTTCTTCATGCCGGAGATGCCTTGTATATTCCCCTTTCGGATCATGTGTAATTACCAGATCGAAATGTTGCGGAGGTAATAGTTTCAGGATAGCACCTTCAAGTATTTTTTCCTCCAGCGGCATTTGTTCCGGTCCATCGTCGAGGTCACCCATTGTTCCTTCGGCATTCAGCATTTTCAAAGCTTTATAAAACTTCGGAGCCCGGTTGGTATCGCTCCCACGGCAGAGGCAGACCACAAAGCAATCCCATTCCGGATGGCTCAATACAGTTCCTCCGGCCCATAAGGTTTCATCGTCGGGATGGGCAACAATCAGTGCTACCGTTTTTGATTTTTCTACTTCCGGATTTTTTGCTCTGTCGGGCATTTATCCAGTAGTATTAAAATGTTCATTGACAAAAGCATGCTGTTGATTTTCGGTCATTTTATCAGCCGGTTTTACTTCAATCTTGATCTCGTCAAAATGGTGATCAGACTTAAGTATGTTTACTAATTCGGGTTTGGCGTTGGTAGGCCCAAACAGAAGTACTTCATCGTAATTAATGATTACTTCGCTGAGTCTATTGAAAAAACCTGAGAGTTCGTTTTGTTCTTTGTTTTGTATCAAGGTTTCATCACGTGTATTAAGAGCTTCATCTTGCTCGCCAACTTGCGCCACAATGATTTTATTTTCTGTTGAATTAACGTTTGATTCAAATAAAATGGCAGTTGAATGATCCATCCAAATGCCTAATTGTTTTTTCGATTTCATTTCGTAAATATTTTTAATTAATTAAAATTTATATGCTTGAATATATGAATCTTACATCCAATATGAAGTTTGTTAATCTGGATCAGAAATTTCTGGAATAGGACTTGCCCGCGTTAAATTCCGTATTCGAAGCTATCGTTATATTCCTCTATCTTAATCTTGTTTCTAAGACCGTATACCGTTCTAAAATGATAACCATAAACCGTAAAAGTCAGCGCCTCAGTCATAAGTGCTGGTCGTCTGAAAAGTGTCCAGAGTATTAGTTTCCAATATTCGCTTCTGCCCTTATTTACAACGCCTATAACAAAAACCGATTTGAGAAATCCGATCAAAAGAGAGAAACCTCTTGATTTTCGTCCGGACTGAACTTTTTTGTAGTTCAGTAAAAACTGACGTATTCGTTTGTAATAGGGTTTTGCCGAGTAGATATTGTGAATGATTTTTTTATAGCCTTCCAATAATTCATCACGATTCATTTTGGGAATAAAATTCATGGATGAATCGGTGTTGTTGCCTGAAGACTGGTTAGTTAAACGATTCTCTGATTTGAGACGGTTGTACAATACAGTATTTTTTGGGGCATTTAATAATCCTACCATTGCCGATACAATTCCGCTCTTCTGAATAAAATCGATCTGTTTTTGAAAAACGCTTTGGGTATCCGTGTCGAATCCCACAATAAATCCGGCGGTAACCTGTAATCCGGCTGCCTGTATTTTTTTTACACTCTCGAGTAAATCCCTGTTTTCATTCTGACTTTTGTTGCAGTCCGAAAGCGATAATTCATCGGGTGTTTCTATTCCCACAAAGGTTGAAGTAAAGCCCGTTTCAGCCATGAGCGACATCAATTCCGGGTCGTCGGCCAGGTTAATGGAAGATTGAATGTTAAATGTAAAAGGGTTATTATGATTTTGCATCCATTCATGCATCGCCGGAAGTAAATTTTTCTTGACCTGGTTTTTGTTCCCGATAAAGTTATCGTCAACAATAAGAATCGGGCCTCGCCAATTCAACCGGTATAGGGCATCAAGTTCGGCTATGATCTGACTTGTGCTTTTATCCTGACTTTGTGTCCCAAAAGTGAAGTTATTTCGCAAAAGTCGCACGAGAATGGGCATCCACGCGAAACCTGGATATTCATGGTCACATAATCTTTTCTGGATAGCAATTCAAAATCTGGGACCGGCGATGTTTTCATATCGGCATATTCATCGGTCCTGTAAATTTTATCCGGCAGTTTTCCGGAGGCTAAATCTTTCAAAAACAGTGGCATTGTAATCTCGGCTTCATTTAAAATGAAATGGTCGATTTGTGAATAATTTTCGTATTCCTGGGTAAACAAAGGGCCGCCAGCAATCATTTTAACTTCATATTTCAGGCAAAGTTCAATGATTTTATCGACCGATTCCTTTTGTATGTACATGGCGCTGATGAAAACATAATCGGCCCAAACAAGATCACTGCTCTGAAGTGTTGAAACATTCATATCCACCAGTTTTTTATGCCAGTCTTTGGGTAACATGGATGAAACAGTGATCAATCCAAGAGGAGGAACGGTTGCTTTTTTTGCTATAAAACGCATCACATTCTTAAAACTCCAAAATGAGTCCGGGTACTGCGGATAGACTAATAGTACATTCATCGTTCGATTTATTTAAATTTTAAGAATTGGCTTTAGCCGGAAATATTCAGGAGTAACCTTTAACGGATGGCTTTTCGGAGGAAGGTTAATCTTAAAACAATCAGATGATAATCTGTCAGATGGCAAATCAAATGAATCAAACCATATTTGTGCTGTGTTAATCAGTTTTTACCCGACCGTCATGCCGAACTTCCTGCCCGCTCGCTTAGCAGGCGGGGTTTCGGCATCTGCAGCTTGCATGAGACCCTGAAACAAGTTCAGGGTGACCGGTGCTTGACAATGCCAGGCTTACACAACTGTAATGCCATCAACAGATTTTTTATTGCTGAAAGATAAATAGGGACGAAAACTGAAATGTTATACAATTCTGAAAAATATTTACATCATTCACACATTTCATTTATGATTCCTCTTTCTTTATTTCCTGTTCAGCCTGGTTCCAATCCTGATCGGCATTTCCTTCGCGATGACTTTGCTGTTCATAAATTTCGTAAGCACGATCAGCAATATCCTGTTTGAGATTAGCGTGTATTTTTTTTACCGGATCGAAAATCTTGTAGGCGAGCAGTTTGATACGGTCATTTACCAGGAACCATATCAAGGCGTATCCCCAAACAAAGCCGGCCCAACCCCAGCCAAGCGGAGTCATAAATATTCCGTATACAGCAATCAGAGTTGCTATGATTTGAGTTCCGAGCACGGCTATCCATAAAATTTTTGCCGGACGGATCGAC
Source organism: Prolixibacteraceae bacterium (assembly GCA_028683385.1). Lineage (GTDB taxonomy): Bacteria > Bacteroidota > Bacteroidia > Bacteroidales > Prolixibacteraceae > Aquipluma. The sequence continues at coordinate 64,729 of JAQUIJ010000016.1, read as the reverse complement.
CAAAACGGGCCTCGGGTTCGCGTCAGAAAAATCGTCAAGTGACCTGCAACCGATAATTTCAGGTACATCAGCGTCTGGATATGGTCGCGATCGATATGAAAAACCTTCTCGCCCAGATAAAATAATCCAAAGGCAGAAATGACCCCGATTACGCCCAAAACCGTAGATATTCCCAGCACCATGTGCATGTTCCAGGCTTCAGGCTTGTTCTTGTATTGTACATTGTCGTAAGCAATCGACAGGATAGCACCATCGTTCAGCAGTGCCAGCATCACGATCATGACTGCCGTTACCGGATAAAAATTAAATATCAGGATCGAAAGCGTCATGAACAACAACACACGCAGCGTCTCGGCAATGCGGTAAATGGCGTAGCTGTTCATCCGCTGGAAAATGCGGCGGCTTTCCTTGATGGCATCAATAATCACCGATAATCCCGGAGTGGTCAGTACGATTGCTGCCGCCGCCCTGGCCGCATCTGTTGCACCCGAAACGGCAATGCCACAATCTGCTTTTTTCAGTGCCGGGGCATCATTCACTCCGTCGCCGGTCATGCCAACAATGTGGCCACGCTTTTGCAAAACGTCCACAATGTGAAATTTGTGTTCAGGAAATACCTGTGCGAAACCATCGGCCTCCTCAATGGCTTTGGCCTTTTCGTCGGATTCTTTCTTTTTCACATCTCCAAGGCCGGAGGCATCGACGATGTTTGAACCCATGTCTAATTTCTTGGCTGTTTCCTGCGCGATGGCCAGCGCATCACCGGTAACCATTTTGATCTTTACGCCCATGGCGAGTGCTGTTGCGATGGTTGCTTTGGCATCTTCGCGGGGGGGATCAAACAAAGGTAGGACGCCTATAAACTGCCATTTGCCGTCGCCGTCGTCTTTCGCAACGCCCAGCGAACGAAAACCACGTGAGGCGAATTCGTTCACCGCCTGATCAACGGCCGCTTTCATTTTTCCTGAATTGGCCGACAATTCCAGAATTACCTGAGGCGCGCCTTTGGTTACCTTGAACTCTTTTCCGTCCGGATCTTTTACGGTAGCTTCGGTGCGTTTGTGTACCGGATCGAATGGCAGAAAGTGTTCGACAGAATATTTTTTCAGGGCGTCCTTATCTTTTATACCTGCCAGCACAGCCAGATCGATGGTGTCGTTATTTTCGGCTCGCGAGGCCAACGCTCCAAAAAGAATAAGCTGATCAGCCGGAACATTGTTTACAGTGAACGGATCACCCAGGGTGAGTTTGTTTTGAGTCAGGGTGCCGGTTTTGTCAGCACAAAGTACGTCCACACCGGCCAATTCCTCGATGGCCACCAACTTACTGACGATCGCCTTTTTCTTTGCCAACAATCGCGCTCCAACAGCCATCGTCACCGACAACACGGTTGGCATGGCCACTGGAATTGCTGCCACGGTGAGTACTAATGCGAATTGTAATGTGGTTAGAATTTGGTCACCACGGATTAAGGCGACCGTGATGATTATTGCCACCAAGGCAACAGCCAGAATAATAAGGTAGTTCCCGATTTTCAGCACGGCTTTTTGAAAATGGCTGATGCTGGCAGCTTCCTGAACCAGTTGTGCCGTTTTCCCAAAATACGTGTTTGCACCTGTGGCATAAACCAGCGCTTCAATTTCTCCCCGCCGAACAATCGAGCCTGAAAACACCGCCTCGCCTGACTTACGCTCAGCAGGCAGTGATTCGCCTGTTAATGCCGACTGATCCACTTCAACCGGATCGCCTTCAAGCAAACGTGCATCGGCTGGCAGAATATCGCCGAGCCGAAGGCGGATGATATCGCCTGGAACCAAATCGCGAGCTTCAGGGGTAATCCATTTTCCATCGCGTTTGACACGTGCTTTGACGGCCAGTTTGGCTTTTAGTGCTTCAATGGCATTTCCGGCTTCGCGTTCTTCCCAAAAACCAATCGTGGCATTGGCCAAAAGTAAAACGAGAATGATAAAAAAGTCGGGCCAATGGCGGGCAACAGCCGATAGGATAACAGCCGCTTCAATCATCCAGGGAATCGGTCCCCAGAAATAAGTGAGGAACTTCAAAAACATATTAGTTTTCTTTTCCTCTATCTCGTTGGGGCCATATTGAGTTAAACGTTTCTTTGCTTCTGTCTGGGAAAGGCCATCAGGTGACGAACCTAATTTTTTCTGAAGTTCGGGCATGGGAAGGGATTTCAGGTCGTCCTTCGCATTTTTTTTTGCAGAATTGTTTTCCATAATACTTTTCACTTTTCAGTTCACTTCGAAAAGTCGATTAATTATCCCGAAGCAATAAAATTTGAATAACCACCAGTGAACCTGATGGAAAAGAAATGTACTTATAGCCACCACCCAGATATGGGTTGAACTTCTAGTAGATTAATATTCAGCCCATTCAGGGCTGTGGATTCATCTCTTTATTCTGCCGTGAGTGAAACCCACGGTTATTAAAATTCAGTCCTTTCAAGACGAGTTACATTATTCTGTAACCCAGCTTTTTGCTTCTTCCAATTCATTGTTTCTAAAAATCCGTAGCTCACAGGTCATCAAATGCCCAAAGAATTTGGCAAACGAGTTGATCGTTTCATGATCGGATACCAACGCAATGCGGTCCCAGACAGAGATATATTTCAAGCCCACTTTTGCATCATCGAGCATGGCACTCATCTCAAAACCGGTAAAATCACTTCCAAGCTGATAGATCATCCGGACTTTTTTATTTGCGTTTAATTTTTCTTCTAAAGCAGGAATAAGTACTTTTTCGTAATCTGATCCGGTAATTTTTCCTTCCGCAGAAACGCCCAGCACATTGGCTGGTAAATCATTGATTATTTTTAGCATATCAATCTGTTTTAAACATGACTTATTTATTCAGGCATTCCCGGTATTTTTATTCGGCTATTTTTTTTGTTGGAATAATGAAAAGCGGGGTAGTCGAATGTTTCAGCACACTTTCTGCCACGCTGCCCAGAAGTATATTTTCCAGCCATTTCCGACTATGAGTTCCCATCACAATTATATCTGCTTTCTCCTTTTTACATGCATCCAATATTGAATCAGCAGCATCTCCTTCTTCTATAATGGTTTGAATGGACTCGTCAGCGAGGTGGTGTTTTGTTTTATCCAAAAAATACTGTGCTGCTTTTTTTATCCCAAAAACCGTATCAAACTGGTAAGCTCCCATATCCATAAAATTGGTGAATCCCATTACTGGAGAATATTCTGTGGAGGAATAATAAACCGGATCGGATATAACATGCATCAGAATAACTTCTGCTCCCATCGATTTTGCTAATGAATAACCTTTTTCGGCTAATTTTATTGAACTTGGATCATAATCCAAAGCAATCAATACTTTTTTCATGTTTATGTATTTTATTTAAAATGTGTTTTATTCTCCCTGATCCTCTTCCAGATCGAGATGGTCGTCACCGCCTAAACTGTAATAATTATTTTCTTCATCTTCATTTCCAATATCTTCCTGAATGTCATCCAACTCAGAGCCCGGAATATCGAGGCCGTTTTCGCCGGACTCTTCATCCAGATCTTTCCTTCTTAAAGCATTGGTGCTGTTTGGTTCTTTTGTTTTGGAAGTATCTTCAGGGTTTATATCTTTTTCTTCCCAAAAGTTTTTGTAAATATCTTCGCCCTCGGGATAGGTTGGATATCCCTCAAAATTAATTTTATCATCGTTGACATTCTGACTTTCAGCCGGATTCAACTTATTGCTTTTCTCTTTCATCTTAAACTTGGTGAGTATTGAGAAAACTAAGTTAAGTAGGAGAGAGAGGTTAATTGTTACAAAACTTTCGTAAAGAATTACATTATTCACACATTTCAAACAACATGCATTCGGGGTGAATCATTTGTGCCTTAACTGCAATGCGTCTGCTATAACCGATGCCGAACTAAGACTCATGGCAGCCGCAGCAATCATCGGACTGAGTAAATTTCGAGGACAGGGAATACGACGGATAGTACGGGAACTTGAGTGCTCATTTCCTGCAATTCATGAAATGAAATTAAACTGTCTCAACCATTATTTTTAGAAATACTGTTCGTTTAGTAATTTTCCGGATAATTACTTGTTGTTGATATATTTTTATCCCATTCTTTTAAAGTCAATGGTTTTCTTTTTTTCCATGAGTACACTCTCATTCTGAAAATGATGATTTTATTGGAATAGTCGGGAATAATTTTATTTGATATAGGCATTGCGTTGTTTGCAAGGACTTTATTTTCGGAGCCTGAACGATATTCAGGAGCCTCAATTACATTCCAGATAGTGTCAGCTACAATAATGTTAGCGACTCCCTTCGATAGCTGAACCGATTTAATAAGCGGTTTGTCAAAATAGATCATGTCTTCCGGGATAGAAGATACTCTGATTGTATCATAATTAATATATCCGGATTCACGAATCGTATCCTTGATAATTGTGTTGCAATCATTCAGATAAATCTTATAGCTTTCTTCTTTTGTAAGTGATGCTGTAATTTCTTTCGCAGTATCGGTAGAAATCCTGTAGTCATCGTTTTGGAATGATTGATGTTTCGTTTTTGCAGTAGCACAAACCGAGATAAATAACATGGCTATAATAAACAATTTTGTCATTCGCTTGAATTTTTAAATTAAACGTGAATTATTGGTTTGCGATATTGCGAATCGATTTGCCAAATCATTAACCTGAATCTTTCAGATGGCTGATAATCTACCTGTTCTTACTTTTAATACAAACTCAGACAGCGCTTTTACCATTGTATATTTATTTTAACTTTTTAAAGCCATATACCTGATTATGAAATATGTCTTCTTTTTTCGTCATATTCATCTTTGCTGATTTCACCCTTGGCATATCTTACTTTTAAGATATCGTGTGGCGAATTATACTTTATGCCAGGCGAATTTTTGCGACGTCGCAAAGCACTTGCAACTACTACAATAACTACAATAAGGATGATAAGGCCAACAATCCAGCCATATCCATAACCCATTCCCCAACCATTAGTCATTTCGTTTCCGTTCATCATGATATTTGAATTTAAATTCTGGGTTAATCCGATTGTTATTTCTTTTTCATTTGATTCATCTTCATAGAAGTGGTGTCGTGCATCATTTGGCCTTTCATCATCATGGTGGAATCATTCATCATGTTCCTTTCGCGCCTCAACTTTGCGTAATTCATCATACCTCCTCCCTTCATCTGGATTGTGTCATGCATCATGGCTCCCTTTTTCATGCTTGTTGAATCGTGCATCATCTTCATGTGATCATTTTTCATCATCGTAGAGTCGTTCATTTGTTGCATAAGGTTATTTGAAGGTTCCTTTTTGATAACCAGTTTCATTTCACAGATGGGGCATTTACCAGGCTTATCCTTAATTACCTGAGAATGCATCGGGCAGGTGTACTTTACTGTTTGCACTGCATCGGTTTTCTTTTGTTGTGTTTGACCATAAACCTGAGAATCCGAAAAATTCAGTAGCATTAATCCGGCTACAAGGATGACTGAAAACAAAAATTTACTTTTCATGATTTTCGCTTTTAAAATTTTGAATATTTTAATTCACGAATGTGATTCTTTTAAGCCTGATAAGTGTTACAGAATTTTATGAAGAAATTACATCATTCACATATTCACCCTTGGTTTCCATCTGAATGCTACTTTGAATGCAGAAATTACTGCCACTCTTTTAAAAGAAAACACCCTCAGAAATTCAAAAGAGAACCTGAGGGTGTTTTTATTGATTGTATTTTAGCCACAGAAAATGAGGACTAATTTGCTCCTATATTTCCCTGACAAATAATATTTGCTACGGTGACAGGGCTTTTATAGATATTTAAATTACCGTCATACACTAGCCAATTTTCGTAGGTGATGTTGGTTCCACCATCCAGTTTTTGGATATTCGTATAACTTTTTCCGGTAGTGCCATTCACGTTACTCAACACCATCACAACCGGGCCTCCGCCAACTGAAGCGATGGAACCCAAATTAATTGTTGCCGGATAAGTATCACCTGGTATCATGCCAGTTAGTGAAACCGTCAGGAGTGTATTTCCATTTACCCTTTTCTCAAATAAGGCAGTTCCTGACACGCCATATACACCAACCAAGTTCAAAACATAGGATTTTTTGGTTGCTGTGATTACGTTTCCACCGATATCACCCTGGGCAAGAATTACATCAGGTTCGGCGCTGCTGCTTAATACTTTAATGTATCCATCGTACGCGATTAACGATGAATAATTCATTTCAGTTACTACGGTTGAACTTTTTCCATTTGCATCAACCGGATTAAGAGCAATAACAACTGCCCCATTTTCAACTGCCGAATTCATGTACAGATTGGCCGGATGGGTTCCCGCTGGTGCATTAACCAGAACAATGTCTATAATCGCTGAGGAACTGTTACGCTCTGTAAAAGAGACCGTACCGCTTACTCCCAATACATCTTTAACCATCAGGTCGTAGCTTGTACTTTGTGCTGGTGTATTATCTTTTTTACATCCACCGGTGATCAGCAGAATTGCTGCTGTCATTATCGATAGCATGAGCATTACTTTTTTTATTTTGATCATATCGCTTGGTATATGTAAACCGCTTCTGGCGGAACAGGTGTGAACTTATTTTCACTGTTCAAAGGTGAGATCTTTCGCTTCGAAAAATGTTACATAGTTTTTGAAAGGAGTTACATCATTCACACATTTAGGAGACACTTTTTAATTGTATTGTCATACCGAATTTAGTTTAGCATCTCATTTCTATGCAGTAAATTCCGAAATCCTGACTGACAACTGGTAGTGAGTTCGAAACGACCTCTCAACTCTATATGAATAATGAAGTACTAATTGGCTAGATTCTTTTTTGTTGAATTGTTTCTTTGTTCCTGAAGCATTTCTATGATTTTATCTAGTTTGTCCACTTCAAGTGACTTAAGCTTAATTGTTAAAGCCTCTATTTCCTGTTTTGCATCTTTGTTTGTTTTGTAGTCCTGCTCAGCATGCATTCGGTCGCGTTCATTTTGTCGGTTTTGCGACATCATGATAATAGGCGCTGCATAAGCTGCCTGTGTAGAGAAAAGTAGATTGAGCAATATGAAAGGATAGACATCCCAATGAAACATAAATCCGACAAGATTTAATCCCATCCAAAGAAGAACTAGGACCGTTTGAAGGATGATGAACTTCCAGGAACCCATCCCATTTGCCACTGCGTCAGCCACACGACCCCCAAAGCTTAATGAGGCATGATGCTTTTCATGCCAGGTTTTTTGCGTTGCCATTTTATTTTTGTTCGTGATATGAAAGTTAAGTTACTCTGTATCTTTTGTGGGATCTGCATGTCCTTCTGTTGGAGGTATATCCGGCAAATCGAGATTTCGTCACATTTTTTCCCGTTTAATTCTTTTTTTACTTTTCCAAAGCGGATATCTTATTTAGGCGGCGCGTATATTTTTCTTCTGTCTTGAAATCAGCATTGAGGAATGCCTGAACCAATTCCCAGGCAAGCGAAGATCCGGTAATGCGGCCTCCGAGACACATTACATTCATGTCATCATCTTCAACTCCCTGATGAGCAGAGAAAGTATCTGTAATTAAAGCTGCCCGGACTCCTGATACTTTGTTGGCGGCAACGCAAGCTCCAACGCCGCTGCCGCAGATGGCCAGCCCGCGGGTAATCTCACCTCTTGAAACTGCCCTGGCTAGTGGTACCACATAATCAGGATAGTCGTCACCTGCGATTAATTCATTGGCTCCAAAATCGGTTACCTGGTAACCTGCAACGGTTAGGGTCAGGATTAGTTGAGCTTTTAACTCAAACCCTCCATGATCGGCTGCCATTCCAATGCGCATTGTTGCTTTATCGTGCATATTATTTCCCTTTCTATTTTGCGTTTTGTTTCCATTTCCAGTTTCGGATTTCAGGCATATCCTGACCATTTTTGTTAATGTATGCCCTGTGTTTAATAAGCTTATCTTCTAACACTCGTTTCAGTTTAGCTGCTTTTTCAGTCATTTGTGGTAACCGATTGATCACATCTATCACTAAATGAAAGCGGTCAAGGTCGTTGAGAACCAGGTTGTCGAAAAAAGTGGTTATGGTTCCTTCTTCTTTATAACCACGAACATGCATGTTGTCGTGGTTAGTGCGACGGTATGCCAATTGGTGGATTAGTTTAGGATATCCGTGAAAAGCAAAAACAATCGGCTTGTCTTTCGTAAACAAGGCATCGAATTCAGTGTCTGTTAACCCGTGCGGATGTTCAGTATTGGGTTCGAGTTTCATCAGATCGACCACATTAACCACCCTGATTTTCAGCTCGGGCAAATGTTCGCGAAGGATTGAAACTGCTGCCAACGATTCGAGTGTTGGCACATCGCCGCAACTGGCCATTACAACATCGGGTTCGCCACCTTCATCGTTGCTGGCCCATTTCCATACTCCAATTCCCTTAGTGCAATGTTCAATTGCTTCATCCATGCTTAACCACTGCGGTGCCTGATATTTACCGGCAACAACAACATTTACATAGTTACGGCTTCTTAAACAATGATCCCAAACAGATAATAAGCAATTGGCATCGGGTGGTAGATAGACCCTCACAATGGAAGCCTTTTTATTAACCACATGATCGATAAATCCCGGATCCTGATGCGTATCGCCATTGTGTGCCTGCTGCCAGACATGCGAAGCAAGCAGATAATTCAGCGATGCGATTTCCTTTCTCCAGGGTAACTTGTTGCTAATTTTCAGCCATTTGGCATGTTGATTAAACATCGAATCAACGATGTGAATGAACGCTTCGTAGCAGTTAAATAGTCCATGTCTTCCGGTGAGGAGATAGCCTTCCAGCCATCCTTCACACTGATGTTCGCTCAATACTTCCATTACACGACCTTCGGTAGCCAGGAATTCATCGTTCTTTTTTGTTTTGGCTTCCCATTGCCGGTTAGTTACTTCAAAAACAGCGTTCAATCGATTCGAAAGAGTCTCGTCTGGACCAAATATCCTGAAGTTTTGTTGCTCTTGATTGAGCGTGACCACTTCGCGAAGAAATTCTCCCAATTCGTGCGTATCGGCAGCCTGAACCGAACCCGGTGAAGGAACTTCCACGGCATATTTTCGGAAGTCAGGCATATTCAAATCGTGCAATAAAAGTCCACCATTGGCGTGTGGATTTGCACCCATCCGGCGTTCGCCTTTTGGAGCGAGTTCGGCCAACTCGGGTAGGAGCGTGCCATTTTCATCGAATAATTCTTCAGGCTTATAGCTTTTCATCCATTCTTCCAGAAGTTTTAAATGATGAGGATGATCGGAATCGACCTGCAACGGAATTTGATGAGAGCGAAAAGTCCCTTCAATTGGCATTCCATCAACTTCTTTTGGACCGGTCCAACCTTTGGGCGATTTGAGCACAATCATTGGCCATAGAGGTCGGTCAGCATCATTTTTAATTCGTGCATGACCTTGTATTTTCTTAATTTTCAGAATGGATTTTTCTACTGCTGCAGCCATCAACTGGTGCATCCTCTCAGGTTCATCACCTTCCACGAAATAGGGTTTCCAGCCATATCCTATCAGCAATTGCTCCAATTCGTCGTGTGGAATTCGGGCAAATATGGTGGGATTGGCAATTTTGTAGCCGTTGAGGTGAAGGATTGGCAATACGGCACCGTCGGTTATTGGATTCAAAAATTTGTTGGAGTGCCAGGCCGTGGCCAGCGGGCCGGTTTCAGCTTCGCCGTCTCCAACAATGCAGGCCACAATCAGGTCAGGATTGTCGAATGCAGCTCCAAAAGCATGACTGAGCGAATATCCCAATTCACCTCCTTCGTGAATTGATCCGGGGCAATGGGGCGAAACATGGCTGGGAATTCCACCAGGAAAAGAAAATTGAGTAAACAGTTTTTTTAGTCCAGCTTCATCTTGCGTGATGGTTGGATAGATTTCGCTGTAAGTTCCTTCCAAATAGACATTTCCTACCAAAGCCGGGCCACCGTGACCCGGACCTGCAACGTAAAACATATCAAGATCATATTTCTTAATGACGCGATTAAGGTGTGCGTATATAAAGTTTTGTCCCGGGGTAGTGCCCCAATGTCCAAGTAACATCGATTTTACATGCGAAAGTTCCAATGGCTTACGAAGCAAGGGATTGTCGCGCAGATAAAGTTGTCCGACAGAAAGGTAGTTTGCGGCCCGCCAATAGGCATGCATTTTACCCAACATTTCCTTTGAAAGAGGATTTTTCTTTATTTTTTTTAGGTCTATACTTTTTGGGTGTGAATCTTTTTTCGTTTTCATATTTTGAAGTTATCCCGGTTAAAATTACTTGCCTGACTTATTTTTCAAGGCTTCCATCAGCTTATCAAATGCTTCAATAAATTTAGCGACTCCATCGTTTTTTAATTCTTCGGTAATGCTTTTCAGGTCAATGCCTATTTCAGTAAGTTCTGACAATATCCAGGATGCCTGCTCCACATCAACTTCCAATGTATCTGCAGGGTCACCGTGATCACGGTAAGCTTCAAGCGTTTTGAGAGGAATAGTGTTGACCGTATTTGGACCTATTAAGGCTTCAATGTATTTTACATCGCTGTATTTCGGATTCTTTGAACTGGTACTGGCCCAAAGCAGTCGCTGGGGCGAAGCACCGAGTTTACGAAACTGTTCGTTATCGAAAATTTCTTTATAGATTTTATAAGCAATTTTGGCACTCGAAATGGCAACTTGCCCTCGAATCTTTGTGGCAAAATGTCCTTGTTCTCCTTCCGAAGCGATAAAATCGGCTTCTTTTGGATCAATCACCGCATCAATGCGACTTAAAAAGAAACTTGCCACTGAGGCAATATTGTTTATTGGCTTGCCTTGATTGATACGATCTGTGATTCCTGCAATAAAAGCTTCGGCTACCTCTTTGTATCGCGGTAATGCGAAAAGTAAAGTAACATTTACATTAATTCCTTCGCTGATTAATTGCCTGATTGCTGGCAAACCTTCATCTGTGGCTGGAACTTTGATTAAGACATTTGGCCTGTTCAATGCAATCCACAACCGGCGACCTTCCTCGATTGTACCTAAAGTATCATGAGCTAGATTTGGATTTACTTCCAGACTCACATATCCATCTTTGCCATCAGTTTTTTCATATAATGGTCTGAAAACATCGGCTGCACTTTGAACATCCTTTTGACTGATAGCCTCATAGATTGTATTTACATCTTTTCCATCCAGGGCCATTTTTTTAATTTCATCATCGTAGAGATTACTTTCAGCAATGGCTTTTTCGAAAATGGCCGGGTTCGAAGTCATCCCCCGCAGTCCATCTTCATCGATTAGCTTTTGAAGTTCGCCACTTGTAATCAAATCTCGTCGGATGTAGTCGAGCCAGATTGACTGCCCCAAACTTTCCAGTTTTTTTAATGGATTGTTGTTCATGATGTTATTTTATTTTCTGGTACATGATTTTTTAACATTACTACCTAAATGATGTAGCATTTATCCAGAGGGAGTCGGTTCAAATTATCGTTGCTGCTAAACGTTTTTAGAATCGGTTAAATAGGTAGGGTTCTTTTTTTTTGTATGAACTTTGAGTTGTTTTTGTAATTCTGCCTTAACCGAACTCTCCGGATTTGTGTACTTTCCAATTGTTAAGCGCGCCATGAGGTAACTTACTGTTGATTCGGCTCCCTGATTCAGGTTCACATTGAATTCTTCCAATCCATCGTAACAACCTCCGGTGCATGGGTTATAAACAATCTGATGTAAGCGGTTGTTCCCTAAAAACCAATTAAATGCGGTTTTCATTTTCAGCCGGTAGTCTTCTTCCTGAAATTCATCGTAAAATTTACTTAATGTCATAATGGTATAGGCAACATCAATGGGTTGTTCTCCAAAACTCGCGGCTTTCTCTCCTTTTTGAAGCCATTCCCTATTGGAGATAACTTCAATTCCGTTTTCATTAAAAATTTTCGACATTAAAAAGTTAAAGGATTTTACTGCTATTTTCTTATATGTGGTGTTTCCGATTAACAACCAGGCATACAACAAGGCTTCCGGCAAAATACTATTGGCATAAGTCAGGTAACTTTCAAACCATTCCCATTCTTTTTCTGATTCATGCTTATACATTTGAACTAGCCGATCCGCTAATTTTTTAATCAGCACCAGATTTTCGGGTGACTTGATGGTAGTGTGATAGTAGTATAGTCCTTTTATTGAGAAAGCCATTGCACGTGTTGAATGCATCGATTCAATGAGAAGAAATGTTTTTTCAATAATATGATCTGCTTCTGAAATAATTTCCAAAGGAAAAATATCTTTTAACGACAATAAATAGCCTAAAGCCCAGATGGCCCTTCCATTGGAATCATCTAAATTGACATCATCATTTTGGTTGGTAAACTGATTATTGCGATCGGTATAATTCAAGAAACCGCCTTCGGGTAACTGGCAATGTTTGATGAAGGTTAGATATTCCCAGATGTATTTTATGCTCTCGTTATCGCCAGTCGCCTGGTAATACATACACATGGCAATCATTGCACGGGCATTATCATCAAGGGTGTAGCCGGTACTGATATCGGGTTGATTTATTTTTGAGAACTGGATAATTCCAGTATCGGTTGTCATTTTTTTCAGATGATCCAGATTAATAACCGGATTATTAAACTTCAATGGTCTCTCTTCATTCAATATCTGATCGAAGAGAGTAGCGTGTGCAACTGCGGAATTTTCCCACGCGGTAGATGCTATTTTCTGGAGCGAATTAACACTCATATTTCTGCGCAATTCATCGTCGCTTAACATTTGGATTGCGGCATCAGCAAGTTGTTGCGAATTCTTGAAATCAAAAATAATTCCAGTATCCTCAGTCAAAACTTCCTTCGCATGTGGTATTGGTGTCGAGATAATCGGGCAAGCGCAACTCATGGCATATGCAAAAGTACCCGAAACGGCCTGAAGCGGATCGTTGGCAGTAAATAAGTAAATATCTGTAAGTTGTAAATATTCAAGTAATTCGGGTAATGGCAAATACCTGTTTATAAATCGAACATGTTTTTCAAGGTTCAATCGTGTGACAACATTGTGGAGCATTTCCCGGTATTTTTCACCTTCGGTTTTCACTACTTCAGGATGCGTTTTACCAATAACCAGAAACATAACCTCAGGACATTGCTCAATAATGGCCGGCAAGGCTTCGAGCGTAGTTTTAATTCCCTTTCCTGAGCTCAACAAACCAAATGTGCTAAGGACTTTTCGCCCTTTTAAATTGTATTTTTCCTTCAGAAATTTCTCGTTTAAATGGGGCACCAGGTGGGTACCATGTGCGATTTCCGAAATCTTTTGCTGCGGAATGTCGTAATCCTTCATTAAAATTTTAGCCGAAGTGTTCGTCATCACTATAATCGACTTACAGAAGGCAGCAATTCGCTGTATATTTAGTTTTAACTTGAGGTCGGGATGAGGCAGTACTGTATGAAAAACAACAACAACCGGTTTCGAGAGTTCGGATATTAATTGCTGAAGTGCTTGTTCCTGTTTTGCGAAAAAGCCAAACTCGTGCTGGATCACTACCATCTTGATATCATTGTCATTATTGATTGTGGTTGCCATTTTTTTGTATTCAGCATCCAGCGTAGTGATTAGCGTATATTTAACTTCGCGCGGATAAAGAAATTTTGAATCGCCTGTTTCCAAAGCACAAATACTGATCGAAAATGAATTGCTGAATTTATTATTTAGTGAACTTATCAAATCCATAGTATAGGTTGCGATGCCGCATTCTCTTGGAGGGTAGGAGGATAATATCAGGATTTCGTGCTTTTCGCTTGTTCCTTCTGGTTTTAATTTTCTTCCTTTATCACTAGCTGTACTAGCGGTTTTGAAGGTTTTTATTTGTTTCGGTAATTCCTGATGAGAGATACTTTTCGTAATAATCTCATGAGCTATTGGTTTACTTTTCATGGTCTCGTATTTATCTACTTGAGTATTTTCTTTAAAATTGGTTTTATATTTATTCTGGGTGGCATGGTGTCGCCCAAAACATAGCCCCATGGTTTTAAGGATTCGATGTGGTCGAAAATAACTTTGATAATGGCTGTTATGGGTATGGAAATAAACATTCCGGCAATACCCCACAATGCACCGAATGCCAGAACTACAATGATGGAAACGAGCGCATTGATCCGAACTTTTGATGCAACAATCTTGGGGATGATGTAATTATTATCGATTAACTGGATGACATAATAAACCATAAGAACATAAAATGCTACCCAGGGTGATGTTTTAGTTGCTAAAGCAATAATCATAGGTAATGCCACCGAGACAATTCCTCCCACATATGGAATGAGATTAAGCAAGGCGCCAATAATACCAAGCAGAATCGCATACGGAACTCCAAGCAATAAAAGGCCAACCGAATGAAGAACTGATACAATGACAACCTCCATAAATAATCCGGTCAGGTATTTCTGAATGACATTTTTTACCTCCGAAACTATTTGACTTACCATATTTCGATTGGTAGCGCCAAATACTCTCCGTACGAATTCAATCAAGAGTGGATGGTAAAACAGTAACATGAAAATATACACCGGAATTATAAACAGGACAACCAGTACGTTGCCTACATTAACCAGTGTTTTACTTATTGTTGTACCGCTTGAGTTTATGACTTCGCTTTTTGACTTTATAAACCATTCGGTGATTTTCTCTGGACTTATTTCGAAATAACCAGAAGCCCAGGATGTGCTTTCATTGAAAAGCTCTGTGAATTTTATGACCATTTTGGGCCATGTTTCGCTAAATCTAATGGCTTGCGAAACCAGAAATACTCCAAATGTGGCAATTACCAGTAAGGTCAGAATCATAGTAATTATAATTGCTATAACCCTGTTTATTTTTTTTTCGACTAAGAAATTGACGACGGGATGAAGGACGATTGCCATAATGATGGAGAAAACGAATGGGACAATGATTCCCTGTGTGATGTAAAGCATAGCGATCAATGCAAAAATGCCTATCAGGAATAGAGAGGCCTTAACATAGAATGGCAATTGTATTTCTCTGGTAATCATCGGATTTTACCGTTCATTTCTTTCCTTTGGATAAAATGTTGATAGATAAACTGACCAACTGATTTTATAGTGTCAGTATGCTGGGCTACTAAATTTGTAACGCCAAATTGAAGGATCGTACCAAGGAGTTTTTTGAATTTATTTTCTGATGAACCAACAGCTATAACTCTTGAAATATATCCGGAAGCCAAACCAACTGTTGCTCCCAAAATATTATCCATCAGGTAAGGTGATGAAATAACTTCGGAAAAAGCGTTTTTAATCAGGTTCGCAGGTTTTAAACTTTCTCCGGTAAGTAGTAATTGTTCCTTTAATACTTGTCCCTTATAGGTATGTTCAAATTCCAAAAGTTGAATGGCTTCTTTAAGCTCCGCAGATGTAGTGATATTTTCCATAGTCTTTCATTTAAGCATCTGTTTAATGAAATTATTACTGACAACTTTTCTAATCCAATCGTGCATAAATAAGTAGATCAGAACTCCTAAAATGCCGTAAAAGACAGCTACAACAAAGAATCCGAAATAAATTTTTCCAAGGATTTCGCCCAGCCAGAAAGCCAATCCCAAATTCAGGAAAAGCATAAACGACGAAAGGATGACCCAAACAACCGAATTAGCCAGAAGCGTGGATACCACATCCGATGTTTTATCCAAAGTCTTAAGTTTTGCCAATTCATAGCTGGATTTTCCATATTCAGTAGCTTTTTCCAGCAGTGTTTCAATTGTGCTCGTCGTATCTTCCATGGCTTTGGTCATGATGATATTTTATATTCAAAGGGTGTGTTGTTGATTTAAAAATTGAATCCACTTCGGAGCGTCTATGAAACCATCCACGAAGCAGATTCAAAACTTAAAATACCTCAGCAACATTTCAATTCTGTACAGTTTTTGAGTCTTTAATGTCGACTGATTTTGCCATTTTTTTCTCGGTAAAGTCAGTCACTTCACTTTTCACTTTTTCAAATTTTTCGGAGATATCCTCAAGCAAACCATCAAATTTTTCTTTTACCCCATCGGCAAAAGCGTTACTTGATCTCTTTATTTTCTTGCGGGTAATTGTTCCTTTGTGTGGAGCTAATAAAATTCCGGCCAATGCACCTGCGGTGGCACCAACCAATAAGCCTAGTAATACTTTTCCTGAACTCATAATTTTTGTTTTAATGAATGTTATTAATGCATTTGTATTAAAGTATGTTTCTACCTTGTATAACTCTAAGTATTATTGCAATAATTGCAATAACAAGAAGAATGTGAATGATGCCGCCAATGTTGTAGCCGACAAATCCGATCGCCCATGCGATAACAAGGATTACTGCAATTAAGTAAAGTAGATTGCTCATGTTGTTTATGTTTAATGGTGTAAAGTCTTAAAATCTGTTGGTTGTTAATGCAATTTCTTTCCCTGGATATTGACGGCTTGGGTCGTCTTCGGCTGTAATAAATATTTTTACAGGTTTGAGCGAGGTCACAGTCTCGAATTTGGCCTTCAGGTCTTTAGATAAGAATCCGACTGTACTTTTAATTTTCCCCATGTTCATGGTTGTTTCGTCATCAGTTACCATCCAAACGATATAATTTAGTTTTGATGGTTCAAGGCGAAAAGCTTCTGCCAGATTGGAAATTTTGATGCTGAGGTTATAATTAAGGTTTTTATCGCGGTTTATTTTCACATAACCACGAGCTGCCGGAACTAAGGTTGAGGTCAGAAATTTTACCTTTTTAGCCGATACATCGAATGAAAAGAGAATTAGAAGGGCAAAAGCTCCGATGAATATTTTATTCGTCAAAGTATTTATTTGTATTGTTCCCATTTTGAGCCAATTTTAGAGTTTAAAGTGCATTAATTATGTTTTTCATTTCTTCCTTGGTTTTGCCAAGCTTGATCTGGAGTCGGCCAATCATCTCATCGTTTATGCCGTCAGCAAACATAAAGTCATTGTCTGTTAGTCCGGCAAATTTCTGTTTGAGCTTGCCTTTGATTGTATTCCAGTTTCCGGTTACTTCTGATGTGTTCATTGTTTTTCGTTTTATCTGTGGATGAATAAATTTTCATTACTCAAAGGTCACGTATCTGGTACCCGAAAGCATTACACAATTCCGGTTAAGAGTTACATCATTCACACATTAGGCGATGAAAAACGATTTAATCAGGATAATTTTTGAATTGATGTTTTTTTCGTCGGGTTTATTCCGAAATTCTTGAAAGTAAATTCAAAACGATGAGGAATGGTGGATTCAGATTTTTTCGAAATAAAAAATGTGTATCGAAAGACCACTTTTTTTACTTCCTATTGGGGATCACTTTTCAGGTCAATTATTGGGAATTATTTGCAAGCCTGAACTTAAGTTAAGAATTACCATGAAGTAAGAAATTTTTTCAATTCCTCTTCGTTTTGAAAAAATAAGGCTTCATTTTTCCCTTCTACCTCTTCTTTTCTTCCTTCTTCGAGTAGTAAATCATCATCGGTCAGGTTTGCAAACTTCTGTTTAAGTTTGCCTTTTTCTGCCCCCAAATTAGCTTTAAATGTTTTAGTGTCCATGTTTATAGACTTAGGAGGTGAAAACATTTTCACATTACAAAGTTGAAGATTGCAACACTCATTCATGTTGCATAATTCCACTTAAAATTTACATTATTCTCACATTAACATTGACAATGTGACAATTTAAGTAATTAGACCAATATAATGTCGCATTTTAAATTCACTCACCCCGAGCCCTCCTTGCGGAGTGCTTTTCCCCTCTCTACGCGTAGAGAGGGGCAGAGCATCGAAGATGCGATGGGGTGAGTCAAGATTTTGACCAATAATATATACGACATTATTTCATTCCATTAACTTAGTACTTATTTAATTTTGTGTCCTTAAATGCAAAACGGATTCAAAATGCATTATTCTTTTTCAGTTTTTCCGGAGGTTACCAAAACATTGAGCAATTCTTTCAAATTTACAGTGGCATAGGTCGACGAATGGTCTGACATGGCATAAGGAATAATCAGATCGTGATTATGGATAATTGAACCGCAGGAATAAATCACATTCGGAACATAACCTTCTCTCTCTTCTTCGTTCGACATCATTAAAGGTTTATTTAACCTGCCAATTTCTATCTCCGGATTCTCCAGATCAAAAAGGGACGCACCCAACGAGTATTCGCGCATGGGACCAACCGCATGAGTAATTACCAGCCATCCTGATTCCGTTTCAATTGGTGACCCCGCGTTGCCCATTTGTACCAAATCCCAGGAGTATTTCGGTCGCTGTATTATTTTGGCATCGTTCCAGATATTAATGCTATCAGAATAGGCGATGTAATTATTCACTCCGTCTATCCGGCACAACATCGCATATTTACCTTTTATTTTTCGAGGAAATAAAGCCATTCCTTTATCGTGGGCAAGCTGGCCGTTGATGGGTAAAATTTTGAAATTGTAAAAGTCTTTTGTGCTGATTAATTTCGGAAGAATTGAACTTCCATCATAAGCCGTGTAGGTGGCATAATAGGTTACATTCCCATTGTCATCGGTGAATTTGACAAATCGTGCATCTTCGATACCTTTCTGTTCGGTGGCCGAAACAGGGAAAATTACCCGTTCAGAAATAGCCGAATCAATGGAAAAATTAATCTCGTAGTGAGATGATGCCAACCACATCATGTGGTTTAATATTTTAATCTGGTCTTCTGAAATATCTGGGTTTTTTATTGCGATAGCAAGGTTCTTCATCAATTCGCCATAGGTGAAATTTTCACCAAGTTTATCCAGTATAAATGCGTATGAAGCTATTTGCTGGGTCTGCTTTTTGGCATCAGGTGGATCAACAACAATCGGAGGAATAACATTGGCGTGGTCAGAAATTGCATTGTCTTTGTCGAGAATGACTGGAGGAACTGTATTTTCTGCCTTACTCATTTCTACTAATTTTTCCCGAAAAGTCTTTTTGTCGTAGAAATTTCGTTTAATTACATCGGCCTCAGCAAGCATTTTGCCCACGGGTTCAAGGCTTAGATTGTTATTTCGGTCGAGAATTCCGGTACGAAAGACAATGGATGAAATGTGACCTTCGCCGGTCGCCCGGAAGCTAAAAATTACCCTCTTTTCATCGGATCTGGTTCCCGATTGATCCAGGTCTTCGATAACTGACGGATTAAAAAATGCAGCCGATTCGATGGAATATTCCATGGTGAAATAGGATCCAATCAACGATTTCTGCGAAGGACTAAGATCCTCCTCGTTCACCTCTATTTTATCGAAAATTGGGGCAAGTCGCGCAAAATGTTTCTCAAATATCCGTGAAATGTTCCGGTGCCGCCTCGAATATCTTCTCAATAATTGGCTTATTGCTATATTAACTTCCTGTTCAGGCATAGCCAGAACCTTCCGGATAATATTAGCCGATCGTTCATCATTTAAGTATAAAAATCGGGCAATTATTCGGGAAGGATCAGGTGAAAATAAATACTTTTTTCGGGTAACGGCAACTTGCATGATTCTAGTTTTGTATAGTAAATTTCGTGTACTATTTTTCCGAAGGTAGTGTTTACGAATTTGCAATCAGCTCTTTTCGTGAGTTATTAAAATTCGACATCAAAATACCTTTGATATCGATGTAATGTGCAAAAGTCTATCCCAAAGCGGGAGAGACTTTTGCACTTGTAACTTGTTGCATTTTCCAAACGATAATTAACTTAATCTGAAAACAATTCTGATCATATTGGAATTTGCAACTTATGCTTCATCTTTTGTTGTGCGTATTAGGTTGATGCCTGCAATAAAGAAAACGAACCCAAGAATACCATATATAATAAGTGCTCTGGTATCATTTTTACCAGCTGATTCATTGACAAATAATACAGCAGCATAAATAAGAGCACCCGTTCCGAGTAAAGTAAGGAGGCCGCCAAAGATTCTTTTCAGATTCATATTGTGTGTGTTAGATGTGGATGTCCATTAGGCTACTGAATATTCCAAATACTTTGAGCAGCCAGACGATTAGAATAATGATAACTACAACATTCAGAATTTTTTTGATGTTGTGATCCATGGGAAGGAATGAATTAACCAGCCAAAGCAGGACTCCCACAACAATTATTACTAGTAAAATAGTTAATAATGGCATAATGCTTAATTTTTAAAGTACCAGAATTAAAATCAGAATCAGAACCAATACTCCACCACCGCCAATGTATGCTCCATTATGGCGATGTCCATAAGTGCGGTCTGATTGTATGGTAACGTCAACGTCTCTATTGCGTCGGTGATTGTATCTGCCATTGTGACGACCTTGCTCGTTTAATAGCGGGCTTGCTTCCTTCAAAACTTCTTTATTTTCAGAAGTGCTTAATGCCGTTAAATCAATCGATTTGATTTCGTTTAACTGATCATTGCTTTTTATTGTTTCGGTTGATATTGTTACTGTTTTTTCAGCCTCAGCATTTGTTGCGGCTTTGATTTGGTTTGGGATAACCGATAACATCAGAAATGCTGAAAGAGTAATAAGCGTTAATTTCTTCATGAGGAGATTTTTGTTTGGTGAAACCATTTTCACTATTCAAAGATCGTCAGGATACTTCTGGTAAGTGTTACACAATTCCGGTTAAGAGTTATATCATTCACACATTCGAAGGCAATCGGGTATAAATAAGAAAACCTCTGTATCCAGAGGTTCTCAGCTATCTTTTTTGAAGAAATTTTTACATCCGTTCCATATACCAATTCAGTTGTTTTTCGAGTTTTTGAGTTTCCAGTATTGTTGTAATGATTTTTTTTAAACGCATGAATGCAGTTTCGCTTTTCACTACATAATCGAATGCCTTGTGGTGCATGCAATTGATGGCGACATCAATTTTATCCTGAGATGATAGCATGACCACAGGAATCTCGGGATTGAAAGCTCTGATCTGATCCAGTGTGTCGATTCCATTGATCGCATCACGGTCGACGCCATCCAGGTAATAATCCAAGACGATTACATCCGGATTATGCGATAAATTTTCGATGCACAGTTCTCCCGTTGCAAAGGTTTCAATATCAAAATCGCCATGTTCCAGAAATTCAATTTCCAATAATTTGAGAAATACAGCATCATCATCAACAAGAAAGAGCTTTATTTTATCCTTATTTTTCATAACTTATTAGTTTTAAACGTATCATATTCCTCAGTTAATTCAACACATGCCTGCTCACATACTTCTTCGAGCTGAAGCACCATTTCGGGTATTCCTTCTGAATGCTGTTGGTTGCTGGCATATTCCTGAACTTTTTTGGCCATATCTTCGAAATCGGAATTAATTCCCATGATTGAAAAGGATGGAATCATTTTATGAACAGCCGAGTATAATAAATTCCAATCTTTTTCGCGCAACCCTTGTTTCATCGAAATAATCAGTGGTGGAGTCTGTTTCAAATAGAGTGAAATCATTTCCATCATCAATAACTTATTTGATTTGGTTCGAATATTTAAATATTCCAGGTTCGTACATTTTATGTGCATTGCTTTATCAACTATACTCACTTCAGGATCTATAACCAGTGAGGTTTTTTTTACTAAGCTGATTATTTTAGTGTACAACAATCTTTCATCCACCGGTTTTGCAATGTAATCGTTCATTCCAACCGATTTGCATTTAGCCAGATCAACCGTTGTTACATCAGCAGTTAATGCGATGATGGGGATGTCGCAATTCATTAGGTTCCGAATGTAATCGGTAGCTTCAAAACCATTCATTTCAGGCATTTGCAGATCCATCAGAATAACGTCGTACTGTTTGATGCGCATTTTTTCGATGGCTATTTTTCCGTTGTCAGCTATGTCACATCCAAATCCAAAATCATCTAGTAATGTTCTCATCAATAATTGATTGAGTGCAATGTCTTCAACAACCAGTACGTCGATATTAATAGCTTCATTATTCAATTCAATCAGTTCAATGTCAGATTCAACTTTAGATCCGGTTTTCTGAAAACTTAATTTAAAACTAAAGCTGGAGCCTTCATTAATTTTACTGCTTACGCTAATACTTCCATCCTGAGCTTCAACTAATTGTTTTACAATGGCAAGTCCAAGTCCGGTTCCTCCGTATAAACGGGTTGTGCCACTGGATGCCTGCTGAAAGTTTTCGAAAATCTTTTCTATTTTAGATTCAGGTATTCCAATACCGGTATCAGAAACTATAAATTCGATGGTTACTTTATCATCATTTTCATCGACCAGATTGACACTCACGGTAATCTTTCCTCTTGTTGTGAACTTTACAGCATTACTTACCAGATTTAATATGATTTGGTGTAATCGCACCGGATCGCCAAGTAACACCTCCGGAATTCTGTGGTCGTATTCTTTTATCAGTTTTAAATTTTTTTCCTGTATTTTAGGCTCAAACAAATGGAGCATGGCCGATATGGATAAAGCCATTTTAAAAGGCGCTTGCTCAAATGTCATTTTCCCGGCGTCAACTTTGGCTAGATCGAGTATGTCGTTTATGAGCACGATTAATGCATCACCACTTAACTTTATGGCCTGTAAATATTCTTTTTGTTTTACTGATAAATCGGTTTTTAGTACCACTTTCGTAAATCCGATAATCGCATTCATTGGCGTTCGGATTTCGTGACTCATGTTCGAAAGGAATTGTTGTTTTGCTTTCACCGCATCTTCAGCAATTTTGGTGGCACTTTCAGCCTTGCTTTTTGCTTCTTCCGCAATCAATGTCGCCATTTCGGCAAATACAATAGCCTCTGTCAGTTCTGTTGCAGCTCTTTTCTGTTCGGTTACATCACGAGCAACAATTACAACTCCAAGTACATTTTCATGGTCATCTGTATAAACCGATCCGTTAAACAATACGTCGGTCAACTTGCCATTTTGGTGACGAAGAGTAAGTGGTGAATCGATAACAGATCCTTTTGCAAAAACTTCTCGGTAAACGTTACGCGCTTTTTCTGGTTCGGTAAAATAATCGAAGAAATCAGTTCCTTTAAGTTTTTCGCGTTCCAGACCAGTAATGTTTACAGTAGCTTCATTCACATCGGTAATCTTTCCTTCTATATTGATAGTCACCAAAGGATCGAGGCTAGCTTCTATTAAACTCAGTGAATATTGGGACAATAATTTTTGGGCCGTTACGTCACGCGCAACAATTACGGCACCCAATACTTCGCCCAAATCATCTTTATATACCGATCCGTTGAACAATACATCAGTCAGCTTGCCATCTTTGTGGCATATTGTAAGTGGCGAATCGGCAACAGATCCTTTTGCAAATACTTGCTGATACACTTCGCGAGCTTTTTGTGGTTCTGTGAAATAATTCAGGAAGTCGGTACCTATTAATTCGGTACGTGTCAACCCGGTTATGTTGGCCAATGCCTCATTCATATCCATTATCTTACCTTTACCGCTAATGGTAACCAGTGGATCAAGGCTTGCTTCTATAAGGCTTAGCGAATACTGAGATGCCAGTTTTAAGGAATTACTGAATGCTTCCAGTTCTAAATTAGCAAATTCGCTTTTTTCTTTTTCTCTGGTTTGATATTCAAGTTCGTTGTCAGTTATAATTAACTCTTTTGCTCGTTTTTCTTTCTCTTTGTTTTGAAAGACAAGTTCTTTATTGGCAAGGCTTAACTCATCAGCCCGTTTCTCCTTTTCATCGTTTTGGAAAGCAAGTTCTTTGTTGGCAATTTGTAGTTCATCAGCCCGTTTCTCCTTTTCTTTATTTTGGAAGGCAAGTTCTTTGTTTGCAATTTGTAACTCTTCAGCGCGTTTTTCCTTTTCATCGTTTTGGAAAGCAAGCTCTTTATTGGCTATTTGAAGCTCCATGGCCCATTTTTGTTCAGCAGTGTCTCTGGCTACAACTACTGCTCCAAGTACATTTCCCTGGTCATCTTTATAAACTGATCCGTTAAATGATACATCAGTTAATTTACCATCTTTATGGCGAAGTGTGAGGGGCGAATTAGCAACAGATCCTTTTGCAAATACTTCCTGATATACTTCGCGAGCCTTTTGTGGTTCTGTGAAATAATTCAGAAAGTCGGTACCAGTGAATTCTTCTCGGGATATACCTGTGATATTCACCAGTGCCTCATTCATATCAGTGATCTTACCTTCATTACTAATCGTGACCAAAGGATCAAGACTCGCTTCAATTAAACTCAACGAATATTTGGAGAGTGATTTTTGGGCAGTAGTAAATGCCCGCATTTCTTTTAACCTGATTTTCTGATTGGTAATTGATATTATTATTAATCCAAAAATTACCAAAATCGAAACTATAAGTAATAAAAATATTATTTCTGAATTTTTAGCACTCTTTTCATTTTCTATTTTAATTTGTTTAAGCATGTTAAACTCAGCCAAATTAAAATCAGAAATTATACTTCTGATTTTTTCGTTTCCAATTTTCCCTAACTGAATGATTTCTTTTTTTTCATTCTTATACAATTCAATCTTCTTCCAGTCAGAAATCATTTTTTTCGATAAAACGAATCTTTCATCCACTAACTTTTTCAATGAATCAATACGTGCTTGCTGTTCTGGGTTGTCTGTGGTGAGCAAAGCCAATTTTGAGATGTTCTGATACAATTTAGGAATTGCAATTTCATCATCCTTCAAAATGCTATCATTTCCGGTTAATAAATAGCCCCTGGTATTGATTGACATATTTAGAATATCCAGAAGGACTCCATCACTCATGCGGAACACTTCCTGAGTATGTTCCACCATATTATTTGATGATTTGATTTTTTTAAAGTTGGTATAGAAAATCAACAAAAAGCACACAAGTAGAACAACAGTAAAGATATAGAAGAGATTTATCTGATTTTTAGATCTGATTTTCATGAATAATTCTTCTGTTAATTTATTTCGTTTGAATTCCCGATTTCTTCAATGGGGCTTCGTCTTTTATCCTTCAATTGCTTAAAATGCGACGGCGAAAGGCCTGTTACTTTTTTAAACTGATTGGATAAATGAGCGACACTACTGTAATTCATCCGCCATGCAATTTCTGTAATGTTCTCTTCTCCATATATAATCAACTCTTTAATCCGTTCAATTTTATGCGAGATGATAAATTGTTCGATGGTAGTTCCCTGTACTTCGGAAAATAAGTTGGCCAGATAGGTGTAATCGTGGTTAAGCTTTTCGCTAAGATAAATAGAGAAGTTTGTTTTAATTAGCTCATCAGTATGATGAACCATTTCAATAATTGTATTTTTTATTCGTTCAATCAAAACCGCGCGCTTGTCGTCCATTAGCTCAAATCCTGAGTCAAATAGAGCCATTTTCACCTGTTCACGCTTTTCAGGAGTGAGGCTCTCCATGATTTCTACTTCACCTAAATCAACCACAATAAAATGCAATCCAAGTTTTTTCAACTCATCTTTCACCGCTATTTTACAACGGTTACTTACCATGTATTTGATGTATAGTTTCAATTTTTCTTTTATTTTAACCTGAGATGGTCAAAGGTGCACTTATTTATTTCCGGAATATTACACAACTCTTTAAATAAGTTACACAATTCACACATTTAGGCTAAATACTGGTTTTTTATGCTTTGCCTTTTTTGTCGGTTAATACAATCACAATACCTCCAACGAGCAATGCAATACCAACAATTGGCGACCATTGTACAGGGTGGTTTTTTTCTGCATTTATTTTAATAGGGCCTAAATCAACTACTTTTTCGGTAGTTACATAATTGAACCCGGTGTATATTATCATTACTATTCCAATGATACCCAGGATAATTCCTAATGTTCTTAATCGCATGATTTAAATTTTAAAAATGTGTTTGTTGAAAAGAAATGGTTTTGTGAAGCGTATAGAAATATTGAGTTTTTCCTGCTGGCGAGAACACCAACAGGAAAAACAAAGCAAAATATAGGAGAGCAGCGGCTTTTAAAGCACTCTTCGTCCCTGGATTACCCGAAGAATGATTGCAACAATGGCAATTACCAAAAGAATGTGAATAATACCTCCTGCATTGTAACCAACAAAGCCAATTAACCAGGCAATAATTAATATGACTGCAACCAAATAAAGTAGATTTCCCATGATTTTTAATTTAGATTTATTTGAACAAATCAAAGGTCATTACAATTCAGATTTTGCTGTTACACAATTTCCAAAAATACTTACATGATTCACACATCATTTAGTGCAGTTATCTTTTTATTTCTGAGATATTTAAAGAAAGTAGGTGTTAGTCCGGTTATCTTTTTAAATTGATTGGATAGATGAGCAACGCTGCTGTAGTTTAATTTAAAAGCTATTTCGGTCAAATTGAGCTCGTCAAAGAGTATCAATTCTTTAACCCGTTCAATTTTATGAATAATAATGTAATGCTCTATGGTGACACCGGTTACTTCTGAAAAAAGATTGGCCAGGTATGTATAGTCGTGCTTGAGTTTATTGCTGAGATGTTCGGAGAAATTTATTTTTGGCATTTCTTCATTATAAAGTACCATTTCTAAAATGGTATTTTTGATTTTCTCAATCAGTATTGACTTTTGATTGTCCATCAACTCAAGTCCTGATTGTAGTAATGAATATTTTAATAGTTTCAGTTGTTCCTCAGTGAGATTTTCCATGACTTCGACTTCGCCCAGTTCTATCTTTGTATAATGTAAGCCAAGTTTATCTAACTCAGATTTTACAACCATCTTACAACGCATCGAGACCATATATTTAATGAAGAGCTTCAAATCAATTGTTTTTTTAGTTTCGTATAATCAGACTTTTTGTCAAAATTTAAGTGCACGATTGAAATTACAGCGAAATAAATATACTAATTAACTCTGAGAAAAGCGATACGAAATAAATTGCAACCTCATTACTGAAATATAGAACAGGATTTTAATGTTTATTGTTTAATTAAAAAGCACCTGAATCATAAATATTGGTGTCTTTGCACGATACTTTATTTTTCTGTCGTGTTTGTTGTGCCTAAAATTGTCGGTTTATAGAACGAAATGAATAGAAAAGAAAATATATCATAAATACCAACAAGCTTTTCTTTGTCATCATGTTTCCACTTTTGAAGTTGTCGTAGAGATGAAAATTCGCAACACACTGATGTGAAATAAAAAAGAGAGTTATTTCTAACTCTCTTTAGTGCCCAGAACAAGGGCATTTTATGTTTTGTAGTGTGCTTATATTCAAGTAATTAGAAGACTATATTTTTTATGGCCTCGATAAATACCCTGCCTCGAAATTGAAGAACTTTTACAATTCAAAAGTACAAATTATTAGATTTTAAACCAAATTGAATTAGACTTTATATCCTTAATTTCTGATGAGTTTGACTAAGAATTCTGCGAATTCGGAAATATCCTGATCAACACTAACTTGTTCCAATGCCGACAGATATTCATTTCGCAATTTGACAGGAATAATCATCCATGAATTTCCTCCTGATGCCAGCATCGCATTCTTCAAAAATCCGAAATTTATCCGTTGCCATTCATATATGAGGTGCTCCAATGATTGAGCTAGTTTTTCAAATGGTGTTGCCATAATACTTTTTTATCTAAATTGGTTATCACTTGCATGAATTGAAGATCAAATTTAGTAAATGAAGTTGTATGTTATTTAGTATTATCTGTTGTGTTGTTATTAGTGTGATTTGCTTTATTTCTGTCCGCTCAATTTTAGTTGATGGTCAATTCTGAAATAACTGAACTGACGATGCACTTTTGCACCTGAAAAGAAGTAGCCATTCTTATTGAAGATAATCCCCTGAATCTCATCCGTTTTTTCTTTGAAATTAAAAGCCACACCAATGTTTTCATCTTGTAAAGCGCAAATAATCTGATCCCAGTTTTGAGATTGTGGTATAATTGATTTCAAACAATTGTAAATCTCGTATTTGGTTTTATCCGGCTCCCACAAACGGTGCTCATTGACTTTCTCTTTTCCTTGAGCAAAATATAGACTGTATTTTATCGTCAGTTCTTTGCATATTTTTTCACTCCGGCTATGATCAAACCTGTCAGAGATGGTGCGCCCATAGTTATTAACGCGATTAAAAATTAGGTGAAGGTGTGGGTGTTCTTTGTCGTAATGACGGCCAATAAGGTATTGTGTTTCAGATATTCCCATTCGGATCATGTAATCATGGGCTATTTGAACCATAAGTTCATTGGATAGCTTCTTTTTATCCTGAACAGAAAAATTCAGGGAAATATGACCTACTGGTTTCGACAACTGAGGATTTAGTTCTGTCTGAAAGTTGAAGGTATGAATAATAGAATCAGGACTATATAGCATCACGCCGTCACTATCCAGAATTTCGGTTCCTTTACCCTGCTCAAGGATGTAATTGACTACGCTTCTGAATTCTTGCGCCTTACCAATCTTGCTTATCATTGTGGAAATGGTTCAACAAGGTTAGCAACTGGAGCGTTCAGGTGAAGGTGGTTCATATGTAGACACCAACATTTTTGTACACGCTTTTCTGATGTTTTCATCCTTAAAGCTAGGTCATCTCTTTAAAATATGAAAGTGTTAAATTGAATCAAAACAAGTCAAAATCAATTAATTATAGTGGAGTTTTCTTTTTTGGACGTCATTTTTGGAGAATATTTACATATAGGTGTGTTTTATTTGGTAGTTACTTATATATTACAAAATCAAATCCTAATAATATTAGGAACTTTATGTTTGTTTAAAAGATTAATAACTAATTTTGGAAAGAATGATTTTAATATTGAATTAATCATCTTTCCTAAAGTTTCAAACTAACAGGAAGAAAAGCAAGAAATATAAATGCACCTTTCCGAATCTGACACCCGTGCCAAACACATTGACCCTAAACTAAAAGAAAGTGGATGGGAAGAGTTTGTTATTCGCGAGCATTATTTTACCGACGG
Organism: Prolixibacteraceae bacterium; assembly: GCA_028683385.1. Taxonomy (GTDB): domain Bacteria; phylum Bacteroidota; class Bacteroidia; order Bacteroidales; family Prolixibacteraceae; genus Aquipluma. The sequence continues at coordinate 35,771 of JAQUIJ010000016.1, read as the reverse complement.
AAGAAAACTTCTGGGAGGTAAACGGAGCCAACGACTTTTTGCCGATTACCTGCTCCGCTATAAAAACACCAACCTTGCCATTATTGAAGCCAAAAAATTGGGTAAACATCCAACCGATGGACTGCAACAGGCTATTAGATATGCCGACAAACTCAAGGTGAAGTTTATTTTTGCAACCAACGGAGAGCAGATTTACCAGTTCGATATGAGAACCGGAACGGGCGATTACATCGACTACTTTCCAACGCCTGAAACTCTTTTTCAGGAATCGGTAGATAACCTTACTTCATTGAAAAAGCAACTGCTTGCAGTTCCTTTTTATTTGGTGGGCGACAAGCAGCCCCGGTATTATCAGGAAATAGCCGTGAACAAAGCCATTGAAGCCATTGCTGATGACAAAAAGCGAGTTTTACTGACCTTGGCTACTGGAACTGGAAAGACTTTTATTGCTTTTCAGATTGTACACAAATTACTGACGGTGAAATGGAATTTAGACCAGGCCGACCGTCGCCCAAAAATATTGTTTCTGGCCGACCGCAATATCCTGGCCGATCAGGCCATCAATACCTTTAACGATCCGTACGAAAAGGATTTGGTAAAAATTGATGGTTCTGAAGTCCGTGCCCGAAACGGAGTCGTTCCCACCAATGCTTTTATCTTCTTTGCCATTTATCAGGCCATTAGTGAAAAGGAGAATATCGATGGTTATTTCAGGCAATACCCCAAAGATTTCTTTGACCTGATAATTATTGACGAGTGTCATCGTGGAAGCGCCAACGAAGCAGGTTCGTGGCGCGAAATTCTCGATTATTTTGGCTCAGCTGTACATCTCGGACTAACAGCAACACCCAAGCGTGATGACAATGTGGACACTTATAATTACTTTAAGAAGCCAGTTTATGAATATTCGCTGAAAGACGGCATCAACGATGGTTACCTGAGTCCTTACAAGGTTAAAAAAGTTCGCACCAATATCGACAGCTATATTTATACTGATGCAGACAAGGTTTTGGAAGGCGCTGTAGAAGACCGGAGGGTTTATCGCAAACGGGAATTCAACAAGGTGATCATTATTCCCAAACAAATTGAACTGGTTACCCAAGCCATTCTCGACAACATCAACCCGATGGATAAATCCATTGTTTTTTGTGTCGATCAGCCTCATGCGTTGAACATGCGCGATGCCATTAATAAATTCAAAAAAGTAAGCGACCCGAATTATTGTGTACGCATTACCAGCGATGAAGGAAAACCGGGTCGTGATTTACTGGAACAGTTTCAGAACAACGACCGCGATATTCCTGTAATTCTTACCTCGTCGCAAATGCTCACTACCGGAGTTGATGCCCGAAACGTGCGGAACATTATCATCGTTCGCGAAATAGAGTCAATCGTTGAATTTAAGCAGATTGTAGGGCGTGGCACCCGCTTGTTCGAAGGCAAAGACTTCTTTACCATTATCGACTTTTCGGAAGAAGCTACCGACCATTTTTATGATCCTGATTGGGACGGTTTGCCCGAAGGTGAAACCGGCGAAGGTGGCTCCCGAACCGGAGGAAACACCGGACGCGGTGGAGGAAATACCGGCGGTGGCGAAGAACCACCTCCACCTAGACCACCACGACCACCCAAAATTGTAATCGAACTTTCGAATGGCCGGAAATTGAAAGTGCTAGACATTGAAACCCGATACATTGACGAAAGCGGGAAACCATTGACAACACTGCAGTTTCTTGAAAAACTGATCGGCTTTATCCCCGATTTATACCAAAGTGAAGACGAATTGCGTAGGTTGTGGTCGAAGCCCGAAACCCGTGAAGAACTACTGATTAAACTGGCCGAATCGGGAATTGACGAAGAGCAACTCGATATCCTGAAAAAGATTTTTGAAGCCGAAAACAGCGATGTGTTCGATGTTCTTCTTCATATTTCGTACGAGTGTAGTTTGATTACCCGCATCCAGCGAGCCACACATGTCAAAGAGGATAACGCTTTTTTCGAAGTATTTGCCAACCTGAAAGCAAGGGATTTTTTACGTTTTATTCTCGAACGCTACGAAACCGATGGCATCAAAGAACTGAAACGCGAACGGCTTTCATCGTTGATTGAACTCAACAATCTGGGGACAACCAAAGAAGCTGCAACGGTCTTTGGAAGCGCACAAAACCTGATTGAGGCTTTTTATAAATTGCAGGAAAACCTTTATGCTTCATAAAATATCGGTAAATATACCGATAAATGTATTTTATCGGTATATTTACCGATAAAACAATTACAAGATGAACAGTTCAACCATTTCAGCAGATATAGTTTCATTTACCTCATTAAATGATGAGGATAAAAGAAAAATTGAATTGCAGATAAAGTTGCTTATCAGTGATTTAACAGAGAAATACAGGGATGATGGTTTCTTTGGTAGAATAATACAAGGTGATTACATCGAATGTGCATTGAATTCACCTGTTCATGCGATGCGCATCGCGTTATTACTGAAAACACTCGTTAAATCCTTTGAATTATCAGAGAATATCAAAAGTAATAAACGAACCAAATACTTTAAGGAATATGGGATTCGTATTGCAATGGCTGTTGCACCGCTGGCTATTCTGGATTCAAAAAATGGTATTATTGATGGTGAAGCAATTTATCTGTCGGGAAGAGCTATTAAAGAATTGAGTACATCGGATAAACAAAAAGTCGTTATTAAAAGCAGCATGTTTTTTTGTAGTCCTGATAAGCATGAACAAAACAAATATGACACCATGATATCATTGCTGGATAATATCATTTCCAGATGCTCTTCGAAACAATGTGAGGTTCTTCACTACAAACTTCTTGGTATTAGCGAAAAAGATATTAGCCAGAAACTAAATCGAAATCAATCTACCATCAGTCAGCATTCAACTGCTGTTGGATGGAATGCGATTGAAAAAACAGTAAACTATTTCGAAAATAATATAAAATAATGCTGTATCAACTTATCATTCTGCAATTTGCGGCTCATTTATTAGCCGACTTTATTTTTCAGCCACAAGCATGGAGCGATCGAAAAAGCAATGAAATAGTATCATGGCATCACTTATGGCATATTATGGTTGTTTTTATTCTTTCCTGGCTGCTGTCCCTGGACTATGGTTTCTGGAAAGCTGCATTACTAATAGCAGGCCTTCACCTTGTGATTGATGTTATAAAGAGTTATTTCCTTCAAAAATTGGCAGACCACTCAACGAAAAAATACCTGTTCTTTTTAGACCAAATCATTCATCTCATAATTCTTATACTGGTTTCAATAGCCTATTTCAAATGGTGTGAAATTAATTTTGAAATAAACGTTCCTCTAAAAAATATAGCAATTATTGCCGGTTTTATTCTATGTGCAAAGCCGGGTAATATTATTATTAAGGAAATTCTATCGTTTTATTCAATCTCAACTCCGGAAGATAAATCAGGTGAAAATCCAGATAAAAGCTTGCCAAATGCGGGTAAGCTGATAGGCATAGTTGAACGGTTTCTGGTTTTGGTGTTGGTTCTTTCGGGTCAATATACAGCCGTTGGATTTATTATTGCAGCAAAATCAATCCTTCGTTTTACTTCTACTGATAAAAACGAGTATGTTTTGGTAGGCACGCTGTTGAGTTTTTCTATTGCAGTATTAATCGGAGTTTTAGTGAGTCCGTTGTAATTATCGGCTCTAATACCCATAAATACCTTTTATTGGTAAAATAACCGATAAAAGTACAGGTCACAATTAATCAACCCATAAATTTCAGAATGGAACTTCAACAAAAAATAGATCGGATCACCGATATCCTGCGCCGCGATGATGGTATAAGCGGAGCTATGCACTATACCGAACAGATTTCGTGGATTTTATTTCTCAAATTCCTGAACGACTTTGAAGAGGAGAAAGAAGGCGAAGCTTTGCTCAACAATACCAAATATGAGCGGATTATTTCCAATGAATATCGTTGGAACCATTGGGCTTGCCCAAAAACAGAAGAAGGAAAGCCAGATGTGAAAACATCCAAGACCGGAGGAGATTTGACTCAGTTTGTAAACGGGCAATTGTTTCCTTATCTGAAAGGTTTTAAAAATAGCCTAAGCGATCTGAAATCGGTGAAATACAAAATCGGGAACATCTTCGAGTTTCTGGATAACCGCATAGCTAGTGGACACACTTTGCGCGAGGTGCTCGATATTATCGACACGCTGAATTTCCAGTCGCAGGACGAATTGTTTGAGTTGTCGCATGTGTACGAAAACCTGTTGCAGGGAATGGGAAACGATGGTGGTAACTCGGGCGAATTTTACACCCCGCGAGCGGTAATTAAGGCCGTAGTTGAAGCCCTTGCACCACAGCCCGGACAAACGGTTTACGACGGCGCTGCCGGTAGTTGCGGTTTCCTGATCGAAGCATTTGATTACATCATTAACAAGTACCGGAACAAACTATCGACCGAACAATGGCAGTTTTTGCACGAGAATACCTTTTTTGGCAACGAAAAAACGCCACTGGCATACACCATGGGCGTGATGAACATGATTTTGCATGGCATTGAGAGCCCCAATATTTTAAAGCAGAACACGCTTACAGCCAACATTCGCGACATACAGGAAAAAGACCGATACGATATTATTGTAGCCAATCCGCCATTCGGGGGAAAAGAAAAACCACAAATTCAACAGAATTTCCCGATACAGAGCAATGCCACCGAACTGTTGTTTTTGCAACATTTTATGAAAAGCCTGAAAAAAGGAGGAAAGGCGGCTATTGTAGTACCAGAAGGTATTCTTTTTCAGACCGGTAACGCTTTTAAAAATGTAAAAGAAGAGTTGCTGGCCAATTTTAATGTACACACCATTTTGAGCCTTCCGGCAGGCGTTTTTCTACCTTACAGCGGCGTAAAAACCAATGTGCTGTTTTTCGACCGCACCGGGGCAACCACCGAAATCTGGTATTACGAGTGTAATCCTGAACAAAAGCTTACCAAAAACAAACCGATACAGTACGAGCAATTACAAGAGTTTGTTGAACTGTCAGCGACGCGGGCATTGTCTGCAAATTCCTGGTTGCTAAAGGTTGCTGACATTGTGGATACGGATATTTCGGCCAAAAACCCTAATACCCAAACCGATATTGACCACCTGCCACCGCGTGAAATCATGGCACACATCAAAAAGAACGATACTGAAATTGCCCGCCTGATGGCCGAAGTTGAACAAATTTTGGAGGAAGGGTACAATGAATAAATTGCCAAAGGGGTGGAATTATAAAAGACTTGATATTATCTCTAAGGTGGTTTCTGGGTATGCCTTTCCTAGCAATGACTTTAGTAAAGAAGGAGTTTACAAAACAATTAAGATTACTAATGTTGGGGTACAAAAATTTATCGAGATAGTAAATGATGATCGATTGCCTTTGAAATATGATGATAAATTTTCTTCATTCCGAATTAATACAAACGATCTTGTTATTGCATTAACACGTTCAATAATTAACGATGGATTAAAGGTTGCTATTGTCCCAAAGTCGTATGATAATTCATTATTAAATCAACGTGTTGCGGCCATAAAATCAAAAAATAATATGAATAGTTTCATTTATTATTTTCTTACATCAAGCGTTGCATACAATTACATTCAAGAGAAATCTAAATCATTGAATCAGCCAAATCTATCCATTAATGATTTAAAAGCAATTCAAATTCCGCTCCCCCCCCTTTCCGAGCAAACCCGTATTGTATCCAAGCTCGATGCCCTGTTTGACCGCATCGACAAAAGCATTGCCCTGCTCGAAGAAAACATCAAACATACAAAAGCATTGATGGCGAGTGTGCTGGAAGAGGTATTTCGGGATGCAGAAACCAAATGGAAATTCAAAAAGCTGAAATTAATAACTTCAAAAATTGGTAGTGGAGCAACACCAAGAGGAGGTCATGACTCATACAAAACATCTGGGATTTCTCTGATTAGAAGTATGAATGTTCATGACGGAGAATTCAGGCATAATGGATTGGCTTTTATTGATGATGAACAGGCTAAAAAATTGGCTAATGTGGCTATTGAAAAAGATGATGTACTACTCAATATTACTGGTGCATCCGTTGCCAGATGTTCCATTGTTGATGAATCAATTTTACCGGCAAGGGTGAATCAACATGTTTCAATAATACGGCCTACAAAAATACTGAATTCTCATTTTTTACAAGCGTATTTGATTAGTCCCGAGACTAAATCAAAATTGCTTTTCAATTCAAGTGGCGGTGCAACGAGAGAAGCTATTACCAAATCAATGATTGAAAACCTGGATGTTCCTGTTCCTGATGTTAAAGTCCAAGAAAGGATTATTAATCACATTCAAATGATAAAAGAGGTAAATTCAAAAATAATAAAGGAGCAACAATCCAAGCTCACTTATCTTAAAGCCCTGAAATCGAGTTTACTTGATTGGGCGTTTAAAGGAGATTTATAAGATGTTAAAAAAAGGATTCATATCAGGAGTTGGTATCAATTATGCCGGTACTTTACCCAAAGTAAATAAGTCGGAAAATCAATTGCAATCCATCTTTGAAGCGTTTACAAATGCATTGGAAGCAATAAAAATAAAACAGCTCGAATGTCAAGATTCTGACGCTGGTAAAATAACGATAAAGCTCGTTTTTAATGAAACTTTGTACTCCTTTGATGAAGGTGGAGACGAATTTCAGGAGATTATAATTGAAGATTCCGGAATTGGATTTAACGAAAAAGAATTTGGACGATTAATAGCCTTAAATGATATTAGCAAGGGGTTTTCAAATAAAGGGTCAGGAAGAATCCAATTTTTGCATTTCTTTGATAAGGTAATCTACGAGAGTGTATATCAGGATGGAAGTTCTAAAACAGGATACAGGCAGCTAAAGTTTTCTTTATCAAAATCAAAGGCGTATTTGGATAAAAATGCAATAATTCGAATTGATGAAATCAATGAGATTGATGCGCAATCATCTTATACTACACTTTCCTTTAAAAACCCTCTGTCAAAAAAGGATGCCAAATTTTTTACTGGCCTTTCAGTTCAGGAATTAAAAGAAAATCTGGTAAGCCATTATTTAGCGTATTTCTGTGAGAATAGGGAAAATTTACCTTTAATAGAACTCCAGTATTTATTAAATGGCAAGGTGGTTAATGAAGAAAAAATAACCTCTGCTGATATTCCGGAACACGATCAGGATAAGGATATTTCAATTCAATACAGCAAGCTTTCATTTGATGGATCGGAAATAGAAAGAACAGCTAAAAAAGAAACTCTCAATCTTAAATCGTTTGTGATTTCATCGTTTAAGCTTGAAAAGAATGGCTTAATGCTAACAAGTAAAGGTCAAATTGCCAAAGAGATATGCTTAAACTCCTTATTGCATAAAGATCAGATAGATGATCAAAGGTATTTGTTTTTATTATCTGGAGATTATATTGACAAAATGGACGGGGATACCAGAGGAGAACTAAATATACCAACGAAGGAAGAGTTTAAAAAGAATTTCAACCAACCACTATTTCAAAAAGAAGTAGTTTTATTAGATGATATTCAGGAAACTGCAAATCGGGTTATAGAAGAGCTTTACCAGGAAATCAGGATCAAAAAAGAACAGAAGCAGCATGATGTTGATAAACTTCAAAAAATGTTTCTGCTCAACAATGAAACACTAAAATCGATTAAAATAGGACTAAACGATACGGATGATAAGATTCTTGAAAAAGTTTATCAGGCTGACGCAAAAATTACAGCAAAGGGAGATGCATTTTTAAAAGAACAAGTAAAAGTTATAGAAGAACTGAATCCTGCATCATCAAGTTATGATAATGAATTAAAAGATCAAATTGACGAACTCGTTAAAGCAATTCCATTACAAAATCGTACCGCATTAACTCATTATGTTGCCAGGCGGAAACTTGTTTTAGATCTTTTCGACAAGATCCTGAAAAAGCAATTGGAAATTCAGAAAGCTGAAGAACGAAATATCGACGAAAAATTATTGCACAACCTCATATTTCAACAAAGTTCAGACAATCCAGAGGATAGTGATCTTTGGCTTATTAATGAAGATTTTATATATTTTAAAGGGAATTCAGAGTATCGACTTAATGAAATCGAGATTGATGGACAGAAGCTTTTGAAGACTGAATTTACGCAAGAAGAGGAGGAATATCTAAATTCTTTAGGAGAAAATAGAAAAATCAAAAAGCCAGACATTCTGTTATTCCCAGATGAGGGTAAATGTATAATTATAGAGTTTAAGAACCCAAATGTAAATGTTTCGGTTCACCTAAATCAAATTAACAGATATGCTTCGTTGATTAGAAATTTCACGAACGAAGATTTTCAGATTGTTACTTTTTATGGGTATTTAATTGGTGAAGGAATAAATGCGAAAGAAGTCCGTGCCTTTGATGGCGACTTTTTAGATTCGTATCATTTTGATTATCAATTTCGTCCTTCAAAGAAAATACCGGATGAATCTGGAAAAAATGACGGTTCCTTATACACTGAGGTCTTAAAATATTCCACTCTTCTCAAACGTGCAATATTGAGAAATAAGATTTTCATTGAAAAATTGATGAAGCCTCAGTCATAAATAGCAGCAATTCGTAGGATTTCATCATTCGGATTATGGAGCAGGTCAATATACAAATCAAAAAAATATTGACTGTTTTTGTCAAATATTATCGTTAATTTAGGGTAGATTTTTTATCACAGTAAAAAGAATTAATGCAGCTTTTCTTTTGTTATAGAGGTGAAATTTGAAAACCCTGGTCATTGACTGGGGTTTTTTGCGTTCAGAAGATGACGTAAAAGAAAAGTATTCATCTTGCATAAAGTTTCTATTTTAGTTCTCTTTCTAAACAAAATTTAGAGAAGTACTACTCTCACTTAATTTATCACAAAGGTATTTACGCATCCTGGAAAAGTCAAGGGTGGCTTCGGTAATCCTTTTCCCTTCGGTACGCCTATCGGCTACTCAGGGAACGGATCACCTCGCCACGCTTCGCGCTCGTTCAAAAACCGAACGCCCCTCCACAGCTTCGCGCTCAGCGAACGTTCTGTTTTGTGACATTTGCCCTTGACTAGAATCCTGTCTGCTCAATGGTTCACGGTTCAAAATTAACCGGCGAGCCAGGTGCCAAAATAAGTCTGTAGGGCAGCAGCAAAATCAATGAAAGATTCAAACGAATGGGAAATTGTTTCCACGTATTCGACCAAAGAAGCTGTGGTAGATGGCTTTCTGGTAAAAGTTGACAGCAAGGCTTCCGAAGAAGCAGGCATTAAATTTCCTGTTTACCTGACTAGTGCTGTATGGGACAAGTACGTTGAAGTTCCTAAAGGAATGGAGCAGCTTCAAAACCTTTCAGGTCGCCTTTGGGATTTGCTGTATATGTTTGCGTTTCATGCCCGGAACGTTTCTTCCAATTTTTTACAGTATGATTTTATCAGCTATCTGCCAGATGAAGGTAACTGGGAACCCAACGAAAAGCTTGAAACGCCTGAGAATCGTTTTAACCGGTTGGTTACTCTCAAAGCTGTCATTCAGGCACAGGATTTCGACGATCCGTCACCTGCCATTTTCATCATGAAACCAAACGAAGATTAGTGAATCCAAGCAAATAATTTTCTAAAACAAAATCATAGGAGGTATTTATTATGCGATATAAAGATGATCCAAGACAAATTGTTGTCCGTTATCCCAGTTGCTGTGCGAAGTGCCAAACTCGCCTACCCAAAGGAACCATAGCTTATTATTGGCCACGAACACAAACCTTATTGTGCTCGGATTGCGGAGAACCGGAATACCGCAGTTTTCTTTCGGCAGCAGCAGACGAAGATGTTTATGCCGGAAATGGAAATCCATTATAGACTGATTGGGGCTTTTTGCCCCTTTTTTGTTCGTGCTTAGTCAGTTAACAAAATTGTGTTATAAGGTTATGTGTTACACTCAAATTTCCGACAAAGTTATTGATCGCTTCCCGGAACGGTAAAGGGGAACTCGCTTTTCATGGCTCGTTTCCTTCGGATGCGTTCAGTTTCATGGATTGCCCATTTCGGGCATGAAACTGACATGCACCCCGTTGACCTGATCCGTGACAGCTCAATGTTGGTACGCCAAAAATTTAAGTTTAACGGCGTGCCTGATATTTCCTTAGTTAAATCCAAGGGAGCCAAAATAAGTCCGAAAGGCATCGGCACTTTCCCATGAATACTTCATTCGACATTTATGAAATGGTTACCAACCTGATTATTGAACGCCTTGAAGCAGGTGTTGTCCCTTGGCAGATGCCCTGGAAAGCTGAAACTGGGTTTCCGCAAAACATGGTCCACAAAAAAGCTTACCGCGGATTTAATTTCTGGTTGCTGCTTACTGTGGCCGATAAGTTTGGTTCTCCTTTCTTTCTTACCTTCAACCAGATCAAAGAATTGGGTGGGCATGTTTTGAAAGGTGAAAAAGGTTTCCCGGTCGTGTTCTGGAAACTGCTGGATACGGAAGAAAAAGACGGCAGTATTGATCACATCCCCTTACTTCGGTATTACACCGTTTTTAACCTGAAACAAACTGAAGGAATTGATGAAAGTAAGATCCCCGCGACTGAAGCTCATGACCACGTATTTGATCCGATTGGCGATGCAGAGCAGTTAATCGAGTTTTGGTACGATAGCCCGGAAATCAGGCTTGACCAGTCACACGCTTTTTACTCACCAACTGGTGATTATGTCGGGATGCCAAATCCACGGACTTTTTTCCGGGACGAGCAGTATTATTCGACACTTTACCATGAACTGGTCCATTCGACAGGGCATATCAACCGAACCGGGAGGCATGAAAAGCTGTCGGATCACAAGTTCGGTTCTCAGGATTACAGCCAGGAAGAACTGGTTGCCGAATTGGGAGCCGCCTACCTGTGCTACATGACCGGTATCCAGAATGCCACGATAGACAACAGTGCAGCCTACATCAAAAGTTGGATTGGTAAATTCAAGGAAGATAAAAAGATGTTGCTGATTGCTTCTTCACAGGCACAGAAGGCTGTTGATTATATACTGGAACATCAGGTCCATCCCAACCAGGCGGCAAGTGCCGCTTTGGTTGATAATTTGGCGGAGGCAGTTTAGCCTTCGCCTTTTTTTAGCTCAAAATTTCACAGTTAGAAACAAGTAAAGATTCAAGATATGGAACAGTTTAAAAGTTTTTCACAGTATATCCTGCAAATCGGATACAAATATGGTTTGCATTCCGTATTCGATGATTTCTTGGAAATGGTAGTTTGCGCTTTATCATTGGGAGCAAAGGAAGATCGCTACCATGAGATTGTCCGTAATTATGAGAAACCGGATGCCTACCTGATGGCTGAGGCTTTCGGAGCGCTAGTAGTCGAGATGGATAATAACGGCGAAGGTCTTAAAGATGGCTTTGGTGACTTTTACATGGAATATCTAAGCTATGGAAGGAATGGACAATTTTTCACTCCGGAGCCAATATGCGATATGATGGCCCGGATATTGAACCCAGCAGGTTTTGGGGAAAGGGTTGCTGATTGTTGTTGTGGCTCAGGAAGGATGTTGCTAGCAGCAGCAAAGATAAGCCGAAACTCGTTATTCTTCGGGGCTGATATTGACCGCACCTGTGCAATGATGTGTTTGATCAACCTTTGCCTGAATGGGCTTTTGGGAGAAGTTTGTTGGATGGATACCCTGATGAACCGCTTTTATGCTGGTTGGCGAGTCGAACTTCACCCCGAGAAGGGAGTTCCGTATATCGGGGAAATCACCGAAACAGAAAGCTACATGGTTTTAAGGCTACCTGAAAAGAAACAGGAACTCATTACCCAACAAACACCAGTAACTAAAGTAACTCAGCAGTTAATGTTTGAATTCTAGGGGCGATGCCCCTTTTTTGTTCGTTCAATTTTTTATCAGGTAAAATCACTCCATTTAAAATTGCGAGCAAAGTTATTGATCGCTTCATGGAACGGTAAAGGGGCAGTTGCTTTTCAATGGCAACTGTCCTTCGGATGCGTTCAGTTTCATGGATTGCCCATTTCGGGCATGAAACTGACATGCACCCCGTTGACCTGATCCGTGACAGCTCAATGTCCGGTATGCCGAAATTTTAACCGGCGTGCCAGATATACCCTGAGTTACATCGAAGGGTGCCAATACAAATCTCCAGGGCAGGAGTACTCTAATATGAATAATGCAGCTAAAAAACTCGATGCTGAGATTGTAGAACAACCTAAAACTTCTTTGGAAGTTGTAAAGAAAGATGAAAAAGAAGTTATTGAAGTTCCTTCATTGGAAAAGCGCATCCAGAAAGTGGAAGATTTGAGCATGCTCATTGAGAAGTGGCGCAAGCTCACCGAAACCAGAAGAAACCTGCAAACCTTCTCCCTGGGAGCTGACGGGTTGGGTGCAACAGTATTCCTGCGGGATGCATCTGGAAAAGAGTTTAAAACATCTACTACTCCGGTAGTATCCGCTGTGATGGAAGAAATCAAAACGACTCTGGATGAACGGATCAAGGAAGTTGAAATCCAGATCAAGTTCTGAAAATGGGGAGGCAAAGCCTCCCCATTTTTTTAGTCGTTAAAAAGAAAAACGTTATCCATTTCAACCAAATTTTTTGGCTTCTTGCTCAATTTGTTATCTCTAATTTTCTTGAATGATCCTACCCATTCCCATTATCAGCAATGAGCTATGCTTTTCTCACTTTTTTAAAGAAAATATCGTCTTTAGTAAATCCAACCAAATTCGATCAAGTTCAATTAATCCGGAACGACAGATTAACAATGTCCTGATCAAATTACATCAAAATAGATCAGATAAAATGATTAAACTATAAATTATTTAACTATATAAAACACCCAACTTGGGTACACCTTGGGAAAAGAATCGTTCTGAAATTTTGATTTTTGGAGGCATTCAAAATGTATCATTCAAAACTAAACGTTATGCCATCAGAAATTATTACAACAGACGACCTCCGGGAATTCAAGATCGAATTACTTACTGAGTTCAGAAAGATGCTCAACGAGCAACGTGGTCAGCCCGCCAAAAAATGGTTAAAGTCCTACGAAGTAAAAAAACTACTAAGTATTTCTCCTGGAACCCTTCAGAACCTTCGAATAAACGGAACCCTTCCGTTTACTAAAATTGGGGGACAGATGTTTTACGATTACGAGGATATCCGGAAAATGCTGGAGCCCACCCAGAAACAAAAAAAGTTTAGCTTCGATTTGAAGCGATGAACTACATCAGGCACCTGAACGGCTTTTTTGCACGGCTGGCTGAAGACAAGCGCATGTCATCCTATCACATCAGCCTGTATTTTTCCTTGTTCCAGCAGTGGAATGCAGACCGGTTTGGTGAACAGTTTGTCATTAGTCGGACAGAAACAATGGATATGTCACGTCTGGGTTCGGTCAATACTTATGCCCGGTGCATGAAGGAACTTTCCCAGTGGGGGTATATCCAATACATCCCTTCATCCAATATACATGCAGGCAGCCGGGTCACCTGTATCAGATTTGATACTGCAAGTGATACCGGAACTGATACAACAAGGAATACCGGTATCGAAAATGATACCGCTGGTGATACAGGAACCGATACCGGAAGGAATACTGGTACTTCCAGCGATCTCATAAATGATACAGCAACCGATACAGGAACTGATACCGGTATTGAAAATGATACTACAAGAAATACAGGAACTGATACTACATGTGATACCGGTATTTCCAGCGATCTCAAAAGTGATACTGCAAGGAATACTGCAAGCGACAAAATTGAAGGTGCCGGTATCAAAAATGATACAGCAAGGAATACAGGAACTGATACACCTTTTATAAACAGTTTAAACAAAAACAAACAAGAAGAAGAGTCAGTCAGAAGAAATCAAAAATTTGATGTTGATGAAAACGAAAAAAAACAAAAACGATTTAGAACGACCAATTCCGAAAATCCTCCGGATGAGAAATCTCCGGTTCCGGATTTATCCGAAGTTGAACAATTTTTTGAACAGAACCAGTTTCCGCGCAGCGAGGCGCAGAAGTTTTACGCCCACTACCAGTCGTCAGGCTGGAAGACCGGGGATCAGATGAAAATACTTTCCTGGCAGGCCGTTGCCCGGAAATGGATGAACACCCAAAGTTTTAAACCAGATGAACGAGAACCCAATCAAGTCGGGACTAGCAAACTTAGCGTCACCGTCAACAAAAATTATTCTGAACCCTTATGAGCAGATCGCTGATTATCGCGGCGGAGTATTCAATTTCAGCTTCCCGGCCAGCCTGCAATGGATGGACGAGCGGGGCAAGATCCTGTTCGGGAACCATTTTTCACTAGCTGAATCAGACTTCGAGCTGATTTACAAGCTGCTGGTTTACGCCATCGGGGACCATGAAAATGCTACGAATCACGGCATCAGTCTGAGAAAAGGAATCCTCCTGACAGGCCCAATAGGCTGTGGAAAAACAAGCCTGATGCAGCTGGTCAGCTACTTTTTCCCACGAGAGACCCAATACCAAGTCAAGCCAACAAGAGAAATCAGCTTTGAGTTTGAAAAAGACGGGTTTGCAGTGATCAACCATTACAGCAAAGGATCATTTGTTCGATATGCCAATATGCCTTTCCTGCCCAAAGTATATTGTTTTGATGATCTGGGATTGGAACAAACCCCGAAATATTACGGCAACGAATGCAACGTAATGGCCGAAATATTGCTGAACCGTTACGATCTTTTCATTTCAAAACGGATGCTAACACACATCACCACCAACCTTTCTGCATCAGAGTTGGAGGAGATCTACGGCAACCGGATCAGAAGCCGGATGCGCGAAATGTTTAACCTGGTGGCCTTTGACAGGAACACCATGGATAAGCGGACTTAGCCTTTTTATTCATGCTTGTATAAAATGATGACTAAGAATTATACACTATATCGTAAAAAAGTTTGACAACCTGATATTGAATTAAGAAATTAGTGTATTGAAAAACAGTGTATTGTGATTGTGGTACGGTTTATGGTAAATTCAATCTTTGAAAATCTTTGCGAAGTTGCTGAATCTATACGAAAACAGGTTTGCTGACTCTGGGCATTACTTTGTTGACGGTTAGTTGGAAGACAGCAACCCGGAACTCGGTGGAAGCCTTGAGGTATGAATAAATAAGATAAAACTATAAACACACAGCTATGAACTATTTGAAAAATACATTTCGTGTCCTTCGTAAAAACTTACAGCATACGATAATTAATATTTTAGGATTGGCAGTTGGCATTTCTGCGTTTATCCTAATAATGTCGTACATAACCAATGAGTTGAGCTACGATAACTTCCATAAGAATTCGGATAATATATACAAGGTTTGTTTAGATAAGGATTTCTCAACACTCGCGCCACTCGGACATCTTTTGCATAATCAGTTCCCCGAAATAAAAAATATTACCCGACTTGACCGCAATTATGGATTTGGCGAAAAAGTCACTTTAACAGATCGAACTGCTATAAATCCGAAGAGCATTACTATCAAAAACATTGTTTTCGCCGACAGTTCATTCTTCAACATATTCAGTTTTAATTCTGTGTATGGAAATCTTGAAACTGCATTAAAATCGCCCTACACAATTGTGCTCACTCAAAACACAGCCAGTAAATTGTTCGGAAACCTTAACCCAATTGGAAAAACGATTGGGGCAATTGATGAAAGGGGGCGATATAACCAGAACTATGTTGTAACTGCGGTAATTGAAGATGTTCCGGCAAATTCATCTATAAATTTCAACGGACTCGCATCGTTTAGTTCTTTATCGTTGATGAAGCCAAACGGGAGCGATGTGAACGACGATTGGTATAACTGGGGATATGACACCTATATTCTCCTTAACAATGCAACCAATATTCATGAATTTGAACAAAAAGTCAATACCTTTTGGATTTCGAAATCTGAAAAACTAAAGACTAATAACTCCGATATAGTAAGTTCGTTAAGCCTTGTTGCGCTGAATAAAGTTCCGTTTCACAACAACAATAAACGCTCGTTCATCTATCTGCTCGCGGGTATCGGATTGCTAATTGTTGCTATCGCCATTATAAATTTTGTAAACCTTACCATTGCTAAATTTCCAGCCAGTGCAAAAGAAATTGGCGTTCGAAAGCTATTGGGATCGAGCAAAATAAAGCTCATCAGTCAAATTATGGTTGAAACCCTGGTTGTTAGCCTTTTTGCTGTAATCATAGCAATACTACTGGCTGAACTCATTAAGCCATTGGCCACCCAACTGATCGGGTTACGGCTTTCTATCGATTATTGGGGGCAGCCTCTGATTATTCCGTTACTCCTTGCAGGAGCTATACTCATTGGAATTATAGCGGGAACATACCCAGCCATCTACTTTTCATCTTTTAAACCTTTAAAGATCATCAGAAATGAGAGTACGAACACGAAAAAAGGTTCGATATTCAATTATGGATTGGTCATTCTTCAGTTTCTGATTGCAATAATCCTGATATCGAGTACCATACTCATACAAAAACAGGTAGATTTTTTGAAATCAAAAGATCTCGGTTTTAATGATAAAAATGTGATCAGTATCCAACCGAACAAACAAATTGCAGACAAGTATGACCTGTTCAGGCAAAAGGTTCTTGAACATCCTGGAATCACTGATATTACGGCTTCAAGCATGGAACTCGGCAACGGATTTAATATGGAAATCAACAGTGAGTTTAATGGCGAAACAAAATCATTTAAAGTATTAACCGTCGATCCTGATTTTGTGAAAACAATGAATATTAATTTACGTGAAGGCCGAAATTTCTCCTGGGACACCAAGAGCGATAAGTACCGCAGTGTGATAATTAATAAAACCATGGCAAAAGAGTTTGGATTGGATCCTGCCATCGATAAAGAAATCACGATGTCGTCAAATATCAAAGCAAAAGTTATCGGGGTAATGAATGATTTTCATGCTGAATCGTTTCATAAAACCATTGAACCATCTTTGTTATGGTACGCACCCAAGGTCTGCGGAATTGGTATTATCAACATGAAAATAAACCCGATAGATTTTGAGAACTCAATTGAAAGCGTTCAGAAAATATGGGCTGAAATATCGCCCGACATACCTTTTGAATATCATTTTTTGGACGAATCGTATGCGAGCCTGTATAAATCGGAGGTGACATTCAGCAGGCTTATTGGGTTCTGTTCCATTCTTTCAATTTTTATTTCATGCCTTGGCCTGTTTGGGTTGATAACGCATATTGCCAAACGCCGCACTAAAGAAATCGGCATCCGCAAAGTCAATGGGGCACGTGTTTCTGAAATATTAACCATGCTCAACCGGGACTTAGTAAAGTGGGTAGTCGTTGCTTTTGTAATTGCCACGCCCGTTGCCTGGTACGCCATGAACAAATGGCTCGAAAGCTTTGCCTACAAAACCAACCTGAGTTGGTGGATTTTTGCCCTCGCAGGTGTGCTGGCACTTGGAATTGCGCTACTAACCGTAAGCTGGCAAAGTTGGAAAGCCGCAACAAGGAATCCGGTGGAGGCGTTGAGGTATGAGTAGGAAGCCCCCTCCCTGCCACGCCGGCAGGCTGGTAGCTCCCCCTAAGGGGGAGAACTGGGAGCAATAGTTAATGATGGATAAAGGAAATAGTTGTGTACAATGCAAAGACCATCTAATACATCATAAGCATATGAATAATCGACAGAAAAAAGAAAGAAAATTTTGGGATAGGTTTGCAAACTTCTATGACTCTTTCATAGATAAAGTTTTCAGAAAAACATATAAGACTATTCTTGAGAACATTGATTCAGACCTAAACTTAAGTCACAATGTTCTTGAGATAGGAACTGGAACAGGGATTATTCCTTTTTCAATTCACTCAAAAGTCTCTTCTATAATTGCAACAGACATTTCACCCGAGATGGTTCGTATTGCCAAACAAAAATTGAAAAAATCAAAAATTGAAAACGTAGATTTTCAAATTCAGGATTCATATAATTTGACGTTCCCAGATAAATCGTTTGACATAGTGATCGCTTCTAACTTATTCCATCTACTTTACGAACCGGAAAAGCCTATAAAAGAGATCAAAAGAGTAATGAAAGACGATGGAATTTTTATTGCCCCTACACTCTGTGTTGGTGAAAATACCAAAAGCAAAATTATAGCGACAGTAATTGGTTTTATTAGTGGATTTAAGGTTGTTAATAAATGGAGCTTTCAAGATTTTAAAAGCATGTTGACAAATAATGGATTGGTTATTTGTAAAGCGTTGCGGATTGAGGGTAAATTACTAACAGCTTATATTGTAATGAAAAAATAACCAAGCACTGTACACAACAATAAATATCCGCAAACCGGGTTTCTGTGCTTCGTTGACTGGAAATTAGAATTTTGAAAAGCAATTCTTCGTAGGAAGTTCATCGGTTCACTCCCGCCCTGCGTGTATTTGCGAAACGATATCCGGCTCAAAGACCCCCTTTTGGAAATTTGGGGCTCTGGAATAATGAATAAATAATTTACGTCCGTTTTAAAACTGAAAACTCATGAAAGTAGTTAAATTGATCCTATTCATTTTACTCCTATCGAAAATGACTTACTCACAAAGCGCTGATGATGTAGTTATTGCGAAAAGAATCAGTATAAACTCGACAGTACTTGGAGAGGAACGTACCATTTCCGTTTCCATTCCCTCCGGCTATGCAGAATCGATGGATTCATATCCGGTTCTGTATGTCTTGGATGGATCGACTGGGGTTATAGGAGTGGTAAATTATTTATCTGCCTATAATGTGTGTCCCGAAATGATCATTGTTGTTATTCAAGAGGTCAACCCTTCAAGAGATATGTTTCCATCAAAGCCCAAGTATAGAAGAGGCCTGTCTCCAGCGGAACCCTGGTATAATAAAAAAGACGACGATGAACTAAAAGTATATCGGCCTGATGAAAAAGTGGGCGAGTCTGATAAATTCCTCTCATTTGTTGAAACAGAGCTTTTCCCCTTTGTCGAAAAAAACTACCGTACTCTTCCTTACCGAATCTGTTCAGGTCATTCAAAGGGTGGACTTTGCGTAACTCACGCTTTCCTGTCGCGCACCAATATGTTCAGTGCCTATATTGCACTTAGTCCTTCTCTTTACTGGGATGACGGGTTGCTTATGAAAATAGCAGAGGAAAAACTTGCAGGCATAAACCTGAAATACAAACAGTTTTATTTCAGCGTTGGGGGAAATGAAGTTCCTTCCACTGTTGGAGACGCTCATACTTTTGCAGCAATTTTAAAGCTGAAATCATCCGCAGATCTGAGGTGGAAATTCGACTATCTGGAAAATGAAGACCATGGTAGCGGCGCAACTATTGGTCTCATTAACGGGTTGAAATTTATTTTCGATGGCTGGAAATATGATACTGACAAACTGATGGCTGGTGGAATAAGAGCAATCGACGATTTTTATACTAATCAATCAGAAAGATATGGATACCGGATTTCCCCGGACGTAAGCACTTTCAATACTATTGGGTGGGGACTTTTGCGCACTGGCAAACAGGATGAAGCTATGAATATTTTTAGGGAAAATACCCGCAGATTCCCTGATTCACCTGATGCGTACAATTATCTTGCAGAGGGGTATTTAAGAGCTGGAAATATTGATCTCGCGGTTAAATCATATGAAAAAGCAGTGGAGCTTGCTGTACACTTTAAAACCGGAAATTTAGAGTTTTTAAAGCGCAGACTTGAAAGTATCAAAGCAGAAAAAAAGTAAAATCAATACATCATGATAAAAATAAACATCATTATCCGAGGCCTCTTCAGACAAAAGTTGAACACAGGCATCATCATTATTAGTCTGGCCATAGGAATGGCATGTGTGAACCTCATTACTCTGTTTATAAACCGCGAATTGAATACCGATGCTTTTCACAAGCAGAAAGAACAGATGTATGCCCTAAGATGCGACGATCTGTTCAACAAAGGCAAAGGTCAACAAACGTATCTATGTCGTGAAGGTTCGGTTGAATATATCAAAGACAATTTTATTCAGGTTGAAGATTACTGTAGAGTGAGTCCAGCTTCAGCACAAAAGGTGGTAGTAAACAACGAAACCTACTATGATCGTCCGGGAGTCATTGCCGCTTCCAAAAATTTCTTCGGCTTTTTTAGTTATCAGCTTCTGACGAATAATCCTAAAACAACATTGGAAGCCGAGAATAGTCTGGTTATTTCGGAAGATTTATCCCAAAAGTACTTCGGAACAGGCAATGCTGTCGGGCAAATTATCACATTGGTGAATGGCGAAAAAGAAGAACCGATGATGGTAACGGGGGTTTTCAGGAAACCTGTTGAAAATACTCAAATTAGATTTGATATGGTTCGTCCAACAAAAGGAAAGAACAGCCGTTGCTTTGTCAGATTGGCCAGTGGCGCCAAGCCGCAGGAGCTTGATAAGCTTCTTGCATCGAACAAGGCTGCCATTCCTTCGATTAACGACGGAACACCCGGTCAATATTCCCTGAAACCTTTTCAGGATACTTATTTCGACACGTCACGGCATATAAGCTTCGAAGCCAGCCGCGATAAAACTGATTTGTGGATCGCCCTTGTGATTGGATTGGTGATTATCGGTATTGCGTCGTTCAATTACCTCGGATTGGTCAATAATAACCTGATCGAAAAAAACAAGGCTTATGCCGTACAGCGGGTAAACGGCGGATCAAAATTTGGTTTTGTAATCAATTTTATGGTCGAAAGCCTGATTGTGGTTGGCATTTCGTTTCTTTTAAGTCTGATTTTGATGCTTTGGATGGTTCCGTTTTTCAATCACTTGACGAGCACAAACATTACATCTGGATTTATATTTAACCCAAAGCAAATCCTGATTCTTTCTGAGGTTGTTGCAGTTCTCCTAATCATTACCTTATTGTTTGTTGTCTTTCGAATCCGCAAGAACAAATATCTTAATGCCTTAAAACCGGGAGGCAATCAAATAGGTAAACGAGTTCAAATGCCTGCTTTCAATATATTTCAACTAGCCAGTTCTCTTGTGCTCATTATTTTTTCCATCATCATTGTCAAGCAAACAAGCTATATTACCCAAAAGCCAATTGGTATCGACAAGCAAGTTTTTGAGGTTAAAATTCCAGCTCAGTATGCCAGTAGAGTATCTGTTTTTAAGGAAGAACTGAGGACTAATTCTTCGGTTGGAATGGTTTCAATTGCAGGCGCATCGCCGGTTCTGGAACACTTCATGTTTTTATTACACTATAATGAAAATGGTGTTGAAAAAGAGTATTCTCCTTCAGGATTTACTGGAGACGAAAATTATATCGCTACGCTTGGAATCCAGATTGTTGAAGGAACCGGGTTTTCAGGAAATCCGGAATCGGATAAAAATAAATGCCTGGTTAACGAATCGTTCGCCCGATTGTTTTCAGATCAAAACCTGATCGGGAAAGGACTTCCGGGAATGGAAAATAAAATTGTGACAGGCATTGTAAAAGATTTTCATTATTCCAGTTTAAAATCGTTGGTTGAACCTGCTTTAATCGCTTATGATCCGAGAGGACTACACCTGATAGTGAAAGCATCGGAAAATCAACTTGCACAAGCTCAAGTTGCCATTGCGAAAACCTGGAAGAAGCTTATTCCTGATTATCCCCTAAATATGGAAACCATTGGAGACCGCTATGAATTCCTGCATCAGGAAAATAAAAAATACCTCCAATTAATTGGAGCCTGTAGTGTTATCAGTGTCTTCTTATCGATGATTGGCTTATTCGCCATTTCATTTCAGAGTAGTCGATACCGAACCAAAGAAATCGGCATCCGCAAAGTTAACGGAGCAAAAATCTCAGAAGTAATGACTATGCTCAACCGCGATTTTGTGAAATGGGTAGCTATCGCTTTTGTAATTGCCACCCCTGTTTCATATTACATCATGAGCAAATGGCTCGAAAGTTTTGCTTACAAGACCGATCTAAGTTGGTGGATTTTCGCACTAGCCGGCTTGCTGGCATTGGGTATTGCCCTGCTCACTGTGAGTTGGCAAAGTTGGAGGGCAGCAACGAGAAATCCGGTAGAGGCACTGAGGTACGAATAAGTCTAAAGTCTTATCATCAATAGGTTATAAAAGATGGTGTCATATCTTTGCTTAATAATTATCTATGACTTTCATCGATACCAGAACTGCGGCCTGTTCGCGCTTTGGCTTCGCCAGGGCGCGAACAAGCCTCGATTAAGCAGGAAAGAGTGATTCAAGCCGGTTTAAAGCTCAATTCCGGGCATTCCATGCCTGCATTGACTTTCTCCGTTCTTGGTCACACTTTCTGTTTTTTTTAGGTTTTCGACTTTTTAAAGTTCGAAAAATTGTAAGGTAGTTATTCCTTCACCCCATTTCATCCGGCACATTCGCTTCCCTCGCTTTTTCGCTCCCTAAACCCGTTCGTGCCCCACCGGAATCGGTCGCTCAGTCCGCTAGTTCAGCTCATAAGCCGGATTTGACCCCACGGCAAGAGTGATCCCTTACCTTGCATTTCGCGATTTCTAGCCCTAATTCCATTACGCCGGCCCCGTCCTTTCCCAAACGCACAAACCACACAAAAAGGCCGGAAACAAGCTTCATCTCATCCCATCCAATCGCTCCATTCCAGTGCAGGTACCACACTTGCCTTTTGCCACACTTTTTTGTAAGGTTACAGTAATTGTTTTGTAAGCTAGACTCCGCACGTCAAGTGCAAAAAAGAAACTCAAATTTAGCCGGTCTCCCCACATGGTCTACTCACCGTAAAACTGCAAGGCCAGTGCGAGTGTTCCGGCTTTTTATCCATTTTCGTTTGTTTTTCAATCAATATTTTAAAAAGTTAACCAGAACAGCCTTGCATTTTTGCCACAACCGGCAATGAAAAGGACTTTCTTTTTCTTTTTTGTCGTTTTTTCTTCCTCTTTTGAAAATATTTTGGCTTGTTCAAACTCAAACAAACCAACTCAAACTTTTTTAATCTAAGCAGTCTGTTTAACAAAGCTACCTCTGAATTCAATCAAAACAGATCAAATTAAATAATCCCAACATAATTTGGTTAACCATATAAAACACCCAACTTGGGAACACCTTGGGTAATTTATAATTTTCGATACTTCAATTTTGCGGTGTCCGGTTTCGGAAAAGTAACTCCTGATCATGAGCAGACCATGATTCGATCCGGGAAGAACAACCCAGTATTCACCTTTAAAATTGAAGCCTTATGTTTGGATTGGACACCATCAGCTGGACCAAATTTACCACCATGCTTTTTCTGCTTTGCAGCGTCTATTACGCCGCAGTTTTCATCCGGGCCTGGCTCAGCCGCTCAGGCCGGACATCCGGCAACCTGTTCGAGAATGCCGATGAAACAGACATCCACCCTGAACGGATGCTTCCCATTTTAGTCTCAGCTACCGATTATCCCGGAGAACTGATCCCTTTCAACCACATTGAACCTGTTGATCTGAAAGTGGACTTTTATCGCGATAACGGCATTGATGAAGGCTACAACGTCGAACAATTCTACGAAGACCATCTTTCCCACAATCCGGAAATCCTGGAGAACATCCAGTTTCAGTCATAATTCATACTCAATTATTCATTCTTAAAAACTCAAAGTTTCATGAAAACAAAAGTTCAGCTTTTTTTCAAACGGGCAGAAGCCTTTGTTGCTTTGCTCATTCTTAGTATTTACCAGACTTTGGCCCAGTCCGCTGCCGGTATTGATCAGGCCACAGCCGAAGTTAGTTCCTACGTGGATCCCATCTCCAACCTGATTATTGCTATCGGAGCCGTGGTCGGATTGATTGGCGGTGTCCGCGTTTACATCAAGTGGCAGAGTGGTGATCAGGATACCCAGAAAGCCATCATGGGTTGGTTTGGTGCCTGCCTGTTCCTGATTTTGGTGGGTGTAGTGATCAAAGCATTCTTTGTCTGATGCAGGGCTACCCAGTCAAAAAGGTGGATACCCGGTTGTATATCAAAGGGCTTTCCGGCCCTTTGGTATTCCGGGCACTGTATGGCATCATTGCTACCTTCTTTTTGTTCTCAGCGCTGTACATTCTGGTTGGGGTTTTTCCGGCTGTGCTGATCGGAGTCCCTGCCTTTTTCGGCTATCTCTACCGGCTAAATACTATCCAGAAGAAATACGGTCCGGATGGATGGGGCAAGAAACAGACCGCCCGAAAATTGCCTCAATTCATTAGCTGCAAACGTCGAATCCATCAAATTTCTTAAAGATGAAGATCAAGAACCTTGAAACGATTCTCCCAATACTGGGATTCAACAACGACATTCAGGTTTCCAATAACCTGGATCTGACCATCGGGTTTCGGCTTCAGTTGCCAGAAGTGCTCTCATGCAGTACCGAACAACTGTATATGCTGCACGATACTTTTCAGCGAATGATCAACCTTTTGCCTGCCGGAAGTTTTATCCATAAACAAGACTTTTTCCTGATCAACGAATTCCATCCGACTAATCAGGACAATCAGGCAGAACAACCTGTTGAAAACGGCAATGAAAGCCTTAATGATTCCTACCTGCAACACTTTGACGGACGGCATTACCTCAAGCATGACTGCTGTTTTTACATCAGCTTGCTGAATAAAGGTCTTCTGAAAAGTTATCTGGAATCTGCCCTGATCTTTTCCCGGAAAGATCGCAACCTGGAAAAATTGCAATACGACAAGATCAATGAACTGCGGAGTAATGTGATAGCCATCTTTAATCAGAACGGAATAGGATGCGACCCCATATCAAGAGAGGAAGCCACAGGCAACGATAAGTCATTGGGACTGATTGAACGTTTTTTGAGCCTGAACTTTACCGAAAACCATCCGGCTTTGGGAGGAATTGATTTTCGGGACCGGCTCAAAGTGATGGATCAGTTTGTGGAAATATTGTCATTAAGCGATTATTCCCACATCCCGGCAGAGCTCCGGCCAGCTTCGGAACATCCGCAGACCGGACTTCCCGTTTCATTGGTCTATCCGGTAAGTTATCACCTGCCGTTTTCGCACATCACCAACCAGTTTATCTACATTCCCGATCAGCAGGAGATCAAAGGATTTTTGGAAGGCAGCTACAAAAAGATTTTCAGCCTCTCCAAGTTCTCATCTGAGAACAAAGTCAACGCGGGATTGATTGAATCCTTTCTGGACCAGGTACAAACTTCCGGAGAAAAGATTGTGAAAACACACTTTAATGTGATGCTTTTTGATTCTGCACTGAAAGATTTGAAGCAACACAAAAGCGAAACAAGTTCCGCTTTTTCGATGATGAACAGTTTCCCTTACCAGCACACCCATGATCTGCCGATGCTGTTTTTCTCCTGTGTTCCTTTTTCCACCCAGCTACCGGAAACCGAATTGTTCATCACCCAGGTTCCGCAGGCTTGTTGTTTGACCAACTTCGAAGGTGAACTTAAGAACAGTGATTCGGACTTTACCATCCGGCTTTCAGACCGGCTGGAAGGTTGCCCGGTGAAGATTGACATATCGGATGAGCCGACGCACAAACACCTGATCCATAACCAGAACAAAATTATTATTGGAGGCTCTGGCTCAGGGAAATCCTTTTTCACGAACCACTTACTCCGGCAGTATGCTGAAAGCGGCAATTGTCACATCGTTTTGCTGGATGTTGGCCGAAGCTATGAGCTGTTGGCCATCTACCTGAACGAACGCCTCAAAGATCAGGGCGGGGCTATGATGGTAGAGTTTACCACTGAAAACCCGATTTCGTTTAATCCATTTATCCTGGAAGGAGAACTGGACATTGAGCGCAAACAAACCATCCTGTCAGTGATATACACTATTTACAAGGAAAACCTGTCGGAGATGGAAAAGGATGTGATTGCCCATTCCGTCACTGAATATTTCGCAACATATTCAGCAGAAAGATCCTTTAATGATTTTTACGAATTCAGCCAAAACTACATTCCGGAACTGGTTAAGGAGCAATCCATCCAGTTCAACAGCAATGAATTTTTCTTTATCCTGGGCAAATATTATCGCGGTGGAGAATATGACTATTTGCTGAATAAAGAGATGGACACCGATGTGTTTTTCCATTGTCCGTTTATTGTTTTCGAATTGGATAACATCAAGGACCATGCAACAATTTTCCCGGTCGCGACCCTGATTATCATCGACATTTTCATGCAGAAAATGCGGAGGCTAAAAGGAGTACGAAAAGTCATCTGCATCGAAGAAGCGTGGAAAGCCATTGCCACTCCCCAGATGGCAGCTTACATCAAATACTTCTACAAGACTATTCGGAAACACTTTGGCGAGGCAATGGTCGTTACACAGGAAGTGGATGATGTGATTTCCTCTCCGGTGATCCGCGATGCGATCATCAACAATGCAGACACCCGAATCCTGCTTGATATGAACAAATTCCGGAACAAGTTCCAGAGCATTAGCGACACCCTTGGATTGTCCGACTTCCAGAAAGACCAGATCCTTTCGATCAACAAAAACCTGCCATCCGGAAGAAAACTCAAAGAAGTCTTTATCGGGCTGGGAACTTACTCCCAGGTTTATGCCTTGGAAGTCAGTAAACCGGAATACTACTGCTACACCTCTGAACAAAGAGAAAAGGAGATGATCCTCAAGAAACTGGATCAGAATCGGGATCAATCCTTCATCGAAACCCTCAAATCCATGTAAAACATCAACAATTACAACCATGAAAACAAAAGCAACATTTTTAATCCTCGGGATAGTTGTTTTATTCAACATACTCATCCCAAAAAACACCTATGCCCAGGCTCCGGTAACCGACGTTGGGGCAGGCATTCAACGCGAAGCGCTTTGGGATCAGGAAAAAGGAATCCTGTCTGAAATCAACTGGTACAATGTGCTGATTAAAATCCTGAACGGCGACATCAAAGGGTTAACCTCAGAACTGGTCGGGATTGATCAGCAGAAGCTGGCAAGCCTTCAAAAGGTATCATACCTGATCAAAGATTACAAGCGCATTAAGCAGACCAAAGAGATGCTGGATAAGATCATCTACATCTATACCACCAAATTACCCTTGCTGGTCCAGGACGAAAACTTCACTACCCGTCAGGCAGCAGTGATTGTCGAATCTTTTGACCTGGTATTGGATGACAGCCGACAACTGGTCACCACCATTTTGAATACCATCGTTGCAGACGACCTGTTTATGATGGACGACAAACAGCGGTATGACACCATCAACGGGATCTACAACGAAGTGAAAAAACACTACGGAACCATCTGTTACCTCTACAACAAGCTGGCCTGGGCTTCCTACCAGCGCAGTTTCAATACCGGACAGATCGAGAAGTTCGCCTTTTACTACACGCTTTACGATTAAAGATGATCCACCAATCGAAACATCAGAAACAAAAAACAAAGTCCATGAAAACAATACTTTTCATTCTCATCTTTCCCTTGGCAGCATTGCTGCCGGGGAAGGAATTGAAAGCTCAGGTTTTTGACATCAAGCCCTGGGATGGCACTTATCCCGACATGCAGGGAACTTATCCGCTTTCCTTTATTGCCTTCAAAGGTTGGTTAATACCGGTTCCTCATGTGTTTATCCGGACCTGGCCAACACACTATTATGTGGAAGTTGGTGCACTGCCCGTGTCTGATACGGAAGGATACGCCGGAATGCTTAAAGTCAATCTGCTGAAGATCATCGAAAGGCTTATTGAAAAAGCCCAGATGAAAAGCAGGCATGAGGAAACTGGGCAGATCAAAAGCAATACAGAAATCCAGCGTGACATCGAAAAGAAAATCTTCGATGCCAATTCTGATCAGTTGCCCGATGTGTACAGCCTTGCTTCCGGTTTTATCCGGCTATACATCAGCATCGATAACATGGACAAGCTGGATAATTGCCAATGGCTCCGGCAAACTTACCAGAAGGAGGCCGATGAACTACTTTCCCGGTTTATTTCCGTCAACCTGTTTTTGACCGATCATGGCAAAAAACTGGAAGCCTTTGACGAAATCCGTTCCGAACTAAACAAACAAATCGGCGAGACGGACTACACTTATCGAAAGGTGTTACACCTTCAGGCATTCAACAACAATGTGCCCCAGTCCTATACTTTCCTGAAAAATTGAAACTGCATATCCCATTATCCCATTAATAATTAATCATTTACCATTAATCCTTGAATTGTATGCTTTTACAAGTAATGAGTACCCAAAGCTTTTTTCAATTTACCGATGTATTGGTCCGCGGGGGCCTGGACAATGCCCAGCTCCTGGTCAACATGGCCCGCGCTATTGGCGGGATTGCCGCTTTCCTGTACATCTCCAAACGCATCTACGAACAGCTGATTGCTGATAATCCCATCTCCCTATTACCCTTACTCCGGCCTTTTGCACTGGTGCTGGTGATCACTTTCTGGGCTCCCTTTGTTCAATTGCTGATGGTTCCTACCAAAGGGCTGACCAAACTCTCTGAAGCCATTTATGCCGACAAAAAACACATTGTAGCAGCCAAACTGGAAGAAAAGCAAGATGCGATCCTGGCAGTCGATTTGCCCTCTTTTCAGGAAAACGAAGAAAAAGAAGCCTCACTTTGGGACAAAGGGGTCAACCTGCTTTTGACCACCTACAACATTGTTTCCGGAAGGGCTTTGCAGCACCAGATCAATTTTTATTTGATGGACAGTGTCCGGCAGCTTTTGGAATCCTTTTTTGAGGCGCTGGTTTACCTGATTGCTTTTTTACGAACGGTCTTTTGTGTGCTGCTGATCATCTTTGGGCCGCTGGTGTTTGCCGTTTCCATTTTCGATGGTTTTCAGGAGAACTACCTGCAATGGATTGCCCGGTTCGTGAATGTGAACCTGTATCTGCCCATCGCTTTGATTGTCCTTTCACTGGTTCAGGAAGTACTGATTTATGTGCTGGATGCAGAGATTGCCTCGACCAAAGCTTCGCTGATCTACCAGCCTTCGCTTTACTACGTTTCCAATATGGTGGTTCCGGTTTGCGGCATTGTGGGCCTAATGATGGTGCCCAAAATTGCATCGTGGATTGTTAGCGCATCAGGAACAGGAAGCGGTGGGGGACGGATGGTGAAAACTGCGGCCATGATGATGATCACCAAAGGCGCAATGAAATAATTCGCTGAATCTCCAATTATCATTAATCAATACTAAAAAAATCAATCAAAAGATGAATAAGATATTTGATATACAGCGCAAATTCCGCTTTACTGTTTATATCCTTTTTGCCGTCAGCCTGCTGATGACAGGTTTCAGCACCTTTGTTTTTACTCGTTCAATGGGGCTGGTCGAACGTTCCCGGCAGAAAATCTATGTGCTGGACAACGGCAAATCCCTTTTGCTGGCTCTTCGTGCCGACATCACGGACAACCGGCCTTCAGAAGCCAAAGACCACGTAAAACGTTTTCATGAGCTGTTTTTTACGATGGAACCCGACAAACAATACATTGAAAACAATGCCAGGGAAGCACTGTATCTGGCAGATGGTTCGGCCATGAAGCAGTATCAATCCTACAAGGAAAACAATGTTTATAATCAGATCATTGCTTCCGACATCAGCATGACCCTGACAACCGATTCGGTGCAAATCGATTTCTCAGCTTATCCTTATCAGTTCCGGTTTTTCGGACGTCAGAAAATTGTCCGCAAATCCAATATCACTATTCGCAACCTGGAAACCTCCGGGAGGCTGCGCAACATTTCCCGGACAGACAATAACCCGCACGGGTTTATGATCGAGGACTGGCTTATAACTGACAACAAAGACTTGGAAACGATGAAGCGAAAGTCCTTTTAATCCTAAAAAACAACGATTATGAATACTGAAAATAAGCAATCCAAAAACCTTGTGATGCGAATCGGTGAAGCAATCCGCTTCAATGAATGGATCAACCGGTTGGACCAGAAGGATCAAAAACTTGATCCGGCCAAACGGAAGAAGAAATGGACCATCATCATGTGTGCATCGTTCCTTCTGTACCTGATTTCGTTCTTTGTTTTCCCAAAACCGGCCATCACCTACGAACCCATCCAGCCGGTCAGTGAAGGGACCCCGGATATAGCGAAAACCCTAAAGTATAAGAAATCCCTCTCCTTTGAAATGCCCGTTGACTCGTTTGAAACCATTCTAAAACAAGAAATACATGAAAGTATACCTGAAAAAAAATAAGCCACTGCTTTTCCTTCCGTTGGTTTTGATCCCTTTTATTGTCCTGATCTTTTATGTATTGGGAGGGGGAGAAAAGAAGGAAAAGGAAGAACAAAAGCAAAGAGAACAGCAAGTGGCAAAGGGTGCCAATTACACCCTTCCAGATGCTGATAAAAGCGTCGCGATTTACGACAAGATGGACAACTATTCCTCTAAAAAGGAAGTCGCGACCAGTCATGATTACAACATTGCAGGGGAGGCCGATTCCACCAATGAGGAAACCCAACCCGAAGAAGTTCTGACAGAAGAACGGCTACTTTCTGAAAAGAAGAATCTGTATAAAAACGACCCGGTTCCTGAACTGAATGCCGATGTTCCCACCGATTTGCTGGCACACATCCGGCAAAAGGAGAAGACAGTCAGGGAAGATCTGGAAAATAGCCAAACAGAAACAAAATCAAAAAATGAGGATGCCGACTTAAATCAGGCTGAGCAAAACAAAAAACAGTCCGATGATCAAAAAGGATCAATTGCAATTGCTCCAACCGGTATTGAAGAACTGGATAAGGTTTTCCGGCAAAACAGCAAACTGGCCAAACAGAATGATTCCCTGAATATCCGGCTAAAAGAAACCTCAGTTAAAAACGAAAAACTGGAAGCTGAAAAAAACAAGCGCTTTACCCTGGAGAAAGGCGGTAAGTCAGGGTTTAAACCCAAAGATACAGCCATTCCGGTTATTGAAGCTGAAGTATACGAGACCACCACGGTACTAACCGGCAACCGGGTTAAGTTGAGATTGTTGGAAGAAGCCAGGCTAAATGGGGTAAAAATCCCAGCTAACACTTTTTTGTATGGCATCTGTGAAGTCAGCAACGAACGCCTTCAGATCGAAGTGCTGCAAATCCCGGTAGGCGAAAAGTTTGTTCCGGTAGAAGTTACCGTTTGCGATCTGGACGGATTGCCCGGATTGTATGTTCCCGACAATGCCTCCCGTAAGGTTGCCAAAGAGGTTGGCAGCAGCGCCAATACGTCCTCCATGTTCGGTGTAAGCAACAATCCACTGACTTATATGGGAATGCAGGCAGCCGACCGGACAGCCCAGACACTATTGAAGATGGTCAGGCTCAAAAAGGTGACTATCAAGAAAAATACCCTCGTTTATTTAATCAACAAAAGCAAATAACAATGAAAACCATTTTGATACTAATTATCTGCGTACTGATTCAGTTTTCAGTTAGCGCACAAAATATCTTAAAAATATCCGATAGCAAAACCAGCCACCTGGTTTGCCCCGATAAAGTGAACTACGTACAAGCTGGAGATTATTCGATTGTCCAGGCCGAGATTGTTCCTGAGCTTTCGAACCTGATCCGGGTGAAAGCTGTGCAGCCTTTTGACAAACCAACTTCACTAACGGTTGTTTGTGCTGACCAAATTTATTCTTTCGAATTGCAGTATGGAAATGATGCCCCGATCACTTACCCGATTGAAACTTTTGATTCGCAAAAAGCCATGACTTTTTCCGGAAAGATGATGCCTGATTATCTCCTGAAAGACCTGTGTGATCAGGTTCTGGACAAACACAAAGTTCAGTTTCGTAAACGCAAATCAGAAAAAGACGGGATTAAGGTTCGCCTGAACTCAATCAGCCTGAAAAATGATGCACTCTTTTTTGAACTGGAGATCACCAATAGGACCAATATGGCCTATGATGTCGAAAGCTTTAATTTCTGGATTACCGATAAGAGAAAGGCCAAAGCCACCAATGTTCAGGAATACCAGGTTTTTCCGCAGTATCAGCAGAACAAGGTGCAGCGTATTCCAGGCGAAGTCACTGTTCGAGAAGTATTTGTGATCGAAAAGATGACCATTCCGGATCAGCGTACCCTGAAGATCGAACTCAATGAAAAAGCCATGGGCAACACCGGGCGAAAACTCAGCTTTAACCTGAAGAATAAGGATATAATGAAAGCCAAATCTTTGAGATAACGAGAACATCTGATCTGCAATTTCCTCAAAAGTAATCCCATTTTGAAAGCTCTGTCCCTTCATCCCCCTGGAAGGGGGATGAAAAGGTATTCAATGTTAGTTCCTAAAATCATGTCCATGACCGAAGATAAAGATTTGGAGAAATTACATGAAGGATTTCGGTTCTTTAGTTACCTGTTGCTGTTCATGTCGATGTACCTGAACCAGTTGGGTTACTTTATTGCACATGGGATACACATTCCGGCATTTGGTTCGCTGGTGGCAAAGCTTCAAAACCTGGGATTTTTAGCTAATGTTTATAAATCCAAGACTGTCTGCCTGGTGTTTCTGGCCATTACCTGTGTGGGAACCAAAGCCCACAAGGATCGGGAACTCACCGTTTCATCCATTATTGGGCAAGTGATTGCCGGTCTGATTCTGTATTGGGGAAGCCTGATCCTGTTCAAATCTTATCCGGTATCCTATCTGACAATGACATTCTTTGGCTTTGTACTTCTGAACATCGGTTTTGACAACGTCTCCAAACTGATCAATGTCAACCTGATGAAAGACCGTTTTAATGTGGAGAACGAGAGTTTTCCACAGGAACAGACACTAAAGGAAAACAAATATTCGGTGAACCTGCCGACACGGTATCTCTACAAAGACAAACAACAGGAAGGCTGGATCAACATTATCAATCCATTCCGGTCATCGATGGTTATTGGAACACCAGGTTCCGGAAAATCATTTTCAGTGGTTCTTCCATTTATTCGGCAGCATCTGAAAAAGGGTTTTTCGATGTGTGTTTATGACTTTAAGTATCCGGATTTATCGCTGGTTACCTACAACCATTTTCTGAGAGCCAGGCAAAACGGAAAGTTACCAGACACCACCCGTTTCTATGTGATCAATTTTGAGAACATCCAGAAATCCTACCGGTGCAATCCATTGGCACCGCAGTGGATGGAAAGCCCCATTGATGCCTTTGAATCTTCCCGGACGGTCCTGTATAACCTGAACAGGGATTGGATAAGAAAGCAGGGTGAGTTTTTCTCCGAATCGGCCGTATCCTTTTTTGCTGCCGTGATCTGGTTTTTGAAAAAATACAAGGATGGTCAGTTTTGCACTTTGCCACATGCTATTGAATTGCTCCAGATGGACTACGATGATCTGTTTGCGGTAATGGAACAGGAAAAAGATGTGGCCAACATTATCAATCCTTTTATCAATGCACACAAACGCGGTGCGAGGGAACAGCTCGAAGGACAATTGGGAAGCTTAAAGATTGCCATTTCCAAGATCATCAGCCCGGAGATTTACTGGATCTGTTCAGGCGATGATTTTTCACTGGACATCAACAATCCCGAATCACCCAAAATCCTTTGTCTGGCCAATAATCCGCTTCGGGTGGAAATGTACGGAGCAGTCCTTTCACTGTACATTACCCGGATGCTGAAGGTGATCAACAAAAAGGATCAGCAACCGTCATCGCTGATCTTTGATGAGCTGCCAACCATCTACTTTCGGGGACTGGATACTTTGATTGCCACAGCACGGAGCAACCGGATTTCTACATTACTTGGAGTTCAGACCATCGATCAACTGATCCGGGATTACGGGAAAGAACACGCCAATGCCATTACCAGCAACATCGGCAATGTGTTTTCAGGCCAGGCTGCCGGGGAAACGGCGAAGTTTATACAGGGGAGGATGGGCAAAATCCTGCAGGAACGTCAATCCGTGAACATCAATCGGAATGTTCAGTCCTCAACCTTTTCAACCCAACTGGATGACCTGGTGCCCGAAGGCAAGATAGCCACCTTGCCACAAGGCTATATGGTGGGGCAGGTTGCCGATAACTTCGGAGAAGCCATTGCACAGAAAAACTTCAATTGCCTGATCAATGTCGATGTGAAAGCCCAGGAACTGGAAGAAAAGCGTTTTGTGCCGATCCCCGATTTTTACCAGTTTGACAATATCCCGGCCTTGCTGGAACGTAACCGCACCAAAATACAGAACGACATTCGGACAATTACCCTTCAGAGATCGGAACCCGATCAACCTGATCAAATCAACCAACTGGATCAAACCAATCAAAAAACTTTAACTACTAAAAATCCCAAAAACCATGATTGAAAATACCGTTTATTTCAAAAGCAGGCCATCCCAATTGATTAACCTGGAAACCTTTCTGCTGACTATTCTGGCAGTTCCGGTTATCCTGTTAATGGATGAGATTCTGAAACAGCAACTCCTGATCCATTTTATCCCTCAAAGATTGACAATCCACCTTTTCAGGTTACCCTATTATCTGGGTGGATTTGCCGTGCTAAACCTGGCTTATCAAGTCCTTCGGGTTTACTGCATCCGATACGAGATTCATACTGAAGAACTTAGATGCTATTCAGGAATATTCATAAGGAAACACGAGTTTATAGAAAACTATCGGATCAAAGATTACCGTGTGGAAAAGCCCTTTATCTATCGATTCTTTGGGCTGGGCAATCTGATTATTTACACCTCAGATAAAACGACTCCTGTATTTCGGTTGGATGCCATCCGGGACCCGGAAGAAAAATATAAAATCCTTCGTGGTTTGGTTGAACTGAACCGCAGGGAGAAACATGTATTTGAAGTTGATTAATTAACCATTTAAAAATTAAAAATTATGGAACAGCAGAAAACACGCATGAGCATGGACCAGGTTCCGTTTGAGAAACTGGAAAAAGTAGGAATTAACCGCGACCTGATTCAGAAAATGGAAAAACAGGAAATGACCGATTTCCTGAATGGTTTCCGTTCGGACAAACTCTACACAGTCAATGCAAAAATCAATGGAGAGGATTACAGGATTCCTGCCAAAATCCGTTTGCAAAGCAATGAAGATGGATCAGTCGGTATTAAAGTTCACCCGATCCAACGATTGAACATTCCGGATGAATACATGGGGCATAAGTTTTCCAAAGAAGAAAAGGGGGCTTTGCTCAATGACAAAAACCTGGGCAAAACGGTAGAACTGACCGGAAGGGATGGAAAGAAGGATAATTATTATCTGAGTATTGATTCAAAAACGAATGAATTGATACCACTTCGGTCCAGTTACATCCAGGTTCCGGAAAAGATTAAGGGAGCCAACTTATCCGCAGAACAGAAAGAAACCCTGGCTGCTGGGAAAAAAGTGACAGTTGAAGGCATGACCGGTAAGGATGAAAAGAAGTTTTCGGCTGCACTACAGATTGATGCCGCCTCCCGGAGAATTGGGTTTTCTGATTTTAAGCAGGAAAAACAAGGCCAATCCGAAACTGCCAAACAGGAAAAGCAGGAAGGAAAACACCAGGGTGCGAAGCAAAGTGTCAGTTAAACTTTCCAGTTTTCAAAAGTGAAAAGTCATTAAAGACGGGAAGAATTTTAAACGGTTTTTCCTGTCTTTTTGGTTGAAAAGGAAGTCTAAAGAGGGGAGGGGAATCTCATGAAAGAGGGGAATGCAAGATACTATAATAAAAAGCAAATTTTTGAGCAGATTTTTGATGGAGAGATGAAGTTAGTAATGTGGAAACGTCTGTCAAAGAGGCAATGCAAGATGTCAGTTTGTATAT
>JAQUIJ010000015.1:69780-132729 GCA_028683385.1 Prolixibacteraceae bacterium | reverse complement strand
GTTTTAGGTGGTCAGTTTGCGCCGGCAAAGGGTGGTCAATTTGCGTCGGCAACCGGTGGTCACTTTGCTCCGAAACTGGTGGTCAATTTAAACTGGAATCAGGTGGTCAATTTCACCGTTTTTTCCAGTATGGAAACTCAATATCTTTGACAGGGTAGTTTTCAATTATTGCATCCTTTAGTTCTATCGGTAATGTTTCTTTCTGAATCAGCTCATCGATATTAATGTTTTTATCCTGGTGCTGTCTAAGGTCGAAAAGCTCAAAAAAACATCGATTAGTATATATGGTATCTAAATTTTTACTAATGACGATTATTCCCGAGGGAATAGTGTCAAGAATATTTTCAATAAAGCGTTTTCTCTCTTTAATCAGATTCAATTGAGATTTTCTAATTGATTTATTCATTCGTTTGAATGATCGTGTTAGTGCTGCAATTTCGTCATGACCGGATGGTTTTAATAGCTCTATTTTATTGCCTCTTCCAAGTGCTTCAGTTGCATCGCTAAGTGCTTTAATTGGTTTGACAAACCTAGACCATAAGTGATATGCAAATATTAAACTAAAAAGTATGCTGAGAAGAAATGTCAAAAAGATTCGTTCACTTGCCTGAGATAATTTAATCTCCAGCTCATTTCTTTTTACTCCAATATTTCTGATTGCTATATCGGAGATATCATTTGCCCTTGTAAACAATTTGTTTTCAATATTGTAATCGATTATCTTAAGGTATCTTTCTTTATCATTATTCGATTTCACCTTTGTATTTTGAAAAATGAAATTAGCATACTTAGCAATATATTCTAAGTTTATCTCAATTGAATCAATAATTGAAGTTTCTTCTTTCGAGAGGTCGAGGTTTTTGAGTTTTTTATGAATTTCCTTGACTTTCAGATATTGATTCTTATAATTATGTTGGTAGAAATCATTATCTGTAGCGATATATTTGGTTATTGACTTTATAAGCGAATCAGCTCCGGATCTAATCTGAGATGAATATTCTAGTTTTTTTGCCGCTTTCTCAGCGGCAAAAATTTTAAGGTGTATTTGTTTATGGCTTTGGTATGTAATGTCAATAACTATAGAGAATGTGATAAGAATAAAAAGTAAGTATATTGCCAGTTTTGCACTAAGAGTAACACGTAGTTTCTCTTTATCAAACATTTTTGAATGTTTATCTTGGATATAAGAAAGCACATTTTTTTTTAATTCAACTTTTTTCATGATAAATTCCCTTATTTCATTACTACCATTAAAATCCGGAACAAATTTATAGTATGAAATGTGGTCGGTCGTCCTATTCTATAAAGTGGAGCTAATAAAGACGGATGTTTATAAAGTGAGTCAGAGTGGTTTAGAATCTTAGTTTTTCGGTCATTATTCCAAAACGAATAATATCTAATTGATGGTTGAAAAACATGTTATAATAGTCCATCCCATGGTACAACTGCGCAAACAAACCGATGTCTTCCAAAAATTTTGGATGATAATAAAAGGTAAAGCTCAGGTTCAGCCTGTCTGATGAAACCTGATTCCAATTGTTCACATTTCCAAACATCCATGTAGCCTCGCCTTTCAACGATATTGACGCATTCCCTTTATTTGTAATTAATTTATTCTCGTTCGGAAGTTTAAAGATAGAGGCTGCAGTATGCCAGCGAATTTTACTGTAAATTCCATCGAGTTCATCGCTACTATAACCTGGGGGATGGATTTCAAGGGAAGTTTTGAAAAACTGGTAAGCATTTAGTCGTTTATTTACATTAGTTATGATAAACCCCGGTTCTATATAATTGGTAGCGAAATCTCCTGACTTCACATTTAGTTCTCCGTTTTCCAAATAAAAATCTCCATCCTGACCGTTGGAATGGTGCGCAAACCGTATAAATAAATTCTGAGTCCGAAGGTTCGATTTATTCTTTAATCGATAGTACAATGTTATTTGCGGCATATAGCTCGGAGTTCGAACAGGATATGATCTTTCCTGGTACATCCGGATGATAATCTGAGGTGTCAGAACTCCCATACAACGAGAATCCTTACTTTCTCTGAGGTAAAAATTCGGAATAATGTTCCCTTCAAACCATAATGGTTCGATGTTCCCAACATCAGTTGGGAAAGTGATGTAGCTATTGCCTTGATTTACCTGAGATATTATTGGAAGCCCAATCTGAGGTGTCGAATCTATTTCCTGGCCTGTACTTGAAAAGACAAGAAATATAGAAATCAAGATCAAAAGAGTGCATTGTTTCATCTCTTACATATATATAATATTAACTTTTATCCTTTTGTTACTGAGCACACTAAAAGATGCTTTTGAAAATGAAGGCTTATTTGAAAAACCAATGGATTTATAATTTGAAAAACCAATTCCTTCTTTGGGCAAGATGATTCCTTTTTTTATTTTACCATCATTGTCTTCATCGTGCAGTATATTTACCGCATATTTCCCTTCTGGCAGGTTTTCGAATGTTACCGACGATGACCCGTTTACTATTTTTCCGGTAAGTTTCTTGAAATACTTTTTATAATGTTCATCGGGGAATGCATCTTCCCTGTTGTACAAAGCAAAAAGCACTGTACCTTCTGAATTTCTTAATCCACTCACATCAATTGTTAATGAGCAGGTTTCCTGCTTTTGAATGCTAAATGATGACAGTAGTACGATTACTAAGAACGACTTAAGAATTTTGATTATTTTATTCATCTATTTATAGTATTAAACCAGATAAACACATAGTTTATCTTTTATGTGAACTATGTGTCTATCTGGTTTTTTATTTATGTTTTTTATTTGCGAATTTCTCTTTAATACGATCTACCACATAGTAAACCATCGGGACTAAATAAACAGTCAGAATCATGGACGACAGCAAACCACCAATGATCACCCATGCCAAACCATTTTTCCACTCGCTGGCTGTACCTTTGGCCAATGCAATGGGCAACATTCCGATTGCCATAGCAAGCGTTGTCATTAAAATAGGTCGCATACGCTCTTTTCCTGCAATGATCAATGCCTCTTTATAATGTTTGCCCTGTGCTTTCAACTGGTTGGTAAAATCCACAATCAAGATGGCATTTTTCGTAACCAATCCCATAAGCATGATTAATCCCAACTGTGCAAACAAGGTTAAATGGTTTAATGATAAGTTTAACGCAAGGAAGGCCCCAATGGCAGCCATCGGTATGGCAAATAAAGCCACGAACGGATAAATATAACTATCATAAAGGGCTATCATAATCAGGTAAATCAGGATAAATGAGATTAGAAGAACAGAACCCAAAGCCCCGAAACTTTCATTCTGTGTCTTGATATCTGCCCCCCAGGTTAATTTTACCCCTTCGGGCAATGGTTGCGTTTCCAGAAAGCTAATTGCTTCATCAGCAAGTGTTCCCGATGGCCTGCCAAACGATTCAGAAGTAATAGTTACTGAAGGTTGTCTGTCCAATCTTTCGAGTAACGATGGTGAATTATCCTGCCTTACTTCAGCAAATTGGGATACTTCAATGGGGATATTCATTGGGTTTACGATGGAAAGGCGTTGCACGTCTTCGTAATTTCTACGGTCAAAATCATCCAGCCATATCCTTACCGGGTATTCCGTTCCATTTTCGGTTAATGTGGCATCATCGTTTCCGGTGAAGGCAGTTCTTAAATTTAACCCGACATAGGCAGTTGTTAATCCCAACCGCTGCATCTTATCTTTATCGGGGATAATCTTGTATTCAGGGCTTCCTTCTTTTACTGATAACTGAACATTATCGGCACCCGGTATTTTCTCAATTGCCGCTTTCAATTTATTACCAGTTTTCATTACCAAATTCAGATCGCTTCCACTCAGGGTTATTTTTATAGGCGCCTGTTTCGGAAGTAAGCCCAGAACTGCCATTGAAAAGTTAACGCCCGAAAATTGCTTTTTCAGCTCTTCGCGAAGCGATTTCATAAACGGCTCTGTTTTGATGCTTCTTTCTTTTTCCGGCTTTAACTGAATGGTAAATTCTGATAAATTGGCAGAGCCAACCCCCAAACTGCCAATCCCTGTGCTTGGTCCGGCAATATTGCTGAAAAGTGTTGATACCTCGGGTTGCTGCAGGATAAAGTTTTCTACTTTCTGAGTTCTGATATTGTTCTCCTGAACTGTCGTTGTTTTATCATATTCCAGATTCAAACGAAACTTT
Organism: Prolixibacteraceae bacterium; assembly: GCA_028683385.1. Lineage (GTDB taxonomy): Bacteria > Bacteroidota > Bacteroidia > Bacteroidales > Prolixibacteraceae > Aquipluma. The sequence goes on along the minus strand of JAQUIJ010000015.1, from coordinate 128,549 downwards.
CCCTGATCTCCGGTCGACATCATTTCTTTTCCGATAATACCCTGTTTCATCATCACACCCGTCATTACCAAAAGGAAAACAACAATTCCGGTAAAGATGAGTTTATGGTTAAGTACCCATTCTAATTGGCGGCCATACCAATCGATAAATGTTGTTAATTGCTTTTCAAACCAAAGCAGAAAACGGTTTATGATGTTAGTGGGTTGTAAATCTTCCTTTTTCCCAATCCGGGAAGCCAACCAGGGTACCAGGGTAAAACCTACCAATAAGCTGGTAAGTGTGGAAGTTATCACCACTATAGAGAACTGCTTCAGCATATCGGCAACAAATACCTGCAAAAACAAAATAGGTAAAAATACAACCACATCAACTAAGGTAATTGAGATTGCAGAAAAACCAATTTCCATACGCCCTTCCAGTGCCGCAGTCCCTTTATCCTTGCCCATATCGAGGTGTCGCTGAATGTTTTCCAGAATTACAATGGCATCATCCACCAAGATTCCGATAATTAACGACATGGCCAGCAAGGTCATCAGGTTTAGGGTGAAACCCATCAGCCACATCACAGCAAACGCGGTAATTAATGAGGTAGGAATTGCAATTAATACAATCAAAGAGTTCCGGTAGCTTCTTAAAAACAGGAACATGACCAGTGAAACCAGGATTACCGCTAAAATCAGATCATCGACCACTGAATTTACTGCCGCAATAGTCATATCGGTTGAATCATCGGCAACATCAAATTTTACACTGTATTTTGAGTTAGCACTTTCAATTTGTTTGAGTTTCGCATGAACTAATTTTGAAACTTCCACAGCATTGGCATCACCTTGTTTTTTCAACAAGAGTCCTATCCCGTTCACGCCATTGTAGCGGCTTACGGAACTTACTTCTTTAACACCATCGATAACGGTGGCTAAATCTTTTACATAAACCGGCATTCCCGGCCCAGGCATAGCTACCTGAACATTCATGATATCATTTACGTTCGAAAACTTTCCTGTCAGACGAACTGAATTACTTTCTTTATCAGTTTGCGCTTTACCGGCAGGCAAATCAATTCCTGAGCGGTTAATGGCCTCTACAACCTGATATAGTGATATTTTGTACAGTTTCAGTTTATCCTGATCAGCCTTCACTTGAATTTCCCGTTCTTCTCCGCCAAGCAGAGTAATTTCTGCCACCCCTTTCAATTGCTGAATTTGTGGAAGATACTCATCTTTCATTTTTTGATAAAACTCTGTAGCAGGCAAGCGACTTGTTGCGCTGATCGATATAATGGGTAAATCGTTGGGCGAAACCTTGCTCATCACCGGACTCAAAATGTCTGCCGGTAGATCTTTTTTAATATTGTCTATATACCGCTGGGCATCCTGCATGGCAATGCTCAGGTTCGTTCCGTATTTCAGGTTGGCAATAATAACGGAAGCATTGGGCATCGACTTGGTCTCCAAATAATCGACACCTTCGAGATTCGATAAGGCGTCCTCTATTTTTCTGGAAACAGAGGTTTCTACTTCATTGGGTTCGGCACCCGGATACATTGTTTTTATTACAACTACCGGCTGATTAAAGTCAGGCAACAGTTCATACCCCAGGTTTTTGTAGCCTATTATCCCCAGCAAGGCGAATACGCTGAAAAGAACGATGATCAGCGAAGGGCGATTGATTGATAATTTTGTAATGTTCATGATACTTAGTTGCTAATTTTCACATTTGCGCCATCAAAAAGGTTAATAAACCCGTTGATTATAATTACATCACCTTCGGTTAAACCACTTGATACCAATATCTTATTTTGGAATCTGGATGAAATGGAGATATTCTGAAGAATAGCTTTCCCATTTTTGACCAGAAAAACCTGTGGTTGAATATTTGTTCCAACGATAGCAGATGCCGGGATGATGATATGTTCGCCTTCACTATCGCTTTTCAACTGTACATTTCCAAACATTCCTGATTTTATTTTTAAATCGGCAGTGTTGGTTACTAAAAATTGTACTGGAAAACTATTACCCATATTGGCTTTGCTGCCTGTCATGATCACTTTTCCCGACAAAACCGTTTCTGGATAAGCATCTGCCAAAAGAGCATATTGTTGATTGGTTTCGAACTGACTTAACTCCTTTTCCGGAACATTTACCGTAAACTTCAGGCTTGAGATATCCGTGATTTGAAGTAAAGGAATACCTGGTGCCGCGAAGGCTCCTTCCTCTGTAAGTTTTGCAGTAACAATTCCACTGAAAGGTGCAGTAATCGTCGTTTTATTGATTTGTTCCGTTAAAGTAGCTTTCTGTACTTTGGCAGACTTTAAAGCCAACTCAGTCTTTTCCAACTGAACGCCTTGAATGGCATCGGCATGAGCAAGCACAGTATATCGTTTCACATCCGCTTCCAATCCTTCAATTTGAACCTCAATGGTTTGCAATTGAAGTTTCAGTAAGGAGTTGTCTAGTTGAATCAAAGCCTGACCTTTTCGGACCGTGCTTCCAACATCCACTAAAACGGAGTTTATCTTTCCCTGAATATCCGCGCTGATTCTTGTTTCTTTGTTGGGTTCAAAAGTTCCCGTGTAAGAAATATCGTTTTCAGCACTTTCAAGCTTCAGAGTGATGGACTGCACATTAATTGCCTGCTCTTTATCGTATTGATAAACCCTGTTTACAGTGGTTTCTTTGTTGGTTTTCAGGCGAATTAACACGATGGCTATTAACGCCAATGCTACAATTATATAAATGATCGCTTTTTTCATTTCCTTGATTTTTTATTCGTAATTTTTAATTTTTAATTGAAATCAGGTTTCCTGTTACCCGTTTGTATTCCAGTTCTGCTTTTCGAAGATTTACCATTGCAACAATATAGTTTTGCTGTGCTTCCCGTAAGGAATTATCGGCCAGTAGCAAATCAGTAATGGTTGCCATTCCTTGTTTGTTTTGCAGCACGGTATTGTTGTAAATCTTTTTTGCCAGTTTTATTTGATCATTAACTGTTGCAATGTTTTGGTTTGCAAGCGTATATTGCATTTCGGCATTAATCAGGTCAAGTTTTGATTTTTCAGATACCATTTCTTTCTGAATATTTGTTTTCTGTATATCTATCTTTTTTTGTACAATCTTGTGTTTTGTAATCGTGCCATTAAACAGTGGGATCGACAGTTGAGCGCCAACATAACCGATTGGATGAAAATTGAAAAAGCTATTGGCGCCAGTATTGCCATAACCTGTTGTACCATAAACTCCGTAAGCACCCAGCGAAGGCAATTTTGAATTACGGAGCCCTTTAAGCTCAGCGTAATTAAATTGTAATTTTTTATCAATCAACTTCATGTCTGTAGTCACCTGAATCTGAGGATCCAATTGAACCAAAGTGTTTTCAGTTATTGCAACCTGGATGGAATCAAAAATTGGTTTTCCCATCAGAAATTTGAGTGCATTTAACACTTGCAGCTGCTGCGAAAAAACGGTTTTTCTTTGATTGGCTATCTGATCCAACTGTAATTGGAGTCTGTCCACATCTGTTCCTTTGGCAATCTGTTGTTGGTGCAGTAATGTAGTAGTTTGGAGCAGCTTATTGGTATTGATTAGGTTACTATCCAAAAAAGCTAGTTGATTCAGCAGAATTTGGGCATTGTAGTAAGCATTCGAAACTTCCAGCACAACATCTTCCTCGCTTTTAGTTTTCTGAATTTCAGAAAGTTCACTGGCAATCCGGGTAGTCTTTACCGCACCTAAAGCTGTTGGATTGTAAATTGGAACTGCGAGTTGAAGATTGGCATTCAGGCTTTGAGGCACACCAAATTGCACTTCCTTATAAGTTCCGGCAGGACCTCCAAAAGCATCAGCAGGCATCAGTTGATAAGGTAAGTCAGTATAATAGCGATAATCAGTCATCCCATTCAGTTTTGGAAACAGATTGCCTTTGGTTTCCTTGTTTTTCTCATTGGCCTGAAAAACATCCTGCTGTGATAGTTTGATGGTTCGGTTATATTGCAATGCAGTGTCGATGCATTGCTCCAGCGAGAGTGTTTGAGCTTGTACGACAACATTTGTTATCAGAATAATCCCAATTAAAACGACTTTTAGCAAACTTGTATTAGTTTGCTGCAAACTACGTGTTAACATTTGTCCGATTGCTTTTAGCTTTGTTTTCTTCATAATCTTATTCATTTATTCCTCTTTGTATCTCTAAATCTCTGACCAACTTAATACTTATCTGTTGTTCGTTCATAAGCACTCGAAAACTCACCAAAATTTTATTGACTATTGACTTAGTTCTTGTTGCATTATTAAATAGCTTTTCCTGCTTTCCCTGATTTATAACCTCGAACAGATAAATTTCAGCAGCTGTTTTAATTCTCAACAGAATGGCCTGTATGTCCGAATCATTTTCCATCAATTCGGCAGCGAATATAATAGACAGGTAATAAGGCTTTTGATCGAAAAATTTATAGAGATTTTTAAAAAGGCTATTGAGTTCTTCTTCCGGCAATTGGGTACTGGATACAACATCATGAATTAATTGTTGTATTTCATTATCCAAACTGAATAACATCATCTTTAGAATATCTTTGTCCTTTTCAAAATAAATTAAAAGTTCAGAATGTGGTATCTCCATTCTAAAAGCTAATTCTTCAATTGTTAAAGCATTTACGCCTGATTCAAGGATGATCCTTCCGGCAGCTTCAACCATCTCTGCTTTTTTTGATTCCATATTTTATAAATGTTAGTAAATGTTCACCAACTTACATTGGAAATTTTTTTTTGCTTAGGTTTTTTTGTTCTTGTTTATCGTGAAATAAGCAAGCCCTGAAAAGACAAACGTTACAGTTATTCTGAATGCCATCGCGCCAATTGTTTTTGTTTCGTATGTATTACCAGCGTTGATATGAATAAACAACCCAACAAATGCGAGAAGAAGCCCTATTCCTGAAATGCCTAATAAAGAAGCTGCCCATTTTTTGCTTTCAATAAATCCATAAGCTGCTGATAGGTAGAATAAGCTACTTAGAAAATTCGCCCAAACAATAAACATCACATAGTTGCCCTCGTTGGCCCTGACTCCAAACAAATCGAATATCACGGAGCTACTCAAAAACAAAGTAAGCAAACCAAAAGCGGCTAATATTGATGCCAATAAATAAGGAAGAGCCTTTTTCATATTTATTTGTTTTTAATTAATGTTAGCACGGATTGTATCATTTTATTTCCAGCTTCATTTATATCGAACTGGAAATCCTCTAATCTCCATCTGAACATTTGTAACCTGAAAGCCCCCATCAAAATGTACATCAAGTCTTCTAAAGGAACAGAATTTGAAAATACTCCCTTCTGCTGTCCTTCAAGCAATATCGGGAATAAATTTTTTACAATTATCCCAAGCAGTTTGAGTATTGCTTCATTAATACTTTGACTTTCTTTCAATAAGCCATCAGAAAAAACAGCAACCACGAAATATCGGTGACTTTCGAAAAAAGCAAACTGACTTTGGAACATGGTAGTAAATTTTGCTTCCGGCTCATCAGTAGCACGAATAGCATTCTGTAGTCTCTCCTCAATTGTTATAGCCAGATATTCCAGCATAGCTATGATAATTTCCTCTTTACTGGTAAAGTGGCGATAGATGGCACTTTCTGAAAACTTCATTTCTTTTGCCAGATTCTTGATGGTTAACCCACTAACTCCGGATGAAGTGAGTATTTTGCCGGCTGCTTCAATAATTTCCAGTTGACGGGAAGTAATATCCATGTTGATTTATTTCTAAGATTAAGATTTCTAAAAATGTATTTGATACCGTGTCTATTTGCTTAAACTAACTGGTCGCGGAGCTTTTACAACAAGAATCCGGGCTAGACTTTCCGATTCATTACTAATATAATGTACAATATTCGCAGGACTTTCAATTAATGTATCTGCTTCGCATACTTCACTTTCGTCACCAATATGAATAGTCGGCTTTCCTTCAACAATAAAGAAAAATACGTCGACCGGAGTTTTATGAGGCTTTAAACTTTCGCCAGGGTTCAAGGCCATTAACATCGCCTGTGCTGATTCTTTATTGTACATTTCTCGCACATCAAGCTTGTGAGGAGTTTCTTTTATTGACTGTTCCTGGTATTTAATAATTTTCATGGCTTTAAATTTTATATTATTTATAAAAACATAGTTAGTGAATATTCACACACAAAGATAAAGCAAATTTTTTTAACTCCAAGAAATAGTTAAATTATTTTTGAGAGTCGATCACAGTCAGAGGTTTCATTAGTGGACGTTAATTATATTGATAATATTACAGGTTAAATTTTTTCAATCAAATTAAAATCCGCTTATGCCGAACGGTATAGCTTATCCCCAGCAACAATAATAGAGTGATAACTGCTGGAAGTGTTAAGAAAAGCAAGCCTAATCCGGGAGTATTTTTACCCGTTTCAGGATTGTAATTAAAACAGGAAAATAGTCGATTCTTATTTGGCAACCGATAGGATGGAGAAAAAACATCGTTGACACTCCTGATTAGTAATTCAAGATCTGATTTATTTCTTATGCCTATCAATTTTTTTGTGATATACCCTTCTTTATTAATGCCAACCAGAAGCGCGTCATGATCATACTGGCTCCGGATACTGTCCCATACAGGGTTGAACCCAACCGACAGGTTCAGTTTTTCAATGTCTCCGGTGGTCGCAAAAAGCCATTGTTTATTATTTTCAAGGTTAAGACTTTTCGAAAGGTTTACCATATCCTCGCGGGTGTCTCTGGGATCGAAACTTAGTACTAAAACGCTAAAGTTGTCAGTATCGGTTTTAAATTGCAGATTTTCTTTTAATTGTACGAGAAATGGGTTGCAAATGCCTGAACATCTTGTGAAAATTAAAGCTAAGATAACTGGTTTGCTGGCGCATAGCTGAGTCAACGTTCGATTATCTCCATTGTTTAAGTTTAATTTTGCATCATAAACTTTTTCATAGATATTGTTTTCTTCCTCAAAACCAGTCGAGGCAATTTGCGCCCCGGCTAACTGAGTAAAGAAAAAACTTAATGCGATGATGATGAAAATAAAATGTTTAAACATCGTTTAGATATTTGAAAGAAAAAGATAAGAATTGCCGCTAAATATATCGTAGCAAACACGGCTGCCCCAATTGCCAACGGCGCTGCCATCGGAAATTCAGCAGGATAATTACTGTACCTGCGGGGCATTGATTCAGCTCCGCCAATGTAAAAGGCCAGAAGGAAACCTATTCCGCCAATCAGGAGCAGGGTTAATTTTAATTTCGTTAATTTCTCGAAGTCGGTTTTTTCGGAGAATTGTATTGAAAACCAATGGAAGAATGCCAGGCTGAACAGCACATTGCCCAAGGCATTATAGGTGTGAAAATGTGCGGGAACCCAAAGGGTATTGTGAAGAACAAAATTATTTGTGATAGTTACATCTATTACAGCCCCCAGTCCGCCAATAACCCATCCGGCCACACCGATAAAAAATAGGAGATTCGTAAGCGACCATTTTATGGATGTTCGATAAACAGCTACCAACACGCTGAAAACAGTAACACCGGCAGCGGGCAAACTAGCCATATACGAGGCAATTTGTCCAACAATCTGAAATCCTACCGGCTGCACAAAATCCATGTATAAGTGATGGAAGAAAGCAGTTAGTATAAATACCAGGGTACAGTTCCAGGCCAGGGCCACGTACCAGGTGGCTTTCCATTTTGGTCTTCCTCCCACTTCAGGAAATAATTCATAAATAACCGCCAATCCTAAATAAAGCATTTCATTGGCAATGGTGTGACCAAAAAAGTAAGTGAGGTTTTTCATCAGCAAAGCGTCATTAACAAACGCGCCATTCGAAAAATATTCAGCGGCATACATCGCAAGCAGCAGCACAGCCCCCAGCAGGCAGGTTATAATTCCAATCAGCGTAATCATCGAGATCAGGATAAAAGGAGGTGTTTGAATGGTTGGATTTTTCCTGAAATGCTGCCAGGCCAAAGCTTTGGTAAGTGGGTATTTCTTGAGTATTTGGGTCATCATACTCACTGACCAGGTTAACCAACCAACGCCCATAACTAAAATAGAACCCAAAAATAGGGGAGTTGCCCATTTGGCCCACATAATTTTAAGCGGCAATGGATAAAGGAATGTCCAACCCGCATGAAAATTTCCAATATAAGTTGAAGTCCACAGCATTAGAATTCCAGTTACTGTAAGTACCATGGCCACGACGTTGGCCAGATAACTGGTTTTTAAATATCGTTCCATCAAATAATTGATGCCAGTCATCCCTGCAACAAACCAAATACCTATTTGGGTAAGTCCATGTGTAGTCATGTGGGCATAGAATGTAGCGGGTTGCTCATGAAGAATTTCCCCCTGATTCAGTCGCATGATTATGCCCAGCACAATGTTTACAATGAATAAGAAAAGAACTGTTATAATCCAAAGAGAAGTTATTTTTCTCAATTTTATGGTTTCCATAATTCTCTATTTAATGGTTAAGGAGGCTCTCATAACCTGATGCGCCATTCCACAATATTCAAGACATAAAATGGTATAATTTCCGGGCTCTTTAAACTTCCAGCGAAGGCGGTTAACATATCCTGGCATTGCTTGCGTTTGGGCAATTAACCTGTTAGATTGATCGTATATTGCAAAGCCATGGTTTACATCCAGGCTGGTTACTCTGAATTCGACCAGCTTATTTGCAGGCAATTCGATGGAAGCTTCTCCGACAGGATTTTTAGGATCTATTGCTTTATCCGACATTAAAAAAGCAAATTGCATAGCCGATACATGTATTACCCGGACAGGGGTCTCATCTGCAAAAAGGAAATAGGGAGAACGGGGAATTGTTACCGACGCAAAAATACCCAGAATCACAAACAGGATTAGTAAAAACCAAAATCTTGTTTTTAATGGGTTGGGTATCCCTTGTTCATCTTTCCCGGCTTTTTTAGAAGAAAGATATACGAAGGTGAAAACCAACGCGCTCATACCTGCTAAGACCAAGAATAGTATTAGAATTGAATTCTGCATGGCATTATATATTTTAGTTTTTTTGTTGTAGAGAACAACTATCTGATCCACTTCAATTACATGATTTACTTCGGAAACTGTTCATTTAAAAGGATTCTTAGGTCGGCAATCAAACGTTCTGTCTCTTTTTGGTTTGTTCCGTCATACACGCCACGAATGTGCTTGTGCGTGTCAACCAGCAAAAGGCCACCACTGTGAATGTAATTACCGGGCGACGATTTGTCAGGGTAGGCTGTTGCAAAATAGCTGTTTTCTGCCATCGAATAAATACTATCTTTTTCTCCGGTTACAAAAAACCATTTATGGCCATCGACCCTCAGAGCTTCAGCAAATGCTTTTAGCCTGGGTATTGTATCATTATCAGGATCAATGGTATGGGACAGAAAGAAGATATGTGGATTTGTTTTAAATGCTTCATATACTTTTTTCATTTCACTGGTCATAATCGGACATATGGAGGTGCAGGAAAGAAATATGAAATCGGCCACATATATTTTATTGTCGAAGGTTTTTCCGGTAACCACTGCACTATCCTGACTTAAAAATATAAATGGTTTAATCGTAGAATACACAGTATCATTGCCTGTTATCGTTGGGTGCCCTATGACCGGCAATTTCTTTCCGGTGTTCGTACAGCCAGCCAAAAACAAGGCAATTACTAAAATATTCAGAATGTTTTTCACGATTACTTAATTGAAAGGATATAGTCAACTATTTCGTTTAATTCTCCTGCTGGCAATGCTTTTGTAATAGCTATTTGTGGTTGCATCACGCTGGCCTGAGACGGATCAACAATGGCTTTTCCTTCGCCTTTCAGAAACGCAGTCAAGCCCGCTTTGTTTCCTGAATAAGCTGCTGCAATATCTTTTACAGACGGACCAACCAGTTTTGTATTCAATTGATGGCAAACCAGGCAACCTTTGTCTTTATACAGTTTTTCTCCGGATCCGACAGTTTCAGAAGCTACCTGAGTATTTTTTTCTTCAGGTATTGCTTGTTTCGGATTGCTTGTTTGTAGTGTTTCGGTACTTTTTTGATTATCCTTTTTCGGAGCGCTACACGACGCGGCCATTGCTAAAACCAAACTAACTGCGATAAACGTTTCTTTTTTCATGATACGGATTTTAATTTTTTTATTTTATTTCTCTTTTCTTCGTCACCGAGAGGAAAACGGTCATCATGTTCTTTTTCAGGAGTATTCTCTAATGACTTTTTTGCAACAACTTCCAACAGCTTATCAAAAGATTCAATAAATTTCCTGATCCCATCCTCTTCAAATTTTCTACTAATTTTTTTTTATGTTGATCCCGACCTCCGACAATTCAAGACATCACACATTTAGCCGTACCTGTAAATCCCATTATCGGAGAATATCTTACTGAAGGATAATACACTGGGTCTGTGATTACATTCAGCAATATAACTTTAGCATTTATGGATTTAGCTATTGAAAAACCTGCTTTTGCTACTTTCTGTGCTGTTGAATCATAATCCAGTGCAATCAGTACTTTTTTCACCTTATTTTATTTTTTACTTAACGGTACTATTCCTGCCATTTCTCCGATAATATTGACCAGTTCGGTTCCTGTTGGAATTACTATTTTTGCATTTACACCAAGTGATACTTCAAGAGCCTCTAACTTTCGCAATAATTGAGCGTTTCCGATAAAATATTTATCTGCTGCTTCGTTAACCAGTTTAATGGCTTCGGCTTCTCCTTCCGCATGCAATATCTTCGATTGCTTAAAGCCTTCTGCTTCTTTAATCTTAGCTCGTTTTATACCATCGGCTACGGTTTCTGCAGCTGTAGCCGAATCAATGGCCGCTATTTTTTCATTTTCAGCTTTTACCACTTTATTCATGGTTTCCTGCACATCTTTTGGCGGATCAATTTCTTTTAACTCTGTGCGCACTATCTCTATGCCCCAGCCTTGAGTTTCATTATGAAGTGTTTTATAGAGTTCTGCATTAATTTTTCCGCGCTCGCTATTTGCCGACTTAAGCGTAAGAGTACCAATGATATTTCGTAGCGTAGTACGTGCTAGATTAACGATCTGCGATTTGTAATTATTAACGTTGTAGATCGATCCTTTAACACTTTCTTCATCAGATTTCACCCTAAAATAAACTTGTGCATCAACGCGTGCATTCAGGTTATCGTTGGTGATTATTTCCTGTGGTTCAGCATCAACCATTTGTTCAGTCACATTCACCATATACAATCTATCTATAATTGGAATAATCCAGTGAAATCCCGGATATGCAAAATTATGATACTTTCCAAGCCGTTCGATCAAACCACGATGGGTTGGCCGTACAATCCTTATCCCTAAAAGTGATAGGACTAAAACAGCAATTATTGAATACAAATAATACATTTCATTTCCCTTTCTTTTTTTTTTTTAATTATTATGTATCAATTGAATATTTGTTTTTTTCTGTCTCCTATGGTTTAATTAATTCCATCTCATCTATTGCCAAAGCTGCATGAGCATAGGCGGCCCCTGCCCGCATTTCCGAAGCTACCCAAATGGCTTCCATAACTTCTTCTTTGCTGGCTCCTTTTCTCAAAGCCAATTTCGTGTGGCTGCGTATGCAATACGGGCATTGGGTTACATGTGCCACTGCTACTGCAATAAGCTGTTTTGTTTTTTCAGACAGTGCACCTTCTTTAAAAACCGCTTTTCCGAAATTGTGGAACGCTTCTGACATTTCAGGCGCCAAAGCCACTCTTTTCTCGTATATCTCTTTGGTCGTTTCAGGATAGAGCTGATTACTTTTCATGCTACTTAATTTTTTTGTGTTTAAATAATTGTGCATAAGAATTGCCGCAACCAGATCATGGAAATGCTAGCGGCTAAAGAGTTCTTTAAGAACAAGCGCCTCGTTGTGCCCTTCATCTTTTGCACCAAAAATCAAGGTCACATCTCCTTTTGTTAGCTGTTCTTTCAGCACTGCAACTGGCTTTTTATTTTCGTTGAGTTCAGCCAGATAGCGTTTTTGGAACTCATTCCATTTCTCAGGGTCATGATTAAACCATTTTCGAAGTTCTGTACTTGGAGCTATATCCTTCAGCCAGAAATCGATGCTCGCTTTTTCTTTTGTCAATCCACGTGGCCAAAGTCGATCTACCAGAATTCGTATGCCATCTTCGTCTTCCGGCTTTTCATATACTCTTTTGATTTTAATCATTTTAGATTGATTTTTGGCTCGTTAACCCTTGATCATGGTCAACAGCATTTTGAACTGTTCAACAGCCTGCAAGGCATGTGATACATTTGCCGGCATAATGATGGATTCGCCCTTTCGCACGAAGTTGGGATTTCCTCCAATAGTGATTTGTGCTTCACCATCCAATACCTGTACAACGGCATCAAACGGTGCGGTGTGTTCAGTCAGGCCCTGCCCTTTATCAAAAGAGAAGAGGGTGATATTTCCGGACTGATTTTTCAATACTTGTTTGCTTATTACTCCTCCGGATGAATATTCTACCATTTCTTCCAGATTCAGTACTTTTCCCTTGCCAAATAGTTCTTGCATAATCGTTTGTTTTATAGTATTTTGAATTGATTTTCTAGTTGTATATCTAATTCGATAATTCAAACATTCTCAGGATCGGCCTTCTTGCTTTTTCCATGATTTCAGGATCCAAATTCACTTCAAATTTCTCTTCATTCAGGCTGTCGTATATTTTTTGCAAATCATGGAGCTTCATAAACCGGCAATCATTACACCCACATGTTGAATCAATGGGTGGCGCCGGAATGAATGTTTTATTCGGATTCCGTTTCCGCATTTGATGAAGGATGCCAGATTCGGTGGCTACAATATATTCACTTCCACTATCTGTTTCGGTAAACTTTAGAAGGGCTGATGTTGAGCCAACGAAATCGGCGGCTATCAGAACTGGTCTTTGACATTCTGGATGAGCTATTAATTTGGCTTTTGGATACATTTTAAGTAGCGTCAACATCTTCTCCAATGAAAATTCCTCGTGTACATGACAAGCTCCATCCCATAGAACCATTTCTCTTCCTGTAATACTGTTCAGGTAATTTCCTAAATTCCGGTCGGGCGCAAAAATTATTTTTTGATCTTTTGGAATGCTTTCGATTATCCGAACAGCGTTGGTGGAGGTGCAGGTAATATCGGTCATTGCCTTAATTTCCGCTGTGGTATTCACATAAGAAACAACGATATGATCGGGGTTTCTTTCCCTGAATTCCTTAAATTTGTCCGCAGGGCATGACTCCGCCAGCGAACACCCGGCATTTACATCCGGAATGAACACTCTCTTATCGGGCGATAAAATTTTGGCCGTTTCGGCCATAAAGTTAACCCCTGCAAATACGATAATATCAGCCTTTGTTTCAGCCGATTTTCTTGACAGATCAAGGCTATCTCCAATAAAATCAGCAATCTCCTGTATTTCAGGAATCTGGTAATAATGGGCCAGGATAACTGCGTTTTTCTCTTTCCGTAGCTTCCCAATCTTCTTTATCAGTATTTCATTATTTCCCATAACTGTTTCCATTTTTTCACTTTGTATTCGTGATCGTACTCAATGTTGAATAATCTAAATATTCAATTCGTTTTAATCCGCACTCACATTACAATTGAGACAGGCAAGAGCGAACGCATCATATTCATCATAGGCCGGTCCAGGTTTCCCATTTATTGAGATAATACGATCGATGCGGACTTCTTCTCCCGAATCGAAAACCAAATATTCCTCAATACTACCTTTCTTAATCAAACCAATGATTTTACCTTTTGCTTCTTCCACTTCGGTTCCATTTCCGAAATAAAAGACTCTGCTAAATTCCTTTTCCTGTTCTTCTGAAAACACTTCGTAATAAACAGGATAGACAGGACTAAAATCTGTTTTCATTTTTTCGTTATCTATTTTGTTATCTCAGATCAAAGTTGGTGACGAATTTCTGCTCCAGCTAATAACTTATATTTATCATGTCTTTATCGATGCCCAGATCCAGTAATTGATCACGAATCTGTTCAGCAAAATTACCTGGGCCACAGATGTAAAATGGTTGATTGGGCCTCGAAATCTGATCTTTCAGGACTTCGGGATTAATATGTCCATATAAAAAGTTATTCTTTTTCTCGCGCGATAAAATATTGATGAAATTTTTGCCAAGCATCAGGCTGAGTTCTTCATAAAGGAAAATATCCTTTTCGGTTTTATTGGCAAAAAGCAATTTGCTGTCTGCCAGCCTGTTTTCGATATTTAATTGGCGTAGCAAAGCAACGCATGGTGTAACCCCAGTGCCACCAGCAATAAACATTCCGGGGCCGAGGTTTTTATACGAATCCCAGGCATCTCCGATCATAACCTGGTCGCCTTCCATTAATTTTGATATTCCTAGAGTCATACCTTCATGTTCAGCATAAACTTTAAATATCAGTTCGAGGTATTTTTCGCTGCTTAATCCGGTTAAGGTAAAAGGAGCATTCTCTCCCTGAAAACGCGGACTCTCAAGCGAAACTTCAATGGCTTGCCCGGCATAGAATGAATAATCCAATGGCCTCTTTAGCCGCAGGCAAAGTACGTCGTGAGTTAACCAGCTCTTTTCAATTATTTTAACAATGTGTTGCATTTCACATCTTATTTTTAGTTATCCATATAATTACAAACCATTTTGAATACAACGTTACTGTGCCGAGATGGCACTGAATCCGGATGCTAAATCACGAATGATGGCATCCTGATCTTCAGTGCCTACAGATAGCCTCATGAGGTATCGTTTTAATCCCATTTCAGCCAGTGTAACGTTATTGTCATGGTAGTGCGTAATCAGAGAATAGGGCATCAACATTGTTTTTTCAAATCCCATGCTGGGTCCCTTAATTGGTATGGTACAATTATCATAGAATACTTCAGCGGTCTCAAAGCTGTCGTTTATAAGTTCGAAACTAACTACATGCCCATTCCCATGTTTTAATCCGGTGGGGTAATACACCTTTGCGACACTGGAATTAGACATGAGATATTCTACAATTTTTTCTGCATTTTCAGCCATCTTCTTTATTCTCTCAGGAAAACTTCGAAGATTTTCTGAAAGTACAATTCTTTCATCATCATCCATTTCGAATGGAAAGTGCAGAATCTTTTTTGCAAGTTCAGGATTTTGAGGATTGACAAATAAAACTCCACCAATATGATCGTTTTTGCCGCTTAGAGCTTTCGATGTGCTGTGTATAATTATATCAACATCAAAATCAAACGGTGAAAAATGACATGGAGTAGCAATGGTACTATCGACAATAACCACAGCGCCTTTTTTGTGCGCCTGATTTACCAAGGTCTTTAAATCTACAACTTCTAGTAGCGGATTGGTCGGGATTTCCAGAAATACCACACTAACCATATCCGGAATATCAAACTCACTTTCATTGGTCAGGAAAATGGTTGGTTTAAAGGAAAACCGTTCTGGTAATTTTTGAAATATTTTGCGTGTATCAACATAGGTGTTCCCAATGACCAAAGCGCCTGTTCCTTTTTTCATGCAACCATCAATGGCGCTGAAAATTGCTGCCATACCGCTGGTATAAAGGAAAGTCAATTCAGGATCTGAACCTTTTTCCAATTGACTTAGCTGAGTAGCAAGTTCGTCAGTCTTTTCTTCAGGAAACCTGTTCTCAAGTATCCGCTGAGCTTTTCTGGAATTAAGAATAACTCCTGCATTCGTTACACTATCGCGTGCTGATTTAGCGTATTCATTATTTACATAAATCAGCCCATATCTTTCTTTCCCGTTATTACCTAATTTTATTTCAGAATGTTCGCGGGTCTGGGTATCGAAATAGTTCGAATGGACAAAACTGGCAGCCTCAGGTGATTGAATGGCAATAACTTCATAGCCTTCCTTCCGGTGTTTTTCCTGAACTGCAACGACAAAAGGGTGAGGGATAAATCGTGGATAGCCCTGTTCAGGAACCCTTCTTTGCTCTTCGTAATTAACAATGTCGCGCAGACGTGGAAAGATGCAGGTCAGCCCATGTGTCCCGCCGACCATCTCCGCTTTGTATATTTCTTTATTTTTCATGGTGTTATGAATTTTCGCGACAATATTTTGCAATTGATTCGACATGGATTTTTGTTGTGTTTAAAACAGGGATCCCGGCATAAGTTTCCGCAGTCAGGATTAATGGGAACTCTGTGCAACCCAGAATCAGTGAGTCGATCTCTTGTTCACGTACCATTTTTTCAATGATTCCGATCAGCATTTCCCGTGTTTCATCTTTAAAAATTCCCAGTTCAATCTCGCTGAATAACTTGTAATTGATTCGTTTCCGGTCTTCTTCATCAGGAGCAACAACTTCAATGTTTTGTTTCCGGAAGACATCAGGAAAAAAGGAGGCCTTCATGGTCAGGTCTGTTCCGAACAAACCTGCCTTTTTCAGTCCTTTGCTTTTCGCTTCGTTGCAGGTGGCTTCAACAATACTGATCAACGGGATTCCGGATCTTTCTTTCAATTGGTCAAATAACTGGTGTGGCGTATTTGCACTGAGGACAGCAAAATCAGCACCGGCTTGTTTCAACCCTTCAATTTTTTCGGAAATATATGCTGTAGCCTGTTCATACTTCTTTTCTCTCATCAGCCCGATGAAATGTGCCATGTTCACACTGTAAATGATAATTTCAGGATAATTTAAATCTCCATTCCCGATTTTAAAGGCATTGATAATTTCTTTGTAATAATCAACGGTTGCCTCGGGTCCTAATCCTCCAATAATTCCGATTCGTTTCATCTGTCAATCTTATTTATAATCTGTTTAGTGTAGCCTCGCGTTTGTTAATTTTATTTGCAAGCGACTGTATAGTCTTTTCATTAACCATTTTAAAGAATGAATCTCGTACATAGGCATAATCATCATGTAATGGACAAGGATTATTGGCATC
Organism: Prolixibacteraceae bacterium; assembly: GCA_028683385.1. Classification (GTDB taxonomy): domain Bacteria; phylum Bacteroidota; class Bacteroidia; order Bacteroidales; family Prolixibacteraceae; genus Aquipluma. The sequence goes on along the minus strand of JAQUIJ010000015.1, from coordinate 111,593 downwards.
GCAGCGTTTTAACCCAAAACCACATTTTGAAAAATACTCTTTGCCTTCTATTGCTTCTATCACTTTAAATAATGTTATCGGGTTTGTCGGTTCATTAAAGAAAAAGCCACCCCCCCGACCTTTCATGGACGACACTAATTCGGCACGGGCTAAGTTTTGCAGAACTTTTCCTGTAAATTGTTCCGGTGAATCGATCATCTTAGCAATTTCCTTAAAGCCAGGCCTTTCCCCTTCCATATTTTGAATATAGATATAGACCAAAGCCCTTATTGCATATTCAGTTGTTTTCCCAAGCATAGCGTTTATATTCTCGATTTTAAGATGAAGTTTATTCTACAAATTCGATATCCGAATCCTTTGACATTATTACCAACGCTTTGAATTTTGCTTTTACAGAAAGAGTATGGTTTTGATGAGCTGGAATGATAAACGTACTTCCTTCCTGAAGCATATGTTTTATTTCGTCAATTTTGAGTTGTGCAAAGCCTTCCTGAACGATAACTACCGCTTCTTTGGTGCTGTAATGCAATGGCATTTTCATGCCCGCCTGTCCGGTTACCTGATAAACTTTGAATGATTCTCCAGTTTTCAGCGTAACCAATTTGGGTATATTTTGTGTATTCATTTTGTAATTTGTTTTTCGAGTTCAATGGCTTTTGGAAATAGAATATTGTTTTCCAGGTGGATATGGCGATGTAAATCATTTTCAAAATCCATGAGTTGTTTAAGAGTTACATCATAAGTAGAACAAGCATCTTCAGGAATCCGGTAATTATCAGAGAGTTTCGAAATCTCATCAAAACGATCACCTTCCTGCAGATGTTCTGCAAGCATGGTCGAGATAGGATTGGAAACCGGGCCGAACGGACTTTGGGGTAGGGTTGAACCATTTCCGGATGATATTTCAAGCCTACGGATGAACGGGAACAGCATAAGTTCTTCCTTTTGCATGTGCATCGTTAAATTACCTGACGAGTCTGTAAATAATCTGTTTATCTCAAAGAGCTCAGGATGATGTTCTCCATGAACCTGACAGATTTTTTCAAGATTCTTCTTAATTGCAGGGATACTTTCGCGGACATAGTTGTGATGCCTTTTAACGATGTAGGCGCTGAGTTCTTCCAGACTCAGATCATTGATGTATTGAGAAACAACGTCGATTTGTTCTGCGATTGTTTCCAGTTGACCGATTAGTTGATCAGTATCCAACCCTGCATTAGTACATGCTTCTGAAATGGTTTTGTCTCCGCCACAACAGAAGTCAATGTTATTTTCCTGAAAGACAGAAGCAGTATTGAAATTCATTTTTACTACTTCTCCAACTGATGCATGCGATGATATTTTCATGATGACAGTCTTTAAAATTCTTTTGTAAAGATATAAATATTTTATAAAAAGACATATAGGTCTTTTTATATTTTTAATTAGATTTGTAATGTGATTTTAGTGTTAATTAATATTTGAAAAAAATGATAACACACAATTTAGGCTATCCGCGTATTGGTGATAAAAGGGAACTTAAAAAAGCGGTTGAAGGATATTGGTCGGAGAGAATCAGTTATGAACAGCTCATAGAGATTAGTTCGGCAATAAAGCAGAAAAACTGGCTGATGCAAAAGGAATTGGGCATTGATTTGATCCCGTCCAACGATTTCTCGCTTTATGACCATGTATTGGATTTAGCGTTTGCGCTTAGCGCGATTCCTAATCGTTATAAACAACTTCCCCGTAATTCTGAAAAATCAAAACTGGATCTTTACTTTGCAATGGCGAGAGGTTACCAGGATGGAGTATCAGATATTACGGCTATGGAAATGACCAAATGGTTCGATACCAACTACCATTACATTGTGCCCGAATTCTATAAAAATCAAAAGTTCTGGTTGTCGAATTTCAAATTGATTGATGAATTTCAGGAAGCGAAGAAATTGGGTATAATTACAAAACCTGTTATTCTGGGGCCTGTTTCATTTTTACTGCTTGGAAAGGAAAAGGAGGCAGGGTTCAACCGGATAGATCTATTGGGGTACCTCCTTGAGGCCTATTTCGAAATGATTTCACTGCTGGTGGATAATGGTGTGGAATGGATACAATTTGATGAGCCTTTTTTGGCGTTGGATTTAACAACGGAACAAAAGGGTGCCTTCAAGATTGCGTATTCACGAATCAGGAAAAATTTTCCTACCGTCAAACTTTTACTCTCTGTCTATTTTGGAGGATTGTCTGATAATGTGGAGTTGGTTGCCGGCTTGCCAGTGGATGCCATCCATCTTGATCTGGTGAGAGATCCGGCACAACTTGAAATCATGATGAATCTGGTTTCCGACGAAAAGAAATTATCGCTTGGGTTGGTGGACGGCCGAAACATCTGGAAAAATAATTACGAAAATTCGTTGAAACTAATCAGCAGGACCATCGAAAAAATTGGACAAGAAAGGGTGATACTTGCACCTTCATGCTCATTAATACACGTTCCCTGCGATTTGGAATTGGAGACCAATGAGGAAGTCTTGTCTTCTGAAATTAAACAATGGCTTGCTTTTGCGAAGCAAAAAATTGAAGAGGTCGTTGTTTTAAAACAATTGTCGATACCGGAAGGAAATATGGATTCAATACAACTTTTTAGAGAAAACCGGGAAGCGATTCAACGCAGAAGAATATCCGGTTTGATTCACAATGACGTGGTTAAAGAGCGCATTGACTTCATCGAACAATTTGAAGAAATGAGGAGGCCGCTCTTTTCACTTCGGAAAAAAGTACAGCAAAAGCGACTGGAGCTGCCAGCCTTTCCGACCACAACAATTGGTTCATTTCCGCAGACTGCGGATGTTAGAAGTTGGCGGGCAAAGTTGAAAAAGAAAGAACTTTCAAGCGATGAATACAATCGGCTCATTCAGCATGAAATTGCAAAAGCCGTCCGTTGGCAGGAGGAGATCGGCCTGGATGTATTGGTGCACGGTGAATTTGAGCGCAATGATATGGTTGAATATTTCGGCGAAATGCTCGATGGTTTTCTCTTCACCAGAAATGGTTGGGTTCAGAGTTATGGGTCACGTTGTGTAAAACCTCCTATCATTTTTGGTGATATTCAGCGATCAGTTCCTATGACTGTGGATTGGGTCAAATATGCACAATCGCTCACTTCGAAGCCCGTTAAAGGAATGTTGACCGGACCGGTTACAATTTTGAAATGGTCGTTTGTAAGGGATGATCAGCCTCTTTCCGTGACATGCAATCAAATAGCCCTGGCAATCAGGGACGAGGTTCTTGATTTGGAAAAGGCTAATATTAGTATTATTCAGATTGACGAACCGGCACTCAGAGAAGGATTGCCGCTTCATAAAAGTGAATGGAAAACTTATCTCGATTGGGCTGTAAATGCCTTTCGGCTTTCTTATGCCGGAGTAAAGGACGAGACCCAAATCCATACGCACATGTGTTATTCTGAGTTTAATGACATCATTGACAGTATTACATCCCTGGATGCCGATGTGATTACCATTGAATGCTCGCGGTCACAAATGGAACTCCTGGATGTTTTTGGTGAATATAAATATCCAAATGACATTGGTCCTGGCGTGTATGATATCCATTCACCGCGTGTTCCTACCGAAACAGAAATGACTGATTTACTTAAAAAGGCGACAGCCGTTATCCCAACCGAAAATATTTGGGTTAATCCGGATTGCGGGTTGAAAACCCGAAAGTGGGAAGAAACAAAAGAAGCATTGGTTAAAATGGTTTGGGCAGCCAAAAATATGCGGGAAAACATACATACATAAAGGCTCTTTGGGTTGCCCTCCGGTAGAACATGGATAACTATTTGTGCTTCTGGTTGTTTTATGGAAAGACTTCAGGATAAATACTGATTGCCCTGATGTGTGGAGTAAAAAACAGATAAAAATTGAACTGTAATGGATGATTTTCTTGCCGCGAGGCTACAAATGACCGTATCTTTTGTGTTTCACATTGTGTTTGCCTGTATCGGGATGACGATGCCCTGGCTCATGTTTGCAGCCGAATTAAAATGGATAAAAACAGGACGTAAAGTATATCTTGACCTGTCGAAGGCATGGGCTCGGGGAGTCGCTATTTTCTTTGCCGTCGGTGCAGTTTCGGGCACTGTTTTGTCGTTTGAGCTTGGACTGCTTTGGCCAAAATTCATGGAACATGCCGGCGCCATTATTGGGATGCCCTTCTCGTGGGAGGGAACAGCTTTCTTTCTCGAAGCAATTGCTTTAGGCGTGTTCCTTTACGGTCGGGATAGGGTAAACAAACGTGTGCATCTTTTTTCAGGCCTTTTGGTTGGAATTGCAGGCGTGGTGTCGGGTATATTTGTGGTAGCGGCCAATGCCTGGATGAACAGCCCTTCCGGCTTTGATTGGGTCAATGGCCAGGCAATCAACATCGATCCGGTGAAAGCGATGTTTAACAAAGCCTGGTTTCAGCAGGCGCTGCACATGACGATCGCAGCTTTTGCATCCACCAGTTTTGCAGTGGCAGGAGTTCATGCCTTTATGCTGCTTCGTCACAAAGGAAATGAGTTTCATCGGGGTGCTATACATATTGCCCTTTTGTTTGGAGCAGTTGCCGCCATTCTGCAGCCACTGAGTGGGGATATTTCAGCAAAAAATGTGGCAAAACTTCAGCCGGCGAAGTTAGCTGCCATGGAATCCCTGTTCAAAACTTCAGAACCTGCATCGTTGGTTATTGGCGGTATTCCAGATGAAGAGAAAGAGGAAGTTAAATATGGTATTCACATTCCGCATTTGTTGAGCTTTCTGGCTCACGGAGATCCAAACGCCGAAGTGGAAGGACTGGACAAAACCAGCAAAGAAAACTGGCCTCCGGTTGCCATTGTGCATTTTGCTTTTCAAATCATGGTTTTTATGGGAATGCTGATGATGGGGGCGGGTATTTTGTTCCTGATTTTCAATTTCAAATGGAAGGAGAATCTGGATAAACGGTGGTGGCTTAAATTGTTGGTTTGGCTCACTCCTGTTGGGTTTATAGCAGTTGAAGCGGGTTGGATTGTAACAGAAGTAGGCCGTCAACCGTGGATTATTTATGGGATTATGAAGACCAAAGATGCAGTGACGCCGATGCCGGGAGTCCAGTATCCGTTTTTCCTGATCACACTGATTTACCTTGCGCTTACGTTCCTGGTTTTTATACTGATGCGCCGTCAAATTACCGCCGTTCATAAGAATCCTCAAAATATAAATAGTCATGACTGAGCTTGTTATCCTGGTTTTAGGCATTGCAGTTTTGTTTTACGTACTGCTTGGCGGAGCCGATTTTGGTGCCGGAATTGTAGAATTGGTTACGGGCAAGAGAGGCATTGATACGATTTCGAAAGCGATTGCTCCGGTTTGGGAAGCAAATCATATCTGGCTCATATTGGCGGTTGTGATTTTGTTTAATGGATTTCCGCTTGTATATACCACCCTTACGACTTATTTACATATACCTCTGTTTATTATTCTGCTTGGAATTATCTTCAGGGGAACGGCTTTTACTTTTCGGTATTACGACACCGTGAAGGATAACTCGCACAAATATTACACCCAATTATTCCGGATATCGAGTTTGTTGACTCCTTTCTTTCTGGGCGTGACGCTGGGAGCGATTATGTTGGGGAAAATTCCGGCGCAGGTTGACGGAACTTTTTATGCAATTTTTGTAGCACCCTGGTTAAATCTGTTTTCGTTTACAACCGGTATTTTTCTGACTCTTTTGTTTGGCTGGCTGGCAGCTATTTATCTGCTGGGTGAGGCCCAGGATGAGGAATCGTTTCAGACATTTGCCAAAACATCGCGCATCTTTTTTGTACTGTTGGTAGTTTCGGGGTTGAGCGTTTTTCTGGTGTCAGAAATGCACGAATTGAATTTCTTCAGCAGATTTCTTCATTCATCAGTAGCGATAGGATGTGTACTCGTAGCCACCGCCATTATCCCTTTTTTATGGGCGGGAATAAGACAACGGAATAATTTGCAGACAAGGTTTCTGGCCGGCGTGCAGACAGCTTGCATCTTAACCGGATGGTTTGCCATTCAATTTCCGGTCATGATTTATCTGGCTGATGGTTCAGCGCTGACGATACAGAATAGCCAGGCTCCGGAAAGAACCATTTCTTTGCTGGTGTATGCCTTGGTTGCAGGTATTTTACTCATATTTCCCGCGTTCGCCTATTTGTTCAAAGTGTTTAAGTTCAGCCAAAATAAACAGGGCTAACGGAATAATTTTCAAAATTCAGAAAAGTCACATCATGAAAAACAAAGAAAAAAGTAAGTCTAAAATCGTAGAGACAACTACTCCGTCAAAGTCAGAGGCTGAGTTAACGATAGAACAGAATATGAAAAAGAAAATAGTAGTCAAATCCTATCTGGAACCGACACGACCTTATTTCTCATCGCCTTGTCTGCTGTCTGAAATGGAAAATACTGAAGATACGTTTAACTTCTAACAGTTGAGTCTGATCTTATCTATCAGAGGGAAATTTCAAATGGAATAGTTTTTAAGTTGTATGGTATTTCTAATTATCTCGTGCCAATCCCGACGAAGATTGTAACATCAAAATCTTACTTCTTTTGGTTTGGTATTGCCTCGACATCGAAATATTAACTTACCTCTAAAATGGCAACAAGAAACTCAACGACAGTCATCTCACCTGTGTCTTTATTGCAGTTAAAAACTTTTTCCCGGTTTATCAATTATGTGAAGGCGCCAATATTGGTGGTTTTATTAAATGATGGCAAGGGTGGTGTATACTTCATTAAAAATTAAAAAGCTGTTCCCTCAAGGTTCAGCTTTTTTTAGGATGACACCTATTATTGTCTTAATTGGCCGCTGGATATTCCTTCTTACTCGAAATAAAATTAAAAACTTCACGTATAGTTTTTTTTCTAATTTTTCGTTGTAAGTCCATATCGACCAGTTTTAACTGGTACTGAAATTTTAGTTCCAGATAATCCATTTTCAGTTCGACTACTTTTAGATTATAAGATTTTGGTTCAATATATTCGCTAAAGCTTTTTAATGATAAAATTAATTCCTTTTCAAGTTGTTCAATATTAGCTAAATATTTAAGGGCTATTTGAAAGTCAACAGTCATGAACCTCATATCTCTTTTCGTATAGTTGATAATTTCATTGAAGTGGACTTTAGAGTTTGGAATAATCACAATATCATCATCATCATTAAGAATCTTCACTTTTAGCATACTTATCTCAACTATTTTCCCCTTTTGATTATCTATCCTAACATAATCATTTATTTCAAATGTGTTTGAAAAGCTCAAATATATTCCACTAATAAAATCGACTATATATTCTTTAGTCAGTATTGCAAAGGCAGCAGCAACAATCGTTAATGAAGTTATTAACTCTAAAGGATTTACTCCAAAAACACTTAATACCATGACTATTAGCCCAATGCCAATTGTGAAATTTGCAATGTTTTCAATTCCAAAATGGACATTGTTTTTTTTGTTTTTTAGAATCTTATTTCTTTTTGAATAGAAATACTTAGCAATTTTCGATGAATATTGAATAGTGATATAGAAAATTATAAACGCTAATATAGATTGTAATTTGTAATGTTCGAAAATTAGTTTTGAAGTAACTGAATTAAAAAATTTCAAATATATTATTCCAAATAATAGAATTCCGCTAATAAGTGTTGTCCAATTATTCTTCATCGTTTTTTTATTTTGAGATATATTGCTTTATATAACTGTCAGATGTCTGAATGACTTGTCTTTTAGCGGGAATGGAACTTTCTTGGATAATTAATTTCCTGTGTATGTGATCTTCCCATAGCTCGTTTTATAGTGTAATTCATCGCTAAAAACAAAATTTTAAAAAGAACAACTCTTGAGTTGCTTGGCGTTCTTTTTCATCTTGTGCAATTCAAGTCGAAGATTGTAACAACTTTCCCCTATCATAATGTTCAATTCTTTTGATTCATAATTCTTCAAAATGCATTTTGGGCAAGACAATAAATCATTCGACAAAAGAAGAACTTCCCAAAGTACTTTTCGGATACCGCTTCGTAAAACCTTTCTACCTGGCTTTGTTGTAATAAAATATTCGAAATACTGATCCCAGCTACTAAAACCGTATTCTCTGGCTATTGTATCTTTTATATTTTCTATCTGGCATTTCATCATGGAGCAATTTAGTTTTGTTTAGCCCATTATTTGATCATTATAATCACGAGGATATTGTTAGCCGAATGAGCTAACAATGTAATATGGTGAAAGGCCCTTCACAAGAGAAACCTTGTGTATAGATTAATCAGAGATAGCCATAATCTTGCTTGTCAACATAGTAATTGCCATTTGCTTCCGGTTGAAATATCACATCAGTGATGATGATGTGGTTCTCATTTTTCCAAGTCCGATAAACGACTTCAGTTCCGACTTTTTCGGAAATGATAGCTGCTCCTAATGCAGAAAGAATAGAAATCCTATTTTCCTTTATGTTCTCAAATTCAGGAAATACAAGTTTTATACTAAATGTGGTGTTGGTATTGTTTCGCTTTAGCTCAACAAAAGAATTCATTGTGACAATATTGCGTGGCACATCCTGGGGCTTAACTTTCCATGCCAGTGAGATTTTCCTTTTTAACACCTGTATTTCATCAAATTTTGTTGTGTGCCGACCTTCAACCGCACGAATGCATTTCATCAGCAACTCGGAATCTAAAGTTGAAATAATCATCTCATCTGATTTTTGTTATTAATTATTTGTATTAAACCATCCGCCGGCATAACTGGAGATTCCAGTCAGCAGCGGATGGTCAACTATGAAACAAGCTATGCGCTTAGGCTCAGTTCATTTGTAATTTTTTACGCTTCGCCAATTTTAGCTCTTCTTTCTTTGTTCTTTTCTCAAGTCGCTTCTCCTTGAGATTCTTACTGGGTTCTTTTAAGCCATTTCCTTTTTTTGCCATGATTTCCGTTTTAATGTTAGACATGAATATGACGTAAACAATCAATTCGAAAACTAAACATCAAAAACACCATTTGCTTCTGGTTGATAAATGATGCTTTTAATTCTAATTTTTTTTTCACCCAGAGGAGCATCAAACTTTATGATGCTTCCAACTCTATATCCCAATAGGGCACTACCTAAAAGTGACAGAATGGAAATATTTCCCTTTCTGAAATCGGCATCTTTTGGATATACAAGCTTTATTGTCATCACCTTTCCATTATCTAAATCAACAACCTCGATTAACGAGTTCATGGTCACAAAGTCAGGTTCTATTTCTTTAGGATTTACCCTTTCGGCACGCGCAATTTCCTCGCATAAAATGGTTAGGTTACTGAGTTCTTCATTTTTGGTTTTTTTTATCGAACCAATCAGGTTACCCAGCCTAACGTAGTCATAATCAGTAATAATAATGTTCCTTTTCATATCTATTTGTTTAAATTATTTCTTTTTGAATTGATTAAATGTTTGCTTATTAACTTACTTCATGTGAAAATATCTTTTCTATTCTGACTTGCTTAAGTTTTTCTCCATCCCTATATGTTGCAGCTTCTCCTTCATTAAGTCCCAAACAAGTAAGTCCTAGTTTGCTGTATATCGAATAATCATCGTTTGATTCCACTTCGCCCGGATATACTATCCTAATTCGTTGTTTTACATGCTCTGAATTAGTAATCAAAAACCTCGAATTCATTCTGACAAAATTTTCTGGAATTTGATGTGTTGCATATTTGATGGCAAAGGTCAAAGCCAGAAAAAGATAATGTAATCGCTCAGAAGAAACCTCTTCTTTTCCCAAATCCGTTTCTATCAGATTCATGAGCCTAAAGTAATCGGCAAATATGATCGACTTTTTATGAGTTTCATTAACCCTGAATTTCTCAAATATTGGTAGTTTTAACATATCTTCAATTTTTTAAAGAATCTTAAGTCTGATTAATATATTTGCAAAACTAAAATCGGATGCGATATTAATATATATCGTATCCGATGCAAACATAGCAAATATTTTTATATTTTTACACAAAAATATGCTGATGAAAAATAAGTATGATGTTCTAAAACAGTTAATTGACCTTTTTGAGAATTTTGAACATGAAAATGAACAACTAGATGTTCTGAATTTTGCACAGTGGATTGTAAGCAAACAGAACGAAGAACCAGAACTTCAGGAGAAAATAGTAAATAAAGCAGCAACTTCTCGTTATCCGGGATCTTCGGTTCCTTTTAAGAATCACTTTGATGATAAAATCCGATTTTTAGAAGCTGTTGCGGGAATTGCCCGGTATCATGAATTTTATACTCGGAAAGCGCTGAAAGATATGGTAATCAATACCCGTTTGGAATTTCTATTTCTTCAGTCTGTTGATATGCTCGATAGAGCAAAGAAGACCGATCTGATCAATATCCATCATCTAGAATATACCACCGGCATGGATACAATAAGGAGATTGATTAATAACGGCTTACTATTCGAGATACAGGATGAAACTGACAAACGAATTAAGCTGCTTATTATGTCTGATTTGGGGAAAGTTGTTTATGAGCAAGCTAAAAAGAGAATGAACGATGAAAGCACTATGTTCTTTACAGCGATAAGTGATAATAAATGGAAAAAAGTTTTACCTGTTTTGGAAGAAATTGACGATTTCCATAACGAAGTCTTCCAAAAGCACAACACTAAACCTTTTGCCGAATTATCTAATTTGATGGATTCGCTTAAACATTATTATAAATAAACCTTTAAGGACTGTTTAAATTTCTTGATATTAATATCGGACATTGTTTGTCAGTATATTATTCGATTTGTTCTCACCGTCTTACTAGTTTCCAAGCGGTTCCAAACGTATGATACATTATTCTGGAGCAATCCGAAATTAGATACTCATTATTCCGTCTTTTACGTACATGATTCACTTAATTCTGACTGCGATTTTTTTTCAGAGGTAGATTCAATCTATCTTCAAAACTTTTTAAAATGCGAAACAAAATGAACAAAATCATAGCAAAGAAAAGCATTTCGTCCGATGTTGTGAGATTTGAAATCAGAACTTCAATGGCTGTAAATGACATCAGGCCTGGTCGATATATTCTGCTTATTGTCGAAAAAGACAAGCATGGAATTCCCGCAGCAGTTGTAAAATTTGATGCGGAAAAAGGAATAATTACTGTTTTAGTTTTTGTTGCTGATAGATACTCTCAACAATTGGCTGAATTGAATTCAGGAAGCGAAATTTATGGAATCAATGGCCCTTTTGGTTATCCGCTATTAATCGAAAATTTCGGTACGGTTTTATGCGTAATCCGCGGACCAGGGGCAGTTATGCTTTTACCTGCATTAGCTTCACTTCATTCTGCTGGTAACCGGATCGTAACCATTCTTTCGGCTCGAACTCATGATGGCATCCAACTCGAAAACGAGATTAGAGCTATTTCGGACGAAGTAATTTTTATCTCTCATAACGAAAACCGTGGGGAAAAAGGCTCAGTTTGTGAGGCAATCACACAAACCTTAAGAACCACCAGAATTGATCAGGTATTTGTAATCGGTTCGGCAACCATAATCAAGGACACCTGTGTACATGTAAGCAAATACAACATTCCCATCCAGTCAATTCTATATTATGATAAAACTGCACAGAAATCAGGGCATGGTATTTATAAGGTTAGTGTCCCCGGCACTTCCAGAGCGGTTTGTGTGGAAGGGTTTGACTTTAATGCATGGTATCCAAATCTGGAAGAAATGATTAAAAGGTTTGGACGTGAAGATGATATTCAATGCAATACAATTAGTACTAAAGACGTAAACATTCCCCTTTAAACAGCATAGTGAATTTCATCCATTTGGCGTGAGGCAATCCGATTGAAATTTTGGATGTTTTGCGCCATTTGCTATAAACGGAACCAATAATGTGCTAATTTCGAAAGCTTCTGAATCCTGACCTCCGGATTCAACAAAACCTGATTAAAGTGGATAATATGTTTAAGAATACAGATACTTCAGCAGCCGGAAACCAAATCTTCCATAAAGAAGATCTTACTTCAAGACTAATTGAAATTCTTGCTCAGGGAAAGGATCTGAACCGATCATTACAGCAGGTTTGTGATGTGATTACCGGAAATTTGGTGACTGAAGATTCAGTTGCAGTGCGAATTTCATTCAATGGACAAATTTTTCAAAGCCGAGTGTTCGAGGAAACTCCGGCAGTAGTAACCCAAACCTTCCACCTGCCTGGGGGAATTGATGGATTGATCGAGTTTTTTCTTTCTGATATGATCATCTCTAATTCCTACGGAATCCTGATTAATGAAGCTGAATCGACAATGAAATTAATAGCATCGTTGCTGGTTGGCCTGATCTCCAAAATTCAGATTGAACGACTGAGTTTCGAGATGAGTGAGCGCAAAAAAGAGTTGAAAGGCATCAACCGAACTTCGGAGATCCTTCAAACCGAACAAGACCTCGAAGAATCATTACGAAAAATCTGTTCGATTTTACCAGAGTGCTGGCAATTTCCAGAAGAAACTGCCGCCCGTATAAGTTATGATAGAAATGTCTTTCAGAGTCGAGATTTCAAGGAGACGTCGTGGAAAATGACTCAAAGTTTCGAAGCGCCCGGGAAGAAGAAAGGAACAATCGAAATTTTTTACCTGAAGCAGTTTTCGGATGCCGACGAAGGCCCATTCCTGAAAGAAGAACGAAATTTACTTGTCAATCTTTCGAATCTGATTGCAGGCTCGGCCACCCGCGATGTATTCAACAAGCTGCATCACGAAAACACTGAACGCTTAAAAGAGCTAAAGGCCATCAATCAAACCACGTTGATTATTGACGAAGGAAAATCGGTGGATGAAACCTTGACAGAAATCTGTTTTATCCTACCCAAATCGTGGCAATACCCAAAATATGCGGTGGCCCGCATCCGTTTTGAGGGAAGATCTTACCTCAGTCCCAATTTTATTGAAACGGTCTGGTTTCAAACAGAGAGTTTTGTGACCATTGACAATAAAAAAGGATCGGTTGAAATTTTTTATCTGAAACAATCCCCGAAAGAGGACGAAGGTCCCTTTTTGTATGAGGAGCGTAATTTACTGTTGAATATCGCCCGGTTAATTAGTGGATACCTGAATAATTTTAAAGGCCGTGAAATCATTCACCGTAAAGGGATTTCGGCTCAAATCATTCAACCTTCCGACGAATTCAGGAACTCGCTGATCAAAGACAAAAAACCGCTACAGCTATATTTTAACCAGCAAGCTATCGACAAGTACATTTATTTCGATATGATGAAGTACAAAATAAAGCATATTCTTTTTGTGGCCACTTTGTACGATGCCTTTACCCTTGAAAGTGAAGACTCATTTTTCGAAAAATTTATGGGGGAAGCCTATCAATATAGCCTGTTTTCGGTCCCCAGAATTACAGGAGTATCAACAGCCGAAGAAGCACTTAGTTTGCTAGAAACCACTCATTTTGATCTGATTATACTTATGGCTGGGATGGATCGTGAAGCCCCCATCTTATTAAGTGAACAAATTAAAACGAAAAATGAGTCTCTCCCTATCTATTTACTCCTGAATAAAAAAAGCGACCTCAAATACTTCGAAGAGCTGGTTCCCACCATCAGATCAGTTGATAAACTGTTTGTCTGGAACGGCGATTCGCTGATTCTGTTTGCCATCGTGAAGTCGACCGAAGACAAGGTGAACGTTGAAAATGATACAAAAATCGGGTTGGTACGAGTTATTTTATTAATCGAAGATTCGCCGCTTTATTATTCTAAATATCTCCAATTTCTGTACGATATTGTTTTTGGACAAGTACAACAATTGTTGCCAGAATTTGAAAAAAATGAGCTCGACAAAATTTCCAAAATGCGATCAAGGCCCAAAATACTACTGGCTCGAAATTATGAAGAAGCCATTGCTATCTTCAACAAATACAAAGATTTTTTGCTGTGCGTGATTTCGGATATGGAGTTTGATCGGGGAGGAAAAATGGATAAAAATGCCGGGGTGAGCTTTATTAAATACGTCAAATCACATATTTCTAAGCTTCCGATTATTTTACAATCGTCGGAAATTCGTAATGAACAGGTTGCCAATGATCTTGAAGTAACCTTCATCAATAAAAATTCAGAAACCTTATTGAACGATCTCAAACAGTATCTGACCCGCTATCTAGGATTTGGAGATTTTGTTTTTAGGGATAAAGAAGGAAATAAAATCGGAGTGGCAAGATCGTTGCGCGAGTTCGAAACCATGCTTCAGGAAGTTCCCGACGAGTCACTGTATCTCCATGCTTCCGAGAACCAATTGTCGATATGGCTAATGTCACGCGGCGAAATTGAATTGGCCCGTACACTAAATCCGGTAGCAGCCAATACATTCAAAGACATGGACGAGATGCGAAAATTCTTTCTGGATACCATTAAACACTACAGGGAAGAGAAAAAAAAAGGAAAAATCTTAAGTTTTGATGAAACATCAAGCCTCGACGAGAAAAACATCGTATCTTTTTCCGGAGGTTCGCTTGGGGGTAAAGGACGCGGCCTGGCTTTTATCAACACACTGATTTACAATATCAATTTTCCTACCCTCGCAAATCGGATAAATATTCTTGCTCCCATTACCGTAGTGATCGGTACGAATGAATTTCAGCATTTCATTGCGAAGAATAAACTATTCGATAAAGTCATTGATCAGGATATTTCGTATGCCGAATTGAGGCGTCACTTTGTCGATGCTCATTTGTCGATCTCTCTTCTGAAAAAACTGCGGGTTTTTGTTTCTCAGGTTGAAAAACCTATTGCCGTGCGATCATCTAGTTTATCCGAAGACTCTATTACGCAGCCATTCGCTGGGGTTTTCGATACTTACATAATTCCCAATCACCCTACCAATAAAAAGCTAATTCTCGAACGAATTTCTACAGCGATTAAACTGGTTTTTGCCTCGACTTTTTCTGAAAAAGCCCGAAATTATTTTTCGATTATCCACCACAAAATCGAAGAAGAAAAGATGGCTGTTGTTTTGCAGGAACTGGTTGGAAACCAATACGGCGACTATTATTATCCGCATATTAGCGGAATTGCTCAGTCGTACAATTATTATCCGGTAGCCAATATGAAACCAGAGGAAGGTTTTGCCGTAGCAGCAGTTGGATTGGGAACTTATGTTGTAGATGGGTGGAAATCGTTCCGCTTTTCGCCCAAATATCCCAAAGTTAGTATTTACAGTATCAAAGATTTACTTAATAACTCACAGGTACAGTTTTATGCGCTCGACTGCCGGGATAAGGATTTTGATTTTTTGGAACATGGTGAACTTGCAGCGCTCAAACTTCTGGATATTTCTGAGGCTGAAAAACATGGAACACTCAATCATTGTGTTTCGGTTTACAACCCCAATAACGACCGCATTGAACCTGGCTTGAGTACCTATGGTCCACGAATCGTTAATTTTGCCAACATTCTGCAATATAACTATATTCCACTTGCTGAAACGATCAGTATTTTGCTGAATACGATTAAAGAGGCTTTTGGTTCGCCGGTCGAGATCGAATATGCTGTCGATCTGGATCGCTCGAAAAACGGTTTGCCCACATTCTATTTGCTTCAGATTAAACCATTGATTGGCAATCAGATTCTGCAAAATATTGTGATCGACCAGTTGGATCAGTCGCAAATGGTTTTATTCACCCGATCGAGTTTGGGTAATGGTGAAATCAAGGATATCCGGGATGTGATTTTTGTGGACACCACGGCATTCAGTAAACTGAAAACGATTGAAATGGCCGCCGAAATTGAGCAATTGAATAACCAAATGATCAAA
The DNA here is from genome assembly GCA_028683385.1 of Prolixibacteraceae bacterium. GTDB lineage: Bacteria > Bacteroidota > Bacteroidia > Bacteroidales > Prolixibacteraceae > Aquipluma. Next base: position 95,763 of record JAQUIJ010000015.1, on the reverse strand, counting down.
AGCAACCGACACTATGTTTTGATCGGACCGGGCCGCTGGGGAAGTCAGGATCGGTTTGTAGGAATCCCGGTAAACTGGTCACAAATTTCGAATGCCAAAGTCATAGTAGAAGTGAGTCTCGACAATTATCCGCTGGATTCATCATTGGGGTCGCACTTTTTCCACAATGTAACCTCAATGAACATTGGGTATTTTTCTGTCCTGCATTCGTCTCTTACCGATTTCGTGCACTGGGAAATGTTGAAAAATCAGAGAGTAGTAAATCAAACCAAATATTTCAAGCACGTTCGCTTTAAAAAGCCACTAACCATTTTAATGGACGGAAAGTTAAAGACTTCAGCAATAATTATTAATCATGATTGACATCGCTATTTTTGATGAACACAAACTGGTACTGGAAGGTGTTTCCGGACTTCTATCTGGAATTGCTGACTTTCGGGTTGTACTTGCTTGCGATAATCGTCATGTGCTGACTGAAAAATTGAAATCAATACAGATTCATGTATTGATCCTCAATATGCACGACATTTCGGTTCGAAACTTAAACCTCATTGTGCAATTGAATATCAGCAGCCCAAAATTGAAAATCCTGATTGTTTCGGTCATTGATAGTGAGGAAATTGTCTTGAAGACCATCAAAGCCGGAGCCAAGGGTTTCCTTGGAAAAGACTCTGACCGGGATAGTCTGATGGAAGCTATATACACCCTGCGTAACGGACACGATTATTACAGTAAATCAATCACACATTTATTGCTAAATCGCTATATTTCGAGTATTAAAGCCGATGAACTAAGTCAGAATGCTGACATTGCCAATTTAAGTTCGCGCCAGATCGAAATTCTCAAACTTTGGGGAGAAAGTCACACCAACCAGGAAATTGCCGACCGCTTTTTCATCAGCGTTCGCACGGTTGAATCGCACAAAAACCACATCATGCAAAAACTCAACCTGAAAAGTACCGTTGATATGGTGAAGTTCGCTATCAAGAACAATATCATTGAAATATAGAAGTGCATAAAATACTTATCGTGTCAGGAATTTGGCGGAATTTATTACCCCGCTGATTATAGAGACACTTCGTACATTCTTTCCTTTACGTAAAACACGTAAATTCAATCACATCCCACTGTAGTATAGTGAATGGATATTATTTTTAGGCATTGAAGACAGTTGGGGTTACTCAAATTGTCTTTGGAAATTCAGTAACAGACTCTAAAAATCATATCTAAAAAAATTTACAATGGCTGACATTTTAAACGTAAAAGTAAACGAGTTCATGGCGAAAGTAATCGCCAAGAACCCTGGAGAATCTGAATTTCATCAGGCAGTAAAAGAAGTGGTTGAATCGTTGATGCCTTTCATCGATGAAAACCCAAAATACAATCATGCAAAAATTCTGGAACGCATGGTAGAGCCTGAACGAGTAATGATGTTTCGCGTTCCTTGGGTTGACGATAATGGAGAAATTCAGGTAAACAGAGGTTTCCGTATCCAGATGAACAGTGCAATTGGTCCGTATAAAGGCGGACTGCGCTTTCACCCAACCGTAAATCTTGGCATCCTAAAATTTTTAGCGTTCGAGCAGGTATTTAAAAATAGTCTGACCACTCTTCCAATGGGCGGCGGAAAAGGTGGCTCGGATTTCGATCCGAAAGGAAAATCGGATAACGAAGTAATGCGCTTCTGCCAAAGTTTTATGACAGAACTGCAACGTTTTATTGGCGCTGACACTGACGTCCCTGCTGGTGATATCGGTGTTGGTGGTCGTGAAATCGGATATTTATACGGACAATACAAACGTATTCGAAATGAATTTACAGGCGTACTCACCGGAAAAGCCATTGAGTGGGGTGGAAGTTTGATCCGTCCGGAAGCGACTGGTTATGGGGCTGTTTACTTTGCCGACCAGATGCTTAAAACACGTGGGCATGATTTAACGGGTAAAATCTCTGTTGTTTCTGGTTCTGGAAATGTTTCTCAATATGCTGTTGAAAAACTGATTCAGATGGGTTCAAAAGTGGTCACCATGTCCGATTCATTGGGTTTTGTTTACGATCCTGATGGTTTTGATGAAGAAAAGCTTGCTTTCGTTTTGGAATTGAAAAATATCCGTCGTGGCCGTATCAAGGAATATGCTGACAAATACAGTGTACAGTATTTCGAAGGTCAGACTCCGTGGGGAATCAAATGTGATGCAGCTTTCCCTTGTGCCACACAAAACGAAATCAATGAAGACGATGCCAATATGCTGATAAAGAATGGCTGTTATGTTGTTTCTGAAGGAGCTAATATGCCATCGACCCCTGAAGCCGTTGAAGTATATATTAGAGCAAAAATCCTGTATGGACCTGGCAAGGCTGCCAATGCAGGTGGCGTATCCACTTCTGGGCTTGAAATGGCACAAAACTCAATGCGCTTGCCATGGTCGAGCGAAGAAGTTGACGCCCGTTTGCACCAGATCATGATCAACATTCACGAAACCTGCGTAAAATACGGAACTGAGAAAGATGGTTTTATCAATTATGTGAAAGGCGCCAACATTGGCGGTTTCATTAAAGTTGCTGATGCCATGATGGCACAGGGTGTCGTATAATTTTTCGACAACACTAAAAATACAAAAGGCTGTTCCTTCAAGGTTCAGCCTTTTGTATCAAAAAGTTATAATAAATCTTCTCCATTAGCTTCAGGCTGGAACAGGATCTTTTCTATCCTTACAGTTTGAGTTACTCCTGATATTCTATACGAAACCGAATCTCCCACTTTAGCGCCCAACAAGGCACAACCAAAAGTAGATAAAACTGAAATTAGTCCATCTTCGTAATTTGAATTCTGCGGGTAAACTAATTTTAACTCTTTTGTTTTACCTGTTTCAAGGAATGTAACTTCTACACTCGAATCCATGGTTACAATGTCAGGCTTAATTCTTTTTGGAGTAACTTTTTTTGCTCTTTTGATTTCGATATTTAGAAAATTCATGGCCCGTATGTCTTGATTATTTTCATCAAGCAACCTATAGATTAATGAATTCAATCTCACATAATCTACCTCTGTTAAAATAATTTCATTTCCCATGATGATTGATTTTAGTATTGACCTTTTAACCTTCTTAACTCATTAACTATAATTGAAAAATTCCATTAGAGATCCTTTTATCACCTATATAAAATCGGATACGATATTAAATATATCGTATCCGATTCAAAGTTAATAAATCTTTTTATATTTTAATACAAAAGGCACGCTGTTAAAACACCCATTAGACTTGATTACTGAACAGGGTTAAATAGTAAGATGTTTTGGAATCCAACGGGAATCATCCATTATAATTTTTTTACTTGCTTCTTCCCTAGATGTAAGAAGATGAAGACTTTCTTAACCGGTAGTGCAACCTGAAGAGGCAGTAGGTACCTAATTGATGTGTTTTTTTAAAACTCCGAAAGTTGCTTTACATGGTGACTTTTCCCATGCTTTACTTCTGGCAGTAATTTCGGTTTCATGAAGTTAAACTTCCAAGCAGTTGTTGGCGGGTATTGATGGTTATAGCAAAGGATAACGTTTTACATCCACCTCGTGCATCATTTGGTAGATTTCTTCAAAAATCAATTCCACATTTGGTTTTGTGAAATATTCTCCGTCGATTCCGTAAGCCGGACGATGTTCCATGGCTGACAAAGTTCGTGGGGCGGTATCCAGATAATTGAAAACCTGCTGTTCCTGCACTACTTTTTGCATCATGTATGCGGTGCCTCCCCCCGGAACATCCTCGTCAATAAAAATTACTTTGTTGGTCTTTTTTACCGATTCGAGAATCAGATGATCCACGTCGAAAGGCATTAATGTTTGGACATCAATAACTTCAACCGAAATATTTTTGATTTCCTTCAGGAGATGAGCCGCCTTTAGGACGTGATGAACATTCCAGCCATAAGTTACTGCGGTTATGTCGGTTCCTTCCTGAACAATTTCAGGAACACCCAACGGTACTCTATACTCTCCCATATTAAGCGGCAGCGGTTCTTTCAGATTGTAACCTTTCAACGGTTCAATCACCAGAGCTGGATCATTTGCTTCGAGCAGGGTATTGTAGAAACCGGCTGCCTGGGTCATGTTTCGTGGAACGCACAGGTAAATTCCCCTCAGAGAACCCAATATAAGCTGTATCGGCGAACCCGCATGCCAAATTCCCTGCAATTGATGTCCTCTTGTTCGAATGATAACCGGGGCGGCTTGTTTGCCTAAAGAGCGGTACTGCATGCTGGCCAAATCATCACTCAGGGTCGATTGTGCATAAATTAAATAATCGAGGTATTGAATCTCTGCAATCGGGCGGAATCCTCTCAGGGCCAAACCGATTCCTTGTCCTATAATGGTTGTTTCGCGTATCCCGGTATCAAAAATCCTGGACATGCCATATTTTGCCTGCATGCCTTTCATTCCCTGATTTACATCGCCCAGTTTCCCGGTGTCCTCACCAAAAGTAACTAAGTTCGGGTGCTTTTTAAACAGGATGTCAAAGTTCTGATTGAGAATTTGTGATCCGTTTACCATTGTCGGGTCTTCCGGATAGTTAACAGAGACACCTTTTACCTGAAGCGCCGAATCGTTGCCTTCACGGTAAAGGTTGGTATTATAAAACTTCCTGTTTTGTTCCCCGAACTTTCCCGACCAATCGAGTAGTTCATTCCGTTCATGGGCAAGGTTATTCACACCATGAATTTCGAAAGCTATCCGTTTGGCAAAACTGCAAAATGCGCGCCTGGTTGGGAATATTTTTGCTGTAATGGACTTAAGTTCATCCGTATAATTTGATTTTCCGGATGATTTCAGAGTTATTTGCTCAACGATACGGGTGAGGGATTTTATTTCTGCCGAAAAACTATTTGTATAATGTTTCCAGGCTTTATTCCGCGCATTCAGAGCGGCTTTGGCAGCTTTGTTTTCAATTTCAAAAAGTGTATTCTGGTCAGCTTTGCCGTTTTCGAGCAACCATTTTCTAAACTGGTTCAGACAATCAAACTCGTTTTCCCATTCAAGCCGTTTTTTTGATTTGTAATGCTCGTGGGATCCGGAGGTGGAATGGCCTAGGGGTTGGGTTACTTCCAGAATGTGAAACATTACCGGATTTTGAGTTTGACGGCAGTATTCGATCCCTTCTGAAAAGGTCTGTACTAACTTCGGATAATCCCATCCTTTGCAGGTAAATATTGAAATTCCATTGTTTCCATTATCGTTTTCAAAACCTTTTAATGCTTTTGAGATGCTTGATTTTGTTGTTTGAAGGTCAATCGGAACACTGATTCCAAAACCGTCATCGTAAACGGCTACAGCCAATGGGACCTGCATAACTGCCGCGGCATTTATCGTTTCAAAAAACATTCCTTCCGAAGTACTGGCATCGCCAATGGAACCAAAAGCTACTTCATTTCCATCGACATTATTCTTAAGGTGTTTTTTCAATTCCGGATTTTGTCGTACCAATTTCGAGGCCTGGGCAAGCCCAAGCAACCGGGGCATTTGTCCTGCAGTTGGGGAAATATCTGAAGCAGAATTGAACTGATCCATCAGGTTTTGAATATGACCTTCGGAATTTATGTTCGCAGTGCTGAAATGATTATTGAAATTTCGTCCTCCGGTTGAAGGATTAAATTCCGTGTCGGTATCACCATATATCATGGCAAAGAACTCTTCCGGCTTCAGTAAATCCAGCGCCAGCATAAATGTTTGGTCACGATAGTAGCCTGATCGCCAGTCGCCTTTCCGAAATGTTTTGGCAAATGCGATCTGAGCCAGTTCCTTGCCATCACCAAAGATTCCAAAATGTGCCCGCCCATTGTGAACCTCCTTTCTTCCCAAAAGGCTTAACTGTCGGCTCAAGGAAACCAGATAATAATTATTTAATGCAGTCGCTATCGCTTCTTCTTTAATTTCTAACAGAGATGTCTTTTCCAGATACATAAGTTTCAACAGATATTAAGTTTCCATTGTTACAATTAAGAATTCTCCCACAGGAAAAAGTTGATTTTATATTAAAGAACTCATTGAGAAAACAAAAACCGCTTTAGGATTTCTTGCGACTTCTCATTGTCAGCAATTTTTGTCCATGCAATAAAATTTTAAGACCATGATTTTTAAGTGAAATACTGGCATCTGCTCTTTCATGCTCATTAAATTTAGAGGAGTATGCTGATAAAACATCTTTATAGGATAAAAGACCTACGACTTCATCTTTAATAAGGTCAGAGATTACCGGTAATACATCCAGATCTTCATTAGCCATAATCTCAATGGCATTTCTCAGGCTTTTATTGATTGCAATGGTAGCATAACCCTTTTTAATGATTGTATCAATCCGTTTGTTTTGGTCGTGCATGTTGCTGTATAAATCAACCTGACTAATAATTCCGATGAATTTACCCTCGTTCGTTACTACAATAAAATACTTTGATGTTTGTACATTATTTTTTAGCCAATCCCTAATTTCGCTGATGGTGTTTTCTGTGCTCAGTGCAATGTTATTTGCATCTATCACCTGTTCAATTGTGATCTTTTCTAAAATATCAGGTTCATATTCGTGTGGAGTTTTTATACCTCGGCGAGCAATTTTTTCAGTCATGATTGTGGTATCCATCAGAAAAAAGGAAACTATATAAGAGGTTGTACATGCGGTCAACAAGGGAAGTAGTACATTGGACTGGCCGGTAGCTTCTACCGCAAATAGGATTGACGTTAGTAATGCTCTTGAAGCACCTGCGAACATGGCCGACATCCCAAGTAATGCTGAAAGTGGTAGAGTAATGCCTGAATTTGGGAAAAAATAAATGATCATACTTCCCAGCAAAGCGCCAGCGGCCCCACCAATGGTGAGTAAGGGGGCTAAAGTACCTCCTGAAGTTCCACTCCCCAGTGCAATTGCCCATGAAATGAACTTCAGAAAGGCCAAAGAGAGTAAGATTTGTATGGACAAATTTCCGGAAAGAATATCAGTAATATTTTCATAACCAACTCCGAACGTTCGTGGAGCATAATATCCGATTATTCCAACAAAAAGACCACCGATAGCAGGCCACCACATCCAATGGACGGGAATTTTTTCAAAACTGTCTTCGATAAAATATACCACTTTTGTTACAACGGCGGAAAGTAATCCAAAAACAAATCCCATTATACCATAGGTGGCAAGTGCGCTAATGGTTGAAGGCAAAATTATACCTGTCATCGGGAAAACAGGTTGTAATCCGAATAAAACCAAATGAGCTCCAGCTCCAGTTGCGCAAGCCAAAGCCACAGGAATAAAGGATCTGGGTGAAAATTCAAACAACAATAGTTCAATCGCAAGAAAAATAGCCGCGATAGGGCTTCCAAAAATTGCAGCCATACCTGCTGTAGCGCCTGCTGCCAGTAAGATTTTTCGTTCGTTCGGTGAAATTCTCAATAACTGTCCAATGGTTGAGCCCATTTCTCCTCCGGTAGCAATAATTGGACCCTCTGCTCCAAATGGTCCGCCCGTTCCTATGGAAATAGCGGCCGAAATTGGTTTTAGAAAAGTGATAGAAGGGTTTATTTTACTTTGATTCATTAGTATCTGTTCCATCGCCTCCGGAATGCCATGTCCCCGTATTGCTTTTGAACCGTAAAATGCCATTAATCCAACAATAAATCCTCCAATTACCGGAATAAAAATTACAAACCAACCTAAGGAATGATGCACAGGACTTAAAGAAGCCACAGAAAATGTTCCATGAAAAAAAAAGTTTGTGATCAAATTTATTAGAAGGACCAATAATTTGGCTATTAAACTGACGATAATTGCAATTGTGAATGCCAGTGAAGAAATAATGAATAATCTTTTTTTGTTTTTTGTTATAACTGGTCGAATATTTTCTTCCTCCAATGTGGGATTCAGTGAAATGGATATTGGTATGCCATGCATAAAAATATTGGAATGCTTCATTTTTATATTACTGTTATAGAGTACAAACTAAAACTCGTGGTGCGTAATCAAGTTACTTGATTAAACATTGTTGTTTTCATTCGCTTCCCACAAAGTTAAAACTATTAAAAGATCCTTTTATCCTTTAGTGGAATATTTATATTTGCTTATTTGTATTTTTATAAAATAATGGTAGGGATTGACTTTAATCGGGCGGATGAGAGATAGCTTAAAAACATCAAATTCTCTTGAAAAAGTTTAACAGTTGTTCAGCGAGAGGCTTTCTCAAAAGGTCGAGACAACATCTTTTTATTTATATACCTATTCGAGATTGGATTCAAATATTCTATTCTCCAGAGGATAATTTGACTTTTGAGATAACCTCTTTGCGAAATCTTTGTTCCATCAAATTTCAAAAATTTCTTTAAAAGTACTTTCGATTTTTTCAACTTCCTCTTCCTTTAATTCAGGAAATTCTTTGAACTTGGCTCTTTTAGAAAGGGTTCCTCCATTTTGCTCCAGAAATCTAACCAGCATTGAAACTAACTTATCCGGCATTTCAAATTGGTCGTCAATAAACCGTTTGAACTCGTCATACTTATAAATGTAACTGACCATTTCAGGAATAATCCTGTCGATGGTATCCAGAACACAATCAAATAGAAACTCAGCTTGTTTGGTTGCATCGAAATACCGATAGTAATCAATGGTATCGTTTAGAACTACAACATTATGATCCGGTGTTGTTTTCCATTCAATCAATTCAAGAATGGAGTGGGAGTATGATTCCAATACAATTCTATAATCATCAATCTTGTCTAAAATAGATGCGGAAATCGGAAAGATTATCCCTTGATAAGTGAGATTCAGTTTTGCTAAAATATGGAGAATCAGATATCGATGAATCCTGCCATTTCCATCAGAGAATGGATGGATAAAAACAAAACCAAAAGCAATTACTGTTGCTGTTAATACCGGATCAAACTTTTCTTTGTCAAGAAGATGATTTGTATTAATTACTCCTTCAATAAGTTGATCCACATCTTGCCATTTTGCAGATATATGATCAGGAATAGGTTCACCGGTTGTTCTTTCACGATCTCCGACAAAGCCACCTTCAGTCCTAAATCCCATTTTTGTAAATCGTTTGCTCTCAATGATTATTTCCTGGAGTCTTAACAATTCTATCTTAGTTAATGGATTTTTGCCTGCCTCACCAATTGCTTTCCCCCAGCGTAAAGCCCGGTTAGTTCCCGGGTTTTCTCCTTCAATTGTAAAAGAAGCTTTGGAATCCTTTAAAAGAAGAAAAGCGGCAGCACGTTGCATGACTTCTTTGTGAATACTATTAATATAGGTGTCCTTTGTGTTTTGAATGTTGGATGCAACGTATTCTTCTAGTTTTAGGGTTTTATAGATCATAGGACAAAAACCCGACGTGCCAGGCAAATTATTAATGATCCGGTGACGAGAAGATTTTTCCCCGTCAACACAAAACTGGATCGTTTCGTCAATAAGGGGTACGAAATTTTTAATCGGCAGATCTGGGATAGGCAATATATCTCCTGTCAGCCATTCGTAGAGGAACCATATTTTTCTGGTGTATTGCCCGGTCGGCTCTACCTTTAATAGTTCAATTATTTCCTCCTTTTTCAGTTTAGAAAAAAGAAATTTAAAAAAGAGCAAGTTTATACCTTCATATTTTAGGGCAAAAACCAGTTGTTTATAAAGTGTATCTTCTGGTTGATGTTTTGGTGTATAGACCATCCACCCGTTTTTTTTATACTTTCTGTTTTTAGTACTTATTAGTGGTAGCGAATTTGGTAATGGAATTGCCAGCTCATAAAAGTCAATAATAGCACCGTAACCAACGATATAACCTTCCTCTGGGGGAATATTTCCATGAAAAACAGATATTTTTCGAGTAAAAGAGGTATTATTCATGTTATAATGTGAATGATGGGTTTGTAAATATAAGTGAAAAGTAGGTAGAGTGTATGAAAAATAGGTAATTAATTGTGGATTTTGTGAAAAATAGATTCTGGTTGGAATTTTTTTTCTGGAATTTTTGTTAGTTTTGTAGTGCAAATGGAAGCAACCTGATACTCAAAACAGTACGTTTTTGAGGTGGTAATTCGGGAGTTTGTCGAATTTTGAAAATTTAAATAGCTGATGTTTAGCGGTGTAACTATTGAGTTCCGTTCCCGCCAGCTCCACGAAGAGATATTTTAAGTAATTGAAAACGAATACTATTATGGTGTTCGTTTTTCTTTTTTTCATTTATCAAAATAAATCAGAAACTTATTGTTTCAGTGATTCTGATGAATGCTATACTCCGATTTGACCAAACAGTATTCTGATTTTAATAACTTTGCCGCCATTCTAATCAGGATGAAAACCTATTTCAGAAACTCATGAATCCAATTAAACCAGCTGTTTTATCCATCTTTTTGTGTGTTTTTATTGTTCTTAATTTATTTTCGCAAGACAGTATCAATGTTAAAAAGGTAAGGGTATTGCCCGTTCCAACTTTTGGATATTCTCCTGAAACAAAGACCTACGTTGGCGTAGTTTCACTTTTTACGATAGATCTTTATCAAGACAGCGTTACGAGATCGTCCAATTCAAAAGTCGAATTCAATTATACCTGGAATAAGCAGATTATTCTGGAAACAGAATGGAACTATTTTTTTAAAGACGAAGCCTGGTTTACCCAAGGATTGTTGCATTATTCTAAATACCCAGACTTGTATTACGGAATTGGTGATAATACTCCAAATTTCGCAGAAGTCAATTTTGAAAGTGCCCGAATAAAAGCAGATATTGACCTTCTGAAGAATATTAAAAATAAGTGGTTTGCCGGTATTGGATTTAACTATTTCAACTTCGCAAACGTAAGTTACAGCAGTGCTAAAATGGTCTATCCTGAATTGAAAGATGCATCAAGCTTGGGGTTTAAAATGATTCTGTTAAAAGATTCAAGAAATAACATTCTCACACCTACAAAAGGCGCTTATCTCAAGTTTGTTAATTCATTTAAATTTATCGATGCGTTTTATGATCAAATAACTCTGGATGTGAGGCAGTATTATAGTTTTGGGAAGAAACAAAACCAGACGATTGCAGGTCGTTTTTATCAGTCTTCAGTTTTAAATACGCCTCCATTTTATGACTATTCGCTTATAGGAGGAGACAAACTGGTCAGGGGTTATTACTTCGGAAGATATCGGGACAAGAACCTCTCAACATTACAGTTGGAATATCGGGTGAATCTTTTCTGGAAAATTGGGCTGGCAACTTTTGGAGGAGTTTCAGCAATTTATCCAGGCTTATCTTCTATGGGCAAAATAAACACCAAACCCAATCTAGGCTGCGGATTAAGGTTTCTGGTTGACAAGAAAGAAAATACAAGTTTAAGATTTGATTATGCTGTTGGAAGTAACGATCAATCTGGCTTTTATGTAAGTTTTGGTGAATCGTTTTAATATTTGCTATTGGTGTGTGAATGCATATCATTGGGGCAAAGTGGTTTTGGCTCAATCAAATTATTTCGAATTGATGGAAATTAGATAATCGGCTATTTGGTCGATTTCATCTGCGGTGAGTGTTGGTTTGGGCATTTTCTTGTTTTTAAAATCAATAAGCTTCTCGAAATCTGGGTCTTGAATCGATCTTTTGATATATTCGCGATCGACCTTAAGCGAATGTTCTTTACCGCCTTGAATTACAATTACATCAGTATTTAAAATTTTATTTAACGAAGGGCCATACCGGGCTTCACCTGATAGCGAATGACAGGTGGTACAGCCAACGGATAAAAATAAAGCCTTACCTTTTTGTGCGCTTTCTTTTGACGTTATTTTATTGCTATTATGAGAATCACATCCTGAAATTAAGAACACAATCAGGAAAATTAGATTGTTTTTCGCCATAGAACTGATTTGTATGTCAAACAAAAATTCGATTTCAAATGAATGTTGTCAGCTATTAACACCCGTCTTTCTAGAAACGTTCACTGGTTTTCTTTGAATGTTAGGATTTCTGAATAATTTTCCCACTTCTTTTTAGGCCATTCGGTTTCACAGATTCCTTACAACAAAAAGATCAGCCTTTTCCCTGAATTCAGGGAAAAGGCTGATCTTTTTGTTGTTTCGAAAGTTGAACCGTCCACTATTAAATCGATCGCAGTCTGACTATTTCGTTTGACTAAGCTTTCCGTTATTCGTCCACAAAATTATTCTTCCCATCCGGTCAAACGGCGGGTAAGTGTGCATGTTTCCCGTTACCAGATCGATTTTTCCGTCATTGTTGAAATCTCCGGGCTCGCAACAAAGTATGTGAGTCGGATTCTTGGTGATTTCATGTTTAGTGTATTGCATATTCCCGGTGTTCTCAAGCCAAATTAAACTATACGAGTCGGGTTTATCCCATAAATTGAATTCACTTACCACGAAAAGATCGAGATCCCCGTCGTTGTCAATATCAGCAGCACGCACATTGGTTGCACCGGTAAAACTGCAAAGCCTGTGAAGCTCAAATTTCAGGTCTCCCTTATTTTCAAGCCATTGGGCACCATGCCAAGGGCGTCCTTGTGGCGGGATATAATCAAAAGCATCTCCGTTGCTATATAAAATATCCATATCGCCATCTTTGTCCAGATCGCACATCGAAATACCGCTTGAACCGTAATCCTGGTTACTTGATCCCCAAATAAGCTTGGGCTGAAAATTTCCTTTCCCTTCATTGATAAAGCAATAGATCTCTTCCCATTCCTGACTTACCAATGAAACAATGTCGAGATCGCCATCGTTATCAACATCTACGATTTCTACATTGATTGGTCCGGAAAGATTTTGAAGGATATGTTGTTTAAATTTCCAGTCACCCATATTCTCAATCCAGCGAGTTTCCCCATCGTCATAACCGAATTGCGCAACTGCAAGATCCATATCACCGTCGCCGTCCAGATCGCCTGCCCGAACATCCGAAACTCGCGCAATCTTATCAATAACTAAATGTTTGCTGAAATGACTATGACCATCATTTTCAAGGATAACAACTGAGCCTATTTTATCGTTGTTCGGGAAAAGCATTCCCAAAACAGCAACAATAAGATCCAAATCACCATCTTTATCAAAATCGATGGCCTGAACGTGTGCCGGAGCTATCAAATCTCCAGCAAGAATTGATTCGGTGTAGACTCCGGCCGGATACTGCCTGATCCAGTTGATGGTATTGTTTTTTGCATCACAATCAATCACATCGAGCAATCCATCGCCATCCAAATCGACCGCCTGCAGATGCGAAATAAGAGGAGGTTCTGTAAATTTCATTCCGATAGGTAATGAAGTAAGGAAATCGATTTTTTCACCGGAATTATTTGTTGCCGCGTTTTCAGAACCCGCTTCTTTCGACCCTGTTTTGGTTGTGATTCTTTTGATGGCATCTCCCATACTCATTCCACTGCGTTTGGCCTGATAATTCAGGAATAATAGAGGGATTCCAACAATTACAATTAAAATGATGAGGATCGGGATGAGATTTTTTAGACCTTTATTCTTCTTTTGTGAGGTTTTTTCTTTTGTCATGGTTTAAATTCTGGAGAATGTAGTTGAGTTTAGTTCGTGCTTTGTTGCATTCGACATAAAACTAATTAAAAAACTAAATTCTCTTGAGTTTTTTTTATAAAATAGTTACTATTGATCCCTGAATCCTTGATTCTAAAGAAAACTTGAGAGTATAAAACCAACATTTACCAAAACTAAACCTGACCTTAACTTGCACCTTGAAAAATTTCAGAAGAAACATTGTATACATTCTAGTTATTTTTGCGTTTGGATTGATACCTGCTTTGATCTGCCAAAATTTTACGGAAAAACCTGTTGATCGGAACATCCATGTACGAAGCTTCCGGTATGGGAAAGATCCTTCCGTAATCCGCTGCAATCGCGGAGACAGACTGCATCTGACTTTCTCAACAGAAGATACCGGACATTCATTTTTTCTCGAAGAATTTGATATCGATGCCAAGATTAGTCCGGCTCGTGATAAAGTTGAAGTTTTCAGGGCGAGCGATCCAACGAAGGAATCAGTTACAACAGAAGAAGTGACGTTTACGGCAATTCATCCTGGAATTTTGAATTACCTGGTTGCGCGAAGCAATTATCGCTGTCATGTTTGGTGCGGTCCGATGCATGCTTTTGAAATGGGAAAAATGGTGATCTTGCCTAATACGTTGCTCATTTTTAGCCTTGGGTGCGTGCTCGGAATACTGGTTTTAGGATTAATTTGTGTTTTTAGGAAAAAAACTGTTGGCACAACCGATGATTCTGAAAAATCAGCTTATTCTGATGTTTTGAAAAACTCTCCGGTTCTTCGAAAGATAATTTCTTCCAGATGGCCGCAAATCATTTTAGTCATTCTCTCCATGATGATGATTTACGTGGTACTCCTGACTACTTTGTTTGGAACTAAAGTTTCTGGTCGAAATCTGGGAGTTCTTTTGATGTGGGCAATCTGGTTGTTTTTGCTTGTAGCTTTGGTTACTCCCTTTTTAGGAAGAATCTGGTGCACGATTTGCCCCTTACCATTTTTTGGAGATTGGTTGCAACGCAGATCGTTTTTCACTCCGCAAAAAGGTAAGACAAATGAATACAATAATTGGTATTCAGGTTTATTCCTGAAATGGCCTGCATACATAAAAAACGACTGGTTGAAACTGATTGTTTTTTTGATCCTGACTACTTTTTCTACCACACTTGTAGCCAATCCTATGGCTTCAGCAATAGCAGTAATTTTACTTGTTCTGGCACCTACATTAATGTCTGTATTTTGGGAAAACCGTACTTTCTGCCGCTACATTTGCCCTGTAAGTGCATTCGTTGGCCCTTTTTCCAGGATGAGCCCGATGGCTCTTCGAAGCAAATCTCAGCAAACTTGCGATAACTGTAAACCTCATTATTGCCAAAAAGGTAGCCCCAAAGGATGGGCGTGTCCATATGGCCTGAATGTGGGTGAAATCAAAGAAAATCAGGACTGTGGACTTTGTCTGGAATGTACCAGAAGTTGTTTGTATAACAACGTAACCATATATAAAAGACTGTTTTTCTCCGAGCTTGGAACGCGGAGTAGGAGTGAAGCCTGGCTAACGATGGCTGTGTTCTCACTTTCAATTGTTTACAGCGTTTTGTATGAAGGGGCCTGGTCCGAAGTTCGCGATTATGTCAATATTCTGGACAAACAAAACTGGGGACTTTTCGGTTTATACACCCTGTTTGTCTGGACACTTGCATTAGTTTTGGTTCCCGGCTTGGTTTATCTTTTGTCTTGGGCAGCAACGAAATTTTCAGGGATCAAACACAGCATCAACGATGTATTTCTGGCTTCAACAGGGGCCTTGCTTCCATTGGGTCTTATGCTTTGGATCGCTTTTGTCATCCCGATGCTCTTTGTCAATGTCACTTTTATTCTTCAATCCATGTCCGATCCATTCGGCTGGGGTTGGGATTTTTTCGGTACGGCAAATATTCCCTGGCATCAGTTTGTGCCAAGTCTTGTTCCCTGGCTTCAGTCATTGCTTATTTTAATCGGACTTGGTTACAGTTTGCGGAATCTAAAAAAGACATGGTCGAATGAAAACCTTTCAGCAAAAAAGCTTTTTTTGATTATGTTGCCAATGGCTGTTCTTATTATTACAGTGGCAGTTGTTATGATATTTTTCCATACGAACTAGAAAAGAACCAGGAATTTATCAAGTTCGATTCAAATGCCTTTTTGACCAAACAATAGAATCTTAAAAACTGATCTGAATTTAAATTTTGATATATTTAGCCAACTAAACTTAAGTAGAATGTTCAAGAAAAAGAAAAATATTTTTTTTATTGCCGGACTTGTTATTGTTTTAATTGTTTTGTTTAAGATAGTTCCGGAAATTCCTTATCGAAGCAATATTCCTTCTCTTCCTGATCTGACAAACGTTTCTGATTCTCTCAGGATCCAGATTAAAGAGTCATCCTCCAAAGCCTATCGCAATCCTTCTTGTGATAATCTGGGAATGCTTGGGATGGTTTATCATTCAAGCACATATTACAAAGAGGCACAAGTGTGCTACGAACTGGCCATAAAAAGAGACAAGACTCAATGGATCTGGAATTATTATCTGGGTTCTCTAAATATGGAAATGGGTGAATCTGATAAAGCGATTGCTAATTTTAAGACGGTTATAAAACTTAATCCTGACAATCACCTGGCCTGGTATTATCTAGGTGTTGCTTATGAAAACATCGGGGAAAACGATAAGGCAGAATTGGCTTTTTTAAATATTGAATCATTAAAGGGAGACGATAGTAGGGGGAATTCACCACAGCGGACTGACCATTTTACGTTGAATATTTATGCCAGATATCAGATGGCTCGTATATACATGAAGGCCGAAAAATTGGGTTATGCTGAAAATGTTCTTCGGCAAATCCTCTACGAAAATCGCTCGTTTGGAGCGGCGTACCGACTTCTCGGAGATATATACAGCAAAAAGGGAAACAAGGCTTTAAGTGACCAGTTTATTTTACGGGCGAATGATAAGATTACCTACAATATCCCTGTTGATAACCTGATGGATAAGCTTACCCTGCTTTCAAAATCTGATCTTTATTTGTTGAAACAAATTGATGAGGCTAAAAGAACCATTTATCCTGAATGGGTTTATAAACTGATCAGTAATGCATTGCAGGTAATGCCTGAAAATAAATATGTGATTTCGAAAGCAGTTAAGTTTTATGTTGAAATTGGTGCAGCTAAACTGGCGTTCCCGCTTCTTTCCAGGCATTTGGATTATTACAAGGATGATGTTAACGAAATCAACGAGGTGGCCGATTTGTTGGTGAAGGATGGTGCGTATTCTCAATCGTTGCCTTATTTTAATCAGACCTTGAAGCTCAATCCCGAAGCAACCGATCAAAAGTTAAGTCTGGTATTTGCTTCATACAATGCTGGGATGAGGGACAAATCTCTGATTTTCTTAGATGAATTAATTAACAAGGATAAAAACGATGTCGCGGTAATTTCACGGGGCATCTATGTTCTGATGACTTTGGGCGAAACTAAAAAGGCAAAAGCTTATTTGGCTGAACTTAAAGGTACTGCGCTCACGAATCCGAAAGTGCAACAGTGCGCGGGAATGATTGCTGAGCGTGAAGGCAAATTGGATGTTGCCCTGAGTCAATATGAAAAATCGTTTGGTGGTGATCCGACGGATTTGAACACCATCGAAATGCTTGGAAATATACTTGTGAAAAAGGAATTGTGGAATCGGGCCATTGAACATTTCAGAAAATCACTTACCTACCATCCCAACGAACCATTTTTATTGGAGCGGTTTGGAACCTTGTTAATTACTTGTCCGGTTGTGTCGTTCCGAAAAGTTGATGAAGGTATAGAGTATGCTCAAAGGGCGGTGGATCATAAGTCATGCTCAACCGAGACCGCAATTTCCGCCGGGAATAGCTTAGCTGAAGCTTACACAACTAAAAATGATAAAAAAACTGCCATTAGTTATTTGAATATGGTCATTGATTTGGCACAAAACAGCAATACTCCAAAAGAATATTTGAATAATCTCCAACGGAAATTAAAGGAGCTTAGTCAATAAAACTGCTTTAGTGATTTCATTTTCAGCAAAATACTAGAAAATAGATACCCATGGAAAGCCAACCGATTAGTGGTTCATGGCTTTTGATTTCGGAGAAGTACTTTCTTTTATTCCATTGCTTCATGAAGCAGGGAAAACGATTTCAACTTTGCTTCCTTATCGAAGATGTTACTGGAGACCATCAGTTCATCAATTCCAGTTTCGGCGATAAATTGGGATAATTTTTTTCGCAACGTATCCCGACTGCCAGTGAAAGTGCATGCCATCATACTATTTACTGCTGAACGTACTGCCGGCAATCGATAACTTTCTGGTAATTCTCCAGGTGGCTGTATGGCTTTGCGTGAATTAGTAACCAGTCCGAGGAATAACCGGATAAGACTTGTTAACAGAAATTCAGCTTCTTCATCAGTCTCAGCGGCAATCACATTGACACATGCCATTACATAGGGTTGATTTAACTGTTTGGATGATTTGAAATTTTTACGGTAAATATCTATTGCCATCCGGAATTGTGCCGGAGCAAAATGAGCTGCGAATGCATATGGTAATCCCATTTGGGCAGCCAGATATGCACTGTCGGTACTTGACCCTAAAATCCAAAGAGGTATATCTAATCCTTCGCCCGGGAATGCACGCACATTCGCTGAACTATTCTCTTTACTGAAATAGGTCTGTAATTGCTTTATGTCGTTGGGAAAATCATAGGTTGAGTTCATGTTATTACGTCTCAACGCCATTGCAGTTAGTTGGTCTGTCCCCGGCGCCCTGCCTAAGCCGAGATCAATTCTCCCCGGATATATGGTTTCCAAAGTTCCGAATTGTTCGGCGATCACCAATGGACTGTGGTTTGGTAGCATAATTCCTCCTGAACCTACGCGAATGGTGCTTGTTTTGGAGGCAACCAGGCCAATCAATACCGCCGTTGCTGAACTTGCAACAAATTCCATGTTGTGATGCTCTGCCATCCAGATACGCTTGTATCCTAATGATTCTGTGTGTTTAGCCACTTCAGTAGTACGTTCAATGGCGCTTCGCAGATTTCCTCCTTCAACAACTGTTGCCAATTCCAGAACTGATAAGGGTATTTTATGCATTGTTAATGTTTTTAATTGAAAATTTCATCTGTACGATTTGAAATTATTTATTGTCTGTTGAAATGTTTGGAGATTTAGAACAGTTAAAGGCGTGAATAGTTTGGTTTGTCAATTCTTAAACTGTGTTGTGCAGTTCTGAGTTTAGCTAACAAATTCTAAAAATAAAAGGGAACAACCCTTTCGGATTATTCCCTTTTTATTCATTTTACAGCTTCCCGGTCTACGGTCTCCCTTCACCGGACTTCTGTCTTATTTACTGTGTTTAATATTTGCCTGAGCAGCCGCCAAACGTGCAATTGGCACACGGTATGGTGAACAGCTTACATAGTTCATGCCCAGTTTGTCACAGAATTCTACTGAACTTGGTTCGCCGCCATGTTCTCCGCAAATACCTATTTTAAGGTTTGGTTTTGTTGCGCGGCCACGGTTCACTCCAATTTCCATCAGAAGGCCAACACCATTCTGGTCGATCACCTGGAACGGATCCTGTTTCAGGATACCACGGTTCAGGTAGTCAGGTAAGAATTTACCTGCATCGTCGCGTGAGTAACCCAAAGTCATCTGGGTTAAATCGTTGGTTCCGAAAGAGAAGAATTCTGCTTCAGCAGCAATGTGGTCGGCAGTTAAGGCTGCGCGTGGAATTTCAATCATTGTACCCACCTGGTAATCGATACGATCGCCTTTTTCGGCAAACACTTTTTCAGCAACGCTGCGAATGATTTCGGTCTGGTTTTTCAACTCGGCAACAGTTCCGACAAGTGGAACCATAATTTCAGGACGAGCATCAATACCTTTAGCTTTTAAATTCATAGCAGCTTCGATAATGGCACGAGCCTGCATGGCCGTAATTTCGGGATAAGTAATTCCCAAACGACAACCACGGTGTCCCAACATTGGGTTAAATTCGTGCAATCCTTCAACTTTTTGTTTGATTTGTTCAACCGAAATACCCATTTCTTTGGCCATTTCAAGCTGGTTGGCTTCTTCGTGAGGAACAAATTCGTGCAATGGCGGATCGAGTAAACGAATGGTTACGCCGTAACCTGCCATCGCTTCGAAAATGCCTTCGAAGTCGCTACGCTGCATCGGTAACAATTTGGCCAAAGCCAGTTCGCGTCCTGCAACATCCTCAGCCAGGATCATTTCACGCATGGCTTTGATGCGTTCGCCTTCGAAGAACATGTGCTCAGTACGAGTCAGTCCGATACCTTGTGCGCCGAAATTGCGGGCAATCTGTGCATCTTTTGGAGTGTCGGCATTGGTGCGCACAGCCATGCGTTTATATTTATCGGCAATGGTCATTAATTCGCCAAAGTAACCGCTCAATTCAGGATCGATGGTCGCAATTTTACCTTCATAAACTTCGCCGCTGGTTCCGTTCAGTGAGATGAAATCACCTTCGTTAAATGTTTTACCATCAACGGTCATTGTGCGCAGTTTGTAGTCGATTTGCAAAGCACCTGCGCCTGAAACGCAGCATTTACCCATTCCACGTGCAACAACAGCAGCGTGTGAAGTCATACCACCACGGGCAGTTAAAATACCTTTTGCCACGTTCATTCCACGAAGGTCTTCAGGAGAAGTTTCGATACGAACCAAAACTACGTTTTTACCCTGAGCTACCCATTCTTCGGCCTCGTCGGCAAAGAATACAATTTGGCCAGTTGCAGCTCCCGGAGAAGCAGGTAAACCTTTAGCCAGAACCCGAGCGGCTTTGATGGCATTTTTATCGAAAACCGGGTGAAGTAATTCGTCTAATTTATTAGGCTCAACACGGAGTAAAGCGGTCTTTTCATCAATAAGGCCCTCTTTCAGCATGTCAATGGCGATTTGCACCATGGCAGCTCCGGTACGTTTCCCGCTGCGTGTTTGCAACATCCACATTTTGCCTTCCTGAATGGTGAATTCCATATCCTGCATGTCTTTGAAGTACATTTCAAGTTTATTCTGAATATCGAATAAATCTTTGTACATAGCAGGCATAGCTTCTTCGAGTGATGGATATTTAGCTGCACGATCAGCTTCTGAAATGCCGGCCAATACAGCCCAGCGCATAGAACCTTCTTTGGTAATTTGCTGTGGAGTGCGGATTCCGGCCACAACATCTTCGCCCTGTGCATTAATCAGGTATTCTCCATTGAACAGGTTTTCACCGGTTCCGGCATCGCGGCTAAAGCAAACGCCTGTTCCAGAAGTCAAACCCATGTTTCCGAATACCATCGCCTGAACGTTAACTGCAGTCCCCCATTCTTCTGGAATCTGGTTTAACTGACGGTAATAAATGGCACGGTCGTTCATCCAGCTATTGAATACTGCACAAACAGCACCCCAAAGTTGTTCGTATGAACTTTCAGGAAAATCGTGACCTGTTTTTGCTTTTACAGCGGCTTTAAATTTAGTAACCAACTCTTTGAGTGCTTCAACTGAAAGCTCATTGTCGTTGATCACATTTTCATGATGCTTAACTTCTTCCAGAATTTCTTCGAAAGGATCGATATCAGTTTTTGATGTTGGTTTCATGTCGAGAACGACATCGCCATACATTTGAACAAAACGGCGGTAGCTATCCCAAACAAAACGTGGATTGCCGGTCTTTTTTGCCATGCCTTCCACCACAGTGTCGTTTAATCCGAGGTTTAGAATGGTATCCATCATCCCGGGCATCGAGGCACGTGCACCTGAACGAACTGAAACTAAAAGCGGATTGGTAGAATCACCAAACTTGCCACCGGTTTGTGCTTCAACTTGGGCAATTGCAGCCTCAACATCAGCTTTAATAAGTTCGACCACGTAGTCACGACCCAGTTTATTGTAAAGGGTACAAACATCAGTAGTGATAGTGAATCCGGGAGGAACAGGAACACCAATCAGGTTCATTTCTGCAAGGTTTGCACCTTTACCTCCAAGTAAATTTTTCATATCAGCTTTTCCTTCAGCTGCACCATTCCCAAACGTGTAAACGTACTTTGTCATAGAGTGTTAGTTTATAAATTATTGATATGTTATCAGTTATTTTATGCGGTGTGTAATGTATTGGTTAATCTCTCGTATTTAAATCCATCGTTAGTACTACCTATTAAATTTGAATCCCAAAATCAAACGTACAAATGTCAATTTTGTTTTTGACTATAGAGTGATGCAAATATATATATTCGTTTATCAAGCTAAAAGCACTTTCTTAACTTTAATTTAATGTTGATGGGTTTTTATTGCTATCGGTCAGAAATTCTGTAATTCAGGTAAATCAATAGTATGTTGAATTAATTGTTTTTGCTTGTCCCTTTTCAAAATATATTTTTGCTTGAAATTTTATTTCAGAAATGCTCACAAATCGCGTTTTCGGAAATCTTAACATTACTTAACTATCGTTTAAACATCTTAACTGAACGGTGATTTATCTTTGTTGTGTAGCTAGAAGCAAGTAATAACACAGATTAGGTTTTTTTCATAGAAATAGGTTAGGTTAGGTAGAAAAGGATGGTTGGGGCCATCCTTTTTTTTGTTCTTTTAATTTTGATTCTAGCGATGCGAATGTAAATCAGAAGAAAAACTGCCGATTGTGTGTTTTCGATAGTTTTAATCTTCTTTAACGTTGATTCAGATGTGTTAACAGAGTTGGTGTGTATATTTGTACAAGCAATGGAAAGATAAAAGTTTAGTTTTTTTTCATAGAAATAGGTTTGGTTAGTTAGAAAAGGATGGCAGGGGTCATCCTTTTTTCATTAGCCGATTTTTATTCTTAAACGGTCTCGAAGTTACCCTGAAAAGTGATGGTCATGATTTAAAGTTCTTTAACTTTCATTTAGGCGCATTAACTTAAGCATGTGGTATATTTGTATCAGGCAATAGAAGTAGAAGTTTAGTTTTTTTTCATAGATAAGTTTGGTTTTGTGAGGAAAGGATGAAGAGATTCATCCTTTTTTTTGCGCATTTATTAATATTTATCATATTATTTGAATCAAATCTCGCCTTTAAATGTCCGAAAAATGAATTTTTATGTCAAAAAGTCGTGCGATTTTGATTATTTCTGAAATATTTTCCGTAGAAGGATTCATTCCCAGTCAATTTGTCTCGTGTTAGTGCGAAAACGATATTGGCAAACCATTTGATCGCTCCCATTCGTTATCAATATTTTGGAAACAGTTAAAACCAGATATATGAACTTTAATAATTTCACCATTAAGTCGCAGGAAGCTATTCAACATGCTTTTGATGTGGCTCAGGGCAAGCAACAGCAGGCCATTGAAACGGGACATGTTTTGAAAGGCCTTTTTCATGAAGCAGAAAACGTAGTTGGATTTTTGCTGAAAAAACTGGGTTCAAACCCGGTTGCGATTCAGCAGGCGCTCGACCGTATCGTAGATTCGTATCCGAAAGTTACCGGAGGCGAACCTTATTTATCGACTGATGCCAATAAGGCTTTGCAGAAGTCAATCGCAATCATGCAGGAAATGAACGACCAGTTTGTTTCGGTTGAGCATATTTTAATGGGGCTGCTGGAAACTGGCGATACCATTAGCCATCTTCTGAAGGATTCTGGAGTTTCAAAAAAAGAACTTGAAATTGCAGTAAAAGAACTACGAAAAGGAGCCAAAGTGGATAGCCAGAGTGCTGAAGATAAATTCGATTCACTTAACCGATTTGCCGTCAACCTGAATCAACGAGCTCGTGACGGAAAACTTGATCCGGTTATTGGGCGCGACGACGAAATTCGTCGTATTCTTCAAATCTTATCCAGAAGAACAAAAAATAACCCGATTTTGATTGGCGAACCGGGAACCGGGAAAACTGCCATTGCAGAAGGTTTGGCGCAACGAATTGTTCGTGGTGATGTGCCTGAAAACCTAAAGACAAAACAGCTTTTTTCGCTCGATATGGGTGCTTTAATTGCCGGAGCCAAATATAAAGGCGAATTCGAGGAACGTTTGAAAGCGGTTGTCAACGAGGTTATCGCTGCCGACGGCGAAATCATTCTGTTTATCGATGAAATTCACACGTTAGTAGGTGCTGGTAAAAGTGAGGGAGCGATGGATGCTGCAAACATCCTGAAACCTGCTCTGGCCCGTGGAGAACTTCGGGCCATTGGTGCAACTACACTAAATGAATATCAAAAATATTTTGAAAAGGATAAAGCGCTGGAGCGTCGTTTCCAGATTGTGACTGTTGACGAACCAGATACATTAAGCGCCATTGCGATTTTGCGTGGATTGAAAGAGCGGTACGAAAATCACCACAAGGTGCGAATCAAAGATGAAGCGATTATTGCTTCGGTTGAACTGTCGCAAAGGTACATTACCGAACGGTTTTTGCCTGATAAAGCAATTGATCTGATGGATGAAGCCGCAGCGCGTTTGCGTCTGGAAATGGATTCGGTTCCGCAGGAATTGGATGAAATTGACCGCAAGATTATGCAGCTCGAAATTGAGCGGGAAGCCATCAAACGCGAAAAAGATGAGAAAAAACTTTCTGTTTTGAATGAAGACATTGCCAATCTAAAACAAGAGCAATCGAAATTTAGGGCGCAGTGGCAGCTCGAAAAATCGCTGATTGATGGAATTCAGCAAAAGAAACAGGAAATCGAATCTCTGAAACTGGAAGCCGATCAGGCTGAACGTGCCGGTGATTTTGGTCGGGTGGCTGAAATCAGGTATGGTAAAATCGGGGAATCCGAAGCTGAAATTGAGAAATTGAAAGCTGAATTAAGCAACAATAAGGATCAGCATCTGATTAAGGAAGAGGTTGATGCTGAAGATATTTCACAAATTGTATCACGGTGGACTGGTATTCCGGTTGCCCGAATGTTGCAGAGTGAACGCGAAAAGCTTTTGCATTTGGAAGATGAACTTCACCAGCGTGTGATTGGACAGCATGAAGCGATTCGTGCTGTTTCTGATGCTGTGAGAAGAAGTAGGGCAGGGCTTCAGGATGAGAAACGTCCTATCGGCTCTTTCATTTTCCTTGGAACTACCGGTGTTGGAAAAACTGAGCTGGCAAAAGCTTTGGCCGAATACCTGTTCGACGATGAAAATATGCTGACCCGAATCGATATGTCGGAATATCAGGAGAAATTCTCGGTGACCAGATTGATTGGTTCGCCTCCCGGATACGTTGGATATGACGAAGGTGGTCAGTTAACCGAAGCTGTTCGCCGGAAACCTTATTCTGTAATTCTTTTCGATGAAATTGAAAAGGCACATCCGGATGTTTTCAATGTGTTACTTCAGGTTTTGGACGATGGTCGTTTAACTGATAATAAAGGGCGTGTAGCCAATTTCAAGAATACAATAATTATCATGACCTCTAACATCGGATCGCATTTGATTCAGGATCGTTTTGAGCAAATGAATGAACGGAATTTGGCAGAAATTGAAGAGCAAACTCGCACCGATTTGTTTGAGCTACTTAGGAAAACCATTTCTCCTGAATTTCTGAATAGGATCGACGACGTAATCATGTTTACTCCATTGACAAGGAAAGATATTCATGAAATTGTGAAATTGCAAATTAACCTGATTTTGAAGCGTATCCCGAATAATCAATTTACAATTGAAGTGTCGGATGAAGCTGTTGATTGGCTGGCTGCTGTTGGATATGATCCAACTCATGGAGCTCGTCCGGTAAAGCGGATGCTGCAGAAATACCTGATTAACGATTTGTCGAAGGAAATACTTTCAGGAAGAATGGAAGGCCGCACTAAAGTGATGGTTGCGGTTGAGAACGATGAAATTGTATTTAGGTACGATTTTTAAGCGAATCAAAAACGCGTCACAGAGATAAAATAAAAAGCCCCTCGTTTATGCCTGGCATTAACGAAGGGCTCTTGTGAAAATTAAAGTGTTTCATAAGATACCGAGTTAAATTTGTGTGTTCATCTTTGAGTTTTAATCTTATTTATTTCCTAATAATTTACCTTCGGTATACAATTGCTGAAGAGTGTCAGCCTCTGCCTTATCGGCAATTAACTTGTTGATTAATAGAGCTTCTTTGGCGAAGTCGATTGTTTCATTATCGAAAGAATTGTTTGTTTCGTTCTGTGCAACATATCCTCTTTCCATTATCCTTTGAATAGCTTTGGCTTCTTCCTTGTCAGCAATAGCTTTTGTTATTAAAAGAGCTTCTTTACCATCGTCGGTTGTTTTATTAAAGTTATCATTTTCAACTTCATATTCAAAGAAACTGATTGTTTCAACCGGTGCAATAAAGCCTCTTTCAATTACCCTCTGAATAGCTTTTGCTTCTTCCTTGTCAGCAATAGCTTTTGTAATTAAAAGAGCTTCTTTACCGTAGTCTGTTGCTTCATTAAAGTTTTCAT
>JAQUIJ010000015.1:0-69680 GCA_028683385.1 Prolixibacteraceae bacterium | reverse complement strand
TTGCAACTTCATTATCTAAAGAATTGTTTGTTCCATTCGGTGCAACATATCCTCTTTCCATTACTCTTTGAATAGCTTTTGCTTCTTCTTTATCAGCAATTTCTTTTGTAATTAAAAGAGCTTCTTTGCCGTAGTCTGTTGCTTCATTAAAGTTTTCATTTGCAACTTCATTATCTAAAGAATTGTTTGTTCCATTCGGTGCAACATATCCTCTTTCCATTACTCTTTGAATAGCTTTTGCTTCTTCTTTATCAGCAATTTCTTTTGTAATTAAAAGAGCTTCTTTACCATAGTCGGTTGCTTCATTAAAGTTTTCATTTTCAACTTCATTATCGAAAGAATTGTTTGTTTCACTTGGGACAATAAATCCTCTTTCCATTACCCTCTGAATAGCTTTGGCTTCTTCCATGTCTGCAATTGATTTAGTTATTGATAAAGCTTCTTTTCCGAAGTCGGTTGTTTCATTGTTGTTTTCATTCAATCCTTCATTTTCGAAAGAACTGCTTGTTTCGTTCGGTGCAACAAATCCTAATTCCATCACTTTTTGGTTAGCCTTTGCTTCGGCCATATCGGCAATCCATTCAGTAACTAACAAAGCTTCTTTTCTATAGTCAAAACTTCCGTTTAGGTCACTTTCGAACGAATCATTTTTTTCATTCAAAACAGTTAAATTTTCGTTTGCATTGATCAATCTTGAATTTTTCTCTTCGAAATTTACTGCTGAGTTAGCATTTAATACTCCGGTAAAAACAAGTGCGCTAACTGTAATTAAGGTTCTAATTTGTGTTTTCATGACTTTGAGTTTTAATGTTTAAAATTTTGTTTTCTTTTTCTAAAAATTGTTTTCTGATTCTATAGACGCTTGAAATTTGAATTCGTTACAATGTATATAGTACATTTTTTAAAATTCTACCTTTCGTTGCATTGTTATTTGTACTGCAAATATATATAGAAAAACTAATACCATGCAACACATAGTACTAAAAATTTTTAAATTATTTTTAAATTTATTTGTAATGTATTGAATGTTAGTTATTTGTTGTTTATGTATTTTTTGAGAAAAATTAAATAGTTTTCAATTTGAATCAATTTTGTCGTTCATTTAGATACAGAATCGTTTAAAAATTATTTTTTTGAACGACAAAAAATCTCAAAATAGGTAGTAAAAATATTTTCAGAATAGAAAATAACTGAATCGGATACTTTTATCTTGTTTAAAAACTATCTTAAAGTTGATGTCCTCAATTTGGGAAATAAGGATAGAAGTGAATTTATTTGAAGTTGTGTTTGAATCAAAAATAAATGCTGTGATTATCCGAATCGGGTTTCGGATGATCACAGCATTGTGGATTAAATATGGAGATCGTTGGGATGGATCTCGGTTATTGACAATGAATGTATTTCAGGACAATGGCTCTTGTAGCCTCCGCATTTCCCAACAATTCACTGCTCAAATTTTTATCTTGAAATGCAGTTAACGATTCGATGGTGAAATTCATCAATTGTTTCGGAAAAATGCCTTCCTTTTCAAAAATTTCACGTTTCGATTTGAGTCGTTCTCCTGATTCAACGCACGATGCAGGCAATTGCTGCAATTGCTGTGTTGGTATATTCCTGAAAATATTTCCTTCAACGTACAACTGGTCGGCTATTTCCAGAGCATTAGGCATTTCTATTCCATGTAACGAGGCTACAATTAATCCGGCCAGAATCAGGTGAATATTGGCGCTTCCATCGGGAACCCGAAACTCAAAAGTTTGGCGGCTATCTCCATTTTTAGCTGATACGTTAATGTCGGGATTGGCTTTGGCTGCCATGTTCTGCTTTCCTGTCCAGCCCAGCGGAACACGCACCAATGCTGAGCGGTTACGATCGCCCCAGCATATTTTTGTAGGCGCTTCCTGATTGGGAACCAGGCGTAAATAGGAGGTAGGTATGGTGTTTCCGAAAGCGGTGAGGGCATCGGCAACATCCAGTATCCCGGCAATCATTTTGCGGGTTATTGGTGACAGTTTGCCATCTTCCAGAACAACATTTTGCCCATCTTTTTCGATCAGCATGTGAAAATGAAGTCCGCTACCAGCTTTCCCGACCGTAATTTTTGGTGCAAAACTGATCTCAACTTTTCGCTTTTCGGCAAGCATCCGCAATACCCATTTGGCAATGATGAGCTGGTCGGCTGCAAATTCAGGATCGGTTGGTAAAAATTCAATTTCGTGTTGCTCAAACGATTCATCGCCCATCGAGAAATTACCAACTTCAGAATGGCCATACTTGATTTTGGCACCGCAAGAGGCAATCAGCCGAAGCGCTTCTTTTCGCATTCCTTCATATTTGGCAAATGGTTCCGATTCATGATAGCCTTTCTGGTCGGCTGCCGGGAAAATTCCTTCGACTTTGCTGTTCACATAATATTCAAGTTCACCCATCATTTTCATGTTCAAACCTGTAGTTTTCCTGAAATGCGATATTGCCTTTTGCAGGACATATTCCGGCGATAATTCGAGCTGGTTTCCCTCATGATCAAAGAAAGAACAGAGTATTTCAAGAGAAGGTACATCGGCGAATGGGTTGATGAAGGCCGTTCGGTATCGGGGAATTACATATAAATCAGAACTTCCGGTTTCCATAAAAGGGAAAAGGCTTGACCCGTCAACCCGTTCGCCAAAGGTTAAAATGCTTTCCAGATGTTCATGTCCGGTGATGATAAAATTAAGTGTTTTGAGTCGTCCATCGCCGGCTACATATCTAAAGTTTAATTCCTGAATCTGGTTTCCTTCAACAAATTTGATCAGGTCTTCGCGGGTAAATAGTTCGGCAGGTTTTTGAAGATAGCGAACAAGCGGATTTGGATTAAAAGAGAATAAGCTTTCCATAAGTTTCATGTTTTGTTGATCCAGAGAAGTACTTTATTTATCTGGATTTGATTCATCGAACTTAGACCTTTTTAGATTCGCAAATGATGAGCAAGGTCATTCGAATCGGGTGATTAAAATCAACAAAACAGAAAATGGCTGTATCAAAAGTCTAAAGAATTGCAATTCCAGTCATTCCGAATTTATTTCGGAATCTGACAATTAATGCGTTGAGATCCTGAAACAAGTTCAGGATGACTGGATAAACGACTTTTGATACAGCCTCTTGGCGTATTTGCATCATCGGATGCTATTTGGTATTCTTGATTTTATTTTTTTAGCAGCCTCCGCCCGATGTGGCTTCTTTGCGAACAGGAATTACCACCTGAGGTTTCTTTTTCTCTGGTTGAGATACTTTTATTTCCTTTTTTGCCTTCATCGTCGCGGTATCCAGCAACATAACTTCAGTAGCGGGTAAAGCGGGTTTCTTTAGTTCATTGGTTGCAACATATCCCCCTTCTAAAGTTTTCAGGTTGGTGTAGCCCATCTGTTGTAAAAGTAAACAGGGTGCAACGGTTTGCAATTCATCACTTCCGTATAGAACAGCTGTCTGTCCATTTTTTAAAAGTCGGTTAAACAGTTCGAGCGATTCATCGTCGAGTAGATTTCGAACTGGAATACTGATTGCATTTTCGGCATGTCCCTGCGCGAATAATTCTGTTGTACGGATATCGATGAGCTGCGCACCTGCCAAATCCGAGATTGCTACCTGGTTCTGCTGATCAATCATCATTTTCATCGCTTGATCTGTTCCGGTATTATATTCAGGCAACTTTGGCCTAAATACAAATGCCAGAAACACAATAATGATTGCAAGCCCAAGCAGACTTAACCAGATTTTATTTGATTTAATGAATGGATTCATAAGTAAGTTTTTATGATTTTACTTTTGCCTTGTTTTAGCAACCGCCTCCTGATTTGGCTTCCGGTGCTTTTCTGATGACCCTGACTTTTGCCGGAGTTTTTGTCGCGACCGGAGTTTCTGACGTTTGTCCTGCTCCGGTAAAATACTGGCGGGCAGCATTTCTGAAACTCATCAGGTCAAGGTCGGCCGACGATGCAGTTGAAGAAACCTCTCCAGATTTGATGATCGTATTGTACCATTCGTTCAAACCACCTTTAAGGATATACAACCGAGTGATAGAATAGCGAGTACCGAGTAGCCAGGCTTTTTCAGCCATCAGATCGGAGTTGGAATACAATATTTTATCTTTCCCGGGCTGATTCAGCAATTCAAGCGTGGTGGCCGAAAGCAGCGAATCGGGTTGAATGTTGATTGCGCCAGGCAAGGCGAATGCTTTAAACTCATTGGCCGGACGAAGATCAATAAGTAACAAGGTCGGATCGTTTTCGATGATTCGGTGAGTAACCAAATCAACCGAAAGGTACCTCGACTTCTCGGTAATTGCCGACAATAAAGCTTTCGGATCGGTTTCTTTCAAATCTTTTTTCTTTGGCAGAACAACCAGTCCCAAGGCCAAAACAATCAGAAGAACAGCAAGTATGGTATATTTTCTTTCCATGATTTTTAGGTGGTTAATATTCTACTTTTTTAACTTTCTTCTGAACCCATGCTGCCCCGAAGAACATGCCAACGGCGGCCAAAACAAGAAAGAACGTAAACAGTTCAGGTGAAATTCCGAAGACTGAATTAATCATTTTTGCGCCTTGAGAGCCGCTGTAATACATGTTTTCAAATATTGGAAATGATTCAGAAAACAGAAACACGCCAAGGAACATTCCACCGAAAAATACAAGTCCGTCGAGTCGGCCGACTGCTGCTGCACACAAACTGGTTCCGGGGCAAAAACCACCCATCGAGAATCCAATTCCCATGATAATTCCGCCTACAATAGCCGAAGTTAAAAAGGTTGGCTGAATGTAGAGCAAGGAGTAATCGACAAGTCCGAAGTAGCTTAGGTAAAGTAAACCCATTGAAGCAACAATGGCCGCGGTAAAGAACACCTTTACAACCACAAAATCGTAGCCGAAAAATGTGCCTATAATTTTGCGGGAAGATGAAAATCCTGACGATTCGAGCGCAAAGCCAAAACCCATACCGATTAATACGGCAAATATATTGTCCCAGGCCTGGGATACAATTCCTGATGAAATGATTGGTCCGATCATAATTTTTAGCTTAAATAGTTAAATCCAGTTTTTACGGAGAATCCATGCCACAACAAAGGCAGTTCCGAAAATAGCCACCATGGTGATGTAACCTCCGAACGATAAAACGGCCATTCCGCTTAACGCCGCTCCACTGGTACATCCTCGGGCAAGCTGTGCGCCAAATCCAAAAATAAGGCCTCCGCCCAGAGCAAACCAAAGCCGGCGACGCGAGGTGATTTTGGGCGAATGCTCTACTTTCAATTTCAGTCGGTTAAAAACGATACCTGAAATAAAGGCACCGGCTAAGACTCCAAGTACTTCATATATTAGCCAGTTGTTCATTGGTCTATTGTCGCCACCAGCAAACTGACTGTAATATGCCGATTTCTCAACATGTTGCGGTGCAACTGCATTTACCGTTGCAGCAACCGTATTTTTTACGGCTCCACTGGCTCCAACTCCACGGCCCGAAATGTAAAACGAAAGCAAAAGAACAGTTCCAAGTATCACTCCTCCCAAATATGGGTTGAGGTACGTTGATCCGTCGTTTTTTATCTTTTTCATATTAGTTATTTTATCGTTTTTATTAACTGTTGCGCGTTTCGGGTTGCGCGGTACGTTTTTTTTTAACTCGCAACTCGTAACCCGCATCTCGCATCAATAAAGGTATCTAGTAATCTGTCCGGCTTCAACCATAAGGAACCTGAAGATCAATCCTCCTATAAGGATTAGCACGGCAGGTACAACGATTGGTACTTTATAACCTTTCAGCTCAAAAACTTCAAGCACAGCAGGGAATATCAGGCCAAGAATTACAACGAATGCAAAGAATGGAGCTGTGAATTTTCCTCCCAGGAATAGGTTTGCAGCATTAATCTGTACTTCTGATCCGGCCAGAAAGCCCATGAATAAATGGATAATAAAGAACAGTTCTACGATAATCAGCAGAATGTCAATTCTTCCCATAATCTTTCGCTCTTTATGATCTTTACTCATTAGCATGATCACCGCGGCTGCGGTTGACATTCCGGAGACCAAAAACAGTGGCCCAAGAATCGATGTATTCCATAAGGGACGGGCATTGAAAGCTGACAAAAGTATTCCAGTATAAATACCAAGAATGATAGCATAAATAGCCATTGGCCAGGCGATGATTTTCCTGTTTTTAATTAACCAGGCTTCTATTGTATTCAAAATCTTGTACTTCCAGTCCCAATTTGGAAATGCCTCTTTAACGTAACTGGCCGACCAAAGAATAGAGATTGGTGTGATGATCATTAAAACCCATGATCCCCAGCCCATTGGCGATTCCAAACGAATGGTCGTGTAAAGTTGCCAGAAGTAAAGTTTGTGTTTCAAATCGAGAAACAGAAAGAAAAGTCCGAGCATCAATATAAAAGGAACGAGCAATGGCGCTTTCTTAACTGTAGCTTCCATTTTGTGTTCTTTGCCCATTATGGTAAAAAAACTGGCGAAAAAGAGAATTCCTGCAGCTAAACCACCCAGAAACAGGTAACTTGGAATTTGCCAGTGCCATATGTTCAGATAAGGATCTATATTTGGAATGTTGCGTCCACTTGCGAATAATTCTTCTTTCATCTTATATAGTTTTCGCGGGTTTAAATGAGATAAAATATCTGTGGTTTGGTACCTGCTTCAGGAGCAAGTGACTTGAATTTACGGTTCTTCAGCACGTTTACAATTTTCGAATTTGGATCGTCAAGGTCGCCAAAATTCATGCAACTGGTTGGGCAAACACTCACACATGCCGGATTTTTTCCTTCGCGAACGCGGTGAATGCAGAATGTGCATTTGTCAACGTATCCATCCGGATGCGAGTAGCGGGCATCGTACGGGCAGGCTTGGATGCAGGCTCCGCAGCCGATGCACTTGTCGTGATCCACCAAAACAATTCCGCCATCTTCGAAATGACTTGCTCCCGTTGGGCAGCATCGAACACATGGAGAATTGTCACAGTGATTGCAACGTTCGGTGCGAAGTTCTATGCTTACATTCGGATAAGTTCCATCAACAACTTCAACCACCCAATCGCGGCAGAAACCTACCGGTACATTGTTTTCGGTTTGGCAAGCTACTACGCAGTCGCTGCAGCCTACACATTTCCGGGTATCAATAGCCATTGCATATCTCATGATTTAGCCTCCTTTTTAGGTTCATCTTTCAAAAATGTGACGAAATTCCCACGCATTCCGGTTCCGCCCATGATTGGGTCAATCGCCACATCGGTTATTAATTCAGTATCGTTTACACCACGTCCAAAGGCATATGTCAGTGGTTTATGGTGGTGTCCAAAGCCATGTACGATGTAAACCGAATCCCATCGAATACGTTCTGTAACCCTCACTTTAACTGAAAAATTGGAAACCACGCCATCCTGATTTTTCAACCATACATACTGGTCTTTTTTCAGGCCCCACAATTCAGCAACCTGAGGATTGACCCAGACTGCATTTTCAGGCATAAGAGCCACCAGATTTCGGTTATTGGCCGTACGACTGAACGTGTGCATCGGGGCACGTCCGTAAATCAGACGGTAAAAACCTTCTTCGGGTTGGGCATGAGGCGTAAATTTTGGCATCGGATCGAATCCAGCTTCTTCCAATTCCTTTGAAAACAGTTGTATTTTTCCTGAAGCGGTTTTGAAAGTGTGATCAGAACCAGGTTCAATATAAACTGGAGTTTTTCGTGCATATTTTTTAACCCCGATACGTTCCATTTCTTCGAGCGACAGACCCAGTTGTTTCAATTGCCAGTCAATTACTTCTTTGAAATCGGTAAAGTTAAAATAAGCGCCAAGTCCAAGGCGTTCTCCGATTTGTTTGGCAATCCACCATGCCGGTTTTGTTTCGTACATCGGTTCAACTGCCGGCATACGCAATACCAGAGTTGGTTCTCGGTGTGGTGTGGCTCGCAGATCGTCATACCGTTCAAGGTAAGTACATTCAGGCAAAACCACATCGGCATATCCGGTAATTTCCATGGGCATGGTATCAACCACCACCAATAATTCGAGCGATTGCATGGCTTTCATCAATTGCTCTTTCAGAGGTATCGAAACGATGAGGTTTGTCCCTGAAACAATCCAGCCTTTTATCGGATGAGTATTTCCTTCTGCCGGTATAGATGCTTCTATAATTGTATTGGTAATTGATTCTTTGGCTAACGGATATCTTCCATTAAGTGTGTCCTGCCAAGACCAGCTAGGTTTTGGATATGCCGGGTGCGGAAAATCAGGAACTTTAATGCCTTCTTTGAAGAAAATTCCACCTCGGTTTCCCCATGATCCCAACAAGGCGTTCAGGATAGCAATGGCACGCGAACGCTGAACATCGTCTCCGTACCAACTGGTGTGGCGTCCGGGATGTATGATTGTAGCTGGCGCTGCATTGGCCATCTCGCGAGCAGTATTGCGGATAACTTCAGGTTTGATTGTTGTAATTCCGTAGGCCCATTCCGGAGTGAAACTTCGAACATGTTCTTTCAGTTCGTTGAAGCCTTCAGCATATTTGGCTACATATTCTTTATTGTAAATTTCGTCGTAAATGAGTACGTGAATCCACGATAGCAAGAGAGCCAGATCGGTTGATGGTTTAATAGGTAACCAGTATTTCGATTTGCTGGCGGCTGTTGATAAGCGTGGATCGACAGTTATGATGGTTGCTCCTTTGTCGATGGCTTCCGACATTTCCTGAACCTGACCGTTGTGCATGTTCTCACCGATGTGCGATCCAATCAGTACCAGACACCGTGTATCGCGGATGTCGGTTACTTCCGGACTACTTACCGATTCACCGAAAGTGAGTTCGAAACCCGTATCACGCGGACCACGGCATTGAGCAAACGACGGGGCTGTTACGTTATTTGAGCCATAAGCATTGAGCAATTGTGTAAAATATTTGCCAGAACTTCCATGGTTGAATAGCGCCATGCTTTCCGGGCCATCTTTCTCAGCAATTTCCTTCATCTTTTTAGCGATGAAATCAAGCGCTTCGTCCCAACTTGCTTCACGATAGGTTTGTTCGCCATTTTTGGTCACACGAATCAGTGGCGTTTTTAAACGATCTGGGTCTGAAAACATACCGACACCACCTGTTCCGCGCGGGCAAAGACGACCGTTACATTGCGGATCGTCAGCATTTCCTGTAATTTTCTGAATTTGGCCTTCGGTTGTAACATGTGCCCATCCGGCACATTTCCAGAAACAAACTTCACAATAGGTAGAAACCTGTTTCAATATTGGAGCCGATTTTAATCCCCCTGAAAGTTTTTTTGAGGAAGCACCCACAGCCCATTTGATGGTGCCACCGGCGATGGCAGTTGCGCCGATCCCTAATGAACTGATTTTTATAAAATTCCTCCGACTATGCATTCTGCTGAAATTTAGAATTTTGTGGAATTATTTTGATCTAAATCAAAATCGTTGTGACTATGATTTGAACAAAAGTACTTGATTGCTTGGGTTTCGCAAATGAGTTTTACTCTAAATATATAGATAGTTACAGGTGTTTTGTTAATTGTCAGATTATCAGGTAGATGTATGGTGCTTAATTGTCTCATATAATTTTATGAGGTCAGTCATGTAAAAAACTGATCTAACGCAGTTTTTGAAAATAAAATGGATAAGCTTGGTTCAGTTATAAAAGTTGTAGATTTGAATCGCTGAATGTTATTTATAATGGGAATACAAAAACCGATATCGCGAAATACATTTTTTCGAATTACGTCAGGCTTGATTTTAGGTCTGTTTGGCTGGATTTGGTATCGGCTTTCAGGCTTTCAAATTGAACATGAGAATCGAATGGAGTACCGGCATGGTCTGGATTTACCGATGGGATTGAGCTATTACGAAAAATATTACCTGTTCAGGAGCGATCAATCGGTGAGGGCTTTCTTGACCAAATGCACCCATGCCGGATGCCGCATAGGCTTGGGAACAGCAACAACTTTGCAATGCAATTGCCATGGTTCCCAATTCGACGCTAAAACCGGACATCCATTGAAAGGCCCGGCCATTAAACCGCTTCAGGAAATTGAATGCCGGTATGATGAAAAGAATGGTCAATGGGTGGTGAGGTTGAATCCAGTGGTGTCTAAATTATCGAAATCATAGGACTTCGTAAACTACGTCCTATGCTGTTACGGGGCGGGGCTTTGCCCCTTTTGAGGTAATGAAGGGATGTTCTGAATATGTGTAGCGAGACTCTTTGGAAATTTCGTTAAACCATAAATTTCAATATTATGCCACAGTCGTTAGCAAAAGTAAATGTCCATATTGTATTTACAACGAAGTATGGTCAGGAGTTTATAACAGATGAAATTCGTAAAGAGCTTCATTCATATGCAATTGGTGTTTTGTCGAATTTGGGTTCCTATACTTATGAAATCTATGCAAATCCCGATCATATTCATATTCTTTGTACACTTCCAAGAACAATCACAATGGCCGATTTAGTTTCAAAAATAAAAACAACTTCATCTAAATGGCTAAAGAATAAAGGCGTGCCTGATTTTTATTGGCAGGATGGATATGGCATCTTTTCGGTAAGTTCGTCTAACATTGAAGCAGTTAAAAAATACGTTAGGAATCAACCGCAACATCATAAGGAAGTTGATTGCAAGGATGAATTCAGACTATTTTTGAAAGAAAATGGAATTGAATACGACGAACGTTATGTTTGGGATTAATGTTCGTTACTATCATAGGACACCGTTTTACTGATTTTCATGTTGTTTTAGGTCTGTGAGTGGTCCCTTTTAAGTCCTGAAAGGACGTTTTGTAAAAGCACAGAGTGGAATGAAATGGAACCCTGTGAATATTAAAAAATAAAAATGAACCAACAAAAAATAAAAAAAATCCTACAATTTGATACTGCCGGGTGGATCGCCAGTTCATCGCTGCTGATCTGCGCCGTAAGTGGAATTTTGCTGGCCATTCCTTACGATTTCACACAAGCCCATCAGTCGGTTTCTGAACTACTTTTATACAATCCTGCCGGATCGCTGGTTCGTAACCTGCATTATTGGAGCGCGCAGTTATTTTTTATTTTCTCGGTTCTGCATGTTTACGATCACTTTTCGAAATCGACTGAAACCAATGTCCGAAATCGTCGTACCTGGCTGATTTTAACCTTAGCGTTGGTTTTTATGGGTTACGAAATGATTTCAGGTTTTATCCTGAAAGGCGATGCTGCGGGGATTCAGGCGCAGCGAATTTTAGCTTCGTTGCTCGAATCGATACCGTTTTTCGGGAAACTTTTGAGTTCAGCTTTTACCGGGGTGGGTGAAAATAGTCAGGTTGTTTACATCCAGCATGTGGCTACCGGAACCATTTTGTTGTTTATCGCCGTTTACGATCATGTAAAAACCATTTGGCCAAAGCGCAAATCCTGGCTTATTGTTTTTTCGATTATCCTGGTTCTCAGCGTGCTGTTTCGGGCACCGTTTGGTCAGGCTGACAGTTCACAAGTTAAAGGTCCGTGGTTTTTTGTAGGTATTCAGGAAATGCTTCATCTCACTAGTCATCCAGCCTACATTATAATCCTGATTTTCCTTTTGCTCATCGTTATTTATTTTCTTCCACGTTTCCGGAAAAATTACAGAAGGCTGACTAAGCGCATTTTGCTTGTGGCTGGTATCTTTTACCTGACGATGACACTGATTGCATTGCTTTTCAGGGGCGAAAACTGGGAATGGAAATCATGGAGCGAAAACAAATTTTCCGGAGAGCAACTCCTGATTTTTGACCCGGTAAATTTATTCAGTTCCAATAATCAAAAGGTAATTCTTGAAAATCAGAGAAGGGAGAGTTGCCTGTTGTGCCATGCTTCGATGAAAGGTTTATCGGAGTCACACAATCCGGCTGTGATGGGCTGTGTGGCTTGCCATAAAGGCGATGCATATGCAACTGGAAAAACAATGGCTCACCGGAACATGATCTTGGTGCCGGGTAATTTTTCGAATGTTCGGCAAACCTGCGGAACCCAAAATTGCCATGCCGATATTACGGACAGAATGCAGAAATCGCTGATGGCCACCCAAAGCGGAATTATTGCTGTTGATAAATTTGTATATGGAGAATCGGCTTCATTGAACGATACTTTTCACGTCAAAAATCTTGGTCATTCGGCAGCCGATACTCACTTGCGCAACTTATGTGCGGGTTGTCATCTGAGCATGGAAAAGACCAAAACGGGGAATGCTGAATGGCTCGAACGGGGAGGTGGCTGCAATGCCTGTCATTTGCACTATTCGGATGATGCCACAGCAAGCATGAAACAGATGATGACCAAAACTTCTGGAACGACTGCGGAAATCCACCCGTCCATCGATATTCAGGTTTCGAACGACCGCTGTTTGAGTTGTCACAGCCGTTCAGGACGAATTTCGCTGAGTTACGAAGGCTGGAATGAAAGAGGAGAGGGTGCGCCCGGAAATAGTAATGCACAAACTAAGGTTTTGCCGGATAATCGGGTTGTCGAATTTGTGCAGGCCGATGTGCATCATCAAAAGGGAATGGCCTGTATCGATTGCCATACCTCGTACGACCTGATGGGTGACAGGAAGCATCATACCCACAAGGAAGATGCGGTGAGTGTGCAGTGTGTGGATTGCCATACTACCGGAAAGGTAAATTCAATAGTTGTTTCATCGCTTCCAGATAAAGAATCGCAGATGATTGCCTGGTTGCGGAAGACAGATCCAAAAACCAAAGTGGTACTGACTGCCAAAAATCAGCATCCGATCATGAATACCCGGGTTGATTCGCTGAATCGGATTTTCCTGAAGGATAAACTGACAGGTAAAGATCATGAATCGAAACCTGCCGCATCGGTTTGCACCAAGGGAAAAGGGCACAGCCGACTGAGTTGCGAAGCCTGCCACACGGCATGGGTGCCGCAATGCATTGGCTGTCACAATTCGTTTGAGAAAGAAACTGCCGGATTCGATTTGCTGACCGGAAAAACTACCAAAAGTACCTGGGTTGAATTTGCCGGAAATAGTTGTGCCGAACCACCAGTATTGGGCGTCAATTCGGCCACCAATCAGGTTGTGACTGCCATGCCCGGAATGGTGATGAGTATCGACAAAGAGTCGTTTGAAGAAGGGAAAGGGAAAAGCTTTCACCGGTTGTACGCGCCAACGTCGGGACACACGACTCAACGCGAAGGCCGCAGTTGTAAATCGTGTCACAACGATCCGCTGGCGATTGGTTTTGGACGCGGCGAGCTGAATTACAGTGTTGCCGGAAACTGGACTTTCGAGCCTCGTTTTGCCCTCAATCCGAACGATAATTTGCCTGAAGATGCATGGACTGGATTCCTGAAAGAAGCGCAGCCACCTTTTGCTACTCGCGATTGGTTGCGACCGTTTAATGTTGCCGAGCAAAAGCGAATCCTTCAAGTGGGCACCTGCCTCACCTGCCACGATGAAAAATCAAACGTTATGGAAAATGCCTTGGATAATTGGGAGAAAACGCTGGCGGGGAGGAGTAAAAAATGTGTTTTGGTTAATTAGGAAATCTACACAGCAACCACATCAGGCTGGTTTTTGCGCAACGCACTCAATCAATACAATCCGGTTTTCATTTAGATTGAGTATCTGATTCTGAGCCATGACCCTAAAATCGGGTCCTAAAAGAATGTGAAAACCAAGTTTTGGACTTTCGCCTTGTTGCTGCATTTTGGCCGCAACTTCTTTGAACCACAACCGACCGATTTCCGACGTATCGCGCCAACCCAGAATATTTAATCCTGTAGCCTCAAGGAGTTCACGAAGATTATGCGGGGTTGTCAGGAAACTAATTGAGGAATCTGGCGCCCAGGGAACCGGGTAGTACAATGGACTTACCGGTCCGGCTAAAACGTCGTACATGGCAAAGTAACCATTGGGGCGCAATACCCGTGCGATTTCGGAGTAGAGTTTGGGTTTGTCGGCAATGTTAATGGTTGCATGTTGCGTCCAGACAATGTCAAAAGAATTGTCTTCAAACGGCATGTCGAGCGCGCTGCCCTGCTGATAGGTCACCAGAGAATCAAGTCCCAGCCGATTGGCCAACGATCGGGCAACCCGACAATACTCGTCGCTTAAATCGAGCCCGGTAACCCGGCAGCCATATTCCAATGCCAGAAATCGTGAAGCGCCGCCTACGCCGCTGCCGACATCCAGAACGTTTTGGTTTGAATTGAGTTGTACCTGCGAAGCCAATTCTCGGGTTGCTTCCCGCCCACGGATATGAAATTCATCAATTGGAGCAAGGTCTTCCGGTTTTAATTGATTAATATCTTTACCGGCGGCAGTCAGCGCTGCCAATATGGTTTCGTATAATCCCTCGCGGTCATAGTGTTCCTGAATATTGCTGTCGAGTGAGTTCATATCTATATATCATCCTGATAATGAATTACTTCATTAACGTAAATCGGTGATAGTTGTTTATTTGGGTTGCGAAATTGTCTCTTTTCTCAATTTAATTCTAAAGCGGATCATAATTGGTTTCCTCAAACTTAACCCAAACAAAAAATGCCGGAAAAACTCCCGGCATTTGTAGATACTTACCTTTAAAACACACTTTACTATTGAACGATCTGATTTTCCGGGTTTGAAGCCCAGTCGGCATATGAACCGCCGTAGTATTGTACTTTTTGGAAACCGGCAATTTCTTTTAGTCCAACAAATAATGTTGAGGCTTTTACGCCTGAATTGCAATACACCACGATTGGTTTTTCGGGTGTTGCTCCAAATTTGGCAGCGGCAGCAATAATTTCGTCTTTGGTTTTGAAAGCACCGGTGGGCGTGAGAACTTCGCGGTAATTCATCCAAACGGCTCCGGGAATGTGGCCTTTGCTTTTCTTCGCCGCATCCACACCTTCAAACTCTTCTTTCTCGCGTCCGTCGAGCAAAAGCGTCCCTTTAGGCAGGTTTTTCACATCTTCCATAGTCAGCAATTTGTATGGGCTGTCAGTAACGGTAAAGGTTACTGGTTTTGCTGTAACCGGAACCGAATTCATTGCCAGGTGGGCAGTGGCAAACGCCTTGGCGTCCACATGCAAAGTCCAAACATCGGCCGCACCGAGCGATTTCAGAATCCACCACACGCGGTTGTTGTGCTTGTTCGATTCGTTTTCATATACCACGATTTTAGCGGTATTCGAAATGCCTTTCTTTCCGAGGATTTCGGCCAGTTCGTTGGCAGGTCTCAGTTTGCCTTCAACAGCATTGGGCTGGTACAATTCTTTGAAAAACAAATTAATGGCTCCCTGAATGTGCTGCTTGGCATATACGTCGGCTGGGTTAACATCGAGAATTACCAGATTCTTATTTGTTTTAAGTTCGTTTGCCAGATCTTTGGCCGAAATGACAGGACCCTGAGCAAATGAATGGATGGCCATTAATGTCAGAGCAAAAGCAAATAATTTCTTTAGCATGTTTATCGTTTTTATGGTTTATGAATTGATGTTTTTTTGTAATCTCTGCACAAAGTTAGCGGTTAATTCAAACAAAGTGAATTTGATTTATATAGATTTAAAAACTAATTTCGGGCAGATAAAACTGATGCAACGCAGTTTTATTTGTGAGGTATTAAATTTTTTATAAGAAATGAACGAACCAATTGAAGCTAAAGGGATAAGCCATTGTTCAGTATTTGATTCTGAAAAAAGCTGGTACGACTTATTATCGGATGATGAAAAAATACTAATTGATAAGCATTCTGTCAGCATTAGTTTTAAAAAAGGTGAGACCGTTTGCAAACGCGGTGCATTTGCTTCGCATATCTATTACATGGAAGAAGGTTTAGTTAAAGTTTACCTTGAAGAGAAGAATAAGAACCTTATACTCATGCTTGCCATCAGGAATAACTTATTAGGCATGGCGGCAATTTTTGATGGAAACGATAAATTGCCCTACTCCGTAACGGCATATACTGATTCGAGAATCAGAATGATTGACATCAATATTTTCAGGCAGCTTTTAAAGCAGAATGCTGATTTTTCTTTTCATGTCATTAATCTCCTCAACGAAAAAACCGCGCAAATTTATGGCCGCTTCTTCTCTTTAACTCAAAAGCAACTGCACGGCCGTTTAGCCGATATTCTGTTGTGTTTATCGAACCGGATATTCAAAAGTAAATCATTTGAGTTACCGCTTTCACGCGCCGATTTGGGCGATCTGACGGGAATGTCGACCGAAAGTGTCATCCGGATGATGAAAGAATTCAAAGATGATGGCCTGATCGGAATGCATTGTAAAAGTATTGAATTGCTCGATATTGCACGATTGGAGCGTATCAGCGAATTTGGTTGATGAAATTTGTATTCAGTAACTTTAAATCCTGATCGTTTTTTCAGGAATCTTCTTTAATTATTTCCAATTCGGTTCTAGAAATGACACGACTGTCAAAAAACTCAAATTATTGAAGTGATTTTTTCGACTATCTGCAGCATTTGTTAAAAATAGAGTGTAGAATTCTCCGTAATCTGACATTCTGTTACAAAAACATGATCTTTTTCCGCCTTTCTTTTATCGAAATCAGTATTTGTACATGAAAGTTTAATTCGAATAAACTACTTTTACCGCCTTTAATAATTTAGAAAATTGAATATGAGTTTTCAAAATAACCCACACACTTTTCACATTCCCGTTTTGGGCTTGTGCTATACCATGGATACACCAATTAAGGTAGCCCACTATGGAATATCATCTGCTATTTCGCTGGTTGACGATATTACCATGGAAAAACTAAGGGAATTTTATTGTAAAAAGTTCAATTTGCCTTTTCAGTCGATTCCTACAAAAACTGAAGATCATCGGGCAAAGCGGATCACAGCTTACCTGAATACCGTTCAGGAAATCGTCAAACAGAAGTTCGAGAATCTGAAGACTTCAGTTTCCCAAAAGGAAGAAGAACTGGAAAAATACATCGCGATGTTGCCTGATATGTCTGAAATCAAGCAGAAATTCAATCAGATGATCAATACTGCCGATATGAAGCAGAAGCTGTCAGAATGGTTGAAAGAAAACCTGGTGGCTGGCGAAATTGATGTCAACATCATGTCGAAACTAGATCGCGATAACTTTAAGGACGGCGAAAAGCTACCTTCTATTTACAGCGATGCCCAGGCGTCGTTACGCGGTTTTGCTTTGAGTGATTTAAGTTCTTCGTTGGTACTTTCTGCCGGAATGAATCCACGTTTATACAGCTATTTGGAAGAATTCGAAGATTTTTATCCGAATGCTGAAATGGAACTGAAGAAGAAGGTAATCCTGAAAGTGAGTGATTACCGTTCAGCTTTGATTCAAGGCCGTTTCCTGGCAAAAAAAGGAATCTGGGTCTCTGAATATCGTGTTGAATCTGGCTTGAATTGCGGTGGTCATGCTTTTGCTACTGATGGATTCTTGATGGGGCCGGTTCTGGAAGAATTCAAGGAAAATAAGGACCAGTTGATTGAAACTGTTCACGATATTTATATCAAGGCCTTGGCTGAAAAGGGGAAACCTGTTCCGGAGAAACCGTTTTTGGTAAAAATTACGGCTCAGGGCGGGGTTGGTTCCAATTCCGAACATCAGTTTTTGATGGATTATTATCAATTGGATTCTATCGGATGGGGAACTCCATTTTTATTGGTTCCTGAAGCCGTTACTGTTGATGAACAAACCTTGGAAGTATTGTGTAAAGCCAAGGAAGAAGATCTTTACATGAGCAATGTTTCACCTTTAGGCGTCATTTTCAATAATGTTCGGGGAACTGGCATGGATTTGAAAAAAGAGGCTCAAAATAAAGAAGGAAAATACGGTTTCCCTTGTGTGAAAAAATACCTTGCTTTGACTCCTGTTTTCACTGAAGAAGGCACCTGTACCGCTTCAAAGGAATTTCAACGCAAAAAAATTCAGGAATTGAAAGAACAGAACCTGAATGAGATGGAATTTGAAAAGGAACTGAATAAAATTACAGATAAAGCATGTCTTTGTAATGGACTTACTGCTTCGTCGCTTATGGAATATGGTTTGGATACCAAAATTGAAGGTACAGCGGTAAGTATTTGTCCGGGACCTAATTTGGCGTATTTTTCAAGCACCTATTCGCTGAAAAAGATGGTTGACCACATTTATGGCCGAACTAATGTTATGGAACGTAACGACCGTCCTAACTTATTCGTGAAGGAACTCGGTATGTATATTGAATATCTGAATGGTAAACTGGAAGAAACGGTTAAACCATTTACTGATAAACAGAAGAAACACTTTGTGACCTTTCAGGATAATTTGAATAAGGGAGTTGAGTATTACAAAGATTTATTTCAGAAATGTAAAGCTCAGTTGGAAGATTCTACTTCAAAAAACAATTTCATGGCTGATCTGGAAAAGATGAAATTGGAGCTTGCCAATTTAAAGGCAAAACTGGTTTAAAATGTTTCGGGTTACGGGTTGTGAGTTACGGGTTTTATGTACCCTGTAACCCGCAACCCATAACTATTTTTACTCAATTGAAATCAGCGCTTCGCGGTTTTTTCCATCCATAATTATATGGAGAGGCTTTTCGAACGAAACATGTTTGATGTATTTACCTTCCTCAATTACAGGCCTGTTTTTTAAAATTTCCATGTTGATGTTTGAGTCAGATGAATTGTGCGGAATGGTAAAATAGCCCACA
The DNA here is from genome assembly GCA_028683385.1 of Prolixibacteraceae bacterium. Taxonomy (GTDB): domain Bacteria; phylum Bacteroidota; class Bacteroidia; order Bacteroidales; family Prolixibacteraceae; genus Aquipluma. The sequence goes on along the minus strand of JAQUIJ010000015.1, from coordinate 50,987 downwards.
TTCATTGAAGTTACGTTGTGGAAAAAGTGCGAACCCAGCGAACCATCCAACGGAAAATCTTTCAGGCCCATCTCGACAATAACTCTGGCCTTCGAAATGTTGCTCCAGGCTACCGGAATTCCGGTAAACGGATCGCGTGTACCCCATCGCCCGGGACCTACCAGAATGTATTCTTTGTTCAGGAAATCCATTTTGCGGTTAAACTGGCTAATCTCGGCGGCAATTTCACGTGTTTTCATTTTGTCGAAACGATCAGGATCAACAAAAATGATGTCAGTTATTCCCGAAGCAATTCCGTTCCCCATTCCTCTTTTGGCAAACATGATTGTTTTTTCCGGATCTACATCACCTACATTTACTGCTAGTTGGTCGTCGCGGCGGATTAACGGTTTAATTTGAAGCAGGTAAAATGTAGGAAGCTGGTTTTCTCCGCTTTCCAGATCAACGGCATATTCAATTTCCACAGGCGAACCCATTGCTTCGCGGAACAGTTTAAGCAGCAATGTTAAGGTATTGGCCAATGGAATATGTTTGTATTTTAGTATGTTGGCAAAATCAATTACCCGAAGTCCGGGACTATCGATGCCCGGAATCAGGCAATCATTTTCATAATCGAAAACCGAAGCACAGTGCTGTAAAACCCCATCTTTTTCGGCTGACGAAATCTTCATCTTTTTAATTGCTGCATTTTCGCCACCATTTTCGAGGTCAAACTGGGTGTGATCCATGTCAATGGAATAAAACTCTTTTTGTGAATCCCGAACCAGGTCGTGATCGCTCAAGGTGTTTATTTGCGGATATTTTGGACTGAACCTATAGGCATTTTCGCCTCCAACAACGTACATTCCCAATCCGATGGCAGCCACAGCAAAACCGTCTTCAGGCTCCATGTACGAAACCGGATAGAAATTGTACGATTGCGCAACTCCACTGATGGATGGGTAATAGTGATCGCTGTATTGATGACCAACAACTTCCTGGATGATTACAGCCATCTTTTCCTCTTCAATTTTGTAATCGACTGCCTCGAAATACGACATGGCCGATTCTGTAAAAATACTGGCGTAAACCAGCTTGATGGCTGTTTCAAGTTGTTGAAAGCGAATAGCGATATCGGGATGGTTGTTGGGAATCAAATAGGTGGAGTACACTCCGGAAAACGGCTGCATCAGTGAGTCTTCAAACAGGCCGGAAGAGCGGATTGCCAATGGCTTTTTCATCTTCTCCAGATAGCTGTACAAACGTTCCTGAAGTTCTTCGTCAAATTGCGATTCAAGGAATATGGTTTTCGTTCGTTCGTAGTCATTGCTTGAATAAATCTCATCAAACATGTTATTGTTCTCCAGAAACTTATCGAACTCGCTTGCTCCTATAACTGCAGTGGCAGGTATTCTAATGTTCATTTCAGGAATAATCTGGGCAAAATCAATGTTTTCCAAAAAATTGCACATAAAAGCCATTCCTCTTCCTTTACCGCCCAGCGAGCCTTTGCCCAGCCGCACCACATATCGGTTGCCCGAAACAAGCGTTGGGTCAAAATCGATAATCGTACCCCGAAGTTTCTGAATGCGCTCCCTTTCGAATACATTCAAACAAAACTGGCGCAGCTCGTTGGCATTTTTAAAATCTTCCAGGCGTCTGGGCAACAGTTGCTCGGCAATGTTTATCTCTCCACGTGCCATCAACCAGGTAGAGAATGAATTTCGCTGGCCATGATAGGTTAGCGCCGACTCAGGAATAATGCGGAACATTTCCTGAAATTCGGCCATGTTGTGTGCAATCATAATCGGATTTCCATCAATATCCTTAAATGCAAAATTTCCGAAACCCAGGCGTTTATAAATGAAGTTGTGAATGTCGAGCGATAAGCTTTCGGAGTTTTTATTGATGAAATCGGCTCCCACATCGAGTGCCTTTTGCGCATTGTTCACATCGTGGCTTTGCAATAAAATTGGAATCTGGAAGCGCAGAACCGAGCTTACGTATTTGAGAATATCGACACCGGCTTCTTCGTCGTCAACCCCGTTGCGCGGAAATTTCACGTCCGAAATTACTGAAAGAAGGTATTTTTGATATTTATTAATGGCTATAACAGCTTCTTCGTAACTGCTTACCAATATTACTTTCGGTCGGCCACGCAATTTCATGATTTTGTGCAATTCATCAGCCGATTTGTCTTCCACAAGGTTTTGAGTTTGTGTCATGATGTTGGTGTACAACATGGGCAAATACCTCGAATAATACTGTATGGAGTCTTCAATCAGGAGAACAACCCGAACATTTCCGTTTAAAGTGTCCGCCTCCACATTTTTTTTGTCCTCAATGTACTTTATCATGGCCAGGAAGACGTTTGAGTTTCCATTCCAGACAAATACCCGGTCAATCGATTCAATTTTGGTTGATGAAGTCTGAAAATAGCGCAAATCGCCATTGTTATTAACTAACAGGAGAATTGGCACCTGCGGTTTAATTTTGTAAATGGCATCGGCAGCCAATATCGGAATGCTTTTATCGACCCCAACCATTATGATTACAAGCTCAAAATCGCGGGTTTTGATCATGCGCAAAGCTTCTTCTTCGGAATTTACACTGGTGAACCTGGGGTAAGTGTAAAGATTTAGCTGAAGGAATTCCCCGAAAATTTTATCTGTAAATTGTCCTTCGCGAACAATGGAATAGCTGTCGTAAAGCGTTGCCAGCAAAAGAATTTCTTTTACTTTGGTCGGCATCAGTTCCTGAAAAATATCCCGATCGCTTTTTTTGAGTTTGTATATTGATGAAAGAGTTACTGAATCAATGTTTTCCATTTTGACGATTCTTTGTGAATGTGAGTACCACTGTTACGAAACCGAAAAGTATAAAAAATCCCTCTGTAAGTTTACCGAATAAAGATGTTTTAAAATTTAGCGAATATGTTTTTACTTACGGCCTGAATTAATAAGCCTAACCCAATGGAGACTATACTTATTTCACTACGGATGCTTTTACTGATAGCAGTTTCGCCAAGAAAAAACAGCCGCTTTTTAACGGGAATGGCCTGACTTGCCTGATGCTTACGTAAAAGTGACTGCGGTTAACTTACCGGTTTATAGTGCCTTTTTAGCCATTTTGCCAGCCCATCTAATCCGGGAAAAAGAACCCTTTCTGTAATGTTTGCCTGATCGAGCTTATCCCGAACCTCAAGTTTTAACTCTTTGGGGATGATAATTCTTCGGTACAAATCGGGATGTTGGATCAACCATTCGTCGAGTATTGCGGTTGGATTGTTCATGACCGAAAACAGGGCAAACTGGTTCACGATGCGTTCGTCAAGCGATGGCGGCTCAAAAAACAGTACCTGATTATTCGTAAATAGCCGGTCGAAATCACCTAAGGAAACTATTTTTTCGAGCATCTCAACGGTGAAGGCATTGCATTTTTCTTCAGACAGTCCGTTACTCAGTGGGGTGGGAACCAGTTGATTTACTTTTACAAAATCAACTTTCCAGATTACGCCATCGGTATCGTATCTTTCGGTATTGGCAGTGGCAAAATGCATAGCAATAAATGGCGAATAAGTCCAGTCGATCAGTCGGGTGGGCAAACCGTGATGCTGCGCTAAAACCAGTGCCCTCCAGAATGTGCGGGTAAGTCGGGGATCGCTGTTGATTGAATATTTTCTGAAATTGCGGAGCAGGTGATACTCCAATTCGGGCTTTTCTCCACAATTTCGCAGGAAACTGTTTTTTAGCTCATAATCCAAATCTGATAATCCTCTGAAAGCATAGTCGGAACGGTACCTGCCCATTTCCGGCTTCCATGAATCATGATAAACTTCTTCGCACAATTGCTCCCACGATCGTATGATTATATCGTTCTGTTCGATCATTTATTCAATTTTAATGACAGGTAAATATAAACATTCAACGCGTTGGTCGATCCGGGTTTTGGGTATAATTTAATGGGAGTTCTTTACTAGTATTGTGTTAATTAGCTTTTGACGGTTCGTTATGTCGAACGTTCGACTGAACTCATGTCGAAGGCTTGTTTCGGCATCTCTCGTTCGGTTGAGGAGGTTGTATCAAAAGTGATTATGTTTTTTCGAAAACTTACAATTTGAAAGTTCAAACACTGTTAAAACCCCTAAATCCCCTAAAGGGGACTTCAAAGCCGCCCCTTCAGGGGAGGTTTGGAGGGGTAAAATGAAGGTGAACTTACAATTTGAAAGTTGCATTTGTGAAATTTTGACTTTTGATACAACCTCGACTGCGACTTGACAAAGCCAAGCTAATGCAACACTAAGACCGCGGAAAAGTAAGGTTCTTTTGCGTTTTGGCAGAAGGCGATATCGGGCGAATGTTCTTCGTCTCGACTGAAATTGCTGTGTCTTTTTTTATCAATTCAGGTTTTACCTCAAGCGGTTGAGCGTTTTCTTTTTGTTCAGGAAATACTTTTGTTTTATCGATTGCAGGCTGCACGCTTAACGACGATTTAATCTCAACCCGTGAAGTGAGTTTGAGTCCTAACAAATAAAAAACGGATACACCGAAAAGAAATAATCTCATGGCTTGTGTTTTTAGAAGAACTAAATTAAAGCAATTCATTTAGATTTTATTATGTTTTTTCGATTAAATCCTTTGTTTTTTAGTGAAATGCCTGTTTCTCGGTGTGAACTGTACAAATTACAATATGAACGACAAAATTAATCATGTAATGGAAAAACAATTCCGGCATCTTTTCGAACCCAATCCATGATTTCCATTAAATCTGACGAAAAACTTAAGGGCATCCAGTCGCTTTCTGTTTTTCCGGCATCGAGGCAATCCATCACATGTGCGGCTTCCAGTTCGTAGCCAAATCCGGCGCCTTTTTCAAAAGTGATCGTTTTTTCTTCTTCCCAGTTTTTCCAGTAAGTGAGCGATGTTGGTGTATAGAATCGTCTGTTTAGCCGGACAAATCCATTTTCGAACGAGAATTCGGTTTGTGTGGATGAATACGACGCAAAACTGGAAACCAGTGAAGCAATTTCGCCTCCCGGATAGCTGAACGACATCATGATGGATTCTTCGGCACCAGTGGGGCAAAACTGCGCCAGAGTTTTTATTTCTGAAGGTTTCCCGAGAGCCATCAGTGACATGAAAATCGGGTAAATTCCAATGTCCAATAGAGAACCCCCGCCCAAATCAACATTGTACAAGCGTTTCTCCGGATTGTATTCGGCGTTGAATGCAAAATCGGAACGAACCATTTTCAGGGCGCCCAATTCTCCGGAATGAATAATTTCTAAAACTTTCAGGAAACTGGGTTGAAACCTGGTCCAGAAAGCTTCCATCAGGAAAGTCTTGTTGCGTCGGGCGGCTTCAATCATTAAATCAACCTCTTTGGAATTGATGGCAAATGCTTTTTCGCACAATACCGCTTTTTGGTGGTTCAGGCACAATAAAGCATGTTCGAGGTGATGGGAATGCGGAGTAGCAATGTAAACCACGTCCACTTTCGGATCGTTCACCATCTCTTCATAACTGCCGTATGCTTTCTCGAAACCCAGTTCTGAGGCAAATGCCTGTGCATTTTCCAGCGAGCGCGATGCTGCTGCATAAAGATGGGCGTTGGAACAAAGTTTTAAGTCGGTGGCGAATTTACGGGCGATTTTGCCGCATCCTAAAATGGCCCAGTTGTATGTTTTGCTCATGGTCGTTCGTTTTGTTGGTGCTGCAAAATAACTAAATTTCCTGATCTCAATTCTAATGAGCGAATATTTATTCAAAGTGGAGTGTTCCAGGCTCGCTTGTAATTGCCTTGATTGTTAATTGATGTTTTTTTTGTTCAGATGTGATGAGCTTCATTCCTTGGCAAGTGCTGATTTGCAATCATCATTTTGAAATTCTGGATTTGTAATCCAGCTTCACAACATTAATACACACGTGTAAATAGTATATTCTAATTTTATTTCTTGAAAAATTTAAGTTGGTAATTCATTTGAAATCCAAAATAAAACCTGTGACGATAAAAACCCATCCAATTGTCCTTAAGCCTGTATCCCAGTTCCGGTGCAATTTCAATTTGGCTGGAAGGGAATAAAATCCCTGCATTAAAGACAATATCTGCAAATGAGTCGTTATTCCTGTAATCCATAAGATCCTTTGGATTTTTATACTCCCATCTTATATGCCCATAGTGTTCGCTGTCCGATAATTTTGTCTGTCCGTATGACAGTCCTATCGATGAATACAGACCGATTTTTTCTCTTTTTAAGAAGTATCCTTTATACCCTATTGAAAAACTTGGCTCCCTATACCGAAATCGAAGTATATCGTATCTGGTTGATGAAATAAAACACATCCGATAATTAACGCCAACAAGAAAATAATTTTTATCATTAGCTTGATATTGATAAAAAAGTCCTATTCCGGGATTGAGAGGGAATAAATAATAACCATCAATATTCCTACCATCGGCTGCAACGGCAATGCCTCGTTTTTCTTGAAAATGCATTAATTCCCCGCTAAAAACCAGACTGCTTCTGCTTTCTTGTTTTGGGAAGTCATTTTTTAAATAAGTTGAATCGTTTTTCTGGCTGGTGTGTGCTCCTAATGAGCTACACCAAAAGAAGAAGAATATGAATAGTTTAAATTTTGCCATGAATTGGTTTTTTAAAGATTAACAATCAACGATTGTAAAAAAGACAGGCAATACATTACTGTGGGTTTAGTGGTGGTCGTTCCAGGTTTATGGTTTTGGCGTAATTAGGGTAAACATGTATTATTGATTCCAAAAACAAGGAAAAGGTTGCTTTGGATAAGCCGTGTTTGGTAACATAAAGAATTTAGGAGATGAATTTTGCTTTTGTCTATAAAAAAGCTTAATATAAATTGCATCATTATTTATGTTTGGATGTGTGCAACCAGATTATTCATTCCTATTGAAGAACATTCAGAAATCCGACCTAATGTTTCCTCCGATTATAAATTGAGTTTTATTTGACTTCTTTTAGTGAACTTCATTCCCCGAATTCTGTTTGTATGCCAGAACTCAATTTTTTAAGATGTCTGAATTAAAAACCGAACGGGAACGATTGCCGCGATGGATGAAATCTCCACTGCCTAAAGGAGAAAGTTACCTAAAAGTAAAGCGTTTAATAGCCGACCACCATTTAAATACGATATGCACCAGTGGAAATTGTCCCAATAAAGGCGAATGCTGGAATGCCGGAACGGTCAGTTTTATGATTCTGGGCGATAAATGTACACGCAATTGCCGGTTTTGCTATGTGCAGAATGATGTGCCGGAACCCGTGGATTGGTTCGAACCGCTTCGTTTGGCCAAAACCATAAAAACGCTTGAATTGAAACATTGTGTGATTACCTCAGTTACCCGTGATGATTTAGCCGATGGTGGCGCCGAATTCTGGGCAACAACCATTCGTAAAATAAAGGAACTGAATCCTGAAACAACCATTGAAACACTCATTCCGGATCTGAATGCGCAACCCGAACACCTGCAAAAAGTGATTGATGCTGCTCCTGATGTGATTTCGCACAACATGGAAACTGTTCGCCGGTTGACACCCAAAGTCCGCAGTACTGCCCGTTATGACCGGAGTTTACAGGTTATTTCCATGATTTCTGCCGCCGGAATTGTATCAAAATCAGGAATTATGGTTGGTTTAGGCGAAACCGAATCGGAAGTTTTACAAACCATGGACGATTTACGATCGGTTGGCTGCAAAGTACTTACCATCGGGCAATACCTTCAACCCGATTCGAATTTGTTGCCTGTTCAGGAATACATTACTCCTGAAACTTTTGAAAAGTACCGGACAGAAGGCATGAAACGTGGCTTTTCGTACGTCGAAAGCAGCCCGTTGGTACGATCGTCGTATCATGCAGAAAGGCATGTGAAAGGATAGTCCCAGTGCTCAGTCTCAGGTAACCAAAAAAAAAGTTGCGGGTTACGAGATGCGAGTTACTTGAAAATCCCGAACATGCAATTTTGCAGCATAACCCGCAACCCGGATCACGCATCACGAAACACATCAAATAATGAAACGTCAAAAACATATCGTTCAAAAAGTTATCAACCTAACTCCTGAAACATTTATCATTCGGCTCGACCGCAGAGATTTTAAATTTGAACCCGGTCAGTATGTGGTTATTCGCATTCCGGATCAGAATAAAGGCAGGGAATATTCCATTTACAGTGGCATCAACGACGACTACCTCGATTTTTTGGTTCGTGAGATTCCTGAAGGTGGATTTTCGCGCTACCTGCGCCATTTGTTGCCTGGTTCTGAGTTGGATGTTGAAGGGCCTAAAGGTTATTTTATTCTCGATGAGAAAACCAGGAAAGGGCACAAAGCCATGTTAATTGCAACCGGAACCGGTATTTCGCCATTCCATTCGTATGTGAGATCGTATCCTGATCTGAATTTCCGTGTTTTACATGGTGTGCATTTTGCCGATGAGGCTTATGGAAGAGAATCTTTCAATCCGGATAACTATTTGTTGTGCACTTCCCGAAGCGATGGAGGTGACTATTTCGGTCGCATTACCTTTTATTTGAAGGAGACTAAAATAGATGCTGATACCATTTGTTACCTCTGTGGAAATTCAGATATGATTGATGAAGTGACCACAATCCTTGAAAAACAAGGACTTCCTCCTGAAAATATTCGAACTGAAGTGTTCTTTTAAATCATAAATCCTGAATTCAATCCTGAACTCAGGATTTTTTTTGCTTTGAATCTATGTTCTATGCTAAATTCTTATTTTTGTGACTACACGAATACTCAATCATTAAATTCAATAGCTCATCGAATGAGAAAGATTAGTATAAGTAAAGAACTCAAAGAATGCTGTTCGAAATTAAGGCTGGGCTGTATTGAAGCCGATGTGAATGTTTGTGAGATATCCGACGAATTATTGACTGAGATGAATGATCAGATTCTGCAAATCAGTCAATCAATTTCTATTGAATCGATCAGTAAAATACCAACAATTGCAGCTTCCCGTAAATCCTACAAAGCTTGTGGAAAAGATCCGGCTCGTTACCGGTTGTCTGCCGAGGCTCTGTTGCGGCGGGTTGTTTCCGGCAAAGGATTGTATCAAATCAATAATGTGGTTGATCAGTTGAACCTGGTTTCGATAACCACTGGTTTTTCGATTGGCGGATATGATGCTGACCAGATTCAGGGAAATATTGTCTTTGGAATTGGTCAGGCGGACGAGCCCTATTCAGGAATTGGGCGAGGAGAATTGAATATTGAGAATCTGCCTGTCTTTCGGGATGACCTTGGTGCTTTTGGTACGCCAACCAGCGATTCTTCGCGAACAGAAGTGAGTGAACAAACTCAACATTTTCTGATGATCCTGATTGATTTTGAGTGTGATCATGTTTTGGAAGACGCGTTACGGATGGCTGAGCGATTTTTAAACAACCATTGCCAGGCTGAAAAAATCGAAATAAATATTGTTGATTAAAATATGTGGAGAGCTTGTTGTAAGTTTGCATTGAAATTGTGGGGCTGGAAAATTATAAATGGCGTAATGCCGCATCAGAAAGCAATAATTATAGGTGTTCCTCACACCAGCGCCTGGGATTTTGTCATATCATATCTTTATTATACATCGGTCGGTGGAGTTGCCAACATCATGATTAAAAAGGAATTTTTCTTTTGGCCGCTTGGTATTTTACTCCGTAAAATGGGGGCAATTCAGATCGACAGAACTAAAGGAACTACGGTAGTAAAGCAGATTATAAAGGAGATGAACAGTCGTGAAACCATGCATCTGGCTATAACTCCTGAAGGAACACGCGAACTGAATAAACGATGGAAGGCTGGGTTTCATACCATTGCCAAAGCCACTGGGGCGACGGTTTATCTTGGCTTTTTCGATTTCGGACGGAAAGAAATAGGTTGGCTGGAAACGTTTGAATTAACAGATGATGCAGAAGACGATATTCGGCGAATGAAAGCATATTATCGCGCCCGGGGAGTTGTTGGTAAACATCCGGAATGGTTTTCGGCGGAAGAGTAATTATCAGAAAGTGCCTAAAGTGAGCTAGAGTTCGAAGTGCCTTAAGTTGAAAAATAATAAACAATATAACTCTTTGACCATATGACTCAAGAAACCTTACGAATCGTAGTATTTCAATTTGATTTGGCTTGGGAAAATCCTGAAGCGAATCGACTCAAGATTGACGAGTGGCTTCAGAAAGCTAACCGAAAAATGGATATTGTTTTCCTCCCTGAAACATTTTCAACCGGTTTTTCGATGAATGTTGAACTTGCAGAATCAATGGATGGTGAAACAATACGATGGATGAAAGCCCGGAGTGCTGAGCATCAGCTCGCCCTTTGTGGAAGCTTGATTATCAAAGAAAACGAACAGTTTTTTAATCGTTTAGTGTTTGTAGAGCCTTCAGGAGAAATACATTTTTACAACAAACGCCACCTGTTTACCATGGCCAACGAAGAAAGTCATTTTCAGTCTGGGACTGAACGATTAATTGTGAATTACAAAGGTTGGCGGATTTGTCCATTGATTTGCTACGACCTGCGTTTTCCCGTTTGGGCAAGAAACCGGAATGAATACGATATTTTGGTGTATTCGGCCAACTGGCCTGAATCACGAACTGAAGTTTGGAATACCTTGTTAAAAGCACGCGCCATCGAAAATCAGGCATATGTGGTTGGTGCAAACAGGGTAGGAGTGGATGGAAGTAATATTCTCTATTCAGGAAACTCGCAACTAATCGACCCGAAAGGAGCTCAACTTTCAGCAATTGCCGATCACCACAAGGGTATTGTTTACGCTGGATTTTCGCACAGCGAATTGATGGAATTCAGGAAAAAATTCCCGGTATTGAACGATGCCGATTCATTTTCGTTGCAATGATGTTGTATCAAAAGTGATTTTGTTTTTTCAAAAATTTACAATTTGAAAGTACAGACTCTGTTAAAACCCCAACCTCCCCTGAAGGGGACTTAAAAGCCGCCCCTTCAGGGGAGGTTGGGAGGGGTGAAATGAAAGTGAACTTACAATTTGAAAGTTCCATTTGTTAAACTTTGATTTTTGATACAGCCTCATCCGGTATTTTAGAGTCTATATGTCCATGCTTCCCGAAGATATGTCCATTGGAGAACGTACATATTTATGGATCTTGCATCGCATTTTTAAAATGACCTTAAACTCGTTTCAATCTTATTAACTAGCTTTATAGATGAAAAAAATAATCTGGACAATTCTCCTTGGAATTACATTTTTCGGAGCCTCAGCACAAAAGTTCGATCAGCTTGCAAAAACTCCTCCAATGGGTTGGAACAGTTGGAATAAATTTGCCTGTAATGTAAGCGAAAAACTCATCATGCAAATGGCTGACGAAATGGTTAGCAGCGGTATGCAGGACGCCGGATATGAATATGTAGTAATTGATGATTGCTGGCAGGTTGACCGTGACGAAAATGGTGAAATTGTTGTCGACAAAGACCGCTTTCCTCACGGAATGAAATATGTAGCAGACTACGTTCACTCCAAAGGCTTAAAATTCGGAATTTATTCCTGCGCCGGATCAAAAACCTGTGCCGGACGACCTGGAGGACGAGGTCACGAATTTCAGGATGCCCGTACCTATGCCAGTTATGGAGTTGATTACCTGAAATACGACTGGTGCAATACCACAACACAGGAAGCTAAATCGAGCTATACGACTATGCGCGACGGCCTTTTCGCCGCCAAACGTCCAATTGTATTTAGTTTGTGCGAATGGGGCACTGCCAAACCATGGGAATGGGCCAAAGAAGTTGGTCATTTGTGGAGAACTACCGGCGATATTGTCGATCGTTGGGATGCGATGATAGATATTCTGGACAAAGAAAAAGACCTCGCCAAATATGCCGGCCCTGGCTATTGGAACGATCCGGATATGTTGGAAGTTGGAAATGGCGGTATGACCACTGAAGAATACCGGACTCATTTTTCGCTGTGGTGCATGCTTGCAGCTCCCCTGATGGCTGGTAACGATTTGGGAAATATGTCGCCCGAAACTGCCGAAATATTGAAAAATACTGAGGTAATTGCGCTGGATCAGGATGTTTTAGGCAAGCAAGGTTTTTGCTATCGCGATAATGGCGATTACGAAATTTGGATTAAGAAACTGGCAAACAATGAAAAGGCAGTTTGTTTATTAAATCGTAGTGACGAAGAAAAAACGGTTCAGGTTGACTATAATGTTTTACTGAAAGCCAACGATAATTACTGGGCATCAGAACCATACAAGCTTGAAGATTATAAATTGCGCGATTTGTGGGAACACAAAGATGTTAGCCTTGAAAAAAGTACTGTTTTTGTAAAAATGCCGCCACATTCAGTAAAAGTTTACCGTTTTCTTAAAAAATAATTGACTATCAAACTTATAAATTTCAAAATGAAAGCAGGTTTTCTAATTTTCTTAATGATCGTGAGTCTTGGCGTTTTTGCAAAAGACTACACCGTAAGTTCTCCCAACGGAAGTATAAAGGTGACCGTTTCTGTTGATACACAGATCAAATGGTCGGCAGCAGTAAATAATCAGGCTATTTTTACCAACAATACGTTGAGCCTCGATTTGGAAGCTTCGGTTTTAGGAACAAATCCAAAATTAGTTTCAGCAAAAACAACTTCAGTAAAATCTGTTGTGCAAACTGTTGTAGCCGTTAAATCGAAAACCATAGACAATACCTATAACCAACTAAGCCTGACATTTAAACCAAATTATGCCGTTAATTTCAGAGTGTTCGATAATGGTATTGCTTACCGTTTCGAAACCAGCTTGAAAGACGAAATTACGGTGAAAAATGAAGAAGTAGGCCTGAATTTTGCTGGAGACTACGGAGTGCTTTTCCCTGAAGAAGAAACCGTTTATTCGCATTACGAACGCCTTTACCTTGACACTAAAATCAGCTCGTTGGCTTCCGGAAAATTTGCTTCACTGCCTACATTGGTGAAAGCTGATAACAATATCAAAATCGGTATCACCGAGGCCGATTTGTTCGATTATCCATGTTTATTTCTGGAAGCTACCGGTAAAGCAGCTTTCACAAGTAAATACCCCAAAGTTATCCTGAAATCAGAACCAAGTGGAGACCGTGGTATTAAAAACGTTCAGGAAGCAGATTACATTGCTAAAACTTCAGGAACTCGTAATTTCCCCTGGCGTGTTTTCATGATTAGTACCGAAGATGCCCGATTGGTCGAAAACCAAATGGTTTTCCTGCTTTCACGTGAAAGTAAAATTGCAGAAACCAGTTGGATTAAACCCGGTTTGGTGGCTTGGGACTGGTGGAATGAAAACAATGTTTATGGAGTTGATTTCAAAGCCGGACTGGATACCAAAACCTACAAATATTACATCGATTTTGCTGCAAAAAACAATATTCCATACATCATCCTTGATGAAGGATGGACCAAATCGACAGTGAATATCAAAGAGGCTAACCCTACACTCGATATTCAGGAGTTAATTGCCTACGGAAAATCGAAAAATGTTGATATTATTCTTTGGTGTCTTTGGAATGCACTTGATGCTGACTTGGAGGGTACACTCGATATCTATGCCAAGTGGGGTGCAAAAGGAATAAAAACCGATTTCATGGCCCGCTCGGAGCAATACATGGTCAATTTCTATGAACGTACAGCTAAAGCATGTGCCGACCGTAAATTGCTGGTCGATTTTCACGGAGCTTTTAAACCTTCAGGAATGGCCAGGGCATATCCCAATATTATCAATCACGAGGGTGTAAAAGGTATGGAAAACTGCAAATGGAGCAAAGACATTACTCCTGAACATGACGTAACCTTGTGTTTTACTCGTATGCTCGCCGGACCCATGGATTTTACTCCTGGATCTATGACCAATAAAAATGAGAAGGATTTTGCTATCAGTTTTTCACATCCAATGAGTTTGGGAACACGTTGTCACCAGGTTGCGATGTACGTTTGCTACGATGCGCCGGTGCAGATGCTGTGCGATAGCCCGTCGAATTATTATAAGGAACCCGAAACGACCTCATTCATCAGCAAAATGCCAACCGTTTGGGACGAAACAAAAATTTTGGATGCCAAAGTTGGAGATTACATCCTGACAGCACGCCACAAAGACAATAATTGGTATTTGGGTGCCATGACCGACTGGACTGCCCGTACGTTGGATGTCGACTTCTCATTTCTTGGTGAAGGAACATACGAAATTGAGATTATGCAGGATGGAATTAACGCTGAAGTAAGTTGCAACGATTATAAACGGATTGTGAAACAGGTTACTAAAGCCGATAAGATGAAAATTGAATTGGCAAAAGGGGGTGGCTGGGCTGCAATTTGTAAGAAAATATAACTTAAATGCCTTTTGTAGTAAGGGTTTCCCGAAGTACAATTGTCATAACACCGTTCAACATTGAACCTTGATCTATACCAAATAAATTTAGTAATACCAGGATGTTCCTAAACCACCTGAAATTCTAAACCAAAGAAGGTCGCCCGAATCAAATCGGGTGGCCTTTTTAATTTTTACCACGAAGGACGCAACAAAAAGCATAAAGGACATGTGATTCTTACGCACCGAAGGTGCTAAATTTGAATAACCCCCCAGTGTAGCGAAGCGGAACTGGGGGATGATGAGTAATCAAAACTCCAGCCCCGAAGTGGGCTGAACAACAGATTTAAAGAATCTCTTACATGTAATTGCTTTTTAGGAAGGTTCGTGTCATTTCGTCCGAAGGCAGGCCAAAGCTTTGTTCTATTAGGTCACGCGGACGACTGTCATATTCTATTTCTTTTTCTATAAATATTTTGCTCCTCTGGAGCAAGAATCAATTAGACATTTTCTGCTTAAGCACTTTTGGAGCGTTTATACACCTAAAACATGCACTCAAAATAAAATATTTTTCCTTCAACTAATAATTTAGTTTGAAAACTAAAATATTAGTTATATATTTGAATCGGATATCCAATCAACTGGTATATGGTAAGTTGGAATTGATCGACCAAGTTTCCATTTTAAGTTGAATGCAATTGATCTTTTTTTTTGTTTTTAATAACTAATTTATTAGTTGACGAACTAATTTGTTAGTTTTTGGCAAGATGTTTGTGGGAAAAATATGAATTTAAACCGATTGTCATGAAAGAATTAACCAAAGCTGAAGAACAAATTATGCAGGAACTGTGGTTACTCGAAAAAGCTTTTGTCAAAGAAATTGTCGACAAGCTTCCAGAGCCAAAACCTGCATACAACACGGTTTCTACGATCATCCGTATTCTGGAAAAAAAAGGATTTGTTGACCATTACGCGTATGGGAAAACACATCAGTATTTTCCACTGATAAGCAAGACGGATTATACGAAATCGTACTTTAAAAATTTCCTCAGCGGTTATTTCAGCAATTCGTTTCAGGAAATGGTATCGTTTTTTGCCAAAGAAGACAAAATGAGTCTCTCAGACCTTGAAGAAATCATCAAGGAAGCCGGAAAAGATTTAGAACCTGATAACCCAACATCCAATGACTAGCTTTGTCAATTACCTGATTGAATCGGGAGTAAGCCTGAGTCTTTTCGCATTGGTTTATTTCCTGTTTTTAAGGCGCGAAACATTTTTCAGCATTAATCGCTGGTTTTTGCTGGTTTCGATAGGTTTCTCGGCTATTTTACCTCTGCTTCATATTCCATTTTATACACCACAACCAACTGTTTTAGCCGAAGTTACCGTAACTCCGTATGTCAATCTGTTGAGTACAATTACCATTTACGGCGCCGGATTTACACAGAGTACTGAATCATTTGTTTTGAATTACAGTTTATTTGGGTATGCATACCTGATCGGTGTTGTCCTTTTTTCAATTAAATTATTCATTCAGTTGTTCCAGATTGGGCAGTTGATTAGGCAAAACCAAGTAATTGCTGAAGGTAAAATTAAACTAGTCGTTTTGAAACGGGAAATCAGTCCGTTTTCTTTTCTGAATTACATTTTCGCTAGCAGTAACCTGCAAAATACCAAAGGTTGGGAAAAGATGCTCGAGCACGAACGTCAACACATCCGACAGGGTCACACTTTTGATGTGCTTCTGCTCGAAATCATTGCCATCGTTCAGTGGTTTAATCCTTTCTTTTGGCTATTCAGGCGGGCATTGCGCGAAAATCACGAATTTCTGGCCGATCAGGCTGTCATCTCTCACGGAACTGCACCTTCGTGGTACAAGCAGATCCTAATCAATCAGTATGTTGGCGACCAAATTGTAATTGCCAATAACTTCAATTATTCTTTAATCAAAATCCGAATCAAAATGATGTCAAAAATAAAATCCAGAAAAATCACCTATGCAAAAATATTATTGGGTGTAATATTGGCAGGAAGCTTAACTGCTTCATTTGCCTTTGAACAAAAGAAATCAACAAGTATTCCACCGAATCCTGAAAAACAGACAAAGACAATTCTTGTTGATGGGCGTGAAGTCCAAATTTCAGGCGATAAGGCCGGAGTAGAGAAGCTTTTGAATGTCATTACAGAATCTGATGACTATAAATTAAAAACTGATGCTGCCTCGGGTCGGGTGACGCTTGTATCTAAAACGAACAAGGTTGGGGAGTTAACTGTGACAGGCTTAGCTACTCAAGAAAAATCTGATAAAGCTCAGGATGAAGTGTTTGTCGTGGTCGATGAAATGCCCGAATATCCTGGTGGTGTAATGGCATTGAGAACATTTTTAGCAAGCAATGTAAAATACCCGATTGAGGCGCAAAAAAAAGGCATTCAGGGTAAAGTATTCGTGAACTTTGTGGTTGAGAAGGATGGAACTGTTGGACTGGTTAAAATTGCACGAGGTGTTGATCCTTCATTGGACGCAGAAGCTTTGCGTGTAGTGAAACTATTGACTAACTGGAAACCGGGCAAAGAAAAAGGCAAAGATGTGAGGGTTTCATATACTGTTCCAATTCAATTTAAACTTGAGTAATTTTTATATGCCCGGAAATCATCAAATTTTTCCGGGCTTTTTTTATAAATCTAACCCATTGAGCCATGTTCAGAAAATGGATTGCATTGCTTCTATGGGCAGTTCCATTGGCTTGTACTGCTCAAAACATTGATTTGTTAATCCTGAATAAAAATTATAATGAGGCGTTATTTCAGATTAGGAAAAATCTGGAAGTTCGCCCTGATGCTGAATTGTATTTGAAACTGGCCAATGTTTACCGACAGTTGTTGATGCCATTGTTTGCTGCGAATTCGCTTGAGAATTCGATAGCGATGGATTCAACAAATAGTAAATATCTTGCTGAGTACGCTGATTTACAGACTGATCTTGGAAATCCGTATAAAGCGGTTGCCTATTATCAGCGGGCGGTTGTTTATTCGCCTGAAGATTTTAACCTGCAATATAAGCTCGGTCGGGCTTTCATGAGTATTGAAAACTATCAGAAAGCTTATGGCGTTTTTATGATGATCAGATACAAGGATTCGACCAATGTCGTTTATAATAAACAATTGGGTTTGGCAGCACTTCGCATTGGAAAAACGGATCAGGCCATCGACCTGTTTGAGTCCGTATTAGCATCTAATCCAAATGATTTTAATACCTATCAGAACCTGATTTTGCTGTATATGAAAAATGTAGATGCAGTTCAGATAGTCAGAACTTCCGACAGGGGGTTGTATTTTCTGCCTGAAAATCCAGCGATCTTACTCCGAGGAGCAACCTCGTTGTATAATTTGGGCGAATATGAAGAGGCGAAGCCTTTCTACGAAAGATATCTGGCACAGAATGATTCGGCTCTGGATGTACTTAAAAATTACGGGATAACGCTTTATTTCTGTAAAGAGTCAGAAAAAGCGATCAGTTTGCTTGAAAAATATTTTTATCAGGTACCTAACGACCCAAATGTGGATTTTTATTTAGGATTAGCTTATCGTGATATTGCAAACCTTTCGCGCAGTGCTGAATTTTTGGAAATGGCTGTTGCCTGTGCTCAACCCACTTATTTGGCTGAAATGTGTCACCATTTGGGTAAAGTTTATGGACTAAATCGAGAGTTTGAATTATCGATTAAAGCCTTGCAAAAGGCATTCAATTTCAATACGAAGAAAGTAGAAATCCTTTGCGAAATTGCTAAAACCTACGAAGAATACAATCCAAATAAAAAGTTGGCACTCAATTATTACAATCAATATTTGAAGGAAGCCGGTGATAGTGCTGTGAATGCAAAATATGCTCAGGAAAGAATCCGGATAATTGGGGAAGCAACGCTGCACAAGAAAAAGTGAGCTTGAATCTTTCAATAGAGAAAAAATAACCACATAGAAACATAGGACACATAGTTTTAAATTCTAATTTTTCTATGTGTCCTATGTGGTTGATATTAATTCGAGAACTTCAGTTTTCCGCCTTTACGAATATCTTCATGTTTCAGTACAAACGGAATCTCAGTTCCATTCAATTCTACCTTGCTGAAAGTTTTGTAGGTATCTGGATCGCTCTGACTGATCGTGAATTTCCCGCCCGGATAATATTTCGGGTTGAGGTTTAGAGTCACTTCATTAAAAACAGGCGATGAAACCTGGTATTCACCTGAGCCGGGAGATACCGGATAAAATCCCATGGCCGAAAATGCATACCAGGCCGACATTTGTCCTGAGTCGTCGTTGCCCGGAATTCCGCCATCGAAGTTGTTATATTCCGATGCCATAATGTTTTTTACTGTCTTCTGCGTTGCAGCGTAATCGCCTAAGAAATTATACAAATACGGAATGTGGTGGCAAGGTTCGTTAGCATGCCAGTATTCGCCTGTGCTGAACAATTCGTCTAACTTTTCATGAACTTGTTTTTTGTCGCCAATCAGGTCAAACAACCCAGGAATATCCTGAGGCACAAACCACAGGTGCTGCATCGGCGTTCCTTCGGTGAGGTACGAAGCACGGGCAGTTGGATTGTAATCGATGCTCCATGTTCCGTCAGTGTATCGGCCACGCATACTTTTTGTTTCGTCGTCGAAAACCAGTTGGTAGTTTTTTGCGTGCTTGGCCAGAATTTTGGCATCTTCCGTTTTCCCATATTTTTCGGCCACTTTCGACAATACAAAATCCGTCATGGCATATTCAAGTGTCCGCGAAGTTTGTTCGTTCTTGTGAAAAGCTTCCTTGACACTGTCTTCCAGAGGAATAAACCCATATTGAAGATACGATTTCATACCACGGCGTCCTTTGCCATTCTTGAAATCTTCGCCTTCCGGAACTTCGAACGCATTTTTGCGCATGTATGGATAAGCCTTGTCGATGTTGATGTCGAAACCTTTTAGGTAAGCATCGCCGAGTGCGGTGTTGGCATGGTCGCCAACCATGGCCGAAGTGTAGCTGTTCCACATCGGGAAAATAGGAAGCCATCCACCTTGTTCGGCCTTCAATACTAGAGATTTCATCATGTCTTCATACTTGTCAGGAGCGATTAAGCTTACTAGCGGAAGTTGAGCCCGGAATGTATCCCACAACGAAAAATCGTCGTAATAAACATGTCCTTTCTCAATTTTCTGAATCGACTTATTGCCGTCGAAAGCAGGGTAGGAGCCATCTACATCGCTAAAAGTCCGTGGATACAGCATCGAATGATAAAGTGCCGTATAGAAATTAGTGTAGTCTTCCTTTTTTCCACCTTTTAACTGAATCGTATTTAATGCCTCATTCCAGATTTGCTCGGTTTCTGCCCGGGTCTTTTTAAAATCCCAGTGAGGAATTTCAGCATCAAGGTTTGCACGGGCAGCTTCAATACTGGTAAACGAGGTTCCGACTTTTGCCTGAATCACATCGTCTTTTTTGACCTTAAATGCTGCATAAGCCCCTATGTCTGGCTTTCCAGAAATTTCAGTTTCTTGTTTGTGATCTTCCATCTGCATATAGCAACCGTAGTTGTCCATTGGCTTTTCAAATCTGACTACAAAGTATCCGCTGAATCCTGCTGGTTGTCCCCAACCCTGATAAATACGGTGTACCGGATTGTATCCATATATTTCATTTTTTTCAGGATCGACTTTAATGTAGCCCTGACCTTCATCGCTATTCGGGGTAATAACAATTTTGACATCTGTATCCTCAATGTATGAAAACCTGAAAAATCCGGAACGGGCGGTCCCTGTGATTTCAACAAAAATCAAATTTTGCTGCATAAGCAAGCATGAATAATAAGCCGGAGTAGAAACCTCGCTTTCCTTGTTGTAATCGCACATCCGATCGGTGGCAAATGTTTTTAAATATCCGGTTTCCGGCATTATCGTAAAGCTTCCGTAATCCTGTGTACACGAACCTCCAAGCCAATGTGAGCCTCTGAAACCCTGAATCCCTTTTCCACCGAAATAATATGGCGAAATGCACTTGGCCTCGGTGTCACGTGTTTGAGGCGTCCATTGAGTCATCCCAAATGGCGTTGACACAGCCGGAATGTCCTGAACCCAGGCTTCAGACCCTTGACTGTGTTTAACTGCATTTGGTCCGGATGAAAGGCCAGTTCCAATAAGCGGATTTACAAATTGAACGAGGTTTTCGGCTTTCTTCTGGCAGCCTGAAAATAGAAACAGGGTTGTCAGTGCAACTGACAAGAAAAGATTGTTTGTCTTCATTAGGTCTTCATTTAAGTTTTTGGCATTCCTGAATCGCATCATTGATTCGTGAATTGCCCTTGTTTGCG
This sequence comes from Prolixibacteraceae bacterium, assembly GCA_028683385.1. Taxonomy (GTDB): domain Bacteria; phylum Bacteroidota; class Bacteroidia; order Bacteroidales; family Prolixibacteraceae; genus Aquipluma. The sequence continues at coordinate 30,310 of JAQUIJ010000015.1, read as the reverse complement.
TGGCTTTAAAAATAGTGTATTTCTTTTATCTATGCCAAATGCGTGAGAATTTTTTAGATTGATGTGGCAATCGGATTTTTCGATTTAAAAATAGGAAGAGGTTACGAATCATTTTTTTCTACTTTTGTTCGTTCATCATACAAAATTTTCATGCAGGTAAGAGATGATAAAGAATATGTGGAATGTTTAAAAAAGGATGATTTCATTGCCTTTGACGCCTTGTTTCATAAATATTCTGTCAATCTTTATGCTTTCGCACTGAGTATTACCCGTGACTCTTTTGCTGCTGAAGAAGTTACCCAATTGGTCTTCCTGAAAGTGTGGGAGAAGCGGGAGCAAATAAAAGAACACCTTTCCTTTAAATCATTCTTATTTTCCGTTGCTTATCATGAAACGATTTCATGGCTCCGGAAGGAAAAGTCGGAAAAAATGAGAATTGGTGAGTTTGTCAGGATGTCTGGATTTCAGACGAGCGAGACAGAAAATACAGTCGAATTTCGAAATATTGAAAGTCTTGCCAATGGGCTGATTCAGGAAATGCCCGAAAAACGGAAAGAAATTTTCAGGCTTAGCCGCGAACAAGGTTTTTCGAACAAGGAAATAGCCGAAAAATTAGGAATTTCAATTAAGACTGTCGAAAATCAAATGACTTCGGCCTTGAAATACCTGAGAGAAAAGTTAGGTAAGCACGATGTTCTTGGTCTGTTGTTTTATTTCTTGATGTTTCACCAATAAATATTTTTATCCGGATAGGGGTTTATAACCTTTGATTTCGTAGTATAGTAAAAGCATTAAATTTAGCTATGAACTATCGCGATATAAAAGGATACCTTGAAGGGAAAACCACCCCAGCAGAATCGGAGCAAATCCGCAACTGGCTGATCAATCCGGAGAACGATGTTGAGTTACGCCAAATTTTAGGTGAGATTTGGGCAAATTCAGAAATACGATTGAAAGGACGAGCGCCTGATTTTAACCGGATGCTCGATCAGGTACACCACCAGATTAACAATCAGCAAATTCATCAGCTTAATCCAATGGCTTTATCTGCAAAGCTTTATCTGGTATTTTCGAAAATTGCAGCTGTTCTAATTATTCCGTTGTTGTTACTTTCGGCATATTTTTATTTCAATTCAACTAATTCCTCAAATCAGTTAGCTTCCAATACATTTCGCGAAATTTATACTAAGCCAGGAACCCGAACACAGATTGATCTATCTGATGGTACCCGGGTTTGGCTAAACGATGGTACCACTTTCCGTTATCCGGAGCGTTTTACAGGGAGTAAGCGTGAAGTTTTTGTGGACGGCGAAGCCTATTTTGAAGTCAAATCGAATCCCAAAAATCCGTTTGTTGTAAATAACCCCATGATGAATACGGTAGTGACAGGTACTCATTTTAACTTGAATGCCTATTCTTCTGATAACTATTTCGAGGCAACTTTGCTGGAAGGAAAAATTCATCTTGAAAATGAGAACAAAAAGCTGGTGCTGAAGCCCGGTGAACAGGTTCAATTCGATTCTAAACTTGAGAAAATCGTTCAGAAAACGGTTGATCCAAAAGATGCAGCAGGCTGGGTTGATGGAAAATTGATTTTCAAAGACGAAAGGCTGGGTACTGCCATTAAGAAATTGGCAAGGTGGTACAACGTCGAAATTATTTTAACAGATCCGGAGATTTACAACTATTTGATGACCGCCACCATTCGGGAGGAAAAGCTGGATCAATCGCTGAAGTTGATTGCTCTGGCATTGCCCGTCAGATTTGAGTTCAAAAAAGCAAATAATCTAACCGAAATACAACGAACAATCTATATGACTAAAAGATAAAAAAGCCGGCAGGAACTTCGCAGGTTCTCCGTCGGCTCTAACTAAATGTTAATACTTAACGCTTTAAATTTATGGAAAAAAAGTTAAAACTGATCATTCCGTGGAGCAATTCTCCTGGAGTGAGGAAAATGTTATTGTGTATGAAACTAACATTAGTAATTTCTCTGGTAGCTGTCCTCCAAACCTGGGCAGTAGTGTCGTATTCTCAAACGACCACCTTGTCTATTAACCTGAAAAATGCAACGGTGCAAGCCGTGTTGCAACAGGTTGAAGATCAATCGGAATTCTATTTTCTATACAGTCGTTCATTGATTGATGTGGATCGTACTGTTGATGTACAATTAAAAGATGCCAAAATCAACGAGGTATTAAATACTTTATTTAATGGAACAGATGTGGCTTTCAAAGTGGATGGAAGGCAGATAGTATTGTCAAAGAAATCAGAAAGCTCAACATTTGAGATGCAGCAACAAAAATCCATTTCGGGTAAAGTTATTGACTCTTCCGGGGGGGCGCTTCCAGGGGTATCTGTAGTAGTAAAAGGTACAACAACCGGCGTTATTACGGATATGGATGGGAAATATACACTCAATAACATTCCTGCAAATGCGATCTTGCAGTTTTCGTTTGTGGGCATGAAATCGCAGGAAGTCTCAGTTGAGAACAAAACTTCAATCAATGTTACCCTGGCTGATGAGACTATCGGGATTGAAGAAGTAGTTGCAATTGGTTATGGCACGCAGAAAAAGAGTGACTTAACAGGTTCTGTTGATAGAGTATCTGTGGGTGGAAAAGCTGCTCAATCAAATACAAATCTTTTGCAGGCATTATCCGGTGCTTCAGCGGGTGTAAACATTCAGGGATCCGGACTATCAGGAGCAGAACCAAGCCTTTCTATCAGGGGGCAAACATCTCTATCGGCCAGTGATCGACCATTAATTGTTCGTGATGGTATTATTTACAATGGCGATATCGCCGATTTAAACATCAGTGATGTTGAATCAGTAGATATTTTAAAGGATGCCAGTTCTGCCGCTGTTTATGGATCAAGGTCAGCAAATGGTGTAATGCTTATCACAACTAAAAAGGGGAAGTCAGAAAAACCATCTGTTTCATTCAACATGTCCTATGGTTATCAGGATATGACAAATAACCCGATGAGAGTGATGAATGGAAGTGAATATGCTATTAGGAATGTTGATTACTATTATCAACAGGATTTATATAAATGGTATAAAACGAATCCTACAAGCGCGACAGGAAAACCAGTGAGGCCTGATGTGACAGATAAAAACATAGTTGCAGGCCGTTTGCGAACACAGGAAGAAAAAGACAATTACCTTGCAGGGAATGAGATAGATTGGGTTGATGAAGTTACGCGAGTAGCTCCAATTCAAAACTATAACCTAAGCTTCTCGGGAAAGACAGCTAAGAGTTCTTATTATGTATCAGGATCTTATGCCAATGAAAAGGGGATTCAACTGAATGATGAGTTTTCGAGAATTACACTGAATAGTAATGTTGAAAGCAAAGTTACCGATTGGTTTACACTGGGTATAATTACATCATATTCTAATCGCGATTATTCAGGGATCGAAGCAAGTCTTGGCTCAGCCCGAACAGCAAGCCCCCTTGCAAACAACAAGATTGGCTCCCCAAATTATGACATGTACCTTACAGGGGAAACTTATATGCGATACCCTCTTAATAATTTATATATTCAAAATAGTGATATCAGGAATAATCTTTTTCTTACAGGTAGTGGTAAGATAACAGTGCCATGGGTAAAGGGGTTAACCTATGAATTGAACTATTCGAATACCTTTTCAACCAGAAACAATCGGATATTTTATCCGGTCACAACTCCTGAAGGTTCAGCAAACAAGGGTCAGGCCATTAAGAATCCTTCTCAGGAAAGAAACTCGATTGTTAACAATATTGTCACTTACCTAAAAACAGTTGGCGATCATCAGATCAGTGCAACCCTATTGTTCAGTCGTGAGAACCGAAATGCACAAGCCGACTCTATTAATGCTCAGGGATTTGAGAACCCTGTACTTGGTTACAATAACGTAGCGCTTGGATCTGTGGTAACGGCCGCATCCAGAGCTTGGGAAGAAAATAGTCTTTCGTATATGGCCCGCGTTAACTATTCGTATAAAAACCGTTACATGTTAACAGGTACTATAAGACGGGATGGCTACTCCGGATTTGGCGAAAACAATAAATTTGCCAACTTTCCGTCGCTTTCATTAGGTTGGGTTGCTTCAGAAGAGCCATTTCTGGAAAATATGATGGAATCGATATATCTAAAACTCAGGGCCTCATACGGGAAAAATGGAAATCAGGGAATTGGTCGGTATTCAAGTTTTTCCAGAATGACAACTGATTCTTATGTTTATGGCTCTTCGTCGGCTATTTCTGTTTATCCAAGTACTATAGGAAATGCAAGTCTGGGATGGGAAACTACCTCTTCCTTTAATTTAGGACTCGATTATGCAATACTTGATCATAGAATCTCTGGCTCAATAGATGTGTATAAAGCTACAACGACTAATGTTTTGGTTAAAAGAGCGCTTCCCCCTGCTGCCGGATATTCCAATATCTGGGCAAATATTGGAGGGATTGATAATAAAGGTATTGAGTTACAATTAAATACAGTTAATATTAAAGGTAAGCTCAGTTGGAAAAGTAGTTTCACATTCTCGCTAAACAGAGATAAAATCGCCAAACTCTACGGAGGCAACAACGACAAAGATGTTGGAAATTCATGGTTTGTAGGAGAGCCAATTAGCGCCATTTATGACTATAAAATGGCTGGTGGAGTTTGGACAGAAGAGGAACTGTATAATAAAAAGACACTTGCCGGTTGGTATCCGGGTCAGTTTAAATATGTCGATCAGAATAAAGATGGTGTTATTGATCCAACTAATGACAGGACTATCGTGGGATATAAAACACCAAACTACCGATTCAGTATAAATAATGAATTTACTTATAAGAATTTTTCATTCTCGTTCCTCCTTAACTCAATTCAAGGAGGTAATGGTTATTATTTAGCTGATAACTCATTTGTTACTAATGTGCCTTGGCGTTCGGACGATGTGTATCGAATCAACGGTTCTGCCGTTCGTCCGTATTGGACCCCTGATAATGGAGTAACAAATGCAACCGGAGTCTATAATGCGCCTGCCGTACAGAGTGGAATTTATGAAAGCAGAAGTTTTGTGCGGTTACAGGATGTCTCGCTAACATATAATTTCAGTACTAAATTACTAAAAAGTTTAAAAATTGATAATTGCTCCTTTTTTGTATCAGGCAAAAATCTCCACACCTGGACAAAATGGTCAGGTTGGGATCCCGAAGTAGGAACAAGCAATGCTAATTTAACAGGCGATGCTACGGCGGCGAGAACAGACAATTCTCCGATGAATAGAAATATTACGACAGGTTTTAGATTAACGTTTTAACCTGACTGATCAAAAAACAGCTTAGTAATCATGAATAAAAATTACAAAGAACAATGAAAAAATATATCAATATGTTGGGTAAGGGGTTATTACTGCTTACTATTATTCCGGCTTTAATGCTTTCATCCTGCTCGAAAGATGTACTTAAAGAGACCGCTCTTGATTTCCTTTCAACCGATAATGCATATAATACAGTATCCGGAATTCGGACGGGAATATCCGGATTACATACCAAATTTCGGAATGACTGGTATCTTGAAGCAGGAGGCCAGCCTGAATTCGTCACAAACCTTGGAGGTGTGGGAACGGATCTTGCTTTTCATGGCGAGGATCCTAATTCTACAACTTTTTTAAGTAATTATAAAACCTATCTCACTTCTTCAAATGCCAACATGGCACATTATTGGTCATACAATTACGAGATTATACAGAAAGCTAACGCGTTGATTAAAGGCATTAATGCTGCTGACGCCGGGATTTGGACAAGCGACGCACAGAAAAATGCTTTTTTAGGTGAAGCTATGTTTTTCAGGGCTTTTTCCTATCGTATGCTGGTTTCCTATTACGGGGATGTACCACTTGTAACCGAGGTGATAAATACAGCAAAAACTGATTTTGTAAGAGCCCCCAAGACCGATATTTATAAACAAATGGAAGAGGATCTAACATTTGCTGCTGCAAACTTGCCTACCCGTGGTAAGGAGGAGGCTCCGGGCAGGATTACCCAGGCCGCAGCTTTACATCTGTTGAGTGAACACTATATCACTGAAGGAAAATATCAGGAGGCTGTAAATGCTGCTTCAAAAGTTATTGACGGAGCAGGCTATGCCCTGATGACAAAACGTTTCGGATCTACAGTTGACGTATTTGGTTCAGGAGATGTTTTTTTAGATCTATTTGCTTATGGTAATCAAAATCTTGCGGAAAATACTGAAACCATCTGGGCAATTCAGTTTGAGCCATTTGTTACAGGAGGAAGTATTTTCCCGGGGGAAAGAGCCTGGGGTCCTGCCTATTTCAGAATGGGAAATACGCCTGATGGATTTAAAGCTTTCAGGGGCGATTTATACAATGGTGTATATACAGGTTATTCTGATAGCATAGGTCGGCCGGTATCATGGATTCACCCAACAAATTATGCCGCATATGATATTTGGCGAAGCGATTGGAAGAATGATATTCGTAATGCGAAACACATGATAAAACGAGACTTTTATTACGACAATCCAGCGTCTAAATTCAACAAGCAAAAAATTAAATTCAGCCTTTACCCTGCTGGAACAAGGGATGCAATAAAAGATACCTGCCAGTATATTTACCCCTACTTTTTGAAGCATGCCGACCCGCTTCATCATCTCACGAATATGTCTACTGCGGGCGGTGGATCTAACCATAAAGATGTTTATGCCATACGCCTTGCTGAAACCATACTCCTTCGTGCTGAAGCTTATGTCGATTTAGGGAAGAAAGATCTGGCAGCAGCAGATATTAATTTAATCAGGACACGGGCGCATGCCACTCCTATTGATGCTTCAAAGGCAGATCTGGATTATGTGTTGGATGAACGGGCTCGGGAGCTTTATGGGGAAGAATTTCGTCATGTAACTTTGCGTCGTATGGGTAAGCTTATAGAAAGGGTCAGAAAATATAACAACAACCCTAAAAATCCCGGATTAAATATTCAGGATTATAACGTTCTGTTTCCAATTCCTCAAAGTCAGATTGATTTAAATATTGATGCAGTGATGAAACAAAATGACGGTTATTAGCAATAGGGTTAATGTCAGTGGAAATATTACTTATTTCCACTGACATTTAAGTATAATATTAGCATGTTATGTACATTTTATTACAACAAAATGAAGAGTCTATTTTTTATTATAAGTATTATTTTAATTTCAATAACCTCATGTGTTGTCGGTGAAAATCCTGTTTTGAAAATTGAAGGCGGAAAGATACAGGGTATTCCCACCAAGACTTCAGGTGTATATATTTATAAAGGTATACCTTATGCAGCGCCTCCGGTTGGCAACTTGCGCTGGAAATCACCGCAGCCGGTAATTCCATGGAAGGGAGTTAAAGTGGCCGATACTTATGGGCCTGCTGCGATGCAATCTCCTCGTCAGCCCGGAAGTTTTTATCACAAGGAATTTACTACTGAAGATGGCCATAAAAACAGCGAAGACTGCCTTTATCTGAATATCTATACTACAGCTCCCGGCAAAACCAAAGCTGGATTGCCTGTGGCAATGAATATTTATGGTGGTGCTTTTGCTTCAGGATACGCTTATGAAAAGCAGTTTTTGGGTGGAGAAGAGTGGGCTAAGCATGGAGTAATTCTCGTTACAATAAACTACAGGCTTAATATTTTCGGCTTCCTTGCACATCCTGACCTTTCTTCCGAGAATCCGAAAGGCGTTTCTGGGAATTACGGTATTCTAGATCAGATTGCTGCATTAAAATGGATTAAAAACAACATTCAGCAATTCGGTGGTGATCCGAATAACATTACCATTTTGGGGCAAAGTGCCGGTGCTATGAGCGTACAATCACTTGTCTCCTCGCCTTTATCAAAAGACTTGATGCAAAAGGCGATTATGCAAAGCGGAGGTGGTGTTTCAGAAAAACCTCTGTTGGGTGGAACTCAATTAAAAGATGCAGAAAAAGCCGGAAAAGCGATTATTGATCTTGGTGGTTATAAAAACCTGGAGGCTATGCGTACGGCTCCTGCGGATTCTATTTTGGCACTGGCAAGCCTAGCAAGAAAAAAAAGAATAGGTGGAATGATGGGACCGGTGATAGACGGATATGTTTTATCAAGTAATTTCAGTGACGCTACACGTAATAACCAGATTGCTGATATCCCTTATATAATTGGCTACAATAAGGATGATATGGGGATGATGACAACAGGGTTAGGACAATTTTGCAAGCTTCGGGACGAAAATGGGGGCAAAGCTTATGCCTATGAGTTTATCCGTGAACTACCCGGAGACACTGCAAAAGCCTTCCACTCCGCCGAGTTATGGTATGTGTTTAAGACACTGGGTAACTCTTGGCGACCATTTACCGAAGGGGATAAAGCATTATCGGATTATATGGTTGATACATGGACGAATTTTGTAAAATTCGGTGATCCAAATGGAAAGGAAAAAGAAATTTGGAAGCCATACACAAAAGATAATCAGCAGTTCATGATTTTTAAACTTGGAGCTTCAGGCGAAGCGAAACCAGAAATGGGCTTGCCAACCAATCCTCAGTAAATAGAGAATTATTAAACGAATTATAGGAAGAAAAAGCTAAATCTGTAAAATATGAAAAAAAATAAAATAGTAAATTTCTTAGTTTTCAGTCTGTTTGTATTTTCATTCACCTCCATGACTTTTGCCAGGGAGGTAATCTCAATCAATAAGAAATGGAATTTTACTGCGGGAATAGAAATTCCCAAAGGACTTGGTTGGGGTAGTCCTCCGGAAGCACCAAATATTATTGATTTGCCTCATACCTGGAATCGAGCTGATTTTATGGCGGATGGAGGCTACCGTAGAGGATATGGTTCCTATCGTAAGGAAATGGATATCCCTAAAGAGTATAAAGGGAAACGTCTTTTTCTCAAATTTGAAGGCGCGGGAAGTGTCACCAATGTTTTTATAAATACAAATCATTTGGGCGAACACAAGGGTGCCTATAATGCATTTACTTATGAGATTACTGACTACGTCAAATACGGAGAAAAGAATACTATTAATGTGATTTGTGATAATTCGTTACGATTTGATGTGGCGCCTCAAGGAGGTGACTTTAACATGTACGGTGGCTTGTACCGCGATGCCTGGCTCATCGTTTCAGACGACGATGTTTGTATCTCACCTTTGTATTATGGCTCGACAGGTGTATTTGTTAATCAACTGTTGGTAAATGAAAAAAGAGCAGAATTACGCGCGGAGATCTATCTGTCAACCAAATCGAATTATAAGGATTGTGAAATTGAATTTTCGATTCTTGATCGAGATAATAAAATCGTTTCCAGTCAAACCAATCCCTACATTAACAACAACAAGGTTGTTTGTAACATAGGAATTGAAAATCCGCATTTATGGAATGGGGTTAAAGATCCCTATTTGTACAAAACTGTAACTGTACTCAAGAAAAATGGAAACGAAATTGACCGCGTTGAGGAAAATATTGGGATTCGCTATTTTTATGTTGATGCGAATAAAGGTTTTTTCCTGAATGGAGAGCATTTGAAATTAAGAGGCGTGTGCCGCCATCAGGATTGGGATAGTTTGGCTTCGGCTTTGACCGAAGAGAACCATCGGGCGGATTTTGCATTTTTTAAAGAAATGGGGGTAAACGCGCTACGTTTGGCCCATTATCCTCAAGCCAAATTCATGTTTCAGGAAGCCGACCGAAGTGGTTACATCGTTTGGGAAGAAATCCCATTTGTAGGACACTATATAAATTCTGAAGCTTTTGATGATAATTTGAAGCTTCAAATGAAAGAACTAATCATCCAGAATTATAACCACCCGTCTATATGCTTTTGGGGAGTTTTTAATGAAATCGTAGGGAACTTTGATGCCATAACCGCTGAATTGAATGATTTGGCCCATCGTTTGGACCCATCAAGAATGACCACCGCAGCTACTTATCAGGAGGGAAGTTACAATTTTATTACCGATGCTATTGCCATGAATAAATACTTTGGTTGGTACTACGATAAATTCGAAGGTTTTGCAACATACTTTGACGAGTGGCATGCAAAATACCCCAATGCAAAAATTGGTATCAGTGAGTATGGCGCCGGGGCCAGTATCAATCAGCATGTTGGCCAGTTTGTTCAAGAGCAAGACTCCCGACTATCGGCCCGGGGAAATTGGCATCCCGAAGAAAAGCAAACGGCTTATCATATGAGTCATCTTAAAATGATTAATGAACGGGATTATATTTGGGGAACTTTCGTTTGGAATATGTTCGATTTTGGCTCAAACTTCAGAAAAGAGGGAGATACGCCTCATGTCAACGACAAAGGTTTGGTTTCTTATGACCGTAAATTCAGGAAGGATGCTTTTTATCTGTTTAAAGCCAATTGGAACAAAAATGAAAAAACAACTCACCTTTGCTCAAAAGGCTATACCGAAAGAAAAGAAGATGTTACTGATATCATAGCATTTACAACAGCTCCTTTGGCAAAACTTTTCGTTAATGGGAAGCAAGTTGGAACAATGAAAACAGACCAGTATGCAACGGTATCCTGGAAAAATGTAAAGCTTGCCTCTGGCAAAAATTTAGTGGAAATCAAAACTGCTGATGGAAATGACTCAGCAGAATGGACGGTTAAATGATGATTTCGTCTAAACGTCTGACCAATATTCCGATTTGTCTAACTTGTTAGCATTTTATTTTCCGGGTTTTGTGCCAAATTGCAGCAGGAACTTCTTCTATTAAGGTTTGTATTACCAGATTGGAAGTTCGGTATTTGCTAATAAATGTAGCTAATCGGAAGGTTGAATTAGCCCTTTTGCCCTTTTGCCCTGTTTCCAGGTGGAAGGGCTAATTTTTGTGAGTCTTAGTGATTACAATCAATTTCAAGTATTTATTTATATAACACATTTTTAATGAAATTTTTTATTCTAATCTCAATCCTCCTGATCAGCTTTACGCTAAAAGCGCAGGAGAACAATCATCAGCTTCAAATTCCTCAAGCGCCAATACCAGTCGAGGTGATGGTTGGGGCAAAATCAACCATGTACCAAATGACGGTTGATAAACGATTTGTCCCTGGTTCACGGTTTAAGTTTTTCAACCTGATTAATTACGAAGTTGACAGCAATGAATTAACTCCTGATAATTACATCATTCAGACCATTGGTTCGTACGAATTTGCAAAGGGATTTGACGCTGGAATTGGTGGTAATCTGAAAGCATTCGGTGGTTTTAAACCTATTGTTTCTGCCTCTTATTCTAATTTCACCAAGGTAACTAATCTGATTATTCAACCTGTTTATGAAATTCACAAAGCTGGAGAGTTTAGTACTTTGGCGATATTCGAATGGCATCCTGTAAACGAAAAAATGCTGCAAGCATTCTTTCGGATACAAGCTTTGACTGCCTGGACAAAAGAACATTCCTTCAGCTACCACTTATGGCGGGCAGGCCTTCAGTATAAAATTTTTAGGTTTGGACCAGCTTTAAACGTGGAGTATGCAGGGCCAAACGCTACAAGTACAACAAACTGGGGCGGATTCGTTAGTGTGTTGATCCAATAATAGGCATAAGCGTTGGTTTATTGTTTTTACGCAATGCGGGGTTCCAAATTTAAGATGGTGGGGAATTTCCAGTCTCAATAAGAATAATCAAAATCAGAAATAAATCGGAATTTTATTTCCCTCTTTGCCAGAAATAACAGAGGTTTTTTTCTTTTTAAGTCACTCCATCATACAGTTACACTCCAACTATTTTATCCCTGAATTTTTGCAATGATCGTCGTTAAAAAAAATGTCAGATGTCGTCCGGTATGTTTTACAACAAAAGTAAAATCTGTTCTGGATTGGAATAAAAAAACTATCATTGTGTCAGTTCGACGCACTTTTTTATGAAGGCATCCAATTGTTTGCTAGACAACATTTTAGTACAAAAGGATGTATTATAGTGTTTAAAAGAATTATATTTAAATAACCACAAACTAAATCAATCTACCAATGAAAGAAAATTCAACAAGTGGAATGAACAGACGTAACTTTCTGGGACTTTCTGCGATTGGCCTTACCGGACTTACCATCCTTCCAAGTTGGACTATGAGCGACGGAACCCGTATTGCCCCAAGCGACCGCGTAGTTATGGGCTTTATCGGCCTTGGACAACAGGGGATAAACGATTTTGGCAGTTTTTCCAGTGTTCCTGGTGTACAGATAGCTGCCTGCTGCGATGTTGACGGCATGAAACAAAAGCGCTTCAAAAAGCGTGTCGAAGCCTGGCAAGCCAGCAAATCGGTGGCAGGCCGTTGCGACATGTACGAGCAGTACGAAGAATTGCTTGAGCGCACAGATATTGATGCTGTAGAAGTATGTTCTCCTGACCACTGGCACGCCTTAATGACTATTCACGCCTGTCAGGCAGGGAAAGATGTGTATGTGCAAAAACCGCTTTCGTTTACAATTACCGAAAGTCTCCAGATGGTGAAAGTTGCCAAAGCAAACAAACGCGTCGTTCAGGTTGGAAGTCAGCAGCGTTCGAGCAAAGAATTCCAGAAAGCCATTGAATTGGTTCAAGCTGGTGCTATTGGACATATTGAAAAAATTTATGCCAAAGTTGGTGATCCGCCAAAACCATTGGATTTACCAGAAATGGCTATTCCAGGAAACCTGAATTTCAATTTATGGATGGGGCCATTAAACGATCCAAAGATTCATTATAATTCAGATCTTTGCCCACCAATTTCATTGGAACCTGAAGAAAGGGAAAAACTTTGGGGAGCATGGCGTTGGTACCGCGAAACCGGTAATGGTTTTACCGCCGACTGGGGTGCTCACATGTTCGACATTGCACAGGCTGCCATCGGAATGGATGGATCGGGTCCTGCTCTTATTACTCCTAAAGGATACAAGGATCAGCCTTATCTTACATTTAAATATCTTACAGGTGTTGAAATGACTGAACAGCCTTATCTGGAAGATATGCCAAATGCTCAGGGTATCAAATTTATAGGTACCAAAGGATGGATCGAAGTTGCCCGCGGTTACCTGGCTTGTTCTGATGCATCTCTTGTTCCAGCTGAATTAGCCGGAAGACGTCCGAAAAATCTGACTCCTGAAGAACGCAAAAAAATGTTTGAGGAAATGCAGAAAAGCGCAGCCAAAGGAAGCGGAAGTTTTGAAATCAGCTCTCCACACATGCAGAATTTTGTTGACAGTGTTCGTTCGCGTAACAATCCGATCGCTCCAATCGAAGTAGGTTGTAGCACTGCAATCACTTGTTGCCTTGGAAACATGGCTACCGAACTTCAACGTCCGGTAAAATGGAATCCTGCAACATTGAGTTTTGGCGACGATAAAGAAGCTGCTGCTCACCGTTTATACCATTACGATTACAGAAATCCGTATTCGTTATACAAATAATACATTTGCCCCGAAAAGTTTTTATTTGCAGTAGTCTTTATAGTCCTGCAAAATGATTGGCTTTTCGGGGCATTTTCAATACTTAAACACATACCAACAAATTCTAATATCAAAAATTATGATGGAGTCAAAACGTGATTTTTTAAAGAAAATATCTTTACTAACAGCCGGTGGTTTGATGGCTGGAAATTTCGCTCCTGTTATTGCATCGGCTAAAACTGCACCAACGATTGCCGGGAAAAAGGTGATCGGGTTGCAGATCTATTCATTAATGAAAGAACTGACCGAGAATGTTCCGGAAGGAATGAAAAAAATAAAAGAAATTGGTTACAGCACAATCGAACTGGCTGGCTATGGCAATCGGAAGATGGGTCAATATGAGGTTAGCGAATACCGTAAAATTGCTGAAGATGCAGGTTTGAAAATAACCAGTGCTCATGTGAATCCTCCGGAAAGGACGTACACTAAAGACAATGTTGCCAAAATATCCGATTGGTGGAAGTTAGCCGTTGAGGATCATGTAAAATTAGGTGTTGGCCGTTTAATTCAGCCGGGAATGCCGACAATTGAAACCCACGATGATGCCAAGCTGGTAGGCGAAGTCTTCAACAATGCTGGTGAGATAGCAAAAGCTGCCGGTATTAAATGGGGATACCACAACCACAACATGGAGTTCAAACGGATTGCAAAACCAGGTGAAACTCTCCCTACTGGTCCGGGAGCCGTTCTTCGTCCGGTTGGCGACATCGTTTATGACCTGATGATGGAAGCAACAGATCCTGCTTTGGTATTCTTCGAAATGGATGTTTACTGGACGGTTATGGGTCAGATGGATCCACTCGATTATTTTGAAAAATATCCAACACGCATTCAGGTTTTACATATCAAAGACCGCTCAGTTTTAGGCCAGTCTGGAATGATGAATTTCGAAAACATCTTCAAAAAAGCGTATTCAATTGGGATCAACGAATTTTATGTTGAAATTGAAAAGATAAAATCTAACATGACTCAATTCGAAGGTGTTAAGGGCTGTTTCGATTACCTGAACAATGCTTCATTCGTTAAATAATTTTTAAAATACTCATGAAAAAAACTTTAAGCTTTTGTTTTATTGCGATTTTGACGCTTTTCTATACTTCATCAACTTCTTTTGGAGCTTCCAGCCCTAAAAAACATATTGGAATCGCAACATATTCTGTGAAAGGCCTTGAATCGGATATCGAAGGTTCATTCAAAGCACTTGCTGATGATGGTTATGTTGTGATGGAGATTTCGAATTACGATGCGAATACCGGATTGGTTGCCGGATACAAACCCGCCGAGTATGCTGCTTTGGCTAAGAAATATGGTATGGAAATTATTTCAAGCCATGCACGTGGTAAATTTGATCTGAAAGATGTTGAAGGCTCTTTGGCAGCTTGGGGAAAAGTGTTTGACGACCATAAAATTTTGGGATGCAAATATGTAATTTTCCCAATGAATATTTGGTCAGGTACAGTTGAAGGGCTAAAGGCTGAATGTGATTTGATGAACAAAATTGGTGATGAGGCGAATAAGAGAGGAATCAAATTTGGTTATCACAACCACCATATTGAATTCGTTAAGATCCCAAATACGGATCAATTGTATGAAGATTTTCTTCTAGCCAACACTGATCCTGATAAAGTATTCTTCCAGATGGATGTTTACTGGATTACGGTTGGTGGACAGGATCCTGTTGCTTATCTGAAGAAATATCCGACCCGTTTCAAATTATTGCATATCAAAGATGAATATGTGGTTGGCGCAACAGGTAAGATCAACTACGAAGCGATTTTCAATCAGTTCTACAAAAATGGCAATACGGATTGGTTTGTTGAAATGGAAGCCAAAATGACTAAAGAACAACGGGAACAATCGATGGCCATGATGAATCAAATGAAAGACATTCAGGCGAAGGGCGGTAATATGGCCGATTTTATGGCTAATATGATGAAAAACAGGCCAAAGGATGGTCAGGGAGCTCCTCCTCTGGGATTTGGTCCTCAGGATCCGAAAGTACAGGCCGAAATACTTAAGACCTCACTCGAAGGAATTAAGGAAAGTGCCGATTTTCTTTTGAAATCAGATTTTGTAAAATAACAATACTGATTTTAGATAATTTATTTATTAACAGGTATTTCTGTTGATAATCAATTTTGAATTAAGACCTAAAAAGAGGAATGGATTTCAGGAAATGGATTCATCCTCTTTTTAGCATTTAAATGGGTTTCAGTGATTTATGTTTATAGGAGTTAGCTTTTGGCAAAAGCTTATTCGCTTAATTCGGGTTTGATATATTTTCTAAAAACCATTTATTGGTAAACAAACATGGACGATCAGAATATTTGGAGTAAAATTGTTGAGGGTGATGTTAGGGCGTTGAAAGTTTTGCACGAAAAATATTATTACCAGATGTGGTTGTGGGCCTGCAAATATAGCCGCAATGCAACTCATACTGAAGAGTTGGTTTCTGATTGTTTCATAAAACTATGGGAGCGCCGTCAATATATTTTCATCGAAAAATCTTTAAAATCATATCTTTACCTGATGCTCCGGAACCAAATTGTGAGCCAGGCCAGAAAATCGAAACATCAGTTGGTTATAGGACTTGAAACCCTTCCTGATGTGCCCGATGAAACGACAATCAACCACTTTGATTATTATGCCGGACTTTATCAGGCCATTCAGCGTATGCCTGAGCAAAGGCGAAGAATACTTGAGCTAGCCGCCTTCGAATCGCTATCCTATAAGGAAGTTGCAGCCCGTCTGAATATTTCCGTTAATACAGTAAAAACTCAGATGGGGCGCGCATATCAGTTTCTGAAAGAGGAACTTGATCCAACTAATTTTTTACTCTTTCACCTTTTAATAAAAACTCCCAAATCGCAATTTAATTCTTAATCATTTTCAATTAGGTATTGGTTTGATATTCAATTGTTAATTCGGATTGAGTGGGAGAGTCACCTCCTCTATAAGCTGCTGTTATACCCAAGCCAGCAAATTAAATTGATACTTTATTGAAAAAAGATGTAATTCCTGTCACCCTGTTTATCCCGTTTTTGCGTCGTGGGTTATATATACAGGTTTACAATGGAAAAGAATGATAACAAGTATTGGGATTTAATTTCTGGAAAGTTGCATGACGAACTCGATCCTGATGAAAATACGTTGCTGGAACAAGAGCTGGAATATCCTCAGAATCGACGGCTCTATACCAAAGGTGATCAGATTTATCAGGGCTTAAAAGGTGCTAAACAATTGCATGAATCAGATAAAGCCAGCTCCTGGAGTGTCATTGAAGATGCAGTTGTCAAAAAGCGATTTTTACCTTCTACGGCAGCATTACTGAAATACGCTGCGATTCTTGTATTGGCATTTGTATCTGGTTTATATGCCCATTCTTTGTTAACCGGAGATGGTAATGATGTTCAATACGCTGAAATGGAAGTGATGTATGGACAAACAGGTCATCTATTCCTTTTCGATGGAACTGAAGTTTGGTTGAATTCGGGAACGAAATTTAAATATCCAAATAAGTTCAATCAGAATGAGAGAAATGTGTTCATGGAAGGTGAAGCCTATTTTAAAGTTGCTCCAAACAAACACCTGCCTTTTAAGGTGAAAACGGGCAAGCTCGAAGTTGAAGTTTTGGGAACCTCTTTCAATCTTTCTGCATATCTGTCAGAGCCAACTCAATCTGTTTTTCTTGACGAAGGTAAGGTTCAGATCAACGACTTGGTTGGCCATAAGATAGGAGAGATAACTCCAGGGCAAATTGCCGTAAAATCGGATGGAAATTCATCAATTCAGGTACAAAATGCCGATTCTTATTTTTATACCAGTTGGAAGGATGGCAAAATCACCTTCAATTCGGAGAAGCTGAGCGAAATTGCAAAAAAGATGGAGCGTTGGTACAATGTTGAAATCAGATTTAGCCAGGAATCATTGAAAGACTATAACTTTTCGGGAACTATTTTGAGAGCTAAGCCAATTGACCAGACCATTATGGCAATGGAGCAGTTGGCTCCCATCAGGTTTCAGTATCAGGTACGCCCCAATGAGAAAAATTTAATCACAATCATGTCGAAATAAACTAAACTTTTGAATATGGAATAAAAAGAAAGCGATGAAATGCTTGGACCCATTTCATCGCCGGAAAATAAAACAATAATTGTTTCATTTTAAACTACACAAAATTATGAAAAAACATCGAGAATGTAATAGCCATGTCAGGCTGTTAAAAAAACTATTACGAATTATGAAACTAACGAGCTTTTTAATTCTTGTCTTTGTTATCAGCGTAAATGCTTCAGTCTATTCTCAATCGACGAAGCTTAGCATCAATGTAAAGAATGTGACTTTGGTTGAAGCGTTAAAACAAATCGAAAGTCAGTCGGAGTATTATTTTTATTACAACAACGACGAAATAAAGTCTCTGGAGGGTGTTTCAATTAACGTTGATAAGAAAGAAATAAAGGAAGTTTTAGAAAAATTACTGAATGGAACAAACCTGGAATACAAGATTATTGACCGTTATATCGCTTTGAAAAGAAAGAATGAAAATGGGTCAGAACCTGCGATTCAACAACAAAAATCAATTACAGGTAAAGTAGTCGACTCAGGAGGAAATCCGTTACCCGGAGTTACTGTTGTGGTGAAAGGAACAACAAACGGAACAATCACAGATATTGATGGAAATTACTCGATTGGTAAAATTGCTGATAGTTCAACCCTGCAATTTTCATTTGTAGGGATGAAATCGAAAGATGTAAAAGTTGGAAATGAATCAACCGTCAATGTTGTTTTGGAAGAAGAATCAATCGGAATTGATGAAGTTATTGCTATCGGTTACGGAACTGTAAAAAAGAGCGTTGTAACTGGAGCTATTTCAAGTATTAAGGCTGAAGATCTTGCCAATTCTTCGAATTCAAGAGCAGAACAGGCTTTGCAGGGCAAAACGGCTGGTGTTCAGGTGATTCAAAACTCAGGCGCCCCTGGAGCTGAGTTAAATGTACGTATCCGCGGATATGGGTCCAACAAATCATCAGAGCCTATTTACATTGTAAACGGCACCCGCGTTAGTAGTCTTAGCACTGTTGATCCAAACAATATCAAAAATATTGAAGTGTTAAAAGATGCTGCTTCTGCTGCTATTTATGGTGCGGAGGGTGCAAACGGAGTTGTACTTGTAACAACCAAGGGTGGCGGAGCTGGTAAAGGACTGGTAAATTACGAATATCAGTACAGCTTGCAATCACTTGCCAATGATGTGCCTGTTTTAAATGCTGCTGACTATATTCAATATAATAAAGAAGCAGGAACATTACCTGTTGGTGCTGAAAACAGTAAATATGATACCAACTGGCAGAACGAAATTTTCGAAACATCTCCTACCGAAAAACATTATCTCTCATTTGCCGGAGGAAGCGAAAAGGGTTCTTTTATGATGTCAGCATCGTATTTAAATCAAGACGGTATTGTTAAGGGCGATAAAGATAAATACCAGCGGTATTCACTGATGTTCAATTCCGATCATAAAATTAATAATTGGATCAAAGTAGGTCATAACCTGACTTATAGCCGTACTGAATTAAAGGCAATCAGTGAAAACAGCGAGTACACTTCGGTTATTACAAGTGCCTTGATGCTTGACCCATTGACTCCGGTTTATTACCAAACTACTGCTGATATACCGGCTGCAATGCAGACAGGAATCGCAGCTGGTCAAAAGTATATTAAAAACTCTGATGGTCAATATTATGGTGTTTCTCAGTATGTTACGAGTACAGCAAACCCATTTGTCACCAGGGATTTAAGTTCCCCGTCAAGTCAAACCAGTCTCCTTTTTGGCAATGCATTTATTGATCTGACTCCGCTTAAAGGACTTGTAGTGACCAGCAGATTTGGTGGCAGGACCATGTCGTATCGAAGTCATCTTTACAGTCCGCAATATTATTACGATTCGGCTACCAATAACTCGGTTTCAAGGGTTACTGACGATATGAGTTTAGTATCATATTGGCAATTGGAAAATTTTGCGACTTATGCAAAAAAGATTGGCGACCACAATGTAACTTTATTAGCGGGGATGTCTTATTCTAACGAAAAGATTAATATTCTGCATGCCGATGGAGGTCCACTTTCTTTTGACAGTCCTCTGTTTGACGACCTTTCGTATCTGGCTTCTAATCCTACTGATAATGTTAGCGGTTACTCAACCCTCACCCGGAAGCTTTCTTATTTTAGCCGCTTTAATTACGATTTCAAGAGTAAATACATGTTCCAGTTTAGTTTACGCCGCGATGCTGCTGGTTCTGATTTTTTACCTACAGCTAACCGCTGGGGAACATTTCCTGCCGCATCAGGTGGATGGGTTGTTTCATCCGAGGATTTCTTCCCAAAAACAGTATTGTCTTTTATGAAAGTTAGAGCTAGCTGGGGACAAAACGGAAGTTTGTCGAACCTGGGAGCTTTTGGCTACCGTGCCGCACTTTCTTCAGCAAATTCAAGTGGCCCAACTAGTTATCCTTCGGTTGAAAATGGAACATCAAATACGATGACAAGTTCTACTGCACCAGCAAACTTAAGTAACGATGACCTGAAATGGGAAACCAGCGAGCAATCGGACCTTGGTGTTGACCTGCGTGCCTTTAATGACCGGCTTTCCATCTCAATGGACTATTACATCAAGAAAACAAAAGACCTTTTAACTACCGGGGCTCCAATTCTTGAAACCGGAAATGCAGCAACTACTGTAAATGCGGGTGACGTTGAAAACAGGGGATTTGAATTTGAAGCCAGCTTCAGGAATAAAATAGGTAAACTTAACTACTCCATTAGTGGCAATTTTGCTACCCTGCATAATGAAGTTACTTACATGAACCCTAACATGCCATACCTTACCGGGGCTACAGTTAACCTTCAAACCGTTACCCGGTTCGATTTAGGACACCCAATATGGTATTTTTATGGCTATAAAACCAAGGGTATCGATGCGGAAACCGGAAAAACCATATTCTACAAAGCTGATGGTACTGAATCGAATACGGTTAGTGCAGCCGATAAACAATACATTGGCAGTGGTATTCCTACGCTTAATTATGGGTTTAATATCGATCTTTCGTATAAAAATTTCGATTTTAAAACATTTTTGCAAGGAGCGTCAGGTCATCAGGTTATGCTAGGTATGGTGAGAACAGATCGAATTAATTTTAATAGGTTACAGGTTTTTTATGATAATCGATGGACTCCAACAAACCATGCGGGTACTATGCCAAGTGCCACTGCTGATGCGAACACATGGTTTAGTGATATGATGATTTTCAAAGGTGATTATCTGAAAATTAAACAGGTGCAAATCGGATATACCGTACCCAAAAATATCATGAGCAAAATAGCTGCCTCTGCAGCAAGGGTATACGTATCGATTGAAAACCTGCATACTTTTACGAAATACCCAGGTGCTGATCCTGAAGTTGGAAGTAGTGTGAACATTAATAGTTTGGGTGTTGACCGTGGTATGTATCCGGTTAGCCGTACAATTCTATTTGGTGCATCAATTTCCTTTTAGTTAAACCTTTAAATTATTTTGAAAATGAAATCGATATTAGAAAAATATAAAATAGTCAGAATTCTTGCGCTTTTTGGCCTGATTTCCTTTGGGTGCTCTGAAAGTTTACTTGAGTATGACCAGCGTGGGGTTCAAACAAAAGAGTCTTTCTATAAAACCGACACTCAGGCTTTAGAGGCCTTAATGGCTGTTTTTGATCAGTGGCAAAGTGGAACAAGCATGACCTTTTTTTACACCAATATTGCATTGTCTGATGAAGCTTACGCTGGAGGTGGTGGCCGGGGCGATAACAGTGGAATTCTGGAAGAATTAAACGAGTACAGGTTTACCCCTACAACCACAGCTATCAGTAGTTATTATTCCTGGTTATATTATGTGATCAACAGGGCTAATCTGGTCATTGACAATGTTGCAGCCGACTCAAGCAATAAAACTATTTTTGTTGGTATGGCCAAAGCCATGAGGGCTTCTGCATATTTCTATCTGGTTAACAGCTGGGGCGATGTTCCTCTTGTATTGCACGAACTGAGTGCCAGTGAAAGTTCTGCCGTACGGACTCCGAAGGCTGAAGTTTATACTCAGATTGAAAAAGATCTCACCGAAGCGATTGCTGTACTACCGGTACGAAGCGCCATGCCTGCTGCTTACAAGCAACTTCTGAGCAAGGGATCGGTTCAGGCCATGCTGGGAAAAGCATATTTGTTTGAGAAAAAATATACTGAAGCTGCTGCTATGTTTGAAAATATTATTGCTTCAAACGAATACAGTTTATATCCTGATTACAGCAAAGTATTACGTAAGGATTCGGAATTCGGAGTTGAATCGCTTTGGGAAGTTTCCTTTGTTACAACAATGGGTTATTCCTTTCCGGGTAGTGAGGCCTGGTTTGGGCCAATGTGGGCTCCACGTACAGAATTTCTTCCTGGAGCAGTATATCCTAAACTGAATATGACGAACTATGGATGGGGATTTTTAATGCCTCATAAAACGCTTTATGATGCCTATACCAATGCCGGAGATTTGGTGCGACGTGCTTCAACTGTTATTGGGCCAAACGAGTTGGAACCGCTTGGTGGAAAATATATGAATGCCGCAAGAACTGCTACTCCTTATGGGAATGATGGTTACATCAGACTAAAATTCCTTCCTTATCTTTCAGAAGGCGATGGCCCTGTTGATTTTTTGAAAATGGCTAACTGCGGCACTAATTTCCGTATGATTCGTTATGCCGATGTATTGTTAATGGCTGCAGAAGCCTACAACCGGAAAAGCACTCCTGATGATACAAAAGCCAAAACCTATCTTAATTTGGTAAGAACCAGAGTTCAGCTAGCCCCTGTTACTTCAACAAGTACCGATTTGTTTAATGCCATAAAAACAGAGCGGCAGTTGGAGCTTGCATTTGAAGGTCAGCGATTTTTAGACTTGCAACGTTGGGGAGATGGTTATGCTGCTTTAAAAGATCAGGGAAAGTCAATTCCTGATGGTGCCGGTGGGTTTTTAAG
Organism: Prolixibacteraceae bacterium; assembly: GCA_028683385.1. Lineage (GTDB taxonomy): Bacteria > Bacteroidota > Bacteroidia > Bacteroidales > Prolixibacteraceae > Aquipluma. Next base: position 7,798 of record JAQUIJ010000015.1, on the reverse strand, counting down.
TCCAGCTGGTGCCGGTTATAAACAGGGTAAAAACGAATTACTACCTATTCCTGTCTATGAAATGACAGTTAATACTGGGATGATCCAGAATCCGGGTTACTAAACTTTATTTTCGATGGCTAAAAACTCCATCATTAAATTAATGAATAAACTTCTTCAATATTAATAAATTAAGGTCCATTGGGTGCAATAACCTGATGGACCTTTCTTATGCAATTCTGATTATTTGCCTATTGAAATGAACTAGTACTTACATTTAAACAGTGATAAATTAAGAGACTAAACATATATATCCTTGTAAATCAACTCAAAAACCAATTATGAAACAGAAATTTTTATATTCATTTATTTGCCTGTTCATTTTCCTGAACACTTTTTCTCAGGAATTGGCAAATTTTCGGCGGGCAGTAATCGTTTCTCCTGAAATAGGCGAAAAGACAGTTACATTCCGGATTTCGGCGCCTCAGGCCAAACTTGTAAGGCTTTCCGGTTCGTGGATGAAAAGTAATGACTCATCAACCAACATGAGCAAAGATTCGGTTGGGGTATGGTCAGTCAGCGTTCCCAAACCTTCTCCTGAATTGTACACCTACAATTTCAATGTCGATGGATTAACTTCAAACGATGTCAACAATGTTTTTCTGCAACGTGACGGAACAAGATATTTGAGTGTACTCCTTGTCCCGGGAGATTTGACTGCTAATTATTTTGAAGCCAATCAGCATGGAAACCTGCGGAAAGTATGGTACAACTCTCCGACAATCGGCAAAGATCGCCGCATGTATGTTTATACACCTTATGGATACGAAACGAGCACTGAAAGCTACCCGGTACTTTATCTGCTTCATGGCGGAGGGGGCGATGAGGATGCCTGGAGTACCATGGGTCGTGCCTGCCAGATACTCGATAACCTGATCGAGAAAAAACTGGCTGTTCCAATGATCTGTGTTATGCCCAATGGAAATCCTGGGCAACAGGCTGCCAAAACCTCGATGCTTGAAGAAACTGCGTTTGATTACAGGGATACTAAAACTGCCAATCTATACATCACCAGCATTGTAAAAGATATTATTCCATACGTCGAAAAGAATTTCAGAGCCATTTCAAAACCTGATTCAAGAGCAGTTGCAGGCCTTTCGATGGGTGGCGGCCATACCCTCAGCGTTACCAATGAATTCCCAGGTACATTCAGTTACATATGCCCGCTAAGTATTGGTTTCCGCGAGAATCAGGCCGACATTGATACCAAATTGCAGGGAGTAAAAAAAGCTGGTTATAAACTTTACTGGTTTGGTTGTGGCAGTGAAGATTTTTTATGGGAAATGGCTAAAACGATGGATGCAGCGCTTACCAAAAACGGATTGCAACATACGTTCTATGTGACTCCTGGAGGTCATACCTGGGCTAACTGGAGGGTTTACCTGAATACTTTCGGACAATTGCTATTTAAATAATCAATACGTTTTTCCCTGATTACAAACTGTTTAAAAGAAATCATCATGTATAAAAAATTCCTGTTTTCAGTCTTATGCCTATTCATCTTCATGGGTACCTTTGCTCAGGAACTGGCAAATTTCATGGGTGCTAAACCAATAATTTCTCCTGAAATAAAAGACAAAGAGGTTATTTTCAGAATTTCGGAACCGTATGCCGACACCATTAAACTTTACGGTTCGTGGATGGAAAAACCAACATCTGCGGTTAAAATGACAAAAGACAAACTAGGAGTTTGGTCGGTTAGTATACCTACGCCAACTGCTGAATTGTACACCTACAATTTTATTGTGGATGGTTTATCGGCAACTGATGCCAATAATATTTTCATGCAACGTGACGGAACCCGCTACCTGAGCGTACTGCTCATTCCCGGCGAATTAACAGCCAACTACTTTGAGGCTAAAAAACATGGAAACTTATCTCAGGTTTGGTACGATTCGCCAACCATAGGCACCACCCGCCGCATGTTCATTTACACTCCTAATGGCTATGAAGATAGCAAGGATAAATATCCTGTTCTGTATCTGCTTCATGGCGCTGGTGGCGATGAAGATGCATGGAGCACCATGGGACGCACCTGTCAGATTATGGACAACCTCATTGAAAAAGGTCTTGCTAAACCAATGCTCGTGGTGATGCCCAACGGAAACCCAGGACAGCAAGCTGCCCGGACAGCTTTGTTGCCCGAAAAAACAATTGACAGAAATGATCCCAAATTTGCTGACGTTTATGTGAATAGCATTGTTAAAGACATTGTTCCATACATCGAAAAGAATTACAAGGTTATCGCCAGTCCGAAATCGAGAGCAATCGCCGGACTTTCAATGGGCGCAGGCCACACCATCCGTTGTACCAATCTTTACCCCGGATTCTTCAGTTACATTTGCCCGCTTAGCAATGGCATACGCGTTGCCGACGATAAAGCAAAAGCTGATTACGACACCCAATTCAAGGGATTGAAAAAAGCTGGATATAAATTGTACTTCCTGGCTTGTGGAAATACTGATTTTCTATATGAATCGGCCAAATTGCTCGACAAAACACTTACCGATAACGGATTGAAACACACTTTCTATGTAACTCCGGGCGGACACACCTGGTCAAACTGGAGAATTTACCTGAATAACTTTGCACCATTATTATTTAAATAGTAACTAAAAATCTAAAAAATGAAAAACTTAAAAAATATCTTATCCGTCATCCTTATTGCTTCAGGAGTAAGTGTATTTGGCCAGACACCAGCAAAAGCTAAACACCTTCCTATTATTGATGTCCATGTGCATACCATGAAAATCAATCCCAATTTTACTTCGGAAATGTGCCCGTGGTTTTTAAGCAATATGCCGGGTGGTGATCCGAATGAAAAAATGGTTTTCAGCGCTTCAGGCAATTGTGCCAACCCACTGAAACCTGCCAAAAGCGATGCAGAAATGCAGGCTGCCGTGATGGAAACTATGGAACGGCTAAACATGACCATGGTTGCATTCAGCGATGCCGAGATTTTACATAAATGGTACAATGCTGCACCCAAAGGAAGAATTATACCTGGGATTGGAGTGAGCAATTCAAAAGAAATGACAGTGCAAGCTTTTCGCGATTCACTTTCGAATGGTTTTTATAAAGTAATGAGCGAAGTTGCCCCACAATATCAGGGTATGTCGCCAAGCGATATGTCGTTGGATGCTTATTTTGCTGTTGCTGAAGAACTGAATATTCCGGTTGGTATCCATATGGGAACAGGCGGAAACGGAATGGCTAATATTACTCAGCCCAAATATCGTGCATCCATGGGGAATCCTTTGCTGCTTGAAGATTTGCTGGCACGGCATCCAAAACTGAAAATATGGGTTCAACATGCCGGATATCCAATGGCCGATGAACTGATTGCGCTGATGGGTGCAAATGCCTATGTCTATTGCGACATCTCAGGAATGATCTGGAGTTATCCGCTGGAAGAAATCCATGCTTACATCAAACGCATTGTTCAGGCTGGTTTTGGGAAACGCATCATGTACGGAACCGACTTTATGATGTGGCCAAAACTATTCGAAACATCAATAGGTGTGATCGAAAATGCCCAGTACTTATCATTCGATCAGAAACGCGACATCCTGTTTAATAATGCGGTCCGCTTTTTCCGGTTGGATCCAAAGCAATTTGAATAACCTTTTCAAGTGACTTGAACATCAAATTTGTAACTTTAAGGATTGCGATTTTTACCAATAAACAATCATCAATAACAATGACCGCTATGAAACGAATATTCTTTTTCTTATTAACCATCGTCCCCTGGACTTTATTTGCACAGTTGGACGCGAATTTACCGAAAGTGAAAATTTCCAATGGAATGCTGGAAGGTGTATCGAGTTCGTGTATCAACATTTTCAAGGGAATTCCCTATGCTCAACCACCGGTAGGTGAGTTGCGCTGGAAAGCCCCTCAGCCAGTTAAAAACTGGGATGGTGTTCGCAAGGCTGACCAGTTTGGCCCACGTGCCATGCAAAAAGCGCTATTCGGCGACATGTCTTTCCGGTCAAACGGAGTGAGCGAGGATTGTCTTTACCTGAATGTCTGGACTCCAGCCAAGTCATCAACCGAAAAATTGCCGGTACTGGTTTATTATTATGGTGGCGGTTATATGGCTGGCGATGGTTCCGAACTTCGGTACGACGGCGAAAGTATGTCGCGTAAAGGGATTGTTTCGGTCACTGTCAATTATCGTCTGGGCATATTTGGCTTTTTTGCACATCCTGAATTAAGCAAAGAATCTCCGTATCACGGATCGGGGAATTACGCACTCTTAGACCAAAATGCAGCCCTGAAATGGGTGCAACAGAACATCGCAGCTTTTGGTGGCGACCCCAAACGGGTTACGATTGCCGGTGAATCAGCAGGTTCTATTTCGGTAAGCGCACAAATGGCCTCACCATTATCAAAGAATCTGATTGCCGGAGCTATTGGCGAAAGTGGAGCGATGATCAATCCAACATTAGCTCCAGTTACACTTGCAGAAGGTGAACAAGCCGGGATTAAATTTGCTGCCAGAATTAACGCCGCATCACTGGCCGATCTTCGTGCAATTCCCGCAGAAAAGTTACTTGATGAGGCCTCGCAAAAAGATGTGCCCCGGTTTGCCTCTACAGTTGACGGGTATTTCTACCCAAAACTTCCTGTTGAACTTTACGCTGCTGGTGAGCAGGCACATGTTCCATTATTGGTTGGCTGGAATTCAGAAGAAATGAATTTCCGTATGGTGATGGGTGCCAATGAGCCAACTCCGGAAAACTACCTGAAGGCTTTACAAACACTTTATGGCGATAAAGCCAATGAAGCTCTGAAATATTATCCGGGTTCTACCAATGACGAAGTAAAACTATCGGCAACAGCTTTGGCTGGCGACAGGTTTAGCGCATTTAGTACCTGGAAATGGTATGATTTGTGTTTTCAAACCGGGAAAAGTCCGGTATATCGGTATTTCTACGAGCGTCCACGTCCGGCAATGCGACCAGAGATGGGCAATGCAGTTGCCGGTCTTGCCGGAGGAGTAATTAAAGATTCAGGAGCAAACACGCCAAAAATGCCTGCTGCAACCGGAGCTGTTCACTCAGCCGAAATTGAATATGCTTTGGGAAATCTCCCGACCAACCGGGTTTACGATTGGCAACCTGAAGATTACAAAGTATCAGCCATCATGCAGGAATTCTTTGCCAATTTCATCAAAACAGGCAATCCAAACGGAATAGGTTTACCGGTATGGCCAGCAGCAAATAACGGCAAATCAGAAAAGGTTATGCACATTAATGTAAATAGCAGCGCTGAAGTTGAAACAAACAGAGACCGTTATTTGTGGCTTGATCACCAGTATATTACAAAATAATGGAAATAAATCTATGTGTCGGTTAAACACAATGTAATTTTAAGGGTCTAATTCGATACCAATCGAATGTTAAAAGCAAAACATATTTTTCAAAACAAATACTGTAAAACTTAAATTATGAAAAGAAAAATTACAATTATTGCTGTCATAATCCTATGCAGCATGGCGACTTTTGCCCAACAGGCACTTTTTGGTGGAGCGCCAATTGTTTCGCCTGAAGTTAAAGCCGATCATACTGTAACTTTCAGGATTCAGGCTCCAGCGGCTGATTCTGTGCAAATTACCGGTGACTTTTTGCCGACTGTAAAACTGAAAACCCAATGGGGTTTGTTCGATGTTCCAGGAACAGCCAAACTAACCAAAGACGAAAAAGGAATATGGACTTTTACAACACCGCCACTGGCATCCGATTTATACTCATACACCGTAATTGTTGATGGGTTCAAAACCACCGACCCAAGCAATGTTTACATCATTCGCGATGTGGCTTCGGTGTTCAATGTGTTTATAGTGGGTGGTGGCAAAGGCGATTTATACGAAGTAAGCAAAGTTCCTCATGGTTCGGTTACTCGCCGTTGGTACGATTCTCCCGGAAATGGCATGCAACGTCGCATGACTGTTTATACACCAGCCGGCTACGAAACCAGTAAAGAAAAATATCCGGTGCTTTATTTGTTGCACGGAATGGGTGGCGACGAAGAGGCCTGGATTGCTCTTGGCCGTACTTCTCAAATTCTGGATAACCTGATTGCTCAGGGAAAAGCAAAACCAATGATAGTAGTGATGACCAATGGAAATGTGGCTCAGGAAGCTGCTCCCGGCGAATCGAGTCTGGGTTATGCCAAGCCTAGCATGCAAATGGAACACACCATGGATGGTAAATTCGAAGAAACATTCCCAGATGTAATCAAGTTTATTGAAAGCAATTACCGTGTGAAAGCTGATAAGTCGGATCGTGCCATTGCCGGTCTGTCGATGGGCGGATACCATTCTCTGCATATTTCAAGATATTATCCAAATACCTTCGATTACGTGGGTTTATTTTCGGCTGCCATTATGAGCAATGACAAAGTGACTTCGGAAGTGTATAAGAATTTCGATTCAGCTTTGGAAGCCCAGATGAAAAACGGTTATAAACTTTATTGGATTGGCATCGGTAAAGCCGATTTCCTTTACAAAGCAAATGAAGAATACCGTGCTAAGCTCGACAAAATAGGAATGAAATACACCTATGTCGAAACCGAAGGTGGTCACACCTGGACCAACTGGCGTGTGTATTTGTCACAATTAACACCACTGCTTTTCAAGTAGAAAGATTTCATCAGTCATTGGGAAAAGTGAATCAGCTTTCCCAATGACTTTTTTCTAATTTTAAACAACCTAACGATGAACCTAAAATCTAACTTTTTGGTCCTATTCCTGATTCTGATTTCAGGAATCCTTGCTTCGGCTCAGGAAGTATTCAAAAACAACGACCTTACAATTACCAAGCTTGAAAAGAACATGTGGGTGGTCGAAACCTCCGACAATACCACCATGTACATCATCGAAGGCTCGAAAAAAGCCATGTTGATTGATAACGGAACCAAGTGTGAAAAGTTGGATGAAGTGATCAAGCAAATTACCCAAAAGCCACTCATTGTGATGATTACACATATTCATCCTGATCATGCCGGAAACATTAAGTATTTCGATCAAATTTATTTTCATCCGGGCGATACCGTTTTAATGCGTACGATGAAGGTTGCCTACAATGGAAAAATCAACTATGTAAAAGACGGTGAAAAATTCGACCTTGGAGGAACTACTATTGAAGCTCTATTCACGCCCGGACATACTCCCGGTTCTATCGTTTTGCTTGACAAAAAAGCTGGTAACTGCTACTCTGGCGATGCTTTTGGTTCGGGGCAAGTTTGGATGCAACTCGAACCACATGTGTCTATGGCCATTTACGCACAATCGTGCCGTACCATGGAAGCCTTGATGGACAATGGAATAACCAAAATATACTGCGGCCACTATCCGTATGTGAAGAAAGCCTACGACAAAACCTACATAACCGAAATGCGCCAACTGGCCGAAGAATTATCGAAAGGCACTGCTCCTGAAGGAAAACCGTATCCGACCAAAGTGTCGATTGGCACCCAAACTCCGATGATAACCACTAAAGGTAGTGCCAGCATTGTTTACGACCCCGCAAAAATTAATTAAATCTCAATGAAAAAAATAATAGCATCAATTGTCCTAATTTGCTCTATTTGTGTTGCATTTGCCCAAATGCCCCCAATGGGAAAAGTGGAATACAAAACCATGCCCAGCAAAATCTTGAAACAGGATCGCGAATATGCGATTTACCTACCCAAAAGTTATTCAACTAACCCAGACAAAAAATATCCTGTGCTTTACTTACTGCATGGTGGGGGC
>JAQUIJ010000029.1 GCA_028683385.1 Prolixibacteraceae bacterium | reverse complement strand
TTATCGGTTCAATCGGCGCTTCCACCTGGCCGCCATGGTCGAGCAATTGACCGCTGTCGCTATAAAGACTTCGCCGATCCCGCAGCGCTTGCTGAAGCTGGCTGAGGTTCGGTGGTAATCATAAAAACAAAAGGCCTCCCGACAGGGAAGCCTTTTAGGTTCCTCCGCAGAATTTGTGGGTTGACCAGCAACATTCTGCGTCACAACGCATTGTTTCAGTGTGTTTTATACAATCCGATCCGAGCAGGTGTATTGGGTTCGGTCGTTGGTTCAGCCCTATGCACCGTTTTTTGGTACGGTGCGGTCGGTAGCATGGAGCCCCGACTCTATCAAGGCCGAGCCCTGCGGGTGTGCGCTGTGCGCCCAGCCTTGACAGAGCCGAGTCTCCACGCTCATCCTAAAAGTGGCAAGGGTGACGGGGCGGCAGGTGCCCACCCCTCTCACCTCCGGCGGGGCTCAGGTTCTGGGGCTTATTTTCAAGGGGCCACCCACAAATTCTGCGGACGAGGCGCCTTTTTATTATGCATTTTCAATGTTCGCGTCGCGTTAGATTGCCAAAACGGTCAGCTGTGCTGCCGTGGCCGATGGTTATAATTTGAACCACCGCGAGAAGTCACCTTCCCGATTCGCCCCCAAGATTTCAGCGTGGGACTGTTCACCGCCGCTATCCTTTTAAAAGTCGGTTTGGATAGAACCGCGCAGATTTGACAATGTCCGGCTCTACGGGCCTATCCGTGTGTTATATTAACTGAGCGTCACGGTACGCTTTATATATTTAATTATATTAGAGAGATCACTCTTCTGGAACCGTTTTCCCTCGAGTCCCCCTTTTCTCCAATCGCTGGATCTTAGATCGAGCTTTTTGCAACTCTTTATCTTTCGCTTCAAGCTCTTTTTCAATCTCAACTTTGTCTTTATTCTGCATGCCGTAATTTAAATTTAAACGGTTAATCTCTAATTTAAGTTTTTTATTTTCTGACACAATTACAGGGTAATCTTGCGTCCGCTCACGCACTTCCTTCAAATAATTCAGAATAGCAATTTTTTTTTCTAAATATGAAAAATTTAGCTCGCTGATTTTTTCCAATGCACTCTCTGACAATTTTTCTTCAACTGTTAGTTTTCTCAATAATCCACCCATTAACATACCAAAAAGTAAGCCAGGAAATGATAATGGCCATAGAACTTCTAATATAGACCAAGAGTTATATAACTTTTCAATTGGAGCTATATCTTCAATATTTCCGTTAACGATACTCGCGACTGCAAATAAGGTGTTCATTTTATTTTTATACCCCATTTTACACACCGTAGTCGAAGGTAAAATGTATATAATAAACCAGAGGCAAAAAAATATAGCTAAAAATATAAGAACCTTTCCAAGGAATCCGCATTTATTAAATATCATCTGAGATATACCTCCGTTGTATCCTGGTCAAAATGGCCCACCTCTTGAGCAACCGTCTGCTTTGCTTCATCAAAAAAATTTCCCCTGAGCATGAGTTCTTTCATCCGACCTTGAACATAGCTATGTCTCAACCCATGCGCTCCATTGGAAAATCCCAACTGACGCTTACTGGCAGCAGAAAAACTTTGACTCCAGGATCTCCCGCCGCCAATATCGTATTTTTGGATATAGTAAACACCTCGATCAATCACCCTGCATGGCGTCTCCAAACGATGTTTTTCCAGCCTATCAGCCAATTCTTTGGAAATGAGCACCTCTCGAATCAAACCGCCTTTTCCTACCACTGTGTACTTCACACCTTCCCTTCCCTCAAAACGATGCGAACTCCATTGTCGATGTGCCGATGATTGTCGTTCGGGAAGTGGGATCAATGTGAGGAGTTCATGCGCACGCAACCCTGCACAGTATGCTATTTGAGTAGCTAAACCGTTCCTCTCGTTCTGAGAGAGGGTAATTTTCGCCACCTGGGCAGCAGTGTAACTACGTGTAGTTAATTGCGTACCCTTGGAACTTTTAACAACTTCAAGCTTGATTCCAAGGTGCATTTGAATAGCCTGCCGGTCGAGATCTAGAGTTTTCTGCCCTACAATTTCGCTTCGATATTCGAGATACCGCTGCGCTTCTCGAGGTGTAACATGCTGTAAATCGCCAAGCCGATTGCACTGGAGATACACCGAAAATCCTTTGAGTGCGTGTTGATAGTTCCTCGCTGTACCGACACTATGAATTCTGCCATCGTTACGATTGTCATGGCGAGACTGGCCCAAAGAAATCTTTTGTAAAACGGCATGCTCGGCTTGAGCTTTTGGCGATCGAAAACTAGGCATGGCTCACCCCCTATCATCACCGCTGTCGCCAACAGCCTCTCCCGCCAATTGTCCCCACCGCTTCAAAAATCTATCGATGGAACTGCGATGTATGAGACAACGGTGTTTCCACCTAAGCCAGTAGGCAAGTTCTGCCAAAGAAGCACCTGCCTGGCGCATGGATGTCAGCTCAGCATGATATTTATCTAGGCGACTTTTTCGGTAGCGCGTCCGCCTAGCCTCTGCTCTACGAATCCGGATTTGAGTGATTTCATAATTTGCATCAAATGTCTCACCTGGTGTATGCATGCCCCTGTCCTCCGTCATTTGTCGCGCTACCCTCCGATATCCTAAGGCGTAGCCGAGATCCGCGCTGTGCCAGGCGAGCCTGACACAGCGCGGGAATGGGACCACTTATTTCATTAACCTGACGTGACAAGGCCGAGACACCAGCCAATAGGATCAACTCCACTTGCACGTAATTCTCGCGTCAGGTCACCACGCATCTGTGTGCAGATGCCACATTTTCCATTCACTCATCAGGTGATCGCATTTGCCAGGCTTTATCTTTCGCGAGTATCAGAATTATCGGGTCGGGAGGATGATTACTGGCAGGCAAATCCTCCAATGCTAATTCGTGGCAATTCAACCTCTCCTTTTCCGACAATGACTCCCAGTACACATCCCGAGCTTTTTGTTCGGCATCCTCGGCAGCTTGCATTGCACCATCCTCTACAGCTCTCCGTTCTTGCCGCTCCCTTTGCCTGACAATACGCGCTTCGCGTGTGTGCATAGGCACATACCACTCAGGCACTGTCAGGTTTTCGCAAAGTGTGTGGATATATCCCGCCGGGTTGTGAATCTCGTCACGATCCCGTCGCCATATTTCAGCCGCAACATCGGCCACCAGCAAAAGACGATCAAGACCATGTCGCTTCTTCAAACATGCCAAGTCATTGTCGCTCACTTTTTCAAATGGAGTCCCGGACAACAAATGACAAACACTGTCTGTTGTTGTTTCTATTAATTTTGTCTTCTCTCTGTTATCCCACGTTACATCACGGGACGCTGGTAGCCGATCATCACGTGATGTCGTTTTGGATTCAGATTGGCTAGATCCTTTAAGTTTATTCCGATGAGCTTGCTGCCGGAGCCGATCTTTTTTTCTACGCTCGTCGAGCTTCTCTAGATCCACTTGATATTTTGACCAATTTTTGATACGGATCACCCCATCTTCTAATTCGATCATTGACAGATCGCCCAAAAGGTTAAGTCCGGTTTTTGTTATCGACAACGGGAACCCCAAAAACTTACTGATAGTTTCTGGCGTATATGGTGTTTTATCCGAAATCAACAAAGCGCCTCCATTACAGCACTTTCCAGCCTCGGCCAAAAGGAAAATCCATAAAAGGGTAAATGAATCGCCTTTTGCATTTTGTCGAATTAATTTAATTTTAGGATGATCAGCAATATTCGAAAAAATCTTGATCCATGGCATCATTTTAAACCTCATTTTGTGATGATTCATGAATGAGATTTTTTATATCTTCAACCCTCCACACAGTTACTCGAGGCCCGAGTTTAATAGGCTGAGGAAATTTTTTAGATTTAACACCAGCCCACCAATGGCTTTTTGACACGGGGATAATCGCAGGCAAAGGTGGTACACTATTTTTATCACCGATTATTTGGCGCAATCTCAAGAATCCAGTCTCGGGGAGAATATTGAATGAATATTTTTCCATAAAATCACCCATTCACCCTTGCCTTCGTCATTGACGAATGATTTATTTCGTCATAATCGCACTGATAATCACGAAGTTCATATTCTATTTTATATATAATTTCTTCAAACCAATATATAAACCTTTCCAAAAGATTGATCGATAAACTGAATTTATTCGCCATTTCACAACATTCACGATATCTGTCATTTAATTTTTCTGTTAAAGAAAATTGAACTCGACATCGATTTTTATTTTCTTTTTTAAAAACAATCATAGCACAACTCCAATATTAATTTTTTTTATTAGAGATTCTGCCGATTACATTCAATACAAAAGCGCGATATTTGAAAATATATAGCATTTAATTAATCAAACACTGCATTGCTAGAAAACAAAAACACTGAATATTGATTCAGTTTTATTGGAAATTAAACAAGACAAGCTCAAGCAAGCACAATTGCGTGTGCAATTAAATCTTTAGACTGTCGCAAAAAAATAAATGCGAAGCAAAAAAAGCTCACTCGAGAGAGAGTAGATATGAACACGCCGCTCACACGCATGAGACTGACGATTCATGTAGGATTTTAAGCGGACAATGATTTCATTCTTGAAAAACGAAACACATCTATTGGGAATAGATTGTCCTTTCTCTGAGCCGGTAGCATTTAGGGCAAGACAACAGCCTCATAAATCTATTTTCCCCGGCGATTTCTCGCCGAAGCGACCGGCTATGTTTTCTTCCCTCGATCAAAAATAGCCTGCGTGAATCAATCGAGGTTGGCAATGGCCACGAAAACTGACGTCGATGCCCTAAGTGCTCTCACATCGCGCCCTCGTAATATATTATCCACATCCAAACTGCAGAGCAGCAAGTTGATGAAGGTGGATGCCGCGCAAAACAGAACTGCACTGGCCTTATTTTTTTTCTCTCAAATTATTTTAATGATCAAACCAGCAGATCACAAATTATAAAGTATTATCAATACCCCATTTTGCATTGAAAAATGTCGACGGACTCACTATTATTTAAATAATAAAAATAACAATTAACGTCAATGATTAAAAATGGAAAATTTTATACTCCCTTCTAAAAGCAAATTAATGGTAGACCGAGGCAGGAAACAGTATGTTTTCATCAAAACAAAAATAGCTAAAAAAATTTTACGAATCCTTACGCAACTTGACGCGGCCAAGAGTCACGTTCAGGACAGAAATGAACAATTAGGCGGAATTCCATACAATGTAGCAAAAAATCTTTTGAATGAAATTGAATTAGGATCTAATATTTTTCTTCAATCGATGTACGCTTTATGCGAGGAAAACAATATCAAATTAAAAGATAATTTAATAAATAAAAAAAAATTTCAATTCTACTTAAAAACCAATGCCTCCTTACAGAAAGAAGAAAAAAATCGGCAAATAGTGTATTTGTTAAATTTTTCAACAAAAAATATTCTTCAAGTCCTCACGCAACTTGACTATTTCCTTGATTTTATATGCAAAAATAGTTCGATTGATGATGACATAACAAAACAGGTGCATAATGAAGTAAAAAAAATGGCAAAAATCTTATCTAATTTCATGCATGATTTATGCGAAAAAATAGAATTTAATTACCACCCTCCGAAAGGATTCAAAAATTAATTTTAGAGTGCTCTACACTGATAAGATTTTAGGTTTTTTAGAAATTTAATAATTAAAGGAAAACAGTAAATTAACCTTAATCAAATAGAATTTATCAATTGACACTCAATCAAAAATTTTCTCAATTTTGACAAACTGACGTGAAACAACTATCTCAGATTCTATCGAAAAAAAAGCCCATATATTATCTGAATGAACTTTTCCGAACAATAAAAGTCCATTCTTATTTTTACTTTTGTATACTTCTGCAATTTCCTTATTAGTAGTCCAAGAAAGTCCAAATTCCCCTGATTCATACTGAAGACGAGACTCTCCGCGAAAAATATCTATTTCACCGTTATAGAATTCCGATATTTCTAACATTTCATCAGGCCACGTAATAAAATTCACTTTTCTTAATGTTTCAAAAATACTAGAAATAATATCAATACCTACCTCTTGAACCAATTCAGTTGACGATGCATGCCAGGTAGTATAAAAATCTTCTGAATAATTAACTAGATAATCTGGTATCATTCCCACAAGTTGCGAATCAAGCATTCCTTCCACAATATTAATAATATTATGGTAACCCCTTGAGAACCTATTCAAATCCTTTAAAGATTTAGTAACCCACTCAGGTGTAATATAATTACCTTCTGAATCAATAATTTGAATATAATTTTTCATTTAAACCTTACTTTTCAAGTAAATAGAATTTTTTACCTGTTTTGCTATAAGGGTTTTTCGTCATTTTATTGATCGTCTCAATAGCTTCGTTTTTTCAAGCCAGCCTAGCTTTTCAGCTCCTTGCGAGGGCTACCCTCTTCCAGACTCTCTAAGTAATCAGCCCAAGCCTGCATCATCTTCTTTCGCTTTTCTACGAAATCTGCACGGTCATAGGCTGCCCCTAAAGGCCCCTTTACGGCATGACCAAGCTGCCTCTCGATAGGCTCTTCATCGAAACCAAGCTCCTGCCTAATCAAAGTTCGAGCCATGGCTCTAAAACCATGAACATGCAATTCCTCCGAGCTGTACCCCATGCGCCGGAGTGCATTCGTCAAGGTGGCATCACTCATCGGGCGAGTCGTGGAGCGCAGGCCAGGGAAAAGATATTTACCTTGGCTTGTCAAAGCATTGATTTCTCCCAAAATGACGAGAACCTGATTGGCCAGAGGCACCAAGTGGAACGCGCCAGGAGCAGCTTCTTTATCTCGTTTTTTTCCCTTCATCCTGCCGATCGGGATTCGCCACTCCGCCTTTTCAAAATCAATCTCTGCCCATTCAGCCAAGCGGAGTTCACCACTCCGTAAAAAAACATGAATTGCCAACTGAAGAGCGTATTTAGTCAGAGGTGAGCCATGGTATCTACTGATCGCCCGCAACAGTTCTCCTACTTGATCAGGCTCAGTAATAGTCGACATGTGCTTAACAATCGCCGGAGGGATCGCCCCCTTGAGGTCAGCGGCAGGGTTTCGTTCAGCCCGTCCTGTGGCAATGGCATACATAAAAACCTGCCCGGCATTGGTTGATGCCCTGTGCGCGCTCTCGATATGGCCGCGTGCTTCGATCTTCCGCAGTACATGGAGCAGTTCAGGAGCCGTGATCTCTCCGACAGGGCGATTGCCTATCCAGGGGTAAATATCTCTCCTTAGTCGTCCTGAGACGTTTTTCAGGTGGCTCTCTGTCCACATGTGCTTGAACTTCCCAATCCACTCTTCGGCAACAGCTTGGAAGGTATTCTCAATAGAGTTCGTACCTTTGAGAATCTTTTTTACAAGGCCAGGGTCTCTGCCCTCTGCAAGGTGGTCCCTCGCCTGCTGAGCGGCTTTTCTTGCCTCTGGTGCCGATACATCCGGGTAGAGCCCGAAGGCCAGGGTTTTCTGCTTTCCAGCGTAGCGGTACGCCATACGCCAGTATTTAGAGCCCCTAGGGCTGATCTCCAAATACAGCCCACCGCCATCGGAGAGCCTTCTCGGTTTATCGCCAGGCTTGGTATTCTTCAAAGCCAATTCGGTAAGCTTGTTAGTAGCGCCGCCCATGTTGGTACTCCCGTTGGTAGATAATACCCCTGTATCAGCGGCCTCCCTTGAAATACGGGCTCTCGCTGTCGTTGTTGGTACCGACATGGTATTTACAAAAACCATCGATACCAACACCAACAGAATACCAACAAAAAACATTGGCTTCAACCACATTTCCCTGTACATCCATGGACAATAAAAAAACCCGCAATCCTTGAAGGAAAGCGGGCTTAGTGCACTTCTTGAAACTATATTGGACTGTGAAATGGTGGAGGCGCCGGGAGTTGAACCCGCGTTCACCGTGAATTGAAGGCCTTTCGCAAGTGGTCCGGGATACAAGCGGGATACCTTGCAGGACCCACTGCCGAAGCGGTGGGCTCCCTGCTCCCAAGGCCGCCGCGCCGGGAGAAATTTGCTCGATATTGCTGAAGTTACAACACACCTTTTGCGGCGTTTGCCGTATAAAGCGTTTCAACGGAAAAAGAACCGCCACCAAACCCGCCACCGGCAAAACGGGCAAAGTCAATATTCACAGGAGAAATATGAACTCAGTATAAACGGTGGTCTAACCCGAATTTTTCACGGAAAGATGAGGCACGCGATGTTAGGAGTATCCCTATCTCGAGCGTCTTGTTGACGAAGTTATTTAATTTTTGCAGTTTTTCCAGTCATACTTTCTAGCCTCTTTACTAGCTTACTTTCTAGATCTGACATGTTTTTATATTCTGGACAGTTATACCCAGCCAAATCAAAATGTACTGACTGACCTTTTTTCCTGAACATTATAACCCTTTTGCTCAAGGCGTGAGCAAAACCAACTTCATAGTATACATTAGGGCGAGAACCACTAAGATCGGCAAAAAGATATTCTGAAGTCTGAATTTTATTAATTATTTCTTCAGTTATTCTACCATCATGTTCAATATCATCAGCTCTCTCTGCTGATATGCCAATATTTTCAAAGCATCGTTTTACTATATTGTGTACATCTTCCAGCTCATTATTCTTCTCGTCCATCCACATCATAATAAATGCTGTATTTGGACGAAATGTAGCTTTAGACTGTCCTGTTATATTAATATTATCACTGGCGGTTTCAAGAGTGACAGGGTTGAGGAGTTCTACGATTGCATATATTTTGTCATAACTTTCTGAGAAAATCTTCTCTGCTATTTCAGTATCAATTCCATCGTCGTCTGATTGTCCAGGTGGTTCAACTCCTAGCACCATACCTTCATCATGAAGCACTTCTGGTCCCCAATACCGATATTTTCGAAGCCGAAGTGCTGCACGGATAGCTTTTACAGAATGACCAATTTCAATTTGGTCTGTTTGAGCGAGATACGGAGTTAGCCTAGCAGATTCTGCTATCAATGGTATTTCGTCAATAATCTTAGAAATAGTTTTGATGGCCAATTTTTGAGTTTTTTCCTCTAATTGATTCCAAAATTCATCCTTATCTATCTTTCCATAACGGTCTTCTGTAAAATTACAATTTTCCAAATCTGATGATGCTTGTTTAAAGAATGCATCCCCTTGCATTTTTATCAATTCAAGTTTTTTAAGTAGCGTAACTCTTATAGATTTATCCATGGTGTATTTTTAACATTGAATGTTGCAAATAACCGGCGCAATGCAATCGCTAGCGAGTAGTGCGTCCTAGTTGATTTGCCTTGTTAGCTATTTATATTATTATTTTTTGCAAATATTTGGATCAGCCAATCTTTTAAATTTGATTCTAAATCTTTTAAATCTTTATATGTCAATATTCTGATATGTTTTAAATCGAATGGTACATCATTGATAGTTTCTGCTATTAATAACACATCTTTGCCAAGGCTATGCGCAATACCAAGTTCGTAAAAAACATTTGGGTTTCTTCCTGATATGTTAGCTATAACGAGCCTAGCCTTTAATATTTGCTCAATAATATGAGGAAGAATATTTTTGGATAGTTTTTTTTCATCACCTCTTTTACACACAAAACCAACGCTTTCAACAATTCTCTTAATTATTGAGTAACTATCATCATGCTCATTGTTAAATGGTGTTAAAACAAAGACGAGATCATTGTCAATTGGTTGATTAATATCAATTCCAAATTCATTATAAAATGAGTTATTTTTATTTTTGTTATTGATATTGTTTGATGAGATATTTTTTTGCGATTCTATTATAAGATGGTTTGTATCCTTAAATCTTTCCTCTGTAAAGCATAACTTTTTTGAAAGGTAAGATATTTCTTTTTCTATATTCTGCCTGTACATATCATCTTTATATTCTCTAATTTTATTACTTTTAATAAAGTAAATAATAGCCACTACTATGGCTACTAGAAGTGATATAGTGATAGCAGGAATTGAATAGGGAAGCGACTCAGTATAGATATTGATTAATTTTTCCATATTTTGATTAGCACTTTAATATTTTTATTGCTGCAGTTAATGCTGTTAAAGAAATGCAAAAATTAACAATTAATAGAAAAGTAGAAATAACAATATGTTTACCAAGTGCAGATTTAGGGGATGCTGCCCAGATTATTATAGAAACTACAGATACAACAACAAATACAACACCAACACCAAGGCAGGCCATTGATTTATTTGGGGCGATAAGTGCAGCAGCGAACACAAAAGAAATTGCAAGAAACTCTAAATCAACTGGAATAGCCAATATAGAATCCCATATTTCATCACCTTGGGGTCTTTTTAGTACTACTAACTTCAGAATCAGTTGCAAGGATAACAATATAAGAGGAAATAGCCATGCACCATTTCCTGTGAAAATGAGGTTTATATTATCTAACAATATATTGCCTCCAATAAGATTGTTCAATTTTCAAGCTAATAAGTTATTATCAATTTTCTGGCTATTATTCACTGTTTCTAGACAGACAGAAAAACGGTGATTTTGGTTTAGCCTGACTGGATATCACGCAATTTTGAGATATAACAAGAAACTGGAATCATTCCAGCGATTCAACCCGATGAGCTTGTTTGGTATAAAATACTGGGAAAGAATAATGCCCCGAAGGTCAACACTTTTCCAATATATCTGAACCAGAGACTGAGGGAGTTGCACCCGGTGTCATAATTCCGGTATTTTTCCCATATCTATCCATTCATATTTTTTGAAGATAACTCGTATTACCTTGCCTACAATCCAGGCAATGGTTCCACGTAACAATCGTCACTTCCCCCCACCGCCAGCGGCACTTATTACAGGCAGTAACTCTTCGTCAGGCTGAACCGCCCCTTCTTTTTCTTCCTTCCATCTTTTGAATTCTTCAAAAGCCTTTTCGAATTCAACCTCAAACCAATCTTTTCTTTTTGGGTTTTTCTTTATTTCCTCCAAAAGCCATTTTTCGATTTGTTCTGTTATTTCTAATCGTTGGCTATGGTCTTTTAAAGGGCCCGAACTTTTTGTTTCTCCACCTGTCATTATCCAATCAGTGGATAGCTTATATTTTTGAGCGATTTCATAAGCCCATATCACTGGAAAATCATTCTCTTTCTTCTTTCTGGAAATATATGGCCCTGTTGTTCCGACCAAATCCGCAAGTTCCGTAAAGGTTCTTATATCTGTTTTTTTCTTAACCCTTTCCCAAATTTGTTCAAAACTCATCATTCTATCCAAAAGTTAATTTTTACCCTTGATATTATCTAAAAGGTATTATATGGATAATTAACAGATAATATTTGCAACGAACCTTATCTTTTAGTTAGTGAAGCAAGAGCCATGCCCCTAAACGATTATCTAGTTCTTGTCGGTCTCCTCATTCTTCTCCTCGGCTTCGGCCTGTTGCTCTACGTCGGATTGCTCGGGCTGCTGATGCGGTTCCACATCCGTCTGTTCCCGCTGATCGCCAAGCGATACGACCGCATGCTCAAGAAACTGGAACAAGACATCCAACTCGAACACCAGGAGCCAAGCGCAAAATGATCATCTGCTATGAAGGCCGACCAGGACAAGGAAAGTCTTTTCAAACCATACGCCAAATCGCGAACAAATACCAGGAGCCCAAAACCATGCCATTCTTCAGCCCAACCTCACAACAGCTCGAAGAACGTATGTCGGAAGAAGAGCTCATCGCGGCCCTGCTTCTTTCCGGTTTAGTGACCCTCGTTGAAGCCAAGATAAAAGCCCGAGACCGAAAACTGACCATCCGGATTCGCAAAAATGCACGAGCAGCGGCCTAAGTCCTGCGACATCAGCGACATGCACTGCAGCAAATGCAATCGACCGTTCGAAATCTCCGTCGTAGCCAACGAGGCCGGGGAACTCGAAACCTTTCTGCAATGCTGGCACTGCTTTTCAAGCATCCGCCTTCAGACGCACCGACAACCGGAACTGGTAACAACACCCTAACTTATAGACCAACCATCACCAAAAAATCAAAGAAATTCAAGGAGCAAAAAACCATGACTCAAGCCACTGCAAACGACAAACGCGCCGAAAAACCCGGAACCCTTTGGCTCACAG
>JAQUIJ010000046.1 GCA_028683385.1 Prolixibacteraceae bacterium | reverse complement strand
CCCGGCTGATACATACTTCAACGGCTTACTTGAACTGGCTGATCTTTCAAAGAACAAGGGATATTCAACTGGGCTGAACCAAACTTAAATTTATCAATTTTCTGTCTAGACAACCGTCAGTAGCTTAGTTTGCCATTGTCAGAAAATAGACAATTGCGACAAGGTCAACAACAAGAAGCACTGACAGGATTCGGTAGATTATTAATTTCATAGTTTCATTTCTGCCTAACGGGGTGCCCGGTTGACCCGCACCGGGGCGCTTCTCGGCCCCGGTCGGTGTCCAACCGGCTGGTTGGAAGTCGTTGTACCCCTTTGAATTTACTAAGTTCCCTGTCTGTACCTAATCTCATATTCTGTTTCAGGCCTGTAACAGTCTAAAATTGTATGTTCAAAGAAGGCTATGGAAACTGTCTTAAAATCAATCCGTTTGATTCTGCTTATTGCTTCATCAATAAGATCCTCCGGGGCTTTCTCTAACTTTTGGCCGACGCCCGGCTCCAGCCGTTGAAGTGGGTAAATCCATCTCATATCCGCAACTTCAAGAAAATAGCCACATGCTTTCGGACATTGGCGAAGCTGCAGCCACCATTTGGCTAAATCTCTTGGTTCTTTAAACCTGCTGCCGCAATCGGGGCAGAATTCATTCATTGCTTTTCCTACTCCTTTTTGTCTTCCAACGGGGTGGGCGCTGACCTGACGGCTTTATCGGTCAGGTCGAGCGACCTTGTTGGGCACTTGATTCCAGTACGACAGTTTTCTCGCTTGTGCATTATTTTGCAAAAAGTTTAGAATTAAATGCCACCTTTAGTTCTTTAATATCTCTGCCGGAAATTTTTGATAGCATTTCATAAAATGCCTTTGAATTTTGGGGACTCAATAATGATGGATCAAATTGAGCGCCAATCAGATCATCTGCAATTACGAAACGTACAAAAAACAACGTTGATATTGCCGAATATTTTGCATTCAACAACGTTACACATTTGTCTTTCTTATAATTACTTTTATATTTAAGCATCAGTTTATCTCCGTACAAACAAATGCTTTCCATGTATAGCAACTCGAAGACTACTAATATGCCGATTAATATACTGATAATGCCAACAATCTCCATAAACCAGAACATAAAACCTGTATCTTTAAATGCCCACTTAAAAACAATCATGAAACTTATCAGCAAACCAGATGAACACGGACAAAACAATGTCCAAATAACTCTCTTTTTTTCATAGCCAATTACAAGCAGTGGCCAATCTGATGTAGAATCTGCTTCTTGAAGGATCGTCTTTTCTTTGCTTTCTTGCATAACGCGGCCATCCTTTTTGCTTTACAAGCTATCCCATTTGTGTCCCAACGGGGCGGGAGTTGACCGGGCGGTTTTCCGGCCCGGTCTTACTTCCTGGTTGGAACTTCTTTTCTGTATCTTGCATTTTTTCAGGGCTGACCCGGCTGCCTTCCTTCTATTCAGCAGTGCCAATAATTCTGACGCCTGGTAGAAATAACAACTTAGGAAATGTTTTATTCAGAGTATTGCTAGTGAAATTCATCATCGCAGGGGTTCTGGGATATTCAATTTTTTCTCCTACACTGACAAATATTTCTGGCATTGCTAACCACTCGTCCTCTCCATCTTCTTTTATAACATTTATGTATGTGTAACCGCCTGAATTCATTGTTTCAATTATAGTACCAGTGTCACTAGGTCTTGTTGGTCTATCTGGGGTGTTTATTGCGACTCTGTCAATGGAGACTTGTCGTACTTCGTCAATTGTTGCTTCTGATACGTTTGCTGCCAATAGCTCTTTTGCATATTTGAGGAAACCCTCAGAGTTGTATAAATAAAAATTATCTACTTTTGCCTCTCTAATGATTTCTTCTACGAGTTCAGGTCTTGGGCCAATTATCTTTGGACCACTTGAGTCTATTTTCCACCACCAATCTGATTTACTATCGTCAGTAATGAGTATGACATCCTTAATTGCTTTTTCTTTTGAAAAGGAAATAATCTGCTTCCAAATTATCAAGTCTCCATACTTTCTTTTGTACTTAATACCTCCATACTGGAATTCATCCGATTTGCTTTTGCCTTTGCTATCATCTTGAAACCCGGGTGGCATTGAATATTTGTATCTGTAATCACCTTCTTTGGTAATCTCGTCAATTTCCTTTTGATCCATAGGGGGTTGACCAATTTTTCCATTAAAAATTGACTCTATTCTTGAAAGCAATTGATCTTCACTAACTACAGTAACGTGCTTTGATTCAAGTTCATTGAGTTCAATTAAAAATTCATCTACTAGCTCTGAAATACCATCTATAAGTTTATCTGGGTTAATCATTGAGTGCCTTTTCTTCAACTGCAATGACTCCAATTCACCAGTTAATGATGTTTTTGCTTTAATGATAACTTGTTTGACTTCAGAGAATTTTTTATTCTGCTCAGCAATTACAATCAATCGGTTCCGCTGGAACTCAAGCCCCACATGATAAGGAATCCACACGTTTTCAGAAATTTTCTCAATAACTTCTATTAACTGATCACGGGTTGCACTTTGATATCTATATAGATTCAGGAGAACATTTGTATCAAAGACAAATAATGCATTTCGCCATAATTGACTGAATTCCTCTTCCGTGGGTTGATGATAGCCCTTAAAAATGCCTTTCATAATGTCTCCTGGGGTTACTTTTCCTATTTGTCTATCCAACGGTTCGCGCAGTTGACCCGTTCGGGCAGCCTTTCCGCCCGACCGGTGTCCAACTGCCTGGTTGGGACTTCGCATTTTTAGCCTTCTGCCATTTTACTTTTGTCTCGTGTCAAGGACTGAACATCCCGCTGGAATTTTCAAGAAAAAAATGGGTTTATTTCCTGATTTCGTAATCTTTTTCTTGCTTAAGCATCTTGAAGATCACACGGCATAGGTGACGGCCCAAAGCTCTCACTGCCTGAT
>JAQUIJ010000045.1 GCA_028683385.1 Prolixibacteraceae bacterium | reverse complement strand
TTGGCGTAGTCTTTTTCGTATACGGGTACTGAGGCGCTACAATAAATATCCAATATATTGGTACCATGAGGAGTGGGTAAATAGTGATGTACCAGATGGTTTGATCTGTTGTTTTAGCACAAAGATGTAATTCGTTGGCGCAATAGTCCTGTGCAATGCCAACTACAGAAGCCCTTACAGTGTCAGGTCTTCATTCTTCATAAAAATGAATAGTGAAGACGCGACACCTCTGGGATCTTCAACTCCAACCGCACCGGCGATGCATATTTGACCCGATGAGATAAACCACACCGAACTCGATGGCCAGCAGGGGCAGGCCGAGCACCAGAAGCGTCCCGCCATTGCCGTAGAGAGTAGCAACGAGAAGTGTCGCAACGGTTATCGTTACCGCCATTAATGCGGGAAAATTTCGTTTGAGTTCGATAAGAAGCTCGGACTTCCCATGTTTCTTTGTGCAGGCAAACCGAGAGCGATAGAGCAAAAAGACAATAAGCAGCGGCCACCCCATCTGCGACGCAAGTTGCGACCCGGTTTCAGGATTACCTTTGGAGAAGCTCAGTATTATCTGTGCAATTCCGACCACCACCTTGATAGCAGTGAAAACCGTACTGACAAGCCAGGCATAATAGTTATGCTTGAGCAGTCCTATTCCAGCTATTACCATTGCTACGCTCATTCCAACCAGAAGTAAGTGCCAAGGGCTGAATGTGGTAATAGATGCAATTGCAATAGCACTCATCCAGACAGCATAAATGATAAAGACAGTTCCAACGAAACTGGCTGGCGTGGTTCCTTTTTCTTCAGGTTTGTTTTCCAATTAGCCTCCGTTCGTCCCGTAAAAGTAGCCTGTCACCGTTTTCACGATTCTGGCGTTTGCCTCCCGATTTTTTTGTATCACTCAATAAATAGCCAGTAAAAATCTTCATCAATTGTTCTATAGTAATCAGTTAGTTGTATATTGTTTGTTGATATAATTTTCTCTAAAACCAAATAAGCCAGTCTATAATCATTGGTTTTCCATAATTCATCAAAACAATTAAATTCTTCTGGAAATTTTCGAAGCGACTCCATCACGCTACTGTAAAATTTATTCTTACAAACATCTTTATCCATATGTGTGCCCTTGGAAGTTTCCCAGTTTTGCTTTCCAATTTGCCTCCGTCTGTCCCGAAAAGTAGCCTGTCCACCGTTTACTCAATTTACTTACAGGTTGTATGCGGTTTCCGGTTATTGGGTTGCCTCTCACCTCTAAATAAATCTAAGAGCTCGTTTATTCCTCTGCGTTGTGCTAACTCGTATGGTGATACATCTGTATTATTCTTTCTCGAAATATCTGCCCCTTGTTCAAATAGGCTTTTAATGACGCTTAGATCATTACTAAAGGTCATTACTGCCCGCCAAAGTGGTGTGTTACCAAACGTATCAATTGGATCAACTATTGCGCCATTTCTTAATAAAAGTTCAACAACGTTATTTTTCTGATCACGTGCAGCAAAATGAAGTGCTGTCCAAGATTGCCCTTTGTCTCGATGTTCTATGTTGATCCCAGTATCAATTAAAAATTGGATTACTTTATCATTTGGTGACACAGTTAAAACAGCGTGCATTAGGAGGTTACGTCCATCTTTATCAACAGCATTGATCTGACTAGGACTCAGTTCTGATAAAGCTGCCATGTTCTCTGAATAAACTGCATTTATATATTTATTCTCTAGCATCAATCTATCCCCGGTTTTTCAAATTTATGATTTACGTTATTTGAAGGTTTCTCTATTTGAAACCATTCGGGATGAGAGTTCACCTTGTCATTAAGTTCTTTTTGACTCATCCCTTTTTCTTCTGCTTCTTTCAATATGCGCCTATTTTCGTGACCGTAAACATGACCACGGTGTTTTTGACCTTCAAATATCTCACCAGTATTTGCATCTATCCATTTCCCATCAGGCGTTTTGCCAGAAGCGTCTATTGTTTCACCAGAAGAATTCTGCTCGGGGTCGGACCAAGCTAACCTACTTAATCCGCAGGGGAAACATCCCAAATGTAGCTATTATTCAGGCTTAAACGTTCGTTTTCAGGGTTAAAAACGCCACTATAAGGTTCGAATTCCTCTCTCAGCACACATAGTCCAGTTTCTTGCTCTTCGATTCTTCTCCCCATTCCCATAATCCCAAGCTTGGACTTTGTCTCTTCAACAAAACCGATACTGCCAACGGCAATGCTCTCCGTCCAGCAACTTTCACGCTGATCTTTGCCATTGCTGATTGCCTCTTGAATCCACTGCCGATGCTGCTCTGCAAATTGCTCGTAGTCCTGAAATCCGCAAAAGTTCCGTAAAGCGGACATGTCAATCACACAATACCGCTTGGGTGGATTCTGAATTTCGTTAAATCCGCTCATTTCCCATTCTGATGGATGGTTTACCACGCCGGCACGGACCATGTTGAGATCGATATAAACAAGGCAGCGAATCAGGTGTTCATTTCGCTCAACAGCAGTAGCGTGATAGCGGTCTTCCCAGAAGGCTCCTTTTCGTTCCTTGCGTTGATTGAACTCTTGGGCTGTTCTTCCGGCGATCAGCTGCAGGCTCTTTGAGATGACATCCGGCCCATTATCGACTACCAGCAGATGGATATGGTTGGAAGTGACCACGTAGTTGAGTATTCTCAAGTCAAAGCGCTTTTTGGCTTCAAAAAGCCAGGAATGCCAGGAATGCCAGCGCCGCCTGTCCTTGGCGAATTTCAGGAGGAATTCCTTTTTGTGGCAACGGTGAGTTATGTGCCACACCTGCCCTGGAATATGATGTCGGTTCGCTCTCGCCATTCTTAGAAGTTCCTTTTTGCCGGTAAAAACGTGACTCTAAGGCCATAAACAGGGGCTATTTCAGCCAATTAGTTGTGATATTTCAGGCTGTTGACTTGGTCCAACCCCAAGAGTTCCTAACATTTTGTCAAATGTGTAGGTCTGGCACATTGATGCCCTCTGGGGGGCGCTTTCTCTATTTAAAAGCGGTAAGTTTGCCAATGAGATACTTGAACAGAAAAGCTATAAGTATTGAATAAGCCGTGTTT
>JAQUIJ010000044.1 GCA_028683385.1 Prolixibacteraceae bacterium | reverse complement strand
CTACCGAAAACCTGAGAAATCCCGATAAAAATCCAGACAGCGGAAACTAAACCGAGATGGTCAAGTTCAACTTGACTTTATGTGGTGGCTCCGCTGCGCTACGCACCACATAAACTCTTAACTTGTTGAACGACAAAAGAGGATGACAGATGAAAAAACTTATACAGATTAAAGATTGCCACTACCTCGCGAAACTGTTGGCAGAATGAAATACGATGACAACATTGTGAAATACGATAAGCATCCTTCGCCAGAACTTGTTAAGCTGTTTATGGAAAAACCATTCCAAGGGCAAGATCCAGCTAGGGCTAAGGTAATAATCATTGGAAATGACGCAAACTATTCTCCTCAAATTTCCGCACATCCATTCTTTCACGAAATTTTAGAGTATCATTTTGACGGAATCGGATTTTGGAAGAAGCACAAAAAACACCATCCATTTCTGTTGCCCAATTATCCTTTCGACAGAAGGAAAGGTGGAGTCCGATATCACCTCAATTTTAACAAAATGCAATTTACCTCAGATGATGCCGAACATTTCTCGTTTGTAGAGTTATTGAATGTGCCAACAATTGGCAACACTGGAAGCGACAAAAGACTTTTCTTTGACATGCTCAACAGAGACCATCTGAACTGGCTAGAAAATATTGTGCTGTCCGGAAAAAAGAAGTTTGTAATAGTGAATCAGACACTTGCCACTTCAATTAACCGAATCTATAAGGAGCTTGGTGTACTTCGCAAACTTTGCCAATTAATGGAGGGCAAAGAAGCACAATCCGTTGTACTGGAAAATAATAATGTAATCCTCTACAACGGCTATAGCTTCTCTTATTCCGTCTCGAATGACAATTTGGTCAACTTGAGAAATAAAATTGCTGAGTTCCTTGAAAAGCATTGAAACTGTTTACAGCAGACGTACAATACGAAGAGGTGAAAGAGAGGAGATTGATATAATGACATTAGAGTATTTAAAATACAAAAAAATGTGTAAACGATATGACATTATACCTTTACCACCTCAAGACGAACCCGGTAGAGCAATGACAGATGAGGAGTTTGAGTTACATAAGCAGATATATAATGAAGCGAATGACCTAGAATATATAAAATATGTAAAGAAATGTGTGTTTTACGGTATTGAGCCTAAACCGTTTTTAGCAACAAATCCCAAATACAATGAAAATGATATGGAGTTACATATTCAAATATTTAATGAGGCAAATAAGCCACATAGACTTCGAAAGAGCAAGCCAGCAGCAAACGTACCTGGTATTATATTTTCAGCCCTGTTTTTAGGCACTGGGTTAGTGGCTAATTTATGTGTATCAGCATTGGGTCTTGCAATTGGAAACCAAAAGTGGAAGGAATAAAGAGGGGCAACCCTTAACGCCAGACAAAACTTAAAGTTAATGATTCCAACCAGAAAGTTTGACCCGCCCAAAAAACCGGCGGAGAAAAGAGGGACATTCTCCCTATTAAAATCTGGCCGGGAATACTCCGGCCATTTTCTTCTTGAAGATTGCACCAATTATGGTACACTTTTGATATGGAACAGACCAAATTTATCCTTACTGTCAATTTTTATTGCACCGAAGCCGGAAATGAACCGGTACGCGACTGGCTGAAAGAACTCCCCAGAGACGATAAGCGAATTATTGGTGAAGACATCAAAACAGCACAACTTGGCTGGCCTTTGGGAATGCCGCTTATCAGAAAAATGGACAAAAACCTGTGGGAAGTCCGCTCATCATTGCCTGACGGCATAGCACGGGTTTTATTCACAGTTGATGGATGCCAGATGATTCTGCTTCATGGATTCATCAAAAAATCAAATAAGACACCACAAAACGAACTCAAAACAGCAAGGACAAGGTTAGGCAATTATTGGAGGAGTAAACCATGAGTAACATTCACACAGGATCAAACTTCGACGATTTTCTGCAAGAGGAAGGCTTGTTGGCGGATGTAGAAGCAACAGCAATCAAGCGGATTGTCGCGTATCAAATTGAACAAGAGATGCAGAAATCAAACCTCTCAAAAACTGCGCTTGCACACAAGATGCAGACAAGCCGCTCGGCACTGGACAGATTGCTCGACCCAGGTAATGTTTCCGTAACATTACAGACACTCGAAAGGGCAGCTCTGGCACTTGGAAAACGATTGAAAGTAGAACTTGCCTAGAAATACTGCAGTTAAAGATCCCACCAGAAGCATTCAAAAAGAAAGAAAATGCAGGCAAGAAAGGCAAATTTCCAACCAGAAAGTTAGACCCGCCAAAAACAAAACCGGCGGGTCAACTTCATGCCCGTTGGTCGCAAAGAATAAATCAAAAGAAAAGGTTAACGATGGCTAGGAGAGGTGGTTCACCGGAACAGTTGTTGATAGGCATAGCAATACTAATGTTCTTTGTCATTTCCGTGATAATTCAGAAAATCCGCGCCGCCAGTCCAATCTCAATAATATTATTTATCGTGATTACGGTTTCCTTCGGGTTGCTGGTATACCTGCTTATTAAAGCCTTAAAGCCAAATCAAAAACAAACGGCGGAACTTAGGTCGCCATCCTTCAATAACAGTCTGCACAACGAGAGGCGACCACCCCAAGTGTATGTTGAGCCGGAAGTAACGGGGCAGCAGAGAGCAGACTGCGACTATCAACAACAACCTAATTTTGATTCTTCGTACATCAGGAGACAGAGCCCCCAAGAGACTCAAGAGGCGATTAATCGCGACTGGGATGTATCCATTTTAAAAGAAATTGAATGGAAACGATTTGAAAAAATTTGCACTGAATACTTGAAAATGGCTGGATACGTGGCACAGGAAACCAACGTCGGAGCTGACGGAGGAGTTGATATTCACGTAAGAAAGCCCAGTGATGAAAATTTTAAAGGAATTGTTCAGTGCAAAGCTTGGAATACATACAAGGTTGGAGTGAAACCGATAAGGGAACTTTTTGGCATAATGGCCGCTGACCAAATTTCCACAGGCATACTCCTACCACTCCTACCACTCCTGCAAAAACCGCAACTGCCCCAAGTGCCACGGTGCCGACACCAATAGGTGGCTGGCCAAACGGCGCAAGGAACTCCTTGCCGTTCCATACTTTCACGTAACCATCACCATCCC
>JAQUIJ010000043.1 GCA_028683385.1 Prolixibacteraceae bacterium | reverse complement strand
GTATTTGCATAAGAGATTTCACCTCTTAAACCATTTGCCATTAAAGGCGCATTATAAGCTACTTTATAGTTTTTTAAATCTGCTCCATTACTTATCAATCCACTTAAAGACAATTTATCCCCTATTTCAAAAGGAGAATTTAAATCAAATCCTGACATTAGTCTATTTTTACCAGTATATTTACTTCCATAATTATCAGCAACAATATATCCACCAAAAGCTTTACTAGCTTGTGTTTCAACTATAAAATCACTAGTTCCAACTTCAGTACCAGGTTTTACCTCAGCTTTAGAAACAACAACTCCTGGAGTATCATTTATAACAAGCATTGCTCTTTCAAGGGTATCAGTACTTACAACATTTCCTCTATCTTTTGCATCATCGAACATATCTTGAACTATTGAATCTTTTACTAATGATTTATTTGTTAAATTAAATTTTCCATAATTTCCTTCAATCACAGCAATTTTAAATACACCATTATTTTGCTTTAAATCTTGAACTGGAATATAAGCCCGTGCTACAAAATAACCTTTTTCTCTATATTTTTTTGTAATAATAGAAGTTACTTCTTGAAGTTCTGCAAAATTTAACTCTTTATTTATAAAAGAATTTATTTCATTTTTTAAATCATCACTAGTTAAACTTTGATTACCTGTTATTTCAAAATCTTTTATTAATAACTTTTTACCACTTTTGTCATCTTTCATTACAGGAACATATTTTTCTTTGCCACTTAATTCTATTAAAGGAGCTTTCTCTTTTTGTACTTCATTTGGTACAGTTATTGATTTTTGAATTGTATCAACATTTGGTGTAGCAGCTAGTAATGAACTAGCTGTTAAGATTGATAATGTTAATAATTTTTTCATTAGTTTGCTCCATTATTATTTTTTGAATCTGTTTTTTGTACATAAAACTCTTGTTCTACACCTGTTGGTAAAGTTACTCCCCCATTTACAAGTTCTACTATTGAACCATTACCTAAAGATACTCTTACCTCTGATGAACCATTTACATTATTTGAATCATTCGCTGGTGAATTTTTTAATGACTGTAAATCATTCATAGTTATTTTTTCACTAACTACTCCTTCAACTGGTGTTGAAACTAATGATAAACTTTCACCAGCAGATACATCTAGTTTTTTAAACATATTTGTTGCAAAACTATTATTTGATGATAAAGAGTTATTTGTTATTGAACTACTATTTATACTTGGAGCAACAATGTTATTTGCAATTTTTACATCTGTTACAATAGTTGGTAATTTAACATTAACTTGTTGTTGATTTGTAATAGAAGTTATTACTTTATCAACATCTTTATTTGTTTTAATAACTGGTTTTATTACCTCTTGCGTTAGCTCTGGCGTTGGCGTTGGTGTTGGCGTTGGTGTCAGCGTTGGTGTTGGTGTTGGTGTTGGCGTTGGCGTTGGTGTTGGTGTTGGCGTTGGTGTTGGCGCTATCAATGGTGTCGCTGTTATGCTTGAAGTGGCATATTTTGATTTTAGTGTTGGTAGCGTATTGCCTGAGAGTAGCTCATACGATGAACCCATAGTAGTCACTAGTGCCGCTGGATCGGCTTTGGCATTTGCTTGGTCACCCATACTTCCTGCATTACTATTAAGTGATGTGACAAAATAACTATTTGATACTGTACCTCCAGCAAGACCATTTCCTCCACCCGAAACTGCGGTTACTCTACCTGCTGCATAAGAGTTACTAATATTTCCATTGTTTGTACCAGCTAATCCACCCACTGTCGTATTACCAGTAACACTCACTCCTTTCCAATATGAGTTTGATATGCTCCCGTTTCCATTGCCTAAACTACCTATTAAACCACCTACTTCATAAGCACTACCCAATACTGTAGATTCAGAAAAACTATAGTTTATTAATAAAATATTTCCACCGGTCGAACCCACCAAACCGCCTATTCCTCCACCATTATTTGTACCTGTAACCGTTCCTTTTGTAAAAGAGTTATCAATACCTGCACCATTTACAGTATGAGCATACAAAAGACCCACCAGTCCACTTACACGATCATAGCTACCACGGACGCTACCAGAAACAAATGAGTTTTTAATAGTCACATTTTCAGCAGAACCTATGAGTCCACCTATACTGCCAGCGCTGGTATTGGTAGAATTGACATTCAAGCTATCCAGCCCTATGTTTTCTATAGAAGCAGTTACAGTTCCCGTTCCTTTTACTAATGAATTAATTAAACCGTTAGTTGTACTTGTTAATCCTGAAATTACATGTCCAAAACCATTTAAATCAAAACTTGTATAAGTTAGCGATTTGCCAGTCCAATCGGCTATAGATGATACATCAATATCAGAAGCAACCACATATCTCTTATTTGCAGCAAGATTGTTTAATCCTGCTACATCACTTATAATAGTGTAACTATTACCATTAATCGTTACTGCATTTGTACTTGGAGCTGTTATATTGATTTTACCAGCATAACCTGTGTATGTGCTATTAAAGCCCATATTGATACCTGATGCCACACCACTAACTGCATTTCCATAAGTTGTTCCATTCCATCCATATCCCATATCGATAGATGCCGTACCAGACATACTCATAACTGCGTTTACATTTATATGTCGTTGTGCTTTTAATGTCAGCTTATTTGCACTCCAAGAAACTGCATCATTGATAAAAATATCGCCTTGTCCAACTCCACCATCATCACCCATCGTTGTTGTTTCAATAATGAAATTGTTACTTGCCAATGCTGTTTGTAATTGCGTTCCTGTCATGTTTCCATTTGTTGCAGCAACCACAAAATCATTTGGGTCGATTAGCCAAGTACCTGTTTTTCCAGTAGATGATTTTGTGCTAACAAAACTGTCAGCTTGAATATTTACAGTTTTTCCAGAAGTCTCAATAAAACCACCATCACCACCATTTGGAGCTGAAGCATCTAATTTTCCACCAACATTTGCTGTTCCACCATGAGCAAAAAGAATAATTTCCCCAGAAATATCATCAACAGAATTTGCTTCTATTATTCCTGTATTATTTACTACACCTTTTAAAAGCTCATCTACTGCATTTGTTGTTAGGTAGATTTTCCCACCATCTGCAATTACAGCACCTTTATTTTCAACTAAAGCATCTAATACACCTTTATTTACTGTTAAAGATACTATTGAATTTCCATTTAGGTTTATTGTAGCTTCACTTGCACCTGTTAAATGAACTGTCCCTTTATAAGCTTTTATCGTCCCATCATTTGATACTTTATTTGCTAATAGTGCTACATATCCATTATCACTAGCTTCAATTGTTCCCATATTTACAACTGATGCAGTTGAATCTCCACTAAACTTATAATTCCCTGCTTGGAAATCTGCATCACTTATATCTTTTGTAGTTGCTAGAATAC
>JAQUIJ010000004.1:27415-404599 GCA_028683385.1 Prolixibacteraceae bacterium | reverse complement strand
CAATGGGCAGAGGCAGGTATAATCTTGCTATGCATACAACGGATTATTCGATGTTGCAGGTTTGTGAACGATACTCATTACCTCTCCCATAATCCTATTGTTTTAAATGTTGTGGTAAAAGTATGAGTTTGTGTATCGGTCTGCCCGATACCTTGCTCTGCGAGGCAAAAAAACATCCCGCCGGTCTAATCTGAACATTTAAAATTCAAAACATGAGAACAATCAAAAACAGAAATATTGGTGGCAGGCCACCCAAAGCGCCTGCCGAAAAGAAGGGTTATAAAATCACGATCAAGATGGACACTGAAGAATACTATACCTTAAAAGCCAAAGCACGGGATGCCGGGATTAACCGGAGCGAATTTATCCGACTTTGTATCCGGTCGAGTGTAGTAAAACAACACCTAACATCGGAGCAGATGGGATATATACGGCAACTCAGCGGCATGGCCAACAACGTTAACCAGGTTGCTCACCGGGCCAATGCTGCCGGGTATTTCGATGTACACAGGCAATGCCTTTCATTAAATGAGCGGTTGGATAACGTAATCAAAATGATCGAAGATGATTGCTAAGATTGTACAAGGACATGGGTTTCGTGGCGTGGTTAACTATGTTCTGGAGAAAGACCATTCTCATTTGCTTTATGCTGAAGGAGTTAGACTGAAGGACAAAGAATCAATTATTCAAAGTTTTGTTGCCCAGAAAAAGCTGAACCCGAAAATAGCAAAGCCAGTGGCGCATATTTCTCTGGACTTTTCTGTCCAGGATAAAAACAGACTGACCGATCAGTTTATGGCTGGAATGGCACTGGAATACATGGAAAAGATGGGATACCGGGACACACAGTACATTATTGCCCGGCACCATGACACCGACCATCCGCATATCCATATCGTGATTAACCGGATCGACAACAACGGGAAACGGATTTCTGACCAGAACGAGAAGCTGCGAAACACCAGGATTTGTATGGAGCTAACCAAAAAGTACGGCCTGTATATTGCTTCAGGCAAAGAGAACGTAAAAGAAAACCGGCTAAAAGAGCCGGATAAAACCAAATACGAAATATACCACGCCATAAAAAATGCTATTCCAGAATGCAAAAACTGGAAGGAATTAAAATCGGAATTACTTCAGTCAGGTATTACGATTGAATTCCGAAAAAACGGAAATACAGATAAAATCCAGGGAGTCCGGTTTGGAAAGAATGGGTATGAGTTCAATGGTTCCAAGATTGACCGGGCTTGCAGTTTTTCAAAAATCAATTACCAGTTGTATTTAAATGAAAAACAACACCATAACGAAAGCCTGCATCATTCAGCTCCAAACCCATCGGATCAAATAAACTGGGTGGACAATACAATGGACTTTGCTGCAGGACTTGAAAACGCAGCTTTTGTTTTGGGCGGATTGTTCGATCTTCTGAACACTCCATCTCATTACGATGAAAACGAGGCCAACTTCTTAAGAGCTGAAGCCCAACGGCGAATAAAGAAGAAAGGTGACCAACACCGGCACAGATTGTAATCATATTAAAATCAATATTTATGGGAAGCAGTAAGATGGATTCTTCAGCAGTTTATGCCCTGTTCGAGGAATTAAAACAAAAAATAGATGAGCTGAACAAAAATGCAACTCCAGACGACCAAACGGATTCAACTGTAAATTCGGAGGAGCTCATATCACTAATCGAGGTATTGAAAGCTAAGCTCAATCAGCCTCAGTTTTCAAAAAGACAAATTGAGAACCTGGGACAGATTGCTGCCAATTCAATAAATATGATCAACGCGAATTTCAGTAAAGCGGTTACTGAAATGGAATCGGCCATCAAACCAATTGATGAAAAAATCAACCAGATAAAATCTCAGCAAAATGTGGTTATTCGTAAAGAACACGTCTTTACCGTTGATTTTCGAAACAGCAAAGCAGCTCTAACAATAATTTCGATGGGGTTAGTGATTTTACTTTCTTTTGGTGGTAATCTTTGGCAGTGGAACAGGAACAGTGAGTTAAAAGATAATGATTTAAAATACAGATATATAAAATCAACCAATGGGATTAGTCCAGTAAATATGAAGAAACTTGAAGACGTTTTCCACTATCAAAGAGACAAAAACAAGATCAGAGCGATTCGTCAGAAAGTGGAGGAATATGAGCTAGAAATTAAAGAAAGGGTTGAACAAATTCAGCATAAGCAATAGTCATCTTAAATATTATGCAATTTTACTAATCAATTAGTTACATCTACCACAGTTGCTACACCCATTGCAGATAAGTTTAGCACCGCATCTTTCACACTGCTTTCGGTATTGAGGAGTGTAAAGTTTATTTTTATCGATAAGCAAACCTCGTTGATCTTTAAGCTGAAAATCAATGGTTTTTCCTCTGAAATTGATGTTCGATTTAAAAGCCATTTCGCTTTGTAATATCTTCTTGGGAATGCGAAAGTATCTTCCATCTTTAACAAAGTTTGTTCCGGTTTCGATAAAACAGAAGGTTATGTTGTGCTTTTCGCATTGTTGCCTTAACGATTTAATCCAGTCGAAATGACAGGGACGGGTCCCATCATAGTTTTCGCCCCCTGCAATAACCTGCTCAATCTGGCCGCTTTCGAGATATTGCTCGATGCTTATTTTCCCGATCAAAGGCGCAGTCATGATTCCTTTGTGCTTGAATGGCAAGTCCAAAAGAATAGGAATGCGTTCGTCGGCTCGTCGTTGATTTTCACAGGTTACGTTGAAAAATATGTTGTCCCATCCTTCGCCCCAATCCTTCGGTAATAATTTTGCAACTCTTTCCGGCCGCTTGGTCAATAGAAAAAACTTCACATCGCTGCGCTTTTTCATGATTTCCCATGCTTCATTACGCCATTCGTCGGCTTCTTCCAGAAAAAAATCAGACGACATACAAACCCGAATCAGTTCTCCGGATTTGATAATATAGGCGCCTGTTCTGTCTTTCTGCAACGGATAGGTGAAGCCTGATTTGGTTTTGAAAATTTCGGCACCGTTTTTATTTCTGACGCGATCCAGAAAGTACATGTAGCAATTTTGACATCCTTCACTTATTTTAGTGCAACCGTGCCAGGGATTCCATATATCGTGCATCGTATTTCTCGTTGAGCTTGTTTATTACTGTGTCCATTTCCTCTGTAAATGAAATGGTTCGTTTTTCGTTTTCTGTCGGCCCAAAAGGATGATTTTTATTCAGGCGAATTAAAGTAGCTATCTCATTTCGATAGGTCAAGTTTTCAAAAGGATACCGGATAACTCCAGGCGTGTTAAAACCGACGCCCAATTCGAGAAGTGTTATTTTCCCGTGTCCTACCTTTCTCAAAAATGCTGAATACCTTTTGTTTGAAAGTTCCCAGTTTTCGTCCTGAACAAAATATCCGTCTTTACGAAGGTTGACATCCATCGACCCACCGCAGACCGGGCAATGGGGCACCAATTCGGCTGGAATTTTACAATCGGTTGTTTTTTCAATCATTTCCGACACTAATTCCTCGTTGTAATAGAGCCTCGAATGGCAGGCATTTGCACATTGCATATAGCCGTAATCGCCCTGAACGCAAAAGGTGCGTTTGGGGTCAAAACCTGCCTTTTGAAACTGGCTTTCTACATTAGTGGTGATCACAAAATATTCCTTATGCTGAACTAGTTTCAGTAAATCCTTATAAAGTTGTGTTGCCCCAATTTTGTAACGGTTTAAACTGATGTGTTTTGCCCAATATGCCCACCGTTCCTCCTCGGTTTTAAACGGGTAAAAACTTGAGGTATATAAATCAGTAAAATGGTATTT
Organism: Prolixibacteraceae bacterium; assembly: GCA_028683385.1. Lineage (GTDB taxonomy): Bacteria > Bacteroidota > Bacteroidia > Bacteroidales > Prolixibacteraceae > Aquipluma. The sequence continues at coordinate 400,795 of JAQUIJ010000004.1, read as the reverse complement.
CTCGATAAATGGCTGAAAGTTTTCAGTAAACCTTGGCCCGACGTATTTTATTCCTGCAGCATCAGAAAGTCCGGCTCCAGCGCCAATCACCACAAAATCAGCTTCGTGAATAGCCAAATGGGCTTGTTTTATTCGGTGGGTGTAATTCTCCATGCTTAATTGCCTAACAGATATTCATAAATCATTAAATCCAAATCTTTGTACACATTAAATACAATGGTTTCCAATGATGTTTCCTGAACTGATTGGAAATAGTTTTCCACAGTACTAATGGCTATTTCGGCCGCCCTCTGGTTCGGAAACCTGAATTCGCCGGTTGATATGCAACAAAACGCGAGACTTTTGAGTCGCTTTTCTTCGGCCAACTGCAAGCATGACCGGTAACAAGAAGCCAGTAGCATTTCTTCTTTAGTGGTTGCTTTTTCAGTTTTGATAATTGGCCCAACGGTATGAAGGACATATTTAGCAGGGAGGTTATAGCCACTGGTTATTTTTGCTGTTCCCGTTGGTTCAAGACTTCCCTGGTTCTTCATAATTTCGTTGCACTCGAGCCTTAACTGAATACCGGCAGCCGAGTGAATGGCATTGTCGATACAACGGTGCAACGGAACAAAACAACCCAACAACTGGCTGTTCGCCGCATTAACAATGGCATCGGTGTTTAGCCTTGTAATATCGCCCTGCCACAATTTAAACCGCTGATTTTTACGGGTCGATTTAATGCTGCTTAAATCAACAACTCCTTTTTCCACACGTTGAGCCTGAAGTTCTTCATCCTGAATTTTAAAGAAATCGGCACCCATTTCCTGCGGAGATAGAATATTCATCAATGATCGCATTAATCTTCTTTTCTCATTACGATTGTCGGGTATCTGAATATGCTTATACTCAGGTAGTGCCTCCATCAATTTTTCCAGCAGATAAACCAGGTTGTCCATCAGAAATGGTCAGTGAAAATTAAACTTAGTTCGAAATCTTTAAATCAGCGAAATAGCCTTCAGTACCTACATCAACCCACAAACCAATAGCACCGGAAGAATCAGCTCCGTGCTTTAAATCGTTGACAATTAAGTTGGGTTGGGCAGCATCATTTATAAACAACTGAGCCTTGGCATCTTTAACGGTGATTTTGATTTTAATCCATTCATTGAGTGCCATATCTGTATATGACTCGTACTTTTCAGGTGTTTCTTTCCGGGTTCTCATGAAAGGATAATCAGGAAATGAAAAATACTGAATGGAGTGGTTTCTTCTGACCTGGTCGTCGGCACGGGCATTGGTCGGGCGAATGTAAATGCTTTCGAATTTAGAATTGTCTTCATTAATTCTGAAAGCCAGTCCAATAAACCCACGGGCAAGCTGATCAGCATCGGGCAAGAGCCTGCTCAATACCGATACTTCGATAGTACCGTTATGAAAATTTGTTCCTTTGATTTTCACAAATGTAGGCTGGTCAACTTCTTTTATTTCCTTGTTTTTCGTGACCTTAATTACCTCTTTTCCTTGCAGTTTCTCAACCGACATGGAAACCTGATTTGGTTCCAGCTTATCTTTTTCAAACCTGATAACCTGAGCGTTTAGCTTTAGTGCGCTAAAAGCTAAAGCGCCAATGAATAAAAATCGGTATAGTTTCATAATCTGCTTATTTGTATTCAATTTTAATGGATTTAAAATCAGCATTTAATCCAAATATACCAACTTTCCCAGTTGAAATTTGATTAAGTTTTTCAACCACCAATGTAGGTGTATTTGAATCGTTAATATATGCTTTTACCTGTTTTTCGTCCACCTCAAGCGTTAGTTTAAACCACTCATCGGCTTTTGGCGGATTCGCAATACCTTTTTCGTAAATGCTGTTGTACTTTACCCGAAGTACCTGCCAGTCTAATTTTGGAAAATAAGCATATTGAATCATGTGAATCCTGCGCAATGAATCCGAGGTCTGGAAGTTAAACGGACGGCAATAAACCAAATCAAAAATACTGTCACTCTGGGCATGAAAAGCCAGACCTGCAAAGCTTCCTTGAAAAATGTCTTTTCCCCGGACCAATGCTTCAATTTTTCCTCTTTTAAAATCATCAGCGGGCAGAAGAATCGCAGATCCAACCATCGCCTTACCTAACCGGATAAATTCACCATTGTTATCTTTTTCTATCGTAATCACCCTGTTTTTTGCAATTAGTTGACCACTTCTGTGCAAATCAGCCAAATTGTATTCAATGACTTTTTGGCCAACCGATAGGTTTGAAAAGATGAACAGGAACAATAGCCACAGCAACGCATTTTTTTTCATTGGTTGTCTCGTTTAAAGATGTTTTTTCTATTTGGTAAACAAACCAGCTCCTAAATTTGAACCCATTGTGCCCGGCACCAAATGCAGGTAGTTGCGGTCGGTGGGATCTTCTACTATTTGCAAACTGCCTTCTTTCTTTAGAACAACATTATCGCTGAGTTTCAATTTAGAAGGATCTGCTTTTTCACCAAAACCTGCTGCGCCACCGCCTTTGTTTACTAATTCGTTGTACCCAACAAACATGGAATTCTCGATGGCAAACGTATTTTTTGCATCCTTATTCAAGACCCAGATTACGTTTACATTACTCATCACGTTGTTGTAGAATTTAAAATCTTCAGTGGTTGACCAGGTCCAAACCATTGCTCCATAGGTGTTAACACAAAGATTGTGGTGCATTTTTGATTTGTCAGCAGGTGTATTCCACATAACCACAGCATCTTTTACACCATAAAACACACAATGATCGACTTCCAAAGCCCTTCCGGCAGAAAGAATGCCTAAATGATTAGGAAGCGCAATTTTGTTTCCTAAAAACAAACATTGGGTTACCCTGAAATCTTCCAGATTTTTACCATCCCAAACAATCGGATAATTTCTGATTAAAATATTTTTAAACGGACTTTCGTGTACCGGTTCGCCCATGATACGCAATCCCTGAATGGTAACATGGCTTGTTTCAATGAGGATGCCATAATTAAATGCTCCAATAAGCTCTTTTTTGTCATTCTTTTCTTCAATATCGAATGGCATTGTTGATACCATAACAGGCATATCGCCCGGATTCCAGCTTGCATCGTCCGGTAATTTTTCAGCACGGATAGTCAAACGGTCGGATTCGGAAAATTGCCATTTTTCTGCAGTAAACTTGGCTGTTTCAGCCATACCGTACACGCCTTTCGAGAGGTAAATTGTTATGGCACCTTTACCTTCCAGAGTATTTACTTTTTTAGCAGCTTCGCTTAACGATTTCAGGGGACTTTCTTTCGTTCCGGCATTTTGATCATTCCCTGAATTGGCATTAATAAAAATCTCTTTAGTGCCTTGAGCGAAAACAACTGTTTGCACGAACATGATCAACACAAACAATTTAAACATCAATGTTTTATTTCTTTTCATTTTTATTTCTTTAGTGGTTAATTTATTTGTTTTAAACCCAATTCTATATCCTTTACTGGGGTTGGTTTTCCTTCATGATCGAGAGTTTTTGACCCTTTACACCCATATAAATGGCTATCAATATCAAATCAGTATCTTCCTTATTTGTCCCATTGTGGTAAGTATCGCGCATTTCAGCAAAAGTCGATTCTTCCTTGAATTTTATTTCCCGATGATCTTCAAGTTCCACAGTCAGTGTACCTTTTACGACATAGGCAAAAACCGGAATGTTGTGCTTGTGCCAACCAGTTGATTTTCCCGGGGGAATCGTGACTTTTAGCATGGTGACTTCCGGATCGTTAAAATCAGGATAAGTAATTTTCTGACCGATAGAAGTTGTGTCTGTACGCAGCAAATCTTTGATAATTAATCCACTATACTGCGATCTGGCTGTCAAGCTGAGAAAAGCCAATAAAATCAATGTCAGGAAATATTTGCTCATTTCGCTTATTTTTTGATGCTGCAACTTTTATTATTTCTTCAGAAATTCGATTGTCAGCTTATTAAAAATTTCTGGATGCGAATCATAAAATCCATGACCGGCATCTTGCATAATCTCAAGCTTTGAATTCTTTATATTGGTGTGTAACCAATCCCAAAGCGGTTGTGAAGCGAAATGGCTTTTGCCTCCCATAATGATCATTGTAGGAACATGAATGGTTGGAATAATATCGCGCCAATCGTTAGCTAAATGATCCAGCAAAAGCCTTCTCATCATCTTCTTTTTGAGAATATTATTCTCACCCTGTCCAATAAACTTAAATGCAGTATACAACTCGCGACGCTCGTGGCTACCGGTAAAAGCTTCATTTTCATTGTCAGTCCAATCCGGATTGCTGATAAGGCAGGGAGCTTCGTCGCCCAGGATGTATTTGAGAACCTGATCTTGCCCGAACATCGAGAAATAACACCAGGCCACAGTGTTACCCATTGAATGGCCGAAGAGGTAAAACTTACCGATGCAGGCATCCTTAATCATTTCAGCAGCATCCATAGCCAGGCGCTCAATGTGAAAGCCATATTCGGGCAGGTCGGACATTCCGTGTCCCCGATAATCAAGGCAATAGACGGTGAACTGTTTGTCGAGTTCAGGATAGTTTTTTTTGAAGCCCGAAGCATCTTGTCCATAGCCTGGAAAGATCACCAAAGGTGTGCCGGACCCCGAAACACGGTAGTGTAATTTAACACCGTCAGAGGTAGTAAAATATCTATGTTGTTCCTGAGCAAATGTTGCACTGGTTAACGCCAGCAAGGCAATAACCAGTGTAAAAATTGTATGCTTAAGTTTCATCGGGATTAAATTTATGGGCATAAGATTTCCAGGTATTTAAATATTCAATCAGGAATTGATTATCAGTTTATTGGGCAACTCCTGATTGAAAAACTATCATAGAAGTCAATTAGAAACTCAAAACAACGGTATCCTCAGCTTTTAAAGCACTGGTAAGTGGCATTCCCATAATATCGACATTAATGCCCAGCGCTTTTAACTGGTCGCTTACTCCGTATAAATTGGCGCAGGTAACACAGGCATTTACTTTAATGCCAAGTCCCATCATTTCTTTAACTTTTGCCTGAATCTCCTTGTTTTCGGCTACCAGTTTTGCTGATGGTCCCCAAATAATTACGGATACATCATCAAAGAGTTTGTACTGCTTTGCGACCCCGGTATACATCAAAGCCACACGCTCTGCCACCATTTGATCGCCACTATACCAAAGCACGGTGAGTTTATTCACTTTTGAGGTAGCTTCCGCTGCTTTTTCTTGTGCGTTAGTTACGATGTTTGAAACGAACGTTAATGTCAATGCAAGGAATAATACTTTTAATGATTTCATAACTATATAATTTTTAATGAATTGATTTATTTAATAATGATAAAAACAATTTAAAATACCTCGACAATCGGAGCACCAGCAAGAAGTGGGGTGATTTGACCAAAGAACTGTTTTAGATGTTCCGATTTGTTATGGAAATCCAATGCAGCCTGATCTTTATATTCTTCATAAAATACAAATTCAGCTTCCTTTCCAAAGGTATTTTTGTATAAACCATAGGAAATGCATCCAGTCTCTTTCCTGGTTTCTTCCACTATCTTCTGAGCAAATTGAACAAAGTTTTCAACAGCTTCTTTCTTGATGGTAAGTCGGGCAACTACTGTTTTTTTCATGGGTTCCGATTTTTGTTGAGCAAACGAAATGCTTGTCAAGCCAATAATGGCAAGTAATAGAACTAATTTTTTCATCTTATTTAATTTTAATAGCCTGGTTTTTTGTACAATTTTTCGAGGTTCGGACGAATTTCTGCATCATAAACTTTATCCATCCATTCATTCTCGGCAACTTCCTCAATTGCAACCGAAACTGCACCTTCTGGCTTGTTTACAATGGTCATAATCGATTTTGTAATTTCTTCGCTTAGTTTGTTTTTTTGTTCCTCCGAGCTTCCCGGATACATTTTTACAACTACATGTGGCATAATTTTAATTTTTAAGTGTTTAATTGTTATAAATCTATTCTCGAAAATGAGAGTTAATCGCTTATTGATTGAAAAGTCCGGCTTTCAGTTCGGAACCTGGAGTTCCTGATACTAAATGAAGATAGTTACGTTTGGTTTGGTCTTCTTCTATTTGCAATTTGCCTTCCTTTTTCAGGATGACATCTTTACCAAGTTTCAATTTTGCCGGATCAGCTTTTTCTCCAAAACCAGCAGGTCCACCGCCTTTGTCCACCAGTTCAGTATATCCTGAAATTAATGAGTTTGAAAGCGAGAATGAAGTTTTTTCATCTCTGTTTAAAATCCAGAACACATTGGTGTCGGTTACTACATTGTTGTAGAATTTTAAATCTTCAGCGGCCGACCACGACCAAACATTTGCGCCGTAATTGCCTATGAAAAGATTGTGGTGTACTTCGCAATTTTTTGCAGGTTCATCCGAAAACCAAAAAACAACAGCATCTTTACAATGATAGAAGATACAATGGTCAACGACCACGCCTTGTCCGCTGGCCAATATTGCCAGGTGGTTTGGAATGGCTTGCCTGTCGCCCATGAACAAACATTGGGTAATGCGCAAATCATCAAGATTCCGGCCTTCACGAACAATCGGATAATTTCTTCTCACCATACCGTCTTTAGGTCTTTCGTGTACAGGAGTGCCCAAAACCCGCAAGCCCTGAATGGTTACATGTTCAGTTTCAATCTGAATTCCGTACGAGGTTCCGCCAAGTGGATCGTTATTCCCATAAGGCTTAAAATTTAAAGGCATTGTTGAAACAATCACCGGCATTTTTCCGGGGTCCCAATTGGCGTCATCCGGTAAAACTTCAGCCCTGATAGTCAGTCGCTGCTCTTTGGTGAAATGCCAGTTCGCCGGGTGAAAAGTAGCAGTAGCGTCCAAACCATAAATGCCTTCCGAAAGATATACCGTAATAGCACCTTTCCCATTGGCCAGATTGACCAGATCGGCAGCCTTATTTAATGTTTTTAAAGGTTGTTCTTTAGTTCCCGGTTTTTGGTCGTTGCCGTTAATTTCATTAATGAAAAACTCAATTGAACTTTGAGAATAAGCTACAGTTTGTATCGTTGTTAGAATAACGATTACAATTGCTCTGAGTAAAATTTTTGTTCTCATACGACTTAAGATTTATGTAAGTTATTTTGATCAATGATAGGATTCATTTTCATTTGGAAAATCAGCAGCCTTTACGTCTTTTATATAATTTGAAACTGCGTCAGAAATAATTGTGTGTAAATCTGAATATCGTCTTAAGAATTTAGGTGAAAATCCCTTCGTGATGCCTAACATATCGTGCATAACCAAAACCTGTCCATCAACATTTGGCCCTGCGCCAATTCCAATTGTTGGGATGGTTAATTTTGATGTTAATTCACCTGCTAACTTTGCTGGTATTTTTTCAAAAGTTATTGCATAACATCCCACTTTTTCGAGCAGTAAAGCATCACTGATCAACTTTTCAGCTTCCGCTTGTTCTTTTGCTCTTACAGTATACGTACCATATTTGTTTATCGATTGTGGCATTAATCCGAGGTGCCCCATTACAGGTATTCCAGCATTAACGATTTTCCGAATGTCTTCGATGATTTCTTCGCCACCTTCAATTTTCAAGGTGTCTGCTCCGGTTTCTTTCATTATTCGTATGGCGGCTTCCAGCGATTTTTCAGGATTTCCCGAACAAGTACCAAATGGCATATCAACCACAACCAGAGCATGTTTAACCGCTTTCATTACTGAACATCCATGATAAATAATCTGATCAAGTGTCATGGGAAGGGTAGTTGTGTTTCCGGCCATCACATTTGATGCAGAATCGCCAACCAAAATGACGTCCATGCCAGCCTGATCTATAATCGAGGCCATTGAGTAATCATAGGCCGTGAGCATTGATATTTTTTCTCCACGCTCCTTCATTTCTTTTAAACGATACGTGGTAACTTTTCTTTTATTCTCTTCTTTTATCGCTGACATATCTATTAGTCTTTTTTTCAGATGACGGTATTAGAGTATTTTTCAAAAGATTCCGAACGACAGTATTCCTAACTAGTTTGGACGACCACTTTCCCGTTGGCTTCATTATTCTCCATCAGGCGGTGAGCCTGGCCGATTTCAGACAAGGCAAATACTTTGGCAATAGCTGGTTTTAGTTTATGCTTTTTGATTCGGCTGAAAATGTCGTCCATGATTTGCTGGGTCGGATTGTTGCTCGAAAAACCGGTAAGGTAAACTCCTGAAGGAATATCCTTGATGGGGTAGAAATTTTCGATGGTTCCCTTTTTTCCCAGAATTCCGGTGACGCATACAATTCCATGAAGTTTGACCATGCTCAACGATTCGGCCAGTGTAGCCGGACCAACCAATTCCAACACTTTAGTTATCCCGTTGGGATAGAGATTGAGCAACTGGCTTTTTAACGTGCCATCATCAATCAGCACATGATCAGCTCCCTGATTAATTAGTAGTTCGCGTTTATGTGTTTTCCTGGTAGAAGCCAGCACAGTGGCACCGATGCTTTTGGCAAGCTGAATTGCTGATAATCCGGCAGCGCTTGTTCCTCCCCGAACGAGTAAAATATCTTCAGGAGACAATTGCAGGCTGCTAAAAAGTGAGCCGTAGGCCGTAAAATACGTTTCAGGAATGGCAGCCAGTTCTTCCCACGGGAGGTCAGTTTCAACCGTAAAAACATTCTTTGTCGGAATCAATGCATATTCGGCATAACTACCATCGAAGGAGCGTCCCATACCGCCCATTAGCGCCACAACTTTTTGTCTTTTTCTGAATGTGCTATCCGAAACATCGGCAATTTCGCCCACACATTCAATTCCAAGAACTCTTGGCAGATTGATGTAAGGCGCATTTCCTTCGTACTCGCGCATCATAAGTTCAGAGCGGTTTAATCCAAACGCCTTTACTTTTATCAGTACCCATCCTGATTTTACTTCAGGAACTGGTATTTCGCTGATTGTAAGTTCTTCAGGAGAACATGTTTTGTATAGTACAACTGCTTTCATTTTCAAATCAACTTACCTGTTTCCAGCATTGCGGATCGGTTCCGTAGAAATTACCGCTATATCCGTATGTTACCGCAGGGCATCCACGGCAAAACCGTTTCAATTCGCATTTCGAACATTTCTCGAATTTTTCGTAATTGCGGAATTGATTCATCGGCTCCCCGGTGAAAATATCGAACAACTTTTCGTTGAAAACATTCCCGATATTACTCTCGAACCGGCGGCAGGCATACACTTCGCCTTTTGGGAGTATGGTCAGGTGACAGTTGGCGCAATTGCATCCGTCGTAAATAATTTCTTCATTCAGGTTTTCAGGAATGGTAAACAAACCTTTTTCGTAGAGATACAATGTCCAGAGATGATCTTTCAGGTTGAAACTAGTGCCACTGTCTTTGTAAAACTCAAATTTTTGCCACAGAACATCCAGTAAGTCGCGGTATTGTTCGGGCGAAATGTGTGTGCTTTTTTCGGTACTTGTCGGACAGTACCTTGCGAAGGCAAAAATATCGGCTTTGTGCTCCACTACCAGGTCAACAATTTCGGGCATTTCGGCAATGTTTGTTCCCGAAACGGTGGTCATAATGGCGCAGCGAATACCTGCATTCCGGAGGCATTTAATTTTTTCGAGCGTGGTGTCAAACGATCCGGGCATCCGGATGGCATCGTGCGTTTCGCGCAGTCCGTCGATTGAAAGCTGATAGCGCTCGCAACCACAATCCTTTAACCGACGGCACACTTCGTCGTTCAGGTGAAATGGATTGCCAAGTATCGAGAACGCAATTTTTTTCGACTTGAAAAGTTCCATCAAATCCCAGAAACGGCTATGCAAAATCGGGTCGCCGCCGGTGATATAGAAATAAGGAACACGGTTTGCCTTGCTGCACATATCCTGACAGTTTTGTAAAACCGATTCGATTTCGTCCCACGACATTTCTTTGAGCTTGAAGTGGTTGTTTTCTGAAAAGATGTAACAGTGCAGGCAACGCTGGTCGCAGCTATCTGTAATATGCCATTGAAATGCAAAATATTCCATGAAATTTTCTTTTGAGTTAAAGTAAAATGTCCCGGCCGCGGAAAAACGTACCGGGACATTTGTACAGATTACTTGCCGTCGCTACCGCATGACGATCCGCATGCAGATGGTTTTGGATCGTCGCCTGCACCACAAGCTGATGGTTTTGGTTGATCATCACCAGCACCGCATGCTGACGGTTTGGCATCGCCTTCATTTGAGCCACAAGATGAACCACATCCTGTTGAAGCGAGTAATAACTGATTTGATTTTAAATAACCCTGAGCACTTCTTGGGGCGAAATATTCTTTAATTCCTGCCCAACCGCTTAATAAATTTAATCCGTTCATTTTTGGTTGATTTTTAAGATTACAGATCAAATTTATGAAGTTGTACTACCCCAGACAAGCAGGTGTGCAACGAACCCATTAGGTTAGAATTATAGATTATCAATGTGTTATGTAGATAAAAATTTTTAATTTATATAAACATTTTTTAGGTGGTAATAATTTAAATGGACTGTTACTCTCTCTTAGAGATTATTTATACTTTTGAAGAAACTTCAAAGCAAAAAATATGAGAGAATTGGATTTGCATTACCCAACTTGTCCGATACGGAATGTGTTGAGTCGATTTAGCGACAAATGGTCGCTGTTGATACTGGTAAACCTGCAGGGAAAAGAAAAAATGCGCTACAAAGAATTGCTTGGTGCCATTCCCGACATTTCGCAGAAGATGCTCTCGAGTACCTTAAAACAACTGGAGGCCGATCATTTTATTCTTCGCGAGGCGTATGCTGAAATCCCTCCGCGGGTGGAATATTCGCTGACTGAAACCGGGAAAAGCCTTCTTCCGGTACTGAACATGATGATTGATTGGTCGTTGGTGCATTTTGAAGAAGTGACAAAATAAAGGAAGAATACAATAATACAGTTTCTCATCACGGAGAGTAGCTCCCGCCCGATGATGCAAAATCCGCTTCGCTCCTTTCGCATCATTATTAAATATCTGTCATATTCTCAATTCAGTCAAGCCAGATCTTAAACAACGAAAGCAAAATTTAATAAGATTATTTTATGTGAGATATTAATCTCATTTATGACAGTGGATAATTTTACTATCTCGCGGGCCAGTCTTGAACGTGGGATAGAAATTCATCTTATTTCAACGGTATTTCCTGTTAAATGGTCACCCTAAAGACAAAAGCCATAAAGCCACACCGCCCTTTAATGGTTCAGGTAAAAGAAAGGATCATTCGCGCAGGGGCCAATATGCTTGCAGCCGGTTCGTTTCACTCATTAAACCGTTCCCTTCCTACCTCAATGCACTATTTCATTCCGTTCACCTCACCAGCTTCAGCACCCCACGAGTGCGTGTTTCGTACCTCACACCCACTCTTTCCCAACTCCACTGGAACAGCTTTTCTGATTAATTTTATCCGATGCAAGTACTCGGTGAATTTAAACAATCATCATTTTTGAATGATTTATCATTCATTATATCGATAAAACAAAATTTATGAATGAAATATCATTCATAAATTTTATAAATAACAAATATTTTTTATATTTGAATCAAAATTCATACATTAATGACTTAAAATATACTTTATGAATGACAATTCATACAACGACTGGGTCTCCATGAGCGATAAAGCACTAGGTGCAACCATTGGAAATTTCATAAAACACCATCGTTTGAATCAAAATAAAACGCAGAATGAAGTGTCTGTTGCTGCGGGTGTAAGCCGCTCCACCTTGAGTTTGTTGGAGAGAGGAGAAAAAGTAACTTTGAGTAGTTTAATCCAGGTTTTGCGAGTACTCGAATTGTTGTATGTTATGGATATTTTTAAAATAAGCAATGAAATAAGTCCCATTGAGTATGCGAAGTTGCAAAAGAACAAAAGGCAAAGGGCAAGAAATCAAAATGAAGTTGAAAACACAAATGAAGATACAGTATGGTAGATTTTGCCGAGGTAAAAATTTGGGAAGAATTAGTTGGTGCTGTCCGTTGGGACTCTGATAAACGATTGGCCAGTTTTCAGTACGACACCAAATTTCTTTCAAAAGGTTGGGACATTTCTCCAATTAAAATGCCATTAAAAAATGGGTCTAGAATTTATTCTTTTCCCGAACTGCGTCCAACCCGGGGTGAAAATATAGATACATTTAAAGGATTGCCAGGTTTGTTGGCTGATGCATTACCCGATAAGTATGGTAATCAGTTAATCAATATCTGGTTAGCTCAACATGGTCGTCCGGCAGATAGTATGAATCCGGTAGAACAGTTGTGTTTTATTGGGACAAGGGGAATGGGTGCTTTAGAGTTTGAACTGGCACTGTTTAAAGCTGGCAAACAAGCCTTATCCATTGAAATAAAAAGTTTAGTTGAAACGGCGCAACGGATGCTTGATCAACGAGTAAGCTTTGAAACCAATCTGAAACAAGATGAGCAGAAGGCCATGAGTGAAATCCTGAAAATTGGAACTTCGGCTGGAGGTGCCCGAGCCAAAGCGGTGATAGCCTATAACAGCAAAACTGGCGAAGTGAAATCCGGACAAGCCAAAGCGCCCAAAGGTTTTGAGCATTGGTTGATTAAACTGGATGGAGTTCATGACGCACAATTTGGAGAAAGCAAAGGCTTTGGAAGAGTGGAATATGCTTACCATTTAATGGCAAAAGATTGCGGCATCAACATGATGGATTGTCATTTATTGGAGGAAGATAACGGACGTGCACATTTTATGACCAAACGTTTTGACCGTGAGGGTCATGATACCAAACATCACATTCAAACTTTTTGTGGTATTCAGCACTTTGACTACAATAATTTGTATGGATACAGTTACGAGCAACTTTTTCAAACCATGCGCATACTGAAACTAACTTATCCGGAAGCCGAACAAATGTTCCGCAGGATGGTGTTTAATGTCATGGCAACAAACTATGATGACCACACCAAAAATTTTTCTTTCAGGCTTAAAAAAGAAGGCAAATGGGAATTGTCTCCCGCTTACGACGTCTGCTATTCCTATGATCCCAATAATATTTGGGTAAGTCAGCATACTCTCAGCATAAATGGGAAACACAAGGACATAACGAAAGCCGACTTGATGACCATTGCCTCAGCTAATAATATCAAAAAGGGTAAAAAGATTATTGATGAAATAAAATTAGTAGTAAGTAATTGGCAACAATATGCCGAAGAAGTAAAAGTTGCACAAAACTTAAGAGATTCAATTACAAAAACACTCATTGCATTGAAATAATTGACACGTATCAGGTACAGCCTAATTTGCAAAACGACACATATTGGCAATAATATAGAAATTTTGAATTATTTGTACCTTATTTGTATCTCTAAAACATTATAATATTGATTATAAGCTATTTGTATTTTCTGTATCGGTAAATAATTCATTTTTTCATAATTATTCAGCCAATAACTGATCAAAATATTCGATGGTTTTCATTAATCCTTCGCGCAATGAAACTTTAGGTTCCCAACCATCAAGTTTTTCTCTGGCCAAAGAAATATCGGGTTGTCGCTGAGTTGGATCGTCCTTAGGTAACGGCAGGAATACCAGTTTTGATTTTGATCCGGTAAGTTCTATGATATTTTGTGCCAGCTCCAGCATCGTGAATTCGCCCGGGTTGCCAATGTTTACCGGTCCGGTAAAATCATCGCCGGTTGCCATCATACGAATCATACCCTCAATCAAATCAGAAACATACTGAAAACTACGGGTCTGATTTCCGTCACCAAAAATTGTAATATCCTGATTTTGTAGCGCCTGCACGATAAAGTTTGAAACAACGCGTCCATCATCAGGCTCCATTTTAGGTCCGTATGTATTGAAAATCCGGATTATTTTAATCCGCACATTATTTTGTGCATTATAATTAACAAACAACGATTCGGCGCAACGTTTACCTTCATCATAGCACGATCTGATTCCAATTGGATTGACATGACCCCAATAATCTTCGGTTTGCGGATGAATGACGGGATCGCCATAAACCTCGCTCGTTGAAGCCTGCAAAATTTTTGCTCTGATTCGTTTTGCCAAACCAAGCATATTAATAGCCCCCATCACAGAGGTTTTAATTGTTTTTATGGGGTTGTATTGGTAATGAACAGGAGATGCGGGGCATGCCAGGTTATAAATTTGATCAACCTCAATAAAATAAGGCATTGTAACATCATGCCTGATAAGTTCGAAATAGGGATTATCAATTAGATGAACTATTTTTTGCTTTTTACCAGTAAAGTAGTTGTCCATGCATACCACTTCATTTCCTTCATTCAGTAATCTTTCGCAAAGGTGCGACCCGACAAAACCCGCACCACCGGTTACTAATATTCGATTCATTATTTTGAGATTATATCTGGTTTATGGCCTTAACGTCTGACGATAATTAAAGCTTAAGTGGCTTTCATAATAGCAAGCATTTATCAAATGTAATATTAATTCTAAAGAATTTCAATTATTATAAACTCGGACTCAACAGATTTCTAAAAATATAGTTTTAGTTGTATAATGAGAATTTTATGTGTTTCTCTTCCGAACAGATTCTGTTGTATCGTTTTAACACATTGTATTTTCCATCTAATAATTTAAATAAAACATCGGTGTTATAAGCCTTCGGAATTAATCGGACGATCCATCTCTTTCTTTTTTCTCACTCAATAATTGCTCAATTGAAATAATAAGCTTTACTTTGTTCGTAATTTTACGAACTACGAACAATGCAGAAAGAAATAATCACAGAAGAACAGCAAAAGGCCGCCCGCTATGCCAAAGCAATGGGACATCCCATCCGGATGTATGTACTTGAATTGCTTTCAAAACAATCATGTTGCTACAGTGGCGATCTAACCGAAGATCTTCCGATAGTAAAATCAACCCTTTCACAACACCTGAAAGAATTGAAAGATGCCGGACTTATTCAGGGTGAAATTGAAGCCCCACGAGTTAAGTATTGCCTGAACCGTGAAAACTGGAAAGAAGCTCAGGATTTATTCCGGAAATTTCTGAAAATGGACAGTGAAGAACCAATACCGAAATGTCAATAAAAACAAATAAAATCATGGAAATTAAAATCTTAGGCACTGGCTGCCCCAAATGCAAAACACTTGAACGATTGACCCGCGACGTTGTTGAACAAAATGGCATTGATGCTTCTGTCACCAAGGTGGAAGATATTGTGGAAATCATGAAATACGGTGTCATGACCACTCCGGCCCTTGTTGTAAACGGAAAGGTAGAAATCAAAGGTCGCGTGCCTTCTTCTGACGAAATCAAGCAAGTTTTAACCAAAACCATTTGAAAATGTGACAATATGAAGATTTGAAAATGCAAATACCAGGCTTTTATCAGCTTCAAATCAATACATTTTAAATACTAAAACTCAATATAACTATGAAAAGGATTCAACGAATAAGTATTTCAATCGTGCTATTAATGAGCAGCTTGATATGCAACGCTCAAACGGAGAAAAAAGAAAAAGCAGCTACAGATAATCAGGTCGAAGCCTATTATTTTCATAACACTGCGCGCTGTACAACATGTAAAACTGTTGAAGCTGAAGCAAAGGCTGATTTGGAAAGCCTTTATGGAGATCAGGTTACTTTTAAAGCCTTAAATCTGGAAGATGATGCCACCAAACCGATTGCTGAGAAATTGCAAGTTTCTGGACAAACGCTGTTGATTGTGAAAGGTGATCAGAAAATAAACCTGACCAACGAAGGTTTTTTGTATGCCGTAACCAAACCAGCAAAATTAAAATCAATCATCAAAGCAAAAGTTGACCCATTATTAGATTTATAAACGATGGAATTCCTGACCAATATTTTGGAAAACAGCACCGTACCATGGCTATCAGCACTGGTGCTGGGATTAATGACTGCAATCAGTCCATGTCCGCTAGCCACCAACATCACGGCGGTAGGTTTTATCAGCAAGGACATCGAAAACCGCAACCGTGTTTTCGTTAACGGATTGCTTTATACACTTGGTCGGGCAATTTCGTATACCGCCATTGCTCTTATCATTTTTTTTGGTGCCGATCAGTTTAAATTTTCAGGCTTTTTTCAGCTTTATGGTGAAAAGATTGTTGGTCCGTTACTGATTATCATCGGTTTATTTATGCTCGATGTAATTAAAATCAAGTTTCCGGGAATGAGCAGTTTGACCTCTAAAATGGAAACAAAAACCAAATGGGGTTATTTTGATGCCATTTTGCTCGGGATGATTTTCGCACTCGCATTCTGCCCTTACAGCGGCGTTCTGTATTTTGGAATGCTTGTTCCAATGACCGTTGCAAGCGCATCAGGACTATATCTACCATTGGTTTTTGCTCTGGCTACCGGCATTCCGGTAATCATTTTTGCATGGATACTGGCATTTTCGATTGGTTCAATTGGTGGAGTTTATAACAAAATGAGGAATTTCGAAATTTGGTTTCGCCGAGTGATTGCCGTACTCTTTATTACCGTGGGTTTCTATTACATCATCAGGATATTCTTTTAAAAAAATTTGAAAACATTGTTCGTTGTTATACGAACAAATTTAGTTCATAAAAATGAAACGAACATGACAAAACCAACAGCTTTCAATACGCATGCGGATGATTGAATTTTGTCATGGAGTTCCCTGCCCGCCAAAAGGCTTGTCAGGCGGGCATCTGGCAATTAAAAAATAGATTAATAACAGATGAAATAGCCATAAGAGCAAATGCTCATGCAAACCGAAAATGTATAAATGGCTATTCCATGAGTACGTTATAAATTTCAACAAAGCAAAAACATTTTATACGAATGAAAAATATAAAAAATACGATCTGGATACCTCTTGCGCTTCTGCCAATCTGGTTCCTGATCTATCACAACCTCCAAGCTGTAACCGATTGGATTATTGACTCTGTATTGGACCTGACAAAAGGAGCGCATCTCACCGAAGCATTGCGGTTCTTCGTTTTTGAGTTTCCCAAAGTAATGCTTCTGCTGACGCTCATTATTTTCTTTGTCGGAATCATCCGGACTTTCTTTACTCCTGAACGCACCAGGAAAGCGCTGGAAGGTAAAAAAACATTTACCGGCAATGTGATGGCTGCAACGCTGGGTATCGTTACTCCATTTTGCTCTTGTTCGGCCATCCCGTTGTTTTTAGGTTTTGTCGAATCAGGAGTTCCGCTTGGCGTCACGTTTTCATTCCTGATAGCTGCGCCAATGATCAACGAAGTAGCCATTATTCTTTTATATGGACTGTTTGGCTGGCAGGTTGCCGCTATTTATGTCGGAACCGGATTAGTCATCGCTATTTTAGCTGGCTGGGTGATTGGTCTGCTGAAGCTTGAAAAATGGGTAGAACCCTGGGTGTATGAAACCTACATCGGCAATAGCGACTCTGAAGAAGAGAAACTCAGCTTTGGGAAGCGAGTCAAACTCGGATACGATGCTGTGAAAGAAATTGTAGGCAAAGTATGGATTTATGTGGCATTGGGAATCCTTGTAGGCGCTGGCGCCCACGGGTATGTTCCTGAAGATTTTATGGCCGCGCTAATGGGGAAATCAGCCTGGTATTCTGTACCACTTTCGATTTTGATTGGTATCCCACTCTATTCAAATGCAGCCGGAATTGTCCCGATTGTTTCGGTACTGATTGAAAAAGGCGCTTCGCTTGGAACAGCATTGGCTTTTATGATGTCGGTGATCGGGCTTTCATTGCCCGAAATGGTTATTCTCAGGAAAGTATTAAAACTGCCGTTAATATTTACCTTTATTGGTGTTGTAGGCGTTGGAATAATGATCGTTGGATATTTATTTAATTACATTTTTTGACAAAATGAAAACAACAGACAAGCCCTTAATACAGAACTTTCATATTGAAGGAGTGAAACATATCAATCCTTCGGATGCACTGGAAGCTATAAAAAACGGTGAAGCCGTAATGCTCGACGTACGTGAAATCAACGAAGTTAAACTGGAAAGTGTTCCTCTCGATCGGGTTATAAATCACCCAATGTCGGTGATTATGGATCGGTTGCCCTATATCGCCAAAGACCAAAATATTATTGTAGCCTGTCCGGGCGGTGTTCGGAGCGTTAAGGTTACAAACTTGCTCCTCATGCACGGATATCCAAGTGTTGCTAATCTGGATGGCGGATTAACAATGTGGAAAGCGAAAGGATTACCTTTTGAAAGCAATCTTTCGTTTGGCGGATGCAACTGTAATTCAGGCGCAAAATCAGGTGCTAATGATACCCACTCATCAGCGACATCATCGAAAAACAGTTTTACTGCTAACGATTTTAAGAATCTAAAACGGATCTAAAATGAAAATAAAATACTTTCGGCAACTAATACTTGTGATCGTATTGGCTGGTACTTTGGCCACCGGCAATGCTCAAAACACAACGCAGCAAGAAAAACAAAATCCAGCAGCTGAACAACAAACGAACGAAGCAAAATACAAAGTAACCTTTATTGAGCTTGGTTCAGTACGTTGTATTCCTTGCCAGAAGATGCAACCCGTTATGAAATCGATTGAAAAGAAATATGGCAAACAAGTAAAAGTGGTCTTTTACGATGTATGGACAACTGAAGGAAAACCCGTTGCTGCTCAATACTGCATTGAATCTATCCCAACCCAGGTGTTTTTAGATAAAAATGGCAAAGAATTCTCGCGGCATACGGGATATTTTCCTGAAGAAGAATTGGTAAAAGTATTGAAGCAGAAGGGAGTAAAATAAATGTACTTAACCAAACTAACAGATGTTATTAGTATTGCGTTAGTTTGGTTTGGTTAAGTACATTTGAAATCACAAAAATTATTGTTGGTTGAGTCTGTTTATGCAAACAACAAGTAAAACGTTGCTATACCTGAAAGATAACCAATTAGAGCCAGCAAACTGATCTTCTTCAGATACCAGATAAAATCAATCTTTTCGATTCCCATAGCAGCAACACCAGCCGCAGACCCAATGATCAGAATACTTCCTCCTGTTCCGGCACAATAAGCAAGTAACTCCCAAAATGTTCCATCCTGAACGAAAAATGCTTCGTAACCAGTTGCTCCGGGAAGTGCAATGTCGTACATCCCCATCGATCCGGCAACTAATGGCACATTGTCAACTACCGACGATAAAATACCAATAGCAGAATTGATGAGATAAACGTTGCCCAAATTGTCGTTGAGCCAGGCCGACATGATATTCAAATGACCCGCAGATTGCAAACAAGCTACTGCCGATAAAATTCCAAGAAAGAATAATACCGTAGGAGTATCTACTTTTCGTAAAATATTATAAACTTTCAGTTTACTGGAAACTTCATGTGGCTTTTTGCGATGAATAATTTCAGTAAGCATCCACAGTAAACCCAGGCCAAGTAGCATTCCCATGTAAGGAGGCAAATGGGTAATCGTTTTAAAGATTGGTACAAAAAGTAAGGCGCTAACTCCGGCAAAGAAAACAATTATTCGTTCATGATTTGGTGTAGAAGATTCTTCATTCTTCATTTTGTGCGGACGTTCAACCGCTCCTTTCATCCAAAACGAAACAATAATCAGAGGAACAACAATACTTGCTATACTTGGTAAAATCACCTTAGCAATAATCGACATTGCTGTTATCTGGCCTCCAATCCACAGCATGATTGTTGTTACATCGCCGATGGGCGACCAGGCGCCTCCTGAATTTGCAGCAAGAACAACCATTGACACATAAAACCAACGGGTTTTCTGATCAGCAATTAACTTTTTAAGCAATGCCACCATCACGATTGTGGTGGTTAGATTATCCAATACTGCCGACATGAAAAACGTGAGAATTGCAATAATCCAAAGTAATTTAACTTTATTGGTGGTTGTAATCTTATCGGTTATAACTCTAAATCCTTCATGTTGATCAACTATTTCAACAATTGTCATTGCTCCAAGCAGGAAAAACAAAATCTCTGAAATTTCAATCAAATGGTGTTCTAGTTCCTCAACAACAAAATGATAAGGTGCATTAAAAACACTAATTTTTTCCGTCCATCCAGAATCCAACCATTGACCATCCGAGAGAGCTGGTTTTATATGATCCAAAATGTTTTTAACCTGATCTCCAAATTCCGCCCACGAAGGACTATAACCCAAACTCAGTATGCTATCAACATTTAAAATATAAACGGTCCAGGTAAGGACTCCAATAATCAGAGCCGTTGCGGCTTTATCAACTTTTAAGGGATGTTCGAGTGCTATTGCCACATAGCCAAGCACGAATATCAGAAGAATGAGGTAAAACATAGTGATTCGAGATATTTTAGAAACATTTTGATATAAACTTCGCAAATGAATATTCAGGAAGTTAATTGCAAATACAAACGATTTTACTAATTGTATAAGAATTCAGGAAAACCGATAAGCTTTAGTATAAAAAAAATAACAGCAACACCGCCAATTAGAACCAAAAAACCATATTTATTCCAGAACTGATTCTTTTCTTTTTCTTCCATGATATAATATTTTATCGTAATTTGTAACTGATTCAAATTTACCTTAGCAAGCAAGACCATAAATTAAAGAACGGTTAAAATTGAAACTAATAATTCTGAAGAATCGAGTTTGAACCAATTAGCATTGCAGTTCAGAATTAAAGGATATGATACAAAAACAACTATGAATCAACTGAATGCCAAAATACTAGTTGTAGAGGATGAGCCAAAGGTTGCTTCGTTTGTCAAACGCGGACTTGAGGAGAATGAATTTTCGTGTGAAATTGCTTCTGACGGTTTGATGGGCAAACGAATGTTTGATTCCGGAGACTATGATTTGATTATTCTTGATCTTAATCTTCCGTACAAAAATGGGATCGAATTGTGTAAAGAAATCAGGAATAGTGACCAGAAAATACCCATATTAATGCTTACCGCATTGGGAACCACCGAGGATAAACTTTCGGGGTTTGATTCAGGTGCTGACGATTACCTCGTGAAACCTTTTGAATTCAGGGAATTACTTGCCCGTATCCGCGCACTTTTAAAAAGAACTTCGATTGCCGAAACCGGCGGAAATATGTTGTCACTTCTTGACCTTAACGTGAACCTTAACACGTATGAAGTGATGCGAAGCGGAAAAAAGATTGACCTCACCCAAAAAGAATTTGCCTTGCTGGTGTACTTGCTCCGAAACAAGGGAAAAGTCGTTTCCAGAATGGATATTGCAGAGAATGTTTGGGACATTAATTTCGATACAGGAACGAATATTATTGATGTTTATGTGAATTTCCTTCGAAAAAAGATGGATAAGGATTTCTCGCAGAAACTAATTCATACACAGACTGGTGTTGGCTACATTTTAAAAGACTGAACGAATGAAACTCTATATCCGCTCACGACTAACCATCCAGTTTACTTACATCGTTTCGTTTATTCTAATCCTATTTTCTTTTATTATCTACTATTTTTCAGCCAGTTATCGCGAAGCTGAGTTTTATACCCGATTGGAAAAGAAGGCACTAACAACTGCAAAACTGCTGATAGAAGTTAAAGAAGTAGATTATGAGCTACTTAAAATTATCGATAGAAATACACTAAATGCCCTTCATAGCGAAAAAGTAATGATTTATGACGATCAGGATCGTCAGATTTATAACAGCATGGACAATGATTCCATCCAAATCTCAAAACCATTTCTTGATAAAATACGACAATTAAAAAGCATCCGCTACCACGAAGATAAAAATGAAGCTGTTGGGCTGATTTTTAATCTCAATTCCGATCATTATGTGGTAATCGCCTCGGCGTACGACAAATACGGAATAATAAAACTGCACAATCTGATCTGGATCATATTGGTTGGTTTTTTCATTAGCATTGGGTCAACAGTTTTCTTTGGCCGGATTTATGCGATAAAAGCGCTAAAACCCATGTCGGATGTGGTAAAACAGGTCGATAAAATTACAATTGCCAGCTTAAACATGCGGGTAAACGAAGGGAATGGAACGGACGAAATTGCCCAGCTCGCGATTAAATTTAACCAAATGCTTGAACGACTGGAATCGGCTTTCGAAATGCAACGGAGCTTTGTTTCAAATGCCTCGCACGAGTTGCGCACGCCGCTGACTTCGATTACCGGACAGATAGAAGTTTCGCTCATGAAACCAAGGACACAAGTTGAATATGAGACCATTTTGGAATCGGTACTTGAAGATATCAAGAACCTGAATGCACTTTCGAACGGGTTGCTCGATCTGGCCAAAGCGAGTTCCGATATTTCTGCAATAGCGCTTCTCCCGTTGCGAATTGACGAAATTCTATGGGAAACAAGAGCTGAACTTATTGAACGAAAAAGCGACTATAAAATAGCCATCGAATTCAGTCAACCCATTGAGAATGAAAACGAATTAATTGTTCTTGGAAATCATCATTTACTTCGGACAGCCATTGTTAATCTGATGGATAATGCGTGCAAGTTTTCAAACGATAAATCCGTTAGGATATGCTTATCGATAAAAGCCAAAGACATTGTTGCCGAATTTATTGATCGTGGTATGGGCATTAATCCAACAGATATGGACAATATATTTCATCCTTTTTTCAGGGCCCAAAATGCAAAAAATGTAACCGGCAACGGGCTTGGATTATCTCTCACCGAAAAAATCATCCGCATACACCGTGGAAAAATCGCCATCGAATCACAGCTTCTGAAAGGCACAAAAGTCACCATCAGCATTCCTTTTATTTCCTGAACCGGCCAGGTGTTACGGGTTTAATTGGATATGAAACAGCTTATGATTCTTTGGGAAGTTCCCTATCCAGATTTATCCCCACTTTTCCCAAAAATACGTTGCCAAACGTCATCATTAGGATCGTTAAAAATATGATCTGAGTTATTAATCCTTTATTCATGGAGGGAAGTAGTAAATCTTCAGGAATATTCATAAACAACAGAATGGTTATCAATCCTCTTGGCGCAAAAAACAACAACGGATTCATCGGGATTTTAATAACCGTTTTGAAAAATATAGCGCGTAAGATAAAAATCGAAACTGTGACTATAGAGGCAAAAATGAGGCTATCTATATCCAGCACATCAAGAATATTGGTATAAAAACCAAACATGATGAAGAAGAACGAACGGATAATAAAAGTTAATTCGCCTGTGATGTGCTTGAAAGAAACTAATTCGGAATCGAAACTCTGAAAATTAATCACTTTAGCGGAAAATTTATTCCGAAAAAGGTGATTGTTATTCATGACCAACCCAAAGATTAAAACAACCAAAAGCGAAGGCAGATGCACCAATTTTGCCAACGAGTAAACCAAAATAATGGCAGTGGTTATAATGATATATTTTACGTGATGGTTGATTTTATGAAGGATATACGCCAGTGCTGAACTAAATACAACCGATAGGATTATCGTTGCCAATATCTCGAAGGTAAATCCGATTAACCCTTTACCAATTGAAGTCGTATTGGCAATGATAAAATCGAATGCCAGGATTCCAAAAATATCAGAAATTGAACTCTCATAAATCACAAATTCCTTGTCCGTTTTTTTTAGGCCTGAAGCTGACGGAATGGCAACAGCACTACTGATTATTCCCAATGGAATGGAATTAATCAACGATTGCCGCAGCGAAAAATGATAAACATACACCAGAATAAGTGTAAGGAGAGCCACAAAAACCAGGAGCAATACAATGGAAGAAGTAATTGAATTAGCAATCAGCTTCTTTTTCGAAGAATCAATCGTCAAATCCAGACTTCCTTCGAGAACAATCAAAATTAGCCCGATTGTTCCCATAAGTGGTAATAACATTGATAAATCGGGAACCTGAATATTAAAGTTATCGGTCAACGAATTAATCAACATACCGGTGACAATCAAAAGAATAACGCCAGGTATCTTAGTGTATTTCGCCGATAATTCGAAGATATAGGAGAAAATTACAATAACGCAAAGCGCTATAAGTATATAGTAGGTCATAAATGATTCGTTAAATGATTAGCCTGACTCCGCCCAACTCGCTGATTTGGTAGTGAAAATCTTTACCAAACGAACTAATGAACATGTAATTTTTGGGAATCTTCCATTTCACACTGAGCTCATTAATAAGCTCAGGTCCAAAGTTTCCCTGAATGGTAATGTATTCAATACTGATATCACTGTATATACGGTCAAGTACTTTAATATCACTCATAAATGCTTTGCTTATCGTTTCATCAACTTTCAGTACAGTAACGATTTTCAATTTATTTGTAGTTTCGTTTTCAGAAACATAAATCAACACTTTATTTAAACCTGAAATATCGTCAGCTTTTGAGAAAAATACAAATTCCTGCGATTCAAGACCCTTGATTATTGTTGAAATTTTTCTCTGACTCATTCTACTGTAGTGCATTGCTTCATCGAAAACGTTAGTAACAATAGCTAAAGTGAGTCGGAGTATTGGACCTCTGTTTTTCATGGCAAATATGAACAGAATCGCCGGAACAAAATACTGAAGAAAGACAACCAGGAATTCAGGGTGCAAACGAATGTTTCCATAAACAGCCAAAACAATTGCGAATGCTGCAAGAGCAACAATAAATGGCGCAGCCGTTTCTGGCCTTGGCAATCGGGCTCGCTTGATTTTCAACAGCATATTACCAAAAGCAAAATAACCCATGACCAACAAAAACGAAATCGTATAAACCCCAGCCAAAGGCTCAATCATGCCATTGGTTACAAATAAAACAGATGCACAAAGCAGGAAAAAGGAAATTAAAATACGATAGCTGCTGCCTCGTTTATTCTCCTTCAGGAAAAACTGAGGCAAAATACGGTCGAGAGCAACACGCTTAATTAAACCACTCACACCAATAAACGAGGTAAGCACAGCACCCGACAGAACCAAAACCGCGTCAATTGAGATTATCCATGAAAGCCAGTTGCCCGCTGTGGTTGTTGCCAGAAACGACAATAACGATTCTTTATGCTCTCCGATCTGGGCAACCGGAATAACTGCGATGGCCAGAAATGCAATCAATGGATTGATAATGGTAACTGCAATCCACATATTACGAAGTGTCTTTGGAAAAATCCCTGGTTTTTGTTCTTCAACAAAATTGGCCGAACTCTCAAATCCGCTTATTCCAAGCATTGCAGTTGAAAAGCCCAGGAACAAAGCTACAGTGATTCCTCCCTTTACAGGCAACCTAAAATTCTCGACAAGTACAGATATATCGTTTAAAAAAATGTATGAAATAGATGCTGCTATCAGCACAGCCAGTGAGATCATATGAAAAACGAAAATGGCCACTGCCACCTTCGACGATTCGGTGATTCCGAGCAAAGTGAGTCCTAAAAACAAAGCCAGCAAAACGAGTGTGGCAGTAATTACCGGAAGGTGCGAAATAAGGGTATGCAGGTATTGCATGGCTTCGTTGGCCGAAAGAACCGCAGTAGCCATGTAAGAAAGTATAGTCAGACAGGCTGCAACTGCCGCATTACTTTTGCTGGTTGTATTCAGTAAAATATTATAGGCTCCCCCGTTTAAAGGCAAAGCACCCACCGCTTCGCCATAAATTCTACGAAAGAAATACAGCACCAGGGCGACAATTAACAGCGAAATCCAGGCGTATTGACCGGCATAACCTATCGATAATGCAGAGACATACAAACAGGAAGAGGTAATATCGTTACCGCAAATAGCAGTTGCTTCAAGTTCATTTAGCTTAGTTTTACCGCTCATAGTGCTTGTATTAGAACTGGGTTGTTTGTAAATTTAATAAAATTCAGCTTCCGACAGGCATCACTGGAATATATCTCCTTACTTTAGCAAGGTTTTAAAATATTGCCTCATCGATAATTCGATGATACTGTAAATACAATTTCATTTAGAAAATTTAACATTTTACTACCTTATAATTTGCCGTTCAATTCTTCATGAAAAAATTTGAAATCCTTATTTTCGGCGCATGATAATGTATTTCTGGAAATTTAAACGATTAACAACACCAATGAAAACACAAGCTCTATTTAGAAGTCTGGTCATATTGATCATTTGCGGATTACTATTTTCATGTCAGAAAAAAACAACAGATCCATCGATCGTTCGGTCAGGTAAGTATAAACAAAGTGTGGTTGAAGCCTACAAAAAAGTTGGCTTATTCTGCGCGATCAATTACATTCCCGGATTAACTGTTGCCGTTTCAATTGACAATCAACTGGTTTGGGCCGATGGTTTTGGCTATTCCAGTTCCGAATTAAAAACAAAAGCCTCCCCTACCCATAGGTTCCGCATCGGACAGATTTCTGAATTAATAACCACTTTAACAGCATCCAAACTTTACGAAGAAGGCAAATTAAAATTTGATCAGCCGGTAAAAGAACTTTTACCTGAACTGGCGCAAAAACCAACCAATTATACCGTTTACCAGCTTGGCGTCCATGGCTCTGGAATCAGGACGGAGAAAACCGCAGCCGGAAGAGGCAACACAACGAATTATGAAACGCTGATACCTTCTTTCATCAGCGATTCGCTCTTGTACGAACCTGGTGTTTACACCTTACATACCGAACTTGGATTCGATCTAATCGGCTACATCATTGAAAAAACGAATAATGATTTATTTACCAAAATAGTAAAGAAGACTCTTATCAACACACTTAAATTGTCGAATACCATTTCGGATAATCCATACTTGATTATAGAGAATAAAAGCAACACTTACGACTATGATTATTTAGCACAACCAATGGTTGCCGGTTCAATTGACCTTCGGGGCAAAGAAGCTTCGGCCGGATACCTGAGTTCGGTTATTGATATGGTTAAGATGGGAAATACACTGCTGTATCCCGGATTTCTGAATCAAGAAACTATTGACCGAATAACAAAACCATTTGTTTTGAAAAACGGTAAAACCTCATCGTTTGGATTCGGACTAATTGTTAACCAAGATAACGAAGGAAAAACATTTCTTGGACAAAAAGGCTCTGTAAGTGGCGGAAGTTCTGCCCTGTTAATTTTCCCTGAAGATAAAATCGTGATTGCCATGGCCTGTAACATTGGAGGTGGTTCATGGGAACTTCCGGTATTCGAAGTCGCATCAGTTTTTCAGAATCAATTGCATCCTGAGAAAAAAGCTAAAACTCCGGAAAACTCCGTGCCTGAAGCTCCTGAGAACAAATAAAACCAAGTTGTTTGGCAACAAAAGAAATCCGGAAGGTATGATCAACCGATCACCTTCCGGATTTTTTTATTATTTTTTCGATTGACTCTTTCCGAATGACTTGCTATTTTACCAGGCAAATAAAGGAAGATCTTTCATCTTTGCATTCACGCGCTGACGTACCGAAAGAATCACTTCTTCATTGTCGATGTTACTCAATACCTCGTCAATCAAATCAACAATCAGCGCCATCGAATCTTCCTTCAAACCACGGGTTGTAATGGCAGGTGTTCCAACACGAAGACCTGAAGTTGTAAATGGAGAACGACTATCGAATGGAACCATGTTCTTGTTGATGGTGATATCGGCACTTACCAGGGCATTTTCAGCCTGTTTACCGGTTAAATCAGGAAATTTGGTACGCAGGTCAATCAACATCGAATGATTGTCGGTTCCTCCTGAAATCACCTTATATCCTTTAGCCATAAAGGCTTCGGCCATAACCGAAGCATTCTTTTTCACCTGAGTTTGGTAAACTTTGTATGAAGGATCAAGCGCTTCTGCAAACGAAACTGCTTTCGCTGCAATAACATGTTCCAACGGTCCACCCTGTTGTCCGGGAAATACCGAAAAATCGAGTACCTGCGACATCATTTTAGTAACACCTTTTGGCGTTTTGAATCCAAACGGATTTTCAAAATCTTCGCCCATCAGGATAATTCCACCACGTGGCCCGCGTAAAGTTTTATGTGTTGTTGAAGTTACAATGTGTGCATATTTAACCGGGTTGTCCAATAATCCGGCAGCAATCAAGCCTGCAGGATGTGCCATGTCAATCATCAGCATAGCACCGATTTTATCAGCAATGGAACGCATGCGGGCATAATCCCATTCGCGCGAATAAGCAGAAGCGCCGCCAATAATCAGTTTCGGCTTGTGTTCCAACGCCAAAGCTTCCATTTCGTCATAATCAACCATTCCGGTTTCTTCCTTCACGTGATAGGCAATCGGACGATACAGTACACCTGATGAATTTACAGGAGAACCATGAGAAAGGTGACCTCCGTGAGCCAAATCCAGTCCTAAAAAGGTATCACCTGGATTCAGGATAACAGCTAAAACTGCCGCATTGGCCTGAGCACCAGAGTGTGGTTGAACATTGGCATAAACAGCACCAAAAACTTCCTTGATACGATCGATCGCCAGTTGTTCGGTCATATCGACGAATTGACAACCGCCATAATAACGGTGTCCGGGATATCCTTCTGCATACTTGTTGGTCATAACCGATCCCATCGCTTCCAGAACCTGTTGGCTGACAAAATTTTCAGAAGCAATCAATTCGATTCCGCTGATCTGACGCTGACGTTCTTTTTCAATGATCTCAAATACTTTGGTATCTCTTTCCATTACGGTAAAATATTGGTTAAAATTGAGGGTGTAAATGTACAATAAAAACAAGCTGTCGTAAAAATGAAGTTATTCAAAAAATGAGGTATTTTTGAACAATTAATCATTCGTTAAGATGAAGAAAAAACCAATCCTGTTCGAGTCTGCCAGTATTTTCAGCATAATTGGAAGTAGCATCGGATTTATCAGCATGTTCATATCTACTTTATTTTTCAGGATTGTTACTGAAAAAATCACTTCAGTAACGAATATTACGGCCACTGAAAAATTAAGTCCGCTTTATTTTGCGATGCTGATGGCAGCTTTCTGCGTTTCATTGGTTGGAGCAATTAAACTTTACCGAATGCAACGGGCTGGCCTTTATTTTTACCTGATAGCCCAAACAATGATCCTGTTTCTGCCGGTGATCTGGCTTGGAGCAAACGCATTTTCGGCCACCAATACCATTTTTACTTTGATCTTCGCGGGAGTTTACCTGGCTTATAACAAATCACTTAAGAATTGAATATTTATGCTTTGCTTTAAGCACTCTGGTATTGTGCCAACGGCTCTTGTTGCAATGTCATGTCGAATTTATTTCGACATCTCTAAGCTGAGGAGACCCTGAAACAAGTTCAGGGTGACGATCTTTCAACGGTATGACTAACACATTTTAAGCAACTCCTGACTTTTTACTCAAATGACAAATCCGCCATGGTATCGCGGTAAACTGAAAATACCCGTGCTCTGGAAATAAAACCAATGTATTTCCCTTCGTCCAAAACGGCCAGGTTATAACGACCACATGACTTAAATTTATCTACAATAACCTCCATTGGATCGTTTGGTGATATAAAGAATTCGGGCATGTACATCAAATCGCGAACACTGATCTTTTCGTATAAATCCTGCTCGAAAATCAAGTTTTTTATATCATTTAACTTTATCATTCCTTCGAGCATTCCGTTTTCGTCGACTACAGGGAAAAGATCACGCTTTGAGCGGGCAATATAATAAGTCATTTGTCCCAGATTCAGATCAGGCGTTAAAATCTCGAAATCGGTTTCAATCAATTCTTTTGTATTCATAAAGTGCATGGCAGCCTTGTCTTTATGGTGAGTAACCAAATCGCCCAATTCGGCAAGTCGCTTAGTATAGATTGAATGTGGTTCGAACCGTGTAATTGTTACATAGGCAACAGTTGCTGAGATAATTAGTGGAACCAGCAATTGATAGCCACCTGTTATTTCTGCAATTAGAAAAATACCGAGCAATGGAGCATGCATTACGCCAGCCATCAATGAGCCCATTCCAACAAGTGCAAAATTTGCATCAGACAATTTCAAACCGAAAAAGGTATTCAGCGAAAACGATAAAAAGTAACCGCCCACGGCTCCCATAAATAAAGTTGGAGCAAAAATACCACCAACTCCCCCACTCGATGTGGTAATAGACATTGCAAATACCTTAAACACTAAAATAAGCACCAAAATAAACATTAAGAAATAAGGGTCTGATTTCCAATCAAAGAATAGAGAATTATTCAATATATCGGCTCCATTGCCATTGAATATCTTATTGATCGACTCATAACCTTCACCCCACAACGACGGGAAAACGAATATCAGTATTCCCAGGGTA
This sequence comes from Prolixibacteraceae bacterium, assembly GCA_028683385.1. Taxonomy (GTDB): domain Bacteria; phylum Bacteroidota; class Bacteroidia; order Bacteroidales; family Prolixibacteraceae; genus Aquipluma. Next base: position 370,629 of record JAQUIJ010000004.1, on the reverse strand, counting down.
ATGCCACCAAATATCAGTTTAGTATAAATGTTGCTGATTCTTTTGACAAGGCTTTCAACATACATTCCTACTCGTGTAAAGTACAATGAAATGAATCCGCTTAAAATACCAAGCAGAATATAATACAGAAGATTGTCGTAATTAAACTGATTTTCAAGTGAAAAATGGAACAGCACTTCGTTACCCATGAAGAAATATGCCAAAGAAGCAGCCGTAATTCCGGAAATAAGAAGTGGTATCAATGAGCCCATTGTTAGGTCAAGCATCAGTACTTCAAGGGTAAACATGATTCCGGCAATGGGAGCCTTAAAAATACCAGCGATGGCTCCGGTAGCTCCACAACCAATTAACAACCGCATTTGATTTTCATTCAGGCTAAACACTTTTGAAATATTGGAACCAATAGCTGCACCGGTATATACAATTGGGGCTTCAGCTCCAACAGATCCTCCAAATCCAATCGTAAATGCACTGGTTATCATCGAGGAAAACATATTGTGAGCCTTTATAACACTACCTCTTTTGGAGAGCGCTGATAAGATTTTGGACACTCCGTGACTGATGTCATCTTTAATCAGGTATTTAACAATTAGAACGCTGATAAATATACCAATCATCGGATAAGCCAGGTAGAAAAAGCTTTCAGACGAAGTACTGAAGTGTCGTGTCAAAAAATAACTAACGTAATGGATGAAATTTTTCAGCATAAAGGCAGCAGTTCCGCTAACCAAACCAACCAACAAGCTTAAAATATAAATCTTATTCTTTTCAGTCGTTTCTGAGAAGAATTTCTGTATTCTTTTTATCATTTGTTCTATTTACTATTTGCTTTTCTTTTTGAAAATTTCCTTCATGCTCTGCCAAAATGGTTTCTTTTCAGTTTCAGTAGTTGGTTTAGCTTCTTCTTTATTTGGTTCTGCAACTGATTTTCCCTGTTTTTTCTGATCGTAATTCGGATTGGTTTCTTTTTTTCCGAAGAGATCATGAATAAAACCCCGCAATCCAACCTCCAAAACTTCGCGGTAAGGAGGAATATTCAGCATAGCCATACTCTCTTCCGAAGGTGATTCAAATGTACTGAACCTCATGTTTTGGTACTTACTTTTATGCAGAATCTGGCTATAGAATTGCCCAACGATTGGCAATGCAGTTTTTCCACCGGCACCTTCGCCCAACGATCTGAAATGAATGGAAGGATCTTCTCCCCCAACCCATGCACCGGCCACCAAAGTTGGTGTCATCCCAATAAACCAGCCATCAGCCTGATCCTGAGTAGTACCTGTTTTTCCGGCAAATTCAGAATCGATGCCCCATACCGAACGAATGGAGCTTCCTGTTCCATCGTTCACAACCGATTTCAGCATTTGGGTTATTATCCTGCAATTTTCAGGCGATGCAACTTGTTCGTCAGGCTGAATGTTCTGAAATTTTTCAAGCACCTGACCTTTGTTCGATTCAACAGACTTTAAATAATAAGGGGTAACTTTTCGTCCACCGTTAACCAGTTCGGAATAAGCGCAAACCATTTCCTGCAACGAAACAGAAGCGGTACCCAATGCCAACGAAGGATATGGTGGCAAATCTGAATCAATCCCCATTCGTTTGGCCAAATCAACCACATTGGATATACCTGCCTGCATCATCACTTCAACAGCAATGGTATTGATTGACTTCGACAAAGCTCCTTCCATCGAATAGAACCCTGTATATTCATCGTGTGAGTTTTCGGGAGACCAGTTGTCATAATCGGCATAAACTTTTCTTTCGTTTGGGAAATAGGTATCCGGAGAAATACCCGCTTCAAGAGCAGCCAGATACACAATCGGCTTGAAGGTTGAACCCACCTGCCGTTTCGAAGTGGTATGATCGTATTGAAAGTAACGGAAATCATTCCCGCCAATGTAGGCTTTTAGCTCTCCCGAATTGGGATCCATGGCCATGAAACCGGTATTAATGATCTTCAAATAGTACTGAATTGAATCCATTGGAGTCATTTCAGCCTGCTTCTTTCCATCCCAGGTAAATAGTGAAACTGAAGTTGGAGTATTAAAAATAGTCTTTACCTGATCGTCAGGAACACCAGCTTTTTTTAGCGAACGGTAGCGGTTAGACCGTTTCATGGCGCGGGTTACAACCGACTTGTCATTTCCCCATGGGTTCTTTTTTCCCCAGGCTGCATCAAACACGGCCTGAAGTTTTTTCATCTGGTCAGAAACAGCATTTTCGGCTGCCAGTTGCATGTCGAAATCAATTGTAGTCCTGATTTTTAAACCATCGGTAAATAAATTATATGGAGTCTCATCCTCTTTCATGTGATTGTCGCACCAATCCTGAAGAAACGGGCGAATTTTCTCCATCAGGTAGGGAGCTGGCCCTTCATTATACGTGATTAAGTTATAAGTAAGGTTCAATGGCTCAGCTTTATATAATTTAGCTTCACCCACCGAAATGTAGTTGTATTTCAGCATTTGATCAATCACCACATTTCGTCTGTCGAGCGAACGTTCCGGGTTTTTTCGCGGATTGTAGCTATTATTGGCTTTTAGCATTCCAACGAGCGTTGCAGCTTCGGGAACTTTCAGCTTCGACGGTGGCTTATTGAAGAATCGCTCAGAAGCCACACCAATGCCATACGTATTTTCAGCAAAAGGAACGGTATTCAGGTACAGGGTTAAAATTTCGTCTTTGGTATAAAGCTTCTCCAATCGATAGGCAATAATTGATTCACGCAGCTTATTCACTGGCATTGTCAACGGACCAAACGATTTACGCGGATAAAGATTCTTTGCAACTTGCTGACTGAGCGTACTTCCACCGCCAGAGCTGTGATCCTGAAGCAGTACCGATTTGAGGAAAACACGTAAAAGTGCTATTTCATCGATTCCGGTATGGTGATAAAAACGTGAATCCTCAGTTGCAATCAGCGCATTAATGACATTAGGTGAAATCTGATCGAAGCTAACATTGCTTCGGTTTTCGATGTAATACCGGCCAAGCAGCCGGCCATCAGCAGCATAGACTTCGGTCGAAACCGGGTTTTTAATTTTTTGCAGTTCTTCACTCGAAGGAACCGGGCCTGTAAATCCCACATAGACGATCAGAAATAGCAAAAATCCAAGCATAAGTAGCGCAATGCCTGCTTTTAAAAGAAAGAAAAAAATTCTCCGACCAAGGCTTTTGTTCGAGCTACTCTTTTTACGTGTTGATGTTTTTGTTTTAGTTGAAGATATCGGTGTTTTCTTTTTCATCTGTCGATAATTTGTTTTTTAATTGCCAGATGCCCGCCTGACAAGCCTTTTGGCGGGCAGGGACTCGCCATATTAGTCGTCCTCGCGTGTAAGAGTATCGTTCTCATGGCTCGTTTCATTTCTTTATTCACTGAATGATATAATCTTTGTCTTTCAACAAACTTAACTGAAAAATTTCAAAGTTATTATGGAATTAAATGAAACTCCGTAATCAGAATGTCATCTTCAAACATTTATTGGAATAATTTCAGGAAAATCTGCTTAGTTGGCAAGTTTATCGCCGCAAAATTACATTAAAATGAGTTGAATCCATTTTTATTCCTGAAAAGTTAAACTTAAATTCAACTTCGACGGTTATATTTTTTACATTCAACCGAGTAAATTTAAAATCCGATCACTTATGAAAATTGCAATCAGTGGATCAAACGGATATATTGCCAAAAATCTGATTCCCGGGCTGGAAGCAGCAAATCATGAGGTTACGCGTATTCAGAGATCTGAATTAAGCAATGTTGATCAACTGACTAAAAATCTTTCGGATGTTGATGTTGTAATTAGTCTGGCAGGAGCACCAATTCTGACAAGATGGACAAAGGCCAATAAAAGTGAAATTATCAGGAGCAGAATCGATTCAACTCAAAATATTGTACATGCTATCAATCGATTGCCTGTGGAAAACAGACCTGGCTTATTTATTTCAGCTTCAGCTATTGGAATATATTCAGCGGATAAAGTCCACACAGAAGAAAGCCTCTCCTTTTCAAACGATTTCGTCGCCGAAGTGGTTAAAAACTGGGAAAATGCATCTGACGATTTAAATCCTGACGTTCGTAAAGTAATTTTCAGAATTGGACTCATTTTGGGAAAAGAGGCCAAAACCATCAAGAGCCTTGTTCCTGTAATTAAATTTGGAATTGGTGGAAAAATTGGAAGCGGGAAACAGTCTTTCCCGTTTATTCATATTGCTGATGCTACGCGTGCAATAGGTTGGAGTATCGAAAACAAAAATGCACGGGGAATCTACAATCTTGTGGCACCTGAAAACATCGACAACAAAACTTTCACCAAAACTTTGGCTAAATCTTTAAATCGGCCCGCCATTTTTACCGTTCCTGAATTTATCCTGAAATTCGCCTTGGGTGAAGCTTCTACCCTACTCCTTCAGAGTCCTCAGGTCGAACCCGAACGCCTGCTAAACGAAGGTTTCACGTTCAACTTTCCGGATATCCGTTCAACAATTAACGAAATTACTCAGTAAAACATTAGTTCCCCGTCTAATTCATTTGCAAGCCCATCTCAGGAATTGCATTTCAACCGAAAAGTCACCTCCAACCTTTTCAAACATTTCAGGTCTTCGTAAATGTAAACATATACATGTTGACATAAGATATTGCATAACATCTAAAGTATTGATTTCTAATGCGAAAAATGATGGAATTTTTAAATCAAATTCTTTAATTTTCGAAGAACTATCAAAAACCAATTCTATGGCAACCCAGACAACAGTGGAATTTCAAGATTGCAAAGGGAATCAGATTCATGAAAATGAACTTTATGAGCGACTATTGATTATTGTAAAATCGCAACGAACCGTACCAGGGGCTTTGATCCCAGTTCTACAAACTGCTCAAAATTTATTTGGGTACCTTCCTGAAAAAGCATTGCGCATGGTCAGCAAAGAATTGAAGCTCCCTTATAGCGAAGTTGCCGGAGTCGTGGGTTTCTATTCTTACTTTTCAACTACACCCAAAGGGAAACACACTGTTCGTGTTTGTTTGGGAACGGCTTGCTATGTTCGTGGCGGACAAGAGGTGCTAAAAGCAATGACAAAAGAACTTGGGATCAGTGTTGGAGATACCACGCCAGACCGTAAATTTTCGCTTGAAGTTGGGCGTTGCTTCGGAGCTTGCGGATTGGCGCCCGTTGTTATGGTCGGAGATGAAACTTTCCAGCGCGTGAGCCCTTCAAAAGTAAACGACATCCTCAATAGTTTTGATTAAAAACCCATCAACCATCTTTCATATCAACAAATTGACCTTCCATTTGAAAGAACATTGAAAAACCTATTATTATGCAAAAATTAAATACACCTGAAAATTTCGATCATTTTTTTCAGGAAATTTCTGAACAGTATTCAGAAGAACATCAACGTTATAAAGAAATCATTCAGGTATGCATTGGTGGTGGATGCATTGCCTGTGGCTCAATCCATCTAAAAAGCGAACTCGAAAAAAAGCTTCTGGAAAAGGACCTTGGAAACAAATATCTGGTGAAAGGCACCGGATGTTTAGGTCCCTGTTCAAAAGGTCCTGCAATTTTGATGAAGAAATCGGATATTTTTTACGAAAATGTACAAATTGCTGACATAGATACATTAATTGAAAGTCACCTGATAAATGGCGAACCGGTTGAACGCTTATTACACCATAGCGACGAAGACGGAAAAGCCATTCCTCAAGTTCGTGATATTAAGTTTTTCAATCATCAAAAGAAAATTGTTCTTCGTCGCTGCGGAACAATTGATCCCGAAAAAATCACCGATTATATTGCAGAAGGCGGTTATATCGCACTAAAAAAGGCACTTAGCGAGTTAACCCCTGACGACATTATCGAACAAATGAAAATTTCAGGCTTGCGGGGCCGTGGAGGTGCAGGATTTCCAACATTCATGAAATGGAGTTTTGCAAAAAGGGAAATAGCCGATCAAAAATACATGCTTTGCAATGCCGACGAAGGCGACCCAGGTGCATTTATGGACCGTAGTATTCTGGAAGGTGATCCACACAGCGTCATTGAAGGAATGGTGATCGGTGCTTACACGATTGGAGCTTCAAAAGGATTCGTCTATGTCCGTGCCGAATATCCGCTGGCGGTTGAGCGATTGAATAAAGCCATTGAAGATGCCCGCGAATTGGGTATACTGGGTCAAAATATTTTGGGCTCAGGCTTCAATTTCGACCTCGAAATTCGTATGGGTTCCGGAGCCTTTGTTTGTGGCGAAGAAACAGCTTTGATGGCCTCTATTGAAGGCAAACGTGGCGAACCTAGGCCAAGACCACCCTTCCCGACCACTGCCGGTTTGTGGGGAAAACCGTCGGTATTAAACAACGTGGAAACATTTGCTAACGTAAATACCATCATTGAAAAGGGTGGCGAATGGTTTGCTCAATTTGGAACAGGTAAAAGCAAAGGTTCAAAAATATTTGCACTTACCGGAGCCATTAAAAATTCAGGATTATATGAAGTTCCCGTTGGCACTTCGCTTGGCGATTTAATTTACGACATCGGCGGCGGAACCAGTAGCGGAAAACCGTTTAAAGCTGCACAGATTGGCGGACCTTCCGGAGGTTGTATACCCAAACAACATCTAAGTGTATCGCTCGACTATGAATCACTCAACGAACTTGGTGCCATCATGGGTTCCGGCGGATTGGTGGTTATGGACGAGGACTCCTGTATGGTTGATGTGGCGAAATTTTTCCTTGATTTTGTGCTTGAAGAATCATGCGGAAAATGCACACCTTGCCGGGTCGGTACCAAGCGGATGTACGAAATTCTGGACCGGATTACTACAGGTTTGGGGAAGGAAGGCGACATTGAGCGATTGGAACACCTGGGCGAATGGATCAAAAAGACATCCCTCTGCGGATTGGGGCAATCGGCTCCAAACCCTGTACTTTCTACCATTCGTTATTTCAGAAATGAATACGAACACCATATCCGCGAACACAAATGTGAAGCCGGGAAATGTGCCAAGTTGGTTAGAGCACCATGCCAAAGTGCTTGTCCTGCCGGAGTAGACGTCCCTGGATTTGTGTCACTTACCGCTGAAAAACGCTATGCGGAAGCTCTACGCCTTCACCGCGAACGCAATCCGTTCGCAGCCGTTTGTGCCCGGGTTTGCTTCCATACCTGCGAAGATAAATGCCGAAGATCTGCCCTGGATGCATCGGTTTCTATCCGGGGAATAAAGCGGTTCATGGTCGATCAGGAAATTACCATACAATTGCCCGAAATGCGCGAAAATGCCATTAATGCTAACCGAAAAATTGCAATTGTGGGTGCTGGCCCAGCGGGACTTTCGTGTGCGTATTTCTTGGCACGTTTAGGTTACAAACCCATTATTTTCGAAGCCGAACAACGTCCCGGAGGAATGTTGGTACAAACCATACCAGCCTACCGTTTACCTCGCGAAATTCTGGCACGTGAAATTCGAATGATTGAGAACATGGGCGTTGACATTCGCACCGGCATGAAACTCGGACGTGACTTTAGTCTCGAATCGCTCAAAAAAGATGGTTATGAAGCCGTTTTTATAGGCGTTGGCTCTCCACAAGGCGTTAAACCATCCATTCCTGGCATTGAAACTGAGGGGGTGGTCGATGCCCTTCAATTCCTTCAGACCTATAATTTAAGAGGTTCAGTCCCTGTAGGAAAGAAGATTATTGTAGTGGGTGGTGGCAATGCTGCTATCGATGCCGCAAGGTCAGCAGTTCGATTAGGCGCTGAAAAGGTTGATATTGTTTATCGGCGTACACAGGAAGAGATGCCAGCCTGGGCCGAAGAGATTGATGCAGCAATTGAAGAAAAAATCGAATTGCATACCCTTACAAATCCGAAAGAGTTTATTACTGAGAATGGAAAAATACAAGGAGTGCGTTGTGTCAGAATGAAGCTTGGAGCATTTGATTCGAGTGGACGCCGCAGCCCGGTTGAGACTGATGAAGAGATAACATTTGAAGCAGATCAAATCATTATCGCTGTAGGGCAAACGCTTAACACCAAAGAAATATTAGGAGATACTGCGCTGAAACTGGCCGGAAAATCGCAACTGGCACGCAATCCACGAACAGGGCAAACATCGCTTGATTGGATTTTCACAGGTGGTGATGCAGCTACCGGACCGTCTTCGGTTATTGAAGCTGTTGCAGGTGGAGAAATGGCTGCTGTTGGAATCGATCAATTCCTGACTGGTGACAAACACGATTTCTGGAGAAGAGAAAAACACAACGACACCTTCTTCGATCCTGAAGCCATTCCGGCCAAATATCCGCGTACCCACATGGTAATGTTAGCTGCCGAACGTCGCATGTACAATTTCAATGAAGTTGAACAGGTTTGGCCTGAAGGAGAAGCCATACGACAAGCCCGAAGATGCTTAAGATGTGATTATGGTAGTAGCTGCTAATATAGAAAAGGGTCATTAGTCATTCGAAAAATGCATCTAAAAAATTTCCCAATGACGATTGACTTTTTCCAAATAACAAATGACTAAATGCTAACAAAATGACAACAGTATATATAAACAAACAACCCATAGAAATTGAATTTGGCAGTACCATCTTTGAGGCTGCGGCAAAAGCAGGAATAAAAATTCCAACACTTTGTCATGTAGAAAATCAAATCCCTAAAGGCGCCTGCCGCGTTTGCATGGTTGATGTTGAGGGTGCAAAATCGATGGTTGCTTCTTGTACAACACCGGTTAGCGAGGGGATGAAAATCACGACCAATTCGAAAAACGTCAGGGAGGCTCGGAAGTTTGTTGTTGAATTGCTTCTTTCGGAACATTGTGGCGAATGCAAAACCTGTACACGAAATAACGATTGTGAACTACAGTCTCTTGCTCTCGAATTAGGCGTTATGGACATTACTTATGAAGGCGAAAAACTGAAGAGTTATATCGATGATTCTACTCCGTCATTGGTTCGTGATTCAGGAAAATGTATTAAATGCCGACGTTGCATAACTGTTTGTAATGAAATTCAGGGCGTTGGTTCTTTATTTGCTCAAGGACGAGGTTTTGAGTCCAGGGTTGGGCCAGCCTTCGATCAGCAACTCGATGGTGTGACTTGTGTTCAGTGTGGCCAATGTGCTGCCATTTGCCCTGTTGGTGCAATAACTGAAAAAGAACACATCGACTTTGTGTGGGAAGCAATCGAAGACCCATCAAAATTTGTGGTGGTTCAAACGGCTCCTGCTATTCGCGCAGCTTTAGGAGAATGTTTTGATTATGAACCCGGAACCCTGGTTACCGGAAAAATGGTCTCCGCCTTACGTTTACTTGGTTTCGACCGTGTGTTTGATACCAACTTCACAGCCGATTTAACCATCATGGAGGAAGGTACAGAATTGCTGATGCGGTTGAAGAAAGCGCTGGTTGATAAGCAACAGGTAGCTTTGCCTCAATTTACTTCCTGTTCGCCAGGCTGGATTAAATATGCAGAATACTTCTACCCTGAATTTCTGGACAATATTTCTACCTGCAAATCGCCGCAGCAAATGTTTGGTACAGTGGCCAAAACATACTATGCAAAAAAGGCTGGGGTCGATCCCAAAGATATTATTGTCGTTTCGGTAATGCCCTGCACAGCTAAAAAGTTTGAGGCACAGCGACCGGAGATGAACGATAGTGGATTTCAGGATGTTGATTACGTTCTTACCACCCGCGAACTGGGTCGAATGATCAAACAGTCGGGCATTGATTTTAGAGCCTTGAAAGACGACGTAATGGATTCGCCAATGGGTTCAGGGTCGGGAGCTGCCGACATTTTCGCAAATACCGGAGGAGTAATGGAAGCTGCGATCCGCACCGCGTACGAAATTGTTACCGGACGTGAACTTCCGCTAGAAAACCTACACTTACAACCGGTTATTGGATTGGAAGGCGTAAAAAAGGCATCTTTGCTGATTGAAGGATGCAGGCCCGAATGGAATTTTCTGGAAGGTGTTGAATTAAAAGTTGGCGTGGCACACGGACTGGGCAACGCCAGAAAAATTATTGAAGCCATGCGTGGTGGCGAGGAATTTCATTTTATTGAAGTGATGACTTGCCCCGGTGGGTGCATTGGTGGCGGAGGACAGCCACGTTTTACTACGAATGAAATCAGGCTAAAACGGATTCAGGCCATTTACCAGGAAGATGAAGGAAAGCTTATACGAAAGTCACATGCCAATCCTGAAGTTCAACAGATTTATGAAGAGTTTTTGGAAAAGCCATATAGCCATCTGGCGCATAAGTTGTTGCACACCAAATACAACTCAAGGCTAAATTAAAATATCAGTTATCAAACAAAAAAAATAGGCTGTACCCTTTGGATACAGCCTATTTGATATATTCAAAATGAACTAATGATTACAGTTGTGGACCTGAAGCAACCAATGCTTTCGCGTCATCGTTATCACAGTATTGTTCAAAGTTCTTGATGTATTTAGCAGCAAGCGATTTTGCTTTGGTTTCCCATTCAGCAACATCAGCATAAGTATTACGTGGATCAAGAATTTCAGTATCAACGTTGTTCAACGTTTTAGGAGCAACCAAATTCAAAATTGGAACTTTTACAGTCTCAGCCTTTTCAATAGAACCATCAATGATTGCATCAATGATAGCACGTGTATTTTTCAAAGAAATACGTTTTCCTGTTCCGTTCCAACCTGTGTTTACCAGGTAAACTTTAGCATTGTGTTCTTTAGCTTTTCCAATCAAAGTTTTTGCATACATAGTTGGGTGCAAAGTCAGGAATGCTTCACCAAATGCTGGAGAGAAAGAAGGAACTGGTTCAGTGATACCACGTTCAGTTCCAGCTAATTTTGAAGTAAAGCCTGAAAGGAAGTGATACTGAGCTGATTTTTCATCCAAAATAGATACCGGAGGCAATACACCGAATGCATCAGCCGACAGGTAAATGATTTTTTTTGCGTGTCCTGCGCGTGAAGGAGCAACGATTTTATTGATATGGTAGATTGGGTAAGAAACACGTGTATTTTCAGTTTTAGAAGCAGCTGCAGTAAAATCAGGAGTTCCATCAGCTAATACAGTTACATTTTCCAACAAAGCATCACGACGGATAGCTCTCCAGATATCTGGTTCTTTATCTTTTTCTAAATCGATTACTTTAGCATAGCAACCACCTTCGTAGTTGAATACACCATTGTCATCCCAACCGTGTTCGTCATCACCAATCAGGTAACGTTTTGGGTCAGCCGAAAGTGTAGTTTTACCTGTTCCTGAAAGTCCGAAGAAAATAGCTACATCACCATCTTTACCAACATTGGCTGAACAGTGCATTGAAGCCATGCCTTTCAATGGTAAATAGTAGTTCATTAAGGCGAAGATTCCTTTTTTCATTTCACCACCGTACCATGTTCCACCGATAACCTGCATTCTGGAGGTCAAATTGAATAATGTAAATACTTCAGAATTCAATCCTTGTTCCTTCCAGTTTGGATTGGTCGTTTTTGAACCATTCAAGCAAACAAAATCAGGTTCACCATAGTTAGCCAGTTCGTAGTGTGAAGGACGGATAAACATGTTAGTTACAAAGTGTGCCTGCCATGCAACTTCCATAATGAAACGTACTTTCATACGGGTATCTTCGTTCGTACCGCAGAATGTATCAACAACGTACAATTTCGTTGATGTAGAAAGTTGTTTGGTAACTAAGTTTTTGCAATGATCAAATACTTCAGGGGTTGTTGGACGATTAATAGTACCATCCCACCACAGATGCTCATCGGTTACAGCATCTTTAACAAAAAATTTATCTTTAGGGGAACGACCAGTAAATTTACCAGTATCGACCGATACTGCGCCAGAAGTTGTTAAAACTCCTTTTTCAAAACCTTCGTTGGCAGGATCAATTTCTGCTTGAAATAATTCTTCGTAAGTTGGGTTATGCAAAATTTCGGCATTGGTGTCAATACCATACTTTAATAGATCTGTGTTTTTCATGATAAGTGTTTATAATTTAATAGTTTCAACAAAACAAAAATTTTCTCGACACCAAAAATACCTTTTTTTCACCCCTCCTTGAAATGCCAAATATTAAATTAAGATCAATTCGGGCTCACTACACAAACAACGTCACCTTTTTCACACAACAAACTGATTACCAACAAATAATACCAAATGACACAAAAAAAAGAATGTTAAGAAATTATTAACTTCCTAACATTCTTTTAAAGTAGAATAACTATTTCAACTACGATCTTGGATGAAATTGATTTAAGGTAGTTTTTAAATAATCCCTGTCAAGATGAGTATAAATCTCAGTGGTTAAAATTGATTCATGTCCAAGCATTTCCTGTACCGCACGCAAATCAGCACCACCATTTATCAGATGAGTGGCAAATGAATGACGGAAAGTATGAGGACTGATCTTTTTCTCAAATCCAGCCTTTAATGCCAGATTTTTGATGATTGTAAAGATCATAACACGACTTAACTTTTTTCCTCTTCTGTTCAAAAACAGTATATTCTCACTATCTTTTGAAACTTTCAGAGTTTTACGATAAACATCCATATACTTATTGATCTCGTCAACAGCCTTTTCACTTACCGGAACCAATCTTTCCTTATTAGATTTGCCTTCTACTTTAATAAAACCCTGATCAAAAGATAAATTAGAAATCTTCAGATTAACAAGTTCAGAAACGCGAAGTCCGCAACTATACAAAGTTTCAAGCATTGCTTTATTCCGCTGGCCTTCAGGCTTATTCAATTCAACGGTATCGATCATCAAGTCAATTTCCTCAATGGAAAGCACATCCGGAAGTTTTCTACCAATCTTTGGAGATTCCAGTAAAGTGGTTGGATCATTGGTAACCTTTCCTTCCATAAGCAAATACTTATAGAATGATTTAATACCAGAAATTGTTCTGGCCTGCGTTCTGGGCGAAACACCTTTGTCATTGATCCATTCTACAAATTTTTTCAAATGAGCCAACTTTACTTTTTCAGGTGCCAGTTTCTTAAGTTCTTCGTCTGCAAATACCATCAGCTTATTTATATCATTGATATAAGCTGCGATAGAGTTTGCTGACAAACCTTTCTCCAAACGTAAGAAAGACTCAAATCCTTTTTTGCTATCTTCCCATTTCATAATTAAAATACTTTAAATTAAAATTCTATAACAAATATTAATAATTTTGGTTTGTAAACTTTATTAAAGTAGATTTTAAATAAACTATGGTCATCCACCAAGATTACATAATTTTCACTACGAGTTTACAATCGGTTAAGTTACTGTTTTTTTTATATAAAATACCAAATCATGAAAATTTTGTTAATTAATGGGCCAAATTTGAATCTGTTGGGAATTCGGGAACAGAGTATTTATGGTAATAAATCATTTGAGAATTATTTTCAGACCCTTCAAAATGAATATCCAGACATCGAAATGGAATATTACCAGTCAAACATTGAAGGTGAACTTATCAACAAAATTCATGAAAGAGGGTTTACATTTGATGGAATTATCATCAATGCCGGAGCATATACGCATACCTCAGTTGCAATCAGAGATGCAATATCCGGAGTAAAGTCTCCTGTTGTTGAAGTTCATATCTCCAACATCTTAACGAGAGAAAATTTCAGGCATGAGTCGCTGATTGGTCCGGTTTGCGTCGGAAGTATCATGGGATTCGGCCTTGATTCGTACAGACTTGGTATTGAGGCGATTAAAAAGATACATTAAATATTGATGACATTTTGCACTGTATCAGGTGTTATTTACTCGATGAATGAAAATTTGTATACTTTTGCCGCCCTCTAAAATAAATTTTGAATTTGTGAATCGAACATGCTTGCATAACATATAAAAACAACTAAAAATGCAAACCAGGAGTTCACTAACGACAATTAAAAACAAATTTATACACATATGAATAAAAAGTACACCAAAATAGTAGCAACTATTTCTGATAAACGTTGCGAAGTTGAGTTTATCCAACAATTATTTGATGTTGGAATGAATGTTGCCAGACTCAATACTGCGCACATTTCAACAGAAAGTGCAATGACCATGATCAATAATGTTCGCGCAGTTTCCGATTCTATCGCAATTTTGGTTGACACCAAAGGGCCTGAAATCCGTACGCGGAATATTGACGAACCAATCAATGTCAAATTAGGTGATATTATTAAGGTAAAGGGCGGAGATGGCCAGTCGAATCAGGAGATTTTTTATGTCAGCTATGAACACATTCAACGGGATGTGCCAGTTGGCAATTTTATATTGATTGATGATGGCGACCTGGCGCTTGAAGTGATTGAGCAGAATGCAGAATATTTGGTTTGTCGCGTTGGAAACAGCGGGCAGATAAAAAATAAAAAGAGTGTAAACACACCAGGTGTAAGTGTCGATTTACCTTCAATTAGTGAAAAAGATGTCCAATTTATTGAGTTTGCAGCCAAAAACGATGTCGATTTTATTGCCCATTCTTTTGTAAGGAATAAAAAAGATGTACTGGCAGTTCAGGAGATCCTTGATCGATATAATAGCCGCATCAAAATTATTGCTAAAATCGAAAATCTGGATGGCGTAAACAATATTGATGAAATTCTTGAGCATGCATACGGTATCATGGTTGCGCGTGGTGACCTTGGAATTGAAATTTCAGCCGAAAAAATTCCGGCAATTCAACGCCGATTAATCCGGAAAGCTGTTCAGCAAAAGAGACCCGTGATTATTGCTACCCAGATGTTGCACTCTATGATCGACAATCCAAGGCCAACGCGTGCCGAAGTAAGCGATGTTGCAACTGCTATTTACGATAGAACCGATGCGATTATGCTTTCAGGAGAAACCGCTTATGGCAATTATCCCGTTGAATCGGTAAAAGTGATGTCGAAAATTGCCCTTGAAGTTGAAGCCAGCAAAGACAAGCGAAATGACTTGCCTGTTCCGCGCCTCGATAATGAAACGTCTGCCTTCCTTGCTGAAGCTGCAGTGCTGGCCTCGAAAGAGTTAAAAGTAAAGGCCATTGTTACCGATACTCTTACCGGAAAGATTGCCCGTTATATTGCTGCTTTCAGAGGAGCATTGCCGGTTTATGCCAAATGCCACAACGGAAGGGTAAAAAGAGAACTGGCTCTTTCGTATGGGGTTTTTCCGAGCGAAATTCAATCGAAGAAAAACAAGCATAAATTGATTGAAACCTCGCTACTTGATTTGGTTGAACGGAATCTGATTACAGATAAAGATACAGTTGTTTACGTTGGTGGTAACTTCGGTGTTGGCGGCGGAACCTCATTTATTGAGATAGCCTCGGTTGAACAAATGACTTATGCAAAGATGAAAAGTTAATCAAAGGATATAGAAACAAAAAAGGGTGCTTAACGGCACCCTTTTTTGTTATCTCATGTTTCACTTATCGCATATCAACAACTTCAATTCCTTTGTATTTTTTTGTATCAAAAACGAAATCAGCATCAGCGTATGAGCCATCAGTTTTTAGTTGGGTAACAATTACATTAATTGTATTTCCATCTTTACCATTCATGATTGCCCCATGTATCAACATCTTTTGTTTATCGATCATGAGTTTTATTTTCTTAATGTCTCCTGATGGTTTTTGAGGAGTCAATTCGATGTTGTAAACCGGAACGCCAGCATCAACCGTCTCATTCAGAAATTTATAATTAAATCCCTTTTCGTAAATGGTGAAAATTTTCGCCGGATCCATTAATTCATCTGTTGATTCATCCAGGTCAGCAATCGTAACCTCGTTCGAATTAACCATATAAGTCCAGATTGTTTTACCATCGCAAATCATTTGTGTTCCCAACTGCGGAATATTCAATTTGTATTTTTTGCCTTTCAATACAATAGAGCCAACGCTTTTATCCTTTACATTTTCGACTTTATTTTCCATCTCGTATGAAAACTTTGCATCAAGCGATGTCAGCGACTGCATCGTTTTAGTAACCTTTTCCAAAATTTCTTTTGCTTTTGTATCCTGCTGTGAATATCCTGTCAAAACAAAAACAGAAAAAAGGGAAATTAAAATTAATTGCTTCATTTTATAAATTATTAGAGTTCTATTTGAATCCATTCAATAATTGTTCCAAACTATATTCGTCCTGAATTAATACTTGCCGTGCCTTACTGCCTTCGCTCGGACCAACAATTCCGGCAGCCTCCAACTGATCCATCAACCGGCCAGCCCGATTATAGCCAATCGAAAATTTACGTTGTATCATAGAGGTTGAACCAACCTGATTCGAAACGATTAATCTGGCTGCATCATCAAACATTTCATCCCGGTTCTTCAGGTCAACATCCGGCGATCCGCCATCATTATCGCCCACATAATCAGGCAAAAGAAATGCTGTTGGATAACCTCTTTGCTCGGCTACAAATTCACAAATACGTTCCACTTCAGGAGTATCAACAAAAGCACATTGCACACGGGTCATGGTACTTCCGGTAGAAACAAGCATATCGCCTTTTCCAATCAACTGATTAGCTCCGGGAGTATCTAAAATGGTGCGCGAGTCGATCATTGAAGCGACTTTAAAAGCGATACGTGTTGGGAAGTTGGCCTTGATCACACCGGTAATAATGTTGATAGAAGGTCGCTGGGTAGCAATAATCATATGAATACCTACGGCACGAGCCAACTGGGCAATACGGGCAATTGGTAATTCTACTTCTTTCCCGGCAGTCATAATCAAATCGGCAAATTCGTCGACCACCACCACAATATAAGGCAAATAGCGATGTCCCTTTCCCGGATTTAACCGGCGACCTATAAATTTGGTGTTGTATTCGATGATATTCCTGACATGGGCTTTTTTAAGCAAATCGTACCGCGAATCCATTTCAATATTTACTGAATTCAGTGTATTTTTCACTTTTTGGATGTCGGTAATAATTGCATCTTCTTCGTCAGGCATTTTGGCCAGAAAATGTTTCTCCAGCGAAGAGTAAAGATTCAACTCAACCTTTTTGGGATCAACCAACACAAATTTCAATTGCGAAGGGTGCTTTTTGTAAAGCAGCGAAGTGATGATCGCATTCAACCCAACCGACTTACCCTGACCGGTGGCACCAGCCACCAGAATGTGAGGCATTTTAGCCAGATCGACCATAAAAGTTTCATTCGAAATCGTTTTTCCCAAAGCAATTGGGAGCTCGTAAGTTGATTCCTGAAACTTTTTAGAACCGATGATTGAGCGCATCGAAACGATTTCAGGCTTCTGATTCGGAACTTCAATACCGATCGTTCCACGACCAGGAATTGGGGCAATGATGCGGATTCCCAATGCTGAAAGGCTTAATGCAATATCGTCTTCCAGATTTTTAATCTTGGCAATACGGATTCCGGGAGCCGGTACAATTTCGTACAGCGTAATGGTTGGTCCAATGGTTGCCCTGATTTTGGTAATCTCAATTTTGTAGTGACGAAGGGTCTCAACAATCTTATTTTTATTCGAGATCAACTCCTCGTTGCTTACCTCTGCATTTCCGGAGGCATGATCGTCGAGTAAATCGATCGTTGGGTATTTGTAGGAAGACAAATCAAGGGTTGGATCGTAATCGCCCATTGCGGCAACAACGTCATCATCGGCCAATTCATCAGCAACTTTTTCGGCGACCTGTAATTCCGGCTCTTTAACCTTCGTCTTTGGTTTCGGTGATTCGACCTCAGGCACATGATCAAAAAGCATATCTTCAATGCTTAACTCCACATCTTTTTTCGAGACCGTATTTTCAATTTCGAAATCATCATCGTCATGAAAATCGGGATCAACAATGACTTTAACTTTATCTTCTTCTGTAATTCGTTTTGATATCGCCGGATCTTCAATTTGCAATAACGCTTCCTGTTCGGCAACTGCCAGTGCTTCTTCAGCCAATTGCTCAGCCGTGGCTGGTTCTTTTTCCTTTTTGGCAATTACTTTTGTGAACCAGGGCAAAAATTGTCTAAACGTTACGATTAGTAATACAAACAACAGGAATACTAAAATTAAAGTAGCTCCAATCGTTCCTAAAAACGAAGTTAACACGCTTGAAAAAATAAAGCCATACATTCCTCCAACATACAAAAAGCTATCGCTTGAAGTGACATTCAATAGCAATGCAAGCGCTATGGATAACCAAAGCATCCAGAGAAATGAAAAGAGAAATGTTTTGAGAAACCGTATTTCTTTATACCCAAACAGGTTGAGTGCAGCAACAACAAAAATCAGGATAAAAAAGAAAGATGGAAATCCAAATCCCAGGTTAATAAACTGCTCGGCCAAATAAGCGCCACCTTTTCCGGCGAAATTTTCCACCTGAACAGAACGATCGAGGAAATCCAAAATTGGCAAGTCCAGCTTGCTTTGATCGACTGCGCCTGAGAAGCCATAGGATGTAAAAGCAATAGCCAGGTATCCGCTAAACAGCAGTAAAAATGCACCTAAGGTGTATTTAAACTGATTGCTCTTAAAAAAATTGACTGCGACCTTAATTTTCGAAGGTCCTGCGGCCTTCACTGGTTTTTTATTTACCGGTTTCGTTATTTTCTTTGCCATTCTATAGTTAATTCGTGCGCAAAGTTAACGATTTTTGGCTAGGTATATTTTATCACCAACTGTTTATGAAACAAAAAATTATTGGTTTTTTATTTTTTTCGTTCATCCCGACTGGCTGTTTTATAGCATCGATTCCTAACTTCACTTCCAACATTGATCATGATTAGATCTCGTTCCTTTTTTTAAGTTTACCTGAAATCAGGGTTCATGGATTTTAAGCTCAAAATCCATGGGATTCAAAAATTTATATGATTATCCGGAGTTCTACCTAAAACACATAAATTACATGAGAACAAAAAATATATCGGTGCGCTGCACCTCATGATTCAACAATAATCACGTTTCTACAAATATCTCGGAACGCTGTCTCTTGAGTCTTATCAAATAGGTGCAGAGCACCAAAATCTTTGTAGAATAAAGTAGAAAAGAAATAAAAGAGGTGCAGAGCACCGACATATACTTTCATTAAATCATGAGTAGCCAACAAAACAGATATTCATAAAATTTATATACTGAATATGCAAAAAATAGCTGTAGTCGCACTAGGAGGAAATGCATTGCTCCGCGAGAATGAAGCCGGAACCATTGAACAACAGGAAGCCAATACCACCGAAACACTTGAGAATTTAATTTTCCTGATTAATGAGGGATTTGAGTTGGTGATCACCCATGGGAATGGGCCGCAGGTGGGTAATATCCTGATGAGAAACGATGCCGGACAGCAATTGTACGATATTGCTCCAATGCCTTTAGATGTTTGCGTTGCCGATTCTCAGGGCGGAATTGGCTACATGATAGAACGCTTGATCCGAAACGTTCTCCAGAAGCACGGAATCAAAAAGAATGTCATCACGCTTATTTCGATGACTTTGATTGATCCGAACGATCCGGCATTTTCGAACCCTACCAAAGGAATAGGCAAGATCTATTCTGAAAGGGAAGCCAAAAAACTTCAGGATGAAAAAGGCTGGATTTTTAAACCTTCGGCAAAAACCGATGGTGGCTGGCGGAGAATGGTTTCGTCGCCGCAACCGGTCAACATTATTAATCGCGAAATTATTGAAGACCTTGTTCGTGCCGGAAATATTGTGATCGCTGCCGGTGGCGGCGGAATTCCGGTTTATTTCGACGAAAATAATGATTTACGTACTTTGGACGCAGTAATTGACAAAGATCTGGCATCGGCACTGCTGGCCACAAAAATAAAAGCGGACGAATTTTATATACTGACCGATGTTTCGTTTATTTATAGAGATTTCGGAAAGCCAACTCAGGAAAAATTAGAGTTCCTGAATTATGCCGACACCATGAAATACCTGGAAGCCGGTACATTTTCGGAAGGAACAATGGCGCCAAAAATCAAGGCTTGTCTGTATTTCATTAAGAATGGCGGAGGAAAAAGCGTGATTACCGAGGCGAAAAAATTGGAAGACAAATCGTATGGATCGAAAATTACAATGGAATATGAATAAAGTGATTAGTTTCCAGTCGCAGTATTCAATTGCCATTCATAGTCATTTACCACGCGTCATTAAATAGTCATTTGTTGTTAATTTTATACATAGTGAATATGCTGCAGCAAAAAATCAATGACGACCAATGACAATAAATGACCAACTTTGACAACAAAGGCAACTTATATATACAATCAATAATAAATCAACATAGAATCATGGATATCAATTTAAAAAACAGAAGCTTCTTAACATTACTCGATTTTAAAGTAGAAGAAATTCAATATTTGCTCAATTTGGCGTCGAAGCTAAAAAAGGCTAAAAAAAATGGACTCGAAGAACAAATGCTTGGCGGGAAAAACATCGCTTTGATTTTTGAAAAAGCCTCGACCCGTACGCGTTGCGCCTTCGAGGTAGCTGCTTTCGACCAAGGCGCACATGCCACTTATCTGGGGCCAACAGGTTCGCAAATCGGAAATAAGGAATCGATTAAAGATACAGCCCGTGTTTTAGGGCGCATGTACGACGGAATCGAATACCGTGGCTACGGACAAAGCATTGTAGAGGAGTTGGCTCAGTATGCCGGAGTTCCGGTTTGGAATGGATTAACCACCGAGTTTCATCCGACCCAGATTCTGGCCGACATGCTCACCATGAAAGAGCATTCAACGAAACCGCTCTCGGAAATCAAATTCTGCTACCTCGGCGATGCACGCAACAACATGGGAAATTCGCTGATGGTTGGCGCTGCCCAGTTGGGTATGGATTTCCGCGCTGCTGCTCCTGAAAGTTGCCAGCCAACGGAAGAGCTGCAACAAAGATGCCGCGAAATAGCCAAAGAAACCGGGGCTAAAATTCTCATTACTGAAAACCTGGCTGAAGCCGTAAAAGATTGCGACTTTCTGTACACCGACGTGTGGGTTTCGATGGGCGAACCTGAATCGGTCTGGGCCGATCGGATTAAGCTACTCCTACCCTACCAGGTGAATAAAAAAGCGATGGAGCTGACCGGAAATCCAAATGTAAAATTTCTGCATTGTTTGCCGGCTTTCCACAACCGCGAAACCAAAATGGGCGAAGAAATTTTTCAGAAATTTGGATTAGACGGATTGGAAGTAACCGAGGAAGTCTTCGAAAGCGAAGCCTCTATTGTGTTCGATCAGGCCGAAAACCGCTTGCACACCATTAAAGCTGTGATGGTGGCTACGATTGGATAAAAATTGAATATTGCTGACAAAATAGAGAACTTTCACAAAAACAAGGCGGGGTATGACATTAGCCATATTCCGCCTGTGTATATTAAATCCGGGGTTTCTAAAATTTGTTATCAACCTCAGATCGACCTGAAAAATTCATAATTTGTATCCTCCAGTTCAGTCAATGTTGGATAGCGGTAAAAAATCAGTTCATCTTTCGAACCAACATAAAATCCGCTCTCTATAGTCCGGTAAAGCAGATTACCCGAGAAAACCCGTTGAACGGTCTTCATCCGTTTTTCATACTCACCGCTCAAAATTTCCAGACAATCTCTCAAATGTTCAACATTGGCATATGGCAAATAATCAATCGATCCTTTTTGAGGATTAGTTGCCATGTCACCCAGTTTTAGTTCAACAAAGAATAGCTTTGGAAGAACGATCGGTGTTGATCCGTCAGTAAGCCGTTTCAAAAACGCGGCTGGTGCCAAATCACTGGCAATCATGGGTGATACCGGACATAATTCCTGAAACAGATACATCCGGTTTTTAATTTCTGAGGCCTGATCGTAAGGTGTCTTTTTCAATTCCAGCGTATGTCCATTGTCAGTTGTCAGGTACAGACTTTTTAGAGCCGATAGCGGGATCATTTCCAATACTTTGTAAACCGAAAGATAGACTGAACTTTTAGGGCTGCCATCAGGTTTCGCCACGCAACGACTATTCAGGCTGTTGATGTCGATTAGTTTTTCGATCTGACCGAGGTCGACCTCAAAAAACAAAGCCTGACCTCTGTTCCTTTTTTTTGTTCCTGTTGAAAGGTATTCTCCAAATTCTTTAGGGGGTAACATGGAAGCAATGAGTGCTTCGGGGGTAGCTGTTAAATAAATAAATTTGCTCATAGGTTATATTTTTGATGTTAAACAAATCCTACGATGTAATCAATCAACAGTTTGGATGTTGAAACTCTATTAAAGTTAGGATTTTTTTTTGAATAAATAATTGGATTGCAACACATTATTCATGTCAATATCAGAACTTCGGCTACCCTTCAGTTGTCGTCGCTTGTCTTGATAAATATCGAAAAAAAGTTCGCCTTCGGATTGAGCAGTTCAATAAAGCAATTCTCATTGCAACCTGTTCATTTCAAACACAATCGTGTTTAAAAACATAATAATTCTTTTTTAATCTATTTTACGAAACGATGGTATAAGTTTTGTTAAATGGATTACTACAAAAACCTTAAGTCTTAGATGCCTAAATATTGTTATATCAGCTAGTAACAATGAATAAACGTTTAAGCTAAACAAAAACACCCCACATATGAAGGACATCTCTACCAATCGACTCCTGAAATTGTTATTCCCAATCATCATCCTCTTTCTGTATTCTTTTTCGTCCATTCAATCTGAAACTGAAAAAGAAGATTTAAAAAACCTAAACGACTTTCGGGAAAAAGTCTATTTGCATACCGACAAATCGTATTACAATGCCGGCGATGACCTTTGGTTCAAAGTTTATTTGGTCGATGCCTATTCCAATCGCCCCGAAGCATTGAGTAATATCGTACATGTTAATCTGATTAATGTGAGCGGTGCATTGGTATTATCGAGAATGGTCAGGATTAATGAAGGTTGTGGAATTGGTGATTTCAAGTTGCCAGATAATCTGATAATTGGTGAATACACCATCAGGGCATACACCAATTTCATGCGGAATTTTAGTGACTCCTGTTTTTTCCGGAAAAAGATATTTGTGAATTCATCGTGGACGAACAAAATTGCCAACCAAAAGGTGATTGAGGATGTCAGCCCAAAATCCACCATTGAGCCTAAGCCCGATGTGCAGTTTTTTCCGGAAGGTGGTTATATGGTCGTTGGCTTTTTAAACCGTATTGGATTTAAAGCGGTTAGGTTCAACGGAAAAGGAATAGAGATTTCAGGTTCCATTATTGACAATTCAGAAGAAAAGATTGTCGACTTTAAAACCACAAATCTGGGATTTGGAATGATAAAATTTGCCCCGGTCAAGGACAAAACGTATCGGGCTCGGATCGTTTACAACAACATAGAATATATATACAATCTGCCAATGGCCCTGACTTCGGGTGCCTTAATGCAGGTAACTGAGGAACCTGATACTTACAGCATTTTAATTCATTCCACATTAGCCAATGGGGTGAAAAATTTCAAATTCGTGGGGAAACAAAAAAACAGGGTTGTCAACGGATCTGAATTGACCAGCGAGCTTGAAGGTGCGAAATTCAAAATTTCGAAGTCTTTACTGGAACAGGGAATCGCTCAGTTTACGCTTTGCGACAACAACAATGTACCACTTTGCGAACGTTTGGTATTTGTTGAAAAAGAAGATTCGATCAACAAAGTGAAGCTTTATACTCCGAGAACAAACTACGGGAAAAGGGAGTTAGTTGAATTGGAAATTTCTCCGGAACAGGTCAGAAATCAAAGCCTGCATGCAAACATGTCGTTGGCTGTTACAGATATATCGGGCACTGAAACCGACAAGTTTGGCTTTGACATCAAATCATACCTGTTGCTGAATTCTGATTTAAGAGGCGAGATTGAACAACCGGGTTACTATTTCTATTCCGACGACCCACAGCGTAAACAGGTACTCGATCTTTTGATGATGACTCAGGGTTGGCGACAATTCATACTAAACGACACGCTGAATGCCAATACTTCGCCAAAATTTCCACATGAAACCGCGATAAGCCTTGAAGGCGACGTAAAACGCTTTAGTTCAAAGGGAAAACCCGCAAAGGCTCAGGTCTCACTAATATATCCAAACCAAGGAGAAGTTGTTACAAGCGATGTTGTAACTGACGATCGCGGCCATTTCGCTTTTGAAAACCTTGATTTTGCTGATGGTACCTCCATCATGTTGCAGGCAAAAACATATAAAGAACGTAAGGAAAAATCGATTGATCATCCGAATACAAATTATTACATCGTAATGGATTCGTTGGTTGTACCTAAAGAACCAATTCGAGGTACGATTTCTTCGTCCACAGATAAAAATCATGAGCAAAACTCCCCTTCCAGTCAAACAACAGCAGAAGAACCGGAAATCGCTTTTCAGACCCAAAAAGGAGACATTTTAATTGAAGAAGTGAAAGTAGCAGCCAAGAAAATTGACCGCTTTGCTGAAAAAAGATATGCAAGTTCCATGTATTCCATTTATTCAAATAATCTTGATTTCAAAGAAATAAGAAAAAAAGGCGATTATGGTAATGTATTTCAGGCGCTTCGGGGAAGGATAGCCGGAGTGCGTATCTTTGGAGATATGAACGATCCAAAGATTATTATGAGAGGCAATAGACTGTTAGGATTCCAAAACGGCGCTATAGTAACCAATAACTCAGTAATTAATGCTTCCCCTAATACTGACCCACTATTTCTTTTGGATGGTTTTCCAACATATAAAGAGGTCATTTTAAATATACCACTATCACAAATTGATTTTGTTGATGTATTAAAAGGTGGACAGGCTGCTATCTATGGATCGCAGGGTGTTAACGGAGTTATTGCTGTATATACACTGCGCCCCAATGAGGTGCTGGACAAGACCGAAGTTGGGAGTAGTGATAAATGTATCCTGAGATTTAATTCTCCCGGATACAGTATCGCCCGAAAATTCTACGAACCGGTTTATGAATCGACAAATTCCGTTCAAGACAAACCCGATAACCGGTCAACCATCTATTGGAATCCGATGATCGAACTTAAAAATCAGGATAAAATCGATGTCGCCTTTTATTCGGCTGACCTGCCAACTACGTATAAAATTACACTCGAAGGCATTACTTCCGAAGGTGGAATCATCAAATCCGAGAAATTTATTCATGTGAAATAAGTGCATGTATAAGAATACAAAATTTTCATCCGGCTATTAAATCAAATCCTCATGAGAAAAACAATTATTCAGCTTCTCCTAACCTGCCTGTGTTTGATACCTGTTTATGCCTGGAGTCAGCACATTGAAATTCGTGGAAAAATTTTCGACAACGAAACGCTCGAAGCAATACCATTCTGTACCATTTCGGTAAAAGGTGCACAAATAGGTACCTGCTCAAACAGTCAGGGTGAATTCATCTTTCATTGCCCCGACAGTTTAAAGTCCTACGATCTGATTTTCCGTAGCATTGGGTATAAGACCAAGCCAATACAATTAAAGCTACTGGCTGACAAAGAAATAATGACTATCTACTTAGAACCTGAACTTTATGAAATTCCGGAAATAAATGTTAGTTTGAATCAACTGTCGGCAACCGATATCATCAGGCATGTCATTCGAAACATGCGTAAAAACTATCCGCGAAATTCGTATTACATGGAAGGTTTTCTGAGAGACAGGTGTTTTAATCTAATCGATAATACCAACACCCGGCTGACGGAGGCCGCTGTTGAAATCGTGAAAAAAGAGTTTGGCAATACCAATAATGCCGATAAGGTAAAAGTTACGGAAATCAGGAACAGCTTTAACTACTCGAAATTAGGAAGCTGGCGTAAAGAGAAACGCACTCAAGCGTTCTGGGGTTACTCCACCGACAACTCCCTGTATAAAACACTTCAGTATATGGATTTTACAAATTCACGGATATTAACGAATCTCCTGGGAAACGATTTTTTCAGTAAAACCATTTCAGGATATTCCATGTTCGATGGGAAACCCGTTGTAATCGTAGATATAAAAGAAGAGATCGTTGGATCAATGACTCGTAACGCGAAAGCTGTGTATGCCTACGATCTTTGCCGGTTGTTTATTGATGTGGAAACTTATACCATGTTAAAAACTGAATTCTATTGGATCGATAAACATCCCAAAGAAATGTTCTCAAAAAACTTTAAACTCTATTTGAAGCAAGACTCTATTGTGTCGTATGCCATAAAGCAATATGAAAATATAGATGGGCAATATTACCTGAAATATGCAGATTATTTAGGAAGGGTTCACGACCAGCCTGATACCGGAGAATTTAAAAAGATACTCTATTTCAACGAAACCGAATTGTTAATTAATAAAGTAATCACCAACAAAAAAGAATTTGACCCAATCAAACACAAAGATTTACTTAAAAGAAATGTCCCACTCTGGGAAATGAAATATGTCTATAATCCGTCGTTCTGGGAAAACTACAATATACTTATCGATAAACCTTTGAATCCCAGGGTACAAAAGGATCTGGAGAAGGACATTCCGCTTCACGATCAGTTCAATAATGCCGGAATAAAAAACTCAAAAGATCGGAAGTAAACTTTTCCGCCCGAAACCCTTCGATTGCAACAGTTGTTCCCAATAAATATCGGGAAGGGGTAAATGATTTTGCGTTTTTAACTCGCCGTATTCAGGCTCAACAATCAAAAAAGGGGTACCTCAGAGGTAGGGGGGGGTACCTCTGAGGTACCCCCCCCTACCTCAAACATGGAACGTTCGACCTTTTACACGGAGCTTTCCGTGTTTGATACGAAACGTTCCGTGTAAAAGACAAAACCACCGATGTTTGATACGGAATGTTCCATCTCCGACACGCAACTGTCGATATTTGATACGGAACATTGGGTCTCCGACACGCAACGTTCGATGTCTGACACGGAGCGTTGCGTGTAAAAGATGGAGCATTCTGTGTTGGAGATCGGCAACTGCGATTCGGAAGTACCCGGGTAAATGTTAGAGGTAGATTTACTGGGGGGTGACTCGAAGTCCCCCCCAGTAAATCCATCTTATTTCAAATTCTTCAGGTTTTTGTAACCCAGCAGCGGGCGCATTTGGGTAACGACATAATCAGAATTTATTCCCTTTAAGTTTCGATTTTCCGGTTAATATTCCGGGTTGTTTGTCCTTCTCCAGTTTTTTAATACTGTCGGCTACTGGTAAATTTTCAGGCATGGTTCCTCCAAGTTCAGCAATGGTTTTACGAACTTTTTTGCCGACTTCAAAATGAGTTTGATTGGCCTTTTGTTTGCCCTTAATATTTTCGCGTTGCAGTTTCTCTTCTGTTTGTGTGGCACGAAACAGGTTGGCAGCAAGTTCGGTACTTCCCATGTGGTCGAGTATCTGTTCACTTTTCTTTAAACCTTTCTTCTGGTGTATTCCTTTGGCATCAAGTCCTCCATACAAACCCATGTATCCGTGGTTTTGAAAAATGGCATAGTCAATAGGTTCTATTACTCCGGCATCTTTAGCGGCTGCGGCCAGTTGAATATTGTGTTTTGCCATTTCGTTGCGCAGGAACAAGCGTTTTTCATCTTCGGAATCTAAACGATTGTATTCGTCCATCTGGCGTATTTCCTGCAATCGGGTTTGCACAGCAAAATAAGTCTGCCCCAAGGCAACTACTTCTTTTGAAGGATCAGCATTTTGAACAATCAGGTAACAGGCATAGCGGGAAAGTTTGTAACTTTTGTAATCTTGCACAGCACCTTTTCCGTGAGTTATCTCCTCGTTGAATTCAACGATGTGATGCTCGACTTTCTGTCCACTATTCATGCAAGCCTCTTTGGCCTTTTCTATTACTGAAAGGAAATTTCTGAAATCGGTATATTCAAGAGATTTAGCCAATTGGCGAGCTGCCCAGAATTCATTTCCGTTCTCATCGGTTTGTCGTATTTGTTCAAACACCGACATTGCTTGTTTTGCTATTTCTTTTGCCATGGGTAGGATTATTTCGATTATTCTGTTTGCACATATAAAGTTACAAACCTTTCCAATATGGAAATCTCTGGAAATCAATTTTTCTTTTAATTTCTCATTTGCCTTACTTTTATTTTCTCAAACATACTTCGGAAAGCAACATTCATATTCCCAATTCTTTTATATTTGTCAGCACAATGCAGCACAGTTACAAAACCTAAACTTAAAAGCATGAAACTAAAAAATGTGATCGCAGGAGCAATCCTGTTCATTTTCTTAACCAACAACCTTATGGCTCAACCGGGTTATCAGCCAACAGAAAAGAATTTGCAGAACCGTGAGTGGTTTCAGAATGCCAAATTCGGATTGTTTATTCATTGGGGAATGTATTGCCAAATGGCTGGTGGTGGCGATCAGGGAATTGCCGAATGGATCATGAACCAGAAAAAAATCCCAATTGCCCAGTACGAAAAACTACCTAACTTTTTCAACCCGATCGCTTTTAATCCAGCCGAATGGGTTTCGATGGTGAAAAAAGCTGGCATGAAATACATCACCATCACCAGCAAGCACCACGAAGGTTTTGCCATGTACGACTCGAAAGTAAGCGACTACAACGTGGTGAAACGCACGCCTTACGGCAAAGACATCATCAAAATGCTCAAAGACGAATGCGACAAACAGGGAATCAAACTGTTCTTCTACTACTCGCAACTCGACTGGCATCATCCCGATTATTTCCCCAGAGGAAGCACAGGACAAGGCTATACTGGCCGTCCGGAGAAGGGTGACTGGAACAAGTACATTGATTACATGAACGCCCAACTTTCGGAACTTTTAACCAACTACGGCGAAGTGGGCGGCATCTGGTTCGATGGCATGTGGGACAAATGGGATGCACCATGGCGTCTGGACGAAACCTATGCGTTGATCCACAAACTTCAGCCCGGAGCATTAATCGGAAGCAATCACCACAAATTCCCTTTCCCTGGCGAAGATTTCCAGATGTACGAACGCGATCTTCCTGGCGAAAACTCGATGGGATTTAACCACACCGGAGCCATGTCTGATTTACCGCTCGAAATGTGCGAAACCATGAATGGTTCATGGGGGTTCAACCTTGTTGACAAAGATTACAAATCGACCACACAATTGCTGCAAACACTGATTAAAGCATCAGGGTATGGTGCGAACTTCCTGCTGAATACCGGTCCAATGCCAAACGGGAAAATTCAACCTGAAAATGTGGACACGCTTGCCGTAATGGGCAAATGGCTTGAGAAATACGGCGAAACCATCTACGGCACGCGCAAAGGACCGATCAATCCTTCTGTTTGGGGCGCTTCAACACAAAAGGATGGCAAAGTTTATGTGCACGTCTTGAAATGCAAAGAAGAGAACCTGTTTATCGGAACACTTCCCAAAAAACTGAAATCGGCTAAGTTTTTCGATGATCAATCAGCCGTTAAGTTTAAGGAAACAGAGTTTGGCGTAATTCTGAACATTCCTGATTCGAAGAAAAAACCAATTGATACTATAATTCAGCTTGAATATTGAGATTTATCAGTTGTTAAGCGATGTAAAAGCTGTCTGGATTCAGGCAGCTTTTTTATTTTCAGGCAAATAGCTGCAAATTCCGGAAAACAAACGGAACACACTGGCAGTGTTTTACAAAATACCGCAGCTAACTTTGTTCCTTTTTTTGATATATTGGGAATATTTAGAAGAACAAAACGAATGTGTTATTGTTAGTATTTTGATTTTTCTATATTGCGTACGATTAAAATAAAAACCAAAAAATATGTTTGATCTGGATTTAATTACGAAAAGTTATCAGGAATTAAGTGCAAAAATTGAAAGGGCTAAAAAGCATTTAAAAAGACCGTTAACCCTATCTGAAAAAATTCTTTATGCGCATTTGTATGTCGATCAGCCTTTAAGCGATTTTAAACGTGGAATTGACTACGTTGACTTTGCCCCTGACCGCGTTGCGATGCAGGATGCCACCGCCCAAATGGCTTTGCTGCAATTTATGAACTCCGGAAAAAGTAAAACGGCTGTGCCTTCAACAGTGCATTGCGATCACCTGATTCAGGCCAGTAAAAACGGATTGGCCGATTTGAATGACGCCATTAAAATCAACAAAGAAGTTTACGATTTTCTGGAATCGGTATCCAACAAATACGGAATTGGGTTCTGGAAGCCAGGCGCCGGGATTATCCATCAGGTAGTGCTCGAAAATTACGCGTTTCCTGGCGGAATGATGATTGGAACTGACTCGCACACCGTAAATGCCGGAGGCTTAGGTATGGTTGCTATAGGTGTTGGCGGTGCCGATGCCGTTGATGTAATGGCTGGAATGGCCTGGGAGCTGAAATTTCCAAAGCTAATCGGAATTAAACTGACCGGGAAACTGAGTGGTTGGGTCGCTCCAAAAGACATTATCCTAAAAGTAGCTGGAATCCTCACCGTAAAAGGCGGAACCGGTGCTATCATTGAATATTTCGGTGAAGGTGCAAAATCTATTTCGTGTACCGGAAAAGGAACCATCTGCAACATGGGTGCCGAAGTGGGTGCTACCACATCTACGTTTGGCTACGACGAGTCGATGGAACGCTACCTTCGCGCTACGGGTCGCGCTGCTGTTGCCGACCTGGCTAATGGAGTTAAAGAGCATTTAACTGCCGATCCTGAAGTTTATGCCAGTCCTGAAAAATACTTCGATCAGGTGATTGAAATTAACTTGAACGAACTGGAACCTTACATTAATGGACCATTTACTCCCGACCGTGCCACACCAATTTCTCAAATGGCTGAAGTGGCCAAAGAAAACGGCTGGCCTACCAAAATTGAAGTAGGTTTGATTGGTTCGTGCACCAACTCATCGTACGAAGACATTTCGCGTTCAGCATCGCTGGCTCAACAGGCAGTCGATAAAAAGCTGAAGTCGAAAGCAGAATTTACCATCACCCCCGGATCAGAATTGGTTCGTTACACCATTGAACGCGACGGATTCATTGACACGTTTAACCAAATTGGAGCAAGTGTTTTTGCCAATGCCTGCGGACCGTGTATCGGACAATGGTCGCGTCCCGGAGCTGAAAAAGGTGAAAAGAATACCATTATTCACTCGTTTAACCGCAATTTCTCGAAACGCGCCGACGGTAATCCAAATACCTATGCTTTTGTAGCTTCTCCCGAAATTGTAACAGCAATGGCCATTGCCGGTGATTTAACTTTTAATCCCTTGACTGATTATTTGTCAAACGAAGAAGGCGAAATGGTAAAACTCGATATTCCTTCCGGACACGAACTTCCGGCAAAAGGATTCGACGTGGAAGACGCCGGTTACCAGGCTCCTGCCGAAAACGGTTCATCGGTGGTGGTTAAAGTCGCTCCCGATTCTTCCCGACTTCAGTTACTTCAGCCATTCGCGGCATGGAACGGCGAAAATATTACAGGTGCCAAATTGTTGATCAAAGCAAAAGGCAAATGTACTACCGACCACATTTCAATGGCTGGTCCTTGGTTGCGTTTCCGTGGCCATTTGGATAATATTTCAAATAACATGCTGATTGGCGCCGTGAATGCCTTCAACGAACAAGCCAACAAGGTTAAAAATCAACTGACTGGCGAATACGGAGAAGTTCCCGCTGTTCAGCGTGCATATAAGGCTGCTGGCTTGCCGACGATCGTTGTTGGTGACCAGAATTATGGTGAAGGCTCATCGCGCGAACATGCCGCCATGGAACCTCGTCATTTGGGTGTGAAAGCGGTCATCGTTAAATCGTTTGCCCGCATCCACGAAACCAACCTCAAAAAGCAGGGAATGCTCGGCCTGACTTTCGCCAATGAAGCAGATTACGACAAGATTCAGGAAGATGATACTTTTAATTTCATCGATCTGAGCGGATTTGCTCCCGGCAAGCAATTGACACTTGAAATCGTTCATGCTGATCAAACCCAAGATACGATCAAATTGAACCACACATACAATCAACAACAAATCGACTGGTTTAAAGCCGGTTCAGCATTAGATTTAATTCGCAAACAAAACCTTTAACACCCGTTATGACAGAAAAAATTAAAGTTGGAAATCCAGTTGTTGAACTGGACGGAGATGAAATGACCCGAATTATCTGGTCGCTAATTAAGGAAAAACTGATTTTCCCTTACCTGGATATCGATATTAAATATTTCGATCTGGGCATGGAATACCGCGATGAAACCAACGATCAGGTAACCATTGATGCAGCAAATGCCATTAAAAAATATGGAGTAGGTATCAAATGTGCCACCATTACTCCTGACGAGGCTCGTGTTGAAGAATTCGGGCTCAAAAAAATGTGGAAATCGCCGAATGGAACCATCCGTAACATTCTGGATGGAACGGTTTTCCGCGAACCAATCATCATCAGCAATATTCCAAGGTTAGTACCAGGATGGAAACAACCGATTTGTATTGGCCGTCACGCTTTTGGCGATCAATATCGCGCCACTGACTTTGTAACCAAAGGGAAAGGCAAACTGACCATCACATTTACTCCGGAAGATGGCAGCGAAATAACTTCATTCGATGTTTATGATTATACCGGCGACGGCGTGGCTATGGCCATGTACAATACCGATGAATCGATTACCGGATTTGCCCGTGCCTGTATGAATCAGGCGTTGGTAAAAAAATGGCCACTTTATCTGTCAACAAAAAATACAATCCTGAAAAAGTACGACGGACGTTTCAAAGACATCTTTCAGGATATATTTGATACTGAATTCAAAGAAGCCTTTGCTGAAGCAGGAATTACCTACGAACACCGTTTGATTGATGATATGGTGGCTGCCTGTATGAAATGGGAAGGTGGATTTGTTTGGGCCTGTAAAAACTATGATGGCGATGTTCAATCAGACACCGTTGCCCAGGGATTTGGCTCTCTCGGTTTGATGACTTCAACATTGGTCACTCCTGACGGAAAAACCATGGAAGCCGAAGCTGCCCATGGAACAGTTACCCGTCATTACCGCATGCATCAGCAGGGAAAACCAACTTCAACTAATCCAATTGCATCAATTTATGCATGGACACGTGGCTTGGCTTTCCGGGGCAAATTAGATGGAAACCAAAAATTAATTGATTTTGCTTTAGCTCTTGAACAAGTTTGCGTTGAAACCGTTGAAGAAGGCAAAATGACTAAAGACTTAGCTCTGATTATTTATGGCGACGAACTGAAAACAGAAAATTATCTGACAACAGAAAGTTTTCTGGATGCATTGGATGCCAATCTTCAGAAAAAGCTTAAGTAGCAATTCGATAATTTGTCAATTCAGTAATATTTGACAATGAAACGATGTACTTTTCCTTATCGGATTGACAAATTAAACCATTAAAAATATGAGCAACAACATTCAATACCAACACGGTAAAATCACGGTTCCTGACCAGCCAATCATTCCGTTTATAGAGGGAGATGGCATTGGAAAAGACATCACAGAACCAAGTCAGCGAGTTATTGATGCTGCCGTAAAAAAAGCTTACGGAACAACGAAGAAGTTGATCTGGAAAGAAGTTCTGGCGGGTAAAAAAGCATTTGAACTCACTGGTAATTACATGCCCGATGAAACACTCGAAGCATTTAAGGAACATTTGGTTGGCATTAAAGGTCCGCTTGAAACGCCTGTTGGCGAAGGAATTCGTTCGTTGAATGTGGCGTTGCGCCAGACTTTGGATTTGTTTGTATGCCTGCGTCCAATCCGCTGGTTCAAAGGTGTCCCCTCGCCTGTTCGCTTTCCTGAATTAGTTGACATGCACATCTTCAGGGAAAATACCGAAGATATTTATGCTGGTATCGAATTCATGACTGGTGATGAAAATGCCATTAAGTTTCGCGATTTTCTGATCAATGAAATGGGTGTCGACAAAATCAGGTTTCCGGAGAGCAGTTCGTTTGGGGTAAAACCGGTTTCGAAAGAAGGCTCGGAACGGCTGATCAGGGCAGCCATCAAATATGCAATTGATCGCGAATTACCCTCGGTGACTATTGTTCACAAAGGAAACATCATGAAATTTACCGAAGGCGCTTTCAAAAACTGGGGATATGCTTTGGCGGAGAACGAGTTTGAACATCAGACCTTCACCTGGAAAAAATACAAGCAAATTGAACTGGAAGAAGGACCGGATGCTGCAAAAACTGCGCTTTCAAAGGCTAAAGGAATGGGTAAGGTCATCATTAAAGACGTGATTACAGATGCCTTCCTTCAGGAAAGTTTATTGCACCCGTTTGAGCATTCGGTAATTGCCACTTTAAACCTGAATGGCGATTACATTTCAGATCAGTTAGCTGCAATGGTCGGTGGAATTGGCATTTCGCCGGGAGCAAACATCAATTACAACAGCGGATATGCCATTTTTGAAGCAACTCACGGTACAGCGCCAAACATAGCCGGAACTGGAAAAGCAAACCCTGGTTCACTAATCCTTTCAGGGGCTATGTTGCTTGAATATTTGGGTTGGCACGAAGCCGCAGAACATATCTACGATGCTATGGATCATACTTTTTCGAAACGAAGAGTGACATCTGACTTGTATAGTATGATGGAAGGTGCTACTTTATTATCAACTTCGAAATTTGCAGACGAGATTATCCGAAATATTCATTAATTTAGGAAAGTTATTCTGAACAAAACTAAAAACCAAAGATATGGAATACATTAAAAACCGGTTCTATGAAAAAGCCATG
The DNA here is from genome assembly GCA_028683385.1 of Prolixibacteraceae bacterium. GTDB lineage: Bacteria > Bacteroidota > Bacteroidia > Bacteroidales > Prolixibacteraceae > Aquipluma. Next base: position 336,045 of record JAQUIJ010000004.1, on the reverse strand, counting down.
AAAAACATGGCCGATCTTCAAAAGCTCAGAAAAGAGCATGGAGATGTAGTTCTTGGTCAGGTAACAATTGACCAGGTTCTTTCGGGAATGAAAGGCATTCCTGCCTTGCTGACCGAAACATCAAAATTGGATGCTAACGAAGGCATCCGGTTCCGTGGGTTTTCACTTCCTGAATTACAGGAAAAACTACCTAAATTGGATGAAGCCGGAGAGCCTCTTCCTGAAGGATTATTTTATCTGATGATGATCGGTGAAATTCCGGAGAAGGAAGACGTAATCAATATTTCGAAAGATTGGGCAACGCGCGCTCATGTGCCACAACACGTATTTGATGTGATTGATGCACTTCCCAAAAATAGCCGTCCGATGACTCAGTTCAGCACGGCGATTCTTTCGATGGCATATGATTCAGTTTTCCAGAAGGCTTATCGCGCAGGTGTCAACAAAAAGTTCTACTGGGATTTTATGTACGAAGATGTGATGACTTTGATCGCTCGTCTTCCACGTATTGCCGCTTATATTTATCGTCGTATTTATCACAACGGAAATCATATTGAACCCAATCCGAACCTCGACTGGGCTGGAAACCTGGCACACATGATGGGGTACGATTCGACTGAAGTAAAACGGTTGCTTCGTTTGTACATGGTGATCCATGCCGACCATGAAGGAGGTAATGTTTCAGCTCATGCCACTCATTTGGTTGGCTCAGCACTTAGTAATGCCTATTATGCCTATACTGCCGGTATGGTTGGACTGGCAGGTCCATTGCATGGTTTTGCCAATCAGGAAGTGATGGACTGGATTGCTGAAATGCTGGAGCAACTTGGAACAGATGAACCAAATGATGCACAGATTGGAGCCTACATAGAAAAAACATTGTTACAAGGTCGTGTGGTACCAGGTTATGGACATGCTGTGCTTCGGATTACCGATCCCCGGTTCACCGTTCAACAAAAGTTTGCTGAAAAATACATTGTAAACGACAAACTGATTAATACCGTCAATGCCATTTATCGTGTAGCACCACCAATCCTGGAAGCTACCGGCAAAATCAAAAATCCATGGCCAAACGTGGATGCTTTCAGTGGTGCACTGCTGAACCACTACGGAATTACCGAATCGAATTTCTACACTGTTTTATTTGGTGTGTCTCGCTCGTTAGGGGTAATGGCCTCTTTGGTTTTCGATCGTTTCTACGGACTTCCGATTGAACGTCCGAACTCGCAAACCTTGGAGTGGTTTCTTGAAAAGGCCGGAATAACCAGAGAAGATTAATTGTGTAAATAAGTTCATAGCAAAAAGGGTGAAGAGGCTGTCGCGAAAGCGTTCAGCCTCTTTTTTATTGATGCGAGAAGTATCCACCACAAGTATATTACAAACAAAAAACCGGATGTAAAAATCCGGTTAAATCAACTATAGTGCGATAAGTTTTGTAGTGAAAAAATAGTTCTTTTGGTATCATTCAAAAGATTGAGGAAATAAAATGAATTCGGATTTCCTCAGCAAACGGGATAAAAATTAAGAGTTTAGATCGTCAAACTCCAACTTGGTATAGTCTTTCGAAAAACCAACCTCTTCGAGAACCTTTTCTTCTGAACTTTCCGATTCATTCAGTACTTCGGATTGATCTACATATTCATCCTGTTGGTTCTGATCAATAAAAGTAACTACTTCCTGCAAACCTTCAATGAATTTTTCAAAGTCTTCCTTGTAAAGAAAAATCTTGTGTTTTTCGAAATGAAAGTTTCCATCCTGCTCAAATCTTTTCTTACTTTCAGTAATGGTTAGGTAAAATTCGTCTCTTCTCGTTGATTTCACATCGAAAAAATAGGTTCTTTTCCCAGCCCTGACAGATACCGAGTAAATCTCTTCTCTGAATTTACTGTCATTTTCTAACCGATCCTCACTTTTTTCAAAATCTTCCATCATGATCTTTTTAAGTAAATTCCATTCTTACTAGATCAAAAATAAAAAAAATAATTGATAAATATCAATAAATGTTAACAAACACCCTAACATAAGATACAGGTGTATGAACAACTACTCCCTTATAATCGAAAAAAGCGTGAGGAATTCATGCTTTTAGACCTTTTCTGATTGAGTTTTGTACTTAGAATAAGAGTTTAACCTTATTTACCTGTGTAATATTTCATTGCTTCGGGCAGAAAAGCTTTAATGGCATCTATTCGGTTTTGTTCCAGAGGATGTGTACTTAAAAATTCGGGAGTTTTCGCGGTTGAATTAGCGGCCATCCGTTCCCAAAATCCGATTGCCTCATTGGGATTATATCCGGCAATTGCCATAAATATCAAACCAAGCTTATCGCCTTCGTACTCTTGCTGACGTGAATATGGAAGCATTATGCCATACTGAGTTCCCAGACCGTATGCCGTTTGAAAAATGGAGCCTGCCTTTTCCGGATTTGACTTGAACAATTCAGTAACAGCAGCTCCTCCTATCTGTGCACCATATTGTTGAACTAACTGCTGGCTCATTCGTTCATTGCCGTGCCGTGCAACAGCATGGCCAATTTCATGCCCCATTACAACTGCAACTCCGGCGTCGTTCTTCGTAATTGGCATAATTCCGGTATAAAAAACTACTTTTCCGCCTGGCATGCACCATGCATTCAGTTCGTCGCTTTGTACCAAATTAAATTCCCATTTAAAGTCGGCAACCCGATCGGCAAAACCGTTTTCCGACAAATATTTCTCAACTGCTACCGACATTTTTGCTCCTACTCTTTTTATTGTGGCAGTTTGATCTTTATTATTAGATATTTTATTCGCCTTTATGAAATCGTTGTAATTGGTCAAACTCAATTCGAGCATGCTTGATTCAGGAACCAAACTCAATTGACTACGACCTATTAATGGAACTGTTGCACATGATTCAACAAGCAACAATGTGGAAATCAGAATAACTTTTGCTGTATTTTTTATAACCCTATTTTTCATGATATTTTTATTTTAAAGTTAAACAAATTCAATAAAAAAAGGTGCGCGAGGCACCTTTGATTTATAAATCGAATGTGTAAGTTATCTTAATTTAGCCGCCAGCAACGTATTTTGGAGCAAAGAAACCCTGGTCATAGGTCCTACTCCACCCGGAACTGGAGTAATATATGAACATTTAGGAGCTACTTCGTCATATTTTACGTCACCCATCAAGCGAAATCCTGATTTCTTTTCAGGAGCATCAACACGGGTCGTTCCAACATCAATAACAACAGCTCCTTCCTTTACCATATTACCTTTTATAAATTCAGGAGAACCAAGTGCAGCAATCAAAATATCAGCTTCAGCACAAACTTTTGCAAGGTCTTTGGTCTGGCTGTGAGCAACTGTAACGGTTGCGTTAACACTTTTTTGCGACATCAGTATACTCAAAGGCCGGCCAACAATATTGCTTCGTCCAACGACCACACAATTTTTGCCTGAAGTCGGAATTTGATACCTTTTGAGCAGTTCAATAATTCCGTAAGGAGTTGCCGATAAAAAAGCAGGCATTCCCAGAACCAACCGACCCACATTTTCAGGATGAAATCCATCAACATCTTTCCGGGGATCAATTGCTTCAATAATTTTTTGCTCCGAAATATGTTTCGGCAAGGGCAATTGCACGATAAAACCGTCTAAATCGGCATCGGCATTCAATTCAGCAACTTTTGCGAGTAATGTTTCTTCAGTCACATCATCTTCGAAACGAACCAATGAAGACTTGAAACCAACCTCTGCACAATCTTTTATCTTAAAAGCGACATATGATTCGCTGCCACCGTCGTGACCAACCAATACAGCAGCCAAATGAGGTGCTCTTTTCCCTGTAGCAACGATCAGTTTAACTTCCTCAGCTATTTCCTTTTTTATTTCGTCAGCGGTCTTTTTCCCATCAATTAATATCATAGACAAACTATTTTAAAATTATCGTTTAGGTCCGGCGCTTCCCATCATCCGGTTGAGATTTTTACCCTGAGAAACAATTTTCATCATTTTTCTGGTTTCGGCAAACTGTTTAATTAACCGGTTTACTTCCTGAATGTTTGTGCCAGATCCGTCAGCAATTCGTTTACGGCGAGAACCATTCAACAAACTTGGATCTTCACGTTCAGCAACAGTCATCGAATAAATAATGGCTTCAATGTGCTTAAATGCGTCGTCCTCAATTTCAACATCCTTTAATGCTTTTCCCATTCCAGGAATCATTCCTGCCAAGTCTTTCAGGTTACCCATTTTCTTGATTTGCTGAATTTGCTTCAAAAAATCGGTAAAACTGAATTGATTCTTAGCCAGTTTTTGCTGAAGTCTTCTGGATTCTTCTTCGTCGAATTGCTCCTGAGCTTTTTCTACCAGCGAAACAATATCACCCATCCCGAGAATACGGTCGGCCATACGTTCAGGGTGAAAATTATCAAGTGCATCAAGCTTCTCTCCCGTTCCAACAAATTTAATAGGCTTATCGACAACCGAACGGATCGAAAGAGCTGCTCCACCACGGGTATCACCATCTAATTTGGTCAATACAACTCCGTCAAAATCGAGCCTGTCGTTAAATTCTTTGGCTGTGTTAACAGCATCCTGACCTGTCATGGAATCGACAACGAAAAGGATTTCGTGAGGTTTCACGGCATCCTTAACCGCACTGATCTCATTCATCATTTCCTGATCGATTGCTAAACGACCGGCGGTATCGATAATTACAACGTCATTACCCTGTAATTTTGCCTGACGAATAGCTTCCAAGGCAATCTTTACCGGATTTTTACTTCCATCTTCAGTAAAAACCGGAACACCAATTTGTTCTCCCAAAACTTTCAACTGTTCAATGGCAGCTGGTCGGTAAACATCGCAGGCAACCAATAATGGGTGGCGCCCTTTCTTGCTTTTCAGCATTTTGGCCAACTTTCCGGAGAAAGTAGTTTTACCTGACCCCTGTAACCCGGCAATCAAAATAACTGAAGGATTTCCCTTTAAATTAATGTCGATAAATTTTCCACCCATCAGTTCGGCCAACTCGTCGTGGACGATTTTAACCATTAACTGACTTGGCTTAACCGCATTCAACACATCCATCCCCAGAGCTTTTTTCCGGACATTCTCAGTAAATGATTTGGCTATTTTAAAATTTACGTCAGCATCAAGCAAAGCACGACGTACCTCTTTCAAGGTTTCAGCAACATTTATTTCGGTAATTTTCCCCTGACCCTTCAGAAGTTTAAACGACCGTTCCAGCTTTTCATTCAGATTCTCAAACATATCTAATCAGAAATAATTCATTTGTTAATAATTTGTTTTTTAATTGCCAAATGGAACTTGCCATAAGAATCTCACTATTTGATCAGAGACTTTCACTCATGGCTCGTTTCATTTTGTAAAAACTCTTGCAAAAATATAAAAATATGCCATAGAGCTCTTCAAACTTATAATATAAAAATAACCGTTTTTAAAGGGTTACCTTTTCCCGAATTAAGGAATAAAAAGACGTAGAAAGTTTAGTTTGTTCTTGAAAGCTAGATATGGCGGAAAATTTTACAAACTATTATGGATTAGTATTTAGTTGTCCTGTAGGTATTCAATTAAGTAGTTGTGACTTTAAACAGATAAGACAATTAAAGATAAAAGAGAGATTAACTTTCTATGATGCTCTGACAGAACATGAAAAAGGCAAATTAATAGCAAAACATCAAAAATGCCTAAATGCCAGAGAAAAAAAGACCCTTTTTCACGAATCGCAATAATGTAGATTAAAGGGGAGCCGCCCGGCTCCCCTTCTACTTTTTAAAATATTACCTTTAAGAATTTGATTCAATCCTAAAGAATTCGATTAATTTTAACGCACTAAATCATAAATTGTAACTTATCAGGACAATTGAATTGTGTTCATTGAGATTTATCGTGAGTAATTTCGTTAAACCATTGAGCTTTTCAAATGTTTTGAACATCATAAATGGGTAAAACCATTTTCAATTTTTAAATCTTTAATTTTTTAATCATGTATAATTTTGAATACCAAAATCCGGTAAAAATCATCTTTGGGAAAGGTGAAATCAGCAAAGTTGGAGCAAACATTCCAAAAGGATCAAAAATACTGCTTACTTACGGAGGAGGCAGCATTTTCAAAAATGGCGTTTATGATCAGGTTAAAGCATCGATCAAAGACTTTGAAGTGATTGAATTTGGAGGAATTGAGCCCAATCCACATTACGAAACATTGATGAAGGCAGTTGATTTGGTCAAAAAGGAAAATATTACCTTTTTACTCTCTGTTGGTGGCGGTTCTGTTATTGACGGAACAAAATTTATTGCTGCGGCTGCTTGCTTTAAATATGGCGATCCCTGGAATATATTGGCAAAAAGGGCACCAGTGGATGATGCAATTCTTCATGGGGCAGTTTTAACCTTACCAGCAACAGGATCTGAGATGAATTCAGGTGCCGTGGTTACAAGGATTGAAACAAAGGAAAAACTGTCATTTATGTCACCAAAGGTAATGCCGCTGTTTTCTATACTTGATCCGCAAGTTATTTTCTCGCTTCCTGAAAAACAGGTAGCAAATGGAATTGTTGATGCCTTTGTTCATGTCATTGAACAATACCTGACATTTCCTGTCGATTCTCCAATTCAGGATCGATTTGCTGAGAGCATTCTGAAAACCTTGATTGAAGAAGGGCCAAAAGTACTTGCAAACAGAACCGACTACAATGCTGCTGCCAATTTTATGTGGAGTGCAACGATGGCTCTAAACGGATTGATTGGTGCCGGGGTTCCACAGGACTGGGCAACTCACATGATTGGGCATGAATTGACAGCATACCACGGAATCGACCACGCACGCACACTTGCAATTGTTCTGCCAGGTGTTATGCACATCAAACGTGAACAGAAGAAAGATAAAATCTTACAGCTCGGCGAACGGGTTTGGGGTGTATTGGATGGAACTGATGATGAAAGAATAGATAAAACGATCCTGAAAACTATTAAATTCTTTGAATCCGTTGGAATACCAACCAAATTACCCGATTATTCAGTGACTTCCGAAACCATCGACACTATTTGTACCCGATTCAAGAATAGAGGATATAAAGTTGGTGAAAAAGCGAACATTGGACCTAATGAGATTCGATTAATCCTCGAAGACAGGCTTTAATAAACAAAGTCAATTGAAAAAAGTCATTAGAAAAGAGGATTTTCTAATGACTTTTTCTATTTCCAAATATTATCGGAGCAATTCTTTGGCGGTTTCCATTGCTGTATTCGAATAGTTTTCGCCGCTTAACATTTGTGCAATTTCTTCAACCCGCTCCTGATCACTGAGTTTTTTTATCGAGGTAAAAGTCTGATCGTTAAGGTCGAATTTATAGACCTTAAAATGATTGTTTCCTTTAGCAGCAATTTGAGGTAAATGAGTGATATTTAAAACCTGTACCGTTTTTGACATTTGCTCCAAAATCTGTCCCATTTTTACTGCGACTTCGCCCGAAACACCAGTGTCAATTTCATCAAAAACAATAGTCGGTAGTGAACGTGCATCGGTAATTAGTGTCTTAATCGCCAACATTAAACGTGACATTTCACCTCCTGAAGCAATTTTACCAATTTCCTGTAATTCCTGATTTTTATTGGCCGAAAACAGGTAACTGACTTCATCGAGCCCGGATGGTGAAAATTCGGACAAATGAATAAATTTCAACTGAAGTGCGGCGTTTGGAATACCTACATTCCGAAGAATATCAATCACTTTACTCTCAATTTGAGGTCCAACAGCCTTACGTTTCAGCGAAATTTTACCGGCTAATTCTGTAAGGATTTCTTTTTGAGCTACTATTTTTTTCCGGTATTCCTCAATGTCCTGATCATACGAACTGACCAACTGAATCTTAGCCTCAAATTCAGCCTGAATTTGTAAAAGCTCAGCTACCGACGACACCCGATGCTTTTGCTGCAACGAATAAATCATATCGAGCCGTTGATTAACCAGTACAATCTTCTCCGGATTGTTTTCGGTCCGTTCTTCAATAACCAACGACTCCGATGCAAGATCCTTTAATTCGAGATAAACCGATTCCATCCGGTTAAAGATCTGTTCCGCTTCCGGCAATACTGATTTTAGTTTTCCAATACTGGTAAGGTTCTCTTTTAAAACCGCAAGAACCGATCGTTCGTCTTCACTTAGTGCCTGATACGCCATTCCAAAAACCGAACGGATTTCCTCAGCATGAGTCAATTTTTCGAGCAAAAGTTCCAAATCCGACTGTTCATCCGGAACCAACTTTGCATCATCGAGTTGCTGAAATTGAAACTCGAAATAATCCAGATCTTTCTTCGACTGTTCGGCCAGGAGAAGGGATTTATTTAAATTCTCCTGAAACGAAAGGTATGTTTTATACTCAGAATTATAGATTTTTAGCATTTCGGCATTTCCGGCAACCAAATCAACTACCCGAAGCTGATAATTCTTTTCATTCAAATCCAGATTCTGATGTTGTGAGTGAATATCAATCAGTTTAATGCCCAAATCATAAAGAATTTTCACATTTACCGGCGTATCGTTAATAAATGCCCTGGATTTTCCCTGTGGTGTAATTTCGCGCCGTAAAATGGTTACATCGTCATAATCGAGTTCATTTTCCGAAAAAAAATTCTGCAAACCGTAATTCCGGATGTCGAAAATTCCTTCTACTGAACATTTTTCAGTTTTATCTCTTAAAACGGAAGAATCAGCACGCTGACCGATAATCAGTCCGAGTGCCCCCAACAAGATTGATTTACCTGCTCCGGTTTCTCCGGTCAGGATATTTAAATCTCCACTAAAATCGATGATCAGCGAATCAATTAAAGCGTAATTTTTTATTGAAAGAGACTTTAACACAAGAACTTGCGAATTAGTTTATTGAACGGATGATAAAAAAATGGCATTTCCAATCCGATCATAAAGATAGTAGTTTATTCAAACATCAAAAGCTCTCCGATTTTAAAATCTTTTCGTATTTGGAGCCATTTGACGGATCGCATTCATTTAGAATGACTGAAACGCGATTTTTTTCGTCTGGAAAAGATTTTGAGAAAACATTCACCAGTTCATCTGATTTGGCATCGAAAAACACCTGTAGGATATACAGTGATGGCCGCGAACGGAATACTTTCTGAATTGATTTTAGTGATTCGGCAATGGCAGCTCTTCCTTCCGGAGATTTATCATACATGATATCAAGCCCTTGACGATGATACTGATAAGTAGTGCTTCTGAAACCTGAATACGATTTATTTAAAATATTCTCAACCAACCAATAACGGTTACGTTCACTTTCATAAGCTTTCCAACCCTTTTCGCGGGCACTCTGCGAATTATTTACAATGGTCTGAGCCTTCTGAAAAAACTCCGTTCCGCCTTCAGGTGAAAACGAATCGTAATCCATTCCTAAAATGATGTAAGCATAATAGGCCAGAATATTAGTCAGATTATCTTTATTCGAAGTTTCATTAAACTCCAATGTTTGATACTCAATATATTTGGCATCGAAGTCATTATCATTGATATTCAGCAATATAGTCTCGTATGATGAATTAAAGACCGGACGGCGTGCCTGTACTTTAATCGTACCTGTAAATTCATCGGATGAAATTTGCTTATCGAGATTGATAAAAAAACTGCATTCAATTCGTTCATCCATTGCAAATTTCTGATCAGTCCATTTTCGGTTATTCATGAATTCGTACAAATCGGATTGCATGGTTTCGAATACAGTCCGGTTTGCACCCTGAATTTTTTGAGCTGATATACTAATATTGCAGCGCAATTCCTGGGCAATTAAACTTCCTTGCGCAACGAAAATAAGTGCAAAAAATAAATATATTTTTTTCATACCAACCATTTAACCAAATTAGTTTTGTTTCCGATCAACCCTGAAATCATTCGCTCAAGTTCATTTCTGACATGATTTGGGTAACAATATCCTTAGCGACTTCAGCCTTTGATTTTAACTCAAAAAATGTCTGATTATTGTCTTTATCGATTATTGTAATTTTATTGGTATCGACCCCAAAACCGGCACCAGCATCTTGCATCGAATTTAAAACTATGAAATTCAGATTTTTACGCTTCAGTTTTGAGTAAGCGTTAGTCAATTCGTCATTTGTTTCGAGTGCGAAACCTACCAAAATTTGTTTGTTAGTCTTTATCTTTCCCAGATCGCCTGCAATATCGCGCGTTGGCTTCAATTGAATGACAAGATCATCTTTCGCACGTTTTATCTTGATATCCGAATAACCTTCAGGCGTAAAATCGGCCACAGCAGCACACATTACGGCTCCATCAACTTCAGGAAAAATACGTAAACATTGCTCATGCATCTGATCTGCCGATTCAACCTTTACTATTTTTATTTCGGGATTTATATTTTTGATGTGAACTGGTCCTGAAATCAAAGTAACCTTTGCTCCGCAGGATACAAGCTCATTGGCAATGGCATAGCCCATTTTGCCTGATGAATAATTACCAATAAAACGAACGGGATCTATTTTTTCGTAGGTGGGACCTGCTGTAATCAGGAAATGCTTATTCAGCAGTTTTTTTTTTTGATTGAAGAACTTTACGATTTCTTCGACTATGGTTTCAGGCTCTTCCATTCGGCCTTTACCATGCAATCCGCTAGCTAAAGCGCCTTCGCCTGGTTCAATAATTACATTCCCATACGAACGCAAAATCTCCAGATTAGCAAGGGTTGCCGGATGCCGGAACATATCCAAATCCATTGCAGGCGCAATCATTACCGGAGATTTAGCAGACAAATAGGTTGTTATCAAAAGATTATCGGCTATTCCACGAGCCATTTTGCCTAGGGTGGCTGTTGTGGCTGGAGCAATCAGAACCAAATCGGCCCACTGCCCCATATCGACATGCGAATACCAGGTTCCATCATTCGCTGAAAAGAATTCGGATGCGACCGGTCTTCCTGAAAGTGCCGACATTGTTAAAGGGGTAATAAATTCTTTGGCAGCCGGGGTCATTACCACCTGAACTTCGGCTCCTTCTTTCACTAAACCTCTTAAAAGTATAGCTGCCTTGTAGGCAGCTATACTTCCGGTAATTCCTAAAACAATATGTTTTCCTGACAACCTCATAAAGGCTTGTTATTACAATTCTTTATTGCGGTTCTCCTTGGCTGGATTGCGGTGATAAATCTGATTATTTACAAATTCTTCGTAAGCAATCAAAGTTGGTTTTGGAAGACGTTCGTAGTATTTTGAAATCTCAATCTGTTCACGATTTTCAAATACTTCTTCCAAATTGTCAGTATAAGATGCAAACTCCTGCAATTTCTGGCTCAATTCTTCTTTCATTTCAGAAGCAATCTGATTTGAACGCTTTGCCAAAATCATAACAGTTTCATAAATATTTCCTGTACGGCTTTCCAATTCTCTTAAATCCCTCGAAATAGTTGTTGATTCTGCTTTTGTTTTCTTAAAATCCATATAATCTAAATTTTTGAATCCGGTTTATAATTTAACAACTTAGCGGTTGTATTGTGATACTTTTCAACTTCTTTCCGGTACTTACTCTCCGGATATTCGTCGACAAAGGTAAAATATTCGTCCAATGTAGAGCTTAAACGCTCATGCTTTTTTTCTTCAACGCTATTAATAGCAAGCAAATACTTTGCTTTTAGCAGCATATACATCAATTCTTCCCGGTACTTTGTATCCGGAAAATCTTTTAACGATGACGTTAAAGCAACCACTGCAGCCTTGTAATTGTTCAAATCGTAATAAAGTTTACCACTTAAATATGATTTGTAAACCAATTTATCGCGTAACTCTATAATTAAACGGGTAGCTTCATCAACCCGGGTTGATTTCGGGTATAAATTGATGAATAACTGTAAAGCATCAATTGCATTCTGAGTAACAGCCTGATCAAGACGAGGAGTTGGTGAATCAAGGTAAAAACAGTACCCAATCATGTATTGCGATTCTTCAGCATACTCACTTCTTGGAAACTCCTTAATTAAAGACTTGAAATAATGACCTGCCATCATATTGTCTTTCAACCCAAACTGACTCTTGGCAAAATAATAATATACTTTATCTGCCCGGCTTGTACCTCTCACTATACTAATAAGCTCTTTCAAAAGCGTTGAAGAACGAACAAATTCTCCATTTTCGTAATACTCCAGAGCTTTTTTGTACTTGAATTCGTAATCGGTGCTTTTTACCACCTTATTATAATCACTGCAACTACTCAGTAACAGTACAAAAACAATAACAATAGGTGTGAAATTTCTCATTTTCATTAACATGGCGCAAAGATATATTTTTTAAACAAATTTTCAGGCCGAAAAATAGAATGAATTATCCAGAATACAATCTTGTTTAGTATAAATTAACAAATTTGCAGACTTATTAAAAAGAATTACTTTTGCAATGCTAATTTTAAAAACCAGATCAAAGTGGATATTTTTGAAAAATTAAGAAGCAATATGGGCGACCTGGGTCAATACATGAAACAGGCTCACGGATACTTCGCTTTCCCTAAATTGGAAGGTGAAATTGGTACCAAAATGAAGTTTAGAGGTAAGGATGTTTTAGTGTGGAGTCTGAACAATTACATTGGACTGGCCAATCATCCTGAAGTAAGGGAGGCAGATGCAAAAGCTGCGGCGGAATACGGAATGGCATACCCAATGGGTGCACGTATGATGTCTGGACAAACCAGCAAGCACGAAGAACTTGAGCAGAATCTAGCTGAATTTGTAGGAAAAGAAGATGCTTTCTTATTGAATTTTGGATATCAGGGAATGGTTTCGATCATTGATGCAGTGTGTGGCAGAAACGATGTTATTGTCTATGACTCTGAAGCACATGCTTGTATTTTGGATGGCGTTCGGTTACATATGGGTAAACGTTTTGTTTATGGCCACAATAATATGGATAGCCTGCGTAACATGTTGAATAAAGCGACCAGACTTGCGGCCAAACAAGGTGGTGGTATTTTAGTAATTACTGAAGGTGTATTTGGTATGGCGGGCGACCTGGGAAAACTAGACGAAATTGCCAAACTGAAAGACGAATTCGAATTCCGGTTATTGGTTGATGATGCTCATGGTTTTGGAACAATGGGTGCAACCGGAGCTGGTACAGCAGAACATTTTGGAGTTTCTGACAAGATTGATCTTCTCTTTGGAACCTTCGCCAAATCTATGGCCGGAATTGGTGCATTTATTGCCTGCAACGAAGATATATGTAACTTCTTACGATACAATATGCGTTCTCAGACATTTGCTAAGTCATTGCCAATGCCAATGGTTATTGGTGCATTGAAACGTCTGGAATTATTACGGACCAAACCAGAACTTAGAGAAAAGCTTTGGACCGTAGTTGCTGCGCTTCAAAGCGGACTAAGAGCTGAAGGATTTAATCTTGGTGTAACAAACTCCTGCGTTACCCCAGTTTATTTTGAAGGTGGTGTGGGCGAAGCAACCAGCGCAGTAATGGACTTACGTGAAAATTATAATGTTTTCTGCTCTGTGGTTGGTTATCCGGTAATTCCTAAAGGGCAAATCATGCTTCGGTTAATTCCAACAGCCATGCATACGCTTGAAGATGTTGAATACACCATAAAAGCATTTTCAGAAATCAGGCAAAAACTGGAAGAAGGCAAATACAATACTTCACAGATTCCATCGATTATGTAAGAATAAAAATAAAGTAAAACCATCCTTCGGGATGGTTTTTTCATATCTGCTTTATTATATTTGTGCTTAATGCCTCTTTAGCTCAGCTGGTAGAGCAGCTCATTCGTAATGAGCAGGTCGTGGGTTCGAGTCCCATGAGAGGCTCTGAATGAATAAAAGAAACCCTCTGAAAGTTAAATCATTCAGAGGGATTTATATTTTAGGACAATAGCATGATCGTATTCAATTAGTCGTGCATTTGCAGTGTGAAGTAGAATGTACTTCCCGTTCCCTCGACGCTCTCTACCCATATTTCGCCACCATGTTTCTCGACAAAATCCTTACAAAGAAATAGGCCAAGTCCAGAACTTAATTCACCTGCCGTACCAACCCGATTTGTTTTAACATCAATCCGAAACAAATCATTCAACATTTTGGAGCTCATCCCAATCCCAGAATCTTTAATAGCAAATACAACCTTTTGCCCGGCTTCAATCCTTACTAAAACATTAACATGACCACCCCTTTGCGTAAATTTTATTGCATTAGAAACCAGATTCCTAAAAATGGTTTGAAGACTATTGGCATCAGCATAAACTTCAATATTATCCGGAATATCATAAGTTAAAACGATATTCTTACGTTTTGCAGATTCATACATCATTGCAATACTATCATCTAAAGTAGCAAGAAGTGGAATTATTTTTGGGTTGAATGGAATAGCAGCTTGTTGCATTAAAGACCATTGAAGCAAATTCTCAAGTAAATGATAAAGATTTGTTGCCGATTTATTCATTCCTTGAGCAAGATCTTGTATCTCAGCCAATGTCAGGCTTGCCAAATCTTCAGCCATTATTTCAGTCAGTCCTAAAAATCCACTGAATGGACTTCGCAAATCGTGCGCAATTATGGAGAAGAATCTATCTTTCGTTGCATTAGCTACTTCAAGCGCCTCTTTCTGATGCCTTAACTCCTCATTAATACCCTGCAATTCAATACTTTGATTTACAACCTTAGCTGTTTTTTCCTTCACAACACGTTCAAGGTATCTTTGCTGACTTTTCAAAGAAGCAATACGCCAACGATAAAAAACAAACAAGCTCGTCAGAATAAATACAACCAGAATTAACCGAAACCATCCAGTCTTCCACCAGGGAGGACGAATTGTGAACTGATAAGCAAACTCCTTGCTCCAATAACCTTCACCATTTATAGCTTTTATTTTGAAAATATAAGTGCCCGAAGAAAGATTACCATATGATGCGTCGCTACTCAGAGTCAATGCACTCCAGCTTTTATCTAATCCCTCGAGTTTATATTGATATCTCATTTTTTTGTTGTGTCTCTGAGATATTCCTATAAATGAAAAAGTCAGGAAATTATTGTCGTATTTTAAACTTAGGTTTTGCGGTATGTAATACCAGTTTGATGTAGAATCAAAATTGAAATCGGCTACAGTTACTCCATTTTCAAGAATAATACTTGTATCTTTTGCCTGAGAATGTCCGTCACTGGCAGGAACATAAGAAATTAGATTTGACCACTTTATCTTTTCATTGAAAAGCGAAATACCGGTCAATTGGATTTCGGGTGAAATAGTGTCAGCAATATCTCCATCCCCATGATAAGCCGTTAGCCGGTCGTTAGTACCAACCCAGATAGTTCCAGCTTGATCCTGACAAATAGCTCCGCGATTGCAACCAATACCCAAAAAACCATCTTCATATTCAAAATTATTGAACAATGGCAAACCCGTAGTATTCGCGTTCAAATTTAAAGCTCCGGATTTTAACTTAGATAGACCAAACCTGGTTCCAAACCAAATATTATAGTTTTTGTCCTGCGTAATGCTCAGTACATTGTTATTGCTTAAACCTTCTTCTTCAGCATAGTGCGTAAAATATTTTCCGTCGAATTTTGCTACGCCACCGCCACCAGTCCCAAACCAAATATTCTCATTATTATCCTGAAAAATACTAAAGACATAATTGTTTGGAAGACCTTCTTTTGTTGTATAATTAATAAACTGAGGAACAGATTGGCTTTTAGTAGCTTCTTTTTCATCAAGTCTATCCGATTTTTCAAGAATTAGATTCGATACCCCTCCACCATCGGTACCGAACCAGAGATTTCCGTTTTTATCCTGAAGAATACTCAGAACAAAATTGTTGCACAATCCTTCTTTTACCGTATAATTTGTAAACGATTGTCCATCATATTTTGATACACCACCGCCATACGTTCCAAACCAGAGATTCCCGGGTTTATCCTGGGCAATACAGAAAACTTTATTATTAATTAGTCCTTCCTTTTGCGTGAAATTCGTAAACGTTTTGCCATCGTATTTCGAAACGCCACCGCCATCAGTTCCAAACCACATATTTCCATTTTTGTCCTGAAACATACTAAAGACCTTATTATTGGCTAAACCTTCTTTTTCAGTATAATTTGAAAACGATTTACCATCGTATCTGGTAATCCCTCCTCCAAAAGTACCGAACCACAGATTACCTGATTTATCCTTTAAAATACTAAATACTTTATTGTTATTCAGGCCTTCATTTCGGGTATAGTGCGTAAATAGATTCCCGCCATACTTACTTACACCTTCATTCGTACCAAACCAAATGTTGCCACTTTTATCATTTAAAATACTATAAACAAGATTATTACATAGACCTTCATTTTCAGTAATGTGAGTAAAAACCCCATGGTTCGATGAGTTAAGTTTCTCATTCGATTCACTCACGTTAAAAGTTAGCTTCGATATCCCCCTACCTGTACCAAACCAGAATGACCCATGAGAATCCTGAAAGATGCTATAAATTTTATTGTCGCTTAGTCCTTCTTTAACAGTATAATTTGAAAACGATTTTCCGTTGTAACAAGATACCCCGCCATTGGTACCAAACCATATATTTTCATCCCGATCTTGTAAAATATAAAATACAGTGTTATTGACTAACCCTTCACTTTCAGAAAAGTTAGAAAATGATTTACCATCGTATTTTGATACTCCATGTTCTCCGGATCCGAACCAAAGGTTCCCGCTTTTATCCTGCAAAATCGACAAGATTGTATTGTCGCATAAACCTTCTTCTTGGGTATAATTAGTAAACGATTTCCCGTCGTATTTCGATAGCCCTTCAGTCGTTGCAAACCAAATATCTCCTTTTCTATCTTGTAACATCGATAATACAGAATTGCCAGATAATCCTTCTGCGGTGGTAAAATGGGTAAAGAATTTTCCATCATATCTGGTTGCACCGCCACCGTCGGTCCCAAACCACAGGTTCCCACTTTTGTCTTGCAAAACAGACCAAATCCGATCGTTGCCTAATCCTTCTTTCGTTGTGAAATGGGTAAACGATTTTCCATCATATCTGGATACACCACCGCCATACGTACAAAACCAGATATTTCCGCTAATATCTTGTAACTGACAATGTATCGAGTTGTAATTTAAACCCTGATGTTTTCCGAAAGTGCTAAAATTTTGAGGGTTTTGATCTTTTATGTAGGCATCTTTTGCCTTTTCAACAATGGGCATTCCGCCAATGAACGGTTTATCAATGGCTGTCACGGTTTTAGGAATTAAAAAAGTATCCTGACCAGGAGTATTTATTCGAGGATTACCCGCTAAAATAATTGTTGGTTGTCCGGCGATGAATTCGTTGGTATTTGTATAAACAATATTCGGTTTGCCCACAGGTATTCGTGTTGGTTGGCCGGCAAGCACAATTTTAGGACTTGCCATAGAATCTTGAGAGACAATAAAACCTTTTGCTTCAACAACCAACGGACTGTGAGCCAACGACGTATCTTTACTCTGTTGTTTTGTACAGGCAAGAGTTAGTAAAATGATAAGAATCGTAAAAAGAAATTTATTCATCACAGTAGCAAACCTAAAAAATTATCAGCTTAATATCGAATTATCGATCTCTAATTTATAATCATTTTTAGTACAAATTTACAGCATGATCATTATTTTCAACTTTTATTTCACGTTATAAGACTTATTAATGTTCAAGCTTTTCGTGCAAGTAAGTACCCAACTAAAAAAAATAAAAAAAAGGGTTATTAAAGGACGATTTATCATACAATAAAAAATTAAAAACTTCTTCAATCATACCACAATTGCATATTATAGATAGTTGAATCTTATCAATAAAAATCATCTTCCGTTTTTCAAGTTGCGAAATATCAATCCATTTTTTTATAAAAAAAAGTTTGGTACTAATCTGAAAAAGTTACTTTTGCACCGGCTTTTTTAGCTTATTCAATTATCAACATATTTTTAAAGATATGGAAAGCGAATCATTAATTCTCTTTTTTATAGTTGCACTAATCTTGGTAGGTGGGGCAATTATATTCTCAACCCTTGTTGCTCCAAGCTCTTTAAATCCTGTAAAATCAGAACCGTACGAATGCGGTATTCCATCTGAAGGACCGGCATGGATTCAATTCAACGTGGGTTACTACCTTTTTGCAATTATTTACCTTGTTTTCGATGTTGAAACCGTGTTTCTATTCCCTTGGGGTGTAGTCATGAAATCAATCGGGATGAGGGCATTTATCGAAATCATTATTTTCTTCTTCATACTTGGTCTTGGACTTTTGTATGCATGGAAAAAAGGAGCTTTGAAATGGGTTTAATCAAATCAATGAAAGATGAAGATTTCGGAGATAGCGAATCTCTCGAACTCTTAAAAAAGTCAGGCGGAAACGTCTTCATGACTAGTATTAACGCAGTTCTGAACTGGGGTGTATCAAACTCCATTTGGCCACTCACCTTTGCAACCAGTTGTTGCGGAATTGAGATGATGGCTGCCGGAGCATCAAGGCACGACTTTGCCCGTTTTGGGATTGAAGTTTACCGTCCTTCGCCACGCCAGGCCGATGTAATTGTTATTGCAGGAACCATCAATCACAAAATGGCTCCTGTTCTGAAACGTTTATACGACCAGATGCCCGATCCGAAATACGTAATCGCAATGGGCGCATGCGCCGTTTCGGGAGGACCATTCTTCTACAATTCGTATTCAGTAGTTCGTGGTGTCGATCATATCCTTCCGGTGGATGTATATGTTCCCGGATGTCCACCCCGCCCCGAAGCACTTCTTTATGGCGTGATGCAATTGCAGCGAAAAATTAAAGGAGATTCACTTTTTGATTCAGAAGATTCAACTGAAAGGTTGCTCTAATTATTCAGAACATGCTAAACAGACAAGAATTAACAGATATTATTTCAGGTTTTGTTCCTGAAGCTGAATTTCCGGAAGGTAAACAACTGTTGGAAGTTATTGTTCCGGCAGAGAAATTATTTTCTTTAGTGGAAAATCTGAAATCAGATAAAAGAACAGCGTTCAATTATCTGATTAACCATACTGCCGTTGATTTTACTACTCATTTTACAGTGGTTTATCACCTCGAATCTACTGATTTCAGACATTTAGTTGTATTGAAATCATTGATTGCTGATCGTGAAAATCCAAACATCGACAGTTTGACCGCTTTATATCCGACTGCCGAATATTTTGAGCGCGAAGTTTTCGACCTGTTTGGAATACGGTTTAATAACCATCCAAACCTGAAACGATTTTTCCTGGAAGATGACTACGGCTACCCGCTTCGCAAAGATTTCCGCGATGAAGTAAACATTATTGAACGTTAATACTCAATATCAGATGAGTGAAGAAATTATAAAAGACGTGATTATCGGGGAGAACGAGGACTACATCATCAACATGGGTCCCCAACACCCTTCGACTCACGGTGTATTAAGGTTTGAGGTTTGCCTGAAAGGCGAAACCGTAAAATACCTGATTCCACATATTGGATACATTCACCGTGGAATTGAAAAGATGTGCGAAGCCAATACCTATCCGCAAATTATTCACCTGACCGACCGAATGGATTACCTTTCGGCCCACATGAATAACGAAGCGGTTTGTTTGCTTGTTGAAGATGCTTTGCAGGTTGAAGTTCCGGAGCGAGTAAAATACATTCGTACTATTTTGGACGAACTGAACCGAATTGCATCGCACCAATTGTGGTGGTGTGCTTTTGGTATGGATTTGGGCGCATTAACCAGCTTCTTCTACGGTCTGCGTGATCGTGAACACATTCTCGATATTTTTGAAGAATCATTTGGATCGAGATTACTTCATAGCTTTGTTATGCCGGGCGGATTGATGCATGATGTTCATCCAAATTTCCAGAAACGGATCAAAGAATTTATTACCTATTTCAGGAAAAAGCTACCTGAATACGACCAGTTACTTACCGGCAATGTAATTTTCCAGAACCGCGTAAAAGGTATTGGACACATGAGTAAAGAAACTGCTATCGGATATGGTGTTACCGGTCCTTCAGGCCGTGGTTCCGATTACTCGTGCGACATTCGTAAAATTGCACCTTACGGAGCTTACGATAAAGTTCAGTTCAACGAAATTTTGGAAACAGGCTGCGATACCTGGGCTCGCTACAAAGTGAGAATGGCTGAGATGTGGGAATCGCTTAGCATTTTGGAACAATTGGTTGACAATATTCCTGAAGGCGACTATACTGCGAAAATGAAACCAATCATCAAACTTCCGGCTGGCGAATATTTCCAGAGAGTGGAGACTGCCCGTGGAGAATTGGCTGTATATGCTGTAAGCGACGGAAATAAATCGCCATTGCGCATGAGATTCCGGACACCAAACTTCAGTAATTTGTTTGTTATGAACGAAATTACTGCCGGACATAAAATTGCCGACCTGATTGCCATCAGCGGTTCGCTCGATCTTGTAATCCCTGATATTGACCGATAAATGAACACAAATATGTCATCAAACATCTACGATTTTTCGACACTTACCGGATCTATTCATGCCTGGTTATCAGGCCTGATGTCGACCGGATGGGTCACTTTTACTGAAATGGTTCTCGTCGGATTGGCTTTCCTTTTAATGTACGCATTACTCGGATTGTTTCTGGTTTATGCCGAACGTAAAGTTTGTGCTTTCATGCAGAACCGCGTTGGACCAAACCGCGTTGGACCTTATGGTATTATTCAAACTATCGCCGACTTGATCAAATTGTTGATGAAGGAGTTAATCCCGATCCGCAAATCAGATCCATTGCTTTTCAACCTGGCGCCATTTATTGTTATCATTTGCTCTTTCCTTGCACTGGCTGCTTTGCCTTATGCCAAAGGACTTCAGGCAATCGATTTCAACATTGGTGTATTTTATGTAATGGCCGTATCGTCGCTCAGCGTGGTAGGTATCTTAATTGCCGGCTGGTCGAGTAACAGTAAATATTCGCTGATTGGAGCCATGCGAAGCGGAGCGCAAATTGTGAGTTATGAACTTTCAGTAGGTCTTTCGCTGTTGGCTATAGTCGTTTTCGCTGGAACCATGCAACTTTCAGGAATCGTTGAAAGCCAGGCTGATGGATGGTGGATTTTTAAAGGCCACATTCCTGCAGTTATTTCATTCATTATTTTCCTGATTGCCAGTACCGCCGAAATCAACCGCGGACCTTTCGACTTGGCTGAAGCTGAATCGGAGTTGACTGCCGGTTTCCACACCGAATATTCAGGTATCAAATTCGCTTTCTTCTTCCTTGCCGAATACATGAACATGTTTATTGTTGCTGCTTTGGGAGCTACCGTATTTTTGGGCGGATGGATGCCATTTCATGTCGGACACTGGGAAGGATTCAACAACATTATGGATTACATTCCATCGGTAGTATGGTTTTTCTCAAAAACTTTCTTCCTCATTTGGGTAATCATGTGGTTTAAATGGACTTTCCCACGTTTGAGAATCGACCAGTTATTAACTCTGGAATGGAAATACCTGTTACCAATCAGTTTGTTCAACATTGTATTTATCGCTTTCATCGTCCTGATGGGATGGCACTTTTAACATTAAACTACAATGAATAGTATATTAGAATATTTTGCGGACATTTTTAAAGGAATTTCTTCGTTGTGGGCAGGGATGCGCATCACCGGGAAATACTTTTTCAGTCCCGGGGAAATTGTAACCCAACAATATCCTGAAAACCGTGCCACCCTGAAAATGGAAGACCGGTTTAAAGGTGAAGTGATCATGCCACACGATGAAAACAACTTGCACGCCTGTACTGGTTGTGGAATTTGTGAAATGAACTGTCCAAACGGTTCCATCGAAATTATAACCGATCGCGTTGCAAATGCCGAAGGCAAAATGGAGCGGGTAATCGACAAACACATTTACCATCTTTCGATGTGTACGTTCTGTGAATTGTGCATAAAAACCTGCCCTTCGAATGCGCTGGCCTGGGGTCAGAAATTTGAGCACGCTGTATTTGACCGGAGTAAACTCACCAAAGTTTTGAATCAACCAGGTTCGAAACTAAGAAAGGAGGCTAAGTAATGAATGTATTCATGTTTTATCTATTTTCAGGAATAATCCTGATTTGTTCGCTTTTGTCGATCACCACCCGAAGGATTTTACGGGCTGCTGTTTATCTGCTTTGCGTTCTGCTGGCTACTGCAGGTTTGTATTTTATGCTGAATTACCAGTTTATGGCTGCCGTACAGCTCACTTTATATGCCGGTGGTATTGTGGTTCTGATTATCTTCAGTATTTTATTGACTCACCACATTTCGCATCGCTTTCAACATCCGAATCTGACTAAACTCATAATGGGTATTGGAGCAGCAACTGTTGGAATCGGATTGGTTCTTACAACCATACTCTCCCACTCTTTTCAGGCCGGAACTGCTCCGGAACTGCCAGTTGATATGACAGTGATAGGAAATCAATTGCTAAGCACCGGGAAAAACGGTTACGTTTTACCGTTCGAGTTGATCAGTATTTTGTTACTGGCAGCAATGATTGCAGCAATTGTGGTTGCTAAAAAAGAAAAAAATAAAAACTCAGAGATATGATCCAGGGAATTCCTCTCGAACATTTTTTAGTCGTTAGTACGATTATGTTTTTCATCGGAGTTTGTGGTTTCATTATTCGCCGCAACCTGATTACTATGTTGATGGCTATTGAGCTCATCCTGAATTCAGTCAATATCAATTTCGTGGTTTTCAACCGCTACCTGTATCCCGATCAATTGCAGGGACAATTCTTTTCACTGTTCATTGTTGGTATTGCAGCCGCCGAAGCTTCGGTTGCCATTGCACTTATCATCAACATTTACAGAAACGTGAAGAACATTGAAGTTGAAAATGTAAATGAAATGAAATTCTAAAATTTAAGAGCAATGACAGGATATACATATACTGTATTTATTATACTGATTCCGCTGGTAATGTTTTTGGTTACCGGTCTGCTGGGAATGAAATGGAAACCAATCATCTCCGGATTATTGGGAACAATCGGAATGGGAACTTCATGGACTCTTTCACTGATTACCGCCGCTAGCTATTTCTTTGGCCATCATGCTGAAGGATTTCAGACAATCATTCCGTTTGAAATGAAATGGTTGCAATTTACGGATTCGCTGATTATCAAAATGGGTATTTTACTTGACCCGATTTCAGTTATGATGTTGGTTGTTATTACTACCATTTCGTTTATGGTGCACTTATACAGCATAGGCTACATGCATGGTGAAGTTGGTTTTCAGCGCTTTTATGCGTTTTTATCCTTGTTCACTTTTTCGATGTTGGGTTTGGTTATCGCCACCAACATTTTCCAGATGTATATTTTCTGGGAATTGGTTGGTGTTAGCTCATTCCTTTTGATCGGATTCTACTACCAAAAACCATCGGCAGTAGCTGCTTCGAAAAAAGCATTCATTGTGACACGTTTTGCCGATTTAGGTTTCCTGATCGGTATTCTGATACTTTCGTTTATTACCGGAACTTTTGATTTCGGCAAACTAACAGAACCTGGAACAGCCATCTTCGGAAGCGCTGCTTCGATGAGTTTCATGGGTATTTCGGCCATGACCTGGGCCATGACACTGATTTTTATTGGTGGTGCCGGTAAATCAGCCATGTTCCCGTTACACATTTGGTTACCCGATGCAATGGAAGGTCCAACTCCGGTTTCGGCATTGATTCATGCTGCAACCATGGTTGTTGCCGGTGTATTCCTCGTTGCCCGTATGTTTCCGGTTATCCATTTTCAGGCTCCTGCCGCTCAGGAAATCATTGGTTATGTTGGCGGTTTCACTTCGCTCTTTGCAGCGGTAATCGCCATTACACAATACGATATTAAACGCGTTCTGGCATTCTCGACTCTTTCGCAATTGGGTTATATGATGCTTGCCCTTGGTGTTTCAGGATATGGTGGTGAAGAAGGTTTGGGTTACATGGCTTCCATGTTTCACCTGTTTACACATGCCATGTTTAAAGCATTGTTATTCCTTGGTGCCGGTTCAATCATTCACGCCGTTCATTCAAACAACATGTACGATATGGGTGGGTTGCGCAAATATTTGCCAATTACGCATATTACATTCCTGATTGCTTGTCTAACTATTGCCGGGGTTCCATTCCTTTCAGGATTCTTCAGTAAAGACGAAATTTTGGTAGCTGCCTTGCATCACAACAAACTTTTATTTGCTGTTGAATTTATTGTTGCAGGTTTAACCGCTTTCTATATGTTCAGGTTATATTTCTGTGTATTCTGGGGAAAAGACAGACATTATCACCACACACCACACGAAAGCCCGTTAACCATGACTATTCCATTGATGTTTCTGGCAGTAGCTTCTGTTTTCGCTGGTTATCTTCCTTTTACTGAGTTGGTAACTTCTGACAAATTGGGCTTTGAATCAGAAATGAACTACATGGTTGCCGTTCCTTCTGTTTTAATCGGCTTGTTAGGCATCGGCTTGGCGTGGATTCTTTATAAAAAGGAAAGTGAAGTTCCTGCTAAACTGGCTAAAAGTTGGGGGATTTTATACACTGCAACTTATAACAAATTTTATTTCGACGAAATTTATTTGTTTGTCACCCGAAAGATCATCTTCAACTACATATCGCGCCCAATTGCGTGGTTCGATCGTCACATCATCGATGCGTTTATGGTTGGAATTGGCTTAACCACAGAAAAAGTTTCCTATAAAATTAAAGGAATGCAGTCTGGACAATTGCAACATTATGCTTTTGCCTTTGTTGCCGGTACTTTAGCTTTGGCGCTTTCGATGATCTACTTGATGATGTAGAGAATTAAATATCAGATAAGAAACAAAAATTTAAAATATACAAAAGTGAATATTCTAACTTTATTGGTCTTAATCCCGGTTCTAACCATGGTTGTAGTCCTTTTCACAAAGGATTATAAAGGTGCCCGGCTCGCTTCGGCAATCGGAATGGGTATAGAACTTATAGCAACAGTTTATCTGGTGCTTGCTTACCTTGCTGCACGAAAAACCGGGATGATGCACGAGATGCTATTTACTTCTGACTTCATGTGGTATCCTAGCTTGAACATACATTTTGCTTTCGGGGTCGATGGAATTGCAGTAGCCATGATTGGTCTGACTTCAATTGTGATTTTTGCAGGTATTTTTGCTTCCTGGGAACTTCAATTCCTCACAAAGGAGTTTTTTGTATCGCTTATATTGCTTGTTACAGCGGTTTACGGGTTCTTTATTTCACTCGACTTGTTTACCATGTTCCTCTTCTACGAATTGGCGCTGATACCGATGTATCTGCTTATTGGCCTCTGGGGAACAGGACCAAAAGAAAAATCGGCCATGAAACTGACATTGATGTTGATGGCAGGTTCTGCATTAATTATGGTTGGTATTTTAGGTCTTTATTACAATTCGGCTCCAGGTGGAGGTCCGCTTACTTTTAATATTATTGAAATATCCAAAATAAGTATTCCGGTTGCAGCTCAACGCTTCTTCTTTCCTTTTGCTTTTGTTGGATTTGGAATACTTGGAGCTTTGTTTCCATTCCATACTTGGTCACCTGACGGTCACGCTTCGGCGCCAACCGCAGTTTCGATGCTTCATGCCGGAGTATTGATGAAACTGGGAGGTTACGGATGTTTCCGCGTAGCTATGTTTCTGATGCCACAAGCTGCACAGGAAATGGCATGGATTTTCATTATCCTGACAACAATCAGTGTGGTTTACGGAGCGTTCAGCGCTATCTGGCAAACCGACCTTAAATTCATCAATGCTTACTCTTCAGTAAGCCATTGCGGATTGGTAATTTTTGCCTTACTGATGATGAACGAAACAGCGATGGACGGAGCAATTCTTCAAATGATTTCACACGGTTTGATGACAGCACTTTTCTTCGCCTTGATTGGAATGATTTATGGACGTACCCACACCCGTGATATTCGGCAAATGGGTGGATTAATGAAAGTAATCCCATTTCTTGCAGTAGTATATATGATTGCTGGTTTCGCTTCTTTAGGATTACCTGGATTAAGCGGTTTCGTAGCTGAAATGACTGTTTTTGTCGGATCATTCCAACATCAGGATATGTTTCATCGTGTAGTTACAGTAATCGTTGCTTCTTCGATCGTTATTACTGCTGTATATATTTTGAAAGTCGTTGGAGTTTTGCTTCTTGGCCCATTAAAGGATCAGCATCATGCTGATTTGGAAGACGCCAAATGGTACGAAAAACTGAGCACCGTTACACTTGTATTGGCTGTTGCAGCTATTGGTATTGCACCACTTTGGCTGTCTGACACCATTGTAGCAAGTTTGAAACCGATTGTTGCACGTTTGGCAATGGTCATTCCTTTTTAAATTGAATCAATAAAATAATACCGAAAAATATGGATCTCGGACAATTTATACTCATGCGCCACGAATTGCTGCTCACTGTAGCAGCACTCGCGATTCTGGTTGCTGAAATCTTTACCAGCGAAAAAAACAAATCGAAACTCATCAACTTCGCGTTGGTACTTTTCGCTTTGGTAACCTTCATTGGTTTTATTCCAGGAGAAACCGGTAATTTATTTGGAGGATCATTCCAATCGAGCCAACTGACCGTTTTCATGAAAAACGTTCTTAATCTGGCTGTGTTGATTGTCTTTCTTCAGGCTGAAGGATGGTTGCGGAAACCGGAAAATGCCGACAAAATCAGTGAATATTTTATCCTGACGTTGTCAACACTGATCGGTATGAACTTCATGGTTTCAGCCGGTGACTTTTTGATCTTTTACATCGGGCTCGAAACTGCAACTATCCCGATTGCCGGGTTAGCCGCTTTCGACAAATACAAAAGTGAATCTGCCGAAGCAGGTATCAAATTGATCCTGTCCTCTGCCCTATCTTCAGGAATTCTATTGTTTGGACTTTCCATGATTTATGGTGCAACCGGATCGATCTATTTTGCTGATATCGCAACCAAAGTTGCTCCAAACGCTTTAATTGCACTTGGATTCGTATTCTTTGTAAGCGGAATGGGTTTTAAAATATCATTGGTACCTTTCCATTTCTGGACAGCCGACGTTTACGAAGGCGCTCCAATCAATGTAACTTCATACCTTTCGGTAGTTTCAAAAGGTGCCGCAGCATTTATCTTCACCATTGTTCTTTTCACAGTATTTAAAAATATTGTGGAACTCTGGAAACCGATGATTTACACGCTGGCTATAGCTACAATGACAATCGGTAACTTGTTTGCCATGCGTCAGAACAATATCAAACGATTTCTGGCCTTTTCATCGATTGCACAGGCCGGTTTTATCCTGTTGGGTATTCTGGGTGCCGGCGAGCTTGGAATGACTGCAATTGTTTATTTTGTGCTTGTTTATGTATTCACCAACCTTGGAGCATTTGGCGTTGTAGCTGCAATTCATAACGCCTCCGGAGTTGAAACAATTTCAGGATACAATGGCCTGTATCAAACGAATCCGAAACTAAGCTGGTTGATGACCATTTCGTTATTCTCATTGGCAGGAATTCCACCAATTGCTGGTTTCTTCGGAAAGTTCTTCCTGTTTACCGCAGCTGCCGGAAGCGGTTATTATATTCTGGTTTTGATCGCTGTATTGAATGCAACCATCTCGTTATATTATTATTTACTGGTGATAAAAGCCATATTTATAGAAAAGAACGAACAACCTATTCCTGAATTCAGGAGTTCAAATTCAATGCGAATTGCACTGGTGATGTGTATCACAGGTGTATTGGTCACCGGTTTTGCCAGCGGAGTCTTTGAATACATCAGAAGCATCAGTAAATTGTTTTTAAACTAATACGACCTTAAAAATGGCTCTTAATAAAGGAAAACATATCGTAGAAGAAATCGACGGGGTTCGTTGTTCGTTGGTTGAAAAAGGAGTTTCACCAACACGCGCTGAATTCCTAAAAAAACTACTCGAAATCAACAAATTTACTGTGAAAGTAGCTGCTGAAGCCGATGCCACGACCTTCAAAATTGGTGTTACCGACATGCTTTTTAATCCAGTTGTAGATGTGTACAAACGAGATTTAAAAAGCCTCTCAGGCAAAAAGGTAACCCCAGCGTACTGGCTTCAGGAATCGACTCAAGAAGGTGAAGCCGAAGTAAATTACTGGGATTTTAAAGGATAATGCAAAGTCAATATAAAATAGGAAAAGGGAGCAATTGCTCCCTTTTTTGTTGCTGTAAATTTGAACTTATTACGTTTGAAAAAACTCTTTAAATATCTTTTGTTTTGAATGTCCATGTTGGACTATAAGCAACTTTATTCCCTTCATAATTGGCTACTACATACCAATAATAGGTTGTTGAATTTTTGAGACCGGAAACTGTTACTTCTTTATCTGCGATCCCTTCGCCAACTAGCTTCTGAACACTTGACCCAGATTCAAAAATATAGATGCTGTAACTTAATACAGTACTGGATTTTTTTCCGTCAACATTCCATTTTAAGCTAAATCCAATGAGTTGGTCTAAAGCTCCGTTGCCAGGAACCGGATCATAGATGGTAATATTTCCAATATTATTTTCGTCTTTAAACAGCAAGAAATCCAATTGAGTTTGTTCTTCACCATATATAGCAACTGACAATGAATTACTCAAATAATCCTTCTTTTTCAAATTTACAGCAACCTCACCTTCTTTTAATTTGGGGATGCTGAATTTTCCCTCCGCATCAGTTAATAATGAGATGCTGGCAGGAGTTGTAGTGACCAATGCTCCTTGAACAGGTAAGTATGTAACCCCATCCAATACCTTCCCGGAAATTGAACCATAATTTACAACATCCAACTTCTCTTCATCACAGGAAGTGATTGAAGCTAAAAGGAAACAACATATAATGTATATAATTTTTTTCATGATTTTATTTATTTAGAAATATGAAACCTTTTGTCTCAACTTAAAAAAATAGAACTTCACTCCGGCTGAAATTCCCCAACTGGCATCATTATATCTGCCATTGCGCGCTCCATCAAACCGATCGCTCAAATAATAGTTCCACCCGGAAGATAGAGAAACTCCCATATTTTTTCTGACCATATATTCAAGACCAAAGGTTCCATTTATTTGTGGTAAAAACTGATCTGTTGACAAACCAACTCCTTTCCTGTTGTACTCAAATCCCATACCTACACTCAAATAAGGTGTAATTTTATCATATGGAAGAAATACATAACGAAGGGAAAGATCACTAAACATGGAATAATCATCGACTTTCTTCTGAACCATTAAACCACGATATCCAATCTCGGAATCAATATAAATTTTACTATTTAATGCTGCACCTATAGTCAACGACGTTTTAGGCCTAAGTTCTCCAGTTGAATAATCGCCCAAAAAGCTATTCGATCCGGTAGAAATGCCTAAAGCAAGTTTTCCGCGATTGTTCTTTTCCAATACACGGCCAAGTGGATCGGTTTTGTAATTGGTTCTCTTTTCCTCCAAATAATTATTGAAGGCAACTGAAGTCGTATCTTTTGGATTCTTTAGGTTCCAAAGTTTATCCTGAATACCTTCAATAACCAGACTTTGTACAGCTTTCTCAATGGCTTCAGTAACACAAATTTCGGATGGTTCATTATAGGTAAATCCTGTTTCAGCCTCCAACAAGCGTTTTGACTTAACATATCTAAACAACCCAATTGAAACCTCCTGAGATAAAATAGATTTGGTCGTATATACAGTCTTCAATACTTTGCCATTAGCTGATGATACCGCACGAATATAGATACTTACCCGATCCTCACGGTATTGCCCTGAAGCATCAGCTCCAAAATACCGGATGCCTGCTCCACCAGTTAAAATATTAGATTCGTATGAAATGATTCCACCCTCAAGTATAACTCCGGCAAACAATAATGGAGGCAAAAGCGATTCATTGTTCTGATCACCACCTTCATACTGTGCCCGGCTTGTCCGGATAATTTTCCGTTCGTTCAATAAATTAGCCATATTTTCGCGTTCGATTGGGATGAACCATCCCGATTCTTCCAATGCACGAATTAAAATGGTAGTAGCGCCTTGTGTTACAGCAGTCGACCAGTTAGCACCTGTTTCTGATGCTTTGTACTGACCGGTTTGGTCTCTGAATTTATATACTGCAACAACAATTTTTTCCTGAGCTTTCGGCAAATCCAGAAGTATTTTCTTGGCTGGGGTTTCCGGACCAAGTATCGCTCTTCTCGTTTGCATAGGCTGATGCATGTATGATCCGCAAGCTGCCACCAGAATCATACAAATCAGCGCAATAAAAATCCTTAACAGAATGGTTTTCTGCATTATAATATCTTATAAGTAGATTTTGATTAAAAATATGGAACCGATACCGTAGTTTGACTTCCGGATTTATTGTCCAAAATGGTAATATTCAATCCATCGGCTTGATCTCCCACTTCAATCTGATAATCGCCTAAAACATAAGTGCCTGCACTTAAAGCATCCTCGCCAAACTGTTTGGCAACAATTTGCCTCGATAGCTGGCTTAATATCTGCCTGTTTAAGCTCTCTGAAAAATCCTTTAAAGGATCAGTGCTGTATGGACTATAAGCACTACTAGAAGCAGGATCCTTAATGTCGTTCTGGGCTTGTGCCGAACTCATCAACCAGCTGTAGTTGTATGGGTTTCCCCCAAATGCAGGATTTTTAGGTGTGTATGTAAAATCTTGCGCGTATGTTTTTCCTGCCACGAAAAAAAATACAATCATTAGAATTGTATATGTAGTCCTCATTGTGTTTGGAGTTTGGTGTTTGGTTTTAAAATCTCATTATTAAAATTTAAATCGTAAAAATCTATTTATCAACTACCTTATAACTAGGTATATATTTCTAAAAAATCCCTGTACCAACCATATCATCACCATTCAGCTGCTTCATGATTTCTTCGTAATTGGCCAAATAACTTTGTGTGGTTGATATCGCATCTTGTGATAAACCTTCAACAATATCCTGACGGGGTTGAAGTACTGACTGATATACCGGAGTGTCGTTGATTGACACTACAATCAGAGTAGAGCTTAGGCGAAAGGGTTTTTCACTTATAGTTATGGTAAAGTTCTTCGCGTCCTTCGGAGCTTCCCAACTGCCATAAAACAAATCGTAAAAATCTTTCCCTGTTTTCGTTTTCGTATCATCTACCAGCAATCCATCAATTTCTATTTCCAAATCACCCGACTTGTCAGGTTGTTTAATGACTTGTTCTAGTAACTTCTTGAGGGATTCGGGTACAGGCTTTGTTTTTGTACTGTCCTTTTGCTGAACAAATGGTACTATTAAAAAAAACGAGACGATTATACTTAGCAGATAATTCATCATGCTTATTTAATGAAATACGACTGATCAACAACGACTTTCATATCTTTTCCAGTCTGGTTGATTTCAATTCCTCCTAGGGTATTGGCAAACTGGTTATTGATTTGTAACGACAAATGTTCCCCTTCCTGCCTGAAACTATTTCCATTCGGTTTCGATTTTAAAAGTTCAGTTGCACTTAGGGTGAGATCGTTTCCAATCTGGATTATTGCATCGAGATTTGGACTTTCTTCCTGGCTTTCCTGTTCATACCCGGAAATTGAATTTCGATTTCCCTGCTGCAGGAGCAGCAAATAATTGTTGGTTCCCTTTTGTCCGGCAGTAATGCTGTTATCGCTACCCTGCTGAATGGCCAAAACGCCATTATTACTGCCATCCTGACTAATGATCAACTTATTTCGGTCACCTGCAACAATAGTTTCGGTTGTGCCCTTGTCGTGCCCGTAGGCATAGGCATTTCCGTTCCCATTGTCTAACCCAAACCCATAATGATTGCCCTGATTGCGTTCGATCTCGGAGGTAACGTAGCCTAACTGAAACCCCAATAACACATTTCCAGAACCGATTTGCCCTATCGTCATTTCATTCGAATTTCCCTGCTGGATGCTCGATGCCTGGTTTGCGAAAGCTGATCCTTGCCCGGCCTGTTGGTTTACACTGGCTTTATTCCAATCACCAATTTGTTGTGTAAACGCCACATTTCCGGTATTCCTGCTTTGTGTCTGAAAACTCAGGATATCGGCCAATCCTGAAGTGCGGATTTGCTGAATAATCTCGTGATCTTCTTTGTCCTTGTCCTTCTTTTGGCTAAAAACTGAACTTACACCAAGTGCTAACAGAAACAAGAAAATGAATGTCTTCTTCATAGTCTTAAAATTTTAATTACCCCGGCCCTAAGGCCGGGGATTAAACCATCACACATTTAAGGATTAAGGGACTAACCTATTCCGGTTTGAAGATGGTGGCAGGAATTTATTTTATAAAAAGCTTATAAACTATGCATTTTCTAGTTTCTTATGGGTTCACCTGAACAACGGACATATTCTGTGTCACAGTTGCCATGTTTCCAGTACCAGACTGATAGACTGAGCTATAATTATCTCCGCCCCATTGTGTCTGGTATGCATCATTACCAAAACCAATTTGAGTAATTACACCTTCATTTACCATTAGGCTACCTGCTAAGTTTTCTTGACTTTGTTCAGCATAGTTGCCTGTACCTTCTGATTGATAGATATTTGCTTTGTTAAGTGGGGCATAACCGGCAGTTTTTTGAGAACCTGATTTTTGATCCTGGATGGCTTCATTGGAATTTGAAGACTGGTCTATCAAAGCAGAGTTTGTATTACCTACTTGAGTTTGAGTAGCCATGTTAAGACTTCCAGATTGATTAACTAACGCAACACTTTTCCATGAATAATCTTTCTGCACTTGAATTGATGAGTTACCACTACCAGACTGATATGCCTTTGCCTCATTCGCCCAACCATCTTGTTTTTGAGAAGCAAAATTATTGTTTCCTGATTGCTCGATCAATGCGTTACCATAACTGCCTTCTTCGTCAGGTAACAATTCACTATCCTGAGCCTGTTCTGCTGTATTTCCACTTCCTGCCTGATTTATTCTTGCTTCGTTACCATATTTTAGTTGGTGCTGAGAAGCAAAATTTTTATCCCCACCCTGAATAATCTCGGCAAAAGAAATACCTTGTTGGTTATGTGGACCTTGAACTTGTAATGCTTCGTTTTTATTTCCAGATTGATTAACAATTGCCTTTAAAGTTCCAATTGCATTTGCCCCAGTTAATGTACCATTAGCAATCTGTTTTACAGTAGCCAAATTCTTTTCTCCAGACTGATTTATGTCTGAAAGTGTATTATATAAAAGGTTCAAATTGCTTTGTTCAACATTAGCTGTATTCCCCTTGGTAGATTGAGTGACATGTGATACATTCAATATCCCAGTTTGACCAACAGTTGCAGTTTGATTGGTGCCTGATTCCGATACAGTTGCAACATTACTCTGAGCAAAAGATACGCACACTGACAATGCGACAGATGCAAATAATAAACTTACCTTTTTCATGATTTTTGGTTTTTAATTAATAATTAAGTGAATAAAATAAAACTTGTATTGTTTGTAATTTTTATAAAACCCTTCTTCAACAAAATCGCAATAACCTCCTTTCTTTATTTTTTATGGTTGATGACTGGATTGTGAAATATTAACGCTGTTGTTATTTCCGTTTTGAGAAATAACTACTTTGTTGTTTTTATTTTCCTGGTTAATGGCAATGGTATTGCCTTGCCCATTAATGACAATGGTGTTACTGGCATTCGCTTTAACAGGTAATGTTTTGTCTGTTTGTACTTTTAATGAATCGGTCGTAATAGTCACCACATTTTGCAGTCCATTGATGTCAATGGCATAATTGGAAGAATCGCCATTCGATTTTTCTTCACTGATACCAATCGCTGTGGCTTTTAGCTTTCTTGGTTTTTTTTGGTTCACAGCTTCTGGCCCTGTCACCCCAGACAGGCAAAAAAAGCACAAAGCAATAAGGGTGAAGATCGTCTTCATTACTTTTGGTTCATTAACGGATTTTCGAAAAATGAGGGAATTCACTTTTAATTTACTTTATATTAAGCACTAATTTGCAACTACGATACTTTGCAGAAAAATTATAAAATGTGTTTTATCCCTTGTTTCACAATTACTGTAAAATTCAACTATTAACTAGCAGGAGTCAATACGTGAATTCACGCAAAAGAAAATCGAATAAAAAATGGGTGATTTCACCTATTGACTTTAATGAAGATTGGGAACCAAGCGGAAGACAGCACCAAATAAAAATTATTTGAAATGAAAAATTGAAGCTGTTGTTTTTGAACAAAAAAAATACCGTTAAAAGATTTGAACTTTAAACGGTATTATGCAATGGAAAAATAACATGAAGGAAATGTGAAATAATTTATTTCATCTATTTATATTTTTTTTTAATTGTCAGACAGAACTTAATGACAAATAACAATCAAACTCTTGCGCGTCAAAATGAGTAGGTTTTGTCATGTTCGTTTCATATTTCTATTAAATTATTACGAAGTGCAAAGACAATTACTTCTATCATATTTTTGGAGTTGGTTTTTACCATCAGGTTTGCGCGATGCTTTTCAACCGTTCGATCGGAAATCGACAATTTATCAGCAATTTGTTTCATTGGCAGTCCTTCCATCGAAAGACAAAGTACTTCGATCTCTCGTTTAGAAAAGAAACCCTGCCCGCGACACTCCACTTTAACATCTGGGTTAGCTAATACTTGAGTCGAGGGTCTTTCAAAAGATTCATTCACCACCATTTTTTCTTTCTTTAGTTTTCCAAAAACGCCAGATAAAAAACCATCATTTTCATCGCTGTTAACTTGAATAGGGGTAAAAAGGCCAAGCATCAGGGAGTAGCTCGATAACTTTTCGTATACAGAAATATGAAGACAAACTTCACACAATCCCATTTTCATTGTTTTCAGAAATACATTTTCTGCGAACGAATCGATTACTCCTTTAGAGCACTGATTAATCTTATCTTCAATTTTAAGATAAGAAACCGCATCTATCAAATCTTCTATTGTTTTGTATTTCAATTGATCAGCACTCAAACCCAACATTTCAATCAAAGCTGGATTAACATTTAAAATGGCATTCCCATCAAAAAGAAAAATTCCGTTTGGCGATATTCTAAATACAGTATTAAACTCACGTTTACCAATTTCTTTCAATTTTAGGTATTTTCTTAATCTCTTTTCAATGGTAATAATAAGCTCCTCATTTTTAAAAGGTTTTACAAAATAATCATCCGCACCCAGAATCATTCCTCGTCGAATGTCATTCAAATCAGAATTACCCGTAATAAAAATGAAAGGAACCTGATCAAGTAATGAACTTTCTTTTAAAACATTATACACCTGATAACCATCGATTGGATTCATAATAATATCACACAAAATCAAGTCTGGATTGTATTCAAATGCTTTCTGAATACCCATTGCTCCATTTTTAGCCAAGCAAACATCGTAATTTTGTGATGTGAGTATATTGTGAATTAGTTTTGACTGAATAGTGTCATCATCAATGACCAGTATTTTATTTTTGAATTTCATTGGAAAGTACTATTTTGATAAATGAGCCCACCAAAATGCACCAAGCCACTTGATTCTTAATTGGGTAGGATAGGACAAACACATTCATTCGGGGTAGTTTTTTCAGATTCTTAAAGTTAAGACAATCAAATGAATAATCAATAAATTTATGCTGAATAATATTTTCTTTACCCGGCGGTGGATTTATTTGGCTAAGAATATTTAAAAATCGATATTAAAATGGACAAGCTGATTTTGATTTATTTAATCTATTTGCCTGCCGGACTTATCATGTCATATGAATATTGGCTGTTAGAATAGATTATGCGTTTTCATTTAAATTGATTTTCAGTATCCAAGTCAAAAGAAAAAATATTCAAAAATCAAATATTCAACATTTTAAATAATCAAACTATTTTTCAATATGCTAAATTAGATGTTAATAAAACTAAAAGATAGCTGATAAGAAGACAAATACTACAATAAATTTTAGACAATCAATGTTTTTTCGATGATACCAATTTATAGTTTTTTCACAATTTTTTAATTAAACATGAGAGCAAAGAGAGAGAGAAGAAATCCAAAAATTAGAAAAAACAAGGTTTATTTCGGAATTTTCGGTACAGCTATAAACATTATTTTAATAGCTGTTTTTATAAACGGATGTACAAAGGAAGCATTAAAGGATCAGCCAGTCACAGATCCTGTTCTAAACGCATCCATTGCTGAAACATTTCCAGCCAATCATGCAGACACTGTTGTTATTAACCCGGTTATTGCAGTTACCTTTAAAAGTACTACAAGTGCATCAGATGTATCTGCTTCTACACTAACCTTAAAAGAAGGAACCATCCCGGTTCCCGGAACGATAACAACTTCTGGCACAACAATTAATTTTACGCCAACTGCAGACCTAAAGCCAGAAACCAATTACACTGCTATACTTACAAATTCACTAAAAAGTGGTTCAAGCAAAGGGGCTGGAGAACATTCGTGGTCGTTTAAGACTGGAAAGCACCGACAAAACAATTCACTTTCAGTTGTTTCGGTAACACCTCTTAAAAATGCAACTGAAGTAGCTACGAATGTCAAGCCTACTGTTACATTTAACCAGGAAATGACATCATCGATGACTAAATTAGTAACTATTAGCCTATGGCAAGGAACAACCGCTGTGACTGGTACGTTAACTTTTTCAGGAAAAACAGCAACATTTAGTCCAACGAATGCTTTAACAGCAAAGTTGGTATATACCGGTAAAGTTGTTTTCGGAACGAAAAGTAGCAGTGATGATGATGAAGAAGATGATGATAATAATAAATCGGCAAGCACTTATACCTGGAGCTTCACAACTGTTGGAAGTGGTACTGATGTAACTCCGCCAACAGTTCTATCGGTTGTTCCCACAAATAATACTACAGCAATTGCATTAAACAGCAAGGTTACAGCAACTTTTAGTGAAGCCATGAATGTAACAACTATTAACGCAACAAACTTCACACTGAAACAGGGAACTACTGCTATTTCTGGAACTGTGGCTTACTCAGGCACTACTGCGACATTTACTCCTTCAAGCGCTCTGGCCGCAAATACGGTTTATACCGGAACAATAACAACCGGAGCGAAAGACCTAGCAGGGAATGCATTGGCGAGCAATTATACTTGGAGTTTTACTACGGCTACAGCTGCTCCTGTTGATGTAACTCCACCAACAGTACTTTCGGTTATTCCTGCAAATAACACAACTAATGTAGCAACTAGCAGTCATCCATCGGCAACTTTCAGTGAAGCCATGAATTCGGCTACAATTAATACAACCAGTTTCACATTGAAACAAGGCACAACAGCCGTTGCAGGTACCGTGGTTTATTCAGGAACAACTGCAACATTCACTCCTTCAAATGCTCTGGCCGCAAATACGGTTTATACCGGCACCATTACAACCGGAGCGAAAGACGTAGCAGGGAATGCATTGACGAGCAATTACATATGGAGTTTTACTACGGCTCCGGCTGCTCCTGTTGATGTAACTCCACCAACAGTACTTTCCGTTATTCCTGCAAATAACACAACTAATGTGGCAACAAGTATTCACCCGGCAGTAACTTTCAGTGAAGCCATGAATTCGGCTACAATTAATACAACCAGTTTCACATTGAAACAAGGCACAACAGCCGTTGCAGGTACCGTGGTTTATTCAGGAACAACTGCAACATTCACTCCTTCGAGTGCTCTGGCAGCAAATACGGTTTATACCGGAACAATTACAACCGGAGCCAAAGATGCAACAGGGAATGCATTGGCGAGCAATTATACATGGAGTTTCACTACAGCTCCGGCAGCTACAGTAATATCTTTTGCCACACAGGTATTGCCAATCCTACAAAGTAAATGTATGCCTTGTCATGGTGCGACAAATCCTACTGCAGGTATTAGCATTACAAATTATACAACGGTTTCAAAATTAAGTAACAGTCAGATTGATAATTCATCAATGTACCCCAAAATGGGCGTAACCGCAGCTGAACAATCAATTATCAAGGCATGGATAGCTGCCGGAAGACTAAATAATTAATTTCCGAATTGTCAATTATCAGACTTATTAAAACGGTATCAATTTTAAGTTTGATAGTTGATAACTTTATAAAAGGCAACTCTTTAGTGGGTTGCCTTTTCTTGCTATAAACAGAGTTAACCAAATTTATGAATCTGATTTCTGAGCCTCAATCCGAATAAAACAGCGGCAGTTGAAAGTCCAAATACAAAACCGATCCAAACTCCGGAATAGCCAAAATTGAATACAAAAGCTAACAGATAACTAATAGGTAGACTCAC
Organism: Prolixibacteraceae bacterium; assembly: GCA_028683385.1. Classification (GTDB taxonomy): domain Bacteria; phylum Bacteroidota; class Bacteroidia; order Bacteroidales; family Prolixibacteraceae; genus Aquipluma. The sequence goes on along the minus strand of JAQUIJ010000004.1, from coordinate 297,717 downwards.
CACGATATACGAGAAAAAGGCCATAAACATAGGAATTCGGACATCGGCAATCCCACGAAGTGCACCGAGCAAAACAACCTGAATTCCGTCAAAAATCTGGAAGAAAGCGCCAACAATAAGCAATCCGGCAGCAACTTTTATAACATTCGGATCGGATGTAAAGAGAAAAGGAACCTGATTTCGTAGAAGGATAAAGAGAATTCCCATCAGCGACATAAATGCAATAACCATATGCAACGATGCGTAAACAGCATGTTTAACTTCTTTCAGGTCGTGTTCTCCAAATGCATGGCTCACACGTATTGTTGTTCCTGAAGCCAGGCCAAATGAAATCATATAGGTCATTGCAGCCATGCTGATAGCGACCTGATGACCAGCAAGTGATTCTTTCGAGATCCAGCCTAACATGATTGCTCCCAGACTGAATGCGAGAATTTCAATAACCATTTGCAAACCGATTGGCAGACCGATTGAAATGATTCTTCTGATCTTTAGTTTCTCAAAGCCAGAATGTAGTGCTTCCGTCAGATAACCCTTAAAATCCTTCTGTTTTAAAATGATCAATACAAACACAATTGGCATAATAATTCTGGAAATTAGGGTAGCAAAACCAGCTCCATTGAGCCCAAAGGCCGGAAACCCCATTTTTCCATAAATAAGAACATAATTTAATCCGATATTGAGCAGATTGGCTCCAATTGTAATTACCATTGCAATTTTAGTATTTCCAATTCCTTCGAAGAACTGTTTGACTGAGAAGAAAAGCATCAACGGAACTAATGAAGAAACCTGAATCAGATAATATGGGATTGCCTTTTGAACAACGTCATCGCTTTGCCCCATCCTGTCCATAAAAAGAACAAGTGCCGACATAAATATGCTCAAAACAATGGATGCAGCAAAATAGACCAATACTCCATTCTTAAACCAGCTTGCTGTATTCCTTTTATTTCGGGCACTAAAAGATTGACCCACCAAAGGAGTAAGCCCAAGGGTTATCCCAAGTCCAAACAACATTCCGATATGAAAGACATTTATGGCAAATGAGGCCGCCGCTAGCTCAGTTGTACCAACATGCCCAACCATCATATTATCAGCCAGATTAACAGTGACCTGCCCAAGTTGCGAAAAGATAACAGGGATTGCCAATGTCAGATTTTTCCTGTAAACAGGAATATAGTCGGAGAACTTCACAATTTTGATTTCAAAAATTCAGGACAAAGAAAAGGAATTATAAAGAAAACCAGTAGCTAAATTTAAGCATGAATACATTTTCAGCTTTTACGTTCATGATGTTTCCAAAACTCTTCCAAATCGACTGATTCAATTGATCGGAATAACTGGAACGGGTATTTGTCCAAACCAAATATAAGGTCGATCCTGGTCTGAATTCCCAACGTCCTACCAAATTTGACCGGAACTCCTGGAAGTTAAAATCGGGATTTGCAATGTTATAAGTAGCAACACTGTTTCTATTTAAAGTATAGCGATTGTTTATCAAAGCAGAATTATCCAGACTAACGTATCGCTTTTCCAGTGATTGATTGGATGCATCAGCAACTTCCCTGAAATTTGAATAGGTTCCGGTCGATGCATACGGATTTCCATAATATTGAATAGATATTTCAGGCGAAATATAATATTCAAAACGAAGTGTTGAAGAAAGCGTATTACGGTCGATTGTGCCGACGAGATAATGCGAATTTCCAGTCACATCTATGGTTTGCCTCACAAACTGATGATGATCAATGGATTGATCCAGTACGGTTCGGGATGTAATGTTGAACCGATCATTGATCTGCCATTTTAAAAAGAGTGTATAATAAGAAGTACTCGAAATTTTATCGGAGAAAAATTTAAATCTTGGACCCAATCCGGCCCAGAATTTTTTTACAGAGTTTGTTTGTATAAAAAGTTCGATATCATTATACCCATCTTTGTACAAATTTGGTCCACCACGTAACTCTCGGGTATCATAAATATTGAAGTTCTTTTTTAGGTTCAAATGAGCACTCCAAAGGTTATTTAGCTGAAGGTAACCATGTAATTTTAAACGGTCAAGGGTATTTTCGAAGCCATAACTCCAATCGTGTTCCTGCTCAAATTCAACGAAGTAACTCCTGACAATTCCTTTTGGTTTACTAACCGTATATTTCAGATTAACCAGTTCGTTAACCATATCGGCCTGATACAAATATCCTACATCGTTGAAATCAACGCCTGGAGAACGCCAGTTTAAAGAGCCTGTAGCTCGAAATTTTCCACTTCGTTTTCCACCTTTTAATAAACCACCCCATCCGGAAAGACTTGTTCTATCCGGATCATACTCCAGATAGTCGGCGTCGACTCGTTGGAAATAATGCACCGGCGAAAGTTGCAGATTCGAAATAGCCTGTTTATCGCCTTGTATATCGCTGAAAAACCCTTTAAAATCGACAAAATATTTACGTTTTTTCCAGTTATGCTGAAAGTCGATTCCTCCGGCTAAAGCTGATTTGGAAAGAAAGTTTAAGTGATCATCGTCAATATTCCGGTATGTTGAAGTTACCATACCGCCTAACACGGTATTTCCTTTATTAAAATCTTGTTTAATCCGACCGACCATAAAGTTGGTAAATGGCTCGACTGCAATTTTCGATTTTGAATCACCTGAGTAAATGGTAGCATTCTCTTTTGCTGTAATACTTTGAACCACGCCAACTGACAAACCGTTCTTGGTTTTTCCAGTCAATTTTAAAGCGCTCAAAATGGGAGTATTATCTGAAATGGAGAGGATTTGATTATCTTCAAGATCTGGGTAATAGCTTGGTGCATGGCCAATCCGTCGACTATAAAAAAGCATATCTCCATTCATGCTATAATCGAGAATGGTATTTCCTTCCAGGAAAAATGGCCTTTTTTCTTCATTAAAAACTTCATACGTGGTTAAATTGAGCACTGAGGGATCGGCTTCAATCTGTCCAAAATCAGGATTAAATGCATAGTCGAGTGTAAACCCGGAATTCAGGCCAATTTTTCCATTTAGGCCAGCTCCGTAAATCATTTTATCTTTCTGGTCGGTATTTGGGCTGAAACGGGTATTCAAGTATGGTAGGAACTCATAGTTGGTTTTCGGTTTAATACCTTCAATGCCTCGTAGTTCACCAAAAAGATAAACCATGGCAGGTGCATCAATTGGTATTAGCTTCCATTGGTCTTCTTCATTGTAGCGGTCGATCCAACGCCAAATATGCATACCCCATATTTGCTCCTTCCCTGGAGCAAAGTGGATTTGGCTGAATGGAATCTCCAACTCAGAAGTCCAGATCGAATCAGAAACTTTTGCTTTTCCATCCCAAACGGCATCCCAGTTAAAATCCCAGTTGTACGCACCCAAATGAACTAAATCTACTTTTTGCCCTGATGCAGCAACATTAAACTCATAGGCAGTCTGTTTATCATGATACGAATCGAGAGCAATACCAGCAATATCGCCAGCCATTTCGTCTCTCCGGCTCAAAATCGGTCTTATTTTCCCTGGACCTTTATCGAAGCATTTAAATCCCACGTAAAGGTTGTTGTTATCGTATAAGATTTTTATTTCAGTCTCTTGTGAAGGTAACTTTCCCTGATTAGGTACCTGTTGTGTAAATCCTCCTGCCCAAACACCGGTTTCCCAACAGGCATCATTTAGCTTTCCATCTATTTTTGGTCTGTTACTAATTCTTGTAGCAACATATACTCTTTTAATTCCTGCAAGCCTATTAACAGTAGAATCAACTGAAAGGTTATATTTTTCGGGCGTTTGAGCCACAACTAAAATCGAAGAAAATAAAAATAAAATAAAATAAAAGGCCGATCGTAATTGCATATCAATTGTTTGTGAGCAACAAATATAACAAATACAATGATATACATATATGTTAGTTAACTTAATTTTTGTCAAAAAAAACATTAATTATTCCTATCTAATTTTCGGGTCGAAATCTGCAACCCATGCTGATTGTTTGAGAAATTTGTGTTAAGGATTTCTTTCAGGTTTCCTTTATTTAAATAAATACATGCGATCAGAAATGATACGCTTTCGAATCGAAACATTCTTATACAAAATTTTACCTAACATATTTATTTTACACTAATATACCTGAATCAAATGAAGATATACAAAGTCATTTTTTTTAATATTTGAACAAATGAAGATCATGGTTCGAGAATAGGAAAATAAAAGCCTATCCAAAGTCAAATCACATTTAACTAGATATAAACCACTTACAAACATTTAAAAATGATATTGACATATATTAATTGCATTTTTATTTCAAGATAGAACCCATTTCTGCAAACAATTTCTACTTTTCACGGTTTTAAAACCTAGTGTAAATATTTATCGTTTGAATCACATCTTTGACATGCGAAAAATTAATAAAATTTTGATTGCAAACCGTGGCGAAATTGCCATTCGTATCATGCGAACTTGCCGCGAAATGGGAATTTCAACTGTAGCGGTGTTTTCCGATGCCGATCGTACCTCAATGCACGTTCGATACGCCGATGAAGCTTATCATATCGGGCCCGCATCTTCTGCCGAAAGCTATTTAAATGCGGATAAAATAATTGAAGTTGCCTTGAAGGTTAAAGCCGATGCCATTCATCCCGGATATGGTTTTTTATCCGAAAATTCTGTCTTTGCAAGAAAATGTGCCGACAATGACATCAAATTTATCGGTCCATCACCCGAAGTTATAAATCAGATGGGCGATAAAATTCAGGCCCGTTTAACCATGATTGCCACAGGTGTTCCTGTTGTTCCGGGAACCACAGAAAGTGTTAAGACAGAAAAGGATGCCCTTGAAACAATCCGAAAAATTGGACTTCCTGTTATGGTTAAAGCTTCTGCCGGAGGTGGTGGAAAAGGAATGCGCCTGATCACTGAAGAAAAAGATATTGTTTCTCTGGTCAGATCAGCCCGCTCTGAAGCCAAATCGTCATTTGGAAATGATGCCGTTTATGTTGAAAAATATATTTCATCACCTCACCACATCGAATTCCAGGTTTTAGGCGATCAGCACGGGAACTTCGTTCATTTGTTTGAACGCGAATGTTCGGTACAACGCAGGCATCAAAAGATGATTGAAGAAACACCTTCGCCATTGATGACAACTGAGCTCCGAAAAAAAATGGGTGAATATGCAGTGGAAGCTGCGCGCGCGGTGAATTATGAAGGAGCCGGAACCATTGAATTTTTGGTTGACAACGACCGGAATTTTTTCTTTCTGGAGATGAATACGCGATTACAGGTTGAACATCCAATTACTGAGCGTGTAACCGGAATTGATTTGGTAAAGCAGCAAATTTTAATTGCCGAAGGTCAACCACTGTCGTTTACTCAGGAAAAACTTAGACAATCGGGTCACGCTATTGAGTGCCGTGTTTATGCTGAAGATTCAGAGAATAATTTCATGCCGAATCCTGGCAAAATTCACAACATTACTGAACCGTTGGGATTTGGAGTGCGCACCGATGGCTATGTTTATGAAGGATACGAAATTCCGATTCACTACGACTCAATGATTTCTAAATTAATCGTTTGGGCCGAAAACAGAGACGAAGCAATTGCGCGAATGAAAAGAGCACTTTACGAGTATAAAATTACAGGTGTAAAAACTTCAATCAAGTTTCTGGAACGAATAATGGATACTGAAGACTTCAAAAGCGGAAATTACGACACCAACTTTATTGAGAAAAACAAAAGCATACTGTTATCGGATGAAAAATGTCCGGACGATTGCGAAGATATGATCATTATCGCTTCCTACATTGAATATCTTGACAGACTTAACATTGCCCAGACTTCAAAAGGAATGTATCCGGCTCAAAACCGTTGGAAAAAATACACCTACCAAAAAAACTTTGAACGCTTATAATCAACTATAAAACATGTCGATAGAAATTAAAATAGATAAAAGAATTGCTTCAGTAGAAATATTAAAACAATTTGAGAACCTTCTTGAAATCAAAGTTGATGATAAAATATATCAGGTTGATTTAATGCACAACGATGAGGGTATATTTTCAATTCTGGCCAATGGACATTCGTTTAACATTGAGCTTGTTCCGCAAACAAAGCCAAAGTTTTACACGGCATATACCTTATATGATACGTACAACATTGAAATTATTGATGCTGAATCACGTTATCGAAGAAACCGTTCAGGGGTATCTCCATTGGCTTCTGAAAACTCCATTATTTCTCCAATGCCGGGAAAAGTGGTTAAAATTCAAGTTAAACTGGGCGATGAAGTTAAACAGGGCGACACGCTTATAACTATTTCAGCGATGAAAATGGAAAGCGAATATAAATCGCCAAAGGACGGAAAGATTGCCAAAATTCATGTCAACGAAGGAAGTACCGTTGATGCCAATCAAGTATTAATAGAAATCGTTTAAAATCAGAACATATGGATTTAAAAGCCAAATTTGATCAATTTGAATTACTAAATCAACAGGCCGAATCAGGAGGAGGAGCTGAACGAGTTGAAAAACAACATAGTTCAGGCAAAAAGACAGCCCGCGAACGTATTGAAATACTTCTTGATCCAGGTACTTTTAACGAAATTGACAAAATGGTTACTCACCGGGCAACCGATTTCGGTATCGACAAACAAAAAATTCCGGGAGATGGACTGGTATCGGGCTACGGTAAAATTGAAGGACGTTTGGTTTATGTTTTCGCTCAGGATTTTACTGTTTTTGGAGGCACTTTAAGCCGCACAAATGCCGATAAAATTCTAAAAATTCAGGATCTGGCTGTAAAAATGGGTGCCCCATTGATTGGCCTTAACGACTCTGGAGGTGCCCGTATTCAGGAAGGCGTTGAAAGTCTGGCAGGTTACGCCGACATTTTCTATAACAATGTTCTTTGCTCGGGTGTTATTCCACAGATAAGTGCGATACTCGGCCCTTGCGCTGGCGGAGCAGTTTACTCACCGGCTCTGACCGATTTTATTTTTATGGTCGAGAAAACCAGTCACATGTTTGTTACTGGTCCTGAAGTGATTAAAACAGTGACCCATGAAGATGTCACCAAAGAAGAACTTGGAGGTGCAATAACCCATGCTTCGAAGAGTGGAGTTGCACATTTCACCGGAAGCGACGAAGAAACTACACTGATGATGGTGCGTGAGTTGATGAGTTTTCTCCCGTCAAATAATATGGAAGAGCCACCTTCGAAAATATGTACCGACCCTGAAGATCGCGCTGATGCTTCCTTAAATGAAGTTGTTCCGGTTGATCCGAATAAACCTTATGACATCAAGGACATCATCCTTAAGATTATTGACGATGAGCATTTTCTGGAAGTTCAGCCACATTACGCGGCAAATATTGTCATTGGATTTGCGCGAATGGGTGGAAAATCGATTGGAATTGTTGCCAATCAACCAGCTCACCTTGCAGGAGTACTCGACATTAATTCCTCATCAAAAGCCGCTCGGTTTGTACGTTTTTGCGACGCATTCAACATTCCGTTGGTAACATTGGTCGATGTTCCCGGATTTTTACCTGGAACTGGTCAGGAATTTGGCGGAATCATCAAACACGGAGCCAAATTACTTTATGCTTTTGCTGAAGCTACCGTACCTAAAATCACACTGATTACGCGCAAAGCTTATGGTGGCGCATACGATGTGATGTCGAGCAAACACATCGGGGGCGATGTAAATATGGCCTACCCAACCGCTGAAATTGCTGTAATGGGACCAGATGGTGCAATTAACATTTTGTACCGTGGAAAATTATCGGACGATGAAAAAGCTGATGCAGTTTTGGACTACCGAGAGAAATTCGCAAATCCATACCGCGCTGCGGCACTCGGATATATTGATGAAATAATTTTACCTCAGGATACCCGTCGTAAAATTATTCAGGCATTGAATATGACACATAATAAGCGGAAGTCGAATTTACCACGCAAACACGGCAATATTCCGCTTTAGGGACAAGGGGAAAATTAAAATATAAAGGCAAAAGGATTTTAGTGATGTCCCTTTGCCTTTTATTTTGTTTTCAAATTTAATAGAACTTCCTGCTTTTGTGTGCGTAAGATCAAATACAATTCATGCAGAAGGGAGGTATATTATGGAAACCCGAAACATCAAAAATTATCAATTCGCTATTGGATTGAGTCTTGTTTTTGTTGGAATTTTGATCTTTTCATTTCTTCCTGATCCGGTGAGGTATTTTGGATTTGTCTTTATTGTCGGTGCTGCTGTTTATTTCATAAATAGTAACACACCAAAAACAATCGATAGAAATAGTTCCAGCAAATTCAGAAGTAGAACACGTGATCAGATATTAAGGCATCAGCATCGCGCCAATAGATAAAGCCAGCGAAAACTGGCTTTATCTATATTTAGGTTAAGATACTCACAAATTCTTAAGGTCAGAAATCATCTCTGAAATAATAGTTTTTCAATGTTACGACGACAAGATGCCGCAATAAAAGGCTCAGCAATTGCTTTCTGCATCAATTCCAAATTCTCTTTATTACTGTGAAAGATTGAAAAAACCTGACTTACTGAAAGACTTTCGGGGTTGCTTTCAATTCGAATTATTTCATCACCAGTTTTAACCTCACCCGGTAAGAGAACACGAACATATACGCCTGGAAAAGGTAAAGTCCAGAAATCGGAAACAACAGATTGATCGCCAAATCGTACACCAAGCTTAAAACATGGCTGACGGGGCTGAGTTACTTGTACAACAGCATCACCAATTTGAAAGCGGTCGCCAATCCTGATTTCTGATTCATTTAATCCACTGACAGTCAAATTTTCGCCAAACATACCCCATTTCCAATCCTGATTTGGATATTTATTTTGCCAGAAAGGATAATGATCTGACGAATACATATAACAAGCCTTGTCAGATCCACCATGATACCGCCGATCAATAACATGATCGTTAACCACATCTTCAAAGCCCAGAAAAATTGAATTTTGAACAGCATATTTGTAAATGCCTGTTTCAACTTGCTGACCTTGCCATTCAATGGTTGTTGGCTTTGCTATGTTGGTAGATATGATCTTCATTATTCCTCATCCAAAATTTCCTGAACCCGACCAACCTCACCAGTTTCGAGCCTTACTTTTATTCCGTGCGGATGATTGGGTGAGTTTGTCAACAAATTTTTCACCACACCTTCTGTCAGTTCTCCCGTTCTCTGGTGATGTTTCTGCACAATGTTGACCAACAATCCAGGCTTTACATCAGAGCGTTTTCTTCCGTCCATAATCGAGTTTTATAAATACAAAAGAACTAAAAATATTGTCAAATGGAACAAGGTCAACCTTATTAACGAACAAAAGCCCATCCAATGAAAGGCTTTCGTTCTTCAAAAAAAATAAAAACAAAATGCTACGACTAATTATACATTCAAGGTCAAATATTTTAAAAATTCTTCTTTGCGAAGTGGATCTTTAAATACACCACCGTACTCAGCAGTTATTGTAGAGCTTCCTTCATCTTGTATTCCACGCGATGAAACACAAAGATGCTTGGCATCAATGATTACAGCTACATCCTCAGTTTTAAGAATACGCTTCAGCTCATTCGAAATCTGAACTGTTAGGCGTTCCTGAACCTGAGGTCTTCGCGCAAAATAATCGACAACCCGGTTTATTTTTGACAAACCAATCACCTGGCCACTTGATACATAAGCGACATGAGCCTTTCCAACAATAGGAAGGAAATGATGTTCGCATGTCGAATTCAGGTTTATATTCTTTTCAACCAGCATCTCGCCGTACTTGAACTTGTTTTCAAACACCGAAATTTTTGGCTTGTTTTCAGGATTGAGCCCTGAAAATATCTCTTTAACAAACATTTTTGCAACCCGATGCGGAGTTCCATTTAAACTGTCATCTTTTAGGTCAAGTCCTAAAACATCCATGATTTCACGAAACTTATCTTCAATTAAGAGCATTTTCTGATCGTCACTAAGCAAAAAAGCATCTTCACGCATCGGTGTTTCCAATGAAGTTGCAACATGATTATCGCCAATCAGATCGTGTCCGTTATTCTTTGAATTATTTAGAGGCAAATGCGTTCCGTTTAATTTTGGTCTTGCCGTTTCTGTTTTTAAAAATCCACTTACTTTCATACTCAAACCTCCTTAAATTAAATTGCTTGTATTATTAAAACAGCAAATTCAACTTTTTTGTTTAAACATTAATGCATTTATTTAAACAATATTTCAATAATACAAATTAAAATACTCATTTAATGACTGTTATACAAATACGGAAGAAATAATATTCTTAATTCGTATTCAACTTCAATCAGGACTTAAACATCCTAAAGTCATATTTAGTTTAGATTTTGAGAAGAAAGTAAACAAAAAAGACCGTCCATAACAGACAGTCTTCACAACCACAAAAATAATAAACCGTTAATCGGGAGAAACGACACCAACTCCCTCAACTTTCTTATATACTTTAGGCTCACCCTTATACCTTATTTTTCCAACACCACTAATGGTGGCATTTAACGATTCGGTTGCATAAACACTTCCTGCACCAACTCCTTCAATTCGGACATCACAGCTTTTTGTTTTTAGATCAATTGCATCCAGATAGCCAGCACCTGAAATAGTTGCATCAAGCTCGTCAGCAATACCGTCAAATTCAAATTTGACGCCCCCCTCCCCGATCACCTTTACTTTATTGGCTTTCATGTTCATTTCAACAGTTGCACCACCTTCAACATGGAGATAGAAATCTTTTAAATCGACATATCCTTTCGTTTCTAAACTTATTCCGCCTTGAATTTCAAGTTTTTCGAGATCGGCAAATGTGATATAAAGGATTAATTCATCAAAATCAAAACGCTTTTTTACAATTTTCAAACTTAACGACTGAGTATCCGACTGAACATCAATGTATTTAAAATTATCTTCATCGGTTTTGATTCTTAAGCCAGATTGACTTCCCTGTTCAAGAACTACTTTAAAAGCGCCTTCCAGATAAATTTTTGTAAACGGCTGAATGTTATAGGTTCGGGTATCTTTATCATCCCAAGACTGCTGGACAGGCATTCCCGGTGATGCAAAAAGTCTGGAAACCAACATCCCGAGAGCAAAAATAAGGCTGGTTAATCGAAGGAGATACATAGTATGTAGTTTATAGTTTTCAATTTCTGAATCAAAACTAGACAAACGAGGTACTAAAACTATTATCTTTTCGATGAATGGCTGATTTTCTTAGGTAAAATGAAATTATAAGGGACTAGCCCGCTTTAAACAACTGAATAAAACTGAATATTTTGAGTATTACTCCACTGCGGCAGGTTTATTTTGAATTAGTTTCTTCGCAAGTATCAAAAAATAAGAGGACAAAAGCAAGCCAATAATTAAGATGACGAGATCTAAAATTCGGATAGGGCGATTTTCCCCAATCTTTAAGCTAACAGATGCTCCAACAAAAATTAAAATTCCAAAAAGAGGAATTAAAATAACCGGTTTGCCAGATCTCTTTAGCAAAACAACCAACAAGAACCAAGCTAATCCGATTCCCACACCCAAAATGGTCTCGTCAATATATCCTTCAGCGTATTTAAGAAAACCATAAACGATGGGGGGAAACGACAGGACATACAAGAAACGAAATATACTTCCCACCAGTCGATGGTAATGGTAAACACTTGTTGTTTGAGGAAACAAGGTTAATTTGGTATTCCTACTGTTTTGAAATTCAGGCGCTAACAAATCCTGATCTGAATGAATTAGCTGGCGTTCAATGGCAATTTTAACAGCAGCGCTTCTGGCATTTTCCTGATAATCCTTCTGATTCTTTAAGATTTCCAGAATCTGAGCATCAGTATGGCTCGAATATCGCTCATAAAAGTTTATTAATCTTGAATTTACCTGATTAGAATTGCCCATATCGTTTTTACAAAAATAAACCTTTGATTTTTGATTCGTTGAATCCAATACAAATTTACACTTAACTGATTTTCTATATTTTTACTCTCATTCTATTCTTCAAAAACACCTTTCCCCTGCCTGATCACTACGGGGATTTCTTCAGTACAATCAACAATGGTTGACGGAATGTTGTCACCATAACCACCATCAATTACCAAATCTGCAAAATCGGAAAATCGTTCATGAATCAATTCCGGGTCTGTTGAATATTCTATAATTTCATCGTCATCATGAATTGAAGTGGACATAATCGGGTTCCCAAGTTCTTTTGCAATTTCGATGATGATTGAATTATCAGGTATTCGGACTCCTACAGTTTTCTTTTTCCCTTTGAAATATTTGGGAACATTGTTATTTGCATTCAATATGAACGTGAACGGACCGGGCAAATAGGTTTTCAGCAATTTAAAGACCTGATTTGAAACCGGCTTTGAGAAACCTGACAAATGACTTAAATCGCTGCATATGAATGAAAAATTAGATTTTTCGACTTGCACATTCTTGTATCGGGCAATTTTCTCAACCGCCTTTGCGTTGGTTATATCACACCCCAAACCATAAACTGTATCTGTAGGATAAATTATAATTCCTCCATTTCTCAACACCTCAACTACTTGTCGAATATCTTTGGGGTTCGGGTTTTCAGGATAGATTTTTAACAACATTTTGAAACCTCCATTTTCTTACGGGTGTAAATTTAGTTATTTTGGCACGGTTTCTTACTTAATTTACAAAATATGGACAAAGAGTTTGTCGTAACCGAAGATGGTTCGCACACTATATATCTACCAGAAATGGACGAGCATTACCATTCAACACACGGAGCAATTCAGGAATCGTTACATATATATATTAATCAGGGCCTGTTTCAAGTACCTAAACAAGAAATATCGATTCTTGAAATTGGGTTTGGAACCGGATTAAATGCCTATCTCACCTTTGCATATGGCGACCGCAAAAAGCTAAATATTAACTATTTTAGCATTGAAAAATATCCATTAACCGAAACTGACTACCTGAAATTAAACTATCCTCAAAACATTTTTCCTGAATATTCTGATGTATTTGAAAAGATACATCGAGCAGAATGGAATTCAGTAGTTAAAATTTCTACTGAATTTTCACTACAAAAAGTTCATGCCGATTTATTATTCTTTGAATTCGATTCGTTACCACAATTTGACCTGGTTTACTACGATGCCTTTGCCCCTGGGAAACAACCTGAAATGTGGACGGATGAAATGATTCAAAAAGTGGCTTCATCGGTTAAGAAAGACGGTATTCTGACAACTTACTGTGCCAAAGGATCAGTAAGAAGAGCATTTTCGGCAGCCGGCTTTTTAATGGAACGAATTCCCGGGCCCATTGGGAAAAAAGAAATACTGAGAGGGAAAAAGACTATTTAAGAACTTCGCTACTAATAAAAAATAATCTATATTCGTAACCTGAAATCCAAATATTGCTAATGTCTGATTATCAGTTCAAAGATAAATTAGAAGAGTTCTCATATTCATTAGGGTTGACTATTTCGTCCAATCTCATACAGTCGGGAGTTAAAGAGATTAATTCTCTGCAATTTTTAGCCGGACTTCAGGATACATATGCCGGAAATAAGCCAAAAATTTCGATGGATGATGCAAACCATAATTTACAGGAATTCATGTTGGCGAATAATGATGAAGAAGCGAATAGAAACCTGGAAAAAGGACTTTTGTATCTCCTAAATAATGTTCATAATGAAGGAGTTATCGAAACAAAATCAGGGTTGCAATATAAAATTCTGAAGGAAGGTTACGGCGAATCACCTACCATTGATGACCAGATAAAATGTGATTATCATGGAATCCTGCTTGACGGCACTGTATTCGACAGTACTATTGAGCGAAGACAACCGGCTATCTTTCCGGTTAATGCTGTTATTCGTGGATGGGTTGAAGCTTTGCTATTAATGTCTGTTGGAGCCAAATGGAGATTGTTTATTCCATCCGATCTGGCTTATGGAGAAGAAGGTACCGGAGGCTTGATTGGACCAAATGCTACCTTAATTTTTGATGTTGAATTATTGGAAATTGTTTAATTAATTATATAAAAATAACACATGAAGCTAAGAACATTATTTTATGCTACAGCGCTTGTATTAACAGTTGGAGTAGCAGGATGCCAAAACTCAGGAAAAAAAAGTGAAATAAAACTCACAAACAACAACGACTCTGTAAGTTATGCGCTTGGGGTACTCATCGGGGAAAATAACAAGCAACAAATGAAAAGCGCTCCAGGAGTAGATCAACTGAACAAAGAGATTATACTTGCTGCCTTTGAAAAAGCATTTTCGGGTGACTCAGTTCAGATTAAACCAGAGAAAGCCAATGCTGCTATTCAAGCGTTTTTTGCTAAGGTTTCAAAAGGTGAAGGTGAAAAAAACCAAAAAGAAGGAGAAGAGTTTCTGGCAACTAATAAAACAAAAGCTGGCGTAGTTACACTTCCCAGCGGACTTCAATATGAAATAATTAAAGCCGGAACTGGTCCAAAACCAACAGCTGAAGATCAGGTAAAATGTCATTATACCGGAACAACTATTGATGGAAAAGTTTTCGATAGTTCAGTTCAACGTGGTGAACCAGCTGTATTCCCTGTAAACAGAGTTATTCCTGGATGGACGGAAGCATTACAGCTGATGCCTGTTGGTTCTAAATGGAAATTATACATCCCGGCTGCTTTAGCTTATGGCGAAAGAGGTGCAGGACAGGATATTAAACCAAATTCAACTCTTATCTTCGAAGTTGAATTACTCGAAATTGAAAAAAAGTAATTAATCTTTCATATTGAAAAACACTCTTGCATGCTGAATGCAAGAGTGTTTTTATTTCTGCTAACAAAAACGAAAAAATACTATGAGCATGCAGGTAAAAGGCACTTTACTCCAGATTTTGAAGCTCGAATCAGGAGTGAGTAAAGCCGGTAAAGAATGGAAAAAACAAGATTTTGTTATTGAAACCAATGAGCAATTTCCTAAAAAAGTATGTTTTACGCTTTTTGGAGATAAAATAAGCTTAATCGATGGGATCAATGAAGGAACGGAGATTGAAGTATTTTTCTCGCTCGAATCTCGCGATTTCAATGGAAAATGGTATCACAATATAAACGCATGGAAAATTGAAAATGCAGGAGCTGCCAGTTCTGCTAAAAACTTTCCGCCAGAATTCACATCCGGAGATATTCCACCGGAACCAGGTGATGATTCAGGCAACGACTTACCTTTCTAAAATAAAAGAGGCAACATTCAAAATTGAATGTTGCCTCTTTTATTTTAGAACTTCGAGCTTATACAATTTAGATTTCGACCAAACCATTTTTCAATGCAAATACGATAACTTCAATCATATTACCTGCCCCAACTTTTCCCATAAGCCGTGTCCGATATTTTTCAACAGTTCGGTCTGATATTGAAAGTCTGTCAGCTATATTTTTAATCGGCAAACCCTCCATGGACAAACACAACACCTGATTTTCCCGGTCAGTAAAAAACGTATTTTTATGATTTTGTATATTTAGCTTCTTTTGTTTAAAGATGTTCGTAATCTTTTCACCTAAAGCATCCGTAACTTTAATATTTTCGCGCTTTAGAAGACCATTTACTTCAGCAATAAGTAAATCACTATCCATTCCTGAAAGAGACTTCTGAACGGCATAAAAGAATCCAATAAAAAGCGTGTAATTTGAAAATTTATCGAATTCTGAAACAACAAGTTTCATTTGGATTTCACCGCCACTATTTCGGTTTAATTTTACTATTCCATTAAAGATCTCGTTTCTGCCAGGTATATATTTGAGTATGGCACCTTGTAGTTTCCGGATTGAGGTAGAATCAATAAACCGATCAATTCCAATACTCGGCAAATCTTCGTTATCGATATTTAGTAAATTTCTGAATGCTGAATTAGCATTATAAATTTTATTCCCGTCAAAAATCAACATTCCAATCGGAGAAAGATCGAACAATCGAATAAACTCGCGGTGCGAATCCTCTATGATCGCCTTAAACTTTTCGAGGCGTCTTTCTATCGTTTTCACTAAATCAGAATTGCTAAATGGCTTCACTATATAATCATCAGCACCAAGTGACAATCCATACCTTATATCTTCCAAATCTGAACTACCGGTTATGAAAATAAATGGAATCCTATGTAAAATTTTACTCTCTTCTAATACTTTGTAAACCTGATATCCATCCAAAGGATCCATATTAATATCACACAATATCAAATCAGGATTATACTCAAAAGCTTTCTGAATGCCTACTGCTCCATTATCAACATAACAAACATCATATTTATTAAAAGCAAGCACATTCTGAATCGTAACACCTAATCGTTGGTCGTCCTCAATTATCAATATCTTCTTTTGGAATTGCATAGAATTTTGTTACACTAAATCTCATTTTCAGAGCCGTAATCATCACAGACTGACGCAAAACTCAATTACAATAATTATAAAATTACAGCAACTTTATTTTGAGTTAAATTAAACAAAATTTATTGATTTAAAAAGGGAGATGATGCAATTCTTACAATCAAACAAAAAATCATTTTACGTCTGAAAAACTTATCGTAATTAAATTCAATGAGATAATTAAATGAACCAATTGAAAACGTTCAACTTTCGGCCATTAATTATCACGCCACGAACTCTGTTTTGATACCTTCAAGTCGCGTAGAATTGCCGAACTGGCCGACAAATTAAAACTGTAACTTTTTCGGTCACCAAAAGGAACAAAATTAAACGACATTGTCCAGCAATGTAATGTTCGGCTTATATTTACAGTAGTAAATGAAAACTTCATGGCCTGAACATCAAAATTGGTATTCATATCCATTTGCCATTTATCAGTCAAACTTAGCTTTCCGCCAAAGTTTAAACTTTGATTAATGGTTGTAGTTGGTTTCGCTATTTTCGTAGTACTATTGTAAACGTATGATTTATTGTAGTAAAACGAATAATCAAACCTGAAGCTCCATGGCATATTAAAAACAACATATTCAGGTTCATCACTCTTTACTGGTTTTTCTCCGGGGCTCTTGTTTTTATCGGTTTCTGCAGCCGGCTTTTCTTTTTTCGAATCAAAATTCATCCCGAAGGACATATTGGCATTGGTTAGTCTGCCCAACTTATTTAGTCCACTTTTGTGATTCCAAACATATTCATCAATAACCCGACCTGCTGAATTAACCATATACGGATTCAGATTGGCTCCCATATTAACACTGATACCTTTAATTGTTGTTCGGGCCGAAATACCAATAGGACTCAGTTTAAACGAATCTGCAATCATATTATACGAAGTATTCGCACTGATATCAATAATCTTAACCTTTTTATATTTTGGCTTTTCATCCTTCGAGGCAATCGAATCACTCACTTCCAACACTTTGGCCTCCAGATTATTATTAAGATTAAAACTAATCGCACCACTTTCACCCATTCCTGCTGAACCAAAGACTCCATTTTCAAAATGGTTATAATAATTAACTTTTCCACTGCCATCGACGTAACTACCCCAGAATCCAAATTTTTTCTGGCCAAAATCAGGAGTATAACTAAAACTAGCTGAAGGTGTGATCTTGTGCCTGATAGCTTTGATGCGTGAATTTGGATTACGCATGGTGTACATACCATAAATATTAGTCGATGTACTTATACTGTAGGAATAATTGTAATTCCGGCGAAATGAATAGACGGTATCAATCATCACATGATCTGTTCTGGGCGAAGCAAAGCTACTATTTGGATCATACCGCTTGTTTATGTAGTTCGTATACCACCGTTCTGAGTAATTAAAGCTTGGACTTAAATTAATATATTTCAATAGATTAAACGAAGGCAATGAAATTGGAATAGAATGTTGCCAACCATTTTGCCAATCTTTGATAAGTGATTGTTTTAAAAAGTCCTTTTCTTTAACATTCGAGATCGAGTTTTTAATGTTACCAGAGTAGCTGAAACTGATTTTTTCGTACCATTTTACCGGGCCTATCCTATTTTTAACCTTAAATGGATTTATTTTCGACATATTGAATGTCAATTCAGGCAAGCTTAAAGATATCGTAGTATCACGTGAATTTTGCGAGTGACGAAGGTTTAGCGACATATTGAACGGGCTATTTTCGAATTTCTTGGTATACGAAATACTCGACGATTTTTGAGTCTGCAAATAAGTTTGAACCGAAGTCGCATTATTCATATAAGTATTTTCTTTGTCAAACGAGCTGGTCGACAAATTTACACTTGCAGAGAATGTACGATTGGGATTAGCCTTTGAATCTTGCGAATGTGACCAGGCCAGACTAAATCCTCTTGTCGTTCTGGCATCAGGCAATGGTTTTTCCGAATATTTATTTAGGTTATAACTAAAATCTAAACTTCCACTATATTTATACCTGACCTTATAATTCGTATGCAACTTTGTTGCCCACGATCCCTTTGAATAGATATCGCCCCGAAGTGCCAGATCAAAATGGTCGCTTGCTGCCCAGTAATATCCACCTTCACGTAAAAAGAATCCGCGCGTTTGCTCTTCACCATAGGTCGGAATCAAAATACCTGAAGTATAAGTTGTTGAATTGGGAAAATATCCAAAAGGTATCATTGGAAAATAGATCGGAAAATCTTCCAGAACCATATAAGCCGGACCTGTAATGATTTTCTTATTGGAGATAACCTTTGCTTTGGTCATTCGAAGGTAAAAATGAGGGTGTTCGGCATCACACGTGGTATATTTACCTTTTTCCAGGATAAACTCATCCTTGCTTATCTTTTTGGTCAAATCGCTGTGTACAAACCCATCGCCCTGAGTTGTTTTCACATCAGTGATAATCCCCTTTTGTGTTTCGAAATTATATCTCATTGTCTTTGATTCAAACTCCTCATCACCTTCTTTAAACACAGGGGTTCCAACAATTGTCCCTGTGGAGTCGGGCAAGCCTTCGGCATATACTTCCTTGCTGACCAGATCAAGCATAATGTAATCAGCCTTTAGTTCAATATTTTGATAATTGATTACCGCATTTTTGTACATGTACATTTTCTGGTTCTCAAAATCAGGAATAATTGAATCGACCGCCGAATAGGTAATAATAGCCTCAAGCAAAGGTTTTGCAACCGAATCAGTAGACTCTTTAACCGGCAAAACCGGAATTGAATCATTGTTAAGAATTGATATCGAATCTTTAACAAGAACTGGAACTTCAGAAATCGTATCAGATTTCTGATTCAGTTGACCGAACGAGGAAAGGGCAACTAAAAATAATATATTTGTAAGCAGATTTTTTATCAAAACCACAGTTTATAAGATATGAACACATTTGCTGTTCGGTTTGCAAAAATATAAATAAGGTCTATACCTAAACGTCAAGAAATGTAAAATAATTTTAATATTTATATTTTTGCACATTCATTCAACTTGAATACAATGAAGTTTAACTATTTCAAGCATATATTACCGTTACTAATCAGTCTTTTCATCTCCGGAAATTCTTTTTCAGCATCTACTGCTAAAGAAAATAGCAAACAAATGGTTGTTGTAATTGATCCGGGGCATGGTGGAAAAGATCCGGGAGCAGTCTCAAAGGGCATTCAGGAAAAAGATGTTGTTCTTGGAATTGGACTTAAGCTAGGCAAATATATAAACGAAAATTTTCCGGATGTGAAAGTCGTTTTTACCCGAAACACTGACGTTTTCGTTCCTTTGATTGACCGATCAAGAATTGCAAATAGAAATAAAGCCGATTTATTCATTTCTCTTCATGCCAATACCTGCGGTACTCCATCGCTCAGAGGAACCGAAACATTTGTTTTAGGTCTTCACCGATCGAATGATAACCTTGATGTCGCCAAGAAAGAAAACTCAGTAATCTTAATGGAGGATAATTACCGGCAAACTTATGAAGGTTTTGATCCAAATTCTTCCGAATCATACATCATGTTCGAAATGGTTCAGGATAATTATCTGGATCAAAGTTTATCGTTTGCAGATGATATTCAGCGTCAATTCAAATCGCGGCTTGAAAGTTCGAACAGAGGAGTAAAACAAGCCGGATTTCTGGTTCTGCGCGAGTCATCCATGCCAAGTGTTTTGGTCGAAACCGGGTTTGTGAGCAATCAGGCCGAAGCAAATTACTTGAAGAGCGAAGAAGGACAACATGTTATTGCCAGCTCAATTTTTGATGCTTTCCGGAAATTTAAGTCCAGAAGTTCAGGTTCAGCTACTTCGGCCCGTCATACGGCTAATTCAAACACGAAACCTGACACTTCGGCTGTCAGCGCATTACCTGAGAAGAAAGAAGAAAACAAACCAATAGAGAAGACAGTTAAGGTAGAAGAAAGTAAGCCTGAAGTTGCAAAAACAACTGAGGTGGACGAAAAAAGCAAATCGAATGAAACACCGGTCGCAAAGGATACCTTGTCAAACAGAGAAGTAGCAAACAGCAATACCTATTATAGTGTTCAAATTGGAGCCAATACAACACCTGTAGAACCATCTGCCTCAAATTTCAAAGGATTGAAAGAAGTCAGAAGAGAAAAAACTGATAAATATTACCGGTACTTTATTGGGAAAGAAGCATCGATGGATAATATAACGCCATTACTGCAAAAGATTAAATTGAAATTTCCGCAGGCATTTATTGTCTACTTTATTGATGGCAAACGTACTATCATCAATACGAACTCCAATTAACAGGTCAGGAAAATACCGATTGAATAAAAACGATTTGGTTTCCTGATTAATGCTGCATAGCTTTGTATCAGGGAAACAGAAAATTAGTAGAAATATGATTAAGATTTCGAAATACACCAAATTGGGCTTTTTAGTTATAGCCTGTACAGCCATCCTTGTTTGGGGCACAAATTTCCTGAAAGGCATCGACATATTAAAGCGAAACACCAATTACTACGTTATTTACGAAAAAATTGACGGACTACTCAAATCAAGTACTGTTACAATAAATGGCTATCAGGTTGGACAGGTCTCGGACATCGAACTGATGAACGACTATTCCGGTCGACTTTTTGTAACCTTATCGCTTCAGGGTAACTACAAAATTGCCAAAGGTTCTACTGCAAAGATCGTTTCAAGTGATATCATGGGAACAAAGTCCATCAAGATGGAGATTGTTCATTCCGGCGAATATTATCAACCCAATGATACTATCCCCGGAGCTACTGAAGGTGATTTAAAAGAGCAAGTTAGCATGCAGGTACTTCCATTAAAGAAAAAGGCAGAAGAACTAATTGCTTCTCTTGATTCGGCATTAACAGTAGTTACCTATGTTTTTAATGAGAAAACCAGAGAAAATCTGACTGAAAGTTTTGCAAACATCAATAGAACTGTGGCAAACATCGAATCAGCCTCGGCTGAACTGAATAAAATAATTGGTAGCGGAAAAGTGAACTCAATTGTAACCAACCTGGATAGCATTACTCAATCGATTAATCAAAACTCAGGACAGATTACCAACATCATTAAAAACTTTTCGTCACTCTCCGATTCACTTTCTAAATTAAATATTAGCCCTGTATTTGCAGAAATCAGCTCATCAGTTGCCGGGATCAACAAGATCATTCAGAAATTGAACACTACCGACAGTTCTGCTGGTCTACTGATCAATGACCCTGTATTGTATCAAAACTTGAATAATTTATCAAGTAGCCTTGATTTATTATTGAAAGATGTACGGAATAACCCGAAACGATATGTCCATTTTTCAGCTTTCAACATTGGCAAAGATGTTTACATAACTGCGAAACCGTCATCTCCTGAAGAAAAGGATCAGATTATTTACAAAGTTCATTTAATTTCCAGTCCGGCAAAATTATCGACCGAATCGGGACTTTTTAAGGGTTTAGGTAAAATTGAAGAAATGAAGGTTAGTGAAACGTACAATTACATGGCTGGGAAATCTTCTGATTTTGAAAAAATTTCTGGGCTACTCGAAACTGCCAGAATCAATTTTCCAGATGCAACTTTGGTCGCATTTAAGAACGGAAGAAAGATAAAACTTGAAAAAGCGATCAAAAAACTGCCTAATTAGTTATCAAACAATGCTAATTATTATTGTTTAATTGGCTACATCCCTTTACTGGCAAGCACTTAAATAACTAGCACAACTAAAACTCTCACAATCAGTAATTTAGCCATATTAAAAAAATATTAAAATATTTTTTATTTTTAAATGCCTGAGCCTTAAAGACCTTATCTTATTTTTATAAAAGTCAAGTGCAAATCCATTTTTTTTCTACATTTTTTTTCACAAAATTTGTTTCAGGGAAAAATAATCAGGGAATATAGTTTTGTCAAATTTTTTAATATCCGGCTCCAAAATGATTAATGATCATCGTTTGGTTTGGGATCGTTGTCTTTCAGTTATTCGCGACAACGTACCAGGCATCAGTTTTAAGACATGGTTTGAACCAATCGTTCCTGTTAATCTGGATGATGAAGTACTTACAATTCAGGTTCCAAGTCCATTTTTTTATGAATATCTCGAAGAACAGTACATTGATTTGCTCAGAAAAACACTGAGAAAAGAAGTAGGGGTCGGTGCCAAACTCGAATATGTTGTGGTTATGGGTAACAATCAAAGTAACTCACAACCGTACACCGTTAAATATCCGACAAATAACAACAGCAAAATTCAGAATAAACCGATGAGCATTCCTCTGAAAAGCGAAGGAAAATCATCGATAAAGAATCCATTTATTATTCCCGGAATTCAAAAGATCCAGATTGATCCACAATTACGCCTGGATAATACCTTCGATAATTTTGTTGAAGGCGAATGTAATCGTTTGGCCCGAAGCGCCGGATATGCAGTTTCCCAAAATCCGGGAGGTACTGCATTCAACCCGCTGATGATTTATGGAAATTCAGGTCTTGGTAAAACTCACCTGGCACACGCCATTGGTATTGAAGTGAAAGAACGCCATCCTGACAAGGTTGTATTGTATGTCAATTCAAATAAATTTCAGACTCAATTCACCGAAGCGACCCGGAACAATAACCGGAACGACTTTTTGAATTTCTACCAGATGATTGATGTTCTGATTATTGATGATGTTCAGGAATTTGCAGGAAAAGAAAAAACTCAGGAAACCTTTTTCCATATATTCAACCATTTGCACCAAAGCGGGAAACAGCTTATTCTGACGTCTGACAAACCGCCAATTGAATTAAAAGGATTGGAACAACGCTTACTTTCACGTTTCAAATGGGGTTTGACTGCCGATTTACAACAGCCAGGTTTCGAAACCAGAATGGATATTTTAAGGCGGAAAATCTACAAGGACGGCATTGAAATATCTGACGAAGTCTTGGAATACATCGCTTCACATATTACAAATAACATTAGGGAACTCGAAGGAGCACTGGTTTCTCTTCTGGCTCAATCGACACTGAATCGGAAAGAAATCACCATTGAATTGGCCAGCGAGATGATTAATAAGCTGGTTAAGAACTCGAAACGAGAATTATCAATCGACTATATTTCAAAAGTCGTTTGCGATTATTTCAATATGCCGGTCGATTCACTTCAGGCAAAAACCCGGAAACGCGAAGTTGTTCAGGCCCGGCAACTGGCCATGTACTTCTCGAAAAACATGACCAAATCGTCGCTGGCATCCATCGGTTCGCAAATTGGGCATAAAGACCACGCAACGGTGTTGCATGCCTGCAAAACGGTGAATAACCTGAAAGAAACGGACAAAGCCTTTAAACTTTGTGTCGACGAGATTGAAAAGAAATTAAAATTGTAACAGATATAAAGCAGGTCAATTTCGATCTGCTTTTTTCTTGTCTTTAAAATCACATCAGATGATTTATCTCTTGCTGAGCATTCTTTCGTCATCAGTAATTTTCATCACCTTCAAAGTTACTGAGCGGTTTAAAACCAACCTGATCAAGCTGATTACAGTCAATTACCTGTTGGCTGCAATACTTGGCTTCAGCTTCAACCGCCACCCCATTTCTATCCTGAATGTTCTAACTTCCAATTGGCTTCCATATGCCCTGTTGATTGGCTTCTCTTTTATCCTGATGTTTTTTCTGATTGGCTATTCGACCCGCCTTTCCGGAGTTGCCGTCACAAGCATTGCCGGAAAATTGTCAATGGTTATCCCGATTTTATTCTCCATCCTGTATTTCTCCGAAAAAACCACCATTCTTAAAATTTCCGGATTAGTATTAGCGACGATCGCTGTTTTACTAACAAGTTATCGACCAATTGATAAAGCAAAAAACATTAAACTGATTGCGATTCCAATTGCTATTTTTCTGGGATCAGGAATAACCGACTCAATTGTAAAATATGCGCAAACCTATCATGTAGCCAACAACATGAGTTTATTGTTCTCTGCTACAGTTTTCCTTGCTGCCCTGATTCTTGGTCTGATATTCATCTTGATAAAACCAAAGTCGCTTTCAAAGAACATTTCTATTGCGGAATTGGTTGGCGGGACAATTTTAGGAATCGCTAATTTTGGCTCATTGTACTTCTTCATATTGGCTTTAAACAACAGCAAACTTGACAGTTCTATCGTTTTTGGACTGAATAACATCTGTATTGTATTATTTTCGATCCTGATTGGATTAGTATTCTTTAAAGAGAAGTTTTCAAGAGTTAACTTTGCCGGAGTTTTGATGGCCGTTATTGCCATCCTGATTTTAATGAATTTCTGATGGAAGATACCTACAGAACCATATCGAATCCTTCGGAAGGATTGTTCAAAGACAAGGGCAGCAAATTTATTGCGTACGCTTTTCCCGTAACTTCCGAAGATCAGATTAAGGAAATTGTACAGACCATAAAAAAGGAACATTATTCGGCACGGCATCATTGCTATGCATGGCGGTTGGGACACGAGAAATTGCTTTTCAGGGCCAACGATGATGGAGAACCTTCGTCGACTGCCGGGAAGCCAATTCTGGGGCAAATACAAAGCTTCGACCTCACCAATATTCTAATCGTAGTTGTCCGCTATTTTGGCGGAACTTTACTGGGCGTCAGTGGTTTAATTAATGCGTACCGCAATGCAGCCCTCGATGCTATCAATCAGGCTGAAATCGTTGAAAAGCTTGTAGAGAAGCAACTTTTAATTGAGTTCGACTATGGGGTAATGAATGACGTAATGAAACTATTCAAAGATGAAAAGCTTCCCCAGATTGACCCACAGTTCGATTTGAGATGTCGGATCAGCACACACATCAGGTTGAGTGAACTAAGCCGGATTGAAGATGGACTGAATAAAATAGAAGGTTTGAAGGTTACCGAATTGCCATAGCTTTCAGTCTTGCACCCGAAATCAATGGTGTTAATAACCTTTTCATAACTAATAAAGGACTATTTAGAATAGATTGCAAAAACACTCTAATTTTGGATTTTGATGGAACACCTGATCAGACAATATTCCCACTTTTCCAGTGAAACACTTCACCGGGAAAAGTTTTTCCCAAATTCCCTGTTTTGTTTCCATCATGATAACAATTTAGCTCAACATTATTTTATCCGGTTTCACCGGAAATACTTAAAAACCAACAGAAATATCCTTTCTGTTGGTTTTTTTTTGCTTTATCATCTTTAAAACACATCACATAAAATGAAGAAGAAAGATTTAATTTCGATTACAGATTATTCAAAAGAAGATTACCTGCGAATATTGGAACTCGCAGCCGATTTTGAGAAAAACCCCAACCAGAAACTGCTTGAAGGAAAAGTAGTAGCTTCTTTGTTTTTTGAACCATCGACCCGAACCCGGCTTAGCTTCGAAACTGCGATAAACCGGTTGGGTGGCCGAATCATTGGCTTCTCGGATGCAGGTTCATCCAGCGTTTCGAAAGGCGAAACTTTGCACGACACCACGAGAATGGTCAGCAATTATGTCGATTTAATCGTGATGCGCCACCCGCTGGAAGGCAGTTCGCGGTATGCAGCCGAAGTGGCCGATGTTCCGGTGATCAATGCTGGCGATGGCGCCAACCAGCATCCAACCCAAACCCTGCTCGACATGTATTCGATCCTGAAAACACAGGGAACCCTCGATAACATCAACATTTTCATGATTGGCGACCTGAAATACGGACGAACAGTTCATTCCCTGCTGATGGCGATGTCGCAATTCGAGAACCCGATTTTTAACTTTATTGCTCCTGACGAACTGGCCATGCCTGAAGAGTATAAATTGTTCCTGAAAGAAAAGGGTATCCGTTATTTCGAGCACAGCGAAATCAACGAAAACATCAATCACGCTGAAATCATTTACATGACCCGAGTTCAGAAAGAGCGATTCATGGATCCGATTGAATACGAAAAAGTGAAAAACGTTTACATTTTACGCAACAATATGCTCGCCAATACGAAACCAAACATGCGCATTCTGCACCCGCTTCCCCGCGTCAACGAAATACATCCGGATGTTGACAGTAACGAAAAAGCCTATTATTTTGAACAAGCCCGGAACGGCGTTTTCACCCGCCAGGCCATTATCGCACACATTCTCAACCTTAAATAATTACAGCCATGCCCGATAGTTTAAAAAAGAAACTCAAACTGAAAGTTAGTGCAATTAACAATGGCACTGTAATCGATCACATCCCTTCCGAAAATCTGTTTAAGGTTATTTCCATTCTGGGACTTCAGAATGTGAAAACCCAAATTACATTTGGCGCCAATTTCGAAAGCGAAAAATTGGGTAGCAAAGCCATCATCAAGCTTTCCGACGTATTTTTTGAAGACGACGAAATCAACAAAATTTCGCTGATTGCCCGCAATGCCAAGCTGAATATTATCCGTGATTACGAAGTGGTTGAAAAGCGTGTGGTTGAAGTTCCGGACAAAGTAATCGGAATTGTAAAATGCTTTAACCCGAAATGCATCACCAACAACGAGGAAATTACTACCTATTTCAATGTCATTTCAAAAAATCCTTTAGATTTGAAATGTAAATATTGCGAGAAAATTACCCACGAAGATCAAATGGTAATCAAGTAACAAGGGAATAGTCAACAGTCATTCGAAAAAACTCTATAAAACATTTTCCATATGACTATTGACTTTTTCCAGTATATTAAAGGTGAAAACAGAAGAAGAATATGACAATGACAACTAATTTTGAAGAAGTATATCAAAAGATTGCCGCATTGGTAAAAATTAATCCGGAAGACCTTTTGTTCCGGATTTGTGAACTTTTGAAACAAGAAGTTTATCATTACGATTGGGTAGGCTTTTACATTTTAGACCCGGAGAAGAATGAGCTTGTTTTAGGTCCATTCGTCGGAAAACCAACCCAGCACACACATATTGCTGTCGGGAAAGGCATCTGTGGACAGGTAGCCGCCAGTGGCCAAACTATGGTGGTGCAGGATGTGACTCAGGTTGAGAACTACATTTCGTGCGGATTGGAAGTCCAGTCGGAAATTGTGGTTCCGGTTTTGAAAAATGGAAAATTTGTAGCCGAGCTCGACATCGACAGCCACTCTCCTGCCCCATTTACTGAGAGAGATAATGAATTCCTAAGTCAGGTTTGCAATTTATTAACCGATTGTTTTAATTGAGCGAATCAACTGAGTGAATTAGTAAACATCAGAAAAACAGTCATTAAGAAATATTAACTGAAATAATTCATAGAATAGGCATCAATTAGGGCTTATAGTTGTTTAGATGGTGTAATTTGCAGTAATTTTATACGTTCTGTAAACTACACCATATTTTTTGTGCGAGACACAAGCCAATCAATTCAACCCATAAGATGCTGGAACAAATTTACCACATACTATTTCATACCAACGAAGCTATTTTTGCCTTGGTTGACGAAAACGTATGGGAAGCTTATCTGGTTTTATTCCTGATTATCTTTCTGGAAACCGGATTAATTGTTTTTCCATTTTTACCTGGCGATGGGTTGCTTTTCTCTGCCGGTGTAATTGCAGCTTCGTCTGACATGAGTATCTGGGTGTTGGTGCCGATCTTAATTTTAGCGGCTGTCCTTGGAAATCATTTTAATTACCAGATTGGGGCATTGATTGGGCATCGCATTGAGCGCAGCCAGCGAAAACTAATTCAGAAATATCTGGTTCCCTCAATTGTCAAAACACGGGAATTTTATCACAAACACGGAAAAAAGTCAATTATCTTTGGCCGTTTTTTCCCGGTAATCCGCACTTATATTCCTTTTTTTGCAGGAACCGTTTCGTTTGATTTTCCGATTTTTAAACAATATACCATCATTGGGTCGGCAATTTGGGTACCTTTCTTTACCTTAACCGGATATTTTCTGGGAGAATTGACCTGGATTAAAGATAATTTCGAGATTGTTTTCCTTGGACTTATCATTGTAACGCTAATCCCATTCTTCTACGCAGCATTTAAAACATTTATATTTAATAAAAAAGCCAAATACCCCCCAACAAATTACCAGGACAACTGATTTATTAAACAAAAAAGCTATTTTTGAGTCTTCAAAAACAGTCCCTATGTCCAAATTATTTCTTACAAAACCTTTATCACTATTAATGGCCGAATCCAATTCCGATCACGGCCTGCGAAAATCGCTAAGCGCATTTAACCTTACAACTTTAGGAATTGGTGCCGTTATTGGTGCCGGAATATTCGTATTAACAGGTCAGGCTGCTGCTCAATATGCTGGTCCTGCAATTGTTATCTCGTTCCTGATTTCCGGGCTTGCCTGTTTATTTGCAGGCTTGTGCTATGCCGAGTTTGCCTCAATGATCCCGATTTCGGGTAGTGCCTATACATACGCTTATGCCACTATGGGCGAGTTTGTGGCCTGGATCATTGGCTGGGATTTAATTCTGGAATACCTTTTTGCTGCATCAACGGTTGCGGTGGGTTGGTCGGGTTATGTAGTAAGCTTTCTGAAAGACTTTGGCGTTAACATTCCGGCGCAATTTACAGCGGCCATGGGAACTGTTATGGTGGACGTGCCGCAAGTGGGATGGAAATCGTTGACGCCTGAACTAACCAAAAACCTGGCTGATACAGGAATTTCTATCGATAGCCTGCCTCATCTTACCGGATTATTAAACCTGCCAGCTATGTTTATAGTGGCTGCCATTTCTATATTACTCTTAATCGGAATCAAAGAATCGGCCAAATTCAACAATTTCATGGTGGTGATAAAGGTGTTCGTTATTCTGTTGTTCATCGGAATCGGATTCATGTTTGTAAATAAAGCCAACTGGCATCCATTCATTCCCCAAAATACAGGCGAATGGGGACATTATGGGTGGAGCGGAATTTTCCGGGGGGCAGCCGTTATATTCTTTGCTTACATTGGTTTCGATGCCGTTTCAACTGCGGCTCAGGAAGCTAAAAACCCCAAACGCGATATGCCTATCGGGATTTTAGGATCTCTAGGGATTTCGACACTGCTCTACATTTTTGTTGCCATTGTGTTAACCGGAATTGTTAGTTATACCTTTCTGAACGTGGCCGACCCGATTGCAGTTGGGGTTAATGCCATGGGCGAAGGCCTTTTCTGGTTACGTCCGATTATTAAGATTGCAGCAATCGCCGGACTTAGTTCGGTTATTCTGGTCATGTTACTTGGTCAGCCACGAATTTTCTTCTCGATGGCTAAAGACGGGCTTTTACCACCCATTTTTGCAAAAGTTCATCCACGTTTTAAAACGCCACATGTGAGTACCTTAGTCACAGGATTTGTAGCGATGATTATTGCCGGAATCCTACCAATAAATATTCTTGGTGAATTGGTCTCGATTGGGACTTTGCTGGCATTTGCCATCGTTTGTATCGGAATTATAGTACTGAGGGTAAAACGGCCAGATATTGAACGGACATTTAAAACTCCGTTCGTTCCGCTTGTCCCGATTTTGGGCGCCGGCATTTGTATTTTGCAGATGGCTTCACTGCCTTTAGACACTTGGCTACGGCTGATTATTTGGATGGCCATTGGGTTCGCCATTTATTTTACCTACGGAATCAGGAATAGCAAAATCCGAAATCAAAAACCGCAATAAACGTATGACTTAAAATACGAAAGAGGCTGTCGGAATTAAAACCTGACAGCCTCTTTCGTATGAAGGGGTCACTATTATTTTGAAGCCTTCACTTCTACCAAATCAGCAAGATTTCGGGCGGTTTGCTTTAATTCCAACACATCGGCACCAAGTTCGGCATTTACGACTACCACTCCCATACGACGATGAATGCGGGCGGTCTCTTTACCAAATATCCGGACATCAGCATGTGAATTTTGGCACACCAAATCAATACCCGCATATTCCGGAGAAATGGTTTCAATACCTGAAAGAATAACCGCGCTGGCTCCCGCTTTTTCCTGCCTGATTTCAGGAATAGGTAAGCCCAAAACAGCCCGGCAATGCAATTCAAATTCGCTGAGATTTTGTGTTCCGGCCAAAGTTACCATACCAGTATCGTGCGGACGGGGCGACAATTCTGAAAACACCACGCCTTCTTCAACGATAAAAAACTCAACTCCCCAAATACCTACGCCTCCCAAAGCTTTGGTCACCTGCGCAGCCATGCGGCGGGCCTCTTCTTCAAAACCTTCAGGAAGGAATACCGGCTGCCAGCTTTCCTGGTAATCACCACGCTCCTGCCTGTGGCCAATTGGCGCACAAAATAGTGTTTCGCCATTTTTCTGAGTCACAGTGAGCAGCGTAATTTCGCTTAAGAAAGGAACAAAAGCTTCAACAATCACTTCGTTTAAGTCGCCGCGTCCTTTATCCGAAGCCGTATTCCATGCCTTTTCGAAGTCGGCTTCGCTTTTGATGGTCGATTGCCCTTTACCCGACGACGACATCAGTGGTTTAACCACACATGGCATTCCAACCTCAGCTACAGCAGCCTTCAGCTCTTCGAAAGTTTTCGCGTAACGATAATTGGCCGTTTTCAGACCAAGCTCCTGCGCGGCCAGATCGCGAATAGCCTTGCGATTCATGGTGAAATTGGCCGCTTTGGCCGAAGGTACCACCTGAATTCCAGCTTTTTCGTAATCGTAGAAACGTTCGGTACGAATGGCTTCAATCTCAGGCACAATCAGGTCGGGCCGATGTTTGGCCACGATACGGTCGAGCTCAGCGCCATCAAGCATATTAATCACTTCGAACTGATCGGCAACCTGCATGGCCGGAGCGCCAGCATAACTATCAACGGCAATTACTGTTTGTCCAAGGCGTTTGGCAGCAATTACAAACTCTTTTCCCAACTCGCCCGAACCCAGCAACATTATTTTCTTTTGCATACTTTTTCAATTATAAACGAACAAGCTGCAAAGATAAAATTTTAGAAAGCCGGTACATTAGCGTTCTGCACATTTCACCGAATCAGTCAAGCGTAAAATCTCTGTAAATACGTAAAAAAACGCTTTAACCCGCGAAAGGACACAACAACCATTAGCAGGACGGCTAGAAAACCAGCAGGACGATGAAAACTTTAGCAGGACACTTAGAACTTTAACTCGTGTGTGAGAAAAGGCTACTCAGATGGCAAAAAACGTAACAAGACGGCAAAATCTTAAACAGGGCGACGAAAAACTCAGCAGGGCGGGTGGCGGCGGGCATTTTAGTTAACCCAAAAATCCTAAATTTGCCAACTTAAACAAATAACACTACACCACCCATGTCGCACCAAAGTTCATCTGTAAAATCAATCATATTTGCCTTGCTGGCCAATCTGGGCATTGCCATTACCAAAACGGTTGCCGCAATCATAACCGGTTCGGGAGCCATGCTGGCCGAATCGATCCACTCGTTTGCCGACTGTGGTAACCAGGGATTGCTGTTTGTGGGGCTAAAAAACGCGAAGAAAGCGCCAACCATCGATCATCCACTGGGACACGGGAAAGCCATCTATTTCTGGTCGTTTATCGTGGCCCTGATTTTATTCAGCATGGGCGGTTTGTTTTCGATTTACGAAGGTGTACACAAACTCAATTCGAGCGAAGAAATAAGCAATCCTTACATTGCCATCGCAGTGCTATCGGTAAGTATGCTACTCGAAGGGGCTTCGCTTTGGGGCTGCATTGCCCAAATAAACAAAATCAGGCACGACGAAAGTTTGTGGAAATGGTTCAGGAATAGTCGCCAAAGCGAATTGGTTGTGGTAATGGGCGAAGATGTTGCGGCGTTGCTTGGTTTGGCTTTTGCGCTTCTGTCAGTTGTTTTGTCCATGATTACCGGAAACCCAATTTACGATGCCATTGGCAGTATTGGAATCGGCGCTTTGCTGGTTGTTATTTCCATATTTCTGGCGGTTAAAATCAAAGGATTACTCATCGGGCAAAGCATTGCTCCTGAAGTTCGGCAAGACATCATTGATTTCCTCGAAGCTCAGCCTGAAGTTACATCGGTATTGAACCTGATCACACTTCAATTGGGAGAACAAATTATGGTCGCTGTAAAAGCAAAGATGGAAAATACCGAAACGGTTGACGAACTGATTCAGAACATTAACCGGTGCGAAGTAGCGCTAAAAAAGCACAACCCAGCCATTCAATGGAGTTTCTTCGAGCCTGATGTGACTGACTAAACTCGGAATAATCGTTCAGGAACAATAAACGCTAACCATAAATTCCAGAACAACTGACATTTAACAATTACGTAGCATTCAAGACTTTTAAAAGGGTAATTTTGCGCCTTGTTAAAAAAGCCGGGTAACGATACTCATGGTTTTGTTAAAGATCAGAAAATTAAGAAAGAAGCATCTATGAAGCGTATTAATGAATACAAGAAATTGTTCAATGTTGAAGCTGACACCGACCTCAAAACATTAAAATCGACATACCGGAATTTGGTAAAAGAATGGCATCCCGACAAGTTTCAGGAAGAAGAAATGGCAAAAGAGGCCGAATTGAAAAGCCGTCAAATCATTGATGCGTATCATTTTCTGGTGAGTATTGCGCCTGAAACGATAGCTGCTAATTTAGAAGAATACAACACCATTACCTCCGAATCGAATATCGCTGATTTCAAACACAAAGGACTTTTGCTTGAAGTTACATTTCTGGATGGCACCACCTATGAATATTTCGGTGTTCCGAAAAGTGTGTACATTAAATTGGTGAATTCGGATAAACAATTGCGGTTTGCAAAGAGGAATATTTTTAATTCCTACCTGTACCGGAAATCAAAAAGAAGCCTGGAAGTAGCCTAATTTCCCAGGTGTTGAGACATAAGCTTTTTCTAATGGGAATTCGAATCGAGGTTTAAAGCAAAGCATTGATCTCTTTCCTAATGAAATGAAAAGATCAAATTCTTTATTATGATTTCAATATAAATGTTTCGTACCTACGGCACTCTGGATTCATCATCTGATCATCATTCTACAAATATTTAGTGCCTCTGGCACTGTTTCCCATCCAGTTACAGAACTAGCCCCAGCGGGGTAATATATTTATAGAAAGTGAAAATCAAAATAAATCAGTCGTCCGAAACTAGGTGTAAATCAGAGCATTTACCAGCTTTCGGACGAAATGAAAGGATCAAACTACTTACTCAATCGCTCCACATTTTTGCCAATAATTACCAAGGCAGGCATAGGTGGCTTTTCTGTCTCCAGAATCTGGGCAATGTTTCCGAGCGTACCTTCAAAAGCTACAGTGTCGGGCTGCGAGACTTTGCTTAAAATCTGAACTTTTATTTCCGGGGAAATAGCCTGATCCATTAATCGTTGGGCTAACCGGACCAGTTTATTGAGTCCCATAAAGAAAATGATGGGTGAACCCGATTTCAGCACTGAAACGAAGGTTTCGAGATCGCAGAAATCGCCTTCGCAATAGTGACCGGTACCAAACAAAACCATGCTGTTCTTGCCTCGTTCGGTGAGTGGAATGCCATACAACGAAGCAGCTCCAAGTGCTGAAGTCACACCAGGAATAACTTCATAATTGAGACTGTTTTCAATGCAAAACCTGATTTCTTCAGCGCCACGGCCAAAAATCATCGGATCGCCCGATTTCAGCCTGACCACCTTTTGTCCTTTACCCGCCAATTCAATAATCAACTGGTTGATCCATTCCTGACGGTCGGTTTGATCTTGCCCATCCTGATACAGTTTTCCAACGTAAATCCGCTGAGCTTCAGGTTTGGCCAGATTCATAATTTCGTCGCTAACCAGCGCATCGTGCAATATGCAGTCAGCTTCCTGAATGCGTTTCAGTGCTTTAATGGTCAGTAATTCCGGATCACCTGGACCGGCGCCAACTATAGAAATGAGTGAACCCATTAAGAGTTATAAATTATGAGTTATAAATGATTAATGAAAGGCAGTTCGGATTAATGGATAAAACATTTCCGGATCTACTTTTGACTTGGCTGAAGGCTATCGAGGTAATCCATCGGGCTTGGATATTTAAACTTATATTTCAGTAATAGCTTTAATTTGCTGCTGTCAACTATTTTATAAGCTTCAGCTTCATCAGAAATCAGTGGTGCAGGCAAACCTGAAATTTGAGCTGCCTTTCCGTAAAAATCCTTTTTGAGCGGATGTTCAGGACAACAGGCATTCAGCGTTTCACCCCATAGATCTTTTTCCAGAATTGCATCAATAATGCCAATGCAATCATCCTGATGAATCAAATTCACCGGAATATTTGCAACTGGACGAGCAGATTTCAGGAGAAAACGTGCAGGATTGCGATCGGCACCAATTAATCCGCCAAACCGCAGAATTGTCGTTTCAAAATCAGTGAGATTATTCAACAGATTCTCCGCAGCCAAACAAGCCTTTCCACTTGCTTTGTCCGGATAAAGCACATCATTTTCATGTGCCGTCTTTAAATTTTCAGGATAAACCGACGTTGATGAAATGAAAATCACCTTTCGGATACCTGACTTCAGGATGATTGGAATCAGTTGCGCAATCTGAGTTGGAAATATACGCTCAATCTCATCAATACGACGAGGAGGAATGGCAATAACCAGCACATCCGTTTCAAAAAATGCAGGGTCATCAACCTCTACATTGTTTTCATTCAACACAATCCGGTAAGGCACAATACCTGAAGTACGAAGCTGTCCAAACTTTTCAGGAGAAGTAACCGAACCTTTTACCGAAAATCGTCGATTCCGTAAATGTTTCCCTAGTGCTACTCCCAGCCAACCGCATCCCAAAATTGAAACTGTTCCCGACTTCATCCAGATTTGTTAAATGTTTTCTTTCTTCCAACGCGCTATCGAATCTTGAACAAACGACAGCTCTTCCTGTTCAGGTGAAAGATAAACTTTATTATCGAATACGCGCCAGGCCGCTCTAGCTGTCGAATTTTCGTTAGCCAGAATAAGTGAGGTTTGGTTTGTGAAATTACCCGATGCTTTAAAATTATCGATGCTCGAAGGACTAAAAAACAGATAAGCGTCGAATATTCCACTTACAAATTTCTCAATCGGCGTATTCTTATACACCTCAATTTCAGAATATTGAAGAGCAAACACAGAGAATACTGAAGTTATTTCGCTATGCAGCTTGTCGCCGCGCAAAAACAAAACAGAGTCGCCCTGATTTTGACTAATCACATTCTCAGCTAATTCGGATGTATTGGAATACGAAGAAATCGAAATTGGGAGGTTGAGTTCTTTTAGGATCCCGGCCTCCTTTTCCGACCAGCAATACAAACTATCCGACTCTCCCAAGCCAATCTGTGAATGGAATCGGGCCAGCCAATGAGCCGCATAAACACTGGTAATAACCCATTGTTTGCGGGTATTTGTCATTGTGCTAAAAAATGACAGGTTTGGTTTTTTGTACTCAATGCGTAAAAACGGTTGTTCGATGTATTGAACGTGTTGCTTTTGCAACCACTGGCGAGTAACTGCTGAGAGCTTTTCGCCGATAAAAAATACTGGTGTTTTCATGATAAAATATTTTTAATGTCTGAAATCACTTCCTTTTACTATTTCATTTACATATTGCTTACGGATAACAAAATCGCCAAACTTTTCCCCAGCGCTTCGGTTCGTTGCATAATCGGCAATGATGGGAGTTAATTCGGCCAGAATTTCATCTTCGGTAAGCGTTTCTTTGTAGAGCGAATTGAGGCGGGTTCCGTTAAAATTTCCACCTAAATAGAGGTTGTAGTGACCTTCTGATTTTCCGACAAACCCAATTTCAGCCAAATATGGCCGACCACAACCGTTCGGGCAACCGGTCATTCGAATCACGATTTCCTCCTGAAACAAGTCGTGCTGATTCAAAATCGATTCAATTTTGGTGACCAGCGATGGCAAATACCTTTCGGCTTCGGCAAACGCCAAACTACAGGTATTGAGCGCTACACAAGCAATTGAATTCTGACGTAATCCTGAAATTTCGCCAGGCAAAACCCCATTGCTTTTCAGGATTTCGCTCACTGTATCCTTTTCATCAGCCGTTACATTGGCGATGATCAAATTTTGATTTCCAGTCAGAATGAATTGCCCGTTGATGCGTTGCGCCACTTCACGAAGCGCCGATTTCAGGTTAAAACCGTTCCGGTCGGCAACACGGCCACCTTCAACAAAAAGCGAAAGGCTCCATTTCGAATCGGTACCTTTCTTCCAGCCCAAACGATCGCCATTGCGTGTAAAAGCATACGGTTTAGCTTCCTGAAGTTCGTATCCAAGATAGTTGTACAATTCAGCTTTAAACGCTTCGATTCCTAATCGGTCAATCGTATATTTCAGCCTTGAAATTTTACGGTTCTGACGGTTTCCGTTGTCGCGCTGCACCAAAACCACTTTTTCAGCTACATCAATCACCTGCTCAGGAGTGCAAAAACCAATCACCTCGGCCAATCGCGGATAAGTTTCAGGCATTCCGAAAGTGGTGCCCATTCCACCGCCAACTGCCACATTATAACCGATAATCCGGTTATTCCCGACAATGGCTATAAAACCCAGGTCCTGCGAGAAAACATCAGAATCGTTGTATGGCGGAATTGCAATCGCGATCTTAAATTTCCGTGGCAGATAACGATCGCCATAAATTGGTTCAACATCTTTTTTACTGTCGGCTATCAGTTTCTGATCGAGCCAGATTTCGTGATATGCAGTAGTCGATGGCAATAAATGTTCGCTGATGCGACGCGCAGTTTCATAAACTTCGGCATGCAACTCCGACTCAGCAGGATTTGGATGACTCATCACATTTCGGTTCACATCGCCACAAGCTGCAATTGTGTCCAGCAATGTGGCATTGATTCCCTGAATGGTTTTCTTCAGGTTCGATTTAATTACGCCATGTAACTGAAAAGCCTGACGCGTAGTCAGTTTCAGCGTATGATTGGCATATTGCTCCGAGATTTCATCCATTTGCAGCCATTGCTTTGGAGTTACAACTCCACCGGGAAGCCTCACCCGAATCAGGAAAGAATAGGCCGGTTCCAGTTTCTGGCGTTTGCGTTCTTTTTCCAAATCACGGTCGAACTGTTGGTACAAACCGTGAAACTTTGAGAGCTGGGTATCAGCATAAGCAATTGATCCGGTTATCGGATCGGCAAGGCTCTCAACCAAAGTACCCCTGAGGTAGTTACTTTCGTATTTGATTCGCTCTAACTCTGAAAGTTCATCCCAATTAATAGTATCGTTCATCTTCAGTCAGTTTTTATGCGTACGAACAAGTAAGTATTTATACCACTAAGATACATTTCAAAACTCACTTTGTTCATTCTTTATTGTTATTATTTACTATTGTTTAAATCTTTTAACATTGCATCGGAAATAGTGTCATATCTCTGTTAAATTAACCGAGGCCGGTCACCCTGAACTTGATTCAGGGTCTCATCATTAGAGATTCTGAAACCCCACATGCCAGGCAAGCGGGCAGGAAGTTCAGAGCATGACGTTGCATCAGTAGTTTATTGTTATTGCACTAATAAACATCCGTTTGAAAACGTTTCTCCTTTTTCAGGGTTTTCAGGTATTCCAGCGCTTTTTCTTCTGTCAATCCGCCTTGTGTTTCAAATATCCGGAGTAAAGTGTTTTGTACATCGTGAGCCATTTGTTTCATATCGCCACAGAGGTAAATGTTTGCACCATTTTTAAGCCATTCAAAAACTTCCTTTTGCTTTTCGATCAACCGGGTTTGCACATATATTTTTTCTTCCTGATCGCGCGAAAAAGCAACATCAATTTTCTCCAGATAGCCATCTTTCAAGAGCTTCTGCCATTCAACCTGGTATAAAAAGTCGGAATGGAAACGGCGTTCGCCAAAGAACAACCAAGTTTTTCCTTTTTGATTGTTGGCTTCGCGGTGCTGCAAAAAAGCACGATATGGTGCAACTCCCGTTCCTGCTCCGATTAAAATAACTGGTGTTTCTTCATTCTCCGGAAGCTTAAATGCCGGATTCTTTTCAATAAATACCGCAACCTGTGAATCGATTTCAATGCGGTCGGCTAAATAAGTTGAACAGGCACCCCCTCTTAATCGACCTTTATTTGAATAGCGAACTGTTGATACTGTAATATGAACTTCATCGCCAACGGCAGCCTGGCTTGAAGAAATAGAATACAAACGCGCAGGAAATGCCCGTAAAACATCAGCCAAATCCTGTGCTGAGAATGAGAATGGGAAGTCTTCTAAAAGATCAAGAACATCGTGTCCATATAAATATCGATCTAGGAGTTCTTCACTTTCAATTACCTTCTGAAGTTCACTATTTTCTGCTTTTGCCTGGTATTTCTGAATAACATCGCGATTGATAACAGTAATTTCCAAATGGTTCGATAATGCTTCGCTCAACGAGAAAACACCTTCTTTTATCGTAACTGATTCAGCTCCATCAAGACCTAAACGATTGAGAATATCATCGACCAACTGTGGTGGGTTATTGGCCAGAACACCTACCGAATCGCCCGGTTCGTATGTAATTCCAGATCCTTCAAGCGAAAGCTCTACATGATAAACTTCCTTATCCGAATCGCGGCCGGTAATTTTCACTTTATCAACAACCGTGGCAAGAAATGGATTCTTTCGCGTATAAGTTTCAGTGCTTTCAGCACTATTTTGAATATTTGATTGAGTTTTATCAGCCGGTATATCGGCAAAAACATCAGCAAAATCAGCGATCCAGCGATCTATCTCTTCATCAAAATCAACATCTAAAGTCAGAATTGGTAAAATAGAATTTGCCCCTGACTTTTCTAAAGCCTGATCGATATCGATTCCTGTTTTGCAGAAAAACTTGTAACTTTTATCGCCCAAGGCCACCACCGAATAGTTCAGGTTAGGAAGTTTTGGCGAGCGTTTTCCGGTAATAAAGCTGTGAAAATCTTCAGCCATTGCAGGAGGCTCGCCTTCGCCATGAGTACTTACAATGAAAACCACATTGGTTTCCGAGATCAATTGCCTGGTCTTGTATTCGTCCAGAGCAACTGAAACAACTTCAACGCCAAGGCCGGCAAGTTTTCCGGCAAGTTTTCCGGCGATTATTTTACTTCGGCCAGTATGTGTACCGTAAAGTATTTTCAATTGTTTATTGCTCTTGGGCTGACTTTTACCAACAACCTGCTGAGTAGCTCCGGAGGAAGCTAAGAATCCCTGAAAATAACCATTTATCCAGAGCAACTGCTCTCGGTTCAACCCGGCAGTCAAGCTGGCCAAGGCGCTTAGCTGCTGTTCATTTAATGGACTCAATTGAATGCTCATATTTGTGTGTTTTTAAGATTTTCTAAATATTCCTGAATCAGATTTCTCACCCGAATTGCTTCGTAAACATTTTCAGCATTCGAACTTACAGCAACCGATATATTTCCATCGCGATAAATTGCCGGGGAAACAAACTGGCAAAGAGCAGGATTATCGTGAACATTGACCAAGACTCCGGCTTCTCTCCCATCCTCTGCAATCTGCTTGTCGAGCGTTTTGTTATTTGTGCAGGAATAAAGCATCAGATAGCCGTTTAAATCGCCCTTTTCGTACCTTTTATTGCGGCAGATTACTCCTGAAGCATAAACTTCGTCGATGATATTCTCGGCCACCACTTCGATATTTGCACCAGAGCGCTGCAAAATCCTGATTTTCTTCAAGGCGCTCTGCCCGCCGCCAATGATCAATATTTTACTGTTCGAAATGTCGATTGCTATAGGTAAATAGTTCTTTTCCATTCACTTGATTATATTTGATAGTCTGAATCGATTTTCTTAATCCGGCCAAAATTGATCCGATTCCAGGTTCGTTCATGAAAGTAATACAGGGCCATCTTCGTAAACACTTCAATTCCGCCAATCGATAAAGCTAACGTAGGCTTTCCCGTAATTATCAGCGAAATTATAATGGTATCAATGGTTCCAATGGTTCGCCATGAAATCGATTTTACAATACTCCGGTATGATTTTTCACTCATGTTCATGTTGTTAGATGTCAAAAAAAAAGCCCCTCTGATTTCCAGAAGAGCTTATAAATATTTGGTGAAAATTCACCTATATCCTGTTCTCCTTCTGAAAAGTTAAATGAAAACACATGCACATACACATAGTTTGAGCCATGATCAGTGAAGAATTCATTTTTGCTATTTCAGAAGAATATTGTTTCATTAGAAAAAGACTTTAATATCTGCTACTATTTAATACTGCAAATGTAGATTCTAATTTCACAAATCAAAACAAATTCGTGTTTATTTTTCATTAATTACTGGAAAGCACCCAATTGGAATCTATATTTGTCGACTGAAATTCAGCAAAAATCTATGGCAGAAGCAAATGTTTATTATTTTAATCCAACGTGCGAACTGGCCGTTGCCAATGGATCATTCAGTTACCAGCCTCCTCTTTTGCTTCAGGAAATGGAACGCGACTTATCAATACTTCCCTTCGCCTTTTGTACTGAAAACGATTTTGTACTGACGGAAAACCAGCCTACTCTCGCTTTTCAACAAAAAATGCGTATTGCTGGATTTACATTGCCACAATTTTGCAATTTAGCTGAACTCGAATCGCTTCCAAGCAACTCTTTTGATGCCATTTATCCATGGGGCTGGAGTCCGGCAGCTCATTTCAAATTGAAGAATCTGAAAGAAAAATGCATTGATAAATTCAGAGAAAGTCCGGTATTTAACTGGAAAGATGAGCACAAATTACTTTTTGAGCGCTCAACATCGCTTGATTTTCTAAATGGATTGCTGGCAAACAATCCTCCTGATTGGTTTATCAAAAGAGAAATGATAGGTTCCAAAGCGACCAGTTGCGAAGAAATTGAGCTGCTTTTGAGAGACCATTCCCCGTTGGTTTTGAAAGCGCCAATGAGTTCTTCAGGAAGGGGAATTCAGATTATCCGGAATATCAAATTGAATACATCCAATAAACAATGGATTTCAGGAATATTAAAACAACAAAGTTACCTGATTGCAGAGCCTTACCTCGAAAAGTTGATTGATTTATCGTTTCAGTTTCGGGTATTATCCAACTCTAAAATTGAATATCTGGGTTTTTCAATCTTCGAAACCAATTCGAATGGCCAATATAGGGGAACCTTAATCCATCCGGATTTGGGAAAGATTGCACCTGATGAAAATGTGTTTGAATTGATGGAAATGATTAGCGCAACGGCTAAAATAATCAGCGATGCGTTGAAAAAATCAAATTATGCAAACTGGCATCGGGGATTTCTGGGAGTTGATGCAATGATCTTCAAACATCAGAAAGACTTGTTGATGCAGCCGTGCATCGAAATAAACAGCCGAATGAATATGGGAGTTTTAACGATGTTTATAGAGAAACAAATCCATCCGGATGCAACGGGGAAATTTGAGCTCTTTTACGGAAAGACTGGAGATTTTGAAACTTATGCGCTAAAACAAATGCAACTTAAAAAACCTCAGTTTTCTGAAGGAAGGCTTTATTCCGGTTTTGTAGCCTTGGTTGAACCAAGCAAACAAAACAAGTTTGGAGCTTATATTTCTTTAGGCGAAGCCAAATAGCGATTAATGGTATCGAGAAGATATTTAAGACGAATTGGCTTGGTAATGAACTCGTCGCAACCAGCTTCCTGACACATTCGTTCTTCTCCCGATAGGATAAAAGCTGTCTGTACAACAATTACAATTTCAGGATTAATGCCTTTAATGATGCGGGTAGCCTCAATGCCATCTAATTTAGGCATATTAATATCCATTAAAATCAAGTCAACCTGATTGTTTTTTTTAACCATTTCAACTGCATCCAACCCATTCTTGGCCCAAATCAAAACTGCTTTAGTTTTTCTCAATGCAGCTTCAAAATAGATATTACTGGTTTCGTTGTCTTCAACGATCAATATTGTTTTCCCCAACCACGAATAAGTTGTATCAGAAAATTCCATATCCAAAATATTAAATTATATATTCTTTCGTTCCAACTGCTTGTATATCCTATCACAAAGCCTGACTAACTCACTAACATTAAAAGGTTTACTTAAATAATCGTCCATGCCGGCAGCCACGAATAAATCTTTATCATTTTTATTTGTATTGGCAGTCATCGCAACTATCGGAACACGATTAGTTATGTTATTT
Source organism: Prolixibacteraceae bacterium (assembly GCA_028683385.1). Classification (GTDB taxonomy): domain Bacteria; phylum Bacteroidota; class Bacteroidia; order Bacteroidales; family Prolixibacteraceae; genus Aquipluma. The sequence continues at coordinate 255,248 of JAQUIJ010000004.1, read as the reverse complement.
ATTCTTTCCCACTCCCGGATTTTGCCTGTTGCCTCTACTCCATCCATATCCGGCATAAATACATCCATAAAAATCACATCGGGTAATTCCTTTATAAACTGCTCAACAGCCTGAATACCATTGGAAACAAGTATAACTGAATGTCCAAGTTTTTCCAGATTTAATTTAGCAACTTTTTGGTTAATTACATTGTCTTCAGCCAATAATATTTTCAATTTTCGATCGTGTTGAACTGATTCTTCCAGTTCATGATTTTCGGCTTCAGTAAGATCATGCCCGGCTATCCCAAATTTACCTTCGAAATGGAAAATAGCTCCTTTCCCTTCTTCGCTGATAATACCTATTTCACCACCCATTAACTGCACCAAATTTTTTGAAATAGCAAGTCCAAGCCCGGTTCCTCCAAATTTGCGTGTGGTCGAGACTTCGGCCTGTGCAAACGATTTAAACAGTTTCAATTGATTTTCAGGTGAAATTCCAATTCCCGAATCTTTAACATCAAATTGCAAACGAACAGCACTTTCATTTTTGTCCACAAGTTTCACATATACATGTACAAATCCTTCAGATGTAAATTTGATCGAATTGTTGCACAGATTAATCAATACCTGTTTCAACCTCAGAGGATCGCCAATAAGAAGTTGAGGTACATCAGGAGCAATTTCAAACCTGAGGTCAAGATTCTTCTGTATGGCTTTGTAACGGAGAATTTTTATCACCTCATTAATTTCATCCCACAAATTAAACCTGATATGCTCAAAAGTGATCTGACCTGCTTCGATCTTCGAAAAGTCGAGTACATCATTAATTATCATCAGCAGGTTTTCGCCTGAGATGCCAATAATATCAATGTATTCAAGCTGTTCTGCTGTTAATGAAGTCCGCTTAAGTATGTCAATCATTCCAATGATACCATTCATCGGAGTTCTGATCTCATGCGAAATATTGGCCAAAAAGCTAGCTTTAGCCTGCGCTGAAGCTTCGGCCATTTCTTTTGAACGAATAAGTTCGTCCTGATATTTACGTAAAGTCAGGTGAAGATTTACCCGAGCCAAAAGTTCTTCCTTACTGAATGGTTTAGGAATGTAATCAACTGCTCCAAGGTTAAACCCATGTGTGATATTGTCTTTTTCCTTTTTGGCAGTCAGGAAAATAATTGGAATATCCTGAGTCTGTGCATTGGCCTTTAAGTGAGAACAGACCTCAAACCCATCAATATCAGGCAAGACAACGTCAAGCAATATCAAGTCAAATTTATGAGCTTTGGCCTTGGCAATAGCTGACCTTCCATTAATCGCAGTTGCAATCAGATACCCCTTGTCTGACAATATTTCTTTCATCAGATCAAGATTTAACTGAACATCATCTACAATAAGAATTTTTGATCCTTGATCCTTATCCATCATTTTAATGAAATATTGTATTTAGCCAATTTATTAATTCATCCGGATTTCCGATCATTTTTGCAGCATTTAACTTGATTGCTTCATTGGGCATACCAAATACGACCGATGATTTTTCATCCTGAGCAAATGTTTTTGCCCCTATTGTGGACAATTCAAGCAATCCTTTAGCGCCATCAGATCCCATTCCGGTAAGCAAAATTGCGGTTATATCTTTACCCTGAAATTTACTGGCTGATTTGAACAACACATCCACCGAAGGGCGATGTCTGTTAACCAGCTCACTCATTTCCAATCTACATTTGTATATGCCATTTTCCCTAACAATAGAAAGATGGTGAAATCCATTTGCAATATACACATATCCTCGCTTAATTACATCATCTTGCTCTGCTTCTTTTACTTGCAGGTTACACTCCATATTCAGCCTGTTAGCAAATGCTTTGGTAAATTCTCCGGGCATATGCTGAACAATTAGTATTCCGGGCAAATCGTTTCGAAGACCCTTCAGGATTTTAGAAATAACCTCGGTACCGCCAGTTGAAGCTCCAATGAGGATTAATTTTTCAGAAATCAGATCGTTATTTTGGTTGTCCGGTGATGACGAATTCCCATTATTTATTGGAATACCTTCATGTTTTTGCGATTTTATAGGGATTTGAATCGTTTGCGCAGAAGCTTTAATGGCATCAATAATGCGGATACTGTATTCTTCGAGCTCTTTCGGACTGGATAATCTTGGTTTTGTAATAATTTCCCTCGCCCCCAGTTTTAAAGCCTGCATTGCATTGTTCGAACCTTCGCCAACAACCGACGAAATAACAACAACCGGAATAGGATGCTGCTTCATCAGTTTTCGCAAAAATGTAATCCCGTCCATCCGTGGCATTTCAATGTCCAGAGTAATTACATCAGGAAGAACCTCAGCAATTTTGGCAACCGCTTCGTAAGGATTTGAAGCTGTACCAATAACTTCGATTTCAGGATCATTTGTCAGTATTTCCTGAAGCACATTTTGCACTGAAACAGAATCATCAACAATCAATACTTTTATTTTCCTGATCATTTTGGCTCATTTTGGATTACTCTTTACCAGATATTTTTGCAAAACTTCACCTGTTCCTGCATTAAAATAAATTTTCCGACCCTGTTTTCCACCAGTACTTGAACTAACTACTGAAATGCCTAATTCAGCAACCATTTTATAGGCCAGTTCAATATTTCGTTGTCCGACATTAAATACTGACAGTTGTTCACTTAATACTTCGGCACCTCCAAATATTTTACATACAATATCTTCTTTTTTTGCACCAAAGCCAAGCATTTTCTGAAATAATTGTAAAATTGATACATTGCCATATTTGGGCGATTCCAACCCATCGCCATTCCAATAGGGCGTCATATAATGGTTGATTCCACCGATATTTCTTTTGGTATCGAAAAAGCAAACAGACACGCACGACCCAAGGATTGTAACTATCCATTGCGAATCCTGACTGACGTAAATCGTTGACGGATGCAGAAAATATGGATTTTGCCTGTCCATGTTGTTTAGTAGCTGGCTTCAGAATCGAGTAAAAAATCCTCCAGATCATCCCAATCGCTGGCTTCAGCGCTTTCCGGAATGATAACCATTACATTGACCCCTTTATCGAAGTTATCGTTCAGCCTGACTTTCCCGCCTAGCATTTCGGCATAAGCCTGAACAATTGACAGCCCCAAACCATGACCAGTATTGATTGAATTTATTTTTTCATCGAGTTGCTTAAACCGATCAAAAATAATCTTTCGGTCTTTCGGATTAATCCCTTTTCCCTGATCGGAGACTTCAAAATGAAGTTCTTTTTTACCCATAAAATATTTCAACTCAATAACAGAATCTTCCGGACTGTATTTAATCGAATTACTGATCAGATTTTTAAGAATTATGTCCAGTTTTTCCCGATCAGAAGTAAACGAAATTTGATCGTTGTCAGAAGATTCATTCGAAAAACTGATTGAAAGTTGAATTCGTTTTTTATCGAGCAGTTGCCGAAAGTACTCACTGATTTGACTGTTTAATTCATTCAGGTTAATAACAGAGCACTTGACTTGTTCTTTACCTGCCTCAATAAGTGCGGCTGCAAATATATTTTTGAGTTGAAAATCGAGATGAAATGCTTCTTCAAAAATGAGTTCAGCCATATGGTGAGCCATCGGGATTTCGCCTTCCTTCAACCGTTTAATATTTTCAGCCAATGCGAGGACGCTCGTAAATGGATTTACAATCTCGTTGGTTATATTGCTAATAAAATGACCTTTCAGTCGCTCAGAATCGTGCAATTTTTCGTTGACTTCGGAAAGACTTCTGACCAATTCTTCATTTTCCTTCTCAAGTTTAGAAATTTGCATCCTGCAATTTTCTAACTCTGATTCAATTTCATTTCTGGAATTCATAATCCTTCTGTATTGATTTTAATGTAAACACTTGGAGCAATTGATTTAATTGGCAGATGTAGGTTTATTAGTGATTCCGAATGACCAATAAACAGATAACCTCCTGTTTTTAAACTACCTAACACTCTTGTCAAGACTTTTAATTGAATCATTTGATCGAAGTATATCAGTGTATTCCGGAGAAACACAACATCAAATTGCGCATCAAATGGATACAAACTATCCATTAGGTTCAGATAACCTACCTTTACCCTTTCTCTAATCGCTTTTACTACTTTGACTTTCGGGTCTTTTGAATTTTTACTTTTCAAAAAATAGCGATGTTTAAGTTCAATGGGCATTTCGTCAACCTCTAGCATCGGGTAAACTGCATCTCTGGCAAATCGTAACATTTTACCTGAAATATCGGTTGCCAGTATTGAGTATTTAAATTGAATTCCACTCAATCGCATAAATTCTTCGATTTGAATTCCGATAGAATAGGCCTCCTGACCGCTGGAACAACCAGCACTCCAAAAGTTCAAATCCGGGAACAGATTGGATGTATTATTTTCTAAGTACTCAGGCAAAATATTTTCGGTCAGGAAACGGAAATGCTCTTTCTCACGAAAAAATTCAGTTTTATTGGTCGAAATAAAATCGGCAAGCAAATTAAATTCCATTGATTCGCCACTATCAGAGAACAATTGCATCGCATATTCGTCAAACGAATCCATATCAAGGTCACGCAAACGACGCTGAAGTCTGGACTGAAACATGATCTTCTTTTCCAGAGGCATTTTAATCCCATACTTTTCAGTAATCATCTTTCCAACCTTAAGAAAAAGTTCATCTGATATTTCGATAAATTCTGACTTCACTACTTAAACGTTATTATTGATCTGTTTAATGGTTTTAAAATCGTTCAAACTCATCGTCTGAAATATCATCGAGTTCATCCAACTCAATAATAACACCTCGTTTAACATCTCCCGATTTAACTTCATGTGGAACAGGGGTCTCGGATACAGTTCTATTTTTCTTTGGATCATGATCTTCATTATCTATTTTGAAGAAAGAAATAATCTCCTGAAGCTGCTCTGCCTGAGCTGATAATTCAACCGCGTTGGTAGACAACTCTTCTGAAGTTGCCGCATTTTGCTGCGTTACCATATTAAGTTGCTGAATTGCTATATTGATTTGATCAGCACCAGCACTTTGCTCTTTATTGGCAGCCGATATTTCATGAATTAGTTGCGAAGTCCTTTGAATCTCAGGAACGATTTCACTCATAAGTTTTCCGGCTTCTTCTGCATTAAAAACGCTTGATTTGGTAAGCTTGTCAATTTCTGAAGCCGCCAATTTGCTTCGTTCTGACAGTTTTCCAACTTCTGTCGCCACAACCCCAAATCCACGTCCGTGTTCGCCAGCCCTTGCAGCTTCAACGGCTGCGTTCAATGCCAGGATATTAGTCTGGAAAGCGATGTCGCCAATAATTGAAATTTTATTGACAATTACACGCATAGCATCAACCGTTTCAACTACTTTTTCACTGCCGAAATGAATATCTTTTTCGGCTTTAACCGCTATCTTTTCGGTTTGATTTGCATTCTCTTTATTTTGTTGAATATTGGCTGCCATTTCTTCAATTGCGGCAGAGACTTCTTCAGCAGAAGAAGCCTGCTCTGATGCTCCCTGAGAAACAATTTGTGAAGTTGAGCTTAGCTCCAGGCTGGCCGCAGACAGATTTTCTGCAGTAGAAGAGACGTATGCGATTACTTCCCGTAAACGAACACTCATCATTTGCAGATTTTGAGCCAGAACTCCAATTTCATCTTTCTGATTGATGTCAATCGTAGCCGTCAAATCGCCCTTTGCCAAATTTTGCGCGAACTCAATTCCTTTCAAAAGCGGTTGGGTAATCATCCGCGAAATAAAAATGATAACAAAAAGCGCAAAACCCAACGAAATTAAAACAATGACAATCGTAATAATAATGGATGACAAGATTGAATTATCAAACTTCGTGGCAACCTCGGAAGTGTAGTCTACAACAGAACTTCGAAGGTTATCTGAGTTTGTTTTCAGATCGGCTAAAATTGCAGAATTCTTCACTTTCAATTTTAGAAGCTGGGCGTTCTTTTCAGCCAGATCAACACTAACGTCATGATAAGAATTTTTTGGTTTTGAATTTAGAATAGCACCTTTTTTTTTCTTTTTCGATACAATATTATCGGTAGGAGCATTTGTCTCCGGAATCTGTTTTCCCTTATTCTGTAAAATATTGATATCCTGGATAATCTTAAAACTCATCATCATGTTCTGTTCACACTGGGGAATCAATATTTTTGCTTCGCTTAAATTCTCTTCAAGACTGGTCCGCTTTTTCGAGTTTTCCAGAAGCTCGACCCCTTCATCAAGTGATTTCTTTAACGATGCGAGTTCAACCTCTGCTTTGGAAAAATAATAGGGTTTCCCCGTTAAATAATAACCCTCCATATTAAACAAAAGCATTTGAGTTTCAGAATTAATCTGATTGGATAATTCTAATTGAGGAATAAACTCCGCGGTAAAAGAGTTAATATCCTTTTTAAAGAATAATAGTGTTACTATAGTGTTGATCGACAAAATGAAAGCGATCAGAATCAGAACTCCGAATGCCCCCATTAATTTTGTCCGAATTTTATAATCAACAAATCTCATAGCTTAGAATTTATTTGGTTATTCAACAGTAGTTATCAGTTTAATTTCTTCTTCCGAAAATATCTTCTCAATATTCAGGAAAATGACAGATTCATTATTAAAAGTTGCCATTCCGTTGATGAATTCCGGATTATACCCTTTATCAGAGATTGGAGCAGGCATAATCAGCTCCGGTTCAAAAATCAGAACCTTTTCAACCGAATCGACAGTAATTCCGGAATTATAGGTATAGCCATCAAATTCAAAAGCAAAAATCAGGATGCAGGTCTCACGTGTATTTTCAGATTCCTGAAATCCAAATTTCAATCTACCATCAAATACGGGCATAACATCACCAAAAAGATTAATTATTCCTTTAAAATACTTCGGTGAATTGGGCACCTTTGTAATCTTGGTTAATTCCAGAATCTTTGTTACCAGGCCAACATTTACAGCAAAAAGTTCACTTCCCAATCGGAAAGTCAAATATGAATTGAGCCCATCTATAATTTTTGCAACCATTGTTTTACGAATATTTTTGTATCAACTTATTGGTATCTATCACAAGAGCTAGCTGCCCCGATCCCAGAATACTGGCTCCTGAAAATAAATTCTGACTTTTAGGCATCCGCCCCAATGGTTTAATTGCGGCCTGATATTCACGAATCACTTCATCAACCGCTAATCCAAAGAAATGATTGCCGTAAAAAACAACTACCACAAACTGTTCTTCCGGAACTCTTTTATCACCATCAAACTCTTCGTGTAAATTTAAGTATGGAATCTGAACGCCGTCTAGTTCAACAACCTGATTAATTTCTTTTTTCAGAAGTTCTGACTTTATCAGGTATAACTTACTGACTAAGGAAGATGGAATGATATAGAAACTATCACCTATTTGAACTAATAGCCCATCGATGATCGATAATGAAAGCGGTAATTTGATGATAAACCGGGTAAATTGATCTCGTTCTGAAACCAACTCAATAAAACCGCGCATAGACTGCACACAATTTCTAACCACATCCATACCAGTTCCCCGACCTGATAAACTATTAACCGACTCAGAGGTTGAAAACCCAGGCTCAAAGATTAACTGACAAACCTCCGCATCAGTCAGGTTCTCTTGATTGGAAATAAGTCCGCTGGCAATCGCCTTTTCGCGAATCTGATCAACATTCAATCCATTTCCGTCATCCTCAATCTCAATCTGCACATAACTTCCAACTGTATAAGCTTTTACTGAGATCGTTCCAATCGCATTTTTCTGTTTCAACAGTCTTTCACTTTTGCTTTCAATACCATGATCCATTGAATTCCGGACGATATGTAACAATGGCTCGATCAGTTTTTCAATGATGTTTTTATCCAACTCCGCCTCTAAGCCTTCTGTCACCAAAACAACTTCTTTATCGAGTGATTTCGATAAATCATGAACAAGTCGTTTCAAACGGGTTGTTAGGCTTTCGATTGGAATTAAGCTCATATCGAAAGCATTGTCGCGTAATTGCCTGTTTAATTTTTCAAAGGTTTCAGTAACTAACTCCAGTTCCGGATTTTTCAGGTTCGAAGAAATCTGCTCAAGTCTCGATTGAGCGGTAATAAATTCACTTACCAGATTCATGTAAAGATCAATCTTGCCCGAATCAACCCGTATCGAATCTACTGTTGTTTGCGTGAAACCTGTATTTTTACTGACTTCAGTCGAAGACTTCAACAATACACCAGCAATTTCTTTTTCTTCAACCCTGTCAACCTCGTTACTTTCCGCAGATTCCTGAAGATTAGACTCAAGCAACGTCCAGGGTTCTTCATTAATTTGAGCATTCAGGAAAGCAGCTAAAACGGCTTCCTTATGAATCACATTTTCGTTAGCTACTTTTTGAATTGTAATCAGGGCGCTATTGGCAACAAAAATAAACACATCTTGCAATGTATCAACGCTTTCAGATGTTGATATAAACAAATACCATGAAATATAGCATTTCAAAGGATCGATTTCTGCCAATGGAGGAAGACGATCGAATGAAACCTGAATGTTGCATTCGCCTAAAGCATTCAGTTCGTCGATCAAATAAAGTGGATTGGTTCCATTATTTAAAATATTTTCATCGGGGACAAACGAAATATAATAGGTTGTTTGCTTTGCTTCAATGCTATTTTCAGCGCTGTTACCTGGTAGTATTCCAATCTCACTGTTTAAATCAGTTTGCGAAAATCGTGTAATCTGCAACAGTGTATCCGATTTCAATTTCGAAGCCAATAATCTGTTTTCATCGGTTGGATTCTCAACCATGAGCTGTTTTAATCCATCAATCGAATTTAAAGTAAAGCTTATCACCTCAGAATCAACAATTTTCTCTTTCGATCTAAAAATCTCGAATAGCGACTCCAAATCATGAGTAACATCGCTCAGCAAATCGAAACCAAACATTCCTCCACTACCTTTCATGGTGTGCATAATCCTGAAAATATCGCCAATAATCTGGAGATCTTCCGGATCCTGCTCTAATTGGAGTAATCTGGATTCGAGCCGCTCGAAATACTCGCTAACCTCAACTTTAAATTTCTCGACAAATGAATTCATTAACGAATTATTTTTCGCAAGGTTTGTAAAAGTTTATCAGTACTAAATGGTTTCAATAACCAACCTGTTGCCCCTGAATCCCTGGCTTCACGGATAATCTCAACCTGCTTTTCAGTAGTTAGCACCAAAATTGGGATGAATTTGTATTTTTCTATCTGTCTTACTTTAACAATTAATTCGAGCCCGCTAAGATTCGGCATATGATAATCTGTCAACACTAAATCGATTGATCGTCCATCTAAAAATTGCATTGCATCCAAACCATCTTTCGCAACCAAAACTTCATATCCGGCATTCTTTAGGTTGAAAGCTAATATTTCACGGATACTTTCTGAGTCGTCAGCAATTAAAATTTGTTTAGGCATATAAATTATTCATATTTAATTCGTTACTCAAACCTACATTTTCAAATAAAGTCTTTTGATCTTCATCAAGATTCCACTCAAACTGATAGGCCAGGTGAGCTACATTCATCTGTCTTATAAAAGCCATAAGTAGCTGAATAAATGAAAGATCTATATCTGAAACATTTGAAACAGATATTTTTACCTGATTATTCAGGCAATCAATTACGCTGAGAAATTCCTTCTTTAGCTCTTGTGAATTTTCAAGAATTAGCAAGCCACTTATTTCAATGCCCACAATCCGGCCTTGTTCACCTAGCGTTTTTCGAAAAGTAAAATTCTCCATCTGATCGTTTATTGGAAAAAATAAAGATAAGCGAAATTCTCAAATTATAGTTTATTACATACAAATTGACGAAATTGGATTGTTTAGAAATTTTTATACTGTTTTAAGATTTTTTAAAATTCAAATTTCAGGTTTTGACCTTATTTTTGAATTGAATTTAAATCATCTGGCTATGAAACGTTTTAGTATTATTTTACTTCTAACTGTAGGGTTGATAATTGGCCTTTTGGCGCAGAATCCAATAAAAAAGCAAAACCAACCTCAAGAAAATTCAAAGGTTACAAAGGAATACGATGAAAAGGGTAACCTTACCAGATTTGACTCAGTTTATACATATAGTTGGTCGGGCAACGACACGACCATGCTGAAATCGTTTTCTCCAAAAGATTTTCCGGATATGTTTGGTAACGATTTTGGTTTCTTTGCCGACAGTACCTTTAAAGGCCATCCGTTCTTTGATGATTTTGACCAGCTTTTTGCCCAACCATTTAACGGTGTCAGGGATTCAATGCTGATTAAGAGGTTTGAACAGTTTCATAATTTTAAAGATTTCGATTCGCGCGATGATTCAATTGCACTAAATTTCAATATGCCTGATAACTTCTTTGACCAAAATAGCAAAGGTAAAAAAGACAGTATTTCTTCGAAATCACCACGAAATTCACTCGGATTGCATCCTAAAACCATGGAAGAAATGATGCAAATGATGCAGATGCAAATGGAGAAAATGGAGGAATATCAACGCCAATTCTTCGATAAACAATCAAAATAATAGCATTATCATCATTTTAATTACCTTATTGTAAAAGCAAAATCTGATAATTACCGTCGCCACATCATCTTTTTTATATCTTTGTTGGTATAAATCGACGGATGAAACTTTTTGCATGCATATTATCCATTTACATTGTGGCGCTCACTGCAATCCCCTGCATTGACCGACCAGAGGATAGCCATTTGCAAAAATCAGAAATTGGAGGTAATGCAGCAAATAGTCATCAGCATACCGAGGGTGACCAATGCTCTCCGTTTTGCACTTGTAATTGTTGTGCAACTCCCGTCATTTATCAGGATTTCAATGTTCAGTTCGATGGCTTTTCCGTTATCGAACAAAGTATTTCCACTGAATATACATCCGCTATTTTCTTCAGTCCTCTCAGCTCCATCTGGCAACCGCCACAAATAGCTTAATTCCAATCTCTTATTAGATTTCAGTAATAAAGCAGGCTTATACTTTCTTGACAAAACATTGTCGCTCCTGTTTATATTACAATCTTTTAAGCTGCCCGATAATTTTCAAATTGTCTCATTTTCAAATTATCTCATCACATATGATAGAACGAATCATTCATTTTTCAATCAAGAATAAATTTATTGTTGGATTGTTTATAGTAGCTCTAATTGGCTGGGGAGGCTATTCGCTTGTCCGACTGCCCATTGATGCCATTCCGGATATTACCAACAACCAGGTTCAAGTCATTTCAATCGCTCCCTCGCTTGCCGTTCAGGAAGTTGAAAGCTTTATAACCGCACCCATCGAAGTTGCCATTGCAAGTATTCCCGACATTATTGAACTTCGCTCCATTTCTCGCCTCGGATTATCGGTTATCACGGTAGTTTTCAAGGATGATGTAGATGTTTACTGGGCACGCCAGCAATTGAACGAGCGGCTAAAAGAAGCCGAAGAAGATATTCCAGCCGGATTGGCTAAAATTGAGCTTGCACCGATCTCATCCGGATTGGGCGAAATTTTCCAGTACCGGCTGGCAGTTGACAAAGGTCTTGAAAAAAAGTATAACCCGATGGAACTACGCACCCTTCAGGATTGGGTGGTTCGCCGCGAAATGCTTGGAACACATGGTGTTGCCGACATCAACAGCTATGGCGGTTTTGTGAAACAATACGAGATTGCTGTTAATCCTGAACGGTTACGAGGGATGAATCTCTCATTGACCGACATTTTCAGCGCCCTCGAAAAAAACAACGAGAATACCGGAAGCGCCTACATCGACAAAAAACCAAATGCCTATTTTATTCGTGGTATCGGCCTGGTGAAAACCATTGACGACATTGAGAAAATTGTAGTAAAAGTCAATAACTCCGGAATTCCAATTTTGGTCAGGGATATTGCCACTGTTCAATACGGAAGTGCCATACGTTACGGTGCCTTTGTGGTGGATACCACCGAAGCCGTTGGCGGCGTGGTGATGATGCTGAAAGGGGCCAATGCCCATCAGGTGATTGATGATGTTGAAACACGCATTGCCACCATCCAGAAATCGCTTCCTGAAGGCGTAAGTATAGAACCATTCCTGAATCGCTCTGATTTGGTTGGTCGTGCAATAGGAACTGTATCGCGAAACCTGCTGGAAGGTGCGCTGATCGTCATTTTCATATTGGTGCTGATGTTGGGAAATGTTCGCGCAGGACTGATTGTAGCTTCGGTCATTCCACTTTCGATGCTCTTTGCCATTTCGCTGATGAACCTCTTTGGCGTATCCGGAAATCTCATGAGTTTGGGAGCTATCGACTTTGGTTTGATAGTAGATGGTGCGGTAATCATCGTCGAAAGCGTGGTTCACCGGATATTCATGAGCAAGCAACACCATGTTGGAGTTGAAAAGCTGAGTCAAGAGCAAATGGACGAAAATGTATTCGAATCGGCCAAACGCATGATGAGTTCGGCTACTTTCGGTCAGGTAATTATCCTGATTGTTTACCTGCCAATTATGGCATTGGTGGGCATCGAAGGAAAAATGTTCCGCCCCATGGCACAAGTGGTAGTTTTTGCCTTAATTGGCGCTGCAATACTTTCGCTCACTTATGTCCCAATGGCTTCAGCCTTATTCCTGAGCAAAAAGACTGAACACAAACGCACGATTTCCGACAGGTTAATGGATCGGCTTCATAAAGCTTTTAATCCTATAATCAACTTTGCTTTGAGGTTTAAACTGCTGGTTTCGGCCTCTGCCATTGTACTTTTTCTGATTAGCATACTCTTATTTACCCGTTTGGGTGGCGAGTTTATTCCGCAACTCGAAGAAGGCGATCTGGCAGCCGGAGTGATGACTTTGCAGGGAGGTTCGCTTTCCCACACGGTTGAAATGGTAGAAAAAGCCAACAAGATACTGCTCAGTCAGTTTCCTGAAATAAAACATACAGTCTGCAAAATCGGTGCTGGCGAAATTCCAACAGATCCAACCCCGATGGAAACCGGTGATTACATCATTACCCTGAAGGACAAAGATGAATGGACTTCGGCCAAAACCCGCGAAGAACTGGTCGCAAAAATGGAAGAAGCTTTGATTCCGCTTGCTGGTGTAAAATTTGAGTTTCAGCAACCTATTCAGATGCGCTTCAACGAACTAATGACCGGATCGAAACAGGATGTAGCCATTAAAATATTCGGCGACGATCTGACCATTTTGGCCGAGAAAGCTTCGGAAGTAGAGCGAATTATCCAACGCATCGAAGGTGTTGAAGACATCAATGTGGAAAAAGTGACTGGATTATCACAGGTTCAGGTCGATTATAACCGCGATCGTCTGGCACAATATGGCCTTTCGGTAGAAGATGTGAACCGTGTACTGCGTGCCGCTTTCGCCGGGAGTCAGGCTGGTGTGGTTTTCGACGAAGAAAAGCGCTTCGGGTTGGTAGTTCGACTGGACAAAGATTACCGTCAAAGTCTGGACGATGTAAAAAATCTATCGGTAGCTTTGCCAAACGGTGGACAGATTCCATTTGAACAAGTGGCTGACATTTCGATTCGCTCAGGTCCGGCACAAGTTTCGCGTGAAGATACCAAGCGGCGCATTACCGTTGGTTTTAACGTCCGAAACCGCGATGTTGCAGCCGTAATACAAGATGTTTCTCAAAAAATTGATCAGCAAATTCAACTTCCATCGGCTTACTACGTGTCGTACGGCGGTCAGTTTGAAAACCTCGAAGCGGCCAAAAACCGCCTGGCTATTGCCGTTCCGGTAGCACTGCTGTTGATATTTGTTTTGCTGTATTTCTCTTTTCATTCGATAAAACAGTCGCTGTTGATTTTTACGGCAGTTCCCATGTCGGCCATTGGTGGTGTATTTGCGCTTTGGATGCGTGGAATGAACTTCTCAATTTCGGCAGGTGTGGGTTTTATTGCGTTGTTTGGTGTGGCGGTACTCAACGGCATTGTGCTGATTGCCGAATTTAACCGACTTGAAAAGGAAGGCGTTTCCGATATCACTGAGCGGGTGAAAAAAGGTTTGCATACCCGACTTCGTCCGGTAATAATGACTGCTGCTGTTGCGTCTTTGGGCTTTTTGCCAATGGCTTTGTCAAGTTCGGCCGGTGCCGAAGTCCAAAAGCCGCTGGCAACTGTCGTGATTGGAGGATTGATCACAGCAACGCTGCTAACTCTGGTAATCCTTCCAATTTTCTATATCTTCTTCTCACGCAAATTCAGGTTTATGATGGAAAACAATTCGGTTAAAACACTTCTTATTTTGCTGATGTTGATTTTCGGTTCATCGTTTTTAAGTCCAATTCAGGCACAAAAAACAAAGACAATCAACCTGCACGAAGCAATCCAGATGGCCTTGGATAGTAACCTGAATGTTCGTTCATCGGCCTATTCAGTGGAAGTACAAAAAGCCTTGAAAGGTGCATCCTGGGACTTGGGCAAAACCAATTTCGACATGCAATACGGGCAATTCAATTCGTACACGAAAGACAATAGTTTTACCCTTTCGCAGTCGTTTGCGTTTCCTTCAGTTTACATCAATCAGCATAAACTGGCCAATGCCAGCGTAAAAAGCAGCGAATGGCAATTGAAAACTTCGCAACTCGAAACCGCCACCCAGGTGAAACAGGTATATTGGCAACTGGCTTACCTGTATTCGAAACAAAAGCTGCTGAGTTATCAGGATAGTTTATTTTCAGGATTCAGTCGGGCGGCTGAACTCAGGGCAAAAGTAGGCGAAACCAATAAGCTGGAAATGATTACCGCCCGTTCGCAAAGCCTCGAAATCAAAAACCAGTTGCAGCAACTCATTGCCGATAAAGCCATCCTGAACCGGCAATTGCAAACGCTCCTGAATGTCAGGATGGCTTTGTATCCGGCTGATACCGTATTGCGCCGCATCGATTTTGCACCGATTGATAATAACACTGCGCTGTCGGCCAATCCTTCTGTGGGCTATATCAACCAACAGGTTCAGGTTTCTCATCTCGAAAAGCAATTGGAAGTTAGCCGTGCCCTACCCGATTTCAATGTTGGTTATTTCAGCCAAACCATGAAAGGCGAACAGGAAGTAAATGGTGTACCGCGCAGTTTTGGTCCTGGTGATCGTTTCAATGGAATTCAGGCAGGAATTGCGATTCCACTTTGGGTTGCACCGTTTGCATCGAAAGTGAAAGCCGCCAAACTGAAAGAGCAAGTGGCCAGCACCAATGCTGAATATTACAACAAGTCACTTCAGGGAAGCTACCAATCGTTGCTTGATGAGTTCGAAAAATACAATAAGAGTATTGACTATTACGAAAAACAAGCCATTCCTGAAGCCAATCTGATTATCGATCAATCGACCCGCGCCTACAAAGCCGGTGCATTGGATTATCTGGATTATGTGCTGAGTCTGGGACGTGCACTGACAATCAAACAGAATTACCTGGATGCCCTCAACAGTTGCAACCAGACTATCATCAACATCGAATTTATTTCCGGAAAAACGTTTTAAATCAATATACCATGTCGAAATATAAATATATCACAACTTTCCTTTTGATCGCATTAATCGCGTGCAATGGAACTCCGAAAAAAGCTGAAGAAAGCAAAGCTGAAGAGGTAATTCCGGAAGATATTGTCGAAATGCGTGCCGACCAAATTAAGCTGGCCAACATTGAAACCGGTTCAATCGAAATGCGAGCGATGAGCGGAACCCTGAAAGTAAATGGCACCATTGCCGTTGCACCTCAAAATATGGCTACAGTTTGTGCGCCAATGGGCGGATTCATCAAAAGTACTACACTGATGCCAGGCAATTCAGTCACCAAAGGGCAAACGTTAGCTGTGATCGAAAACCAGGAATTTGTTGATATTC
This sequence comes from Prolixibacteraceae bacterium, assembly GCA_028683385.1. Classification (GTDB taxonomy): domain Bacteria; phylum Bacteroidota; class Bacteroidia; order Bacteroidales; family Prolixibacteraceae; genus Aquipluma. The sequence goes on along the minus strand of JAQUIJ010000004.1, from coordinate 239,388 downwards.
AACAAAGTTATCTGGAAGCCAAAAACAAGTTCGAATTCGCTGAAGGCGAATTTAAACGTCACACCGAATTGTACAAAAACGAGGTGTATTCGCAACAAAATCTTCAACAAGTTACTTCCGACTACAAAAGCCTGAAGTCGCAGGTAAAAGCATTGGAACAAAAACTAACGCTGATTGGCATTAATCCGGACAACCTTCACGAAGACGACATTAGCAGTTCAGTAAAAATTGTTGCACCCATTTCCGGGTTCCTGAAAACGGTAAATATCAACCTTGGAAAATTTGTTGCGCCAGCCGATGTCATGTTCGAAATCATCAACAGCGACAAGCTTTTCCTTGAACTCACCATGTTTGAAAAAGATGCCGATAAAGTGGCTCAGGGGCAGAAAATACGGTTCTTCATCAACAATGAAACCGAACCGCACGAAGCGATTATTACTCAACCCGGACGTGCCATCGATGCCGACAAAACCTACAAAGTGTATGCGAATGTGACCGGAGTCTGTAAAAATGTACTGCCCGGAATGTATGTCAATGCGATCATTGAAACTTCTGGAAATCAGGTGGCATCCTTACCTTCCGACGCCGTAGTTAGCTTCGACGACAAGGATTTCATTTTCATCTTCGATAAAAATAAAGAAGAAGCCGGACAACCTTTTACTGAATACCGTATCATTGAAGTGCACAAAGGTGTGACTGATGGTGGTTTTACCGAAGTTATTTTGCCTGAAGGGTTCAACATTACAACAGCGAAGGTCGTACTAAAAGGTGCTTACAATCTGTTGTCGGCCAAGAAAAACGCCGGAGAAATGGCTTGTTGATATGTTTTAGTCAGGGCGTGACTTGAAGTCACACCCTGACTTTTGCTTACACTCAATATGAGCTATTTGCAATTATTAACAAGCTATTATTCTCAGCATTTACAAATAACCCTAACTTTGAAGAACTTTTTTCAACATCTTCTGTTTGAGAATTAAATGAAAAAACTCTTTTCCATATCAGTTGCTTTTCTCATGCTGCTTTCGGGCTTGCAGCTCACCATATCCAGGCATTACTGCGGTGGTGAACTTGCCCAGTCGAAAGTTTCCCTGACGGGTCATGTGGCATCATGCGGTATGGAATCGGCAACCGACGATTGCACTCAACCGGGCAATCATGTCGAATCGAGTTGCTGCGACAACAAAGTATCGGTATATGCAGTCGATCACAACTTCACTCCTTCTTTTACTGATTTCCATTCTTTTGCTCAAAACGTACTTCAGGTTTTTATTGTTCCTGAAAGCACCTCAATACGTTCATTCACTGCAATTAACTTAAGCTGCACAGATACCAGTCCACCAGGAAATCCGCTGGTTGACGCTGTAAGCCTGCCCAAAATTTGCGTTTTCCGGATTTGATGTTTTTATTCCCTTTCAGTCTTTAGCCACAAAGACTCAAAGGCACGAAGTCTCATTATAAACTAGGTGTGCCTTTGCGGCTTAGTGCCTTCGTGGCAGTCAAATTTCAATTCAAAAACATCAAATACAAAATATCATGAAAACGGTAAAAATCATTATCATAGCCATTCTGGCAATCGCATTTACTTCAAATACAAACGCTCAAACAACTACAGCAAAGTCGAAAACAGAAACGATTAAAGTTTCCGGAAACTGCGACATGTGCAAAGCACGTATCGAGAAAGCTGCAAAAATCGATGGTGTTACCAAAGCTGAATGGAGCAAAAAAGACAAAACCCTTACGACAACATTCGATCCGTCAAAGACCAATATCGATGCTATCGCCAATAAGATTGCAGCGGCCGGTCACGACAACGACAAGGCAAAAGCAACTGAAGTTGCCTACGATAAGCTTCCAAGCTGCTGTAAATACCGGTAATCTGAAGAAATCATTTGAAGATTGTGGAATTTGAAGATTTGAAAATTAAGTCTTCAAGTTCCCATCTTTTCATTTTCAAATTTTCAAATCAATTCATCTTCAAATTACCGCCATGTTTAACCGACTTGTCAAATATTTCCTTGAGAATCGGCTGATTACCTTTATTTTCCTGATCGCGTTTGTGGTTTTGGGAATGGTATTCATGCCTTTCAACTGGAAAACAGATTTTTTTCCTCGCGATCCGATCGCCGTGGATGCCATTCCAGACATTGGCGAAAACCAGCAGATTGTCGCCACTGAATGGATGGGCCGTTCGCCCAAAGACATTCAGGATCAGGTCACTTACCCATTGACTACAGCTTTGCTCGGAATTCCGGGCGTTCAAACGATCCGCAGTACTTCCATGTTCGGAATGTCGTTTATCTACATCATTTTTAAAGATAATGTAGAATTTTACTGGAGCCGCTCGCGCATTCTCGAGAAACTCAATTCACTTCCATCAGGTACTTTACCGCAAGGAGTGCAGCCCACACTTGGCCCCGATGCCACAGCGCTTGGCCAAATTTATTGGTACACCCTTGAAGGACGCGATCCCAAAACCGGAAAACCAACCGGAGGCTGGGATCCGCAGGAATTGCGTACCATTCAGGATTTCTATGTGAAATACGGACTTACTACTGCGGAAGGCGTTTCAGAAGTAGCATCAGTCGGTGGGTTCATCAAGGAATACCAGGTCGATTTAAATCCTGAAGCCTTGAAAGCCTTCAATGTTTCGACCATGGATGTGATGAATGCCGTGCGTAAAAGCAATCTTGACATCGGTGCCGAAACCATTGAACTGAACAATGTGGAATACATCATCCGCGGTTTGGGTTATGTCAAAAATCTGGAAGATCTTGAGATTTCAGTAGTTGCAGTCCGGAATAATGTTCCGGTGCGCATCAAAGATGTGGCTCATGTTTCGTTCGGGCCCGCTACCCGTCGCGGCGGATTGGACAAAGCTGGATCAGAAGCTGTTGGTGCAGTTGTGGTTGCCCGTTATGGCTCAAATCCTTTGGATGTCATCAATAATGTGAAAGGCAAAATAAAGGAACTGGAAGCCGGAATGCCTCAAAAAACCTTGCCCGACGGTACCATTTCCAAAGTGACCATTGTTCCGTTTTACGATCGTACCAGGCTTATCAAGGAAACTATTGGCACACTCGAATCGGCGCTTTCGCACGAAATTCTGATCAGCATCATCGTTATTATTATCCTGGTCATGAATATGAGGGCATCATTGATTGTCGCCGGATTACTTCCGATTGGCGTTTTGATGACCTTCATCCTGATGCGGGTCTTTGGAATCGAGGCTAATGTGGTGGCTCTTTCAGGAATCGCCATTGCTATTGGAGTGATGGTCGATATTGGGATTGTGGATGTGGAAAACATTCTCCGACATCTGGAAATGCCCGAAAATAAAGGCATTCGTGGCAAAAAGCTCATGTCGGTAATTTATCAGGCAACCACTGAAGTACGTGCTGCCGTGGTCACATCCATTGCCACAACCATCGTCAGCTTCCTGCCGGTATTTGCCATGCAGGCAGCCGAAGGAAAGTTATTTCACCCGCTGGCTTTTACTAAAACCTTCGCGCTGATTGCTGCTTTCGTTCTCGGAATTGTGGTGCTGCCAACCATAACCTATCTGCTTTTCAATATCAGTTTCAACCGCCGTAAAATTAGCCGAATTTGGAACGGAAGCCTGATTATAGCAGGAGCGCTTTTCATCATTTTCTGGCAAACATGGCCAGCTTTGGCTTTGATAGCCATTGGCATCAATAATTTGCTTAACGACAGATGGTCAGAGGAACGAAAAGAATTTCCGAATTACATCAACATTGCAATTACGGTGCTGGTTTCGGCCTGGTATCTTACCATTGAGTGGCTTCCGCTGGGCGCTCACAACAGTACGCTCGTGAACTACTTTTTCGTGGCTGGAATCATTGCCGTAATACTGGGTGCCCTGATGTCGATGGTTCATTTTTATGAAAACATCATGCGCTGGGCTCTGGAAAACAAATGGAAATTTCTCGTGATTCCTGCCGTTACCCTAATTTTCGGGCTATTAGCCTGGCAAGGTTTTGATAAAACTTTTGGACTTGCGGCTTCCGGAGCAGAAAAACTGGGGTGGAAAAACATCAGGAAAACCTCTTTCTGGCAAACTCCTGAGAAGCATTTTCCCGGAACCGGAAAGGAATTTATGCCCTCGCTAAATGAAGGCTCGTTTCTGTTGATGCCTACCAGTATGCCGCACTCCGGAATACAAAAAAATCTGGAATACGTTGAAATACTTGATAAACGTCTGGCTGCTATTCCAGAAGTGGAAGTGGCTGTGGGCAAATGGGGCCGTGTTAATTCAGCGCTCGATCCGGCGCCAGTACAGATGTTCGAAAATACAATCAATTATCGTCCGGAATACATTCTCGACGAAAACGGTCATCGGATGCAATTTAAAGTGGATCGCGATGGAAGTTATATTCTGAAAAGCGGATCGAAATACAATTTGGAGAAGGAAGGATTCAAGATTATTCCGGCTGATAGTTTTATTCCCGATCAGAATGGCGAATATTTCCGCCAATGGAGGCCGGAAATCAAACACCCCAACGACATCTGGAACGAAATTGTGAAAGTGACCAACATTCCCGGGCTGACTTCAGCGCCCAAGTTACAGCCAATCGAAACACGACTGGTAATGCTTTCAACCGGAATGCGCGCACCAATGGGATTGAAGGTTTTCGGTCCCGATCTGGATGCGATTGAAAAAGGCGGATTGTTGCTTGAACAGGCTTTGAAAGAAGTGCCGTCCATCAAAGGTTCGTCGGTATTTTACGACCGCGCGGTTGGAGCACCTTACCTTGAAATTAAGCTGAACCGCGAAGCCATGGCACGTTACGGAATGAGTGTCAGCGATGTGCAGGAAGTTTTGTCGGTTGCCGTTGGCGGAATGGCGCTTTCGTCGTCGGTTGAAGGCCGTGAGCGCTTCCCGATCAGGGTTCGATATGCCCGCGAATTGCGCGATAATCCCGACGACATAAAACGCATCCTGATTCCGGCGATGAACGGAGTTCAGATTCCGTTGAGCGAAATAGCCGATATCGATTATACCAAAGGGGCACAAATGATCCGTAGCGAAAATACGTTCCTGAATGGCTATGTAATTTTCGACAAAAACGAAGGCAAGGCTGAAGTGGATGTGGTGGACGAAGCGACAAAAGTTCTTCAGGGAAAAATAAGCTCAGGTTCGCTGGTTCTGCCTGCCGGTGTATCGTATAAATTCGCCGGAAATTACGAACATCAGGTTCGGGCAACCAAACGCCTGGCTATCGTCATTCCGATCAGTTTGCTCTTGATTTTGCTGTTACTCTATTTCCAGTTTCGCACAGTTACGGCTTCGTTTATTCACTTCTCAGGAGTGTTTGTGGCTTTTGCCGGAGGTTTTATCATGATCTGGTTGTACGGGCAGGATTGGTTTATGAATTTTTCACTGGCCGGAATCAATCTGCGTGACCTTTTCCAAATGCACACCATTAACCTGAGTGTGGCGGTTTGGGTCGGATTTATTGCCCTCTTTGGAATTGCCACCAACGACGGCGTAATTATGGGAACCTATATTCACCAGGTTTTCGAAGACCGCCATCCTTCAACTGTCCACGATGTGCGCGAAGCAGTAGTTTCCGCCGGAATGAAACGCGTTCGTCCGGCAATGATGACAACGGCCGTTGCCGTAATTGCACTGTTGCCGGTTTTATCGTCGAACGGGAAAGGTTCCGACATTATGATTCCAATGGCTATTCCGATGTTTGGCGGCATGGTTATTCAGGTCATGACCGTTTTCGTGGTGCCGATGTTTCAGTCGATGTGGCGCGAAAATGCTGTAAAAAAAACTAAAAATCTGCAGCATGATGAAAATATATAAGTCTATTACCCTGAAAGGGTATAATTTGAATAACCACCGGTGCAACCGGTGGAATGTCCACACAAATGAATTTGCAACTCTGAAAGGGTTGAATATCTCAAACTCTTTAGATTCAACCCCTTCAGGGTTGATTGACCTACTTGCTATTTTCCGTGGGCTTCACCCACGGCTATTCAAATTCAGTCCCTTCAGGACTTTAAGACAAATGCAAACTGCCCTAATCGTTATTTTGGCATTTCTGTCTGGAACGGTTTCTGCACAGACTGATTCGCTGAATTACTATCTGGAAATTGCGGCCAAAAACAACCCTTCGGTTCAGCAGAAATTCACCGAATATCAGGCGGCTCTGCAAAAAGTGCCGCAGGTTGGCAGCCTGCCCGATCCTGAATTGAATGTTGGGGTGTTTCTGAGTCCGATGGAATTAATTGGCGGTAAGCAGGTTGCAGACATTCGCCTGATGCAGATGTTTCCATGGTTTGGCCAATTGAAAAATGCCAAAGACGAAATGAGCCTGATGGCCAAAGCCAAATTCGAATCGTTTCGCGAAACTAAATTACAGGTTTATTACGATGTTCAACGCACCTGGAACGAATTGCAAAAAGTTCAGCAATCGATCCTGATCAATGAGAAAAACCTGGAAATACTGCATTCGCTCGAACGGCTTTCAGTGGTGAAATTTAAAGCTGCTTCGTCAGGTGGAGGTGCATCTTCTGGACCTTCGGGTACGTCAGGCAATTCAGCTTCAGTGCCAAATTCTTCAGGAATGAATTCGATGGGAGGCAGTGCAGGAACTTCAGCGCCTCAGGCCTCGTCGTCAATGTCGTCCAGTCCAATGACATCTTCAGGAGGTTCGGGTTTGGCTGATATTTACCGGATACAAATGGAAACTGGCGAACTGGAAAACAGCATTGCCTTATTAAAAAATCAGGTGCAAACCATTACTGCCCGATTTAATAACTATCTGAACCGTCCTCCTCAAACTTTGGTGACACTTCCGGAGAAATTGCAGGCAGATTCCCTAGCCTATTCGCTAACCACAGTTTCCGACAGTATGCTCACGCAAAGCCCGATGCTCGGAATGCTTGAATATGAGCAGCAATCGCTCGATGCCCGCAAGTCGATGGTTACAAAAATGGGCTACCCAATGGTTGGTCTTGGCTTGAATTATTCGTTAATCAACAAAAGTGAAATGTCAACATCAGCCATGAATGGCAGCGACATGATTATGCCCATGGTAACGGTGACTTTGCCTATTTACCGAAAAAAGTATAAAGCCATGCGCGAAGAAGTTGAACTGATGAAAACGGCGAACAAGCAAGGTTATCAGGCGACCGCCAATTCTTTACAAACAGAATATTATGAAGCCATTCAGCTCTATCAGGATGCACAGCGCAGGATGAAACTCTATCGGAATCAATATGAATTGGCTGAAAAATCACTGAATATCCTCCAGAAAAGTTTCTCAGTTTCAGGTTCGGATTTGACTGATGTTCTTCGAGTTCGACAACAAACACTCGATTATGAGTTAAAGAAAATAGAAGCGATTTCGGACAATAATACAGCCATTGCCTGGATTAAACGCCTGATGGCTTGTTCACAAATTCAATAAAACAGATCACATGAAAAAGATATTTTCAAATCAATTTTTTCGAAACAGTTTTTTTATCGTAATCGGACTGTTTATCGGATGGGCTGTTTTTCATTCTTCATATAAAAAGGAAGAAACACATAATCATTCGGTTGAAGAAAAAAAAGCTGAAATCTGGACTTGCTCCATGCATCCGCAAATCAGGATGGATGAACCAGGTAAATGCCCTATCTGCGGCATGGACCTCATTCCGCTCGTTCAAAGCAGCGCTTCAGATTCAGATTCCGGAGTAGTGCATTTCACAAAAGAATCGGCTGCTTTGGCCAATGTATTAACCACCATTGTAAGTACACAAAATCCGGTTAAAGAACTTCGTCTCTATGGAAAAGTTCAGGCTGACGAGCGTTTGCTGAAAAACCAGGTTGCATATATTCCCGGAAGAATAGAAAAGCTGATGGTGAACTTCACCGGTGAAATGATTGCAAAAGGTCAGCCATTAGCCCTAATTTATTCTCCTGAACTCATTACTGCACAGCAGGAATTGCTCGAAGCAGCCAAAACAAAACAATCTCAGCCCGAAATCTACGAAGCGGCAAAAGAGAAGCTGCGACAGTGGAAGTTAACTGATAAACAAATTGAAGAAATCGAAAATTCGGACAAAGTACGGACCAATATGGAAGTGGAATCGACTGCCAGCGGAATTGTTACTGCCCGCAGAGTCAATAATGGCGACTACGTTAGTCAGGGTTCAGTTCTTTATGAAGTTTCTGATCTTTCGCGGGTTTGGATCTTGTTCGATGCTTACGAAAGCGATCTACCTTTCCTGAAAAAAGGAGATAAGGTAGATTTTACCATTCAGGCGTTGCCGGGAGTTGCTTATTCGGGAACAATCATGTTCATCGATCCGGTGATTGATCCTGTGAACCGCGTAGCCAAAGTAAGATTAGAAATGAGTAATCCGGGAGCAAAACTAAAGCCCGAAATGTTTGCTACCGGAATCGTAAAATCGAACCTCAATGAATTTAAAGATAAGTTGGTTATTCCCGGTTCAGCCGTCCTTTGGACCGGCAAACGTTCGGTAGTTTACGTCAAACAGCCGGGTGATGATCCCATATTTAAACTCCGTGAAATTGAACTGGGACCGAAACTTGGAAATAGCATTGTAGTGACCAGTGGACTGATGGATGGAGAAGAAATTGTTACTGAAGGAGCATTTAGTGTTGATGCAGCCGCCCAACTGGAAGGCAAACCGAGCATGATGAATTCCGCCTCCGATAAATCTTCGGCAGACAGGCAGGAAGGTGGCAAAGTATCATCAATGCCGGGAATGGATATGGGAAGTACGTCAGAAACAAGTGAGGGCTTCACTCCAAGTGAAACCCTCACTAAAATACAAATCAAGGTTTCTGGAAACTGTGAGATGTGTAAAGACCGGATTGAAACAGCCGCCAAATCGGTTTCAGGAGTAACTTTAGCCGATTGGAGCACAGAAACCAAAATGCTTCATGTTGAGTTTGATGGCAAAAGGACAAATTCGGATGGGATACAGAAAGCAATAGCCAAAGTTGGTCACGATACTGAGAAATATAAAGCGACTGATGATGTTTACAAGGAACTTCCGGAGTGTTGTTTGTACCGAAAATAAAACTAATGCCCAATAGGTTTGTTATGATGTAAACATGATAAAAACTAGAAACTATGAAGTACTACATCAGTAAAAAAATCGACGCTACTTTTGAACAGGCTATTGATCGGGTGAAAGAATCACTTGGAATTGAAGGATTTGGAGTGTTATCAGAAATTAATATCCACGAAAAGCTAAAAGAAAAACTGGATGTCGATTTCAGAAGATATACCATTCTGGGCGCGTGTAATCCGGCCTACGCCTACAAAGCGCTGCAAAGCGAAGACAAAATTGGAACTATGCTTCCTTGTAATGTGATTATACAGGAATTGGGCAAAAATGTAATCGAGGTGGCAGCCGTTGACCCAATTGCATCGATGATGGCCGTTGAAAATCCTAAACTTGCCAAACTTGCGGCAGAAATTAAAACGAAACTCGAGCGGGTGATTGAATCATTGCATACGGGGGTCGAATCATTTGGGTTGGTTTAAGCTTGTATTGCTGTTTTCAAACCATATTTTATACTGATCCGATGAATCGAAATCATCGGATCAGTTCGTTTTATCAATCGTTAAAACTCTAAATGTGTGAATGATGTAACTCTATTCCTGAATTGTGTAACATTTTCTGACTCAGTGTTCACACCTTCGATCATTGAAAACTCATCCAGAGTAGAAGGTTGAATTTAGGAATGAAAATCTAATTTTATAGTTTAGGAGAAATTACATGATGAACGGAATGAATAATGGTTGGGGAATGGAAAATGGATTGGGCTGGGGCTTGATTATTGGCATTGCAATTCTTGTTGTAGTTATTGGTATTTATATGAAAATCAGAAAGAAATAAGAGGGCATTACGTATCAGCCATGAATTTTTACATCAAAAATATGGTTTGCAACCGCTGCATTATGGTGGTGCAACAAGTGTTCGAAGGATTGAATTATCCTCCGCTTCACATCTCCTTAGGTGAGGTTGAAACAGCAGGTTCAATCGGAGAAGATGAACTTGATAATTTACGCAAAAAACTCACTGGATTCGGGTTCGAGCTTATCGACGATGCTAAAAGTAAGCTCATTGAGAAAATTAAAACGCTGGTTATTGAACTGATTCGCTACAAAAATGAAGAAGACATCAAGATAAATTATTCGGCATACATCGAATCAAAACTGAATAAGGATTACAACTACCTGAGCAACCTTTTTTCGGAAGTTACCGGAGTTACCATCGAAAAATACATTATTAGCCAAAAAATTGAGCGGGTGAAAGAATTGCTGGTTTACGACGAACTCACCCTAAGTGAGATTGCCTGGGAGCTTGGATATAGCAGCGTGTCGGCCCTTTCTGCGCAATTTAAAAAGATCACCGGGCTCACTCCCAAGCACTTCAAACAGATAAAAGAGAATAAACGCATCCCGCTTGACCTGGTATAATCAGTAAATTTTATAAACTTATAACGGAATTATATAAAACTTTCGTTGCCTCCGACCTCTAACTTTGCTAAAAAGATAAAGTCATGGCAACAACAGTCAAAAATAATTTTCCGGTTACCGGCATGAGCTGTGCTTCATGTGCAATTAGTGTCGAAAGTATGCTGAAGGCTCAGCGAGGTGTCATCAATGCATCCGTCAATTTTGCTGCATCCAGCGTTTGGGTTGAATATAATCCTGAAATCACCAATCCAAAATCGTTTCGCGAAGTCATTCAATCCATTGGGTATGATCTTATTTCAGACGAAAAAGAAGCTGATCAGCAAGAAGAAATCAAGCAACACGAATCGGCGGTTCTGAAACAAAAAACCATTTTTTCAGCAATCCTTACTTTACCGGTTGTGATTATTGGTATGTTCATGATGAACCTTCCATTTGCCAACTGGATCATGCTTGTACTTTCAACTCCGGTTGTTTTCTGGTTCGGAAGAAGCTTTTACATCACAGCTTTCAAGCAAATCAAACATGGCAAGACCAACATGGACACGCTGGTGGCATTAAGCACCGGAATAGCATGGACATTCAGCCTTTTCAATACGGTTTTTCCACATTTCCTGATGTTTGGAGACAGTCATCCCCCAGTGTATTTCGAAGCATCGGCAGTCATCATCGTATTTATTTTATTGGGACGAATGTTGGAAGAACGCGCCAAAGCCAACACTTCATCGGCCATCAAAAAACTGATGGGCTTGCAGGTCGATACCGTCACGCTGGTTGAGAACTTTGGAATTGAATCAATTCAGCCCATTTCGGCAGTTAAAATCGGGAATAAACTTCGTGTAAAGCCCGGCGAACGCATTCCGGTTGACGGTGTTTTACTTGAAGGAACTTCGTTTGTTGACGAAAGTTCGATTACTGGCGAACCATTGGCTGTTGAGAAATCAGCAGGCAGCTCTGTTTTCGCCGGAACCATCAACCAGAAAGGCAGTTTTGTAATGGAGGCTCAAAAAGTAGGTAGCGAAACTCTGCTTGCCCGTATCATTCGCATGGTTCAGGAAGCACAGGGAAGCAAGCCTCCGGTTCAGAAACTGGTCGACAAAGTAGCTTCGATTTTCGTTCCTGTAGTTATTTCGATTTCAATTTTCAGCTTTGTCACTTGGATGGTGTTGGGAGGCGAAAATGCGCTACCACAGGCTTTGCTCACGATGGTTTCCGTTCTGATTATTGCCTGTCCATGTGCGTTGGGTTTGGCCACTCCGACCGCAATTATGGTTGGAATCGGGCGCGGTGCCGAACTGGGCATCCTCATTAAAGACGCCGATGGACTGGAACTGGCTCACAAAATAAACGTGCTGGTGTTAGATAAAACCGGAACCATTACTGAAGGAAAACCTCAGGTAACCGATTTTCTGTGGAAAAACGAAAATTCAGATGTATTGAAATCAATCTTGCTGAGTATCGAATCACAATCGGAACATCCACTAGCTGAAGCAATTTCCGGAGTTTTACGAAATGAAAGAGTGCAAACAATTCCACTAAATCATTTCGAAAGTAAAACCGGAAGAGGAGTTTTAGCAACAGTTCAGAATTCGAAATATGCTGTTGGAAATGAACTCTTGATGAATGAATTTGGAATTCAGCTCACCCCGGAAGATAAAAAAACTGCTGACGCTTTGCAGGTACAGGCCAAAACCGTTCTTTTCTTTGGCGCAGAAAATCAAATTCTGTCCATTATCGGCATTACCGATCCGATAAAAGATTCATCGCGTGCAGCTATTGAAAAGCTGAAACGGAGCGGCATTGAAATTCATATGCTTACCGGCGACAATGAACACACGGCTAGTTCAGTAGCCAAAAAATCCGGAATTGACATTTTTAAGGCAAGTTGTTTGCCAGAAGACAAAGCCGAATACATCAAAAACCTTCAGCAGCAAGGAAAGGTGGTTGCCATGGCCGGTGATGGGATCAACGATTCGCACGCTATGGCGCAGGCCGATGTGAGTATTGCCATGGGCAGCGGTTCTGATATCGCGATGGATGTGGCCAAAATGACCATCGTTTCGTCAAGATTGGAATACATTTCAACAGCGATCGAACTCTCGAAACAAACCATCCGAACCATCAAACAAAACCTTTTCTGGGCATTTATTTACAACATCATCGGTATTCCAATCGCTGCCGGATTGCTTTATCCATTCACCGGATATCTACTCAACCCGATGATTGCTGGAGCTGCAATGGCCATGAGTTCAGTATCAGTGGTCAGCAATAGTTTACGACTGAAATTTAGGAAGTTGGACATAGAATAGTTGTTGGAGTCGTTACAGTTGGTAACGGTCTGAAAACTTAGGAACTCTATATATAAATTCAAAATAAACTTAAAAACTCAAAAAAAATGAACACATTAAAATTCAAAACCAATGTAAAATGTGGTGGTTGTATCGCCACCGTAACTCCGCACTTGAATCAGTTAAAAGGCATAATTAGCTGGAATGTTGACACCACAGATCCACTCAAAATCATGACTGTAGAAACTGAAGAAATTAGTGCAGAAGAAATCACTTCGGTGATGAAAACAGCCGGATACCAAGCGGAATTGATACTTTCAGAATAGTCATCAAGCGCATCAGGTTTAACTACATATATTCCGGAGTTAACAAAACTGATTTTCCCTTGTTTTATAGTGCATAGAAAACCACAACTGTTTGAATATGCTAAGAGATTTACGCACCAATTATCAGAAATCTGAGCTCACCGAAGAAACAATCAACTCAGATCCTTTCAGGCAATTAGAAGAATGGTTGAAATCGGCCATCAAAGAGAAAAATCCGGAACCAACAGCCATGGTGCTCTCAACTGTTGATGCCAAAGGTTTTCCTGATTCAAGAGTGGTTCTTTTGAAAGAGATTAACTCAGAAGGATTGGTATTTTTCACCAATTACAACAGCAAAAAAGGGAGTCAAGTAACAGCAAACCCCAATGTTGCCGTTAATTTTTTCTGGTCTAAAATGGAAAGACAAGTTCGGATTAAAGGCGTTACTGAACGAATTCCGGAAGAATATTCTGTGGATTATTTCAAGTCACGTCCAATAGACAGTCAGCTTGGTGCATGGGCTTCACCGCAAAGTCAGGTAATTTCAGACCGTGGGATTTTGGACAAAAACTTCAGTCATTATCAGCACTATTTTCAGGATCACGAAATTATAAAACCACCTCATTGGGGTGGTTTCCTTATTCGCCCTGAATATTTTGAATTCTGGCAGGGACGCTCAAATCGCCTGCACGACCGGATTGCGTTTCAAAAATCAAGCGGAGCATGGGATATTTTCCGACTTGCCCCCTAATCGGTTATTCGATGTTGGATGGATGATGTTTTAGTTTTGATAGAAATGAATCGAGTGTCCATAGTGATAATGAAGCCAGTACAATTAAATAGGCTACTGTTGGGATAGAGGAAAATAAACCAAATCCCTTCTTCACCAAAGATGTATTTACCTTCGACATAGAATCTGCCAAGGTTGATAAAGTACCCTGATCGACTTGCGATGGAGCTGCATTTATGGCCTGAAAAATAACAAAAGACACCAGGGCAACAAAGATTCCACTTAAAACGATCCAGGTACGGTTACTGATTACCGGCTTGTAGTCCTGCAACAAAGGTCGCCGTATCACGGCTGCTTCAGCCAAAATCCTGCTCATCACCTTAATCCTGAAATCTTCCGAAGGAGAGTCAATTTTTGCTCCCTTCATCATTTGTTCGAATTGTTTGTCAAGCTTATTCATGGTTTCAAATATCAATATTTTCAAATTCAAATACAATTTAAATTCATCATCGTCCAACCTACATCAAAGAATAAACTTCTTCTTTCAGCATTTCGTGAAGCAGAACATACATTCGTTTCCTTGCCCGATGAATCTTTACTTTTATATTACTTACTGTCAATCCTGTAATCTGGCTTATCTCATCCATCGATTGATTCTCGTAATAATAAAGAGTGACTAATACCTGATCATCTTCCGGCAATTTTGCCAGAGCCAAATTCAAATATTTTTCCTGATCTTCTTTTTTGGTCTCCCTGTAATAATCATGCATTTTCTGTTCATCCTGATCAGATATTTGCCGATCGTCGAGCGATTTAAATTCAATCCTCCGCTTTCTTAATTCAGAAATACATGCATTATAGGTAATACTGTATAACCAGGTCGAAAATTTCGATTTACCTTCATAACTATCAAGCTTTTGAAATGCCTTAATAAAGGTATCCTGAGCCATTTCCTCAGCCTCTTCAGGCTTCTTCAGTAATTTTAAAGCCAATGTATATACCAGTTTCTGATACTTCTCAACCAGAAATGAGAATGCCTGCACATTGCCTTTCCTGACAGCCTCAATGTAGTATATGTCATCGATTTTATTCATTCTAAGGTAATAGACGCAGATTCTTAAAAGCGGTTACAGTATTCAAAGAAAAAAACAACTAAAGATATTCGAGGATTTGGAAATTTGAAGATTTGAAGATGTAGAAAAATAGGGTTAAATAGTTAAATTGATAAATGGCTAAGAATGAAAATTTTCGTCCAATGGATTTCTCTTCTATTCAGGCAGGCTTATTAATAGACAGGCCGGAAGCTGTTCATGAAACTTGAAACCCGTAACCCGCAACTATTTTCAACTCCTAACTTTAGCTCACTTTAGGCACTTCCCACTTTTTTGAAAAATTTTGTAACCGATGCAAAATACCTGCGTCATACTGGCAAGTTCGAAAACAATTAAACACTTTAAATTTAATATTATGCAAGTCGAAATTTTAGGAGTTCTAATCCCGTTTGCTTTCTTTGCTCTGGTATTTGCATCATTGTATGTCCATCTAACCACAAGGAACAAAGAACGCCTGGCATTAATCGAGAAAGGTGCAAGTCCCGATCTTTTTAAAGCAAAACCTACAGAAAGTTCTGGCTACACAACATTTAAGTCGGGTCTTTTCCTGATCGGAATTGCTTTGGGCATCATCGCTGGTTATTTCCTGACCGAATCAGGAATGGACGAAACTGCTGCCTATTTTTCAATGATTTTCCTTTTTGGCGGAATTGGACTGGTAGTTTCATTTTTACTTCAGGGAAAGTTCAAAAACAAGTAAACAGATTCCGTTTTCTTCAGGAACTGTCATTTGGGTCTTAGACAAAGAGCCTGAATGACAGTTTTTTATTTTGAAAAAACTAGTTTTCAAAAAAACAACTTGATCCTGAAAGTGTTTTTCGAATGATACAGGCACTTTCTTTTTTGTATTTTAGTGCAAATTTTTGAAAAATGACCAAAGAAGATATCGAAAAAAGAATAACTGAACTGCGTTCAACTCTTGAAGAATATAACTATCGTTATTACATTTTATCACAGCCTGTTATAAGTGATCAGGAGTTTGACATGTTGATGAAAGAACTGGAGAAACTGGAAACGGAAAACCCTGAATTTTTCAATTCAAATTCACCTACCCAACGCGTTGGAAGTGACCTGAATAAAGAGTTTCAACAGGTTAAACATCAATATTCGATGCTTTCGCTTTCCAATTCCTATTCCGAAGAAGAATTGCGTGACTTCGACCAAAAAATACGGAAACTCACCGACCTGCCTTTCGAATACGTTTGTGAACTGAAATACGATGGAACATCGATCAGCTTGCGCTACAAAAACGGAGAGCTTGACAAGGCAATTACCCGCGGCGACGGCGCTTTTGGCGACGATGTAACCGCCAATGTTCGGACAATCAAAAGCATTCCCCTGAAATTGAAAGGATCAGGTTATCCTGCGGAATTCGAAATTCGGGGTGAAATTCTTCTCCCGTTTTCTGAATTCGATCGGATCAACCAGGAACGCGAAGAAGAAGGCGAACAATTGTTTGCCAATGTTCGAAATGCGGCATCCGGAACATTAAAATCGCAAAAATCGTCGGTTGTTGCTGAACGAAAACTAGATGCCTATTTTTATTATTTGCTGGGCGAAAATCTACCAACAGATGGTCATCTGGAAAACATGCAAGCCGCCCGTGAATGGGGTTTCAAGATTTCTCCTGATACGATAAAATGTCAGAATATCGATGAAGTTATTGCTTTCATCCGAAAATGGAATACTAAACGATTTGAATTACCAGTAGCTACTGACGGCATTGTGATTAAGGTAAATTCATTGAGTTTGCAGTCGTACCTTGGAACAACAGCCAAATCACCACGTTGGGCGATCGCATACAAATACAAAGCAGAGCAGGCAAGTACGATTCTACAGTCGGTTTCCTATCAGGTTGGCCGTACTGGAGCAGTTACTCCGGTAGCCAATCTCAATCCTGTACAACTGGCCGGAACAACCGTAAAACGAGCATCGTTACACAATGCCGACATCATCCGCAATTTGGATTTGCATTTGGGCGATACTGTTTTTGTGGAAAAAGGCGGCGAAATCATTCCAAAAATTACCGGAGTTAATCCAGTATCTCGGCACCCAATGGCACAACGGGTTGATTTTATCCGAAATTGCCCGGAATGTGGTACTGCCTTAATCCGAAAAGAGGGTGAAGCTGCGCATTATTGTCCTAATGAAGATGGCTGTCCGCCCCAAATCAAAGGAAAAATGGAGCATTTCATTGGCCGCAAAGCCATGAACATTGATGGACTTGGCGCCGAAACGATTGATCTACTGTACAATGAAAATCTCATCCACAATATTGCCGATTTGTACGATTTACAAAAGGAACAGATTAGCAAACTTGATCGTTTAGGCGACAAATCAGCTGACCGGATACTCAAAAGCCTGGACGAATCGCGAAACATTCCATTTGAGAAAGTACTTTTTGCGCTTGGAATCCGTTTTGTAGGCGAAACTGTCGCCAAAATACTGGCCAACCGGTTGATCAATATTGAGAACATTGAAAAAGCCAGTTTTGAAGAATTGACTGCCATTGACGAGATCGGCGGACGAATCGCTGAAAGCGTTCAACTCTACTTTTCGAATCCTGAAAATGTGAAATTAGTGGAACGCTTAAAGGAAAAAGGACTCCAAATGCACCTGAATGAAGAAAGTCTGGCCAATCGATCGGATAAACTAAATGGCCTGTCAATCATCATTTCCGGGACATTCGAGAAGAACTCGCGCGACGATCTGAAGAAAATGATTGAACAGAACGGAGGGAAAAATGTAAGTTCCATCTCGAAGAATACCAATTATTTGTTGGCAGGAAACAACATTGGCCCGAGTAAACTCGAAAAGGCCGAAAAGTTAAACATCCCGATTATCTCAGAGGACGACTTCCTAAAGATGATCGACTAAAAGTAATAGATTATCATTTTATTAAGCTTTATACTTTCAATCTAAAACTTTTAGCATTTTTAAACATCGTAAAACAAACGAATTGTTATTTTTGCACAAAATTATGGGAATAAAATCAAAGCTTGCCAATCGGATACTGAATTCGAAATTGAATTTAGTGGTCAGGGAAAAAAAAGTGGTCAATCTTGATTCTGCTCAAACTGTTGGAATCCTATGGGAAATTGATCAGAAGGAGGCTTTTATCAAGGTTAAAAATGAACTTTACCTGGCTGGAATTAAGGCTGGTGGACTTTGTTACTTCCCATTAAAGAAGGCTGTTATTCCTGAAGAAATCAATGGTTTTTCGAGAAAACAAACAAGCTGGTGGCTCGAAATTCCAAAAACGCAGTTGGTCGAGGATTTTATACGCCAGAAATTTGACATTCTGATTGACATAACCGGGCAGAAAAGTTTTCCAATGGTTTATGCAACTGCCTTGTCAGAGGCGACATTTAAGGTTGGTTATGCGGGTGGTTCGACAAATTATTTCGACCTAAATATTGAATTTCAGGAAAAACCAGAAGCGAACCAATTGGCTGAACAAATTTTGTATTATTTAAAACGGATTAATAAAACAACGATAGAATGACACATCCATTTACGGGAGCCGGAGTAGCATTGATAACTCCTTTTAATGAAGATATGAGCGTTGATTACAGCGCATTGGAAAGATTAATTGAAAATCAGATTTCAGGAGGAATTGATTATTTGGTGGTACTTGGAACCACAGGTGAAACCCCCGCCCTTTCGGATGAAGAAAAAAAGGAAATCGTACGTTTTGTCATTGAAAAAAATGCCGGACGTTTAAAAATTGTAGTTGGAATTGGCAGCAACAATACACTTGGGTTGGTTCAATCCATTCAGAACTACAATTTTGAAGGTATTGATGCCATTCTTTCGGTAACTCCATATTACAACAAACCCACACAAGAAGGTCTTTTCCAACATTTTAAAGCTGTTGTTGAAGCGAGTCCGGTTCCAGTCATTTTGTACAATGTACCTGGTCGTACCGGCGTAAATATGGAAGCCGAAACCACACTTCGCATTGCACAACTTTCTGAAAAAGTGGTTGGAATTAAGGAGGCATGCGGCGTTTTAGCTCAATTTACAAAGATTATCAATGAAGCACCAAGCTATTTTAAGGTTATTTCAGGCGACGATGGCTTGACCCTACCCTCTATTGTCATCGGCTCAATTGGAGTAATTTCAGTTATTGCCAATGCATTACCTAAAAAATTAAGCCAGTTAACGCGTGCATCGCTCGAAGGAAACATGCCTCTTGCCACTCAGTTACATTTAGAAATGGCTGAAATGCTGAAACTCATCTTCAAAGAAGGAAGTCCTGCCGGAGTTAAAGCCTTGATGGAAATAATGGGAACCGTAAAAAATCAGGTACGATTACCAAACGTTCCGGTTTCAGCAGCCACCTTTTCATTAATTGAAAAAGAACTACAGCTAATAAACTAATTATAAATTAATTACCTTTCTATTTTGATATTCATTGAGGCACTAAAATCTGATCATACCTGGCTCGCAAATCCAAAATAGATGTGCTTGTTAAAACAAGATAAATTTGTGTTATGTTTGTCATACAGTTGGTAAAACAGCATCAGCTAATCTTAAATTTAGGCAAAGCTAACAACTAAATTCCATCTCGAAATGAGCACTTTAACTACCTCTATTCTTGTAATTTCAAGCATAGTAAGTATTATTATTCTGACCTCCAGACTAAAGATAAATGCTTTCATTTCGCTTTTTCTGGTATCCCTTTTATTGGCTCTGGTAGCTCTCCCAAATGCCGACATCTTGAAAATTTTAAAAGATGGGTTTGGAAATACGATGGGATCAATCGGTTTTCTAATCATATTCGGTGCTGTCATCGCTATCGTATTGGAAAAAAGTGGAGGAGCTTTGAGTATCGCCAGCTACCTGCTTTCAAAAACAGGAGACAAGCGAGCGCCGGCAGCACTAGGAATTACTGGTTTTTTGGCAGGCTTACCTATTTTCTGCGATTCTGGATATATTATACTTAGTGGTTTGGCTAAATCATTCAGTGCCAAAACAAAAATTGCCATGCCGTTTATTGCGGTTGTTCTTGCCTGTTCGCTGTATTCTGTCCATTGTCTCGTACCTACTCATCCTGGCGCTTTGGCGGCTGCAGGCATCATGAATGTGAATATTGGTAATTTCATCTTATGGGGAATAGCATTTGCAATACCAGGGGCTTTGGCTGCATTTTTCTGGACTAAAAAAATGACAAAAAACAAGGGGTACAGACCGGCACAATATGAACAGTCAAACAAGGAGTTAACTGATGAAGAACTCCCCTCTCCTCTTCTATCAATTTTACCTGTAATTGTACCAATACTGCTAATTACATTGGCGTCATTATTTTCAGTATTTGGCTGGAAAGACCAAATCTATTTCTTCAAAATAGTACTTTTCATCGGACAACCCATTATCGCCCTTTTTGTTGGAATGCTTTTTTCATACTTACTTCTGAAAGATTTAAATCGGGAAAAACTAAATGGCATTTTTGAAACAGCCATTGAGAAAGCCGGACCAATTCTGATTGTCACTGCAGCTGGTGGTATGTTTGGAATGGTCATTAAAGAAACTGGTATCGGACTGGAAGCGGGTAAATTTCTCAGTCAAACTGGCTTAGGCATAGCTGTACCATTTCTGATTGCCTTTTTCATGAAAACAGCGCAAGGCTCTTCAACTGTCGCAATTATTACCACTGCATCCTTTGTTGCACCAATGCTCTCTTTGCTGGGTCTGGATACCGAATCTGGAAGATTGTTTGCGACTTTGGCTATGGGAGCCGGATCAATGATGATTTCACATGCAAACGATTCTTATTTCTGGGTGGTTACAAAATTTTCTGAATTGGATACCAACATAACTTTAAAAGTTTATTCGAGTGCAACTATCGTTATGGGCACAACCGTTTTTGCATGTATCTGGATTACTTCACTATTTATTCTCTGAATCGATGTCTAACATTTGCAGCCATCTCCTGAATTATATTCGTACTGAAAAGTGGTATGAGTGATACCAAATCGACTGTTTAATAGTTGTTTTGCTTTTTTATTGATGTTTAATGTATCCGAGACCGGATAATTTTCAATCAATTCCAGATGCGCTTCAAAGTAAATCTGATGATCGGCCAATTGCCATAAATGCACATGATGAACGTTTCGTATTTCAACAATTTCTTCCATCGCGGAAATAACATCCTCCTGATCAATTTCAGATGGAGAAAACTGCATTAAAATTCCAACGCTTTCTTTCAGGATTGTAAATGTATGTACAAAAATATAAATGCTGATTAACACAGTAACCAGCGGATCGATCCAGTAAATATGGAAAAGCCAAATACAAACAGCCCCAACAACAACTGCCACAGAAGTTAATGCATCACCAATCAAATGCAAATATGCCGCTCTGATGTTCAGATTCTCATCTTTGTTGTGATGAAGAATCAAAACCGACAATCCATTGGCGATAATTCCTAAAATTCCAAGCCCCAGCATCCAGATATAATCAACTTCCTTCGGATTTAGAAACCTTTTTACAGCCTCAACCATCAAATAAACCGAAATGGCTATCAATGTGATTGCATTTATGAATGCAGCCAGTATTTCGGCTCTTTTGTAGCCAAATGTTGATTTCTGTGTTTGTGGCCGAAGTCCGATTTGGTGCGCCAAATAAGCTAAAATTACCGAAATTACGTCGCTAAGATTGTGTAAGGCATCCGATATCAGAGCCAAACTACCAGAGATAATACCACCGGCAAACTGACCAATAGTGATAATTCCATTCAGGATAACGGTTATTGCCAGATTTCGGCCTGTATGTTCATGATTGTGCGACATCTTTTCTATATTTAACAAACAATAAAAAATCAAAATTTCCTGTACCTGAAATAATATTCGTTAAAAATAAACAATATGAAAACGGTTTTGATCATTCTTTCGGCATTAATATGGACAGGGCAAGTATTTGGACAGGTTAAAGATTATTCAGAAACGAAAGATGTAGGATACGAAGTCGCAAAGTTAAATTTTATAAACCAGAACCACGAAAAGAAACTTTTGGAAGAAAAAGACATTGCAGGAAGTCCATTTCTCGATAGGCAATTTCAGAAATCATACATTTTAAAAACCAATGGTGTCGAAATAAAGGATGTGCCGTTAAGATTCAACCTCTATAACAACAACATGGAATTTAAGAAAGATGGAAAGATTCTCGCTATTGGATTTCCATCGGAAATACAGCGAATAAAAATGGGTGGTAAGATATTTGTCTACGCCAAATATATGAAACCCAAAAATATCGACTACGGTTTCTTTCAGGTATTGTATGAAGGGGATTATCAACTATTAAGAAAGGATCAGGTCGTCGTTAAGTCACCTTCGGATAAAACAAACCCGAACGATTCCCTGCGGTTTGAGAAACTACCACCCCAGTTTTATTTGATCTATGGCAATGGTATGGCACATTTGGTTTATTCGCAAAAAAAACTGATTAAAACATTACAACCTATATCGCAGCAAGTAATTGACTTCATAAAATCGAACAAAATCGATACAAAAGACGAATCGCAATTGATTCATCTGATGGAATATATGGCCGATAATCCAAATTAACACAATTCATATTTGCCAGTTTTTTTCACTTTCATGCAACATTCCTAATTTGACTATCGTCATTCAATCAGAAAACAAATTCAAATACTTGGAAACGCAGTACCCAAATATTCATCATGATGCGATTGAAAGGTGCCGGAAAGGCGATACTCAGGCACAATTTGAGCTCTATAAGCTTTATTACAAGCCCATGTACAACGTTTGTCTGCGCATGGTTGGCAATGCAGTTGAAGCTGAAGATGTAATGCAGGAAGCCTTTTTAAAAGCGTTTACAAAGATTGACAGCTACGAAGGGAAAGTGAGCTTTGGCGCCTGGCTGAAGAAAATTGTGATTAACCGTTCATTGGATCAACTGAAAAAGCGAAAAGTGAAATTTGAAGAACTGAATGAAAAAATTCCTGACGAAGAACCTGTTGGGCTTGAAATTTCAGAAATTCAGATGGAGCAATTAAAAAAGGCCATTCAACGGTTGCCCGATGGCTACAGAGTGGTTTTGAACCTTTATTTACTTGAAGGATATGACCATGAAGAAATTTCGCAAATTCTCGGCATTACCAATGTTTCATCGCGATCGCAATATTTACGAGCCAAGCTGAAACTTCGGGAGATGTTGCACAAAGAAGAATTGTTTGAATACAATTAAAAATGATTTGAAAATGAGATAATTTGAAGATTTGGGAAAAGCATGGAGCATGGGGCATAGAGATAAAGCCCGTACCACGCAATCCGGAACTTGAAACCTGAAACTTACATGTCATGAAAGACGAATTAGAAAGATTAATCTTAAATAACCAACATTCTTTTCAGAACGAAGAACCACTGGAAGGTCACTTTGAACGATTTGAAGCCCGGCTTCAGAAAGCATCGAAACCAACCCGGAAATTCGATTTTCAAATGGTACTGAAAGTTGCTGCCATCGTAGTTTTTGCGCTACTGGTAGTCAATCAGGCACGCATTTGGTTAACTCCTGAAAAGAAAGAAACTCTCTCTCTGGGTTCAATTTCGCCTGAATACCGCGAAGTTGAATTTTACTACACCAATGCGATACAAACAGACATTAAACAACTGGCTGTGTTCGAAAAAGAAGGTTTGATCACAGAATCGGAACAAAAAATGATGCTGAAGGAACAAAAAGAGTTTGACCAGATGTATCAAAAATTGATCGAAGACCTGAAAGCAAATCCTGATGACGAGCGAGTTATAAATGCGATGCTTGAATACTACCAGTCGAGAATGAATGTATTATCATTGGTTATCAACAAATTAAAGGAAGTAAAACAACATAAACGTTTACACAATGAAATCAATATTTAACCTTACCCTTGCAATCCTGTTATTTTCAACGCTTTTAGTCAATGCTACAGGAGCCGAATTCAACAAACAATACCGGAAAGGCTGGCCAAAAAGTGGAATTACAGGATTACAAATTACCAACAAATTTGGTGAAGTAAAAGTCATCGACATGGGAGGCGATTCAATTACGATTAAAGTACTGATTACCATCGACAATGCCTCTGAAAGCCGGGCAAAAGCCCTGATGGATAAGATACACATCAGCCTTCAGAAAAGTGGCAGCCAAGTGATAGGTGAAACTGAAATCGAGGAAAATTTCAAAGGGAATAATTCATTTTCAATTGATTACCTCATCAATATTCCAAAAGACAGGGATTTGACCATCACGAACAAATACGGGAATGTTGTGATTAACGAATTGGAAGCAAAAGGTTCGTTTGACGTTAGCTATGGATCGATGACAGCCGGGAAAATGAAATCACCTGCCGGAAGCCCGATAAAGATTGTTTTGGGCTATGGAAAAGCAACGCTGGAAACAGTAAATGACGCCAACATGGAAATCAAGTATTCTAAATTGTATGCTGACGAAATTAGTCACGTTGTATTGGACTCCAAATATTCTACATTGAATCTTGGCAAATCATCCAGCCTGACATTGGATTCGAAGTATGACGGCATTAACATCGACGAAATTGGCAAATTGAAATCGATATCCAAATACACCAATTACAAAATCGGCACATTAACCGAGAGTTTAGACCTCGATACGGGCTACGGATCTGTCAGGATTGAAAAAGTGGGATCCAGATTCGACAAAATTCGTATCGCAAACAGTTATGGTGGCATCAAAATCGGGTTAAACGAACTTAACTACAAGCTTAAGGCCGATTGCAGCTATTGCGATGTGAAATATCCTACTGATCGGTACAAGGGGAGTAAAATTCGCGAAAACACAAAATTCTCGCTTGACGGAACCGTTGGAAGCGGCGGTGGTAGTGTTGTGATCGAAAGCCGTTATGGTGAAGTAAAACTCAACGAAGAGTAAAAGCGGGAAGATGGAAGACCGAAGTCGGAAGTCTGAAAAATAGAAAAACAAGAGCATACTTTTCAAACAAATAGAAAACCACGAATCGATTGTCGGTTCGTGGTTTTTCTTTTATATTTAGAATAAAATTACAGCATTGGAAACAGCTCTTCAATTGGTTGCTTTTAATATTCCTTATCCTCCCGATTATGGCGGGGTGATAGATATTTTCTACAAAATTAAAGCACTTGCTGAAAGTGGTGTTTCAATTTACCTTCATTGCTTTGAATACAACCGTCCACAGGCAGCCGAGCTTGAAAAGTACTGCGCGAAGGTTTTTTATTACCCACGAAAACACGGCATTCGCTACCAATTATCAACTAAACCATACATTGCAATTACACGCAATAACGATCAGTTATTAAATAACTTATCATCTAACAATGCCCCTATTTTATTCGAAGGGCTTCACACGTGTTTACTCCTTGACAATCCGGCATTAAAAAGCCATCTAAAACTAGTTCGAACTCACAATGTGGAACACGAATACTACCTGAACTTGTACCAAGCTGAGCAAAATATTTTCAAAAAAGTATTCTTCAGGATGGAGGCTTGCAAATTAAAACGGTACGAAAGTGTACTTAAAAACGCTTCTCACTTGCTTTGCATTTCGCCAAACGACAATTTATATTTCGACCAAAAATTTGGCAACTCGCATTTCATTCCGGCTTTTCATCCGTTCAACGAAATCAAATCGAGAGAAGGTCGCGGCAAATACATCTTGTTTCATGGAAACCTTTCGGTATCAGAAAATATTCAGGCAGTTGAATACCTGATTCAGCATGTTTTTTCAAAAATTAGTCAGCCGGTTATTATTGCCGGAAAAAATCCTTCGGAAAGACTAATTCAAAAAATACAGAAACTCACTAACATTCAACTGGTTTCAAATCCCGGAAATGAACAAATGGAAAACCTGATTCAGAATTCGCACATTTGTTTGATCCCCACTTTTCAGGATACCGGGTTGAAGCTAAAACTTCTGGCATCGCTTTTCTCCGGACGTTTTTGTATAGCCAATGCGCCAATGATCCACAAAACAGGACTGGAACACCTTTGCCATCAAGCTGATACGCCCAAAGAAATGATTGACCGTATAGATGAGTTGTTTGAGTTGGATTTTTCTTCAGAAGAGATCGAAAAACGAAAATTAATACTCGAAGACATTTTTTCAAATCACCGCAATGCGCTGAATATCATTCGGTTGCTGAAGAATTAAAACCAAAACTATTGCCTGTTATTTTTTTGCAGCTCGTTTACGTTCAACTCCACGATTTCGTGATTTTGTTTTTCGTGGCTTCCGCTCTCCCGGACCTCCCAGATTAACCTTTTTATTTTTCTCCTTTTTCTCGTGAAAAGCGCCCTGCGAATCGGTTATAGCATTCGATTTCCCTAAATACTCCTTATCAAAAAGCACCGGACGTTCCTCGTCAGTAAAAACATTCGAAATTTTCAAATCCGGTGGCAAAGGTTTTTCCTCCATCACCCGATTCATAAACTCTTCAATTTCAGCAAAATGTTTCATTTCCGGTTCATTCACAAAAGTGATTGCAATTCCAGCCTTTTCGGCCCTCCCTGTTCGACCAATGCGGTGGATGTAGTCTTCTGGAATATCGGGCACATCGAAATTAATCACGTGCGAAACATCCAAAATATCCAAACCTCTGGCGGCAACATCCGTCGCAATCAACATCCTAAATGTTCCATTTCTAAACTTCTCCAACGAATTAATGCGGAGATTTTGTGATTTATTGGAGTGCAAAACGCCAATCTGCTCCGGATAAATTGGATTAAGAAGCTCGAAAACCCGGTCGGCAAACTGTTTGCTGGAAACAAAAATTAAAGCACGGGAAAACTCGTCCTGATTGGCAAGCAGGTTTTCAAGCAGATTTACTTTGGTAAAGAAATTGGGTACTGAATAAAAATATTGGGTAATCTGTTCGAGCGGAGTACGTTGATTTTCAATTTCAACGGTAATTGGCTCGTAAAAATAACTATCAATCAAAGCAGCGACTTCTTCCGTCAAAGTAGCCGAAAACATCAGGTTTTGCCTGCGTTGTGGCAAACTGTCCATGAAACTCATCAATTGCGGACGAAATCCGAGGTTCAACATTTCATCAACTTCATCAATTACCAGTTTCTGAATGGCTTTCAGGCGTAAAACACCAGTCATTACCAAATCAACCAGGCGACCTGGAGTAGCGACTAAAATATCTACACCGTTAAAAACCACCTGTTTTTGCGTATTGATGTTTGTTCCGCCATACACGCCAATAACCCTGACATTCATATACTTTGCCAGTTTTTCGGCTTCACCCACAACCTGTAAAACCAACTCGCGGGTTGGTACAACGACCAATATTCTGGGATATTTCTGATCGGAATATTTAAGTTGGCGAAGAATAGGCACCAAATACGAAAACGTTTTACCTGTACCTGTTTGCGCTACACCAACCGCATCGCGTCCCGACATAACCACCGGGTACACTTTTTCCTGAATGGGTGTTGGAGTTGTAAAACCCAGATCATTCAAGGCATTCAGTAGCGGAGTATTTAAATTTAATTCCTGAAAAGTCACTGTTCGAAAATTTGATTTGGCTGCAAAGGTAATCCGAAAAAGTTAACAGTCACAGTTTTCAGCCTCAGGACGTGCAATTCTAAACACTGAGACTGAAAACTGACCACTGAGAACTTATTCATTCCCATCCTCTTCGCGAATCTGCACCCGCCGAATTTTGCCGCTGATTGTTTTTGGCAATTCGGTTACAAACTCAACAATACGTGGATATTTGTAAGGCGCAGTCACTTTTTTTACGTGTTCCTGAAGTTCTTTGGCCAATTCGTCGCTTGCCGTGTAGTTTTTCGACAGAATAATGGTTGCTTTTACTACCTGACCACGGTCAGGGTCAGGAACCGCAGTAATCGCGCATTCCAGTACTGCCGGATGTTCCATCAGTGCACTTTCCACTTCGAAAGGCCCAATTCGGTAGCCTGAACTTTTAATCACATCGTCAGCACGGCCAACAAACCAGTAATAGCCATCTTCGTCGCGCCAGGCCATATCGCCTGTATAATAAACATCATCGTGCCAAACCTTTTGAGTCAGCTTTTCATCACGATAATAACCGTTAAACATTCCTATCGGAGGTTGCTGATCGGTATGAAGAATGATTTGACCCTCCTCGCCTATTTCGCACGAATTGCCCTCATCATCAATCAAATCAATCCCATAGCCAGGCGAAGGTTTTCCCATCGATCCCGGCTTAGGCTCCATCCACGAATAAGTTGCCAAAGCAACCGTCAGCTCGGTTTGTCCATAGCCTTCCATCAATTTGATTCCGGTAGCATCCAGAAACTGTTTATACACTTCAGGATTCAACGGTTCACCCGCCACCACACAATATTTCAGAGCGCTCAAATCAAATTTAGTCAGGTCTTCCTTGATCAGAAAGCGATAAATGGTAGGCGGAGCACAGAATGTCGTAACCTTGTATTTTTCAATGACTTACATTAAGTTCTTTGGAACAAACTTATCGAAATCGTAAGTCATCACTGCACTGCCCGACAGCCATTGTCCATATAATTTTCCCCATGCCGATTTGGCCCAACCGGTGTCGGCAACCGTAAAATGCAATCCGTTATCCTGAACATTCTGCCAATATTTTGCCGTTAGAATGTGTCCAAGCGGATAAATGTAATTGTGGTTTACCATTTTGGGCATACCTGTCGTTCCTGAAGTAAAATATAGAAGCATTATATCTTCATTTGTAGGCATTTTATCTCCCAGCGGGCGAATAAATTCTTCGGAACTACTTTCCATTCCGGAGTTAAAATTGAGCCAACCTTCGCGACCTTCGCCAATTAATGCTTTGACTTTTAGTGTAGGCGATTTTGCCTCAGCTTCTTCGACATGACGGATAACTTCGGCCTCTGGAACACAAACAACCATCTTAATATCAGCCGCATTACT
Organism: Prolixibacteraceae bacterium; assembly: GCA_028683385.1. Classification (GTDB taxonomy): domain Bacteria; phylum Bacteroidota; class Bacteroidia; order Bacteroidales; family Prolixibacteraceae; genus Aquipluma. The sequence continues at coordinate 210,572 of JAQUIJ010000004.1, read as the reverse complement.
TCGGTAAACGATATCCTTAGGACTCAGCAAATGAGTGGCAGGAATGGTGATAGCCCCAATTTTATGGAGAGCAAGTATGCAAAACCAGAATTCATAGCGTCGTTTCAGGATAAGCATCACCGGATCACCCTTTCCAATACCAGCCGATATGAAGAAATTGGCTGCTTTGTCGCTGTATTTTTTCATCTGCCCGAAGGTGAAAATTTGCTCCTCACCCAGATCATTGCACCAAACCATTGCAATTTTATCGGGTGTTTTAGTCGCAATTTCGTCAACCACGTCGTAAGCAAAGTTGAAATTTTCAGGAATCTGAAGTTTGTAATTAGCTACAAAATCTTCGTAGGAAGTAAATTCTGTTTGTGAAAGATATTTTTCGAGTACCATATTTTCGTAATTCTTGATGAAATCTTTAATTAAAGTTTAAGATCAAACGATAACAGCTAAAAACTTAGCCTGTTGGTTATTTAAAGCCTTCATAGCATGTTTATAACCCGAATCAAAATAAATCGAATCGCCTTCGTTCAGGGTAATTTCATGGCCGTCGACCACAATCATCAAAGTACCTTCGAGCACATAATTAAACTCCTGCCCGGCGTGTGAATTTGACTCCAATGGAGCATTCGAAGCATCAGGCTCGACAGTCACAATAAACGGCTCGGCTTTTTTCTGAATAAAATTAGAGGCTAAACTCTCGTATTTGTATTGTCTTCGCCGATCGACAATTAATCCTTTCCCTTTTCGGGCAACCGAATAAACATGTAATTTAGGTTGATCACCCTTCAGTAGAGCCGAAAGTTCAAGATTAAACCGGTGGGCAACCTTTAATAAAAAACCAACAGAGATATCCGTATTTCCGTTTTCGTAATTCAATAAAAGATCTTTTTCGATATTCAATTCATTTGCAAAGCTTTCGGCCGAAATGCCTGCAATCTCGCGCAGTTCTTTAATCCGTGCAGCGATCAGTTGAATTTGTTCGTTCATAACCGTGATTTTTTTGTTTTCAATATACTGATTTTATTCTTTTTTCAGGTTTCTGGGCAAAAAAAATGAATTATCTCATTCATAAAAGCTTAGAGGCTATCACAGCAATCTTTCTTATCAGCACACAACCTCATCGCTTCTATTTTGTTATACTAAGTGAAGATTTTAATAAACAGTAAATTTACTTGCATCATGGATTTTTCAATCAACCAATATGAATTTGGGCAAAGGCCTTCGGTTACCATTCCAACTCCTGAATTTCTGGAAAAGCTTACAGAACAAGGAATTCGTAAAATGGTAAGCGATCATTACGACTTATTGAGCCAAAGTGAAATTAAACACCTTTTCCCAAGAATTGAAGAAGCACTCGACAAAGCCAAACAACGGTCGTCAGATTTTTTCATCCAAATTTGCGGTGGGCACCCGTATTTTAACGAAAACCGCGGTAAACCCATGCTGGCCAGACGACATGCAACTTTCGCAATCACTCCTGAAGCCCGGATCATTTGGCTGCAATGCTACCAACAAGTGCTGTCTAAACTGGAATTACCCGACGAAGTCATTCAATCGTTTTGGAATTACCTGAATGTGTTTTCGTTCTGGATGGTAAACACAAAAAATGAATAATGGATACAAGTTCTCAGGCTTATTTTAAATAAAGGGAAGGAAGTATCTTCACAAATGATACGCTTGGAAATAGTTGCTTCATAAACATATTTGTCTTGACTTATTTAATTAGTATTTTGTCTGAAATATGAAATCCTTAATAAGCTGATTATGGATAAGGAAGATGAAGGCAATAGCATTATTGAAGATTTATTTAGAAGTAGAGAACTATATCGTATTTTATTTGAAAATGCAACTGAGGTATTCATTTTCGCTTCGGACACCCAGATTATTGATTGCAACATTGAAGCGCTCTCATTATTTGGATTCGGAACAAAATTGGACATGATTGGTCGCTTTTTATTTGATTTCAGCCCCGAACTGCAGTCAGATGGGCAGCAATCTTCAGAAAAAGCAAAAAGATTAATTGAGGAAACCATCCACAAAGCTTCTCTAAAATTTAAATGGAAGTATCTTAAATGCAATGGGATTGTATTTGAAAGTGAAGTATCAATTCATTCATTTAAATACGAAAACCAGAGCTACCAGAAAATCACAATTCGTGAACTATTTCAAAAACGAGAGGTGGAGGATGAATTAAGTAAGGCTAAAAATCTACTTCAAAACGTTATCGATTCCGTACCCCAACCTTTATTTGTCAAAGACGATCAGTTTACATACACCCATTGCAACCAGGCTTTTGCTAATTATCTTGGTAAATCTAAAGAAGAAATCATCGGCTCAACGGTTTTCCAAATTAGTGAACCTGAAAAAGCTATAATATACCAAAAAGCTGATATTGAATTATTTGACTCAGGAGAATTTCAAATCTATGAATCAAAAGTAAAATCTACGGAAGCTTACGATCGCGATGTCATCTTCAAAAAAAATATTATTAAAAATCAGGAAAATAGAAAGATCGGAATAATTGGAATAATCGATGATGTTACTGAATTCAAAAAAAACAGAGAAGAATTAATCCAGGCAGAAATCAAGTATAAAAAAATGTTTGAAAATGTTCAGGATGTATTTTACCGAACTGATTTAAACGGAATTTTAACAGAAATAAGTCCATCGATCAAACGGTATTCAAAATATGTACATCATGACATCATTGGGCAACCCATCGAAAACTTTTATGCAAATCCGGAAGACCGAAAACTATTATTAAAAGAGATTTCAGAAAAAGGCGAGGCGCTAGATATTATTGTACAGTTAAAAGGATTAAATAATCAATTGGTTTGGTCCTCGGTTAATGCGCATTTTTTTTACGATGAAACAGGCATCGTTGCCGGAGTAGAAGGAACAATAAGAGACATTACTGAACGGAAACAAACGGAAAATAAACTAAAACAATCGCTTTCGCTACTTGAGGCAACACTTGATTCAACAGCCGACGGAATTTTGGTGGTAAGCCGTGAAGGGAAAATCACCAGCTACAACAAGCAATTCAGGCAAATTTTTAATCTTTCTGACGAAGTGCTTGAAACAGGCGGTGATTCTAAAGCAATCGAATACGTTCTGAATCAGTTAAAAGATCCAGAGCTGTTTGTTTCCAAAATACAATACCTCTATAATCATCCTGAATTGGATAGCCTTGACACCATCGAATTAATGGATGGGCGAATTTTGGAGCGCTATTCATGCCCACAACTTCTCGATGGTGAACCTATCGGACGAGTTTGGAATTTCAAAGATGTAACCATCAATAAAACTGCAGAAAAGCAAATGCAGTTGATGGCTCACACTTTAAGAAGCATCAACGAATCAATTAGCATAACCGATGTTAACGACCAAATTTTATTTGTGAATGCGGCATTTCTGAAGACCTATGGATATACTGATGAAAGGGAACTAATCGGACAGAATATAGCGATTGTTCGTTCGACTAACAATGATCCGAATATCTTAAATCAGATCCTTGATAAAACATCAGAGAATGGTTGGCAAGGCGAAATACTAAACAAGAGAAAAGACGGAACTGAATTTCCAATATCACTTTCCACATCAGTGATTAAAAATGAGAATGGTGAAACGATCGCCTTAGTTGGTGTGGCCGTTGATATTACCGACCGTAAACATGCAGAAAAGACACTCGCGGATAAAGAAGCACAGTTACGGACACTACTTCAAACGATTCCTGATCTAATCTGGCTAAAAGATGTCAATGGCGTTTACATGACTTGTAATAAAATGTTCGAACAATTTTTTGGTTCTCCTGAGTCCGAAATTATTGGAAAAACCGATTATGATTTTGTGGATAAGGATCTAGCTGAACTTTTTCGCAAAAATGATCAAAATGCAATGAAAGCAGGTAAACCGTCAATTAATGAAGAGTGGATCACTTTTGCATCTGACGGACACAAGGCCCTGCTCGAAACCATTAAAATGCCAATGTATAACACTAAGAACGAAATCATTGGTGTGCTTGGGGTAGGCCGAGACATTACATACCGGAAGCATTCCGAAGAAATGCTCAGGCAAAGCGAAACCAAATACCGTAACTTGATTGAGACTATGCCTGATGGCGTTTACCGGAGCACGCCTGAAGGTAAATTTATTGAAGTAAACGATGCCATGGTAAAAATTTTGGGTTACGATAGTAAGGAAGATTTAATGTCAATCGATATTAAAACCCAACTTTATTTTGATTCTGAGGAAAGGGAAAGGTTGACGAAAAAGTTGCGCATAAATGAGTTAGACATATTTCCACTTCGAAAAAAAGATGGATCAACAGTTTATATAGAAGATCATGGTTGGTTTGTTGCTGACGATAACGGCAAAATAATTTTTCATGAAGGTATTTCAAGGGATGTTACCCAACGAAAAAATGCTGAGGTACAACTTCAGCTATATGCTGAGCAACTAAAGGAATTGGTTGCGACGAAAGACAAATTCTTCTCAATTATTGCTCACGACCTTAAAAGTCCGTTTAACTCCATTTTAGGTTTAAGTGAAATCATAAAAAATGATGCCAAACACCTTGATATTGCTACTATTGAGCAATATGCTGGAATAATTCATTCAACTTCAAACAACACCTTTAGGTTACTTGAAAATCTGCTCGATTGGGCGCGAATCCAACAATCGCAAATGCCATTTCAACCGATATCGCTTGTTTTAAAGACACTCACAAACGAAGTTTTAGAGTTCTTGATCGAAAAGGCAAATAGTAAAATGATTGCTATAATCAATTACATACCTGATAATTTAATTGTTATGGCCGATAAAAACATGATCAGAACCATTCTTCGCAACCTAATCTCAAATGCGTTGAAGTTTACTTCTAAAAATGGAAAAGTTGAAATAAAAGCGTTTCACAGCGAAAATAAAGTAGAGATTTCGATTGTAGATAACGGCATAGGGATCAAACCGGAAGACATCGATAAGATCTTCAAAATTGGATCGAGCTTTTCGAAACGCGGAACAGAAAATGAAAAAGGGACCGGTCTTGGCTTGTTGCTTTGTAAAGAGTTTGTTGAAGTACATGGCGGTGAAATTTGGGTAGAAAGCGAAGAAGGGAAAGGAAGTAGTTTTAAGTTCAGCATACCAACTACACTTTAATTTAGCTTGAAAACACATTACAAAGCACAATATGGATATAGTAGCACAAAACCATCAATTAAAACTTGAAATTGAGGCGCTGCAAGAGAAAATAGCTTTTTTAAAAGAAAGCGAAGAGCGCTATCGGTTAATTTCAAGTGTTGCAACCGATTATACGTTTTCAACTAAAGTAATGCCTGATGGAACACTTAACTTGAATTGGGTTGCCGGAGCCTTCGAATCCATCTCCGGCTATTCGCTCGAAGAATTTAAAGCCCGTGGCGGATGGCGCGCCACAATTCATCCTGAAGACCTTCATATCGATGACAACGACTTAGCCCGACTTCAGAATAATCAGAGCACGGAAAGTCAAATCAGAACAATTAATCGGGATGGAGAAATTGTCTGGGTACAGGTATTTGCCCATCCGCTTTGGAGCAATGAAAAAAATAGACTGGTTGGAATATACGGAGCTGTTAAAAACATAACTGATCGAAAGAAAGCAGAAGAAAGACTCATTAATTCGGAACTTAGGTTTCGCGAATTGCTTGAAAAAGTAAACCTCATTGCTATCATCCTTGACACTAAAGGCAAAGTTACATTTTGCAATACGCATTTAGCGAAACTCACGGAATATAAAATAGAAGAAATAATTGACCAAGAATGGTTTGATCTAATGATCCCTGACAGCAATCCGGAGGTTAAAAATTTATTTATTAATGGTTTAGAGAGTGGAAATATTTCTCCCCGGTATGAAAATCCTATTTTGACTAAATCAGGTAAAAAATTAGATATTAGATGGAGTAATGTCGTTCAGCGTAACCATAAAGGGGAGGTAATGGGAATTGCCAGTATCGGCGAAGATATTACTGAACGAAAACTAGCAGAAAATAATCTTCATGAAACAAATGAGCGACTGAAATTAATGCTTGAAAATACTCCAACGGCGATTTGGGATTGGAATTTAGAAACAGACGTATGGCTTACAACTTCGAAATATTACACTATGCTTGGTTATGAGCCGGTAACCGGATTTTCGGATCGCAAGGTTTGGCTTGGCATAATTCATCCGGAAGACAGGGAAAATGTTATACAACGAATAAATTCAGTTTTAAGCTTTAAGGATCAAGAGTATACATATACCGCACGCATGCTACATGCCAACGGAACATATAGATGGCAAACAGTAATTGGTCATGTAATCGAAAAAGATGAATCAGGAAATGCCAAACGCATGCTGGGTGTCAGAATTGATGTTGATGAAACAAAAAAGGCTGAAGAAGCGCTCCGAAAATTAAATCAGCAATTGGAACAAAAAGTAGCTGAACGAACACTTGAACTCGAACTTAGAAGTAAAGCATTGGAAGAAAAAGAAATTGTATTAACAAATGCGATTAAAAACCTGAATTTAAAATCAGAAGAACTTCAGCGCAGTGCAATGCAACTGCAAGCCGCCAACAAAGAACTCGAAGCCTTTAGCTATTCCGTATCGCACGATTTAAGAGCTCCGCTGCGCGCCATTAATGGTTTTGTAAGTATTTTACTCGAAGATTATCATCATGTACTTGATGATGAAGGGAAACGAATTTGTTTGATTATTCACTCGAATGCAGTCAAAATGGGTCAGCTCATAGACGACCTTCTTTCCTTCTCCAGATTAATCAGGAGCGAGTTACACAATTCCACTATCGATATGCAAAGCCTGGTTGGTGCATTAATTGCAGAATTCCAGTCGTCAAAAGAATTGAATCCAAATGTCATTTCATTGCAGGACCTTCCTCAATCAACTGGTGACTCCAATTTAATCAAGCAAGTTTGGACGAATTTAATCTCGAACGCGATAAAATATTCTTCAAAAACAACAAATCCACAAATAACCATTGGTGCCAATACAACTGAAAATGAGACAATTTATTTTATTAAAGACAACGGAGTTGGTTTTAGCATGAACTATGTTCATAAACTTTTTGGTGTATTTCAGCGCTTGCATGGCGCCAACGAATTTGAAGGAACCGGAGTTGGTTTAGCAATCGTGCAACGAATAGTAACCAGACATGGAGGGCGTGTATGGGCTGAAGGCGAAATTGGGAAAGGGGCAACATTCTATTTCACATTACCTGCAAGCACTTCTAAAAATAACAAATAACATCAAATCTAAAAATCTAATAAACTGCAACGGCTTAGTTCAATTGAAAAAATCGCTATCTTTAATCGTTGACAAGAAAATGATAACCAGCCTATATGAAAAATTATAATGCCGTAGAAATTCTTCTTGTAGAAGATAACCCTCAGGATGCTGAATTAATGATTCGTGCACTTCGTAAACAAAAACTTGCAAACCAAATACACGTTGCCGAGGATGGAGAAGAAGCTCTCGACTTTCTATTTTGTAAAGGAAAATTTTCCGATCGGGATTTCTCGCAATCGCCTAAGGTGATTTTTCTTGATCTTAAGCTTCCTAAAGTTAGTGGACTCGAAGTTCTTCAAGAACTAAAATCAAATCCGCGAACACAAACACTTCCTATAGTCGTTATCACTTCGTCCCGTGAAAATCCCGATATTAAGAAAGCTTATGAGTTAGGCGTTAACAGCTATGTAGTTAAGCCTGTTAATTTCGATGATTTTTTAAAAGCAATGTCGCAAATCGGTTTATATTGGCTTTTGGTTAACGAAGTGCCAAAATAAATACAATCAACAACATGGATAAATTCTACCGAATATTGCTTGTTGAAGATGAGGCACAAGATGCCGAGCTCAACATTCGAGAGGTAAAAAAAGTATTACCAAACAGTAAATTCGAAATCACAGATAACAGAAACAGTTACATGGACCTCCTGTTATCCTACCATCCTGATATTATTCTCTCTGATTTCAACATGCCTTCATTCGATGGATTATCGGCGCTAAGAATTGCGCAGGAAATGTGCCCACATGCACCATTCATCATGGTAACAGGCTCAATTAATGAAGATACAGCTGTTGAATGCATGAAAGCTGGAGCTACCGACTACGTATTGAAAGATTCACTAAAACGACTTGGATCAGCAATAAATAATGCATTAAAACAGAGCGAATTACGCAAGGAAAAAATCGAATCAGAAAAACGACTTATTGAAAGCGAGAAAAGCTATTATGGATTATTCAATTCGGTTTCTGAGGCCATTTACATAATAAACGCCAGAGGCGAATTTATTGCAATAAATGCCGGAACTGAAAAAATGTATGGTTATTCATCAGAAGAAGTGATTGGCAAAACACCTGAATTTTTAGCTGCTAAAGGATTAAATGACTTAGAAACTATATCGCATCAACTCAATGATGTTTTAGCTACTGGTATCCAACAACAATTCGAATTTTGGGGAAAGCGAAAAAATGGAGATATTTTTCCGAAAGATGTAATTTGCAACAGAGGAAACTATTTTGGTCAAGTAGTAGTTATTGCCACTGCCAGAGATATAACTGAGCGAAAAGAAGCAGAAGAAAAGCTAAAAAGAGAGCGCAAACTACTCCGAACCTTAATTGATAATCTGCCTGTAACTATTTATGTAAAAGATAATGAATGTAGAAAAGTAATTGCCAACAGGGCTGATTTGAAAATAGTTGGAGTTAAAACAGAAGTAGAAGTATTAGGCAAAACAGATCTTGAAACCTATGGCCCTGAAATTGGAATGCGGGGATTTACTGACGATAAAAGAGTAATTGACAGCGGAGAAGCTGTTTTGAACCGTGAAGAAGATTTTTGGGATGAGAATGGCATCCAGCGATGGTTAATTACTTCCAAAATTCCACTTACCGAAGAAAATGGAGAAATTATCGGGTTAGTTGGTATTGGTCGCGATATCACGGAACAGAAACTGGCTCAGGAAAAAATTCTAAAACTTTCAATGGGAATTGAGCAAAGTTCAGCAACCATTGTAATTACCGATTTAAATGGAAACATTGAGTATGTTAATCCAGCTTTTACTGCAACATCTGGTTATTCTGAAGAAGAAGCCAGAGGCCTTAATCCCAATATTCTTAAATCCGGGAATATGGAATCTGCTGTCTATATAAACCTTTGGGAAACGATTAGTTCAGGAAATGTTTGGCGTGGAGAGTTGCAGAATAGGAAAAAGGATGGATCGCTTTATTGGGAGTGGGCAACTATAGCATCTATAAAAAACGACAAAGGATTAATAACAAATTATATAGCGATAAAAGAAGATATTACGGAACGTAAAAAAATGCAGGCAGAACTTATCCTGGCTAAAGAAAAGGCAGAAGAAAGCGACCGCCTGAAATCAGCATTTCTGGCCAATATGTCACATGAAATACGAACACCATTGAACAGCATTATTGGATTCTCTGAATTATTGAGCGATCCAGCCTTCGACGAGCAGCAGAAAGATGAATTCAGACAAACAATTGTCGACAACGGGAATAATTTATTGATCATTATAAGTGATATCATGGATTTCTCGATGCTTGAGGCCCGACAAATGAAAATCCGTAAAGAGCCAATCTCAGCAAGAAAATTACTGGTCGATTTACAGAATGATTTCAGCAAAAAAGCAAATCAAAAAGGAATTGAATTTCGCATTGATTTATCGCAAAACACTCCCGATGTACAAATTGAAAGTGACTTATACCGCATCAGGCAAGTTTTCAACAATCTGATTGGAAATGCATTGAAATTTACGCTGAAAGGCTATATAGAAGTCGGCTATCAAATTGGAAACAATGTTGTTACATTTCACATAAAAGACACGGGCATTGGGATTGATTCTGCATATCATCAATCCATCTTCGAACGCTTTCGACAGGTCGATTTGGCCAAAACCCGAAAATATGGAGGGAATGGGTTGGGCTTAGCTATTTCTAAAAATCTGGTTGAACTGTTAGGGGGAAATATTTGGGTTGAATCTGAGCCAGAAAAATTTTCTAATTTCATTTTCACAATCCCAATTAAGACTGAAGATCATTAACAAACAGGTCTATTCGACAATTACTTTCGACTTCGACCTTTAATGAGTACGAAAATAATTACTACTAGAATCACTAAAATCAAAGCAAAATAGAATTGAAAATCAGACTTAACCGATTCCTGTGTTTTTTCTGTTACAGGTAATTGCTTTGTAGCAATTGGCTGCGGGCTTACCTGCCCGTCAAACCATTCAGAAAAATCAACACGACTTTCAAGCTTATTCTCCAGCTCATCCGGAAGTTGTGAAAAAAAGTCAAATCCGGTTAACTTTTCGGCTTCATCAACTGTCACTGCAAAATCAGTAATGGGTCGATCGCTTTTTCTATTCGGAAATACAAACGCGATCATTTTGGGCTCATCAGTCTCTTCGTAAATTATCTTGAAGAAATATCCGGGAACTAACACCTGATCTACCCCAATAGTCCCTTTGTTGTCTTTAAAAACAGGCCCAGCTACAACATATATCTGGTGTTCCTTTTTAGCCCATTTACGGACATCTGTTTCAAGCTCTTTCCATATTCCACGATTAAAATCAGGAGCTTGAGGAGAAATATTCGACATATAAAAACTCTCTTGCATTGAGACAGGACTGAATTCCATATCTGCTGCCGGACAAAGATGTCCCCTATCGTAACCACTTTTCGTATAATCCGAAGATTTTGCAGATCCGGAAGGAACCATCGGATCCATTTTAAATTTGTTACTTCTCTCCTCCCCGCCTTCATTAACCATCTTATTGGTCAATGTATAATAAACCCAATTAGCTTGTTCGTATTTTTCGTTGTACGAGAGCGTATAATAGGTATGTTTAACCAAGTCATTTGAAGGAACAGGAAGATAATCGACAGATCCGGCAAACAACAAAACGTTGGAAATCAGCAATAAAAATGAAAATATAAATTTCACTGGGTTTAATTTATCAAGTCTGAAAAAAAACTGGTGCAAATTAATCCTTTCCTGAAAACTAAATTACTTTTGTCGAAAAAAAAGAGTTAGATGACAATGGAGAATAAGCATTTCAGCGAAAACGACCGGATTTTCTATTCCGATGGTTATCGTCTGGCACAATCAGCAATTGAGGAAGGGCTCACGAATGAAACTTTGTTTTCTGCAATCGAATCGTTATACGATGCCATTGATGGTCTAAACGATTCAATCATTGCTCTGGCTGAAAGACAAAACATTAAAGTGGCTTGCTTTAAGGGATGCCACTGGTGTTGTCATCAGGCTGTTTTTGCAAACTCCTACGAGCTTCATTTCTTATCAGAGAAAATAAAGAAAGATTTTAATCCTGAAGATCTTAGAGCTGTAATTGCAAAAACAGATACTAAATACCTGATAACATCAAATTTATCCGATGAAGCTATATTGAAATACAAAGCTCCCTGCCCGTTACTGCAAGAGGGTGCATGTTCTGCATATGCTGCCAGGCCAATGGCATGTCGCATTTATCTCTCAACAAAACTGCAAACTTGTCTCGAATTTTATCATCACCCTGAAAATGAAACCAATTTTCCGGCATTGATTGATCTTCCATTACGGGCAGGCCAAATGATGAACGAAGGATTTAGGGCAGCTCTAAAAGAATTTGGTATTGAAACTGCTGAATTCAGGCTTGAAGAAGGGTTACGGATCACATTAAAAAACAATCAACCAAGCTTCTGATATACGATCTATTAACAAGCAGTTGATTTTATAAAATTTATTGTATTATTAGCTATTAAAATGTTCATAACTCCCCTATTAGTACTTCTATTAATTCATAAATATCAAAACCACAAACACTTATATAGACAAAAAAGTTATAAACAATTGTTTATAACTACTGATCACAAACTATTCATTCAAAATCGAAGATTTACTTGACTTTAGGATGCTAATTGTATTAACTTTATTACATCAGACGAGCGATAAAAAGCTGCTTTGAAAGAATGGAAAAGGTGAGGATGCTTAAATGAATCACAAACCTGATCTTTCGGATCTTCGGATTCGCGTTCCGTAAAAGCTGAAGTTTGAACCGAAACATTCCATGTCAGGTTCATCAGCAGACAGATGATCGCAAAACGTTCACTTAAATGTTGATTCAGGAAAAGCAGGAGATAATGAAGAACCCCAGGTTTATTCATTGTCGAACTGAAAACGAAAAGATCTCCGGATCTGTAGTAGTTTTTCACCAATCATTGGATTGAAAAAAACGATGAACAAAAAGGTGGCTTAAATGGGACTTCGTTCGGGAAGACAATTTCACGAAAGCGTCGAACGAACAGCTGGAATGTAGAACTGTAACAAGTTTTACAAGAAAGCTACAGGTTGTGAAAAATGGTTGGAGAAACCGGATGAAACAGCCAGCTCTAATAACCGTAGTCTGGCACTAAGGAAAACCTTCGGGCAATCTGAAAGTGAATGGGAACTTTCCTCAACGGAATGTTCCCATTCGTGTTTTAAGTCGGGCGTGCATTTGGCGGTTTATATCATTTTTTTCGCATTTAATTTTACTACTTTTGTCGCATCGATAAAATTCAGATAGTGGAAAAAGACAATATAGAACAGGTTTTCGGGAAGTTTGCTGAATTAAATGTATTGGTACTTGGCGATGCGATGGTTGACAGTTATTTATGGGGAAAAGTCGACCGCATTTCTCCTGAGGCTCCCATTCCAATTGTAACTGTTACCAAACAGGAAAATAGATTGGGAGGCGCCGGAAATGTATCTCTTAACATTCAGGCTCTTGGTGCAACTCCAATTCTCGTATCAATTATTGGTAACGACGAAAAAGGTCGCACATTTTCTGAATTAATGGACGAGAACCATTTATCCAGTGAAGGAATTTTCGTTGATGAATCAAGGATGACCACTGTTAAGACCAGGATTATCAGTGGAGGACAACAGATTTCGAGAGTTGATCAGGAAATTTCAACCTTTATTAATACTGAATTTGAAAAGGAAGTTTTTGAAAAAATTAAAGAGATAATTGATCAAAAACAGATTCACATCATCATTTTTGTTGATTACGATAAAGGAGTCATTACTCCTGAATTAATTAAAAACGTTATCGATCTGGCAAAATCCAAAAAGATACTTACCGTAGCCGATCCGAAGAGGAGAAATTTCAATAACTATGAACGTGTTGATCTTTTTAAACCAAACTTTAAAGAATTTAAAGAAGGGTTGAAGCTGGAAATCGAGAAGACCGATATGAATGAATTGAAAACGGTATCCGAAAACTTCAAAAAAGAAAAACAAATTGGATTACTTTTCATAACTCTATCAGAACTTGGAGTTTTTCTGACCAATGGGGTAAAGCAGAATTACTATCCTGCCGAAATCCGCGATATTGCTGATGTTTCGGGAGCTGGAGATACTGTTGTTGCTGCTGCAAGCCTTTGTTTAGCGGCCGGATTGTCAATTCCATTCATGGCTCAACTCTCTAATCTGGCAGGTGGATTAGTTTGCGAAAAACTGGGGGTTGTGCCTATTGATTTAAGGCAGTTGAAAAAAGAGGCAAAAAAAATACAGTTAACCTGATAGATAGTTGTCGGATTTGGCAAAATTTCAACAAAGTACCATCTGCTGAAAATCAGGTTAAACCGACTTGATTTTACGACCGAAGATATAAATTATGGATTTATCGAAAAATGTTTTTATTATAAATCTCAAAACGCTAATGATCTGTATTTCAAACACACACAACACAATTAAGTTTAATTAATAAATTCACTCAACCTGTTTATACTTTTAAATATTAACTTTGGAACTTACCAAATAAGTAATTTTTTATATGGGAAAAGTAATTGCACTTGCTAACCAAAAGGGAGGAGTTGGAAAAACCACAACCGCAATAAATCTGGCAGCAAGTCTGGCCGTTTTAGAATATAAGGTTTTAATCATTGATGCCGACCCGCAGGCGAACGCCACTTCGGGCGTGGGTTTCGATGTAAAGAATGTAAAGACCAGCATCTATGAATGTATTGTTGACGAACTCGATCCACGAAAAATAATTTTAAATACAGAAATTCCGGGATTAGACCTCATTCCTTCACACATTGACTTGGTTGGTGCTGAAATTGAAATGCTGAATCTGCCTAATCGAGAAAAGGTATTGAGACATGTTATCGAAAAAATAAGAGATGATTACGATTTCATTCTTATTGATTGTTCACCTTCATTAGGTCTCATCACTGTAAACTCATTAACCGCAGCCGATTCAGTTATCATTCCGGTACAATGCGAATATTTTGCATTGGAGGGTCTTGGAAAGCTTTTAAATACGATTAAAATTATTCAGACCAAACTACATCCTGATCTTGAGATTGAAGGATTTCTGCTTACCATGTTCGATTCACGGTTGAATCTATCTAATCAGGTAATGGAAGAAGTGAAAAAGCACTTTCAGGAGATGGTATTTGAATCGGTCATTTCACGAAACATTAAATTGAGCGAAGCACCAAGCTACGGACAACCTGCAATTCTGTATGATGCAACATCAAAAGGAGCTGCCAGTTATATGAACCTTGCCCGTGAGCTTTTGCAAAACAATGGAATGACAAAACTTAAGAATTCAGAAAAAATTATTGAATAAGACTTTTTGACTATGGCAAAAAAGAGCGCATTAGGAAGAGGTTTGGGTTCATTGATTGAAGGTGCAAACGATGCTCCGGAGAAGGAAGTGGCTTCATCAATCAACGAGATCGAGATTTCTAAAATTATTGCAAACCCGTTTCAACCCCGGACTAAGTTTGATGAAGAAGCATTAAATGAATTAGCCACCTCGATTAAAGAAATCGGGATCATTCAACCCATCACACTTCGGAAGATTGATGACGACCAATATCAGATTATTGCTGGCGAGCGGAGGTTCAGAGCCTCGAAAATTGCCGGGCTGACCACCATTCCTGCGTACGTCAGAACTGCCGATGATGAGGCGATGCTTGAAATGGCTCTTGTTGAGAACATTCAACGTGAAGATCTTGATGCCATTGAAATTGCGATAAGTTACCAGCGTTTGATTGATGAATGCAAACTGACTCAGGAAAATCTGAGCGACAGGGTTGGCAAAAAAAGATCAACCGTGACAAACTATCTTCGGTTGCTAAAACTACCTGCCCGCATTCAAAAAGGAATCGTTGAAAAAACCGTTTCCATGGGTCATGCCAGAGCTTTGGTAAACATCAAAGATTCGGAAATGCAGTTGATGATTTACGACGAGATTATTAAAAACGAATTCTCGGTTCGTCGGGTAGAAGAAATTGTAAGAAACTACAACGAAGACAATAATAGTTTTCAACCTGCGGAAAAGAAAAAAAGCCCAAAATTTCCAACAGAATATCAAGATCTGCACAATCATCTTAGCAAACATTTTCAATCGAAAATTGACTTCAGGATGGATCAAACCGGGAAAGGCAAGATTATTATCCCTTTTGGTTCAACCAAAGATTTGGAGCGCATACTAGGAATCCTTGACCAATTAGATGCTTAGAGAAAAACATATTTTGACTTTAAACCGGTCAGGTCTCTGGTTACTTTTAATCCTGTTTTTTGGAACAGGATTTTCTGCCTTTAGCCAGAAATCAGAGGTCGATTCGATCAAAACAAAAAAAGAAGTAGTTGTACATTCACCACGAAAGGCTACGATTTATTCGGCTGTATTGCCCGGACTAGGCCAGATTTACAATCGAAAATACTGGAAGTTACCAATTGTTTACGGAGGTTTTGTAACTTTAGGATACTTTATTAACTTTAACAACGAACTATACGTCAAATATAAACAGGCATATTCAGACATCTTAGACACTGATCCGAACACAAATTCGTTTAAAGATCTAGGTGTTAATCCAAGCTTATATGAATCTGACAAAATAACACAGTTCACTGAAAGATTAAGGATAGCAAAAGACGGCTCAAGGCGTAACCGGGATTTGGTAGTCATTTTCACAGCTGCTTTTTATGCATTAAATATCATTGATGCAAGTGTTGATGCCAATTTCTTTAATTTCGACATGGGTGACGACTTAACTATCAATTGGGTTCCGGGTCCGGTTATTTGTATGGATCAGAAAGGGCTCGGATTTCATTGCAAAATCACATTTTAACTAAAAGCTTATGAGGATATTAAAACTGACAGTAGTCTTACTAACAATTGCCGGACTCAATTCTTTTGCCTCCGGACCAGGGAAAGATAACCCGATAAAAGCATGTACAATAAATATAAGTTCGCTTGACACTTTGAGTGGGTATGAAAAATATTATTCGATTCCTGACGAAACGATGAAAAAGATATTTTCAGACAAACTTGACAGCATGCTAAGCAGCTGGTATGTACAGAATGCATTCCTTCTTGATAGTACAGAACTGGCAGAAGCCGATACCCTCAAACAAACACTACCCGATTCAATTTACATCCAACGCCTGCAATCGATGCAATCGGCTGTAAGCTTATCATTTAACAATACTGTCAAGAGCTTTATTACCATGTACACTGTTCGTAAACCGAAACAGGTGGCTGTAATGCTTGGACTTGGCAATTACTATTTCCCCATGTTCGAAGAAGCCTTGGCTAAATATGATCTGCCAATGGAATTAAAATACCTTCCAATTATTGAATCAGCATTGAATCCGGGAGCAAATTCGGTTGCAAGTGCCGTTGGGTTGTGGCAGTTCATGTACTCAACCGGGAAAATGTATAAACTCGAAATTAGCACATTTGTTGACGAGCGTCGGGATCCCTTGAAAGCGACTGATGCCGCTGCCAGATATCTGAGAGACTTATACAACATTTATCAAGACTGGCACCTGGTTATTGCAGCCTACAATTGTGGTCCTGGAAACGTAAACAAGGCAATAAAACGTAGTGGAAATGCAAAAGATTACTGGAAGATTTATTACCGGTTACCTAAGGAAACCCGTGGATATGTGCCAGCATTCATTGCTGCCAACTACGTCATGAATTTTTATCAGAGTCACAACATTCTGCCAAAATCACCTGATTTCCCAATCATTACTGATACGTTAATGGTCAATGACTATTTGCATTTTAATCAGATTTCAGAAATAATTGGAATACCCGTGGAACAAATTCGCAGTTTGAATCCACAATATCGACGCGACATTATTCCGGCCAGCAAAGACAAGTCATACAGTCTGGTTTTACCTCAGGATGAAATTTCAGCTTATCTGGAAAACGAAACAATCATTCATGATCACCGACGTGCCGAATTCTTCCCAAATAATCAAATTATTAATCCGCAAAATAATTTTGCAAGTCATGGCCCAGGAGATATAAAAGGCCGCGATAAGGTCATTTATACGGTAAAATCAGGGGATAATCTGGGGCTGATTTCTGCCTGGTTTAGAGTTCGAAGCTCTGACCTGAAATATTGGAATAATATTCATAAAAACTTCATTAAAGTCGGTCAAAAACTAGCTATCTATGTTCCTGAAGGACACGGAGAGCATTACGCCAAGCTCAATAAAAAGAGCTTTTCTGAAAAGCAAAAATCACTGAATGAAAGACCAACTGTAAGTTCAACTCAAAATTTGGCCAGTGCTGCTAAAAAACAATCCACAGAAACCAAATCTGCGGAAAAAACGTCAGACCAATCAACAGTGAAGAGTTCTTCCGTTGAAAAAAACAATGAGCAAACAGTTGAAAAGGGCGAATTTGTTTATTATAAAGTACGTAAAGGAGACAATTTCTGGTCGATTGCCAAGAAGTTTCCTGGAGTTTCAAACAATGATATTATGAAGCTCAACAACATTACACAAGCAAATAGTTTGAGAGTTGGTCAGGTTTTAAAAATCCTTCCAAAGGCATAACCCACCTCCTTTTCACGGTGACAATACAATTAAGCCGTTCATCGATTCGCATTGTTGAATCAGATGAATGGCTTAATTGTTATCGGCAATTTGGATTAGACTGGCCTAAAACAGCATAACTAGATCATATATTTCTTGGCCAAACCTTTCCCAATAAGAATATCATTCAAACAATAATAATCGCCAATACTTCGGATGTCATTCAATCCGGTTAAAACGTTCTGATCTATCTGAATAAAAACCAATGCCAGATAACGTCCGTATTTTTCCTTTTTGTCTTTAATGGTCTCGATAATAACCTGACTATTTTCCTTCAGATTTTGTTTCACAAATTCAGAAGATTGATTCCCCAGAATCCATTCCGGAGAGCCTTTCTTAACTCCATACACTTCAGGAGTGTCAATACCGTAAAGTCTTATTTTTTCGTTGTGAACCCAGGTTGAAAGACCCAGATCAATGTTGATTTCAATAGTATCACCATCGACTACATTCCGGATGACAGCATTGTATTGGTACATGATTTTCTGTTGTTAGTTTACAAACAACAAGTTACAAAAAATGCTGCCCGGAAGCAGCATTTTGTTGAAATTATTTTCAAGGTTTTATTTCCGAGGTTTTACGCCTTGTTGTTTCGACATCTCCTCCAGTTTCTGTTGAAACTTAGACTTGACGACCGGCTTCTTCTTATTTATCATGATTTGAGCCCTGATTTTATCCTCATCGATCAACATGCGGAAGACATAAATTTGTCCGATGGTGAACACATTGGCCAGAAAATAATAGTAGCTCAATCCGGCAGCATAGCTATTCAGGATGAAGAGGAACATGACTGGCATAATATACATCATGGTTTTCATTCCCGGCATAGCCTCGGTATTCTGAGTCTGCGAATTCATGTAAGTTGAGATGATCGTTGTAATCGTCATCAGCAAACAGAAAAGGCTGACATGACTTCCATAGAAAGGAATCTCAAACGGCATATTCCAGATTGAATCAAATGTTGATAAGTCAGTCGCCCATAAGAAACTTTGCTGACGCAATTCGATCGAAGTCGGGAAAAAGAAGAACATGGCAATCAGAACCGGGAATTGGAACAACATTGGCAAACATCCACCCATTGGATTCACTCCGGCTTTTTTATACAAAGCCATCGTGGCCTGTTGTTTTTCCATCGGCTTATCCTTACCAAACTTGCCATTGATTTCATCAATCTCAGGCTTTAAAGCCTTCATTTTGGCCTGAGAATGGTACGATTTATAGGTAAACGGAAAGATTAATAGTTTTATGAATATGGTAAGTAATAAAATAATAATACCGAAATTACTGATAAACCTTCTTAAGAAATTGAAAGTCGGAATAATGATCCACTGATTAACCTGACGAACAACAACATAACCCAGGTTGATCTGTTTCTCCATCGAAAGATCATACTGTTTCAGTGTAGTATAATGACTTGGTCCGAAATAGAACTTCATTTTAATACTTTCCGAATCTTTACCTTCGTATGGTATAGCCACATCAGCATTAAATTTACCTACATAACGCAGATCTTCTTTGGTTAGCTCGGTTTTAATATCAACCGTTGGGAAAGCATCATCAGCAATCAGTGTGGAAGCAAAAAACAACTGTTTAAAACTGATCCATTTGGTTTTTGTACGCAGACTTTCCGTGCCGGATTTTCCGGTCGACAGTTTTTCCACGTTATCATCCTGATATTTGTAATAAATTGTCGAGTAGTTATCTTCACCCATCTTCGATTTTCTCTCCTGACGGGGAACATCAATTTGCCAGTTGAAATTCAGGTAATTTGAGTTGGTGGTTATAATACTACTCAAGTTTCTGGTATTTACTTCAAAGCCGACCAAATAGGAGTTATAGCTTAAACTGTATTTATACTCCAGGTATTTTCCGTCGCCTGCCATCAACCGCATTGAAATACTCTTGGTGCTATTTGCCCCTCCGGCATTAAACTTCTCCATGCCCTCTCTGCCAATTTTAACTTCAGGACCAGTTATAACCTGACTTGGAGTTGAATCGGATGGAACAAAGTAAAATGATTCGGTTTCGATGCTTCTGTTTTGGGAGAAGAAATTCATCCCAAATTTGCTGGTCGTTCCTTCAAAAAGGATCAGCGGTTTGCCCTCAAAAGTCTTGTAATTTTTAAGTTCTACAGAATAAATCCGTCCACCTTTATTCGAAAAAGTTACTTTAACCAGATTGTTTTCAATCGAATAAAACTTTTCTTTTCCAACTGAAGCTTCAGCAAAAACTCCGAATTTTTCTTTTAGTGCCTGGTTCTCACCAGTGATTAAGCTATCGGTATTTGTACTTGCAGAAAGAACAGTCTGTGTTTCCTCCAATTTCTTTTCCGACAGAACCTTCTTTTCCTGATCTGCACGAACTAACGCAATTGAATCGCGCTGATGTTTGGCGGCGGCAAGCTGCTTTTCGGATGGCTTATTAAAATAACTGAACCCAATAAGAATTGAGAAAATCAGGACTGCACCTAATATCGTATTTCTATCCATATAAAATAATAATTATTTACCGAGTGCCGCTTTTACAAAAGCAACAAACAACGGATGTGGTTTTAAAACTGTACTGCTATATTCAGGATGAAACTGAACTCCGACAAACCATTGGTGTGAAGGAATTTCAATGACTTCAACCAGATTTGTATCCGGATTTAAGCCCGTAGCTTTCATTCCAGCAGCTTCAAATTGCTCCAGATATTGATCGTTAAATTCATAACGATGTCTGTGTCTTTCTTTGATCTCTGTTTTATTATATGCTTTGTAGATATTAGAGACTTTATCGCTTATCTGACATTTATAGGCTCCAAGCCGCATGGTTCCGCCCTTTTCAGTGATTCCCTTCTGCTCTTCCATCAGGTCAATTACAGGATTTTCGGTCTTTTCATTCATTTCAGTCGAATCGGCACCAGCTAATCCCAAAACATTACGGGCAAATTCAATAACAGCAATCTGCATCCCGAGGCAAATCCCAAAGAAAGGAATGTTGTGTTCCCTCACATATTGAGTTGCAATAATTTTACCTTCAATTCCACGATGGCCAAAACCCGGAGCAACGATAATACCCTTCAGACCTTCCAGTTTCTTTTCAACGTTTTCGGCTGTAATTTTTTCGGAATGAATCCAACGAACTTTCACTTTGCACAGATTTATTGCGCCTGCATGAATGATCGCTTCCACAATCGATTTGTAAGCATCCTGCAACTCAACATACTTACCAACCAACCCGATTTCAATTTGGCTTGTAGGTTTTTTCAGCTTGTTCAGGAAGTCATTCCAGTCATCCATTTTAGGTTCGTCTTTCAACGGAAGTCCCATTTTGCGTAAAACGATTTCATCTAAACGTTCTTCACGCATCTTGTTCGGAACTTCATAAATGGTAGCCACATCAATCGATTGGATTACGGCATCGCTTTCAACATTACAAAAAAGCGCAACCTTTTTCCGTAATCCCATATTTAATTCGTGCTCGGTACGCAACACCAAAACATCGGGTTGAACTCCGTTTTCGAGCAATGCTTTTACTGAATGTTGTGTTGGTTTGGTTTTTAGTTCGCCTGAAGCGGCCAGGTATGGAACCAATGTCAGGTGAATGACCAAGGCATTTGAACCCATTTCCCATTTCATCTGGCGAACGGCTTCAATGTATGGAAGCGACTCAATATCGCCCACAGTACCACCTATCTCGGTAACCACAATGTCGTATTTACCTTTCGAACCCAGCACTTTGATCCGTCGTTTGATTTCATCGGTAATGTGCGGGATAATCTGCACCGTTTTCCCGAGGTAATCGCCACGGCGTTCTTTATTAATAACTGATTGATAAATTCTTCCTGTAGTTACATTGTTGGCCTGAGAAGTTGGAACATTCAGGAATCGTTCATAATGGCCCAAATCGAGATCAGTTTCGGCGCCGTCGTCGGTCACAAAACATTCTCCGTGCTCATAGGGGTTCAAGGTTCCCGGATCAACATTAATATATGGATCCAATTTCTGAATGGTTACTGAATATCCTCTGGACTGAAGTAACTTAGCCAGAGAAGAAGCTAAAATACCTTTCCCGAGCGAAGATGTTACACCTCCTGTTACGAATATGTACCTGGTTGCTGACAAAACTTTTGATTTTAATTGTTTTTAAAGCGAGCAAAGTTAATCAATAAAACTTACCTCTAAAAAATGTTATAAAATTTAATAAAGGGTTAACAACAAAAAACCCGCTGAAGTAGCGGGCTTTTTATGAGGCTATTCATCATCTTCCATCGAATCCATGATCCTGATTTTTTCTTTCAGGAACTCGATTTTTTCCTTCGTGCTGGCTATTTTCTGATTGACATCATCAATAAGTGCTTCAGCATTTTTGGTATTAGCAAAAAATCCGATGTTGTTATCAAGCAATGCCAGATCAGATTCCATCTGTTTTAACTTGACCATATACTTTTCGCGTTCGAAACGCATTTTATTCTGACCTCTTCCTGAAGTTGTGTTATTCACCACTTTATTTTTAAACTTCATCAGGTTACGACGCTTCTCATCGATTCTTAACGCATCAAAATGCTTGTTAATTACATCGCGGAAATCGTTCTGAATGGCGTCTTTATCTTTAAATGGCACATGACCAATATCGGTAAATCTTCTCTGGAAATCTTTCAACTTATCCAAATCAGCACCGTCATCGCCTGTCAAAGCAAATTGTTTCACTTCTTCCAGAAGTTCTTTTTTCATTCTCAGGTTATCGAGCTGCTCGCCATCAATCGAAGAAAAATGTTTCGATTTGTTTTCGAAGAAGAAATCGCAGGCAGCACGGAAACGTTTCCAAATGACATCTGAAAATTTACGTGGAACTGGTCCGATTTCTTTCCATGCCCGTTGAATGGCAATAAATTCGTCAGCCGTTTTTTTCCATTCAGTGCTGTCTTTTAAGGCTTCAGCCTGCACGCACAAATCAGTTTTGAGCTGAAGGTTCGTATTTTGCTCTTCTTTATTCTGATTGTAGAATTCACGTTTGCGGTCAAAGAATTTATCGGAAGCAATACGGAAACGTTCGTAAATTTTGTTGTTGTCTTTTTTCGGAGCGAATCCAATGGTTCTCCAGATTTTCTGCAGTTCAATCAATTCCTTCGACCGTTCGTCCCAATCGCGGTGAACATCAATTTCGGTATTGGCGATTTCCTCTACTTTTTCGCACAAAGCAATTTTGGCATCCAGGTTTTTCTTCTGTTCCGATTTTCGGCCTTCAAAATAATCCTGATGTTTTTTATTGATGATGGACGTGGCTGCTTTGAAACGCTCCCACAATTCATCTTTTTTATCGCGTGGAACCGGACCAACTTCACGCCATTGCTCGTGGTATTTCTGTAATACGTTGAAAGCTTTAATAATAGAAGGCTCAACCAAAAGTTCTTCTGATTTTTCGCAGATTTCCATTTTAGTTTCCAGATTCTTCTTTAAATCCAGATCGCGCAACTCTTTGTTGATCTTGATAAAGTCATAAAAATTCTCAACATGATGATGGTAAGTATCCCAAAGGTCTTTCAATTTAGCCTGAGGTACTGAACCAATTTCTCTCCACTGGTTTTGCAATTCGCGGAAATCGTGAAAGGTCTTGTTGATTGATTCCTTGTTATTGATGAGTGCTTTAATCTCTTCAATAATCTCGTATTTCTTCTGGAGATTTTCTTCTTTTAACTCGTCAGATCTCTTGTTATGTTCGTTTCTTCTGTCCTGATATTGTTTTAACAGGTTCCGAAGATCTAATTCGTATGGATCGGGTTCTGCCTTAAATTCTTCCATGTTGCCACCAGCTTCAGCGAAAGCGGCTTTCTGAGCTTCAATGTTAGCCCGGTATAGACGGAAGAAATAAATTTTGATGGCGTCAATGTCGCTTCTTACGCTCTCAAAGTCTTCATTTTCGAGCAAAGTACGCAAAGCGTTAATAAGTTCTACTTCCGATAAATTCGCATAATCGGCCAGTTTCGCTTTCTCGGGATTTTCTTCCAGATGTTCTTCATCATCAATCAAAAGATCGTCTTCCGAAACGTCAATCAGTTCTTCGATTGATGGAATTACTTCAGCAACCGGTTCGGCTACTGGTTCTTCTGTTTCTACTTTGGCTGCTTCAGGAGCAACCACTTCTTCAACTGCCTCAACAGCAGTTTCTGCTACAACTTCTTCAACAACTGGTTCAGCCTCAGTTTCGGTTATTTCAGGAACTACTTCTTCCTGAACAGTTGGTTCAACTGGTTTCGCTACAATTTCTTCTGCAACTTCTTCAACAGCATTCTCAACTTCAACTTCAATTACTTCAGTCTGGTCAACAGATTCTTCAGCAATATTCTGATCATTAACAGTTTCTGGCTCAACTTGTGCACCACTTAACTCTACTTCAGAGTTTTTTAGATCTTTAGGTTCCATAACAAATTAAAATTACTTTGTAATTAACAGAGAATAAGGTATTCGTTTCAGCTTACGAAAATAGATATTACAAGCTAATACTCAAAGATTTTAAGAAATAAAAGTGCAAAACAGTTGGATAAATAGAAAATAGGCATGTTTTACCATAGAATGAAGATCGGAAACAGTCATCAGTCATTCGGAAATTAGCTTTGATGCAGGGAAATCGCTTTTTAGAATTCTGGATATTAAATTGCCCTTTCAGGGCGACCAGATTCAATCACATAATTACCCAACGCGTTGCGTTGGGCTAGAATAATCTGCACTTTCAGTGCGGGTTCGGGCTGAAAGCCCATATTAATCTAGCCCCAGGCATCCGCCTGGGTTAGCAAAGATTAGTGAACGAGTGCGCCCTGAAAGGGCAGTTTAGTAAAAATTTTTAAATGTGACTCCCCTGAGCTTTGATGTTTTTCCGAATGACGAATGACTTTTTCCTGATATATTTGCAGAAAATAAAATCAAGATGCGCATCGATATTCTTACGGTTGTTCCTGAATTGCTCGAAAGCCCTTTCCGGCATTCAATTATTAAAAGAGGTCAGGATAAGGGTTTGGTTGAAATTGTTGTACACAACATCCGCGATTTCTCGGAAGACAAACACCGGAAAGTTGACGATTACGCATTTAGCGGCGGCGCCGGAATGGTCATGACCATTCAACCCATCGAAAGCGCGATCAACTTCCTGAAATCGCAGCGCGAATACGACGCGGTCATTTATACCAGCCCCGATGGCATTCAACTGAACCAAAAAGAATCGAATAAACTCTCGCTCCTGAAAAACATCATCATACTTTGCGGTCATTATAAAGGTATTGATCAGCGTATCCGCGAACATTTGGTAACCATGGAAATTTCGATTGGCGATTATGTCCTAACCGGCGGAGAATTGGCTGCTGCCGTCATTGTTGACAGTGTGGTTCGTTTAATTCCGGGCGTATTGTCCGACGAAACCTCTGCCCTCACCGACTCGTTTCAGGATAATTTGCTGAGTCCGCCTGTTTACACCCGGCCAGCCGACTACAATGGCTGGAAAGTACCCGAAATTCTCCTCTCCGGAAACGACAAACTGATTAATGAGTGGCAGGAAAAACAGGCTTACGAACGCACCAAACGGTTAAGGCCTGATTTGTTGAAGAACGAATAAAAGCGTATCACATGTCTGCATGTCCGTCAGACTTCGGATAGAGCTCAGTCGAACGCTCACACCGAAGTCTGACGAAGAAAATATAGATAGTTGAGATGCTGAAACAAGTTCAGCATGACACTTTGAACATTTACTCGTTGCCTAAAGTCAAACTGCCTGCCCCAATGAAAATCGGGGGCAAAGGACAAGCTGTGCTATCGAGCTACTTTTCTAAAATAACAAAAGCGGCTGAACTCCGGATTTCCATCCTTTATTCAGCCGTTCTGCTATAAAACCATACTCTAATTTAGCTTTTCACAGCCGCCTATTGATCAGATCATTCTTTTAACGAATATTTCAGGTTATCAGCGGTAAACGTGTCTTTCCGGCGAGGCGTATTTTCAGTATAGGCAACCAATTTCCCTTTCTTTTTCAGTTCGTTTTTCAGTTCACAACTGGGACAGCCTCCACAGGTGGTTTTGTCTTTAACGGTGAGCGATTTGTAAAGTGAATAAAAGGTGATTACACCTGCCGCAGCCACAATAATCAGGGCAATTATATTTTGAATCATATTGAGAATTTTAAATTCAACTATTATATAACTCTTTCTGAATTTTTACCGCAGAGTTCTCAGAGATAAAAATGAGTTAGCTGAGAAATGAAGAAATAATACTCAGTGAACTCTGTTGAAACTCCTTTTCTCTGTGGTTTCTTTAATTCAATTAAAAGAACAAACTTCCGATTTGAAAAATGGCAAAAGCCGCAACCCAGGCAATGGCCGTGGTATACACGGTGGTGAACAGCGCCCATCGCCAGTTGGCTTCCTTCTTGATGGCCGCAACCACCGCCACACACGGAAAATAAATCAGCACAAAAACCATCAGGCCAAAAGCTACGAGCGGCGAAAAGACTTTCTGACCAACTTTGGGGCCTTGGGTAAAGGTTTGTTCCTGAAGTTTTCCTTTCAATGATTGTGAGTTCTCATCGGCATTCATACTGGCATGATAAAGCACGCCCATCGAACTCACCACAATTTCTTTGGCAGCCATTCCGGTAATGATGCTCATCCCGATTTTCCAGTCGAAACCAAGCGGACGAATAGCCGGTTCGATGAAATGACCCGTCATGCCGATGTACGATTTTTCCTGGCGCTCTTCTTCCTTCGACAATTGAATTTGTTCTGCTTTTTCGATTTTCTGATCCGATGTTAATGTATTGTCAGCCTCGGTTTGAGCCAGCATCGTATCGTAATCTTTCGAGAATTTCACATCGCGCGGATAATATCCCATCGCCCAAATCAGGATCGAAGCCAGCAAAATAACGGTTCCCATCTTGGTGAGGTATTGCGAGCCTTTGTGCCACATATGGATGGTTGTATTCCGGAGCGTTGGCATACGGTATGGCGGCAGTTCCATCACAAACGGAACGTCCTTCTTGGCGAACAGTGTTTTCTTAAAAAACAAGCCCATCAATACGGCCAGAAGAATCCCGATGCAATAGATCAGGAATAAAATAGCACCTTGGTAACTCACAAAAAAGGCTGAAATCAGTAGCACATAAACGGGCAAACGTGCGCTGCACGACATAAACGGAATGATGAGCATAGTGAGCAACCGGTCGTTACGGTTATCGAGCGTTCGCGTGGCCATTACGGCCGGTACGTTGCATCCAAAACCCATGATGAGCGGGATAAATGACTTGCCGTGAAGTCCCATTTTGTGCATCAGTTTATCCATGATAAAGGCAGCTCGAGCCATGTAACCCGAATCTTCCATCAGCGAGATAAAAAAGAACAGGATCAAGATGTTGGGAAGAAAAACGATCACACCGCCTACCCCACCAATAATTCCATCAATCAGTAAATCTTTCAATGCGCCGTCGGTCATCAGCGAGCCAAGTGAATCGCCAAACCAGCCAATTGCGGCATCCATCCACGACATCGGATAGGCTCCCAATGTAAATGTAGCCTGAAATGTGAGCCAGATGAAAAAGATAAAAACCGGGAAACCCCAAAGTCGGTGCGTCAAAACCTTATCGATTTCGCGGCTTTGGTCGCGGCGAACCTGAGGCCCGCTTCGGTAAGTTTCTTTCAAAGCCCCTGCTATAAAACCATATTTGGCATCGGCAATCAGCGTTTCCGACTGATCATTAAATTTTTTCTCCAGCCTTGCAGTTTCTTCGTTGGCAATTTGCTTCACAACCTCAAAAACTGGACTGTCTTTCAGTAAATTCAAGGTATGCTGATCCTCCTCCAGTAACTTGATAGCCAAAAACCGGGTCGAATATTTCTTTCGTTTCTGGTCGTCTTTTTTTAGTTCCTGCTGAATACTTTGGATCGATTTTTCGATTTCTGTGCCGTAATTGATGTGAATGTGCCGCACAATCGGATCGCGTTCTTCATACACTTCAATGATCCGGTCGAACAGCGCTTTCAAGCCTTTACCTTTGGAGGCGACCGTTGGAACGATTGGAATTCCCATCATTTCACCCAAATACGTGTAATCCAGTTTGGCCGATTTTTGCTCCAGTTCGTCGTACATATTCAGGGCAATCACCACCTTGATGTTCATGTCGATCAACTGCGTCGTCAGGAAAAGGTTACGCTCCAGGTTTGAAGCATCCACCACATTCACCACCACATCAGGTCGCTTTTCTGCAATCTGGTTACGCACAAACAATTCTTCAGGAGAATATTCGGTAATGGAATACGTTCCGGGAAGATCGGAAATCACAAACGTATAATCGTCCTGTTTAAACTTAGCTTCTTTGGCATCAATAGTCACTCCTGCATAATTGCCAACCCGCTCCTTCGATCCTGAAGCGTAATTAAACAGCGTTGTTTTGCCGCAATTCGGGTTTCCAACCAGGGCAACGGTAATGGTTTTTCCTTTCTTTACTCCGGATAATTTCTGGCGGTGCTCGTCAATGGTTCCCTCGTAATGCGAGACCAGTTCTTTGGCCATCGATGGCGATACGACTTCAATCAGGTCGGCTTCGCTGCGGCGCAACGACACCTTGTAGCCCATAATTTCGTACTCAACGGGGTCTTTCATCGGGGCATTTTTGATCACTTTGACCATTTGCCCTTTTACAAATCCCATTTCCGAAATCCGTTTCCTGAAAGCGCCCTGCCCCAGCACATGAACAATCACTCCCCTGCTTCCGGTCGGCAAATCAGCCAATCGGGTGCTTTTTATTTCTGCTTCTGTTTCGCGAATAAACATGTTCTCCGTTTTTAAAATTCCAATCCCAACCTAACCAATCCGACCGTGGCATTTTTCAATTGAACGTCGGTTCCACCTGGATGCACCACGTATTGCATTTCGGGTTGCAAATAAATCTGATCCGAAATCTGAACCTTGTAGGTCAATTCGAAGGTAGTCTCGTCTTGTCCACGATCTTTTGTCAACATTCCATCGGCAATTGCCAATCCCAGCACATCGGTACTTTTCTTCGAAAGCAAACCGGAATACGTGCATCCGGCACCCAGATAACAGAAATTATCGTTACGCGGGCTGATGCCTAATTGGTAGAAAACGCTTAATCCATGCCGCCCGTTTGCATAAACCTGATGATCGCCAACCAGGTAAAACCCGTAATCGTGAGTCAACGTATTCCCGGTCTCCGAGTTTATCACATCGCTCTCCGGACAATGCTGGTGTAAAAAGAAACCCGCTTTCAGCACATTACTCATTTTTTGATTGGCCTCCCAGACATATTGGCCTTCGGTAACCCAAAGCAATCCCTGAAGATGATCCAGACTCCATTTGGTGTTGTAAGGATTGTCATCAAAATCAATTGGACAACCTTTGTAAACAGCAGTTTTCAGACTTACACGTTTAGATACATCATAACAAAGAGTGATTCCCTGCGAGGTTAGCGGGAAAATTGGTGCAAGAATATTGTCTGAAATTACGGAATGAACGCCAAACGAACTGTTCAGGAAAAGTGAACCCACTTCGCTGCTTGCAAATTCAGCATTCAAATCCTGAAGTCCAATTGTTGCTGTAACATTTCGAAAACATTGCTTGAACCACAACTCATACAAGAAAGTATGGTTTCCGGCCTCAATGTTCGAAGCAACCTGAAAATCTCCAATTAAGTTGGCTGAAGGTTCTCCGCCATGTGAATTCGCTCCACGAACTAAGAACTTTCCTCCCTTCCAGAGGCCGGCTTTCTCTGCATCGAATTGTAAAAATAAGTCGGCCAACCCGAGGTAAGTAGTTCCGGTTGCAATTCCACCCCTGAAATTGGATACAAAATCACCTTTGTAAGTTGCATTTACCTGCCAGGCACATGTTTTGAGACTATCAGCAGTTTCTGAAAACCCATATATCGTATTTAAGAATAGAAGCATGAATAACCCTTTCTTCAAAAAATGTAAACCCATAAAATGTCAATGTTTGGTTTTGTAAAAATAGACATCAGGGTTTGGGGTTACAATCCCTATTTGTGGGGATAAATGAATAGGAGTTGAATCAGAAAAAAGATTCAGGATTAATCAGCAATCAGATAAACCCGACTACAAAAAGAATGTAACGGCATGAAATTGAAAGGAATAAAACAACTGAGTTTGTGGATTTAATAGTAGTTGAGCTGACTATGGCTATTCCCAAAGTATCCTTCTTTTAACGCACCTATAAGTAATACCTAATAAAGGCTATCAACAATAAGCAGAATCATCATCAACAAATAAAGAAAGTTGAGCTTCAGGAAAGAAGCACGGATTGGAATGTCTTTTTTAACCAGAATACCGACTGTCAGCGAGAACAAAAGATAGAACGTATATACAAGTAGGAAAAACATGGTTACTGACCCTTGTAAAACTGTCAAAGCAACTATAAAAGCAGTTGCTACAGTAGCTAAAATCCACGTATAACTCAGCCGTTTAATCTGGTTGTCGTTAAATACTGTATTCAGACTGGGATAACCAGCCAAGGTATATTCCTTCCCAAACATGAGCAGCAACAGCCAAAAATGAGGAATTTGTCCAATAAAGAAAAACAAGGAAACCCAAAGAATGTGTACATCAAATAACTGTCCACCGCCTGCAAACCAACCAATAAAAGGAGGTAATGCCCCAACCAATGAGCCGGGAACAACAGCAAATGCAGTTACTTTTTTAAGCGGGGTGTAAATAAGATTGTAGGACAATAAAGTCAGAAAACTGGTCAGAAAGACAATTGGGGGAAAACTGAAAAGCAATATAAAACTCCCATATGCAAAAAACGCAAAAGCTACTCCGATTGCACCTTTCAGACTGATTTTACCGGAAGGGATTGGACGATTTTTGGTTCTTGGCATCAAAGCATCCGTTTTGTATTCCTGAATGTGATTGATGGCTCCTGAACTGCACGACATCAGAAATACTCCGAATAGCAACGACCAAACTTCATCGCCCAACATACCCGTCTTCAGGGTATATCCAACAAGTGCAGATAAAGCAATGGGCAAAGAAATTCGTACTTTGCCCAGCTCAAGTATTATTTTTATCCACGCTGATAAATTGGTTTTGGTCATAGATGAAATTCTTTGAGTTCCTTGGTAATTCGGGGCTAAAGCCCGGTTCATTTCTGTTTGATCAAACCGTCACATAAATGTGACGGCAAAGGGAGCTATTAATGAGAATTTAGTGTTCGACTAAGTCACGCCCAGCTCTATTCTTTGCAGTTCGCTATAGCGACCGGTTTAAGAAAAAAGAAATCGCAGGGCTTTAGCCCACTAGCAGCACTTGATTCATAAAAGAAAACCTCATTTAAGCGTTTTCAGGTATTCTGTGATCTGCTTGATATCGTCCTCCGAAAGCTGCCCTACATAGGGTTGCATCAAACCTTTATTATAGCCTTTCACCACATCGGCATTCGGATCGTAAATCGATTTTTTGATGTATTCGTCATCTACTGTCACTTCACGGTCGTTTCCGCCAGTAGTTACTGTAACCTTATGACCATATATTCCTTTAAATGAAGGACCGACTAATTTGTTTCCGTCAACCGTATGACAGGCAAAGCAACCGATGTTTTTCATGATCCGTTTCCCATTTGCCGTGGGTGATTCAACAGCAGCCACATCAACATGTTTGGTTGTATCAACATACCAGGCTTTGAATTTTTGTTCAGGCATAACTTTCACATAGGTATACATGTATGAGTGATCCAATCCGCAATATTCAGAACAAAACAATTCAAAAAGCCCTTCTCTTTGGGCGATAAACCATGCCGATTTTTCTCTTCCCGGAACAACATCTTCTTTAATCCGGAATGCAGGAATGAAGAACCCATGGATCACATCCATTGAAATCAGCTTTAGCTTTACTGCTTTATTCATCGGCACAAAAAGAGTATCAGTCGTTTTCCCATTTTCATATTGAAAGGTGTAATTCCACATGCGGCCGGTAACCTGAATATTAAAACTGTCTTTCGGAGCATTCCGCATAGGCGCCCAGCCAGCCCAGCCATAATAAAACATGACCAACACCAGGATGGTAGGAATTACAGTCCAGATAATCTCAAGCTTTGTACTTCCCTCAATTTGAGTAGCCACAGGATTCTTTTTCCTGTTGTATTTGTATATGAAATACAACATGGTAAATGTCAATCCGATCAGGAATACGAAAGAAATGCCCATGATTATCATAAAGGCCTTATCGACACCTGTTACAAAATTGGATGCATTAGTGGTAGATGATAGGATATACATAGCTTTTATCTGTAATAATAATCTAAAAATGTGATGAATATGATTGCAAAGAACAACAATGCCACAAAGCCAACCATAAATCGCAAAAAGGGCTGATCGAATTTAAGGTGCATGAACCAGGTTAAAACCAACACTGATTTAATCGTTGAAAATACAAGGGCACCCAACACGGAATAGCCGCCAAGGTTAATTTTGGTAATCCCGATCGACATGAAAGTCAAAGTGATTAATGCGATCAGAATATAAAAGTAAACTTTGTAGGGTACGATATGATGTTTTTCTTTTTCCATCTTGAAAGCTTTTTCTTAGTGAATTAAATAGAACAAAGGGAACAGGAATATCCAGATTAAATCGACCAAATGCCAATATAATCCTGCATTTTCGAGTAGCGATGGCCGATTTTCATTTACTATTCCTTTCTGAACCTTATTCAATGCCACAATAATGATGATCATACCAACAATGATGTGCAGTGCATGCAATCCGGTCATCACGAAATAAAGTCCGAAGAACAGAATTTCACCTTTACTCATATCATTAATCAAATGCTGTGAGCCGGGCCAGATACCATGGTCAAACTTAACGCCCCACTCAAAATATTTATTGATCAGGAATATCAGTGCAAGCATAATGGTCACCTCAAGTAAAAATATGGTGAGCCCTTTATTCTTTTTCTGAAGTGATGAAGTTGACATAGCGATCGTCATACTACTTACCAGGAGAATGATTGTATTTATTGCTCCAATGGTCAGATTTAATTCTTCCCCTGCCAAACGAAAAGCTTCCGGATTCAGAAACCGGTAAATCGAATAAACTAAGAACAGACCTCCAAACAGGAGTAGTTCGGTGAAAATAAAAAGCCACATTCCCAATTTAGATGCTTCCTGATCGTAATGTGGGTCTGAATGTTGTGTTGCATTTTCCATAGAAAAGGTATCCAGTGATTAGTAATTGTAAGGTCCGTCTTTTTCTCCGTAAACAGGTATTTCGTCAAAATTCTCAACCGGAGGTGGCGATGGTACAGTCCATTCCAGTGTTTTTCCATGCCATGGGTCCATTGGAGCAATTGGACCATTTTTAGCAGAGCGGAACAGATTTATAATAACGATTACCAAGCCAAAAGCCATTACCCAAGACCCCAGCGACGATAAAATATTTGCAGCATGAAATTCGGGCAGATAATCGTAGTAACGTCGTGGCATTCCCATCATTCCGAGGTAAAACATTGGTGAATACAAAGTGAGAAATCCAACTGTAAAGAAAGCCCAGCCCATTTTTGCCCAGGCTTTATCGTACATCCGTCCAAACATTTTTGGATACCAGTAATGAATGGCACCAAAGAAAGCAAAACCGACACCACCAAAAACAATGAAGTGAAAGTGTGCGACCACAAAAGCTGTATCGTGTACATAAACATTGGTTGCCAAAGCACCCAAAACCAATCCGGAGAAACCGCCAATCATGAAGACAAATATGAATGTCACCGCCCATAGAAATGGAATATCGGGATTGATTGACCCCTTGTGCATGGTCGAAATCCAGTTAAATACTTTAATGGCACTCGGAATAGCAACGATAAATGTCAGGATTGAAAAAGTGTATTGTGCTGTTCCGCTCATTCCTGAAGTAAACATGTGATGGCCCCAAACGAAGTAACCAACAAATGCGATCGCTAATGTTGATGCAATGATTGCCTTGTAACCAAAAATATGCTTTTGTGAAAATGTAGGAATAATTTCAGAAATGGCTCCCATAGCTGGAAGGATCATCACATAAACTGCCGGATGAGAATAGATCCAGAACAGGTGCTGATATAAAACCGGGTCGCCTCCTAATGTTGGATCGAAAACGCCGATACCAAATATACGTTCAAGCGATACCAAAACCAAGGTGATTCCCACTACTGGTGTAGCCAAAAGCTGAATCCAGGCAGTTCCATATAAAGACCATGGAAACAATGGCATTTTAAACCAGGTCATGCCCGGAGCACGCATACGGTGAATGGTCACAATAAAGTTCAGTCCGGTTAAAATGGATGAAAATCCAAGCACAAATGCCCCAAATATGGCGGGAAGCAAGTTGGTTCCCGTTTTAAAACTGTATGGCGCATAAAATGTCCACCCTGTATCCGGAATTCCATTGCCAAATAATACTGACGCAATTACCAGTAAAGCGCCCAAAACATAGATATACCATGAAAGCAGGTTCAGTTTCGGGAAAGCAACGTCCTTGGCTCCGATCATAATGGGAAGCATAAAGTTTCCGAAAACCGCAGGCAGTCCGGGTATCACAATCATGAAGATCATAATGACACCATGAACGGTAAATACGGCATTGTAACTTTGTGGACCCATAATGGTTCGTCCGGGTGCTATTAATTCAAGTTTCATGGCCAGTCCCAAGGCAACACCTACCAGGAACAAAGTCATCATCGAAAACATGTACAGTAATGCGATTCGCTTGTGATCGGTCGAAAATATCCATGCGAAGATTCCCTTGTATTTACCCTTATAATCGAGGTAACTTACGTCATGCGGGATTTGAGCTGCTGTTTGCATAAATCAAATATGTTTGTTTATTTTTTTCTTTTAGGTTTGAAAATCAGGATCAGAAAGAAAACAAAAGCTAAAAATAGGATTATCGTTCCTGAGATCTTTGTAACATTTAGTACATATGTTTTACCAACCGGATCGTAAGAAAAACAGTACTGCATAATTTTATTGATTGTTGGCGCCGAAATACCTTTCGACGATTCAACAACAGCCATTTTCAGGTCGAATGGGAGAAAATAAATACCATTTAAATAACGGGTTATTTTACCTTTTGGGCTGACAACACAAATGGAAGCGGCATGTGTAAAATCCATTCCTGCCCTTTTGTATTTAAACCCAGTTGCATTTGTTCCTTTGGCAATACTTAGGCTATCGGAAACAAAAAAATGCCATCCTTTAGCTATTTCTTCCTTTTTATTGACCAAATTCAGGTAATTCACTTTTTTCTTTATTCCCAGATCAATGGTTTCTCTCGGATCAAAACTGATTGTCAGCACCTGATAATCTACTCCTGGAACCATGTCAGATTCGTCCATTACTTTAGCCAAACCTTCCATAAGAGGACTGCAAATACCAGGGCATCTGAAATAAACCCAATTGATAATAGTTGGTTTGTCGATTAAATCGGTCAGACAAACACGTTGGTTATTTTCATCGATCAGATAAATATCTTTAGGAAGGAATGTGTCGAGGTGTTCAACAATGCCAATTTCAGTATCATTTGTTTTATCGTCAAAAACTTTTTGACCAAATAAATTTATTCCGGAAAGAAGTAAAATAAAAGTTAGGGAAAAGAACAATTTGCCTGAACCCATGCGAAAAGTAAAATCAACCAGCAGTGAAAATAAAACACGTATTTTGGTTTTCTGACCCATAAGAAATCGTTGCTTTTGGTACATTTTGATTCTTGGTTTTCAACAAATAGTTTAATCGGTCTAATTCCGTTTTGTCCTAAGAAACCCCAAACCGTTGTGAATGTTTAATAAAAACGAAATAATCGTGTCTTTTTTCAAACTTTTTTTCAAATTCAGGGATGGTATATTTCATCCTTACCACCAAGAATACATACAATTTACTTTATGTCAGCAAATTACTATCAGAAAGTGGATTTTAGTCAAAACGCCATAAATTAGCACTCTAGTTCCCCGAATTAAATTGCTTCAATTTACCACATATTTTGATTTAACTACCTAATTCCTGAACTGTTTTTCGAAACATAGCCTTATTTACAGCAACTTCCTTTTTCAACCATCACTTTAGGCGCCAGTTTCTCTCCGGTAGGACTCACATAAGGAATTCCCAATGACATTCCTCTCAGAATAAAAAGAACTCCGAGCATGAACACGAAATAAGGTACTACCCGTTGCATCTTCGAACGAATTCGTTGACCAATAGCATCGCTTGCCAAAGTCGCAATCAACAGTAATGGAATGGTTCCGATTCCAAAAAGCATCATAAAAAGAGCGCCAGTTATTACTGTTCCTGAACTGATTGCTCCCGCAATGGCAACATAAACCAGTCCGCAGGGTAGCAAACCATTCAGGATTCCAATCATCAGAAGTGAAGAATACGAACGATCCGTGAAAAGTTTCTTTAGCCTGAGAATCAATCTTGACGCGAAACCGCTAAATAAATTTCCTATAGTAATTTTTTCGCGGAAGAAGAATGGGAACAATACACTTATTATCATGGCAATACCCAGCAAAATGGAAGTCCATTGCTGAAATCCGGCCAGACTAATTCCACGCCCAAGCAATCCAAACAAAATACCAATGATACTGTAAGTAAGCACTCTGCCCGAGTTATATAAAATTGCTCCGGTAATCTTCGAAAGCAGATTGTGTTTTTTCAGTGGAAGTGCCACTACGATTGGGCCACACATTCCGATGCAGTGAAAGCTGCCAATTAAACCAATGGTTAGAGGTGTAATGAAGTCCATTATATAAGTTTAAAGTTTAAAGTTTAAAGTTCCAAATTTCAAGTTCCAGGTGAGGAAAGTCATGCTGAACTTGTTTCAGCATCTGTCGAATAATTCTATCTAATCATTCTTAACGCAGATACAACTGAACACTGCGACTGATAACTTATCATTGTCCAACTGTAATCTCCTCTTCCTGATAATACGAAACTTTGTTTGCCGACCAATCAATCTTGACGGTGTATCTCCCACTCTTAAGGCTTTTTAAACCGATCGACTGGCTATAATTATCAATCAGTTTCAACTTGATGGTTTCATCCCTTTTTTCTTCAACCGCGCTGTAAAAATGAATTTTCCCTGAATAATCGGTTAAACCGGAAAGCTTTGGGAAAATCAGTTTAAGCGAGTCATCAGTTTGTTCAAGCCTAATCTTTTCAGGTAGCGCCGCTGTATTTTTCACCTCTTCGATGTGCTGCTGGTAATTGACCGATTTCTGATAATAATCGTTGTCCACCAAGTCGTAATCCTGACGTACAGCAATCGAAACCAGATAGATCATTCCTCCGATCATTACAACCAACGCAATTACGATACCTGTTCCCCAATTGATTTTTATCTTCATATCTGTGAATTCCAAATTTCAAGTGTTTGACAAATTACTACTTTGCGTCAAGCGAATTGGGCCCAACAAATGTTGAGGAAATCTTGTTAACCAGCTTTCCGGATTCGTAAACACCTATCTCCAAATGATTGTTCGACGATTTAACATCCGATTTTTTCAAAACAATAAGCAAATTTCGTTGCGCCACTTCACCTTTTCCGGCCTTGAGCGAATCGCCCATCATCCTAATTTCACCTTCAGGCGATAATAGTTTTAATTCAACTTTAACTTCCGAATTTGTTTTGTTGACTAATTCCAAATTATAGAGGTTGCTGTAACTATCTGGTCCATATTCCTGAAACATGGTTCCCTGTGCACGGATGATGTGTGTTTCGAAACTTCCGCGCACGGTAAACAGGTATGTAATCAGTACAAGTAATGAAAATAATACAGCCGAATAAGCGATAACCCGGGCATTAAACCGTACTTTTTTACCTTCTGAAATTGATTTCTCGGAAGCAAAA
Source organism: Prolixibacteraceae bacterium (assembly GCA_028683385.1). GTDB lineage: Bacteria > Bacteroidota > Bacteroidia > Bacteroidales > Prolixibacteraceae > Aquipluma. The sequence goes on along the minus strand of JAQUIJ010000004.1, from coordinate 172,768 downwards.
CGGATCAATCCTGAAGGTTTATTGATTACGCTCATTACCGAATTACAGGCATCAATACAAGCAGTGCAGTTAATGCATTCCAGTTGGGTTCCATTGCGAATATCAATACCAGTTGGGCATACGGCCACACATTTGCGGCAATTGATGCAATCGCCCTTTTCTCCTCTGCCCCGGGGTTCGCCGCGCTTATAATCGTAAGCAACCAAAATAGTATTGACATCGAGCATTACTCCCTGCAAACGGCCATACGGACAAACCATGGTGCAAACCTGTTCGCGGAACCAGGCAAAAACAAAGTAATGGGCTCCGGTAAAAGCCAAAACACCCATCAAAATTCCAAAACCTTCCAATGGCCAGCCTTTCAGCATTCGGCCTACTTCGCCGGTTCCAATTACATAGGCCATAAAAGTCAGGATGGTGAAAAACGAAATGATCAGGTAAATTCCATGTTTAAGTATTCGTTTAAGCATTTTTGTGGCGTCCATTTCCTGATTGGCCAGTTTTTGCTGCTCACTTGAATCTCCATCGATCAGGTATTCAATGGGTCGATACAAAAACTCCAGAAAAACGGTTTGCGGACAAACCCAGCCACAGAAAATCCTTCCGTAGATAACAGTAAACAGTACGATAAAAACAACAAGCGCTATGACTGCAAGTACCAGTAAATAAAAATCCTGCGGATAAAACGTATTGCCAAACAATACAAATTTTCGTTCCAGAAAGTTTAGGAAAACCAGCGGTTCGCCCCTGAATTTCAGAAAAGGCGCCAGATAAAAGAATGCCAGCAATGCCCAGGCAATTACCTTGCGGATATTGTACAGTTTGCCTTTCGGCATTTTGGGAAACAGCCAAAGTCGCTTGCCTTCTTTACTGAAAGTGGTCGGACGGTCTCTGAATGTTGATTCCTGGTAATCTTCAAGTGTTCCCATGTATATCAAATTATGAATATTAAGCTTAACTAAAAGGGAAAAGTCATTGATCATTAGAAAAACATTAAATCACACATTTTCAAATGACTAATGACACTTTTCGTCATTTCATTAGTTTTCTCTTTGCAGTTCAGTTCTGAGCTTGAAAATGCACTACTGAATACTGCGACTGATCACTTTTCACCTTCTACAAATCTTGTTATACGGGCAATAGCTGCATTTCTGCGAATCTTTGGTTTGTTCGTAACTAACTCCAACAGTGAACATTTCTGAAAGTACTTCAGCAAAAACAGTACGGAATTCAGCACCAACACGCTGAAAAATCAGCTTCTCTCCCTGAAAAATGACATTAGGAACAAATTCTTCCTGAAAAAGATCATCTAATTTATAAATAATCGGATAGATTGGTTCGTCAATTCCTGAACGTTCTAAAATATCCGAATAAATCAGGGTCTGAAATATTTCTTTCCGACGATCATAATAATTACGGTCGACCAATTGCGACCACTCTTTAAAATCGAGCTTTAAATTTCGTCCGGTTTTGTAATCGATAATCCGCAAACCATCAGCGGTTCGGTCAATCCGGTCGACTACCCCACCTACACGAATCTGAATCGTTTTTTCACCTGAAATAACCTCATATTCTGTTGAGTATTCCTTTTCGAGGCTAACGATGTCGAATGGAGCAAACTGAATGTCGTTGGCAAGCAACTGAAGAATGTAGTCGCGGATGTGCGCAGCAATTAAAATGCTTTGTCCGCTTAATTTAATGCGCGACGAATCTTCAGGTTTCATCTGAAAATACTGCACAGCAACCGACTGCAAAACAACCTCTTCAATTTTGCGCTTGTCGGCATACAACATTTGTAAAGCGCCCGCATCAACAGTTTTATTTTCAAACGGACGGTACAACAACTCAATGGCGTAATGGAACAAATTGCCAAACAAAACGGCATCAATTTCTTCTTTTAGCTCGTCCTTCTCCTTAATTCCGGCGATGTATTTAAAGTAAAATTTCAGCCGACATTCGAGCCAGGTATTAATAGCACTCGGACTCAGATTTCTGGCCGAATATATTTCTGTCAGTTTCTGAATGTGTCCTTCATTAGCCTCCACACGAATGGGTTCATTGTTCGTGCCTTTAAAATTGAAACTCAGGTTCAGTTCTTCGATCTGAAACTCAGAATCGTAAATCAACTGGTACAAAAACCTGCTTTTTTCTGACGATGAAATACCTTCAGTAATTGAATTGTAAACAATCACGGTATTTTCAGTTCGTTGAATCAACCGATAAAAATAATAGGCGTACATCGCATCGCGATCCTCGTAGGTTGGCATTCCAAAACCTTTACGAAGGTGGTACGGAACAAACGAATGGCCGGCTGCAATACGCGGCAAAAAACCTTCATTAGCCGAAAACAATACCAGATTTTCAAAATCAAGACAACGAGTTTCCAATAAACCCATGACCTGCAAACCGGTCAACGGTTCACCTTCAAACGGAATGGAAATTCGCCGTAAACTCTGATCAAGTAGCCGATAGACTATTTTAACCGGAAAATCAGGAACATTCAATCCGAGCAAAGTATCTTTCAAACGCTGAATGGCCAAATAAGCTTGATAAAGGTATTCCGATTCCAGACGTAACTTCTCATTTTCAGCCTGATCAAATTTAGGTGCAAGTTCTTTCAGCACATCCAGAAAATAATCCAGAATTTGCGTCCAGTTTTCAGGATACGAGAAGATTTTTTCAACAAACGGACTGAAATTGAGCTCCGCAGCTTCGATGTAAACCTTGTTCTTTTTATGGATTCCGGAGACAAAAAGTTTGATTTCGGGATTGACAACAAACTGGTGATTTAAAAGGGCGATGACCGGTTTGTAGTAAAACACCGGCGACTTCTGCGATTTCCGTATGTTTTTCTGAAGGCTGATCAATTGCGAAATAAACCCGTACACAGGCGTATTGGTAAACGGATAGCCCATGGTAATGTTGATGTCGGCGAAACTTGTTCCGACAGAAGAAATGACCGGGATCAGCAGGTTTTCGTCGGCCAAAACAAAGGCAGTATTGTCGAAACGCTTGCTGAGCTTGAAACTATTTAAAACCTGAGGCAGGTTAATCGCCTGCGCCTGGGTGATGTTTCCGGGAACCGACACTAGCGTAATCTTTCGCTCACTGATTTTCACCTGATTTTCGGGAACAAAATTTTTCGGTGCCGGAAACTGGACGAGATTTGTTCGCAAGAACCGTCCCGCTTCATTTTCGGCGTCTTTCAGGTAAAAATCATCGTAGTCCCAAAAGAACATCGCACGTTTCTGGTTCTCTAATTTCTTAAAAATCGCTTTCTCGCAATTATTCAGGGCATTAAATCCAATGAAAATGTATTTTTTGGCACTCAGCGCTTCTGGTAATTCTTCGAGGATTTCTTCAGCCACTTCGCGATAAATCATTCCAGAATAGGCTATTTCATTCTTTTTTAATTCCTTTCTGAAGCGGTGATAGATTTCGGCCAACTTGATCCAGATGCCAATGAATTTATCTTTGTTGAACGAACTGGGTACCTTTTCCAGATTGCCCCAAAACTCTTCAATGGCTCGTTTCTGCTCTTCAGTCAGGTAGTCAAACTGATTCTCCAATTCTTTCAGGTCAGAGATGTTGCGAAACAAATCATCGGCATTCAGCAGGTATTTATCGATGTCGTCGAAGTCGGCCAGCAAAATCTCGCCCCAAAAGAAAAACTCGTCCAACGATTCCTGATGCCCGGTTACTTTGCTGTAAACTTCCTGAAGTTTCAGGACCAAAGAAACCTGATCGGCTTGCTGTAAGCCGGTAAGCAACGAAATAAGTTCGTTTATGGTTATTATTTCAGGTGAAAGAATCGGTTTTTCGACAAGTTCATTGAGGTAAGCCGTAAAAAAAACGCCCGCTCTCCTACCCGGAAAAACAAGGCAATATTCGCTTAATTCAGTACGGTGATTGGTATATAAATAGTTGGCAACCTGCTTTAAGAATGGGTTCATTAGAAATATGATCTTTGATTCAATTGATAGCCTTTTTTGAATTATCAGGCTTAAAGGTAAAATTAAATATCTTCCAAATTGTTAAAGAAATCGAATCACATTATTAAACTAAATATTTTTATGAGTTAAAATTGCTTGCGACAATACCTAAATCTCAAATACAGATAGCCCGAAGGGCTTCTATGACAATAGAAAAACCAAATCAGGGGAAATAATTGCCCGTAGGGCATTAACAATTGAGATTCCTTAAAGCTACTCAAAATCATATTTTTAGCACGACCAAAAAATTGTACTTTTACTTATCGATTAAATCCATTAACACCATATTTCATGGCAAACACTTATACCCAATTGTATATCCATTATGTATTTGCGGTACAAAATCGGTTATCATTAATCAATGATAACTGGCAAAGCGACCTTTACAAGTATATGAATGGAATCATTGAACAACAGGGGCATAAACCATTTGCTATTAATGGCATGCCTGATCATGTACATGTTCTTGTGAGCATGAGTCCAAAACAAGCACCTTCAGATTTGATGTTTCATATTAAAAGAAGTTCTTCATTGTGGATTAACAAGCATAAGTTTGTAGCTGGTATATTCTCATGGCAGGAGGGTTTTGGAGCATTCACCTATGGAAAATCGCAGTTGCCCAATATATCCAGATATATAGACAACCAGCAAAAACATCATCAGAAACACACCTTTTATGAAGAATATTTAGATTTTTTGAAAGCTTTTGAAATCAAATATGATGAACGTTATATCCTTAAACCAATTGATTAATTCTTTTTGTTAATTCCCTACGGGAAAACATCTTTATTAGCTAATTTAATTTCTATTGTCATAAATCTCCTACGGAGAATTAAATTCCATCAACACACTATATATTAGACATTTAAAATTTAATTCATGAAAAAACTCGTTTTAGGAATAATAGTTATTTGCTTCTTTAATAATTTAATTTTTGCTCAAGACCGCATTACCGGACAAACTTTTGCAACCCGCTCTGAAGTGATTGCACAGCACGGAATGGCTTGCACCAGCCAACCATTGGCAACGCAAGCGGCACTTGACATCCTGAAAGCCGGCGGAAATGCCATTGATGCCGCGATTGCAGCCAATGCTGTGCTGGGATTGGTTGAGCCCACCGGAAACGGCATCGGTGGCGATTTATTCGCCATTGTATGGGATGCCAAAACGCAGAAATTATATGGATTAAATGCCAGTGGCAGGTCACCATACGACCTGAACCTTCAGTATTTTATTGACCACGGAATTAAAAAAGTTCCATCACACGGTCCTCTATCTGTTTCCGTGCCGGGTTGTGTCGATGGATGGTTCGAACTGAATAAAAAATTCGGGAAACTCCCGATGTCCGAAATCCTGAAACCGGCAATTAACTATGCCCGAGAAGGATTTCCGCTGACCGAGGTTATTGCTTATTATTGGAATTCGAACTCGAAAATTCTGGAAAATTATACCGGGTTTAAAGAAATTTATATGCCCGGAGGAAAAGCTCCTGCCAAAGGCGAAATCTTTAAAAACCCTTTTCTGGCAGCAACTTTGCAAAAAATTGCGGATGGCGGACGGGATGCTTTTTACAAAGGAGAAATCGCTCAAAAAATTGTGGACTACGTGAGAAATGAAGGTGGTTTTTTCAGCATGCGCGATTTTGCCGATCATCATTCGGATTGGATTGAACCGGTTTCGACCAACTATCGTGGTTATGACGTCTGGGAATTGCCGCCAAACGGACAGGGAATTGCAGTTTTACAAATCCTGAATGTATTGGAGAAATACGATATTAAATCGATGGGATTCGGCAGCGCTGAATATGTCCATACATTTGTGGAAGCCAAGAAACTGGCTTTTGAAGATCGCGCTAAGTTTTATGCCGATCCTGATTTCAATAAGCTACCGATCAAAGGTTTAATCTCGAAAAAATATGCGACAGAAAGGAACAAACTCATCAATCCCGATCGGGCTGCAAAAATTCTTCCGGCCGGAAATCCGGAACACGGAAACACCATTTACCTGACAACTGCGGATAAGGATGGAAACATGGTTTCGCTGATCCAGAGCAATTATCGAGGTATGGGATCTGGAATGACTCCCGGGAAATTGGGCTTTGTTCTACAGGATCGTGGTGAAATGTTTTCACTCGACCCCAACCACCTGAATAAATTTGAACCACACAAACGTCCGTTCCAAACAATTATTCCTGCATTTATTACCAAAGATGGCAAGCCTTTCATCAGCTTTGGATTGATGGGTGGATCAATGCAGCCACAAGGTCATGTTCAGATCGTTGTAAATTTAATCGACTTCGGGATGAACCTTCAGGAAGCAGGAGATGCGCCACGAATTTGTCACGAAGGATCAAGCGAACCAATCGATGAAAAGATGACCGATGGCGGAGTCGTTTATCTGGAAAGCGGATTTTCGTACGAAACGGTACGCAATTTGCTAGGCAAGGGCCACAAGATTCAATATACAAATGGCATTTACGGCGGTTATCAGGCGATAAAGTGGGATGATCAGAATAAGGTTTATTTTGGGGCTTCCGAATCGCGGAAAGATGGACAGTCCGCAGGATATTGAAGAATTGAATTATTGCCGGACGGAAACCTACTTGGTAAAAGCAACCAATACTGCATTTAAAACATCTTAGTAACAAATAAAATAAGCTACATGAAAACAAGAATTTTAGCACTATTCATTGCATTGCTCCCGTTGATGGCAATGAGTCAGGAAGTTATCCAAGGTAAAGAAACCCCTTACATTGAAGTGGTTGGAAACGGCGAAATGGAAATCATTCCTGATCAGATTTACATTTCATTTACCTTGAAAGAGCGTTTTGAAGGGAAAAAGAAAATCGAAATTGAAGATCAGGAAAAAGAACTGAAGAAACGATTGATGAAACTTGAAATCGATTTGGCTGATTTGCAATTGGCTGATGCTAATTCAGATTTTATTAAAATCAAGCGTAAAAAGAATGATGTGATTGCATCAAAAGATTATATCCTGAAAGTAACATCAACCAGTACGCTAGCCAAAGTATTCGATTTACTGGACGAGATTGATGCGTTCAATGCCGGAATACAGCGGGTTGATCATTCAAAAATTAAGGATTTCCGCAAAGAGGTAAAAATATTGGCAATTCAGGCTGCAAAAGAAAAAGCTACCTATTTGCTGGCTGGCATCGGCGAAACCATTGGAAAACCATTATTCATTCAGGAACGCGAAACCTATGACGAATTTCAACCCCTGATGCGTAAAGCTGGAATGGTGAATATGGTGATGGATGCGGCTCCAGCCGAAGAAGCATTACCTGAATTATCTTTCCAGAAAATCAAACTGAAATACGCTGTATTTGCAAGATTCGCCATCAAGTAAACAAGGCAAATACTAAAAGTAAAAAAGCAAAAGCGGAATTTCCACTTTTGCCTTTTTGCTTTATACTTCTTGCTTACAGGAAAAAGTCAGTAATGCAATTAGATTTATTTTTTGCTCAGTTCTTAACTCGATTGCTATTGATTTGCAGTTATTTTCCGCTTCTGACTTTCTTCACCATTTCAGGAGTTACGGGTTCAAAATTATTCCCAAAACTTGACCGCACATATGAAAGCACATCGGCCAGTTGCTCATCGGTAAGCTGGGCATGCGAAGGCATAAAATTCTTATAAACTTCGCCGTTCACTACAATTTTTCCACTCAGACCTTTCATCATAAGAGCAATTAGTTCCTTGGAATCGTTACCTACCCAACTACCGGCAGTCAATGGCGGGTGCATACCTGGAACGCCCGATCCGTCGGATTGATGGCAGGTTAAACAATATTGAGTATAAACAACTTTCCCGGGGTGTTCCTTTTCTGCAGATTGTGTTGGTAAACTCTTGTCTATTTCAGTTGCTGGTTTCTCGTCGCCAACGGGCTCAACTTTTTTGTTATTGGATGCATTTTGACAGGAAATAAATAAAGCACTAATCAAAACACAATAAATCAAATGTTTATATTTTATTTTCATTGAATTTGGTTATAATTTCAAGTTCAAGATAGCGGAAATTATTAAATAAACTATGATCCGTTATAAATAATCCGATAAATGCGACCCTTTGAATCGTCGGAAACATACAGCGAGCCATCTGGTCCCTGTGCAAGTCCACACGGGCGATGCAGAGCATCTCCCGGACTTTTTACCACATCGACACCGGCAAAACCTGTAGCAAAAACTTCCCAGGCTCCCGATGGCAATGTTCCTTTAAAGGGTACAAATACGACATAATAACCTTCCTGCGGTAACGGAGCACGGTTCCACGATCCGTGAAAAGCAATGAAAGCGCCATTCTTATATTTCTCAGGAAACATATTTCCGGTATAAAACAGCACATCGTTTGGAGCCATATGCGCCGGGAAAGCCATAATTGGATCGTCAGCCGCTGAACACCTGTCGACTTTCTGTCCATCGCCACCATATTCGGGAGCAAGTACTTTTTTACTCTGGGCGCCATCGTAATAACAATAGGGCCAGCCAAAGTTTGATCCATCTTCGACCAACAAAAACTCCTCAGCCGGAAGCTCTGCGCTTTGCTGATTGTTATATAGTTCGGGAAAGAGTTGAGACAACTGATCGCGTCCGTGTTGCATGGCATACAATTTATTCTCCTGATCATTCCATCTGATTGCTACCGCATTACGTATTCCAGTGGCATACCGGTAGCCATCTTTGGCCTGATCCTGATTGAGGACATCATCTTTAAACCTCCAAATTCCGCCATGAAGTTCAAGTATCGGACAAGGATCCATTCCTGGCGAACCTTTAGTGCGATCCTGAATTTGGCAGGCATTTGAGGGAGCGCCGACCGTAACATACATATTTCCGTCCTGATCAAAAGTAATCGGCTTTGTCTCGTGCTGATTCTGATTATCGAAACCGGAAGCAATAATTTCAGGATTGCCGGAAGGAATTAATTGACCTTCGGTAAGTTTATACCTCGCAATAAGCGTGTCAGCCCCAACATACACATAGCCTTTATGTAATTTTATCCCTGTACCGTCATAAATACCATAATACTTAATATCGTCGGCTTTTCCATCGCCATTCTCATCGCGCAAGCAAACTATTCCACCACCATTTTTTGCCTGGCTTAACGAAACGTAAACATCGCCGTTGGTATTCACATCAAGATGTCTGGCATGTCCGAGTTCATCGGCAAAAACCAAAGCTGAAAAACCTTCAGGAAGCTTTAGCCCAGCATTATCAGCATCTGAAATTAATGTTTTACTTGAATTGACCTGACAAGCCGACAGGAAAACCAATCCGGCTATCCAACTAAAATTATTTTTCATATTCTTTTTGTAAATAGGTCTTTTTCAGAGTTTTCAGAACTCTATCAATTTATCTTAAACCGAAAATCATGCAATTTTGTTTACCTGCGAACTGATAAAATTGATTTTCAAATTACATCAATCTGAATTTAGCTGATTTTGTCGCTGGAAATCTGGGCACAAAAGATTGTTTAAAGTATTTTCGCAACTTGTTTTAAATCGATACACGAATGAAAGGAATATTAACTATCGCATTGCTAGTCTTGTCAAATTCGTTTATGACATTAGCCTGGTACGGGCACCTCAAATTTGGAGAGCTAAAATGGTTCAACAAATTGGGAATTGTAGCCATTATCTTGATTAGCTGGGGAATTGCCTTATTCGAATATATGTTTCAGGTTCCGGCAAACCGCATCGGATACAAAGAAAATGGCGGTCCGTTTTCTTTAATCGAATTGAAAGTGATTCAGGAAGTAATTACCTTGCTCGTTTTCACTGCGTTCTCAGTGATACTTTTCAAGAACGAAAACTTCAGGTTCAACCACCTGGTGGGCTTTGTTTTCCTGATTCTGGCTGTTTATTTCATCTTCAAGAAATAATATTTCGAAGAAAATAGATGTCCTATGAAATGGCAAAATCCAGATATCTATTGCTTCTGGTTATGTGGTAATAAATCTGAGATTCTTCGCTTTGCTCAGAATGACAGACTTACATACAAGTAGTTATCGAGGGTTTGGTTTGCGGCTACGCCGCAAACCAAACCCTCGATAACTATAACTCGTTGATTGTCATTTCGAACGAAGTGAGAAATCTCAAATCAAGATTGCGTTGAATCTGCCGGTCAGTAGTAATTATAAATAACCATCAATTATTTCCCGTCTTTCAGTTTACGCGAATGAAATTGCTGAAGGATTGAACTATCATTGGCTTCCTTCGATAAAGATTCGATGGTATTTGGCGGAATATCGCATAAATCAAGGGCAATCAACCCGTCCAGACAGTTATTGAATTTCGGATCGACATTAAACCCGATGATTTTAGCGTTCAGCTTGATGTATTTCTTCAGGAGCACCGGCAAGCCTGAATTCAACTCATCCACGTCGCCAATAAATTTATCGAGCGAATTGATGTCGTTGTCCATGGTTTGCATGATGATATTCAGGTTCTGATCCTCAGTCTTGAATTTATACGAATTTCGGGGAGTAATACTTCTAGCCAGTTTCCAGTCGAAATGGTGTGCCATGATAAACTTGATGATCATCTCTTTCGAAGTAGTGGAATAGTCATCGGAAACGCTAACAGGCCCCATCAGGTAGCGATATTCAGGATTTTTGAGCGCGAAATACAAAATACCTTTCCACAACAAAAACAACGGCATGGGTTTCCGTTGGTATTCTTTAACCACAAACGAACGCCCCAATTCCATCGATTGACTCAACATATCCTGAAGATCATCTTTAATCTTGAACAAGCTCTGAACATAGAACCCGCGAACACCATATTGATGCAAAATATCAGCCCCTTTTCCAATTCGGTAGGCACCGGCAATCATTTCAGTTTCGTTATCCCAGATAAACATTTGGTTGTAATACAAATCAAATTCGTCCAAATCGATGCTGCGGTTGGTTCCTTCGCCAACCTGCCTGAAAGTGATCTCACGCAATCGCCCGATTTCAAGAAGAATATTGGGAATCTTCTTGGTCGGAACACAATAAACGGAATAACTTTTCATTTTGAACAACAAGAATTCATCACTCAGATTCCGAAGTTCATCCATGATTTTTTCATGAGCAATAGGCTCGGCAACAGGTTCAATTCGTTGCTGACGTTTGAGTGAATAATTGAAAAACCGTTTCACTTCAATTTTGGAACACAGCAAATAAGTTTTTGCACGCAAATACCTACCATACTGATAGATGTCAGTAAATTTATCCTGCTCTGGAACCAAAATCGGATTTCCTATCCTTATTTTAACTGGCTTTTTATGCTGATACAAGATCTCTGTTGGCAATTTCATATTCTTCAGCGACGGAAGAATATTGCCCATCAAATAAAACAACCGGCTGTTATTTCCCTGAAAATGAATGGGAACAACCGGAACTTTTTGCTGCCTGATAAATTTTAGTGTATTGTATTGCCACTGCGTATCCGAAAGCACGCGGTAGGCGTCGAACTGAGATACATCGCCTGCCGGGAAAAGACATAAAATTCCTCCATTCTCCAAATGAGCCGACGCCTGATCTGTTCCAGAAGTCAATGTACTTTTATCGTTTTTCTTCTGAAAAGTATCTTCTTCGAGGAAGAATTCCCTGATTGGATCGATCTTCTGAAGCAATTGAGTCGACACAATTTGCACATCGGAACGAACCTGACTCAAAATTTTAATTAAAAGAATGCTTTCCAAACCACCAAACGGATGATTACTGACAACAATTACCGACCCGGTTTTAGGAATGCGCTTTTGCAACTCCTCAACATCGTATAAAAAATTGATGTTAAGTATTTTAATAAGTTCATCAATAAATTCAAGTCCAACTTTATCGCCAATCTGATCATAAACCCGGTTAAGTTTATCAAAACGCAGCAGCAGCATCAGGAATCGTGCAAAATGCTCACCACCAATAAAACTTAGTTTCGGATTTGCTTTCAGGATGTCTTTAGGTTTGAAAAGTTCCATGTTCAGTCAGTAAAGATTAAAATGTTTACATTTATAACTCAAGATCACTATTGCAAAAGAATTGCTAAAAATGAACATTTTTTTTATTCAATTGTAAAAGGATTAGCTTAATTCGCATAAAAAATTTAGAAGTTGAACATACTATATCAGAAATACGACATCAATCAGTGGTTGCCTACCACTAAAAAAGAGGTTGAAGCCAGAGGTTGGGACAGTGTAGACGTGATTTTCTTTACAGGAGATGCCTATGTCGATCATCCGTCGTTTGGAGCCGCCGTAATTGGCCGGATACTTGAAGCAGAAGGACTTCGGGTTGCAATCGTCCCTCAGCCAAACTGGCAGGACGATTTGCGTGATTTCAAGAAATTGGGGAAACCCAACCTGTATTTTGCAGTTACTGCCGGAAACATGGATTCGATGGTGAATCATTACACGGCCAATAAGCGCAAACGCTCGAATGATGCCTACACTCCAGGAGGACGGCAAGGGCAGCGACCTGATTATGCAACGACCGTTTATTGCAACATTCTGAAAGATTTATTTCCTGATGTTCCTTTAGTTATCGGCGGAATTGAAGCCTCATTACGCCGGGTCACTCATTACGATTACTGGAACGACAAATTGATGCCATCCATTTTGGTCGATTCGAGAGCCGATATGCTTTTTTACGGAATGGGCGAAAAATCAATTCTGGAATACACGGAACTAATCAAAAAAGGTGTCGACTATAAAAAACTGACCAACATTCCGCAAACAGCCTTTCTTGTTCAGAAGAACGAAAGCTATGCCACCAATAAAAAGTGGAATAGCATCGATTTGTATTCGTACGAAGAATGTCTGGAAGACAAAAAGATGTACGCCAAAAACTTCATGCACATCGAAGAGGAATCGAACAAGGTTGAGGCCAACGTACTGAGGCAGGGAGTCGGCAATCAGCATGTAATTATAAATCCGCCATGGCCGCCACTAGAAGAAAAGGAAATCGATCGTTTTTACGACCTGCCATTCACGCGTCTGCCCCACCCTCGCTACAAAAACAAGGAAGAAATTCCGGCTTACAATATGATTCGTCATTCGGTTAATATTCACCGTGGTTGCTTTGGAGGCTGCACTTTCTGTACTATTTCCGCACATCAGGGCAAGTTTATTGCCAGCCGTTCCGAAGAATCAATCCTGAAAGAAGTGGACAAACTGGTGCTGATGCCCGACTTCAAAGGATACATTTCGGATTTGGGCGGACCTTCGGCAAACATGTATAAAATGAAAGGCATTCACCAGGAAATTTGCAACAAATGCAAGCGGCCTTCGTGTGTTTTTCCTGATGTTTGTAAAAACCTGAACATCGACCACAAACCGATGTTGGATCTGTACAAAAAAGTACGCCAGCATCCTGATGTAAAAAAGGCATTTATTGGCAGCGGAATCCGTTACGACATGATTTTGAAGGAAACCAACGATCCGCAAGTGAATAAAAACAACATGGAATACTTGCGCGAAGTCATCAAGCACCATGTTTCGGGACGGTTAAAAGTGGCTCCTGAACACACTTCTGATCAGGTTCTCGATTTGATGCGAAAACCTTCGTTCAAACTTTTTCACAAACTAAACAAGGTTTTTCAGGAGATCAACAAAGAAGAAGGCCTTAACCAACAGTTGATTCCGTATTTCATATCTAGCCATCCAGGATGCGAAAACACCGACATGGCTAATCTGGCCGTCGAAACCAAACAACTCGATTTTAAGCTTGAACAGGTTCAGGATTTTACGCCAACACCAATGACTCTGGCAACTGTAATCTATTATACCGGCTATCATCCGTACACCATGCAGAAAGTATTTACAGCCAAAAGCCAGAAAGAAAAGCTGGCTCAACGTAAATATTTTTTCTGGTACCAGCGCGAATATCATCAGGAAATAAAAAATGAGCTGCTTCGTTTAAACCGCAAAGATTTGCTCGACGGACTGTTTGGTAAAGCCACTCCGACCACTTCTATTTCGACAGGTTCAGTATCTACAAGGGGAAGAGAATTTAGCCACAAGCCTAAACAAAAGTAAAACCCTTTAACCATTCAACCATTTATCAATCAACCATTCAACCCTTTATCATTAACCCAATTACAATGCGAACTATAAAAATTACTGTTCTATTATTAACCTCGCTGTTCCTGAATTCGTGTGCCGAACTGACCCAAATTGCGCAAACAGCAGCCAGTCAGAATTTACCATTAACCAATTCCGAAATTGTTGGTGGACTAAAAGACGCGCTTTTAGTTGGAACCGACAGTACCGTAGCGCATTTATCTGCCGTTGATGGCTACTTGAAAGATCTGACTATTAAAATATTGCTTCCTCCTGAAGCCAAAAACATAACCGATCACCTTTCGAAACTTCCCGGAGGAGCCAAACTGGTTGATGATGTGATCGTTCGAATTAACCGTGCTGCTGAGGATGCCGCCAAAGGTGCAAAACCCATTTTTGTGAACAGCGTGAAAGAAATGACTTTTACCGATGCATTGACTATTCTGAAAGGCCCGAACAATGCGGCAACACAATATTTCAAGGACAAAACCGCGACTCAATTGGGTGAATTGTATCGTCCCAAAATTCGTGAATCGCTGAACAAAGGATTGGTCGCTGGTATTTCAACGCAACAATCGTGGAACGAACTGACTGTGCAATGGAACAAGCTGGCAGGCTCAGCAATTGGCAAAATTGGAGGGCTGAAAACAGTTGATGTGAAACTGGAAGATTACATTTTGCAGCAAGCTTTAAACGGCATGTTCCTTAAAATCGAAGAGCGAGAAAAAGACATTCGTACCAATGCCAACGCCCGTGTGACAGGACTTTTGAAACGGGTATTTGGTAACCAGATGCTGGTAAAATAAAAAAGAATAAAGTCATTTATAATCATTGAGTCATTCGTAGTAACACAGTTCTGTCTAAAACAACTAATGACGCGAAGCAAATGACAATTAATGACTAGAAGTTTCAGCAAGCTGCGACTGAATACTGATCACATTTCTGAAAACAACCGCCCTTGCCAAGTTTCTCGTTCTTCCAGCAGTTTTTCGAGTTTAGCGGTAAATTCAAAATTCTTTAGCCCCCAGCGAGGAGCAACCAACAGTTTATCGGGAGCTTCACTAACAAATCGTTCGACGATGATTTTGGGGTTTAGCAATTCGAGGTATTTCACTGTCAAATCCAGGTATTCTTCAACGGTAAACATCGGAAATGCATCCGGATTTTGCTGATATTCGCGGTGCATCCGGGTTCCTTTGTGGATTTGCAACTGGTGTAATTTCAGATTTTCAACCGGCAATTGCGAGATTACTTTGGCCTGATCGAGCCAATCGGTTTCGGTTTCTCCGGGCAATCCCAAAATCAGATGAGCACAATTATGAATGTTTCGTTTTCCGGTTTCATTCAGTGCCCACACCGATTCCTCAAAACTATGTCCACGATTTAGCCGTTCGAGGCTCGCATTCCGGTGCGACTCGATCCCAAACTCAACCATGATGTACTGTTTTTCAGATAAATGTTGAAGGTAATCCAGAATTTCAGGTGTAACACAATCGGGACGGGTGGCAATCACCAAACCAATTACCTCGGGATGAGACAAAGCTTCCTCATAAAGCGACTTCAAGTTTTCGAGGGGTGCGTAGGTATTGCTGTACGATTGAAAATACCCCAGATATTTCATCGATTTGTACTTTCTTGAAAAAAACTCAATCCCTTCGTTGAGTTGAATCGTAACACTTTTTTTCAGGTCGCAGTAGCCGGGCGAAAAAGTTTGATTATTGCAATACGAACAGCCACCTGTACTTTTTGAGCCGTCGCGATTGGGACAAGTAAAACCCACATCAATCGAAATCTTTTGAACACGGCCATTAAACATCTTGCGAAAATGGCCTGAAAAATCATTGTATCTTTTATCGCTTCCCCACGGAAATTGGTTCATCATTGCTTGATTAACTATTGCATCAAAAGTATTTCAATTTATTCGGTTTCAAAATCAATTTTGCCAGCTATACTCAGACAAAAAAGGTCTTCAGTATATTTTCAAAATCGAGATTATTACCTAAATTTCGAAAACCAACCAATTAATATCAAGAGATAAAATACCTTCCTAAATTATAATTATCTGAATAACTATCATTTATAACAAAAACACAACAATAGGATTGTTAAAAAATAAGTTTATAACTTTTTGCGAAGGGGATCTAATCAAGGCTATTTTCTCCAATCGATTTTTTAAATTTAAAAAACACAAATTCGCTGCTATGTTTATACCAGAAGATATCAGTCAGATTAATGCACGTGGAAGTCAACCTGAAGTTATTGAACAACAAATTGAAAATTTCAAGACGGGTTTTCCGTTCCTGAAACTTTCGGAAGCAGCAAGCAATTACCACGGAATCATCAAACTTTCGGAAAGCGAAATTCAGAAATACATTTCCATTTTTGAGGAAAAGAATTCGAATAAGCTTGAACTTATCAAATTTGTTCCGGCCTCGGGAGCGGCGAGCCGAATGTTCAAGTCGTTGTTTTCAGCATTGGATAATCTGCAAAAAGGGAAAACAACTGAAGAGATTATGGCAGACAAAGAAGTCGCCATGTTCTTCGATCAGCTCGATCAGTTTGCATTTTATGAAGATTTACAAAAATTAGCTGCTTCCGAAAACAAATCAGTTGAAGAGATTCCGGCTCAAAAAATTCTGGAATGGTTACTTCTGGAACAAGGCTTGAATTACGGGAATTTACCAAAAGCCCTTTTAAAATTCCATCGGTATCCCGATCAAATTCGCACTCCGTTGGAAGAGCACTTTGTGGAAGGAGCAATGTATTCCAAAAATAGTTCAGGAGTCGTTAGGCTTCATTTTACGGTGTCGACTGAACATGAGCAGGCTATGGAACAACTGGTTGCAGAATTAAAACCGAAATACGAAGAATTATTTGGAGTTAATTATGCGGTTAGCTTTTCGAATCAAAAACCCTCGACCGATACGGTTGCTGTAACTCCCGACAATGAGCTTTTCAGGAATAAGGATAACAGTTTACTTTTCAGGCCTGCAGGCCACGGGGCATTGCTCGATAACCTGAATGATCTGGATGCTGACATCGTATTCATAAAAAACATCGATAATGTAGTTCCCGAGCAGCTTAATCAACCAACTATTGATTCAAAAAAAGCACTCGCCGGAATATTAATCAGTATTCAGGAGCAGATTTTCCATTACCAAAAGATACTTAAAGATAATTATCCAAGCACTTTGGAAAGCGGCTTTTATGCTGAATTGGCCAATTATCTGGAAAACGTTCTAAACACAACTCCTCCGCAAAACCAATATTACAGCGAGAAAGAAGAACTCTATCATTACTTCAGCAAAAAAATGAATCGTCCGGTAAGGGTATGCGGAATGGTGAAAAACCAAGGAGAACCAGGTGGAGGTCCTTTTTTTGCACTAAACAACGATGGTTCTGTTTCATTACAAATAGTAGAAAGCTCACAAATCGATTTCAATGATCCGGCACAAGCTGCGCTTGCACAAAAGGCGACGCATTTTAATCCGGTTGATTTAGTTTGTGGCATCAAAAATTACGAAGGAAAAAAGTACAATCTTTTGGAATTCAGCGATCCAAAAACTGGATTAATTACAACAAAATCGAGCGATGGAAAAGAATTGAAGGCGCAGGAACTACCCGGACTGTGGAACGGATCGATGTCAGATTGGAATACTATTTTTGTTGAAGTTCCGATTGAAACATTCAATCCTGTAAAAACAGTTAACGATCTGTTAAGAAAAGAGCATCAGGCAAAATGACTCTGTTTCGAAAAGTATTCTTAAATTTGCAAACTTTAATGAGAATATATGAACGAGGACGCCAGGGATAACTTTGAAGAAGATGATTTTCAGGAGGCGGTAGCACGTTTCAAAAAAATGGTTAAGAGTAATGCGTCAGAATACTTTGATGTATTTGAAATTGAGGGAATTATAGATCTTCTATTGGAAGATGGAAGAATTAAACTAGCAAAAAAAGCCGTAGAGGCCGGACTCAGACTTCATCCGACTTCTATCTCCATAAAAATCCGTCAGGCACAAGTACTTATGAACGAAGGCAAACTGGAAGAATGCCTTGAATTAATAAGCATGACCGAGAAAATCGAGTCCAATAATCCGGAGCTATACTTAACCAAGGGAGGCGCTTTAAATTTGTTAGGCGATGTTGAAAAAGCTGTTGAAGCTTTTGACGAGGCTCTCACCATGCCTATTGACGAACCCGACGAAACTCTTTACAATATAGGGATCTCATTTGGTCAGGCAGGAGAAACACAGTTGGCCATTAAATACCTCAAAAAAGCCCACGAGGCAAATCCTGAAAACGAAATTGTTTTATACGAATTAGGATATTACAGCGATAAGGATTCACAATTTGAAGAAAGCATCGCCTACTACGACAAATATCTGAACATCGATCCGTTTAACCATTCGGTTTGGTATAACATTGGGATCACTTACAATCGGATGGGAATGTTCGAGAAAGCAATTGAAGCTTACGATTATTCACTTGTTCTGAATGAAGATTTTCTTCATGCACATTTCAACAAAGCGAATGCGCTAGCCAACAACAATCAGTTTGAAGAAGCGATTAAATGTTACCTGGAATACATACAACTTGATCAGGATAACGATGATGCCTACTGTTATTTAGCCGAATGCTATTTGAACACCGACAGATACAGCGAAGCACTCATTTACTACCAGCACGCCATCCGTTTGAATGATTCCAATTCGAGCGCCTGGTATGGTTCCGGACTAATTATGTGGTCGGAAGGCGAACTGCCCGAAGCTCAGGTCTGCTTAAAAAAGGCGACTAGCCTCGAAGATGACAATGCTGATTTCTGGTCGATGGCCGCTAAAATTCATGCTGAACTCAATGAAAACGAAGAGGCCATTGAATCTTTTGAGATGGCGACCTCGCTTGAACCTGAAAATATTGAAAATTGGCTCTCCTACTCTGAAATGTTTTACGATTTGGATGATACAGACAGAGCCATAGAAGTATTAAAAACTGCAAATAAATTCAACAAATCAAACGCTTTTTTAAATTACAGGTTAACGGCTTATTTGCTCGACAAGAATGAAGAACTGGAAGCCGTCTGCCATTTCGAAAAAGCATTAAAAATCGACTACAGTAAGCAAAACGAATTGTTCGAGTTTTATCCTGAAGCGTCAAAAATTGAATCGATCAAAAAACTGATTTCACAATACCAAACAACGAAACTATAAAATAATGAATTTTCGATTGCCACACATGCCTGAGCGACCAGCACAACCTCGCAACAGCGGAGTTACCATGGTTATGGACAAAGGATTGAGTTTGCGCGAAGCAGAGGATTTATGCGATATTTCAGCTCCATACTGTGACCTGATTAAATTAGGTTTTGGAACTTCTATCATTACCAACCGGCTGCTCGATAAAATCAAACTTTACAAATCGGCCGGGTTGAAACCCTATTTCGGAGGCACGCTGTTCGAAGCATTTGCCGTTCGCAACATGCTCGATGAATACCGTCGTTTTCTGGATGATTACCAAATGGAAATGGTCGAAGTATCTGACGGAGTTATGGAACTGGATCACGAGCTAAAGTGCAAACACATTACCGATTTCAGTAAAGATTACACTGTTTTGTCTGAAGTTGGAACAAAGCTAAAAGGCAAGGAAATTTCGAACGAGAAATGGATTTCGTACATGCAAACCGAATTGGAAGCTGGTGCATGGAAAGTAATTGCAGAAGCCCGCGAAAGTGGCAATATGGGAATTTACAACGATGACGGCTCGGCCAATTTTGAATTAATCTTAGGAATAAAAAAGGCTGTCGATCCGGATGTCATTCTTTGGGAAGCACCGCTTAAAAATCAACAAGTTTGGTTTATCAAACTTCTCGGACCCAATGTAAATCTGGGAAATATTGCAACCAACGAAATCATTCCGCTTGAAACGCTTAGACTTGGCCTTCGTGGCGATACACTGCTCACCTTTTTACCCTGCATACATAACTGGGATATATAGGAAAAAGGTGGTCAGCGATGTCCACCTTTATTCGTCAATAGAAAGCTTAATTCTATATCGGAAATTCTCCAAAACCTTATTCAGAGTTTTAAACCTTAGTAGAACATTTAGTGCCACACCAACCTAAACCTTATTAAATTGCTCTGGAACAAAAAAATATTTACCCCTACCAATCTTCATAAAACCATTTTCTTAGAGATTATGAATCCAACACTTTTATTAATCGATATTCAG
Source organism: Prolixibacteraceae bacterium (assembly GCA_028683385.1). Lineage (GTDB taxonomy): Bacteria > Bacteroidota > Bacteroidia > Bacteroidales > Prolixibacteraceae > Aquipluma. The sequence goes on along the minus strand of JAQUIJ010000004.1, from coordinate 152,494 downwards.
AACGATTATTTTTCAGGAGGAAAAATGGAGCTCATCAAAATGGACGAAGCCACCGAAAATGCACAAAAGCTTCTCTCCTATTTCAGAAAGAATAAATTACCCATTGTTTTCATTCAACATTTGGCCACCAAACCAAACGCAAGCTTTTTTATTCCGGGCACTTCCGGAGCCGAAATACACAATTCTATTCAACCACTTGATAATGAAACCGTAATTATCAAGAATTTCCCAAACAGTTTTAGGAATACCAATTTGCAAGAGCATTTGCAGGCTTTAAACTCGACCAACTTAGTAATTTGTGGGGCAATGAGCCATATGTGTGTTGATACAACTACAAGAGCGGCTGCTGATCTGGGTTACTCGTGCACACTCATTGCTGATGCCTGCGCTACACGCGATCTGGTATTTAATGTTCAGAAAGTAAAAGCGGCTGATGTGCAAATTGCCTATATGGCTGCACTAAACGGAACTTTTGCTGAAGTTATTTCTACCGATCAATTTATGGAGTCAATGATAAAATAAGCGAAAAGGCAATAAAAAACCCGCCGGGTAAGGTGTGAGGTAATTTTCCGGCGGGGGTTAATAAAAAATTGCTATCAATTATAAAAATTTAGCCTGACTTAAGTATTTAAAGCTCATTTCGATACTTTCAAAGGCATCCATATCTTTGAAGCTGTCTTGCTCAACAAAGAAATTTTTCATTCCTGCAGTTTTCTTCTCAGCAAAAATACTTGAAAAATCAATTCGACCCGAACCTACAGGTGCAAAAAACATATCATCAGTTTTTGTCATGTCTTTCACATGCCATAACTGAAAACGACCCGGATATTTTTTAAAATAATCAACAGGATTATAGCCACCTTTGGTTACCCAATACAGATCCATTTCAAAAGTTACAAGCGAAGGATCGGTCTGTGAAAGAAGCAAATCATACGGAATCTGATTTTCCATTTTTTCGAACTCAAAAGCATGATTGTGATATCCGAATTGAATGCCATTCTTTTTAGCAATTTCGCCCATCTTATTGAATTTTTCAGCGGTAGATTTCCAGCCATCTAAATTGGAACGAAACTTATCGGCCAGGAAAGGATAGATGATGTATTTGGCACCCGTTGATGCAGCATCGGCAATGACTTTCTCGGCTGTATCAAGTTCAAAAGTGGTATGCGAGCTTGTTAATGGCATTCCCAAACCATTCAACAATTCAGCAAAAGCTTTTGGCGTCATTCCGTAGAAAGTTCCTTCCGCAACATTATATCCAGCGGCTTCGGCCGAATTATATCCAATCTTAGCCACTTTTTCAAGAGTAGATTTTAAATCGAGCTTAATTTTATCGCGTACTGTATACAACTGTAACCCGATTACTTTCTTCTCCGGAGCAAAGGCAAATGCTGGGGAAATCATTGTTGCAGCCGCTAAAGCCACTGTTGTTCTTAAAAAATTTCTGCGATTAGTCATCGTTCCTAATTTTAAAGGTTTGTGTTATTCATTCCTGCGATTCGAAAACGGTTAAAGAGCATTAAATCATCCTTGATTCAGGTAATTACAATTCTTAACAAACCAGATAAAATAAAAGTTTCAGGATAAAAGGAATAATTCAGTTTTGAGTATCTTTGGTATTACCAACAAACTCAATAACAAAAGCGATGAAACTCAGAATAGTAAACTCCATGCTAATCTTTTTGATTTGTTCTTCATTTTTGAGTAATGCGCAGGAAGAAACAACATTTGTGAAACTTTCAGACTCTGTTCCTGAATTTGAATTCGAGAAAAGTCCGGGCAAAACGATGAATATTTCAGAGCTGAAAGGGAAAACTGTATTAATCACCTTTTTTGCAACATGGTGTGGCCCATGCAAAAAAGAACTGCCTTTTATTCAGTCAGATATATACAATAAATTAAGAAAGAACCCGAACTTCGAAATACTAATTTTTGGTCGCGAACACAATTGGGATGAAGTCAACAAATTTAAGGCAGCTAATAAATTTTCAATGCCTTTTTATCCCGACCCTGACCGAAAGGTATATTCAAAGTTTGCAGGGCAATATATTCCCCGAAATTTTCTAATATCTCCGGAAGGAAAGATACTTTTTAGTTCGATCGGGTTCAATGAAAAAGATTTCAAAATACTAAAAGAAACTATTGATAATCAAGTAAAAAGAAATTGACCGATACTTTACCAATCAAAAAAGCCAAAATGATAATCATCTTGGCTTTTTTATTCTGTGGTGTATAAGATTTACTTAACTGCAATTGTTTCAATTTCGATGAGAACACCTAATGGTAATTCCTTAACAGCAAAAGCTGCCCTTGCAGGAGCATCTTCCGAATAGTATTTCGCATAAATCTCGTTCATGGCTTTAAAATTAGCCATATCGCTTAATAAGCAGGTCGATTTCACGACATCCTTGTAATCGTATCCTGCTTCCTTTAAAATAGCCCCGATATTCGTTAAAACTTGTGCTGTCTGCTCCTGAATTCCACCTTCAACAATTTTCATTGAGACCGGATCAAGAGGAATTTGACCGGAAACATATAACGTTCCGTTTACTTCAACAGCTTGACTGTATGGCCCAATTGCTGCCGGGGCATTGTTTGTTTGAATGATTCTTTTCATGATCGATTATTTGTTGTTTACAAAATCAAAAATAAACAAAAATCCCGGAATGAGTCTTATCAAAGCATCCCAGGATTCTATACGTTAGAAGATTTCGATTATCCGTGCTTTTCAGAAAGATACCGCTCTGCATCCATTGCGGCCATACAACCAGAACCGGCTGCAGTAACTGCCTGGCGATAGATCGAATCCTGAACATCGCCACAGGCAAATACCCCAGCAACATTCGTTTTTGAACTTCCCGGAATTGTTTTTATGTACCCAACCTCATCGGTATCAATATATTCTGTCACAAAGTCTGAATTCGGCTTGTGTCCGATTGCCAAAAAGAATCCATCAATTTTAATGGTGACTTCTTCTTCTTCAGGAGTTCCTTTCTTTTTCCATAAAATTGCGCCTTCAACCACTCCATCACCAATCAGGCCTTTAGTTTGATGCTCCCAAAGCACTTCAATGTTCTTTGTGCGAAATACCCGTTCCTGCATTACTTTAGAAGCGCGTAGTTCATTTCTTCTGACAATCAAATAAACCTTATTGACCAGACCAGCCAGATAAATGGCCTCTTCAGCAGCAGTATCGCCACCGCCTACAACTGCAATGTCTTTCCCCCGATAGAAAAACCCGTCGCAAGTTGCACAGGCAGAAACTCCGCTACCAGCATATTTTTTCTCGTCATCGAGTCCCAGGTATTTGGCAGTAGCACCAGTCGCAATTATAACAACCTCTGACTCAACAATCTTATTCTCATCGATCCACACTTTATGAACAGGTCCTGAGAAATCAACTTTGGTTGCCAGTCCCCAGCGAATATCGGTTCCGAAACGAGCCGCCTGCGCTTTTAAATCTTCCATCAACACTGGTCCTGTAATTCCTTCAGGATATCCCGGAAAATTTTCAACTTCAGTGGTGGTGGTTAATTGCCCCCCAGGTTGAAGGCCTTCGTACATAACCGGACTAAGATTTGCACGTGCAGCATAAATTGCAGCAGTGTATCCCGCAGGGCCTGATCCAATAATTAAACATTTTACTTTCTCTGTATCAGTGACCTGATTTACACTTTTACCAGTGCTATCATCTAAATTCATTGCTTTAAACATGTCGTATATTTTTCTTTCAAAGGTATAAAACAAGAAAGCAAGAACAACAGAGATATAATCAATAATTATTATACCCTCATAGAAAAAACCGAATATACTTTTTAATAGCAAAATCCGTTCTGTATATGAAATTAGATTCGAATAAACATGAACATAATCCAAACGAATTGAACAGGACTTTAAACATCACTAAATCCTATAACATATTAATTATTAATAGTATATTAACATTTTTTAATTAAAATTAGCAACCGATTTTAACATCTAAAAGGTAACTTTAATCAAATCCTGAAGGTATAAAGAATTGATAAAATACTAAAAAACATGAAAGCAAAAAAACAAATCGTAGACATTAGAAGACAATCAAGGATTGCCCCTTCGAGTGAAAATTTGTGGTTTTTTAGTGAGAATAATTCTGATGACCAATTAGCTGCTGCAAAAAAGAAATCAGTTAAAAATGACCGTACAAGTATCTTGAGGAATGATTACGACCGCTATTCTCTTGATAATTCAGGCAGAGACAATAAAAAGAAAGAATGTCCTTTTATTGTTGATTGGCAAATGTCAGATATATTCTAATTTCCGAACCACTTAGATCCTCTCAAAAACCTAACAATCAACCCTATTTCTTTTTAAAATCCTGATTAATATTTTGTCGCTGATAGGAAAGGAATATTAATCGGTGCAATTGATTTCACGACAAAAAAGTCTTGGGGAAGAGTGAATTTTAGTACACATTAAAATCTAAAAGTAATGAATGTACTCATGTTCGGTTGGGAATTTCCTCCAAACATATCAGGCGGGTTAGGCACTGCTTGCTATGGCATCGTCAAAGGACTGTCTGAATGTCATGATGTACATGTTACTTTTGTGATTCCAAAATCGCAGGGCAATGAACTGTTGGCCAAAAAACTTCAACTGATTAGTGCCGACAAGGTTAATATTGGCAATGAATCTATCCCAAACATTACTTGGAGAAATGTCAGTTTTCATCAAGTTCAATCAAAGCTGGTTCCCTATCTCACTCCTGAAATCTTTTCACAAACTCAGGAATTATATATAGAAGACGAGTACATCGAAAATAAATCGTTGGGCATCCGAATAAAATTCTCAGGCAAATATGGCCCAAATCTATTTGATGAGATAAACAATTATGCACTAGTTGCAAAAACGATTGCTCTCGAAAATCATTTTGAGCTGATACATGCCCATGATTGGCTCACATTTCCGGCGGCTGTTGCTGCTAAGAAAATTTCAGGAAAGCCACTTATCATTCATGTTCATTCAACTGATTATGATCGAAGTGGAGGAGCAATTAATCCGGATATTTTTGCCATTGAGAAACAAGGGATGGAAGAAGCTGACAAAATAATTGTAGTAAGCAACCGAATAAGAAACAGACTAACAGAACAATACAACATTCCGAATAACAAAATAGTTACCATTTACAACGGTATTGAAGCTCAAACATATGAGTCAGGTGAACTATTGCGTCAACCTCACAAGAACAAAATAGTAACATTTTTAGGACGCATTACGATTCAAAAAGGCCCGGAATACTTTGTCGATGTTGCCCGAATGATCATTCATAGAATGAAGAATGTACATTTTGTGATGGCTGGGAATGGCGAAATGAGGAATAAAATTATTGAATTAAGTGCAAAATATGGGATTAGCAATCGGTTGCATTTCACGGGTTTTTTGAATGGACCAGAAGTTACAGAAATGCTTCACCGAAGCGACCTGTTTATTATGCCGTCGGTATCCGAACCCTTTGGGATCGTACCTCTTGAAGCGATGCAGGCAAATGTTCCTGTAATCATTTCGCTGCAATCAGGAGTTTCTGAAGTAATTCGAAATGTAATAAAAACTGATTTTTGGGATGTCCATGCCATGGCCGATGCAATTCACGGAATACTTAAATATAAAAAATTATCGGCAACGCTTATTGCTGAAGGGAAACAGGAAGTCAGCAAACTCAGTTGGAATAGTCCAACTAGTCAAATTAAACAAGTTTACCTGAATGAACTTTTAAAAAGAGCCTCCTGAAATGAAAAATATTTGCCTGTATTTTCAAATTCATCACCCATTTTTCTTCCAGACTTTTCGTTTTTTTGATGTTGGAGAAGCAAAAACTTACTATGACACATGGCGTATTGAAAAGGAAATTCAGGATGCTGCTACAAATTATTATATCCCAACAAACAATTATTTACTTAAACTTATTCATAAGTATCGTGGAAACCTGAGACTTTCGTTTAACATATCGGGCACTGCTCTCGATCAGTTTCTAATTTATAGACCTGAACTATTCACCAGTTTCAGGCAGCTTGCCGATACCGGTCTAGTTGAGTTTACAAGCTCAACTGATTCGCAATCTATTGTTTCGCTGTCAGAACAAAAGGATGAGTGCATCCAAAGCATCAAACTAAGTCAGGAACGAACTGAATATTATTTCGGACAAAAGCCAAAGCTCTTTGTAAATACGGATCTACTGTTTAATAATCGAATCGCAGAGATTTCTGCTGAAGCCGGATATTCTTCCATTTTGACTAACGGAACAAAAAAAATGTTGCAATGGAGAAGTCCAAACTACTTATATTCTGCTGAAAATCAAGAACACACATTGGTATTTTTCCGGAACGAAAACATTAGCGATAAATTATCAACAATCCTTCACAATCCGGATAAAGTAGAAGCCCTAAAGCAAATGAAAGAGCTTCTTGCAGCGCTGAATGACATCCAGATCGATGAACCAATTATAAACATATACCTCAATTACAAAGCACTAGGCGGAACAAATAGATTCGACAAACAACGATTGTTTCAGACATTTGTATCTACAGTCATTAAAAAACAAATCTGCGATTTCAACTTGCCATCCCTGGTGATGGAACAATATGGCCCAATCTCAGAATTCGGGACAACTGAACCCGTTTGTTGGACTGAGCACTTCCATTCTGATTATTATCCAGGAAATGAACTGCAAAAAGAAGCCATCAACCAATTGTTTAAACTAAGCCAAAAGGTAGAGAACACGTACGACAATAACCTAAAAATTGACTGGAAAAACCTTCAGACTTCAGATCATTTTCACCTGATGGATGAGAATCATCCGGATTATAAATCAAATTATTCATCACAAAATACATTTAAATCAAAGTATGATGCTTTTATCAATTACATGAATATTCTTGAAGATTTTAGACTGCGATTAAAAGCAAATAAAGACCAACAAAAGAGCTTAAAAATTCATCACAAACCCAGACCACCATTAGAAAAGCACCAACAAACCGTGACTTTTGGAGGAAAAATCGATCATTCTTTTGCATAAGAAAAGAAGATGGCTATTTTTGCAACCATAAAGTTCGGGGTGTAGCGCAGCCTGGTAGCGTATCCGTCTGGGGGGCGGGGGGTCGCAAGTTCAAATCTTGTCACCCCGACTAATTGAATATCAAAGGGTTACGATTAATTTTGTAACTCTTTTTTTTATTATATCCCGACGGATTCCCGACGTTTACGACATAGATACCTACACTTTTTCTATTTTCAAACCCACTGGATAAGAATAAAAAATGCAGGGATTGTCTCATGATAATTTTGATTAGCTCTAATCCACAATACTAATTCTCTTTGCGATACCTGTTTTTTTGTCAATGACTAAACCATGTTGATATTCATACCTCCCATTATCTCTTCCAGATATGTAAATGGCTCCGGCAATAAGAATTGAAGCAATAAGAATTGAGAAGCAAATCCAAAACGTGGATGTTGGTTTATTGATTCTTGGCAAACAAGAAATGATTTTTTTAATAGCTAAATCTCTTTTTTGCTTTTTTATTCTATCCTTCTGAATTTGTAGTATATCAAAATCGCGCATGTCTTGCTTATAAGAAATTGAACGGTATCGCTTCATTTAGTATAAAGCTTAGATAAACACCTAAAAATCCAAACGATTGAGCAACCAAATATCCAAGCTCGGAATTATAGTTTGATCTTGTTTGCAATCGATGATAATTGTTCGATAAAAAGGCAATGGAAATTATGATTACATACAATAAAGGCAGATGAAAATTAAACCAACTGAATATCCACATAGACAATAGAATTAAAACAAAGCACTCTAATCCTCCAGACATAAATGATTCCCAAAAACCATTTACTTTTTTATAGATATAAGCATGAATCATCGTCGGTATAAAGGTTATCAGACCGGCAATTAATGCACCCACGGAAAAAGTCAGAACAAAAGCTAGCAGATAGGCCACGATCTTCATTTTATTTCCTCCACTATTTTATTCTTTTATACATCTAACAGAAAACCCTACATATCTATTAGTAAAAGTTCTACCCAAACTTTCCTCATTTGAATAAATGTAGGTAGTACAAGCCATATCGTCAGACAGGGTTGTTGGATTATCAGTTGTCCACCAATTGCCAACTTCTCCAATTCCAAAGTAATCACCATGATCGCCTCTTCCACCTGAAGGCAAAGCAGTAAAACCACTGGAATTTGTAGCACCAAAATTAGGACTTACCCAGTTTAAAACACCTGTTTCCTTTAATTTTCCACCAGTCATATTTTCCCCACCTAAATGCAGTATTAAAGTTTCCCAGTCAGAATTTGATGCAACTCTCCAACCTATGGGCGCAATATTTCTACTGTCGACTACCGTATACCAATTATAAAGTTTACCATATTTTGCAGAACTGTTTTGAGAATTATTGTAATCACACAATGCTCCAGTCTTTAGATTAACCCAGGTAACTGAACCGGTTACATTTGGTATCGGATCACCATTTCGATATTTAGTAGTTTTTAGGTTTTCAGCCATCCAAACCTGAGTTCCAATGGTAACTGTTTTATAAACATTGCCATCAATATCAGTTGCTTCACCTTTATTGTTGGCAAGCGGATCCTCATTGCTATCTGACTTACAGCTACCAAAAGCTATTGTCAATAGAATAAGTAGGAAATAAATGTAAATGGTTGATGTTGTTCTCATTAGTTAGGTTTTTTTTTAGATATGAATGTATAATCATTAAATTTAACTAATTCAAATCAATTATCCATAATATTTATTTAAATATTTTGAACTAATGATGTTATAAAGTGGGATTTTTCCACCTTTTAAATTTCCATTTGTGGGGGTTTCCAAAACAATAACTCCTCACAATGTTTCATCACCTCCTAAGTCTAACTTAGGGGGTGTCGTGTTTCACGACATCAGATAAGTGATTAAAATATCTAAGGTGTCGCCATTTTACCGACCCCATAGATTCCGTTGGAAGAACACAGCAGCTTCTTTTATTTCCGAATCAAACCTTATTCGAAGATTGATTTTCAATTCATTACACTTAAAGTAATACTTTAAGTAAATAGATTCAATCTACTGATATTCAATTTAGATAGATATTATTATTGTAGTGGATTGCTTTTTAATACTAAATTTGAATACACGTAAAATCAAACACTATGAGTTTCAATTATAATTTTGAGGATGATAATCCTGAAAACCCCGGATATGGAGCTAAATACGATCCTGAGCAATCATTAATCCAGCCAGATTCAACGATTACACCCAAAGAAGAGAAATTAAGATCCAGACCCAAACCAAAAACTCACGAAGAACTTCTTCAATCGTTCTATGACGTAAAGGAGAAGGCACCCGAAATAGATCAGGCTAAAGTAGATCGTTTAAGGCGCATGGGTAGGCTTAATCAACTCGCTCAGGAAACAAAAGTATTAGCTGACATTGCCGGAACTGCCATGGGCGCAAATGTTCGTAAAAGACAACCCGATTCAACGGCACCGGCTTTATTTCAAAGCTACCAGAATACGCTTGATAAATACCGAGATCAGACCGATGATTATAATCTTCGTGACTTCTCCGTCAATAGACAAAACGCTCAGTATGGAATACAGCGAGCAGATAAAGAAACAGCACAGGATTTTGCTAATCGAAGACAAGCAGCAATTGAAAAGAATAATGAAGCTAAAACAGCACTTGAAAATAGTAAGTTTCTTGCAGGGTTAAGACAAAAACAACAATCGATAGATAACCTAAAAGAACACAATCAGGCAATAGAGAAGTCTGTAATGATTCGGGCAAACAAAGCAGATCGTCCAAAGATAATTCAAACAAAATACGCCACTCACGAGATTTCACCTGCCGAATATTCTTTCAGAAGGGAAAGGGCATTAAAGAATAGCGAACTATTGAAGACCCGGTTTAAAAATATGTTCATCGATACGCCTAAGCTCAATAAGTACAACAAGCCTATTCCGGGTCAATTCGTTACATCACTTAATCCAGACATAAAAGACGATGATTTGGTACGGGCAGATATTGAGATGGAAGAAAATCCAACACCCCCATCTCCTGAAGTCTTAAAACAAAATGAACAAAGATACCTTGATCAACACAGGAATGAACAAGGTCTTTCAACCAAGCCGGTAAAGAATGTCGTTTCTCAACATACCCAACAATCAGCACCAAAAGCAACAAAAGCCGATCCTCTTGGATTGTTCCAGAATAATCAATCAGAAAAAAATCATGTGGCACCGAAAGTTGATTATTCAAAATTGGATTTTTCTGACATTCCAACTCCTAAAGCAAATGCGACCAAAAAAGTTCCAACATTATTTCAAGAGAATCCACACAATTTAAAAGGCGTACCAAAAGGAGGATTTTAACCATGACAGAACAGGAAATTGCACAAAAACCGGTAAATTTTCAGGATTTTTCAAGTATGGTTAAAGCCAAATACCCTGATTATAAAGATGTAGATGATCTTACTCTTGCAAAAAAGATTATTGAAAAATACCCTGAATACAGAGATCAGGTTTCATTTTATCAAATACAGCCTGAAGCAGAACAGCCATTAACTTTCATGCAAAAAGAGTTAAGGCAGAAATTCCCCGAAAATTATACGGAAGATTCAGTTGTTGCAAAAAATGCACCTACTGAAAAACCAGAAGAAGAACAGGGATTTGTTGGAAAAATTGGAAGTACGGTCGGAAATAGCTTTATGACAGGGATGAATAACCTAAACTCATGGGCTTCTGATGCTCCTGCATTTGTTTATGATCTAGCCGGCGCACCATTCCGGGCAATTGGGTTAAGTGTTCCAACATCACAGGATTTTAAAGATACCCCACTTCAAGGCATATCTAATTTTTACAAGGATAATGCAAAGGCATACGAACAAAAGGTAGAACAGGCCAATCCATCAAGAGGAAACGGCGTTATCACATCGTTTGAAAATGGAGATATTGAGGGTGGAGTCTTGAATTTACTTGGTGGAATCGCAGAAAGCGCACCGGCATCTATCGCAATGATGCTTTCAGGAGGCGCAACGGCACCAACAATCATTGGAGGCGCAGCAATATTCGGAGCCGGAAAAGCTCAGGAAATGGATGAGAATGCGCCAGAAATGGACTACGACAAAAGAAGAGTAATCGCAGCACTCAACGGAACGTTGGAGGGAGTATTTGAGACTTACCTTGGCTCTGGTGCCGTCGGAAAATCGTTGGCCAGAATCATTAAGAATGAAGGCAAAGAGGTCGCTCAACAGTCTGTGAAAAGGTCAATGAGTACTTTGTTTGCTGACATGATCACTAAAAATCCATGGTTGGCACCGCTTGGTGAAGGATTAGAAGAAGTTGGAACACAGATTTCTCAAAACTTTGTCGATAAATATTCAGGATACAAACCAAATCTAAACTTAACTGAAGGTGTTGGTGATTCATTTCTTTCTGGTGTTGGTATGGGAGGAATACATGGAGCAGTTATTGGACTTGCAAAAAAGGCCATGGAAGAAAAACAGCCCGGTTCGCAACAACCATCCGGCCCGGCATCTCCCGACACTGCTCCACAGTTCACAATTAATCCACGCAACACTAAAGAAGCCGAACTCAGACAATTTACAGACAATATCATTCATCCGGAAACCGGGAAAATAACAATCGTCAATGTCATTACACCGGGCTATGAAAAAAATACACCAATGTTTGTTGCTCAAACAGATGCAACCGGAGGATTTCTTTTAAAAGATGAACAGGGCAATATTGCCAAGAATCCAGACGGATCGCCAATGTTTTACAAACCCGTAGGCAACGAAGGAGAAGTTCAGGAAATTAGCGTCGATGATTGGGTAAATGGCAAGATGAGCGAATATGATCAGGTCGAACAACAAAAACTGATGGCTGCGAACAACCAGATGATCGATGCACAGGGTAGATTACTTACTAGAACAAACGACCCAAATTCAATAACTGATGATGGTGAATTTTGGTTGGATGAAAACGAACAAGCGATTGAAGTATCAAATAAAGAAATTGCATCATGGGAACAATCCAAACAAAACAAGCCTAAGACAGGACGAAAGATTACTACTCAGTCGTTCGGGAATACTCCTATTGATATTATTGAAGGTGAAGAATACGACGAAGTTGTTCCGACCGACAAAGTTCCGCTTGAAAGAGCCTTGCCAATTCTCGAGAAGAAATTCAAGGATAACAAGAAATTCAAGGTCGTTTCTGAGAAATCACAGATCGAAGAACCTGGCGAAACAAAATACGACGATCCGATCAAAAGAGTCGTTATCAAAAGCATTAAAATAGTTCCGGTTGCACAAAATGAAAACAATTTAGAAACTAAACCTAGAAATGTTTCCGACATTACAGATCAACTATTTGATAATCAGACTAGTGTTATAGATGACAATCAAGAAAGTTCGAAAAATAATATAACAAGCAACGAATTTTCATTCAATATATCTAGCAAAACTCCAACAGTTGAAGAAATGCAATCCAAGATTGATGAACTTCAATCTATTGCGCCAAGCGCGGCACCAGTTATTCTTGTTCAATCAGTGGATGAACTTCCGGCAGCGATAAGAAATCACAGCTTATTTTCACTTGGTTTTTATGGGGTATGGTATAATGACAAAGTTTACGTCATGGCCGATAAGATAAAATCAGTTGACCACCTTGTTGCAATATGGATACATGAGAACGGGGTTCATAATGGATTGAGAAACATTTTGCCGACAAATGAGCGAAATTTACTTATGGTTCAGGTTTATGAGAGCTTCAGAAAAATTGCCGAAATTAAGCCGGAAATTAAGGAACTATTCGATTGGGTTAACAGAGAGTATACCGGAACTACCAAACAGGTTAGAGGCGAAGAATTGCTGGCTAGTCTGTCTGAGAAGATCGTTTCCAGAGAAGATTTAAACCCAGAAGTAAAATCCATTTGGAATGAAACGATTAAATATCTTCGAGCTTTACTTTCAAAATTGTATAACTTTAATGGTGGTCTTTTAACGGAAGGGCAACTTATTGATATTATTCATGTTTCTGTTCAATCTAATTTTCAAGAAAATGAGCATTCCCGTAGTAATGAGAGAGGACGCGGAAGCCTACGCAAAGGAGAACAACGTAACGTTGATGGAAGCGAAGGAGGCATTGGAGGACAATATCAGGATCAGACCAATGGAAGGAAAGAAACTGACGTTCGATCAGGACGGATTCTGGACAGGATCAGAACCAAGTCTGCCAATGAAGAGGATTCAAGACTAAACACTCCTGAATCGAATCACGAATTAGATAGTACGGATTCCGACGTTAACTTCAAGAAAGGTCCAGAGCCGTTATCTTCTCTTCTTGAAGCAGCATCTGTCCGTGTCAAACAAAAAAGAATGCCACAGAAAGTAAGAACAAAAACAGACCGCTTTGTTTCTCGCTTCATTAATGGCAATACCTCAATTAAAATACTACTTGAAAAGTTTGATTTAAAAGTTCCGGATTACGCGAACATCTTCCTTGCTGTGAATCAGAAAAGTTCCCGGCAGATGGGACAGAAGACTCATTTTGAAAAGAAGCTATTCAATCCAATGCTAAGTTCGGTAGAGAATATCATGGCCGTACTGGAAAAGAAAGGTTTAAAAAACGAAGAAGCCTATAAAAAAGTCCAAGAATACATGATCGCCAGACATGCCCCAGAACGTAATAGTTGGTTTCGTTCTCAGGGTAAAAAAGGAAATAACTTCTCCGGAATGACAGACGACCAGGCAATAGCAATCTATGAAAAATTCGAAAGCGAAATTCCACGGGAGTTGATTGATAAGCTTTGGACAAATACGCGCGAATGCACCGGAAGAATTGCCCGCTATTGGGTTGAATACGGCAAGTATACTCAGGATTCTCTAAATACAGTAGTAGCAAGAAATTGGAAATACTACGTTCCATTGAGAGGATTTGAGCCAATAGCTGAAGAAATACAGCTTGACTACGAAAAATCAGAAAAACGAAGCGAGTTTTCCGGGGATGAAAAAACAGAAGGCCGTGAAAGTATGGCAGATGATCCTATTGCATACATTTATCAAATGGCAACATCCGCGATAATGTGGGGGGAAAAGAATAGGGCTAAAAGGTCAGCTTACAATTTGATCAAGCTAAACAGTAACAGGAAAGACTTGTTTGAGATGTCCCAGATGAATTACATGTCCGATAAGCTGGGCATGGTAACAGAAGTGGTTTATGAAACGTCCGGCACCTTTAAGGATCAAAAGGGTAACGATAAGCCTGACCATAAAGTATTCCTGATGAATACCGACGAGGAGGGTAATACGAAGAAAACCGAGCTTGGTTTTAAGAGTGTTTTGGAAGCGAGTGGATATACATTCTCTTCGTCAAGAATATCGAACCCAATGAGCGAAAAACCAACATACTTGCGGAAACAACATGAGGTTGATGTTTATGTGGATGGAAATCGATTTAAGATGATTTTTAAAGATCCGGCTATTGCAAACGCGATAAACGGTGACAATTATTCTCAGTCAATCAACTTTAAATACCTTCCGATTGCAAGCATTACGCGCTTCATGTCAAGGAGTATCACATCATGGAGACCATCATTTATAACCTCAAATACATATCGTGACTTCAAGACCGGTGCAAAAACAATGTTTATTCAAAGGGGATTCAAAGACGGTCTAAAATTTCAGGCTAAATACACGGTTGCAGCCCGTTTTCTAGCTTCAAACATGCTGAATGATGCTTGGCGCAATTCAAGTAAAACAGGCGATAAATTACTTGATCTTATGGGCGTTGAGCCAAAGACAGAGGAAGAAAAGAAGTGGAAAAAATTGTATGAAGAATATAACCTGAATGGTGGACCAACCGGACAAGCTTATTTGATGCCACTTGATGAAGTAAAATCAAAGGTTGAAAGATACATTAGACACATCAAAAGAAGTGGATCAAGCAGTCTTGCCAGACTTTCGAATCCGTTAAATGCTTTAAGGTTAATGGAAGGATTGGCCGGATACGGTGAAAGTATTGCCAGGTTTACTGCTTATGCCATGGCAAGAGAAAGAGGTGAATCGATTATCATGTCGATCAATGAAGCAAAGGAAATTACTACAAACTTCGATGCAAGGGGTGAATATTCTGCCACAATCGGATCGTTCATCATGTTCTTCAATGCTTCCATTCAAGGAGCCGCAAAACAATACGATTTAGCAAAGAACCATACTTTCAGGTACTTTGCCATAAATGCCGTTTCTCTCGTAATTCAGGGCTTATTATCCAGATACCTATGGGATTTATTAAATGGTGACGATGATGATAAGGATTATGCAGAAATTAACAAATACACCATGTACAACAATACTGTCATTGGATGGAAGGATAATTATGTGAGTATCCCATTAGCTCAGGGATACCGTGTTTGGAATGCGCTTGGTGTTGCAATGTATGAACATCACACCGGCAGACTATCCACGGAACAAATGTCTTTCGATATGGCTGAGGTTTTCTCACAAGCATTATCTCCAGTTGAAATTAGCGGGGTATTCAATAAGGAAGGTAAATTATCTGCCCCAAAGGTTGCAGGTTCTTTATTCAGTGCAATTGAGCCATTAATGGATATTTCGACTAACGAGGATTACAGAAAGAAACCAATATTCCGCGAACCATTTCTTAAAAGTCAACAAGGGAAATTTGCTGACAGCCAGATGCACTTCAATATTACCAATGCAATGATCGTTTCATTTACAAATTGGTTGTACAAACAAGGCGGTGGAGATCCGGAACTTGGAACAAAAACGATAAAAGGCAAACGTATCCTTGAAAAATATGACTGGAACCCTGCTAAAATAGAATATATTCTGAAGTCATACACCGGTGGCCCCGGCCAAACCGTTTTAGATGCGGCCAATTACATGATACTGAAGACCGTTGATGATCTTGACAAACAAATAAAAGACAGGGAACATAAAATTGAAGGATTTGACCCAACAAGTATTCCGATCCTTCAAACGTATTACCACAAGAAGTATACCGGGTTCATGTATGACGAATACCGAGAGATTGCAAACAAGGCAGAGGAATTAAAGTTTGAAAATGATAGACGGAATCAAACCAATGATCCAGATAGAATTCCTGAAATATCAGATAATCAAAGTGAATTTCTTATCGATTATGAAATGACAAATGATGAAATCAAATCACTCTTGGACTTGAAAAAGACGACAACTGACGAAGATGAAAATAAAGTTATCGATCTTCAAATCTTAGGATTACGCAGGGGGTTTGTAAGCAAGTACAAGTATTTTGGCAAACAGTAAAATCTAAGGTGGGTTATTCCGCCGCTAAATAAGATCGGGTATCAATGCTCACCATCGTATCACTGTGAGGCATTGTACCCGATTCTTTTTATTACCATTTGACAAGGCTTAAGTGTAGGGATAAAAGGCATAAAAAAGCCTCACATTTCTGTAAGGCTTAAAATTATACTGAGTTTTCTTTTCTATTTAAATATTTTATATTGTTAATTTATTCTTTTATATTTGATGAAATGGCGAAAGCGAGAATTTTATTTCCATAAAAAAGAAGAGTGAGTTGGACTTGTAAATTATTTATTCATAGGTATTAAGAAGCAAACTGATAAATTTATGAAAAGCTTAATTTATGTTTTTTTACTTTTTGTGTCAATTAGTTCTTTTAGTCAAGAAAAATCAACATTTGATTTAATTTTCGATGGATTAACGAATAAGGACCTAAAGAATTTGTTGCTTGGGTTGCCGGAAAATCAGAAAAAGGAGGTTGAATTATTATTAATGAAAAACGTTGCTGATCCACTTTATGAAGCAGGAAAAAAAGATGGATTAAAAGGTGCCGCATTATCAAATAAATACGTTCCTGAGCAATATCTAGGCGAGGATGATGATCATTTTATTACAGATAATTTGGACGGCGAAATAATAAAATTAGATGATGGGTCTATTTGGCAGGTAGAAGATTCTTACGATTATATTTCATCAATTTGGATTTCAATGGATGATGTAGTTGTTAAGCATTATAAAAATTCAACCGATGGGTATAATTGGAAAATGAAAAGTGAAGATGATATTATAGTTGTTAAACTTTTGAAGCAATAACAGGTGAAAAAACTGAAAAAAGACCCGCGATACAATACCGTGGGTCTTTTGTTTAGGTAGATATCCAACTTATCCCATATTCTTAAACTTCAAAATCTCAGCTGCATTCGGATTCAAAATTACAGCGCAACGTTTTAAAGCTTCATAATCCTTTAGCTCACCTTCATTCATTTTATCCTGATGAGGATGAAATTTAAGTAGTAGTGAAAGTATTTCTCCGCAGATGATTAGTTTTAATGTTCCCATATTGATTTGTTTTAAATGAATGAATAAATGTTGTTTGAGTTTGATAATTGCAAGGGAGTGGCTGTATTAAAGTTGCATTGCAATTGTTCCAATAGATTACAGTGCGTCCATACGCTTAAGGAATTGAGATAACATATTCAAATAGTAAAGATCGCCATCATCGGCTCCAAGTAATGCTTTCTTTACAAATTCATCATCACTGTTAAGGGCGAAAGCGGCAAGCCTGGCATAAGAATAAATTAGTCCGGTAATCGCTTCGGCGAACCTACTTGCTTCTGACTCAATCGACATTTCATATAATGGAGGAAGTTGCAATATCATTTGTCTGGTTGAATATTCACTCTTCACGTCAATGATAAGCTTGTTGCCTTCAATTCTTGGGTTTAAAAAAGTAGTGTTTTCCATGATTTTAAAATTTAGATGAATGAATAAATGTGAAAGTTTAAATGAATGACTTTATTTTATCTGAATTAAAATGCTGTGCAATGGCTGAAATGAAACTGCCCGGAAGTGCTTTCATTTGGTTACTGATTTCATCCTGAAGCTTTGACCAGTACCGGTATGTCCGGCTGTCATCGCTCATTTGGTAGTAAAAGTCAAAACCATTAATCCGATTGGTCAATTCCTCAATAGTTCTGGTCTTAAAATCCCGATAACGTTTCCATGCCTGTGTTAATGCCTGGGCAAATTCGCATCTGGTTTCTTTTGCGATCCGGTAGGCTCTTTTGAAAACTACGCTACGGAAATTAAGTTTTGAATTCATGCTGTATCGTTTTTGAATACTTTATATGCACAAATGTATCGTATTAAAATAACACTACAAAATAAATTCATTAAAAAATTATCACTATTCGATATTATTTAAATAAATTCGTATTGAATTGAAGAACATTTGTATATTTGTGTACACAAAAACAATACGACTATGCAATTAAGAATTAAGGAAGTACTTAAAAGTAAAGCAGTAACTACTGCATCGCTGGCTGAAAGTGTCGGGATTACCAGAGCCAATATGAGCAATATTGTAAATGATAAAACAACTCCATCACTTCAAACTTTGGAGAAGATTGCTAATGCACTGGAGGTATCGATCCCTGAACTATTCGAACAGCCAAAATCTGATGTTATTACCTGTCCGAATTGCGGAACCCGGTTGAAAGTAACCAAAGCATAATTCAATGGAACTATCACTCATCCAAAGTAAAATTTATGAGATCCGAGGCCAGCGTGTAATGCTAGACTTTGATTTGGCAGAAATGTATCAAGTTGAGACAAGAGCATTAAAACAGGCAGTAAGACGTAATATCAGCCGTTTCCCCGGTGATTTCATGTTTGAACTAACCAAACACGAGCTTACTTCTTTAAGATCACAAATTGTGATCTCCACTTCACTATCAACAGGTTATGCGCCTTTTGCTTTTACAGAACAGGGAGTGGCCATGCTGTCAAGTGTGTTGCGAAGCGAAAAAGCCATTGAGATAAACATCAGCATTATGAGGGCATTCATAGCTGTAAGAAGCTACTTGCTCGCTCAATCATCCGTTTCGTCCGAAATAAGGGAACTCTGGCAGCATGTAAGAGCATTGGAGGAGCAGAGCGAAGAAAACCTGAAGGCCTTAAATGACATGGGGGAAGATAATCAGGAAACATTTGATGAAATCTACCTGGCGCTCTCTGAACTGGCCAATAAACAGAATGACAATAATCAACCATCCACACCATCCCGGAAGCCAATCGGATTTGTAAAACCCAAAGAATGAAAATTGAATTTGAATTAACCGAAGAAGAATTTTGGAACAAACTCAGGGTCATAGTACGCGAAGAATTGGAGGACTTGTATAATACCAAGGAGCCAGAAAATAAGGAAATTGTCAGGAAATCTACCGTGACCGCCACCGAGCCAGAAGTAATTGATACAGCACGGTATTCAACGACCGAAACCTGCAAAATATTAAGCCTTTGTAGGGCAACAGTACTTAGATATACAAACCAAGGTGCATTAAGATGCGGTATTCGAAAATCAAACGGACGCAAATTCTATACCGGGTCCGACATTAAGAAGTTCTGGAAAGCGCAATATTGAAAACAAGTTTCATTTTCAAATCTTAATGCCATGGATGAACCGATAATCATTTTACAGGGAATTACTCTTGAGCAGTTCAGAGAAGAACTAAAGGCTATTGTTCGTGCGGAGATAGCACAGAATGAAGATCGGAAGGTTTCACCGCTAAGCAAAAAAGAGGCTTGTGATCAATTGGGAATAACATACAATACACTAATTAAGGTAATGTCGGAAATGAATCTAACAGACATTTACCCATCAGACATTAACCGGATTCTTTTAAAGTATCCAAAGTACATAAAGAAGGCTATTCGGGCATAAATAGCATAGTGCTGATTTTAGGTTGCGTAATTTTGCTTTATTGGTGGAAATGAAGAATTTAATGCCGCCAATTTTGGCGTTATCCCTTTAATAGGCTCAATTTTGAGCATAACCACTACGAGCATCCACAATTTTGGGGAGCGTGTAAAAAGTATGGTCTTATTGAAAACGAAGATTATACGACGTTTTCTAAAAATTTAGAAAGCGGTGGAAAGCAAATTGAATATGCCGTTACACTTGATATGGCCAAAGAACTTTCTATGGTTGAAAGTAATGAAAAGGGGGTCAGTACTACTAATACCCTTAGAACGAGCGGAACACAATCAATGAATTTCGTAAAAGAGTCTGGAATGTCTGATATTCAAGACATGGACAAAACACCCGTAATTCCGTGTATTTGAAAAACAGGGTAATTCAGGAGCATTACGAGGTTCACAATCAAGTAAATCCGAATATGCAACACAGAGTATCGATTTGGCGAAACAGGGATCAGGAGGACGAAATACACATGTCTGTTTGTCTTAACGATCAGGATTACAAAAGACTTCAGGAAATAGTAAGAACGGAACATCTTCCTTCAACAGAGGCATACGACAAAATGGTAGCTGAGAAGAAACAGAAAAACGATAGCAAGATGTCATTAACAACTACAATCGAACTTCTCAACGAAATTCAGAAGTCGAACGGAACGCCGGAGGAAAAGGAATTATTGACCAAAGCAGCGACCGAGGAAATACCTTGGACGACGGAAATGGACGAACTACTTCTGAAGGTTCTGCCCGAATAAATGAATCCTTATTACTGATTCTTTCAAAAGTCAAAAGTGTTGTTCAGGCTCAAAGACAGGAGAGTTGAAGGAAATATTTTAGTATGATAGATTTTAAACTGTATGGTGTTTATTCACAATGAAATAACACGAAGAAGATAGGGCTATGTTGAGCATAGGGCTACCTAAGTAGAAGCCGTAATATCATTGATTTTAAGACTCTTGATTTTAACTTAGAATAAAATAAATATCATTTTTAAGGGGTGTCAGTCTGGTGGACATCCCCACAAAGTAATTTATCATCTAAATTTTCAATCATTGTTCATTTTTAATATTTTACATTGCTTCCAGAGCGTATCCTCAATTTTGGGGAGCCCCCCATTTATGTATTAAGTAGAATGGATATTTGGAAATATCAGTCGTATCGAAAAGCATAAAAACAGGCACGTTTTCCGCGCTGATGGTGGAGATAATTGATCTGAATATTCAGCAATAAATATCAATTCTATATTCTTGTTTGATTTTAGATTGTTTTTCTTCAATAATACTCGTGGTATCATATTAATATTCAATGTATTATTGATTGATATGAATTGATATTTGGATTAAATAATAAGCTTTTTTGAATATTTGCTAATTGCCTGATAATTAGATATTATCGCAATTACGACTTTTGGCATTTTTAGTGCAAATGATACTTTTTATATCCTTTTGATATGGATAATGATTTTCAAAGCATAAATATCTTAACTATGGCAGCTCAATTTTGAGCTGCCATAGTTTATTTAATGATCTGAATCAATGTTGCAGCCTTCCGATATTATCAAATCCACTATGTCGTTGATATTATATTGATGCTGATTAAGTCCGGATATGAAATCGCACAATATTTCAATGTCTCGTTTCACATGTTCTTGCGAAATTCCAAATAATAAAATGCAAGAAGCACTAGTCAAAAGAAACCGTAATATTCGTTTTCTTGAAGTACAACACAGAATGTCCTCATTGTAACTCACCCATTTACATGCCCCTTCAAAATGGCCATCTATCAAGAATTGATATAGTTTCCGCATAGCTTCGGTGGTACTGGCTGATTTCAAGCCTGAGAATGAGCACAGATCATCAACATTTGCTTTGTATTGGCCGCTGGCATCTTTTGAAAGATGGACCGGGAATCCACTGATTTGAATTGTAATTTCATTCATGAAGAAACAAATTAATATGTGATTAGATTTGTGGTGCTTTATAATCAATATTGAACCCAAGTTTGTTAGTCATTTGAACTATCTTCCGATTGGTATTCAGATTATAATCACTTCCATTCAATCCAATGATGTAGTCCCTATTGAAAATAAAATCAGAGTTTTTAAATTTTCCAGACCATGTTATTCTACATCCAAAGTCCATTAACAGGTAATTAACCAATCTTTTACGGGCTGTCTTAATGCTGATGTCTTCAAGATATGCTACAAATCTTAACACCTTACTGTATTGATAGGCGCCAAGTAGGTCATACACTTTGTCAATGTAATCTGCTGTGTTCGGCAAACCGACATGAATAAGCAAACTGTTGGACATAGGAAGAAACCCATTTCCCTTACTCCATTTAAAATTTAAAATACTTCCATTGAAATTTTTACTTAAAGTTTTCATGATAAATTGATTTTTAATGATTTATAATTTGAATTGTTTTTAAAATGGTTTTGAGTTGTCTGGGTTGTAGCTCTCATCTTGTTGTGCATCTGTAAACCCGGTCATTTCTTCATTGGCGAATATTTCAAAGTCACCACAAGTTCCCCTCCGGTTTTTTGCAATTGAAATGTAAAATCTGTTATCAGCTTCATTGCGCCAAGGGAAGATAACGATGTCCGCGTCCTGTTCTATGGCACCGGATTCACGAAGATGATGTAATTGCGGCTTCTCTCCGGCAGCTGCTCTATTGAGCTGAGAAAGGCAAATAACAGGTATGTTTTCAGATAATGCTATTTCCTTTAATGTCCGGCTAATCTCGCTAATCTGTTGCTCCCGTATTGCTTTCTTGTCAGTTGCCTTAATGAGCTGCAAGTAGTCGATAATTATCAAATCACATTTTCCGGCCTTTCTGTTTCTGATGGTATTTGATTTGATTTGAGATGCAGTTAATGTAGCACAATCATTCCAAATGATAGGCAGCTTTTCAAAGCTTGTCAATGAACGATTAATTGAGCTCCAATCATTGCTATCTATCTTACCGTCCCTAATCAGGAGTCTATTTACAGAGGATTCACCACTGATCATTATCCGCATTAAGTCAGAAGACTTCATTTCCAGACCATAAAAATTAACAAAGTTCCCGGCTCTGGCTGCCATCTTTGCAAAATGAAGTGCTAAACTGGTTTTACCCACACCTGGCCTTGCTGCCACAATGATTAAATTCGTATTCCTCCATCCTCCCGTCGCGTTATTCAGGGTTCTGAGGCCGGTGGTTATCCCGGGCTGTTTTCCTGCTTTGGCCTGTAAGCAATCAATTTCGATTTCTTTTAATGTCTCCCGAATAACATCAATGTGAGATTGCCCGGTATTTGAGCTTAATGTAGAGTCTTCAATCGCTGATATTTTACTCTTAACTGAATTTAAAAGATCTTCAATGTCGGTTCCTTCTTCGTATGCTTCATTAATCGTTTCTGAGCCGATCCTGATCAATTCTCTTTGTGCGTGAAGTTGAGCTATCACACGCGAATGTGCTTCAATGTGTGCCGCTGCTGCTACCCTGCCAGTGAGCTGGGTGATATACATCGGGCCACCAACGACATCAAGTTGATTTGTTTCGATCAGTGATCTGGTTACTGTTAATAGGTCAATTTGTTTTCCGGCATTTGCGAGTGATTTGACGGCTTCAAATATTATCCGATGTTCATTCTTGTAAAAGCTTTCAGCGGTTAAAATACCGGATACCTTGTGTATTGCATCGGCTTCCAACATCAAAGCACCTAAGACAGCCTCTTCCATTTCGATAGCCTGAGGTGGAACCTTGCCATATTGAGAATTTATTTCAGTGATATTTTGTTTTATTGCCATGTTGGATTAATGTTCAATTTGATTTCTTGTTTTTGTTTTGACTGTTCTTTGTTGTTTCTGGTGACCCATCCAGAAATTGATTTTCTCCAGTCTGTCATTTTGTTACTACCTACCTTCCAGTTTATAGATCCATAATGCGCATCAAATTTTTCAGCTTCAATTTTTGGATCCATGGACAAACCTTTTTCTTTTATCTTTTCTGAAAAGTAAGTTTCAATTTCAAGGAGAGAAGGAGGAGTAAATTTTACCCTCTCTTTTTTCTTTACTGTATTAACTGTATTGTCTGTGTTCATATCTGGTTCAAGTCTAGTTCGTTGGTTGATCATTGGTTGCTCACTATCTGATTTTTCAGCTTGATAACTAGTCCAGTTACAGATACTTATAATACTGTATTGGTTGTTCGCTTCAACGGTTATCATACTAAACTCTTCAGATTTAAATTTTTGGAGCCATCTGTAAATGGTTGATCCATCAATATTTAGTTCTTCTTCTGCCTTGAATCTGCCGAATATAAACTGACCGGGTAAGATTTTGATGGTTGTACTACCTTTGCCAATCTTCAATGGGAAAAACCTTTCTTTTCGACTGGCCTTTAGTAGACACCAAACCCATATTTTCAAAGCTGTCTGATTTGCAAAAACCTGACTCTCTATGAGCTGTCGGTGAAGTTTTATGTAACCTTCATTCATGGTAAAATATTAAAGATTATTCACATACCGGTTACAGGCGTCTTCTGATGATGAGAACCGGATGATCCAAGGGCTACCACGATATGAGTATCTTGTGCTGTAAATTGAAATGACCTTCATCTCTTTGGTGAGTAAATTTGAGATAACATGGTGGGTCGCTGATATTCTTGTGATACGGTGCAAATAAGATACTTGCGGTTGTTGTAATGCAGTAATCATTTTACACCTACCCTTCCAAATAAATCAAGCTGCTGACTTCTTGGAGCCATTGCCGGATTGGTTGTCAAATACCAAGCTTTACAGCCTGTCTTCTTGCAATCCTTTTTCTCTATCTCCCAGAGCATTCCGGCATTCTCTAAATCCCTTTTATAGCGAGTAATATTTTTTTGTGGAATGCCGGTAGCATCCGTTACCATCGAGGCCGTGGCAACATGATCATGTAGATAGCTAAATATGGTTTGGATCTGAGTTTGATGAGTTGTACCTTTGTCTTCGATAGTACAAAGGTCTTTGCTTGGGGAAGCGGGGCCTTGTGCTTTCATTAGATACCGGCCCTCCTACCCTTCTTAGTAAGCTTTTCATCCAATAAATTGCAACTTTCTTGAATAGTCGCTACTGGATTCGCAGTAAGCCAATCCATAACTTCATCTCTGCGGAAGAATAGTTTCCCATCCCTCTTAAAATGTGGCAGTTCATTTTTGGAAGTCTTTGCGTAAATGGAAGCAAATGAATATCCGGTAATTTCCTTGAAAGTTTTAGCCCCAAATATTTCAGGGACTTGAGGAGTAATCGAAACAGGAGATTTATGCTCTTGTTTTAGGATTGTTAAAAATTCTCCAACTGTCAGTTGAAAAATTGGTGTTTCTAAAGTTTTTGTTGCAGTCATTGTGCCTTGTATTTATTAGTACGGCACAATGTTAAAAATTCTATTTCATTGATTTATAGTCACTTAAATAGATTAAAATAGACTAAATATTAAATCTATTTTAATCTAGCTTAACTGTTTCTATTTTGTTATTTAATGCAGAAATAATTATTGAAATATCATTCACAATTATATTTAGAGTCGTGTTTTCTGCTCCTTTAGGCATAATCGGGGATGATTTTTTCCATGTTTCATATTTATTTTGAGGATTACCATATTCTCCACCAAAAAAAGTTTCAAATGACATCCAAACTTCTTTTCTACATGTTTCATTAACATTTAAGAGCTGTTTGTAATACAATGCTCTAATCATGAAAATAAAATCCTTTGGCGAAGATTCTATAAATTTTGATTTTAAAGCATTAAGAAAAGCCTCAATTTTCTCAGGATCAATATTTTTAATGTATTCTTTAACTGGCTTTGGAGTACTTTTAGGTCTACCGGGTTTATTATTTACCGGCTGTGCTTTTGATTCATTGGATATACTTTGATCTGTGTTAATCAATTCATTTTTAATATCTTTGAGATTATACTTTAATATTTTTGTTGATTTTCGTTCTACCCCTGAAAGAATATCTTTCTTTTTCTTATCTGATAAAATCGATTTCAATTCTAGTTTATTTATCTCCCCACTATGTATAAGATGTTGAATAAAAGTCTTTTGATTATAAACTGCATTTTCCGCAATTACACCTGATTTATTATCAATTTTAAAATCAATATAGGCTTGTTGAACATTTATGTATTCTTCTCGATTACAGTATCGATATAATACCCAGACATACATTATGGCTGCATTCATTCTATCAGAAACAGTTCTTAATTTTTCGATGTAGTTTATGATATTGAGTATTTTATCACCCGTTTCAAGGAGTGATGCTACTTCATTTAGAAATTCAGGATTTTCATCTTCAAAACTACTAACCTTCAAATTTAATAGTTTCGAGTATTTCAGGTATTCATCTTCATTCATATTGGAAATATTAAAAGTCCAGTTTTATTTTATCTACAGCATTCCCTTTTTTGCTAAATAATTGTATCTCTTTTTCATAGCATTTCATTAGCTTTATCTACCTCGTCATTCTGGAAGCTATCCAAATATACTTTTGTAGTTAATAAATCCTTATGTCCAAGTGCTTCAGAAATTATATCCTCTGATATTCCACTATTTTTCAGGCGCATAGCATAAGAATGGCGTGACATGTAGCTACTTAACCGAACACCTTCAAATTTCAATTCATCGCCCAAATCTTTCAAGGTTTTATTATAGCGTTTGTACCTATCTTTTATGTGTTGATACAACTGATGTTCAGGTGTAAGAATATACTCTGGCTTATTTTTACTTAGCTTATTTGTTTTCTTCACAATCGGTTGATCCTTCGGCAAACGGTTTACCACAGGCATTAAATAATCAGCAAGCAGAAGATTACTGTTCTTTGCCCAATCTAAAAGGCTTTGAATATTATCCGTTATTTTAATTCGAATGAATCTAGTGTTTTTACCCTCAGTTTTTTGTCTACGGTATTCGATATATCGGCCTTTCTCGCCAATAACAATATCTTGCTTGGTTAGATTTGCTAAATCGACAATACTCATACCTTGGCAATAGTATGAGAAAAGAAATATATTCCGGGCCCATTCTAATTTTGGATTATCCAGCTTTGTAGTTTTAAGCCTTTCGAGATATTCCCCAGGCAAATATCTCTTTTTGGTTTCTTGGGCAAGTGCAGCAATCGAATAACCATCTTTACCGAATGGATAATTTACTGCTGAACATTCCTTTTCTTTTATTGCTTTATTTAGAATTGCCCGTAAGGTTTTGATGTAATATTTTTTCGTATTCCCTACGCAACCCCTTTCATCCAGAAACTGACTGAACTTTTCAACATACTTCAAATCAATCTCTGAAAACAACCTAGATTCAAAATTTTTATCGTACTTCTTCAACAAGGTCAATGTTTGTTCGTAACAAAGCTTGTTACCGATCCTTCCAGACCTATTCAATAAGTCAATATGTTTTATGAAATAAGCCTCAATTCCGGACTTTTTAGATTTATTTAAAAGTGCCTGTTCAAATTGACTCAATGTCCAGTCAATTTTATTCCTTTGAAATTCTTCAATCACCTTGTCGCATCTTCCAGACAATTCGTCCAACCAAGTATTTAGCTTTTCTTTATCTGGATGTAAATCTTTGCGCCTTTTATCAATCTCATATCGTTGAAAGTCAAAATTCCATTGAGTTTTTACTTTTGGATTCCAAACCTTTCGTTTGCTCTCTTCATCAACAGTCCACCTATCCTCACCATTATCAAAAATCATTGCTGAAATAGACAAATTAATCGTTTTGCGCTTGTTATCTTTACGGACAACAAGTATTACCGGATAACTACCATCCTTCAGTTCATGGCCATTATAATAATCTAATTTAAAAGAATAGCATTTGTCCTTCATACTCTTGTAATTTGCCCGACTGATTCCCGACGGATATTTTAAAGAAGCATGTAAAAGTATACAAAACTAAATCACTAATACACAATGCAAATATAATGATTTATAAATGAATACAACTAAATAAAAAGATATTTTTCACACCTGGGGGGCGGGGGGTCGCAAGTTCAAATCTTGTCACCCCGACAACAAAAAAGAGTTATGAAATAGTTCATAGCTCTTTTTTATTGATGCATGATGGCTTCCAAATGTTTTATCTGTTGATACCTGATATAATCTTTAAAGTTTTTGCATACCAGAATCTATGGGAAAAGCGATTATAACCCGATTTCGATTACATCTCCCATTTTTGTCGTTACATCGTACTCATAAATTTTCTTAAGAACAGGCTTAGGAAGCTTATTTTCGGCATGATTTAACGGAGTTTGGATTTCTGCTACCGAATAGAAGGAGTTTGGATTTTCTCCCTTGGCAACCTTCAATCCCTTTCCTTTCAATGGTGAATACGAGCGTATTCGGCAATTTCCGCCAAGCGTAGATTTGACGGTTGCCTTGGCTATTTCGCCATTCGTCCATTGCATATCAACCTCGAAACCACCTCTTGCCCTCAATCCACTGATGCTTCCATCTTTCCATACAGAAGGTAGTGCTGGCAGCAATTGTATAGCTCCATCCTGACTTTGTAGTAACATTTCTGCAATTCCGGAAGTACAACCAAAGTTACCGTCAATCTGGAATGGCGGATGTGCATCGAAAAGATTTGGATAGGTCCCTCCAGCCATTCTGCCCCCTCCAAGTATAGGTTTCAACTGCTCGGTTATCAGTTTATAAGCATGGTCGCCATCGAACAATCGGGCCCAAAAATTCACCTTCCAACCCATCGACCAGCCAGTTGAAGCATCGCCACGGGCAATTAAAGTGGTTTTTGCAGCATTGAATAACTCAGGATTACGATAAGGCGATATTTGGTTTGAAGGGAAAAGTCCATACAGATGGGAAACATGGCGGTGTTTATCGTCAGGATTATCCAAATCTTCCATCCATTCCTGCAATTGACCCCATTTCCCAATTTGCATTGGAGGCATCCTTTTTAAGGTTTCACTCAATGTCACAACCAATTCCTGATCGGTATTCAGAATTTGAGCCGCTTCCATTGTTTTGGTAAACAGATCGAAAACCAATTGATTATCCATGGTTACTCCGGCAGCCAAAGTCGATGGACGCCCCTGCGGGTTATTTTCAGGAGAAGTCGAAGGGCAAACTACCAACCAATGATTTACAGGTTCCTCAACCAGAAAATCAAGGAAAAACAAGACTGCTCCTTTCATCGCCGGATAAACCGATTTCAGGTATCCTTTATCGCCATTGTAAGCATATTTATCGAACAGATGTTGCGAGAGCCAGGCGCCTCCCATGGGCCACATGCCCCAGGTTGCGCCGTCAATCGGCCCGTTGATACGCCAAATATCGGTATTGTGGTGCAATACCCAACCTTTTGCACCGTACATGTCCTGAGCAGTTTGCTTGCCGGTTTCAGAAAGTTCGCGTATCATCTGAACAAGTGGTTCATTCATTTCGGTCATGTTGGTAATTTCCGAAGGCCAGTAGTTCATTTCGGTATTGATATTCACCGTGTATTTGCTGTCCCATGCCGGTGCCAACTGATCGTTCCAGATTCCCTGAAGATTTGCAGGTTGTCCGCCTGGTCGCGAAGATGAAATCAATAAATAACGGCCAAACTGAAAGTAAAGACTTACAAACTGAGGATCGTTGCCTGTAGCAAAATCGGCCAAACGCACATTGGTAGGATTTTTTATAGCGTCGGTTATGCCCAAATCAAGTTTCACCCGGTTAAAATAGTTCTGAAAATCGGCAACATGATCTTTTAAAATCTGGTCGTAATCTTTTTTCATCGCTTCCTGAAGATAACTGGTTGCCCTTTCATTTTCATTGGCGCTCAAATCATGGTAATTTACAAAGTTGGTAGCAATTGAAATATAAAGAGTAACTTCATCAGCACCGGCAATATTCAAAGAACCTTCAGAAGCAGAAACTTTTCCTCCTTTAGTTACGGCTTTCACCCTGGCCTCAAATTTTACACTTCCCGGCATCTTTTCAAATTCACTGGTTATTCCCGACATGATGAGTTCGCCATTCTCATTCGCAGTAACCTTAACTTCCGATGGTTTTGGCCTGTCCATCGTAGCCGAAAATGATATTGAACCGGGTTTATCTGCTTTAATTTGCGCAACAATTACCTGATCGGGAAAAGAAGAAAATACACTGGTTTGGTATTTTACGCCATTTAATTCGTATCGGGAAATTGCAACAGCTTTTTCCAAATCGAGTTCACGGTAATAATTCGTAAAATTCTCATGTCCAGGGAAAGTCAACCTCAGGTTACCCACCGTTTGGTAAGGCATTCCGTGAGACTTTTTCGAAATAATACTCTTATTTACCAGATCCTGTGCTTCTTGGTATTTGCCCTCGAAGATCAGTTTTCTGACTTCAGGCAAAGCTACTATGGCATCAGGATTATCATTTCGGTTAGGCTGCCCTGCCCATAACGTATTTTCGTTCAACTGAATGACTTCATTCACAGGGTCGCCATAGACCATAGCTCCAAGGCGGCCATTTCCTACAGGAAGTGCTTCAACCCACTGTTTGGCGGGTTGATCGTACCAAAGCTTTAATAAGGAATTGTCCTGCGCATTTGCTTCATAAACCAATGCTAGACTCATTATCCAGAAAAAAATATTTTTCATAAAATCAATTTTTTAGTGACCAGCACTTACATACGACGAAACCTGATCGGTTGGACCACTCACATATTTTGGATAATTTGGATACGAACACAACAAATACCCTGCTCCTTCCTGTTTGTCTCCAATTTTTCCTTTCGGATCAATAACCAAAGTTTTTGCCGGAGCCTGATTATTTTCTACCCAATTCATTAGCAAGTTCATATTGTCGTTACCGTTAGGTCCGGGAATATTTTTAGATTCCACCGGCTTCCCTTCGCCATTCACTTGATAACTTTTTCCAGATAATCCATGGCCAGCCTGAGGTACAACAAATAAACGGGCAAACTGATCAATTTTTTTTCGTCCCATTTTGTCGATCAACGACTGGTAATAATCGAGCTGGGCACCGCAGGAAGCGATATTATCCATTGCTCCAATGGTAAGGATAATTTTACCGCCATTTTTATAAAAGACCGAAAGATCAGGATTGGTAGAATCTAGCCATTCTGAGAGTTGCTCCCGTCGTTTGTTCCATTGCCCACCTTCTACATAATCAAGCGGGTTGGCATTCAAATCCTGCATCAGAAAACCGGTAACCCCAAGTGTGCCTAATGATCGGTGCGTCCCGGCATTTTCATCGGCACCTTCCTGTCCTTTAAATCGCTGACCGGCGATCATTCCAAAACCGTCAGGTTCGGTGGTAGGCAACCACATGCCAAACGATGTTACCCCGTTGGCCAACGGAGTAGCAAACTGATATGGACTATACACAAATTCCATTGTTTTGATCTGTTCATTGGTCAGTTTGGCGGACTCCGATTTGTCATTGGGATCGGGATCAATATTGTTGGGTGCCCGTAATGCAGCCCAGGGATCGGTTGGACCAACACCATCGTTCACATTAAAAATAGCCCTTGCAGCCACGTAGTTACTGATTATGCCATCGGAAATTCCGTCAAGCTTATCACATTGCCGAAGAAATTCCGCCCTAATGGCGCCTACCTTGGCTGGTGTCACCCAGTTTTTCAACGGTTTTTCCTGAATTTTCATGAGTTCAGGAGCAAGCATTAAGCTCGAAAAGTTGACAATCGGAACATTGGCAATGATTCCGATATAATCCTTTGGGTATCGCTGTGCCACTGTGATCGCTTCGCGTCCACCCTGAGAGTTTCCAACGTAATAATTGTACACAGGCCGCTCTCCGTAAACCCGTTCAAGGATTACCATAACGGCATCATGCGTTTTCTTCATTTGCATGTAACCCAGATTCCGGATTGCTTCATCGTTCAAAGCCCATTCGTCGCCTGGGGTCGGACCTGATGCCAATGGTTTTCCCTGAGCTCCACCAAAACCCATTCCTCCGGCCTGATGTCCGGAATCACTGCCATACAAGGCAAATCCTTTATCTACCATTGGATTCCGGCCTTCTCGTACGGTGATCACGCCATTTATTCCGCCGCCTCCGGCCTGCATGGCCCGATGCGACCAACTGGCAGGTAACAATACCCTGAAATTAATGGGCCAGCCATTAGGATCGACAGGAAATATAGAACCTTCAACAACACCATAAGCAGGAGTAGCATCAGTGGCTTCAATCCAACGTGGTTCGTAAATTTTTACCGAACCCACAGGTTCACCAATTGCCGAAACAGGAACAGACTCACCTGCTTTTGCCAGATCGGCTTTGGAAATGGTACTGTTTGCAGGAACTTTTGCCTGGCCAAAACTCAAACTGCCAGATAAAAGTAGCAGTGCAACAACAAAACAATATGTTTTTCTCATAGCTTCTGTACTTTGGTTTTATTTATTTATGGATTGAATCTTTTCCCCAGTAAAAGTTTATCACCTGAATCATCCACTTCATAGATCTGAGGTTTGCGGGGGCCCTTTTCTTCGGAATGATGGATAACGAATAAGCGTTTTCCATCGAATGTTGTAAACAGCATACCATGACCTGAATTATCTCCATTGAAAGCTTCTTGCTCCTGAACCCAGGGACCTTTGATGCTTCCTGAAGTTGAATATGCAATACCCTGTGCATAACGGTGCTCACCCCAACTCGACCACAACATGCCGAGTTTACCGGTTTTTGTACGGAATAGTTCCGGTCCGTCGGTCACCCATCCCGGCATTTTTAGGCCAAAAGTGGCTTCTCCAATGCTGTTCATTTCTTTTGACCATGCAGCCTCGCTGGCACGAAACATCGTAATTGGTTCAGCAGTGCGATGGGTCAAATCCTTTGAGAGCGGCATATAATCCATGGTTCCATCAATGATTTGGGTCCACTCATGCACAAAAACCATATAAGTCGTGTCATTTTCCTGATAAAGAGTGCCATCAATGATATCCCAGTCTTTTGGACCGAGGCAAAAATCGTGATCGGCAACCAGCGGTTTGAAAGGCCCTTCGGGCGAATCGGCTACTAAAACCTGAGTTTGGTTTGTCGGAACATTGTAGCGGCGTGGAACATTTTGAATCAGGTTGCTGTGATCGCTCCAGGTGCCTGCATAATAGTATTTATTCCCAATATGATGAATCTCGGCTGCAGCAACGAAAAGTCCTTCCATCCATGTTCCTGAGAGGTCAATGATTGGGTAGGGACCAGACCACAACTTCAGGTCATTACTTTTGTACAAACGTCCACCTGTGCCCGTGAGATAATACGTATGTGACTTTTCTTCGGGATAAATATATGGATCGCTCATTGAAATGGAGTCGAGAGGAACGGTTCTTATTTTAGGTTCGGGGCGAGGTGGGCGGGGCCTGTTCGGCACTGAACCAACAGGAGGACGCATCCCACCGAAGTTTCGCTGTCCGGGATCGGCAAGAGGCGCCTGTTCTCCCGGAATAATTTTATTTTTTCCAACAACCTGGGCTGTCACTATTTGGTTTTCCCCCCACAACAATAGTAGGACAACAAATAGAAACATAAACGGCAATTCAATATTTTTTTTCATAACTAATCCAATTTAGGGGTTTCATTAATCGAGTTTAATATCAACGTTCCAGTGTTCGGCAATGGTTTTTAATTCTTTTTTCGTCAGATAGGTTACTGCGCCATGTTTAGGACTTTTAAAATTGGTGGTTTTCATAACGCCTTCATTAAAATGGCCAATATTTTTATAGGTAAAGAAATCGGTTGTTTCACTGAAGCCCATATTGCTGGGACGGTCACCATATACATCGTACATAAGCACATAGGTGTCAGTGCCAATTCGTTTGAAAAGATTCGGAGCTTCGGTTGAAACCTTTTCAGGGTCGATGCGAGTGGTTTCGCTTTTATAGCCCTGATTTATTTTATCGGAAACCGAATGCAGCACCCTGGCATTCGAAACATAGAACAGTTGATACTTATCCCCTACTTTGGTAATGTCTCCGTCCAAACCGCCAATGTCAGTAATTCGTTCAGGTTTCGACACCAGTTTGGTAAAATTGTCATTGGCATAAGAATAGTAAATGTGGCATTCTTTATTATTGTACCGAATAGTGAAGTAAACCATCATTTTTCCCTTGCTGGGGTCATAAACAGTTTCAGGAGCCCAGGAACAGTCAATGTCGCCGAGTTCCGGGAAAGCTTTGTCAACTCTAAAATCTGAATGGGTCCAATGGATCAGATCAAAGGATTTCATTAACACTATAGCGCGGTTGTTTCCCCAGCCATATTTCTCAGCAGGTCGTTCAAACTCGGTATCACGAAACCCTGCACGTTTACCAAAAATATGCAGGTCGGTCATGGCCAGATAGAATGCCCCATCGGGCCCACGGGTAACGTGAGGATCGCGAACTCCCTTTTGCTCGGCCAGTTGAGATCCAATAAATATTGGCTGTCCGCCATTAACATCAGTAAATGTGTACCCATCGGTGCTGATGGCCATATAGGCCGACTGATCCATATCTTTAAAATACACCAACAGATAACCAGCCAAATCTTTCTCGTTAAGCTTCGTGGCATTCTTTGGTTTCTCAAGTTTTTGTACGATTTCGATGCCGGTTGGTGCGTTGGCAATCGTGTTTACCTGCGCAAATCCATTAGTTGAAATAAACAACCCTACCGTGACAAATAAATAGTTAATCAAGTTATTTTTCATTTTTAAGCTTTTGTCTTTATTTGAAAACTGTTGACGCAAAATTGTGTAACGATTTACGCCAGACTTGCCATTCGTGATCGCCCGCAAAAGAATTGAATTCAACTTTCAATCCACTTTCCCTGAATTTATTAACCGCCTTTTTGGTAAACTCAAAACGCGGATCCTGTTCTCCAACAGAAATGTAAAAAAGCTTCAACTTCTCATTGAAAGTTTGTGAATTGCTCAATAAACCCGGTATTTCTTTTTCAGCATCAAATTCTTTTCCTGAAGGATTATTAATTCCGCCAAAGATGCCTGAACTAAAAACGCCTAAAGAAGCAAAGCAATCGAGGCTTTCCAGTCCAGTATAAAACGATTGTCCGCCTCCCATCGAAAGTCCACAGAGCGCACGATTCTTCACTTCGGCTATCGTGCGGTAGTTTTTGTCGATGAAAGGAACAATATTTTTAGTCATCTCTTCTTTGAAAGCAGCCATTCCGGCGCTGCTGTATCCGCCTCTTTCGGTACTAACATTTCCATTTGAAATAACCACAATCATTGGTTTTGCTTTTCCTTCTGCAATCAGGTTATCGAGGATTACATCCGTTTTCCCTTGTTCTGCCCAACCGCGTTCGTCTTCGCCGCCACCATGCTGAATGTACACCACCGGATATTTCTCTTTGGTATTCACATCATAACCTGGAGGAGTGTAAACAAACAACCTGCGCCAGCCATTGGTAACTTTCGAAAAGTAGTATTTTGAACTGATGGCTCCGTGTGACACATCTTTTACTACGTAAAAATCGGCGCCTTTTTCCGGAATCTCAATGGCGCTTGCCATTCGCCCCATACCATAAAATGATTGGCTGGCAGGATCGGCAACTTTAAGCCCATCAATAACCAACGAGTAATAATGAAAACCCGGAACCTGCGGATTGGTGGTTACAGTCCAAACACCATGGTCATCTTTCATCATGTCGTACAATTTACCCAAATCGATCTGGACCTTTTTAGCGTCAGGAGCATTCACCTTAAATATCACTCTTAAATCGGTCAGAATTCTTGGATACTCAGCACCGGTCACATTGGTTGTTGCCGGCACCGAATTATCTTTATCCTGTCCCAAACAAATAATGCTTGATTGGAACAAAATCATAAAAATTACAAGTAAATATTTCATAACAAACAGTTTAGTTGATTCGTAGTGATACTGCTTTTTTATAGTTTAGTCAGGTTTTAAGTGGTGCTCAAATTATTTAAACTGAATCCAGTCTATTTCAAACGGAGAATCTTTAAGCACTACTATCAGGTTATGAACTCCGGTTATTGGTTTGGATACTTTTGCTTCAACCATATTCCATGATGTACCTTTTGGAACTTTCACCTCTGCAATCACCGGCCCGTCAACTTTATCCAGACGAATTTGAAGAGTGCTTCCTTTTTCAGACAAAGCCTTGACTTGCACTGATTTTAACTTCGTTTTACCAAAATCAACCGAATTATACTGAATCCATGCATCTTTTTCATCAAACGTAGCTTTCCAGCCCTTGAACGTATTGGTTGAATCCAGAAAAGCGACTTTTACACCAGTTTCACTTATCTTGCTGAACCGGTCGATTTCAATCTGAGTTGTTGCTTTTGTCACCCCAACACCACGCAAAGTTGGTGTCACTTTCCTGATGGTACCATCGGTATTGAAGAACAA
This sequence comes from Prolixibacteraceae bacterium, assembly GCA_028683385.1. Lineage (GTDB taxonomy): Bacteria > Bacteroidota > Bacteroidia > Bacteroidales > Prolixibacteraceae > Aquipluma. The sequence continues at coordinate 116,301 of JAQUIJ010000004.1, read as the reverse complement.
ACTATCGATGCAGATTGACCGATTTTTATCGAATTTCGGGGAATAGGCATCCTGATGATAGAACAAGTACCACTGACCTTTATACTCTACGAATGATTGATGATTGGTCCAGCAGTTCATGGGCGATTCGTCCATTACAACTCCAGCCATTTTGAAAGGTCCCATCGGGTTATCGCCAATGGCATATTCGAGCCTTTCGATTTTATTTTCCACGTGCGGAATCGTCAGGTAATAAATTTTGTTTCGTTCAAACAAAAACGGACCTTCTTTCAAGCCTTTCTGCGGAAGGTTAGCTATAACCTGTGGCTCCGAGGCCAGTTCGGTCATGTTATCTTTCAATTTTGCCACAACGATATTTCCCATCGCACAGTATATATATGCCTGCCCGTCTTTGTCGATAAACACGTTAGGATCAATTCCATTCAATCCTTTTATTGGCTCCGGAAGCGGAATGTATGGTCCTTCAGGATTATCGGCAATAGCGACACCGATACCAAAACCTTTTCTACCGTTTGCATCGGCAATCTTTTTGTTGGCCGGAAAATAAAAATAGTACTTTCCGTTTCTTTCAACACAATCTGGCGCCCACATGCTGTATGAGGTTGAATCGACCCATGCGACTTTATTCTGACTAACAATCATTCCATGATCTGTCCAATCGGTCAGGTTTTCAGAAGAAAACACATGGTAATCGGCCATGCAGAACCAGTCTTTTCTCAAACCTTTTCCTTCAGGAGCGAGAATATCGTGCGATGGAAAAACATACACTTTGCCGTTGAATACCCGTGCCGTTGGATCAGCCGAGAACTGGTCGCGAACAATTGGATTCTGTGCTAACAAGCTGTTAATTCCCATTACAGCTAAACTTAATATGAGTGATTTGTATATTTTCATTATTGATTCTTTAAGTATTATTTTGATTCTTTTACCAGATCTTCAACCGCATTTGCAAGGAAAACATACCAGGCACCCCCATCAATAATGCATTCGTTTTCGCCCCAGAAAAATGGCCAATCATCCTTATTTTCAAGAAAGTCCGGGTTCAGCAATATTAATCCTGGAACAACACCACCGGCGATAACTGTAAAATCGGCCCGATTATTTCCATAGGCCATTTTCTTTGAACGAGTTCCAACCGTATTTACAAACGATAAATTGGAATACGGATGGCACCCAAAAATATAATTGAGACCCTGATAAACATATTCGTTTCCAATTAGATCGGGATAAGCTTTATGTGCATAATAATTGGTAATTGCCCAATTGATTACATTCGAGGTTCCACCCCAGCCTCTCGCCGACATCGGAACTCCGTACGGATTCTCCTTTTCAATTCCCATCAAAGATTCCTTGTACTTGACGATATAGTCTCTCAGTTTAGTTTTATATGCAGCATCCATATATGGAACAGCCAACAGCGCCTGAATCAGGTTGCCACGCCCGCCAAAACCTGCAAAATAGCCAGACATAGGACCTTTACTTGTACTCATCCGATCGAGCATTGGCCAAACTTGCTCCAAAAAGCGGTCGGCATATTTCTTATCCTTTGTAGTGATGTATAACTGAAGGGCGGGAACCACATCAGCACCTTTGCCGATCATTTTCATAAATGGATCTTCATTTTCTTTGGGCGTTTTCGTTGCCTCGTCAGCCTCGTCGAACAACCTCTTGGCACTGGCTAAACTCCGGTCAGCAAGATCGTTGTTGTAACCTCGGAGCGCACGGCTTGCTTCAGCCAACGACGCAGCAGTTTGATAATCCAGAAAAGTCATCCGGTTGGTGAATGCCCAGCGGTCATCCATCGTTCCGCTTGACAACCCATCCGATTCGTATGGCTTCAGGTTTGGGTTGTATGGAAGATTATCGGTTTCGTTAATTGCATCGCCAAGGTGATGGTATTGGTGAAGATTTGGAACAATGATTCCGCGAACCGGGTGACCAATATTTTCGCACTGAGCAACCAGATTTAAGGTGCCATGCTCAATTTGCTGCAACAAATCCGGTTTTCCATCCGGGCGGTGAATATCGACATAACGGGTTTTCTGGTCAATGTAAGTTTCATCCCTGACCACTTTGAAATTCTCCCAGGTATCGACAAAGCTTGAAATCACGCTGTTGTGCGAGCCTGTTTGAATGTCAAAATCACCGGCATCGAACCAACCGCCAACTGCCATGTTCGGAATGCGTTCCAACGATTTGTATTTGGTATCAGTTGTTGGTCCCTGCACATAACCATCGAAATGCTGATGATTTACAGGTGCCTGAAGGCAATCGTCACGGTAAGGTTCGCCATGCCAAACACGATAGGCCTCGTTAACTTCCATGTGATCCATCTGAACCGGGAACCAAACATCCATGGTTGGGTGCCAGATATTGTCGTAAACATTTGAACCAATAACGAATGTATTGGTCTTTTGATCGCCATACTGGATGTAGTAAACACCTGGATCTTTTACTGAACTGAAATCGAACTTTGCGTAGTTGTAGCGCAAGTACTTTCCCCAAACTTTTACATCGCCTTTAAATTTTTCAACAAATTTTCCATCGGCATTTATCTGCCAAACACTTGCTGATGTCAAAGGAGAATCGTTTTTATCCAGTTCGATAACGGCAACTTTTTCCTGAGTTGGAATATAGCCAACCTGAGAAAATCCAATTACAGGTTCCCTTTTCCAGTTGGGAATAGCATTTGGTTCTACGTACCAGGTCAATACTTTTCCGGTTTTATTGGCCGGAAGCAAACTGCGCACGACAAACCATCCGTTCTGGGTTAAGTTACGACCGTCGAAAAGCATCAAATCAGCATCGATACTCTTAATGGTAACAAAACGCTCAGAATCTTCCGGCGCCAAAACGATTGTTTTACCTGTTGCAATTGGGTATGGTACAATGAATTCACCTCGACCCCGGTCATCAAAAGTAGTATGCCCCGAAAATTGAGTTATTTTTTGACTTATTGGTTCAATTTTCGTTGTACTGGCCGGGTATTTGGGGAATATCCCCGGGTTACCATCCATCAAATAGGTCTTTTCAAAATAAGCCGATGGTAAAAATTCCAGATTGAAACCTGCAATTCCTTCAAGCTTTTTAGGAACTGGCTTGTCTAAAAAAACATTGATTTCAAACCCGTCGCCTTTGGGGGTAACACTTATTTTTGAATTAAAATTATAGTCCTTATAGCTTAATTCCACACTTATCGTTTGGGTTGCCTTGTCAACATTCCGGCTAACAACTGAGGGTATTAAATCCCATTGTTCCGGAGTATTTTGCAACCTGATTGCACCACCAGTAGATGTTCTTACGCCATGATGGATGATTTCAATCCCGGCAGTTTTCTCGTCGAGAAACATACCGTTGTATTGGTTGCTGTACATTAAAATGTTGACTCCCGGCTTTTCGAAATACTCCAGATCGTTGAGCTTTAACTGTTGCCCAAGGGCAATATTTGGAAATAAACAGATACCAATAAAGGCAATAACGACAGCAGATGAAGTCCGTAATCCTTGGGCAGTTAACATGTAAAACTTCGGTTTAAACTTGGTTAGGTTTTTCATTTTTATTGTATAAATTTTTACAGATACTTAATTCACTTTACTAATCTGATCACTGATGTGGAAGTAATCGAAATCGACAAATCCTCCACGTGTTTTGGTTGAATAGTTAAACAACCCAAAACGATATCCCATGAAATGTTCCATCAAGGTGTATTCCATCTTAAGTGGCCCGCCGATAACAGTCCATGTTTTGCCATCGAGGCTATAGAAAAAATTAGCGATATCAACCTTGTCGCGGAAATCGCATTCAATTTTTAAATACACGTTTTTACCAGAAAGTGGGATGCTCTGAATTTCGGTAGGTTTATCCGTTTGGTTGCTAACCATGAAAATGAATTTTTCGCCATTCACCATTTTAACACCCACCTGACCGAATTTTCGCTGGAAGGCTGTTAGTCCTGCAAAATCGCCATTTTTCATATTCGACACATCAAGCAATGTAGAACCTGAACAAACCGGGCCAAATGTGCGCTGTGTCAGCGTGTTTCTCGATTTCAGAAAAAGTGAGTCAACTCGTCCGGTTTTCAGGCGCAAAAAACCTTTCCGCTCAGTAATCGACCACAGAGTATTGTCGGGATTGTGGTTCCACTGCCAAACCAACGGCAATGCCGGTTCGCCTTTCTTACGTGTAAACTCGTCGTTATTGACAATGCCCGGAATTAAGCCTTTGCTGGCAGGTAAATCGAGAGTTTCCGGTACTTTTCCATTCACTCCAATAACAGGCCAGCCGTCTTCCCATTTCATCGGAACAAGGAAAGGAATGCGGCCAACTGCACCATGATCCTGAAATAAATAAGCGAACCACCGGCCATCAGGCGTATCGATTATTCCACCCTGCGCAACGCCTTTATCCTGAAGCGCTACTCTCCCCTCCCATGGACCAAGAAGATTGTCGGCACGATGAACGGTTACCGTACGAATGCCACCCCTCGGCCAGACAATGTTGAAGAGATAATATTTACCGTTCACTTTAAAGAGCTGAGATCCTTCAGCGCCAAGCATGATTTTATCTCCGGCCGGTTTACTGGCATTTTCAATAAGAACCTGGTTAATACCACCTTCTTTTACACCCGTCAAATCGTCTTTCAGTTCAACTATCGTCAGTTTTCCGTTGCCCGTAATTAAATAAGCATGGCCATTATCGAAAACCAGTGAACAATCGTGGAACCCCGGTGTGAAATCGGTTACCGTCCATGGACCTTTCTCAATGTCCTTGGTTTTATAAATGTAGGTCTTGTTGGTGGTCTGAACATAGGTTTCAACGTAATAATATCCATGATCATAGCGGAGACTACTTGCCCATGAACCTTTTCCATAATTGCTTTTCCCGTTCACAAGACTCAGTGCGTCATCGTCGCCCAGCTTATCGTATGCATAATTTAACATTTGCCAGTTCACCAGGTCTTTCGATTTCATGATTGGCACTCCCGGACACATGTGCATGGTCGTGCTGCTCATGTAATACGTATCGCCTACGCGAATCACAGAAATATCAGGAACATCAGCCCAAATAATTGGGTTATGGGCTTTATTTTCCTGCGCTGAAGTTTTGGAAACGAACGCTGACAGGAATAGCAATGCCGCTAAATAAATTGTTTTTTTCATTATTTTCTTCACTTGATATTTATAGACTATTTAACAGGTCTTACACCTTCAGAGGTTTGAACCACTTTTTGTATGGTACCATCTTCGTTGTAATACATGTAATCAACACACACCGAACGGCGGTAATTACTTCCGGTTGGCAACGCACCATTGTGGTAAAAGAAGTAGGTTTTCCCTTTGTAATCGATAATTCCGGCGTGAGTGGTTGTACTGTTCGGAACCTGATCTTCAATCACACCGCGGTAAGTCCATGGGCCGGTTGGGCTTGTCGAAGTACAATATTCAATGGTCTCCGGAAATTTTGCCGCATACACCAGGTAATACAAGCTATTCCTTTTATAAAACCAAGGCCCTTCAGTATAGTTTTGTGGTTTTGGGATAATCACAACCGGACCATCAGCTTCGATCATATTTTCCTTCAACTTCACATAACGGCAACTTAGGTTTCCCCAATACATGTATGCCTGTCCGTTGTCATCAATAAATACCGTTGGGTCAATATCATCCCAGCCGTGTTTTACATCGGTAGTCATTTCATTCACGATGAGCGCTTTACCGATTGCATCTTTAAACGGACCGGTCGGTCTGTCAGAAACAGCCACACCAATAGCAAAGCCTCCTTTGCTGTTCTCGTCAGCTTTGTGACCAACTGCCACGTACCAATAGAATTTACCGTTGCGCTCGATGCACTGAGCCGCATAGGCATCTTCGCCTGCCCATGCAAACACCTTTGGCGATAAAGCGGCGCCACGATCTTTCCAGTTTACCATGTCGGTAGTTGAAAAAACGTGCCAGTCGCGCATTAAATAGTTAGGTGCATTCTCGGCTGCAACATCGTGCCCGGTGTATAAAAACAGGGTATCTTGATAGGCAAGTGGTGCCGGATCGGCTGTAAAAATGTGCTTGATGATCGGGTTTTGTGCAACTGAGATTTTTACAGATCCAATCAGGCCTAATAAAATAAACATTCGGCTGATCCCCGAAATTCCAGTAAAATATTTTTTCATGTATGTTTTATTTTTAATAATCAGTTAATTGATTGATAATCTAGTTCTTTATTTGTTTCGAACCAGCCGGACATGATAAACCGCGCCAGCAGTACTTTCGGGTAAAGCCTGAAATTTCACCCTGACATGGGTTTTCCCTTTCACCATTGCATCAGGAATTGAATACACCACATCTTTAAACATCGACTGGTTCCATTTATTGGTATTATCTTCGGTCTGTAATTTCTTATCATCGATATATATGTCAAACTTGCGGCTTCCCCATTCGGCACCCCAATAGCGCACCATCAGACTTAGTCCGGTTTCGGCATTGGTAGCCATATCGTAACTGAAATAGCCACCATCTCTTGCTTCTCTGAAAAATTCATTCAGATTGTTGCCTTTGTTCGATTTTTCCTGCTGCATGGCATGGTCAACTTCGGGTTGTTGCTCGCCCGGAGCTACCTGATCGATGGTGCGTTTTTCGAGAGCCAGTTTCTCTTTTTCGATGTTTGCCAACGAATCGGTATAAGTCTTATAACCTGAATTTGACAGTGCCAGCCAGTACATCATATAACGTGCATCGTGAATTTTATAAAATGGCTCCAACGCTAGCTCAGCCTGATTAACCATTTTCACATTTAGCCTGAAGTTTAAAGGCTTGCCGGTTACCGGTACCAATTTATTTCCAATACTTTGAATGTCGTCTTCAATCAGGATGGGAGCTTTATCTACCGGCAAATATTCCCCACTCGCAAGCTGTCCCCAACGGCCATCATCAGCAATCAGGCCTTTTAAATCTTCGGTTCCGGTTTTCGCACCCAGTAAAATTGGCCCGTGCATAAAAGCAATGTATTCAGGAACATTCGGCAAATGTTCGACGGTATTGTGCATGGGCAAGGTAATTTGAACCACATCGCCTTTTTTCCATTTCCGGTCGATGCCAATATATGATGAAGGTTGTGAAGAATAAGCTACATCTTTTCCATTCACCTGAATTTTCAAGGCACCTTTGCTTACCCATGCCGGATAGCGAACCATTAATTTGAAATTCGCAGTACCCTCTGTTATCGTCAGTTTCGTTTGTTCTTCTTCAGGAAAACCGGTTTCCTGCTTGATTTTCAAGCCTTTTTCTTTCCAGTTCAATTCCGAAGCAATAAAAAGATTCAGGTACAACGAATCGTTTGAATGGGTGTAAATGAACTGGTTGTATTTACCATGATTTTCCATGCCGGTACCCACACAACACCACATGGCTTCGTTGGGCGCCGAGTAAACCCGATAATGACGCGGACGTGCTGGTGTAAAATAAACATATCCGCCATGTTCGGGATGCTGAGAGGAAAGGATGTGGTTTAATACAGTACGCTCATAATAATCAGCATATTTTGCTGAAGGGTGCACCCTGAACAGGTCTTCGGTCAACTTGAGCATGTTGTACGAGTTGCACGATTCCGGCCCATCGTTGACGTTGATAAAATCGATACACGATTCCTTGGCCGGAAAATGTTCCCTCCGGCTGTTTCCGCCAAAAGCCAGCGAACGATTGGTGGTAACTGTTTCCCAGAAAAAACTTCCGGCTTTATCGTATTTTGCATCGTGACCAAGTTCTGCAATCCGCTTGAAACCAATAAATTTTGGGATTTGGGTATTGGCATGTTTGTTATCAAGCATATCAATTCCCTGTGACAACGGCTCAAGAAACATCTTGTGTGAATAGCGCTTGGCGGCTGCCATGTATTTTTCGTTGCCGCTAATTTGATAGGCATCGGCAAGTACCTCATCCATGCCTCCGTGTTCGTTTCCGAGCATTTCTTCCATTTGAGCATCAGTCAAGCCTGAAGTAACAGCAATTGCCCAGTCGCAAAAATTCAGGAAAATTTGTTTGGCATCGGCATTTCCGGTGTATAACCAGGCATCCCGAAGCCCGGCAAACATCTTGTGTATGTTGTAGTAAGGCGCCCAAGCAGACCATATTGCGCCAATTTCTCCTACCTTAATCTTCGACCACAACGCTGCACTATTGTGAATGCCTCCAACATACCCAACTCCCCAATCGGGATATTTCTGTGCATTGGCATCCTGGCAAGCCTTCAGCTCCGAAATCATATAATCCATGCGCCTTTTGCATTCCGCATTTCCGGTAGCTGCATAATTCATCGCCATTGCCGACAGGTAATGTCCGCCTACGTGTCCGTCGAGACCTTCCCAGTTTGGATAACTTTTGGCCTTTTCAGGCAATCCGGCTTCTTTGCGGTACGGCGCTAGTAAACGATCGACATCATATTTTAGCAATACTTCAATATTCAGGTCGCGGGCATGTTTGAACGGACCATAGAGCAGTTTTACATCACTTAGCGGGAATTCGTTGGGGTATAATTTATCCTGAGCATTCAAAATAAAATTACTCCCAATAAAGAAACTGATAATAAAGAAAAGTTTAATCGGTTTATTCATCTGCTATTCATTTATGAAAATGGGTAGATATTTTATAGATGCTATCCATTTGTTTTTTCTATTTTAAAGCTTTACAAGATTTAATAAGAAAACGTCATTTTCGCGGAGATCTAGCTCTTTTGAAAAAGGCGTTCCCGCTTTCACTTTTACAATTTCAGCTGCAACAGGAGAACCGTTATTCATTTTTTTTATCTGTTCCACCTGAATTTTTGAAAGCTGGTTGGGCATGCCCAAATCATAATAAGCAGTGTAGGCATCATTACTGCGATAACCAACCTTATACACTTCAAGCGAATATCTTCCTTCAGGTACATCATCGATGTTAATTTTCAGTTTGCCTTTGGCTTTTGCCGGTAAATCGCGGATATAATATTGCTGGTTATTGACTGAATCCGGAAGCGTATAGGTGTAATCCCAGGCCAGAACCTGTATATTTCCATCAGAGTCTTTACAAACCCACGATTTGGTATCGCTATTTTCCAACTCGGTATTTCCCAGTCGATTTAAAAACTGGTAGGCATAAAAAACAGGCTTATTAATTCCCTGCGTGTTTAACATTCCGAACCCGCCGTGAAATGGCGTGAACCGTGGACCTGGTTCTTCGAATATATCAGTAAATACCCAGTACGACATCGATTGTGCGGCATCGCCCACCTGTTTCAGTTTTTGCAGAACATAAGCAGCCTCGTGATAACTGTCATGAATAGGGTCAGCCGGTGTATACGATGAACTCCATTCGGTGTAGTGCAATTCAAGTTCGGGCTTGGAAGAGCTGGCAATTTCTTTACGAGATTGTAAAGCATCGCCGCTAACCGCAAATTCATCTTTTGCAAGTACCGTTCCTGAATTTCCATATTCATCCAGAAAACCTTGATTCACCCCATATGAGTGGGTACTGATAAAGTCGATGGAAATATTATTTTTTCCACAAAAATCTATCAGTTCCGGTTCCCAGGCAGCTCCTGCTGTTGCCGGCCCTCCAACCCTGTATTCAGGATTTACACTTTTTACTGCTTCAGCACTGTATTTATATAACTTGAAATAATCTTCCTGCGTGCCGGTCCAAAAACCTGGTGAAAGGTTTGGTTCGTTCCAAACCTCGAAATACCACGTTTTTACCTCATCAGCACCATATCGTTCAGTAAAATGTTCAACCAGGTTTCGAATCAATGCTTTCCACTTTGTATAGTCTTTTGGTGGAGTTACATTGCCACGCCACCAAAAAATAGTTTGCTTTCCGCTAGCCAAAGCTCCCGGCATAAATCCAAGCTCAACAAATGGTTTCATCCCGATACTTTGCAAATAATCGAATAAAACATCGACATACATGAAATTGTATTCCGGATTGCCGTTCCGGTCTTCTTTATAAACAGCCATGTCGTCAGTCAGTAATCCATGCATTCGGATATATCTGAATCCACATTCCTTTTTTACATACGCAAGTTGCTGCTGCCAGTCAGCACGAAGGCCTTCATTGGCTCTACCAGCTCCCACACACTCATTGAACATGTTGTTCATCTGACCTTTTTCTTTATTAAAGTCGATTGTTATTTCACGAACCTGAGCGTTTGTATTTGTGGAAACTATGCTTAAAATAACAAAGAACACAGCAAAAACCTGATTTAATTTACTCATTATATTATACTTACAATTGTTTCTTTTAATGTAACAGATGTACCTCCCATGAAAATTATAATTATACTTTTTGTATCAAGATTTTTATCATGATTGTTTTATATCATTTTTTTTAGTTCAAATAAATAACTTTTACCAGAATCGAAACGAATTAGTCGGTTATCAGATGAAATTCTGCATAACCAATGTTGTTGTTGTCCTCTGTGTTTCTAAGTGCCCGAAACTTAATGAATCGGGCATTCACAACATCAAATTTCTTAGTTTGCCAAAGTGGATTGTTTTTGATGTTGGAGAATTCGCCTTCGCTGGCTTTTTTCCAATTTTTACCATCCATCGAAATATAAAATTCGTAGTGGCTAATTGTACTGGGCTGCCATGAATTCTGTTCAGGATAGTATTTAAATCCACTTAAAACTAAGGTCTTACCAAGATCGATAACCAGATCAACAGGAAGCTTTGTTTCGCTGCCGTGGCGCCAGGCTGTTGATAAGTTTCCATCCAAAATTCGATAGGCATTTTCATCTTCAGTTCCAATAATTTTCCATTCTTTCCGCGGAAGGTCGAATTCTTCACTGGTAACAGGACTGCTTTTCCCTGAAGCCGGTTCGGTTGCGAATGCACTGACTTTCAATTTTCCTTCAGTTTGAAAAGGATTGATGTACTTTTTCGAATCTTTGGTTGGTTGCGTACCATCCAGCGTATAATAAATTTCCGATTCGGCATCAGCAGGAATAATATGGATTTCTCCTGATTGATTTCTGATTATGGTTGGGGCAGTAAGGATTTGAGGCGCTTCATACACTCCGATGTTGGAGATCACCGGACAGGCTTTTGAATCGGTAATATTAAACCTAAGTTTTGTAGCTTTAACAGTTGGGAAACGAAGAATTCGTTTATAACCAATTGTCGTTTCTTTAGCCAGTTCTTTCCAGTTTCCATCAACTAAAGCCTCAATATTAAAAGCTTTTACACGTTGTCCCAAACGAATGTACTCCTGCGCCAGAAAACGGTTAAAGGTAGTTGGTGCACCAAAATCGATGGTCAACGAAGCTGTTTTTACGCTATCGTCAGTAGCCCAATAAGTTTCTTTTTCACCGTCGATTGCCATGGCTGCCCCAAATTTCTTTGCATTTCCACGAACACTTGATGCCTCAACTTTCGCTCCTTCAACCAGATTTACAGCAAATGCTTCCTTTATTGCTTTTGCTAAATCAAGCGCTGCTTTTTCATCATTCGGATGAATCAAACCGTTTGGCATTATCGGGAAATTAAGGAGAAACGTGGCGTTGCGCCCAATGGAGTTGTAATAAGTGTCCATTAATTGTGGCAGCGTTTTAACCTTGGTGTCTTCACCCGGATGATAAAACCATTCAGGACGAATGGAAGTATTTACTTCGCCCGGCACCCACGAATCGCCGTTTTCAACACCATAGTGCAACATATCGTAAGGCACATCTCCGGTAGCATTCAACAAACTCCAGTTGGTTTCGCCAACACTACCACCTTCGGTTCCTACCCAGCGCAGGTCGGCACGGTCACCACCATCGTTCCAGATAACAATATTGGGTTGCAGTTCACGAACGAGTTTATAGGTATTCTTCCAATCGTAATAAGTTGTGCGGTCAATTTTACGGTTTTCATTGGCGCCGCCGTAATAACCGGTTCCGCCGTTGGCTCCGTCGTACCAGACTTCAAAAATATCGCCATAATTGGTCAATAATTCTTTCAATTGATTTCTGAAGTAAGTAATGTATTCGGGTTTTCCGTAATCGGCGCTGTTTCTGTCCCATGGTGATAAATAAATTCCAAGCTTCAATCCATACTCTTTACATGCATCAGCCAATTCGCGAATCACATCGCCTTTCCCATTTTTCCATGGTGCATTTTTTACCGAATATTCGGTGTATTCCGAAGGCCATAAGCAAAATCCACAATGGTGTTTTGCGGTAATAATAATACCTTTCATACCGGCATCTTTGCAGATACGCGCCCATTGACGGGCATCCAATTCTGTTGGGTTAAACAGTTTGACATCTTCATTGCCATTACCCCACGATTGGTCGGTATAAGTATTCAGTGAGAAATGGATAAAAGCATAATATTCCATTTCCTGCCAGCGCATCTGGTTTTCTGACGGAGTTGGTCCAAAAGGTTCAGGAGCTTTTGTTTGTTTGCAACTAAAGCCAATTGAGCTTATTAAAAAGATTGCTCCATACAAAAAGATTCGGTTCATTGGTTTTGATTTATTAGTTTAATTATTCCATCGTAAAATCAATGATAATTATTGCTTCGTTATTCCATTATTCAGGAAATGCATCATTTGCAGAAGTAGCATATAGCCCAAGTAAACAGCCTGTAAAACCACCTGCCACATCGGTCGAGAGAATATCTCCTGAAACTGTTCCGCCTAAATTCGCAAATTCGGTTCCGTTGGTTGAATAACTAAACTGGTAATCGTCGCCTTTTGCTGATACCTGTAAACGAACAGGTTTCGAAAGTTCAATTTTAGTACTTGCCAGAATGGTTGATGTTACTTCCCGGCTTCTGAATTTTCCCTGGGTTCGTTCGAGCAGGAGATAATAGTCGGCTCCTTTTTTAGTTATGCCAAACACATAATTAAATCGCTCACTTTGCAGCGCCACGATGCCTGCCAAATCTTTTTCAGATTCTGGCTTGTAATCCATAGTTACCGTGTACGAAAAACTGCTGTGCATTTGTCGGTAAAAGAGTGTGGATATAGGTGCCACCTGTTTGATGTTTGTTGCGAATGGTTTTATTTGCAAGCCATTTTTTGATGTTGAAATAAAATTTTCGCGCGGGCCCCGCAACCCGATCCAACGATAATCCAATTTACCGGAGGTGAAATTATCGGTGAACGTAAAGTTGCCATTCGGAAAGAATCCTTCTTTTCCAGTTTTATTTTCGGTAACTCCCTGAGGCATTTTTAGTTTTGGATCCAGCGGAATGAGCCCGTTTTCAAAAACAGGAAACTCGCCAGACCAATCAACAGGCAATATAAAAGTTTCACGGCCAGTATTCACCCGCTGTTTTTCGTTTGGACGGACAGCCAGAAAGACTCCGTAATATTTTTTATTATCGGGCCCTAAAACCAAATCGGCATGACCTGCCCAATCTACTTTGTTAGCACGGTCTTTGGCAAAATAGCGTTGAGTCAGAATTGGATTGCTCGGCGCAGGAGTATAAGGTCCTTTTGGATTATCGCTCACAAAAATCACTTCGCTGTGCCAGCCGCCTGTGCCACCTTCGGCACACATCAAATAATAACGGCCATCTTTTTTATAAATATGAGGCGCTTCAATCCAGATTGGTTTTTTCGAAAGATCAACACCACCATCCACGATTATTTTATCGGTTCCGGGGATAATTTTGTCGGTTTCCACATTGTATTCCCAAATTTTGATCACACGGTGCCCGTTGTACAACTCTTTTCCCTTATCAGGAGCATCATTGTGAATGATATAAGCTTTTCCGTTATCGTCAAAGAAAAGCGAAGGATCGATCCCGTTAAAATCGAGTTTAATCGGGTCACTCCATCCTTTTAACGGGTCTTTTGTTTTAACCACAATATTTCCAAAACCTCCTGAAAACTCGGTGGTTATCATGTAAAAAGTGTCGTTATTTTTATTGTACAGAATCTGAGGTGCATAAATCCCGGCGCTTATTCCGCAATCGTGAACTTCTAACTGCGAAACACGGTCGAGCACATGGCCAATTTGTTTCCAGTTCACCAGATCTTTTGATTGAAAAATCGGGACCCCCGGGAACATGGCAAAAGTGGAGGTTACCAGGTAATAGTCATCTCCTTTTCGGGTAATGCTCGGATCAGGATAGCAACCCTGCAAAATCGGGTTATAAAACTCTCCGGGGTTCAGCGGGTTATCGGTATAAACCTTATCCTTGCCTTCGTACACAAAATTAGTGAACACAGGTGCATTGGCTGACTGGCTATATGCAGTCGCCGATAACAAGCCTGTGAATAGTATAGTAAAAGCGACTATTTTGCTTTTAAATTTTGTCTTCATTAAAGTTCTCATCTCGTTATTAACATTTAATACACTATGCTATAAATTGACCATTGCGCCTCTTAAAACAACAGGTTGCTGAGGTCCAAATCCCCTTCCGGCTCGGATTGGTGTTTTTGGTTCGATGGTAATTCTTACTTCATTATTTTGTTCTGAAAACTTACATACAATGGTTTCCGATCCAAGAGTTTCTTCCACAAAGCGGCCGGCAATCTCCAAGGTTTTCTCATCAGTCCAGGCATATTGGGCAGCCACTTTTATTACCGGTTTTAAAATGGAATAACTGGCGTCAACCGATTTTGAAAAACTGTTGCGAGGAGGAGCTAAAAGTGATGCGGACAAAGTATTTGACACCAACCACTCATTGCTGCCAGCTTTAATTGACGACACCGCATTATCTCTTTTAATGGCAAAAGTGCAGTCGCCATTTTTGAACGAGAAATAGACCGATTGAATTTTATTTTCGTTTTCCGAAAGAATAAATTCTTTTCCTGAAACTGATTTTTCGAAACTTGATTCTGATGATTTTTCAAATCCGGGCTTGATGGTTAATGCGGCTGCCTTTTTAACCATTTCCTCCTGAAGAGCAGGAGCCGGAGCCAAGGCTTTGTCCGATCTAATGGCAGGAATCAGGTATTTATGAATCAGGTCGAGTTGCTTTTGTGTATTGGTATTGTTGGCCGTGAACACCACGATAGCATCTTTATCGGGAATAAGTACAACAAATTGGCCACCCATTCCATCGAGCCGTACCGTGTTGTTTTTACCGCGCCACATCTGATAGGCATAACCCTGTCCCCAGTCGCTCAAACTTCTTTTTTCTTCGGGTTCATCCGAGTTTTTGATGTGAAAAGCCGTTGCCTCTTTAATCCATTCTTTTGGAATCAATTGTTTGCCGTTCCAGACTCCGCCATTCAAAAGTAATTGCCCAAATTTTGCAAGGTCTTCAGTCCGAAGCCGTAACCCAATCATTCCCATATTTATTCCCTGCGGATTCAAATCCCAGTCGATTCCGCGGATTCCAAGCGGTTTGAAAATGCGGGGCATGAGGTAATTAAAAACTGTTTCGCCGGTAACCTGCTGAACGATGGCCGAAAGCATAAAAGTGGCCATGTTGTTGTATTTAAAAACGGTACCCGGTTTATGCTTGGGCGCTGTCGATAAAAATAGGGTCATCCAATCGCCGTTGGCACCCCACGCACTTGGTTCTGGATCCTGCCCGGCTGACATGGTCAACAGGTCTTTCACCGTCATTCCTTTCATGTATTCGCTAATGGTATCGGGTAACGAATACGGGAAAAAAGTGATGATTTTATCGGTCACTTTAAGCCTGTTCTCCGAAACTGCGAGACCAATCGCAGTGGCTGTAAATGTTTTACTGGCCGAAAACATGATATGTTTATAATCGGGTCCGTAAGGTTTCCACCAGCCTTCGGCAATTACTTTTCCATGCCGGAGCATCATAAAACTATGATTTTCAAGGCCACTTGTATCCGCAGCATCTATAAAATCAATAATTCCGGCAGACGAAACGCCTTCCAGTTCTGGAGTGCTTCGCGGAAGTTTACTGACTTCCTGCGCTAAAACAACCGGCTGCAAGCTTATCATGCAAGCAATTACCAGTGGGATCAGATATAATTTTTTCATGTTGATTTGGTTTTGGTTGAGTATTAGGTTTATGTCTGTAAAAATGATTGTTCTTTCAAAATTTTATTGGCAGTGATGTCGTGATGATTCATTGATTTAGAGCAATTTGTAAACTCCGATAATTACATAGGGCTCTTCATTGGGTTTTAGCTGAGGAATTGTAAGCGTTCCCAGGAAAATGGCATGGTTCAGATAGTCGTATTTGCTGTCGTTTGGAGCTTCCAGATCGATAACTGATTTCACATAAAAACCACCTTCCTCGTCCTTGGCAGGAACATGCATTAAAGCCTGATTTATTACCTGAATAACAATACCATCATCGGTTTTTAACAGATAGCGCGCATTCAGCTCAGTATCGCCATCTGGACGAACCAATTGCCAGTCTTCACCGCCGGGCAATACTTCTCCCTTGATTTTCGGACCGCTGAATGTTCCACCCGTAATTGGAATAACCCGTCGGACTCCGCGCTTGCTTTCGCCCACGTTGATCGTGTTAGCAATTTTTACTTTTGCTTCCCACATCAATTCGGTTTTGAAATCCTTGTATTGCCCCACCACTTTTTCTGAATTCGCGTTTTGGGCTGAAGCACCATACGAGGCAAAAACGATAAACGCTAACAGAACAGCCGATATCCGGTATGTAATTTTCATTGTTTACCTTTTATTTTGAAGTGATTTCGTCAGTAATCCTCCCATTCTACTTTGCCCAGCCTTCCCCTTCCGGCGAACGTCTCCATTCGAAATAGCGATCCAGAACTTTCAGCGATTCGGCGCTTGGCACCGGTCCTACGAAAGGTTTCTGGCTGAAATACATCACCTTCGGATTGGCTTCACTGAAAGCAGGCCACTCGGGAACTCCATTCCCGTTTGGATTGCCATACTTTGCGAAGTTGGTCCAATAGGTTGACATGGCCTCTGAAATCTCCAGATCAGACTTTGTTGTTTCAGGATTTTTGGTGTCCAAATGCTGAAAAACGTACGAAACATCCTGCGCATGCGGTGAACCGTAGCCATACTTAGGCGAATCTTTCGGATAATCGGGGTGCTGATCGAAATAATAGTAATACACTTTCGATTTTCCGGTTTTGGATTGAAGATTTGCCCAAGCCCAGGTTTGCCATCCAAATGCGGCGTCGCGGGCCAGGTCGCGTGCAGTTTTCGGGACCGAGTTTTCCGCAGCAGGATAAGCTTTGATCAACTCGTCGGCGAACTTTCCGTAGCGCGCTTTTACACCGGCATAGTATTCTTCAGGAGTTTTCTCCCGTGAAAAGCTAGCACCTTCGTCTGAGTTGTATCCAATAAGAACCGAAACATCGTTGTATTTTCCGGCTTCGTATAATTTATGCTGATCGTCAGGAATCACGTATCCATCGGTAATTGGCCAGCCACCAGACATTCCAAAACCGGAAGGTACTTTATCTGCCTCAATTTTTCGGAGGTCGGCAATCGACGAAACGCCCGCCTTTTGCACATACGTTTTGCCGCTTTCTTCGGCCTGTTTCAGCGTTTTCATGTTCTCGCCCGGAAAAGTTGTTGGGCGGGTAGGCCCAAATGAGCCACCACTTTGCGAAATGGCGCCGCTGAATAAACCTTTTGCCAGCGGCGAAGCGCACAACATGCTCACAGAAATGGCTCCGGCCGACTCACCGAAAATGGTTACCTTCGACGGATCGCCACCAAATGCAGCAATGTTTTTTTGTATCCATTTCAGCCCGGCAATCTGGTCGAGAATCCCGTAATTTCCTGAAACATGATTGGGACTTTCGGCGCTTAATTCAGGATGTGCCAAAAATCCGAACTGATTGACCCGATAGGCAATACTAACCAGAATTACACCTTTTTTTGCCAGCTTTTCACCACCAATCCACGGATCGGAAGTATAACCACCGGCAAATCCTCCGCCATAAATATATACCATGACCGGAATTTTGTCTCTGGCCGATTTTGCAGGTGTCCAGATATTCAGGTACAGACAATCTTCACTTTTCCCTGAAGGAGGGTTGCCTCCCTGCATCGGGGCCGGAGCGAATTCTGTTGCCTGTCGCACACCGTCCCATTTAGCCGGTGGTTGTGGCGCTTTCCAGCGCAAATCCCCTACTGGTGGTGCTGCAAACGGAATTCCTTTGTAAACGGTCAACCCGTCTTCAAAAGATCCCTGTACCAAACCTTCCTGAACTTTTACAGGTGAAGGCTGCTGTGCAAAGTTTTGCACAGCAACAAACACCATTAACATTGAAACTAAACCAACTATTTTTTTCATGTTTTTATCTTTTGAAGCCCTTTCCAAACCTCCCCCCGAAAGGGAGGCTTAAAAAAGCACATTAAAAACTTCTATCTTGGTACTATTTAAATAACCGTTGTGCAAACTCGTTAAGATCTCTGCGCCAGGTCAGCCATTCGTGAGCAGTTTCAGGCGACTCGTAATACACGTATTTAATTCCCTGTTTTTCCATCATTTTACGAAAAGCACCTACAGAACCGGGAAATGGATTCGGCTCTTTTGTTCCCAGCCCAAGCCAGAAAACCTTAATTTGCTTGTTGAAAGCCGCACCGTCATTAAATTTACCATCTAAAAAAGTTGCCGGATCAATCGGATCAGAACTTGGATAATTCGAGGTTCCGCTAAAACCACCATAAGAAGCAAACTTGTCGAGGTTGTTCATGATGATGCGCATGGTTTGGTTAGCACCCATCGACAAACCGGCAATGGCGCGGTGTTCGCGGTCGGCAATGGTTCTGAATTTGGCATCAATCATCGGGATAATTTCGTTGATCATCACTTCTTCAAAAACAGATACCGGACGTGCGTTTGGTTCACCGCTTTGCGGTTTGTAAGCATAGCCATTGTCCATGACAATAATCATCAAAACAGCTTTCCCGGCGGCAATCAGGTTATCCAAAATCAGGTTTGCTTTTCCCTGTGATGCCCATCCGGTTTCGTCTTCAAAACTCCCGTGCTGTAAGTAAAGCACTGGATAGCGTGTTTTTGCATCTTTCTCGTAACCAGCAGGCGTGTACACAAAGCAACGACGGAACGAATTGGTGATTTTCGAGAAATAGGCATTCTCGCTTACCAATCCGTGGGGAACGTCTTTCAAAGCATAAAATTCTCCATCTGAAGCAGGAATTTCAATACCACTTCCCCAACGGCCTGCTCCATAAAAATATCTGGTTCCCGGATCTGGAACCGAAGCTCCATCAATATTTAGCTGATAGTAGTGGAAACCTTCGTCCTGGGGAGCCGACTCGCCTGTCCAAACACCTTTATCATCTTTTACCATGTCGTATTTTACGCCGCCAAGATCAAGCTGAACTTTATGGGCTTCAGGAGCAGAAATTTGAGTCCGAACACATCGCTCAGAATTTACCTGAGGAAATTGCCTGCCAGGCTGATTGACTGACGAAGGCTTGAAATCTTCTACAACTTTTGTCGGATTTGACTGGGCAAAGCAAAAGCCTTGTATTAGTAGTGCTATAAATACAACAAGTAAGATTTGTTTAGGCATTTTCATCTCAATTAATCTTTAAAAAGCAACGGAGCCAACTCTTTCAAACTACGACGCCATGTCTGAAACTCGTGACGGGTATTCTCAGAAACAAAGGAAACGGCATTGAAGCCAGCTTCTTTTAATCCATTTACAGAACCCTTAACGCCATCGGGATTTTCGAAACTACCGCAGCTCAAAAAGATCAATTTTACTTTCGATTTGTCTTTGATTTCTTCAGGTTTGTATAAACCACCACTCAATAAGGCGTAGTAGGAGAATACTTCAGGTTTGTTCAATGTTATTGTGTGCGTTTCCATACCTCCCATCGAGAGTCCGGCCATGGCACGGTGAGCCTGATCAGCTATCGTGTTGAAGTTGGCATCGACATATGGAATCAATTCATCAACCAGAACTGTTTGGAAATTTTCAATTTTGAACTCGTTCATGTGTCCCCACCGAACCTCGTTGGTCATTCCGTAGGTCATCACAATGATGAATGGTTTGATCTTTCCTTCAGCAATCAGGTTGTCCATAATCAGATTCGCACGACCCTGATTTGACCACGCTGTTTCATCCTCTCCCCAGCCATGTTGCAAATAGAGAACCGGGTAACGTTTATTTTTGTCCTTGCTGTACATTGGTGGAGTATAAACAAATGCTCTGCGCGAGGTAGATGTGCTTTTTGACGGAAAAAGTATTTGCTGAACATTGCCATGAGGAACATCTTTCAGAGCGTAGAAATCCTGATCGTGAGCAGGTATTTCAATACCGCTTTCCCAACGGGTTGATCCGTAGAAATTCAATGCTCCGGGATCGTTAAATACCCCGCCGTCAATTGTTAAATGATAGTAATGAAAGCCTTCTTCCATTGGTCCGGCAGTAGTGCCTATCCATGAACCATCTTCTGCCTTTGCAAGTGGAGTTCCTCCTTTGGTACCGCCCAATCCCAGGCTCACAACAACACTTTGTGCCTGAGGTGCCTCAATACGGAAACGTACATAGCCCTGTGAATTTACTTGTGGGAACTCTTTACCAGGTTGATTCAGGCTTGAAGGTTTAAAATCATCGATAATGGTTGGTTGACTTGTCTGTGCAAAACACAGCGAACCTAAAGTACTCAAGAATAAGATCAGAATGATTGAATATTGTTTCATGTGTGTATGTATTAGTTAAGTAATCAAAAGAAAATATCATCGTGTTTGTTTCTTATTACCTGGACTCACCCCCGCGCCCCGAGTGCTCGGGGCTTTCCCCCTCTCTTTAAAAAGAGAGGGGGGACGGCCGCTAGCGGACATGGGGGTGAGTCAAAAAAATAAGACATTTAATAATTCCCATTATTTATTGAATAAAAGAGGTGCAAATTCGTGCAGGCCGCGTCTCCAGCTTTGCCATTCGTGAGCCGTTTGCGGAGAAACATAAAAATGAGTATTCAAGCCTGCTTCCTTCAATTTGTCCTGATTTTCTTTTGGATTTCCGCCAAAGCCAGCTCTTGGGTTTTCCAACTCGCGACTTCCGTAGCTCACAAAAACCAGTTTGTTTTTTTCTTTAAAAGCAGGAGCATTGGCCAGGTCTTCCATCGTGATGCTGCCACCGCTGAAAATACCGACGTACGAGAATACTTCAGGATGAGCGAGGGTAATCACGCGGGTTTGCATGCCTCCCATCGAAAGTCCGGCCATGGCGCGGTGTTCCTGATCGGCAATTGTACGGTAATTGGCATCGATCATCGGAATGATGTCTTCGAGCAAGGTTTTCATAAAGCCATCGGCCCATCCTTTGGGTGGCCAGGTGCCGGCGCTGCGGTCTGCAGGACGAGGGCCTGTCATCGCCCATGTGCCATTGTCCATCACAATAATGAATGGTTTGGCTTTGCCTTCTGCAATCAGGTTATCCATGATGAGGTTAGCATGACCCTGACTCGCCCAGCCAGTTTCGTTTTCGCCACCGCCATGTTGCAGGTATAAAACCGGATAGCGTTTGTTGGTATCCTTGTCGTAACCGGGAGGCGTGTAGATGAAACAGCGGCGCATCGCATTGTTACTTTTCGAAAAATAAGGCAACTCGATGACCTGTCCATGCGGAACATTTTTCACCGCGTAGAAATCCTGATCCTTCGCCGGAATTTCGATACCACTTCCCCAACGGCTGGCACCATAAAAATACAGACTTCCGGGATCGGGCACTGCTGCTCCATCGACCCAAAGCTGGTAATAGTGAAAACCTTCGTCCTGTGGTGCTGATTCGCCCGTCCAAACTCCCTTTTCATCTTTAACCAGATCGTATTTCACGGCACTAATGTCGAGCTGAACTTTGTGTGCTTCAGGAGCCGAAATCTGAACCCGAACACGGCCTTCGGAATTTACCTGAGGAAATTCTTTCCCGGGCTGATTAACCGACGAAGGCTTAAAATCTTCAACAACTTTTGCCGGAGACTGTGCCAAACAGTATCCTCCACTCATCGCCACCACAAACAAAAAAGCAGCAATATTTTTTCCAATTTTCATAATTTAAGATTTATGTAGGTTAATGTTTTAGTTAAGGATTAAATCTTTTACCCAACACCAGCTTATCGCCCGAATCGTCCACTTCCCAAAGCTGTGGTTTGCGTGGGCCGTCGCCTTCAGCATGGTGAATGCTTAGCAATAGTTTTCCGTCGAATGTCCGGAATAGCATTCCGTGACCGGTGTTGTCGTCAATGAATGGTTTTTCTTCCTGAATCCATGGGCCGTCGATGGTACCCGACTGTGAGTAAGCCACACATTCAAGGTATCGTTTGGCGCCCCACGAAGCCCACAACATACCCAATTTTCCGGTTTTGGTGCGGAACAACTGAGGACCATCGGTTACCCAACCCGGAATTTTAAGGCCGTAAGTCATTTCGCCGTTGCCAACCATTTCGAGCGGGCAAGGCGATTCGGTTGCCCGAAAAAGCATCACCGGTTCACTGATCGTTTTGCTTAGGTCGGGCGAAAGTTTCACATATTCCATGGTTCCGTCGAAAGTCTGCATCCATTCATTGACGAAAACCATATAAGGCTGACCATTTTCAACATAAATAGTCCCGTCGATAATATCCAGGTGATGAGGCAAATAATCATAATTTGGATCCGAATTCTTTAGTTTAAAAGGACCTTCAGCCTTATCCGCTTCTAAAATCATGGTTTGATGACGGTAAACATTGTACCGGCGTGGGACCACATCGACCAGCTCTTTCCGGTCGCCAAAAGTTGCCGCGTAATAGTATTTGCCATTCACTTTATGGATTTCGGCAGCCGCCACAAAATTGATTCCTTCCATCCAGGTTCCACGGGTATCGTAGGCCCCATAAGGTCCGGTCCAGTTTTTCAGATCGGTACTTTTATAAATACAGCCTCCGCTGCTGGTCAGGTAATAGGTTTTTGTTGCGTCGTCGGCCAGAATATACGGGTCGCTCATGCTCAGCTCATCCAATGTTTTGGTTGTAATCTCGCGTTGTTCGGTTACACTTGCGCTTACCCTGGGAATCATCGGTGGCGGTGTGGTTGCTCCCGGTTTGGCGGGTTGCGGCATACCAAAACCTTTCGATCCGGGAGGTGCCGGGATGGTCACGGTGGGGACAAGTTGCTTTTTTGCCTCAGTTTGAGCATTCGCATTGAATGCCAGCATTGCCCCAGCCGCAATTAAAGTAACGATTGCTGAAAATCGAATATTTATTTTCATAATGATTTAGACTATCTTAAGTTGAATGAGTTTAATCCCAAACAGTGATTTAATAACCCAAAAGCGAAAGCATCTTTTCGGCATAACGTTTCCCCAATTCGCGGTAACCGGCTGCGCTGAAATGCAGATTATCAGGGCCATCAGCACAACCTGCTGAAGAAATGACATACGAATTGGGCAGTGTTTGTGGAAGTGTGGCTATGATGGCATTCATACCGGCGCAAACGCCTTGCTGATCGGCATTCACGGTTTCGCCAGCAAGTAGCGGCACATTTTTAGGTTCGAGGTTTAAATCTTTCATCAGGTTATCGTAAACGCCTTTCACCTTTCGGGTCCAAAGACTGTCGTTCGGGTTCGATTCGCCCTGATGCAGCAAAATGCCTTTGATAACGCCATCCTTCTGAGCCAGTTTAGCCATTTCGACCAGACGACCGTATGGATTTCCGTCGTATTCCTTAATCATGCCTTTCATCCAAACCGATGCAGTTTCAGTGTAAGAAGCATAATTGTCTTTATCGAAAAGTTCAATCTTACAGCCACCAATGGCCACCACAATCACCCCCACTTTTACTTTCTCCGGAAGATTGGCAACCATCGTTCTTCCAAAATAATCGGTGGGTCCCAGATTGGTTTTGCAGCGGCACAAAGGCGGTATTGCCGGATACCAACTGCCCATTTTACGGCCAAGATTATCACAGGTAACAGCTTCCATGACCTGAAAGCGGGGATTGACGGTTGAATCCTGAAGCTCGGCACGTGCAGCGCCTTCCATGTTCGACTGACCAATACAGAGATAGATGTGAAAATTGGGATCTTGCGAGAAAGCGTTTAGGCTTGCGGTAAGAATTCCAATCAATGCGATTATTCCAAGTTTAAATTTCATTGTTATCTGTTTTTGAAAGCCTCCTCCAAACCTCCCCTGCCTTCGATAAACTCAGGTATCGAGGGTGGCTTATAAAAGCCATGTTTTAAATTTTTCTTCCTTTTCAGGATTATTTTTCACTAAACTGCCACCAGTCGAAGTTGAATAATTTGCCCTCGCTGCCGGTGAATTTCAGATACAAATCCTGAACACCAGTTACCTTATTGACCTTGCAACTAATGGTTTTCCACGTTTGCGCATCGCCGGTTGAAGTAACCTGACAGGTTCCGATTAATGTTCCTGAAGGATCGCCAACACGAAGTTCGATTTGGCCATTACCAACAGTTCCTGCAACACTGGCGCTGAATTTCTCCGCCCCTTTTTTTCCAAAATCAACACCTCGGATTTTGATCCAGTCGCCGTTTTCGATGTTGCAAACATCCATTCCTCCCGCCTTACAGCTTTCAGTATAAATACCTGACTGTGCATTCATGGTTTCAGCTTCCACACGTTTAAACGGATTCAGGAAAGCCAATTGAGCTACGCCATCAACGGTATTTTTCATTGTGTCGATGGTACCATCAGCATTGTGTTTAAACTGGTCGATGCACAAATTGCGTTTGTAAACCGGCGGAATACCAGCCTGTTTTGCCACCACGCGGTTATGGTATGCCTCGTACCACTCGCCGTTCATTTTAAAAATTGCCTGATGGTTGTTGTTATCGTTTAACGGTGGTTGCTTCGAAATGGCTCCCCCATAAGTAAATCCCGATGTCGGGCTGGTACTTTTCATGTAATCGATGCGCATTTGTGCACGTGGGTTGGCCGAATAAGAAAAATAATAGATCCCATTGTTTTTGTGCATCCACGACGCTTCAAAGAAGTTTTGTGCAGTCAGTTGAATAGCAGAACCATCCACACTGATCATGTCGCGGTTCAATTTGATAACGCGCACATTGTTGTCGCCATTTCCACCAAAATACATGTAGGCTTGGCCATCGTCGTCGATGAAAGTCATTGGGTCGAAAAGCCACATGTGTTCGGCAGGCATAACGCCCGGGGTATTGGTTTCAACCAGCGGTTTTCCAAGTGGATCAACAAACGGACCCAGTGGATTGTCAGCAACGGCAACACCAATTCCGTTTCCGCTGTTGCCAAAATAAAGGAAAAACTTTCCGTCGCGTTCGGCTGGCGAAGGAGCCCAGCTAAAAGATGCCCATGAACAGTCTTTGGGTACTTCGAAAACAATGCCATGATCCGTCCAGTTTTTTAAATCGCTGCTTGAAACGCAGACAATTGATTTCATTTGATAACCAGACTTATCGTCGCCAGGATTTTCATCATCATTGGAACAGTAGAGATAAACCCTGCCGTTATATACCATCGCTCCCGGATCGGCTAAGTGACGATGAGAAACGATCGGATAATCAGCTTTCGAGTATTGGCTAAATCCAATTAGCACAATTAAAAGTAAAATTGAAATTTGATTTTTGATCTTCATAACTTGATAGTATTCTTAACTGTAATCATGGTCTATTTATAAGACGCTAATTTTTAGCGATTTTAAATCTTTTTCATCTGAACTTGTTCCAACGAACACTTCATATTCCCCAGAAGTAACAGCCATTTTGAGTTGGCTGCGATCGTAGAATTCGAATGCCGATGATGGAAGTTCAATGGAAACAGGAATGGTTTTACCAGCAGCAACTTCAAGTTTTTTAAACCCTCTCAGGGTTTTAATTGGGCCGTCTGAATCATTCACTTTCTTCACATAAACCTGAACCACTTCGGTTCCTGTTCGTTTACCAATGTTCGACACCGGAATAGTCAGTTCAAGAGTTTCGTCTTTCCTGATCTCGGTCTTGCAAGGTTGGACATCCCCAATTTTGAAGGTGGTGTAGCTCAATCCATAACCAAATGGGAACAATGCATCGTTCATGTACCGATATGTGCGGCCTTTCATCGAGTAGTCTTCAAAATCTTTTAGCTGATCCGAATTTTTATAGAAAGTGACGGGTAGTTTTCCCGATGGGTTATAATCACCAAAAAGTACGTCGGCAACTGCCTGACCACCCGATTCGCCAGGATACCATGCCTGAAGGATAGCATCACAGGTTTCGGTTTCAGGAGTAAATGCAATGGCAGAGCCTGAACAATTTACAAAAATTACCTTCTTTCCGGCCTGCTTCAAAGCTTTCAGGCAATTACGCTGAACGGCAGGAAGGTCGATATTGGTGCGGTCACCGCCTTTAAAACCAGGAAACGATACAGGCATTTCTTCACCTTCGAGTACGGTAGAAAGTCCGCCTACAAACACAACCACATCAGTACCTTTCAGTTTACTGATCAAATTGGTATAGTCAACAGCTACTTCTCTACCAAAATTGAATTCGATATTTGCTTCCCAATTGTTCAACTGGGCAAAACGCATTTCAATTTTGTATTTTTTACCAGCTTCAACCTTGTAAGGAATCCGCGAAATCAGCACCCTCCAGTTATTAAACTTCCTTACCGACTCACCATTTACGAAAAGTTCAAAGTACCCGGCAGCTCCGCATTTAAACACAATTTCTTCCGTTTTAGGCGCTTCGAATTCAGTTTCATATTTTGCCGAAAAGCCTTCCAGTTTTACTCCTGAAGCAAATTCGTGCTGTCCAGCAGTGGTTAGCTTGATGGGGTCTGTGATTTGTTGTGTTGCCACAACATCGCCTGAACGATCTGAAGTATTCCAATAAGTGGCTTTAAAACCCTTTTTACCATCAATCGAACAATTCGGGAAATAGCTGTCAGTCACTTTATCCTCAACCAAATCGCATCCTTTGTCATAGATTATCTTTTTGGCTGAAAGTTTGGAAGTTATTCCGTCGAGAATTGAAATGGTCCGGACTGGCGTTCCATTGTAATTTCCCCACAACATGGGTTTGTTATCGGCATTTGGGCCAACAACCGCAATCTTGCTGGTTTTCTTTAAAGGAAGAATGTTATTTTTATTCTGAAGCAACGTCATTGTCTCACGAGCCATATCCAGCGCAAGTTTCCGATGCGCTTCATTATTCACAACCGACATTGGAATTTTTGTGTAAGGCACAATGGCGTCATCGTCCATTTCGCCCAAATCGAAACGACCAACCATTACGCGCATCACATGCCGGTCGATTTCATCTTCAGTAATTAAACCTTTTGCAACAGCTTCAGGCAATTTTTTATATGTATGGTCATTCCACTGACACTCCACATCGGTTCCGGCCCAAACTCCTTTGGAGGCTGCATGAACCGCGTCAGAAGATACTTTATGGCTGGTATAAAAATCAGCAATCGCGCCGCAATCGGAAACTACCAAATACTTAAAACCCCATTCATCCCGCAGAATCCGCTGAAGAAGCTGTGAATTTCCGCAGCAAGGTTCGTCATCCAAACGCTGGTAGGCGCACATTACTTCGCGCACATCAGCTTTCTGAACCAGCGATTTGAATGCAGGAAGATAAGTTTCATTCAAGTCACGCGGATCAATATTATTCAGGTTAAGCGAATGGCGGCTCCATTCCGGGCCCGAATGCACCGCGTAATGCTTGGCGCAGGCCAGCAATTTTCGGTATTTGGCGTCAGACGGGCCTTGCAAGCCTTTCACCACCTGAACGCCCATTCGTGATGTCAGGTACGGATCTTCGCCGTATGTTTCCTGACCCCTTCCCCACCTCGGATCACGAAAAATATTGACATTAGGTGTCCAGACCGAAAGGCTTAAAAAGCGTTTGTTTTCCTGACCATTGGCAACAGCTTCATTGTATTTGGCACGGGTCTCGTCCGAAACAGCATCGAAAATATGGTAAACCAGCGAATCATCAAACGAAGCAGCCATACCAACAGGCTCAGGAAAAACAGTCACATTCCCGTTATTGGCCAACCCATGTAAGGCTTCGCTCCACCAATTGAATTTTTTAATACCCAGGCGGGGAATAGCTTCCGATATGTCGCACATCAGGATCGCTTTTTCTTCAAGAGTTAAACGGGATATTAAATCTTTTGCACGTTCCTCAGAACTCAGTTTGGGGTTTTGATAGGGGTATTGCTGTGCCCATAGGCCAACTGTAAAGAAAATTGCTGCAATAAACAGAGTATATTTTTTCATTTTTTGAATGTTATTTGATTTCAATAAATTCAGGTTCAAAAGGTGCAATCTTGAAATTGCCGTTGTAATCTTTATCAAAAAGAATACTTCGTGAGTTTCCTTTCTGAGGGATCTCTTTAGGTTCGCCGGTGATATTCAGGTATAAAAAATGGTTTTTATCAATCTGCCGGGCCATTACTCCGGAAGGCACCTCAGGTCCTTTTTTAATGCCCAGTTCATTGATCAGATCATCTACCAAAGGATTAAGTACATCGCTATTTGCAGGCAGTCCAACATAAATAGCCTTACCTTTTCCGTATTTGTTGGAAGTCATTATTGGATAATCTTTATCTAAGCTGGTTATGCTTCCAAGAATTTCGGCGCCTTTTGGTTCCACTAGATCAAACCTTGCAGATTCAGTATCGACTGATTTACCTTTGTAGGTAAATTCAAGCTTTTTGCCTTTATACGATTTCCTCGACACTTCATTCATCATTTCTGTTTCTTCGTAACTTCCTATACGAATGCCAAATACAT
This sequence comes from Prolixibacteraceae bacterium, assembly GCA_028683385.1. Lineage (GTDB taxonomy): Bacteria > Bacteroidota > Bacteroidia > Bacteroidales > Prolixibacteraceae > Aquipluma. The sequence continues at coordinate 87,680 of JAQUIJ010000004.1, read as the reverse complement.
CGCTTAATCTACCGGGTCGTGTGGTGGAGAATACTTGTCCGGATTCGTCAACAATAGCCGAATTACTGGTCATGATTACAGTTCCCCCATTTTTTACAAAGTCGCGGATTTTGGTTGCTGTTGCTTCATCCATTTCGGCAACTCCGGGAACAATCAGGATTTTGTAATTCAACGAGCTTCTACTGATTTCAACGATCCGGGTATCCATGTTACGCCAATAAAACAGATCGAAGCAGGCCTGCAATTGGTTATCGTGCTGTTCAGGAAAATAGCTGCTTGCAATAACACTTGGAAATGAGAAAGCCAGACCGATTTCTGCCTGAAGCTGATATGGAAAGAATTTCTCAATCTTTTTAAATTCCGTAGCGATTTGTTTGTATTCATCGTATTTGCGGTTTGGAATGCCATCCCAATCGATCATTCCTTCCAGGTATTGTTCTTCTCCAGATGTCATACTTTGCCAGGTCCATCCGCAAACCATCTGGTTGCCATAGAATAAAGTTGAATAGGCTTGTTTCCGGATCGCATTTGGAACGGCTGTCATGGTTGTAAATTCGCTGCACCAGAACGGATTGGTACTCTCGAATTGAATCCGTGAAATACCAAATAACGCATTCATTATACCCCAATTGGTAGTTAATGTCGTGCCGGGATAGAAGCCGCAACCTTCACGGGTCATTTTTCCGGAATAAGCAATTTGTGAATAGTCGAAATACTTCAGCGAACTGTAATACCAGGCATTTGTATTGGTTAAGGCTTTGGGCGCGTTTGTAATTAAAACATCAAGTACTTTAAATAAGATTCCATTAACTTCATCGGAAACAAAACGTCTGAAATCGAGCATCCGTTCAGGCACATCATTTTGGTGTGTGGCTACCGGGAAACCAACTTCTTCAAACTGATTCAATTTTCGTGACCAACGCTGTGTTGCCCAGGCTTTATTCAGGTTATCAAGATTGGAATATTTCTTTTTCAACCATTCAATGAATCGTAGTCTGGCTGTTTCGGAATAAGAAATTGGTCCGTCGCCCGATTCATTGTCGATTCCAAAAGCCAGTAACGCCGGATGATTGGCGTAGCGTTTGGTGATGGCATCAGTGAACAGTAAGGCATATTTCTGGTAATTCGGATCGCCAGTATCTTCCATATACCGATGGTTGGGGTATCGCACATCGCCATTTGAATCTACAATGTCGATCGACGGAAATTTGTGGTGCAGCCAGATTGGTGCCGGACGAATGGCAATATCCAGAATTACCTTAATTCCGGCATCATTCATCAAATCCATCACCTGATCAAACCAAGCAAAATCAAAATTTCCTTCCGAAGGTTCATAGCTGTCCCAGGCCAAATGCCCCATCCGGACAGATGTAAATCCGGCAGCTTTCATTAGTTCAATGTCTTTCCTTATCTTTTCAATATTCTTATCATCGTGTGGATGATAATTGGCACCAACATATAACTGCTGAGCTTTCGCTGAAAAGCTGACAGAAAGAAAAATTGTAATGATTAGAATAAACTTTTGCATCGATTTAACCGGTTAATTCAGCTCAATAATATTTTTACCCTTTGTAATACCATTTTCGTTAAAAACATCGATGGTGAAATAATATTTCTGAAGAGCATTTAAACTTCGGATGGTTAATGATTCATTTCCAATCAACTGATAATTTTGGTAGAGTTTGTCTTTGCTTGTCCCGTATCGGATGTTGTAACCTACTGCTTCAGGTACTTTTGCCCAGTTGATATCCACCACGCAACGGTCTGTTTCCGAACGTTTCAGGCTAAAAGTTTTCACTTCGGAAGGTGCTTTTCCACCGCCGTTTCCGAAGATTCGCAAACCGGCAAGTGCAAATGTTCCTGAAGGAACCCTGAAATTGGTAAGCTTTATATAGCGTGCTTTAACTGGTTTGGCCAACTCAATATAATCGTGCGGAACATCGGTTTTGCTCTGCGTTTTATCGGCCAGGGTTTTCCAGATTTTTCCATCGGCAGAATATTCAAGAAGATACTGGTAATAAATATCCGGTTGACGTCCAAAGATTTTTGTTTCATTCTCAGCATAATTGATCTGAACAGCATTCACGGTGCTTTCCTTCTGTAAATCCATGCTGATCCATTCCCCTTTGTCGCCTGTTTTTGCACTCCAGAAAGTCCGGATATCTTCATTCGCAGCATATTTCTTTGGATGATCAGGCAGTTCAGAAGATACCTCAATGGGTTTGTTGTATGAAAGAAGCATCCAATTGGAGAATAACTCTGATGGATCGGAAATCTTTTTATTCGGAACCTTAAACGGGAAATCGCCAAACCCTGTGTAAGCATACATTTCTCCATCCTTATCGAAGAAAGTTGGGAATAAACCCAAGCGCCGCTCGAACATGTGCTTTTGCGAGATAGTCATGGTAGAAATATGCCAGTAATTGCCGTATTTATCCTGAAAAGTGCTGCTGTGTCCGGCTGCCGCAACAAAACCTTCCGGCTTATAGGAAAAAGGATTGTGAGCCGCTAACTTAAATGGCCCCAGCGGCTGATCGGCAACATAAACACCATCACCGTAACTTTTGTATTCGGTGCCCGGACCGGCATATTGCAGGTAATATTTTCCATCGTGTTTGGTCATCCAGGCACCTTCAATCCAAGGGTCATTACCAACTTCATTGTAATCGCCTGATCTCTCCCATCCGTAATTTTTCTTGTCGCTGTGAATCACGGCAACCGGTTTCCCAATTGGATTAAGCGTTTTGGTATCCAACTCCACCACATAGATTGGATTTACGTTGGAACAACCATAATAAAAATACAAACGGCCGTCATCGTCAACAAACAAGTCTGGATCGGTCATGCCAATCGGGAAGGCTGCATTAACTACTTCCCACTTTCCTGATTTTGGGTTTGCAGTTTTGTAGATTGTAAGCGGAGGATCGTTCTTCGATGCCATAAAATACAACTCGCCTTTCATTTCGACAACAGTCGGAGCATAGTCTTCCAGCGGAAGGTCGCCGGTTGTAATTAAATCCCAATTTATTAAATCGGTTGAATGAAAATACCCTCCTGATTTAGATGCGAAAAGGTAGTATTCGCCTTTAAAAGTAACCATTGTAGGATCGGCAGCCTCACGACGTGATGGTGCATCGAGACAAAACCGATAACTCAGGTTTACCGGGTTGCAAATGGTTGTTTGATTCGGCTTGCTTTGCGGATAGGCAACATGTACGCAAGCAAAAAGGGAAAGGAATAAAACAGTTTTTCGTAGTTGGTTCATCGCATTATCTTATTTAAATAACAATTGAGCAAAATTGTAAAGGTTGTTCCGCCAGACTGGCCATGAGTGACCACCCGGATATTCGCTGTAAGTATATTTGATCTTCATCTCATCAAATTTCGAAAGCATGGTTTGACAATTTTTCCAGGCAATGTCTTCCTTACCCCCCTGTGAAATCCAGAACTGCTTTAGATTACCGTTTATCTTGTCTGAGTTGTTTTTCATGAAATCGTATTGAGAGTCAGCAATATCTTTTTGCATGGGTTGAATCCATCCCGAACTAAAAACTCCCAGATAGGAGAACAAGTCAGTATTGTTCACGCCGGCATAAAGGGTTTGAATTCCACCCATCGATAACCCGGCAAGTGCACGATCTTTAGCTTCAGTTTTTACGCGGTAATTTTTCTCGACAAAAGGAATGACACACTGTTTTAACTCTTTTTCGAAGACTTTCAAGGTTTCTTCTCCAAAACCATTTAAAGGAATATTCCCATCGATCATCACCACGATCATGGGCACTGCTTTCTTTTCAGAAATTAAATTGTCGAGAATTAAATCGGTTTTCCCCTGTGTGGCCCAACCTCGCTGATCCTCGCCACCGCCATGCAGGATATATAGCACCGGATATTTCTCGCCTGCATTTTCATCGTATCCGGAAGGTGTATACATGTAAAAATTACGCCACGTATTCAATACATTTGAATAGTAGCGTTTGATGCGAATATCGCCGTGAGGAACGTTTCTGACTTCATAATAAGCATCGCCTTTAAAAGGAACTTCAATGCCGCTGGCCATTCGTCCCATTCCGTAAAACGATTCGCTGGAAGGGTCGGCAACAGCAACTCCGTCAATAATCAGTGAGTAATAGTGAAAACCTTCGCTTAACGAATCGGTAGTTGTTTCCCAAATGCCATCTGCGTTTTTTACCATGTCGTATTTTTTACCCAAATCAAGTTGCACATTTTGAGCTTCTGGAGCTTTAACACGAATGACGGCATGTCCGTTGGGTAAAATCTGAGGATATTGTGCGGAACGGATGTTTGTTTCCACTGGTCTTCCGGTACTACTTATTTTGTCGAAAGAAGCAATATCAACCGGTTTAAAGATCAACTGAGAAAACATGTACAAACTGTTCTTCCAGACTTTAAAATCGTGATACCCATGATCGACATAATAAATATGCGGAACATCGTTTGCGTTCAGATAATCATGAGTACGTTTACTAAACGTGATTAATCCGTCTTTGTCGCCGCAAGAAATCCAAAGTAATTTTAACCGTTGTTTTGCTTTCGCAGGATCGGGAATCAGTTCTTCTGGTTTCTTTGTGTTTGGTGCCGATGAAAATCCGCCCACCCAGGCAAATTTATCAAGATTGCCAAATCCAAAATTCAGCGACTGCCCCCCTCCCATCGACAATCCGGCAATAGCGCGATGATCAGCATCCTTAATTACCGGGTAGTTCTTTTCGATATACGGAATCAGGTCTTTGATCAAATCCTGTTCGAACGTGGCAAATGCCTGAACCTTATCAGGAGCCATGATATTTCCGGTTGCACGGTCGTCTTTCATAGCCCGGCCATTTGGAAGAACCACAATCATAGGTTCAACTTTATTTTGAGCATACAGGTTATCGAGAATTACTTCAGGATGACCGTTAATGAACCATTCCATTTCGTCACCCCCAATACCATGCAACAAATAGAGCACAGGATATTTTTTATCTTTTGAATAGCCGGGAGGAGTATAAATAAGAGCTTTCCGGGTAGAACCTACAGTCTTGGAATTGTAGGTGATTGTGTCAATTTTCCCATGCGGAATTCCATCCTGAATAATATCGAAGCCAAGAGGTGCAGACGTTATTGTATTTTGAGAATGACTATTAGTTGCAAAAACACATAAACAAACAATAAATAGTAGGAACTTATGCTTATTCATTTTTTTTGATTTAGGTTAGGTTAAAGGTAGTCTTTTGATAAGTGTAGCTTTTCTGATTTCAGTTATTCTGTTTATAATTCCAGATATTTCAAAGCTTTTAAAATTTGAATTTGAATTCAACAATAATTTTTGCACCTGAAATTTTCCAATCGTAAAGAAAAAGCGCCACCTAAAAACAGTGGCGCTTTTTACTCTAATTTACTAACAAATCAAACATAATGGTTAAGTATATTTTGAAATTAAAACAAATAAACCCGAAAGTTCAACTTCGAATTAACTCATTTTCTGACCATTATTTGTAAGCGTCGTTTTGATCACACAATTTGTTTTTCAACAACTCATCTGTTGGAATTGGCATGTCCATCCTTGCAGGAACGTAATCGAAATTACGATAGGTATTCCATGTATCTTGCTGAAGATTAGGATCAGAAGAACTTTTTCCTTTTGGATAATTAACATTGATGTGATCTGCCATAAATCCAGAACGAATCAAATCCGGCGCAAGACACCATTCAGCATTGAATTCCTTACGTCTTTCCTGACCCAGAGCAACCAACCATACTGGAGAAGCAAACCCCTTCGAAGATTTTAAAGAGGTATAATAAGTCTTCGCATCAGGAACAGTTACAGCGGCTGTATTGAATGGAAGTGGATAGGTAGTAGGCTTTACGATATCTGTTGCGCCGTTACCAATAAAGAATTGAGCCATGTTTTGATAATAAGGAAGGTAGGTTGCAGTTAAAGCAGCTTCTTTACCCACTTCTGTATTACCCCAAGCACGTTCACGAATTTGATTAATGTATCCCCATGCAGTTGCATCATTTTCACCATTCAAATGGAAAAGACATTCTGCGTAATCTAATAAAACATTTGCATAGCGTTTAAAGTAAATTTGTTGCGGACCCCATGGTGCCTGATAGTTTGAACGGGTTGTTCTCCAATACTTCAAAGTCCAGACAGAAGGAGCAGCTTCACCACCCATTAAAAAATGATAATGTGTATTTAATCCATCACCAACAGTAAGGCTCTGTTGTAAATATGGATTGTAACCATAGTTGGTGGCTGATTTCCAGGCAGGATCAATATTTGTAACAGCACCGGTTACAGCCGAAGCTTCACGACGTTTATCGCCTGGTTCATAACAATTCCACCATTCCCATGATAGGTACAAGGTTCCCCATCCACCGATTGACGGAGGGGCTACAAAATGGATCATCCAATTGTGTGCTTGCGATAGATTAGACCATTGGTTCCATTGTGAACCTTCGTCAAGAACTTCTTCCCAAATACATTCTTTTGTCCAAACAGCTCCTGGATCAAATAAGGTGGTGAAAGAAGGATTTAATTCGTATTTGCCGCTCTCAATTACTTGTTTTAAAGCTGCTGCTGCCAAAGTATAGTTGGCATTTGCCTGATCAGGAACACGAAATGCTTTCCACATGTATGCTTCACCCAGGTATGAAAGGGCAAAACCTTTAGTACAACGTCCATATTGACCTGACAATGGATCCCATTCCAGTTCATCTGCTGCTGCTTTTAAATCAGCAATAATGAAATCCCACATTTCAGTGAAATCTTTTGCACGAGCTTTTTCAGGAGTATTAATATAAGTTTCGCCTGTTGCCAGCATAGGAACACGACCGAAAGCTTTTGCAAGCCACATGTAGTAGAAAGCACGGATACATCTGGCCTGGCCATCGAGTGATGCTTTTACACTAGCAGTAACTTTATCTGCCTTTTCGAGACCGGCAAGAAAATCGTTGCAGCGAGAAATTGCAGTATAGGCTTGTTTCCAACCACCTAATAGTTCAGGGCTACCTGGAGTCCAATTTTGTGAATTCCAGTCTTTGTCCCATCCAGTCGCCTGAGTATCCATGGTAGGGTGACCACCAATAAACAAGTTTGGTTTGATACCCCAGTCACCATCGATATCGGTAGGAAGCATCATAGTGTAACAGCCAACAAGACCAGCTTTGGCATCTTCATCAGACTTAAACATTTGATCGGCTGCCAAAATGGAATAATGATCCACTTTCAAATAATCGTTATTGCAGGAATTTATTCCTAACATCAATAACACGCCAGCAAGTATATATACTGTTTTTGTTATTTTTTTCATAATATTAATCTATATTAAGTGTAACAATTAGAACTGAATGTTCAAACCAAATGAAAATGTACGTGAGCTAGGGTAACGGCCAGTATCCAAACCTGTATAGAGTACACTTCCTTGCCCTGCTTCAGGATCACCATATTTGTTGTAACTTGAGATGCAGAATAAGTTTTGAACAGAACCATAAATACGAACACTTTCAATGCTTAGTGATCTCAATAAGTTCTTATCAAAATTATAACCAACCTGAACATTACTGATTTTCAAGAAATCACCATTTTTAACCCAGGCATCAGAACCACGCATGTTGTAATTCAAGTCCAGGAATGATAATCTGGACATGGTGGTGCTATGATTCGTAGGAGTCCAGGCACTTTGTGCTACCTCATTTAAGATGTTAGGGGTAGTACCATTATCACTCGGGAACATGTTAGATAATGTCATGGCTGAGTAGGAATAAATTTTTGCTCCAAGTACACCATAAGTGTAAACTGAGAAATCCCAATTCTTATATGAAGTATTTAAAGTCAATCCATAGTTAACCTTAGGAAAACCATTACCTAAGATGGTCATATCTTTATCGCTAAGAAATCCATCACCATCGAGGTCTTTGTACTTGAAATCACCAGGAACTGTCTTTGATCCATTATTATATCCGCCAGCATGACCTTTAGCTATAGCAGCTGCGTTTGCAGCATCTATTTCGGCCTGAGATTGGTAAATACCCTCTACCTGGTATCCGTAGAAAGAACCCACAGCATAGCCTTCGCGGCAAATGGAGTGACCGTTCCAGTGTGTACCCGAAGAAGCTCCTACTGCAGCCTGATTGGAACCATCAGGACTCCCGTTAGCCCAAGATGAGTTTTCACTAAATAAATCAGCGCCCATCTTTACCACTTTGTTTTTCAAGGTTGAACCTGTTAATGAGGCACCAAAATTCCAATCCTGATTAATCTGTTTTTTATAGTTCACGGAGAACTCAATACCTTTATTCTCAATTTCTCCGTAGTTGGTATATACCTGAGTATAACCTGATGAAGGACGTATAGATTGGTATAACAACAAATCTTTAGATTTCCGGACGAAATAATCTAATGTAAAGTTCAATGAATTCTTTAACAGCCCCAGATCAAGACCAATATTGCTTTGTTCATTGGTTTCCCATTTCAACCTTGGATCAGTTAATGTAGGAGCATAACCGGTAGCTAATTGTCTTGTAGTATTCATACCCGACTGACCGTTCTGACCATAATAGAAATATTGAATTTTGTTTGAAGTCAAAGCTGTAACTGATAAATCAGTTGGACCTCCTGAGTTACCTGTTTGACCCCAACCTAAACGAAGCTTCAAATTACTGATAGCTGGAGTACCTTTCATGAAATTTTCTTCCGAAATACGCCATGCTGCCGCTGCTGATGGGAAATTACCCCAACGGTTATCGGCACCAAAATTAGAAGAACCATCACGACGCATAGTTCCTGTTAAGATATAACGGTCTTTCAACGTATATTGAACACGACCAAAATATGATAATCCACGAGATTGAAGGTTGTAAGCACCACTACCAGTTCTTGCAGCTGGATCTTTAGTCAAACTGATATCACGGATGTTATCACCAGGAAAATCATTTCCAGCAGCATTACTCCAGTTTCCGAAGCCCTTACTAACAGAATTACCGGCCATTACTGTCAAGTTGTGAATGTCGGTCTTCCAATTGTAAGTCAAATAATTTTCAATAGCAATCGTGTTATAATTACTATTATTAATTCCTAAATAATATTTGGCATCGTAATTATACAATTTAACGAGTGTTCCATCAGGAAAGTAACGTTGTTTGTTACCCCAGAAGTTGTACCAATTGCCTGCGGTAAAATTATAAGATGCGATTGATTTGAAAATTAATCCTTTATATAGCTTAATATTGGCATATGCACTTAAAAGAACCTGGTTATTTTTAGTTATACCAGTATTTTCCATTTGTTCAGCATAGATGTTATTTCCCAGATTTGAATCGTTTGAACCAACATCACCTTGTTCTGGAGCCCCGTATGTTCCGTCTGCGTTTTTAACTCTAGGACTAACTAACTTATTAGTCACCGGATCAATATAATCCATAGTTGGAGCTGTGAAAGCCCAATCACGGATAGAAGAAAGGTTACCGTTATTACCAAGAGTTCCATTACTACCTTTTGATTCGGAATGAACGAAATTAATATCACTTCCGAGTTCCAGGAAATTATTCACCTTGGTAACTACATTTGCACGGGCAGTCAAGCGTTTGTAATTCGTATTGATAACAATACCGTCATTATTCAAATAACTCAAAGAAAGGCTTGATTGTGTTTTTTCGGTACCTCCTGAAGCAGAAATATTATATTGTTGTTTGAGAGAAACACGTGTCATTTCCTTTTGCCAGTCAATGTAATTTCTTTTGCCATCATACTGCGCAGAAAAAATTTGATTAGCCAGAATTCCACCATCGTTAATACGTGCCTGACGTATATTTGAGGCATACTGATCAGCATCTCCAACAGCTAATGTTGAAGACAAAGTCTGAACCCCATAATCTGCTGAGAAGGTAACATGTGTAGAACCAACTGAGCCTTTTTTAGTTGAAATCATGATAACACCATTAGCCCCGGCAGAACCGTAAATAGCAGTAGCAGAAGCATCCTTCAATATTTCAATGCTTTCTATATCGCTTGGGTTAAGAAAATTGGCATTATCACCAACTTGGACCCCATCGACAACATACAAAGGTTTTGCGGAACCATTTATAGTTGCAACCCCACGAATACGAATGGCTGCATTGGCATCAGGAGCACCATCTTGAGCAGTTACAATAACCCCTGCAGCAGCACCTTGCAATCCTTGCAAAATGTTTGTAGGGGCTTTTTTCATCATTTCGTCTCTGCTAACTGAAACAACAGAGCCTGAAATATCACTCTTCTTCGAAGTACCATAACCAACAGCAACTACTTCCTCGATACCAATAGATTCCTCGAGTAACGTAACGTTGATGGTTGTTTTTCCTGCTACTGCAATCTCTTGTGATTTCATCCCAACAAATGTGAACTGCAACATAGCGTCTGATGGTACTGAGAGAGTATACGTACCATCGATACCTGTTATTGTCCCATTGGTAGTTCCTTTTACAACCACCGAAACACCTGGAAGGGAATTTTTGCTGGCATCATTTACAGTACCATGTACTTTAATGGATTGCCCGAAACTCCACAGAGACAATAGCAACATAGGTAGCATAACGAGAACTACCTGTAATGACTTGTTTTTTTTCATAAATTTTAAATTTTAGTTTAATTAAGAAATTAAGTTAAAAGGCAATATCGGCTATTCTTTTCCGATTAAAGCCTGTTACTGGTTAACCAGACCTAATAAAGACTTTTCCTTTTTTTGTTCATCCTTCAGTTTGTTTTTGATTAATATTTATCTATCATTTAACTCACCAATTGAGGCTTATGCACCGCGATATTTTTCAATTGATACTTCCCTATATTCGAATGTCGTTCTGTTCCGTTCTGCTATATAAACAAAAGAAATTAATCACTACAACCTGATGATTAAAGCAAATCTGTTGAGTGAAAATGTTCGGAAAATTTTGATGCAATTGAATTCTCAAGAAGAGATAACTTGAGTAAAAACCAGATAACAGGCATAAATATGCTTTTTCCATTTCGTATAGGTTGAATTAGTAACTGTCGAAATTACAGAAAGCCACAAATGCATAGTTTCAATTATAGATATTCAATTTTCAATTTTAGATAAATTGTTGCCCTGGCTTTAGAAAAGAATCTTCGGTTCCAGATATATCATTATATATCAGAACAATCACAGACTTTTGATATCTTTATTTATAAAGGAATAAAGATGAATAAGAGTGCACTTAGTCGAGCGCTGGATGACTACTTTTAAGGTTAACAACCCTGTGATTTGCATAAAACAAGGCATCTGAAGATTATTAGTCCAGTGAAATGAACAGAAGAAGAAATCGCCATAATTTTTTCATTCTAATGTTTCGGATGGCGATTTCCCAAAGTGTTTTCGGAAAACAGTGCTAAAATATCCTACGCTGGCAAATCCGCACATTTCGCTTACTTCGGTAACCGTATATTTCCTCGATTGTAATAATTCCAACGAATGTTTGAGTCTGATGGTTTTGATAAAATCTGTAGGAGATTGATCAGTGAGTGATTTTATCTTTTTATAAAGCAATGAAGAACTTACATTCATCACCGAAGCAAATTCATCTTTATCAAAATCAATGTTGGAGATATTTGCTTGGGCCACTTCAAGCATTTTTTTTAAAAATTTGTCGTTATGCTCGTTTTCCAGAATATTTTCGGATGGTATGACCGTTACAAGCCGCAGCGCTTTTTCGCGCACAACAGCCCGATTCCGAATAATCGACTTGATGCGCTGAATCAAAAGATTCATGTCAAAAGGTTTGGTTAAATAATCATCGGCTCCTAGTCTAAGTCCATTTAACTGATCCGTTTTTTCGGATAACGCGGTGAGTAAAACTATAGGTATGTGTGAAGTTTCATAGGTTGATTTCATTAACTGGCACAATTCAAAACCATCCATATTAGGCATCATGATATCAGAGACAACCAAGTCAGGCATATGCTTCGAAATAAACTCCCAGGCTTTTGCCCCATCAACAGCAGTATAAACCTTAAAATCATTACTGAGGATACTCTTCATGAAATTCAGAAGATCATCGTTATCTTCTACAATCAGTACTTTCATTTCTTTTGAAGACTGTATTCCCTTTGCAGATTCCTCTTTTGCTGGAATATCTGAAACAGGAATGGAAGTTATTGGTAAATCGGAAAGCACATTTGTTACAGCCGATTCCCTTGATATAGATTTAAATGGAATTACAACCTGAAAAGTTGATCCAACATTTTCCTGACTAGTACAACTGATATTTCCGCCATGCAAGGTTACATAGTTTTTAACCAATAAAAGCCCGATTCCAGAACCAACGACTTTTGAATTGATCGCATTATCGCCTCTGTAAAATTCCTTAAATAGATGTCGCTGTACCTTCCTACTAATGCCAATTCCATTGTCTCTCACCTGAAGTACCCATTTTTTAACATCGAATTTAAGCTCAATGTGGATTTGACTATTGTTTGGAGAATATTTGATTGCATTAGAAATCAGGTTGTCGATGATTTTTTCAGTTTTTGACTCATCAACTGCCGTCATATAAGTGTCACGATCAGAAACAAATACAAGATCAATATTTTTACTTTTGGCATATGTAGACAACATGATCTTACGGATTGAAACAAGCTTTACAATGTCAGTCATCGATAACATCAGATGATCCTTGCCAATATCAACTTTCTGAAAATCCATCAATTGAGTTACAACCGAAGTAAGTTGTCGTGCCTGTTCGATTGCCAGATTCAAATAATACTTCCCTGATTCTGTTAAGTTCTTTTCTTTGCTTAATTCCTCAACAGGAGCTTTGATTAAGGTAAGTGATGTTCTTATATCATGCGCTGTATTCGTAAAAAACCGAACCTTTTCTTCAGTATGTTCCTGTTTCAACTTATTGATGTAATACAGCAAATAAAGAAACATGATTCCAGACAAAATCAAAATAATCAATATCCAAAACCATGCTGCTCTCCAAAATGGAGGAATAAGCTTAATTGCTATTGAACGCTGTGATATAACATTCGATAATGAACTGTCATACAACTTTATTTTTAACTCGAAGTTACCACTTGGTATATTCGTGTAAGTAATAATTCTATTTCCTGACGGAGTTGACCATTCTTTATCGAAGCCTTCTAGTTTCCAGCAAAATTTTGAGCCCGACTGCATTCCTATTGAAATCAATTCGAGGCTAATTGTATTTTGAGAATATTTAAGGTTAATGGACTGTAAACTATCAACTGGCGTTTTCAGTTTAAATGAGGTTAATTCCCTGATTGAGCGTCCGGATATGGTCAGGTCCTGAAAGAAAATTTTTCCATTCGACGGAATCTCCTTGATCGATTTTGGTGCAAAAATAATGGCTCCATTATTTGTCCCCCAGGCTAAATGTCCATCCTTTAATTTATAAAGTGCGCATTTATTATACGAAATACCCGACAGTGGGTATATGGACGAAAATGTAAAAGCCGATTTATCTATGGGGTTAAAACGGCACAAACCACTTTCGGTTCCTACCCACAGACAATCGTCGGCGTAAGTAATACTATTGATGAAATTTGAAGGCAATCCCACCAGGTTAGTGTACTCTTTTATTGTTTTGTCTTTGTAATGATATTCAACTAATCCCTCTCCACTTGTGGCAAGCCAAACGACATCTCCTAAAACCTGAATATCCTGAACGACATAACCCGACAAAAAATCCGTAATATTCCCGGTTTGCTTATTTAATAATTTTAAGGTGTTGCTACATCCGATAAGAATTTGATTGGGAGATAATTCTGCAAATGAGCTAATTGGTAATTCGGTGTAAGTTTTGAATTTGTTTTCTTTTGACAGATAACATACAAATTTTCCATTGACACCCCCAATCCACAAATCTCCCTGGCTATCTTTAAAAATATCAAATATGAAATTACTTACCGACGAGAATTCCTTATTATCTCTGGAGTAGTGTGCGAGTTCCTTACCAGTCTTTCGATCGAGCACATATATTCCCGAAGAATAACTGCCAGCCCAAATTCTTCCCTGATCATCTTCACAGAGGGCCAGAAACACCTGAGCTTGTTTAAGCTTATTAAAATAGAAGTTATTCCATTGACCAGATGCAACATTCCAACAACTTATCCCATTATTTGTAGCAAACCAGATTTTACCATCACGGTCTTCAAGAATTCCGTTAACATCGTTATTTACCAGCGAGTTTTGGTCGTTGGCGTGATGAACTACTTGATTTACAATCGGAGACGCGATTTCGTAGAACGACACTCCCCCACTTATTGTACAAAACCATACTCGCTTTTGATGATCGTAAAAAATATCATAAACCCCGTTTCCACGCAAGGAATATGGATCATCAACATTTTCTTTGTATACATTTAACAATTGACTTCCCTGTTTATTTATCTCCCAGACTCCTTGTCCATCAATTCCAACCAAAATCGTTGATTCTGAATTTTCTTCAATATCAAGAATGGGTTGCTTGGGGAAGGATGATTCAAGGATGTGACTTAAGGTTCCTGAACCAAGATTATAGCAAAACAAACCATTCGAGAATGTCCCAATCCAGAGTTTATTTTGGGTTTTATCGAGAAATAGCGATGAAACTAAAAATGGGCTAATCTTTCGATTTTCGAACAGACATTTATTTTCTAATGATTGGATATCCAGCGACCAGAATCCTGTAGGTTTTGCAATGATTAAATGCTGTTTATCAAGCCAGGCAATCGAATATCTTTCCTGAGAAACTTCATCAATTAAAGTCAGTTTACCTGAATGATATTTATAAACTCCGCTGTTTAATGCAATCAAATAATCACCGGAAGGGTCGATTAATAAGTTATAAACATCAAATTTATCATCTTTAATCGTCTTGCTTAAATCAACTAATAGGTCGAACCTGTCATAAACCCTATTAAATGAAAACACTTGGCCATTATTGGTATAAGCAATTAGGTTCGAATGTTCGTAAATCAACTTTACAACAATGGCTCCAGCTGTTTCATAGGGAAGTTGATAAATGCGATAGTCTGTATCAGTTAATCTTAAAATACCGGTTTTTGATGATGCCCAGATAAAACCATTATCGTCTTCACAAATCGAGTTAGTTACCCTTGAAGATATTCCAAACAAAGTGTTGATGCTATAAAATTTTACAGCTCCAACATTCAGAGAGACTACAAGTTGGATAATAAGAATCGCTGCAAGCCTGTATATTAAAGTTATAGATTTTTCCCTTTCAATTTTCATTATTCTTAATCTTAATCAACAAACTATACCATAGAATCATTTGAGACAGCTAAAATTATCATTATTTATCAAACTTTCATCTTCAATTCTGAACTCTTCTCCAAATGCATTTTACAAGTTTTAATTCAACCTAAAAGAATATATTTCAGGCATAAATAATTTACTTTCTAAATCCAGATTACCTCTTCAGGTCCATCAGAAGAACTCATATATCAGATTTACGTTATGAAAGTATGGAGATTCCAGCCGTTTTTGTATTCCACACTTCAGCAAGGGCACAAAATTGCTGACATGTAGAATCTGACTGCTGAAGTGTAAACGGCCAAGAAATATTGATGGAAGCGAAAAGATAAAATGAGAATCACACAAGAAGAATTAACCCAAAGCCAGATTAAAGTGTCCCACACGCTGAACCCTGAGCAAAACTACAAAAAAAATCACTGCAATCTTCTCGATCACAGCGTTTTATAATTTTAAAAGTGACCCAGCTGGAGTTTGAACGAACCCTTATTCCGAGCTGATTATCAACATTTTACAAAGCGCTTATTTCAATAGGCCTAGACACAGTATCGCTTGATATTCAATTCATTACAATATAAATACACACAAATTTCTTTAACTAAAATCCATATTCCCTCATAAAAAAGATCATTTTTTAGTTTAAAAGCTGATTTTCACACGGAATTTTAAAGAAGAATGTTGATGCAATTTTTTCTTCACTTTCGAACCAAATTTTGCCACCAAGCATTTCCATGTATGCTTTTGATATAGATAATCCCAAGCCAGCTCCTTCATAATTTCTAGAATTCGACTCGCCAATAAATAATTCAAAATAAACCAATTGATTCCTGATTATTATTAATTCATTTAATTTAATAGAATTCACATACTTAAGTACATAAATTTTTATTTTAAGACATAAAACTCTTTTAATAATTGAGTTTTTACAAAACGAAGAGAACAATTAGGCAATGTTTGACCTTTTATATACTAAGAATTTTAAAAAGAGGGTTTATTGTAGTCGATGGCGTTTATCGAGTTAAAAAGCGATAAGTGAGTTTTCCAAAGATAAGATCAACTTTCCCCAGTTAGGAATTCGAGCTTGGCACAATGAAAATATAATAACGTTGAAACTTATGTATCTGGAAAAAACGTCTTTGCTGGAGGTAAAAAAAGAAGCTAAAGCAAGTGAGTTGAATGACTATTATTTGGTTTGTTTGAGCCGACAGTTAAGCCTTTTAGGAAGAAAAGAGGTTCACAATGGACGGGCTCATTTTGGAATCTTTGGCGACGGAAAGGAATTGGCGCAGGTTGCCTTTGCCAAAACATTCCGAAAAGGCGACTGGAGATCGGGTTACTACAGAGACCAAACATTTATGCTGGCGCTGGATTTACTGAAGCCGGAAGAATTTTTTGCTATGATTTACGGCGATACAGATGTAGATTTTAATCCTTCAACCGGAGGACGAAATTTCAACAATCATTTCAGTACTGCGAATATAGATTCCGACGGTCGGATTCAAAATTTGATGGAACAATTCAATTCAGCTTCCGACATTTCGCCAACTGCAGGACAAATGCCCCGGTTGCTCGGACTTGCCCAGGCCTCGAAGCTGATAAGACAAAATCCAGAATTGAAAAAACACCTTCGGAATAACGTCAACGGGAATGAAGTGGCTTTTGGTTCAATAGGTGATGCCAGTACCACCGAAGGAATGTTTTTTGAAACAATTAATGCAGCGGCTGTTATGCAGGTTCCGCTGGCTGTAGCAGTATACGACGATGGTTTCGGAATTAGTGTACCCATCGAGCTGCAAACAGCAAAATCGAGCATATCAAAAGCGCTAAAAGGTTTTGAAAACGATAAGCGAAACAACGGAATTTCAATTTACACCTGTCCGGGTTGGGATTATCCCAAATTAGTGCAAATGTTTTCAGAAGGCATTGATCGCTGCCGTCAAACCCAAAATCCGGCATTGTTTCACATTCAGGAATTGGCCCAACCGCTTGGTCATTCCACTTCGGGTTCGCATGAGCATTATAAATCGAAAGAGCGACTGGCATGGGAAAGTGAGTTTGACTGCCTGAAGCAGTTTAGAAAATGGTTGCTCGAATCCGGTAAAGCCGACCAGGAAACCCTTTTTGAAATTGAGACCACGGCTGCTAAAACTGCCCTGAATGCACGAAACAAAGCCTGGAAACATTTTACAAGTAGTTACACGGCCGAAACAAAATCACTTACCAACATTGTTGAGCAACTAAACCTTAAATCATCAGGAAAATCATATTATGCCGATGAATTAGAGTCAATTACATCCAAGATATTTCCAACCAGACGTGCGTTATACAGTTTTGCCAAACGAATACATTTTGAAATTCAGGGAACAAAGAACCTTTCATTTGAACAAAATGAACTTGTGGAATGGATTCGAAAATTCGGTGAGCAAAACAGCAAATTTTACAACACCAACCTGCACCGGGAAGGCAAAGATTCAGCCCTTCAGGTAAAAGGTGTTTCTGCCAAATACGCTGATGATACAACACTGGTAAATGGGTCCCAGATTCTTAACCAAAACTTCGATGCGCTGTTCGCAAAACACCCAAACTTAGTCACTTTTGGCGAAGATACCGGAAAGCTTGGCGACGTGAACCAGGGAATGAAAGGAATGCAGGCAATATACGGCGAAACGAGAGTTTTTGATACCGGAATTCGGGAAACTACCATCATCGGACAAGGAATTGGGTTAGCATTAAGAGGGTTTCGTCCGATTGCAGAAATTCAGTATCTCGACTATTTAATCTATGCGCAATCGACGCTGAGCGACGATTTGGCCAGTATGCAATACCGCACGTTAGGTAAACAAGTGGCACCGGTGATCATTCGAACACGAGGACATCAGTTGCAAGGAATCTGGCATGCCGGCTCGCCCATACAACTCTTATTGGGCTCTATGCGGGGAATTTATTTGTGCGTTCCACGAAACATGACCCAAGCCGCCGGATTTTATAACACGTTGCTCGAAGCAAATGATCCGGCTCTGGTTATTGAACCACTGAAAGGATACAACATGAAAGAACCGCTGCCATTAAACATAGGAGAGTTTAGAGTTCCACTGGGTGTTCCTGAAATTGTTCATGAAGGAACCGACGTAACTGTTGTGACGTACGGATGGAATGTACATCATGCCTTGAAAGCGGCTCTCCTGCTAAAAGAAATCAAAGATATTTCGATTGAAGTTATTGATGTTCAAACATTAATGCCTTTCGATGTAAATCACCTGATTCTTGAATCGGTAAAAAAGACTAACAAAGTAATATTTATTGACGAAGATGTCCCTGGTGGTGGTACTGCCTACATGATGCACAAAGTATTGCAGGAGCAGCAGGTTTTTAATTATCTGGATACCGCCCCACGAACGTTGTCGGCCATGGAACATCGTCCGGCCTACGGAATAGATGGAGAATACTTCACAAAACCAAACGTAGAACTGATTTTTGAAGAAATCTATCGAATGATGCATGAGGTGGATGTAAAAAGATATCCTTTGCTTTAGTTTTCTTTCTTAATTTCAATACATGGTTGGTTCTGATATTGAATTTATTTCTCATTTGTTTGAGACTCCCTCCAAAGAATATCTCGCTTTAGACAATGGCATCGTTGAAAATAACCTTTAGTAGGCTAAGCATAACTTGGGAACAGCTCAAATAAAAGATGTTATATTCTCTTCGCGAAAAGGCATTGTCAGGCAAAAAAATAGTCATATAATCATTCGATATTGCCATAGATATCTATATTGGTTGAGGGTTCATCGTCAATAAAGCGCACTACCAGAAGGTTACATCTAAATAAGTTCGAACATAACGCAACTAGCAAAAAGTAATAATACGAAGTAAAATTGGAGACGCATTCAATCTCCTTTTTTACTTCTCAATTTCTAAATGTTATTTGTGCGGTGCGGCAGGAATATCCTTAAAAAATACCGGCCAAACCCCTGGGACAGGAACGCTTACTCCCATATTAAAACCACGGTAATTTCCAGTTGTGGCATTAAAATCAGGTCCGTAGTAGTACATTGGCCAACCTTTGTAAGTCAATTGTTTTTTACCGAAAACCATTATACTACTGAATAATGTTTTATCAAGAATTGAAGGCACAACAATTTTGTCGGTTTCGTAGATTGGCCATGTCGCATTGTTCGAAAAATCGGCTTTGGTATACTTATTGATATTTGCACTATCTTTTGCAAATTCATACAGAGTACGTCCGTTTAAATCAGTAAAATAGCTTGTCTTTCCAACTCCCTCGGCGTATACGTTAGTGGCTGAAACGATATAGTTTTTCCCATCTTTTCCAACCAATTGTGCTTTGGCTAGCATAATGGTATAATCAGGTTTTGCAACAAACCAGACTCCTCCGACCGCTTCCCCGGATGTTTGACCTGGTGACTCGCGAACTCCACCGGGTGAATAATAATACAATGGCCATCCTTTATAGGTCAGTTGATTTCCATTGGGTGTACTAATCGCATTAAAATCGCCCAATGTTAACCCAGTTCCAAGTTGTTCTGCTGTTAATCCAGTGATATTGAAAATTGGCCAGGCAGTAATACAAGCCCCTGTGCAGTTGTTGTTGCCATCAGCATCATTCGAAAAAAAGTACAGTGCATTCCCATCTTTATCGGTAAGATAACTACCAAGGGTGGCCGAATTGGCGAGTTTCACCATAACCGGATCTACAACGGCAGGCATTGGATCGGTTGTTTTGGAACATTGGGTTAAAGAGAACCCGAATACAGCTAACAAAACAAACATTGGTAAATTAATTTGTCTTTTCATGGTTAAGTTTTTTAAAGCGTTAATAAAATGTTTCTGTAATGAATACGGAACGAAAATTGAAAACGCTGCCTGAATAAAGAAATAAATATCTTTTTATCTATTTATTTCTTCATCGCAATTTTATTACTAACAATGAGATCGTTGAAACTTTTGGAGGAAAAACCACCTCTAAAAAATTAATATGAATTTTACACAAACCAAAGAGGAAATGGCGAAGAATTAAAAAGAATGACGGACGGAGAAAACTGACTGAGTTAATTAAAGTTCCAGTTTAAAATAACAGCCATACCAAGAGATTGAAGTTTTACTCCCGCAAAGCCAATATTGCTCAATGGAAGCTTCATATACGGCTGTAAACCAATACTTACCTTCGAATTCAGCCGTTGTTCAAAAGTTGCCTGAAAATTAAGGACACTAAGCCAATGCTGATTCTCGTTGACTACATGATAGGCTACTGCGGTATTGCTGTCTTGTTCCTCATAGCTAAAACGATAATCTTCACGAAGCATGATGTATGAAGAAATCCCAGTGCCAAAACTAATTGTCGTATTCTTTCCGGCAACCAATAAATAATTGATATTCATAGGAATGTCTAGCACCCGACAATCGGCATTCACCGATTTCGGATAATACTCGTCCCAAATATTCTTGGAAGGATTATAATTACCAAAACCTGTTTCGTACATTTTTTTTGCATAAACCCCTCCCGTACTCAAACTCCAGTTTTTCGCAATCTTAATTGTTACCAATAACCCAAAATCATTACCCAAACTAGCATTATTCAGATTATTTACACCATTATAATCGGGAGCAGCCAGAACACTCAATGTTAATTTATGAGTCTGTTGTTCAGGTTCAGGCAATTTATTGGGTCTTTCGTTTGGGGCAAATAAAAGGTCGTCAGTTGAAAACCGTTTCTGGTCCGCAGGTTTTGCTATATCGGGATGATTAGTAATGTACTTTCCCGGATTGACCTTTTGCTCTGCTGTTGTTTGGGGAATGCTTAAGTTCTCTACTTGTGTTGAATCAACGTTATTCAGCTTCTTTTCTGATGAGTTGTAATTCAATTGTTTGTTAGGCAACTGCTCTTCCGACGGTTTGTTCTGCGCCAACAAAGTCCTTGAAATTGGCTCTGTTTTCCTAACAGCTTTTTTCACTTCTGGAGAGATGATGGGCTTGTTTTGTTTTTCCTGCAATTTCAGATCGCTTTGTTGAACTTCAGCCTCCTGAACGATTTGTTTTTGGCTTTCAGGTAAAAACATACGAATGACAAAAAACAGGAGAATTAACGCAGCAACACCGCTCAACCGGGTTAACCAGAAGACACCATGTCGCTTTTGAGCAATCCTGTCTAGCCGCTTCTTAAGCTTCAACCAATCAGCCTCCTGATAAGTTAAAAGATCATCCTCAGGATTCAATCCTTCGCGAAATAATTGGTCAATATCTTCAATGTTCCTGTTTGTCATGATCTTCTTGAATTTTCAGCTACTCTTCGTAATTTCAGCATCAATAGAATAACTACAGATTGTGGCACCGACAACATCTGCTGCAATTTCAGGCGTGCCTTGTATAAGTTTGATCTGGAAGTACTGGCGGTGATTCCGGTCATCTCAGCTATTTCTTCGTGCGAATAGCCATCAACCACATATAGGTTAAATACGAGCATGTAGGCTGGAGGAAGGCGCTGAATCAGGGAGAGCAAATCCTCGTAATCAAGTTTATGCTCGACGGCAGCCTCATTTATCTTTGATTCCGACTTTTCTATACCAACAAGCTGGCTCCATTTAAAATTCGTCCGGTAATAGTCAATCGAGGCATTGTGCATGATTTTACCAAGCCAGGTCTTAAATGGCCAGTTTTTATCGTACTTCTCAATGTTGGTAAAGGCCTTAAAAAAACCTTCATTCAAAACATCGGCAGCTTCATATCTGTTCTCGGCGTATCGCAAACAAATTTTCATGGCAAAACCATAAAGCTTTTTATACAACAATTCCTGACTGTGCCGGTCTTGTTCTATGCAACCATCTATAATCTGCTCTAATTCGCGCTCAACCATTCCGGTAAAACTATATCATGTTGAAGATGTAAACGAAATTATCTATGGCTTTGTTCGGATTAACAGTAATTTATGTCAGTAATTTTAGATTAAGCCCGGCACCAACTAAACTGTTCATGAATCGGACTTTTTCGACAGAGTAAACGTGCGACTAATGCTGAATCCCCAGCGAAATCCTCCCTTGGTCCACGAACTGCTTGTACTTGGAATAAACTGGTTTTCGAGAATAGCTGTTGAATTGGTAAAGATGAAATTAAAAACATGCCCGCCTGTTTCCATTTCAAGGCCAACTCCAAGGGGATTATAAAACCGGAATCCCTTTTGCTGGAGGAAATACTTTTTGCTCTCCTGACTTCTAAAACTTAAAAAGTAATCGGCAACAACGGCCATCCGGTGACTAACTTTCAACCTCCCTCCTATTCCAAGTCCATACATATTATTCACGTCCATAAACGATACATAATTTCTCCTGACAAAGGTTGGCGACAGCGCAAGTGAGAAGCTATCGTTAAATTTTCGGGTAATAATGGCCTGTGCTACAAAGCTCAGCCGATCGGCTAATTTTTGGAAATCGGCATCCGATGTGACAACGTTCAGCCTGTCCATCCCGGAAGCAACACTATTCCCGAATATAGTTACCGATACCGGTACCCGGTTATTGGTTGATTGTCGGATCAACCTGTACTTTGTTTTCACATAGAACAATTGCTTCTGGTTGGTATTTGTTCCATTCGGCGCGCCTTTAGTCCTCCCCAAACCCAAGCTCCATCGGTCGGAAATACCGTAATCAAATCCAATCAGGATATCTGAAGAATTATCCAAACCATAAAAGGTTTGCATCCCTCCATAGCTCCCGGCAATATCGCCAAACCGGTGCATCACCACAAAAAGCAAATCGTGTTTGTGCATCGTTTCATTGGATTGGCCATTGATGATTTGCGGGGACTTAAACGTAGCTGTTACCGGAATATTCTCTTTAGCCAAAACTGAATCGGAGAATAATTTACTCAAGTCATTCTGAGCCTTTACTGAAAAGCTGCAAACAAATACGAATAATATTAATGTATATGTTCTCATTGTGTGTCGATTAATGAGGTTATTTCATTTTAGGTGAATAGGAACTTTGAGTAGCATCTTTTGAATCAGGTTTATATTGAGCTGCAACTGTAACCTGCACAATTTCAGCAATATTCTTTATCACCAACCGCGGAATCTTGACTCCATGATCGGCCAGTTTAACAGGAAAAGTCGAGGTTGCCGAAATTTCACCTCCCTTCACCTTCAGTTCGGCTTTTACATTGTAGTTTTTTGTCACACCATGAATATTCAGGTCTCCCTGAACGCTCACCGGGAATGTTCCGTCTTTCGTGAGATCAATCTGATCAATTATCTTTCCATTAAATTCAGCAAACGGATATTTGCTGCTTTCCATGTAATTCTCATTAAAATGCTCTTGCATCAGGCTTTTCTTAAATACGAAAGAACGCATGGGTACTTTAAAATAGACATTTTTGGTTGACAAATCCAGAGCTGAGACTCCTGTGTTGCTTTCAGCGCTTATATTTTCGATAGGAGCTTCTGAGAAAAAGCTAAGCTTCGCATTATGCGATGTAACAACTTGTGCCTGAACCATCCAGTTTGCTGCAAGTATGATGATTGTTATTAGTGTTCTCATTGGTGTTGTTTTAATTTTCGGGTGAGCAGTTATTAATCCAGATATTCAACGAATCTCTTACAGATTTTGGAAGAGGTGCGTTTCCCTGGGGCATATCAGCACGATCCTGAATGACCCGGACGGCGAAGAAATCGGCGTAAAGCCGAACTCCATTGTATGTCGTAAAATTTCCCGGTCCCGGAGAATTACCTCCCTGATGACAGGTAATGCAATAACGTGCAATAATATTCTTCACATAGTTGTTGTACGTCACTTTCATGTTCGGAAATTGAGGCGTGCATCCCGCTTGTCCCGGATTTTCATCAAGCGTTTCAGGAGCCATATTTATACAAGCGAATAAGAGCATTGCCATCAAGGCAGCCAAAATTTTACTTTTTAATTTCATTTCTATAGGTCTTTTTAAATCCAAATGAAAGGCCAAGTACCCTGCTGACCTAAATAGCAACAGGGCACGTTTGTGGCTTTTTTATTAGTATCCGTAACCTCCTCCTGAAGGAGTATAATTGCGGCTGCTTTGCGACAAATTGGCCAAAATTTCACCTGCAGGAATATTCACCGTATGGATTTGTACATAGATTTTTCCTGAGGCCAGATCGGACGCCTGAGAGGCAGTTAATGTAACTGAACCCGATAGTGTACCTGAAGTCGCTGCAGTGAATCCGGTAATGGGATATATAACCGGACCTGCGTCGTGGAAATGCATACTTGCAGCATTTGACGTTAAGCCATTCCAGGTAACTGTGTAGGATAAGATCATAGTCGTCAGATCAACTTTTGCAGTAACAGTCCCACTAGCGGATGTTACCACCGCATCACCCGACTTAACAAAAGTTCCAGAATAACTCACAATACTACTCATTTCAGTGGTATCATTCTTTTTACATGATGTAATGCCGACTAGAAGAAAGAGAAGAAATAGTCCGCATATCTGGGGGTTAATCGTCAATGACTTCATAATTGTTTTCATGGCTTTAATCTTTAATAAATGAATGAAAATGGTTTCAATGTTTCCCGTTAAAGGCCTTTTAATAAATGCTTCTTAAACGGTTACGAAATGAAATTCGAAAACGCTGCTTACATATCTAATTAAAGCATCTTTTTATCTGTTTATTTTACATTTGTTGCCAACCCGGAAACCCAAATTACCCAAATGGATTTGATCATTAACTGAAAGTCCAAGCAAAATAGCTTGTCTCTAACCGTAGTCTAAAACTAAGTTCACCAGATACTAAAATGTGATTAATACCGATCGGGCATTAGAACCGATTAAGGGGTTCTATGAAGTTATGAATTTATTCTACAGGCATATGACCTGTTTATCTTTTATATAGCCAAGCGGGGCTGGTATTACTTGTCAATCTTACTTGATGATTGTCTTCCAATGGTATTTTAATGGTTAAATAACCGCCACTGAGGCTATTAAACCATAATATTTCATTATAAAGTTTTTAAAAATCACATTCAATTTGAATTCAAAGATGTAGAAATGAATTCAGAGTTCATAATCATTGATTTTTAATATTCAAAATACAAAAATCTAACAAACAGACACATACAACAATATTTCATAATAAATGGTCTCATTTATTATGCGATTTATTGTTGCATTTTGAAGGTCTAATCAACAAAAAAAGCCTTCAAATCATTTAATTTGAAGGCTTTTAGTTCAATTTAGTGTAATTTTTTCGTGACCCAGCTGGGGTGTTAACCCAGTCCGATCAAATATCTTATAATCAGTTGCTTTCTAAATTTTCAATAAATTATCGTACCGATTTCGTACCGAATTTCTGTCCAGTTATGTCCGTTCGTTGACTTCGTTTTTCTGCTTAACTGTTCAGGTACAAATCTAAATCCTTTCCTGCAAAAATACAAATCTTTGATATTCAAATTCATTAATCTAGTGCAAGGTGCAAGCCTATATCTATATATAGGCTTGCACCTTGCACTGAATTTGCCTGATTGACCTGAAAAGAAAAAACAAACAATCGTAGACCATACTTCAATTTTTCTTTTCAGGCAATTACAAATAAACTGATTCTTCCCTTCTGAAAAATAACATTAAAAAATTCTGTTTGGCAAACAATTGTATTTCAGCACACTAGAAATTTATCAGAGATGCCATCATATACATACTATTATAATACTATCCGATTTAATCTTTTCTCTTTCCGGTTCTTTACAAAAAATTCAAAAATAATGGAAGTAATAACAATGGATAGCCGGGTTTACAAAGACCTGGTTGATAAAATTGATAAGATATCAGCTTTCGTTGTCAAATGCGAAGCTGGTATCCGGCCACAAAACAATGATGAAATCTGGCTGGATAGCCAAGAAGTAGCCAACCTGTTACGCATCAGTACACGCACGCTTCAACGACTGCGGGCAGAGAGCCTGATCAGCTATTCTACTTTGCGAGGGCGCTGCCTATACAAGTTATCAGAAATTGAACGGTGTCTGAATGAACGTCTGATTACCTGTGATCCACATACCCTGGATGATTTCAGAAAAAATTATCTGCTAAGTTATGGCTCTAAGTAAAGAAATCATCCTACAAGTCAGCAACAAAGGGATGGCGGTATTTCGCCATTACATCCCTTTTCCCTTTCAGGTCGGACGGAATTTCCTGAATCCTCTTTATCCGGATAAAAATGCTTCATGCAACGTATTCTTTGATCGTCGTAATGACTGTTACCGATTGAAAGATTTCGGGAATGAAGATTATTCCGGCGACTGTTTCTTCTTTGTAGGCAAACTGTGTGGGCTGGATTGTAACAGGCCTTCAGAATTTGTCTTAATCCTCGAAAAGATTAATCATGATCTGCTTCTGGGATTAATAGATGACAGAGGTTTTAAAGTGGTAGAAAGTAATTCTCAAAAGCTATTAGTGTTAAATCAAGTGAGAGAACCATCATCTCCGGCTCCACTTTCAAAAAATAGAAAGTACAACATTATACGCAAGAATTTTTCGAAACATGAACTCATTTGGTGGGCACAATACGGCATAACAGAAAAGTTGCTTCTTTCCTTTCATGCCGTTTCTCTAGGCCGCTTTGACAGTGAGAATCGGGAAGGAAAACCTTTTTTCTTTCTTTCATCTGAGAAAGAACCGTTGTACGGCTATGTTGGCAAGCAACACATCAAAGTTTACCGTCCTTTGTCTGAAATACGCTTTGTTCAGGCTGGAAATATTCCTGAACAGTATTGTTTTGGGCTGGAACAATTGCCAGCAAAAGGAGACCTCCTATTCATCACCGGTGGTGAAAAAGATGTTATGGCTCTTACTGCACATGGATTCCATGCAGTTTGTTTCAATTCCGAAACCTCTATAATCCCGACCGGAATAATCCATAAACTTTCATATAGGTTCAAGCACATCGTACTGCTCTTCGATGTAGATAAAACGGGATTAGAATCTTCCGAGAAACAAGCAACAAATTTAGCTTCATATGGGGTTTGCCGATTGTTATTACCACTACCAGGGACCAAGGAAGAAAAAGACGTAGCAGACTATTTCAGAATCGGGCATACCGCTGAAGATTTAAAGCGATTGTTCCTGAATTACCTCGACACTTTGTACAGCGAAACCATGTCGGCCCTGAAATCCTGTGAAGTGGATTTCAACAATCCTCCGCCCATTGCTCAGATCGTTGTTTCAGTAAATGATGTACCGTTAGGTACTCAGGGAAATCTCTTGTGTATTACTGGCGGTGAAGGAACCGGTAAAAGCAACTATGTAGCTTCTATTATTTCCGGGGCTATCCGGCAACAGGGCGTAGATATTGACACATTAGGGATTACCATTGGTGAAAACCTTCATCAGAAAGCGGTATTGTTTTATGATACCGAGCAGTCTGAAGTTCAATTGTACAAAAATATTAATAACCTGCTCCGTCGTTGCAACCGATTAGCCATGCCAGACTATTTGCATGCCTATTGCCTGACAGGAATGTCGCGCAGAGAACGTCTGCAAGCCATTGTTCAGAGTATGGACAGGTACCATTACCAATGCGGGGGCATTCATCTGGTGGTAATCGATGGAATTGCCGATCTGATTAAAGGAGCGAACGATGAAGCGGAAAGTATTGCTGTCGTGGAAGAACTTTACCGGTTGGCTGGAATATATCGCACATGCATAGTTCCGGTGCTGCACTTTATTCCCAATGGATTGAAATTACGTGGTCACTTGGGCAGCGAACTGCAACGAAAGGCTGCGGCTATCTTGTCAATCGAAAAAGATGACTCTCCAGAAGTATCGGTAGTAAAGGCGTTGAAAGTCCGGGACGGAAGTCCGTTAGATGTACCAATCATGCAATTTGCGTGGGACAAAAGCCTTGGAATGCACATCTATCACGGAGAAAAACCCAAAGAGGCCAAAGAAAAACGTAAAGAAGACGAATTAGTGGCTATTGCCCGTGAAATCTTTGAGCGTAAGAACTTTCTTACTTACCTGGAACTAACCGAGCAATTACAAGATGCTCTTGAGGTAAAAGATCGAACAGCTAAAAACTACATCCGCTTTATGCGGGAAAAGGAAATTATCCTCAAAGACCCATCGAACCCTAATTATTTCATTATCGGACAAATTGCATGACTATGTATTTGAACAAGGAATCATTTGAAATATGGATGGAACGGATTATGGAACGGTTCAACCATCTGGAAAAAGTATTACTAAAACTCAATAAGCAGGACAACATGCTTGAGGGTGAACGCTTATACGATAATCAGGATGTTTGCCAATTACTCAACATTAGCAAGCGAACGTTGCAACGCTACCGAAGTAAAGGCGAACTTCCCTTCCATTCGATCTACCACAAAACGTACTATAAAGAAAGTGACCTGCACACATTTATCCGCATCCACTTTGACAAACATGAGAAAGTGAAAGAGTTAAAAACTGAACCAGAAAATAACCGTTAAACCACTCCAAAAACATGACTAAAAAAATTGAAAAGAAACCTGTTTTTGATGTCTTATTTGAAAATGAAATTTGTTTTGCTGTCTGCATTGCCTCCAGCAAATTTATCAACCGGGAAGTTGACGCTTTTTCAAAGGATTATTTCGTCATCATAAACAAGTGCGATGAAGATGGAGTCAAGGAGCTTACTTTTTATCCATCTGAAGGATATAAACAGGCCTGCCTTCGAAGTCTGTCTGAAGATGAAATCAGAATATTCAAAAGAAATAAGGCAAAATTTGTCAAAATCCTGCATAACGAACACGGACAGGTTTACGAATTGAAAGGATGGTCGTTTAAAGACTCATACAATAATATCAGGCATAAATTAAGATGCTAAGAAATGAGGTTATCCTTTTAGGACAACCTCACCATTTATGTGGAAGCAACACTGTTAGTTATTTTTACAAATGAACGTTTTCAAGAAATTAATCAACTTGTTGCGGAATTTTACATGTTACCTTTTTTCCCCTGGAATAACCAGTTTCCCAATTCACTCTAACCAGATTAAGACCTGGGGACTGAAAAATAAAACGTAGTACCCTTACCGATCTCTGATTCTAATGTGATTCTTCCCCCCATTCGTTCAGCAAGTTGTTTTGCTATAGCCAGTCCAAGACCATTGCCTCCGTACGTTCTGGTGTTAGCCGCTTCAACTTGCCTGAAACGTTCGAATATGATATCATGATTTTCCTTTGAAATTCCAATTCCTGTATCTTTTACATAGAACTGAACTGAATCTGCTCCAATATTACAACTTACTTCGATATAACCTCGTTCAGTAAATTTAATAGCATTACTAACTAAATTGGAAATTATTCGCTTGATTTTATCTTTATCACCTACTATCTTACTATCAACATGGGGTTTCGAATACCTAAATTCGAGGCCTTTCATTTTGCAGCTATTGTCAAATTCATTATACATCTCTGAAAGAAGTATTTCAATTGAAAAATCAGACCTACGGATCGTAATTTGCCCAGCTTCAATTTGTGAAATATCCATAATATCGGTAATGATAGTGAGCAGATTGTTTCCATTTTGCTTAATTGCATTAACAAACTCTGCTTGTTGATCTGAATCGAAGTACGGATCGAAAAGCAAATCAGAGAATCCAATGATACTGTTTAGCGGCGTTCTGATTTCATGGCTCATATTCGCGAGAAAAGAGGATTTTAATCTGTCGCTTTCTTCTGCTTTTTCCTTTGCAAGAATCAATTCAATATTTTGTTTCTCAAATGCATAAGTCCGTTCCTTTACCTTTTCTTCCAGTGTTTGATTCTGATTTTGCAGTTGTTGATGGAGATAACAGGTATAAAGCAAATTTCGAATCCGAAGGCCAACTTCTATTAAATCAAATGGTTTTGTCAGAAAATCGCTGGCCCCATTGGCAAGCGAACGTTGCTTCGATTCTTTAGTTATGTCAGCAGTTAGTACAATTATCGGTAAAAATATATCTGCCGGAAGTTCATTTTTTATCTGTTCTAATATTTCGAATCCCGATAGGTAAGGCATTGATAAGTCCAGAAGTAAAAGATCGGGATTAAAACTTGATACCATCGAAATCACATTTCTCGGATCGGTTGTACTTTTAATATTAAAATACCCTTGCATTTCAAGGAAACTCTCCAGAACATCAATGTTTGCCTCCTGGTCATCGACAATTAGGATATTTGCTTTTTTTAAAGTAGAGTCTATCATAAGGCTTGACTTAGCTAAATTATTAGATTTTGCATGGCTGGTAAGAAATGATCAATTGCCTCCAGAAATTTTGGAACATCGAGCGGCTTGGTCAGGTAGTTTAGTGCACCTGCTTTTATCATTTTATGAAATTGCTGAGGCACAGCGTCAGCGCTAATAATTACGACCGGAATACTCTTCGTATTCTCATCTGATTTTAAACCGGTCAATACCTGTTCTCCGTACATATCGGGGAGGTTCAAATCCAAAAGGATTAAATTCGGATTGTTTTCTTTCGCCATATTTACGGCCTGAGATCCGTAAATGTTGGTAACTAATCTCACGTTTGGTCTGTGAGCAGAAAGTATTTGCTCGATCAGGGTTATATTCGACGAGTTATCTTCGATATACAATATTGTACCTTGTAAATCTGTATCTTCAGTATCATTTTTAGCTGAATCTTTTTGCCCGGATACATTTAGCGGAGCCATGTATGCCGGAAGTTTAATCCAAAACCTGCTTCCTTTTCCGAAAGTACTTTCAACGCCAACCTTTCCATTCATTACCTCTATCAGTTTTTTTACCACAGTTAATCCCAGGCCGGTTCCTTCAACAGCCAATCTTTCAGCTCCAATCCGTTCAAAAGGCGAAAAAAGTTTTGCAATATCCTCCTGCTTAATTCCAATACCTGTATCTGTTACCGATATTTCAACCATCGGTTTACTGTCTTCATCACTACCGATAAGCCTTACGTCGAGAATGACTTTTCCATCGGGTACGTTGTATTTAATTGAATTGTTTACCAGATTGATCAATATTTGTTTTAAACGCTGCATATCGGCATTTACCAGTAAACTGTCTTTCTGAATAAATTCAACGTTCACCTGATAATCAGCAGCTATAGGCTTTACAATATCGACAACTTCTGCTATTAAGTTATTCACCTGTATCGCTTCCAGCGAAAGAGAAATGCGGCCCGATTCGATCCTTGAGATATCCAGAATCTCGTTGATCAGGCCTAACAAATGATTACCGCTTTTCAGGATGTGGTTCACACCTTTGCGTTGACTTTGAGTTAGTTCACCCATTTCCAGAAGTTGTGAGAATCCCAATATTGAGTTCATCGGAGTTCTCAATTCGTGGCTCATCCTCGAAAGGAATTCACTTTTCGAATTATTCGCTTTTTCCGCTTCTTCTTTGGCTTGTATGAGTTCAATATTTTTGTTTTGGCGTGATACCGCGCCGCCAACTGCGTTGGCCAGATTTGCAAAAAGAACATCTTCGAAGGTGCGCCATTCCCGGGTTGAAACACAGTCCATAAAACCAACAATCCCATACATTTTTTCTTCGATAAATATGGGTATGCCAACAAATGCTTTCCCATTCAAAGCCTGGATCACTGGCTTCAATGGGGCAACAGCCTCTTCGCAATTGAATTTCAGAATATTGTTTCGCGAAAGTTCCTTTACCAAATCCATTAGGGGATCGGCATTTAACCCATCGGCTAAACTGGGCATAAGTTCTATTGCGGGTTTCACAATGGTAGAATCATTCCAACCATGCGAAATCCTGAAAAATGTCGATTTCTCAATTTTATCAAATTTCAGGATAAAGGCCCGATGATAGCCCAGCACTTTTCCAGTGATTTCCAAAAAAACTTTCATCGCATGGTCGAAATCGGGATCGGTAAGCAAAACCTCGGAGGCTTTATTGGCCTTTCGCAAAATGACATCGGTGGTTTGAAGCCGATTTTGGGCAAAACGCATTTGGCTAATGATGGTCGTGAAAAGGAAAATGATGCTGATGATGACGACCAAAATGTAAATGAAAAAATTCACATTGGCATCGTTTTGTTGCTGATAGAGGGTATCGGTGTTAACCGAAAAAACGATTCCGAATTTCTCGCCCAGAATAGTTACCGGATAAAATACTGAATAGACATTGATATTGGAACTGTTCCTAATTGAATGTTGAAATGAAGCCGAAAGATTCTCTTCAAGTTTTTGATTAAAAATTTGCAATGCGTCTGTTTCAAAGTCTTTCTTCTTTTCCGGCTCACTGTATTTATGAAGTAACACCTGACCGTTGTGTATTGCCCACGACCACGAATTCTTTCCAATGTAGAATCGATCAAATTGCGACGATAAATATTCCTCAATATTTAAAGTAAAACGCGCATTTGCAATTAATTCTCCTTTGGCATTTGTGATAGGTTGAATGTAATAATACTCGTTGTTTGTTTCTGTAAATAACGGACGTCTCTCAAGTTTAACCTCATGGGCGAACTTTTGGGGAAGTGTGACCTTGAAGTAATTATTATTATTCCGTTCGAATGTCCGGAATACGGTACTGTTGTATATAGTAATATCAGAAATCAAGATCTGATTGCGGGAGTAGAACTGTCTTATTTTTTTTATATCACCGATGATATACCTGTTATAAACATCCAGATTAAGATTTTGAAGATTGGGATCGAAAAAATAGGCAAGTTCGCGGTTGGCAAATTCAAATTTAATGGCTTCTACAAAATCAATACTGCTGCTTTCAATGTCTTTTCCACAAAGAATGATCTCTTTTTTTATAAAATCAGCGGTTTCGCTTTTTTGCTGTACCTGCAACAAACGATACTGCCTCGCAGAAAGAACAACGAAAACAAGTAACAGAAATGTTAATATAAAATATCTGGTCTTCATTCAGATTCACCGTTTAATTTAATATTTCAAGCAGGTACCAGTCCATTTCTTTGATGTGGGCCGAAATTAAAATCAGCCTGTTCCGGTTTATTTCAGTTTCAAAAATATTATTTTTCTTGTCAAGAACCTCAGTCGCGATTTCCCGAACGTTTTCTTCCTTACTCAGCTTGAGGTTAAAACTTTCCTTCCGGTAGGTATCCTGCTTAATGGTTTCGATGTATTTGTGATCGGCCAGTGGCGGAAACGACAATATATTTATGGCAGCCTCCTGCGCCGAAACGATTGTTCCGGTGTTGTCAATTATCATCGTCATATTTTGCGGATTATCCTGAATGTATCGCTCAGTTACAGTGTTAACCGTTATGTCGATACCCGGAACCCCAACCAGCAAATTATTAAAATAGACCGGTGCAATTGCCGAAATCATCCAACCCCGACCTGCCGGATCGATATATGGCTCATTCACCCAAACCGGTTCTCGTTTGGGGTTATGAGCAGCGTCGGCAAGGTAATAGAAATTAAACTCCGGAATATTCATCTTTGCCTCATATTGCGACAAAACATCAAAGTACGGATAGATGCGGTTTATAGCGGATTTATCATTATAATAAGCCTGAACCACCTCCGGAAATTTCGTCACGATCGATTTTAATACGGGGTCGATGGGCTCGGTGAAATAAACGATTTTCTTTATCTCCTCGTTCACAGGGTAATAGCCCGATACAAAGATTGCTGAACCGCCGTCGTCAACTGGTTTGGTAAAGACTCCATTTGCCGCCAGTTGGTATTTACTTTTATCGATATGAGGAAGAATGGAATCTTGTTTTTGGTACAATTTTGAAATTTGGCCAGCCAGCCAATTGACTTCATTCCTGATTTTATAAAAATCATCGTTGATGCTCTTTGCTTTTTCTTCCAACGCTATTTTTCGTTTCTCAACATTCAGTTTCGAGCTATTGCTGCAAGCTGAAATAACCAGCGCCAGTGTAAAGTACACAAGGAAATTTTTCATCATTACGTTATTTTTTAATCGCTAATCAGACATATAAACTATTTCAGAATGAACACATAACCGCCAAGCATACGGTTTTGCGCTCGGGGCTTGTTGCCAAAGTAAAGTTGGTTGGAATAGAAAAATGGTCGTTAATCGCGATCGATTTTCCTACTTTAAAACCAACGTTGATGAATGAAAATCCATCGGTTTGATAAAAAGAGCTTTCGGTGGGTACAAACCCGGCAAAAACAGAGTAGGTATAGTCTTCAATGGTCCCGGGATAACCGACCTCGAAATATGTCGAATGATTCAATTTCGCTGGGTCGCTAACTTTGGGGTCGAGCGATTGCCCGTACAAAAGAACTCCGCCTGAAACGGTTAGCGGAAATTTTTCGGAACCTCCGTAACTTAAGCCAAGTTCGGCAACATGACTTGAAATATCGCTGCTGAAATTAAAGAAATTCTGGTCAAGGCCTTCTATTCCCATCGAGAAAAGGTCAATAAACGAGAGCGTGAAATTGCCAAAACTGTAATTCAGGTACAGGTCAACTTCTTTTGAATCGCCCGTGAAATTAGTGGTACCCCATACTCCCGCAGCAAAACCTTTGTAACCGAGCTTAGCCCATGGCTGAACAACAGGGCCATTGCCAAACTCGAAACCGCGCCACAGATAAGTGGTTGCCAAATCGAAACCAGCTTCCAGCTTGAGCTTTTCCGTTTTTTTGTCCTGCCCAAAAACAATTTGAGCGATTA
This sequence comes from Prolixibacteraceae bacterium, assembly GCA_028683385.1. Taxonomy (GTDB): domain Bacteria; phylum Bacteroidota; class Bacteroidia; order Bacteroidales; family Prolixibacteraceae; genus Aquipluma. The sequence continues at coordinate 52,782 of JAQUIJ010000004.1, read as the reverse complement.
AAATAAAGAGAAAAGGTAAAATTAAAGTCAGTTTTTTCATAAGGGCAGATTAATTAGTTTTTTTATTACCTGATTGTTTGTTTTCTTATAAGTTTAAAAATAGAATCTCATTAAATTTTAGTTTTTAATTCTAAATAGGATAAAGTGTATGCAGTAGCGGAATCGTAAAATAAAAAGCGCTGCCCATACCTGCTTCACTTTCAGCCCAAATGCGACCACCCTGTATTTCAATAAATTCTTGGCACAGCAACAAACCAAATCCGGAGCCCGTTTCGTTTTGAGTCCCCGGGGTGGAATGAATAACTTCCTGATGAAATAAACGCTCCAACGTCTCACTTTTGATGCCTATACCATCGTCTTTTACCGAAATAAACAACTCATCCGGATTGACAACTACGGAAATAAAAATGTTGCCTCCCGGATTGGTGAATTTGATGGCATTCGAAATCAGGTTTCTTAACACGGTGTGAATCATATTTTTATCGGCAACAACGATTGTTTCGCCCGGGCAGTTGGTATGTATGCTGATTTCTTTTTGTGTCAATGTTAAACTGAATAAAGCAATTACATTTCTTACCGAACCCGACAGGTCGAATTGAGTTGGATTTGCCTGAATTCGCCCCGTTTGAATTTTCGTCCACTCCTGCAAATTGGAGAGCAAGTCCATAACCTGTTCGGATGTGGTGTGTATCAGTGAGGCAAATTCGTGTATATTTTCATGTTTCTGCTCCTGCATTTGTTCCTGAATAATTGAACTAAACCCCAAGATGGTACTAAACGGACTTCTCAGATCATGAGCGATAATCGACATGAATTTATCCTTTGTTGCGTTTATTTCGTACAAATGGGCTTCGTTCGATTTTAATAGCAGTTCGGCCTTTTTCCTTTTTTCAATGTCCTCCAGCATGTAATCGAATGCCTCTTTTCGACTAGCTTCATAAAAACCGATAGCGATAACCAATGCCATATAAGCCAAGCTGACATTAAAAACACCTTCCAACCCGAATAATTGATGTTCCCAATCATTATATACAGTAACATAATAGGCTGCTAATGCCGCTCCAAAAAGGAATGAAATGATATAGCCACCCCTTTTTCCTAATAAAAAGAAAGCGAATGGTGGTAATATTCCTGTCCAGATAAATATTTGATAATTTGGTGAGAGTCGAAAAACAATCAGGAGGATTACAATAGACAATACGCCAACAACAGTCAAAGCCGAAATCCGTATATTATCGGTTCTATGAAAGAAATAAAGAACTGATAAAGTAATTATAAAGGCAAATGAGTTAATCAAAGATTCAACTTTCATATCAAACAAAGTGATGTCGACAATAGCAAATAAAAGAAATACGCATACCATTGCCGACAACATCAAGTTGATTAGTAATGCCTTCCAAAAATCAGGATTATTACGTTGAATTCTGTTTTGATTTGTAAGAAAACTAATGATTATCCGTTTTAGAAACCCTTCTTCCATCCTCTGTTCGATTAAGTTATAGATCCTGCAATATTTGTATTCACAAATTATAATTATGTTTTTTTCTTTTGACTAACGTCAATCTATCTTTCAAATTTTCGGGAAAATCCCATCATATCCTACATTCCATCAGGCCCGAATCGTTACACCTAATCGCGTATCGGATCTATTTCATATTAAAGTTAGACGTTATTAACTAACTTAACTTTCTTTTATTGTTGACATTTCGTAGACAAGCCAGTCGAGCAAAAGGCCATTCAACAAACCTGACTAGGGCAAATATTTGTCGATCACCTTTATAAATTCTTCCACATTTAACGGTTTGGTCAAATAATCTTTGGCTCCAGCCTGAGTCATCCGCTGCAACTGCTGTGGCATGGCATCGGCGCTGATAACAACCACCGGAATGTTGCTTGTTTTTTCGTTTGCCAGTAAATGTTCGAGAACTTTACTGCCGTGTATATCAGGTAGGTTTAAATCTAACAAAATCAGGTCGGGCTTATTTTCGACTGCTAAATTCATGGTTTGCGAGCCAAGCATGGTAGTCACCAACCTAATGTTTGCCCGTTGGGCCAACAGGATTTGTTCAACCAATTCAATGTTTGAGACATTATCCTCCACATATAATATCATTCCAGCTTTCTCAATCAATCCACTCTGATGTAACTCCAGTGCGCCTGTTTTGATAGCATTTTGAATCTGGTTTTCGGTTTCCGGCAGTTCAATCCAGAAGGTACTTCCTATATTGAGAACACTTTCAACACCTACATTTCCATTCTGTATTTCGATGAGTTTTTTCACCACTGATAAGCCTAGTCCAGTCCCTTCAGTTGTGGTCTTTTCAGCCCCGATACGCTCAAAAGGCACAAACAATTTCGGAATATCACTCTCGGAGATTCCATGCCCTGTATCCGAAATTGCTATGCGAATTTGCGGTTTCCCAGCTAAATCGGGTGAGCCAAGCGAACATTGAATTTTGACCAAACCTCCGTCTTTGTTGTATTTGATGGCATTATTCAGCAGGTTGATCAAAATTTGTTTTAACCGTTGCCGGTCTGACATTACAAACATCCGGGAAGCGGCAAAATCAATCGGTTCAATCTGTATCTGGCGGCTATTGGCCTGTGCCCTGACAACATCAACTGTTTCGTGAATAATGGATTCCAACCCGATTGGCTCTAACGACAGCGAAATTCGCCCGGCTTCGATCCTGGCGATATCGAGCACTTCGTTAATCAGATCGAGCAAATGGTGCCCACTTTTCAGAATGTGTGAAACCCCCCTCTTTTGTCCCTGGTTGAGTTCTCCCATTTCGAGTAGTTGGGCAAATCCCAGAATCGAATTCATCGGGGTCCGGAGTTCGTGGCTCATTCTTGATAAGAATTCACTTTTAGCTTTGTTGGCTTTTTCGGCTTCGATTCGGGCTTTCTGTAATTCGTCTTCGGCCATTTTACGTTCGGTAATATCTACCATAACTTTCAGGATACAATGTTGGTCGCCAACAAAAAGAGGGGTTGCTGACAGAAGCACGGTGCGAATTTTCTGGTCTTTTGTCTTCAGTAGAAACTCCAGGTCGTGCAACTCGCTCTGTTGATTTATTTGCGCAATAATCTTCGAATGGGTATCGCTATTTTCGAATAAACCAATATCCTCAATTGATTTCCCGATCACTTCGTCCCGCTCAAACCCGAGTTGGCTCGAAAATGCATCATTTATATTTAAGATCTTATCGTCTTTAAGTCCGGTAATGACCATTATTGCAGCGTTTGACTGGAAGGCAGCCGAAAATTTCTCTTCGGAGAGCTTGATTTGTGAGATATCTTTGCTGACCATAAATAGCCGTTCCTCGCCGTTCCATTGCCCGCGCTTGACATGCGTTTCAATAGGGATCTGAATACCAGATTTGGTCAGAATTGGTATAGCACAAAAATCGGTCTCGCCATTGATCATTTTTTTGAAAGTTTTGACAGCTTCAGGTCTTCGTTCTGCCGGCCTCAATCTCAATATCTGCATATCGAGCAATTCCTCGGGCGAATATCCCAATCGTTGATAAACCGTTTGATTGAAATGGATAATTTTCCCCGTGAAATCAAGAATGAACAGGAAGTCGTCGATGGTATTGAAGAAAGTTTGATAATTCTGTCGGGTTTGCTCTATTAATTCGCTGTTTCGTCTATTACTGATCAGGCTGGAGAGCATGTTGCTCCATACTTTAAGAATATTGATCTCAGTTGTAGAGTAGGTCCTTTTTGATTTCACCGAATCTAATCCGACAAATCCGATGATAACGCTTTCGGTTTGCAGCGGTATTACCAAAATAGATTGTATTCCCTGAGGTTCAAGTATCTCACGCTCGGCATTCCAGTTCGCAGGCAGTTCTTGAACCGATTCAATAACTATATTTTCACCGCGCTGTATTTTTTTCATCCACTCGGGGAACATTTCAACCGGAACATTCTGAAGGTCTTTAATCTGCGGTTCGATTTCGTTGTTGCTCCATTCATAGGTATTGTTCATGAATTTCGTGCCGGAAGAGAATTCAAAGACATACGAACGGTCGGCATTGAGTACGTTTCCTATACGTGTAAGAGCAAGGTTGATGGACGACTCAATTTCGGAAAGCGTAATACCGGTTAACTTAGGCGACAACTGTAACAATTCATTTTCGAACTCCGACAATTGCTTCCACTCTGTTATGTCGCGCAAGGTGCCATAAGTACCAATAGTTTCGCCTTGTTCATTAATTCCCAGCCTTGCGAAAACTTCTATCCAGCGGAATCCTCCGTCTTTGGTCAGATACCTGATTTCGTGGCGGCAATATTCTTTTTTACGTTGAATCAAAGGCTCGAACAATTCCCAGTTTCTGGCGCGGTCGTCGGGATGGACGTATTCGACAAATACTTTTCCAATAGATTCATTTACCGAAAAACCAGTTATTTCTTCCCATGCCTTATTCAAGAAAATCCATAGGCCATCGTTATCTGTAATGAATATAACTTCTTTAATATTTTCAACCACTGAACGATATCTTTCCTCACTATCTAAAAGAGCTTTTTCCGCCAGATTGCGAATTTCCATTTCATTTAACAGGCTCTGGTTTGCTGAAGCTAATTCTTTGGTCCGTTCCTTAATTTTCAGTTCGAGATTGGTATTCAAATCCAATATTTCCAGTTCAGCATGTTTGCGTTGAGTTACATCCATTTTTACGGCCAGGTAATTTGTTGTTTTACCTGCCTCATTTGTAATTGGTGAAATCAGCACATCTTCCCAGTACAATTCCCCTGATTTTTTCCGGTTCATCCATTCTCCATGCCAGGTTTTGCCCGCTAAGATTGTTTCCCATAAATTTTTATAAATTTTTCGGTCGGTTTTGCCCGATTGCAGTATCCTTACATTTTTCCCAACAACTTCTTGTAATTTATATCCGGTTATTTGTTCAAATGCAGGGTTTACATATTCAACATTGGCATTTAAATCGGTTACTACCGTAATGACCGGACTCTGCCTAACGGCCATTGATAATTGATTTAATTCTTTTTCCCTTAAAACTTTCTCTGTTACATCACGCGAGAAGATAAGAACTTTTTCATCGTCTATAGGACCAATTCGTGCTTCAAAATCGGTACTTGGAGATTCGGGTAACGAAATCTGGTAATCAATCGTAATGGTTGTGTTTTTATCGATTGCCTCGTTAATTTTAGAAAGAAACAAATTTGTTTTTTCATGATCAAATGCTTGATCTAGAGTACTTCCAATTATAAGCTCAGGTTTAATCAACAGCTTTTCCTGTTCATTGGAGAACACTTCGAGGTAGGTGCCGAATTTATCAATCACAAAAATTAAATCGGGAATTGCTTCTATAATGGCATTTAAGCGCTCATTCTGGTATCTGATTTGATTTTCAGTTGCTTTTTTATCGGTGATATCCACACCTGTCCCTTTTAATAATATAAGGTTCTCTCCTTCAAAATAAGGAACAATCGTGTTTTTCACCCAAATTGATCTTCCCGATTTTAAATTCATAAGAACTTCGATGCTCACTTGTTTCTTAGTGACAAGCATTTCCTCCATCGCTTCGTCAATCAAATACCGGTATTCAGGAGCAATTAAGTCGAAGTAGAATGCCTGTGTGATTTTGATTTGAGTGGCGTCAACATCAAACAGCCGGTACAAATTGTCAGACCAGCTTAATTTATTCGTTACCAGATCGAACGACCAGTTTCCCATTTTGGCAATCTCTTGAGCCTCTACGAGATCGTTTTCACGTTGCTTAAGCGCTTCTTCGGCAAGTCGACGTTCGGTAATGTCATGGATGATGGAAAATAAATAAGTTTTACTTCCGAATTTCGTTGGCCCCGAAAACACTTCAACATCTCTGATCTGTCCATTGGACAGGCGGTGCTTAAAAAAGTGATGCTGTTGTTCCTGCCTGATAGTACGCTTCATAGCTATTTTAATTTCCGCGGGAGGTAAAGTATTAATCTCGTTAATTTTTTTGCTACACAACTCTTTATTCGACCAACCATAGAAAGAACATGCGGATAAATTGGCGTCAACAATAAAACCGGTTTCAGGATCTAAAAGCAACATAACTGATTTGCTGTCCTGGAAGATAGATCGATACCGTTGTTCACTATCCAGTAGTGCCAGGGTCATAGCCTTTTGTTCAGTAATATCGTTGCTCGAACCGCAATATCCCAGCAAATTACCTTCCTGATCCAATACAGGCACCCCGTTGGTAAGCATTATTCCTATCTTCCCATCTTTTCGAGCAATAGGACTTTCCATGTTTTTAAAAGGTTGCAAACGTTTAATATCCTGGAAGCAAGCATCCATAAAATCCTTTTTCCCCTCTTCAGGATGGATGTCCCAGAAATGTTTTTGTCCAATTAAATCGTCCGGTTCATACCCCCAGACAGTTTTCGCAGCCGGACTCAAATAGGTATAAACACCCTCTGAGTTCGTTTCCCAGATTACAGTTTGGTTTAGTTCTGCAATACGGCTAAATCGGATTTCACTTTTCGTTAAGGCTTCTTGAACAATCCTTCGTTCAGTAATATCCTCTTTAATTGCTAAATAATGAGTTATTTGCTTCTCGGCGTTGATGATTGGAGTGATCTGTGATGACTCCCAGTAAAAGTCGCCGTTTTTGCGCTTGTTGTGAAAAATACCCCTCCAAACATTTCCGTGCGAAATGGAATCCCACAAATATTCATATTCCTGAGGTGGTGTTTCTCCTGATTTTAAAACACGGGGATTCTTTCCGACCAATTCACTAAGGTCATAGCCGGTAGTTTCACAGGCTTTCGGATTTGCATATTCTATATTTCCTTCCAGATTGGTAATTACAATACTCACCGGGCTCTGCTCTACAGCCCTGGATAACTTTAAAAGCTCAAGTTCAGATTTCTTCTTATCCGTTATATCAGTAAGCGAGCCAATACCACCAACCCAAACGCCATCGGTATATTTTGGGGAGGTTGCCGAACGGACCCATCTCACTTGCCCGTCTTTTGTAACGTAGCGGTATTCAATGTACCTTTCTTTACGAGATTCAAGTGACGCCAGCGAATTTTTAACAAAAGCGTGGTCTTCAGGATAAATATAGTTGAAAATATTCGTCCCTAAAACTTCTTCCACTTTATATCCCAGTACTCTTTCAGATGATGGACTAACGTACAGAAGGTTTCCGGACAAATCGACTTCATAGATGACATCGCTTATCGTCTCGATCAGATTTCTGAACTTAACCTCACTTTGACGTACTTTTTCTTCAGCAAGTTTTTTCTCTGTGATGTCTCGTGTTATCAATAATATTTTTGAAGGATTTCCTTCGGCATCTGATATAAGTTCGGGATTAACCTCGATATAAAATTCTGATCCGTCTTTTTTTAAAGCCTGATATTCGATGGCCTCGACTTTTTCTGTTATTATTCGTCCGAAGTTCTTAATGGCTCTTTCCCTATCAACCGGAGAAATAAATTCGGTCACAAAATGACTCAAATAGTCTTGAGATGAATTCAACCCAAAAATCTGATGTGATTTTGGTGAAGTAAAAAGAATAAATCCATTAAGATCTGTTATGGTAATAGCATCGGGAGAGGCATGAATAATTGTCCGGTAAAGTTCTTCGCTTTCTTTTAGTTCAGTTTCTATTTTCTTCTGAGTTGTAATATCTGTTAAGATGCCTGTTCTTCCAACAATTACTCCGTTTTCGTAGGCAATCGATGGAAGCGAACGTGTCCACCGGGTTGACCCGTCTTTGGCGATAAACCTTAAATCAAAAAATGGAGGATCTGGAATTGCATTTAGTGATAACCTTTGTTTCAATGCAGTTTTGTCATCAGGATGTATCAGTTGAAAAACGTTTGCCCCAACAACTTCCTGAGGTGTAAGTCCGGTAATCTTTTCAAAAGACGGGCTGATATACTTAATGATTCCATCCAGCGATATTTCATAAATAACATCATTAATTGTCTCTGTCAGGCGACGATAGGTTTCTTCACTTTTTTGGAGAGATAATTGTGCCTGTTTAATTGTGGTGATGTCAATTAATGTTCCTATCCCACCGGTAAATTTTCCATGGGAAAGGATCGGTTTCGTTGCCAGCCTTATCCAGCATTCACCTCCGCTTTTGGTTAGAAGTTTATATTCATTACTTATTTCATTCCCTTTAGAAAGTTCCGCCATTCGATCGGAAAGGAATTTGGCGTTTCCTCCGACAAAAGTCAAAAAGTTTTTTCCAATGATTTCCTGTGGCGAATATCCCATGATTTTCTCTACTGATGGGCTAATGTACCTGATAATGCCGATTTCATCGATATTGTATATCACATCACTGATTTGTTCGATCAGGTCCTTGTATTTAGATTCACTCTCTCTTAAATCCTTTTCTTTTTGTTTTTTCTCAAGGAAATTACCTATACGTTCCGCTATAGAAATTAGAAGTATTTTTTCTTCCTGTAAAAAGATATGTTCATGGTAAGGAAGCCCAACTATTCGGCAATATACACAGATGCAACCAACTACTTTCTGATTTACAACTATCTCTTGATCAATAAAATGTTCAGTTTCTTCAAATTTCGGTGAATAATATGATTGATCGTAAATTTTTAATGACGTACAAGTAAAACTAGGGAACTGCCACGCCGGTGGGATAATTTGGACAATCTTTAGACAAACCTCATCAACCGAGACGTGTGGATCGCCCATTAGAACAGTGATCTGGTTGTGACAATTCAATTCTTTTTGTCGTTCAATCAGATCAAGTTCTTTTCTTTTGTGTTGATTAATATCCGTGTGTGTACCAATCATTCGTATTGGAGCTCCATTATCCCAATCAATTATCTTACCACGATCCAGTATCCACTTAACTTCCCCATTTTTACAGATCAATCGGTGTTCACTTTCATAAAAGTCTGTTTCGCCCTTTATATGTTTTTCAACTTGTTCTATTGTCTTTTTCAAATCTTCTGGCAGTACACGCTTGCTCCATTCTTCCAACGAATCACCAATTTCATCATCTTCGAATCCCAATATTGCTTTCCATTGCTTCGAGAAAAAAACTTTGTTGGTGACTAAATTCCAGTCCCAAAGTCCATCGGTGGTATTTTCAACCGCGTGCATCCACCTTTCTCGTTCGCTTGACTTATCTTCCCTACGGTCATTTTTATCTATGGAAAGAAGAGATTCATACTTCAGCTTAATCTCCACCAACTCACTAATGAGCTCTTCTTTTGATTTATTTGAGTATTCCATATGACTTAAGTTATAAGTTCCTGCTAGTTCCTTGTTTTAATAGATGAAAAGTACCCATTTTTTTCTAAAAAACTCGAATTTCTATCATTTTTGGTTATTTACACCCGCCAGCACAAAACGTATAAAATTCTGGATGGGAACTAGCCATTTTATAGAAATTTACCGAAAGTAAAACTTAAAACGAAAAATTTTAGCCACAAAAAAATGAACAAAATACAATCACAAGCAAGTCTACAAAATGTCCACAACTATTAAACTGAACGATTAAAAATTTTCTTGACTTTGCCGATGCAGCAAAATCAGCTGCTCGTGAAATTAAACGACACTATTTCTAAGTGCTGGTCGAAAATTAATTTCGTTAAAATAGCCCTGAAAAAGTGGATAAAAACAGGGAACCAGCATGTGTGAGAGTCCCGAAATAAGTTTTCTATAAAAAAAAACAGTTTTTAATGTTATTAAACAATAGTCTATAATTTGTCCACATTCAGATTATTTACAGGAATATAAATAGATTAACTTAGACAATATAAACGAAAGGTAATCCAGATATCAACTAAAAAATATGAGGTCTTTTGGAATAATTCTTATTTATATTTTTTCATTTTTTTTACAACCTACGCTGAATTTGAAGGCACAGGAAAAACCCAATAGGGCTCAGGTTGTTAAACTTCAATTAAAATGGAAACACCAATTTCAGTTTGCCGGATATTATGCCGCCATCGAGAAAGGGTATTATGAAGAAGCGGGTATTCACATTGAATTTTTACTGCCCGACGGGCATACAAATCCGATTGACGTCGTTGATAAGGGAAAGGCTGATTTTGGAATAACCGGTTCAGGCATTCTTCTCGCCCGATCGCAAACCAAGAAAGTTGTTGTTCTAGCCTCAATTTTTCAGCATTCTCCTTTTGTATTTCTTGTACCTCAAAATTCAGGAATAACCTCATTGAGGGATCTTAAAGGAAAAACACTCGCCATGGAGCCCGACTCTACTGAACTTATTGCAGCGTTAAATAATTCGATGGTTTTCCCGAAACCCAATAATATTATTCCCCTAAAATACAATGCGGAACAGTTACTCTCTGGCCATGCCGACGCTATCGCGGCATACATTACAGACGAACCCTTTCTTCTGGATAGCTTAGGATTTCAGTACCGGCTTTTATCTCCGGCTCAGGTGGATATTGATTTTTATGGCGACGTGCTATTTACTTCCGAAAACCTAATCAATTCTGATCCTGAATTAGTTGAAAAATTCAGGCAGGCCACATTGATGGGATGGAAATACGCCATGAGTCATCCTCAAGAGATGATATTCCTGATTTATAATAAGTACAGCAAGGACCGTTCTATCAAGCAACTGACTTATGAGGCAGAAAAAATGAAAGAATTAATCCAGGAAGATTTTGTTGAGATTGGCTATTCAAATCTGTCACGATGGATCAAAATTTTGGATGAATACAAAGCTCTCGGATTAATTGATACAGATTTTAAGTTAGATGGAATGCTTTATGAAGAGCCAAAAACTGTATCGACATTTAACTTTTCGTGGAGATTATTTGCCTTGAGAATGATAATTCTGTTTTCCGTTTGTACTATTGCCTATATATTTTACCGGAACTCAAAAATCCTGAAAATAGAAATTAAAAACAGAGAAAAAATACAGTCAGAACTGGAAAAAAGCGAAGCATTATACCGATCTGTCATCCATGCGTCACCCGACTCAATTATCATCACTGATTTGGAAGGAAACATCGAGTATTTGTCCCCTCAGGCAGTAAGAATGTTTGACTATATTCCGGAAGAAATTTTAGGTCGACCTTTAGTAACGTTCATCCACCCCGACGATCGCCAGAGGGCGTTGAATAATATTGGATTAATGTTTGACGGAAATTTCACCGGAGCCGCAGAATACAAAACGATCAAATCAAACGGAGAAATTTTACACACCGAATCAAATGCTGAATTTATCCGAGCCACGGATGGTAAGCTCGAAAAGATAATTATTGTCACTCGAGATATTTCAGATAGAAAGAATGCTGAAGAAAAAATCAAGCAAGGCGAAAAACGGTTCATCCAGATTGTAGAACAAAGCCAAACTGTAATCTGGGAAGTTGATGCCGACGGACTCTACACTTATGTAAGCCCCGTAGCAAAGGCAGCCTGGGGATATTCTCCAGATGATCTAATAGGAAAGAAACATTTCTATGAACTTCACCCCGAAGAAAATCGCGAAGAATTTAAAAAGGCAGCCTTAAGCGTTTTTGCGGCAAAACAATCATTCAGGGAACTTGGAAACCCCATTCTCAACCCGAACGGTAAAGTAATCTGGGTATTAACCAATGGCGAACCTATTCTTGACGAACAAAACAATTTATTGGGCTACAGAGGTTCTGACAACGATATTACAGTCTTAAAAGAAAACGAAAAAGCCATCAAAGAATTAAATGTTAGTCTGGAAGCTAAAGTAGAAGAGCGCACCACGCAATTGATTATTTCAAATAGCAATCTTCGAAATGAAATTGAAGAGCGAAAACAAGTTGAAATCGAATTGCAACGGGCGAAAATCGAGGCAGAACAAGCCAACCTCTCCAAAAGTGAATTCTTGTCGCGGATGAGCCACGAGTTGCGTACCCCGATGAATTCGATTCTGGGATTTGCCCAACTGCTCGAAATGGGCGAACTCACACCCCCTCAGAAAAAGGGAGTTCAGCATATCCTGAGAAGTGGGAAACACCTGCTGAACCTGATTAACGAAGTACTCGATATCACAAGGATTGAAGCAGGTCACCTTTCGCTGAGTATTGAGCCTCTTCAACTCGCTCGTGTGATCAGCGAGATAGTCGATGGCATCAGGCCACAAACCCTTGAAAAACAGCTTTCCCTAAAATTCAAACCATCAGCCACCAATCGCCAGTTTGTTTTAGCCGATAAACAACGGTTGCAGCAAATTTTAATTAATCTGTTGGGGAATGCCATAAAATACAACAAGCCTGAAGGAAAGATAGTAATTGAGACACAGGAGATAGCCGCAACAGGTGAAGCTCCGGCAAAAATTCGCATTTCGGTTATTGATACCGGTATTGGCATTTCACCCGAAGGTATCTCAAAACTTTTCAATCCTTTCGAACGGATTGGAGCCGAACAATCAGCCGAAGAGGGAACAGGACTTGGGCTGACGGTTGTAAAAAAACTTACTGAAGCAATGAAAGGTGCAATTGGAGTAGAAAGTGTACCGGAACAAGGATCGACCTTTTGGATAGATCTGCTACAGGCAGAAAGCCAACCCGAGGTTTATAAACCGCCGGTTGATTCAGAGAATAATGATCAGGAAGGGAAAAAGGGAACCATTTTGTATATCGAAGATAATCAGTCAAACATAGAACTGGTTGAGCAAATATTAGATCACCACCGCCCAAATATTCGGCTTATTACTACTATAAATGGGAAAGAAACCGTACAGTTGGCTTTTGAGAATAAACCCGATTTGGTTATCCTGGATTTGAATTTACCCGATATACACGGTTCGGAGGTGATCAAAAATCTAAAAAATGAGTTGACCACACAACACATACCGGTAGTGGTTGTAAGTGCCGATGCCATGAAGTTGCAGCGCGAAAAACTAAAAAAACTCGGCGCTGTGGATTACATGACAAAACCCATCAATGTGCAGGTTTTCCTAAATACGATCGATAATTTTTTCAATGAATAGATGATAAGGCGGCCAGTTCATTTAGAACCTTCACCGTGCAATAAGTGATATAACGATATTTATTAAAAATAAATTTGAAGATTTTTTTTTATAGCTTTACAATTACACCAATAAAAACATACCAAGATGAGCAGCGATTTGATTTGGAAAGAAGCGTATAATGTTGGTTATTTCGAAATTGATGAGGAGCACAAGATATTTCTGAAAACCATACAAAAGATTGATGAGGCATTCCTAAACGAAGAAAGCCAGGAATATATTGCCAGACTTCTCGAAGAGCTTCATAAATATGCTCAATTCCATTTTATCAGCGAAGAAAACATCATGTTCAAATACGGCTATCCAAACCTTGAAGAACATCAGGCTGAACATGTTGCGTTAATGAGAAAAATGGGTTCGTTGTTAATTACGTTTGATCCCCGGTTAATTAACCGGGAGAAACTGATAGCATTCCTGGTTGATTGGTTTAAAAATCACACGACTTACTCAGATAAAAAGCTTGCCCAATTTATCATGAGTAAAAACAATTGTTAGCCTGCGTATAAATTAATGTTATAACCTGCTTTTTCAGTTCGACACCATGCTTTTCTTACCATAATGCTTATGTGCAATTATGTCCAACTTACAATGAATTCTTTAAGGAAATGCAAAAAAAGATACAACCGGAATTCTCTCGAAATTCCAGCTGCATCTTACATTCACAATTTAACGAAAAAGCTATATTTTAAGTTTGTCATTTTTTAAATCTTCCCGGAATTCATTCTTTAAAAGAAAAAAGACTTAATTAATTGGAATACTGGAGTCATTATGTGTTGAAGGTTTAATGTTTTATTGAGAGAAAACATTATTTAGTTGCCCCCAGAATCTTAATTACAGTACGCCTGTTTGCTTGATGTTCTGCCTCCGTACAATCAACGCCATCGGCACATGTATTTACCAACTGAGTTTCGCCGTATCCTTTAGCGACCAACCTTTTTGCTGAAATTCCTTTCTTAATCAGGTAGGCAACCGCCGAATTTGATCGGTTTTGAGATAAGGTATTGTTATAATTACTGCTTGCCCTGCAATCGGTATGAGATCCCAGCTCTATTCTGATCTCAGGATTTTCAGTCAGAACTTGCACAAGCCGGTCAAGCACTACTTCTGCATCGGGGCGGATGTTGTATTTATTCACGTCGTAATACAGGTTTTCGAGTACAAACTGTTTGCCAGCCACTACTCGTTCAATAGTAACCACCAATGCATTTTCGCCCGGAGTTTTATCTTTTCCTGAATAGTTTACGCTGGCCGGGAAATAACCTGCCTTTGACACATTAAAAATGTAATCAGATTCTTTACCTAATTTTAACCTGAAAGCGCTTTCAGCCTTAGTTAATGACGAAGGATCGAATTCACCTTTTGTTACCTCCAGTTTTGAATCCGCAAGGTCTTCGCCGGTATCCTTGTCAACCACTTTTATAGTCAGGAACGTATCCAACTGTTTCAGCCTTATCTCAATATAATTAGATCCGACAACGCTTTTACGGGTGTTTTGGTAACCTGTTTTTGAAACTTCAAGGGTTGCGCAATTTGCATGAAGGACTTTAACCTGAAAATTTCCCTGGCTATCGGATTCCGTTTGGCCAATGGATTTTCCGTTGCAATCCAACAATTGAATAACTGAGCCAGCAATCGGGAGTCCGGTACGGTCGTCAACAACTCTGCCATTCAGCGTTTCATACAAACTGTTGATCTGAAGCATGAAAAGGTCATCGCTTCCTTTACCCGAACGGTTGGATGCAAAATATCCGGTTTTGCGATTGGCTGAAATAATTAACCCAAAGTCGTCTAGTGTTGAATTAATTTTATCTCCCGGGTTAATAACAGTTGTTGGATTTGGAAAATTAGTGTACCATATGTCTAGTCCACCGTAAGTTCCCTGGCGGCCGTCTGAGGCAAAAGACAACAGTCCTCCAGGTAAAAAGGTTGGAAACATTTCGTTGCCACTGGTATTGACTACATTACCCAAATTAACCGGATCCGACCATTTCCGTTTTGTTCTGACTGACATGTACAAATCTGATTTCCCATAGTTATTGCCTTCCATGTCGCTGCTAAAAATAAGCGTATCGCCGGTTTGACTGATTGCCGGATGAGCAAAATGAAACTTTTTATTGTTGAAAGGCAATTCTTCGGTTAAAACCCACTCATTGTTCGTTTTCTTCATGATAACCAGTCGCAACCGAATATTTTCAGCCGAAAACATTTTATGAATTGTGTCCGGGTTGATCGTATTGCTTATAGTTACGAACAATTCGCCCGTGGTTGTACAGTATGAAACGGGTCCCTGGTGGTATTTATTCCCAAGTCCGGGAACCATTTCCCGTTCGGAGGAAATATTCCCAATTTCATCCAGTGATGCTGAATAGGTGTCGTAAAATGCTTTATTTTTTCTTTCCAATGCTTTTTTGTTGAAATAAATTTCAGGCACAGCAGAAAAATAAAGTTTCCCCTGAACCAACGCCGGCGAAATATCGCTGCCTATTGTATTAATCAAATTCATAGGTTCGATCACAAATTCGGCATCGTCAAAAACGGAGCGAACTTTATTTTGTGTGAATCCGGATGTCATTAAAGTTATCATCAGGAGTAAAAAACCGATCTTCTTCATGTGTATAATCTTTTATCTGAGGCTAATGGGTGTCTCAAGGTTCTGTGGCACCTGATCAGCTTTAATTTTGATTCAATTTTATTATCCAGTTCAGATTTAGAACATTCGTGGAGTACTCCATTTACGTTTTAATCCTATCTCGTACGAAATCATCAACTCATGCGAGCCGTTATGAAAACTTTGCAAAGGCGTTGTTGTAAAATCAATGGCATAACCTAAGCGCAATTTTTTGTCGAAAATCCATTGCGCAATAAACCCATAGGAGTCGTTGATCCGGTACATGGCACCTAACCATATTTTATCTTTCAGCAAGAAGTTGGCCGATAAGTCAAGCTCAACCGGAGCTCCGTAAATGGCCTTGGTCAGGATTGATGGTTTAAATTTCAGGTTTTCAGAAAGATTAGCTACGTAGCCCGCTGTCAGGAAAAAATGTTGCAACTCCGACTCCGTTGACAGATTGGTAAAATTATTTTTAAACTCATTCCTGATTAATTTGGGGATCGAGAAACCAACATAATAGCGTTCGGAATACAGAAATGCCCCTACACCAAAATTGGGCATATATTTGACGTCAATCTCCCCATCTGAAATTGGATCACGGCCATCTTCGTCGTTTTGAGCATATTGCGAAAGGATGTTATTATAGTTAGTTACTCCAAACTTTAGTCCCAAACGCAGATAGGTATTTTCACTCATTTTCAAACGGTAGGAATAATCGCCAAAAAGACTCAGGCGCTGTTCTTTCCCAATTTGATCATTGATTACATTCAGCCCCAATCCGACTTTCTTGTTCCGCGTGGGAGTCTGCATCGAGAATGTGTAGGTGGTTGGCGCACCCGGCATACCTGCCCACTGGTATCTTCCCAACACCAAAAATCCCATACTCTCCCAGGTTCCGGCATAAGCCGGATTGACCGTCTGCATGTTGAAATTATATTGGGTAAACATTGGATCTTGCTGCGCCCAGGATATTCTTGCTGTCAGTAACAGAATCAGAAAGATCAATCCTTTGGATTTATTTAATTTGAATTTCATTGTTTTTATCTTTTCCATTGTAAATTTCTGTTATCTGTTCAGGTATAAATAACCGTTACGTTTTTCCACTCCGTCATTCAGGTATAAAATGTAGAAATAGGTAGCCGGAGGCAGTTTTTCAGTTCCAATCTTCAAATTTTGGTTGGAAGCTCCATCCCACCAGGCATCTGTTGTACCCCAGAAATCAGTGTCTCCATAGTGGTCTTTCGCGTAAACCAGATTTCCCCAACGGTTGTATATCTCTATTCGTGCGTTCAGATATCTGTCGATACACCTGATTTTAAAGAAGTCCTGTATCCCATCGCCGTTGGGTGAGAAAATCTCAGGTACGAACAACTCACAAATTTCATCCAGTTCTACCGATGCCGTATTGTTCGCGCTAATCAGATCGTTTTGGTCGGCTGTAACCGTGGCAGTATTTTTGTGTTCCCCGACTGAATAGACTTTCGCTTTCACGGTCATCACTTCAGATTTACCTACACTTACATCGCCGATTGTCCATAATCCAGTCTGTGAATTATACGTTCCCTTCGTTACCGTTGAACTGATATAAATACAGCCGGAAGGTAATTTATCACTTACGGTTACCCCAGTTGATGCATCAACACCTAAATTGGTAACTGTTACTCTAAAGACTACCATTTCGCCAACTTTTGGTGCAACTATATCCACCGTTTTGGCAACAGCCAAATCAGCTTTTGCTGAAACAACATTAAACGTAACTGTTGCTTCATCACAGTCCCCATTGACGTCGCACAACTGATAGGTGAAAGAATCCACTCCATCATAACGGACATCCGGAGTGTAAGTATAAGCACCAGTTGAATTGAACACCAGTTTACCATGCAGCGTAGCTTTCTTTAAGGTCCAGACATTACCACCGTCAATGCTCGGAATGTCACCATTCGAAACATTTCCTGTAACAGGCTGTCCTTTTTCTAAAGTGATATCGTCATCGTTAGCAATAGGAATATGGTTTACCTCAACAATTTTTATTGTGACTTTTGCTGTTGAACAGAACGATGGTTGACCATTGTCGCATATCTGGTAAACAAAACTATCAGTTCCAAAATAATTTGCATTTGGTTTGTAGGTGTATGTTCCATCGCTGTTTATTACCAAAGTTCCATTTGAAACTCCCGAGACTGGAGTTGTATTTATGAAAATTGAGGTGTTTGCTCTATTGGTGTAGTCATTCGTTAATAAACTTTTACCGTTTAATGTTTCATCTTCGTTCACTGTTGCTTCATCATCAATCGCTACCGGAGCACATGAACTAATTTTAAAGGTTTGGGGCAGGGTTTGATGTTCTGTGATAAATGAGCAAGCATCCAGCGGGTTGGTACCATCAGTCTTTTCTGTGCTATTTTTCACACCATCACCGTCACAATCTGCATTGTTCCATGTTGTATTTGGGGTTAGCGATTGACTGGCTAAAACAAATGAGCAATTATCCAACGGATTGGTACCGTCAGTTTTTTCTTTTCCGTCGGTCACTCCATCGCCATCGCTGTCCGGGTTTTTCGGATCGGTGCCATCAACTATTTCCTGGCCATTTTTCACTCCATCATTGTCACAATCGGCATTGTTCCATGCTGCGCTTGGTGTCAGAGTTTGACTGGCTAAAACAAAGGAGCAATTATCCAGCGGATCAGTTCCATCTGTTTTTTCAGTGCTATTTTTCACACCATCGCCATCACAGTCGCCATTGTTCCATGCTGAGTTTGGTGTCATAGTCTGATGAGCCAAAATAAATGAGCAGTTGGCAAGCAGATCGGTTCCATCGGTCTTTTCTGTACTATTTTTTACCCCATCGCCATCACAGTCACCATTGTTCCATGCTGTGCTTGGTGTTAGTGTCTGGTGCGTCAATACAAATGAGCAATTATCCAACGGATTCGTGCCGTCGGCCTTTTCTTGTCCATCGGTTACTCCGTCGCCATCGCTGTCTGGATTGAGGGGATAGGTTCCGTCAGTTATTTCAGTGCTGTTTTCCACTCCATCGCCATCACAGTCACCATTGTTCCATGCTGAGTTTGGTGTCATAGTCTGATGAGCCAAAATAAATGAGCAGTTGGCAAGCGGATCAGTTCCATCGGTCTTTTCAGTGCTGTTTTTTACACCATCACCATCGCAGTCAGCATTATTCCATGCTGCGTCAGGAGTCAGAGTCTGATGAGCCAAAATAAATGAGCAGTTGGCAAGCGGATCAGTGCCATCGGTCTTTTCAGTACTATTTTTTACTCCATCGCCATCACAGTCGGCATCGTTCCATGCTGTGTTTGGTGCCAGAGTCTGATGTGTCAGTATAAATGAGCAGTTGTCAAGCGGATCAGTACTATCGGTCTTTTCAGTGCTGTTTTTCACGCCATCGCCATCACAGTCAGCATTATTCCATGCCGTGTTTGGTGTTAGTGTCTGGTGCGTCAATACAAATGAGCAATTATCCAACGGATTGGTGCCGTCGGTCTTTTCTTTTCCGTCGGTTACTCCATCTCCATCACTATCGGGATTTAATGGATATGTTCCGTAAGTTATTTCAGTGCTGTTTTCCACACCATCGCCATCGCAGTCAGCATTATTCCATGCTGCGTCAGGAGTCAGAGTCTGATGTGCCAGTATAAATGAGCAGTTGTCAAGCGGATCAGTTCCATCTGTCCTTTCGGTGCTGTTTTTTACGCCATCGCCATCACAATCGGCATCGTTCCATACTGTGTTTGGTGTCAGGGTTTGGTGAATCAATACAAATGAACATGAATTGTTCGGATCGGTACCATCGGAAATTTCTTGATTATCTGAAACTCCATCCCCATCACTATCACAAGTTGAAACGGTGACCGCCACAGCCAGTCTGCCTACACTTTCGCAGCCACTAACCGTTTGGCTGGCATAATAGGTTGAACCATTTACCAAAGCGGTCGTCCCAACTACAATGTTGCCATTGATTGCTGCATCATACCATACAACACCTGATCCGATTACAGCAATAGTTGAAATAGTTGGATTGTCAATCGAACAGAATGTTTGAGTAGTACTCCCTGTTGGTGCTGCTGTATTGGTAACCGTTATTATTGCATCCGATGAATTGGCCGAAGAACATGCTCCGCTGGTTACTACTGCACGTTAATAAGTCGTTGCTGTCAGATTCGTTGCTGTCAGTGTCGCGGTTGTATTGGTAATATCCGTTACTGAAGCAGAAAAATCAGATGTTGTCGAAGATTGCCACTTGGTGATCGTGCCCGTATAACCGCTCAAAGTTAAAGTTGTACTGTTCGTACCAGAACATACAGTGGCGCCCCCTGAAATACTGCCCCCAACCGATACCGGGTCAACCGTTATTGTGGCCGAAGAAGAATTGGCCGAAGAACATGCTCCGCTGGTTACTACTGCACGGTAATAAGTCGTTGCTGTCAGATTCGTTGCTGTCAGTGTCGCGGTTGTATTGGTAATATCCGTTACTGAAGCTAAAAAATCAGATCTTGTGGACGATTGCCATTTGCTGATCGAGCCCGTATAACCGCTTAAAGTTAAGATCGTGCTGTTGGTTCCTGAACAAACAGTGGTACCGCCTGAAATGCTGCCCCCAACCGATATTGGGTCGACCGTTACTGAGATCTCATTGCTGTTTACTGTGCAGGTGCCATTACTGACAACGACACGATAGTATTTAAAACCTGCTACATCAATAGGGGCATTGTAGGCTGAGCCGATTGCCCCGGGGATGCTAACCCATGGACCAAGGTGCGTTTCGCTGCTTTGCCATTGGTAGGTCAAACTTCCTCCGGACGCAACAACAGTAAGTGCCGTCGTGGCGCCGACATCGCCAATACAGGTCTCAATAGTAGAGGGTTGATTGGTTATTTGTGGATCAACTACCAAAATATTTACTTCAGAGCTTATTACTGAGTTACAATTTGTTCCACTGTTACTAACTACAACCCGATAATATACAGTGCCTACATTTGAAGTTGGTGCTTCATACGTGGAGTTAGTTGCACTTGTGATATCAGTAAAAGTTCCCCCTGAAACAGTGCTGCTTTGCCATTGGTAATTAAGATCACCAATACCTCCGGTTGCTGTAACACTTAACAGTGCAGTAGTTCCAACACAGTACTGTGCGCTGGCAGATGGTTGTACCGTAATGGTTGGATCGGCATTTACCGTAACACTGACTGCGTTACTGGTAACCGAAGTAGGACCATTGCTATCGGTTGCGACAACCCTGTAATAAGTGGTACCTGCCACTGTTGTCGGTGCATTATAGGTTGAACTTGTTGCACCACTAATATCGCTAAAAAGTCCGCCTGAAGTCGTACTGCTTTGCCACTTGTAAGTTACTGTTCCTGAATTATTACTTGTTTCGCAGGATAAGGGTGTACTTGTACCCTGGCATTCGGTTACACTTTGCGGTTGAGTTGAGAATGAAAATGAATTGGTTAATGTGACGTACGCTACGTTGCTGGTTAACTGGGTACAGCCACTGACCGCATCACTAATAATAACTTTGTAATAGGTTGTTCCCGCAGCTCCGGTTGGGACGGAATAACTGGAACTGGTTCCTCCGGTTGATACATTCGTGTATGTTCCGCCTGAAGTGGAAGATTGTTGCCATTGATAGGTGTAACTTCCCGATCCACCGGTAGCTGAAACAGATAAGGTAACGGTACTACCAACAGCCACCGTTTGATTAATGGGTTGTGTAACAATGGATGAATTGGAAAAAATTTGTAGCTCGTTAAGGGTGTTGTCAACCAGCGTATAGCCATTGGAATTGGTGATCGTAACAGCAACATCATACAGACCGGCGGTAAAACCTGTGTTCGGAACGGTCAATGTCCACGAAGTTCCGCTTACCGACAAATTAGAACCTACAGAATAGGCTTTGTTATTCAGCGAGACCGATAAAGATTCTCCACTTTGAAGGGTGGCTGTTCCTTGTACAATAATATTGGATGCTAAAAGGCAGGTTGAGGTGGATGTTACTGAAACCGGTCCTTGCGGTTTACTGGAATTCACTGTGGCTAGGTAGGCATTCAATTCAGAAAGCATTGAGCTTACTTGCGCTGCATTCCCCGAAATTGAACTACCGTCGGTATAACTAAGCGAAACCCCGACTTTTTTTAATACAATATTACTTCCATTGTCAGTGCCAGACTTACCATAAATAGAGTAATTGCTGACTCCATAAGTATAACTAACCAAACTCCCCGCAGCTGGAATTATACCAAATGCTAAAATATTGCTGCCGCTGGTTACCCGCCATGTTAATGTACCGGGTAAATTGAGCACGGTCCCATCCAACAATTCAATTTTCAAAACAATAGTAACATCATTACCTTGTATCTCAAATTGTCCGGAAGTACTCGTTTGGGTAAGGAATATTCTTCGTATACCCATTGTTGCAAAAGACTTAACATTGTCAGCTTTCTGCGTATTTGTGCCAACTACTCCTATCCACCCATCTGGAAATGGTACACTAATTTCCGTTTGTGCAGAAATATTGCCGGCAGTAACCAGGAATAGAAGTCCGGCGGTAAAAAACAATATCAAACGTTTGTAAATTTTTTCCATCTGCAAAATTTATATAGTAATTACTTTTTCATTTTTGATAAACGCCCACTTTGAGATAGTAGCAAATCATTACGCAAAACATTTCATCAATAACGCTTTGTTTAGCAAACAGTCCTGATTTATAGTAATTTAATTGTGAACTTCAGCTTTATCAAAAGGATATAAAGTAATTTCAAAAAAAAATCAAGCGCAATGGACATTTTGTAGACAACATGCTAGATAAGTACACTCAACGATTTCACGATACTGGCCGACAAGAAAATTTTAGAATACGTAGGGCCAGTCTCGACAAAGATTGTGGAACTGGCGCATCGGCATGTTGAGACACTTTTTTCATTGATTCGAGAATACACGGCACTTAACAGATCAGAACAGGCACTCAAATACACTCTAAGTAATAGGAATAATTTATTGTCGTATTTAAATTCACTCACCGCTAGGTGGCTTGGGGTGAGTCTGGGATAAAATGTAACATTAAATTGTTTTCTCATTTAAATAACTGAAAACAAATAGATTAACAATGATAGCTATAAAGATATGCACAACCCCGTAGCGGCGTTTTTCTCCATAAATTTAAAAGTGTGATGAATTCATTCATCACACTTTTTATAATCTCAATAGTAGAAAAACTTCCAAAGACTCTGCAACTATTGTTCTGTCGTATACTTTAAAATTACTTCAAAAAGACATACATGTTTATTACTTTTTAAGTACAATTTTCCGGATTACTGATTCTCCTTCGCTTTCCAACTTTACAAAATAAAAACCTGACACCTGAGATGAAAGATTAATACTTATAGATTCTCCTGAAAGATAATTATCTCGGAAAACTTCTCTTCCCTCTGCATTAAATACTGTAATTGTAGTGAATCCATTTTTACCAGATACGATATTTAGTTGCCCTGACGTTGGGTTTGGAAACATCTTGGCATCACTAATAAGCTGAATATCTTCAATCTCAGTAATAATTGAGCCTGTTGCCCATAAAGTAAAATTAACATTCTTAATATCTGGGATATCAGTTTGAACAGTTACATTCTGGACTACTTCCAGCTTATAACCCAACACTTCTGCTTCAACTATATATTTTCCCACAGGTAACGAAATGAATGAATATTTACCTTCGAGGTCGGTTGATGTGTTTGCCACAACCTTGCCATCTCGCTTCAGAACAATGTCAACATCAGGAGCTGATACTCCAGTCTGTGTACTTCCCGAAGCTGCCGGTCCTGTTTTTCGGATTACAAGCCCCGAAATACTACCATTACCGGTAAAGACTTCTTTATTAAGCATTAGTAATTGAATTTCACTATTGCTTTTTAATTCAATTCGTTGAGCGGTATAAACAGAATTACTTCCGTTATAGTAAGTATTCAGCAAATCTGGATGTTTGTTGACGTCTGTTACAACTGCGTTGAGTAAATAGTTGCCAGAAGATAGGTTGGAGAACACAAACGATGAAGATCCATTCAAGTTTATTTTCTCAACAATTGTCGTTTGGTTGTTGTCTCCAATCTTTAGTAAGATAACCTGAATTCCTCCGGTAACCGGTCCTGCTTTCGAACTTATGCTACCAGAAACCATATAAGAGCCAGAGGTTGAATTAACCATCCAAAAGCTTGTTTGGTTAGTAAGACCATGGATATCCCTAACGGTTACAAATATCTGGTAAGATCCCAAGTCGTTCTGTGGGGCAACACCTGAAATTATACCCGTTTGCGGATTAAACACCATCCAAGAAGGGAGTGAAAATCCATTTGCAAGTGTTGCAGTATAGGTAAATGGCTTCCCATCATTAGCTTCAAAAAAATCATTAAGGTTGGATTGGAAACTATTTCCTGGATTAACAATCTGTACCGGAATTTCAGATGTCAATTTTGGGCCTTGATCTACACCAACAACTTTTATTTTAAACGTCATATCCTTGGTGTCGGAAGCTCCGCCTGCAATGCCACCATTGTCTTTCAATGTTACTTTGATTAGTGATTCTCCTTCCAAATTCTCCGCAATTTTTAATACGAGCTTCCCGCTAGTACTACCTTTCGTATAAACAACCGAAATATTGGTAATCAAAGAGCTATTACTGGTTACAGCTATTATAGAAACGATCTCTTGAGGAATACAGCCACTGGTAGGATCAATTCCTGACAAAGAAACTTCGGCTTCTTTACTGTTTTTGTAAACATAGAGGTCATTTACCTGATCAATTTTGGGTTGTTCGTTGTAAGTTTTGTCAATATTAATCACCTGAGTGAAGACTTTACTTATGTTACCATAACTATCTTTTGCAGTCCATGTATTGGTATATGTACCTGCATAAATACAATCAGGCGATTGTACAAAAGAGCCTGAAACTTTCGTCAGAACGAAACTACTTGCATCAGAAGCAACAGGCTTTAATGCTTGAGCAGCAGCCAATCCGGTTGCATCGCCATACTCAATAGTCCGGTCTAAAGATGCTGATGCTGTAATCCATACCGGTGGAGTTGTATCAGAACTTCCACCACCACCGCCGCCAGATGAAGGAGAATTAATGGTAAGTTCTCCGTTGACCGCTTCAAAAGAATAGTTGGTAGCACTCAACCCAGTTACGAGTGGCACAATATTATAATGTCCAGCGTTTACCGCCGCAATGGCTGTGCCCGAATAAGTTACTGTCCCGGAGACGACATCGCCCGCTAGTTCACCGTTTACAAAACCGGTAATTGTTGAAGTAAAAGGTGTGAAAACAGATCCATCATAGGTTTTGCTCTTGGCATCGGCAGTAACGGTTAAAACTTTCTTAGCCACTGTACCATTATAGCCAGTATAATTAATATTGTAGTTACCTGCTATGAAACCATTAGTTCCTGTGGCCAATGAAGGAGTTACAACATAAGAAGTACCTGCTGTTGTCGTTGAAGAAAGACCAGCAGCATCAGGAGTTAAGGTAACACTTGTTACTGTTTCACTATTAACCATTCCGACAGCTGTGAAATCAGTCGAACTAACTCCAGCAGTTAAAGCAGATCCATAGGTTTTAGCTGGTCCTGTTGCGGTAACGGCCAGATCTCTTTGCGTGATCGTAGCAGTGGTGGTAGTGGTGGTATTTGCAGCATAGTTTGCAGCATCCGTTCCACTGATCGAAATTGCCGTTACACTTACCGTTTTACCTGTGCCTG
>JAQUIJ010000004.1:0-27315 GCA_028683385.1 Prolixibacteraceae bacterium | reverse complement strand
TACCGTTTTACCTGTGCCTGCATTCTTGTTGTCAAAGGTGGCTGCAGTGTACGTCGAAGTTAATACATCTCCCGTGATTCGGTCGTCTGACAAACTTACCGTGGCGGAAACCGTTCCGTCATAGACCCTATCGACTCCTGTGGCGGTAACGGCCAGATCTCTTTGCGTGATCGTAGCAGTGGTGGTAGTGGTGGTATTTGCAGCATAGTTTGCAGCATCCGTTCCACTGATCGAAATTGCCGTTACACTTACCGTTTTACCTGTGCCTGCATTCTTGTTGTCAAAGGTGGCTGCAGTGTACGTCGAAGTTAATACATCTCCCGTGATTCGGTCGTCTGACAAACTTACCGTGGCGGAAACCGTTCCGTCATAGACCTTATCGACTCCTGTGGCGGTAACGGCCAGGTTTCTTGGATTTACCGTCAAAAGTCCTTGACCATAAGTGATATGGTAAGAATCTGAACTAACCACCGATGTAAATGTGGCTCCGCTGGCGGTAATCGTGTATGTACCTGCATTGTCTGTTGCTGCCGTTCCTGAAGCGCTTAAGACCACACCGATGATATCGCCTGATACAACCGGGCTTACCGAGTTCCCGTTTACATCAATGTAATTTGTTCCTGTCACGGTAAATTCTGTTGTTCCCAAAGTCAACACATCGCCATAGGTCTTGTTGCGGGCATTGGCCGTAACAGTTACAGCACGTTGTACGGTAATATTATACTGGAATCCCCACTTGCCAGCTTCTGCCTTATCCCAGACTTTTACATAACATTCACCTGGCTGGCTGAATTTAACCGCGTTGCTGAAAGTATGAATACCCTGATCTTCCAGGGCAAACGTATATGGAGAAGGCAATTTTGCTTGAATATCTGATCCAAACATAATCGTTCCTTCGTAGTCCGTTTTCCGGTTGTCGTAAGTATCCAGCGCTTCAACTGTTACACTTTGCATAGTTCCTAAATCGTGTGGATCGGCAACACCCGATACTACGAAATTTTTCAACAAGTTGGGAAGAACTGTAATTATATCTTCACCGTTATTTATGCCGCTAGCTGACACGGTGATGGTATGAGTGCCGGCCTTTTGGTCATAATACCAGAAATTGGCAGATGACACTCCTGCTGCAAGGGAAACTTGATTAATTACGTTTCCGGCTGAAGCTGCTGAATAGAATTTTTTATTGACTCCGGCTGAGCTGCTCGTTAATGTAACGGTTGTTGTTGCACCTGATACTACTGCCGTGTTATTATAAATGTCCTGAAGCGTTACGGTGTAAGCTGCCCGGGTTACACTTCCGGCTGTAATATCGGCCGGAGAATTCAACGCCAGGTGATGTGGACTTGCCTGGGAAACCGTAATGTAATCAGTTGCATCAATAATTCCTGTCGCTCCATTTTCTGGCGATGCATCGGATGCCGAAATTGTCCAGTTTCCGGCTTTTTCGTCATAATACCAGAAATTGGCTGAGGCATAACCATCAGGAATTGTAATACTTGATACGGCTGTTCCTAAAGTGGATGCAAGGTAGAATCCTTTGTTTACCCCATCAGAAGTACTGTTCAGATAGACTGTTTCGGCTCCCGCAGTTTTGAGGTTATTATAAATATCATAACGGGTAACCGTGTAGGCAGCTCTGGTTCCACCTGCAACAATGTCTGTTGGTGAATTTAACACATAATGATGCGTAGCTGCCGGAGTTACTGTAACCACCCGGTATTCATCAAAAGAAACCCCTGTTTCGTTAAATGTAGCCGTAATGGTATTGGTTCCACTCTGAGTTACGCGAACATTGGCTGTATATGTACCATCTCCAACATTATTAACAACGATTGTAGAAGTTGTATTTGGACCTGTTAGTTGAGTTGTTGAGCCATTGAGATATACCGAAATATCGCGGCATGAATAGAGAAGGTTCCCCTGGGCGTCGCGTGGAGTAAGTGTTACCACAACTTGATCTCCAGCCACACAGGTACTTTTATCTACTGTCAGAGTTGATGCTACTGATGCCGATTGTGTGACTGCGAACCGAGTAAAGGCTCCTGGACCGACAACAATATTCTGTTGTTGACCACTTTTGCCAGGATCTAACTTATCGGTAACACTTAACCAATAAACACCTACAGGATTTATGGTTACAAAATTAGAGAAGGTTCTTACTCCATTGTATGAAGCAAATGATTGCCCGTTTTTCGAATAGCTTATTGTACCCGTCGGATCATAGTCGGCCGATGAGTTGAAGAGAATATTCCCGCTGTAATCAACACAGGTATTCCAATACGTATCTCGGGCTGTAACTTTTACAGCGAACGGCGTTCCCGAAGTTTGAACAAGTCCCGCTTCAACTTTGAAGTTATCGAGTAAAGCATTATGAACAGTCACCGTTTCAGTACCTACTTTCGAAGTTGGCCCATCTGTTATGGTAATAGTTGGCGATGTAAATGGAGTCAACTGAGTCTGGTCGGAATTATAAAAAGTAAATCCGCTGACAGTTGCTACCCCAGCTGTAAATGGTTGGACCCCGTTATTAGGTATAACACGCGTCAGGCCACTTGGTGAAGATAAAGCAGTGGTGTTCCACATTACCTCATGATCACCCTCATAGTTGGTTTTAATATTACTATACTGGTCGTAAACGGTAACTTGAACACTAAATGGAGTACCCGCTGTTACTGGGTTTCCACCGTTAGCTACCAGTGTAAAGCTATTGATTGATGCCGGTAAAACCGTAAACGTATTGGAAGTACTGCTTACCCCACCTTGTGTTGCAGTTAACGTTTTTAGTGTACCTGCCTGCGTCAGAATCACCTGATGTGATTGCAAAACACCATTTACAAAATTGGCTGTAGTAGCTCCATTCGTCAGTGTGGAATTTGAAGTTATAGCAGCACTGCTCACATAGTCGATGATTGTAGCATTGGAAGCATCGCGGGCTGTAATTTTAACAGTAAATGCCACACCGGCAGTTTGTGTTACGATATTTCCTCCAGAATATGCCTCAATTAAGAAATTATTTAAAACCTTAGTTGTTAAATTTATTGTATTGGAATTGGTACTGATTGCCGATCCATTATCAGCACGTAAGCGATAATAATAGGTCTGACCACTTATCAATCCCGATAAAGGATAGGTAGTAACATTCCCTACATTTTTATTTTGATATCCACTTAAATAGGTACTAAAATTACTATCGGTTGACACATCCAGATAGTAAGTGGTAGCTCCGGTGCTTGCACTCCAGTTGGCTATAAAGCTATAGGCTCCTATAGAAGAAGAAGCCTGTGCTACTGGCGCCAATGGAGCTGTTTTAAATGATACTTGTGAACCATATCCAGTTCCTGCTGAACTGGTTGCGTAAGCACGGACATAATAAGTTGTATTAGCTGACAACGATGTGAGAGAATTGGAGTAACTTCCGGTACCACTTCCATCCGAAGTATGATTATCAGAAACTATTGGAGATCCTCCCGTATTCCAGCAAATACCTTTTGCAGTCACTGTTTCACCTCCATCATCAGTTACATTACCACCCGAACTGGCAGTGGTAGCTGTTATATTACTAATATTGGTAGTGGTAACTGTTGGAGCGACCGACGATAGAGTGGTAAAATTAACTGTACCACCATAAGCTGTTTTACCTAAATTATTGGTTGCATAAGCACGTGCATAATAGGTAGTACCTTTTGTCAAACCAGTTAAGTTTACCGAGAATGAACCTAATCCGGTTCCACCTGACACCTGAGTTCCTGAACCAATTGCAGGAGTACCCGAAGTATTATATACAACACCACGGGCTGTAATTGACGTTGCCCCCGAACCATAGCTGGTCACATTACCTCCGGTGGTTGAAGAGATACCACTCACATTAGTTACAGCATTGGTTGTAAGAATAGGATCACCCGGGGCCATTGTTCCACCAGCAGCGTTATCCACAAATAAGTGTGGTTGCACAGCGGTATCCCCCCAGTTAAAAACTCCAAAACCTAAACGATAAGTTCCATTCTGAGGGGCAGTGAACGAAACAGTATGCCATCCACTACTTCCATAACTTCCTGTAGCTGATACTAAACCAGCAGTAACAGTCCTTACCAATGTGGTAACAGTACTTACTCCGGGACCAACAAAAGATGCAAAAGCACCATCGTCATAAGGCGAATAGTCTTCCGATACATAATTCCACCATATCGTCAATGTTTGATTGGCAGTTAATGTTACATCCTGATAAATTAATCCAAAGTTGGTGCAACTTGAATAGGCTAAACCACTACTCAGATTCAACGCGGTTTGTGCCGCAGTATAGTTTGCGTATCCACCTGGCACAATTGATGCCATGCGTGAATCGGCGGGCTTTACTGTCCAGTTTAATATAGTAACCCCGGTACTGACAGTACCACTGCCACTCCAGCTGGTTAACAAACTTGAACTGTCTTCAAAGCCACCATTTGTTACCTGGGCTGTTACCGATTTCGCACCTAACAACCCAATTAGTAGGACAAATAGATAGAAAAACTTATTTAGTAGAGTCCGTTTCATCTTGTTACTCCTCCTATATTAAGATTGGACACACTCCAGTTTGTATTGAAATGTTGCAATTGGATATCCACTATCAGAATTTTATAAGTCGAGCTACCTGTATCATAATCGTAAAACAGATTGAAATTGGCTGTAGCGCCCGATGGTGTCAGTTTAACTGATCTGAATGTGAAATAGGCCTGAACTCCCCCTGTCTGTATGGCTTCGAGACTTCGAAACGCTACTATGGATGGATCAATTACATTAACTACTTCATCAGGGAAGGATACAGGATATTGCATGACAACTGTCTGCACCTGTGTATCTCCATTACTCGATGGTAAATAACCCTGCAATTCAGGCAACGTAATTATTTTTTGTAATACGGCTGCCATGTCTGGGGCCGTTTGCCCCCAGGAACTTACAGCTCCCAGAAGCATCACGAAAATTAGTAGATGTCGTTTCATATTATTTGTTTTATTTTTTGCATTTGTTGTTTCATCTTCTATACTGATTTTTTGGTTTGCCCCACTTTACTTGATTGTGTAAAGTGGGGACTGTAAGATTATATTTGAGCTACAGTACCTAATGTTATACCTCCGGATATCGTTACGCCAGTGGCAGCTTCGATTGTAACTGAAGTATATGAAGCGGATCCTCCTGAACCATCACTGATACCACTCGCATTCAGCGTTGGATTCGTTCCGCTTAAATCAGTATGAATAGTTACTGTTATTGTTCCTTTATGTGTTCCATGATTTATTGCCGCAAAAGCAGCATCTAACGTATCATATCCAGCACGCAGGCTTCCAACAGTCGCTGTAACAATGATCTTATTAATTGTCATTGTCCCACTCGAATAGGTAATTGAATAATTACTCAATCCGCTTCCCAAAGCATCAGATGGCTTAATGGTGGAAGTATACGTTCCAACCGTTTTTGTTGCTGTTCCAACATCATCTAAATAAGTTGTTGTTACGCTACTAACCACATCTCCTGATATTAATAAAGTAGATGTTGTAGAGGCTGTACTGCCGGTAGTTGGTGAAGTGAGTGTTTCACCATAACCTTTTGCGTAATTATTTGCAGTAATTGTCAGCGGCTTGGCTTCAATAACTCCTGTTGCTGAACCATTAGCCAAACTATAGTTCGATGCTAATCCAGCATTACTTCCTGTCACATCATGCAAAGTATATGTTACTACTACATTATCGTATGTTCCAATATTAGCACTGGTATAATTGGCTGCCTCTGCTGTTACCGTTACAGTTTCACTTTCTACAAATCCTGATAAAGTACCCACTGTTAATGCTCCTGTAGTTACTTTTCCGTCATATACTTTCGATGCTATGGTTGGTGATGTAATTGACAGGGCCTTCTTTGTTATTGTTCCTGTTACAGATTTTGTTGCCATACTATAGTTCGATGCGGTTCCCGTATTACCTGCTAATGTATAAGTGATAGTAGTGGACTTGCCCGTTCCTACATTGGCATCGGAATAATCAGATGCACTGGTCGTGATTGTTAGTGTTTCTGAACCTACCAACCCTGTAATGCTTCCAAGCGTTATTGTACCTGCTGTTGCACTGCCATTGTACACTTTATCTGCAACTGTTGATGCTGCTGTTAAAGCTTTAGCTGTGATATTTCCAGAAAGAGTTGGCTGAGTAAGCGTATAGTTACCTGATTGTGCACCACTGATGGAATAACCTGTAGTTTTTATGGTTATGCCATTTGCCACATTTGCATCTGTAAAAGTATAAGCTGGAGTACCTCCTAATGTTACAACATCAGAATTGATTACTCCACTTAAAGCGGCAGTTCCGGTAGCTGTTGCTGTTGTATTTCCATCGTATTCTTTATTGTCTCCTGTTAAGCCTGTTACGGTCAATTCTTTGGCGGTAACAGTTACGGCTGTTTCAGTTCCGTCACTTAAATTACAACCCGATCCTGTTGGAGCATAATGTGGTCGATAATAATAAGTCCCTACCGCTGTTGGGCTATCCGGACTGGTAACTGTTACTCCATTGCCGCCGGATGTAGTTGACCGTATCCAGGAAATTGCACCTCCCAATCCATAACTTACCGTGGCACTGAATGTTACCGAGCTACCATAAGTAATAGAAGTTGCTGGAGAAGTAATTGTTGCCCAGCTTGGATCAGGAGTGCTGGTTACAGTTACCGAAGATGTTTCAGCATTACATCCACAACCTGAAGGTGTATTGGTTACCAAAACGCATTTATAATAATTGTTTTGTGCTGTTTCACTTCCATCGCCGGTTATGGTTAAGCTGGTTGAGGTTGCTCCGCTATAAGTTGTATGGCTTGGAGTTCCATCAGCCACATCAGTCCAGTTGGTTGAACCATCAGCCGAATATTTCCACTGATAAGAATAGGTTCCGGTACCTCCGGTTACAGATGTTGTAAGGGTGATATTACCACCAGCGCACATACTGGCATTAGCCGGCTGTGCAAGGGTTGGGTCTCCCACCACAGTAACTGTTGCTACAGACGAATTGGATGATGAACATACACCACTGGTTACTGTGGCTCGATAATAAGTAGTGGCAGTTAAAGTTGGTGTAGTGTAAATTGCACCATTTTCACCTTTAATATCAGCCCAGGTAAGATTATTTTCACTATTTTGCCACTGTATAGTACCGGTATATCCCGTAAGAGTAACAGTGGTGGCACCTCCACTGCACAAAGTTGTTACGGTAGCTGTGGCTGTACCACCTACCGAAGTTGGATCAACTGTTATTTCAGCTTCGTTCGAAAATGCTTCACTACAAACTCCACTGGTTAGTTTGGCACGATACAATGTTGTAGTAGTCAAATTTGGTGTAGTATACACATCGGATGTCGCACCATTGATATCTTCCCACGAACCTGATGCTTTTTTCTGCCATTGTATAGTTCCCACATATTCTGATAAGAACAAATTTGCCGATTGCCCCTGACATATTGTACTGCCAAAAGTGGTGCCTCCAACTGAAGTTGGGTCTATTGTTACTGTTACTTCATTAGAAACAGCAGGTGCACTTAAACCATTGGTCACTATAACACGGTAACTTGTATTTGTATTCAATGCGGTGGTTGTACTGGTAGAAGATGTTTCGCCGTTAATATCAACCCAACTGCCTGAATTATTTCTTTGCCATTGTATATTACCTACATATCCTGATACCGACAGGCCGGTAGTATTACCGTAACATACATGCGAATCGTTCAGTGTTACAGTTCCTGCTACCGAAGCAGCACTTACTGCTACGGTGGTAACAGTAGAAGTTTTGGACCCACTGCAAACACCGTTAGTCACTACAGCACGATAGTAGGTGGTTGAAGTAAGTGCCGGTGTGGTATATGACAATCCTGTGGCACCACTTATATCAGCGTAAGTTGAATTATCTGTACTGGACTGCCATTGAACACTTCCAAGACTTCCATTCAATGTAATAACTGTTGAACCTCCTGAGCTGACTTCGGAAGCAAGAGCGCTGGTGGTACCGCCCACCGGATCAGCATCAATTTGAATAGTTGCTGTTGCTGTTTGAGGAGCACATCCTCCTGCACCTGATACAAAATAACTGATGGCATAAGATCCGGCTAAACTCGATGATGGAGTGATTACACCAGTTGCAGAATTAATAGTCAACCCTGATGGTGTTGCCGAAAATACCCCTCCGTTCGGATTGGTTATGGTAGGTGTAACTGATGCGAGAGTGGTACAATACGGACTACCGCTGTAAGAGATAGATGATGTAAGCGGAGCTGTAGTTATAATAATAGTCGTAGTAGCCGGCTCTTCGACACAACCTTCGGCGGCAGTTACAGTATAGGTTACATTATAGGTACCTACCGTACTTGTACTTGGGGTAATACTCCCGGTTGATGTATTGAGCGATAACGTTCCCCCGCTTCCAGAGTATGAATAAACGCCTCCCGCAGTACCGGTTCGGGTAACTGTCTGGGGAGTACTAACACTCGTACAAAATGTGGTATTTTGGTAAAATATATTTGCCTGAATAGAATTTGCACTAATAGTCGCGGTTACTGGAACACGCCTGCTCCCTTCATTTAGCGAGCAATTTGTTGCATCAACTTCATCGACATAATAAGTAGTTGACACCTCCAAAGATGGCGTAGTAAACGTGGTTCCATCTTCCGAAACACCTTGACTAACAGTAATCGGTGTTCCGTAAAATGGTACTGTATACCACTTTAGAGTTCCTGTAGTCTTCGTAGCATGAAGAACCACTGGGCCTCTGCCACATCGGGAGGCCGGAGTGGTTGTACTTACCTGGGAATTTGCTTGCAGCCCAAGTACAATTAACCATACCGTAGCAATGACTTTCAAAGCATTCGTTTTGGTTAAATAGTTTGATTTAAAATTGTAGTTAATCTTCATAGTATGATTTTTGATTTTCAATTCAATTTTTGATATATTTTAATGGATCTGAAAAATCATTGAACTGCCTGTTCATTTGTGAATTAGTTTGCGCTATCTGCTTAGACTGAAAGATGATTGTTTGATTGTGATGTCCTTTCTTCATAATTTGTATTTTAGCTAGTTCATATTTAATTTTCCCCTTTTTTCTTATTAAAGATCAAATTACTGGCCCACCTTAATTTTAGCACCGCCAACAGCCGTATAACTTCCTGAAACAGTCAGTTTACCTCCTATATTAACTATTATGCTGTTTGCTGCTGTTGAATTAATAGTCAGGTTATTTACTGTCGCATTTGTTCCGCTGGCAATCACCGGATAGTTCGTAATTCCGCTGGAAGGAACAGTTGCATCAATAGATGCTGTAGGCACCACTGCCGGGGTCCAGTTAGAGGCAGTGTTCCAATCGTTGCTGGTGGCGCCCGTCCAGGTAATATAAGGAACAGGCGAACCTACCCAGGTTGTGCCATTAACCAGAGTGCCGGTATTGGTGTTTGGTGAGTCATCAGTTAAAGAGGTTCCACTGCCATCGCTCATTTGATAATAAGCCACCAGACCAGATTCGTTCCCTGCCAGCTTACTGTACATGGCCGATTGAATTTCAGCTTGCGTGCGAACCGTGTTCCATATTCTTACTTCATCAAGCATGCCGCCGAAGCGCATAATATCTCCATATCGTTGTCCCAACAGCAGCGGATCAGTTGTCGTGTGAATGGCTGTTGTAGTTGGCTTCGATCCTCGAACTGTCAGGTTCTTTTCAACCCCATCGATATAACATTTATATGTCACGCCGGGGTCGTACACAAAGGCTACATGATGCCATTTTTTGGCCTGAATAACATTGGCATCAGTATCGAAATACAAACCTGTGGAGGGTATAAACCGGAGTGAATTTTCAATAATCGGTCCAGCAGCCTCTGCTTGGTACCCCGTGTGTATCTCCAGTTGTTCAGTTCCTTTACCAATCAAAAATTGCGTGGCGATAGATGTTGTTGCTTCCCAGTAAAACCACATTTCGATGGTTGTTTTGGTGACATTGAATACATCATTGTGCGGTATGGATACGTGGTCATCCACACCATCAAACTGCAATGCATAGTTCCAGGGAGCTAGTTGCGCCTTGCCATTTAAATGAAACAAAACCCAAACCGCGAAAAAAAATATCCTTTTCATGTTTTCTGTATTTTATTGTCCATCCACTTTTATTTGCGCCCCCTTCACGGCAGTATAGCTGCCATTTACGGTAAGTTTTCCACCATTTTCCACGGTTATTCGTTGTTCAGCAGTGCCGTTGTGTGTTAAATTTTTAACCTGCGCATTGGTTGACGCACTAATAACAGGGTAATTCGTTAAGCCGGAAGGTATTGTTACATCTACGGCAGATGTTGGCACCACTGCCGGGTTCCAGTTATCGGCTGTGTTCCAGTCGGTATTGGTAGCACCGGTCCAGATAACAGATGAAACCGCAGTTGTGGCAATAACATTCGATTCCAGCCAGCTAGTTTCGCAGTCAACTTTTACCAGACGTTTGTACCAGGTGGTTTGACTGAGTGCGCCTGGCGAGTACGAGGTGGAAGTGGCTCCTGTGATATCGGAAAATCCTACTGATGAACTGGTAACAGACGATTGCCATTTGTATTGTAGCGTACCGACTGGAGTTCCGGCAGGTACAACAATTTGGGTTAAACCCGATGGAGTACTTCCCGTAGCTAAGGTTTGGGCTGTTCCAATGGTTCCGCCATCGGTGGGGTTGGCACATGATGCAAACGTATGCCCGATATAATTGGATGTGGCATCAGTCATTGCAAAGCCGGTTAAAGCGGCCGGATGACCATAGCCGGATGCGTCAAGTAAACTTGTAATTCCGGTATTGGTGCCTCCGGGAGTTCCTTCGTTCAGTTGGTAGTAACCAGCCAGTCCGGTCTGCCCCGTGGGGTTGGCCAACTGAGCGTTGTAACTGGCAGAAATTTCTGCTGAAGTTCGGGCAACATTCCAGATACGTACTTCATCAATGCCGCCAAACCAACCTTCACTTCCACCATTTCTGCTGAAATAAAAACCGGCAAGATAATCCGGAGCCTTGCCTGTATATGAGAATTGAGGAGTAGAGGCTAATGCAACGCCATTATAATATAGTATGTATGAACCGTTGTTGTAAACCAAAGCAATATGGCTCCATGTGTTTAATGGAATTAATTGCGTAGATACACTTCCGGAGGTTGAACCATCAACCAGGTAGGTCAGGTATCCGCTTGACGATGCACCCAGGGCAACATCACCAACCTGAATCACCCAGTTGTAGCTCGAAAAATTTCTGGGTTTAACCCACGCCTCCAACGTAAAGTTTGAATTGTTTGCCAGCCCTCCGGAAGCTGAAGCGTAATCATCCACGCCATCAAAATCGAGAGCCTGGCCTTTTACCTCAGAGGCGAAAAGAACAACAAAAAAGAGTACAATGAATATTGGTGTAATTTTCATCGTGCTTCTTTCCATACAATATTTAATTGCTATCCGTTTTATCATACTCGTATTTATCATTTTCTTACTCCACGATTATTGCTCCAGTTGCATTTTGCTCCAGTTGCAATTACCCGCTCACAGAGAGTTTACCTGTTGACCTGACAAACAGCTTTCCGGTGCCTTCCATTTTAAAGTTTGGCAGGGTGACGTTGACACCGCTGATTTCCATTTGATGGCCTGTAAGGATGGTAACCAAAGGACTGTTACAGGCATTGGTGATTTCGCCCGGGTAGCTTGTGGCTGCTACCCAGGTTGCTCCGTTGTATTGCTCCCAGTTGGCAGCTGTGGTCCAGCTTCCGGTTTGTTTGCTGCGGTATTGGAGGAGCGGACTTACGGTAATGGTGGCCGAGGCACAATCGGAACTGTAAGTACCGCTTATTTCGGTCTTAGCATAATAAGTTGTGGTTGCGGTGGGCGAAACGGTTAACACTTCGTTGTTTGTACCGGAAAGGCCTGTTGTAAGTTCGGTTCCGCCGCAACTGCCGTTGTACCAATGAACCGTACCCTGTGCTCCATTGGCGGTGAGTTGTGTATTACTTCCTGAACACATCGTGGAATTACTTGCCGATATACTTGTTGGGGCCGGAGGAGAAGTTACAATAAGATCACCTAAATACAAGGTATATAAAGCGTAGTCAGTATTATCGGCCGGCTGCGTAACCGTCAACTCAGTAAATGAAACTGTACTTGAAATTAAAATCCGGTCGTCGACATATCCGGTGAAGCCGCTGTATGTAAGTACATTGCCTGAAATGTTAGCATAACATTGCGAATCTCCCGCAATTTTGGAAATTGATGTCGTCCCTGCATTGGTTGTGTAAACCGATTTATGACCCGCATCAATGGCACCAATCTTAATAACAACATTGTTTACGGACTTATTGAATATAAACTTGACGTACATATTGGATCCGTTCAGTCCAATAGAATTAGCTTTGGTCCCTCCATTGACATTACACTGTCCCTGATAAACCCCAGAATAGACGCCACCATTTGTGTCTATGGAGACACCTGTCCCATTGTAAGTCAATGGAAAATCACCCCATCCGAATTCCTGGGCATACACATTTGTCACAAAGAAAATGTGCAATCCAACCGTTAATGTAAAGCCGACCAAAATCTTTATTCCGATTAGTTTAATGTTGTCCGTTAACCAATTAAAAAATCTCATACTTTTTCGCTTATTCAATTACTATTGCTCCTGTGCTGTTCTGTTCAAGAATTAGTTGATTACTTAATGTTATTTTCCCAGATGCCTTAACTGTTAGTTTTCCCGTGTTTTTAATTTCCAGATTAGGAATTGAGATTGTTGCGTTGCTGATTTCCATGAGGTGGCTTGTCTGTATCGTAACCCATGGATTACTGCAACCGTTGCTTATTTCCCCGGGATAACTTGTGGCAGCTACCCAACTGCTTCCGTTGTATTGCTCCCAGTTGGCAGCTGTGGTCCAGCTTCCGGTTTGCTTACTGCGGTATTGGAGGAGCGGACTTACGGTAATGGTGGCCGAGGCACAATCGGCACTATAACTACCGCTTATTTCGGTTTTGGCATAATACGTTGTGGTTGCGGTGGGCGACACGGTTATGACTTCGCTGTGTGTACCCGAAAGGCCTGTTGTAACCTCAGTTCCGCCGCAACTGCCGGTGTACCAGTGAACGGTGTAACCGGTTAATGTTCCCGCAGCGGTTAATGTGATTGATGTCCCCGAACAGGGATTACTGTCGGAAGCGGTAATGCTGGAAATGGCACCCAACAGGCCGGCATCCAATATAGTCCAACTGTAAGTGCCAGTAAGTGTCTGGTGCGCTGTAGCGGCGGCCGATGTATAGTAAGGACCTGAACTTAAAGTTACTCCGGTTTTTAAATTCGGGACTAATGCTGCCCAGCCGTTTAATAAGGCATTGTAATTGGTTGTTGACAAAGCAATATCACTACTAAACATGTTCTGCATATTGGTGACGTTTCCAATATTCCAGTTTCCCAGGTTTTGGTTAAACGGAAACGCTTTGTAAAACATCCACCTCATATCGGTTACCTTGCTCACATCCCATGAAGAGATATCCTGATTGAAAACAGATGCGTAGCTAAACATACCTGCCATGTCTGTTACAATCCCAACATTCCAACTGCCGATAGGTTGGTCAAATTTAGAGGCATTGGAAAATAAACTATTCATATTAATTACATTACTCACGTTCCATGAAGAGATATTCTGATTGAAAACAGATGCATAGGAAAACATGCTCTCCATATTAGTTACATGACTCACATCCCAAGAGCCTATATCCGCATCGTTTAATTTTGAAGCATTAAAAAAGGTATTGCTTAATGATGTAACTGAAGCAGGCAATTTATCAGGCACATCGGTTAAATTAGTAGCATCCTTAAAAGCATTAGCTAGCGAGATTAAACCAACTGATCCAAAACTGTTTACTGCGGTCAGATACTCAGGATGGTAACCTGTAGCGAAAGGAGCTTCGCCAAAGCGAGTAAGCGTTCCTGAAATTTTTACTGTATAGGTTCCTGCATTTGTATAGGTATGGAATTTAAAACCTGTCGTTGTTTGCGTTTCAGTGGAGGTGTCACCCCAGTCGATGGTTACACTAACCGTTCCGAATAATGGAAGTCCAATGGTTGCCCCGGCCGTTACGGTGTACGTTAATATCATCCGGGCATCTTCAAGACCCGGTATGGGGTTTACTGCGGGAGTCGTTCCCGGCGTATCGTAGGTAATTATGTTTAAATACGGATAAGAAATATAATCACCGGTTTTAATCTTCCAGATTGGAGCCGTTACAAAATCCCAGCTGGTAAACGTACTCTGGGTTTTCATCTGGGCGGTAGTGAGTCCGGTTCCTGCCTCACTGGTTGTTTGCCCGGAGGCTTGTTTGTCCCAGAACGAATTGGAAACTGTACCTCCAGATTTGTATCCTACAAAGCCGCCAACATGTGTTGTACCACCCGAAGCTGTAACTATGCCAGCACTGTAACAGTTGCTAACAACTGACAATGATGCCATTTGTCCAATAAGACCGCCAACCGCGCTGAAAGTTCCATTAACGCTGGCAAGACTGTAACTGTTATTGATCGTTGACTGAGATTGGAGTATCCCAACCAGCCCTCCCGTGTTCATAATGCCACTTACACTGCCGGTACTGTAACAATTATTGAATGTTGAAATTGTAGCAGTAGAAGAATTACCTGCCAATATCCCGGTATCGTAGCCACCGGTTACCGATGCATCAACCAATCCTACCTTGCTGATGGATGCAGCATTGGTCTGTCCAAAGAATCCGGTAGGCGTACCTGCTCCAGGTAGATTGATATGCAGATACCGTATTGTGTGATTACCTCCGTCATAATTACCGGTAAACGCGGTGGCGCCATTCCCAATGGGCGAAAACCCTGGTTGATCTCCTGCGTCCCATGAGGCAGTGCCATCTCCATCCCAGTCCACAAGTGTTTTATCGCTACCAAAATCGATGTTTGCCGTTTGGATAAAGTATTTGTTCCAGTCTTCGCTGTGTTGTGACAGATAAATCAGGTCGGTTGGGGTAGCAATCTGGTAAGGGCTGCCCGAAATTCCGGAACCGCCGGAATAACTTTGTGCCTGTACCTGTACTATTACCAGGCTCATTATTATTAAAAGTAGAAATTGTTTCATATCATCTTTATCAAATTATTTTATCAACCCTTGTTTATTATTGTAATATCGTTCCTTCTACCTTAATTTTTGCACCGCTAACAGCTGTATATGTTCCCGACACCGTTAACTTACCTCCTGTATTTACTATTATACTGTTTGTTGCTGTCGAATTATTGGTCAGATTTTTTACTATTGCGTTTGTTCCGCTGGCAACTACCGGGTAGTATGTAATTCCTGTTGCAGGAATAGTTGCATCAATGGTTGAGGTTGGCACCACTGCCGGGCTCCAGTTGGAAGCAGTATTCCAGTCGGTTGTCGCTCCTGTTGTTCCTCCTACCCAGGTAACTGAACTAATAAAGGTAATTCTTGCATAGCCATAGCCTGTATTTCCGGTCATAGTACCTCCTGATGTATTTGGCATAGAAGCATTTCCTGCGTAGGTAACTCCGGAAGTTACACCCCCTATATAGGATGATCCCCCCGCTCCGGCACCTCCTCTATGAGAACCAGCACCACCACCAAAATAGCCACCACCGCCACCGCCACCTTGAATTGCATCCTCGGTATTTCTGTTTGATGATGCGCCAATTCCAAAACCAGCTGCAATATAAGGTGTTTCATATGCATCACCTGTAACACCTGAGGCACCTCCGTCTGTTTGTGTTCCTCCGGAACCACTTCCACGCATACTGCTTTGATTGGATAATTCGCCATTACCGCCGGTTAATCCTCCACCATATCCACCATCTGGATCGTAACCAGTCCCATAATTAGTACTATTATTACCTCCCGCACCTCCTCCGGCACCGGCAACAATATATATATCTGACACATAAGAACTCAAAGTGGATAACAATCCTGATCTTTTAGCAATATGGGTTGCTCCACCTCCGGTAAATCCATCTCCACTAACATTTGGATTTCCGGTACCACCACCATTAAATGCAGCCGTTGAACCAGATTGAAAACCTTGTTGTCCGACATATACATATAAAGTAGTTGTTGTTGAAATACTTATTGCTCCTTTTGAATATCCGCCATTACCACCAACGCCCCAGTAATTAGCTCCGGTTCCTCCTCCTTGCGCACCCCATACTTCTAACTGATATGTACCAGCTGGTAATTCTACAGATTGAGCTGCGCCAGTATAGGTATAATTATATACCGTTTGGGCAGGTGAAATCAGAGAAATAAACATGAATACAACTAACAACCCTTTATGCCCGGAAAGATTCTTTTCTATCATTGAATTTTCAGTTGTTTTTATTATGTGAAAAATATTTTTCATTATCTTTTTTCTTATTAAAGATGAATTACTGCCCCACCTTAATTTTTGCACCGCTAACCGCTGTATAACTTCCTGAAACAGTCAGTTTACCTCCTGTATTTATTATTATGCTGTTTGTTACTGTCGAATTATTGATCAGGTTTTTTACTGTTGCATTTGTTCCGCTGGCAACTACCGGGTAGTTTGTAATTCCGCTGGAAGGAATGGTTGCATCAATAGTTGCTGTGGGCACTACTGCAGGACTCCAGTTGGAAGCAGTATTCCAATCGGTTGTCGCTCCTGTTGTTCCTCCTACCCAGGTTACACTGATTAGTAGAGATTCCAATCCCGGTATTGGGTTTACTGCAGGTGAAGCACCCGGAGGATCGTAAGTAATCGAGTTCAGATAAGGATATGAAATTTGGCTACCACTCTGTATTTTCCACACTGGTGTAGTGGTGAAATCCCAGTTGGTAAAGGTCGATTGGGTTTTCATTTGTGCAGTGGTTTTTGCGGTAGCGTATGAGTCGGTCTGGCCGGAAGTGGTGGCATCAAAGAAACAATTTGATACCGTACCACCATTTCCGCTAAGAAAACCTTTCCCGGTAATAGCCGAACCATCCTGTACTGATACGGTTCCGGTAGAATAACAATTTGTAATAACACCCCAATTGGCTGATGCAAACGGTGCAAGGTCTGTATTTGAATCGCCAGACCTACGCACCACATTGCTTCTGCTGTAACAGTTGATTAAGGTGCATGTTGGTTGGTTCAGTCCTCCGGTAAACCCCCCGGTAGTACCGGCATTTGTTGAAACAGTACAG
This sequence comes from Prolixibacteraceae bacterium, assembly GCA_028683385.1. Classification (GTDB taxonomy): domain Bacteria; phylum Bacteroidota; class Bacteroidia; order Bacteroidales; family Prolixibacteraceae; genus Aquipluma. The sequence continues at coordinate 10,098 of JAQUIJ010000004.1, read as the reverse complement.
CTCGCGAAGCATCCTGAAATGGATGATGGTTGATACATCCATCCTACAAACCCACCCGAATAACCACTATAATTTGTAACATTACCTGAAGCATAACAATTAGTGATTGCAGTTGAATTGCCGGTTGTACCAGCAAACCCTCCCGAAAATTGATTCCCTGTTATATCTATATTAATCAGTCCTAAATTACTTATCCCGGCGGCACTGGTTGTACCAAAAAGACCTTGATAAGATGAGTTTGATCTGTTTTCATATAAATTCGAAATTGTATGTCCCTGACCATTGTAGTCACCACTAAATGCAGTTGTGCTATTTCCAATCGGCGAGAACCCAACAGTTCCACTGCCATCGGCAGTTCCATCACCATTCCAGTCAACGAGGGTTTCATCACCACCAAAATCGATATTCGCTGTTTGAATAAAGGATTTGGTCCAGTCTTCGCTGTGTTGCGAAAGGTAAATCAGGTTGGCCGCGGTAGCAATTTGGTAAGGGCTGCCCGAAACTCCCGTTCCACCTGAATATGGATGAGGTACAGTTGATGTAACCCAGGCAATACCATTTAACAGGGTGCCAGTATAACTGTTTGGCGAATCATCGGTCAGGGAAGTTCCGCTGCCATCGCTCATTTTATAATAAGCCAATAAATTTGCATCAGTTCCAGCTAACTCACTATACCGGTTGTAATTTAGTTCCGAAATAGTCCGAATATCGTCCCAGATTCGTACTTCATCTAACTCTCCATGAAATAATGCCGAACGTGATGAGTTATCCCATTCCTGACCCAGAGAAAAACGGTCGTTGGATTGTATCTTGTCACTTGCCGGAATTGTTTTTGTCAGTTCCTGTTGTCCGTTAAGGTACGCCACAATATTGCCAGTAGCATAAGTATAGGTAATGGCAACATGGTACCAGGTACCAACAGTAATAGTCGTTGTACCGTAAGTGGTAACCGTGCCTGAATTGGGCGAGTAGACGTAAAATTTTTGGTCAGCGCCATAACCAACACCCGTTTCAATACGATTGTCAGTGACGTCTGCACTTGGAGGATTAAATACAGCCAACGCATTAAAATCAGAAGGAGTCCCACTTAGTTTAAACCAAAATTCAATCGTAAAATCTTTCCCTACCAGTCGTGCACACAAGGCATCGGCAGTAGCAAAATTGGTCGTTCCATTAAATTGCAAAGCATAGCCCCAGCGCGGGTCTTGCGCCTGTGCAGTCAATAAAAATGAAGTTAGTAATGTCAGAAGTAAATATTTTTTCATACGCAATGGTTACTGGTTTTTGCAAAAATTATTACCTGATTATACTAGATCCTGCTCCCATACCCAGTGTGTTGTCAATCTGTAGTTTAATGCCTGTTGCTGTTATCGTTTGCCCGGCATTTACACCAACAGTTCCGGTAGTTTGCAAACGCATATTGTCCCTGAAAGTCACACTGTTTAAATTGATGTTGCCACTTTGTGTACTACCTCCAATAGTGATTTGGCTAAAACCATCAGCAATCCGACTGGTGAAATAAGTGGCAGGCAACGTAAGCATTCCGGTTGCCCCAGCTACTCCTATAGTGGTAGTGGAATTGTATGGACTAATTGTTAATGTACCGGTACTTTGCAGCTGAATACCTGTTCCGCCCAGATAAATAATATCTGTTTTTAACGATAATGCCCCTCCTGAAGTACTTTGTGCCTTTCCGTTCGATTCAATTGCTATCCCTTCCGATTGCACCTGGGCATTTGATACTCCCGCCAAATCAATATTGCCCGTTGTTGTTTGCAGGGTTCCATCCAGACGTATGCCATCGCAATTGGAAGGATTACTGGTTGAGCTTCCTCCGGTTCCGTTTAGTGAAACGTTACCAGTTGTAGTGGTTAAAGTTCCTCCATTGACAAAAATCCCATAAGAATCGATAGATGTGGAAGTGCTTTTTCCTGATATCGAAATATTCCCGTTTCCTGTTGAAATGGAGGGAGATACAAGCACAACGGCGGACGAAGAAGCACTTTGTGCAAAACCATCACCTACAGTCAAACCGTTCCAGGTAGTTGAGCCAGAACCACCACCCATCCAGAGGTGACCACCGCTGGTAGCAATGCTGCTGGCGCTACCCATGCTGATGGCTCCGCCTCCAGAAGCATCCGAATCCGCCCAGTAAATAACATTGCCGCCATTGGTAGTGACAGATTTGGATGCTGCCTGGGTAATATCGCCACCTGCTTTGCATACAACGGTAGCGCTGGCGGTAGTCGTGAGATTGCCATTGATAGCAATGTTGCCAGCTGCTAACAAGGTAAGCGGATCGATGTAACTCACAGCTCCGCCAATCGTGATGTTCCCTGCCGTAGCATTGCCAATGGTAACATTTGAATAGCCATTATTGAAACAAGTAGAAAAAAGATTGGCATCCAGGCTGAGAGTACCGGTGCCACCGGCCAGACCAATTGTTGTGCCTGCCGTACGTGGCTGAATGATCAATTGCCCGGCGCCGGACAGAGAGAATCGGCTGTACAAATTACCAGTTCCCCACACTTCCAGCAAGTTGGCATTAACTGTAATATTTCCTGAAGTTGAAATAATCTGGTTAAAAACCGTTTGTGTATCAGAGCCCGAGTTAACTAAAAAATCTGGTTCTCCAGCTCCACGCTGGCCGGTCAGCGTGATACTGCCCGAACCACTCTGGATTTTGGAACTATCGAACAGTATGCCTGCCCCGGCATACGTTGGTGCAGTTGTGCCGGTTAGCGAAATGTTTCCACTGGTTGTGGTTATACTCGCCTGCCCCACACTGGCGATGCCATCACCCAGCCGGATAGCCCGCAATGCATTGCCCGAACCGACATTGGTGCCAACGTAGCCTGCCAGTGTAATGTTTCCACTAGTAGCTGTGACCGAGCCTGATGGAACAATAAACACACCGCCCGGGCTAAGGGTGTTCTGATTGGCAGGGATATCACCTATTTGTCCCCTAAGCAATACCGAACCGGTGCCAGAGTTAATACTGCCGTCTATTCTGACACCACTCCAAACTGTAGCCGATGTTCCGCGGGCATAACCGGTAGTGTAATCAGTACCGCCCGACAAGGTTACATCACCGCCATTGCTGGTAATGGAAGCACCGGCATTAACGAAAATACCACCTCCATTGGCATCGGTATCGGCCCATAAAATGGTGTTCAGTTTTCCGGTAGAAGAAGAAATTATACTGTTAGCTCCAGTTATAATCCCCGCAGTAGTTTTAATGGTCAGTGCTGCATCACCGCCTGATTGATTGGTGATTGTTTTTCCTGAATTTAGAGTAAAATCGGTTGGTGTGTCTAACATTGACAAGGTGGTGCTGGCACTGCCAAGCGTAATGTTGCCGGAGTAGCTCTGCGTACCCGATCCCCCATGTGTCCCATCGGCATTCGTGGTCATACTACCACCATTAATGGCCGTTGTTGCGGCAGTTACAGTCAATGTTTTTAACGGGTTACTTGCGCCTACAGCACCGCCAAAAGTAACCTTTCCGGCACCTGCGTTGATGGTTAACGGAGAAGGGGATAATTGTGTCTCCACTACGGAAGCCAATGTACTTATAGTCGCTGGCAAATCATTCCAAAAACCATCGGTGTTATTTCTTATCTGTAAGGCATCTTCGTTGCCGCTTGAATTATTTGGTTCACCAGTATTCCAGTTCACAAAGCTTCCGTTTGTTCCAACATATCCTTTAATTCCCTGCGACAAAGCAGTGGTCCAGAAAATGGTTCCTGCTTCCAGACCGGTTACCCATTTCCAGGTTCCTTCCGTCTCCTGGTCAGATCCACCCAACCAGGCGCCACCAGATGGTACAACAGCCATTGCAGCTGCCAGTTCCATTCTTGAAGTTATAGTGGCAAGGTAACTGTTGGTTGAAGAATGAGCAGTATAGGCATCATTCCATGTTCTTGCAGTGGCATCGAGTGCAAAACTGTTTCCCGAGTTCACAGCTTTTTTAAAGGAAATGTCATAATCACTGGCCGTTAACGTAACGCCACTAGTATTGCTTAGCATTACCTCACCGTTAAAAGCAATGGCTGCTGCACCCGAATTTATTGCCTGAGCTGCTACACCATTAAAGGTTATATCATCTTCAAATGTAATAGCACCTCCATTGGTGCTTAAATTGTCTGATACTGCAATGGCTCCTAAATTATCATCATTACTATCCGCATTAAACGTTAACGGCAACGAACTTCCGCTACTGCTAATACCTGCCTGAATAAAAATATCCCTTCCGGCCTGAAAAGTAAGGGAAGCTGTTCCCTTTGTTTTGGAAATAGCATTGGATAATCTGATGTCTGTTGTTGCATTTATAATAACGCTTACGCCACTATTTAAATAATCCTGAACAACCGAAGTATTAATTGTGGCATCTCCGGAGGCAGATATAGTCACCGGATTTGTGCCTGATGTGCTCCAGTTTGTACCAGAAGTTCCTGTTTCTCCACCTGTCGAAATAGTAATGGTTTGAGCTGATAATTGGCCGCTAATGCTTAAAAAAATAAATACGACAAGCAACTGCTTCAGTTTAATCGTGCCACAAATTAACCTCTTCATGTTTTTTAAGTTACAAAATAGCTTCAATGTATTTATCGTATATAATTTACAAAGAGTATTTATAATCAATTGATTACATTGAATATTTTGGTTGAAAATTCGAATCTTGTTCATGATTAAATTTACGACGTTCCAGGTATTCACTCAAATAGACAATTTGTAGACACTATTATTTTTTTTATGATATATAAAATCAGTTCAAATCCCGAATTGCCTCCAGAATTTTCTAATTTTTATCAATCTTTTCGCGACAATCACTCAGATTTTACCCAAAGAGCGACATATCGCAAAGTCAGATTCTGTTATAAGAATAAATACCTTATCTGTAGTCTACAAAATGTCCCGTATTTCGATAGTTATCCTTTTAGGGTTGTTGTAACTTGGTATCATTCTATTATTGCTCAAAATTCTATGGAAACCATTCTATATATCGAGGATAACGATCCTTTAAGAGAAGAAATTCTGGATTTTCTTGGAAATGAAGGATACGAGGCTATAGGTGCTGAAAATGGCAAACGAGGAATTGAAATTGCGATGTCTCGTAATATAGATTTAATTATGTGCGATATTATGATGAAAGATATCGATGGATATGAAGTCAAAGAGCGAATTCAGGCAAATCCATTAGATTTTAAAGTACCCTTCATCTTCATGTCTGCTCTATCAGAAAATGACAATATTAGGAAAGGTATGGATTTGGGTGCTGATGATTACTTAATTAAACCAGTTTCTCAAAGTATTTTAAAAAAATCAATTTCGGCCAGACTTGAGAAAGCCAGGCAGCATAAAAACTATGTTAGAACACAACTTAATGAGTTAAGGGAAAATATTATTTTTTCATTAACCCACGAATTGTATACACCTCTTCACGTGATTTTGGGATTTTCGGGTCTTATAAAAGAAAGAACTGACAGTTTCAACATGTTGGAGCTGAGGGAAATGGCGGCCGCCATTGAGTGTAATGGGAACAGACTTCATAACCTTGCAAATAACTATTTATCGAATATTGTTGAAAGTACAAATAAGCAATCTGCAGGCAATTTAATTTGTGATGCTTTTGAGGTAATTTCGCCGATCTCGGAAATGGTTGCCGAACGACACCATCGAGAAGCAGACTTGATTCTGGATGTTAAAAATGCTCATTTACAGATTGATCCAGATGATCTGGAATTTGTCGTTAAAGAAATTGTAGATAATGCATTCAAATTTTCAGAATCAAAATCAATGATAACTATTTGCGGTAGATCTACTGGCAAATACTACAAAGTCGATATTACAGATCAAGGGATGGGATTTCCGGTCGAGGAGAATAGTCCACTTGACATTGGAGCATTCAATCAGTTTAATCGGAAGAAATTAGAACAGCATGGTACCGGATTTGGACTAATGACTTCCTTGCTAATTATTCAAAGAAACAAGGGAAATTTGGAAATAAAAAATAATGAAACCGGGGCCTCGGTGTCGTTTACTATTCCATTGTTTAGTAATGTATCAGGGAGTTCTGTCTCAAATGCATAGCGGCATAAAAATGCGAACCAAAGAACTGTAAGGCTTGTAATTTTTCTGAAAGAGCCAGCCAGAAGCAAAATAAGAATCAGGCCTGATATAAAACTGGTTTTCAAAAAACTTTTTCGTTGAGTTTTTGATATGGGAGATTACTGAACTGATTTAGTCATTTAAAACTGCGATTCTGAAATTTTCATAACATAAGTTCAGTGCAAATGAAAACCTATTTTTATTTAGTGGTAGCAATTCTCTTACTGGGCACGAACGTTGAGGCTGCCTGAAGTCTGGAGTATAGCACATCCAAGTTTACCGAATCGCCTGAGAACGATGGCACGATTGACAACACCATAATCATCACCTATAGCAACACCACCGGGGATTCGTTTACTGGAGAAGTTGGAGACGATTTTGTGGTTGCCGGTAAAGTGGTGGTTGCAAATCTTCCGGCAGGTCTCAACGCAAGGATTTTAAAAACAAGTAATCTTACACTTGTTGCAGTACTCACAGGTACAGCCACTGCGCACACCAATGCCAACGACATTTCGAACCTGAAATTTACTTTTCAGAATTCGGCTTTTGGTGAGGGTTATGCTTTAGCCGTTACAAACTATATCAAAAGCAACATTGAAATTAACTTCAAACAAATCATCAATGTTGGTTCTTCCGGCGATTATACCACCATAGCCGAAGCTTTGGCGGTGTGCGATAATGGTGATATTATCAATCTGGCAGCAGAAACATTTACTGAAAATAATTTGGAGGTGGGATATAGATTAATAGACTTTCGGGTTATAACTAACATAACCATTCAGGGGCAGGGGGTTAGTCAAACAATTATACAATGTCCTACCTTACAAGGACCCGGCCCTAATCCGATTTTACAACTATATGGAGGGTATAAACTTACTATCAAGGATTTGACCATTCAAAATGGCAATGCATCAATTGCTGGGGGGGCTATTTATAATTATCTAGGAGATTTAACCCTCCTGAATGTTCAAATTAAAAATAGTTTTTCAGCTTCACAAGGTGGGGCAATCTATTCAGATCGTGGAAACCTTTCACTTACCACTTGTTCTGTTATTGGGAATAGCGTATCAGGTAACGAAACTGAAGGTGGCGGATTGTATATTTCAAATGGAAGCGCAACTATTGTAAATTCCACAATCGCTTCTAATGGTGCACCCAGTGGTGCTGGTATATATTGTTATATGGGCAACCTCAAGATAACAAACAGTACAATATCCCGAAATAATGGTACGGGCATTTCTATTAATTCAGGGAGTATTGAAATGCTAAACACCATTTTGGCGGTTAATTCTGCCTCAGATTATAATGTTATAAATAACATAGTTTTAACCGACAATGGGTACAATGTAATTGAGAAGCAAACTCAGACCAATGTCTCCGGGAATTGGAGATTTACCAATTCAAACGATATTTTATACAATTACAAGGCTGATGGATCGGCTGGTACACAATGGACCCGGAATAATGCAGTTTTGGCCAATCAGAATCTGAATATCGCATCCGCCCCCGGTGAAAACAGTTCCATAAACGGTACATATACACTGGCTCTTTCTTCGGGAAGTTTTGCCATTGATGCAGCCATCGGTAGCGGGGCGCCAACCACTGACCAGCGTGGGAAGGCGCGAAACGGAGCAACTGATATAGGAGCTTTTGAATACGGTGGTGCGACGGTTACATTGCCAACTGTTTCAACTACGGCGATCAGTACCTACAATGCTACTTCAGCTACAGTTGGAGGTACTGTAAGTTCCGACGGCGGCGCAACTGTAACCGAGCATGGTGTGGTTTATTCATTATCTGGCACCCCCGATATTTCTGATACCAAAGTTCAGATTGGCAGCGGTACGGGTTCGTTCTCTCAATCGGTTACCGGATTATTGCGTAGCACATCCTATTTTGCGCGGGCTTATGCTTCCAATTCTTTGGGCACAGCTTACGGAAGTGTACAAACCGTTACTACAGAATCAGGCAAACCTGTTATAGCTAACTTGAATGGTGACAGTGGTACTTTTATAGAGGGGGATGCCCCTTTGGCAATCGACCATGGGGAAAATGGCACTGTAAGTAATCCTGATTCAGATTTTAATGGCGGAAAGCTCACTGTATCCGGCGCAAATAGTATTTCAGAATTCACCCAAATAACTCCTTCCATAAATCTGGTTTTGAGTAATGGGATGAATTCTGGTAGTACAATTACCATTGGAGGTACAACGATCGGGAGCATTGCAACCGGAAAGACTGGTAGAATGGGGAGTGATTTGGTAATTTCGTTTAATGCAAACGCAACCGATGAACTTGTCGGAACCTTGCTGCATCATATTAGTTATAGTAACACTTCAGAAATTTCACTGGGAACACGCTCGATTTATTTAACACTTCAGAATGCACTTTCATTAACAAGTGATGCTGCAATTGTAACCATTTCGACATCTGTTACCAACGATGCACCCACTTTAACTGCAACGGCCAGCAATCCAATATTTATTGAAGGCAATTCCACCGTTTCATTGTTCTCCAACGCATCAGCTTCAACCATTGAATCCGGACAAACTTTTACAGGATTAACACTTACAGTGTCAAACGTAACCGATGGTGGTTTTGAATATCTGCTTCTGGATGAAAGTTTGATATTACTCACAAACGGAACAACAGGAACAAGCAGTGTAAACAGTCTGACTTACAGCGTTTCAGTTTCCGGATCAACCGCTACAGTTAGCATCACAAGTGCTTCGCTTTCAGTTGCAAATTTGCAAACACTGATCAACTCATTGGGCTATAAAGACAACAATGCTGACTTAACAGAAGCGGATAGAGTGGTAACAATTACAACGTTGAACGATAGTGGGGGAACTGATAATGGCGGAGATGACACCGCCGAATTGACTGTGGCTTCGTCTGTTTCGGTTATTTCCGGGAACCCGGTTATTACAAACCTGAATGGTGATTCAGGTTTGTTTAAAGAAGGCGACAGCCCTTTGTTGATTGATAGTGGTAGCGACGCAACTGTAATTAATAATTCGGATTCGGGTTTTAACGGCGGTAACCTGACAGTTGCCATCAGTTCTGCATCAGCCACAGAATCTCTTTTAATAAAGACTTCTGCCACAGTTGTTCTGAGCAGTGGAATGGCAGCCGGAAGTTCGGTTTCCATCGATGGAACTGTTATTGGCACCATTGCCGTCGGAAAAGACGGGCAGGACGGGCACGACCTACTTGTAGATCTTAATGCCAGTGCAACCACTGCCCTGATAGCTACTCTCATTCAAAATGTAAGCTACTCCAATAATTCGGAGATCGACCTTGGAAATCGGTCAGTTCAAGTCACAGTTCAAAATGCCATCGCTTTTACGAGCGCCGTTTCAACAGTTACAATCAATGCCGCTGCTGTTAACGATCCGCCAACCTTAATAATTACCGCAACCAATCCGACCTTTGTAGAGCCCGGACCAGCAACAAAAGTTTATTCTGGAGCAACAGCGTCAACATTTGAATCCGGACAGACGTTTTCTGAATTCGCCTTTACAGTAAATAAATTACAGGATGGATCTTCAGAGCAGGTGGTCATTGATGGAACTTATATCGCACTCACCGCTGGCAATTCGGGAACAACCGCAACAAACAACCTGACTTACCACGTTTCTGTTTCCTTTGATATTGTTTGGTTTGCTGCTGTCTCAGTTACTGGAGGCTCCATGTCGGCGGAAAGTCTGCAAACGGTTTTGAACAATCTGAGTTATTACAACAGCAGTGATTCACCAACAACCACCCTGAACCGGATTTTCAGATTAACGGGGCTGAAAGATGATGGAGGAACAACCAATGGTGGAAGTAATATGACTTCACTTTTTATTAATTCAAACTACTGATGGTGCGTTAATTTTTTATTTTTCGTTGTAACTTATTGATATAAATATATTTACAGGCGTTCTTTGACTTTTTGATTTGAAATGAAAAGTAACTTTGCATTTTTTTAATGCAAGGCTATGA
>JAQUIJ010000042.1 GCA_028683385.1 Prolixibacteraceae bacterium | reverse complement strand
AAGATTTATACGAACGCTTTGAACTGGATTACCTATCTGGTGATATTGTTTTTGATTTGACACAGGATTCAGTACGATCCCGTTTTCATGAGCTGAACTACGGCCAACCGCTTACTTTTTTTAAGCGATTATTTAAGGCGCAGCAACTCGGTGTAAAGAAATGGGGAAGGCAGAATACCAACATGTTAAAGAAAGATGATTTCTTTGGCAGTATCAAAAAACCGCTTAAAACCAAACTACCCATCACAATTCAAAAATTGACGCTCACCAATGGCGTAGATAGCTTTGTTGAGTACGATGATTTATCAGATGGTGAGGCTCAGTTGTTAGAAGTACTGAGCTTGGTTAGATTGTTCAGTTCTGATAATAGTAAGGCACTGTTTCTTTTAGATGAGCCTGAAACCCACCTAAACCCGTCGTGGCGCACCCATTTTTACTCATATATTGAAGATGCTATAGACGCAGATAATGAAGAGGTCCAGTTATTTATTTCCACCCACTCCCCTTTTATGGTTTCTTCGCTTAAGCGAAATAATGTGTATCAGTTCCATAGAGAAAATAACGGGTTGATCGGTATGCGGATGGTGCAGAATGAAACTTATGGTGCTTCATTTGACGTGCTGATTAAGGACTTATTTGAGCTTCGCTCATTGATATCTCAGAGCGTTATTGACGAAATTCGTAAGCAGCTGGAGCAAGGTGACAGCCACGCTAGAGAGTGGATTGAAGAAAACCTGGGCTTATCTGCAGAAAGAGCCTATTTGATAAGCAGGTTAAGCCAGTAATGTTGTTTCGATTAGAGCCCAACACGCCTCGCTTTGAGGTATTTAGATTACTCAATACTGAGTTGCTGTATTTCCTAGAGCACTCAGTAACTGCAAATACATTTAACCAAGCGCTATTTACTAGTAGCCCCGTGGGGCAAGCTTGTTGGGACAATACTAAAACTCGCGAAAATTTTGAAAGCATATTTAGAGAACTACACGTTGCTGGGCACATAAAGAAGCAGCAATTATTTGAGGCAGTGCGAGACCATCAAGACTTGCAGGCGTTTTTTCACACCCCTAATCGAGACCTATTAGGTTTTTTACCCCAGCCGTGCAGTGATGCACTTAAAACTATTTCAACCCACTTGTATTGCGCGACGAAAGACTTAATACCGATTATTACTGCGGCTGGTGGTGCTAACATCACTGCACATTTCAATGCATTCCGAGACCAGGCAATAAATGGAAATATTTGCAAAACCTGCGGAATGAAAGAGCTTGCAGCGTTCAGGGCAGGTGTACCGGGCGGGGATCAGTGGCGTGCTGACTACGACCACCAGCTATGCAAATCAAAATACCCTATTTTTGCTGTGCATCCAGACAATTTAATCCCAATGTGTGATGTCTGTAATCAAGACGCTAAAAAGGCAAAAGATCTGTTTAAACATAAAAACGGGACTAACCGTTTGGCGTTTTATCCATACAACGAAGAAGCTAAAAACTTTATTGATATTACAATCGACAACCTACGAGACCCGGAACCCAAAATCAAGGTTGAATGGAATACTCATGATCCAGTAACTCTGGATAAGCTCGGCACATGGGATGAGGTCTACGAAATCCGAAGTCGTGTTGAAGGTCAATTTCGTTCTCTAGAACAGATTATCGAAGATGAAATTCATCCAAGAGATTCAGCTCATCTTGTAAGCAGAATAAGCGACGAAGCTCGTCTTAAAAATGCTGATACCTTGAAGCGAAAAGAATGGTCGTTTTGGTACCAGAAATTATTTGCCACACTAAACCAAATTGACATCGAACCTTTTATTGCTAAATGGGAATTTATTCATGAGCAAGGCGTTGATGGTGGTGAGTTCATACTTAACCCAACATGATGTTCCCCTAAAAATTTATTCTAAGCTTAAGGAGCGTCTAGTTTTTCAGGGGAAGTCCACACAGATCTAATTACAGCTTCTAAAACTTTACTTTAAGCCACTTACCTATATTATCAAGCTATATTTTTATAATTTCATAAAAATAGTAATCTTGTAAATCTATATCTATTAACTTCAAGCGTCTATATCTAGCGCTGCCAACCACTCTGAAGTAATTTCTTCAGGCGTGTACTTTTCCCACTTCTGATAGCCCTTTATAATATTCATACTAACAAACAACTCAATCTCAGAAGTAACCCAATCTAAAGGCAATGGTCTGGGGTGTTTGGGCTTTTCATTCTTTCTCTCAAGATAATCCATATATGAAGATACTCTCATTCTAAGCAGATGATTCTTGGTGAATCTTTGCTGATTAGTAACTTCCGACCCCATCTTATTTAAAAAAGCCCCAGTCTCTTTTGCTTGGTAATAAATAATAGCAAAACAACAATTTAAATCATAATTAATAATCATTCTTAAAAGCTCAAATTCCAGAGCATTATCTTTAACTATAGGGACATTCCAATAACTGCAAGTATAGTCTAACAGCTCATAAACTTCCATTAGACGCTTTGTTTTCAAGTAAGCTTCTATTTCTTTACAGTCAAATATTGTTAATTTTGCATTTGCTATTTCAGTATAAAGAGCATGTGCCCATGAGGATACATTACTATACAACTCAGGTATATTTAAACAAAAATAACTAGACAAATCTAAATTTGCAATAAGCTTTAAATTTTTAAATGTATCTTCATCAGAATATTCTTCTGCATTTCTGTAATATAATTTCTTAATGTAAACTTGCTGCTCCAATAAACAATCATCATATTTTTTATTATATACATAACCTTTATCAAAAATACTTTTAACTATATCTTCCAATCCTATAGCTTCTAGTGCTAAAAAATTTTCCCAGACATGCTCTTCAATATATTCTCCTTCAGGACTATCAGACTGCGTTATAAGATTATATAAAAATATTTTCTCTAAATAGCTTAAGCTATATTCATTACTTTTATTCTCAACAATTAGCTCTAAAGGAAGGCTCTCCGAAAACTTATTTACTAACATCTTGCATGAGTCATTAAACTTAATAGAGTAACAAGTTTTACAAAAGAGCTCGGAATGCGATCGCTTTTTTATCAAATGAAATACTTCGTTTCGATTGTATACTTTTATATTAGCGTAGCACTTTCCACAATCCATTAATTCTTTGAACTCTAAATAACCACTACTTCTAACAGCCTTATAATAAACACTTGCTGTCAACCCATACTTTTCTTGTATGGCGCTAGAGGTATATCTATATTTAAGATTGCTAAAATCTAAGAAATCCCAGTAATCATTAAACAAGTTCGGAATGAAATTCTCTAATTCACTGTTAACTACTATTTTATAATTTTTTTCAGACATACTTAAAACTTCATATATTTTTGATAAATAGAGTTAGTAGTAATACATCATTAGATGTGTGGCATTACAGTTTTTTCAAAAAAATCGGGGGCTAATTCGTAACAGAATATGATTTAGTACACACTGATAGTATATATACTATTACTAAGCTATTGACTTACAATGGAATTTTATAAAAGAGTATACCTTAAGGGGTTATAATCTATAATCGGCGTTTTCAGAGCGATCCCCAAGGCTTGCCGCCCACGACACAATCTCAGTAATTTCAGGTCGATGCTTACGAATCAGATAGGTGAGTTCGTCTTTAAGTGTGTCATAACCCTCAGCGGTC